>CAWCPR010000022.1:0-10250 GCA_963797475.1 uncultured Chloroflexia bacterium | reverse complement strand
GCGCCGCCCCAAGCTTATTTTATTATACAGTCAACCTGGTTGGAATACGGCCGGCAGTTGCGCCAAACATGGACCGGATTCACTTCCCACTGATGATAGGCAAGTAAAACAAATACCGGTAAGCCAAGACCCATACCCCAGAACGTTCAGTGAAGAGGATATCATCATTGGGAGTAATGGATTTCTCTCGAAAGTCGTTATACAATGTCACCGTCTGAAGCTCAGGGATATAGACCAACTGGGCGCCATATGCCAGCTCTTCGGAAGGCTCCTGGCGGGTTGGTAGTTGCGTCCAATCCTGCCCGTCCCAGGCCCAGGATTCGGTAGGATCGCTATCGGCGTAAGTTTGTCCTCCAAACAAGATCACCTGCTGGCGACTCTCGTCATAAGCCATGCCGAAGTTAGCCCGGCCTGCGGGGTGGTGTGAAGGATGCTGCTCTATCCAGGAAGCGCCATCCCAGAGCCAGGTATCTTCCCGAAAACCACCTCCACTGGTTCCGCCACCGAAGAGAAGGATCGCTTTGTGGAGGCGATCGTAGACCAAATTAGCGCCCCACCTGGCGGGAGGTAGAACAGCAGGAAATTGCTGCTGCCAGGTTTCCCCATCCAAAACCCACATCTCGTTCAAAGCTTCATCGAATTTTCCACCGCTTTCCGCAAGTCCGCCAAACAGGATGGTTACTTTTCGTTCCGGGTCGTAAACCATACTGGCAGCGGTGCGCGGGGAAGGAGAAACCGCCGGCTGTTGTTGGATCCAATCGACGCCATCGAATACCCAGGTGTCTCCCAATAATTCTCCGCCTCCAATGCCGCCAAATAGGACCGCCTCCCGGTGCGCTTCGTCATAAGCCATGCTCGCATCTGCTCGTGATTCAGGTGAATGGGGTGTTTGAAATTGCACCCACCCATGCCCATCTGTCATCCATAAGTCGTTGAGCTCACCAGCGGTCGAATTAATTCCTCCGAAAAGCAGCGCGATCTTGTTTATCGGGTTCAATATAAAGGAAGAACCGACGCGAGGCAAAGGCAGAACAGGGAAATCCAGCCGCTGCCACTCAGACTGCGGTGGGGGAAAAGAAGATGGAGACTGCCGTTGCGCAAGAATAAGCTGGGGGATGGGTTGCGAGGTAGTCGTAAGCGAGGTCGCTGCTTCGAGGGTGGAGGCGCTTGCTAAAACGGAGAAAGCCAACACGAATATTCCAATACCCCATCGTTTTGGTCGCATCATTTCCGGCCCCCTTTCGTTGGTGGAGTTTAGTGATTTACCCAACCAACTGGAGCCGCCTCACGCAGTCGTTCACTGAGTTCTTCAAAAGTGAGACGCTTGGATTCGAACTCCATGTCCTAACTCCGGTCATTACAATTTGCTCCGGGTTTTAAAGAGCGCCTATATTGTACACCAGTTCGAGCAGCACATAATACCCGTTGGAGCCGCCAGTGTTTATCTCTGAACAACCGCCAGGTACAGGCGAAATTCGGAGGCCGGCTCCATCCGGTAAACGCCGCGGCTGCTGCCCAGGAGCAAGGCCGAGCCGGAAGAGCTTTTGGCCTGGAGACTGGAGGCAGGGGCGGGCTTGAAATACAGGGCGCGCGGCGCGCCTTCCAGCTCGCCAGCCCGGAAATACAACTGCCAGGTTGCGCCGCCGTCCGGGCTCTTATAGACCCCGGCCTTACGCGTTCAAACAATCTGCGACGATAAGGATATAATATGCCTCAATGATCTGAAAACGTGCTCGATTTTCAGCCTAAATATCGCCGGTAGTTAGGTTGCCTTCAACCCGCGATTGGCAAACCATGAAGGATATATCCGCAATTGATCCATGTCTATACCGGTTTTAGCCACAAAACTCTTTATCCCCCCGCCTCGATCTAAAGTTGTCCTGCGCCCCCGCCTGATCGAACTCTTGAATGAGGGTCTGCAACGCAAACTGACCCTCGTCTCTGCCCCGGTTGGCTACGGTAAAACCACGCTGGTCAGCGAATGGGTCGCCAGTTGCCAGCGCCTCGAACCGAAGGTTCGCGTTGCCTGGCTGTCGCTGGACGAAGGGGACAGCGACCTCACACGCTTTCTGACTTACTTCGTTACGGCTTTGCAGACGCTCGCCCTGAGCAAAGTCGAAAAGGCTGCGGCCCGACAGTCCCTGGTCGGAAATATTGGAGCAGGAGTGTTGGGCGTGCTCCAATCCCGTCAGCCACCGCCAACCGAGACGATTCTGACAGTTCTGCTCAACGAAATCACCTCCGTCCTTCGACAATATCGTCTTCGTCCTTGACGACTACTACGTGATTGATTCCAAACCAGTTGACAACGCCCTTACCTTTCTTCTCGAGCACCTGCCGCCCCAGATGCACCTGGTCATCGCCACCCGTGAGGATCCAAATCTACCCCTGGCCCGCTTGCGCGCCCTGGGCCAATTGACCGAACTGCGCGCGGCCGACTTGCGTTTTACCCCCTCTGAAGCCGCCGGATTTCTCAACCAGGTGATGGAGCTGGGCCTCACGGCCGAGGAAGTTACCTCGCTGGAGTCCCGTACCGAAGGCTGGATTGCGGGGCTCAAGCTGGCGGCGCTCTCGATGCGAGGGCGAGAGGATGTTCATGGGTTTATCAGGCATTTCTCTGGAGACAACCGGTACATCGTGGACTATCTGGTCGAAGAGGTCCTGCATCGTCAGTCCGAACGTGTCCGCAGCTTCTTACTCCAGACCTCCATCCTCGACTGGTTGAGTGGCCCGCTGTGCGATGCCGTCACCGGTCAGGAGAATAGTAACGTGCTTCTGGAGACCCTGGAGCGAGGCAACCTGTTTGTCTCCGCTCTGGATGATCAGCGCCGCTGGTTTCGCTATCACCACCTTTTTGCAGACGTTCTCCACGCACACTTGATAGCGGAGCAGCCCGATCAAGTACCTGCCCTGCACCGGCGAGCGAGCGAGTGGTACGAGCACAATGGTCTGGAGATTGAAGCTTTTCAACATGCGGCTGCTGCCAATGATGTCGAGCGCGCCGAGCGCCTGATTGAGAGAGAGTGGGTGCCTCTACAATTTCGCGGCGCAGGCGCCCCGGTCCTTCACTGGCTGGAGTTGCTGCCCAAGACAACATTGGATGCCAGACCCTCGTTGTGGGTGACGTATGCCGCGACTTTATTGTTTGGCGGCCGGCATACCACCGTCGAACAGAAACTACAAGCTGCTGAAGCAGCGCTGCTAACGCACAAGCAGGGCGCCAAACCAGACGACAGAACCAAAGACCTTATCGGCCGTATTGCCTCCATGCGGGCTACGTTGGCTGTAATTCAGCACGATATAGACACCATCCTTAACCAATCGCGTCGCGCCCTGGAGTATCTGTCCCCTCAAAACCTGCTTGTCCGCACGGCCACTACCTGGACGTTGGGGTATGCCTATCAACTTCAGGGAGACCGTGCTGCGGCCAGCCAGGCCTACAGCGAAGTTATATCGATCAGTAAGTCGGTTGGGGATTCCATCTATACCACCGCGGCTACGATAAACCTTGGTCAATTACAGGAAGCAGACAACCAGCTTTCTCTGGCGACGAGCACCTACAATCGCGTCCTGCAATTAGCCGGTGATCCGCCCGATCCGATTGCCTGTGAAGCCTATCTTGGCCTGGCTCGTATAACCTACCAATGGAATGATCTGGAAACCGCTCTACAGGATGGACAACAATGCCTCCAACTGGCGCAGCAGATGGAAAGTGCCGACACCTTCGCCTCGTATGGGGTGTTTCTCGCCCGCCTGAAACTTGCCCGGGGAGATGCCGCCGGCGCGGCTGGCATATTAGCGGAGGCCGAAGCATTCGTGCGCCAGCATAACTTTGTGCATCAGATGTCTGAAATTGCTGCCGCCCAGGTGCTTGTGTTGCTTCACCAGGGCAACCTGGCGGCAGCCGCAGCTATGGCTGAGAAGTACGAACTCCCCCTCAGCCAGGCCCGCGTATATTTAGCCAGGGGAGACCCGTCCACGGCATTGGCGCTGCTGGAGCCATTGCGCCAACAGGTGGAGGCAAAAGGTTGGGTAGATGAACGGCTCCAGATCATGATTCTACAGGCGCTTGCGCTCCATGAGGTTGCTTTGCAAGCGAATGGCGAAAAGGGCAAGGCCGTGCAATTGCTGGGTGACGCGCTGGCGCTGGCGGAGCCGGGCGGCTTCATCCGCATCTTTGTGGATGAAGGTCAGTCGATGGCTCATCTGCTCAATGAGACCTTAAATCGAGGCATTGCGCCGGATTATGTTCGGCGGTTGTTGACAGCATTCGCCAACGCTGACACTGGAGGAGCTGTCTCCTCGCAAACGCAATCTCCGGGATCTAAATTGGTTGAGCCATTGAGCCCACGCGAGTTAGAAATACTCCAACTCATTGCCCAAGGTCTCTCGAATCGCGAGATTAGCAAGCGGCTTTTCCTCGCCTTGAGTACGGTTAAAGGGCACAATCAGATAATCTTTAGCAAACTACAGGTCCAAAGCCGCACCGAAGCCGTAGCGCGTGCCCGCGAGTTGGGTCTGTTGTAGCCTCTAAATCAGTTTGCATACAAACCTGGTCCAGAACTGCACGCAGTGGTTCAAAAAGCCAGGGTTTTAGAACTTCTCCCCTCTCCGTAACCCCACAACAGTACCTCCAGACCCTACTTAAGTATCTAGGGTTAATACCACTTTGTAGATAAACTAACTCCACATTAAACATGTGGAACGGAAAGGTTATAACTGGCCACATCAGGTACAAGATATGTCAAACAAACGCAACCCAATCATTGATCCAGATCAACCAATGGTCTATCAGATCAGGATCAAAGGCCATCTGGGTCACCAACGGACGGACTGGTTTGATGGCCTGACCATCACGCTGGAAGACAATGGCGATACGCTTTTAACCGGCCCGGTGATCGATCAGGCCGCCTTGCATGGATTGCTGAAAAAAGTGCGCGATTTGGGAATGCCATTGGTCTCGGTCGCTCAAGTCCAAATCAATGAAACCCATCTACCTCGTTCAAAAAAGGAGACAGACAATGAACATCAATAGAAAGACCTCATTCAGTGAAGGAGACAAACCCATGAATACCAATCGCCAGACCGTAATCAAGGAAAGCAAAATGAAAGTAACCACCCCGAACCTCATACGCGCTGCAGGATTATCCGCTATAGTGGCAGGGACCATTTTCGCGGTCATTCAGCCGATCCACCCACCGGACGTACTTGCGTCAGTCACCACCAGCCCATTCATCATCATCACCTCCTTTAAGACAATCATGTCCATCTTTGGCCTGTTCGGCATTGCCGGGCTTTACGCCAGGCAGGTGGAAAAGACCGGCTGGCTGGGTCTGGCCGGCTATCTCCTGCTAACCATCTTCTATGCAGTCCAAATGTGCTTTTCATTCGCTGAACCCTTAATCCTGCCGCTGTTAGCGCCCGTGGCGCCGACGTTTGTGGAGAGCGTCATGGGGATGTCCAGTGGGGCCGGTGGCCCGATGAACCTCGGAGCCTTCGCAGTTATATTTAACATCCTACCGGTACTGTATTTGCTCGGCCTGCTGCTGTTTGGCATCGCGACCTTCCGCGCCCGCATCCTGCCGCGCTGGGCGGCGGTCTTGTTTGCCTTATCGGGGCCTTTGGCGATCGTCATGTCGCAGCTTCCGCACCAGATCGCGCGTTTTGCGGCGGTGCCGATGGGGATCGCTCTGGCCTGGCTGGGATATGCGCTCCTCACTGAGCGGCGAGCTCCAGCCTCGGAACCCATGCCTGGCACGGTAAGCCCCCAGCCTGTCCAGGCAGGAGCCGATTAATTTCGCTGGTGACCGCCTGGAGTGGACAAGCGATCATACGACCGCTTGATTCACTTGAATCCCATCAAAATCGTTCAATAAATATAGGAGACATACAAATGAACATCAATAGCAAGGCCACAATCATTGAAGGAGTCAGACCTATGACCACCAATCGACAGGCTGCCCCAAGGGTGGCCTTATCGAGAAAAATCGCGTTAGCTGCGGGCGTGCTCTATCTGCTCACCTTTGTCTCGATCCCGACCCTCGCTCTCTACGGCCAGGTAAAGAGTGCGAATTACATTACCGGCGCTGGCCCGGACACTGCCGTCATCATTGGCGGTATCCTGGAGATCATCGTGGCCCTGGCCGGCATCGGTACCGCCGTCGTTCTGTTCCCGGTGCTCAAGAAACAGAGCGAAGGGCTTGCGTTGGGCCTCGTCGCTTCCAGAATTCTGGAAGCCAGCACGATCTTCCTCGGCGTCGCATTCCTCCTGTCGATCGTAACCTTGCGGCAGGCCGGATCTGGAGCAGATGCGTTGGTCGCCAGCAATACGCTTGTCGCCCTTTATGACCGCATCTTCCTCCTTGGGCAAAGCTTCATGCCGGCCGTAAACGACCTGTTACTGGGCTTCCTGCTGTACAAGTCGCGCCTGGTGCCTCGAGCCCTTTCCCTGATCGGTCTCGTTGGAGGCCCCCTGCTCATCGCTGGCTACATCGCCGTACTATTCGGTCTGATCGGGCAACATGCCCCCTTGGCAGGGCTGTCCGCACTTCCGGTCGCGCTATTTGAGTTTTCGCTGGGCGTCTGGCTCGTCGTCAAGGGATTCAACCCATCTGAAATCGATTTCCAGCCTAAAAGCACCAGTATCCTGGCAGAACCCCTGGCGCCATAACCGGGTGCAGCCAATCCGGGCGCATAAGACGATGAGGTCTCAGAGAACCTGCGGCAGCCTGGGCAGGGGGCGGGTCGCCGCAGGATGAAGATATGCCAATGTCGCCAACGGCGGCGAAGTCAAAAAGTGTTGGGCGCGCTTTGCGGGCCACGCAACACGATTTCAGATATTCATCAAAATAGGAGAAAATACGATGATTACCAAAGAAAGAATGGACCCAAAAGTACTGCTTTCGACACTATGGCTATTTGCAATGCTCACTTATACCTACGGCGATGTTGTAACCTTGATGGATCCGGTTAAACACGGGTCCATTGAATTGACCGAAGGATTCCTGTTATTCGGCTCGATCTTGATGATGATCCCGATTTCGATGGTTCTCCTATCTCGGGTATTGAAGTACCGGGCAAATCGCTGGGCGAACATCATCGCAGGCGCGTTCATGACTGTTTTTCTGGGCGTGACGCTATTTGTTGCCGTGCCAACTACCTATTACGCATTTTTCTCAGCGATAGAAATTGCGTGTACTGCATTAATTGTCGTGTATGCATGGAAGTGGCGTAATCCTGAAGGCGTTCCTATAAACATAGCGCTCGCTCAAAGCGAAACCGCATAAAACTCATGAAAGCGATTGCATACACCAATGCAATCGCTTTCGAGTCTGTCTAAACAGATCTATACGAAGGTTATTTGAGCACACCCAAAATATGTAAGGAGACCCAAATGAAAGCAATTGTATACACAGAATACGGATCACCGGATGTCCTTCATCTCCAAGAGGTAGTCAAACCTGCTCCAAAGGACAATGAAGTTTTGGTAAAAGTTTACGCGGCATCCGCAAACGCTGCCGACTGGCATCTTATGAGAGCAGAGCCGTTCCTGGCACGGTTAGAGAATGGGCTTCTAAAACCCAAAAACACGAAGCTCGGCGCTGATATCGCCGGGCGCGTTGAAGCCGTTGGCACAAACGTAACGCAGTTTCAAGTAGGTGATGAGGTATTTGGGGCCATGCCTTTAGATGAGTTGGGCGGCTTTGCCGAGTATGTATGTGCTACTGAAGATGCATTGGCATTGAAACCGGCCAGGCTGACATTCGAGCAGGCAGCGGCTGTGCCTTTAGCGGCATTCACTGCTTTGCAGGGTCTGCGCGATAAGGGACAGATCCAGCCGGGGCAAAGGGTTCTGATCAATGGCGCCTCCGGCGGTGTGGGTACGTTTGCCGTGCAGATCGCCAAATCGTACGGGACTGAAGTCACAGGCGTGTGCAGCACGCGGAATTTGGACATGGTGCGCTCGATCGGCGCAGACCATGTCATTGATTACACCAAAGAAGATTTCAGCCAAAACAGTCAGCGCTACGACCTGATTTTTGATGCGGTGGGAAATCGTTCGGTTTCAGATTATCGGCGTGCATTAAGTCCCAATGGAATTTGTTCGGTTGCCGGGTTTACATCCCTCTCCCGTTTGTTCCAGATCATGTTACTGGGAGGGAAGCAGATCGGTTTGATGGAGACAGCGAAAGGCAATAAAAAAGATCTGCTTTTTATCAAGGAACTTCTGGAATCCGGCAAAGTCGTGCCGGTCATCGATAGATGTTATCCGTTGAGTGAGATCGCTGATGCTATCGGCTATCTTGAAGCAGGACGCGCTCAAGGAAAAGTTGTGATAACTGTCCACCAGGCTGAACCTGACAAATCGCTGCATCAGCCTGCCGCTATTCCGGTACTTTTCATGGCAGCCAGTGAGCCTGGTCGTTAGGTTGCCATAACCAGGCAGCACGACTCGCCTCACCTACAGAGGGATGAGGAAGAAATACGGATTGCGCTGGAGGCGATGCGTGGAGAAGAGAACGTGGCGGAGATGATAGAAACAAGCGGCAGTTAAGGAGTGAGACATTGGAAGAAAAGTTGAAAGATCCTATGAATGGCAAAATCTGCCTCGTAACAGGCGCAACCAACGGCATTGGCAAGGCAACCGCGCAGGCATTGGCGCAGATGGGCGCAACAGTCGTGATCGTTGGGCGAGATGCTCAGAAGGCAGTGCAGATTACCGAGGCTATCCGGGCGGCATCTGACAATCAGAATGTAGACTGGCTGCTGGCCGATCTATCGGCGCAGCAAGAAGTCCGGCGCCTTGCTGCCGAATTCAAGAGCAAATATCCGCACCTGCATGTCTTGCTCAACAACGCTGGCGGGACATTCACGACACGCCAGCTCAGTGTGGATGGCATCGAAATGACCTTCGCGCTCAATCACCTCGCCTATTTCCAATTAACGAATCTGCTGCTTGATACGATCAAAGCCAGCGCTCCGGCACGGATCATCAATGTTTCATCCGATGCACATTCAGGCGGTAAAATTGATTTCGACAACCTTCAGGGCGAGCGTTCCTATTCGAGCTTCGGGCCGTATGGGAATTCCAAATTGGCAAACATTCTTTTTACCACGGAACTGGCTCGTCGCTTGGAGGGAACAGGGGTGACCGTGAATGCGTTGCACCCAGGCTTAACGAGCACGGGATTCGGGAAAAATAATCCCGGCTTGCTCATGAAAATAATGGGGGCAGTTATACCTTTGGTTGCACATTCCCCGGAAAAAGGTGCGCAAACATCCATCTACCTTGCGTCATCACCGGAGGTACAAAGCGTTACCGGAAAATACTTCGTTGATGGCAAAGTAACCCAACCGGCTCCACAAGCTGCCGATAGGACTGTCGCCAGGAGACTTTGGGATGTTAGCGCCGAAATGGTACATCTGGCGGATGCAGCGCCAGAATTGGCATAGCGGCGGTCAGACTAAGTCGATAAAAGACCGGCCATGGATCCGCACTTTCTCCTAAAACGTCTTGATGAAATTAGCCAATCGCTTGAACGGAGCGGCCACGCTTTGGCGTTAATTGGGCTGGGATCTGTGGGCGTTGAATTGGAACGCTTAGACACCTACTCTGATTTGGACTTCTTTGTCATTGTAGAGCCAGGCTATAAATCTTTCTACCTGAACGATCTGGCATGGTTAAGCGCCATTAACCGGATTGCCTATCATTTCCCGAATACGCAAGATGGTTATAAGCTTCTCTTCGTGGATGGAATATTCTGCGAATTTGCAGTATTTGAGCCGGATGAGTTACAAACAATCCCCTTCGCCGGACCGCGGATCGTGTGGAAACAACCACAAGTGTCTGAAACACTCATCGCACCCACTGAAACTGAAACGGCTGTGAGACTCCAGAAACACAGCCAGGAATGGCTCCTGGGGGAGGCCCTGACTAATCTCTACGTTGGAATGGCGCGCGAGAAACGGGGCGAGCATTTATCGGCAATGCGGTTTATCCAGGGATATGCAGTAGACCGCTTGTTGGAACTGGCAGAAACAATCGAATATCCGCAGACGGCGCCAGGAGATGAATTTGCCTTTGAAAGGCGCTTTGAACAACGCTTTTCTGGTTTAGCAAGCCATCTCCCAGGATGGTTGCAGGGGTATAAAAGGAACCGCGAGTCGGCGTTGGAAATCCTGGCATTCTTGCAACAGAATTTTGAAATAAATGATGCCATGGCTGAGGCTATCCACAAGCTCTGATTTGG
>CAWCPR010000021.1:0-21100 GCA_963797475.1 uncultured Chloroflexia bacterium | reverse complement strand
CCGGGAGAAACGGCGCTGAGATGAGCTGTCCAGGTTGAAGATGCATGGATTGCCCGACCCTACGTGGCGGGGGGAGAGTTTCTTTGATTGCAGAGATTTAACGCTGTGATAATGTAGCCCAAAAGCGCTTTCCTGGCAAGCATTTCTCGTTTTGGGATGCGCGATGGGGATAGAAAAAAAACAGGGGGCTGCCGTTAGGACAAAAGCTAACGGCAGCCCCCGGCTTGAACAGCAGGGATTGGAGGAGCTGAGCGATGAGCGCTTACGAATTGCCGACTTGCAGGACGAGCTTGCCGCGCACGTGGCGGCTCTCGCTCTGCGTGTGCGCCTGGCTGATCTCCGTAAGCGGCAGGACCGTCGAAACCACCGGGTAGAGATGGCCAGCATCGATCAACGCGCCAATCTCGGTCAGATATTTCCCGTTACACGCATCCCGTTGACAAAGCTGCTGCGAACACCGTGTTCGGCGGCTGCTTCCGGGGATGGGAATTGGACCAGGGAAGCCAACATTCCTCCCGGCTTGAGAACTCCCCAGGAGCGCGTCTGGGTGTTATCGCCCATATCCCCCACCAGGTCCAGGACCACGTCCACATCTTGAGCGACGTCTTCGAAGCGGGTGTCGTTGTAATCGATGACCTCGTCCGCGCCGAGATCGGACAGGAAATCCAGGTTATTCGCGGAGCAAGTCCCGATTACCCTGGCGCCGTGGTATTTTGCGAGCTGGACAGCAAAGGTGCCCACGCCGCCGGCCGCCGCGTGGATGAGAACGGTTTGCCCGGCCTTCAGGCCGGCCACATCCAGCAGCGCGTACCAGGCAGAGAAGGCTGAGTGCGGCACCGCGGCAGCCTGGATAAAGTCCAGGGAGTCCGGTTTCAGCGCGGCTGCCGAGGCGGGTACAGCGATATAGCCAGCGTATGCCCCGTTCTTGGACGGGTGGGCGCGAGCGTACACAGCGTCCCCGGCTGAAAAGCCTTGAACGTTCGAGCCAACCGCTTCCACGACACCCGCTACGTCCAAGCCTAAGATGTGCGGGAAGGTGTAAGTGTAGAAACTGGTTAAATAACCAGCCCGGGCGGCCCAATCGAAGGGATTGACGGTTGTGGCGATGACCCGGATCAACACCTCATCCTCGCCGACTTCCGGGCAAGGCGCCTCTTCGTATTTAAGCACCTCGTGGCCGCCGTATTCATGAATGCGCACAGCGTTCATCGTTGCCATATTTCCTCCTGCCTGTGAACTTTTTGGGTATTTTCTGGGATATTGGTTGCAGCTATTTTCTTTTTGGGTTTCTTCCTTAATAAGCGATACGGATCCCCAGGCTGAAATAGCTGCTTCCGGGTTAATTTTACATTAAAGGTCTTAATTGTCAATTTAATGTTTTTATTCACAATCGGGCGCATGCCTGGATGGTTTTTAGCGCCATCGTTACTTTTTGTCCCCCATGAATTCGAAGATGGGTTTTATAATTTTGTGGGCTGGCGTACTACATCTACAAACCTTCGAGGAGAAAAATCATGCCAGAAAAGATCGCACCCGAGCAGCTTCTTGGATTGACCGCCCGCTGGACGGCGGGCGTGCGCGCCGTGGAGAGCCGCCGCGAGCAGCCTCTGTTCGAGGATCCCTGGGCAGCCGCACTGGCCGGCGCAGAAGGCGCAGCCTGGATCGAGCAGCGCCCGCCGCAGAGTCTGATCCCGATCATCATCCGCACGCGCTTTTTCGACGATTTCCTGCTGCAGGCCGCCGGCCGGCATGGGCTCCGCCAGGTGGTGATCCTGGCGGCCGGCCTGGACACGCGCGCCTTCCGCCTGAGCTGGCCGGCCGGGACGCGCCTGTTCGAGATCGACCAGCCCCACGTCCTGGGGCGCAAGCAAGCGATCCTCCAGGCCGCCGGGGCGCAGCCGGCTTGCGAGCGGCGCGCCGTCGCTTTGGACCTGACCGCTCCCTGGGAAAATGCGCTCGTCCAGGCCGGGTTCGACGCGGAGCAGCCGGCCGGCTGGCTGCTGGAGGGCTTCCTGTTCTACCTGCCCAGCGAGCAAATCGTGCAGGTCCTCGACGAGGTAAGCGCCATGGCCGCCCCGGGCAGTTGGCTGGGTTGCGACGTGATCAACGAGCTGGTATTGACCTCGCCCTGGACGCACGCCTGGGTCCAGATGCAGGCCGAAATGGGCGCGCCCTGGCTGGGCGCGCTGGACGACCCGCAGGGTTTCTTCGCGCAGCGCGGCTGGCAGGTCAGGCTGACCCAGGCCGGCGCCCCGGACGCCAGCTACGGCCGCTGGGTCCTGCCGGTGATCCCGGCAAATATGCCCAACATGCCGCACAACTGGTACGTGACCGCTCAGAAAGCATGAAACCGGGATTCCAGATCGAGCCTTTCCCCGAGATGCGCCGCATGGCGCCGGACATCGGCTGGCTGACCCGCGGCCGCTACACGATCCGCGGCCTGCTCGAGATCGACGTGACCCGGCCGCGGCAGTTGATCCGCGAGCACAAAGCCCGCACCGGCGAAGCGCTGTCCTTCACCGCCTTCCTGGCGGCCTGCACCGGGCGGGCCGTAGACGCCGACCGGCGTGTCCAGGCCATGCGCAACTGGCGCGGCAGCCTGGTGATCTTCGACGAGGTGGATTTCTGGATCGTGTCCAAGAACCCGCACATGCGCAAGCAGAACCTGGGGACCGTGACTCTCTCGGCGGTCGGGATGTTTGGGAATAAGGCCGGTTGGGCGATCGGGCCGAACTTCCACCCGCTCGGCCTGATCGTGGGCAGCATCGCCGAAAAACCGGGCCTGGTCGAGGGGCGCATCGAGGCGCGGGATTACCTGTACCTTACCCTGGATTTCGACCACGAGGTGACCGACGGCGCGCCGGCGGCCCGCTTTGCCCAACGCCTGGCCGATTTGATCGAGAGCGGCTACGGCCTAACGGAAGAAGGCTGACCCCGGTGTGATCTTAATATCCAGGCACGGCCTGGACGCCCAAGGCGTGATCTGTACGCCCAATCCTATCCACTTGGACAGTCAACAACTCCCCCTTCGATGGGGGATTTTTTTATACCGAACGGCTATTATGAGAATGAACGAAATTCAAAGTCGAGGAGCCAGAAATGAAGACCTTTTTCAAACTGATCGGGATCCTGTTCGGGCTGGGGGCGCTCGCCGCGCTGGCGCTCGTTCTGCTGATGCCCTGGATGGACCGCTGGGGCGCGACCGAGGCCGAGATCGCCGCCATTTACCCAGGGGACGAGCTGGTCCCCGCGCCGCCCGTATTTTACAACCGGGCTGTGACCATAAACGCGACGCCGGAGGAAATCTACCCGTGGATCCTGCAGCTCGGCGCCGAGCGGGGCGGGATGTACAGCTACACCTGGCTCGAGGGCGCCATGCGCTGCCCGTTGATCAACGCCGACCGCATCCACCCCGAATGGCAGGATTTGCAAGTGGGCGACCCGGTCAAGATGTGCCCGGGCGATTTCGGCCCGCCTCCCTTTGAAGTGGCCCTGCTCGTGCCCGCTCGTTCGGTCGTGCTGGGGCACCAGGAAAACGGGGTCTGGTCGGACGTCTGGGAATTCAACCTGGTCCCGCAGCCGGATGGAACGACGCGCCTGGTGCTGCGCTCGCGCGACACCCTGACCGGCGGGTTCTGGGATGTCATCCGCCCGGGTGTGTTCGTCATGACGCGCGGCATGCTGCTGGGAATCAAGCGAGCGCGCCGAGAAGTTCGCGCAGGTGCAGGCCTATTGAAATATACCGGGCCGGGCTTTCCCCTCGCCCGCAGGCGGGAGAGGGGCAGGGGTGAGGGCTACGCCGTAAAGATTGATCCAGGATAAACGGAGGCTGAAACCGCATGTCAAAAGAAACCCGCAACCTGATCCTGTTCTTCGCGGCGACGTTCGCCGCCACCTATGCCGCCTATTTCACGATCATCCTCAGCGGCTGGAGCCCTTACCAGGCGCCCGGCCTGATCTTTTTCCTGATCGGCGGCAGCGCGCCGACATGGGTCGGCCTGCTGTTCGTGATGTTCACCTACGCTAAAGACCAGCGCAGAGATTACTTCAAGCGCCTATCCCCCCGGTTGATCCCAGGGCGCTGGTGGGCGATCATCTTCCTGATCTTTCCATTTATTTACATCCTCACGTTTGCCATCGAGCTGCTGCTGGGCGGCTCGCTGCCCGGCATGACCCAGCTCAAGGCGTACATCGCCCAACCCATGATCCTGCCGTTCGCAGTGCTGGTGGGCCTCGGCTCGGGCCCCATTGCGGAAGAGTTTGGCTGGCGCGGTTACGCTCTCGACCCGCTGATGCGCCGCTTTGGGCGCATCTCGGGCGCGGCGGCGCTGGGCCTGCTCTGGGGCGTATGGCACCTGCCCCTGTTCTTCATGCCGCAGACCTGGCACGGGCAGATGGGCTTCCGCTTCACCGGCTTCTTCACCTTTATCCTATTCTCGCTGGCTCTTTCGTGGCTGATGACCTGGGTGCACTTGAACACCCATGCCAGCATTCTGGCAGCCATCCTGATGCACTTCTGCTCGAACTTCACCGCCAACGCCCTCCTGCCTTATCCCGAGCAGATCGAGGTCATTCGTATGGTGGTTCTGCTGGCGCTAGGCCTGGGCTTGTGCCTGTCGCTGGAACGAAAAACACCGTTGCTCGCTCGACCAACAGCCGTCGGGAATAAATCCTGACCCACAAGGGCCTTTCCCCTCGCCCGCAGGCGGGAGAGGGGCAGGGGTGAGGGCGTAAGGAATGAATCCTGACCTACATCTGAAAGGTTAATTTACAATGAAAACAATCGCTCAACCTTCCGTAATCTCTCCTGGTATTCTGGCACTCGCCGTTCTGGCTGCGGCGGTAATTTACGTCGGGCTGACGGGGAAAAAGGTGCCCCTGCTTTCCAACCTGCGCCTGGACATCCTCCTGCTGGTCGTGTTGGGTATGGCGATCTGCGCCCAGGGCGGCATCGGGCGGGTGGCGGCGACCAACGCCTGGGCGCACCCGCTCTCCATCCTCGGCTATTTGCTGGGCGGCCTGATCCTGATCGTCACCGTGGCTGTATTTGCCGGCTGGAAGCTGCCCTTAATCCACACTGACCAGCAGGCCCTGATCGCGATTGCCGTCCTGGCAGGCCTCAAAGTGTTGAATTCGGTTGTGCATTATTTTCTGGCGCGTGGTTGATTGGACTTTATTGGAGGATATTATGAAAATCCTGGTGATCGGTGCAGGTGTGATCGGAACGATGTACGCCTGGCAGTTATCCGAGGCCGGGCACGAGCTCTCGGTCCTGGTGCGTAAAGGAAAAAAAGAGCGGCTGGTTGAAGACGGGTTTCACATCCACTACAGCGACGATCGCCAGAAACCCATGCAGTCAGGCGAAGTCGCATATCAATATTCGCATTGTCGCCAGCACGCCGGTCGCTATTTTGACGCCCCTGATGAAGGTGCAATACCGGAACCCTTCCATTCAACAGTTTTTCGAGGAAAACATCCAGCACGGCATGGAAGAAATTCGCTGCCAGTACGGCGACGTACTTTCTGAAGGCAAGCGGCTCGGAGCGCAAATGCCCCACCTGGCAGGGTTTGAAAAATATTTCACTTAATGGAAGGGATGCATATCACGATGTTTAAAGATATCTTAAAGGCATTGCTGTCCTTTTGGGCATCGTCGTCCTGCTTTTCGGTGTGCTTTTCGCTCTCATGAGCATCGCCAATTCGCCGGGGTATGCTTGGCGGGTGCTGCGCTACGGCGAGTCGGACACCCAGGATTTCAGGATTTTCCCCGAGCGCATGATCTCGAATGGTACGCAGGTCTCTCCCCTCCCAAGGGGCGACCAACCCACCCCGTACCAGGTGGAATACCCGTACCAGGATGGGACGCGCACGGAGGTCCTGGATGACCTGCTGCAACGGACGGATACGCGCGCCTTCTTAATCGTCAAAGACGACCGGCTTATTTTCGAGACCTACCTCGAGTCGTCCCGCCAGGAGATCAACACGTCTTTCTCGGCGGCTAAATCCTTCGATTCGGCCTTGATCGGCGCGGCCATTGCGGATGGCAAGATTGGCTCGCTCAATGACCCGCTGCTCCGCTATATCCCAGAGATTGCCGGCCGCGGCCTGGACGCATTGACTATTCGCGACCTGCTGATGATGAACTCCGGCATTCGCTATTCGAGCGGCGATGAGATCCCCTTCTACCGCTCGCCGTTCAGCGACGACGCGTTTACATATTACTCGACCGACATGCGCAAGATCGCTTTGAGCGTCCAGGCCAGCGGAGCGCCGATCGGCGCAGCCTTTCGCTACAACAATTACCATCCTTTGCTCGAAGGGTTGATCGTCGAACGGGCCACCGGCATGCATGTCGCCGAATATCTGCAGGAACGCATCTGGAAGCCGATGGGCGCGGAATTTCCCGCCTCCTGGAGCCTGGACAGCCAGGCGTCGGGCTTCGAAAAGATGGAAAGCGGGATCAACGCCCGTGCCGTCGACTACGCCCGCTTCGGCCTGATTTTCCTGCACGATGGGCGCTGGAACGGCGTCCAGATCCTGCCGGAAACATGGGTGCGCGAATCCACGACGCCGCTGCGCCCTGACCCACGCGCCTGGGAGACGATGACCGCCTGGCCGGATGAGGGCGGCTATTACAAATATCACTGGTGGGGGCTCAATAACCCGGACGGCACGTACGATTTCTACGCCCACGGCAAGTACGACCAAATCGTCTACGTCGCCCCACGCAAGAATGTGGTGATCGTACGCCTTGGCGACCGGCCGGATGAAAATTTGAATTGGGCGCTGGCGATTCACAGTATGGTCGACCAACTGCAATAAGCATTACCCGCCCCGACCTTTTGGCTCTTTGGGATTTTCTGGGGTAGGGGCCGGATTTGGGGGTGTGAGCGTGCGTACGCACGCTCACACCCCCAAATCCGAGGTTCCACCACAGCGGTTCCTAAAGACCCGACCCTTTTTCCCGGGCGGAGCAGCAGTGTATAATTAAAAAGTGGCATTCTTGGGGAAATCGGAATTTGGCATCCGGGGGGTTCTGGAGGTAGGGCATGCTCAATGAGACCAGCCGGGTTTCTGGATCGACTTTACCGACCGGGACGTTGACATTCTTGCTGACGGATATCGAGGGGAGCACCCGCTTGTGGGAACGCTATCCCGAGCAGATGCGTTTGGCCATGGTAAGGCACGACGCGTTGATCGAATCGACGGTCGTGCAATTCGGAGGCCGGGTCGTACAGCCGCGCGGCGAAGGGGACAGCCGCTTTGCTGTCTTCCAGCGCGCCACCAATGCCGTGGCGGCAGCCGCTGGCATTCAGCGCCTGCTGGCGGACGAGCCCTGGAATTTGCCGGCGAAACTGCGGGTGCGCATCGGGGTGCACAGCGGCGAAGTCGACCTGCGCGACGGCGATTATTATGGCTCGACCGTTAACCGCTGCGCCAGGCTGCGAAGCGCGGCCCACGGCGGCCAGACCCTCATCTCGCACGTGACTTTCCGCCTGGCGGAAGAGGAGCTGCCTGAGGGCGTCAGCCTGCGCGACCTGGGCGAGCACAAGCTCAGGGACCTGAAACGGCCCGAACACATCTATCAGTTGATGATACCGGGTCTGCAAGAAGATTTTCCTCCCCTGCAGACGCAAGATGAACCCCAAACCAATCTGCCGCCTGCGCTTTCCAGCTTCATCGGCCGGGGGCGCGAGCTAGCCGAGCTAAAACAACTGCTGGCGACCTTCCGCCTGGTGACGATCACAGGCGCAGGCGGCATCGGGAAGACGCGCCTGGCCCTGCAGGCCGGCCCCGATTTGCTGGACTCCTTTCCGGATGGGGTCTGGTTTGTCGATCTGGCGCCCCTTTCCAGCTCGGACCTGGTGACCCAGGAAGTGGCTTCCACTTTAGGCATCCATGAAGAGGAGGGGCTGGCCCTGGATCAGGCGCTGCTTAAATCCCTGAAAGACAAGTCGCTGCTGCTGATGATTGACAACTGCGAGCACGTGCTGGCGGTTGTGTCTTCATTAACCGAGGCGTTGTTGCGGGAAGCCCCAAAATTAAAAATCCTGGCTACCAGCCGCCAACCCCTGGGCGCTCCCGGAGAAAAGGTCTGGTGGCTCTCGACCCTGACCTTTCCAAGCGCCGACGAGCATCTAGAATCCGACCAACTGCTCGAATACGAGGCGGTAAAGCTGTTTGTGGAGCGCGCCCTTGCGGTTTCCGGTGATTTCAAGTTCACGCCTCAAAATGCCGCCGCGGTCGCCCAGGTTTGCGCTCACCTGGACGGCATTCCCCTGGCGATTGAGCTGGCGGTGGCGCGTTTGCGGATTTTGACCGTCGAAGAGATTGCCGCCCGGCTGAACGACCGTTTCCAACTGCTGGTCGCCGAGCGGGCTACGTTCCATCGCCAACAAACCTTGCGCGCCCTGGTTGATTGGAGCTTTGACCTGCTTTCCGAGGATGAGCGCGCCCTGCTGCGGAGGCTGTCGGTTTTTTCCGGCGGCTTCACCTTGCAGGCCGCCGAACAGGTGTGTTCGGGTGGGAAGATAAAACCAACTCAGGTGTTCGACCTGCTCGCCCACCTGATCGACAAATCTTTCGTAATCGCCGAATCGACCCAGGATGGCAAGCGCTATCGATTCCTGGAGACCATCCACCAATACAGCTTCGAGCGCCTGATTGAGCGTAAAGAAGCGAGGAAATACACTCGTAAGCACGCCGCTTACTATTTAAATATGGCCGAGCAATCCTTCATCGAGCGGCGTGGACCCAAGCAGGAATACTGGCTGCGGCGTCTGGATGCGGAATATGACAACCTGCGCGCGGCCATGGATTGGATGACGCTAAGCGCGGCGCTAAGCGCGAGTGGAAATGAGATGTATTTGAGAATGGCGAATTCGCTCTGGCGTTTCTGGAAAATTCGCGGTTACTTTAGCGAAGGGCGCTCCAGGTTAATGGACGCGATCGTTCGCTACCCGGATGCTCCCGCCGCGATGCTTGCGATGGCGCTGCGCGGGGCCGGTATGCTGGCTGTGCAGCAAGGGGATTATGACGAGGCAAAGGCAGTCAACGAAAAAAGCCTGGCGTTATACCGTGAAATCGGGGACAAGGCGGGCATCGCTCGCGTACTCAGCGTCCTGGGCGAAATCGCTCAATTCCAGGGTCGCTACCTGGAAGCGATCGAGTTATACCAGGAGAGCCTGGCTTTAAGGGTTGAGATTGGCGAAAGGCAAGGCATCGCCGATACGCTCGGGCGACTGGGTATCATCGCCCGCGATCGGGGCCAATACGAGCAAGCGACCGCGCTGCTGGAAGATAGCCTGAAATTAAGCCGTGAAATCGAAGACAAACAGATGATCGCCCTGGCGCAAAAGAACCTGGGTCTGGTGGCTTATTATTTGTGCGAATACCAGAAAGCCAGCCAACTTTTCGAAGAATCGGTGACTTTATACCACGAGCTGAATGATCGCCCGGGGATCTCCGATACGCAACAAGCCCTGGGTAGCGTGGCCAAGGACCAGGGCGATTTCCTGAGAGCAGCCGCCCTTTACGATAAATCTTTGGAGATCAAGCAGGAGCTCGGCGATAAACGCAGCATCGCCCAGGCGATCGCCTATCTGGCGGAGGTCGCATTCTTCCAGGGAAAATATCCTCAGGCGGTTAAATTCGCCGAGCAAAGCCTGGCCTCTTTTCGGGAGCTGGGGGTGAAACGCGGCGTGGTTTTCGCGCTGGGGATCCGGGCCTTTACCGCCTGCTTTCAGGGCGATACCGCAGGCGCTCAATCCGTGGCCGAGGAGTGCCTGGCCCTCGCCACCGAGATCAATGCGCCCCGGCCCGTGGGCTATTGTAAAGAGGTGTTTGGACTGATCGCCTATGCCCACGAGGACCTGGATAAGGCCAAATCCTGGTTTCAGGAAGCCATGGATATCTTCCAGAAAGTAGACGACCGCCGGAATGTGGCCAGCGTGTTGATCAACCTGGCGCGAACGGCCTACCGCCAGGGAGATCTGGAAGGTGCGACCCGTTTCCTGAACGACAGCTTTTCCCTTTCGCTCGAGCTTGACATTCGCTGGACGGTTGGCTTTTTGCTCGAGATCATGGGCCTGCTAAACCGGAGCGAGGGGAATATGTCGCAAGCCTGCGAGCTGTTCAAAGAAAGCCTGAAACTCTCAGCCGAACAAGATAACCAGCAGGGGATTGCCAACTGCCTGGGAGCTTTGGCGGGGCTGGCGGTTTTGGCCAACCAACCGGCCCGGGCGGCGCGCTTATACGCGGCCGCCGAGAAAATCCGCCGCACCCAGGGGATGGATATGGGAGAAGCTGACCGGCGAGAATACGAAGAATATATGGCCACTTTACGCAGCCAGTTGGGCTCTAAGGCCTTTGAAGCCTTCATCAAGGAAGGCAGCGTTATCTCCCTGGAGGAGATCCTGGCCGATTTAAAGGATTGGCCGGCGGATTGGTGGACTCAGCCAGCGCAGCCTTCCACTCCGCCAGAGCCTCTCGATTTGCCGGCAGGTTACCCCGGAAAGACCGCCTGAGCTCCTCATCTCCCAGGCGCCTGGCTTATTCTTGCAGCAGGGCAACTGCACGGAGCCATTTTCCACCTGAACCACAACCGAATATCTCCTTGACGCGGCGGCAAATTCGATTTATAATACTGTATGACTGAAAATAATATACAGTCATACAGTTAAAGGAGCGCAGTATGCCAAAAGCGTTTACGGAGCGCGAAAGAAAATTGATCAGCGAGCGGTTGGTAGTGGAGGGATATAAGCTGTTCTCCGCTTATGGATTGAAAAAAACCAACATCGAGGAGCTCGCCGAAGCGGCCGGCATCTCCAAAGGGGCGTTTTATATCTTCTACAAATCCAAAGAAGCGCTCTTCATGGATGTCGTGGAGATGGCGGAGGAGCGCTTCCGCCAGGAAATCCTGGCGGCCATCGACCTGCCTGGGCCTTCGCCGCGCCTGCGCCTGTTGGCGGTCTTGAAGAAGGCTTTTGGGCTTTTGGAAACCATGCCGGTCTTGCAGTTTGTCACCGGCAGTGATTATGAGCTGCTCCGGCGCAGAGTTCCGGAAGAGAAACTCCAGGAGCACCTGGCCAGCGACCGGATTTTTATAGAAGCGCTGGTCGCCCGCTGCCGCAGCGCGGGCATACCCATCCAGGCCCGGCCCGAGGAGATCGGCGGCCTGTTGTATGCGCTCGTTCTGATCGTTCTGCACAAAGAAGATTTTGGTCCAAACACCCTGGCTGGCACGGTCGATCTGCTCCTGGAGCTGATCGCTGCTTTCTGCCTGGGCGAGGTCGAGCTCCAGGTCCCAATGCCGCTCCGTCCTGCCGCGCAGCTCGAAAAGGGTTAAAGAAAATGATTTATACGATTGAAACCGAAGATCTGGGGAAGCGCTACGGGGACGTAACCGCCGTCGATCAGCTTTCCTTGCGCGTCGCCGAGGGGGAGATTTACGCGTTTCTCGGCCTGAACGGCGCCGGGAAAACGACCACCATCCGCATGCTGCTGGGGATGATCAAGCCCACCTCCGGCAGCGCCTGCGTGCTGCAAACCCAGGTGCGCCTGGGCAGCCGGGAACCCTGGGCCCAGGTCGGTTATCTGGTGGAAACGCCGAATGCTTATCCCGAGCTGACCGTCTATGAGAATCTGGAAGTGGCCCGCCGCCTACACCCCGGCACACCGCCGAAGGCCGTCAGCCAGGCCATCGAGCGCCTGGGGTTAGCCGTTTATGCCAACCGGCGGGCCGGCACCCTTTCCCTGGGGAATGCCCAGCGGCTGGGATTGGCCAAAGCCTTGCTGCACGATCCCAGGCTGTTGATTTTGGACGAGCCGGCCAATGGCCTGGACCCGGCCGGGATCGTCGAGATCCGCGAGCTCCTGCTCGAGCTGACCCGCGAACAGGGTGTGACGGTCTTTATGGCGAGCCATATCCTGGCCGAAGTTTCGCGGCTTGCCCGCCGCATCGGGATTATCCACGAGGGCCGCCTGCTCCAGGAACTGGAGGTCGACGAGCTGGAGCGGAACCGGCGAAGCCGGCTGCTGCTGCGGGCGCGGGATATCGAGGCAGCCCGCCTGGCATTGACCAGCGCCGGGCAGCCCGCTGAAGTCCTCCGGGATGGTCTGATTGAGCTCAAAAATATTGAGTCCATCGATCGCCCGGATGATATCGCCAGATTGTTGGTCCAGGCTGGAGTCCCACCCACCCAGCTTGTCGTGGAACAGGAAGATCTCGAACAATATTTTCTGCGCCTGGTCGGATTGAATGGAGATGTGAAATGAACGCCCTTGCCAATACGCTTTGGATCGAGATGAGAAAAGCCATCCGCTCCGGGATGCCCTTGTTTACCGCCCTGGGGTTCCTGCTTTTGCCCCTGGCGACCGGTTTTTTGATTTTTATCTATAAGGACCCCGAGCTTTCTCGGAATCTCGGATTGATCAGCGCCAAAGCGAACCTGATCGCAGGCGTCGCCGCAGACTGGCCAACTTACCTGAACATGGTCGTCCAGGCGGTCGCAGTCGGCGGATTCTTTATATTCTGCCTGATCATCAGTTGGGTGTTCGGTCGTGAATTTAGCGACGGCACGTTGAAAGACCTGCTCGCCGTCCCGGTTCCACGCGCCAGCATACTCCTGGCAAAGTTCATCGTGGTGGCGGTCTGGTCCGCGGCGCTGACGGTGGAAATTTACGTTGTGAGCCTGCTGGTGGGCGCCCTTTTCCAGCTCCCGCTCGGCTCAGTGAGCGTTCTTCTGCAGGGCAGCGCTGTCCTGGCGGTATCGGTTTGCCTGGTGATTGTGGTCGTTATGCCGTTTGCTTTTTTCGCCAGCCTGGGACGGGGTTACCTGCTGCCAATCGCGGCCGGAGTTATCTCGGTGATGATGGCAAACCTGGCCATTGTGGCCGGCTGGGGCGAATACTTTCCCTGGGCGGTGCCGGGCCTCTACGCCCGTGATGCGAGCCTCACGCCCGCCAGTTTATGGATTGCTCTCTTAACCGGCCTGGCAGGCATGCTCGCGACGTACCTGTGGTGGATGCGCGCCGACCAGAGCCGTTAAGCCCGCCAGCCCCGAGCCGTTTCGAACATTGCCAGGATATTCTCCACTGGGACGTCGATCATGTGGTTGCAGGAGGCAAAAATATACCCGCCATTGGGGGCAAAGATGGCGAGCTTCTCCTTGGCTTCCGCGACCAATTCGTCCAGCGGCCCGTCCAGCTTTTCGATCGCCCCGTGGAACGCCAGCCGCCCGCCGAAGCTCTCCTTTAACAAGCGCCCGTCCATTCCCCTGGCAGAGGTCTGGACCGGGTTGAGGACATCCGCCCCGGCCTCGATCAGGCCGGGTATGAGCTTAAATATAGAACCGTCTGAATGATGGAAAATCGCGGCCTGGGGCGCTTTAGCGCGGATCATCCTGAAAAGCTCCTTTTCCGCAGGCGCCAGGAAGGCGGCAAACATCCGCGGTGAAATCAGCGGGTTATTTTGCGCCCCCAGGTCATCTCCGTATTCGACCATTTGTACGTACGGACCGGCGGCGTCCAGGAACATGCCGTAGATCCCTTTGTAAATCTCGAGCAGGTGGGCGATGATCGCCTGGGCGACCAGGGGCCTGAGGGCCAGTGTCACCATAAACTCTGAGATGCCCATCAAGCTGCAGCTCCGGTCCAAAAAGCCAAAAGTGATTGGGTTGCGGGCGACGATCAGGTAATCGCTCTCGTTGCAGAGCCGGCGCGCCTGCTGCGCTAATCCCTGGCTTGTAAACAGGCTTTCCGGGGTGGGCCAGGCAAAAGCTTCAACTTCCTCAACCGTTTGGGCCTGCTGGAGTGGATGTTCTATGAAGTTTACGTACGGGCCGCTGGTCTGGCAGCGCACGCCGAATTCATCCAGGTACGTCCCGTCATCGAAGGTTGTTCGCCTCCAGCCCGGATTCTTGCCCAGAAATACTCGCCGGAAGTCGATGTCGAACATTTCCAGGATGCGCTCGTCATAATAGTTTGCTGTGCTGCCCGAGCGTACTGGCGGGATCGGGGTAAAGCCCAGGTGATCGCGCAGACGTAAGTAGGTCTGGTCGAGCAGCATAGTGGCGTTCCCCATCATATCCATAGGAGGCCGGTCCGTCTCTTCGTGGTGTAGGGCTGCTAAAACCCGTTCGCGATGGCTGTAATTGCTCATTGGTATGCGTCCTTCCAGTAGGGGTTTTCCTCCAGGGCGCTTTCAGCCCTGGCTCTGCGCAAATCCTGCCGGGTAGCGCCCGAATTCCAGCCCGGCGTCCAGAAGAGCGACGATATTTTCCGGAGGCGCTTCTTGCGAGATATTATGAATGGAGGCAAACAGAAAGCCTCCACCCGGGGCGAGAATGGAAATATTCTCGCGCACGTTTTTCCGGATGGTTTGAGGATCGCCGAAGCTGAGCGATTTGTTTTCCAGGGTCCCGCCGAAAAAGCCAAGATCCTTGCCATAGCGGTTTTTCAGCCCGGCGAGGTCCATGCCGCGGGCGGTGTGTTGGACCGGGTTCAAGCCTTCCACGCCGATCTCGATCAGGTCCGGGATCAGGTCGGAAATAGCGCCGTCCGAATGCATGTAGACCCGCACATCCGCCAGGGAGTGGATGTGCTTGATTAACCGCTTCAAACGCGGTTTGAAGATCTGGCGGAACAGGCGCGGTGAGAAGATCAAGCCCTGCTGGCCCCCCAGGTCATCGCTGATCACCGCCATCTGCGCGTATGGAGAAGCTGCCTCCAGGAGCAGCGAATAAAACGGGATGTGGTGTTCTTCCAAAACCCGCTCGGCGATCTCCTCGGCATAAACCGGGTTGAGCAGCATGTCCATCAGGTATTGTTCGGTGCTGCGCAGGCTGCTGCTGATCTCGTAGATGCCCCACGGGCCGTCCACGCCTAAGCCGAACCCTTGCTCGTACAGGCGGGCGGCTTTTTCGTGCAGGCCGCGGACACGGTCGCCAGACAACTGCGGGAAGCGGTAATTGGATAATTCTTCGGTTGTGCCCTGCTGGAGCGGGCTGGAGATCTGATTATAAAATCCACCGCCCGAAGTAAAACGGCGTCCGAATTCATCCACATACGAATTGCCCTCGGCGCCCCACGGCGCCTGGGGCTCTTGTGGCAGCAGCCAGAGCACATCCACATCAAAACGCTGGAGAAGCTGCGGGTCCGGCTCCACGATTTGCAGGATATTATCGATGACCACTGGCGCCTGGGCGGGAGGCAAACCCAGATATTCCAACAGTCGTTGTTGGGCGCTGCGGTGTATTGCACAAGAGGGACTGCCCAGGGTCACAGGGACCCGGTCGGCCTCCTGGTGCTTAAGGGCAGCCAGGAATTGTTCGCGGTGTAAAGGGTTGTTCATGGGGTGGGTTCTTTCGGGAGCGAGGCAGGGGCTGCATTGCGCCATCCGCCAATAATCCTTTACAAAGGGTTCTTCCTGCCGGGTTCATTTGATCGAGCCGGCGGTCAGACCTTCGACGAACAAACGCTGTCCGAACAAGTAGAGCAGGATCATCGGCAGGCAGGCCAGGAACGCGGCCGACATCACCATGGCCTCATTGTTAAAAAAGTGTCCTTTGAACATCAGCAGCCCCGGCATGAGGGTTTTCAGGTCTTCCCCCTGCAGGAAGACGAGCGCCAAGAGCAGCTCATTCCAGACATACAGGGCGTTGACGATCAGGAGAGTCATAAAAGCCGGGCCGGAAAGCGGCAGCACGATGCGCCACAGGATGCCAAAATTGGTGCACCCGTCAATGGCGGCCGCGTCAAACAGCTCGTGCGGCAGGCTGCGGAAAAAGCTCACCAACAGGTAGATTGAGAAGGGGATGAGCAAGCCGACGTAGATTAAGATCAGGCCGGGTAAGGTGTTGATTAATTTACCCCGCACCATCAGGATAAATAAAGGGATGATCAGCACGGACGGTGGAACCACCATTAGCGCCACCATCGTGTTCAGGAACATCGCCCGGCCGCGGAAGGTAAAGCGGGTGATCGCGTAGGCTGCCAGGATTGCGAACAGCGTCGCCATGAAAACAGAGCCCACCGTCACCATTATTGAATTGCGGAACCACAACGGCAGCTTGCCGTCGATAAAAACCTGCACGTAGTTTGAGAATGTAATGCTACTTGGCAGGCCGAACTGGTTGCTCAACCATTCCAGGCGCGTTTTCAGGCTGGTGATGATCATGTAGTAGACCGGGTAGATCATCAAAATGCTGAGCAGGATCAAGAAACCATGCTTCGCCAGCCCCTGGAGGATGGGGGAAACGTACAGGCGCACGGCCCTCATGACTCCTCCAGTGAAAAGCGGCGGAACCGCATCTGAACGATGATCAGGAAGGTCGTCACCGAAAGCAGGATAACCGCCGTCGCGGCTGCCATTTCCGGAGAGCGGTAATAGAAACCGTGTCTCCACAAGTAGAACTCTATCACGCTGGAGGAATTGCTTGGCCCACCCTGGGTGGAGCTGTAGACGTAGGCGAATACCCAGGAGAGCATGGTGATGACTTCCACCACAATAAAGAATTGGATCACAAAGGCCATTTGGGGAATGGTGACAAACACGTGCTTCTGCCACCAATTCGCCCCATCGATCTCTGCGGCTTCCAGGATTTCCCGATCCATCGACATCAACTTGGCCAGGAAAAGGACGACCCCGAATCCCAGCTCGCGATAGACAATCAGGCTGCTGATGGATGGGATGACCAGCGATTGGTTACCCAGCCAATCCTGGGCCAGAAAACCCGCGCCCGCCCAGGTAAGGAGTGAGTTGACAATGCCCTCACGCCCCAGGAGATATACGAAAGTGGTGGCTACTGTTGGGATCGCCAGGATGTAGGGCAGAAAAATAATCGAACGGTAAACCCGCCAACCGCGCACTTTTTCAAACAGCAGGACGGCGATGACCAGCCCCAGGACGGTCATCAACGGGACGCTCAGCATCAACAATGCATTGTTCGTCGCGCTGCGCCAAAAAATTTTATCTGTAAGGACCAGTTTATAAAAATCAAACGAGATTACCGGCGCATGACTCTCACTGGTTTTGAACAAGCTTAACCGAAAAATCTGGACGATCGGATAAATAAAGGTGAACAACAAGAAAAGGGAAGCAGGCAGGAGGTACAGGTACGGCTCCCAAACTGCTCCATGCTTGGACCGTGGAATTTTCCAACGAACTGCACTCATACGCGACATCCTGGTATGCTATCAGTAAAAAACGCTGCCTGCCTTGCAGACTACAGGTGCTGCTGCGGCGGGCTCTGGGCGAGGCGAAGGGACCGGCGCATTCTTTTAGCCTGCGCTTGAAACCCTTCGCCTCGCCCCGGAATGGATGGGTAAATGAAATTCCTGCCGATCTTACCGGCCTGGCTATTGCTGCCAGCTTTTCCACTTTTCGAGCTCATCCGGATGCTGGGTGCGCCAGGTATCCGCAGCATTCTGCCAGATCTGAGCCGCGTCATCCGGCGATCCGCTTTGGGAGAAGACCAGCTCTCCGGCTGCCAGGTCGCCCTCGGAATTGACCTGCCCGGGGATGAAGTTCTCGAGCCAGACCTGCGGCCCTGTGGTTTTGATCTTGAAAAGCTGCTGGATCATTGGATCGGTGATCAGGCTGGAATCAAACTGGGTATCGGCCGGAATAATCCCGGTCGTCTCGTACCAGCTTTTCAAGATTTCAGGCGAGTGCAGGTACACCAAGAAATCCGCCGCCGCCTGAGGGTTTTTGGATTGTTTCGTGATCAGGAAGGAGATCGACTGGGTCGAATTCCCGTAATCGGCCAGCTTGCCGCTGCCCCACTTGGGGATCGGCATGATCCCGATTTTGTCCGCGCCCATATCCTTCAGAGCCTGGCTGACAAAGCCATCGGTGCCGAAAGCCATCCCAACCGTGCCCTGTGAGAACAGGTCGTTGCCGTACGACAGATCACGGGACATGACATCTGAATTGAAGTAGCCGGCTTTGACCATCTTGTCCAGCTCTTGATAGAAACCTGTGTACTTCGGGTCCTGGAAGGATTGGTCGCCGACCACTGCCTGGCGCAGCTCGTCGACCGAATCCATATTCTGGCCGGCGAAGTTTGACCAGAACCAGGCGCCTCCGTAACCGCCGAGATCGCCAATGCCAAAGGGGGTGATGTTGGCTGCCTTTAGTTTTTCCGCGGCGGCCAAAAATTGGTCCCAGCTCCAGCGCTCATCCGGGCCCGGAGGTGTAATCCCTGCCTGGGCGAACAGGTCTTTATTGTACATGACCACGATGGTCAGTAGGTACATCGGGGCTCCCCAGATTTTGTTGTTATACTTATTCTCATCTAGGTTCAGCCAGGTCTTAAGGGTATCCTGAGAGATGTAATCGCTGATCGGTACGAGCGCATCCTGCCAGACAAAGCCCATCACCTGCCCGGTCGCCCACTGCGAGGCGATATCCGGCCCGCCGCTGCCTGCTGAGACGGCGGTCTGAAATCCGCTGATCAACGCATCCGTGCCCTGGGGCACAACTTCTACGGTGACGTTGGGCTTTACTTTTTTATATTCCTGCACCACGTTCTCGATCCAGTCGTTTGCGCCGGGAGCATCGGGTTCGGCCCAGAACCAGAAGGTCAGATTGACCGGTGCTTCTGCAGCAGGACTGGGGGTGGCTTTCGCGCAGGCGGGCAATACCATTGTTAAGATCAGCAACACAACGAAAAGGCGAAGGAAGGGTCCTTTCATTTTGTTCAATCCTTTCTTGGAGACATTATGGTTACTATGGGTAGCTTCTCAATCAGCCGGAAGAATCCCACTTTTTAAGAAGGCACGTAGAGATTTGTATGGTACCGGGCAAATAGAGCGGTTGGGGCAATTTCACCTCCTGATCATCAATCCGTAACCGGGTTGGGTGGCTCGAGCTGGTACAGGCGGGCTGCGTTCTTAAACAGGATGTTATCCAGGACCTGGTAGGCATCGCTGGCAGAGAAATAGCCAGCGCTGATCTTCTCCTGGAGCACGCTGGCCGCAACCTGCCGGAACGCCAGGAGAGAGCCAAAGCTTTCCTCCGGTGTCCAGGTATCGCAACCCCAGGCGACTTTATCGGCGGTTGTCGCCTCCAGCAGCTCGTGAAGAACGCTTTTGCTCGCCTGGGTCGAAAACAAGGGCAGCATGCTGAGATCGGGGTAGACGTTCGCGTAGCGGGTTACCAGGGGTACGATATCCTGCACCCACGGATAACTGCAGTGCAGCAGCACAAACCGGGTCGAGGGATTTTTTTCGATCGCCTCTTGCAGCCAGAGGGCGTTCGTGCGGCGTCCCTGCCCGGTGCCTGTGTGGATCTGGACCGGCAGGTCGAGTTCTGCCGCGATACGGCAAATCGAGAAGAAAAGGTAATCCTGGAAAGCCTTGAGATCCTGTGGATCGACCCCTGGCTCGAGGCTTGGGAAAGCTTTCAAGACCGGGGCATTCGATGGGATAAGATCTCCAGGCGTAAGGGACGAATCCCCAGCGGAAGGTGCAGCCGCCTCAACCAGGCGAGAGAAAGCCAGCCGCGCTTCTTGTGGGGTGATTTCTGCGAAATCCAGGCCGCGATCATAGGCGATTGGCACCTTGATGGCCACCGCTCCCTGGTGTTTTGCCTGAGCGATTTTCTGGGCAACCCAGGTGGTGTACTCGTCCAGGTCTTTGATCCAGGTCCCCGAGTACAGCGTGTACGGATTGTTGTCGTCGCTATCCACTACGACGGGAGAAAAACCGAAGAAGAAAGCGTTGACACGGAAGGTGGGGGCGAATAGCGCTGGATCGCCGTTATCGCTGCCTGGACGCCAGTAGGCATCCAGGATTGTGCGCCGGTAGCAGCACTGATCTGCCAGGATCGTACGCCGGAAGGATGGGTCTCGGTGGGCTTTGGAAATTTCCCGGCTCCAATCTTCCCAGGTCGATTCATCCAGAGGCAGATCGAGCTTGTAGATATCCCTCAGGCTTTTATATAACCAGACGAAAGCGGAGTGGAAACGGACTTTTTCGAACAGGATGCGCCGCGATTCTGGCGTGTGGTCCCATGAAACGCCGCACCAGTTAATGTATGCATTGCGCAAGAGCGCATCCAGGCTAAAATCTCGGTATTCCTGTTCTGGCAACTGGTGGCTGTGGGTGTTCAGCACCGGCTTGCCCGCCATGGTTTCATAAAGCTCTTCGTAGACTTCTTGGGAGGGTGGAGTCATTCAAGCTGCCTGCTCATACGAGGATTAGCTGGATTTGCTGTTCGCGCAGCCGGTCGACATACGCTTGTGCCAACCCGCGCCCGGTGATGATGGTGTGAACCTGGGATAGCGGCGCGACCACAGCCGGGGCGACTTTCCCGAACTTGGAGTTATCGGCAAGCACGATTGTCCGGCTGCAGGCGCGTATCAAGGCCCTGTCGGTGCTCACCTCGATCAGGTGGCTGTGGGTGAGGCCGTGTTCCAGGCTGATCGCTTCAATGCCGTAAAATAACAGCTCCGCCCGCAACTGGTCGACGCCAAACAGGGTCAGGTGTCCGTGCATATTCTGTTCGTCGCGGCGAACCTCGCCGCCCAATATCACCAGCTTGATGCCTGGCTTGCCCACAACGGCATTGGCAACCGGAAGGGCGTTGGTGATGACCGTCAATCTTTGCCGCAGGGGGAGCAGTTGGGCCAGCTCCCGAGTGGTCGTACCGCCGGAAATGAAAATAGAATCGCCTTCCTGAATGAGGTCGACGGCGGCGCGGGCGATCCTGCGTTTCTCTTCCTCATTGATGGTCGCGCGCAGGACAAACGGCGTTTCAACATCGGGCGAGTAAGCCAGTTGAACGCTGCCGAATTGGCGAGTCACGAGTCCGCTGTCTACCAGGGGGAAGAGATCCCGGCGCAGCGTCGAATCGCTGATCCGGACTCGTTGGGATAATTCCTTCAGGGATGTCGGCTTATTGGATCGCAGGGCGTTCAGGATCCGTTTTTGGCGTTCAGAGAGAGCGAGTTGGTCCATGGTTGCTTGCCCGAACAGGGTGGTCTATCTCGCCGAATTCCATAGAAATGACAAACTTATTCAATTAATTGGCTAAATTAGCTGATAACCGTAACAATAACTGAATAAATCTTACAGGAAAATGGCGGAGAAGTCAATA
>CAWCPR010000020.1:0-191081 GCA_963797475.1 uncultured Chloroflexia bacterium | reverse complement strand
CAGGAGAGAGATTCAATGATTCGATCCACAGAAGATTTCCGCAGCCTGCTCAAGGCGGCTCGCCGGGCCGGTACTCCGCTACTTGCCGTCAGGACGGCCGATCCGGCCAGCGCGATGGCTCAAGTTTCGGCAAGCCTCTGCGGCAAAACCGAAGCTCCTGTATTCGCATGGGACATCATGGGCGGCATCGCCGCACGCAACAAGGCAGCCAAAGAGGCTACTGCCCACGTGTTCGGTGAGAAGGCCGCTATTGCCGGTCCGGCGGATGTACTGTTGGCCCTTCACAAGGGCGCTGCGGTGAAACAGTTTGCGGACGCCATTGTGTTCTTCAACAACCCGCAGCGCATCTGGGAACAGGTCGACATCGTGCAGGGCGTCTGGAATCTCCGCGACGCATTCAAGGTCGGCGGCCAGATGCTCGTGCTGGTGACGACTCCCGGCTCGGTGCTCCCAGTTGAGTTGCAGAACGACGTAATGGTTATTGACGAGCCGCTTCCATCGGCGGACGACCTGCGCGAGATCATTCCAGGCATGTTCGAGTCAGCCGAACTGGCTCCACCTGACGGGTCCGTCGTGGATCAAGCTGTCGATGCCCTGGTGGGACTCGCGGCTTTTCCGGCGGAGCAAGCGTTGGCAATGTCGCTGTCGAAGAAGGGTCTGGATGTCGAGCGTCTATGGGAGCGAAAGCGTCAGGCCGTGGAACAGGCACCGGGCTTACACTTTCTCTTTTCCGATGATCGCCATACTCTCCAGTAATGGAGGGCTTACGGTCTGTCCGGTAACCGCAACGCGCAGGATACCAAACAACTGTCCTGCTTTCAGGCCAAGCTCGTCCGCCAGATCCCGCAGGGGTTGCTCAGCCGCTTCATGTGAAAATTCCGGTATATTTTCTAGAATTTGATAAGCGCGACGAGCAGCCTCTACCGATTTCGCGGGTGAGATTTTCTTTCCAACCAGATCTTCTGGCGCTGGATGCACGTCATCTTCGAAGAAGAAGCCGGCAAACCGGGTGGCCTCATCCAGCGTGCCAATTCGCTCCTGAATGATCGGGATGATCTTTAAGAGTTTCTCGTCTTCCACCACCAATCCGGCTTTCTCCAGAAACGGTTTAACCCGCTCTGCCAACACCGGCACCGGGAGATTGCGGATATGCAGACCGTTAAAATGATCCAGCTTTGAGAAATTGATGGCGGCTGGAGAGGGATTTAACCGGTCAAGGCTAAATTTCTGGATGAGGTCTTCCATCGTAAAAAATTCGGTGTGGTCATCGTAACTCCAGCCCATCAGGGCGATCCAGTTAACCACTGCCTCAGGGACATATCCCAGGTCTCCCAGGTCATTGATAAAGTTGGAATAACCATCTTGCGTGAATTGAGAAGTGTCCCTCTTACTCATCTTGCCTTTACCGCTCGGTTTTAGAAAGATTGAAAGATGGACCCATTCCGGCTCATCCCATCCGAATGCCCGGATGATGTGGACATGTAGAGGGAAGGTCGGCAGCCATTCAGAGCTGCGCATGACGTGTGTGATTCCCATCAGGTGGTCATCCACAATCGCTGCCAGGTGGTAGAGGGCCAGGCCGTCTGATTTCACAATGATGTAATCGTCCAGCGTGCGGTTTTCCACGGTAATGTCTCCGCGCAGGCGATCGTGGACAGTGATGGAACCCTCTTTTGGCATTTTGAAGCGGATTACGTGTGGTTCGCCTGCTGCGACACGAGCTGCGGCCTCGCCAAGGTCCAATCGCCGGCAGGTGCCATCATAAAGTTGAGGCTCCTTACGTTTTTGCTGTTCTCTGCGGATACGCTCCAGGCGTTCGGGGGAACAAAAGCAGTAGTACGCGTCGCCCTTTTCGATCAAGACCCTGGCGTGCTCTAAATAGATTTCCTTTCGGTCAGATTGGCGATAAGGGGCATAAGGACCGCCGATATCGAAGCCCTCATCCCAATAGAGGCCCAGCCAATGAAGACCTTGTTCCAGTTCAGCCTCTGCCCCAGGGATATAACGCTTGCGATCGGTGTCTTCAAGACGCAGAATGAACTGACCGCCGGTCTGGCGCGCCAGCAGATAATCATACAGTGCTGTCCGGGCGCCGCCCAGATGAAGGCGGCCTGTTGGTGAAGGTGCATAACGCACGCGTGCAGGAAGGTTGGAATAGCCCATAGATTCTCCGGTGTGCGCTTAAAATTCAAGGGCTTTGTGCCGTAAAATGACGCTTTCCACCAATCCAATGCCCAGGAGCGTGGAAAGCAAAGAGCTGCCGCCATAACTCACGAAGGGTAGAGTCAGGCCAGTTGCCGGGAGCATATTCAGATTGACCCCAATATTCACCATCGCCTGGAATGTGAGCAGAATGGCCACTCCAAACGCAATCAACGAACCAAATGTGTCCCTGGAAAGGCGGGCTGCTCGCAGACAGCGATAGATCACAAATAGAAAAACGATGACCACTAAGACGGTGCCCACGAATCCGAATTCCTGCGCCATCGCCGAGAAAATATAGTCTGAATGGCGTACTTTTAGAAAGCGCAGTTGCACCTGGGTACCATGCCCGTACCCCTCGCCAAACCACCCGCCGGAGCCGATGCTGATCAGCGCCTGCTGGATATTGTAGGTGTCACCGTAGCTGGCATTTGGATCGGGAAAGAGAAAATTCGTAATTCGGGCAAGCTGGTAATCGTGAATAATCTTAAACTTCACCAGTAAAGGAAAGCCGGCGAGTATACCTGCCAGGCTTGCCCCAGAAAATGCCATTAAATGTTTCACCCGCAGACCGCCTGCCCAAAGCAAAGCAAGCCAGATTACGATCATCACCAGGGAAGTGCTTAAATTCGGTTGGAGCAGAATCCAAATGGTGATCCCCATCGTCATCAAGAAACTGCGTATCACCCACTTGAGCTCGCCAATCTGGTCCTTGTGACGGGTGAAAAATTCTGCCAGGACCAGGATGATTACGATTTTGGCGATCTCGGAGGGCTGGATCAAGATCACCCCGGTGTCGAACCAGCGGGCAGAGCCGTACAAAGCCGAGCCAGCCGCAAAGAGGATCGCCAGGATGCCAGCCGTAGCCAGGTACATCGTCTGGCTGATCGAGGCCCACAGGTGATAATCGATGGCGGTTACCATCAGGATCACCGCGAAACCTGCCACAGCGAAAATGATTTGCCGGCGCACAAGATCCAATTGGGCCAGCTCAATATTTCCGGCGACTGCAGACCGGATCATTGTTATGCCAAAAATCACCAGCAGCGCCACCGCGCCCAGCAACCAGAAGTCAAAATGGCGCCAGGTTGTTGTAGTCGTTGTTTCACGCATAAACTTTTTGCAACAATTCTTATGGAGATGCCTTTGTCGTTCAAGCAACCCCGAGAAATGTTCTCCTGATTTCCTAGCCAGTTCGCCTTTTACGCACGGTCCGTAAAGGAATATCCGCAATCAAACGCTGCTCGCGCCCTTCCTGGGTCATATCGATGCGCACAGCATTTGGGTCAATTTCAATGTGACGGGAAATGACCTCGATCAGCTCATCTTTCAAGGACTCCAAGGCGCCTGGCGTCAAATCCGTACGGTCGTGGATTAACACCAGTTTCATGCGCTCCTTGGCCATGTGGGCGCTCTTCGTGTCGCGTCCTAATAGGCGGTCCAAAAAGCTGCTCATCTTAATCACCTCCTGGGCGAATTAAGCGCGCCAGGCGACCAAACAAGCCACCCTCATCATCCAGCGAGAGGAATGGAACCTCTTCACCTTGTAACCGGCGGGCAATGTTCCGAAACGCCTGCCCGGCTTTGCTGCGACCATCCATTACGATGGGCAATCCTCGGTTCGTGCTGGTGATAACATTCTCATCATCCGGCACCATCCCGATTAATTCGACAGCGAGCAGTTCCAACACATCATCTGCCGAGAGCATTTCACCGCGCCGTACCATGCTGGGCTTAATGCGGTTAATTACAAGGCGCGCCGGACCTTTCTCTTCAGCCTCTACCAACCCGATAATGCGATCGGCGTCACGAACTGCTGACACCTCCGGATTGGTCACTACGAGAACGATATTCGCTGGCGCTAAAGCATTGCGAAAGCCGCGCTCGATCCTGCAGGTGAGTTGATGATGATCCAATCGAAATCCTGGCGCAGGTCATCACACAGCCGCACCATGTCACTTGGCGACACTGCGCTTTTGTCGCGCGTCTGGGCCGCAGGGATCAAGAATAATTCTGGCAGGCGCTTATCACGAATGAGGGCCTGGCGTAATCGGCAGCGTCCTTCGACGACATCTACCAGGTCGTAGACAATACGGTTCTCAAGCCCCAAAACGACGTCCAGGTTTCTCAGACCGATATCAGCATCGATGCAGACAACTTTATTTCCGACGGCTGCCAAAGCAGCCCCAATGTTGGCAGTCGCGGTTGTTTTGCCCACACCGCCTTTGCCAGATGTGACTGTGACGACTTTCCCTGTCATAAATGTGCCCCGTTCCATGGTGTTTTTCACGCCTTACGTTTAGCGTTCCCTTCGTAATTCGGTAACGCCAGGCGTAAATCGTGAAAGGGTTATTTGCCTTTCTTCGGATTCCATGGTTCAGCGATGACCTGCCCGTTTTCCAGCCGCGCCAATTCCGGCTGGGGTTTGCCGCGCCTTTGGGGAGTGATGGCAATTTTACCCGCGATGCGAAGTTGCGTGGGGGAAAGATCCAGCGCGCACACCACTGCGTTCTCGTCGCCTTCCGCCCCTGCGTGAACCATCCCTCGCAAGCGTCCCCAAACAATCACATTTCCACCAGCGATGATCTCAGCTCCTGGGTTGATATCCCCAACGATGACCACATGCCCGGCGTTCTGCAAACGAAAGCCTGACCGTAATGTGCGTTGGACCAGGATCGCTTCTTCTCCCTCACGCGGGCTGGTTTCGGCGCGGGAGGGCGGCGAATCCGGACGCGGGCGGGAGATGCGAGTTGCAAGCCCCAGGGTCTGGGCGGTTTGAATGGTCATCGGCGAATTGCTCATCACCGCCCAGAGCGTGAGCTCGCGATCGGAGATCAAGCTACGCAAGTGGCCCATCTCAGCCGCTTTGATCACATGATTTCCAACTTCTAGGGCCAGCTTCGCGCCTCGCAAAAATTCAAGCTGGCTGTCGATGTGTTCTAAGAGAGTTTGTTGGACCTCTGTCCATGTGCCCTCGTCTCCAACTGAGATCAACAACCCTTCGCGAATCCCTTTAATCTGGATTTTAGGGCGCTTTTCTTCTTTTGCCAGCCGGTCCGATGGTTGATTGCTCAAGGACTACCTGTTTGTGAACGGCTCAAGGTTTCTAAAATACCTTCGAATGCAGCCTGGTTTTCCGGGATCGACCGCGCCTGAGCTTAGAACCATGGTGGTTTTTCTGCCGGGTAAAATTGTTGACAACTCGTTGGGCCGCTTCACGCCGTGATTATAGCATGAACCTTTAGGGTGTCTGGAACGCATTATCGATCGCTTTCAGCTCGAAATAGGATTCGAGCACCTGGCGGATCATTGGACCAGCCACACTCGACCCTTCACCGCCGTTGTACACAAACGCGACGACGGCGATCTCCGGATTATCGTACGGGGCGAACCCAATCGTCCAGGCATGGGTAGGCCAATTGCCGTAGGTGCAGATATTTTTCGCAGCAGCATATTTGTCACAATATTCCGCAGTGCCTGTTTTTCCGGCGGCGACGATGGTGCTGCCTTCGAACACGTCTGCAAGAGTCCCTTCTGTGACAGCCAGCCGCATGCCCTCTTGAACTTTCTGCAGCACCCAGGGTTGGACGGTTTTCTTTTGTCCCTCGATCGGTTCACAACCGCGGATCGTGGTTTCGTTGAATTCCTGGATCACGGGATCTGTCGTAATATCCCATTTCATCGTGGGTTGGAACGGCGAGAGCTGTCGAACAGCTTTATTTGGGTCGGTCGTGATATTACCATCCGCATCCAGGTACGCTGGGACCACGTTTCCCTCACCATCCAGCACTTCACGGATCAGCGTTGGCTGCATGAACTTTCCATCGTCGGCGACGACCGAGGCCGAGAGCAGGACCTGGATGGGCGTCGCCAGATCATAGCCCTGGCCTACACTGGAGATGTAGGTGTCTCCGGACGACCAGCTTTCACCCTGGTTGATGCGCTTCCAGGTAGGATCGGGGATAAGACCGTCTTGTTCGTCCGGCAAACCGATCCCGGGCGCCTTTCCATAACCCATCGCGGCTGCGTACGTCCCGAGGCGGCAAATCCCAAGGCCGCCGTTCGGAATTTCATCTTTGTAGCCTCCCCCGAGTTTATAGAAACAGACATTACTCGAATTGGACAGGCAGTGCACAAAATCCAGGTGGCCGAACCCGGCCCGGTTCCAGTCAACGAATTGTCTTGGCACCCCCTGATCGTTGGCGTAGTATTTCTCGGTGACGATCAACACGCCAGGGGTCTCGATCTGTTGATCCGGAGTAACCACGCCTTCATTTAGAGCCCCCACACCGGTGACCAATTTGAAAACCGAACCGGCCGGCAGAACATCCCCTACCGCATGATTTAACAGCGGATTGGTTGGATCCTGTATCAACTGGTCGTAGTAATAGGAGGGGATGATGCGCGCCATGCGATTGTTCTCGTAAGAAGGATAAGAGACCATTGCCAGAACTTCGCCGGTTTGGGGGTTCAAAGCGATGATAACTCCGCTGGTATAAACCAGCTTGTTAAAGTATGTATTCCATTCGTCGATTTCTTTCTTGAAAATCGCTTCGGCGGCTTGTTGCAAACGCGTATCGATCGTCAATCGAAGGCTAAGGCCCGGGGTAGGAGATATTGGGGATGAGACAGGATCTAAGGCCTTACCGCCCACATCCACCATAACTGTGCGCGAACCGTTCTTACCCGATAGGACATCTTGATATTGCAGTTCCAGGCCTGCATAGCCCACTTTATCCCGGTTTGGATCCATTCCTTGCGCCAGGAATTCCTGCTCCTGGCTGGCAGGTATAGGACCGAGGAATCCGACAATCGAAGCGGTCAGCGAGCCGGTGGGGTATTCGCGGATCGGTTGAATTTCAACCGAAACGCCGGGCCAATCTACTGCTCTTTCTTGCAAGATCATCGCCGTATTCTCATTGATATCACACTTGATTTTCACTGGCGAATAGGGCGTGGAAGATTGGCCATATTCCACAATCTGGGAAATCCCATGATCGGAGACACACGGAACATAGGGATCTTCCTGGCTTAACTCTCCCCGGTTGACCGGCACATCAATTAATGCGGAAAGCTGGCGAAAGATGGTTTGAACTGCACCTGGGTCGTCGGGCAGGTCTGCGGCAGTAATGACAACATTGTAGGATGCAACGTTACGGGCGAGTACGATCCCATTCCGGTCATAGATAATTCCCCGCATGGCGGGGATATTGATTTCGCGGGTGCTGTTTTCTGCGGCTTTAGCGGTCCAGGACTGGTTTTCCAAAACCTGTAACTTGAAAAGTTTACCGACGAAAATAAGGAAAACCAATCCGAGAATACCGAATAAAGCGTAAACCCTCCAGGATTCAACCTTGTTTTGTAGGTGTGGTGATCCATTCATGGTTTAGAGCTCAAGAATAATGTTTCTGTGTGTTTACCAGTCAATTTGCTATCTGTAATGTCTGAGGCTAAGTCAGACTTCTAACTCTTCAGGGTATAGCCAGCTTGCCAGGTCTCCGATTAAAGCATAAAGCGGTATCGCTAACAGCAGGTTCAATAATAAGCTGGGAAGGGTGATCAGGTTCAATGCTTCCCATAAAGGAAGAGGATCTCCAAACAAGCGTAAAGCAGAGAAGGAAATCGCATGGGTAATCACAGTCCCTAAAAAAGTGGCGATAAACATCGCGAATATCGGCACCTGCCACACTCTTTGCCTTAGCAGCAAGGTAAACCCGGTGGCTAACAGGTATCCAAGGATAGCCGTTCCAAACGGCAGCGCAGAGACAAAGCCAACCAATAATCCGGCGATTATACTCCATCGCCAGGCGGTCTGCACACGCTTCTGCAACGCCCAGGCGATCACTCCCAGGAGAACCAGGTCAGGCGTCCCATGCAGCAGGGGCATCTGGCTGGTAACCGCGGTCTGGAAGATCAACAGCAGGCTGAGAATGGGTAGGGCGATCAGGGTAGCCATTCAGCCGGGGTATCTCTGGAGGTACGCGGTTTGGAATCGAGCCGTAATCTTCTATCTCGCCTCATTTCCAGCGCTTAAGGTGCATTCGACTCGGGGATAAGCGGTGAAATATCCACCGGTCGAAAATTCGTGATGACCAGAACGATCTCCAGTTGCGAAAAATCTACAACAGGTTGGATCGAGGCGCTCTGGAAAATATCATAATCTCGACGCCGGACGCCTGTGATCTGGCCAATCAGGATATTGGATGGGTAGTTCCCACCCAGCCCGGAGGTTAATACCAGGTCGCCGACCTGGACTTCTGCCGCCTGAGGGATCATCTCGAGGGAGAGTTCACCAGTGATTTGCCCGTTCAAGACCGCTTCAGCCCTGGATGGTTCCAGCCTGACATTTACAATTGAGCTTGAATCGGTGATTAGCTGAACAGTCGCAGCGCCGGCAGTTACCTTCGAGATACGACCGACAAGCCCTTGCTGAGTGACGACCGGCATACCGCGGCGAAGACCATCGTCGGAGCCGCGGTTGATAATGAGATATTGCAAGAATGGGCTGGGGTCTCGCCCAATGATCGCAGCAGCCAGGGTGCGGTTTTCCGGGTGCACTCGCGCAAAATCTACCAGGGCGGAAAGGATGTGCGTCTCCGATAACTGCTGTTGTAAATCTATGATTTCAGCTTCAAGGCGTGAAACCTGGGCTTCTAATTCAACATTTTGCTGCCGGAGACGAGTAAGATCCTGGGGTGCTGAGACGAAGCTTTGGATTGCCCTATAGCGGGTTGCTAACCAGGTTTGGGCAGTTACCAAGGGTGATAAGACGTAGCGAGATACCGGGGTCAGGTAGCCACCCAGGGCGAGTAAAATCAAGCCTGCGATGACCAAGGCCAAAACTACCGTCTGCAAAGACGTACGAGTAGGAGTGGTATTCATTGCATAATAAGGTTCTTTGCGAGGATCCACCTCCAAAAGATACAAGAGATTTTAGAGCCTCGCTATTCGGATTCACTGGCGGCTGGTAGAAGCAGAATCAACCTCAAGCATGGCGGGTGCTGCCACGCTCCAGACCAACCAGCAAACGTCTTAATGCTTCATAATTTTCTAAAATCATGCCGGCGCCGCGGGCGACACAACTCATAGGATCTTCGGCGACCCAGACGCGAACATGCAATTCTTCAACCAGGCGTTTGTCCAGGTTTTGCAGCAAGGCCCCGCCACCAGCCAGGCAGATACCGACATCCATGAGATCGGCAATGATTTCTGGCGGAGCTTCGTCCAACGCGTCCTTAATTGTATCAATAATTGTTTGCACTGAACCAGAAATCGCCTCACGAATTTCGACGGACGAGACTTCGATCCCTTCGGGCAGGCCGGTAATGAGGTTGCGACCGCGCAAGAGCATCGTCTTTTCTTCTTGAAGATGATAAGCAGACCCGATGTTGATCTTTGCCTGCTCACCCATGCGTTCACCGATGGCAAGATTGTATTTGTTGCGCATAAATTGGACGATGTCCTCGTCCATTTCGTCTCCTGCGACGCGCAGTGACCGTGAAACGACTATGCCTCCCATCGACATCACAGCAACCTCGGAAGTGCCTCCGCCGATATCGACGATCATGCTGCCGCGTATTTCTGCGACGGGCAATCCAGCCCCTAGTGCTGCTGCAACCGGCTCCTCGATCAAACCGACTTCACGAGCGCCGGCAGACATGGCTGCGTCATACACTGCTCTTTTTTCAACCTCGGTAACGCCGGATGGGATTCCGATCACCACTCTCGGGCGAGGCACCGGAACGATGCTTTGCTCGTGGGCCTTGCCGATGAAATATTCGAGCATGGCCTGGGTAATCTCAAACTCTGAAATCACGCCATCACGCAAGGGACGAACTGCGATTACGTTCGCGGGCGTTCGTCCAACCATCTCTTTCGCCTCAGCGCCAATTGCCAGGGGCTGTCGAGTCCGTTTATCGATAGCTACCCAGGAGGGTTCATTGATCGTAATGCCTTTTCCACGAACATTGACCAGAGTGTTCGCTGTGCCTAAGTCAATGCCGATGTCTAGTGAAAAAAACCCTAATAGCCAGTTTAGGGGATTGAAAGCCAACTTGGGCTCCTTCGCACTCTGTAGAGATTTTTAAGGGCCGGTTAAAAAAACCACCCATGAAAATTTCGCGTTGGATTATACCATTGAACCGGTTATTCTCCACAGGGTTATTCAATCTTGTTTGTCCCAAGCATGCGGTTTTGCAAGGTTTACTTGCAGGTTGGATCGACTGTTTCCGATTAATAGAATTTCGGGGCGGTGGTACATCCTTTGTACGGCGCCCCAAAAGTGGTTCATCCTGCAATTCTGTAGAAAGAGTTAAAACATCAAATCATTAACTTGATTAATTGATTCAGGCGCCGGGCGGAGACGGCTTTCTGGCAGCCGGTTGAGCGGCGTGTCTGTCAGGTTGTATAGATCAAGCAGCGATGGTTGATCCGGATTGATATAGATTAGGCCGGTAATCAGGCAGTTGCATTCGTTCGCCTCTTCGAGAACACGCAGCGCTTGCATGCGATTGGTGGGGTCATAATCCCGATCCAGCTTCTTGAGGACGATGACCGAGCCGTCGTGCATCGTGACCTCTTTGGTTTCGCCTTCCTGGTATTCAATTGTGATCTCTTCGGCCGGAGGAACGTATGACAGCTCGTGTAACGCGACTTCGTGTTCCTTTCCCCAGGCATAGGAGTGGACCGCATCGTCTTTATTATTGAATGTGACGCAAGGGCTGATGATATCCAATACTGCGATCCCCTCATGGTGGATAGCCGCTTTGATCAGCTCTTTTACCTGTTTGGGGTCGCCGGCGAAAGAGCGGGCCACGAATGTGGCGTTCCCAACCAGAGCCTCCCAGGCGATATCCACAGGCATGTATTGGTTGGTCCCCTGGCTTTTCAGCGAAAGACCGACCTCCGCTGTGGCCGAAAATTGACCTTTTGTCAAACCATATACACCATTATTTTCAATGATGTAAACCATATGGACGTTACGTCGCAAGATGTGTTTAAATTGACCCATCCCGATGCTTGCGCTATCTCCATCTCCACTTATCCCTATCCCCTTCAAGGTTTTGTCTGCGAAAAGGGCCCCGGTTGCCAAAGAGGGCATGCGCCCGTGCAGACTGTTAAACCCAAAAGAACGGTTGAGGAAATAGGTGGGGCTTTTGCTCGAGCAACCGATCCCGGAGAATTTGATGACGTCTTCGGGGATTATATCGAGTTCGTAGCAGGCGCTGATAATTTGACTGGCGATGGAGTTGTGTCCACAACCCTGGCACAAAGTCGTCGGATTGCCACGATAGTCCGTCTTGCTCAAACCTAATAAATTGACCTGCACGCGTGAGGACGTTTGCATGGACATGGTTACTTTACCTCCTTATCGAGAATAGCTTCCTTGACTCTGCGAGCGGTTAGAGGCAAGCCATCCGTGTGGGCGAGAGAGACCAGCCTGGGTGTGTATTCCGGATAATCCAGGCTCAGAAGCTGGTGTAACTGGCCGTCTCGGTTCATTTCAATGACATAAATGCGCGGGTGATCTTTTATGAATTCACTGACCTGAGTGGTGAATGGCACAGCGCGCACCCTCAAGTAATCCGTTTTAATCCCACTTTCCAGCAATTGGGTTCGGGCTTCCTCAATCGCGGGTTCCGTCGAACCAAATGCAATGATGCCGATTTTAGCGTCCGGCATTTCGTCGATAACAGGCTCGGGAACGAGTGTCCGAGCGAGTTCAAATTTCCGCTTCAGACGGCCGAGAAGCTCGTTCCAGTTCTCAAAATCTTCACTATAGCGTGCGTTCTCGTCGTGACCGGTTCCCCGTGCAAAATACGAGGCGCTTTGATGGCGGTTGCCTGGAACTGTGCGGTAGGGAATGCCATCTCCGTCCACGTCTTTGTAACGGGCCCAATCCCCGTTCATGTTTTCCAGATCCTCCTCCCACAATACTTTGCCGCGATCCATAGGCTTGTCGGGATATTCGAAAGGACGCGTCATCCATTGGTTCATACCAAAATCGAGATCGCTAAGCACAAAAACCGGCGCTTGCAAGCGCTCTGCCAGATCAAAAGCTTTCCAGCCAAACTCAAAACACTCTGTTACCGATCCGGGAAGCAAGATCACGTTTTGTGTGTCGCCGTGCCCCATAAAATAGGTGAAAGTCAGGTCACCCTGCGCTGTGCGCGTAGGCAAACCAGTGCTTGGACCGACACGTTGAACATCCCAAACCACGATCGGGACTTCGGCAAAGTATGCCATACCTGCATATTCGGTCATCAGGCTCAATCCCGGTCCGGAGGTGGAGGTCATCGACCGTAAACCCGCCCACCCTGCGCCAACTGCCATACCAATCGCCGCCAATTCGTCTTCCGCCTGAACCACTGCATAGGTGTTCTTGCCGGTTTCAGGGTCCTTGCGAAGCAGGGGAAGATATTCGATAACATGTTCCGCCAGGCTGGAAGCCGGGGTGATCGGATACCAGGATAGAAATTGCGCCCCACCGTAAATTGCGCCCAAGGCAGCGGCAGTATTCCCATCCGCCATGATGTAACCTTGAGTGGCATCCATCGGCGTCACTTTGAAGGGGGCCTCTTCTTCAAGTTGTTCTTGCGACCAATCGAAGGCTGCTTTGATAACGTTGAAATTCATGTCGATCGGCTTGGTTTTCCCCTTAAAATGGAAATCCAGTGCCTGGTAAATCTTGTCCAGATCAATGCCTATTTTTTGAGCCAGCACACCTACATACACCATATTGGCGACGTACGAGCGCAGGCTTGATGGCGCTCCGGAGTCGGTCGTCAGACGCTTGACGGGCATTGGGAACGATAGGATGTCCTCCCGGTTAACGGCCATGCGGATATCATCTGCGTAGAAAAATACGCCGCCTGGCATTACACTTTCCAAATCTTGGGAAAAAGTAGCCGGGTTCATTGCAACCATAATTTCGTGTTCTTCACGGCGGGCCAGGTAGCCATCTTTGCTGATCCGAATGGTATACCAGGTGGGAAGTCCTTGGATATTGGATGGAAAGAGGTTCTTACCGGAAACCGGGATCCCCATCTTGAATAATGCTCGCAGGATCGTTAGATTGGATGTCTGGCTCCCTGAGCCATTTACCGTCCCGACAGTGATCGAGAAATCATTTATCACCGGATGTGAGTGAACCGGTGTTTCTATTTCAGCGACAGGTTGAATTGCAGACATTGGTACTCCTTGGTTCTGGGATTACCCCTTCAGTGTTTCTTTTTCCTCCGCCGCCATGCTGTTGCTGTATGAGCGGTGGTATAACAGGTCTTTGTGTTCAACGAGGGCTTGATAACCTGCCTGGAAATCGCCGATGACAATCGAATCCACCATCTTTTGGTGGTACATCCATACCTCTTGTAGATATTCGTAATCAGCAAATAGATTTAATCCGACAGCCTCATAAGCCTCCCAGTACGCTTCTAAAATACCTTGCACGAAAGGATTATTCAAGCGGTTGAAGATACACAAGTGCAGTTGGCGGTGTTCTGAATGAGGAATCTGGATCGGATGTCCTTGCAGCTTTTTCCAGGCCTGTTCCATCAGCGTCTGAAGCGTGGCGTGATGCTGGGAGGTGAGTTTGCGCACGGCCTGGTCCCAGAATGAAGCCTCAATGTGATTTCTCAGCTCGGAGAAATCCTCAAAGAAGGATTGGTCGGTCTCCAAAGCATAAGCAAGACTTTGGCGAACGGCAGGCAGAAATGTGTAGGGCAAGCGCCGGATACCCGTACGCGGTTTTACATCCACGAACCCCAATGCTTCTGCAACTTCAAGCTGCTCCCGCAGGCAGGCGACGCTTAACCCAAGCTCTTTGCTTAAGGCGCTCAATGAAGGCAGCCGATCAGCAGGCTCTCCGCCTGAATTTTCATAAGGTGGGGAAGCCAGGTAACGCAAGAATTCGGAATCCAACTGTAATTGGGCCATAGATTTATATGATAAATGTGATTAATCGGATTATTCAGATGGAATATTTTAACACTATTACGATCAGCCGTCAAGAATTATTCAATCTTTATTATTTTCGTTTTATTAATGAAAATACTGGGGAAGATCGCGCAGCGCCTGACCTAATCGCGTCCCATGCCAGGTGATCAAGCTCCCATCCACCAGATACGTACGCCGGTTTTTCACAGCCGGCGTCTCTTTTAACAGAAATTCCAGGGAGGCCAGGTGAGACTCATTGAAAGCAAACGGTTCGTTTGGCAGCAATATTACTTCGGGCGCTGCGGAAATAATCTCATTTGGGATCACACGAGGGTAACGTGTATCTCTTCCTTTGGGATCGGCAGGGTCTTGCAAACCAAGATCGGCAGGCAGTGGATAACGGCGCTCACGATCCGCGAACACATTTTCACCACCCAGGGTGGAAAGTAGATCGTGACAATAGGTATCGCGATTGAAAGTCATCCACCATTGCGCCCCGGCCTGGCTTTGTTCATACCAAATTGGACAAAAATAGTTTGCTCGTTTTTGTTCCGAAACCGAGGCCCGGACCCAATTCAAGGTTGTTTCCAAGGTTTCTAACCGCCTGGCCGCGGCCTGGTTACGGAACAGTCCCACCAAGGCCCAGAGCACATCCATAGATCCCTGAACAGTTTTTGGGAATGTGACCCAAACTGGGACACCTGCCGCTTCCAGCGCTTCAACCGATTGGCGCGTATTTTCTTCCCAATTGGCTATGACCAGGTCCGGTCGAAGCGCCACAATATCTTGTTGGCGTGGATTTTTAGGTCCTCCGATCCGTTGAATCCCTTCCAATCCAATTGAGGGGTAGATACAGTAATCTGTAATGCCGATAACCGTTTCGCCGAGACCTAATTCGAACAAGCTCTCTGTGATCGATGGAACCAGTGAAACAACTCGTTTAGGAGGGTGTTTGAAATGGAGGGCGTGCTTGTGACCGTTCGATGGAGAGGCCGGCATACAGATCAATCCGGGTGAAGAATCTCGGCTACTGCGGCAGTCATTAATGCTGCGGCACGCGGTAAGGCCTGTTCATCGAAATCAAAGCGCGGGTGGTGGTGAGCGGCATCCAGGCCTAACTCTGAATTTGCCGAGCCGACTAAAAAGTAGCACCCGGGAATTTGCGCCATCATATAAGCCATATCTTCAGAACCCATGGTACGGAAGTTCGTATCGATAGGGCTGTCTGGAAAAACACGTTTGGCGGCGATTTGAATCATTGAAGCAGTCTCGGGATCGTTGATTACAGCCGGAGTAAGGGGCTGGACATCGACCTGGACCTGGCATCCGAGCGCCTGAGCGACGCCGGTAACAATCTCGTTAAAGCGAGAAATCACCTGAGCTCGCACCTGTGGTTCAAATGTGCGAATCGTTCCCTCCAATTTCGCTTCGGGTGGAATTACGTTGAAAGCCTCGCCTGTGTGTAAGGTCGTCACACTTACCACGGCAGATTGTAAGGGGGAGACATTGCGGGCGACGATACTTTGCACGGCAGTGACGATCTGCGCGGCAGCCAGCAAAGGATCGACGGCCAAATTTGGCACAGCCCCATGGCCTCCCTTGCCGGTGATGCGAATGCGGAATATCTCAGCGGCTGCCATCGTGGGTCCGTTCGATATGCCCATCCAACCCAATGGTCGCTCGTTCCAAAGATGCAAGGCCAGCGTATGATCGGGCCTGGGGTTGTTCAAAACGCCGTCTGCGATCATACTCTCAGCCCCACCCAAACCCTCTTCAGCCGGCTGAAAAACCAGCTTGACCGTGCCGGCCAGATCGCGGCGATGGTCTTGCAATAATCGCGCCACGGTCAAACCAATCGCAGTATGCCCGTCGTGACCACAGGCATGCATCACTCCTGGATTTTGGGAAGCATATGGGGCGCCGGTCTGCTCTTCGATTGGCAACGCATCCATATCAAAACGGATCAAGACTGTTGGACCCGGTCGTTCTGCCTCCAAAAGCGCTACCACTCCGGTTTTACCTATCCCCGTATTGACTTCTAAACCCAGGTTGTTCAACTCGCGGGCGACGATTCCCGCAGTGCGGATCTCCTTAAATCCCAGCTCAGGGTGGCTGTGGAAATCTCTCCGCAAAGACTGCGTGTATTCAAATAATGCTCTGGCTTCGCTCAAAAAATCGTTCAAAATAATCTCCATCCAGGGCGTGAAATAAAAAAACGTGAACAGCAAGGTTGAGCTTGCAATTCACGTTTCTAAATACGGGTTATTTCGCGATCGCTCCTCAGCCCAGAGAGATACGATGAAAGTTTTCTACGTAGCGCGGCGATTCTCGGCTGCTCCCTGGGGCCAGGCGGTCACGGATTCTCTCTGCCATCGCTTCAGGGTCGCGAATCTGGCTCTTGTGTTCGTACAATGCTCTGATTTTGGTGTCCCATTGTCCGGTTACGTCCAGGCTTACGTTTGGGAATAACGTGCCGCAAATCCACACTTCACGAACGTTGTGCGGCTCCAGTTTCTCGTCGCGCCAAAGCTCGATGAAATTAAGATGGTCACGGGCAGCAGGATAGACTGCATCGATTGCAGCCTGACCGGCTGCGCGGTGGTCGGGATGATTTAACCGGTTTTCGCCGATGTACAAAGTTTGAGGATCGCAAGTCACCAGAATATCAGGCCTTTCCTTGCGGATAATGCGGGTGATATCCCGGCGCAGATTAAGGTCAGGGGTCAGGTAGCCGTCTGGGTAATTTAAGAAGTTGACCTGGTGAACTCCCAGGACGGCGGCGGCAGCGCGTTGTTCCGACTGGCGAACAGCGCACAAATGCTCGGAGGTGACATCTCTCTCAGGTGTGCCCTTATCTCCACATGTGAGCAGCCAGTAAACCACTTGATGCCCTGCGGCTGTCCAGCGAGCGGTCGAAGCGCCGCAGAAGAACTCCGGATCATCCGGATGGGCAAGGACCACCAGGATTTGTTGGGGAACATCCCAGGAGTTTGGGGCAGGTTGCTCTTCTTGTTGAGCCTGGGTTAGATCTGCCGGGGTTTCTTGACTTGCGATTGCCATGCTCAATTTTTATTCTTTCCTTTCTCCTTACCTTTTTGAGGGGATGGTGATTTTCCGCAATCACACTCCCCGCCCTCGTGCTTATCACATGGCTCTTGAGATTTTTTACGCAAAGCCTCAAGCTCCTCCCAGGGTTGGATATCTTCCTTTGAGAACTCAGCTCGAGTACCTTGATCCAGCTCGACCAGCACAGTTTCCTTGAGGGGATATATATCCAGAACTTTGCCTTCTCCGGATGGGGTTGCAACCCGTTTACCCCGTTTCGGAAGCTGCTTTCTGGCAGACACATATTGTTCATATTCATAAACCAGACAACAGCGTAACCGCCCGCACATTCCTGTGATTTCAGAGGGGGTAAGCGAGATACCCTGCTCTTTCGCCATCTTGATCGAGATTGGACTGAACTCGGTCAAGAACGAGGAGCAACAGCGGTTTTCAAGCCCACAGGCCCCCATACCCCCCAGAATCTTGGCGACATCCCGAGGTCCAATCTGGCGCATCTCTACTCGTGAACGCGGGTAAGTTCGCTGCATGGCGTTGCGCAGAGCCCGCAAATCCACTCTGCCTTCAGCTTCGGTGCTGTAAAGGAACGAAAGACGGCTTCCATCGAATGTGAATTCTGCTGCCACCACTTTAACCCCAGGAATACCCAACTCAGCAACCTTGGCGCGGCAATTGATCATGGCCTCAATTTCCTTTTTCTGCCAAATTTGCCGTAACACGAGGTCGCGCGGCGTAGCTCGATGGTGAATTGGCTTCCAAGAGCCTTCCGGCGGTGGAAAAGGTTTTTCCACGATCTGGACAACTTCACCTAGCTGGCGCCCGCGGCTGGTTTCGACTACTGCATGATCGCCTAATTGCAAATCACGACAGTCACTGGCGTCAAAATGATAGACCTTACCAACTTTTTGAAATCGAATACCGACAATAAAGAGATCCATAAAGATCGATGCCGCTTCGCTGGGGCTCAGCCTACAAGATTGATCGGGATGAAATTACTCTGCTGCACCGCTGCGACGCTTACTTTCGCAGCGATATCCTCTGCAATGGCCCGGAGTGAACGGGCGACCGCCGAATCCGGGTTGCTAACCACAACCGGCACGCCGCTGTCGCCGCCAGAGCGTACGGATGGGTCCATCGGGATCGTGCCAATAAACGGCACGCTGGCTTCTTTCGCCAACCGTTCGCCGCCTCCCGAGCCGAAAATATCCATATGGGTGCCATCGGGTAACTCGAGGTAGCTCATGTTCTCAACTACGCCGAAAATGGTTACATCCAACTGGCGGAACATCTCAAGCCCGCGCCGGGCATCGTCGAGGGATACTTGCTGAGGCAGAGTGACGATGACGCTACCACTTAATGGAAGTGATTGGGCCAGGCTCAACGCCGCGTCTCCCGTTCCGGGTGGGAGATCCACGATCAGGTAGTCCAGCTCTCCCCATTCTACATCGGTGAGGAACTGGCGGATGGCGGAGTGCAGCATCGGCCCACGCCAGATAAGCGGTTGTCCGGGCTTTACCAGGAAACCGATCGACATCATCTTGACGGCGTAGGTTTCAGCCGGAAGCAGCTTCCCCTCCGTGGGATTAGGCAGGCGGTCAACGCCCATCATGGTGGGGACATTTGGCCCGTAAATGTCGGCATCTAACAATCCGACGCGAGCGCCGCTCTGGGCTAAAACGACGGCGACATTCACAGCGACCGTGCTCTTGCCTACACCACCTTTACCGGAGGCGATGGCAATTGCATTGCGGATCGGCAGTTGCAACAAACCACGCGGCCGGCCATCATTCGGTACATTTGAGTCCAGCTTGATCTCCACCGCAGTCACGCCTGGAATTGCCGCCACTGCTTCGCGTGATTCTCGCTCTATTTGATGCTTCAGTGGGCAAGCAGGCGTGGTTAAAACGACTGTAAAGCTGACTTTTCCTCCCTCGATTTGCAGATCTCTGACCATGTTCAAGCTGACGAGATCTTTATGAAGCTCCGGCTCGTTAACTTTACTCAAGGCAGCTAAAACTGCTTCTTGCGTGGTGGTTGGGTTATTCAACCTTCATTCCTTCCCTGGACCTCCTCCAAGAACCTTTCGCTTCCTGAAATTGTTATCTCACAGTTATCGAAAACTATCTGGATCTTTATGGAGAGTTCCGGATTATCGAAAAGTATTGTTCTGTCTACCAGCAATTGTACTTCATAATGTTAATGGTAATGAGAGGCAATGCTGTACACACAGCCGGTCATTCCATGGTTTTATCTGTTTGCCTTGCGAGCTGCCTTGGCGGCTTCGGCCTCGGCTCGGGCCGCTTCTTCCCGGGCGTAATTCGTCGGGCGGATATCGGCGTAATAAGAAACCGGCTTGGACAGCTTTTCTTTATCAAAAATATTACTGGTATGGCGGTCGTATACTGCGATCTCATAATCGTGATCCATCTTGATAGCATCGAAGGGGCAGTATTCGGCGCAGAAACCGCAGTTCATACAGATATCAACATCAATATAGAATTCTTTTGGCTCAGGTATCGGGCGATTTGTTTGCGGGTCGTTGGTGCGCACAATCCAGATACATTGTGGGGGGCACACTTTGGCGCAAATCCCGCAAGAGGTGCAACGATCGTGTTGTTCCCCGTTTTCATCCACATCATAAAGCAAGAAAGGGATATAGCGAAATTCTTCTGGCACCGGCAATTTTTCTTCAGGATATTGGACGGTGAAAATCCCACGCGTCTCGCTGCTCATGCGATGAGCAACGCCTTCTTTTGTGTAATAGCGTTTCCCCAACCACTTAATATCATCCAGATAGGTGCCGATGAACCGCCTCAGAGTTACCCCCATCCCTTTTATTATGCCCATTCCATCCATATTTTTCTCCGTAGCCTCGAAAACTCCCGGGAGCGGCGAGGTCTTATCTCATCTTGAAGGTTATCGGTCTGTTTCGCCTAAAACTATATCAATTGAGCCCAGGACTGCCACGACATCGGCTACTTTGCCTCCCAGGCACATCGTCTCCATAGGGGTCAGGTTTATGAAGGATGGCGCCCTGACGTGATAGCGCCAGGGATTGGGTTTTCCGGTGGAAACAATGTAGTATCCAAGCTCACCCTTCGGCCCCTCGACGCGGCCGTAAGACTTGCCGGCTGGAACACGCACCTGGTACTGTGGTTTGCCCTCTTGAATTGAACCTTCAGGAAGATCGCGCACCGCCTGCTGCAGTATACGCAAGCTCTGGCGAACTTCATCGATCCGTATCAGGTAACGATCGTAAATATCGCCGTGGTACCGGACGGCCACATCAAAGTCGAAACGATCGTAGATACTGTAGGGATCTGCCCGGCGGATATCATAGGGAACGCCGGAAGCTCTCAAAACCGGCCCGGCTGCCGAGAAGGCGATGGCCTGGTCGGGAGTCAGCACACCCACTCCTTCTGTCCTGGAACGAATGATTTCGTTGTTGGTCAGGTACAGGTCGAGCTCATCGATTTGGCGCGGCAGGCGTTCAACCACCAGGCTGCGGATCTTTTCATAAACTCCCTCAGGCAAATCGCGGGCCACGCCGCCAAATCGAAAGTAATTGCACATCATACGCGAACCACTAACGGCTTCGAAAATGTCTAGGATCAGCTCGCGCTCTTCAATGGCATAAAGCGCCGGGGTAAAGAACGCTCCCAGGTCGTTTAAGAACATCCCGATTGCAAAAATGTGGTTGCTGATCCGGGTCATTTCTGCCATGATGACGCGCAGGTATTCTGCCCGCTCGGGGGGTTTCACCCCCATCAATTTCTCGACCGCCAGGGCATATCCGAAGTTGTTGCTCATCGAGGAGAGATAATCCAGTCGATCGGTAAAGGGCATATTCTGCAGGAAGGTGTTGCGCTCCCCAATCTTCTCGTGGTTGCGGTGTAGATATCCCATGACCGGTTTCAAAGCCAGGATTGTCTCGCCGTCCAGGGCGACAACGACACGGAAAACCCCATGAGTAGAAGGGTGTTGTGGTCCGAGGTTGACGACTACGGTGTCGGTTCGCATGTCCGAGCTATCTGAAGATTTACTGAATCTTGCCAGGCTGGCATACAGCGCCGACTCAGCCTCGGGTACCCAGGTTTCCGGATTAAAACCGGCCGGGTAATCAACGTTTTTTCCGAAAGTATTGTAATCTTCGGAGCGTTGGATATTTCCATCTGGCCAACGGCTTTTGAAGGGTTTGCCATCTTCTTCGAAATAAGGCTCGCGCCAATCTTTGCGCAAAGGATGACCTTCAAACCCTTCCCACATTAAGATTTGTCGCAGGTCTGGGTGTCCTTCAAATCGGATGCCCAACAGGTCCCAGGCTTCTCGTTCCTGAAATTCAGCCCCAGGATAAACCGAGACGAGAGAAGGAACCAGCGCGTTATCGCGCGGCACCTGGACTTTTAATACCAGGGCCGGCCCACCGGTTGATTTAAACAGGTGGTAAACCGCTTCTATCAGCCCGTCGGTCAGGTAATCTACACCCGTTATAGACGAGAGATAGTCATAACCCATCTCATCCCGCAGGTATCTCGCGACATCTAACAAATGTCCGGCCTGGACGATGAAGCCTTCGTAACCTTTCCGTATATCTTGGCTGACAAAATCGGGGAAACGAGCTGCCAGATCAATATCTTTAACAAGGACCTCTTCGCTCATGAGTGCACTCCTTGAGATGCATCCTCTTCTGCCGGAGTCGTTTTCGCCTGTTCCAGTTGTTGATATTTCTGGCGCGAATAGGTTTTTATTTCTTCATATTGGCGCGGATCCATGAGATCCGGCCCAAGAATGGGTACGGGGATGGCTTCGATCGGTTCTTTGCGGTACCAGCGCACAGATTTGATCGATTGGGTGTCGATCTTTTTTTGCAGGGTGATCAAACCATTGATCAGGGCTTGCGGCGTTGGAGGACAGCCTGGGATATATACATCCACCGGCACAAATTTATCTACGCCGGAAATAACGTTGTATCCCTCTTTGAATGGCCCGCCGCCAGATGCGCAAGCGCCCATTGCGACAACGTATTTGGGCTCCGGCATTTGATTGTAAAGGCGTACGATTTGAGGGATCATTTTTTTTGTCACTGTGCCCGAAACGATCATCAGGTCGGATTGGCGCGGGCTTGGGCGCATTACTTCCATTCCGAACCGCGAAAAGTCATACCGGCTGGCGGCTGTACAGATCATTTCGATGGCGCAGCAGGCCAGTCCAAACATCATCGGCCAGATCGAGGAGCGCCTGCCCCAGTTGTAGATTTTATCCAGGGTTGTAATTGTTACCTGGCTCTGCAACTCGGGAGGTATTTCGTAACCTGGCGAGTTTATCTCTTTGGGATTGCTTTTTGGGGCTGTCTCAGTCATAAGGGGTTAACCTCCTCAAACCATTCTGTGTAAATCGCAGATAAAATCGCTTCGTTTGCCAGCTCGCGGTCATCGTTGAAACCAGCGAGCTCGAGGGTCCAGTCGTAGATCATGCCGAGGGAAACCTCCTCGATAAGGGTCGTAGGATGTTTTTCCCGTAATGCCCTGGCGATTGCATAAGAATCCTCCCAGGTCAGAACATTTGCATCCCCCGCATCGGCTTCCATTGTCGGTTCAACCAGTTCGGAATTACGGGTCATGACAATCAAATCCAATCCAGCCGGTAGGATTTTGTGACGAAATTATCAAGCCTATTATACCTGCTTTTTCAACCAGGTCAATTTGAATAAAGATAATATATATTTGCGAAAATCACCGGTAAGGGTATAATATCCGGGTGAGGACCTCTCGCCAAAAACTCCTGGAATATGTGAAGACAAAACAACTGGTGACTGTGGCCGAAATCAGCCAGGCCTTAAGGATGACGAACGCCAATACCCGGCATCACCTGGCGATTTTAGAAAAACTGGGATTGGTCGTCATCGCTGGCCAACGTCCTACCCGGGGGCGTGGCCGCCCGGCAAACCTGTACCGGTTATCTGAAACTGCGCTCGGAGAGAATTACGCCCTTCTCTCACATGCTATTTTGACTGAATTCATTGCTGAGCTGCCCCCCGGTGATCGACAGGCCGTCTTGAACCGTGTGGCACGGAGAATGGTGGAAGAATCATTTGAGATAGGGTCGATTAAAAGATCGCACGCAGGTTCTGGTGAAGAGCTGGCGGTCAAACCAGCCCTGCCCGGTTTAACCCAAAGGTTGGTCAATACGATTCAAATCTTAAACAAGCTCAGCTACCAGGCGCATTGGGAGGCGCGACTTTCAGCGCCAGAAATTATCCTCAGACACTGCCCTTATGCCGCAATCCTGCCTCAGCATCCGGAGCTTTGCCAGCTCGACGCAGAACTACTGGCTGTATCCATCCAAATGCCGGTTTCCCAGGAAGCAAAGCTGGCCCACGACCAAACAGGAGCTACGTTCTGCCTGTTCTCGGTGGGGAGTCAGGCCGCTGTTCACCTGAATCTCTGAATCCGCTCGTTACGAGTTTCTCCGGAGGATTATTTCTTGTCTGCAAGATCGTGAAAACCGGCGATGAATTGGTCGAGTTCAGATCTCGTCGGCAAGGAGGGCTGGGCGCCCTGGCGGGTGACGGACAAAGCGCCGGCTGCGTTCCCCCAGCTTGCTGCTTGAAACGGTTCGAGACCTTCTGTCAGCGCGACCGCAAAGGCGCCCACGAAAGCGTCCCCAGCCGCGGTAGTATCGACAACATCGACTGGATAAGCGGGGATGTATTTCTCGTGATGTTTTTCGGACACGAGCACACCTTCATCGCCTAAAGTTACAATCAGGTGGCGCACCCCAAGATCATGCAGAAAGCTCACAGCTACACCTGTGGCTTCGACGCCCGTAAGAAGGGAAATTTCTGTTTGATTGGGGATCAAATAATCGACTTTCGCCAACAACTCTGCTGGCAGAACTTGTGCAGGAGCCGGGTTTAAAACGATTTGCGCGCCATGTCGTTTAGCCGTGTCAATCGCCTGCTCCACAGATGGCAAGGGTATTTCTAACTGGAGCAGCAGCACCGCTGCGCCTTCGAAAGCCATTTCTGCCAAAAGAATATCCTCAGGAGTGAGGCGTTCGTTGGCGCCTGGAGCGACGACAATCGTGTTTTCTCCTTCATCATTGACGGTGATCAAGGCCACCCCGGTCGCACGGGTGGGTTCTTTTTGAATAAAGGTCGCATCCACTCCGTTCGTCGAGACTTGCTCCAGTAGATTTTCTCCAAAAGCGTCCGCCCCGACTTTTCCTACCATGCGAACGAGGCCTCCCAACCGGGCCGCGGCTACTGCCTGATTGGCGCCTTTTCCACCCGGAAAGGTTTTAAAATCGCTGCCTAATATGGTTTCTCCGATCTCCGGGTGGCGCGGCGCTCTTACAACCAGATCCATGTTCAAGCTTCCAACGACGACGATGTGCCCGCTCATAATGTCGCTCCAAACTATTGTTTCTTTTTTCTGGAACTACCGCACAAAAAAGAGCGTCTTACGAATATCGCCCGATATTTATCGCCCGATATTTATCGCCCGATATTGTCCGCTTTTCTACAGGAGGAGACCAACATGTCCCAGAAGATTGTCACCACCTTAGGTTTGATTCTCTTTATCTTATTGTTCATCGCTGGTCTGTGGGCTTTTACCGCTTATTCCACCATCTCTCCGCAAAAAATCAGCCAGCATGAGACGAGCATTTTGATCCAGGATGATTTGACCCTTGGCAGTCTCACCCAGCCAGCGATCGTCATGCTTGGTTATCGAGACTTCATTCCAGAAATCGTTTTTTAGATCGTTCGCCGGCAGCGGCTGACACATCGCAGCACCGAATGGAAAATTACGAAGTCGACCGATGGTATTCGACTTTTCGCGAGGATACCATTCAGCAACATTCAAAATGCAGGCCACAGTTCGGACAATTGGTGTTTCCCCAGAGAATCTCATCCATCCCTACACCACAGCGCGGGCAAAATTCAAGATCTCGGGGAGGCGCAGGCAGCTCTAACCCGGCCTTCATTTCAGGAGTTCCTGCCTCTTCAGGAGCAGGGTCGCCTGGGGCGTCGATAGGTGCTGGGTCTGTAGTATCACTCAATGGCATCTGTCAATTCCGGTATTTGCGCCAGTAACGCTGAATGCCATAGGGTGACATCCAGGAAGGATTGGCCGCTTCGTAGGCTTCCAATTGATCGGGGTCGATACCGGCTGCCAGTGCGCGTTGACGCGCCCATTCAGTGAAGATTTCGTTGAGCTTATCCATCGTAGGGTCCGCCGGCATGGTCTTTTCCATCCAATCTTCGACTGCATCGATCGCGTTAGAAAGCGTTGCAAGGTGCCAGTCGACATCCGTATAGATCCCAAAATGGGTCGGCGCAATGCGGCTGAAGCTCCCTTTATTATATTCTTCATATAGCCGCTTCCAGCTTGATCGCCATTTCTCCAGGTGAAATTCAGGCGGCGGCATCGGGAGGCGCAGGTGAGGCGGTCCAGAAAGTCGCACCCCGGCGATGTCGCCGCTGAAGCAAATATCTTCAAAAATATATGCCATATGGTGGTTGGCATGCCCTGGGGTGTCCAATGCCCTGAAGTGCAAATGATCCACATCGATCACATCTCCATCTTGCAGGCTGGAAATCTGCCCCTCTGGAACTGGCAAGAATTCTCCCCATAGTGCGTCCATCTGGTCGCCGTAGATGCGTTGTGCACTTTCGAGCAGCTTTTCCGGGTGAACCATGTGGGGGGCGCCTACGTGGTGCACATGAATCCGAGCACCATGCCGGGCTAACCAACCCGCAGAGCCAGCGTGATCGAGATGGATGTGCGTCAGCAGCACATCGGTGATATTCGCTTCAGTGAAATGATGCATTCGTAAAGCGGATTGAAGCGCTGGGACGGTCGACCCAGGCCCGCTTTCGATCAACACGGCCCCATGGCTGTGTGGGATCAAATAAGCGGCGATCGTTCCTGGGATCTTCATGAAGTGGAGATCCAAAGTAATGACGGGTGAGAGTTTCATTGAGGCCATCGATTATTGTAAAGTATACAACAGCATTTCAGAATGGTATAGGAAACATGAGTTTTGTAACTTGACACCGCCTCTTGTTTATGATATTTTGGAGACTGCTTTCAATTTTGTAATTACACATCGATTATAAGGGCCCGGGTGAGCAATTCTCCGCCTGTGAAGCTTGTAAGAAGGAGGTGTCGCGAGCCGAAAAATTGAAAAGGGGTTTATCCCCAGTTTGAACGTACAAAAGGCCTTCACCGAGGGTCTGTCATATTTTGCAATCCGTTTGAATAATTGAATAAGTAAAAAATCTTTCAAGGAGATAAAAATGTCACTCGCTCAAGTGGTATACAATATGTCAACGGATAACGATTTCGCGGCTCATTTCCGCCGCGATCCAGAAGCTGCGCTGGCAGGCCGGGGCTTCAAGCTCAGCCGCGAGGAGTTCGCTTTCCTCTCCACCGGGTTGACTCGAAACGGTCGCAGCGACAAAGTTCGCTTATCCGATCTCGCAGTAAAAGCCAGCACTTGGGGCGCCTAATTCATTCGCTTGGCTGATAACCTAATAGAATTCATACGTTCTCACATTGAGACGATATGGCTGGCGTCTGGCGCAGAACCTGATTTTGTTCATCTGATGCGCCAGGCGCTCTTTTCAGATAAGGCAGAGAGCGGAGAAGGAGGTCGAACCCTCCCTCGTTGGGTGTCTTTGCCTCTGCTAGCTTGCCAGGCTGCAGGAGGGGAAGCGCGGTGGGCGCTTCCCGTGGCTGCCGCCTGGTTGTTGTATAACCGTGCAGCACACCTGATGGACAGCGTCGAGGATCAGGACGAACCAGAATTTTGGTGGGCGTCATTGGGTCCGGGCGCCGCCATAAACGTCGCTTCCGGTTTATTCTTTACCGCTGCACAACTCCTGGGGGATCTTTCAAGGGAAGAAATCCCTGTCGAAGCAGCCACGATGGTGCGCGAGGATTTCTACCGCAGCTTTCTGGTAATGAGCAGCGGGCAGCACCAGGATTTGGTGAACCCGCACCCAAATTTAGAAGAATATTGGCAGATTGCTGCGGCAAAATCCGGTGTTTTTTTTGCCCTGGCATGCCGGGCGGGTGCGCTTCTGGCGACTCGGGATTCAAAGATCGTAGAAGCGTTTTCAAGTTTTGGCCTTCATGCAGGGCTCATCGTGCAAATCCTGGATGACCTGGAAGATTTTCAATCCGTCGAGGGGCAGGGATTGACGGCGCGTTTCGCCGAGAAGAATTACTCACTGCCGGTCGTATATGCCTTAGAAATGCATTCCCCAATCTTGGGTTCGCGCCTGAAAGCGGCATTGGATGCCGCTGCAGGCGATCAACGGGAGGCGCAAGTGGCCTGGGATCTGATCGAGCAGAGCGGCGCGGCGATGTACTTGCTTGCAGAATTGGACCGCCACCGGAAGCTGGCGGTGAACGCATTGAAAGTGGGGGTTCCAGAATTGCCGGCGCGACGCCAATTAATTGACCTCATCGAGGAAATGGGCGATTAAAATTGCCAAAATAGTGTTGGGCGCTTTGCGCCTGGCCGCAGGCCAGGAGCGGATGAATAGAGAACCATCAACTTAGGAAAAAAAGCTGCGAGGTGGCTGCCTCGCCCGTTTGTTTTAACAATTTCGTCAGGGGCTTAGACTTTGTCGATCAGCCTGTGCTAGAATTGCGACTATGAGGCTCTCTGCGATTTTATTGCCGGAGCGAATCTCCCGACGCTGGCGGCTTAGTTTTCCATTTGCCCTGGCGTTTGTTTCGGTGGTTTATTTAGGTTGGAGCGCCTACCAGGCCGTAGTTAGTGGTTACGATGGCATTTCGGACGTGGCTCCGACCGGAATTGTGAACGAAATCGATCCTTCCGGGCCGGCTTACAACAATCTACAAGTAAACGATATCATCCAATCAGTGAATGGCGTAGCCTGGAGTGAGGCGCTCGGATATTCATTAGGAAAACGCGACGGCGACACACTACATTTTGAGGTAAAACGCGGGGCGACGATCCTGCCGGTTTCAATCAAGCTGATTGATCCCCCATCCGAGCATCTGATGGTGCGCCTGGCTCCTTTGATCCTGGCGCTGATTTTTTGGTTGGTTGGATTTTCGGTGGAAGCCTTCACGCCAGGAGAAGGGGTTGCGGGGATTTTCTTCGGCTGGTGCCAGGCCAGTGCGTTAAACGTTAACTGCCGGCGCAAACACTTACCAGGGCCCGTTCTGGGCGACCGGTATTTTTGGATTTTTGCTGTGGTTAATTGGCCCGCTCTCGGTCCACCTGCACCTGCGCTTTCCACAAACGGCGATGATTTCCTGGCGTCGTTTTGGTATGGGCCTGCTATACGTGATCGCAATTTTTGGCGGTTCCCCCTGGTTGATTATTGGGCCTCAGACGGTTCGATCCTCTTCCTGGTTCCCCTTGATTTTTTCTGCGAGCAGGTTCTTTCTTGCGATGAATTTGCTTCTCGTGGTTGTGCTCTTATTTTACGCCTATCGCCATGCAACAACGGTCGGTTCAAGAGGCAAGATCCGTATCGTGGTTTTAGGAGGGGTTTTAAGCGCCCTTCCGGTCGTCACACTGACAATCCTGCCGGAGGCCCTTCTCCACCAGACTGTGGTGCCTTATTCCTTTGCTTTTGTACTGCTGGGTATCCTGCCGTTAACCTATGGTTACGCAATTTTCCGCCATCGATTGATTGAGGTCGAGAAGCACGTCAATCGCGGCGCGACGTTTATCCTGGTTTATTCCATTCTAGGTGCATTTTACCTGATACTTTACTCGATATTGAATTGCTGGTTACCGAATACAGCGGTCGGAACTTCCCTGGTCAACACTTTTCTGGTTCTGCTGCTTGCCAGCGCTTTCGTGCCGCTGCAACGCCGTGTGCAGCGGGTTGTCGATACAGCTTTTTATGGAGGCTGGTATGATTACCGCACCGCGGTTACCAATATCACCCAAGGGATTGAACAGATCACTGAATTGAAGTCCCTGGCGGAGACGATCGCGAACCGGTTGATCAGCACGCTCCACCTGGAGGAGAGTTGCGTGTTCCTGAGAGACGCGGATGGACATTTTTCCACCATTGAGGTCGCGCCCCGCAGGGCTTTGACAAGCGAACACCCGCTGTCTTTTTCGGTTTTACCGCGCACCAGTCTAAACTACTTACTTCGTATCGGAGAAGTAGAGCGTTCTTCTTTGCGACAGGCATTATCCGAAGTCGCTTTTACCCCGGAAGAACACCAGCTTCTCGAAAGCGAACAAGTATACTTGTGGATTCCAGTCATCGGCCACGGGCAGGTGCAAGGGTTGATGGCATTAGGTCCAAAATTCGGCGGCGATATATTCAGCGGGGAAGATTTGGATATTTTGCGGGTAGTCGCCCGCCAGATCGGGCCGGTCCTTGAAAACATTCACCTGCTGACACGCTTGCGCCAATACGCTGCTGAATTGGAACAGCGGGTTAAGGAGCGGACAGCAGAACTGTATGATGCCAAGGAGCGAGTGGAAGCAATCCTGGCAAGTGTGGGCGACGGCGTGATCGTTAGCGACTTGGACGGGCGTATCGTAACTGTAAACGCGGCCTTCGAAGAACAATCCGGTTTTTACGCCAAAGAATTGATTGGGCGTACGCTATACGATCTTTTCAAAGAAGAAACCAATGCCGAAACCTTAGATCATATGCGGGCTTACTTAGCGAAAGGCCAGGTGTGGACTGGCGACCTAATGGCGCAAACGATTGAGGGGCGGTCCTATGACATCCAGTTGACTATAGCGCCGGTGCGTGACCAGTCCGGGCGGATCGTCAGTTATGTGGGCAGTTTACGGGATATCACCCGTCAGAAAGAACTCGACCGGCTGAAAGACCAGTTTGTCTCGGATGTTTCCCACGAGCTGCGCACCCCCACAACCAATATCAGCCTTTTCCTGGAGCTTCTAGAAGACGCGCCGCCCGAAAAACGAGGCCAATATTTGGGAATCGTCAAAGAGCAGAGCTTACTTGTTCGCAAGCTGGTGGAAGATATCTTGGACCTGTCCAGATTGGCGATGGGGAAAAAGAAGAGTATCGAGTTTTCCTGCGGTAGATTTGAATGCACTAACGGAAGAGGTTGTGAATGCACACCGGCCGATGGCCCAGGCAGCCGGAAATCGACTGACCGTTGTCCCCGGTCTCGACATTCCACCTGTCTACGGAGAGCGCAACCAGTTGGCGCGCCTGATTACGAACCTGGTGGCCAATTCGATTCGCTATACATCCCAGGGCGAAATTTGTGTCCGTACTTATTCGAAGGATAATTATGCCTATCTTTCGGTGGAAGATACCGGGATGGGGATCGATCCGGAAGACCGCCCGCATTTATTTGAGCGTTTCTACCGCGGTCGCCAGGTGAGACAATCGAAAATCCACGGGACAGGGTTAGGGCTGGCAATCGTCAAAGAAATTGTAGATCTTCATGAGGGAGAAATTGAGATCATCAGCGAGTTGGGTAAGGGGTCCACATTCAAAATCTCGCTACCGGTCTCAGAGATATAAACATGGCAGAAGAGACTATTTTAGTTGTCGAAGATAACGATATTACCCGGCAGGGTTTGCAGTTGATGTTGGAGGCAGGGGGATATAAGGTTATGGCAGCCATGCATGGCCTGGAGGCTCTGGACCAGATGGAAACCCAGCACCCAGACCTGGTCATCTCTGATATATCCATGCCAGAGATGGATGGGTATGAATTATTTGAAAAGGTGCGCTCGCGCCCGGATTGGGTGGTGATACCTTTTATTTTCTTGTCCGCGCGCGGCCGCCGTGAGGATGTTATCTTGGGGAAAGAGCTGGGTGTGGAAGATTACCTGGTCAAGCCGGTGGATAGAAAGGAATTATTGCTCACGGTGCAGTCTCGCCTGTCTCGCAGCCAGGAGCTGTTATTGGCTGAGCTGCAACAGGCATACCAGGCCAGCCTGATCCTGTTCTCCAATGCAATCGAGCTGCGGGACCAATATACCCGTGGGCATGTCGAACGGGTGATGGAATATTCGAAGCAGATTGCCCATCAGCTTGGTTGGAGTCCTAAACAAATCTACCTGTTGCAGTTTGGCAGCATCTTGCATGATATCGGCAAGATTTATATCAGTGAGCAGATCCTGAAAAAATCTGGGCCGCTAAATGACGAAGAGTGGGCGGAAATGAAACGCCATCCTCAAATGGGCGCTGAGTTAATAAAAAACATCCCATACCTGTCCCCTGCAATTCCAGTCATCCTTTGCCATCATGAGCGTTGGGACGGTATGGGGTATCCGGATAGACTAAGTGGCGAAGAGATTCCGCTGGAAGCGCGTATCGTTACGGTGGCCGATTCGCTGGATGCAATTACAACCGAGCGCGTTTACCGGGAATCTTACTCCGAAGGGCATGCGTATGAAGAAATTATCAATTGTTCAGGGTCTCGTTATGATCCAGTTGTGGTCGATGCTTTTAAGGAGGCCTGGGAGGGCATAAAAATCTGTTTGAAACAAGGTTGAGCCGAATTTTCTCCTTTAAAAATTCCCATCCCGGTCATGAACAATTATTCCCCATCGCCTTCCAACCAGGAATCCATATAACCCAACTTTTCAAATTCCTGCGCAGCGACCGCGACCTGTAAGGGATTAAAGGTGTCGACCATGACAGCCAGCTCATCGGTTTTTTCTTTGCCGATCGAATCCTCGACAGCTCCGGGTTGAGGGCCATGGGGAAGACCACTTGGGTGCAGGGTGATGTCATATTGATCTATCCCACGCCGGGACATGAAATTGCCTTCTGCGTAATAAATCACCTCGTCGGAATTCACGTTTGAATGATTGTAAGGCGCCGGAATCCCTTGTGGGTGGTAATCGAACAAGCGGGGTACAAAGGAGCACACGACGAAATTGTGCCCCTGGAATGTCTGGTGGACGGGCGGTGGTTGGTGCAAGCGCCCGGTAACCGGCTCGAAATCATGGATGCTGAAGATCCAGGGATAGAGATACCCATCCCATCCAATCACATCTAAGGGATGGTGTTCGAGGAGATGGCGAGTAATCTGGTTGCGGGCCTTGACGCGCACCTCATATTCGCCTTTATCGATGCAGGTTTCAAGGTCCTGCGGTGGACGAATATCTCTCTCGCAATAAGGTGAATGTTCTAGCAACTGCCCGTATTTATTGCGGTAGCGGTTTGGGGGTTCGATTTGCGACTGCGCTTCGATGATATAAAAACGAGCTTCTGGCGTGGTTAATATCATTTGCCAGGTTGTCCCATACGGGATGGTGATATAATCGCCGGAACGGAAGGGAAGCTTCCCAAATTGTGAGTGCAAGACGCCCTGACCTTCGTGTGCGAACCAGACTTCATAAGCCTGTGAATTCCGGTAAAAGTAATCCATGCTGCGCGTCGGCCGGCTCACGCCCAGGGTAACATCCTTATTTCCCAGCAACACACGCCTGGCAGAAACGGGATCGCCGCCTTGAGGAATGTTTGCAGTCGCGAAAGCGCGATGGCGGATAGGGCCGTAATCATCGTAGGCCTCGTCCACGTTTCCAAGCGACTGTACTTCTTTCACCCTGGGAGGCAAATAATGGTGGTAAAGAATAGACTGAATGCCTGAAAAACCTTCCAGGCCCATCACTTCTTCCCGGTAAAGGCCGCCATTTGGTTTACGAAATTGCGTGTGGCGTTTTTGTGGAATCTGGCCGAGCTTGTAATAAAACGACATATGTGCCTCCTTCTAACCTAAAACATCCGGATAAGCGACGGCCCCACGCGGTTGGCCAGCTTGCCCAGCCCCTCAATTTCTAATTCAATCACATCCCCAACTTTAAGCCAGGGGCCTTGACCTTTCGTGAGCTCGAGCAAGCAGCCTGTACCCACGGTCCCCGATCCGATCACTTCACCGGGGAGCAAGTAAACATCTTGAGAAGCCCTTGCGATCATCTCACCAAACGAGTAGTGGATTTCGCGCCAATTGCCACGCGAAAGCTCTTCGCCATTTACTTTGGCGGTCATTTGCAGGTCGTATACACCCGGCCGGCCAGCCTCATGATGGGTGAGCTCCTCGGGAGTGACAATCCATGGGCCCAGGGATGAAGCGAAATCTTTGCCTTTTGCAGGTCCCAAACCAACCCGCATCTCCAATTTTTGTACGTCGCGGGCGGACCAATCGTTAAGAATTGTGTAGCCGAAAATATAATTCTCGCTTTCTTCAGCATCAATATCTATACCCGGCTTACCGATGATGCAAGCGACTTCCAATTCGTAATCCAAGGCTTGTGTGTATGCGGGATAAGGGATGACCTCGCCTGGGCCAAATATGGCGTTCGGATTGGAAAAATAAAAAACCGGGAACTGGTACCACTCACTTGGAATTTGAGCCCCCCGGTTGGCATAGGCGGCGGCGACATGCCCCTCAAATGCATAGAAATCTCGCAGGCTCATGGGCCGGGTGAGCGGTGGAAAAAGCCAGACCTCCGACAAAGCATATGCGACCGGGTTCATGCCAGGTGACTGGACATCGAGAGGATTCACGCCTTCCAAAGCATTGACGATATTTTTTGCATAAAGCCAGGAAACCGGGCCAGCGAGGATCAGCTCGTAGAGCGAACCGGGAAGGTCTTCGCCCGGTAGGAGGCGAGCTTCCATAGCCCAGTTGCGCGCCGCAATTAGATCGATCACCAACTCATCCCGCAAAGCACCTAGCCTGGCAATTCGCCTGCCTGCTGGATCGGTTTCGTCCGGGTGGGAAAAAGTCAGATATTTCACAGATTCCCACGATGGGCTTGTTCCAATTCTATTGCCTCGAATAAGGCTTTGAAGTTGCCTTTTCCGAAGCCCCGGCTGCCGCGGCGCTGGATGACCTCGATAAAAGTGGTTGGACGATCTTGCAAGGGTCTTGAGAAGATTTGCAGCAGGTAACCCTCATCGTCTTGATCCACCAGGATGCCTAATTCCCGAATCGTATCGAGCGATTCTTTGATTTTCCCGACCCGATCTGGCAGCGCCTGATAATAGGTCTCCGGAACACGCAAAAACCCGATGCCGCGACTCTGGAGTTTGGCGACGGTTTCCAGGATATCCCCGGTCGCCATGGCGATATGCTGGACCCCAGGAGCCAGATAGTAATCCAGGTATTCCTCGATCTGGCTTTTCTTTTTCCCTTCTGCAGGTTCATTTATTGGGAGTTTTATGCGACCGTTGCCATTTTGCATCACTTTTGACATCAGCGCAGAGTATTCTGTGCTGATGTCTTTGTCGTCGAAGTGCAGCAACTGGCGAAAGCCCATAATGTGGTGGTAAAAATTGACCCATTCGTTCATTTTCCCAAGCTGCACATTGCCAACAATGTGGTCGACCGAGGCGAGTCCGGCTGGCTCAGCCTGTAAGTGTAGCGCTTTGTAGGAAGGAGCAAACGGGCCGCCATAGGCAGAGCGATCTACAAATACGTGCAGCACTTCTCCATAGGTGTGAATTGCGGCCGTGCGCAGCTCACCGAATTCATCGATTTCCTCGCGCGGCGCCCAGGCAACTTTCGCTCCACGAGATACGGTGGCGGCGTATGCCTGAGCTACGTCCTCGACTTCAAAAGCGATCACTTTCACGCCATCCCCATGAACGAGTTGGTGAGCGGCGATCTCACTGGTGGGGCTGTAGGGTGCTGAAACGACCAGGCGGATCTGGCCGGAGGTCAACACGTATGAAGCAAACTGGCGGTTGCCGGTCTCTAAACCGGAGTATGCCACCGGCGTAAACCCAAAGCCTTTCCACCAATAATACATCGCCTGAACCGCGTTCCCTACCCAAAAGTGTACATGGTCGACACTATTTAACTTTAAATAATCGGCCTCTTCAGTGATTGGCCGGTCTTCTCTGGTTATCTCTGGGACTGCCATCTTTTTTTACTCCTTTGACAATCGTAAATGGTGAAATCTTTCAAATCCCCCATCTCGGGCGGTATTACTCCTTGTCCCTCCAATCGCTGGCATCATCCAGGATTTTCTTCTCTTCAGGGTTAAGTCGTAACCCTACGGCGCCAAGGTTGTCCTGGAGCTGTTCCATCGAGCGAGGCCCGATGATCGGACTGGTGATCACCGGGTCACTGAGCTGCCAGGCTAACGCGATCTGGGAGATCGTTTTTCCACCTTTTTGCCGCCCTATGGTCTCGATTTTATCCAATAAGGCCCAATTTTTCTCATTGAAGAAGCGGCGAGCTCGATCCAACCGGGCGCTTTCAGGGATTTCTTGACCCTTGCGGTATTTCCCGCTCAGGAACCCGGCTGCCAACGGGCTGTATGGGATTACACCCAGGCCAAATGTCTTGCACACCTCTCTCAGCTCGGTTTCGAACTCCGCCCGGTGTACGAGTGAGTAGTGGGGTTGGAGGGAATCGTACCGCGCCAGGCAGTTTGAATCCGAAGTCCATAAGGCATGCATCAGCCGCCAGGTAGGATAATTGGAACACCCGATATAGCGCACTTTTCCTTGTTGGATCAAATGGTCGAATGCAGAAAGCGTTTCTTCGACCGGGGTTGATTCATCGTAGAAATGCGCCTGGTAAAGATCGATGGTATCTGTATCGAGCCGGTCAAGGGAAGCTTCGACTGCGTTGAGGATGTGAACCCGCGAAAGCCCCTGGTCATTTGGGCCCTTCCCCATTGCTCCCCGCACCTTGGTGGCGATCACAATTTGATCTCGTGGGACCTTACGCTGTTTCATCCATTTCGCAATAATTTTTTCAGCCTCCCCACCTGAATTTCCATCAGCCCAGCGAGAATAAACGTCGGCGGTATCGATGAAGTTTATCCCGGCGTCATACGCCCCATCCAGAATTTTTAAAGAAGTAGGTTCGTCAGCGGTCCATCCGAACTGCATGCTGCCCATGCAAAGCTCGGAGACTTTCAGACCCGTGTAGCCCAGGTTTCGATATTCCATCTATTCTCCTCATCCGATAAAATTCAATCTAGAGACCAAGCTCTCCTAAAAACCGGGGAGCAAACCTTTTTGGATCGCCAATAAAACCCCTAATTGCAGCGAGCCATCCAATATTTCACCGTTCAGGATCATATCCAGGATCTCACCCACCGGTTTTATAGCGATGTCCAGAAATTCGCCTTCATCCAAATTTTGGCGTGTGGCGATCAGATCGTGAGCGAAAAACAGGTAGGTGCCTGCCTTTAGGGAACCAGGAAACTGGTTGTAATATCCCAAGGGTTCGATACTTTTTGGGTAAAATCCTGTTTCTTCTTCGAATTCTCGCCGGGCTGCATCGGTGGGCTTTTCTCCAATGTTCATCCTTCCAGCCGGCAGGTCGTAAATCTCAAGCCTGATCGGATGCCTGTATTGGTGGGTCAGGATAATTTGCATTTCCTGAGTGACCCCCACGGTTGCAACCGCGTCCGCCGGGCTTTCCAGGTAGATATACTTTTGCTTGAATCCGTCGTGTTCGAGTGTATCCTGAACGACTCTCACCCAAGGATGCTCGAACAAGATTTGCGTCGCGAGAACCAGAAAGCCTGTCATCTCGAAACCCGGTTATCCAAACGGTAGGATTGGTTCTTGTTCTTCAGCGTACATCAACGTCACCTGCCCTTCGGCAAAGCTGTTCAGGTTTTCACCCGCAGCCGCCATCTCGGGGCTTTTCATGGCAATTTTCAAGGCGTTGGCGTCGTTGAAGTACATTTCGTTCATCATGTACCAGCTTTCCCCCATCAAAGTGCGGGTGAAGCGGGTGATCACCGTCTTTTCTAGCCCAGGCACTTTGGCGATGAGGGGCATGTGGGTATTGAAATAAGCGCCGTCGAATGCTTCCGGATCGCCGGGATTCTTGTAAAGCGCAACCAATTTCATGTTTCTGCTCCGTTTTTCTCCATCCTAAATCGGTTTGAATTGTCCAAAAGGCTGCTGGCAGTTGTTGCAATAAAAGATCGCCCTGCAAAGGGTTGGCCCGAAACTGTTCTTTAGACTGGTATCAGGTGAGCCACAGTATGGGCAAGTGACCACATCCAATAAGGCAAGCTCGAACTCACCACCGTGAATTGGCGGAGGCGCCAGGCCAAACGCCTTTAACTTTTGGCGGGCCTGGGGCTGGATCCAATCGCTGGTCCAGGCAGGCTCGTGGCTGATTTGCAGCTCGATTTCTTTAAATCCAGCAGCTTGCAGCCGGTTCTTGATCTCCTCTTGAATGGCGAGCAGCGCTGGACACCCGGAATAGGTGAGGGTCATCGTAATGTGGACCGATTGATCATTTACTTCAACCGCCCGGATGAGGCCCATTTCTACAACGGAAACAACCGGGATTTCTGGATCCATTACCTGTTCGAGCAGCTTCCAAACCAGTTTGTCGTTTGATTTCGTCATCGGTTAGCACCAAATCGCGCCCAACAATTACCAGTGAGCTTCTGGGATCATCCTGGCGACGGACTGCATTTCGCGCAGCAAAACGGGCAAATGGCGAGTATGAACGTTACGCAGGATATGCCGCGCCGCTGCTGCCGGGATGGAAAGGTCGCAGGTGCGTAAAATAGGCATAACCTTTTCCAGCCAGCGAGTTTGTAGCGCCTCCGTTTCAGGGACCCAGCCTTTGGCGGCCAATTGGGCTTCTCCTTCCATTGGGATGAAAAACTGGTCTGTGAAAGGCCAGATTTCATCCAGCGCAGTCTGCAAGCGTCTGTGGCTTTCATCCGTTCCCTGGCCCAGGCGGACGACCCAGGCTTGTGTATGGCGCAGGTGGTAGATTTCCTCTTTGCGTATTTTAGAGGCTACCTGGCGAAGCGGATCGAATGCGCTTTGGGCTAAGGTTTCCAGGCGGGATAACTCGGCCGCGTCGAACAGGTACTGGCGCAGCATGCTGAACGCCCAATCCCCAACAGGCAGCTCAGCCAGTTGGAGATTTCGATATTCGTCCGCGCTGCGAAAATAAACCAGCCGGTCAGGGAACGATTCCGGGTCTTCACCGGCCAGCTCGCTGTAAATCCCGTACCACAGGGTTGCATGTCCAATTTCATCCAGGGCGATATTGGCGAAAGCGATATCTTCTTCAAGGATTGGCGCATGCCCACACCATTCGGAGTCGCGTTGGCCGAGGACCAATTCATCGTCTGCGATCGCCAAAAGATACGCTTGCAAGGCAGTTTTTTCCGGTTCAATGATCTCGTTTGACATTTCAAAACCCCTGGGATCCTCTTCCAGTAGTAAACCTCACCTAATTTTCAGTTTCAGGACCGGACATAATTTTGCGCATCGCCGAAAAGGTATGGTAATTCGTCGATATTCGAAAGGGTTTATCCTTTGCCGGTAGGAACATGCTTTCTAAATCCTGTGGGTCATTTTGCACCATCTGGTTGGAAGGGAATACCCACCAGGAAAAAGGTTGGGTCAACCCCGAGAAGCGTTGTAAGGCCTCGGTTATTGCCATTACCGGCGAGGCCGCCCACACCTGCCCAACCCATGTGTGAGTCCCTGCAGGCCGGATTTTACAAAATACCTGATATTCAATCCTTGCCCCAGGATCCCCAGGCATTGAAGCAAATGCCTCAGCTTCCCGATCCACGGATTGCAACTCCTGCCTTGTTTTTGAGAAAATTGCGCTTACAGGGACGACCCATAAATTTATGCATTCTGGCCGGCGAACGAATACATCTCGTGCGTTGAGAAGGGCCAGCTCAGGATCGGGGGCATGCACTGAACCTACATCCTGGTGGGGAGACCCTTCTTTTTCCTGCAGAAACACCTGGAAGCGAGGCCACTGCGTATCGCTCATGAAGGAATTACTTTTGCCTCCTGTCCATCGAGCATTTTTTGGGCGTAGGCCTCCAGCGCCTCGCGCACCCAAAGACCCTCCTCATGGGCTTGTTGGCGGGCTTCAATACGCTCTTTGTTGCATGGGCCTGACCCTTTAACCACCCGCCAGAACTCCTCCCAATCGATTGCACCGTGGATCCAGTTCTGGCTGGTTTCGTCATAATACAGATCGGGATCGGGGACAGTCAAGTTGAGCGCGGTCAACTCGGGAATCATGACGTTGATATAGTCCTGGCGCAATTCGTCATTGGTCTTGGTCTTGATCCCCCAGCGGATCAACGCGGCGCTGTTGGGCGAGTTCTGGTCTGGAGGTCCAAACATCATCAAGGAAGGCCACCACCAGCGGTTAATCGCATCCTGCACCATGGCCTTCTGGCTGGCTGTCCCCTGCGACATGCGAATGACGAGATCCTGGCCTTGCTTCTTGTGGAAATTTTCTTCGGCGGAAATTCGCACCATCGCTCTGGAGTACGGTCCGTAAGAACAATGCGCCAACATGGTCTGGTTCAAGATTGCGGCAAAATCCACCAGATAGCCAATCACCCCCACATCTGCCCAATTCAAGGTGGGGTAGTTAAAAACGTTGGAATATTTGGCCTTACCGCTTAAAAGCGCCTCAACCATTTCCTGGCGAGAAATACCCAGCGTCTCGGCGGCGTGATATAAATACTGCCCGTGACCGGCTTCATCTTGAACCTTGGCGAGCAGGATCATTTTTCGGCGCAAGTTGGGCGCACGAGTGATCCAGGCGGCTTCAGGCAGCATGCCAACCACCTCGCTGTGGGCATGCTGGGAAATCATGCGAATAAGCTGGCGCCGGTATTCCGCTGGCATCCAATCTCCAGGCTCGATTTTCTCGCCGCGGGCGATGCGCTTTTCAAATTCCAATAACGGCTCGTCCGCCTGTCCGGCTTCGTCTTTCTCGTCAACCGCAGCGCTTACCATGCTTACCTCCACCAATTAAATGAGCGATGAACCGGCGCCTGTCCTTACAGTCCAACCCATACCGTCTTAACCTGGGTGTATAAATCCAGGGCCTCCTTGCCCATTTCTCGCCCAAAGCCGCTTTCCTTGTAGCCCCCAAAAGGCGCTGCCGGGTCAAACATCCCATATCCGTTTATCCAGACCGCTCCGGCTTTGACCGCGCCGGCAAAACGATGCGCTTTGCTTAGATTTTGAGTCCAAACGCCGGCCGCCAGGCCATAGCGAGTGCTGTTGGCGCGTTGGATCAAATCTTCCCAGGAATCGAACGCGGTCACTGCGACAACCGGCCCGAATATTTCCTCCTGGACCAGGGAGAGATTGTCTCGCTGGTGGGCAAAGATCGTTGGGGCCAGAAAATACCCGCCAGATAATTCTCCTCCTAACCGGTCACCGCCAGTGACGATTTCAACTCCAGCTTCACGGCCGCCTTCGATATATCCTTGAACGCGCGCTAGCTGCCGCTCTGAAATGATCGGGCCGATATGGACTTTAGGCGTGAAACCATTGCCAACGCGAATCCGCTGGGCTTCGGCGGATAACCCTTCTAAAACCTGATCGTAAATCCCCTGCTCGATGAACAGGCGCGAACCTGCCACACATTCCTGACCGGCGGTGCTGAACACGGCCCAGGTTGCGCCTTTTATGGCGCGGTTCAGGTCGGCATCGGCGAAGATCACATTTGGGGACTTCCCACCCAGCTCAAGGCTGATCTGTTTTAAATTGCTTTTTGCAGCGGCTTGCATCACCAGGCGGCCCACTTCTGTCGAGCCGGTGAAGGCGACTTTATCGATGCCCATATGAGCGGTGATGGCTTCCCCGGTAGGGACCCCCGGACCGGTGAGGATATTGACGACGCCCTGCGGGAATCCGGCCTCCTGGATTAATTCACCCAATCGCAGTGCGCTGAGCGGCGTCTCTTCCGCCGGTTTTAAGATCGTCGTATTGCCAGCCGCCAGCGCCGGAGCCAGCTTCCAGGCAGCCATTAGGAGCGGGAAATTCCAGGGGATAATCAGGCCGACGACGCCTACCGGTTCGCGCAGGGTATAGACGAATTGGTCGGTCCTGGATATTGGAATGGTTGCGCCTTCAATTTTGCTGGCCCAGCCGGCGTAATAACGGAAATGCTTGCTCACATAAGGCAGGTCGCCGCGCCGAGAAACCCGGATTGGTTTGCCGTTATCGAGAGTTCTCGATTTCTGCCAGCTCGTCGGCGTGCTGATCGATCAGGTCCGCCAAATTCCACAAAAGATTGCCGCGTTCCTCGCCGGTCATTTTGCCCCAGGGACCTGTCTCGAAGGCTGCCCGAGCGGCTTGGACCGCCCGAGAAACGTCTTCAGGGCCTGCCAATGCGACCTGGCCGAGCTCTTCCCCGGTAGCCGGGTTGAACGTTGGGAACGTCGCACGATCGTGCGCTTCGACCCATTCACCATCGACCAGGAGCTTCTTTGGAAAGGATTGCAGGAACTCCAATGTCCCGGATTGAAGCTCGACCTCTGCTGGAAGGGTTAAATTCATTTAAAGTTTCTCCGTTCTTGATTAATCTCTGGAGATTGCGGCGTAGCCGCAATCTCCATCCTATTACTTGGTGCGCCGCCCCTGGCCTTCGGCCGGCGGCTGAGCTTCCTGTTCTTCTAGGGTGCAGCAAAATTTACGGTGTAATAACCGCCATAAGTGCTGTTTTCATTATAGACATATCCAACCCCAATTTCGGTAACTCGATCGCTGAGAATGTTATCCCGGTGAACTTGGCTGTTCATCCACCAATCGAAAGCACCCTGCGGCGTTCCGCCAAATTGTGGGTTGCCCACGTAAATATTCTCACTGGCATAAGAATAAGCCAGGCCTTGCGCTGAAATCCGGTTGGTCCATGAAGAACCATCGGACCCGGTGTGATCGACGAAATCATTGCAGGCCATATCCATACTGTGATCCAGGGCTGCCGCGGAAAGCTGGGGCTGCAGATCAAGGGCTTGCAAGCCCTGGCTGGTGCGGACATTGTTAATTAATGTCAGGACCTGGCTCTCGTAATCCGAATTGCGTTGCGCCTGGCAAGTCCCGCTCTCTCGCCCCTGATTCGATGCAATCTCAGGTGTGGGCGCGATCCAATTTACGGTGATTTTGATCCATACCGGGTCACGTGCGTTAATTCCTACGCCAAATGATTGCCCGGCTGGGTTTTGAAAACCCCAATCTCCGTAATGAGGTCCACCTTGTTGTGGGGCCGTCATGTCTACTGAAATGTTGGAGATTTTTCCGGGCGCAGTCTCGGGCATGGGTACAGAATCAGGAGCGTTCATCGGTTCTCCGGAAAGAAGAACCAGGCCGTACCCGGGACCCCAGGTGCAGGTGCCCTCATTACGTACCCTCCAGGTTTTGGTGAAGCTATCCCCCTGGCGAAAGAGGCTGTCATCTGGGACTGAAACATCGCCGTAAAAAGCAGCCTTGTCCGTACAAGCGCCAGCGGGTGAGCCTGCGGCGCCAGATTCTTCAGTGGCCGTTTGGGTGGGGGTCGCCTGTTGGGTCGGTGTTGGTGCGGGAGAAGAGGGGGTTGATGAAGGTTCATTCGTCGGAGCGGCTGTCAGGGTGGCCTGAGGGGAGACCGCAATCGGTGTTTGCGTGATTGTCCCGGATTCCGGCGGGACCGTAGGTGTAGGTGTTGCCGCGGGTAGAGGGTTAAGAGTTGCCGTAGGGTTTAATGGTTGTGTCGCCTGTCCGCCAGCTTCATGCTGCAGGGTTAGCTCGAAATGACCGCTGACCCCATTAACGATGACATTGTAGCTCCCGGCTGGAAGACCGGTAACATCCAGCGGAATTAGCTTCTCGTAGTCAACTGGCGCTTGTTGGCAAGTTGAAGTGACGTTCCGGGAAGTCGTGATCGTCACCACAAAGGTGTTGTTGTCATTGTTGGTTACGATCTGGTCGATTTGAGAGCAGTTGTCTGGCAATTTTCCTTTCGCCAGGACGTTCATTATCGTAGGGTCCTGAACATCCTGTAATATCTCGATACTTTCTACATTGGCGATCCCGGTTTCAACCTGCTGCGGGATCGTTGTAGGCGTGGCTGTCTTGCTGCTGGAACAAGCGGCGGCGAACAAAACCAAAAGGAATGAGGGGATGAATTGCCGGCGGATCGTAGTCATTCTTCTGTCTATCCCCTACTCTTTCGCAGCAGATGCTTCATTCCCCGGAAACCTGCCATCGATCCATTCCGGAAACGCATCTTCGGACCACCGCCTGCGAATTTCCATATAGTCGGGCGCCCGTTTTTCATTGAATGACCGCACGCCTTCCCAGGTTTCCGGGCTGGTATTATGGATTGCCAGCCAATCTCTGCCATGACCGATCGTCAAATGCCAGCTCAGGTCACGCCAAAAGTTTAATTGTTGTTTGGTATAGCGGGTTTTTTCCGGAAATTTGGCGATGAGTTTTTGGACGATCTGGTCCACTTTGGTATCCAATTCGGCGCTGGGGACAACCCAATTTACCAACCCCCATTCGAGGGCTTTTTTGGCAGGTATTTCTTCGTTTAGGAACAGTATTTCTCGGGCGCGCCGGTCGCCGACGATCAGGGGTAAGAATTGAGTAGCGCCTGCCAGGGCGACGCTGCCATGGCTTGTGCCTACCTGGCGGATGTAGATATCCTCGGCTGCGACGGCAAGATCACAGGATAAATTGAATTCGTTACCTCCGCCCACGACAATACCGTTCAACCGGGCGATTGTCGGTTTTCCAATGTTTCGCAGACGTTCGTGGCATTCGATAAATTCCCCCATCCACTTCCAATAATCACGCGGCCGCTGTAAAAACTGCTCCTGTTCCTTCAGATCTGCGCCGGTGCAAAATGCTCGCTCACCGCTGCCGGTTAAAACCAAAACTGCGACCTCATCATCCCAACTGGCGTCTTTGAAAGCCGTGTTCAATTCGCCCAGCATTTCAAAATTTACCGCATTGAGCACTTCCGGGCGGTTAAATGTAACTGTCGCCCGGTGGTCGCCTTTCTCATAAAGGATGGTTTTAAATTCTAAGCTGGTTGGGTCCTTGCCGGTGAATGGGCGATCGGTCACTGTCTGTCCTCCTTGAACGTAAACCGAGCTGCACCTGTCGATCGTAACTATATTGTACCTGAATTACCTATTTTGATGAATCTCTTTTCATCATGATGCGTGGTGAGCCACAAGCGCCCGACACTTATAAGCACATTAACAGGGTTTTTGGGGGGTTGCGGTGGTACGTTAGTTTGAAGGCCTTCTCAGAAGCGCGCCAACAACAAACGCGCCCGCAGCCGCCGCCAGGCGTGGATTGTAAGCTGTTTTTCACCGGAACCCGGAGGGATGGCGCTATAGATGCTCTGGGAGTAAATATCAGCAATTTTCTGTACATCAGCCGCCGCCGGTGAAACAAACCTTCCCCAGGGCCTTCCAGAGGAAAACGCTTCGAGCAGCGATGTGAACGAGGCCTTGAACTCATATGGAGTAATGCCGGCATAAATCGGAACTCGCAGGATCTCCCCCTGGCGGAACATGCGCCTGTAAATGTCCTGGACTGCCAACTGCGGGGAAAGCTGGTTTAATCGAAACCAATCGATGCCAATCCATACCATCCAGATGAACAGCCCGCAGAGGAATGTTAACTGGGCGGCAGCCAGCAAAGTCTGCCAACCCGCAGAGGGCCGGAGCGCCTCAGGTGAGAGGCCGCTGCTTAAATCCGGAGGCAGGGAGGGCCCTGCAACGTCAGGGCGACCAGGGGCGGGTCTTCCGGCTGTGGGCTCAAATCCAACCCAACCATAGCTCGGAAAAAAAATCTCAGGCCAGGAGTGTGCATCCGCCTCGCTGACCCTATAGCGGTCATTTTGAGGATCATACCTGCCACTGGCGTACCCGATAGCCAGGCGCGCCGGCAGTCCTGCTGCGCGAGCCAGGACCACCATCGCGGATGCATAGTAATCACAATACCCCTTCTTGAGATCGAATAAGAAATAATCCACAATATCGCGATTCTTGGGCGGCTCAGGCAGATCTAAAGTGTAGGGAAAGCGGCGCAAATAGGCTTCAATTGCGAGCGTACGGTCGTATGGGGTTGGCTCTGTCGCAGTCAGATCTCGCGCCAAATCCAGAACTCTGTGAGGGACATCTTGTGGTAGTTGTAAATATTGATCGATGACCCATCCCGGGTAATTGCTGCTGGCCTGGCGGAGTTGTTCTGCAGACGGCATCGACTTTAATGATTCGGCCCGGTAGCTTGATTTTTCTGTGCTGGCGCCGAAGATATCTCCATCAGGATTTTGGGCTGCATTTTCCCGGGAAACGGGTTGCAGCCGCCATGCGATTTTGTAGTCTTGTTCCAATCGCACCAGTTCGCCGTCGACATATACGAGCCCAGGTTGATCTTCTTGAAAACGCACATCTTGCCATAGGACTTGCTGGGCAGGCAAGGCTTGGGTTTGGGCTGGTGTGCCCGCTGGGTAATTGATAGTCGTAGTAGGCCCACTGGCCCACCCGCTGCGGGTGTATTGATCGTAGGTCAAGCCGCGCCAGTAAAAGGTTGGGGATTGGCGGCTGGTAGTGAAATCCTGGGAATCAAGGGCAGGATTTTCCACCTTGATCGTCATGACCAGTTTTTTCGATAATTCTGGACCGCTACCGATCAAGTGCTCTTGCGGCAGACCGGCCTGGCGTGAGGTTTGTAAGATCCCCGGTTTTTGAGGTGTGGGGCGCGCTTCAAGCCCCAGGGATTTACCAATCAAATCGGGTTGGAGCCGGCTTTTCTCAGGAGCTTGAGCGGATGTGGTATTTACGGTTGTTTGCGGGGCGGAATTCTCGCCGACTTGATCGCTAAAAATGGCGATTTTTCGAAATGAAAAAAAAGGCGCGGAGGCGGCAACCAGGGTTAATATGGCGACGATCGGCAAGACCGCGAGAATGACGTCGATGCGCAGGTCCTCAGAATAGTCGATATTGTTCGATTGCCAACCTCTTTCTATCGACTGGTAGCATTGCAAGGCCATCATCAGCAGTGTTGCTGTGAGTAATATCAGGATATATTCAGTCGTCCCACGCACTACCGCTAAACTGGCGGAGTAAAGTCCAGCGGCTGGTAAAAATGCCAGGAGCGGGTTATGCTTGCGGCGGACATGCCAGCCTGCCCACGCACTGACTCCCCAGGTCACCAGGCTCCAGATCATGGCGGTTGCTACGGGATCAAATACCGGCGCTGCATTCCGGAAGGTAACCACCCAAGCCCACAAGCGCGACCAGAGGGTGATCGACCGCGTGGTGAATTCGAATAAGGCTGCAATCATCGCAGTTGAGTCAGGCGCAGGCAGTCCAGGGTGCAAATGAAGGTAACCTGAGATCAGGTCATTCAAAGCAATAACAAGGCTTATGAGGTATCCACCCAGGTGGCCAACTCGCAGCATTGCATAGAAAATTCCCAGGATCGTAATCAGAATTGTTGAAGTCGAACCACGCCAGCGCGTCCGGGCGAAAAACCAGGCGATGATGAGGGCCGGAAACGCCACGGACCATAAAAGAAATGGATCTAGCCCGCGGATGATGCTGGTTAACCCAGATATGACGCTGATGAAAACCAACCCGACCAGCATCCAGGAAAGCAAAGTCGCCGCTCCGATCTTCTTAATGATCCATACCAGCAATTTGAACTCAGTATCTTCGTTCATGACACTTCTTTCCAGGTTAGATCTCGCGGTTTATGGACGGGGATAGCTTTACCGGTTGGCGAGATACGCCACTCCCACTGTCCTGCCTGGCCCGGGCGAGCTTCTGGGCGGTCGAGAAGCTCACGAGTGATGATATTGTGGTTAATCCCAAGCTGGCTTAAAACTGCCGGCAGATTTCCCATTTCTTGGGATCCGCCATATGAAGATGGATCAATCAATAACACGGTGGGAACGACGCCTTTCCGTAATACAGGCAGCAGAGCTTCGATCCAATCAGGCTGCATGTTTGCAGTGATTAATATCAGGCTGGATTGTCTTCCTAAAGAGGGCATCATGCGTGATAGAAGCTCGGCTAAAGGCCGTTCGCCCTGGAGAGTGAGAGCCAGCGTGCGCAGGATCGTCCAGCGCTGCCCCTCGCCCTGGCGAGGTGGAAGCCAGGCCAGTTTCTGGTTGTTTAAGACCAGGCCAACATTACGTCCCTGGCGCAGGCCGCGATCCGCCAGGGAGGCAGCCAGGATCACGCCATGTTCTAAGGTGGAAGTTTGACCTTCACCCGCCTGAATCGAGCGATCCAGATCCAGCAAGATCCACCAATCTCCGGCAGGAGTGCCTTCGAACAATCGAACGAAGAGTTTTTCTCGCCGGGCGGTCGTTCGCCAATGGATCCAACGTAAACTATCGCCCGGCTTATATTCTCGGGTGGTTGCAGCGCTGACGGTTCGCTCGGGCGCATCCGGTCGCGGCCGACCTGCTCCCGCACGCCCTCCTGGCGAGACCTGGATTACGGGCAGAGGCACGATCGGTGGTGTGACGATCAGGTTAATTACCTTTTGGCTGCTCACCTCTACGGTATAGACCCCGAATGGATCGCCAGTACGCAGGACTGTAGGGCCAAGCGTATACAATCCGCGGCGGCTGCACACACCCTGGGTGGTCCAATGGTTTTCGGAAAAACTACCGACGCCGGTAACGCGGCTGACCTGGTATTCTGGCATATTGGTATAGGCAAGCACTTCCACCCATAGTGCTGGCGCCATACCGCGATTGACCAACGTAAAGCGCTCTTCCAGACGGTCGCCAACCTGAGCCCAGCCATAGCGCATCTCACGGCGCAAAGAAAGCGTTGCGCTTAAAGAGGCGGCCCAAAGGAAACTGACCAACCAGAGACCACTTAAACCGGACAGCAGAACCAGCCATCCGTCAAATGGGGATATGAGATGGAGAACCAGAAGGAAAAGGGTGAGAACGGGCAACAAACGCGTTTTCAGGTGGATCTGGACGCCGGCATCCCTGGGTCTCAGCCGAGACTCGAGATCATGATAGCGTTTGAGCAAGTGATTTTTCATGAAAGCGCCTGAGCAGATACGGAAGGCAGAAAAATCCGTATCACCCGCTCGCATGCAAATTATAGCAAAGTCGGGATTCGCATTTGAGCAGAGCTGGATTTAGGGGAAGGGAGGCTGGCGGAGAAATTGGAGGCAATCAAGCGGAAACGAGCTCAAGGCGCATCCAGCGGCGCAGAAGTGGAGCGGAGCGGTAGCGTTCCTCTCCGTATTCGGTGTGAAGGTGATCCAGGATGGCGACGACTTGCGCATAGCCAATTTCTTTCGCCCAGGCCAACGGACCTTTTGGGTAGTTGGTCCCGAGCTGCATGGCCTTGTTGATCGTATCGATCTCGGCCACTCCCTCACCTGCCGCGAATGCTGCTTCATTCGCAAGCATACAAACGATGCGCGGCAGAATTAACGCCGGGCTATCCTGGACCCATGCACACAAGCGCCCCAAACTGTTGGCGAAGGTTTCCACGGTTTTTTTTGCGCGCGGCGTCAAGGTTGGGCTGGCAACCAGGGTGGCGACTGGCCCGTGAGAAAAAAACAAGGCGTCAAATCCAACCAATCGTTCGGGTCGTTTGAGCCAGGTCGCGATCTCTGTCAGAGTTACGTCACAACATTGGCACAGGATTGGCACTTCTGGGGGCAGGTTGCGGTCCAATTGAGAGATGCTTTTCTCTAATCCATCTGCCCTTCCCATGGTGATAATGCCTAACAGGGGATTGCCTGGGCGGGCAGCGGCCCCATTGATCAATGTATAACCGCCCTGCCGGCAGAGTTCGGAAAGACCCGGGCTCCAGGCGCCTGCCATAAGAAGGATCTCACCAGAATTTTTCCTTAATTTTGGCGGACCAGGTTTATCGGTGGAAGAAGGCGCCTTGTAATTGTAGAATCCTTTGCCGGTTTTCCGGCCCAAGGTTTTTTGTTGAACCATTTGAATCTGAATAAAATGCGGCCTGTAACGAGGCTCACCGAACGACTGCTCGTACATAGACTGCATGGCAGCCAGGTTAACATCGATCCCAATCAAATCCATCAATTCAAATGGGCCCATGCGGAAGCCCCCACCCAGGCGTAACACCTGGTCGATCATATCGTAGCTGGTTATCCCCTCTCCCAACAAACGCAGCGCCTCTCCATAGAAGGGTCGAGCGATCCGGTTTACGATAAATCCGGGTCGATCACGGGCGACCACCGGCGTTTTTCGAAGGATCTCTGCCAGCGAAACCAGGGATCTCACCGTGCTCAGGTCGGTTTGAGCGCCACGGATCACTTCTACCAGCGGCAAAACTGGCGCCGGATTAAAAAATGGATCCCTGCGACTCGCCCTGGCTTCTTGACCATTGAAGCAATGGCCGTCACGGCTAAAGTGCTGGTGTTCGTCGCCAGGATCGCTGGCGGTGGGCAGATGTCGTCCAGGGATTTAAAAAGATTCTCTTTAAGGTTAATATCCTCGGGAATCGCTTCGATAACCACGCCGGCGCCGCGCAATTCCTCCAGGTTTTGCGTGAGGGTCAAATTCTTCAGACTGATCTTTTTATCTTTTCGCTCCAAGTGTTTCGTAATATAGCCTTTTGCGGTTTCGAGCATCTCCGGCGAAATATCGTAGAGCGTTACGATCATATCCGCCAATAACGCTGTTAATGCAATCCCGCTGCCCATCGTTCCAGCGCCGGCGATTCCCAGGCGAGTTGAATAAGGAGTTTTGATATCGATGGCCACAAAAGGCTTCCTTTAAGAAATCAATAAGCGAGAATTTCATTCATTTTTTGGTGGATGCGTTGAACACCCGGTAATATCGCTTCCATGGCGCGGACATTGAACGGGATGGGGACATCTGGCATGGTTAACCGCTCGATTGGGGCGTCTAGATATACAAATACCTGGCTGGAGAGCGTGGCGATGATTTCCCCGGCAAAGCCGGCCGTGCGTGTATCTTCGTGAACTACCAGGACTTTTCCAGTCTTTCGCACGCTTTCAAGCACACACTCTTGATCCCAGGGCTGTATGGTACGCAGGTCGAGCAGTGTGATACTGCCCGAGAATTCCTGGGCAGCTTTCATACAACGAGGCACCATCGCTCCCCAGGTAATCACAGTCAACTCGTCGCCATTCATTAGCCTGGCTGCAGTTGCAAATGGCAGGCAGTAGCCATCGCCTGGGTATGGACGCCGGCCTTCACTGGTGTCGAGCAGGGCGCGGTGTTCGAGAAATATCGTCGGGTCGTCGCCGCGTAATGCGCTGCGCAACAAGCCGACAGCATCTTGCGCGTTGCTGGGGAAGGCAACCCGCCAGCCAAGGAGGTGAGCGTAAACCGCCTCGGCGGTCATACTATGCCATGGGTCTCCGGTGATCTTGCTGAACCCGACCGGGATGCGGACGACTACAGGCGCTGCAAACTTGTTTGCCGTCCGCCAACGCAAGGTGCCCAGGTCGGCGAGCTGTTCGTAGGCAGGATCAGCGTATTTGCGAAACTGTATCTCTGGCACCGGCAGGAGACCAGCCAGGGCCATCCCGGTCGAACGGCCGATGATCCCTTCTTCGGATAAAGAAGTATCAAACACCCGCTGAGGACCGAAATGGGCCTGCATATCTCGGGTAGCGCCGTGAACGCCGCCTTTCACGCCGACATCTTCACCGAAAACCAGCATGCGTGGATTTTGATCCATCTCCTGCTCAAGCGTGCGGCGGATCGCATCGACCATATTGATGCGAGCCCCTTTTGTATCCGGGAAGGATGAAGCCTCGCAAGGAAACAAGGCTTTTTCAATTCGCAAGCCTCCCTGGATAGGGGCTACTCCCTCATAAAAAAGGTGTCGCACAATTCCGGAAGAATCCGGTTCTGGAAAAGCCTCAGCTTCCGCCAACGATTGCGCCAGATCAGCCTGGATCTCTCGCTCCATACGCCCCCACGCTTTGGAGTCCAATTGGTGGGGGACCATGAAATCATGCAGGCGCTTAAATGGATCCCGTTCTCCCTCAGCTGCGATGGTTTCCGGGCTTTTATAGGATTGGTCGTCAATAAAGGTATGCCCTGTCAGGCGAGGTACTTCCATCCTGAGCAAGTACGGGCCTGCGCCAGAGCGCACGTACGTTACAGCTTCCCAAATTGACATCCAGGCTTCTTCTGGGTTCGTCCCATCGGCGCTTTTTACTCGCAGGTTGCCAAAAGAAGCCAGGTTTGCAGCGATATCGCCGCCTGGCGTCTGGTAGGAGGAGGGGACTGAGAGACCATATTGGTTATCTTCAATGAAGAATAACATGGGGAGCTTTAAAGTTGTCACAATATTGAGAGCTGCCCAAAACCCATTCGTAGCGATACTCCCATCTCCCCCGAGCGCTACGGCGATAGCCCCTTGCCAATCCTCCTCTTGAAGGACGCTTTTCCGATAGGATATCGCCTGCGCCCAACCCGCGGTCGGAGAGTATTGCGCGCCGACATCTCCTGATGCCGGTAAAACAGTAATGCCGTCCCGGCGCGGCATATTGAACACGACCCCTACATCCCGGCCTGCGCTGGGTCCCCCGAGCAAGGCCATCCCAGCAGCCAGGGCTTCTGCTGCACAAAGACCACTGGCGAGCATAAAAGGCCTGGAGCGGTAGTAAACTCCTGCGCCATCGTGTGGGTGATTTAATGCCTGGGCAAGTAAGACCTGGGCCAGTTCGTGCCCCATCGCTGAGAACTGGTATTTTACTTTACCCTGTGGGGTAAGGTTTTCGATTTCCAGGCGATCCATGTACCTTGAAAGCAGGACCGACCGGGCAACCTTAAGCCAATCCACCTGGACGTCAGTCATAGCTATCCTTCCCCTAAACCGATTAGGATAATTATACTGACATTTATCATGATTGGAGCGAGGATATATTCATGACAACATTGCCCTCGCTGCAGGCAGATTGAACCAGGTTTCTAACCAGGGTCGCTTTCCGGTTTCTTAAGGATTGAAGCTTTGAGAGATCAGGATCCCGCCGAAAATGACGAGGATCAAAATGCTGGTCAGAGTCAGGCCGCGTACCAGACGCCGACCCAACCGGCGGGCCTGGTGAAAGATGGCGGCAATAAGCAGCATGCCTCCGACCAGCATGCTGTAGAAACCCAGCAGGAAAACAAAGCCGCTGAAAAAAGATTGGCGTAAGCCTGCGAGTAGAATTGGCCCATTTACGAAGATCCAGAATGTATATGGCGCTGGATTGAGCAGATTCATCATCACGCCTTTCATTAAAACAGACCGGCTGTTCATTGAACCATTTTGGATAGAGGCGTCCGTTAAGTTGTTGACCGCGTTCATTCAGCCATTGACGCCAAAGCCCCCATGCCAAATAGAGTACAAAGAGTCCACCTGTCAGGCTGATGATTCGGATTAATAGAGACGGCAGTTGTTCCAGCACGAGGATGGTTAAGAAGATAATCGGTCCGTCGCTGATTAACGGTGCGAAAGCGACTGGGGCTCCCCGTCGCCAACCTCCTGCAAGGGATTGGCCGATCAGGAAAGTTTGCGTAGGGCCTGGAGAAGCCGCTGCGGTCAGACCTAAAGCCAGGCCTTTGAGAAAGAAAGTGAGCGACAAACTTAAGGCCATGATGTCTGAGTAAAGGAAATGCTGGTCTTATCCAAATCAAGGGGCGTGAATTTCATCCAGTACAGCCTCAGGGGGTTGGAATTGTAGGGGTTCGTTGTCTCTGCGGATTACTGCCAACAGGACAGACCGGCCGCGGTACCAAAGCCACAAATCTTGTGCCAAAGCACTCAGAACAATCGCCAAAATACCGATGTACAAACCCGTTATCTGGCCTGAAAAGACACCCGCGCCAAATACTAATGCACTGGTAAAAAGATAAATCAGTACCGATTCTGTGATTCCTCGTGTCCGCTGTCCATGTAAGATGGCGCCCTGAAACCAGCTCTGCAATGCGCTCAGGGCAGGGAGCGGTAAAGCCACCCAAACACCTAAACGCGCCAGTTCTGCCAGGTGTGGCGGTAATGCAGATACCTGCCTGAACCAGGTGTCCGACAGCGGCGTGGTCGCTAATATTAATAACAGTCCTGTTGTCACCCCAGAAAGCAGAACGGTGAAGCGCTTCAAGGCTTGGCTGGATTTGGGCTCATCGAGCAAGGCAATCACCACTTCGTTGAACGCGACTCCCAGTCCTTGAAGCATGAAGATTAAACCGGTAACAACGGGCCAGACTGCCAATGAGGCCAACGGTTCTGGCATACGGCTGAGAGCGGCGCTGCCGATCGGATCGGCGAGCATCGTCAAAATGGAAGTCATCGCCAGTGGGATGTAGAAATCCAGGAAAGAGCGTAAAGTCACTGGTTTTGAAACGACCGGGATGTGCTTCAATTCTCGCCTCAGCACTGGACGCACGACAATCCCCGCATAAACCGCTTCGCAGACGACCCCGGAAGTCACCGCAAAAGCGGCGATCACGATGCCAGAGACATCGCCTTTCAGGTAACCGGTCAGGAGAATCAGGCTATCGGCGCTAAGCCGGATAAAGGTGCCTACCCCGACTGCTTGTGAATGACCAAAGCGGATTAATACCCCCTGGTTGAAACGCCGGTAAGCGATTGCCCACGACCAGGGGGTCATGATCATTAAACCGATTCTGGCCGGCTCGACAATCTCTGCCGGCACGCTGAGAATTTTTTCGACAATGCCATAGTAAAGCGGCGTGAAGGCGACAATTACATGGAGGACAGTAAGCGAGAACCCGGCTGTCATCATGAATCTGCGCAGTTTGACATAGGAATCCCAATCTTTGCTCAAGGCTGTGGAAGCTGCCAGGAGCATGATGATAGGTGATTCCACGATCAACGCAAGTGGAAAAACAACGCCTCCATACGCCGCCAGGCTGATTTCAGGATTTGCCAGGCGAGCAATAACGGCGCTAAGCGCAGGCAGTTCGGCGCCCATTAACAGCCAACTGGCAGCCAAGGGCCACCAGGTATGTACAACACGGCGCATTGACAGCAAACCGATCCTCCTCGCTGTTGTCAGCGGATGCCCTGGGATTATACGGCCAAGGATTTGCCGGTCAAGGAATTAACGGTCAAGGAGTTGACGAGGATATTTTAGCTTAGAACCGTAGATTTGTTGGCTCCTGAAGACGCGAAAGCGGCCTCCCGAGAGTTCGAGAGGCCGCTGATCCAGGCGATCAACAGGTTACTGCCGGTATTCGCTGACGATCAATGTAGAGCTGTTCCCTGAAGAATCACAGCTCGCACCAACAACAACATTGGTGGGAGCCTCCAATATACCGGCATCTTCTGGAAGGGCCAATTGGATATTGACACCTCCATCTGGAAAGGGTTCACACCAGTTTTGCCAGGTCAAGAACACATTTACGCCCTGGCCGGGTTCAAGTCCAATTCTGCGATTGAGAGCGTCCCCCGGCGCTGAAGTTCCCACAAGTGGTGGAGCCGATTCTGAAGTTGAAGGATTGCTTTCGTTTTCCCCGGTATTGCATTCCATGCAATTATAGGTTTTCGATATATTGAGCGGGCTGGCGGTGTTATCGACCAGGGAGATGGTTGGAGGACCTTCTAGAATGCAAGCAGTGCTACCCGCATTGACCAGTCGAAGTGTAAAATTCATACTTCCCCCTGCGCCGGATGCGCTGACTTCAGCCGATAAATTTTCCGACTTGCAAAACGGCGTCGGAGGGAGATCCGTGGGTTGTCCTGAGGAGTTTTCAGGGTTCCCAGACGCGGCTGAATTGGCTGGAGATAAAGGTACACCCCCTGCGCGATCTGGTGAGCAGGCTGCCAGGAAGAACACCAGGATCAACAAAAGGCTGGGCGATTTCGATAGACGCATTGTAACACTCCTCGTGTAATCGAGTATCGCCCAATTGTACTTCAGTTATTCTACGGGTTTCTCCTCTTCAGAGCTATCAGATTTCTCAGGATTTTGCCCGGAACTCTGCAAGCCATCTTTAAAGGCGCGGATCCCACTGCCCAATTCGCCCGCGATTTTGCTGATCCTCCCAACGCCAAACAATAAAATAACGATCAGCAGAATAATTATTAACTCAGTAGGCCCGATATCCATTTTTCATTCTCTCCATTTAAAAACGTCAGGAAAATCATTAATTCATGTATGGATCGGAAGGTAAATTACGACCATCCATGGGTAAATTGATATTATAACGACAATACCAGGTAAATCATGGATGGTCTTTATTAGAGCTTAAACCCAACCCTAAGGAATCATTAAGGATGCAATCCAATCGTGTTGGGCGCTCGTGGCGCACCACGCGGACCGCTGGCTGAAAGCCAGGGGCGGATGAATACAGGTACATCATATAAGGACTTGACATTTGTTCGTGAATTTGATAAGCTTAATCTACCGAACGGTCGGTAGGGAGATATGGATGACCCGTGATGATATTTTAGAAGCCGCCGCCCAGATTTTCAGCCAAAAAGGTTATCACGCGGCCTCCATGCAGGATATCGCTCAGGCGGTTAACCTGCAGAAAGCCAGCCTTTACTACCACGTGTCCAGTAAACAGGATATCTTACTTGCTATCCTGGATCAGGCGCTGGACATGCTCATCGATCATATCCAGGCGGTAATTTCCCAACCCCTTCCCCCGGATAAAAAACTGCGCCAGGCGATGTGCGCTTATCTTCAGACGATGTTGGAGCATCGCGAGCTGGCTTCCGTGCTGCTCCTGGAACACCGCTCTTTGGAACCCGAACTGAATGCTCGTCATATTCCCAGGCGTGATCGATTTGAACGCTTGTGGCGGGATTTAATACAAAATGGTTTGGATCAGGGATTATTCTGCTGCACGGACCCGAACCTTTCTTCACGCGCCTTGTTAGGTGTGATGAATTGGACGATCACCTGGTACCGCCCCGATGGTTCTCTTTCTCCGCAAGAGATTGCCGGGCAGTTTGCCGATCTCTTTCTTCGGGGCCTTTTAATTCGTGAGGAAACCCTGTGAGCGCCAAAACGCTATCGGAAAATTCTGGAATCACTCTTTTCGAAACCTCGGAAGGAGCTCAGATTTTTCGGATCCCCTTGGAAGAGTTCCCAGGTCTATGGGGGTATGCCTATTTTGTTTTAGTTACGGATAACCGGCTTGGCGAGCTGCGTGTGCTAATCGATGCGGGTTCCGGATTTGGAAATTCTAACGAGAACCTCAGCGCAGGCTTGCAATCGGTGTCCGAACAATTAGGAAGAGCCTTGGATTTTGGGGACCTGACTCACATCCTCATCACGCATGGTCATATCGACCACTTCGGCGGCCTATCTTTCGTCAGGCCTCGCACGCAAGCCCGGATCGGGGTTCACGAATTGGATTTACGCAATTTGACCAATTATGAAGAGCGCTTGACCCTGGTTGCAAAAAGGCTGGATGAATTTTTGATTGAAGCTGGAGTCAATTCGGAACGGCGGGTCGAATTGATCCAGTTATATAAGATTACGAAAAGCCTGTACCATTCTGTAAAGGTCGATTTTACTTTTGAATCCAGCGATATGCGCCTGGGTCCATTTACGATGCTTCATGTACCCGGCCATTGTGCTGGTCACGTCGTCATTCGGCTGCACGATATCTTGTTCTGCGGTGATCATGTTTTGGAACATACCAGCCCGCACCAATCTCCCGAACACCTGACGCTTTCAACAGGTTTGGACCATTACCTCAAATCATTAGATCTGCTTTTGCCATGGGCTATCGGGGTAAAACTTTGCCTTGGGGGTCACAATGAACCGATCTTCGACTTACCAGCTCGAGTTGAGGCGATCCGCGCCCTGCATTCACAACGTTTGCAACAGGTGCTGGGTTTTTTAAACAATCCGCACACCATTTTAGAAGTATCCCGCGATCTTTTTGGAGAGGTGCACGGATATAACGTGCTGCTTGCGCTTGAAGAAGCGGGTGCCCATGTCGAGTATTTATACCAGCGCGGTTTATTAGGTGTAGAAAATTTGGGTGAATTGGAAGCCGGCGACAAGCCAACCCCGATTCGCTATTTCCGTCTGATTGGGGATTAAAAAGTAAGCGGGCAAAGTGTCAGGCGCGTTATGTGCGCCTGAGTGAGGATCATTCGATACAGATCAAATCAGGAGAGGCAAACTATGTTTTCTTTTGAACCTTCAGAAGAGCAAAAGATGCTCATCGAAACGATCAACCGTTATGCTGGCATCGATTTGCGCGCGAAAGCCAGGGATGCGGAGGAAGACGGGGAACTGCCTGCCAACCTCGTTGAGAAAGGTTGGGAGCTGGGGTTCCTTCAAGCCTCCATCCCCGAATCGTATGGCGGCTTTGGAGAGCGCTCGGTGTTGACGGGAGTCCTCGCGGCCGAAGAGATGGCCTGGGGAGATCTTGCTGGGGCGTTAGCGGTCATGACGCCTGGGCTGTTCACTACGCCGATTCTCCTGGCCGGCAGCGAAGAGCAAAAGCAGACCTATCTACCCGCAGTGATCGAGACTGAATGGGCGCCTTACAGCGCTGCCCTGGTGGAGCCGGCTTTCAATTTCGATCCGAATGATTTAGCCACGATTGCAGAGATTGAAGGAGATGCGTATGTTATTAGCGGCGAAAAGGTCTTTGTTCCGTTTGCCGCTGACGCCGAAGCAATGATCATTTATGCACGATTAGAGGATCGTACGCAGGGCTTTATCGTCCCTAAAGGGTCTGAGGGCCTAGAAGTAGGCGAGCGACAAAAATTAATGGGAATTCATGCCCTGCCAGTGTATACGGTTTGTCTCAAGGGAGTGCGCGTTCCAAAAACCAACCGCCTGGGAGGGGAAGGTGGGCACGAATTTGCCCCCGTTTTGGACGCCTCACGCGTAGCGATGGCAGGCTTAGCGGTGGGTCTTTCGCGCGCGGCTTATGAGTATGCGCGCGATTATGCCAAAGAGCGGGATGTCTTCGGGGTGAAAGTCGCTCAAAAACAAGCGATCGCCTTCATGTTGGCTGAAATGGCGACCGAGATCGAGGCGATCCGATTATTGGCCTGGGAAGCGGCCTGGATGCTGGACTGCGAAAAGCCAGGGGCGAGCAAACACGCCTACCTGGCATTAACCGGAGCGTCCGACATGGCGATGATGGTCACCGATCGAGCCGTACAGGTGCTAGGCGGGCATGGGTATATCTGCGAACACCCGGTTGAATTATGGATGCGCAATGGGCGTGGCATGGCAGCGCTTACCGGGTTAGCGATCGTATAGTGATGATGAGCGCCCTACAGGCTTCCGGTTATCCTTCGTCTCTGGCATGATCAGGTTGTGTTCTTTTGACTAAGGGAGATAAATAATGATCGACTTTGAAGTTCCAAAACCGATCGCGCAGCAAAGCTACGCGTTAAAGACTGTCGCAGAAAATATGATGCGCCCAGTATCGCGCTATTTTGACGAGCATGAGCACGAAATCCCCTGGGATTACATCAACTTCATGCACATGGCAATGCGAGCCACTGGCGCAGGTTCCCTGGCTCCCCAAGAAAACAAAAATAACGGCGATGAAATGAAGAAAGACCGGCCGCCGATTGGATATCAATCCCTGGCGTTCATGCTTGAAATGCTTTCCTGGGGTGATGTCGGCCTGTACCTGGTCACGCCCGGGGGCGGCCTGGGTGCCGCGGCAGTTGAAGCGACCGGTACCGCCGAACAGAAGAAGAAGTTTCTCGCCCGTTTTGCCTGTGAAAAACCCACCTTCGCTGCAATGGCCATGACCGAGCCTCAAGCTGGTTCAGATACTTCCGCCATCCGGACGACGGCGGTTATGGATAGAAATACAAACGAATGGGTGCTAAACGGCGAGAAGATTTTTGTCACAGCCGGGCATAAATCTCTGGAGGCAAGCCAGGGGTTCGTGGTGGTCTGGGCGACAATCGATCCGAGCGCCGGGCGAGCCGGGATGCGCCCGTTTGTGGTGGAATCGGGTACGCCAGGTATTAAAGTAGCCAAGCTGGAGCACAAGATGGGCATTCGCGCCAGCGACACGGCTGCATTAGTTTTGCAGGACTGCAGGGTTCCATTCGAGAACCTTCTGGGCAGCGCCGAAATCGTCAAGGAGAAAGCGACCTCCAAAGGCTTCAAGGGGGCTATGGCAACTTTTGACGCCACCCGGCCTCTGGTCGCCGCCACTGCAATCGGTGTTTCACGCGCGACGTTGGAGCTGGTGAAGCAAATGCTCGGAGAGCAGGGCGTATCCATACGGTATGGGCTGCCGCGCCAGAAGCTGACCAACATCGAACGTGATGTGATCGACATGGAGGTTATGCTTCGTTCAGCCTGGCTGTTGGTGATCAAAGCGGTATGGATGGCGGATAATCATAAGCCTAACTCGTTGGAGGCTTCCATGTGTAAAGTTCGCGCCGGTGATGTGGTTACCAAGATCACCCAGAAAGCAGTCGAGCTGATGGGACCGGTCGGTTACACGCGCGATACACTGCTGGAGAAATGGTTCCGGGATGCCAAAATCAGCGACATATATGAAGGCACCGGCCAGATCAATCGCCTGGTAGTCGCCCGCAATATTCTTGGTTACAGCGGGCGTGAGCTGCGTTAAATAAATATCCCTTTCGGACTTCCAGTGAAAAACGATTGGGGTTAAGCACGTCAGGAGGGGGAGGAAATTTTATTATTGGTGTTCATTGCAGGTAGGTTTTGATGGTTGATCGTTCCGAAATATTGCACTTTAAAAAGAGGTTGAAACGGGGAAATTTCACGGCTGTTTGGAAAAAGGCGAGCCAGGTTTTCAGCCTGACCACCGGTCTGCTGTTGGTATTAACACTGGCGGCCTGTTCGGCGCCGTACCGCACTTCCTCGCAGACGACCAAAATTGCTGGTTCGAGAGCGAACGACACACCCGTGCCAGGCATACAACTATCTGGTCTTACTCCAACGATCCCACTGGCAAGCCCTTCAGCCAGGGTGACTCCGTCGCCTTCGGCCACGGTTACGCCTTTACCTCTCCCAACCTCCACTCCCGATCCCTATGAAGACTTACGAATCGATTACCTGGCTGGGCGTTCCTATGGTGAAGGGCAAATTCAAGTGGAGGAGACCCTGGCGGTGAACAAAACTTTCAGCCAGACTTTGATCAGTTATCCATCCGATGGCTTGAAGATTTACGGTTTTATGAATACCCCCCGCCGGGGCAGCCCCCCTTATCCGGTGGTTATCGCCTTGCATGGCTATATCGACCCGGGAGTATACAACACGCTTGACTATACGACTCGCTATGCTGACGCCCTCGCCAGCGTGGGTTACCTGGTACTGCATCCAAACTTGCGCGGCTACCCTCCTTCAGATTCGGGAGATAACCTCCTGCGTGTAGGCATGGCTGTTGACGTGCTGAATTTGATCGCCTTAGTCAAGGAATGGGGTGGGAAGCCCGGTCCATTACAATCGGCGGACCCAGGGGCAATTGGAATTTGGGGCCACAGCATGGGTGGGGGGATTGCTACTCATGTCATCACCGTCAACTCTGATGTGCGCGCTGCAGTATTGTACGCGGCGATGAGCGGCGACGAGCGCCAAAATTTCGAAGCGATCAACGGTTGGTCCGGCGGACAGCGTGGAAATGAAGAACTTGCAGTACCGGTGGAGGAATTGACTTCAATTTCGCCAATCAATTATCTGGATCGCATCCATGCCGCAGTCAGTATCCATCACGGGCTCAGTGATGAATTGGTCCCGTTGGAATGGTCCTTAGATCTTTGTGATCGCTTGCAGAAGCTGGGTAAACCGGTCGAATGTTTCACTTATCCGGGTGAAACGCATACATTTTACGGAAACGGGGACCAGTTATTAATCCAGAGGACAGTAGAATTTTTCAACCGGATTTTAAGAGGTAATTGATCGGATCCTCTCTACAAAACCGATGAAAGACAGTCAGGGATTTTGAACCCGAGGAGGTCAGATGAAATACGAAATTCAACGAGCTGTTGTTATTGGCTCTGGTACGATGGGCGCGGCGATCGCTGCCCACCTGGCGAATGCCGGTATTCCGGTGACGTTGTTAGATATTGTTCCGAACGAGTTGACGCCTGAAGAGCAGCAGAAAGGGCTGACACTCCAGGATCGGGCAGTGCGTAACCGGATCGTCCAGCAAGGCCTGGAGCGTGCAATCAAGTCTCGGCCCGCCAGTTTCTTCAGCGAGGATTTCGTCAACCGGTTGAATGTTGGCAACCTGGAGGATGACATTGAGGTCGTTCGCCTTGCGGATTGGGTTATCGAAGTGATCGTCGAAGAGTTAAATATCAAACGCCAATTAATGGAGCGGATCGATGCGGTCCGCTCATCAGAAACGATCGTGACTACAAACACATCCGGTATCCCGATTGCCTCGATCGCTGAAGGACGATCTGAAGCCTTTCGCCAGCACTTCCTTGGAACCCATTTCTTCAATCCACCCCGCTACCTGAAACTCCTGGAAGTCATCCCTACCGGTGACACACTCCCAGAAGTGGTCGAGACGATCACTCATTTCGGTGAATATCGCCTGGGAAAAGGTGTTGTCCTGGCGAAAGACACCCCGAATTTCATCGGCAATCGCCTTGGCTTTGGCAGTGCTGCTTTTGCGCTGGATTACATCCTCGAAAATTGCTACACTGTTGAGGAAGTGGACGCGATCACTGGCCCAATCATGGGCAGGCCGAAGACGTCTACCTTTCGTTTGATTGACCTGGTTGGGATCGATGTTTGGGGTCACGTAGGCCGAAACCTGGCTCCCGCGATTCCTGACGACGAACAAGCGCAGCGTTATTTAAAGTCGGAACGTGTCAATCGCTTGATCAATCTGATGATCGAAAGAGGCTGGTTGGGGAATAAGAGCAAACAGGGATTCTACAAGCAGGTAACAAAAGATGGGAAGAAAGAATTTTGGCCGCTGAACTTGGAGACTTTGGAGTACGAGACGCCGACAAAAGTACGGTTTGAATCGATCGGCAAAGCAAAAGACAAGGAGGATCTGGGGGAACGCTTAAAGGTTATGTTGGGCGCGGAGGATCGAGCCGGGCAGCTTGTACGAGCTATGACCTACCAGAGTTTGGCTTATGCTTCCTGGCGCGTCCCGGAGATTGCCGATAGCCCGCTTCCTGTTGACGATGCCATCCGCTGGGGTTTTGGCCACGAAGCCGGGCCATTCGAGACCTGGGATATGCTGGGCGTAGCGAATACTGCCAGCCAAATGAAGAAAGCTGGATTCCCTCCTGCTCCATGGGTAGAAACGATGCTTGCTGCCGGGCACGAGTTTTTCTACCAGTACGAGAACAGCCGCAAAGTGGGTGTTTATGACCCGGCGAAAGGTGCGTATGAGGCGGTCCACCAGCCGGCATCGATTTTGATTTTGAAAGAGCAAAAGGTTATACGCAAGAATTCAGGCGCATCGCTGGTCGATTTAGGGGATGGTGTAGCTTGTGTTGAGTTTCACACCAAGATGAATGCTTTGGACGACGATATTTTCAATATGATCCTGATGGGGCTGGATGAAACGCAAAAAAACTTCGCCGGGCTGGTGATTGGCAACGATGCCGAGAACTTCAGCGCCGGCGCTAATTTGTTTATGGTTGTTATGGCGGCCCAAAATGGGCTTTGGGAACAATTAGAAGGCGCGGTGCGAAAGATGCAAGATGCCAATATGCGCATCCGCTATTTTCCAAAACCGGTCGTGGTTGCGCCATCCGGGATGAGCCTGGGAGGCGGCGCTGAAATCAGCATGTATGCCAGCCGGGTAGTGGCTGCAGCAGAATTGTATACCGGGCAGGTTGAAATCGGACCGGGGGTTATTCCTGCCGGCGGCGGCACGAAAGAGCTTTTGCGGCGGATTCTCAATCCAGCCATGCGAACGAAGAATGCCGATGCGCTTCCGTTTTTACAGCGGATCATCGAATTGATTGGCGCCGCGAAGGTGTCCAGCAGCGCCGAAGAAGCCCGCGAGATGGGTTTTCTTTCTGCCTGCGACCGGGTGGTGATGAACCGGGATCACCTGCTGGCGGAAGCGAAGCGTGAGGTGCTGCATATGGCTGCCAGCGGTTATCGCCCGCCGCTCCCGGAGAAAATTTACGCAGCGGGACGGGATGCATTGGCGGCGTTGCGTGTATCGATCTTCATGATGCAGAAAGGCAATTACCTCTCGGCGCATGACGCTTTGATCCTTAAGAAGCTGGCTTATGTGATGACTGGCGGCGAATTGAGCCAGCCAACCTGGGTAGAAGAGCAATATATCCTCGACCAGGAGCGGGAGGCCTTCCTTTCGTTGTGCGGCGAAGAGAAAACACAACAACGCATGTGGCATCTTCTGCAAACCGGAAAGCCCTTACGCAACTAGAAAATTGCGAGGATGGTTTGGAACAGCGTGTGGAATATCTTTTCTTGCTTTTTTGAGAAATAGGAGACGGATGTATGAATCAGAATGATCTTTCCCGTGAAGCCGTGATCGTGGCTGCAGCGCGCACCCCCATTGGCAAAGCGAAACGCGGCAGCCTTGCCACGACACGACCGGATGAGTTGGCCTCGCTGGTGGTATGTGATTTACTCCGCCGGACGCCCTCTTTAAATCCTGCAGAGATTGACGACGTTGTCCTTGGGTGCGCTTTCCCGGAAGGGGAGCAGGGATTGAACATGGCTCGAATGGTCGCGCTTCGGGCTGGAATGCCCGATTCAGTTCCGGGTGAGACCATCAACCGGTATTGCTCCTCCGGGTTACAAAGCATCGCTCACGGCGCCTACGCGATTATGGCAGGCCAGGCCCAAACGATCATCGCCGGCGGGGCAGAATCGATGAGTATGGTGCCGATGACCGGCAATAAATTTGCCCCGAATCCGTTTTTTGCAATGGAATCTCCTGAAGCTTACACTAACATGGGCCTGACAGCCGAAAATGTGGCTGAAAAATTTGGGATAAGCCGTGAAAATCAGGATGCTTTTGCCTTGCGCAGCAACCAACGAGCGTCTGAGGCAGTAGCGAATGGGGTATTCGATCCGGAATTGGTGCCGGTCAAAGTCGAACTTGTAGAGCCCGGTTCAAGTGGGAAACCAAGACAAAGAACCTTTACTTTCGCTCGCGACGAGGGCCCGCGCGCCGATACGAATATGGAAGCCCTTTCCAAACTACGCCCGGCTTTTAAGCAGGGAGGCACCGTTACGGCAGGAAATTCTTCACAAATGTCGGATGGGGCTGCTGCAGTGATTCTCATGTCGCACGCCAAAGCCAATGAGTTGGGTTTGAAGCCCATGGTACGTTTTCTATCCTTTGCTGTGGGCGGAGTCTCTCCGGAACTGATGGGGATCGGTCCAGTCGTCGCCGTCCCAAAAGCATTGAAGCTGGCTGGCCTGGCCCTGGAGGAGATCGGTTTGATCGAGCTAAACGAAGCCTTTGCATCTCAATCCTTAGCGGTCATCCGGGAGTTAGGCCTGGATATCGAAAAGCTGAATGTGAATGGGGGCGCGATTGCATTGGGGCATCCCCTGGGCTGTACTGGGGCGAAGCTGACCACTCAGCTCATTTACGAAATGAAGCGCCGTAATGTCCAATTTGGGCTGGTCAGCATGTGCATTGGCGGCGGGATGGGCGCAGCCGGAATATTTGAAAATTTATCCTAGCGCGGCAGGTTTGCGCTGGATGGTTCTCGTCGAAAGATGCTTAAGCCAGAAAAATCATCATTAAACCCAGGAGAAATAATACATGTCTGAAGAAATTACGGTCAAGAAGCTCATGGAACGTATGCCGAAAGCTTTCCGCCCCGAAAAGGCAGAAGGCGTGGATACAATCTTGCAGTACCATTTGACAGGCGAGGAAGGTGGCGACTGGATCGTTACGATTAAAGATGGAAAATGTGTTGTCGAGGATGGTATTGCCGAAAACGCCAATATGACCTTGACCGCCGACGCACAGGACTATAAAGAAATATTTACGGGGAAATCCAACGCGATGCAGGCGTTCATGCAGGGAAAACTTAAACTCTCTGGAGACTTAATGCAGGCGATGAAGTTGCCTGAATACTTCAAGATGAATTAATCTTCAGAGAAAGGAACCGCGGCCACAGAATTTTCAATGGTGGTCTCCATTCGAATAATCTCTGTTTTTACAAATTGGATCACTTCCGGTAAAGGGATTACTTGCTTTTCGGATCGGTCGCGGCGTTTGAATTCGATCCCCCCAGCGCTCAGAGATCGCTGGCTGACAGTCAATCGGATTGGCAGACCGATTAGATCGGCGTCGTTGAATTTAACACCCGGGCTTTCAAAGCGATCGTCATACAATGTTTCAATGCGATTGTCCCATAAGTCATTATAGAGTTTTTCTGCCGTGGCTTTGGTCGAATCATCCTGATCTTTACCTGCCAAAATAACGAGATGAACGGCGTATGGCGCCACGGTTACAGGCCACATCAAACCAGCACCATCGTGATAGGCTTCAGCGATACAGGCCAGAAGACGTCCACTGCCAATGCCATAGGATCCCATGACGACCGGCCTGGACTCGCCATTTTGGTCAAGGAATGTGCAGCCAAGCGCCTCACTATAACGGGTTCCGAGCTTGAAGATGTTGCCAACTTCAACGCCGCGCTCAGCCCGTAAAGGATTTCCACAAATTGGACAAAGGTTTCCAGATTGGGCGCCGGCGATATCGACGACAATGTCTGCTCGATAATCACGCTCATAGTTAACGTTCATCAGGTGGAAGCCCTCTTCGTTGGCGCCGGCCACGAGGTTTGGAGAATGGGGGATTAAATCGTCAACGACAATAACAATTGGCATTGAGCCAGCATTTTTATCCAACCCAACTGGGGAGGCGTAACCGGGTTGCGCGCCTGTGGAGCGAATTTCTTCTTCGGTAGCTGGACGGAGCTCTTTCGCTTTCAGTACATTCGCCAGCTTGGTTTCATTCACTTCCATATCGCCGCGCACAATTGCGAAAACAAAAGAGCTGTCGATAGATCGATTTGATTCTCCAGGACCAGCGGATGTTGAGACTGGATTTTGTTCCTGGTGAATGGCGACCAAAAAAACTGCTTTTGCTGTTTTCGAACTGGAAATATCCAGAAAATTGGCCAGATCTTCGATGGTTTTGCATCCCGGTGTGGCGATCTTCTTGAGAGGCAAAGCCGCTTCCAATGGCGCATCCCCTTTTTTGAATTGGGCAACCTGCCGGTTTGCCGCGTATCCACAGGAATCGCACAAGATAATCGTATCTTCACCAACAGCGGTCAAATAAATAAATTCATGCGCCATTTTGCCGCCCATCATGCCCACATCTGACTCAACTGCGATGGCTGGCAGCCCACAACGGTGAAATATGTTGAAATACGCCTGGTAATGGGCCTTGTATTGTTTATCGAGACCCTCCCAGTCTGCATCCAGGCTGTAGCTGTCTTTCATCGTAAATTCCCTTACGCGGATTAACCCAGCCCGCGGGCGTGGGTCGTCGCGCCATTTGGTTTGAATGTGAAAAAGCAATAGCGGGAGCTGCCGGTAGGAACGCAGGTCCCTGCGCACAAGATCTGTCAGAGCCTCTTCATGGGTCATCGCCAACGCCATCTCACGGCCTGAGCGATCTTTGAATCGCCCCATCTCCGCGTCGATTTCGTACCAGCGGCCAGACTCTTTCCAAATGCTGGCCGGCTGCACGAAAGGCATGGTTATCTCCTGACCACCGATGGCTTCAATTTCTCTCCGCATCAAATTTTCGATTTTCGTTAACGACCGGCGCGCCAGCGGCAGATAGTCGAAAATCCCGGCAGCAAGCTGGCGAATAAAGCCTGCTCGTAAGAGGAGCTGGTGGCTGGCGATCTCTGCCTCGGCAGGGGCTTCTCTAAGTGTTTGGCCGAATAGTTTAGACATTCGCATGGCAAAACCTTTTTCGTGATTTCTTCTTCCTAATCGCCCGGGACGATATTCGGTTCAAAAGCGGCGATAAAATCCTTTGGAATCCGAATGGGCTTTCCAGTAGCAAGGTCGATCCAAACGCCATACGCGTGAACAAGCACAAGTAAGGTATCATCACTGCTGCGCCGTATGGTGTAGTATCGCATGGCAGAGGAGCGTTTGATGTGCGCTGCCCAGGTGGCAATTTCCAATTCATCATCCAACAAGGCAGGTTGTTTATATTGGATCTGGTAGCGACGAATAACGATACCAAAACCTTTTTCAGTCATGAGCCTCACCGGCCAGCGATGGGCCGCCAGCACCTGCATACCGCATTCCTCCACGTATTCCAGGTAAACTGCATTATTTACGTGCTGAACCATGTCAAGATCGTGCCAGATCACCTTGCGCTGCATGCTAAATATTCCGGCGGGTGGTGGAGGTGCAGGGGGAAAAGAGGGGTGAGCCGTCTTTGTAGCGAAGCTCTGAGCAGGTTGAAATGCTGAGTGCATCTCTTCGGGGATCGTGGCAGGTTTGTTCGTGTCGCTATCCAGCAAAATCCATGTAGTCTCAGCCCGAGCCGCCAGGTCCTCCCTTTCCCCTTTGTAGAACTCGTACATCCGGCGGCAAGTGACTTGCCCAAATTGGTCGATCCAGGTTTTTACCTTCACAAGGTCAGCATAGTGCAAGGGTTGCAGGTAATCTATTTCCGTCTCTCGAATTAACCAGAACCGGTGCATTTTTTGATGACGGTCCAGATCATATCCAACTGCAGCGGCTGCTTCGAAAGCCGTTTCCTGCATATAGCGTAAATAATTTGCATTGTTGAGATGTCCATATGCATCGCATTCGTAATAGCGGATATGAAAGGTTTGCGTGTGCGTCAGCGGCATTTTCTCATTCCAGGCAAAAACATTTCGGGCAACGACTCAGAATGATCAAAATGCGAAAATAAAGGCGAGATCATTTACATTTGTCTGGGTAGGCCCCGGTTTTAAAAGTCCAGCCAGTTGGTCGAAAAAATGATAGGAATCATTTCTGGATAGGAAATCGTTTGGATCCAGTCCGAGCCGTTTTGCTTTGGCGAACGTCTCACCGGTCACGATCGCCCCGGCTGCATCCGTCGGCCCGTCTCCACCGTCGGTTGCCAGGGTGACCAGGGCGATATTGTCCAGTCCGGCCAAATCTTCTACCGCTGCCAGGGCTATCTCCTGGTTGCGTCCGCCCAGGCCTTGCCCTTTTATTGTGACGGTTGTCTCTCCGCCGACGACTATGCAAGCGGGAGGCGCGATGGGTTGATGGGTTCTGGCAATCTGTCGGGCGATGGATGCCAGCAAACGTCCGGCCTGGCGAGCTTCGCCTTGTAAAAATGTGGTCAACAGCAAGCATTCCAGGCCTTCAGACTGAGCCTGGTGCAGAGCGGCCTGAGCGGCCTGAAAATTGCTGCCGATGATGAAGTTGCCTGCTTTTTCGAAAAGCAAGTCGCCAGGTTTGGGAGTCTCTTCGATTTCACCATCGATGCCTCGCTGTAAATGAGTCCGTATTGAATTCGGGACCTGGTTCACTAATTGGTAGTGTTCCAGCACCTGGAAAGCATCTTTATAACTGGATGGGTCCGGGACCGTTGGACCAGAAGCAATGATGTCGAGCGGGTCTCCAACGACATCTGAAAGGATTAAAGTCAAAATGGTCGCCGGATGGGCCAGGCGCGCCAGACCGCCGCCTTTTACAAGGTCCAGGTGCTTGCGTAAGGTGTTGATTTCATAGATGGATGCACCACAGGCTAAAAGCAAAGCCGTTAATTTCTGAATGTCTGGTAGCTGTACCCCTGCCACCGGAGCGGTCAAAAGAGCCGAGCCGCCACCTGAGATCAGGCAGATAATGAGATGTTTTGGGCCAGCAGTCTCAAGAAGGCGCATTATCTTACGGGTCCCCAGGACGCCGCGCTTATCCGGAATCGGGTGGCCGGCTTCGATGATCTTAATGTTCCCGTATTGTAACGTCCCTCCCGAATAACCTTCTTTTACTATTACGATTCCATCATCCACCCGGCTTCCCAGGAGCCGGTGAACCGCGCCAGCCATAGGAGCGCCTGCTTTTCCGGCCCCGATAACAAACACGTGTTGGTACGCATTGGGGTTTTCGCCAAAACCGCTGATAGCTACCAGATCTGGATTTTGCTGCAAAGCGTTCTCTGTAGCTTTACCGGGCTCCACTGCTTCTAAAGCTGCCGCCATAATCCTAGCGATGGATTCATCCCAGGGCGCATTTGGAAATGAGGGGTTCAACAACCTTTTTAGGTCCATCATTTGCAGTCAAAAGCTTTGCTCTAACCTTGGTCAAAACAAGGAAGGACGGGCATTAAACAACCAATTTTCTGCTCTCAATTTGCTGCGACTGGGCTGATACATTCAGGGGTTTCATTGGCAGGACTGTTGACAATTGTTGATACCGGGTACGTGATCATTTTTTCACTTGGGAAAGGCTTCAGGAGCGGGCTAATCTGTTCCGGGGTTTTCTCATCCGGACTCAGCCAGAGCTTGTAATCCGTTTCATGCAGGATCACTGGCATTCGGTTGTGTATCGGCTTCATGATCGAATTCGGTTCAGTTGTGATGATCGTGCAGGACAGGATCTCCGAGCCATCCGGCGAGTGCCAGGACTCCCATAACCCGGCGAAAGCGAAGGGATCCTTAGTTTTCAATTGGATATAGGTAGGGATCTTTGTTTTTCGTCCGGGCGCTTGCTGCCATTCATAAAAACCATCTGCCAGGATCAGGCAGCGCCGTCGGCGGAAGGCCGAACGAAAGGCAGGTTTTTCCGCCAGGGTTTCGGCGCGGGCATTAATGAGCCGGCTGCCAATTTCCGGATCTTTGGCCCACGAAGGGATCAATCCCCACATGTAATAGTCTAGTCGGTTCCTACCATCATTTGGAACTACAGCGACAGGCTGGGTTGGGGCGACATTATAACGTGGCTTTACACTGGCTTCGGGGATGTTTAACCAGGGTAGGGATTCCTGCAATTGCTTTGAATCAAGCGTTAATGTGAAGCGGCCGCACATGTTGTCTCTCCTGCATATTTTTTGAAATAAACACTAAATCTCCCACTAACTGAATGGTTTACACCTATAAACAGATTGTCTCTTAGGAAAACCATATACCAAAAGGCTCACTTTGATGGGTCGGTTATGAATAACCATAGATTTATACCATAAATCACAGAGCATGCGTTCTGTATGCTGTTGGAATTCAGTTAGAAATGAGGACCTTGATCTCCTGATAAATCCTTATTTTTCACGCCAAAAAAACAAAACATTTTGCTTCGTAACGCGTTCCTGTTTTCAAAATTGAAATTTACATTTTTGCGATGGTTTCTCGCAATAAGATCTCCAGGCGTTCAAATCTTGAATGCGGAAAACTGGACATTGCAGTTTTAATCTAGTTCTGCTGCCTTTGATTAAGGTCTGCACCATTTTATTAAGTCTATGTGATCCTGAGATCGGAAAACTTAATTGAACCTTAAGTGCATTTTGCAGAAAAATTGGTTAGAATCTGGATTTATCTGTGAAAATTTACCCAATTCCTAACGTTACTGTAAGTGAAAATTCAGGGTAACAGTACTGATGGTTCATTTATCCGGGGTCAAAGTCCGTTTATGATTTTCGTAGCATAACCGACGGAGATCGTCTGTTAGATCTTTTATGACAATTTTCATCGAGGACCTTGTGGATTTCGTTGGAGGTAGAAAATCATCATCACTATAGAACAACAATGACCCGATCAAGTAAATCATTAATTGGATGGCCAATCAATTCACAGAAATCGAATCCGTTATTTGGAGGTTTATACATGTTCAAAAAAGTTTTGCTTCGTTCTCTCGTTTTAGTGCTTATTTTAGGATTGCTAGGTGGGGCTTTCATGGCCCCCTGGGCAAATCGTGGCGTACAGTCGGTTCAGGCTGACACCAATGCGGCCGGCAAGCTATATTTACCGTTTGTCAGTTCCTACAGCAATGGAAGGCAAAATACGATCTTTGGCATTGAGATGGCCTACATTAGTAACGCCTGGGGGCTCGATTTTGCCGCCAAGGGAGACACCGCCTGGGTGCGACGCAATGCATTGCTCTGGGATCAAGTCGAACCATCCGAGGGCACGTTTAACTGGGGCACCATGAGCGGCCTGGAGAAAGAACTGAAGAATGCTGCTGTAGACGGGATGCAGCTTATCCTGGTCGTGCGCCAGGCCCCATCCTGGGCGCAAAAAATAGCGAATACACCCTGTGGCCAAATTAAACCTGAAAAATACCAGGCTTTTGCAAACTTCTTATCTGAAGCTGTAAAGCGTTACAGTGTGCCTCCTTACAATGTGAAGTACTGGCAGATCTGGAATGAGCCGGATGTCGCGCCCATCGGGGTCTCCGTGCCAAACCAGGTGTATGGCTGCTGGGGTGATATTAACGATCCATATTATGGCGGCGGGGCTTATGCCGACGTACTTACGTATGTCTACCCCAAAGTAAAGCAAGCAAACCCTGAAGCGAAAGTGATCGTGGGTGGCCTGCTAATCGCATGCGATCCGAATAACGATGCAACCTGTCATTTCAACGGACCTCAATTTCTGGAAGGCATCCTGCGCCATAATGGAAAGAATGACGGCGGCAATTACTTCGACGGGATCGCATTCCATGCCTATGATGACTATATCTCCCTCGGGAAATACGGCAATGGTGGCTGGGGCAGTCTAAACAATACCGTCGGGCCGGTGGTGATTTCAAAAGCACGCTTCATCCGAAATATGCTGGCCAAATATGGGGTTAGCGGCAAAATGTTGCTGAACACCGAAGCAGCCCTGCGTTGCGGTCCATTAGCCGAGGATTATTCCTGCACGTCTTCTTATGACCCGAACTTTGAGCTTACGAAAGCATACTACGTACCCCAGGTCTTATCCGCCGCTGCTGCTGAAAAACTGGACGTAACCCTGTGGTATACCCTGAATAGTAATTGGCGGAAGACTAATTTACTGGATAATAAAGTCGAGCCAGGGCCAGCCTATTACGCTTACTTGTTCGGCAGCCAGGAGATCAGCAACGCTAATTTCGTGCGCGAGGTAAAGGAATACTCCGGTATAAAAGGGTATTTGTTCAACCGTCCGGATCACCGGCAGATCTGGGTCCTTTGGTCTGCTGATGGGAACGCCCACAGTCTCAGCCTGCCAGGTGTACCCACGATGGTAAATGATTACCAAGGCGGCGCGGTGCCTTTCTCGGGCAATCGCTTGAACGTCGGTACGGCTCCTGTCTATGTTGAGCTACCCTATTAGCCAAAAGGGGCTTTTCTTGAGCCTCTAAGTAGCTACTGAGCCTTTCTTTCCAAATACCGCCCCCGCGCGATATGTCGAGCGGGGGCGAATGTTATTAATCTTCAAGAGAAATGCCAGGTTGGATGCCTGAGGATGGCCGATTAAATCCTGGATAATAAATACTTCCCCGCGCTCGCAATCATGGGTGGTAAAATGGCAAATCTTGACCTCCGCTGGAAATGAGCGTGAGCGAATAGTGGCCAAACCCAGAATCTTTTGATACAGCAAAACCTTCCATCTCAAGAGTTGTTATGAAACAATCTCTCTACAGACTCTTTTTCCTCATCAGTACTATTGAGGGAATTCTGGCATTCCTTTGGATTTTTCGTGTCCCCTCGATGGAGCGTAATGCAGGTATTCTAGGATACTCTCCAATGCGTCTCGCATTGGCTGCCGGCGCAATTTTCCCGTTGCTTGCATTAGCGGTTGTAATTTACAAATCTTTCGCGGATCAAACCTGGCTTGAACGGCTGGATGATTGGCTCGCATTACAACTTGGGAAAGGCCACCGGCTTCTTTTTCTCCTTCTTTTTCTGGCGTTCGCATTTTTAGTTGGGGTGTCTTTCTTATTAATCTGGACGTCCCCTTTGATCCATGATTACGCCTGGTATTCGGTAACTTTTAAGCACCAGGTCGCATTTTATGAGACCTTTTTGGCTGTATCTGAGCGCGCAATTTCTTTATTCGTTTGGTTGCTCGCATTTATTCTCCAGGTCTTCGTATTGGTGGCGATAAATTTTGTTTCTGTATATCGTCAGGCTGGTTATATAACCGCCAAAGCGGTTTACACCAATTTATTGGTTGTGGCAATGATTTTCGCATGCTTGCTGCAATGGATGATCCTCAGCATGCAGATCCCAATTTTTACGAACATCCCCGGTTGGTACTGGGACTTTCAACCAAAAGGTTTTCACCCGCAAGACGGCCTGTTTTTCGTGCTGTTGGCGCTGGCGTTGCTGGTAGTGCGTGTCGTATTGAAGTCTCCCCGCAAAGTCGGGCGAAACCTGATTCTTTTGATTGCCACGGGATATTTGTTGCAAGTGGGTTTCGGTTGGATCGATGGCAGAGGCTTTGAGGCGATTCGCCTCAAATACGCCGATTCCCTACACCGGTCTTATGCGGTAACTGTGACAAGCTCAGACCTGAACCCGATTGAGGTTGTCAGAAATTACGAGGAGAGATTTGGCCTGAGAATGTTCCCGAGCACAAAACCACCCGGAGTGATCCTGATGTACCTGTTCGCCGAACGGATTGTCAATTTCATCGATCCACAGCCGACTTCAGACGGCCGTTTTATAGCCCTGACGACCTGGATGGCTTATATTTTCCCGCTATTCACCTTTCTTACGGTGGCAGCAATCTATTTCTTCATTCGGCCATTGGTCAATGCAGAGGATGCTCTTTTACCCGGCGTGTTGTATCTTTTCTTACCGGATATCATCTTGATCCCGTTATTTCTGGATCAGGTCGCCTATCCCATGTTGTTTCTTCTAGGGGCATTCCTGGTATGGCAGGCCGTAGTGCGGCGCTCCATCCTGCTGTCCTTTTTGGCAGGGGTTTATTTTTACATCGCAATTTTCTTTACCTTTTCCATGCTGCCATTGCTGCCATTCTTCTTATTATTTGTTGTCATCGATGCTGTTTTGAACTTCCGCAAGAACCGTCTGTTCCAACCAATCAAGACAGTCCTTGGAATCGCCGCCGGCATCCTGGTCATGTTTGTCCTGTTGCGGGTAACTTTGAATTACAGCTTCTTTTCTCGCTATGATATGGCCATGCGGGTTGTGCGCAATTTTGACTTCGTACTGCGAGTGGGGAAACCCGCTCCCGAGGATTATTACTCTCGAACGATCCAGCCTAGCCTTTCGCAGATCCTGGGCGCTGGACGCTTGAACCTTACGGAGTTTGCAGCGGCAGTGGGATTCCCCATTTTTCTATTATTCCTTTCGAGAGGCATTAAAATAATCGTGGCTTTCGTTAAGAAAGAAGCAGGCTTACTGGATGGCGTGCTAGGGGTATTTTTCGGGACTTTCTTGGCGCTTAATCTATACGGGCAGGTGCAAGGCGAGGTTAGCCGGCTTTGGATGTTTTGGACGCCGATGGTCGTGATGTTTGCTGGTGTAGAAATTGTAGATTTGTTTAAGCGTAAGGAAATGGCAGTTGCACTTCTAATCATCGCACAAATGATCACAATCTATTTAACGTTTCATTTCCAGGATTTCATTGTGTAGATTCAAAGGATATCGATTTTTGGGGGAAGTTCCTGCAGATTGCGAGGAGGATTATTGGGGTTGGCAAGAGGCTTGCAACCTTATCTTTAAATCATGAATTGCAACTGAATACCTCGATCAAGAATTTAAAATTTAATGAATGGTCCTAAATGTTATAAGGACAGCTATTCGGGTCGTTGGTTCATTTCGTTGGGAGGTAAATTTGATGAGCAAGAAAACTGCATTAATTCTCAGCGGGGGTGGCGCAAAAGGTGCATTTCAATGTGGGGCGGAAAAGTATGCCCGTGAGGTGAAGGGATACCATTGGGATATCATTGCTGGTGTCTCGGTAGGTGCATTGAATGGCATCATGTTGGCGATGGAAAAATACCAGCAGCTTTACGATGTTTGGAACACTATCTCAAACGATAAAGTGTATACTGGCGGTTTCAATTTGCTCTCAGTGATCAAGTTACTATTGGGTGCGAAGTCATTCTATGGAAATGAACCTCTACGCAGGATGCTTCAGCAAGAATTTGAACCAGATAAAATTAAAGTCGATATCCGAATAGGAGCGGTCTCGTTGTTAACAGGGGAATATTTACAGTTCACCCGCGAACAACCTCTCCTGTCCGAAGCGGTCCTGGCCTCGACGGTCATGCCAGTCATATGGACTCCAGTGGATGTCTCACCCCAATTTCTAAGTATGGTGGATGGCGGCGTTCGCAATATTAGCCCGATTGGCGATGTATTGGACCAGGACCCGGATGAAATTGTGATTATAAATTGCAACCCGGAAACTTTCGATGCTCTTCCTGAGCCACCTAAGGACGTTGTAAAGATTGGCCTGCGAACACTGGATATCCTATTGAACGAATTGTTCCGCAGTGATATGCAGGAATTCTTGAAAATAAACCACATGGTTCAGGAAGCCGGAAGTCACAATGTCATCTTGCATAACCAGGCCGGTAGGGAGCTTAAATACTTCGATTGTAAAATTATCGAACCAGATTCGCCCCTGGGTGATACCCTGGATTTCTCCCAGGATACGATCCAGAATTCCATTAAGATTGGTATGTTGAAGGCGATGAAGGTTTTAGGCCGCTGATTGGATTAGTAAATAGTTCACGGCAGATTCACCCCGCGAATATCATTTCCGAGAAAAACCTCGACAGAGATTGGGTTTTGAGGGGCATAATCCCAATAAATTTTGTTAGGAGAGATGTTTAATAGCGCCGCCAGGTATTTCACCGTATAAGGGTCTCCGGCATGGTCGATGATTGTCGTACTGATGTATGCCTGGGATGCATCGCCTACCTGGGAGATATTCGCGCCTTTTTGACTGAGATAGTCCGCAAGTCGGGAGCCCAGTGCTGAATCACTGCTCCCGTTGAAAAGCGCCAGGCTGGCGCCTTCCAACTGCATTTGCACACCACTGTCGCCAGGCGTTAATGGCCCCAGTACGCCGGAAGTAGCAAAAATTTCATCCCGAAGCACGTGGATCTTATCGGGAATGGGGACGAGAATGCTCAAATCATCCGGAGAGCGGCCAAAAACTACATATTTTTCCCCGAAAACACCCTGCTTGATGTTCTCCTGGGAAACATCTTGGGCCAGTAACGCCAGCTTGATTGCATCTTCTAACGACAAATTGGTGTGGATACCAGCGGAAAGCTGTTGAAAGTGTGCAGGCGCTTTGGCGATCAAAGTAGGGAGCATGTTGAGGCTGAGAACTCGATCCCGGATACCCAAAATCACCTGTTGTTGGCGACGAGCGCGGTCAAAATCACCCCCTTCTGTATAACGAGCGCGGGCGTAAGCCAGCGCCCATTCGCCTGGGAGCACCTGAACGCCTGGTTGCAAGGTCTTTTTGGTTGCGGATCCGGCACCAAGTAGATCGACAGTGATTTTCTCAGGTACATTGATTTTCACCCCACCAAGTTCATCGATGAACTTGACAAAGGCATCAAAGTCAATTTGGGCGTAGTAGTTGATCGGGACGCCTAAAAACTCTTCAACGGTTTTTACAGCCAGTCCAGGCCCACCTCCAGGAAGTTTATATGCATCTCCCAGGTAATAAGCCGTGTTGATCTTTCCGTGTTTGAAACCCGGGATTGCAACCCACATATCACGGGGGATGGAAAGGATCCCCGCAGTTTTCGTCAGTGGGTCCAGAGTCAGCAGGATCATCGTATCGCTGCGGGAGTATTTTTCCCCGGCAGCCCAATCACGGTAATCCAATCCTAACAATAAGATCGTTACGCGCCCGCTGCCATTCCACGGGGTTAATGTAGGCAAACTTGCGGGAATATTCGGGTTTTGGTTCTGTGGTAAAGGCGTTCCCAGGTCATTTGCCACCGGAGTGCCATTCGCGTTGACTATGTTTGGCCCATTCTGTTGAGGAAGATGCCTTTGAAACAATACAAGATTGCGCGTAATCATGAAAGCCGCCAACCCTGAGAGACAGGCAGCGACGATCAGCAAACCTGCAAGAATCAATCGGATTAAAATCGCACGGTAGTTTTTCAGCATATCGGATCGAATAATCAAAATATAGTAGAAGCCAGATAGTGTTCCATGGCTGCCAAGATGGAGATGGGTGAGAATGCCGGCAAAAGCATCCCAGAGGTCTCCGTCGGGTTTGGAGTGGGGATTATCTTGGTGGGGGCCGGCTCGAGAGTTGGCGGTTCAAGGGTCGGTGTGCTGGTAGGCGCCTCAAGGGTGTCCGTAGGCGGAGGCGGGATGGCCTCAGTTGGAGTCGGTGTGGAGGTCTCTTGAGGGGGCGGCTCTGTGGGTGGAAGGATTGTCTCCGTCGGTGTTGACTCCGGGGTTGGCGTACTGGTAGCCTCGCTGGTTGGCGTTGGTCCTTGAGCCGTTGGAAGCGCGGTTGTAGGAACTGGCGTGTTGGTCGTAAGAACAGGTGGTGTTGGCGTAGCGCTGGGGATAAAAGGGAAAGTTGGTGTAGGCGTGCTGCCTTGAGTTGTAGTAATTGTGGCAGTTGAAGTGATTGTCGGAGGTAGAGGTGTGTTTGTTGGGGGCGAGCACTTCAAGGCTGCCTCCTGGATCGCCGTCTGCAAGGAGTTGTCACTCCGAATATTAGCAGCCAGCTCGTATTGATCCTGGGCATTACACCAATCTTCATTCTGGTAAAACTGGTCGCCATATTGGATTAACGCTGCTCGGTAGCGCTCAATTGCCGTCCAGCCGGAGGCATCCCGCAGATATGGCGCCGCAGATGCCACCTGGCCGAAATAATATACTGCCTGTTCCGGATAAGCTTCCCAAAAACTGGAGCCGTACATGTAAAGACGCGCAAGATTGCGAGCCTGATTGGCCTGAACATCCAGGGGACCGAAGCGTTCCGCGAGCGCCAGATCATAGCTGCCGCCTTCCAGGTTGTTATTTTTTAGAATGTTATCCACGCCGCGATTTCGCAGCGCCACAAAAAGCATTCGGTCGACCTGCGTCACCTGGTAAGTTGGGTCCTCTCCTCGAAGTGCAGTCAGGCTGTCAATCACGCCATCCCAATCCTCGCTGGCAAGTTGGTTTTGTGCTTGATCGAACAGATCCTCCATTGGGCGTAAATCTCGCGTGGGGGTAGGGGTGTTGGTAGGAAGAGGCGGAGTCGGAGTTGCCGTAGCATAAAGGATAGCTATTGCCTGTGCCAGTTTTTCGGCTGCTCCTGGATAGTTGGGTTCTTGGTTTAAAACGAATTCGAAACGCTGCCGGGCGACTTCGTATCTGCCTTCTTCCAGGTCTTGGACACCCATTTGGAATTGTTCTCGCAAGCTGAGGATACTCTGGTTCACTTCTAGCGTTTCAAGCGTACGGATTCCAGAATTGTAGCCGCTCATTGCTCCAACAACAGTGGCAATTCCGAGAATGAAGAGGATGACCAGCAACCAGAGAAAGTGCCTCAGGTTGAATTTCTTCGAAGCCCCGGAAGGAGGTTTAACCCTGATGGGCTGAGTCGTTTCCGACTGGGGCCGGGATGGTTTCGTTTCAGCCAAATAATTGTTTTCCATAGCTAATTTTGTATTATAGCTATCTCCGTAGTGATATTAGTTCTAGACGCTGGTTTCGCACAGATTGTTCCCGTGGAAATTGTCAGAGTATAACATCCAATTGAGGCGTTCAATTTCACTTTCCTCAAATTTAACGTTGCCGTCATATCGATCTGTTATAACAACAATACGATACAACGGCGTTCTTGATCCGGTAATTAGGGTTTTCCCTTACGACTTTAAAGGTTAATTCCTAATTGCGCCAGGAGTTTTTTGGATGTATAGTTAAAATCGGGATAGTGGAGTATTCATAAGAACTCACACGCGCATTAATAAGGTCGGGAGAAAGGAGGTAATTATGCGCAGCGGCATTCATGTAGGCCGGATCTTCGGTATTAATATTTATGTCGATTGGAGCTGGATATTTATCTTTCTCCTGGTCACCTGGAACCTTGCTGGCAGTGTTTTCCCCGGATTACACCCGGATTGGAGTCCTTTCCTCAACCTGGCAATGTCCTTGATTGCCTCATTCCTTTTCTTTGGCTCGGTTTTGGCGCACGAGCTCGCCCATTCTATTGTAGCCAAGGTGCGCGGATTGCCGGTAAGGCGTATTACCCTGTTTATCTTCGGTGGTGTGTCCAATATTGAGAAAGAACCTGAATCGCCTGGGATGGAATTCCTGGTTTCGATCGTTGGCCCGTTAACCAGCCTGGCTTTAGGAGTTGGATTTCTGGTTCTGGGCATTCTCAGCGCAGGTAGTTTGAGCTTTAACGATTTCAGACCCCAGCTATTGCTTTCCAGGCTTGGCCCGCTTTCTACTCTGTTTCTTTGGTTGGGGCCAATCAATCTTATCCTCGGATTCTTCAACTTGATTCCTGGCTTTCCATTGGATGGCGGCCGTGTGTTGCGATCGATCTTGTGGGCCGCATCAGGGAATCTAAGGCAGGCTACACGTTGGGCAACCTGGATCGGGCAGGGAATAGCCTGGTTGTTTATCGTCGCCGGGATTGCTATGGCATTCGGTCTGCAAATTCCGTTTTTTGGAACCGGGCTGGTAAGCGGGCTTTGGTTGGCGTTTATCGGGTGGTTCTTGAATAACGCCGCCTCACAAAGCTACCGGCAGGTCGTCATTGAGGATGTTTTGGAGGGCGTTCAGGTTGAGCGGATTATGCGCAAGAATGCTCCAAGCGCTTCTCCTAGCCTGAGTGTGAGCCAACTGGTTGATGACTGCATCATGGGGACCAACGAGCGCTCTTTCCCGGTACTGGAGGGGGAACGACTAGTTGGACTGGTGACTTTGGAAGACGTGCGAAAAGTGCCGCGCACCAGGTGGGATGGCACTTTAGTTCGTGAGATTATGACCCCAGTAGAAAAACTTGACGTGGTCACACCGCGCGAAGATGTTAGTGAGGCGCTAAACAAACTCAGCAGCCGTGATGTCCGCCAGTTACCGGTAGTAGAGGATGGGCATTTGTTGGGAATGCTGCGCCAACAGGATATCGTTCGTTGGCTGCAGCTCCATTCGGATGCGATCTCTGGTTAGTTCATATACCCCCACCGCGACTCGAACGCGGGCTTCTGCCTCCGGAGGGCAGCGCTCTATCCACTGAGCTATGGGGGCCTTTTCCGTGAACGGCTTATTCACATTGCCTGTGCCGCGGCCAGATTTTACCACGAGCGCACAGATTTGCGAAGCACTGCCTTTATTTAATCCAAACGGTCTTGATGTTTACAAATTCACGAATGCCAAAGGCGCTCAGCTCGCGACCGTAACCGGAGGTCTTCACGCCTCCAAAAGGTAAGCGCGGATCTGATGCAACCATACCATTAATAAAAACAGAGCCGGCCTGGATCTCATCGATAAACCGCCCTATTTCACTTTCATCCTTCGTCCAGGCGCTCGCACCCAGGCCAAATGAGGTGTCATTAGCGATTTTAATGGCAGCGTCTATATCTGGGACGCGAAAGAGAATAGCCACCGGACCGAATAACTCTTCGAAATAGGCCGGTGAATCTTTGGGGATTTCGCTGATTACGGTGGGGAGATAGTAGTTTCCGCGGCCGCCCAAAGGTTGGCCCCCCGTTAATACGCAGGCGCCTTTAGAAACGGAGGCGCGCACTTGCTGGTCGAGATCATTGAGGATGTCTGCAGTCGCCAATGGACCAATATCTACATTTTCATCGAGAGGATCTCCCACTTTCAATGCCTGCATGCTTTGGACAAAACGATCTTCGAACTCATTGCCAATGAGTTCGTGGATGATGAATTGTTTAGCAGCGATGCAGGATTGACCGTTGTTGATAACGCGTGCTTTCACCGCAGTTGATACGGCTTCGTCCAGGTCAGCGCTTGGCATCACGATGAAAGGATCACTGCCGCCTAGTTCGAGCACTGTTTTCTTGATCTGTTCACCAGCTTTCATAGCCACCTGGCTGCCGGCAGGCTCGCTGCCCGTAAGTGTGGCCGCCATAATGCGCCGGTCTTCCAGCAAGCTGGCGACCCGGCTGGAGCCAATGAGCAAAGTCTGAAAGGCACCTGCCGGAAATCCAGCGCGAAAGAAAATGTCTTCAATTGCGAGAGCACATTGGGGGACGTTTGAAGCGTGTTTTAGCAGACCGACATTTCCAGCCATGAGGGCAGGGGCAGCGAAGCGAAAAACCTGCCAAAACGGGAAGTTCCAAGGCATGATCGCCAGGACCGGGCCGAGGGGCTGGTAATGGATAAAGCTTTTTGTAGCGTTAGTAGGGATCACCTCATCCGAGAGAAATTTCTCAGCATTTTCGGCGTAGTAACGACATACCCAGGCGCATTTTTGAGCCTCAGCAACTGCGGCTCCGATTGGTTTGCCCATCTCGAGCGTCATCAACCGCCCGAGCTGCTGTTTTTCACTTTCCAGAATTTCGGCGGCCTTCATCATCCGTTCAGCCCGATTCTGGAAAGGCATGTGCCGGTACGTCGAGAAAGTATTGATCGCCAGGTCAAGTTTGTCCTCGATTTGACGGTCGCTATATGGCTCAAATTGCTTGAGCATCTCGCCGGTAGCTGGATTTATACTTGCGATTGCCATATTTGACCTCCCTTATATGATGAATCTCTATTAATCCGCCCCTGGCCGAAGGCCAGGGGCAAAGCGCCCAACACTATTTTTGAAAATTATACCTGGGAAGATAATTGCCTGAGCTCCTGGCGCAGGCGTTGAATGATCTGGCTGTTTTCACCTTCTTCGCCAAGCGAGGCGAGCTGCTTTTTCTTAAATGCCAGTTCAGCACAGGTCTGGTAAAAACGCCTCGTACTCCTGTAGCGGCCGGTAACGATGGCATGAAAGCGAACGCTCGTTCTGCGCCCAGGCAGAACAAGCGATTTGGTATTGTTCGGGGGTGATCAGACCGTTTGAAACCTCCTCTTGCAATTGGCTGCGGATCCAGCCTCGTTCTCTGCCTGTCACCCATAAGATGAAAAGAAACATGACAAACCAGCCTGTCCAATCGAATATTGTCCCAAAAACCAATCCTTGTACTCCGGAAGTCAGGCTGGCGAGTGTGTTATGCAAAGAGTGGGTGAAAACCGCCGCCAACCAACCACCAATTGGGGCAATTAATTTTATCAGTGGGTTTTTGTTCAATCGATTGACTGCCAGACCAATACCGATAAAAGACGTATAGAAAGGATGCTGCCAGCCAACCAGGACAACCCTAACAAAGGTCATCGCTAAAACACCGCTTAAACCATTTTCTGCATAACCATATTGATAGATATACAGGGCATTTTCTGTAGCTGCAAATCCGAGCGCAACGATAGCGGCATATACGATCCCATCCAGAATGGTATCGAATTCATGCCTGTATACCAGGAAAATGAGAAGTACAGCCAGCCCTTTCAGGCTTTCCTCGACTACAGGCGCGATCAGCGAGCCGGTTGTAATATCCGTCGCTATCTCAGAATGTGTAAAAAGATAAATCCCGACACTTAAAACTGTGTTGGTCAGAAATGCCGCCCCGGCAGCGATAATTGCGCCCCAAACAAAAACCACGCCAAGTAAGACGGAGGGCTCTTTTTCGTAACGATCCAGCCAGTAAACAAACCAGGCGAAAAATAACATGGGCACGATTCCGAAGAACAGGGATAACAATATGCCCATCTGTATGTTCTCCTACTTCGATGAATTTATTTTCATTTACCACTGGCTTTCGGCCGGCGGCAACCAGCCCAACCCTTTGCGTATGATTGAATGTTCGGGATCGGCAGTGCACGGTGTTTATTCAGCCCAAGCGTTTACGCTCTCCTCGAAAACCAGTCGCTCGCGGTGAACGAGCGTATTTTCTGGAGTCCCACCCAATTCCATAATTACTTCCTCTGGCCGCCCTGTGGCTCCTTCTTGGGCGCTTAGTAAAGCTAAGACACGCTCACGGCCAAGCTCGTCTACAAGTAAAACTCGAAGGTCTAGAATCAGCGGACGAAGATCGTAGGGTTTATTGCGCCATCGGCGCGGAAGGTTTTTTTGTGCCAACAAAGAGCTTACCCGTTCGGCCATATCCGGCTGATGTTTTAAAAAAGTGATCCGGTATTCGGATGCCTTTACGATCGTTTGCAGCGCAGGCTCGCGATCGTCTACGGTTTCGATATTTGTAACCAATACGCCAGGAGGTACAGCAGATTCCAACGCAGAGTAAATCTCGGTGATGGTTAGAATTTTTTCCAGCCAAACATCAGCGATCTCCTGGGTGCTGGTAAAGCCCAATGGCAGCGCACAGGCCAGGTTAATCTTGGGATGTGGGTTGAAACCATGGCTGTAAGCCAGAGGAAGGTTGGCGCGTCGCAATGTTCGTTCCCATGTACGGTGCAAATCTAAGTGGCTGGTAAAACGCATAGCATCCGTCTTAGCGAACGTGATGCGTATTCGCATTGCTGGCGCAGGCGGCTCGGAAGAATTGTTGGGAGATTTAATCGTTACTCAGTCTCCTACTGGAATTTGTCCGGCTTTTATCCGGATGGATTCCACTGGTATCCTCTTGGATTTCACTTCCGGGCACTCCCAAATATCTCCCGGGTTTTGGCGGCGTAAATCAGCGAAAGTAGGCAAAATACCACAAGCAAAACAGCGCTCTCTGCAGTCCACCCGAGTTTTTCCTTGCAAGCTCCAAAGATAATCTTCCGTCAGGAATTTCTTGCGGACCGAAGTATTGATATGTTCCCATGGGAAGACCTCATCCAGAGGTCGTTCACGGTGGGTATAAAATTCTGGATCCAACCCTACCCTATCGAAAGCCTGCATCCACGAATCAAATCGAAAATGTTCCTTCCAGGCATCGAATTTTGCCCCATTTTTCCATGCCTGGTAGATCACCTCAGCCATGCGGCGGTCGCCGCGCGCGAGCCAGGCTTCCAGCATCGTTTCCTCATGCGAATTCCAGTTAAGTTTTAATCCCTGACCACGCAGTTGGCGCTTTAACAGGGCTTGCTTACTCTCGATTTGTTCGACGGTGTCGCAGGGTACCCATTGGAATGGGGTGTGTGGTTTGGGTACAAAAGTACTCACCCCGGCATTTACCTGAGCGCGCTTTCCGATAATCCTACGCCCTTCCGCCAATACTGCTTTGCATAAATCTGCTATTGCCTGGACGTCGTCAATTGTCTCGGATGGATGGCCGATCATGAAGTAAAGCTTAATGGTCGTCCAACCACGGCTGTAGATCTCCCGGGCAGTTTCGAGCAGTTGTTTCGTGCTCACCGGTTTGTTAATGATCTCTCTCATACGCTCGGTGGCGGCCTCAGGCGCCAGAGTGAACCCGCTGCGGCGAGTATCTTTCAAAGCGTCCATCAGGTCGACAGAAAAGGTTTCGATCCTCAACGAAGGCAGTGAAATGGCGAGGTGACGATCACCGAAACGCTCGCTGACCGTCTTCACGAGCTCCAGGATGTGCGTGTAATCCGATGATGAAAGGGAAAGCAAACCGACCTCTTCGAAACCTGTACAGGCTATTGCCTGCTCTATCGCCTGGACGATTTCCTCCACAGGACGCTCGCGGACAGGGCGGGTGATCATTCCTGCCTGGCAAAACCGGCAGCCGCGCGTACAGCCGCGCATAATCTCGATCGGGATACGGTTGTGAATGGTGTCAATATAAGGGACAATGAAGCGAGTCAGGGGAGGCGGTAATTTGGGGAGGATGCGTTTGAGCACGGGCAGCGGCGCCTGTTCATAAAGCTTTTCCATTTGGGATAGCGTGCCATCCGGGTAGTATTGGGCTTCATACAAGCTGGGCACATACACTCCCCACAAACGGGACAGGCTGAGCAAAAGCTCAATGCGAGATCTTCCAGACTGGCGCCAGGATTGATAAGTATCCACGATCTCCTGGATAACTTCTTCACCCTCCCCAATTACAAACGCGTCAATAAAAGCGTGCATCGGCTCTGGATTATACGTGGCGTGTCCGCCGGCAATGACCAGGGGATGGTTCGATTCTCGTTCGGCACTAAACAAGGGGATTCTGGCGAGGTCCAGAACATTTAGTGTGTTTGTGAATAAGGTTTCATAGGGTAACGAAAAACCGAGGATGTCAAAATCGGCCAGTGAATGCTTTGTCTCTAGAGAATAAAGCGGCACCTCGGCAGTGCGTAAGGCTGACTCCATATCCGACCAGGGACTGAAGGCGCGTTCCGCGAGAACGTCAGACCGCTGATTTAAGTCGTCGTACAAGATCGCCCACCCAAGATTCGACATGCCAATATCGTAGATATCCGGAAAGATTAAAGCGACTCGGGTATTAACGTTTTCCCATTCCTTGACCACCTGGTTGAGTTCGCCGCCCGTATAACGCCCAGGTTTCTGCACCGTTGGTAGAATTTGGTTCAGGGTTTCCCGAATTTTATCTGGATTAATCACCGTTAATTCCTTTCATAGCTGAGTTTTACCTATAAACGAATCCGGCTACTCAGCCTGGTTTCCTGAAGATACAGGAATTTCTAAGGATCACCTGGTTTTCTGGGGATTATATCAGAGGAGAATTAAATTGGAGCAATTGGGTGGCAGTTGGTCGTTTGAATTAGTGTCGGGCGCTTGTGGTGCACCACGCATTATGATGGAGAGTTGCGGCTACGCCGCAATCTCCAGAGATTCTTCAAAATAGGGGAGAACCTTGCTAAATTGTAAATGAGAATGTCGGGTTGCCAGTATAATGTTTGCTACACTTTTATATTGATTTGGCTTAAAATTGCGCTGAAACGAATTGATCCTTTCACGGCCGGGAGGGCCTTCATGTGGAAATCGGTGCAGGACTCTGTTGAGTTATTCGAACAGAGCGGCAATGATGCGGTGGCAAACCCGTCAAAAACTGCGGAACATGAAGGCATTGGACAGCAGAATAACCTGGTCGCAATCTTCGATCTCAGGCTTGTTGCCAGTATTGTCAAAACGACCGCTTTCATAGCGGTCGTTTTTGCAATATTACAGATAAGACCAACATTCGTTAGCGGGGGGATCATCGAACAGCCAATAAATGTTATGCGCGCAAGCAGCACTGAAATTTATACGGATTCAAAGAGCGAGATTCCAATCAGGAGCGAGCCCAGAAGTATACCGGTCGACCCAAAACTCGTTCTTTCCCCACTTTTTCAAGCTGCAGTAAGCCAGGATACCGCATGTTCCGTAATTTGGGGTTCTTATCCAAATCCGGAAACGCTGCCTTTCTGGCTTAGCACTCCAGAATCGCCAGAAGAACTGCATACGGACATCCCGTATGCTTACCTGGCCGGGATGCTGATCCAAAATGGGGTTGTTTCTGCTGGAGATTGCCCGGGAAATGGGCTGCTTCCCAGCGGTCTGGCCAATCCTTGCGGATTGGAGAAGGCACGTACGATCGTCACCGAATGGCAAAATCGCTTTGACACGGCTATCTATCAGGCTGCTGTAAACGAACAAGTGCCGGCCCAGTTGCTAAAGAAATTATTTGCCCAGGAAAGTCAGTTTTGGCCAGGCGCTGCGTCCGATGGCATCCATTTTGGCCTGGGGCAAACTGTGGAAGTTGGTTTGGACCCGCTTTTCATGTGGGACCCGACATTTTTTGACGAAGTATGCCCGATGTTGTTTGTCCCGGAGTCTTGCAGCTCAGGCTTTTTTAAAATGCCTTCGAGATTTCAAGCCATGCTGCGTGGCTATGCAATCTTGAAGTATTTTGACGTGACCTGTCCAAGCTGCGACAGCGGTATTGATATCGATAAAGCCATCAACAGCATCGAACTGTACGCAAGGCTGCTGATCGCAAATTGTACACAAATTGACCGACTGATTTTTAACCAGACAGGACATATTTCCGGTGAAGTCACCGGCTACGAAGATTTGTGGTCTTTTACAATAGCGAATTACAATGTCGGCGCAGGTTGTATGAGCGATGCTTTCGAATTGACGGGAAAGCGATCTGAACCGATCTCGTGGGGATATCTCTCTCGGAATTTACATGGTAGTTGCAGCATCGCGGTAACGTATGTAGACAGAATTAAAAACTGACGCCGGGAGGACTCCTCCCGGCGTATAAAAAACCAGCGTTCGAGCGCGTTTACATCGCCTGGATTTAACGGTCGGACCAGTTGAACTCGTCCCCTTCGTAAACATAAGCCCAGCCGGTTCCTTTGCATATTGGGCACATATCGTATTCGTAACCATCGCGGCAGATGCCGCTGCCGTTGCCATTACAAAATGCGCACTTCTTGGCGGGTTGTGCAACCAATATCGTGCCCCGAGCTTTGCAAACCGGGCATTTTTCATACATTTGTCCGTCGCGAGCCCTGCCACTCCCGTTCCCAAAACAAAATGCGCAAGTTTCTGGCGCGAAGTGAATAAACGGTTGGATGAATTTCTCCATAATTTTCCTAATCTAATGCTTCTTATCAAGGGCCTTTATTGTAGAGGACTTCTGTGAACACATCAACGATTTCCGGATCGAATTGTTTACCGGACTCAGCCTGGATTTTTGAGGTCGCCTCTTCTTTTGAAAGCGCGGGCCGATTGGGCATGTCTACGGTGATAGCCGAAAAAGCTTCCGCAACTGAGATGATACTGGCCGCTGTTGGGATTTCTTTCCTGGTCAAATGGTCAGGGTATCCTTGCCCATCATAGCGTTCCTGGTGGTGGTAAATCCAAGGTACGATTCGGTCTAGAAGATCGATTGGTTTTATGATCTGGGCCCCGTAAAATGGGTGGCGACGAATGACGTCCCATTCGTCGTTTGTTAGCGGCGTCATTTTCGTCAAAATGGTTTCCGGTATGGATAATTTGCCTACATCGTGGAGCAAGGCCGCGATCTCCAGATAATTCATATCCATCTCATTCCAACCAAGTTTTCGGGCTGTATCCAAGGTAAGAGCTGTTACTCTTGTAGAATGTCCGCGCATCAGTCGATCGCGAGCGTCTACCGCGTTGATCAGAGAACGGGTCAATGCTGTCAATTGTGGGACAATGAGTTTTTCTTCGTCCCCTGGGGCAGGCATGATCCGCTGCAAACCTGGTCGACGTCTCTCCGCGATGGCAAGCTCCGCCTGAACCCTTTGATCGTAATAATTAATGAATCCTTCAACGGCATTCAAAGTGCGTTCGAACTCCGCAGTGTCCCCACTTGCCCAAAGTTTGGGGATCTTTTCAAACATCATCACTGTAGTTCGGGCGATCTCATTTTGAGGAATGATCGTTTTTCCATAAGAGGAAAGCAGATCATGTTTCTCGACCAGTTCTGAGAATTTTTCCTCGATGGAGCGCACCCAGCGAGCGGAAACGGGTGCTTCGCGGATAGCCTCCTTGAGCTTGAAGATATTTTGGAGGATCTCATCCGGGTTTTCGATCCCTTTCTTTTCGATGGAAATGATCTGCTCTAATTTTTGGTACCAGAGGTTTTGTGCCTCATCTACTCTAAGGATTCGTGAGCCATAGGTGACATGATCACCGTGTTTGTAAAGATCGTCAATATAACCGATCGCATCTTCGAGCTGCTTTCGAGCCGCCATAATTCTCATGGCGTTCTCCTCGATGCGTTCCATCTCATCCTTTTGCTTTTGCCGGACGATCTGCAGCTTATTGTGGAATTCTAGCTCCTCAGGAGCCTTGGAAAGCAATTCGACCAGGTGGTTTTGTTGTTGTAATAGAGCGTCCCAGGATTGTTTCAACGATTTTAGGACTGACCTGGATCGTAACAACAAAGGCCGGGACGAGGTTCTTTGCTTCAAATCAGGAATTTCATCTTGAATCTGGTTGTACAATTTCCAGATCTCCTGGTCTACCGTGTCGGCTTTAAATACCAGGCCTGTGACAACCAGACGGTAATCGCTCAAGGCGTTTTGAATGCTGATTAACTTCTCGTCAGATTCAACGATCGATGTTGGGATTTCGCGCTGTAGCTGCCTCCACTCCTTCCAAGAGGTCACCACTTTGCCAGGGACCTTGGTGATACCTTCTTGGTTGGTGTCGGGCACTTGTTGAGCTTCTTGTAATGTCATCTCGTCGTTGCTCTCAACTGGCACGCTTGTATCCTTTTTTTGATCCAGGTAAACTACCTTAACCTGTTTTTGGGAAGCGATTTCTTCGGTAATGTTTGTCTGCGTTGATGACATCGATCTTCATTCACATGTTTATAGATGACCCCTATTCTGATTTTGAAAGATGTTTTACGGCACCTTTCAATAAGGTAATCTTGACTAATTCCTGTTGAATTTAACTAATAACTTATTATAATATTTTGTGATCGGGATTGTATTAAGGTTTTTGTTGGGTGTGTCACAAATTCATTAGATATTTACGATAAAAAGGACAGTCCGGATAATATAGCGTATGAACCCACGAATAAGAGTGTTAATTGTCGAGAACCTGCCCGAAATAGCAAAGCAATTGAATAAGCTTCTCAACTTGATGGAGAATGTTGAGATCGTCAATGAGGTCAAATCTGCACAGGAAGCGAAAGAAATGATACGCGCTGTGAAACCCGAGGTGGCTTTAATTGATACGAATCTGCCAGATATGAATGGAATTAAGCTGACCGAAATCATCCGCCGCGAGTTTCCGGTCACTCAAGTTGTGATCATCTCTCAAGATAAGTTTTTCGACACTGCGGTGCGGGCAATGCGGGACGGCGCGGCAGATTTTCTCACGCACGAGGTTAATTTAGAGGAACTGAGCGCCGCTATCAACCGCGCTGGAGATCTGTCATCTGCTGAGCGGGAGAAGACACGGCCAATCTCTGGGATGTTGCCTGTGGGATCGTCCCTGGCTGGCAGGGATGGCGCTGCTCCTGAGGGTAAAATCATCACGGTTTATAGCCCAAAAGGCGGGTCTGGTACGACTACCATCGCCATCAACCTGGCTGTTGCATTGCAGAATACGGATACTACGATCGCGCTCGTTGATGGCAGTATGCAGTTTGGCGACATTGCGATCTCGTTGAACGAGGTCACAAAATTCTCAATTCTCGACCTGGTCCCACGGGTGTATGAATTGGATAAAAAAGTCGTTGAAGATACGATGGTGCTGCACAAAAGCTCTGGTCTGCACATTCTCGCCGCACCGCCCAGGCCTGAATTTGCTGAGAAGATCTCTGGAGCGAGTTTTATGAAGGTCTTAGAGTACCTGAGAGGGATGTTCAGCTATGTGATCGTGAATACCAGCAGTTATATCAGCGACCCTTGTCTGGCGGCTCTGGATGCAGCGGAACTGATCGTGTTAGTCACGACTCAAGAAATCGCGGCGATTAAGAATACGCGTTCATTTCTCGACTTGTGGGATGAACTGGGGTTGAGTAAGGAGAGGATATTATTGGTCCTCAACCGTTATCGAAAACATATCCCGATCACTCCCGATAAGGTAAGCGAGCGCCTGAAGCAAAAAGTCGCAGTAACCATCCCAGAGGATGAACAGACGATCTCCCGAGCTGGCAATCTGGGCATTCCATTTATATTGGATCGTAAAGATCTTCCCGTTTACCAATCCATCGATGCGATCGCAGGGTTGATTAATGATCAGCAGGAACCAGAATCGACAGAAAGCCGGTTCCGCTTGTTCACTTTTTCATGAAGAAATAATTCTTAAACCTGATCACTCAAAAATCCATACATCGACGGCGCGCTGCCACTCGACGAGCTCGTTGGGTTGGAACCAAAGTGCCGTCTCAATCTCACCATTTTCAGGTGAATCCGAAGCGTGGGTTAAATTACGTCCAACCTCCAGGGCGAAATCGTGCCGGATTGAGCCAGGGGCAGCCTCTGTAGGACGGGTCGATCCCATCGTCTGGCGAACGGCTGCTACAGCATTTGGGCCCTCCCAAACCATTGCCATAACCGGTGAAGAAGTGATGTATTTAATGAGTCCTTCGTAAAAAGGTTTACCCTTGTAAATCGCATAATGGGTTTCTGCCAGTTGCAGACTTACTGCTAAAAATTTCGCTCCGATTAAACGCAGGCCCCTTCGTTCCAGACGGGAAATTACTTCCCCAATTAAACCCCGCTGAACCCCATCAGGTTTCACAAGTACTAAAGATTTTTCCACAATTGCCTTTCCTATTTTGATGTTTATCTAAAATCGTGTTGCGTGGCCCGCAAAGCGCGCCAAACACTTTTGCCAACCATCAACTTAGCAGTTGTTCTGCTTTGGTATAAGCGTCCAACGCTTCTTGAACCTGGTCTGCACGGAGATAAGCGTCGCCAAGCGTTTGCCAGAGAGAGACTTCCACAGGATTAAGGTAAATCGCAGTTTGCAGGTCTTGAATCACATCTTGCAAATGCTTGCGGGAGTTGATCAAATGCGTGTATTGGGCAATTGCATCTTCCAGCTTACCTTGCTGCAATTCATCATGCGCCATCTGGACTTCTGATGGCAGATCGCTGTGTGGGGCCGGAGATTCAGCTTCGAGTTGTTGAGCCGGCTCGATAAAGATATATTCTTTCAACTCTTCGATGTTGGTGGGTCCAATACCGGTTACGTTTTCAAGGTCTTCAAGATTCTTGAAAGGGCCGAAAGTCTCTCTGTAAGTGATTATGTTCTGCGCCAGGATAAACCCAATATTCGGCAGCTTTTCCAGCTCAACCAGCCCCGCCTCGTTCAGATCAATCCGTTGTGTCAAACCCTCGGGGGGAAGCCAAACCGCATCTTCCTCTTCTCCAGCCTCGATGGTTGATTCTGCCAGCCATTCTGGCAGGTCTGGAATATCCTCTGGCTGTTCTTTGGCAGGCACCTCAGCCTGAAATGTCTCCTCTTCAAAGACGGCGCCTGCCTGCTCTTCCAACGATTTCTCCGGGAAAATTTCCTCAATTCGACTTTCTTCGACCGGCGCTCCTGCATCAATCTGTTCCTGTTCGTCAATCGCAGGTTCGAATGGAGGGGTTGTTCCTTTCTCGGCCAGGTCCCGAAGCCATTCAGGCATTTCTGGGATCGCAGTTTCTTCAGTTGCGGGGAGGCTGGCTTCTTCTTCAACATCCAATTCTTCTACATGTTCGGCTGCTTCCCTTTGGGCTTCCTGAATCCAGTCGGGGGGCGTTTCTTGACGCTCTTCCGGGCTTAGGAGCAAAGCTTCATCTGCGCCTTGTTTTACTGCCAGACTTTCTAACCAGGCGAAGGCAGCATCCGCATCATCCATCGCAGGCACAGCAGCCTCACCGGGTTGTTCTGGCACCTCCACTTCTGGCTGATCCGGAGTCTCTTCTTCGAGATTCTGGTCGATTATTCCCTGTTCAAAGAGCTGCTGCGGTTCAAGTTTAAGCTCATCTTCGCTGACATCCGCTTCACCGCCGGACGTAAGAGTCTCTTCTTCCTCAGGAGAAGATTGTTCCTGTCCTGATAGCTCCTGGACCCATTGGGGAGGAGTTTCCATCCTTTCCTCAGGCTTTAATAACAACGCTTCATCCGCGCCCTGGCGGGCTGCCAGGCCTTCCAGCCAGGCGAACCCTTCATCGATTTCTTCCTCCGGCTGTGCTTCTGAAATTTGTCCTTCCAATTCTGCTTTTTGCGCCTCCGATTCGACAGAAGGCGCTTCTTCATCTACTGCAGGCTTGGTTTCGAGCTGCCATTCAGAGGCTGGGGTCTCACTTTCAATGGGCTCTTCTTCTGCAATGACTTCGACTGGTTCTGTGGTCTGGTCTGCTTCGACGGAGGACGTTTCAGGTTCCAGCCCTTTTAGCCAATCCGGCAAGTCTTCTTCGATGTGAGGAAGCTCGGCGACTTCCTCAGGCTCGGTCTGAGCTGTGGATGAGATTTGCGTGGGTTGAGTGTCGCCTTCGCCCGGCGCTTTCCCCGGTTCCTCCAGCCAGTCCGGCAAGGCTTCCGCTGAGGTTTCCGCCTGTGGACCAGGCTCTTCGATGATCTCTTTAACCAATCTGGAAGGGTCTCCTGGTCGGATGCCGCCGCGATACCGATTTCTTCCATAGGTGCTTCTAAAGACATTGAGACAGGTGATTCGGAGTACTCGCCAGCGCTTTCTTCTTCACCTTCTTCGCCCTCCAACCCTTGGAGCCAATCCGGGAGAACCGACGCCTCGGATTGAGCTGAAGCTGGGGTTTCGGAAAAAGTCTCTTCGGTTTCGCCAGAAATCGGACTGGTGAGGTCGAGATCTTCTTTCGATTCGACAGGTATTCCGGGGGCTTTATCATTTGCTTCAGAAAGCCATTCGGGCGTTTCCTCTTCCGTTTCCGGACCTGGCAGCCAGGAAAGATCAGCTTGTTCTTGCGCCTCAAGATTGTCGCCTGCAGCGCCTTCCTCACCTGGCGCAATCGCTTGCAGCCATTCAGGGATATCGGCAGAGGCTAAATCTTCCAACCCTTCCGTGCCGCTTGTAAACAAATCGCTCGGACCAGGGGTTTCTTCCTTTATGGCGCCTTCCACGTCCGCACCAGAAGCGGCCATCCAACCGGCATCTTTCATCCAATCCGGGATTTGATCTTCTTCCTGAGGGATGGGTGGTTTAGGGGATCCAATCTGGCCTTCAAGGGTTGTTTCCGGAGAAATTTCCGGACCGGTAAATTCCTCTGCCTGCTCCTGTTCGGTTTCTACGAACCCTGCAGTAGCGGCAGAAAGCCAATCAGGTACGGTGTCTTTGGATGGGCCGCCTTCATCCAATTCAACTCCCAGAGAAGTAGCCCAATCTGGCTGCTCGCCCTTATCGGATTTTAGTTGGCCCGGTTTCCAATCCAGCTTTTCCAAACTAATTGCCTGATCTGGCACACTTTCACGTGAAGGCGCGGCCGGAGAAACCTGGCTCGCGTAGGGGTCCAGGGCTTGAACTCGCAATTGATATGCTTTGGTTTCTTCTGCTCGTTCACTGCCAGCGAGGATATCCCCCATAATTCGGTTTGCTTCCAGGCAATACGGCAGTTTTCGCAGCAAGCGGCTGCAAGTTTCTGCTGCTTCTGCACGCTGTCCTGAGCGCGCATAGACCTGCGCCAGGAGAAGCTGCAAATCGAGTTGTTGCGGGTCATCAGCAAGGATGGAACGCAATTCCGCGATTGCTTGCTGGTGGAGCTCGCCTTTCGCATACATGCGCGCCAATGCGCCTCGCGTCAAACGTACCTTTGGCGGTTCGAGCCCATCCCGCTGGCCATACAAGCGACGTAATTCTTCCTGGATGGCGCTGTTAGCGGGCTGCATCTCGAAGGCGCGTTCCATGTGCCAGATCGCCTCGTCGAGATTTCCTTCATCTTCGCGGATAATACTCATTCCGACATGCGCGACGAAGTCTTCTGGAACTGAGGAGAGCACGCGTTGCAATATATCTCCTGCATCGCCATAGCGCCGGCTTTCGAGGTATGCCTTTCCCAACAGCCGGTAGGTCCCCACATGTTTTGGATAAAACTTCAAAATATGCCGGCAGTGGGCGATGGCCTGATCGACCTGGCCGCTTTCAACCAGACTCTCAATTTCACGGTTGTACGCTCGCAGAGAAATCCTCGCCATGATTTATTCCTACCTTTTCGTTTGACTCATCCTTGTTTGATAAATCTTTATTCATGCACCCGTGGTTGATAGCCAGTGGTTCGCATGATGCGCCAAACCCGCCCAACGCCTAAAATCACTTTTCGTGGGCTTAGCTGCGAAGTCGGCGGATGCCGCCTGTAGTGAATTATAGCGCATTGAAGGGTGATTAAATGCATATTTCACATTTTTGTGAGCCTTTAACAACCGTCTTCAAGAATATTGATGATAAACGGTCAAACCGGAGATCGATCAAAGGTCAGGGGAATAGACAAAGAAAAGATTAGCGTTCAATTAGAACTTAACAATCTACTTGACTCGGGTACTTTTTTTGATGTATAAACTTACTCGGGTTGCTGATATTTTGGGCTGCCTTTTTCATGGATTAGCTGTTGGGATGCGATGTAATGACATCGTTTATTTAAGAATGAGCACTGCCGCCGAAGACGGTTGCCGTGCTTTTTGTTGTCTCAACACCAGGAGTTCAGTATGATTCGTGTTGAAGGGTTAACCAAGGATTATGGCCCTCGGCGGGCAATAAGCGAGCTGACATTTAATGCCGAAAAGGGAGAAATACTTGGCTTCTTAGGGCCCAATGGCGCCGGAAAGACGACGACCATGCGCATCCTCAGTGGTTATATGCCGCCAACCTTTGGCAAGGTGGAAATCGCTGGTTTCGATGTCGTCGAACAATCTTTGGAGGTGCGACGCAGGGTCGGCTATATGCCGGAAACCGTCCCTCTTTATTCGGATATGACCATTTTTGACTACCTCAAATTCATGGCCGATTTGCGTCACCTGGAAGAAGCAGAGGAGCGTGTGGATGAGGTCATTGAATTGGTGCACATGGAGGATCGCGCTGAGGGGTATATCGGCAACCTTTCAAAAGGGATGCGCCAACGAATAGGCCTTGCCCAGGCCCTTTTGCATGAACCCGACGTCTTAATCCTGGACGAGCCGACCATTGGCCTGGACCCGGTTCAGATTATAGAGGTGCGCAACCTGATACGAGAGATAGGACGGGAGCGCACTGTGCTATTGTCAACCCATATCCTGTCTGAAGCCCAGCAGCTTTGCAACCGCGTGCTGATCATTAATAAGGGCAAGATCGTGGTCGAAGATACACCCGAGCGATTGCAAGCGCGGCTGACAGGCGCGCAACGGGTTGCGGTTAAAGTGGCGGGGGATTCAGATGGATTGGAGCGGGTTTTAAGCGCTGTCAATGGAGTCACGCGCGTCATGTCTATCTCCGGCGGAGGGGTAGAATTCGAATCCGTCCCGGGCCAGGACGTTAGGCCGGCTGTGGCGCGCGCAATTGTTGGCGCCGGATATGATCTGCTTGAATTTCATCCGCTCGGTATGAGCCTGGAAGAGATATTTTTACAGCTTACTCGTGATGAGCCAACTCCTCCATCTCCGGTGGGCCTGGAAATGAGAGAAGCAGAGGCAAAAGCGAGCGACTCCTTAGCGGAGGAAGAAGATTTTGAAGACTGAAAACATCCGCCTCTCACTTGCTCGATCTGCTGAAAATAGTATTTTCGAAGGATCTTCGTATGCGTAACATTTGGATCATTGCGAAACGTGAATTTAAGCTTTATTATGGCAGCCCAACTGCTTACTTGATCGCGTTCTTGATCTTGCTGGTGTTGGGAATTCTCTTTTATTTGAATATACAAGTGGCCTCCCAACAGCAGTTCGCTCCAGGCGTTCAAATCACGCTTGCACCGATGGCGACCTTGATCATGCTGGCTACGCCCGCTATCACAACACGGTTGCTTGCGGATGAGCAGCGCATGGGCACAATCGAATTGCTTCTCACCGCCCCTGTTCGAGATTGGGAATTGGTGGTTGGAAAATGGTTGGGCGCGTTCTTATTCTTGCTGACCATAATTGTCGTTTCTTTGATTTACCCCCTGGCTCTAAACCAACTCGTTTCTCCCGGGATTGATCAGGGCCCTTTGATCAGTGGATATTTGGGAATTATCCTGGTAACTGCCTCGCTCGTCGCTATTGGGGTGGCAATTTCCGCATTTTTCAACAACCAGATTGCTGCTTTCGCGACTACGATGGGAGCATTTATCGTCCTGTGGTGGATCATCAATCCAATAGCGCAGACGGTGAGCCCGGCTGCAGGCGCAGGGTCAGTTTTAATCAATTATCTGGATTTCAGCAGCCATTTTTTTAACAACCTGCTCACTGGGGTTATCGACCTGCAAGATATTGTCTTCTACTTAAGCGTCATCGCATTGGGGCTCTTCGTCGGCACAATGTCTGTTGAGACGAGGAGGTGGCGATAATGAGAACTCAATGGCGTCGATTCGCCCCATTCGGATTATATCTTTCACTGATAGCTGCATTGGCAGCAGCCGGATTATATATCGTTCAGCGTTCCTGGAATTTCCCTTTACAAATCTGCCTGGGACTCATCGTAATCGGCCTGGCGCTTTTCGCAATATTAGACCCAGAGAGGGCCAGGGTGGCTTTAACCGGACGCCAGGCGCGCTATGGCAGCAATGCCCTGGTTTTAACTCTGGCATTTATCGGTATTCTGGTTGTGGCTAATTTTCTTGTTTATCAGAATCCCAAGCGCTGGGATTTAACTGAGGATCAACAATACACACTTGCTCCCGAAACGCTCACGACACTGGCCAGTTTACCCGAGCCGGTGACAGCTCAGGCGTTTTACACACAGAATTTAAATTCGGACCAGGCGAAGAGCCTTTTAGATCAGCTACAGTTTAACAGCAAAGGGAAATTTACCTACCAGTTTATTGATCCGGTTGCGAACCCGGTTTTAGCCCAACAAGCGAACGTAACCCGGGATGGGACCGTCGTGCTGCAAATGGGTGATCACCAGCAACAGGTAACAACGGTATCCGAGCAGGAGCTGGCTGGCGGCATGATCCGGTTGATCAACCCACAAGCAAGTACGGTATATTTTCTTACCGGTCACGGCGAATATAACCCTGAGGATACAGGGGACCAATCATATTCTCAGATGAAACTTGCGCTGGAGAGCAAGAATTACACGGTCAAAACGCTCAACCTGCTGGCGGAGAACAAGATTCCCGATGATGCAAAGGTGATCGTAATCGCCGGACCGCGAAAACCACTTTCATCAAATGAAGTCGATCTGCTAAGCAATTTTCTCAACCAGGGTGGCTCATTGGTGGCAATGGAGGAACCTCTGCCGGTGACAGATTTTGGAGATGCGCCGGATCCATTGGTCGATTATCTCACTCAAACCTGGGGAATCGTGCTGGGCACCGATATCGTCATCGATCAAACCTCTAACCAGCCTTTCGCACCCTATGCTGCTCAATATGGGACCAGCGATATCACCCAAAAGATCGCCAGGCTCACCTCTCAATTTCCAACGGTGCGGAGTATTACCCTGAGCCAGGTGAGCGGAATCACACAGGTTAATCTTGTATTGACCGCGCCGCAATCTTGGGCTGAAAAAGACCTGGTAAACCTCCAAACCCAAAATGCTCAAATAACATTCGACCCAAGCCTGGATATCGCTGGACCGATCTCTTTGGCGGCTTCGGCTGAAAATTTGCAAAACAACAGCAGGGTGGTTGTATTTGGCGATTCCGATTTTGCCAGTGATGGTTCATATTCTGCCTACGCAAATGAAGATTTGTTTATCAACTCAGTCGATTGGGCAGCGAAGCAGGAGAATCTGATCAACCTGACACCGAAGCAGTCCACTCAAAGGATTTTGCTCCCGCCTCAAAAAGTTACCATGAACCTGATCTTGCTTGGCACGGTATTCATTCTGCCAGGTCTGGTTTTATTAGGCGGCGTAACTACCTGGGTGCAAAGACGTAAAAGAGGATAATCTCTATGATTCGCCGTACCACTTGGATCATCTTGGGATTGTTCGTTATCTTATTAGCATTCGCCTGGTTTCTGCAGCGTACCAAGGCAAACACCGCTTTACAGTCTACTGCAACTCCAGGAATTCAAAATCTGTTCGAGATCGATGAGAACAACATCGCAAGTATTACGATTGAAGATGTCCAGGGGAATAAGGTCAGCCTGGGACGGGACGATCAAGATTTGTGGTCATTAACTGAGCCGCAGGTCGATGCAACGGACGTTGGAGCTGCGGAGTCAAATGTCAGCCAGTTGATTTCACTGACCGTCTTATCCACGCTAGACCCGGTTCCCCCGCCAGCCGCGACCGGGTTGGACCAACCAGCGGATACGATCACAATCCAGACGAAGGATGGCAAGGAAGTTAAAATTCAGGTAGGAAAGCAGACCCCAATCGCAAACGGCTACTATGTTCAAGTTGACCAGGGAGCGGTTTCAGTGGTGTCGAAATTTGGGCTGGAATCGGTTCTAACGATGCTCACAGAACCTCCAATAATGACCACGCCGACGGAAACCGAAAGTTCTGGTACTCTGATTCCCGAGACGGCGATCCCGGAGTTTGCGACGCCAGAAGCGACGACTCCCGCACCGGCGACACCCATAAGGACAACACCGAACCCGACGATTTCCGGCCCTGAATTGACGCCGCCTGTTACGGAAACACCTGTTCCAACGACAACACCTGCTCAATAAATCCACCGGCTGGGAGCAGGAAAATGATGAGTAACAAATCAATCCTTAAAGTCGTATTCCTATCAATACCATTACATTACTATTTCATTAACATCGAAATTAAGTATTGATTTTATGTTAAAAAACGTGTATTCTGAGTAAACAATAGAGATTAAATCAAAGAAATGTGAGGCCTGAGGCTTCGCGTTTCTTATGCTTAAAAAACCCGTGTACTTGGGTACGGGAGTCCAAATGATAGATGAAGAGTTGTTAAATGATATTGATGAACGGGACGAACATCCGGCGATAGCCAGACTGATCGAATTGGGTCGGCAGAAATCTTTCGTGACAATCGATGATATTCTGAGTCTTTTCCCTGAAGCTGAACAAGACGTCGACCAATTAGAGGAGGCTTTTGCCGCGTTGATCAGTGCAGGTATCCCATATCTGGATGAGGCGACAGTTGGTACGGGGCCAAGCGATGAGGATTTAGCGGAAGAGGAAGATGTCGACGAAGACGCCAACAGGCAGATGTCTACTGATGATAACTACCTTGCAAACATCGACACAGACGACACGATAGGGTTGTATCTTAAGGAAGTAGGCAGGGTACCGCTTTTAACCGCTGAAGAAGAAGTTGAACTGGCACAACGAATTGAACGTGGCCGAATGGCTCGAGAAGAGCTTGCCAAGGGAAACGTCAGTCCACGCCGGCGCAACGAGCTTCAGCGGTTGATTGAAGATGGCTGGGCAGCTCGTGAACACCTGATCACGGCGAATTCACGCCTGGTTATCAGCGTTGCTAAAAAATACATGGGACGCGGAGTGCCTTTCCTGGATCTAATTCAGGAAGGCAATATTGGTTTAATTCGCGCAGCGAAAAAGTTCGATTACCGGCGTGGCCACAAGTTCAGCACTTATGCAACCTGGTGGATACGCCAGGCTGTCACTCGTGCAATTGCAGATCAAGGCCGCACAATCCGTGTGCCAGTTCACATGGGCGATCAGATCAATAAGCTGCTGCGCGTCCAACACCAGCTTACCCAACGCCTTGGGCGGGATCCATCTGTGGAGGAATTAGCGATCGCTTTGGACGTCACTCCTCAAAAAGTGGAGAATATGATCCAGGTCGCACGCCGACCGCTGTCTTTGGAGACCCCAACAGATGATGAAGAAGATTCTGTTTTAGGAGATTTCATCCAGGATGAAGAGGTCCCTGCGCCAGACGAATCAGCTACGTACAATCTTTTACGCGAGCACCTGGAAAGCGTTTTGAATGGCCTGCCTCCACGGGAAGTGCGCATCCTTCAGCTTCGATACGGCTTGCTAGATGGCCAGGCATACACTCTCGAAGAGGTCGGACGCAAAATGGGGGTGACTCGCGAGCGCGTTCGCCAGATCGAAGCGCAAGCTCTCAGCCGGCTGCGACATCCTGCTATCCGGCGTAAATTACGTGAATATCTGGGTTAGGGTCAAAGCTCTTTAATTTTCTGACGGGGTCGCCTGAAGCGGCCCCGCAGTTATTTAACCAGACGGGATGTTCGAGATTTGACTGCCGGCAAAGGGACCATCAACATGCTGCTGATTCCAAAACCGGCGAAAAGACAGATAAACGGTATGATAGGGATCACGTAGCGCTGCCAGGCAAGTGGGATTGACCACACCAGGAATGCAGTCTCCAGGCCAACTGAAACCAATAATACAACGAGGGCCTTGCGTTGAGCAGCGGGCTTATAACGCAGTTGGATAAGCGCCAATATCACACCAAACAGGGTGACACAAATGAAAATTCCTCCTGGCAAAACACCGCGAAACAGGTTATGGCCAGGTATGCTGAAATAGGTATTCTGTGAGGCAGCGGTGTTTTGTAAATAATTGCCGACATCTGCGACGGCGGCCGGCAGAAAATAGAGATTGCCCATCCAGGAAACTGCTTTTTCAACCGGCGTCTTAATCACCTCGCTGGGGATGAGCACGCCTATTTCGGATACCTGGCGGGAAGATAGCGCTAAGCGCGCCTCCCAGGAAGATTTCAACGCAGAAGCTGTGTTTGTCCACCACACAGGATTGAGCAGAAAAGTCACGCCCAGGAAAACCACCAGAAAAGCTGACGAGGCGACAGTTGCTTTTTGAATCCTGCGGGAGCCTCGAAGATGGAACCAGATCACCAGAGCCAATCCTAAAAGCGCCAGGGGAAATGCAGTTTGCTTGGCATTGAACGCGATTGCTGCCGCCAGGCCGGCCAACCAGGGGCGTTTTTCTACTTGCGAGAAGCTCCATAAAGCCAACACTACCCCGAATAGAAGCACGCCTTCTGCCATCGCCCGGCGAGTGTGCAGCAGGACCAGTGCATTGGACGCCAATAAAAATGCTGGTAAGAGCCCGCAGAATTTTCCTCCCAATAAGGTCCCCTCGATATAAATCAGGGTCATGCTAAAAGGCAACAACAACGTCATCGCCAAACGTCCGGCAAAAAGTAAATCCGGTTCAGGCAGCGCTCCGGCGGTACGATTTTCCTCCCAGGTCTTGCTCCAATCCCAATCCACCTGTGGTGCGGGGAGTCCTGCCAGGTAGCGGCTAAACCCCAGAATATAGCGGGTGAGCGGCGCATCCAGCTCGCGATATTGCTGGCGTACATCTTGTTCACTTTGAAGCTGCCAACCCATGGACAAAGGCGCATGGATAAGCCTGTCGAAATCGCTGCTCATGAAGAGCTGCGTGGCCTCGTCCGGGTGGAATGGTATGGTGCGAATATCACTGAAGAAAAAGGCGCTGCTCACGATCAAGAGAAGCAGGAATGGCCAGTGATCTCGAATGCAGGCCTGCACTTTTCGGATAGGCATTTTCCAGATTATGTCGATCATGTACCCGGTTTCCGGCGGTAAACTAACATTCCATCACTGCCGTAGATATCCGTAGGAATTTTTTCTTCTAATTGGTAAAACTGCAGGAAGCGATTATCTTTGAGCAGGCCCTCACGCCCGTAGACTTCTAACAGGACAACAAATTGGGGACGGATATCGATGATCAGGTCCGGAGGAATTGCATAGTTGATTGTATAGTAACCGGGATCTAAAGGGTAATAATTCAGAGATTGGTCGGAGTTCAATCCTACGGTATCCAGGATGCGCGCCTGAGTGAAATAACCGAGCACCCCAACATCCCCAGCCGCCAACACCGGTGAGCTGCTGTCAAGCGAGGAGGGAATTTCGCTGGATATTTGCTGAGCTGCCTGCTGGTATAGCAGCTCGAGCTGGTACCAGGCCATCTCGGGGGCAGGTTGAGTGAGGCCATGATCCGGGTGCATACTCCAGCCGCGCAGCGTGAGAATGAGCGGCGCACCTGCTACGAAGATAAGCGCCGGCAGCGCTGGAAGTCGCTTTTGGGGTATTCGCTCTGTGGAGGACGTTCTCGACGCACGAATTTGGTTTCGCAGCTTGTCGGCCAGTTCGTTGACTCCCAGAAGAATGGCAAAGATGTATGCTGGTAGTGGAGGCGTCAGGTACCATCGAAAAATCAAAGGGTTGGCGAGAGCGAATACTGCGAAATAAAACCAGGGATAGATCATCCAGGGCCAGATATGTGAACTCTCGCGCACTGCCTTCCAGGCGCCAATCAAAAACAAGAATGGATAAATCAGGATGCCGACGCCGATCCAAAGGACCCCAAAGGTCAAGTGACCCAGAAAAGGAGTGGCATAATGTTGCAGCAATCGAATGAATGCCGCGTTCCCAGGCAGGCGATAGGCCAGCGTTTTTGCAGCAATCGAATGGGGGAGCGGGCTGCCGAAATACAGAAATGCAAATAGAAACCAAGCTGCAACTGGAATTAGAAACGCAGCAGCTTCTTCAAAGGTCAACCCATCGATCGTATTCGCCTCTTGTGGACTCATTGCAGTGCCGATTCGACCGGTTGTTTGCCGGTGTGACCAGGCCTGGTAAAGCCGGTCCAGAACGAGCGGACCGATCAGGATCAAGGCGTCTGGGCGGGTAAGCAAAGCGAATGCTGCAGCGAATGCAGCCAGCCGGCGCCGCCGGACAACGTGCAAATAGATCATAAGCGTGAGCAAAAGGATATAAAGGCTGGTCTCCAGCCCACCGATAGCGAAGGTCACGCTGAAAGGGGTTATTGCCCATATCAGGGCAGCCACAACCCCAACGAACTCCGATTTTAATTGTTTTCCAATCTGGAGCAGGAGAAGGCAGGTGAATGCGTCCGCCAGGGCATTCAGACAAAGCGCGATCCAGGGGAATGGCGCCTCCTGACCGCCGGTGAAAAGCGCCAGACCAGTTAACAGAAATGTATATAGCGGGGTCGTTGTCCCTAAAACTCTTTCCCCGGGGTTGTAGACGAATCCGTTCCCGGCTAAAATATTGCGTGCATAACGGAAAGTGATATACGAATTATCGATTGTCCTTGGCCCTGGAAGCAGCCGGGCTGAGACGGCAAGTAAGAAGATCAACAATACCAGCAACCTTTTGGTCATAAAGCGATTATAAAGGTGGCAGGATAAGTCCGGCAAGCGATGGACAATACGGTTTTGTTAGCTGCGCCAATTTTGATAAACCCTGGGATTCAGGCCATTATAATGAGCATCTAAAATGGATGCCTTCTTATCACAACGGTCAGAGCGGGTTGCCTCCAAAGGCCGAGAAAAAGCTGAACGGCTGCCGCTGCAGCTTGCAGCGATCCTGGCAGCAGTATTGATTGCCGCGCTGGCATTGAAGATGATCCTGGTGGCTGCCGGGCGTTTACCGTTCAATGCGGATGAGGCGGTTGTGGCCTTAATGGCGCGCCATATCCTGGCAGGAGAACGCCCGGTTTTCTTTTATGGGCAGGCCTATATGGGCAGCCTGGAGGCTTTCCTGGTAGCATCCGGCTTTTGGCTAATTGGACAGCATACTTGGGTCATTCGTTTGCTTCAAGGAGTGCTTTACCTGGGGACAATAATCAGCACAACCTGGTTGGGAAAAAGCGTATTTGGATCCTGGGAAATCGGGATCGGGGCCGCGATCTTGCTGGCGGTCCCGACGGTCAATGTCATGCTTTATACAACCGTCTCGTTGGGAGGCTATGGGGAAGCGATCCTAATTGGGAACCTGATATTGCTGAGCGGGTTGCGCATAGGCAAATTAATAGGTGAAAATGCAAGCCCTCCCCAATTCGCTCTTTGGTTGATTTTCGGCATCCTGGTGGGTTCCGGCGTTTGGGCGTTCGGCCTGACCCTGGTTTATAGCCTGCCGGCTGGTGTATTTCTCGCCTGGAAAATCTGGCGTGCTGCCCGCGGCAAAGCCCTGAGGTTCCGTGAGGTTACCTTAAGCTTTTGTTGCGCCGGGATAGGTTTTCTGGTTGGCGCAATCCCGCTGTTCGTATATGGACTGAGAAACGGATTCTCACAATTATGGATGGAACTGGGTGGTAAGGCCATCGCCGGCGTGGAAGGGGTGGGCTTTCTGGGACAGATTGGACAGCATTTGGTCAACCTGGTTTTACTGGGGAGCACGGTGATCTTTGGTTTTCGGCCTCCCTGGGGAGTATCCTGGCTTGTTTTGCCGTTAATTCCGTTCGTGTTGATGGTTTGGGTTGGGTTATTTGTTTTCACTTTTCGTCGCTTCCGCCACGGCGGCAGCTTGATCGGCGAGGAGAAATTACTCATAGCCGGTGTTGCAATCTGCCTGCTGGCTGGTTTTGTGCTGACTCCATTTGGAGCGGATCCATCCGGTCGTTATTTCCTGCCCTTAGCCGCGCCAATGTCGCTTTTCGCTGCCTGGGGATTTCTGTCTCTGCCAGTAAAACGGCGCTTTTACATTTATGGGATCTTTGCCTTGCTCTTGGGATTCAACTTTTTATCGATTCTCCAGGCCGCTTCACAATATCCGCCAGGCCTGACGACTCAATTCTATGAGCCAACGCGTATCGACCATCGCTACGATTCAGAGTTAATTCAATTTTTGACGGAAAAGGGTGAGACGCTTGGTTACAGCAATTATTGGGTTGCGTACCCCCTGGCGTTTTTATCGCAAGAGAAGTTGATTTTCGTGCCGCGCTTACCTTACCACCAGGATTTTCGATACACTTCTCGCGATGACCGCTATGCTGCTTACGATCAAATGGTTGGCAGCGCAAACCACGCGGCTTACATTACTACCCGGCATGAAGCCCTGGATGAACGGCTGCGCAATGCTTTTACTTCCATTGGCGTTACCTGGCTGGAGAAGCAAATTGGCGATTACCGCATCTTCTATCACCTTTCGCGCAAAGTTGAACCGGGTGAAATTGGATTTTGAATTTGAGCACACGCAGATTGGTTATCTTGGTGGCATTCCTGGCGATCTTCGCCATGGCAGCGCGCATATCGGTCGACACGGACACCTGGTGGCATTTGCGAGCCGGGCAGTGGATGGTTGAACACCACCAATTGCTGCGCAGCGATCCTTTTTCTTATACTCGCCTCGGCGCCGCCTGGGAATACCCCGGTTGGCTGGTCGAAATCCCCATGTACTGGATCTTCCAGGCATTGGGTCCGGGCGGGCTGAATCTGTGGACTGCGCTGATGGTTACCCTGACGTTTGTTTTCGTCTGGGGCACCTTGAGCGGAGGCCCTTTTTTACGAGCATTCGCCAGTATTTTTGCTGCAGTCGCTTCTGCCGTTTACTGGTCGGCGCGGCCGTACCTGTTTACGTTCTTGTTGACTGCCGTATTTATTTGGGTATTCGAGGCTTTCCGCAAGCGCCAGGATGATTCGAATGTGCGAAAGATTTGGCTGCTGCCGTTACTCATGGTGATCTGGGCCAACAGCCATGGCGGGTTTGCGGTTGGTTTCATCGTTTGGGGGGTATATTTCGTAAACGAGCTGGCTGGATGGTTAATCAAAAAAATTCGCAATTCCAATGCTGGGATCGAAACGTCCTTAAAGGGCGTGATTCAAATGTTCTTGTTGGGATTACTAATGCTGGCAGCGGTATGTTTGAATCCTTTTGGCCCTGTGATGCTGGCCTATCCCATAAAAACCATATCGATTGGCGCTTTGCAGGATTACATTCAGGAATGGCAGTCGCCGAATTTTCACGTCCTTTCGGTGCAGCCTTTCGCCTGGTTGCTGCTGGCGACTTTTGGCGCGGTGGGGATTTCGCGCCGGCGGATTCTTTTGACAGATTTCCTTTTGACGGCTGGTTTCGCTTACATGGGTTTTATGGCGGGCAGAAATATCGCTCTATTCGCCCTGGCAGCCCCGATGACACTGAGCCGTCATGTCGGTCCACTCATCCGGGGGATAGGAAAATCCCTCGGATACCAACCGCAAATCATAAATAGAAGGCCTCTACAAACCATCCTGAATTGGGGGCTGCTTATTTTGTTGATCATCGCTGTAGTGGTAAAACTTGGCCTGGTTTTCCCTGGAACGGAGAACGACAAGGCATTTCGTAAATCCCTGCCAGTGGATGCCGTTGCATTTCTCAAGCAGGCGCAATACCCGGGTAGATTGTTCAATTCTTATAATTGGGGAGGATATTTGTTGTGGGCGCTGCCTGAATACCCGGTTTTCGTCGACGGGCGCACGGATTTGTATGATGATGCCGTGATCGATCAATGGCTTAAAGTCGTGCGCGGCCAGGAAGGATGGCAAATGGTCTTGTCCGAGAACGATGTCCGTTTGATCTTAATCGAAAAAGAAACGGCGATCACGCACCTACTTGACGAGAATAGACAGTGGAAGAAAGTATTTGAGGATGATTTGGCAGCGGTTTACAGGATCTGTCCTGAACCATCGGGACTTGATTGTACTCCCTAAAATCAAAACCCCCTCCGCAAGAAGGGGGTTTTCATTTCTGAGATCAGGATTTACCGGCAATCCTTTACTCACATGGATATACTATTTCCCAAAGGGCTACCTGGTGACGAGTGGCAGATAAAGCATGCTCCCACCTGGAGGGGTCCCCAGGATGATGATGGCATCGTTGTATGGACCAATTTTTCCATCATGATCCAGGATCGCTACTCTCCAATAGTATGTATGGTCCAGGTCATAGATCCTAAGTGGGATTAGGCTGGTGTTATTCGTTGTTGCGCCGTCATATAAAGGTGAAAAAGTAGGGAACTGGGAAATCTCGAGTCTGTAAGATGTGGCTTCGCTCACCTGGCTCCAGGAAAATGTCGGCGTTGTTTGCAACGTTTGATTGTTCTTGGGACTGAGCAACTGGGTGATGGGATATTGCTTCGTAAATATCGCGACTTCACTATAATCGCCCAGCCTTCCGTTTCCATCGATCATCGCCACGCGCCAGTAGTATTTTCCATCATCATAGCCCATGGTTGGCGTCCAGCAAGCTTGTTCGGTTTCAACGTTTTCGTAGGTCGTTGAAAAGGTCGGATCCCCTTTACTTACCTGAAGCCTGTAGCGATACGCAGCCAAAACTGGCTGATTATCAGCATCCAATTTAAGCAGCGGATCCCAGCAGAAAGTCGGCGCCTGCCCGACGACGTTTTCGGCGAGCGGATCGTTGGGTGAAAGGTTCAATGGGGTCGGCAGGATGAGCTCGAACGGCTTGCTGGGGCTCCATTCATTGGTAATGCCGCCGTTCCTGCGGGCGCGGACACGCCAATTATAGGTCCCATTTCCCAAAGTACCTTCAAAAGTGTATGAAATTTGAGCCGTGTTGGCCGAAATTTCCGGGGATCCAAAATTCGGGTCATTGTCTACCTCTAAATCATAGGCTTCTGCGCCTTCGACGCGATCCCAGGTGAATGTCGGGGTAGAGAACGTGACCGAACTCCTGCAAGTTTTGGGGGGTGAAATCCATCTCGTTCAAAGCGCCAGCCTTCGCTCCACGCTCCAAAATATACGCCAAAAATATCCTGGTAACGCGGGCGGATTCGCCAATAATAGGAGTTATCTCCAAGAAAGTCCTTATCCCAGGCATGCGCTACGTTGGCATAGTAAGGCGCATTGGATGTTAAAACATAATCCGCGGCCTGACTGGTATATTGTGGGTCTAAGTAAGCCTTCATCCAGGCGCCGGCCCAAGGCGTGGTTCCATTAGAGCCGGTCGGGTAATCCCAGAAGAAAGGCGGGACGGAGGCGAAGGTGGTGGGGTCGCCTTCAACGTTATTAGGCGGCTCGACCAGGCTCATCCGCTCGGAGACACTGGCAAAACGACTCAAGGCGCCTCCCCCAGGAACTCCGGGATCGGGAGGGACGGAATCTTGTGGCAATCCCGCGGCGGACGGCAGGCTGACCAACGAGAGGGCATAGCTGCCAGTCTCCTCTTGCATCCCGATTGCTGTGTTGGGTATTCTTAGCTCAATGTAATCCGTAATGGGCTTGTTAATTGGGGTCCAAGAGCTGCCATTCCACTTGAGGTTTGCTCCGTTTTCTCCCACGATCAAGGCGGCATTAGAGGCATTAACTGTTACGGCATATAAATTTAGCAGGGTTGGGGAGCTTACAATGGACCAATTCGACCCGTTCCAACGCAGGATCGTGCCTTGATCGCCAACCGCCCAACCCGAGGTTGCCGACAACATGGATACGGAATGCAGGTTTTCGGATGTCAGGCTAGTGACAGAGCCCCAGGAGCTGCCATTCCAATGCCTGATTGTTCCGCTATCCCCCACAGCCCAAACATTAGCGTCAGTGATCATGGAAACGGCGTTAAGGTTGGCCGACGTCAATGTGCTCGGACTTTTCCAGTTCGTTCCATCCCAGTGTATGGCCGTACCAAATTGGCCTACAGCCCACCCTTCTGTGCGAGTGTATTCGACCGTGCTTGTGATCACATCGACCGCATAAAGGTCGTAGAGGGTTTGGCTGTTCAAACCACCCCATCCGCTGCCATTCCAGTACAACAATGTGCCGGCGCCACCTGCCGCCCAGGCTTTATTCTCTGCGACAATGCTAACTGAATATAAAGGCTTATCGGTCGGCCGGCTCAGGTTATCCCAATTGGCGGTTTGCCAATTGTATCGCAGGGTTGAGCCATAATCTGTGACAGCCCACCCTATGGTTGAGCCCAGAAAAGAAATGGAACGGATCGAATTGAAAGTGGGACTTGTATATTGACTCCAGGCATTGCTGCTCAGGCGCAAGATATCCCCGTACTGCCCGGCTGCCCAGCCGGAGTTCGAGGAAGTCAGCGCCGCCGCGTATAAATCGGCCGGGAAAATGTCGCCGCCAATTGCCTCCAAGGATTTCGGAGGGCTCCACTCGCTGCCGGTCCATTCATAGATATACACCTGGTCGGCGAAGTATTCGCCGTTGGTATCCTCTACATCGATAACGAATTCCGGCAAATGAGCGTCAATTATCGAGATCGGATCGCCGAGTAAATCCATTGTCGCGCCGGAGCCATCTTTGTGATCCATATCGATATAAATTCGATAGCTCCCCTCGCCGGTTGTCGTGGCGGTGTTGAATCCAAAGTACCAAAAGTCCGAGTCCTGGGAGGCGTAAAGGCCGGTCAGGTCAAATTTGGGATCAGGGATATCGCCTGACGGGTCGGAGCCGATCGTGAGCTTGTTTTCAGGTTGTCCCAAAGCACGATAACGGATCCATTCGCTTTGCGAGGCGACCTGAAAGCGCCAGGTCTCGCTCCAACCGTACAGAGGTGATGCTCCACTGTAGGCCTGTACGCGCCAGTAGAACGTGCCGTAATTCAGCTTGTTCAGATTGCGCTGCGCCAGGCTTTCCAGAGAAGAATAGGCGGGATAGGGGACATCGGCGGTATCGAGGATATAAGCGGGATCGAAATCCGCCTGGCTGCTGATCTCCACATGGTACGAATCGGCCCCGGCGATTGGCCACCATTCGAATAAAGGCGTCCGTTCCACCCATTCCGTATCCCGGGCTGGACGCAGCAACTTGGGAGGCTGGTTGGTAAGCGGGGACAAGCCGCGGGACAAATCGATACGGGTCTTCCAGGTTTGGCTCCACTGTCCGATCTCCGCGCCGCCTAAGTTGGTCAAGGCCGGACGCGCCAGAAGTAGTCGACATTGGGATAATGGGGTGAAAGGATTGGCGCTAGTTGGCGTAGCACTGAGCCCTTCCGTGTCAACTGACCAATCTACTGTGTGGAAGAGAGAATCTCGGCTCACTTGCAGGCGATAAGCGCCGCTAAATCTGCCGCCGCCCAGGGGAGGATTGGTCACCTGTTGCCAGACAAAAATTGGAACAGAGATGGTGCGGTCTTCGTGGGGATTTAAATCCGAGCGAGGCGTGTAATAGTAGAGAGGGTATACCTGGGTGGGGGATAATTTGTACGCCACTGCTTACATATGAAAAAACCAGGCTGGGCTTGCCGGCGTAGCCATTGCGATCGTAGGGGGTCACCCGCCAGTAGCGTGGTCCCAGCAGACTATCATAATTCTCTGGGGCGTAGAAAGTGTTCGCTGTGGTCGCCTTTAAGCCTGCCTGGGAAAGTATTTGAGGTCATTGATCTCGATCCGGTAATAACTTGCGGCTGGAACTGGCGTCCAATTAAACAAGGGGAAACGAGCGTCCTGGTAAAGATTGACCGGGGTCAAAGGCTGCGCCTGAATGTACCATTGTTTAAGAAAAGTGCGGATTTCGCTCCAGTTTGAAATGGAATTACCGGAATGAGCGCGTACACGCCAGTAATAGTTAACGTCGTTTGGCAGTGTGTTTACCGGCGTGTAGGTTGTGTTACGGGTATCGATGGTCGTAACTGAGGTGTTGAAAGAAGGATCGGTCGAGTATTGCAAGCGGTAATATTGGGCGCCGCGTACAGCAGTCCATTGAAAAGTTGGGGTGAAAGTGGGGTGGGAATTGTCTACCGGCTCCAAAAGCTGCGGAACCTGGTTATAGTTCATAATGAACGTGCGCGTCTCACTGTGTACACCCTCATGTTCGGCCGGGTCCAGCGGTATAACGCGCCAGTAATAGGTGCCATTCGGCAGCTTGGACGTGGGTTGGTGGGTGGTACGCAGGGTGTAATTTAAGTAAGAGATGCTGATAAAGTCAGGATCCTGGGATATTTGAAATAGATAACGTGAGGCGCCGGTCACGGGCTGCCAGGAAAACACCGGGGTGTCGAAGAATTCCAGGGAGCTTTTATCGCTGGGTAAATCTAACTGGGGGACGTTGTCAGGCGTCGCCCAAGATTTGGTAAAACTAAAGGGAATGCTGAAATCACCCACGACTGGCGCTTCAGCTCGAACGCGCCAGTACCACAGACCATCTGTCAATTGGTTGGCATAAAGTGGAATAAAATGGGTTAACGGCGTATTGAAATCCCTTAAGTTGGTTGTGAAACCAATATCCTGGCTGAGCTGCAAGTGGTAGTTTGTCGTCCCTTCAATAGGCGTCCATGAAAATTCCGGGACCGCCACCGGCGGGACCTCTATCGATCCACCATAACCAGTCGCAGTAATGGTGGATCTATCTGCTGGAGCAAGCAAGCTCGGCGAAGCGACCGCTCGAACAGAAATCTGACCTATTGGGCTGAACAGACTGGCGACTACCACAAAGATGAGCGCGGCAGTGGTGATCTTGTCTTTGAGCCATTTCTCTGAATTTTTAGCGTTAGGGTTGGATGATTCGGGCATTCTGGGTGCTCCCTTTCGAAGATATTCAATTATTTCCGGGAAGATCTGATAATCATTATGCAGAGCTCGATCTAAAATAATAGTGATAAATTACCCACATTCAGGAGACAACTGATACACTCGGTGCGATTGCTGGTGAAGTGTGCAAACCAATTTTGAAGACACGAATTAAAAACTCAATTAGGCGCGTAAAAATAAAGGGATTAAGTTTAATTTAGTCTACCATAGAGGCTTTTTTCACACGCTATATAGTTTTGTTAGGTGGCATAATGTTCATTTCGCCCACAAGGACCAAGTTTCGTGGGAAAATTAAATGGCACCGTGGGAGAGACGATACCCTTTGGATGGAAATCAATCATCGTGAAACCCTCGGATATTGTGAAGAACTTGCTTAATGGAATTTCTGGCTCTCCTCCAGTTCTTTTTCTGGCCAGCCGCCTGGTTCTATTCACGTCTTTACCCATCATCGGTGTAAAGGGCTATGGTGATGCCTTTCATTTCTTTCGCCTGGCTGAAATGGGAAGGCCTTTTATCGATTATTGGGTCGAATTCCCACCCATATTCCCAGTGATTTCAACCCTTTTGTTTCGAATAGTCGCCGGGAGGGAGTTTGCCTATTATTATGCTTTGGCGATGTTATTAACCTTATTCCAGGCCGCCAATGTTCTTTTGGTCCAGCGATTAGCGCGGCGATTATTTAAAGATGGAAGCGCGGAAAAACGTGTCTGGCTATATTTCTCTCTTCTAATCGGGCTTGGATATGGTTGGTGGTTTTTCGATCCGATCCCCGTTTTCGCGATGCTGCTTGGGTTAGATTTGTTTTTCGAAGGGAAGAATATGCGCGCTGGCATCGTGCTTGCGATGGGTGTACTTACGAAGATTTTTCCGGCGCTGGTATTGGCGGCGGCCTGGCGCTACCGCCCTGGTCGAAAAGCGTTGCTGGTATCTGCGCTGACGCTCAGCATAACCATTATCGTTTACTTTGCTTTTTGGTTGGCATCCCCGCAAATGACCTCCGCTTCACTGCAATCTCAGGTCAGAAAAGGGAGTTGGGAGACCGTTTGGGCATTGATCGATGGCAATGTGCATACTGGAAATTTTGGCTCAGAAGCGGAACGGGTTGATCCTGCCACAGCGCAGATGCCCCAGGGTAATCCGCCCAGGTTGGAGCCTTGGATTACACTGATACCGTTTTCTTTATTTGGGCTGTGGCTATTTTGGCGGTCCGGCCCGCTGAATGAAGGCGCCAGTGTAGCATTTTTGGGTATGACCTGGTGTGTGTTTTGCCTGTGGTCTCCGGGCTGGAGCCCTCAGTGGGTTTTATATTTCCTGCCTCTAATCTTACTTGCATTGCCGCTGCGATTGGGAGCGCTCAGCGCAGCCTGTCTCTTGCTCATTAACTTATTAGAATGGCCATTGCTTCTTTCGCGGGGGTACTTTTGGGGCTTGTGGATAACGATTCCTTTACGTACTTTGTTGGTCATCCTTCTTGCGGTTGAGTTTTACAAAGCAATACGACGAAACTCAAAAGTCTTCGAATTGGAGGTCCATTGGAAAATCGTAGAACCCAAGCCTTTTTGAATTTTATCGTCATAGCCCTGATTGCTGTCATCATAGGTTTGGTGTGGGCGAATTATCGCTTCAGTGAGCGGGTAGCCACCGGCGAGTCCTTCTTGCCTCGCTGGATGGGAACACAGCTTTTCCTAACCCAGGGGATCAGTCCTTATGGAGAAGAAGCAACTGCGATCATTCAAAATTTGCGATTTGGCAGGTTGGCGCGTGAGAATGAGGACCAATCTCTCTTTTTGTACCCGTTTTACTCGATACTGGTTTTTGCGCCATTTTCTCTGGTGAAAGATTTCGTGATGGCTCGCGCCCTTTGGATGACCGTCCTGGAGATAGCCCTGATCGGATTACTCGCTATCAGCATTTCTCTCAGTGGTTGGCGAATTTCGGTCTTATTTTGGGCCGTGTTATTGTTTTTCACCCTTTTCTGGTATTTCAGCGCGAGTCCTCTGATCAGCGGCGATGTCTCAATCTTATGTTCGCTATTCATCGCGCTCTCATTGATGTCGATTCGATCTGGGAACGATGTTTTTGCCGGATTCTTTTTATCCCTGGCAAGTATAAAGCCTCAGATGGTTTTAGTTTTTGGGATTTTTGTGCTGGTTTGGGCGGCAGCCAATGGCCGTTGGTTGTTATTTTGGAGTCCAATTGGCAGCCTGGCAGTTCTGGTTGCCGCGACCAGCTTGCTCCTTCCCAACTGGTGGGTGGTTGAAGAATTGAAACAGGTTATCGTGTATCTGGGTTACAGCCAGGGAGGTACGCCAGGTGCAGTGATCAAGTACTGGCTGCCGGGCATTGGTACCCAGATGGGTTGGGTGACGACCGTGCTTGTTATGGGTACCTTGTTGTGGGAATGGCGTAAGGCTATTCGCCAGGATTACAACGGATTCCTGTGGACCGCCTGCCTCACCCTTGTTCTTTCGAATTTTTTAGGGATCAGGACATCCACCCAGAACTTTGTGGCCGCGCTGCCAGGGTTAATACTCGTTTTGGCTGTTTGGGATGAGCGTTGGGGCAAAATTGGCAGGCTGCTACCGGCGATTAGTTTATGTATCCTTTTTTTAGGGATCTGGGCTGTATTCATAAACAGCTCTAGAAACGGAATCATCGCGGACCTTGACCCGCTCATTTTTTTCCTGCTGCCAATTTTTATCGCGACCGGGTTATATTGGGTGCGCTGGTGGGCTGTCCGGCCTCCAAGGCTCCCACTGGAAGAGTTTTCCGCCAGGGTTGGCTGAAACCTGAGTAGAACGCCATAGCGTAAACATCCGAAATCGAAAATGCAGATCGATAAAACAGCAATTTACAAGAATCAGTGGATTGGTTGGGGCTTATTAATCTTTATTGGGATTGGTTATACCTGGGCGACCTGGCGTTATTTTACTGAACCGATACCAGGCGGTAATGATTTTTTGACTCACTACACTGCCTGGGAGGCGCATATCAAGCTGGGGGTCAGCCCGTATTCGGATCAGGCTGCCTTATTTACACAGCAAGCTATTTATGGCCGCCCAGCGCTTCCAGGTGAAGATCAGAACCGGATGGTTTACCCTTATTATTCGATACTTGTCCATGGCCCTTTTGTGTTCCTGGATTACGCCGTGGCGCGGGCGATCTATATGACCTTATTGCAAATCGCTTTGTTCATTGGCGTGGCGATGACGCTTGAAATTTTTGCCTGGAAGCCGGTGAACTGGCTGTTGACATTGATATTGGTTTGGGCTTTGCTTTTCTATCCGGATGCGCGAGGTGTAATTCTGGGCCAGTTTGCGATTTTCGGTTTTTTTTCCCTTGCAGGCTCCTTATATCTTTTGGATCACAATCACGATTTCATTGCCGGTTCAATGCTGGTGCTCTCGACGATTAAACCGACCCTCGTGTTTTTAGTTGTTCCCTTCTTACTCCTTTGGGCGTTAAAAAACTGTCGTTGGAGCTATTTAACCGGCTTTTTTGGCCTATTGGGATTTTTAGTGTTTATCAGCCTGTTCATGGATCCAAACTGGATTGGTGATTGGCTGTTCAGAATCACCCAGTATAGCGATTACACTGTGGGGCAGAGTCCCGTATGGCTGCTCGCCCACCAGGTTCTCCCCAAATTGGGAACGGTTGGCGATGTGGTAATTTCGATCTTAATCCTGGCAGCGCTTCTTTTTTTGTGGGTCCAGACCCTTTTCCGTGGAAAGCAGGCTGATTTTTATTGGGCGATTGGGATCACCTTAGTTGTGTCAAATTTGATCGTGCCGCGCTCTGCAACGACGAACTACGTCTTAATGTTGGTGCCTACTTTATGGATATTTGCCGCGTTGGATAGATACTCTCTCAAAGGACGATTGATTTTAGTTGCAGCGCTTCTGGTTTCCCTGGTTGGGCTCTGGTGGCTGCATTTTGCAACGGTAATTGGTAACCAGGAGCAAGCTATCCTGTTTATTCCATATCCTTTCATTCTTGGGGCAGCGCTTATTTTCGGGCGCAAGTGGCTTCTTCGCGACAGTAGGCTCGCTGCGAGATTATGAAAAAGACGGATAGCTGTTTAAGGCAGCAAAGCACGACCAGACGCAGCGATACACGATGAAAATGCTATTAGACGATAAACGCCGATCCATTCTATATTTTGTCGCCTTATTATGGCTGGTGGTCATCGTTGCCGCCTATTATCTTTACCACAAGCCATTCCAACCCGGTTTCATCCTTAATCTCAGTAGCGCGATCTGGGAGACTGCCCTAGCCTTTGGCGTGCTCTCGATCAGCGCAGGCCTGGGATGGCGGCTGCTGGCGCGTGTAGACGCCTCTGAAATAAACCTCCAGGTGACTGCTCCTGCGCTCGGCATGGGCTTGTTGAGCATATTTGTGCTGCTTGTTGGCTCCGTTGTGGGACTCAATCCTTTCCTGTGGTGGGCATGCTTTATTATTTCCGGTTTGATTCTGCGACGAGAGATTCTCGCCTGGTTGTCGGGCTGGAAGGTCTTAATAAACCAATTCCATTCTGTGAGTAGATTTGGTAAGCTCCTGGTTGTCCTTTCCACCCTGGTTGCGATATTCACCCTGTTTACTGCGCTGTCTCCCGCCCTTAAGTTCGACGCCCTTGTTTACCATCTGGCCTTGCCAAGAGCATACATCCAGGCTGGCAAAGTGTTCTATATCCCCTGGAATATGTTTTGGGGGATGCCGCAAGTTGGCGAGATGGTATACACATTCGCCATGGTGTTATCAGGTGAGGCAGCCGCTTGTGTATTCGGTTTTCTGGCGGGCATACTGGCGTCGATCGGGATCGCCTGTTATCTCGCCAGGGTTTTCGAACCCGATATAGGCCTGGTTGCCAGCGCGAGCTTATTGGCCGGTTTTTCGCTTTCCTCTGCGCTCGCCTGGGGGTATGTGGATTGGCTGGCTGTTCTCTTTGGGTGGGCGTTTTTCATCTCGTTAGACGCATGGCGGGGAAGCAGGAAGAAGCCGGCCTTGATATTGGCTGGAATTTTCGCAGGTCTTGCCTTCGGGACGAAATATACGGCCGGCATCCTGGTACCCGCCGGAGCTGCAGCGCTTTTTTGGATCCATCATCATCAGGACCAACGACGATTCTTATTACGTCATCTGGCAACATTTGGGCTGTCATTCCTGCTCACGTCGTTTCCGTGGCTGATGAAGAATTTCCTGGCTACGGGAAACCCATTCTATCCGCTGTTGATCCCCTCCGGAGCGATGGATGCTCTGCGCCTTGGGCTGTATCAGGGCGGAGAGCCTTGGGGCAACTTGTTGGATGTGTTTTTCTTGCCGATCCGCAGCGTATTCTTAGGAGTAGAGCTGGCTCCAGGTTACAGCTCCTCGATTGGCCCCCTTCTTTTGGGTTTTGCCATACTCGCAGCTCTTCCGGGTGGTCAGGGAGAGAACGCTGGCCGGGATTTAGCGGGTCTGGCTGCTTCGATTACGGTCCCGGCTGTAATTATTTGGGCAATTATCGGGCGGTTTTCGAATTATTTGCTCCAATCTCGCTTATATTACGCCATTTTCCCAGCCGTAGCCGTGCTGGCTGGGGTTGGATTCCAAAAGCTGGCTAAAGAAGAGTTCTATAATGTGCGCTTCAGGCGAATTGCAGCCGCAGTGGTATTGCTCGTTTTTGGGTTGAACGTGATCGAGGTCGGTTTGAACACCTTGCGCCTGGGGTCTTTTGAAGTGTTGGCAGGGGTGCGGTCTCAAGACCAATACCTTGCGGATAACCTGGGTTGGTATAGTCTGGCTTCCAAAGCGATTCGTGGGCTGCCGTCTGGCAGCCGGGCATTGATGCTCTGGGAACCGCGCAGTCTGTATTGTTTGCCAAACTGTTTGCCGGATGAAATCCTTGACCGGTGGCTGCACGATCTTAATCTTTATAAATCGCCTGCCGCAGTATTAGAAGCATGGCGGCAGGCTGGATATTCTTATTTGCTCTTCAACCACCAAGGAGCCGATTTCATTCGACAAGAGGACAGCCACTACCAGACCGCAGATTGGGAAGCTCTGGATTCGCTGCTGGCACAGCTCAAACTGGTTGAGAGTTTTGGCGATGACTATCGATTGTATTCTTTGAACCAATGAGTTTCCGGCGTCTTTTTCTATTATTCATTCTTGAATTAATCATCGCTTCATTGGTAGCCTTCGTCCAGACCGGGCCTGGCTACATGGATGCGGATTATTATTACGCCGGCGGCATGCAATTGGCCAAGGGCACTGGTTTTCGTGAGCCATTCTTGTGGAATTACCTGGATGACCCGGCGGGCCTTCCACACCCCTCTCATGCCTATTGGATGCCTTTAGCCTCCCTTCTGGCTGCAATGAGCATGAGACTTGCTGGCGGGTTGAAGTTTTCGGAGGCTCGCCTGGCTTTTATATTCTTTGCGTCTCTCATACCTCCGGCGACGGCCTTGTTTTCTTATCAACTGTCCCACAACCAGAGAGATGCAATGTTGTCTGGCTTACTGGCTGTGTTTTCGGGTTTCTATCTACCTTATCTGGCAACCACAGACACTTTTGGCCTGAACATGCTGTTGGGGATATTGTTCATGATGTGCGGCTACCAGCTTTTTTCCAGAGACGATGGGAATTTGCGAGCGAAAAGGTTCGGTTCACTTGCCTCAGCCTTACTGGGTGTGACCGCCAGTCTGATGTATCTGGCCCGCGCGGATGGGATCTTATGGTTATTTCTGGCGCTCGCAATTGTATGGTGGGCTGAAAGGACTAAAAGCCTGCCATTTGTGGAAAATTGCAAAGATACTCTCCCCGCTGGAAGAGGCATCCGGTGCTTAGGCCCGGCGTTCGTAGGTACCGCAACCTGTCTATTAGGATTTTTGATCGTCGCTGGCCCCTGGATGGTGCGAAACCGGATTACCTTTGGCACCGTTCTGGCGCCGGGAGGCAGCCGTGCTTTATGGCTGACGTCCTATAATGAGCTTTTCGCCTACCCTGCCAGCCAATTGAACCTGGCGCATTGGTGGCAATCTGGCTTGAGAGCGATCGTTGAAGGGCGATTGCAAGCCCTTTGGCAAAACTTCCAGACAACCGTTGTGGTTCAAGGTGAGATATTTCTTTTCCCACTGGTTTTGATCGGTCTTTGGAAGATGAGGAAAGACCATAGGGTTCAAATTGGCCTGGCAGGCTGGGTCATGATTGGTACAGCGATGACAATCCTGTTCCCTTATGCCGGGATACGCGGCGGTTTTTTGCATTCTGGAGCTGCTTTACAACCCTTATTTTGGGCGGCTGCGCCGGCCGGGTTGGATGGATTCGTGAACCTGGGAGTCCGCTTCCGGGGATGGCAAACCAGGCGTGCCCGCAGTTTCTTTTTTGGCAGTTTAGTGCTCCTGGCGTTATCCTTGAGCGCTGTTTTAGTTTACTGGCGGGTGATTGGGCAAGACCTCAGCCGTCCCGGATGGGGCAGTGCAGAGGAAAAATATACCCTTTTGGGTGTGGAGCTTGCCCATCTGGGGGCGAGTCCCGAGGATGTGGCGATGGTTAACAACCCGCCCGGATTTTTTATCGCCACAAACCGGTCTGCGATCGTGATACCTGATGGAGATTTGCAGACGCTTCTGGCGGCTGCCAGGCGATACCAGGCTCGTTATCTGCTCCTGGAGATTGATCAGGTTCAAGGCTCTTCGAGTCTGTACAACCAACCGGGTAATGTACCCGGACTTCGCTACCTGACAAGTTATGAGCAAACCCGAATTTATCAGATCCTGGACGGCGATTGACAAGCCGAGTTCACAGATCTTGTCGTTTGCATTCCTGGCCGGGATTTCATTAACAGTCTATTTGGTCTTCAGTCGGTTAACGTTCCGGGTAGGGTTTCCCCTGGATGATGCCTGGATTCATCAAACCTACGCCCGCAACCTGGCCTTGAGAGGCGAGTGGGCTTTTTTGCCTGGCCAGCCCTCTGCTGGCTCCACCTCACCGCTTTGGACTGCGGTTCTGGCAATCGGATATTGGTTGAAGAGCGGACCTTATCTGTGGACTTTTTTGCTTGGTTGGGGGCTGCTTTTCACAACCGCTATCTCAGGAAGGACTACATTTCGGTTGCTTTGTCCTGGCCAACCCGCGTGGGCGTTTTGGGCGGGGGTCTTGTTATGTTTCGAATGGCATTTGGTTTGGGCCGCGGGTTCCGGCATGGAAACATTGTTGTCTGCGTGTTTGGCGCTGCTTGTCCTTGCTCGAATTGTGAGGGGTGAAAGGAATTGGTTCGCCACCGGGCTGTTGATCGGTTTAAGCGTCTGGGTAAGGCCCGATGGGATCACCCTGGCTGGCCCGGCTTTGATGACTTTGGTTTTGTCTGAGGGAAATTGGCCTGAGAAATTAACCCAGGTGGGCAAATTACTGCTTGGCGTGCTTTTATTCTTCGCTCCATTCTTATTCTTCAACCGGGCTCTGGCAGGCGCCTGGTGGCCAAATACATTTTTTGCCAAGCAGGCTGAATATGCTGTATTACGCCAATTGCCGATTTTGCAAAGAATCGCCAGCCAATTGAGTTTGCCGGTTGTAGGGGCAGGGGCGATTTTGTTGCCCGGCCTGCTGATTTTCACCTGGATATCGATACGCCGGAAAGCCTGGGCTGTGCTTTCTGCTGAAATATGGATGGCAGGCTATTTGATCCTGTATGCCTGGCGACTGCCTGTCATTTACCAACACGGCCGCTACGTAATACCCGCGATGCCGGTGTTTTTTCTGCTGGGATTTGCTGGGCTTATTGAAGTGGTGCGGCTAAATTCTGCCCGGTTTTGGCAGCGGATCATAGGAAAGGCCTGGCTTTTTTCAACAGTTCTTGTGCTGGTTGTTTTTTGGGTGATCGGGGCGCGGACATATGGAAATGATGTCGCCTTCATCGAAAGTGAAATGGTTCCAGTTGCGAGGTGGGTTGCAGAGGCTACTCCGGAAAATTCGATCATTGCTGCCCACGATATCGGGGCGTTGGGCTATTTCAGCCAGCGGCAATTACTGGATCTCGCGGGTCTGGTATCCCCAGAAGTAATCCCGTTCATTCGGGATGAAGCCCGGCTTCGGGTTTATTTGGACGAGAAGCATGCGGATTACCTGGTGACATTTCCGAGTTGGTATCCGAATCTTGTAAAAGGGGCCCAGCCGGTTTTCTCAAGTCCCACAGCATTTCAATACGCCGGTCAAGATGAACACATGGTCGTATATCGCTGGAATCCGCCATAAAATTTTTTGATTTTCATTTTCGTTGGCAAGCTATCGATTTCGTAGGGATTTCACATTTGCTTGTATAGTACTCCTGTGCTATACTGATCGAAAATCGGGAAAGAAGATTAAGCGAGAATGTCTATGAATGAAATCTCGATCGTGATTGTTGACGACCACCCCCTGTTTCGCCAAGGGGTGGCGGACATTTTATCCCTGGAACCGGATATTTCGGTCATTGGACAGGCCGCGGACGGCGAGAAGGGCCTGGACATGATCCGAGAGCTTCATCCAAATGTCGCCATCTTGGATGTAAATTTACCGGGCATGAATGGGCAGCAGATTACCCGTCTAATTGTCAATGAAAAAATGGCCACGCGGGTCATTTTACTCACTGCATATGATGACGACGAGCAAAAAATTCACGCCATGAGGGTAGGCGCAGCGGCCTATTGTACAAAAGACGTCCAGCCCGAAAACTTAATCGAGGTCATCCGTAACGTCGTTTCGGGAGAATTTGTTGTAGGCGACCAGGCGTTCGATCCCTACAGCATTAATCGTTGGCTCGATGAACGAACTGAAGGCGCGATGCGCATCTATAGCGACCCGGGGGAACCTTTTCAGCCGTTGTCCGGTAGAGAGATGGAAGTGCTGTCGTATGTCACCCAGGGACTCAGCAATAAGGAAATTGCAGCCTTGCTAGGGATCAGCCATCAAACCGTTAAAAATCACGTCACAGCGATTTTGCGAAAGCTCGGCGTGGATGATCGTACACAGGCGGCGATCTACGCATTACGCCGAGGGTGGGTGCGTTTGCATCAACAAGATACAGAGACACAGGAGTAGCGGGAATGGTTGTAAAAGACCCAAAACAGGAAGCAAGCGTCTGGGATAAGGTAAAGGAAGATTTACTGTCCCAACTGGATCAATCTCGCAGGGAGATGAAAGAAATCAGCTTGATGATCGAACAAAGCCAGCTTGAAGTCAAGAAGATTACCCAGCGAAACGCTTCTATTACCGCCCACTTGCAGCAAGTGCAGGGCCAGTTTGAAAGCTTGCCGCGGGCGGATATTCGCATGGCCTATGACTCGGCTTTGGATGTTCAACAACGCTTGTTTGTGATGCGCGGCCAGGTGGAAAAATTACAGAACGACCAGTCCCATCTCGAACGCCAGGTCAAATTGAGTGAAAGTATTCTCAGTGCGATGGAAGGCGGCCTGCCGAGAGATTCCCGATCACGAGGGCCTTCGGCTACTACTGAGACAGTTGAGATGATGATCCAGGCGCAGGAATCGGAGCGACAGCGCCTTTCCCGCCAGATGCATGATGGACCTGCCCAAGCACTTTCTAATTTTATTCTGCAGACCGAGATCGCCATGCGCTTGTTTGACATCGATCAGAACAGGGCGCGTGAAGAATTGGCGAATATGAAGATCTCCGCAACCTCTACCTTCCAAAAGGTTCGTGACTTTATCTTTGAATTGAGACCCATGATGTTAGATGACCTGGGGTTAGCGCCTACTTTAAAGCGCTACGTTGACGCATTTAAAGAGCAGTCAGGTATGGATGTGCGTTTGAACGTGACGGGGATGGAGCGCAGGTTGGAATCTTATCAAGAGGTGATGATTTTCCGAGCCATTCAGGAGCTCTTGAACAATGCAGTTCGTCACAGCCAGGGCTCCCAAGTGAAAGTTCAGGTGGATCTCGGCGATACGAACATCAAAATCACGGTGGACGACAATGGCAAGGGTTTTGACGTCGAGACACTGCAAGAACGCGGCAGTATGGGTTTGAAGGTAATCCGCGAGCGTGTAGAAATGTTAGGCGGTTACCTCGATATCGACAGCGTCATCGGACAAGGCACCCGCGTGACTTTTCAAATCCCTGCAATGGCTTTGCCGGTAGCTTCCTAGCTTTTTTTCAATGAACTTTTTGGTCTCTGGAATTGAGGATGCATAATACTTTGCAGAAATAGTGATCTTTGCAGAATTGAAAGGAAAATGCAGGTTTAAAACTATTGCAATTTTTATTAAATCCTCTATAATAGAAATGGCTATGAAAAAAGCAGGACATCTTAAGAACCGGAAGGAGGTGAAAGCCATGTTGTTCGCACCGAAGGAAAAAGGCCAGGGTCTTGTTGAATATGCGTTAATTCTTGTTTTGGTGGCGATTGTCGTGATCGTTATTCTTGCTCTCTTGGGCCCGGCGATCGGCAACGTATTCAGCAACATCATGAGCAATATCTAGCTCGAACATTATTTTTTCTTAGCTTGGCATCCAATCCAAATTCAATCACATAGCCAATCTGGAATTAAGGCCCTGCCGAAAAGCAGGGCCTTAGTTCTTTACAGGCCTGCAACGTGCCTTAAAGCTTACGTTGTTGTGAGGCATAAAAGGCCAAAAAGGGTAGCGAATATTTAAATAATCAGGTAGACTAGTAATAACATTAAACTCAGTGGCCTTGTTTTGTCAAAAAAATTCCTATCCCAGGCCACTAAACGATCTTGGAGGCGATCATGCGTCGCGGGAGAATCTTCTTCTATCTTGCTTTTATCATAATTTTAGGCCTGGTTGCTGTGGTGGTCTTCTGGCAGAAGTTCTTGCAGCCGCCTGCCCAGACCGGCACAGAGACGACACCCCTAGCGCCTGCGGTCGAAATGGTCAATGTTGTCATGGTAACGCAGCGGATCCCGCGCGGAGGGCTCATCGAAGAGTCTGTTGTTGGGGTGGTTCCCTGGCAAAAAGATGCGGTGATCCAGGGGATGTTCACGAATGTGAACGATGTTCTTGGCCGCCAGGCAAAATTCGATTTGGATGCCGGCATCCCATTGACGAACTCCATGCTGGTCGACAGCGCTGAGCAACTTTCTGGGACGGGTTCAGTTGCTGCACTTTCAATCCCGCGTGGTATGGTAGCCGTATCGATCCCGATTACCCGGTTGTCCAGCGTATCGTATGCGCCTCAAGCAGGCGATCATGTCAATGTAATCGTCACAATGCAATTTGTAGATCTGGACACGGATTTCCAGTCCAAGCTCCCAGACACCACTTCTGCAGTCATTGCTCCTGGCCCAGGAGTTTTAATCGGCTCAGGAACCGGTGAAAATGCAGGCGGCGCTCAAGTTAACCTGGAGCTCTCCAAGGTCACCTCTCAGAACGCTGCCGGCGGTGTTGGCTCGGTAGTAGGACGCGCCGAAGTTGATCCTGTTTTAGGCCAGACTTTCTACGTCGTGCCGACTGAAGAACAGCGACCACGATTGGTAAGCCAATCTTTGCTCCAGGACGCTGTTGTTTTGCGAATGGGGACTTTCCCGGTAGAAGAGACAGAGACGGTCACTCAACAAACCAACTTGCCCGTAACCGACCAGGCTGAACAGCAACAGCCGGCAGAGACTCAGCAAACTGCGGCCCAACAACAGCCAGCTCCAGGCCCGGATGTCGTAACCTTAATCGTTGCTCCTCAAGATGCAGTCACACTGAATTACCTCATGTTTACAAATGCGCAGTTGACGCTTGCCCTGCGTTCAGCCCAGGATGAATCTCGGTTTGAGACTGAGGCAGTCACTCTGCAATTTCTACTTGACCAATACAATATTCCTGTTCCTGTCAAGCTCCCGTATGGGCAGGAACCCAGGATTGACCGCTTGGCATTCCCCGAGTTGAAGAATGATACAATCCCAACCCCAGCCCCGTAATCTAGGGGCCTGTGGAGACGATAAATGGTAGTTAGTGATAAAATTCGGGTTTTAATTGTTGACGATATCTCTGAAACGCGCGAAAATATTCGCAAACTTCTCCAATTCGAGAACGATGTGGAGGTGGTGGGCGCCGCTCGAACGGGTCGGGAAGGCATTGAATTAGCCAGAGATACCAAACCGGATGTCGTCTTGATGGACATCAATATGCCGGATATGGACGGCATAACAGCGACTGAAAACATACGCCGGATCAACCCATATACCCAAATTGTTATTCTTTCCGTTCAAGGTGATCCGAACTACATGCGGCGAGCGATGCTGGCTGGAGCGCGTGATTTCCTTACCAAGCCCCCCGCAGTAGACGAATTAACTTCCGCTATCCGCAGAGCTGGAAAAATGGCTCGTGACGAGCGTGAGAAAGCCAGCCCGCAGTTGCAGGCCGTTGGTCCAGGCGCGACCATGATGGCTGGCTCGGTCGTCTCGTATGGCAAAGTGATCGTAGTTTACAGCCCAAAAGGGGGGACCGGCTGCACAACCCTGGCAATTAATCTGGCAATGACTCTTCACAATGCAGAAACCCCGGTTGTGGTTGTAGATGGCAACCTGCAGTTCGGCGATGTCGCAGTTTTTCTTAATGAGCAAAGCAAGAATAGTGTGGTAGACTTAGCCCCTCGAGCGGAAGAGTTAGACCCTGATATTGTTGAAGAGGTGATGATCACCCATAATCCATCTGGAGTTAGGATCCTTACGTCACCGGCAAGACCCGAATATGCAGAAAATGTTAGTGGGGAACAATTTGCCAAAGTCTTGAAATACCTGACCCGCCTGTTCTCTTATGTAGTAGTGGATGCGTCTTCCTCATTGTCCGATGTCACACTAGCTACGATTGATACGAGCGACATCGTCATTCTAATCACAACACAGGATATTCCTGCAATCAAAAACGCTCGTTTGTTCCTGGATTTGGTGGACGTGTTGAAGATTAACCGCCGCCGGGTCTTATTTGTCATGAACCGTTTCGATAAACGGATTGGGATCACTCCCGACAAGGTAAGTGAAAGTTTTAAACAGGAAATTATAGCTACGATTCCGGCCGAAGAAAGGGTGGTCGTACCTTCCATAAATCGGGGAGTACCGTTTATGCTGGGCGACCGATCACGACCGATTTCTCGAAGCTTCCTTTCGTTGGCAGAAGCGATACGCCAGCGGATCTCAGAGAATACAGAGTTGGAAGCAGAGAAAGAACCGGCAAACGGCCGGGTTAGTAAGCGTTAGGGCCTATTGTAGGAGGGCTTAACGATGTCTCTTCTCAAGCGAATCGAGCAAGGACAAGGCAAAACCCAGGGGACAGCCGCAAACAATGGCGACAACAACAATTCTCGCCTGGTGGCTGTACAGGGCCGCCGTGTTGCGCCGCCAGGAGTAAACTCTCAACGAGATACTTACCTGGATTTAAAAACTCGTGTACAAAACCGCTTGTTGGCCGAACTTGACCCATCGATGGATATCTCCAAGGTCAACGAGGTCCGCACGGCGATTCAAGATTTATTCGAGCAAGTTTTAGCCGAAGAGAACATCGTACTCTCACGCCCTGAAAGACATCGGTTGTTCGAACAGATTGCTGCCGAGATCCTGGGTTTTGGCCCGTTGCAGCCGCTCCTGGAAGATGAAACCATTACAGAAATCATGGTGAACGGCGCGAAGAACATCTATATCGAGCGTGCTGGTAAGATCTTGAGAGTGCCTGTGTCATTTGAAAGCGACGATCATGTCATGCGGATCATTGACCGCATCGTCGCTCCAATGGGCCGTCGTATCGATGAATCCAGCCCATATGTGGATGCACGCCTTCCGGATGGATCTCGTGTAAACGCGGTTATTCCACCCATCTCGCTTGTGGGGCCTACGCTCACCATCCGAAAGTTTTTTAAGAACCCGATAACCGTTGAGCAATTGGTCCAATTTGGCTCGATCACAGCCGAAGCGCTGCAATTTTTGAAGGCCTGTGTCGAATCCCGCTTGAATATCGTAATTTCTGGCGGTACCGGTTCTGGTAAAACGACATTCCTCAACATCCTCTCGCAGTTCATCCCCAGCGACGAACGGATCGTCACGATTGAAAATGCAGCGGAATTGCAGCTACGCCAGGAGCATGTCGTGACGATGGAATCCCGGCCCCCCAATATCGAAGGCCGGGGTGAGGTTACAATCCGGCAGTTAGTGGTTAATGCGCTGCGTATGCGCCCCGACCGGATTATCGTCGGCGAGATCCGTGACGATGCGGCTTTGGACATGCTGCAAGCGATGAACACCGGTCATGATGGATCGATGACCACCGCCCACTCGAACAGCCCGCGTGACACATTAGCCCGTATTGAGACGATGACCTTGATGGCTGGAATGGATCTCCCAATGCGCGCGATCCGCGAGCAAATTGCTTCCGCAATCGACCTGGTAGTCCACCAGGAACGTATGCGCGATGGTACACGTAAGATTACCAATATCACTGAGATCAGCGGCATGGAAGGGGATGTAATTACCATGACCGATGTATTCCAGTTCGAACAAAGCGGTTATGAGGATGGCAAGGTCATCGGTCGCTTGCGCCCGACTGGATTGCGTCCTAAATTTATCGATAAAATTGAGGCTGCGGGAATCCACTTGCCTGCGTCGATTTTTGGCATTGGTGATCGCAGGCGTTATTAACAGAAAGTCTTCAGGTAATAAAAAATGGCATCTATTCCAATAATCCTGGTTGTTGGAGGGGGAGTGGCGCTCGTCCTGATGGTGATCGGTGCGATCGTTTCAGCCACCAGTGAACAATCCCTCGTGGAAGAGCGTTTAGGTCGATACCTTGAGGATGAAGCCGCCGTTGCAGTACAAAAAGGCGAAAAATCCAGCCCAGTCGGCGATTGGCTCAATAACCGCTTAGAGGGGTCGAATTGGGGTGGGGGGGTAGCCCGAGAGCTGGCGCGCGCCGATATTAAGCTCAAGTCTTCCGAGTACGTTACGCTCATGGGAATTTCAGCGGTAGGTGTGGGCGTCGTTAGCTGGTATATCGGGGGTCGATCGATATTGTTTGGTATATTAGGCGGGGTTTTTGGCCTGTTTCTTCCGCGAATGTACGTTCGCAGACAACAAGGAAAGCGCCTGCAGCGATTTAACGATCAGCTTGCCGATATGCTGAACCTGATGGTTAATGGGCTTCGAGCAGGTTACTCTACGATGCAGGCGATGGAAGCCGTAAGCAAAGAAATGCCGCCGCCGATTTCAGACGAGTTCCGGCGAGTGGTCCAGGAAATGCAATTAGGCCTCCCGATGGAACGGGCGCTGGAGAATCTACTGCGCCGTATTCCGAGCGAAGATTTGGACCTGGTGATCACCGCTATGAACGTTCAAAGAGAAGTGGGTGGCAACCTGGCCGAGATCTTGGATACGATCTCTTATACCATTCGAGAGCGTGTGCGTATAAAAGGCGAGATTCGGGTGCTTACGTCACAGGTGATGTATTCCGGTCGTTTCTTAGCGATCATGCCCATCCTGATTTCTCTGGCATTGTGGGTCTTGAATTGTCCCTATATGATGGAATTCTTCAATCCTGAAACAAGGATCCCTGGCATAATTGCCCTGTCGGTTGGCCTTTTGCTGATCGCTTCCGGCTTTTTTGTGATGACGCGCATCGCAACGATCGAAGTATAAAGCGCAAAGGAGTTCGATAAATGGAAGTTGTGTTGATCGTTGTAGGGATTGTCGTGGTGATCGGAGCGATTGCCCTGGTCGTTGTAGGAGTGCGCGACACACGCTCATCAGATCCACTTCAAGAACGCCTGGCCGAATTTGCGGCACGCGGTGAAACTGCAAGCCTGGAAGAGATTGAACTCTCCCAACCACTCTCAGAGCGTATTTTCATCCCGCTGGCACGTAAATTTGGTGAATTCGCCACCCGATTCACGCCGCAAAACGCTATTTTAACCACAGAACATAAGCTTGAGCTGGCCGGTAATCCGAAGGGCCTGGATCCGGCCCTGTTTTGGGCCTTGCGTTTCGTAGCTGCTGTTGGTTTTGGAGCCTTATTGTTCTTTGTGTTTTCCATCAGCAGCGTATCATGGACCTGGGGTCGAAAACTGTTGATCGTTAGCACATTCGTCGCTCTCGGTTTTTATCTTCCAGAATTATTGTTAACAAGCAAAATCAACCGCCGTCAAAAAGAGGTCCGCAAAGCCCTTCCGGATGCTCTTGACCTATTGACGATCTGTGTCGAAGCCGGGCTTGGGTTCGATGGCGCGATGGCAAAAGTCAGTGAAAAGTGGACAAACGAACTTTCAATGGCATTTGGGAGAGTGCTCCGCGAAATACAATTGGGCAAGCTGCGTCGTGAGGCTCTGCGTGATATGTCTGACCGGCTGGGAATCCCCGAGATGACCAGTTTCGTTGCCGCGGTAATCCAAAGCGAGCAACTGGGTGTCAGCATGGCGAAAGTTCTTCGCATTCAATCCGATCAGATGCGTGTGAAAAGACGCCAATTAGCAGAAGAAGAAGCCCACAAAGCCCCAATTAAAATGCTCATCCCAATGGCTTTGTTGATCTTTCCTTCTATCTGTATCGTGCTGATGACTCCGGCCGCTCTGATGATGATGAGGTCGGCGCTAAAGGGAGTTTTATTCGGCGGGTAACCGGAATTCAAATTGCGACCGGTTTACAGATTTTACCAATTAGCCTGGTCTGGGTTGGATTGGTTATATCCGCCAATTTGTGGGGGCTGTGGCAAACGAAGTGAGCGCTGGTGCTCTGATTGCCGGGCATCTTCACAAGAGATTTTACCGCCGGTTTGTCCGCGCTGCGGACAGCATCTTTCCGGCGACCAGGTTTGCCCAAATTGCCAGGATGACAAATATCTTTTTTCGGCGCTGCGTTCGTGGGCTGCATTTAATGGCTCAATTCGGAATGCAATACATCGATTAAAATATAAGGGGGATATTGCCTTGGGTGAAGCTTTGGCACGACCATTAATTAAATTGCTGGCAGAATTGGATTGGGATGTCGACCTGGTCACCCCGGTGCCGTTAGGGATTGCCAGGCAATCTCAGCGCGGATATAATCAGGCGGCTCTCTTAGCCCGGCCTGTATCCCTGGCCTATGGCCTTCCATATCGCCCAAATGCCCTCACGAAAGTGCGTGAAACACGATCTCAAGTCGGACTTTCTGCGGTTGAGCGACGCCAAAATGTTAATGATGCATTCAGGGGGGACCTAAAGGTTTCAAAGGGAAAAAGTGTCCTGGTTATAGACGACGTAACGACCAGTGGTGCAACCTTGAACGCCTGTGCGTCAGCTTTGTTGCAAGCAGGGGCCCGACAGGTTTTTGCGCTGACACTGGCGCGACCATTGCCGCGACCGGTTGGCAGAAAAGCCGGCTAGAATTTAAGTTCGATTAAAAATACAGAAAAGAGAATATTCGTTCCAGGGGAATGGACTGCCCTTAAATGTCCGTAGGGCAACCCCCAAACTTTCGTACAGGAGGCGATATATGGCACTGGAAGTTGATGTTTATGGAAGGAATATCGACGTAACAGAGCGCATCCAGGATTATGTGGATAAAAAAGTGTCGAGACTGGACCGGTATCTTCCCGGGATTGAGGAGGCCCGGGTAGATTTGGCCTACGTTAAATCAGCACGCAGTGCGGCCGACCGGCAGGTGGCTCAAATTACGGTGCGTGGCAAAGGGTTTATTTTGCGCTCTGAGGAGCGGGCAGACGATATATTTGCCGCCCTGGACACGGCTCTCGACAAGATGCAGCGCAGGATAGAACGTTTCAAAGGTAAGCACTATCGAGGACGTGGCGACGGTAAGTCAGTGGCGGAAATCGTCGCGCCTGTTGTAGAAGAGGAAGAAGAAAGCGGCGAGCTTGGACCGAGCATCGTACGGCGCAAGCGCTTTATGTTGTTGCCAATGGACGAAAATGAGGCGATCGAACAAATGAGTCTGCTGGGGCACGAGAACTTTTTTGTGTTTTTTAACGTAAACTCGAATGCAATAAATGTTCTCTATCGCAGGCGTGACGGCAATTTTGGTTTGATCGAACCCGAAGTCGGTTAATATCCTCTCAAATATTCAATGGATAAAAATGACATAGAAGTCTATCGATTGGCAGACCTGCTGCCGCAGGATCAGATCGATCAAGAAACCATCCAAGAAGCGGTCGTGCAAATGCTTAAAGCCTTTGGAGAGGATCCACAGCGGGAGGGGCTATTACGAACACCAGAACGCGTCGCCCGAATGTATGTGGAATTGTTGGACGGCTACCGCCAGGATCCGCTTACATTCTTGAACGACGCTTTATTTGATATCAGCTACGATGAGATGGTGATTGTCCGGGATATTGAATTTTACAGTTTATGCGAGCATCATATTCTTCCCTTTTTAGGCCGCGCCCACGTCGCCTATCTACCCAATAAGAAAGTTGTGGGGCTGTCAAAAATCCCCCGTATTGTCGATATGTTCGCCAAGCGGCTACAGGTACAGGAACGAATGACTCGCCAGATTGCTGAGTTCGTTAATGAATTGCTCCATCCGCTGGGAGTTGCTGTTGTTATAGAAGGTTTGCACCTGTGTGCAACGATGCGCGGCATTAAGAAGCATGAAGCCCGAATGACGACTTCGTCGATGTTAGGTACTTTTCGGTCAAATCTCGCGACCCGGCAGGAATTCCTGGAGAACATCTCACGCGGCTCTGATCCTTTACTCTAGGTCTTGAATTCCTGCGCGAATAAATTTTACTGGTTAAACGACCGGAAATAATACTTCCGGGCAGGCTTGTATTCTGGTTTCTTGAGCCAGCCGCTTTGCTGCTTGCTGAAAAGTTTCTCCTGATTCCTCATTTCTAATTTGGGGAGCAATTTCTGCGAGCGGGATGGCCAGGTACGCCACCTGCCAGACCAGGGGTTCGATTATTTTTCCATCGACGATAAGAATATCGATATCAATCGACCGTGGAGTGTTTTTATCGGTAGTACGTACGCGTCCGAGACTGTTTTCTACCGGCCTGATTACTTCTTTTTTCAGTTGTTCAGGATCCAGGCGACTACGAGCGCAGATGGCGGCGTTCAGAAAGTCCGGCGCCGGGGGACCGATGGCGGGTGTTTCCCAGGCAGTAGAAACAGCTTCTATTGTCAGATACCGGCGAAGCGCGTCCAATGCTCTCGGCAGGTTCTGGCGCGGTTCAATGTTGGAGCCCAGTCCGAGGTAATAGACATGATTGGAAAGGACAGGAGAGTTCTGAATTTGAGTTTTTATTCCCGGCTGCGCTCAATTTCGACTCCCACCGACGCTGAAAAACGGACCGCGCCAGGCTTCTCGACGCGGACCCTGACTTTTTCGACCCCAGGTTCTTCCAGGCACAGATTGGCGATATCAGCGGCGAGCGCCTCAACTGTATATCGTGCCGAATTTTCGGCGTGCGCCTGGACCCGTTTTGCGATTGTGCGATAATTTACGGTATTATCGATAGAATCGCTCTCGCCTGCCCGGCGCAGGTCGGCAAAAATCACCAGGTTAATCAATATTTCTTGGGGCTTTTCACGCTCCCAATCATTTACCCCTATGATCCCACGCGTGGATAAATCTTTTATGATCACCTGGTCCATCGTTACTCCTTTGAGTACACTATACCTCGAGAAGAGCACAAGCGACGCGCTCCAGCCTCTCTCGTGCCTCCCGGGCGATTTCTTTTAATTCCTCATTCTTTTCGAGTGTTCCGACTCTCATCATTAGCTCGGGATTTGCAATGCGCGCCAGGCTGCCGCCTGCCGGATCGGTTTCAACGGTTACATTGCAAGGCAGCATTAACCCCACTACCGCGTCAGTTGATAAGGCCCGGAGAGCCAATGGTGGATTGCAGGCCCCTAGAATGATATAAGGACGAAAATCTTCGCCCAGTTTTTCCTTCAATATGGATTTTACGTCAATTCTTGTAAGCACACCAAAGCCTTCAGCTTTCAACGCTGAGATTACTTTTTCTAAAGCCTCTTCATAGGTTTGGTTGATCTTAACTTCAAATCCCACTTCGTCACTCATTTTGCCCTCCCGTCCGAAATTTCCCTAAAGCCCACAAGCTTATTCCAAGAATCACCCAGGCAGCGGATTGTGCGCTGCGAAACCCACCCGGCAGTAGAACGCTGTCGTCGCGAAAAGCCTCTGTAATCAAGCGAGCTGCCGAGGATAAAATCAGGAATGTGATGAATTGTTCGCCAGGATTCCGCCACTTAATAAAATTTAGCCCGGGCCAGAAAACCAACAAGATTGCAGCCGCTAAAATTGTCTCGTACAACTGGGTGGGGTGGCGGCTCGCTCCCCACAGATCGATTCCCCAGGGCAAGTTCGTGGGCGCTCCAAACGCATTTCCCGAGGCCAGATGGGAAATGCCAAATGCCACACCTAAGACAGCCAGCCCAGGAGTTAGAGAGTCCATCAAAGGCCAAAAAGCAATTTTTTTCCGTTGTCCATAGATAAGCGCAGCCAGAGCGCCTGCAGCCAATCCACCCCAGGGGTCGAGCAAGCTTGGATCGCGCGAGATGATGCTGATCGGATGACTGGAAAAGATTGCAAGATAGCGGATAACATAAGATAAACGAGCTCCAATAACGCCGGCGATAATTGCCAGGAAACTCAGGTTATACAGTTCATTGGCGTTGATTCCATGGCTTGAGCTGGCACGCTCAGATAGGGTGAGTCCAATCCATACACCAGCCAACATAATTAATGCGGGAACTGGAATTGCCAGATTGCCAATCTGTAAGACAGGCAGCATCAGTGCTGCTCCTGAAGTAATTCTTCTATACGAATACGCAGCAAGGCTTCCGACATGGGACCACCGATCACTACATCCTTGATCACACCAGACCGGTCGATAAAAAAAGATGACGGCAGGGAGCTGAGCTCGTAAATTTGAGATATTGTGCCGTCGATGTCGATTAGAATGGGAAACGTCAACCCGTTATTCTGGACAAAGGTTCTCGCCCCTTGAAGGGTATCCTGGTTGGTCGCGTTAACTGCCAGAACTGTCAGCCCTTGATCCTGGTATGTTTGATAAATATTCTCCAGACCTGGCATCTCAGCCTTGCAAGGAGGGCACCAACTGGCCCACAGATTCACCAGGACTGGACGGCCGCGGTAATCTGAAAGGGAGACCTGATCGCCATCCAGGGTTTGCGCGTTGAAATCGGGGGCTAAAAATCCCTGGCGAGGAGCCGGGATTTTGCCATTTGTAGTCTCTGCGACCGTGACCCTGCTGGAAATGATCCAGATTGCGCTGATTGACAAAATGACCAGCGTAAAGATATTCCAGCGGTACTTAAAGAAAATCCGATCCATTAAACAAGTTTATAGGGGAAGGGAGAGCATGTCAAGAAGAAATGCCGCAACTTGACAAACCCCGCTTCTTTGATAACATTCACAGACCATCGCTATGGTGTGCGGTGCGTAAAGGCTACCATCGATAGGGTAGGAGCGTTAATGAATTTGACCAACTGGCGTTTGCCTTTCTTGATAGGGTCCATACTGGTTTTCGAACTTACCTCCTGCAATGTTCAGCCAACCCCGTTCGAGACCGCGCAGGTCAGTCCAAATGTTGCGACAACGGCGAGTCTTACGGCAGTAAACGAGCGTACGAGTACCTCCTCACCTTCTCCAACAAACCAACCGGCATATCCAGGCCCTGGAATTGTGAGCAGCCCACCAGGGACGCCGCCTTATCCCGCCCCAGGATCTGTCGCTCCACCAATTACGGCAAACCCGGGGAATGCTTACCCGGCACCGGGCTCTGGCGGGACGCCACAACCCACGGCGACCGGCGTGCAAAGCGCATATCCAGGGCCAGGGGTGGTTCCTCCGACCTTACCCTTACCAACCGGTGGACCAGGGGCTTATCCACCTCCAAATACAAGCCCAGTCTCTCAGCCGACGGCTACTTTATCCCAAGCGGCTAACCTTACACCCTCTTTGACCGCTTCTTCTGTTCCTGCCAGCGGTGGAACCAGCACACCAACAGCGATTGCGACAGTCCCAGTAGAGCCCACAGTTACTCCCCAACCCACATTTACCTCTCCACCGACAGAAACCGAGCAACCCACGCTGACTCCCACGCCAACGGCAATATCACTGCGTACGGACCTTGAAGCGACGGATCCAAAAACCGTGAAGTTAGCATCCGGCAAAGTCCAATTGGTGGAGTTTTTTGCCTTTTGGTGCGGAACTTGCCGGGCAATGGCTCCAATCCTGAACGAGCTGGAAGCTGAGTACGCCTCTCAGGTGAATTTCATTTACCTGGACATCGATGATCCTGCAACGGCGGATTTCAAATCTGAATTACACTTTCGTCTTCAGCCGCATTTCTTTTTATTGGATCGGGACGGCAAGGTGTTAAAGCAGTGGCAGGATTTCGTATCGGCTGATGAATTCAAAGTGTATATCGACGATGCGTTGAATTAGTTCCCCTTGACACAATGCGATAAGATGATAGAATAAAGATACCCTACCCCCTGGGGGGGGGTATCTTTATGTGAATCGAAAGAGGTTGAAATGAAGCACGAAGGCGCCTTGAAACGCTTAAAAAATGTGGAAGGCCACATCCGCGGTATCGAACGCATGGTCGAACAAGAGACCTATTGTATCGATGTTATCCGCCAGATTCAGGCTGTCCAGGCGGCCCTGAACAAAATCAGCAGCATCATTCTAGATGAACACCTGAACTCATGCCTGATCCAGGCCGTTCGAGGTGAGGATGCTGACGAGCGTGAGCGTGTCCTTAAAGAAATTTCGGATGTTTTTGAGGCTGCAACCAGGACGTAATTTTTGGCGATCCCGCTAACATTCAAAGCGCCGAACACATTTGTCTATAAGGTCCGAAAACAAAATATCAATAGGAGAACCAACCCATGTCTACCACCGTAACTTATTCAATTCCAAACATTTCATGCCGTCATTGCACCTATACGATCCAAATGGAAGTCGGCGAGCTTGCCGGAGTTCAGTCCGTATCCGCTGATGTTGAGACAAAGCAAGCCACAATAACTTTCGAACCCCCGGCATCTGAGGATAAGATCAAAACTTTACTGGCAGAGATCGATTATCCTGTAGCTTAAGTTTTTTTGGAGAATGGAATGCCGCAAGCACAAAAAGAAGGGTTGCAGCAGAATTCGACCTCGCTCCAGCTCAAACAGGTCACCCTGCCTGTCACTGGAATGACCTGCGCCAACTGCGTAGCTACCATCGAACGGAATCTAAAAAAGGTGGATGGCGTGCAGGTTGCAATGGTTAACCTGTCTTCCGAGCGAGCCACGGTTGAATATGATCCTAACCTGACTGGGATCAACGATTTGATTGGTCGGGTCGAGCGAGCGGGTTATGGTGTGGCGACCGGCGAGGCGGATTTGGCGATTCACCGGATGAGCGACGATAATGACGCCCGTCGCTTAGAGAAGTCGCTAAGTCAAATGGAAGGCGTTCTGGATGTGAACGTCAACTTCGCCAGTGAACGGGCCCGTGTGCAGTATGTCCCCACGGTTGTCAGCCAGGCCGACCTGCGGAGGGCGGTAGCTTCGTCCGGATTTGAAGCGCTGGAAACCGGCGGCGAAACCGAAGACGCAGAGCGGAATGCCAGGGAGGCTGAGATCGCGCAACAGAGGCATTTTCTGACCATAGGTCTGCTTTTCACCGTTCCACTGTTCCTTTTTTCGATGGGGATGGACCTGGGTCTACTTCCGGACGCCATCGGGATGGCGCCGTGGACGAAATGGCTGATGTTCGTTCTGGCAACGCCCGTACAATTCTATGTTGGCGGCCAGTATTACCTGGGGGCGTATAAAGCCCTGCGAAACGGCTCCCCTAATATGGATGTGTTGATCGCGATGGGCTCTTCGGCAGCTTATTTTTATTCCATCCCGGTCGTTTTGGGGTTGGTCCCCGGGCATGTATACTTTGAAACCGCGGCGGTGATCATTACCTTGATCAAGTTGGGTAAATTCCTGGAAGCGCGCGCCAAGGGACGCACCAGCGAAGCCATCAAAAAACTGATCGGGCTGCGCGCCAAAACTGCCCGGGTCTTTCGGGATGGAATTGAACTTGAGGTCCCGGCCGATGAAGTGCTGGTCGGAGACGTGGTGGTCGTCCGTCCGGGAGAAAAAATCTCTGTGGATGGCGTGGTCATAGAAGGTCACTCTTCTGTAGATGAATTGATGCTCACCGGCGAATCGATGCCCGTGGAAAAGGGCCCTGGAGATCCGGTGATTGGCGCCACGTTGAATAAGTTTGGGATGGTCAAATTCGAGGCCACAAAAGTCGGAAAACAGACTGCCATCGCCCAGATCATCCGTTTGGTTGAAGAAGCGCAGGGGAGCAAAGCGCCGATTCAGAAACTGGCGGACCAGGTATCGGCGATATTCGTCCCGTCAGTGATTGGTATTGCCCTGGTCACCTTCCTGGTCTGGTTCTTCATCGTTCCTTTACCCGCAGGTTCTGACACGAGCCTGTTCACTCGCGCCTTGATCAATATGGTCGCCGTACTGGTGATTGCTTGCCCGTGCGCAATGGGTCTGGCGACGCCGACGGCGGTCATGGTAGGGACAGGCAAAGGGGCGGAGCTGGGCATACTTATTAAATCCGGTGAAGCTTTAGAACGGGCCGGCAAAGTGACGACTGTCGTATTCGATAAAACAGGCACGATCACGCGCGGCCAACCTGCGGTCACCGACGTCGTCCTGGCAACAAGAAAAGAAATGGTACCGGTTTTGGCTGGCAGCCAGCCACTCAAAGGCGCTCACTCCAATGAGTTTTCGGCAAACGAGCTGCTCCGCTTAGCCGCATCCGTTGAGAAAGGCAGCGAGCATCCCCTGGGAGAGGCGATCCTGGCTGAGGCTGGCAATCTTGGATTGAACCTGAGCCAACCGGAAGGATTCATTGCCACAGTGGGTCATGGCGTCGAAGCAGAGATTGATGGTCGCCAGGTTCTCGTCGGGAATTTGCGAATGATGGAAGTACGCGGATTGGCCTTGAACGGCTTGACCCAGGAGATCGAGAGGCTGCAAGGTGAGGCAAAGACTGCCATGTTGGTTGCTGTAGATGGATCCGTCCAAGGGGTGGTTGCTGTTGCGGATACAGTCAAAGAAGGCTCGCTAGCGGCGATCGAAACCCTGCACCAGATGGGTTTGAAAGTCGTCATGATCACTGGCGATAACCAGCAGACCGCGAGCGCAATCTCCCGCCAGGTTGGGATCGATGTGGTCGTAGCTGAAGTGCTTCCTGGGCAGAAGGCTTCCGAAGTGAAAAAGCTTCAAGTCGCCGGGGAAGTGGTAGCGATGGTTGGAGATGGGATAAACGACGCCCCGGCATTGGCTCAAGCTGAAGTGGGCATTGCCATTGGCACCGGCACGGATGTCGCCATGGCTGCCGCTCCGGTGGTCCTGATTAGTGGGGACCTGCGAGGTGTGGCGCGGACGTTTAAGCTCTCGCGCCGGACGCTGCAAACCATCCGACAGAACCTGTTTTGGGCTTTCATCTATAATGTGGTCTTGATCCCCTCCGCTGCCGCCGGCTTTCTTAATCCGATGTTAGCTGCTGGTGCGATGGCATTCAGCAGTATCTTTGTCGTTACGAACAGTCTGCGCTTGAAAAATTACCGAGCGGTTTAATTTTGTGCTTCCCGACTGTCAAGAAGGCGCCTCACAAGTCACTGTTGCAGGTGGTTTGTGCGGCGCTTTCCCTTGGTGGTTGGGAGAAGAACTTATCAAACTTTAATGCGCTGCAAGAAAAAACTCTATTGACCCACCTTATTTTTACGATTATGCTTATGGCTGATCATGGATTCCGATTCGTTGAGTCGTCGTGAATTTCTCAAAGCAACCGCGCTGGGTCTTGGAGGGCTCACTTTGGGCTCTTTAAGCCGGTTTGACGCTTTGCCAGAGTTTCCCGATTTCGAGCGGTTGGGCAGGGTGGTATGCCTGAGTGGTCTAAGCTGCAATGTGGAGTTAAAAGCTCATCCCGACCCCGACAGTCAAACGGTGAAAGTAGTTTATGACGACACAGTTTTGCCCTGGCTGAACGAAGTGGTGGGTAAGAACCCAACCTACGTTTTTTCCAACCAGCGTTGGGTCGAAACGCCGGAAGGGTTCATTTATGGACCCTATTTTCAACCCGTACGAAACGTTCCCAACACCCCTGTGGAAACTCTGGCGAATTCGAGCCTGGGACAGGGGATGTGGGTGGAGGTGACCGTCCCTTACGCCGATGTGATCTTGGCCAACGAGCCGAGCTCCAATTCCTGGGTCAAAATCCGCAAAGAGCTTGGTCTGCCTTTAAGAGTTTATTACAGCCAGATCTTTTGGGTAGATCAGATAAAAAGGGGCGAGCAAGGAAGCGTTTATTACCGGGTGAATCCCAATTATTACGGCGGAGTAGATATGTTCTGGACGCCAGCGGAGGCGATGCGCCCAATCTCGCCCGAGGAGCTGGCCCCGATCCATCCGGAGGTCGAGCGTAAACGCGTGGAAGTCGACGTCACTTACCAGACGGTTTCCTGTTATGAGGGAGATACAGAAGTCTATTACTGTCGAGTTTCTACTGGCGCGAAGTTCGACATGTACGGCAATATTGTCGACAAGTGGGCGACTCCAGTAGGCTTGCACCGGGTAACCCGCAAATTCGTCTCCCTCCAAATGGCGGGTGGTACAACCGGCGCCGGATACGATTTGCCCGGGATCGGCTGGACGACCATTTTCGCTACCGGCGGCGTCGCAATTCACTCCACTTTCTGGCATAATACCTATGGCGATCCAGTTTCGCATGGCTGCGTTAATGCCTCACCCGAGGACGCCAAGTGGATCTTTCGCTGGACGCAGCCGTCACCTCTCGCGGATCCGGGTACCCTGGATGTATCCCTGACCGGGGAGGCCAGCACTCAGGTTGAAGTGAGTGAAGGATGAGCGGCCGATACCTCCGCTCGTTTATTGTGTGGTTGTAGGGACGTGATGAACTCAAATCTCTTGACCCGCCGTGAATTTCTCAAGACGTCTGCCATTGGTGTTGCGGGTTTATCCTTAATACGTTGGAGCCAGACAGCAGCGCTGCCCGATTTTCCAAAGGCAGAACGCCTGGGCCGGGTGTTCGGAGGAAAAGTTTCGATTTACGCCCGCCCGGATGTGGACAGCCAGATCGTAGGGACAATTTATGACGACGAGGTTGTGGTCTGGCTTCGGGAGCTGGTTGGCTCGCGCCCGCTGTGGTTCAACCAGCGATTTGTTGAGACACCGCAGGGTTTTATATATGCCCCAAATTTACAGCCAGTGCGAAATTTGCCTAACACGCCGCTTGAGATCTTGCCTGACCCACAGGGCATGTGGGTGGAAGTGAGTGTGCCTTACGTGGACCTGGTGTTGAGCAATCCGCCGGCGCGCTCTCCCTGGGTCAAGCTTTCCCCTAAGCCCCGGCTATATTACAGCCAGATTATGTGGGTCGACCAGGTTAAGAGGGACGAACAGGGCCAGATCTGGTACAGGATCGCTGAAAAGTTCGGTACATTCGGCGACTTGTTTTGGGCGGCAGGCGAAGCGTTTCGCCCGGTCACAGCCGAGGAAATGACCCCGATTAACCCAGAAGTCGAAGAGAAACAAGTAGAGGTAAACCTGATCCAACAAACTCTCTCCTGCTATGAGGGCAAAACCGAAGTTTATTTTGGCCGCATCTCTTCAGGCGGCAAATATGATAAAGATGGTAACCCTGTGGATGAGTGGTCCACGCCGGTCGGTCCCCATCAGATTTGGCGCAAGTTGGTTTCGGTGCATATGACAGGGGGAACAACCGGCGCGGGATATGATCTACCCGGAATCGGTTGGACCACGCTCTTTTCTGGAAACGGGGTTGCCATACACTCGACTTTCTGGCACAATAGCTTTGGTGTGCCTAAATCCCACGGCTGCGTGAACGCCAACCCGGAAGATGCCAAGTGGGTTTTTCGTTGGACTTTTCCGTCTGTGAGTTATGATCCCGGCGATGTGGTGATCTCGGGCCAGGCCAGCACGAAGGTTGTAGTGATAGAATGATCAAGCGGTTGGTTGCCTGGCTTGAGTGGTTTGATGAGTGCTCGCTTATGAAACGTGGAGCTTTGTACTAATGGGAATAGCGAATATCAGTATTGGATTGGCTTTTCTGGCTGGCTTAGCCTCTTTTCTATCGCCTTGCGTTTTCTCCCTGGTGCCTGCGTATATTGGCTACCTGGGGGGGCGTTCGGCTGCCTCGGCGGTGGGGGGGCAAACGAATCGCTGGCAAACCTTGAGTCATGGGTTTGCATTCGTGCTTGGCTTCAGCGCTGTTTTTATCCTGCTGGGTGTTGCGAGTTCGGCTCTGGGGGGGCTTTTCAATATTCGCACCTGGCTGGCGCGCGTGGGTGGGATTGTCGTCGTGATTTTTGGGCTGCACATGACGGGAATCATTCGGATCCCGTTCTTGGAATACGACTTACGTCCCAGAACCACTCCCGATCGAAACCGGGGTTATCTGGCGTCAGCATTGATGGGTGTATTCTTTTCGGCTGGTTGGTCGCCATGCGTTGGGCCGGTATTGGGAGCGATCCTCACCCTCTCTTTCAATGGAGGCTCCGTCATCACCGGAGTAAAACTTCTATCCGCTTATTCGGCTGGCCTGGCCATTCCGTTTCTGGTCGCTTCCACCCAAATCGGCCTGGTAACCACCGTCATCCGGCGTTATGGCAAGATTATGCGCTATGTCGAGATTGCCATGGGCGTTGTATTGATCATTGTAGGCGCGATGCTTTTCACCGGGCGCTTCGAGCAGCTTGCCAGCCTAAATTCCTTCATCGGCCCAATCGATGAGCTGGTGGTCGGGCGAATCCTGTTAATCGGCTTATTTGTTCTGGCAATTCTGGGGCTGGTTCCTGCAGTAATAGCTTCTCGGAAGGGTCGTAATTTTAGCGATTGGTGGTTGTTCGGAGCTGGTTTGTTCCCGATCGCTCTGGTGGCTGCCCTGGTAATCAAGCCCAAGAATGGCGAAGAAAAGAGGGATCTGTCGAGCGATGAAGAAGTGACCGTTAGCCCTTGAACCCTTTCCATTCGCCAGATTGAGCTGGGTGGGATTTACTTTGAAAGCTTCACGAATAAATTGGATGATGCTGGGAGCCGGCCTCCTGATTGGGGCCGGCATTGAACTGCTGATTCTGGCGGCAATTGGATTTGGCGGGGCTTTCATCGTTAACCGCCGTATTCAACAAGCAGCTAACAGCAGCCCGGCGGTTCCAGGGCAAAACTCATCCGCGCCAGATTTTAAGCTGCAAAATATCAGCGGAGATGACATCCGTCTGGGAGATTACCGGGGCAAACCGGTCTTGATCAATTTTTGGGCGACCTGGTGCGGGCCTTGCAAAGCGGAAATGCCCCTCATTCAAAAGTATTATCAAAAATATTCCCCCGACCTGGTTGTATTGGCTGTTAACAACGATGAGCCTGCTAATGATGTCGAATCTTATGTCGATGAGATGAGCCTGACGTTCACAGTGCTCCTGGATCCAGGCGAAAAAGTTGAAAACACCTATCGTGTGGACGCTTATCCTACCTCGATTTTCGTCAATTCAGATGGAGTCATCGAATACAGGCAAATCGGGGTATTAAACGAAAACCAGTTGGTTCAGTATCTCAATCAGCTTGGAGTCGGTCAATGATCGAAGTTACATTATATAGTCGGGAAGATTGCCATCTCTGTGATCAAGCAAAGGCGGATCTCGACTCGATTCAAGAACAAATACCTCACAACCTGGTTATTATTGATGTAGACAGCAGTGATGATCTGAAGCGGGCTTATGGTTCACTTGTGCCGGTCATTGAAGTCGGCCCTTACCGGTTAAAAGCGCCATTCAGCCAGCAGGAGCTGCAGATGACCCTGGGGGCTGCTGCTGACAGGCTGCGGCATATCGATGCAGTCGAGAATTCCTCTAGTGTGCAAGAAATCTACCAAAGGAAAGCTGTGTGGACCAGGGCGGACTCTTTTTCCTACTGGTTTACCCGGCATTACCTGGCTGTTTTTAACCTGTTTGTATTTATTTATGTCGGGCTCCCGTTCCTGGCCCCGGTGCTTGTGAAAGTGGGGGCTCCCGGTCCAGCCAGCCTGATCTACCGCGGTTACAGCATGGTTTGTCACCAGTTGGCATTTCGATCATTCTTCCTGTTTGGCGAGCAGCCGGCTTACCCCAGGGCTCAAGCGAATGTGAAAACTATGCTGACGTTTGAACAAGCTACCGGCTTGAGCGAAGCCAGTACGAATGATGCCCTCTTTGCAGCCAGAGCCTTTATCGGAAATGATTCGGTCGGCTATAAAATCGCCTTATGCGAGCGCGACGTAGCGATTTACCTTTCGATACTTCTGTTTGGCTTGCTTTTCTCTCTTACGGGTAGACGGTTGCCTGCGTTGCCATGGTATCTTTGGCTGTTGATCGGCCTGGCTCCGATTGGTTTAGACGGGTTCAGCCAGTTATTGAGCCAGCCGCCATTTAGTTTTTGGGCTTTCCGCGAGAGTACACCTTTTCTACGGGCATTTACAGGCGGGTTATTTGGCTTCACTACTGCCTGGTTTGGATATCCCCTGGTCGAAGAGACAATGGCCGAATCCCGCCAGATCATGGCGGACAAGCTGCTGCGCGTTAAAAAAGCCATTTCCAGCCAACCCGGCGTCCAGTAAACAAAATCACGGCTTAAGGTAAATATTGATATGCCTTTTATTGAACGCGATCACGTTCGTTATTTTGTTTTCGATTCCCTTGCTGATCCTGGAATCCAACATGCAATTTTCACGCGTAGAGGCGGGGTGAGTCCTGCGCCCTGGCAGACATTAAACGTCGGCGGAACCGTGGGCGACGACCCTGATAACGTAGCGGAAAATCGCCGCAGGTCATTTAAGACGCTGAGAAGAGATTACAGCAGCATATACGATGTATGGCAAGTGCATGGCAACCGGGTGGTATGCACGAAAAGCCCCAGGCCCGCAACCAGCCTTCATGAAAAAGCGGACGTCATCCTCACCGACAATCCCCAGGTAACCTTGTACATGCGTTTTGCAGACTGCGTCCCGATCTTGCTTTATGATCCCCAGCGCCGGGTGGTTGGAATTGTGCATGCCGGGTGGAAAGGTACGGTAAGTCGCGCAGCCGCGGCCGCGATTGAATCCATGCAGAATAATTTTGGGACTCGCACTGGAAACATCCTGGCAGCTATTGGACCTTCGATCGCGGCACACCATTATCCGGTTGGTGAGGACGTCGTTTCTCAAATCCAACAAGTTTTTGGCTTGTATGCACCGTCGCTCTTGTTCGATTTTGGCAATGGTCAAAAGCATCTTGACCTTTGGGAAGCTAACCGGTTGGTTTTGGAACAGAGTGGGGTAGGTCATATTGAAATCGCAGGGATTTGTACAGCCTGCGATCTTGAGGATTGGTTTTCTCATCGCGCAGAAAAGGGAAAAACAGGTCGTTTTGGCGCAATGATTGCAATAAACAACGAGTAAAATATACCCGGTAAGAATCGATGCAATCCGTAGCAATTTCGACCAATTATTATTCAACCCTGGACCGGATTGAGAGGGCAAGCCAGGCGTCTGGACGGGAGGCAGGGGCTGTTAAGCTCATCGTAGTCACGAAAGGCCAGCCGCTAAACGCGATCCGGTCGGTCCTGGAGGCCGGGGCAGTCCGCCTGGGAGAGAATTATGTAGAGGAGGCAGTTGCTAAAATCCCGACGTTATCGGACCAGTTTAAGGTAGAATGGCATATGATCGGACACGTCCAAAGTCGTAAAGCCAAGCCGGTGTGTGAGCATTTTACCTGGCTGCATTCTCTGGATAGTCTAAAAATTGCCCAGCGATTGGATCGCTTCGCCAGAGAATTACAGGTCACTTTGGCAACGCTGCTGGAATGTAACGTGAGTGGTGAAGAGTCGAAATTTGGCTGGCCGGCCTGGGATGAGAACAACTGGATGGCGCTTGCAGAGCGTGTCGCACCGATATTCGACCTTGAAAATTTGCGCGTTTACGGGTTAATGACGATGGCGCCCTTTCTCGATGATCCTGAAAAAGCTCGACCATATTTTGAACGGCTGCGAAGATTGCGGTTGTTTTTTGCCAGGCAGTTTCCCCAGGATAGCTGGCAGGAGCTTTCCATGGGGATGAGCGCTGATTTCGAAGCTGCGATAAAAGAGGGAGCAACCATGGTCCGAATCGGAACAGCAATAATGGGTCCACGTCCAGTTTCGACCTGATCCAATGCCAGATACAAACGTTGCGGGATAAGGGTTTCGTTCAAGGAGCAGGATATTTCAATGATCATCTTAGCAATCCTGATACACCGAATTATCCAGATCTTGGTATTGGTGGTGATCATCCAGGCTGTTTTGTCGTTCTTTATGTCCCCATTCCATCCAATCCGCCAAACTATCGACCGGATCGTAGAGCCAATGTTAGCTCCTATCCGCCGGTTCATCCCGCCGGTAGGGATGCTGGATTTTAGTCCGCTGGTTCTCATCATCCTCCTGCAAATACTCGATTCGATCCTTACTCGGTTTTTATATTCTCTTTGAGGATAAGGGTCTCAATTATGGATTCACGCAATTTTCGTCTTCATGGTGGGCAAAAAGGGGCAGCGTTAGCAATCCGGGTGACTCCTCGCGCTCGCCGGAACGAGGTCGTGGATATTTTGAGCGATGGGACTGTAAAAATCCGCCTGACATCGCCGCCGGTAGAAGGTAAAGCGAACGAAGCATTGGTCGATTTTTTGTCAGAAATCCTGGAAGTTCCCCGTTCAAAGATCGATATCGTCGCCGGCGTAACCGGCCGCGATAAGCTCGTTTCCATTCTGGATTTAGATGCGGCTACCGTGCACCAGCGCATCCTCAAACGCCTTTCCTGAGAGGCTGGTTTATTGGATCAGATCGATTAAATCTGGCACACCAAGAATAAATGAAAAATAATCTCCCCATGCAACGGCATGAGGAGATTTTTATATCAGACAAGGCCTGTGTTGTAATCGTTATTTGGCAAAAATACGGAACCTGTGCAGTTATTTTTCAGGCTAGAATTTGGTTGAAACCCTGTCCAAGAGTTTTTACCTCGACCGTTACCGGCTCGTAAACTTCCCAAACGGTCACTACAGCGTCGACATGTTTTTGTCCCAGGGCCTTATAAACGGAAATACGATGGTGACCATCTCTGACGAAATACGCATCTCCTATCTGGATCAACTCCACCGCTGGCAGATTCTTCCCCAACAGTTTTAATACTGTGATCGTTTCCCAGCGCTCGTGGTTAACGGAGCCCATAGGGTTGAAGGTGCTATCAAAGTCATGGGAACGATTTTCACTGCCGATGATCTTATCTATGGGTATGCTGATCACACCTAAGGGATAACCGCCCTTGACTTTAGAAGGCGAGAGAACCGATTCTAAATCCTGGAGCGCACTCGAGCGGTGCGTGATTCGCGACCACATTCTGTTCAGCCTGGCTCTAAATCTGGAATTTTGGTAGAGCCAGCGCGCAGTTTGAATTGCTTGCCCAGCCGCCACAGCTTTCTCTTCCTGGTACCGGCCTGGGTCTGTCGCCAATGGCACAGAGTTGACGAGCGGTTTTGGAATTTCGAACATGATTTTATCCTTTGGGGAAGTTCAACTCATCGTCTCGATATTAGTATACCGGAGACTTTCGCTGGGTTCATCCTACGGCTGGGGGGTTTTTTCACTGGTCAAGGGTGTAGAAAATGACCTGTCCTGTTGACCAGGTCTAAAAAGAGTGTATTTGCAGCCACACGGTTGCAAATACATTCTTTATTATGAAACAATAACTTGATGCATCCGGCAATTTGGTTGCCCGGCCAAGGCGCGATTTTTGCAGCGATTGCCAGCTTTGGTCAAAGCCTGGCACTGCCTGAAGCGTGCATCCTGGCTAGCAAGGTCCTTTTCGTTGGCAGGGTATCGCCCCCAATTTTTTAATGCCTCGAATTCGTTTTGAAATTCTTCGATCACCTTTTCGGGGTCAGGAACCAGGCAAGAATCGGTCGCTACACCGAGGATCACATCTCCTGCATAACTGATGATGCTGACACCCATCCCCAGGTTGCCGGGCTGAGGCACCCAAAACATCAGGCTGCGCAGCGGCTTGCCAGCCAGATAAATCACCTGGCGCGGCCCGGGCACGTTGGTCATCACGGCAGTTCCCTTCATCCCAAAAATACTGACGATAATGTTCTCGATTTGAACCGGGGTCATACCGATCGCATTCAAAATCCCAAACGCTACGACTGCTTCGGGTGAATTCTTGATCGTATCCATTCGGCGTTTGAGCACGATCATCCGTTTCAGTGGATCGCGTACGCCAATTGGAAGGGAAAGGAAAACCAGACCAAAGCGGTTTCCCAACTTAGCCAGATCCTCTTCGGGGCGTAGGCTCACCGGGACCACCGCGCGGATATTGACCCCTTCTACCGGCTCGCCGCGGTCTTCAAGATAGCGTCGCAAAGCTCCGGTTACCGCCGATAGGAGAACATCGTTTACAGTTCCGCCCATCAGCTTGCCGACCTCTTTAACCTCCTCCAACCTGATTGTGGAGGACCAGGCGGCTTGCTTATATGTGTTACATTTGCCTTTGAAGATTGTTTTTTGGTCTGGGCCGATGAGCAGCAGTTTCCCAAGGGCGCGTGTGCCTTTGGCGCCAAGCTGAGCGACATCCATAACACGGCTGGGATGGATTAAGGTTTGTATGCTTCCATGGAGAAGGCTTCCAGTCATGCGGCGGGTGGCTTCCAGGGTTTTTGCAGCTTTTACGGCCGGCAGCATCAAACGCGACAACCGGCCGATTTTACGATCTTTGACCTCGAGCGGTTTTGAAGAACCTTCGGGGGTCTCGTCTGTCATCGTAAGCAGCACCTGAACCAGCGCCAATCCATCCGCAATACAGTGGTGTATGCGGCAAATCAAAGCGCATCCATGGTTGAAATGTTCTACAAAGTGGAACTGCCAGAGAGGCCGGGAGAAATCCAATTGAGTGCTCATCATCTCGCTGACCAATTGCTGTAGCGCCGACAAATCCCCTGGAAAAGGCAGAGAGATTTTTTGGATATGCCAGTCTAAATCAAAATCCGGATCGGCTTCCCAACGTGGTAAGCCCATACCGAAGGGGGGTTCGCGCACGCGCTGCCAAAAACGATTGAACACCAGCAAGCGCTCTCCGACAGTCAGGCGCAGGCGCTCAAATTCGATGGGTTGGTCGAAAATCATCACCCCAGTGATCATCGCCATGTTGGCTGACTGCTCCATGTGCAGCCAGGCGGCATCGACGTTGGAAAAAAATTCGCTTGATTTTGCTGCTGCGCTCATCGATCCACACGAATCCCTAAATTCAGTTTTGAGGCGCCTTCCCAATAAACCAGGATGTTTCCTCGACTTATCGAGAAGGCGCGTGAAGAATTTATTTTGTATGAGATGTCAGGTTGTTTTGAAGCGCGATCGCGACAGCTTCAGTGCGACTGGATACGCCTAATTTGGATAAGATGCTGCTGACGTGAAATTTTACGGTGGATTTGCTGACGAAAAGCCGGCCGGCGATATCTGGATTGTTCAAGCCTTCAATTAACAGTTCGAGCACTTCGAGCTCACGATCGGTTAAGTCGTAGCGAGGATGTTCAGGCTGGCGCGCTGCGTGAATTAAGGCCTGGGCTGCCTCCGGGGCAAGGGTGGGTTGGCCGGCATAAGCGGCGCGGATGGCGCCGGCGAGCTCGTCGACAGAAACGTTTTTCAATAAATATCCGATCGCACCGGCTTGCATAGCGCTTTGAACCAGCTCCTGTTCCTTGAAACTTGTCAAGGCAATTACTTGAATGTTTGGACACTTGTCCCTTATGGCTTTAGTCGTCGCCGCCCCATCCATACCGGGCATGATCAGGTCCATAAGAATTACGTCCGGATGCACTTTTCCGCACAGATTTATAGCCTGCTCTCCGCTGCTGGCTTCCGCCACCAGCTCAAGATCTTCAAACACCATCAAGAATGCTCCCAGCCCACTGCGAACAACCGCATGGTCGTCCACAATCATTACGCGAATCGGACGAACGTCGCTCATTATGAAAACTCTCCTGCTTGGTGCCAAAGCACTTCCACTTGGGTGCCTTCGCCTAAATTGGTTTCTACGTTCAGGGTAGCGCCGATTTGTTCGGTACGTTCTTTCATTATACCCAGTCCCAGATGTTCTGGGGGGATGGAAGATAAATCAAAGCCTGATCCATCATCCTGGATGATCAGGCAGACACTGCCAGGCTGGCAGAGGATATTCATGGATGTACGGCTGGCATCCGCATGTTTGGCGATATTATTGAGCGCTTCTTGAGCGATGCGATAAAGAGCGATTTTCACATCTGCCGGCAGTTCGGCATCGCCATCTATCGTGAATTCCACCGGTACACGCGCCCGGCTGGTGAAGGCTTCCGCCAGGTGTCGAAATAGCTCGCTGATATCCGCTTCGATTAATGCAGCCGGTCGCAGCTCCAGAAGCAATGTGCGCATCTCCGCCAATGCCCCTCGGGTAAGCTGGCGGAGCTCTTCCAAGCGGCGCCTGGCTTCTTCTGGGTTGCGGTCCCACAGGCGGGGCAGCACTTCAGCGATCAGGCTGGCAGAAAATAGTGTTTGGGTTACCGCATCATGCAGGTCGCGCGCCAGGCGGCTGCGTTCTGCTGCGACGGCAGCCAGCTCCGCCTGCCTGCGCAGCCGGGCGTTTTCAATTGCCAATGCAGCCTGGTCAGCGAATGCGACTGCCAGGGCGATTTCCTCGCTTTGAAATTCCTGGCGTTCTGTGTAGTACAACCCCAGGCTGCCATAGATTTCGTCGCGAATCACGAGGGGTATGCCGAGGTAAGCCAGGTAATACTCACGCATCACCGAGAACCAGGACGATCCTTCTTCTACCGAGCGCCGGTCGCTCGGAAATTTTTCTCGCTCCTCGGAGGTATCCGCGATGACGTACGGATTACGCTCTCGCATCGCTTCAAGCCCGTCTCCAGGAAAAGCCGAATAAGTTCGCAATTCGACTAAAGAACTGGGAAGATTTCGATGGGCTTCAATAGCCAGTGAGCGTTCCTTGCGGTCTAACCGGTAAATAACCCCGGCATCCGAACCGGTCAAAAGGATCGCCTGGCTTACGATCGCTTCCAGGGTTTCGGTCAAAGGCCGGTTCGAATTCAGGATGGTGAGAATATCCCGCAGCCCTTCGGCAACCAGGCGGCGGCGTTCTGCTTCCTTCCGCCGTTCCTGTTCTTCACTGTACAAGTGCGCGTTTTCCATAGCGACAACCGCGCTGGATGCCAACATCGTCAAAACACGTTCGTCCTCGGGCCCCAATATGCCTTCACCCTTATTTGCAACAGTGATCGTGCCAACCGGACCATGCTGAGACATGAGTGGAACGGTTAGAAAAGATTTCGCTCCTGCCTTACGGATCACATCGTTATACACACGCGGGTCAGATTGTGCATCCAGGATCAAATAGGGCCTGGCGTTTCTTAAGGCAAGTCCGGAGACGGATTTATCGACCGGCAGATAGAGACCTACCAGCTTGGGATCCACATCTCCACTGATCACGGCGACCCGCAGCTCTTCCTCTTCCAGAAGGTAAACTGAGCTTATTGAGGTATTGGTCAGGCGGCGAGCCTCATTGGCAATCATCTGCAGAACGGATTTCGGGACCAGTCGGCTGGTGATGGCTTGTTGAACGGCAAACAGCGTTTGAGCCTCGTCAGCCCGCTGGCGAGCCTCGCCATACAGGCGGGCGTTGTCGATGGCGGCGGCCACCTGGTTGGCAAAGGCCATTGCCAGTTTGCTGTGGGGTGTCTCGGAGTAAAAATTGGGTTCAGGGTGATCCAAACTCAACATGCCGATGACCTGGTCGCTAACAACCAGGGGAGCTCCCAGCCATGAACGCAAATACCCGAATTTGGTAGTTAGTTCATCGCCGGCAGTTTTTCGAAACTCGACTGCCAGTTGGCTGTCCCCTAAAACGTCTGGGATGATCTCGGTTTTTCTTTGAAGGATCACCCGCTCATTTGCACCTGCCCGGGTTATTGGAAAGCGGATCGCCAACGCCTGATCTTGGGGAATGGGACCGCGATAGGCGACGACGGTCAGCATGTCTCCATCCAGCTTGAAAATGGAAGCTCCGGCATAATCGACAACAGATTTTAGCTGATCCAAAATTAAGCCAAGCTGAGGCTGCAATTCGATCGTTGACGCCAGATCATGAGACAAATCCAGGAGTGTGGAAAGCTGGCGGGTGCGCTCCTCAACGCGCTGTTCCAGTGTCTGGTAAGCTTGTTTAAGTTCATCCAGGGCAAGTTTGTGTTCAATCGCTACTCCGGCGAGGTGTGCACCGGTCTCGATCATTTGCAGATCAGCTTCCATCGGCGCTCTGCGATTCCGGTAGTACATCGCAAAGGTGCCAATCACTTTCCCCTGTGAATTGAACACCGGCTCCGACCAGCACGCTCCCAGGCCGTGTTTCAAAGCGAGATCGCGCAACCCTTCCCAGCGCGGATCTTTAGCGATGTCCTCGACGATCACCCTTTTTCCGGAATAGGCTGCTGTCCCGCAGGACCCCACCAGGGGCCCGATCTCAAGACCCTCGATAGATTGGAGATAATCTTGGGGCAAGCTGGCGGCAGCGCCGATATGCAAATGAAGGCCATCCGGATCCAATAAGAGCACGAGCGCCTGCATGCCGGGGCGCTGCTCTTCAATGATTCCGACCAGCGTATGCAGCGTTTCAGATAGACTCCCCCCAGAAGCCAGTAATTCCAGGAATTGTTGTTGGCCGGCTTGTATCGCCTGGCTGCGAGCTGTGACATCAATCCGCGTATAAATGACCCCAGAGACCTGGCCCGCGCTGCTTTCAAGGGGAGCCAGGAACAATTCCCAAAAGGATTCAATTTCCCCGGATGCGATTCTCCAAGATTCTTCATGAATTGATTCGCCCTTCAATACACGCTGTAACAAAGGCAGGAGGGCTTCTTTTGTATCCGGTTCCACTTCAAAGAGGTTTACACCTGGCTTAACCAGCGAGGCTGTTGCCGGGAAATATTTTTCAATTAACGCATGCCAGGTTGGGTTGAATTGCTGAAGAATGAAATTGTTATCCAGTACCGCTATCCCAACGGTTATACGTTCGAAAAGAATATCCAACAAGTTTATTCCAGCGCTTCCTTGTTGTTTTTGCAAGGTTTCGAGAAATTCCACGTCAATATGGCTCCAGCTCGAAAGTTTTCCAGGGGTTTTCAATCCATATTATACCCATACCCGCTCACTACGGGAAAATCGGGCCCCTGATTGAGTCATCTTTGCTATAATGGGCGCATTGCCGGTAGCTCGGTAGATTGGGGATTTATCCGGCCGCTCGAATATTCATGAAAATTTGGAGAAGTTCTTTGACTGACCATACCATCGAAAAACAACCCCCGGTCGGATATCTTGCTCTTATTCGTGAAAATGCCAAATTTCGCAACTTGTGGTTTGGCCAGATCATCAGCCTGTTCGGAGATTGGTTTGACCTGATCGCTTCGGCGGCGCTGATTTCGCACTTAACCCGCTCCGGCCTGGCCGTGGGGAGTCTGTTTGTTGTCCGTATGTTAGCGCCCTTCCTGGTGAGCCCACTGGCTGGGGTCGCAGCGGATCGCTTTAATCGAAAATGGCTGCTTATTATCGCTGATCTTTGCCGCGCGATCATTGTACTCGGATTTCTGTTGGTTCGGGATCCCCAGCAAGCCTGGCTGTTATATGTGATTACTGCAATACAATTGGCTTTCAGCGGCTTCTTCTTTCCAGCGCGCAACGCCATATTGCCTGACATTGTCTCGCGGCGTGAATTAGGAGCAGCCAATGCCTTGAGCTCAACTACCTGGTCGGTCATGCTGGCTGTAGGGGCCGCCCTTGGCGGCATTGTCGCAGGCAGTTGGGGGATTTATCCATCCTTCTTGATCGATTCGGCGACGTTTATTATCTCCGCAGCATTCATCTCCAGAATCGCTTACGAACATAAATCCACATTATCCAGTTCTGAAAAAACTATACGTGCCGCCTTCGACCAATATATCGATGGACTGCGCTATTTGAAGCGGCATGCCGATATATTGGCGATATCGCTGCATAAAACTGCCGTCTCGTTAACTGTCAATGGAGCTTTTCAGGTTGTCCAGGTCGCTCTCGCCGAGCGTATTTTTGTGATGGGGGCGGGCGGCGGCACCAGCCTTGGACTGTTATACGCCGCGGCCGGGGTCGGTACGGGGCTGGGGCCGATCCTGGCGCGAGTCTTTACTAGAGATCGTGAGAAACCGCTCCGCAATGCGATAACGATTTCCTACTTGATCGGTATTTTGGGTCTGGTAATCAGCGCTCCATTGAAGAGTTTTGCCATCGTTCTTTTCGGAACATTCCTCCGGGCGCTGGGAGGCGGGATCAACTGGGTATTTTCCACGCAATTGCTCCTGGAATTGGTCCCTGACCGGGTGCGAGGCCGGATTTTCTCTACGGAGTTTGCGATGTTCACACTTTCCAATGCCATTAGCTCCGCTGTTGGTGGTTGGGCCCTCGACAATTCATCCTTAGGGATTACCGGATTGATATGGTGGATGGCAGTATTACTTTTGGTTCCAGGCGTCATTTGGATGCTATGGTTAGCATTTGGGACCCTCGCCCATTCCCCAATGGAAGAAGATAGCGCGCCGGCCGCTTCGACCGGCCCGTAACCGGCGATTTTCATAGGTCGCTTAAGATCCCTTGACCCTGGAACAAATTTCAACACCTGTGCGTCCATAACCAATGGTCTCTCAACAAAAACCTTCTTCTGTATATTTGTATCCTGCTTATCCCAGGCAGAAACGGCGATCGATGCGGCGACCCGGAGAGGGGCGGCAACTGGTGCCGGTGCTTCTGTTGCTTGGCGGAGGGCGCGCTGATTATCCTACCCTGCGCAGCGCTCCTGGCCTTTTTCGCTTATTTTCAACTTTTCCAACGGATCGTCCCGGGGGTATTTGTCGGCGGTGATCGACTGGGTGGCATGAGCGTACAGCAAGCGGCGATTGAGATTCAAAAAACCTGGAATTTGGAACACATCCTGGTTGTCACTGACGGCGTCGAGACCTGGAAAATCGCTCCTGCGGAACTTGGGTTGAGCGTGGACCCTTTGAAGACAGCGCAATTGGCATATACAGTTTCCCACGATCAAAACCCTTTAGTTGAAGCTGAACAAATGGCTGCCAGTTTAACCAACGGCTGGGGCATTGCACCCGTCGTGCAGTTGGATGTCGGCGCCGCCAGAAACGGGCTGCAGGCGCTTTCTGTCCAGGTTGGCCTGGAGCCAGTCGACGCCTCCTTGCGCCTGGATGGCGAGACTCTCGTAGAGATCCCTTCTCAAATTGGGTATACGATCAATATCGATGAAACGGTGGCCGCCCTGGCAAAAGACCCGCGGGCAGTGATGCTGGCCGGCTACCTGAAGCTCAGCTTAAAGCCGGTTATTCCGGCGGTGAAGGATGTGACTGCGGCAAAAACTGAGGCGCAAAGGATCCTGGCTACACCTGTTATCATTCAGGCTTACGACCCGGTATCCGACGAACATTTTGCCTGGACCATTCCGCTGGCTGAGGTCGCTGCCTGGTTGGAAGTCCGCCAGGGGCAAAATGGGTCCGAGATCGGTCTTAAGGAAGGTTCTCTGGTTGCTTCCCTGGGTAAGTTAAGCGACGAATTGGGTCCGGAACGCTGGTTGGATTTTGTATCTGGCGGAGACAATCTCGAGCAGCCGGTTCTCACAGGCGCCCCCATTATGATGCGGGTCATGCACCGGCCAACGACTTATATTGTTCAGGCGGGGGACACATTAATCAAGATTGGCTGGAAAGTGGGTATGCCTTATTGGAAAATCATTCGAGCCAATCCCGACGTCAACCCCGACCGCCTGGTCGCCGGGCAGGCGTTAGTAGTGCCTTCTAAAGATGACCTGCTGCCTTATCCGGCGATCCCCGATAAGCGCATCATCATCAGTATTTCTGACCAGCGTTTGTGGACTTACCAGGATGGTATGCTGCGTTCGGAACACGTGATCAGCACGGGTATCGATCGCTCCCCCACCCAGCCGGGTGTATTCCAGGTGCAGACACATGAGCTTAATGCCTATGCGTCCGTCTGGGACCTGTATATGCCTGACTTTTTAGGCATCTACGAAGCCTGGCCAGGTTTTATGAATGGCATTCATGGGCTGCCAACCTTGTCGAACGGGCGACGTTTGTGGGCGAACATCCTGGGTAGACCGGCATCTTATGGTTGTATTATCATGGATTTGAAAGCTGCTGAATCGCTTTACTACTGGGCGGATAACGGGGTTGTCGTAGAGATCCGGCCATAATTATGAAGCGAATAGGGTAATGAGGGCCAGATAAATATGGAGACATTGGAGGATGAAGCTATGAAGTATCGCCGGTTTGGACGGACGGGGAGGAATGTCAGCGAGATTGGATACGGGATGTGGGGGATGGGAGATTGGAGTGGATCGGATGACAGCGAATCCCTGGCCTCGCTGCAGCTCGCCGTGGATCTGGGGTGCAATTTCTTTGATACTGCCTGGTCGTATGGCAGTGGGCGAAGTGAGCACTTGTTGGGAGAGCTGCTGCGCGCCAATCCAGGGAAACAGCTCTACACCGCAACTAAAATCCCTCCGAAGAATCTTAAATGGCCTAGCCGCCGGGAGTTCACTTTGGATGATTGCTTCCCGCCAGAGCATATTGAAAAATACGTTCATAGCAGCCTGAAAAACGCCGGCCTTGAATCGTTTGATTTGATCCAGTTCCATACCTGGGAAGATGCCTGGCTGCAAGACGAGCGTTGGGCGAAAAAAATGGATGAGCTGCGCCAGCAAGGGTTGGTGCGAGCGGTCGGTATCAGCATCAACCGCTGGGAGCCATGGAACGGCGTCGAGACGGTGCGCAGCGGGCTGGTGGATGCCGTGCAGGTGATTTATAATATTTTCGACCAGAATCCGGAAGACGATCTTTTCCCTGCCTGCCAGAATATGGATGTGGCGGTAATTGCCCGGGTGCCATTTGACGAAGGCACTTTAACCGGTAATCTGACTCTGGAAAGCCATTGGCCCAAAGGAGATTGGCGCAATACCTATTTTGTCCCTGAGAATTTAGAGGCGAGCGTGGCTCGAGCCGACGCCCTTCGGCGTTTACTTCCGCAGGGGATGAGTATGACCGAAATGGCCCTTCGTTTCATTCTCAACAATCCTGTGGTGAGCACGATCATTCCAGGGATGCGCAAGGCTTCCCATGTAAAAAGCAACTTGTCAGCCAGCCAGGCCGGACCATTACCCGAAAGTCTGTACCAACAACTTCGCAAGCATCGTTGGGTGCGAATGCCGACGAAGTGGTCGCAATAGCAGCCTTAGCGGGTGCGGATCGTCTGGTTTGCAAACTGGATCACCCCCCAAAACCCATTTACAAGCCACTTTTGGTCTTTTTCTCCCATCTCTTTTTCGATGCCAGCCGGTAACCCGGCGGCTACTTCCGATTTCAAAACCCTTAAAGCCAGGATGGGCGCCGGAAGGTAGCGTAAAATTTCTCCGAGCGGGGTATCAAAAGGCCAATGGCGGTCGCCAAGCAGCCGGCGATAATTCGCGTCGCCTTTGCTGATGATCAGGTTCGAGCGGGAGAATTCCTTACGCAGGCGAGCCGGCATCTCCCAGCCGCTTAGCGGAGATGTCCAGTAGAAATCGTCGTGCAGGAGGAGTTTGCCGCCTTCCAGGTAGCTTTTCAAGCGATCGGCGAGCGCCTGGATGTCAGCATCTTTTTCGCCGTTCAGGAATTTCATCGCTGCTAAAACGTCCTTAATCATTGCATCTGAAACGAATGTTGGGTGAGGTTTTAAATGAATGTGAAAAGTTTGTGCAATTTCACAATTCAAGACGAAATCCGCCAGACACAAATCACTGATCAGCTCAAGACCGGCGTTATCGGCGATCAAGTCTAAACGCGTTTTTCCCGGTTTTAAGTTATCGATATGATCTAGCACGGGATCCCCGTCGTTCACCAGCAGATGGGAGACTTGTTGTTGGAACTTGCGGTGATCCGGCCCTTTTTCTCCGCCGGCAGGCCACATGCTTAAATCGGCCTGGTTTCCCCATACATCCTGGAATAGGAGACGCCTTAAACCTCCCGCCTCTTTTCTCCAGGATGGCGATCCTGCTGGTTCAAGAGAGAAGCGAGATATTGGATTTGGGTGGATTGTTGGTCTAACCCCAGGCTCTTTTGACGAACAAAAGGATCGAGATGATCTTCCTGGAGATCGTCAAAGTAACCGGTCGCTTCAAGGATACGCCGGTAGAAATAGGTCTCCACGAAAAACCAGGGGATTTGAAGCCAGTTCGGGGCGCTTCCCTCTTGTTCGTCCCCGTTCTTTACGTAAGTGTCTACATAATTTCGCCAATCGTCTGCATCGGGAGCCCGGATGTCATGTAAATGACGAATGGGCGCAAAAGGAATTTCTTCGATCAATGTAAGAAGGAGGGTCTCCATTGCTTCCTGAAATTCATTATCTTTTATCGTTTGGCGGGCTATGCGGGGGAAGCGCTGGGTGATTGTATAATGTGCGAAGGAATTTAATTCTTCGCCTTTGAGAGGCTCCGGGGTAGGTGGTTTAGGTCCTTTATAGCGCATCGATTACCAATTATCGGGTAATTTCCTGATTAACCGCCCTGTGCAGATCGTTCTACGCCCAGAAGCGACGTGCGGATTATAACCTCTTCCCGTTGTTTGAGTTAATCGGTTCTTTCCATTAAAATCGAGCTTTCGTTCAGGCAGAGGATTAAGAACGCCATGGAAGCCTGTTTTTTCGGGTAGAATCGGCCTATAGTTCCTCTGGCGAGGAGTGGAAAATGGATACAGATCAGTCATTTTTTCGTTGGCGGCCTCACCCTTGGCATGGTCTGGAGGTCGGCCCGGACCCGCCGCGCTGCGTATCTGCCTATATCGAGATCACCCCATTTGATCTGGTGAAGTATGAAGTGGACAAAGCGACCGGTTATTTGCGCGTCGATCGCCCGCAGCGAACATCTTCACAGCCGCCTACCCTGTACGGATTCATCCCACGCACTTTGTGCGGCGATCGAGTAGGCGCTTTATCCCCCAAAGCGACCCATGGGGATGGCGATCCAATGGATATCTGTGTGGTGAGCGAAAGACCGATCGCAAGGGCGGAAGTGATCCTGAGGGCGAAAGTGGTCGGAGGGCTGCAAATGTTGGATGGCGGCGAGGCGGACGATAAAATCATCGCGGTCCTGGAGAATGATAATTTTTGGGGCGAAGTGGAGGACATCCAGGGTTTGCCAAAGGTGCTCATTGAGCGTTTACAGCATTATTTCAGCACTTACAAATTGATTCCGGGAACTCCGAAGAAAGTCTCTATTGAAAGAATCCTGGATCTCGGCGAGGCATTGAACCTGATTAGAGCAGCGATGCAGGATTACCAGGAGTTATTCGGGTGATCCAGACAGGACTGCGAGGCGCCTACAGGGGTGTTGGGCTTAGATAGTCGTTATGAAAAATTCTGACGAATTAAAACCTGCGCAAATTGTGCAAATCATACATGACTTGCAACAGTCTGCCGATCTCGATAAGGTGCGTTATGAAGCATTGAGTCTGGATCCCCGATTAGAGCTCCTGCGCATCTGGCAGTCTCAGCGGCTGGCGCGCACTTATTCGGACATGCTCGACCATCCGGAATTTGGCCCTGCCTGCCAGTTTTTCCTGAGCGATGTGTACGCGCCAAAGGATCTCAGTGAGCGCGATCGCGAATTTGAGGCTTTACATGAGCTTCTCTCACGCTTGCTGCCGCCTGCCATGTTAAGTTTGCTTACCACAGGCATCGCTGTCAATGAAATGACAAATCAATTGGATTTACGCTTATTGGAGGTCATGGCAAAAGATGATGGCTGGGAAGGTGAGATCATGGAGGAAATCTATGTGAATGCTTACCAGGCCTGTGATAATCTCGAAGAGCGGCAGCAGCAGATCGAGCTACTGGCAATGGTTTTACGAGAGGCGGGTAAAGGCGCAAAATTACCCCTGGTTGGATTCACTTTAAAAATCTCAAAAGGCCCGGCGCAGCGAGTTGGCTGGCAGGTCTTATATGATTTTTTACAGCGTGGCTATCGCGCTTTCAAGCCAATGCGGCGCGTAGACGAGTTTGTCGAAACGATCTATTCCCGGGAGAATCAGATCCTTACAGCGATTTATACCAAAGAACAAGATCCTTTAAACGCCTGGCGAAAGTAACCTTTTAGCTACCGGCATGCAAGTGCAGAATATGTCTCAAGCCGGGAGGAAACAAATGCCTACAAATCGCCAAAGGGCTATTCAATCTGCAAAAACCTATTGGGGCTTGAAGCCGGTATTCATCGATACCGAAACGACCGGCCTGCACGGTTCAGCGGAGATAATCGAGATAAGTGTGGTTGATTTTGAAGGTCAGAAACTCGTCGATACATTGATCAAGCCCAGGCGAGCGGTTCCTTTGGAGGCGATCCAGGTGCATGGGATTACCAACCAAATGCTGCTAGAAGCGCCCAAGTGGGAGGAGGCCTGGCCTGATATCCAGGCTGTCCTCCAAGGCCGTTATATCGGGGTTTATAACGTTGATTTTGACCTGAGGATGTTGAAACAATCCCACCGGCTGAATGGCCTGGTTTGGACAATCCCGGAACAGCGATTTTTCTGCGTCATGAAATTGTTCTCGCAGTACCAGAGCGCCAGTCACTGGTTAACTCTGGAGGCTGCCGGCAGGAGGTTGGGCATCCCATTGCCAAACGCACACAGGGCTCTTCAGGATGCGCTTTTGGCGCGGGCGGTTTTCCGGGTTATAGCTTCAGGTGTCTGAACTCTCATGCAACTTTTAAAGAGTCGATTCGTAAATAATTCTAGATTCTATTTTCCCCGTTACGCATGAAATTTTAGCTGCGGCGCTGTTTGCAGATTTACAGGAGGTGGATATGTTGGGAAATTTATTTCGGCGTGGACAGACCGTCCAGATCCAAAATTCTCAAGTCGCTGCAAATGGGAACCACCCGTTAATTGAATTGCAAGACGTCGTTAAAACCTTCTCAAATCCGGCCGGCGATTTTGTCGTATTGAAGGGCATCAATGCAAGCTTTTATAGCGGGGAATTTGTAGGCATCATTGGGAAGTCTGGCAGCGGGAAATCCACACTGTTGAACATGATCACGGGTATAGACCGGCCAACGAAGGGGGAAGTTTGTATCGATAACCAGGAGTTGAACAGATTAAGTGAAAACCGCCTGGCAATCTGGCGCGGACGAAAGATGGGCATCGTATTTCAGTTCTTCCAATTATTACCCATGTTGTCATTGCTTGAAAACATTATGCTGCCAATGGATTTCTGCAAGATGTATACCCCCAGGGAACGCAAGAAGCGCGCCATGGAACTCCTCAAGGTAGTTGAGATGGAAGAGCACGCCGACAAACTACCCACGGAAATATCCGGCGGGCAGCAGCAGCGAGTAGCGATCGCGCGCGCCCTGGCGAACGATCCTCCCATTATTTTAGCTGACGAACCGACTGGTAACCTGGATTCGAAGACAGCGGAAAATATTTTCCAGATGTTTGAGAACCTGGCGAAACAGGGAAAAATGATCATCATGGTCACTCACGATTCCAGTCTGGCTCGCCGGGTTTCCCGCACGTTGCTCATCGCAGACGGGGAAATCGTCAATGAATACATCGCCCGGGCATTTCCCCTTTTATCGCACCAACAAATGTTGAACGCGACCCATAAACTGAAACCAATGAAATTTGATCCAGGGGCTATTATCATGCAAGAAGGCCAGTCAGGCGATAAATTCTATATTGTCACTAAGGGCCGGGCTGAAGTCGCATTAAAACGGACGGGAGGTTCGAACGTGGTTGTTTTCAGGCCAGGGGTGGGCGAATATTTTGGCGAAGTCGAGCTGATGCGCGGCGGTGAGAGCATTGCGACCGTCCGAGCGATCGCAGATGCCCCGGTGGAGGTTGTCGCATTGGATCGGGAAGCCTTTGCAGAAATTATGGACGAGTCGGACGAAACGCGCGACGCGTTGGCGCAAATTGTAGAAACCCGGGTATCTGAAAACGTCGCTGCACGCCGCAGGAGCGCCTCATGATTGCCCCTCGCTGGCGGAAGGTGATTAAAGATCTGCTGGGGAACAAGACCCGCACCCTGATGGTGATGATGACCATTGCCGTTGGCGTTTTCGCGGTTGGATTCGTCAGCAGCTCCTTCATCATGATCTTAAATGACATGGACGCGGACTATCAATCTGCAAATCCACATGGTGGAACGATCTACACAGATCCGTTTAATGAAGATTTTTTGCAGCCTCTCATGCGTGTCCCCGGCGTTGGACAGGTTGAGGGGAGAAACGCGGTCGGTGCAAATATCCTCGCCGCGGGTGGCAAAAAGATAGCGATCTCCATCACCTCTATCCCGCCTTTGGAAACGATGCAAATCGATCTGATCCGGCCCAATACACCTGGCGGCGCGCTTAAATTGGGGAAACACGAGATCTTCATCGAGCGATCGGCGCTGGTGGGTTTTCCAGTGAAAGAGGGCGATACCATCCGAGTGGAACTTGCCTCTGGGCAAGTACGTGAATTGCGCGTAGCCAATATCGTTCGCGATGTGACCAGCGCGCCGTTTGTCTTCACAAGCCAGGTCGCGGGTTACGTTACTCCGGAAACTCTCTTATGGTTGGGCGGTTCGCAGGATTTTACGAGATTATATCTAACAGTCGCTGATGATCAGAAAAACGAGGAGCACGTAAAGGCTGTCGCCGAACAAGTCGCCGATAAGATCAAGAAGAGTGGGCGGGAGGTCTATTTCACGCTGGTTTACCGGCCAGGCCGCCATTTCGCCTCGGATATCACTCTGGCGTTAGGCGCCATGATGGAATTTTTAGGAGGTTTGGCGGTTTTGCTAAGCGGGTTCCTGGTCGTCAATACGATCAATGCCCTCCTCGGCCAGCACATCCGCCAGATTGGGGTCATGAAAGCAATTGGAGCCGAAGGGAAACAATTGATCGGTATGTATATTGCATTGATTGTTTGTTTCGGAATTCTGGCTTTGATTGTCGCCGTGCCCCTGGCGGCGGTGCTGGCGTATGCCACTGCGGGTGGGATTGCTTCATACCTGAATTTTAATCCAGGCCCATTTCGCCTGCCGGCGGTAACATTGGTGTTGCAGGTCGCTGTCGCCATCATCGTCCCAGTAGCGGCAGCATTAGCGCCCGTGCTCAAAGGTACACGCATCACCATCCGAGAAGCTATCAGCAGTTATGGCCTGGGTAAAGGGCGTTTTGGCAAGAATTTATTCGACCGGGTGTTGGAAAAGATCCGCGGCCTGCCCCGGCCTTTATTGATCTCCCTTCGCAATACATTTCGCAGAAAAGCACGCCTGTTTTTGACCCTCTCCACGTTGACATTGGCAGGAGCGATCTTCATCGCCGTGTTCAATTTGCGGGCTGCAATGAGCGAGGCGATCAGTGAAACTTTCGGTTACATCCTCTCAGATGTCAACGTCTCCCTCGGCAGTGCGTACCGAATGCAAAAGGTTGATCCCATCGCCAGGAGCGTGAGCGGTGTAGCCGATGTTGAAGGGTGGGGTGTGGCCTCTGCGGAAGTTTTAACTGCGGATAAGAAAACTTCTACCCAGGTGGTCATTTTTGCGCCTCCAGCGAAATCGACATTAATCGATCCGACGCTGACATCCGGCCGTTGGTTGCTGCCTGGTGACGAGAACGCTATTGTTATCGGAAATCATCTGCTGGCTGTCCGCCCAGAACTAAAGGCGGGAGATGTCGTGCAGATGACGATTGAAGGAAAGGAAACCAGTTGGCGGATCGTCGGTACCTATCGAATGGCCGGGAACGTCGTTCCACCGATCGTGTATGCCAACTATGAGTACCTCAGTAAAATTCGGGGCACGATCGGTCAAATTTCAGAGCTGCGAGTCGTCACCAGCCAGCATGACATAGCGACCCAAAAACGAGTTTCTGACCAATTACAAGCGCTTTTTGACCGCGCCGGCATCCAGGTTAGCCAGATCCAGATGGGAGCCCAATTGATTAGCCAGAACACTTCGCAGACAGACATTCTGGTTTACTTTCTCTTAGTGATGGCCGGGTTAATTGCGCTGGTTGGTGGACTGGGATTGATGAGCACGATGAGCATGAACGTGATCGAACGCACTCGGGAAATTGGGGTGATGCGGGCGATCGGCGCTTCGGATGGCGCGATTCTACAACTGGTGATCGTGGAAGGGATGCTGATCGGATCCATCTCCTGGGTGTTAGGCGCCCTGTTAGCGGTACCGATCGGTTACCTGCTAAACAACGTCGTAGGTATTGCTTTCTTGCAAAGCCCGCTTCGTTATGTTTTTTCAATGGATGGATTCCTGGTGTGGCTGGCTGGGGTTCTGGTCTTGTCGGCATTAGCCAGTGCATTACCGGCGCGCAATGCCTCCCGGCTGACGATCCGAGAGGTGCTGGCGTATGAGTAAAGCAGTCTTTATTTTTCTTACATGATGAATTTCTTTTCATCCTTACGCGTTGTGCGCCAAAAGCGCCCAACACTATTCTGGCTCTTTCAAAATACTTGAGAACGATTAAAAATCAAATGGGAGTGGTCACGATGTCCAAATACTTATCCAAGCTTGTCCTGTTATTAATGCTGGGGGGATTTTTATTGACAGCCTGTCAATCCGGTTCCGCCCAGGGAGGGACCCAGACAACACCCACGGCGATCCCTTTGGCGGTCGCGGATACAAAAGTCGTTGTCGATGGTCGCTTAGTGCCGCGCGAAAGCGTCGATCTGTCCTTTGTCAATAGCGGCCAGGTCGCTGAAGTCTTGGTAAAAGAAGGGGACCTGGTAAAAGCCGGTCAGGTCATGGCCCGCCTGTCGAATCGTGAGCAGTTAGAATCCAACATTGCTAACGCGAAAATGGAACTGCTCTCGAGCCAGCATGACTTGCTCAACGCGCAGCAAACGCTGGATGGGCTTACCAAGGACTTGCCGGAGAATCAAACTCAAGCGTTCCAAGACTTAAAAGACGCCCGCGAACGGCTGCACGATGCCGAGCGCAATCTAAACGGCTTGAATTCTCCTGCTACTCAGCCCGATCTGGATGAAGCTCGCGCCAACGTTGTGCTCGCCAAGGATGTCCTGGATCGGGCGAAAAAAGACTTCAAACCCTACGAGAATAAAGCTGAAGATAACGTCATCCGCGCCGCGCTGGTGAACAAAGTCGCTACTGCGCAGCGTAATTACGACGCAGAGGTTCGCAGGCTGAATAACTTGATCGGAACTTCGAACGAGTTCACGCTAACCCAGGCTGAGGCAGAGCTGCAAATCGCTCAGCAGCGTGTCGAGCAGGCGCAAAAGAATTCCGATTTGCTCCAAAAAGGCCCCGACTCGGATGAATTGGCCCTCGCCCAAGATCAGGTGGCTCTGGCTGAGGGCCGTGTGGCTGCATCCCAGGCTGCGATCACCGCTGCAGAATCCGAGCTCGCAAACCTGGACATGGTCGCGACGATCGATGGAACGGTGACAAAACTCGACCTGATCGCCGGAGAACAGGTGACCCCTGGGGCGACGGTGGTGAGCCTGGCAGATTTCTCGCAGTGGTATGTCGATACGGATAACTTGACCGAAATTGAAGTTGTTTCCATCTCCGCAGGGCAGAAAGCCACAATCAGTTTCGACGCTCTCCCAGATTTAAGCCTGAGCGGCGTCGTGGATACGATCAGCGATATCTACGAGGACAAACGCGGCGACGTAACCTATACCGTCCGCCTGGTTTTGAACGAACCCGATCCAAGGCTGCGCTGGGGAATGACCACGGCGGTAACCTTCGAACAATAATGATAATGCCTTAAATTCTCGCAAACAGGCTTCCCGGGTTCAAACGACGCACATCAGACGTGCGTCGTTTGACTTTAACGACGATTTCGTGCCACTACAGAACGATTAATGGATTCGTCAGAGGAAATATCCACATTGTTAAAATTTTGAAATTGGTCTTTTTGTTTCCGGAAAGGCAATTATAATTGTCTTAATACTCCCATAACAATAGATTAGAACCCTTCAAATTATCGAGGAGGAGCATTGCATGGCAGCATCGGAAAAACGCCTCGGCAGTCAATTGGGCAAAAGACTGCGGTACAGTCTCGACAACCAATTTTCTAAAGGTCCAGCCGTGCTGGTAGCCTGGTTGGCCTTGCTGACCTTATCTATCATTTTAACTGCTGCACTTGTGCTTACCTTGTCTGGTTTGGCCCCCGGTCAAGAACAGCCGTACTCTTTTCCGGATGCACTATGGCAAGGCTTATTACGCACCCTGGGCAGCGCGCCAATTGGTGGGCGTGATGCACCCTGGGGGTATCGCATATTGATGTTGGGGGTGACCTTCGGCAGTCTGTTCGTATTTAGCACGGTGATCAGCGTGCTGACAAACGGGATGCGCGCAAACCTGGAAGAGCTGCGCCGCGGCCGTTCCGAGGTCATGGAGGCAGGTCACACTGTGGTCTTGGGCTGGTCGGAGCAAATTTTTACGATACTATTTGAGCTGGTTAAGGCTAACTCCAGTGAAAACCGGGCCAGCATCGTGGTCCTTGGGGACCATGAAAAAATCGAGATGGAGGAGGCGATACGCCATAAAGTCGGACGTACCGGTCGAGTTCGTATCATCTGTCGCAAGGGCAATCCGATGGAGATGTCCGACTTGCGTCTGGTAAACCTTAATGCCTCCCGTAATATCATCGTACTTTCCCCGGAAAGCGTCAACCCGGATGCGGATGTCATCAAAATCGTTCTGGCGGTTCTCAATCATCCAAATCGCAGAAAAGAACCCTACCATATCGTCGCCAGCGTTCGCAGCCCAAAGAACGCAGAAATTGCCCAGGTGCTTGGGAAAAATGAAGTCGAGTGGATCCGCCAGGGGGATGTCATCTCGCGCATTATCTCCCAAACATCACGCCAATCCGGGTTGTCAGTAGTTTACAGCGAGTTGTTGGATTTCGAAGGGGATGAGATTTATTTTTACACGGAGCCTCGGCTGGTTGGAAAGACTTTTGGAGAAGTATTATTAGCGTCCGAGTTGGACAGCGTGATCGGGTTGCGCCGAACGGGAGAGAGACCCAGGTTGAAGCCGCCCATGAGGACGGAAATAAGTGCGGGCGATCAAATAATTGTGATCGCTAGGGATAATAACGCCATCGTTTTCCAGCCGGACGAACCAGTCCTTGTGATGAATGACAAGATCCATATGGATAACCCACCTGGTCGCAGGCCCGAGCAAACATTGATCCTGGGTTGGAACTGGCGTGGTGTGAGGATCGTCCGGGAGCTGGACAAATATTTAGCCCCACATTCCGAAACGACCGTGGTAGCCGATCCTGGATTGATTGAGAGCGATATCGGGAAGGACTGCCATGATTTGCTTAACCAAATGGTTTGCTACAAGGCCGGAGACACCACCAACCGCCATCTATTGGAAAATTTAAGTTTGGATGATTACCAGCGAGTCATCATCCTGGCTTACTCCGACCGGCTTTCAGTGCAGCAGGCAGATGCTCAAACCTTGATTACGCTTTTGCACCTGCGCGATATCGCCGATACCCACAAACTGGAATTTTCGATCGTTTCAGAGATGTTGGATCTACGCAATCGCAACCTGGCCCTCTCGAAACGGGCGGATGATTTCATCATCAGCGATCGCCTGATCAGCCACATGATCGCCCAGGTGGCGGAAAACAAAGAGCTAAACACCCTTTTTCAAGATCTTTTCGATCCGGAGGGGATCGAAATTTACATGAAACCTGCCTGCCTGTATGTGATTCCTGGATCGAAGATTAACTTTTACACGGTGGTAGAGGCAGCCAGGCAGCGGGATGAGATTGCTGTCGGTTACCGCATGAAGGGTCAGTCCAGTGATCCGGACCGCAATTATGGTGTAGTTCTCAACCCTCGCAAATCCGTCGAGATTTGTCTGGAAGAAGAGGATCGGATTATTGTCCTGGCAAAGACGGGGGTATAAGTCCCACCGAAAGCTGGGGAGATCGTCCAAGGGCAAATTCTTTGGGCAAAATCCCTAGGCACAGTACCTGAGGATCGTTTAGAATAGAGGCTGTAAAGGACGCTATTCGGCAACCGCCAGATTGCCATACACGGATGCCACTCTGGCGGATTTGGATTCCGCATTAACTTAGATAACGAAAGAGCCTCGAATGAAGCTTTTTAAAGAAGACCTCAGCCTGGAGCCAGGCGCTGGTTGTGGCATCCGTATTGGTTATTCTTTTTGTGTATGGTCTGCTTTCCGGAAGACCTGCCGCGGGGGCGTCTTTAGCGTCGGCGACAATTTCTACGCCGACGGCGACAACCCAACCGACGCCGACCAAGATGCCGGTTTCCACATTTCAATCCACGACGACCTCAACTCCCACGATTTTTCCCACTCTGGAGATTTCGCCAACTTCAACCCGCACTCCTGCGATCACTTTAACCCCGACAAAAAGCCCGGAAGTTATCGTGGAGGAACCTGCACTGACCCCGCTATCCCAGGGAGTGTGTGTATCGGGTTGGGATCCTTTTACCAACGATCGCGGCCACAGCGCGTTCCTTACACTAAATGCGGATATCACCGCAAATTCTAAACAAACCGGCGAGTGGCATCCAACCTTACCTCAGGATGGCATTTACCGTGTTGAAGCGTACATCCCCTCCCACCCGGCAGTCGATTGGCCTTGCCCTGCGAAACACATCGGTTGGGATACGGGCTCGGCGCAGTATACAGTCATTCATAGTTTTGGCAGTACGACCGTCACTCGTGATCAATCCCAACTCAACAACCAGTGGTCGCTTTTAGGGGAATATACATTCCAGGCTGGCGCCCATGCTGCTGTCAGGCTGACTGACCTGACGGGTGAGGCGAACCAGAGCGCCACGGTCTCGTTCAGCGCAATGCGTTTTACCTGGCTGCGCCCGGCGATAAAGTCGATCTTTTTGCCGCTGGTCAATAATCTTCACAGTGAAATTTCGGTGAAGGTTACCTCTATCTGGATCTCAGATGAATTGGATATTTCGAAAATAGCCTTTGTCCCAGGTGAGGCGATTCGCTACCATTTGGTCGGTACGAATATCTCGAACAATGCGGTCCCTGCCAACTTCACCTGGTCCAGGACAGATCCGTGCGGCGGCAGCCTGATCACCAATGATTCGGTCGATCTGGCAAGCGGGGAGTGGAATAACTTCTTCCAGGAAACTGTGCCAGATTGTCTTGGGGTTTATACGCAGACTGTCCAGGTGGCTTACCAGGGGCAGCTCGAGACGCGCAGCACAAATTTTGTGGTCAACGACCCCAGCGCAATTAAGCTCAGCGACAAAGCTGCTTTCGATCGCTGTTATTCGCCATCCGTCGATTGGATGCAAACCTGGTGGAATAAAAGCCCATACTACGACGTGAATATTTACCTGGGCGGGATCAGCTACGGTTGTGATCCCAATCCCTACTTGAATGCGTTTTGGGTAAACGAGGTCAGCCAGCAAGGTTGGTCTCTGATCCCGACCTGGGTCGGCCTGCAAGCGCCATGTTCGGGTTATCTACACCGGTTCAGTTACAATCTGGGAACAGCCGAAACACAGGGCCGTCAGGAAGCCGATGCGGCAGCGGCGGCAGCCAGCCAATTAGGCCTGGCCCAGGATCGGGTGATTTATTACGACCTGGAAGGCTTCTCCGGCGCCACCTCGAGCTGCCTCGGGGCGATGAAATCCTTTCTTAAAGGTTGGGTGGAGCGTCTGCACGAATTGGGCGCCCAAGCCGGGGTCTATGGTTCCTGTAATTCACAAATCCCGGAATGGGCGAACGTTGTTCCAGCGCCGGACGATGCCTGGATGGCCCATTGGACGAAGAGTTTTTATGATCCCAATGCCACGGTCTGGGGTGTGCCGTGTGTTTCCGATACCTTGTGGTCGAACCACCGGCGCATCCGGCAATATACCGGCGGGCACACAGAAACCTGGGGAGGCGTTTCGATGAGCATCGACAGCGACGTTGTCGATGGAGAAATCACCCAGCTCCCCCAGCCGACGCCCAACCGCGGCAAGCCAATCGGAGATAAACCCGAGTGAAATCCAGGCTGCTGGCAGCCAGCTCCCATCCATGCAATTGATCACCCCGGATCAAGGCTGGGCGCTTGTTGGAAACAGGCTCTTATGGAGCGAAGATGGGGGCTCCAGTTGGAGCGATATCACGCCTCCTGCAGACCAGGATTTACCCTTCCTGTGTGCCTTCTTCCTGGATTCCCGCCAGGGGTGGATCCTGCGAGCTGTAGATGATTCTCGGTTTGTGTTGTTACTGTCGAAGGATGGCGGCAGAACGTGGCCCATCTCTTCGCAAGTGGAATTACCCCCGGAAATAGAGGATTTTGGACAGGTGCTTTCCTTTAGCTTCGTGAATCCACGAAGCGGTTGGATATCCTTGCAGCTTCCTTCCGGCAGTAGCTTCAGCCAGGGTGTTGTCCTATCCACCCAGGACGGCGGCATCCACTGGACGGCGCTTCAAGCGCCGGCTGCCGGACCGGTCCGCTTTGTGAACGGGCTTGAAGGCTGGCTTGCAGGCGGGGTGAGGGGGGACGAGATTTACCAGACCCTGGATGGCGGGCGAAGCTGGCAGGTACAGTCCCTCCCATTTCCTGCCGGCGTCTATCCAGGCAGCGTCGGAGTGAGTTTACCGTGGCTCTATGGTTCTGCGCAAGCGTTAGTGGCAGTGACATTTAACGATTCATCCGGGTCGCACCTGGCCTTTTACACCAGCGAAAAGGGCCAGAGCTGGAGTTTGCTGAAGAACTTGCCTGTTCCAGAAGAGCAGGCTGCCGCTTTGCTCGCCATGGATCGCGGGACGAGGCTGCCGGTTGTGCTGGATGGAAACGCCGGGCCGGGCGCGTTGCTTGAAAGTAGGATCGCAACATCGATACTGGACCTGATGAACCAGCTTCCAGGCGTTGTCCAATTGGAATATGCCAGCCCTCAAATTGCCTGGGCCAGGTTGGAAAATGGGACCTGCAGTGGAGACAAGGTAGGCCCAGGAAACGCCTTACCGGCCGGGGGATTCCCATTTACCTGCTGGCTTCAATCCAGCCTTTTGAAAACCATGGACGGCGGGCAGACCTGGTTGGAGATCACCCCGTAGTATTGATCCGTGGCGCTCACTCGCCAGTTGGGACCCAGATATTCTTCACCTGTGTGGCCTGGTGCAAAAACTCGTGGCCTGAACCTTGCTCTGGGTTGGTCCAATCCAGAGGAAAGCCGTAATTCACCCAGGTGCGCTTCATATTCGCCGCCGATTCGAACTCAACGTGGTAGCTGCCTTCCGCCGTCCCAAAATACCAGACGGAATCTACGTCCTCGTGTTGGATCAAGGTCTTCATTAAGTGGGCCTGATCCCCGGTGACGATATTGACAACACCCGCCGGCACGTCCGACGTGTCCAGGACCTGGTAGAAATCAGTAGCGCTGAGGGGAAATTTCTCGCTGGGGATCATCACAACCGTGTTGCCGCGAGCGATCGCCGGGGCCATTAGAGAAACGAAAGCCAGCAGCGGATATTCATCCGGGCAGCCGATCCCGATCACACCAACCGGTTCATTTACGGCGACGGTGATGCCGTGCAATGTGGTTTCCTGCAGGGCGCCGCCGTACTTGTCCGACCAGGCGCCATAGGTAAACAGGCGCTCGACTGCCAGGTCCACTTCCGCTAGGCCAGCTTTCAAAGTTTGACCGGTCATCTCCGCGATGCGGCGGGCAAATTCTTCCCGGCGCGCATCCAGATTCTCGGCGATGAAGTAAAGGATCTGCGAACGATTGTAGCCATGGCGCATCGCCCAACCGGGTTTGGCGGTGTGGGCGGCATGGGCGGCCTCGACTGCATCGCGGATGTCTTTGCGGTTACCATCCCCCACCTGGCCGAGGACTGCTCCCTTTGGGCTCAATACAGCGCGCGTATAGTAACCGTCGGGACGCACCTGTTTACCGCCGATATACAATTTTGGCGTGCGGTCGACGTGTGGCGTTTCATTTCCATCTACTTTGCCGTTGTGAGGCGCGGCTGGACGGGTAGGGACGTGAGCTCCCCAGGTTAGTTTTCCTTGTTCTTCTTCTACCGGCTGGAAATTTGGCCGGGGGCGATTTTGCCAGGCCGGGCGTAAATATTCAAACAGCCCTTCTTTGCCGCCTTCACGGCCGAACCCGCTCTCACGGTAGCCGCCGAAGCCTGAGGCTGCATCGAAAAGGTTCGTGCAGTTCACCCATAATGTGCCTGCTTTGACTTTGCTGGCGACATCCAGCGCCAGATTGATGTTATCGCTCCAAACGCTGGCAGCCAACCCGTAGCGGGTATTGTTTGCCAGGGCGATGGCCTCCGCCGGGGTACGAAAGGTCAACGAGACCAAAACCGGCCCGAAAATCTCCTCCTGTACGGTAGAGGCGGCCGGGTCGAGATCCGTGATCAGTGTGGGTGGGTAGAAGCAGCCATTTGTGGGTAAGTCGATTTCGGGTTGAAAAAGGCTTCCGCCTTCACGAACGCCTATCTTGACCCAATTATCGACGGTTTCCCATTGTGTTTGATCGACGATTGCACCCATGTCGATGCATTTATCCAGTGGATCGCCAACGCGCAAGTGCTTCATGCGCTCCTTCAGTTTCTGGATAAAGCGGTCGGCGACATTTTCTTGAACGAGCAATCTTGACCCAGCGCAGCAAACCTGGCCCTGGTTGAACCAGATGGCATCCACGACGCCCTCAATCGCTCCATCCAGGTCGGCGTCTTCGAATACGATAAAGGGTGATTTGCCGCCCAATTCCAGGGACAGTTTCTTCCCTGATCCCGCCGTTTGGCGGCGAAGAATGCGGCCGACATCGGTTGAGCCAGTAAAAGCGATTTTATCGATGTCCGGGTGGGTTACGATCATCGATCCAGCCTGGCTGCTGCCTGTAACGACATTGATCACGCCCGGCGGCAGCCCAGCTTCTGCGACGACTTCCGCAAAAAGCAGGGCGGATAAGCGGGTGTATGAAGCCGGTTTTAGCACTACCGTATTTCCCATTGCAATCGCCGGCGCAATTTTCCAGGCCAGCATGAGCAGCGGGAAATTCCAGGGGATAATTTGCCCGACCACGCCTACCGGCTGGTAATCACGCAATTCGCTTTCCATCAATTGCGCCCAACCGGCATGATAATAAAAGTGGCGAGCGAGGAGCGGCACATCGATATCGCGCGATTCTCGGATTGGCTTTCCGTTGTCCAGCGATTCCAACACTGCAAGAAGCCGGTGATGTTTTTGGATGTTGCGGGCGATTGCGTACAGGTAGCGAGCCCTTACAGCGCCGGGAGTCTTGCTCCAGGTCTCGAAAGCACGGCGTGCGGCCGCGACGGCTTCGTCTACTTCCCTTTGCCCAGCCTGTAACGTGTCGGCCAACTTTTCCCTATTAGCAGGGTTGTAGCTGGCTTTAAATTGGGCTTCATCCGGGATCATCCATTCATTGTTGATAAAAAGGCCGAACCGGCGCCCGTGATCCTCCAGCCAGGCATAAGCTGCCTCAGGTGATTCGGGAGCAGGTCCGTAGACCATCGTTTTAAACACCTCGGATACGTTCATCGATCGCTCCATTTTGGCTCAATCTTTGTTTCCAACCTTCATCCCATCGGCATGTGGTGTCGAGCAGCATAATGTCCGGTAAGGTAATGGTAGAGCTGGCGCTCCAAATCGGTAAGCAAGCTGCTGGCTCCGATGCGAAACAGATCCGGCATCAACCATTCGTCGCCAAGTTCTTCCTTCATCAATGCCTGCCACGCGAGCGCCTGCTTGGCTTTGCCGATCCCGCCGGCGGGTTTGAATCCGACCTTGAAACCGGTGCGTTGTCCATACTCGCGGATCGCTCGCAGCATAACCAGACCGGAATCCAGAGTTGCGTTGACCGTTTCTTTGCCGGTTGAAGTTTTTATAAAGTCAGATCCAGCCATCATCGCCACCAGGCTGGCTTGATAAACCTGCTTCAATGTACCTAAATCACCTGTGGCCAGAATAGTTTTCATGTGAGCGGCTTTGCCGCAGGTCTCACGAAACTGCTTCACTTCTTCGTAAAGCGCTTGCCAGTTTCCGGTCAGGACGTGGGTGCGGGTGATCACGACATCGATCTCGGCCGCGCCGGCTTCAATCGCTTGCTCGATCTCGCCAATACGTTGGGGAAGCGGCGTTTGCCCGGCGGGAAATCCGGTTGCGACGGAAGCGACCGGGATATTGGTCCCTTTTAGGGCTTCCAGCGCGTCTTTCACCCGGCTGGGATAAACACATACAGCGCCGACTGTGATGGATTGGTCCGCCACGCCCAGGGCATCGAGCATATCCTGGCGTACAGGCTGTCTGGCTTTTGCGCATAGCCGTTTTACCCGCCCGGGGGAGTCATCGCCCGCCAGCGTAGTCAGATCGATGCAGGTGATGGCGCGCAATAACCAGGCTGCCTGCCAAACCTTCTTTATCGACCTGCGGGCCGGCAAGCTGGCGGTGCGCCGTTCAACCGCGCTGCGGTTGATATGGGCGCCCATCACCCAGTCAAGATCAAGCGGCATTCCGGGGTTAGCTTGATTTTTGGATGCCATTTTCTATTCCTTCCCCAGGCACGTACGAACAGCCATCTGGATGTAAGCCCCGTAGGAGGCTTGTAATTACGATTAATATACCATGTTCCACGTCTTTTGGAATTAAACCAGGCTGCTGTCTCCATCCACGCGGTGACATTTTGTAAGTTTTCAGGTTACTTCCAGCACTTGAGTTTTACGAAGCTGGCCCTATAAAATGAAATGGTTGTGATCGTCGATATGGTCATGAACCATACATCCGCTCAAATACTATAACGCGCTGTTCTCTCCAAGCCAGCCTGATTTCAACTTTCGCATGACGCCATAATCCGTCCTGGACGCATGATCAGCTTTTTCTCTTCCGTTCTGCGTAGCGTCGATAGACCCGTTTCAAGCTCGGGCTGGCGTTGTCCGGTTGAGATTTCTTGTGGGTTTCCTTACTCAGGTAAAAGGCGAAATCTTCGAACAGGCAAACAGCTTGGTCGCCAGGATCGCCCAACACCAAGGGTTGGCCCACATTGATGGCCTGAACGAATTTCTCGGGGGTGTAAGGGATGCCGATCACCAGGGGGGAGCCCAATGCCTCCTCGATCTTCTCGCGCGCAATCCCATGTTTAGGAAATGTATTATTTAAAACCAGGCGGACGCGTTCCTCCGGGTAATTCAGCGCCCGGTAAGTCTCCAAGGCAGCTCCCGCAGCGCGTATAGAAGCCATCTCGGGCGACAACAGGAGCAAGATCGCATCGGCTTCATCCAGGACATGCAGACTCAATTCGCTGAAGTCGTGAGGCAGGTCTGCGACCAGATAATCGAAATGCTCGCGGAGCAGCTTTTAATGCGGCCGCGACCAATTCGCCGGTCACAAGCTCGGCGTCCCTGGGGCTGGTCGGGGCGGCATGTATTGTAAATTGGAACCCGACAGACTGATGACAGAATCCAGCACGTTCTGATCCAGCTCCTCCGGGATGCAGTTGGCCAGGTCTGCCCAGGTGCGCCTGATGGGGGAATTCAGCATCAGAGCTACCTGGCCGGCCGTCACTGCCAGGTCCATGATTAGCGTGGGAGCGCCCCACAATTCGTGCAGCGCGGATGCCAGGTTTACGGCGATGCTGGAGCATCCCACACCGCCGCGTAAGCTGTGGACGGCTATCAAACGCGCTTTTTCATTGCGGAGCTGGCGATTGAGCTGGGTAGCTTTCAAAGCCTCCGACCGGCGTAGAAGCACTCCTACCCGGGCGGCTAATTCGGCCGGGTCGAATGGCTTGGCTACATGATCGTCGGCGCCGACTTCGAAGGCGTTTAATTTGTCCTGGATTTCAGCTTCACTCGTTAAAATCAGGATAGGGGTTTGTGCGAAAGCAGCCTCTCGCCTCAGGCGGCGGGTGACTTCGTAACCAGTGATGCCTGGCATCATCACATCGCAAATGATTACATCCGGTTGTGTCGCATGGGCTTTCTGCAAGCCGACAAATCCATCCGGAGCCTTTTCAATCGAGCAGCCAAGCGGCTCCAGGGCATACTCGATCATGCGGTGGAAAAGAGGTTCGTCATCGATGACCAGAATTTGGTTCACGCCTCGACTCCATTCGGAATTGTGAAAGATTGTAATCGGGCCATAAAATCTTGCAAGTAGGGGATTTCGGCCCGCAGGGAATCGATACATTTCTGCGCCTGGGAGAAATCATCCTGGCAACTGCACGCCTCCAACGCGCGAGCAAATTCGGTCAATGCAGGGGTGCAAAAATTGCCGGAAACGCCTTTCAGGTTATGGGCCAGGCGTCTCAAGGTGTCGCCATCCTTCTGGCTCGCAGCCTGATCGATCTCTACTATTCGCTCATCCATGTGCTGGACGAATTCGGTGTAAATCTCTTTAAAAAACCCTAAATCGTTTTCAAAGCGGGGTAGGGCTTCTTTCAAGCAGACGTGCTCATTCTGGAGAAGGTCAGAGGGGATTTCTAGTGAAGAATGAGTTTCGGGCGGTTTTTGGGCGAGGTCCATTTCCTGATGCACACGATCGCCTGCTTGTACCGCCGGCTGATTGGTATTTGGAGAACCATTCCCGTTCAAGCCTTCCAGGAAGGCCAGATCCATTTCCTCCAAAGAGAGGTTTTGCAAGGCTTCCCAGTCTTCATCGATATCCAAAGACCTGCCATTTGTTCCCTCAGGCAACTCTTCGGGTGAAACTGGCTCTGCCTGAGACCACTGGAGGATCGCTGAGAAAAGGGATGCCTGCTCAAGTGGTTTTGTCACATATCCATCCATCCCAGACTGTATACACATTTCCCGGTCGCCTTGCATCGCGTGAGCGGTCATCGCCAGGATTGGAGTATGTTTTTTCTGGCCTTCGTTGACTCGGATTTGACGGGTGGCTTCCAGGCCGTCCATTTCGGGCATTTGCACATCCATCAAAATCACATTGTAAGGTTTAATCATAGCCATGTCGACAGCCTGAGCGCCATTTTCGGCGACATCCACCCGCGCTCCGGCTTTCTTTAGAACTGTTATGGCCAATTTGCGGTTGATGAAGTTATCTTCCGCAAGCAAGATGTCTAAATCTGCCAAATCGCATCCGAGGTTATTTGGAGAACTGGCTGGGCCTGCTGGCGCTTCAACCGTTGGGGCATTCTTTCCGATCAGGTTCAGCACCGCCTGAAAAAGCTGGCTTTGTTTCACTGGCTTGAGCAGGACACCCGAACAACCCAATTCAGCCAGGCGAGCGGAATCGCCGCGCTGGCCCATCGATGTCAGGATAATTATTTGAACCCCGGCGATGGAAGGATCATCTTTGATCGCCCGAGCTACCTGTTCACCATCCATCTCAGGCATTTGCATATCCAGGAAGACGACCCGGTATGGGCGATGATGGCGAGCCGCGCGGCGCAATTGCTGTATGCCTTCAACCCCGCTGGATGCTACATCTGCACGACATCCAAAGCTGTTGAGCATCCGGCTGAGGACTAACCGGTTGGTCGCGTTGTCATCTACTACCAGCACAGGAATTTCCGAAAGGGAAACAGGCGAGGTTGAAACAGGCTGAACAGGGTTGGATTGCTTCTCAAAGACCGCTGTGAACCAGAAAGTACTGCCTTCCCCTGGCCGGCTTTCCACCCCCATTTCACCGCCCATCAAGTTTACCAACTGGTTGGAGATGGCAAGCCCTAAACCGCTGCCGCCGTACCGGCGAGTGGTAGAACCGTCTGCCTGGGTAAAACGCTCGAAAATCGCCTTCTGGCGTTCGGTTGGGATTCCAATCCCCGTGTCTTGAATGGAGAAACGGATGGTGGCCAAACTCTCGGTTTGTGAGTTCAACTCAGCCCGAATGACCACTTCTCCCTGGTGGGTGAATTTAATTGCGTTGCCGGTAAGGTTGATCAAGACCTGGCGCAAGCGGTTCGAAGTCGCCGCGCAAGTTGGACGGGAAGTCCTCAGGCACCAGGCATGCCAGTTCCAGGCCCTTGTTGTAGGCTTTGGAGGCCAGCGTGTAAGCGACATCTTCCAGGGTAGTGCGTAAATTGAAATCCAGGGTTTCCAATTCCAGCCGGTGGGCCTCGATCTTGGAAAAGTCGAGAATATCGTTTAGCAAGGCCAACAGGGCTTCCGCGCTTTCGAGAGCGGTGCGCAGGTAATCGCGCTGTTCGTTGTTGAGCGGGGTATCCAGTGTGAGCTCGAGCATACCCAACACGCCGTTCATCGGGGTCCGGATTTCATGGCTCATATTGGCGAGAAACTCGCTCTTAGCCCGGTCAGCCTGTTCAGCTTCCTGGCGGGCGCGTTCCAATTCGCTGATGTCATGGTAAATGGCCAGCACGCCCAAGGATTCGCCATCCACGGACAAATGAGTCCCGAAAATTTCCACCTCCACCAGGCTTCCATCTTTTCTGCGCCGTACAGCGGTGGAATGAACGCTGCTAACCAAGGAGTTCTCGGTAAGCTGGCGCGCCTGGTCGATTTGCTCGCTTGGGACGATCAATTCGTCAATCTGGCAGCCGGCCACTTCTGTGCTGGAATAACCGAACAACTTCTCGAATGCCGGGTTGCAGGTCGTGATCGTTTGCTGGTCGTCCAGGGTTACGATGGCCACTGGACTGTGCTGGACGAGCGACTCAAAATATTTCTTTTGGCGTTTGATCTCCGCCTGGGCGAGCCGTTTTTCTGTGACATCCCCTAAAACGTAAATCGTCCCGAACGGCTGTTCCTCGATGGTCAATGGATATGCAGAAACCGAATAATAACCGTCCAACCGGGGAAATTGTGTTTCATGCCCGACCAGGGACTGCATCTCAAAATTATCCCCATTGTTGGAGTGGGTACCAAATAGCGCCGTTCGTATCGGTGTTCCGATCAGCTCTGGAAAGCTTGTCCTCAGGTTGCGAATCGTTGCACGGTTGCAGCGGATGATCTTTTCGTGCAAATCGGTGATCAAGATCATCTCGGCCACAGAATCTACCGCGCCCTCCCATTCACGCTTGGCGCGACCGATGATCGCTTGCATTTTGGAGCGTTCGGCGATCTCTGCCTGCAACGCCTGGTTGCTAGAAAGCAAATCAGCGCTGTGCTCCGCCAGCGTCTTTTCAAGGATTGCCCGCAATTCAGCCAATTGCTTTTCCCGTTCGCCGAGAAGGTAGGCAGCGGCGCCCAGCCCCAGAGGCGCCAGATCGATCAGCCAAAGCAGGCTATATTGGCGCTGTGCCATCCAAAAGGATTGCAGGCTCAAAGGGATATGCAATCTGTTGATTTCGATTATTGTGGATAACAGCGGGAGGAGTAAACCCCATACGGTGCCAATTAGGGTTTTCCGTACGAGCGGGTCACGTAACCAAGAGGCGAATTTTGGCATAGACGGCGACATTCTCCAAGGGAATGAGGGTTTCAGCGAAGGGTCAATTGTATAAAAGTTCTGCCACGACCCTATGTCAAAAGTTTATCAAAGATGACCGGAAAACTGTTGTAAAAGGCTTGTAAAAGCGAAAGAACCGGGTTCACAGTTTTGTTGGGTGAGCCTTTGAGCTTATTTCTGGCAATTAATTTAAGATTTGATTATGTGATTCTACCTATGCGGACCAATTTCACAATAAAACCCGTATTAATAATATAATTGGGGTAATATTTATCGGATAACCACAAAATCTATGAGTAAGATCGCATCTGTTGGTTGCGAGTATTACCAGAACAAGTAAGAAAACAATTCTCTAAAATCGATAGGTGGGACAATGCCAGTGAAAAACATCTTAATCAATAAAGGAAGCCGAATACTGCAAACACGCCCTCGCCAACAATCTTTTTTAGAGCAGTTGAGCCGGCAATCGCTGGAAAATACTGATCTTAACGAGTTACTGGAATACACTTTCAACTTAATTTTGGAGATCATGAACGTCGACTATTGTGTGTTTTTCGAGTATTTTCAAGCGGACGAACGCATGGACTTACGAATTGACAAGGGTTGGGGAGAAGAAATGGCGGTCGACCCCCGGATCAGAGTTGCAATTGAAACCCTTGCGAGATATACACTGCGGATGAATCAGCCTGTGATAATCGAGAATTTTCAGTCGGAGACTGGCTTTTCTGAAGCAGAAATTCTTCGAAATTATGGCATCGAGAGCGGATTAAGCATCATAGTCCCTGGCAGGATCGCTCCATTTGGCGTCTTCATCTTATTTACAAGAGAGGCATTCAGTTTTTCACTGGACGATTCTATTTTCTTTCAAGGAGTTGGCAGCTTGCTGGCCTCGGCGATTTTGCGTCTGCGCACCGAGTCGGCGCTGCGCTTATCCCGTGACCAGCTTTCGGTTATCTTGGAAGGGGTCGCGGATGGCATCATCGTATTAGATTCGGACAGGCAATTGGTCTTTGCAAATCAAGCTGCCGCTCGATTGCTTGGTTTTGACAGCAAAGAAGAGCTGTTCAGAATCCCACTAGAAAAGGTATTGCTAAAATTTGATCTTCTGAACGAATTCGGAGAGTCCTTCCCATTGGACCAACTCCCGAACAGGCTGGCCCTTCAAGGAGTACCGAACCCCTCTGCGGTTATTCACTTCAAAACCCGTGCTAGCGACGAGGGACATTGGTCCCTGGTAAAAGCCCGGCCAATTATGGATCTGGAGGGCCGTGTGGTTATGGCCGTCAGCGTTTTTCATGATATTTCCAAATTAAAACAATCCGAACATTCCCAAATTTTCCTGGCAGAGGCAGGTAAGATTTTGTCCTCCTCTTTGGATTATTCGGCGACTCTTAAGAGCGTTGCCGATCTGGCGGTCACGAACTTAGCGGATTGGTGCATAATCGATGTGCTTGAGGACGACGATTTTTTAACCAGGTAGCCGTCGCCCATGCCGATCCTGAAATGATCCATTACGCCCTAAAACTTCAAAGCCGGTTCCCTCGCGATAAAAGTTCGACTGTTGGGATCCCGAATGTGTTACGAACCGGACAGCCAGAATTCTATCCGGATTTATCAGAAGCGCTGATTAAACAATCCGATTTGGACGAGGAGCGCCTCGAAATCTTTCGAAAATTTGGGTTGAAGTCTGCAATGATTTTACCTTTGGTTGCGCGTGAACGGACAATAGGGGTGATCACACTTTTATGGGCTGAATCAGGGAAGAAATACACCCAGGCAGACGTGGTGCTGGCAGAAGAATTAGCCCGTAGAGCGGCCATTGCCATTGATAACGCCCGCCTCTACCTGGAAGTGCAAAGCATTAATTCGGAATTGGAAGCCCGGGTGACCAAGCGAACCGAACAGCTTCATACATTAATCACTGCTCTCAGGAGCGAGATTGCCGAGCGCAAAAAAACAGAAGAGGAACTACATGCGAGCGAAACAATATTCTCTTCTCTATTTGAATCGGCGCCAGATGGCCAAATCCTGGTGAACGCCTATGGCGAAATTACGCGATTAAATGCCCGGGCGGAAGCTTTGTTCGGATATCGCCGGGAGGAATTGCTGGGGAAACCTGTGGAAATCTTGCTCCCCGATCGATTTCACGCTCGTCATATTCGCCACCGATTGGTATATCTGGCTGAACAGCGGCTGCGCCCAATGGGTGTTGACCTGGAGCTTTTTGCGAGGCGAAAGGACGGGAGTGAATTTCAGGTAGATATCATGTTGAACCCTGTGCAAACGGAACGCGAGAACATGGTGATTGCTGCCATCCGAGATATCTCTGAGCGCAAGCAAATGGAAGCCGAACTGGACGAAGTCAGGCGCCGGCTGATTGAGAATGTGGAAGCGGAACGCTTATCGCTCGCCCAGGAACTGCATGATGATCCGATTCAAAATCTATACGGAATAGCCTACAACTTGAAAGCTTTGGAAGACGGCCTGGAAGATGTTATCGCTGGCAAACCTGAACAGGATGCTTTAGATTCATCCAAAGAAATTGTACAAGAAGTAATCCATTCCTTGCGGTCGATCTCTGGAGAACTTCGTCCACCTTCGCTGGCTTCCTATGGCCTGGAAAAGGCGATTCTGGGACATATCGAGATGTTGAGCCAGGCGCATCCTGAATTGGAGATTAGCTTGGACCTGGCGGAAGATGGCCAGACGCTTCCGGAGCGGGTCCGTCTGACTTTATACCGCATCTACCAGCACTCAGTCAGCAATGTTCTCCGGCACGCACAAGCCAAACGCCTGAGTGTACGCCTGGAAATCGACGCGGAGCAAGTTGCTTTAGAAATCGAAGACGACGGCTGCGGTTTCAATCTGCCTTCACACTGGGTAGCATTAGCACGCGGCGGACATTTCGGATTGGTTGGCACATACGAGCGTGTCAAAGCGATCGGTGGAGATTTGAAAATCAACTCAGCTCCGGGGAAAGGAACGTTGATCCGGGTCGTCCTTCCCCTTAACCGGGTTGAGAACTTTTAAATTGAGATCTGAATCTGATTTAACCTTCAATTCATTAACAACACTGATGACGCCTTCCTGGGCGCGCGCAATTTCTTCTGCTGCCTGAACGATCTTTATCGATCCCACAATCCCTGACAACGTTACGACGCCGTTCTTATTCAGAACCTCAATTACTGCATCGCTTGTGCGAGGATCGTCCCACAACGCCTGGCTTACTCGGGTAGATACATCAGTCTGGATTGTATCCATTGGTTCAGCTCCTTTTTTGACATCGGTCTGAAATTGGATTGCACGGCTGGCCTGCGGCCAGGGGCATCGCGCCCAACACTTATCTGTCTTAAAAACCCCCACTTCTCTCCAAGATCAAATATACAAAGAAACGACCTTTAAATCAATCAGGACCTGCCCTATTTTGGGTAGGGGGTATCCATTATTCTAAATGCGGGATTTCCCGTATACGATTTGGCAGGTATTCCCCACGGGGGGTTAATGGATTTTCCTGAACGATTCATAGGATTTCTCCCGATTGATAAATCCATCCACGCCTGTATCATTGCATGCATGTGGGGATGTGATGGGTTTGACCATCATAATTTCCCAAAACAGAATGGATCAAAGGAGTAAAAATTATGAAGAGACTGACAATCTTGTTAACTACGCTCGTAGCCCTGTCGATGATAATTGCTGCGTGCAGCTCATCCGGGCAGACACCCGGCGCATTGGGCACGGAACCGCCCTATCCGTTAGGCACCCTTTCCGAGGGGCTTTCTACGGAGGCCCCAACAATGGTGGCAACAGAGCCTGTAACGACTGAACCCTCGGCCACGGAAGCAATGTCTACGGAAACCCCGTCTGTAGAAACTACCGAGGCATTAACCGGAACTGGGATACTTCCTTCAACAGGCAGCGCTGATCCCGGGTTGGTATCCAATCTTATGGAGTTTAATGTCTACAACGGGCAGGATGAGCAAATCGGTTCTGTGAACGATTTGATTGTCAATCTGGACGATCAGAAGGTAGATTATGTTGTCGTTGGTTCAGGTGGTTTCCTCGGTTTAGGGGAGAAAAATATCCCTGTGCCGTGGGATTCCATTCATTTGAACATAACTTCTACGATGACAGAGACGACGAGCGTCTCCCCGAATGAATTTGTTTTGGATGTAAGCTCGGATGCTTGGAGCCAGGCCCCTGATATAGACCTCGATTCCATTCCTGCTATAGGCGAGGGATCGCCCGGCTGGGATGCAGAAATCCAGAGTTACTGGCAGAATCTGCCCGAATCTGGCAGTGCAATCACCAGTACCCCTGAGGTCGCCAGTACTCCAGCAGCGACACAAATGCCTGAAGTCACCTCCTCGCCTGCGATTACCGGGACGAACGGGATGACAGAAACCATGGCGCTGCACGGCTTTGTTTTAGCCAGTAAGCTGGCGGGTGCAAGCATCCAAACCAATGACGGACAAGATTTGGGGAAGATTGCAAATGGCGTGATTGACGTCAGTACTGGGCAGGTTGAATACGCAATCATTGATACGGATGAAGGGGACTTGTGGGCCCCGAGCCCGTTACAAGCGATCGGTTGGGACGCTCAAAACGAGGTTTTCGTCCTGACCGTGGACCAGTCAGTTTTTGCGAATGCTCCCAGTTTCGCTCCAGATCAATTTCCTGATACACAGCAGCCTGATTGGGATGCAGATATCCAAAGCTACTGGATGGATGTTATTCCTCCGATGAACCCGTAATATCCACTCAAAGACCATTTCCTTAGCACCCCATGCTTTGCAATTTCGCATGGGGGGCTTTTTTATCCTGGTTATGGAGTTCAGTTGCCACGATCAACAGGCTCAGCTACTACGAACAACAGGCCCCAATTCCAGACATCCCCCTTTTTTATGCAGGTTTGAAAAGTGACGTGTTCTGCACCCTGGTAATATTCAGCAAATACCTGGCCTGTGGTCATCGTAGCGCTGTTGGTTAAATCCAGATAGTCGCTCCTTGAGTTAGACGGCCACAGTTTTTGAAAACGGTGGATCCGGGTGATCTGGTATGACCGTATTGTCGCGTCGCCATAAACAATTCGTATCTCCTGTCCTTCGATGAGACTGTAAAACAATTCGCCGGACAGGTAGTTGTGAGCTAAAAGGCCGGTTACCCCATTTGCGGCCGCGCTGTGTAACTGCGTTACAAGCCCCACCTTGTTCGAGACGTAAATTGGATTCCAAGCCGGTTGTTGGACAATTGGTAATGCCAAAACCCCTGGCACGTAAACACCCCGGGCAACTTTTGCCTGACCATTCTTCACCTGAAGCACAAAGTTGGTGAAATCCGGATCCGGGAGAGCAATTCGCGTCGCTTCTAAAGCATGAAGCGGCTGGAGCTGGAAGAACAGAAAAATTACACAGGCGAGGTGAACGGAAATGACACCTTTTGGAGGATAGGGCTTCATCGGTACCTGATATTAAATTTTTAGAAGGAATTTGATTGCCAATCAATGCCATTATATTTTGGTTAAATTAGAAATCGTCGACGTTTCCTATACGCTTGCCCGACAATTTTGTAACTTTTATAGGGATTTCCCTACCACAAATGGAAATCTCCTGAGATCTCGTTAGGGAAATTCCGTATCGGTTCTAAGGAGACTCCCTTATTGAAAAAGTGATTCAAATTCTATAAGATTGAAATTGGGGAAAAACCAGCTTTTTGGTTGTAATGAATTTCTTGAGGGGGACAAACGGAGACCTGTATTCGTAAATCGCAAAGGGATTAATTATGATGTCGGAACGGCGCATCATGCGGGAGAGTAGGGATTTCCCTAACTCGCCCGGTAATTTTTCCCAGGAGCTCGTGAGGAGAAGTCCTTACAGACTTTAGGGCACTCCCTGATTGAAATCTTTATTCGAAGGTTATAAGATTGAATTACGAAAAAGGGATTCAATTTCGTCATAGAAAGATCTGCATCTTTAAAAAGGTCCCTTGCCAAATGTTATGAAAGGAGGAAAGTCATGTTAGGTACGATCTTGTTAATTGTTTTAATTCTGCTGCTGATTGGCGCTTTGCCAGCCTGGCCTTACAGTAGAAGGTGGGGCTATTTCCCCAGCGGTGGTCTCGGCTTATTGCTTCTGATTGTGTTGATCCTGTTCTTGTTGGGATACATTTAGAGATCTTGGGATCGGTGTGCAAAAACCTGTCAACCCGTTGAGGTAGCAAGATCTCGAAAACAGACAAGGCGGATTCAACCGGAGCCGCCTTCGTCTCCGTATTCAAAGCAGTTTAGTTTTGGAAGCATTTAGTTCTAATCGAAGGTTAGCCAACCGTGCGACCCGATTTCATATATACATCGAAGCAGGGTTAATCGTTTTGAAAGAAGGTTCATGATGAACGATGAAAATATCCAGAAAGAGGCGCTTAGGAAGTCTTTACATCAGCGGCCAACAATCCTGCAGATATTGGAGGCCCATCGTGGCGAACGCCATTTGATTGTCCTGCACGATTTTCCTGACCCGGATGCTATCTCATCCGGGTATGCCCATAAACTGATCAGCAGCGAATTTGGCATCGATACAGATATTGTTTATTGCGGCAAAATCAGCCACCAGGAAAATATCGCCTTGATCAAACTGCTTGGGATCGAGCTGTTTCCCTTTGATACCTCCCGTGATTTGACCTCATACGATGGCGCTGTGTTCGTCGACAACCAGGGAACCACCTGCCCAGAGATCATCGCAGCGTTGACCCAGGCGGAGATCCCCGTTTTAATCCTCGTTGACCACCATGAGCAACAAGACCTAATTAAGCCAGCTTTCAGTGATATTCGCCGGACCGGGGCGACCGCGACGATTTATAGCGAATATCTAGAACATGGCTTGTTGAAAATGGATAAATTACGAGATGAGCATATGATCCTGGCGACTGCATTGATGCATGGCTTGATGAGTGATACTAAAAACTTTCTACGCGCGGATGCGAATGATTTCTGCGCCGCTTCCTTTTAAGCCAGTTCAGCGATCCGGACCTGCTCCTCCAGATTTTGAGTCAGGAACGTTCCAAACAAACCATGGAAGTCATCCGGCAAGCTTTAGAGCACCGGACGATTGTAGAAAACTTTTCTTTAGCTGGCGTGGGCTTTTTGCGCGCCGAAGATCGGGACGCGATACCTCAGGCAGCCGATATTCTTCTCATGGAGGAAAACGTCCATACGGCAATTGTTTATGGGATTCTAAATGCCAACGGCTCGGGAGAAAAGCTGGTTGGATCCTTGCGTACATCCAAAATCATGTTGGAACCGGATAAATTCCTGAAAGAAGTTTTCGGAAAAGGCACAGATGGTCGCTACTTTGGCGGCGGGAAGGAATTGGCCGGGGGATTTGAAATCCCGGTCGGTTTCCTTGCAGGGATTGCCAACGATGAGAATAAGCAGCTTAAATGGAAATTATTTGATAGCCAGGTCAAACTAAAACTATTCAGTCGAATTGGTATTGAGGATGAAAAGCAGGATGGTTGAGAAGTAATATCCATCTCTGGATACGCTATAGCGGATAATGAAAAGATGCCGGGAAGCAGATAAACTTCCCGGCATCCATATCATCTATTTAGGATTATCGTCAACGAGCAGGATCAGTTCATGCGCCATAATTACCCTTTGCAAATAACCAAATAGATTATTCAGTAAGCGAGGTTTGCACCGCTTTAAAGCCTAACGGATTTTGTTGGAAACTGCTGTAAAATCCGTGAAAAAAAAACCAATTAAGGATGAATAAAGGATTAAATTTCATCGAATTGAGACAAAGCCCTTGAGATAAACACAGCACCAATTTCACATTGTTTTAATCTTATACTTATCTTTGATGTATAATAGACCCTAGGGTATTCACCCCAAAGTTGGAGATACCCTTTGCATTAATAGCCCAAATAGTTACTGGGACCAAAGTAGCCGGAAAGGAGGTAACCGCATAGAGATGGATTAACGAGTTTTCATAAAAGGACCTTAAAGAACCTCACAATTCACATAATTCTTGAGGAGAATGATGATGAAGATGAAATATTTATTTATAGGGGTCTTAATCCTGTTATTGGCATTGGCGCTGGCTGCCTGTGCAGGGCCTGCCGGTACTACTGGACCTCAAGGGCCTGCGGGTCCCGCGGGTCCCGCGGGTCCCGCTGGTCCGGCAGGACCCGCTGGGTCTCAAGGTCCGCAAGGCGAGGCTGGCTCGCCTGGGGAGATCGCCCAGATAACCTGCACGGACTGCCACAACGACACATCGTTGATCACCGGAAAGGAAACGGAGTGGAGCACGTCCCTTCATGCGACCGGTGAAGCCTATCTGCGTGCGACCGAGGCAGATTGCGCCGGTTGTCACTCAGGCGCAGCTTTCAGCGCCAGAATTGCTGCCGGGCTAAGCCCGGACCAGGTTGAGACCGGGGATCCAGATCCAACCCGCCAGGATTGCCGGGCTTGCCACCAGATCCATACCACCTACACTAAGGATGACTTCGCCCTGGAGACCACCGATCCGGTAGCGCTCTTCGCTGTCGAAGGCGCGACCTTTGACGGCGGCGAAGGCAACCTGTGCGCCAACTGCCACCAGCCGCGGCGCGATGGCCCCGTAGCGGAAAATGGCATGATCACAGGCATCACCACCCATTGGGGGCCTCACCACGGTCCGCAGAGCGCCATGCTGCTCGGTGTTGCCGGCGCCGGCGCCGTAGGCAAGCCCAGCCCGCATTACTCGCAGGTGGAAAATACCTGCGTAGGCTGTCACATGGGTGACGGTAAAAACCATTCCTTTGCGCCGGACATTGCGACCTGCCAGAAGTGCCATGCTGACGCCGAAAACTTCGATATCGACGGCGTGCAGACCGAGATCCAGGGACGACTGGATGAACTTGGGGCGGCTTTGGTTAAAGCAGGCGTGCTCGATGTAAACACCTCTGAAGGCCATCCGACCGTGACGGAAGCCCCCGAAGGGGTAGGCATCGCTCTCTATAACTGGCTCTACATCGCCCACGAGGACAAGAGCCTGGGCGTCCACAATGTAGCCTACACCCGGGCTTTGCTCGACGCGGCATTTGCTGCGTTAGGGCAGTGAAAGAGGCCGGTATTCCTGGTTAATTCGTTACCTACGATAAAACCAACGCTGCTGTGCAAGCTTCTTCTTTGGAGCTTGCACAGCAGTTTTTTGTCAGTGCTTTTTAATAACCTTGTTTTCCCACTTGAGTTCAATCAACCAGGCCGGTGAAGCGGGCGGCCAGATCGGTGAGGCTTCCTGCGACAGCGCCGCCCAGCCCGCCGCATAGCACCCCGCTTACCGCTGCGGTAACCAGAAAGCTAGGTGTACTGCCAGGACAGCCAGCCGGCTAGCGAGGTAGCGCCCTGAGCGGCCAGGTCACCTACTGCGCCCCCACCCAGCCATGCAGCTAACCACCAGCCGAACAAGGCTGCACTCCCCGCGCCAAGCCCGGCCCAGATGCGTCCCCAGCCCAGGCTGGAGCCCAGCTTGGCAATCTTGTGCCCGGCTTGCTTTCCCAGGTGCGCTCCGGAGATCAGGCCGATGAGCACTGGCAAGATCGCCCAACAGCCAATGAACGTGCCGACCAACAGGCCGCCTATAGCGCCAGCCAGCAAGCCGGCAGCGGGCAACAACCGGTGCCAGCCAATACGGCGGTTGACCCACACGCTCATCTGGTAACCGGGCTTCCAACCGCGTAACGCGCCGGCTGCCGCCCCGCCCAGCGCCCATAATAGGGTCCAGGCAGCCATCTCGCCCAGCAAGGCGTTAGCCACCCCGGCCAGACCTCCGGTCAGAACCCCAACCAGGGCGCCCAGTCCGCCTCCAGTCAGCAGACTTTTAGAGAGACGTGGTCTGGCCCAAGCCCACAGGCTTACCTGAAGGTGGGCTGGCCATTGCCAGGGCTGTACAATCGGTTGCGGCCGGGAAGGCGGGGGAGTCGTGGGGTTCGGCCGAGAGGGTGTCCAGGAGGTGTAAGCCGGCTGCGGCCAGAGGAGGGTCATGCGTGAGGCGATAAAGGCTCGCCAGTTGAATGCCGGGACTGTCGCAACGGGCTGGGGACTGCGGAAAGCTGGCCGGGGGCTGTGGAATGCTGGCTGCGGCTGCGCTGGCTGTGCTTTCACGGGCCGCTGTATTGCAGGCTGGGCGGTCGCCCCGGATCGTGGGGCTCTCGTTTGCTGGGAAGCTGCTGTCTTCCGGGAGGTTGTTGCGGTATGGCACTTCGGGCACTCGGGCAAATGGTTGGAATAAAAGTGATGGTTCGGGCATTGCACCAGGGCGTTTTCGGCCTGGACCAGCGCGCGCTCCCACTGCTCTGGGTCGGGACGCTGCTGCGGGTCATTGTGCCCGTCGGTGAAGCAGCGCAAAACCAGCTCGCTCAGGGACGGGTACAACTGGTTGAGGTCCGGGGCTCCTTTGGGTGGTTTGACCAGCGAGCCGGCGGAGGCCGTATACGGGAAAACGCCTTGCGCGATACGGGTCTCAATGGGCGGTGATTCGCCGCTGCCCAGCCACTGTGCGCGGAAGGGGTGGCTGCCCTCCATCAAGAGTTGGAAAATAATCACGCCAAGCGCAAAGAAATCATGCTCGGGTTCGCGCACAACGCTAGAGATGGCCAGGTCATGCAATTCAGGTGGGGTATACTCTACCTTGGCGACCGGACAGGGGTGATAAACGATCTGATTGCCATGCGCCTCCTGTACCTGGAAAGAATCCGTGTCAATCAGGCTGATCAGGGCTGAGGGTGTGACCAACACATTGCTCTCGTTCAGGTCGCCGACTACATAGCCGCAGGCATGCAAAGCGGTGAGTGTGGCTGAAAGGTTGCGGGCGGTGCGGTGAAGATAGCGCCGGTCGAAACGCGGTAGGGTCGCCAGGCGCAGGCGTGGATTGAAGACTTCCAGGATGGGCACGGCAGCGTGGATATGAGGCATCAGGTAGCCGACCAGCTTATCATTAGAATCGTACAGCAGGTCGAAAGGCCAGGCCAGCGAGGGGTGGGCTATGGAGCGAGTGGGATTCTTGGGCGGGTGGCCGACCATCCAGGCCAGCTTATCGGGGTAATTCGAGCGAGGCTTCGGCTCGTAGATCTTTGCCAGACAGCCCGTCTGACCACGCACGCGGTAAACTGTGGCCTCTCCACCGCGTCCAACGCTTTCGTCGAGCCAGATTGATTTCCCCTTTGCGTTGTAAACATTCATATAAACAATTCAGACCATAACCGTTCAAAAGCTTAGATTGAAGCTGGTCTACTCCTGCAATCGTCGGAGCAGGCTTGCTTACTCGCTTTCCATCTCTACTTCAGATTCAAGTTCCGGCTCTGACAGGCGCACCGCCAGAACCAACGATTTGTCATCGTCCGTGCGGGCGCACACTCGTTCGGAGATCAGGAAATCCACCAGTTGGCGGGTGGCCTGCGCCTCCTCGTTGGCATGGACTGCGAAAGTGAACAGCGGCTGGAAGAAGGGCAGGTGTGGCTCGTGGGTGGGCAGCTTGATTGCCAGGCGGGTCAGACCGTCACTCATCACCGCCAGAAAGTTTACCGCTTTCTCATACGCCGATAGTTGTACCTGTTCCAGGGCATCTTCCTGGGTCAGGAAATAGGTTTCGTTGGCGTACTCGCCACGCTGGGCCCGGTTCACCAGGAACAGCTTGTCGGGCGATTCCCCAGCGACCACAGCTCCATCGCCGAGCTGAGCGACCGCCAGCCTGTCCGCGGTGGCAATCGCCACGCTGAGGGTGGCTGCGTAAGCCTGCAAGGGCTGCTCCTCGATTTCCGCCAGACTTTCCAAAGCTGACCGGGCAGCAGTGAAGGCTGCGCATAGCGTGTCTTGACAACTAGCCTGCTCTTCGAGTAAGCCCTCATCCAAGGCAGCAGCCAGCACATCCAGGGCGGCCTGCACGGCAGTTTGCGCGCCGTACTGCGAGCGCTCGGCGGTCCCGGCTCCATCGGATAGTGCGACCAGCAGGCTATGCTCGTTGGCCAGGAAGGCCAGAACGTCCTGGCAAGGCATCCCCAGGCGCTCGTGCGAGGTGCCGGATGCCGCCGCAGCCAACACCCGCCATCCGGATAATGCCAGGGCAGACGCCTCCCGCTTCAGATCGCCGGGCAGCGCCGGGCTAGTCTCCATGCGTTGTGTCCACCGAGCCCCAGTCCACAGGCGGTAGGGGAGCTTGCTCACCAGGCCGTGAGTGGGCGATGACTGAGAGACTCTTCGACAACCACATGAACAGGTCGGCGAAGTCCAGGCCTTTAAGCTTGAGCGGCTGGCGGGTGTCTGAGAAGCGGCTTAGCACCTGCATATCCGCCTTTTCGACCCCCACCCCATAAAAGATCACGCCTCGCCGGTTCGCTTCCTGCTTGACCTGTTCAGCAGCCGCCTCCCAATTGTGATCGGTGGGCTTCCCGTCCGTGATTACGAACATCCACGGCCGGAAGTAGTCGAGGTCATTCTGTTTGTAAATCTCCTTGCGCTCACGCAGCAGGGCCAATGAGCGCTGGATAGCCTCGCCCATGGGTGTTTCGCCGCTGGCCTGCAGGAATGGTGGCTGGAACAGGTCCACAGTCACGAAGGCCTGGTGGGCATCGAAGGGTATTTCTTTGGTCGTGGTGCGTCGCGCTAGAGCGCGCGGGTTGAAGGGAATCACCTTGTTCCCCGGCTGGGGATCGCCGCGTACGTCCAGGGCGCGCACCTTACCGCCAAAGGCGACTACCGCCACCTCGACTCGCAGGGAGGCGAGGTGGTCACGCTTCAGGGCATCACTGAAGGCTTGTAGGCCTTCATTCAATTCCTGCACCGGCGCACCCTGCATCGAGCCGGAGGTGTCCAACAGCAGTACTACCGGGCAGCGAGGTTCGGGGTTATCGGCAAATTCAGCTTGCTCGAGCAGGTTTGGGTCCATCGGATTATCCTCTTAATAAACGATCATACCACGACCGGACCGCAGGTACAGTCACTGCCAGTGATGGATTATTTTCAATCGGGAGGATGATAAATTTTGGATCCCCCCACAGCCAGGCGCCCCCGGCGGGACTCGAACCCACAACCGTCTGATCCGAAGTCAGATGCTCTGTCCA
>CAWCPR010000019.1:0-259171 GCA_963797475.1 uncultured Chloroflexia bacterium | reverse complement strand
TTGAGCTACGGGGGCGATTTTCTTTGCCTTGATTTTATCATGCAATTTTCGGACGGGAGCAATTCAGGGAAGGTCTTTTCAAACAACCTTGGCTGTATAAAATTCTCATAAACATCTTGCAAATTGGGCATTCTATGCTAAACTAATTTAGCAGTACCTGGCGTCTCTTTCCAAAAAACCTAATATCAAGATTTGTAAATTGAACAGTCGACACTAATCGAGAGAAAACATTACCAGAACAGGGTAGTAAGCCGGTTAGAAAGACACCAACATCGATGATCAACCGGAGAGGAGGTTTTGTATTTAATCCATTGGAGGAGGAGGTGCAACCTATCAGTCCTATTAATGAAGTCGGTCGATTCACTGATCCAAATATACTGAAAAACTTTTTCGTATGAACAAGGAGGATCCATTAGATGAAACGCCTTTTTGTGCCAGTGACTTTGTTTGTCGTCATCGCCATATTGCTGGCTGCCTGCGGCGGCGCGGGCTCCACGTCGGGCGGCACGATCAAGATCGCTACCCAAAGCCCGCTATCAGGAGGCCAGTCTGCTATTGGTGTTGACATTAAAAACGGGGCAGAGCTTGCCCTGGAACAATTGAAAGGCCCGCTGGAATCGATGGGTTTCAAACTCGAGCTGGCGCCTTACGACGACCAGGCGAATCCCGACAACGGCGTGGCAAATGCGAAGCGAATCGTAGCCGACCCGCAAGTCCTTTGCGTGGTTGGACACTATAACTCGGGTGTGCAAATCCCTTCTTCCGAGGAATATCATACCGCCGGCCTGGCCAACGTATCGCCGGCTAACACGAACCCTAAGGTCACCGACCGGGGATATAAAGAAGTCAGCCGCATTGTTGGACGCGATGACGTCCAGGGCGTCGTCGGCGCTCAATTCGCCAATTCCAAGGGCATGAAGACTGCTTATATCATTCACGATAAGACGGCTTATGGCCAGGGCATCGCTGAGTTCTTCAACCAGGAGGCCGGGAAACAGGGCATGCAGGTCGTGGGGTTTGAAGGGACGGAAGAAAAAGCGAACTTCGACGCGATCTTATCCCCCGTGATAGCCGCCAATCCCGACGTTCTCTATTTCGGCGGTATTTACGACCAGGCTTCGGTTTTATTCAAGCAGGCTCGTGAGAAAGGCTTTATGGGCATGCTGCTGAGCGACGATGGCTATGACTCTCCGGAAGCCATTAATATCGGCGGGCCTGGCCTGCTGGATGGCGGTGGCATTTTCTATACAACGGTTGCCGGACCAGCCAAGCTGTATCCAGGCACTGCCAAATACCAGCAAGATTTCAAAGCCAAATACGGCTCGGATCCCAAGCCATTCTCTGCTCAGGGGTACGATTCCATGGCAATCTGCCTCAAGGCGATTGAAGATGCCGCCAAGGCTAACGGGAATAAACTGCCCACTCGCGCCGCGGTTACGGATGCTGTGCGTGCATTAAAAGATTTTCCAGGCATCACCGGCACAATTAACTTCAACGCCAAAGGTGATCTCACCACAGCCAAGTATTTTGTGATCCAGGTCACGTCAGCAGATCCTAATGAATGGAATAACAATACGATCGACCAGACTCTGGATATTGCCCCACCCCAATAATTGCATAACTTATACCCGGCCCTCTCAACCCGAGGGGGCCGGGACTCTCTAGGGAGTCTTGATGAGACGTATCTTTGAGTTGCAATTCCTGAGAGAAATTTTCCGTCCGATCGGGCAGATTATTGTATTTGTTTTGGCCAGCGGTTTGGTTCTCTCGGTATTTATGCTGGCGCTTGCGATACTTTTGCGCAATTCCCCTGTTAACCAGGTCACCCTGGATCGGAGTGGCATGGATTTATTTAGCTACACTCTGGTTAACCTTCCTCAGGTGCTGATCGACGGGGTGACGATCGGCTTTGTCTATGCAGCCATCGCTTTAGGCTATACGATGGTGTACGGGGTTTTGGAATTTATCAATTTTGCCCATAGTGAAGTTTTTGCTATTGGGGCTTTTGTCGGCGTGGAAATCTTAATTGCCATGCAAAATGCCGGTAAACTCAGCGGATTATCGAACCTGGGCAGTTATGCCTGGTTGGTCGTGGTAATCCTGGCGGGCATGGCTGCCTCTGGTTTGATCGCCATCCTGATCGAGATCTCAGCTTATCGCCCCCTGCGCCACGCGCCGCGCCTGGTTCCGCTCATTTCAGCGATTGGCGTATCTTTTTTCCTGCAAGATGCGATTCGCCTGGTCGAAAGCGTAACCACCGGGCAATTCTACCGGGTGATCCCGACGTTTGGTAATTTTGACCAGCGGGTTTCCCTGGCAAATGTCCCCATTGCGGGAACTTCTATTGATGTAAATATACAAATCAAATCGATCTGGGTAATCTTTGCAGCGATCATTATGCTGGTGGGGTTGAACTTCCTGGTTAACGCGACCAAGTTGGGCAAAGCCATTCGTTCGGTGGCTCAGGATCAGGCCACTGCCAGCTTGATGGGCATCAACGTTAACCGCATCATCTCGTTGACTTTCTTGATAGGCGGCGCCTTGGGAGGCGCAGCGGGGGTGCTCTACGCCCTCAAATTTACGCGTATCGATCCGTTCGTGGGGTTCTTCCCCGGGCTAAAAGCGTTTACTGCTGCAGTCCTGGGGGGGATTGGAAATATCACCGGAGCTTTGTTAGGTGGGATCGTCCTGGGGATGCTGGAAACATTCGCTGGCTCTTATCTCAACGTTTACACGTTGGGCGCTTTTGGCGCCGAATATAAAGATATCCTGGCATTCGCAATCTTAATTTTGGTTTTGATCTTTCGTCCATCCGGCTTATTGGGGGAGCAGGTGGGCCAAAAGGCATAGGGAGCGGTCCATGATGAATCTGCGAGAATTTGTCTCGGGACTCAGGCAAAATCTTGGGAGGCGGCTCAACCAGGGCTATATCCCATACGTTTTTATATCTTTGTACCTGGCCCTGGGATCTTTCCTGGTTTATATCAGCCCAACTTCTTTGACCGCCTTCTTGATTTTCATATCTTCGGGCCTTTTTGTTTATTTCCTGAAGATCGATAACAGGGTAAAACTTTTCTTCGGAGTGTTGATCGCCCTGGTCTTAATACCCATCCTGGGTGTGCGTAATATTTTTTACCTGGAAACCGTATTTCAAATCAGCGTTTTTGCCGCACTGGCATTGGGATTGAACATCGTCGTGGGATTTGCCGGGTTGTTGGACCTGGGTTATGTTGCTTTTTATGCAGTTGGGGCTTACCTTTGGGCAATTTTCGGCTCACAGCAGATGTTCTTACTGCACTCGATTCCAGGGACGACCTCGACCAGCGGGATTTTCTTCCTGCCTGCCAGCGCTTTTTATTTGTTCGTCTTTTTAGGGGTAGCGCTGGCGGCGACAACCGGCATTCTCTTGGGACTCCCGGTGTTGCGATTGCGCGGCGATTACCTGGCGATCGTCACACTGGGCTTTGGCGAAGTCATCCGCGTATTGGCAAACAACCTGGACAAACCCATCAACCTGACCAATGGTCCGCAGGGAATCTCGCCGGTTCAACGACCTCCCTTGCCCGAGCCGCTTTTGAATTTCCTTCGGGCATTGCTTAACCCGGTAGTTGGGCATAACGTATCCCTGGGGGAGTTTTATAACCTGTACTTCTATCTGGCGGCATTGTTTGTGATCCTGGTGGTGATCCTGGTGGTCAGGAGGTTGAATGATTCCAATATCGGGCGCGCCTGGACGGCTATCCGTGAAGATGAGGTTGCCGCGATTGCTATGGGCGTGCCTTTGGTGAAAATGAAGCTGGCTGCTTTCGCGGCAGGCGCCTCCTTTGCAGGCGCTATGGGCGTGCTTTTCGCGGCCAGCCGTACGTTTGTCAGCCCTGAATCCTTTTCTTTTATGCAGTCCATTGGCGTGCTTTCTATGGTGATCCTGGGTGGTTTGGGCAGCATCCCGGGAGTGATTGTCGGCGCTGCCTCTGTGGTGATCCTTAATTTGCAGGTTTTGCAAGGACTTTCACTGTACTTGAGCTCATTGCGCCAGAGTAATGCTGTGGTGCCCATTATCAACTTCGCCTGGAAGGACCTTTCAACCCAATTGGATCCGGCCAAATACCAGCGCATGTTGTTTGGTCTGATCTTGATCTTGATGATGATTTATCGACCGGCGGGGTTGATCCCGGCTGAGCGCCGAAAACGTGAGCTGAGAGCCGGTTCACACAATGCGGTTGAAAACGGTGCTTTGGACAGTGTGCTCGATGATAGTGAAAAACTAGCACCGGAGGCTGGCGATGCCAACGCCTGATTTTTTGCTTGAGACGAAAGGCGTTACCAAGCGCTTCGGCGGCTTGACTGCCGTCAGCAAAATGGATTTCAATCTCTCACAAGGGCAAATGTGCAGCATCATTGGGCCGAACGGCGCCGGCAAGACGACTTTTTTCAACACTTTGACCGGAATTTACCGTCCAGAAGAAGGCCACATTCTCCTCGAGGGAAAGAATATCGAGGGGAAAAGACCAGATCAAATCGCTGCAATGGAAATATCGCGCACTTTTCAAAACATCCGCTTGTTTGGAAATATGACTGTGATCGAAAATATCCTGGTAGGGATGTTCACCCGCCTTCGCCAGAACGCCGTTGGCGCGCTGTTTCGCAGTTCCTCATTCAAAATAGAAGAAGAGTATGCCCACGAACAAGCCCTTGAGCTGATAGAGTTTGTTAGGCTGGGCGACGTGGGGAATGAACTGGCCCGCAACCTGCCCTATGGCGTACAGCGCCGTATCGAGATCGCCCGCGCCTTGGCTTCAAAGCCAAAATTGCTATTGTTGGATGAACCCACGGCGGGGATGAACCCCCAGGAGACGAATGAAGCGATTACCCTCTTCAGGCGATTACGAGATGAATTGGGGATCACAATCTTGCTGATCGAGCACGATATGCGCGTCGTGATGGGCATCTCGGAGCGGATCTCCGTTATGGATTATGGTCAAAAGATCGCGGAAGGGACTCCTGAAGAGATCCGCGCAAATCCACGCGTCGTTGAAGCTTACCTCGGTCGAGAGTCGGCCAACCAATTAGAGATCTAGAGGCCATTATGAGCTTGCTTGAGTTAGAGGATGTTCATTCCTACTACGGACACATTCACGCGCTGAAGGGCATCTCTCTCATAGTGGATGAGGGCGAGATCGTTACATTAATCGGGGGCAACGGCGCCGGTAAGAGCACCACGCTGCGCACAATCTCCGGTTTGGTACAGGCCCGCCAGGGGAAAGTCCATTTGAAAGGTAAAGATATCACCCATCTCCCGCCACACGAAATTGTAGGATTAGGGGTCGGACATGTCCCAGAAGGCCGCGGGGTGTTTCCACGCCTGACCGTGCGCGAGAATTTGGAGATGGGCGCTTACACAATTTCCAACCAGTCGGATGTAAAGAACCGCATGGAGGAAGTCTTTGCCTTATTTCCCCGCTTGAAAGAGCGTGTCAGCCAATATGGCGGCACGCTTTCTGGAGGCGAACAGCAGATGCTTGCGACTGCCCGGGGCCTGATGCTGCGCCCACACATCTTGCTGATGGACGAACCCTCAATGGGGCTGGCCCCTGTGCTTGTGGAGGCGATCTTCGGTGTCATCCATTCCCTCAACGAACAAGAGGGGACGACCATACTCCTCGTTGAACAAAATGCTAATATGGCCTTACGCTATGCCGCCCGAGCTTACGTACTCGAGACCGGGAAGATCGTTCTTTCCGGACCATCAAAGGAGATCGCCCAAAATCCCGAGGTGAAGAAGGCTTACCTGGGCGGTTGATTAGAATACCGCTGACAAAGCTTTTTTGAGTTTCAGGCTGCCCTTATCCTTTGATCATGGGGTATAAATTCTCGGGACTCTGGCTCCAATCCCGCAAACCACCTCGTAATTGATCGTTCCCCAGCGAGCAGCAACTTCCTCGGCTGAAATTCGATTTTGCCCTTGCTCGCCGATGATGACAACTTCATCTCCGGCCTTAGCTTCCGGGACGGCGTCCAGTTGAACTAAAGCCTGATCCATGCAAACCCGTCCAACGACTGGCACTTTGACTCCCCCAACGAGCACTTGATTTCCTGTTGTTCGCCGAAATCCGTCCGCATAACCGATGGGTATCGTGCCGATTTTTTCTGCGGACCTGGTAATATAAATATGCCCATAACTTAAGCCTCGTCCTGGGGGTAAAGTTTTTACCTGGCTCAAGATTGTCCTCCAAGTTAGGGCAGGGCGAAACCCCTGGTGAAGTGGGCATTCCGGCGAAGGTTGTAAGCCGTAAACCGCGATGCCGGCGCGCACCAGGTTTTCGTGATCACCCGGTTGTTTCAGGCTGGCGGCTGAATTTGAGGCGTGCAGCCAGTTTGGGCGGATACCTTCAGCTTCCAGGCTGCAAATGACTTCTTGAAAACGTTTCGCCTGAGCTTCCGTTGGTTTCTGATCGGCCTCATCCGCCCGGGCATAATGGGTGAACAATCCCTCAAACAACACAGCGCTGGTCGTCGTTATTTTTCGAGCCAGTGTTAACGCATCTTGGGGTTGGATCCCGAGCCGGCTCATTCCGGTATCCACCTTTAAGTGGACTCTGGCAGTCTGGTTAACGTGTGCCGCCGCCTGAGACAATTCATAAACTTGATCGAAATCCCATGCAGTTATGGAGATCTGGTTTACAATTGCCTCCTCATACCGCTGGGGAGGTGTATAACCTAATAACAAAACAGGGTCATCCAGACCGGCGCGGCGTAATTCAAGCGCTTCTTCTAATCTGGCGACTCCGTACCAGCTTGCTCCGCCGCGCTGAGCTGCCCTGGCTACCTGAATGGCGCCATGCCCGTAACCATTGGCTTTGACGACAGCCATAACGTGCCGGTTAGTTCGTTGGCGAATTAAGCGGATATTTTCCTCAATGGCCGCCAAATCAATTTCTACCCAATTAGAAAAAGACCTCCCGGTGTCCATAGGGCGAGTATAACGATTAATAACGTTTTATGTAAGGATTTAACGTAATTTCTCAAAAATGTGGGATGTTCTCCAGTCTTACTGAGAAGTTTTGCTCAGATGAAACGTCCACTTCATCTGAGCAAAATTGGCAAAACCATAGCGGATAACCCAATGCGACCATTTTCGCCGTCACGGAATCAAAGATTGCAGGGTCAGTTGTTCGTTTTATTTGCCGCTACGCTATGGGGAACAACGGGCACGACCCAGGCCCTGGCGCCGAGCGGGGCAACCCCGGCGGTAATTGGGGCGGTGCGCCTGGCGTTTGGAGGTTTGGCATTGCTCGCGTTTGCAGCGATCAGGGGGGTTTTAAAGACGGGCAGCCGTTGGCCCTTATTGATTACGATTAGTGCAGCTTTATTTCAAGCCGCTTATCAAGTATGCTTTTTCGCAGGCGTCGCGCGAACCGGCGTGGCAGTTGGGACGATTGTAGGGATAGGGAGTTCTCCAATCCTGGGCGGCTTGCTCGGCTACCTCGGGCGCGGAGAACGCTTAAGCCGCAGATGGGTCATGGCGACTTTTCTCGCGATATTGGGCTGCAGCCTGCTGATCCTATCGGGTAAGGAGATTAAGATCGATCTCCTAGGGATTACACTTGCGATTGCTGCTGGTGGGGCTTATGCCGCTTTTACGCTTTCAAGCAAGAGCTTGTTAGAGGATAAACCGCCTGATGCGGTAATGGCTGTCGTATTTTGCTTGGGCGCGCTGATGTTATCCCCTTTATTTTTCTTCTCAGATATCCACTGGATCGTTCAACCAAGAGGGTTACTGGTTGCTTTACACCTGGGATTGATTACGGCTGCTTTCGCTTATATGCTGTTTGCTCGTGGACTGGTGAAAGTGCCTGTGGCAACCGCAGTTACACTGACATTGGCCGAGCCCTTGACCGCCGGTACATTAGGGATTCTGGTATTAGGTGAACCCATCACGCCTCAATCGTTCCTGGGCATTCTTCTTATTTTCGGCGGCCTGGCGTTGATTACGCTTTCAGGACGGCCGTCTGTCACAATCGAAGAAAATTTAGGATAAACAGACGAAATTATTCAACCGGAAGGTTGTAATAGTTGTAAACTGCCCTGGAAAGCTCAGACACTAATGTGGAGGCTGGATCCCATACCAATTGGTCTGGGTGATGAAGAAAAACCACCAGGATATAGTTGCCGCCGGGAGTGTAGATGATCCCTGCGTCGCCAATGGTGTTGATGATCCCGTTAGTGGAAACCCATCCATGTTTGTGAGCGATCTGTGTGCCTTCGGGAATCCCGGCTGTCAGCAGAACCGGCAGCTTATTGTTTACCAGATAGGTGACCATCGTCTGGCATTTAGTCTGATTGATATCGCCCGGAAATACCGCTGGGAGCGTGCCTCCGCCGGTTTGAGCGCACATATACAGATCTTCGAGCAGCATTCCGATGTCTGAAGGTGTTGTCTGGCTGTAGGGATCTGGGTCGGTATTGACATCCGGTCGCTCGTTGGCTGGCGTCTTGAAAGCAGCGAGCAGCGGAGAGCCGAAAGTGAAGTAGCCTGCCAGAAAAGTGTTTTTTAAGCCGATTGCCTGCATATCTTCGCTGACAAGCAATGGACCTCGTTTTGGATCAATCACCCGATCCATCAACCAATCGGCGGCTTCATTTCCTGAAAGGTCGATCATATCCGAAAGAAGCTTCAAGGTTTCAGGATCGGAGGCATCACCCATCCGGTGGAAAATAGAAACCATGATGGGTACTTTGATGATGCTCGAAGCTGTGAAAGCGATATCTGGTTCAACCGGCAGGTCCGTTCCATTTTGGTAGGAAAAGTGCAGCTCCTGGCCTGACTGCAAATCTAAAAGGTAGACGCCTGCCAGGCCGTCAAATCCGGATACCTGGATCGTTTGTCGCAGCAGAATCCCAAGGTTATTGAATGCCGGGCGGGAAGGTCGTTCATGCTGGATTGTCAGATCGACCTGGCGGTTCGTCAGAGAGCGCATTGCGGTTTCTATTACCAATACCGAACCATCAATATCCAATGCAGTGCCGGGTTTACCGGGTTGAAAGTTGACACTTCCGGCGACCGGCATGGCTGATACAGGCGGTTGGTCATAACGGGTCGCGATGTCCGTTAAAAGTGCTCTCAACCGGGGCTCTGAGAAGGAAGCCCGCAGGGGGATCTCTGCCGGAGCCGTATTACGACTTCATAAGAAGTCCCAATAATCTTGCCAGAAAAGATTTTGGGTGCGTTCCAGGTCAGCAGCAGCCAACATACTGTCAATATCTAATTGAAAATCAACGACGGCAGGGTTCAGATCGATCGTTGAATTGTTGTAATGGAGCTGAACAGGCAGCGAATAAACTTCCAACAAGCGTTGGGCCGCTTGCTGGCGGTCCAGGCCGCCAACCGGAACGCCGGCAATTTTCAGGCCAGCCGGAAAAAAGGCGCGAATCCTGCTAAAGCGCGCCAACTGCACCGTTGTCAACACTACGGCGATCAGTATGAAGGCCAATGAGATAAAACGTAAGGCGGAGAATTGTCCTCGGTTTCCCATATGCGTGATGATACCATGTTTGCTTGTTGGTGAAAGTGATGGGAAAATTAAAACGAGGCTTATTGACAGGCCTCGTTTTGACTATTCCGGTGCTTAGAATTTTGGTATCAGCGAGAAACTACCAATTTGACAAGCTTTCCTTTTGCGTCCAGAGTCAGACGCGCATATTGATTGTGGGTGTGATCGGCGCGCTGGACCTGCTTGCTCAAGGTGACTAGGCGCCGGTTTGGGGCTTGCTCCACCTGTGTGGTCTTGTGAAGCTGTCCGGTTGGGCATTTATGTGAGGAAGTGTCGCATTTAGCATGTTCCCTGGCAAAGGTCATTCGAGCCCCTTCCATCCCAGGAAGATATTGGGTAACGACATGCCGGACGTATTCCAGAACTTCTTGTGGAACCGTTTGGACATCTTGATGTGAATCCACCCGGTCGCAAACCGTCTTGATCTCAGCCGGTTGCGTTAAAAATTGGCGCACATGTTTCGAAGATCTTTGGTTGGCTGATAGCCGCGCCATTGGGTCGCCATAAAGGACAAAAGAAATAAGCGTCTTCTGATCCTCGCCATCCAGATAACCCTGGCGCTGGTTCATCTCGTTCGCAAGCTGGATTTTTGCCCACCGCAAAGCCTCTCCAGCCGGCAATCCCTCACGCAAACGACTCCAGAATACATATCCAAGCAGGTCGGCTGCGATGAGCGGCTTGTTTACCGAACCATAAGCCATACAGGTCGAGCCGATCAATGTCTGGCAGCCGGCGGATAAAAAGCTGAGCGACAATGCCTCTGGAATGGCCTTTCCTTCAATATGCGCGCCGTAGCAGGCTTCGCTAAAAACCACTGATGGCGCAGGTTTGCAGTCCACACCATTGTAGATATCCTCCGGACGTAGCGCCACCGGGTAATCTGGTCCATCCTGATCGGTATAAGCATCCCGGTGCCCGTACCATTCTCCGGCGTCTATCAAACCATGCAAATTGTAGTAGCCTAATTTTGCAAGGGGTAAAACGAATTGAGATATTTCATTCCCCGGTCCAGCGTTGACAGACGTTGGAGGGGAGACCAGCATTGCACCTGCTTCCCCGATCGGATGAAAAACCTGAAGGGAGGATTGCTTCCAGATCGCAGCGGTGTAGCCCAGGCTCTGGCGGCCAGCGGTGGGGGAAGGCTTGATCCAGCCTGTGAGTTGCTTCCAGAGCCTCTTGTACCAGGGTCTCCTGCGGGATCGGTCGCGAAGCTGGGAGTTCATTTGGCGCAGTGTTTTAAGGATCAGAGAAGGGTCATTTCCGCAGCCACCCGGAACCCGGCCAACCGGCCATTCGGGTATGAAGTAGTTCTCATCCCGGGTGGCATACGGGTTATCTGAAGGCACATCTGCATCTTCGTCATCGACAGGGTTTGGCAGGTGGTGGAAAGGGACAATTTCCGGTCCTCCGACGATCAGGAGCGAGCCGATTTTTTCGCCGCGTTGCGCCAGGAAAGAGTCCAAATCCGCCAGCGCAAGCTTTAATTCCCAGGGATCCCCTGGTTTCGCAGGCTTAAACTCGAAATTCTCAAAGCCTGAGGGTGCATCAGGAAAAAAGATCCGCCCACCCCAAAACCGGCGTTCCCGACTTAAAGGTTTGGTTTGGGCAGTTTCAGCCAGACGGGCCATCTCCGCCTCGATCTCTCCGGCTGCCTGGAATCCATAATACGATTCCAGCCTTGAACGCACGGAGAAGACCACGTAGACTGGAAAACGTCCATCAGATTGTGTAAGCCCTGGCCTGTTTAATCGCCCCGCCATTTTTTCAAGTTCTTCCTGGATCGGAAGTAAAGATTCAGGAAGGTCAACAGGCGAATATAAGGGTGGGCGATCCGGTCTTTGCAGCGATTCACTGACCGTTTCCGGAGCCTGGGTTAGTACCGCTTCTCCAGGTGCAGTAGAAGCCGGTATTGCTTTTTCTTGCTTATGAATTTCTTTGGGTAGCTGGTTCCAACCTAAAGCGGCAGCGACAGCGGAGGGGATTTGGGATTTTAACTCCAATTCTAAGTTCGTGGGCCAAACTTTTCGATAAGGGTGTCCGTGTCCCCAAACGCGGGTAGCAACCTGACCGCCCACATCACGCACTGCTGCCTGGTGCAGCAGGGAGACAGCGCGATCATGCTCGCCGCTGTCCATCAACCAATTGGCCAGGAATAAAGTACACTGAACGCAGTTTGGCCAACGTTGGTGGTAGAAATCCGCCAGACTGCATTTTGCTGGCAGCGGGCTCTGTCCATTGGCTTCTAAGATCTCCAGGTGGGTGACGGCCACTAATGGCGTTGGGGGATCGATAGCCAGGATCTGGCGGATTAGATCTTCCGCCTGGTCGAAGTTGCCTTTTTGCATCGCAAACCGGCTTAGCCAAAGCTGGCGACCCCAAAGCGCCACAGTCTCTTGTTCGCCCGCATTTCCGCCCAAGGCCAGGAGATAAGCCAGTGTATTCGGGACCTGGCGGTCATTCGTCTTTGATTGCGCCTTGAATAATCCCTCAGCCGCCTGCAAGAATTCCGGGTCTGCCTGGCAAAGCCCCTCGAAAACCGGCAAGGATTGGCGTATTTTGTCCAATTCCATTAAAGATATGGCGTACAGTAAACCTACTTGTAAGTCGCCTGGATAAGCTGCCAGCCAGTTCATTGCTGCATTGTGTACGAATTGGAATTCACCGGTCGAATTACCGGCCTTCAGCATTTTTATGTAAGACTGGCGAGTCAGTAACTGTTGGTCCAATGTAGTGGCGAAGTTCGATGTAGAGCTCATATTGTTTACAGGTGTGATGGTGTTTGGTGTCTGTTGTGGACGAGATTCAGAGCGACAACTGCGCCGAGCAGCCTGTGGATGCTGACATCGTTAGGCGCTAATTGGGCTGCCCGGCGAAGCATAAACTCTGCTCCCATGTAATCTTTGCTCTCTTTCAATGCCAACCCGGCCTGGTAATAGGGCCGGTAATCGTTGGAGGCGATTTGCATGGCTTGCTGGTAGACTTTTAACGCCAGATTTTGTTGGCGCCGGTCCTGGTGGGAGAATCCGAGTTCCAGGTAGGCTTCCACGTTCTCGCGCCAAAGTTGAATTGCCTGGCTCAAATGATGGATTGCCTGGTCTAATTGGCCGTTATGCCGCTGTTGGCGGCCGATCAAAAAGTGGAGCTGTGATTTCGCTTGTGGCGGCAGTTCGCCTGCATCGATTTGCAGCGCCTGCCGGGCAGCCTGGATGGCGGTCTCAGGTTTTTTCCCTTCCATTAAAGCCTCAGCCAAAGATGCCAGCACCATCGCATCTTGGGGATAGTGGTTAGCCAGGTCCTGCAACGCGATTAAGGCAGTTTCCTGGCCCTGAGACATCCGCAGTAATGCAGCGCGTTCCAATTGCAAAGGCAACGGGTTTCCGATAAGTGGGATAGCCTTTTCCAATATCTCTAGCGCTTCGGCCGGCCGGTTCAGATCTTTTAGAGCGTGAGCAAGCAGGGTCAGTGCCTGTGGTTGATCGGGCCTCATATGCAGGACAGCCTGAGCCCGGCTTTGAGCGCCACGCGGGTTATTGGTTTTCAAAGCAATTTCGCCGCGCAGCAACAAAGCCTCCATTGGGTCCTCAGCATGCTCAACCGCATTTTCGGCGCTTACCGCTGCCTGTTCTAAATCTCCTATAGCCAATTGTGCGCAGGAGAGGGCTAACCATGATTCAAACTCATTGGGGGCGATGCGGCAGGCTTGTTCCAGGGTTTCCAGACCTTTAGAATGCTCTCCGATTTCCAGGTACGCACGACCGAGAGCCAGGTAATGGGGGGCATGTTTGGGTTCTAAGCGTGTGGCTGATTCCAAATGCGCGACGGCGGCGGGGATGTCTGCGGGTGAGGCAGGGTCGCCTTTGAATTGGAAGATTTCGGCGGCCAATGCGTGCCAACGAGGTTCATCAGGCCTGGAATTCAAAGCAGCTTGAATAGCCTTTAAGGCCATGGCATGATTGCCAACCCGGTGAGCCAGTCTTGCCAATAGAAAGTACCGCAAGGGGGTCTCGTGCGGCCGTTTATAAGACCTTTGGGATAGGTATTCGACCGCTACGGTAGCCGTGCCCAGCGCTTGCTGAGGGTTTTGATTGGCCTGTACCAGGGCAAGCTGCAGCAGAACCCAGGGATGTTGGGGGTATGCCTGTGCAGCCTTCGTTGCCGCTATAGGATCACCATAAGTGCCCAGGGTTGAAACCAAAGCCGCGACAATATCCGGACCAGGGGGCAATCCTTCGAGGGCTTGCACGCTCTGCGGCGCCGGGTGGAATGCAGCTTTCCCACGGGCATACCAGCGCTCGATGCTGGCCCTGGATTGAGGGATTTGACGGAATGTTTGCGTGGCAGAGCCTTGTTCTCCTGAAACTCCTTCCGCAGGCTTGTCTCCGGGGGTTGATGACTTCCAGCTTTCCACCAGCTTAAAGGCAGCTTGTATGGCATTTTCAAACAATTGATAGGATTCTTCCGAAAGCGACTCGTTTCCCGGTGCATGTTGGACAACTTCCAGGGCATTACATAACCGTTGTGCTTCGGCCTGAAGGACCAGTGCACGCGCCAGTTGAAGATGGGACAGCGGTTCTTGCGAAGTATTTTCGGCAATTTTGCCGAATAGCTCCAAAGATAAATTCCATTCGGCAATCTCCAAAGCCGCTTCACCCACGCCGCGCCAGGCAGCAATTTCATCATTCCCAAGTGGCCGCACGGGCTCTACGCTCTTTCGGGCTGGAGGGAAATGGATGCCTCTCAAGGCTTCCTGAAGAAACTGGACGGCCCCTTTATGGTCGCCATGCCGGGCTGTCAGTCGCGCTTGAACAGAAAGACCACGCGGGTGCAGGGGGGCCTTTTCGCCGCTGGCTGCAAATAGCGCAGAAGCCTGGGAATCTTCGCCTGCTTCAAGGGCAAGCTCTGTCCGTAAAAGCAGGGCATCTACCTGGGTATCATTTTCCTCTGCAGGCACGCTTTGGTTTTTAAGGATTTCACGCGCTCTGAACGGTTGGAGCATAATACAAGCCAATTCTGCAGCAAGGTAGTGGCTCATTCCAGAACCGTTCGTTTCCAAGAACGCCGCCTGTTCGGCGTGGGCTAAAGCAGAGGGGAGGTCGTTATTGGCGCGCAAGATGATGGCGGCCTTGTGATGGAGACCTGCATCCGCCGGGTTGATTTCAAGGGCTTTTTGAATAATCGCCTGTGCTTCTTGTGGTTCTCCCGCCTGGAGCAGCAGATCCGCTTTGCTTACATAAAGGTTTGCATCACCCGGTTTTAGATTGATCGTTTCATCCAATGTTTTGAGTGCGGCCTCGTAGTGACCGATTTGGCGGTAAGCGCTGGATAGCTCGATTAATAGATCGACAGGAGCAAGGGCGTCAAGGCTATTTTCTCTAAATTGGCCGTTCTCGTCTCTTTTCTCCGAGACGGCACGCTCGAGAAAAAGGATCGCTTGCTCGCTCGACCCTAGCTGGCGGAGTTGGATGGCCGCCTGGTATAGATCTGAATCCAGCGCCTTGGGGATCGCAGCCAACCGGTTAAATGCGTCCAGTGCGGCCTGCGAGTTGCCTTCGCGCAGCTCGAGCTCCCCCAGCCGGATAAGCAGGTCGCCGCGCTCTGGGGCTAACTGGGTTGCACGTTTGAGAGCCTGGATCGCATCTTCTTCTGCGGTGAGTTGGATACCTCCTGGCTGTTCGTGAATGCGAAGCGCTTGTGAGACAAACCAGGTCAGGTTAGCCAGATCAGATGGCTCTAGTTTCAACGCTTCATGGGCAGCCTGGAAGGATTCTGTGATCAATCCGGATTCAAGATATGCCTCTGAGAGGCTGCGATGGATGCGTGCGTCTTGCGATCCGAACGAGACAGCCTCCTGTAAGGCGGCTAATGCCGTCTCAACCTGGCCAAGCAACAAGTTGACCTTGCCAAAGCCCATGGAAAGACGCGCCCGCCAGGAAGGTTCTTGGGCGATTGGAGAATCGAGCGCTTGCCGGAAAGCCTCACGCGCCTTTGCAAGATTGCCGGCGGCTGCGTATGCTTCGCCGAGTAACGCCTGAGCCTCTTGGGAAACCGCCGGCATGTTTTCGCTCGATTTCAAAACGTGATTCAGCAGGGTTAATGCCCGTTGAGGTTGTTCGTCTGCGGCTAATAAAGCGCGTGCATATTCCAGATATGGGGTTGGGCTTTCTGGTTTTGACTTTACGATAACTTTAAGCGCTGGTAATGCTGCTTTATCTTCGTCGAGATCTAACAAGATTTTCGCATAGGCATAGGCAAGGTCAGGATTCCCTTGCGCTTTCGAATATGCTTCTTCAAGCACCTGGCGGGCTTCTTCCAAATGCCCCAGTTGATGCAATGTTTCACCTAAATGGTAAGCGATTTGGAGGGCCAATCTGGAAGGTGGCCCTTCTGGTGTGGATTTCACATCTTTTTCACCTGTTCCGCTGGATGGTGGAGCGCTTTTGTAGTTGAGCAAGGCTGCTGCCTGGCGGAAAGAAGTAAGAGCCTGGGTAGGGGATTTCTCTTCCAGATACGATTTTCCAAGAGCGAGGTGAATTTGGGGATCGTTAGGTGTGGCAAGACTTGCTGTGCGCAGGATCTCCAAGGCTTTCGCTGGCTGTCCGGTCGCACAGTATGCTTCTGCATAGGCCAGCCAGGTCTCTGCCTGGTGAGGGGCAAGCTGTGTCGCTTGCTGGAATTCGCCCATCGCTTGCTCGTTGTCGCCAAGGGCAATCCTCACCCGGCCTAAGGTTGCGAAAATAGCGCCATTTTTGGGATCCATCTCCAAGGCATTCTCACAAGCCTGGAGGGCTTGTTCTATATCGCCTGCATTGAGAGCGCATTTTGCCAAGTCGTGGATTTCTTTCAAGGAATGGACTTCGGATTGTTCGAGAATCGCTTTACGTTCATTCAACGCTGTGGTCCATTCTTGTGAACCTTCCAAAATATCGACGAATAAATTCCGCAATGAAAGGTTTTCTGGCTCTAAAACTACCAACACCAGTGCAGGGGCGAGCGCTTTTGAAAACAACCCGTTGGAATACAATGCCCGGGCAAATATTTCCAGGAAAATAGGATCGTTCGGATGTTTTGTCAGGATAAACTCGGCTATTTGAGCCGCTTCGTTATTAAGACCTAATTCGAGCAGGAGGTGACACAGGGATTTCAGGTCATCGCTATAACTGGCTGAATTTTCGTAACTCTCCAATTCGTAGCCAGCGAGGATGGTTTTGGCGACGTTCGTTGCGCCAGTTTTTACCAGCTCGGGTTGATTTTGGCTGGATATCGCCATCAAAGTTGCCAGTTGAATAGCGGGATGCAGCGGTTGGTGCAATTCAGAATGGACTGTAGTCAGATACGCTTGCGCATCCTCGCTGCGACCGGAACGGATTAAAGCTTTAGCGAGACCGGCAGCATACAGTGAGTTTCCTGGATCAATTTGAGTAGCTTGCTTCCAGGCTTCGATTGCCTCGTTATTTTCTCCGGATAGCAGGGCGGTCTGGCCAACCTGATCGGCCAGAAAAGCTTGTATGTGACGAGTCAGTGCGATTGCGTCTTTGGCCGTTGGGATAAAAAGGGTTGGTTGAGCTCCTAACCGGCAAATCTCTGACGTCTCTACCAGTTTCGTCAATCTCTTCAGCAGATCGGATGCAGATCTGCCAAATTCCTGGCTGCCTGGTTCGTTACCGGATTTTTGATCTAAATTAATGCTATTTTCTGCCAGGGCTTTAGTTAGCTGGACTGCGAGAGATTGACGCTGTTCTCTCAACGCTTTTAGAACAGCCAGTTGCTGATCCAGGTTTATTTTCCCTAACGATTGAGAGAATATTCGCCCCTGTTCCTCAGGTAGCAGGGGATTGCTGAGAACCATTTGGACTGCCAAATTGGATTTTTTTGAAGGGACAATTCCTGGAACTTCACTCACTATTAAATTAGACAGAAGATCCACTGGGTCGGATATCATGCCGAACAAACATGCCAGTATGGTACTTGTAAGTTGAGTATTTTGTTCAGATCGAAGCAGAATTTCGATGCATACGTCCTGCCAGCTCCCATTTTCTATCCGTTGTTCTCGCAGATACAACGCAATCAGGCCGGCCTGTGCCAGTCTGGTCGCGCCGGTGGGTTGTTTCGCAATCCATCCCTGGTAAGCCTGATTTGCCATCCTTTTCAAAGGTGGTGTCAGCGGAGGCATAGGCTCAGAAAAAAGCGCGTTGCGAGGCGCCGAGTAATGCATATCTAAAAGCGCCAGAGAAGCCGGCGACCAATCTTCAGGCTGGTTGGTCAATTCTTCCAGGGCACTCCTGCCAAAGTCGGTGTCTTCAAGCTGGTTCCAGATAGAAGGGTCCTGTCTCAAAGACAAAACGAGCCAATTCCAGACTTCTCCCGGAAATTTCTTTTTTAATTCAACCAGGTGATGTGAGGAGGTCATAGCGGCACCTGAAATATCTTGAATGCTAACCAGCAGGCCGCGCCCATGATCAACAAGCCGAGCAAAGTGATAAATGCTCCCACCCCTGAAGTGGTCAAAACGAGTTGGTTGATAACACTTAACAGGCTCGATGCATTGCCAACCAATCCGCTGACCTCTTGGGCCAGGCCTTTTTGAGCCAGGCGAGTGGTTTGTGTAGCCAGGGTTTGAATTTCACGGCCCGGTGCGCGCAGCGCCAGGATCAAGACCCCGGTGATGAATGTCGCCAGTCCTAACAAGAACAAAATCAAAGTCATGATCAAAAGTAAGGTGTAAGGCGTTAGCATGAGTTTAATCTGCCTCCTTCCCAATCGTAGTGGTGCAAGAATTATGCCTCGTTGGTATCCGTAGAAGATTTTCTCTTTGACTGATCCAGCTCAATTCAAATTGTCCCTATGGCGTTCCAAGTGAGAACTCGGCGGTTTTCTCCGCCGAGTGCGTTCCAAGGTTGTTTGTATTTAGGAGAGCGACACTTTGCAGTGTCATGGGTCAATGGAGTATTGTTGGGCGATGATCTTACAAAACCGGTAGCCCGATGCGTGGATATCTCGCCAAATGGAGACCACAAGATCGGGCGCCAGGTCTGTGACCAGGTGTTGGTCGAACAGTTCCAGGATATGCCCAGGTTGTGACACAATTAATGGCTCACTTGAAACCTGGCAAAGCTGCTCTAAAATTTGCGATTGATCACGCAAAGCTGTCTGGCGGTTCTCCCATGGAGGCGTTGCGGCTGCAACCAATCTCAAGCCACTCACCGGCTCATTATTCTCGCGAGCGCCTCCAACCATGTCGATCAATTCAGCCAGGCCAACTTCATCAATGACAGCATAATTACTCCACCACAAGTCCTTCGATATCAGCGCGGCTTTAAAATCTTGCCCTAATGATCCATTTTCATCTAGCTTGAAATTTTCTTCTAGATATTCATCGCGTGCCGGGCCGCCTTCAAGGGACGCCGGGAACAATGGAAGCAGGGTCAGGCTTGGGGCCGCAGGAGAATAAAGCACCAACCACACGCTCTCTAAGCGTGGGGTCTTAAAATCCAGAAGGTCGACCCCGATGACCAGCAGATTTCTCTGGCCATTTGGGGTAACCGAGGGGATTTTTGCCTCCTGCGCTGTCTGAACATCGGATTGAGCCTTCGATTTAATGATCTTATTTGTCAGCCCAAAAGAAGATCCTGCTGCCAGCCCGAGGAGAAGGCAAGTAATGAATATAAAGAGAAAGGGGAATTTCTTAACCCAGCGCATGATCATCGTACTGCCAAAAAGAGAAAGCCCGCTAAAAATCCTAGTGCAAGGCCGGCGATCCCCCAGCTGACGAACTGCAGATAAAAGAACAGCCGGTCCATTTTGTCAAGGAACTGGTAAAAATCTCGCAGCATTTTTCGAAAGCGAGGCGAATCCTTCATCAATGGAATGATCGTTGTCCAGAATACTAGCTCAATACGCTGTGGAATTTGAGTGATATTCATGGTTTTTCTCTCATTACAAACGAGTTTCAGCGTGAGGTGGTTATTTTGAGAATTTTCCCCTGCTCGTTGGCGACAACTCGTACCCAACGAGACAGGGTTTTGTTCCCAGGGAGGCTGGCTTTCTTTTGAAAAGTCAGCAGGTATGTGCCGGTTGAATCCCCAGGAATTACTGAAGCCATTTTTTGTGGCTTTACTGTCGGACGAGTGCCGGCAAATTCTGGGAATCGGCGATAGATTACATTACTGATGGATTGGATTTGTTCCTTGTCCATATTTAAGCAGTTAGCTGAAGAAATCTGCGATTGTTGATAAATCGGATGATCAGTTCGTTAACCGGCTCCGGCGGCGGATGAATGCCGGGACATCCAGGTTCTGAGAGTTGACCGCAAGCTCCGGTTGGTACGCAGTTTCAGATTGAGGCGCCTCGGGTTGGACTGGCGTAGGTTCTTGTTTCGGCTGTGGTTGAGCCTTTTTTACGCTGGATAAAGCTTCTTCCAATGTTGGCGCTCCGAGCCCGGTGATGACCAGAATTGTTTGGACTCGGTCTTCCATTCGGTCATCGTTGATAACTCCCAAAACGATCTCAGTTTGAACACCGGTCTCTGATTGTAGATGAGTCAAGGCTTCTTCCACTTCCGCCAACGTCAGATCAGGCCCGCCGGTGAAGTTAGCAATAACACCAGCCGCGTTTTCCAGCGAGATCGATTCCAATAACGGGTGGTGCAGCGCCTGATCTAAGGCGTCGTGTGTTTTGGTTTCTCCCTGTCCCTGTCCAATCGCCATCAATGCGCCACCTCCCAGGCGGATCAGACGCCGAATGTGCGAAAAATCAACATTGATCATTCCAGGTTCTGTGATGAGCTCTGCAATACCTTGCACAGATTGGCGTAAGACATCGTCCGCCAGGCGAAAAGCTGTCTCCAACGACAGGTTGCGCGGCGCCACATAAAGCAGACGATCATTGGGGATGGCGATGAGCGTATTCGTTTGTTGGCGAAGCTTGGCCAATCCTTCACTCGCATTGCGCTGCCGGCGCCCCATTTCGAAAGAGAAGGGCGTGGTCACGATCGCAATCGTGACAGCTCCTAAAGCTCTCGCTATTTCTGCTGCGACCGGGATAGAGCCGGTGCCTGTTCCGCCGCCCATGCCTGCGGTTAGGAATACCATGTCGGCGCCGCGCAGCGCGGCAGCGATTTCTCGAGCGCTTTCAATCGCTGCTGCCTGTCCAACGCTTGGATTGCCTCCTGCACCCAGCCCACGCGTGACCTTCGGACCGAGCTGGATTTTGACAGGGGCAGGATTGGTCAGCAGCGCCTGGTGGTCTGTGTTTGCCGCGATAAACTCGACGCCGGTCAGGCCAAGTTCAATCATCCGGCCGACTGCGTTGCTGCCTCCGCCGCCCAGGCCAAGTACCTTCAGTACGGGTTTGTGAATGCCATCCAGGCTCGGTTGGATTGATCCGGATAATGAAAAGTCGGTCATTGTGATCCCTTTCGCTCTTGGTAATTATTAGTCTCGCAGTACTTTGGTAATAGCTATGTTGCAATAACCGTGCCATCTGCGATGATTCGTTCTACATGGCAGCCTGCGGAGCGGAGGACTTCTAGAGTTTCTTCTGGGAAGGCTTGAACTCCACCAACTACGGTCACCCGCGCGGCCAGGCAGGCCTCCATAATCGAGAACCCAACTGTCGGATGGTTTTTTTCGATGAAAGGGCGGACAATGTCCAGATGCCAATCGTGAATGCCCCATTCGTAAACGGGAAGAAGAAGATAGTGGGCGATTGGGTGGGATGATTCGGGGTCGGTCGAAACTAAAAAGGATGAGATTTGTTTCGAGCCAGGTTGTCCGGACGTCCCCTGGATGTCGAATTGACTGGTGATCTTTGCACGGCTCGCCAACCAATGATGCAGCGTGTTCACCGCCGAGACGGGGCCATTAATCGGATGGAACCATGCATGAGAGGCGGCTGAACTGCTGGCATCGGTGGACAACAGCCAGTAATTACAGGCGATGACTTCTGCAGGAACGGATTCTAAAAGGCCGTCTTGGGATGAGATTGTCTCTCCGGCCATCAAACGAGCAATTTCCAGGCTGCGTTCCGAATGGGTGTTTTGATCTATCACTGGCTGGTCAGGATTGTTGTGGTCGCCGAGCAGGCTCCCAGATTTTAACAGCAGGATCTGTTTGGGTTGGCCAAGTTCGGCCTTTGCAATGGTCAAATACCAATCGAAAATCCTGAAACCGCGCTGATCCTGTACCCTAGTTGAAGTCGAGTAAGGACGCGCAGACGGCCAACGTTCGGGACCCCCAGCCCCCCAGTTTAGTGAACGGTTTCCAGCCCAGGCGTAAGCCCCCAAGGTAAGCGCATCCAGCAGTTTAGCGCGACCGCGCCGGCGGATGCCGCGCAGTGCGGCTTGGAGGAAAGCCACATCCCAATAATCCCCTCCAGGCTCCAAAGGCGGAAAAACGGGCGTCAAGCCACTTTTCAAAGTCAGGTCGGCTAGCGGCAGGTAAATATCGAGAAATCGCTCAACCAGGTCGCTTTGCGTCCAAGTCTTGGGGGACCAGGCTGCTCGAATGTTTGGACGGTCGAAAAGTGTAACAAAGCGAACACCCCAGCGGGAATAATTTTTGAATAAGAGCTGCAAGGAAGGGTAGAGGTTCGGCGTGTCTACCATTACGGGAAAGTGGAGGATGGGTTCAATCCCTGCATCCAAGAGACCGCGCAGGAAATATTCCGGTATGGCTCTTTCCAAAGGGGAAACCAGGGTTATCCACGCGCTGCCCAGAGACTTCAATTCAGGAAGCCAGGTATGTAAATCGATCTCCCGATAATGTACTGTATCGGGAAAATAATGAAATCCCAGTCGGGAAGTAGTGGAGAGTAAGCTTTGTGAGATCATGAGAGCCTGTCTTGGAAAGGGTTAAATTCATCTCTCTATGGGATGAATATCTTTTCATCTTTATGCGCGATACGCCAGGAGCATCCAACGCTAATAAGAGATTCTTATTGATTTAGTGCAAGAGGCGTGCCAAAAATCTCAGTCCGAGATATAATATTCCTGCCTCAGTCATCTCGTTGAATTAAAGGGGAGCAGGTTTTGGGTGCATTTAATATTGTGCCGATACCAAACAAGAAAATTTGGAGTGGAGAATAAATTTGCCATTCCCGTTTGCCAGAATCCCCTATAAAAATTTTGCGGTGCTCACGCTGATTCTCCTCGCTTTGATCGTATTGGGATGCGATCAAGCGCCCTCTGTTCCGATAGAAACGCAAGCCGCAGAGAGTTCTTACCGGGTTGACCCCTTATTTCGCGAGTTTTATGACAAGCTAAATGGACCAGAGACCTTAGGCGAGCCGATTTCATTAATTATTGCGCAGGGAGATGTCCGCTGCCAATATACCATTGGCGGTTTGATGGTTTTCGACCCAAAGCTTTCTGGATCAAAACGAACTTACCTGGCTCCTTTAGGCGAAGTCATGGGTTTTTCAGAACCCCCGGTTTCAAGGCCAACACGATCGGATGCTGTTTTTGTTGGCGGTCACATATTATTCCAGAATTTCATTAATTTATACGAGAAACTGGGCGGCGACTTTACAGTTGGAAAACCTCTGACGGAAGTGCATTACAATCCCGAAAAAAAGCGTTATGAACAGTATTTTGAGAATTTGGGCTTTTACATCGCGGAAGGCGATTCTCCTGAAAAAGCGCGCCTTTTACCCTACGGAGCCTGGAACTGTAACCAGCAATGTCGAGATACTGGAGTATTAAACAACATTCTGGAAGCGCCTCCCAAAGTCAACTCTTATTTCGAGAATTTGGTCAAGAATTTTGGAAAGGATTTCACGGGCTTCCCCCTTACCGATGCTTTTATCGCCCAGGATGGCAAGGGGGAACAAATATTCGAAAATGTTGTGTTGACAGTCGATCTGAACGACCACAATATCGTCACTTTGCGGAATATTGTTGAAGATATAGGAGATCCTCCAGAGCCCGTGGTTTTACCCAGCAACGATCCAAACATGTTTTTTTACCCTATACAAGGTGATTTAGGTCATAATGTGCCATTATTCTTCCTGGATTACATCACAGAACATGGGGGAATTGAGGTTTCGGGAGCGCCGCTTTCCGAGCTCAAGGCAATAGAAAATAACACATCTCGCCAGTGTTTCCAAAACTTTTGCCTGAACACCAATCAAGACGGTGACATTCGCCCCGAGCCGCTTGGATACACCTATAAAGCGCTTTTCTTTCACCTGACAATGGCTGAAAGCACGGAAAAAAACGTTCAACCGAAAATCACTCAGCCACCTCAGATGCCTACTCCAGCAGAACGTGAGCTCCGTATGCAAGTGTGGGCGACACACCAGTTAGTTCAATCTGATCAGGAGCAAGATATCTGGGTAAGTGTGATGGAAAATAATGTCCCCCTGACCAACTTGGAGCCTGTATTGACGGTCATGCCGCCGGAGGGAGACCGGCTGCAATTTCGTATGCCGCTTACAGGTGTGAACGGCCAATCGCACCTTATCATCCCCCCAATTCCAGCAAAGAACGGGACTTTAATCGCGTTCCAGGTATGTATACCGACTCGGAATACGGAGAAATATTGTTATATGGACAGCTATGTGATTTGGAACGAGCCTTGAGTTTGGATCATTCAGATTTTGAACCGTTGTTTGGTTTGGCAATCTCTATGGGCAAATGGGAGAGATCAATAGAAGCTTCATCACAAAACAGCATGGCACGTTCAATCACATTACGAAGCTCTCGGATGTTGCCTGGCCAGTTATGATCCATCAATGCACACATCGCCCTTGGGGTAACATCGGTGATGTTTAAGCCCATTTGGGGGTTGAACTTACGGATGAACAATCCAACCAGCTCGGGGATATCCTCACGGCGATCACGCAGCGGCGGCAAATGCAAATCGACGACTTTTAGTCGGTAGTAAAGATCCTCACGGAATTTGGCCTCAGCCAATAATGTCGGAAGATCGCGGTTTGAGGCTGCTAAAACCTGTACGTCGACTTTGATCAGATTCGTACCGCCCACACGCCGGAACGCACGCTCCTCCAGCACTCGCAATAATTTAGCTTGCATATCGATGGGCATGGATGAAATTTCGTCCAGGAAAATAATTCCACCATCCGCGACTTCCAACAACCCATGTTTACGTTTATCGGCCCCGGTGAATGCGCCAGCCTCATAACCAAATAGCTCGGATTCCAAAACCGTGCTTTGAATGGCAGCGCAGTTAATTGCGATAAATGGTTTGTTTGCCCTGGGACCTGCCTGGTGAATGGCAATCGCAAGAACTTCCTTACCTGTGCCTGTTTCCCCAGTGATCAATACGGAAACAGTTGCGGCAGCAGCTCTTTGCGTATAATTGATCAATTCTTTCATTTTGGCGCTCTTCCCTACTATGAAATCCAGATTTTCATTGCGGGCATGTCGAAGGTGAGCGAGTTCCCGGTGCAGTGCAACTATTTCGGAGGCGCGTTGGATCGATTTTTCTAATTGCGCCAGCCGTATCGGTTTTTGTAGGAAGTCAATCGCACCCATTTTCATTGCATCTACTGCCATATCAATATCCCCATAGGCAGTGATAAGAATTATTGGCGGGCGCATCGGTAAGTGCGCTGTCTCTTCCAGTAAACTTGGACCATACCCATCCGGCAATTGTACATCCAATAAGATAATGTCCGCATTGCCACGCATTAAGGATTGGCGAGCTTCATCGAGTGTGGCGACACCAGTGATTTCGTAGCCGCGTGAAGTTAAAAATGAGCCGATATGAAGCCTTGCATTTTCTTCATCGTCGACGATCAGCACAGTTGCAGACATTATTACCTCGTTTTATCGTTGTAAGGTTCATCAGCCGTGGGGATTTGCACATGAAATACCGTTCCGCCCGGGAAGCTGGTGACGTAAAGATTTCCTTTGTGAGCCAAAACGATCCGTTTGGCAATCGCCAAGCCCAACCCGTATCCTTCTTTGTTTGTGGTGAAAAACGTTTGAAAGATCCTGTCTTGCAATTCTTTCGGGATGCCCGGGCCGGTATCGGCTACAGTTACCTCTAAATAGGATTTCCGCTCGGGTGTTTCTCCTGGCGGCAGGCTCGAATCAAAATCCTGGTAGGTATTGAGGGGGTGAATTTTAAGTGCAAGCCGGCCGCCTTTTTCACTCATTGCCTGAACGGCATTGTTGATCAGGTTATTAAACACCTGTTCCAAAGCCCGTAAATTCCCGCGTACGGGCGGGAGGTTGGGCTCTACCTGGAGATGGGGTTGCACATTAAACCTAACCATGCGCGGTTGCATGCGTTCGAGTAGACGCCGGACGACTATTTCCAGGTTAAGGATTTCCATATCATAATCGGCAGGCTTGGAAATAGCAAGAACTGATTTCATAAGATCTTCAAGCCGGTCGCAATCCTGCTGCATGCGCGAGATCGCATCCTGGTTCGGATCGTCTTCGGGCAGGTTCATCCCCATGAGTTGCAAACCGGTGCTGATGTTGTTGATCGGGTTTCTGACCTCGTGGGCGAAGATTGCGGTGAACTCTCCTAGCAATGCTCGCTTTTCTAATTGTTGGGTGTGCTCTTTAATCTCTTCTTGCTCGCTCAAGTCCTGGATCAGGACGATGATGCCGCCGACAGAATCATTTTTCAATATTGGCAGCGTGCGTAAATGCGCCAAAAAAGCCTGGCCGTTGCGGCGATAGAGGCGCATATTCCCAAGATCGTAAGTGCCGCTCCCTTGTTGGGCTTCTTTCAATGCCGGAAGCAGTGTTTCCGAGCCGATCAGGATATTTTTAACAGGCTGCCCTTGGGCAACTTCGTTAGAATATCCAAACATCGCTTCAGCGGCTGGATTGAGTTTCAATGTTAACAAATCCGGCGTCAGGACGAACAACCCTTCAAGAACCGATTCCTCTAATGCACCAGCAATCGCCAGGTCCAAAGCTTGTTTCTGGAGCGTTTCTTCCATGGAGGTGAAGCGGGTGTAATTTTGGATGATGCCAGTGATGGTCGTTCCAACATGCTGTAAGAAGGGGAGAATTTGTTCGACAGGTTGTTTTATGGGGTCCGCCACAACCAATAGCCCAATCAATGCCGTCGACTTTCCCAGCGGACTGGAAGCCAGGTAGGAAAATCCTGAAGATCGAGCAGCCCGGTGCAAGCTGGAGAGTGACCTGGCATTCGGTTTCCATAAGAAGGGTACGTTCAGGTGAGTCAGGTCCTGTGGTGACAGGCGCTCGGGTAGTTTATCCGTTTCGCCGACCCCATAATAGCGCTCCAGACCAGGGTTTTGTTCGTTGGCATAATAGACTGCCAGGATACCTGCCTCGGTAAGCACCTGACCAGCCTGCAAAGCTTGATTGATCCCTTGCTCGAAGGATGTTTTTTGCGATGAAGCAGCCAGGTTGAGCAAGTTTTCCCACATGTAGGTTGATTGAGGGATTTGAGAACGGTTATTTTTAAAATCATCCTCAGCGTCAAAAATAACCAGGATATGCCTATCTTTGGGCAGCAGCTCCTTTTGGGTCAAGCGAATATTAATCCTTGTACCGTCTCGTTGAATCAACTCTAAATTCGACTGCCAAATCGGATTGTTGAGCGGTAAATCAGGAGAGAGGAGCAGATTTTGAGGCGGAAATTGCTCATTCCAACCGGCTAACACTTCTTCAGCTTTCAGCCTGTTGAGCTCGGTTGGTGATGCTCCTACCAGCTCGGTTGCTCGATAATTAGCGCCGGTTATTCGTCCAGTCTGAGTATCGATCAGAAGGGCTGCATGGGGAATGTAATTGAGCAGGGTTTCGATCTCAACTGCTTTTGAATTACGTTTAGGGCTAAAGTTTGCGAAAGAGAGCTTTGAAAGATAACTCATCTTGAAGTTTCATACCTGGTTTGAATGACGGTAGCGGGCTGGGAGAATTCCTTCCATAGAGCGGTATTTTGCCACAGTTCGGCGCGCCACCGAATATCCCTGTTTATCCAACAATTTGCTGATTTGGGTGTCGCTCAACGGCTTCGATTCTTGATCGATAATTTGGCGAAGAGCGGTACGTATATGCAGACTGCGATCGAAAAGTTTCGATAATGGGATGATTTTACGATTAGGTAATTGAAGCGCTTTTCCGGACACTGCACGGGAGATCGTCGATTCATGAACATCGAGCTCATCTGCCAGTTGGGCGCGAGTGACTGGAAACAGATGGGCATCCCCATGCAGGATGAATTCGCGTTGGATTACAACCATTCGCTGCATTAAGCGCACCAAAGTATGGTTGCGTTGCTGCAGACACTTCACCAGTAAGCTGGCTTGGTCGATTTCAGATTGCCATTGTTCGGCTTTTTCACCCGGAGCGTTGGTTAGAGCTTCACGGAAAAGAGGGTTAACTCGTAGCCTGCCCGCGTATGGAGATAAGATTTCAACCACCAGATGTGAACTGGCGGGATCGTTTAAATGTGAGACGATAATGTCTGGCTCGCTATAAGTTAGCGGTGAGGCGCTTTTGGTGTGACTTTCTCCCCAATGAGCATGTCCGGGGTATGGATTCAAATTATCCGCGATGAACAATGCGATTTCATGCGCTTTCGCCGCGGAAACACCCAGCTTCCTGCCCAATTCCGGATATGCGCGCCGGCTGAGTAAGTCCATGCCCTCCCGGATCGCCTTCTCCACCAATGGATTGATGTCGCCCGTTTCCGCCAGGATTTGCGCTTGTACCAGGAGCGCCTGCTGTGGAGAAGGAGATCCCACGCCAATAGGGTCTGCGTGTTGGATCAAATTGAGAACTTTTTCGACTTTAGAGATCAATACGTGGTGATAACGGGCAATTTCGAATATTTCAACAGGCATAAGCCCGTTGTCATCCAGGCTGGTGAGGATGTGCGCTGCAATCAGGCGGTCCTCTGGCTCAAGCTCAGGTGAAATTTGTCTGAGCACGTATTCAGGCAGCTCTTCGGTTGCTGCAGCCCATTCTTCATCGGGCAACTCTTCATCCGTAGAAAAACGGCCTTTATAACTGCGAACATCTTCTCTGGCGGAAACGAAAACAATCGGTTGATCCCCTGCAGTCGCTTTCGGGCGGGAGCAAAATAGGCACGGCCCGCGGTGACTTAGGCGTCGATGGCAGGTCGGACAGCGGCGCTCTTCAATTAATTCCAGCGCCGGATTGGAAGCCAGCTCAGATTTAATCTTTTGACGGAGTTCATGCGCCGGAAGCCCGAGCAGGGTCATCGTCTGCGCCAGATGCGCAGTCGTTAATGGACGTAAGGAGTGATTTTGTGTTTGTAATAGCATTTTCGTTTCCTGAGAATAGGATCAATTATAAATGGTTGCAAGTTTTGTGCCTACCTATTTAATTATTAATCTTTCCCTAAATCGCCTTATAAAGGATTTGTGTCTTTTGTCGCATAAAATGCTGACTTTTAGTGATCGTCGAGAGCTTGCGGAGTGTGTTAAAATCAGAAATAAAAAGAGATATCCTGCACACAATCCACCACGACATATGAAAATCTGACTCGCTATCTAGACCGTCGTTTGGCTGGGAACCATCTATGCTTCGCTCATTGTTAATCTATCTTTCAAAGGCCGCCTGGGCGCGGCACGTTGTCACTCGGTGGGCGTTTGCCTGGCGAGCTGCCTCTCGATTCGTAGCCGGGGAAAACCTGGATGATGCGATTCAGGCCGTTCGTGTTTTGAATGAACGTGGCATAAACGCTACACTGGATCATCTTGGGGAACACACGACGACGCCGGATGAGGCGCTAACCGCCACCCAATCCATCCTGACGTTGTTAGATGCAATCGATAGCTCGGGTGTACGCGCCAATGTTTCCATCAAGCTTACACAAATCGGGATGGCTTTAGAAACCAGTCTATGTGAAAGGAATCTGGCCAGGATTTTGGAATGCGCCAGAGAAAAAGGTAACTTTGTGCGCATCGATATGGAAGATTTGCCCTGGACGGATGTAACCCTAAAACTTTATCGAAAAATGGCAGTCATATACGGAGAAGCCGTTGTGGGTGTCGTCATTCAAGCTTATCTTTATCGCAGTGAGCAGGATCTCCATCAAATTTGTGAAGCCGGCGGACGTGTGCGTTTATGTAAAGGGGCCTATAAAGAGCCAGTCGAGATCGCATTTCCTAAAAAAGAGGACGTGGATGCCAATTATGACCACCTGGCTGAGTGTTTGTTGGACAGTTCGCTGCACCACGGCACTGAACCGATCAGCCCGGATCAAAAAATTCCTCCCCTCCCAGGGATAGCTACCCACGATCTTGAACGAATCCAGCATGTAAAAAAATACGCAAAGAAAATTGGGTTAGCGCCACAAGGGTTGGAATTCCAAATGCTCTATGGCATCCGCAGGGACTTGCAGGAGCAGCTTGTCGCTGAGGGGTATCCAGTGCGTGTCTATGTCCCTTACGGCACCGAGTGGTACCCGTACTATACACGGCGCCTGGCCGAGCGCCCGGCGAATGTTTGGTTCTTCTTATCGAACCTGGTTCGACGGTAATTCCTTAACCTTGTTAATAATTGATCGCCGGCAGGGTGGTTGAAAATTGCCCCCTCCTGGCTTTTTATTTTAAGGCTCCGAGTTCAACCTTGCGGGGATGGCGTTTGTTTGGTATAATACATTCAATATATGAGCATATATTCAACTATTGTAAAAGGGTTGCAATGAAAAAACAAGCGGTTACCGACCTCACCACGATCCTGGACGAGCAAACAGCCTCTCGTCTGGCAGAGCTATTCCGCGCTCTAAGCGACCCCAGCCGGATCCGGATTATCTCTGCCTTATTTGATAAAGAACTCAATGTTGGAGCGCTGGCAGATGGCGTCGGTCTTAGCGAATCCGCGGTTTCACACCAGTTGCGCGGTTTAAGGCAGATGCGTTTAGTGAGAGCTCGGAAGAAAGGCCGGCAAGTTTTTTACGAGCTTGATGACGAACATATTTCAGATCTTTACCGGCGCGGTTTAGACCATGTTCTTTATGGTTAATGGTTCAGAAAGGGTTCGATCCTATCGAAAACCTTTTCTGTCCAACCCATCATCACAGAAAATTGTCTTTACCGGAGGCCGAAAAGAATCATGACCGAAAAAAACATTGAGCTTGCAATACCAGGCTTACTGCCCGGTATTGAAGATGACCAAGATGGATGTGTGAAACGGCTGGAAACGGCCCTGCAAGCCCGTCATGGATTTTCACGTGTTCATATCAATCGAGGCATCTCTCCTGTAAGGATTTGTTTACACTATGATCCGGCTGTTGTATCTGACGCGGACGTTGAGCGGGTCGCGAGAAAGGCGGCGGCTGGAATATTGAACCGCTACCACCACCGACAATTCGACCTGGAAGGACTGGACTGTTCGGACTGCGCTTTAGTGGTTGAACACAGCCTGGGCAGATTGGAAGGCGTCCTGAGCGTTGACGTCAGTTTCGAAAATCAAAAGCTAAGAATTGAGTACGATTCTCGGAAAACCAATGAAACTTCCATCCATAAACGGGTGAATCAGCTTGGTTATCACGTGAGATCGTATGGCCTTCGGGAGTGGCTATCAAAAAATAATGAGTTAATTCTCAGCCTGGCATCCGGATGGACATTGGGCCTCGGCTGGTTGGGCAGCCAATTCGGTGTGTTTTCTGCTCCAATCTCTTTGATATCATACCTTGGAGCATTTGCTTTCGGGGGGTATCATGTAGCCCGGCATGGTTTGCAAGCAGTTCGGGAGCGCCGTTTAGATACCGATTTGCTGATGGTTTTTGCGGCTTTCGGTGCAGCGGTCTTGGGGGATTTCGCCGAGGGGGCTTTGCTCCTGTTTTTATTCAGCCTGGGGCATGCTCTGGAAGGCTATGCCTTAGATAAGGCTCGAAATGCGGTTAGATCCCTTGAAAATCTGATCCCGAGAACCTCTCTGGTGCTGCGTGAAGGTGAGGAGATCTTAACGCCGGTGGAAAAGCTGCGTATCGGGGATATCGTGGTGTTAAAACCTGGAGTCAGGTTACCGGTTGATGGGGAAATCACACGCGGGCGATCAGGAATTGATCAATCTTCTATTACAGGGGAATCGATTCCCATCGAGAAAGGGCCAGGCGCAGCGGTATTTGCCGGTTCTCTCAATGGGGATGGTGTACTGGAGGTGCGCGTTGCTCGACTGGCAAGGGACAGCACCTTATCTCAAGTGATGAAGATGGTCGAGGCAGCTCAAGCGCAGAAATCGCCAACCGAGCAGATTACGGAAAAGTTTTCCAGGTATTTTGTCCCAGCAGTTTTAATCGCTGATCTTCTCGTAATTATGGTCCCGCCTCTATTTGGGGTGCCCATTGCGAACTCATTCTTACGTGCGATGACCTTGTTGGTAGCTGCTTCTCCTTGTGCGTTGGTTTTAGGCACCCCTGCAGCGATCCTCGCCGGTATCGCTCAAGCTGCCAGAAACGGAATCCTGATTAAAGGCGGAGTTCACCTTGAAAATCTGGGGCGATTGCGAGCCATTGCCTTTGATAAAACTGGGACTTTGACCCGAGGAGAACCGGAAGTTACGGATATATTTTCTTTTTCGACGCTGAGTGAATCCGACTTGTTAGCGATAACTGCAGCGATCGAGGCTCGATCTGCCCACCCTTTCGCGCCCGCATTCCTGAGAGCGGCTAACCTGCGCCAGCTTCCTATTCCGCAATCCAATCAAGTACAGTCTATCACCGGGCGCGGATTGATTGGCGTGGTAGATGGCAGGAAAATTCGAGTTGGGAACCAGAGCCTATTCACAGATCTGGGAGTAAGAATTGAGGATCGAATTCAAATCCAGTTGGACGAATTAGAAGAGCAAGGAAAATCAGCGATATTGATCGGCGTTGAGTTTGAAATCTGGGGGGTTATTGCCGTAGCCGACGTCCTTCGAGATGAGGCTGCCAAAACGCTGGCTGCCCTGAATAGACTGGGCATCCATAAAAATATTATCTTGTCGGGGGATAATGCTCAAACCGCAGCCAGGATCGCTGCCGAGTTGGGAGTAAGTGATTACCGAGCCAATTTAATGCCGGCTGATAAGGTGGATGCGGTCAGTGAATTGGTTCATTCGCATCAAATTGTCGCTATGGTCGGAGATGGCATTAACGATGCGCCTGCCCTGGCAAATGCTACGATCGGGATCGCCCTTGGAGGGGCCGGCACAGATGTCGCGCTAAAAACAGCGGATGTCGTCCTTATGGCTCCTGAACTCACGAAATTGCCATTTTCAATAGGCTTGGGGCGATCGGCGCAAAATATCATTCGCCAAAATCTCATTCTTGCGTTGGGAGTTATCGTCGTGTTAAGCGGGTTTTCTCTCGCCGGATTGGCAGGAATTGGAGTCGCGATTGTTATCCATGAGGGCAGCACGTTAATCGTAATTCTAAATGCGCTCAGGTTACTTAACTACCAATATCAGGATATGGTATGATCGGCAGTTGTTGAATTTAGTTGGTCACCTCAACAGTTCCTGTGCGCGAGGAGATTTAATGGCAAGCCAACGCAAACCGGTTTCTTTATGGCCGATCATTTTGGTAGGGATAGGGCTAATTCTTTTAGCTGGTGCAGTTGTTGTTTTTTTGAACAATCCCTTGGGGCCTTCCGAAACCGTTGCACCGACACAAGTGTCCGAGCAAATCCCTTATCCGGAGATCCCACGTGTCAGTCTGAAAGATGCGAAGGCTGCGTACGATATGAAAACGGCCGTATTTGTGGATGTGCGCGGAGAACCTTATTATTCGCAAGGTCACATTCCAGGTGCTTTATCCATTTCAGGCGCTGAGCTGACCAATCGATTGAGTGAGCTGGACCCGAATCAGTGGATAATCCCCTATTGCACTTGACCTGCTGAACAGTCCAGCGCCGGTGCGGCGCGCATCTTGTTAGACAATGGTTTCACCCAGGTAACGCCAATAAAGGGGGGGTTCGAATCTTGGAAGCAGGCTGGATACCCCGTTGAACCGTAGCGTGTTGGGGACGCTTGGCGCACATTGCGGGCCTAAATCAGAATCCCGGGGTAGATGAAAGAGATTCACCCTGAATGGAGCAATATGGGCGAGACCCCAGAGCGTTTATCAGAAAAATTACTCAACGAAGGCGAACGAACATTGGCGTTCTTTCGAGCCCTGGATTTTGACGATATGGATGTTCCAATCTACAGCGAAGGAACCCATTGGGCTGCCCGCCAGATTTTAGCGCACTTGGTAGCGGCTGAAGATTCTTTCAGGCGATTAATCGATAATATTCTGGAAGGAGGTCCTGGGGCTCCGGAAGATTTCCGGATCGACGAATATAACGAGAAAAAAGTGGCTGGGTTACGTGACGTTTCAGTGGAGACTCTGCTGAATGACTTCCAGTCTTTACGGCTACAATCTGCTAATTTAGTGGCCGGAATGCAAGCCAGTGACCTTGAAAAAATCGGCCGGCATCCCTACCTGGGAGTTTCTCCATTGGAGGATATCATTAAATTGATCTACCGTCACAACCAGATCCACATGCGCGACATGCGAAAAGAGCTAAGGAAAGCCTGATACGAATTTCACGGATGTTTAGGTGGCTTTGTGAACCAACAGGAACCGTTGCAAAATCCATTACGCCTGTTCATAATATTGTCGCGTCCATTGTTCCTGGTGGGAGCGGCGCTGCTTTACGCCTTGGGGGTTGGAATCGCCCATTATCTGGGAAACTCAATCGATTGGGGATTGTATTTCCTGGGTCAAGCCTGGGTGACATTACTTCAATTAAGTACGCATTATTTAAATGAATATTACAATGCGCCTGCAGATATGAATAACCCGCACAGGACGCCATTTTCCGGTGGCAGCGGCGCGATCGGCCCTGGGAAGCTGCCAAGACGCGTCGCCCTGATGGCCGCCCTCGGGTGCCTGGCTGTCCTGGCCTCATTGACTGTGCTGATGATCGCCCAGACCCGCCTTTCCCCTCAAGCAATATTGATCATGGTGGTGGCGTTTTTTGGGGCTTTCTTTTACTCGACTCCCCCGCTTCAATTGGAGAGCTCTGGTTACGGGGAAATGATCACAGCCTTCCTGGTCTCTTTTTTAGTCCCGGCGTACGCGTTCGTCTTGCAAACTGGTGAATTGCACCGTCTTGTGGCGATGAGCACCTTCCCGCTGTTTGCAATAAACCTGGCGATGCTCTTGACTTTTGAGCTTCCGGATTATGCCACCGATCTTAAATATGAGAAAAAGACACTTTTGGTGCGCTTGGGCTGGCAGGCGGGGATGAGTTTACACAATATCCTCGTTTTGACAGCATTTTTGTTGGTCGGGCTGGCGACCCTTTTCGGCATGCCCTCATTCGTCATTCTGCCTGCGTTGCTGCCGTTACCGTTCGGCCTGCTGCAAATATGGCAAATGCGCCGGATCGCAGCCGGTTTGAAGCCGAATTGGACTGCCGTCACGTTGAGCAGCGTCGTGCTGTTTGGGGCAATGTCGTATCTTATTGCCTTTACATTTTGGACTCATTAAATTGATCATTGCCGATGCTGATTCAAGTAAATACAGGGCTAAGGATGCCAGAATTTTTAGAATTACTGCCGCCGGCTGACGCCTTAAAGCTTTTATTCGACAATCTCCATCCCCAACCGGTGGTAGAAGTCGTTAAAACCGCCCAGGCGTTAGGTCGTGTAGTCGTCCAGGACGTTCTTGCCCCTCATCCGTTGCCAACCTTTCCCCGTACGACTGTAGATGGCTATGCTGTCCGAGCCGCGGATACCTTTGGGTCAAGCGAATCACTGCCGGCTTACTTATCCCTTATTGGTGAAGTACCCATGGGCGCTGCTCCTGGATTTTCCATTGCCAATGCCCAATGTGCTTTGATCCACACCGGTGGTATGCTCCCAGAAGGATCAGATGCGGTAGTAATGATCGAATACACACAATTGGTGAACGCAAAAGAAATCGAGGTATTGCGGGCAGTAGCTTTCGGAGAAAACGTATTGAATGTAGGCGAGGATGTCGCCGCCGGCGAAAATGTGATCCCTGCTGGCGTACGCTTACGGCCGGCAGAGATCGGGGGGTTAATGGCTTTAGGGATCACCCAAATTTCTGTAGGAAAACGCCCGAGCGTAGGAATCTTATCTAGCGGTGATGAAGTCGTGCCTCCAGAAGCCGAACTTGGCCCTGGGAAGGTACGAGACGTAAATGCCTTTACGTTAAGCGCATTGGTGCTACAGGCCGGAGGGATACCTGTACGATATGGAATTATCCCGGATAACTTCAATGCATTACAATCTGCTGCCCAAATCGCTCTCGAAGAATGCGATTTAGTCGTGATCACAGCGGGCTCATCTGCCAGCGTACGAGACTTAACATCTCAAGTGATTAATCGCCTGGGAAAACCCGGTGTTTTGGTTCATGGCGTGAATGTAAGACCCGGGAAACCGACGATTCTGGCTGTTTGTAATGGAAAACCGGTAATCGGTTTGCCTGGAAATCCGGTGAGCGCCCTGGTGATTGCCTCATTGTTTGTGGGACCTATAGTGGAAACCTTACAAGGTTGTTTCCACGCCCTGCCAAAATCAAGCGTCGGAGCGAAACTGACGCTTAATCTGCCCTCTCAGGCTGGTCGGGAGGACTGGGTTGCTGTCCGGTTAGCGCCTTCTGGTCAAGGAGAATCACCTGAATACCTGGCCGAGCCTGTTTTTGGCAAAAGCAATCTAATTTTCACCCTGGCTAAAGCGGATGGCTTGATCCGTATCCCACCCGACGCAAACGGGTTGGAGGCTGGCGAGAAAGTCGACGTTTTCCTCCTTTGATCCAATTCGATGAAGCGCATTATCAGAGTGATCTTGCAGATCCTGATCCTCGCCCTGGTAACCTCAGCGCGTGTGACGGGTTTTCCCATGGGTGTAAAGGTGTCAGCGGCGGGAGATGGTGTAACGGCTTTTGAAACCCAACAGCCCCTTTCCATTCCCATGGCTGCAACAGCCACGCCTCCGGGGAATCTTTTTTCGCTGGATCTTAAGATTACACCGAGCCCATTACTCACCAAAACACCTATATCTACTGCAACGCCCACCGCAACGCCAACCTGGGTCTGGAATTCTGCCGGCGAAGCTATTGTGCCTATTTTGCTTTTTCACCATATTGCGGACGTCGATCCCCCTTCCCGATATTTTGTATCTGTCGCGAATTTTCAGAAGCAAATAAAAACCTTGCGGGCCTGGGGGTATACATCCATCCCTCTATCGCGGCTGGTGCAAGCGGTTGAAGAAGGCGTAGAACTGCCTCCGCGCCCCGTGATTCTTACCTTCGATGATGGCTATATGGACGTCTATGACAATGCCTTACCAGTCATGGAGAATTATGGGCTCGTGGGTGTTTCTTATATTATTGTTAATCAATTGGAAATTGGGGGATTCCTGCACGTCAAGCAGTTGAAAGAGATGTTGGATGCTGGTTGGGAAATCGGCAGCCATACCAATTCGCATGTAGATTTACGCCAGGAGCAGGTGGACCTGTCTGCTGAAATTTCAGGCTCTAAAGAAACCTTAGAGAATTTGCTGGATGTCCAGATTGAAACCTTTTCATTTCCCTATGGAATGACGACGCCTTATGCCACACAACTGGTTCGGGATGGCTATCAGAACGCGGTAGGTCTGGGTGGCTTCTTTCGCCACGTACCGGAAACGAGGTATTATTTAAGCCGTATTGAAATTCAGGGAGATTTCGATCTGAGTACTTTCGCCAGCCTATTACCCTGGCGGGACTTAGAGAATTTGCCGGACGATTCTGACCCATCTTACCAATGATACGAGTGGAGTTCCCTGATTCTAAAATGCAATGAGTAAAATTTATCTTCACGACATACCGCTTTCTGATGCATGGGCTCGTTTTGAAGAGGCCCTGAAATCTGCCGGTCGGTGGGGTTTACTGGGTGTGGAAGAGGCGCGTCTGGATGAAAGCTGCCTGGGTCGCGTGTTAGCCGAACCGGTATGGGCAAAAATCTCATCCCCTCATTACCATTCGGCGGCGATGGACGGCTTCGCTGTGGATGCTGGCGAGACAAAAGGCGCTATGTTAACTTCGCCAGTCTTGTTGAACTGCCTTTCCAGCAAAGGACCCGTTCAGGCGATGTACGTCGATACGGGCGATCCGGTACCGAGATGGGCAAATGCGGTCATCCCAATTGAAAACGTAGAATCTCTGGATTCTGATGGTCAAATCGCTCCTGATCCCCGCAAACCCGAGCGTATTCGTATCCGGGCAGCGCTGCCTCCCTGGAGTCACATTCGACCCTTAGGCGAGGACATGGTGGCTACTCAACTCGTACTTCCTGCTGCTCACGTGCTCCGGCCTGTAGACCTGGGGGCGATCGCAGCCTGTGGGCACCGAAGCGTTCGGGTGGCGCGCCGCCCAAAGGTAGCGATACTGCCGACCGGGACGGAATTAGTTCCGATCGGATCGTCTGTAAAAGAAGGCGATATTATTGAATTTAACTCCGTGGTCCTGGCTGCGCAAGTGAATGGCTGGGGCGGTGAAGCCAGAAGGTTCCCGATTACCGTGGATGACCTGGAACAAATTCGTCAAAAAGTTAGAGAAGCTGCCCGCAGTTTCGACTTGATCCTGCTTAATGCAGGGTCTTCAGCCGGATCCGAAGATTATTCATCAAGGATCGTCGAATCGCTGGGCGAGCTGCTCGTTCATGGTATTGCCGTGCGACCGGGTCACCCGGTAATCCTGGGAATGGTTTCAAATCCGGATGAAGGTTCCGGGAAATCCGGACGAGTCCCAATTATTGGGGTGCCTGGCTATCCAGTCTCTGCTGCCTTAACAGGAGAGATTTTCGTGGAGCCATTGCTGTCGCGCTGGTTGGGTCGCCCCCCGGCAGAACCCGTAAAGATCCAGGCAACCCTGACACGGAAAGTGACTTCGCCGCCAGGAGATGAAGATTACTTGCGTGTGGCTGTAGGACGGGTGGGCGGTAAATTATTGGCAGCCCCATTGTCACGCGGTTCGGGTGTGCTCACCTCGTTAGTTCGTGCGGATGGTATCGCAATATTACCGCGCGGTTCTCAAGGTCTCCCGGCGGGAGCGCCGGTCGATGTGCGCCTGTATCGTCCCCTATCCGACCTTGAGCATACCATATTTGCGATTGGTTCGCACGATATGACCCTGGATATTCTTGCTCAATATTTAGTGAGCCGGGGGAGGCGGCTTGCTTCGGCAAACGTTGGCAGCCTGGGAGGGTTGGTTGCATTGCAGCGCGGCGAAGCCCACCTGGCCGGTTCTCACCTGTTGGATCCATCCAGTGGGGAATATAACTTGAGTTATATCCGCCAATATTTACCCGGGGCAAAGATCAAATTAGTGACTCTCGCGGGCAGGCAGCAAGGTTTGCTGGTGTTGAAAAATAACCCTAAAAACATTCGAACATTGAACGATCTGGCCCGTCCAGACGTGACTTACATGAATCGCCAACGGGGCGCCGGCACGCGCGTGTTATTGGATTACCACCTGGACCTTTTGGGGATTGCAGCGGAAAGAATACAAGGTTACACTCAAGAAGAATACACCCATCTGGCGGTTGCTGCTGCGGTGGCATCTTTTCGGGCCGACTGCGGGCTGGGTATAGCCGCAGCCGCTCAAGCGTTGGATCTGGATTTCGTTCCATTGTTCCAGGAACGCTATGATCTCGTGATCCCGGAGGAATATTATTCCAGCAGTCTGCTTGAGCCGCTCCTGGAAGTTCTGGCTGATCCGGGATTCCGCCAGGCAGTTGCAGCTATGCCCGGATACGATATCGCACAGATGGGACAAATTGTTGCCAACATCGATTAAGCTAGTATTCTTCGCCAAGCTATGCCATCTGCGCTCGTTATTGACGACAATCGACTTACAGCAGACGGTCTTTGCCGGATGCTCGAGTTTCTTGGGGTGAAAGCAAGCCCGGCATACGGGCCCAGGAATGCCATGCTCGCCTTGAGCCAGACTGTTCCGGACATTGTCTTTTTAGACATTAATATGCCCGGTGTGGATGGTTTCGAAGTGATGGCTTACTTGAGACGCCTGCCTCAGTTAGCCGAAATCCCGGTCGTATTCATCACATCCGATGACCAGCCTGAGACGGCGATAAAGGCCCGAAAAACCGGAGCGTTATTGGTGATTGTAAAACCGGCGGGGTTCCCGGCGGTAGAAGCAGTTTTGCGTAAGACGAACCTGATAAAATAGAGGCGGGAAAAGAAATATGACATTGACTGCTGGAGTTTCTGCTCCTGATTTTAGACTTCCTGACGAGAATGGAGAGATGCGTTCTCTCAAAGATTACCGGGGTAAACCGGTCGTTCTATACTTTTATCCTAAGGATGATACGCCTGGGTGTACAACTGAAGCTTGCAACTTTCGCGATGATTACAGCCAATATGAGGCGGCCGGTGTTGAGATTCTGGGAGTGAGCCCGGACACCTCCGAAAAACATACCCGGTTTAGAACCAAATATGACCTGCCGTTTACGCTGTTGGCCGACGCTAATCATAAAGTGTGTGATCTATACGGTGTCTGGGGGCCAAAGATGCTTGCGGGCAGGTCGTATGAAGGGGTTTTACGAACGACTTTCCTGATTGACGAAAAGGGCCAGATCGTCAAAGTCTTCGAAAAAGTTAAACCTGCTAACCACAGTGAAGAAATCTTAGAGGAGCTCAAAAGTTTAGAGAAATAAGTTTTGGGCATATAGAGGGATATCGTGACCCAAACCAGGATTCTATTTCTGGTCGTTATTGTGACCAGTGTATTCATTCTGTTCGCTTGTGGTGGGAACGCATCCCAATCAGCGCCTTCCAGCCCTGCGACCAGTGTACCCACTGCGCCACCCGATTATGAAGGTCAAACAAACCCCTTTTCAGGCCAGACTGAGGCTGTAACCGCAGGTGAAAAAATCTTTAAATCAAACTGCGCCTCCTGTCATGGGGATGAAGGCAAAGGCGACGGGCCGGTTTCCATGTCTCTGGAGCCGAAACCCGCCAACCTAGCCGATAGTATGGGCAATTTTAGCGACGCTTACTTGTTTTGGAGAATCAACGAGGGTGGACAAATGGCGCCATTTCACTCCGCAATGCCTGCCTGGAGGAATATTTTGAGTAAAGAGCAAATCTGGCAGGTCATCACCTTTTTACGAACGCTGGGAAATTAGCTACCGATCTATTTTACGATCAATTTAGCCATCATGCCTTGCTCCAGGTGTCCGGGGGTTCCGCAGACAACCTGATACTCTCCCGGATCGGATGGCGCCGTGAATTCTACGCTCATATTTTCACCGGGGTCAAGCTCTTGCTCCCAATAAATATTTCCCTCATCGTCGTCATCGAAAGGAATCGTTGCCTGCTTACCTAAATTCATAATCACGAATTCATGCTGCAACGCACCCATATTGTTCAGTTTTAGAGTCACCTTCGCGCCTTTAGGCACGGTGAATGAATTGGGATCGAATGTGAATTCTTTCATCGTCGTTGAAATCTCCACGGCTTTCGGACCACATGCGGATACGAAGCCGAGGACGAAAAGAGCCAGAACGCTCAAAACCAGGATTGTGCGCTTCTTCATTTTATGTACCTCCTCTTTTGGACCATCTTAAATGTGGTTATTATCAAGCAATTATGCAACCTTAATAGATTATGTTATTTATACTAATTTTTTGAAAGTCCGTATATCCACCCGCGGGTGAGTTTTTACAGCCGGCGAGGATGATTTTCTTTCATCCTTCTGGAGGATTTTCGGGCAGATTAAAATACGAAAGGGTTAATCCGGCTTTTCTGGAATGTTAAAGATCAGCCTGCCAACTTTGCCCGGTCCGAATTCGAGGGAAATTTCTCAATCAACCAGATTTCGGGTAAAATGAACGATGTGAGCGTTTTCATACAGAAAATATCGAAATTTGTTCGGTTCCGATGGCTGCCCTGGATCATCCTCGCGGTTACCCTGCTGTTTGCGCTTCTACATGAAATCCTGCGACCCCCATGGGTAGTAGATTTATCCCGAGAAGGCCAGGCTGTTTATTGGGCTCTAGCCCTTGTGGGATTGGTTCTAATTTATATCATTGCAGACCGCGTTATTTTCTTCATCGAGCAGCGCGACCAGCTCCAGAAACGAGTTGAAATCGCAGATGGGTTGGTCCTTGAAGACCAAAAGCGGTTAAGAGCGATATTTCGAATCAGCCAGAAGTATGTTAATGCCAGCGATGAGAATGAAGTGATCGATTTGGTGTTGAAATTATCGCTGGAATTAGTTGGAGCAAAGGGCGTCTCTTACGTTCCTTTGGATGAACACGGGCAGCCGCTGGCGGCTCTCAGTTATGGAGAACTCCCTGCCCCTGGGATGAGCGATTGGGTGGAATATCTGGCAACTCCGGCTGTACGTAATCGCTGTAAGAATTGTGAGAACTTGGAAACACTCCTGGAGAGTTCAAGTTGCCCACTATTCAAAGGGCCATTTTCCGAGGCATCTGAATTATTTTGCCTGCCTCTCCGGCGCGGCGAGCATGAATTTGGGGTATTGAATCTTTTCTTTTCAAATCCTGACCAAATTGACGCTGAAACCCGGGAGTTCTTAAAAGCGATGATAGACGAGACTTCCATGGCGCTGGAAGGCGCCAGGCTCCGGCAGCGCGAGCTGGCAGCGTTGCGCCAAATGCAAGTGATACGGGAAAAAACCGATATAAAAGGGTTATTGAGCAGCCTGCTGGAAGAAGTACAGCAAAGCCTTGAGTCGGATTTCGCCATGCTGATCCTTAAGGAATCGGGCGACGGGTTCTTGAAAACGTCGATAGGAAATTTTCCGAACCAGGCGCTGCCCTTCCTGGAAGGCGTTTTGCAGGGGGTCGTCGCTTCAGGCTCCCCGGTCATGTTCGGAGATCTGTTCGGACAAACAGACTCTGAACCGGGTTTGAAATCGATCCTGGCGGCGCCTCTGAAATCCGGCGACGGGCCACCAGCCGGCGCTTTATTGGTTGGAAGCCGGCGCCAGGAGGTTTTACATCAAAGACAGCTTGCCGTACTCCAGACGGTGGCTGGACAGGTCGCGCTCATCATTCAAAATGCAAACCTGGTTGCTGATATTGAGTTTAAAACGATGATCCAAGAGCGAACACGCCTGGCCAGGGAAATCCACGATGGCCTGGCGCAGACTCTCGGTTTCTTAAAACTGACAATGGGACAAATGCAGAATTATCTTGAGCGGCGTGAGTTTGACCACTTACGAAAAAGCATTGACCTTTGTTATTCAACCTTGAACGAAGCGTACCTGGATGTTCGCCAGGCGATTGACGGGCTGAGAATCTGGCCGACTGGAAACAACCTGAGCGTATGGCTCGAGCAGACGATCGAGGAATTCAAGGAAATTAGTGAATTGAACGTCGTCCTTGAACCATTGGAATTGAGCTCCGAACTGCCTCCTGAGGTACACGCCCAATTGATGCGAATCGTGCAGGAAGCCTTGAGCAATGTGCGAAAACACGCAGATGCCACCCATGTTTGGATCAGTTTTCGAGAGGTGGAGACAGACCTCTGGCTCGAAATACGCGATAACGGCGCAGGGTTTGCCCCTGAAGATGTAACCGGACCATCCCAGCATGGTTTACGCGGCATGCGCGAGCGTGCAGATTTGATCGGCGCAGATTTTCAAATTATTAGTTGCCCCACGGATGGGACCGTGGTGCGGGTGAGGCTGCCTTTGGTAGGCCTCCAGACCGTCGATTCAGGAGAATCGGGTAAATGAATCGGATCCGCCTGGTTGTAGTCGACGATCATGCCCTTTTTCGGGCAGGTCTGATCAGTTTGTTAGGTGAAATGCCGGAATTCCAGGTGGTTGGGGAGGCTGGGGACGGTGAAAGCGCCGTGGAAATAATCCATGAGGTCCAACCAGACGTCGTATTATTAGATGTCAATATGCCTGGGATGGGTGGTGTAGAGACCGTGCGGATTCTGAAAAAAAGAGCGCAAAGCCGTATTTTAATGTTGACCATCTCCAAGAATGAGGAAGACCTGCTGGGAGCAATCACCGCCGGCGCAGACGGATATTTGTTGAAAAACGCTGAACCTGAGGAATTGCGTAAATCCATTCTGTTGGTTCATCAAGGGATGTCAGTGCTTTCACCCTATGTTACGAGGCAGGTTCTCCAGGCAGTTAATCTGGACCAGGCGCGCCCGCCGGATATGGGGTTGAGCAGTCGTGAAATGGAAGTGCTGGAATGCCTAGCGCAAGGCATGACGACTGCACAGATCGCCGAGGAGCTTTTCATCTCTGAGAACACCGTTAAAACACACGTTCGCCATATTTTGGAAAAACTCGAAGCTGCCAACCGGGCGGAGGCGGTTAGCAAGGCGATCCAAATGGGCTTGATAGGCCAGGAAGTAGAATAAAGTAAAAATAGGTTTACAGAGGGATGATGTCCTCATCATATTGAGGCGGTTTAAACTGATCCTCTTCAGTAGATCCTTTCATCGCAGTCGTTGAAGCCTGCCGCTCCGAAACGGTCATTAAAACTTCATCGAAATAACCGGCCCCAACAAAGCTCTGGTGTTTAATCGCTCGATAACCGTAACGGTCTTCGAGATCAAACTCATGCGTTTGAAACCTGGCATAGGCAGCCATCCCTTCCTGTTTATAGCAGTGCGCCAGCTCGAACATACTGGCGTTCAATGTATGAAAGCCTGCCAGGGTAATGAACTGGAATTTGTAACCCATCTCACCCAGGTATTCCTGAAACGTCAAAAGGCTCTCGTCATCCAGGTTGCGCCGCCAGTTAAAGGAAGGGGAACAGTTATATGCCAGCCACTTGCCTGGAAACTTCTCGTGGATGCCCTGCGCAAATTCGCGCGCTTCACCAATATCAGGTTTCGTCGTCTCGCACCAGACCATATCGGCATAAGGGGCGAATGCCAGGCCGCGTTGAATTGCATATTCGACGCCGCCCTTCAAGTAGAAATAACCTTCGAAGGAGCGTTCTCCAGTCAGATAGGGTTGGTCTACCGGGTCTGAATCGGAGCGAATCAGCGTTGCTGAGTCAGCATCTGTGCGGGCGATGATCAAAGTCGGGACGCTCATTACATCTGCCGCCAGACGAGCAGTGATCAACTTCTGAATAAAAATCGAGGCCGGCACCAGCACCTTTCCGCCCATGTGGCCACATTTCTTCAAAGAGGAAAGCTGGTCTTCAAGATGGATGCCGGCTGCCCCTGCCTCGATCATCGATTTTATTAATTCGAAGGTATTCAATGGTCCGCCAAAGCCGGCTTCAGCGTCTGCAACGATCGGGACGAACCAATCGATGCCTTCTCGATTTTCCATGTGTTGGATTTGATCTGCGCGCGTCAATGCATGATTGATCCGGCGAATAAGGGTAGGGGCTGAGTCCACTGGGTAAAGGCTTTGATCCGGATAGGTTTCATAAGCTGTATTGCTGTCACCGGCGATCTGCCAGCCGCTGACGTATATCGCTTGCAGGCCGGCCTGCACCATTTGGACGGCCTGGTTTCCACTGAGAGCCCCGAGCGACTGGACGTATGGTTCGTTCTGTAAAAGGCTCCACAGCTTTGTCGCGCCTAACTTCGCCAAAGTGTGATCGAGCTGCAAAGAGCCACGCAGCCGGATGACATCTTCGGCAGAATAGGTCCGGGTGATGCCGGACCAGCGTTTATCTTTCTCCCACGAAGTTGCCAATGAATCGATTTGCTCCTGCGTGTACATGTGTAGAATTCTCCTGAATCTCAGTCTAGTTGGCCATAAGCGGCCCATGTCAGGAATTCGGTGAAACTATCTTCCGTAACAAGCTTGTCAAACAACTGGCTGGCAAGCTCGAATTTCCCCTGGTTGAAAAGCTGTTCGCCAAACAACACCTTTATTTTTTCCAGTTCTTCCGGCAGCATGCTTCGAACGAGCTGCTTATTTACCTGCCGGCCATCTGCAAGACAGGCCTCCTGGTTATGCAGCCACTGCCATACCTGCGCGCGAGAAATTTCCGCGGTGGCAGTATCCTCCATCAAATTAAATATCGCCACCGCGCCGGTTCCACGCAGCCAGGACTCGAGATACTGCAGGGGAACAGTGATATTCTGGCGTAAGCCTTGTTCCGTGATCTCAGCGCCTTCAATTTTGAAATGTGTCAAGTCCGCGGCGGTCACATGGACGTCCGCTCTCAAACGTTCTTTTTGGTGGGGTTTTTCGCCCAATTTCTGATTGAACACTTCCATGGCGACCGGCACCAAATCGGGATGCGCCACCCAGGTGCCGTCAAAACCGTCTCCAGACTCTCGACGTTTGTCTTCGCGAACCTTTTCTAAAGCAATCTCATTTACAACCGGATCCCGCCGGCTGGGAATGTAAGCGGCCATTCCGCCTATGGCGTGAGCGCCTCGCTGGTGGCAGGTCTTTACCAGAAGCTCTGTATAAGCGCGCATAAATGGCACAGTCATGGTAATCTGGCCGCGATCTGGCAGCAAGAATCCAGGTTGGTTGCGGAATTTCTTGATGACGCTAAAAATGTAGTCCCAACGACCCGCGTTGAGCCCGGCGGAATGATCGCGTAATTCGTAAAGGATCTCCTCCATTTCGAACGCGGCCAGAATGGTTTCAATGAGCACCGTAGCGCGGATCGTGCCGCGCCTCAGGCCAAGCTGGTCTTGAGCAAGGAGGAAAACTTCGTTCCATAAGCGCGCTTCCAGGTGGCTTTCGAGCTTGGGCAGGTAGAGGTATGGCCCGGTCCCATTCTCCAGTAAATGGCGGGCGTTGTGGAAAATGAACAGGCCAAAGTCGAAAAGGGATCCGGATACGGGTTCGCCGTCGATGAGTAAATGAATTTCGTTCAGGTGCCAGCCACGCGGACGGACCATCAATACCGCGACTTGCTCATTCAGGGTGTAGCGCTTCCCATCTGGGCTGGTGTAGGATATTGAAGCGTCGATGGCATCACGCAAGTTGACCTGTCCTTCGACCATGTTCTGCCAGGTGGGTGAATTGGCGTCTTCAAAATCGGCCATGAAGACGCTTGCCCCAGAATTGAAGGCGTTGATCATCATTTTGCGATCCGTTGGTCCCGTGATTTCCACGCGCCGCTTTTGCAAATCGGTAGGAGTGTCAGCGACTCTCCAGGTGCGGTCATTTCGTATAGCCAATGTGGACGGGAGAAAATCCGGCAACTCACCGGCGTCAAACGCTTGCTGCCTTTCAACTCGTTTTGAAAGTAAGGTCTTGCGGGTAGAATTGAACTCGCGTTGGAGCCCGGCGACAAACGCCAGGGCAGCCGGGGTAAGGATTTTATCGAACCCTGGTTTGATGGGGCCTTTTAACTCAATTCCTGCTGGAAGCGCTGAATGCATAAATCCCTCCTTTTTCGCTTGCAAATAGTTGGAGCGAGCTCGAAAGCTTCGCTCTGGTTATCAATTCATAACAATCTAATTATCCAATTTCACGATATAAACGAGCAATCCAGCGAAAGAATATTTTGATCAAATTTGGCTTCGCCTTTTTCTCTGGACGATCATCCATCAATGTAGGAATTCCAGAAGGCAGGACAGGTGGTCCATAACCTGAGAACATACGCACCTCCATCTATCGGCTTTTATCATCATTCAACAACTTGTGTTAATTATAACAATATCCCTGGTCGATTACAAGCTTTCAAGGTTAGAAAATGACGCACTGCGTAATAATTATTGAGCCGGTCGTAAGACTGGCTGTGGTTTTTCTCGCTGGTTGCTGATATCGGGTAATGGAATGGGAGAATACTGCACACCTGTGCCAATACTGCCGTATGGCACGTAATAAAGCCTGGTAACGCTGTTTGAGCCTTGCGAATAATCTTGAAATGCCAAGATCAAATAATTTCCATCCGGACTCCATTGTGGGTCACGATAACAGCACTTATTATCGATTGGATTGATCTCCAGGCGGGCTTTATGCAAATCCGAATTATAAACATACAAGTCGCCGAAGCCATCATTGCGGACATTGTTAGTTAATGCAAAAAGAAATACCCCATCCCAGGAAAAATTTTGGATGAACGGGTTTTGATCGTACCCTTTCATTTGGAAACGCGGCCGGGGAAAATTATCGATTGCTCGTGGATTAGGAATACAGCGGTCGATCGGGAGGATCTGGATGGCGTTGCCTTGTTTTCCGTCTGCCAGGGGAATCAGCAGTTTTGCGGCGATCGACATCCCATCCTTGGACCAGCGAATACCCTGGACAAAATTGCGCTGATACGGGGCAAAATCGCCGCATTCAGCCATGGCAGCAATATCGGAGCGGGTTTTTACTTGATCCAACCGGTCGATATCATAAGCGATGATATACAATTGGTTATCCAGGCTTAAGGCGATCTGGCTGTTATCAGGGGAAATCTCGAAAGCTTTAAAGGAGTTGATGAAGTTTATACAAGTTAGGATGTCGATCCTACCTGACTCGATCTCTACGCTCTGGACACAATTTCCGGTGATGTAATAAATCGATTTTCCATCGTTCGACCATCTTAAGTTTGTTTTCGATGCGCCATCGCTGGTCAATTGAGCCAACCCGCTGCCGTCCAGGTTTGCGATCCATAAATTGCCGGCATTTAGATAGGCGATTTTATCCGCGCCGCCGATAACCGGTGCAGCCGGGGGTAAGGTTTCCGTAGCCGTCGCAGTTGACGGGATTGGAGTCTCGGAGGGAGAGAGCGTGGAGGTGGGGGTAGGCGTCTCGCTTGGCAAAACCACAGCGATAGGTTGTACTGTCAAGGTAAGCGTGGCGGGCGGCAATGTGAGGAGGGCGGTGGCGCTGGATGTGGGGCTGGGCAGCGCAGTAGGTGTTTTCGCCAGGAAAGCGAGAGGTCCATTGCCTCGCATCCCCAAGAAAGCGAATCCAATAACAGCGATCACGCCGGCGATAACCAGGATGACGATTGGGATCGTTATCGCCAGGGCAGACCAGCGCCTGCCAGCCGGCGGAATTCCGGAAGGAATTGAGACAGGTTTGCTGGCAATAGATGCTGCCCCAGAAAACGCCCCCGCAGGGCTTACGGTCGAGGTATTTTTGGGGATTGAGACCATGGTTTGAGCTGCGGCGTTGATTTTCCCCCCCGAGATAATGGTCTGGGTTGGGAGTTGGCCTCGGCTGGCGGCCTCCAGGGCTGCCGCCAGCTCGCCGGCTGTCGCGAAACGATCGCCTGGCTCTTTCGCCATTGCTTTCGCGATGACATCATCGATCCCGATCGGCAACTCGCTTTTCTTTTCTTTGATATGCGGCACTGGTTCGAGCAGGTGCATCATCATCGTTTTGGTCGGCGTATCGGCCTGGTACGGCAGTTGGCCTGTGAGCATTTGATAGATCAAAACCCCCAGGGCGTAGATATCGCTGCGCCCATCTAAGGCTTTATCCCCTTGAACTTGCTCCGGGCTCATGTAAGCCGGGGTTCCGAGGATATTTCCGCCGGTTAATGTGGCCCCGCCTTCCTGCACCAGCCGTGCGATGCCAAAATCAGACAGAAAAGCGTTATCGTATTGGTCGTATAGTATGTTTCCCGGTTTCAGATCCCGATGGATGATGCCGCGTGCATGGGCTGCATCCAACGCCGGGGCCAAGCGGGAAAGCGTACTGGCTGTCTCTTCCGCAGTGAGCGCACCTTGTTTGATGCGATCTGCCAATGAACCCCCTGACATATAGCGCATGACAATATAGGGTTGTTCGTGATCCTCACCAAAGTCGTAAACAGGAACGATAGCCGGATGCTCAAGCAGAGCGATCATTTTGGCTTCCCGTTCGAAACGGGTGCGGAACTGCGGGTCATGAAGAAATACCTGGGGTAAGACCTTAATGGCAACATCGCGCTCGAAGCTGGGATCGTACGCATGATAAACCGTCGCCATGCCTCCCCGGCCAAGCTCAACTTTTATTTCGTAGCGTCCGATTTTCTCTGAAGACATGATGAGACTACCCTGTTCCAAATTGGCGGTCGCCCGCATCTCCTAATCCAGGTAAGATGTAACCATTTTCATTCAGGCGCAGGTCGACCGCAGCCAGGTGAATTGGCACTTCCGGGTGGCGAGCTTGCAACAGTTGGATGCCCTCCGGCGCGCCAATGATGCCGACGAACTTGATTTTTTTAACCCCCCAGCGTTTCAGAATGTCCACCGTTGCGACCGCTGACCCACCGGTTGCCAGCATTGGATCTAAAATCAGACAGACGGAGACGGTGGGTTCCACCGGAAGCTTATTATAATATTCCACAGGTTTGAGCGTGCGTTCGTCCCGATACAGTCCGATGTGCCAGACCTCGGCAGAAGGCATTAAGCCCCAAACGCCTTCAACCATCCCAAGCCCGGCCCGCAAAATAGGCACAAGGCCGATCTTTTCAGCTAATTCGGCCCCGGCGGCGACATCCAGCGGCGTTTCTACCGTTCGCGACTTTAAGAATAGATCGGCTGTCGCCTCATAGGCCATTAATGCTGCGATCTCGCGGATGAGCTCGCGAAATTTCTTGGGGTCCGTGTTTTTGTCGCGCAGCTTGGTCAACTTGTGAGCAACAAGGGGATGCTGGGACGGGAATATATTGGGCATGATTTACTCCTGAAGCGGGATGGCGTTATTATATCTTATGCGCCGATTCTGGATATGATTCATTAAATCCACAGAACAAGAGGTTATAATCGCCCTTATGGATGATGTGAATAACCGTCTGGTAAACCCAATTCCGCAGCCAGAAGACCGTCTGGACCAGGCGCTGCGACCCAAAACCTTGTCGGATTTAATCGGCCAGGACCGGGTGAAAGAAAATCTGGCAATCCTGATCGAAGCGGCGCGGCAGCGGGAAGAACCGTTGGACCATGTGATGTTTTACGGTCCACCAGGATTAGGGAAAACGACTCTTGCGCATATCCTTGCCAACGAGATGGGCGTGAATATTAAAATCACAGCCGGCCCAGCTATCGAGCGCCCCGGCGATTTAGCTGCAATTTTAACCAATTTGCGAGCCGGGGATATCCTTTTTATCGACGAAGTCCACCGCTTAGGTCGCTCCATTGAGGAAGTACTTTACCCGGCGATGGAGGATTTCGCCCTGGACATCGTTATTGGCAAAGGCCCTTCGGCGCGTTCCATCCGCTTGAAGCTGCCGCACTTCACCGTGATCGGAGCGACCACTCGTCTGGCCCTGGTAACGGCGCCACTGCGGGCAAGGTTCGGGGCGATTTACCGGTTGGATTTCTACGACTTACCCGCAATGAAAGCGATTGTTTCGCGGGCGGCTGGAGTTATTGGCATCGAAGCTGACCCTGAAGGTGTAGATGAGATCGCCCTGCGCGGCCGGGGACTCCGCGGGTGGCACTGCGCTTGCTTCGTCGCGTTCGGGATTATGCTGAAGTCCGGGCCAGCGGCGTGATCACCAGGCCAGTTTCACAAGAAGCGTTGGATTTATTGGATGTGGATCCCCTGGGCCTGGATGATATGGACAGGCGGGTATTGCGTACGGTGGTAGAAAAGTATAACGGCGGCCCGGTTGGATTGAGCACGATTGCAGCCTCGATCAGCGAGGAGCCAGATACGATTATGGATGTCGTTGAGCCTTACCTGCTGCAGTTGGGTTTCCTGGAGCGGACCTCACAAGGGCGTGTGGCAACCAAACTCGCTTACGAACATTTGAATATTCCCTATGCGAGCAACAACCAGCCGCGTTTGATGTGAGTTGAGGCGCGCAAAGATATTTAGCCGGCATGAAGAGAATTTCCGGACCGATGTGAGATGGAGAATTTCGCTCGAATTTTAATCATTCTAGGGATCATCCTGGTGATATTAGGCGGACTTGTATATTTAGTAGCAAAGACTAACCTTCCGCTAGGCAGGCTGCCCGGCGATATCCACATCCAAAGTGGGAATTTCAGTTGCTTTTTCCCCCTGGTGACATCCATCTTGCTTTCGATCCTCCTGACAGTCTTGCTGAACCTAGTGGTCCGGCTGTTAAATAAATGATGCCAGAAAGAAGACAATTAGATACCAGCGATTTTGATTACGAATTACCTGCTGAATTTATCGCTCAAACCCCTATTGAACCTCGCGACGCTTCACGATTACTGGTATTGGATCGAGCAGGTGGGCGCCTGCACCACGCGATTTTCCATAACATCGACCAGTTTCTGAATCCGGGGGACCTCCTGGTTCTCAACCAGACTCGGGTAATTCCTGCCAGGCTTTACGCTCGTAAAATTCCCAGCGGGGGTCGGGTGGAGCTGCTTTTACTGCGCCGTATGGACGAGCTCACCTGGGAAGCCCTGGCCGGCGGGAAAGGATTGACCACAGGGAAAACTGTTCAGGTAGAAGATGGACCCCGGGCAGAGATTACTTCAGTTTACGAGGGCCCCAGGCGGCAGGTGCGGTTTAGCGAGCCCATTGAGCCTTTCCTGGAGAAGATCGGGCACGTACCGCTGCCTCCTTACATCCATCAATCGTTAAACGATCCGGAGCGCTACCAGACGGTGTATGGCAGCCAGCCTGGCTCCGCCGCAGCTCCAACGGCTGGGCTGCATTTCACGCCCGAGTTATTGAACCGGTTGCGAGCTCAGAGCATTGGTTTCACCTACGTCACGCTGCATGTTGGGCTGGATACTTTTGCGCCAGTTGTTGAAGATCACCCCAAAGAGCATAAAATTCATACGGAATGGTGCCAGGTGTCAACCCAGGCAGCCGAGGATATCATCCGGGCTCACCAGGCTGGAGGGCGCATCATCGCGGTTGGGACGACGAGCGTACGCACCCTGGAAAGCGCGGCCAACCGTGCAGGTTCGGGTGAGATCATTGGACCATTCGAAGGCCCTACCGATTTATTTATCCTGCCAGGTTATAAATTCCGCGTGGTCGACGCGTTGATCACCAACTTCCACCTCCCCAAATCCACATTGATCATGTTGGTGAGCGCGTTTGCCAGCCGGGAGCGCATCTTGAGCGCTTACGCGGTCGCCAAACAGCAGGGTTATCGTTTTTATTCTTTTGGGGATGCGATGCTGATCTTATAAACCGGGTTGTAAATGGGTTAATTGTTTGAGCTTATGAATGCAGATTCGTTCTATCCTGAATTCGACCGGTTGGAAGACCAGATCTGCTCGTGCAGAAAATGCTCGCGCCTGGTCTCCTGGAGAGAAGAGGTGGCCGAAAAGCGCCGGCGCGCTTATCGTGAGCAAATCTATTGGGGGAAGCCGGTTCCCGGATTTGGAGATCCTCATGGACAGGTGCTCGTTGTCGGCCTGGCCCCAGGCGCACACGGCGCCAACCGCACGGGCCGGATGTTTACCGGGGATGGCTCGGGAGAATTCCTGTTTCGTGCGTTATTTAATGCCGGCTTTGTAAACCAGCCTACATCTGTCGCACGAGATGATGGATTGGTCTTGAAGGACATTTTTATCTCCGCAGTTTGCCGGTGCGCGCCTCCGCAAAACAAGCCAAACTCGCAAGAGATTGCCAACTGCCTGCCTTTCTTGCAGGCTGAGATCCAGTTGATGCACAATTTACAGGTGATCGTCGCTTTGGGTAGGATCGCTTTTGACAATGTGCTGCGAATTTATCACCGCAAAAGACTTGAGGGAGATCGATTTGGGTTCGCCCACGGCGTTGTTTATCCTTTGGGCGAACAAAACCCATGGCTGGTTGCTTCCTACCATCCCAGCCGGCAAAATACCCAGACGGGGAGATTAACGACTGAAATGTTCGCGCAGATCTGGGGAAAAGTCAGGTCGCTGCTGGAATAAAAGGCTCAGCGGATCTCTGTCCGGTTTCTGCCCGCTTTTTTGGCCGCATACATCGCCTGGTCGGCGCGATCCAAAAGCGTATCCAGGTCAGGGGTGTCGCTGGAGACTTTGGCGATCCCCAGGCTGATCGAGATTTGGATTGACCCCTTATCGATCTCGATCGGCATGGAAAAAACGCTCTGGCGCAGGCGTTCGGCGACGGTCGAAGCAGCAAACATGTCGATTTCGGGTAATAGAATAGAAAACTCGTCGCCCCCATAACGTCCCAGGATATCGACTTTGCGGATGTTATTGTTGAGACAGTCTGAAAGGAGTTGTAACGCCCGGTCGCCTTCCTGGTGACCAAAGTTGTCGTTGACGCGCTTGAAGTTATCCACATCGAGCATAATCGCCGCCAGGGGCCGGCTAAAGCGCAGGGAGCGTTCTACTTCTCGCCGCCCTAACTCGAAAAACCCTCGCCGGTTGTAAATACCGGTCAACGTATCTGTAATCGCCTGTTTTTGGACTTCTGCGTGGAGTTGGGCGTTGCGAATTGCGGCTGTGGCTGTCGCGGCAAAACTAACAGCCAGGTTCAGATCCGATTCAGAGAAAGCCGCGCGAGAAGAGGATTTAAGAGAGAGGGCCCCAAGCACATGGTCGCCAAGGATCAGGGGGGCTACGATCGCGGACTGGACACCGTTCCCTTTTGGATGCCGCTCTACTGCCTGGTCAGGCTCATAATCGCTTTGAATATCGGGGATCAATAGCGGCTGGCGCTCGCTGACCGCTCGCGCCACATGGCCTTTGCCGCTGGGTAAGGAGAACTTCTTAATGCGAGGATCTGTTTCGGTGTACCCGAGGACCGCTCGCATCTCCAACTGGCCCGTGTCGCGGGCAATTAAGTGGATCACACCGCGCTTGGCTGCCGGGACTGCGCTGATTGCCGCATCTAAAATTTGACCCAAAAGGGCTTCGAGATCTAAAGTGGAGAGCAGGGCAGCCGTTGCTTTATGCAATGCGCCCAATTCGCGGGCATGCCGGTCCGCGGCGAGCTCGGCTAACTTTCTCTCCGTGATATTGAAGCCAGTCGATTGAACCTCGACCAACAGCCCGTGCTCGTCGAATATTCCCAGGTTTGTCCAATGCTGCCAGATCGTCTTGCCTTCCTGGGTAAGGAAAGAATGTTCTAAGGTTCTTTCCGGGTTTTTCGGGCTGAGATCCAGGAGGTTTTTTTGTAGTGTGGCGCGCTGCTGCTCCCCCAATAGTGAAAAGAAATTTAGCTCGACCAGAGGCTGGCCTTGGAGATTAAAATGACGCGAGAAGGCGTCGTTAACAAACGTTAAGACGCCGTCCGGGAGATAACGGCAGATTAACTCAGTCTGCCTCTCGACGATGTCGCGGTAAAGGTCGTCGCTGTCCGGCATAATCCCCGAACTTCGTAAAACTTCAAGCATGTATGTGATCTCATCGATAAGTATTCAGTCTTCACCATCCGAAGACAACGAGCGACCTGAATACTCTTTGCAGAAGATTATAATAAAATCCTGCAGATAGGTTATCCCCCATATTTCCTATCGAACAAATTTGGAATTCATTTCCTGCTGCCGGACACATTATATGGTATGAAGGTCGCCGTAATCTATAAAATTTGCCACGGGGAATAAATCGTCGTTGCTCGGTTTCTCGATATTTACTTAGCGTTGGTTCCACGATTTGCTTCCCCCTTTGCACTCAAAGGCTCACCACTCTCGGTTCATCAATCCTTAAGAAGAATTATACTTGATATTGTTAATCTTACGTTTCACAAACGGATTAGATTAAGCCTCTCTAATATTGAGAACGGAAACTCCCGAAATCAAGGGAATCCTATAAACACGTCTGGGCAAATCGTCTTAACCAGGGCATATCCTGGAGACCGGCAACGAATTGCAGAAGAAGAATATCCGTCTGGCGTTATAATGATTTTTAAAATTTTTAGGGAGGACGGAGTCATCCATGCGCGCAGTCGATGTGATTATTAAAAGAGAGACAAACAGACCCTATCCAAAGAGGAGATCACTTATTTCGTCAAGGGATACGCCTTGGGAGAAATTGCAGATTACCAGGCAGCAGCCTGGGCGATGGCGGTGCTCCTGAACGGCATGACAGCCGGCGAAACCACCGATCTGACGCTGGCAATGGCGTATTCCGGCGAGACCCTGGATTTGACCGGGGTTGTCCCAATTGCGGTGGATAAACATTCCACCGGTGGGGTGGGCGATAAAACAACCCTGGTTGTAGAGCCGGTTGTCGCAGCTTGTGGATTGGCAGTCGGTAAAATGTCCGGGCGCGGGCTTGGGTTCAGCGGCGGCACGTTGGATAAAATGGAATCAATCCCAGGATTCAGGACCGATCTGACAACAGATGAGTTCATCCACCAGCTTCGGGAGGAAGGACTGGTGCTCACCGGGCAGACAGCCGACCTGGCTCCCGCGGATGGTAAATTGTACGCGCTGCGCGACGTAACCGGGACTGTCCAATCCATCCCTCTGATTGCCTCGTCGGTTATGAGCAAAAAAATTGCTGCCGGCGCGCAAGCGATTTTACTGGATGTGAAAGTGGGGTCGGGGGCTTTCATGCAGACCCTAGAGGAGGCGACCTCCCTGGCGGAATTAATGGTGTCCATTGCACACCTGGTGGGCCGAGATGCGGTTGCATTGCTCTCCGACATGAACCAGCCGCTTGGCAGCGCAGTTGGGAATGCACTCGAGGTGCGTGAGGCCCTGGATACCCTCCAAGGCGCTGGTCCAAAGGATTTTCGCGAGCACTGCCTGGTTGTGGCTAGCCACATGCTGGCGTTAGGGAAAGTTGCGGAAAATGAAAGTGCAGGCCGTGAACTGGCCCGCAAGGCGTTGGACAATGGGGGCGCCTTGCGAAAATTCCGGGCATTGGTCGTCGCTCAAGGGGGAGATCCCACGTATGTTGACAACCCCTCACTTTTACCCACCGCCCCGGTCAGGAAAGAATTCCCTTCCCCCAAAAGCGGCTATCTCCAGGAAGTCAACGCCCGCATCGTCGGCGAGACTTCCGTCTTGCTAGGCGCAGGCCGCACCCGGAAAGAAGACGCGATCGATCACGCGGTTGGAATTGAAATTCTCCAAAAAGTGGGGGATCAAGTGCAGGTGGGCCAGCCATTGTTCAGGGTGCATGCCAGGAACGAGCAAGAATTACAGTTGGGGTTCCAGGAGCTGCAGCGCGCCTACCGCTGGAGCGATGATAAAGTCAGTCCATTGCCTTTGTTTTACGAAGTGATCCAACAGCCAACCTGATTCCTCCCCGCTATTGTGTGGAATTTTGTAGGGATCAATCAGGCGGGTATTTTTGCCAGAAGTTTTTCGGGTTGGCGAGCGAAATTGTCCAAGGGGAGCTCGCCGCGGGTGAGCGCTAGAAGCGTATCATTCAAAAGCCGGTTCACTGGCGTGGGAATCCCCAGGTGTTCGCCATGGCGGACCACGGCGCCGTTCAGGTAATCCACTTCGCTTCTACCGCTCCCGGAGTGAAGATCGATGTAAAAAGAGGGCATTTTACCGCCGCGCCCGCTTCCCACAGCGTTCTTTAGAAGCGTTCGAGCAAGGGCCAGGGGCAGGCGCCGGACAGCAAATACGAGTGCTCTCACCGGCGTCTCGGGCAAATCCACGGGTTGGAAATGTTCGCCAGCCATGACTCGCAAGGCTTCGCGCAATTGCGCAATCTCGAGCCGGAAAAGCTGCGGGTGATCGAAAATCTCGGTTGGCGTCATGTCCAGGATCGCCGAGGTCGCGTTTGCCAGCAGGTTTGTGATCATTTTTGACCATTTCATGTCTCCGGCATGCCGGTACAGACGTGCGTTCAAGCCGGCGCCGTTAAAGGCTCTCACCAGGCGCAGGTGCAAATCCCCTCTGCCTGCGATGCCTATCCCGCGTAAGCGTTCCAGAATGACCTTGCCGGCATCCAGCCGGCGAACAGCGCTTGTAACCGTCCCTGCGATCACTTTTTGGGGTCCTAACACCGCTCGTAATGCGGGTTCGTTGTCGACCCCATTTTGTAAACATAAAACCGGGGGCATTCGATCCTGGAACGGAGAAATCGATTCAAGGACGGAGGGCGTATCGTAGGATTTCAGGGCAAAAATGGAGCCATCGAAAGGCCCCGAATCCAGGGCCTCCTGCAGAGATGCGGCTATTTGAGGATTCTCGATATGGTGTTCCTGACCGTCGACCTGCAAACTTAATCCAGCCTTGCTCAGCCGGCTGGCGACCGCTGGTTGTTCCAGAAAAATGACATGCTGACCATGGATTGCCAGGGAGGCGCCGATATAGGTCCCGATGGCTCCGGCGCCAAAGACCAGCACGTTCAGGGGCTGATTCGACCCCTGTGGATCCGCCATTTGCAGCTCCTCAAGATGATCTCAGATGTGGATCTTGGCCGAGATTAATGCACACCCAACCCTAATCCAGCAGTTGATCGCTGTGCGGGTGGTTATTTAACCCAAGCACCCACCACTGACGTTGAATCGGATCGTATGTCAGCTCGGCGAAGGCGGTATTGTAAATGCGAAAACGGACCTGGCTGCTGCTCCCGAAGGGATTAATCCCCAGGGCCGTGTACAGGGCCATTTGCAAGATCGCTCCGTGGGCTACGATCAGATAACTGCCTGGATCGCAGCGCAGCAGGTTTTGCAATGCCCTTCCGGCCCGGCTGAACAAGTCGACCACGCTTTCCCCAATGCCCCCAGCAGGATCATAGGGGTGGAAAAAGTCGACCAGCGGATTCAGCTTTCGGATCTCTTCCGCTTGCAACCCTTCCCAATCACCAAAATAGCGCTCTTTCCAAAGGGGTTCAAACGCCACCTGCCCGCCCAAGACTTCGGCGATGATCTCCGCAGTCTGGCGAGCGCGCAAAAGTGGGCTGGCGATGATGTGGTCGAATTCTCTTCGCTCAGCAGACCATTTCTGCGCCAGGAGATAGGTTTGTTCCCGGCCTCGCTCGGTGAGCGGAAAGTCGGATTGGCCTTGAATAATCCTTGAGACGTTACCGTCCGATTCTGCGTGGCGGAGAAAGACGATGTTGAATTTTGCGAGGCTGTTAATTTTTCTGCTCCCAGTGGCGCGCCCCGTGCAAAAAAACTGCGCCGGGCGCAGGTTTTCTCCCGCTCGGTTGTACCAGGTCCAGGACCAGCAAGCCTTTTGAGGTGCGGAATGCCGGCAGGCCCTGGTAGTTTATCCGCTCTCCCGGCTCTAAATTGGAATTCGTCTCCGGATCTGGTGTGACCGCGTGGGCTTTGATGATTTTCAGTACCTGACCATCGACCAGCGTGTACGTCCCTGGCCAGGGGAAAAAAGCGCGCACCCTGCGTTCCAAAGCTTCAGCCGGTTGGTTGAAATCCAGCAGCCCGTCCCCTTTCTTTAGCATCGGCGCATAGGTCGCCAGCGCATCCTCTTGCTGTTGGGGCTGGATCTCCCCGGTTAGATATTTTGGAAGGGTCGCCAGGAGCAGTTCAGCGCCTAAAGCCGCCAGACGCTGTCCCAGCGTTTCAGCAGTGTCGTCTGGATAAATCGAGGTGGCTTGCTGGCTGAGGACCGGCCCGGTATCGATCCCTGGATCCATGCGCATGATGGTCACCCCGGTTTGAGGATCTCCTTGCAGAAGGGCTGCCTGGATCGGGGCCGCGCCGCGCCAGCGAGGCAGCAGGGAGGCGTGCACGTTGACGCAGCCATAATGCGGAAGATCCAGCACTTCTGGCTTTAAGATCTGTCCGAAGGCAGCGACGACGATCAAATCCGGCTGCCAGCTTTTCAACTGCGCCATGGCTTCAGGCTCGCGCAGCCGCCGGGGTTGGATCACGGGCAGATTAAGATCGAGGGCCAGGGCTTTAACCGGCGGCGGGGTTATAATGCGGCCGCGCCCTGCGGGACGGTCTGGCTGGGTGACTACGCCGACAACCGGATAATGGTCTGCCAGAGCCTGTAGGCTGGGCAGGGCAAACTCGGGAGAACCCATGAAAACGATCTTAGTTTGCATGGGACCGATTTTAGCATGGACGCGCTGAACTTTGTCACTTGATTTCACGGGCATTTTCTTATATCATGGTAACAGCAGAACGCGAGGATTGTGGATGCGTCTTTTTATACGACCAACAACCCGGAGATAAGGTTAATGTCAAAAACTGCCCGTTGGACGATTATTTTATTGCTCGCTCTCCTGATCGCTCTGGCCCTGGCGTTCGCCGTCTGGCAGACAGGGATTGCCCCGCACATCAGCCCGGTATCTACATTGGGGCGCTATTTTCTATGAAGATTCAAGGTCAGACCTGGTTTTTGCGATCAGCAATGCAGCACACAACCCAATTGAGGAGATTCGGCATGAAAATACAAACAACATTTGACAGGGTCCTGGTTTTATTGCTGGCGTCGATACTGGTGGGCGCCTGCAATTTCTCGACGGCAACCTCCCCAGCGCCTGTCAACCAGGAAACCATTTCGGCGCTGGCGGCGATGACCATCGAAGCCCAGCAGACCGTGGATGCCACACTATCGCCCCCTACACCCACAGCGCTCCCACCAACCGAGACGCTGCCTCCGACCCAAACCCTGGCTCCAACTTCAACGCCGATTCCAACCAGTACCCCGATTCCGACCTTCACGCCAAGACCCACGTCGACCCCGTTCCCGACGGCGACAAACACACCGGCAATCTCGATTACCCCGTCCGCGGGGGGTTCTTCCGGGTCTGGCTCAGGTTCGGGCACCGGTTCAGGTCCGGCGCCGACCGCGGTGCTTTGCAACCGGGCGGAGTTTATCTCCGATGTGACCATTCCAGACGGCACAACGATCAGCCCGGGGACCTACTTCACCAAGATCTGGCGCATTCGCAACGCCGGAACCTGCACCTGGACGAAGAAATATGACCTGGTATTGGCCAGCGGGGATGATCTGGGTTCGAAGACCGAGTCGCTTGGAGAAAATGTCAAGCCGGGGGAAACCATCGATCTCGAGATCAACCTGACCGCGCCGGACAAGCACGGCACTTACGAGAGCTCCTGGAAGCTGCGCAGCGAGGATAAGAAGATATTTGGCGTCGGCACGCTGGCAAATGAGCCCATCAATGTGGTCATCGACGTACGAGGTGACGTCGACGTCCATATCGCCTACAATTTTGTGGTCAATTACTGCGCGGCCGCCTGGGAGAGCGACGCCGGAGACCTCCCCTGCCCAGGAAGGACGGGGGATGAAGATGGTTTCGTCGTCGTTCTGGAGAATCCGGCTTTGGAAAACCGCCACGAAAACGAGCCGGCCCTATGGACCAGCCCTGAAATGGTAAAAGATGGTTACATCCGGGGAGAGTACCCGCCCATCCGAATCAAGAGCGGCGATCACTTCCTAGCGACCATCGGCTGCCTGGATGACAATCCTAAGTGCGATGTGCTTTTCCAATTGAAATACCGGATTGGCGATAAGAAAGAAGTGAAAATCGACGGCTGGGAGGAGTCCGAGGACGGCAAAGCCACCCGCATCGACGTTGATTTGAGCTCTCTGGATGGCGAGGACGTTTCATTTATCTTTTTCGTGGATGTGAACGGTAATTTCCGCGAGGACGCCGCCTTCTGGTTCCAGCCCCAAATCCGGCGCTGAATGGAACCCATTTTACGTTAAACCTGATGCCCGGATTGGCAACGTCCGGGCAATTTATATCTTAAGCTGAGGTTTGTGTCGTCAAAGCGGCTGGCAACAAGCCAGGCTTCTTGACTTTGAGCCCAAAGAGACGCCGCACAGGGTTCAAACGACGGATGCTAAACTCGTACAGCCCCAGAGTGATCCCAAAGGCCAGCGGGGCGATTATCAAATATTTGGTCAGAATAGACAACGGCAGGGGAACGATGATGTAGCCGAGGATCAGGATAATTGGCTGGTGAAGAATGTAGAACGGCAAGACCGCTTCGTTGGCGTAAGGAAGCAGGCGTTGGCTGGCGGTCAGGTAGCGCATCCCATAGGATGCTGTTGGCGAATTCGGTTAGGCAGGAGCCAAAGCTGCCAAGTGAGAAATGCGAGTACGAGAACGAGGCGTTTCGGTTAGCCAATTGAGGATCCGTTTCATGTTGATAGCGGTAGCCGATAACAGGTTGTGCAGGTGAGTTTTTGCCAACCCACGGTAGCGGGTGCGACGCATGCCCAGTTTATCGGCGGCTAAGCCAATCGTCCCTTCAATCCCTGAGCGCGCCGCATAGATCTCCCAAAACTCACTCGTTGCTTGTCGTTCCCGTGCGGCTTGAATAGCCAAGTGGAACTCCTGAGGCCGGATACATAAATTCCGGGGAGATGTTTTACTGCGAGTACATTGTGACCTGGAAGGACAGACCAGGCAGTCTTTGGGACGAAAATGAACCTGAATTGTAGGTTGCTCAAAACGACTTTTACTGGGGAACCAGGAGCTACTAACTTTGCCCAGCGGACAAATCACTTGCTTTTTCTCCCAATCTATTTGAAATTGGGTCAGCGCAAATGCGCCCTCTTCTCGGTTTTGCCAACTATTGTCGGCACGTACCGGCCCGACCAAATCCACGCCGAACTGTTGCTGGCTGCTCACCAGATTTTCGGCCGATACATAACCCGCATCGACCAAATGCTGGGCCGGCACAAGTTCTTTCTGCTTCAGTTGGGCCTGAATGCCTTCTAGGGCCAGGTTATCTTGGATCGTGGACAGGGTGGTTTCCACCTGCGTGATCAGGTTAGGAGTGTCTGGGTCACAAGTTTCCGTCAGGTGAACCTTGTATCCTAACCAGAAAATCTTGTCTCGCTTGGCGCTGAAGCGGGCTTCTAAGTCAAAAGGGGAAGCGATCCGGACGCTGGCCGGGGGGATATTATCCTCCTTGCGCCAGGCAATCGTTTCTCCTTCTTGATAGTAATTCTGGATCCAGATCTGTCGCAAGACTTCAACCGCCGGGATCGTGCGCACATATTCGGGAGCAGCTTGGGCATAAATCTGGCGGAGAAGATCGGCCCCATCTTTTCCAATCTGGATGAGGAAGGCTTGTTTCTCGGTCTCTGCTTTGGGTAGATGATAATCCGTGAGGGGTTGGCGATACCGTTCATACCATTCGGGCTTTGCCTGTTGGCGCAACCAGTCGGGGGCCACTTGAGCTAACAAATCGAGAACCCGGTATAAGGCTTGACCCACCAATTCGATCCGATGGAGGCTGGCAACGGCTGCAATCACGTGGGTGGAATTGGTCCTTTGCCGCTTGCCTTTCAAATATCCTTGCTTTCGACACCATTCCAAGAGAATATTGAATAACTTCGCCTCGGCCCCGCCGTCCAACAAACGGGTTCGAAACTCACTGAGCACCGAATAATCAAAGCCGGCGTCATTCAAATCCAACCCTAAAACATATTTCCAATCGATCCGCCCACGCACGGCATCCGCAGCTTGGCGATCGGTTAAATCTTCCATAAATTGCATAAGCGTCGCTAAAGAGAGTTGCCAAGGAGCTTCGGCCGGCTGGCCGTGGGTTGAAAAAAGCTCTTCAAATTGTTCATCCTTGAACAACATCCCCAGCTCATCGCGGATCGTCATATACGGATTCCCCTTGGGGAACGCTGCTTGCGCAACCATGATCGTTAGGGTCGGAATCCGATTTTCTTCTTCGGCTTGGAGCGACATGGGGTACCTCCTGATCCTGATTTTGACCCTATTGTATTCCCTCTTCCTTTTCTTTTTCTTCTCAATTCGCCATCAGCATCCATAGCCCAGCACTACCAGCAGGTAAGACCACAAGAGCACACCCAGCCAAGTTGGGCGAGTAAGGTCACGATTTCTTACAGACCTCGCCGGTTGACAATTTGATGCAAGTGAATTTTATTGACTTGGAGTTTTTGATTTGCTATATTGGATTTGGAATCCAGCGAATTAACCAGAGAGGAAGTGTGCCATGAAAGCGTGTCCGTATTGTGCTGAGGAAATCCAAGATGCGGCGATTGTTTGTCGGTATTGCGGGCGTCCGCTTCCGGGCAATGAGGATGTAGTTCCAAATCCAACCAAGGATAAGTCAAGAAAAAGCAGACCATTGCCTATTATCATTGGCGTTCTTTTGGTAATTGTGGTTGCTGGATTGGCTTTTATGCTTTTGAGCGGCAGGCTTGGAAATCTTTCAGTTATGATCCTACCGACCCCAACCTCAACGCCTGTCCCTACACAACTCGCATGTAGCGCGCAATCGCTAGAATATCGGAATAATATTCGGGAAATTCTCAGTAAATGGGACGATGCTAATCAAGTGGCTTCAAGTTCTGCAAGAATTTCTTTAGGACAAGCGATAACCAATCTTCAAAACGTTCGGCGCGAAGCCAACAACTTAGACAATCCTCAATGTGCAAGTTTAGTTCAATTTAATCTGATAAGGTACATGGACAAGGTTATTGAAGGCTATTTAGCATTTATGTCCCAAGAGAGTGACGCAAAGGTAAACTCAATAATGACTAAATCAATGGGTTTGCTGGATCAATTTACAACCGAACTTGGAAACATAACTTTCGATACCGATATCCATATTATCCCAACTGCCACTACCGGCCCAAATGTCACCATTGATCCATTACATAACCAGGCTACTTACTGGATTACAGGATCAACCAATGCAGTTTCCCTAACGTTTTTCAATTCCAAAGGCGAAACAGAGGAAATAAGTATTGAATCCGTTCCATGGGAAATTTCCTTCACTACCAGTTCCAGAGACTCCTTGTATGTTTCCGCTAAAAATTATCACGCTTCTGGATCAGTCACCTGCGGTATTGTCTGGGAAGGAAAATTGATAGATAAGCAGACATCTTCTGAAGCCTATGGTGTAGTAACATGTGGTGGTACATTGAAATAACTAGAACTTATGCAAAATGAGAAAAGCCAATGCTCTGATCTGCAAATAACTAGGCTTTATTAACAAACGGCTGAAATCTCGGTTGCCTTCTTTTCTCTAGGATATTGAGTTTATATGACAAACGACGTTGTTCAAGTACTCATAGTCCTTGTTAGTGTAATCACGGGCGGGCTGATTACTTACTTAACTACGCGGTCAATAGAAAATCAGAAATGGAAGCAGCAGAAAATTGACAAACAACAGGATCGATATCGCGAAGCGCTTGAATTAGCGCTTAAATGGATTGAGCCTATTGACTTTGCTCTATCTCGAATCAAATCGCTTTCAAGTGCTTTCATCAACGGGAGGGTGACGGCGGGGGAGTTACGAAAACAATGGCCGAATCTCTTGCGCGATTTGAGCATGATTAACCGAACAATCCCAGCCCGATTAAAGGTCTTGCTACCGTCGACATTGTTTCAACCCGGCTTCCTGCTAATAGAAAAGATTGATGATTTGTACATTTATCTAACACTTTACTCAGATACTCACCAGCGATTGGATTTAGAACCACTTTCTGAACCCCCTAGCTTAGTTGAAAAGCTAAATGTAGTTAGCAGACACCTCGAAGAAATTAGAAAATTAACCGATTATCACCAAGTTTTGTTGATTGAAGAATATAAGAATACATATAAATAACAGGACGGAGGACGATTCATTAACATTCAACGCTAGATAGCGCAAACTGCCTAAAAACGTACCAGTAGGGCGGGTGGGAATCGAACCCACAAGGTGTCACCACCGGAGGATTTTAAGTCCGCCGTGTACGCTGATTTTGCCACTACCCCATATTTGGGGTTTTACGCCTTATTTGAGAACCACACTGTCAATCCTCGCCCGTGAATGTACCAGTGATTCGCGGCGACCATGATCCAGTGATTCGCGGCAACGATGTACCACCTTTTGAGTGGATGCAGATTGGAAAAGTACAAGTTTTTGGACGAATGTTAAAGGATTCAGTCAGCTCATTTGCACCTCCTCCAACAGGTTCCTGCGCCCCTTCGAGCGGTAGCTAGGCCCACGGATAATCACCACTTCCGCCCGATCCAGGAGTTTATCCAGGCCGGCCGAAGCCAAGAGAGGGTTTTGGAATAGGTCCGCCCATTCGTTGGGGGCGCGGTTCGAGGTCAACAAAATGCTGCCATGCTCGTACCGCTCATTAATAACATCATACAAGTCTTCCGGTCCAGGCGGCTGGATGGACTTCAAGCCGAAGTCATCCAAGATCAAGAGGTCAGGCCGCAAGTAGTTTGCCATGCGGCGTTCCCAGGAGCTATCGGCGCGGCCGCCGTTCAGGTGCTGGAGCATTTTCTGCACACTGGTGAAGAGCACATCGAAACCTTGCCGGGCCGATTCCTGGCCAAGGGCTTGACCCAGGTGCGATTTTCCAACTCCAGTTGGACCGCAGATCAATAAATTCCGTTTCTGGCGCACGAATTCACAGGTAGCCAGCTCCAGGATCTGCTGGCGGTTCAGGTTCGGGTTGAAGTCGAAATCGAAGCCTTCCAGGGTTTTGGTCGAGTTGAGCGCTCCGCGGCGCAGTCGCAGGCTGAGCTGCTTCTGGGAGCGGCGTTCGACTTCGTCTTCCAGAATGCGGGACAGGAATTCCTGGTAGCTCCATTTGTCGTCAATGGCCTGGCGGTTGCGGGCTTCCAGAGTTTCCAAGACGCCCGAAAGACGCAGGTGGCGCAGTTGTTCGGCGAGTTGGTGTTTCAGTTCCATGGGATCACCTCCGCCAACGCCCCGACCAGCTCATCGGTCCGGCGGGCAAAGGTGGTGGCGATGGGCAGAGCCACCGGCACGGCCGCTTCTTCTGCGTCTAATCCCTGTGCCAGAATACGCTTGACCGTCTTGTAGCTGGGATCGCCGAAGGCGAGCGCCCGTTGGCAGGCAGCTTCCAGGCGCTCTGCAGTGAAGCGGTTGGCCAGGCGCACCAGGCGGCCTGCGGTGGGGAGGCGGTAGAGCAGCGGATCGTTCAATAGGGCTTGCACGATCTCCACAGCTGCCGGGCCGACGGCTTGTGCGTCGGCCAGCAGGCTGTCAGAGTCCTGGGTCAGTCCCGGCACTTTTTCGGGCGGCAGGTGTGCCAGGTTGGTCAGGCGCTGACCGGGATGTGCAGCCCGTTCGTGGGTGGCGACCAACTTTTGTTTCTCATCGAAGATGCGCACCTGTTTGCTCCCGCCGCAGATCCACAGCTGGCCCGGGTACAACCGCCGGGGCACCGAGTAGAAGGCGTTGCCGAAGACCACGTAGCAATCCCGATACACCTTGACGTGCTTCCACACCGCCAGGTCATAGGGGCTTTCCGGCAGCGGCTTGAGACAGGCCTTCTCGACCTGCTCGAAACGTTCCAGGGGTTTCTCCTTGGTCGTGCCGTGAATGCGCAGCCCGGCGGTGGTGTTGCACCAGACCAGCACATCCTGGTTGGCTTTCGTGATCGGGGTTGGCTCGTGTCCGCCCAGGAAGTTGCGGCAAACGTAGTGCACCCCGCCCTGTTCGACTTTGCCTTTGTGTTCAGGGGTAGCCACCCGGCAGGGAGCGATCAGGAAGCCATAGTGTTCGGCGCATTCTCGGTAGGTATACTGTACCTGGGGTTCGTCGAAGACCGCTTTCAGGATCGCCGTGCGCAGATTGTCAATCCGCACCCGCTGGGGAACCCGAGCGAAGAACTCGAAGGCGTTGCGGTGACAGCGCAGCCAGGTCTCGATTTTCTGATCCCAGACGAACTCCACGTATTGGTGGCGGCTCCAGGACAAAACCATGACGAACGCCCAGGCTTTGCGCAATTCCCCGCTTTCCGGGTCGATCATCCGTCCGGCGTATCCAAAGTCCACCTGGGCTTCTTCGCCGGGTTTGGTCTCCAGCCGGGTGGTGGTCTCCGTCTCTCGGCCTGGTTTGAGCGTGCGTACGAAGCGCCAGACTGCCGCGTAGCTGCCGGTATAGCCCCGTTCGATGAGACGCTGGCGTATGGCGGCGATCTCCACGCCTTGCCTGGCCCACTGATCGACCTGGCTGCGGAAGTTCTCCACCGATGATTGGTTCTGGGGAGGCGCCTTCTCCTGAAAAGAGTGCTCGAACAGCGCTTGCAGTTCTTCCAGGGAAGGCAAATCCCCTTCCAGCAGCCCTTGTTTTTGGGCCCATAGCCGGTAGCGTTTCACCGTTCGCCGGTCAAAGCCGGTATCCCGCTGAATTTGCCGATAACTGGAATGAGCCCGAATGTGTAACAACAATTCTCGAATGTCCATTAGGTTCAGAATCCTCTCGCTCATACGACCTCCTGAAATCTACCCATAAGATAGGATCAGGAGGATACTCGAATTCAGAGCATGGGTGTCCGAATGGTTGTGCGAGAGTTTATCATGGATGCCTCAGCTGTCGGTGCGAACACTCTGCGCCGAACCGCTTTATATTGCGGAGCTTCTTCCCGTAGGCCGGGCCCCTGTCAAGGGCGGCGCCGCCGTTCTTTGGCGGCGCCGTCCCGTAGGGATGCGCAGCACCCTTGATAGGGTGGCCGCAGGGAAGATAATTGCCCGCAAGAAGCGGTTCGGCCCGAAATGAGAACCGCACCTGTCAATCGGGCTTCTGGACTCATCTCACCCAACCATTCGGAGGTTGAAGTGGGCATCCGAAGGTGGTACATCGTGGGTGAGGATGACTGGTACATGGTTGGCGCGAACCCCTGGTACATCGTTGGTGAGGACCGTTGGTACATGGTTGCCGCGAACTCCTGGTACATGATTGCCGAGGAATACTGGTACATTGTAGCCCGAGGACTGACACACACCACCACCTAAGGCGGTGGGAATTCGCCAGGGTTTGACTCGGTTCTTACGAATCCCCTGACTTTTGTGTATGTACAGGGATAGTATAATGGTTGGGTATATACACGTCAAGGGAGAGCAGTATAAGGAACATATTGATCATTAAGCTATTTATTTATGAACGGAGTAATGTAGGATGCCAAAGAGAGAAAAACCACCACACGAATGGGAAATTGGAGATCTTTTGGCTATCGGCGAGAAAGGGGGAGAAAAGTCGTATTATTTAAAAGCAATACCTGTTCTCATCCTAGAAGATTGGGAGAAAGGCGGGAGAAAAGAAAATTATTTTGCCCGGACAATTGTTTTGAAAGAACGTATTGAAAGTAGTGGATTGCATCCTCCATTCATTCCTAAAGGTACATCAAACTTGCTTGCCTCTCTCGGAAGAATACAACAGTCTCGAAACTTAACTCTCCCTCCACTTATTGAGTATCAAGGACAGGGAGAGAGTTGGATCAACTTACCAAACTATGAGCCTCTGCTCCAGGTTTATCTCCAAGAATACCGCGAACGCTATCCGGAGGATTATCATTCGCTCTTTCCAGAAGGGGAACCAGAATGGGAGTCGTCGAGCCCGTCGAGTATAGGAGAAGAGCATATTGAAGATTTGGAGGCGTTCGCAGTACCAGAAGTTCAGGACGAGATACAGACCATTCTTTCACCAGTAGAGCAAGCCTTGCGAAATCAGCAACAGACTATCCAAAGACTAAAAGCGTTGAATCAGAGTTTACGTGCAGAGTTGGAAGCAAGAAAATTCGAGGCTCCAGAAGTTTCCTTTGTTCATACTTCACCCGATTTTCATCGTAGTAGGTACGAGAGGAAAATTACAAGCATCAAAGAAACTATCGGAGATATGCTCAAAAGAGCAGAACATATTATCAGAATTTCAACTCGACAAATGGACATGTTCGTTGATGAATTAATAGCTCTTAAACGACGCTGTCCTGATATAGAAATTATTGTTCTCTCAAGAGGTCCGGTGGGTGCGGAGGGTGACCGAAAGAAGCTTGCAGGACGAGCGTTTCAGCGAATGCAGGAAGCGGGTATCAAGATGCCAGTCGAGAAAGAAGCACTCCATTCGAGACTAGTAGCAATTGACGAGAAGGAAGTCTTGGTGTCTTCGGCGGACTTGGATTTCACCCAGATGGATTTAGAGTTTAATGCTGGAATCTGGACAAATAACCCTGACGTAGTAACAGAAGCTATTCAGTATTTCGACAACCTACTAGTGTTTTATCAATGAGACTTGGACAGCGACCTCAAAATCCCCATTATTCCTTAGAATCCCGGCTCGCCCATCAAGTCTTCAAGTTCAGACAAATCGCGGGGATATTTACAAAAATGGCATGTAACCCGCGTCGTGCAACGCCTGTAATTTTGCCTCCCTGTCAGGGTCGCCTATTGCGAAATGAATGAGGGAAAATCAATTGGCTTGATGATAGGTCTAACCGTAAAGAAGGTCATCACAGGCTTTATGGCGGATACAAATTTTTGGCAAAATCGCTGCCCTTAGTAGTCACATAAACCAGAAGATTTATTTCTCAAAAAATCTCATAAGTTGGAGGGGAATCCTATGTGGATTGTAAATCTTTTCTATACGGTCGTTCTGCCAATTCTTATCGCAGTTGCTACCTATTGGTTGCAAGACACGTTGGGAGAATATAAAAAACGCAGGAATTACAGCAGGCTAGGTGTTGCAATTATTGATACTCTTCTGGAGGAAATTAATACCGGAGTAGACATCATGACAAGGGCCTTACAGGCAGTAGAAACGAGTAAATTAAACGAATTGCCCTTGAGTATTTTGCCAAACAATAGCTGGGAAGGGATGACGACAATTACGGATGAGGTTCTTCTTCGAATCATAGCGACATCGGAAGCAGGCAAATTTGAAGCTTTCCCACCCAAAGAGTGCAGAATGCATTGTAAGAATTACTTTGTGAACATAAAGCCACAATACGATCAAGCCCTTACGGAGACTATCCAGCGCTCAGAAGCCGGTGCAGACTGGCGAAAACCTTTGCATGATCTTCTTTCAGATGATGGTTCTAAATTCCTCGAAGCGTCTCTCAAGGTGAAACGGATGCTTGAAGATGCAAGAAAGCTTCTCGAAGAAAACGCAAAGATAAAACGTCCAAAATAAATTGGAAGGCCGCGCGCTGAATTCCTATCATTACACCTCTTTCAGGTGTTCCAAGTCGCCCGGGTTTCGCAAGTCCGCCAGAATGTAACGTATTGGGGGAATGTCCTGAGGCAGACGCGAGCCAGGGTGATATTCAACTGCCCCCTCCAACAGACTGGCGTTAGGGTCATCGTCAGTGAGAATCTCAATCAATTGCGGAGGTCGCCAAGCCACCGGTACTCTGATGCATTCCATGCGACGGCGCAACCTTTCAATGCGAGTAATAGTCCCTTTCCTGCTCAATGTTCGCCTCCAATTCAGACAACGCCCTCAATGTCGTGCACTTCCAGACGCCGGAAATCATGCGCCCTCACTTGATGTGGGTCTACTTGTGTTTTAATCCAGAAAAATCGCCCATTTTAAGATTAGAAAAGCGCCCACCTGGGCCAAAACGCCGCCAGTTTCATGTCATAAAAGCGCAATTTACCCAGAGACCTTTTCCCCGCTCGTTTGGCACGTAAAAATGCCTCGACTTGTAACCCCAAGTCTAGGTCTTCTGTAGGAATCCCTTGGGTTGCAATGTAGCGAAAACTTCTGAGTAATCCCCTGGTTTTGAATTATGAGCAGATATCCTGAATCCTCCATTTACGGTTTAATGACCGCCACTTGTACGAGTGGTCTGCTCAGTGTGTCCCCGTATATGGCGTGGATAGTGGGGCGGGTGGGAATCGAACCCACAAGGTGTCACCACCGGAGGATTTTAAGTCCCCTGCGTCTGCCTAATTCCGCCACCGCCCCAGGCGCGTTTAATTGTACACGGAGATGAGCTTTGGTCAAGAGCCAGTTGAGTGGCTCTTCGCATCCGCCTCCAATCTTTTGCTTGAAGGGTATGGAAAAATATCTACGATCTCGCCGGCTTGATGTCTTACCTGCATGTCCTTCCAAAACGCGATCCCGAATAAGTCTTCGTGCTCGTGAATAAAATCGCTGCGCAGCGGTTCTTGCAGCCCCAAAAATGTGCGGAATTCTTCCGGAAAAATATCCATCGGGCCGACGTAGAACCAGGGATCCGAGCTAAATTCGTCTTCATAAGTGCGGGCAGAGGGAATCTTGCGGAATTTACAATCCGTCAGCAGGGTCAATTCATCGTAATCATAAAAAACCACCCTGCCATGGCGTGTGACGCCGAAGTTTTTCAACAGGACGTCCCCGGGGAAGATGTTCGTCGCCGCCAGGTCTTTGATCGCGGCGCCGTAGTCCAGGACAGCCGCGCGTGCGGCTTGCCCCTCGGCTTCCAACACGTACAGGTTCAAAGGCGTCATCCGTCTCTCGGCGTAAAGGTGGCGGATCGAAACGCGATCCTCGGCAACTGAAACCATGCTTGGGGCCGTCTCTAAAAGCTCCTTCAGCAGGCCGGGAGAGAAACGCTGGCATTCAAAGCTCAAATGCTCGAATTCCTGGGCATCCACCAGCCGCCCGGCGCGGTCGTGTTTGAACACCAGGTCGTAACGCGCCATCACTTCTTTGCGAGTGGCGGTTTTAGGCGGCAAGACTTTGTCTTTAATAATCTTAAAGACCATGTCATAGGATGGCAATGTGAACACTGCCATGACCATCCCTTTTTCGCCGCGAGCGATCTCAAATTGGTCGGTTGTGTTGGCCAGGTACTCTTTTAAATCGCGATAAAGCGCTGTCTTTCCGTGCTTGTTGTAACCGATCGAAATATACAGCTCGGCGGTCCGCTTTAACGGCATGATCGATTTCAAGAAGGTGACCAGATCGTAGGGTCTGTCGGCTTCGACGTGGAAATAAGAACGCGTAAAGCTGAATACGATGCTCACATCGTCCTCGTCAAGAAGCACGGCATCGGTGAAAATCCCGGCGGGTGAGTTGAGCAAGGAGAATAGGATGGGGATGATCCGGGTTTCCCCGGCTTTTTCGCAAATGCGTCCAATGATATACGCGCCGCTGCCGCGATAGAACACCGGTTTCAGGATCTCGAGCCGGTCGCAGGTTCCATCTCCCCAGGCGGTCCTCAGGCGATTTTCGATCCGATTCGCAGCCAGGCGGGCGTCAAGCTGAACGTCCTGGTAAGGGATGTTAAAACGATAATCATTGAAAATGCATACAACTGCTTCTTCAAGACCTGTGCAGACCGGGTAAGCCTGGAAAACATGTGGGCGGCTTGCCGAAAGGCGCAGGTCGAAATCCGAATCGACGAATTCGCGTGCAGGGTCTACCCCGACCGTGATAAAAATTCTGCGGGTGATCGAATTGAAAAATGTCTCAGCCAGCTCAAGGTCCTGGCGCCCGCTGATCATTTCGGTGTATTCGCCTTTCATTTGCGCCCAAATTTCGGGATTTTTACTCATACCGGCGAGGATCTCAGCGATCCTCGGGAGAGTCCGATCGACGATCTTTTTATAAAGCTCCAGGCGCTCGACTGCATCTTTCTGAGCCCCATGCCCATCCATATTCTCGAAGCGAGATTTCGCCCGCTGGGTGATCTGCTTGAATTCCTGCTGGTACGAATCAAATGCCTCCCGGATGGCATTTGCTGCCAGCCGCGTCAGCGGACGGTCTGCGCTTTGGAAGGGTTGGTTCATTTACCTGGGAGGGACGAGGTTGCTTCGCTTACGCCAAACAGCATAACGAGACGCCAGGTGGACCCAGGGGGCAGAGAGAGCGATTTGGGGCTGCGCCAGATGGATCACGCGCCTCAAACCGTCTGCGTCCACAAAATGGGGCAGGCGCAAGGTGGCTTTGCCCAATTCAAAGACAGCGTGAGCGTCCGATCCGACTGTGCCCGCCAGTTTATGCAGCCGGGCAAATGCCTGCGCTTTCAGGTTAAATCCGGGCCACATACAGCGGGCGTTGAAGGTCTCAATGGCGTCAACGAGTGGGATGATCTCCAGTAAGGCAGCCGGATCCCAGTGCCCGCTGCGCATGCGGTCGAATGGATGCGATACGCTGATAAACGCTCCTTGTTCACGCAGGCGGGCGATCGCTTCCTTGGGCGGCAAGCCGGCCGGGATTTCCTCAACTACAAAAGCCGCCAGGAGCTCTCCGTCGCGAGTCATAATCTCCTCGCCAACGATCACCCGGGTTGAATCCAGCCGGCGCGCATGCAGCGCGCCGGCGATCGTGTTGTGATCCGTAATAATGAGGCGGTCAATGCCTTTGCGTAAGCTGGTCTCCAGCAGCGCTTCGGGTAAGGCCAGGCTGTCCTTGGAATAGACCGTGTGGCAGTGAAATTCTACGCGCAGGGTATCTTGCATCGGCCGGTCAAGAACGCTTCGAGAGCACGTAAGCCAGGCCGGCAAACACGGCGAACAGGGCAGCCAGGCCTATGCCGGCCTGGACGACCGTTTTCGGCTCCATGCCCGGCATGACCACTTTTCCATCGCCATAGGATTTGAAAAGTTGGCCCCACTTGGTCTGCAAGGCGGCCTCGACGCGCTTGCGGCCGACAAATGGGTACCAGTAGACGTTGTGATAAAAGTTGCTGGCAAAATACGACCAGGGCACAATCGGGCTCTGTAGCAGCGGTTTTTCGAGCGGTTTTAGCGAGCCATGGTAGATCATTTTTTGACCGCGACTGGCGAAAGTATCCTCCTGAACGAAGTTCCAGGGTTCTTCTTGTTCGATATCGTAACCGACGATCTCGATCTGGCGCGGGTCACCGACCCCCAGCTCCAGCTCGTGGGCGCGGCGGATGAACCGGATGCTGAGCGGGTCGAAACCTTGCAGCCGGGCCGAAACCGCGTCAACCGCCACCTGGTCGGACGAGGCCAGCAGGATATCTTTTTCATGCCAGCGCATGGCGCGCGGCCCGGGCCCATCGCCGGCGAAAGTCCCATCCATCAGGGCGAAGATGCCCGGGTGGATCTCTTGCTGGATCATCAATAAATCGACCAGGGTATCGTGGATCACCGAATGGGTCCAGTGGCGGTTGCGGTGCAGCAGGCCGCCGAAGGCATTCTTCATCGCACCTGTGATCGTGGTAAAAACATGGGTTTTGACGGTGGGCAGGTGGACGATGTTCATGCCGACCAGAGCCTTGGGGATGAAAACCCCTTGCGGGTAGACCTTATCCAGCACCAGGAACGGTTTTTTCGGGTGGAACTCCAACCATTCGAAATCCTGGTTATACAGATACAGGCAGGGGACTTTGTACTTGTCGGTGACAAAACGATGTTTGTTATTTCGCTCGCCGTCGGCGGTATTCACGACGACCGTATCATTGTGCACGCCTACCAGGTCGCTGTATCCGAAATTCCGCAGAGAGCGTATGGCCCCCTCGATCTGCCAGGGCTCGGAAGAACAGGCCGGGTACCAGGTTTGCCAGGAAATATTGATTTTCAAGCCGGTCTGAATGCCCTTCGGGAGAGCCGACTCGACCTGAGCCATTTTCATTAATTTTTCGATATCCTCCAGGATCGTCTCTGGAGAGGTTTTGAGTACGGCAACTTTACCTTTGCCGGGGAACTCGGTCATAAGCGTACCTCCATATTTGCAGCTGGGCCGGTTAATTCTTATTCCCACCCGAATTTCAAAAAAAATGCGTTGATGTGTCTGTCGGCTATTGTAACAAGAGATTGGCGTTATGGCGAGATTCCTTTTAAGGTTGAAAGTAGGGGTGGATCATAATCTGCCCTGCCGGGTTCGTGTATAATTCAGGTGAAAGCGCTCTCCGGCAGAACGGCTGAAATTCTTGCGAAATTGAGGAAAACCTGTTTGAATGGACCAGGCGATTTATTCTATGCGGACGGCCCTGTTTTAGTCATTGGCGCAGCTGGGCTGGATATCGTCGGCAGGCTGCGCAGCGACCTTCGCTTCGAAACCTCCAATCCGGCGCGCATCCGCATGTCTTTCGGAGGCGTCGCCCGCAATGTAGCCGAAAACCTGGCGCTCCTGGGCCAGCAGGTCATTTTATTGACCGCGGTGGGGGATGACCTGACTGGCAGCCAGTTGATCGAACAAACATCTGAAGCCGGGGTAGATGTCCACGCGGTCATAAGAAACCCGGAAAGACCGACCGGAACCTATCTGGGTGTCCTGAACGCCCGTGCAGAGCTGCAACTGGCTTTGGATGACATGCGGGCCGTGTCCGCCGTCACTCCGGCGTATCTGAAAGAGCATGTTGAGCATTTCAAGAACGCCTCCATGCTGTTCCTGGACGCGAACCTGCCCAAAGAAACCTTACGAACGGCGATGTCGCTGGCGACACGCTTCCACCTGCCGGTCGCCGCGGATCCGACCTCCGCCGCGCTTGCCCCCCGGCTGCGCCCTTACCTGAGGCGGCTGCACCTGATCACGCCGAACAGCGCCGAGGCCGGCGTGCTGTGCGAGCGGACAATCGACGCTGCCCGGCGCGGCCCGGCCCTGGATGCCGCCCGCTATCTGGTCGGGCTGGGGGTGGACATCGCCATCATCGGGCTGGCGGAGCATGGGGTCTGTTACGCAACTTCCGAGACGGCCGGCCGGATCCCAGCCATCCGGACCGAGATCGTGGACCCAACCGGAGCCGGAGATGCGATGACGGCTGCGGTGATCTTCGCCCTCTTGAACAACATCCCCATCGATGACGCCGTGCGCCTGGGCGTATCCGCCGCCTCCCTGACCCTGCGCCATCCCGGGGCGGTGCTGCCGGACCTTTCCCTGCAAAAACTATACGACCAGTTGGTGATCTAGTGAACCCTAATCTGCCCGAATTCATCCAGGTGTCGGCGGAGGTCGCCCGGGCGTTAAGCCTGGGCCAACCGGTCGTCGCCCTCGAGTTGACCGTGATTACCCACGGGCTGCCCTACCCGGAAAATAAAACCCTGGCGGAAGACATGGAAGCTGAAGTGCGCCGCCAGCCGGTAATTCCGGCGACAATCGCCGTGATCGATGGGGTTGTGAAGGTCGGCATCCAGCCTCACGAATTGGAGCGGCTGGCCCGCGGCGAAAACGTCCATAAAATCAGCAGCCGCGACCTGGCCCCGGCTGTTGCGAATCGATGGACGGGCGGGACGACCGTCGCCGGGACAATGGTCGCTGCACACGCCGTTGGGATCCGGGTTTTCGCCACCGGCGGCATCGGCGGCGTGCATCGCCGGATTGGCGAGGTCCAGCCCCGGAGCGGCAGTTTGCTGGGCCGCCCGGCATCGGACGATATTTCCGCAGACCTGCCCCAACTGGCTCGCACCCCCATGATCGTCGTCTGCGCCGGGGCCAAGGCAATTCTGGATATCCCCGCCACGCTGGAGTACCTGGAGACTTATGGGGTGCCGGTGGTTGGTTTCGGGGCGAGCGATTTCCCCGCCTTTTACGCCCGCAGCAGCGGCTTGCCAGCCAGCGTGCGAGCCGACACCACCGAAGCGGTGGTAAAAATAGCCCAGGCGCACTGGAAGCTGGGGCTGCCCGGCGCCCTCCTGGTCTCCGTCCCGCCGCCGGAAAGTGTGGCGCTGGCGGATGACCTGGTGGAAAGCGCCGTCCAACAGGCGATCCTGGCGGCAGAAGCTCAAGGGGTCCGCGGCCAGGAGGTGACGCCTTTTTTGCTTGCCCGTATGAATGAAATCACCCAGGGGGCCAGCGTGCAGGCCAACCTGGGTCTGCTGCGCAACAATGCCCGCGTGGCAGCCGAGATCGCCGTGCGCCTTGCGGAAGCTTAAGCGCAGTGCGATTTTTACGCAATCCCATCGGGCTGGATGCGGGCTGGCTGAGGCGTTATGGAGTTGGGGTAGGTGTGCGGGTTAAGGTTGGGAAGGGTGTGGGGGTGGTCGTGCGCGTCCGGGTCGGCTGGGGCGTGATGGTGGGCGTGACCGGCGTGCGCGTCAATGTCGGGTAGGGGCTGGGCGAGCTGGTCGGCGTGGACGGTGTGAATGGGGTGCGGGTCGGGGTAATGCTGGGCACCGTTGAGGCGGTTGGCGTAGGGCGCGGGGTGTGGGTCGGGATGGGCGTGCTGGTGGGGCGCGGGGTGCGGGTCGGCACCGGCGTGCGGGTTGGCGTGTTGCTAGGCAGAGGGGTATCTGTGGGCGCCGGCGTTGGCGGGATGCCTGTGACGGTGAAATTCCCAGCCACTTTAAATTCCAGGCCGACGAAGATTTGCACCTGGTACTGGCCCGGCAGCCAGTTGGCTCTTTCGGGAGGCCAGTCGCTGTATCCCAGGCCGCCGGTGCCGCCGTCCCATGGTTTCGATTCGTAATAAACCAGCTCCGCATCCCGGTACCATAAGGCCGTCCATTGGGAGCCGTCGATCATACCGTCGTAGCTGAAGACTGCATAGATGTGCCCGATGGGATTCTGGAATTCGGTCCCCGGATTGATCGGCCGGTAAAGGGCGTCCAGGCCGTCCGTAAAAGTGAACTCGCTGAACGCGGCATCCGGGTTGGGCGTCACTGTTGAGGAAAAAATCAGCTCGACCGCAAGCGGTATGTTGGGGGTGGGGGTGATGGTCGGCGTATCGGTGACCGCCGGCGTGAGGGTGATAGTGGGCGTGAGGGTGATCGTCGGCGTCTGGGTGATGGTCGGTGTAATCGTGATCGTGGGGGTCAGAGTGACTGTCGCCGTGGGGGGAAAAAAGCGGTAGACGATCGGCTCCACCTGGGTGTTCAAGAAGAAAGCTACCCCGGCCAGGATGATCGCGGTGACCAGCAAGCGCCAGCCGCGCAGCATGCGCTCGCGGCGCATCCTGAAAAAGGGCAGGCGGCGGGCTTTGCGGATCGAAGAAATACCTTGCCAGACGCTGAGCAGGATGAAAAGAAGGGTAATAACCAGCGCGGTCTGGACGGCGGTATGGATATCAAGCGACATGGTGGGTTAATGCGCCAGTCAACGCACAGGCTCATCGATTACCGGGTTATTCAATTCTCCCAGGCCTTCAATGGACACCACAACCCGGTCGCCTCGACTCAGTGGTCCGACGCCGGCCGGCGTGCCGGTGAAAAGTACGTCGCCGGGCATCAGGGTCATAATTGAGGAGGTAAAGGCGAGCAACTGGCGAAAGCTGAAGACCATATCCCGGGTGGAAGCCATCTGGCGCATCTCGCCGTTCACGTGACAGGTGATTAAGGCGTCCGCCGGGTCAAACTCCGTTTCGATCCAGGGGCCTAATGGGCAAAAGGTGTCGAAGCCTTTGGCTCGCGTCCATTGACCATCCCGGCGCTGCAAGTCGCGGGCGGTGACGTCGTTGCCGACCGTATAGCCCAGGATATACTGATCCGCTTCTTCAGGAGAAATCCAGCGCGCCGGCTTGCTGATGACGACGACCAGCTCGGCTTCGTGCTCGACCTGATTCGATTGGGGGGGTAAGACGATGGCCTGCCCGGGTCCGATCACCGAGGAAGGTGGTTTGAGAAAGAGCAGGGGAACGTCTGGCACCTCGGCGTCGTGCTCTTTGGCGTGAGCGACGTAATTGCGACCGACGCACACAATCTTTCCGGGTTGGACCGGGCTCAGTAATTTTACGTCTGCTAAAGGTTCGGTGGCCTCCAGCCGCTGAAACTCCCCAAATGGAGTCCCTTCAACCGGGCCGACCCGATCTTCTAATACCCAGCCGTAGCGCGCCGGCTCGGATCCAGTTTGATATCGAATAAACCGCATAACTCACTCCAGGGGCGAAAGAAATTTCGGTTTTCGGAATCGCTGTCCTGACTGCATCGCTGCCTGAGCTGCGGACCCGGGTTCCAAATTTCTGCCGGTCAATCGATCGGTTGTTGGATGCGGTCGGACAATTCTGCAATCGCCTGCTCGGTGCCGGCAAACCGGTCGGCAAAGCGCCAGCGCAGGACCTGGGAAAGCCCATAAACGATGGTCTCGATGGACACGATCCCGACCCCCATGGAAGGGTGCGCCTGGGCAGCCAGCACCGTATCTGCGTAGCGGGCGGAGGCCAGGGAGGCGGAGCCCACAATAGCCGCGGTGGGGATGCCCTTGTTCTGGGCTTCGCCCATCGCCCGGGCGATGTACGGCGCCTGCCCGGCGATCTCCATGGCGATCAACAGGTCCTGGCTGGTGGCGATATTCACGGTGCGGGCCAGGTCGGTGATGCCGTAACGGGCGATGTAGATCGGGAAGCCGCCTTGTTCCAGGAAAAGGACCAGGCTGTAAGCGGTGGGCTGGGCGGGGCCTTCGGCCAGAATCACGATGCGGCGCGCCTGGCCCAGTTGCTCCACGAGCTGGCCCATCGCATCCGTATCCAGCGAAATGCGGGTTTGTTCGAGCGCCAGGGACACGTCGCTCATGGCCTTGGACACGATGCCGGTGACCGATTCTGGGCACTTCGGCTTTCTTCGGGCGGATCAAGAGATCGTCCTTCACCCGCTGGCGGATCTCGCGCTGCAGTTTGGGGAAGCCGGAATAACCGAGATGCTGGGAGAATCGTACGACGGTCGCCGCATCTAGGTTCAGCGTATGGGCTAATTCGCTGGCTGTCATGAAAGCGGCCTCGACGTAAGAATCGAGCAGAAAGTCAGCCAGTTTCGCGAAGCTCTTGGACATATTGGGCCGCTCGCGGCGGATGCGTTCTTCATAGGACATGGCAATCCTCCTGGTCGATCTGAGATGATTGTCCAGATTGGAGACTCTTATTCGATACAGTTTATCATATTCGTTGTCAAGATGCAAATCAAAGTGAATACTTTGCCAGTTTCAGCAACTTTGATCTTAACCCCCCAGCCTGCAATTAAACTTAGAAAAATGGTCTGGAATTTTTCTGGGGGCGCCGCCAATTTGAGGTATAATCAGCGCGCCGGGCGGGTAGCTCAGTTGGTTAGAGCGTCTCTCTTACACAGAGAAGGCCGCAGGTTCGAGTCCTGTTCCGCCCACTCAAGACCCTCGAGGAATGAGGGTCTTTTTAGTTTAAAGCGATTCTTACCCATTCCTCGAGCTGAACTGTTTGATGGGCTATGTTATAATCGTATTACGATATTCGTTCGATAAGGAGTTGTAAGAAATGGAAGCGACCACGATTTCATCCAAGTTTCAAGTCGTCATACCGCTCAAAATTCGGGAGCGATACAACTTAAAACCAGGCTACAAGGTGGTGTTCATCCCCTTTGAGAACTCGCTGCGGGTGGTTTTTGCGCCGCCGGTCGAGCAAGCGCGCGGCATGTTACCCTGGGATCGATACCTCGGTTGAACGCGAAGAAGAGGACCGGGTATGAACGTGGTGGATTCCAGCGGCTGGCTGGAATACTTTGCCGATGGAAGCAACGCCGATTTTTTTGCCCTGGCGATCACCGACGAACCTAACCTGGTTGTGCCGACGATTTGCATGTTTGAAGTATTCAAGCGGCTCAGCATCCAACGCGGCAAGGAAGCCGCCTTGCAAGCGCTGGGCGTGTTATACCGCGGGCAAATGGCCGCCTTGAGCGATGAGATTGCCCTGCAGGCGGCGCTGTTATCCTTGGAGAATAAGCTTCCGCTGGCAGACAGCGTCATCCTCGCCACCGCCCGCACTTATCAGGCCACCTTGTGGACGCAGGACGGGCATTTCAAAGACTTGCCCGGCGTGGAGTATGTCGAAAAGAAGTAGTTGGGTTCCCATCCCGGCAAGAAAACCCCTACCGTGCTCATCTACTTCGCGCCTAGCGCAGCCACCAGATTCTGAATGTAAAACAGATCCCCCCGGTAGAAGGCCGGCACATCCAGCCACTTGACCAATTCGCTGTAGGGCTGTTTGAGGATGTAGGCCTTGGCCTGGAATAAAGCTGGAGTATCGTAAAGATGCTGGAAAGTCCCTTCGCCGTACGAATCGTCGAACATGGCGATGAACCAGTACGGGGCAACCTCACTGTATTCGTCGACGGCCTCTTGAACCTGGGGAGCGATGTGCTGGTTGAGATAGCCGGCCAGCTCGGGGGTGAGAAACATGAAGTTCCTGGCGACGGCTAAGGTATTGTTATACGGCTCCCCTGCGGTTCCGGCAGACGATCCGATGGCTGGATAGGGAGTATCTTTCGAAAAATTGTCGACGCGCAGGTTCAGCAGGCGTTGGTAAGTGGTTTGCACGCCCGGGCTTTGCGCATAGCCAGCCAATTTCTGCAGCTCCAGGTAGCCCTGGTAGCCGGCGATGTAGAGATTAAGCCAGTACGGTTTCTCGATAAAAGCGCTGTCACTTAACGGGTCTTCCAGCTTGGCGCTGATCTTGTTGAAGATATTCCTGGCGAAGGTCTGGTCGCTGTCGCCGACGACCTGGGCGTATTTCCAGGCCCCGTAGAACGAAATAGGCGGGTAATACTGCCAGTAGCCGCACCAGCCGCAGATCGGCTGGGTGGATGGGTTTAACGGCGAAGTGTACGGTTCTCCCCATTTGGCCAAGACTTCGGGTGGGATGGCGAAGACTTCCCGGGCGGCGCCGGTGCCCCAACCGATGTGGACGATGGTCGTGAAGTCGTATGGAGCGCCAGGCCCGTAGTTGTTTTGCAGATAGGTTTTCACCTGCGCCTGCGTATTGGCAGCCAGATAAGGGTAAGCCAGGAGAAGCGTGTAAACGGTGTCGGCCGGGTTTTGGAAGTAGTCGAAGATCTCGCCAAACTCGCGGCTGTCGGTGTAATTCCCATTGCCATAAAGATCGATAAAGCCGGCCGCGTGGTAGCCAGGCCGCAGCGGGCCGGCTGCCAGCATTTTTTGCACTTCGCTCTCCAGCCTTTGGGTTAAGGCCGCTTTTGTGGGAGACGGCGAATCGCTTTGGGCGGATACGCTCGCCGCCAGAGGCAGCGGCGTTTTTGGATTCTTGCCGCTCGGGCTGAACGCCAGCAGGGCGTTGCCCTTGAGAAAATAGAGCTTACCCTGGTAGGGGATGGGCGGCGATTGGGTCGTGCCATGTTTGCCGTACACGCCGTTCTTGCTCTGGTTCTTGCCGCTGAAAATCTGCCAGCCATCCATATTGTTGTAAGCGCTGGGATCGCCGCCGTTGTACATTTGCTGGTAGCCGGGCGCTAAATCGTTGCTGGCCAGGTTGTAGCCGTAATACTGCCAGCCCCGGTTCGAGCCCCCGTAAGGAATTGTGACGTCCATCCCGCCGGCTTCCCGGTCGCAGCACAGCACCCAATAGATCAACCGCCCCCCGGATGAATAGGCCATTGGCTCGTCCGTGGCATGCCCGATGCCGTTCTCGTCGATCCTGCTGATGAACTGCGTGCCGAATTTCCAGCCCACCGGCCCGCCGCGCGAGACCCAGCCGCCGGAATAATAGGCTGTGCCCTGGTAGTAAATCCCATCCAGGCCGTTGATGACCGGGGGGTATTTGCTGCCCGAATGGGTGACCCCGGACCAGGTGAAAGGCGCATACTCGGGCTTGCCATCCCCGTTTGAATCGAAGGTGAACTCTTTCCCGGTCGCGCCGTTCAAAACAAAGACGGTCCGGCGGTAGGGCTTATCCTGGTAGTAATCCATAATCTTGCTGGCGTCCATCACCTGTGTACCCGCCGCCCAGTCCCCGGATATGGATGTGCTGGTCGGGCCGATCAGGTCGCCGACGGGGATATTCCCAAAAAGAGCGTTGGTCTCGTCCTCGGTCAGGCTCAAGGTCGAAAGGGTGTAATTTTCCCCGCTCGAGAAGATCAAGTAATCATCGCCGGTCCCCTTGTCGCTGTAAATCACCGGCCAAAAGGAGTGGAAACCCGCACCGAGCAGTTTTTGGGATTTCCAGACCAACGAGCCGTCCTGCGCATGCAGGGCGTAGGCAAAAGCGTCTTCGGAGGCGAAGTAGAGCACCCCGTCTTTATAGGCGGCCGAGAAGAGGATCGGGCCGTCCGTCTTGTACTTCCATTTCAAGCTCCCGCTGGCGGCATCCAATGCATAAAAATTTCCATCCCGGTTGCCGGCGTAAATCACGTCGTTGATGACCAATGGGTTGGTCTCAAACCCCGCCGCGGCAAGGTAAGGGGTATACCCGGGGACGGCCTGCCCGGTGTTCGCATCGACGGCGTGGATTTTGTGGTCGTAGCCGCCCACAAAGGCGATGCTCTTCCCGTTGACAGCGGCAATCGTCGGAGAATTCCCTAAAGGGACTTCGGTCGGGTAGACCCATGCCAGGGCGCCGTTGGCGGCGTTGAATGCATACAAGCCGCGGGCTGTCGAGACATAGATCTTCCCGTTGGCTGCGATAGGTTGGATCTTGGTCGGGATGTACGGTTCAATGGGCCGGTACCATTCGACCGAGAGACCGCCGCGCACTTCCTCCGGGCTCCAGGAGGTCCGCTGCGGGTTGGCGGCGACCATAGGCCAATCCTTGCCGGAACTTGGTGGGACCGGTGCACTGCCCGGCGTGAAAACCAGGGGTAAGAAAACCTGGGAAACTGCCGAAGGAGCCTCGCCCGGTGTGGGCGGGTGAGGTTGTTGGGCAAAGGCTGTGGGAAGGGAAATCCCGGGGTTGGCGAACCCGAGCAGTGTCGCAATGCACAGGATCAGGACGATCGATCGTTTTCTCATCATTCGATGGACTCCAGTTTGGGTTGAGCGCTGCAGTCTGGAAAGTTGAAAGTGCTGCTCAAGTAACCGTTTTGTGTAAATTGCTTCGCGCTGAACACGAATCGATTCTAAGATACAAGCTTCTGCTCGTGATTAAAGGGCATTTAAGGGCTTGTGCACTTTGCGATTTTGGTAGGCGATTCAAAGAAATCGGTCAGAGAATTGTACGGACAATTGAAAAATTACACACGTAATTTGTGATTAATATCACTAGACGTCCGCTCGGATTTTCCATATCATCAGGATGCATTTCATCTACACTCCCCTTTGCGCATAAATTACCGGTCAAGCTGCTATGAATTCTCTGGATAGAGAAACTCGCGAAGCGATTCTGGACACGCTCAGAAAATACGCCCAGCGCAGGCTCACACCTGAGCTGCTGTTAACGTTGGAGCGCGAAGACTCCTTTCCGGCTGAAATCCTGGCGGAATTAAACGATCCCGACCAGCTCGGTCTGCACCTGCTGTTCATCCCGGAAGAGCTGGGAGGCCTGGGCGGCGGCGCCTACGACATTTACCGCGTCGCAGAGCTCCTGGCGGGGATCGACCTGGGAATCGCCACCGGGGTGTTGGCCACTTTCCTGGGCTCGGATCCGATCAAAGTAGGCGGCACACCCGAGCAGAAGGCCTACTGGATGGGCCGCATTGCCGAGGAAGCGCTGCTGATGGCTTACGCGGCGACCGAGCCCCAGGCAGGCAGCGACCTGGCCGCGCTGCGCACCCAGGCGGCGCCTGTTTTTGAAGACGGCAATCTGGTTGGTTATAAACTCACCGGTCGCAAGCAGTGGATCAGCAACGGCGGGGTCGCCGACCTGTATTCCGTATTGGCTTTAGCTCCCGGCGGGCCGTCCTGGTTCATCGTCGAGCGCGATACGCCTGGTTTCACCCACGGAAAGCCGGAAGACAAGCACGGCATTCGCCTGAGCAATACCGCTGCGCTCTTCCTGGATGAGGTGTTCGTCCCCGCCGATCGTTTGATCGGGCTGCAGGAGGGGCTGGGGCTGGCCCAGGCCCAGGCTGTTTTTGGGTACACCCGCCTGATGGTGGGCGCATTTGGGTTGGGAGCGGGCTGGGAAGCCCTGCGCCGGGCGATTCGCTATTCCCAAACGCGCTTTCAAGCCGGTTCGCCGCTCAGCCAGAAACAAGGGTACACCCACAAATTAATCGTCCCCAACGCGGCCCGCCTGGAAGCGGCGCGCGCCTATATCGAATGGGCAGCCGGGCGATTGGACTGCGGCGAGACCGGGCTGGCTACCGAAGGAGCCGTGGCGAAATATCTCGCCACGGAGGCCGGCAACCGGGCAGCCGAAGACGCCATCCAGGCGTTGGGTGGCTACGGTTACACCAAAGATTACCTGGTGGAAAAGATCAAACGGGATGTGCGCATCACCACCATCTATGAAGGCACTTCCGAGATCATGGAGTGGACGGTCGCTCGCGATCGCTGGCAGGCGCACTTGAAATCGGGCGGCGCGTTTTACCTGGATTGGGCGGCGAGCCTGGAAGCGCTTCAGCAGAAACAGCCGGACAATGGGGCCGGTACTGCCGCACAAGCGCTGCGCTTCCTGTCGGCGTTATTGGAGTTCTGCCGTCTCAACCGCCTGACCCGCAACCAGCACGTGCTCTTCCGGCTGGGCGAGTTGATTTCCCTGGCAGAAGGGGCGGCAGTGTTTGCCTGCCGCGTGATGGACCACCCGAGTGAAGCCAGCGGCCTGGACCTCCCCACCCGGCAGGCGCTCGCCCGGGTGAACGCCCGCACGGCCGCTCGCCGTATCGCCTCCGAGGGCTTAACGCTGGCTCTTGGCGCCGGAAGCACCGCAGCAGAAATTAACACCAGGGAGGACCTGGTACCTTCGCTCGACGTGCTGCCAATTTACCGGATGCAAGTTGGGCTGCTTGCTGATATGGATTTTGTGGCGGAACAATTGAATAAAGCCTTCCCGGCTTGAAACCCATTGCAACTGCGTCGATCGCCTGGTTTAGCACTTGCCTGGGAAGTTGTAGTACCTCGCCAGCAGGGGGCTCTTTCGCGCTGCTGGGAGCCTATTCCGGGGCAACCCGGCTTTATTGGAGGTGAGAGATGGTTGATCGTAGCGGTCGGTCTGTTGCAATCGTTGGCGTCGGCGCGATCCTGCCGGATGCATTAAACCCCACCCAATTCTGGGAAAATATCATCCATAAGCGCTACAGCATCAGCGAGGTCCCCCGGGGCGTTGGAGTATTGCGGATTACTACGACCCCGATTTCAACGCGCCGGATAAGACCTACAGCAAAATTGGCGGCTGGGTGCAAGGCTTTGAATTCGATTGGAAACACTTCCGGATTCCTCCAAGGGTCGCGGATACGATGGATGCCAGCCAGCAGTGGGCGCTCACCATTGCTGAACAAGCGCTTGCAGATTACGGCTATCCCCAGCGCCCCATCGACACCGAACATACGGCGGTGATCCTGGGTACAGCCATGGGGGGCGATATGCATTACCTCTCCCATCTGCGTATCGCTTACCCCGAATACGCCCGCGTGCTCAATGGCGTGGACGAATTTCAGAAGCTTCCTGCCGGTCAGCGCAGCGCGATCCTGCAGGGATGGCAAGCGGGGATCGCCGCGGTTTATCCCGAGATCAGCGAAGATTCGATGCCAGGCGAGCTTGCGAACGTCGTTTCCGGGCGAGTGGCCAACCTCCTGAATTTGCGTGGGCCAAACTTTGTCACTGACGCCGCCTGTGCGAGCAGCTTTGCCGCCATCCAGGCTGCTATGGATCTTTTGGACCGGGGAGTGGTCGATCTGGCGTTGAGTGGAGGCGTGGATCACAATATGGACGTCTCCGCATTCGTCAAATTCTGCAAGATTGGGGCGTTGAGCGCCAACGGCTCACGCCCCTTTGGGGAGGGGGCGGATGGATTTGTGATGGGAGAAGGCGCGGCCGCGTTCTTGCTCAAGCGGCTGGAGGACGCCGAACGGGATGGGGATAAAATCTACGCCGTCATCCGCGGCATCGGCGGCTCCAGCGACGGCAAAGGCAAGGGCATCACCGCGCCTAACCCCATTGGGCAGCGACTTGCGATGGAACGCGCCTGGCAGGAGGCCGGGCTCGACCCGGGAACGGCATCCATGGTCGAAGCGCACGGCACCAGCACCAAGGTCGGGGACGTCGTCGAGGTGGAAAGCCTGGCGCAGGTCTTCCAGGACGCCAGCCCGAACAGCATCGCCCTGGGCTCGGTGAAAAGTAATATTGGCCACCTGAAAGCCGGCACGGGCGCGGCGGGTTTGCTAAAAGCGGCCCTTGCAATTTGCCACAGAGTCCTTCCGCCCACATTAAACGCAGAGAAACCAAACCCGAACATTAATTTCGGCGAGTCCCCATTTTTCCTCAACCATGAAGTCCGTGAATGGCCGGTTGAGAACGGTATGCCGCGGCGCTGTGGGGTCAGCGCTTACGGCTTTGGCGGGACCAACTTTCATGTCGTGCTGGAAGAGCACCGACCCGGCAGCCGTTCCTCAAAAGGCAGGCTTCAAACCGGGGTTTCCATCAAGGGAAAACCGGAGTTAACCGTTGAAGGGCCGACTTCCGAGGTCCTGGCGGCAGGCGGGCGCGGCATCCTGGCCCTCGGGGCGCACTCGCCGGTTGAGTTGAAAAACCAGCTTGACGATTTGCTGATCCAGGCCCAAAACGGTTGGACGCCGCAGCCGTTCAGTCTGGAGCAGGTGAATTATCCCGAGCGCCTGGTGATCGATTATGGCGGGCGGGATGAGCTGGTTGATCGCCTGCAAAAGGCACAAAGAGGCATGGGGTTCGACTCAGCCCAAGCCTGGAGCGCTTTGCAGGCCCAGGGCATTTTCCGGGGCGGTGGCAAGCCAGCGGGAAAGATCGCTTTCTTATTCCCTGGGCAGGGCAGCCAGTATTTGAACATGGGTCGAGAGCTGGCTGCCGCCTGGCCCGAGGTGGGCGAGGTGTTCGCTGAGGCCGATCGTGTCATGGCCCCGATCCTTGGCCGGCCGCTTAGCGAATATATCTTCTTAGACAGCCAGGAACCCGGTCAAATCCAGCAGGCGGAGCTGAGGCTGATGCAAACAGCCATCACCCAACCTGCCATGCTGGCGATGGATATCGCCATGTTCCGCTTGCTGGGTAAATACGGCTTCCACCCGGATATGGCGATGGGGCATTCCCTGGGTGAATATGCTGCCCTGATCGCCACCGGCAGCATGCCCTTCGAGGATGCCCTGGAGGCGGTCGCGGCGCGCGGGCGCGAAATGGAAGCCTTCAGCGTCGAAGACAACGGTTGGATGGCGGCGGTAATGGCGCCCTATGTGGAGGTCGACAGAATCCTGGCAGAGATCGATGGGTATGTCGTAGCCGCCAATATCAACAGCTACAACCAGTGCGTGATCGGCGGGGCCAGCAAAGCTGTCGAACGGGCGATCCAGGTCTTCCAACAAAACGGTTTCGAGGCCAGACGCATCCCGGTGAGCCACGCTTTCCATACCCGCATCGTAGCTCCCGCCAGCGTTCCCCTGCGCCGGGTGCTCGACCGCCTGCGAGTGAATTCCCCGGCGATCCCGCTGATTTCGAACGTCAGCGGCGAGTTTTACCCTTCCGGCCCCGACGAAATCCGCGGCCTTTTGCAGCAGCAGGTGGCCTCGCCGGTCCAGTGGATTAAAGGGCTGGAAACGCTTTACGATGCTGGGGCGCGCGCTTTTATAGAGGTGGGGCCGAAGAAAGCGCTCAAAGGCTTTGTGGACAATGTGCTGGCGGACCGGCCAGACGTGCTCTCGCTGTTCACTAACCACCCGAAAATGGGAGAGATGCCGACTTTCAACCAGGCTTTATGTGGATTGTATGCCGCCGGTTATGCCATCCAGGAGGCCTCCCCCGAAAAGCAGGACGTTATAACCGTTTCAAATCCACCAGTTTCACCTTCACCAGCGTTCAGCATGGCGCCGGCAAACGCGCCGGCAGCGCCGGTAAAAGAGGCAGGGATGGTTTCTCCTGTGCAGCAGCCCGCCTTTTTCTCGGAGGAAGCGGTCGGCCAGATCGTAGCACAGGCTTTAAAAGGGTTGATTGAAGAGAATAAGCTCTCGGCAATTTCAGGGACCAGCCCGGAGAAACCCTACGACCGCAGACGAACTCCCCTCGGATCTGTGGTGATCAGCGGCACAGGCTTAGGTCTTCCTGGGGCGGAAAAAACGAGTGATGGACCCAGAGAACAGCCTGCGCATCCTGCGCGGTGAGAATTTCATCGACCTGGTCCCGGAGCGCTTTCGCAAGCAGATGCTCGCCCGGCGCGTTACCCGACTGGTGAAATCCTCGAACGGCGATGGCAGTTTTGAGGCCATTGGCGAGCCGGATGAAGTCATCAAGCTGGCTGGCCGGCCTGGCTATTTCAACCTGACCGAGGAGTATGGCGTCCCGGATAAGCTGGTGGAGGCGTTCGATATCACCACTCAACTGGCGATGGCAGCCGGCCTGGATGCTTTGTGCGAGGCCGGCATCCCGCTGGTGCAGACTTACCGGCGAGCGACGACCGGAAAATTTATCCCCGACCGGTGGATACTGCCGGAAGCCCTGCGGGATGAGACCGGGGTGATCTTTGCCAGCGCATTCCCGGGCGGGACGCGCTTCGCCGAGGAGCTCGAGCGATATTATACCTGGCAAAACCGCCGGGAGCAGCTCGCTGCCCTGGAGGAGCTGGGTCGTTATACGGATGACCCGCGGACTCTGGCGGAGATTACACGCCGTACAGGGGTCTTGCGGGAAGTGTTGGGAGCTGAGCCGTATGAGTTCGATCGCCGCTTTCTCTTCCGCATTCTGTCAATGGGCCACTCGCAGTTTGCTGAGTACATTGGCGCACGCGGCCCGAACACCCAGGTAAACGCCGCCTGCGCCAGCACAACTCAGGCGATTGCGATTGCAGAGGACTGGATCCGCGGCGGGCGCTGCCGGCGGGTGATTGTCATTGCCGCCGACAATGTCACCGGGGATTCTATGCTGGCCTGGGTTGGGGCCGGTTTCCTGGCTGTGGGCGCGGCCGCAATCGAAGACCGGGTAGAAGAAGCCGCCTTGCCGTTCGATCGCCGCCGGCATGGCACGATCATCGGTATGGGTGCATGCGCGCTGGTGATAGAGAGCGAAGAGGCGGTTCGCGAGCGCGGCATGCGGGCGATCGTCGAGCTGCTGAATAGCGAGGTCGGGAACAGCGCTTTTCACGGTACCCGCCTGGATGTGGATCACATCGCGCGAGTGATGGATGACCTGGTCACGACAGCCGAGCTTCGATTCGGGCTGCACCGCCAAGCCATCGCCTCGCAGTTGGCGTTTATGTCGCACGAAACGTACACCCCGGCCCGCGGCGGCAGCGCTGCCGCGGAGATCGTGGCGTTGCGGCGCACATTTGGCGCCGCTGCAGATGAGATCCTCATCACCAACACCAAGGGGTTCACCGGGCATGCGATGGGAGCCGGGATCGAAGATGTGATCGCAGTGAAGATGCTCGAACATGGCATCTTCCCGCCGGTGCCGAACTTCAAGGAGATCGACCCCGAATTGGGGAATTTGAACCTGAGCCGTGGTGGGCGTTACCCGGTCCAATTTTCTATCCACTTGGCGGCTGGATTTGGCTCACAGATCGCCATGGTCATGAGCCGCCTGATCCCAGGCAGCCTGGACCGCTGGGAGAATAACGCTCGTTACCAGGGCTGGCTGGACGCTGTCAGCGGGTATGATCGCTCCGAGACAGAAATCGTTAAGCGTGTACTGCGGGTTAAAAACCAGGGCGCGCCGGTCCATTCGCCGGCCCCTTCCACCTGGGAGACGGGCACTGGTCCTGCTCTGCGCTGCAGGGTTTCCCGAGAACGGCTCTTGTCTGAGCAAGCGCCCTCCAGTTGGTCCGTTCCTATCGCGCCCGGGCCTGCACCCGAAGCGGTCATTTTAGAAGCTCCGGTTCCTCAAGAGACTGGATCCATCGGAACGAATGGCAGGGGGGCGTCGCAATCTGCTTCGACGAGCCTGCCTTCAGAACCAGCTCAACCAGTTTTACAAGAAAATACATCGATAAATGAATTTATTGAAACCGTACCTTCCCCAACCGCTGCAGCCTCGGAAACCGGCTCTCCACCTGGGGAGCATGGCGACCCGGTCGCCGGGCGCATCCTGGAGATTGTCGCCGAGAAGACCGGCTACCCGGTGGAGATGCTCGATCTGGATCTGGACCTGGAAGCCGACTTGGGGATCGATACGGTCAAACAGGCTGAGACCTTCCTGGCGATCCGGGAGGCGTTCGACATCCCGCCTCAGGACAACCTGCAGCTTCGTGAGTATCCCACCCTGGAACTTGTGATCGGCTTCGTCTACGGTATGCGCCCGGACCTGGTTACGGCGGATCGAGACGTGGTCCTACCCGTAGAACCTACAGCGCCGGCCGCGCCTGCTCCACAGGCTGCCCAGGCCGGGGATCCGGTCGCCGGGCGCATCCTGGCGATTGTCGCCGAGAAGACCGGCTACCCGGTGGAGATGCTCGATCTGGATTTGGACTTGGAAGCCGACCTGGGTATCGATACGGTCAAACAGGCCGAAACCTTTCTGGCCATCCGGGAGGCGTTCGACATCCCGCCTCAGGACAACCTCCAGCTTCGTGAGTACCCCACCCTGGAGCGTGTAATCGGCTTCGTCTACGATTTACGGCCGGACCTGGAGAAAGGATCAGGAAAGGGAGAAGGACTCACCCCTGAGACGCCTGGAATTGTAGGCGCTGCGCCGGTCGAGAGCGATCTGCTCGAGCCTGCACCTGAAATCAAATATCACCTTGAAAATGCTGACCGGTTCCCGCGCAGAGTCCCGCGGCCTTGCTTGCAGCCTTTCCTGGAGTTTTGCAAGTTGACCGGGGTCCGCCTGGGGCAGGGCAGCCGGGTGATTGTCATGCCGGATTGCGGCGGGGTCGCCAGGGAATTGGCCAGCAAACTGGAAGCGCTAGGGGTTTCGGTGCTGCTCCTGGAAAAGGACGAGGTGCTAGAGACCCTCACCAGCAAAGTTACAGACTGGCTGAGCGCAGGCCCGGTGCAGGGCGTGTACTGGCTGCCGGCTCTGGACGTCGAACCGGAACTGGAAAGTTTGGATCTAGCTGCCTGGCGCAGTCTCAACCAGTTACGGGTGAAGAATTTATATCACACCATGCGCATCCTGTACGATTCAGTTTCCCAGCCCGGTTCTTTCCTGATCGCGGCCACCCACATGGGCGGGTTGCATGGGTATGGACCGCAAGGCGCCGAAGCCCCGCTCGGCGGCGGGGTATCCGGTTTTGTGAAAGCGTACCGGCGCGAGCGCAGCGAGGCCCTGGTGAAAGTGGTCGACTTCGATTCCGGCCTTCAGCACGCGACGATTTCTGCAGCCTTGCTGGCCGAGACTTTACAAGCCCCTGGGATCGTGGAGGTTGGTTATCACGAAAACCAGCGTTATAGCATCACCCTGGTGGAGAGCCCGTTGGACTGTACCGGCAGGGGGAAGGTCTTAAATTCGGAGAGCGTCTTCCTGGTGACAGGCGCGGCCGGCGGCATCACCAGCGAGATCGTCGCAGACCTGGCCCGGGCCAGCGCCGGGACTTTCTACCTCCTGGATCTGGTCCCGGCCCCCAACCCAGCAGACCCGTATCTTTCATTGATCCGAGAGGACCGGGAAGGTCTAAAGCGCCAGCTCATTGCTGAAGCCCAGGCCTCCTCTGGGCGTACAACGCCGGCTCAGGTCGAGAAGAAGCTGCTGTTCATAGAGCGCCAGGCTGCTGCACAAAGGGCGATTTCGGCGGTGGAAAAAGCGAGCGGCTGCGCACACTACCTGGAAGTCGATTTACTCGATGAGCAGGCCGTCGCAAGTGTCGTCGACCAAATTCGTCAGACGCACGGCCGTATTGACGTCTTGATCCATGCGGCCGGGCTAGAGATCAGCCGCAACCTGCCGGATAAAGATGCGGAACAGTTTGACAGGGTGTTCAATGTAAAGGCAGATGGCTTTTTCAACCTGCTGCACGCTTCACGGGGTTTACCCATTGGGACGACTATCGTGTTCAGCTCTGTGGCAGGCCGATTTGGCAACGCCAGCCAGACGGATTACAGCGCGGCGAACGACCTGCTTTGCAAGCTTAGCAGCAGCATACGTCGTTGGCGGCCGGGAACGCGCGCCATTGCAATCGACTGGACAGCCTGGCAGGGGATTGGAATGGCTGCGCGCGGATCTCTCCCAAAGATCATGGAAGCGGCCGGGATTGAAATGCTGCCGGCGGATATTGGCGTGCCTACGGTGCGCAGAGAGTTAACCCAAGGGCTGCGAGATGGCGAAGTGCTGGTGGCAGGCGAATTGGGGAGCTTGTTGGATGAATCGGAGGCTGACGGCGGCCTGAACCTGAATGAGCTCAACCGTGGATTGGGTGAAGCCATCCCTCCCAATATCATGCTCGGGAAGGTGACCGCTGCCTCGCTGTACGGTGGCTTACAGGTAACGACCGTGCTGGACCCACAGATACAGCCCTTTTTGCGTGACCACACGATAGACGATACCCCACTTCTGCCGGGAGTCATGGGAATTGAGGCTTTCGCAGAGCTGGCTTCCTGGACGGCCGAGATGTTCAGCGGCGTCCAACAACATGTCGTTGCAATAGAAAACATCGCTTTTCTACATCCCTTTAAATTCTATCGAAATGAGCCTCAAACTTTGTATCTCGACCTCAAGTTGGTCTTTGCAGGGGAAAGCGAGCTGCACGCGTACGCTCGCCTGATTTCACGGCGGGCGCCTGCCAGGGAAGGCTTGCCCAATCTGGAGAAAGTTCATTTCCAGGCGCTGGTCAGGCTTAGCCGTGAACCCGCCCCTGGAGTTGGCATCTCTTTCACACCCACGGATAAGTCCACTGCGTCGATTGCGGCTGAAGAGATCTACAAGCTATTCTTCCACGGCCCGGCTTACCGAGTTTTGGACCGGGTACATTTGGATGGTTCTCACGCGATTGGCTGGTTGGCTGCCGGTCTGCCTGCCAACACTGACCCCGTTCCGGCAGTAGAATTGGTAAGGCCGCGTTGGATTGAATTGTGCTTCCAGACCGCCGGAATTTGGGAGCTAAAGACCCGCGGACGACTTGCCTTACCGGAAGCGGTTGACCGTGTGCAAATTTACAGCCAGCCGGGAGCTTCAGAAAAATTGTTCGCCCTGGTTGAGGCTCGAGAGGACGGTAATGGCTTCGACGCCCAGGTAGTGGATGAACGCGGGGCGGTCTATATCCAGTTACAGGGTTACCGCACCGTTTCGCTGCCGCTAAATGTAGCGTTGAAATAAAGCTGAGAGAAGAATATCAGGTGTATTGAAGGTTCTTTTTGCGATGATACACTGGCTTTCTCAGGATTCCGCTAAAGAAAGGGAGCTGGCGCAAGGGATCTCTCCGCCTGGCCTGTTGAACGATAAGGAGGCTGCGCAGTTTGCCCGGCTGAATCATCCGAAACGACGCCGCGATTGGCTTGCAGGTCGTTGGACAGCCAAGCGCTTGCTGCAGGGTTACCTCCTAAAAGAGACTGGCAGGCAGCTTCGCCTGGACCAGATCGCGATTTACAACGATGCCCAGCGTGCGCCGTTCGGCCTCTGGCAAACATCCGGCGGGTGGCGGGCGCTGCCGGTATGCCTGAGCGTCAGCCATTGTGACGGCTGGGCACTTTGCGCTCTGGTCGGCCGGGGTATGGCGGACATCGGCGCGGATATCGAGCGAATTGAACCGCGCCCGCCCGGTTTTACCCGAGATTACTTTACATTCGAGGAGATAAACGCGGTTGAGCAGACAATTCCAGGATTTCAATCGCTGTTGGTTACGGCGATATGGAGTGCGAAGGAGGCTGCATTGAAAGCATTGCGCCTAGGCCTGAGCGTGGATACCCGCTCGGTATCCTGCGAGATCGGACCACTCGAGCAGGCGCCCGGAGATTGGGCCTCATTTCCTATCTGCCTTGATGATCGGCGTTTAAATGGATGCAAATCGGAATTGCAAGGTTGGTGGCAAGTCCGGGAAGGATTCGTGCTTGCAATCGCTGCTCGAACCTTCCATAGACTGAATTAAGTGGAGAATGGTGCTGATGAAAAACATGCAGGACTATATCGACGAGCTTCGAGCGCGAAAGCTCGCCGCAGAATGTACGGACGAGTGCGCAGAAATCCAGCATAAGAAGGGGCGGCTCACAGCAAGGGAACGCGTCGAAAGGCTGTTCGATCCAGGCTCTTTCAACGAGATCGATTCACTGGTTTTGCCGCGTTATGAATCTTATACAGGCGGTAAATGTTCGCGCAGTGGGGATGGTGTCATCACTGGTTTTGGGTTGATCCATAATCGCCATGTCATGATCGCGGCCCAGGATGCATCGGTGCTGGGCGGGTCGCTGGGTGAGATGCACGCCAACAAGATTGTGAAGGCAATCCAAATGGCTCTGCGATTTGGGTGCCCTTTTATCGCTCTCAATGATTCTGGCGGCGCACGCATCCAGGAAGGGGTGGACAGCCTGGCAGGCTACGCCCGCCTTTTCGATGCCAATTGTGAGGCGTCCGGCGTTATTCCGCAAATATCGGTCATTATGGGGCCGTGCGCAGGTGGAGCGGTTTATTCCCCGGCGCTGACCGATTTCGTCTTTATGACCGACCGGAGCACAATGTTCATCACCGGGCCAGATGTGGTTAAGGCAGTAATGCGCGAAGAAGTCAGCCAGGAGGAACTGGGCGGCGGCCTGGTACACAGCCAGCAGAGCGGCGTTTGTCACTTCCTGGCGGAGGATGACGCCGGTTGCCTGGAGATGGTACGCGAATTACTCAGTTATTTGCCCGGAAACCACCTGGAGGACCCACCCTACCAACGATCCATCGATGATCCCGAAAGGCGCTGCCCGGAATTGGAGAAGCTGGTGCCCACCGCCCCCAGCAGGACTTATGATGTGCTCGGGGTGATTTGTTCCATCGTCGACAACGGAAAATTTTTCGAAATCCATGCGCTGTGGGCTCAGAATCTTGTTGTGGGTTTCGCCAGGCTTAACGGAAATGTCGTGGGCATCATTGCCGACCAGCCGATGGTTCTGGCGGGCTGTATCGATATTCAAGCCTCGATCAAGGCCGCTCATTTTATCCGGGTCTGTGACGCGTACAATATCCCGATCATCACCTTGCAGGATGTGCCCGGTTTTCTGCCTGGCAAGGACCAGGAATACGGCGGGATCATCCGCAATGGCGCCCGAATGATTTATGCTTATAGTGAAGCTACAGTTCCCAAGCTGCTGGTTATTTTACGTAAGAGCTATGGAGGCGCATACTGTGTGATGAGCAGCCGCGGGCTGCGCGGTGATTTATTGTATGCCTGGCCTAATGCAGAGATTGCAGTGATGGGCGCAGAGGGTGCGGTCAGCATCCTCTTCCGCCGGGAGATCCTGCAGCACAAAACCCCAAGGAGCGGCAGCAGGCGCTGATTGAGGGTTATGAGGAGCATTTCAACAACCCGTATGTAGCTGCCAATCGCGGCCTCATCGACGACGTGATTGAGCCCGCCGAAACTCGCCGGGTGCTGATCCGAGGTCTTGAGCTGGCCCTCTCCAAGCGCGAAAGCCACCAACCCAAGAAGCACGGCATTTCTCCGATGTAACCTGAACCCTTAGAGTGAATTGATGTTTCGAAAGATCCTGGTCGCAAACTACGGAGAGATTGCCGTACGGATTATTCGGACCTGCCGCGAGATGGGCATTCCAACCATTGCGCTTTATGAGCCAGGGGAGATCGTCTCGCTGCACGTGCGTCTCGCCGATGAATGCGCTCCTCTAAACTCCACGAATGGTTATTCTCCTCAAGAGGCGATATTGCAGATTGCCAGGGAACGCGGGGCAGACGCCATCCATCCCGGATATGGTTTCCTGGCAGAACAACCTGGTTTTTCCCAGGCATGCCAGCAAGCCGGGATTGTCTTCATCGGCCCGCCGGCGGAGGTCATGGCTGCTACCCAGGACAAATCACACCTCCTGGAGGAGGTACGGCAGGCTGGGATTTCCACCATCGATGGCAAAACGAACCTTCACCCTTTGTATATGGTTGGAGTGCAGATTTTAGCCGATAATTTTGGGAATCAAAAGGTCTTGGGCGACTTCCAGAGCGTCCAGGACTCTGCCAACCAAGTCATCCTGCAAGAGACTCCGGCCCCTTGCCTGACAGCCTGCCAGCGCGAGTACCTGCAACACCTGGCTGGAAAACTTGCTAACAGGTTTCAAATCTCCAATGCAGCTACAGTGGAGTTCCTGGTAGATGATGAAGGGAGGATTTATTTCAGCGAAATCAAATCCTGTCTGAATCCAGCGCATCCTCTGGTTGAAGTCCTGGCAAACATCGACCTGGTACGCGAGCAAATCCGGATTGCAGCTGGGTGCAGATTGAATGTAGAACAGCTACCAATCAACTTGGGGATGACTGGCATGATGTGCCGTCTCAATAGGGTTGTCCTGACGCCAGATTTGGTGCCCTTTATCGAATGCCTGGAAAACGTTCGCCTTCCCAATGGCCCGGGTGTACGTGTGGATACCGCCGTTTATCCTGGCTTCGAGGCATCCCGAAAAATTGATCCTTTGATTGCCAGGATTACTGTTTGGGATCGTAATCGAGCTTCATGCCTGAACCGAATGCAGCGGACCGTGAAAGAAACCAGGCTAACCGGGATTCGCTCGAACCTGGTCTCCCTGCTAGAGATTCTTTGGACTACAGAATTCGCTGCAGGGAATTACCCCAGTACGCTCAAATCTCCCGTGAAGCCGGACGAGCCAGAGTCCGAAATTTGCCGGCAGGACCTGGCTGTAATTGCTGCTCTACTCTATGAACGGTACAGCCTGGGAGGAAATAGTACCCCAAACAGGTTCGACGGCAAGAACTTGCGTAATAATCGCAGATTCGATCAGGAAATGGTCTACTTCAGGCGAAGACCTCGTTGAGGTGAAAACAATGCGAACCTTGTCTGTAACCATCGATGGGGAGACATTCGAAATTGTTTTAAGTCCCGTGGACAGCAGGTCCGATTCAAGGCAGGTTGAGGTTAACGGTCAAAAAGTTCGGGTTGTAGTCCCTCCACTGGCATTCTCAGAGGAGCCGATCGAATGCCTTATTTTGGACAATACACCCTATGAGGTCGAATTCGACCGCCAATTGCAATGGATCAAAGACTGCAAGGGTCTGCACAAGGTGAGCGTTCGAGAAACTGTATCCTGGAATTCACCGCGATCGAACCAGAATGGCCTGGTAAAGGCTCCAATTCCAGGCGAGATAACCCAAGTGCTGGTATTGGCCGGGCAGCATGTCACTGCCGGGCAAACGCTGGTGTTGCTTGAAGCGATGAAGATGCAGAATGAAATTTGCGCTGCTCATTCCGGTGTGGTACATACTGTCCTGGTTACACCTGGCCAGATGGTAGGACGCGGTGAAAAGCTGGTAGAGATCGACAGACGCCTGTAAGAGGCGTGAGTGAGTTGTGGTGTAAGATGTTAGATTTAAAAATTTACAGGGCCCGTAGTTGTCTGCTCACCAAAGTTTGACAACTACGAACCCTGTCCGTATGGTCACCTATCAATAACCCCCTTCTCTCCCCCCGACCATGCCTTGCACCCTTCCAACCGTTATAAACTAACCACCCTGGGTTGTCTATATCCATCAGTATATTATCTCATTCAGACGGTTTTCTCAATAGGGATTTCCCCTATTTATGGGGTAGGGATTTCCCTACCCCTGTTTGGTCGCCTGAACAGATCGGATGATTATAATGCCGGGATCACCAATCGAAATCCCGTGTTTATCGGCTCTTCAATTCGGGTTGGGGTTTTTCCCAAAAGTCAAGACAATGTTGATGCCAGCAACCAATTCTCTAAATCAGGACGGATCGCCAGCAAGTCGTGATGGGTTAAGGAAAAATCAGGCTGTAAACTGATACTTTCCGGAATAGGTTGGTTTTTGGGACCGGCAAGTAGCGGTGGTTTTTGAATGGTTTGGCTGCTTCCTTTGGCCAGGATTTCAATTGCTTTAAGAAGCTGGCCGTCTCCGCTGTTATTTATTTGCTCTGTGCTCATCCCCTGCTCGGTTTCAGGGATCAATGGGATAGAATCAGCCTGCAGAGCAACCATGATATCCGGAGAGATCCCTTTATGCCAGATGGTGCGGCCCTTTGGTGTCAACCATTCTTCTGTTGCCAGCAATAACGCCGAGCCATCGGACAGCTTGAATTGATTCAGGACAGTGCCTGTTCCAAAGGTCGTTTCTCCAACGATCGTTGCCCTGGATGCATCTTGTAATGCGCCGGCAACGATCTCGGCTGCGCTCGCTGTACCGTTATTGATCAAGACTACCATCGGAATGTCCAGGGCAACGCCTCCAGATTTAACGGGTAAGGGTTTGGTCTCACCCTGGGCATTTTTCTCTAGCATCACGTTGCCGTTTGAAAGAAATTGGCTGGCCACACTGATGGCCTCATTGAGCAAGCCTCCCGGATCGTTACGCAGGTCGAGAATCAACCCGGTCGCGCCCTGTTGTTGGGCCGCTTTTAAAGCCGACTTAAGTTCTGTTGTAACCCCCTGGCTGAATGCAGCAATTCGAACGTGAGCGATTGTTGTTCCGGGCAGCATCCGCCAGGTGACATTGTGCAGCTCGATGTGCGCCCGGGTGATCGTTACGTCGTTTGTTTCGTTCGTTTGCGGGTCCAGAATTGTCAGGGTCACCTTGGTGCCAGCCGGGCCAAGTACCCGGTCCACGATTTCATTGAGGGGCAGGCCAGCGACATCTTCTCCATCGACTTTGATGATGACGTCGCCAGGTTTCAACCCTGCTTTTTGAGCGGGTGAACCATCCATCGGGGCAACGATAGTTGCATGGCCATCTTTCATTTCCAGCAATGCGCCGATACCCTCAAACTGCCCCTTAGTGAAATTTTGTTCTTCTTTGAGCATGTCCGGAGTCAGGAAGGTGGAATGCCCGGTATCTCCGAGGGCATCCACCATCCCGCTGATCGCGCCATAAGTCAGTTTCTGGGGGTCAACGGCTGGACGATCCACATATACCTTTTGAATCGAGTTCCAGGCTTCGGCTATCAATCCAAAATTCATACTTGCGTCGGATGGAATAGATGGATCTGGAACGAAAAACTGGCGGTCTATCACGATCCCAGCCGTCAAGCCCAATCCGAGCACCAGGACCAGGAGGACCAACAATGAGAGCGCGCGCATTCTTTGATTCATTTACGATTCCTTAGGCGTTCCATAACGAGTGATTTTTCACAGGTTCTCCAGATGCTCACGACTACGTTGCAGATACCTATTCCCGTTTTTTGAAATGCACCGAGATTGGTTCTGCTTGCGACACCTTGGTGAGGTTTTCTTGCAGCATACGTGGTCCGAGGACCTGGTTCAACGTGTCCTGATCGATGGTTTCTTCTTGTAAGAGGATTTGCGCCAACTTGTCCAGTTTTTCACGGGCATTATCCGCAAGCAATTGATGGACGATTTTGTGCCTTTCTTCAAGCAGCCGCTGAACCTCCTGATCGATGCGTGCGGCAGTTTGCTCGCTGTATTCACGACCCTGCGATAGTTCATATCCCAGGAAGGGCTGTTCATCATCTGTGTTGAGCGCCATGAGACCCAGGTTGCCCATCCCCCAGCGTGTGACCATCCGCCGGGCGAGACGGGTGGCTTCCACCAGGTCATTTTCCGCACCGGTAGTGATATCATCCATGGCGACTTCTTCCGCGGCGCGCCCGCCCAGCATGACGGCCAGCCTGGCGAACAGGTATTCGCGGCTGTAGGAATAGTGATCGTCACCGGGTAACTGCTCTGTTACACCCAGGGCACGGCCGCGAGGGATAATGGTCACTTTGTGAACAGGATCGGCTGCGGGAGTTAGCCAGGCAACCAGCGCATGGCCCGCCTCATGATAGGCTACAATTTGGCGCTCGTGATCGTTAAGAAGGAGCGTTCGGGCGGCTCCTAAAAGCACTCGATCCAGGGCTTCTTCGAAATCTACCATTCTCACCAGGGTGTGATTAGAACGAGCCGCGATGAGCGCCGCTTCGTTACAAAGGTTGGCGAGGTCTGCGCCGCTAAAGCCGGTTGTCGTTTGGGCCAGCAAAGAGAGATCGACGTTTGGCGCAAGCTGTAACTGGCGCGTGTGAATGCGTAGGATGCCTTCGCGTCCCTTCCGATCTGGCAGTCCCACCGTCACCTGGCGGTCGAACCGGCCCGGGCGCAACAGGGCCGGGTCGAGAACGTCCGGACGATTTGTAGCCGCCAATACAATCAGCTCGTGGTGTTCATCAAAACCGTCCATCTCGACCAAGAGTTGGTTCAGGGTTTGTTCTCTCTCGTCGTTGACTGTGCCCAACCCAGCCCCGCGCCGACGTCCAACGGCATCCATCTCATCGATGAATACGATAGCCGGAGCAGTGGCTTTCGCCTGTTCAAACAGGTCCCTGACTCTGCTTGCGCCAACGCCAACGAACATTTCCACGAATTCAGAGGCGCTGATACTGAAAAATGGCACCCCGGCTTCCCCCGCGACCGCTCGCGCCAGCAGGGTCTTCCCAGTGCCTGGGGGTCCAACCAGCAGAACGCCGCGCGGGATGCGCGCGCCCAGTTTGTGATATTTGTCTGGGTTGCGTAAGAAATCCACTACTTCTTTAAGCTCTTCCTTGGCTTCGTCTACGCCGGCGACGTCGTTAAAGGTGACCTCAGGATGATCTTCGGAATAGCGGCGCGGTTTGCTGCGCCCGACGTTGAAAATGCCAGACTGGCTTCGAGAAGCCTGGCGTCCAAGCCAGAGCATTACCAAGACCAGAAGTATCAGCGGGAGGCCGTAAGAAAGAAGCAACCCGAGGATAGGATTTGGCGGTGGTGTGACATTAATCTCGACATGATTGGCATTCAACAAAGGGATCAAGTTTGGATCGCCTTGCGTGTCCGGAAATGTCGTTTGAAATTCGCTGTAATTGGATGGGGAGACTTTGTTTCCCGGGATTACAGGTTGAGCGGACCCTGGCGAAGGACTGCTTTGGGTGGGTACTGGCGTTGCTTGAGGCCAAAGAACAGGTGATTTAAAACCACCCGAGATCTGGCTGCCTGAAATTTGGATGCTGGAAACATTGCCTGTTTCCACCTGTTCGATAAATTTGCTGTAAGGGATATTCGCTTCCGACTGGGTTTTCGGGAGCAGCACCCAAATGTTCCATAACATTAATCCAGCCAGAATGATCCACCAGCTCCAATGAATTTTGGATTTCGGTGGCATCTGATCATTTTGAGGTTCCATTTTCCTGCCTTTTCCCTAAATTAAGAGCGATCGCCCAATGTAAACAGAACTTACGCAATTAATTTCATCCTGGACGGGCCCCCATAAAGTTAATTCAGCAGACCTGGCTGCTGACCTTATGCCGTAAACTGGACTTTTGACTCTCGCGTAAGTTCTGTCTTTATCAGACATGGGCTTATAGACCCGGATGTCTGGAATTTCTTATCAATTTGAAGGATTTAGACCTGACCCGTTAACTCATGCAGTGCATTCTCAGCGCGTTTTTGATTGCGGTAAATATCGGTTAATAAGGATTTATCCTTTTTTACAATCGAGAACTTATGTGCGGTCCCATGATCGTATAAGGTGCGGTTGGCAATCAGCGCAAAATCACCCAAATGATCGATCTCCTCAACTCCAGATTTCCCATTAATACTGCATCTAAGAAATTCCATACATAGCCTCCAAAGATTGCGAGGAACACTTTTTCTTAAGGATAGCCGAAAGTTGGAGATTAGTCTTTATCAGATGTTGATGCGAAGCTAAAGGTCAGCTTAAGGATGGGGATCGAAGAGGTTTTCTCTATGCCATCTGGCTGATCCTACTGGCAGCCTGTGCATCTAAAAACCAATGCAATTCTCCACTGGCTGGATGGATCAATTGGGCCGGCAATTCCTCTGGCTTTTGTGGCCCTTGCAGCACCTGATGAACGATATTGGCTTTTCGAGCCCCCTGGACCAAATAAATTACGACCGCGGACTGGTTAATCAAAGGTGGAGTGAGTGTAACTCGCCATAAATTTTGTTCGGCGACATACACTTCAGCCACCCAGGCAGTCGATTCCCTCAGAACCGGGGTACCCGGGAAGAGCGAAGCGGTATGTCCATTTTCCCCCAGCCCTAGTAAAACCAGGTCAAAAGCCGGCCGGCTGTGCTTGAAAAAGGCTTTGATTTCCTCCTCGTACTGCCGGGCAGCCACAAGTGGAGGCAGAGTGGAAGCAATAGGATGGATCTGGTCGGACGGCACAGGCACGTATTGGAGCAGTTGTTGGTAAGCCATTCGGGCATTATTGCGCGGGTCGTCTGCCGGGACGCAACGCTCATCGCCCCAGAAGACGTGGGTATGCTGCCACTCGATTTCTTTTTGGAAGGGTTGGCGTGCCAGGTATGCGTATGTCTTCCCCGGTGTCGACCCACCGGAAAGGACGATTGAAAACCGGCCACTTTCTTGAACAGCCTTGTGCGCTTGTTGTGCGACAAATTCGGCTGCGGCTTTAGCCAGCGTGTCGGGTGTATCGTATATTCGAATCATCCTGGCGAAATTCCTGCCTCATCTTCCACATAGCTGGTTGCCATCCAGCTCCTTCCATCCCGGGCGATCAACATCTCCGCTGCTTCAGGACCCCAGGTCCCGGAAGCATAATTGGGGAAGTCGACCGGTGGTGAGAGCTTCCAGGCATCTAAGATGGGGGTAATTATCGACCAGGCAGCTTCTACCTGGTCTGCGCGCATGAAAAGGGTAGCATCGCCGCAGATTACATCCAGGAGTAAGGTTTCGTACGCCTCTGGAGAGGCCGTTTTAAATGCTTCCTGGTAACTAAAACGCATTTCGGCGGTGCTCAAGCGCATTGCAAGTCCTGGGCGTTTGGCCTGGAAGCGCAGGATGATCCCTTCTTGTGGTTGGATGCGAATCAGCAAGTTGTTTGGCCGCCAGTCAATTACAGCATCCGGCGGGAAAGATTGGTGAGGCACCGGGCGAAATTGAATGGATATCTCGGTCACTTTGACCGGCAAGCGTTTCCCTGTGCGCATATAAAACGGCACATCCTGCCAGCGCCAGTTATCCACGTAAAGCTTGACAGCCGCGAATGTTTCGGTCGCTGACTCCGGATCAACTCCCTGCTCGTCACGATACCCAGGCACTCGCTCACCCTGGAGCCAGCCTGAGCCATATTGACCCCTTACGGCATAATGTTGGACCATATGTTCCGGAATGGGTCGAATAGCCCGCAGCACGTCTACTTTATGGTTGCGAACTTCATCCGCTTCGAAGGACACCGGCGGTTCCATCGCCACCAGGCAGAGGAGCTGTAACATATGGTTTTGGATCATATCGCGCATTGCGCCGGCGTGGTCGTAATAATCGCCGCGATGCTCGACGCCTACACGCTCTGCTACAGTGATCTGTACATATTCGATATAACGCCGGTCCCAAAGGGGTTCAAACAGCGCATTGGCGAATCGAAAAGCGAGCAGGTTCTGAACAGTCTCTTTTCCAAGGTAGTGATCGATCCTGTAAATCTGATTCTCACTGAATGTCTCGGTCAGCATCTTGTTCAGCGCCTGGGCAGTTTGCAGATCTTTGCCAAAAGGCTTTTCGACCACAATTCTAGCTCTCTGGCGATCTCCCACCAGGTGAGCCTTCCCTAATTGATGGACGATCATCTCCACCAGAGAAGGCGGCACAGCCAGGTAATATATATGATTGGGTTTTGTATTCCAATCTTCTGAGATCTCTGTAAGTTTTTGCGCCAGGATTTTACATGTTTGCTCATCGCTAAAATCGCCTGCGTAATACTCCAAGACCTGCGGAGCGAAGTCTTTCCAATCATTGTCTTGGGTCTTGCCGCGGCGAGAGAATTGGTCGATCCCTTTGCGCAAATGCTGGCGGAATTCGTCGATTGTCATTTCCTTGCGGTCGATCCCGATAATTGCGAACTTTTCCGGGAGCCAATGGTCCAGAAACAAGTTGTAAAGAGCTGGAACCAGCTTTCGCCAGGTTAAATCTCCACCCGCTCCGAAAATATAAATTACTGTAGGGTCAATGGGGATCTGCTGGCTCATGTTGTTTCTCCTGTCAGGGGCTCCCATTGTGTGTGGAATGTTCCATCCATATCAATTCGCTGGTAGGTATGAGCGCCAAAATAATCCCGCTGGGCCTGGATCAGATTGGCGGGAAGCCAGGAAGACCTGTAGCCATCGAAATAGGCCAGGGATGCCATCAGGGCTGGAGCTGGGATGCCCAGGTTGGCGGCTGTGCATACCACGGCGTGTAAGTCTTCCTGTCTTTCGGCGACGGCCCGTCCAAAACCTGGGTTCAGCAATAAGTTCGGCAAGTTGGGATCGGCATTATAGGCGGAACGAATGTCCTCCAGAAGTGCAGCCCGGATGATGCACCCACCGCGCCAGATGCGCGCCACCGCCTCTAAATTCAAGCCATAACCGTAGTCTTTGGAAGCCGCGGCTAACTGGGCCATCCCCTGGGCATATGTAACTACCATGCTGGCGTATAAGGCATTGCGCAGCTCCAGGATTAATTTTCCGTGTTGGCCGTCGAACAAATGACTGGTTTCTGACAGAGATTTACTGGCTTGCTGTCTTTCATCAGCAAGGGATGACAGGTTACGCATAGCCACGGCGACGTCGATAGTGGGAAGCGGCACTTGTAAAGTCATCGCGTCCTGTGAGGCCCACATGCCAGTACCCTTTTGTTTTGCCTGGGGCAAGATTTGGTCGACGAGGGGCTTTCCAGTCTTATCGTCTTTTTTTAGGAATATATTTGCAGTGATCTCCATGAGGTAACCGTTTAGCTCGGTTTTGTTCCATTGATCGAAAATCTCGTGCAGCTCGTTAGGTGATAGTCCCATCCCGCGCTTCATAATGTCATAACATTCCGAGATTAATTGCATGACCCCGTATTCAATCCCGTTGTGTACCATCTTGACATAGTGACCCGCTGATCCTGGTCCTAGATATGTCACGCAAGGGTCATTTCCAACTTTAGCGGCGGCAGCCTCGAAAACAGGGCGAACGCTCTCATAGGCTTCCTGCGGTCCACCTGGCATGATACTGGGTCCATGCCGGGCGCCGCTTTCTCCCCCAGAGATCCCAACACCCAGGAAAGCGAGCCCCTTATTCGCCAGTTCTCTAGCCCGCCGGTCTGTGTCAAGGTAATGTGAATTTCCGCCGTCAATGATGATGTCCCCCTTACTTAAATGCGGCAAGAGATCGGCGATCACTGCATCTACCGGATTTCCTGCTGGAACGAGCATCATCACCGCCCGCGGCCTCTGCAGGATGGAAATAAAATCGGGCATCGTCGCGGCTGCATAGATCTTCCGCTCACCCGATTGAGTATTTAAAGTATTGACTTTACTCACATCCTTATCATATCCAGCTACCGCGAAATCATGATTGGCGATATTCATCACCAGGTTTCTTCCCATGGTACCCAGACCAACCATCCCAAATCGATAACCATCGCTCTTCATTTTTAAATTCCCTTCCTGTTCTTCAGGGTTGGGTTCGCCAAATGATCATCAATCGAAGCTCCTAAAGCTTCTAACTTATCGCGGGTTGAGTTGTAACCGGTGTGGTGGATCCCTTGAAGACCCATGGTTCGAGCAACTTCGACAAACATGAGGCGATCGTCAATATAAACCACTTGTTTTGGGGATTCCTGGGCGATATCCAGAGCAATCTGGTAAATATCTGTATCCGGTTTGCGGTAATGGACAAAACAGGAAGAGACGAAGAAATCAATGATTTTATCCAATTCGAACTTTTGGATGCGATAAACTGTGATCTCCCGACCTTCGTTGCTGACTGCAGCGACCTTAAGTGCGTAGCGTGTCTTTAGCTCATGTACAAGCTCGATCATTTTAGGGTATGGTTTTGATTGAGCGAACATGAAACTTTTAAATTCTTTCACCGTAAAAGGCCGTTTTTCGAAGAAAATCACCCGCTTCAAATATTCATCCAGGCTCAGTTTCCCCTCCTCGTATGTATCGAACGTCAGATGGTGGCGTTCATTTAATCCACTTAAATCCAGGCTGAAAAATTGGGCCGCGCGCTGGCGTGCTTCATGGTCCCATCCATTCGTGAGCAGAACCCCACCGATATCTAGAAAAAGCGTTGTAATGGGTGGTGAAATCGTCAATTAATTCCCTCCTGCCGAGTACCCCCTTTGAAATAGCGTATGCCCCCAATTTTACCTCTTTTAAACTTATCGCTGACAGGGGAATTGGATGCCACTCAAAAGGATTTATCAACGCTTGCAAGCCTGAAAGAGAATCAGGCCCTAAAAGGATGCGAATTACCCCTCTTCCATAGGTTTTTCGTTTGACATGTCTACCTTCTACTAAAGATCCTTAATCAACGGACTTGCGTTCTATATAATCCTTTAGCGCCACTGCGTTATTCCGTTCAGTATTCCGGTTGCTGAAAATCAAAGTGACTTTTCCCAGGCGTACGGCCTCCAGGATCGGCTGCCAGACATCGGGTTTAACGTCCAATTCTCGGTAATAACTCACAAGGAAATCATCCCAGTTGTCGGGATTCTGATGGAACCAGCGGCGCAGCTCATTGCTTGGGGCGACTTCCTTCAACCAATCATCTAGATGTAGATCCTCCTTGCGAATCCCCCTGGGCCAGAGACGATCGACAAGAATTCGTTTGCCGTCTTGATCATTTGCGGCTTCGTAGGCGCGCTTCACCTGAATCGTCATTCGAGTCTCCTTGTTTGTGTGCCAGTGATTGTTTGCCGCAGGTGTTTCGACGTATTCGGGAAATTTATACTCGGGTACGTTCCAGAATCTTTAATGCTTCGGCGCGAATGTTCTCAACGGTGAATCCATATTCTTGCATCACAACATCTCCCGGTGCGGACGCTCCAAACTTGTCGACGCCAACGACTGCGACCTGGGGCCCTGCATAAGAACGCCATCCGAGGGTAACGCCGGCTTCTATAGCCAAAATCGGCACACCGGGTGGTAGAACTTCATCACGGTATTGCTCTGGCTGTTCATCGAACAAGTTCCAACTTGGCAGGCTAACAACTTGCGCCATGACGCCATCTTCAATCAGGCGCTGGCGGGTCGCCAGAGCCAGGTGAACTTCTGAGCCGGTTGCGACCAGGCTGATATCAGGGGGATTATTTTCAGCCGCGTAAGCCAGAATGTACCCCCCCGCTCGTACTCCCAGAGGGATATTTGGATGCTGGTCGATCCCTAACACGGGCAGCTTCTGTCGTGAGAGCGCTAAGGCGACAGGTCTCTCCTTTTGTTCCATAGCCACGCGCCATGCAGCCGCTGTTTCATTGGCATCCGCCGGACGGATCAAGATAAAGCCGGGGATCGAGCGCAGCCCTAGCAACTGCTCAACAGGCTGGTGAGTAGGGCCGTCCTCACCCAGGCCAATGCTGTCGTGGGTAAACACATAAATCACATGCAGTTTCATTAAAGCGGCCAAACGCATCGGAGGGCGCATGTAATCAGAAAAAATCAGAAAAGTCGCACCATAGGGGATGATCCCACCGTGCGCAGCCATTCCGTTTAAGATCGCTCCCATGGCATGCTCGCGAACGCCGAAATGCAAATTCCGGCCTGAATAATCCCATCCACCACCAGACGATCCTTGCATATCCCCGCCTGCTCGCTCCGGGTTTTCAAAATCTCCCATACCATCTAAAACGGTAAATGTCGAAGGGTTCAGGTCTGCGGAGCCTCCGATAAAAGACGGCAAGTTGGCTGCAAATGCATTCATTACTTTTCCCGAAGCGACTCGGGTTGCTATTGGCTTGGCGTCCGAACCAAATTCAGGGATCCCTTTATCCCAATTCTCGGGCAGGTCGCCCTTAAACAGCCGGTCTAATTCTTCGGCGAGATCTGGGTAAGCCTGGCTGTAGTCTGCCAGTTTCGCATTCCATTCTGCCTCGGCGCGCTGCCCTTGTTCCACCGCGATGCGAAAATGTGCTAATGCTTCGTCGGGAATATAAAAAGGGGGCTCAACCGGCCAACCCAGGTTTTGCTTGGTAAGCTTCACTTCCTCTTCTCCAAGGGGCGATCCATGGGCTTCAAAGGTATCCTGTTTGTGAGGAGAGCCATAGCCAAGATGTGTATGGATGAGGATCAATGAAGGACGATCTTTTTCCTCTCTGGAGGCAGTTATCGCCTGGTTAATTGCCTGCAGGTCGTTGCCATCTGTCACTGTGATCGTGTGCCATCCATATGCCTCAAAACGTTTTGCCCGGTCCTCAGTGAAAGTGATGTCGGTTCCCGCTGCCAGCGTCACGTGGTTGTTGTCGAATAAATAGACCAACTTACCGAGCTTCAGGTGACCTGCCAGGGAAGCTGCTTCAGAAGCAACGCCTTCCATCAAATCCCCATCACTGACAATCGCATAGGTGTAATGATCGATGATATTGAACCCGGGCTTGTTGTAGCGTGCTGCCAGATAAGCTTCTGCAATCGCCATACCAACGCCGTTACCAAAACCTTGCCCCAAAGGGCCGGTCGTCGTCTCTACGCCGGGGGCGTGCCCCCGTTCCGGGTGCCCGGGCGTATGGCTACCCCATTGGCGGAACTGCTTGATCTGTTCCAGGGGCAGATCATATCCTGTCAGGTAAAGAAGGCTGTACAGCAGCATTGAACCGTGCCCAGCCGAAAGTACGAAGCGGTCACGGTTGAACCAGGCCGGGTTCATAGGATTATGGCTGAGAAAGCGTGTCCAAAGAATATAAGCCATTGGGGCTGCATCTAATGGCAAGCCGGGATGGCCGCTGTTAGCTTTTTGGACTGCGTCGACCGATAAAAACCGGATGGTATTAATACTGAGTTGATCGATTTCTTTTGTCATGGGATTATCCTCTCTTTATCTCTTGAGTGTATCGCCAGGGCAGCCGCCCCAATCACGCCTGCATCGTTGTTCAATTTTGCCGGTATGATCGTCAAGCGGGAGGTCGCTGCTGCCAGGGAGCGATTACAGACTTGCTTTTCTACCAATTCTACCAGTTCGGGCATTCCTTCGACCACACCGCCACCCAAGATAAGCCGGCTCGGGTTGTATGCATTTACCAGGCTTATAGCGCCAGCAGACAACGCATCAGCGATTTCTCCAACCAGCGCTAAGGCTAAAGGATCTCCAGCATGCGCGGCTGAGGCGATCGCTTTCGCGCTTACATTTTCCAAAACACCTTCAGTGTAACTTAAAATTCCGGCGCCCTCTTCGGGGTTTTCTTGAATTGCCTGTTGAGCGCGGCGGGCAATTGCCCAACCACCCGCGAAGGCTTCTAAACAGCCCCAATTCCCGCAATGGCATTCCGGTCCGTGAAGATCGATGACGATATGGCCTAATTCGCCGGCAGCGTTATCTGCGCCAGTTAGCAATTGGCCAGCGCTGACGACGCCGCCCCCAACTCCCGTTCCAACAAACAGGCATACCAGATGATCGATTCCTTTCCCGGCGCCATATTTCCATTCGGCGTAAGTCGCAGCTCTGACATCGTTTGTGACGGTCACCGGCAGGCCAAGCTCGCCGGCCAGTTGTTCTTTTAAGGCCACCTCCCGCCAACCAAGGTTTGGCGCGAAGCGGATCTCCCCTGAGGATGTAACCTGTCCTGCCACACCAACGCCGAGCGCGGTAACGCTTTTCCCATATTTCTTCAAAAATTGGCTTACTGATGTGACGATCTCATTTTTAACCGCCTGCTCCCCATCTTTTACATCCGTAGGGCTGCGATTCTTCTGGATGATCTTACCAGACGCATCAACCAAAGCAAATTCGATTTTTGTGCCTCCAAGATCTACACCGATGGCGATTTGAAGACCATCCATTTTCCCTCCCTGGCATTATTAACGATCAATCTGAGCCCTCGTGCAAAGCCTCCAAAGCGGATTCGGCAGCCCATGGAACAATCATTTCCGACGCCAGGTTTCCAAACGCGTTATAGACTTCGATCTCAGCAGGATACAGTTTGCCTTGATCTAGAAAATGGTGGAAAACATGGTGAGCTCCTCCGCGTAGCCATACGGAGTCGAAACGCTGGGTTAAAGCGGTTAACAAAGGTACAACCGCAGCCCTTCCGAGGGAAACCAATCCCTGGGTTGCTGCCCAACGAACACTCACATCTTCATCTTCCAGGGCGCGGACTAAAGCTTCAGCTGCAGAAGGGTCTGAAATTGTTGCCAGAGCTTCTGCGGCTTCCCAACGAGCATGGGGGTTTGGATGATTCAAAGCCTGGATCAATTCTTGAACTGCCTGAGTGCCGCAGTTTACCAATAAATGCCGGGCGCGCTGGCGTACCAACCCGTCTGAATTCTCTAACTCCTTAACAAACTTTTTGATTTTTTCGGATTCCTTTCCCGAAACTTGCATTACCATTTGAAACTCCTGATTTTTTATCTAATTGCGATTGCGTTGTGATTGTGCTAATAAAAGCCATTGCCATCAACCACCGGCGCGAATGCTAAATAATAACTCTAGAAAAACGATTAATGCTGCTAAGGCGTTAAGCCATTTTTGCTGGCGGGTGTACGTCCATAGCGCCAGGATCACCCGTAAAGTAGGCAACAAAGCGAAGAGAACAATGCCGAAGCTCATAGCCTCCAGGGCGAAGGTCGTCCCTTGAAGGTGGAGCAATTCGCGTAATGGTAAAACCGAGAAACCTGGGATGATAATCACGTAACCGTGCCTGAAATAATCGATTAATCCCAATATCATTAATCCCAGGCCGGTTAGTGAGATCACCTGGGAGACTTTCCGCATCGTAAGCTCCAGCTTTTCTTGTATTGAAGTCATTCTCGCTCCTGGGAGTCTAAGCATTTAAACCCTGGAACAGCATTTGTATACCCATAATAACCAGCAAACCGATCAAAGCAGCCCGCAGCCATTGAGCCCTCAGCCTGGGCAGCAAATACACCCCAATCATAGCCCCGATAAAGACACCCATTGCCGTCGGAATGACGACCAGCGGGTGAATATCACCGCGCCCATAATAGATAAACAGGCTTGCAGCCGCGGTAATCCCCACCATAAAGCTGCTGGTTGCAGTAGCGATCCCCAAAGGCACATCCATGATCGCGTACATCAACGGGACTTTGATGAAACCACCCGAAATCCCCAAAAGACCGGCAACAGTACCTGCAAACCCCGCGACGCTTAAGCCAGCCGGCCAATTCCTGGGGTGGTAATCCGAGCGAAATAACCGCTCCATAGCAGATAAGCCCACTTTTCGACGGGCCTTATAAAAGGTATAACCAGCGGTTAAGAATACGACGATTGCAAACAAGACGCTCAAAGATTGCGGGCTGATCTTGCCAGCTAACCAGCTTCCCAGGATCGCCCCGGCCGTGGTGGCGACTTCCAGGCGCAGCGCAAGTTCGATATCACCACCGCGACCGGGCGGCGCTACGGCTGCCACACCTGCAGATGTGGCGATAATACCCACCAGGCTAGTTCCTACCGCCGCTCGAATGGGTAAATGAAAGAGAACCGTTAACGCCGGCACTAAGAAAATCCCACCTCCTAATCCTAACAATGCACTAAAAATTCCTGCGGTAATTCCCATTAACAGCAGGCCAAATAAAATCATCCTCCATTCTCCTACCCTGTAGCCAGAAAGCGATACCAGTCCGCAAGATCGAGTTTTAGATCTTCATAACGAGCTTGCAGCGCAGCATAAAGCTCCGCGTTTTCAATTGCCAAGGCGATCAGATTGGCGATCGAAGTCAAAAAGTGGATGCCTACATTCCCAAAATGGCGTGGACGAGCCGAATAAACGCGTAAAACGCCAAGCATACGCTCCTTAACACGCAAAGGGACAACCAGGACGGAACGGATGCCTTCTTTCATGGCTTCCTCGGGGTACTGAAACCCCGGCTCACTTTCCACTTCATAAAGAACTACGACCTCGCCCTCAATCACCCGTTGATCCACGGGACTCTTCGAGATGTTCACGTCACCTTTTGAAAGATAGGTTTGGCTTAGACCAAATGCAGCCACCAGATGTAGTAACTGGCCTTTTCTATCCAACAACCGAACCGAGGCTGCTTTGAGCTCCATCTCGCGTACAGCCGCCTCCAGTACACGGTTGAGCATCTCTTTCAACTCCAGGGTCGTGTTTAGCGCTTCGCTGATGCGATAGAGACTTTGGTGCAGCCGGATCTTCTCGATCGCGATTCCACCGATATCGGCCAATGAGCGTAGAAAAATGATCGAATCCTCGTCCAGGCGTTTTATGTCAGATATATATACGCGCAGAATGCCGATCGGCTGGTTTCGTACTTGTATTGAAACAATAACCATCCCTCGCAGGCCTTCTGCCGCTGCCGCTTCTGGGTATTGATAGCTGGCCTCGTTGGTAACGTCTTCGATAATGACGGTCTCATTGTCCAATGCCCGTTGATCGACGCTATTTTGATCCAGGTGAACAGAACCTTTTCCCAGGTATTCCTCGCTCAGGCCAATTGAACCGGCAAGCACCAACTCTTTTCCATCTGGATTCAGCAGGCGAATTAAAGCGCCTTGTGCATTCAGGGAGGCTGCCGTCTGTTCCAGGATGATTTCGATTAAGCGGTGCTCATCGAAAACTTGGCTTAGGTTGTGCGCGGTTGCTCTCAGGGTTTCTAATGGCAGACATCGATCCTGGTCTTCTACCATGATTCTCCTCCTTTCCTGCATGCGCAATTCCCTTGAAGTTAATCCCCCTAACTTTAATTTACCACTATTTATACACCAGGTCTTTACAAAAACCTAGTGCAAACCCTAAGATTACTTTAAGAAACATTCCAGAAAATGTAAAGTTATTTGGATCCTTCCCAATTTGATTTTTGAGAAGAATTTTTTGGGGCTATTCAAATATAGGAGAAGAAGGGTAAATAGGGGTTGGGCGCTCTTGCAAAAGAAGGCATTCTTGAAGAATTTTTCTACCGGCGTTTGGGAATTTTAACATCCACCTTTAATCAGGAAGGAGTAAGCGACAAAGGCGCCAAGGCTGAGGATAGAAAGGGTAACCAGGCCAACCAAAAGCCGCCTACTGTGGTCAAAATCCGTTGAGCCATTATGCCTCGCGTTGATTTGCCAGCGTAAAGCAATCCCGCAAAATAGGATCACACCAAATGTGAGAACGGCGATCGGGAATAATGGAGAACATAACATAAACATCTGGACCGGCGAAATATATTCAAGGCGTTACCGAACCCTTCGGCATCGATACGATCATCAAATTCCAGCCCCTGAATCTTTTCGAACACCTTGATAAACATCTTCTCAAAATCCGGCGCAGATTGACTTTACAAAGAACTTATATTTACCTTATCTCGACATTAACACGAGTTGCCCTTGATTTCCCAGTCTGGATTAAAAGAACCTTCAGGAATGTTGCTATTGCCATCCATCTATAGCGTGTTGGATGAAGTGCTGCATGTGCTCGTAATGAGAACCTTTCCAATAAATTTGCTTGCAGTCTGGGCAAATGTGGAATTCATCAAAAAATTTGCGCGTCAGGGGCTGGAGGCGATCGATGATCGCTTCCTTGGGCACTGTCTCCAATAAAGCATTGCAGCGAATGCAGCGTTTAAAAGGCATGATTTTTTTCACCAGAGAAAATCGCTTGATCACCTCTAAAAGCTGGCATTCTGGGTCGAGTTCTCGAATACAATAACCACAAATTACCAGGCTTCGCATTAAAAGGCGCCGGTCACGGGATAGCAAAATGCGCGCATCCTGGTTGGCAAGCCTGGCTAATTGAAGGTCTTCGTAGGTGTTGTCATACCATGTATCGAAACCCAACATACGCAGATAACGGGCAAGTTTTCCAAGGTGAATATCGAGTATAAAACGTGGGGGTGTTTCAGACGTACTATTCAGGGGCCGGGTATCCGTAACCGGTGGATTAGAAAACGCAGAGAAAACCTGAATTTTCTCCTGGTCTCCCACCTGGTAACCGAAGTCAACCGGGCGACCGTTGGCGAGGATCGTTCGAACTTCTGTGTGGGGAACACCGAGGGATTCAATCAGATGTTTAACCGTCTGGTTTCCCTGGAAGGTTATTGGAATTTGTCCTGAACGTTGTGCAGCGGGTAGAAGGTCATTCAGTTCATCGTAAAATTGAAACAGTGCATATTTCATAAGGGTGGGCGCCCTTTTGCGCTAATCAGGGATAGGCCAGGCACGTGGATAGAGCATTCAATCCGGATCAAAACAGGTTTTATTCGGATTCAGTTTACAATAGGAAAGTAAATCGGTCAATTCTATGTTTACCCACCTGCATGTCCACTCGAATTATTCCTTCTTAGAAAGCCTGCCATCCCCAGATGATTTGATAAATGCTGCCATACGGGCAGAGATGACCTCCCTGGCCCTCACCGACCTCGGGGTGCTGACTGGAGCGATAGAATTTTACCAGGCATGTTTGCGAGAGGGGATTAAGCCGATTTTGGGTCTGGAACTCCCGGTAGACCCACCGGTTGACATGCCTTTTGGGTTGCCCGGAAACCTGGTTTTCCTGGCAGAGGATCGCAGCGGTTGGCGAAGTTTATGCCGCCTTTCCAGTGACCTGCAAGGCGGAGATCGTAAGGCCGTGCCGTTTGAGCGGATTGCAGAGGAAGCCTCTGGCTTAATTTGCCTAACGGGGGGAAAAAGAGGACCTTTCGACCGGTTGGCGAGTTTCCCGGAGCCGGGTAGTGCGCGGGAATACCTGGAAAGGTTGATCGAGGTTTTCCCATCCGGGCTATATGTAGAGCTCCAGGCAAGCTACGAGCAGGGGGCTTCTCAAATCGGAACCTTGCATGCCTTAGCCAAACGCGCAGGTTTGCCAGAAGTGGCATGTGGTGACGTCCATTTTCTGCTTCCGGATGAGGCACGTTTACACCAGGTTTTAAGCGCGATCCGGTTGAATTGCCGGCTTGAGGCTGTACCCATCTCAGAACGTTTGCCTGCCTGGGGGTGTTCATTTATCAACCACGACCAAATGGCCGCCCGCTTCGTTGATTACCCACAAGCGTTAGAAGCGACTCTGGAAATCACCAGCCGCTGCCAGTTGGAGCTGCCTGTGGGAAAAGCAAATTACCCCGAGCTGGATCTGGCGAATGATCTTTCAGCCGAAGATCTGCTGCGCCAAAAAGCGCAATTAGGCGCTGCGCAAATCTATGGTGAACTCACCAGCCAACAGCAAGCAAGGTTGGATCACGAATTATCTGTGATCTGTGAATATGGCTATGCCTCGCTGTTCTTAATTATGGAGGAAATTATTGCATTCGCCAGGAAGACTGGAATCCCTACCGCATCTCGAGGCTCCGCATCCTCTTCTTTAGTCGCCCACTGTTTGCATATCACTACGCCAGACCCGATACGACTTAACCTTTTCTTTGAGCGTTTTCTAAACCCGGCGCGAGCGACTCCTCCCGACATCGATATGGATATCTGCTCGCGGCGGCGGGATGAGCTGATCCGTTTCGTTTACCAGCGGTTTGGACAGGATCGTGTAGCAATGGTGGGGACGATTAACCGTTTCCGGCGGCGCTCGGCGATGCGGGAAGTCGCCAAGGCGTACGGACTGACGACTAAGGAGATCAGTACGATGACGGGGCGTTTATCTTACCGCTGGTGGCGGGGAGCATCACCCCGAGCTATCGCTGATTCCCCCTATTCCGATCTGGAGAAAGATTTCTCCGGCGAGCGGTATAAACCCATTTTTCACGCCGCGCGGGCAATTATCGGGCTGCCGCGCCATCTTTCTGTTCATGCTGGCGGTGTGGTGATCGCCCCAGGCCCATTAACGGACATCGCTCCCACTCAGCTGGCGGCGAAGGGTATTTTAATCACCCAATTTGATCTGGATTCGGTCGAACGTTTAGGCCTAGTGAAAATCGACTTGCTTGGGATAAGAGGTTTGACTGTGTTAGGTGATGTAGCCCAGGCAATTCGTAATGAGCGGGATGAAAACCTCAAGCCTTCGAATAGAACCGGGAGGATCACGCCGCAGAACGCGCTGCTCGACGTTTTGGAAGAAATTCCAAAAGACGACCCCGATACCAGTGAGACAGTGCGCAATGGGTGGACGATCGGTTGTTTCCAGATTGAAAGCCCTGGGATGCGGGCGACATTGAAGGAGATCCAGGCTGCCAACGTAGACGATATTATGGCTGCCCTGGCGCTTTACCGGCCAGGGCCTTTGAGCGGCGGGCTTAAGGATGCCTTCGTTCGCCGGCATCTAGGGGAAGAGAATGTTGAACACATTCACCCGGTGTTGAGCGGCCTGTTGGGAGACACTTACGGTGTGATCCTTTACCAGGAACAGGTGCTCAGGATTGCCCATGAGCTGGCAGGATTGAGCCTGGCAGACTCGGACTTGCTTCGGCGTGCAATGAGCCATTTCGACCCTGGGAAGCAAATGCAGTTGTTGAAGGAGAAGTTTATTGCTGGTGTGTTTACCCTTAACCAGGTGAATACCGAAACGGCGGAGCGGATTTGGGAATTGATGGCTGCCTTTGCTGGTTACGGGTTTCCCAAGGCCCATGCAGCATCTTATGCCCAGGTTGGCTGGCGGGCGGCCTGGTGTAAAACCCATTACCCGGCAGCGTTTATGGCTTCCGTGTTGGCAAATTGGGGAGGATATTATCCACAACAAGCTTACATCAACGAAGCGCAGCGCATGGGATTAAAAGTCGCGCCGCCTCATATCAATTACGCTCGCAGGGACTTCAGCGTGAGTTACATCGATAACCAACCGGTGTTATATATGGGCCTCGACCAGGTCCGTGATTTAACCCACCGTGTTCAGGTGCGAATCATACGCGAGCGGCCGTTTCATTCATTTACGGATTTTCTTGTACGTGCAGATCCCAGGCCGGTGGAGGCTGAAAACTTGGTGCGGGTTGGCGCGTTGGAAGGTTTCGGTCTGATACCGGATTTATTAAGACAGTTGAGCCAGGGTACCTGGCGAGGTGGGCAACTACCATTATTCTCGTTCGAAGCTTTGGCCAACTCGGGAGAAAACACCCAGGAAGATTGGGGCCTGGATGAAAAATTGGAATCTCAGAAGAAATTGTTGGGGGCAAAAATCGATGCACAGCTCCTGATTAGGGATTCGATCAAGATTCAGGCTGCGAATGCAATCGGCACTTTGGAGGCGGCCGCTCGAGTTGGCGCAGAAGTACGGGTGGTTGGCCTGCGCCAATCCTGGCATCGAGATTTCACGGAGCGTGGGTCACCGGTTTACATCATGTCGCTTGGAGATCTGGAGGGGGTGATGGATGTCATGATTTCTGCCGAAGTGTACCGGCGTTGTAAGACGGCGTTTTCCGAGTCGGGTGTATTAATTGTAGAAGGGACGATCGAAACTGGCGATGCCAGTGGAGACCCCTATATGCGTGCAAAGAAAATTTGGCGCCTGGACTGAGTAGCTCTCCAGGAGCAAAACCGAGCGATCGATTAATTTATCGATGGGACAGGTTCTGATCTTTCTGCAGAAAAGGTAGGGGCAGGTGCGCCTTCAGAGGGCGGCTTCCGGTCCAGGGGGATGTGGGCGCCATAGTCAAGCTTGCGAGGGCTAATAAGACGGTGTCGTAATTAATGCGCCAGCCGCCGAAATCCTGCCAAGCCTGATCCCGGTCAGGCTTTATTGGGACGCCGGCGGCCTGCATTTGATCCAGGGCAGCTTCAAACTCCTCTCGGCTGACGCTGATCTGTTCAACGGGGAAATGAGGGTTTGGATTGTATTTGATGTTAAAAAAGTCGGCAATGCGTCGCAAAGTGATATAGCCGGCCCGGATACATAGGGCGGCAAGAGGTTCTTCCGGAATTTCGACCGCAGCGAGGGTTAAAGATGCCGCGTCCAACATTACCCCTGTGGCAGTGATCCAGGAATGCTCGGGGCGTGGAGACCGGAAAAAGACAAGGGCGGGAAGCGAAGTATGGCTTTCTACGATATCTGCGAACCAGGCTTCCCAGGTTTCCCATAATTGAGCTAACCTGTTGAAACCTTGAATGCGGTGGTACCGCATCAACAGCTCGATCGCGGATGGCGGATTGCCAGCGCGCACCTCCAGCATCGTCACAGCCGTTTCTCGACGAGAAAAAGCCGCGTACATGGGCGGCAAGTAAGCGATCAACAAAGCTACCAGGATCAATCCGATGGTCGCTTCTGAAAAAACCATGATCCAACCCAACGGGCTTTCGAAAGTTGCAAAACCGAGCGTTAAAAGTGAGGACACGCTTACCCGAAAAGCGTCTTTCACAGCAGGGCCATCTACAGCCCAGAACATGCCGGTATACCCGATCAAAACCAGAAAAAGCCAGGCGGGCAGCAAAGAAAGCAGGGCGATCGGCGCGAAAAATGCCATGATCCGGTCTTGCCCAAAATATGTGCTGGAGCGGCGTACGCGCAGCTCGAAAAACCAACGCACGATGGCAAACACGAGAAAAGTCAAACGATCAGGCGCGCTGCGGGGTAATACAAATGTCTTGACCGCAGAGAACAAAGTATAGCCAACCAGACCAGCCCCGAGGGAAAAACTGAGAATTTTGATCAGGATCATTTGAAACTGAGCGCAGCGTAAATTTCTTTAAGAAAACGACTGGGTACTGTGGCGAGCAAACGGGTCTCTCGGAAGCCGGCTTGTCTCGACAAGATTTCCCAGGAATTGTAAGAAATTGGATGAGGCACCCAATAGTTTCCGTGGTCGGCATTATACTCTACCAGGATAATCCGGCCGCCGGGTCGCAATAAACCGTGGATGTTTTGAAGAACAGGTTCCTTCGTGCGTTGGAAATGCAACGCATTCGCCATTATGACCCCGTCCAGGAGCGGTAGATCTAAGGAGCGGGTGAAATCGGCTACCTTCCACAAAACCTTGTGTTTTGGGAAGCGCTCTTTGAACATTCGGGATTGAGTCAGTAAACTACCACGATCCTTGTCCACAGAATAAATCTCAGCTTGAGGGCCGAGAAGGTCTGCCAGTGCTAACGTGAAGGCGCCAGTACCCGAACCCAGATCGGCCCAAACGCCTCCCGGACCGGGTATCCCTTTCTGCAGCAGGAATATATGATCTTTGTGATCCATCTTCGGTAAGAACCCCTAATTCTCGGATTGGTAAAGATATGAGCGACCCCTCCGGCCGCAGTTGCGGATGACGCCAATATTCTGCAGGCAGTAGGCAGTTTTCTGTGCCAGGTAGCGGGGGATTCTCAGCGCCTGGGCAAGCTCAAGACTGGTAAAGGGTTGTTCCAGGCCGTCAGGGATAAAAGTAAGATAATCGGAGGGCAGGTTAAAACGTCTTCGAGATACGACTTCTAGCAGATTACGGTCGGAAATGCTCCAACCTTTGCGACGCCAGGAACCCAATCCGTCATTACGACGGATCTCTTCCTCACGGATAAGCACGACCTCGAAACTGAAATTCGGGTGTTTGATCAGATGCGGTATGCGCACCAATTCCAGGAATATGTGCTCCATACGGCCATGCCGGGGCGATTTTCGCATCTCGATTGGAATATCCCCTTCGGCCGGAAGTTTAAGAATCCACTTTTGTTGGGCAACCGGATGCACCAATAACAGCGGATGGCTTTCCAGCAAGACGGCCAGTTTATCTTTTATCGCAGTAAAATTCCGGGTTTGAATTTCGACTAATAAATCCCCACAGACTACATCAACCAGGTAGCCATCCACAGGCACTTCTTGAAGGTCTCCAGGCGATCGCGCATAAAAGTTTTTTAGTGAGGCGTGTAAAGAGGATTTTTGCATTTTTTTTCAATTGGACCTATACCAAATCCCAGTCCATTCAGGCAGTCGCTTCCAGTTCATGGCGCGGATTTTCGTGGATAGGCCCGGTCCAAAGAAAAATTCTGTCTTTTCAACAGCATCTGAAACACTTTCGAACAAATAGTCCGTCTGAATAGTGGCTCTCTTGAAGGCCCATTCATTCTGGAGCAAATCGTAATACTCCTCCAGGCTTCCCAAAGGGGCTTTAGGTTCAATGCTGCCAGTGCCGAGGGTTTCGATAATGATCATGCTCCCGTTGAGGACTGTGACCCGCTGCATTTCCTTCAAAACACGAACTATCTGGTTCTCCCAGTCATTCTCAAGCCAGGTCCGAAAATGGCCGATAGCCCAGGCAGCGATGGTTGCATCGGCCCAGGCATTTTTAAAGGGTAAAAGGCGAATATCTCCGTTCACCAGACTCCATTCACCAGCGGAAAGGGTGCGCTGAATTTGATTTTCTCGGAGCATGGCCATCTGAATATCCGTGCAAATTACTTTAATTTCTGGTTGCGTGGGAAATTTTGATAACAAGATAGGCAGCCGGCCCGTTCCGGTGCCCAGATCAAGAATTCTTTCACACCTGGCTGGCAAGATTTGCTTCAAAGCCGCCGGCAGATTCCCGTCGATGTCTTCGCAAGCGATCATCCGATGGTAATCGGCTGCACGTTGTGAATAGATCACCTCAAAGTGATCCATGATTTCGATCAGAAAACGAATGGCTGCCGGCAGCGATGGTCACTGAGCTGGCGCCAGGCCGGGGTTGGCTTCATCCAGGCCGGGATCGTATTCCTGCTCGTCCCTCTCGGAGTTTTCTTCCTCCAGGATTGGAATAAGGAGAAGCAGAAAGGCAGCTCCTCCGTGAGCCAGCGAGCTCATATCGACAATTTTCCCGACGTAATCGTCAGGAGCTAAGGGTTGGTGCAGGTAAAGCTTTCCATCCTTTTCCACCCGGCCGAGATATTCATCCGGACCGAATCGAGTCAGGTAAACCTTCCCGGACTTAAGATCTACATGGCCAATGTGTTTGTCCGGACCCAAGCGGGAGAGAAAGATTTTCCCGTTCTCCAGATCGACCCGCCCGACATGTATATCAGGACCGAACCGGGTTGCATAGACTTTTCCTTCGGTAGAGACATCTCCGAGGTATTCATCCGGCGCTGCAGGTATGTGTTTGTATACTTTGTTCACCTTAATTGACCTCCCTTAGAATGATTATGCTATTCTATCATGATGAATCCAAATGGAACCAAAAAAGCCCATCCTGACACGGGATGAGCTTTTTCCTATCTAACAGAGAAAGAATTATAACGCTACAATGCAGTCAACCGGGCAAACGTCCACACACTGGGGGGAATCGAAGTGGCCTTCACACTCTACGCATAGATTAGAATCGATTGCATAGATTGTATCGGCTTCGCTGATCGCTTCAACCGGGCAGCCGGGTTCGCACGCGCCGCAAGAGATGCATTCGTCGGTTATTTTCATTGCCATGGCTAAATTCTCCTTGCAAGATTTGATCGGTTTTGCTGTTGCTCGATGTTCTCGTCAACCAGCTTAAGATTATCACATTGATATTCAACAGTCAGGGACAAATGTAACGGAATTTTGCATTAAGTTAGTCACAATCAGGTTGGACGCTCTGCTTCCGGCTGAAGGCCAGTTGTCGGCGCGGCATGTATTAGGATAGAGATTTGTGGCAGACCACTGGCTTTCTTCGCATGACTTCACTGCCACTCCACAGCAATCTCGAGAGTTTCTTTAGAAATGGGAATCGGAAATGATTCTTTGTTACAATTACAGCCAGATTCTGGCAAATTATGGAACAATTACGCGAGTGGAATCTTCCATTAACTGTTGATCACGTCTTACGCGGACAGGGAGCAGATCCCGAGGTTGTAAGGAAGCGCCGCCCGGCGTTAATAGCACCTGCAGAATGGGCTTTGAAGGAAGGCATGCCTTTGCTACAGCCAACAGTCTTGCAGCACAGGCTGGTTGTCAAAGGGTTCAGGCACGAAAAGGTCTTGCTGGAAGGCGATGCGAGTTTAAACAGTGCGCTGCTCGTACAGCACCTGGCAGGCGCCAATACAGTCGTGGTGATGGTGTGTACGCTGGGAAGCCAATTGGAAGAGGTTTCAGCGGAATTGATGAGCAGCGATCCTTTGCTGGCCTTAGCGCTCGAGGGTTTGGGCGCGGCTGCCGTGGAAATGTTGGCTACCCAGGCTTGCAGCGTGGTCGAAGCTGAGGCAGCCTCTGAGAAATTGCAAACCTCCATCCCGCTCAGTCCTGGAATGGTGGGCTGGCCGGTTGACCCGGGGCAACGCCAACTTTTCTCATTAGTAGCCGCGGATTTGATTGGGGTCACGCTGACCCACAGCGAAATGATGGTTCCCAGGTTGTCGCTTTCTCAGTTAATCGGGATCGGCAGCGAGATGGCTTTGCAAGGTAGAACCTGTGATTATTGCAGCTTGCAAGAAACCTGTCGTTACCAGGATCATTATTCATCCAAGCAGTTATGAAGAAATCGTCAAAACGGCTGCTCCTTGAAAGTCGCCCTGGCGCAGGCTTTCCAACGCCTGGTTGGCTTGCTCCAAAGGGAATGTTGTCACTTCGGTTTTGACTGGCACTTCAGGCGCGATTTCCAAGAACTCCTCACCATCCTGGCGGGTGAGGTTGGCGACTGAACGAATCACACGTTCCTCCCACAAATAACGGTAAGGGAAAGAGGGGATGTCGCTCATATGGATTCCGCCGCTCACAACGACGCCGCCTTTGGCCGTCGCCTGCAATGCCGAGACCGCCAGCGGGCCAACCGGTGCGAAAATTAAAGCCGCATCCAATTCTTCCGGGGGGCGCTGGTCCGACCCTCCCGCCCAAACTGCTCCAATCGCTCTGGCAAACTCCTGAGTTTTCGTATCCCCTGGCCGGGTAAAGGCATAAACTCGCTTCCCCTGGTGGATCGCTACCTGCGCGATGATATGGGCGGCCGCGCCAAAACCGTAAATCCCTAAGCGTTGGGTATATTCGCCAGCCAGGCGATACGTACGATAACCAATCAACCCTGCGCAAAGCAGCGGGGCTGCATCGACATCTGTGTAGGTTTCGGGAAGCTTGAAAGTGAACTGTGGATAGGCCAGGGTGTAACCGGCATAGCCCCCATCCAGAGTGTAACCGGTAAATTCAGGGTTATCGCACAGGTTTTCCTGGCCGCGCTGGCAGTAGCGACAGGTCCCATCGGTGCGGCCCAGCCAGGGGACGCCTACCCGATCGCCAATCTTAAACTGACTGGCTTGATCCCCCACCTGTACGACTGTCCCAACAATCTGGTGGCCCAGGATCAGGGGCAGCTTAGGGTGATCCAGCTCTCCGTCTAAAATGTGCAAATCGGTCCTGCAGACCCCGCAGGCGTGGATTTTCAAGAGGATCTGATCGGGTCCAGGTTTCGGGACAGGCAATTCCATCAGCTTTAGCGGCTTTTTCTGCTCTACCAATACCATGGCGGGCATCGTTTCGGGTATATCCATTTATTAAATCCTCCCTTGTACAAATCTAGCGCTGGAATTTAGGGATTGAACTCAGGAACCGAATTCCATTTTCGGATCGGGATAATTTGTAATCCCGGCCCGATATTTTATAGTATAGCCCGGCAAATGCCTAAAAGCAACGGGAGTCAATGAGATTTGGATTTACCTTCAAAAGGGCGGATGAAGTTCCGGCCTGCAATTCCGGGAAGAATTCTGATGTTGAGATTTCGCGCCGGATCGAGGCCTACAAAATTGTAAGCGCCCAGCACGCAACTTCCTGGAACGATAGGCGTTTAGAAATTAAAAGGGTTGGCGCAACAGGCTCAGGCGAATTTGGCCTGAAAATTGCAGCCCTCTTGATGAAGACGCCAATTTAGCTCAATATGAAAAAGGGGCAGGTTAGCATGAAAACAGCGGCGCGATTAATTTGTTTGGGGATCAAATTATTGTCCTTGCCAGTACGCTGGAGTTGGAAAATCCTGCATTGGCTTGGGGTGCGGCAGTTTACTCACCGGCGTTGGGCGGCCCGGCTCCCGGCCGTTTTGGCAGCCGGCATGATCGCGACGGCAATTTTACCGGTGTTGGGGATTCGACCTGCGGTATACAGCTATGTATTGTCTCTAACGCTTTTAGCAATCGCTGCCAGCATAGAGCTTTTGATCGTCCGGCACAACTAATCAGGCCGGTGTATGCCTATCCTGCCTCCGTTTGGGAGAAATTGAGAAATTGCTGAGCGTAGTCGCTATAGCCCCCAAAATATTCTTTCAAATTCCCATTTTCTAAAACTACCAGGCGTTGGACGGTCTGGTCGAGAAAATACCGGTCATGGGAGATCACCAGGACGGTCCCTACGAATTCTTCCAGGGCGTTTTCCAGGACCTCCGCAGATGCGATATCCAGGTTATTGGTCGGTTCATCCAGTAGCAAGAAATTTGACCCTGAAAGCACCAACAAAGCAAGCTGCAGGCGGCTGCGCTCCCCCCCAGAAAGCTCTTTAACCGGCTGGTTTATCATTCGATAGGGGAAGAGGTAGCGATTCAGGAAGGCGACAGCAGACGATTCGGTCAGCGTCGCATTCGAAGGGATCCCCCGCCGGACAGTTTCAATTAAGGTTTGATCGAAATCCAGGGTCTCGTGCTCCTGGGCATAGTACCCTACCTTAACGCTCGGACCTAAATTAATTACACCTCGATCTGGCCTTTCCAAACCCAAAATTAGCCGCATCAAGACCGATTTCCCCGCGCCATTTGCTCCAATAAGCCCTACTCGATCCCCATGTTGTATCAGCAAGTCGATCCCTGAAAGAACCGATTGTGCGTTATAGGCTTTATGAACCTCTTTCAGTTCTAATACTTTGTTCGATCCGCGCCAGCCGTTGAATTCCAATCCCATTCGGCGCCGTTCCAGGACCGGCTTATCCAATCGTTCAATGCGCTCCAGGCGAGCCTTCATCGATTGAACGCGGCTGGCAAATTTATCACTGATTTTGACCCAAACAGAATAACGTTTGAGAGCAAGCTCAAGGCGGTGGATCTTCCTTTTTTGAATTAAGAACAATTCTTCAGCCCGCGCCAGCCGCTCTTCCTTATCGACAACATAGCTTGAATAATCACCGCTAAACGTGGAAATCTTGCCATCTTCAATCTCGGCGATGTGGGTAACGACCATATCCAAAAGATAGCGGTCATGCGACACGATCACCACCGCGCCGTCATACTCCCGAATCAAGCGCTCAAGAAAGATCTTCCCGTTCAAGTCGAGATGGTTGTCCGGCTCGTCTAAAAGCAGCACCGAGGGGCTTTTTAAGATCAGACTGGCCAGTCCTACCAGCTTCTTTTGTCCACCGCTCAACATGCCGGGTGATTTTTCGAAATCGCTCTCCGCCAGTCCCAGGCCAGATAAGATCTCGCGCACCCTGCTGGGGTAAGCGTCGCCTCCTAGAGCCAGATATTCATCCAGGCATTGTTGCTGCTTTTCCAGGAATCTCATCAGCGACCGGGGATTGTTGTAAACTTCAGACCGGGTGAGCTGTTCCTCGATGTTTTCCAATTCATCTCTCAGTTCGATCCACTTAAGATTGCCAAAGAGAGCGTTTTCAAAAGCTGTTCTATTCGGATCCAGTTCGACCTGTTGAGGTAAATAGCCGATAGAAATTCCCCTGGCTTTGGACACGGCGCCGCCAGGTTCCGGGGAAAATTCTCCTACAATCAGTTTGAACAAGGATGATTTCCCCGCGCCATTTAAACCGATCAACCCGATCTTCTGATCGTGTTGGACGCTCCAGGTGAGGTTCTCAAGGATTGTGTGCGCCCCCAGGATTAAACTTACGTTGGAAAGTTGGATGGTTATCATTTTGCGTTACTCTTTTATGATTCCTAAAACAAAGCACTGCAGTCTGAAAGCCTGCAGCGCTTGGGAGGATTAAGGGTTCGATGAGAACGATAATTTCTGGAATTCAGGGGTTTCGAGCAGCAGGCGCGATTCGATAAGGCTCGGGTGAAGTAAAGCCACGAACACCTATCATGATGACATCCAGACAGCCTTGCGCTCGGAAATGGAACAAAGTACGCATAACGGGGGGATTATATCACAGGAAAAATACCTTTTCGGGCCAATTTGGAGTTACCTCTTCCCAAAAGGTATTACCTTTGATATGATATTGATGTTTGTTGAAGTTTTCGGAAAACGAACCTGGCAAGCCGAATAACCTCGGCCAATTTGGCCGGGGTTTTTGTGTGCTCAACCAGCCGCTAATGGTTATAGAGATTTGAAATAAATGATCCTGGAAAGAACCGACCTTCGTAATATCGCTATTATTGCTCATGTTGACCACGGAAAGACCACCCTTGTCGATGGCTTATTGAGGCAAGCGCGTGTTTTCCGCGAAAACCAGCAAGTTGTTGAACGTGTTATGGATTCCAATGATCTGGAGCGTGAACGCGGCATCACGATATTAGCTAAGAACACCGCGATCACGATTTGGGATCAGAAAATCGGTCAGCAAGTAAAGATCAATATTGTGGATACACCCGGACACGCCGATTTTGGCGGGGAAGTTGAGCGGGTGATGAATATGGTCGATGGTGTATTATTGCTCGTGGATGCCGCCGAAGGACCGATGCCGCAAACTCGTTTTGTTTTGAAGAAAGCCCTGGAAATGGGTCATCGCGCCATCGTTGTAATCAATAAAGTGGACCGTAAAGACGCGGATCCATCCCGAGCTCTTAACCAAACCTTTGACCTTTTCATCGAATTAGGCGCCAGTGATGAACAGGCCGATTTTCCGGTCGTTTATGCAAATGCGGTTACTGGTCAGGCAAGCCTCGAGCCTGAATTGGGGCCCGACCTTCAACCGCTTTTTCAGGCCATCTTGCGCCATATCCCAGCGCCAAAGGTGGACCCACAGGCGCCTCTGCAGATACTGGTCACTTCATTGGGATACGATGAATACCGTGGCGTGACTGCAGTAGGGAGAATATCTGCGGGGATGATTAAGGTCGGCGACCCAATCTCTCGTCTAACGTTGCATGGAGAGGATTTGCCGGAGCGAGCCCGGTATTTATACGTTCACCAGGGGTTGCAGCGGGTGGAAGTTGAAGAGGCGTCTGCTGGCGAAATCGTCGCCATCGCCGGCCTGGAGGCTGTTGAAATCGGAGAGACTTTGGCAGACCCGGAGCATCCGGTCGCTTTAGCGCCGATTCGGGTGGAAGAACCCACCGTGCGTATGACGTTCGGCGTAAACACTTCTCCATTTGCCGGACGGGAATCGCGCTGGAGTACTTCTCGGAAACTGCGCGAACGCCTTTATGACGAGCTACGTCAAAATGTTGCACTGCGCGTAGCCGATACAACCAGCGCGGACACTTTTTCCGTATCCGGTCGCGGCGAATTACATCTTGCTATCTTAATCGAGACGATGCGCCGGGAGGGTTACGAATTTCAAGTCTCGAGGCCAGAAGTGATCTTTCGAGATGGGCAGGACGGCGAAACGCTTGAGCCTTTCGAAGACCTGCACATTGAAACCAGCTCCGACACCGTAGGGGTGGTTGTAGAAATGCTGGGGTCTCGCCGCGGCCAGATGATGGATATGCGAGATTTGCCAGATGGGAGTGTAGGTCTGGTGTACCTCGTGCCTACCCGCGGCCTGTTGGGGTTCCGCTACCAATTCTTAACGGCCACCCGTGGGATAGGCGTCATGCATGCGTTATTCCATGGTTACCTGCCGATGGCTGGAGCTATACCCGGCCGGTCAACTGGATCCCTGGTCGCCTGGGAGCCTGGTGAAACCACCACTTATGGATTAAAAAACGCTGAAGAGCGGGGAAGTTTGTTTTACGGACCGGGCGTAGAGGTGTACGAAGGGATGGTAATCGGAGAGCACCAACGTTCCGGAGAACTTGCAGTAAATGTATGCAAAAAGAAACATTTAACCAACGTACGCGCTGCCAGAGGGGAAATGGAAATTCGTTTAACCCCACCCCGACAAATGAGCCTGGATGAAGCCATTGAGTACCTGGCCGAGGATGAGTTGCTTGAGGTTACACCGGAGAGTTATCGCATCCGTAAGCGCATCCTTAACACCGAAGAACGTGGCAAACAAGTGAAGAAGGCCAAAGAGGCTTTAAAAGCTTAATCGATCCAAGATGATTTTTAAGGATCTAACAAGTGTTAGGCGCTTGTGGCGCACCACACAAAAGGATAAATAGAGATTCATCAATAAAGAGGTTGGGTGCTTTGTCCCTGGTTGAAGATCATAGGCGGATGAAAAGAGATTTATCAGATTAGGAGGTAGAGGTATATATGAATACATTTTATATCCCAGAGACCGCGATGGCAATTGTAGCTCATCCGGATGATATTGAATTCAGTTGTTCAGGCACCCTGGCGCGCTGGGCGCGAGCTGGGACGCGCATTTCTTACGTACTTTGCACCAGCGGGGATGTGGGTATCGATGAAGCTGGAATGACCCGCTCTCGAGCCACGGAAATACGAGAGGCGGAGCAAAGGGCAGCGGCTGAAATCGTAGGGGCTGTTGAAGTGATCTTTTTACGCGAACCGGACGGCTTACTGCAGCCGACTTTGGAACTGCGTAAACGGCTGGTGAGGGAAATTCGAAGGTTTCGTCCGGAAGTCGTAGTGACCGGCGATCCGACGATTGTTTGGGCGGGTAATGATTATATCAATCATCCCGACCACCGGGCTGCTGCGACTGCAGCGTTGGACGCGACATTTCCAGCGGCCGGCCAGCCGAATCTGTTTGAGGAGCTCGCAGACGAAGGATACAGGGCTTTCAAGCCACGCAAAGTTTATGTAACAAGTTGGGAGGGCGCCGACCTGTTCGTGAATATCGAGGAGACGATCGATCTCAAAATTGCCGCCTTACGCGCCCACAAAAGCCAGATGAAGGATTGGGATCCTGAGCCTGAAATAAAGAAGTGGGCAAGCGAGCGCGGGAAAGGTAAAGAAATGGCCTATGCGGAGGGTTTCCGGGTTGTCACTTTGGTCGATGATGAGACCTGGGAAAAAACCACGAACGAAAAGCAAGCCCAGGCATCGGCAGCAGGTTCATAATCCGTTTTACCCGCCAGGAGGAAAATCTGGAACGATAGCGAATGGATCGGGCATGGATGGGTCGACATTCAGCGTTTTCGCCAGCTTTTCCACACTACTGTCGGTTGAAAACTCCACCCATAAGGGCAAATGGTCTGACACACGGTAGGTCATCGAAACCTGGCTGATTTCTTGAAAAACGGCCCCAGAAAAGTCAACTGATCCGGCGTTCGTAAAATTCATATGCAAGTCGCCCATGAACCACGCGATTTGATCGTAGTACTTAGGTTCAGATCCCAGGGCCGAACGGACATTCTCCAGTTGGTCGGGCACGAACAGGCCTGTCGAGCGGAAGGCTTGAAAAAGGGGGTTGTCGCCGCGTTTGTCAATATTGAAATCACCTAAAACGATCAGGTTTGTTTCTTCAGAGCTGGAAGCCTTTGCCCGGTCTCGAATTTCACTGGCGAGGAAATTGGCTAGAGAACGGATCTCTCCGATCCGATCCTCCGGGACGCTCCCGTATTTAATATGCGCGGTTAGAAGGATAAAATGTTCCTGCTCACATTTGAAACTGACCAGGTAGGGGGTACGAGCGAACTGGACCGTAACGTCACCAGCGGGCCCTGTGGGCAGTACGATCTCGCCAGCCAACCCAGCCGGGACAGCTCGACGACGATCGAACACAAACGCCAGTCGTTCAGAATTGCCTGGATCGCCGGCGGTAACGTCGGTGAAGATCACGCCCCAATCATCCCCCAGCCATTCCATTAAGGAACGCAAACCAAACAATTCTCTTTTGACTTCCTGGATAGCGATAATATCGAACCTGCGAATGATCTCTGCGATAATTGCCAGACCCCGGTAGTTTCGCTTTGGGGAGCCCGGGTTTGGCAGCCAGGAGGGGTATATATCCCCAAATGCGCGTATGTTCCAGGTTGCGATCAAGGCGTTTTGGTCTGTGATTTTGGCAGGGATTCCCGAGGCTGCAATCCTGCGCCGCAAGCGAACGATATCCTGCACAACGTTCAAGGGGTAGTCTGCGTAGTCCAATGTTTTTTGCCTCCCCAAAATTCAATTTTAATAAACATAGTCAGAAGATCAAGAAGGTGAATCAATCGATCTACAAATCGGCACCGTGATGCTTACTGTCGTCTCCCGTCCAGGACTGGAATCGATATCAAGCCTGGCTCCAATAGCCTGGGCGCGCTCTTGCATGCCTTCCAAACCCAGGTGACCCTCCCGGACAAACTCGATATTGTTTAGATTATAGCAGAATACGCCAGATGACCGCTTTCTTGATGAAAATCTGTTAGATCTTATTTGCAGAGCCCCCTCAGTTATAGAATTGGCCAGGTAAAATTTCAGATTTGAATAAGCTGCAAGAAAATGTTAACGATCTTAGGATCGAAATGGAGACCGCTTTGCTCTTGAATGTATTTTATCACTTGCGGTTCTTCCCATGCAGGTCGATAAGTCCGATCTGACAACAGCGCATCCCACACATCGATGACAGCAAAAATTCTGGCCGGGAGCGGGATCTGAAGCTCTTTAACCCTCTCGGGTAACCGGATCCATCCCATTTCTCGTGGTGGCAGTAAGGGATATCCAGGGCTGGTCGTAAATTTGCAATAGGCGAGAGAAGTTTGTATGCGTAGACAGGATGATTACGCATTACCAACCATTCTTCCGTTGTTAAAGGTCCAGGCTTTAAGAGGATGTTATCCGGGATTGCCATTTTCCCAATATCATGCAACAAGGCGCCCCGGCGGATGTGCTTTAAATCCCCCTGATCAATGCCAACCACCTGAGCGACGCGCAAAGTCATTTCAGTCACTCGCTGGGAGTGTCCCTGAGTTTCTTGGTCCCTCAATTCTAGAGCTTTCGACCAGCCTTCCAGTGTAGCATCATAGGCCAGGGTGAGTTCAATATTCGATCGTTGAAGGTCTTGAAACAAGGTTGCATTCTCGACAGCAATTGCTGCTTGGCCAGCCAAAGTTTCCAGGAATTCTTGCCATTCAGCGTCGGGGTGGAGATCGGAGCGGTGAAAAATCTCGAGGATCCCCTTGACCTCGCCTTTGGTGATCAAAGGGATTCCGATATAGGTATGAAAAGATTCGGCTTCAAACCTTTCGGATATTTCGGTATCGGTTTCCGAAGGGGTAATGTTTCGAATCGTTATCGGGCGACGCTCAAGAGTAGCCTTTCCAGCAAACCCTTCGCCAAGGTGATATTTCGCCTCGCGCATAGCGCCTGTCTGAAAACCACGGCCTGCCGAAAATTCTAAAAGTTGGGTTTGAAAGTTATATAGCAGAATGTCTGCCGCGTCGACATTCAACAGGGTTGTAACCTGGTCAAGTAATATATCCAATGTGACCCGCAAGTCGAAACTGGCGTTGATCGCCATATCAATCCGGCGTAAAGCTTCGAAGCGTTTAACCTGGCGATGGACGCGTTTCTCAGAAAGGATCTTATCGGTAACGTCCGTAATAAACCCTTCTAAGACAGTAATTTCTTTGCCGGATACGATAAGACCTCGGCCAAGCTCCCGAACCCACTTCATGCCTTTATCTTTTGTACAGATTCTATAGGTAATATCGAAGGATGTTTGGGCCTGTAGTGCAGCGAAAACATCCTCCCAAACCTTCTCCCGATCTTCGGGATGGATAATTTGGGCGTAGGAAATGGTCTTGTTCTTCAGGAGTTCTGCGGTTTGGTAACCTGTAAGGTCTTGACAACCATCGCTAATAAAATCCATCGTCCAATTCTTATCAAGCTGGCAGCGATAGACCATTCCAGGTAGATTATTGATAAATGATTGGGGTAAGAAGCTGTCCTGTTGGGAGCGCGAAAATCGCCCACTATCGACCAGTCTTTGCTGACCGGGATCGATGTGTGGGCCAAGGGGCTGTAACCCTGGATTAGGTTCTATTTTTCCGAAGGGCGGGCCCGTTGATTTGTGAAAATCTTCGGAAGCGGATTGCACGCTAAAATTTCCGTAAATTCACCGATATAAAACCCTTCTAATGACTATGTTGGTTTCTACCATCCATTAATTGGCTGGCAAATTCGGCCAGTGATTTCGCCTGGATTGAAAGCACCCGGTGTTCTATCTCCGATTCCAAACGAAAAGATTCTCCGTTATATCCACAAGCCAATGCATTTGCTGGATTCGCCAGGAGCAACCTGCAAAATCTTTGATTGACCACCGCTGCGGTCAACAACCGGCTTAGTTCCTTTGTTGAACTTGCGGCAGTGCCTTGATAATACGACACATTCATTAAAAGCTCCTTTTTGATTGATATCCGTTGACCTTAGCCCCTAATGACCACAAGACCCAGAAGGCTCCAGCGGCAATCAATAAATCACCGACACTGAAGGCGACCCGGTAAGGGATGAAGTTGGGCAATACCAGCCGATCATCCAACCACCTGAGACTTGTCTTCTCGTCTGGGATGATCCTATCCTTGCTGCTTCCGAGGCGCTCGCCGATCTTCAAAGCCTCGGGTGGCGCATCAGGTACCAGACGGGTTATTGTCTCAGGACTGATTGGCATCCAACCGCCGTTCAGGCTGATTACTGCAAGGTTAAAGATCAAACCCACACATAACAACCAAAAACCAGGAAGTCTACGGTTCGCCCAGGCGAAGATCAGCAAGAGCAATTGTGAGCTAACCAGGCAAACCGGTATCCATGGTGTGGGTATTAATTCGCGCGTCGCTGGCAGTTGGAAAGCGACTAATTGCGGCAAAAAACCTACGATAATCAGCCATGGCAGGTGCAGTTGGGGAGATTGTAGTCCGCCTGTGTTGATCCTGGAGCGAAGCCAACCAGCCAGGCTTCCTGCCAATACGCCGATCAGCAGAACCAATGATCAGCCGCCGAAGCCGCCCGGTGTACTCGGAGCGCCTGCCCCTAAAACGAAAAGAATTAGAGATAAAATGACAAACAACAAACGAAGGTGTTGGCTGTTCAAATTTCCGAGATCCAGGCTGATTTGGCGAATGATTTTATCCATCTTGCATCTCCTTAATTGGTTTGTGTTTTCTTGTGTCATGATTATTACAAATGGTGGTCACCGAAGGTGCCTCTTAATTGGCGAAATTATTCAAAAAAGCCGATCTTTGGAAAAAGATCGGCTTCTTTTTATCTAGTATTAATTTTTCCAGGCACTCCGCTAATGTTTTAATGCTTCGTATAGCGACTCCGTTTGAGGTGATGGTTGAGCGTTGATCTCTTCCATCAGTGCCTGTCGACAGCGTTTAAATTGGCGGGTCAATGCTGCACGATTGCCTTTTCCTGCATAAGCGCGCATCGCCAGCCGGTGTGCTTCTTCCAGGCATGGATCTTTGGACAGAATTTGGTCGCAATAGCCCAATGTTTCGTCGTAAAATCCCCTTTCAAGGTAAATGCGAGCCAGGTTTAGGATTGATTCCACATATATCTGCCAGAATCTCTCTCGGAACGGAAGTACCCAGATTCCTTCGATATCCGGGAGGTATATGCCCTGGTATCTCCTTTCAATCTCCTTATAGAAACCTGCTCTCATATCGGTATTGTCAGTCGCCCTGGCCTTTTCCATCGCTTCCAAGAGAATTTCAACGTCAAATTCGTAATCCAGCGACCTGTTGAACCAATAATGATCACCATCGAATAAAATGACATCCTGACCGAGGGCATAGCGCAGACGGTACATTGTGTTTTTGAACTGGAGTTTCAGTTGGGCAGGTGAGCTATCTGGCCAAAATGCCAACCCTAAAGCTTCTTTTGACAAACCTTCTGGATGAGCTACCAAGTAGAAGAAGAATTCTCGGACTCTGCGTTGGTTCTGCCATTCGGTAGCGATAACTGGCCGGCCATCCAACTCAACGCTTGCCTGTCCAAAAGCGCGGATGGTCAATTTTGGCGGCGCAAATGGGACGGTAGTCGTGTGGGGCCTCAGGCGGCGTCTTAGGGAGGGCAGGTTGCTTTCAAATTCCGCGATGTAGTGCAGCAAATCGTCGCATTTTTCCTGGAGACCTGGCTCTTTAGCCGCATCTGCAAGGAATTGTTTGGCAACCAGGCCGGGGATAACGAGCACGTGCTGGCTTTCCAGGCTGGAAGCAATCTCGAATGCTTCGGCCAGCTTGGTTTTAGCGGCAGCCTTATCGCCGGAAGCATTTGATGCCGCAGTCAGATAAAGCAAGCTGCGTGCAGCTTCGACCATCAACTTCCCATCTTTGAAATGTGCTATGGCTGTTTTAAGATGATCCCTGGCGAGCTGGAACTCTTGAGAAGCGAATGCGAGCAAACCCGCTTCACGCTGCCAACTGCCCAATTCGTAATTCGAATTACTCTCTGAAGAATATTGTTGAGCAGATTTAAGGTATTGACGCGCCTGGGCGAAATTGCCCGACAGTCTGGCCAACGCGCATTCGGCTAAATTTAGATGCAAGAGCAGGAATTGATCCTCAGTCTTTGAGGCGATTTCCATCGCACGTCCGTAGGCTGTAAATGCCTGGTCGATCGCATTTAAATCTGCATAAAGGTCGCCAATTCCTCCCAGGAGATAGCCTTCAATTCTTTTAAACCCATAGGTCTTGGCGTGGATCAGCCCTTCTTCAAAAACTTTCGCGGCTTGAGCGTATTCGCCTAGCAAGTGATAAAGCACCCCCAGATTATTAAGCAAATTTGCCTGGCCGGTTACGTTCTGGGCCTCACGCCAGTAATCGAGGGTTTTTTGGTAATTGTCAAGCGCCTGGCGATAGCGACCGTAGGCCGTGTAGGTTATGCCAAGTTCCATTTGAACCATTGCAACGTTTTGACGGTCCTTCAAAGTTTTATAAGCTTTCAAAGACCTTGATAGAAAATCAATCGCTTGATCGAGATGGCTGAGCAGATAATGCGCGACGCCTATCGCCCGAAGCGCTTCCGCCTTAATGGTTAATGAATTGGCTTTCTGTCCATCTTCAATTAACGCATTGGCCATCGCAGCATCTTCTAAAGAATTTTCGAATTGTCCGAGAAAGCGGTGTGCAACTGCCAGGCGAAGCAGCGTTCGCGCTTGGTCGGGTCGATTCCCCCGTTCTTGCAATGCCTCATTTGCTTTTTGAAGCAAAGTAAGTCCTTGATCCACCTTTCCAAAAAGGATATCGACAGCGCCTCTTAAGGATTGAAGATTTGGACGCCTTGCAATGAGTTCTTCTGGAAATGGATCAAGCCAATTGGATAAAATGCTCGACCGTCCGCTTTTCAGCAATTCGGGACCAGCCCGTTCGATTAAATCTGCTGAGGCATTTACATCACCCAGCTTCTGGTAGGTGATATAGGCTTTTTCCCAATCCCTGCGATCCGCATAAACAGAGGCGAGCTTGTTCAGAATGGCGATTTTTTCTTCAGGGTATTCCTGTTCCATTCGCGCTTGAAGAAAGTCACGGAAAAGATGGTGATAACGAATGGTATGTCCATCTTCACCTACAGGAAGAACGAATAAATTGTGCTGAAGAACGGTATCGAGCAACCTGGCCAAATCATTGTCGTCCTCTAAAACGGCTTTGCATAATTCAACGTCGAATTCTTCGAGTAAAGAGGTGCGCAATAGAAATTCACGTACAACTTGAGACTGGCTTTCGAGCACTTGTTGGGCCAGGTAATCATACAAACCAACTCCCGAGACCCTTGCGACGCGCAGCCGGTCTTCCATCCCTTGCCACATTGTTTGAGCGGAAAGTAAGAGACCAGTGATCCATCCTTCGGTGTCTTCCACTAATTTTTGTGCAACGTTCTCTGGCATTGTGAGGTGGTAATTTTGAAGCGCCAGTGATTGAATTTCATCTGGGCGAAATGCCAGCTCTTCAAAGCTCAGCCCACCTACCAACGATCTAGCTACCATGATGGGCAAATCCGGCAGGGTTAACAAGGAACGAGAGGATAAAATCAAGTGGCAGTTTTCGTCCACTTCCTGGATAAACCGATTAATAAATTCATCAACATCTTTCGTATCGTTAATAAGGTGGTAGTCATCGAGCACCAGAACAAAGTGTTCCTGGATGTGTTCGTATGCATCGTTGACGATTGTGGAAACCAGGCCATCCAGGTCAATCGCGTTCGAGTTCGAGGAAAGGAGGTAGGAGGTCGATTGCGTTCCGAATGTCGGGAAGCTCTGGTTGATCGCAGCGATGAAATGGGCGATAAAGCGCTGTAAATCTCGGTCTAAGGGATCAATAGCCAGCCAGCTCACCGGGATCTCGGCATTGTGGGCGAAATCCACCAGGAGGGACGTTTTTCCATATCCGGCTGGCGCAGCGGTGATCACCAATTTATAATCCAATAATTCGTACATCAGCTCCAACAAACGAGATCGCGATAAAATATCGGATCGCCGGCGAGGGAGAATGATCTTGGTTCGGGTAATTGGTATAGACAAAGTTTGATAGCCTCGATAGATTACTTATACGTGGATGTTGAACATTTTCGCGCCACAACGCTGGCAGGCGAGCATTTGCGTGTTTTTTTTGAAAAGCCAGGACGATTTAATAATACATGATACATGGAAATCAGAAAAGAGAGAATAGGTTAAGTTAACGATGAAAAAGGGGATTAAGTTCTGTAAAAAGTGCTGGGCGCGCGACCTGGCGGCGGTCCAACGGTCGTTGATAACCAAGGGTTAGCCGGACACACAACCTGATTTCAGAACTATATCAAGGCAGGTAATCTTTCTACCGGGCAGTTACCTTCTGTCCTATTTTGATCAATCTCTTTTCATCATAATGCGTGGTGCGCCACGAGCGCCCGACACTTTTTGGTTGCGGTTCCACTGCCAGGGCCAAACAACCGGCAGGATTGCGAAAACCGCGGTGATGAAGGCTAAGGTGATCAGTAGCACAGCGATCACACTTGCAGGCGGAAATATTGGGCTGAGGGCGAAGCCCAGCAACCCCAGGAGAAACAACCCCAACCCCACTCCTAGAGAAATGAGTGCCCAGGTCCAACCTTTTCTTTGGGAAGCCATGCGTGGACCTGAAATTGCTCCCGTTTGACCATTAAACCGGATTACTTGAGGATGACCGTCATCGTCCAAATAATATGTCAAATACATGGGATACAAGATTTGTGTCCAGTTCAGCTTACTGTAATTCGCGTGGATCGAGAAATTACGCAGATGCTGGGCTGAGGCGGCTTGCTGGCATTCCTGTGCAGCAGCTTTATTTAGATTGGATTGGGCGATAGGCCAGGCATTTTCGGGAAGTAGATCCGGTACAAGAAGGACTGCATGGCCCAGCATCTCAGACTGATAGGAGCCAGCCTGGGTTCGATCATATTCCCCAACAGCGTTGATTAGCGCCTGGTGATCGTTCATCGCCGGCGCAGCGATATTTTCATAATGCCGTTCAATTTGCCCTAAACAGGGTTCCCAACGTACCCTGGTCTCGACAATGTCACGACTTTGCCACGAGCTGTTCTTGAAGAATTCCTGAGAGCTTTTTACCTGGTAATCAAAACCTGCTTCCGCTTGCCAATGCCCGTTGATGTCACAATCCACCAGCCACATGGGCCAGTAAACAGGGACGACACGGCTAAGCAAGCTTTGGGTGTTGAAATCCTTTGGTTTAAGCCAAACTGGTTTGACAAATCCTTCGATGACCGGTTGAACTTCGGCTCGGCCTTTGCGGAAGGGGACCAACAACTCCGGCGCTTCCCGGCGTAATAAAGCAGGTTGTGACTCCAATTTGCCGGCAGCGCAATTTGGACAGGGGCTGCCGGTTCGAGCTGATTCGATCAAGAACGCCCGGTTGCAAACCGGGCATCCAGCAGGTTGAAGTTGAATGCCCCACAATGCTTCTACAGTTTGAGACACTTCAGGGGGAAGCAGTTCAGAGGAAGACATCAGGCAGCCTCCGAAGCAACTGCTTGTCGATACAAAGCAATCGAAACCCCGGCGCCAATGATCAGAAGTACAAATCCCAAGACTAGCAAAACAACTCCGATACCGCCAAAAACCAAGCCTGGAAGCCCGAGCAGGCCCAAAACCAACCCGGGCGCCAGCAAAATCGCGATCGCCAGCCAAATTTTCCACCAGGCAACGGGTTTCTGCCCGGCGACGACACCCGTTTGCCCGTTTACCATCACCTGAAATACTTTATCTTCGAATTTATATGCCGCCAAATAAACTGGGAGCAGGATATATCGCCAGGTTTCATCAGCAAAATCCGCTGTCATGCTGAAATTTCGCACGTGGGAAGAACGGATATCTTCGTAACAAGCGTCTTTACCTCGTTCGCGCATTCTTTCTTTAGCAGTTTCCCATGCGTCTGGCAGGGTGATCTCGTATGCATGCGCCTGCCATCCGGCCAATAAATCTGGTGTGTAATCGACAAGATCACCTAAATCGAACGGATAAAGATTTTCGAGAATCCGGTGACTCAAGTGTGAGCTGCCGGAAAGCAACAGATCATCCGTATTCACGACAACCTGGCCCGTCTCCCAACGCCAATCAACCACCGTGCGGGTCCTCCAGGACTTTGAGCCAGCGTCGTAATAACTCTCCGTGCGTTCATGCCCCACTTCAGCGCGCCACCTGGCAGTGATTTTAGCGTCGAAAGTCCAAAAAGGCAGGTAGATGCCTGTGAAATGATCGATCGCAGCCGATGCGCCAAGTTCTGAAGGATGGTACCAGCCTTTGCCCAGCCATTGAAGCGCTCGAGCGCGGGTTGTATCCGGTTGAATTTTAAAGGGAATCAAAAAGCGCGGCCGCAAAACCGCGGAGGCGGCTGCCCGGACATTCACTTTATTCGATGCGCAGAAGGGACAGGTGGCTGTCAACGCGCCTTCAGCCAGGCTCAGGTGCGCGCCGCAATTCTCGCAATGAAGCTCTTTACGGGCGACACCCCAGCCCTGTTCGGCTTCCCTCAGGGTTTCTAATGTGAACTCAGATTCCTCAGCTTTGCGCCCTACTTTTTCGACGCTGCTGGGTGCGACATAACCGCAATGTTCACAGGCCACCCCACCTGTAGATACATCGTAGCTGGTGGTTGCGCCACAATTTGGACAAGTGTAGGTCTTGGGTAAATCAGCCTGAGTTCTTTCCGGTTTTGGCACTGGGGCGTAAACAACGATCCCTTCTACGGCGGAATTAACTTGGAAAAATCCAGGCGGGGGGTTCCAGGAATTGCTTTTTATGGGTTGCATGTTCGTCGAATTTATTTTTCCGGTGCAGGTTCTGGATATTCCATGGGGTAAATCCGTTGGGATTATAAGCGAAAAGATCCAAGACCGGGTACAACCGGTTGAAAAAACGGCATCGAATGGATTGAACTGATAGCGATCTGATGTGCAGAATTTCACCGAAACCTTAAAGTTTTCGAAGAAAACAAGAATCATTCTTGACAATCCTTACAAAATTGTCTATACTAATGGCGTAGGGAGTTCCGAGAAATTGGAATGCTTCTCATCGAAGCAGAGGCGTGAGTCAGAAGATCTGTGGGCTTACAGTGTGGTGAAAAACCACTTGGTGCTACAGAGATACAGACAAAGCCAAAGCACTCTCGATGCTGTGAGCCTTTCAAAATGAAACTGTAAGAGTCCAATTATTTATAAATGGACGAATGCATTTCAATTGAAAGTGGAGCAAAGAGAGATCCAACAGGTCAAGCCAATACTTGTAGATGCATTGCGAAAGCAACTGTATTTTACGAAATTGGTCGATAATCTGAAGGAACGAGCGGTCGCAGGAAGGTTACTTGGAACCCCTACTTTTTTAATTTAAATCGGCATTCAGGAAACCCAAATATTAAAAGAACTCAGCCTGCTTCATCCTCAATTTCTGGCAGCCAGCAGCAAAGAGCCTAAAATTTACGTGTTGTCATTAATGACATCGGGATCTAATAACCCCACAAATGGTAAATTGCGGTACTGTTCGCGATAATCCAGACCATATCCCACTACGAAGCGGTCGGGCAAATCGAACCCTTTATATCGGATAGGGACATCGATCAACCGGTGTTCGACTTTATTGAAAAGTGTACAAACTTCTAAACTTGCGGGTTGGCGGGCGCGCAAATTCTTCAGCAAATAATTTATCGTTAACCCAGTGTCGATGACATCTTCTACAAACAATACATGTCTTTCTGTGATCGGTATTTCCAGGTCTTTTACCAGGCGGACAAAGCCCTTCTGGCGTGATTCTTGCGAATAACTGGATACGGCGATGAAATCAACCTCCACCGGAATTTTAATCGCCCGAAGCAAGTCCGCCATAAAAAAGAAAACGCCTTTGAGGACACCTACGAATATCGGATTTAGTCCTGAATAATCATTTGAGATCGCCTCACCCATTTCCTTAACACGCTTTTGAATTAATTCTTCTGAAAATAAAATCTCACTCACTCCCAGACTTAACGCTTTGTCTGCACTTAATATTTGCCGGCTCATAGATCTCTCCTCTGGGCCTTTGTTCCCTGAATGCTCTGCGCTTCTTTAAAAAGGCCATATTTGACCATTAAATCGCGCATCTCCCTTCGTTTATACAATTTTATGTTGATATCGGGATAAAGTTCTTTCATCCGCCTTATCTTCCAATTCTTATGAGTAGAAAGTTTGGGACGCAAGGTGGTTAATTCGATATACAGGTTTTGTTGGGGTAAATAAAAATCAGGCGCAAAAGCTTCAGTAATATTTCCCTTTTCGTCCCATTCCAACGGAAAGGTGTCAGGTTCGTATTTCCATTCGATACCATAAAAATCAAGTATTTCGGAGAATATTTTTTCAGCGGGGTGAGAAAATTTCTTTGCCTTGGTTTTACCTGGGCTCAATGTTACTCTCCTGAAAGGCTGGATTGCTTGGAAAGATTTTCGGGGAGATCTGAGAGAGCGGAGATTATCAGCTTCGCGGCAACATCGATGGTGAAGCGGTCCGTATTAATAACCAGGTCATAAAGCCCGGGATCGTCCCAATCCACATGATAAAACTGTTTTAAGAACTTTCGACGGTGGTTATCACTGGTTTGAATTTGCGCCAGAGCATTTTCGGTAGAAATATCATGGATGACAGCAATTCGTTCGGCGCGGACACGCTCAGACGCGATGATACGAATGTGGATTACATCCGGGTGGTTTTGAAGGATAACCTGACCAGCACGACCCACGATTACAAATTTCCCTTGTTTTGAGAGCTCAACCATGACCTTTCGAAGGGCCTTCAAGTAAACTTTGGAATCTTTAGGAGAGGGGGTAAGGCCTAAAAGACCGAACTCATCAATTGTCGCCAAGGCGACTTCAGGTGTACCAGCTCTCAAAGCCGCCTGGTTGATCAATTCCCTCCAAATCAACTTGAAATCCAATGCTTTGGCAACGGCATGCGCGACTTCATAGCCCTGGCTGCCCATCTGACGGGAAATCGTGACGGTAGAAATCTGCTTTTGAGCAGGTCTTCCGGCGGCAACTTTTCCAGTCGACTCAGGTATTAATTCGGCGCCGTTCTTAGGAGCAACCATTTGAATAAATCCACGATTTACATGACAGTGGGATAAATCGTAAAAATTATATCATCATGTATTTTCGGGAGAAGCCCTGATGGCTTCATTTAACTGAAACCAAAGAGGGCAATTCAATGGGGAGCCAAATGGTGAACTTGCTTCCCAGGCCGCGCGTGCTTTCGACCTCCAGATGTCCGTTGTGCGCAGCGACTAAATCGTGGGCAATTGTCAATCCCAATCCCATACCTTGTGGGAATCTCCGTCCCTGATTGCCACGATAGAATGGTTTAAATATTTTCTCCAGTTCTTCAATTGGGATGCCCGGCCCACTGTCGGATACCTGGATCCAAACCTCACCGCCTGAAATCCCGGTTGATATTTTGATCTTCCCGTTCGTAGGGGTGAATTTAATAGCATTACTTACCAGATTGCCGATAGCTTGCGCAAGCCGGTTAGGATCTGCCTGGATTTCAGGCATGTTTTGGGAGAGATCCAATTCCCAATGGATATGTTTCTTCCCGGCTGCAGCCTGCCAGGTTCGTAGTACAGCGGGAATCCACTCGTCAAGCTTAATTGGCTGGCGGTTTAATTCTAAAGTCCCAAGCACCTGATCATGCAAATGAGCCAGGTCTTCCAACAGATTTTGTAGCCGTGCTGCTTCACCGTCCATGCCTTCCAACAGCTCTGCTTGCAGTTTGGGATCTCGGCTGGCGCCTTGTATCAAGGCTTGTATCGCAGAACGTAATGCCCCTAAGGGGCGGCCGATCTCATGGACTAAATTTGCAAGCAGCTGCCGCCTGGATTGTTCCAGATTATGGAGGCGATCCAGGAAAACGTTAATTGCATGGATCAGCATTTTAATGTCATCTGGCCCTTGTTCTTCGAGTTTCTCCGTTTGCTTGCCGCTGGCCAGGTCGAAAACAGCCTGGGTTACCTGATGAATTGGTCCGCTTAAATTCAAGGCCAAGAGAGAGCCTAAGGCAGCCCCAATCAGCAGACCGATGATAAGGATGGCTCCAATCAAATATTGTAGTTGGATGAATTCCTCTGCTACGGTTGCATATAAATACGTCATGCGTATGACCCCAACCAATTGATCCTGGGAGTTGACAACGGGAGCGAGGACGTCGATTACCTCGGCGTGCAAGCTCCTGCTGTAATAATCGGTGCGGGTGCTGGTCTTTCCATTGACTGCTTCTGAAAAACCGGGCACCGGTATCACCTGGTTCAGCAAATCCAGGTCGGACGGGTCATTGGACGCCAACAAGCGCCCATCCGGAGTGAGAAACATGACTCGAGTACGCAGGTTCGAGCCAATGCGGTCTAGAAGGTGTTGAGCGATTTGGGGTTCATTCCAGATTTCGATTTGCTCGCGTGTGATTTCGGCGAGCAAGGCCGCCTCACCGGTGACTGTCCTTGTGAGGTTCGGGAGTAAAAACTGGTTTTCAAGCACGTAAATTAAAACTATCCCCATAATTGGGATAATGATAAATAAAGGCAAGATATGGCTGAGGATGAGGCGATTTCGAAGCGACTTGAGCATCAATTAGACATCCCCGGTTGAGGCTCGAGTTTATATCCTACCCCTCGCATCGTCAAGATGCGTTGGGGCTGATTCGGATCCTGTTCTATTTTCTCTCGTAGCCAGCGGATATGCACATAAACGACCTGAGGCTCGCCGACAAATTCTGCTCCCCACACCCGACCTAATAATTCATCTACCGATACCACATTTCCAGCGTCCAGTGCGAGCGTGTACAGCAAGTCGAACTCTCTCGGGGTGAGCTCAACAGGGTGGCCATTAATCGTGACGGTATGTGCGCCTGGATCGATCATGATATCCCCGATGTTTAATGGCGCCGGCTCATTTTCTGGCGTTTGCTGATGCTGGAAGCGTCTCAAAACAGCCTTTATGTGTGCAAGTACGATATCCAGATTAAACGGTTTGGTGATATAGTCGTCCGCTCCGAGCTCCAGTCCCAATACCTCATCCAGCTCGCGGCGTCTGGCGGTCAAGAAAATAACCGGGGCTCCAATTTTTTCCTGGATATAACGCAAGGCATCCAGCCCATCCATACCCGGTAGACCGATATCCAACAAGATCAGGTCTGGTTGATCCCGGCGGGCAAGAGCAAGAGCATCTTCGGCGTTACCAGCAGTACTGACCCGGTAGCCATTTTGTTCTAGATTGAAAGAAAGGCTGCGCCTGAGGAGGGCATCGTCATCGACGAGCAAGATATGTTTGGCCATTTACTAAATCCCCACAATTCTTTGGATTCGATCACGTAATGGGAAGCCGATTGTATAATGGAGATATTTACACCCATTACGAATTGGCGCATGAAACCATGTTGACACTTTTTTATGTATATCGTCCCCTAATAATTGTAGCATTATTTGGAGCTTGATAACCGAAGATTGTTATTTTCAACGATAGGAAGCTTGACGCCGCGCTGTGTTTTGTTATTCAAGATTTACCAATGATAAGGGTCAGGCGCCTGTGGCGCACCACGCATTATGATGAAAAGAGGTTCATCAAAATAGGGTTATGCTATTCGTCACTTGACCCATACTCTTAGCGATACTAAAATCAAATAAGTTCACATTTCTTTGTAACCTGTAAGATCCATCAGGTTTACCGGGATGAATAAAAAATGAATTTGCCTATTGTGGCGCAGAATGCTAACTCTGAGGAGATGAGAATGAGCGATTTTTTGTTTCGAGGCGCGTTGTCCGATTTAGATGCAGATGTCTATGAGCTCACCCAGTTGGAAGCTGAGCGGCAAGCGCGGAAATTGATCCTGATTCCAAGTGAAAGCCAGGCTCCATTGTCAGTCCGTGAAGCATTATCTTCAGCGCTTCAAAATGTTTACGCAGAAGGTTACCCGGACGAAGAGACACGGCTGCTTACCGAAAATCAGATCCTTGATTATGACACTCGCCTGGCGTATTACAGGCGTTATTCCGATCCGCGCTATTATAAGGGGGTGGAATATGCGGATACCATTGAAGCCCTGGCGCGTCGACGCTGTGCGGAGCTATTTGCGACCAATGGTTTTTCCGCCGATGAGATATTTGTCAACGTGCAGGCTCTATCCGGAGCTCCAGCCAACAACGCGGTCTATCATGCGCTGGTCCAGCCAGGTGAGACGATTATGGGGATGAGCTTGCTGCATGGAGGTCATCTGACGCACGGGTCTTCTGTAAACCGCTCTGGAAAATTTTATAACGCCGTGCATTATGTTGTTGACCCCGTCACAGAGCAGATCGATTACGCTGCTATCGCGGATCTGGCGCAGCAGCACAAGCCAAAGTTCATCATCGCCGGATATTCTTCCTATCCATGGGCGGTAGATTGGGCAAAGTTTAAAGAGATCGCCAAATCGGTTGGCGCGTACCTGTTTGCGGATATCGCTCACGTTGCAGGGCTGGTTGTCTCCGGTATGTATCCATCTCCTATCGGTTATGCGGATGTGATCACATTTACCACCCATAAATCTCTGTGCGGCCCGCGGGGCGCTTGTATTTTGACAACCGATTCTGGGCTGGCAAAGAAGATCGATCATGCTGTATTTCCCTGGTGAACAGGGAGGTCCGCATGTGAATGTATTTGCGGCGATGGCTTTAACCTTCAAATTAGATAAAACGGAGCAGTTCAAGAATCTCCAACAGCAGATAGTAAAAAATTGCGTGGTATTTACAGATCGATTAAAAGAGAACGGTTTCCGGATACCTTTTGGGGGGACAGATACCCACTTAATGAACCTGGACTGCAGCTCGGTCGTTGGGCCGGATGGGGTGAGTTTGTCTGGAGATCAAGCCGCTCGAATCCTGGATATCGCCGGGATTGTCGTAAACCGAAATACAATCCCCGGGGATAAATCGGCAGTAGACCCGTCCGGTATCCGCATGGGAACCACCTGGATCACCCAGCGTGGTTTCAAGGAATCGGATTCGGTACAACTGGCCGATCTTATCTCCGATTTGTTGAAAGCGACCACCCCGTTCAGCCTGGAAGGGAAAAAAGGCGCAATGCGCCGGGCAAAAGTAGACTTCACCGTATTGGAGGACACAAAGCTACGCGTGAGGGATTTAGCTGATCGCGCTGCAACGGACATGCATTTTGGCAAACACGGATATCCACATTTTTACTACAGCGATGACCGTTCAGGAGATAACGATTGGGTATTGTTCGATCTGGGTGGGGCGAGAGTCCGAGAATTCTTAAATTTCGCGGTGTCCAGCGATGTGGAAGCGTTAGGGTTGGGTGAAAGTCAGGTGACCCAGATTGTGACACCGCAAGGATTTGTAGATGGCGTTCTGACCGCGATCGCGCCTTATCAATACCGCCTGTCCGTTGCAAGCGAGCGGTCCGGACTGGCTGCGTCCTGGCTTAGAGACCTTTCGGATGGTTTCGTCGCCTTTGACGAAGACCTGCTTAGGAAAATCCCCGGCCCTGTGTGGGTGCGAGAGAATACTATGGAGCAGGCAGTCCTGGCTGACGGCGACCCGGTCTGGGCGAGGAAGCCTTATTTTATCGGAATCGATCAAATCAAGTCACGCCAGGCGCCTTTACCTGAATTTACCTGGAACGAACTCGAATCTGGGTTACGGCGAACGCCAATCTACGAAACTCATCGTGAGCTGGGAGCAAAAATCATCCCATTTGCGGGTTGGGAAATGCCGGTCTGGTATTCTTCGGTTGTGGAAGAGCATCTCGCGGTTCGTCAAGCAGCCGGTTTGTTCGATGTCGCCCATATGGGTGTTTACCAGGCTGAGGGACCGGATGCAGCGATGTTCCTCGACTCTCTGGTCGGCAACGACATCAGCGGCCTGGAAGTCGGCGAATCTTGCTACACTCATCTGATGGACCCGGACGCGAATGTGATCGACGATCTGCTCGTTTACCACCGCGACCAGGAGAAATTCCTGGTTGTCGTTAATGCTTCAAATGACGATAAGGATTGGACCTGGTTGAATGCCGTAAAAGATGGGCAGGCCTGTGTGGATCGAAACCGGCCTTGGGCTCGAGCATATGGCCGCAACGTTGTCTTACGCAATCTCAGGGATCCTAAAGAAGGGAAAGATATGCGCGTGGATATTGCGTTGCAGGGACCGCGCTCGCGAGATATTCTCTTATCCATAGGCGTTGATCCAGTAACTCGAAAAAGCATTATGAGATTGAAGCGAACCCAGTTATGCGATGCGACCGTGGGCGACTTCGATCTTATCGTGTCGCGCACCGGGTACACCGGTGAGAAGATGGCTTTTGAGCTCTTTGTTCACCCGGACCGCGCTGCCGAATTCTTCAAAGCTGTATTGAAGGCTGGCGAGCCCTTTGGGATCAAACCGGTAGGCCTGGGGCGCGCAACTCCCTGCGCACTGAAGCCGGGCTGCCGCTTTACGGCCACGAGATGGGAGGCGAAAGGAATTTGGGGGTCGCGGAAGCTGGCTTTGGATCCTATGTGAAGACCTACAAACCCTGGTTCATCGGTCGAGATGCGTTCCTTGAGAAGGAAGAAACTCGTTCCGGAGTTGTCGTCCGCTTCCGCTTTACCGAAAAAGGCGTTCGCATGGCCCACAGCAATGATCCGGTGATCGACAAACGAGGTAAAGTAGTCGGCTGGGTGACCAGTTGCGCTATTGACCAGGAAGGTTTCCTCACAGGACAGGCGTTCGTGGATCTAAAGAGTTCAGAGCAGGGAACCCAATTTTCGATTTATCAGAATGCAGCGGAAAAAGCTGGTAAAGCGCCAGCGGAGCTGCAAGTGGGAGACCGAACGGTCTTGCCCGGCACGGCCATGGTGGTTACACGGTTCCCGAAATAATCCTGAAATACCAGGAGATGAGAATGCAAACACTTTGGGATCACCGTTACGCCCAACGAACACAACGCATGACCAGTTCGGCAATCCGGGAGCTTCTTAAACTAACCGAAAGCCCTGAGATCATTTCCTTTGCCGGTGGTCTCCCGGCTCCGGATGTTTTCCCGGTGGAAGCATTCATCGCTGCTGCCAATAAGGTACTGAGAGACTTCAGCTCCCAGTCGTTGCAATACAGTACAACGGAAGGCTATGTCCCCCTCAGGGAGATGATCGCCCGGCACTCCGAACGTTACGGCCTGAATATCTCGTCAGAAAATATCTTGATCACTTCCGGATCGCAGCAGGCGCTTGACCTCATCGGAAAAATCTTCATCAATCCGGGAGATCGTATCCTGGTCGAGTCGCCCACCTATCTAGGTGCGCTGCAAGCCTGGAATGCTTACGGAGCGGAATACGTCGGGGTTCCAATCGATCAGGATGGGATGGAGCCTGAAGCTATGGAGCAAGCCTTACGCTGTGGCCCTAAATTCATCTATGTCTTGCCGAATTTTCAAAATCCTACAGGGGTTACCTTATCGTTGGAACGACGAAAGATCCTGGTCGAGCTGGCGGATCGTTATGGAATCCCAATCATCGAAGACGACCCTTATGGACAGCTTCGTTACGAAGGAGATCATCTCCCCCCGGTCGTTGTCCTGGATAGCAATTCGCGCAGCGATTGCGATTTGTGCTACAAGGGCAACGTGATTTACCTGAGCACCTTTTCAAAAATCCTGGCGCCAGGCTTGCGGCTGGCCTGGGTTGTCGCGCCTCCTGAGGTGATCCAAAAACTGGTACAGGCTAAACAAGGAGCGGATCTGCACACCTCCTCATTCATCCAGATGTTGGCACATGAGACCGGTAGGGGTGGTTTCCTGGATGAGCATATAAAACTGATCCGTAAAGTCTATCGGGAACGCCGAGATATTATGCTTTCCGCAATGAGAGAATTTTTTCCACCTTCAGTGACGTGGACGCGGCCTGCAGGCGGCCTGTTCCTGTGGGGTATAATGCCCGAAGCCTACAATACTCGAGAAGTATTGAAATCGGCCATCCAACGTAAAGTTGCATTCGTTCCTGGGGAACCGTTCTTTCCAAATGGCGGCGGGCGTAATACGATGCGTCTTAATTTCTCGAATGCTACACCCGAGAATATTCGTGAAGGCATCGCCAGGTTGGGCCAGACTCTCGGAGAGATCGTAAGCGAGCCGCTGCCAGCCTGAGCGTATTGAAGGATAGGGTTATGTTGTTTTTTGGAATTGTGCGCTAAAAAACAACATAACCTCGTTATTTAATTGCCATTAATTCCACTTCAAAGGTGAGGGTTGCATTGGGCGGGATGACCGGGGGGTACCCGTTTGCCCCGTAGGCCAGATCGGGTGGGATTGTAAGCCTGCGCTTTCCACCAACTTTCATGCCGGCTACTCCCTGATCCCAGCCTTGTATCACATTGCCGTTCCCTAAAACAAAATCATAAGCCTGCCCACGGTCCAAGGATGAATCAAATTTTGTCCCGTCGGAAAGCCATCCGGTATAATTTACACTGACGGTATCGCCAGACTTGGCTTCCTGGCCGCTGCCAACGGTAAGGTCCTCGATTTTCAATCCCTCAGGCGTTGTGGTATTGCTCTTGTTTCCTGGGAAAACCCCTAAAGCAAACGTGCCGACTGCGATCAATGCCAGCACAATGATCGAAACAATGATGATCCGTTGATTGCGGCGCTTGGCGGCCCGCCGCTGGGCACGTTCTGAACGATTTGACATATCGTTTTTCTCCTAAAAAGGCATTTCGCGTTTCCATATCAGCGGCAGGTAAATCGTGGGGCCTGCCGAAACGGGCGGATTTACTGTAAAGGAAAGGTCGCCTGTCACAGGGATCGTCATAACCGGGTTAATTATATCCAGTGTTAATGTGAAAACGCCGGTCGTTGCATAAACGTGTTTGAATGTAAACGGTTCTACCAGCCCAGATGCGCTCAACTCAGGGCTGCTGTCTCCGAAGTCCACTGTGTAGGTGTAGGGTTGCGTGGCGTTATCTGGCTCTAAATCGGCAGAGAAACTGGTTTCTTTTCCTGAAAAAATACCACCAGGATTGGCAAGCGAAAGGTTTACCACTGAAATCCCGCCCGGAGTGGTTCCTGCCCCTACCGACAACGGGAGCGTTGTTGTCACGGGGATCATTCCGGCTTGATTATAGGCAGAAAAAGTGATTGTGAAAGTGCCCGAGATATTGAAGTGATGCGCGAACAGAATTTCATCATTGGGTGAATTTTTTAATAGTAGAGGCGATTGATCTCCGTAATCGATCGTGTAGGTGAACGGGACGGTTGCGTCGGGCGGGCCGATAACCGCGCTTAAGGTTACTCTTTCACGTGCATTCGGATGGGGTGGAGATTCTAGTTCTAATTCGGCGCTTTGAACGGCGATATATGGCAGGGGCGGGCCAATTTCCAATAAGTGACTGGCGCTGCTGGTTCCCAGACTATTGGTAACCGTTAAGGTCACTGTAAATGTGCCCGTTGTCGGAAAGGTAACCCTTGGATCGCTTACAGTAGATGAGCCTACGCTATCCCCGAAATCCCAGAGATATTCAAGGGGGTTAGAGCCCAGCGTCCGGTTGGTGAATTGTACCGGCTCTCCTGAAGGAACTGGGCTTTTGCTCGAAAAATCAGCTTGTGGGGCGATGGGTGTGATACATGCAGAACCGCTGCCAACCAGGGTGATATCGTCGAGATGCCACCCGTCCGCGGTAACCGAATCGTCGGTATTCAAGCGAAATCGAAGGCGGACATTAGCCTGGTTGTCCAAAGCAGGGATCGTAAAGACCTGGTTGGACCAATTTGCGGCGCTGATTCCAGTATACGTCTTAAGAATCGTCCATGTGCTGCCGCCATCCAGCGAGTATTCCACTGAGGCGACATCATAGAAGAGCGGTTGTTCCAATGCATACTTATGCCAAAAACTTAATTTAATTCCCTCGTAACCGGATAAATCCAAAGGTTTTGAAATGAGCGAGGCATCCACATTATTATGATAATTGCTCCCGGGGCTATCGGTCCATGAATGCGATCCACTGTAGCTAGTTTCTGTTGTGATCGCCCACGGCGCCTGAGGAGCCCACAACGTATTCCCATTTTCCGCATCATCTTTGAAAATCTGGCAGACGGGGTACAGGAAAATATTTTCGTCTAAATGCTGGTGATCTTCAGCGGAGACTCCAAAAGTCGTGGCGGGAGAGTACCCGGCAGCATCTGCGCGCAGGTCGTACGTACCGCTAAGAATATCCAGGTGATAAAGACCTGTTGATGCATCGCTCTGAGACTGAAAATCACCTGCGGAGACACCAGCCGAGATGGGATGGTTATCCCCACCATCTCGTACGTGCCCTTCAATCGAAGGGGTGATGGGTGGATCCACCACATAGAAGAAAATAGCGCTCGCAACCCCCCAATTCCCGTTCGTATCCTGACTTTCGACATAGATCAGGTGACGGCCTGCTGTAATTTCCAGCGTATCGAAAGCAGCCGTCAGGGTTTCCACCGGCGAATCGAAAGCGCCGTCGACCGGGGAAAATGTATAGAGCTCGGCAAGAGGATCCCATGGAGGAAGATCCACGCTGAGATGAGCGGAGCCTATGGCCTGAAAGGGCTCACCGGAATCGGGAAGATAGCGAGTATCGTCCGCAGTCACGGTGACAGAGATCGTTTCGCCGCTGATTACAGCCGGAGAGGATAATTGTATGTTCAGTGAATCGGGCCCTGCCGGGTTTTGATAAGGCCGGCGGGCAGCTTTAAAAGCATAGGTCAAAGACTTCAAATTATCCGGAAAGATCGTATTTTCAAAATCTGAGCAGCTTTGGAAAAAAGCTGTGCCCATTTCGAAGGTATAAGCTGCTACGCCCAGCTCTCCATAGGCCCAATCATCCGTCGAACCGGTCGTCGGGTAAAGCCCAATAGATTGCATCGCGCTGTACCCGTTAAAAAAAGCGAATTTTCGGCCTAAGGTCTGCAACTGGCTATTATTCGGCGCCGGGATAGTGCTCCAGCCCCAGGGCCAGAGATCCAGCTCTCCATAGCTGTGCAGGGTGATCAATGCGCCGGTCGACGTCAAAGGGGCGGGATCTGTATTTAAAGGTCCACGTTGGTCAGGGAAGATCGACTGCAAATAATTCTGAAGCGCCTGGGTTTCAGGTTCGGAGTTCTGCGCCGGGCCGTGGTAAGTCTCATCACAGGCAGATGGGCTGCTGCCGATGCCTCCCCATTTAAAACTGCTGTTGCGATTTAAATCCGTCCCCCAGGCAGAAGAATCGAGACATCCATCGTCGTTATCGGTATTTTTCCGCCAAAATTGTCCAAGCTCGGCGATCTTTCTGCCATCCGGGTTACTGACAGGAACAATGTGAACTTCAAAATCATTGAGAAGCCAGGTGATGTCCGGGTCTTTGCCATATTGTTCGACCAAGGTCTCGGCGAACCGGGTTGCCATCTCTGCCGTCGTATACTCGCGGGCGTGGATGGCGGCCATCAAAAAAAAGGTTGGTTTCGGCCCTGGGATTGCCCGGTTTGTCAGGACCAGAGCATAGATATCGTAGCCGTTTTGATTTTGTGATTGCACTTTCTCCCAACTGTCGCCGATATCCACCCACCGCGCCAGATCAGGGTATTCAGCGGCCAATGCAGACAAATCTGCATAGGTTTCTTCAACTGTACGGTAGCAAGGGAAGCCTGGGATGCCATTCGTTTGGTAAGGGAGCGATGGGTGAGGCTGGGAAATCAAGGCCGTTTTCTCTGGATCGACCTCGACACGCAGCCCTGCACTTGCCAAGACTGCCTGGTCGATCACCGAGATACGAGCAATCAAATATCCCTGTTCTGGGTGCGCCTCCCAAACGTCTAATGTCTGAACAAGGCTTGCCAGCTCAGCGGAATCGCGATAATAAATTCGGACAATAATTTCGGCGGGATGGTCGGGTTGTTGAAGAGGGTTAACCCCTTGAGGAGCAGCGTTTGAAAGCGGGGCAGGTTTTCCTAACCAGAACAAGGTGAAAAGTAAAATCGCATAAATAAGGCTGCGACGACGGATCTTGATGGGTTTCAAGGCTCACTTTCCGCTAATTTTCGGTTGATCTGTTCACCTGCCATTATGCCACAATTTAAAATCTTTGAGAATCGAATCGCCGATAAATTCTTTAAGGATCGAATTGTCCGGTATTAACCCGGCGTCAACGGGTAGGAACCATTCAAGAAATGCCAAAAGCCTCTTGGCCTCAACATGCTCTGGAGTGCCGTATGGGACCTGGCGCAGAAGCGGTTCGACCAGGGTTTTCAACGCGGACAATTCATAGGCCAGGGCGGAATTAAAGAATACGTCAGCATTTTCCTGGTACGGAAAAATATAGCGCTTTTCACCGCGACGAACAGATTCCCACCTTTGTATCGTCACAGCCGCACTGTAACCGCGCTCGCGGGCATCCCGAACGATCCGCCGGATAAGACGCGTATCGGTTGTAGAGACACGGTTATGGCGATCCAGGTTCAACTGGGTGAGGGCGGATACATAAATCCGAAAGGTTTGTTCGGAGGGTACGGCTGGGATCAAGTCTGGATTAAGGCCGTGAATCCCTTCAAGGATAATGATCTCCCCAGAATCAAGCTTGATGGTATCCCCCGTTTCGCTCTTGCCTGTGAAAAAGTTATAGCGCGGGAGCTGGACGGGTGTACCGGAGATCAATTCTTTCAAGTTCCGTGAGAGCCTGTCAGTATCCAGAGCTTTGATGGATTCAAAATCAAATTCCCCATTCTCATCGATCGGTGTTAGCTCACGATCCACGAAATAATTATCCATCTCCAATGGAAAAGGCGCAACACCGTGAGATAACAACTGAACGGAGAGTCGCTTTGAAAATGTGGTTTTCCCAGAGGAGGATGGCCCGGCGATTAAAACGACCCGGATTTTATTCTTACTGCTTGCGATTTGGCGGGCGATCTCGGTCACCTGCTGTTCGTGGAGGGCTTCAGAAACGAGGATAATCTCCCGGACTCGATTATCCTGGATCGCGTCATCCAATGCGCCAACGCTGGAGATCCCCAAGCGCTTAAGCCAGTCACCGTACTGCCGGAATGTGATTAACAATTTTGGATATTCCGGCATGGGAAGCAATTGGGTAGGTGCGTGCCGGCGTGGAAAGCGCAGTGTAAATCCCTCTCCGGTGGGAATCAAGTGGAACCAACGCAGGAAGCCAGTGGAGGGGACCATGTATCCATGGTGGTAATCCCTGTGTCCCTCCAATTGATAGAGCGTCAGGTAGTTTTTCTGGCGGTGAACCAGCAAGCGGACCTTATCCTCTGCGCTTTGATTCTTGAAATATTCAATCGCTTCGTCCAGCGGGACTTCCTGGCGGGTAAAAGGCAGATCTGCTTCGACCCGTTCACGCATTTTATTTTCCAGATCGTCCAGCTCTTCCGAGGTGAGCGGAGGCCGGTCGGAAACCTGGCAGTAGTAGCCTCCAGAAGCCACTGAGTGATCTACGGTTAGGATCGCTCCTGGGAACAGCACCTCAAATGTCGTTTCAAGAAGGAAAGTCAGGGAACGCCGGTAAATACGCATTCCGTCCGCCTCACCCATGGTTACGGGACGGACTTTGGAATCCATTTTTATTGGAAATGTCAGCTCTCGAAGCTCGCCATTGACGATTGCGCCAACAATCGGTGCGGCCTGATCCTCCTGAATAACGCTAAAGAAATCGCCAATCGTGGCATTGCGCGGCCCGCAAAGCACTCTTCCGTCTTGAAGATGGACCTCTACGGTTGGTCGAGGGCGGACAATTTGAAATTCGTAATCCGAAGCCATCCCTTAAGCCTTCTTGTCCCAGAAATTGGAAAGTTATTTTATCACTGTTCGGATGAGCAAGCCGTTTTCGTTACAGCAGCATTGCAAGAGTGCAAGGAAACTCCTGAAATGGCGATAAAAAGCAAACTCCCTGCAAACAGCGCCTTTGGCGCCAATATGCAGGGAGCTGTGCCAGTGAATGTCTGTACTGAATTGAGATCAGGCGGTTTCGAGCTTTTGAAGGTTGTAAATCGATTCTACCCCACAGCAAAGAACGAGCTCCTTGGCGGCTTTAACCTCGTCCAAACGCCCAACCGGGGTGGTGTGTGGAGCTGATTTTAACAGTTCTGGATTGGCGTGAGCTTCTTGCGCGATCAGTCTCAGCGCTTCGGCGAACGCGTCGAGCGTTTCCTTGCTTTCGGTCTCAGTGGGTTCAATCATCAGCGCTTCATGCACGATCAGAGGGAAGTAATTTGTCGGCGGGTGGAAGCTGTAGTCCATCAAGCGTTTAGCGATGTCCAGGGCATGGATATCGGGTGCATCCAACCAGCGGCCTTCCAGCACGAATTCGTGCATACATGTGCGCTCGTATGGCAGGTGATAGACCTCTTTGAGAAGGGTCATTAAGCAGTTCGCGTTAAGGACCGCGTATTCGGAGATTTTTCTTAATCCCTCGGCGCCATGCATACGGATATAGGTGTAAGCCCGGACCATCATCCCGAAATGGCCCATAAAGGATTTCACTCGGCCAATACTCTTTGGCGGCATCACCGGGCCATACAGCGGAGGCTGGTCCTCAGTCTCCTGATCGATAATGCCGACGATTGGGCCGGGTAAAAAGTCCACCAGGTGGGCAGCCACCCCTACCGGCCCGGACCCGGGTCCGCCTCCGCCGTGGGGCGTCGAGAACGTTTTGTGGAGATTGTAGTGCAGGATATCGAAACCCAAATCGCCAGGGCGAGTGATCCCAAGCAAGGCGTTCATGTTAGCGCCGTCACCATAAACCAACCCACCAGACTCATGCACAAGGCGAATGACTTCTTCGACGTTCTCGTCGAATAAGCCCAGTGTGTTTGGGTTGGTAAGCATAAGCCCTGCAAGGGAATCGTCACATTCTGCGCGCAGCGCTTCCAAGTCCACATTGCCTCGAGGATCTGAAGCCAGCTCAACCACTCGCATCCCACTCATGGCAGAAGTAGCCGGGTTTGTACCATGGGCAGAGTCCGGGATCAAGATTTTATCTCGTTGGTTTTCACCGCGAGCTGCATGATAAGCGCGGATCACCAGGACGCCTGTCAATTCTCCTTGAGCGCCGGCAGCCGGCTGTAAAGTGACCCCAGCGAAGCCTCCAATTTCCTTGAGAATTTCTTGCAGCTCGTACATCAGGAGCAGCGCTCCCTGCACCGTTTCCACAGGCTGTAGCGGATGAACATAAGCGAAACCTGCCAGCCGCGCCACTTCTTCATTGATCTTCGGGTTATATTTCATCGTGCACGAACCCAATGGGTAAAAACCCGTGTCAATGCTGTAATTGAGTTGGGAGAGACGGGTAAAATGCCGGATTACATCTTGCTCAGAGAGTTCTGTAAGCGGTAGATTCTCACGCAGCAGGTCTTTCGGCAGTGGCGCCAGGGGGACATCCGGCTTAGGAAAGCGTATCCCCTGGCGGCCGGGTACTGAAATTTCGCAGAGCAAAGGCTCAGTCATTGGACACCTCCTCTAATGCATCCACCAATAAGTCGATGTCGTCTTTTGAATTCATTTCTGTGACGGCGATCAACATGTGATTGGCCAATTCAGGGTAATCCTGACCCAAATCATATCCGCCCAAGATGTCCTCGTCCAGCAATTCTCGGTTGATCTCGCTCACAGGCCGGGGACAGCGGACTACAAACTCGTGGAAGAAAGGCGCATCTGACCACAGGCTATACCCAGGCAATTGGTCAATCTGTCGGGCAGCGTAATGAGCTTTGTGGTAGCAGAGCTCGGCGACCTGGCGCAGGCCGTGTTTTCCCAGCAGACTGAGGTAAACGGTAGAAGCCAGGGCCATTATTCCCTGGTTTGTACAAATGTTAGAAGTCGCCTTCTCCCGGCGGATATGCTGTTCACGAGCGGTTAGCGTGAGCACGAACGCGCGTTTGCCATCTTTATCAACTGTCTCTCCGACGAGGCGGCCTGCCATCTTGCGCACATAATCCTTGCGAGTTGCAAAGAAACCCAGGTAAGGGCCGCCGTAAGAGAGCGGGATACCCAGGGGTTGACCTTCGCCGGCGACGATATCGGCTCCAAACTCACCTGGAGAAGTCAGCAAGCCTAAAGCGATAGGGTTGGCTGCGACAGCCAACAATGCGCCGGAACGGTGGGCAGCTTCCGCAATTGCCGTCAGATTGTAGGTGCGTCCAAAAAAATCCGGGTATTGAACGATGACCAGAGCTGTATTCTCATCAATCAAAGGGATCAGGTGGTCAGGCCCTTGAATGGGAGAGCCGGTCTCGCCATCTCCGATAAATGTCAGGTCAGAACCAGGATTGTAGGTGCGCACAGTTTGACGATATTGCGGATTCACCGCGGCGGAAATGACGACTTTGCTGCGCTTTCCCCGAAATTGAGCAACTGCCATACTGACCGCTTCAGCGACGGCGGCGGCGCCATCATAATGGGAGGCATTGCTTACTTCCATCCCGGTTAATGCAGCAATCAGGCTTTGGTAATCGAAGATTGCTTGCAGCGTCCCCTGTGAAACTTCGGGTTGGTAAGGGGTATAGGCGGTATAAAACTCGCCGCGACGCAGGACAGCATCGACGGCTGCAGGAATGTAATGCGAATATGCACCGGCTCCCAAGAAAGAAATCAGATCTTGCACCGTCTCGTTGAGGTTGGCAATACTCTGCATTTCGCTGAGGACTTCCATCTCGGTGAGCATTGGCGGTAAATCGAGTTCTGGAAAGCGATGCGCGGCTGGGACATCTTCGAAAAGCTGTTCGATACGCTTAATCCCGATTGTCCCGAGCATAGCTTCCCGTTCAGCTTCCGTATGTGGAATGAACATTCTTACACCTCTTTCTAAAGCAAATTCCAATACCATTCGGTTTTGCCAGGTTCGTTAGCAACGTCCGGTCATTCTCAATGGCTGCGATTGGACATTGCAGCCCAAATACTTTTATTCTTCCTTAGACGCCTGGGCTTCATATGCGGATGCATCCAGGAGATCATCCAGTTCAGATGGATCACTGATCTCAATCTTTATCATCCAGGCTTCGCCATACGGATCGCTATTCACCTTTTCTGGCGTGTCTGGTAGGGCATCGTTGGTTTCTATAACTTTCCCGCTCACCGGGGTATAAACTTCTGCGGCGGCTTTGACAGATTCAAGCGTCGCGCAAGAATCTCCCTTGTTTATTTCATAGCCTTCGGTGACGAGGATTTCGACGAAGACGATATCGGAAAGCTGGTCCTGGGCATGATCGGTGATCCCTACAGTCCCGATATTCCCTGAGACTTTGATCCATTCATCGTTTTTGGTGTACTTCAAATCGGTCGGAATATTCATAATTGTGCCTCCTGTCGGATGCGGGTTAAGTGGATTGCGTAATTGCTGTAGATACGATCAAAGCCGGATTTGGCTTATTACCAAATAAAAAGGCGCACGCATTTTAAGCGTGCGCCTCTGTTTTGGACCTGAGAGATTCGCGCCGTTCGTCACAGCGCTTGCCCCGTCGGTGTCTGGTGTGTTCATTCGCCCGACTTTCCAGAGGAATACAGCGATAGAGTCCTTTTACCTGAGAGTTTCACCTGGCGATTTCGGCCGCCAGATTTGCCCCTTCGGTGCCCGGAAAATTGCCCCCCGGGTCTCTCCTCTATCTCAGTTCGATTGATTTAATTCGTTTAGTTCAATGGCGTCTCAAACACTTTCATTCTAAGTTGTTGAGTGATAAAAGTCAAGAAGTATCCAGGAATTTATTAATTGAGAAGACCTCGAACCCAATCGCCTATTAGCCAATAGCGGAAATCCTGCCCCTGATTGCATTGAACAGCACCGATGACTCCATAAACAAGGGCTGCCAGGGGAGCCAGGGAGATCAAAAGGGCGATAGGCATCAGGAGACATCCAATGAGAATGGCAGCCAGGATACCGCTGATCGTCCAGGCGATTGTGGCGAGGATACCCCCGCCTACCCACCAAATCAACTGGAAGAGAAATGCTTGCATGGATTGGTATGCCACGTAGCGCGACCGGTCTTTATATACCAGGTAGATCACCAGAGCCGCGACTGTCCCTAAGAAAACCGTCACCAGGTTGGCCAAAATGCTGAGGTGAGCCAGCATTGCCCACGTACGTTCCTCGGACGGGGAAAGCGGTAAGGCCGGCGCCAGCGGCGTTGGAGGGGTCCTGCTCACCGCTGAAGGAGGCGGCGCGGATTCAATAGTGGTATTTTCTTGACTTAATTCTTGTTTGGCTTCTTCTGGTGGGACGGAAGGAACTTCTTCGGTCGAATTTGAGGGTTGTTGTGGACTATCTTCCACCGGATCACTCCTTTGGGATGCCAAACCGCAGCCAGATGAAGCAATTATTTTTTACCAGGCTGACAGACAGCCCCCCGTAAATTAAATAAAACCCCGCCTCGGAACCTCAGCCAGCAAATTGTAAGGGTCAGAGCCGCGGTTCGATTAACGAATGGCTGTTTAAGCCCAGCCTTGATTCTTCATGAAGTTGGTGATCACCGGAATTTCGGTGTAATTTCCCTGGTAAGAATCGTAAGCAGGCCAAAACGTGACCAGCCAGAGCAGTGGCGCACAAATTGCCCCAAAACCCAGCGTTACTGCGCTGATGATGAAGATCAGAACCCACAGCACAACATTGAATATTATGGATTGGATGGCGTGGAATTTTATAAATGGACGGTTCTTTTTATCTTCCATAAAAAGAACGATAATGGCGATGATAGGGATAGGATATCCTAGAGCGGCCCAGAGCTTATCATCACTGGTGATGTCTGTGGAACCTGGTTGTTGGGTCATTTTCGCTAACCTCCTATGATTAGTTGCTCGCGTTGATTGTTAATCCTTGAGGACATTCTACAAGCATTGTACAACAAAATCGCTACTTTGCAAGTTTAATCCCAAGAGTAAAAACCCTAATTTTTAAAAGGTTGCGCTCAGAATGTGGATTTTGAGGTGTCTAAAATCAGGTGTTCGTTTTCATTAACTTCGACCTGCAGCAGGCGTAAACCGCGATCCGCCGGCCCGTGCACCAAACTGCCATCCCGGCTGTATTGAGAGCCATGACAGGGACATGCAAAGCCAGAATTGGAAGATTCAACGATGCATCCCAGGTGCGGACAAACCAGACTGAGCGCTTTGAAACCTTCCGAAGAATGGAATACAACAGCATCGGCCTCGTTGATGATTGTTTGCCCGCCTTGGGGGAAGTTTTTAGCCGGCCCCAGGTCGAAGATGGTTTTGGGAGGTGGATCTGTCTGGTAAGAAAAGTAGCTCGCCAGGCCACCTAATCCAAGCAGCCCGCTCATCCCTAATAAGCTTTTCCATACGAAAGTAAGAAAAACTCTTCGGGAAAGATTTTTGGGAGCCAAATTTGCAGTTTCACCAGTGGATTTCGGGATAGCGTGTTTTTCCATGACTTGGATTAGATCATTTGTGGGTTGTTTTATCGTGCGACCGAGTGGCACTCGTGACAATACCGAGATTCCTGTTCATCAGGTTCTTGTTGGCAGGATGTACCCAACACTGGCTTGAATGTAAACCTTTGGCCTGTAGCTTTGCTGTACTCTTCAAATGTCCCATCGGGCAATTGGCGAACATTCCAAAGCGGCTCGCCTTGATCTGTGACGATGATCGTATCACCCAATTTTAAATCCAGGACGGGATTCAAAAACGCCAATTTGAGGGCCAGATCGTTTGGATCGGTAATTGTCCTGGTTTTTGGCGAATCGGCCAGCGAACCATGACAGGTGCGACATTGAATATACTGGATTTCCTTTTGGCTGCTGTAAATATGCCCATCTCCCATGGCTTCCTGGCGGGTGTGACAGTCTACGCAGTCCAGAGTCCACTCACAACGCGTGAATTGTGTGATGGGCTGGTAATAATCATGCAGGCGGTCGGTCGGATTATCCTGGCGAGGTTTGAACTGCATATCGCCGAGATCGTAGTTGCCGCGGTTATGACAGGTATCACATTGTGAGTATGAAATGGAAGTGGTGAGCTTGTGGATTGGCTGGTCGCTGGGGATGCCTTTAGTGGGACTGTGGCATGCCGCGCAGCCTGTCCGGCGAGAATACGCTTCTCCAGGCAAGGGATCTGCCGAAAGGTGGCAAAAAAGGCAGTTTTGAGCGAAGGCCTGGATCGAAGGGGAGGTATCCTTTGTTGGATCGAAGGTCGCCAGGGATTGAACGTTTGCTGTAGAAGTGGATGAGGCGGCTTCGACAGAATATATGCCCAGATGGGCAGTCAGATCTGGTTGAGCTCCGAAGGTGTAGCGGATGCTGGCAATTGCGCCTGCGTATGTCGCCTGGATACTGGTCATCACGCGTTGGATATGGTTGTTCTGGGTGGTCGAATCGCCGCTGTGGCATGTACTTCCAGCGCATGAAACCTCGACTACCGAAAGGTCTGAAGGGTTCTTGCCCCCACGCATTGTGCTATGGGCAAGGTTGGCATCCAAGGCTAACCTCTCACCCCCATGGCAGATCACACAACCGAAAGTTTGTACAGGGTGGGATGGACTGATCTCTGGCAAGTCGGAATGACAGGTAAGGCAATACTCGGGTTCACCCGTGAGCGTTGGGATCAGCTCGACAGGCTGAGCCTTGCTCAGGTATCGCCAGGCTGCAATCAAAACAGCCACTAATAAAAATGCTGAAGCGATAACAACTTTAGAATTCTGGATGGTTTTCATCTGGAAAGAGCTGCCCAGGCAGTCAAACCCAATAAAGCACTGGTGATCAGTAGGGCAATTATTTGAGGCAGGCGAGCGCCAGGCGGAAACCAACGGCCCAGTTCATTCACAGGAGGTTTTGGCAATAGGTATGGGATGAGCGCCAAAATGAGGAGAATTAGAATTGGCACCAGCACACCCATCAAAAATGCATTGCCGAATTTCAACAGTTGCTGGACCCATAGAAAAAACCATGGGGCGCGCGAACTCACCAGTTGCGAGCCTGGGGCAGTGACGGATATCATTGGAGCGGCGAGTGGGGCGGGGATGAAGGTAGAGATCAAAAGCAGAACGACCGTGGCGATCAAAGCCGCCAGGCCTTCACGCCGGACAAGTTCTACCCGGAAAACCCGTTTGGAATTTCTGCGCATTTCAGGGGGAGGCACCGCGATCCCACCGTCTCGCCTTACTTTGAAGATGTGCCAGACGCCCAGCGCAACCAGGGCCAGGGACAGTCCGAAAATATGCCAGGCGTAAAAGCGAATCAAAGTGGCAGCACCAGGTTGGGTCCCACCCATAACGAAGATATATAACGAAGCCCCCAGAAGTGGGATGGATTTTATCAGGTTGGTCCCCGCAACCAGAGCCCAGCGAACCCCTTCATCCCAGCGCAATGCATACCCTGTGAAGTCTAAAAACAAACAAAGCACCAGCAAGGACATCCCCAGTAAATAATTGAAGCGTCGCGGCGGCGTGTAAGCAGCGGTTAAAAGCACACGCAGGGTGTGGATAGCGGTTGTAATGATTAATAGCTGGGCTGCCCAATAATGAAAGTTTCGCAGGATCGCGCCGAATGGGACCAAAAATGTCAAAGTCTGGATCGATTTGCCGGCATCCTGCGGTGTGGGGATGTAATAAAACATCAATAAAGCACCGCTCAAAATCAAAACCAAAATAAGATAGACCGAAAGCCCACCCGCCCCTAAAGTGTATCGCAGGCGCGATTGATCAGCCGGGATGGTGGGCGGGTGAAGGTGATGGAAAAATGAAGGGCGCATTCGAAATTTTCTGGTTTTATGAAGTATATTTATCCGAATTATAGCCGAACGCTGTGTAAAACCCCCAGGACGATTGTCACGCCCTGGGAGTGAGATTTATCTAGTACGTGAAATCACAAACTCAATTTATTTTTCCCATAGTGTCCTAAAAGATTTGGAAATTTTAATAATTTTTTGAAATTCTTTAGGGTTTGTTAACCTTTTCTTAATTAGAAAATTATTATGGTATATTTAAGATCGGGTTAAGCGTTGCATTCTCTACCCCTAATTGGCAATATGGATTGCTGTTAGGTTGATTAATCTTTTGCAAGAATAAAGGCCTGCCTGGGGCATTTCATTATCACTGGGTCTAAAGAGTTACCTGCTATGGAAGTGAAGACCAGCGCGCATCTAAATTATCTTACGAATGAGGAACAGCTTTGTTGTCCCTTTCTTGGCGTTAAGAATGGGCTGTACGCACATGTGGGTTACGCTTGTAATTCGAACTTTTGTCATCGAGTGATCCCGGCAGAAACGATTGGGCTCTCACACCAAGAGCGGTTCTGCCTGACGGAAAATTATACTGGCTGCCAGGTATATCGCGAACCGGCTCAGTCCCAATCATTAAGAGATGCCTCTCCGGGTGAATTACACATCCAAGAGCAGGGAGAACCTGCCAGTTTACGAAACGTAACTGTTAGTGTCGATGAATGGTCTGAAGACACCCGAAAGACCAAACACAGAAAGCAGTTGGTATTGTTCGTAACCATTGTGCTGATTGTTTTGGTAATGGGAGGAATCAGTGCTTTTGTTATCATTAACAAGAATCAGCAGGCAGAATATCACGCAGCTCTTATTTCACAAAAAACCCAGTTGGCGACAGCGGTTTATGATGCTGTCCTGGCGAATTATGCTACAGCAACAGCGGCCCTAACCGAGATCCCAGTGGTTGTGTCGGCTTCTACTGAGAGCCAGGTTCAACAACCGTCTTTGCCGACCGAACCAGTCAAACCTACTCCTTCGCAACCTGAGGCGACGCCGACTTCTGTCCCGCCCACGGAAGTAAATAACATTCCTTTGGTGCAAGATGTTTGCGAGATTTCAGATGGTTATGGGTTTGAAGTGATTTCCGGGCCTTCGCTGACCCCAGGCCCTGGTTATCGCTATATGATTGGGAGAACTCCTCCAACGATTCGAGCTACCTGGGTCATAAGAAACACAAGCCAATGTAGTTTTGATCAACTCGCGATCTACTCACCTTTCAATGCCAAGACCTATGACCCAGTTTTTATCCGAGATGGGGATTCACTACATCCGGAAGAATTCAGCGACAAACCGGTACTTTCTCCTGGAGATGTTATCGAAATAGGATTGGAATTTTCTCCGCAGCATGCACGCAACATCCGGGATGAATGGATTTTGATCGTTAACAACCTGCCTCTTGTGGAACAGCCGCACCTCTCGCTCAGCGTTGAGAATTGGGTCATTCTTTACGCAGCCGAAGTCAACCCCACCAAGGTACCTAAGCCCAGAAAAGAATCGAATAAAGGCAATAACAATCCGCCAAGCTCCACCGAGCCGCCAGCCAGTCCGACCGAGCGGGTCCCAGGGCGGTAAACGGTTTGCGTAAGACGACCTGTTATAATGCTGGTATACTGGAACGGTTTTATTATTGAAAAACCGCTTTTCTAGGTATATTGCACGATGAACGTGTCTTTTCCTATTCAACCCGAACAAAAAGCCAGCGAGCAACTGGGCGCATGCCCCTTCCTGGGAGTGAAAGATGATCCGCAAACTAGGTTGGATTATGCCAGCCTGGCGAATTGTTGTCACCGGGTTATCCCTGCTCAAACTGTCGAATTCTCACATCAAAAAGCGTTTTGCCTGGGACAAAATTATCAGACCTGCAGGGTATATGTCGAACCAGCGCATTCCAGGAAGTTGCGAGGAGCACACCCGGCAGAATTTCACGCACGAGCCCAGGAAGCCGAATCAAACCAGGATCCGCAAGCGGGACTCAATGATTGGTATGAAGATTTACAACCCGCCAAATTAGAAACCCGCAGAAATTGGGTGATGATCGCTGCGGCTTTGGTGATTTCAGTTCTGATCCTTGGAGGGTTCTCAATCGTTAACCGCTTGCGATCGACAATTCGGCAGGCGAGTTCGGCAGCGCTGGCTACTGAAATTGACGAAACCATCGCAGAAACCGCGACCGCTGCCATGGCTTCTACTCAAAATCCAATGCAGGCGACCTTAACCCAGTTGGCGTTTCTGATCAGTCGGCCTACTGCCAGCCCGACCCCCAGTCCAACCCTGACGGCAACGGCGATACCTCCCACAAATACGCCAACTCCTCCCATGCCTTCGCCCACCTTTATCCCTTCCTCAACGGCAACGGAAGCAATCGTTGCTTCCTGCGATGAAATCCTCGCGTACCGGATGGCGGTGATCTCTGGTGCGAATCTTACCCCCGAAATAGGATACATCTACAATGTTGGCGAACCACCTCCGGTTGTCCAGTCGGAATGGACTTTAAAAAACGATGGCCCTTGTGAGATTAACCAGGTGGCTTTATACTCGCTGACCACTTCGAGAATGTTCGCTCCAATTCTCAGGAAAGACGGCCAAACGATTAAGATATCGTCTTCGGATGACAGCGCGATGATCGCGCCTGGGCAAGAGTTTGAAGTAATTTTGAGCTTTGTCCCCTCACAAGCCAGGTACGTCACCGGCGAATGGGTGCTGGTTATCAATGGTTTCCGGTTGGTAGACCAACCCCACTTAATGATGGATGCTCAAAATTGGGTCATCGTTTCCTCTCCGGATACCGCGCCGGGGAGTACTGCGAAGCCGCCTGCGCCAGTCAAGAAACCAGGCTCCACCCAAGAACCGCCTTCTCCGCCTGTCAGGTCGACGGATGTACCCACGCCAGCCCGCTAATATATTTCCTGATTACACCTTTGATGTTGAAAGGGCATTTGAGAGCACGCTTCTGGTGAAGATTGGAGCGTGTTCTTTTTTAAGGTCACCTGATACGGATCCAGTTGGTCAAGCCGCCCTTCAGCAGCACTTCAACTTCGCGATGCGTGATAGAGATCTTTGCAGAAAACATCAACTCCTTGGGTTTTACACTCACAACCAGGTCGCAAACACCATTTTCTGTTTTCATGATTTGATCTCTTATATTTTTAATGATAAGCGTATCGCCTTGTTGGAGTTGATCATAGATCGATGGGTTGCTGAATGTCGCCGGGATGACGCCAAAATTCACCAGGTTTTGTTCGTGAATTCGAGCGAAGCTTTTGGCAATCACCAGGCGTAGCCCCAAATAGCGAGGAGCCAACGCAGCATGTTCCCGGCTGGAACCTTGCCCATAGTTTTTACCGCCGATCAGAGCGTGGCCTCCCTTTTCTCTGTAATCGCCGGCCCTTTTTGGATAAGTTGGATCGACACCTTCAAATGTAAACTCGCTGATCTTTGGGATGTTACTGCGATAAGGAAGGATACGCGAGCCTGCCGGCATAATCTCGTCTGTCGAGATATTATCCTTGACTTTCAGCAAAATGGGCAGCTCGAGGCTGTCCGGAAGGGGATCCAATTCTGGTAGGGAGGCGATGTTTGGCCCTTTTACAAGCTGAACGATTCGCGCTTCCTGAATTGGAAGCGGCGCTGTCAGCATTTGCGTGTTCACGATGACAATCAGCGGTGGCTCGGTGTGCGGGTAAGGGAACCCCAGTGCGCGAGGATCGGTAATCACACCAGTTAAGGCTGAGGCAGTCGCCGTTTCAGGGCTGCAAAGAAAGACCCGGTCTTCCTTTGTCCCAGAACGATTCGGGAAGTTGCGTGGCACTGTGCGTAAACTATTCTGCCCTGTCGCAGGCGCCTGACCCATTCCGATGCAGCCATTACATCCTGCCTGGTGCAATCGCGCTCCTGCGTGGATAAGCTTCGTTAACAATCCGGACGCGATCAATTCCTCAAGCTGTTGCCGGGAGGTAGGGTTGATATCAAATGAGACTTGATCGGCAACCTTTCGCTCATTAACCATTAAAGCGGCAATAGCAAAGTCGCGATATCCCGGATTGGCCGACGATCCGATATACGCCTGGTATATCTCCTGACCGGCAACCTGTTGAACGGGCACAACATTTCCAGGGCTGCTTGGCAAGGCGATTAATGGTTCGAGGGTTGAAAGGTTTATTTCCTCGTAACGGTCATAAGCTGCATCCTGGTCAGCGTGTATTTCCGTCCAATCTTGCGGGCGTTGTTGGCTGGTAAGGAAATGATGGATCTCGCCATCTGAGGGGAAAACCGAAGATGTAGCCCCCAGTTCGGTGCCCATATTGGCGATGACGTGACGGTCCATAGCGCTCAAATTATCCAACCCCGGACCATAATATTCGAAGACGCTGCCTAACCCGCCATCCACGCCATGGCGACGCAGCATTTCGAGGATAATATCTTTGGCGCTGACCCAATCCGGCAGACTGCCGACCAATTTTACCCCCCAGATTCTTGGCATCTTAAGATAGAAGGGTTGGCCGGCCATTGCCATGGCGACATCGATACCGCCCGCGCCGATCGCTAACATCCCTAAAGCGCCTGCCGCGGGTGTATGGCTGTCCGAGCCTAAAAGTGTTTTGCCCGGTTTGCCGAAGCGCTGCATATGCACAGGATGGCTCACCCCATTTCCAGGCCGGCTATACCAAAGGCCAAAGCGATGGCAGGCGCTTAGCAAGAACAAATGATCATCGGGGTTTTTATTGTCGGCCTGTATCAGGTTGTGATCGACATATTGGACCGAGACCTCTGTTTTCACCCGGTCTAGCCCCATGGCTTCTAACTCGAGCATGACCAGGGTTCCAGTAGCATCTTGTGTGAGAGTCTGATCGATGCGAATCCCGATTTCTTCACCGGGCTGCATCTCTCCATCAAGGAGATGGCTGCTAATTATTTTTTGCGTTATGTTAAGACCCATTTCATTATCCTGAAATAACTTTATGGAACTGGAATTCCGCCCTTATTCCTGTAATACGGGTCGATCACCCCCTGATTGGTTAGTTTTCCTCAGGGCTGATTTCATCCCACCATTTGGATAGGCGTGCGTCTGGTCGCGGCGGCTGGTCTACATAATGCGATACGTCGTTGTAGAGCATCAAGCGGGCGCGAACCGGGTTTTTGAAATCCAAGACGTTTAAGGACGCTGGAGATTGATCCAGCCGGTCACGATAGCCGCGAGCGTCAAACCCAAGTAAACTGCTGATCAAGAGACGGATTGTCGCTTTGTGGGAAACAATAAGGATATTTTCGTCGGCGTGGTTGACGACGATCTCTCAAATCACCGGCAATGAGCGCGCAATGACGATGACTCCAGATTCGCCTCCTTGAGGAGAGAATGTAAAAGGATCTTCCTCCCAGGCCGCGTATTCTTCCGGAAAGTTTGCCTCGACCTCCGAGCGCAACATTGTCTCCCAATGGCCGTGATCGATCTCGCGCAAGCCCTCTCGTATGAGCGGTTTTAATCCGTGAGGTTGGCCGATGATGGAGGCAGTCTGAAGTGTTCTTTTCATCGGGCTCGAATAAATAACAGAAATTTGATCGTCAGCGAGCCTTAAGGCAAGGTTTTTTGCCTGCCGGATCCCTTCGTCGGAAAGTTCGACGTCAGTCGCACCGGCGAACCGGTCTTCCATACTCAAAATAGTAGCTCCATGGCGGACGAGGAAAATTCGTGTAGTCATATCCCAACCTTTTCATTCAGATGGCGAAAAGCATCATCGATTAGTATATCAGATCGGAAGTAAATTAATCTCCCCTTTGACTTGTCATGCAAGCATTTCTTCATCTTTTGTTCGAACCAGGGCTTAATGCTCGCGCCATAGACCCAGGCGGGTCAGGAGGTCCAGGATCAGAAATTTTATCTTTAAGACGACGGCTTAGCGCCTGGCTGCGGTCAAAATAACCCAGGTTGCCCTTTTGTAATGCGAGGTTCGCCAGCCAGGTCCAATCCAGGCTCTCTTTTCGGCAAAAGGAAATCTCATCCCCGGCAATTGCCTCAATGACGTTAGCCTCAAGGGGCCGCATCGTCTTTGAAAAAGTAAAGATTGGGGAATGGCTGCGCCTTGTTGTCAGGATGAATTCGGCTTTAGGGTCCATCCCCAGGATCCTCCTTGATTTTGTCCCATTTAAATCGACTTCGTAAGCAGCCCCTCTAAAAGTGGACACCAATCGATCCAGCCGGTCAGGCAGGATCTCGTAAAATGAAATCATAGACCGCAATAGAATCTTCCAGAGTGTCGAGAGAGAAACACTTCTTATTGAATTCCAATGGGACCTGGAAATACGAGGATTTTCGAGTGAAATGAGTGCCGGCGTCGCCAAAACCGGTCACGAGTGAAACGCGCGGGAAAACAAAAAATCGCCCGGTCTCGATCAGGTATTTTGTGCGGGCAGGAAACCAGTCTTCAGCGTTGAAGTCCAGGAACATCTCGTGGATCTTGTCTTCTGCAGAGACGAGGATATTCGAGGCTGCCTGCCAGGAAAGGAATTGCGACCATTGCCTGGAAGTGAAGGCCTGGCCCTGGGTGTAGGGGATTTGCAAGAAGAAGATATCGGATCCGTCGTGAATAGGGATAAATGGGTTATGCGTATAGCCATTAAACCCCAGGCCATACAATGAGATGCCTGCAATATACTCATCCGCGCAATAGAATTCTAAAGCTTGCGCGGCAAATCCATAGAAGGAATTCGAAACAAACAGGTCATCTTCCAGCAGGATGATCTGCCCGTACTCCTGACTTAGCCCACCGCAGAAGTTGATATGCTCCACCAATCCCAGGTGATGGCCTTGAGGAGCGACGATTTTTTCACCATAGTTCCAGTTGAACTGCTCTGCAATTTGCAGAACTTCTTGAGAAATGCCAATCTCTGACCGGTCTATTGAGATATGCAGGCGTATCTTAGCATTGGGGGGATATTGAGCGCTATTGAGCGAAGCCAAGAGCCGGGCCAGGGCTTGTGGACGGTTGTAGGCGCAAACTACAACGGCTGGCTGCATGTTTTCAAAGGTTCGAGAGAGCGGCGATAGCCACAGAGAACAGCTCGTTTAAACGAAACAGACTTCTCTTCGTGTCGAAATTTAGACGCCAACGGATCCCTGTGCTGCTGGATTCCAGAGAGTCTGCTATCGAAAAAGCTGCCCCAACGGATGTACCCAATGCTTCTCCGGCGGCGAACAACCCCGATGCTTCCATTTCTACCGTTAATACCCCATCTCGCCGGAATTGAACGGCTTCATCACAGGTTTCGCGATAAGGCGCGTCCGTCGTCCAGCTTGTCCCCTGTAGGAATGGAAGGTGCATGTCTTGCATCGATTGGTAAAGTTGGCTTGTGACCATTGGAGACGCATTTGCGAACTTATTAGGTGGAAGGTAATGATAAGAAGTGCCTTCGTCCCGGATTGCACGATCGCATAAAACCAAATCGCCTGCTTGAAGACCATCTTTCAGACCGCCAGCCAGACCGAGACTGACCAACACACTCATCCCGGAAGCGACATATTCTTCCAGGAGAACAACGGCTACTGGCGAGCCGATGCCAAAATTGCCGGCGACGGCAACAGGCTTTGGCGTGTCTTTCAACAAATAGCATTCCCCCAAAAAGCCATTTATCGCTCTTACTTTGTGCGTTTTAGTAATCCAGTGTAGCAAGGATGGTTGGTAGCAAAAGATCATCCGTTCGGGGACGTCGATTGGAGCTTGCCGGACTGCGCGGGCAGAGCGCGAGCGTTTCTCGGCGGCAGTAAACAATGGCCGGCTTTTGTATTTAGCGGGAAAGTTCGGTATTCCCATAGGCATCCTTCTCGATTACAGCCGGGGATAGATTTCCGCTCAGCTCTGGTTTGAGACCTATTTTTGAAAAAAGAATCAGTAGAAGGGCTTGAAACACCTCAATAAACACGGTTGCAAGACCAGCCCCAACCAGACCATAAGTGTGGATCATCAGGGAATAGAATGGAACAGAAAAGACCAACGCCATTATTGAGGCCGTTAATACGGTTTTTTCGCGACCTCTGGTTACTAAATCCAGGGATAGGATTGCAGAAAGAGTGTATGGCACCAAACTCCAGACCAAAACCTTCAAAACCAGGATTGCTGGAAGATAACTCGTTCCAAATAATAACACGATCAGCGGGCTGGCGACCAACTGGATGCAAACCACGAGACCCAGGCTGAAAAGCAAAAGTACCACAAATACAGCCCGGGAAACAAATTTTGATCGTTCCTTTGTGATTTCCTGACCCAGGCTTACCCTCCAATGGTTTTGGTTTGATAACACCGGGAAAAGCGCTCCTAAGATGGCGTAATGTGCGAACCTGGAAGCTTCGATCACGCGACCGGCAGCGGAATACCAGCCGACAGCCTGGTTCGTTGTGAGAAAAGTTAATGCAATGATGGCAAAGCGTTGGTAAATTACGGCGACGATCGCCAGAAGGGCGAAGGAAAAACCCATCCGAAAAGCATTCACCAACGCGTTGAAAGAGGAAATAAAAGTTATCTTGATTTGCGGCAAGCCGCGAACACAAAGGCCGGCGGCTGCCGCCGATCCGATTATTTGGGCGCTGAGCAGCGCCCAGGCGACGCCCACCAGGCCGAAGTGGAACCGAAAAAGAATAAACACTCCCAGCGTTTGAGACGCGGAAGTCACCAGGTTGGCAACCAGGTATAAATCCATCCGTTCAAAAGCCCGCAGAACCGCGCTGAACACTGTGAAAAACGCTAGCGGGAGCAAGGAAAAACTGAAAATTCTCAGCGCCGTGACGGATGAAATCGTTTGATTGGGCAAACGACCGGCAAAAAAGAAAACCAGGCTGATTAAAAATGCGGACCAGATCAGTTGGACCCAGAGGGCTGACCCCAGTGAAAATGAACCGGCCGAACGGCGGGCTGCCACCTCACGGATGAGAAGTGTATCCATTCCAAAGGTTGAAATAATATTTCCAATGAAGATGAGGCTGGCCATAAACGCATATTGGCCTAAACCGGCTGATCCAATAGAACGAGCGACCAGGATGGTGAAGGCGATCGCCAGGATTTGACTTCCCACACGCCCGAGGATCAACCACAAGGCGTTTAAGGCGATCGGGTGAGGTATTGCTGCCTGCTCGATCAACTTGATCCACTGCGACTTGCCAAATTGCTCATTATTCATGTAATCTGCTCGGCAAACAATAAGGCAAAACTGGCAGGCTCGCGCTGTCCTTTCAAGCGCGCGATCCAGGGTTGCAGCGACCAATTCAAGCTATAAAAGGGTTTAATTACCTTCCACTTTAAATGGAAAGGGATGGCCAATTCCTCGAGTTGTCGATAAGTCAGGTAATTTTCACTGGGAAGCGCATTGGAAGGGAAACCGAACTGGCGAGTAAAAGCATTTTCTCGCTCGGCGACCATCTGCTGTCCGCTGGAAGGATTTCGATAAAGCGGAGAATCCAGTATGATCACCTTTCCGCCGGCCTTCAAGACTCGAAAAGATTCTTGAAGGGTTTGGCAGTAATCCAGTGAGTAATGAAGGGAGGCGTTGAATATCACCAGGTCGACTTGCTGGCTTGCAAATGGAAGGCGATCGAACTCTGCCTGCACCCGGGTGAAATCACAGTCGTAGTGCCTGGCTGCACCCAGGCCGTCATACTCATTGGTGTGAAGATCAACAGCCGCAACCTGACAACCAAAGCGCGACAGGCGATAGGAGAGCCATCCGTTCCCGGCGCCCAGGTCTAAAATTTTGAGCGACCATGGTTGTCCAGATTTAGACGGCAAACCAAGGCAGCGAATCAGGGTCCGGTAGCTTTTCGCCCGTATCTTCCAGTGTTCGACAAACCGGCCGCTCAGGTCTTTTTCCGGAAGGGATCGATAAAATTGCGAGTCATCCGATCCACGCCCTTCGAGCCGGCGAATTGTTTCATATTCCCGGATAAATTGCTGGAAATAAGCAGCGCGATCGGGAGGCAGGAGGCGCCAAATCCCATTTTGCAAGGGATATTCCATTCCCTCGTTCTGGCAAATCAATAAATCCGGAGATATTTGTGCCAGCAACTCGCCACAAACCGGACATGCAAATGCAAAAGGTTCAGGAGAGAGATTTACTATCTGCATTTGCCACCCGGAAGATAGCGCAGTGTCAGGATGAAAAAGTCACCGAAATGATTGAAAGGCCAGTGACCGCAGACGCGATCGTCAACCCACCTCAGGATATTGTAAAGCCTGGGATGCCGGCGGGGAAAATCTTTATTGTCAGCGGTTGGAGTGAAGACGGATAACCCGCGCAGGTCGACCAATGAATAATCATCCCCGAATGCCTTTCGGACTTGGCCCGGTGGGTAGTAGTAAGTCAGAAAGTAAACCCCCTCGACTTTCGCCAGCTTTCCGCCGCGGGCTAATCTCCGGGCGGCCGGCTGCAAATCCCCGCGCAGCACGTGCAGCAGCTCCCACGGACATATGGGCGGCATGATGACGAGGACGGCGTAGCCACCTGGTAGCAAGAGTTCATCCAGGTTTCGAGCTACAATGGACAGATCATGGGTGCAATTCAGACCGCCCATACTTGAAAGAATAAGGTTAAATGGCCCAGCCTGGACCTTGCTTAAATCGGTGAAAGAGCATTGCTGCACGGTGATCCGTGATTCGAGCTGGTGATCGATAACCTTCGCTTGAATTTGAGCGATCATACCGGAAGCAATGTCTATCGCATGGACCCGATAACCCTTCCTGGCGAAATAGACTGCATCTGCGCCTGTCCCGGCATTCAGCTCTAGGATGCAGTCTCCTGGCTTGAGGAAGCTGCCAGCCTGAGCGTGTACCTCCGCGCGCATACGATCCAGGTTGGTATGATCCTCACCAAATTGGTCATACACCAGGGCTTTGCGTGAGAATGCTTCGGCGATTTTGGTAATTTGATCGTCCACTTTCTGCTTCCATTTCTAACCGCAAACGATGGTTGAAGGGTTATTCTGTCTGTGGCGACGGCATTGCAGCCTCTTCTGGGCTCATAAGCTGAGGGGATATTTTCAGTCCCTGTTGGGGCAATTTCTCCAGTTTAGCAAGCTTGCGCCGGGCCACGATTAACGTCAGGCGATAATATATCCATAAACTGACATCCCGCAGGAAATTCCTGTGCGTACCTTTGGCGAACCAGCTAAGCCGTTTTCGGTCTTCTTCTTTTGTTTGAGATCCATCCCAGGATCGGGTTCGATCCAAGGCCTTCGTGCTTCGGAATTCTTTGTGCAGCACGACATGTAACTGCCGGTAGAATTGGGTGGAAAATGGTCCCTGGTAAAGCATGGCAAGATCGGACGAATCAACCCAGTTTTGGCGAGAGCCGAGCTGTTGTTTGACCGCATCGAAAAATTTCGTCCCGGGGAGCGGGTAAGACACAGACATCCCGATGTCATCCGGGCGGCAGTCGCGCACCACCTGGAAAGTCTTTTCAATATCTAGCCGAGATTCGCCGGGATAACCGAATTGTAGATAAAAACCAACCTGGATCCCGGATTCATGTAGAAGTCGTGAGGCCTGGTAGATTTGGGCGACTTGCGTGCCTTTGTCCATCGCGTTCAGTACCTGCTGCGAACCCGATTCGGCTCCCACCCAAACTATTTGGCAGCCTGCCTTTTTCAATGCTGAGATTTCCCCCGGACGGAGAAGCAAATCTACCCGGCTCAAACATTTAAAGGGTAAACCCGCGTTTTGCAAATTCACCAATTCCGCAAACCGGGGCAGCCAGCCCGGTTTTAAACCCAGGATATCATCGACGAACCAGACATGATCCGGCTTGTAATTCTCCTTCAGCCACTTCAACTCGGCGACGACATTTTCCGGGCTACGGCTGTTGTAGCGCTGCCCCCAAATCGGCTTGGCGCACCAATTGCAATGAAACGGACAGCCGCGAGTGGTCACCATGTTCATTGAATAATATCCATGACGCCTGGTCCAGATCTCCCGGTAGCGGGCTGTATCCACTAAATCCCAGGCAGGGAAGGGTAGATCATCGAGCCGGGTAAAGTCAGGCCGCCGGGGGGTAGTTGCCACCTGCAAAACGTCTTCGCCTTGCCAGGGATTTTTAACGGCGGCGAAAGCCAATCCCGGGATCGAATCCAACGGCACATTGTTACGACCGGTAAGGCGATCCAAAAGTTCACCCAGAGTGATCTCTCCTTCGCCGATGAGAATGTAGTCCGCTCCGTGCTCAAGGTAGTTTTTATAATGATCGCTGGCATCTGCGCCCCCAACGATGACCGTGCAACCACGATGGTGCGCCATCCGGATCATATTAAACGCAGCGCTGCGCATTCGCAGCAAGCACATTTTTGAAAGATAATTAAAATTATCCTCAAATAGAACGGCAAATTTGGGCCGATGCTGGTCGAGAGCCTGAGCCCACTGATCTTCGGATTCGGCCAGCATAGCGTCGAATAATGCCACCTGGTAGCTGCGGGCGCGCAAATAACCGGCAGCGTACAGCGTACCCAGAGGAGGGTAAGGCTGCATCGCTTGCCATAATTTGGGGTCGAAGCGTAAGTAGTAGGATTGGCCGAAAAGGACTTCACACATCATCCGATCCTGTTGGATAAGCCGGCGGCAATTCCTGCACCAAATTGAACAGGCCAGAGGGCATAGAAAGCTTGCGCTGAGAAAATGCAGCCAGTGCACGCTGTTGGTGACCATCTATATGCCCCTTGCACCAATCTTTACAAAAGGCTGCCTCCTCCGGGATCCCTTTCTGGTGGTTGAACCGGACGATTTTCCTTTCCATTTCCCAACGCTCCAACCAATCGATGGAAGGGAAATTCAAAGCTCGCTCCACTTTTCTCTTGAACCGGTTCAAAACCTCAATTTGGGGTTGGATTTCTATTTTACCTGGGGGATCCCAGGAATTGGGTAAGAAATCGTTTGTCCAGCGGTTCAAGAATCGCATTCTCAAGTAAATGCTCATGTTATTAAGAGGGATCATCTGGGTAAGCTCATGAGCGGTGTAAAGGTTTTCATTCGGGTGGCGCAGCGCGTCTTCTGTCAGGAAGTAATTCGGACAAATGACGATCCTTTTCAGCGCCGCCCAACGGACCACAAGAATAGTAATCGCCCGGCAAAGCCACAAACGCCCGGATTGGGTCACGATCAAATAGTCAATATCTGCGCCTGGCTCTACGTTATTTACAGCCAGGGCTCCAGTGATGGCAACCATGCGGACGTAAGGCAATGAGGATAAGATACGACCATAGTGGAGGGCCTGGGGCCACAGGATTGAGGCGACCTCAGCCCTGCGTTGGCGGGTGGAAATGATTTGTTCTCGACCGGGCAGCGTGTAGAAACCCTGTTGCTTTTGCAAATAAATCGAACTCATTTTTGGAGAGGACAATACTTGATCGATCTCTTCCAAGGATGCAGCCATGCCGACCAGGCCGCGCTGAATTTCAGCGGCAGTCAGCGGATAATCAAATATATCTGCATATGCAACCGCCAACCATGAAGCCAGCCTGATTTGCAGGTTTCGATTGTAGGAGGGTGAAAAAATCTGGATGTCCGCTTTAGACGCCACGCTGATGTCAAAGTTTTCTGCGTTCAAATTTACCGTCCTCGATCAAGCCGCGCGCAACTGCGCTAGCCAGATAGCAACCGTCTGAAAAATGGTTGCGCCAGAAGTAAACAAAAGGCCACAGCAAAAAATTGCCGAATACAATGCGATGACCCAATTGTGAAGATGAAAAGCCAGAAATACGGTAGATAAATTAAACATTGCGAAACCAATCTCAAAAAAGACGATTGGGTCAAGCTTCAATTGATAACGGCGGCGCGTCCAGTTTTGTTTTTTCTCGACGATTCCATATTTTGGCGTACGTTCGAAGGTGGGGGTTTTAAAGCGAAGGATTTCCAGGGCCGCGCGCAGCGTGTTCAGCATCATACCCGCGCCGAGGGCTGAGATGAAGAGGAGCACCGGCATTTTCTGCCACCAGCGTTGGCCTAATTGCTGCTGAGCGACCATGAAGAAGATCGTCGGCGCGAATGCCGTCGCATTGAAAAGAAATGCAATCCCAAACAACGATATCAAACTGGCATACCGGATCGATAAAATTAGGATCAGGGGATAAAGAAAAACCAGTGCGCACAGAAGCAAATGCACAGCATACCCGGTCAAATGGAGTGTCGCTTCGATCTTTTGGATGGTGGGGATGGTTTCTCCCCAGACTTTCGGGATAAATTTAATAGCGCACTCCAGGCTGCCACGCGCCCAACGGTGCTGTTGGCGGCGATATGCGCTAAAACTTACCGGCAGCTCGGCGGGCACTTCGAGATCTCGTACGTAAATGGCCTTCCATCCATGGAAAAAAGCGCGGTAGGATAGATCCAGGTCTTCGGTTAAAGTTTCAAAGGTCCAGCCGCCGGCATCGAGAATGGCGGTTTTTCTCCAAACGCCGGCTGTTCCGTTAAAGTTGAACCAAAATCCAACCTGGCTGCGCGCGAATTGTTCCACCATAAAGTGAGCGTCGATTGCCAGAGACTGCAAAAATGTCAAGAATGAGTAATTGCGGTTGGCGTGCCCCCAACGAGCCTGGACAAAACCAACTTTGCTGTCCAGGAAAAACGGCAGGGAGCGGGTCAGGAAATTGGCGCCAGGGATGAAATCGGCGTCAAAGATCGCCAGGAATTCACCGTCGGCGCTTTCTAAGCCATGCGCCAATGCCCCAGCCTTAAACCCCTGCCGGTTTTCTCGATGCAAATGATGGATGTTAATGCCTTTTTGGCGGAATTCCTCTACCAAATCACGGACGATACCGACGGTTTCGTCGGTTGAATCGTCAAGTACCTGGATTTCGAGAAGATGTCGGGGGTAATCCAAATTTACGGCTGCCTGGATCAAGCGCCTTGTGACGTACAGCTCGTTGAAAATTGGAAGCTGAACGGTAACACGCGGCCAGTCGGTTATCTCGGGCACGGATTGAACTTGTTTTCCCATGCGTAAAGTGATGAAGGTCAGATAAAAGAAGTTGAAGCCGTAGATGAAAAGCAGGCCTACGACAATCAAATACAGGACAGCACTTGGAATGAATAGCAGGTCAAGCATATGGATACTGTTCAAGTGATGATTGGTAAATCGTAGTCCACAGACCCAGGGCAAGCCAGAACCATAATCTGCCGGGAGCCAGGAGCCAGGGATAATAATCAAAAAGGCTGATGACCGAGATTAAAAGCAGTAGACCGGATGCAGCCATCAACTCCACAGAAAAGTTCAGCTTTTTGCGGTTTATCAACAGGTACCAAAATGGGACAATTACCAAAAAAGCGTAAAATAAAGCCCCAAATATCCCTGTCTCAGCGGCGACATCCAGTAGGACCATATGAGCGGGTTGGTAATTTACTGGAAACTGGGGGTATAGCTGGCGTAATTCAAGTGGATAGGTCCCCAATCCGACGCCTGTCAAGGCGTGATCAGCGAAAATCTGATTGGCAGAGTCGTCTAATAATTGCCTTTCACCGATGGATTGATTCTCTTGAGGAACGAGGGTGAAGGAGTTTTGCCAATTGATACGCACCCCAAGAAAGCTTAAGTTTTGCCAAAGGAAGGGTAATAACAAAAGAGAGCCGCCTAGCACTAGAGATACGAGACTTCGAAAATGCATCGCCTGGTGGGTCTTGATCAACAAGATTGCCATAAAAATAAATGCTAACGCCAGGGCCAGCCAGGCAGCCCGAGAAAAGGTGAAAAATAATCCTAGGATCCCTAATGAGAAAACACTGATCGCAATAGGGAACTTCTGCTCATGAGTTTGGATGAGCCAACCCGCAATCAGAATCAGGGCACAAGCCAGACACCCTCCAAGAATATTGGGATGGTCCGCTATCCCATAGGCGCGCAAGAGGCGAACACCATTCGCGGTTACGACGCTAACTCCGTTCCAATCTGGATTCAGCTCCCATTCACCGAGCCAGATTAACCCCAAGGAATGTCCCTGTATAAACTGCCCGACCGCTACCGACGCCTGAACGAAGACCTGAATTAAAACGGGGATAATCACCTGCTTCAAATTTGTAATTTCGTTAACGATGAACAGATATAATCCGCCCAAAAGCAGTAAACGAAGCCCGTGATAAAGAGAGAGAGACCTATCTATTGAAAATAAGCTGCTAACAAGGCTGAAACCGGTAAGTCCCGCTAAGGAAAGGGCCAGTAGACGTGGTCCGGGCCGGATGAGCCTGGGTTTTAAAATCAAGCTGGTGATCCAAAATCCGAGTGTGGCAATCAGGGCGATATCGCTGAGAAAAAGGAGGAAATCGGTGTAATCCTGGTAAATTGGCGGGACCGGTCTCTGGAGAAGCACGAAACGGAAGCGAAAAGGGATCAAGATGATCATAAATGCAAACATCAGACGCGCCAATGTCCGCAAAACAGCCTGGGCGCCATTTTGTTCTGCCAATTGAGTTTGGAGGGGGTTGGTCGGTTCGATCAGGTCGGGTTTGGATAAGGCCTCGAATTCGATAAGCGACCTTCCAGCGCTCGCGTCTATTACTCGGAGGTGTTTGTCGTTCTTGCGGTGTCTCATTTTTCTCGGGGTAGGATGTGTATTTCCAAACGTTGCCCCATTCCACATGAAAAAAATCTATAATTGAATCGTGTTAAATCGAGTAGTCATCAACGGACGTTTCTTGGCTCGCATAGTCACCGGGGTTGAACGTTATGCGAGTGAAATTTCACAGCGGCTCGGGTCTCGAGTGCAGTTGATCGAACCAGGTCCAGGATTTAAAGGTGTTTTCGGTCATGCCTGGGAACAAATGGTCCTGCCATCCATGCTGGTGAAGGGCGATTTGCTCTGGTCTCCAACCAACAGTGGACCTTTGGCCGTTCGTGACCAGGTGGTTACGATCCATGATCTCAGTTTTTGGGATCACCCCGAGTGGTTCGAACCAACCTTCGCAGCCTGGTACCGGTTTCTTGTCCCGCGCCTGGTTCACAGGACCCGGATCATCCTAACCGTGTCTTATTTCTCATATATACGTATTCTGGATGCATTTCGGATTTCAACAAACCGGGTGAAGATTGTCCCTGGGGGAGTGGATCTGCAAAAGTTTAGACCCGCGCGCCAGACTGATATCGATGCTATTAAAAGCAAGTTCAATATAAGAGATCAGTATCTGCTGGCTGTTGGTACCCTTGAGCCTCGTAAAAACCTGGAAAAGCTCTTCCAGGCGTGGCAGCGATACGCTTCAAGTTTTCGCCCCCATTTGGAATTGGTTGTGGCAGGGGGCAAAGGCGCTGCATTTCGAGATATCCGGTTACGAAGTTTGCCCGCCGGGGTTAAGCTCCTGGGGTATGTAGACGAGCCCGACTTGAGGGGGTTGTATTCCGGCGCGCTGGCTTATATTCTCCCCTCAGTCTACGAAGGCTTTGGCCTAACGGCATTGGAAGCCATGGCCTGCGGCGCGCCGGTGATCGCCTCGAATACAACCGCTTTACCCGAGGTGGTCGGCCGCGCCGGCCTCTATTTCGACCCGACTCGGGTGGATGAAATTTGGGGGGCGATCGAAGCGCTTTATTCGAGCTCCAGCCTGCGAGGAAGCCTCATCGCGTCCGGATATAAACAAGCCGAGACGTTTTCCTGGGAAAATTCTGCCAGAATGGCATGGGAAGTTCTGGGCGAGGCCATGCAATTCGAAACAGCGTAGAAATCTAAACCTTAGAAAAAAACGTAAAACTATATATTCAAAGAGTTGTCGAATGGTAGGTGAGACATGAGCCGGTTCCCGCGGGTTGCTTTCGTTCAAGATGCTTTGCCATTTTATGGAGGCGCAGAAAGGCTGCTCGAAGCTGCATTAGAAGCCTTTCCTGACGCTCCAATATTTACGCTGATCTACAATCCGGAAGCGTTTAAAGAGAGGCGAATTGGACAGGGGAAGGTGATTCCATCTTTCATAGACCGCCTGCCAGCCAGCCATAAGAAACATCGCAGCTACATTCCCTTGTATCCTCTGGCGATCGAACAATTCGACCTGAGCGCCTATGATGTGATCGTCTCCTTCAGCTATGCCGTCGCTCATGGTGTGCTGCCACAGCCGGATCAACTGCACTTAAGTTTTATCTACACCCCATTGCGTTATGCCTGGCATTATTACCACCAATTTATCCAAACATCCGGATTGAAGAGTGGCTTGAAAAGTTGGCCAGTAAAAATCATGCTGCATTATCTAAGGTTGTGGGACCTGGAAGCATCCCGGCGGGTTGACCAGTTTGTGGCCATATCGCAGTGGGTTTCGCGATGCATATGGCGGGCTTATCGTCGGCCGTCCAGGTTGATTTACCCTCCTGTAGACGTAGAACGGTTCCACCCGGGCTGGCCGCGCGGGGATACTTATACGACAATTTCTCGCTTAGAACCGTATAAAAATGTGTCCGTGATCGTGGAAGCTTTTTCTAAGCTCGGTTTACCCTTGGTGATTATCGGCGAAGGCTCGCAGGAGAAGGCATTGCGGGCAAAAGCTGGCCCCAATATTACCTTTCTGGGTACGCAGCCGGACCGGGTCGTAGAAGACGTCCTGGCAAGTGCGAAATGTCTTGTACATGCCGCTGAGGAGGATTTTGGCATTGCCCTGGTCGAAGCCCAAGCAGCAGGTTGCCCGGTGATCACTTATGCAAAAGGCGGGGCATTGGAATTGGTGGTTGCGGGAGAAACCGGTCTATTTTACGAAGATTTGAAGCCCGAAAGCTTAATCGCTGTTGTAGAGGCGTTTGAAGGACAGCGTGGATTTTTTGACACAAAAACCTTGATAAAAAACGCTTCAAGATTCGGTAAGGATCGCTTTCAAACAGAATTTACATCGTTAGTTGCTAATAAATGGGGCGGGTTCAATGATCGAGGCAGGAGGAGTATTCACCAGCCGAATCCGCAAAGTTGGGGATCGACCGACATGGCCTGGACTTTAACGCCCGAACAGCCCGCGGATCGTTGAAAGAGTACCCATTTGGGTAATAGACGACCTTATCCGCTTTCCCTATAATCGCTGCAACATAGTCGGGGGGTTTGAATCAGTAATCATCAGGATTAAGATACAGGAGCGGATTTATGAATTACGTCCCGAAGTTATTACCCTTGGATGAGATTGCCGAATTGACCCGTCACCAAAACGGGACCCAAGCCAGTGGGCATCCGATAGAATTCAGCCCGAACATCGAACGATGCACGACACCTAATGATGTATTGGAATATGCGAGAAAGCGGGGTCTGCGTATCGTTGATTACAAGTTTACAGACTTGCTAGGGCGCTGGCACCATTTTTCCATGCCCATTCATCACCTGGATGAAAGTGTATTTATTGAAGGTTTAGGCTTTGATGGGTCGAGTATCCGGGCTTTTCAAGATATTCACGAGTTGGATATGATCCTTTTCCCGGACCCCTATTCAGCGATCGTGGATCCGGCAATGGAGACCCCGACCCTGAATCTGGTATGCAATATCAATGACCCATTAACCAGGGAGCCTTATAGAAAAGATCCACGCTATATCGCTCAGAAAGCGGAGGATTTCCTTGTAAAATCTGGGGTTGCTGATGTCAGCTACTGGGGCCCTGAGGCTGAATTCTTCGTCTTCGATGGTATTCGCTTTGGTTATGAGACCGGCAGGGCTTTCTTTGAGATCGAGTTAAACATGGCAGCCTGGGAATCGGGCCGAAAACACGATCCCCGCTACGGCTCAAACTTAGGATACCGCCCAGAGTCCAAACGCGGCTATTTCCGTGTCCCGCCGGTCGACAGCTTACAGGATTGGCGATCGGAGGCCATTCTACGCATGACTGCTGCCGGGATCGACGTTGAAGTGCATCATGGTGAAGTCGCTTCGGGCGGGCAGATGGAGATCGATCTCAAATACAGCTCCCTGGTGAATATGGCTGACCAGATGCAGCTTTATAAATACATCCTGAAGAATACCGCTGTCGCCTACGGCAAAACAGTGACGTTTATGCCGAAACCGATGTATGGAGATAATGGCAGCGGGATGCATACGCATCAAAGCTTGTGGAAAGACGGAACGAATCTCTTTTTTGACGCCAAGGGGTATTCCGGGGTGAGCGAGCTGGCATTGCATTATATCGGCGGCATTCTCAAGCATACGCCGGCGCTCCTGGCGATATGCGCCCCTTCGACAAACAGCTACAAACGGCTTGTGCCAGGTTATGAAGCTCCTGTGAACATGGCCTACAGCAGTCGCAACCGGTCGGCTTGCGTGCGAATCCCTGTGTATAGCAACAGTCCAAGCGCAATCCGCATCGAATACCGCTGCCCAGACCCGTCCTCCAACCCATATTTGGCCTTTGCCGCCATGCTGATGGCTGGAATTGATGGCGTGATCAACAAGATTGATCCGGGGAAGCCTATGGATTTTGATTTATTTGAAAAGGATGCCCCGGAGGTCAAGCAGGTTCCTGGCTCACTTTCTGAAGTTCTGGATCACCTGCGGGATGACCACGAATTTCTACTTAAAGGTGGAGTGTTCACCGAAGACGTAATTGAGGCGTATATCGAATGGAAGATCAAGAATGAAGTCGATGTATTACGCTTGCGGCCACACCCAATCGAATACTTACTATATTACGATGTTTAATCAATTCAATTCTTGAGATGCATACAGAGAATTCGAAGTGAGCAGTTGTTCACGGAATGGGGAACGCCTATCCGGGTGCGGTGTTCCCCAGGGGGGAATAAAGGATCGATGCGTGGTATCGAGTGTAGGCCTTTCGTAAACCAAAATTGCACATTCTATACCCCTGTGCTAGAATGGTCATTTAGAAGGCGCCCTTACCCTTGAGGACGAATAATGGATTTGTCCTTGCGCTGTGCGCCCTCGCATCGAAAGACAATGACCCCTGATACGCGTATCCTCAGCACCCTGGCACGCCTGAATCAAATCGGCGCGGCAATCAATCGACTTGGGGCAGGCGACCTGAGCAACGTTCGAGAGACCCTGTGCCTGATCGTAGAAAGCGCATGTGAGGTCGTTTCTGGTTCTTCGGCAGTAATTTATACCTACGATGAGGCTAGCGGCTCTTTTGATCCCGGCTCGCGCGTCTCTGCGGAAAGAGATGGCGCTTTACAGCCGGACTACCCACGCCTGGATGGTTTCGGCGCGCGGGCGGTTGCTGAACGCAGGCGAGTGCTTTCTTCTGAGGAACTCGATCTCAACATCCATCCTGCGAAAGCTGCGGTAGGCGCAAAAGCAATGGCTTGTTTCCCCCTGGTCGTCGCCGGGGAAGTTCTTGGCGCGTTGTATGTCTACTTGCTTCAGCGCCGCTATTTTACGAGTGAAGAACTTTTAATGCTGGATAATTTTGTTAATCTAACGGGGATGACCCTTTCTCTGGCGCGCCAACTTCAAATCGCCGATAAGGAGCAGGCACGCAAAGAACGCGAGCTGCGCCGGTTGAGAAGAGCGGGGATGTTGATCTCGTCCCGGTCCAGCCTCAAAGGGACTTTAGAAATCATCTTGCAGATGGCCCTGGAAGTGATCGATGCCCAATACGGCATCTTCCGCCTTGTGGACAGCGAAGGTAAGAATCTCGTAACCCATGCTATCGCCGGGGACCACCTGGGAAAACCTGCGGTAGAAGCACTGCCGATTGATGGAAATTCCATCATGGGATTAGCGGCTGTGCGGCGAGAACCGCTGACGATACCGGATTTGAGCATCGAGCCCTGGAAAGACATTTATTATCCGTTAGATCGAGAATTGGTGATGCGTTCGGAATTGGCGGTTCCACTGATTGGAGCCAGCGGACGGCTAGAGGGTGTTATCAATTTAGAGAGTCCGCAGGTCAATGCTTTCAGTAAGCAAGACCGGTATATCCTGCAAATCCTGGCCACACAGGCCGTGATTGCGATCCAGGAAATCCGTTTACTGGATGCTCTTCAGGAGATCTCGGACCTGCTCTTAACCCAGCCTCTGCAAGCGTTCCACCAGACACTCGTCGAGCGGGCATGTGATTTGTTGAACGTGCCAGCCAGCTTCATCTGGTTGGTGGAGAAGGAAGATCTCGTGGTACAGGCTGCTTCCAATGTGGAATATCTGGGCCAGCACATTCGCTTGAGTGAAAGTTTTACCGGTCAGGCTGTGCAGACCAGGATTCCAATCTCGTGCACGGACGGGTGCTGGGACCTCATTCAAGAATCTTCTGATCCGGATTTCTTAGGCAGCTCAGGGTCGGCGCTGGCGATGCCCCTGTTGTCAGGCGAGGATCAGCACCCAATTGGGGCGTTCAGCATATACAGCTCGCAGTTTGCGTCCCGTGATTTCGACCAATCTGAATGGTATATCAAGGTACTCAACATCCTGGGTCATTATGCCGTCCTGGCAGTGCAATATCACAATCACCAGGTGACTTTACGATCTATTCAAGAACAAAAGGCGCTTGCCGAAACGTTTGCTGCGGTGGGCGATCTCTCGATGAACTTGCTGCACAGTCTGAACAACAAAGTTGGTACGATCCCGGTGCGCGTCGAGGGCATTCAGGATAAAAGCCGGGCAGCGCTTGACGCAGACCCATATCTGGCAATGAACCTGGCGGAAATCGACCACAGCGCTACAGAAGCAATGGAAATCGTACGAGAGAGTCTTTTTCATCTCCACCCAATTCAGCTTTTGCCGGTGCGTGTCGCCGATTGTGTCAATGAAGCGATTGCATCCATTAAGCTGCCCGTTGGAATTCACGTTCAAACCTCAGGTTTAGAACAATTACCGGCTGTCCAGGCTGGTCGTAAACGACTGGTGTTCGTCTTCGCCAACTTGATCGATAATGCAGTCGATGCTCTGGGTGACAGGGGATTGATCCGTGTCGAAGGTTCCGCCTGGGATGGGGGTGTGGAGATCAAGGTGGTTGATGACGGCCCGGGTATCGATCCAGCCCTGCACGAGCGGATATTTGAATTCACATACAGTACAAGGTCCCCAGAACGACCAGGCAAACTGGGCTTTGGTTTATGGTGGGTGAAGACTTTGATGGTGCGATTCGGTGGAAGCGTCTCTGTGGAAAGTGATGGTCGCAGTGGAACGACCTTTTGTCTTAATTTCCCCTCTGTGAACGAGAAATGACGACGACAGGAAACATTCGCGCCCTGGTTGTTGAGGATGATCCGTCCTGGCAACAAATCCTCACCGAAATCCTGACAGATTTTGGGTTGACGGTGGATCTGGCTGCAAACCTGGATGAGGCGGTCAGGTTACTGCGGGATTTTCCTCACCGCCTGGCTGTGCTGGACCTGTCTTTAGGCGGGCGAGATCATCGCAACCAGGATGGATTAACAGTCCTGGCCGCAGTCCATCGACACGATCCTGGCTGTGTCACTTTGTTCCTGACCGGGTATGCAACGGTAGAATTGGCAGTCAGCGTCATACAAGAGCATGGCGCGTTCACGTTTCTCCAGAAGGAGACCTTTCGGCGCTCTTATTTTGGCGAGCTGGTGAAACAATCGCTTGCCCTAAAACCTCCCCGGTTAACCTCCTGGGAAGAGCGCCCCTCCGGATTCACTGCTGAGGGCAACCTGAGAAAATCTCAGCCGCTCGGAGAAGATGCCCAAACCTGGCCGCCCGGCAAAGCGCTGGTGGTCGAAGATGATGCCGGTTGGCGCAGCCTTTTCGGGGAGATGCTGGCGGATGTTGGCTATGAAGTTGAGCAGAGCAGGAGCTATGTCGAAGCGCTTGGTCAATTAAAGCAGAGCCGTTACAATCTGGCGGTGGTGGATCTTTCTCTGGCCAGCTCGCTCGATCCCCAAAATAACCTGGATGGGTACCGGCTACTGAACAATACCTACCAGGCAAATATCCCAACAATTGTCGTGAGCGGTTTTGCCATTATCGATCGAATTGAGCAGGCCTACAAAGATTACCACATATTTGCCTGCATTGAGAAACAATCCTTCGAGCGGGGAGCTTTTTTAGAGACTGTGGAGCGAATAGGGAATTACCAGCCCTTCGAGCCGGAACTTGAAATGTTAACAGCCCGCGAGCGGGAAGTGTTGTTATTCCTGGCGCGCGGCTTCACCAACAAGGAAATTGCCGGCGAGTTGTATGTTTCTACCAATACCGTGAAAAGGCACTTGAAATCTATTTTTGAGAAATTAGGGGTAAGCACTCGCGCAGCCGCATCCGCGAAAGCGATCAGCATCGGTTTGGTGTCTGGAATGTAATCTGTGGCAGACAACGTTTAGGTAGATTACACAAACTTGACTTTAGATATTTTGGGTAGATTGCCAATAGACAATCATTACCCATCTCGGTAAACTAAAGGGAAGATTTTCACGAATGTCCCGTGAGATTATTATGTTCGATGTTACCCTGACCCTAATACGTGCTATCCGGATCCGGAGAACGAAAAAGGAGACCCCGTTTTAATTACGGGCAGCTCGCGCTAAAGATCAACATTAAGCAAAGAGCAAAAACCTTCGTAACCAACTGGGCTGCCCGCGATGGGCAGCTTTTTTTACACCGGGTGACAGATTAACTCAACGAAATTCTTATCGATTCTGAGTGCCAGGCTGGTGTTATCACTCTGACGAACGCCGAGTATGGAGGCGCCCCATGAAGGAGAAAGAAGTCCAAATCAAGCCCTATGATCCGCAATTGGAATGGGTATCTGCAGAGAATCCCAACCCCTGGTTGGATGAACATGATGCTTGCGCGATCGTTGCCTCGGTGCGGAAGACCGGTGAAGCGACCCACGGGAATCTGAAACGCGCCTTAGACGCCTTAAGCAAAATGGGTCACCGGTCGGGGGATGTGAATGGGGAAGGGGATGGATGTGGGGTTTAACGGATATCCCGCGCCGGCTTTGGGCGCAGGCATTGGATGAAGAGGGAAAACCTGCCTGGCTGGCGGAAGATAAGCGCTTTTTCGTCGGTCATTTCATGATTCCCGCCGCTTCTGAAAATCGACGGGAAGTTTTGAAGCAAGATATCTTGCGGATCGTGCGCAATTCTGGCGCAGACCTGCTGCTCGAACGCCCGGCCTTGACTCGCCCTATGGCTTTGGGACGGGTAGGCCGCAACCAGGCGCCATTTTCCTGGCAGGTGGCAGGCTTGATGCGCGACTGCCGGTTGGAACAGGTGGAAAATTGTTTATTCGACCTGGGTCTTTGTATTGAGCGTGAGACGAAAATTCATGTCGCTTCATTGTCCAGTTACAGCGTCATATACAAAGTGCGCGGATCGATCGAGACGCTTTACCAGTATTACCCCGAATTACGCAGCCCGGATTTCATGACAGCCGTCACCCTGGGCCATGCCCGCTATTCTACAAACACTGCCACGGCGTTCGAACGAGTGCAGCCTTTCAGCCTGCTCGGGCATAATGGTGAAATCAACACGATTGCCCGATTGCGCGAGCAGGCCCAAATGCTTGGTTTTCAGCTTGTCGAGAAGGGCAGCGATTCGCAAGACGTGGACCGGACAATCGCCAGCCTGATCCATCATTTCGGTTTCAGCCTGACAGAGGCAATGGAGTTGATCTTCCCACCGATCCTGAGCGAAGTCGAAAAACTCCCTGCGGATATGCAATCTGTTTATCGCTATTATCGTAATGCTTTCGGACCTTTCACACAGGGTCCGGCAGCAATCATCTCCCGGTATGAAGATGAATGTGTATTCAGCGTCGATGCTTTAGGACTGCGGCCCTTATGGTACGGTGAGACGGAAAAAGAATATTACTTTTCGTCTGAAAAGGGTGTGTATCACCTGGATAGCTTGTTAAGCGATCCTCGCTCACTTTCTCCCGGGGAAAAAATGTGCGTTCGAATTTGCCGAGGGGCCGGGGTGGAAGTATGTGAATATTTGGATGTACAACACCATGTTCTACACCAATTTCAGCGCCGGTTCAACAGCATTAACCAACAAGATGGGTACTCCATCCTCGATTGGCTTGAAGAATCTCCCGCTTCCAGCAATTTAATCGACCAGAATGCCTCTGGCGATAAAGATTTCGGTCAGACGCTGGGGTCATCTCCGGAAGCTTTTGATTTGCCAAGCTCCAAATTGAAAATGGAACGATGGCTGGCTGCCAGTGGGTGGAGCAAGGAGGACCGTGAGTGGGTGCAAACCCTGGCGGAGACCGGCCAGGAACCGATATCTTCGATTGGATATGATGGCCCTCTGGCAGCGTTGGCAGGCCAACGCCAGAACCTGGCCGATTACTTTAAAGAAGCTGTTGCCGTGGTTACCAACCCCTCGATAGATCGCGAACGCGAAATGGAGCATTTCTCCACCCAATGTATCGTGGGGCCGCGCCCCGAACTTGAACCTGGCTCAGATTTAGAAAAGCACGCCGTAGTCCTGGATTGCCCTGTGCTTTTTGGTGGACATTCGAGCCTGGCCCATTTCTCAGCCTGGGAATGCCAGCAAGCCGCCCGGCGCGCCGGTTCTTTATGCCTGGATGAGCTGCAAGTTTCTTTCGAATCAGAAAAATTCGTACAACTGGTGTTGGGACTGCTTCCCGGTGAACTTGTAGCGGATGGCTTGAGACGACTCTCGCGCGAAGCAATCCTCGCAGTTCATGCCGGCGCCGGCCTGATCGTCCTGGATGATGCACAGGTGATTTCGGGGAAATTCGGCTGGCTCGATCCGCACCTGGCAGTGGCGGTGATCGACCATGCCTTGAGATCTGATTTTCTGGAAATCGCAACCCCGCCCGGCCCAATGCCGGCCCCATTAGACCCGTCCGGCCGGATCGACCTGGTGCGTGTTTTAGCGCGCCGGCCGGTCAATTCTCGGCGCAAAACGGGGCTGGTGCTTGTTTCGGCTGCTATCCGCAATCTGCATGACATAGCAATGGCCCTGGGGCTGGGTTGTGATGCGGTCGCACCATATTTGCTCCTTGAAACAGCGTTGGATGACATGGAGGGGCTGCTTGAGCCCGAAATTAGAATCCAACGATTGGCAAACACCGTAAAAGCGTTGCGGGTTGGGCTGGAAAAAATAATCAGCACAATGGGAATTCACGAACTGCGCGGCTATGGGCGTTTATTCGCAAGTATCGGGTTGTCCGACTCCTTGTCTAATCTGTTAAATGCAACCAATTATGGCGGTTCTACAGCCGCCGGCTTGACCCTGGAGAAATTGGATAGCCAGGTGATCGAACGCGCCGCTTTGATTTCCGGGAATGCCCGCCCTCAACTGACACGCATCAATCATTTTTATCCAAAAGTGTGGAAAACAGCCGGACAGGTGGGCAGGCAAGAAGCCACCTGGCAGGATTTTGAGCAGCAGACCGGCGCTCTGGCCAGATCGCAGCCTGTCTCATTACGACATGTGATCGATATCCAATTTCCAGTGCAACCGGAAGGCAACGTGGTTCCGGAGCTTGTGGATGCCGGCCTAACCGGGCACGCCCTGCCATTCGTAATCGCTTCCATGTCTTTTGGCTCCCAGGGGGAAATTGCCTTCCGGGCCTACGCACAAGCCGCATATTGGTTAAATATCATCGCGATGAATGGTGAAGGGGGTGAGATTCAGGATATGCTCGGGAAATATCCGCATAATCGCGGCCAGCAAATTGCCTCCGGGAGGTTTGGCGTCAGTCCGGAATTGATCAACTCCTCAAACCTTCTGGAAATTAAGATTGGACAGGGCGCAAAACCCGGGGAGGGCGGCCATCTTCCGGGGAGAAAAGTGTCCCAAAAAGTTGCCGCGGCGCGGCATGCTCAGCCCGGGGTAGACCTGATTTCTCCATCGAACAATCATGATATCTACTCGATTGAAGACCTGGCCCAATTCATTGAGGAACTCAAGACTGCCAATCCCAAGGCGCGCGTGGCGGTCAAAGTGCCGGTTGTCCCTGGAATTGGGATCATCTCGGTCGGCATCGCCAAGGCAGGCGCGGATATCATCAACATGAGCGGTTATGATGGGGGAACAGGCGCGGCTCGGGCGCATTCCTTGCGACATGTCGGGCTGCCGGCCGAGGTCGGCGTAATCGAAGCGCATCGTGCTTTGACAGAAGCAGGATTACGTCACAAAGTGGAATTGTGGTGTGACGGCGGGATGCGCACCGCCGCGGATGTCATTAAGATGATCTGCCTGGGGGCAAACCGGGTGGGATTCGGGACGCTTGCGATGGTGGCAATTGGCTGTACAATTTGCCGGGCTTGCCAAACCGGCACCTGCCACGTGGGCATTACGACTCAGATTGAGAGCACAGAGCAGGCAGAAGCCTTAGGGCTTCGCCGTTTCATCCCACGCGACCCAGAACTGGCGGTGAATGGCTTGCTGCGTGTCTTTGGCGGGTTGGGAGACGGCCTGCGAGAAATCACAGCCCGGTTGGGTTTTACTCGAACACAAGACCTGGTTGGTCGTTCCGACATCCTTCGACAGAGTTTATTTCACGAAGAGTTAGATTTGAGCGAGATGCTCACCCCGGTGCAGGAATATTTACGCCTGAAAGCGGATCGTGAAACAATGTTCGAGTCCAGCCGCCAGGGGGGCATTCCCCTGCGCAGACCTCGCAACCATTTAACCACGGTCATTTCGAATATGGTTATGGAAATGGTCGCTGCTGGAGAAGAGCAGGTCAGTTTTGAAGATGATAAGGTTACACCCGTAGATAGGGCTCTTGGCACCCATTTGACCGGCGCGCTGGTCCGTTTTCAAAACCATTGGATGTGGCCCCCCGGACACGGAGGCGTGGGCGGCGACCAGGAATCCTGGCGAACGCCAATCAATGGCACCAACGGCAATGGGCATCACGTGCGCGAAGCGAGCCTGCGTTTTTACGCCAGTTCGGTGCCTGGCAACGGCCTGGGAGCGTACAACGGCGCTCCATTGAGCATTGTCGTAGAAGGGGGTGCACAAGACGGTGTGGCAAAGGGGATGCGAGGCGGCCAGGTTGTAATTTTGAAGGGGTATAACCACGATGGCGTTTTAATCGATGGCAGCGTAGGAAAAAGCCTGGCGTATGGCGCCACCGGAGGTCAGGTGATCGTTCAGGGTAACGCCGATTCTCGCGCCTGTGTGCGCCTGTCTGGGGCGGATGTTATTATTGGAGGGGAGATTAAGCAAGCATTGAAAGATGAGCTGGGAACTATTGGGGCGCGCGCAAATGTGAAGGGCTTTTTATGTGAATATATGACCGCCGGGCGAGTCCTCGTGCTTGGAGATCCCGGCCCATGGATTTGCTCTGGCATGACTGGCGGAGTGCTTTACTTGCGATTGCAGCCGGCGAATAATTTTGGAATGGATGCGATCAAGCGCCGGATCGCTCGCGGCGCTAAAGTCACAATACAGAATGTAGACGACAACGACGAGACCAATTTACAATCCTTGCTCAGCCTTTACATGGAGATGCTGGCTCGAAACCACCAGAAAGAAGCTGCCAATCAAATCAGCCACCTGCTCAGAAGCTGGCAGGAGGTCTTTGTGAAAATCGAGGCGGTCGGCCGCCAGTTGAACCAGGCGATAGCCACCGAATGAAGTTCTAAATAGTTTAGGAATAGGAATGGATCCAGGTTTTTTTCGCCAAAAACATTTTTCTTTTCACGATTATGCCCCACGCCCATTAGAAATAATCGATACAACCCTGCGCGATGGACAACAAACCTCGCTATTGCACGATCATTACAAATATTTCTTCTCCAGGACGGATAAAGAAGAGATCTTGCGGGCGCTGATTATTTATGGCGTCAAATTTGTCGAGTTGTTCGCGCCGGTTGTCAGCCCACATGAGAAAGAGGATTTTCAAGCCTTAACGGAAGTGCGTGACAGCCTGATCACGCAAAAAGGCTATACCTTCTTGTTGTCGCATGTCCGCTGCCACCCTGGGGATGTCGAAAGCGCGATTGCGGCTGGCGCAGATGGCTTGAACTTCTTTATAGGGACCTCGGAGGCTTCGCGCCATTACAATCATGGCAACGACCTGGATGCGATTATCCACAAGGTGGTGCCTTTGCTTGAAGATGTACGCCGGAACCACCCTGGCCTGGTACTGCGATTCAGTGGGGAAGATGCCTTCCGTACGCGGTTGGAGGATCTATTCCGAGTTTACGACGCGGTTGCGCCTTCCGTGGACCGGATTGGTATTCCGGATACAGTTGGAGTGGCAACGCCCAGTACGGTCAGGTCCCGGATGGGAAGCCTGCTGCAGCGCTACCCGCAGATGCAATTCGAAGGCCACTTTCATGATGACCGTGGGTACTCACTTTTCAACGCTTTAGAAGCGGTGCGCTGCGGTATGCGCTATCTAAATACAACGATTACAGGTATCGCCGAGCGATCCGGGATCACCAGTATGACCGCTTTGCTTTTCAACCTGTATATCGATCGCGAATTCGATAAGCTCGAGGGTTATCATCTGCGCGGCTCGTACCCCATCAATGTCTTGCTTGCTGATAAGCTGAAGATGCTGGTGCCTTCTAAAGAGCCGGTCAGCCTGACGAACCGTACCCATACTGCTGGCGTACATCAAAATGCTGTGCTGAACGATGCTTCGACCTACGAAGCGCTGCCTTTGGACCAGTTTGGAGTTTCCGAGACAGAGATGCTGTTGGGTCCCCTGTCCGGGTGGAACATCATTCACTATTTCTTACATGAAATTCGCTATTACCAATTAGATGAAGGTACGGCGAAGAAAATTGCAGTCGTTTTCAAAGAACGAGTGTATGAGTTAAGGCCGAACGAATCCCCGGAGCAGATGTTGATCGAAATTGCCGAGGAGGAGTTCAAGCTGCAGCATATGGATTTGTCGGACGCCCCGCGCAGCCAAATTGTCCAGCGGCTGGATTCCACCCAAAGCAGCTCTGCAGACAACCGCCCTGTAGGTTTGCCGGGTGTGCCCCTGCCTAACCGCAATGGGGAACGCGGATGAGCTCTTCTGTTGCGAAGGAGAGTCAAAGGCGTGGAACCACCTTTGCTGAAAAGTGCCTGGCGCGAGCTGCCGGTTTGAATTCCACTGTGGCCGGGCAGGTTGTGGATGCTCGCCCCGACGTCGCTCTCTCGCACGATAATACAGCCGCGATTGCCCGAATCTTCCGCTCGATTGGCCTGGAGCGGGTCGTGATCCCGGAAAAGATGTGCGTTACGTTGGATCACGCTGCGCCGGCGCCAACGCCAGAACACGCTCAAAACCACGCCGAAGTGCGCCAATTCGTTTCAGACCAAGGGATTTGCTATTTTTTCGAGGTGGGTCGCGGCATCTGCCACCAGGTTCTTAGCGAGGAGGCATTGGTGCTGCCAGGCCAGTTGATTCTCGGCGCGGACAGCCATACCACGCATTTTGGTTGGCTGGGAGCGTTTGGAGCCGGGATTGGACGAACGGAAATGGCGGCGGTTTGGGCGACCGGGGAGTTATGGCTGCGCGTGCCAGAAAGCATCCGAGTTGTTGTGCGCGGATGCCTCCCCCCTGGAATTACTGCGAAGGATTTGAGCCTGGATTTGATCGGCCGGATCGGAGCGGATGGCGCCATTTACCAATCGATGGAGTTTTCAGGGGAGGGGATTGAACAGTTGTCCCTGGCAAGCCGGGCGGTCATTCCGAATATGATGGCCGAATGCGGGGCAAAAAATGCTTATCTGGCGCCGGATGATGCGGTATTTGAATCCCTGGCCCAGGTCAGAGCGACGAGATTGTCCGCAGCCGGTGAAAAAACGAGCGTCAAAGAGCAGGAGGCATATTTACGCCATCTGGCAATTTTCCCGGACCTGGACGCGCATTATTCTGCCGGATATGAAATCGATGCGTCTCGGATCGAGTTAAAAATCGCCTGCCCGCATTCAGTCGACAATGTCGTCGCGATCCGGGAGGTCGCCGGAATACGGATAAACCAGGCGTTTATCGGCACCTGTACGAATGGGCGTCTGGAAGATCTGGAAGCGGCGGCGGAAGTTTTACGCGGGCGGAGGGTTAGCCCTGGAACGCGCTTGCTGGTGATCCCGGCTTCCTCGCAGGTATATTTGGACGCTTTGCGCAGCGGCCTTGTGGAGGTTTTTCTGGAAGCGGGGGCAAGCCTGGGGACCCCTGGGTGTGGACCCTGCATGGGGAATCACCTTGGCGTGTTGGCGCCGGGCGAGGTGTGCATCTCAAGCGCGAACCGAAATTTCAAAGGCCGGATGGGCCAACCGGAGGCTGAAATTTACCTGGCCAGCCCGGCAGTGGTTGCAGCCAGCGCTGTTGCAGGAGTGATCGCGGACCCGCGGGAGATTTTGGATGGCTGATGGCTGCATCTCGGGCAAGGTTTGGAAATACGGCGACGGCGTCAACACAGATGTGATATTTCCCGGTAAGTATACTTATACCTTAAAAGAACCGGAAGAAATCGCCGCACACGCCCTGGAAGACCTTGACCCCGTGTTCTTGCGGGAAGCAGCAGCGGGGGATATCATCGTCGCCGGAAGCAATTGGGGGAACGGAAGCTCGCGGGAACAGGCTGTAACCTGCCTGAAATACCGCGGGATCGCAGCAATCATTGCTAAATCGTTTGCCAGGATTTATTTTCGCAACGGGATCAACCAGGGGTTGCTCATGATCACCTGTCCGGAGGCAGTTGACAGTGCCCAAAGCGGAGACCAGATAGCGGTTGATCTGGATAATAATGAAATCCGTTTGAATAACAAAAATTACAGTTTTCAACCGTTTTCGCCTTCCGTGTTGGATATCCTCCAGGAAGGCGGGCTGATCCCGCACCTTCGTAAAAAGCTGGGCCTCTTGAGCCAGGGAGAATCACCTGTGAAGGGAGCCTGAAGCTGGATGCAGCAGGTGTGCTTGATTTTTGGGGACGGCATTGGGGCCGAGGTCATCCCGGCGGCAGCCGGCGTACTGGATGCGCTTGACCTGGATCTGGATTTTATCGAAGCGCAGGCGGGATTTGAGTTTTTCAGGCGCACGGGAGACGCAATTCCAGATGCAACCCTGGCGGCAGTCCAGGACGCCAGAGTTGCATTGTTCGGAGCGACGGCTTCACCTTCTTCGTTTGTCGAGGGCTATCGCAGCCCGATTCTCGTCCTGCGCAAGACGTTCGATCTTTACGCTAATCTCAGGCCGGTTGAGTCTTTACCCGGGCTATTTTCACGACCGGGTATCGACCTGTTAATCGTGCGCGAGAATACCGAGGGACTTTATTCCGGGCGAGAACACCGCGAAGGCCAGGTCGTCATTGCTGAGCGAGTTATCAGCGCCTCGGCTTCCGAGCGAATTGCAAGAATGGCGTTTCAGCATGCCCGCCATCGAGCTGCGCGGCGAGAGGCTGGACCACCTGGCCGCGTTACGATCGTTCACAAAGCCAATGTATTGAAGCTCAGCGATGGCCTTTTTCGGGAAAGCTGTTTGAAAATTGCCGGGCAATTTCCGGACGTGAAAGCCGACGAAATCTTGGTGGACGCGATGGCGATGCGCCTCGTGCGCGACCCCCAGAACTTTGATGTGTTGGTGACGACCAATCTGTTTGGGGATATTCTTTCGGACGAGGCCAGCGCCTTGACCGGTGGATTAGGTACTGCGCCTTCCGCTAATATTGGTGAGCGCATTGCAGTTTTCGAGCCCGTCCATGGGTCAGCCCCGGATATCGCCGGACGTGGAATCGCAAACCCAATTGGGGCTATTCTTTCGGCAGCAATGCTGCTGGATCACATTGGGCAGTCCCAGTCTGCCAGACGTGTCCGGTCGGCAGTCGTTCGCGTTTTACAAGAAGAGGTGCTGCCTCCAGACCTGGGGGGGAACGCAACGACTGTTGAACTGTGCCGGGCGATCATCCGAAATCTATAAATGTAAAGGTGATAAAATTCTGGATGCCGCTTCAGGCTCGCACTCTGGACTGCACCGTACAGTTAATAACCGTCTTTGGGGATAGAATAAAGGAAATCGAAAGAAATGACGATCTCAAAAATACCATTTGGGCGGCTTGCCCATCAAAGCACACGGACGCTGTTTGGAGCAGCCGCCTTAGGCCACGTCTCACAGGCCGAGGCGGATCGAACGTTGGATGTGTTGTTGCAGTATGGGGTCAATCACATCGACGTGGCTGCCGGTTACGGCGATGCAGAGCTGCGCATTGCGCCCTGGCTCAAACGTTACCCCGATCAATTCTTTGTGGCGACCAAGACTGGACAGCGCACAGCTAAAGCCGGCAAGGAGGAATTGCACCGTTCGCTGGACCGCATGGGTATCGACCACGTTGACTTGTGGCAATTCCACAACCTCGCGGATCCGATCGATTGGGAGACTGCGCTCAGTCCAGGCGGCGTGATCGAAGCTGCTGTAGAAGCTCGAGAGCAAGGATTGATTAAGGGTATTGGCGTCACAGGACACGGTCTGCAGGTTGCTGCCACGCATCGCCGCAGCCTGGAACGATTCGATTTCGACTCGGTATTGCTGCCCTACAATTACATTACGATGCAGAGCGAGTACTATGCTGCCAACTTTAACGCCCTGTTGGAAACGTGCCAGCAGCACAACATCGCCGTGCAAACGATAAAATCGATTGCCTACCAGCCCTGGATGGGGCAGCCGCATACGCATTCCACGTGGTATAAACCGCTGCAAAACCAGGAAGATATCGATATGGCGGTGTGGTGGGTGCTGGCAAAGCCCGGGGTCTTCCTCATCACAGTAGGCGATATCCACCTGCTTCCAAAGGTTCTCGATTCAGCCAGCCGGTTTGAGCAGGTTGAACCCAGCATTTCGAAAACCAGTTTGCAAAATTATCTTTCCAATCTGCAATTGGTGCCATTATTCGTTTGAAAATCAGCCTGAATTCATCCGGCGCACGGCCGGGCAGCTTAGATCCCTCAGGTGCTGCGTGTGCCCGTACTGCACGAAGATGATAACAGGCTCGCTCCGCCGCTGAACACCCCGCCGACGATGCGGGAGGCGAAAAGTGATACCTTCTTTTTTACCTCCGGACTGTGGCAGATGGGGCATTCCACTTCGTCGATCGCGTTAGCGCTGCGTACAAGTTCTTCAAAGTCGTTCCCACAGTTCTTACAGGTAAATTCGAAAATTGGCATAAAATCCTCGTATAATTAGGGCTTAATCAGCGGCAGCAGGTTCAGGCTGGATGATGGCTTCGAGATTTGGGTTCGGTTCCTCTTGCAAATCCATTTCAACCTGCTCTTCCCATTCCAACTCCTCGCTCACTTTCTCCCAATACCACTTCTCGTGGTGGGCGCGGGCATACCAGGCGGACACCTTTCCGCTAAACATGGAGAAAAAGGCTTCTTTCTCCTCTGGAAAAACGGCTCCCATGTAAACATGAATGATTAGCCCGGCGACAGTGGTGAAAACCGATACCCAATGTACCGGTTGGGCCCATTGTTTCAGGAATGGGGGGAATAGGGTGTGGAAGGTCATGACAATCCCGCTGGTCATAATTCCGATCGTGCCCAAAATCACCACATACATATAAGCTTTTTGCCCGGCGTTATAGGCGTCTTGAGGCGGCAGTTCTTTACCTTTTAGCAAACCTAACATTTGCAGAGGTTTGATCTTCAGCCACTCAATATCATCCTTGTCGAGCAGCATGCGATGGGCAGCAAACGGGACGAAATATTTTCGGAAACCAAGGAGGATGTTAAAAGTCAGTACACATACCCAGATCAGGCCAAGCGTGTAATGGAAACGGATTAAATTCGCTGGCCCGCCGAACATGTTGCGAAACAGTTCTTGCCACCAGATAGGAGTAAGACCTAACCTGGGGGAGGAGATAATGGCAATTCCGGTGGGGAGCAAGAGCAGCCACATAGCGACGTTGAACCAATGGGTCAAGATGTTCGCCAGGTTATGCTTCTTGTACATTTTATTGCGCAGTCTTTTGCGCTCCTCAAGGGAGATGGATTTCGTGGCGCTCATTCTTCAAACTCCTTCTCGCCTTCGACCAGTTGCTTGGTGAAATACGTAGCCTGAACCAGGAAAGATGCGCCGATGCCAGCGAATACTGCCGGCACGAGTACTTTCTTCCAGCCTTCCTCGGCAAGGTTGTAACGTGGATCGACCGGCAGGATGCTGCTCTCCAGAACATCACCATTAATGTAATAAATATTCGGGTCGGTGTCGACCCCGTTCTTTTCGTAATCCAGGCGCTGGACGGTTTTGGCATTCTTCAGGGCGATAGAAACATCCGAAGATGGATCGTTAAGATCGCCGAACATACGAGACCCGCCAATGCAGGTCGCCACACAGGCAGGTTGTTGGCCGATCTCCACGCGCTGAACACAGCCTGTGCATTTATCCACAACGCCCCGTGATTCGTCGAGGTAACGAGCGTTGTATGGACATGCATCCACGCAAAAGCCGCAGCCAATACAGGCTTCCTGGTCGACCAGGACCAACCCGTTGGTGGGGTCTTTATACGTAGCGCCGCTAACGCACACTTCGATGCAGGGAGGGTTTTCGCAGTGCATACAGTTGTAAGGGACAAATGTGCGCTGCAGGTTTGGAAACTCACCTTTAACTCCCAGGTCACGCACCCAAATGCGGGTGTGGTTGTTGGGAACCTGGTTCTCCACGCTGCAGGAGACCAGGCATGCGCGGCAATCGATGCAGCGGGAGACATCCATTACAAAACTATAGCGTTTCTTGCTTGCCATTTAAACCTCTACGTTTTCTTCACCGACACGAAGGTTTGCGTCAATGCCTGGCTTCCACTGATCGGGTCGACGAATGTGAGGTGAAGCACCGAATCGCTCGCCCCGTCGCCGTAAGCAGTGCGTAAGCCTTTGGAGAGATGCCCGTAGCCGGGGGTCATATAGACGCAGTCTGGGCGGATGGCAGGCGTAACTTTTAAGGCTACCCTGATGCTTCCGCCTTCGCTGGTGATTTCAACCAAATCTTGATCGCTGAGTCCGAGAGACTGCGCAGCCTGTGGATGCATCCATGCACGCGGCTCGTCTTCATACTTGTGGAGGAGCTGGTTGTTTTGTGTGCCAAATTGGGTGTGTTGCCCGACTTTGCCGGTAAGCAGATAAAAGTAACCTGGCTTGGGTTGGGGAGGTTCCTCCCAACGCGGGATTGGATCGAATTTTCCGGCTTCCAAAGTCGAAGAATAAATTTCGATTTTCCCGCTGGGAGTGCTCCACTGCAGCTCTTTGTCTTCACCAGATGCAGCCGGGAGCTCCACGTAACCTCTTGTCTGGATCTCGTCCAGCGAGATATCCAGCGGCGCCAGCTCCTGGCGTAGATAATCTGCTTCATCCTCATACTGGAAGAAATCACCCAGGCCGAGGCGTTTTCCAAGCTCTTTGTAAATCCAGAGTGCAGACCTGGCTTCTCCTTGAGGCTCGATGACCGGCTGGCGAACGAAGATTTTATCTCCGACCGGCATCAAAGGATCGTAACGTTCCAGGTAGGAAGCCTCAGGCAGGACAACGTCCGCAAACCAGGCTGTGTCGTTAAGAATGATGTCTACGACGGCGATGAAGTCCAGTTTGCCCATCGCGTCCAATGTGCGCTGGCGGTCGGGCAGGGAGAGCACCGGGTTCTGGCGCGAGATGAACCAGCCATGGGCTGGATACGGGTCCTCCGCCAGGATCGCTTCACGCAATTGTTGGAAAATGCCCAGCTTTAGCGGAACGAACGGGTATTTCCAGGGAACGCCATCCAGGCGCAGCGCTGAAATGCGCGGGTAAGGAGGCTGGGGTGGTTTACCCAATCCACCACTGGCCTCGCCGGCAGCCGAGAACATGGTTACATTCCAGTTACCCACCAATGCGTTTAGAATCGTGATCGCTCGTTCGGTTGCAAAGGAATTGAGGAAGTTTGAAGTCCTCCAGCCATTGTGTGCCAGGGCGTATGGGGCAGCATCGCTGAACTCCTGGGCGATTCGCCGGATGGTCGCTGCCTCAATCCCAGTGATGGGAGCGGCCCATTCGGGCGAATAATCCTTTACTGCGGCGGCGAGCTGGTCGAAACCAACGGTGTAATCCTGGACGAAATTCTTATCGTAGCGTTCTTCACCGATGATGACGTTGATCAGGGCAAGGTGGAAAGCAAGGTCAGTTCCCGGACGAATCGGGCACCATTCAGTCGCTTTGGAGGCTGTTTTCGTAAAGCGAGGATCCAGATAAATGACCTTTGCCCCGCGGGCAATGGCGCCAACCAGCTCAGAAGTTTCCGAAGTTGAAATCGCCTCCAACAAATTGCGGCCCGTTAAGATGATGTATTTGACCTGGCTGTAGTCTCGGGCTGGCTCTTCCATCCCATAGGTCATCAGGTTTGCGACGATCATGGCGTTAAAGCACAAGCTGCGTTGAGTCCCGTAGTTGGGCGAGCCAAAACCGTTGAGCAAATTCTCAAACTGAACCTGGGACAAATTGTGGGTGGAGGAAAAGACCATGGCTTCCGGGCCGTACTGGTCTTTGATCTTAAGCATATTTTTGGCAACGAGATCCAGAGCTTCATCCCACGAAGCGCGGCGGAATTTTCCTTCGCCGCGCTTGCCCACTCGAACAAGCGGAAAAAGAATCCGGTCCGGATCGTAGGTATTCATCAAGCCGGATTGGCCCCGTGCGCAAAGCTTTCCCCTGGAATGTGGGTGATCAGGGTTGCCTTCCAGCTTAACGACACGGCCTTCCACTACCTTAGCGAGCACACCGCAGCGCCATACGCACATCTCGCACATCGTAGGGATGTACCCATCGCCGTTGGGGTCTAAAATCCCAACCTCCCGGGCAGCCAGAGCTGCCGGCGGTGGAATGAAATGACCCGCGGCCAGGGCGCCCAGCGCCGCGCTCCCCAGCTTCATAAAGTCGCGTCGAGAGAGATCCGTCTGTGTCATTCGTACCTTTTTTTACTCAGTTTCTTTCTTGCGATATAAGCCGCTGCGATCGATCAGATAGAACAAAAAGACCGTGATCAATGCGAATAACAGGACGAACAGGTAGGGGTTGAGATTCCAGAGGTCAGGCATCACCACATTACCCAATTTGGCGATCGCCGATATTTGAGGATACACCTGCTGGTAGGTGAGGCCGAAGATCACCGCGCCGGTTAAGAGATCCCAGGATCCCGGGGATAAGATAATCAAGCTTGCCTTCGCCGCTCCCGGCGGCGCATGTGCCCGGTCAGTAACCGGTTAAGGCCATGCCGACGCCGAATATCAACCCGCCAATCAAGTTCCCGGCGATGTACGTTGCTGGAACGTTGGGGAAGGTGATCGCTCCCAGGCCGCGCAGGATGTAGAGGCCTGCCATCGAGACGACCAGAGCGGTCATCATGAATTTAAGTACAGCCATATCCGTGAAGCGAAATACATTCACGATCTTGTTATAGCGGGTCAGCCCGGCTTTATTGAGAGAAAAGCCAAAGAAAACTCCTAAAATCAAAGCGATGATGTAGTTCATGGTTTAGTACCTCTTGCGATAGACAACCAGCGCCGTAACGATGCCTGAAGCGAACATTGCGGCGATAAACAAATAGGCTGCGGGCGCCAGGAGCATCCCCCCCGAAATCGCCAGCCCACTGGTACAGCCGCCGGCGATCCCTGCCCCGTATTCCAGGATGATTGCGCCGACGAAAGCCAGCCCCCAGCGCTTCCATGTTTGCGGGCCAAAGATTTTCTTCCATTGAGGGTCACTATTGAAGGAGATTTTGAACGTGCCGCTGGAAAAGGCGCCGAGCATGCCGCCGAAAAAGACGCCTACCAACAGCACGACGCCCCAGGAAATTTGAGGCGGCATGATGAAATTGAAGTACAGGTTGTCGAAAAGTTTCGGGGCAACGGTTTTGCCAATCATGCCGGCGATATTTTCAAACGCGCCAGATGCTCCGAGCAAACTGTCGCTCAACCAGACCGCTAGAACCCCTACCACCCCCAGCAGGATGCCGGCGGCGTATGGCGACCATAATTCTTTTGTAAATTGATTTTTTAGCCAGTTCATATAAACTCTCCCTTTAATTAATCTCCGGACAGCGCCAGAAGCAGGGCGCGAGATTCTCGATCAAGCGTGCGAATTCGACGGACGAGCTCGGGATCCAGACGGGACAGACTGTGCAGCAGCTCGGAAGCTTCGTCGGGATTCTCCAGGAGGCGTCTCAGGGCATGCAGGCCAAGCGGGTTGAGTTGGCTGAGTTTGGGAAGCAATGCGACGACCTCGGGTGAATACCCTTCGATCTCCAACAAAGGCTGTGCGGATTTCTTGGGTTTTGCGGCCGGTTTGGTGGGAACGCCGCGCAGCTTGCGTTCGTTCAAATAGACGAACGAGCTGCCGCCCAAAACAATACTGCCGATCAGGCCAGCCAGGATGATATTGCCCCAATTGACCGGGGTTTTGCCCGCATACCTCAGGTTGTAATCGATCACGTCCGATTGATCCACGACCAGGCCTGCCGGAGCAGACTCCGCTGGCTGCTCGCTCGAGGAAGAAGTATCGCTGCTCGCGCTTGAGCCGCCATTCGAGCTCGAACCGCTGTCAGGCGCAGCTCCGCCGCCAGCGCCGATCTCGACGCCTAAGGCAGTTGCATACACCTGGGATCGATCCATCAAATCATTCGGATGGCAGCTCTGGCAGGCTGCTTTTACGTCCGAAAGCGGTGGAACCATCCCGGTGTGGGCAGTGTCCTTATCCATGCTCTGGTTGTTGCCGCCGTGGCAGATATAGCAAAAATCACCAAAAGCATGGCTTTGGTGCCAACCGGTTTCGTCGTTATTAACCGGATCCAGGCTCTGGACTTCGTGGCAATTTTTACAGGATGAGGCTTGAGATCCACATTGAGCGCTGGCGCTTGCGGCCGGCCAGAAAATGACCAGCCCAACGAGTATGATTACGCCGAGCAAGATGGGAATGAGGAAGCTGTATTTGCGAAAAGGCATCGATTCCTCCTTAAACAGGAATTATTTCGTTTACCCCGCATTCAACTCGTCTTCAATCAGGCTGGCCCGGTAGGCCAGCCGATCGCGCAATACGCTGCGAAGGAGATCTAAGGCGTCAATCAAGCGGTGATCTGCCAGGTTATACTCGACACTCGCGCCCTGGCGGACTGCTTTTACTAACCCACGCTCACGTAAGATTTTCAAATGACGGGAAGTCGCTGGCTGGCTTGTGCCAACCTCTATTGCCAGATCACCGACATTCCGCGGTTTTTCTGCCAGCGTGTACAGAATCAGGATGCGTCGCGGGTCTGCCAGCGCAGAGCAGATGTCAGCGTGGAGTTGGGTGACTTCATTGGAAAGGGAGGAGCTCTCAGAGTTAAACATCATTCGGTTATCCTTGACCTTATTCACATAAATACATATATTGATTTGTATAGATGTTAATTCTTGCTATCGGAATCAGTTAGTGTCATTTGTCACATTTGGATTTGTGATTAATCACGATTATCACAAATAAATACCGCGGTGAGAATTTTTCTCACCGCGGATTTATAATTTCGGTGTACCGGTCAAATCTGAAATATACAGACCCGGTTAATCGCCCGCCTTCGCATGGGAATGACCCCGGCTGAAGAGTGGTAAAAATTTTGCTCCCAGGGTGAAGGCCAACAAGCCATATCCCAGGATACCGGTGGAAACGGCGACTTCTGTCCAGGAGGGGAAGTAGGACGCCGCTACGATGCCTCCCAAGACTCCTGGGGACCAATCGGGGGGGACAACCAGTCCGGACAAGGTTACATTCCAGCGGTTGACGACTACAGCCATAACGATCAAACCCAGGCCCAACATCAAAGCCCGATCGTTGCGTCGCAAGGTTGGATAAAGCAGGATAACTGCTGGGATAATACCGCCGAGAATGATCTCGATCCACCAGAAAGTCTGTGTATAAGGGGTTGTAGCTTGAAGGCGGGCCAGCGCGCTGGCAGTTCCTGGAGCATGGCTGTAATAAGAAGTGGCTGCCCAGTCCCATAATTTAAGATACAGGTAGGCCATCAGGGTAAAGCCGGCAAAGCGGGCGACTTCGCGCTTGAGCTCTGGGCTGATTAGACGGCGGTTGGTTAATTTCTCGGTAATCAACGTCGCCAGCAAAGTCAAGGAAACGCCGCCGGCCACCGCGGAGATAATGAACATCACGGGCATGGATGGTTTGAACCAGATGGCTCGTCCGGAAAGCACGCCATAAGTGGCTCCAAGCGAGGATTGGTGCAGCATGGATAGGCCCATACCGATCACCGCCATGACCGGCGCTCCACGATGGAGAATTTCGCCCGCTCTTGCCAGCCAGGGCCAACGGCTGAAAAAATGGCTGGAGAACAGGATTGGAAGGAATTCAAGACCCAATACGGTGGAATACAAGATGACGCACCAGGTGATTTCCCAAAGGACAGAGTGCACGTTCCAGAAAACCAGTGGATGCCAGAAACGGTCCGGGCGACCGATATCCATGGCCAGGGCCAGCATCGCAGAGGTATAACCCAGGAACCCGATAAATACAGCCACACGGGCTAAAGGTTCGAATCTCTTTACGCGAAAGAGATACACGATGGCGGAGAAGGTGAATGCGCCGGCCCCCAGGCCAATCGATGAAAGATCCTGGGTGATCCATAGCCCCCAGGGCACTCGATCGGAAAGGCCGGTTACCTGCAAACCGTTCATCAGGACGTTGGCGATGCCCACGAATCCGATCAAGATCATTATGACTAAGGCGGATATCCACAGGGTGAAAGAGGTGATTCCAGGCTTTTTCATCATGGTCATTTCTGTTGCTGCCATCTCAAGCCTCCTTCTCCGGCCTTACATAATGAACTTTAGGCTCGGTGCCGAAATCTTCACGCAATCGAAAGGTATCGTGTTCTGCCAGGTATTGGGAAACCGGGCTTGTTTCATCGCGAATGTCTCCGAAAACGCGTGCATTGACCGGACATACGTTGACGCAAGCCGGGGTGGCCTGTGGGTCTACTCCAGGGGTCAGACCCTGGGCCAGCCCGCGGTCGATTCGCTGGACACAGAAGGTGCATTTTTCGACCACACCCCGCGGCCGCCGGTCAACCTCTGCTGTCCCCCAGGTGGGCTGGTACGGGTTCGGATCCTGGGATACTTTCCAATTGAACCTGCGGACATCATAGGGACAGGCTACCTCACAATAGCGGCAGCCGATGCAGCGGCTGTAATCCATGGCCACGACGCCGTCCTCGCGCACCCAGGTGGCTCCTACCGGGCAGACTTTTACACATGGAGCTTGTTGACAATGCAGGCAAGGCCGGGTCATGAAAAAATCCACGCCGTTTTCTGTCGTTTCGGCAAACCCTATGTTCCAGCGCATCTCATCGCTTGGGACATCATTGGTCGCCTGGCAAGCCCAAAGGCAATAATGGCAGCCGATGCACTTGGATAGATCGATAACCATATGCCATTCGTGGTTGCCTGAGGCTTGCGATTCGTGAGTCTGGCGCCCAATGCCTTGCACCGCCTCCGTTGACAGCGGACCGGTAGTCACCATTTGAGTGAATACCAGGGCCGCTCCGGTGGCGCCGGTAATTTTTAAAACGTCTCGCCGGCCGATGATGGCGGGGGAGTTATTCTTCTTCTTCTTCATGATCCTCCTCCTCATCCTCCTCATCTTCCTGGCGGACACGACGGATGTTGCTGGATACGACCCAGGCTGTTGAACCACCCAGCACCAACCCAACGACGCCGCCCTGGAAGATTACAGTCATATTCCGGCTGGCATTCGAGGCGGAAAGCATCTGGACCTGGTTTTGAAGTAATTGGATTTGTTCATCCGGGGATTGGACAATCTTTTCCTGGGTGTTTTGTACTTTGTTCTCTTCTGCTGTTGTGATTGCCCCTTTGGCAGCCTTGGCGCCATTTTCGTAGCCGGGCAGCGAAAAGCCGGAATGCAGGGCGTCGGTATGACAGGCCACACAGGTGGCTGGGGTGATCGTGAAAGTATGTCCGGTTGGTACAATCCCATCCACAGGAGGCGTTTCTGGTGGGATAACCAATTCATGGCAATCTACACAGCCAATGCCTTTTTGAAGGTGCATGTCTTCAAGGTAGGGGCCCATGCTGTCTTTGTGACAATTCAGGCACATCTGGTCGGGATCCTCGAATAAAGCCTTCTGGCTGTGGGGATCGTGACAATCGGTGCAGCCGACATCCGCGGTGGCGTGGCCGGTCAGGCGCCACTCGCCCAAGGTGGTGGTATGGCAGGTGCCGCAATAATCGGTGTCGGCTCGAATTGGCACTGACGCAGGTGGGTGGTTTGGATCGACTTTTCCATGGCACGCTTCGCAAGAAACACCTTCGGCCGAGTATTGTCCGGTCGTCGCCTGAAAGTTCGTAGTATGGCATAACAGACAATTCCCTGGGTCTCCCAAGCCATGCCAGCGTTCCTGAAAGGTTGGGTCATCGAATGCATGAGCGTGTGGGCTGACCGACCAGGAATCAGCGATATTCGGGTGACAGGCGAAACAGGCTTGGGCTTCGTTAGAAGTGGGTTGTGGCTGGTCTGCCTGCTGGAGCGGCGCGGCCGTCGCCAGCCCAACAGTGGTCGCCATACCGATGAGTCCAACTGCGAGCCCGGCGGTCATTGACCATAGGATTCTTTTTGCCTTTGTAATATTCATCATTGTTTCCTCTCGGTTGTTAGACTAAATAATTGCGCCTTCTCAATAAGCCGAGGACTCAGAGGCCCACCTATTATTTGAGAAGTAACCCATAATTTCATCTTTCAGCCTATTGTTTCGGTAATACGAGTAACTCCTAAGGTTGGAAGCATTTTTTTCTCAGGATTCAAAATCACATTCCAAAATGCACTTTGAGCGCCGGTTGCCGGACGGCGAGTGTTACGAGCGATGTAAACATTGCGATTTATCTGCAACCCCTGGACATCCACAGGAACCACCATGTTTTTCACCAAACGGCTGGCAATGATTTCCGGTATGAATCCGACACCGAGACCTTCCTGCACTGAAAACGCGATCGCTTCCAGGCTTCCTAATGAGATCAGGGTGTTGAGCTGGTAGATCGAAATGCCTTTTTCAGCGAGCGCTTCCCGTACTGCGGCGTGGGTGTCTGACCCTTCGTCGGGCATGATGTAATCTGCATCAACCAGGTCCACGACATCTATACAATTCCTTTTAGCCCATGGATGGTCGGGATGCACGATCAGGATAATGTGTTCGGTCGTGACCTTTTGGTAATCGATATCCGCTACCAAAGGCGGATCGCTGGCCAATGCGAGATGCACTTTGCCTTCACTTAACATTTTGAGCGCTTGTGATTGAGTTGCAACCATGCAGGTTGCTTTAACCTGGGGAAACTGGTGATGAAAAGCTGCCAGCAGCTTAGGCAGAATATACCTGCCGGTGGGAGTACTGCATCCCACTACCAAGTGCCCATGAATATCGCCTTTCAGAGAAGCCATCATCTCATCAATATGTGTGGAGAGGTACACGAATTCTCTGGCCAGGGGGATAAGAGCTGCCCCGGCATCGGTGAGTTCAATGTTCCTGCCCGAACGTGAAAATAAAGGAAGACCAAAGTGATCCTCCAAAGCCTGAATATGCTGGCTGATGCTGGGTTGCGTGATCTCCAACTGTTGAGCAGTATGGGTGAAATTCAAGGTTTCAGCCGCTATTAGAAAGATGTGAATTTGATGAGTATTCAAGCCTGACATTTTGTCTCATTGTGCATACTAGCATATACGAATTTACGAACCAAGTGACAAAAATAACATAGTTATAAGGATAAATGATAAGTATTTGTTATTTTTGTCACTTGCATTGATATGAATGTCTTATATAATGCGAGGTGTATCTTTTCGTTAACGAAATAACAATCGAGAGGATTGGTCAACATGCTCAAGTTTAAGCTCATCATCCTGGCGGGCTTGCTGGCGCTTCTTTTAACCGCATGCGGACAGCCATCAATTGCACCGGTAAACCCAGTTTCAGATCCAGCTTCTGCAGGTGCAAATGCAGCTCAACCGGATTCCGCAGCACTAGAAGCAGATCCTACAGCACAAAGCGCCCCCACCGAAACTCCTGTCGATTACTGCCGCTCTTGCCATACGGACCAACAACAGCTGATTGATTCTGCAGGACCTACGAAGGCTACCAATGCAACCGCTGCAGGTGGGGATGTTTCGCAATCCCAAGCATGGGAAAAAGTTCTGGTTAATGGGGAAGAATTAGATAAGACCGTCCATGGGCATATTGGTTGCGCCGACTGCCATGGGGGTGTGCAATCTCCGGAAAAGGAAACTGCTCATCAGGGGATGATCCGGAATCCCAGTAAGGATCCAGAAACGACCTGCGGAGAATGCCATAAAGATATCGTCGCCGGAAATTCGACGAATTTGCATACCAACCTGTCTGGTTTTTGGACGAGAATACAAGATCGGAGTACTATCAAAAATCACCCTGTTCTTTCAGCAGCGGTTGAGGCGCAATGCAGCAATTGCCATGCTACCTGCGGTGATTGCCACATAAGTAAGCCTGCACTTACCGGGGGCGGACTCATCAATGGGCATGTATTCAATCGCACACCCTCCATGGAACTCAATTGCACAGCCTGTCATGCAAGCGTGGAGGGAGATGAATTCATGGGAAATCATCCCGGATTGCAAGCAGACGTGCATTACAGCCAGGGACAAATGACCTGCGTGAACTGCCACACCGGTGTACAAATGCATGGCCAACCGGCCGACTGTAATAGCTGCCACCCAGGGCCACAAGATAGCCGGTTAATGCCCGTGGAACACATTTACGAGGGTGTACAAACACCGCGCTGCGAAAGCTGCCATTCCAAGGTAACTTCGGGTCAAGATGATGTGCTCATGCACAAGATGCATGGCGCGGAGTTGTCCTGCCAGGTTTGCCATTCGATTGCTTACACAAACTGTGAAGGCTGCCATACCGGGACGAACCCAGCCGGCGACCCAACTTCAACCCTGGATGCTGTTTACCAGACGTTCCTGATTGGGCGTAACCCCATTCAATCTTACGAGCGGCCATATCGCTACGTAACCGTCCGGCATGTGCCTGTTTCTCCGGATACATTCGATGCTTATGGTTCAGACTTACTCTCAAGATTCAACACTCAGGAGACCTGGACATATGCCACGCCACACAATATTCAAAGAAACACACCCCAGACGAAGTCGTGCAATACCTGCCACGGGGACCCGAATTTATTCCTGACCGCTGATAAAGTTGCTCCAGAAGAACTGGAAGCGAACAAAGATGTAATCATCGACACGCTCCCACCTTTGATTTCATCTGGCGACCAAATCCCGTAATCCGTTTCACCCAATAGAGAAGGAGCCTGCTTGGCTCCTTCTTTGATTTAACAGGTAATTGAAGTCTGGAGCAATAACTGCGGATCAACTACGGCAATTTTCCTCAGGCCGAGCGACCGCACTCCAAAACTATTCATTGAGAGTATAATGTAACGGTTTGTTGAAGCAATTGGTTCTCAAGCGATAAATCATGAAGTGTTTAACCCTGAAAGTCTAGGAGTTGGGGAATGGAATCATCTGGTAACGAACTTTTGAATGTCGATGTGGGATCCAGGCTGCGACAGTTGCGTCAGGAAAGGGGAAAGTCAATGCGCGCATTGGCGCGAGCCAGCGGGCTTTCAACCAACGCCTTAAGTATGATCGAACGAGCGCGAACATCCCCTTCGGTTAGCACGTTATACAAGATCGCCGATGCGCTGGAAGTCCCCATCACAGCTTTTTTCCGGTCTGAACCTCCCAAACAGGATATCGTATTCCGAAAACCGAAAGAGCGGACGCGGGTCGCTTTCCCGAATGGAGTTTGGGAAGGATTGGGCGGCGAGTTTTTTATTGGTTATGTTGAGCCTTTTATGTTGACATTAGAACCCGGAGCAACCAGTGGACCATTTGGAATGCTGCACACTGGACATGAGTTCGTCATGTGCCTCAGCGGCCAGTTGGAATACGAAGTCGAGGGGCAGATATTTCGGCTCGAACCCGGGGACAGCTTGATTTTTGCAGCCCAACTGCGCCACCGCTGGCACAACCCAGGCGGGGATGTCACCAGAGCCATTTTTGTGCTCGCCGGTTTCGAACAAGGAGAACGGCCGAGTGAATTTCACATTTCCTCCGGATTGAAGGGAGATTTCGCCCAGGATGAGGATTGGGAGGAAGACGATACTGATTTCGATGAGAATGCTGAGATTGAAGAAATTTAATTCTACATTTTCCAACCTATCGCCCGTCGCGCCGTGCGAAGGGCGATTTTTTATGGAGGAAAGGTATGTATAAAACGCATACTTGCGGGGAGCTTCGTCGCTCCAATATCGATCAAGAAGTCACCCTGGCGGGATGGGTACACCGTCGCCGGGATCACGGGGGAGTTACGTTCATTGACCTGCGCGATCGCTTTGGCCTTGTTCAGATCGTGGCTTCTTCAGAGACTTCCCCCTCGGCTCACGAGACTCTTGCGGCGGTCCGTCCAGAGTGGGTTATTCAGGTCAAGGGATTGGTCCGTGCAAGACCGGCGGGCTCCGAAAATCCGAACCTGGCGACCGGGGATATTGAAATCGACACCCAGCAGGTAAAAGTGCTGAATGCAGCAAAAACGCCGCCTTTTTCAATCAACAAAGAAGAAGATGTGGATGAAAATACACGCCTGCATTACCGTTATCTGGATATCCGGCGGGACAAGATGAGAAACAATCTCGAGCTTCGCCACCGCCTTATCAAGTTTATTCGCGACTACCTGGATCAATTGGGTTTTATTGAAGTTGAGACACCAATTTTGTTTAAGACAACGCCAGAAGGGGCACGCGATTACCTGGTTCCTTCCAGGCTTCACCCAGGGGAATTCTATGCGCTGCCACAATCGCCCCAGCAGCTTAAACAAATGTTGATGGTTGGGGGGATCGAGCGTTATTTTCAAATCGCGCGCTGCTTTCGGGATGAGGACCAACGCGGCGACCGCCAGCCCGAATTCACCCAATTGGACTTAGAGATGTCTTTCGTTGAGCGGGAAGACGTCATGCTACTGATCGAAGAAATGTTCACGAAGATGGTCGCCGAGGTGGTCCCAAACAAACGCTTGTTCGCCAAACCCTGGCCGCGTTTGACCTACCAGGAAGCGATGAACCGGTTTGGTAAAGACAACCCTGATATCCGTTTTGGCCTGGAGCTGAAAGACATCTCTGACCTGGCGCGCGGCAGTGGGTTTAAGGTATTTGACAGCGCCATAGAAAACGGCGGCGAAGTTCGAGGGTTTAACGCCAAATCCCTGGGGGATTACAGCCGGAAGCAAATCGACGAGTTGACCGAATTCGTAAAACAATATGGAGCAAAGGGCCTGGCGTACCTGGCACTGACCTCTGACGGAGAACAAAGATCACCTTTTACAAAGTTTTTCTCCGAGGAAAGGTTGAGAGCGCTTATTGAGCGGATGGAGGCGCAGGCAGGGGATTTGTTGCTGTTTGTCGCCGACCAATCCCCGGTGGTATTTGATACGCTTGGGCGGCTGCGCGTGCTTCTGGGCGAGAGACTGGGATTGATCGATCCGGACATCCTTGCTTTTTGTTGGGTTATCGATTTTCCATTTGTTAATTGGAATGCCGATGAGAAGCGTTGGGACCCCAGCCATCATTTATTCACTGCACCTATGCCGGAGGACATTGCCCTGCTGGACGTTAACCCTGGAAAAGCGCGCGGGCAGCAATATGACCTGGTATTGAATAATTACGAGGTCGGTGGAGGGTCAATCCGTATCCACGACCGTAAGCTGCAGGAGAAAGTGTTTGCCTTGATTGGGCTGGATCCAGACGTTGCACGCGAACGCTTCGGACATATGTTGGAGGCGTTTGAATATGGAACACCACCGCATGGAGGAATTGCCCCGGGAATCGACCGCCTTTGTATGATTTTTGCTGATGAGCCCAATATCCGGTCAGTAATCGCGTTCCCTAAGAACCAGGCAGCCAGGGATGTTATGGGAGACGCTCCATCTCCTGTGGAGCCACAGCAACTGAAAGAACTGCACATCAAGCTGGACCTGGAATGAAAAAGGGTTAGGCGCGTTTGGCGCTCCACGCCGGCCGCTGGCCGAAAGCAAACGGCAACGGACCTATCAGAGAACTTACAAGCGTGGAATATTAATCAAATTTACCTACTCACCCCGCTTTTTTTGTGGTATAAGATGGATACCCTGCTGTGCGCGTGATGCCGCACCCCGGTTTTGAGCCAACACGCTCTAATAGGGTCTCGATCTTCTAAGAGTGACGCGATAGGCTTCGGCCAAGGCGGATCTCTAAGGAGGGACCCAACCTGCGAAGGCAGGTTCAAAACTTAGCTGCACACGGCACGGTGGGGTTTTTCAAACGCCTTTTATAAGGCGATGAAAATACAACATGGCGTCTCTCGAGTGGTTAACTTGAGAGGCGTCATGTATTTGGTAACGTATTTCAATCCTGCGAAGCGGTTGACCAGGCATTCTGAGTGGCAAATAAGCTATTTTGAATTTACGGAGGAAATAAGAAATGGCTATGGCAGATTGTCCCGCCTGCGGCGTAAAAATTAATATTGGACTGAAACCCCGGATGGGTCAACGGATTAAGTGCAACGCCTGTTCAACAGAACTCGAGGTTGTTTGGCTCGAACCTGTAGAATTGGATTGGCCTTATGACGTAGATGACGATGAAGACGATTATGATGAAGAAGATTATTACGAAGAATCTTAATGGCGGGTAGCGCAGCTCCTACCTCTTTGAATTTACAACCTCCAATTTGTCATAAACTGCAATTTTTAATCCCACCGAACTCGCTACACATACAGACGCCCCGGTTGTAGAGGAAACATCCTGCCTTAATCCCAGGTCCTTTACCGACGCCTACAATAGTCCTCGTCACTGCTGCGCCCTCACCCAGCGAGACGCAGGTCTCTGTCGTCTCAAATGTAGGGCCTGGTTAACGAATAGTGTTGTGCGCTTTTGGTGGTCCACGCGTAAGGATAAATGGAGTTACATCCTATGTGGAGGTTAAAGAGTCAGGGAGACCCAATGAGTGGATCTCCCTGTTCAACGACCGTCTCAAAGGATTAAGATTTTCTCAAAAAAGGACTGAAGCTAATTCACTTCGGTATTGGCGGGCAAGGTCTTCATCTTCAGAAATTAGCTCAAGCAACCCTAGCACGATTTTATGCGCTTCTCCGCCGCGGTAGCGTTTGTCCTGTTGCAGAATTTCTAAAAAACCATCCAGGGAAGCCGGGATATTTCCGCGCGTGACTAACCGCAGTGCATTGAAATACGATGCTTCCAGAGGATCGTCATTTTCATCCGATAAAATTTGGAAATCCTTTTCTTCGAGATCCTCCAGGGCGGAGGCTAATGGCAGCAGCATTTCGGCCTTAGAATATTCGCGGCTGGCAGGTATTGAACGTAAAAGCTTGCGACTCTCCGCGCCACACCCTTGTAAAAGAAGACTTTTTGCTAGACCCAGCATTGCAGCAGGGTTTTGGGGCATATTCTCTAATACACTTCGGAATGCCGTTTCAGCCTTTTCAGGCAGGAGCTGATGCAAGTAACTCACGCCTTTTTCCAGCGTTAAATCTGACTGGGAAGGCGCTAAGGAGCGGATGAATTCGCGCACCAGTGGTTCTGGGCGGGCTCCAGTGAACTCAGAAATGACGTTCCCATCCCGAAACGCCTTCACTGTCGGGATGCCGCGTACATTAAAGCGCATGGCGAGGTTCGGATTCTCATCCACATCCACTTTCGCCAGTCTGAATGAGCCATTCCCTTCTTCTGCCAGCTTCTCCAGTAACGGCCCAAGCACCTTGCAAGGCCCGCACCACTCTGCCCAGAAATCGACGATCACAGGCACTTGCTGAGAATAGGCCAGCACCTCAAATTCAAAATCCGCTTCCGAGACATCAACAATAAAACCCGATGACTTCATGTTGTTTTCTCCAATCCTGGCCTTTGCTCATGAATTACGGCGTTGAAAAATTACACGCGCGCAGGTCAAGAAAAAAATCTCAAATCCTCTGATCCTATGTTACCAGCCTTCTATTAGATATTTGTTATTTTATCGTCGGCAGTTTATAAAAAAGCTCTTACGGCTTCATCTTGTAAGATTTTATCTTGCGCGGCTATTACTCATCCTCTGAACCATAATAACCTGGCTGGATAATTTCCAGCACATCTCCATGGAGGTTGATGCGGATGCGAAAACCCATCATTCCCATGTACGCCCGCCCTTCCTCGGGAATACCCGATTCCATAATCGTGTCAAACTGTTTGTCAAGCTGTTTTAATTGGTTTTCGATCATCGCTTTCGTAAATATATCTTCTTGACCGAGCATTTTAGCTGTTTCCTCGGATAGAAAACCTTCGTGACCCTCGATCATCTCACGCATGGATTGAAGGACCTGGCGATCCACCTGTTCAGAGGGGATATGGCGGTGAAAACCCTGATCATCGACCACATAAAAGGGTTCACCCCCGACATTAGAGATCTCTACGACATGATCTTGTTCATCTACAACTAAACCGGCAAACAATGGTTGTCGGGACATATTCATCATCCTTTAGAAAAATCAATCCTGCCGGCCTTCGATTGTGGCCAGCAATATCGCTGCAGCGATTCCCAAACGAGGATCGACATGGTTGCTTGATCCTGAGGAAAAATCAATCTCCAGCTCATAACGCAGGAGATTAAAGCGCTGCCTCAAGTCTGCCACTCGTTCCTCATTCACGAGTAAATCGTAATTTTGTGGAAGCAGTGAACCCAGGACCAACCTGCGCATCATTGCCCGGCCCAGGCTATCTTCTAACAACACTCCAATAGAATTTTCGTCCGAGTCCAAAACGATCCATTCATCGCGCATCATAGAGCGCAATCCCTTGCGTTTCAACACACCTACCCGAGTTCCGGATGGGCTGTCCCAAACATCATACGCGGCTGAAAAATCGATGACCTGGCGAGCTTGAATATAGAGCAGTTCTTCCGACATACTCTCGTCGGTATAAGCGCGGATGTCCTCTTTCAGCCGGAGCATTTTTTGTTGGCTGTAAAGCACCAGTTGGTCATTGGAAGTGTAAACGCGAAATTTACCAGTCAATGCCAAAACCTGGCGTTTAAGAAGATAGTGATCGTACTGAAAAGCGCTGTGCATAATCACCCCGGCAGATTAAAGCCTTGCTCGATTTTTAATACACCAAAATTATCTCATGAAATTATTTGAATTTTATTAACCCAATACATCAACAACAGTTCCCGAATCCACGTAGACGTCTTGAATGGACGGGGGGACGCTTGGCAGGGTCCAGCGATAGATCCACTTGGCGGCCTGAGGGGTTAGATTTACACAGCCGTGGCTGCGCGGCCGGCCGAAATTGTTATGCCAAAAAGTGCCATGAAAAGAAATCCCGCTCTTGGTGAAATAACAGATCCAGGGTACGCCTGGTAAATCATAGCCATTAAACGCCAGGTTACCAGCCGCCATGTGGCGTGAAGGCCGCTTGTGAAAAGTCATGTGCCTGCCTGGAGGGGTAGCAAAATTGCCGTTGCTAAACCGTGCGCCTGTAGCAGCACGCGTCATAAAGACTGGTCGATCCCATTCATAAGCGATCACAGCCTGTTCCGCCGTGCGAACCTCCAGGCGTTTCGCAAAGGGAGGCACGTCCGGGGAGAGCGGGGTCAACTCTTCCTCCGGCACCCGGCGAAGATGGGAGGCTGGCACAAAATATTCATTGTCCCACTTGTCTTCGCGTACGTGATACCAGGGTTCATTTTGCTGGTTGTAAACCAATGCGATGATCCAATGCGTGGTCTCGTAATAATAGCGGTAGCCTACCGGGATGCGCTGTTCGGGACCAAAATGCGCGTCCGTATAGGGCACGGTCACTTCGGCTAAAAACCCTTCAGGAGGAATCTCGAGTTCAGGAGCGTTCAGCCGGGTCTGTACCGGTTGTACACCACCAGAATGAACAAAACCTTCCGATCCGATCGCGTACCATATCCTGTTGAAGGCGGGTTCCGCGTCGCCTATCGTGACTTCAGTGATCGGGAAGACCATATCTTTCCAATAATCCCGGACTTTATTAGTGTCGAACGACGGCGCCTCATACTCTGTTACCACCGGATCAACAACTCTCCCTTGTTGTTGAGGTTCATTTAATTGAAAATTGATCCGTGAGGGCAGGAAAAACCCGGCTATACCTAAACCGCTTAATTTCAAAAAATCTCTGCGATTTAGCGCAGGAAGCACTTTTTTTGGGGCCGGATCTTTGGACATCGAGAGCTTAAGCGATTAATTCACTGGTGGACATTTACCAGGGTACCGACAGAAGCCCAATTGAACAACCAGGCCGCGTCTTCCGTGCGAAAATTAACACACCCGTGTGACATTGGCGTACCGAAATTGTGATGCCAGTAGGTGCCGTGCAAGCCGTAGTCTTTATAGAAGTACATGACATAGGGGACATTCGGCAGATAGTATCCTGGACCAGACATATCTGCATAGCGGTACTTGACGTAGATACGGAATTGGCCAACCACGGTTGGGTGCAGCCAGGTGCCGGTCGACACGATAAAGGTATTGACGATTTCGGATCCCTGGTAGGCATAGGCTCGCTGTTGGGATAAATCTACATCGATCCAGCGTTGACCTGCGCTGATATTATCCGGGATGCTGACAGAATTCTTAGGCTTTTTGGGCTTAGGTGTTTTGGTTGGAACTGGTGTTTCAGTCGGTGTTTCGGTCGGTGTGTTTGTGGGAGTCTCCGTGGGAGTGGAAGTTTCCGTCGGGGTGGGGGTCGGGGTGTATGTGGGCGTGGGGGTATATGTGGGTGTCGGGGTCGGTGTGCGAGTCTCTTTGTCGATAGCGAGCTGAGCCAGTGGTAAAGATTTGCCAGGCGAAAAAGCTAGTGAAAACGTTGGGGAACCGAACCAAGCAGCAATTGCAACCACCAACGTCAGGATCAATAACGTCCAGGGTAGAACTGCCGGCTTAGGCCTGATCCAGGCATCTAAAGCGATGTTTTTTTCGACGATTTGCTTATTCTGAGGGGGTATTTGTTCGCTGCGCAAGCGTTGAACCGCCCAACGCATTCCCCGGCGGGCATTTCTGCTGCTCGGATTGATCTCGAGCGCTTTATTCAGATAATTAATACTGGCACGCGGTGCGGAGATCCCAGCCAGGATTAACCAGGGTTCCTCTGCGTCCGGATCGATGCGCAGGGCTTGCTCTGCCCAACGACGAGCGAGCAGCCGGTTCCCAGCCCGAAGCGCTTGTTGGGCATTTTCGATAGCAGTTCTGGCGGATGCCGGTGACGAGGTCATGGAGGTGTTTAAGTCGGCACAGGGGAAACGTCTTCATTGTGGATAAAGCATAAGATACCTTCAGCGATGCCCTTTGCCAGCAAATCGGGATGTTGTTCCAAAATCTCGCGATCAAGATTCAAGAAGCCGGTCTCGATGATCGCTGCGGGGGTGTTTTCATCGATCTCGCTGAAGGCATGGTAACTGCTCATATCATTTGTAACGCTGGTGCTATGCAATGGCAGGTGAGTGATTTGGGCATAGCGGCTGCGCAAGCATGCGGTCAACCGGGCAGCTCGCTCAGGGTGCGGATTGGAGAGCGCAGCGGCAACCTTAAATCCGGTTGCCTGATCGTTAATATAATCACAAGAATCCGCATGGATGGAAACCAATGCTGAGGCTTTGTAGCCCGTCAGACGGGAGTCAAATTCTTTGAGCACATCGACATCCAATTGTCGATCAATGAGATATTTTTGGACGTAGCCGGCGACGGTTTCATTAACAAACCTCTCAGTCAGCCCATCCGGACAGACGGCGCCCGAATCGTTTCCCGAATGCCCGGCGACGATTCCAATCAGCGGACGCAAGCGCGGCGTCGGAGTCGGTCCGTTTAATGCTCCTTGAGTAGGTTGAGAAAACAGACCCGCGGCTAGCTCCTGGCCTGAATTACCCGCTGGAATTCCGGCGGGCGTCCATGCCGTGAACAACGTAGCGAGGATGAAAGCTGCGCCAATCACCATCTGAAGGTGATTAAACGTTCCGCGGTTGGAACGCGCTGCAGGGGTTGAAGAAGGTGATGCTGTGTTTTCCATTAACGCTCATCCTACCTTGATTATTCTTGGATGGCAAACCGGGAATCCATAACTTTCGGAAGCGATGTTCGTTTCCTATCCAATTTTATCTTATAACCAATTATTCCAGTATAAGAAACCACTATTCGTGGTGCAATTTATGTGCCGCGACCGAAGGAACCCAATTCCGAAATAGAAAAATCCCTGCGGCGCAGCGCAGGGATCAAAGAACTTTGGAGGCTTAATACAAGCCCCAATCGGCGCCGGCTCCCTCTTCCATCATTGAAAAGTCCCACATTTCCATGCCCATCTCCAATTCGACGGGCTTACCCAACGCGTTTTCAGCTTTTTGGCGAGACATTTCTAAGAGAGCGGGTCCGTAAGGGCAGAAGGGTGTTGTAAGAATCATCGTCATTGTAGCTTTATCATTTTCGATGGCTACATCGCGAACCAACCCTAATTCAACAATATTAAGCCCAATTTCGGGATCGACCACTTCGCCCAGTTGCTGGCGTAATTGCTCGACCAACTCGGGGTGGGTGCTCTCAACCTGCCAGATAACTTTGTTATTTTCTTCTTGTTGGGGTTGCTTGTTCATACTTCCTGCTTCTCCACTATGGGTAAATTAGTTACGATGTATGTGCAATGACTATCTCCATCCAGCATGCACTGTACTTTTTCGGCGGGTAAGGAGAGAACAGTCGAAATCAACGCCTGGTCTACGAAACATACTTCCGGATAGTTCTGGCCAATATGGAAATATGGGCAATTGACTTCACGGATGTGGTAGTAGTCCCCTTGACGTTTCCAATCTACATTAAAACCTTCATCTCTCAATACTTTCTTCATCAAGTCCAGACGTTCTTCCATGGACTGTCCTTGGATATCCGTATTGTACCGGGCAGCCACTTCCATTGCCATCTGGGAAAACAAACCATTAATTGTGGATTGAGGTAAGGTTTCTTTCAACTGCCCAAGCAAACGAAGCGTAAGGCGCAAGTAGCGGGTAGGAAAATGTTCCAGTCCATTTTCTGTCAAAAAATAGACCCGGCGCGGCCTACCAACCCCATGACGTTCTTCCGCCGAGTCAACCAATCCGTCTGCTTGCAGCCTGGTAATATGGTGACGTACTGAGATAGGATTGATATCTACTGCTTGCGCAAGCTCATTTATGGTGCACCGTTGGCTTGTGAGCAAAGTCTGCAGCACCCGCTCACGGGTGCTTTTCAGGTGCTCGTTATCCTTTTGGTCAAGCATTGTTAATCCTGCCGTTCAACCGTCGAATGTTATTTCAGAATATAAAAATCCTTTTTCTTTCTTGCTGGTTGGAAGTATAGCATGCAGGATTTTTTTTGTCAATATTTAAGATTATTATCGTAAATATTATTGACTTTGAAACCCAGGCTTGTTATAATAGTCCTTAATATACTAGAATTTTATGCTAAATATTGACGGAAATTGGTGTAACTGCTATAATTGGCAAGTTTGAGAAAAACAGAGCAAATTGGTTGTAAGTACGATACTGCTTACACAATTTTGGGTGATCGAAAGATCGAATACAGTTTCACCTCATTAAGGAGCTTATATTTATGTCCGAATTGGATATTCGCAACCTGCATGTCAGCATAGATGGCCGTGAAATCCTCAAAGGGGTTAATCTGAAAGTCAGTCAGGGTGAAGTTCACGCTTTGATGGGTCCGAATGGGACCGGTAAGTCCACGCTGGCGTATACATTAATGGGCCATCCATCCTACCAGGTAACCCAGGGCGAAGTCTGGTTCAAAGGGAAAAATGTCATTGAATTAGCGCCGGATGAACGTGCTCACCTGGGCATTTTCCTCGCTTTTCAATACCCTGTAGCAATACCTGGTGTTACGGTTGCAAATTTCCTTCGAACGGCCTTGAATGCCCACATGAAGTTTGAAGATACCGAGAGTAAAGGGATGCCTATCCCGGAATTTCGCCGCCTTTTAAAAAGCCGGATGGAACTCTTAAAGATGGATCCGTCGTTCGCCGGTCGTTATTTGAATGATGGTTTCTCCGGAGGCGAGAAGAAACGCGCCGAAATCTTGCAAATGGCTACCTTACAACCGGAAATTGCTATCCTGGATGAGACAAACTCGGGTTTGGATATCGATGCGCTGCGGATCGTCTCCGAGGGCGTAAATGTTTTGCGAGGTCCGAGTCTGGGTGTGCTGGTAATCACACACTACCAACGCATCTTGAATTATGTCAAACCCGACTTTGTCCACATCATGCTCGACGGCCGGATCGTTGAGACGGGTGGGCCCGAGCTGGCGCTTCACCTGGAGGAACAAGGTTACGACTGGCTGCGTGAAAAAAATGAAGCGATCACCGCTTGATGTGTTGGTAGTTCATTTGGAGGTATGTGATGAGTGACGCAAAAATCTTGGAGGGGATTGGTGAATATCAATTTGGCTTCAAGGACCCGGACACGTATGTGTTCAAATCCCGCAAGGGGTTGGACCAGACGGTCGTCGAACAAATTTCGGCGATGAAAGGCGAACCCAAGTGGATGCTAGATTTCCGCCTGAAAGCCTATGAACATTTTCGTAACCGGCCGATCCCGACCTGGGGAGGCGACCTTTCGAAGCTAAACCTGGACGAAATTTACTACTATGTCAAGCCAACAGAGACGGAAAGCCGCTCTTGGGATGACGTACCTGACGCCATTAAAGGCACCTTTGATAAATTGGGCATCCCAGAAGCTGAACGGAAGTTCCTTGCCGGTGTGGGCGCCCAATATGAATCTGAGATGGTGTACCACAAACTCCAGGAACAACTTGAAAAGAAAGGCGTTATCTTCCTGAGTATCGAAGACGGCCTGCGGAAACACCCCGATCTGTTCAGGGAATATTTCGGCACCGTGATCCCAATCGAAGACAATAAATTCGCTGCCCTGAACAGCGCCGTATGGTCGGGTGGCTCATTTATCTATATACCAAAAGGGATCAAAGTGGACCTGCCTTTACAGGCATATTTCCGCTTGAATGTAGCCAATATCGGCCAATTCGAACGGACATTGATCATCGCTGACGAAGGCGCCCAGGTACACTATGTCGAAGGTTGTACGGCGCCCACATATACGACCGATTCTTTTCATAGCGGCGTGATCGAGATCATTGTGAAAAAAGACGCCCGTGTGCGTTACACGACCATTCAGAACTGGTCGACGAATGTTTACAATCTGGTGACCCAACGAGCTTTCGTTTACGAAAACGGCACGATGGAGTGGGTTGACGCCAACCTGGGTTCGAAACTAACGATGAAGTATCCCTCCTGCTATCTGTTGGAACCGAGAGCGCATGGCGAGATACTCTCTATGGCTTTTGCGGGCCCTGGGCAACATCAAGATGCCGGTGGTAAAGTGATTCACTTCGCTCCGCATACCAGCAGCAAGATCACGTCCAAATCCATCAGCAAGGGAACCGGGAGGGCTTCTTACCGCGGTCTATTGAAGGTGTATAAAGGCGCCGAGGATGTTCGTTCGAACGTGGTATGCGATGCATTATTGTTGGATGAGCATGCCCGCTCGGACACATATCCCTACATCGAGATCGATGAAGAGGATGTGTCGGTGGGTCACGAGGCTTCTGTCTCGAAGGTAGGCGAGGAACAGCTTTTCTATCTGATGAGCCGGGGTTTGAGCCAAGAAGCAGCTACAACCATGGTGGTCTCGGGTTTTATCGAACCCCTGGTTAAAGAACTTCCGATGGAATACGCCATCGAAATGAATCGCTTGATCCAATTGCAAATGGAAGGCTCCATAGGATAAAGGACATTATGCCGACTCGAACTGTTGTCACCCGCACAAGGCGGGGCGAGCGATTAGAATCGAAGGAGTTTGTTTTTACCCGGGATATGATCCCGGCTCTATCACAGGCGAATGAAGCGTCGGAATTTTTGAAGCAGTATCGCGTCCGGGCCTGGGATGCGTTTGAAAAGCTGCCGATCCCAACCGTCAGTGAAGAGGCCTGGCGTCGTACGGATCTACGGCCTTTACCGGCCGGCAGCTTTCACCTGCCCACTTCATCCGAAGTCCAGGAGCTCCCGATGCCCCCGGCTGAGCTATTAGAGCCCCTGGTTGGAGATCAACATGGCGGTCAAATCGTACTAACGCCGGCAAGCTCGCAGGTTTTTCTGGATCCAGGGTTGTCTGCTAAAGGCGTTGTTTTCACAGACCTCGAGACGGCTGAAAATCAGCACAGCGATTTATTGGCTCCTATTCTGGGTCAGATCGTCCGGGCTGATGAAGGTAAATTTTCTGCGCTGGCCGCTTCTTTAGCGCGCCAGGGTGTGTTGGTATACGTTCCGCGCGGGGTGCAGGTTGACCAGCCACTGCACAGCATTTTGTGGGGTCCTGGGGCTAACCTGGCGTACTTCTCGCATATCCTGGTATGGATCGAAGAAGGCGCTTCTCTTACTTATATTCATGAGGCTGCATCACAAACTGAGCCTCACGGCCAGTCACTTCATGCCGGCATCGTCGAGATTCATGTCGGCGCGGGAGCCAATTTGCGCTTCGTTGAGCTGCAATCCTGGGGGGAGCATGTATGGAATTTCAGCCATGAGCGCGCCAGAGTTGGCCGGGATGGCAACCTGGATTGGATATTTGGCGCAGTAGGGAGCCATTTGACCAAGAATTTTTCCGATTTAGACCTGGCTGGCCAGGGCGCGACCGGGCGGATGTCCGGATTTTATTTCACCGATGGCGTTCAACACCTTGACCACGATACCCAGCAAAACCACCTTGCCCCGAACACAACCAGCGATATGCTTTTCAAAGGCGCTTTGAAAGAGAGCAGCCGGTCGGTCTGGCAAGGGATGATCTACGTAGCCCCAGGCGCTCAGAAGACAGACGGATATCAGGCAAACCGCAATTTGGTTCTCAGCCGGAAAGCTCGCGCCGATTCAATTCCGGGCCTGGAAATTCTGGCGGATGATGTTCGCTGTACACATGGCGCAACGGTTGGTAAAATAGATGCCGAGCAGGTATTTTATCTCCGAAGTAGAGGCATACCTTACGCTGAAGCCGAACGCCTGATCGTTGAAGGCTTTTTCGACCCAATAATGCAGCGAATTCCTTTTGAAGGAGTCCGTGAGCGTTTTCAACTGGCAATTGCTGACAAAATGGGCCAGAAAATCGAATAAAAAAAACATCCCTTTTGAAAACCCTGTTTTTTAAATGGGAGTTTAGACAGAAGAGTAACGATCCAGAAAATATCGAAAGCCACGGGGTGGTAACATGCTTTTGGCGAGGCGGTTTAAACGGCTCGCCATTGGTATTTCTGGATGGTGAAATGTTAAGGAGGCTGAATTGCCAGGGCTTTACTTTACCTCCGCGCCTAACCGCGACGAAGCATTTCAAGTTGGTGACCGGATCGAAGTCTTTTGCGACCACGATCGCGATGGAGACCGTGTGAGAGATTGGCTGGAGGGGACGGTAGTCCAGGTAGACCCGAAAATGCTGGCAGTACAATTTCAAGAAAACGTCTACTTAACGGACGGTTGGATGGTGCCGGATCACGTTTTATGGTGCCCGAAGGACTCGCACAATATTCGCCAAATAACCAAGAAACGCCGCCGGACCCGGCCGCGACCGGTTGGTTAAGGTGAATTTTTGAGGTTAAACAGTGTGTCAATAACTGGGGCGAAATCATGAAACCCGGGGTTGAAAAGGAAAATGTTCTGGATACAGCCCAGATAAGGGTTGATTTTCCAATTCTCGCCAGGGTAGTGCATCCCGGAGTTCCGCTTGTTTACCTGGATTCTGCGGCGACCAGCCAGAAACCGTCCAGCGTTATCCAGGCAATGGACGAATTCTTCCGCCAGTCAAACGCGAATATCCACCGTGGAATTCATGTTTTAGCTGAAGAATCGACCCAAAAATATGAAGACGCTCGCATTCGGATATCAGAATTTATAGGCTCGCCATCTGCTCGCCAGATCATCTTTACGCGCAACGCCACTGAATTGATCAATTTGGTGGCTTATTCATGGGGCCGCTCGAATCTGCATTCGGGCGACGTAATCCTTCTAACCGAAATGGAGCACCATTCTAATTTAGTCCCCTGGCAAATCCTGTCTGCTGAACGGGGTGTGCGCCTTGAGTTTATCCCGGTCACTCCAGACGGGCTGTTGGATTTGGAAGAATACCGGCGGCTTTTAGAGCTCAACCCACGCCTGGTCTCGTTTACACATATGTCCAATGTGCTAGGGACGATCAATCCCGCTGCTGAAATCATTCGCCTGGCTCACCAGTCCGGCGCATTAACCTTGTTGGATGGAGCTCAATCCGTCCCGCACTTTCGGGTGGACGTAAAGGAATTGGATGTTGATTTCCTGGCGTTTTCCGGACACAAGATGTGCGGTCCGACCGGGATCGGGGTTTTATACGGGCGTAAGGAAATTCTGGAAGCTATGCCGCCCTTCATGGGCGGTGGAGATATGATAAAACAAGTCCAACTGCGATCATTCTCCCCGAACGAGCTCCCGTATAAATTCGAAGCCGGGACGCCTGCGATTGCGGAGGCGGTCGGCCTTGGGGCGGCGGTGGATTACTTATCCAAGATCGGCATGTCGGCGATTGCGGACCACGAGCGTGAAATTGTAGCGTATGCTCTTGAGCGGCTGGAAGAAATTCCAGGCCTGACAGTGTTTGGACCTCCAGCAGACAAGAAAGGCGGCGTGGTTTCTTTTACGCTGAAAGGCATCCACCCGCACGATGTCTCCCAAATTCTGGACCGGGATGGAATTGCAATTCGGGCCGGCCATCACTGCGCGATGCCATTGCATCAAAAATTCAACCTGCCGGCGACCGCTCGGGCGAGTTTTTATTTGTATAATATGCCCGAGGAGGTAGACAAGCTGGCGGAATCTTTGTACAAGGTGAAAGAGATTTTTGGAATGTGATCTGACGGTGTGAGCCTGCTGAGTGGCAGGTAAGCCAAAGAGACATTTCGTATAGCCAATCAATCGTTCAACGGTAAGCTGATGGATGACCTGTACCGAGAATTAATAATCGATCGTTACAAAAACCCGCTTTACCGCGGGGAATTAAACCCAAATGATATCTCATTTGAAGACGATAACCCGTTGTGCGGCGACCATATTCGCATAGACTTGCGTGTTGACTCGGATGGAAAGGTGAGGGAAGCGTTGTTCGACGGGCATGGCTGCGCCATCTCGCAGGCCTCGGCCGATTTGCTGGTCGAATCGATTCAAGGGAAATCTTTGGAGGAAGTCAAGGAAATTTCCAAAGAGGATCTATTGGATATCTTGGGGCTGGAATTAGGCCCGGTTCGCTTGAAATGCGCGTTGCTTTCCCTGAAAGTCCTCAAGGCTGGAGTGTACGGTCTGGGAGAGGCAACCGACGACCTGGTAGAATGAATTGAAGGAGTGAGTTTGTATAATTATCGCCAATTGGATCCCGTACAATGTGAATTTATCCCCATTGCGCCCGTAGAAGATGTGCCGAATGGCGAACGACTTTTTGTCGAGATCGATAACGAAGAGATCGTCATTTTCAATATTGGCGGCGCTTTTTTCGCCATCGCAGATGTTTGCTCTCATGATAATGGACCGGTTGGTGAAGGCGACCTGGAAGGGTTTGAAATTAGCTGCCCGCGCCACGGGGCAACCTTTGATGTACGCAATGGTAAAGCGATCACTTTGCCGGCGGTCGTCGATATTCCTGCCTATCCAACCCGTGTCGTAGATGGACAGATTGAAATTGGCTTACCGGAAAGAGAATAAATCTTCGGGAATACTGAACTTAATGAATAAGCTCTTGAGATGGCGATGATCTCAAGAGTTTTTTTATCCTGGGAGTTATTTCCGGACCCGGCCCCAGGCGTAGAATGTCGGCACAAACAATACCCGTTCGCCCTGCCGCCAGGCTTTGGCATCCAGTTTATGCAGCCGCCCCAATTCCTCTTCTGCAACCAGACCTTCCAAATCGGAGTCGAGAACTTTCCACTCCAACTGCAGTTGGTCGCTGGAAGGGTCGCCGGCCCATTCGCCGCCCATCACGCCTTGCTCGATTTGTACCAGACCTGATTGGGTGAAGATCCCGGCAAGACGGCGCCCCAGGTAAGGATCAGCGCCCTGGCGCTGCAGAGCGGAAGCCTGCCAGCTCCCCAGTTGCGCTAATTCGTCTGGAAAATCAATACGCCCGCCGTAGTCAGGTTCTGCCAGGGCCAGTACGGCTCCATTGGGTCGGGTAATACGAGCCATCTCAGAAAGGATTTTCTGAGGATCTTTTACCCATAACAGCAAATAGTGGCAGAAGCTGGCATCAAAAGAATCTGGAGGAAATGGAAGGCGGTTTCCATCGCCACAGATAAGCCTGGCTCCACGCCCATTCTCTCGGGCCAGCGAGAGAAACTCCGCGTTCAGATCAATGCCGTAAACTTGGGGTTGGCTATAAGGATGGGTCTCTGAAAGCAGGCTTTGCAGCACCGCCCCAGTCCCACAACCGATTGAGACCACACGCTGAGACTGATAAACGCCGGCGCGCTCAAATAGATAAGAACGCAGATTCCGCGTCCACCTGGCTTGTTGGCTGAAACGCGCGTGCCAATCCAGGGCTGAGAGCGCCATGAGCTTTTATTTGCAGCTTACGTTCACAGGTAAGGTTTTTTCCGGCTAGCCTTGCCGCCAGATTTTCTCCCAGGGGTCGACCAAGAAATTGCCGAGGACATGGTTTACTCCTTGGGCAGGCAAAACATCTCCGTCCGGCTCAATATACAGCCAGGCCCGACCTGCACCGTCAGGTAGCTCAAGATCCTCCGTCTCCAGGGCAACAGGGTTCAAGGAAGAGTATGGGACCGGCAGATTCCAAATGAGATCAAAGTTCAAGCGAGCGGCCTGCTCCCGGGCAGTGGAAAGCTTTCCACTCAGAGCGGGATTGTTGGCGCTGAGCGACACTGCAAGAACCCCTAAGCTGGCGAGTTCGTCCAGCAATCCGCCAAACTGGTCCTGGTTGGATTCTGTGAGGGTGAGGTGGACTGCAACGAACAAATCTGCCGCCAACACATTTTGTAATGCCGTGCGGGCCGTTTCATTTTCGGGTTGGTAAATCATCATCAAGTGATCGAGGCCGGTCTGCAGCAGCTCGTTAAGGTAGGCGGGGTCGCTGAAATTGAGCCCATCACTCAGCAAGCCGGTGACCTGGTTGTTCGCTTCGGCGTGCTCGATCAGCTTTACCAGGTCTGCCCGCAACGTGGGCTCGCCGCCGGTGAATACTACGTGGGGGATGCCTGCGGCCCAGGCCTTATCCATAATCGTCTGCCACTCCTGGGTATTCAACTCGTGTGAGACGCGCTCTGCTGGGGCGGAGCCGGGATCCAGCGAGTCGCGCAGATTATAAGTCAAAGCGCAATCCAGACGATAAGGGGCAGAGATTTCACCAGAAAAAGGAGCCTGGCGATCAAAGTCCAGGAAAGTGACCGGGTCCAAATCCGGCGTGGAAACCAGGGCGTCGATGCGCTCAATAAATTCATGGTAATGTTGGCTGATTTGTTCCCGTTCCACACGGTAGCGGGAAGCGAAATTTTTCAAAACCTCTGCCTCCGGAACACCTCGCACAAAATAATAGGCATATTCCGCGGCTGTCTGATTCAGATGGAGTACAGTTGAGGCGTTGACGATTAACACCCCGCTCCCATCCGGTTCGAGGCGTAAATGAAGCCTGTAGTTGCGAGGATCTTCCGGGGGCGCCTGGTAATGATACATTCCGGCTGGCATCGATTGTACGGGTTTTAATAAACTCTGGATGGTTTCTTTTACGCTGGTCATTTTTATCTCTCTATGAATTTCGTAATCCTTCTCAATAAGGCAGGAGAACCCCACCCCCGCTTTCTTCAAAAGTTACAATTTATTTGCCCTGTGAGCCGATGGGCTTGGTGAAGATCACCAAGTCGTCGCCAGGCCCGTAGAAATCTTTTAACCTGGCTTCTGCCTGGTATCCGGCTGTCGCATAAACGTGGCGAGCCCGTGTGTATTCATCTTGACCGGAGGTCTCTACGACAATTAGCCTGCCGCCCAGTGAAGACACGCTTTCCTCCGCTGCTTGAAGTAATTTTAACCCGATCCCGCGCCCGCGATGGTCGCTATCCACCGCAATCCAGTACAGATCGAAAGTACCTTCGGTGAGCGGGTGAGGACCAAAGCAGGCATAACCCAATATTTTTCCATTTTCCCTGTAGATGAGGAAGTAATAACCACTCGAAGAGGCGCCTTCCTGCGACGAATTCAGACCAGATTTCGGCTACCGTTTCTACCTCGGTGGGTTTAAATACCCCCGCTACAGCGGTTATTTCGAGGATTTCGGGGCCTTCATCCCCGTGGGCTGGTTCGATCATCGCCGATAAAAGCCTCATCCATCAGAGCAAACTTCAAAATACGGTCGACCATTTCCTCGTAAGAATATCCTGCCACCTGGGTGGCCAGAAAAAAACCAGCTTCCCGAGAAAGGTCTGGATTACAGTTTACCTCCACCACGTAAGGCTCGTTGGTGGTGCTCAAGCGAATATCCACTCGGGCATACCCGCGGCAATCCAGGGCTTGCCAGGCAGAAAGTGCGGTTTCCCGGATTCGCTGGCCTGCCGCTTCTCCAATGTCTGCCGGGCAAATACCTGGTGTGTGGTTGTAATCGAAAGTATTTTGCTCCCACTTCGCCGCAAATGTCACGATCCGTTCAAATGGGTCGGGAAATTCGCTGAAGTCGATCTCGTAAAGCGGTAAGACTTCTGGCGGGTTTCCCCAAACCGAGATATTGAATTCCCGGCCTTCGATGAATTTCTCAACCAGGGCAGCCTGCCGATAACAATCGATAATGTGGTCGACGCGCGCCTTTAGCTCTACCAGAGTGTGAACGACGGCTTCCGGACCGATACCCAGACTGGCGTCTTCTGCTACCGGCTTTACGATCAGCGGAAATGGAAAATTCCCTCTGACTTCACGACGATCTCTAAAAAGCCACCAGCGTGGGGTAGCGATGCCGGCATTAATCAGCTTCATTTTGGTTAAAGCTTTATTGGTCGTTAAAGCGACCGAGTTGCCCCCTGCACCAGTGAATTTATAGCCCATCGCTTCCAGCGCCCAAACGATTCGGGCGACTTCGAACAACCTGCCATCGATGCCTTCGCCCAGATTGAACACCATCCATTCACTGGGTGGATAAGGGGCCAGGGCTAATTCGACATCGGTATGAATCGGCACGCGCACAACCTCGTAGCTAGTGGCTAACGCATCTGCGACCGAAGCAGCGCAGGCAATTACGCCATTTTCGGCCAACATGTCGTGAGGTTCACCTTTTATTAATTGGCTGCTTTCGTTATACAGGACGATCACTTTCACAGGGGCAGTTGGCCCCATCAAACACCTCCCTCCAACAAGAGCGGGCAGCCTCCGCCGCATTCTGACAACAGGCTGCAACTGCCACATTTGGGTGGAATGTAGCGTCTCTCACGTAAGGAGACAGCCAGCTCATGATTCCAGATGGACTCCCACGGGTAGCTCAGCAGATTGCCTAGTTGGTGGTAATAGGATTGGCAGGGGATCACCCCGCCATCCGGCTCTACACACATATTGTATAGAGCGGCTGTGCATCCCTTGATCCCTAACTCTAATTGCATCGGATCGAAATTGCAATACTGTGTAGGAGTGTACCAGATAAGTCGCTGGCCATGAAGGGAGGTGTGGTCGCGGGCCAGCTCTAAAAGCGGGGTGAGCTCAATTTCGTTCAATCCCGTTCCTACTGTCCGGCCGTGACCGGCATAAATGAGCGCGTTCAGCCCAATTGTCGGAACGCCAAGCTCGGAAAGCAATTCCAGGGTCGCAGCCAGGGAAGAACTGTTTTCGCGCAGCATGGTCGTGTTCGTCATGACATATAGGGGCGTATCCAATGCGTTACGAATACCGGCGACGGTTTGCTTCCAGGCGCCGTGTGTTCGCACCATCCGGTCATGGATATTCGCATCGTGGGATTCCAGGGTGATTTGAACATGATCCAACCCGGCATCCACCAGGGTCTTTACGTAATTTGGGTCGCGCAACCGCCGTCCATTGGTGTTCAAACCGGTAATTTGACCGTTTTGTTCGGCATGGGCGATCAGCTCCGGGAGATCCTGGCGCAAGGTTGGTTCGCCGCCGGTAAAGACAACATGTGGGATACCCAGCTTCCAAAGGCTATCCAGGATACGAAGCCAGTGTTCCGTTGGCAGCTCACCAAAATCGCGCGGGCGTCCATTGTAGCAGTGAGCGCAATCGTTGTTGCAGCGATAGGTTAAGGCCAGGTCCATGCGGTATGGGGCGGAAGGGCGAGCGCTAAAAGGCGCGGTGACTTCCAGATCCAACTCGTGCAGGGGGCACGCTCCATCCGGCCGGACGAGCTCGAGGAGGTTGGCGGACATACTGGCGTAGTCAGCGCCGGCCTGCGTTTTCGTGACCTGATATTTTTTTACGATCTGCTCAATAGCTTTCGCTTCTGGGATCTCCTCCAAAACCAGATGGGCCATGAAGGCGGCGGTCGGATTGAGATGGATCACACGGTTGGCGTTGACCAGCAGCAGACCGCTGCCATCCGGGTCAACTCGTAAATGAATTCGGCTGCGTTCACCCTGGTTCACCCGGTCATAATGATAAAGTGAAGGGTGTTCAAACGGGGATGATGGCTGCTTATCCCCGGCTCGACCAGGAATGAACGTGGATTTTAGATTGCTGAGGATTTCCTGAATACCATTCATTGGATTTCTCGTATCTAACGATCTAAACTTCAGATTAGTGCTGCCTGGGGTTATGATAATTCTGGCGGCCCCGCTGTTCCTAGCGGCCTCCGCCAGCGCAGGCACAGGCGCAACCTGCGCACGCGCAAGCACAGGCGCAGCCTGATCCTCCGCCTCCGCTGAAACCGCTGCCCCTGGAGGAGGGCGGAGGAGGCGGGTTGGTGCGCTGGGTGATGCCCGAAGTAAAATCCGTCACACTACCAAGAACGCTGCTGGAAAAGTTTTGAACGCCATTTACAACCGAAGCTGCGAAGTCTGACCCGGGCAGGTGTGGCAGTGAGACCGGACCGCCGGATTGGGAAACCGACGGAACCGTGGAAACGGAGGTGGTTGAGGCTGGAGCGCTTCCCCCAAACCCAGGGTCATATCGGCCCCACCAGATGGGAACAAATACCGGGCCGCTTTGGAACACATTTCGGGTTCGGTCTTCATATTTGCGGTCCAGCATGGTCCATTCCATGACTTCGTCGAATTTCTGGCTCTTAACTTCCGGAGTGCCGGCCGCTTCCACCTGGCTCCAGGCGCGGTCGATGATGTCTTGATAGTAAGCGACTGTTTCCTTCCGGCTGAATCCTTTCATCTTTTGCGCCAAGGATTTCACCAGATTGACGATCGTTGTTTGCAGAGCTTTTCGACGCTCCTTATTATCGGCATACCGAAAGGCCTCCAGGAAGTCTTTTTCGTAGTCATTGAGACCCTCGGGTTGTGGGCTGACAAAATCGAGCTTGAGGGGATCGCGGGAAGCGACCGAGGCTGCGTTTTTCTTGATCACGGAGAATAAGATCATCGTTAAGATCTTATCCATTGGCTGCTCCATGAGAATGGCCGCCTCAATTGCGGTTAAGCCGCGCTTAATACCGTGCCCCTCGATGGAAATCTTCGGCGGTAAGTACTGCAGCTTTCTGCGATTCGCGCCGGCGCTGCTCGCCACGATGATGAGAATAATCACTCCGAAGCAAAACAGCCCGGGAAGACAATTTAAAACGCCGGAAAAGAATTTTTCGACCCCCGCGAAGGGATTTGGACGCACGATCGCGGACGCCGGAATGTAGGTAAGGGGGAAGGAAGCCCCAAATTCGTACGAGCGATACCCCAACGCTTCCGAATAATTCCACGAATATATGATCCGGCCCTGGTCATCAAAACCAGTTTGGGGTTGCTCCGGGAATCCAGGCGGCGCGGCATGCCATCTGGGTTCTTCAGGTTTCACGCCAGGCGGGATATGGAAAGTCACTGTCAGATCGGTCGCCCCATGCATATAATCCGAGCCGAAATAGGTGGGGATGAACACCGCGCTGGCGTAATTCTTGTCCTGGCTGTCCGGGTAGAGCACTTGCCGGACGGTCCCGATGAATACGTGCACCTGGCCACTCTGGCCTGGTTGGATGGCATAATCGCCTAATCCGACGGCGACGCCGGAATCGCCGTTGCCCTGGTACCCGGATTGGGAGATGTCCGTGACGGGATTACCGTCTACGTCGGCAAATATTGTTGACGGATCGAAATTTGCATTTGGGATGCCAACATCGACATAATCAATGGGGGAAGCAGAGGGATCATTACTGAAAATGAAGACGTAGTCGATCGCAAGTGTCCCGTCTTCATTCCAGAAAAGGTTGACCGTTTCTTTATCGAGCTGAAAGAGGTATGTTTGTGCAATCGCACTGCCCGGTAAAAGCAAGAGCAGAATCGTGAGCAGGGCGAGGATTGCCAACCTTCTTTTCATAAGCGGGCTCACTCCTTCAGGTTAAATTTTGGATATTTCGAGCCAGGTCTACAGCGTATGATGATGGCGTTCGAGAAGATCAGCGCCCACCGCCGGCGCAAGCACAGGCGCAGCCTGCACATGCACAGGCGCAAGCGCATCCGCCGCCGCTACGCCCACCGCCACCGCTGCTGGTCGAGACGGGGACCGGGTTGGTTTTGTTCGTGATCTTTGAGGTGAAATCAGTGACGTTGCCAATAACGCTGCTGGAAAAATCCTGCACGCCATGGACCATCGAAGCCGCGAAATCCGAGCCCGGAAGGTGAGGCAGCGAAACCCCGCCGCCCGATGGCATTGACGCCGGCTGGGAGGGCGCAGTTCTACCATAGGATGGGTCGTAACGCGGCCACCAGATGGGTACAAAGACTGGACCGGTTCTGAACACCTCACGCGTACGCCCGTCATAGTCCTTGTCCAGCATGGTCCATTCCATCACTTCGTCATACTTTTGGCTCTTGACTTCAGGCGTATCTGCAGCTTCTACCTGCGACCAGGCCCGGTTTACGATATCGCTGTAGTAGGCGATTGTCTCCTTGCGGCTAAAGCCTTTCATCTTCTGAGACACACTTTTAACCAGGTTTACCATCATATCCTGCAGCTCATTTCGCCGGGCCGCTTGCTGCGCCTTTGAAAATGCCTGCAGAAATTCTTTCTCATAGGGCTGCAAGTCCTCAGGCTGCGCAGGGTTAATTTCCAGCTTGAGTGGATCGCGGCTAACCACATTGGCAGCCCCTTTTTTAATCACGGAGAACAGGATCATCGTCAGGATCTTGTCCATCGGCTCTTCCAGCAAGATGCCTGCCTCGATAGCGGTCAGTCCGCGTTTAATTCCATGGCCTTCAATTGAAACTTTCGGTGGAAAATACTGCAGCTTCCGTCTGCGGGCGCCGCGGACAGAAACCACTATAATGAACACAAAAAATAAGCCAAACCCACAAACGAACAGGCAAATAATGAGTGCGTCCGAGCTGATTCCTAACGTTTCAAGCAGCCTAGGCTGTTTAATAGCCGAAGCCGGTACGTATTTTTTCGGGAATGAGGCCCCGAATGTATATTGGCGGCTGCCGGAAGCTGCGCTGTTGCTCCAGGTGTAGATGATCCGTTCCTGGCTGTCCAACCCGGTTGCAGGTTCAGACGCCCACTCGCTTGGAGATTGGTGCCAGCGCGGTTCATCGGGCTGCACACCGGGAGGAAAATGGAAAGTCACACTCAGGTTCGTCGAGCCGTGAACAAACTCCGACCCAAACCAGGTGGGTGAGAAAACCGCGCTGGCGTAATTCGAATCCTGAGAATCCGGGCGAAGAAGCCCGGTCACAGTACCAACGACCACGTGAACCCGTCCAGTTTGACCTGGCGGAATGGCCCGCGATCCCAACCCTACCGCGACGCCTGTCCCCGAACCTTGATAACCAGAGCTGGAGATATCCGAAACCGACTGCCCGTCGACATCCGCTGAGATGCTGCTTTCGACGAAATTCCCGTTGATTCCGACATCCACGTAATCAATCGGCGAGACGCCAGGATCATTTGTAAATACAAAAACGTAATCGATCGACAAAGAGCCGTCCTGGTTCCAATAGGCGTTTACAGTTTCCTGATCCAGGCTGAAAGAATAGGTTTGAGCCAGCGCTATTCCATAGATTAAGAGCAGGCTTGCAGCCAAGCATGCAAGAATGAACAGCCGTCTGCGCATAAGCATTCTCCAAAAAACTCCGTCAGGCGATAGCCTTGAACTGCGTCGAATACGATTGTTTCGGTGGATTTGTTATCCAGTTAATTTGGGTAAAAAGGAAGGCTTCTTACCACTTCGGTTCTTCGGTCAACTGGTAGGTCGTGTGACAGTAAGGACAGGTGACAACCGGAGCTCCTGCGACCATTTTGATATCGTCGGGCGAGAGCGTCCCCCCACAAGCCTTACATTTCAAAGTATCCATATTTACATTGGCCGGCAGGTCGATCTTTAGGGTCACATTTTCATCGCCTGCATGCTGGCTGGCGGACTTTTGGCGACCGCCAAACCAGACCAGCACAAAGCCGATCCCAACGCTGATCAACCCAATTAGAATCCAGCCGGGTGAACCCGTGGGGCTGAAGGCGCCCCATATGAACAAAACCCCAAAGAAGATCAAAATTGCGGCTGCCAAATAGGCGATTATTCTCAATGCAGACATATGGACACCCTTCCCTTTCTTAATATTTACTACGTAGTTTACATTGGAATGTTGCACCGGGCAAGTGATGTTTGGCGTGTATCCGTATTCAATTTATCAGATTTTGAAAGACGAAGCGACGCAATCCAGGGAGCCTGAGCCTGGTTGAGCCAATTAACATGCCGTTTAAACAACGTTGACCCATTGTTAACAACGTATTCCTCGCTCATTAAACTGTGTGTGTTAAATTACAGGTGAGGGACAATTTAACTTAAGAGGAGAAAAATACAAATGAAGAGAAAATTCTATATCCTTTTTGCAGTCCTTGTGACTGCAGCGATGGTTATGAGCGCGTGCGCGAGTCCCGCCACTCAAACCAGCGCGCCGCCTGCACCAACCTCTGCACCTGTCATTCAAGAGGTCACACGCGTCGTTGAAGGCACCCCCATAAAAGAAACTGTTGTTGTCATGGCCTCACCAGAAGCCCAAGCCACATCAGCGCCAGCCGGTTCGATACAGATGAACGGCGCCGGCGCAACATTCCCCTTTCCGCTTTATTCGCGCTGGTTCTACGATTATGCTTTTGTGGATCCTTCGGTGAAGTTCAACTACCAATCGATCGGTTCAGGCGGTGGGATCAAGCAAATCACTGAAAAGACAGTTGACTTTGGCGCTTCAGATGCTATCTTAAACGACGATCAGTATACTGCCGCTCCTGGTATCCAGATGTTCCCCACAGTAGCCGGTTCTGAGGCTATCGTCGTCAACTTGAAAGGACCGGATGGCGAAACCCCATTGGATCAGCCGATAAAGTTCCCTTCAACTGCCTTAGCAGATATTTATTTAGGAAAGATCACGAAATGGAATGACCCAGTTCTTACCGAGGCTAACCCAGACCTTACCCTTCCGGATCAGGATATTATTGTGGTCCATCGTTCGGATGGTTCCGGCACTACCTTCATTTTCACCGATTATTTGTCGAAAGTGAGCAGCGAGTGGAAGGACACGGTCGGAAATAGCAGTTCAGTGCAGTGGCCTGTTGGTCTGGGAGGAAAAGGCAACGAAGGGGTTTATGGAACTGTATCGCAAAACGATGGCGCCATCGGATATGTCGAATTGGCTTACGCCATTCAAAATAAGGCTGTGCTTAATCTTGTACAGAACAGTGCAGGAGAATATATCGAGCCTTCACCCGAAAGCACTCAGGCCGCGATGAGCGATTTCGGTACTGCCCTTGGCGATAAACTTGCAATTTCGATTGTCAATGGTCCGGGCAAAGCGTCTTACCCGATCGCCGGGTATACTTATTTGCTTATTTACATGGATCAACAAGATTGTGTAAAGGCGCAAAAGCTTCTCCAGTTCTTTGAATGGGCGCTCGATCCGGATGGGGATAAAGATGCCACTAATTTGCAGTATGTGACTTTACCCTCGGAAGTGAAGGATCAAGTTAAAGCGAAACTCTCCCAGGTCACCTGCCAGGGGAAACCGCTCGGGCAATAGTAGCTCTTAAGAAGGGGGAAATAAGGCAGGTATAAGAAACTTCAGCCCTCCTTGTGTATAATATTGAGGAGGGCTGAAGGACGATAAAGCCATTTGTCAGGTAATTTATCATTTGACCAATAAGCCTATGGAAACAATTTCCGGATTACGCGGTAAAACCTCGCAGCCATTCTTTGCCCGGCTGGTTGATTTTTGGGAACACGGGGATCGATTGTATCGAGCCATTATCGCCTTGGCTGCTATTTCTCTAGCAGGGCTGGTTTTGGCGATTGGCTACGAGTTGTGGAGAAACTCTGCACTCTCACGACAGGCTTTTGGATGGAAGTTCTTGATCACGACCGAGTGGGATCCGGCGTTGGAGCGTGTCTTTGGCGCTCTGCCTTTTATTTCAGGCACTTTGATCACTTCTTTTATTGCCCTGCTGATTGCCGTGCCGGTTGGCTTGGGGGTAGCCGTATTCCTGGCCGAGCTTTCTCCGAACTGGCTGCGACAACCCCTGGGGTTGATGGTCGAGCTTCTTTCAGCCGTACCCAGTGTTGTTTATGGAATCTGGGGATTATTTGTTTTCATCCCAGTTTTCGTCCGCCCATTCTCCAAGGGGTTAAATGCATCTTTGGGTTTTTTACCCTTATTTGAAGGGCCGGTATTTGGACCCAGTCGTTTAGCGGCTGCGTTAGTTCTTTCGATCATGATCCTGCCGACGATCGCTGCGGTGAGTTGGGATGTGTTTCGTGCAATTCCAGATACCCAGCGCGAAGCTGCATTGGCGCTCGGGGCCACGAGATGGGAAATGATCATCCAGATACTTGTTCCGTATGGAATGTCCGGGTTGTTAGGCGCGATCATTTTAGGATTAGGACGCGCTCTCGGCGAAACGATCGCAGTAACGATGGTGATTGGCAACAATCTTGACTTAACTGCCTCGTTGCTGCACCCCGGCTACACAATGGCCTCGATCATTGCTAATGAATTCACCGAGGCGACTTTTGAGCTTTATTTGAACGCACTGATCGAGATTGGACTGGTCTTATTCGTCCTTACCCTGGTACTTAACTTAATAGCGCGTCTGCTGGTTTGGCGTGTCGGCCGGCGGACACAGGTGAGGGCGCGGGTATGATCTCTCAAAAAATATCCCGATTTAATTACCAACCATGGCGGGCTCGCCGGCGGAAAGTTGTCAACATCGTAATGCTCGGCGGTTCAGGCCTGCTTACAGTATTCGCCATTCTGGTTTTGTTATGGATCCTGGTCTATGTTTTTCGTGAGGGAGCTCCTGCCCTTTCGCTGAGTTTCTTTACCCAGTTGCCAACTCCAGTGGGTGTCCCAGGAGGCGGTCTGCTCAATGCCCTGGTTGGCTCACTCATAACGGTAGGCATAGGTTCATTGATTGCAGCACCAGTCGGCATACTGGCAGGTTTGTATGCCGCAACTCACCCGAACAATGCGTTGGGGTTACTGGTTCGATTTGCCACGGATGTAGTTTCGGGTGTCCCATCCATCGTGATGGGGATTTTCGCATACACGATCGTCGTGCTTCCTCAGAGACATTTCTCTGCTTTTTCTGGCGGGGTGGTGTTAGCATTTATTATGTTGCCTATCGTCTTGCGTACGACTGAAGAGATGATCAAGCTGGTTCCTAATAGCCTTAGGGAAGGTTCTCTGGCTTTGGGTGCGACAGAGTGGCGAACTACTGCCTCTGTGATTCTTCCGGCTGCTATCAACGGTGTCCTGACCGGGTTAATGCTGGCGGTTGCCCGCGGAGCTGGAGAGGCCGCACCAATGTTGTTCACGGCATTTGGCAATCCCTTTCTTAGTTTTTCCCTTGACCAGCCAATTGCCACTTTGCCACACACAATTTATGTGTACGCCATTTCGCCTTATGATGATTGGCGAGCCAAAGCCTGGGGAACTGCATTGGTTCTGATCGTATTGGTCCTATTGTTAAACATTCTCGCCCGGGTATTTGTTTGGTGGCGAACAAGGCAAGCCGGTACAAATTAAGAATTGCAACGAATTGAGAAAATCACTATGGCGAATAAAAACCTTTTAAAAAATATGTTCACGGTGAATGACAAGCTCACACAGGAAGAACAGCAAACCGGACAGAAGGAAACAAATGAACATATGAAGGTCGAAATTCAAGATTTTTCGTTGTTCTATAGTAAATTCCGTGCCTTGGGTAATATCCAATTATCGATCCCGAGCAATAAGATTACCGCCATTATCGGTCCTTCCGGGTGCGGCAAGTCCACATTGCTGCGTTCGATCAATCGTATGAATGACCTGGTTCCACAAGTTAGTGTCCAAGGACAAATTTTACTGGACGGTCAGCCGCTTTACAATCCTGGCGTAGATGTAGTGGATGTTCGCCGCCGGGTGGGGATGGTGTTTCAACGCCCAAACCCGTTCCCTAAAAGTATATACGACAATGTTGCCTACGGACCGCGCCTATACGGTGTACACAGTCGACACGAGTTGGACGAAATTGTAGAGCGCAGCTTGCAGCAAGCAGCCCTTTGGGAAGAAGTGAAGGATAAAGTAAATCAATCTGGGCTGGCGATATCAGGAGGCCAGCAGCAGCGCCTTTGTATCGCCCGGGCGTTAGCTGTCGAGCCGGATGTGATATTGATGGACGAACCCGCCTCAGCATTAGACCCGATCGCTACCTTAAAGATTGAAGAATTAATGCAGATTTTAAAAAATGATTATACAATTGTAATTGTCACGCACAATATGCAGCAGGCGGCGCGGGTGTCAGATTTCACAGCGTTTATGATGTTAGAAAACCCGGAAACACGCACAGGAGAATTGGTAGAATTTGGAGCAACCTCGCAGATTTTTACCAGGCCGAAGGACCAAAAAACCGAGGATTACATTACCGGTCGATTTGGATGATAATCCTTCTAGGAGAAGAGAGTGAATTATGGTAGTGACTCGGGAAACTTTTGATCGTAATTTGCAGAGTCTTTTGGATGAAATCCTGGTCCTGGGAAGTATGGTGGAGCAGGCAGTGTTAAAATCCGTGGACGCTTTACGGCGGCGCGACGTCAATGCGGCTGAAGAAATTATTCGCAATGACCAGAGGATCAACGAAAAACGTTATGCAATTGAGGCCGAGACCTTAACGTTGATCGCTACCCAGCAACCTATGGCTCGCGATTTACGCCTGCTGGCGGCTATATTTGAGATCAATACCGAGCTGGAGCGAATGGGTGATTATGCGAAGGGGATCTCACGCATCAACTTAATGATGGGGGACGAGATGTCGATCAGCATAGGGGCTTACCTGCAGCGCATGGCGGAATGTGGTTTGAACATGCTCCATCGCGCCCTGAGCGCCTTCATCGCCCGCGATGCGGATGCGGCTCGCGCAATCCCCAAAGACGATGACGAAGTCGACGATCTCTACAATCACGTCTACCACGAGCTTATGGAAGAGATGATCCTGGATCCCAGCCGCATCGATCGCGTGAATTACCTGGTTTGGGCCGCTCATAACCTGGAACGCATGGCCGACCGGGTGACCAATATTTGCGAACGGATTGTTTTCGTCATCACCGGAGAAATGCAAGAGCTAGATGTTTCTGATGATGAGTTGGTTGACCGTCCAACCTGAATGTGAAAATCCCCCCGATTAATGATAGGAGATTCATCAATAGGGGAAATGAAGTTTTAGTTCTTTGATTTATTCCCGTTCAAGTTTATGACTGGTTCCACCGTCTCCGTTTGTAGCGGGCGGCTCCAGGGCCAATTCGAAAGTATGTGCAAAGCCGGGTAGGCGGTCAGATCGAGCTGGAGAGGCGTGATGGAGATGAACCCCTCGGCGAGCACGCCGATATCCGTTCCCTCCTCAGGGATGCCGGTGGGCGCATCGCCGCCGATCCAAAAATAGGGTTTACCGCGTGGATCGATGCGTTGGTCCAAACGATCCCGGTAAACCCTCAGTCCCTGGCGGGTGAGGCGAAATCCCTGGATTTTCTCCTGGGGCAAGTTTGGAATATTGACGTTTAGAAGGATGCCTGCCGGCAAACTCCTGGCGCTCAAGGTTCTCACGATCTGCCCGGTAAAGTGAGCCGCAGGTGTGTAGTCCAATACGCTCAGGTGATTCTCGCTGGCATCCAGGGATACGGCGATGGCGGGCACACTCCATATGACCGCCTCCATTGCAGCCGTGACCGTTCCCGAATAGGTGACATCGTGACCCAGGTTTCCCATCGGGTTGATGCCAGAGACAACCAGGTCCACTTTTTCAGGCAGGTATCCTAATAATGCCAGGGCGACGCAATCGGAAGGTGCGCCATCGCTGGCAAACGCCGGGCTGCCATCCGCGAGCGAAACTTCTTTGATTCGCAGCGGACGGTCGATCGTTTTCACATGACCTCCACCAGACCAGTTGCGGTCCGGGGCAAGGACGCTTACCGTACCTAAAGTTCTCATCACCTGGACAAGAGCCAGCAGTCCTGGGGCGTTCACACCATCGTCGTTCGTAACTAAAATATGCATTTTTCTCCCACATCGATGAATCTCTGGAGATTGCGAAGGGACTGCAACTTTACGTCCTAATTTCGCCTGTTGCTCTCATTGCGCTTTTCATTCCACAGGTCGAAGGCAAAGGTGCCAAAAGTAATCAAAATAAGCACAATCAAAAAGATTTGATCAGCCATTCCCGTCACTCCCAATATTTAAATGAATAGCCATTAACAGCAAATCCTCGCATCGCTACCAGCATAGCACAGCGTATTTAACAATCTTTAAATACCAGGTTAACAGTATGCAAACGAGGAGTAAAGCTTTTTGTTTCGGGAGGAGTCCTGAATTCAAGCTGCCAGGGGTATGATGAATGAGAAAGAGCTGCCTTTGCCTTCTTCGCTTACTGCCCAAATTTTTCCCCCATGAGCTTCGACCAGGTGGCGGGCGATCGCCAACCCAAGCCCTGTCCCACCACTGGAACGGGCGCGATCTGTTTTGTAAAATCGTTCGAAAATACGTGGAAGATCTGCAGCAGGGATACCGATGCCGGTATCGGTTACATTGAACTGCACGTCGGAATCGTCTAAATGGGCGCTGACGGTGATAGATCCCCCGGCGGGGGTGAATTTTATTGCATTGTGCAGCAAGTTTACGATTACTTGTTCCAAGCGGGTCATATCCGCAAGCACCATGGGCAGGTGATTGGGACAGTCAATTGACAGTTGCAGGCCGGCGCGTTCAGCCTGGAGCTTCAGGCGGTCGACGGACTCGCTCAAGATATCGGCGGGATTTTCCGGCTTGAGCTGCAAGGGAACGCGCCCAGATTCGATTCGGGAAAGCTCCAATAGCTCGGAGACCATTAAACTAAGCGCATCTACCTCGGTCTCCATTCGGTCCAGGAAACGCCTGGCAGCCGGCGGGTCATCCAGGGCGCTTTCCTGGAGCGTTTCCGTCAGGGCCTTAAGGGAAGCGAGTGGAGTGCGCAGCTCGTGGGAAATATTGCTGATAAAATCCCGGCGAATGGTCTCCAAACGGCGGACCCGGGTGAGGTTCTGGAATAATAACAGCGTGCTGCCGGGCAATTCCTTCCCAAGGGGCGTGGCTACACTCTGCAGATAAAGACCTTTTATGGGAATCTCCAGGGTTGAAACTTGAGGATCTCCTGTCTCGAGGCAGCGCTGCCAAAGGTCCACGAGTTGGTGATGGCGGAGAACTTCAACCAATGAGCGACCGATCGCTTCAGATTCAGCCACTGCGAACATATTCAGTGCAGCCGGGTTCAACAACTGTACAGTACCATTTTCATCCACAATCACCACGCCATCGGTCATCTCCTGCAAAACTGCCGCCGTTTTGCTGCGTTCGGTTTCCAAAACACCAATCTGGTCATGTAATTGAATCGCCATCTGGTTGAACGCATTCGTCAACTGGCCAACTTCATCCTGGGTGACGGGTACAATTCTCTCGCTAAAATCACCGCTGGAAATTTTCTTTGCCGTGTGGGTTAATTCACTCAGCGGGCGAGTCGTCCGGCTTGCGACCCATGCGGCTAAAAACAATGCCAAAACAACAGCTATTAAAGTCGCGACGAGCAGTGTTCTCTGGATCTGATTGATATTAGCGGTAACTGCTTGCAAGGGCAGCCCCATCCGGACAAAGCCAGCCTGGGAACCATCCCTGGAAATCGCCGCAGCGACATACATCATTTCATCACCAGCGGTTTGTTCAAAACGAACTGAATTTCCAGTGCCCAATTGCTGCGCCTGCCCAACTTCCGGGCGATTTAGCTGGTTATCCATTTGCGCCCGGTCTTCCTCCGAATCGCCCAATACCGTTCCGTCCAATGCAATAATCGTCACACGCGCGTTGAGAACGGAAGCCCAATGTCTGGCGAGCGCGTCAAACTGGTTTGGATCGACCGCTGCCGGTTCCATAGATGGGGCGAGAACGTCACTCACCAGGCGGGCTTGCGAAGTCAATTCACTTTGGATGTGGTCCGTTAAAGTCCTGCGGATCAACGTAGACAGATAGACGCCGACCGCCAGGAGGGTTATCGCGATCAGAATGACGTAAGGAACGGCAATGCGTAAGCGGATACTGGGAAACATCGATCTCCTTGAATGAAAAAAATCACTCGAAGTGGTCTTTAACCTTCAAAGCGATACCCGGCGCCGCGAACGGTAACGATCCTGATTGGCTCCGCTGGATTTTCTTCGATCTTTTCGCGTAGCCAGCGAATGTGCACGTCTACCGTTCGGCTTCCGCCGCTGAAATCCCATCCCCAAACGCGATCCAGGATTAATTCACGAGTGAGCACCTGCCCACGATGACGCGCCAGGAACAGAAGCAGCTCGAATTCTTTCGGCTTGATCATCATGGGTTAACTCTTAAATAGGACTTCCCGGCGAGTCAAATCCAGCGAGAGATTTCCGAATTGTAAAATCTCGTTATGTTGAGTTGAATCGGCGTCCATCTCTTCGCGGATCAGCCGGACGCGGCGCAAATGGGCTTTCACCCTGGCGAGAAATTCACGCATGCTGAACGGCTTTGTAATGTAATCATCCGCGCCCATCTCCAACCCAATTACCCGGTCAATTTCATCATCTCGGGCTGTAAGCATTAAAATCGGGACGTTCATCTCAGGGCGTAAAATCCGGCAAACTTCAAACCCGTCCAAAATCGGGAGCATGACATCCAAAACGATTAGATCCGGGCGATTTTGGCGGGCTTTGTCCAATGCTGCCTGTCCATCGCTGGCAGTCTCCACCTGGTAGCCCTGGCGCTTTAGATTGTAGGCCAGGGTTTCTTGCAGGGCGGGTTCATCTTCTACGATTAAAATCTTTTCTGGCATTTGGCCTCAGGTTTATGGTTTATGTACTTGGGAAAATTATAGTCGCTAAAGAATTCAGGGACAACCCCGGCTTGCAGAAATTCGATATTTTGAGCGGATTGGACTGGATAATCCGGTACAGATATGCATGCTCAAGGACAATTCCAATCTGGTAAAATGGTGGAAATTTAATAGGAAAGGAACCAGGGCTGGGGGTGAATTGAATATTGAATTAAGTAATTTCAAAGGACCACAGAGAAAAGTGTTTCGGACTTCTAAAACAAAGATATGTTTAATTTTTTAGCGAGCTGGAAATTACTGGGCTCAACCAGGATCGAACCGTCCTGAAAAATGATGGTAGGGATGCTGCGCAACCCTTTATTCACTTCGCGCACATATTTTTCCCCGTCTTTATCTTTTTCGATATCGATCCAACGAAAGGGGACGCTGTGTTGAGTCAGAAAGCGCTTCGCCCGGCGGCAATCACCGCACCAATCCGCGCCGTAAACGATCAGTCCTTCGTCCACCAACTGTTCACCTCAGATTAATTGGCAAGGATGTGAGGGTCGGATAATCTATCGGTAGGGCGGGGTTCAGCCACCAGGAATAGCCTGGTTGATTCTACCCGGCCGATGGGATCAAACACAAACCACTTTTGTATTATAGCCGCGTTTTCAATACAGCAAAGATCGACTCTATATTTTCACCTATTATGATGAATCTCTTTTCAACATAGTGCGTGGTGCACCATAGGCGCCTAACACCTTCTGTGAGCAAATCCGGGGTTCCCGAACAGCGATTGCTAAATACCCATAACCTTCGCGGTTGAGTTTCGAGATCAGTCGTGGTACACTGCTCGGGATCAGGTTGAGAATTTGCTCGAGGGGCCTTTTTTGGAATAACGATCCGTTTGACCGCCTCATCGGTGTAAAGGGGAAGGATTTCATGAAATTATCTCGCTTCGCGAAATATGCCTGGACTGTGTTGGCATTTAATGTCGCTGTAGTATTATGGGGTGCGTATGTGCGGGCTTCGAGCTCCGGCGCAGGCTGCGGGAGCCACTGGCCGCTTTGCAATGGAGAAGTTATCCCGCGTGCGCCTCAGGTCGAGACGATCATAGAATTTATCCACCGTATGTCCAGCGGGTTGTCTGTGATCTTTATCGCTGGCTTACTCATTTGGGCATTCAGAGCCTATGGAAAAGGGCATCCAGTCCGTACAGGCGCGCTTTTGTCCGTTTTTTTTATCCTTACCGAAGCGATTGTTGGGGCGGGATTGGTTCTTTTTGGTTGGGTCGGCCAAAATGCCGCGGCTGTTCCAACCGCGATTCACCTGGTGAATACATTTCTGCTGCTGGCCAGCTTAACCCTGACGGCGTGGTGGGCTTCCGGCGGGGAGAGGCCTGATCTTAAAGGCCAGGGATTGGCGCTTTGGGGACTGGGGCTTGGGTTCCTGGGGGTGCTTCTCTTAGGGGTGAGCGGGGCTATCACTGCACTGGGCGACACACTCTTTCCAGCAGCTTCTCTGGCGCAGGGGATCCAACAAGATTTTTCCCCAACAGCAAATTTCCTCATCCGGTTAAGATTTTGGCACCCGGTTTTAGCTATCCTGGTTGGCTTCTACTTGATTTTTGTTAGCGGCTTGTTAGCGCTGTTCCGGCCTAAAACCGAAATAAAGCGTTTTGTAATATTGTTTTCCATTCTCTTTTTGCTTCAATTGGGCATTGGTTTAGCGAATGTTGTATTATTAGCGCCTGTATGGATACAGATCATTCATTTGTTTATGGCGGATTCGCTTTGGATCACCCTGGTGCTGCTTGGAGCTGAGGTGTTCGCCCGAGAAAAATCTGTCTCGCAGGCCGAATTACCGGCCCAACCGTTGGGAGTGCCAAACCCACAGGGATCTCATTCGATATAGCCGGGTAGACACAGTATGGATAACCCACAAGAGCTCGAGAATTTACCTCGCCGTTTGGAAGAGCTGCGTAAGCAGATCCATTATCATAATTATCGTTACAACGTTTTGGATGATCCGGTCATCAGTGATGCCGAGTTCGACCAATTGTTGAATGAGCTGCGAGCCATCGAGGAAATTCACCCTGAATGGGTGACCCCCGATTCCCCAACTCAAAGAGCGGGAGGCGAAGCTGCCGCGAAATTTGTCAGGGTAAATCATCCAGCCCCTATTCTCAGCCTGGCGAATGCTTTTGGCGCAGGCGATATTCGCGCCTGGCATGACCGGATACTGCGCCTGGATGAGCGAGTCGCTCAGACGGATTATGTCGTCGAGCCGAAAATTGACGGCTTGACAGTGGTCCTGCACTACCGGGATGGGGGATTTGTCCTTGGCGCGACGCGCGGCAACGGTGAAGTGGGCGAGGATATCACCGGAAATCTACGCACAGTTCGCGCCGTCCCCCTGAAGCTGCCAGCAGATCTTGATGGACCAACTCCGCCGCCTTACCTGGTTGTCCGGGGCGAAGCGTTTATGAATATCGAGGATTTTGAGCGCTTGAACGAGCGTCTGGAGAAATTGGGCGGGAAAACCTATCTCAACCCCCGTAATACGGCTGCCGGATCGCTGCGCCAGTTAGACCCATCGTTAACCGCCTCCAGACCGCTGCGTCTTTTAACCTATGCAATTGTTGGAAGTGATGGTGATTTACCGCAGACCCAATGGGAAACGCTCCAATATTTACGCGCGTTGGGGTTTCCTGCACCGCAGGCGGAAAGGTTTTCTAACCTGGAAGATGCGATTAACTATTGTATCTCCTGGGAGGGCCAGCGTAATTCTCTTCCCTTCGAGGTGGATGGCCTGGTCATTAAGATCAATGATTTGACTCTGCAAAGAGATCTTGGCTATGTCGGTAAAGACCCGCGTGGTGCGATAGCTTATAAGTTTCCTGCTCAGGAGGTGACAACACGATTGTTGAATATCGGTACCAACGTCGGGAGAACGGGGGTATTGACGCCGTATGCGATTCTTGAGCCGGTTGAGATCGGAGGCGTGATCGTTAAACAAGCCACGCTCCATAATTTCGATTATATTGCAGACAAAGACATCCGCATTGGAGACCGTGTCCGGGTGAAGCGCGCTGGTGAGGTGATCCCTTATGTAATTGGCCCGGTGGAAGCAATCAGAACGGGTGAAGAACAAGTTTACCAGCCGCCCACCGTTTGCCCGGCTTGCGGAGAGCCGGTGGAGAATATCCCCGGCGAAGTTGCCTGGTATTGTGTCAACTCGGCCTGTCCGGAGCAGTTAATTCGCAATCTGGAACACTTTGTATCCCGTGGAGCTATGGATATCGTTGGCCTGGGAATTAAGATCGTCGAGCAACTGGTAAATACCGGCCTGGTGAAGGACGTCGCCGACCTGTATTTACTTCGCCGGGAAGATTTACTTGGATTGGAGGGCTTTGCGGAGAAAAAAGCGGATAACCTCATCGAAGCCATCGCAGCTTCGAAAATCAGGCCGCTTGCAAGGTTGATCAACGCTTTGGGCATACGCGGGGTAGGCGATGTCATGGCGGCAGACCTGGCCCAACATTATTCTGATCTGGATGAGCTGGGAGAAACCACTGCTGAAGAATTGCAAAACATTGAAGGAGTTGGGCCGAACATCGCCCAGGCTGTTGTCGATTGGTTCGCCCGCCCCCGTAATCAGGAAGTATTGAAGAAACTAAAATCATTCGGCGTCTGGCCAAAAGAGACAATCTCCACAAGCGCTGCTCCAGGTGCTCGCATTCTCGAGGGACTGACTTTTGTGATTACTGGAAGCCTGCCCTCCCTCTCTCGTGATGAAGCGAAATCGCTGATCCAAAAGCATGGCGGGAAGGTGACAGATTCTATCAGCAAGAAAACCAGTTACCTGGTCCTTGGGGAAAACCCTGGATCAAAATTGACGAAAGCCCAATCTTTAGGCGTAGACACCCTGGACGAGGCAGGCCTGCGCCGGCTGGCCGGTGAGGCGAATTAACGACCCAATGTTCCTCAATTTACCAAAAAATTAACGGGAGCTTATTATGGATTTTTCAAAAAATGAAGACGCTGTTATTCAGCGAATAAACGCGATGCATAAACGTGTGACCGAAATCCAAAAGGCGGACCTATATTTCTATAACCAGCCGGTTTCGGAGCTTCGAGGCGGGGCGCGTGTTATCATCGATGGGCGCGAAATGAGTATGTTTGCCTCCTACAGCTACCTGGGCCTGGTAGGACATCCGCGAATTAACGCGGCTGCTAAGGCAGCCATCGATCGTTTTGGGTCGGGCACGCACGGCGTGCGCACACTGGCCGGCACGCTGACGCTCCATCGCGAATTGGAAGAAACCATTGCTGATTTTAAAGGAGCAGAAGCTGCGATTACCTATACATCCGGGTATGTTACAAATCTGACTGTCGTATCTACACTTCTCGGACGTGGGGATTACGTGATCTCGGATAAATTGAATCACGCCAGCATCGTGGATGGTTGTTTGATGTCCGGGGCTAAATTCCTTCGTTTTAATCACAACGACATGGAAGCTCTTGAGAACCGGCTGCGAAAGCTTCCAAGCGGCGCAACAAAGCTCGTCGTGACCGATTCGGTCTTCAGTATGGACGGCGATATTATTGATTTTCCGCGCCTAGTCGAGCTTTGTAAGCGCTACGACGCCTGGTTAATGGTTGATGAGGCGCATTCCGTAGGGGTGTTGGGTAAAACTGGTCGCGGCATTGAGGAACATTTTGGATTGGAAGGGACCATCGACATCAAGATGGGGACTCTGAGCAAAACCATCCCGTCTGTGGGAGGTTATGTGGCTGGTAAAAAAGAACTTGTCGATTATCTACGCCATTCCAGCCGGGCATACATATTTTCGGCTGCATTACCGCCAGCCCAGGCTGCCGCGGCTAAAGCTTCCTTTGAAGTGATACTGGATGAACCCTGGCGCGTTCAAAAATTGTGCGCGAATACTCACCAGTTCATCCGCGGCCTGCAAGAACGTGGGCTGGATACCTTGTATTCACAGACTGCAATTGTCCCGGTGATTTGCGGGAGCGATGAAACCGCGTACCAGATGACCCGTGAGGCTCAGCGACACGATATTTTCGTGCTGCCCGTCGTATCTCCAGCAGTTCCACCGGGATTAGCGCGATTGAGGGCGACGGTTACCGCAGCCCACGAACCGGACGAAATCGAAAGGGCGATGGATGTCATTGAAACGGCGGGCAGAAAAATCGGATTAATTACCTGACCGGCGGTAGATCAGGCTGGACGTGGAGCGTCTTTCCTGTGATGCTTCGCGTTTTTCTGTTAATATGGCCTCAATTACTTTAAAACCCGGAAGAGAAAAATCCTTGCTACGGCGCCATCCCTGGGTTTATTCCGGCGCCGTCGCAACCGTTTCGGGAGATCCTGGGGTAGGGGAAACGGTCAAGGTGTTTTCTGCCAGTGGAGATTTTCTAGGGTGCGGCGCTTACAGTCCAAATTCACAAATTCGGGTCAGAATTTGGACCTGGGATTCTGGTGAAGCGGTTGATGAAGATTTTTTTCGGCGGAAGATTTCCGCTGCGATCGAAACTCGCCGTGTGTATGAATTTTCTGGAAGACAATCTGCGCTGCGTCTGGTTCACGGCGAATCGGATCATTTACCCGGTTTGATCGTTGACCGGTATGAAGATACCCTGGTCATCCAATGCCTGAGCAGCGGGCCTGAGCGCTGGCGTGAAATGTTAGCAAATATGTTGATTGAAATCAGCGGCGCGAAGCGTGTCTACGAACGCTCCGACGCGGAAGTCCGCAGCTTAGAAGGATTACCGATGCGTGTCGGCCCAGTCCGGGGGCCGCAAGAACCGGAAGTGATTGAAATCCTTGAAAACGGCATCCGTTTTCGGGTGGATATCCGCCAGGGCCATAAGACTGGTTTCTATCTCGACCAGCGATCGAATCGAAAGCGAGTCGCTGAATTGGCGAAGGGCCGGACCGTATTGGATTGTTTTACTTATACAGGGGGTTTCTGTGCGTACGTCTTGAAATCTGGCGCTGAAAAAGTTACAGCCGTGGATGTCTCTGCCGCGGCCCTGGCGTTGGCGCGAGAAAACCTGGCGATCAATGCGCTCCCCATGCAGCAGGTGGACTGGATCCAGAGAGATGTCTTCAAGGCTCTGCGAAGCTTTCGGGATGAAGGCAAGCATTTCGATATGGTGATTTTGGATCCTCCGAAATTCGCCGCTACAGCTTCTCAAGCCCAGCGTGCTGCGCGAGGGTATAAAGATATCAATCTGCTAGCGTTCAAATTGTTGAACCCGGGTGGTATTTTGGCCACATTTTCCTGTTCGGGAGGGGTCAACGAAGACCTTTTCCAAAAAATCGTCGCAGGCGCGGCGTTGGATGCTGGCGTGGAGGCGGAAATTCTGGAACGGCTGCACCAGGATTTCGACCATCCTGTAGCATTAAACTTTCCTGAAGGCGCTTATTTGAAGGGGTTTATCATTCGAACGGCAGGTTAATTGGAATTTAGTGAGGATGCGCTTATCGATGGCAAAAGCTAAGCAACAGAAGATTGAAGGTAATACTTTTCTCAGGAGAATGCCTTGACTTCCCATCATTCACTCGCGGAAACAGATGAAGCCGCTATTCGTTCGATTGTTCAACAGATGATGAATGGCTGGAACGCGTATAACGCGGATGAGTTCGCGGCACCTTTTAGCGAAGACGCAGACTACATTGTGGTTAATGGCCGGCATGTTAAAGGGCGCGCCGCAATCCGCGACGGTCATGAAGAGATTTTCAACAGTCTGTACAGCAACAGTCACAATGAATACAGCGTGGAACAGGTGCGGTTATTACAGGAGGATATTGCCTTGGCTCATGTTAGAGCGCGTCTCGTATACTATTGGGAGGAGAAAGAACGGGTCGGGCATGCTCGTATCGGCCTGGTTCTGCTTAAAGATGCCGGGAATTGGCAAGTGGCTGCTTTTCAGAATACGCCTATTCAACATTTGTAAAGATAGGAAAACCATCAAGGCGAGAATCCTTTCAGATTCCTGAAGTTCTAGTCGGGCTGAAAAATTTCTTCAATCGTCTGATTAAAAAGGCGTGAAATGCTGAATGCCAGCGGCAGGCTTGGATTATAGCGACCTTTTTCAATTGCATTTACCGTTAGTCAAGTTTAACTTTCAAGCAACTTGCTTACTGACTGTAAGTGAGGTGATTGGCTGGGGAAGAAATTTCTTCAAACTTCCTGGATGGAGCGGGAATTATTCTGGCAAGGATCCTTATACACCTTATTCGGAGACGGGTTGAAGCCACACCGCTTGGTAGGCCTGCAAAGGTACATCCAACAATCCGTTCTCAGCGGAAAAGACCTGACCTTGGATCAAATCTTTCCAATTATTGAAGGCTGCCAGGCCGCATTCTGCCAGATTTACTCTGACAGTCTCTGGATTTGCACTAACCTTGACCATGCACAATACCTTGTCCAACCCATTGGGAGCCGTGCGCTCCAAGGTAAACAGACTGGGGTCTAGATGCAGAATGGCCTGATCTCCACCAGGATGGAAAGCCGCATGCCTGCACCTGACTGACAACAAGTGGGTATATTCGCTGAAGATTTGCTGCTGGTGTTGTACTGGACTCGATAACAGGTTATCAAGCTTATCCTGATCGAATTTCTCCCGGTTGATAGAGCGCGACCGTCCGGTCTTTTGCAGACATTCCTGACTGTTGCGAGAGCCGAACAGACTATGGAAATAAATTCCAGGGACACCCGCCAGCGAGAGCATGATCGCCTGGGAGGCCATAAAGCGCCGGATATCGAGCTCAAACTGTGGCTGCCTGGGATCATTCAAGGCATCGAAAAGGGTGATATTCAGCTCGTACACGCTGTGGGACCCGTCTGGATTGGTTTTGAAAGAAACCTCCCCACCATGATCCAGAGTTTGCTGAACCAGGGCAGTGATCTCGGCGGGGGTAAGGATACCTTCCGCCGGGCGAACACCGATACCATCATGGGATGCGATGAAATTAAAAAAGTTGTTCCTGGGGAGGGGGTTTGGAGAGAAGCCGCCCATCTGGTAAGTTTGGAGGCATCGCCTGTACGGAATGTGTGCAGGATGAGGGGCGCCAATGGGAACTGGTAGACCAATTGTGCTTCGTCGGTTTGATCTTTTTCCGGTAAAGGCTTGCCGAAGTAACTTACATTTTCTGCGTGAGGTACATTCGTTTCCGTAATGAGCAGAACACCAGGGGCTACCAGGTCCAGAACGGCTCGAAAGAGCTTTACCACCTGGTGGGTCTGTGGGAGGTGTATGCAGGAAGTTCCGATTTCTTTCCATAAGTAAGCGATGGCATCCAGCCGGATAATCTCTGCGCCTTTGGCGACATAGAATAACAAAAGGTCGACGATTTCCAGCAGCACCCGCGGATTGGCATAATTCAGGTCAATCTGATCCTCGCTGAACGTCGTCCAAACGTGCTGGACGCCGTTTTTTGTTTCGACAGGGGTGAGCAATGGCAGGGGGCGCGGGCGCACGACCTGGCTCAGGTCGGCGTTGGGATCGATAGTCATGAAGTAATCTTGAAAAAGCGGGTCCCCTTGCTGAAAATTGATAAACCAATCACTCTCCCGAGAGATGTGATTTATGACGGCATCAAACATCAGGCGAAACTCCTGCCCGATGTGCTCGATATCCTGCCAACTCCCCAAGGATGGATCCACCCGCCGATAATCGGTCACCGAAAAGCCGTCATCGGATGAATATGGGAAGAAAGGTAGGATATGTACGCCGCTGATAACCTGGGAAAGGCGGGATGTGAGAAACGCTGCCAGAGCTCGAAGGGGAGGTTCGTCAGTCCCTTGAACCTGGTCTCCATAAGTGATGAGGATAGCATCTTTTTCGTCGATGTTATCGTGGTGTTGGCGGGTAGTCTTTTGCAGCGCTGGATGTTCGCGTATAAACGCCTCTAACTGCTCCAGTAATTTTTCGGCGATATACTTGCCCTGTTCCGGATAGAGAAAGGCCAGATATTGGTAAATGCGTTCTTCAGGAACCATACGTCCTCCCCTTGGTTTGCGTGTGATTTTAGAATCCATGCAGCGGTTACACCAGATCCTGGGGTTATTCAGTTATCTCTCCGATCACGATTTCCTCATAATAAGTATTTGGGAGTTCAAGCGTCCTGACGATATCCGCATTTAACCTTTGATAACGGAGCTTGATCATAGCGATGGGTATGCGATGGGTGATAATTCCGACATACTGGTTTGGATGAAGGATTAAAATTTCATCCATTGCAGCCTCAACCCGTTCCTGTACCTCGACAAGCTGCTCCCCACCCGGTGGGGTAACCTCCCATGGCTCAGTCTCCCAGCGTTTGAAGTGGCTTGGGTAGAGCATTTCGATCTCCGACCGCAGGCGGGTTTGCCAATCTCCCTGGTGGATTTCCATCAACCGGTCGTCTAATTTCATAAGAACGCCGAGCCGGTCAGCCAGCACCTGGGCTGTTTGCAGGGCTCGCTTGAGAGGGCTGGTGTAAAGCACATCGATCCCTAAATCCTGCAGCAGCCCGGCCAATTGGTGGGCCTGTTCCAGGCCGTTAGCGTTGAGGGGCGGGTCAGCTTGCCCCTGGTAGCGCCCCTCGACATTCCATTCGGTCTCTCCATGACGAATTAGATTTATACGTGTCATTTAGGCGTTCTGCTTTGAAAAATCCTTAAAGGTTCTGGTAGCGCAGCAGGGTACGGGCATGGAGAGATAGTCTAACGAGCGTCATTATCGTCGCATCTCTTCGTTAATAAAAGTGGTCCGCCGCTTAATGTACTCTGGCAGGGTGATCATCGGTGGCCGTTCTTCTTCGCAGATCTCTTCCGGCCCCAGGTAATACCGGCGGCGGTTGCCATAACGAATGAGGTTCATCGTCCGGTTTGCTTCTACCAGAAGGCGCATCTGATGCTGTTTCCCCAACCGCCGGAAGACCACCTGCATAATGGCGAAGGACATTTTCGAGAGAGACGCCAATGGCTGATTATGGTGGATACGTTCCAAAAGATCGACCTGGGCAATAGCCTCTAACCCAAATTCCTCCAATAAATCGATCAACAAGCCCGTCTCGACCCCGTAGCCAGTGCAGAATGGCATTCGCTCCAATGCGGACCGCCGGCCGGCATATTCTCCTGAGAGCGGCTGGATGAGCCCGGAAAGCTCTGGGAAGAACAGGTTGAAGAAAGGTCGAGCCGTGAGCTCGGTTACGCGTCCGCCACCTCCTGCTAGAAGATTGTCCCCATCCCACAAGGGCCGGCGATAAAATCCTTTAACGTATTGAACATGCAGGACACGCAGCAGCGGTCCCAGGATCCCGTAGACGAAGCGTGGGTGGATGTTCTTAATGTCGGTGTCGATCCAGGCTACGATGTCACCACGGAGTACATACAGGCTTTTCCACAGGGCTTCCCCCTTACCGTGGTATTCGCCGTATTCAGGCAGGATATCCTGGTGGACGTATACAGGGATGCCAAGGTCAGCCGCGATCTTGCGAGTATCATCTTCTGAACCTGAGTCGATCAGCACGATCTCATCCAGTAATGGGAACTCATCCATTAGAGCGGTTTTTACGGTTTGGATGACTGTGCCTACTGTTTTCTGTTCGTTCAGGGCAGGAAGACCGAGGCTGATGGTCACCTCTTGCTCTTCTTTTAGCACCAGCAGGCGTTCCAGGTCCGCGAATTCACGGCTGTGGAAGGTATTTTCTGCAAACCACCTGTCCACAACGACAGCAACTGGACGGTCCACGGCTATGGTCACTGGTTCCATCCTTTGCTTGATTGACTCTGGATTTTGAGAACGGTCTTTAGCGATAATGATCGTACTGTCGACAGCGTTCAGAACAGAATCCAACACCATGCCGTGCCAATTATCCGGTGAGCTTGGTTGAGATGGGGCGCCTATCACGATTACCTGATGGTTTCGGGCCTCCTTTATGATCGCCGGAGCGACTTCGCCGATGCGGGTGACGGATTCTCCGATTTGCTCCAGCCCACGCATAACCGGTTTGAAGATATCCGCGAATTGAGTTTCGTCTGCCGGCATGTCTGGTTGTTGTACATGCAGCAGGGTGATGGAAGCATTGGTCTGCTGAGTAAGAGTGTAGCCCAGGCGCAGCGTGAGGGTAGAATTGACGCCTCCACGAACTGGAACCAAAACTTTGCTCGTCTCCTGCCATATCGGTGAACCGAAGGAAGCGGCCGGTGGGCGCACAACCACCACAGCGCAAGGCGGTGAAGCAAGCAGCGGGTGATCCAGCTCTTTGACGACAGTATTTTCAAGGTTTGGCGAACGCCGGGAAAGCAGGAGCATATCGGCTTGCTCCTGGTGGACAGCTTGCCAAATGTCATCCCAAATCTCGTGCGCGGACAGGACGATCGTGCGCAATTGTGTCGGGATGTGGATGGTGGATTTTACCAGTTCGTTCAGAGATTCACGGAATTCGCTGGCCTGACTGGCCACTTCACTGCGCGGCTGGTCTTCAGGAATTACCAGGAAATGCAGGATGAGCAACTGCCCTTGCTGTTCCTTCACAAATATCTCCGCTAATGGCAGCAGCAGGCGACCTTCTTCCAGGCTGGTCAACGGCAGCAATAAACGAAATCGTTTTTGGTGTCCCGAACGCCTGGCCTGGCCTTTTGGGGTCAGATTACCATCCGTCATTGTGATACGGTCTCCTCAATCAACGGGATTAATTGCTGGGTAACAAGCGCTTGCCAGGTGAAACGTTCGATCACTTTCCTTCTCAGGCGATAAGCCTGGTCTGTGTTGAGAAAATTGGCAATCTGGCGCGCAACCGCTATGGGGTCGCCATTTGGATCGAATAAGTGGCCAAACTCACCTGCGCTCTCCTGGACAGATGGAATTGCGGATGCGAAGACCGGCAGTCGTCCCAGTCCAGCTTCCAGCACTGGGATACCGAATCCCTCTCGGCGGCTGGGAAAAAGCAGCAAATCTGCCAGTCGATAAAAGCTGGCGATGGCATCATCAGGCAGATTCAGTGGTTCGCCACCCTGTCCATGTTCATATAGAAAATGCACACAGCCTTGAAGGTCGAGGGAAGCCCGCAGGTCGCTTAAAGAGGCCAGGTAGTCAGCGTTCTTAGGATTGTGCGGGCCAGGCGGGCCGGTGACGATCAGGGTTGCATATGGTTTTTCGGACCGGAGAGCAGCGGTAATGCGGACGGCAAACTCAATGTTTTTGCGGCGGGTGATCCGGGCTGGCAAAAGCATGATCGGGTCAGCCGACAACAGATCAAGCTCAGTCGCCAGCGCCTGGACGAGCGGTCCAATCTCCAGAAACTGGTAAATATCCACCCCCGGCGTGATCACTCGAATGGATTCTGGCGGCAAATCCAGCAGCCCCGCCAATTGTTCCCGGCGGTGCTCAGATACCACGACATAATGGATGCCGGGCCATGCATCCCGCAGGAGATCCCAGGGTTGGCCTGGGTGCAGGCTGTCGGTGTACAGAGGGTCTTGCCAGGCGAAATCGTGCGACCAGGCGATCATACGGCATACGCTATCATCGGTAAGTTGGCGCAAGGCCGCGCTGAGGGCTAAATTCTTGTGAAGCGTTATTCCATTATGGACGATGCAGACTGCCCCGCGAGCCAAGATCGGACGTAATTGCCGGACCAGATCGTCTCGCAATCGGTAGAACTGATCCGTCACCTCACCAGCCGCTAATTCTTGCCCGACTGCCTGGACGCGGGGATGTCGCGAGTCGATTTCCGGGATTTTGTTAAAGCACACCCCTGGGTAGAATGGCTCTCCCCTTCCGGCGATCACATCCACAGTGTAGCCCGCGTCATTGAGTAAGCGTGCATGGTGGTAGATTGTGCTTTCTACCCCACCGGTGATGGGTGGTGCAGCGTAGTGCACAATCGAAACCTGCCTATTCAAGTTGGCTCCTCCCTCGGATTCGCGGTTACGTACAGTTAGCTAAAAGCTCTTCAAGCTTCTTCTGCAAGGTTTCAAAAGAAAAATGCTCCTGGGCCAGATGGTAATTCTTATCCGTCATCGCTTGGACCCGTTCAGGGTCCTTAAGCAATTCGCAGGTTTTAACTACTGCGGCATCATCGACAAAGCCGTCCAGTTCGATGAATTCGAAGCCAAGAGGACGAATGTCGGCGTTATAAACCGGGTAGCGGTTGACCACCGTAAGACGCCTGAAGTAGATTGATTCGAGGAGCGCATTGCCAAACCCTTCATAGATGCTGGGGAAAGTAACCAGGTCGGCATGTGGATAGGCATCCCACAAGGAATAGTTTTTGTGCCCTTTTACGGTCGCGCGCTCGGGGGCGATCATATGATCGATGAGTGAAACCTGCACTCCCATGACCTGGGCTTCCCGCTTTAACCACAGCCAGTAAGCCAAACCCTCATCGTCTGAACGGTGGGTGATGTACAAACGCGGCTCAGGGATGTCCAGCCGCTTAATCAGTTCGATGGCCATCTCGATGCCCTTGCGCTGGACCACCCGGGTGGGTTGCAGGATAAATAGATCGTCCTGATTCAGACCAAGGGCTTTACGGAAATCTTTGTTATATTCATCGATCCCAGGCGGAGGGATGCTGTAATCGTGGACGTTGGGGATCACTGTTGAGTCAATACCACGCCTGGCTTTTAATCGGTTTTGAGCGATAGTATTAATGGTAACGTGCTGGATCGTTGGAAGTTTGGCAGGGAAGGTGGTATCGAGCAAATCCAGTATACCGTTGGTCTGGTAGCGTTGGCGCTCCCAGAAAAAATCATGATGGTGACCGATGGTGTTAATTCCTAATTCGGCGATCAGTCCTGTCAGGCATACACCGAGAGGCAGGTTCATTGGGATGGTGAGAGCATTTTGAACGATGATCACGTCCAGGCGGTTTGAACGGATGAACTCGCGTAAGGGCGCGCGTAGCTCGTCAGCATACAGGTAGATCTGATCGACCAGTTTCTCACCGTTCGATTCCGCGCCCTCTCCAAATGCACGTTGGCTCAGGGATTTGATCGTGTCGTCGGCAAAGTGAAGCTTTGGGATTAATTTACCTCCCCTGGCATAACCGCTCAATTCCCCGGCGCAGTAGTAGAGTTGGTGTCCCATTCGGCGCAAGACTTGCGCCCATTTTGAGACCTCGAGGGTAACTCCGTCCGTTCCGCTCAGGCGTGTCGCAATAAACCCAATTCTCAATGGTCGTTTTGCCATAGTTACTATAAGTATAAACCGAAAATATTAAAAGATCTCCGGCTATCCATTGAAAACACAATTTGGCACAGCCATTTAAAAAGCAAAATATGGCGCTCACGCCATATTTTGCTTAGAGTCACACATTACAATCCGAGCTGTTCCTTACAGGTGGAGATGTCGGGAATCGAACCCGAGTCCGAAAGAATCGACCCTCGAATATCTACGAGCGTAGTCGGCTGAAAGGTTTAGCCGTCAGAATCCCCAGCCGACGAAGGATCACTGACAGCGAGCCGCTGGAGCCCGAAAGCCCCTCTTTCGCACGGTTAGCGGCGTAGCGTGCGGCACTCCAGCTTTGTGACGCCCGGCCCTGCCACCGGCGGGAGAGCGGGGCAGGCGGACGTGGCCCTGTTTCGAGGGCCAGCTACTCAATCACTCGCTTATGCGGCGAGCGGCAGAGCAGCGTAGGTTGTGCGATTGGCACTTGTGTTTTGCGCTGATTTTAGCAAACAATCGCTTTTTTGCCCGAGGTCGGCGCCTCTCGGCTCGCAATCCGGGGCCAGCCTCTCCCGTCGAAGCCGGTCATCCCCATACTTTGGTATTATATCATAGGATACGGAACGATACCGGTTGCCAGAGCACTCATGTTATACTTCTGAGAAACTTTTAGCATCTGGCGGGGTTTTTATGAATGAAACCCTGCCTAGAAGGTGAGGAACGTGCTGAAATCCAGCGACGATGAAGCGCTTTCTCGCGCCGCGCAGGGTGATAAAGAAGCATTCGGCGTGCTGTATGAACGCTACGTCGGGCGTATCTATAACTATATTTATTACCGCACAGGCAACAGCTATGATGCGGAAGACCTGACGGAGCGTGTTTTCCTGCGGGCGATGCGGCATATTCGCAATTACACCGACCGGGGTTTGCCGATTTCCGCCTGGTTGTATCGTATCGCTCACAACCTCGTAGCAAACTGGCATCGAG
>CAWCPR010000018.1:0-5779 GCA_963797475.1 uncultured Chloroflexia bacterium | reverse complement strand
AAGCGGCTATTTTATTATTATCTGAAATCGTTTTGCGTGGTCCGCAAAGCGCGCCCAACCTGTTTATAACACATGATAAACGACAGGTAAGGATGTGACAAAAACCATTTGCTTTTTCGCGGGATTCCCTGTAAGCTGAAAATAGCCGATCCAGGGGGTAACCCAGAGCCAGCAAGAAACCCCAAGAGACTGCCTTTAAAACAGTTGCCCGTCCTTTGACCCTATTTTGATGAATCTCTGGAGATTGCGGCATAGCCGCAACTCTCCATCATATTACGTGGTGCGCCACAAGCGCCCAACACTGTTTGTGCCATAATCAAAGGGTGAGAATTTGTACCGGTTGACCAGGCAGGGAGCTCGTGATGATTACAGGAGAAAAGTACTTACAGTCCAGAATTCGGTTGGCGCTCGCCGGCGCGCTCGTGTTGCTCACGGCGTGCAGCCAGGCGATCCCCACCGCCGGCCCGCCAGCGGCGGCCTCCCAGCCGCCGTTCTCTCCTAGCCACACCCCGACCCCCACGCCCACCCCTTCCCCCCCACAACCTACCGGCACGATCATCCCCTTCGAGACCATCGAGAAGTCGGATCATGGGGGAACTGAAAAATACAATGAGACGGGGCCGGCGAAGGCGCCGCGCTTCATCCTGCTCACCCGGGCGGCGGACGTGGCGAAGCTGGACGGGCTGGTGTCCGACCAGGCCCTGGAGCAGGCGCGGGCGCTGGACTTCGGCGAAGATTGGGCGGTGGCGGTCTTTGCGGGGTGGAAGCCGTCCAGCGGCTACGAGGCGGAGATCGTGCGGGTCGTTTCGAAAGATGGGCAGATCGTCGTCGCGGCGGTCCTGCGAGACCCGCCACCGGGAATAGAAGTGCAGGCCCGAGAAACACTTCCTTATCACCTCATCCTTCTCAAAAAGGAGGGGCTTATTGGCAAGAAAACGTTTTCCTTTGAGGCCAACGGAGAAGTCATCCAGCGGTTTGAAGTCGACCTCAACCAGCGCTGAGGGCTGAAAACAATTGACAGGAGGGCTAAAATGGACGCCAGGTTCACCCGATGGACCCGGTTCGTGGTGTTTGCCTTAATGGCGCTTGGGAGTGGAACGCTGTACATTTCGACGGCTGCGTCTGACAATCTCGAAGTTAAGGAGTTGTATAGGGCTGAAAGCACCGCCATGCCGACCCTAACGGCTGCCCATCCCATGTCACAGCTTCGGGTTCGTGCGTTTTTAATGAAAAACAGTACAATTGCCTGTTGACTTCCCCCCCCCGCTTGTGCAATAATGAACATAGGTCTGTGGATATTTGGCTATCGTTCAGGAAATGACTAATGAAAAATGTACAGAATATCTTACGAAGAGCATGGATTCCCATCTTAATTGTTGTTCTGGCGTTTTTATTATGGTGGGTTATTTCCTGGGCAATCCATGGAGGCTGGCCGGCGCGTGGCCCGACCGGGGACACATTTCCGCCTAATATCGCTCAAGTTAATCCCCCAGATGGCGCCCAGGTGTCTTGGGCAAGAAGTGTCTGCATGTTCTTTTTTTATCAAGCAGGTAATGGGATGGGGAAAAATCCTTCGGATAAGGTTGTATTCTACGTTGATGGTTTCAACAAAACTTCTAGGTTAAGTGAAATGATTTCTATCGGTGGAGATTCTGGCTCAATGTGTTACGATGTTTATGAATCCTTGCCAATTGGCTGGCATACTGCCCAGGTGATTTACAGCGACGTCAAAGGCCAGAAATTTCAATATACATGGAGATTCCAGGTGAAAGATTAATAGGGAGGTGCAGGGATATAACATAGCAATAAAGTATTGTTATTGAAAAGAAACAGGCGGTCGTCTTATCGGTATTCGTAGTCCTAATTCTAATTGGATCATTGCATCAACTTTAAGGAGATCATCATGTTCACCAAACCGCTACGAATCTTATCGATGATTGTAATATTTACCGTGTCTACAATCGCGGCTGGATCTTCGTTGCATCACAGTTTGCCTGCTTCTGGTCTCTTACAAACTGCATCTGAAACAATATCGCCACCCTATCCTCCGCCTGACGTTATCACCGGGCCGGTGCCGACACAAGGACTCACGCCGGTTCCCCTCCCCTCTCCGACACAAGCCCCTGCCTCCGAGACACAAATCGCATTAGATTACATCGCCGCTCGCGAACGAATTCCTGTGGAACACTTGTTTCCGGTCAATGAGCACCGGCGCGAATATGGCTTACTGGGTAGAGCGTTTTGGTACGTAAAGGCGATGGATCTCGAAAGCCACCAGCTCTTCACGGCAATGGTAGACCTCAGCAGCCAAGAGCCCGTGGAATTGGAGGAGATCGAGCTTGCCGAGAATCAGGCCCAGGAAACCAAATATGGCAAGCTGGAACCGCAATTATACGAAGCGCTGCAAAAGAAAGATCAAGAAGATCTTGTCGACGTAGCCATCTGGTTCACACCGGTTGATTTTCAAGCGCTCCTTGCTGAGCTCCAAGCGAAACATCCTGGTATTAGTCTGAATAATATTGAAAAACCCTGGCAAGGGATTACAAATCAGGAACTGGCCAGCCAGGTCATGTCTGATTTCTTTCAACTTATGGGGGATGCCCATTTAGCGAAGCAGGCCGACTTAGCACTGCAGCTGCGCGACCAAAGGTATGGAGTCGAAACCCAGATAGGAATCCCTTCCCTGGTGGCAAAATTGCCGAAGCGTGTGATCCTGGAAGTCGCTCAGCGAACCGATGTTGTGAGAATCTTTCTCTTAGGAGGGGAATTATCGCCTCTGTTGGATTCAGCAATCCCAACCGATCGCGGCAATACAGTCTGGCAGCGCGCCAACCAGGGCAGCGGCAAGCGCATCGCCATTATTGATATTGGGACTGTGCCCATGGGTCACCCGAGCATCGATATTGTGGCCGTTCGAAACGTCGCCCCGCAAAGTGATCATACCGCTGTGGTAGCCAGCGCGGCCGCCAGCCACCACGCGACCTATAAAGGAATGGCCCCAGAAGCCGATGTTGTCATTGCTGCAGCAACTGGTGGAGCAGATGTGCCAAATGCTCTTTATTGGGCAATCTATAACCAGGCTGCCCACATAGTGAACGCCAGCTTCACGCTAGATGGAGTGGGGAATGTAAATGACGACATGCAGTGGATCGACCGGGTGTTTGATTATTACGCACGCTGGTACCGGGTTACCATGATCGCCGCGGCTGGTAATCAAGAACGTGGGAATCATATTGATTCACCGGCAAAAGGATATAATGTGCTCTCCGTGGGAGGCACCACTGACCAAAATACGACGCCTGGAACGACGACACAATATGGTGGAATCCGACTACCCAGCACGGTTCGGCCTGGAAGAATCCAAAGCGTTACAACGGCACCTATGGAGACCGTGAAAAACCTGAAGTTGTAGCCGTAGCATCATCTGTGATTGCTCCTAAACTGGACAACCAACCTGTGGATCTGGGATCCGGTACCAGCATTGCTTCACCACAGGTCGCAGGCCTAGCTGCCCTTTTATTCAATAGAAACCCTGATCTTTATGATGAGCCAGAGGCGATGCGAGCGATCGTCATGGCCTCTGCAATGAATAACATTGAAGGGCCTAGCGGTATTCCCACCGGTCAGGAATTGAAAGATGGAGCTGGCGGCATTGACGCATCGTTAGCAGATACGATTGCAACTTTAGGATATTCAGATGTTAATCAATATCCTTATCCGGCCTGCGCGTCACCCTGTTGGTGGTCTAATTACATACAAAATAATCATCCGGGTTGGCCAGATCATTTTCCTCCAGGATCATTCCGAAACTATTATTTCAAAGCATCAAAGGGCGAGAGAATAAGAGTTGCCCTGTCCTGGGATACGACAGCAATCAGCTACGATGTTGACGAGCTAAAAACCGATTTGGACTTGTTAATCTTCGACCCCGATGGACAAGGGCCAGTGCAGGATGGTTATTCCGCCAGTAACGACAATAACTATGAACTTGTTGACTTTGTAGCTCAAAAGACGGGTGAATACAATATTCAAGTGTATAAGAAAATCAATACAGTCGAAGCAGGCAACGAGATTGGCCTTGCCTGGTCCAGACAAGCTACCTATCTGCCCGATTTGCGCAATCAAAGCAGCTCAAGCACGGCGCTTTACGTCCGAAATGACGGACCGGTGCCTCGCAGTGTGGAGATCCACTACTTCGACGCCAATGGCAATCCTGAGGCCAGTTATGATCACGATGTCTGTATACTTTTCCGCGATCAATGGTGCTGGATCCCGATGGATTCGCGCCTCCCCTATGGAGCCGTCGACTCGGGGATAGTTGGCGGTGGCGAAGACATCTCCGTAAATGTCCTGCAGCTTTTGTCCAACGGCGGCATCGACAGCGATAACGCCATGCATACCTCATCTGTTGACCCGGCCTTCGAACAAGTAGGCAGTCCCCTCTACGCGCCGGCCCTTTATAACAACTCCTACGGCATCACCTCGGTCGTCAAGGTGTTCAACCCGGGGACCAGCTCAGTCAACGTTACCCTCAACTTCAAAGGGCGTTCTGGTTATTCGGATAACACACCGCCGGCCATGAACATCCCGGCGCACGGGCGTATCGAAATCTCCCTGAGCTCGGTCTTCGGCTCCGCCTGGGTGGGCTCTCTTTACGCCACCGCGCCTGGTCCAATCGCTATTCAGGTCACGGACACCGCCTCTGACCAGTCCACACGCTCGTATAACGCCTCAGCCGGCGGCAGCGGCCTGTTGTATGGTCCAGCTCAATATCGCAACAGTTGGGGCCTGACCAGCGGCATCGTCGTCCAGAACCTGAGCAGCAGCCAATCGGCTACGGTCGGGCTTACGTTCTACAACCGGAATGGGACCTACGCAACTTCCTATTCCCTGGGTGCGATCGGCGCGCGGCGAGCAGCCGGGGTGTTCCTGACCGCCGTGTCTGGTTTATTGGATGGCTGGGCCGGGTCGGTCCGCATCAGCAGCGGCGTTGGCGGGCAAGCGCTGGCTGCTGTCACCCAGGTCAACTATGCCGGGAAGGGGATGAATGCCTATAACGCCGCCAGCCTATCCTCCGGCAGCATCATCCTGCCCTTTGCAGCCAAAAACGGCGGCGGACGAACGAGCGGTTACGTCATCCAAAACACCAGCGCGAATTCAGCAAACATCAATGTAGCTTATTACAATTTGGGGGGAGGCGACCCAATCCACATTTCCCAATATGCCCTCAACGCTTACGGTTCGCTTGGCCTATTTCAAGGGAACGACGGTTTTCTTCCGGACGGCTGGCAGGGTTCGGTTGTGATCACGGCCGATGGTCCCTGGTTGGCGGCAATGATGCGCGTGGATACGAGCAGCTCAAGCGGCGCATACAGCGGCGTTGGGCGGTAACCCGTTCTACGCCCGGCCTGCGACTGAGTTCGAGCCTGCCGGATTTCAGTAGGATCAGTCGCCGGAGAATTTACAACTATTGGAAGGGCTGTCCAGAACCAGAGTCTGGACAGCCCTGGTTATAATCTCGCCCTGACAACCCAGCGCGATGCGATGGCTGTTTCTCGCCTATCCAACACACCCGGTATTATCCAGCCGGATCGTACCTTGCTCAGACCGGATGACCATGGTCGAGCCTGAACGCCCTCACTTCCCCCGTCCCCTTCTCTTCCATGAAATCTATGGGCGAGAAGGGGTGCTGTGTTCGATCGGAAACGCCCTGTCCCGCCAGCGGGAGAGGGCGAGAGTTGCGGCGGAGCCGCAATCTCCGGTGAGGGCCTACAGATCC
>CAWCPR010000017.1:0-12027 GCA_963797475.1 uncultured Chloroflexia bacterium | reverse complement strand
CTTCCCTCCCCCCATGGGTCAAATTGCATCCCGGTCCATGATCGGGCCATTAAGCCTGCTCGTAGGCCTGCTTCAGCCAGGAGATCACCGCGCCATCCACATCTTCCGGGGAGGCCAGCCGCACCCGGTGGGTGCACATCCCGCCGAAGATGACGCCCGCTTCGAGCCGCTCCATTGGCGCAACACCTTTCAGGTTCAACCCCAGATCGACCCGCTCGCGGGTGGCAGCCTGTACGATGGCATATTGTCGATCATCGTCTGAGTTTGTGGATCGATGGTTTCGCTCATCTTAGCCTCCAGTGAATAATTCGAATTCTGCCTCAAATACCCCGCGTTAGCCCTGGATTGAAGGGGCTGTCTCCAGGGCGAACTGGATCGTCCGGTCCGTCGTCATGGAACGGCCCTCGTTCCACAGGGTTGTAAAGCGCAATTCGTCCAGCGCGCCGCGCAGATTTGTCACTTCCTTGTCATACTCCACCTGTTCTGCCGGGCTCATTTGAATGTGGATCTTGTCTCGCAGGGCCTGAGCAGCTCCCAGTAAACGGGCGGCGCGTTCGAGCCTTTCTTGAGCGATGGCGATGAATGCCAGAGCTTCGAGCTGGTGGGCGACAGCGGCCCGGTGGCCAAGTTTTTGCCATTTTACAATCGTTTCGTGGTATTTTCGCTCGGCTTTTTCAAAATGGCCTTCGTACCGGTCCAGGTGGGCGAGCTCGCTCTGGATCAAATTTAAGCGGTGTTCGTCGCCGATTTCGTGCAAGACCGGCTGCAAGACGGAAAACCGGGCCCGGGCTTCTTCATAGCGCCCCTTGAATTTTGCCCCCATGCCCAATCCGACCGATACAATCGAGAATCCCCACAGGTCGCCGGTCTCTTGTAAAAGCGCAATGCTTTCCTTTATATAGGCTTGCATGGTTTCGGGATCCTTGTCGAGCAGCATCAGCAGCTCCGCGGTTATCCCCAGCGCCAGGCCGAGCGAATTTGCATCTCCGCTTAGGCGCGCCGCCTGCAAGGCTTCATTCATCTTCGCTTCGACGTCGCGGGTATCGCCGGTTACCAGGCGACCCGTACAAAAATAGGTTAACGCCTTCGCCAGCAGCTTATTGTCGCCCAATTCACGCGCCAGGGCCGCGCATTTTTCTGAAGCAATTTCGGCATTGGGGATGTCGCCATGATAAACCAACAGGGTAAGGAGTGAACCGAGCGCATAAGCCACCAACTTCTTGCGCTGAATCGCCGCTTCTCCTTCCACGGGCGGAAGCGCTTCGGCGCAGGCGATGGCGGCCTCTGCCCAGGCGCGCCCTTCTGCCGGGTAACCGCGCCCGCTCCAGAAAAGTGTGACCACGCCAATGATCTTCAAGGCGGATTCCACATCCCTTTTCAGATCCCATTCCAGCGTGGCGCGCAGATTCTCGTGATCTGCTTCGAGAATATCCATCCACTTGAATGCTTCAGCGGTATTCAGTTTATTCTCGCTGTCGATTGCCAGTTGTAAGAAATATCTGGCGTGTTTGTCCGCCGTCGCTTCCAATTCGCCGGCTTCGACTAATTTTTGGCGACCGTACTGGCGGATGGTCTCTAAAAGGCGGTAACGGGTTGCGGTTTTTCCCTCCATCGTGAAGACCAGGGATTTGTTGATAAGCTGGTCCAGCAGATACAAAACGTCCAGGTCGGGGCTGATGGCTTCGGCCGCCTCCAGCGTCCAGCCGCCCATAAAGACCGAGAGCCGTCGTAAAAGGGTGCATTCCTGCTCTGAAAGCAGATCGTAGCTCCAGTCGATCAGGGCGCGCAAGGTTTGCTGGCGCGGCAGGGCGGTGCGGCTCCCGCTGACGAGCAAATGGAAGCGGTCGTCCAGCCGGGTAGCGATTTGTTCGGGGGAAAGCAGCTTGACGCGCGCCGCGGCCAGCTCGATCGCCAGGGGAATGCCGTCCAGGCGCGAACAAATACGGGTGATGGCGGCTGTATTTGCTTCCGTCGCCTGGAATCTTGGGTTGGCCTGGCGGGCGCGCTCCAGGAAGAGCTGGGTCAACTCAGATTCCGCCAGCGGCGGGAGGCGATAGGCAACTTCGCCGGGGATCTCCAGGGCCTCGCGGCTGCTGGCGATGATCTTGAGCCCGGCGCAGTGGTGCAGGAAATCATCGGCCAGGCGAGCGCAGGCATCTACGAGATGCTCGCAGTTGTCGAAGATCAACAAGGCGTCTTTCTCGCGCAGGTAATCCACTACCAACGAAGCCAGCGGGTTGGAAGGCTGCTCCTGCAAGCCAAATACCTGCGCCATGACCGGGATGATTTGGGATGGGTCGGTCAAAGTTTCCAGCTCGATGAACCAGACGCCGTGGGTAAAGTTGGCCAGCGCCTGTGCGCCAACCTCTTGGGAAAGGCGGGTTTTACCGGTGCCGCCCGAGCCTGTCAGCGTGATGAGCCGGACTGATTCGAGCAGCTCCAGGATATCGGCCAGCTCTTTCCTGCGGCCGATAAAGGACGTTAGCTGCAAGGGCAGATTGTTTGGAAGGGTGTCGAGCGATTGAATTGCGGGAAAGTCCTGGGCCAAACCGGGGACGACGAGCTGGTAAAGGCGCAGCGGCGAGCGCAAATCTTTCAAGCGGTGTTCGCCCATATCGCGCAGGCTGACCTTCTCGGGTAAATCATTGACCAGCAAGTCGTGAGTGGTCTGCGAAAGCAGCACCTGCTCGCCATGCGCCACGGACATCACCCGTTGGGCGGAGGCGATGGTGGTGTAGCCTTCAAAGTATTGGTTGGACCCGTCCATGGAAATCTCCGCCGCGCCGGTGTGCAGCCCCATGCGGACGCGCAGCGCGCCCGTCTCGCCCCAGCTTTCGGCCTGCAATTCGCGCTGGGCGGATAAGGCCGCCTGCAAACCGTCCAGGGCGGTGCGGAAGGCGGCATGAAACGAATCGCCGACCGTTCGAAAGATGTAGCCGTCGTTGGACTCGATCGCCTGGCGCAGGATTGCATCGTGGCGTGCGTGCGAGACCGCCATCGCCTGCGGCTTCTCTTGCCACAGGCGCGTGCTGCCTTCGATATCGGTGAAGAGGAAAGTAACGGTGCCGGAGGGGAGATTTGGGTTCATTGTAAATCAGATATTATGGGGAAACCATATCCGGTCAATTATACCCTGATTGGAGCGCTTGACTTTTCTCTACAATCCTATATAATAGGACAAACAAACGTTTGTTTGTTTCCTCCGGTGGAGAAAAACATGCAACCCACACAAACCGGCGGCGAAACGACCCGCCTGGCGATAATCGAAGCTTCTTACCAGTTGTTCAGCGAGCAAGGCTATCACGGCACCTCGATGCGGGATATCGCCGCCCGGGCCGGGATCACCGCCGGGAGCATTTACAACCATTTCAGCGATAAAGAGCAGGTCATGCAGGCCGTGATCTTGCAATATCACCCCATAATGCGCATCCTGCCGCACCTGGGCGAGGTGGAAGGCAAATCGGCCGAAGCGCTGATCCGGGACGCCGCCCAGCGGATCGTGCAGGAGGTCGAGGCAGATCCCGGGGTGCTCAACCTGGTTTTTGTTGAGCTGATTGACCTGAGAGGGGCGCATCTCCCCGAATTAATCCAGGCGATGTACCCGCAGGTGCAGCGCTTTGTGGAAAAAGTCTATGCGTCCGGGCAGATCGCCCTGCCACGTGACCCGCTGGTGTTCTTCAGCGCTTTTGTGGGTATGTTGGTCGGCTACGCCTTCACCCATGTCTTCCTGGACAAGGCCCCGCAGGCGCCTATCTCGGATCGCTCGCTGGACCGGTATATTGAGACCTTCCTGTGGGGCGTCGTGAGCCGCCAGGAAGGCCCATTGCGGAGCGCAGAAAAGTGAAAATCCCAAGCGGCGTACGCTACTTTAATAAGTACATCCTGAACAAGCTCACCGGCAAGATCGCCCAGGCTGGATGGGGGCCGTTCGCCATCCTGTACCATGTGGGCCGGAAAAGCGGCAAGCATTACGAGACCCCCATCTGGGTGTTCCCCACTCAGGGCGGTTTCATGATCGCCTTGACCTACGGGCCGAACGTCGATTGGTACCGGAACGTGTCCGCGGCCGGAAAATGCGACCTGCTGTACCATCGCCGTGAATATGCGCTCGAAAAAATCGAACCGGTGGACCGGAAATCAGCCCTGCCGAAATTCCCGCTGTTCGTAAGAACGATCCTGGGGTTGGTGGGGATGCAGGATTTCATCCGGATGCAAGCCCGGGCGGCCTGACCGGGCCTAAGGCGGAAAAGATTGTGATCGTAATGATAACCTCAAAACCCACTCACCGATCTCATTCTACGCAACGTTTGAGCCTGAAGAAGCTCTCCGCTTGGCTAATCGTTTTGAATTTCAATACACGCCCAAGCATGGCAGTTGGCTCAACATGGCTGAAATCGAATTGGGTATCTTAGTACGCCAATGCCTTTCTCGGCGCATCGCCGATAAAATCACTCTGGGACACGAGGTAAATGCCTGGCAAAATGACTGGAATGAGAAGGTGGTCAAAATAAATTGGCGTTTTACCACCGCTGATGCGCTAATGTAGTGGTTTCATTACTTCCATTAGTGCAGTTGCTTGTTCTCGCAATTCTGCATCTTCAAACTTTTCAAGGTTGGTCCGTAGAAAAGAGATACTTTCTTCGAACTCACGTTCACCAAACATATTTGTGTTCGGAAAATAGGAAAAGTAGCCAATCGGATATACAAGCATTTGTCCAAATCGATACCAGCATAAGTAATAGTCTGTTGTGTCGACTTCGATTGCTTGGCCATTTGCTAACACGGTTGGCATAATACTATTATCGCCTACTTGGAAAGTACAGGCAACAATTATTCATCCACCCAATTATGGCTTTTACTTTTGACAGACCACCAGCCTGTTTAAAGGTTCTCATCATTGACAGGAAAACTATAGCACGATTCCAACCTAAAACTGCAATAACACGTTGTATCAAAAGCCGAAAATAATTTTCCCCAATTCTGTTACTTTTTGGTTCTTTCCTCGATATAAAAAATAACGTATGCAAAACTTCACTGCAATGGATGATGTAGCGCTCGTGGAACAGGCCAGGCGAAACCCGGATGCTTTTGGCGTGCTGTACCGGCGCTACCTTACGCCGATCTATCGTTACCTCTACCGCAGGCTGGGGAACGTCCACGATGTCGAAGATCTGACCGCGCAGGTGTTTACCGAGGCATTGGAAGGAGTGGTCAACAATCGGTACCGGGAAAGTGGTTGTTTTGTGGCATGGCTGTTCTCCATCGCCCGCCGGCGTATCGCGGATTTCTATCGCCAAAGGCCCGAAGAGGAACTAGCTGACCCGCCAGCGCCAGATCCCAGTCTGTTGGCGGCCATCGAAAAAGGTGAGGACTTGCATCGGCTTGCTTTGTTACTCGCTCAGTTGGATGAAGAACGCCAGGAACTGCTGCGCATGCGCTTCTCAGCCGGGTTGAGCTTTGGCCAAATCGGCCAGATCGAGGGACGTAGTGAAGCAGCTGTGAAAATGATGATCTACCGGACATTGGAACACCTGCGCGACCATTGGGAGGTGGAAAATGCGTGAAATAGAACCAAACCCGCCCCCCGAGCTGCGCTCTACGCTAGACGCGTACCATACGGCGTCACAACCCGATTCTGCTTTCGCGGAACGTTTGGAAGCGCAATTGCGCAAGCTGCACGCTGGGCTGATCGCGCGCCCGCAAACCGCCTCATTCCATCCATCCAGACTCAGGAGTTCTTTTATGCTCTCGCTACGCACTCGTCCCATGTTGGCCCTCCTCGCTGCCCTGCTGGCGCTGCTGCTCTTGACCGGGATTGCCTATGCCGTGGGCCGGCTGACAGGGTTTATCCCCGGTATTGGCTTTGTCGACGATGTACAATCGATCCTGGAGACGCCCATTGTAGTCAGTCGAACACTCGAAGCGACAGCGCCTGCCGCTTCTCCCGGTGGAGCGGGTACGCCCATGCCGCGGATCGCTTCCGAAATCATTTTCGAGGGTACCGAAACAACGCCCGCTGAATTGGATACCGCCGCTCCTGTTGGCCCAATCTCCTCTCAGGAACGCCAGGGCATTACCCTGACCATCGAGCAGGTGGTATCCGAAGCCGACCGGCTGGTGATTGCCTACCAGATCTCTGGATTACCCGCAGACATCTTTGGGCCAGAACGTGCCGAGAAATTTGCCGCCGAGGCAAACGAGGAAGATCCATTTCTGGTCAACGTTCACCTGCCCGATGGAAGTGTACTAAACCTCGCGGATGGTGGGCATTGCAGCGGAGGCGGTGATGGCGTCACCTCCTGGTTGTCGTGCCGTCTTGTTCGCTCGCCCCTGCCGGAGGGTGTAAATCAGTTCACCCTTGAAATGCAGCGTCTGCCGAACGCTCTGCCCGGCGAGCTGCCCGAGAACTGGGCGATTCCTATTCGCCTGACTCCGTTGACGCCTGCTCAAGGCGTGAACGCAGTTCAGAATCTCGATCTACGCAGCCCTCAAATCAACGGGGTTACGATGCGGCTCATCAAAGCCTTTCAAACGTCCTCCGAAACCGCTTTCCAACTCGCAATGGAATGGGAAGGATCCAACCGCTTCATTCATCACACTGCGCCAATCACTTTACAGGATGCGCAGGGTCGCTACTATATCCTCACCGGCGGGCCGGATGGCGGCGCATATTCCATCGAAAATCCGAACTATTCCTCCCTACCCTCCGTCGTCACTTCCCCGGTCGATGGCAGCAGTCCGCTCACCTTCCGCCTCGATTGGGCGATCCTGTCCATTTCTGGCGCAGCGGTCGATGACCCTGCCGGCGCGCCGGTCCTGCGCGTTGATGCGGGCCAATCCGCTTCTATCGGCCAGGAATGGCGCATCGATCAAACGATCCAGGCGGGTGGGTTCTCTCTGCACTTCACCCAGGCGCGCCTGAAACCCGGCCAGGACGGTTCCGTCATCCTGGAGATTGACGCGCAGCCCCTGCCGGGGATTACCTCGCTCAACCTCTTTCCGACGGAGGGCGCGTCCTCTTACGAAGCTGGCTACGACAAAGCCCGCGGCGTACTGGTCAGCCGGATCAGCTTGCCCGCTCTGCCGATAAAGCCATTGGATTTGTACATCTCCGAAATCCTCTATAAGGTCGACGGATCGTGGGAAATCACCTGGCAGCCGCAGCCGATGGCAATCACAACCGTGAAGCCTACCCCGGCTCCCACGCGGATGGCCCCGCCTGCTCCCACGCTCGTTCCCGACCAGCCGCTGTTGGAGGAATTTCAGGCGTTGCGCGCGAGCGCCCAGGTTCCTGGCGGCCCTGGGTGGGTTCATCAGGTGATGCAGGTCGAGCAGGCCGAGCCGGTTGGCACATTGGATACCGGTGACTTACCCGAACAACCACTCCTTTACCGCACCGACGCCTGGTTCCTGTTGGATCAAGAGGGATATATCCGCACAACCATCTATCTACGGAAGACGCTCGACGGGCGGCTCCTGGGCGCGGATATTGACAGTGGGCTGTATCACTTCTCCCTGCCCGAAGGCCGCGGCGGGATAGGACAGGACCTTTACGTTGCCAAACCTTCCTACGATTGGGACCAACGCTCCTACTTCAATAGTGTCGTCTCGGGTGGGGGTACGCTTCGACAGGAAAATGGCGCAGTGGATGGCAAGTCCTGCCAGTTGTATATTGGGACAGTGCCTTATGATCCCCCAATGGTCTTCTCCAACGAGCCGCTGCCTGTTCAGGCAATGATCCATTCCGCCTGTATCGATCCCGAGAACGGAACTGTGTTGCAGACTCAGAAATCAGATGACCTACAGCGATGGAACGACACGCGTCAAAGACACCACCCGGTTTATTTCTATCGAAAAGGTGGATAGCCTTCCAGAAGAAGTAAGCCAGATTCTAGACCAGCTAATCATGCCGTAAACAATTTTGTGAAATCCACCTTGTGGAAGGAGTTTCCAATTCTGGAAACCCCTTTTCTTCACTTTTGGATTATCAATGCTAAGTACAAACCTGGAGATTTCTTGCCGTCTTGCTGGCTGTTTAGCCTTGTGCAATCCTAAAGAACTTTGTGGTTGTAATTAGTACACCTGGGCCTAAATGGATCGGGGGATACAATGCCCGGGATATAATGGTCAGATTTTGTTGTACATTATTAACATAGGTAAATCGGAATTTTTTATACCTGAGAAATAAACAATGGGCAGATCCAATTCGTCGATCTGTCCCTATTATCCTGTTTTCTCGTCTTACTTATAGAGCTCAAAAATTAATCAAACCCGCGGGAACGGTTGCAAGCATCAGAAAGGAAATTCATGGCAGAAAGCAGCATTATGTTGATTTCCGAAAAGATTAATCGTGAGGCAGATGAACTCAGGATCATCAAAGCCGCTCGAGAGGATCCAAAGGCATTTGGCGAGCTATATAAGCTCTATGTAGAACCGGTCTTCCGATATCTCTACAGCCGGGTTGGAAATGTGCATGAAGCAGAAGATATTACTGCCCAGGCATTTCTCGTTGCCTTTGAATCCTTTGATCGGTTTCGCGAGGACCGGCACTTCGCTTCCTGGCTGTTTACGATCGCCCGCAATAAGGCGATGGATCACTTTCGCCAACGGATAAACCTATCATCCATTGATGAAGCCGCGAATATTCCTGTGGAAAACGATCCATTATACGGCGTGATTCAATTCGAGCAAATGGCAGCCCTCTCAAAACTTATTCAGGCATTACCGGAAGAAGATCGTGAACTGCTGCGTTTAAGGTTTCTCGCAGCCATGAGCTTCCCAGAAATTGCCCATTTCCTTCACCGCAATGAAGACGCGGTCAAAAAATCGATCTACCGATTGCTGGCTCGGTTGCACAGCCAGTTGGAGGTTTCAAATGAATGAACGGGCATCCACCCCTCAATTTGAAGAAAAGGTTCGTCAATCTTTCGGCGTACCTGAGATCCGCACCGAATTTGTTGATCAGGTATATGGCGATTTAATGGGTCGTGCGGTTGCAAAGTCTCGAAAATCTCGCCCCTTATTTGGATTGAGGCCTGCATGGACTTTCGCTCTGGCGATTATTTCCCTGATGATCATCGGCACCCTGGTGATTGGCCCGCAACGTGTTTATGCGGCGGTCCTTCACCTTTTTGGTTATATGCCGGGTGTCGGCATTGTGGATCAAAGTAGCCCATTCCGCATTTTAGCCGAGCCGGTCCGTATTTCTCGCGATGGTATCACCGTCTCCGTAAATGAGGCTGTCCTCACGGGTACAGAGACGAGGATCGACTATGGTGTTTCTGGCGTTCCCCTTTCAGCCTACCCAGAAGATGAAGTGGTTTCGGGATGCATTGACAATCCGTACCTGCTTTTACCCGATGGAACAAAAACAGATATTAGCGCTCCCATTCCAGCCCATGTAAACGAAGCTACGCTTATTATTCCTTGTATCTTTAATACCCTTCCTGGAACGGTCCCCTTAAATTGGGAGCTGCCCATTCGTTTTATCGCAGCGCCACCGAACCTGACCATCCTACCTGTTTTCGATGTGACACCCCTGGTTACGGTTACGCCAACCATAAATGGTTCTGACCAGACGACCGAAACACCTTCAACCATCATTACAACCGCACCCCCCCAAGCTTCGGTTTCTGTGGATAAAATCATCGAAACAGAGGATGGTTATATCCTGCTGGGAGCGGTACGCCCACACCTCCCTGAAGGGAGCTGGCTGCAAATTACGGGCGCTGCCATCCTTCGTGATGCAGATGGCAAGAAGATAAGTTACTTGTTCCCCAACGATGTGCAGCCATTGGATGACTCCAGTATGGGACAGGGCGGGTCCGCATGGGTGATGCAGATCAAGGGAGCTGGGGTAAAGTTCCCCTTGACGATCAGTGTTTCCGGAGTGGTCGTTTCACAGGTAGATCCCCAAGCTTCAGCGGAGATCACCGTCGATGTTGGGATGAACCCACAGCCTGAACAGGTATGGGAGGTGAATCAGGATGTTCAGTTGGCTGGGCAAACCGTCCGGTTGATTTCGGTTACCGCCAACCCTGATGGCTATTCCTTCCAAATTGACCCGGGGGAAAATCTGAGCGGCGTCAGCGTTCAAATCGAAGGGCATCGCGCCAATGGCGGCGGCGGTGGTGGTGGTGGATGGGGAGGTATATTTACCTCCAGTTTGATCTACTCTGATTTACCCAAGGGAAAATTGACCGTTGTTTTCTCCAATCCACTTTCCGCCAGCCCCACGGAAACCTGGCAAGGGCAGTGGCAGCCCGAGATCTTACGGGAGTTTCCGCTCAGTGCGTCTTCCGCGAATACGTGCTTGAACGCCAGTTCATTCCAGGCAGTGCCATTTTTACCAGCAGGATTAGATGGCAGGGTTGTGTTGACACAGTTGAATCCCAAAATGCAGATCCTGTTGGCCGGGCAGGACGGTGGGCAGCAGCAGGTCATTGCAACGGACAGCGGGCGGGCAGCGCTTACCCAGGATGCGACACGCCTGGCCTATACTACGGCGGAAGGTATCATGATCTATGATCTTACGAGTGGGGACTCTGTTGGGGTCTTTGGGGTGTTTGGGCGCGATCTGCATTGGTCGCCTGACGGTAGCCAGATTGCATCGGTAAGTCCAGGTGATTCGTTTGGCATCTTTGTCACCGGGAGTGATGGTAAGAATTCCAGACAGTTCTCTAACCTGGGGTACGAGTTGATCGCAGGTTGGTCGCCGGATGGTTCCACCCTATATTACGCAATTCCCGGTTCGGGTGGGAATGGTTTCTTGCTCCGTGCGGTCGAAGTCAGCACAGGAAATACCCAGGATCTGTTTGTGCTGGAAAACTCATCTCGCAAAGCCCCGATGCCAGCGGTATCACCCGATGGAAAGTGGATTGCCTATCGCGCCAGCGACAATAGCAGCCTGTATATCCAGGAGATGGATGGGAGCCCGGCACGCCTGGTTCTGGATAACCCTACGATGGCGATTAATGGCATCGCCTGGGAAAAAGAGAGCCACTTGCTGGGCGTGAGTTTAATTACACCCGAACTCCCGGATGGCGAGATCATCTTAATCGCGCCGGATAGTTGCGAAATATACCGACTTTCTGGATTGAGTGGCGAATTAGATGGGGTGATCATCCCATAAATCGTCCGAATATCCGGTTGACCAATAAATAGAAAGGATGGAGAGCACGGCGTGGCTTTCCATCCAAATTCATGTAGGAAGGTTATGACACTTCGATCTCGCTGTTACACTTTATGGCTGGTTGTAGTCATCACTCTTTCCGGATGTGCTCCATCGTTACCCGTTAATCCACAACCGTCCGCAACGGTACTTCCAGCGACTTCTACACCTGGTCCAACAGCTACTTCTCGTCCAGCTACCATGACGCCTACGATGACACTCCTCCCATCAGCAACACCGGCCCAATCACCCCAGGTGATCGACCACCTGCTGGATTGGCAGCCGATCATCGGGCCGGGCGAAGCGCTGCTCGCGCGGTTTGCCTTTGACGGCCGCTGGCTGGTCACCCTTTCGTCCGGCCCGGGCCCGAAATCGGACCAGCCGGTCTACACTCTGTACGCGCGAGATATCGAGGATCTGCCCAACCGCCCGCGGCGTGAGATTGTCACGCTGCCGGAAGGACTCATGCCGGCGGAATTCGAAACCGGCAGCGGGTTGGATGCCGCGGGCGGCCGTGCGGCGCTACTGCTAGTCACGGCAATGAGCGACGACCCGCACGGCTACCAGCTTTGGCTGTTCGAGCTGGAAACCGGCCGGGCGCGCTTGGTGAAAAAAGCGCGCGCGCTGCTCCCCAGCTTTCCGGCGATTGCCTTGAGTGAGGACTGGCTAGTATTGAAAGATCTCGACGCCCAGGGCCATGAATGTCTTGAGATCTATCCCCTGGCGGACGACCCGGCGCCTACGCCAATCTGCCACGCCGGCCGAATTTCCGGCCAGTCGCTTTCAGTACCCGGCCATCGGCAGCTCGGTTCTTGCCTACATCCAGTTTGACCAAGACCAGCCGTGCCCGGCGATCC
>CAWCPR010000016.1:0-3441 GCA_963797475.1 uncultured Chloroflexia bacterium | reverse complement strand
AGGAAATTTAAAAAGTTCTGGTTTATCATCTTTGATAATTGACCCATTATCAGTATAATACATATAATTTGAACTATTCCACGGAGGTTATGATGAGCACAGTGAGCATTTCTGAAGCTACCCGGCAGCTCTCCCAATTGGTCAACCGGGCTGCCTATGGGCGGGAGGTCCTCGTCCTGACCTCGCGCGGCCAGGCCAAGGCCGTTCTGATCGGCGTAGATGCCTTTCAGGAGCTGGTCGGAGCGCGCCAATATGCCCAGCGAGACCTGATGCCGCTGGATGCCTTCCAACGCCAGTTCCGAGAGGCCCTGGTCGAAGCAGGGTACGATACCCAGGAGAAAATCGTAGAGCTGGCCCGCGAAGCCCGGCGCGAGACAGCCCAGAGCGAAAACCTGCGCAGGGGCGTTAATGTCCCAGCCGCCGCAGCGCGTTTTTTCTGGACACAAACGTTTACCTGATTGGCTCAGCATATCCCGAAAGCCCGGAAGCAGCGATTCTTCGCTGGATTGGATTTGGGCAGGGGGAACCCGGCCCGGTCGAGGTCATCGTTTCTGAGGAGATTTTCGAACAGATTAAACGGGTGGCCAGGCGGCTGCGGTCTAAGGATTGGGCAGGAGAAATCCTGGGGCGCATCTGGCAGGATATCCAACTCCGTTACGTACTGCTCGACCCGCGGGAAATTTCCGCCCTGGAAGAATTGGGGGCTATCCCCCACGAAGACGTGGGCGTTTACCTGACCGCCAGGGAAGGCCACGCACAGTGCTTTGTATCGTCAAATCGCGAGCTCATCACAACCCTGGCTCAAAAGACAGGCGAATTTGAATGTCTGGCCCCAGAGCAGTTCGTGATTAAGTATCTGCGTTAATCTTGATTTTCCCGTTCAATCTCGACAGAGCGAGGCAGATCCTCGACCGCGCTCTAAATTCAGCTCCGAACCAGCCAGGGGAGAATTGAGCAAGAACTCAGACAAACTGCCATGCGGGCGGGTCAGCCGGTCGTATTCCTCCTTCGCCAGTACGACTACTTTTTGCTTTCCCCGCCGGGACACAACCTGTGCGCCTTCTGTTAAGGCGCAATCAAACAATTCGCTAAACCGGCTTTTGGCGTCCAGAAACTTCCATTCCGAACCCATATTACGCCTCCCGTGACTGGACTGACTGGCCTTATTCTACCTGGATTCCCGACATTCGCCGATCCGATCGTTTGGGCTCGGCGGGTCAAGCGAGGCAGCAGGCGCTGCCAGTTGCACCGGATACCATTTTTATGCTACACTCTTGAATGGGCGTATTGTGATGATTTTCACGCTGGTCGTCCTGGCTTTGCTCGCATTGGCTACCCTGGCGCTGGGGTATTGGCTTTCCAGCCGGCTGCTGTATCCGCCTCGCCAGCCGCTGACCAGCACGCCGGGCGACTGCGGCCTGGACTACGAAGACGTTGCCTTCCCCAGCGCGGACGGGCTGGCCTTGAAGGGCTGGTGGATCCCGGCGAAGTGTGAGCTGCAACTGCAGGAGCCAGCCGTCACCGTCATCCTGCTGCACCCCATGTTCGCCAACCGCCAGGGCTCCTGTGCGCAAAAACAGAGATGGCCTCCCCTCTTCCAAACAAACCTCGAGCGGTAGCTCACGCCCTGCTCTACCAGACCGTGGTCAAGGTCTTGCCGACCACCTGGGCGATGATCGGGTTCAACAACGTGATCGTGTGCGGCCAGGGGCCTCCAGCGGTGCTATTGCAGGTGGGCGCGCTGCTGCTCTTCGCCGGGCTATTCTTTGTCGTCGGCATCTGGCGGCTGCGCTTCGATTGACAGGGCCTAACTTCACAGAATGTGACAAATGGCACTTGAATCCCCATGCGAAAAGATGTACGATAATATCGACAAGCAGTAAGGTTGTGCTTTTCTAAAAAGCGCCAGGACAACCCTGAAGGGGGAAACGCACCAAGAATACCACTAAGTCCCCTAAATAAATGGACCTGTTTTGATAAATCTCTGTTCATCCGCCCCGGCGTTGGGCCAGCGGCCCACGTGGTGCGCCAAACCCGGCCAACTCTTACATGATCCTGCCTTCCGCACCTGACGAGCCGGGATCAAAAATCCTTTAAATGAGCATTATGCCGGAGATTTTACCTCAAGGTGGAGCAGCCGTGGACGCAGAAACATCGTTGGCGGATCAGGTTCTTGAGGTCAAAACTGGATTTTCGTCTGGGTGAGTTGCTCTATAAAGAGCACTGGAGGAGGGGAGGATCCATGAAATATAAAAGATTTGCTCATCTTTTGGCCGTCGCCGTGATCATTTTGGTTACATCAATTACCTACCAAAATGCAGGCTCAACAGCGACTGAGACTGGCGCTTATCTAACACCCTTCGCTACATCAATTACGTACCAAAACGTAGGTTCGGCAACAACTCATACATTGACATTCAATTTTAAGAATTGGTCAGGACGCAACCGCTTCATTCACTTACAACGCTGCTAACCTTGCTCGTTTTGCCAGCGGTTCATTTTATGTTGGCATTGGCGATTTTTCCCAGACAAACGGTGGCTTCAACGGCGCGGTAACAATGGCCTCGGACCAAACGATCCTTACGACTGTGGTCCAAATACCGAAGGGTACGCCGGATATCATCGTCCGTCCACTCTCCAATGGTTTTTCAAATGGTGCCACTATATCCTACATCGGCACTGTTCTAAAGAATAAATTTGATACGTTTACAATCTTATCTATTCAGAACGTTGGTTCCTCGGCATCCACGATAACAATAAAACTTTACAATACATCTGGTATTATGGCATCCCAATGGAATGAACAAATCCAAGTGGGTGGAGCTTACATTTTCGATGCCGGTTCCAATCCTAATCTCGATGATCATACTTTCCCGAATTTTAATGGTTCAGCAGTGATTACCTCACCGAATGGTCCAATTGTTACAACCGGCATGGAAAAAGAATTTGCGGGTTTTGGCGCTAAGGCATTCGAGGGCTTTACTGCTGGCGCTCGAACGATGTTTATGCCAACTGCCATTTGTAATTATTATGGCTCCAGCTCTTCATTTGCCGTCCAGAATATCCAGTCTCAACCGACCAGTGTCCTCATAACCTATTTTGATGGAACGAACTCTTATTCCGAATCCAAGACCATTCCCGCAAATTCCAAAGCCAGTTTTATTGCTTGCGATGTGCTACCTGTATTTAGTGGGTCAGCAACGATAACCAGCAGTAATACCAATATCATTGCAGTAGGAAAGATTTACGGGAATGGATTATCCACAGCCTATAACGGCGTGATCTCTGGAGCCAGCCGGCTATCCCTTCCTTATATCCGCTGGGCAACCAACGCCCACTATAATTCAACAACTGGTTATCAACGCGCCTACATCGCGATCCAGAATTTAAGTTCCAATACGCAACCGCCCGGCGTTACGGTTTACTATATCGACAAGTATG
>CAWCPR010000015.1:0-23337 GCA_963797475.1 uncultured Chloroflexia bacterium | reverse complement strand
TCGCCAAGGCGTACGATCACCACATTCTTGCGTGGGGCGACGTAGACGATTTGGTCGTACTTGCCGTGGGCGTAAAAATCGTACGTGCCGTCCGGGTTATTGAGCCCCCACCAGTGATATTTGTGATAGCCGCCCTCATCCGGCCAGGCGGTCATCGTCTCCCAGGCCGCGTGGGTCAGGGCGCAGCGGCGTCGTGGATTCGCGCACCCATGTTTCCGGCAGGATCTGGACGCCGTTCCAGCGCCCATCGTGCAGGAAAATCAGGCCGAAGCGGGCGTAGTCGACGGCACGGGCGTTGATCCCGCTTTCCATCTTTTCGAAGCCCGACGCCTGGCTGTCCAGGCTCCAGGAGGCGGGAAATTCCGCGCCCATCGGCTTCCAGATGCGTTCCTGCAGATATTCGGCGACATGCATGCCGGTGGCCCGTTCGACGATCAACCCTTCGAGCAAAGGATGGTAATTGTTGTAGCGAAAGGCTGCGCCGATCGGCGCTCCGCTGGCCTGGACGCTCAAAGCGATCTTGCGCATGTCGGTCGAGTAATATGTAAACGCGTCGTCGCTGAACGGCGAGCGGTAGAAGGGGATCTCATCGCCGCTCGAATAGCGAATGCCGGAGTTCATCATCAGCAGGTCGCGAATAGTCAATGCGTCCAGGCCGCGGCCGGCAATCTCTGGGATATAGCGGAGCAGCGGGTCATTGAGCGAGCCAATCTTGCCATCCGCAATGGCCGCGCCGATCAAGGCCGAAATCGAAGGATTTAGCCGCCGAGAAAGACGTGTTGATCTCCTGGCGGGACGACTCGAGGTAGGTCTCGAAAATAAGCCGGTCGTCTTTGACGATTAAGAAGGCGCGCGTATCCGTCCGTTGCAGCAGGTCATCCAGGACCTCCGTGCGCGTCCCATCCTGGTACGGGTATTCCACCTGGTACGGGGTGGGTTGGTCGCCCCTTGGGAGGGGAGAGACCTGCGTACCATTCGAGATCATGCGCTCGGGGAAAATCCTGAAATCCTGGGTGTCCGACTCGCCGTAGCGCAGCACCCGCCAAGCATACCCCGGCGAATTGGCGATGCTCATGAGAGCGAAAAGCACACCGAAAAGCAGGACGACGATGCCCAAAAGGATAGCAATGCCTTTAAGAATATTTTTAAACATCGTGATATGCATCCCTTCCATTAAGTGAAATATTTTTCAAACCCTGCCAGGTGGGGCATTTGCGCTCCGAGCCGCTTGCCTTCAGAAAGTACGTCGCCGTACTGGCAGCGAATTTCTTCCATGCCGTGCTGGATGTTTTCCTCGAAAAACTGTTGAATGGAAGGGTTCCGGTATTGCACCTTCATCAGGGGCGTCAAAATAGCGACCGGCGTGCTGGCGACGATGCGAATATTGATATGCGACTTCGCCCGACTGCATGGGTTTCTGGCGATCGTCGCTGTAATGGATGTGAAACCCGTCTTCAACCAGCCGCTCTTTTTTTCCTTTACGCACCAGGACCGAGAGCTCGTGCCCGGCCTCGGATAACTGCCAGGCGTACATCGTTCCGATCACACCTGCACCGATCACCAGGATTTTCATAATATCCTCCAATAAAGTCCAATCAACCACGCGCCAGAAAATAATGCACAACCGAATTCAACACTTTGAGGCCTGCCAGGACGGCAATCGCGATCAGGGCCTGCTGGTCAGTGTGGATTAAGGGCAGCTTCCAGCCGGCAAATACAGCCACGGTGACGATCAGGATCAGGCCGCCCAGCAAATAGCCGAGGATGGAGAGCGGGTGCGCCCAGGCGTTGGTCGCCGCGACCCGCCCGATGCCGCCCTGGGCGCAGATCGCCATGCCCAACACGACCAGCAGGAGGATGTCCAGGCGCAGGTTGGAAAGCAGGGGCACCTTTTTCCCCGTCAGCCCGACGAAAATTACCGCCGCAGCCAGAACGGCGAGCGCCAGAATACCAGGAGAGATTACGGAAGGTTGAGCGATTGTTTTCATTGTAAATTAACCTTTCAGATGTAGGTCAGGATTTATTCCTTACGCCCTCACCCCTGCCCCTCTCCCGCCTGCGGGCGAGGGGAAAGGCCCTTGTGGGTCAGGATTCTATTCCCGACGGCTGTTGGTCGAGCGAGCAACGGTGTTTTTCGTTCCAACGTCAGGCACAAGCCCAGGCCTAGCGCCAGCAAAACCACCATGCGAATGACCTCGACCTGCTCGAGATAAGGCAGCAGGGCGTTGACGGTGAAGTTCGAGCAGAAGTGCATCAGGATGGCTGCCAGAATGCTGGCATGGGTGTTCAAGTGCACCCAGGTCATCAGCCACGAAAGAGCCAGCGAGAATAGGATAAAGGTGAAGAAGCCGGTGAAGCGGAAGCCCATCTGCCCGTGCCAGGTCTGCGGCATGAAGAACAGGGGCAGGTGCCATACGCCCCAGAGCAGGCCCAGCGCCGCCGTGCCCGAGATGCGCCCAAAGCGGCGCATCAGCGGGTCGAGAGCATAACCGCGCCAGCCAAACTCCTCCGCAATGGGGCCCGAGCCGAGGCCCACCAGCACTGCGAACGGCAGGATCATGGGTTGGGCGATGTACGCCTTGAGCTGGGTCATGCCGGGCAGCGAGCCGCCCAGCAGCAGCTCGATGGCAAACGTGAGGATGTAAATAAATGGAAAGACCAGGAAGATGATCGCCCACCAGCGCCCTGGGATCAACCGGGGGGATAGGCGCTTGAAGTAATCTCTGCGCTGGTCTCTAGCGTAAGTGAACATCACGAACAGCAGGCCGACCCATGTCGGCGCGCTGCCGCCGATCAGGAAAAAGATCAGGCCGGGCGCCTGGTAAGGGCTCCAGCCGTTGAGGATGATCGTGAAATAGGCGGCATAGGTGGCGGCGAACGTCGCCGCGAAGAACAGGATCAGGTTGCGGGTTTCTTTTGACATGCGGTTTCAACCTCCGTTTATCCTGGATCAATCTTTACGGCGTAGCCCTCACCCCTGCCCCTCTCCCGCCTGCGGGCGAGGGGAAAGCCCGGCCCGGTATATTTCAATAGGCCTGCACCTGCGCGAACTTCTCGGCGCGCTGCTTGATTCCCAGCAGCATGCCGCGCGTCATGACGAACACACCCGGGCGGATGACATCCCAGAACCCGCCGGTCAGGGTGTCGCGCGAGCGCAGCACCAGGCGCGTCGTTCCATCCGGCTGCGGGACCAGGTTGAATTCCCAGACGTCCGACCAGACCCCGTTTTCCTGGTGCCCCAGCACGACCGAACGAGCGGGCACGAGCAGGGCCACTTCAAAGGGAGGCGGGCCGAAATCGCCCGGGCACATCTTGACCGGGTCGCCCACTTGCAAATCCTGCCATTCGGGGTGGATGCGGTCGGCGTTGATCAACGGGCAGCGCATGGCGCCCTCGAGCCAGGTGTAGCTGTACATCCCGCCCCGCTCGGCGCCGAGCTGCAGGATCCACGGGTAGATTTCCTCCGGCGTCGCGTTTATGGTCACAGCCCGGTTGTAAAATACGGGCGGCGCGGGGACCAGCTCGTCCCCTGGGTAAATGGCGGCGATCTCGGCCTGGGTCGCGCCCCAGCGGTCCATCCAGGGCATCAGCAGAACGAGCGCCAGCGCGGCGAGCGCCCCCAGCCCGAACAGGATCCCGATCAGTTTGAAAAAGGTCTTCATTTCTGGCTCCTCGACTTTGAATTTCGTTCATTCTCATAATAGCCGTTCGGTATAAAAAAATCCCCCATCGAAGGGGGAGTTGTTGACTGTCCAAGTGGATAGGATTGGGCGTACAGATCACGCCTTGGGCGTCCAGGCCGTGCCTGGATATTAAGATCACACCGGGGTCAGCCTTCTTCCGTTAGGCCGTAGCCGCTCTCGATCAAATCGGCCAGGCGTTGGGCAAAGCGGGCCGCCGGCGCGCCGTCGGTCACCTCGTGGTCGAAGTCCAGGGTAAGGTACAGGTACTCCCGCGCCTCGATGCGCCCCTCGACCAGGCCCGGTTTTTCGGCGATGCTGCCCACGATCAGGCCGAGCGGGTGGAAGTTCGGCCCGATCGCCCAACCGGCCTTGTTCCCAAACATCCCGACCGCCGAGAGAGTCACGGTCCCCAGGTTCTGCTTGCGCATGTGCGGGTTCTTCGACACAATCCAGAGCATGAAGCGCCGGACGAAGGCCGGCATGGATACCAGCAGCTTGAGGACACCGGCCTCTTGATCCGAGTGCGGTTTGGCCTGCACCTGGCGGATCTCTTCGTGGATCTCCCGCAGGGATTTACGGTTGGCGGCCCGGATGATATGGGCCAAGGGATATTTCTCGCCCCCCGGGGCGGAGCTTTGCCACGCTCGACCAGGATGGAGAATCCACCTCGTCGAAGATCACCAGGCTGCCGCGCCAGTTGCGCATGGCCTGGACACGCCGGTCGGCGTCCACGGCCCGCCCGGTGCAGGCCGCCAGGAAGGCGGTGAAGGACAGCGCTTCGCCGGTGCGGGCTTTGTGCTCGCGGATCAACTGCCGCGGCCGGGTCACGTCGATCTCGAGCAGGCCGCGGATCGTGTAGCGGCCGCGGGTCAGCCAGCCGATGTCCGGCGCCATGCGGCGCATCTCGGGGAAAGGCTCGATCTGGAATCCCGGTTTCATGCTTTCTGAGCGGTTACGTACCAGTTGTGCGGCATGTTGGGCATATTTGCCGGGATCACCGGCAGGACCCAGCGGCCGTAGCTGGCGTCCGGGGCGCCGGCCTGGGTCAGCCTGGCCTGCCAGCCGCGCTGCGCAAAGAAACCCTGCGGGTCATCCAGCGCGCCCAGCCAGGGCGCGCCCATTTCGTCTTGCATCTGGACCCAGGCGTGCGTCCAGGGCGAGGTCAACACCAGCTCGTTGATCACGTCGCAGCCCAGCCAACTGCCCGCGGCGGCCATGGCGCTTACCTCGTCGAGGACCTGCACTATTTGCTCGCTGGGCAGGTAGAAGAGGAAACCCTCCAGCAGCCAGACGGCCGGCTGCTTCGCGTCGAACCCGGCCTGGACGAGCGCATTTTCCCAGGGAGCGGTCAGGTCCAAAGCGACGGCGCGCCGCTCGCAAGCCGGCTGCGCCCCGGCGGCCTGCAGGACCGATTCTTTATATTGCAAGACGTGCGGCTGGTCGATCTCGAACAGGCGCGTCCCGGCCGGCCAGCTCAGGCGGAAGGCGCGCGTGTCCAGGCCGGCCGCCAGGATCACCACCTGGCGGACCCCACGCCGGCCGGCGGCCTGCAGCAGGAAATCGTCGAAAAAGCGCGTGCGGATGATGATCGGGATCAGACTCTGCGGCGGGCGCTGCTCGATCCAGGCTGCGCCTTCTGCGCCGGCCAGTGCGGCTGCCCAGGGATCCTCGAACAGAGGCTGCTCGCGGCGGCTCTCCACGGCGCGCACGCCCGCCGTCCAGCGGGCGGTCAATCCAAGAAGCTGCTCGGGTGCGATCTTTTCTGGCATGATTTTTCTCCTCGAAGGTTTGTAGATGTAGTACGCCAGCCCACAAAATTATAAAACCCATCTTCGAATTCATGGGGGACAAAAAGTAACGATGGCGCTAAAAACCATCCAGGCATGCGCCCGATTGTGAATAAAAACATTAAATTGACAATTAAGACCTTTAATGTAAAATTAACCCGGAAGCAGCTATTTCAGCCTGGGGATCCGTATCGCTTATTAAGGAAGAAACCCAAAAAGAAAATAGCTGCAACCAATATCCCAGAAAATACCCAAAAAGTTCACAGGCAGGAGGAAATATGGCAACGATGAACGCTGTGCGCATTCATGAATACGGCGGCCACGAGGTGCTTAAATACGAAGAGGCGCCTTGCCCGGAAGTCGGCGAGGATGAGGTGTTGATCCGGGTCATCGCCACAACCGTCAATCCCTTCGATTGGGCCGCCCGGGCTGGTTATTTAACCAGTTTCTACACTTACACCTTCCCGCACATCTTAGGCTTGGACGTAGCGGGTGTCGTGGAAGCGGTTGGCTCGAACGTTCAAGGCTTTTCGGCCGGGGACGCTGTGTACGCTCGCGCCCACCCGTCCAAGAACGGGGCATACGCTGGCTATATCGCCGTACCCGCCTCGGCAGCCGCGCTGAAACCGGACTCCCTGGACTTTATCCAGGCTGCCGCGGTGCCGCACTCAGCCTTCTCCGCCTGGTATGCGCTGCTGGATGTGGCCGGCCTGAAGGCCGGGCAAACCGTTCTCATCCACGCGGCGGCCGGCGGCGTGGGCACCTTTGCGGTCCAGCTCGCAAAATACCACGGCGCCAGGGTAATCGGGACTAGCTCCGCGAATAACCTGGATTTCCTGTCCGATCTCGGCGCGGACGAGGTCATCGATTACAACGACACCCGCTTCGAAGACGTCGCTCAAGATGTGGACGTGGTCCTGGATCTGGTGGGGGATATGGGCGATAACACCCAGACGCGCTCCTGGGGAGTTCTCAAGCCGGGAGGAATGTTAGCCTCCCTGGTCCAATTCCCATCCCCGGAAGCAGCCGCCGAACACGGTGTTCGCAGCAGCTTTGTCAACGCGGATGCGTGTAACGGGAAATATCTGACCGAGATTGGCGCGCTGATCGATGCAGGCCATCTCTACCCGGTGGTTTCGACGATCCTGCCGCTTACGGAGATCAGCCAGGCGCACGCGCAGAGCGAGAGCCGCCACGTGCGCGGCAAGATCGTCCTGCAAGTCGGCGATTTGTAAGCGCTCATCGCTCAGCTCTTCCAATCCCTGCTGTTCAAGCCGGGGGCTGCCGTTAGCTTTTGTCCTAACGGCAGCCCCTTGTTTTTTTTCTATCTCCATGGCGAATCCCAAAACGAGAAATGCTTGCCAGGAAAGCGCTTTTGGACTATATTATGATCGCGTTAAATCTCTGCAATCACAGAAGCTCTCCCCGCGCCGCGTAGGGGTCGCGGCAATCCATGCATCTTCAACCTGGCCAGCTCATCTCCGCGCCGTTTCTCCCGGCGACAGAAGAAGTCAAGAAGTTCGAGCTATGCTCGGGCTGCGCCCTGCTGGAAGTGGTATCTGCACGACGGGCACCAGACCTTATAATGCGCTGCGCATCACGCCAGACCAGCTCGCCCAAGTCGAAATCCTCGACCGACAGGCGGCCGCCGTAGCCCCCAACGCCGAGGATTTCTTCTATATATAGAACGCCTAAGAGAAATCCTGTTCATCCTGCAATGGCTCTTCCATTCACTTAAGGACTACAATTACTGTTCCAACCTGAGCGATGACGAGACCGAGGCCCCGGAAACGGGCAAGATCGCGGTGAAGGTACCATTATGGGGATGAGGTGTTGAAGGTTTTTGAGGTGTAAGAAAAGTATTTATCAGTTGTTTTTATCTGATACTATGTAAAACAGTAAATACGGTCAGTGAAGGTTTTGATATGGCAGATTCAGAACAGCTTATTGATAAATGGAAAAAACGGCTGCTTGATCTAGGAAAGCGAAACCGTTTAATAAACTATCGCGAAACCAAGCGCTCTAATATCAAAATAATTACACCTGGGATTCAGGAATTATATTCGCGGCTGGTATTGAAAGAACAGCAATTAGAATTTCCATACATTGAAGAAGAATTTGATGAATCAGGTGAATTAAGTGAAAATGACTTTGTGGCAAGCGGGGATCTTTTTACCGACCGCACCATAAGAGAACAACAGAAAACTTTAAGAAGTTTGAGAAGTAGAGCTAAAACAGCAATCGAAGAACAAGGCGTGAATATCCTTTATTTATCGCTTGGGTTTCTTCACTGGAAGGAAATCGATGATTCGAATAGAGAGCTGGTTTCTCCTATCATCCTTGTTCCTGTCTCTTTGACTGTGGAGTCGATCACTTCTCCTTACGTGCTTGGTTTACATGAAGATGAAATTGTTGTTAACCCAACATTGGTTCACAAAATGGAGAATGACTTTGGATTGAGGATACCTGATTTCGATAGCGATGATGAAGATATCGAAAACTACCTTACGAATTTAAATAGTTTGGTTTCGAAAAATGGTTGGAAAGTATCTAAGGACGCAGGACTTAGCTTACTGTCATTCTTAAAAATTAACATGTATAACGACCTGGAGAACAATAGGGACAAAATAAGAGCTAATCCCATCGTAAGAGCTTGGTCAGGCGATTTAGGCGGTATACCTAAATTATCCGAGGAATTTAACAATTTTGATCACGATAACAAGGTAAAACCTATAGACACCTTCCAGGTTGTAGATGCAGATTCAAGCCAGCAGGACGCCATACTTTATTCAAAGAAAGATGTAAGTTTCGTATTACAAGGACCACCTGGAACTGGAAAAAGTCAAACCATTACGAACGTGATTGCCGAAGGGTTGGCGGAGGGAAAGAAAATCCTATTCGTTTCAGAAAAAATGGCGGCGCTCGAAGTAGTTTTTAAACGCCTTACTCAGGCTGGACTTGCAGATTTTTGCCTTCCGTTACACAGTCACCGAGCCAAAAAGAAGGAAGTCCTTGAGGAATTGGGGCGAACCTTGAATATGAATAAATTCAAACTGCAGGAGGACATACTTTACGAACTTGAACTGTTAAAAACCGAAAGGGATAAACTGAACCAATATAATAAAGAACTTCACACTCCGTACACTCCACTAGGCAAAACAATTTATGATGTGAACGGGGCTTTGGCCAACTTGCATGGCGTGCCAGACATAATTTTTTCTTTGGAAAAGGTCGGCGGGACTACACAGGAAAAATTAAATAAATACAAATACCTTCTAAATGAATTTTCACGAACAATCGGGGACATGAGCACGGATTACACCGAAAATCCGTGGCGAAGTTGCCATGTTCCGAGCGTCACCCATGAATTAAGGCACGACATTGAAACGCACTTATCAAAATTGGGTCCATCGATTAAGGTATTAGCCGATAATGCTTATGAAACATTAGAAGTTTTGGGGTTACGGTTTCAGCTTTCATTGGTTTCCATCATTGGTCTGGTAGAAATATTGGCAGTAGGATCAAAATCTCCAACGGTTCCAGTCGAATGGTTTTATAAAAGGGACCTTGCGCCGCTATTTGAGAAGGCTGAGGGCTATCGAAATTTAAAAGTTGAATACCAGGAATTACAACAAACTATTTCTCAAAATTACGGGCCTGAATTTTTCGAAATACCCGCCGTTGAGTTACAAAGCAATTTCAATTCTTCAATTACGACTGCAAAGAAATTGATTAATTCTTCGAGTTATTCAACTGAAGAAAGTATCTCTAATTCTGCCATTTCCATCATTTCAGATATACAAGTTTCGATAGAAAAAATTGATCTCCTCAATCAACTTAGCCAAACAGGGGTTGAGCTGCTTGGGTCGAAAGTTTTAGAGAACATAAAAGACGCTCAAGGTCTGGATAAAGTCTTAGAGAGTTTATTGTCTAACCCAAAACCAAATCCTGAGTGGTTTGAACCAGACAGAATTAGCCTCTTGAAACGGCTTCTTCCAGAAACTAAGAAAATGCATGAGGATATTCAAATAGGAATTAACGATATTCTTAGCAAATTCGATCGTCTAATTTTTGATCTTGACTATTCTAATATTCTTAAGAGGTTTAGGACCGAATACACATCTATTTTGAAAATATTCAAATCCCAATTATTGACGAGATAGAAAAGCAATAAGATTATTATCAAGCGTGCAAGGCGCGAAGTTGGATGACAAAGCAATTATTGACGTTTTAATCAGATTGAGAGTAATAGCAGAAATGAAAGGATGGATTGCAGAGCGAGAAAATCTCTTAACTTCTCTCTTTGGAAGCCACTATCAAAAAGAATATACCGATTGGAATGACTTCGAAAGCGCAGTTGCGAATTTTGAAAGAATATTGGAATTTTTTGGGATTACTGGTATTCATCCAAAAACCAGAGAAATAATGCTTTCTGGTACGCAATACAGCGAAAAAGAACTAATGAAGAAGCGGTTTGAAGAAGTATGGATGTCGAGCTTCCCCAATACTATTACCCAAACCCTTGAGATTTCTGATGATGTAGACGCTGTACAGCTTAAGGAGTTGAGAAGTTCCTTAGAAACTGCTTTATCCGCCATGAAGGGATTGGCGACTAATTACGACATAATAAGAAAATATCGCGAGCGAGAGAGTGAATACGAAATATATTTCGAAAATCTCTCGAAACTTGTAAGGTGGCAGCAAATCCAAAAACAGATGGAGGCCCAAAGCGAAAATCTAAAGGAAAATTTCTTTTTTCTATTCAGTGGCGTCGAAACAGATTGGGATCGAATCCTAAGTTCCTTATCTTGGATGAATGACTTAAAAGAAGGTCAAAGCGAAACAAGATTTGCCGCCGGATTTCATTAAGAGTGTTTGTGAAGATACTATATTTATTAAGACCATTGGAATGCATTTAAAAATAACAAAGTCAGACTTAGATAACGCTTATCCAGAATTATATTGGTACTTTTCCCTCTTTGATGAAGAGCAAGATTTCTTAATGCCGAACTCTATGAATTACAAACAAGAATAGAGAATGGCTTAAATAGTCTTTCTGCATTAGAAGAATGGATTGATTTCAGAAGCAGTCGAGAAAAATGTAGAGAAGCTGGTCTGTCCGATTATATTGAAAAAGTTCAAACTTTGAAGATTGAAAAAAGCCTTATCGTACCAGCGTTCCTGAAGAGATTTTATCGACTGTCGGCTAGATATCGTCTTGCCTAAATTTCCAGCCGTAAATTCCTTTCGAAGACGAAATCATGAGGAAATTATAGCGGAATTCAAAAAACTTGATTCGGAGCAACTATTAATCGCTCGTTCAAGAGTAAGGGAGCGTCTGGTTACAAGATTACCGGAGCTAAATAGATTGACTAATTCGCTTGATGAAGTTGGGATATTGAAACGCGAATTGAACAAGCAGAGAAGAATTATGCCTTTACGAAAATTGTTCAGGGCAATACCTAATCTTCTCTTGACCCTTAAACCTTGTTTGATGATGTCTCCGCTTTCGGTTAGTCTATTTTTAGAGTCGGAAAACTACAATTTTGATATCGTGGTTTTTGATGAGGCGTCGCAGGTTTGCACGGAAGACGCGATAGGGGCAATTATCAGAGGTTCTCAGGTAGTTATTGCTGGAGATAGTAAGCAACTTCCGCCAACAAATTTCTTTTCCGCGAGTATCTCAGATAGTGAATTTGATACAGATGATTATGACGAGGATGATTATGATGATACCGATGCATACGAGTTGATTCTCGAAGAAGCTGCTACTGTTCTGCCTGAGCGTACTCTAAGGTGGCATTATCGAAGTCGCCACGAAAACTTAATTGCTTTTTCTAATGAGAAGATTTATAACAACAACCTCATAACTTTCCCTTCTCCTGTCAATAATGAACATGATATCGGAGTGGAGTATATCCGTGTTCCAGGTGGAGTTTATGATCGGGGTGGTAAACGTAATAATATTGACGAGGCGAAAAAAGTTGCTGAGATCGTTTGGGAACATTTTCAGAGATTTCCCACACGATCTTTAGGCGTAGTTACATTTAGCGAGGCTCAACAACAGGCTGTTGAAACGGCCATCAGACAACTTAGATTGATGAATCAATATTTTGAAGACTTTTTCAGGGAAGATAAAGAGGAGCCATTCTTTGTGAAAAACCTGGAAAATGTGCAGGGCGATGAAAGAGATACGATAATCATAAGCATTGGCTATGCAAGAGACCGAAACGGCCTCATGTCCCTGAACTTTGGTCCATTAAACAAGAGCGGCGGCTACAGGAGGTTAAATGTTGCAATTACAAGAGCAAAATTCAACGTGAAATTGATTGGATCAATCGATCCAACAGATATTGCGATTGAAAACACTGGTTCCGAAGGAATAAAACTACTCCGATCTTATATCGAATATGCAAGGAATGGAGAAGGATTCTTACGAAGAGAATTATCCGTTCCTGCGACAGTAAGCCTGGAGTCGCCATTTGAAGAGGCGGTTTATGATTTTCTTTCAGGCAAGGGATACAATTTAGCTACACAAGTCGGGTGTTCAGGATATCGTATTGATTTGGCGGTAAAACATCCCACGTTGAGTGGAAAGTTTGTTCTGGGTATTGAGTGCGATGGAGCGTCATACCATTCGGCAAGAACAGCAAGAGAACGTGATCGATTGCGCCAGACTGTTTTGGAAGATATTGGATGGAAAATCTATCGGATATGGTCGACGGATTGGATTAAAGACCCGCTGACAGAAGGCCAAAAACTATGTAGTGTGGTTGAGAAAGCCATTAGCGACTATAGTGACAGCGATTTTGGGATTATAAAAAAAAACGGGGTTGAACAGCCACTAAGTGAAAGGACTTTCCCGATAGAGGTCATCATAGACCCCGTTTCTGATGATGAAACTAATGACGGAAATGTGTATAACTTCGATTACTATGTGGAAGCCAATGTCGATAAAATTAAATGGACTGGAAATAGCGCAGAATACTTCGAAGAGGTCCTAAAGTATATTGTTAGTGAAGAATATCCGATTCATATTGATCTGATATGTAGACGCGTTACTCCACTTTTCGGAAAACAAAAAACCACCGTCAGTATAAGAAATACCGTCGCAAATGCGCTTAAGTATCGATTGGCAAAAGATATTAATTATCGGGGGAATTTCTATTGGCCAGTAAACGAAGACCTTGTAAAGGTACGAATATCAAAATCAAAGGACGAGGGTAGAAAAATCGAACATATTAGCACTGAGGAGATTGCCGAGGCAATGTACGTGGTGGCAACAAAAAGTTTCGGCATTCACAATAAAGATCTCTTTGTTGCAACTGCTCGCGTTTTTGGGTTTAACCGAACAGGCGGCAACATTGCCCAAGCAATGCAAGTAGCATGCGATTATCTGGTAAACACTAATAGAGTTCAAAGAAGTAGATGGAAAAATTACGCCATCGAATAACGCTGGGAAAAGCTGACAAGAGAAAAGTTACCCAAAAGGTATCTTGTTTTATGTGAATACAATTTCGGACCAATCATATTGGCTATACATGTATTACGCCATAACCAATCGGATATTCCAGAACTAAAAGGCATGATCGAATATCGAATCCACGTCACAGATTGGGGATTGAGTAAATTTATGAGAAGTGATACTTATCCGGCAAGGTTTGACGAAGCGGGTACTGCCTGGTTTCTTTGTGATCGTTTCGAAAAGATTTGTAAAAGGGACAATAATAAGCTTCGCCTAAAGGATTTTGTCCATAAGTACAACAGGAGACTTGGATCCGCGATGCGCAATAGCATACCACCTCTGGTGTGCAAAGCGGAAATAAAAGTCATCGAGAGCTACCCAAAGAGATTAGCACATTAAACAAGATGTCGAGTTGGATGGCGGACTATAAGGCTGAACTAAACCAGCGATATTGGACATATCAAAAGAGCCAGTTCCCCGATTGGCAAAATTACATTGATCTACCACCTGCTCGGGATTTACGCCCGCCGGTTTTTCGCACCGATGAAGCCTACCGTAATGTTCTATTCAGGAATAACGCGAGCCAGCAAGAATTTGACAGGCTGTTAGGTCTAATACCCAAGTCCGACCGGCACAAGTGGTTCCGCAGTATGAATAGCTCGCAGGCATTAGCGCAGAGCGTGTTAGGCAACCTGGCGATTTTTGGCCATTTGAATTGCTTATCTGAATTGCAGGATGAGGATGGGTTGGCGTTATTGGGTGAGACTCAAGCCACGTCGGGCAACTTTGCCATGGAGTACAAGATAAATTACCTTGGCGAGCCGCAGCGCACCAGCCTTGACGGTTACCTCGCAGGCGATTATCGGGTAGCAATTGAGTGCAAATTTACTGAGGCGGAAGTCGGAACGTGTTCGCGGCCGAGGCTAACACCTGCAAATTCGAATTTCGAAAGCGAACATTGCAACGGGACATATTCAAAGCAAAGGTCGCGGCACGAACGCTGCTCTTTGACTGAGGTCGGTGTGATGTACTGGCGATATATACCGCACTTCTTCCGTTGGGACAGTGAAGGGGATTTAGACCCATGCCCACTGAGTACGAATTACCAACTGGTGCGGAATATTTTGGCGATCGGTGTAAACCCAGATGGACAAGTTTCAACGACCGGCGGGCATGTTGTATTGATTTACGATGAACGAAACCCGGCTTTTCAAAAGGGTGGGGATGGCTTTGTCGCCTTCGAAGTGACGCGACAGGCACTGTACGAGCCTTCGATGCTTCGTAAGTGTAGTTGGCAACGAATTGTCAACCACATGAGGGATGAAGGTATCCTTCCATGGCTCACAGAGCAGCTTGCGTTGAAGTACGGCCTTTGACGCTGCACGGCGTCTGGGGCGACATTTTCCTCACGCACCGGGATGATTGCCCGTGCATGGCTGGTTGCGCGCAGAAAATATTAGAATTCGCGCTGCATGTTCATGGTGATTAATCAATTTGGAGAGCACTTCAATGGTTTCCAATCAAAAAGCACAAACCTGTCCGAAATGTCAAAAAGATGACCAGGTGATCCCGATCCTCTACGGCTACCCGGCCGGCAAAATGCCAGCCGCCGCGGGAAAAGGGGACTTTATCCTGGGCGGCTGCGGGATCCATCCGGCAGCGCCGGAATGGTATTGCAAATCCTGCGACCTTGAATTCGGCGCATTGGCGAACCAATCCGCTTTCCGTGAAATGTTCGAGTGGATCTTGAATTACAAAGATTCATCTGAATGAACCAGAAAAAAGCCGCTAACCTGAGCGCTTCGGATTTTCACCTGCCGTATAATCCTAAATTGGTAGAGCGGGCGCGTGACATGCGCAAGCACCCCACGGCAGCCGAGAAGAAATTGTGGTACGATTTTTTACGCACATTCAAGCATCGCGTTCTGCGCCAGCGGCCGATTGACAATTTTATCGTCGACTTTTACTGCGCAAAACTAAAACTGGTCATTGAAATCGACGGGGATACCCACTCCAAGGATGAACAAATGGAATATGACCAGGCTCGCACAAGCACACTTGAAGGATACGGTTTGAAAGTTATCCGATTTACGAACAAGGAAGTTTTGGAGGATTTCGAGGCGGTTTGCGCGGTTATTGAGGGAATCCCCCCAACCCCCCTTGAAAAGGGGGGCTAGTCGGACACCCCCCTTGGTAAGGGGGGCTAGGGGGGATTCTGTGGTAAGCGGGGCCATCTAAATTCCCCCCTTGGCAACGAGGACCATCCGGATTCCCCCCTTGGTAAGGGGGGCTAGGGGGGATTCTGTGGCTAGGGGAGATTCTGTTGCCAGGCGGGATTCTTTGACAGGAACGACCACCATGATCCATCCCGACCAAGTCATCCGCACCCGGCGTAAAACCTTTGCCCTGATCGTCCGAGGCGATGGCAGCCTGCTGGTGCGCGCCCCATTGCGCTGGTCGCCTGAACTATCCTCGCTCGATGGAGGTTCCGTATGCAGATCACAAAGGCTGAAGTCACACCTGTTGAGCTGAAATTACGGCAGCCTGTCCGAATGGCCGGGCTGCCGGCGATCGACCACATCACGGCGATATTTGTGCGCATCGAGACCCGCCAGGGACAAAACGCCTGGGGCTGCACCATTGCCAACCCGGATCTGACCGGCGAGAAGCCGGCAGATGTCATCCGGGCCTGCCGGGAGTGCGCCGTTCTCGCCCCCGACTTGCATCCGATGAACATCGAATTTTCTCTCGATGAACTGGCTTCACGAGCCAGCCCCGCTCCATCCGCTATGTGCGCCTTCGACCTGGCATTTCATGACTTGTTGAGCCTGGCAGCCGGAATGCCCCTTTACCGCATCCTGGGAGGCTACCGCAACCGTATCCAGACCTCGGCAACCATCCCAATCGCACCGGTCAATGAGAATGTAAAAATGGCTTGCGAGCGCGCCAGGCAGGGATTTCGAATGCTGAAGATTAAAGGAGGGCTCGACCCGGCAGAAGATGTCCAACGAGTGCAGGCGATCCGCAGAGCGCTGCCCAACCATATCCTTCGCCTGGACGCTGACGGGGGATATTCTGTCGAACAGGCGTTGGACGTCGCCCGCGCCCTGGAGAACGTGCTCGAGATGCTGGAACAGCCCACGCCCGCGGATGATTTGAGCGGACTTCGCCGGGTGAAAGAGCTAAGTCCTATCCCTGTCCTGGCCGATCAGAGCCTGAGGGGACCTGCGTCAGCGCTCAAGCTTGTAGCCAATCGAATGGTGGATGGGTTGAGCATCAAATTGGTGACCTGTGGGGGATTACGCAACGCCCGCCAGATAGACGCGATAGCCCGCGCCGCCAAAATGACCACGATGATCAGTTGCTTTATCGAGCCCGCGCTTCTCATCAGCGCCGGCCTGAGTCTGGCGTTGAGCAGCCCCAATGTGGCGTACGGCGACCTCGACGGTAATCTGGATCTGATCAATGACCCCTCAAAGGCCGGCTTCAAACTTGAAGATGGCTGGCTTGTGGCCACGGATGTCCCCGGTTTGGGTTACACGGTTGAACTTGGGTAATGGATAGCCGGCTGGTAAATGACACTCATGCACAACCAGGGACCCCGGGAAGGGGGTTGGCGCAGCGGGGCGCCGCAGTTCGGACAGCTCAAGGATTCGACGCTGTTCTTTAGCGATCCCGTCCCATCAAACATTTATTCGGGTTTGAGGATGTGCCCGCCGGCTTCGGCCCGGCCGAGCACCTCCAGGATGGTCGCCGCCAGCGAGCGGGCGGCCTGCTCGCTGAGCTCCACCGCCACGCGCGCCCCGGTCCCAGGTCCTCGTTCACAAAATCGATGTTCAGGGCGTGCTCGTAGGCGGCGTGGAAGGGGTGATCGTAAGAAACATTGGCCCGGTCGATGGCGAACCACCCGCCCGTGCCCTTGCCGCTGCCGGAAATCCCCACCTGCTTGACGATGTTCGTGCACATCTTCTCGCTCCTTAATTTGTTGACGCTGAAGGGCAATTCATGAATTGCCCCTACGATCTGCCCCTACGACATGCCAACCTGCAACCTTCAACCGGCTAACTTTCAACCTTCAACCCTAACGGGCTTGTAGATAGCGCTCCAGGAAGGCGAAGATCTTCTCCCAGCCGTCCACAGCCTGCTGCTGGCGGTAGCTAGGCCGGTGGTAGTAGAAGAAGCCGTGGCCCGCCCCGGGATATATGTGAAATTCGTATGTCTTGGCGTGCTTTTTTAGCGCCTGCTCGTGCTGGGCCACCTGCTCCGGCGTGGGGCCGCTGTCGTCTGCGCCGAACAGCCCCAGGATCGGGCAGGACAGATCCCCGGTGTAGTCGATGGGGGCGACCGGCGTGTTGGGCGTCAAATCTTCTTTTTGCATGACCACCCCGCCGCCCCAGCAGTCCACCACGGCGTCGAACCCCGGCGCCCGGCAGGCCGCCAGGTAAGCGTGCCGGCCTCCGGAACAGGTACCGAAGATACCCACCTTATCGCTGACGTAAGGCAGCGAGCGCAGGTAGTTCATCGCCCCGCCCAAATCGCCCACAGCCAGGTCGTCCGGGATGCCCCCGGCCCCGCGCACTTTGGCGGACACGTCTTCAGGCGTCCCGTGGCCGAAGCGGTAGTACAGGTTGGGCGAGAGGGCGGCGTAGCCATGCTGGGCAAACCTGCGCGTGGCTTCCCGGTACCATTCATCCCAGCCGGGCCGGTGGTGGGCGAGCACCATTCCCGGGAAGGGCCCCGCGCCCAACGGGCGGGCGAAATAGGCGTTGATCGTCTCCCCATTTGCGCCGGGCATTGTGACGGTTTCCGCCAGCATGCCCTCATACTGGTTCGTTTCGTAACATCTTTTTCTCCTCCCATGGACCCCTGCTCAGCTCGTTTAAGGATTGGACGCAGACCGGCACCACCCGAAACCCCACGTAGGTCAGGTTTCTAACCTGACGAACGCCTGGGCCGGCTGGCGGGTCAAGTATAGCATGACCCGGCCCGTTAATCTTTCTTTTCCACCGGGTGGCGCAGCACGGTCTTGAGTTTGGAGGGGTCGGCCCGGCGCGGGTCGCCCAGGTAGATCTCGTGATGCTTGCCATGCAGGCGGTAGCCATTTTCCTGGGCGAAGAGGTCCATTTTATGGATGGTTTCCGGCTCGCTCGGCGTACGGGCCGATATGCAGGATCTGGATGCTCAGCCCCTCGTGGAAGGTCTCGAAGCGCAGCTTATCCAGGGCCGGGCTGGGCTTCTTCTTGCGCATCTGCGCCAGCCCCTCCTGGAACATAGCTTCCGTGATGTGCTCCGGCTGCAGGACCATCGCCGTCCAACACCAGTTCTCCGGGTGGGCCAGGTCGCCTTCCAGAAATTCACCCGGATGCTGGCCGTGAATTCCACGGCCTTGATCCGCCCTGCGTATCCACCACAGCCCCTCCAGGGCCATGACCGAATAGTCGATGGGGTCCTCTTTGTGCTGTTTGGACATAAACTTGAGCGTGTACGAGATACCGTAAAGGGCCTGCAGCGCATCTGCAAAAGAAGGGGAAGTGCCGGGGGCCTGGCCGGGCTCGATTTCGCCGTCCACCAGGGCGAACTTGAATTCCGGCACGTCCACCACTGCGACCCTTTTGGCCGAGGGCTGGTAGAGATGTTTGTACTGTTTTCGCAAGTCAAGCTTTTCCATGTTGGTCTCCTTTTAAATATGCGTACATTTCGATGACACGGGCGGCCCATTGGGCCACCATTTGACAGAGCTCCGGCGGCTCCAGCACCTCGACCACGGGACCGTAAGCCAGGGCGGTGCTGGCGGCCCATTCGAGCGCCGAGGCGGCGTAGGCGACGACCAGCGAGCCGTCCGGCTGCTCCTCGACCGTCTCCCAATAGGCCCGGCTCTCGCGCACGGCCTGCGCCGCCTCGGGAGCAAAGCGCAGGCGGGCGGTCACCGAAGGCTGGATTTGGGTTTCGTTTTCGAGGTAGGCCTGCAGGTTGAAATCCGTGGGCGGCTCGAACTTCTCCGGCAAAACGGCCAATTCCCGGATGCGGTCGACCCGGAAGGTGCGCGCCGCCCGGCGCATATGGCAGTAACCGACGACGTACCACCAGCCCCAGCGATGGACCAGGGCGTAGGGGTCCAGGTCCCTCAGCACAGGCTCGCTTTGACTGCGCCCCAGGTAGGCCATGCGCACCTGGCGGTGCTCGCGGGCTGCCCGGCGCAGCTTCTCGAGCGTGGGGGTCAGGCTTTCCAGGTCTGCCCGCTGCATGCCGGTGGCAAACAGCGCCTGGCGGGCCCAGGCGACCTCCCGGCGCTGCTCGTCAGGCAGGACGTTGTCCAGTTTCACCAGCGCGGCGTGGGCCGCTTCCCGGTACAACTGGCCCCATATCTCCTCCACCAGGCTGGCGCCCAGGTGGACGGCTACGGCCTCCTCGGGCGTGAAGACCAGCGGTGGCATACGATAGCCGCGCACCAGCGAGAAGCCGCCATACGGGCCGCGTTCGGAATAGACCGGTATGCCGATCTCCTCCAGCATGGCGAAGTAGCGATGCAGGCTGCGCACTGAGACGCCCAGCTCTTTGGCCAGGCCGGCTGCTTTCTGGTTCGGCTGGCGCTGCAGCAGCAGGATTAAGGTGATCAAGCGGGTTGCCGTATTGGACATGCCTCAACCTCCAGATGATTTTAGATCAAGTATATGACAATTTCTGACATATATTGGGGATCTTCTTTCCCCTGCAAACCGGAAGTGCCGGATTAGATCGAATATAATTGACAGCCATGAGCACAGCCCCCGAATCCGCCTCGCGCAGCCCGCGCAGCCCGCGCAGCCCGGACAAGCCCTCCTGCACGCCAAATTGATGGCGCCGCGCCTGGTCTCGGCCCTCATCCCGCGCCAGGGGTTGCTCGGGCGGCTGGACGCCGGCCTGACCCGAAAAATCATCCTGGTCGACGCGCCAACCGGCTATGGAAAGACCACCCTGGTCGTCCACTGGATCGAAGACCGCCAAATCCCGTCCGCCTGGCTGACGCTGGACGAGTACGATAATGACCCGGTCCGCTTTTGGACTTACGTGGTATCCGCCTTACGGACGCTGGATTCCGGCCTGGGCAAATCCGCGCTGTCCGCGCTGGCGGGTTCCCAGCCGGTATTCTTCCAATCCATCCTGACCGCCTTGATCAATGACCTGGCGCAGCTCGACACGACCTGCGTGCTCGTGCTGAATGATTATCACGCCATCACCTCGGCCGAAATTAACGAGAACGTCGCCTTTCTGCTGCAGCACCTGCCCGCCTGCCTGCACCTGGTCCTGATTTCGCGCCGCCAGCCGGAACTGCCCCTGGGGATCCTGCGTGCCCGCGATGAGCTGGTCGAGCTGGATGCGGCCAGTCTGCGTTTCAGCGCCTCGGAAACAGAAGCCTTCCTGCGTGAGGCGGTTCCCACGCAGCTCCCGGCGGAGATTGTGATCCAATTACAGGAACGGACAGATGGCTGGCCGGCCGGCTTGCGTCTGGCCGCGTTGTCGCTGCAAAATAAGGGCCTCGCCCAGTCGGAAGAATTCGTTCAAAGCTTCTCGGGCAGCCACCGTTACGTGGCGGACTACCTGATCCAGGAGGTCTTCGAGAATCAGACCCCGGCCGTGCAGGATTTCCTGCTCAAGACCTGTTTCCTGGAGCGCCTGACCGGCTCGCTGTGCGATGCGGTCACAGGAACGACCGGCGGGGATGCCCTGCTCGAACAGCTCGCCAGGGGCAATCTATTCCTGGTGCAGTTGGAGCATGGCGGGGAGCGGATCTGGTACCGCTACACGCCCTTGTTCGCAGAGTCCATCCAATATCTTGCCCGCCAGCGCCTGGACGACCCGGCCGTGAAGTCAGTCTATGAAAAGGGCAGCGGCTGGTACGAGGCTCACGGGCTTTACGAGGAAGCCATCGAAACTGCGCTTTCCGCAGGCTTAAACGACCGCGCCATCCCGTTGATCGAAAAGTTCATCGAGATCCGCGAGCTGGCCGAGCTGAGCACGCTTGGCCGCTGGCTCGAGAAAATCCCCGAGGGAGAGATCTTTCTCCATCCCGAGATCTGCTTCACGTACGCGCAAGTCATTTTATACAGCGTTCCTGACCGCTTTGCGCCGGCGACCGCGGCCCGTTTGCAGCCCTACTTGAGCGCCGCGGAGAGACATTGGCGCGAGCAAAATCAGCATCAAAAACTCGGCGAGCTGCTCTCCTTTCACGGCATCGTCGTGTGGTGGCAGGGGGATTTCCAAAAAGCCTTCCGCTACGCCCACCAATCCCTGGAGGAGCTCCCGGAGTATGACGTGCTCTGGCGGGGCAACAGCCTGCTCATCGTGAGCTATGAAGCGCTGAACGCCGGCCGGATCCTGGAGGCGCAGGATCAAGCCCTGGAAGCCCGGGCGCTGTTAGGCGCGGCTCAAAATATCTACGGGGTGCTGGCCGCGATCCAAATATTGAGCCAGATTTTTTACTGGCAGGGTGAGCTGGAGGCGACCGAACAATTGAACCAGCAGATCCTGACCGAGGCGGTTGGGGAAGAATCCATGCTGGATGACCAGGGGTTTGCCTCGTTAAGCCTGGCGGACGTTGCCTACGAGCGCAACGAGCTGGACGAAGCCGAACAATTAAGCGCTCGAGCGCTGGATTTGGCCCGCCAGCGCGGCAATGATTTGCTCCAGGCCCAGGCGACGATTCGCCAGGCAACCCTCCTGGCCGCCAGGGATGAATTTCAGCGCGCCGGCGCGCTGTTGCAATCCCTGCTGGCCGGCATGCACAACCCGGTTTTATTGCGCGAGGTCCAGGAAGCTCAGGCCCGCCTTTCCATACTGGACGGCGACCTGCGGTCGCTGGCGGGTTGGCAAGCCCTCGTTGCAGGGGACATCGGATCTCCCCTGAACGTGCAGAAAGAGCGCGAGATCTTCACCCTGGCGCGCTTGCGAATTGCGCAGGGCCAGGCAAATGAGGCGCTTGAGCTGCTCGAAGGCCGGGTTGCAGAGGCGGCCGAGGACGGGCGCGTGCGCAGCCAGATCACAGCGCTTTGTCTCGAAGCCCTGGTCCAGGATGCGGGTTCAAATTCGGCGCAGGCTGCCGGCTCCTTGAGCGAAGCCCTCCTCATTGGACAGGCGCATGGCTGCCGCCGCCTGTTCTTAGATGAAGGCCGGCGCATGGCCGCGCTGCTCCAGGCGGTCCTCCCCGCGCTGGCCAACCGGACCCTGAGCCTGTATGCAACCACCCTTATCCATTCGTTCAATCCTGAGCTGGTCATGGGCCCGGACGCCCCGGCTTTGGTAGAGCCGCTAAGCCAGCAAGAGCTGCGCGTGCTGCGCCTGCTCGTGGCCGGATTATCCAACGCCGAAATCGCCCGCGAGCTCGTGGTTTCCACCAATACCATCAAGTCGCAAGTCAAGAGCATTTATCGCAAGCTGAATATCAGCTCGCGTGACGAGGCGCGCCAGGTTGCCCGAGAGCTGAAATTGGTGTGACGGCTCGTGAGGGAGACGATTTCACCCGCGGGATCACCCAGGCTGGGTGAAGCGCAGGAACCTGGCAGGGACTACAATGCGGTCAAATCGAGAGGCAAGCGGCATTTGAAACAAACGGCTTGCGAGCTTGAAGAAGGTTCCTCTCGAAAATCGCATGAAGCAAAGGAAATTCAGCCATGACCCAACGATCCATCCTGGCAGGGACAGCTCCAAGCGTCATCATCAAAGCGGGAAACAGCGTTACCGTTAGAGGGCACGAAAGCGACCAGGTCACAGCCGAGACAAGCGGCAGGTGGGGGTTGCAGGTGGGCCAGCGCAGCCCGTCCGAAGTCGCGCGCGCCCGGGCGGCCATCGGGGAACACGTGCTCTTTGATTTGCGCTTGAAACTGCCCGGCCGGGAGGCGAAAGGCGGTCCGGATGAGGTGATCGAAGTCCAGATCGGCGCCAGCGGGGAATTGCTCGTCCCCTTCGAATCCAATATCAAGGTTTACGCCGGGAAAGATATCGACGTGCAGGGCATCCGCGGCCAGGTGGATGCTTACTCGGGCTACAAGCTGAGCTTACTGGACGTGGTCCGCTTGGGACACGCCTCGGCCGGCGGACCGCTAAGCATCGACTGCCAGACCCTGGCCGGGGACAAAGTCGAATTCAAGGCGGGCGGCGATATTCGTTTCCACGTCATTGACCTGACCAGCGCCTACTTCCGGGTGAAGGACCTGGGCGGCTACTGGGAAGCGCGCATCGGGTCCGGCGCAGTATCGGTCGCCCTCAAATGCGGCGGGGATGTCACAATCGTGACCGACCAGGTGGTCGAGCCGCTGCCGCCGAATTATATTTTGGGAAAAATCGAAAAACCGGCTTCCACTTGATAGGATCTCTGGAAAATTCTGAGGTGGTATACCAAATTTGGGGGTGTGAGCGTGCGGCCGCA
>CAWCPR010000014.1:0-27993 GCA_963797475.1 uncultured Chloroflexia bacterium | reverse complement strand
CTGGTCTCATTGAGCATGCCCTACCTCCAGAACCCCCCGGATGCCAAATTCCGATTTCCACAAGAATGCCACTTTTTAATGATACACTGCCGCTCCGCCCGGGAAAAAGGGTCGGGTCTTTAGGAACCGCTGTGGTGGACCTTGGATTTGGGGGTGTGAGCGTGCGTACGCACGCTCACACCCCCAAATCCGGCCCCTACCCCAGAAAATCCCAAAGAGCCAAAAGGTCGGGGCGGGTAATGCTTATTGCAGTTGGTCGACCATACTGTAAATCGCCAGCGCCCAATTCAAATTTTCATCCGGCCGGTCGCCAAGGCGTACGATCACCACATTCTTGCGTGGGGCGACGTAGACGATTTGGTCGTACTTGCCGTGGGCGTAGAAATCGTACGTGCCGTCCGGGTTATTGAGCCCCCACCAGTGATATTTGTAATAGCCGCCCTCATCCGGCCAGGCGGTCATCGTCTCCAGGCGCGTGGGTCAGGGCGCAGCGGCGTCGTGGATTCGCGCACCCATGTTTCCGGCAGGATCTGGACGCCGTTCCAGCGCCCATCGTGCAGGAAAATCAGGCCGAAGCGGGCGTAGTCGACGGCACGGGCGTTGATCCCGCTTTCCATCTTTTCGAAGCCCGACGCCTGGCTGTCCAGGCTCCAGGAGGCGGGAAATTCCGCGCCCATCGGCTTCCAGATGCGTTCCTGCAGATATTCGGCGACATGCATGCCGGTGGCCCGTTCGACGATCAACCCTTCGAGCAAAGGATGGTAATTGTTGTAGCGAAAGGCTGCGCCGATCGGCGCTCCGCTGGCCTGGACGCTCAAAGCGATCTTGCGCATGTCGGTCGAGTAATATGTAAACGCGTCGTCGCTGAACGGCGAGCGGTAGAAGGGGATCTCATCGCCGCTCGAATAGCGAATGCCGGAGTTCATCATCAGCAGGTCGCGAATAGTCAATGCGTCCAGGCCGCGGCCGGCAATCTCTGGGATATAGCGGAGCAGCGGGTCATTGAGCGAGCCAATCTTGCCATCCGCAATGGCCGCGCCGATCAAGGCCGAATTCGAAGGATTTAGCCGCCGAGAAAGACGTGTTGATCTCCTGGCGGGACGACTCGAGGTAGGTCTCGAAAATAAGCCGGTCGTCTTTGACGATTAAGAGGCGCGCGTATCCGTCCGTTGCAGCAGGTCATCCAGGACCTCCGTGCGCGTCCCATCCTGGTACGGGTATTCCACCTGGTACGGGGTGGGTTGGTCGCCCCTTGGGAGGGGGAGAGACCTGCGTACCATTCGAGATCATGCGCTCGGGGAAAATCCTGAAATCCTGGGTGTCCGACTCGCCGTAGCGCAGCACCCGCCAAGCATACCCCGGCGAATTGGCGATGCTCATGAGAGCGAAAAGCACACCGAAAAGCAGGACGACGATGCCCAAAAGGACAGCAATGCCTTTAAGAATATTTTTAAACATCGTGATATGCATCCCTTCCATTAAGTGAAATATTTTTCAAACCCTGCCAGGTGGGGCATTTGCGCTCCGAGCCGCTTGCCTTCAGAAAGTACGTCGCCGTACTGGCAGCGAATTTCTTCCATGCCGTGCTGGATGTTTTCCTCGAAAAACTGTTGAATGGAAGGGTTCCGGTATTGCACCTTCATCAGGGGCGTCAAAATAGCGACCGGCGTGCTGGCGACAATGCGAATATTGATATGCGACTTCGCCTGACTGCATGGGTTTCTGGCGATCGTCGCTGTAGTGGATGTGAAACCCGTCTTCAACCAGCCGCTCTTTTTTTCCTTTACGCACCAGGACCGAGAGCTCGTGCCCGGCCTCGGATAACTGCCAGGCGTACATCGTTCCGATCACACCTGCACCGATCACCAGGATTTTCATAATATCCTCCAATAAAGTCCAATCAACCACGCGCCAGAAAATAATGCACAACCGAATTCAACACTTTGAGGCCTGCCAGGACGGCAATCGCGATCAGGGCCTGCTGGTCAGTGTGGATTAAGGGCAGCTTCCAGCCGGCAAATACAGCCACGGTGACGATCAGGATCAGGCCGCCCAGCAAATAGCCGAGGATGGAGAGCGGGTGCGCCCAGGCGTTGGTCGCCGCCACCCGCCCGATGCCGCCCTGGGCGCAGATCGCCATACCCAACACGACCAGCAGGAGGATGTCCAGGCGCAGGTTGGAAAGCAGGGGCACCTTTTTCCCCGTCAGCCCGACGTAAATTACCGCCGCAGCCAGAACGGCGAGTGCCAGAATACCAGGAGAGATTACGGAAGGTTGAGCGATTGTTTTCATTGTAAATTAACCTTTCAGATGTAGGTCAGGATTTATTCCTTACGCCCTCACCCCTGCCCCTCTCCCGCCTGCGGGCGAGGGAAAGGCCCTTGTGGGTCAGGATTTATTCCCGACGGCTGTTGGTCGAGCGAGCAACGGTGTTTTTCGTTCCAGCGACAGGCACAAGCCCAGGCCTAGCGCCAGCAGAACCACCATACGAATGACCTCGATCTGCTCGGGATAAGGCAGGAGGGCGTTGGCGGTGAAGTTCGAGCAGAAGTGCATCAGGATGGCTGCCAGAATGCTGGCATGGGTGTTCAAGTGCACCCAGGTCATCAGCCACGAAAGAGCCAGCGAGAATAGGATAAAGGTGAAGAAGCCGGTGAAGCGGAAGCCCATCTGCCCGTGCCAGGTCTGCGGCATGAAGAACAGGGGCAGGTGCCATACGCCCCAGAGCAGGCCCAGCGCCGCCGCGCCCGAGATGCGCCCAAAGCGGCGCATCAGCGGGTCGAGAGCGTAACCACGCCAGCCAAACTCTTCCGCAATGGGGCCCGAGCCGAGGCCCATCAGCACTGCGAACGGCAGGATCATGGGTTGGGCGATGTACGCCTTGAGCTGGGTCATGCCGGGCAGCGAGCCGCCCAGCAGCAGCTCGATGGCAAACGTGAGGATGTAAATAAATGGAAAGATCAGGAAGATGATCGCCCACCAGCGCCCCGGGATCAACCGGGGGGATAGGCGCTTGAAGTAATCCCTGCGTTGGTCTCTAGCGTAAGTGAACATCACGAACAGCAGGCCGACCCATGTCGGCGTGCTGCCGCCGATCAGGAAAAAGATCAGGCCGGGCGCCTGGTAAGGGCTCCAGCCGTTAAGGATGATCGTTAAGTAGGCGGCATAGGTGGCGGCGAACGTCGCCGCGAAGAACAGGATCAGGTTGCGGGTTTCTTTTGACATGCTGTTTCAGCCTCCGTTTATCCTGGATCAATCTTTACGGCGTAGCCCTCACCCCTGCCCCTCTCCCGCCTGCGGGCGAGGGGAAAGCCCGGCCCGGTATATTTCAATAGGCCTGCACCTGCGCGAACTTCTCGGCGCGCTCGTTGATTCCCAGCAGCATGCCGCGCGTCATGACGAACACACCCGGGCGGATGACATCCCAGAACCCGCCGGTCAGGGTGTCGCGCGAGCGCAGCACCAGGCGCGTCGTTCCATCCGGCTGCGGGACCAGGTTGAATTCCCAGACGTCCGACCAGACCCCGTTTTCCTGGTGCCCCAGCACGACCGAACGAGCGGGCACGAGCAGGGCCACTTCAAAGGGAGGCGGGCCGAAATCGCCCGGGCACATCTTGACCGGGTCGCCCACTTGCAAATCCTGCCATTCGGGGTGGATGCGGTCGGCGTTGATCAACGGGCAGCGCATGGCGCCCTCGAGCCAGGTGTAGCTGTACATCCCGCCCCGCTCGGCGCCGAGCTGCAGGATCCACGGGTAGATTTCCTCCGGCGTCGCGTTTATGGTCACAGCCCGGTTGTAAAATACGGGCGGCGCGGGGACCAGCTCGTCCCCTGGGTAAATGGCGGCGATCTCGGCCTCGGTCGCGCCCCAGCGGTCCATCCAGGGCATCAGCAGAACGAGCGCCAGCGCGGCGAGCGCCCCCAGCCCGAACAGGATCCCGATCAGTTTGAAAAAGGTCTTCATTTCTGGCTCCTCGACTTTGAATTTCGTTCATTCTCATAATAGCCGTTCGGTATAAAAAAATCCCCCATCGAAGGGGGAGTTGTTGACTGTCCAAGTGGATAGGATTGGGCGTACAGATCACGCCTTGGGCGTCCAGGCCGTGCCTGGATATTAAGATCACACCGGGGTCAGCCTTCTTCCGTTAGGCCGTAGCCGCTCTCGATCAAATCGGCCAGGCGTTGGGCAAAGCGGGCCGCCGGCGCGCCGTCGGTCACCTCGTGGTCGAAGTCCAGGGTAAGGTACAGGTACTCGCGCGCCTCGATGCGCCCCTCGACCAGGCCCGGTTTTTCGGCGATGCTGCCCACGATCAGGCCGAGCGGGTGGAAGTTCGGCCCGATCGCCCAACCGGCCTTGTTCCCAAACATCCCGACCGCCGAGAGAGTCACGGTCCCCAGGTTCTGCTTGCGCATGTGCGGGTTCTTCGACACAATCCAGAGCATGAAGCGCCGGACGAAGGCCGGCATGGATACCAGCAGCTTGAGGACACCTGCCTCTTGATCCGAGTGCGGTTTGGCCTGCACCTGGCGGATCTCTTCGTGGATCTCCCGCAGGGATTTACGGTTGGCGGCCCGGATGATATGGGCCAAGGGATATTTCTCGCCCCCCGGGGCGGAGCTTTTGCCGCGCTCGACCAGGATGGAGATATCCACCTCGTCGAAGATCACCAGGCTGCCGCGCCAGTTGCGCATGGCCTGGACACGCCGGTCGGCGTCCACGGCCCGCCCGGTGCAGGCCGCCAGGAAGGCGGTGAAGGACAGCGCTTCGCCGGTGCGGGCTTTGTGCTCGCGGATCAACTGCCGCGGCCGGGTCACGTCGATCTCGAGCAGGCCGCGGATCGTGTAGCGGCCGCGGGTCAGCCAGCCGATGTCCGGCGCCATGCGGCGCATCTCGGGGAAAGGCTCGATCTGGAATCCCGGTTTCATGCTTTCTGAGCGGTTACGTACCAGTTGTGCGGCATGTTGGGCATATTTGCCGGGATCACCGGCAGGACCCAGCGGCCGTAGCTGGCGTCCGGGGCGCCGGCCTGGGTCAGCCTGGCCTGCCAGCCGCGCTGCGCAAAGAAACCCTGCGGGTCGTCCAGCGCGCCCAGCCAGGGCGCGCCCATGTCGTCTTGCATCTGGACCCAGGCATGCGTCCAGGGCGAGGTCAACACCAGCTCGTTGATCACGTCGCAGCCCAGCCAGCTACCCGCGGCGGCCATGGCGCTTACCTCGTCGAGGACCTGCACTATTTGCTCGCTGGGCAGGTAGAAGAGGAAACCCTCCAGCAGCCAGACGGCCGGCTGCTTCGCGTCGAACCCGGCCTGGACGAGCGCATTTTCCCAGGGAGCGGTCAGGTCCAAAGCGACGGCGCGCCGCTTGCAAGCCGGCTGCGCCCCGGCGGCCTGCAGGACCGATTCTTTATATTGCAAGACGTGCGGCTGGTCGATCTCGAACAGGCGCGTCCCGGCCGGCCAGCTCAGGCGGAAGGCGCGCGTGTCCAGGCCGGCCGCCAGGATCACCACCTGGCGGACCCCACGCCGGCCGGCGGCCTGCAGCAGGAAATCGTCGAAAAAGCGTGTGCGGATGATGATCGGGATCAGACTCTGCGGCGGGCGCTGCTCGATCCAGGCTGCGCCTTCTGCGCCGGCCAGTGCGGCTGCCCAGGGATCCTCGAACAGAGGCTGCTCGCGGCGGCTCTCCACGGCGCGCACGCCCGCCGTCCAGCGGGCGGTCAATCCAAGAAGCTGCTCGGGTGCGATCTTTTCTGGCATGATTTTTCTCCTCGAAGGTTTGTAGATGTAGTACGCCAGCCCACAAAATTATAAAACCCATCTTCGAATTCATGGGGGACAAAAAGTAACGATGGCGCTAAAAACCATCCAGGCATGCGCCCGATTGTGAATAAAAACATTAAATTGACAATTAAGACCTTTAATGTAAAATTAACCCGGAAGCAGCTATTTCAGCCTGGGGATCCGTATCGCTTATTAAGGAAGAAACCCAAAAAGAAAATAGCTGCAACCAATATCCCAGAAAATACCCAAAAAGTTCACAGGCAGGAGGAAATATGGCAACGATGAACGCTGTGCGCATTCATGAATACGGCGGCCACGAGGTGCTTAAATACGAAGAGGCGCCTTGCCCGGAAGTCGGCGAGGATGAGGTGTTGATCCGGGTCATCGCCACAACCGTCAATCCCTTCGATTGGGCCGCCCGGGCTGGTTATTTAACCAGTTTCTACACTTACACCTTCCCGCACATCTTAGGCTTGGACGTAGCGGGTGTCGTGGAAGCGGTTGGCTCGAACGTTCAAGGCTTTTCGGCCGGGGACGCTGTGTACGCTCGCGCCCACCCGTCCAAGAACGGGGCATACGCTGGCTATATCGCCGTACCCGCCTCAGCAGCCGCGCTGAAACCGGACTCCCTGGACTTTATCCAGGCTGCCGCGGTGCCGCACTCAGCCTTCTCCGCCTGGTATGCGCTGCTGGATGTGGCCGGCCTGAAGGCCGGGCAAACCGTTCTCATCCACGCGGCGGCCGGCGGCGTGGGCACCTTTGCGGTCCAGCTCGCAAAATACCACGGCGCCAGGGTAATCGGGACTAGCTCCGCGAATAACCTGGATTTCCTGTCCGATCTCGGCGTGGACGAGGTCATCGATTACAACGACACCCGCTTCGAAGACGTCGCTCAAGATGTGGACGTGGTCCTGGATCTGGTGGGGGATATGGGCGATAACACCCAGACGCGCTCCTGGGGAGTTCTCAAGCCGGGAGGAATGTTAGCCTCCCTGGTCCAATTCCCATCCCCGGAAGCAGCCGCCGAACACGGTGTTCGCAGCAGCTTTGTCAACGCGGATGCGTGTAACGGGAAATATCTGACCGAGATTGGCGCGCTGATCGATGCAGGCCATCTCTACCCGGTGGTTTCGACGATCCTGCCGCTTACGGAGATCAGCCAGGCGCACGCGGAGAGCGAGAGCCGCCACGTGCGCGGCAAGATCGTCCTGCAAGTCGGCGATTTGTAAGCGCTCATCGCTCAGCTCTTCCAATCCCTGCTGTTCAAGCCGGGGGCTGCCGTTAGCTTTTGTCCTAACGGCAGCCCCTTGTTTTTTTTCTATCTCCATGGCGAATCCCAAAACGAGAAATGCTTGCCAGGAAAGCGCTTTTGGACTATATTATGATCGCGTTAAATCTCTGCAATCACAGAAGCTCTCCCCCCGCCGCGTAGGGGTCGCGGCAATCCATGCATCTTCAACCTGGCCAGCTCATCTCCGCGCCGTTTCTCCCGGCGACCGCCGAAGTCAAGAAGTTCGAGCTTCGCTCGGGCTGCGCTCTGCTGGAAGTGGTCCTGCACGATGGGCAGCAGACTTATAAAGCTCTGCGCATTACGCCTGACCAGCTCGCCCATGTCGAAATCCTCGACCGCGGAAAGGCCTCCGTAGCCGCCAACGCCGAAGATTTTTTCTTTTTCATCGAAGCCAACTGCATCCGCCTGGCTTACCCGTTGTTTTAACTATGAATGATTTACTGTCAAACCTCGAATTACAACTTTGGGGAGCCACTAATAAGTATGACGATGGGAAAAATGGAGAAAGCCAAAAACGAAAAGCGTAAAGCGGTTCGGTTGGCTCAAAATTTGCCCGAAAAACTCGTATAGGAGAAACAATTACAAATGAAAGCCACCGAAGCAAAGTTGTTAGAATTTCTCAAGAAATCACCTCAGTTTGTTATTCCGATCTACCAACGAACATATAGTTGGACCGATAAAGAATGTAAACAGTTGTGGGAAGACATTTTACGCACGGGTCGTAATGATCAAATATCAGCTCACTTCGTCGGTTCAATTGTCTATGTGGAACAAGGGCTTTATTCAGTATCGGCTCAGTCACCTTTATTAGTAATCGACGGTCAGCAACGTCTTACTACAATCTCACTATTGATCGAAGCGCTAGCACGTGTGGTGGGTGAAAAAGAACCATTAGAGGGATTCTCGGCTATGAAACTTCGCCACTATTATCTTCTAAACATGCTAGAGGAGGGCGATAGGAGATATAAGCTGGTATTGTCCCAAACTGATAAAGAATCAATAATGGCTTTGCTAAATCAGCTTCCCAAACCAAAGGAATACTCGATTTGTATTGAAACAAACTTCAAGTTCTTTCAAGAGCGATTGACTGAGGCAAAGCATGAGCTCATTGCAATTTGCAAGGGACTGGCAAAATTGGTCATTGTTGATATATCGCTCAACCGCGACCAGGACAACCCACAACTCATCTTCGAGAGCCTAAACTCAACTGGGCGAGAATTGAGCCAAGCTGACCTTATACGAAATTTCATCCTTATGGGACTAGATCCCCAGCTCCAAGCCAAATTGTACCTACAGTTTTGGCGACCGATGGAGGTGGATTTCGGGCAGGAAGCCTATGCTTCATACTTCGATAGTTTTACTCGACATTACCTGACGGTGAAAACTGGAGAAATTCCCAATGTACGAGAGGTGTATGAGGCATTTAAGAAATATGCTCGAGCGAACATAGATAAAGGCATTGAGATGTTAGTGGCAGATATTCGTACTTTCGCTAGTTATTATTGCGCCATAGCCCTCGGGGCTGAAAAAGATCCCGATCTCAGAGCAGTATTCCAGGACATACGCGAATTAAAGGTGGAGGTGTCTTATCCATTCCTTCTAGAGCTTTATCAAGATTATGTAAATGGTGTGATTCTTAAAAGCGAATTTCTCCAGACGGCCCGCTGGGTGGAAAGTTATGTATTCCGACGAGCGGTATGCAGCATTCCGACAAACTCATTGAACAAGACTTTCGCGACATTTACCCATGGAGTGAAGAAAGATCGATATTTGGAAAGCATAAAGGCGTACTTCCAGCTACTCCCTTCCTACCGCCGGTTTCCAAATGACGATGAATTTAAACGCGATCTTCAAATCAAGGATCTCTACAATTTTCGTAGCCGTAGTTACTGGCTCCGGCGCTTGGAGAATCATGGTCGTAAAGAACGGGTATTGGTCGATGAGTACACTATTGAACATATCATGCCGCAAAATGAAAATCTTTCTGTCCAATGGAAAGCTGAACTTGGACCAGAATGGAGCCGAATTCAGAAAACCTATCTTCATACCCTTGGTAACTTAACATTGACCGGTTATAACTCGGAATACAGCGACCGGACATTCGATGAAAAACGGGATATGAAAGGGGGTTTCAATGAAAGTCCGCTACACTTGAATAAAGGGCTGGGTGCTCTATCCCACTGGAACGAAGAGATGATCCAAAAAAGGGGAGAGGCACTAGCATCATGGTCCACGGAAGTATGGTCTATGCCCGTTCTGGATCCTGAAATCCTCCAAGCCTACAAGACAAAAGCTGAGATATCCGGATATACAATAGAGGATCATCCATACCTGGCTATTGGCCCTCTGAACGAATTATTCGAAGCATTCCGCAGGCAAGTGTTAGCCCTCGATCCTAACATTACGGAGGAGTTCTTGAAATTCTATGTGGCATATAAGGCAGAGACAAACTTCGTAGATGTCGTACCGCAAGCGAAAAGGTTGAGACTCTCGCTCAACATGCCTTTCCCGGAGATCAACGACCCAAAAGGAATTTGTAAGGATGTTTCAGCACTCGGCCGTTGGGGCAATGGAGACGTGGAGGTTGGCCTGGCTTCCATTGACGAATTACCTTATATAATGGGTTTAATCCGTCAATCATTCGAGCGACAGATGGGGAATAATAACAATATCGAATAAAAATCAAAAATTGTTGGATGCCTTTGGCACGCCACGCGTAAGGATGAGAAGAGATTCATCAAAATAGAGGTATATGAGTGACCAGCCAACCCGAAAAACTAGATTTGCAATCCATTGACATTACCGAAGAGAAAAAGCAGGAACTCCTCCGACTGTTCCCGGAGATTCGCACCGAAGACGGACAATTAGACTTCGACCACTTGAAACTGGCCCTGGGTGAGATGGTGGATGTTGGCAGAGAGCGATATGGCATGAATTGGCCCGGCAAAGCTGAGTGCTTCAAGACCATTCAAGCGCCCAGCATCGGTACTTTACTACCTTGTCCTGATGAGAGCGTCAATTTCGATATTACCGAAAACTTGATTATCGAAGGCGATAACCTGGAAGTGCTCAAGCTACTCCAGAAGTCTTACCTGGGCAAGATCAAGATGATCTATATTGATCCACCTTACAACACCGGTAACGATTTTATCTACCCGGATAACTATACTGAAAGTCTACAAACCTATCTGGAATATACCGGACAGGTGGATTCCGAGGGACGCAAATTTGGCACAAACAGCGATACCGATGGGCGCTTTCATTCGCGTTGGTTAAATATGATGTATCCGCGTCTCTATCTCGCTAGAAATTTACTGAGGGAAGATGGGGTAATATTTATTTCGATTGATGATAGAGAATTTGACAACTTAAAAAAATGCTGTAATGAAATATTTGGTGAAGAAAATTACAAAGGTACGATTGTTCGTGCAACTGGACAAACTACAGGGCAAGATAGCGGTGGCCTAGGTTCATCATTTGACTACGTTCTCGTATACTTCAAAACCCCGGACCTAGAACTTTCTGGATTACCTCTGACGGACTTCTGATTTAAAAAGATATGAGGAAGAAGATGAAAGAGGTAAATATGCATTGTGGCAATTAAGAAAAACGGGGAGTAATGATAGGCGTACGGATCGACCAAACATGTTTTTTCCTGTAATTGATCCAGATGGAAATCAGGTTTGGCCATTTGGGCCAACAGGATATGAGAGTTGCTGGCGATTTGATAGAAAAGGATATGAAAACCTTGTTGTTGGAAATTATATTGTTTGGAAAAAACGCCCAAAGAATGGAAACGAAGTTTGGTGGCCGTATGTAAAAACTTACTTGGAAGGGCGCACTAAAAGACCATCTCCTCTTTGGACAGATATTGAAGGAAGTAAAAAAGCCAGCATTGATCTTAGAGAGCTTTTGGGAAATTCAATATTTGATAATCCTAAACCTATCGGATTATTAAATAAGTTGCTTCAAATATTACCCGTGTCAACCTCTGAGGGTTTGATCTTGGATTTTTTTGCGGGTTCTGGTACTTTAGCACAAGCAGTTCTAGAGTTAAATAAACAAAATGGCAGTAGCTATAAGTTTATTCTTATACAACTTCCTGAACCAACAGAAAATAAGAATTATCCGACAATTGCAGAAATTACAAAGAAGCGAGTGCGTTGTGCAATTACAAAATTGAATGAAGCGGAGAAAGGGCAGTTTCCATTTAATGGGATGCAAGATCGTGGGTTTCGGGTTTTCAAGCTGGCTGGATCCAACTTCAAAGTCTGGGATGCGCAACCTCAGAAGGAAGAAAAAGTTTTGGAGCACCAACTCGAATTACACATTGAGCATATCCGTGAAGGGCGCAGCGCCGAAGATATTCTCTATGAAATTCTGCTCAAGAGCGGATTCCCCCTCACTTCACCAGTCGAAAAAATGAAATTGGAAGATAAGATTGTGTATAGCGTGGCGAGGGGTGCCTTGCTGATCTGCCTGGAGAAGGAGCTAACCATAGAGTTGATTCGAGCAATCGCTGGCTTGCAGCCTGAACGTGTGGTGTGTCTGGACGCCGGTTTTGCAAATAATGATCAGCTCAAGGCGAATGCTGTACAAATTTTCAAAACCCGGGGCATTCCCAGCTTTAAGACAGTGTAATTTCAATGAAGATTTAATTCGACCCCAACCAACCCTTTCAGCTCGAAGCCGTTGCAGCGATCACGGACCTTTTCGATGGCCAACCACAAGGCGCATCGGATTACACCGTTATCAACATGGGTGAATACGGCGGCCTCTTTGCCGGTCAGGCACGCACCGAATTAGGTGTCGGTAATCATCTTTTATTGGCGGAAGAAAAGCTCCATGCAAATACCCGTAATGTTCAAAACCGGAACGATATAGAAATCGCCGAACCATTGAAGCCTCTAGAGTCCTGGGAATTGCTCGATACTACAGCCAATATGGCTAGGCATTGTCCACATTTCTCTATCGAAATGGAGACGGGCACAGGCAAGACCTATGTCTATTTGCGGACGATCTTCGAGCTGTCGCAACGCTATGGTTTTCAAAAATTCATCATCGTTGTGCCCAGCGTCGCCATCCGAGAAGGGGTATTGAAAAACATTGAGATCACTACTGAACATTTTCGCACTTTATACAATAGCCTCCCTTTCGAACACTTTGTCTATGATGCCAAAAAGGTTAACCGCCTGCGGCAATTCGCAGTCAGCAATACCCTGCAAATCCTGGTTATCAATATCGATGCCTTTCGTAAAAACTTCACCGGCACTGAAGATGAGCAGAAGAGCAATGTGATCTACAAGGAGAGCGACAAACTCTCCGGTCGCCAACCGATAGAATTTGTGCAGGCCACGCGTCCGATCGTTATTATCGATGAACCGCAGAGTGTGGACAGCACGCCCAAAGCCCAGGAGGCGATTAAGGCTCTCAATCCGCTCTGCACTTTGCGTTATTCGGCCACCCACAAGGATCCTTACAATTTGGTCTATCGGCTTGATCCAATTCGCGCCTTCGAATTGAAACTGGTCAAGCAGATCGTGGTCGCCAGCGCAGCGGTTGAAGGCTCTGCCAACGCTCCCTTTGTGCGAGTGGAAAATATTGACTATAAAAAGGGTATCAAAGCCAAACTAAGGATTCACGTACAATCCAGCGGTGGCCCCAAAGAGAGGTTGGTAACTGTCGCTAACCGGGCAGATTTGTTTTCCCTATCCAACGAACGCGCCGTATATAAAGACGGTTTTTCGATCACCGAAATCAATGCCGAGCCGGGCAATGAGTACCTGCGCTTCAACAATGGGCGGGTGATGCGCCTGGGTGAGGAAATCGGGGGAGCGCGTGAAGATGTCTGGCGGATTCAGATCAAGCACACGGTAAAACGCCACCTGGAAAAAGAGCTGCAGGTCAATGATCGGGGCCTCAAGGTTTTAAGTTTGTTTTTCATCGACCGGGTGGCAAATTATCGGGATTACAGCGAAGATGGGAAACCTGTTAAAGGTAAATTCGCGGCTGCATTCGAGGCTGCATTATCTGAATTGGCGCAGGATCCTCGCTATCAGGTACTCGATTGGCTGAAGAAACCCATCCAAAAATTGCATGATGGTTATTTTGCCCAGGATCGGAAAGGTATGTATAAGGATACGCGAGGCAATACCAAGGCCGATGATGAAGCCTACAAGCTGATTATGACAGAAAAAGAACGGCTTCTCTCGATGGATGAGCCGTTGCGCTTCATTTTCAGCCACTCAGCCTTGCGCGAAGGCTGGGACAACCCAAATATTTTTCAGATTTGCAATTTACGCGAGATGAGTTCCGAGCGCGAACGGCGTCAAACCATCGGGCGTGGATTGCGTCTCCCGGTCGATCAGAATGGCTTGCGGGTAAAGGACGAGTCGATCAACAAATTGTACGTTTTTGCCAATGAGAAGTATGAGGATTTCGCTCGTGGCTTACAGACCGAATACGAAGAGGATTGCGGCGTGACCTTTGGCAAAGTTCCTCTGACCGCCTTATCGAAGATCACCACCGTCAAGGATGGGGTAGAGCAACCCATCGAGCGAAATGCGGCAGAAGAAATTCGTGCTACTCTGATCCAACAGAATATATTGGATTCCAATGGCTACATCACACCGGACTTTTTACCTGAGAAAAAAGGGTTTCAATTGGATTTGCCGGAAGCCTTCCGCGACCTGGCTCCAGCGGTGATCGATCTTTTAGCCTCTTACCAGATCGAACGGCATGTACGTAAGGAAAAGGACGAGGGGACCAACCAGCTGCGTAAAGAGGTTCAACTCAGCCCTGAATTTGAGGCGCTCTGGAATAAGATCAAGCCCAAGACCACGTATCGGGTCGAGTTCCAAACCGAGGATCTGGTGCGCCGGGCTGTGGATGGCATCCGGCGTATGGAAAAGATCGAAATTCCTAAAATTCAAGTCACCGCCGGGCAGGTAGATGTGACAAAAGGTGGGGTGACTTCCACCGCTTTAAGCGTCGCCGATGAAAAAGTAACCTATTCAACCCAGCCGCTGCCGGATATCTTGGCTTATTTGCAAAATGAAACCGAACTTACCCGATCTACAATTTTCCGCATCCTGAAAGAATCAGGACGGCTTGGCGAGTTCTTCAATAATCCTCAACGATTTATGGATACGGTGGCTTCCATCATCAAATATGAGCTTCACCGCTTATTGGTAGACGGCGTCAAGTATGAACGAATCCCTGGTTCTGGTTTAGAATCCGAATGGGAAATGCTGCTATTCAAGAATGAGGAGATGATCAACTACCTGACCGCCTTGAAGGTCAATAAATCGGTCTATGATTATGTTGTCTACGACTCCGAAGTGGAGCGCGAATTTGCCCGCAAACTTGACGAGCGCGGAGATATTAAGTTGTTCGTCAAACTACCGGGCTGGTTCCTGATCGACACCCCAATGGGTAAATATAACCCTGATTGGGCCATCCTGAAACACAACGAGTTTACACTTTATCTGGTGCGCGAAACGAAAAGCACCCACGACTTCTTGAAGCTGCGCAATACTGAAGCCGATAAAGTTCGCTGCGGTCAGAGACATTTTGAAGAATTGGGGTTGGAGTTGAAGGTGGTTGTAACGGCGGATGAGGTGTAAATATGCAAAATGCCTGAGAAAACATTGAAGGTGTTGTATCTAGAGAATGCATAGACCGGAGCAATCGTATGCACAGACAGTTTCCTCAAAGAACAGAGTCACATCAATTGGAAGAATTATCAGAAAGGTATTTTGTTAATTCACTACCGCGGAGCTGGAGATGTGAAAAACCGAGCAGCGATTATGGAGTTGATCTTAGAGTCCACATCTTCGAGGATAATAGGGCTACTGGCTTAGAGCTTCTAGTTCAATTAAAAGCATCACAGACAGCTCCACATGCTGAATATGTGACTGTTCGACTGAAGGTTACCACCTATAACCTTCTGAACGATGTGTTGCCGGTCGTGATGTTAGTAAAGTATATCGAAGATGAGAATGAAGCATACTGGCTTCTACTTCGAGAAATCCCTAAGCCAAACCAAGATCAGCAGACGTTTACTGTCCGGATCCCTAAAAGAAACCGACTCTCGTTAATCGACTGGAATTTGAGACAAGAGGACGTAAGGAGAGTGACTGACCGCAAATTAGCCGCACAGCGACGAAGTCTTCTTCGTAGTCAAGGTAGGAGCACCTCTTCCATCTAAAATAATTAAGTCCCATCATAAAGTTTATGAATAAAATCGGAAAGAAATAATTTGAGTGTTCTGTTGCTGATTTAGCTCACTAAAAATTTAAATAACTGTTTTTATAAGGATGCTCGTTCATGACAGAAATCTTCGAAACTACAGAGAACAGTTCTAAAAACATCCAAAAATTCATCGATACAATCGAAGATCCCGATCTTCGCGGCTGTATTTCAAGATCATTGGTTTGATATCATCGAAGTCGGAAAATTAGAATCCGCATCTCCAAGATCACAAGAATGTCGCTCAAGAATATTTGAGGCCATAAAGGCGGTTATAACGAATAAAATGGGGGAAACCAATGAAGATTAAAGCAATCCGTATCAGTGGTTTTCGTGGTATTCCACCAATCGATCCCCCGAATGTAAATATTTCTCTGTGTAAAGGCCACGTACCTCAAAATGTTCTCATTTTTGGACCAAACGCGTACGGAAAAAGCAGCATTTCAAGCGCATTGGAATGGTTTTTCCGAGAAAACGTTCATTGTTCGGAATATTTTGAGGATTATTTGTCATCGGATAATGTTCATGTCAATGTAGGCAAACCAGGATATCCTGAAAATGCTTTTATCGAAATTGATGTCATTGATCAAGGGATTGTAAAAACTGTCCGAAAAGAGATCGGCGTAGATGGATATAAAGTTGGCGAATCAATCGATGGACTGGAACAGCAACTAAGTACGTGCTTTGATGAAATCATCACATTGGACCATGATGAATTTCGAAACTTTGTCTCAGCAGCCAGTAAAGATAAATGGGCCACCTTCGCCAGTTTAATTGGTTATGAAGAGTTGGATAACTTCCGGTCCGGACTTACATCTCTATTTCAACGATCTATAAGCGACTACCTCCAGATCGCATCACTGGAAAAGAAAAAGACGGCACTAGAAAAAACTTTTAACTCCGATAAGGCCATACTTTGTAATAGATATTCACTTTCCGCGAAGTCGGCTCTTGAAGATATCGAAAAAGCATTCCTTGATCGGCTTAGTCTTACGCTTATTTCATTGCAATTACAAATCCCTCATTTATCAGAACTGGATGAAAAATTTTGGGGAAAAATTCGGCAAATCGTTATACCATCTGAAGGTTATCGGCAAAACGCGGAACGTTTAGAGCAATTAAAAAAAGTTACAACCGATCTCACTCCGTTTTCAAAGGAATTAATCGCTAATCTAAAAGACATAAAGACAAAGGCAACCTATTTAAATACAAAAAAGGCACAGTTCGATAAAGGTATATTGTCAGAATTTTATCGATTGGGGTTGGAGATAATTCAGTCAGGAAAAACCGACCAAAATGAATGCCCTTTCTGCAAAACCGAATATGATAATGACTTATTAAAACTTACTGTGAAAGAAAAGATCAAAGACCTTAATTTTGAGGAGGTTCAACAGCAAGCTAACCTTTTAACTTCGATCTGGAATGATATTAAAAATTCTTTAGCGGTACGGGTCCTAAGCCTATATAAGCATGAATTATCCAATATCGCGTCTATCACAGGTGCTTTACCAAGTGTGTCCGAAGTTGATAACGCCATTAAATTATCATCGTTTGATGCCAACACAGTAGTAAACTGGGTTAAGGGGGTTTTACATTTGCATGACGAGCTGATCAAAACAAGTAAAGAGATAAAGGCAGAAATTGAGCGAATTGCTACGATTATTAAAAATAATCCTGAAGGCCAATTAGGCACTGAAATCGAGGATTTGTATGTTTTTTGGAAAGGCATACTGTCTTTGTTTGAAAAGAAAGGTGAAATTTCTGCAGTATCCCATGAAATAGAAGTTACCAAAGACGTTATTGACCACCTTAGAACAATCTCGAAAAATTTTCGAGATGAGCTGGAAGATTTCAGTGTCCGGGTGATCGTTATCATTAACGACGATGTGTCCAGTTATTATGACGCGTTACATCCGAATGATGATATCAAGCCTTTCCTCGAAACTCACCTCGATGGGCAAAAAAGGAGTGTGCTTCTGAAGTGTGATTACAAGGGTTATGAAGGGAAAGATGCAGCATCACTCTTGAGCGAATCCCATAGGAATAGTCTAGGGCTTGCAGTGATGTTGGCATTCATGAAATACAAAAGGCAAACTGGAAGCCCGGTCGAATTTTTAATTTTAGATGATGTGACGCAAAGTTTTGATGTTGGTCATCGGGTAAATCTGGTCAGCTTCCTCGAAGACCCGGATTTTCCAGAAATTTGTTCGAACCAGATCATCATGTTGACTTACGACCGGACTCTAGCAGATTTCATTCAAAGGCCAGGCGAAGAAAGAGAAAATTGGTTACGGTATGATATCCGAACATGGCATTTAAATGCTTTAGTCATTGAACCGAATGATTACGACCTACTTGATATGGCAGCCAAATATTTGGCGGCCGGTGATGAGATGGCATCCGCAATCTATGCCCGGCATGCCCTTGAACAGGTTTATAAATTCATTGTGGAAACAGCAAGTCTCAGCATAACTTATAGTTCAAAACCTTGGAAATTAAACTTGAATTCATTTCAATTAGCGATTTTGAAAGAAGTAAAGCGTTTATGGAGTATAAAGGTGCAGAGGGGGACCGAGACGCTTCCTCGTGGCTTAATTAACCCTCAGAAGTTCAGGGATAAAAAATTAACCATGTCACTGAGAATATTACATCTTACCGTTCATGATAGTGATTTCATGGAAAACCCACCATCCACAGGTGATATTCGCGCAGCTCTAGATGCGATCAAAGAATTAAGGGACATGTTTACGTGCCTTACTTGCAGGCAACATACACCCAACCCAATTTACACGTATTTTCACACATTCGATAAAGGGGCGCAGGCAGCAGATGTCAAATGTAAGAAGTGCGGTCAACCGTTTCCGGCAGATTAGAGTAAAGGTTGGAATTGCTACAGACGGAATAATAAATGGAGGAAATCGTTGAGTTGGGGATTTTTAGCACTGAACAAAATTAGTAAAACACAATATTTGGGCATCATCAATTAGGTTGGTTTCAAATTATTAGGAAGTACAACCGCATTCGTATCATAAGTTGACAGAACATGAAAAAGCCAATGCATATTCCACCAAACTTCGATTCATTTTTGCTGGTTAAATTCTTCAAAACGCAAAAATGGCGCGATTATTTTATTGAAGGCAAGTTCTACATGAATAACGTAGGTTTTTTTCAACAATTTGAGGCAACTAAAATTGTATAGGATAATTTTTTAATGATGAAGAAACGCCTCATAGAATGGAATTTTTCCCTCGCCGATATATCTGACTTTTACTTCACGCACCTGGATGACGACTTGAGTCTGGTTGGATGGTGCAGAAATATTAGAATTAGCGCTGCACCTTTATGGTGTATAAACAACTTGGAGAGCCCTCAATGGTTTCCAATCAAAAAGCACAAACCTGTCCGAAATGTCAAAAAGATGACCAGGTGATCCCGATCCTCTACGGCTACCCGGCCGGCAAAATGCCCGCCGCCGCGGAAGGGGACTTTATCGTGGGAGGCTGCGGGATCCATCCCGAAATGCCCGCCTGGTATTGCAAAGCCTGCGATCTTGAATTCGGCGCATTGGCGAACCAACCCGCCTTCCGTGAAATGTTCGAGTGGATCTTGAATTACAAAGATTTATCCAAATGAACCAGAAAAAAGCCGCTAACCTGAGCGCTTCGGCTTTTAACCTGCCATACAACCCCAGACTGGTGGAGCGGGCGCGTGACATGCGCAAGCGCCCCACCGCAGCCGAGAAGAAATTGTGGTACGATTTTTTACGCACATTCAAGCATCGCGTTCTGCGCCAGCGGCCGGTTGACAATTTCATCGTCGACTTTTACTGCGCAAAGCTAAAACTGGTCATTATGATCCATCCCGACCAAGTCATCCGCACCCGGCGTAAAACCTTCGCCCTGATCGTCCGAGGCGACGTCAACCTGCTGGTGTGCGCCCCATTGCGCTGGTCGCCTGAACTATCCTCGCTCGATGGAGGTTCCGTATGCAGATCACAAAGGCTGAAGTCACACCTGTTGAGCTGAAATTACGGCAGCCTGTCCGAATGGCCGGGCTGCCGGCGATCGACCACATCACGGCGATATTTGTGCGCATCGAGACCCGCCAGGGACAAAACGCCTGGGGCTGCACCATTGCCAACCCGGATCTGACCGGCGAGAAGCCGGCAGATGTCATCCGGGCCTGCCGGGAGTGCGCCGTTCTCGCCCCTGACTTGCATCCGATGAACATCGAATTTTCTCTCGATGAACTGTCTTCACGAGCCAGCCCCGCTCCATCCGCTATGTGCGCCTTCGACCTGGCATTTCATGACTTGTTGAGCCTGGCAGCCGGAATGCCCCTTTACCGCATCCTGGGAGGCTACCGCAACCGTATCCAGACCTCGGCAACCATCCCAATCGCACCGGTCAATGAGAATGTAAAAATGGCTTGCGAGCGCGCCAGGCAGGGATTTCGAATGCTGAAGATTAAAGGAGGGCTCGACCCGGCAGAAGATGTCCAACGAGTGCAGGCGATCCGCAGAGCGCTGCCCAACCACATCCTTCGCCTGGACGCTGACGGGGGATATTCTGTCGAGCAGGCGTTGGACGTCGCCCGCGTCCTGGAGAATGTGCTCGAGATGCTGGAACAGCCCACGCCCGCGGATGATTTGAGCGGACTTCGCCGGGTGAAAGAGCTAAGTCCTATCCCTGTCCTGGCCGATCAGAGCCTGAGGGGACCTGCGTCAGCGCTCAAGCTTGTAGCCAATCGAATGGTGGATGGGTTGAGCATCAAATTGGTGACCTGTGGGGGATTACGCAACGCCCGCCAGATAGACGCGATAGCCCGCGCCGCCAAAATGACCACGATGATCAGTTGCTTTATCGAGCCCGCGCTTCTCATCAGCGCCGGCCTGAGTTTGGCGTTGAGCAGCCCCAATGTGGCGTACGGCGACCTCGACGGTAATCTGGATCTGATCAATGACCCCTCAAAGGCCGGCTTCAAACTTGAAGATGGCTGGCTTGTGGCCACGGATGTCCCCGGTTTGGGTTACACGGTTGAACTTGGGTAATGGATAGCCGGCTGGTAAATGACACTCATGCACAACCAGGGACCCCGGGAAGGGGGTTGGCGCAGCGGGGCGCCGCAGTTCGGACAGCTCAAGGATTCGACGCTGTTCTTTAGCGATCCCGTCCCATCAAACATTTATTCGGGTTTGAGGATGTGCCCGCCGGCCTCGGCCCGGCCGAGCACCTCCAGGATGGTCGCCGCCAGCGAGCGGGCGGCCTGCTCGCTGAGCTCCACCGCCACGCGCGCCCCGGTCCCAGGTCCTCGTTCACAAAATCGATGTTCAGGGCGTGCTCGTAGGCGGCGTGGAAGGGGTGATCGTAAGAAACATTGGCCCGGTCGATGGCAAACCACCCGCCCGTGCCCTTGCCGCTGCCGGAAATACCCACCTGCTTGACGATGTTCGTGCACATCTTGTCCGCTCCTTTGTCGTAAGGGCAATTCATGAATTGCCCCTACGTGAGATAGCGCTCCAGGAAGGCGAAGATCTTCTCCCAGCCGTCCACAGCCTGCTGCTGGCGGTAGCTAGGCCGGTGGTAGTAGAAGAAGCCGTGGCCCGCCCCGGGATATATGTGAAATTCGTAGGTCTTGGCGTGCTTTTTTAGCGCCTGCTCGTGCTGGGCCACCTGCTCCGGCGTGGGGCCGCTGTCGTCTGCGCCGAACAGCCCCAGGATCGGGCAGGACAGATCCCCGGTGTAGTCGATGGGGGCGACCGGCGTGTTGGGCGTCAAATCTTCTTTTTGCATGACCACCCCGCCGCCCCAGCAGTCCACCACCGCGTCGAACCCCGGCACCCGGCAGGCCGCCAGGTAAGCGTGCCGGCCTCCGGAACAGGTGCCAAAGATGCCCACCTTATCGCTGACGTAAGGCAGCGAGCGCAGGTAGTTCATCGCCCCGCCCAAATCGCCCACAGCCAGGTCGTCCGGGATGCCCCCGGCCCCGCGCACTTTGGCGGACACATCTTCAGGCGTCCCGTGGCCAAAGCGGTAGTACAGGTTGGGCGAGAGGGCGGCGTAGCCATGCTGGGCAAATCTGCGCGTGGCCTCCCGGTACCATTCATCCCAGCCGGGCCGGTGGTGGGCGAGCACCATACCCGGGAAGGGCCCCGCGCCTAACGGCCTGGCGAAATAGGCGTTGATCGTCTCCCCATTTGCGCCGGGCATCGTGACGGTTTCCGCCAGCATGCCCTCATACTGGTTCGTTTGTAACATCTTTTTCTCCTCCCATGGACCCCTGCTCAGCTCGTTTAAGGATTGGACGCGGACCGGCGCCACCCGAAACCCCACGTAGGTCAGGTTTCTAACCTGACGAACGCCTGGGCCGGCTGGCGGGTCAAGTATAGCATGACCCGGCCCGTTAATCTTTCTTTTCCACCGGGTGGCGCAGCACGGTCTTGAGTTTGGAGGGGTCGGCCCGGCGCGGGTCGCCCAGGTAGATCTCGTGATGCTTGCCATGCAGGCGGTAACCATTTTCCTGGGCGAAGAGGTCCATTTTATGGATGGTTTCCGGCTCGCCGGCGTACGGGCCGATATGCAGGATCTGGATGCTCAGCCCCTCGTGGAAGGTCTCGAAGCGCAGCTTATCCAGGGCCGGGCTGGGCTTCTTCTTGCGCATCTGCGCCAGCCCGTCCTGGAACATAGCTTCCGTGATGTGCTCCGGCTGCAGGACCATCGCCGTCCAACACCAGTTCTCCGGGTGGGCCAGGTCGCCTTCCAGAAATTCACCCGGATGCTGGCCGTGAATTCCACGGCCTTGATCCGCCCTGCGTATCCACCACAGCCCCTCCAGGGCCATGACCGAATAGTCGATGGGGTCCTCTTTGCGCTGTTTGGACATAAACTTGAGCGTGTACGAGATACCGTAAAGGGCCTGCAGCGCATCTGCAAAAGAAGGGGAAGTGCCGGGGGCCTGGCCGGGCTCGATTTCGCCGTCCACCAGGGCGAACTTGAATTCCGGCACGTCCACCACTGCGACCTTTTTGGCCGAGGGCTGGTAGAGATGTTTGTACTGTTTTCGCAAGTCAAGCTTTTCCATGTTGGTCTCCTTTTAAATATGCGTACATTTCGATGACCCGGGCGGCCCATTGGGCCACCATTTGACAGAGCTCCGGCGGCTCCAGCACCTCGACCACGGGACCGTAAGCCAGGGCGGTGCTGGCGGCCCATTCGAGCGCCGGCGCGGCGTAGGCGACGACCAGCGAGCCGTCCGGCTGCTCCTCGACCGTCTCCCAATAGGCCCGGCTCTCGCGCACGGCCTGCGCCGCCTCGGGAGCAAAGCGCAGGCGGGCGGTCACCGAAGGCTGGATTTGGGTTTCGTTTTCGAGGTAGGCCTGCAGGTTGAAATCCGTGGGCGGCTCGAACTTCTCCGGCAAAACGGCCAATTCCCGGATGCGGTCGACCCGGAAGGTGCGCGCCGCCCGGCGCATATGGCAGTAACCGACGACGTACCACCAGCCCCAACGATGGACCAGGGCGTAGGGGTCCAGGTCCCTCAGCACAGGCTCGCTTTGACTGCGCCCCAGGTAGGCCATGCGCACCTGGCGGTGCTCGCGGGCTGCCCGGCGCAGCATCTCGAGCGTGGGGGTCAGGCTTTCCAGGTCTGCCCGCTGCATGCCGGTGGCAAACAGCGCCTGGCGGGCCCAGGCGACCTCCCGGCGCTGCTCGTCAGGCAGGACGTTGTCCAGTTTCACCAGCGCGGCGTGGGCCGCTTCCCGGTACAACTGGCCCCATATCTCCTCCACCAGGCTGGCGCCCAGGTGGACGGCTACGGCCTCCTCGGGCGTGAAGACCAGCGGTGGCATACGATAGCCGCGCACCAGCGAGAAGCCGCCATACGGGCCGCGTTCGGAATAGACCGGTATGCCGATCTCCTCCAGCATGGCGAAATAGCGATGCAAGCTGCGCACCGACACGCCCAGCTCTTTGGCCAGGCCGGCTGCTTTCTGGTTCGGCTGGCGCTGCAGCAGCAGGATTAAGGTGATCAAGCGGGTTGCCGTATTGGACATGCCTCAACCTCCAGATGATTTTAGATCAAGTATATGACAATTTCTGACATATATTGGGGATCTTCTTTCCCCTGCAAACCGGAAGAGTCGGATTAGATCGAATATAATTGACAGCCATGAGCACAGCCCCCGAATCCGCCTCGCGCAGCCCGCGCAGCCCAGACACCCTCCTGCACGCCAAATTGATGGCGCCGCGCCTGGTCTCGGCCCTCATCCCGCGCCAGGGGTTGCTCGGGCGGCTGGACGCCGGCCTGACCCGAAAAATCATCCTGGTCGACGCGCCAACCGGCTATGGAAAGACCACCCTGGTCGTCCACTGGATCGAAGACCGCCAAATCCCGTCCGCCTGGCTGACGCTGGACGAGTACGATAATGACCCGGTCCGCTTTTGGACTTACGTGGTATCCGCCTTACGGACGCTGGATTCCGGCCTGGGCAAATCCGCGCTGTCCGCGCTGGCGGGCTCCCAGCCGGTATTCTTCCAATCCATCCTGACCGCCTTGATCAATGACCTGGCGCAGCTCGACACGACCTGCGTGCTCGTACTGAACGATTATCACGCCATCACCTCGGCCGAAATTAACGAGAACGTCGCCTTTCTGCTGCAGCACCTGCCCGCCTGCCTGCACCTGGTCCTGATTTCGCGCCGCCAGCCGGAGCTCCCCCTGGGGATCCTGCGCGCCCGCGATGAGCTGATCGAGCTGGATGCGGCCAGTCTGCGTTTCAGCGCCTCGGAAACAGAAGCCTTCCTGCGTGAGGCGGTTCCCTCACAGCTCCCGGCGGAGGTTGTGACCCAATTACAGGAACGGACAGATGGCTGGCCGGCCGGCTTGCGTTTGGCCGCCCTGTCGCTGCAAAATAAGGGCCTCGCCCAGTCGGAAGAATTCGTTCAAAGCTTCTCGGGCAGCCACCGTTACGTGGCGGACTACCTGATCCAGGAGGTCTTCGAGAATCAGACCCCGGTCGTGCAGGATTTCCTGCTCAAGACCTGCTTCCTGGAGCGCCTGACCGGCTCGCTGTGCGATGCAATCACAGGAACGACCGGCGGGGATGCCCTGCTCGAACAGCTCGCCAGGGGCAATCTGTTCCTCGTGCAGTTGGAGCATGGCGGGGAGCGGATCTGGTACCGCTACACGCCCTTGTTTGCGGAATCTATCCAATATCTTGCCCGCCAGCGCCTGGATGACCCGGCCGTGAAGTCAGTCTATGAAAAGGGCAGCGGCTGGTACGAAGCTCACGGGCTCTATGAGGAAGCCATCGAAACCGCGCTTTCCGCAGGCTTAAACGACCGCGCCATCCCGTTGATCGAAAAGTTCATCGAGATCCACGAGCTGGCCGAGCTGAGCACGCTTGGCCGCTGGCTCGAGAAAATCCCCGAAGGAGAGATCTTTCTCCATCCAGGGATCTGCTTCACGTACGCGCAAGTCATTTTATACAGCGTTCCTGACCGCTTTGCGCCGGCGACCGCGGCCCGTTTGCAGCCCTACTTGAGCGCCGCGGAGAGACATTGGCGCGAGCAAAATCAGCATCAAAAACTCGGCGAGCTGCTCTCCTTTCACGGCATCGTCGTGTGGTGGCAGGGGGATTTCCAAAAAGCCTTCCGCTACGCCCACCAATCTCTGGAGGAGCTCCCGGAGTATGACGTGCTCTGGCGGGGCAACAGCCTGCTCATCGTGAGCTATGAAGCGCTGAACGCCGGCCGGATCCTGGAGGCGCAGGATCAAGCCCTGGAAGCCCGGGCGCTGTTAGGCGCGGCTCAAAATATCTACGGGGTGCTGGCCGCGATCCAAATATTGAGCCAGATTTTTTACTGGCAGGGTGAGCTGGAGGCGACCGAACAATTGAACCAGCAGATCCTGACCGAGGCGGTTGGGGAAGAATCCATGCTGGATGACCAGGGATTTGCCTCGTTAAGCCTGGCGGACGTTGCCTACGAGCGCAACGAGCTGGACGAAGCCGAACAATTTACGCAGCGGACGCTGGATTTGGCCCGCCAGCGCGGCAATGAAATGCTCCAGGCCCAGGCGACGATTCGCCAGGCAACCCTCCTGGCCGCCAGGGATGAATTTCAGCGCGCCGGCGCGCTGTTGCAATCCCTGCTGGCCGGCATGCACAATCCGGTTTTATTGCGCGAGGTCCAGGAAGCTCAGGCCCGCCTTTCCATACTGGACGGCGACCTGCGGTCGCTGGCGGGTTGGCAAGCCCTCGTTGCAGGGGACATCGGATCTCCCCTGAACGTGCAGAAAGAGCGCGAGATCTTCACCCTGGCGCGCTTGCGAATTGCGCAGGGCCAGGCAAATGAGGCGCTTGAGCTGCTCGAAGGCCGGGTTGCAGAGGCGGCCGAGGACGGGCGCGTGCGCAGCCAGATCACAGCGCTTTGTCTCGAAGCCCTGGCGCAGGATGCGGGTTCAAATTCGGCGCAGGCCGCCGGCTCCTTGAGCGAAGCCCTCCTCATCGGACAGGCGCATGGCTGCCGCCGCCTGTTCTTAGATGAAGGCCGGCGCATGGCCGCGCTGCTACAGGCGGTTCTCCCCGCCCTGGCGAACCGGACCCTGAGCCTGTACGCATCCACCCTTATCCATTCGTTCAATCCTGAGCTGGTCACGGGCCCGGGCGCCCCGGCTTTGGTAGAGCCGCTAAGCCAGCAAGAGCTGCGCGTGCTGCGCCTGCTCGTGGCCGGATTATCCAACGCCGAAATCGCCCGCGAGCTCGTGGTTTCCACCAATACCATCAAGTCGCAAGTCAAGAGCATTTATCGCAAGCTGAATATCAGCTCGCGTGACGAGGCGCGCCAGGTTGCACGAGAGCTGAAATTGGTGTGACGGCTCGTGAAGGAGACGATTTCACCCGCGGGATCACCCAGGCTGGGTGAAGCGCAAGAACCTGGCAGGGACTACAATGCGGTCAAATCGAGAGGCAAGCGGCTTTTGAAACAAAAGGCTTGCGAGCTTGAAGAAGGTACCTCTCGAAAATCGCATGAAGTAAAGGAAATTCAGCCATGACCCAACGATCCATCCTGGCAGGGACAGCTCCAAGCGTCATTATCAAAGCGGGAAGCAGCGTTACCGTTAGAGGGCACGAAAGCGACCAGGTCACAGCCGAGACAAGCGGCAGGTGGGGGCTGCAGGTGGGCCAGCACAGCCCGTCCGAAGTCGCTCGCGCCCGGGCGGCCATCGGGGAACACGTGCTCTTTGATTTGCGCTTCAAGCTGCCCGGCCGGGAGGTGAAAGGCGGTCCGGATGAGGTGATCGAAGTCCAGATCGGCGGCAATGGGGAAGTGCTCGTCCCCTTCGAATCCAATATCAAGGTTTACGCCGGGAAAGATATCGACGTGCAGGGTATCCGCGGCCAGGTGGATGCTTACTCGGGCTACAAGCTGAGCTTACTGGACGTGGTCCGCTTGGGACACGCCTCGGCCGGCGGACCGCTAAGCATCGACTGCCAGACCCTGGCCGGGGACAAAGTCGAATTCAAGGCGGGCGGCGATATTCGTTTCCACGTCATTGACCTGACCAGCGCCTACTTCCGGGTGAAGGACCTGGGCGGCTACTGGGAAGCGCGCATCGGGTCCGGCGCAGTATCGGTCGCCCTCAAATGCGGCGGGGATGTCACAATCGTGACCGACCAGGTGGTCGAGCCGCTGCCGCCGAATTATATTTTGGGAAAAATCGAAAAACCGGCTTCCACTTGATAGGATCTCTGGAAAATTCTGAGGTGGTATACCAAATTTGGGGGTGTGAGCGTGCGGCCGCACGCTCACACCCCCAAATTTGGATCCTCTTACAGAATTCCCTGAAGAGCTACTTGATACATTCGGAATAGCGAACAGGCGTTCTGATATATTATAATATGCCCAAGATGACGGACCTGCAAAGCCTTCAAGGCTATTCAGAATGCATCCAGGATGTCAAGCAGTACATCCGCGAGCACACCGGCGAGCCGCTTAACCGGGAGGTGCTGGCCGCAGTCGCGGGTTTCTCCGTGCCCCATTTTCATCGCATCTTCACCGCCTGCGCCGGCGAGAACATCTCCGGCTACGTCCGCCGGGTGCGCCTGGAACGGGCCGGGCGAAAATTGCGCATGGGCGCAGTGGATATCACCGAGGTCGCGCTGGCCGCTGGCTACGATACGCATGCGGCCTTCAGCAAGGCGTTCAAACAGCACTTTGGTCTCAGCCCCAGCGAGTTTCGCCAGCTCGACTGCCGTGCGGCCACCCGAATCTTGACAAAGGATAAACAGAATGAAGATTAACCTGACCAGCGTACCTATCGATGACTACGACAAAGCGTTGAAGTTTTACAGCGATACTTTAGGCTTTATCAAAAAGAGGGATATTCCACTGGGGAACGGCGCCCGCTGGATAACGGTCGTCTCGCCTGAAGATCCGGACGGCACGGAGCTGCTCCTCGAGCCAAACGCCGATTACCCGGCGATGAAGGCGCTCAAGGAAGCGCTTGTTAAAGATGGGATCCCGTACACCGCCTTCGAGGTCGACGACATACAAAAAGAGTATGCCAGGTTAAGAGAGCGGGGCGTGGAGTTCGCCATGGAACCCACCAACATGGGGATGACGACCGTTGCCGTATTTAACGATACTTGCGGCAACTTCATTCAGATCTAC
>CAWCPR010000013.1:0-4503 GCA_963797475.1 uncultured Chloroflexia bacterium | reverse complement strand
GCCAGTTGGCAAAAGGTGACCGTTCCAAAATTGGTAAAGGTAGGATCACAGCCAGGGTTGGTGGAATACACCGGGTCTGCGCAGAGCGGGCTAAGCGATCAAGTCCGCTAAATTGAGACCGCCAGCCAAATGGTTCCCGGCAAAAGCAATCAGGCGGCTGACATTAAGCGCCGATTGCTCGCGCTTGTAGCCCCGCATGGAGCGATAACGCTCTTTGATCCACCAACCGATACTGCGTTCGCAATGATTATTAGTACCATCCAGGGTCAGGTTTCCATTTTCATCCTTCCAGGTGCGATAGAAAGTCAGGCGCGGCCACAGGTTCCAGCGATCCATGAACAGGTTGCGCAGGCGGTAAGCGACATCGTGTTTTCCACCTTTGCCTGGCTTGCGGGCTTGAGCGTAGCGCAGGTACAGTTCTTCTAACTGGGGTTGATCTTGTGGGCGGCGAGTATGGATCAAGGTGCTCAAAGTCGCCAGATCGGCCAGGGCTTGTTCAGCCGTAACCCCAATGGCGGCTAAGGAATGATCTTGGCCGGTTTGGATCAAGGCCGACAACTCTGCCACCAAGGCGTCCGTATTGCGGACCACATGGCTCTTGCACACCTGCTGCGCCCGGCCGGTCTCATCGCTCACTTTCTTGAACCCATCCGCATCGTCCGTGACCAATACATCCGCATCCACTGCCTCCAGGATCGGCTCGAGCCAGGCTTTCAATTGCTCGGCATCTTCGCCTGGCAAGACATCGATACTCAGCACCATCCCGTTGGTTGCATCCACACTGATCCCAATCGGGATCCATTTTCCATTGCAGCGCACACCGGTCACATCCGCTCCAACCGCTCGGGTCTGATATCCCTCCAGTAGTTGCTCTCGTTTCATCCCAGGCACTTTTTCCGCAGCAGCTTGCACCCCGCGGTACACGCTCGTCTTCCCGATGCTAATCCCCAGGCTATTCAGCACAATTTCGACCGCCCCATAACTCAACCCCAGTACATACAGCATGACCGCCAGGCCATTGACGCGCTTTGAGATCTGCTTCTGGCTCACCCCTTGTGGACAGACCCGAAAAGTACAGCCACATTTTACACATTCATAGCGCCAGGCCGTTACTGCTCGATGCTGGGCATCCACAATTTTCTTATTCACTGGCTGCCGGGGCGTGAACCTCATCCCGCAACAACCTTTCCGCGGGCACTGCCTTGGTTTTTCAAATTTTGTCGGTTCTACTACTGGCAAAAGCAACTGTAAGCGCATATAATAGATCTACCTTGTTTTTTTGTGGGCTATGGGGCGGTTGCTAGACTGCCCCATAACCATTTAACCACGCTTTTACCAGCCTTGGAACGATCACGGCAAAAGTCAAACTTTCATCTGACCGGGTATAATGTATATATGTCAGATCGTTCCTTTGATTGGTTCACCCAGGCAATTAGGGACCTGGAACAGGCGCAAGAATTCTCGCAAAGGTGGATATCACGAGTGGGCATCCGAGCGGAGCCCCATTCGAGCATTACGGCCCCTTGCAAAGCGAACAGGCGATCCAATATGCCAGTGAGATCCTTGAATTCGTCCGTCATCAAATGGCCTGACCTCCAAACAGTGGATACGGCTGTGCGGGGCTGGGTAGACCATCAGATTCGAAGCGGCCGAGACATCCTGAAGGCGGGTTACTTTGGTTCCTACGCCCGCGGCGATTGGGGGGTGAGCAGCGATCTGGATCTGATCCTGATCGTGAAGGATGCTGGCGTTCCTTTCTGGAGCCGCTCGCTACAATGGGATGTTCTGGGTTTTCCTGTACCTGTGGATTTATTGGTTTATACCCAGGAAGAATGGGAGAACCTAGTAGAACAGGGCGGCCGTTTCCCCCAAACGGTAGAAAAAGAAGCTGTTTGGGTTTACCAGCAGTAGTGTACGTGAAGGGCGTGATCCCGGTTCGATCGGCTGTCCCGCCGATTGCCCCGGTCAAAATCGCGTCGTCGGAACGATCCCCGCGCTCTGCATGGCGACCGTGACGACCAGGCAGAGGATCACGAACAGGGTCACCCCGATTGCAAGGCGGGTGAGTTGTTTGCCGGCGAAAGCACTGCCCATCACTGCCCCGGCAATACCAAGCTCCAGGACCTGACCGAAAAACCAGCCGGCGAGCAGATCGACATCCGCAGTGGAAATGGACGCCAGTCCGAGAATTGTGGCGCCCCAGGATAATGCGCCGAACGCCAGGGCAAAAAGGAAGCCCTGGCGGCTGTCCCGGATCGAAAGGCGCCACATCAGCCAGGCCAGCAGGATCGCCAGGAGCAGGAAGGACAGGTAACCCAGGGGGATCAACTGGAAGGAACGCAGCGGGGGCAATAGAAACGGGCTCTGGCGCGTATAAAGCTTAGCAAGCAGCCCGGCATGCAGGAAGAAATCGAAGCCGAGCATCGAGAGCCAACCGAGTATCGTGATAAGCACAAACTGCCTGCGTGTAGTCGTCATTCATTTTTCCCTTGTTGAAGGTTTAGTCTTGCCCAACCGATTTTAACGAAAAAATGGAGAATCTTGTGCTACAATCATTAAATGACGGTATCCGACTTATTTGAATGAGGTATTCAATATGGTCTTCGTCCTGATAGGCGGTGTCTTACCGGCGATCTTTTTGGTTGGCATTGGCCAGGCTTTCCGCCCATCTGCTCAAGAACCTGAACGTTACCCGGATTGGCTCGGTTTTTTGGGGATCGGCCTGGCTTTCTTGCTGGGATCTCCCTGGTCGCTTATTTAACCGCCGGGGAAAAAGCCTCTTTGGTTGCGCTGATCTTTTTGCCCTCGATCTGCGCCCTTATAGCCGAAACCCTGCTTTTCCTGGCAGAGAAGCTCTTGCCCTGGTTAAACCGGGGAAATGTCTTGAAGCTGCGCTGGCCGTTCGTGGTTTTCCTGATCGACCTGGGTCTGCTCGCGGCTCTCGGCCGGTTTGGAGATGCGTTCATGAGCCAGGCGGTTCTCATTGGGGGATTGACGTTGGCGCTGGCCTGGTGGGTATTGAAGCGGGCGGGCAGGTGGTCGCCGGTTGTATACATGGTTTTGATCTTGCTGCTCTTATTTTCATTATGGGCAACAGACACCCAAAGGCCACTGATCGAAGCGCCAGCCTGGCTGGCGGAAAAAGCCTCGGTCCTGGTTTTCCTCATCCCGGGTTAGCAGTCATCGCGCTCATGCACATCTTGGGCCAGGTGTTAGCGGATGAAGGGGCGCTTTCCTGGCGTAAAGTATGCCTGGCGGGAGCGGTTTCGATCCCGATTCTGCTGCTGGTCGCATTGCAAGCCGTCACAGCCAGCGCCTGGGACGTCGCCACGGACGGCCTGGGCGGGATCGCGATCCTGGAGCTAACCACAGTTTTTGGCTTCGCCTACGCCATCCTGCTGGCCTGGAGCCTGCCTGTTCCGTGCCGCTCGCCAGCTTTCGGTTTCGCCTTGATCCTTCCGGTCATCATCATGGCTGCAAATACATTTGGGACTTTTGGATTCGATGGGGATTGGGGAAACGTGCCGCGCCAGCGCACGGAACGGCGAGCCGAGTCCATCAACCAGGCTGTCCTGCGCTATCACGTGCGCCAGGGGGAATACCCTGCGGCGTTATCCGACCTGACGCCGGGCACCCTGCTCTTCCTGCCGCACCCCTTCATCCTCCCCGACCAGGATTGGTGCTACCAGGGCGGCCCGGATTATTACCGCCTGGGCTACGTTTACCGGGATTATTTTTCCTTGCCGGCCTCGGTAAAGGTGTACGCACAGGCCGGGAACCTGCCGAGCCCGGCCTGGCCCTGTGATGCACAGGCGGCTAAATACACGGCGCTTAACGATCGCCAGATCTACTGCTCTTCTCCAGCGTGTAGCGGATAAAATCCAGCGTCTCATCCAAGACATCCATCGGCTGGCCACGCTGCCAGGCAGATGCGCTTTTGATCAACGGCGCCCAGGGCTGGCCGAGCGTCTCCTGCGCCCAGCGGGCCGCCGCCGGCTTGAGACTACTTCCCCGGTCTGCAAGGTATACAATGCCCGGCACATGGTCAGGACGGCGAAGGCCTGGTATTCGCCGCTGGTTAACAATGAGAAATCCTTGAGCTTCGGCCGCCAACACTCCTCCAGAATCCCGGCGACTGCCTCCTTTAATTCTTCGGGTTGGACCGGGTCGATCAATGTTTTGATATCTGGCCCGGACAGAACGATCCCATTTTCGCGGAAGTTGTGGCGTTGGATGACCCAGTCGCTCCCGTGGCGGTCCACGCTGAAGCTCCCGTCCGCTCGCAAGGCGGGGTGGTAGGCGTTGTCCGGGTCATAGCGGCGCAGCGCCTTTTGCGGGATGTAGGAGATTTCGAGCATCATGACCCATTCCAGGCCGCTGGCGGCGATGCGCCCGTGCATGGCTTGCAAATTAACCAGCGTTTCGCCGGGCAGCTCGCTGGCTGTAACAACCAGGATGTCGACGTCGCTGCGGTTGGGATGGAAATCCCCGCTGGCCAATGAT
>CAWCPR010000012.1:0-313299 GCA_963797475.1 uncultured Chloroflexia bacterium | reverse complement strand
GGCACACACGGTGCACCGGGCTGCTTTGCGCATTGCCGAGGGCATCGCCATTGTCATCCGTCCAGAGATCCCCGACCTGGCCCAGACCCGGCGATGGATCGCCCGCATGATCCGCGCCTTTTCCGGGGTGGCCGGTAACGGCTCCGCCGGCAACAGCGCCGTGGTCGAGTTCATCGGTAGCCGGGTTAAGGTGTGCTACAACATGGTGCTAGGGGACGACTTCAAGCTCGCCGATCGCTTGCTCTCGCAAGCGTTGCGGGAAGATCGCTTCGAGCTGGCGCTATCGCCCGGCGGGGTGATCCCCTATGTGGATCATCATCTGGCAGCTCAGGCGGTCAATTCGGAGCGGCGCGGGGATATCCTGATCTGGCGCTACCGGCGGGAGCATCTGGAGGAGCTTTTGCCCTTCACCGAGGCCTTGGTCTCTTTGCAGCCCATTTTGTGCCTACTGTTACCGAAGGGGCGCAACGGGTAGGGTTACTGAACTCACGTCACCAAGGGAAGCGGGGGTTGTTTGGCTTTCGAAAGAGGTGATCGCCCTGGCTGAATCTCCAAACGTTTTTGACATCACAGGCCGGTCCCGCGCCTGCCCCGCGAACTCCGTCGGAACATGAACTGGAAGGCTGGTGGCAGCGCTTATTAAATGAAGGGAGAGCACGCCTGACGGCGGAGGCCGGACAGCGGGCCTGTTCTCCACGGGAGGTTGAACCCTGGCCCGCCAGGCTTTCGCCGAGGTCCAGGAGCGAGCGCTCCTGGATGGCGGGGTGCGCCTGGGGCCGGAGTTTTTGCTGCGCCTGATCGGCGAGCTCTCTGGATTAGGGCCGCTGCTTGAGTTCATCGCCCATCCAAGTGTGGAGGATATTGCCATCAACCTGGGTCATTTGTACGTATATACCACCGGAGCAGGTTGGCAGCCGGCCGGGGTTGCCCCGCAGGAGGTGGGGGACGCTCTGCGCGTGCTCGTCGATCAGGCCGGACAGCGCGCCCCGACCCCGGATCATCCCATCGCTGACGCCATGCTGCAGGTGGTGGTTCCTACCGGGGATGGTGGAGTAGAAAGAAAGGGGGTGCGGGTGAGCCATATCATGTCCCCTGCCTCTCCTTACGGTGACGTGATCACTCTGCGAGTGTCTCGCTATTCGGATGGCCCTAGCGCATCAGCCAGCGCATCAGCCAAAGGCCTGGGCGGATTCTTGAGAGCCCGTTGCCGCCCGTGCCCCGGCCGCAGTTTTCCCCGCGCACTTATCCCCGCAGCAACGCAGCGGCCAACTATTTGCTCTCGGTCATGGTCCATGGGGGCGTGCTGGTGATCGCCGGGGCTACTGGCACCGGCAAGACATATCTGGCGCGCTGTGTGCTCCAGGAGATGCTCTCCTGTTTCCCGCAGGGTGCCATCCGCTTATTTCTAATTGAAGACAGCAACGAGATCGTGCTCTCCGGATGGGACGGTGATCCAGCGACGGATACCGGCAACGTGGTGTACACCGTCACCCGCCCAGAAGTGCGCGGCGGTCCGCCGCCCGTCAGCATGTTCGATCTGGCGCGAGCGGCGCTGCGAGCACGGCCGGATGGGATTGTCATCGGCGAGGCGCGTGGCGCGGAAGCCTGGGAACTGGTTCGAGCGGCCGCTACCGGTCATGGACACAGCGCCTTCACCCTGCACGCCACCGGCGCCGAGGACGTATGGATGCGCTTCCTGCAGGTCGTCCACGCCCATCCCGATGTCCGGGGTCTCTCCGAGCTTCAGATTGCCCAGGGCTTCGCCGAGGCGATCACGGCGGTGGTCTACCTGGAGCGCGGGCCGCGCTATGGCCAAGTGGTGCGGGAGATCGTGGAGGTGCAGCCTATGGTAGAGCGGGCCGCTGCCCGTCCGTCCTTCCTGCCCCTTTTCCGCTTCGACCCAGGACAGGGGGAACTCCTTCCCAGTGGCTATCGACCGCTGCGCCCCGGCTTCCGTCCCGCCGACCTTAACCTGCCGGAGGAGTTCTTTCAGGAGCCATGAACGGGCGAGAAGTGGGCAAGACCCAAGACTTTGTCCTGGGGCAGGGTTTCCAGGAACTGGAAGGATACACAGCTCTGGTAGCACGGGACGGCAGCCGCAGGCTGCTGGCGGAGTTCTTCGCCGATCCAGACCGGCCCGAGACGCGCCCCCAGGAGGCCTACCGAGATCTGCTGGCCTCGTTGGTGCCCGGTTGGACAGTGCGGCTGCTTCAGGTCACCTGGCCCGACCCGGCTCCTCGCCAGGCGTTTCTCGCCCAGGTGGAAGCCTGGGAGGGAGGCCGCACCACAAATCTGGGCGGCTTAACAGAACGGAGTGGTGCAACTTCGCTGGGTAAGGGAGAAGAGTTGGAGACGCTGCGCCAGGGGTTGAAGCTTTACCTAGAGGGGTTTCCCCTGCCTTATCGCCGGCGCACCTTGCTCGAGTTTATCCTGCCGCCTGGGGACGAGGCGCTGGGTTGGTGGGGAGGCGTGGCGGGGACGCTCGGTCGCTACGGGCTTTTGGTCGCCCCGCTGGGGCGGGAGGAGATCCTGGTGCTGGCCCACCACCTTTAGAATCCGGAATTAGAGTGAGCGGTGATAGAGAAGGAAGATCGCAATGTGCCAGAAGATGGCTACTGCGCCGCGGTGGCCCCACAGGCAGTGGAGGTGGGCGAAGACGGCCTGATCTTTCCGGCTGGGGTGCTCTTGCCCCTCACGCTGCGGGACGGCGGCGGCGCGCCCGGGATGCCGGAACGTTCCTGGGGGAAGCTGTCGGCCGGGGTCTTCCTGGAGGCAGGTGTGCCCATATTCTATTCGGTGGCGCTGCGTCGCGAGCCGCCGGACGTGCTGCGCGGCAGTTTGCGTGCCCGGCGCACACTCTTCGAAGGGCTGCTGCTGGCCCTGGCCGAGAAGACCGGACGCCGGCCATCCATGGCTGAACAGGCCATGGACCATGCTCTGGACGCCGCCGAGTCGGCCATTGCCCTGGGCAGGCCGGCCTTTCGGACGATGCTGCTCTTGGGGCTGTGTGCTGCTCGCGGTCGAGAGCCCGAAGCTGAGGCCGCCCGGCGGCAGCTCGAAACCCTCCTGAGAGCGCGGGGCTTCGTCCCCCAGCGTCTGGTTTACATCCCCGAACGGGCCTTGCTTCACTTCCAGCCCGGTGGGGAGCTTTTCCCAGGGTTGGAAGCGCCCACTCTGCTGTTGGAGGAGGTCGCTCCGCTCTTTCCGGCGCCAGGGCGAACGGTATTTCCCGCTCCTGATGCCGTCTGGCTGGGAGTCCACGCCCGGGACGGCCAGGATGTGTTCTTCTCCTTTACCCGCGGGCTGGATCCCAGCGCGCCCCCGCCGCCCCATGCGCTCTCGCTCATCTTGGGCGAGATGGGCGCCGGCAAAACCAGCCTCCTGCGCCTGATCCTGCTGCAGCGCCTGCTCCAGGGGCGAGCGGTGGTCTCCCTCGATCCGGAAGGGGAGAACAATCGCCTGTGCCTGGCCCTCGGCGGGCGGGTGATCCCGGCCGGGCCGCCGGATGATCCTGATTTCTGCCTGCTTCACCCTCTGGCGGGCGAAGATCCGGCGGAGATGCTGCTCTCGGCGCGGTTTCTGCTCTCGGCCCTGAGTGGGGAGGCGGCGCTTTCCCCCGGCGCGCAGGCCGCCCTACACGAGGCGGTGCGCCGGCGGTGGGAGCGCCGCCCGGGTCCGATGGCGCTGATCGATCTGCTGGAAACGTTGGTCACGCTGGGCACAGTGGAAGCTGCCGGGCCTGTCGCCTTGCTGCGCCCCTATGCCCGGGGTGGTTTGCTTGCGGGCTTCTTCGATCGCCCCAAAGCCCTGCTTTCCCCGGATATCCCTGCCGGGGTATGGTGGAACTTCGACCTCTCCGGCCTGCGGGAGGAGAGCCGGACCCTGGTGCACGCCGCGCTCTCCTGGTTTTTCTATCATGTGGTGACGGTTGGAAGGCAGCCAATAGACATTTTCATCGATGAGGGTTGGCGACTGCTGCGGGGTGGGGCTTTTGCCGACCTCTTGGACGAACTGGGGCGGCGGGCGAGAAAACGCGGTGTAGGGGTGATGCTCTCGACTCACCTGCCCGGCGACTTGGCGCATCAGGCCGCTTCCCTTGGCCTGGCCGCCACCGCCTTCGTTGGGCGCCTGCCTCAGGAGGAGGCTTATACCTTCTTCCGCGCTCTAGGTGTGCCGGAGGGGGAGAGCCGGCAGCGGGCAGAGCAAGCCGGCCGGCTCCCGCCCTATGCTTTTCTGGCTGCGCCGGCCGGTGGACGAGGGGCGCTTTTCCCCATGCAGGTGATCTTGCCCGCCTCCTGGCTGGATTTCTGGAAGGCACTCGGAGCGGCGAGATGATGGCCGTGCCCGGCATGACACTCTGCCCGCGCTGCGGCTACAGGTATGGGGAGGGCGGCTGCCCGCTTTGTTCCGGCGCGTGGGAGTGCTGGAAGTTGCAGTTCGCTCCTTTACCGCTGCCCGGCGCCAGGGAACAGGCCGTTTCCTGGTTGGCCCAGCTTCCTTCCCCCATAGCCCTGGAGCTCTCCGGCGCGCCCGCCGGCTTACAGGTACGCCTTTACGCGCCGCCCGGAAGAGGCCACGGCGCAGTGGAGGCCTGGGCGGCGATTTTTCGCCAGCAATCTCGCTGGCAAGAGGTGGAAGGGAGGACTGGGTTGAGAGGAGAGCCCGGGAAAGTCTATGCACTTCGTAACACATCCCGGCTGCCGCGGCTCGTGGCTGGCGGAGACCAGCCCGCCGGATCGACTCTCGGCGACCCGTTTCTCGCTCTGGCCGGGCAGCTTGTCGCCCGCAGGGCGGCGCTGCGAGTTTGGGTTCTCGGGCGGGAGAGCCGCTTGCAGGAGCGGCTGCAGGCCCTCTCGGCCTACAATTACGGCGCAGAGAGCGGTGTGCAGGCCGTTGCTGCCCCAAATCCCTGGGGGCTGAGGCTGGAACTGCTGCGAACCGGGATTAATCTTGGCGGTCTGATCGCGGGTCTGGGGGGTGGAACGCTGGCTGCGGGGCTGTTGCCACGCCCAGCGGGAGCGTTGGCTGTGGCGGCTGGCGGGGCGCTCTTCCTGGCTGCCTTCCTGGGTTTGCTCGATTGGATGGGCCTGCGTTCCTTGCCTAAAGAGGCGCTGCTGGCCGCCTCTCAGGGCGCGCTGCTCTCAGTGAGCTTTACCCTGCTTGCCGCCGAGCCCCCGGAGCTGGAGCTGCTCTCAGGGCGGAGCTGGTGGCGAGAACTCTCGCCGGAATGGCCGGGGGTGCGGGCCTGCGCCTGTCCGGTGGCGGCCAGTGACCTGGCGGCGTTACTCGCCCCACCGGAGGCTGGGGAAGGGAGCGGGGTGATCGATGGCGAGGCTCGCCAGGAGGTTCCTGCTCCACCGCCCTCACGCGCATTGGTGGAAGCCCCCTTCCGGATCGGGACCACGGTTGCCACCAGTGAGCCGGTCGGGGTGGACCCAGATGGCCATGGCCTGGCGGTGGGCGGCAGCCGCAGTGGCAAGTCCTCCTTCGCCTTTGCCTTGCTGCGGCAACTCCTGGCCCGCGGCGATGACGCCCCCGGACTCTTCCTGGTTGACCCGCACCTGTCGCTGGCCAACTCGTTTCTGTGCGCGGTGGACGAACTGCCCGAACCCCAGCGCAGCGCGGCAGTGGCCCGCTTGCGGGTCCTGGATCCCAACCAACCTGAACTGATTCCGCTTAACCTGCTGGCCGTCCCCGACTTTGCCTGGGCCGGCAACGCCATCGTCCAGGTGGGGCGGCGCCTGTGGGAGGATTACTGGGGGCCGCGCATGCAGGCGGCTTTGCTCGGCCTCTTCCGCTTGGCCCATGTCTGGAACCAGCACCATCCGCGAACGCGCCTGGGGCTCTTGCATGTGGTCTTCGCCGCCTTCAACACCGACTGGCGGCGCAATGCCCTGGCGTACCTCCCGCCGGTGGAGCGTATGAACGCCCTGGCCCTGGACGCCTTGCTCGGGCAATTCTCTCAAGGCTACGGTCGCTGGGACCAGGGCTGGGTGACCGAGGTGATCAGCCCGGTGCTCTCCAAGGTTATGGCCCTGGAGCTCTCGCCCTGGTTATTTGCCGCCATGCACCAGGAGCGCTTCGTGGACCTGGAGCGCTGGGTGCGTGAGCGGGCCTGGGTGGTACTGCGCCTGCCGGCGGGGGAGATGGGGCGCGAGGGAGCGCGGTTGGCGGCCGGGGTTGTTTATAACGTGTTCGAGGCCGTCTTCCGCCGGGCGACGCTCGCGCAGCCGATCCCTTTTTACTTCTTGATCGATGAGGCCCAGGAGGTGGGCTCGGGGATGCGCCTGGAAGCGCTGCTCTCGGAGGGGGCCAAGTTTGGGGCGCGCCTCTTCGTACTGGCCCAATCGCTGTCACTGCTACGCCGGATGGAGGGGTTCGAGCCGGTAGTGCAGGCGCTGCTGGCCAACACCTCCACTCAGGCCTTCTTCTCGCCGGACCCGGAAGACGCTGACCTGGTGCGGGCGGTGCTTTCCGCCACGGTGCGCTATGGGGCCACCACCCTGGACCTGCCCACGCGCCAAGCCTGGCTGCGGGCGCGTCTCGCCGGGCGCTGGCAGCCCCCGGCGCTGGTCCAGGTGGAACCGCTGCATCCAGGCGACCCGGGACGGGTGCAAGACCTGATCCGAGAGGTGATCGCCGCCCATCCAGAGGACTACGCCCCTGCGGGCGGCTGGCAGGAGCAGGCGGTAGCCGCCCTCGTGGAACTGGTGCCATTTGCCTACCAGCAGATGCTCTCCGAGTTGTTCGTCCCAACAGGCGACGGAGGGGGAGGCGAGAGGCAGGCGGCAGCCCCCGAGACGCCGGACCACCGGCGGTTGGGGTTTTGATGCGGTTTTCAGGAGTGCGTCGATGGTCCGTGAGATCCTGGCCATCACGCTGGTTGTAAGCGGCCTGGGCCTTTTGGGTTGGGCATTGGCCGCTCCGGAGCGGGTGATGCCAGTGCTGCCTGTCGCTGCTTGGGAATTGGCGACGGGCCTGTGGCTCTTGTTACTACGAGTAGAAGGGAGCGAAGGGAGGTAAGGACGTCTCTTTTTTACAGTAGGTGGCGGAAATCCCAATTAATTGTAGTTTTTGATTTCTCAAAGAAGTGCTGTCCAAAATATTGTGCGTATAGCCACAGTCTCGCAAACGTCTCTTTTACGATGATTCACGGGGATCGGGTACTGAGCAAAGCGGTAACCCAGGTGATTCTCCATCGCTCACACAGGGCAATCGCATTTGGAATTATGAGACAATTGCTGTATAGAGGCCAGTACAGTGATGGAAGACAAACCGACAGGAAGGATAAGCGAGCATCTTGGGGAAATCAAAGATCCACGGATAGGCAATGCAATCCGCCACATATTAATCGATATAGTGGTGATCGCGATCTGTGCGGTGACCTGTGGAGCGGACGGCTGGAGTTCTGTAGCCCTTGCGGCTGGCATATCTCAGGTAAACGCCTATTGACTGTTGGCCACCTTTCCGACTGAGCCACTGTATTGGGCGGCTACCCCAACCGAGTCATCTCCTTGCTTGACCACCCCCGATTCGTCAATCAAGGCCACCCCATCTTCTTCTCCCAACGTCTCAGCCACCAGCCTTTGATGAATGGCGATCACCTTCCGTAGGCATGGGTTATCTCTTCTCCTTCTCACGTGGCTGTGGTCGGAGAAAGATACCATGCCTTTCGCTTTCAGGCTACCCGGCCTGACTTACCGCTACCTTGCGCTGTAATACTATGTTATGAGAATATTCACCGGCAGGATTTGCTCCGGCGTGGTGTTTAGATATTCCTTCGGTATCTGGCCCAAGTGCCAGCCGTTGGCTGTCGCTTCGCCGTAGAAGTAATGTAGGCCATTTTTTCGGTCCTGGACGTAATCGCCTTTCAAGTTGTCGGCTCCGGCTACGCCGAAAGCCAGGTGTTTCGGGTAGAGTAACAGCACCACAGGAAAGCCCAGGCGAGCGATGATCCCCGTGCACAGGATCGCAACATCCTCACAATCGCCGGTGCCCTCCATGATCGTCTCAATTGGATAGCGCGCCCAGTCCTCATGCCCAGTGGAATCTTTATCGTAGGCATACGCGATACAGCATTGTACAAACTTCAGTACGTTGTAAGCCTGGTTAAAAGTGCTCCATTTGTGTTGCGCGTGCAGCTTCTGGAAACGCGGCCGTCAAATCGCGCACTTCGGGCATTTCCAACTCAGCATAGCAGTTCCACTGCCCGTTCAGGCGCGGCTGCCGGCGGTAGTATTCGAAGCGCGAACGAGAGACAGCCAGCTCAATCGTTTGCTCGAACTCTTTATCGGAACCTTTGGGCTGAAACTTCCACCGGAAAGTTTTATGCACTACATCGGGTTCGTTGGGATCTACGTTCACCGATGTCGATGATCTAGCCGGATCTACCCCGAGCAACAAATCATATGCCTGGCGCTGATCATCCGGCAGTTCTTCAAGCCGTAGCCGGACCTGGCCGAAGCTATCCACCAGTGAGCGTAAGGGAACGCTGCGACGAGCCTGGATGAACAAAGCCAGGTAAGGGTCGCCGGTGTATACCGGTTGCCACTGCACCATGCCGCTCTGGATGGGAGGCAGGCTACACAGCTTCCACTCCGGTTTGTACGTCAGTCCATGGAAGGTAATGCCGGATCCGTTCGCGCCGCCAACGGCATCGAAATCAGGGCGAATGGGCGGGAACGCGGCGGTCATACAGCTCGAGATCGTTTTCCCTGAAAGAGGTTTTTCTTCCTCGACCTCCCCCTTCTTCCCGGGCAAGGTTTTTCTGCTCCATAAGCCGAAAATCGATTCCAGGTCGAGCGTCCAGACCGGTTGGTAAGCCATGACTGCCTGTTTCTGCACCCAGGCGGTAATCGCAGCCATTTCTACTGTATGCCAGTCTTCGAAAAGAGGACGAGCAGCCAGGAAGGTATGTACCAGTACATCCAGGTTGGGGCGCCACTGCTCACAAGCCCACTCTGCGAGAGAGTGATCTGCAACCGGTTGGCGAAAAACGCTATCCCACCCGTTCTCGAGGGCAGCCAGGGGAAAGTCCGGCCAATCCGGCGTGAAATTCCTGGCCGTCTGTTCCAGCTTTTCTCTCAACTCGGTCAGGTCGACCAGGGTTTGCTGCACCTGCTTCTGTAGATCAGGGAGAATTCCCTGCAGATGTTCCAGAGCCTGCATCTCGATCTGCAGGCCGCAGAGCTGCTGGAGCAACGCCAGGCACTCGTCGCGCAGGGCTTGAGCGTGGTAAATCTGGACGCCATAACGCCGGGCTATATACAGGGGCGCAAGCCACTGGCGAGCAAAAGCCGGCAGGATCCGCATCCAGCCGGGCAACGACGGCGCGCCAAGCAGCAACGAGTGCATCCGCTGGCAATGCGAGGCAAATTTTGCCGCCAGGCTCGATTGCCGTTCCTGAACCTGCTTCCCCAATCTATCCAAATCTCTGGCAGCCTTCGCAAATGCTTCAGAGAGCATCTCCAGCACACCGCTCGCATTTTGCAGCCCACCCGGGTACAAACTGGCTTCCAGCGGCAGGCGGTCCAGGGCTTCCTGTACGATTTCAATCAGATGAGCGTGAAGCTCCTCGCGGTTTTGTTCCAGCTTCTCGACGACTTCTGGCAAGGTTTCTTGTTCGAATCGAGCCTGATACTCCTGCAGCTGCTCGGCCCAGGGAGTCTGGTTGAGGCGCTCGTAATCGATGGCGGTCAAATGGATTTCGGTCAGCAGCGCCGTCATCTCCTGGGTATCCGTTTGCATACGCACCTGGCCCACAGCCGGCGGCAGCGGTGTGCAGAGGCGCTCCAGCCAGGCCGGAGTTCCTCCCAACTTCTCCTGGAGTTGGTGGGTGTATTGGACCACCGCCTGCCCGTCGCGTGGATCGCCGAGGATTTTCTCGTTCAAAAATTCATATCCAATCCGCTGTGCGCAGGCAGCTTGCAGCGCTTCCGGATCGTAGACCAGCCCGGCCGCGCCGATGCTGCTGTAGAAGCAGCCGCGCTCGAACAAGGCGTCTTCATCTCGCTCCTGAAAGAAGCGCCGGGCCAGATCGCGCTGCAAGAGCGCCAGGAGGGCATTTCCGAACAAAGTGTTCAGGCTGGCCGGGTCTTTGACAACCGCCGTGCCTTCCTTGCGGCTGTCGAACAGATAGACAGCGAAATCGGGCGGCTGAGTTATGTGGATCCCTAAGACCTTTGACAGGCGTTCGCGCCCATCAGACTTTGGACGCAGGAATTCGTCGAAGGCTTGCAGGGAGCTCCACACCGCCAGGTCCAGATTTGGTGTGCCATCCGGAAAGACCGCGATGCCGAGCAGCCAGTGCGCCTGGCACAGGCTGGTATTGGCCAGGATGTTGTTCAGGATCGCTCCCAGCGGAAGCAAAACCCCGGCAGCCCAGGGATCGGTCAGGTCGGCCAGGATGAAGATATTGAGCGGCGCCGCATAGGGCTCGATCCAGCCGGAGGCGATCAGGCGTTCGTGCACTCGCTGTTGGTGAAGGATCTGCTCCAGGCGGATTTTCAGATCCTGACCATGCTGGATACCGCTTTGCAGGGCAGCCCGGCGCCGCTCCAGGTATGGGCGGTCCTCTGGTTGGAGCTCTCCATTCGTTGGGCCATCCAAGTCGACCAGCTTCAGCCTGACTTCGTCGTCTGATTGGAACTCGTAAAAAGCGCTGGCAGCCGCGCGGCGGGTATCCCCACGCAGGTAAATGCGCCGGACCTGGCGCGCCGCTTGGGCGGCGAAGGGCCCGACAGACAGAACGATCGCCGGGGTAGGCTGAACGATCAGCTCATTTGGTTCCTGCAAGTTTTCTGAAGAGCCCAGGATCTGGCCTTTCATTCTTTCGCTCCGCTTCGGGCAGGTCATACGGGGGTATGGCCTGCCCTCTACCTGGTGTCGTTCCGCTACCCGACCTTTCCCAGCTGGCGCTGCATGCTCTGGAAGGCCTTGATCTCCTTCTCGAACTGCTTGCGCAGGCTCTCGTCGCCGGCGGGCATCTTCGCGATGGCCGCTTTATGGTTTTCGATCGCCTCGTCCAGCTTCTTGATCGCCGCGTCGTTGCCCATGCTGCGCACCTCGGCTTCCACGCACTGGTCCACCCGGCGCTGCCACTCCTCCCGGTGCGAGAAAACTTCCTCGGACTTCTCCCGGCCCTGGGCCAGGCGGAACTCGCGTCCCGGCTGGATCTTGTGGCTGGCGTAGCTGTGCTCGGCGTCGAAGTAGTACCAGGAGCCAATCTGGACGATGTAGCCGAAGGCCAGGGCAATAGCGAACAGATCCCGGCCGCGCCGGCCCTGTTCGGGCATCAGGTCCCGGGCGAACTCCATGCCGGGCAGTACGTGCAGCGGGTCCATCCCCTTGCGCTTTTTCTCGTAGACGCCGCGATACTCATCCATGCCGCGGATCAGGAAGGCGGGCAGGCCGTGCTGGATGCGCACCACATCGATGCGATCGCGGAAGCCGGTCGTCTTGATCTCGTACAGCGAGCCGTTGCGGTAAGCAGCCGGGATCAACGGGCTGTTCTCGTCCTCTACCCCCAGGATGCTCTTGCCTTCCAGGTCAGAGAGGCCGCGGTCCTTGTCATACTGCCAGAAGGGATGGCAATACTCTACAAGGTGATCCAACTGCTCTTCGATCAGCGCCTGCGGCTCGATTCCTTGCTTCTCAGCCATGGCCTGGAGCGTGGAGAGCAGCGAGGTGGCTTCCAGGTCGGCGATGAAGAACTGGCGGGCATATCCCAGGGCGGCCGGCTTGATCTCTTCCGCCGTCCATTGCGCCAGCCCATCCATGTTTGCCATGACCCGGGCCGGGATCAGGCCTCCGAATACCGCTTTGGCGTCGATGCGAGCCGCGTGCTCCCGGTAATAGCCGGCAAAGTCCACATCGATCTCTTGCAGGAACTCATAGCCGTTCGCCTGGGCTTCTGCCAGGCTGGCCAGCCGTTCCGCGGTGGCTTTCAATTCCCCAGAAGCGAGATTGGCTGCGTTCACGGCGCCCGCCAGGCGGCCTTTCAGCGTGCCCCCCAGCGAAGCCAGCCGGTCATAGATGCCTGCAGCTTGCTGCTGGGCAGCCAGTTGCAGGGTCACTTCGTTGAGCTTGCCCATGGCCGCCAGGGCGTCGCGCTTGAACAGGGCGAATTTCTTGTTCCAGCCGCGCCGGTTGATAGCCCGCTCAAGCACGTCTTCTGGGCCATCATCCAGCCTCTTCAGTGCCTCGCGCGCTTTCTCGTATTCCTTTTTGGCCATCTGCAGGTCGGCGTCCGTCACCCCCTGCTGCAGGATGCGGGTCTTGAAGCCATCCAGTGAGACGACGTTGGCTTCAACCATGCCAGTCGGCGCCGGTTCGAGAAGCCGCTCGATCACGGCCTGGGTGAAGGTAAACCCACGGATGGCCGCCAGGCGAGCCAGCTCCTGGTCCAACCCGGCCTCGAGAGCAGCCAGGCGCTCCGCGCTGATCTTGCTCAGCTTTTCGGACTCGGCTCGCCGGGCAGCCTGGTTCTGGCTTTCCTGGGCATCCACCTGGGTGACGGCAGCCGCTACTGAGTCGGCTTTTTGGATCGCTGGCTCGTAGTGCATCTTGATGCGAGCTTCCGCCAGCAGGTCGGCCAGCAGGTCCATATCGCGCAGGCGCAGCTGAGAGAGCAGGGTGGCCGCGTCCACGCTCACCTGGTGTTCGTCAGGCGAGCCAAGCAACCCGTCGGTAATCAGCGCCTGGCCCAATCGGCTGGCGCAGTACTGCAGCAGGCGTTCTTTGGGGTAGATCAGCGAAGCAGCCGCCAAAGAGCTGAAGGAGCGGCGCATGCCCTCAAAATGCTCTCCCAGCGCGGCGACGTTGGCCGTGAAGCCGCGCATCGCTCCGGCGATGGACGAGCCTGTGTCCAGGAAGATGGACTGGGCGATCATGTTGTACACATCGTCGGGCGAGTTCAGGCGGTAGCCGGCCTGGTTTTCGATGTCCACCGCGAAGCGGTAATCGAAAGGCGGGGCGGCGATTTCCACCGGCGCGCCCTCGGGGTACTGGACATTCCAGTACGGGTTGTCGCTCAGGTAGTTGTCTTCCTTGAACCAGGCGTAGGTGTTGGCGCGCACCTTTTCCTTCTGAGTCTGGGTCTCGCTCTGGATGGCCTTGTCGATGACCGGCGGCAGGATGCTGATGCTGATCACGGTCGGGTTCTTGCCGGCGAGCAGGCTGCGGCAGAGGTAGGCAAAATCGAAGACGACGGCTCCTCCGGTTCCGCCTGAAGTGGAGTGAACAAAGATGACCCGGCACCCATTCTCTACCGAGTAGCGCATCTTGCTGGTCGATTTGGCTTCCGTGGCGCGGATGTTCTCGATCTCGAACAGCGCCTCGGTGGCGGCTTTCAAGCGGTCGATGAGGGCCATGCCTCTGGTGCGGTCGTTGAACATGCGGAACAAAGCCAGGCGGCCGACCAGGCGCATCTGCTGCGGAGCCCCGCCACCGGCCAGCATCCCGGCTTTGAGCAGGGTGGTGTCGGGCCACCACTCCTGGATGGATGGGTAGTTGTCGATATTCTTGATCACCGCAGCCGGGTTGAGGCCGGAAAGCTCCCCACGTTCACCGGCGCTGAACCAGGGTTGGGCCAGCGGATCGATATCGGTATCGATGTCCACCCACAGGTGACGCAGCACCGGCACGTTCCCGTAGGCTCGCTGGATCAGCCTCTTCACCCGGTAGCCGACTTGCCCGGAGGTCGTGCCCAGGTAGACGAACAGCGTGGGCTGGAAGCGAACCTGGGTCAAGAGAACCTTCGCCTCTGCGGCTATCTGATCCACCAGGTTGTTGAACTGTTCAGATTTTTCGGTCAAATCGGATACGTGTAGCATGGGATTTACCTCTTTCGTTGCTACTACAGATTGATGTCTCGAATGTACTTGAACACGCGGTTGCCCATCTGATACTGGACGTTTTCTTCCAGCGGCAGGCCGGTCGTTGAGGTGGGGGTGTACTCCCGGTAACCTTTGCGGGTGTTGGCCTTGGGGTGCAGCATAAACCGCAGCTCTTCCGCCTCTCCGTGCTCCGCCGTTATGACAAGATGCTCGTCTTCCATACTCTCGTCAGGGATCACCACCTCATTCTGGCTGCCCTTCCCGATCCGAACCTGGGTCTTGCCAATCGCGGTCAGGTTTATGTCGGTGATCAGGTCAGGCGTCGCCTTGTCCCAGTGGATCAATGTTCCGGATACGATCGGCGGTTTGGACCCTCGATAAATCCTGGCAACTACTACTGTTGTGAGCATAACGCCAAATAACAGAGCAGCACCTGAGATAATCATAGATCTGCGGCAGGTGACCCACAGGGGATCGACCCGAAAGGAGATCGGGATGCGAGCATCATTGATGCCGGCATCTACGATGCCGGCATCACCAGCCAGCTTCAACCCTGTACGGTATCCTTCGATCACGAGTTTGCCGGTGTAGCTGCCAGGGCGAAATATCTGGCTTCCTGAAGATTCCCTCTGAGGTAGGAGGGTGATTTCCACCTGGCTATCGCCGGGCAGGACCGTGATCGCCTCCCGGCTCAGGGAAACGCCAGGAAGATCTTCAAGATGCAGCTGAATTTGCTCACTCTGAGAGCTGGAAGAGGAGAGGAGCAGCACCAATCGGACGGGCGCCCATTGCAGGCAGGTATCCGGAGAAACGGTTGACGTGATGGCCGGCGTGATGGCCAGGGCTGGCTCGAAAAGCTCAAGGGCAAGCGGGACTTCTCCGTTGACCAGATCCACACCTTCCCGAGCGGTAGCGACCAGTCTCCCCTGGACCACTTGCGCTCTCAAAATTGGATCGGAAATCAAGTGGAGCGCCAGGGTGGTCCTGCTGTTCGCAGCAATCGGCAGATCGGTGCTTTCAGCCAGGGTGAACCCCGGCAGGTCTTCGAGGCGGAAGGATACCTTCTCCTGGCGGGGTGATGAAGACGAGAAGGTGATCATCAGAGGAATCCCTTGCTGCGCCTGAGCCAGCTCGAAACGAGGATTTTCCTCCTTTTGTAAGGTTTGCAGGCCAATTTGAATTTCCTGGATGGCCAGTGTCGAGATCAGCCGGGCTTCGAAGGTCGTTTCCAGGTGATGCAGATAGGACAGGCCCTGGTAAGCAGCCTCCACCGGCTCGAAGCGGACCTGGTAGATCCCATCTTGAGTTGGAGAGTACTCACCGGTAAAGGCCTGGCTGGCGAAATGGAGCTGCACCGGAACTTGCGCTCCATCCGGCTCCGTTACGATGGCGGTAAAACCACCGTGGTCCAGCTCGTTGACGTCCGCTCCCTCCAGGTGAAGCTGCAGGGGAATGCGGTTGGCGCGTATGTCGTAACGAGATTGAGCCGGTTGGTCCAACACTGCCGTGGGGAAGGCAACCCCCTGGATCAGGGCCTGATAAGCCACCGGTACCGCGCCTTTCCTGCCCCGGATCGCCAGCTGGTAAGTCCCTGGAAGAGCGGTGTTTACATATGTGCGGGTAAACAGCCCATCTCCCGCCTGGGCATCTCCATGTGTGCCGTCGTCGAAAAACTCATCCAGGCTGTCCTGCGCTCCATCCGGGCGGGTGATCCAGGCTGCGAAATTTGCTTCGCCAATGATCGTCACCGGAGGCTGGCCGGGTTGTTCTTCCACCAGACGAACGACCAGTGGCAGTGGTTGTCCGGCCTCAAACGCGCCCTGCGGCGAGACCAGGCGCACTCGCAGGCGGGAGTACAGGATCGCCCGGGCCTGAACACTGCCGCTGCCCGAAAGCTCGAAGCGCCAATCACCGCCGGCTGGTTGTGGCAGAGTGTAAACCACGAAGCGAGGATCCTGGATGGCAAATGCGATCCCAGGGCTATCTGTTGAGATCGCCTGGCCATCCGGGGCGATGAGCCCGGCTATCACGGCAGCAGGTTTGCTCACGACGTAGCTCACCCGGTCGATGTAGGGCGTCAGAGCCGGATCCAGCGGGAGAACTGCACTTCCAGGGCTGGTTGAATAACCCGTCCAGATCACAGTGCGATCTTTGAGATCACCCAGAATCTTGCAGATAAATGTCAAGCAGGTCTGCGGCTGACTCAGCAAAGATGACCTGACCGCCTGTTTCGCTTGCCAGCCGGTTCAGGAATGTCGATTGGCCGGCATGGGTCAGGGCAACGGACAGGATCGGAACGTGCAGGCCGTGGGCTGCCTCCAGGGCCTCTTGCTCGTAAGTTTCATAGGGATTGGGGATTTCAGGCTTTCCATCGGTCAGAAAAATAACCGCCACCCTGAACCCGGCCTGATTGAAAGCGGCTTTCATGTGCTGGGCTTCTTCGAAGGCGGCTTTGACATCGGTAAAACCATCCGGGGGAACTGTGGTCAGGAGTTCAACCAGTTGCCTCTGTCCTTCAGGGCTGGCAATGATCTCAATGCCGTTCGTAATCGGGCTGCTGGTGGTGGAAAACCTGAGCGCGCCGGCTGCATCCCCTTTATCCAGTAGGGAGATGAAGAGCTGGGCCGCCATATAGCGTAGATTCGAGGGATCGCTGGTCTTCATGCTGCCTGAGTCATCTAAAATCAGGATGACAGCCAGATGCTCGCTGGCGCTGCTTTGGGCAGCAGCGGTCGCTCCAGGCGACAGGTTAGCCAGCAATATAAAGATTAGTGCCAGGATGTACAACCGGGAGCGGATCGAAAAGCCGGATTTCACAGGAACTCCTCACTGTTCAGGCAGAAACAGGCTGCCTGTATTCAGTATAGTATTCCTGGTATTACGGCATCATAGAAAATCTTATTGATTAAAGTTGATCATTGGATAGTGGGATGGCAATTAAAAAAACCGCTACACTTGGTCGTAGCGGCTTGGTCACATAGCAAACGGTTTGTTTTTGCGTTGCTAAGGTATTTACCGCTCAATCTCTGGAATGGTCAGTAAGTGGAAAGCTATTGTTTCCTTATTAGGCGCTTTGGGTCCTTCTTTGTCTTTTACCTTCTGAGACGTTGATTTAGCTTGCTTTGCCATTTCCGTCTTTTTGGCTTCCCTGATGATCTCGATAATAAATTTCAGATTCTTTTGAATCGCTGGATGTCTGTCGTGATAGTGCTTTGGAAGCTGTCCGCTATCAATAGCTTGCAGGAATTCACTCAGCCCGAGGGAGTTGTAAATCGTTGAGATGTTCCCCATACATGTACCGGTCGTGATTCCCAATTCATCAGCCATATCGCGGCGTTCCATGCTTAGAACAAACGCCATTCGGGCAGTTCGAGATTGGTTTTCCGTGAGACCCTGCTTTTTTCGATCGGCGCTCGCTATGGTCAATATTTGTTTAGGTAGAAAGACGGTCTTAGGAAGATCCTTAATAACACCCTGTGTTAGAACGCAATAACCATCAGCGCACAGTGCAACTGCCCACCCCAGGCTATCTCCTATCTCATTCTTCAAAACATAACTAGAAAACCCTGGCTCTTTTACAATTGCATCCATCTGCTGGCGATAAGGTCGCAGACCGCAAAACATGACCCGAGGGGAAGGCTTTATCTTCTGTAATTCCTGCAACATTCTCTTTAGCCAACCCAGTTCATAAGTGACGTCGGTATCGACAAGAACCAGGTTTATGTTGGTATCGGTCTGCGGGGAAGTTACTTCTTCTAACCGGGTGACATCACCAGTATCATAGATCACGCGGATGCGAAGATCCCGGCGGAGAAGAAATTCCATCCAGCCTCTAGAAAATGGATCGTCATCGAGAAGTAAAACGCGGATTTCTTTGAACATAATGCCCTCCATTTCCCTTCAATTATAGGCCCATACACGATATCGCGATTTCCGAATGACAAAATTGCCAGGGCGCAGCGAACGCCCCCACTCCTTTGCGGGGAGAAGCTTGCCACGCCCCGTTTGTTGCCATATCGATTTATCGAATCAGCCTCCCAAGAAGAGCAACGATGACCAGAAAGCTCAAGCTGCCGACTAAGTACCACCAAAGGACGACTTTAATTAAGTGTTAAGCGGTGGGTGCTACTGAATGAAGTTCCGAGGTCTTCATCGCAATCTCCTTCAAAGAAGAGGTGGTCAGGAACTCTTCTTTTCTTACTTGTTCTAATTGTCGCGTACATTCTCTACGCAGATACAAGGTTTTCTGCGAACCTATCTCGAAAGAATTGAGGTGTACGGTTCCCTTGTTCCCGTACACCTCAGGCCTTACCCCCTGGCGCTGATGAACTACGAAATGTTGGTGCGCAAAACGTACTGCTGGTACAACCAGCCTCCCAACCAGCCAACCAGGGCGCTGCCCAGAGCATGCAGAGGTGCGAACAGGCACAGGTAGAAAGCTCCGCTCAGCAATGTCAGGCCCAGGCTGGTAAAGCCCAGGAGCACGCTGATCAGTGTGTTGATCACCGTGGATGTCAGCCACAGGCGTACCGCAGCGGAACGTCCGATACTGGACAGCACCTTCATCTCCTGTCCCTCCTGGTGAGCGATCTTCACCGCCAGCGCGCCGCACAGCAGGTAGATCAACACCACGAGGGGGAGAGAAAAGATCAATGCCGTACCGGCCGTGTAGTAGTGAATGGCATCCACCACCGTAAACGGAATGGCGAACAGAATGGCTGACCGGCTGGCCGGGGTGAAGCTGTTGTACAGCCCCGAAAGAGGGCTTCCTTGAAATTTGTTCATAACCTGGTTCATGACTTCCATCTCCTTACTCGTGACCGGTGGTTATGCTCAGTATGCCATAGAAGAAAAAACTCGATATCAGAAAATATATGATTACTGTTGAAGGCAATCTGGCTTGGGATTATCCGCGGCTGTATCACATCTCAGGTTATCTGAGATCCATCTCTGATTATTCAGCTATTCTATAAAGAGCCAACGAAGTCACCCGATGAGCGTTGGAAGTGGACTTTAACAACTTAATCAGCTCGGAGGAAAAATGCTACAGCTCGTTCGCTTTGGGGCATGTACCCACATCTTCGACATTACGGAAGGGCGGTTCGTCAAATCCACAGCCGGCCGGGTAGCGAGTGCATTAGGGTTGGCTAAGCATACTGGTCACCAAGACGAGATTCTCAGCCGCAAGAATATGCTACGCAGGGTGAGTTGGATGAGATGTGGGGGGTGAAGCCTGGGAAAAAAGAAAGATCGAGAACATAACCACTGGATTGCGGAAATTGGTCGTTGAAGTTAGAAGGAATGATATCGATAGCGAAGTTGGGGCGAGCTTATATCCTTTAGGCCCGCCACAACCCTTCTCTTCAATATCAAGCATCGGGAAAGGCCAGGGTTCGAAGACCGGTATACGGCATAAAAAAGCGAATGCATTAGAAAATCTGTGAGTGCAGAAGTCAAATAGCGCGAAGATGGGAGTATAGAGAAAGGAGGAAAGATGTTACAACACACCGTTCACTCCAGACAGCGGGCTGCTCAGCGGGGGTTATCGGAAGATGAGATCGAATACGTTTTTCAGTTCGGCTCGCGTTACCACCGCGAGGGAGCCCTGATCTATTACTTGAGAAAGCAGGATGTGCCTCCATGCGATCAGCGCAAGGATTGGCCGATGCAGCTGGTTGGCACGGCACTGATTGTCGACCGGGATGGTAGGACTTTATTGACCACCTGGCGGAATCGCCGTAGCGGGTTGAAAGTAATCAAGAAGAAACCCGCTTATCGATGCAGCTTTTTGGAGTAGCCGGGACCAGAGAAAGACAAAAATATTGGGGAGGGTAAGATCATGTCTGAGGTCCAAGATAACAACCGGTACGCGCTTGTCACAACGGACCTGGCAACCTGCCGTGAACGTTTAAGAAACGACCGGTGCTGGGGAGCAGAAACCCTCAGCATCGCGGGAGAATATGGCTGGCGAGTGGAGATTGCCAGGGCGAGCAGTCGCAGTCCCTTCAGCTCGCGCGTCATCGAAGATGGGGCGGATAGTTTCATTGTCTGGGGAATTACCGGGAAGAAAAGTTTTCTTGCATACCGGATCGAACCTGAGAAGGACGGTACGATTTGGGTAATTCCGCTGGCGTACATGGAGAAGACCCGGAAGACGGCTATTGCAATCACACTGGCGATCTTCTTTATCGCCCCAGTTTTATTAGCCCCATTGATCTGGCGTTGGTATGAAGCTCAGACGATCAGAGCATCCAGAATATACCTGCCAGCATTTTGTCGTTATCTAGAGAGCTAGAGTTCGATGTGCAACTGGAGGGTGTGAACATGAATTTCCGGTTACCAATACGAGTCGGTTTAATGGATGATGACTTCTTTGCATTGAAGTGGAACGCCGGTCTTCTGGCGCGAGATTTGCGGACGGAAGTTTTGTTCGAAAGCGAGTCTCCAAAGGAATTGCTCCGGGCATTAAGGAGCTGTGAAGATATTGAAACGCTTCTATTAGATGTCGAGTATAATTTTATAGAACCACCTTTACCTGATCTGATCCAGTCAATTAATCGCATCCATCCACAGCTCGCCATTGTATGCCTTTCCCAATATGGAGACCCCGAACACATCCATGCTGCAATTACCACAGGAGCCCGCGGATTCTTACTTAAGCGCGATATTCGTATGGAAATCGGCTCTGCCCTGGTTCAAGCTTTACAGGTAGATTTCCTGATTACGCCGGGTGTTTTACCACTGATAAAACAGGATTTCGCGAGGTTCGCCAGCCGGGCGGCCTTGATAAATCCCTGGTCGCCCAATCCTGGGCTGACGCCCAAGTTAAACCGGGTTTTTACCTTAAAAATCTTGTATGGGATGAGCGCTCCACTGGCCGCGCAAGAGATACACCTCGCTCCCAGCACAGTGGAAAAGTATATTCGCTACGCTTATCAAAAGTTGTCCACCCAATGGGGCGACGAGCAGTACCTGGCAGGGATAAATCTTGACGATCAACCCCCAGAGGTGCGGGCATTTCACCGGTTCAATCTGCCGCCGAAGGAGAGTGTTCGCCTGCGCCAGTCAGTGGAATGAATCGCCTGTTTTCTATCCAAGGAGATCGATGCCAAATCTGTATATATTTACTGTAGGGACCTCCCTGCTCTCGAACTTGGAGCGCCACCCAGAAGGGGTTGGGCTTGCGAGTTGGCTTTCACAGTGGCTCCAGGGCCACACTACGGAAAGAATTCTCGGCGGCGGGGATGAAAACCGTCCGGCAGCCGAACGTGCACTGGCATACTATGGGAGCGACGATTGCCCCCAGTGGACGGCAGAGCTTGGGAGTTTCTTGCTTCTTCCTCCTCTAAGAGAAGCCGACCAGGTTGTGCTGCTGGCTTCCGACACTCCAGAAGGGGCGTTCAGCGCACTGGTCAACGCGCATCTGATGGTGAAGGCGGATGCAGGCCCCGCGGTGCCGCTGTGGGAAGAGGAGGGAAAACCGGGTATCCGATTCAATTGGAACACTGCCGAAATAGGCGAAGCGCGCAGTCAAAGGATCCAGCAGCGAGCAAGGAAAGAAGCGCCGGTCATGCGTATCCAGGGGCTGAATCCGGGCGACCCCAACGGGTTTGAAAATGAGGCGGTTGGAAACCTGGTCTTGACGATCGCTCGCCTGGTAATGTTCGCCCGCGCGACCAGGCCGGCACTGGACCCGATGATTGTTTTTACCGGCGGCTTCAAGGTCAGCCTGCCGGTGCTCACCCAGGCCGCTTCGTGGCTGCGCGGCGTGCCGATGGTCGGCATGCACGAGGCTTCCAACCGCCTCATCACCATTCCCGTGCTGAAATCGGATATTTCTATACCCTTAAGAAACGCTGTTCTGGGATGGGCGTGGAACGCCGGTCGCCAGCGCCAGCAGATCGGTACGTTTTTTACGGAGTCTGAGCTGCGAAAATGGGCCAATGCGAGCAGTATGAGCTTTGCCGAGCTGGACACAGACCTGATGCCTGCCTTTATGCGCCCGGATGGCGGCATCCAGCTCAATATCCTGGGCGAGGCGCTCCTGGCCGTGATCCTGGCAACTCTTCCCACACGGTTGTAGGCTGATGGAGCGGATGCTATGACACACCTTCGGTTGCCCCTCCGATTTGCCCGCGGCCCCCAATTGCTGGTTGAGGAAAGCTTACAGCCATCCGAAGGCATCTACCTGGGGGAGGATTATTCCGGCGCGAATAAAATCGTCCTGCGGGCCGTTGTCGAACCCGACAAAGATGGGAAAAACCATGAAAAACGAGTTCTCATGGAAATCCCCGCCACCGGCTCTTATCCCTCTGCCTGGATCTCAATGGGGAGGATTAATGATCGGAATGATTATTTCAGAGACGAGGAAATCCAGAACGCGGCGAAAGCGCTCCATGATTGTGCGGAGCGAGCAACAATCCTGCACGTCCTGCGTTTGGCGTCGTTTTGGTTGAGCGACCAGGCCGAAGAGGAGAAACTCCTTGGGTGGGAGCGAGGCTCTTTCCGCAACCTGCTGATCCTCTACCGCCTAGCCGAGATTTGCCTGGCGGCGATCGACCGCCTCGAGAAAGAGCTCGACCCGGTGGAGGTGCAGTTCCAGGCGCCGGCCGCCCTGCTCGTGCGCCAGCGCTACCTGTACCTGGCGCAGCTCCCGTGCCTGGCCGAGGAGGCCGGTGAGAAGCTGAGCGAATTCGTCTCCGGCTACAGAGGCCTGATCCGTCGCGCCCGCCAGGCATACGCGCGCCTGTTAATAGAGCAAGAAGACCAGCTCTCGTTAGCCTTTGCGGAGACGCGGAATCTGCCCGACTCCTGGAGCCTGGACTGTGAAGCCACACTACTGATCTACGTTTTTAAGCGCGAAGAAGAAAAACCTGCCCATGTTCGAATTACCGGCCAAATCTGGCCGTTCGCCCAGGAAGTGCTGGCCGATCATTTCCTGACCGATACCCTGCTGCGTAAATGGTTCCTGGCGCACGATAACGTTGCAGGGGCAGCGGAGTGTGTGAAAGCATTTTACCAGGAGCAAAAGGGCTGGCAGCGACGGGCTGCTTGCATACTGGAAAACACCTACTGGTGGGGCGGAACAGGTCTTCTCCTGTTCTTCGCGGGGATGGCAGCGACAAGCCTGCCTCCAAATCTGTCCGCGTTGGCGCAGCCGATACTGCTCGTGCTGGGCGTTCTCACAGGCGTTGCTGTGCCGCTGGCTAGCTTGGTCACGATCTTCCGCTCAAAACGCCCGTTGAGCAGCCGGCAATCGCTATACCCCCTGGCCCTGCGGGTGCCGGCGATGGGCCTGGTTGGGGTGGTGGCGATCGCCGGGTTGGTAGACGCGTTTGTCCGCTTCACGCTCAATGGTCTCGAGCGTTTCTGGTATGCCATTTTCATCATTGCTGCCTGTTGGATCGCCGCCTTTGCCTACATCTTCTTTGAGGTGCAAACGCGCACGCCGGCCCCCTCCCAGGCGGGTCGACGAGCCTTAAGACTGTGGTCATGCGGCCTGATCTCTACCACCTGGCTGGCGATCCTCACCGGTTGGCTGGTGGACCCGGTCGGGCTCACCCGCTGCGCCGCGGAGGAGCAGGCCGTCCGGGGAGCCTGCGAGCTGTTGCCACCCTACGGCCAAGTGCTCGCGATGATGCGTTCGGTTTTATTCCTGGGCGCCAGGATTTCGGTAGATTATATTCTCTTGGTTGGAGCAATCGCCCTGCTCGTCGGCGTATTTACCCAGATCTTCTGGGAAGATCGAGCGATTGCGGAGCCGTTATGAACATAAAAATCAGGCTCGCTTTTTTACCCACCCAGAATAGTACGAGAGCGTAAGATCAAATGAGGAGGCTGAGGCAAATGACCCAATATCTGGTCGCTGCGGACGCGGACCAAATCCAAACCTTCCTGTTTCGCTCGGCTCACCTGCGCGAAGTGCGGGGAGGCAGCATGCTGCTCGCGGATTTCTGCGCTGAAGAAAAGAAAATATGGAATGGCAGCGTCATTATCAGCGCCGGGGGCAGCTTCAGATTGGAATTTCGAGAGCCTGGTAAGGCGGAAGCTTACTTAGCAGACCTGGCCGAGCGGTTCCGCACCCGGACGGGAGAGACCCTGACGGTCGCCGGCCCTGAGGCGTACGAAGAGGGCGGCTTCCAGGCGGCGAACCGGCGCTTGCAGGAGAAGCTGCTGGGAGCGAAGCTGGACCGGCCCGGCTTCGAAGCGGTCGCCCATTTACCGGTGGTTGCCTTCTGCGCCTCCTGTGGAGTTGAGCTGGCCACCACCTATGCCAGTCCAACCCCTGAGCTCCCACCTGACCAGCAGCGGGAGACTTACCTGTGCGATACCTGCCGCAGCAAAGCTGAATTCCGGCACGTGGAGCAAAACAGCTTTGACGACAAATTTCGTCCCGCCCTGCGGGCGGAAACTGCCAGCCGGAACGTGAGCGGCCAGTCAGCGGTCTTCTCTAAGAAATTCTGGGAGTTTCCGACCGACCCAGCCGATTCGCTCGGCGAGCTCGACCCGACCCAATACGTCGCTTACCTGGTGGGCGATGGCAATGGGATGGGCCGGCTGTTCGACCAGCAGTCCAGCCGGCAGGAATTAACGGACCTATCAGAACGGCTGGAGAAGGCGATGTGGGCCAGCCTGGCTGCGCCGGTCCCCGACCTGATCCAGCGGCTGGAAGAATTGGAGAAGTACAAAGGTTGGTGCCCGGTCATCCCTTTGATCGTCGGTGGAGATGATCTCTTTGCTCTGGTACCGGCCCGCTATGCTTTGGATACCGCCCAGCGGGTATGCGAGGCGTTCGAAAAGGAAATGGGAGCGGAAGCCAGCCTGGGGGTTGCCATAGTGATCTGCCAGCGACACTACCCTTACATGCTGGCTCACGAGCGCGGCGTGGGGCTGCTCCATTCAACCAAGCGTCTAGGCAAGACCCTGGGAGGGGCTTCGGCGGTGACCTTCGATGTCATTGTCGGCAATGAGCTGGTCCAAACAGGAGAAAATCAACAGCCCTACCGGGCGACTCTAAAGCCCTACCTGGCCGGCCGCCAGGCGAAAGCTCACCCGCTCGCCGGTCTCCCGCTGGGCGCGCTCCTGGGGCAGCGGCTGGATCTAAACCGGTTGCCGGGGAAACGCAAGGCCGAGCTGCGGGCGCTGTTCAACCTGGTGAGCGGCCTGGATCTGAAGAATGAGAACGAGCGAAAGCCCTGGGAACAAAAATTGGAGACGATCCGCCAGCGCCTGGGAGACGAGACTGGCCAGGCCCTGGACCAGGCCCTGGCTGCCCTGGGAGGGGAGGCGAAGCCCTTTGGCAGGGAGCTCTGGCGCGCCGTCACTCGCCCGTATGAAAAGGGGAAATATTGGGCGCACGGCTTGCCTGACCTGATCGAAGCCTGGGAGTATGCCTACCGCCTGGACCTGCCGGCCCAGGTTTATTGGACCAAGGAGGAGGAATGGCTACTAAACTGACCTTTGAAGTGACTTTCCTTTCCGATTTTCATGTGAGCTCAGGCGCGCGCAAGGGGAGCGAGATCGATTCCTCGTTGCTGCGAGAAAGCGATGGCCGTCCGGCGCTGCGCGGCTCGCTTCTGGGCCAGCTTCTGCGAGAGGCGGCTCGCGAGTTGCTCACTGCGCCAGCAATGGCGCCGCTTGGCTACAACCGCTGTTCCGGTTCTGCCGGAGATGAGTTGATTGCTTACTGCCGAGAAGCGGAATGTCCGGTCTGCTGGATCTTCGGCAGCCCAGGCCGGCCGCGACAGTGGGAGTTTTCATCCGCATGGCTGAAAGAAGCTCATGGGCCAGGCCCGGAGAAAACCCCGCCCGAGGAGAACTGGGCGGCTGAGCCGGTCTCCCGCGTGCGGGTGAACCCCCGAACCCGGCGAGCGGCCGATGACCAGCTATTTGTCGAAGAGGTGGGCGATGGGCGGCTGACCTACCAGTTCACGGCGAACTGGAAGGGTCAGGGAACAGCCAGCGCTGCGGAAATCGCCTTTTTGGAGGCGGCAGCCCGCAACCTGCGCCACTTGGGCAAAAGCCGCCGGCGCGGCCGCGGCGCCTGCCGGGTGCAGATCGTGAGCGTGGACGGGCAGCCAGTCTCCTCGGACCTATGGCTGGAACGATTTAAAGAGCTGTGGATCGACCACATCTGGCAGGTGCCTGCTGAAAGCATGGGAGCTGCCTTTCCCGACCTGGAGGAAGAAACCCCGGCTGGGGTACCCGCGCCCTATTCTGTGCGGGTCGTGCTGCGCCTGGAAGAGCCTTTGCTGTTGGCCCGGCGCCCCCTGGCGGGTAACCAGTTCGAGACCGCAACCCTCCTTCCGGGTAGTATCCTCCTGGGCGCCCTGGCGGCGCGAGCTGATTTTGACGACCCGGCCCGCTATGCCCGGCTGATCCGCCTGTTCCGGCGTGGTGAAGTCCGCTTCTCTTTTCTGACGCCAGGTACCCGGGAGGGCAACTGGCTGTTCCCGGCGCTGGCCGCGCCCCTGGATATCGTTCGTTGCAAGCAGCACCCGGCGGATGATCCTTCCCAGGGGCATCCAGACCGGTCGTTAAGCCTGGACTCCGGAAACAGCCGCTGCCCGCACTGCAAACCAGGCGAGGACGCTATGGAAGGGCTCAAAGACCAAAACGCCTTCCAGACTTTCACCTCCGGCAGCTTGCTGAAGTTTTCTCCGCCGCGGCGGGAGGAGCTGCACATCCGCCTCAGCCCGAAGACCCAGCGGGTGCGGCCCGGCGACCTATTCAGCTATGTGGCCCTGGAGGCGGGGCAGTTCCTGGTAGGCGAGCTTGTATGCCAGGGCGCAACCGCCTGGCATGCTTTGAGCCAGGCGGTGGGCATTCCCGGGCCAGACCAGGCCGTCGAGCTGCGCCTGGGTAAAGCCACCCGCCGAGGGTATGGGCTAGTCTCCGCGGTTTTTGTGCCCGAGGCTGCCTCGCCCCTGCCGCCGCTCCGAAGCCGGCTTCCTGACCCGCGCCAGCCGTTCCGGCTGCTGCTGTCATCGGACACCATCCCCGTGGATTCCTGGGGCCGCTTCCCGACCCGATTCAGCGCAGATTGGCTCTCGAAAGTGCTGGGTTTCCCTGCCTCTGGCTCATCTCTGCCGCTGAAGATCGTACGTAGCTTCGCCCGGACCCGGCTGGTGGATGGGTTCAACAACCAGACCGGCCTGCCTCGCTGGCGGGACAGTGCCCTGGTCGCGGGCAGTGTGGTCGGCGTGCAGGTGGTCGGAGACGGGTTGAGCGACGAAGAGATCTGGCAGAAGCTGGGAGCCGCAGAGACCTCGGGGATCGGGTTGCGGCGGCATGAGGGGTATGGGCAGATGATCGTTAACCACCCCCTGTACGAGGAGTTGGAAGCGGCGCGCGCCCGCGCCTCCGTCCAAATCGAGCTGCCGGTCATCCTGTCTGGCCAATTCTCCATAGGAAAGAACGCCGTGGCTTCGGAATCCGTTTTCCGCGCCGAGTGGTCCAGGAGCCTGGAGGGCGGCTGGAAGAGGCTCGAATACGTGGAGTTCGAAGCGATCGCCCGCTTCCTGCGCAGCCGCAGCGATCTGGAGATCGAGCGCTTGAAGGAGACGCTGGAGGGTTTCGGAAAGCAAGACCACACGCCGAGCCTCGAGCGTTTACCCGGGCAGCGCCTACTCCCGAACGACCCTCACCGGCCGTACGCCATCCGCACGAAAACATCTTTCTTTGCGGAGAAGCCGGGCAAGGAAGGAATTGGAGCGATCCTGAGCAAACTGGATGAGCTGGCAAACCTGGCCTTAACCGAGCAGCAGCGCAGGTTGGGGATTGTCATGCTGGCCGATCGCGTGGGCGAGGCAGCCCGGCGCGCCCGGAAAAAGGAGAATCCGTAATGAATTCCAAACATTACATTGCAGTCCTGGCGGAGTTGACTTTCCAAACCGCCCTGCACGTCGGCGTCGGGCGCGGTAGGGTGGGTACAGACGCGCCGCTGCGGCGCAGCCTGCGGGGGGAGATTCTGCTCCCGGGAACGGCCCTGGCCGGCGCGCTGCGGACTACAGCCACCCGATTGACCCCCGGTCTGGACCTGGGGTCCAGGGGCCGCCGTGAATGCCTGGCGCTCCACCCCTCGGCAGGCAGCCAGACCAGGCGAGAAGTCTGCGGCTGCTCTGTTTGCCACCTGTTCGGCGAGCTCCACCCGAGCGAAGCGGAAGACGAAAGCAAGGGCGGCCGGGCTTCCCGGTTGTGGGTCTACGATTCGCCTTTGAAAACGGGCGTCCCGCCGTTCATCCGGGATGGGGTGGGCATCGACCGTTCCAACGGCGCTGCTGCCCGGGCCGGGCGGGTGAAGTTCGACCAGGAAATCCTGCCGGCAGGGGCAGTATTTCCCCTGCGCCTGGAGCTGGAAGCCCCGGAGGAGGCGGATGAGCTCCTGCTGGCAGCCGTCCTGGCGGAATGGCAGGCGGGGAGGGCCTGGCTGGGCGGCGGGGCGGGGCGCGGCCTGGGGAAGGCCACTCTGGGTCCGGCGCGCTGGTTGGAAAACGAGCTGGACAGCGGGGATCGCCTCCTGGACTACCTCAAGGCTACCGATCCGATCTCCAGCGCTGAGGAGAAGCCGGGTTGGCTGTTGAACAGATTACGGGAAGCCCGGACAAAAGCCCGGACGGAAGCGGAGCGGCGACCCTTTATCGAAGTCGAGCTTCAGATCCAAATCGAGGGGCTGTTCCTTACCCAGGACATGACAGCCTCCGGGATGCTGGGTTTCGACCACGTTTCACTCCTGGATGGCGCTCCCGGGTGGACTCCTAAAGCCCAGCCGCTGCTGCCCGGCTCAGGACTGCGCGGTGCGCTGCGCTCTCATGCGGAGCGGATTGCCCGCACCCTGGCCGCCTATCATGCATCCCGGGAAAGCAGCCCGCTCCAGGCTTTCCTGGATACCTGTCCGGCCTGCAATCCGTTGCAGGATGACCCGGGAAGGCCCCTGACGAAATGCTCCGAGATCAACGCTTTGAAGCGCTATGCTGAGGTGCAGGAGGAGCAGCTCTGCCTGGCCTGCCGGCTGTTCGGGAGCAGCCAGCGCGGCAGCCGGCTGCGGGTGATGGACGCCCCATTGGAAGGCGAGCCGCTCTGGAAGGCAGTCGATTTCCTGGCGATCGACCGCTTCACCGGGGGCGCCCTGGAAGGGGCTAAATTCGATGCGGCGGCCCTGTGGCGGCCGAAATTCCGCGCCCGGCTCTTCCTGGAAGAGCCTGAGGATTGGGAGCTGGGCTGGCTGGCGCTTACCTTGCGCGACCTGAGCGAAGGGCGCATGGCATTGGGCTTCGGCGCGGCGAAAGGCTTTGGTCGGGCAACTGGCGCCCATTGGACCATTTGCTGCGGGTTCCTCGGCGACAAAGAGTGGGGGGGCCAGGCTGTCAAAAACGAATCGAAGGAGGCTCCCGGGTTTTACCGCCGGGCGTGCTTCCGAGAAGCCGACTGGGCGGGCCTGCAAGAGACCGTGAGCGGCTGGATCGGCGCTTTTATTACTAAAGCCGATCAATTCAGGCGAGAGCCTGGCGTCTTGCCGTCTCTGAAAGCGGACACCTATTTCGAACAGGTAGATAAGCTCTACCCAATCTATAGGAAGGAGAGCAGCCATGAATGAGAGGAGCAGCTCCTTATGGGGCGAGGATAAGTTCCAAGTTTGGGGCGGCGAATTTACTCCACCCGAATGGGGGGCCTTCCTCCGCTCATGGCAGTGGCCGCAAGAAGCGCGCTGGGGGCTTTGGGAATATGTGAGCGGTTTTGAGATCAATTCCGGAGAGCCGCCGTCCCCCAACCGGCTCAGCAGCCTAGAACGGGCCGAGCTGTTTGGGGAGAGCGGCCACCTGAGCGCGCGGCGGGACGGCGACCGGGTGCTGTGGCACTTTATCGGCGACAGCCACCGTCCGGCGCTGGCCGGCTTTGGCGCGGAGAGCTACTGGAAGACCTACCCGGGAGAGACCTTCCACCGCCGGGGGTTGAAGTCTGCCCTTTTGTGGGGCAAAAAAGAGAAGGATGGGAAGTACTGGCAGGATGACCGGGTGGGTTGGGCCAGACTGCGCTACCCGCAAGTGAGCTCCGCCCGGGTGCGGGTAAGATACTGGCAGTTCACCCGCAACGGCCAGGTGGCTTTCGTATGGTTTACCGGATTCGAGGAGGCATGAGATGGCAGAGGGAACGGTTGTGTATGTGAACCCGGATGCCGGCTGGGGTAAGATCGAGCCGGACGGCGGGGGCGAGCAGATTTTCTTCCGGCTGAATTGGGTGAAGAACCCGCCCGCTGGAGGGGATCCAGAAGGGGACCCGCCTGGCGTTTGAAGCCGAGATGGGCGAGCGGGGGCCGAGGGCGAAGTGGGTGCGCCCGGCAGGAGCGCAGAAGGGCGCCCAACCTGGCCCCTCGCAGGCGAGCGGAGCCGGGACATCGAAAAAAACGCAGGCGTATCGCTTTCTCAATCCATACAACTTCGTGCGCTCGCCTGGTGCACCCCAAGCGCTGCCCGACGAGCCGGGAACCGAGCTGCTCGGCCGCTGCCCGCCCCCACCGCACGACCGCTGGGTGGGCTTGAATGGGACGATCACCTGCGAGCTGGAAGCGGTTACGCCTCTGTTCATCTCTGACTCTGAATATTGGGAAGACCCGGCCTCGGAGCACCGCACGTACCAGTTTTACAAATACGATTTTGGCAATGGCCCGGAGCCTGCGCTGCCGGCATCCAGCCTGCGCGGGATGCTGCGCGGCATATTCGAGGCGGCGACCAACTCCTGTTTCGCCCATTTCGACTACGGGCGCAGACTGAGCCGGCACCTGCCGGCTGCTGACGCCCTGAGGCTGATCCCGGCCCGGGTGGAGTGGGATCAGGAGAAGCACTGCTGGTGGCTGCGGCTGCTGCCGGGCACGGCCCAACTGGTCGTGGGGGATCGGCCGCGGGATAAGCTGTACGCTGGCCGGGTCGAGCGCTACCGGGCGCTCAACTATGCCGGGAAACGCCGCCCGCCCCCCGAACTGCGGGCGGTGGACTTGCACGGGATGCAGCACGGCGAGGAGTGCTACGCCCGGGTGGAGGAACTGCAGTTCCCGCCGGTATGGAACGTGCTCCATGTGGCCAAACAAAGAGAGGATCTGCCGAAGTCGGGTGGGCAGGTGGTCAAGGGTTACCTGTGCCTGAACAACCAGAACATCGAGACCAAGCGCTTCGAGCGTTTCTTCTTCCGCAGCCCGAAAAACCAATTCGGCCCGGAGAAGGTGCTGCTGACGGAGGACATCCGCCAGAAATATCGCGACCTGATCGAGGATTACCAGAAACGGCACGCCGAGGAAGTGGCCCGCTGGCGAAAAAAGAAGCACGAGCCAGATCAGCCGTGGGTGGAGAAGGATGACCGCGGCCGGCCGGCCAAGAAAACACCGGCCTTCAGCCGATTTGTCATCGGCAGTTCCTGCGAGGTGGAGGATGGAGACCTGGCATACGTGATGCTCTCGGGCAGTCTGCAGGCTCCGGAGGTTGAGTTCATTGCCCCGGTCGCGGTACCGCGGGTGAGCAACAAGCGAAAAGTCGACGACCTGCTGCCGCTGCACCTGTGGAAGTGCCGGGATATTGACCACCTGTGCCCGGCCTGCCGGACATTTGGGTGGGTGTACAGCAGCACGCGCAGCAGCGATAAACCTCTGCCGATTTCGGCCCAGACGGCTTATGCCGGTCGGCTCCAGTTCAATCACGGCCGCCTGGAGGACCAGGCCGTGGAAATGGGGCCGATGGAACTGGCGGTGCTCGGCTCTCCCAAGCCGACCACAACCCGTTTTTACCTGCGTCCCTCCGCGGGCAAGCCGCGCAGCGGCCTGGACGAGGCGGAGGCCGGATATGACAACCGCCAGAACGTGCTGCGCGGGCGCAAAGTGTTCCGCCACCACGGCCACGCCGGCGACCGCGCCTATTGGCGGGACCCGCAGCGAGAATACCGCAGCCGGGTGAAAAAATCGGACCAGAACCGCACGGTCGAAGGGGCGCTCGAGCCAGGAGCGAAGTTCTCCTTTTCCATTCAGTTTGAGAACCTAGCCCCGGTCGAGCTGGGGACGCTCCTGTGGTGCCTGAAGCTGGAGGGCAAGGGCTTCCACCGGCTGGGATACGCCAAGCCCCTGGGGTTCGGCAGTTTGCGCTTGGCCGGGCTGCAGGTGAGCGTGATTGAAATGGATGAGCGCTATACAACCGGCTGGCAGAGCGGCGTGCGCCCGGTGGAACCGGCCGAGCAGCAGCAATGGGTCGAGGAGTTTAAATCCCCATGTCCCTGGCCTATGACCTGCCCTTCGACCAGCTCCCCCATCTGCGTGAGCTGCTGGCCCTGCTGGGCGAGCAGCCAGTCGGGCTGCCGATCCACTACCCCCGCGCGGACCCCGAGCCCAACCCGGAGGGCAAAAACTTCGAATGGTTCATGGGCAACAACCGCAATCGCCAGGCTCGCTTCGCCCTGGAGCAGCCGGGCGAGGAGAAGGGGCTGCCGCTCATTGACAAGACGGGGCAAGTGAAGTCGTAGAGAAAGTACCAGGGAGGGCTTTCGAAAAGGGTGATTTTCGGAAGCCCTCCTTTTTGGTTTTCCCGCGACCCGGAGAGTGGTTCATGGAGACTGCCAGAATTGGAACCTTCATCGACACATATGAGACGGTAAAAGGCTTGGCGCGGTACAAGAAAATCCCTGTACACAGCTTAGGATTGAGGCAGGCGCTCCACGATGTTGCCAGGCGTCTCGATAACGAACAGCCAGGGGGAAGAGAGACCTTCGAGTGGGAGCAGATACAGTTCGATGACGCTGGCCTGCTTCCTTTTCCAGGAATTTGTGCCCTTAGCCCGGGGTTCTCTGACCTGGCTCGCAAGCTGGAGGAGGGGCCTGGAGAGACCGAGATTCCCGAGAAATGGGGGGAGCGTTGTTACCAGACCTTGCAGGAATTAATCCGCCGGTTCCAGGAGCGCTATCTACAGGAAGTACGTAACCGCGTGGTGTTTGTGCACCGGGTTGGTGAACTGGAGAGCGCCCACTATTACCAGGACAAGGGCTGGCAGGCAGATCAGGAGGATGCCAACTTTTTCGAACGCCTGCCCCGGATTGCGCAAACTTGTTTTCGAGATGCAGCCCGCTCTCTGGCATACGGCCAGGAACGACCGGCGATCAGCCTGGCAGTTCAAGCAGTTGAGGCAACTATTCGCTACTGTTTTCGCCGGCTGCTCCCAATCAGCCCGGCTAAACCGGAGTGGCACCCAATGGTGGAAGCGCTGCATGCTACTACCGACCCCGCAGGTCAACCCTATATCACGCAAGTTCTAAAAGAGGATTTGTTAGATCTAAAGGAATCATACAGGAATCCCCTCTCACATGGACGAGCGGTTCAGGCCACCGTAAGCCCGCATACTGCCCGCCAGGCCTTTAATCGCTGCTGGCGGCTAGCCCTAGACTTGCTGTTCGAGATGAAGGCGCATCCCGAATATAGGCTCCTTGTGCAGGTTCATCCTGCTTTCACCTTTGATGCAGCCATGGCTGCCTATCTGTTCAATTCCAATTTAGAGATTCCCGACCTGGGCTTAAACAACCCGGGCGCCTATCATCGGTTTATTTTCGATGCGCAGGGGATTAAAGAGGGCGAGTTATATGATCAAAAGGCCGGCCGGCGCCTGCCCGAAATATCAGGCAGCAATGCCAGCCTGGAGGTTGCCAAATATCTTAAGACCCAGGAGGGGTATGGGAAGCAGATTACCAACCTGATAAATTTTTCCTCCCGGCGAAAGGAAGGTCACAAAGAGGGATTAAACCCAGACCACCTAAATTCCTTCGACCTCGCTGACTTGTTTTACGGGCATCGCGAAATGCATAGGAAAGAGGGAGAGAGTCCGAACGAGTTCATGCAAGAAATCTGGAAAATGTTCGACCTGTTCGTGCAGAAACGGAGCCTGGCGCCGGAGGATGATCCAAAGCTGATTGAAGGATTGGGATTAATAGATACCTATCGCTACATTTGTGAGAATCAGATCTTGAAAGAAAAATGATGTTACTTTCGATTCTGCTCTCCTTGAAATCCAGCCACGCAGCGCCCATCCTTGGCTCGCTGGGGCGACCGGCCAACGCCTGGTTCTTGGCGCAGATCACGCGCAGCAAGCCGGAGCTGGGCAGCGCCCTGCACGATGGGCAGGGGCCAAAGCCATATACAGTCTCCACCCTGCTCGACCACCTCGGCCTCCCGCTGTCGGCCGGCAAATGGCTCCAACCGGGGGAGGTGTGCTGGCTGCGCGTCACTACGTTCAACAAGGAACTATCGGAGCTGGTCCTGCGCCAGATACTGCCCCGCCTCCCGGCGAAAGTGGACTTATACAAGATGAGCTTCTACCTGGAGGGCTGGACGCTGGACCCGGCCCAGCACACCTGGGCCGGACAGAGCAGTTACACGAACCTGGCGCAGGAGTACGAGCTGACACAATCATCACAGTCAGTGAGATTGGAGTTCGTGACCCCAACCGCATTTCGGTCCCAGGGTGCCGATATTCCTCTTCCGATCCCCGGCCATATCTTGCGCGGCTGGTGGCAGAAATGGAATGCCTTTGCTCCAGAGCCAATGCAGATTCACTCCGTATGGCCCGAATTTGCTAACGCCTGTGTGATGGTCTCTGAGTTAGGTGGTATCAACAGTGATCGCTGGACATTCGCTGAAGGTACACGCGGTGCAGCAACGGGCTTCACAGGCGTGGCGGGATTCCACCTGTTGCCCAAGAGACAATGCGGCGATTTTGCCGCTTTCTGGGATGGCGCTGACCAGGTATTACAAAACCTGGCGCGCTTCGCTTTTTACTGCGGCACCGGCCACCACACGACGATTGGTATGGGCCAGACCCGCCCGCTGCCTGCTCGTTCGCAGAAAAAAGTTACACCGCGGTGATGAATCCTTAGAGGTAGGATCAAATATGCTTTTGCTAAACTTCGGACACCCCCTGCGAGAAGAAGTTCTGGAAGATATCCGGCGGCTTATTGGAAGACCGCTTGAGCTCTCTCCTGGAATTCTCGGTTAAGTTTGACCAAGAAGAATCTTTTGAGACGCAGGTTCTCGAGTTAGTCGACCAGATCGGTCTCTCTTCCAAGGATTGGCAGACCCAGCTTTTACTGATAAACCCGCCAGCGCACAGTCTGATTGCTTCCGTCTTATTAGCCGTACTGCACGGGCGGATGGGATATTTCCCGGCTGTTATTCGCCTGAAACCGATTCCCAATGCTGTTCCTTCACAATTCGGATTTGCCGAAATTATCAACCTGCAGGAATTACGCGAGAGAGCCCGAAGAGATCGATAATAACATAATCCTTACGTCCCGTGATTTCGCTGACGTTTTTCTTCGAGCGCAAGCTGGTCCAGGCGCTCGCTTTCGATCTCCATCCAATCGCCTGGCGCATCTTCCATCCCTGATTTTCTTTGATATTAGAGACTGTAGGATTTCCAGGCTTCCGCCTCTTCCTCAAACGCGTCGCGTAGATAGAAGAATATTTCGTCCCGAGAACGACGATCATCCGGTGAAATCTGCTCATATCCGGCATATCCCGGATTGTCGACCCAGGCCCAATACGAGAGGTTGGGCACGTAGAAATGTTTCACCCAGCCCAATAATCCCCCCATCCACCGCTCCAGGTAATATCGCAGATCGATCTCCGGAGCTGCGAGCAGGTGTTCATACGCCGGAGCCCGGGAATGGTCTTTACTTCGTTGTGGGCGCAGCACCTGGACCATTCGCCCATCCAGTTTGGGATCTGCGCTGCGCAGGAATACGAAGCTTAAGTGATCGTTGTGCGCCAGCACTGCCAGCGAATTGAATTTGCGGGGATCGAACAGGGGAAATTGCACGCCATAGAGACCTGTCTCCCCAGTTGCGTACAGGTCCTCGTTCACTTTTTCAAGGGTAGGGGGAATTGGGTCGCCCGAGAACAGACAGGAAGATAACAATATCTTCCCTGGAATTACCCTCCCATCAAACATCGTTTTCGTGATCGTTCCAGGGAAAAAGCCGCTGAACAAGCGCGCTGAAACTTCATACAATTCGAACATTTTCGAGCGCAAGTTCTGCTGAATGGTCTCACTACAGCACTGACCATTCCAGGAAACGACGACTGTCGGCATACAAACACCTCCTTCTTTTGCAGCCAGTTTCCACGCAAATCCTTCACCCAGACCGCATACGAACTATTCTATTTTTAAGGTTCTGACTTGTCGGAGCAAACCGCCAAAAGAGGCTTTACCAAAAACGGGTCACGAGCGGCGGTTTGCTCAGCCCCTGGAGAGCAAATGATAGAGGAGCAGCATAACGAGCGGGAGCGTCAAGGTTTCCAGGACAACTTTCCAGATCGTCACGACGATCAACCTGTCAAAACGGGCCAGGACTTCACGGTTGGCTTCCATGGCTCTCACTCCTTTTTGGTTACCTCTGTTATACCGGCGATTTCTCTCGATAGGCTGAGATAATCATAGATCTGCAGTGGAAAGTATTTGAGACAGCCGGATTTTACGAAATATCCTACTTTGTCGGATATGCAGGCCTTCAGAATTGGTGGAAAATGGGGGCATTCAAGCCAACGGACGCGATCAAAAGGGAAATCAATTGAACCACCCAAAGAACAAGACCCAGCAATCGACCGAAGATCCACCCAAAAGAAATGGCGCGCCATTGCCCGCTACGCGGGTTCCCGCCAAAGGCGGCAATGGCGTGCGATCCCATCGTAGCCGGGGATCTCGCAAATCAGTCCGGAAAGTAATTGTCAACACCGACGGCGCGATCCGACCCGATCGACATACCAGCGGGCTGGCGGCTATTGTGCGAGACGAACAGGGAAAAATCTGTTACTGGTGGCAACAACGGGCAGGCTCTTTGACCTGCAACGAGGCCGAGTACGCCGCGGCAATTTTTGCGTTGGAGCGTTTGCTCCAAATAAAAAACCAGGAGCACATCGGGGAAGTCGAAGTGCTTTGCGATAGTAGGGTGGTGGTCGATCAGATGCAGGGACGCGCGGAAGCGCATGCTCCCGGCTTACGCCAGGCGAAAGCACGCCTGCGTACATTAACGGAACGCTTCGAGAAGGTCACTTTTCATCACATATCTCGTGAGCAGAACCGCCTTGCTGACGCACTGGCATTTGAAGCAGTCGAAGGATGGAACCATCAAAAAGCCGAGCCAGCAACTAGAGAGCAGCATGCAGATATTGTCGAGGAATTCTTCTCAACCTGGAGGCAATCATGAGCAAACCAAAAACATCTCGTACGCCCTACCTGTGGCCAGTGGGTGAGGCCGGTCTTGTAGCGCCGGATCGCGTGCTCGCCGCCGGGCGATGGGATTCGGCGCCCGTTCGACGTGCAGCCCGGGTAGCGAAGGCGGAAGGCAGGTTGATTGATCTGACATTTGGACGCGCCTGTAAGTGGGTGCTCTTCCTGGACAGCGGGCACCTGGTGTTAGCGGCTGTGCCCATGCCTGTAACCGTATTGGATGATGACGAGTTCGATCAACACCTGATTAAAAAGTATGGGGAGATATGACTATGGACGGACAAGATAAACTGATCGACCAACTGGCTTCACCAGATAACCTGCTCACAGCCTGGCGCTCTGTGCGAGGGAATATACCCCGCTATCGGCGAATGCGCAGCGCCGGACCGGATGGCGTCACTCTGGCGGAGTTTGAACGCGACTTACCCGCTCAACTGAGCGCCTTGAGGCACCAGCTCATCAAGGGCCGCTACCAACCCCAGGCGCCTGGAGTTTTCAACATCAAGAAAAAAAGCGGCGGAATGCGCCAGATCGCGGTGCTCAATGTCGCTGACCGGGTGGCTCAACGGGCTGCCCAGCAGGTGATGGAGCCGTTGTATGAACCCGGTTTCTTACCCTGCAATTTCGGGTTCAGGCCCGGCCGATCCACCCTGGATGCCATCATTTGCGCGCGCCGGCTGCGCGTGGCTGGTTATCGTTGGGTTGTCGACGGAGATATCGCCTCTTGCTTCGACAGCCTGGATCACCGCTTATTGGTCCGCAGGATCGAGAAGCGAATCAACGATGGCCGGGTGGTGGATCTGCTGCAGAAATGGCTGGACGCTGGCGTGTTGGAGCATGGAATGCCGCCTGGAGGAACGGTGGATGAGAAAACCGGTTGGCTATCGCAGGAATGGGAAAAGGCTTCCAACCGCGTCAAACAGGGGATTGGTTGGGCGCTGAACACGTTTAGCCAGGAGCAATTCGACCAAGGCCAATATGGCCCATACTCTGAGGCGCGGTATGAACCAGCCTCTTATCAACCTGCAGGCGCTTACTACTCCGGAACTTTCGAGGAGACCGATCAGGAACCAGATGGGGAAGAAGAAGGTTTCTACCGGCGAACAGGTGAAGATGAACTGGAGCGCCGCGCCCTGCAGCAAAGGGCTGTGCAGCAGGTGGCTGCGGGCGGCCTGCTCCTGGGAACGAGCTGGGCAAAACGTTCCCTGGTCCGAGCAGGCACTGCCGCGGTCGCTGCGCTGAAGACCCCTGCAGGCCGTGAAATTCTCAAAAAAGGTTTACTGGCCGGCGGAGGCGCGGCTGGCGCGGCGGCCGGGGTCGCGGTTACTGCTTACCTCCTCTATCGAAACGTGGCTCCCACTCAGGTGGGGGTGTTGCAGGGAAGCCCGCTTTCCCCTCTGCTGGCGAATATTTATCTGCACTCTTTCGACGTTTCCGTAACCAAAGCCGGGTTCCGGCTGGTGCGGTTTGCCGATGACTGGGTTATTCTGTGCCCGGAACAAAGCGCGGCGGAGAAGGCCTATAACGAGTCCATCGCGGCCCTGGCGCAAATCCGCCTCAAAGTCAATGCAGAGAAGACGCGGATCCTCTCTCCAGCCGACAGGCTTGAATGGCTGGGGTATGTAGTCGAGTAGAGAAGGAGGCGAAGATGGCCACTTTGTATGTGATGGAAACCGGGGTTCAGGTCCACAAGCAAGGCCAGCGGCTGGTTGTGAAGCGCGGCCAGGAAGTTCTCCAGGACATCCCGATGATCAAGGTGGACCGGGTGGTGGTGATGGGCACAGGGGTCAATATCACCGTCCCCACCCTGTTCGCGCTCACCCGGCGGCGGGTGCCCGTGATTTTTACACAAGGGATGCGTGTGCTGGGACGGGAACACCGCCACAGCCGCTTGCGAATGACCCAGGCGCTGGCCGTGAATGACCCTGCCAGGGCGATGGCGATTGCCCAGGCCATTGTCAGCGGGAAGGTGAACAACCAGCGCGTGTTGGTGCAGCGCCACGCCGAAGGGGCCCTCTGGGCGCGTAACGCGCTGGCTACCATGGACTCCATGCGCCGGCAAGTGGAAACATCCCAAAATCTGGATGATCTGCGGGGGCGCGAAGGGCTGGCGGCAAAAGAATATTTCGGGCTGATGCGAAAAATCCTGCGGCCCCCTGCCGATGGGAATTCCTGGGGGTTTGAGCGGCGCGCCTACTATCCGCCGACTGACCCGATTAACGCTCTGCTTTCTTTCGGCTACACCCTCCTGCTCAATGACTTGGTTGCTGCCTGCCAGGTAGCCGGCCTGGACCCGGACCTGGGATTCTTCCACGCCATCGATTACAACAAACCGTCGATGGCGCTCGACCTGGAGGAAGAGTTTCGCCCGATCATCGTGGACTCCATTATTCTGACCGCCGCGAACCGGCCATTCTTCTCGCTCAGAGATTTCGAGGTGGGCCAGCCCCGCCGTCGCAGCAACGAGGATGACGATGACAGCGAGGACAATGCTCCAACGAAAAGGGAGCAGCAACCCTCTGCTCAAGATCAAGAGATGCGTCCCATCTACCTCAAAGAAGCAGCCCGAAAGCGGTTTATCGGCCTGTATGAAGCCCGGGTGAACGAACAGATTCTGTATCCCGCGACAGGCGAACAAACCAGCTACCGGAGGATCTTCGAGCTGCAGGCTTACCTGATGGCGAGGGTGATCCTGGGAGAAGTGGAACGATACATACCGTTCATGGTCAGGTAGGAATGACCAAACAATTCCTCATCGTCAGTTATGACATCAGCAATGATAACCGCCGGACGAAAGCGGCGAAAACGCTGGAAGATTTCGGGACGCGCGTGCAGTACAGCGTGTTCGAATGCCGCCTGCTGCCGGCGCAGATCGAAAAACTGAAGAAACGCCTGAAGCCCTTCGTACGCGAAGCCCAGGATACGATCCGCTTCTACTTTATTGGCGCAGAAGACGTGGGACGGACCATCGTCATCGGCGCTGGAAGATTAACCGAAGAGAGGACGTTTTTCATTCAATAGTCCTATTGTCTCATCGTCGTATCGTCTGATAGTCGCCTGGTCAGCGAATTGCGACTATCAGACTACTTGACGAACGACTACCTGACTATCTGGCGAAATGACCATGCGACGAATTGACTACCTGCCGATTGAATACATCTTCAATCTGTTAAGCGTAGTTCGCCGCGTTTTTCGAAAAGGGGAAGGCGCGGATGTTCAAACCCTCAGGACTGTATTGAAACGGCGCGGGCTGCGGAGCCTGGCTGAAGTACACAGCCTTGCAGAAGAACAGACGGAAATGACCGGATCCGATCCGGAGTTCCGTTCGGCTGCATCGCGCCGACCTACCGCGCCGCCCCGCCCCATACCCCGCACTTCATTTTGGTTGCGCTTGTGCCAATCAGCCTCCTTATTGGATGAGGACGAGGCGCCTTATCCTACGCTCCTGGTGCAAGAATGGTTTTCCTGGCCTTTTCTGCGCCAGATTTCCCATCTGTTGGAGGCCTGGCTGCAGGCGCCAACGGGAGAAAAATACCGCAACCTCCGCAAAGAACTTTTGCGCCGGCTGGTGGATGGAATGGATTTGAGTCAGGCCTCTTCAGGCGCCCCGCCGCTAGGCGCCGCCCACCGCCAGGAGCTGGTGGGATTGCAGGCTTTGGGGCTCTGCGAGGGAGAGCAGTTAACCCCACTGGGCGCGGCATTGCTGGAAGGCTCAGGCGCCGGTCAGTTCGTTGACCTGCCTCCCGAGCGCTGGAGCCTGGAGAACGACCAGGTATTAAAAATACCTTTCCCGCCTGCCTGGGATTTATTATGGGAGCTCGAAAGATATCTAGACCCGACCGCGCCGGGCGTTTACGTGCTGGATACACCGGCCCTACGGCTGGCAGCTCAGCGAGATGTTACAGAACAGCTCGTCCCTATCAGGAGAACGAGTTCGCCACACTTGCCTTCATTGCCGGAAATTCTCGAGCGCGGCCTGGGCGAAAAACCGCCAGCTGCGTTAACTCAGCGTCTTGCGGATGAACCAACCATCCGTGTAATTCCCGGTCCGGTACTGGAATTCACTGACCCGGAAGAACTGAAAACCTTGCGAAAATCCCCCGGGCTCCGGCGCGACCTGGAACACCTGCTCTCACCGCGCCACGTGGCTCTGGAACTCGTGGCAGGCGCAGCGTATCCTGCAACAACTTGGGAGGCGGGGGCTAATCTCCGATCACGATCTCTCCATCATCCAACTAACCTATCTGCAAAATAACCCAGAAGTGCTCGGGCCGGAAGCCAGGTCCAAATCCACGCCCAAAACCCTGAACAAATCAGACCATACCTACCTGCTCAGCCTGATGCTGCTGGCCGAAAGCCTTCAAAATGCGGCTGTTTCGCCTCCCGGCCTGCTTTCCAAATTAATCGGGAATCTGGATCATTCATTACGCGCCGCCGCCGCTCGTAAAGCCACTGCCATGCTGCGGTCGATTCTCGACCGGCAGCAAATCAAACCACAGCCTGAATGGATTCCTGAAAGTGATCCTCCTGAGCCGCCTTCGGAAGAAATGGTGATGGCGATTTAAGGGGCGATTGACCGCGAAGAATCGATCGACGTGCTTTACAAAGCTTCTGGGCGCCACTCTGCAGAGTACCGCCATCTGACGCCTCTGATGGTGGAGCCGCGCGGGGAACGGCTCTATCTGATCGCTTACTGCCACACCCGCCGCGCAAACCGCACTTTCCGCCTGGATCGGTTAAAATTATGCGTGTACAATGATTGCTCGGAGGTTCGCCGGTAGGAATCCGAATAATTCTCTGGCCCAGAAACGGCGAACATTCGCTGTTTGCCCAACAAACCGAGCATTCCATCCTGCATGATTTTGTTTATCGAAAGCGTCGAGCACTCGTGAACGCATTCACTTCCGAGCGAATACCCTTCGCAACGCGAGCTTTTGTGCAAACGGATGAGAATCGGAGTGAAATCGAGAGATTTTGAAGATAGTGAAATGAGCATATTGGGCCATTTCAAAGCTTTTTATCGTTCATCAGAAGGTCGTTCGCAAAGCCGGCACAATCGCGTGGACCAGAGAGGTATAATTAGAAAACAAGCGGATCGAAGAGATATTTAGGATAGTCTTAAAATACCTAAGCCCCATAGAAGGGGATTGAAACAGGTCTCGCTGAGCTTTCTGCTGCTCAGGGGTGAGGCTTAAAATACCTAAGCCCCATAGAAGGGGATTGAAACTAGCATTGTCTAATTTCTCCTTAATCTAAATCAAAACTTAAAATACCTAAGCCCCATAGAAGGGGATTGAAACACGATGTACTTGACGGTTCTTCCGCCGGCTCCCCGCTTAAAATACCTAAGCCCCATAGAAGGGGATTGAAACTTGACCCCCGCAATATCTGCATCGCTGCTACCGCTGACTTAAAATACCTAAGCCCCATAGAAGGGGATTGAAACTTGCACGAATTGCTTGGATCGTTAAAATTGCGACTTAAAATACCTAAGCCCCATAGAAGGGGATTGAAACAAGATATCACCCCCGGGCAGTTTTGCCCCACAACTTAAAATACCTAAGCCCCATAGAAGGGGATTGAAACTCTCCTTTCTCAAGGGAGGGGCCAACTGAGTGACCTTTCTTAAAATACCTAAGCCCCATAGAAGGGGATTGAAACCCACTTGCAGTGGTCCCAGATGATGTTTTCGCCCGTAACTTAAAATACCTAAGCCCCATAGAAGGGGATTGAAACATAGGACAGTTGCCGAGGATTGCTTCGGTCTCGACCCCTTAAAATACCTAAGCCCCATAGAAGGGGATTGAAACCATTTACGACAATGTTCTGGCCAGTGACGGTGCTGCTTAAAATACCTAAGCCCCATAGAAGGGGATTGAAACCCGGGCCACTGGTTCGACCAAGGGTTGTCGCAAAAACTTAAAATACCTAAGCCCCATAGAAGGGGATTGAAACCGTCACCGTGGGGGTGAGCGTTGGGGGAGCGCAGTGTCTTAAAATACCTAAGCCCCATAGAAGGGGATTGAAACCAAGCGAACACGCGTTGCCAGTCATAGAAAGGTCTTTCTTAAAATACCTAAGCCCCATAGAAGGGGATTGAAACAATCACGCCAGCAACCAGCAGGAGCAGACCAACGCGGCTTAAAATACCTAAGCCCCATAGAAGGGGATTGAAACATATCCCGCCCAATCGACTACTCCATCTTGCATGGCTTAAAATACCTAAGCCCCATAGAAGGGGATTGAAACTTGCGGGCTTGTTTCCTCCACCCGGGCCCGGATACTTAAAATACCTAAGCCCCATAGAAGGGGATTGAAACTCAGCAGGTATTCCTGTGGCGGAGGAGGTGCATCTTAAAATACCTAAGCCCCATAGAAGGGGATTGAAACTCTTGACCTGCTCGGTAATTGTTATCACCGCGCCTGCTTAAAATACCTAAGCCCCATAGAAGGGGATTGAAACGTCGTGACATTTCCGGACTCGCCGTTATTGGCTACTTAAAATACCTAAGCCCCATAGAAGGGGATTGAAACGAGTTCCCACGTTGCCCATGCCAACACTGCTGCGGCTTAAAATACCTAAGCCCCATAGAAGGGGATTGAAACGTGGGTGGCTCTCCACAGTTTGCAGTCTCGGATTCTTAAAATACCTAAGCCCCATAGAAGGGGATTGAAACCAGCGGGAGTTGTGGTCGGCGGGGGAGGCGTCTTGCTTAAAATACCTAAGCCCCATAGAAGGGGATTGAAACTCTGGCTCGTTCGCCACTCGTTAAATCGTCCTCGAGCTTAAAATACCTAAGCCCCATAGAAGGGGATTGAAACGTGTGGTCATTCGGGGGGTTAGACCCTTGCGCTCTTAAAATACCTAAGCCCCATAGAAGGGGATTGAAACTTTCTTCGATGAGCCTTTGCTCCAAGACGTACTTGCTTAAAATACCTAAGCCCCATAGAAGGGGATTGAAACGTGTAGTACAAGCCGTCAGTGCCGGTGACACCTGCTTCTTAAAATACCTAAGCCCCATAGAAGGGGATTGAAACTAAACAGTGCTGGTACCAAGAGAACGTCTTTCCCTTCTTAAAATACCTAAGCCCCATAGAAGGGGATTGAAACGTTCTATCTCCTTATTTCGAGGTTTTCTTGGTTTGAGGCTTAAAATACCTAAGCCCCATAGAAGGGGATTGAAACTAGTTGCCGGTTTCTCCGGCTTGGGAGGCTGGGGTTTCTTAAAATACCTAAGCCCCATAGAAGGAGGGTTGGACGAGTCAGGACTGATTACGCCACTGGTTACGTTTTGGACAAAAAAAGCGTAACCAGTCAAATCACTGATTACGCTTTTGGCTTTCAGCCAATCCAGTTCTTTAACAAATCAGCCATTTTCAGGCTTATGGCTTCGGATACGCTGTAGCAAGCGCAAATTGATCAGGATGTAGATCATGGTGTTCTGGTTGGCAATCGCAGCGCCATTGCGGATGTGTGGCCGCTCGATGCCCAGCTCGACCGCCTGGCTGTTGATGCGTTCTACTGCGGTGCGCTGCTTGTAGATGGATTTGTAGGCTTGACCATCTCGGTCCAGGGTGTAACGCAGGCGAGCGCCGATACTCGTGGGCATCATCACTGTGCAGCCCTGCTTTTCCCAGGTTTTGTGGTTGACCGGGCAGGCCTCGGCGGTGGGTTGTGGGTAGCGCAGCGGGCAGACATATTTACCGCGCTCATGCTCCACCAGGCAGGTGGTGCGGTCTGTGAAGGTGAAACGGAGCGGCATGGGCAATCTAGCAGCACAGATGGGTAGACCTTCGGTGCTGAAGGAGCGGCCTTTGGCCTTGTAGCCGCCTTTTTCGGAGAAAGGCACGGCCGCAAAAGCCGCTGGATCATCGCTGCGATGAAAATAATCGTATACGTACCACGCATCAAATGCCGCATCGAAGGTGGCAAAGCGCGGCTGAAATCCCAGGCGCTGCTCGGTGGCGGTCATGAGCGGGAAGAAGTAAGATACATCCGCCCGATCGAAGGTTTGGGTCAGCTCGGCCAGCACCACTTCGCCCCAGCCAGGCACCTTGGAGACCACAACGCCCGAGCCATACCCCCAATAAAACTCCCCCACAGCCTTGTCTCTGGCCGGGATCGGGTTCTTGGTGGGTGTTGAGGAAACTTCCAAATCGCTCTCGGCTTTGCGGCGGTTGTGGCGGCGTTTGCAGCCCAGCTTGCAGTCCGGATCGCCGGCAGGTTGTTGGGTCTTGTCGAAGCGGTTCTCCACATAGGCTTTGGGGTTGTTCTCGCAAACCCACGCCAAAATGTGCTTCGTATCCATGCTGATGCACACGCCCACTTCGATTTCGTGTTGGCGTAATTCTTCCCGGATCAGTCGCACCGAGTTGGCCAGCAGGAACTGGAGCACGGTGTTGGGCATTTCGCGCAGCATGCGGCTCAGATGGCGGGAGGTAGGCAAGCTGGCCTCTACGTCAAACCCCAGTTTGGCGGGGTATGAAACCAGCAGCGGGAATCCCAGCAGCCAGATCAGTTCCGGATGTTCGAGCAATGAAACCCGCAGATCAACCAGCGATTTTTTGCCTTCATTCAGCTTGAGCAGATAAGCGGCAATGAAAGCGGCGTAGGGCGTGGCGGGTTGGCCCCAGTTGCGCGTCAAATTGCGCTCGGGCAGGCGGTCCCAGTGCAGTGGCCCCAGCAAGTCCAGGTAACGCTGCGCAACCGGGGAGTCTCTGCACAAAATCCGGCAGGCACTGGCGCTGCTTCCAGGCGCTGTGCAGGTCCGGCCTCTTGAGCCTCGCGCTTCGGAAACGCCGCGTCAGGTGCGAAAAACGGGATACAATTGGCTTGCCAAACATGGTTTTCTCTCCTTTTTGGCTAAAAACGGATAGGCGTATCCCCATTTTAGCCCCGGAGAGGACGGGTGAGGCAGCGTAATCAGTCCTCGGACTGGTTACGCTTTTCTCAAACACCGGACCGACCGGTTACGCACCGGTTACGAAAAAACGTAACCAGAAGAATGACTGATTACGTTTTTGGCTGTAGATGATATGGTAGAGCAGGCACTGATTACGGTTTTCGTAACCAGTCTATTGACTGGTCCAACCCTCATAGAAGGGGATTGAAACTACAGCCGTGAGCGTGGACCAAGGTCTCGCGGATGGCTTAAAATACCTAAGCCCCATAGAAGGGGATTGAAACATTAGCACCAGAATGGCCAGTAAGATACGGACAAGACTTAAAATACCTAAGCCCCATAGAAGGGGATTGAAACTATCTTGAGAACATCGGCCAAAGACCAGTGCTCCACTTAAAATACCTAAGCCCCATAGAAGGGGATTGAAACTCAATTATGTCCAATCCCCAACGTTGAAGGGTAGGACTTAAAATACCTAAGCCCCATAGAAGGGGATTGAAACATCCCTTGCTTGAACCCGAAGTCCAAGTCCTCTCTCCTTAAAATACCTAAGCCCCATAGAAGGGGATTGAAACATCTCCTCAGCTGGTTCGGATTTAATGGTTCCGGCACTTAAAATACCTAAGCCCCATAGAAGGGGATTGAAACTGGCCGCTCCCCGTGATCACCAGCGTGCTGGGATCCTTAAAATACCTAAGCCCCATAGAAGGGGATTGAAACTGGTCATGTTCTCGACGAAGTCGAGCGACTTCCCGCCTTAAAATCCTAAGCCCCATAGAAGGGGATTGAAACCCGGGGTGGGCATAAAAGTAACTGTGGGTGCCTTTGCTTAAAATACCTAAGCCCCATAGAAGGGGATTGAAACTTGGGGTTGTTCGGCTCCGCTGACTGGCACAGAGTCCTTAAAATACCTAAGCCCCATAGAAGGGGATTGAAACTCAATGAGAGCGATCAGATCAAGCTTCCGAAGTCTTCTTTAAAATACCTAAGCCCCATAGAAGGGGATTGAAACGTATTCGTGGGCTTTCTTTTTGGCTGGAGCGCGATCCTTAAAATACCTAAGCCCCATAGAAGGGGATTGAAACCGTATGGAATATGCCACTCGAATCCGTCGAAGATCTTAAAATACCTAAGCCCCATAGAAGGGGATTGAAACTTTACCCAATCAGGACCACCACCCGGCGTCGGCGGAACTTAAAATACCTAAGCCCCATAGAAGGGGATTGAAACAGTGTTGGTACTGGGGTTGGTATCGGCACGGGGATCTTAAAATACCTAAGCCCCATAGAAGGGGATTGAAACAATATTATCACCTGTCTTGACATTAATAGTCGGGTCTTAAAATACCTAAGCCCCATAGAAGGGGATTGAAACAAGACTCTACGTCCTCCTCTTCAAGAAACTAGCTTTTGCTTAAAATACCTAAGCCCCATAGAAGGGGATTGAAACTCTAGCGCAAGTCTGGAGAGCAACTCCAGCCTTCTTAAAATACCTAAGCCCCATAGAAGGGGATTGAAACTCACTCAACGGACTTATTCCGCCTTCCATTTGTCTTAAAATACCTAAGCCCCATAGAAGGGGATTGAAACATTTCCTTTCCTTTCATTCTGGCACAGCCTCCGGCCTTAAAATCCCTAAGCCCCATAGAAGGGGATTGAAACTTTCCGGCCAGGTAACGGCGGAAACGGTGGGGGTTACTTAAAATACCTAAGCCCCATAGAAGGGGATTGAAACACAACTGGTGCGGCGGGCAGGCCGGCAGTCGGAGCGACTTAAAATACCTAAGCCCCATAGAAGGGGATTGAAACAGTCGCCCTCAACCTCACCCAACCCGTAGGCCCTCTTAAAATACCTAAGCCCCATAGAAGGGGATTGAAACACAAATATCCCACTAGAGCCCCGATAATAGCCCCCTTAAAATACCCTAAGCCCCATAGAAGGGGATTGAAACCGGCGTTACGCTTGGCGCTGGCGTCCACGTTACTGCTTAAAATACCTAAGCCCCATAGAAGGGGATTGAAACCGGCAGCCTTGTTGTTAGCGGGGGCAGCGGGTTCTTAAAATACCTAAGCCCCATAGAAGGGGATTGAAACCGGCGGGGCAGCCGATCGGCGCAGGGTGCGAACCTTAAAATACCTAAGCCCCATAGAAGGGGATTGAAACGTAAAGGGGGAGAAAAATGATGGAAGTTTCGCGCGCTTAAAATACCTAAGCCCCATAGAAGGGGATTGAAACGAAGACCAGCGGCGCAAGCAGAAGCTCTGGTACCAGCTTAAAATACCTAAGCCCCATAGAAGGGGATTGAAACCGACTGCGGAATCGAGACCAGCCAACTTGGCGTTGACTTAAAATACCTAAGCCCCATAGAAGGGGATTGAAACTTCACGCTCTTCCACATCAGTGGTTGAGTTGTCACTTAAAATACCTAAGCCCCATAGAAGGGGATTGAAACTGTTCCAATCTCGTCCTGTTTTACGTGTCCAGCTTAAAATACCTAAGCCCCATAGAAGGGGATTGAAACTTCCAGAAGTATTTTGCTGCGGCCCAGGTCGCGGGACCTTAAAATACCTAAGCCCCATAGAAGGGGATTGAAACCCATGCAGGAGGATCACCTCGGTGATTTGAGGATCTCTTAAAATACCTAAGCCCCATAGAAGGGGATTGAAACTCAGTAGCTTCGACCGGTGTTTCGATGGGTGTTTCCACTTAAAATACCTAAGCCCCATAGAAGGGGATTGAAACCTAATGCCAAAAACAGCGCTGCGACGATGTACATACTTAAAATACCTAAGCCCCATAGAAGGGGATTGAAACTCTTTCCAGTCTCCTAAATCGTTCTTTCGGCGAAGTTCTTAAAATACCTAAGCCCCATAGAAGGGGATTGAAACTTTTCATCCTTCGCATAAAGCTATGGATGACTCTCCTTAAAATACCTAAGCCCCATAGAAGGGGATTGAAACCCTTCGGAGCCGGGATCGGTGTGGGTGTGTAGGCTTAAAATACCTAAGCCCCATAGAAGGGGATTGAAACTTCATGTTACCTCCTTTAATCCGGAAGTTGAATTTACTTAAAATACCTAAGCCCCATAGAAGGGGATTGAAACTTGCTTCGTCCCTTTCTCGCGCGATCCACCACTTAAAATACCTAAGCCCCATAGAAGGGGATTGAAACACTATTTACGACTTATAATTTCTAAGCCGAAGGACACCTTAAAATACCTAAGCCCCATAGAAGGGGATTGAAACAAAAATTTCTTAGCCGGTTTTCACGACAAGTTTAAGCTTAAAATCCCTAAGCCCCATAGAAGGGGATTGAAACTCAGTGAATCCCTCACCGGATTCCCCACCAAAGATCCTTAAAATACCTAAGCCCCATAGAAGGGGATTGAAACGATTTTAGTGCAGCGCGATACTCTGCCCTAAAAGTTTCTTAAAATACCTAAGCCCCATAGAAGGGGATTGAAACTTTAAAGCATAGGAGGTACTCTTGAACCTTTATTACCTTAAAATACCTAAGCCCCATAGAAGGGGATTGAAACTTTCTCATTCTTCGTCCACAGAAAGTGGATTAACCAGCTTAAAATACCTAAGCCCCATAGAAGGGGATTGAAACCAACAGTTAGGTTGTCCCAATTATCGCGATCGATTCTTAAAATACCTAAGCCCCATAGAAGGGGATTGAAACCCTAATAGGCCATCCGGTAAGCGCAGTTCTGCTACCCTTAAAATACCTAAGCCCCATAGAAGGGGATTGAAACTCAACAGACATAAAGCCATGGTAGCTCGTGTCTTCTTAAAATACCTAAGCCCCATAGAAGGGGATTGAAACCCGGGAACCCACATTGTGCTGAGCCAATGCCCAGTCTTAAAATCCCTAAGCCCCATAGAAGGGGATTGAAACCTGTATAAAGCAGGAATCGGGCAAAGGCTTCAAGCTTAAAATACCTAAGCCCCATAGAAGGGGATTGAAACCGGCTACTGGCTACGGGTAGCAGTTTTGCCAAACTTAAAATACCTAAGCCCCATAGAAGGGGATTGAAACTTTGTTGCGCTGGTGTCTTCTTCGACTGCCTTGGCGACTTAAAATACCTAAGCCCCATAGAAGGGGATTGAAACGAAGCGGGGTCTGTGCAGGCGCCGGTGGAGGTATCTTAAAATACCTAAGCCCCATAGAAGGGGATTGAAACTTGTTGTTCATCGGTTGCAGGATCATGGGCAGATAGCTTAAAATACCTAAGCCCCATAGAAGGGGATTGAAACGTGCTGGCTCGGTTGGTACCGGCGTGGGCGTGGGCCTTAAAATACCTAAGCCCCATAGAAGGGGATTGAAACGAAATACCAAAACAATCCATTGCCAAGTCCTCATTGCTTAAAATACCTAAGCCCCATAGAAGGGGATTGAAACAAAATCTTATCGATTAAACCGACATTTGTGGGGGTACTTAAAATACCTAAGCCCCATAGAAGGGGATTGAAACTAAACTCACCTAGACGGAATCCAACAATCCTCTCAAACTTAAAATACCTAAGCCCCATAGAAGGGGATTGAAACTTTTACCTACTTTTTATCACACTAAAGCCTTCACAGCTTAAAATACCTAAGCCCCATAGAAGGGGATTGAAACCTAATAGTGGCTCAAGACATCTCGCCCAAATCTGCCACTTAAAATACCTAAGCCCCATAGAAGGGGATTGAAACTATTACATCGACACCCCAACTTTCAACTTTGCTTTTCTTAAAATACCTAAGCCCCATAGAAGGGGATTGAAACAGGCTGATATTCAGGTTGCCTTGTGCAGGACCGCAAGCTTAAAATACCTAAGCCCCATAGAAGGGGATTGAAACAAAACAACACAAGTGTCTTCATTTACTCCTCCTGAATCTTAAAATACCTAAGCCCCATAGAAGGGGATTGAAACTTTTGATGCTTGCTCTTCTCTGATTGTCGAAATCCTTAAAATACCTAAGCCCCATAGAAGGGGATTGAAACAAGCAGCCAGAAAACCAAAATGCAGATTAGTCCTAACTTAAAATACCTAAGCCCCATAGAAGAGGGTAGGACACGGTAAAGCGTAATCCGCTGATATTCCGTTCAGGTTCCGTTTAAAGGGAAAACGTATTCCGCTTTAGCAGAACAATCGGAATACGGAGGGATCAGCACTTTAAAAACCGAAAACGGGCCAGTTAGGCCCGCCTTCTGGCTGAGGACCACACCCCAGCCGAGATCAAATCGGGTTAGAATGGGATTGCACGCTCTTTCAAGCGGCGGATGCCTGTTTGCGCTCGGCTTTGCGCTGGCGAACCCGCTGGAGGGCGTGCAAGTTTATCAGGACATAAGTCAAGGTGTTATGGTTGGCAATTGAGGCGGCGTTGCGCAGCTTTGGGCGTTCGATGCCCAGATCAACAGCCTGGCTGTTGATGCGCTCGGTGGCAGTGCGTTGCTTGAGTACGTCTTTGAACTGCTGGCTGCTGCGATCGATCTGGTAGCGCAAGCGTGCGCCAATGCTGGCCGCGATGGTTGTGACGCAGCCTTTCTTGTTCCAATGTTCATCGTTGGCAGGGCAAGCGTCGGCGGTTTTCTCTGGATAGTGTAGGGGACAGACATAGCGGGCGCGTTCATGCGGAATGAGGGTGGTTTTGCACCAGAAGGTGTAACGCAAGACCATCGGCAGCCCGGCAGCGCATTTCGGACTGCCATCTGCGGCAAATTGGCGCTCGCTGGCCCCACCGCGTTCAACGAAAGGCACTGCGGCGAAGCCCTTTTCTGGGTCGAAGTACTCATAGACGTAAAAGGCATCAAAGGCGGCGTCAAAAGCGCCATAACTGGGCTTGCGTCCCAGGCGGCGCTCGACCTGCTCCATGAGCGGCTTGAAGTAGCTGACATCGGGATGGTCAAAGGTCTGGGTCAGTTCGGCCAGCACAAACTCGCCCCACTCCGGGATTTTGGTTGCCACCACGCCGGAGCCATAGCCCCAGTAATATTCATCAGCTTTGGTGTGCTTGGCGGGTCGAGCATCTTTGGTAGGCGTGGGCATGGCCTCGACCGACTCGGTTTTCTTGCGCTGGTTGTGCTTGCGTTTGCAGCCCAGCTTGCAGTCCGGGTCACCGGCCGGCTGCTGGGTTTTGTCGTAGCGCCGCCCTTCGCTGTAGGCTTTGGGGTTATTCTCCTTGACCCAGGCAATCACATGCTTCGTATCGAGCGAAACACAATCCCCAAAGTGGCTGTCAGCGGCCAGTTCGGACTGGATGAGATGCACCGTTTCGTCCAGCAAAACCTGCAAACTTGCATTGGGCAGATCGCGCAGCATCCGACTCAAGTGTCGGTGCGTGGGCAGGCTGGCATCCGCATCGAAACCCCAGGGATATTCTGTCGAAGGTTTGAGCGGAAAACCGAGTACCCAGATCAGAGCGGGATGTTCCACCAGGTAGGCTCGCAGGTCGGCCACATACATCAGGTGCTGTTCGACCTTGATCAGGTAAGCAGCCGCCAGGCAGACATACGGCAGCGGCGGCACGCCTAGCGCAAAACGTTGGTCCGGTCGATCAGGAAACCGGCTCCAATCCAGTTGGCCCAGCAAACGCAAATGCTTTAGCGCCATGGGGCATGCCTGGACGGAGCCCGGCAGGCTCTTGATCGGCTTTCTCGCCAGGTTTTGCAGCCCTTCAGACTTTGTGGGAGCCCGGATCAGGCGGTTTTGGAACAGTTTGAGCCAATGGGAGAGGAAAAAGGCTGGCATGGTTCGCTCCTTCCCCGGCCAGGGTGTGGTTCAACCCCATTTTACCCCCTGGGAGCAGCGTATTCCGTTTTGAAGCTCGCTTTCCAAAGCGTGTGCCGCTCATATTCCGTTCAAGCGGAATGCCGGGAGTGCCGTATTCCGCTCTTAGCCCTGAAGCTGTATACCAGGTTCCGCCTGGGTTCCGTTTCAGCAGAATATGATGATTACCATATTCCGCTTTTTGCCTGCCGTATTCCGTTCAGGTTCCGCTGATATTCCGAAAAACGGAACATGGGTTAGAATCGAGTCCAACCCTCCATAGAAGGGGATTGAAACTCGTACAAGCACGCTTCGACGTATTCTCTGACAGACCGCTTAAAATACCTAAGCCCCATAGAAGGGGATTGAAACTAGCTCGGGTTGAGCGAGCCTTCCGCATAAGCGGCTTAAAATACCTAAGCCCCATAGAAGGGGATTGAAACTGAACCTCAATATTTTCCACAATACCCAGACATAAGTCTTAAAATACCTAAGCCCCATAGAAGGGGATTGAAACTCATAGACACCCCACAGTATGACTCCAACCGACCAGAGCAGCTTAAAATACCTAAGCCCCATAGAAGGGGATTGAAACTTACCACGGCTTCCGAAAGGTCTCGGTGCCGGGAACTTAAAATACCTAAGCCCCATAGAAGGAGAGTGTTGCAGAATTCGAGCTCAGCCTGACGAAAGCGCTCTCGGCGCGGCGTTTTTTGCATCTCCCCCTGATATTCGCCCTTTAACAATCAACTCGCATTGCATTTCCCCGGTTAAGCGAGCCGGTGAGCGCGCTTCTAGCCCGTTTCCGCCGGTCTAGCGTCCCAAATGGTGCCTTTGCCGGCCATTTTGACCGCTTCTGGCCGTTTACCAAGCGCACTGCCCCCTTGGGGAGGCGGCGCCTATCCCGCCAGAGGCGCTGCGGCTCGCCTGGGTGCACTGCCGCCGAGCTTGCGCATCCACAGTTTCAGGTTGTAGGCCACGGCGCACATCTTGGCCTGCCAATCGGCGTTGGCCAAACCCCGCCGCCGGCAGCGGCGCGCCCCGTTGTAGTGGGTCAACTCGAAGACGATGCGCTCGATCAGCGGGCGCTGCTTGATCTCCACCTTGAACTGCTCGCTCTGGTTATAGGCTTGAGCGGCCAGCACCTGCTCGCGGTAGTCGGAGATGAACACCTGGCGCATCGCACCCGGTCCCCGGCGGCTGTCGCGGCATTGCTCCCACAGCGGGCAGCGGCCGGTCAGGTCGGCATTCTTCATCCGCTTTGAGGGCTCACCATTCAGCCAACACTGGAAGGCGTAGAAGCGAAAATCACGGCCCTCACCAGAACCGGAACGGTAAGCGACCTGGCTGGTCTTGCCCTGTGGGCAGGTCAGCGTCAGTCCATCGTCAGAGAGGCTGAAGTCGTAAGGGCCGAAGCGCGGGGAGCGTTTGTCGTATGGCAGTTGCTGGGCGACCAGTTGGGTTTTTCCAGCGGAGGCCTGCTCCACGTCCACGCGGATCTTGCCGCTCCCGGCGGCCATATCGTAGATCAGTTTGGGCGGGCAGCTCCCCAGGTGTTCGATCTGTTCAGCCACCAGGGGAGCGACCCCGGCCTGGTCGGAGGCCGCCCCGGTATAAGCTTGCGTTTCGCGGATGAAACCGTCGGTGGCGGCGGCTACCTGGACGTTGTAGCCGAACTTGACGTCGTCTTCGCCTGGACCATGCACCCGGTAGCTGGCTTCGGGATCGGTAGCGGAGCCGATGCGTAAGCGGGTCTCGGGGTCGCTGCGCCGCTCCTGAGTGGTGCGCAGGCGAACCCGCCATCCGTCCGGGGCCGGTTCGGTCAGGATGACGACTTCATCGTGGAGGAGCTTGCCCAGGTATCCGAGCCACAGGCGCAGTTCGGGTTAGCTCTGGTTGGAATAGGGCTGCAAAGCGCTGGTAAAGCGCCGCTGCAGGTCTTGGGCCGCCAGCACGACCTGCTGGATGCGTTGCTGGCGCTGCTGCTCGTCCAGGAAGAACACCAGGCGCTCTTTAGGAGGGCCAAACAGCTCATGCCAGGCCACCCCCGAGACCGTGGGCGAGAGCAGATCGGGCATGCTGGCCACGGCGGCTTGCAGCAGGCCGCGCACGGTGTGGCGCAGGCGGGGCGCCAGGTCTTCTTCGGCGGCGTTGGCCAGCAGGGCATAGGTGTCGCCCACCTGGTTGAGCTGGCGGCTGTGGGGAAACATTGCGTCAATCTGCTTCAGCACCGTATCGAGATAGATCCTGGGCTGATGCGCTCGCACCCATTGCTCGAAGCGTTCCAGGGTGCTGTGGTCGGGCACTTCGCCGAACGCCGACAGGCCCACAAACCAGCGCACCAGCATATCCGCGTACAGGCGCTGTTCCAACTCGCGCAGCGAGAGCCCGTACAAATACCCCACCAGCAGGCAGCGCACCAGCACGCCAACCGGATAGGTGGCCGGCGCTCCCGGCCCACTGCGATGACGGTAGACGGCGCACGCCGCTTCAATCGGCTGAAAGTCCAGGTGCTCGGCCAGCTTGACCAGCAAATGGTTGGAACAGCGCCCCAGCAGGTTGGCGTAGAACCATTCCGACAAAAATTCGGCCAGGAGCGCCCCGTACAGGACGATGGTCGTGAGCAGAAATTGGGGTAGAATGGTCATGGAGCCCCCGATCTGATGAACGAACTTAGCCCAGAAGATCTAGCTTATTTTATCAAGTGCCTGCTTGAGCCAGAGAGACATCCCTTGGGCCGGCTGTTCACGATCTCCTACCTCAAAGGATTGGTCGCATCCTACCCCCACCAGCGACCCGATTTTGCGCGCGCCTTTGCCTGTCTGCTGCTCATCACGGATGAACGACCGGTTGCAGAGCGGCTCGTCCGGGTTCTGCTTGATCTGCGGGTCAAGGAAGCTGCCGACTATATCCAGATTGCCTATGAGAAGGGGCTGCTATCCCCCAGCTTCTTAGGCGGCTGGAAAAAGGTTCAGGACCGCCTGGCAAAGGCCGCCCCAGCCGCACCGGTCGATTTGCCTTCCCCCGATGGCGATCCAGATGAGTTCTGGCGCGCCTTGTTGCTCGGCCCCAGCTTTTCCTCTGCACCCGCCCTGTCCAGGCAGAGTGGCAACGCACCAGAGGCTAATGGGTGAATTCTGCAACACTCTCGACTGAGGGATTGAAACCGTTCCCTCAACGGGCATCCACCCGGGATAGGGGAACACGTAGAATCAAAAAAGCCCCGCTTAGGAGATTGAAACTATTCGGATATCGGCCTTACCGGTATTGATCATCTCCGTAGAATCAAAAAAGACCCGCTGAAAGGATCGCTTGATCAAGTGAGAATATTGTTTTGGCTCTTAACGAGTATCAAGGAGGTGGTCAAAGGAGAGACAGCCTGGTAAGATCAGAGCATGTTACTCCAAATTCACAACCTGATCGACGAGCAGAAATGCTACGAAGAAGTGCGCCAGATCCGCTGGCCGCAAGGCGTCCACTGCCCGTTTTGCGATGCCAAGCTGATCAATAAACGTGGCTTTCACACCCATCAAACTCACCGCCAGCGCTACCGCTGCCAGGCGTGTGGGAAGCAGTTCGATGATTTGACCGGTACGATCTTTGAAGGTCATCATTTGCCCTTGAAAATGTGGATCTTGTGCCTGTATTTCATGGGCTTGAACCTTTCCAATGAACAAATTGCTGCCGAGTTGGACTTATCTGCCGGCGAGGTCCAGGCCATGACGAGCCAGCTCCGAGAAGGGATCGTGGTAAAAAAAAGCCTGTTACCTTGAGCGGCGAGATCGAAACGGACGAAGTCTACATCACTGCTGGTCACAAAGGTCATCCAGAAGTCGTGGCTCGCCTCGGCCGACCGGGTAGACGCAGGAAGCTGCGCGGCCAACGCGGTCGGGGTACGCTGGAAGGAGAAAAACCACCCGTCTTGGGCATGTTGCAGCGCAATGGCGCAGTGGTCATTCAGATGCTTCCTAATGTACAGCAGGTGACGATCCAACCCTTGATCGCCGAAACGGTCAAGCCAGGCAGTCTGATCTACACCGATGAGTACGACATTTATGACCGCTTATCCGCCTGGGGCTATCGGCATAAGTCGGTCAACCATGGCGCCGGTGAGTTTGCCCGCGACGAAGATGGAGATGGCTTCTGTGAAGTGCATGTCAATACCCTCGAAGGGTTCTGGTCGTTACTTCGCTCGTGGTTGCGACCGCATCGCAGTGTTTCTCAGGAGAAGTTGCCCTGGTACTTGGGCTTCTTCGAGTTCGTCCACAATGTCCGGCTGCGCGGCAAGGCACTGCTTCATTCACTGGTGGCTACGTTAGTAGCTCCTTGAAACTGTTAAAGAGCCATTGTTTTTAGTATTTCAGATTTGGATAAATTATATTATCCAAAGCTGAAGTTTGATTAGCCCTTTGGCGAAAGACAGCTACTTTGTGAATTTCTCGGCTAACGCCGCAAGGCCTGTACTTTGTCAATCATGCTTTGATAGGTAGCGGTTCTTTAACATTCTCAATAAGGCGAATGGTTGGATAGAGATTCATGAGCTTGATGCGTGCATCCGAAGTTGTGAAACGCCAATCTACCTGTGTTACCGAATAGAAATGCGCTCCTTTTGCGTAAAATCAAGGTTATAGTTATTCGGCCTCGTGCCGATGTCGAGCGCCATTTCACATGGATCAAGCGCGTTTTTTTGGTTTGAAGTATTTTCAATCCTTCACCTTCTACGAGTGTGCCAGTTTGTCTTGCTGACTTACATCGCTGCTTTGGCGGTCGCCCTGGCTGCACAACGTTATTACCAACCAGAATTGATCCGTGGTCGTTCAATGGTCCTGGCCCATATCGGATTTCATGGTTTCCGAACGGTCTCTAGTACTTGAGTTTAGAGTTCTAACCGAAAAACCTGGACCTTAACAAAAAGTGGAATTGCTGGTAAAAGTTTGGCTTGTGACAGACAAACTCATCCAACAATTCCGAAATGCAGTATACCAGAGCTTGCTGAAACGCCCAGATGCGGTTCTGGACTTGATTGACGCCCTGACAGTGGCCGGTCATGTTGAATCTCCCGTAGCCTTGAGTGAAGAAACGCCTTTCCGACGCAAATTCAGCATGGTCTACGACACCCTGAGTCATGCGGTCATCGATTTGGATGCGCTGCTACACACCCTGCTTGACTATCAGCCTACCGACAGTGAAACGATTGGCGGGTACGAAGTTTATGGTCTGGATGCGACCAAGGACGAAAGACCAGAAGCCGAAACCTTGCCGGAGCGCTGTTCATTGAAGAGCCAGAAAGATGAACCTGTAGTTTATGGGCACAAGTATTCCTGGCTGGTGCGTTTGGTGGGCTGGGGAACCTCCTGGGTTGCGCCGCAAGATACGTTGCGGATCGATCCGGAGTTGAGTGACAGCCAGGTGGGAAGGCAGCAGGTCAAAGAGTTAGTCGGGCGGAACCCCAAGCCTAAGGTGGTGGTGGCAGACAGCCTGTATGGAAACCATATCTTTCTGGCGATCTTCCTGCGTATCCAAAACAGCTTTGCCTTGGTGCGCATGCGGAGCAACAACGTGCTGTACGAGCAGCCTGAGCCTCGCCAGCCGGGCAAGAAAGGCGCTCCCCAGAAGCATGGCGCCAGGTTCAAGCTCTCCAGCCCAACTCGCCCGGCGGATGCTGCCGAAACCTTTCTGCTCGGCTCACAAACCGTCCGCATCCAGGCCTGGAACGGGCTGCATCTCAAGAAGCTGCCCAAACTGATCGTCAGGCTGCTGCGGGTCGAATTCTTGAAGCCGGACGGCAAACCCCGCTACAAACAGCCCATGTGGTTGCTTTGGACTGGACCAACCGGCGTCTCTTTGCAAGCCTTGTGCAGGATGTATTTGTGGCGCTTCGCCATCGAGCACATGTTCCGGTTTCTCAAACAAAACATGGGGCTCAACAGCAGTCGCTCAAATGATCTGGTTGCCACCGAGCAATGGATGTGGATGTGTGCTCTGGCCTACTGGCAGTTGCTGCTCATGCGACACCTGGTTGAAGAGGCTCGTCCGGCCTGGCACCCCCGTTTTCGAGACGGGCCAAGCAAACCACTGACACCCGGACAGGTACAGCGAGCGGCTTTTGGATATTTGTTGCAGTTGGGCACACCGGCCAAAGCACCCAAAGTCGCTGGAAAAGGAAAAGGTCGCTCGAGAGGCTACCGTCCAGCCCCGCGAAAGCGCTATCCAGTGGTCAGAAAGGCGAAAACTGGGCAAAATCGGGTCTCGGCGAGCCCGTAATCGCAATTTTGGTTGACTGCATCGGTTTTTAAGGTTCAGGAATTTTGTGAACGCGTTTGTGCATTCAACTTTGCATCTCTAAACTCAAGTAGTAGTATATAATTGGAATTGTACAATCCCATTTCACGAATTATAGCTTTTACATAGGAAAATGCAGAGTGAAGCTTTCCATAGCATTCCAAATACCGAAGGTTTTCCCAACCGTGCCTGTTGCGCTATTGAGCGGTACCCTTGAAGAAAAACTATCAAAAGCTGCCTCTTGTTACCTATTAATATCTATTCCAAATGAATATAGAGACTTTTTAAGACTGGAAGGATTGAAATCTTTTACAGATGAGAAACGGTTTTGGAGGTGGGCGAACAACCGGATCGGCTCTCAAGCGACAGCACGATTTTTGGATTTGATGAACCAGCGCTCCGGGGGCTCCCTGATCGGAGATAAAAGTCTTTACGACTTTTTGGCTGATCCACAGACATCTGTCGTGTCAAGCTGTTTTGAATACAACCTTTTGGTTGAAATCTTGAAGTGGGTCGAGCCACAATTACCGGAGGAAGGGACCATTGTGGAGCTGGGTTGCCATACCGGCTTAATGACCCGCTTCTACGCGATAGCGCGCCCCGAGGCACAGATAATTGGGGTCGACGTCAGCCAGCCAGCCATTAAAACTGCTGAGCGGATAGCCAAGGAAAAAGGAATCGCCAACCTGTCTCATCTTAACGCCGATTTGCGCCGTCCAGAACATCTATCTGCGATTAAGGCAGATTGTATAATCAGCGGGCGGGTTTTGGGCGAGATGATGACCCTAGAGCGCAGAAGAAGAACCAGTTGGAAAGATTATGAGTATCCAAAACCTGAGGCCTCGCTCGACCACTATGCCGGAAAGGCACTGAACGGCTGGTCCAAATTAATGGATAACGACGGGAAGCTGTTGATCACTGAACGTCTGGGAGATTTTGATCGCTTGAACCGCTTATGGTCTTTGGTTCAAAAAGCAGGATATAGAACCGAATTATCCCGGGTCACCCCAGTTATATGGAAAGACATCGCCGGTGAACATCGAACGTGGTTTTTTGGTGTGAAGCGGTCGGCTGGTAAAGATGATAATCTATTAACTACGTTGCTTCCTCCCTTTGTGCCCCTGGTTCACCAGGAGTCGGAAGCTGCAGCGGATACGACTCGGCTCATGCTTGAGGGTTTGCTCGCTTGGCAAACCTGGCAGTCGTTAAACGTGCGCGAACGAGAGATGGAGGATCTACTCCGCTGGCCGACTGGCGAGGAAATTCATTACGAGCTTGGCATAACCCAGGGTGAACTGGGATATGCTTACGTCGCCAGCAACACCGATATCCACCTTTTGACGCTGTGCGTGCCGGATGAATTAGGCTCTGTAAGGCGAGATTTGGAGGAATACGTTCGCCAATTACAATCATCTGGCGCCAAACCCTCAGCGGAATAATCAAGGCAAGAGTTTTGGATGAAAGCGCTTGAATTTGAAGCGAAGCGCCTCTGTTCACTCGCCGGATTGCCTGTACCACCCGGTGAAGTCGCCGATTTGCCAGAAGCAGCCCGGTTGGCCGCACAAAAGTTAGGCTGTCCTGTCGTCGTCAAAGCACAGGTACCCACAGGTGGACGTTTTAAAGCCGGGGGAATAAAATTCGCCGCTTCGCCACACGCAGCTGCCTCCCTAACTGGCCAAATCCTGGATAATGAAATCAAGAACCTGCCAACGGATAAAGTCTTAATCGAAAAGCGTTTAAAAATATCCAGGGGGATTTTTATCAGCGCTACCTATGATAACGCCGCGGGAGCAGCTTTGCTTCTGGCCTCAACAAAAGGGGGAATCGACGTCGAAAAAAGCGTTATATCCGTCCAGCAAACATTTTCAGTTTTGGAGCCTGTGCCAGAATACCTGGGCCGGCTGGTGGCCTGGAAGCTGGGCTTTACGGAGCAGGCTATAAATCAGTTGGGCAGCATCATCACCAATGTGATGTATTGCTTTCTTAAATGGGACGCTGTATTGCTGGAAATCAACCCGCTGGTGCTGGATGTTAATGGGTCGTGGTGGGTCGCTGACGTGCACCTGGAACTGGATGACGATGCTGCTTTGCGCCAGCAGGAGATCCTCCCGCTTTTCCCTGAAAGCAAAGCTTATGCGGATCACCTTCCAGAATTTGAAAAACAGGCGGCCGAGATCGATCGGGCCGATCACAGAGGCGTGGCGGGCCGGCTGGTCGCATTTGACGGCGATCTCGGCTTGCTTATCGGTGGGGGCGGAGCGAGCCTGACCTTGTTTGATGCGGTTCTGGAAAGCGGTCTGCGTCCCGCAAATTATTGCGAAATCGGCGGCAACCCGAGCGTTTGGAAGATCAAAGAGCTGACGAAATTGATCCTGGGCCAGCCCAATGTCAAAAAGCTGGCTGTAGTTATGAATGTCGTCAGCAATACCCGCGTCGATCTGGTTGCTCGCGGTGTGATCAAAGGGGTCCTTGAGTTGGGCTGTGAACCAAAGGAGAAGATCGTCGCATTCCGAATACCAGGCTCCTGGGAAGCAGAAGGCCAGGCCATCCTCGAACATTACGGCGTGCCATATTTTGACCGAGGGACGAGCCTGGATCAAGTTGTCGAGGAGATAAAGTGGCGATTCTAGTCAGAAAAGACTCTCGCATCCTGGTCCAAGGTATCACTGGACGGGAGGCAGCCACTTTTGCGTTTGAATCGATGCAATATGGCGCAAACATCGTAGCTGGCGTTACGCCCGGCCGCGGTGGACGTGATGTCCATGGCATCCCGGTGTTTGATACGGTTGAGGCCGTCGTGCAGAGGGGGCCGGTAGACATCTCGATTATCGCGGTGCCTCCACCTCGCGTGCTGGACGCGGCTCGGGAAACCTTGGAACAGGGGATCAAATTACTGATCCTGATAACGGAGCACATCCCTCGCCGTGATGTGGTCGCCATATTGGAGAAAGCAGCAGCCCTGGAAGCGCGCGTGATCGGGCCTAACAGCCTGGGGATTATCTCGCCCGGAAAAAGCCGGGCCGGGATGTGCGGAGGTGCCGCTCGGGATGCTCAACGAGCTTATTCGTCGGGCTCCATTGGGCTTATTTCCCGCAGCGGTGGCATGCTCACCGAGATCGCGAATTCGCTCACGCAGGCCGGGTTGGGCCAGAGCACTTGCGTCAGCATTGGAGGGGACCCAATCATCGGGACAACCTTTTTAGATTTACTGCCGCTGTTTGAAGCCGATCCTGAAACCAGATGCCTGGTGCTCTTTTGCGAGCCAGGCGGGGTGATGGAGGAAAAACTTGCCGACCACTTGCGCTCTCACTCCAGCCGGTTGCCAGTGGTCGCATTTATTGCCGGCCGTTTTGCGGACCGGATGCAGGGCCAGCGCTTCGGGCACGCAGGGGCTATTGTCGAAGGCGAATCGGGAAGCCCGTCCGCTAAGGCGGCAGCCTTGACTTCCGGGGGTGTCAAACTGGCGCCCAAGGTTTCTGCTATCCCTGGTTTGGTCCGCCAGTTGATAGGACCAACGTAAGATGGGCGTTTTTATTCAAATCGAGATCGAACCCAAGAAAATCTCGCTCGACCAGGCGCGCCAACTTATCACTTTGTGTCCCGTTGATATCTTCGCACTGGATAATGGCGAGCTTATTGCCCGGCCGGATCGTGAGGATGAGTGCACGCTTTGCGAGCTGTGTTTAGAACTGGCGGCACCTGGATGCATCACAATTCTGAAAACCTATAAAAACGAAGCATTGACTTCGCATGGGGCGAATATCAAGAGCAGCGATACATAGTGATCTCGATAAAGCCAAATCACCACATATCGCCGCCTGACCTTTCTTCCATTGCCTCGAGAAGAACTTCTGATCCGGTTTTCTCAGCTAACCAGCTCTTTCGCTGCCCGGCGCTCTTTGATCAAGCCCAAAACCCGCTTCCAACTCTTGAGAAAGCTGCTCCGGAAGAGCTGCACCGGGCCAAACTCAGCGTACTCTTCCAGGCTGAGCCCATCCTCCAGATAACCGCGCTTGAAATCGGGCAGTTTCTCCATCAACTCGTCAATGACCTTTTGCGGAACGGGATTAAACAATCGGTAAACAACCGGGGGGTTTTCCGCTAACAACTTATCCGCCGTGCCTTCCCAGTTGATGGTGATGCATACCTTGCCGCCCACCATCTCGGTGAAATGATGCAGCCCGCGTGCCCCACCGCCGATGAACGTGGCGTTGTAGCCGCGCTCGATCAGGATGTCGTAGACCTTGCGCGCCACCGCCAGTCCCGCCTGATGCAGGACATCCGGCGAGATCTGCACGTCATGCTCTTTGACATAGTTGTGCAGATAGTCGTCGTAGATGCCGGCGATGTGCGACATGTAGAACTTGGGCATCTTTCCGCTTTGGCGCGAGATCTGCTCGTACGTCTCACAGATGGTGATCATCTGACTGACGCCGAACACTTCCGTGGCGTTCAACGGCACTCCCTGAGGCACCAGTTCGCGCATGGCCTGGATCCCAGCTGGGATGACCGGGATTTTGCAGCAGATGTTCGGGCCCAGCCGGCGGTTATCCAGCGACTCGCGGACGATCAGGTCAACATCTTCATCATCGATCGGGTCGCCCTGGATGCTGACATATCCATGCTGACCGTTGGTTTTTTGGTAAAGCGGTAAGAACTTCTCGGCAATCGGCTTGACCAGCTTTTGCTGGAAGATAACCGCCGCCCGGCGGTCGTCGTCGGTCTCCTGTAGTGTCTCATCCAGAAACGCCAGGGCATAGTCCCCCTCTTCAGCATTGTCCATCATTTTCTGGGTGTAGGATGGGTTGTTGGTGCAGCCTAAAGCCCCATTTTCAAGGGCCAGGTCCGCCTGTGTGCGGGTTGGATTATTGATCCAAAACATCGTCGGCGATTGTTTGGTAACTCGCAAGAAATAGGGTTCCATGGTCTTTTCCTTTCCATCGTCCATATTTGAATGTGTCCGGCCTCTCTAAGGCTCAATATTTTGTTGATGCAACTGTAAATGCTTTCTGCATTGCACTGCCGGGAAGTTTCGGCGCTCACCTTGTGCGAAAATGGGGTTTGTGAATATCAAATTATTGTTGCTCATACGTGCCTCTCACCTCCTGGAAATATAAATCATCCTAAACCGGTTCCTCGATAATAGAATGTTCAAGGCCAAGGATCCTCCGGGCCTCGCCCGGGGTCGCGACCTGTCTTCCAATCGCCTGGGCAATTTGAGCAATTTCCTCAACCAGTTTATGTGTTGAGACGACTTTCCCATCCTTGCCGTAGGGATAATCCTCCGTTCCAGCGCGCACGTGGTCGCCCAGGAGAATTGCAGTGGTGAGAAGTTGAATCTGCTCCTTTCCCATCACACTGACGGTTACGGCAGACCCTTTGGGCATATACTCTCTTCGATAGAGGTACTCTTGGATTGTCGGCGGTGTCCAGGTACCACCTGGCCAGCCAAAGAACAGTGTTGTGATAAAAGGCGAATCGATCAGATCCTTTTTAATCAGATAGTTCAGATTCCAGATTGAGCCGAAGTGCCAGATTTCAAATTCCAACCGGACGTTATATTCTCTGCTCAGACGGGCATATTCCTCGAGTTCCTCTCGTGGATGAAGCGCGTGAGTGTCGACCTCGGCGAATGCTTCATCATGATGACTTGCGATCACCGAGATCATGTCCGCTTCCTGCTCGAAAACTTCCATTCTATCTTTAATTTCCAGGCTCGACATGCCACATTGTATGATCATGCCTGTTGTACTTTTTAAGGAGCGAATTGTCTCAGCCCAGCGATTCTCTGCATGCACATGCAGGACGCTTGCACCAGATTTTTCGCACTTTAGCGCTTCTTCAAGAAGCCCGCCAACGGTTTGGGGATATTCAACTTCAGGTTGAAGCCAACAGATGTTTGGGGTTGCTGTGATAATAAGCGGATCCATCGTTTATCTCTCCTTATGAATTTTATGCGCAGCTACTTGGCGAGAATACTATCTAATTGGGTTTCGGAAATTCTTCCATCCTTTAAGGCCTCTTTAAAGATCATGATTGTTTCATCGACTCCATCCTCAAGCCTGGTTGGCTCAAACTCGCCGAGGGTTTGTGTAAGGTGTGCATTATCATATTCTTCCGGAAAGGGCAGTGTGACCGCATCGAACTTGATCTGACCTGCCATAGTTGGTTCGAAAATCTCAATTGTCTTGATAATGTCCAGAGTACTTCTTGCAGGGCCGCCAATATTGAATACTTCCGCGCCATCAAAATCCACTTGGCTGGCGCGTATAAAAGCTGCCGCGACATCCCCTCCGTATTGGAAACAATATCTTCCCCCAAAGCTAATTGTGTATGCTTTTCCAGCAGCGGCGGCTAACATTGCTTTTGTCGGTGTGGAGGTCATCCCTTGATCCCGGCCGGCACCGTAAACAACATGCGGCCGTAACCCAATGCTTGAGATGGATTTTTCCTGCCAATATACTTTTGCGCTTAGCTCGTTCGCCTGCTTATATACCCCATAGTGCGAGCTTGGGAGGAGAGACGCCTCATGCTTTATTGATTCATCAGGATAAAATTCTTTTGGGCCATAGACCGCGGCGCTGCTTGCATATACAACGTGGCTAAGCCCCATCCGCCTGGCAGCCTCAAAGATATTGATTGTACCTACAACATTCACCAGCGCCCCTAAGGGTGGGTTGGCTTTACAGAACGGCAGTTGAAAAGCCGCTAAATGGATAATCCGGTGAATACAATTTTGGGATAGGATGCGGCAAAGTAGTTCTAAATCTTTCACATCCCCAGTAACAAAATTAATCTGGCTCAATTGGTCTTTGTCCATTAATAGCTCTAAGCGGTGATAATCGCCGTCGTAGTCCAGTACTACTACAGGAAAACCTTGCTTCACCAAACTCCGGACAACCCACGCGCCAATACATCCTGTTCCACCGGTAACAAGATAATTTTCAGTTTCCATTTTTTACTCCTTAAATGTCGTCTTTGCCATTACGGCATCGAACATGGTAACGATGTTTTGAGGCGGAACATCTTCCTGAATATTGTGGACGGCGCTGAGGACATAACCGCCATGGATGTTTAGATCCTGGATGCAGCGAATGACGTATTCCCTTACTTCCTCTTGCGTTTTATAAGGTAAGACATGCTGTGTGTCGATTCCCCCCAAAATGCCAGTTTATGACCATAATTCTTCTTCAACATCTGCAGATTACTCATCCCTTTGGCAGATACCTGTAAGGGATTAATCGCCTCAATTCCCATTTCTATCAGGCTCTCAAAGAGCGGCTCCACAGCGCCATCGGTATGATGGACGATTTTCGCTTTCGTTTTGGCCTGAACGAATTCATAAAATTTGGCTAATCTCGGTTCGAGGAAACGCTTATAATTTTTCGGCGATACGAGCAAGCGATCCTGTATTGCCAAATCGTCAAACCCAAAGGCAATATCGATAATATCCCCGACTTCATTCATTATCAGTTCACAAATAGCCAACTGGATTTCCGTCAATTGGTCTAATAGAGCGCACAGAAGCGTTTGATTTACCGCCGAATCTAAAAACCAATCATAAGCCCCCCTGAGCAGCATGCTCTTGGCAATAATGTCGCTCGGAAGTGAAAGAACGATAGCCCAATCGCCACGCGCTTTCAAATCAAGGACCTTTTGCTTCAGTCCACGGGCGCGTCCAGGATCAGCAGGATCAGGCCATGGATAATTGATGATATCCATGAGCGATATCTCTCCACCGAGAGGGCTGTTCACGACAGTGTATGAGCCACTATCCGGGGTTGACTTCCATAAAATTCCCCATTCATCCTGGTAGGCGTTTTCGTTGAAGAATTCAATATGGGGGCAGGCATCAGGCAGTCCGGGAGCGACGCCTCTTGTATCAATGCCCAGCCGCACCAGCACTTCCTCGTCTACGGCGACCAATTGAGAAGCGCGGTCGGAAATTTTCGTTTCGCCAATGCTGACATTCAAGTAGGCCTTCAAGTTCTCGTAAGACGTACGGTTAATACCGGTAACATTGGTTGACCCCAAATCCAGGGGAACTCGATCTGGATCCTGGTGAGCTAGCGCGCCCAGAACCCGCTCGCGTGAGCTCATAACAGTCACTGGATCCCGAAACCGTTTTTCGTTCTCTTTCAACGGGTCAATTTCCTTCTGACCAAAATGGTCGTTTTATCTGAGCGCCATATCCCAACAAATCGTCAAATAAGCGCCATATCGGATTCAATCGAGGAACCTTTCCTATGAAAAAACGAACAAGTTCGTGGTAAGCCCCCGCATTCTTTGTGAATGGACAGGAACGAATGCAGACCGTGCAATTCGTACCCGGGCCCGCCGCCCAGTATTTCCTACATGCCTCGTTATTCAGATGCCAAGTGTAAACCCCAGGGTTATTTGAAATAGACGATCCGCTCCAAGCAGGCTCCCCTAATGGGATCGCTTTCGCCGGGCAGTTTTGGGCGCATTTCTTGCACTGGTCACAAAACTTCTTTACCCCAAACGAAATCGGGTAATCTCTGTCCAATGGCAAATCCGTGATTACCTTACATAAGCGCATGTTCGGCCCATAGATTGGATTAATTAATTTTCCGTTTCTCCCTTGCTCTCCCAACCCTGCGCCAATCGCCATTGGAATATTCAGCCCCAGGTCATTTAAGGAGGGAATCGCGTGATAATTCATACCCCTCAAGAATTCCGCCATTCCTGACACCAGAAATGCCATGCGGCTGTACGTCGCTTGGGTCTCCGCACATCCAGTTGGCGACGGTACAAAGCCGATTGTTTCATAGTTCATCGCCATCCCCATTATGATGACCCATCTCATTTTTTGCGGGATAATCAAGCACTGCTCTGTCTCCGCCGGATCGTCAACCTCTTCAAATTTAATTTCTTTATGGGATCCATCGATCCAATAGGCGTGTGAAAATATCCAGCGCGGATCTAACGGCGCAATACCAACTACATCTGCTCCAAAAAACTTCGCAGCTCTTTTAATCAAACGGCTGGCATCCTGGGGAGAACCACTCCATCGAGAAATATCATCAGGCAGGTCCGGAGCCACCATATCCTCTTCGGCAGCTTTCCCGAGCGAAGTCCATGAAGTCAAGCCTCGATTCGATTGATTTATGCTCGTGCCAAGACGCGAAGCCACTGCTCCCGCAGAGAAAAAAAGGCTGTAATCTTCCAGATGATATCCGTCGTTTCCTTCACGGATATGCCTGATGCGGGTGCCTTTCGCTTTTTGGGTGAAAGCTCGAATACTTTCATCCCAGTTTGGCCTGCCGACCGTTAAGTTATTCCGCTGATCAAACCGATGATAGATGTCATTATTCACTTGATAAGGGGCCGGGCCGCCACTTAGCACTTTTATATATTTGCTTCTAACCCAATCTGTAAAGCTCATGCTCAAATCCTTACCCATTCACTTACCGATGAACATATAACGAACCACCTCATCCGGTATCAACGAATTGGTATCCCAAACGCCCACCCGTTCCCCGTTCTTTAGAACCATAATCCGATCTGTAATCTCGAAGATATCCTCCAGGCGGTGGCTGATCAAAATCACTGAGATGCCCTGGTCCCGGAGTTCCTCGACGAGCTTCAAGCATTTGGCTACTTCCTTTAGGGCCAGGGCAGCCGTAGGCTCATCAAGGATAATCAATTTTGGATGAAAACTGGTAGAGCGCCCGATCGCAACCGCTTGCTGCTGACCGCCCGATAAATTTCCAGCTTTTGTGCGAACGCTGGGAATATCGATTTTCAGGTTCTCCAAAATCTCGGCCGCTTCCCGGTGCATTTTCCCTTGGCTCAGAATCTTCACGAAGCCGCCGAACATAGATCGGGTTTTTTCCCGTGCAAGGAAGAGGTTTGATGTCACATCTAAATTTCGGCATAGCGCTAGATCCTGGTAAACCATTTCAATCCCAACCCGCCTGGATACCAAAGGATCATGAAAGTGGACTTGTTCCCCATCAAAGAAAATCTCCCCTTCATCTGGCTTGTATGCTCCAGTTATGATCTTCATCAATGTGGATTTTCCAGCCGCATTATCTCCTACCAGGCCCAAGATTTCCTGAGAGCGGAGCTCCAGGTCAACGCCATTCAGAGCTTTTATGCCTCCGAAATGTTTATGGATATTTCTCATTTCCAGGATATATTGACCTTGCATCATCGACCTCTCTCCAACGATATTTCTCTCCAGGAACGAATTCGAGCGAGATGCAAGGTGCAACAACACCTTGCATCTCAATAGTAGCGTTTTACTCAATTCCCTCAATTGCAAGTATAGATTTCTGCAGGCTAGTCGAATCCACGATGCCGACGCCAGGGTTGATGCGCGCTGGAGGAGTTTCGCCGTTCAAAATAGCGACCCCCCACTCGACCAGCAGGCGCCCCATCTGCTCTGGGTACTGCAGCACGTCGGCATCCAGGTTCCCCTGGTAGACCTGCTGGATGGCCTCATCTGCACCGTTGTAACCTGCGAGCAGGATCTCACCTTCGCGCCCGGCGGCCTTGATGGCTTCCATTGCGCCCAGGGCCATTTCGTCGTTGAGCGCCATGACCCCATCCAACTGCGGATTGCCGTTGAGGATGTCACCCATCACATCCAGGCCCTGGTCACGACGCCAGTTGGCGGTCACCGAGGCCACGATTTCGATGCCTGGGTAGTTCTTGATGACCTGATTGAAGCCGTCCAGGCGATCATTGTTGGTGGTCGACCCGGGCTTGCCTTCCAGGATGGCGACCTTACCCTTGCCTCCTAGCGACTCAGCCAGCCATTGCGCTGCCAGTTTGCCCCCCAGGATGTTGTCGGTGGCAATGTAGGTCTCCACTTTCCCGCCAGCGGATGTCTGGTCTACCGTGATCACCGGAATGCCGGCGGCATTCGCCTTCTCAACCACCGGAATAATGCCCTGTGCATCCCAAGGGGTCAGCACCAGCACGTCCACCTTCTGCTCGATCAAGTCTTCGGCATTGCGCACCTGCTCGGCAATGTCTTCCGACCCGAGCATCGTCAGCTTCACTCCCTTTTCCTCTGCGGCAGCCGTGGCATGCGTACGGATCGTGTTCCAGAATGGGTTGCTGAATGTCTCGGAAGCATATCCAATATGGATATCACCGCTTGAAGCGGCTCCGGCTGGAGGTTCACTCGCTCCCCCACCTTTCACTGCTTTAGCAGATTTCTGCAGGCTAGTCGAATCCACGATGCCGACGCCAGGGTTGATGCGCGCTGGAGGAGTTTCGCCGTTCAAAATAGCGACCCCCCACTCGACCAGCAGGCGCCCCATCTGCTCTGGGTACTGCAGCACGTCGGCATCCAGGTTCCCCTGGTAGACCTGCTGGATGGCCTCATCTGCACCGTTGTAACCTGCGAGCAGGATCTCACCTTCGCGCCCGGCGGCCTTGATGGCTTCCATTGCGCCCAGGGCCATTTCGTCGTTGAGCGCCATGACCCCATCCAACTGCGGATTGCCGTTGAGGATGTCACCCATCACATCCAGGCCCTGGTCACGACGCCAGTTGGCGGTCACCGAGGCCACGATTTCGATGCCTGGGTAGTTCTTGATGACCTGATTGAAGCCGTCCAGGCGATCATTGTTGGTGGTCGACCCGGGCTTGCCTTCCAGGATGGCGACCTTACCCTTGCCTCCTAGCGACTCAGCCAGCCATTGCGCTGCCAGTTTGCCCCCCAGGATGTTGTCGGTGGCAATGTAGGTCTCCACTTTCCCGCCAGCGGATGTCTGGTCTACCGTGATCACCGGAATGCCGGCGGCATTCGCCTTCTCAACCACCGGAATAATGCCCTGTGCATCCCAAGGGGTCAGCACCAGCACATCCACCTTCTGCTCGATCAAGTCTTCGGCATTGCGCACCTGCTCGGCAATGTCTTCCGACCCGAGCATCGTCAGCTTCACTCCCTTTTCCTCTGCGGCAGCCGTGGCATGCGTACGGATCGTGTTCCAGAATGGGTTGCTGAATGTCTCAGATGCATACCCAATGTGGATATCTCCCGACCCTGAAACCTCACCGCCAGTCTGGTTGCCAGAACCAGACGCTGCCTGTGTTGCAGGAGGGGCTGCTGTCTGAGTGGGGCTGGCGCAAGCCGATAAGATCAATGCTCCACAAAACATCAGCGTGACGATCATAGGGATTACGCGACCAAATTTGGACTTCATTTGATCCTCCTTACTTCGAATCACAAGAAGATTATTGTCATCTCTTTTCAAAATCTGCCAGAAATATAAACACAAGCCCAGGCGTATGCCTCCTTCCTACCTCCTAATATCATTCTCGATCGCTGGTTTGTTACAATTTGGATGTATTTGAAAATCTAATAACTCGTATCTTTATAAACACCTCCAATTTTTATTAATTTCTTTTCATCCGCCGCTGGCCTTTGGCCAGCGGTCCGCGGGGTCGCCAAATTCGCCCAACCCTTATTACTTTTCTTCATAACGCCTCTGCAAGTGATCCAGAATAACAGCCCCGATGATGATGATTCCGATGGCGACTTGTTGCCAAAAAGCTGAAACTCCCAGCATATTGAGCCCATTGCGGATTGATCCAATAGTCAAAACCCCCATGACCGTTCCACCCATGCTTCCCACGCCGCCGCTCAGCGCGGTCCCCCCGATAACTACTGCGGCAATACCATCCAATAGATCCAATTCTCCAATTGTCCCTTGGCCTGAGTTCAATCTCGAGGTAATGATCAACCCGGCAATTGCAGCAGACAGAGCGCAAAAAATCATTGTGATGATCTTGGTGCGTGCTACTTGAACACCCGCATAAGCGGCAGAACGTTCATCACCTCCAATAGCGTAGATGTGTTTGCCGTAAACGGTATGGTTTAGCAGAAAATATCCAAATGCAACCCATACTGCGGCTATGATGATCGGTACGGGTATTTCGCCGACGTGTCCCTGGCCAAACACTTTAAAGCCTTCTGGTAAACCGTAAATGGATCGACCTGCAGTTAAGATTAGCGCCAACCCACGGGCTATGCCCAGCATGCCAAGGGTAGAAATGAACGTTGGGATGCCAAAAACTACGTGCAATACCCCGTTTATCCAGCCGGCGAAGACGCCAACGAGAAGCCCGATCAAAATAGCCGGTACAATGGGTAATCCAACCACAACCATCATTACCGCCATTACACTCCCCGCCAGGGCCTCTACAGAACCCACCGAAAGATCGATCTGCTTTGAAATAAGGACGAGGGTCATACCAACAGCGATTGTCGTCAGGTTTGAGGCTTGAAGCAAAATGTTTAGAAAGTTGCTCCAGGTGAGAAAGTATGGGGAGAGCGAGGCGAAAATCCCCCAAAATACCAGTAGAGCAACGATCGTCGTAAGCAAGCGCAGGGAGGTGCGAGCTTTTTTCCAAAAGTCGATGAGATATGGAAAAATATCTCGGTAAGTGGGTCTTGTTTCTGCCGTTTTCATGCAACTCTCCTCAACTGACTTCACTGTCGAATGTGAGAACGATCCTACCCAGCGCTTCACCAGCCCGCATAGTCGCCAATGCCTGGTTGACATCTTCAATTGGGAAGAGATTGGTAACGATTGGTTTCCAAGCCGGGTTTGCTACGAGACGTATTGCTTCTGTAGTCGATTGGCGTCCACCAGATCGTGTTCCAATGATCTCCAACTCGAGTACTGCAACCTGTCGTGGATCGAGCGGGTAGCGCTCCTGCGTATATCCTAAAATCACCACCCGGCCGCCCCTCCGTAAAGAATTTGTTCCCAGGGTTAGAGTCTCCTCATTGCCCACTGTGTCGATGATACAGTGAGCTCCTTTTCCGTCGGTTAGCTCCCGCACGACTTCCGGTAGATCATCTTGCACAGCATTCACGGCTTCGTCCACCCCCAAGGCGATCGCGTGATTCAGCTTTGAATCTGCCACATCTACGCCAATTACATAAGCTCCGTATGACTTGCATATTTGCGCAACTGCCGCCCCGCACCCGCCGATGCCGATCACAATGACCTTTTCGTCAGGGGCTACGCGGCCGCGTTTCACCGCATGGACTGCCGTCACAACTGCGTCTGCAATCACTGCTCCCTCCGCAAATGAAATCTCCGGAGGCAAATGAAAAAGCTGCCGTTCAGGTACACGGAAATACTCTCCATACCCGCCCCAATGCTTCAGGACCCCCAGGATCCCGTCCAGATTTTCGCACTGGGTCTCGCGATTCGTCCGGCAGTAGAAACAATAACCGCAAGTGAAGAAGATGTTGGGAACCACTCGATCACCGACCCGGAAACGACTTACCTCCTCCCCAACCCTGGCAACGACCCCGCTAGGTTCATGACCCATAACAAATGGGAGATCTGGGCAATAGCCCCATCCATCCCACATGTGGATGTCCGTTCCGCAAATCCCGCATGCCCTGGTCTGAACCAAGACGTCAAATGGACCAATCTGTGGGACGGGTAGCTCCTCGATCACAATCGGGGTTTTGATCTTTTGCAGAACTGCGGCTTTCATTTCAACCATGCTCCTTTGTCAATTCATCCAGCGCCTGCAACACTTTCTCAGGCGTCGCCGGCAGCTCGCGAATGCGGACCCCCACGGCATCGTAGATTGCGTTAATGATCGCGGGCGCAGTCGGAACCGTAGCCGGCTCCCCGATCCCTTTCGCGCCAAAAGGACCTCTAGGGTCTAGAGATTCAATAAATCCAATTTGGACCTCTGGCATATCAGAAGCGGTGGGTAAGACATAATCAACAAAGTTTGGATTCAAAACGCAGCCATTTTCGACGACGATTTCCTCTAAGAGCGCATATCCAATTCCCATTGAAATACCACCCTGGATCTGTCCTTCTACAAGCATGGGATTAATGGGAAATCCACAATCGTGGACCGCCGTGACCTTCAAGACTTCAACTTCACCAGTCTCATCGTCCACCTCCACTTCGGCGATCTGGGTCCCAAACACGTAAGTTTCAAATGGGATACCTTGTCCCGTCTCCGCATCCAGGCTGGTAACGTCAGGATCGTAAGTTCCATAGGCTATCGGCAGCGGGTCATTCGCTTCAGAATATGCAATTTTGGCGGCCCTGGAAACAGGAATTCGTTTTTGAGGATCGTCCTCCAGAATAATCCATCCATCTTTGGCATAAAGTCTATGGGGGTCGGCCTGTAAATCTCTTCCAGCGATATCGAATAAAACTTTCTTGATTTTTTGGGCCGCGGTCCGGGCTGCATTTCCTGCTATATACGTTTGCCGGCTGGCGCCCGCTCCGTGGTCATAAGGGGTGACTTCAGTATCGCTTGAGATCACTTTGACATCCACGTAGGAAATGCCCAGCTCCTCAGCGGCTATCTGGCAAAGAACAGTGTTTGACCCCTGACCAATGTCCGAGGTTCCTGTCACGAGTGTAGCGCTCCCATCGTCGTTAAACTTTCAGAATCACATTGCTTGGATTCGAGTGAGCAGTCGCTCCAACAGGGTAAATAATACAGCCTATGCCTCTCCCACGCCTTTTCATATGCAATTACCCTTCCAGCTCCCAGCCGGCAAGTTTACATGCCTCCAGAAGCGTATCTTTCGCAGCGACCTTCCCCAGCAGTTGGCCCGTAGGCAAGATTGCGCCATCTTCTAAGAGGTTTTTTAAGCGGAAATAGAGAGGGTCCATGCCGAGACTTCGCGCCAGCGTATCTGTGTGAGATTCGTAGGCAAAGGCGACTTGAGGAACTCCAAAGCCACGCATCGCACTGCCAATGTTTGTATTGGTATAAACTAAATACCCGTCCACGCGCACGTTTGGGATGCGATACGGGCCACAAGCATTAATGGCCGCTTTTGCCAGGACGGATTGTCCCTGGGATACGTATGCGCCTGTATCGCTGATCAGTTCTATTTGTCGCGCGACAATTCTTCCATCGCTCTTGATACCGCTGCGGTACTTTGCAACGAAAGGATGCCGGATAGGAGCTGCCAGGAATTCTTCTCGGCGGGAAAAGATCATTTTTACGGGCCGCCGAGTTTTAATTGCAAACAGGCATGCAAGTGGCTCGACGCTTACTTCTGTTTTGGATCCGAACCCCCCACCCACAGCGGGTGATTTCACGATAATACGATCCTCCGGGATTTTCAGAATTTGACTGAGGTCTTGTGCGATGCGGAAGACACGTTGAAGACTGCTGTACACGATAAGACGACCATCCCCAATGACCTCAGCAATAGCGACGTGGGGCTCCAAATGGCAGTGCTGTACCCTTTGGGTTTTATACGTCTCCTCTACGATCTCATCAGCTTCCTTCCAACCTTCCTCCATGTTGCCAAACCTTATCCTGATCTGAGCAGCAATATTACTTTCGCCGTGGATCTTCGGTGCCGCGTCGTGCATGGCTTCAACAGGATCAAAGACAGCCGGCAGTGGATCATAGTCGACTTTAATTAACGAAAGCGCTTCTTCAGCAGCGTCCTCCGAAACCGCTGCTACAGCCGCCACCGGATCGCCTGAATAGCGGACGACCGTGTCACATAGGACAGGTTGATCAAGATGGCTGAATCCCCAGCGGTTGTTTGGGACATCTTCCGCAGTGAGCACGGAGACAACTCCTGGGCTGTGAACAGCTCCTGAGACATCCAGGTGAATAACCCTCGCATGCGGCAGGCTGCTCCTTAGCGCTCTGGCATACAAAATGTCAGGTCTTGAAATGTCATCCACGTAAATAGATCGACCCGCAACTTGAAGCGAAGCATCTAAACGCGGGATGCGTTTGCCAATAGAAGAAAAGCTCATATCACTTCCAGTTCTTGCTTTGTATTGATAACATCCTGAATAGCCTCGATTATTTTGGAATAGCCAGAACACCGGCATAGATTTCCGGAAATTGCTTCTCGGATATCGGTGGTCGTAGGTTCCGGATTGGTCTCGAGCAGCGCATAAGCGGAGAGGATCATCCCGGGTGCACAAAACCCGCACTGTACAGCCCCATGAGTGATAAACTTTTCTTGCAGGATATGGAGTCTCGCTGGAATCCCCCAGCCCCTCAATTGTAGTGATCTCCCTACCTGCTGCTCTCCATGCCAGAACTAGGCAAGAACTGACAGGTCGGCCATCAAGTAAAACGGTACAAGCGCCGCATTCTCCACTCCCACAGCCTTTTTTAGTCCCGGTAAGCTCAAATTTATTGCGAAGTACGTCAACCAGCAGCTCATGGGGAGCCACCTGCACCTGGACAGAATTTCCGTTTAATCTAAAACTGACTGTTGATCTGCTCATTAACTTCACTCATCAGGGCCTGTTGCGCCTTATTCCATGCCTCTTGAAGTGTTCGCCTGGCCAAAACACGAGACACGCGACTGCGATAGTTAGCTGAAGCGCGAAAATCATCGATCGGTGAAATGTCTTTATCGACGATATTTATCGCTTCTTCCAGCAGAAGCTCATCCAAAACTTTTCCTTTCAGCAGGTTTTCAGCATTTTTCGCCCGTACTGGAGTAGGAGCCACAGCACCTAAAGCAATACGGGCATCTTCGATATAGTTCTCATGGTTAATCCTTAGCATGGTTGCAGCATTAACGACAGCTAGAGAAAGCGATTTGCGACGCCCGAGTTTCGCAAAATGGGTTCCGGAATTAATGGCGGGAATTGGAATTAATACCTCAACCAACAACTCTCCCGGATTTAGGATAGTTCTTCGGGGACCCACAAAAAATTGCTGCAAAGGGAGAAAACGATACCCGTCTTTGTTGATGAGGCACACAGAAGCATCTAAAACCATGAGTGGAGGAGCCGAATCCGCTGAAGGGACTGCCGAGCATAGATTTCCCCCAAGCGTCGCCATGTTTCTAGTCTGAGCACTGCCGATTTGTGAAGCAGCCTGGGCGAGAACCGGAATTGCTTTACGCACTATATCGTTCTCGACAATGGCAGCAAATGTAGTTAGCGCTCCTATGTGGATAATGTTTTCATTCTTTCGGATGTAATCAAGACCCAGAGATGAGAGATCGATAAGCGCTTTCGGAGTTACCCGATTTTCCTGCATCAAGACAACGAGATCTGTACCCCCGGCGATTGGAACTGCCCCTTCTTGATTTAATAGTTTGATGGCTTCCTCGAACGATTTCGGCAAGAAAAAAATGAACTTCTTCAAGGGTATCTCGCCTTCCTTGGGACAGATTTCTGTCATCTGCCAGGGCGATCTGTTCTAATCTCCTGGCGGATTTACATGGTTGAGGGTTTTATCTACATAAACGCCATCGTTCTAGCTTATTCGTTGCTGTTTTGTCCCATTTAGCAACCGCAACTCCTGCAAAAATTAATATTCCGCCAACAAAAATAGACAAGGTGAATCTTTCATTCAAAAATAGTATGGAAAAAAGTACAGCGCTCAGAGGAACAAGGTAGTAGTAAAGCATTGTCCGCGTGGCTCCGATCCGACCAACCCCGCGGTACCAGAGCACATAGCCTATGGCAGTGGAAAAAATAGCACCATATCCGATAGCCAACCAGCACAAAGAATCTACAGCCTTCCAATCCTGAGAAAAGAAGGAAAAGATGGAAATTACAAGCAGGGCGAAGGTACCGGCGAGGATTGCACGAGTGACCGTTGGAATCGAGGGGTATTGTTCGAGCACCGGCTGGAGTACCACAGAGCGGAATCCAAAAGACGCGGCTGTGATCAACATCAGAATATAACCCAGGAGCGTGGAGGCCTGGAACTGCAGTCCGCTCAGCCCTCGAGATACCACAAATCCAACACCGATCAGGGCAATGATCGCTCCAATCATTTGTTTCTTAACCAACTTCTCTGATCCAAAGCCAGCAGCGACGAAAGCTGTGAAGATTGGCGAGGTTGCAATTAGCAAGGAAGCTTCCGAAGCGCCAATATATTTCAATCCTGTTGTATAGCAAGCATGGTACACTGACACTCCTATCACCCCGGCTGCAGCGATCTTCAATAGCGCTCGAGGAGAATAACCTGGATTAGAAAAACGGCGTTGCACGATCATCAGTAGAATTGAAGCAAACACAAACCTGAGCGAGGCGTAAACGAGCGGGTTTAACCCTCTCAAGGCTACCTTTGTGACGATGTAATCAAATCCCCAAATAGGGACGACCGCAATAACCGGGACATCCGACCAAGGGATTTGCGTTCTCATAGAAGACTCTGCCGCCAGTCTCAGCAATGGCTGAGTGAACAGCCCGGCTGAGGGAAAAAGCCAGCCATCAAATCTGGAGAGGCTGCTTTTCGAATTGGGTTAGAGACTTTCCGCCTTCATCCGTGATGAGCACCATATCCTCTACCCCAAGAATATAGATGCCATCAATCGCGATGCGCGGCTCGATAGCCAGCACCATGTTTAACGCTAAGGGCGTTCCCTCTTCAACAAGATCGGGGCGTTCATGGGCATCCAAACCAATACCATGACCGACGAACCCATCCAGAAGCTCAAAATTGGCTTCTTGCGCTACGCGTTTGGCAGTTTGCACCAGTTCTACAGCGGGGACGCCTGGCTTAGCGACCTTAAGGACTTCGTCAAACATGTTGAGCGTGGTTTCATATGCCCTGTTCTGAAGGGCTGTGGGCTTCCCAACCACTTTGGTGCGCGATGTGTCAATGGCGTATCCGTTGTAACGGTTGCAGATATCCCAATGTACGGCGTCGCCCGGTTGGATGGTTTTCGAATGTTGCGGCAAATGAAGCAGTGAGCCGCCAACGGCAAAGCCGGAACAGATCAGGCTGGGGGAATTCTCACAGGAGTCCTCGTAGATTGGGTCTCGCTGCCGCATCGTATGCTCTGCCAGGCGTATTAGCTCAAGCTCCGTGCGGCCCACTCCATCTCGCAGTTGGTCCGCAAACGCCTGATGGGCCAGGTCGCCCACAGCCGCGGCTTTTCTGAATATTTCCAGTTCTAGCGAGGATTTAACCATGCGCATTTCTTCGACAATGCGCGACTGCTTAAATTTGATCTCCGGAAGCGTTTCAATCAATTCCAGATAGAGGGGCGCGGGAAAACGTTCCCAAGTCTCAATCCCTACAGTCTCGATGCCTCCAGCCTCATTTAGTATATTAGCCACATTCCGTGCAGTCAGGCCGCTATCTTTCGCAGCGCCCCATACCCCCGACAGCACCTTTCGCGTGCAAACGTCTTTTCCCAGCACCAGGCCGCGTTCCAGCATGAGCGCGGGTTCACTGCTTTTGGTTAATACCAGGGCCGCGCCATCAAAGAGGTAGATGTCATCGGGGCCAAAACTGACCCAGCCGGCCCGGTCGGGGAAATAATCTGTAAGATACCGCAGGCTGCCGTATACTTTGTTGTTCCCATATACAATCAAAGCGTCGTAGCCGCGCTCCGACATCTCTTTTCTTGCCCGTGCTATCCTTTCTTCAATCTCTTCGCATAAAACTCGTGACGGAATTGACATGCTTTTTTCTCCTGCCGCTCAGATCATTAACATAGGCTCTTCAAGATAATTCCTGACAACCTGCAGGAATCTGGCCGCTTCTGCGCCATCGCTCACGCGATGATCGACCGACAGGGTCAATTCCACACGAGGCTGCAGCATTAAGACTCCATTTACATTCCAGGGGATTTCTTGCACTGCGCCTACAGCCAGAATCGCGGCTTCCGGTGGGTTGATCAAGGCTGTGAACTTATCGACCCCGAACATTCCCAGATTACTAACTGTAAAAGTGCTGCCCGTAAGATCATGGGGACTCAGTTTTCCCGCCTTGGCCTGTCTTATTACTCCCCTAATTTCAGCAGCGATTTGACTTAAAGCCTTTTGGTCCACGTTCGGAATTACAACTGTTATCAAGCCCTCATCCAGGGCCACCGCGATCCCGATATTAATCTCTTCATGCATTTCCAAAGCACCTTCATCAAAGGAGCTGTTCAAACGCGGGTATTTTCTCAGAGCGAGCGCCACCGCCCTGACAACAAGATCATTAAAGCTTAGATGTCCCTCTTCCGGATGAACTGCGTTATAGGATTTCCGCAGATCCATCGACTTTGACATTTCCGCTCCCATACTGATTGTGAATTGGGGGATAGTGGTCAATGCATGGGTCATTCTTCGAGCGATTGCCTGGCGCATCTTGCTTAGCGGGACGCGCTGTGTTCGGGCTATCGCCGGTTGGGCGCCGATTTCTGCTGACTCATCAACCGGATATAACGGTTCCTCTCGTGCGGAGCGCTTTCGGGTAGATTGAATGAACTTAAGGACATCCCTCTTGACGATCATTCCCCGCGGGCCGGTCCCCTCGATTCCATAAATGTCGAGGCCGTCTTCTTTTGCGATCTTGCGTGCTAATGGCGAAATGGCTACAGGTGCATCCCCATTTCTTTCTGCCGGCTTTTCTTCTGAAGGTAATCTACTGGCTTCCGTGGCTCGATTGCTTTCCGAAGTCGGGGGCAGCGGGGATCCAGGGGCTTCTCGTGGCGATAGGACTTCGAACGTCTTGATCTCTTCGCTGTCGAGAATCCCGATCGAAGCGCCTACCAGCACTGTGTCACCTTCTTTAGCAAGGATATCTGTCAAAAGGCCTGAATTTAATGCCTCCACCTCGATTGTGGCTTTATCGGTCTCTACTTCAAGAACTGGCTTACCAGCTTCCACATGGTCGCCTTTTTGCTTAATCCAGCGCACGATCGTGCCTGCTTCCATGTCAAAGCCCAGTTTGGGCATTTTGATTTCATATCTCATGACAGCCCCGGCTCCCTTTCAAACCGCATGCTAGGCCTGTAAAGATTAGCTGAAAAGCGCATCACCGGCCTCCGCAAGAAGACGCTGTGGGTTATTAACGAATATATCCTCCTTGTCTTTATCATTCAAAAAAGGCGCATCAAGTATCCGCTTAATCGAACCCCGCATCCGTTCCAAGCCGGCGTCCGGGTAGAGCTCCAAATCCAGATCAACCCCTTCGCTGCCCCAGATCATCCGGTCGCAGCCTAACATGATTTTCGCTTTCCGCAGCACATCCCAGACAACCGCGTCACCGGTGACTAACTCCAGGGTATCCAAAAAAGTCAAGTCAATCCAAACGTTCTGGTTAAACCTCGAGACCAACAGCGCTTCATCGACCCAGGGGTATCCGGCATGACATATCACAATGGGCAAATTTGGACAGGCAACTGCAATCTCGTCCACGGGCAAAGGCCGGTTGAAAATCATCCGCTGGTGCGGCAACGCTTTTATTCCAGTATGGACGAGCAATACCCCTTTCAACGCTTCTAGCCGCTTATAAACTTCCATCATGATGGGGTCATTGGGAAAAAAGCCAGCGTGTGGATAAATCTTGATCCCTTTCAAGCCTAGATCGACCATTATCTCTTCAAGGATTTTGACTGCCCGCTCACCTCGATCGGGGTGGATTGAGCCAAACCCGACCAACCGGTCCGGGGCTTGCTTTGTGAAATCCGCCACGAACGAATTTTCGACATTCGTTCCGCGCTCATCTCCGCTGTGACCATGATCGACAGCCAGCAAAGCAGACCGGGCGATGCCCAGAGTATCCATGGGGCCCAAGACATCCTCTAATTTCGTTTGGTGATAAACGTGAACGTGGGTGTCAAATATCTCCATGAAAAACTCCTTGAATATTTTGCTTTCAAAAGAGATCCTTAACCGCTGCCACGATCTCCTTCGGCCCGGGAATAATGTAGGATTCGAATTGAGGCGCAAACCCGATAGGGCTGTTTTTTGCAGCAACCCTTTTAATCGGCGCATCCAGGTACTCGATTGCTTTGTCAGCGACCAAAGCGGATAATTCAGACCCCCACCCGCCTCGCTCCCAGGCCTCATGGGCGATAACCAGCCGGCTGGTCTTCTTAACCGATCCTAAAATCGCCTCTTCGTCCAACGGATTAATCGTTCTGGGATCAATCACTTCGGCTTCTATACCTTCTTGCGAAAGTGTTTCCGCTGCCTCTAACGCCCACAAGACCATACGAGAGATTGCCACAATGGTTACATCAATCCCCTGGCGCTTGATGCTTGCTTGCCCGAATGGGATTAAATATTCTCCTTCGGGAACCTCCCCTTTCGTGTTGTACAACATTTTATGTTCCAGATATATCACAGGGTTATTTCCGCGTATCGCGGTCTTCAGCAATCCCTTCGCATCGTAGGGTGTCGATGGGATTACTACTTGCAGCCCAGGAACGTGAACGAACCAGGCCTCCAGGCTTTGCGAGTGTTGCGCCCCTAATGAGCGCCCCGCGCCGCCTTGTGCCCTCACGACCAGGGGCACTTTGACCTGCCCGCCAGACATATAACGAATCTTTGCAGCCTGGTTGACGAGCTGGTCCATCGCGAGCGTGGCAAAATCAACGTACATGAGTTCGGCTACCGGTCTCATGCCGGTGATAGCGGCGCCAAGGGCTGCTCCTACGATGGCATTTTCTGATATAGGGGTATTTCTCACCCGCTCACGGCCAAACTTGGTCGATAGGCCTTCCGTAACGTTATAGGTCCCCATCCAGGGGTCTTGGATATCTTCCCCGAGCAGAAAAACGGTTGGGTCACGCGCCAATTCTTCGCTTAAAGCCTCGTTGATCGCAACACGATAAGTGATTTCTCTCGTAGTGTGTTCTTTTCTCAGGCATAGATGTCACTCACAGCTTCTTCTATTTGCGGTACTGGGCTCTCCTCGGCGAAGCGAACAGCGTCTTCCATCACCTGGTTTACTCCCTCCTTGATTACTTCTAACGCCTCTGTTGTGGCAACTTTCTTTTCCAGAAAATAATTTTCGAAATGAAGGATAGGATCTTTGTCCTTCCAATGTTCTAACTCCCCTTCAGGTCGGTAGGCCATGGGGTCGCCGACATTGTGCCCCATCCAGCGGTAAGTTTTGCAATCGATAAAGAATGGCCCGTCTCCGTGCCGGGCTTCGTCAATAGCCTTGCTGGCTGCTTCGTACACAGCCAACACATCATTACCGTCGATCTCTACAACAGTCGCCCCATAACCGGACACCCACTGAGCGACGTTTGGCATCCCCTGATAATCTCGTAATGGCGTGGATTCTGCATATTGGTTATTATGGCGCACAACAATTACTGGAAGCTTCCATAAACTGGCCAGGTGAAAGCCCTCATGGAAAGCTCCATTAGCTATCGCTCCATCCCCTATGAAACATACAACCACTTGATCCGTACCGCGCATCCGGATCGATAACCCTGCACCTGCGGCGATCGGAACGCCTGCAGCCACGATTCCATTTGCCCCAAGCACTCCCTGGCTGAAATCCATGATATGCAATGACCCACCTTTTGCTGCGCAGTAGCCAGTGCTTTTTGCGCGCAGTTCGGCTAACATTCGATCCGGTCGTGCGCCTTTTGCGATGACATCTCCATGTCCGCGATGCGTACTTGTGATGTAGTCCTCCTTGCGCAGGCCAATTGTTGCCCCTACCGACACTGCCTCCTGTCCAATGGCGAAATGCATCACTCCTGCCATAAGACCCTGCAAGTACAGCTTATAGGCAGTCTCTTCAAACCGGCGAATCGTTAGCATTCGCCGGTACATCTCAAGGAGAATCGTCGGATCAATGGGCATTAACGCTTGCTCCTGTTATTTCCAATAATGAGCGCCAAATCCGGCTGATATATCGAAGCCGGGGACTTATACCGAATGGGTTGCGCCGGGATGAAATAATTTTCTCCGGCGCAACCGTTGTGCTGCAAAGAGTTATTCGTTGAAGTAATCTGGAAATGGATAAAGCGAGAAAACTACAGCGCCATCATCGCCAACGACAAGGTTTTCTTCCAGCCGTGCCGCTTCGCTTAATCCGGGCTTCCCCACATAGTTCTCTATTGCCATGTACATCCCTTTCTCGAAAGTAACCGGCTTCTCTTTGGAATAGGCCATTGTAATGAAGGGGGGTTCATGGTTTGTAACACCCAAACCGTGGCCGAATTGGAGCAAGCTAACAGAGCCCCAGCCGTCATCAGCGAACCCCGACTGCTCCCAGAATTTTGCGACATCGGCTGTTGTGTTCCCGGGTTTAATTCGCTCAATTGCGCCATAAATCAGATCGTAGGCTTCGCGATGCAGGCGCTTCTGAAGTGGGGTAGGCTTGCCGCCCACAATGAAATTCCGGTAGTAGCAGGTGTTATAACCGTTATACTGGAAACAGATATCAATCAATACCATGTCCCCATAACGAAGCAATTTGTCCGTGGAGCCGCTTCGCCAGAATGGGTTGGTTCGTCCGCCCGTCGCCATCGTGATTTGTTCGATTCGTTCGCCGCCCAGCCGGTAAAGCTCGTGAGCAATAGCAGCTTTCAGGTCAATTTCTTTAATGCCAGGGCGCAGCATCTCTTCGACAACGTAATACGCCGAATCCTGTATGGCGCAGGCCTGCTTAAGGATCTCGAGCTCCTCTGGCATCTTAATCATACTGGCTTCCTGGATTGCGCTTGAGCCATCTACGAGTTTAATGCCCTGTTCCTCCAAAGCCTGGTAGCCAGGAGCGTCGATCGTATCAATCCCAACTTTCTCTCCGGCGACGCCATATTTCTCCAATACTGACTTAATTTCAGCAGCAAATTGCTTCGCCAAGTCGAATTTGGCATCCCCGGCTGCTCGCCAAATAATCGCAGGTCGCCAATCTTCAATCCATGGCGCACCCTGTCGCTGGCAAATGTAATCTACACCGGGAACCTCGTACATGATCGGGTCTGCATCGCCGGCCAACAGCACATACCGGAACAACTTATCGTAAGTCTGCCACATGCCACCGTAGGTGCCAGTGATATAGCGGATATTGAAATGTTGGAAGAAGAGAAACGCTCCTAGCCCGTGCTTTTTCATTACAGCCCGAGCGCGATCCAGGCGTTTCTTTCTCAGACCATCCATATCAATACGGATCTCCCAATCCACTTGCTGCTGACCGTAAAGTTGCTTTGGGTCATAGGGACGGTGGGTTGTTACATCGATCTCTTGGACTCCAATTGGAGTTATTACTGTTTGTTTATTACCATCACTTTCAGTCATTGTTCATCCTTTCTAGTAAATTAATGGATATATGAATTACCGGATTCAATCCATCGACTTCAAATTTTCTCCAACCCCGACTGGAATTCCGGTCGGGTTGGAACAGACGTTTCGGCAATAACAGCTATTGACCTATTGCCGTGTTAACCTTGCGTAGAAGCTGTGTGTCGACAACGTCGACAGCGGGTTTGATATGGAATTCAGGTGGTTTCTCACCATTCAGGACGCGCAGGCTCCACTCCACGAAGAGCTTACCCATTTCTTCGGGGAATTGAACGACGTCCGCAGCCAGGCCGCCATCATAGGCCGATTTTATGGCTTCCAGGGCTCCGTTGTAGCCAACCAACTTGATTTGGCTTTCGCGGCCTGCAGCCTTGATCGCTTCTAAAGCACCTAAGGCCATCTCGTCATTCATTGCCATCACCGCATCCAGTTCGGGATTGGCGGTCAGGATGTCGTTCATGACCTGCAGCCCCTTGTCACGCACCCAGTCTGCGGGTAGGGAAGCAACCACCTTGATATCCGTGCCGTCGATCACGGCGTGCAACCCTTCCAAACGGGCATTATTTGTTGACGACCCGGCGCCTCCCTCGATGATCGCCAGGTTGCCTTTGCCTCCCATGTTCTTCACCAGCCATTCGCCAGCCAGGCGCCCGCCTTCCACGTTGTCGGTTGCAATGTAGGCTTCAATCTGGCCGCTTGCAGCTGTCTCGTCCACGGTGAGGACGGGTATTCCTGCTTGATTGGCTTTCTCCACTGCGGGCACGATGCCTTGAGCATCCCAGGGCGCAACGCCAATTACGTCCACCTTGGAAGAAATTAGGTCCTCAACGACCTTCACTTCGTCTTCCAAATTGTTGGAACCCAAAACTGTCAATTCAACATTGCCAGCCGACTGCGCCGCAGCTTTGGCCGCTTCCGAAAGGGTCCCCCAGAATGGGTTCGACATGTCACCTAATACTAGCCCAAGTCGAATGGTTGACGAAGGATGAATCGCGAGGTTCGCGCTGACATTCAAAGGTTGGCCGGTAATTGCAGCCATAGCCTTTCGCGACAATTGGGTATCGACCACACTTACAGCGGGTTTGATATGGAATTCAGGTGGTTTCTCACCATTCAGGACGCGCAGGCTCCACTCCACGAAGAGCTTACCCATTTCTTCGGGGAATTGAACGACGTCCGCAGCCAGGCCGCCATCATAGGCCGATTTTATGGCTTCCAGGGCTCCGTTGTAGCCAACCAACTTGATTTGGCTTTCGCGGCCTGCAGCCTTGATCGCTTCTAAAGCACCTAAGGCCATCTCGTCATTCATTGCCATCACCGCATCCAGTTCGGGATTGGCGGTCAGGATGTCGTTCATGACCTGCAGCCCCTTGTCACGCACCCAGTCTGCGGGCAGGGAAGCAACCACCTTGATATCCGTGCCGTCGATCACGGCGTGCAGCCCTTCCAAACGGGCATTATTTGTTGACGACCCGGCGCCTCCCTCGATGATCGCCAGGTTGCCTTTGCCTCCCATGTTCTTCACCAGCCATTCGCCAGCCAGGCGCCCGCCTTCCACGTTGTCTGTTGCAATGTAGGCTTCAATCTGGCCGCTTGCAGCTGTCTCGTCCACGGTGAGGACGGGTATTCCTGCTTGATTGGCTTTCTCCACTGCGGGCACGATGCCTTGAGCATCCCAGGGCGCAACGCCAATTACGTCCACCTTGGAAGAAATTAGGTCCTCAACGACCTTCACTTCGTCTTCCAAATTGTTGGAACCCAAAACTGTCAATTCAACATTGCCGGCCGACTGCGCCGCAGCTTTGGCCGCTTCCGAAAGGGTCCCCCAGAATGGGTTCGACATGTCACCTAATACTAGCCCAAGTCGAATGGTTCCTCCGTTAGCAGCAGGCTCGGTAACCACGGGTTGCGCTTCTGTAGGTTGGGGAGCTTGTGTCTTGGCGGGTTGGGCGGTTTCCCCTGCTTGTGGAGCAGATGTTTCTGCTGGTGTGGGTGTTTGCGGTGTTGTGCAAGACGAGAGCCCCATGGCCAGAATCATCAGCACTGCCAGGATTTGGTAGAAGACCTGTGAAGAGAGTCTTCCTTTTCTTCTTAACATTTCGATCCTCCTGTTACTCAATGGCGAGTGTCAAAAACTAATATTTGAAATCCGGTCTTTTGCCCATGGAATTTCAATTATCCTTTTGTTATAGACACCTCCTGTTCGTTGGCCATTTCCAAAATCATTCTTTTGAAGGTGCGGGTTAGCGCCGATCTAGCTTTGTGACATAATCTATGAAAACGGCGACAAGGATCAAAGCGCCAATTGCTACCTGCTGCCAGAAAGCTGAGACCGCCAGAAGGTTTAAACCATTACGGATTGAACCTACCAGCAGCACCCCGACTAAAGTGCCAAAAATTGTGCCAACGCCTCCGAACAAGGAAGTACCACCAATCACTACGGCGGCAATAACGTCAAGATTATCCGCTGCCCCGACAGTCCCATTTCCCGAATTCAACCTTGAAGCGAGGATCAGGCCTCCAATCGCGGCGCAGAAACCGCTGATCGTAAGAACTGCCAACCGGATGCGAGCCGGATCGATTCCGGATAAAACTGCCGCCTGTACATTGCTACCCACCGCATAAATATTCGTTCCAAAGCGGGTGTAGCGCATGATGACATGAGCGATGATAAAAATTATAGCCGCCAATATTACCGGGGTTGGGATAATCCATATTTTGCCCTGACCGATGAATTTAATCACTTCCGGTAATCCATAAACGGCCCGCCCATTGGTCATAATCAAAGCAAACCCCCTGGCGATGCCCAACATACCCAATGTGGTCACAAAAGATGGGATCCGGAAACGCGCTGTGAAAAACCCGGAAATCATTGCGGCCAACATCCCAATCGCCAGGCCACCTAAAATACCAATCCCTGCTGGCATCCCCAGGTTAATGATAATTACAGCCATAGTGCTTCCTGCCAAAGCTTCTATCGCACCAACTGACAGATCGATTTCGGCTGCGACGATCACTAACGTCATCCCCGCCGCCATAATCCCAATATTTGCGGATTGAAGCAGAATATTGAGCACGTTTTCTACGGTCAGAAAGTAAGGTGAGGCGATCGATAACCCTGCCCATAACAAAACAAACGCTATTAATGTGCTGTTTAGGCGGATAATGCGTAGCAAGCGTTGCCCATGGGTATCCTGTCGCGAAGAGGTCTCAGCATCAGAACTTGCAATTGTCGCCATGAACTATCTCCTTTTTATGACTAGATCATCCAACCAAGTTCTTATAATGAGGGTTTATCGAATCGGGAGCGGTGGCCGCGTAATACATAATCAGTTCCTCTGTGGCTTCAGCTTTAGGGACTTCCGTTGCTATAGACCCGCGGCTCATAACGATAATTCGATCGCTAATTGCCATGACTTCAGGTAGTTCTGATGAAATCATAATTACACCTGCCCCGTTCTGGGCTAACGCTTCCATTAACCGGTAAACTTCTGGCTTTGTACCTACGTCGATCCCGCGGGTAGGTTCATCAAAAATAAAAATCTGCGCTTTTGTCATCAACCACTTTGCCAGCACAGCTTTTTGTTGATTCCCGCCACTCAGGTACTGAGCTTCCTGGTGCAATCCGGTGGCTTTTAGTGCCAAATCGTTGACAAAGTGTTCTGCTTGTTGACGACCAAATTTATAGTTCAAGAAACCTAGAGATGAAGGTCCTTTTACGTACTCTCCGGTAACGCGATCACAATTGATTGCTGCAGCCATTAAGTTGGTTAAAATACTGAGATTTAACAGCAAACCTTCTCGTTTCCGATCTTCAGTCAGGAATGCGATTCCATAATGCATCGCATCACGAGGGGAGCTAATCTTCACAGATTTACCAAAAATTTTAATTTCACCAGAATCAATTGGATCTACGCCAAATATAGCCCGTGCCAGTTCAGTCCTGCCAGACCCTACGAGACCGGAAAAACCCAATATTTCACCACGCTTGAGGTCAAAGCTGATGTTTTCTAATACGTTTCTTCGGCATAAATTGCTTACCTCCAGGACTGTTTCCCCCGGGTCTACGTGGATCTTGGGGTAACGGTTTGTAGTCTCTCGTCCAACAATCATTTGAACGAGCAGTTCATCGTTTGCATCTGCTGCATCCAAGGTTCCAATTTTTTTTCCGTCGCGCAGCACGGTTATCCGGTCACCGATTTTTAGAATTTCTTCTAGGCGGTGAGAGATATAAACAATTGAGACACCCTTTTCCTTTAGCTGCCGGATTTGATGGAACAATTCCTCCTGCTCTGCCAAACTGATTGATGAAGTGGGTTCATCCATAAAGATGACCCGGCTATCCATAGAAAGCGCACGTGCAATCTCAACCATCTGGGCTTTCGAAGTAGGGATCGCGCCAGCAGATGTGTGAACATCCAGTCCAATTTCGAGGCCTTCGAGGATGTTTTTGCTGTCTTCATAAACCTTACTCCAATCCACCCAACCGAGTATTTCGCCCAATCTACCGCCAATACTAGGTAACCGCCCCAAAAAAATGTTTTGGGCTACGTCTAAGTGAGGAGCAATGTTAAGCTCTTGATGAATCACGCTGATGCCTAGACGCATTGCGTCTTGTGGGCTTTTTAGGTCCACCTCATTGCCAGTTAATTGGATTGTTCCGGAATCCTTGCTATACACGCCGGTTAGGATTTTGACCAAAGTGCTCTTTCCAGCGCCATTTTCCCCCAACAATACATGAACTTCGCCCGGGCGCAGGTCAAAATCGACGTTAACTAAAGCTTGCACGCCTGGGAAGTTTTTGCAAATCCCCTCAGCTTTTAATAAGTATTCTTCCACGACTTCCTCCGTTTGTGAAAAATCAAGCCGGGAATCATTAGTTGAGGACGATCAAATTATTTAAATGAAAATTACTTGAGACAGTTGTTCTGCTGTATTTTTAAGAGAATCTAAATAACTTAAAAGAACATCAATAGAAAGCCGCACAGACGGGCCTGAAATGCTGACAGCGGCTTTCACACACCCATCAGAATCTCTGACTGGAACCGCGATACCGCGAGAACCGATTACATATTCTTCATCATCAATCGCGTAATCAGATTTGCGGACACCTTCTAATTCTTTATAGAGATCCTCTTGTTGGTCGATAGTGTTAGGGGTTGATTTTTGTAGAGGCAGTAAATTCTCTATCGTGAGAAACTGTTCGTGTTCCGGCAAGTTGGACAATAAGACCTTTCCCATGGCGGTGCAGTAAGCGGGTGCCCAATCCCCTGCTTTGCTGACAAAGCGTAAAGAATTAGAGCTTTCTACCACGCCAAGATACACCATTCTTCCATTAACGAGAATCCCTAGCTTTGCAGTTTCGCCAGTTTTATACGCCAGCTCATTCAACATTTGCTCTACTTCGGGGTGCATCGTATATTGTCTGTAAAGGCGCAGTCCGATTTGGAAAAGCCCAAAGCCGAGGCGATACCTATGAGTGTCGTTGTTTCGCTGAACGTAACCTACATCCACCAACGTATCAAGTATTCTATGAATGTTGCTAGCGCCAATACCAAGCTTTTTACTAAGAGCAGTAATGCCTAAGTCTTCATCACTCTCGCTTAGGGCTTCTAATACCGCTGCAGGCTTTAATAATCGTATCAATTGGATATTTCGCGGAATGTGAATTCATAGCGAATTGAAAGGTAAAAACAATATATTCTATAGAATAGAATTCAATTCTGTTATATAGAATACACGAATTTTGCACCTAAGTCAATACCCAAATCTGAGGTTCAGACAAAAGTTCGGACAGGTCCATAAATCAGGGTGGGCAAAACCTGAGCGACCGATTGTGCGATAGATGAAAGGATCTCATCCAGCAATCTGGGTTTCTGTTTCAGCAAGATGAACAGGCCGGAATAAAGCTGCCACTTGCGATTAGCTGAGACCTGTTGTGGGATTTCACTGAGCAAACCGGCAGCGACCTGGTCGGGCTCGAGTTTTCCATAACAGACATCCCGGACGGCTTCGCCGAACAAGTATCCGACCACAAAAGCGATCAAAGCCAGGGCGATCATCTTCTCCAGATTGTCCTGGCGTTTGTTCATCACTTTGGGTAGATGAAGCAGATCTTTACAATCGCGGAAACACTCATCGATTTTCATGCGTTCCAGGTAAATCTCCAATCCTTGTTCTGGCTCCAAGCTGGTCATGATCCACAAGGGGGAACTCAGACCTTTGCGCCAGTAGCCGATCAGGTTCACCTTGACCACCCCCAGGTAAAACACATTGCGGTAGATCACCTTCTGTCCAGGTTGGACGTACAGCTTGATCGCCTGCCCGTCCGCATCGACGAAATGCGTTGGCTTGCGTTTGTCTCCCAGCTTGAGACGGATCACGAATTGGATCTGTTCGACTTCCAGACGTTCCAGCAGTTCCAGATAACTGAACTCCCGGTCGAGCACCAAGGGTTTCTCTCCCAGAAGGGCTTTGATCTCGGCAAATGCACGAAAGTGTTCCTGGTTGCGAGAAGTCGCTTGCGTATTAATCGTCTTCGAGGAATAGGTGATGAAATGGAAGGGGATCGCCCGACCGCGAAAGGGTGTGGAAAGGACCAACAGCCAATATCCAGGCGTCTTTTCATCGCTCAGGCTGCCCACATATGCGGTTTTCGGCGCCTCATAGCGCGGCATCTCGGTGGGATCCCCGATCACAAACTGCGCTTCTTCCTGGAACAAGCGCAACAATTGTCGCTTGACATCCACCCGGGCAATAAAGCGTTGAATGACTTTGTAATTGGCTTCGACCTTGCCGTCCATCTTTTCGGCAATATTCGAGAGGCGGGGCGATTGTGCATCCAATATGGCCCGGACTATCTTTGCAGCTTTCATGGCTTGGCCTTCATCGTCAAAGAGATAGCGCATGAACTCGGAAATGTTGATAAACTTGAGCATGGGAGCCTTCTGTGAGTAATCCGTTTGGGTCGGTTTTACTCACTGTAGAGGCTTCCACTCTTTTTGGCAAGTGTTGTCCGAACTTCTGTCCGAAGGTCAGTAGGATCCCGTTGACAACCGCTACGTCATCGATTAAACTCGATGACGTAAACGATTAACTGATCGTTTCTTCTCAACGCATGGGTGTTGATCCAGTGCGCCTGGCTCATTCGACCCTTGATCACCTGGAGGCTGAAATGTCATACCTGCACCAAACCCCTACGCTGGGCGTCATCGTTGGCAACCGAGGCTTTTTCCCCAGCCACCTATGCAAAAGCGGGCGCGAAACGATCTTGCGCGTACTGCAAGCGGAAGGCATCCGGCCCATTGCGCTCGATCCAGAAGATACCGAGTATGGAAGCGTGGTGAGCGTGGCGGATGCGCAAAAATGCGCCGATCTATTCAAGCAGCACCGGGAGGAGATCGATGGCGTGCTGGTCACCTTGCCGAACTTCGGTGAAGAGCGCGCCATTGCCAATGCCCTGCGTTGGGCTGGCTTGAACGTCCCAGTCCTGGTGCATGCCTTCCCGGACGATCCGGACCACATGACGATCATCAACCGGCGGGACTCTTTTTGCGGGAAGATGTCTGCCTGTAACAACCTATCTCAATACGGGATCAAGTACTCGTTGACCGAGCTGCACACGGTCGATCCCGAAAGCGATAGCTTCAGGGTCGATCTGCGCCGCTTCGTGAGCATCTGCCGGGTGGTCAGAGGGCTGAAAGAAGTCAGGGTGGGGGTCGTGGGCGCCCGGCCAGCGGCGTTCAACACCGTCCGTTTCAGCGAGAAGATCCTCGAGCGGGCCGGCGTTTCGGTGGAGACCCTTGACCTTTCCGAGGTCTTTGGGCGTATTACGCGCATCCAGGATGATGACCCCAGGCTCAAATCCAAACTGGAAAAGGTGATGGCGTACGTCCCGTCTCCGAGCGTACCATCCGAATCGCTGCTGAAGATGGCCAAGTTCGGGGTCGTCGTAGACGCCTGGATGGAGGTCAACCGGCTCGTCGCTTCGGCAGTGCAGTGCTGGACGGCGATGGAGGAATTTTACGGCGTCGTCCCTTGCACGCTGATGAGCATGATGAGCAACGATCTGATGCCCTCGGCGTGCGAGACGGATATCAGCGGAGTTATCGGCATGTACGTTCTACAGCTCGCCGCGGGAAAGCCCAGTGCAATCGTCGATTGGAACAACAACTACGGCGTAGATGCGGATAAAGCCGTGATCTTTCATTGCTCTAATTTACCCAGGGACGTTTTCATGGACGAGACGATTGCCGTCGATGATCTCCCCATCATGGACTACCATGAGATCATTTCCGGATCGGTTGGGAAGGAAAATACATTCGGCACGATCGTCGGGCGGATTCGGCCGGGTCCCTTCACCTACTGCCGTGTGTCTACGGACGATCTCAACGGGCGGATGCGAGCGTATGTCGGCGAAGGCGAGTTGACCCGCGATCATCTGGATACATTTGGCGGTTTTGGCGTGGTGCGGGTGCCCAAGCTGCAAAAACTGCTTCAATACATCTGTGAGAACGCGTTCGAGCATCACGTGGCCATCAACCTTTCACAGACGTCGCCGGCCATTGACGAGGCTTTGCACAAATATCTTGGCTGGGAAGTCTATCGCCATCCGAGCGCAGATTGAGCTGGATGGATATTGAGGTGCAAGAGGTCCGGCCCACCGAGCGTACCTCAGAATTCCCGATTTCTCAACGATCCTACAGGAGCAAACAAAAGATGACCGCATTCAATGGCCTGGAGCTGAACATGGGCAATCTTTTCCGCTTATCTCTGGCTCAGACGCGCTCGATCAGCCCTGAGAACTTTACCGGCGAGCCGGGGCGCGGCGGGATGGCGCTGGAAGGCACCGGGTCGCACGCGGCGCGTGAGCTGGGGCAGGGGTGGAAATTATCTCCGTCCATTAACGTCGAGGCAGGCGAAACCCAGGCGCTGGCCGAGATCGATGGGTCTGGCGCCATCCAACACATCTGGATGACCCCCACCGGCCATTGGCGGCACAATATCCTGCGAATCTACTGGGATCACTCTGAGATCCCCTCCGTCGAGTGCCCCCTGGGCGATTTCTTCGCCTGTGGCTGGAATCAGTTCGCCCAGGTTACCTCGCTGGCAGTCTGCGTCAACCCGGGGAGCGGGCTCAACTCGTACTGGCAAATGCCGTTCCGAAAACACTGCCTTATCACGCTCACGAACATCGGCAGCCAGAGTACGCATATCTACTACCAGATCACCTACACACTGACAGAGGTTCCGCCCGATGCAGCATACTTCCACGCCCAATTTCGCCGGGTGAATCCGCTGCCCTACCAGCAGGTATATACCATCCTGGATGGGGTCCGGGGTCAGGGTCATTACGTCGGCACGTACATGGCGTGGGGCGTGCGCAATAACGGCTGGTGGGGAGAGGGCGAGATTAAATTCTATCTGGATGGGGATACGGATTTCCCCACGATCTGCGGGACGGGGACAGAAGATTATTTTTGCGGCTCCTATAACTTCGACCCCAGCATCCCAGGCCGAGGGATCAACAAAGATAGCCAGGGATACACGGAGTTCAGCACCCCTTACGCTGGCCTGCCGCAAGTCATCCGCCCGGATGGGCGCTACCAATCTCAAATGAGGTTCGGATTGTATCGCTGGCACCTTCTCGATCCGATCCGGTTCCAGAGAGAAATCCGCGTTACGATACATGCGCTGGGCTGGCGGGCAGACAAGCGTTACCTGCCATTACAGGATGACATCGCCTCTGTCGCCTACTGGTACCAGACCTTGCCGACCCAACCTTTCCCCCCATTGCCCGACCGGGATTATTTGGAAATCATCTGAGCATCGAAAGATGCAAAGGCCAGGCATGGCGCGGCTTTGCTCCACCGCTCCCAGCGCTCGGACTTTCCCAGCTTCGTAGTCAATGACCATCTTCAATTTGTGCTGCTCTTTCATCGTCAGTGTCACCTGTGTTTTCATAGGGTGACATTTTCGCTGAACATTCAGGGGGAGTCAAATTCGCTGAACAACAACAAAATCTAAAACCGGTTGACAAGCGTCACGTAATCGATTAAACTAGGCTACGTAATCGATTAACTGACTTCAATTGGACTTTCTATCGAGCCTCACAAAAACCATGTCCCAATCATCCTATGAAATCGTCCGGCGAGCCATAGAGTTCGAGACCCCCGAGCGGCTCCCCGTGCGCTTTGCCGCCCTCGGCGTCAACGACATCCACCGCGTGCGATGGAACTATCTTGCTCCAGAGGACCACCGCCTCGGGCGCTCGGTGGACGAGTGGGGCTGCCAATGGACCTTGACCGAGCAGGGCAATATCGGCCAGGTTAAAGGCCACCCCCTGGGCGATTGGAAGGATTTGCAGCGCTATCACTGGCCCGACCCTGACGATCGGGCTTTTTATCTGAGCATGGAGCGGCAGTTTGACGGCGCACAGGGGAAATACATCGAGGCGAACATCTTCATGCTCCTGTTCGAACGGATGCAGGCATTGCGCGGGTTCGAAAACGTCCTCACCGATCTGTATCTGGAGCAGGAACGCGTGGAAGACCTGGCCAACCGCATCGTCGAGTTCGACCTGGGCGTCATCCGCAACATCTCCCAACGCTTCCCCGGCCAGATCCATGGTTTTCGTTTCACAGACGACTGGGGGACGCAGCAAAACCTGATCGTCAAACCTGAGCTGTGGCGAGATTTCTTCAAGCCGCGATACATACGCATTGTGGACGCCATCCACGCCGCCGGCTGGCACGTTTGGATGCATTGCTGCGGCAAGATCAATGCCATCCTCGAAGACCTGGTTGAGATCGGGGTCGATGCCCTGAACCTGCAACAGCCCCGCCTGCTCGGGATCGAAGCCGTCGGGCGAGAGTTCAAAGGGCGGGTTTGTTTCGATTCCTTGTGCGATATCCAGCACACCCTGCCCAGCCAAGGCGTGGATGCCATTCGCGAGGAGGCTCAACTGTTGCTCCAGCATTGGTCTACCTCGAGGGGTGGATTCGTCCTCTCCGATTATGGGGATGGCGACGCGATCGGGATTGACCCGGAGAAAAAGAGGGCCATGTTTTCGGCGTTTCTGGAAGCGGACCCCTGGAGGCGGGAATGAAGACGAAACGATTGCGGGCTGCCCTGTTGGGATGTGGCCAGGTTTCCGCCTATCAATTGCGCGCCTGGGCGCAGATCGATGGCGTGGAGATCGTCGCCTTGTACAACCGTACGGTGGAGAGGGCGACGCAGCGCGCCCAGGAGTTTGGCATCCCGGCGGAGCACGTCTATGGCGACTACAACGAGCTCCTGGAGAGGGAGGATCTCGATTTCGTGGATATCGCCACCGCTCCGCAGGCGCACCGCGAGCAGGTGGAGGCCGCGGCCGCCCGGGGTTTGCACGTACTTTGCCAGAAGCCGGCGGCAAACAGCCTGGATGATCTGCGCGCCATGATGGCGGCCTGCGAGAAAACCGGCGTGCTCTTCTCCATCAACGAGAACTGGCGCTGGAGGAATTGGTATCAGCAGGTCAAACGGCACCTGGAGCGAGGGATCATCGGACGGCCGCGCTTCGTACGGTTCACCAGCCACAGGAACATCACCCTGCCGGAGCCGGCTAGCGGCACCCCGGCGTTGCTGCAAAAGCAGCCCTACACCGCCGAGATGGACAGGCTGATCGTCTTTGAATGGGGGACGCACCTGATCGATACCACCCGTTTCCTGCTTGGCGACATCCAGCGTGTGTACGCCAGCATGCACCGGACCAGCCATCACTTTCGGGGTGAGGACCGCGCCGTGCTGGTATTGGAGCTGGCGCAGACAACCGGGTTGATCGATATTAGCTGGGCGACCGTCGGGGACGAGGAGGCGAACCGCAGGAACAACACCGTTCTCGAGCACTTCATCATCGAGGGCGATGCCGGGTTCATCGAAATGCTTCCGGAGCCGGCGAGCCTGCTGCGCGCCTCGACGGCGACAGAATCCTGGGAATGCCCCGTCTACAGCGGCAGCCTGCAAGAGGCTTATCAATTGAGCTATACCCAGGCGCAGAGGCACTTTAGCGACTGCTTGCGTGCAGGCCGCACGCCGGAGACGGTTGCCAGCGATAACTTCAAGACGATGCTGGCCACGTTTCAAGCCTACGAATCGTCAGCCAGGGGCCAGGCCGTCGATCTCCTGCCATCGAATGAATAAACGCCCAGGGAAGGAGCCCAGGATGAATTCTTCGCTCACGGACGGTTACGATCTGGCTGGGTTGATCGATATGCACGTTCACAGCGCCCCAGACGAGCAGGCGCGCTTTGCCGACGATATCGAGATAGCCCGCCAGGCCAGGAATGCCGGGATGAGGGCGATCCTGATCAAGTCCCACGTAACGCTGACGGCCGACCGGGCCGCCATTGCCGAGAAGGCGGCGGGGGGCCCGCGCGTTTTCGGCGGCCTGGCGCTGAACCATGCGGTTGGTGGGTTGAACCCCGCTGCCGTGGAGACGGCGCTCGCCATGGGGGCCAGGCAGATCTGGATGCCAACCCGCAGCGCCGCCCATGTTGCCGGTCCGGAGCAGCGACCGGCCGGCCTGCGCCTGGTCGACGATGCCGGCGAGCTGCGACCGGAGGTTTACTGGATCATCGACCTGGTCAAGCAAGCCGATGCGATCCTGGGAACGGGGCATGTCTCTCCCGCCGAGACGGTTGCCCTGGCGCGGGCGGCGCGACGGCAAGGCCTGCGGAAGCTGCTGGTTACGCACCCCGAGGCGGAATTTATCCGTATGCCTGCGGAGATGCAAATGACGATTGCCGCTGAGGGCGTGTATTTCGAGCGCTGTTTCGTGGATACCACCCCGCTGATGAATTCCTCGGTCAGCATTGCGGCGATCGCCCGCACCATTCGAGCCGTGGGTGTGGCCTCTACGATCCTTTCCACCGATCTGGGCCAGGTCGGCAATCCTTCCCCGGTCGAGGGGATGGGCGCATATCTCTCGGCGCTGGCCGGCCTGGGTTTCACGCCTCAAGAAATAAGGACGATGGCGGGGACCAATCCCGCCTCTTTGCTGGGTATATAGGCTGCAATGATGGCTCCAGATGAAAAACCAACCCGATTGATCTCAACCTCTTCCTCGGACGTGCCCTCCTCGCACCTGCTGCGCAAGATGTACGAGATCCGCTACTTCGAGCAGGCTGCCGGACTGTTGTACCAGAAAGGCATGGTCAAAGGCGGGGTGCACCCGTACATCGGTCAGGAGGCCGTCGCCGTTGGGGTGTGCGCCTGCTTGCGGACCGACGATCTGATCACCAGCAACCACCGTGGGCATGGCCATCACATTGCCAAAGGGGCCGATCTAAACCGCATCATGGCAGAGCTGCTCGGCAAAGCCACGGGATACTGCGGCGGGCGGGGCGGCTCCATGCACGTTGCCGCTTTCGAGGTCGGAAGCCTGGGCGCTTACCCGATATTGGCCAGCGGCGCCCCGGTTGCTGTAGGCGCAGCGCTCTCGGCGCGCCAGAGGGGCCGCGATCAAGCCGTCGTGTGCTTCTTTGGAGAGGGCGCGCTGGCGCAAGGCACGCTTCACGAGGCCTTCAACATGGCGTCCATCTGGAAGCTGCCCGTGCTGTTCGTATGTGAGAACAACCAATACGCGGTCTCGACATATGTGAGCTCGGCTGTTTCGATCGAAGACGTAACCGCCCTGGCGACGGCCTATGGGATGTGGGGCGAGGACGTGGATGGACAGGATGTGTTTGCGGTCATGGATGCGGCCGATCGGGCGATCGCGCGTGCCAGAACTGGCGATGGGCCAAGCCTGATCCACGCCAGGACGTATCGCTTCGAGGGGCATTATTTTGGCGAGCCGCAGATCTATCGCAGCCGGGAAGAGGTGCAGCACGCTAGGCAGACCCTCGATCCCATCCAGCGGTTGCGCGCCAGGCTTATCGACTCCGGCGCCCTCAGCGAAACGGAAGCGCTGGCAATCGAGATAACTGCGCAAGAGGCTGTCGAGGCTGCTCGTGTTTTCGCCGAGGAGAGCCCCGAGCCCGACCCCGAGGAGTATTCACGCTATGTCTACACCGATTAACCCCCCTGCCCGGCGCAAGATCACCTATATGGCCGCCATTCGTGAGGCGCTCCAGGAAGAGATGCGCAGGGATCCGGCCGTGTTCGTCCTCGGCGAGGACGTCGCCCGCCACGGTGGCGGGTTCGGCCTCACCAAGGGCCTGTGGGAAGAGTTTGGCGATCACCGGGTGGTCAATACACCTATCTCCGAAAATGGCTTCGTGGGGGCGGCGTTGGGTGCAGCTTTGACCGGCGGCCGGCCGGTGGTTGAGATCATGTTCATGGATTTTTCGGCCCTGGCCATCGATCAGATTTGCAATGAAGCCGCCAAAGTCCACTATATGTTCGGCGGTCAGGCCTGCGCCCCGATGGTCATCCGCCTGCCGCAGGGGGGCCTGTCCTGGAAAAGCGCCGCAGCGCACCATTCGCAAAGCCTTGAAGCCTGGTACGTTCACATCCCTGGCCTCAAGGTCGTCTTCCCATCTACCCCCTTCGACGCCAAAGGCTTGATGAAGTCCGCCATCCGCGATAACAACCCGGTCGTATTCATCGAGCACAAAGCTTTGTACAGCCTGGAAGGAGAAGTGCCGGAAGGAGAATACACGATCCCCATCGGCAGGGCGGACGTCAAGCGAATGGGCAGGGACGTCACGATTGTGGCGAGCGGATATATGACCCACTCGGCGCTCGAGGCTGCGGAGCGGCTGGCCGGCCAGGGGATCGAGGCGGAGATCATCGATCCGCGCACCTTGAAGCCGCTGGACGAACAGGCCCTGTATGACTCAGTGAGGAAGACGCACCGCGCCGTCCTGGTTCAAGAAGCCTGCCGCACCGGGGGCGTAGCCGCGGACTGGGGAATGTCCATTCAAGAGAATTGCTTCGAATGGTTGGATGCGCCCATCGTGCGCCTGTCCGGGCAGGATGTCCCCATCCCGTACGCCAACAGCCTGGAAAAGCGCGTCTGGCCAACCGTGGAGGACATCCTCCACGCCGCCAGGAAGGTTTGCTATTTCCCGGAGGCTGCTGCTTAATGATCCGGGAAGCCGTACTTTTCAGAGGGGTCTTCCCCGGGTATCTGAGAGGAGCAAAAGGTGGCTATTGAGGTATTTTTACCCCGCCTGACCCATGAGATGAAGCAGGGCATCCTCGTCCGTTGGCTGAAGGCCGATGGAGACCGGGTAGAGGTCGAGGAGCCTCTCTTCGAGATCGAAACAGATAAAGCCATCAGCGAGGTGGTTGCCAGCGCATCAGGCATCTTGCGCCATCTGGATTATCAGCCGGGAGCTGAGATCCCCATTGGCTCGGTGCTGGCGTATATCCTGGTCGAAGGGGAGCCGTTGCCATCCGGCGGGGGCCAGGGTGGGAGCTCTTCAGGGACTGGGGCCTCCGCAAACCCCGCGCCTCCGAGAGAGAAGGCGGCGGCGAGCGCAGCAGAACCGCCGGTCGGCCATCCGAACCGGGTAAACGTCACCCCGATCGCTAAACGCATCGCCCGAGAGAAAGGCCTCGATCTAAGCCGGCTGACCGGCTCGGGGCCGCGCGGCAGGATCATCGAACGCGATGTGTGGGCTTATCTCGATCAGCAGGCGAGTCCAGCGGCAGAAGCCCCTTCAGGCCTGGAGGCGCCCTATTCAGTCGTTCCATTGACGCGCTGGCAGATTGTCACGGGACAAAGGATGGCTCACAGCAGCCAGACCATCCCGCAATTCGTGCTGGAGATCGACGCGGAGATGAGCGCGGCGCAGAATTGGCGCGCGGCCGCGGGCGAAGGCAGGGGCCGGCCGCCCGGCTATACCGCTGTCCTGGTCAAGGTGGCAGCCGAAGCGCTAAAACGACACCCACAGGTGAATGCCAGCCTGGACGGAGAAGCACTCCGGATGTACAAAGAAGTCAACGTTGGGGTTGCCATGGCCACGCTGCAGGGGCTGCTCGTGGCGGTCATCCGCCGTGCTGATGAGCTGCACCTGGATCAAATCCAGGATAAATTGGATGAGATCCGCAAGGAGCTAAGGGCGGGCAGCTTGCCCCCAGCTTACCTGAGCGGGGGCACATTTACCGTCTCAAACCTGGGGATGTATGGGATCGACCGCTTCCAGGCGCTCGTCAATCCGCCTGAGGCCGCCATCCTGGCTGCCGGTCGAATCCGGGAGCAGCTAATGCCCGGCGCCGGCGGTATGGAACTGCGCCCGGCGATCACCCTGCGGCTGAGTGTAGATCATCGCGTTCTGGATGGGGCGGCGGCTGCGCCGTTCCTGGTAGAGGTAAAAGATCTGCTCGAAAACCCCTACCGGATGCTCTGATAAAGCTCGAGCCCAGGTTATGCTACGTTCAAGGAACAATCGGTGGACCAAGGATATGAACGGGATCCCATTTGAAGAATACGCCCAGCGCATCGAACGGCTCCAGGGGGAAATGGCCAAAGAGGAGATTGACGCGCTCCTGGTATATAGCTGGAAACGCGGCCAGGTCCAATATCTCTCCGGCTATCATCCCAATTACATCGCCAACGTGGCGGTTGTCGTCCTGCCTGCCAGGGGATCGCCTGCCCTGCGGATCCGTTTCCCCTTCGACCTCGAGCGCGCCCGGCGGGAGAGCTGGATTGAAGATGTGGCAGCCTGCGGGAGCGTGCCTTCGCTGGCGTTAGAGGCGGCCAGAATTCTGCGCCAGCAAGGGGCAGGGAATGGGCGGATCGGCCTTGTGACCGGAGATCAGGTGATGGACGAGATGCCCCACACCTTCTACGACTCGCTCGCCCACGAGCTTCCCCAAGCTGTGCTGCTGGACGGCGGGCGCCTGCTGCGAAGCGCCCGCCTGATCAAGAGCCAGGCTGAGTTCGACCTGCTGCGCGCCGCGGCGAGCCTGGCCGACGCCGGGGCCGAACAGGCCCGCCAGGCTATCAAGGCCGGCAACAGCGAGTACGAGGTGGTTGCCGCTGCCGAAGGCGCGATGCGCCGCCTGGGCGCAGGAATGCACCTGGTTGTGATCAGCTCGAAAGGGACCCACGAGCTTATAGGACCGCCTGAGGATAAGCTGGTCGAGGCCGGAGACAACGTCATCTTTGAAATTGCGGTGCAGAAAATGGGATATACCAGCCAGGTGGCGCGCGTGTTCTACGCCGGCGGCCCCTCATCCGATCAGCTCAATATCTACCGGGCGACCTACCAGGCCTACCAGGCCGGCCTGGCTGCGGCCTGCCCGGGGAACACCTGCGCCAACGTTGCCGAAGCCATCCAACAGGAGCTGGCTCGCGGGGGGCTGGAGGAGCATCTCGAACAGGATTGCGGGCACGGCATTGGGATCGACCTGCCCGAGCCGCCGAGGATCGAAAGCCAGGACCTGACGCTCATCGAGCCGGGCATGGTCCTGGTCATCCACCCGGCCGTGCGCGTGCCCTCAGTCGGCGGCGCGTTCATCGGGGGGACCGTCCTGGTGCACCCGAACGGCCCGGAGCCGATCCACACTATACCGGAATATCCATAGCAAGGAGGTCCATACGCATGGCCACGATAATCCGCTATTTCGGGATTGCAGCTTTCGAGATCACGAACTCCGCTGGAAAGGTGATCTTGATCGATCCTTTCCTGGATGAAAACCCCGCCAGCCCGTTGAAAGTGAGCGACCTGAGCCGGGTGGACCTGGTGCTGGTCACTCACCTGGCATACGATCACCTGGGGGATGCCGCGGCGATCTGCCAAAAATTCCACTGCCCGGTAGTCTGCGGGCCAGAGGTCAAGGTATTTCTGTCCCAACAGGGCCTGGACCCAGGTCTGATCCGCACCGTGCCTTGGGGCGGCCGGGTGGATCCGGCTGGGATCCTCGTGCGGGCCGTCGAATGCCGGCACACCTCCTTCCGGCAGGCACCGGACGGGCAATACCTGAGCGGGCAGCCGCTGGGCTTTATCCTATACGCGGACCCCGGCGTGCGCATCTATCATTCAGGGGACAGCGCCATCTTCAGCGACCTGAAGCTGATCGGGGACCTGTACAAACCGAACGTCGGCCTGTTGTGCGCCTGCGAGATCGAGAAATGGTACCTGGAGAAGCTGGGGTTGAAAGACCATTACGGGAACGAGATGAATGGGGATGAAGGCGCGCTGGCCGCGAACTGGCTGGGGTTGGAATACGCCATCATCTGCCATTACCTCAAAGCCGGAGAGCAGGAGGACATCCGCAAGTTTTTCAGCGTCCTGGAAGGCCTGCGGGCCGGCAACGAAGCGCTGGCGAAGCCTTATGCCCTGAACCCTGGCGAAGTCTTCGAATACCCAGGAGGGGCGGTTCAGGCATGCGACTAAAAGACAAGGTGGCGCTAGTAGCCGGCGGGGGCATGGGCATCGGCCGCGCCTGCGCCCTGCTCTTTGCCCGCCAGGGCGCGCGGGTGGTGGTCGCGGATATCGCTCCGCTGGAAGGCGCCCGGGCGAGCGAAGCCATCCGCCAGGGCGGCGGCGAAAGCACGTTCGTGCAAACTGACGTGACAGATTGGGATCAGGTCCAGAGGCTAGTAAGTCACTCGATCGAGCTCTACCACAAGGTGGATATCCTGTATACCAGCGTCGCAATCTACACCCGCGCCAAGATCGTCGATATGGACGAAGCCGCCTGGGAACGGATCATGAGGGTCAACGTCACCAGCGCTTTCTTGCTTTGCAAGGCCGTCATCCCCTGGATGAAAAACGGCGGCGGGTCCATCATCCTGACTTCCTCGTCGGTTGGCTGGCACGATTCGGCGCCGAACATCGCCGCCTATGCTGCCAGCAAGTTTGCGATCACCGGGCTCACCAAATCCCTGGCGTGCGATTATCTGGCGGATCACATCCGGGTCAACTGCCTGTGTCCGGGTCCGACCGATACGCCCATGATCCGCGCGGGGCGGACGCCCGAGGAGCTGGATCGATTTGTGGAGAGCCTGCCTGGCGGGCGCCTGGCAGACCCAATGGAGATCGCCCAGGCTGCCTTGTTTCTGGCTTCCGATGAAAGCAGGTTTCTCACCGGGGTGGCCCTGCCCGTAGACGGCGGCCAAACTGCATGGGTATAAAAACGGCTAAAGCATGCTTGACATTTCACCTAAAATCTGCTATAAACTAGGTAATCGATTACGTAAACGATTAATCCCGAGATCCGATGCCTACGATTAAAGACGTTGCCCAATCTGCAGCCGTGAGCACAGCCACTGTGTCTCATGTTATCAATGGGACCCGTTTTGTGAGTGAAGAGGTCGAACACCGGGTCGTCGAGGCGATGAAGGAGCTGAATTACCAGCCCAATGCTGTGGCGCGCGGCTTGAGAACGAAGAAGACCAATTTTTTGGCCCTGGTGATCCCAGATATTACCAATCCGTTCTTCACAGAGCTTGCGCGCGGCTTTCAAGACGGCGCGGATCAGCGAGGGTACGTGGTCACCCTCTGCAATACCGACCGGGATCTCAGCCGCGAGCTGCGCTATCTGGATATGTTGCGGCAACAGCGCGTCGATGGTTTGGTGTTAAACCCGGCTATGGTGACAGCAGAAGACCTCAAGCAGCGTTTGGGCTCAAGGGTAGCAGTCGTTTTGTTGGGCTCCCAAATCGATGATCCCGAATTCGACCTGGTGATGGTCGACAACACTCAGGGTGGGTACGACGCCGTGCAATATTTGATCGACCTGGGCCACCGGCGAATTGGCCTGGTGTGCGGAACGCGTACGACGAGCTCTGGCCTGTTTCGCTATCAGGGTTACCGGCAGGCTTTGGAGAAAAATAACATCGCCTACTCCGAATCCCTGTTGGCTGAAGCGAATATCACCTACGAAGGCGGTTACGACTGCATGCAACGTTTGTTGAGCTTGCAGCCTTTGCCGACCGCCATCTTCGCCACCAGCGATGTGATGGCGATAGGCGCTAAAATGGCCATCGAGGATGCCGGACTAAAGATCCCGGCAGACCTCTCGCTGATCGGTTTTGACGACATACCCGAGGCGGTGAGGGCCCGGCCGAGCCTGACCACCATTCACCAACCGAGATACGAGATGGGGTGGAAGTCTGCCCAGATGCTCATCGAGCGCCTCGAAAGCGGCGAGAGCTTGGCGCGACGCCGGATGATCTTGGAGCACAGCCTGATGGTCCGCGAATCAACCGCCCCAGTGTGAGTTATTATTTTTTTACCGGTTACGTAAACGATTACGTATGGGAGTATATTCGTCCAAGAAAGCCATCACGCAGCAAGATCAAGGAGACCATTTTCCAATGAGCCTGAATAGCGGAGATTCTTCAAATGAGCATGGTTCCTACGACCGAGTTTTCGGTTCCCTGGTGGGGTTGGCTATTGGCGATTCGCTCGGCGATCAGGCCCGTTCCCCCGAGAATCACGCCTTGTACGGCATCACGCGAGATCTCCGTGCAGACGATTCTTGGAGTACAGACGATACCGAATTTGCTCTCCTCGTAGCTCACGAGCTGATCGCCTGCAATGGCGAGCTGACCCACGATATCGTGGTCCGGTCCTGGCAAGAACACGTGCTTTCCCAAGGTGATTTGGGAACAAAGGGCGGGGAGAGTGAGAAGGGGGCCCTCGCCAATTTGCGCTGCGGCATCTTGCCGCCCTATTCGGGAAGTGATAACTCTTACAACGACAGCGATGGCGCAGCCATGCGCGCCACCCCGATCGGGATCGTGTGCGCCGGCGACCCTGATCGGGCGGCGAGCCTGGCTGAAATTGACGCCAGCATCAGCCACTACCGGGATGGCATATGGGGCGCCCAAGCGGTTGCGGCGGGGGTGGCCGTCGCAATGACCGGCGCTTGCGTAGACGATATCGTCTCCACAGCTCGCAGTTTCATCCCTTCCGATTCGTGGCTCGGTCGTTGGTTCGACCGGGGAATGTGCATTGTCGAAGATAGCTCCGGAGACCTCAAGAAAGCCTGGATACCCTTACACGACCAGTTGCGGACGCAGTATCGAGCTTCCAGCGCTGAAGCGATCTCGGAAGCATTTTCATTGTTCCATCTGACACAGGGCGATTTTGTAGAGGGCGTCATTACGGCCGCCAATTTTGGCCGGGATGCCGACACGTTGGCAGCCATCGTCGGGGCGCTGGCTGGCGCTTTACATGGATCCAGCGTGATCCCATCGGACTGGATTGAAAAGGTCCGCTACCCGGCTGGCCGCTGCCTGCGCTTTTCAACTTCTTTAGACATAGCCGAAATCGCCAGCCAGTTGGCGCGAATAGTGAGGTCATAGATATAGAAGTTACGCAGTTCAGGGGAGAATTGGGGGCGTTTGGTCAGGCGAAGCCCGCCCAAACATCCCATCCTCCCCAACTGCGTAAGCCCTAAGATATTCAGAGGATAAGGAGGAACAATTGTAGCTACATGAAAGAATGGACAATATTGAAATATCCTTTAGCGAGCGTAAAAGACTGCACGTTGTCGTCCACAATGGTCATTGAGCGACCAAGAAGTTCGATCATCCGATATGATCTGGAGGTACACCATGAGAAATAAAACCCTTTCCCTCCTCTCTGTGCTGATCATGCTGAGCATGATCCTGGTGAGCTGCGCATCACAGCCGCCTGCCGCTCCGGCGGTCACCGAGCCCGTTGCAGTCGCCACGGAAGCGCCGAAACCCGCAGCAACCGAGGCGCCACAAGCTGAGCCGAGCCAGCCGCCGGCTGCAAAAGAGCCGGTCAAGCTCGGTATCTATACCGTCACCTGGTCGAAGAGCAGCCAGGACATGATGTCCAAGCTGATTGAGATGTTCAATGAAGAACACCAGGGGGAGATCGAAGCGGAGTACATCCAGGGCGACTGGGGCGAAGTGGACACGTACGTCACTTCCGGGGTCGCAGGTGGGGGGGGTATCGCCGATGTCGTTGAAATCGATTCAGGCGTGGCGTTGAACTGGCAGAAACAGGGATTTCTGACAGATTTACGGCCTTACATGACAGACGAAGTCAAGGCCAGCATGCCGCAAGATCTGTGGGCTGCCCGCACGGCCGATGACGGGAGCGTGTTCCTCAGCGGCACCGTGACCGGGAACGAGGTGCTGGTTTATTACAACCCCGCCTTGCTCGCAAAGGCCGGCATCGCCCCGCCTCCCGTCAACAAACCCTGGAGCTGGGAAGAGCTGATCGCCAACGCCAAGCTGCTGACCCTGGACGCCAACGGGAAACACGTCGGCGAGGAGGGTTTCGACGCCAGCAATGTCGTCCAGTGGGGCTTCTTGCCTCGCATCGACGACGAGAAGGTCTGGGAAGAAGCCAGTGTGCTCGTCCTGCAGGCAACCGGTAAGCCGATGGTCCGCCGGGGCGACGATGGGAAATGGGATATCTTCTTCGATGATGAAGCTATCCCGGTCCTGCGCTCCTACACGAACGTCATCCAGGAAGGCGTGACCCCGCCCAGCGCCGTTGGCCTGACGGGAGACTCGCAGAACGAGGCCTTCGCCCAAGGCCAGGCCGCGATGATCCTGCGCGCCTTCTTCAACGTGGCGGTCATCCACGATACCTACCCGGATTTCGAGTTTGCGATTATGCCGATCCCGGTGAAATCGGGCAGCTCGTATAAGGTGGACAACGCCGGGCAGGGATTTGCCGTACCGGTGACGTCGAAGAATCCCGAAGCCGCGGCGAAGTTCGTCTTTTGGTTCCAGCAGGCGCTGCCCAACGCGATGTTCGCCAGCTCGCTCGACCTGGCCCCGGTCAATAGCCAGGCCTGGGAAGAGCCGGTTATCAAAGATAGCTCTGACTGGGAAGCCATGCGCTTCTACAATTCGATCGAAGAGGTGATCACTGCCGAGTACAATACCAATATTGGCGAGTTCGTCACCACCACGTATGCTCCAAACATGATGGCGGTCGTCAATGGAGATATGACCCTCGAAGAGGCGATGGATATCATCCGGCAGACCTCAGCAGAGATCCTCAACCAGGATTGACCCAATCGCTGCAGATTAGGAGCATGTGAGGTGGTTTGCAAACCGCCTCACATGCCGTCCTGGATGAGCTCACGAGTGCTCGACGGCAGAAATAGCTCGATGATTTTGGAGACTTGCGCCGAGCACTTGGGCGGTTGGGCGGCGCAGGCCGCAATCACCGGTCTATTTACGCCCAACCGCACCAGGTATTGAGGAATAACAAGATGAAGTGGTTGGCCAGTTGGCGAAAAAATTCGACGCCCTATTTGTTGATCCTGCCCACATCGATCGCGCTGATCCTCTTTTCTCTATACCCCTTCATCAGTGGTATTGTCTACTCCTTTACCGATATCAAGTTTGTGGGGGGCCAAGCCAACTGGGTCGCTTTTGAAAACTTCGAATACATCCTGACCGGCGCCATAGGGACGGCGGCTTATTTTATGAAGGCTTTTCGCCAAACGATCCTTTGGACGGCGGCGGTCATTGGGGGCCAGCTCGTCTTGGGCTATATCACGGCTTTGCTGCTCAACGAGGAGCTCCCCGGCCGGGGCATTTTTCGCACCTTGATCATCCTCCCCTGGGCGGTCCCAAGCGTTGTGGTGGGGCTCACCTGGCAGTGGATGTACGACCCCTTCTTTGGCGTGATCAATTATTTCCTCAAGGCAGTGGGGATCATCTCTGATTATCAGATCTGGGTTGGGCAGCCGAACTCGACGATCTGGCCCATCGTCATCGTGGCGATTTGGAGGGGCTTGCCATTCATGGCGCTCATGCTGGTATCGGGAATGCAGGCCATCCCCCAGGAGCTGTACGAAGCCGCAAAAGTAGATGGGGCGAATACTCTTCAACGATTTCGCTACGTCACCTTGCCGCAGATGCGGACCATCACGGTTGTGGTCGTGATGCTGACCACCATGTGGTGGTGGAACTCCTTCGACCTGCAAAAGGTGATGAGCCCGGTGGGCAGTCTGGGCTATAACTCGATGACGATCCCGATCCTTGCCTGGTTCGAGGCGTTCCAATGGAAGCATCTGGGCAGGGGTGCGGCGATCTCGGTCCTCTCTCTGCTGGTCATGATGGTAGTGATCATCGGAAACGTGCGCAGAGAGATGCGGTCGATTTAGGAATAGGAAGGTTGCCGAATGCACCCGTCGATCAACAGACGCAGCTCCGAATCACAGAGACGTTTTCAACGCAAACTCTTTGAGGCTTTACGCCTGACCCTGGCGTATTCGCTGCTGGTGGCAATCACCCTCTTCGCTGTGTTTCCTTTGATCTGGGTCCTCAAAACCTCTTTCGAGACCCCCCAGTTTATTCGCAGCCCCCAAGTCCAACTGACCCCGCTCAAGTTTACCCTGGATAACTTCCAAGAAGTGTTGACCAATCCCAGGGCGATGATCGGGCGCTCGTTCCTCAACAGCCTCTTTGTGGGCAGCATATCCACTGTGTTTTCGGTTATTATCACCACCCTGGCAGGTTACTCTTTGTCCCGCTTCCGTTTCAAGGGCAAAGGCATCTTCAGCATCTACCTGCTGCTCGTCAACATGGTGCCGGGCACGCTCTTGCTCATCTCTATGTTTATCTTGTTGATCAAGTTTCGACTGGTGAACTCGCACTGGGGCCTGATCATCTATTACACATCGATCGGTCTCCCGCTGGCGGTTTGGATGTTGAAAGGGTATTTCGACAACATACCCGTCGAACTGGAAGAGCAAGCCATGATCGATGGGGCCACGCGCCTGGGGGCGATCCGCCACATCGTTTTCCCGTTGTCCATGCCGGGCATCGTCTCCGTATCCTTGTTCCTCTTCATGACGCACTGGAACGAGTTCATGGCCGCGCTGACCATTTTGCAAAAACAGGAGCTGCGCACGCTCCCGGTGCAGATCATAAACTTTATGGGGTTCCAGCGCATCGAATGGGGTCCGATCATGGCCTACAGCGTGATCGTGACCTTGCCGGCCGCGTTATTGTTTATGCTGGCGCAGCGCACCCTGGTCAGCGGGTTGACTTCCGGCTTTACCAAATAAGCGTCTTATTTCAGGAGTTCGAGCGTGGCCGAAGTTCTCCATCCCATGCACGCCGGTCAGGTAAATTTACTGCCTGGCCTTATATTGCATCGCGCGGGGCTGAACCGCGCCTACTTGGTCTCCCTGCAAAGCGAGAACCTGCTCCAAAACTATTACCTGGAGGCCGGCTTTTGGTCGCCCCCCGGCAAGCCGGAGGCGGGCCACTGGGGTTGGGAATTGCCGACCTGCCAGTTGCGCGGGCATTTCCTGGGGCACTGGCTGTCGGCGGCGGCGCGCAGCTATGCTTTTCGCAGCGACTATGAGCTGAAGGCCAAGGCGGACCGGATCGTCTCCGAGCTGGGCCGCTGCCAAGCGGAGAACGGGGGCGAGTGGGCCGGTTCTATCCCCGAAAAGTATTTCGACTGGATTGCCATGGGGAAGACCATCTGGGCGCCGCACTACACCGTGCATAAAACCATGATGGGCCTATACGAGATGGCGGTGTTCGCCCAAAACGAGCAAGCTCTGGATATCTTGGGGCGCTGGGCGGATTGGTTCTACCGCTGGAGCAGCCGGTTCGACCGCGGACAGATGGACGCCATCCTCGAATACGAGACCGGCGGGATGGTCGAATTATGGGCCGATCTCTATGCGCTGACCCTCGAACCGAAATACCTGGAGCTGATAGGGCGATATGAGCGGCGGCGCTTTTTTGAGGCCGTATTGGGCGGAGAAGACGTGCTCACCAACCAGCACGCTAATACCCGCATCCCCGAGATCCAGGGGGCGGCGCGGGCCTGGGAAGTCAGCGGCGATCAGCGTTGGAGGCGGATCGCCGAGGCCTTCTGGCGCAGCGCAGTGCTTGAGAGAGAGGCATTTTGCACCGGCGGCCAGACCGACGGCGAGATCTGGACCCCGCCCGGTGAGCTGGCAGCCCGCTTGAGCCAAAAAAACCAGGAGCATTGCACCGTCTATAACATGATGCGCCTGGCGGGGTACCTGTACCGCTGGAGCGGCGATCCGGCTTACGCCGATTACTGGGAGCGCAACCTGTACAACGGGATCCTGGCGCAGCAGCATCCCGACACGGGAATGGTGGCCTACTTTTTGCCCTTGCGGTCCGGCTCGGTTAAAAAGTGGAGTACGCCAACCGAGAGCTTCTGGTGCTGCGTGGGGACCCTCGTCCAGGCCCACACGACTTACGAAGAGCACATCTTTCACCAGGACGATGAAGGTCTGGTGGTCAGCCAGTTCATCCCCAGCCGGCTGGATTGGGAATGGAAGGGGACCCGGATCGAGGTCATGCTCAAGGATGTTAAGCCGTTGAGCGCGCCGCAACCCCCGAGGAGCTTCGCGGTTGAGCTTGCCATCCAGTGCGCCCAGGAGATTGAGTTTGCCGTCAGGATCCGGGTCCCAGGGTGGGTCCGTGGGAGTCCGGTCGTTCGGGTCGGCGGTCAACCCGTGGAGGTCTCTGCAGGGCCGAACGAATGGATCCGGCTGCGGCGGTTCTGGAATCCGGGCGAGGCTTTGTACGTGGAATTCCCCAAACAGATCACCGCGCGCCCCCTCCCCGATGCGCCGGAGATGGCTGCTTTTATGGACGGGCCAGTTGTTCTCGCGGGGGTGTCTACCGAAGCCTTTACACTGCCGGGTAGCGTCGAACGGCCCGAAGCGATCCTGGCACCCGTCCACGAGCTGGAGTGGTACCAGTGGCGTCAAGGCTACCGGACCCGTGTCGCGCCTCATGGGACCCGATTTCTTCCGCTTTATGACATTCGCGATGAGCGCTACACGGTTTATTTTGCGATCACGGATCATCCTTGACCCCAGGGCCTGAGGGCTGCCTGAAATTCAACCCTGCCAAGCTATTTATCCAGGATACGATGCCACCCTTTTTTCAATTCAGCTTTGATTTTGGCGATCCTGTGATCGAGTTTGATGATTACCGCTTCGCCTTCCGGGTCTTCACCCCGTCCAACGCGTATGGTTTGGACCCAAGTGCGCTGACGATCGAACGAACGCCAACAGGCCTGAGGCTCCAGGCCGATAGCCTGACCTGGGCAGGCGGGCAAGAGCGCTGCGAGGGAACTTTCGAGGCTTTCATCACCAGAACGGGCGATTCCGGAGATGCGATTGAATGGGAGGCGAGGGCAACCCACCCCGAGGCGGTGAAGAGCATCGCCACACTCATGGATAGCCTACCGCTGGGTCGGGTTGGGCCTTGCCAACAAGGATTTCTGGAGGGGAAAGGCCAGGAGCTTCTGTATTGTTATCCTCCGGTGCACCCCTACTATGGGGAGATGCTGTACTCTCCGTTGATCCTGATCGAATCCGCTGCTCACGAGCTGGTTTATATTCATTCATTGGATGACGTGGTCAGGCCCAAACGCTTCTATCTGCGCCCGGATGGCGCCGCTTATCACGGGGAATTCATCGTTGAGGAACGGGCTTACGCCTGGAAATCGAGCTTCCAGACGCCCCGCTGGCGGCTTGCTCGCTGCCAGAATCCGATTCAGGCTTACGCAGCTCATCAAGCCCATCTGGAGCGCGCCTATCAGCTCGTTCCCTGGGAGTTGCGCCAGGATGTCCCCGACTGGGCGCGAGACATCCGCCTCTCGATCAATCTGCACGGCGTGCATTGGAGCGGATATATCTTCAACACCTATGAGCGCATGCTCGAGATCCTGCGCTGGGTAGCCGGACGGATCGATCCGTCGCAAGTCCTGGTTTACCTGCCAGGCTGGGATGGTCGTTATTATTGGAACTATCCACAATATGAGCCCGATCCGCGCTGCGGCGGGCGGGAAGGCTTGCTACGGCTTACCGGGGAAGCGCGCAGCCTGGGGTTTCATTTGATGCCAATGTTCGGGATGAACATCGCCAACGCTCGGCAAGCCAGCTTCAGTGGCCTTAAAAAGGCCTTGGCGCATTACCCGGATGGCAGCCCATACTGGGCCAACTGGATCGATTGGGATAACGATCGATCTCTCGAAACCTGGATGGCGATGATGAACGTCGGGGCGCCAGCCTGGCGCGATTGGCTGGAAGAGCGCATCTGCCGGGCGGTGGACGATTTTATGGTCGAGGCTGTATTTCTGGATATCTCGCTCTTTTGGTTGAACGACCCGCGCTTTGACATGTATCAAGGCGCGTGCAAGCTGGCGAGCAGCCTCAAACGCAAATATCCGCAGCTCCTGCTGGCCGGCGAAGCCTGGTACGACGCCTTGCTGGGCATATTCCCGTTCTGTCAGGCGACTCCGCCGCCCTTATATCCGCAGCTCATAACCCGATATGTCCGGGCGGTGGCGCATCTCCGCCATCCGGCCCCCGGTCGCGGTTCTACGGGCGTTCACGAACAGGGTTTGCGCGGTTTCAATCGCAGCACGCTGGAGCTGAACCCGGATCAGATCCCCACCCTGGCAGTCGTCGATGACACTTTCGCTATGCACAGGGATATCATGGAGGCTGTGATCCTGAAAGCAAAAACCTCCGGCAACCGGCCGGATCGATCTCCAAGGAGAAAATCATGAGGAAGGCGAAAAAGTTCTTGAATAATCCGAAAATGATCGTTCCCCAGGTGGTGGAGGGCTGGATCTCGGCCGGCAACGGCAGCCTGAGACGGGTGGGCGATCTGAACGCCGTGCTGGCCTGCGATCTCCCGGCAAGGAAAGTCGGTCTGCTCATCGGGGGCGGCAGCGGGCATGAACCGCTCTTCGCTGGTTTCGTCGGTAAAAATCTGGCCGACTGCGCTGTGGCAGGCAATATCTTCGCCGCGCCCACGCCTGACCTGATCCTGGCCAGCACGAAGGCCGTGGACCGAGGGATGGGGGTGCTGTACGTTTACGGGAATTATGCCGGCGATAATATGAACTTCGACCTGGCTGCCGAGCTGGCCGCCGATGAAGGCATCCAAACGCAAACCGTGCGCGTGTGGGACGACGTCGCCTCAGCGCCGCTCGAGCGCATCGACGATCGACGAGGGATCGCCGGAGATTTGTTCGTGATCAAGATCGCCGGGGGCGCCGTTGCAAGCCTGGGCGCGCTCGAAGAGGTGCACCAGGTAGCCTGCAGGGCGCGAGACCACACCCGCTCGATGGGCGTGGCGGCCTCGGCCGGGGCCTTCCCCGAGACGGGTGAGTTCACCTTCGAGCTGCCCGACGACGAGATCGAAATCGGGATGGGGCTGCACGGCGAGGCGGGCGTATCACGCACCAAAATGCTCGGCGCAGACGAGATCGTCGAGTTCATGATGGAAAAGATCCTGGCCGACCTTCCTTACCGGGCCGGAGATGAGGTATGTGTCCTCATTAATAACCTGGGGGCCACCACCATGATGGAATTGTTGATCGTAAACCGGCAGGTAGCCCGCATACTGGAACGGCGAGGCATGCCGATCCACGATACACTCCTGGGCAGCTACTGCACCAGCCAGGAGATGGCCGGTTTTTCAATCTCTTTGCTGAAATTGGACCCCGAGCTGAAGGCTTACTATGACATGCCGGCCCAGTCGATCAGCTTCACAAAGGGTACGCTATGGCCATCGAAAGGCTAACACTCGAGAATACCCGGCAAATGTTCCAGTACGTTGCCAGGCAGATGATCGCAGCGCAGGACCGCCTCACCCAGGCCGACCGCGCTATCGGCGATGGAGACCACGGGGTCGGCATGGCGCGCGGGTTCGAGGCTGTATTGGCCAGGTTAGAGCAAAGCGAGTTTGCCTCCCTGGGCGATCTGTTCCGGTCGATCGGTACGGCATTGATCACCTCGATCGGGGGAGCGGCGGGGGCGGTGTTTGGCACTTTGTTCCGGGGTGGATCCGGGCATCTCGATGGGCGGCAGTCCTTGGATGCCGAGGCGCTGTCGTGGTTTCTCCAGGATGGACTGGTCGCCGTCCAGGCGCGCGGTCAGGCCAGGCCGGGAGATAAGACCATGCTGGATGTCCTGGGACCTGTGGCTGCCAAGGCGGCCGGCCTGTCTTCTCAGCCGCTGGCTGATGCGCTCCAGGCCCTGGTCCCTGTTGCGGAGAAGGGGGTGGAGGATACGCGTTCGATGATCGCCCGGATGGGCAAGGCAAAAACCCTGGGTGAGCGCTCTTTGGGCTTCCCCGATCCCGGGGCCATGTCCATGCTCTTCATTTTGGGGTTTATGGCCGAATATGTGGAGAGCTGCCTGAACCCGCATTGATGGTCAGCCGGGGGTACGATAAGCTTCATCAAAGGTCGATTTGGGTTGTCTCTCCGGCGCGAGCTGTCACGCCAGGCGTTCTTACACGCCTCTCCCCGTATATCGTTACCAGCAGCTTTTCGATCCGCAGCTCTCCCTCGATTAAGTCGACCCTCAAAGTTCCTCCTTGGATGGAGAGCGTCCCCCAACCAGAGGCAGTGGAGAAGAACACGTTGAACCCTTCCGGGTTTAGCCGGGGGTTGAGGCTAAAGGTATGGGTAGAAGCCGAATAGGAAAACCCGGACAGGGCAGGCAGGAGGGCATAACTGGCCATGGCGCGGGCGTAATAGCTGCCGCATTCGTACTCGTTCCACGGGTTGCGCACGCGCCCATCGTAGCGGGATCTAGTTGCCCTGACGATCTCCAGGCCTTCCTCGATGAAACCCTGGAGGATCAGGTGGGACGCGACCTGGTATTCAATCCCGGTCCAGACTTCATCGGAGTAAATGAAGGGTAGGGCCGGCTTACCCCCTCGCGGCCAGGTGCATAAGAGCAGGCCGGCCTCCTCGCCCAGCGCATAACCGGGCCTTTGCGGGTTGGCATGCTCCCACAGCGACGGTTTGAAATTGTATTTATAGATGGAGCTCAGGCTTTGCCTGACGTGGTCGCTCGAGAGGGGGGTCTCTACCCCACACATCTCTCCCAGCCACACGCCGATCACTCCGTCGGAGAGACAGCCTGAGCCATATTGGTATTTGGGCCCTTCTTCTCTCAGCAACAGCTTTTCCGCCGGCGCCTCATCATGGATGGTCTCGTTTGCATCTTGGAAAGCGGTATCCCTCAAGCCGCTGGTCTTGACCTGCTGCTGGTAGTATTCGCCATTGAACAGGCGCTTGTCCAGGAAGCGCGCTCCTCGGCCGGCCAGGGCTGCATACTCATCGGCCTGGTCTGCGTGACCGCTGTCTCGGGCCAGGGCAGCCATGGCGACCAGCGCGCCGAGGTAGATGCTGGAGCACATGCCGTCTGGGCCCCAAAATTCGATATCGTAGGTGTTGTGATGCGGCTCCTCTAAAGCGCCCGTTCGGCGGGGGTCCCAGGCCGCGATGCAGTAATCCATGCTGCGCTTCACCAGAGGGTACATCTTCCTGAGCCACTCGCGGTCGCCGCTGATCTGCCACTCCCTGTAGACTTTCATCACTCCGCCGAGCTGTCCGTCTGCAGCGGCGTGGAATGCATGATCGGTGGGTCCATCGGGCAGCGCGGCGCGGAAATTGACGTGGCCCAGGCCATCCATCGAGCGTTCCAGCTCCTGCTCTCTCAGCGTCCTTTCAAGCTGGGGGAAGAGGTGCGGGATCGACTGGGCGTAATTCCAGACGTGGGTGCATGACCCCGGGCAGCAGCCGTGGTCGTTAAAACAACCCTCCCATCCCCACAGGTTCCCATTTTCTTGCAGCAGCACGGTGGGCGATTTCAGGATCGCCAGGTTGGCGGATACCGCCTCCAAAACCGGGGCGGGCAGCGTGGAGCTGAAAAGGGCGTCGTGAAAGGCTTGCGTCCGGCCCCTCAGCGAGGCGTAACGATCCTGCACGTATTCGGCGACGTGCCGGGCGTCCCGCCAGTGGGATACGTAGTAAGGTCTCCATTCCGGGGAGCCCGCCTGGGTGGAGCAGGAGCAGCCTTCGCCGCATTCCTCCGGCGAGGGTTCTGTCCCTCCCGAGCGATAGGGCACGTTCGGGAAATACCAGGCGATCACGATTGGGTAGGTGATGGATTGTTCAGGATCCAGCTTGCCTTCCAACAGGATGGAGCCGCCGTTCCTGCCGGTCAGGACGGACGGGTTTTGCCCATCATTCGACTGGAATTTCCCGGTCGAGACTTCCCTCCACAAGACGGTAAGAGCATCGTTCCAGCCGCCGCGAAACCACATGGCTTTGATCCGCGGCGCGTGACCAACGCACAGCAGGCTGGCGCTGCCGTACTCTGCGGAGGCCGGGTCTTCGCGGTTGTAAAAAAATATTCCCTTGCCGGGAAGGGCTTCATTTCTGCTGTTGGGGGCTTGTTTCGGGTCCATTCCCGGCGCAAGATGGGAGAGGTGGAAGGAGAATTCATACTCGACCGGCTCAGCCGTAACGTTCTGCAACCGGTATTCGAGAACGGCGCAAGGGATGGCCGAGTTCTTTACATCCAGCGGAATGAACGGATTGAAGCCCGTGATCTTCACCTGCAAGGGAAAGCGAGGTTCGGCAAGGTACACGCTTCCGAAGGGATATTCGCCTCTGAATGTACACTCCCTGAAGCGGGGGAAGCCCTCGTGACCGCCTCCCCAGTATCCTTGGGCCCTGAGCCCCTGGGCGTAGATTTTCCCGGGAGGGAAGGGGCCTTCCACCAGGCGCGTGCTGCCCGAAGCCTTATCCCGCAAGAGAGCGAAAGCGGCGTCGGCGCGCAGGTGCCGGTCTGGTGAAGCGCTCAAATGAGGCTGGTGGCGGATCGAGAAATCCTGCAATCCCCCGTAGCCATTCAGGCAAATGCACCCGGAGCCGATGCCCCCCAGCGGCAAGGCAATCTGCTGTACATGCTCGTTCTTATAGATGAAAGACTGTTCTTCTTGGGTCGCAATCATGGTAGAAAATGCTACCTTATCATTTGAACGATGTTCGCCACGGTATCGCGGACGCCGACGTTGCCGGGGAAGACGACGTAATTCATGCCCGGCCAGCGCGCCCCGGGTCAGGCCTGTCCCAAGACGCGCGCCGCCTTGACATCATGGCTTCCGTCGCCAGGTCGTTCGATGTGATCCCGCATTTGCCGATAACGAAGCGAGGCCGAACGGTGATGTTTTTGACAATCTCCATCAATGAAGAAGAAACCTTCGAGGCGAGCCCCAGGGTTGCATCTGGATCTTCGCCCGTGATCACTCCCCGGCTGGTAAATAGGACCGCGTCCCTGCCTTGGGAGATCAGGCCATTCAATTGGGCAGCTTTCTCAGCCTGGATCTGCCGGCAGGCGCCTTCATCGCGCACGCAGGCTGCCGGGAATTCAACCATCTCCACGCCATGGAGCAATGCGAGACGCTCTAACTGAGACGTGCTGAGCGGCACGTGCGAGCCAAAAACGACCAGACCGCCCGTATCCGGCGGGCTGCCCTGGTGAAGATCCTCCCAGGTGCGCAAGGGCCGGTCGGTGATCCCCGCGGCGGCTTTGACGAAGGATGCTGCGGTGCGGAAAAGGAAGCGCTTCCCCTTAGCTTCAGCCTGGTACATGCCGGTCACGAACACATCCAGATCCCGGTAGGTGATGGCGTTGACGATGACGACCTGCCCGTTCGTAACGTTTTGCAAGCGCTTTGCTACAGCAAGGGGGCCCCCCTTCCGGATGGTCTCGATCGAGATCGACGTGACCTGTCTGGCCGCCACGCGGCCGCCCGTCTTCTCTTCGACCCAGGCTGGCGGGTGAGAATGGCGGTAGCCGAACACGGCATCGTTTGCAAAGGCTGTCTGGGCGGCTGGCGTCAGTACTTCCCTGGCGCGTACCCAGTGGATGTCCTTGGCGGTATATCTGCCTCCCTCCGGGAAAGCCGGCGCCAGGCAGACCGCATCGAAGCTTCCCTGACCTGACCGGGTAAACGTTTCCTCCAGGGCATCCACCTTAGCCGGGTAGTGGCCGCGCAAGGTGGAATCGCTGCGGCTTACCAGGAGAATGGGTCGGCCCACCGACCTGGCCGCTGCGATCAAGTTCCTGGCGGCAGATCGCGCTACCTCCTGCGCTCGCTCAATAGACATGCTGCGCGAGTTGGTGAGGATGAACAGGGCAGGCTCATCGTCGCTCAGCGCGGCCATCAAGCTTTCCTGGTCGTAGACCGTCAGCACCCAGACGTCGTGGACTGTCTGGGCGCCGGTCGTGTCGTCCAATGCCACCACCCAACGGCGGGTGAGGCGGTTTTGTTCTGCAATCCGGCTGCGCAGATCGATTTCAGACCAGTCTGGGGGGTGGCGCTGGAGAAATTTTTCCCAAGCGATTGTTGAAGGATCTTCCATGATAATGCAGCAGTGCTACTTCGTCCTGGGAGTACCCGGCTCTCGAACCCTTCCCGGCCGGGGCAGTGAATGTCTTATTATACCCCCGGATAACAGGGCTCGTGATGGTTACGGTGAATGCACCCCCATAGACAACAACAAATGAGTGCTCCCGTTACGGTCCTCTATCGCCAAAGCGGCAGGGGAGTGTAACCGGCTAGTGCGGTTGGGCGTAATTAGACCGATAATGGTAGCCTGCGCCGCCCAACTGTTTAAGTGCTCGGCGCAAGGTATAAATACCATAGGCTTATTTCTGCCGCCGAGCACTAGGAGCTTAAAATGTACAAACGAATGCTTTCTATCAGCACCAAGCTTTTGTCCATGACGATCCCCCTATTCGCCGTGTTGACCACTGGCGCGCTTCCTACCCGGTTCATTCCTCAACAACAGAGGGACGACGTCATCCGGGCATGCACCCACCAAGTCGGTGTTAGAAATGTGATCACGATGATGGTGCTTGCCGATTCTTGTGAACCGGGCTGGGTGCCGTTAGAGTGGAACCAGCAGGGCCCTCCTGGGCCCCCAGGGTGAGACTGGGCCCGCAGGTCCCATAGGAGATACGGGCTCACCTGGAGCCGCCCGTAGCTTTTCTGAGCTGCAAAGTAGCGGTGGGCAAACCCTGACGAGCCAACTCATGTCTTCTGAAAGAAGCTCCTGTTCGTTGGAAAAGGTCGCTATCTGGAACAGCGGCGACAAAAATGAAGTCAGTTTTTGCGAGGTCTATGTAGGCTCCGATAATTTTTGGCACCTGAAGGCAGTCAGCAATGGTGATAGTAATGCACATTGTCGCGCCCGCTGTATAAGCTGGTAGAGCAAATTGGAAAGGAGCGTAAGCCATGGCTGACCAACAGGATCTTCTATCAATTTCAACCAGTTCGTTTTTGACGCCCGGCGGGATGCGATCGACCTTCGCAACCTCATGTACACGCCCACGCTGGTGGAAGTGCCGGTCGCCATCGACATGGAGGAGTACCGGCAAAAGGATGTGCCGATCCTGAGCCAGGGCAACGAGGGCGCTTGCACCGGGTCGGCCTGGCGACGGTGGCGCACTACCCGCTGCGCACGCGCTGGGTGAAGCCGGACGAGATTGCCGTCAGCCCGCGCATGTTCTATGAGATGGCCAAACACTACGACGAATGGCCAGGCGAAAATTACTCTGGCTCCAGCGCTCGCGGTGCGATGAAAGGCTGGAACAAGCACGGCATGTGCGCCGAATCGACCTGGAAATACGTGGCACGGAAAGGGAATCACATCTACGATTTTGTGTCACGCGATGAAGATGGGCAGGCCAAAGCGCACAACGTGGTGCTCACGCTGCCTGTCTTGCCGGAAAGCACCCTCCTGCCCAAAGAGCAGGAGCTGCTCGACTTGCTCAGCCGGGAGGCCCGTGAGGGGCGCAGGGCGGTGGTCCTGGTCGAGCAGACCACGGCTCGCCCGCTGCCCCTGCGGCTGGAGAAAATCCTGCGCCGGTCCGGCTTGCGGGCGGTATATCTTAACACAGCCAGGGTGCCGGCTGGGGAGCGCGAGGAGTGGATTGAGAAGCAGGCCCACAAAATGGACGCCCTCATCACCCACCCAAAAGCAGTTGAGACCGGCCTGGATCTGGTGATGTTCCAGACTGTAGTGGCCTATGAGGCCGTCTACGCAACCATTTCCCTGGCCCAAGCTGTGTGCCGGGTATGGCGGCTCGGCCAGAAACGCCCGGTGCGTGTGTTTGCTCTGGGCTACCGGGGAATTGAACTGGAAGCCTGGAACGTGATCGCTCGCAAGATCAGTTGGGCGAAGAGCGTCTACGGGGACTTCGTCCCCTCTGCCCTGGGCAACGCCGGCGTGGATGATAACCTGGACCTGCTGCGCGCCCTGACCGAGCGGATTACCGGCGAAGCGAAAGATAAAGAGCGTGTCCCAGCCACCACCCTGGCGGGGATCGAGGCGTCCAATGTCATCCCCGATGGACCAACTACTCCTGTGGCCGAGATTGTCCCTTCGGTTGTCGTGGTCGAGACCTGGGCAGATTGGGCCGCCTGCAGGGGAGCAGTGATTTCGGCGCCTCAACGACGCCGCAATGGGGGTTCGGCGTCGCCAGACCAGCTCAAGTTGGGGATGGGATGATGCCACTGGATTTCAACCAGTCTTACTTCACTGCTGGTGTCAATTGGAGAAAGAATGACAAGGATCCCCCAGAGCATCTTGGGGATTTTTTTGTTTAACCATCGTGTATCCGGTTCGGTTCCTCCAGTACTGCCCCAGATCCTAGGAGCTCGCTACTGGATAACTTGAGAAAGAGCCGGCTTCTCGGCATCTTGGGCTCCATGCTTGCCCGTTGAACTCACGGGCTAATCGGCATCCATGAAACTGGGTTCACTCCTCTCAGCTCACCCCAACCCAATCGTAGCGGGTATGGCAGCCGCCAAAGTTACCCAGCCCGATTTGTCCACTCAGGTAGGGGCGCTCTTCATCAATCCATTCCAACCGGGGCCCGCCTTCCACCCAGCCGGTCAACGCTGGACCTTCCACCTTCAAGTTCAACGTGTAGCTTTGCCCCTGCTCCCAGGCAAAGGGTGCACTTGCCAATGGACAGTAGCCAGAGGCATTGCCAGTGGCAAAGCCGGCGGCATTGCTTATAGCAAAGCCGGCGGCGTTATTGTAGAGCACCAACTGGCCGTCAGGTCCCAGGCCCAAAGCATAACAGCGCTGGGCGCCTTGGACGCGCGCCAGGATATTGTGGGCCGTCCCCAGCAAGGGGGTCATCCGCGCCGAGAGCGTGTAATCCTGCCAATCCGGGGCGCCGCTGTAGCTTTCGTTGATCTCCGGCCCGCTGCCATGGTAGGCGCCGTCCTCGAGGCGCCAGAATCCGCGCAGGTAGGTCCATTGGCTGGCAGCGCCATATTCCAGCCGCTCGCGGTCGAAGTCGTACCGGAAGCGGGGCGTGCCTTTCCAATCCAGGTTGGCCAGGTACAACGAGCCGCTCCACGGTCCGCCCAAGTTGCGCACGAAAATCCCCACCTGGCTCAACAAAGCCCCATCCATCTCCGGGATCTCCCAACTCAGGCGGGTCCACTTGCCAGGTTCCAGGCCCACAGCCCGGCCCTGGAGCGGCTGGCGGCGGTTGTCGTCCCAAACATACAGGCCGGCGCGCAGGTGGGCAGAGGCATCTTCGGGAAGGTATAGCTCGGCCTGCAAGCGCTGCCCCGGAAAAATCTTGGGCGAGAAACTGGCGCCGTAGTAATTGGCGCTCAACCGCTCAGGGCGTAAGTAGGTTTCGACGCCCAGCCGCACCTCGCCCTTCTTATTCAATTTGCGAATGACGGCCTGCAGGGCGCTGCGCTGGTCCAGCCTGGCTTGGCGCAGGACGGTCACCTGGCCGCGCGCTCCGGTGAAGCGGAATCCGTGCGTAGCCCCGGGCAGGTCGAAAGCGTATCTCGGTCGCGGTGGCGGGGTTTCGCCGGCAATGCGGGCGCCCATGTCGGCGATCAGGTGAGCGCAGGCCGGCAGGTCCCACAGGTTGGCAGCCCCGATCAGCGAGGCGGTCACCAGGGTGTCGTTCATCGGCTCGCGCCAGCGCGGGTCGATGCCTTCCAGGCCATTAGCCACCCCCAGGATAGCGCCCACGTTGCCGACGTTGCAGTCCGTATCCCAGCCTGCCATGTTGGCAATGCGGATGGAACGGGTGAAATCGCCGCCTCCATAGAGCAGGGCCAGCACGATCACGCCGGCGTTGGGGATGATGTGCACAGTCCCGGGATAATGCTGGTAGCCAAAGTTCTCATTCAAGAAGTTGAAGGCCTCCCGCCAGCCGGTTGGATGCTGGCGGTGGAATTCCTGAACGGCGCCCACCAGGCGGGCATATTCGCTCCCGGCCGGGATGACCTGCAGCCCGGCCCGGATCAAGCCTTGCGGGTCGCGCTCGCCGAAGGCGGCGCTCACCAGGGCGGCGATGAAACGCCCGCCGTAAATCCCATTGCCGTCGTGCGAGACGCTGGACGCCTTTTCGGCGTAATCCGCCGCCAGGGCCGGGTTGTTGGGAGCGACCAGCCCCCAGATATCGCTGAAGATCTGCCCGCCAATCTGCTCGGCGATGCCCAGCCCGTTCAATGCGGCCGAACCGGAAAGCGGAGCGAACAGGCCGGCCTTCAGATTCAGATAGGCGGTGTGTTCGGTTGAGACCCCGTAGCCGCCCCACCACAGGCTGCCGTGCTGATCGCCCAGGTAGTTGAGCCAGGTCTGGCCGATCTGCGCTGCGCTCACCTGCGGGCCGTAATCCTGCAAGGCGCGGATCAGGATCATTGGAAAAGCGGTGTCATCGTCCGGTTTGAAGATTTTGCCGTCGGTCGCTCCCCAACCGCCGAAGCCGCTGTCTGAAGACGGCAGGTACCATTCCAGCTCGCCGAGCGTATCCAGGATCTCCTGGTAGGTCCAGCCCTCCAGCGGCGCGCCGAAGCGCACCCCGATGCATTTCCCCAGCCAGCCAGCGTAGACGCGTTGGCGGTAATCAGGTGGAAGTGGTCCAAGGCGGGTCTGGCTCATGACTTTTATCCCTATTCAGGCCTTTACTTTGAAATTCCAGAAACCAGGTGTAAAGCTCTGGATCCTGGTAAGCGATAGTCCAGGCGTCGTGGCCGGCCTGTGGGTAAACGGTCAGGCGCACTTCGCGGTTAATGGGCCGCAGCGCTTCATACAGCGCCTGGGATTCGGATAGGGGCACCACCTGGTCTAGAGCGCCGTGAAAGAGCCAGGCCGGCAGGTCGCGCAGCCTGGCGAGGCTGCCAGGCTCCTGCAGTAAGGCGGGGCGTCGCGCGCATACGGTTGCCAGGGCAGCGAAAAGGCGCGGCTGGCGGCAGGCCAGCTCCCAGGCGCCGCGCCCGCCCATGCTCAGGCCGGTCAGGTACAGGCGACTTTCGTCCAGCGGGTAATCGCGGCAGGCTTGAGCCAGAAGTGCCTCCAGAGAGTCCATCAACGGCGACCAATCCCTCTCGGAAGGACACTGCGGCGCCAGGACGAAGAAGGGGAAATCGCGCCGCTGCGCCAGCAGCGCAGGCAAGCCATGGCGCTTGACAAGCTTCAGGTTATGGCCGCGTTCTCCCTTGCCGTGCAAAAACAGGATCGAGGGCCAGTTCTTCTCGCCCAACCCTTCCGGAATCCATTGCAGGTATTGTAGCTGCGGCAGGTCCTTTCCGGGAGGCTTGAAAACGCGGCTGGATTCAATCACCTTAGAAGGTTCCTGCGCTCTTCTGCGCCAGGTCTGCGGCGAGCGCCTGCAGCGAAATGCCGGCGGTAAACGGCAGGCACAACCCGCGGCAGCGGTCCAGCATCTGCCGCCAGGCAGGGCCGATTGCCTGGTATCCCTGGTAAGCGCCAGCCAGGGCGCCGGTCATGGCTGGCAGCGAATCGGCGCTCTTGGGGATGGCGTTTGCCAGCAGCACGCTCTGCTGCAGGTCGCCGCGGCAGGCCTCTACCAGCGCCAGGGCGGCCGGGAAGGTCTCCGGGGCAGCGTTGCCGTAGGAATATACCGTGTTGATCAGGCGCGTGGACAGCAGCAGCGCCAGATCGTAGGGATCAATGGCCTGCGCGGCGCACTCGCGAGCCAATCGGTCGCCGTGGGCGATCCAGGAGTCAGACGGAAACTCGGCGCGGGCGCGCTCCAGAGCCTGGGCCAACTCCCCTCCGCCGGCCAGGACGGCGGTCGCGGCCGCCATGCCTTCCGCCGCCCACACGCCATCCTCGGCGTTGGTGATCTGAGCATCCAATTGAGCCAACTCCGCGGCTGCTTGCGGCCTTCCGGCGCAGTACAGGCCAATCACCATTGCCCGCGGGACGGCCGAGTCGTCGTAGTGCTGGGGGTTATCATTCCCGCTGGCTGGCGGCAGGACGCCGTGGCGCAGGTTTTCGATGGCGGCGCGTTCCGAAAAGCCGGTCAGTATTTCCCCGCTCAGCGGCAGGATGCGCTCCTGCCAGGCCTGTAGAAAGGCAGCCGCCTCCGGCTCACCCGGCGCAGCCAGGAGTGTTTGGGCGGTGAACACGGCGTACTCACTGTCGTCGGTTGGAAAAGGCTCCAGGGTCTCGGCCGGCAGGCGGTGGGTGAACGGCAGGGTCAGGCGCAAGATGCGCTGGCGCGCCAGATCGCGATTCGTGCGCCACAGGAACTCGCGGCGTTTTTCCGGGAACTGGTGGGCACGATGAAAGAGAGCCGGATAGCCGATAGCGTCCCCGTAAGCCAGCCCCAGCAAGGCGCCGTAGCAGCGATCGTAAAGGGTGAGCATTACACCACCTGGTAGATTGTATCCAACACGGTGCCGTCCACCCATTCCACCACGCCGATGGGGTGATCATTGCTCATGCACCGCTCCTGCGGTTTCCCGCAGATGGCCTCCGCCCTGTCTTTCAGCGCCTCGATGGAGCACAGCGGCAGGCCCGAGCCGCTCAGCGCGGCCAGCAGGTCCTGCCGGCGGGGGTTGATAGCGATGCCGCGCTCGGTGACGACCGCATCCACCAGTTCGCCCGGCCCGCACAGGGTGGTGACCCGCTCGCGGATGATCGGCAGCCGGTCGCGAAAGGTGGGTACGGTCAGTATCGTACAGCGCGAAAACAGAGCATCCTGCCAACCGCCGATCCCGTGCAGCAAGGCGCCATCCGAATGGGTCACCACGTTGGCGTTGAAATTCAGGTCCACCTCGGTGGCGCCCAGCACCACGCAGTCCAGCATGGAGGCAAAGTTGCCTTTGCCATGGTAATTGTAGCTGGTAAAGGGGCTGGTTGCCACGTGCCTGGTGTTCTCGCGCAGCGAGCGCACCCCCTCAAGGTCGAAGCTCTGGCCATCCAGGATGTATTCCGTGAGCCCTTCTTCCAGCATCTGCACCAGGTAGCGCGTGCTGCCGCCACGGATGAAGCGCGCTTTAACGCCAGATTGGCGCATCATCTCGCCCAGAAAAATGGTGAAAGCCAGGCTGGTCCCGCCCGCCCCTGCCTGGAAGGAGAAACCCGGGCGAAGGATGCCGGCCGCCCGCACAAGGCGCGCCGCATATTCGGCGATCAGCAGCCGGTCGGGGAGCGCGTGACCTGGGTGGTTCCGGAGACGATCTCGGCGGGATCGCCCACCTGGTCGACCACCACGACCTGGTCGACCCAGTTGCCGTGAATATCCCAGGGCAGGCAGGGGAAAGGTACCAGGTGGTCGGTGACCACGATGACATGATCGGCGTATTGGGCGTCAGCCAGGGCAAAACCCAGCGGCCCGCAGGCAGCCGGCCCGATCACCCCGCTGCAGTTGCCGAAGGCGTCGGCAGCCGGGGCAGCCAGGATGGCAATGTCGATGTGCACATCTCCTTCCTGGATGGCGCGGTAGCGCCCGCCATGCGAGCGCAGCACAGCCATCCCGCGCATTCGCCCCTCGGAAGCGAAACGCCCCAGCGGGCCGTTCAAGCTGCCTTCGATGTGATGGATCAGCCCGCTTTCCAGCCCGGTGGTTAATGGGGCGTGGCAGGGAAAGGCGGCGGACGGGAACCACACCAGGTTTTTTACGCCCAGCGCCTGCGCGGCGGCGAACACCGGCAGCATGACCTGCTCGCCGTTGCGGAAGTGGTGGTGGGATGAGATCACCATTCCATCACGCAGCCCGGCTTTTTGCAGCGCTTCGATCAAAGTGGGCGTAAGCTTATTCCCGTCAGGCGGGTATTGGGCGCTCGACCGCAGGGGAGCGCCAATCTTATGGCCGTGTGGCAGGTGCTGCCCGACCCCCTGGTAGGGCAGGACCTTTCGCCCGTTGACGCGCGGCGGGATGCGGCGGCCGGCGGCATTGATCAAGAACTCGTTCACAATGCCGCCTCTACCAACGCCGCCATCTCGGCCGGCAACACGCCAGCCGCCTCGGCCAGGCGCAGGGTCTGCACGGCGCGCTCTGCGACCGGTTTATCCACCATTTTGCCGTCCACGCTCACCACGCCGCTTCCGCCGGCGACGGCAGTCTGGTAAGCCGCCGCCAAGCGCCCGGCCGCATCGATTTCCGCCGCATCGGGCGTAAAGGCCATGTGCGTGGCGCGTACCTGGCGCGGGTGCAGGCAGCCGATACCCTCGAAACCGAAATCCCTGGCAGCGGAAGCAAACACCAGCAAGCCAGCTTTGTCCTCCACGTCGGCATAGACGGACGCCAGCGGTTGGATGCCGGCGGCCCGGGCGGCATTGACCACCCGGCTGCGCGCCCACAGGCTTTCCAGGCCGGCCTGTGTCTTCCGGGCGCCCAGGTCGCGCAGGTAGTCTTCGATCCCAATCGCCAGGGCGGCGTTACGCGGCGAAGCCTGGGCGATCTCGGCAGCCTGTAACATGCCAGAGGTGCTTTCCAGGATCGGGATCAGCCAGACCTGGCCAGGAAGCCTGGCAGCGGCGCTCAATTCGTCCAACAGCGCGGCAGCCTGGCGCACCTGTTCGGGAGACTCCACCTTGGGGATCAGGAAAGTGTGCACTCCGTGGGGAGCCAGCAGGCGCATATCGTCCAGGCCGGCCGGCAGGCTATTGATGCGCACGCCCTTTTCGGCGCCGTAAAAATCCACGGCGACCAGGGCGGCCCGCACCAGCAGGCGGGCGGCATCCTTTTCTTGTGGGGCGACCGAATCTTCCAGATCGAGGACGATCGTATCTGGCCCGTGCAGCCCGGCGTTGATGAAATATTTGGGGGTGTTGCCGGGCAGGTACAGGCGCGAACGCCGAAGCCGGCGGCGCGGCGACGGATCACGCCCTGGCGGGGCGCCAGATAATCCGCCTGGGAGCGGTTCTCGGGCAGCAGCATACGGGAGGCAGGCAGGTCGGGTCGCAGGCGGCGGATGGCGGCTTCCAGGCGCGCCAACAACGTGTAGGGCAAGGCGCCGCTGTCTTCCACCTCCACGGACAGGTCGCTGGCGTCCAAAGCCTCCAACCCGGCGTGCACCAGGCTTTCAATCGACTCCTGGTAGAAAGAGCCCACTTTGCTTTGGACGCGCACCTGGCCGGCCTGGCTTTCAGCGGCCCGCACCGTGATGCGGCAGTCCAGGCGAACGTCCGGGCTATGGTTGCCGGCGCTGGCTGTGAGAAGGGATCCCGGATTCACTGCTGCTCCGCCTGCACGCGGCGATCGACCAGGAGGCGGGCGGTCTGGGCGATGTCCATACCGGCCACAAAGCCGATGCACTTTCCGGGCGCCAATTGGGCCTGTTGCACCCAGGCGGCCGGGATGCCATCCAGCCCCTGGTAGACGCCAGCCAGCCCCCCCACGATAGCCCCAATGGTGTCGGCGTCGCGCCCCAGGCTGATGGCAGCCGGCAGCGCGCTGGCGAAGTCGCCGCGAGCAGCCAGGAATGCGCCAAAAGCCAGCGGCACCGCCTCGGTCGCCAGGTCGGCCCATGGCCACCAATCGACCACCAGCTCGAGGCTCAATCGTTCGAGTATTTCATCCAGGTGCTCCGCGTCCGGGTCAGTGGCCGGCCCAGGGAAAAGCGCCGCCACCCGCCGCAGGCAGCGCCCCGTCCAACTACCGGCCGGAACGGCGGACAAGGCCGCCTGCATCATCGCCTCGGGCGCTGCGCCGCTCATCCCGGCGGCGACCGCGGCAGCCACAGCCTGAGCCGCCCACAGGCCGTCCCGCCCGTTCGAGACGCTCCCCAGGGTGTGGGCAAGCTGCGCGGCCAGCTCGGGGCGCCCGGCAGCGATGATGCCCGCCGGGCTGATCGCCATGGCCACGCCGTCGCTCCACATCTGCTGGCCAAAACGACCTGAAAAAGGCGCTTGCAACCCGAGGCGCAGGTTACGAGTGGCAATCACGTCGCTGAAACCGCCTGGCCGGTAGGCGCACTCCGCTCCTAGGAGTTTATCCTGCCATTCGGCCTGCACCTGTTCTAATGTGATCTGGGCGCCATAAGTGATCAGCAAGTAAGCGTTGAACAGGGTGAAATCCGTATCGTCGGTGCCGGCCGGCTTTTCGTCCACGAAGCCGCTCAGGCGTCCATATTGGGCTCGGATCTCCGCCGCGCTGCGCCCCTCCAGCGAAGCACCCATGGCGTCGCCAATAGCCACTCCCAGCAAAGCGCCGGTTGCCCGCTGGTAGAGTTCTTCTGAGGAGGTGGTTATGCCTGCTGCGTCAGTCATTGGCTACACGCAACGTCGAGCCGCTGGGCCCAGCGGTCGATCCCGAGGCGGCCCTCACCACCAATGGCAAGCAGCCCGCCATCCAGCGGGGCGGCAGCCAGCCAGGCGCGCCCCTGATTCAACGGTTGGGCCAGGCACACTTCGCCGCTGGCCGGGTCGATACGTTCCACAGCCGCCAGGTGTCCTTGCAGGTTGTAGCCGCCGAGCAGCAGGATGTCGCCGTTCAGTACTGCGGAGGCAGACCAGGTGCGGGGCAGGATGGGCCAATCCAGCGCCGTCCAGCGCCCGCTTTGCTGGTCGTAACGCTCGACGGTGTTTAAGAACCCATCCTCGGCGTTGTAACCGCCGATGGCGTACAGCGCACCGCCGGCTGCGACCAGGGCCAGGCCCCGGCGCGGCGTGTTCAGCGATGCAAGCCGCTGCCACCGGTCTGTCCGCGGGTTGTAAGCCTCCACGGTGGTTAAGTACCCATCTAGGTCGGCGTCGCTGCGGCCGTTGAAGCCACCGGCTACCACGATCCAATCGTCCAGCAGGGCTGCGCCCGGCTCGCGGCGCGGCGTGGGCAGGTGGGTGACGATCTCCCAGCGCCTTTCCCAGGGGCTGAGCGCCTCAACAGCGCTCACCAATCCCGCCTGGGCGCTCCACCCACCGAGCACCCACAGCCGGTCGCCGGCAGACAGCGCGGCGTGCTGGCTGCGGGCCACGTTCAGCGCCGGCCCGGGCGTCCAGGCGCGCCGGGCGGGGTCCAGGATTTCTACCACGCTAAGCTGCGGACTGGAGCCGTTCCAGCCGCCGATAGCGTACAGACGATCCTGCCACCAGGCCAGGGCCAGCGCCCGGCGTGGGGTGAAACCAGATTTTGGTGCCGGGTCGCGGGCGTTGGAACCGGAAAGCTGCCGCACAACCATCCCAGCAACGACCAGCAGGCCCGCCATCCAGGAAATCGCCAGCAGCCAGCGCCAGCCCGGCCGGGTAAACCGGTCTGGCATAGCCAGCCGGCCTGGATGGAACGAAAAATTGGGCTGGCTCACGCGCGTTATCCTTTTATGCCGACGCTGGCGATGCCGCCAATCAGGTATTTCTGGGTGAAGAAATATATCAGGATGCAGGGGACGACCGCCACCAGCGAGCCCGCCATAATCAGGTTCCATTGGATGTTGTAGCGGCCTTTGAGCATGTTCAAGCCCAGTTGGATAGTGTAGCTGTTGTAATCACTGATGTAGATCAGGGGTTGCAGAAAGTCGTTCCAGGTCCATAGGAAGGTGAGCACGGCGATGACCACCAGGGGTGGGATGCACAGGGGCAGGATGATGCGGAAGAAAACGTCCCAGGTGGAGGCGCCGTCGATACGCGCTGCCTCGTCCAGGTCGCGCGGGATCGTCATGATGTATTGGCGCATCAGGAAGATGAAAAACGCGTTGCCGAAGAAGGAGGGCACGATCAATGGCAGGTAGGTTCCCACCCAACCCAGGCGCTGGAACAGGGCAAATTGGGGCAGTAGGGTGATCTGGCTGGGGATCATCAAGGTAGAGAGCAGCAGCAGGAACAGGAAATTCCGCCCTGGGAAGCGCAGGCGGGCAAAGGCGAAGGCCACGATGCTGCAAGAGATCACCCGGCCTATGATGTTCAACAGCGAGATGACCAGGGAATTGGCGGCAAAACGCAGGAAGGGAAGCTGGGTCATCACGTCGGTGAAATTCTGCCAGCGGACCGGGTTGGGCCAGTACTCCGGCGGCCAGGCAAATATCTGGCCGCGCTCCTTCAGCGCGGTGACTGCCATCCAGCCGATGGGGATGACGATAAACAAGGCCGCCAGTCCAACCAACAAAAGCAGTGCGGCGAAGGCGTTAATCCGCCGCTGCCAGGTCTTGGAGGCGAGAACCCTGGATAGGGGGCGCCGGGAAGATGAGGTGATCGTAGCCATTGTTATTTACGTCCTTCCGATTCGTAATATACCCATAAAGGCGAGCTTTTGAACACCAGGGCTGTGAAAAATATGATGATCACCGCCATAATCCAGGCCAGGGCGGAGGCATAGCCCATTTGAAAGTCCTCAAACGCGGTGCGGAACATGTAAAACATAAAAAATAAGGTGGAACGGATGGGGCCGCCTCCAGTGATGACATATACCGCGGTAAACACCTGGAAGGCGTCGATCAGCTCCATCACCAGTTGGAAGAAGATAGTGGGGGTCAGCATGGGCAGAGTTACATGGCGCAGTTTAGACCAGATGCCGGCCCCGTCAATTTCGGCGGCTTCGTACAGGTGGGGCGGGATATTCTGCAGCCCAGCCAGATAGATGATGGCGCTGCCGCCCACCCGCCAGAGGTTCATCAACACCACACTGGGCAAGGACCAACGCGGGTCCCAGAACCACTGGGGACCCTTAATGCCAACCAGGGCCAGCAACGAGTTAACCACACCGTAATCCGGGTTGAGCAGCCACATCCACATCAAAGCAACGGATACTCCTGAGAGCACCACCGGCAGGTAAAACACCGTGCGGAAGATGGTCATGCCGCGGATTTTTTGATTCAGCAACAAGGATAACCCCAGGCCTGCCAGCAAGTTAAGCGGCAGGGAAATGCCAACATAGGTAAAGGTTACCTTTAAAGATTGGTAGAAATCGGGATCTTTGGTGAAGATGCGGGCGTAGTTTTCCAACCCGATCCAGCTTGGCGAGGTGGAAATACGCCAGTTGGTAAAGCTGAGAAGAAACGAAGCGACGAATGGACCAGCCGTGAAAATCAGGAATCCGATCAGCCACGGGCTGATGAACAGGTATCCTTCGACTGCCTCACGCGCCGCCATGCGGCTCATCTTCATTGGCTGGCCTCCTGTTTGGGTTGAACGTTGCAGGTTAGCAGGTTGCAGTAGGGGCAGATCATGATCTGCCCCTACTGGCAGCCCGCCTGGCTTAGCCCAATCCGAGATTCTTGCGCTCGGTGTCCACAATTTCCTGGGCCTGAGGGACGGTTTTATTCAGCTCGTCCTTGATTTGAGATTTCTCGATCTCGCCCAGGTAGATTTTGTCGTACAGGTCCTGATTCAGGCGTGTGACCTTGCTGAAATAGGGGAAGCGGCCCGAGAACTCCCACAGCATGGGGGTTTCCAGGATCTTGAAGAAGAATTTGACGCGCTCGTCGTTGGCCGCCGGGTGTTCGGGCCACAAGGCAGGGATATTGGGTGTGTAGCCATGGTTCATATTCATCAAGAAGCGTTGCCCGTCCTTGCCGGTCATCCACTTCAACCATTCCCAGGCGGCGTCCTGTTTCTGGCTGGCTTTGGGAATGCCCAGTTGCAGTGTCCAGCCGTTGGTGATGATCTCCTCACCCGGAACCTGGGGGTTATGCACCAGGCCGAATTTTACACCGGCCTGGTCTACGATCTGGAACTGGCCGTTGTTCAGACCGGCGAAGCCCAGGCGTCCGGTGTTGAACAGGTCCAGGGGTCCGGTGCCTTCGGTTTGTAAGGCCTGAAACTCGGCCACGGTAGGGACGGCTCCGGAATGGGCCAGGTCGTACATGAATTCGAAAGCTGCCACCGTCTTAGCGCCGTTCATGTAGCCGTCGACCGTCTTGCCGTCCTCGCTGAACGGGAGGGCGCCAAAAGCGAAGAACTCGCCGCGCCAGACACGCGTGGGCATGGTGGCGCCGTAGATCTTGTTCTCGGTGTCGCTCATTTTGACGGAGTCCTGAAGGAACTGATCCATGGTGTAACCCCACTGCGGGTAGGACAAGGCCGGCCTTATCGAACATATCCTGATTATAGAAATACATTGTGGCGCCCACACCGATGGGCAGGCCGATGATCTCGTCGCCGAAGCGGCAGCGGCTGTCGAAGTGGCGCTTGGAATACATATTGATGTCCACGCCATCGCGGGCGATATAGTCGCGCAGGTCGAGGGCCAATGGAAACCAATTAGCATCCCAGAAGGTAGTGACGTCCGGAACGCCGGAACCGGTGCCCAACACGGTGGTCATTTTTTCCGAAAAGCCGTCGTCCGGCAGGAAAGTGGCGTTCACTTTGACCCACGAGCCGGGGTCGGTCTTCTGGAATTCGGCCACCCAGGCGCGCTGGTCTGGCTCATTACCGACATCTGCGCCGGCTACCGTCCACCAGTCGGCGTCGACGGCCGGGCGAGTCGTGGGGGCTGAAGTGGCGGGCGCTTGAGTGGCGGGCGACTGAGTGGCAGTTGGGGCGCAGGCGCCCAGGACCAGCCCGGCGGCAGTCACCCCAGACAATTTCAAAAACTCACGGCGGGAAATCTTTTCCATCTCATTCACTCCTCTTGATCTATTATGATGAATTTCTTTTTATCCTGTCCGCGTGGTGCGCCATAGGCGCCCAACACTTTTGCCCAATGGGCGCAAAACCCAATGGGCGTAAAAAATGGGCCAATCTTATTGCGAGCGTTCGTTCGAGACTCATTTCAATAAACACCTCCTCGTATCCTCTAATCTGAAGATCGTGAGCGTGGCTGGCTAAGCGAAGGTTAGCACCGACCACTGGCCGGCGGCCAGGGGCAGTGCGCCCAACCCTGAATGAACACAGTTATCGGACCAGCTCGGCCAGGGCAGTGGCCAGCTCCAGGATATCTTCCTGGGCGGCGAATTTCAGGCAAACGCCGGCCGGGTAGCGCACTTTTTCCACCCAACCGGCAGGAATCGCCTCGATCCCGCAATGGGCTCCGCTCAGGGCGCCTACCACAGCGCCAATCGTGTCGGCGTCGCGCCCGAAATTGCAGGCCCAGAACATCCCCTTGCGAAAGTCGCCATGGGTCAACTGGAAAACCGCCAGCGCCTGCGGAATTGCCTCCGGCGCTGCCGAATGCGACGGCGTCCAAAATTCGTTGTGTAAGGGCTCCCAGGCGTATTCGATCGTCTCGGCCGATTGGCAAATTTGCATCGCCTTATCCAGGGCGTAGCCCAGCCAGCTATCCGCAGGCACCTGCTGGCGCGCGGTCGAGAGGATCGCTTCCACACCGCCGCCGTCAAGAGCCACGGCGATGCCGGCCGCCACCGCCTGGGCGGCCCAGATCCCATCCCGGTCGTGGCTCACCTGGGCTTCCAGGACCGCCATGCGGGCGGCGCCATCCGGATTTCCGGCGCAGACCACGCCAATCGGGGCGACGCGCATGGCGGCGCCGTCGTCGATATTCATCACGTTGTAGCGCCCGCTGAGCGGAGGCAGGATGCCGCGTTGCAAATTGGCGACCGCCCCATACAGAGGCAGGCCGCCGCGCTCGAACAATCCCCCTTGCTCGAGGATGTACTTTTTCCAGGCGCTGAGCACGGCATCCGGGGTGAGCTGCCCATTACAATCCAGGAGCATGCGGGCCACGAAGATGGCGAATTCCGTATCGTCGGTGCTGCTGGCGCCGTCGTAGATATTGGTAACGATCCCGTACTTCTTGCGGTGTTCGGGCGACCGCCCCAGGTCGCCAAGCGCATCTCCGCAAGCCAGGCCGGCCAGGCAACCCTGCGCTTTTTTGATAAATTGCTCTTTATTCATAGACATCCTTTGTCGGCGATTACTCAAACGGTTTTTTATTTTAACGTTAGCGGTAAATGGATCATCAAATACTAACTGGCAAAGTGGGTGGAACGTTACCATTAAGGGCTAAAAAAATTAGCTACTTCGCTGCCTGCAAGATCGGAACGGGACCCGTGGAGCTGCGCACAACCAGCTTACAGGGGATGGAAACGTGCTGCATGGGCGTTTCTTCCTTTTAATACGGCTGATGAGCAGCCGGGCCGCCTGGTTGCCCAGTTCGTACTTTTGTTTTTCGATGGTCGTTAATGGAGGAAGGGTGGTGGAAGCAGCGTAGATGCCGTCAATCCCCATGATGGAAATGTCGTCCGGGATCCTGCAGCCGCGCTCGCGGGCCAGGTGCATCGCCCCCAGGGCGATCACGTCGTTGGAGGCCAGGACGGCGGTGGGCGGGTTGGGCAGGTCCAGCAATTGGGCCATCCCGCTCATACCGCCCTCATGGCTGTAGAGCACGTATGCGATCAACTCCGCCTCCTTTTCCAGGTTATTCTCATTCAGGAAATCCCGGTAAGCGCTGAGGCGGGAGCGGGCAGTGCTCACATGGGAAATGCCGGACAGGAAACCGATGCGGCCATGTCCAAGGCCGGTCAGGTGTTCCATAGCTGTTTGTACGGCGCTGTAGCTGTCCGAGCTGACGTTATCCAGGTTTGTGTAGCCGTCCCGGTTGCCTATGATCACCGTGGGAATTCTGGCGGAGAGCAGCTCCTTTTCTGGGACCTGGATAGGGTTGATCAGAATACCGTCGAAACGGCCGCGCCGCGCCATTCTCAAGAACTTGATCTCACGCTGGGGGTCCCAATCGTTGTTGGCGAAGACAACCACGTAGCCCTGCAACTCCATGAAATCCTGGATGCCGCGTGCCACTTCGGGCCAGAAGGGGTTGTTGATATCCGGTATGGAGAGCATGACGATATTGGTCTTGTCGGTACGCAGGCTGCTGGCTACCGTGTTCTGCTCATAGCCCAGGTGTTCGATGGCCCACTTGACCTTGTCGATGGTCGCCTGGCTGACCTTACGGATGTCGCCATTGACCACGCGCGAGACGGTGGTTTTGGAAACACCGGCGAGCTGGGCAACGTCGATGATGGTTGGTCGAGCTTTCATAACCATCCCTCAAAACAGGAAAACCGGGTGGAACGTTCCCATTTATTATAGAAAAAAAGAGATTGGTTGTCAAGATTTTGCGTTCTTTCGGGTGCACTAATATTACAGCGCAAGGTTAGGTGAAAGGATCGCGAGTCTGGCCAGCTTAGACTTGCTATGAGACAGATAGGCCTGGGTAGGAGCGCCTCTGGTAATAACGAACCCGTTGCAAAGCAGCCGTGGCATCGAAGATGGGCTTCGGTAGTACGCTGGCCAACAGGAGTCGCACCTGGTAAACAGTCAAAGCGGGTGATCGGTGTTGAAAGCGGACACGCAGTCGGACCAAGAAATGATGAGCCAAAGCCACCAGCAGCATGTGATGATGCCAGCCAAGCCAGCTACGCATTTCGTAGTGGTCGAGACCGACTTCGCCTTTGGCTTCTTCAAAGATGATTTCGATAGTCTAAACGCAAATGACTAAAAGGGAGATGAGGGCCTTCCGGCTGAGTAGGAATGACATAGCGGATTTCCACCTCTCCATCGGAAACAATCACGCGATCGATCAGCAATTCGACGAGTTGACGCTTTTGTTCAAAACTTGCCTCTTCTAGCACTGGGCGGATCTGAGCACAAAATGCCTCAATTGATTCAGCCACTTGAGACAAAGCAATCCGTTGAGTAGCTGTTGCTTGGAGTTGAGATGTCTGTTTCCGAATGGCTTCTTGTTTCTGAGTAAGCTCTTCCCGTTTGCGTTCAAGTTCTGCCAGTTGGATAACGTTTGCGATGTAAGCGTCTAACAAACGTTCTTGTTGACGTTCCAGTTGTTTGGCCGCTTTAGTCAGCGCCTCAAGTTGCGCCTGAAGTTCCTGAGGCAACCAATGACCTCCATGGGCTCGTTCCAAAGCATAGCCGATGATTTCCGAGTTGGTCGTGACAGCATATAAATCCCGCCAGACCAGTTCATCGAGTTGGTCGGCTGGCGAATAGCGAGCTGTGCAGCGTTGCCCTTGCACAGCCCGCAAGGCGTCTGTGCGACCACGGCAGACGTAATAACGATAACCGTTCCGCTGCATACGCCCCATGGCGCTCAGGCGGCACTGACCACAGCTCACCAGCCCACGGAGCAAATACGGATGAGATTTGTTATTTCTAGGAGACATTTGCTGGTTCAAAGACAGTTTGGCTTGGACTTGATCAAAGGTCTGCTGCGATACAATGGCTGGTACCGAGATGGAGATCCATTCTTCTTCTGGTCGGGGAGCCGAACTCTCACCTGGACCAACCGACTGCAGGGCAGATTTGCGATGTTTGGATGGTACGGGGTAAGAACGATTAGCATAGGTTTGTCCGATATAGGCCGAATTTTTCAGGATGCCTCGCACGGAAGATACATTCCATCTCGTTTTGCCGTTCGGTGTCGGCAGACCCAAGTCACCGAGCCGCTTTGCGATGGAGTATAACGTATTTTGGGGTTCAAGGTTCCACGCAAACATTTGGGCTACCATGGCAGCTTCGGGTTCATTCAGTTGGAGCAAATCCGGATCGCGAGGATGATCGGGATCTACCTGGTATCCATACGGGGGGCGGGTCCAAGGGGTCAATTTGCCAGCTCGGTATTTGCTCAACCGTCCCCGGCGCATGCGGTCCGCAATGAGCGTTCGCTCGTATTCTGCCACCGCTCCCCGGATTTGCAGCAGCAACTGGTCATGAGGATCATTGCTCATCGGGCGATCCAGGAACTCAACCTGGATGCCTCGCCGCCCCAATTCCTCGATGATCAACACCTGGTGGACATAATTGCGTGCTAACCGATCCGGAGCCGTTATCAAAACCTGTTCAAACTCGGCCAAAGCAGCATGGTCTCTCAAACTATCCAAACCTGGCCGGTTCAATTTTGCCCCACTACGACCATCGTCACGATAGATATGTTCGCTCTCCAACGTCCAGCATTGGGTGGAGATGTAAACCCGCAATCGCTCGATTTGCTGTTCAATGGTCTGGGTCAGCATCTGGCGATTGGTCGAAACTCGGACATAAATTGCTACTCTCATCATTTGCCTCCTGTCGCAAGGTCACCGGCCCTTGTTGTATCGCTCTGGCCCATTTCAGGAGGCATTGGTAAGCTTGATCCCAACGACGTTGTCCGTCGATTTGCTGGACAGTCTGCCTGTGAATTGTCCACTCCTGCTTCATCTGCACCTCCTGGTACCTGAATGGATACCAAGAGGGTATCGCAGTCTTTTCCTCGCAGACGGAGCGGTCGGTGCCACCAGTTCAGTTTCAACTGACCAGGGCGGCTGAAGCAAAATTTGTCATTTGTGATCAGACCATTGAATTCAACTTCAGAGCCGCCAAACAGTTCTGGGGCTTGGAAGATTTCATGAATGTCAACCAAACTGCAGTCACCAATGCCGCCAATCTGTCTTTGTTTATGGTCAACCTATCTCAAGTGTTAATGTGCGATTTCCGGCAGACGGATCCCGATTTTGGCGTTCTGGATCTGAAATCCTATTACCGAGGCCGCAAATATGCGACCGAAATGTTAAAAAATACTTCCGCAAAAACCTGATGATATTTTAGTTGCCCAGCTTTTTCAGAAAATCGCCACTTTGGGCAGCATTCATGTAGCTAAATCACCTGTCTTTTCGCCGTAACTGGCGAAGGTATTGGTAACAAGAAACGAATATTTTTGTCCTTCATGATTCTGGTCCTGCTGGTCAGCAGCGTTGGCGCGGCCTACGCTTACTCGACCCAGGGGCCAAGCAGCTCGCAACCCGCTTATATCGTCGGGGTAGAAAGGGGTGTCATGACTCGCTCGATCCTAACTGTAGGCGATTCCCCTGCGGGTTCCAATTACCGCATGGTGGGCATCCCCGATGGCCTGGGCGCATTTGACAATAACAATGGCACCTTCACGCTGGTGGCAAACCATGAATTGAACCCGGACGAAGGTGTGGTACGAGCGCACGGAGCAACCGGCTCCTTCATATCGAAATGGATCATCAACAAAAAGGATTTACGCGCCCTTTCCGGCGAAGACCTGATCCAAAACGTCATAACCTGGGACCCGGTCAGCGGGACCTATAACCCACCGGCCCAGAGCGTGGGCTTCAACCGCTTCTGCTCGGCAGACCTGCCTCCAATTTCGGCATTCTACAGCAAGGATGAGCGGCACGGCGAGAGCGCTCAGGCAGCGAGCGACAAGCATGGTGACAGAGGCATCGGCTATCGCGGCCGCATCTTTATGAACGGCGAGGAAAGCGGCGCCGAAGGACGGGCTTTCGCCCACTTGATGGATAGTACCAGCTACGAGCTGCCCCGCCTGGGCAAATTTAGCCACGAGCACTCAGTGGCTAACCCGGATGCCGGCCGCTATACCGTGGTTGCTGGAACAGATGACAGCGGGACCGGTCAAATTTATATCTATGTAGGCGAAAAGACCCGTTCTGATAACCCGGTAGAAGCCGCTGGTCTGACCAACGGGCAACTCTACGGTGTAAAGGTGGAGGGTCTCATCCAGGAAAATGACAGCACGCCGCCAATTTCAAAAGGCTCCTTCAGCCTTTTCAGCTTAGGCGACGTATCCAATATGAGCGGCGCGGAGCTTGAGGCGACCAGCGTACAGAACCAGGTGACAGCCTTCAATCGTCCCGAGGATGGCGCCTGGGACCCGACCCATCCCAACGACTTCTACTTCGTCACCACCGCCAGCTTCACCGGGAAGAGCCGGCTTTGGCGCCTGCATTTCAAAGACCGCAAAAACCCGGCCGGCGGCGGGAGAATCGATATGCTCCTGGATGGAACCGAAGGCCAAAAAATGATGGATAACCTGGCCATCGATGGGCGCGGCCGGGTAGTGATCCAGGAAGACCCCGGCAACCAGGAACATATTGCCAAAACCTGGCGTTATGATGCCCGCCGCGATCAGCTCAGCCTGGTCGCCCAGCACGATCCGGACAGGTTCATGCCCGGCGCTCCCAATTTCCTGACCCAAGACGAGGAATCTTCGGGCATCATCGATGCGTCCAATGTCCTGGGGCAGGGCTGGTTCCTGCTTACGGTGCAGGCCCATTACAACCTCGAAGATCCCGAACTGGTGGAAGGGGGCCAGTTCTTGGCTCTGCGCATCCCTCCCGGTCGCAGGTAAGCCATAAAATGCTGCCAGATGGGGGAGACACAGCGCACAGGTGGCGTCAGGAAATCCTGACGCCACCTTTCGCCTTTGGCGGATGATATTTCAACATTCGCAGAGAAGGGCCTGAGATTCCCCTCTTCGTGGGTCCGGCTAGGACATAGCTTCAGTCGTTTTCTCCCCCAGCCAACAGCGTTTCCATGGGCACATACGGGCCGGCGTAGCCGATCTTCTCCAGCACCCGGGCGAACACACGGGCAGCCTGCGGCGACCGCCATTTGGCAGGCGCTTGCAAGCCGAAGAAAGCCACCCTCATCCCTTCGCGCACGTCCACATTCGTCACCGGCTGCCCATCTTCGCACAGGCAGCAAATCATGTCCGGGGCCATGGCGATAGGCCTGCCGGCCTCCCATGCGATCATATTCTCGTTTTTGAAGTCCACCCGCACCGTTCGCCCCATTTCGGCTTGCACAACGAACGAGCCAAAGTCAAAGCCGGCTTTCGTCTCCGTGCTGACCTGGGCAATCGATCCCCGGATCAGGATGCGAGCATCCAGGAGTGTCTCCAGCGCTGCGATCGGGTTGGCGCCGCACTCCCGGGCGCGGCGCAACGTCGCGCCAATTTTCTCCGCCTGGCTCAGCGTGCCTGGGACGGCGATCTCTCCCAACGCATCGCCCTGCATGGCGTGGGTGGCAAACCCGGCAACCATGCCAAACTCGATGGTGACCGCCCGAGCCAGGCGTTCGATCTGAGCCGGGTCGTTGGTATACAGGACGACAGAGACGTCGGTTTCATTCGCCAACGTAAAAGGCGAGATGGGCACGCCGAAGATCGCGTAGGTGGTCATATCCAGTTGCGGGATCGCCCGGCCTGCGCCATCGCCGTCGACGACCGGGATCCCTTTATGCGCTGCGACGGATAGGGGGGCAATGCTGTTGCCGCTGCCCAGCTCAAGCGGAATGACCGCCGAGAAGCGGCAGCCCATCGCCCGCTCGAGGGCTTCAAGGGCGCGTGTGGGGGCATAGAAAATCCCCTTCTCCAGCGCCGCAGCCGGCGAGCCCATCCCCCCGACGACCGCCACCCACGCGCCCGGGTCGATCTCCTGCGGACCGGCGAGCATCACTTCCGGCGAGATGCGCAACACATAGTCGACCAGCATCCTGCCCTGCGCTGGAGAGCCGCCGCCACCGCTGCCCAGGAAGCCCGAGCCGATCATAATGTCTTCGATATTCTCTTTTCGCAGAATTCTCATGACTATGCCTCGATGGTTGTAACGACGCCAGCCATCACGAAGAAGACGATTTTGCGCGACCCGTCCTCACCTCTTCGATAAAGGCCGCCGCCCGCCGTGTCAGCTCGCCCAGGTCGCCGCCATCCAGCAGCTTCTGGTTGATCAGGCTGCCGCCGACGCCCAGGGCCGCCGCACCGCTGCGGATGAAATCGGCCGCGGTGGACAGGTCGACCCCTCCCACCGGGACTATGGCGAGCTGGGGCAGGGGAGCCAGGACCGCCTTAACCAGCTCAGGCCCGCCAACCGAAGCCGGGAACAATTTGAGCAGGTCGGCGCCCGCCTCCCAGGCCGTCAATAACTCCGTGGGCGTAAAACAGCCCGGCACAACGGGGACGCCGTACCGGTTGCACAACGCGACCATCTCCAGGTTCAGCGTTGGGGCGACCACGAAGTCCGCTCCGGCAAGGATAGCGGCCCGCGCCGTTTCCGCATCCAAAACCGTGCCGGCCCCGAAGAGCATTTCCTCGCCATAGCGGCATCTGGCCTCCGTAATCACTGCCAGCGCACCGGGCGTGGTCATCGTGACCTCGATCACCCGCACGCCTCCCTCTTTGATGGCGTCCGCCGCGGCGATGAGCTGGTCTGTACTCTTCGCCCGCATGATGGCAATCACCCCGCTTTCCCGGATCATGTTCAGCTTTTGCACTTTGTCCATCTCAGCCCTCCCTCGCCTATTAACGCACGGTGCGCTTTCCGCCGCCGGACACATCTTCCCGCATTAGCGCCTGGACTTCGCCCCGGTCAACGATCGCCAAGTCGAACATCAGGGTTTGCTTGATGCGGGTGGTGGCATCGCCCACCAGGACCCCTTTGGCGATTCCTGTGTCGTTGAAGCCCGCGGTGAGGAGCCCGTAGTAAAAACCCGCATTCCAGGAATCGCCCCCGCCCAACCGGTCCGCCAGGGTGACCGCACGGACCGCCGGGGAGCGAAAGAAATTCCCCTCCCGGTCCATCGCGGCCAATTCCCAGCGGTGCTGCTCGAAAGAATCGGGATAGCGGATCGTGATGGCCGCAATCCTGACGCCAAACCTTTCCATCAACTGCCGAGCGAAGGAACGGATGTCGTCGTCTTCGATGTGACCCATGTCGCCGTCGACGATCTGCTTTGCCGAGTACTGCCCGCAGTGGATCCCGTAGAGCCTGGCCATATCCTCGATTGTGGTGATCAGCACATCGATATGATCGCTTACGATCGGCGTTATAATCTCCCGCGCCAGGTCAGAACTCCAGAGGGTGGCCCGGTAATTGAAATCCAGCCCCACCAGGCAGGCATCCGGCTTGTTGGCCACAGCTTCTTTGAACGCTTCATGGCAGAAGTTGCGTTCGTATTTGCTGTGGGAGGCCAATCCGAACGTGATTCCGGAAGTATGGAGTAGCTGCGCCCCTTTCAAGGCCTCTCGCCAATCCACCATCCCGGCGTCCAGCCTGGAAGCGGCGGAAAACATGCGCTGGTACACCCCGACGTCTTTCCTGGGCGTGCGGCCGATCTCGTAAATGAAGCGCCCGACCGGCTCCGTTTTTGGTGCCCAGACGAAGTGCCGGGTATCCACGCCATTCTCTCGGGCGATGTTCCGAACCGCCCGGCCGTAGGCGTTATCGGGCACGCGGGTGATGTACGCCGAGGGGATCCCCAGCCGGCTTAAGGCGATGGCGAGCGTGTATTCGCTGCCGGCCATGGAAAGCCGCACCAGGCGGGTCCGCTCTGGACGCTCCATGTCCGCCGGCGTCTCCCGCACCATGACCTCCCCAAATGTGACGAAGGCGGGTCCGCTCCCGGATAACTGGCTCAGGTCATCTTTGGTGATATCGAATGGGATGCTTTGATCCATCGTCAAGCCTCCAGACCTGGAATTCGAGAAAAACCGGGAGGGATGAACTCAGCCTGCAGGCTGCCCACCAGATCCAGAAACCCGCCCCACTGATCCGCGACCGCTTTCGCCGCCGGGTTTTCTTCCAGCTCTTTCCGGTATTCCTCAAGACCGGTAACTTCGATCACTTCCAGGTAGTCGAAAAGCATTTCACCCTCGCTAAAGGGCCGCTCCACACGGTATGCCCGGTACGACAGGATGGTTTTTAGCTCAGGGGCGTTGGCGTAATCGAACTCCTTGATCCATCTTTCGTAATCTTCCGGCCGTACTACCGGCTTGAGTTTCGACATCCAGAACACGACGGGCATGGCTTATCTCTCCTTGAGCAAATTCGTCGGGCTTTCTTTCGCTGCCATAACCGGGCTAATCGCCGGCCAGTTCTTCGATTGGGCGGTACTCCAGCTCGGGGTAGCCATAGCGCGCCGGGGCAAACGACCGCCGGCCCGTTTCATCCTGCACCGCCTCGCGCAGGCGTGGGTGGCATGGCACCCCCAGAACGGCGATCTCCATACCTGGGTGCAGATCGACGCTCATCAGGCCCCGGCCGGTTTCCGGATCCAGCATGCAGATCAGATCTGGGAAGATGACCGAGGTTTTCCCATCGCGGGATAACAACATGGCCTCGTTCATGATGGTGATCTCGGCTGTGCGTCTCGACCAGGCCCGGCTGCCGGTCAATTCCGCAACCGTCAGGTAAAAGCCCTCCCGTTCTTTCTCACTCATGGATGCGATCACGCCATAGAAATAAATCTTTCCGCCCATCGCCTGGGCCGCCGAAGACACCGGGTCTTCCCTCCGGCGGCGCGCCCGGAGCAAAGCCTGCCCGATTTTCAAAGCGCCGCTGATGGTATTGGGGACCACCGCTCGCTTTAATTGCCGCCCGCTCATGGGGTAGTGGCTGTTACCTCCCAAACCTCCGCCGCGTGTGACCACCCAGCGGCCGAGCTCGTCGGCGTAGGTCGGGCTGGACTGTTCCAGGACGACGACCGCATTGCCGCGCGCATCCACCAGCGGCATGGGCGTTAACGAAACCCCATGCCCGATGAAACTGGTCATTTGCGTTTCCGGGGCGGAGCGGCCCAGCGCATCGCCGTCCACCGTCGGGAGGCCCATCCTGGCGCACAGGGACAGGATCACCGGCGCGTTCAGCCCGCCAACCTCGAAAGGCACGACGGCGTCGATCGGCCGGCCCAACAGCTTTGCCATCAGGGAAAAAGCCCGGATCAGCACAAAATCTTTTTCCCACTCTTCCAACAGTCCTTCAAAAGTGATCCGTTCCAAAGCCTTCACCGAGCCCATGATGCCTCCACAGGCCACCTGGGCGTCTTCCGGCAGGGCAGCCGGGTCGACCAGGCGCATCACCCGATCCCGGCGGAACTCGTTCTCCAGAATCTGCCGCCCCCATTCCGGCGAACCTCCGCCGCCGGTCCCCTGGATGGCCAGCCCCTCCAGAAGCGGTTCAATATCCTCCGGGGTTAAGATCCATTCCTCTTCCATTGCCTGCGCTCCTCTATGATCTTAGATGAGTGAACAGAAATCTGTTTGCGATCCATTGTTACAGACCCACGATCCCGGCAGCCGCCCGTAGACCTGCAAGGCCGGCAGGGCCTTAAAGATAACGATGGGCCTTGCCAGTCCGGACGAGCGCTTCCAGATTCTCCAACGGCGCGCCGGGCGGCACTTCGCAGCCCGTCCCAAGGATGTAGCCACCTCCCACTGCCGCCACCGACAGGCACTCCCGGGCGCGGGCTTCCACCAACTCGGGAGTCCCATTAAGCATGACTTCTACGGGATCCAGGTTGCCAATCAGGCAGACCCGCTCCCCGATCTGCTCTTTGGCCAGGCGCAGGTCGACAAGATGGTCAATGGCGATGATATCGGCGCCTGTCTGAGCCTGAAGGTCCAGGACACGGCTGTTGTTCCCACAGATGTGCAGCGCGGTCAGCGCCCCGGCCTCTCTCCAGGCGTGGAAGACCTTCTGGTGGCGGGGGAGCACCCATCGCCGGTACATCTCGCGGGAGATGACGCTGGCCGAGGCCAGGGAATCGCCGCATTGGACCAGGTGAGCGCCGGCCGCGATCTCGGCCAGCCCGAAACGGATCAACGCCTCGGTGGTCAGGTCCAGCATCCGTTCCAGCGCCTCCCGGTGCGTTTCGTCTTTTCCACGCTGGATCAGGGCCAGCTCAGTGAGGAAGCGCTCCACGCCCACCAGGTAAGCCGCCACTGCAAATGGACCGGTTCCGGGCACCCGGATGGCAACTTCGTCGCCCACCTGAGCGTGGATGCGCTCGATGGCCTCCAGGATGACCGGCATACGACCCTGCCGCTGTGGGTCCGGGACCTCCAGCTCGAAAGCCTGCTCGAAACGCTCCAGGGCGGGCTGCGCCAGGCTGGGGAAATCGTCTTCCGGGATAAAGGCGCGGCAGCCAAACCCCTCCGCCAGGTAGTAGTTGTCCGAATCGGGGAAGATAATATCCTGGCCCAGCCTTTCCCAGGCCTGGAGCTGAGCGACAGCCATGGCCCGACCGTCCGTACAGTAAACCGAGAGGGGGATTCCCGCCCAGCGGGCCGTCCAATTGGCCAGGTAAGGGCCCACTGGCGCCCGGTCCCCGGTGCGGCCTTCGGCGGCGGCGCGAACTCGCTCCAGACTGTTCACAACCTGCGCCTCCTACCAGCGCGGGATCCCCCAGCCGCCGTCCATCACCAGGGTTTGCCCGGTGACCGAGTCGAAGGCTGGCGAACAGAACAAGAGCATCATGCGGGCAATCTCTCGCCGGGTGACCAGCCGGCCGGTTGGGGTCCAGTGGATGGCCCGTTCGATAAAGGAGGGGTCGAATGCCGAAATGTCCGGGGCGCTCTCGGCAATCTGGCCCGGCGCAATGGCGTTGACGGTGATGGCGGGACCCAGCTCCACCGCCAGCGATTCGGTCAGAAATCGCACCGCAGACTTCGCCAACCCGTAGACCGAATGGTTGCGGATGTCCGCGGACCCGGCCGAGACATTGATGATCCGGCCCCAGCCACGCTTCGTCATTCCCGGAGCCACCTGGCGGCTGAGCATATACACCGCTTTCAAATTGGCGTCCATCACCCGGTCCCAATCCGCCTCAGGCAGGTCCTTGAAGGGGTCCATGGCAAAAGGCCCGGCCCCGTTGATCAGGATGTCGATAGACCCAAGCGCCTGCTGCGCGCGCTCTACAAGGCTCTCTACCCTATCCCAACGCGCAACGTCGGCGATGAACACCTCTGCCTTACCGCCGTGTTCCCGGATTTCCCTCGCCAACGCCTGGGCCAGTTCCTCATTGCCGGCATCGTTAATCGCCACCGCCGCCCCAGCCTCTGCAAACTCCTGGACGATGACCGCCGGCAGGTTACGGGCAGCCCCGGTCACCAGGGCCACCTTCCCCTCTAAAGAAACCTCGATCGTTTGTGACATACGCTTAACTCCCGACTTGCTCTTTTGCCAACCGGCAGGCAGCCAGGTGCCCATTGCCCAGGTCGTAAAACGGTTGGGGCGCTTCGCATTCCGCCTGGGCAAACGGGCAGCGCTCGATTAAAGGACAGCCTGGCTTGATCTGCACGGCGCTGGGGGTTTCGCCGCCCAGGAAAATGCGCTGCTTTTTATAGTTCGGATCGGGGATGGGTACGGCAGATAACAGGGCGCGGGTGTAGACATGGCAGGGATTAGAAAAAATTTCCTCTGTCGGCCCTACCTCCACAATCCGGCCCAGGTACATCACCAGGACCCGGTTGCACAGGTGCCGCACAGTGCTGAGGTCGTGCGAGATGAACAGATACGTCATCCCCAATTCCTCCTGCAGCCGCTTCAGGAGACCGATGATATAGATGCGGATGGACATGTCCAACGAGGAGGTCGGCTCATCGAGCACCACAAACTGGGGCTCGGTGATAATGGCGCGGGCGATCCCCACCCGTTGCTTCTGGCCCCCGCTGAGCTGGTGCGGGTAGCGGTCCAGCAGCGAGGGGTCCAGGTTCACGCGCCTCAGGGTCTGCTGCAAGCGTTCTTCTTGTTTGTTCCTGTTCGAAAAACCATGCAGCAAGAGCGGCTCAGCCAGCGTGCGCCGGACCGTAAAGCGCGGGTTGAGCGATGTGGTAGGATCCTGAAAGACCATTTGCAGATGGCGCCGCTGGGCGCGCATCTCTCCCCTGGAGAGGCCCAGAAGCTGCATACCTGAGAAGAGGATCGCGCCGGAAGATGGCTCGGTCAGTCGCAGGATGCAGCGCGCCGTGGTTGTCTTGCCGCAACCACTCTCGCCGACAAGTCCAACCGCTTCGCCGGGATAAATCGAGAAGCTGATCCCGTTCACTGCGCGGACTTCGGCCCCGCCCTCTCGAAAGCTCTTGGTCAGATTTTCAACGGCCAGTATCGGTTCCATCTCTAAAGTTGTGACAAAGCACAATATGATCCGGATCGACCGCCTCAGCAGCGGGGCGCTGTTCCCAGCAGCGCGCCAGCGCGACCGGGCAGCGGGGGGCAAAGCGGCAGCCAGCGATGCTGTAGGTAATCGCTTCGACCGGGGTTTGCCCGGTCTCCGGCATCTCGACCAGCCGGTCGGCGCGCAGGATCGTCGCCATCAACATGCGGGTGTAGGGGTGAAGCGGCCTGGAGAAGAGCGCCGCGACCGGCGCGATCTCCATCACTTGCCCGGCGTACATCACGACCACTCTCTGGCAGACTTCTGCAACCACGCCCAGGTCGTGGGTGATGAGCAAGATGGTCGCATCGGATGTCTGCTGCACATCCTTCAGGAGCTCAAAAATCTGGGCTTGAATGGTGACGTCCAGTCCGGTGGTGGGCTCATCGGCGATCAGCAAGGTAGGCTGGCAGGCGACCATCATCGCCAGCAAAACCCGCTGGGCCATGCCGCCGCTCAACTGGTGCGGGTAGGCGCGGGCGCGTGTTTCGGCGTCCGGGAATCCAACCCGCTTCAGCAGCTCAACCGCCTCTGTTTTGGCCCTGGAGGCGTCCATCCCTTGCTGGATCTGGAAAACGCGCGCCACCTGGTCACCGGCGCGCATCAATGGGTTCAGGGCGCTGCGCGGGCTCTGGTAGATCATGGCGATCTCGCTTCCCCGGATCCTTTGCAGCGCCGCAGGCTCCAGAGCCAGGAGTTCCTGATCCTTGAACCAGATCTCGCCGCCATCCACTTTACTGGCGGCAGGTAGAAACCCCATGATCGCCAGCGAAGTCAGGGTCTTGCCCGACCCGCTTTCTCCAACTAGGCCGACGATCTCATCTCGGCGCAGGTCGAACGAGATGTGATCCAAAATTTGGACCCTGCGGCGTCTCTGTGGTAGGGAGACTTGCAGCTCGCGCACACCCAGGAGTGTATCGTGCGGCAGCACGGTCACAACTCCTCCCTGGCTGAGATATCCCGCAGGCTGTCGCCGATCAGGTTGAAGCCAAAGGCAGTGAACACGATCACTGCGCCGGGGAAAAGGGAGGTCCACCAGTGGCCCGAGATGATGTTCTGCGCCCCTTCGCTGACCAGTACACCCCACTCCGGCGTAGGGGGACGGATGCCCAACCCAAGGAAAGCCAGCCCCGAGGCGTCCAATATCGCCCATCCCAGGCAGAGCGTGGCCTGCACCAGCGCCGGGGTTAAGCAGTTGGGCAACAGATGAACGTACATGATGCGCCATTCAGGATTGCCCACGCAGCGGGCCGCATCCGCATATTCCAGCTCGCGGGCGGACAGGATCTCCGCCCGAGTCAGGCGGACGAAATACGGGGTGTAGGCGATGGCAATCGCGATGATGACGTTGATCACCTTGTTCCCCAGCATGGCGGTAATCGCCATCGCCAGGATGAACGAGGGGAAAGCGAAAAGGATGTCCGTGATACGCATCACGACATCGTCCAGGAGGCCGCCGTAATAACCGGACAGCGTACCCACCAGCGCGCCGGTCACCAGCGCAATCGCCGCGACTGCGAAGGCGATGGTCAGGTCCAGCCGGGCGCCATGGACAACCCGGGAGAGGATGTCTCTGCCGAAGTTATCCGTCCCCAGCGGGTGCAGGCCGGAGGGCGGCATCAGTTTCGCTTTCGGTTCGGTCGCCAGTGGCCCGTAGGAGATCACCTGAGGGCCGATCAGGGCCGCTGCAACCACGATCCCCACGATAAGCAGCCCAATCGCCAGGGATGGGTGCTCACGCAGGGTGAACACAAACCGGCCAAGAACGGTTTCCCGTCTGGCGCTTGCTGCTGGCCCCCAGCTCAAATCCCGTTCAATCGTTCCCACGGCTCATTCCTTTCTTACCATAACAACTCGTTCACCTCAGGCGAATGCGGGGATCCACCACGCTGTAAAGCAGGTCGATCACCAGGTTCAACAGGACGTACATCGCTGCAATCAATAAAACAAATCCCTGGATGGCCTCGAAGTCCTTGTTGGTCAGAGCCATCCAGGCGTAAGAGCCGATGCCGGGCCAGGCGAAGATCATCTCTACCAGGACATTGCCAGCCATCAGGTAACCGAATACGATGCCGATCGTGGTCAGGATCGGGATCAACGCGTTGCGCAGCGCATCCCGCAGTATCACCTGGCCTTCCGGGACTCCCACCGTCCTGGCGGTGCGCACAAAGTCGGCGTGCAGAGTTTCTAACATGGACGCCCGGACGATCTTTGTGATCGGTGCGCTGACCACGAACCCCAGGGTGATCGCCGGAAGCAGCAGGTGCGACAGGCTGCTGCGGAAGGCCTCCCAATTGCCGGTGAGCAGGCTATCCACCAGGAAAAGGCCCGTGATTCGGGCCGGGGTGTCAATGCCGACGTCTATGCGGTCCAGCGGCGGGGGCGACCAACCCAGGCGGTAATAGAAAGTATAAATAAAGACCAGAGCCAGCCAGAACAGGGCCGTGGAGGCGCCCAGGATGGCAAACGTGCGGATGGCATGGTCGACCAGCGTGCGGTGCATGATGGCGGCGGTCACACCCAGCAGATGACCCATGAGAATTGCCAGGATCGTGGCTGCGATCGCAAGTTCAAGCGTCGCCGGCAATCGCTGAGTCAGGTCCTTACGCACAGGCTGGCCCGTCCGCCAGCTATAACCCATGTCCCCCTGAGCCAGCTTGGCGACATAGTTATAGAACTGTACAGGAAGCGGTTGGTCCAGCCCCATCTCTTTTTCCATGGCTGCTAGCAGGTCGGCTTTGGCATAAGGTCCCAACCGCACCGCTGCCGGATTGCCAGGCAGGATGCGCGTCAAGACAAACACCACCACGATCACGCCAAAAAGGGCTACCAAAGCCAGAGACAGACGGCGCAGGATATAACGACGGAACGTAACCATAAATCAGAAATGACAAGGACAAAGGACCAGGGCAGAACCAAAGCTCTGGTCCTTTGATCGCTTGGCTACGCTTGTTACTTCTTACCCATGTAGCCGAACCGTAAGCACAGATCATCCACCTTCGCAAAGCCAGTGAAATCTTTGCTGGCGGCTACGATCCAGTTCGGTTGGTGCAGGAACGCCCACGGGGCCTCGTCGACGATAATCTGCTGAGCCTCTTTCATCAACTCGTCGCGCTTGGCCTCATCGGTCTCCCAGGTGACCTGTTCGATCAACTGATCCACGCGTTCATTGCAGTAGTCGGCGTAGTTGGTGAAGGCTCCACATTTGAGCAGGAAGGTGAGCTGGTAAGCCGGGTCATTGCCCCAGGAATACCAGTCGTGGATGAACATAGGGAGCTCGTGATTATTGAGCTTGCCGAAGAAATCAGCGTCGGGCATCTTGTTGATGGTCAGGTTAACGCCGATCTGGGCCAACAAGTCCTGAATCCACACCGCTGCGTCGGCATCCCATGGGATAGACAGGCGGACTGAAAGCTCCAGGTCGAGGCCATTGCCAAAACCTGCTTCATCCAGCAGGGACTTGGCTTTCTCCAGGTCTGTATCGTATTTCCAAAATTCGTCGGTATGCGTCGGCATGCCCTTGGGGATCGGGCTGGTGGCTTTCTGAGCATAGCCGTACAGGGATTCCTGGATGATCGTATCGTAAGGGATGGCATAAGAGATCGCCTGGCGGACTTTCGGATTGTCGAAGGGCGCGATCTTGTTGTTCATCCCCATGTAGAACAGGCGTGTGTATTCAATGGCGAAGACCTGGACGTTCGGATCCTGCTTCAAGGCGTCGACATCTTTAAATGGCAGGCCCAGGGCCAGGTCGATGTCGCCCTTCTTCAAGAGCAGCTCCCGGTCTTCCGGCGAGGGCACGACTTTGACGATCACCTGTGAGTTCTGGAAATAGTCCGGGCCCTGCCAGTAATTGGGGTTCGGCTGGAAAACGTACTCCACGCCGGGCTCCCACTTGGTGATCAAGTACGGCCCGCTGGGGTTAGCGTTCTTGCGGTACCAATCGAATGCCCACTCATCTTCCGCCGTGGCGTTCTCCTTGGTGGTTGCTGGATCCATAGCCCCGAAGACCTGGAAAGACAACATCGGCAAGAACAAAGCGCTGGGTTTCTCCAGGTGGAACTCCAGGGTGTAATCGTCTTTCACCACCACACCCTCCGGTCCTTTGAGTCCCATAAACGCGGTCAGCAAGGGGATATAGCTGCGCGGAGCAGTCATGGCCCGGTCGAAAGTATGTTTGAAGGACTCGGCGGTGATCGGATCCCCGTTGGCAAACTTTGCGCCCTCCTTGAGCTTGACGGTGGCGAGCAAGCCATCCTCAGACATCGTCAATTCGGCCAACCCGGGACCGTACTGATCGGTCCCCTCCAAAACAGCCGGTGGATTTCCGGGCACAAGCTGCTGCTGGAGGAGCGGCTCATACAAATTGGCAGTAGCATAGTAACCGGCGTCGCTGCGAAACTCCATCGGCTCAACGTGGTCGATATCGCTGTCGAGAGCGATGACGATGGTCGGTTTTTCAACCGCTGCTGCTGTAGGGGGTTCCGTTGGAGCCTGGGTGGGAGGCGCAGTGGTTGGCGCCGGCGGCTGGGTAGGTTCGGGTGGTTGAACTGCCTCAGTAGCGGCGGGCGCTGTCGTGGGATTGGGGGTAGGCGTGGCTGCCGGTCCGCAAGCTGCCAGCAGCCCGGTAAGGCTGATGACAAGCAGGATGATCAGACCGGTCTGGAACACTCGAACGTATTTACGCGTTTTCATCCTTTCCTCCTTCTCATTGAGAAGCTTTAGATGATTTGAACCAAAGAAGGTTACTTCAGGGATTTGGATATTTATTTAATCCGCGGCACCTCCTTCTTCAAAAACGTCCATACTTCCTCCAGCAACCGGCTGCATCAGGGCCGCCTCATCACCGTCCGCCAGGAGAGTATCTTCCCCTGCCAGATGCAGTACGTTGCGGCCGTTAAGGATGACAACCGGGCTCTCGGGCAACTCCAGGCCCTCGATCTCGCGACAGCGTTTTAACAAATCACTTACCCTGGAGTCTGGCGGCAGGGTCAGGACCCAACTCCTGGCCTGGGTGAGCCTCTGGCTGAAGCCGAAGAGGCGCACCCGAACGGTGATCTCGCTGTCTGCTAACATGCCATCGCTTCCCGGCGCCCGTGGGCCAGTGATTCGTGAGCCAACGACTTCCCAGCCAGCCACTCCCGCAAGCGCCTCTCGGAGCGGAAACCAGTAAAACCATCTGCCAGAAGGCTTTCGATTTCCTGAACAGGCGCGCGGCGTTTGACGCCTGCGGAAAGAATGCCCGCGTCGCGCAGGTCGCCGCCGACCTGCTGCACGCCGACCAGGCACCCCTCCCGTACAGCCAGCTTGCGATAATAGCTTGCCTGCTCTTCGAAGACCCACTCTCCCGCCGCGCCGGCCTCTCCGATAGCGAGGACCGGCAGATCCCAAAGACGCAGAGTGTTGGCGCGCAGGCCGCCTGGATAAACGCGCCGGACACCCGCCAGGTTGGAGCCCGCCACGCGTCCCTGTTCCACAGCGTTAAGCCAGTTCGCCAGGACTGCCCGGGTTGAGTTGTGCAATTCCGGCGCCTCTGCTACATCGCCGGCGGCGTAGATCCCCTCCAGGCTGGTCTGCATTTCGCCGTCGACCAGCACGCCCCGGTTGGCTGCCGCGCCGGCCTGCACAGCCAGGCCGGCATTCGGCCTGACCCCGGCAGCGACGACCAGGAGCTGGCAGGGCAGGCGGTCGCCGTTGTCCAGACGAACTTCGCACACCCACCCGGCAGATGAATGGACTTCCTCGACGGTGGTATTGAAAAAGAGCCGCACGCCATGGCGCTCTAACTGTGTGCGCACCAGCCTGCTCCCGGGTTCATCCAGCGCGCCCGCCAGAGGGAATGGCATTTGTTCAACCAACGTGACCTGCTGCCCCCTCGCAGCGAACGCCTGCGCAAATTTGATCCCTACCTCACCGGCGCCAAGGACGATCACGTTTTCTGCCTGCCGGGCAGGGTCCAGCATGGCTTCCACTTCAGACAGGCGGTAAGGCGCGAACACCCCGCCGGTCCGAATCCCGGGGAGGCCCGGGAGCACCGGGCTTGCGCCTGTAGCCAGGAGCAGGCCATCGAAAGTCAGGTCCGGCCCTCGATCAAGGCGGACAATGCCAGCCGGCTGATCCACCTCGACCACCTGCCCCTGGATGACCCTGACACCCAATCCGGCCGGCCAACCATGGGGGCGAAAATTGAGCCGGCCAACCGGGACCTGTCCCTCCAGGCAGTGGGAGAGCAAGCAGCGTGAATAGACGGGCACCGGCTCATCGCTGACCAGCGTCACGGGACACCTGGGGTTCAAATGGCGGATGGTCTCCACCGCAGTCGTTCCCGCTGCGCTGGCGCCCACCACGACGATCTGTCGAACGCTAACCATCTCCTTAACCTCGCTGCCGGTAAATTGCCCGCTCTCTGGCCCGGGCCAACGCATCCATCTCGGCCTGCCCAAAGGCCAGGGCGCCTTCCGGGCAAGCCCGAACGCAGGGCGGCGCCTCATCCGGCGAGCACAAATCGCATTTAACTGCTTTCCCAGCCACTGCGGCGATCGCTCCAAAGGGGCAGTGGGCCAGGCACATCCAGCATCCCACGCAAGCCTCATCGTCGAGCAGGATCCGCCCATCCGGGGAATCTTGGATCGCGCCGCTGACGCAGGCATCCATGCATGGGGGCTCGCAACACTGCCGGCAGACCGCGACGTAAACCGGCGGGTCTTCCCAGGGCAGATAAAGCCGGGGCACATCCGGATGTGGGTAACCCCTGGCACTCATCTCCTGCACACAGGCCCTCAGACAATCCCCACAGGCATTGCACAGCTCCCAGTGGACCAGGATCCTGCCCACGGCGGCTAAACGCTGCCTCCCAGGCTGTCCAAGGCCCATCCCAGGTCCAGGGCTTCCAGTGTCTCGGGCCTGGGCCAGGCGGTCTGCGGGTCCCACCCGTGCAGGTTGTAGTACTCGTCCAACATTTGGCCCAGCTCTTCTTCACTGGTGACCACACCCGTATTTGGGCCGCTCGGCGCTCCCTGGTGCATCATGCGCCAGGGCAGCGTATCATCTTTGCGCGTGGCGCCCTCCCGGACGTTAAAACAGCGTTCCAGCGTTACGATCCGCCGCCCGGCGTTCATCAACTGCTCCTCGCTGACCTCCACGCCCAACGCCAGGCTCATCATTTGAGCCATATTTTCTGGCGTGACCGCATACGCCGCTGTGGAGGAAAACACGCAGATGCCCATGCATTCGGTGGCGGCATAGGCGTCTTCGTGCCAGCGGACGATCTCGGCGCGTTTATCGGTGAGCAGCGGGTTGGCGAATTTCTCGTCTCCGCAAAGCTTTTCAATCAACCGGCGCGCCTCGGGTGTGACTCCAAACTCGGCAAAGGTCTCGGTCATGAGATGGTCAGGGCCGCGCGGATTAACGGCAAAAGCCAGTGCATAACTCTTTGCGACGCGAGTATCCACCCCCGACTGCTCCAGCCCTTTGGCCTGAATCGCCCACTGCCACGAGTTGCCTCCCACCCGTTCGGCTGCCCGCTTCACCCCTTGAGCCAGCAGATCGCCGATCCCTTCTCGCCTGGCGATCTTGGGCAGCAGCGCGGTCAACACCTGCCCATCGCCCCACAGCAGCGGCAGGCCGCCCGTATCCGCTTCTGAAAGCAGGCCATGCTCGTAGCTCTCCATTGCCCAGGCCACCACGCTCCCGGCCGAGATCACATCCAGGCCGTAGTCGGCGCACAGGTGGTTGGCTTTCAATACCGCCTCGGTGTCCGTCACCCCGCACTCCCCACCCAGCGCCATCATGGCCTCCAGCTCCGGTCCCTGGTCGTTCAAGCCGCCATAGGGTCCTTCGCGGGTGATGACGTAGCGGTGGCAACCGGTGCTGCAGGCATGGCAGGCTGCCCTGCTCCTCAGGTAACCCTCGTCGACCAGGTACTGCCCGCTCAACTGCTCCGCCTTTTGCAGGCGGGCATCCTGAAAGTTCCGCGAGGGGAGCATCCACATCTCGTTCAAAGCCAGGGTCGAACCGGACGTGCCGAAGTTCGATAAAGAGTGGCTGCCGGCGTCAAGGGTCAGCTCGTAGCGCACCTTGTTGGCCAATTCGAAGAACTCGCGCGGCCGGGCAACCGGCACCCCGCCCGTCCCGCGCACGGCGATCGCCTTTAAATTCTTGGAACCCATGACCGCGCCGATCCCACCCCGTCCAGCTGCATGGTAGCGGGAGACCATGATGCAAGCGAAGAGCACACGGTTCTCCCCCGCCGGCCCGATGCAGGCCACCTGGACATCCGGGTCGCCTACATCCTGCTTGATCCAATCCTCCGTGGCCCGGGTCCCCTTCCCCCACAACGCGGCGGCATCGCGCACTTCGACGCGGCCATCGTCGAGCCACAGGTAGACCGGTTGCGGCGCCTGGCCATGGATGGCCAGGTAATCCCAGCCAGCGTATTTCAGCTCCGCGGCCCAATGGCCGCCGACGCTGGTCTTGAGATACAACCCGGTGGCCGGCCCCTTGGCCGAGACCGCCATGCGCCCCGAGCAGGGAGCATTCGTCCCACTGAGCAGTCCGGGCGCGAAGATGAGCAGATTTTCGGGCCCGAGGGGATCAACTCCGCGCCCTACCTGCTGGTAGAGCAGGCGGGCGCTGATCCCCCTGCCACCCAGGTAATTCAAGGCATCCTCCAGGGGAATTTCTTCAACCCAGTGACGTCCCTCTGCCAGGTCAATATGCAGGATCTTGTGAGCCATCTTACACCTCCGCCTTGCCCGGAGTCTCATTCGTGGGTGCGGGACTGGCCATGATCCTGAGCTCGGCCCGCTGCCGGCCTTTGCGCGCCGGGACCCTTTCTGCGGGCTCATATTGCAGAGCGCCGGGATAGCATTGCGTAACGCAGACCGGACTTCCGCCGCACAGGTCACACTGGTAGGCCTTGCCGGTGAACGGGTTGAAATGCGCCGCGCCGAAGGGGCAGGCGTTCACGCATTCCCGGCAGCCGATACACAGACCGGGATCCACCCGCACCACGGGTACGCTCCGGTCGATGTGACAGGCAGCCGTCGGGCAGGCCGCCACACAGGCCGGCTCCGTACAATCCAGGCAGGCTACCGGGAAATGGAAGCCCTCCTGATCGATCCGGAACACCCGGATGCGGGAGAGGGAAGGTTGGAACAGCCCTTCGTGGGTGAACGAGCACACCAATTCACACACCCCGCACCCCGTGCATTTGCGCCAATCAATAGTCAGTGCTTTCACCTGGGTCATTGCGCCCATCTCCTATCTTGACGAGTCTCCACTCATCCATCCAAATAGCTGGCTAACCTCCGGTTAGCGCCGACCGCTGGCCTGCGGCCAGGGGCAGCAAGCCAACTCCTATCCAGAAAGACAATCGTCCAGGGCGGATAGCAGCAGCTCCATCGTTTCGATAGAGGCGGCCTGGCCCATGTGACCGATGCGGATGATCTTTCCCTGCAAATCCCCTATGCCTCCGGCAATGCGGATGCGGTGCCTCTCTCGCAAACAGCTCACCAGGTGCTCCGCAGTTACGCCGGAAGGCGGTTTGGCCGCAGTGGCAGCCGAAGAGGCCCAGGCGTCCTCGACCAGGAAGGTGAACCCACGCTCCTTCAACCCCTGCCGCAGGAACCGGGCGACAGAAGCGTAGCGGCGGATGCGCCCCTCAACGGTTTCCAAAAACAGCCGGTCCAAAGCGGCTTTGAGGGCCAGGATCAGATTGGTAGGCAGCGTGACCGGGAAAGGATGCCAGGCGGCCCACTTCTCCTGATACTCTCGCCAGGTGCGCAGGTTCAGGTACCAGCCACAAAATGGGGCCGGATTTCGATCGAGCGCCTGCCAGCCGGTTGGCCCGACGGCCACCGGGGTCAGCCCCGGAGGGGCTTCCAGGCATTTTTGGGAGGCGGTGACGCAGAATGCGATGCCCCACCCGTCCATATCCAGCGCTTCTCCTCCTAAAGACGATATGGCGTCCACCATCAAGGGGACGCCATATTCAGATGCCAGCGCGCCGATTTCTCGGATCGGGTTAATTACGGTAGTGGAAGTCTCATGCTGCACCAGGCAGACCGCTTTCAAGCCATCCTGGTTTTCCAACACATCCTGGATCTGCTCCGCCAGGACCGGCTGGCCCGGTTCCGCCTTCACCTCAATCACCTGGGCGCCACGGGAGCGAGCGATGGCTGCCAGGCGCTCGCCAAAGAACCCGTTGACCGCCACCAGGCAGGGATCGCCCGGGTGCAGCAGGCTTCCGAGCACCGCATCCAGCCCGGCGCTGCCCGAGCCGGGGATGAGGAAAACGTCTCCGTCCGTATGGAAAACCCGCTTCAGTCTGCTCTGCACTTCCCGGTAGACCGGCACCCACTGCGGGCCATAATGAGGCACCACCGACTGACCCATGGCAGCCAGCACATCCGGGCCGACTTCAACCGGCCCGGGGATCAACAGGCGTTCTACAGGATCGTTCAAATTCATCTCTCCGAATATTTTCCAGGCAAGCCGTTCTGCGAGGCGTTTAAAGCGCGGTCAGCCAACCGAGCGCTTTCAGGCACGTATCCCAACTGCCGCGAAATTTGGTCGGCATAATGGCAGACCAGGGGCGCGAAGGATTGGATCCCCTGGAGATCGCACCGGACAGCAGGAATGCTCAGGCTTAACGCCGCGATGACTTCGCCAAGGTGATCGCGGACCGGCGCGGCCGCACACAGGATATCCTCCTCGTGCTCGGCATTGTCGATTGCATATCCCTGGCGCCGGACCATCGACAGGTGTTCGTTCAATTCAGGGAACGAAGAAATCGTGCGAGGGGTATACCTGGCAAGGCCTTTACGCCTGGCGGCCTCTTCCAGTTTTCCGTCCGGGAGAAAAGCCAGCATGGCTTTCCCAAGGCCAGTGCAGTGAGCCGGGGCGCGCTTGCCGATGGCCGAGTGCATGCGGATTGGATGCAGGGTTTCTTCTTTGTTGATATAGACGACCTCGTAATCGTCCAAAACAGCCAGGTGGACGGTCTCATTGGTCTGCCGGGCCAACTCGGTGACGAAAGGCGAGGCTTTCGTGAGGAGCGAAAGACTGTTGATCTGGGCATAGGCTAGCTCAAAAAGCCTCAACCCTGGGGTATACATGCCCTTCTGGGCGTCCTGCCTGACCAGATTGTGATGCATCAAAGTTTTAAGCAACCGGTGGGCGGTGCTTTTGGGCAATCCCGCCGCGTCGGCGAGCTCGTGCAGGCTCAGTCCATCGCTCGATCGACAGAGCCTTTCCAGTAAGATCATCGCCCGGTCAACGGATTGCACCAACTCTTTTGGTTCAAGCATTTTGTTTGAATTAAATTGGGAAGACCACAAACGCCAGAAAAAGTGTTCCGAATGGTGGAATTTTGTTCCGCATTACGGTATTACAACTATAGCAAAAAATGAGGGCTGAGTCAAGCGGCGCAGGATTGAATTTTCTTATGAGATCTAATCTATTGATCATAAGCGTGGCCCACAAAGTGCGCCCAACGCTATTGACAGAGGAGATTTAATCTTGTATATTTTTATCCGGTAATAAGACAAATCAATGTCCCATTTCGATTATCATCAGCCAGATTCATTGCAGGAGGCCATCGCCATGCTTGCCCGGTATGGCGAGGATGCCGCCCTGCTGGCGGGCGGCACAGCCCTGCTCATCGATATCCGGCATGGCGAGCTGCATCCCGCGCATGTGGTCAGCCTGTGGGGAATCCCCGGCCTGGAAGAAGCCCAGGTGGATGGGGGCTCGGGCTACCGTTTCGGAACCCTGACCTCCATCACCAACCTGGCGGAGGCGCTCGCAGACCAACCGCCTTTGAGGAGCCTGGTCGAAGCCGCTCGCCTGCTCGGAGCAAGGCAGGTGCAGAACGTCGCTACCCTCGGCGGCAACATCTGCAAAGCCTCCCCGGGGGCGGATATGGTGCCGCCGCTCCTCTGCCTGGATGCGGCGCTGGTCCTGGAAGGCCCAGACGGGCAGCGAAGAACCCCACTGGACGGCTTCCTCACCGGCCCCGACCAGACCGCCCTGCTCCCCACCGAGATCCTGACCCACATTGAGTTCCAGCCGCCTCCGGCTCGCACCGGCACGGCTTTTCTCAAAGTCATGCGCCGCCATGCCGTAGACTGCTCAATTGTAGCGGTCAGCGCGCGGGTCACGCTGGCAGAAGATAAGCAGACGGTGCTCGAATGTCGCCTTGGGCTGGGGGCTGTCGCGCCTAACCCCTTCCGCGCCAGGCAGGCAGAAGCGCTCCTGCAGGGCCAGGCGCTTGAGCCGGAGATTCTGCGCCGGGCAGCCGCCGCGGCCCGCGAGGAGGCGCGGCCGATCAGCGATGTGCGCGCTTCAGCCGATTACCGCAGCATGTTGGTAGAGACGCTGGTTCAACGTGCGCTCTCGAACGCCGCTGAGCGGGCGGCGGAAGGAGCGAATTCCTCATGACATCTCTCATTCCGATTCATTTGAACGTAAACCATCGCGACTATTCCCTGGAAATTGAGCCTTCCCGTACCCTTTTAACGGTGCTGCGGGATGATCTGGGGCTGACCGGCACCAAGGCTAACTGCCAGGAGGGCGAGTGCGGGGCCTGTACGGTTCTGGTGGATGGCCTGGCCGTCAATTCCTGCCTCTACCTGGCTGTTCGCGCCCAGGGGAAAATGATCACAACCATCGAAGGGCTGTCCGAAAGGGATAAGCTTCATCCAGTCCAACAGGCATTTATCGAACACGGCGGCATTCAGTGCGGGTACTGCACGCCCGGATTCGTCATGGCGACCGTGGGCCTGCTTCTGTCCAATCTCCATCCCAGCGATGAAGAGATCAGCCAGGCCCTTGCCGGGAACATCTGCCGCTGTACAGGCTACGTGAACATCCGTAGGGCGATCCATGCAGCCGTCGAGGACGGGGGTGAGGGACCATGAGCAGGACCACGCTTCTCGGCGAGCCTCTACCTCGCCTGGACGCCCGCCAGAAAGTTACCGGCGAGTACAGGTATGGAATGGACCATCGCATCGATGGCGCTTTAGAAAGCGCCGTCCTGCGCAGTCCCTACCCGCACGCTCGCATCTTAAGCATCGATACTGGCCGGGCGGAAGCTCTGAAAGGCGTTTATGCAGTGCTCACCGGCCGGGATTTCCCCGGGCTTCTCATGCCCGGTACGGTAGAAGACCAGCCCCTGCTGGCAGTCGACCGGGTTCGCTACTTTGGCGAACCGGTTGCCCTGGTCGCCGCCCAGGACAGGGAGACCGCCGAACAGGGCGCCCGGCTGATCGAGGTGGAATACGAGCCACTGCCGGTCATCACTGATCCCGAAGCTGCCATGCAGCCTGGCGCGCCTCTGCTGCACGAGCAATGGGAAACCTACCGGGCAGATAAGGATCTGGTCCGTTACGGGAATGTCTGCTGCCACTCCAGGCTGAATGTGGGCGACGTCGAAGTGGGTTTTGCCGGCGCGGACTATGTTTTCGAAGATGAATTCTCCACAGAGAGCGTTCACCAGTCTCACGTCGAGCCGCGCGTCGCCACCGCCCTGTCAGGTCCGGACGGCCGGATGACGGTTTATACCAACACGCAGCTCCCTTACTGGATCCGCACCAATGTGGCCCATGTCCTTGGAGCGCCGGAAGAAGAGGTGCGCATCGTCCCCACCGGCATCGGCGGGGGGTTTGGCTCGAAGCTCTATCCCCAGATCGAGCCGTTCGTCGCCCTGCTCGCCCACAAGACCGGGCGCCCGGTCCGCATGGTCACCTCCCTGGAAGAGGAGCTGGTCGCCGGCCTGCCGCGCCACCCATTCAAAATCTGGCTCAAGACTGGCGTGAAAAAGGATGGGACTCTTGTGGCGCGCCAGGCCAGGGCGATCCTCGATACCGGGGCTTACGCCGGCTCAGGCCCAGAGATCGCCTCCGTGGCTGCGCTGGTGCTGGCTGGACCCTACCGCACAGAGCACGTCAGCATCGAGGCGTTCGCCGTGAACACGAACAAAATGAACTTCGGCGCCTACCGCGGGCCAGGCGGCCCACAGTCCCTGTTCGCCCTCGAATCTCATTTCGACGTTATCGCCAGAAAACTGGGCCTCGACCCGCTGGAATTCCGCCTGCGGAATATCGTTCAAGACGGCGACGAGACTGCCAACGGGCAGGTGCTGCAGGGGGTTGGGCTGCGCGAAGCCATAGAAAAAGCGGCGGCGGCCGTTGAGTGGGGCAGGCCTGCCGGTCCGAACCGCGGCAAGGGCCTCGCCATCGGCTGGTGGACCACGACCGGACAAAAATCCACCAGCCATGTCAGGCTGGCCTCGGACGGCCGGATTGTCGTCTCGGTCGGCACTCAAGAGATCGGCACCGGGGCCATCATGGGCGGTGTTCCCCAGGTCATCGCCGAGACCATGGGGGTGGGGTTGGAGGATGTAGTCGTCAGGGTCACCGACACGACCGAAGGCCTGTGGGATTGGGGCTCGCAGGGCAGCCGCACCCTCTTTAACGTCGGGCGGGCGGCTCAATTCGCCTGCTACGAGTTGATCGAGAAGCTCAAAGACCTGGCCTCTCGCCTTCTGGAAGTCGAGCCCGGCGAGCTGGAGCTGCGCGAGAAGTGCGTGGTGGTCAAGAATTCGCCGGAGGCGCGTGTTTCCCTGGCGGACCTGGCGAAACTGGATACCCGCGAAGAATTGCAAGCCCTGTACGAATCCGTGCCAGACCCGGCGTACTATCACCGCGATCGCATGGTCTCGTGCCTGTATCCTGCTTTCAACTACCCCAGCTTCCACTGCCACGCGGCGGAAGTGGAAGTCGACCCCGGCACCGGGCAAGTCACCGTCCTGCGTTATGCCGCCGCCCACGATATCGGTTTCGCCGTCAATCCAACCCTGATCCGGGGCCAGATCCACGGCGGCGTTGTCCAGGGGATCGGTATGGCTCTGATGGAGGAGGTCCTGTACCAGGACGGCTACCGGACCAACGTCAATTGGACCGATTACAAGCTCCCCACGATTGCGGATGTCCCGGATATTGAGGCGATCATTGTCGAGCACGGGATCCCGGGCGGCGGCCCTTATGGGCTGAAGGGCCTGGGGGAGTCCCCGGTGATCGAGCCGCCGGCTGCCCTGGCGAACGCCGTGGCGGACGCGACCGGGGTCCGCCTGCGCTCCTTACCCATGACGCCCGAAAAAGTCTTGAAAGCGATTCGGTCCAGGGGCCAATCGTTGGACCAAACCTGATGTAGAAACTCATTGGAGGCAAACCATGCGCTTTGGCCTGCTGTTGCTCGGCGAATACCCCCCCGAACGGCTAAAAAAACTGGCGCAGTTAGCGGAGGCGCACGATTTCGAGCACTTCTGGTATGCGGATGAGAAGTTCTTTCGCGACCCTTACGCCAGCCTGACTTACATCTCCCAGTACACCTCACGAATTAAGCTTGGCCCTTGTGTGACCGACCCTTTCACCCGGCACCCGGCCATTACGGCGATGGCGATGGCGACTCTGGACGAGGTCGCCGGGGGCCGGGGCGTGCTTGGGATCGGGGCAGGGTTCAGCGGCGTGGAGGCCATGGGCATCCAGCGCCAGAAGATCGTCCGTACCCTGCGGGAGGCTATCGAGCTGATCCGTCGCCTGTGGGCGGGCGGAACAGTCGCTTACGAAGGCGAGACCGTCGCATTCCACTCCGGCGAGCTGAATTTCCCCGCCCGGCAGGATATCCCCATCCTGGTCGCCTCCGCCGGGCCGCAGGTGCTGCGACTGGCTGGCGAAATGGCCGACGCCGTGATGCTGGGCGACCTGGCTTCGCCTGCTGCAATTCGCAAAGCCCTGACTTACGTGGCCGAGGGAGCCGCCCGGATTGGTCGCTCGCCAGATGACCTGTTCAGGATCACCCGCCTCAACCTGATTCTCTCTGAGGATTTGGAGGCGGCCTGCGATCTGATGCGCCCCTGGATTACGGGAGAGCTATGGCACACCTACCCCCGCTGGGAAACTTTGATGACTTACCGGCCCGAATGGGAGGATCAACTTCGCCCCCTGCGGGAGTTCATCGAGCGCTATGGGGGCAAGCCGCGCAATGTGGACGATTTCAAGCTGGTCAGCGGGTATAACCGGCTGATCACAACCGAAATGGTGTGCGAAAAGGCGCTGGTAGGAAATGTCGAACAGGTTGTCGCTCAGATCCAGGAGATCGCCGGCGCTGGAATCCAGGAGATCACCCTGTACCCGTTGCCGCTGGAGGGGCAGGACGTGGAGACGATCCTGGCCGCATTTTTCGAAAGGGTGATGCCAGGCGTTCAGGCCGTGTTGTCTGCCTAGGAGACGCCTTCCTTCGTGCCGGCGCTATCCAGGCGATACCGGCATCCGCTCTGAAGGGTAAATTCCGGCTGCCATAGCAAGGATGTTCTCTGCAGGTGTATCCGCCTGGATATTATTGGCAGCGGACACGACATACCCCCCGTCCGAGCCCAGCACTTCGACCAGCTCCCTCACCCGGGCCTTCACCTCATCCGGACTCGCCTGAGGCAGCAGGCGCTGCGTATCCACCGCTCCCCAAAAGGCCAGATCGCGGCCGAACTCCCTTTTCAACTGGGCGGGATCCATTTTTGCCGCGCTGGTCTGGACCGGGTTGAGCACATCGACGCCGGCCTCGATGAAATCCGGGATTAAGGCGTAGATCGAACCGCAGGTATGGTAAAGCACTTTCGCCGGAGTCCTGGCTTTGACGTGCGCCAGGAAGCGTATCTGGCGCGGCTTGATCAACTTTCGGAACATATCAGGCGACAGGATCGGGCGATCTTGAAAGCCCATGTCGTCCGCATAGAGCACGACATCGACCAGGTCGCCGAGCAAGGCCAGCAGGTTCGCTGCGACCTGCATGTGGATGTCGATGACATGATCCATCAACCGGCCGGCAAACGCCGGGTCCAGGGCGCAGTCCACCAGCCACTGGTCGTACCCGCGCAGAAACTGGCTCTGGTGGCCGAATCCCACAGGTAAGCTCAACACCAGCGCATAATCGCAATTTCGGTGAATGCCGTGAGCCTCCTCCAGCAGGCCCCTGGACCAGCCTGGATCGTCCGGGTCGGGCCAGGGAAAGCGGCCCAGGTCCCCCTGGGTAGCATTCGCCAGCGGAGGCTGGGTCACGTAAAAGTGGCCTCCTTCCACCCGGCTGCGAACGACGCGCCACTCGTCCCGGTAACTGCTGCCGGACAGCTCCAGAACCGATCCGTCGGGAGCTCCCGGCAACAGCGGAAATGTGTCGATCCCCAACCGGGCTCGGATCGCTTCCTCCACTCGGGCAATATCGGAGCGCTTGCTGGCCTGCTCTGTGGGTGTGTCGAGCTGCAGATGCGTTTTCAGGTTCCGGTACGCCGCCGTGTTGATTCCGGTCGCATAACTGCCCCCAATGTCCAGCGGTGGGCGGTCTGCAGGGGTGTGGTTAAGCACAGCCCGCAGCCGTTCACGAGACGTCATAAAATGTTCGGTTCCCACTGATTCTCCTGTGGCTGGCGTTCTCGCAAGGCGCTCAGCCAAACCGCTCCTGCAAATACCCCTCAAACCGCTGCACCACCTGCGGCAGGTCCTGGCGGCCGAAGCCGATCCGGACGTGATGGTCGCCAAAATGGAAAATGCGGGAGGGCACCAGCATGATGCCCGCTTCCAACACGAGCCGCTCGCAGAATTCGAAGCTGTCCGGCGCAGCCAGCAGGCGAGGAAAACCGATCGAGCCCCCTTTCGGGCGGTGCCAGGAGAAATAATCCCGGTATCGCTCGAAGAACGAGTCCAATACGCCCAGGTTGCGCCGGACCTGGCTCAGTTGCCCGTCCAGGATGGATTCCCGGCTACGCAGGGCTATGATCGCCAGCAGCTCGGAGGGCGCCGAGCTGCAGATCGTGGTGTAATCCTTGAACAGGCTGGCCCGCTCGAGCAGCCCCCGGTCCCGCGAAGCCAGCCAGCCGATGCGCAGCCCGGGCAGCCCGAAGGATTTCGACAGGCCCGACAGGGATACGGCGCGCTCGTACAGCTCGCAAGCTGCCGGCAGGCCGGCTCCGTCCGCGGCCGTCAGGTATTGGTACATCTCGTCTGACAACAAGCAAATCCCATTTTCGCGCAGCAGGTCGATCAGGGCCTGGAAGTCCGCCAGCGGCGGCAGGTAGCCGGTGGGGTTATGGGGAAAATTTACCACCACCAGCCGGGTGTCCGGGCGCAGCAGGCGGGCCAGGTCCTCGAGGGCGAAGCGCCAACCCTGTTCCTCGTGCGGTTCCCAGAGTGAAACCTCGCAGCCCAAAGAGCGGGCCACTTCATACAGCGACTGGTAGCCCGGAAAGGTGCACACCACGTGATCTGCTGCCCTCAGCATGGCCTGCATGAACAGGAAGATCGCCTCCTCGGGCGCGGCAACCAGGACATCGTTTGCCGTGTATCCCCGGTACAACCCGGCAATCGCCTCCCGCAAAAGCGGGTGACCCTGGCTCTCGGTGTAGCCCAATTTTAGCCCTTGCCACAGCTCCATGAGCTCAACATCGGCCAGCGCCAGCAGATCCGCCATCGACAGGGCTTCACAGTCCGAGCTGGACAGCAGGTAGCGTGCAGAAAACTCGTAGCTGGCGAAATAGCGTTCCAACTGGAAGGGCGTGATTTCCATAATGGTCTATTTTACTTCAGGACGCCCCGGTTTCCGCTGCCAGCAGTCAACAGAGTCATGTTATCATCGGGACCATGAGAACATTGGTCATTGGCGATATCCATGGCTGCTTTGTGGAATTAAACGACCTGCTGGCAAGAGCCGGGCTGGCCTCAGGCGACGCCATCATCGCCCTCGGAGATATCGTGGACCGCGGTCCGGAAACGCCTGAAGTCCTGGATTTCTTCCGTCGACAGGCCAACGCACGTTCCCTGATGGGCAACCACGAACGGAAGCATATCCGTTCGTTTCGCCTCGAGATCAAGCCGGCGCTTTCGCAGTTGATCTCCAAACTCCAGTTTGGGGCAGCATACCCACAAGCGGTGGCGTTCATGGATACCTTTCCCACTTACCTGGAGCTGCCTGAAGCCATCCTGGTTCATAGGTATCTGGAACCGGGCGTTTCGCTCGCCCGGCAATTGCCGACGGTCCTGTGCGGAACGATGGGCGGGGAACATTATCTGAACGCACGGTACAGCTGCCCCTGGTATGAGCTTTACGATCGCGACAAGCCGGTGCTCTTTGGCCACCACGACCATTTAGAAAACGGGCAGCCTTTCGTTCACCAGGATCGGGCGTTTGGCCTGGACACAAGTTGCGTGCTTGGCAAGACCCTCACCGGTTTAATCCTGCCTGGCTTTCAGATCGTTCCGACGCCCAGCCGGGGCAATCATTGGTCGTTGATGCGCCAGCAATATCACCGGTTAAAACCAACCGCGCCGCCAACCAGGCGGATTTCCAAAATCGAGGCCTGGGATGAGGAGAGCGAAAAAGCCCTGCAAAAGATTGTGGATTTTGCATTCCGGGAAAATGCGCGCGTGTTGGCTTCTTTGCGGGAGCAGCCTGGCTTTGCCGAACAGACGCCTCGCCAGCAAGCCAAAACCTATGCAGCCGAGATTGGGGATACGCCGTTAGCGCCATTGCTGCATCTGGCCAGAAGGGGCGAACTGGATTTAAGCGCGGCGCGAAGAGTAATAAAAGATCCCGGAGGCACGAGGCGCGTTGCCGGTGAGCTTTCCCCCAAGCCCGATCCACGATCATGAGATTACTGAACCGCGTGTCTCCGGCGCGCGTTCCTCGCGAGAGTATTTACATCACTCTCTTATCGCTCTCAGGCGGACGAGATTTGCCAGGAAGTGAATCCTGTCGTCATTGGAGAAGTCAATATCTCGATCCAGAGGGAGTGGGTACTTCATCTAAGGGTTGTTTTGAACCAACTCATCCAAAAATGGGATCAGATTCGGGAGAATTTTATATCCGGTGCCGCCGCCGGATTCTGTAAGGACCGTCACGGCATACTTTTTGTCGATGCTGATCCGTTCGATCAGCGCGCCCTCATGATAGTACGTGCCGTAGATGCCTATTTTGGAAAAGAGGCGGTCGCCTGTATTAAAACGACCGGATTGCTGCAAAGGTATAGCTGCACTTAACCGTGGTCATGAACACCACTCTGCAATGAGTTTTTGAGTAGCCAGCGAGCGACGCCCGCGCTGAGTGGGCGGTTGCTAACGAGTTGGCAGGATGCGGAAGTTGAACAATTCAGCCGGGGTCCAGATATGATCCGTCAAACCGGCCGCAATGGCTGGCGTACGCTGAACCCAACGATGCCCGAAACGGCCGACAGATAACTTGAGGCGCAGGCTATGGTGCGGATGACAGAAATTGTACAGGCAGCCAACCACATACATGCTAGTTTCCAGGGTTTGGACTTTGCGAGCCAGGGTACGCGTTCGCCGGACCAGGCAATTCAGACACTCGCGAAAGGTGGCATTGAACCGCTCGATGAAAGCGGTATTGATCCCGCCTACGCCCTGGGTCTTCTGGATCAGGGCCTTGACCATCGTTTGGCTGCATTGCACCATGCGCCGCCAGATGTTCAATTGCCCATCCACAGCGGTGACGAACCACTGATTTTTCGCACAAATTAGGCAGCTTCTTCATTATTAGCGCTCCTGAGGTTGTTTGTCAGCCCGGCGATTTTTCGCGATCTTGCGACAAATCTGAAGTTTAAGGGTATCTTCTGGGCATGTTTCACAGTTCACCTTCTTGGAGGAGAGCATGCCCAAGTCTGTCCAAGCTGACCCTCGCCGTCAGGAGCGAGAGCAAAAAGCGCTCTTACGAGCGTTTAGCGGTACCGTCCGGCATTATTGGGGGAACTGGCCGACGGTTTTCTGCGGGGTAAAAGACCCCCGCAATCCCAATCTGATTCTTTATTCGCTCCCCGGACTGCTCTTTACCGGCACCTTCCTCTTCGTTTGCCGACTGGGCTCGCGGCGTGGACTGAACGATCGCCTGCGGGGCAACGGTCCCGCCGCAGCCAAGTTTGGCGCCTGGTTCGGGGTGGAGAGCATTCCGCATGGGGATACGCTCAACCATACCTTTCGACGTCTGGTGGCGGAAGAAGTTCAGGAAGTGGTCTGCCGCAGTCTGGAGATCCTGATCCGCAAGAAAGTGCTGGCCCGCCACCGGCTGTTAGGCTTGTACTCTCTGGTGGCCATTGACGGCACCGGGGTACTGACATTTCGAGAACGTCACTGCCCGCATTGCCTGACCAAGACCTTCCAAAATGGAGCCACGATCTACTATCATCCCGTGCTGGAAGCCAAGTTGGTGACCGAGGGCGGATTTGCCTTCTCCCTGATGACTGAGTTTATCGAGAACGCCGATCTCTCGGCCGATAAGCAAGACTGTGAATTGAAAGCTTTCTACCGCCTGGCTCGACGGCTCAAGGCCCGTTTCCCGCGCCTGCCGCTTTGTCTGCTCCTGGATGGGCTGTATGCTGGCAGACCGACTTTCCAGCTGTGCTTGGACTATGACTGGAAGTACCTGGTCGTGCTGCGCGAAGACGACCTGCCCCAACTGCATCGCAGTTTTGCCGCCGTGCTCCCCCACCTGCTCCAGCAGCGCAAGCAGGTTTGTTTCAGCGATGTCAATGTGCAAAAGCGGGCGGAATGGGTCCAGCAAGACTACCGCTGGGCGGAAGGCTTGCGCTACACCGATAGCCAAAAACGGGTGCACGCACTCAACATGATCGAGTGCCAGGAAACCCGCACCAATCCCCGGGGGCAGGCGAGCGCCATCCGCTACAAGTGGATTACCAACTTCAGCCTAACATCGCACAATGTAGACCGCCTGGCCAATCAGGGTGGTCGCCTGCGCTGGAAGATCGAGAACGAAGGCTTCAACGTCCAGAAGAACAGCGACTTGAAACTGGAGCACCCCTACAGCCAGGACCCCACCGCCCCCAAAGTCTTCTACCTGCTCCTGCAACTGGCTCATCTCATCTTCCAGCTCATGCAGAAAGGCAGTTTGCTCCGTCAGATGTTCCCCGATGGCCTGCGCACTGCCAAGAACCTGGCTTTCCGCCTGCTCGAAGCCTGGCGCAACCTGTCCCTAACGGCCGCTGACTTCTTGCGCCTGGCGGAAGGTCGTTTCCAGATCCGTTTGGATAGCTCTTGATCCAAATGAGCGGATCGACCGGGCAGGAGCGCCTGACGACCGTTACGGCCCCGGTCCGATGGAACCCTACCCAGCCGACCCGCTGTGCCCCAGTTGTCCTCTCTTTTGGAAATCAACTGACGAGGCCGTGCTAATTATGCCACGTTTGTGGGCTGGCGAAGCTTTGCTGCTGCCCAAAATTTGTGTAGAAATACCGTTCCCTGGCCCCAACGGAGCCTCTTTACCCATTCTGCACAAGTCCAATTAAAATCAATTCGTCACCGCTGACCTCAGCAGGGCAAACGCATCTTAATTTCCCATCTGTACGAAACCGGCCAGAACCTTGAGGAGGTAGTCTTGGTTCCAGCCAGCCAGGAGACGTTTGCCCTTCATGCCCCGTTTGCAGGTTTTCTCCTGCTTGAGCAAATTCAGGGCAATATGACGCAGCACAGCGAAGTTTTCTGGGCCATGCTCCTTACGGATCCGACAGCGGTCTTCGTCAAAAGCCAAATCCAGGCTCCAGTGCAACTCATTCTCAATGCCCCAATGGGAACGCACGGCCGACAGGATGCGTTTGGCTCCGACGATACTGGCGATATGATAGCGATCTTCACAGCTCTTTTCTTCCCGATCCAGCGCTGAGATCGGATGCGAGACACGGTCGCCAGGTTCTTCCAATTGGCAAAGCCCCGTAAGTGCCGCAGGATTTCCAGGTCTGAAATCGTCCAGCATTCGCGGATCTCAATGCGCCCATGATCTTTATTGACCGTTTTCTCATAATCGAAGTCGTAGGCCTTGTACTGGCTGTCTTCCAGATCGGCAAACAGGTGTTCGACATCTTCATACAGATGACCCTGATTTTCTTTCAGCGCCAGCACATATTCCGCTTCTCGGTCGATGATCTGCTCAGCGATGTCGGTCTGGCAGCCCATGGCATCGATGGTGACGATGCATCCGGCAACTTCCAATGCCTGCAAGAGTTGTGGGATGGCCGTGATCTCGTTGGACTTCTCATCGACTTTCACCTGTCCAAGGACCAGCCGATTGGCGCTGGCCCAGGCACTGACCATGTCGATGGCCGCTTTGCCGATCCCCTTGTCATGCGAACGCCGCAGCACTTTCCCATCGATCGCAATCACCTGACCGCCAATCACCTGACTGACCGCATTCATCCAGCGCATAAAGCAGGCTTGGAACTGCTCCGGGTCCAGGCGGGCAAACACCCGCGTAAACGTGTCGTGCGAAGGGATGCCGTTGGCCAACTCCAGAAACGTCTGAAACCATTCAAGCCGGGCTTTCCCAAACTCCTCGATATCTTCCCAATTATCCGCTCCAGCGATCACCGCACAGATGGCAATCACCAGTATATCCAGCAACTTATGCAACTTGGTGCGATCAATCCGGGGATCGGTTAGGTCACCAAAATGGTTTTCAATAGCCGGCAGTACTTCGTTTTTCATCGCTGAGCCTCCTAGATCATGTGACCGAGGATGATAAGCCAGGTTGCCGGCTTTTGTCTACAGAATTTTAGATGCGTTCACCTAGGCTTATCAGAGATTTACATTGACAATTTCAGAATTTTGAGATATCATAATTATTAAAGTTTTATATCTGATAATTCAGGAGGAAACATGTCCACTGTACTTCAGATCCGCAGTAATGGACAGATTACCCTGCCAACCTCAGTTCGCCGCCAGGCACATTTAAAGGAAGGCGATTTGCTGGAAGTGCTCGTCGAAGAGGACGGTTCCCTGCGATTGGTGCCGAAGATCGCCATCGATCGTTCTCAGGCATACTTTTGGACGGAACGCTGGCAGCAGGGCGAGCGCGAAGCTGAGGAAGACCTGCGCGCCGGGCGTTACAAGCAATTTGCCAGCATGGATGAAATGATTCGAGAGATGGAATCAAAAGAATGATCTTACGTCGTAGTGAGCGCTTCAAGCGCGCCTTTCAGGAGTTGCCTGCTGGCGTGCAGAGGAAGGCGCTAAAAGCCTTTGCATTATTTGCTGAAAACCCTGGGCATCCATCTTTACGGATCAAAAAGATCAAAGGTTTTGAGGATATTGCGGATAAAGATCATCCGTGGGAAGGTCACATCAACCGGCGGTACCGGTTCACATTCCATTATGAGTCTCTTTCCGGCAGCGAAGAGGTTATTTGCGTTTTTCGCAATGTGGATAACCACGACGAATGCCTGAAAAATCCCTGACCAAGCTGGCAGCAACCAACCCAAGTTAGTGGTGAATAAATGACTGGCGATGTGGACACCTGGTGACGAAGCATTCCCATATGCCCGGGAAATCAAGACCTGCGAATCTCCAATCACCCCCGCCCACCCCCGTCCAACGCCTGCCACAGGATCAGGTACATGGCGTGAGACCAGAGCAGCGGGTCGGCGACCGGCCCCCAGCGCTCAAGCCACGTCTCGTAGGAAGGCGGGTGGATGAGCGCCTCGGGCGCCTGCTCGGGCATACTCCCGCGGTCGTCTGTCCGGCTTTCGACCCAGGCCAACAGGTCGCCGGCCCGGGCGGGTTCGCCGGCCTCGACGTAATACCAGCCCAGCCAGGCGGTGAGCAGCAGCCATTCGCCGCCTCCGTAATAAGTGTCGCCGGGATAGCGGTGCACGCCCCCCTGGTGCACGCCCCCCTGGCGCCCGCCCCCTGGCGCCCGCCCCCTGGCGCTCGCCATCCTGGCGCAGGTCCCGCTCGATGCAGGCGATGGTGCTGCGCATGCGCTCGTCCTGGGGCTGCACCACCCAGTAAGGCGTGGCCAGAGAAATCAGGCTGGCGTCCACATCCCGCCGCCCGGAGGCCTTGACGAAATGGCCATCCAGCACGGCATGCTGGCTGAGATAGGCCCGGATAGCGCTTAGAACGGCAGCGTGGTTCCCGGAATTGAAGCCGGCCTCGGCCTGCAGGCCGCCGTAAATTGCCGCCAGAGTGGAGGTATGCACCAGCTCCGGGAATTCCTCCCAGCAGTCGAAGCAGGGCAAACGCCATAGGGCGCTCAAGTATTCGGCTGCCAACCTGGCTGCATTCAGCCAGGCGGGCGGCAGCAGCCTCCCGGTCAGGCGCTGGTGCTCCCCCAACGACCAGAGCCAGGTGCCGAAGCCGTCCAACTGGAAGTTGGGCCATTCTTCCTCGAGTCCATCCTGGCCGTCCAGCCTGTAGCGGGTGTGCAGGGTGTCCGCCGCGGACAGGGGCTGGCCGCGCTGGGCCTTGTCGATCGCTCGCCCGGTGACGGCCTGGCGGGCGTTGATCACGCTGGCGGCCCATTCGTGGAAGCGCCGGGCGCTGTCGTGCTCGCCCACCCGGTCCATGGCGTAGGCGATGTAAGCGCCGTCCCGGAACCAGCAGTAGCGGTAGGCGGGAAAGTTGGGACTGGCGACATAGGCGCCGCTTGCGGCCTGGTTCGCCCGGATAATTTCGACGCTGCGCTGAACGAGATCGATCATCGTCTCAATCCCCCCATTATTGGGCAACCCATTCGACCAGCAGCATGCTCCAGTAGGCGAGCCCGGGGAGCCGCAGGCTGATCTCGCCGCCCGATTGGCTGAATTCCAGCGGGCGCAGGGACAGGTCGTCGCCATCCGGCGAGGCCGCCCAAATCCCCCGGACAGTTTGCTGGACGGCCGAGATGCGCACCACCGTGGGCCCCAGGGCGTCCGGCGCGGCTGCCACTGGCACCTTCCACTCGGGCGAGGCCAGGCCCAGCAGGTTCACCAGGCTTATGGCGGTGTAGCCCGGCGATTCGCGCACCAACGGCATGACTGTGTCCTTCACCTGGCCCGGGTTGGTGGAAACCCCTTGCAGCGTGACCCAGTTCGCATACGCCAGGGTGGCGTCGCGGGTCGTGGGCCCGATCACATCCTCGTAACGCACGGCGAAGTCGTAATAGCGGCGCATGGCTTCGGCCAGGCCGGGGGACAGCGGCTCGTACTTAGGGAAGTACGGGTCGGCCAGCATCCCGTTCTGCTCGCCCAGCTCGATATGCCCGCCGCCGCTGGCGAAGATGATCGCGTCGGCCAGGCGCACGTTGTGCTCCAGGCCGGGGCTGATGTAAGCCGCCAGCACCACCGCCTTCGGAGCAAGCTCCGCCTCATTCCCCAGCTTCTGGGCCTGGACGACCAACTGGTGCAGCTCGCTGAACCAGGTATAGGGGGGCCAGACCTCGATATAGACGATATCCTCATCCGCGGGCGCCACCGCTTCGATGGGCCAGTTCGTCACGGCGTTGAACACCACCGCCCCATCCGGGCGTTGAGCGACCACGCGCTGGTGGGTCAGGTCGATAAACTCCGCCAGGGCGCTGTCGAGCGGGTACGAACGGCCCTGGGCGTCGTAGCCAGTCTTGGGATCGCCATATTGGTCCAGGTGGATGCCATCGAAAGCAGTCTGCTCCAACACCTGGTCGAACTGATCCAGCAGGTGCCGGGTCCAGGGAGAATCCGGGCGGGGGTCCATGTATACCAGGAAGTTATCGCCGAAGAAGAGCGGCTTGCCGTCGACGGCGTACATTGCCCAATCGGGGTGCTGCCGGTAGAAATCCAGCGAGGCGGCGTAAACCGCTGTATAGGGCATGGCGGCAATGTTGTACCCGTGCGCGGCTGCGATCAGTTGCTCCACCGTGGCCCGCGAGAGCGTGCGCCCGAGCGGGTCCTGGTAAGGCTCCTGGTCGGTAAGGAGCTGCTCGTGGCGGTACATCCAATCGTAGAACTGCAAGGCGTTGATGTGGTTACGATTGAGCCAGGACAGGGTGGCGGGGATGTCGCTTCGTCCAGGGGGGAAATCGCTCAGGAAGCCGTAGCGCGGGGCCTGGGTCCAGCGCTCCAGCACATCAAATGCGGTGGAGGCGGAGGCCAGCGTCTCGCCGGAAAGGGTCTGCAAGGTAAGATCGAGGCCGTAGCCACGCGGCGCCTGTTCAGGCGGCTGCCAGGAAAATTCGAAAGCCTGCTCGCCGCCTTGCAAGGTCAGCGGCTGCTCCAGGCGCTCCAGGCGGCCGGCGACCTGCGTGATCTCGGCTACCAGCCGGGCTTCCGCTGGCTGCCGTACTTGGCTGGTGAGCTTACCCGCCAGGTGAACGGTTTCGCCCGGGCGGTAAAAGGCTTTATCGAAGGAAAAATCGCTGATCTGGGCGGATATCACAGTGGATGGCTCCGTTGGTTGAGATGTGGCCGCCGGGGTAGGGCCCGGCGAAAAGGTCGGCGGCGCAAGAGTTTGCGGCGAAGTGACCTGCACGGTGGAAGACGGCCTGGTTCTGGCGCAGCCCGCCAGAGCCAGGAAAATGACCAGGACGACAGTTGCCCTAGGCGTCTTCAAAGCGCAGATTGCGCTTCTCTTTCCCACGCGCCGGTCCCTGGCTTCAGCCCTTAAAGGCCCCGCTGGTCAGGCCGCCGACGAAGTAGCGCTGCATGCCAAGGAAGAAGGCCACCACGGGCGCCAGCGCGATCAAAGAAGCGGCAAAGACCAGGCCCCACTGGGTGCCGTGCTGGCCCTGGAACAAAGCGATGGCGATGGGCAAGGTGCGCTTGGCGGGGTCGTCGATGAACGTCAAGGCCATGATGAATTCATCCCAGAAGGCCAGGAAGGAGAAAATGGCGACGGTCGCCAGGGCCGGCGCGGAGAGCGGCAGGACGATGCGCGTAAAGATGGTCAAGTAGCTGCCGCCATCGATCAACACGGCTTCCTCCAGCTCGTGAGGAAGCTGCTCGAAGAAACCGCGCAACAGGAAGATGTTCAGCGCCAGGCTGGTGGATATGTAGATCAGGATCAGGCCATACAGGCTGTTGCGCAGGCCGAGAAATTTCATCAAGAAGAACTGCGGGATGATGGCGACCATATTCGGGACCATCAGGACCAGCAGCAGCGAATAAAAAATGGGCTCTTTGCCGCGGAACTCGAAGCGGGCGAAAGAGTAGGCCGCCATGGCGGAGAACAGCACCGACAGGATCGTAGCCGTTACCGCCACGAAGGCGCTGTTGCGGAAATAGACCTGGAAGTTGTTCGCGTTCCAGGCCTGGATGAAGTTGTCCCAGGTGGGATTGTCGGGGATCAGTTTTGGCGGGTACTCGATAACGAAGACGTGCGCCTTGAAGGCGGTCGAAGCCATCCACAAAAAGGGGAAGATCATGACGACCGCCCCCAGGGCCAGGATCAGGTACAGCGGGTAGTTTTTGGTGAGCGAGCGAGGGATCTGCATGCCAGTTTTCTCAGTAGATCTCTTCCGGGCGGCGCAGGTACTTGACCTGCAAGTAGCTCAGCGTGACGATCAGGATGGCCATCAGGAAGGAAAGCGCCGCGCCATAGCCGAAATCGATGAAATCGAAGGCCTGGTGGTACATATAGCTGAGCATGACCTCGGTCTGCTGCATCGGGCCGCCGTTGGTGATCAGGTAAACGGAGATGAAAACGTTGAATCCGCCGATCAGAAGCAGCACCAGGGTGAAGACCACCGTCGGGCCGATCAACGGCAGGGTCACGCGCCGGAAGCGCTGCCAGGCGGTCGCCCCGTCGATCGCGGCCGCCTCCAGCAGCTCCCTGGGGATGGACTCCAGGGCAGCCAGGTAGATGATCATCGACCAGCCGATGCCCTTCCAGATCCCCAGTCCGGTGATCGGGACCATGGCAGTGCTGGCCTGCTGCAGCCAGGGGACAGGCTTGGAGACGACATGGAAAACTTCCACGAGGAAGTAATTGATCAGGCCCTCCGGGCTTTGAAACAAGTATCGAAAAAGCAGGGAGACGATCACCCAGGAGGTGATGACCGGGATGTAATACAGTGTGCGGAAGAAGATCTTGCCACGCGGAATGGCGTTAATCAGCAGGGCGGCCAGCATGGCCAGGATCATCTGCCCGGGCACCGTCACCAGGGTGTAGATCAGCGTGTTGCGGAAAGCCACCCCCACCACCGGGTCCCGAAAGGCGTGCGAGTAGTTCTGCAGCCCGACAAATGCGCTGGCCTGGCCGGGCATAATCGCCCACTTGTAAAAGCTCATCTGCAGGCCTTTCGCCAGGGGATAGATCATGAAGACAGCAAAGAGCCCAATGGCCGGCAGCAAGAAGAGGTAGGGGATGACCCGCTTTTGGGTGCGATAGCTCATTCCCATCAGGGCAGCTCCGTGCAGGGAAATGGGGAGGCCCCGGTTTCCCAGGGCCTCCACTGAGGATGCTACTGCATTTTGGGCAGGAGCTGGTCGATCTTCGCGGCGGCGTCGTCCAGGCCTTGCTGGGCGGCGACGTTGCCATTCAAGATCGCCGTGCCGGCGTCGGTGAGCACCTGCTCCATCTGCGGCCAGACGGGGGTAGGCGTACGGGCTTCCGCGTTTTGAAGCTGTTCCAGGAAAATGGCGAAGTAATCCGGCAGCTTACTGGAAGCATCACCCTGGCTGGTCGCTGTGAGAACCGGCATCTGGCCGACGCTGGCCATCTGGAGCTGGGTGTCCATCGAGAGCATGAAGCGCACGAACTCCTCGGCGGCCGCCTTGTTTTGACTCTGCTGGAACACGGTGATGTCCTCACCACCGACAACCGAGATCGAGCCGCCCTCGCCGGCGGGCATGAGCGCCATGCCGTACTGGACATCGGGGAACTGCTGGACGAAGGAGGGCGGGAACCATGGCCCTTCCAGGATCATGGCGACGTCGCCCTTGCCGAAAGCGCCCCAGGTGTCCACGCCGCCGCCCATGATCCCGGGATGGATATACTCCTGGTCCAGGCTGTCTTTGAGGAACTGGTAGGCCGAGACCGTAGCGGCGCCATTCAGGAAATCGCTGGCCTTGGTGATATCGGGGTCGGTCATGGCGCCGCCAAAGCTCCAAATCCAGGGATCTACCGCCCAGGCGTAGGTGCCGCCGTCGGCGAAACAGTACTTGTCGGCGCCCAGGCTCTTGATTTTAGCACAGTCCGCCTGGAACTCTTCAATCGTCGCCGGCGGGTTCTCGATGCCGGCTGCCGTGAAAACGGCCTTGTTATAGACCAGGACACGGGTGTTGGTGTCCAGCGGCAGGCCGTAATAGCGGCCCTGGTAGAAATTGGTGGAAAGCGGCCCGGGGAAGACGCTGTCTTTGAGGGCGCCAAAATCGGACATGTCCTGGTCGAGCGGCGCCAGGGCTCCCATTGCGCCAAACTCGGGCACCCAGATGATATCCAGGCGGGCGACATCCGGGGCCGAGCCGCCGGCGATGGCGGTCAGCAGCTTCTGGTGGAACTGGTCGTAAGGGATCGCCACCGACTGGACCTTGATGTCCGGGTGGGCGGCCTCGAAGGCCGGGATGATCGTATTTTCGACGAAGGGGGTTTCGACATCGGCGTTGTAGCCGTGCCAGAAGGAGATGGTGACAGGGCCTTGCGGCGGGGGTGTGGCGGTGACAACCTTCTCAACCTGCTGGGTCACGACTTTCTCAACTTCCTGGGTGACAACGACCGTCTCTTTAATGGTCTCGGGGGGCGCGACGCTGGTAGCAGCGCCGGGCGCACAGGCGGCCAGGACTAAAGAGAACGCCAGTAAGAGACTCAACGCAGAAAATAGCGGTAAACGGGCTTTCATTGCTCCTCCTAACCAAAGAAAATTGGGTTCGCTACATGCCAGCGCGACCAAGCAGCGCGCCGGCTTTGAAATTGTCGAAGGTTCGTTATCCACGGGTATTGATAATGGCGGCTCACCTCCTGTATGTTCGTTCAGCGAAGAAATAAACTTTGGATAAAAAAAGAGATTATCCGGCTGGCGCCAGGATCTCTTTATGGCTGATCGGGGATTTGAAGAGCTCGCGCAGCACCAGGCTGGCGGCCCCGCGCGCCCAGGCGTCGTCGCCCCAGGGATCGATGCGAATCTCGGTGTCGTCCGCCAGCCCAGGCATGACATGGCGCCGGATGGCGGCTCGCATGGGGTCGAACAAAGGATTCCCGATGCGCACCCCCTCGCCGGCGAGGATGATGCGCTGCGGGTTGAAAAGGTTGATCAAATTGGCGATGGCTTGCCCCAGGATGGCGCCGGCCTGGACGAAGATCGCCTGCGCAGCCGGGTTGCCCTGCTCCGCCAGGGCCAGCAACTGCTCGACGCTGTCCACCGGCGCAGGGAGCTGGCCCTGGCGATAGGCTTCGTTAGCGGCCTGTATGAGCCCCGGTTCGCTCACGATGCTCTCCAGACAGCCGCGCTTTCCGCAGTGGCAGGCCGGCCCTTGCGGGTCCACGACGATATGGCCGAACTCGCCGGCGCCCCCGCCGGCTCCACTGTAAAACTCGCCGTTAACCACAATCCCCATGCCGACGCCCCGCCCGATGGTGACGGTCAGGAAATGGTCCACCTGCTGCCCGGCGCCAAACCATTTCTCTGCAATGGTCAGGGTGTTGACGTCGTTGTCCACGTACACTGGGGTTTTGATCCGCTCCTGGAGCAGGTCCCGCAGGGGCAGATCGCGCCAGCCGAAGAACGGCGACAGGCGCAGCACGCCCCTGGCTGAATCGACGATCCCTGCCAGGCCCACCCCCACCCCCAGCAGCTTCCTCTCAGGCTGTTGAGAGGCGCTCAACAGGTCGTGCACCAGCCCGGCCAAAGTATCGATAACCTCCTGGGAAGACTGCCCGGGCAGCGGATTGGAACGCTTGGCGAGGATGGTGGCTTCCAGGTCGGTGAGGGCGCCAATGGCCTGGCTTTCGGTCAGCTTGATGCCAACCACGTACCCACCGCCAGGGTTCAGCGCAAGCAAAATCGGGGGCCGGCCGCCGCGCGAGTCGCCGGTCTCTTTCTCGAAAATCAGGTCGTCTTCAATCAGCTCGGCGGTAATGCCGGAAACGGTCGCCGGGCTGAGGCCGGTGTGGCGGGCCACCAGGGCCCGGTCGATGGGCCCCAGTGCCTTGATGGTGGTCAGGACCAGGGAGCGGTTGATGCCGCGGATTAAATCTCGATTGCCAAGCATGTTTCGTCGCATAGTTAGTTTATACACTGAATAAAGTTACTTTGATTTTAGCAACCAAAAAGGGAATTGTCAATAGGGAGACAGGCCCTTTCCAGCGTCGACGAAGCGCTGTTCTGGGCGACTTTTCCTTCTTGTCGGGGATGTCCCTGGCATCATCGTTTGTTTACAGTATGCAGATATTGGCGGCCAGACGGAACGGATCCATCAAGAAATCACTTCGCGCTCCTCCCTTGCAGGGCAGCCAGTTCGCATCCATCGCCTGAACTCGTTAATATCTGGAAAGAATCGTAGCGGCTGTAAGCCACCGCAGAGTCTTACGATCAGCCTAGGGATGAATCAAAAACCGGCTCTCAGTGCCAGCCGATATCTTGCCGACCAGGTGAACATGCCGGACTTCCCCACTCGCTACGGCAGGGGAGGAATTCGCCTTTAAGTACCTCCCTGCACTTGACATAGTCTCATTTAGATAGTACTATATAAATAGTATCGCAGTGATACTATGAAAGGAGTTTGGTCTTAATGGCTATTTACACCAAACGTGTTCAATCGGTGCTTACGAAAGAGCAATATGAGACATTAGTTGAGCTTTCTCAAAACACCGGCAAGCCGCTCAGTGTGCTCGTTCGAGAGGCAGTAGAAAAAGTGTATTTCGAGCGAAAGGCTCGTGACCGCCGTCAGGCCGCCTTAAACCGCTTGCTCTCACTCCAGGCTCCGGTAAGCGATTGGTCTGAAATGGAGGAAGAAATCGCAGCGGGGGCCTCATCTTCGTGAATGGTGGATTGGTCTTTCTGGACGTAAATGTGCCGATGTATGCGGCTGGACAACCCCATCACCACAAAGACTCTTGTGTCCGGGTGATACAAGCTGTCGCTGATGGTCAACTTACGGTGGCGATTGATACGGAGATCATCCAGGAGATCCTGTACCGCTATGGATCCCTACAGCAGTGGGAAGCGGCGACCGCCATGGCCTCGGATGTGTTGACCCTGGCATCCGTGGTTTATCCGATTACTTTGGAGGATATCCGCCTGACGGTTGACTTATTTGCCGGCTACGCCACAAAGGGGGTCACGGCTCGCGACCTCATTCATGTTGCGGTCATGAAGACCAACGGCTTATCAGAAATCGTCTCCGTCGATAACCATTTCGATCTGATCGATGGCATCACACGCATCGATCCGGTTGATTATGTTTACTCGCCACCCTCCTGAATCGCATCTCGCAAACCAACATCCACCGCTCTAAAATCACCAATTCCTGTGCAGCCAGTGCCGCCGGCTAATATTTCCGATTCCGCTTGTCACCAACGGGTGCATGCCTCCATGGACTGAACGGTCGGCCTTAGGCTCTGTGGTTGTCAATCCGTCTGTAAGCGCCGCCGAACACGATAGCGCGGTATTTGGCAATCTGGGCTTTCTCCTGGGTGTGATTCCTGCTAACGAATACGTGGGGATCGCCATCGTCATGCTGGCGCGGGTTTACTATTACGTGCGCATTCATCTTGGTGAGGGTCTTGACCACTTTGCCCTGGGGAAAGCGCGCTGAGATCTGCTCGCCGAGAGAATCGGTATTGCAAACGGTCAGGGTGGGCGGTATGCCCCCGAGAAGATGAGTATATGCACGTCGATTTGACCGATGGTCGCAAGCTGTCCATCCCACTATGGTGGATTCCAACCCTTCACAACGCTTCACCCGAAGACCGGGAGAAGTATGAGATCAGCCAGAGCCGGACGATGATTATATGGGATCCGGAAAAAAGCGGAATTAACGACGAGATCCGCATCGCGGATTATCTGGGGGACCCCCCAAAAAAATAACGAGCAATCCTTTCCAGTTTCACTTTTCTGGAAGTTCGATTTCAAGGGGGATATCGCTGCCAGGCACAATTCTTAATTCTCAAACTTAGCCAACCCAGTCTGGACTTTAAGCCAATAAATTTCTTTGCAGGCGGCGTGGATGCCAGGGTAGCCAAAATAACCAGTCACGCTGCCCGCGCAACCCCCCACTTCGACACAGGCAGCGCGCCCAACGCCTTCAAGTTGGCCAGGACCACGGCCGCGTCCCCAGGCAGCCCAATGAAACTATCAACTACTGCCTGCCGCACCTGATGCGGAGCCAATGGAGCTAATAACAGGGAAAGCGAGAAGCGCCTGTCGGATGGATATCCCCAGATGTTGGCCAGCTTCCTTGACCGTTATTTTCTCCTCATCGACTTTGCTGGATCACAGACAGCCGCTTGATCTCTTTCATGCTCATTATCACTCTCTCGTCCATAGGGTGACATTTTCGCTGAACAGTTTCCTGGTGTCAATTTCGGTGAACAATTACATCCTGCCCGGGCGTCCTTGACCGATTTCAACCCGCAGCAGGCCACGCCGTTTTAACGGCTGTGGATAAGGCGGGTTTATAGTTTTTGGCGGTTTTAGCCGTCTGCACAGAGAACAAGCGTGCTACAATAACTCCTTGAGGAACCCAATGCTCGTCAAGACCTACAAGTACAGGTTGTATCCGACAAAAGTGCAAAGCCGCCTGCTGGGACAGGCGGTGGAGACTTGTCGGCGGTGGTATAACACCTGCCTTGCGGAGTGGAAGGACGCCTGGGAGAGCGAACAGCGCAGCGTAGGGAAGTACGAGCAGCTTGCGAAGGTGAAGGAGTATCGGAAGGAGAACCCGTTTGCCGCCCAGTTGCACAGCCATGTCCTGCAAGTGGTCGTAGCAGACCTGGACAAAGCGTTCCAGGCGTTTTTTCGGCGGGTGAAGGCGGGGAGACTCCAGGCTACCCGCGTTTCAAGGGACGCAACCGTTTCGACAGTTTTGGGTTGAAGGAGTACGGGAACGGGTTCAAGCTAGACGGGCGGCGGTTGAAGTTGTCGGGGATCGGGCGGATACGGGTGCGCTGGCATCGTCCCATCGAAGGGCAGATCAAGACCGTGCGTATCCGCTGTCAGGCGGGCGAGTGGTACGCCTGCTTTGCCTGTCAAGTCCCTGAAAACACCCTGCCCGAAACAGGAAAGAGCGTTGGGATAGATGTAGGGATTCATCATCTCCTGGCGACCAGCGACGGGGATGTGGTGGAGAACCCAAAATGGTATCGGGAGGAGCAGAAGAAGCTGAGGGTATTACAGCGGCGGGTGGCAAGGCGTAAGCTCGGCGGCTCGAACCGACGCGAGGCCGTCCTCGCCCTCCAGCGCCAGCACCTCCACATCGCTAACCGCCGCAAAGACTACCTCGATAAACTCGCTCACCACTTCATCGCCAACTACGATCTGATCGCCCTGGAAAACTTGCAAATCAATGGGATGGTGAAGAACCGCCACCTATCGAAAAGCATTATGGATGCGGGTTGGGGCTACCTGAAACAACGCCTGCTCGACAAAGCGGTAGAGGCTGGTCGGCAGGTAACCCTGGTAAACCCATCCTTCACTTCCAAATCTTGTTGTTCGTGTGGAACCACTTTCTCCAATCTTTCCCTTTCAGATCGCTGGATTACCTGTCCCTGCGGCGTCTCTTTGGATCGAGATGTAAACGCCGCTCGGAATATCCTAAATAGGGCGGGACACGCCCTTTGGGGCTTAAGCACAACCGTTGGGTTATGGCTGCCCCAAGAAGCCCCGCCGCTTTAGCGGCTGGGGAGTGTCACTTATACTGCATTCCAGGTGAAAACAAAAGTGAAGTCATGGGTTGATTATCCTTGCCAACGGCTCTAAAAATCGGGCCCTACCGTTTTTATTCGCACGATTGTGGTGAGCCGCGCCGCGTACACATCGACCGAGAAGCAATGAGCGCCAAATTCTGGCTCGATCCCGATGTGTCCTCTGCTGAGAATTATGGCTACAGTCGGAAGAGTTGCGAGATCTCGAAAGAATAACCAAAGAAAACCTGGAGAAACTAAGAATTGAATGGGATGATTTCTGCGGTGGTCACCCTCACATTGCCTAGAGCAGTCTCAGTGACGGTGACCGATGATACTCTGTCGGTAGATCTCGAAGATGGTCGCACCATATCCGTTCCGATCATTTGGTATCCACGTCTGGCGCATGGCACACCCGATGAGCGCGCCAATTTCCAGGTTAGCGGTGCAGGGTATGGAATTTACTGGCCTGATCTTGATGAAGATATCGGCGTCGAGGGGCTTTTACTAGGCAAGAAATCTACGGAAAGCCCATCCTCTTTGGAGCGCTGGCTGGGAAAACGCCAGCCAGAATAGCACCCAACAGCTCTTCTCCTACAATCAGAACGGTTGGCAAAATATAACCGCCTCCCGGCGATCGAGGCAGAGACGAGACTTCCACTGGAGAACTGGCCTTGATAGGGCAACATTTTAGAAACGCAGCTGCTTATTGAGACAGACGCGGTTTAATTTGTTAGTATAATAGCTGTAGGAGTAGATATTTAGGAGTTTCGACAGGAGAAGATGAGCCCAAAAGTATTGGAAGCTGCTGGCCTGATCTTCTGGTTCCACAGTTACGATGCTTTGCACGAAAACCGGGCCAGCGTTCACGTGGGCAAAGGCTCCCAGGATGATCAGAATGATGCCAAGATCTGGTTAGAGCCGGAGATCGAAGTCGCCCGGCCAGGCCGGATTCTTAGAATCCATGAATTGAATCAAGCATTTAAAGTGATCCGGGAAAACCTGGAGTATTTATTGGAGGAATGGTATGAGTACCGAGGCAAAGCAGGTTGAGGGAAAAACGAAGGCCAAGCGGTTTAAGGTCCAGCATCCAATCTCAGACTATACCTTTCCTGAAGAAGCTCGTATCCACGCGGTCAATTTTAACGATGAGTATATGCATGTCGATTTGACCGATGGTCGCAAGTTGTCCATCCCGCTATGGTGGATTCCGACCCTTCACAACGCCTCACCCGAAGAACGAGAGAAGTATGAGATCAGCCAGAGCCGGACGATAATTATCTGGGATCCGGAAATAAGCGGAATTAACGACGAGATCCGCATCGCGGATTATCTGGGGACCCCCTCCAAAGAATAACGAGCGATTCTTTCCGGTCTAACTTTTTCTGGAAGTTCGATTTCAAGGGGGATATCGCTGCCAGGCACAATTCTTAATTCTCAAACTTAGCCAACCCAGCCAGGACTTTGGGCAAATAAATTTCTTTACAGGCGGCGTGGATGCCAGGGTAGCCAAAATGACCAGTCACGCTGCCCGCGCAACCCCCCACTTCGGCACAGGCAGCGCGCCAAACGCCTTCCAGTCGGCCAGAACCACAGCAGCGTCCCCGGGCAGCACAATAAACCCATCCACCACTGCCTGCCTCACCCAGTTCGGAGCCAACAGGGCGAAGACAAGAGAAAGCGAGAAACGCCTGGCATAAAGCAACGCCGCCTCAAAACGGCGGATCGTCTTGCGTCGCAGCATCTCTCTCGAGGCGTTGCCGCTTTCCACCTCCAGCCAGAAGAGCGCTTCGCGTCCCGAGAGCTCACCCCAGGCCAGGGCATCCGGGCGCAGCCGCCCCAGGGCGATTTCGCTCCAGCCAGTCCAGACCTCGGCCTGCGGCCAGGCTCGCCGCAGCCAGGCCGGCCAGAGCCGAGCCGTGCGCCGGTGTCGACTACCAGCAGCCGTTCGTTCCAGCCGGGCTGGAAAAGCAATCCCTGGCGGCAGTCCCCAACTACGTAAAGCCAACGAAATCCCTGCCCGGCGCGCTTTCCAGATCGGGAAAGTCTCCTGCCCCTCCCGCTCGACCAGCCGGCGGCGTTGGAGGTCTCGCAGCGCTTGCCGGGCAGTGGGCAGGCTCACCCCGGCCAGGGAAGCGATCTCCGCTGTGTAGGACATCTCCAGGCGCGCCAGCACCCGCAGCGCCTGGACCTCCTGCAAGGAAAGATCGCTGGCCCTGGGGCCTGGCGCGGCAGGCGGCGGGGATACAGGCGTGGGGAAAAGGCCCGGGCAGAAAGAGAAATCCCGCAGGCGCGGCAGCGATCCTAAGTCTCGGGTTACTGCCACCGCCAACGGGAGCCCGCGCAGGGACTGGCGCACCTCGTCTACGTACCAGCGTTCCCCAGGAGCTTCAACCTTAACCCAGAGCGAGGCCCCCGGGCGCAGTCTCGATACCTGCGCAGCCATGCGCCGCAGCGGGCCAGCGTAATCCACCGGCGGCAGCCCAGCCTGAGCCGAGAGGGGGAAGATGAAAGTGTCGCTCCAGCCGCTTCCCAGGGGGGAGCTCCTCCAATCGTCGAACACCAGGGACCCCAGCCGCGCACTCATCCCCGATCTCAACAGGTGCCCGGCAGGCTGCTCCAGGCGCAGTATTCCTCTTGGCCTGGCAGCAAGACCAGATTCGGGTTACGCGGGGTGCAGTGACCCTCGATGCATTCCCGGGTTTCGAAGTGGACGTGAGGACCGGTCGAGTTCCCGGTGCTGCCCGACAGAGCCACCACATCCCCGGCGCGCACCACGTCGCCCACGCCGACCAAAAAGGAATTGTTGTGCGCCAGGTAGACCTGCCAGCCATCGTTCTCGATCACCACCAGGTTGCCATACCCGGCGCGGCTCCACCCGGCAAAGGCAACTTTGCCTCCCATTGGCGTGATCACCGGCACGTTATGCTGGTAACACGTGGCGTAATCGATCCCGCTGTGAGCGGGATAAGGGTCGCGTGGCGCGCCGTAATCATCCGTTTTGACCCCTTTCTCGGCCGGTATGCGGCAGGCGAAACTCTCCGGACCCGCGTAGCCCTCAAACCCAACCTGGCCACCGGTGAACACGCCGTCCGAGCCTTCGCCCGGGTTACCGTAATAGTCGCCCACCGGTTGGGGTGTGCCCAGCATCCAGGCCTGCACACCTGCACGTGCCCAGGATGGCAGTTGCGGGATGACCAGCCCCACCAACGTGACGAAGACCACGACAAACAGCCCGCCGCAAATCAACGGTGCGCCCAAGGCGGCGATGAACAAGGATAACGCCTGGCGCATCTACAAAACCCGTCCCAGCCGGTCCAACCGGATCTCCCCTTCTCCTCTGGAGAGCAGCCCCATGGAGGCCTCGATCGAAAGACCCTCCTGGATCATGCGCATGGACAGGGTGTAGGAGAGGCCGGAACCCAAAAGCACCGGGAGCAAGAAGACCGGGTTGGCTGCGTACATTCGCCCCATAGAGGGGATGATCAGGGTGATGGTCACCGCCACAGCCGGGGGAAAAAGGGCCAGGAAACGAGACTGCCACTCGATGCCGCGCGCCGCCGCCCGGGCGCGCGAGAGAATTTCAACAACGTCAGAAAGCGTCCCCCGCAGGGCGGCGATCAGAGGGGCCATATCGATGCGCCCTTCCAAAGATGCCAGGAGCACAGTGCCCACCACGTCCACTGCCGGGTTATCCCAGGTGCTCGTCCACTCCTGCACCGCCTGGGAGGCCCGGTCGGCCGGGACAGTTCGCAGGCGGTACGCCAGATCCTCGAGCACCAGCCGCCCATCCGTCCCCACCGACCGGGCGACCTCTTCGATGGCCTGTTGCAACGGGCGGCCTTGCTGGAGCAGCGTCTCCAGCATTCCCATGGCGCGCAGGATATCCCTGGCCTGGCGCAGGCGGAATTCTTGCCTGCGCCCGAACAGCCCTCCGGCATAGAAGAACCCTCCGGAAGCGGCGAACAGGATCCCCGCCGCCGGACCGAGCATCAAACCGGCCAAAAAACCCCCGGCCATCCAGGACAGGCAACCGAAGAGCAACTGGTTAAAAGCCAGTCCCGTGCCTGTCTGGCGGGCAAATTTCTGCGGGTCAAAACCGCGACGAACAAGGCCTAATCCCAAGGCGTGGGCCATACCGGCCTCCCCCGCCCCCCGCCGCCAGCCAATCGCCAGCGGGATGGCGGCCAGAGCCAGGGCAGCTACGAACGCCAGTAATGTGGTCATGCTTTTTCTCCCTCACCGAAAGACCGCCGCGATCTCTTCCGCCCCGCCCTGGGCCAGCCAAGCGACGAAGTATACGCCAAGCACGGCTAAAAAGACGGATACAAGCGGGTAAATTGGAGATTGCGACTGGCCGGTAACCTCACACTCCGAAAGCACCATAGCGAACTTATTCGCAAGGCGAAAGCTGATCTGTGGCGCCCACCGGGATCGAGAGCCTGGATGCGCCTCGCCCTTCGCAGACTCACGAGCCGGGGCACGCTTAGATGTCCTCTTCCAACCCGGCCGGTGGTAGACGAAGCGCCGCGGCGAGAGCCAGAAACGCAACCGCCGCATTAGCCACTCTTCCAATGGCACCCGGTCGGGGCCCAGGCGCAGCAGCGCCAGCGCCATGAAACCCACGAGCGTCGAAACTCCGGCGACCAGCTTTCCGGTAAAGGCCAGGGGCAGAAGCAGGCATAACACTGAGAGCAGGGCTCCAGCGCCAAGCAGAAAAAGGTCGCGATCCCTGAACATGGCCTTCTCCGGTCAGAACGGTGGCGCCGGTGCCAGACTCTGGATCAACTCTCCCAGACGGGGCAGCACCAGGAAGGCAAAAAGGACCAGGATCACGATCCCAACCGCCCCAATGATGGCGGCGGAAGTCATCCGCCCGGCGCCGAAGGCCGCGCCGGCAGTGCCTTGCAGGACGTAGTACAGGGCCCCCAGCATAGCGACGATAACCAGCAAACCGATAAGGAAAAGCCAGGCGTCTTGCGCCAGGGCCTGGATCTGTTGCATGATTGGGTCAAACATTCTTGAAGCGCTCCTTTCAGAAAAAGGGCTTAGCAAACGCCCAGGAAGTGGGCCGCGAGCGGTGTTGCAGCAGCGGCCAGGATCATTCCAAAGACCGCCTCGGCAGCCTCCACCAATGCAGCGGACAGCGGTGCGCTGCCCCCGAAAGAGGCCCACACCACGGCTGCAAAGGTCGTTCGTAAAAGGCGCAGGGCGGCAAGGGCAGCGATCAGGGCGGCAGTCAGCGTTCCCAGATCTGCTACCGGCCCGCACCCACCGCTTCCAGGCAGCGCCTGGTGGGCAGCCTGCGCCAGGGCCGGCGCGCCGAGCAGCCCAAACAAAGCCAGGACCATCACGGCCGCCCCGCCGGAGGCCGCCTGCCATACCCAGAAACGGGCCGAGAACGCCATCCCAGCCGTCGCCCGCAGCACCTGCGAAAGCAGGGCCAGCACAGCTACCGCCGCAAGGGCTCCAGCAAGAGCCAGCCAGGCCTGCCGCAGCACTGAAAGGATCAGCCCAGTGACCTCAGCCATGATGAGCGCCCCTGCGTAGCTGCAAGCTCTGAGTTGCGGCATAGCCGCATTCTCCCTTCTCCAGAGAAGGATAGAATCGCTCGCCCCAAAACTCGAGGTCGAAGCTGCGCTGTGGCCCTGTGCGGTCCTTGAGGGTCCAGGCCGAGATCGCCACGCACCCGCAATCCTGTGGAGGCCCATCACGCTGTAATAGCAACACCCGGTCAGCCTCGTACGCCACCCGCTCGTCGCCCAGCAAATCCGAGAGCTCACCCCGGCCGGTAAAACCCTCCGCCCGCAGCGCGCAGGCGGCGATCACCGCCCAACCCCGCCGGCGGCCCAGGGCGCGCAAGGCGGCCGCAACCTCTCCCCCGCGCCGCTCCTCAGGGACCATCCCAGCCAGCCCAACTACCGGAACCCGCTGCAGATAATCCAGCGCCAGAAGCACCGGTCCCTGATCGGGAAAGCCATAGTCCATTAGCAATATCTCCTCGACAGCCCGGATGGTATCCTCCCGGTCAGAAAGAGGCAGCAGCACGGCCTGACCACCGCGCGCCAGACAGGTCTCCACCGCTTGCGGCGAGGCTGTGCCGTGCGGTCCAGCCACAACGGCCTCCGCCTGGCGGCGCAGGCGGAATTTGAGCTCTTCGGCGGTATGCTCGTAGCAGCCCAGGGCGGCCGGAACGTCTGCCCCGGCCGCCTCGTGGACCATGCGCAGGAGCCATGAAGTTTTGCCAACCCCAGGGGCAGCAGCCAGCAGCGTCAGCCCGCCTGGCCAGAAGGGCAAGCCGCCAAATGTCCCGATGAAAGAATAAGGTTCCGGATCGCCCAGCATCCCGGCACGCGGCATGGCGTCTCCTTCCTCTAGCGTAGACCAGGTACGACCCGCCAAAAGAGCAGGTAGACTGCCAGCCCCATGAACATCCCTGGCAGGGCAGGCAGTGGGCCGGGCAGCCCTCGCCGCAACCACATTCGCCGCCAGATCTCCACGCCCAGAAAAGCCAGGACAGGCGCCGGCCAGGGGAAAAGACAGGCCAAAGCGCCGGCAGCCAGAAGATCTCCGCGTCCCACCAACCCCATTCGCACGCCATATCCAGCCAGCATCACCACCCAGGCCGCCGGGTGCAGCAGCGCCGGCCAGGCCAGAATTCCCGGCCAAGAACGCCAGTGCCCCCAGATCACAGCCAGCGCCACCGATCCCGCCCGCAAGGGGTCCCTGCTGGTCTCCAGATATAGGGCGACGAGATAGACCGCCGCGATGCCCGGCGCTTCCCGGTAGCGCAGATCGGCCAGGGAGAACAGTGCAAAAGCCCCGAGTAGCAAAAGCTCAGGTATGTTCACCATCGCCGGACTGGTCCCCAAACACGTCGTTCAGGATACGGCGAGCGCCTGCCCGCCGCGCGGCTTCCAACAGGGGCTGCTCCGCCGCCTCAACTTGTTGCGGGTTTCTCATGTAGGCTCGCACCATCTCGCCGGTCTCCCTGGGGTAGCGGGCAGCCAGGACCGGCAGCGCCGGCGCGGCGTCCCGCGCCAGGCTGCTCAAGTCTCGGAACCCTCGTGCCAGTTCCTCCGGCGGCCCGCCAAAGCTTGTGAGCACCTGCCGGTAAAGATGTGCGGAAAGACCGAGCTCGTTCTCCGGCTCCGTTCCCGGCCCTGCCGCGACCCCAGTGAACCGCGTCAGGCGCTCCGCCAACTCCGCCTGCCGGGCGGCCAGTTGCTCCCGTTGCGCCAGATGGCCAGCGTACCGAGCCGGAGCGCGTAATCCCAAAGCTTCGAACAGACCTGCCTGCCGCGTGTGCGTCTCGGCCTGCGAGAGGTGCGATAACGCAGATTGGTAGCCTTGTCCCGGAAGGCCTCCCGTTGCCAGGGAGGAGCCGGCCGAGTCTGTGGCGGCCCCTGCTCCCGCTGCGACCGGCGCCGCTTCCCCCATGCCGGCCTCAGCTCCAACTCCTCCGGCCAGACCAGCCCCGGCCCCGGCGCCGCCAATCGCCAAAGCAGCCAGGCCTGCTACCCCAGCCACTCCCTGGACCAGCTTCAGGGCGGAGTCAACGCCGGCTGACAGGGTGAGCCTTCCCAACAGACCGGCCAGAGAGAGCAGCGCCCCCACTGCGCCCAGGAGCCACAGCAGCCGGATAATGGCGGCCAGAAGCCCGCCTCCGGAGAACGGTCCCGTTGCAAGCAGCCCAGCCTTGAAAACCGCCCCGGCTACGACCGGCAAAAGCGCCAGCAGCCCCACGGCTTTGAGCCACAGGCCGCGCAGCCAACGCATTTGAGGGAGCACGCTCAGGATGGCAACTGGCGGGGCGACTACTGCCAGGATGTACAGGGTGGCGTTGGCTGCCGCGAAGGCGAACAGAAACCCTGCCACGGCCAGCAACCCGGCGAGCGCCAGGCCAATGGCGATGATCCCGGAAAATAACGATACGGAATCCAGCCCGGCTAAGACGGCCTCCGGCAGGGTCATGGCGCCCATGAAATCTCGCGCCAGACCGGCGGTCTCTCCCAACGCCGCGCCCGCCATCCACCAACCCAGGCGCGTCGCCAGGTCCAGAAATGGACCAGCCGCCACCGCGAGCGCACCGGCGGTCACCCAATCGCCGAAGGCGCTCAAGGCGGAGTCATCCTCACCGGTCAGCCTGTGCCAGTGATAGATCGCCAGGCGCAACAGGAAGAGCGCCGGGGCCAGGGCCGCTGCGGTGGGAAGGCTCGCCCTGGCCTGCTCTTTGAACCAGCCCTCGGCGGGCGCCTGTACCACCTCGCCAATGGCCTCTCCCCAGGCCGCTGTCTGCCGGCTCAGGCTCTCCGCCTCTTTTCCGGCCGCCTGGTTGAACACGTTGGTGAGCGCCTGGCCGATGGTCTCCGCAGGGAAAAGCAGGCGGTGGATTACCTGCTGCACCACGTTCGTTGGCGGTTCTGGCGGCGGAGTCGGAGCAGGCGCCTGGGTCGGCGCAGGGGTAGGCGCCGCTGCCCTTACAGGTTGGGGTGGAGGCGCTGCCGCAAGGGCGGTCAGAGAAATGAGGGCAATGAGCAGGTAGCGCCTCATTGCTAAAACTCCAGGGCCAGCGGAGAGAGCTCATCTTTGGCATAGCACTGGGCGGAGAAGCCGCAGGAGCGACAGCGTTCGGGAGAGGTGAACGCCCCTAGGGGCGGGTAGGGACCCTGCTTGGCCAGCTCCGCCAGGCGGGTAACGATGGGCGCCAGTCCTTCCAGTGGCATATGCGGGTCAATCGGTTCCGCCTTCCCGCTCTCCCTGTCCATCGCCCACACCTCTGGCAGGGCAGGCCAGGGGTTATCCCCCTCCGGCCCCGCCAGGCGAGCCAGGCCAAAACGCAGCTCGTCCTGCTCCCTTCCCCTGACCAGCAGGCCAATCACCACCCGCGCCCCTGAAAGCGAAGCGGCGCCCACCCGGTCGTACCACACCCAGGCTGGAAAGCGTACTGGCCGGCGTATTCCCGGCAAAGCCAGCATCAACTGGCGATAGGCCAGGTCAGGCGTGCCAAAGAAGCGCATCTCCGCCTCCCAGTCCGAGACCAGAAAGGCCCAGGCGCGGACGTAGGCAAAGAAATTCTCCCATCGCCCGCCGAGTTTACCGATGGCTTCTCGCAGGCCAAACCGTTTGGCGAGCTCCAGATGTCCACCGCCGAAGGTAGGCAGGAGTTCAGGGGCAGCCACCCCAGGGTGCAGGCGGCGAAAAGCCTCCACCTGCTCCACGTACTGCTTCGCATCGGCCAGGAGCGCCTCGAAGCCGTAGCCAGCCAGCGCCTCTTTCAGGGTCCTGCCCCCTGCCAGGTCGGCCAGCGCCTGCCAGAGCGGGTCGAAGACCTGCTCCGGTTCGGCCCCTGCCAGCCAGAAGCGCGCCGCTGCCGGGCAGAAGACGTAGAGCAGAGCCGCCAGCACTGGATGGCCGCGGGGGTTTTGTGGGTTTTGGAGGGCCAGGAATAGGTCGGTATACATGGTGGGTTTAAATGTCTATACGCAATCCCGTTTGCGTAAATGCCTATGCGCAATTAAATTCTCAGGGCCAGCCAATTTGGCCCTGTGCCTCCCGCACCGCCCAGTAAACGGTCCCGCCCCAATTCCAGGACGCTGCCCACTGGGGGTTATCCACCCGGCCGGCCTCATCCATCCGGCGGAGTGTGACGTTGTCGTTCCAGAAGGCGTCCAGGATTCCATCCTGATCGAGGTCGGCGGCCAGTTGCGGCGGCAGTCCCTGCACCATGGCGGGCTGCACCTCCCCACCCCGCTGCCGCGCTTCCCACTCATAGTAGATCACGGTTTCCCAGTGCCCATCATCCTGCAGCAGTTTTCGACCGGTCTTACATTCAAAGGCGCCCTCGTCATTCGGCCCTTCTTCACATTCGTCTCGCTTCTTCTTCACGTACTCTTCATAGTTCAGGCGCCAGAACAGGCGGTAGGGAGAACGGGCCTGGCCTACGAAGAGCGGGATGTCATCGGGCAGTACCTCCTCGGGCAATTCAGCCAGGCCGGGAACATCACCTGCCAGCAGACTGCCGCCTGCCGCGGGATGGGAAGGGGTTTCCCATTGAAACAGGAAGGGCGGCCCATCATCGCCCAGCAGGAGGCAGCGCCAGCTCGCCGATCTGAGGCAGGGAAAGGAACATCGGCCCGGCAGACGCCAGGTCCAGGGTCAGGGTCAGGTCGCGCCAGTCGCCAGGTCTGGGTTCATTGGGGGAGCCGCCGGTAGGGCTGTAATAAGCCAGGGAGCCTGAACCGGCGGCCGCAGGCAGGGCGGAGCAGCGGGCGGCAGTTGGCCAGCGCACCAGGGAGGCCGGGTAGGGACGCAGGTCGAGAAAGGTCTCCGGGTAGCCGACACTGGCCGAGACCAGCCACTCCGTGCCACAGGTGATCCCACCTGGCCCGGCCTGGAAGATCACGCAGGGATTTTCCTGGGTGGGCACATTGCAAGCGAAGGTGCCCGGCTGCTCTGAGGCGTAACCGAGCATCTCTCCCGTGCAGTTGTCGACGTATATTGGAATGCCTGTACATTCCCCCGGGCCGGACACTTCCAGGACGATAAAACTCAGGTGAGTTCCAGGCGTGCAGCTCTCAGAGGGCGGCGGCACTTCGCCTCCCCCACCGAAGCAGACTGTGATGAATTTCCCTGTTGCCGGGTCGTACCAGGACCGGCACGTTTCCTGCGCCTGAGCTGTAAAGGATGGAATAACAACGACAATCGCAAAGCAAAGCAATTAAAAGCACGGCCCTCATGGAAACCTCCCTTTCGCCCACTTCTCTTTCTCGTCCTCGATTGCCTGATATTCAGAGGGATCGCTCGCGCTCCGCCAATTATCCGGGAGAGAGCGCATGGTCAGGCCAAAGGCCGCTTCCAGCCAGGCTGCATCCCAGGGAGCCAATCCATGCAACCCAGAGATAAATTTCCGGTCTTGAACAATCTCCCCCACGATCCATGGTTAATGGGAGCAGCGCGGCTTGCCCGGATCCAGGCAGCCGGATCTCTACAAACGGCTCTCTCTGGTAACCGATGGAAACCCACAGCCCGTCTCCTGTGTATCCGTACATGAAGAACCGGCGAGTTGAAAGCGACTCGGCTGCATACCGGTGGGAACCCAGTTCCACTACAGCCCATCTCCCCTTGATCCATGGCCACGATGCAAATGACCGGGTAGGCCACCTCCCAACGCTCCAGCCGGTCGCCTTTGACGGTTTCAGTACGGTAACAGCCGCGCAACGTGAAGATCGCCCCAGATCTACCCTCCTGGTCAATAATCCAGGCGTGAAAGTCGGGGTTACCGGCCTGTTTGATCTCTTCGGGACTGGGGTTTGCCAATGCAATGGGCATTGGCCCTTGGGTATTGGTCATGGCGATGATTTCCGGCACGGGACGCCAAGGGAAGCTTGCAAACCCCAGCATCTCCGCCGCCTCGGGTGCGCTGTACCCAAGGACCCTGAGCAAATCCCAGGCTACCGTGCGGGCCAATCCGTCGTAGACACAAGGCGGAGCGATCCTTTTGAAATTATCGCTTTGAGCGATTTCCAGAAGCTCCCATGCATTCGGATCGTCTGGACACTCCTTAGTGACCGCAGGCTGAGTTGAAGAAAATTCAGTAGCTGTGACAATATCCTTATTAAATGAAGGAAGCGGCTCCGCAAGGGGAATTCCGGCAGCCGCCGGCGTAGGGGATTCCCCCGCCAGTTGGTTGGTTGCCACCGCGGGTGCCGGTATGCCCACGTCCTGCGCCAGAAGCTGTCCCCGTTGTCGCCATCCCATCAACACGATCCCACCAATCAAAGCAAAGATAACGATAGCTGCCAGCACGTAGCGGCGCAGGCGTCGCCGCCCTGCCAGGTCCTTGTACATCAGGCCATCCGACAGTCTGTCCAGACCTCCCACTTTCGCCTCCTCTTGAACCTTCACTGGTCGCCGCGGGTCACCCCCTGGGCCAGGTAGCCGATGGCGCTGATTTGGATCTGGCGCCGCGGGATCAGGTAGCCCGCCGAAGGAATTTGCGCCCACACCTGGCAAGTCGGTTGTCCCTGCGTCTGTCCGCAGGAGGCGCTCATGAATTGCGCACTGGCAGGCGCCTGGGCGCGAAAATATAGACCCGCGACCGCCTGCCCTTCGGCGAGGCCCGCCAGCGTCCCGTCTGGGCGGACCACGATCTCTTGCGCTCCGGCGTGGGCAGCCAGGTCCGCTGCGGCTACGACTTCCATGACCTGGGCATTCGTCACCATGTAATCCAGGATTCCTACAAGGAAGAGCGCTATCACCGGCAGGAGCAAAGCGAATAGCACAATCGCCTGACCCTGTTCACGCTTGCAGAGAACGAGAGCTATCACCTCCAGCGCGCCTTCCACGCCTCAGACCTTGAAATAAAAACCTCCATGGAGGTTTTCGGCCCTGCAATGCCCGTCAGGCCGAAGAGCTGCGGCGGCTGGTAGTATACAGCGCAGCCGCCTGGCGCTCCCGGACCTTGCGGCGGCGCGACCGACACCTGGTAGGCCGTCCCCAGGGTGGCGCTCCAGTCTCCCTGCAGGGCTGCCTGGGCCGCCTGACGGGCCTGCCAGGCGGCCCAGGCCGGATTCGGGGACTGGGATAGGAATTGGGCACAACCGTGAGCGGCGGCAGTAGCAGCCGTTCGCGCCCGGTGAACCGGGATCCAGGAGAGCAGCCCCAGCGCCAGCAGCGCCACCAGGGCCGCATACAGAGCTGCCTCAGCCAGGGCTTGCCCGCCCTCGCTACGCCGGAGCTGCGCTTTCATTCAACCCCTCCAGGTTCTGGAGGCCCAGGATAGAAGCGCCACAAGCGGAACACACCTGTCCCCCGCTGCGCCTCAACCAACTCGATGCCAAACAACCATGAGTGGTTGTCCTGGAGGTTGATCCGCGAGCGCGCCTGACGTGAATTAGTATCCAGTTCGATTGTGAGTCGATCACGAATGTCCGGCCAGGCCACCGAGAGGCGCGCACTTCCATCGGCTGGGATGGGGTAAGCGCCGGCGGTCACCCCGGTGATAAACGTCCCCCAGTCGGCGGCTGCCGCCCGGAAGGCGTAAAACCCGGCCAGCAGCATTCCCGACAGGAGCAAAAGGAGCGCCGGCAACACCAGGGCGAACTCGGCCATGGCTTGCCCTTTTGCTGAAACCAGGCGCGGCCCTGAGCGGCCGTCGCGAATTGCGGTAATCCCGATTGCGGCTATCAAGATGGCTCGTCGCAAGGGCTGCTTTCTCGGCCAGCGGCGCATGGCTAACCTCCTACGGCTGCCTGCAGGGCCGCGATAGCGAAATTGAAGGCGTTTATGATCGCCGTCCTGAGCGGGGCAAGCACGGCCAACGCCACGACGGCAATGGTGCCCAGGATCAAGGCGTACTCCGGAAAGTCCTGGCCTTTTTCGCTCCGCCGATCGCGGAGAAAGCCGATAAAACGCTTGATTTTCGTTTTCATTGCACACCTCCTCTAAAAAAGGGTAAAGTTTGAAGATACGAACGATTAACGGGATAGCGCTCTCGCCTCCTGACCCGCATCGAGCAGAACAGGTTGGAACCAATGTTTGGAAACCCTTGCCCAATAAGCAAACATTCATCTGATTAGGCCCTGACCGGGGCGAGTAAATACCAAAAGTTCTCGAAGCTTTCCAGGTCTCTGACGGCGACCCACATTAGAACCCGCCCAGGAACGGGCCGATCAAGAAGAAAAGCAGGCCGAGCACAGCCAGAATGCCGTACAGGCTGCTCCTCTGGCGTACCAGCGACGCTCGAGCTTCGGTGGCTTCCACCATTCCCCGGCGCGCGGCCTCCCGAAGCGCCTGCACGCTATCGAGAATTGGGCGACCTCTAACAAAAAAATCATCCAGGTCCTGAAGAAAAAGCTGCGCCTCCATATCCGAGGAGTCTGGCAGGTGGGAGCGAGCGGTTTGGATCGCCCGTTCGAAATCCTCCACTTTCATGCGGGCCACCAACAATCCCAGCAGGTTGTTAAAAGGCCCGCCGATGCCGGCCGTCCGGCGCAGCGCCTCCTGCACCTGGACCCCAGATGAGAGCAAAGATTCGAGCACTGAAAGGCCGAGCAACAGGTTGCTGCGCAAAGCCTCTGCCCGGCGGCGGGCCAGGCTTTTCAGTCGTGCGTGGGGCCAGCGCAACCCCAGGATGATCAGGGCCAGGGCCACGAACGGCGCCGCCAGTGGCTGTCCCAGGGCAGCCAGCGCCCCGGCTACTATGCCAGCCAGTAGTAAGAAAGCTGCGAAGGTCTGTACAGCCGCGGCGTAGAATTCACCTGGGGTGTCATAGGGGTAACCGGAACGGCGCAGGAGGTCGGCCACATCCATCGATCCCTTGTCTGGCAGGAGGCCAAAACGCCGGGGGAAGAGGGCCAGGAGTAGGGCTTCCCAGGTAGAGCGCCGCGCTGGAGTTGGGGCGCCCTCCGCCGTCGCGCCCACCAGGCGACCAGCTGTGCGCAAGCGTCCATAGCTCGAAAGCGCGGCCTGGAGCGTAGTGAGCAGCTCGAACGCCAGCACAGCCAGGCTGAGTGCACCCAGAAAGACCAACAGCAGCATCGACCAGCCTCCTCTCTTCAAATCTACCCGATCAACCATACTTTAGCAAAAAATATGGGGAGGTATCCCGTTGGGGTCGCGGGTCAAACCTTACACCCAGGGCGCGAGCCAGGGCGGCCTGGTGCGCCTGCGTACGCTGGACTCCGTCGGGTGGGCGTGGATCGGCCTGCGCCTTGGCCCCGCTCCCGGTCTCCCAGGCGTCGCCGCCAAACTGGGACGGCCAGAGCGGGTGCGTTTCCCGGTCCCAATCTCCAAGAAAGCGCACCTGTTCACGAGCCGAGTGCCACATCCGGAACGCTTCGAAGCGCGGTCCCCAAAGCCCCCAGGCCAGGTCGATGCGCAGGCTCTCCCGTCGCGACCAATCCAGCCGGTAAGCGCAGCGCTTGCACAACGGAACGGCGTTCTCCGGACGCTCGTAGCGCCAGGCCATTTCCACCGCTTGCCCCGGCGGGATCGCGAGCGCCTGCCGCCAGGAGGCTGCTTTCCCGCAGCGCAGGCACTCCTGGGGGAAGTCCGCTTTCCAGGGCTGGCCAGCCAGAGAGGCCGCTGCCAGCTCTTCCAGATGAGGCTTTTCCACTTGCAGGATCTGGTAGGAGAAAGAGATCGCAGACCGGGGAAGAGAATAATTCTCGGCTCCATCCAAAATCGTAATGGCTGCTGTACACAGGTCCCCGCGCTCCCAGGGGGCGAACCTGGCTCGTAACACCTCCGAGCGCACAGGCCCCGAACGCTGGTGGACTTCGTAAGCCCTGCGCATGTCGGCCACTGCCTGCTCCAGCACTTTATCCACCAGCCGGTCCGGGGAAATAGTTTCATCCCAGGAAGCGGGGGGAACGCCGAGAGGGATCTTGAGCAGAGCACGCAAATCTTCCAGGGGAGGCAATGAGGCAGCCGGGTCGGTCTCCAAAATCAGGCGGGTTACCGGCAAACGAACGAAGCGGCAGGGAGGCATCACCCGGTTAAAAACAATCTCCCCTTGTTCGGACAACACCGTCAGGCGCAAGGGTGGGCAGAAGAAGGTATGAAACAGGCGTGAGGCAGCAAAGGGGTAAAGAAATGCCAGGCCGGTGTTTCCCAGTCTTTTCCAGAACATAGCCCCCAAGGTGCGCTGCCAGGAAGTAGTAAGCAGCCGGATGTTCATTTTCTTTATCCCCTTAGGCGGTGATGGCCGGAATTACACGATCAGACGAGTTCCGAGCCTTCGTTCCTTGCGAGGAAAACACGGCTCAGTTTGCTCATCCTAAAACACTACAGGCATACCGCCCACGCTGCTCAACCCAAGGCCGCCTGGACCAGCCGCAAGTACAAGCGCTGCTCTCCCCCATTATGAAGCCATCGAGGTGAAAACTTGGGGTGGTGCCGCCAAAGACGAATACCCGTTTCATGCTCTCCCTCCAGAATCCAACCGGTAAATACAAACGCGTTCAGATGGTTAGGACGCATTGTACGGCGAGACGAAAAAACAGGCCACAAACACACGTCCTTCTCCAAGGCGGTTAATCGTCCCGCATTGGCCAGGATCAATGACCCGTTTTGGTCAAGGCAAATGTCTTATGGCAGACCTGGGAAAACCTTTTGGCGGCGGTGGATACACCTTGGCCAGCGTTCTTTCCGGTGACCCGTCATCACAGTCCCGGTCTGCGGGATGACAGCCTGGTCGGAGAAGCTAACCCTGCACTCAGCTACTCAGGCTGCAGATCGATTTACTATTGGGGCGGAATTTATTCGAGGGGACGATAATTCAGTTTTTATGTTGTCAATATAGGGGAAGTGCAGATGTCAATCCCACAGAATGAGTAAGGGCTTCAGCTATGGACTGGAGGTGCGTTCGGACTATAGGCAGGGTTCTGAAAGTTGTAGTAGTGGGAGTGAATATTAGGTTGATAACCAAACACATCGAGGACTACAAAGCAATTCGTCGGATCGGATTACTCTGTTCGATCACCGTGGGTTCTATGGGATTTAACTCCATGGTAAGCTGAGGGCCCGTAACAGCTTTCAAGGCTTCCCCATTCTGGCGCTGTGCTAGCAAACAATCTTTAAATACCTATACTTGCGACCCCGTGTGCTGTGGGTATACCGCAAAAGAGTCGGGGGGACGCTTCCGCGGTATACCCGCCGATCACGTTCTAGATATAGGCTCTTTGGGAAAAATTGGGGTACCCACCAGATATAGGGGTAGGAAGGGAACGGTACTGGGATTAGAATTACCGACAAAATGTATCGGTTTTAATTCGGGCCCAGCCTGTATGGCCATTTTCATATACCAATCGCGATGCCGCACCTCCACCACCCCAGCTTCGCCCGCCGCTCGCAGCTTTTCCCGCCCGTACTGGTGGATGGTCTCTAAAAGTCTGAAGCGTGTCGCCTGGCCTGGCACACGCTCAACGACGACAAGCGATTTATTCGCAAGTTGGGTCAGCAGGTCTAATACATTGCGAGCTTCTATTCCATGATAGTTATGTCACCAAAGAGCCGCCGCCGCGTCCCCTGGACCAATTTGAGGCCAAAGTTGAGGGCGGCAATCTGTACATTCGCCTGGTAGCTTGACCGGCAGGTAGCGGGGCATGTAATTATTTCTGACTTGCCTCGATTTACGCCGTCCCAAACGTCAGGCCTAACAGGTTCAGCCACTTGCGGTAGGCAATCGCCGTGCGATCGCTGCGCAGGTGCAGCTCCGCCTGCAGGTCGAGCGGCAGCAGCTCGGGACGCTGCGATTCGACGATCGGGATATCCTGGGACATAATTTTATCTTCGAACGCCTGCAATTCTTCATCCGGCGTGTCACGCCGGTAATTCAAGGCCAGCCACATCCAGCTTATCGAGTGGAGCTCGCTCACCGGCGTGATCGTGAAAAACGCTGCGAACCTGGGCCCTGCGGAGGTTTTCGTAAAGTAAGCGGTCAGCGGGCGGAAAGCGCAGTACGTATAAACCACCTCCGCACCTTGGCCTGTGCCGTCCGGGTCTGGCTGCCAGATCCGAATGCCCCGGGCGATCACGCCTTCCGGACCGATCTCTGCTTCGTAATCGCCCACATCCGGTCGCTGGGGATCCCCTAGCAGCCCTGCGTGTACGTACGGGAAGTGGGCAACGTCGAGGAAGTTCTCGATAGCCCGCGGTCCTGCGGCATGGTAGGTATACGGGCCGCAGAATACTTTCCGGAAAGAGGGGTCATCCCACTCGGGAAAAGGGGGGATATCCTGGGTTGGGCTGCCCAGAGAGACCCAAACGAGCCCATACCGCTCCTGAGACGGATAGACCTGGGCCTGGGCGCGCGGCGAGGGGGTTTGATCTGGGTGGGCCGGCATGCGCACACACTGGCCCGAGCGGTCGTAAACCCAGCCGTGGTACGGGCACACCAGGTGATCATCCTGGACGGCACCCAGGGATAGACGGGTTCCACGGTGGACGCACAGGTCTTTCCATACCTGCACCTGGCCGCCCACACGCCAGAGCACCAGATCCTCCTCCAGCAGTCGAGCGGATTGGATCGTGCCCTCCGGGATATCTTCAGAACGAGCCACGACGTGCCAATCGTTTATCAGCACCGGATCTTGAATCATGTTTACCTCCACTCCCTTCCTGTTGACCCCCATTAGCCGTGTCCTGTTATAATTTTATCAGCAGTTGTTCGCTCTCTTTAACCTCGCACATAACTTTTGCGGACATGACAAATACTCGCAGGAATACTATATCTCGGAAGCGTTTACCTTTCGGGCGGTGCGCAGGATGATGTCCGCTTCACCCAGCCTGGCAGACACGAATTCTGGATTGGGGTCTCAGCTATGATGAACTACCTGGAAATCCTGGACCGGGCCAACGACGGCCCTCAGCTTTCTGAAGCAGACTGGGACCTGGACAGGGTCGCGGCGACCACCAAGCGACTTGTAAAAAAATACCGCCTGGAGTGGGATCGCGCCGAGATCGTCACCGATGACCCGGCCATGGTAGACGCTGTATTCCAGGCCGGCTTCGAGCTGGCCGTCGAGCTGGGGGCCTATTGCACCTCCACCCATCGGGTCATCTCCCTTTCCCGTGAGGAGATCGAATCCGGGATACGGACGATGCCCCAAAGCCTGCTGATGGGAGAGGGCAAAGAGGCGCGCAGCCTGTATGCTCGCCGGTTGGGCGACGAGCGGCCGCCGCTCTTCTTCGGCGGCAGCCCGGGTACGCCCATCCCCGAGCGTTTGTTCCTGCCCAACGTCATCTCGTACATGCAGGAGCCGCTGATCGACCTGGCGACCTGCGGCTCCCTGGCTGAGGTGGATGGGCGGCCGGTGGTCACCGGCGCCCCGATCGAGATCGTCTCGACCCGCCGCGAGCTGCACTACCTGCATGAAGGTCTTAGCCGGGCCGGGCGACCCGGGATGGGGATGCTGGCGGCGCAGAGCAGCGTCTCCGAGCTGGGAGACCTGGCTGTCGCCCAGCGCCGCTACCTGCGGCCATGCAACTCCCACTTGGTGCCGGTCCTGAACGAGCTGAAGATGGATTTCCGGAATATCGCCCGGGCGGTTAACTCCCTGGAATACGGCATGCTGAACGCCTCGCTGCCCTGCGTGATGATGGGGGGCTTCGCTGGCGGGCCGGTTGGGTCAGCAGTGGTCAATGTGGCCTCCTTCCTGGTCGCCAACATAACCTGTCTGGCCGACTACCACATCCTGCACCCCATCCATATCCGTCACGTGGCGACTTCCACCCGTGAGGTGCTGTGGATCATCAGCACAGTCGGCCAGGCCTTCGCCCGCAACGCGCCGGCCATTATCGTCGCCGATATTTATCCCAAATCAGGAGCGGGGACTCGCGAGCTTCTTTATGAGACCGCCGCGAACGCCATCGTCAACGCGGTGACGGCCAGCCACCTGGAGGGCTGCGGCTCGGCCGACGGCCTGCTGCCCAACTGCTCCGGCCTGGAAGCGCGCTGGATGGCCGAGGTGGCCCTGGCTTCGCACCACATGCAGATGAGCCTGAAAGAGGCCAACGAATGGGCGCTGCGCCTGCTGCCGAAATACGAGCCTGTCTTCGAGCGCGAGGGCGGCAACCCGGGGCTTCCTTTTGACCAGGTGTATGACCTGGCCCGCATCCAACCCCTCGATTCCTGGCAGGCAATTTACGAGGAAGTGAAAACCGAACTACGAGAGATGGGGTTAAAAGTCTGAGGGGAATGAGAGAAAGAAAATCTTCGCCTGGAAAGGAGGTGAGAATACGATGACTCTGCTGATGATGATCTTGATCAATCTGGTTATTGTCGTTGTCCTGGGGTTGGTGGCGCGTATGTCAAAGCGCCCAGCCTGAAATCCGTTCCCTATCTCGTTCAATCTTTTGTGGATTGAAGAAAGGAGTCCGAAATGAAAGCAACGGGTAATGAAGCCAGTACCGGCGGATGGAACTTCAACTATTCAACCCGGGATTTGATCCTGCTGGCAGTGATCGGCGCGATCTCGGGCGTGGTCAACGTTGGGCTGGGGATCGTGTGGAATGCGGCCAATGCGGCTGGCGGACCGCTGGCGGGTGCCGCCCTGCAAGGCACCTTCATGTGGGCTTACTTGCTGGCGTTCTTCCTGGTGCGCAAGCCAGGCAGCATGCTGATTATCGGGATTCTGGAATCGAGCATTGAGGCCCTGTTGGGCAACCCCTCGGGGATCAGCACGATTGGCTGGGGGTTCACCCAGGGCCTGGCGGCTGAGATCGTCATGGCCATCTGTAATTATCGTTCTTTCGGCCCGCTGGCCTTTGCCATGGCTGGCGCAGCCGCCTCCCAGTTTGGCACGGTCTGGACGGCCTACCTGTTTGGTTGGGATACGACCGCCTCGGTTATCCAACAGTACTGGATCGCGGCTCCGATCAACCTGATTTCCGGGGCTATTTTCTCCGGCCTGTTAGGCTATTGGCTCGGTAAGATGATCGCCAGGACGGGGCTGGTGCGGGCAGCCAGGCAAACGTAAGCGCGTGGAGGTGGATAGAGGCCAGCCTAATCCGGATCTCCAGGCGATCCCTTCGCGCGAAGCAGCGCCCACCCGGCCTTCTACGGGCGGGCCAATCGTCGTATTCGAGCGGGTCACCTACACGCACTTTGAGAAGACCGAGCCGGCTCTCATCGATGTGAGCCTGTCCATCCAGCGCGGCTCGTTCACGCTGCTGGTAGGCCCTTCGGGTTCCGGTAAGTCCACCTTGTGCCAACTGTTGAACGGCGTCATCCCCCATTTGTTAGGCGGCAAGCTGGACGGGGAAGTGGTCGTCGATGGCCTTCCTACCACCCAAACCCCGGTAAAAGACCTGGCCCAATCCACCGGCCTGCTTTTCCAGGACCCGGAATGGATGTTCGCCACCCTGCAAGTGGAAGATGAAGTCGCCTTCGGCCCCGAAAACCTGTGCCTGCCGGTGGAGGAAGTCGCCCGGCGTGTAGACGAGGCGCTCGATTATGTGGACCTGGATCCGCTGCGTAAGAATCTGGTCTGGGCGCTGTCCGGAGGCCAGATCCAAAAACTCGGCCTGGCGACTGTCCTGGCCATGCAGACGCCATTAATTGTGCTGGACGAGCCGACTGCCAATCTGGACCCGGCCGCCACGCATGCCGTTCACCAGATGATCCTGAGGCTGCGCTCGGAAGGCAGGACGGTGGTGCTGGTGACCAAGGACCTGGACGAGTTCATCGCCCAGGCGGATGATATGATCGTGCTGGCTGGCGGCCGGGTGCTGGCTCAAGGCACGCCGCGCCGGGTGATCGCCGAGAAGGGCCTGGAATTGCTCGAGCTGGGCGTGTGGCTGCCAGAACCCACCGAGATCGGCTTGCAACTGCACCGGCGCGGGTTATTGCCAGCCGGCGAAGTCCCGTTGACCGTGGAGGAAGCAGCAAACGCTCTGACCGGCTTGCTTTCGCCGCAAGGGATTCGTTTCAAGGAGCCGGATCGCGAAATTGAAAAGCCGGCTCATCCCGGGGAAGCGCTGGTGACGGCTCGGGACGTGCGCTTCGCTTATGGTCCCAAAACCCAGGCCCTGCGAGGGGTGTCCTTTGAGATACGCCAGGGGGAAATCCTGGCCATCGTGGGCCAGAACGGAGCGGGCAAGAGCACCCTGAGCAAGCTCCTGGTGGGGCTGTTGAAACCGGCCGGCGGGGAGCTGATCCTGTTCGACCGACCGGCCAGGAAGTGGCGCGTGCAGGACCTGGCAAACAAGATCGCTCTCGTATTCCAGAACCCGGAGCACCAATTCCTGTGCGATACGGTCGAGGAAGAGCTATCTTACAGCCTGCTGGCGCAGGGGGTCGAAGACCCGGCCGAGATCGAACGCCGGGTTCAGGCCATGCTCCAGCGTTTGGAACTCGCCGATGTGGCTCAAAGCCATCCCTTCGCCCTGAGCGCGGGCGCCAAGCGCCGGCTGGGAGTAGCCACCATGCTGGTCGGCGGACATGCCCGCCTGTTAATTGTGGATGAGCCCACCTATGGCCAGGACAAGCGCATGACCGACCGGCTGATGCAGTTGATCGACGGGCTGAGGCAGGAGGGCATCACGGTGCTGATGATCACGCACGACATGCGTCTGGTGGACGCCTATGTCGAGCGCGCCATCGTGATGGCGGATGGCGAGAAGGTGTTCGATGGAACGCCCGCCGAGCTGTTCGGCTCCCCGGAGATCGTGCAGCGGGCCTCGCTGCGTCCCACGGCCCTGCGCCGCCTGGTGGAGCGGATGCGCGCCAACGGGCAGGCGCTGCCCGAAGGGCTTAACACGGTAGAAGCTTTCATCGGGGCGATGGAATTCCCATGAACACATCCATGCTGCAATACGTTGATCGGCCCTCCACCATCCATCGCGCCGACGCGATCAGCAAGCTGACCTGGGTGCTGCTGGTCGTGCTGGTGACTTTTCAACTGCACAGTTCCGCAACGCGCGGGCTGATGCTCGCCAGCCTGCTCTTTGTGGCTTTGTTCGTGGCGCGGGTCCCGTTCAAGGTGGTCTTGCGCGCCTCGCCGCTGATCTTCGGCGTGGCGCTCCTGCTCGGGTTATTTCATCTCGCCATCACCCCCGGCGAGCCGCTTTTCCGGATCGGGCCGCTGACCGCCAGCCGGGCCGGCCTGGAGGATGGAGCCGGGTTCTTCTTCCGACTGGCGATCATGGTGCTGGCCTCCTTTATGCTCATCTGGACCACCGACATCCGTGACCTGATGGTCGGCCTGACCCACATCGGCCTGCCCTACCGCTTTGCCTTCGCCATCTTCATGGCGCTGCGCTTCCTCCCGATGGTGCAGCAGGAGGTGGATTCCGTGCGCGCCGCTCATGCGATCCGAGGCCGGGCCTCCAAATCTGCCTTTTCGCACCGCTTCCGCTTGTGGCAGCGCTATCTCTTCACCGTGATCGTCAACGGCCTGCGCAAGGCAGAAAACACGGCCGTGGCAGTTGAATCACGCGGTTTCGGGGCCTTCCCGAAGCGGACCTACGTCAAGGATTTCCATTGGACGATCACAGGTATCGGCCTGGTGATCATCTTCCTGGCTTGGGGCGTAGGGTTGATTTTGTGGGAGAGGCTGCGCTAGCATTAAGGCGCTCCACCTGGGGCGGATGCCATGAAGTGGAAAAGGGCAAACTGACTTGACTCCCGCCTGTTTGTCATCTATACTGAAATCACACTTTTTATCGCCGGATTGAAATAGACAACTGGCAGCTCCTGCCTGCGCGAGAGGGCGCGCGGCAACCTCAAGACACCTTATGGGGCCGGTCGCGCAGCATGCGAACGGCCTTTTGTTAATTTTTATCCTACCAACGTGCGAGGTGTTTATGGCGCAACCAAAACGTGGCAGCGAGTGGTTGTCGTTACGGCGGAGCTTGGCAATTCTCCGGCGCTTGCAGCGCGGGCCGGTCGGCGGGTCAGAATTGATTGCGGCGGTTCTCGACGCCTGCGGGCCGGAGGCCTATCCCCAGGGGAACGCGCCAGGCAGGCCGCTTTCAAGCGCGACCGCGAGAACCTGCGCGGCCAGCTTCAGGCCGACTTCTTTTACGACCCCAAAGAACAGACTTATATCCTGACTGACCCGGGCCCGTTCGCGCGCTTCGAGCTGTCGGAGCCCAGCCTGCAGGCCATCCGCCTGCTCTCGCAGACTTTCGTCGGCGACATCGGGGAGCGGGTGGAGGTCACGGTTTTATTGGCCGAGTTGATCGAGCGCCTTTCCCCTGATGCAAGGCGCAGCCTGGAAGGCGGCCCTCTGCCCATCGAGGTGGACGTATTCCAGGGTGTGGACGTCGGGCCCATCGGCGAGCGGGTTTGGGAGCGCGTGCAGCGGGCCGCACGCCAGGGCCGCAAGCTGGGGTTCAACTACAGCTCCCCTCAGCAGGAAGATCGCCTGCCCCGCTACCACGAGGTGGCCCCTTACCAGATCCAGTTCAGGCGCGGTCACTGGTATCTTTACGCATACGATTATTTCATGCGCAACCCTTATGGCGCTGAATGGCGCGATTCTGGGTACAAACGCTTCCGCCTGCACTACATCCAGGATGACGAGCGCCTGCAGGTGCTGCCCAGCAAGCTGCCGCCCAACCTGCCGCGCCCGCCCAGGTACCGGGTGCATTATCGCCTGTTGCCGGCGTTGGGGCGCGGGACGATCAGCAGCCACTTCGACGAGATGCAGGTCACCCGCTTCGAGGATGGCAGCGCGGAGGTCACTGGCTACACCGGCGACGAGTGGGAGGCGGCGCGCATCCTGCTGGGCTATGGAGAAAACTGCATCGTCTTGGGCGGGGAGGAATTGCGCCGGTTGATGGAGCAAAGGGTACGGGCGATGGGGGAAAACTATCTAATCGACAACCGGGCAAATGATTGACGCTAAAACGATATGCCCGGCGCTATATCCATAATAACGAAACCCACCCAGCTAGTCTGAATAATGCGGAACGACCCCCGCGAGCGGGCGGAGTTCCGTCAGACAGGCCACCAGTTCCGGCGACTTTTTGCTGGGTGGGAAGAAACCGGAAGACCGGTTTATTTCTAAGATGGTTATACCGCAGTTATTAACAATTTTTGAAGTTACTTTTGTTTTACTCGTTTTTCACCTGGAAGAGCCTGGCGAGGCGCTCGCCGGGGGTGGGGCGTGTATGCGGGCCAGGGGATGGTGTACGATAGAGATGAGCAACGTGCACCGCCCTGCCCGGCGTGTGAGGGAGAATGCGCCGGGCGCTCGTAGGGCGGAGCGCGGGATTTACGAGAAGCCAAGCCTAAGCTTTTGTAAGCAAACGAAATCCTTTATAAAGTTACTGAACACAGGCATTTTCAGGCAAAGCCAGGGAACCAAAACCTTGAAATAAAAGGAGGAGGTGAATTTTGAACAAGCATGATCCGTATCGAATTGCATTATTACTCGGTAAACAAGAACCATCGCTCCTCAAAGATTATCTCGATCAGGTAGCAAACCAAGCACTCCTACAGTATCGTCGCTTTATGCAATGGGGTAATAAAAAGGGGGAGAGTTTATACACACACGTGCTCAATGGCATACTGGTGTTAGAAACCTTGCGCTCTCATCTGGAACTGAGTGATGTGGAAACGCGAATACTATTCACTGCGTTTACTGTACACGATCTCAACAAAATTACAGAAGAAAAAGGAGCATTTACAAAACTGGCGTCAAAAGAAAATATCGCCGCAGAGATTGAACGCCTGGGCTTAGATCGCTTTTTCCCAACTTGGCAAGAATATCTTGAAGACATGAAAAGTTTAATTTTGGGACATTCGGGACATGCCCATTCTGGCGGTGATCGTCTTTTCGTCAAGCACGCTAATCAATATGGATTGGATTTGAAACGCGTCAATTCTTTACTCCACCTTATGCGCGCCGCCGATATCATCGACCTATCCCATACCCTTGAGGAGAAAGATCATAAAAGCGCCTTTGTTGGATACCTGAATGCCTTTTTAGCAGATAGCGGACAGGATCGCCAGTATGAATTTATCACACACCGACTGACTGATCAACGTGGTTTGTTAAGTAATGTGCTCCACAATGCAATTGCTGAAGAGATGGAAAACCAGCACAAATTGATCCCCTTGCTATATTACCCGGATGGCATCGTTTATTTACAACAGCGCGGGCAGACCCTTGATCTGGGCGAAGCGATAATATTCAAAATTGCCCGGCGTGCCACCGCTTCAATCAACCAAATTACGCGTGACAAATTTGCCGATTTCATCGTCCCAAAACCCGGAGGGATCAAAGTTGACGCCAAGTGCCTGGAGCTGGGCGTACCATTTGCCGGCGAGGGAGGCATCTGGAATGAAATCTATAACATCGTACAACGCAAGAATCTGGATCCTACAATACTGGACGAGAAGACCCGTGAGCGAACAGCACGCGAGCTCGACAAAAACCGCCGGTCAAACCCAGAAGCCGCCGAGCGGGTTGAAATGAAGCTGGCAAACAGATCTTCTCGATTAGTGGTAACGGACATCAACCAATTGCGCATGGCCGAGCTGGTACGCAGTTATTATATTTTCCTCCTCAACCATTTCAGCCAACAGTTCCCAGATCCCTGGATTCACATTTATGAGTTGCTCAAATTGCCTGAAGAGCATTGGCCCTTTTACGCTTATTTTGACGCCAGGTTCGACCGGGCATACGTACTGGCAAATGACCTGACCCTGGACGAAGCAAGCTTATACCGCCTCATCGAAACCGACGGGCAAACGGTTCTGGGTGAAGGAGAAACTAATACCGATCCAAAAATCAACCTGCTCACGGATTACCTTTTGCACTATCTGGTATTCAGCCTGAGCGGACAACCGCAGGTCTCCTTTGGCGATCACCTGGCTCATTACATCACGAGTCAACACAAACAATGCGTTCATTGCAGTGGCCCCTTTCCTACGGACAAATGGATGACTGGCGACGTACGCTCTGATATCACAGTACAAGTTTTCTCTAACCGCTTGCGCGGTGGTCCCGGCGAACCGAAGAAATATATCTGCGCCATATGCCAGTTGCAGTTTTTACTGGAGAAACTTAATTATCCCGAGATTTACAAAGAGAAAACCCTTTATTTGCATCTGTTTCCCTACTCATTTCTTACCAAACCATTCATCGAAGCATTGCTTACCACCATTCGCGAGATTACTCTTCAAGGCGCAGCGGTTGACGCGCTCAACATGGACGTACCAGCCGCAATACAAGAATACATCGATAAGCACACCGTCACCCCCGACTTTCGATATATCACCAAACAAAACAAGCCGCAACCCTTTGGTATATACCTGCCACGCTACTCCGCCACGACAGGCAATCTCCTGGTTTTTCCTATTAACCCGGCCGGGAGCAACGACACCGAAAGATTTTTATTTGCGTTCTGGAATGCCCTGGTCATTCAACGCCACTTGGGTGTCAAAGTTCTGATGTCGAACAACCCTATCTCACCCTTGAGCAAGGAAAATTTTGGTGACTTATACGTGGATAATATCCCACTGGCTGTACAAGGGTTGCTACCCCAAAACGACTATTTGCAGTTTTGGAGCCACAGAGGAAATGAAGAAGCAACCCTGCCCCTGTTATGGGAGCGCGTGGGCCACCTGTTTAAGCTACGGCAGGTAACTTCGACTGGACAGGACGATCCCATGCCGAAACTCGTCCGGTCGTTAGGAACCCATCCCCTGGCTATTTTCTATGAAACAGACCGTCTCATCGAAGCAAAAACACGCAACGAAACCGGCGGGTTGGCCACTTGGTTAACCCAACAAGCTTTCAGGCCCGTCCAATTTTTAGCACAAAATATAGGAGGTAAGTTTATGAACATTCTGAGTGAAGAGCTACAGCAATTAGCTGAGCTGGCCTGGCAAAATGGTTTGCGAGGCAAGACATTGGAACGAAGCAGCCTGTTATATCCAGTGAACGAAGTCATGCAAAAATTGGCGCAGGTGGGAGGATCCGCCGACAAGAAGACTTTAAAGGCGGCGGCGGCCCAAGATATCTTCGATCACTTGTCCAGGATTGCCGAGGAGAAATATAAACCGGGACGGAAAAAGATGGATGCTAGCACGGCTTTCGTGGAGGGCTGGTTTGAGAACATCCTGCAGGAGGTCTATGGCGATAATGTGCGCAAAATGTTGTCAGATGAAAAATTATTGCGTTCGGCTTATTTGTTCTACGTGCGCCAGCAAATTTCTCGTAAGGCCGAGGGCGAAGAAGCTACCGAGGCCATTGACGATAAGGTATAGAACTGTTCATCTTATAATCTTTTTCAAAAGGAGCTTGACATGTCCATCACCCAAAAATATACCGATCATTTTTTGCCTGCTTATAGCAACTATCCACAAGGTCGCTATATCTCTCTGCTTCTTATTCGCCAGGTCGAGTTTGAAGCAATTTTCCGCACCGAGGGCAGCGGTGAGCCGCTCAGCAAGGAATTTGTCTATGGAGGATTGGCTACAAACTCCGAGGTTATCCAGCGGGTAGTGATCAGCAAGCGCAAGCAAACCGCTGTCGAAAGGCGCTCCGGCCGCGAACTTCTGCGGGGTTATGACCTGTTATTTGCCAAAGACGAGAAGAGCGGCGTTTGCTCGCTCAACCGCAACAATCCCTGCGAACATTGTATGGATTGCATGATCTACGGCTATGCCGCAGGGGGTGGTGGGGCGCAAAAGTCGCGCGTTATCACCGATGATGCCTTCAGCCTTCATTCCGCCCATATCGTCACAGGTACAAAGCAGTTCAACGCCCTGTTTGATAACAGCACCATGCGTGATCCAGAAACCGGTAAACCTTCTACCAGCATAGGTACAGACGAATATGTTAAGCCGGAAACTATTTTCCTGGACATTGAAACTCTCAAGGACCTAACCGTCGATGAATTCCACTACGTATTGGGAAACGTATTACGATCCTCTCGTTATGGTGCGATTTCGTCGCGCATCGGAAAGCTTCGCAACCGTCTGGTCGGAGTGATCCTGAGCGATTGCGAAGTGTTCAGTAACCTGGAATTAACTCAACACACTTACGATAAATTGTGTAATGGCCATCCCGAGCCAGATTTCCCCCTGAGGGCAGAGACTGTTGCAGCAACTCTACAGGACGCGGCTGGAGAACTTGCCCGGCGCGTGGTGGGACGCCTGACGATTTTACCGCCAGCAGAGGTGACCACTCTGGTAGATGAGGTTACAGCATTATACGGCAGAGAGGAGGGTATTAAGGTCATGTTGGAGAAAGCAACGGGCATGTACGGGCTACAAAGATAGGAGGCGCTATGCACATCTATCGCTGCGAGCTCACCTTATTGGAACCAACATTCTTCAGCAGCCGCGAAGTCAGCAATACCTACTTCACTGAGGCGCTCATCGGCAATTACGCTTTGGCTTACGCTTTTGGCTTCGCGCAGACCTCCTATTTCAATGACGGCACGATACACTATACCGAACACCTTCAGGCACTTAACGAAGCCGGGATTTACATCACTCCCGCGACCCTTATTGGTGAACCACGCTTTACCCTGGGACAGTTCAATGCTCAAGCGGATGCCTACTGGTCCGCCTTTGCCAATAATGTGATCGTTACTCGCCCGGACGGGGCCTGGGCAGTGAAAGATGGATCTGCATGGTGGGTATATTGGCCAGATGGCAGTCGCAACAAAGTAGGGTTAGAAAACCGCCCCCAGCATGGCACTATACGCTATCTGGCGATTGGCAACCGGGCTATAGCATACGTGCTATCCCGCCAGCCACAAACCATTCCGGCTTACATCCGCCTGGGAAAGTTCATGAGTAAAGCCAGGGTGTCTGTTACAGAACCACCATTTGAAACCATTGAAGGACAAGATATCCAGGTAGGAAGGTTGCTCAACCCGGCCCATTTGCCTCCCGAATATGCCCTGACAACCTTTGACCTGATCAGCGTGCCGCCTACACCGTTGGTGAGAAATGCACGCCTGAACGGGCAATTCTACAAACTGCCGGAGGGTGTATCCCTGCCCATAGGGATGCGCTTCGGGGTAGAAAACTAAGCAGGCGACGAAGCGAAGAAAGCATCTTGATCACCCTCACTCTCCTTCCTTATGCAGAAAAGCTCGCCCCAGAAAATCCACTAGATCTCGAAACAGCGCCCCTCTACCACCAGATGCGCACTTACGAGGCTTTGGGTCGATATGATGTGGTAATGAACTGCTATAACACAGGCACCGGTAAAACTATTGCCAGCTTGTTATGGTTGTTTTCATTGAAAGGACGCAATAAAAATGTCCTCTTCATAGCCCCAACCAACGCCCTGCTCGGACAACACGCCGAGGACATTGATGCATTCGTCCGCAAATATAACCTGGATTTCAAGGTTTGGAGTATCACTGCGGCGGAAGTACGCGCCCTGGAGCGTGAAGCGCGACCGGGTGAAACCTTGCAACGCTTGATCCGCAATTACCTGGAATTCGATGCCAGTGAAATACGCCGACAACCTCTCATCCTGGTGGTTAACCCTGATATCTTTTACTACGCCCTGTTTTTCCAATATGGGGCACACGACCGGCGTAATATGTTCGAGCGATTTGTAGATGCATTCGACTACATCGTCATCGACGAATTTCACTACTACGATAGCAAGCAGGTGGCTAACTTCCTTTTCGCACTGGCATTGTTTGATCAACTTGGTTACTTCGAGGTACGCCAGCGCAAAATTTGCCTGCTCTCTGCCACGCCGCTGCCCCACATACCCGCGTATCTCGACCAGTTGTTCCCCAATCGCTGGTGCCTGATCGCCCCAGAAAATGAGCCGCCGGAAAGCATGGCTCTGCGGACCACACCTACTCTGGCATCTCTGGATTTGACCATTCAAAACGATGAATTGCAAAACTGGGTGGGCGAGGCAAAGCGCACAGTAAGGGATTGGATTGACGTAGGTGAGGATGGCGCTATCATCAGCAACAGTTTGTGGCGGATAAACCAATCTTACGCCGCTCTGCGCTCTGTCCTACCAGAAAGCAAACTGGGGCGCATTACTGGACCAGAACCGGCCGATAAGCGGGTTGCAGCAACAGGCTTGCCTCTAATTCTAGCAACACCCACGGTAGATATTGGTTATAACTTTAAAAAGCTCAATAAACGCCGACAAAATGTGGACTTCCTGGTGTGCGATGCCCGCTTTGGAGATGAGCTGTTACAGCGGATTGGTCGAGCCGGACGAGTGCTGGGTAAAGAGCAAGTGAACCATCCAAGCCATGCATTAGTTCTGCTTCCCCAGGAATCAACTGAAGCACTGGCAGGTCTGGACGGGCAGATCCTTGAGCGACCTTCTTTTGCAGAGCAAGTCAACCAATGCGCATCCTTGCCTCCCAAACACAATCTGACCGGCTACATCCGCTCTTGGGCTATCGTGGAATGCTTTTATCCGATCTTTGAATTCCAGAAAATGATCCCAGATGAGCTTCACGTTGAAATGGAGGCATTGTTCGAACAAGTAAGATCTATATTCGCTCCCAATAGCCGCCGCACTTTCGGTGGATTAAAGGGCTTTTTCCATAAATACCAGTCGCGTCAACGTTTTCTTTCAGAAACACAAGGCGGAACCACACCATTCGATCGATACACGGCCCAACACTTGGCTGATTTCCTGGAAGCCTGTTATCCTGAGGTTGGTCACCAACAACCGGCCGATCTATTGGATAGCTTACCTGTGATCCTGGAGAATGATGCCCAACAGCAGGCCTTAAGGGCTTTTGTCAACAGCCAGGTTGCCGTCACTGAGGCGCTTTTTAATTTCCGAGATTCGTTTCAGGGCCCACGCGCTGTCGTTTACGATCCAACGCATCAACTCTCCAGCGAACGTGTCAATGTCTACGATTTATTCCACCTGATCAGCTACTATCGCCTCTCTGAACCGATGAGTAAAGCTCAATTTCAACGTTTGTACAGCGAAACGGATATTCAGGGCGATTTCTGGTTCAAACTTCTGGGATGGCGCGAACCGAAGCTTTCCATTGAATTCGATTTTCGTAGCGAGGATGACCCGGCAGAGTTCGAGCGTAATTGGTGCCGCCAGGTCGCGGGGCTGAGCGGTTTACGCGTACAGGCGCGCCAGACCGGCGGCAACATCCTCAGTGGCGAATTGCCATCTGAGGTAGTCAATTCTTTTGCAGAAGTAGCCATTCCATCCTTAATCTTATTACCCACGGATAGTGGAGCAGCAATGGCACGCTTACGAGGCACGCCGGTCTGGTCTCGTCGGTTAACAGTTCATTTCCCAGACGGAGCGTTTGAAGAAAGATATCGTATATTTACGGGCAAAGCGGCTTTTGATGCCCATGCTGAACTTTTAGGACATTTCCTGATGCAAGCTCGTCTAAAACAAGATGTCATTATTACTTAACAACAATCGAAACACAAAAAAAGTTTTTCAAAGCTAACCCATCTAGACATATGACCAGCCTCTACTCCTCTGTCATCAAGCTACATGCCCTGCAAAGCGGGCAGCTCTCCCGCGATCCGGGGCAATGGGCCAATGCGGCCTTCTACAACATCCTGCAGCAGGTCGACCCGGACCTCTCGGCGGCGCTGCACGGGTGGAACGGGCGCAAGCCTTTCACCATCAGCTCCCTGGGCGGGCTGCCGAAAGGGAACGGGCCGGCGGTCGAGCTGCGCGCCGGCTGGGAATGCTGGCTGCGGGTCACCACCCTGGGCCAGGAGATCTTCCAGCCCTTCATCCGCAGCTTCCTGCAGGGCGGGGCGCGGCCTGAAGTCCAGTTGGGGCCGCTCAGGTTCGGCGTCGCGGAAGTGCTGACCACCCCCGGCGCCCATCCCTGGGCCGGCTGCGTAGATTGCGCGGATTTGCAGGCTAACGCGGAGCCAGCGGAGCGCATCAACCTGGATTTCGCCTCCCCAACCGCCTTCAACCTGGGCACCCTGCCGGGAAGCAGCGCCTACTTCGCCCTGTTCCCTAACCCGCCCCTGGTTTTCGGCAGCCTGGCGACGAAATGGCGCGCCTTCATCGCTCCGGACCTGGAGGTGGCCTACGTGGAAGACGTGGCCGCCGAAACACGCGTCAGCGATTTCCGCCTACAAACCCAGACGCTGCGCTGGAAAGGGCGCGTCCAGAAGGGCTTTGTTGGGCGCTGCAGCTACGATTTGAGCCCCCTGGCAGACGACGAGAAGCGCCTGCTGAGCGCACTGGCCGATTTCGCCTTTTACGCCGGGGTGGGCGGCAAGACTACCCAGGGTATGGGCCAAAGCCGGCGGCGCACGGGTGATCCTTACCCGCCGGGTGACCTTTACCCACCGGGTGATCTTTACCCGCTATGATCAACCGCTTTGAAGACGCCCCCGGTTGGTGGCAGGCGCGCCGGCTGGCCAACCTGGTATACGACGCCAGCGAGCGCTGGCCCTTCGTGGTCGCAAGCTTGCTTGCCGATGACGGCTTCCGCCAATCGATCCGCACGCTGGTGGCCGAGGCCGTCCACGAAATCGTGCGCGGCTTTATATCCGGAGCGCCCTTAGCCTTCAGCGAACACTTGAAAGAAGCCTGCGGCTCGGTTGGGGTGCTGCTGTCCGAGCTGTACCTGGCCCTGGACCGCGGCTACCTGGACGTGGAGCAGTTCCAGGAGCTCTACCTGCAGGCCGAAAAGGTGAAAGCTTGCATCCCGCCCTATCTCCATTACCTGCAGAGCCTGGAAGCCGGCGACTGCCTGGCCTCCGTCGAGGGTGACGCCGCCGGTAAGGATTGTACCGCCGGCAGGAATTGCGCCGCCGGCAGAAATTGAGCCGCCATATGACTACCCCGCCGCCCGACTACCTGCCCATCTCCACGCTCAACCAGCTCGAATACTGCGAGCGGCGCTTTTACCTGATGCACGTGCTGGGCGAGATGGAAATCAACGCCCACGTGCTGGAGGGCACTTTGCGCCACGAGCAGGCCCACACCGCCGGCGCCGAGCGCAGCGGCGAAAAGACCATCCACCGGCGGGTGTACGTTTGGTCAGAGAAGCTGGGAGTGGCCGGGTTCGCCGACGTGGTCGAGGAGACGCAGGGGCAGGTCACCCCCATCGAATACAAGAAAGGCCGCATGGGGCGCTGGCTCAACGACCACGTGCAATTGTGCGTCCAGGCGCTGTGCCTGGAAGAGCGCCTGGGGGTCAGCATCCAGAAAGGCTTCATCTTTTACTTCGGTTCGCGCCGCCGGGAGGAAGTCTTGCTCACCCCCGAGCTGCGCCAGCGCACCCTCCAGGCCATCCAACGCGCCCGCGAATTGGAAGCGGCCGGCCGCCTCCCGCCGCCGTTGACCCAGGCCGCCAAATGCCGCGACTGCAGCCTGCAGCCCACCTGCCTGCCTCAGGAAACCCTGCAATTGTCAAACCCGACCACGAGACCATCCGACCCATCGACAATATGACCACATTATACGTGACCGAACCCTATTCCCTGATCAAAAAAGACGGCGACACGCTGGTGGTGCAGATCCCGGCCGACGAGGCCACAGGGCGCGCCGCCCGCAAAGTGCGCGTCCCCCTGATCAAAGTGGATGAAGTCGTCGTCCTGGGCGACAGCACCCTGACCGCCCCAGCCCTGGCGGCCCTGCTCGACCAGCGGGCGGAGATCACCCTGCTGAACGGCTACGGTCAGTTCCGCGGCCGGGTGGTGCCGGCCGCCTCGCGCAACAGCCTTCTGCGGCTGGCGCAGTTCCGCCGGCACGATGACCCGGTCCACGCCCTGGACCTGGCCAAACAATTCGTGGCGGGAAAATTGTCCAACCTGCGCACGATGCTGCTGCGCAGCAACCGCAAGCTGAACGACGGCGCCATCGCGGCGGCCTGCGAATCCATCCAGGGCATCCTCAGCCAGGTCGACCAGCTTCAAAGCGACGGGACTCCCCCGGCGGACCCCAGCAAACCACAGGCAGGCTCGGCCTGGGGCAGTTTGCAGGGATTGGATGGCACCGGCACAGCCCAATATTTCGGGGTCTTCGGCCGCCTGCTGAGGGGCGACGAGGCCCTGGGCTTCGAGACGCGCAACCGGCGCCCGCCGCGCGACCCGGTCAACGCCCTGCTCTCCTACGGTTACACCCTCCTGCTCCACCAGTGCAGCGCCGCCCTGCAAACGGTGGGGCTGGACCCCTATGTTGGCTACCTGCATTCCTCGCAATACAGCAAACCGGCCCTGGCTCTGGACCTGATGGAGGAATTCCGCGGGCCGGTGGTCGACTCGGTGGTCCTGACCATCGTCAACAACCGCATCCTGCAGGGCAAGGATTTCGTGGAGGAGATGGGCGCTTACCGGCTCAAGGACGCCGGCCGGCGCTCGTTCCTGCTCAAGTTCGAAGAGCGCCTGAACAGCGAGATCCAGCACCCCACTTTTAGTTACAAGGCCAGCTACCGGCGCAGCATCGAGCTGCAGGCGCGCCTGCTGGCGAAAGCGCTGGTCGGGGAAATCCGAGATTACCCGCCGTTCAAGGTGCGTTGAGCGGGCGTGGGGCGTGATGCGCCGGGCGTGGGCTGGCAGCCCCGGGCGCCGTTCTCAGGTACGAGATGAAGCAGAACACCTTCTATGTCGTCGCCTACGATATCCCTTCCGATAAGCGCCGGACCAAAGTACATAAGCTGCTTTCGGGATTTGGGCAATGGACCCAGTACAGCCTGTTCGAGATGTTCTTGAGCGACAAGGAGCTGGTGCTCCTGCAAAGCCGGCTGGAGAAGCTGCTGGATCCCGAAAAAGACAGCGTGCGCCTGTACCCGCTCTGCGCGAGCTGCCTGAAAAACGTGGAAACGATCGGGTCATCGCCGCCGGAGGAGCCGCTGGCTTACATGGTCTGATTGTTCTTTTTTTCGTTTGTACGCCTTGCGAGCGGCGCGGCGGGGGCAAAAACAGCGGGAGGCGCTCGCAGGTAAAAAGGGCCGAAATCCGTGCGAATCCGGGCCGGGAGAGGCGAAAACAGATGAAATTATCGATTAAGACGCAAAAGATGGGCGCGGCCAACCTGCCGCTCGCAGCCGGGCATACTGAGAGGGGATGTGGGAGAGCTGCACGCACTAATCGCCGCGATTTGAGGAGAAAATGGGAGAAATACATCGATCACACCTTGCCTGCGACGGTTAAATGGGGGATAATTGGGCAGTAGCGAGAGCCGCTTGAACCCCCGCCATCCCGACTGAGGGATTGAAACACATCTATCTCTTTTGTTGCCAATACATTAGCTAGCTTGAACCCCCGCCATCCCGACTGAGGGATTGAAACGGGGCGGCGCTAGTCGAGCTGATCACCAATCTTGGCTTGAACCCCCGCCATCCCGACTGAGGGATTGAAACCGCATCGAGCAAAGCGTGATCAAGAACCTGATGCTGGCTTGAACCCCCGCCATCCCGACTGAGGGATTGAAACATGTCGATCTCGATCTCGTTCGGCCCCGGCGCCAGTGCTTGAACCCCCGCCATCCCGACTGAGGGATTGAAACCGGACCCGGCGCACGGGGTGTGGCTGCATCCAGGCTTGAACCCCCGCCATCCCGACTGAGGGATTGAAACCAGCAAGTCAAGGAGTTCGCGGGCGACCGTCATAGCTTGAACCCCCGCCATCCCGACTGAGGGATTGAAACGGTGACCGCGGTCAGGACCGTCCCGACCGTGATCTGCTTGAACCCCCGCCATCCCGACTGAGGGATTGAAACCATAATGTTCACCAATCCAGGATTGACCCCACGAGGCTTGAACCCCCGCCATCCCGACTGAGGGATTGAAACATTTCCGATATGCTGTCAATCGATCAAGAGCTTGAGCTTGAACCCCCGCCATCCCGACTGAGGGATTGAAACACGGGCAGCACATCCTGGGGGACCGGGATCGAAGAGGCTTGAACCCCCGCCATCCCGACTGAGGGATTGAAACGGCACGATTGCGTATACCACCGGCAAAGCGATTAGCTTGAACCCCCGCCATCCCGACTGAGGGATTGAAACTTGTCAAAACCCGGGGCGTGATGCGCAACCTGACCATGCTTGAACCCCCGCCATCCCGACTGAGGGATTGAAACTCGAATTCCCGAATGAGCTTATAGAAGCGCTCGGCGCTTGAACCCCCGCCATCCCGACTGAGGGATTGAAACTCGGGGGTGATGTTTGGGTCAATGTTTACTCTTGTGCTTGAACCCCCGCCATCCCGACTGAGGGATTGAAACTTTGAACACAGGGGCTTGGCTGTCATCGGCGCCTGAGCTTGAACCCCCGCCATCCCGACTGAGGGATTGAAACGTTAAGAGGTTAACTACGCGATAGAAATTGTACGCTTGAACCCCCGCCATCCCGACTGAGGGATTGAAACTTGGCCTATCCATGGCGGCCATCGCCCACCGCTGCGCTTGAACCCCCGCCATCCCGACTGAGGGATTGAAACTTGACGCTCGAGGGGGACGATCTTTTGCGCGAGCGCTTGAACCCCCGCCATCCCGACTGAGGGATTGAAACCAGGGACCAACCAACTGCGGACGATCAAAGGCGTCGCTTGAACCCCCGCCATCCCGACTGAGGGATTGAAACCGCCAACGAGACCTGCCTGGAGGCGCTGGTCAAGGCTTGAACCCCCGCCATCCCGACTGAGGGATTGAAACTGTCCTTGCGCAGTTGGGCGACGGTCAGGATCACGCTTGAACCCCCGCCATCCCGACTGAGGGATTGAAACTCCAAAATCCTGGGGGTTGATCTGCGATGAATACTAAGCTTGAACCCCCGCCATCCCGACTGAGGGATTGAAACTGGCTGGTGCACATCGCCGTATTCTACGGATTCATGCTTGAACCCCCGCCATCCCGACTGAGGGATTGAAACGGGTATATGGTGGACAACGCAGACCAGAATAGCAGGCTTGAACCCCCGCCATCCCGACTGAGGGATTGAAACCGGGAAGCGGTCTACCGTGGCGACCTGCAAGGCGACCGCTTGAACCCCCGCCATCCCGACTGAGGGATTGAAACATGGATTGAACGTGATAGGCTTCGAGACGACTGCAAGCTTGAACCCCCGCCATCCCGACTGAGGGATTGAAACGTACATTAACAGGTCTGTACCACCTGCCTTGTTATGCTTGAACCCCCGCCATCCCGACTGAGGGATTGAAACTTTGAGCTATATTGAGGGTTATTCTGCCAGGATAAGCTTGAACCCCCGCCATCCCGACTGAGGGATTGAAACATAGCATTTTTTCTAGGGATAATTAGTTTATTTTCGCTTGAACCCCCGCCATCCCGACTGAGGGATTGAAACTTAGCGGTAGCCTTTGGAATTTGAATTCTTTCTGAGCTTGAACCCCCGCCATCCCGACTGAGGGATTGAAACCAAGCGAGGCCAATATGCGCGAGGCCGAACACTTAGGCTTGAACCCCCGCCATCCCGACTGAGGGATTGAAACTAATACATTTGTTGCAAATGGGGAAAAATTGATAGGCTTGAACCCCCGCCATCCCGACTGAGGGATTGAAACTTTCCTTTTCCAAATTATCGTATGTCAAAGTATGAGCTTGAACCCCCGCCATCCCGACTGAGGGATTGAAACCAATTGAATAAGGGGATTCAATATAGCCTCAATTGCTTGAACCCCCGCCATCCCGACTGAGGGATTGAAACGATCCTATCCATCCCGCTCATAGGCCAATATCCCATGCTTGAACCCCCGCCATCCCGACTGAGGGATTGAAACTAGCCCGAAATGCATCAATTCAGCCACATAAGCAAGCTTGAACCCCCGCCATCCCGACTGAGGGATTGAAACTATCCCCTCTAAAAATACCCTCCCCATGAGGGTATGCTTGAACCCCCGCCATCCCGACTGAGGGATTGAAACTAAGACGTTTTGAATGAAAAAAGGTATAATGATACGGCTTGAACCCCCGCCATCCCGACTGAGGGATTGAAACAAGTGAATTTCTTGCTTTTATTTTACACTTATTTTGCTTGAACCCCCGCCATCCCGACTGAGGGATTGAAACTGCGAGCAGGATCAAGGCAAAAGCTAAACTGGCAATGCTTGAACCCCCGCCATCCCGACTGAGGGATTGAAACTTGTGCATACCATCCCCCTGGATTACATAACTTTTTTGCTTGAACCCCCGCCATCCCGACTGAGGGATTGAAACTTCTAGCTTCGCAGGTCCGTATTCATCGGACATTTGCTTGAACCCCCGCCATCCCGACTGAGGGATTGAAACAGGTTTTGGATCGTCGCGACGGCTTGCAGGGCGTTGGGCTTGAACCCCCGCCATCCCGACTGAGGGATTGAAACTTGGTACGACGGCCGGCGTCTACTTGTACGGCCGCTCTGCTTGAACCCCCGCCATCCCGACTGAGGGATTGAAACTGGTACACCGCACCTGCGCGCCACCTGCCCGCGCCGGCTTGAACCCCCGCCATCCCGACTGAGGGATTGAAACGAGGCGGACCTGGCGTGGGCGATCAGCCGGATCAAGGCTTGAACCCCCGCCATCCCGACTGAGGGATTGAAACTCGTCGTTGCCAAATACCAGGCCGGTCATCCACAGGCTTGAACCCCCGCCATCCCGACTGAGGGATTGAAACTCTGAGAGGGCATACCGAGCCGGAAATCTTCATGGCTTGAACCCCCGCCATCCCGACTGAGGGATTGAAACATAGCCTTCGAAGCTCCCCAGCAGCCCCGGATATGCTTGAACCCCCGCCATCCCGACTGAGGGATTGAAACATGGGCGGGGCTCCAGGGCTTTGTGGGCGGCTTCATGCTTGAACCCCCGCCATCCCGACTGAGGGATTGAAACCGGTCCGGGTAACTGCCCACGATCGTGAGCCGATCGCTTGAACCCCCGCCATCCCGACTGAGGGATTGAAACCGTCCAGCCCCTGATCGATCGCTTCCTGTGCAAAGCTTGAACCCCCGCCATCCCGACTGAGGGATTGAAACCAGCCGGCGGCGCGCAATGCTTGACGTCGCTCAGCAAGCTTGAACCCCCGCCATCCCGACTGAGGGATTGAAACCGCGTAGGTCGCGGCGGCTGCGCAGCTCGCTCTTGGCTTGAACCCCCGCCATCCCGACTGAGGGATTGAAACAGCGGGCTGCGAGGCGCTGGCTTCGATCCCGCCCGGCTTGAACCCCCGCCATCCCGACTGAGGGATTGAAACCGCAATCATCTCGCGAGGCCTGAAGCTGATATGTCGGGCTTGAACCCCCGCCATCCCGACTGAGGGATTGAAACACCGCGTCGACCGCGTCGGCGTAGATGGGCAGCCAGGCTTGAACCCCCGCCATCCCGACTGAGGGATTGAAACAGCGACTTGTGGATCTCATAGCACTGCACATAGCCGGGCTTGAACCCCCGCCATCCCGACTGAGGGATTGAAACACTGCCAAGGGCAACCAGGCCGGCGTCGCCGGCAAGCTTGAACCCCCGCCATCCCGACTGAGGGATTGAAACATTGCAGATGCTAAAGCCCGCATCGCCGCAACCCAGGCTTGAACCCCCGCCATCCCGACTGAGGGATTGAAACTATCAATGATTTACCCTTCGCGCTCGGGCAGGCTGCTTGAACCCCCGCCATCCCGACTGAGGGATTGAAACTCCAACAGCATCCCGGCGAATGTTGAGCGTTTTGGCTTGAACCCCCGCCATCCCGACTGAGGGATTGAAACTTTGGATTAAATACGAGAGCGCCTGGTCCTATTACCGCTTGAACCCCCGCCATCCCGACTGAGGGATTGAAACTGCTACGATTGTGCCCTGGAGCAGCATGTTGATGCTTGAACCCCCGCCATCCCGACTGAGGGATTGAAACCCCCAATACACGGAATGCCTGGGTGTAAATATCAACGGCTTGAACCCCCGCCATCCCGACTGAGGGATTGAAACTTCTCCTTGCCGGTCTACGACCCGGCCGGCAGGGCTGCTTGAACCCCCGCCATCCCGACTGAGGGATTGAAACTGCGAACACCCAGTCCTGGCCGATCCAGCCGCGCTGGCTTGAACCCCCGCCATCCCGACTGAGGGATTGAAACTGGTCACAAATCCGCCTTACAGCATCAAATATCAAGCTTGAACCCCCGCCATCCCGACTGAGGGATTGAAACGTTGCTTCAGCAGATGTATATTATCAGATTGCATCGCTTGAACCCCCGCCATCCCGACTGAGGGATTGAAACCCTTTGGGGTTGGGTGGTCAATCCCTATTTTGCATGGCTTGAACCCCCGCCATCCCGACTGAGGGATTGAAACCTGAACTCCTGCGCAGCTCAGGGCGGATGGAGTGCTTGAACCCCCGCCATCCCGACTGAGGGATTGAAACACGTCGTAATCGCCGGAAGTCGTCCCGCCCGGCGGGCTTGAACCCCCGCCATCCCGACTGAGGGATTGAAACGTGTCCGGAGGCCTCGGTAGTTGTTTGCGGCGATTGCTTGAACCCCCGCCATCCCGACTGAGGGATTGAAACTGGCGTTAATCTGCGATGGCCAGGCTGATCGCAGCTTGAACCCCCGCCATCCCGACTGAGGGATTGAAACACCGTTGGGCCTGAGGTGAGATACGATCCTGGTTTGCTTGAACCCCCGCCATCCCGACTGAGGGATTGAAACGTGCACGCACGGCCGGCGCGGCGGCAAGACCAACTGCTTGAACCCCCGCCATCCCGACTGAGGGATTGAAACTTTCGTCTGCCATGATGATAGGCTCCTTGCTTAACGCTTGAACCCCCGCCATCCCGACTGAGGGATTGAAACGTCGAGAAATTGCAAGCTAACCGATAAGCGATCCTGCTTGAACCCCCGCCATCCCGACTGAGGGATTGAAACTGCGGCATAAGTGGCCCGGCTTGCTTCCCGATAGGCTTGAACCCCCGCCATCCCGACTGAGGGATTGAAACCGCTACTGGGATTCGGCGGCAACGGCGGATGATGGCTTGAACCCCCGCCATCCCGACTGAGGGATTGAAACAACATCGATGGGTCTCCGCGTGGTCGCAAAAAGGTGCTTGAACCCCCGCCATCCCGACTGAGGGATTGAAACTTTGACACATCCGGGCATATGGTCCCGGTCCAGCGGCTTGAACCCCCGCCATCCCGACTGAGGGATTGAAACGATGACTGCCACGTGCGACAGGCCCTGCATCCAGCGCTTGAACCCCCGCCATCCCGACTGAGGGATTGAAACCAGAACTTCAACGGACCGGCAGAACCGGAGCTGGTGGCTTGAACCCCCGCCATCCCGACTGAGGGATTGAAACCTTGCTCGCCTTCGCCATGGCTGCGCTGCGGCTGGGCGCCAGCTTGAACCCCCGCCATCCCGACTGAGGGATTGAAACTTTAGTAGGGTGGCGTATACGTTCATCCGCCGTCTTGCTTGAACCCCCGCCATCCCGACTGAGGGATTGAAACTGGCCATGAAAAGGTGCAGTGCGCACGCCACCAGGCTTGAACCCCCGCCATCCCGACTGAGGGATTGAAACCAGCCCTAGCGAGATCCCGAGAGCAAAGCGCCGCGCTTGAACCCCCGCCATCCCGACTGAGGGATTGAAACCACCATCGCCGCGGCGGTCGCTTTGTGGCGACTTGCTTGAACCCCCGCCATCCCGACTGAGGGATTGAAACTGCCGCTACGCCGGGCAGGACGCCCGATACATGGGCTTGAACCCCCGCCATCCCGACTGAGGGATTGAAACTGGGGCCATTCACGGCACCTGTTACGTGGACGATCGCGCTTGAACCCCCGCCATCCCGACTGAGGGATTGAAACCGAGTAAAACGCAGCGCATCGGTAAGGCCATTACCGCTTGAACCCCCGCCATCCCGACTGAGGGATTGAAACGTATTTTGTCGACGAAGAACTGCTCCGCCTCGATGCTTGAACCCCCGCCATCCCGACTGAGGGATTGAAACAGAACACTACCGTCCAAATGAAACAGAATACCGGGCTTGAACCCCCGCCATCCCGACTGAGGGATTGAAACCTTGATGACTCTGGACATGGCCCTCGCAACCACAGCTTGAACCCCCGCCATCCCGACTGAGGGATTGAAACTCTGCGATGGTACGTCGTCTCCCGCCTTGCCATCTTTGCTTGAACCCCCGCCATCCCGACTGAGGGATTGAAACAACAACCGCGCAACGTCCAGCCCGTTTGCTATTTGCTTGAACCCCCGCCATCCCGACTGAGGGATTGAAACATAACGCCCTTACGCATGATTCGCTTCCACTCATGCTTGAACCCCCGCCATCCCGACTGAGGGATTGAAACAAGAATATAAAGTAGTACCTAAATTTGTGATCCATGCTTGAACCCCCGCCATCCCGACTGAGGGATTGAAACTTAGCAAATACTGTATTCCTGCCCAGTGTTGGCCGCTTGAACCCCCGCCATCCCGACTGAGGGATTGAAACAGCGATCCGCTAGCGTAAGTTCCGCACCGGTGGGCTTGAACCCCCGCCATCCCGACTGAGGGATTGAAACTTGTGATTGGCCAAAGTTTCATTGCAAGGCACGCGGGCTTGAACCCCCGCCATCCCGACTGAGGGATTGAAACCAGGAGGTCGACGCTGTAAAGCGTGACGGGTTTCGCAGCTTGAACCCCCGCCATCCCGACTGAGGGATTGAAACCGGCAAAAGGAGCGTAGCCGTCGCGCATCCAGGGCAGCTTGAACCCCCGCCATCCCGACTGAGGGATTGAAACCAGTACGGGGCCAACATCACCGCCTCGCTCGCCAGCTTGAACCCCCGCCATCCCGACTGAGGGATTGAAACTACGACGGGCGCGACAACCGCCCCATGATGGAAAGCTTGAACCCCCGCCATCCCGACTGAGGGATTGAAACTCCCCGATGGATGGGGAGAGTGCGAAGACTGGTAGCTTGAACCCCCGCCATCCCGACTGAGGGATTGAAACAATTCAACGTCTATCCCCGAATTGACAGGTGGAGCGCTTGAACCCCCGCCATCCCGACTGAGGGATTGAAACCAAACGGACATCCGCGTCTCGCCCGTCCTTATTGGGCTTGAACCCCCGCCATCCCGACTGAGGGATTGAAACTTCTGTGTCCGAAATGCAGGAATCGGAGCGCGCCCCGCTTGAACCCCCGCCATCCCGACTGAGGAGGGTAGGACTCGGTAGAGCGTATTCCACTGATATTCCGCTCAGGTTCCGTTTAAGCGGAATACGTATTCCGGTTAAAACATGCAAATGGAATACGAGCGGAATAGCGGGTCAGAAAAACGGAATACAGGGTTTTGGACCTTAAAAACCGAAAACGGGCCAGTTAGGCCCGCCTTCTGGCTGAGGGCCACACCCCAGCCGAGATCAAATCGGGTTAGAATGGGATTGCACGCTCTTTCAAGCGGCGGATGCCTGTTTGCGCTCGGCTTTGCGCTGGCGAACCCGCTGGAGGGCGTGCAAGTTTATCAGGACATAGGTCAAGGTGTTATGGTTGGCAATTGAGGCGGCGTTGCGCAGCTTTGGGCGTTCGATGCCCAGATCAACAGCCTGGCTGTTGATGCGCTCGGTGGCAGTGCGTTGCTTGAGTACGTCTTTGAACTGCTGGCTGCTGCGATCAATCTGGTAGCGCAAGCGTGCGCCAATGCTGGCCGCGATGGTTGTGACGCAGCCTTTCTTGTTCCAATGTTCATCGTTGGCAGGGCAAGCGTCGGCGGTTTTCTCTGGATAATGTAGGGGACAGACATAGCGGGCGCGTTCATGCGGAATGAGGCTGGTTTTGCACCAGAAGGTGTAACGCAAGACCATCGGCAGCCCGGCAGCGCATTTCGGACTGCCATCTGCGGCAAATTGGCGCTCGCTGGCCCCACCGCGTTCAACGAAAGGCACTGCGGCGAAGCCCTTTTCTGGGTCGAAGTACTCATAGACGTAAAAGGCATCAAAGGCGGCGTCAAAAGCGCCATAACTGGGCTTGCGTCCCAGGCGGCGCTCGACCTGCTCCATGAGCGGCTTGAAGTAGCTGACATCGGGATGGTCAAAGGTCTGGGTCAGTTCGGCCAGCACAAACTCGCCCCACTCCGGGATTTTGGTTGCCACCACGCCGGAGCCATAGCCCCAGTAATATTCATCAGCTTTGGTGTGCTTGGCGGGTCGAGCATCTTTGGTAGGCGTGGGCATGGCCTCGACCAACTCGGTTTTCTTGCGCTGGTTGTGCTTGCGTTTGCAGCCCAGCTTGCAGTCCGGGTCACCGGCCGGCTGCTGGGTTTTGTCGTAGCGCCGCCCTTCGCTGTAGGCTTTGGGGTTATTCTCCTTGACCCAGGCAATCACATGCTTCGTATCGAGCGAAACACAATCCCCAAAGTGGCTGTCAGCGGCCAGTTCGGACTGGATGAGATGCACCGTTTCGTCCAGCAAAACCTGCAAACTTGCATTGGGCAGATCGCGCAGCATCCGGCTCAAGTGTCGATGCGTGGGCAGGCTGGCATCCGCATCGAAACCCCAGGGATATTCTGTCGAAGGTTTGAGCGGAAAACCGAGTACCCAGATCAGAGCGGGATGTTCCACCAGGTAGGCTCGCAGGTCGGCCACATACATCAGGTGCTGTTCGACCTTGATCAGGTAAGCAGCCGCCAGGCAGACATACGGCAGCGGCGGCACGCCTAGCGCAAAACGCTGGTCCGGTCGATCAGGAAACCGGCTCCAATCCAGTTGGCCCAGCAACCGCAGGTGCTTTAGCGCCACGGGGCATGCCTGGACAGAGCCCGGCAGGCTCTTGATCGGCTTTCTCGCCAGGTTTTGCAGCCCTTCAGACTTTGTGGGAGCCCGGATCAGGTGGTTTTGGAACAGTTTGAGCCAATGGGAGAGGAAAAAGGCTGGCATGGTTCGCTCCTTCCCCGGCCAGGGTGTGGTTCAACCCCATTTTACCCCCTGAGAGCAGCGTATTCCGTTTTGGAACTCGCTTTCCAAAGCGTGTGCCGCTCATATTCCGTTCAAGCGGAATGCCGGGAGTGCCGTATTCCGCTCTTAGCCCTGAAGCTGTATGCCAGGTTCCGCCTGGGTTCCGTTTCAGCAGAATATGATGATGACCATATTCCGCTTTTTGCCTGCCGTATTCCGTTCAGGTTCCGCTGATATTCCGAAAAACGGAACATGGGTTAGAATCGAGTCCAACCCTCGACTGAGGGATTGAAACTACGGCGTGATCGGCGCAGCGATGGACTGTGATCAAGGCTTGAACCCCCGCCATCCCGACTGAGGGATTGAAACACCGCCTGCGAGCGCGGCGACATCTATAAGATCGCCGCTTGAACCCCCGCCATCCCGACTGAGGGATTGAAACATTTGAACGAGATCACGGCCAAAGAGGCGGCCACAGCTTGAACCCCCGCCATCCCGACTGAGGGATTGAAACGTGGGAGCGTGGTACACGCTGACCCTGGCAACCGAGGCTTGAACCCCCGCCATCCCGACTGAGGGATTGAAACTTTTCGCCTGGATGGGGAAACAAAAACGATCGCCGCTTGAACCCCCGCCATCCCGACTGAGGGATTGAAACTACTCAGCCTGGGTATAAGCCGGCCCCACCAGATCGGCTTGAACCCCCGCCATCCCGACTGAGGGATTGAAACTACAACCTGGTTAGGGCCGACGTAACCGCTATCGGCTTGAACCCCCGCCATCCCGACTGAGGGATTGAAACCGAGGATGTGCAACCGGCTATCGACGCCCATGCCCGCTTGAACCCCCGCCATCCCGACTGAGGGATTGAAACTTGAAGATACAGAGTGCATAATGTTCACCAATCGCTTGAACCCCCGCCATCCCGACTGAGGGATTGAAACTGCGGGCAGGCGCTTTTCAACCAGGGGGTGATTATCGCTTGAACCCCCGCCATCCCGACTGAGGGATTGAAACCTCGGAATTGCTCACGGTAGACTTGCATAAGCTGGCGCTTGAACCCCCGCCATCCCGACTGAGGGATTGAAACACGGATATCTTCAATATTTATTAAGGTGTTCACGGCTTGAACCCCCGCCATCCCGACTGAGGGATTGAAACAAGGTGGATTACAAGCTGGGCGGGGCTACGAAAGGCTTGAACCCCCGCCATCCCGACTGAGGGATTGAAACGACGGCGAACGAGATCGAGAAAGCCGCCAGCCTGGGCGCTTGAACCCCCGCCATCCCGACTGAGGGATTGAAACACCGATAGCGCGGGTCGCCATGCCACGATTGACGTAAGCGCTTGAACCCCCGCCATCCCGACTGAGGGATTGAAACGGTAAGCTCTGTCATATCTCCCATCCATGCTCTAACGCTTGAACCCCCGCCATCCCGACTGAGGGATTGAAACCATCTGGGACTGCTGCAGGATGGTCAGGGCCTCCGGCTTGAACCCCCGCCATCCCGACTGAGGGATTGAAACCAGGTGGACCTGCCGTCCGCCCAGCAGATGGCCTGCTTGAACCCCCGCCATCCCGACTGAGGGATTGAAACGTGTTTCCGGAGAGCTGCACGTCCATGCAGAGCGGGGCTTGAACCCCCGCCATCCCGACTGAGGGATTGAAACGCGATCAGCGGCTCGTACCCGCCGGAAATGGGCCCGGCTTGAACCCCCGCCATCCCGACTGAGGGATTGAAACTTGTATTTGTAATCCATGATAACCATTTTCGTGCCGCGCTTGAACCCCCGCCATCCCGACTGAGGGATTGAAACTACAACCCCCATGGACGATTGGGAGATCAGCCACGCTTGAACCCCCGCCATCCCGACTGAGGGATTGAAACCAAGACCCTGATCGACATCAAGCCTTACGTCGCCAAGGCTTGAACCCCCGCCATCCCGACTGAGGGATTGAAACCACACAGTCCCTGATGTAGCAGTTGCGCCCGTCCGCGCTTGAACCCCCGCCATCCCGACTGAGGGATTGAAACCTTGAAATAATTGTAGCTGACCTTGTTGTGATTTCCGCTTGAACCCCCGCCATCCCGACTGAGGGATTGAAACCTGATCCCCTTCCTGCAAACGGTCGTGTACCCCTGCTTGAACCCCCGCCATCCCGACTGAGGGATTGAAACTTTACCAGCTACGACTCGGCTGACGCCACCATCTACGCTTGAACCCCCGCCATCCCGACTGAGGGATTGAAACGGGCCACCCGCGGTTCCAGGCAGCCCAGGGCTTCCAGGCTTGAACCCCCGCCATCCCGACTGAGGGATTGAAACTTTAAATCCTCTCCTACCATGTCAACTTCTCCTAGCTTGAACCCCCGCCATCCCGACTGAGGGATTGAAACCCTGTGACGGGTTTATTTGAGATTGTCAATTGCAGCTTGAACCCCCGCCATCCCGACTGAGGGATTGAAACACCACAACGACTTCGATGGAGCGATCCTGGCTCTCGCTTGAACCCCCGCCATCCCGACTGAGGGATTGAAACATACCGCTTACGACTACCTGAAGTTCCGCAACCAGGCTTGAACCCCCGCCATCCCGACTGAGGGATTGAAACATTGGCGCCGATCCTGCCGAGGGCAACCCGACCAGGCTTGAACCCCCGCCATCCCGACTGAGGGATTGAAACTGATTGTCGCCTGGGCTATCGCCAACGACGCCGCGCTTGAACCCCCGCCATCCCGACTGAGGGATTGAAACTGATGCAACCCAGCCAGCCCCACCCAGGGGAGAGGCTTGAACCCCCGCCATCCCGACTGAGGGATTGAAACCCTCCCAGGCTGCGCTGATCGTATTGCCGCCGTAAAAGCTGAAGCTTGAACCCCCGCCATCCCGACTGAGGGATTGAAACTGGCCGGATGGTCGTGGGTACATCCTGTGCCAGAAAGAAGCTTGAACCCCCGCCATCCCGACTGAGGGATTGAAACCATGGATTGGCTCCAGTCGTTTTCTTACGGGGTCATGCTTGAACCCCCGCCATCCCGACTGAGGGATTGAAACTGCTCCAGTCCTTCTCGATGGTGCTCACGCGGTCCCGCTTGAACCCCCGCCATCCCGACTGAGGGATTGAAACAAAGGCATCAACGACCGCAAGCAGTACACGCTCGAAGCTTGAACCCCCGCCATCCCGACTGAGGGATTGAAACTGATTGTTGCCTGGGCTATCGCCAACGACGCCGCGAGCTTGAACCCCCGCCATCCCGACTGAGGGATTGAAACCGATATTTCCCAGACGGATGGAGAGCCCTTGCCCCGCTTGAACCCCCGCCATCCCGACTGAGGGATTGAAACTTTGATCACTAAATCGACATAATGCAAGGCTCTTATCGCTTGAACCCCCGCCATCCCGACTGAGGGATTGAAACAGCTTATTGGCACCCAAATCACGATCAAGATTGACGCTTGAACCCCCGCCATCCCGACTGAGGGATTGAAACTAAACTTGACTATGATCGACCCTACCGCACGCATCGCTTGAACCCCCGCCATCCCGACTGAGGGATTGAAACTCGCAGAACTTCCACAGCTCGGACAGCTTGCAGGCGCTTGAACCCCCGCCATCCCGACTGAGGGATTGAAACTTGCCGACATCTTTCCATGGGGCAAGTGGGGTCAGGGCTTGAACCCCCGCCATCCCGACTGAGGGATTGAAACCGCGCGCCGAGCGGACCCAGCGCATCGGAGAGCTCGAGCTTGAACCCCCGCCATCCCGACTGAGGGATTGAAACTCCCCACCAGCGCCGGACAGCCCCCGGATCGTAAATCGCTTGAACCCCCGCCATCCCGACTGAGGGATTGAAACTGCTCGTAAGACGCGACCAGGATAGTGCCGCTCAAGCTTGAACCCCCGCCATCCCGACTGAGGGATTGAAACAAGATCATCCAGCCGAGGTGGGGCACGACCGGCTATTGCTTGAACCCCCGCCATCCCGACTGAGGGATTGAAACTATGACGCTTATCCGACATCGAAAACGCCGCAGCGTGCTTGAACCCCCGCCATCCCGACTGAGGGATTGAAAACAGTGAATTTCAGAGCGCAGGAAGACGCTGCCTTCTGTGCGGAAAATGGCGAATGAAGGTGTCTCGGGTCAATTTGACACACCTGAACGACTGGAAATTCCCACTAGAGCAATAAAATGCTGAAGAAAAGGTGTTTCGAGGAAGATCGATGCACCGAAAAGTTAAGGCTCGATTAGAATTTCAGCCCAGAATGGGCAATACAGAAAAGAGGATGAGAAGCGCGCCCTCAGGAGCACCCCATATGCGGGAAAAGTGGCCAGAAAACGCCACATAACAGCAGATATGGCTGTGGTTACAAAGCACTCATTCCAGAAATAAAGTTCATACAATGGTAAAGGTAGCGTAACGGGTTGAAAATGGTCCTTCGGAGCTGTATCCACGAGAAGCGCACATTTTGATCACGCCATTTCGGCATATGCACTTCCCAGAGAGATTTTGGATAAAATAGGGCGATAAGGTCTTGACAGAGCCAAAAAGCTCTGTATAATTTGATTAGATTGATGAACAGTTTATAGCTTTGTACGGAAGTAGCCTGGCGCAAGCTGGGTTTATTTGGGGGGGTATATACATAAAAAGCAGGCGCTCCTTCGGGTCTCCCCTCCCGGGCTGCGCCTGTTTTTTCTTTTCCCCCGGAAACGAACGGATATAATCACAAATATGGAGATACCCATGATAACACCAGCAAAAACCGAGGAACTCATCGCCAGTCTTCCATCGTATACAGCTCAGATCGTCGCTGAAGTCATCAAAACAGGCGTCACACCCGAACTGATCAAGATGGCCGGGAACGCACCGGATGGAGAATGGCAACGATACCAGATCCTCAGGATCCTGGGAGGCGGCAACCCCGACCAACTGAGTGCCCTGACTGAACTGGCTATGGACGAAATCCGCATCGCTCTCGAGGGAGGTGAGCTAACCTGACCCGCGTCTACTAATACTCAGGCCTTTTGTGAAAGCGGGCGTGCCAGGAAGAAATTCTGGGCACGCCCGCATTTATTTTCAGAGGAGGAAAAGATGCTAATACCTACACAATCCAGAACATCCACGTCTCTTTTAACGTTGTTGGCGACCATGCTCGCCTTGTTGGCGGTCATGGGGGTTTATGCCGTATCCGCAACTGTCTTCCATGAAGAGAATGCTGCTCGTATGGCAGCAGCATGGACGGTTCACGTCGCATCGGACCACGCAGACGTAAAGCACACTGACGAAGCAGCTTCAACGAGGAACTGCTTGAACAGGCATGGCACCTGGCAAGTTTGGCGTGAACCAGATGGAAGCTTTCACCGGTTGTGTCGTACACCGGAAGGAGAGATCTTTGACCAGATTGTCACGTGGGCGGACGGAAATAAAAGGTGGGAAGAGGTAACCGCCTTCAGACCCGATCCGTGGAGAAAGGGCAACGTGTGGAATGTCATTCGTCAGTGGCTGGAAAAGAAAGGGGCAACACCTTACAAAGGGCCTTTGCCGCCACCGGCCAAGTAGTTCCAGAAATTGTAGCCAACGGGCGCTGCCTTGGGAGGAAATCCCAGGCAGCGCCCGTTTTTGATTCTCGCCTTTTCAGAAGGAGGTCGCATATGCCCAAACAACCGCTTTTCCCGCTCGGGCGGATCGTCGCCACGCCCGGCGCACTCGACTTAGATGTGAATTTCTACCCCTATCTGCATCGCCACCAGTGCGGCGACTGGGGCGACCTGGGGGAGGAAGACAAGACCGAGAACGACTTTTCGGTCGCGCACGATCTCCGGATTCTGTCTGCCTACCGCACACCAAGCGGCGCGAAGTTCTGGATCATCACCGAAGCAGACCGGTCCGCAACCACAGTATTGCTCCCATCGGAGTACTGATGATCGGTACCTTTAGCACCATTCGGTGACCCGGCAGTGCCAAATGGGTGTCTCACGCAACTTGATACAGGAGACTGACCATGTATCTCACGCTTTCACGAAAAGTAAAAGCGGCGATCTGCTGCATCGCCGCGACAACCGCCCATGCAGGCGGATTCAATTTCCAACCGGACGCCACGCGGAGGACCCCGCTGTCCGTCCACCACTATCTTCTTCAGGAGGTGACCGTGATCCCTATACCAGCACGTAACGAAAAAGCGGCGGGGGCCGCCGCCGCTTTCAACGCTCAGATGAGCGCCATAACAGGTAGCTCCATTGTACCACCGCTTCGCCGGAATGGAATGGGTTTTCGCTTATTTCCTCCCAAAATTACCCTGCGCAGCCTCTTCCCGCATATAAAACCCCCGTTACAAAGCCCCTCACCAGGCTCCTGATCGCCACACCGTGGCTACTCCCACCTAACCCCATACCCCTGCGAAGCAAACACTCCGACCCGGTCAAGCCCGCCCTTGCAAGTGGGCTAACCCGATGCATGATCATGCCCTTTCCCGGGGTGGATTCCGTTTGTTCACAGACCTATTTCGGGGCGCGCATCTTGAGAAAGGTTGGCCTGGATGCTCACCCTGCTCACGGAGATGAAACCATGAAGAATAACCAAACCGCTTCTTCTGAACTCTCAGGCGAGGTCAGAGATCTGTTGTATCGAATAGAGCTTTCTGCACCAACCCGGCGAATTGCCGAAGATCCGGCCATCCCAGAAAATACACTTCGCCGTTGGTGCCGCACGGACGAAGAATTCAGAGCTGCCCGCACCCTGGCCGGGGAGTTAGGCATCCAGCTCCTGAACTGAGCACATTTTACGACAACCGAATAGCGCCGCCCGAGGCGCGAGCCCAACTCGGGGACCAGCCCGCCGCCAGGCGGGGTTTCTACCCTTTCAGAACGGCGGGTTCCCCTCCCGCCCCGGATCTTACATCCCGTGCGACCTGCCCACGGGGATGAAGGCAAAGGCAGGACACTATCCCAAACTGACTTTACCGGATTGGAAAGGAGAATCTCATGAACGGTGTTCTCGCACGACTGCAACCGCTCGTCCTTGAGCTGCGAAGGCTACCCGGCTGGCCTATCACCAACCTTCCAGCCGGGCTGCTCCTCTACGACGCCCTGACTGCTCTAGGCGCGACCAGGACCGAGATAGAGGAAATCCTGGGCCAGGAAACGCTGACCCTGGTCGAAAGCCCGGCCATACAGGACGCCAAACGGACTCCATCTCCCTGACTTTGCTAATATGGTCAAGGGAGCAATGGACATCCTCAGCGTAGCCATAGAACTCCTGGGTCCCCCGGTCAAAGTGGAACGCCACCGCGGCTGGGCCATCTTCTGGTGCCCTTTCCACGATGACATTGCCCGCCGCGGCAGCCGCGGCCGGCCGAACTTCGGCGTTCAATTGGACGAGGGCTACTGGAAATGCCTGCGCTGCGGAGCGAGCGGTCCCAGCCTATCCGCCCTTCGGAGAAAGCTGGGCTCCTGGCGACCCCTCCCAACAACAGCTCCCACGGTAAAGGAGCCGCCTCAGGTCGCCAGGTTGAATGAAGCTTTGTCCGAGGCCCGCGCCGCCCTGCCGGGCTCTCCAGCGGAGGAGTTCATCACCCAGCGCGGCCTGCGCCTCCACGTCACCCTGGCCTACGGTCTGGGCTATGGAGTGCCATTGCCCAATGTACACTTGGAGGCGGTGCAGGCTGCTCGCCAGGCCCGCCTGGTGGCCTACGACGGGCATTGGCTCTGGGCTGGTGGGCTGGTGTATGCCGATCCGCCTGTCAACCCCACCACAATCCAGGTGCGCCACCTGCGACAGAACGGGGACGAAGTTGGGCTACGCCCAACTACAAAATACCAGACCTGGGGGCGGCTCACCCGCCCCTTGGGATCCTGGCGCCTATCCGTCCAGACCCGAACGGTCATCGTGTTGGAAGGGCTCCTAGACATGCTGGTCATCGCCCAGGCTCTGCGGGACCGCCGGGAAGATCGGGCGTTTGGTGTGGTTTACACCGGCGGAGCCTCTTCCTCCCGCCCAATGCTGGAGTGGTTTAGCCAACACCCCTACGATTACCTTTTGATCCCCGATTTAGACGAGGCTGGCCGGGGTTGGGTAAAGGCGCTCAGGGCAGCTATCCGGCGGGGCAAAGGCCAAGTTTGCTTGGCCCGTACCCCCGGCGGCATGGATCCCGACCTGGCTGTGCTCGGTGGCTGGTGGCCGGAAGGGGTGTAATTTCTAAGCAAATTGTAGAATGAAAGGAGACCACCTGTTATGTCATACCATACCCTCATCATCGTCGGCCGTCTTGGAAAAGATCCCGAAATGCGTTATACCCCGGCAGGGCAAGCCGTCACGAACTTCAACGTCGCAACCAACCGCCAATATACCAGCTCGAACGGGGAACAAGTCAAGGAGACCATCTGGTTCCGTGTCTCCACCTGGGGGAAACAAGCCGAGGTTTGCAACCAGTACCTGCACAAGGGCGGTCTGGTGCTGATCGAGGGGCGCTTGATCCCCGATCTAAGCACCGGCAGACCGCGCATCTGGCAAGGGCAAAACGGCCCCGGTTCCTCCTTCGAAGTCAACGCCAGCATCGTGCGCTTTCTCGCTGGCCGAGGAGACAGCGAGGAGGGCAATGGCCCCTCGGCTGAGCAGGTCGAAGAGGAGATCCCCTTCTAAAGCTCGCTTGCGACTCAACAATAGGTTGCCCCAGTTTCTATCTGGAGTAACCTCCCCCCTCACCGGATCGAAAACGGCTGGCGATTCCGCCAGCCGTTTTTCACGTTCAGTCAGGAGGACGAAATGTCTGGAAAGAAGTTTTGCCTTGTACTGGAGGCGTCATGCGACAGCTTCCCCTGATACTCTCCATTGCGCCTGACCGGCGCCTGGCGCGCCTGCCGGCGCTCGAGCAGCCTGTGCGCCGTGTGGCTGAACGGCCTTCCGCCTGCAACCGGGTAGAGCTCCTGGCGGCGCTGATCGGAGGCCCCAACCAGCTCGAAACTGCCGAACGTTTGCTGGCCGCTTTTGGCAGCCTGCGCGCCATGGCCTCGGCCACGCTGGGTGAGCTGGCTGCTATCAAGGGCATCGGCCCACAGACGGCGGTCCGCGTCCGGGCCGCCCTGGAACTGGGTGTGCGCCTGGCTGGCGAGATGCCCGAAGAGCGTCCAGCTATCCATAGCCCGGCCGATGCCGCCGCCCTGGTGTTGCCCGAGATGAGCACCCTGGAGCAGGAGCACCTGCGGGTTATGCTGCTCGATACCCGCAACAGGGTGCTCGAGATTGTGGAGATCTACCAGGGTAACCTGAACTCGGCCCAGGTTCGGGTATGCGAGGTTTTCCGCCCGGCTATCCGCCGCAACGCCGCCGCCCTGATCGTCGTCCACAACCACCCCAGTGGCGTGGTCGACCCGAGCCCGGACGACGTGGCCGTCACCCGGGCCATCGTCCAGGCCGGCAAGCTGCTGGACATTCAAGCGCTCGACCATTTGATCGTCGCTGGTGGGCGCTTTGTATCGCTCAAGGAAAGAAATTTGGGCTTCACCGCATAACTCGAGTAGGGAAGTCAGGAGGCAAATATGATCACAACTTCACCGGTAGGCCGCGCCTGCGGCCGGCGCATCCGCGGCGGTGTGTACGCCGAAACGCGCCTGTCCGAGGACGGGCTGCCAATCGAATACTTTATCATCGACCCGCCCATACCAATTGATACCAGCCAGCTAGGGCTTGCAGCGGTGGGCGTCAAGTTAATCGAGATCAACATAGAAAATGCGAAACGTTCGCTTCTAAGCAAACCGGTTTGGGACAGCGTCCACCACATCTTCGACGTGGTGGGGCAAGAGTTCTACCCCTACCCTGCTGACTACGTCGAAGAAACCCGCCGCCTGGGCGCCTCCCGCCGCCTTCCAGCCAACCTGGACTTCTCCAGGCTGGGACCCGGCAGCCGCCTGGTATTGATCCACGCTCGGGCAGTGATCGAAAATTTCTCTGCTTATCCCCAACCGCCCCTGGTGCAATGCCCCAAGGGTATAGATGCTCATGCTCTCTCCCCATTGCCAGAAATGTGCGCCGGGCTGTGGTGGCACGATCTGCCTGATCAGCCGGATGATAGCGGAAAGGCGCTGCGCCGGATCGAGGGCGGCACGGAATATCACGGCTATCCCCGGCCTGAAGGCGTCATTCCTACCTACCAGCACGGGATCTTCCTCGCTTTGCCCATCAGCAACCTGGCCGTGATCCAGGGTGGGGAGGCGACGGAACGCAACTACCAGACGGCCTGTAACAGCGGGCTCCCGGTCTATTTAGAGGAGGAATGACGTGACAGAAGCACTACAGGTCCCGGAGGATATCCGAACGATCTATGCCTTCCTCGGCCAGATTCTGTTGGAACTCACCGACCTGATGGCCGAAGAAGTGCGTGAATGGCGCGCCGAGCTCCGTGCCGCCGTCAAGGACTGGAAAGGTGGCAGCCCGGAACCCGACTGGCAGGCTTTCCGCGAATGGATGAACGACATCTGCCATGAAGATGGAATGCCGGCCTTATTCCCGGCAAGCGAGGAGGAATAAATGATACACATACCCATTTCCCAACTTCACGTTTCGCCCGGCATGCAAGTCCGGGCTAAACTGCTTAAATCGATCCGAGAGAAGGGCGTACTGACACCCATCCTGGTCCAGCGCAATGGGGGCAATGAAGACATGAGCGATGTAAGCGCCGTTGGGTACAAGATCCTGGACGGCCGGCGGCGCGTCGCGGCCGCAGTACAGGCCGGCCTGGAAGAAATCCCTGCCATTCTCCTGGAAGAGGGCGGGCCGGAAGTCACCCTCCTGGCTCACGCCACTCGTTCCGAAAACCCGGTGGCCGAACTGGAGGCCATCCGGGAGCTTCAGCGGCGCGGCCTTTCCGAAAAGGAGATCGCCCGCGCCGGATTTTCCAGCGTGGCGCGCATCCGGCGGGTGGCGAAGCTCAACCGTCTGGTACCTGAACTGGCCGAGAAGGTCGAAACAGGGGAAATTGCCCCCGGGGTGGCTTTCCAGATCGCCAGCCTGCCACAGGAAGAGCAGCAGCAACTCCTGGCGGAGGACGAGGCGCGAACACGTTCACACGTCACTGCCAAAACCGTCCGCCAGGCAAAGTACGCCCGCCGGCAGGCCGCAGTGCCCGCCCTGCCCGAACTGGTAGAGCAGGCGAAGCCCGTTAGCATCGAGGAGTTGTTTGGCTGCCTGTCCGTTGAGACGCTGGCTCAAATCCTGGCAGAGCTGCCGAAGGAATCCCGCTTCGAGGTCTGGCGGGTGAAAATCCGTCAGCTCCAGGGCTGAACCCAGTTCAGCGCTGAACTGGGTTCAGCATGGAATCGGAAACATGAGGGTGAAACTTCACGGCCGTGCGGAGCTTCACAACCGTTTGAAGCTGGAAAGGGCGCGGGTAAGGCTATCCCCGCGCCCTTTCCACAATTGGAGGTCGTCATGAAAACTCGACGTGTTCTCTGTCTGACAGAGCATATTACCTTTCACCAGCCCACATCCTGGGATTTTCACGCCCGCTACGCCTTGCAGCGAGGTGGAGGAGAAGTCGTCATACCCACAGGAACCTGGCTGGTCGAGTTGGACCCGGTTGAAACCTGGCCCGATCAGAAAACAGAATACCTTTACCGCACCCCTTCCGGAGAGGTCCTCGCCCTGGAATCCCCGTTGCCAGAGCGCCGCTACAGCGAAGTGACCGACCCGCAAGTCGTCACAGCCCTGAACGCCTTTCGCAGTTTGGGTGCAATTTTAGAAGTGGATTTCGGCGTGACGCTATACCAAACATGCCGCGAGCTGCCACCCTTCGCCCTGATCCAGTGCCCGCTCTGCTCCGGAACGTCTTTTACCACGCTCGACCTAGCTTCGGCCTGGTGTGATCGCTGTAACGCAGCTTTCCAGGTGCGTTCGACCGCCGGGGACCCGGGTTTCGTTATCGATGTCACCTGGAAAAATTACAACCCGCTTGCGGCGCGCTTCGTCTTGCCGAGGACGGACAAGCTGCTCTCTACGCTGGTGCTCAAGGACAGCGGCGACCCGCGGGACATGAGCCGCGACCATTGTTCAAGCGAGTGCCGGGCCGGTCTTATCCTTTTGACGGACGGAAGCACGGGACTCCGTCACGGGACTGCATCGCTGCCAGATCGGAACCCTGTACGATTGGCGCTGCATCTACGGCCGGGTCCCAACTCCCGAAGATCTCCGCGAGGAACCAAATTGGGAAGTCGATGGACTAGGGTGGCCGGCTGCGGCTGCTATCCGAGTCCTACCGTTGAAACACTCCGAACGCCGGGCGCTGGAACTGGCGGCAAACGTTCTTCAGAAAGAACTCACCGGCGCAGCCAGGGAAATCCAGGAAATCCTGGATGTACGTTCCCAATCCCCCGCCGTGTTCGAGGCCGTGCTGCCAGACGTTCAAAACTTACAGGAAGAGGAGCGCTACCTCTTGCACCACTGGCTGACGCTGGCGCCCGATAACCCCTCCATCCATTACGAAACTGCGCTTCCGGTCTGGTATGTGGTGACCCCGGTTGTAGAAGAACGCTATCTGACCGGCTGGAAGGTTGTACGCAAGGATATCTGCCCCCGGTGTGGCGGCACGGTTTCCCCTGAAGACGTCGCCGCCAGCGAGGAGGGTCGCAACCAGTGGGACATTCCGCACGGCTATTGCCGGGAGACCTGGGAGAAGACAGGCTGGCGGCGCCATGAAGGACATCTACCGGATGCCGGTGGAGGAACGGGTGAGGACCTAGTACAGGCGCGCTCGATGGAGGCAGCCGATGATCCTGAGAATCCGTGACATCCAGGTCTTAGCCCGCGACGTGGCGATCGACAAAGAGGAACTGGTGTTTGCCCGGCTCATCGCCTCCGGCGAGGAGGCGCGCGCCATCGCCTATTTCGCCGCTCAGAAAGGTGGCTATGTGGATGCTCAGCCCCACGTCGGTTGGGCCCACATCCAGGCCAGGGCAACTCAGGTGCGGATCGAGAGCATCACCATCCAGGGGATCGCCCAGAAGATCATCACCCTTTACCTGCCCTTTCTGTCTGGTCGCTGTTACTTCATCGCCCGGCAGGAGGAAGTCGAGAGACAGTTCCATCGCTTCCTGCACGCCTGCACCCCCTATCCTGTCCCACGCCGGCTCCCTTCGCCGGAGCGCTGGGGCAAGGGATTAGAGACATACGATGCCCAAGGTCTTGTAGCCCTGGCCCTGGGCGAAGCGGAAATCCAAGAATTGTTAAAGGAGGCTTCTCGTGCGTACTGAGCACCTCTTGAACTACGGCTACACACCCACCAGCCAGGCGGCCCTCAAGCGCCTGGCTGGTCTGCTTAAACCAGCGGGAGGCGGCACGATCCGCCTGCTCGATCCCTGCTGTGCGGACGGCCAGGCGCTGGCTTATCTGGCCCACACGCTGGAAACCTCCGGCGTACAGATCGAGACCTACGGCGTCGAGATCGAGGCGCAACGGGCTGAGAGTGCTGCCCAGGTACTCGACAACCTGCTCTGCGCCGACTTCCGGCGCACGGTAATGTCTCGCAAATCCATCTCCCTGGCTCTGGTCAACCCTCCTTACGACCAGGCCGGCGGCGAGGAGAGTTTGGAGAGAACCATCATACGGCGCAGCCTCCCCTACCTGTCAAAGGAGGGCGTGGCAGCGTTGGTGATCCCCCAACGGCTGCTTCCCTGGGCTGAAGAAAAGCTGCGCATGCGCTGGCTGGCGCTGTTCGAAAGCCAGGACCCTGCCAGCCCCAACCAGGTGATCCTGGTCGGCAAACCGGCCGCCGAACCCCACCCGCTGCCGGAAATGGGCGTTGTGCAGCCTGTGGAAATCCCGGCGCTCCCGGAAGGGCCGGTGACATTTCGGGTAAACCATCTGACACAAGAAGAGTTAGAGCTTGCGCTTTTAACGTCCCCACTTCCAGACTTGTACTCCGTTTCGGGTGAAGCTGACCAACAGGTGCTCCACCCGCTGCGCCCCGGTCACCGGGCTGCCTACCTGGCCGGCCACGGCAGCACGATCGACCTGATGGATGGCCGCTATCTACGGGTCGCCATCCAACGAATGGAAACTTGCCGCGAAGAAGAGACAGAGGACGGTGTAACCAGACGCATTACCCTCTCCGTTCCCAGGATGACAGCATACGTACTGGAAAATGGAGACCTGCGCGAAATACCGTTTGAGCACATCACCGATCTGGCCGCCGACATCGATCGCGCCATCTCGCTGCGAGCCTACGTGGATGAACGCTCGGATGGGACGCCAGAAGCCTGGGTGTGGGAACAAAAGGTCCTAGATTGCATTGACGGCTTGCTCCCTCCGATGAACGGCCGGCAAGGGTTGCTCCCGGCGCAAGCTGTACGAGCCGTCGGCATGGCCCGCGCCCTGCTGGATGGCCAAAAGACCGTATTCGGCTTGATGGAAATGGGTTATGGGAAAACGCCCATTTCACTCACCGTCCGGGCTCTTCTGGCAAACCGAAAGCCTATCGGCGTGACGGTCGTGCTTACGCCACCGCACCTGGTCAAAAAGTGGAAGCGAGAAGCCAGGCAACTTGCCCCGGTGGCGCGGATTGTCCTGCCTGAGGGAAACGGCGAAGAGCGCCAGGTTCAAGTACACCGGGCCATCCAGGCCGCTGAGCGCGGTGAGGAGGTGATCCTGATCCTTTCCCGCGAGGCGGTGAAGCTGGGGCCGCTGCACCGTGCAGGTCTGGTCCCACGCTTATTCCCAAAAACCGGCGCGGGAAAGAATTTGGAGCTGCCCGACCTGTGGAGCACCTGCCGTCCCCAAGGCAGAGGAGGGTTGGGGAATGGACGATCTTCTGCGCTTTGGAGAATGGGTGCGGGTCTCACCCGGTCAAGCTCCGCCGCGCCGCTTCCTCAGCAAAAAATGCCCCTTATGCGGTTTGCCCTATGCCACGCCAGAACCAAAGCCGCGCCGCTGGCCGCTGGCAGAGGCCATCCGCCGCGCCGTAAAATCAGGGCAAATCCGCAACCTGCTTCTGATAACCGACGAAATCCATGAGTACCGCAATGCCTCTCTGCAAGGCACGGCTTTCAGCCGCCTGCACCGCGCCTCCCGGTGGGCAATATTGCTCACTGGGACGCTTTTCAGTGGGAAAGCGTCCGATTTGTACCGGCTGCTACGCTGGACATCACCCGAGATGCGCCAGATGCGCCTCACAGAAAAAGAGTTTGTTGAGCGATATGGCTACGCAGAAAGCGTGGAGATCGTAGACGAAAAGCGCGCCTATGGTCGCCGCATCCGCCGCTCCGAGTTTCGCGAACGGCCCGGTGTATCGCCAGCCGTGTACCGTTTCCTGCTCTCCCGCACCGCCTTCGGCGCGCTGCGTGATGTGGCTATCGCCCTGCCGGCCTACACCGAACAGCAGAAAGACATTTCCACCCCCGCGCTCGGCCTGGATCACCTGTTCGCCAAGAGCTATGGCGGGCACCTGTACCATGAGCAGGGCAAGGGAGCCCTATCGGCCTGGTTACGGGCAGCCCTGGGCTATTACAACATCGCCGCCGTCCCTCCCACTTCACGGAAAGGGAATCACATCTACGACTTTGTGTCACGCGATGAAGATGGGCAGGCCAAAGCGCACAACGTGGTGCTCACGCTGCCTGTCTTGCCGGAAAGCACCCTCCTGCCGAAAGAGCGCGAGTTGCTCGACCTGCTCAGCCGGGAGGCCCGTGAGGGGCGCAGGGCGGTGGTCCTGGTCGAGCAGACCACGGCTCGCCCGCTGCCCCTGAGGCTTGAGAAAATCCTGCGCCGGTCCGGCCTGCGGGCCGTATATCTGAACACGGCCAGGGTGCCGGCTGGGGAGCGCGAGGAGTGGATTGAGAAGCAGGCCCACAAGATGGACGCCCTCATCACCCACCCGAAAGCGGTTGAGACGGGCCTGGATCTGGTGATGTTCCAGACTGTGGTGGCCTATGAGGCCGTCTACGCGACCATTTCCCTGGCTCAGGCTGTGTGCCGGGTATGGCGGCTCGGCCAGAAACGCCCGGTGCGTGTGTTTGCTCTGGGCTACCAAGGGATCGAGCTGGAGGCCTGGGACGTGATTGCTCGCAAGATCAGTTGGGCGAAGAGCGTCTACGGAGACTTTGTCCCCTCCGCACTGGGCGACGCCGGCGTGGATGATAACCTGGACCTGCTGCGCGCCCTGACCGAGCGGATTACCGGCGAAGCGAAAGATAAAGAGCGTGTCCCAGCCACCACCCTGGCGGGGATCGAGGCGCCCAATGTCATCCCCGATGGGCCAACAACTCCTGTGGCTGAGATTGTCCCTTCGGTTGTCGTAGTCGAGCCCTGGGCAGATTGGGCGGCCCGTCGGGGCGCAGTTGTTGTAGTACCGCGGCGACGCCGGCCTGCAGGCACTGTATCTCCAGACCAGCTTGGGCTAGACATAGGATGATTCCTGTGGAGCGCTAATAATGAGCCAGCGTATCATCCTTCAGCTTGGCTATATGTGCGACCCGTGCATTTGGTACAAGACAAGAGTGACGTTCTCCGTCGCCTAAAGGCGACGGCTTCTCAGGCAACGCTCTCCCCAACGGGACACGTTAGCGACTGACCGCTCCGTCCGAGCGAGTACGATCCTAAGGATCGACGCAAAGCCAAAGTCAGTATATTCCGAGCCGCATTTACGTCTCGGTCGAGGACTAAACCGCAATCAGGGCAAGCATGAACACGAAGCGGCAAGCCTTTGGGGACAATCCTCCCGCATCCACTGCACGCCTGGGTGGTGTTGGACGGGTTTACGGCAATGACCTGGATACCAGCACTTTCAGCCTTGTATTCAAGCATCTGCCGAAACAGTCCAAACCCGGCGTCATGCGAGGAAAGGGACAGGTATTCGTTGCGGTTCATGAAGCCGAGAGAAAGGTTCTCGATTGCAATCAGGTCATTCTCGGCCACAAGTCGAGTGCTGACCTGATGTAGATAGTCTGCCCGTTGATTGGCAACCTGTTCGTGAAGTCGAACAATCTGACGGTAGGTTTTTCGCTGTCGGTTGCCCCCCTGGGTCTGTCGAGCGGCGTGGCGTTGCAGGCGGCGCAGTTTTGCAAGGCTCTCTCTCAGCCAGCGGGGATTTTCAATCCACTCCCCATTTGAGAGAGCGGCAAGGCATTTCAGTCCAACGTCAACGCCGACCTGATTGCCCGTTTGGGCCAGGCGCTGCCCAGGATCGGGAAGTTCGATCATCAGGCCGACATACCATCGTTCTCCAACCCGCTTGACGACCCCGTGTTTGATTTTCGCATCGGTGGGGATTGCTCGGTGGTAGCACATCCTGAGTTCGCCCAGGTTTTGAACGTAGAACGACCTGCGGCCATGCTCGTTTTGGCGCAGTTTGCAACCATCTCCGTAAGTGTATTCAAGACTATTGAAGCGATTGCGGCTTTTGAAACGTGGAAACCCAGGCACTTCCCCCGCCTTCAAGCGACGAAAGAATGCGGTGAAGGCTTTGTCCAGACGGCGCAAAAGGTGCTGCAAGCTGGATGCGTTGACCTGCCCAAGGGTTTCGGAATTGGATCGGCGCATGTCCCGAAAGTGCGCCCACTGCGCTCCGTACCCCACCCCCTTGCCCGTTTCCCGATAGACCGTAATTCGCTGTTCAAGGGCGGCATTATAAACCAGCCTGGATTGCCAAAGCAAATAATCCAGTTGTTTCACCTGCTCAGGACTTGGGCGAAGGAGGTATTTGTAGGTACGAAGCATACCCTAACTCGTTTTCTGCATTTCGATGTATCGCCTGACGGTTTCCCCAGAGACGTGACCTATCGAGCCAACGTAGTAGCTTCTGCTCCACATACTCGGAAGGCGAGAACGCAGTTGCGGAAATTTCAAACGCAACTTTCGGGAAGTGTACCCCTTGAACTGGTTCGCAAGACGTTGCGGTGCTTCTGTGGGGTCACTTTCTGTAAACAGGTGAACGTGGTCAGGCATGATTTCCAATGCCTCGATTGTCACCTCCAACTCCTGCGCCTTTTGGTATAGCACAGAACGAAGTTCTTCCGCAATCTCACCCACCAGAACCTTGCGACGGTACTTTGGACACCAAACCAAATGATATTTCAGGGAGTAAACCCTTCCTGCATTACGCCGATACCGTGTATCACTCATAGAACAAATGTACTGCGATATTCGATATTTGTCAATTATCTTTTCTGTGAAAGGAGCAAGCAGGCTTCCTCTGCCGCCTGAAGGCGGCAGTCCCCGCCCACAATTTCTATGGAAAGGAAGATTAGTAATGGAAAAGCATCTCCACGATGAGTCCATACACCAACCCTCGCTTTTCGCCTCCGTGAACGCTCCCCGGGAAAAAGAGGCTTACACAGCCGAGAATCCCCTTGAGGTAGTCCCTCACCCCAACGAATACTTCATCGCCCTCGACCGTCTGCTGGACGCCTTGGAAGATCTTCTCCACGGCGACTATCCACTGAGTGATGAGCTACGCCAGCGGCTCTCCAACCCTACTTTGGAGATGCTCATTTTCGATGAGACGAAAAGAATCCTGAAACAGGAGTAAGAACAAAAAAGATTCCCCTGAGCATTCAGGGGATTTTTTGTTTTAAGCGCCCGCCCCCACCCGGCTCCTATAGGCAATCCTGATCCCCGAATTCTCCACGTCAGAAGCGCCAACTTCAAGGGGAGCAACCCTTCCGGTTTCGAATTCGAGTGTGGTTTATCCTAATCGTTCAACGAAGAAGGGCGAATTTCCAGCAAGGGCCCTGAACTGAGAAGGGTGCATCCATTACACAGTTTCCAGACGATGTACGGCTATGCGCAATCAATCATCGTCCATTCACCGAACCACCAAGGGCATGCATCCGCCAGAACGTTCGTTCTGTTTTTCACATTATTTAGAGAATCCGCTTGCAAGGACAATACCTGGCAGGGGAAGAAGTTGAATCTGCAGATGATACAAATGTTACGGATATTCAAAAGTTCCCGTTCGATATATCGGCTTCAGATCCAGGATCCTGAGTGCTCTGCGCTTCAGCGAAAAAAGAAGCAAGCCTCATTCCAACTGCTAGATCAATGAACCTGTAGAACATTCTACAGGTTCACAACATCTTACCGCTGGAGCAGGAAAATGTAGAGCAGGCCTCGCGGTCCAAACACACATGTCTGGAATGCGTCTTTGAGCAGGACCGGGGCCATCAACAATAAGCGGAGCACGGTCGCTCGCCCCATTTTAGAAAACTTTCTGCGAGTAGATCGCCCCAGGAGAGTCACAATGACATTGGAGAGCCTTTCACCGTTGGAGCGGGCCGTCTTCTTGTTGCGCGAAGTCTTTGATTACAGCTATGCTGAAATCACCAACAAGAATGGGACCAATTGCCGCCAGCACTTCTGCTGTGGTAGATAATGTATGGCCGAGCACCATTCCACTTTAAGCCCTCCTTCATCCAGCAGCAAAAGCCGGGCACAGGGTTCTCACAGGCTATTGAATCCAGCGATTTGGAAAACCTGATCCAATTACTGGCCCAGGATGGGATGCTGCAGAGGGATGGCGGCGGTAAAGTTGCCGCCTTGCGGCATCCAATCACGGGGCGAGATACGATGGTTGGCTTATTGTTGGGCATTTACCGCCTCGCCCGGCAGATCTACGCATCTGATTGTCGAAGTGAACAGATCGCCAGCAGGCTCTTCTGGCAGCAGGACAGGCTTATCGGTAATGACCTTCGCCTTTACAGAGCAGCGCATCCAAGCCATCTATATTCCCATTAACCCCCGAAAAATCTCCCACATTTAACAGTATATCGATGTCTGGCGAAGTTTCACGTCGCCCAGCGCATCTCACCCATTCCGGTCAGCGCAGCGAATATTAAACCAACCGATGGATTTGTTATCCCAGTCCTGAGTAGAAAAAAACAGAAAACATCAGCGCTGCCACCCTTGGCGTTCGTGACTGATGTTCTCCTTTGGAAACCTGTAGAAGCTTCTACACTTTTGAGTAAACGTCAGAACAATTTCCAGAATCACATATAGAAGGATGCTCGGCATCCCCAGACGGGGCATAACAAGTTCTTTCCTTCAAACTTGTAGAATGTTCTACAGATTCAAGTAGCTCAACGAGCATAACCTTACTTTCACAGATATGTTCGTTCTCACCAACGCGGTTTTTTCCTAAGCCGAGGATCCGGTGGTCCTCGTGGCTATTCCAGAGCGTCACAATCACCATCGCTTGGGTCTGGTCGACTCTATCTACTTTCAGCCTTTTGAAAGCACCTCGTCAATCATTACTGATCTATGGACACAGGCATACCAACTGTAAGAATAGAAGACGCCGGCAACCCACGGTCGCCGGCGTCTTTTCCCTGAGACCTGTAGAACCTTCTACAGGTTGACCCCCTTTCAGGAGTGGATGGAAAGTAATTGACTCGCCATTCAAAACAGCGAAGGTTGGTGCGACCCCCGAAATATCTCCGGCAGCGGCTGGCCAGGGTTGTAGAACGCCCAACGAGCACCGAGGAACGTGATCGCTGCATCCAGTTGCTCTTCGGGAAGGATGGAATAAATGTGCACCCGGAAGGCTGATTTGAACTCCTCATGCACCTCAGCAAAACACTGGGACTTCGGCTTCTTGGTCTTTGCGTGTTTGGCTTCCGCAACTGCGGCAAACATTTCCTGGATGAGCCTGGCCTGGTCCGCGTTCACAATTTTTTTGCCGACCAGCGACTCTTCCAACGTTCCCAGGCGCCCGCTAATATCCTGCAACTCGGCGCCAACCTTAGCCAGCTCTTCATCCAGCCTTCCGCTCAACATGTCGATCTTCTTCCGCGCCTGGCGTAACTGGTCCATCGCTTCGAGGTACTCGCGTTCATCTGGCGGCAGGTGCGCATCCATCTCTGCCAGCATATCCGGGGGGACCATGTCCGATCGAAACACCGCCCAGGCCGCCTCGGCGAACTCGCGCTTGAACAAGGATCACTTTCTTGCGATGCTCCTCCTTGACCCGCTTCGCATCGATCGTTCCGAGCCAGTAGGGAAGCGCGCGCAGGTTAAGGCAGGACACTTCCTGGACACGGGTGGTGTCCTGGTATGGGGTCTCCATGGGGATATTTACCAGCCGGTGGGCGATGGCTTCGTCCTCCTGAATGCGCCTTCGTTGTGGTCTGGGCTCTATGTCTAGAGCAGCACAAACCTCGTTTATAGGAATGTACCACTGGCGATCGGAAGCCAGGTGGGCTTTGAACAGTTTCGCCATAGAAAACAAAGGGAACGCTGTGTACGATTTCTGGCACAGGTTGAATGCTCCTCCTTCCTTCACTGTTGTTTAGAGCGGTTTAGACCACATGTAGGATCGTAACGATCCTGCATCTTGAGATGTGGGATCATGATGATCCCGCATGTCCCCTATTTTCGGGATGGATAAACCTTTATGATACAGGTTCATCTCGATCCGGGCGACCGATTCTCGATTCGAACCTGTAGAAGGTTCTACAGGTTGCTTCCCTGCTCAGAATTGAGTGAACGGACATCGTCATCTCCCTCCGCTCCAATCTCGCCTTCGTTTTCTTCAGCAGCAGATGACAGCTCGGCCCGCAGGGCGGCCGCAGCCGCCTCGAGCTGGTTGCACAGCTCACTCGCTTCTTTCGGCCGATTGGCAACGATCAGGCGCGCCATACCTCGAAAATCCCCGCCAGTCACTTTTTGCACGGCCCGGAAGGTGTTGAATACCTTCGTCATCTGGACCTCAATGGGCGGGCGCTGCTGACGCTTGTATTTACGCTCATCGTTGCGGGGGTTTTCCAGATCGCGCAGCGCCGCATCGAAAGCGCCGCGACCCGGCATGGATGCCAGCCGCGCCAGGCGTTTTAGCTCGGGGGCAGGCAGCAGGTACGAGGTCGCCAAGTCGACGAACTTCTCCTGGAGATCCGCAGGGGCGGTCAAAACGGCTTCAACCTGGCTTTGGTTCAGGCGCCACTTATCCGCCCGGTGCAAACCGGACTCCGGTAAGCGAAGCAACCCCAACAGGCCGAGCATCGAGACCCGGTGCATGCCCAACTTCTCTTCCAGTCGGGACCAGAAATTATCCGGAAGCCTCTTTTGTCCCAAAAGCTCCTCGGGCCCCAGAAGGGCCTGGCGATAAAATCCCCAGTACTCCTCATCGCTGACCGGCGGATCGGCTGGTGGGAATATCCCCAGCGTCTCGAGATAAGCAATAGCCACCTGGCGGGCCCGGCCGATGGTAGAAAGCGGCTCGACTTCTTCGTTTTCAGTGATTTGGAGAAACCGGGAGGGCTCGGCATGGATCACCGCGGGGATCGTTTCGTATTCTCCGGTCTCCATGCGCAGCAGCCAGAAAGCCCAATAGCGGCGCTCACCAGCCAGGAGGCGAAAGGCCTTCGTCTCGGCGTCCAGGTAAATGTGGATCGGGTGCAAAAGCCCGACACTGCGAATCAACTCTTTCAGGCTGACCAAACGCAGGTATTCATCGTGTTCCGGGGTCCCCTGCACCAGACCGCCGATCCATGCTTCCAAGGCTTCCAGGTGGGTAGTATTTTTACGGATGACCTTGAACGCCAGTCCCCGCGGCAGCACTCCGCCCCGTCCTTGATAAAAATCCGGCTCGATCACCGCCAGAGGATATTCCGAAGCGATAAAGCCTCCCTCATCCTCGTGCTCTTTACTCACCTGGCGCAGGTAATGGGTATCGATGGAGCTGCCAGGCAGCCGCCCGCCCTGCTCCTCCAGATCATCCAGCCCAGGAATGCTAACAGGTGGCCTACTCTTTTTGGACACGTTTCAACACCTCCTTCGTCACGGCGGCGTACGCTTTGGTCGCCGGCGCGCTCGCATTATAGCGATGAACGGGAAGATTGGCGTTATACGCTTCGGGGATATCGGTGTTTAAGGGAACAGGCTCGAATAAGAGGCCGCGGAATCTTTGTTTCAGATGGTTTAACACTTCTTCCTGGATCGTCACCCCTTTGCGATAAGACACCGGAAGGATGCCGAGCAGCTTGGGGCGCTGGTCAAACTCGATCTCAAGCCGGTCAATGTTCCTCAGCACCTTCGGGAGTTCCTGCAGCGAAATAGTATCCAGCATGGTGGGAATGATGGCGTAGTCGATAGCGTAGAGCACGTTCCACATCAGGATGCCCTGTGTGGGTCCTGTATCCACGATGATGGTATCGTACAGATTCAGGACGGGCTTAATCAGCCGGCGCAGGACCGCCACGGGGTTGATGTGACGCTGCGTCATTACCACCTGCGCTTCCACCATGGCCTCTTCTTTTGAAGGCACATAATCGATATGGCCTGGCCAGGGACTGCGCTGAATGTGCACGGCCAGGGGCAGCTTTCCCGGCGGGGTGGCCAGCAGCAAATCCGCCAGGACCCCCTCTTCACTGGTGTGCTGGTCGCAACTGACGCACTTCAGCGCGCTGCCCTGGGGATCCATATCGATGAGTAAGACTTTCTGGGGTTTGTCGCTAAGCGGCCACTCGGCGATCATCCCGCACAGGTTGACTGCCGTAGTGGTCTTGCCGCATCCCCCTTTATGGTTGATGATCCCGATAATCTTGGCGTCCATGAGCTCCATATGCTAATCAAAAAGGCGCCGAACCGTTTCTTGAAGGGTTTGAGAACCAGGCGATTCGAACCGTTTATGAAATTATAGACAATAATCGAAATTTTTGCAAGCACCAATTTTTCTTTCAAAAGCTTTCCAGGCCAAATTAATCGCCTGGAAACCGTTTGACAGACGGCTGGCTTTGGTGTAAAATCTTGGGCACGATTTCCATTCAGCGGCCGTAACCTCTCACCCGTTAGCTGGAGACTACCAGTGGCTTTACCAAGATACCCTGCGCGTACCCTTTCTCTTCGCAGCCTGGGCTTTTCCGAAGACCCTTTCAACCCAGTCCCAGACCCGCGGTTCATTTGTCTCACCACCCAGCACGGCCCATTAATAGAACGCCTGTTCGGTATGGTGGAAAGATCTTCAGGCATGGCCGTGATCGACGGGCACGTAGGGGTTGGAAAATCCATCGTGGCGCGCCGCCTCGAATCGTACTACCTCTGCCGGCCTGATGAATACTGCATAGCTTACCTTCATAATGCCCCCCTCGAGAGCGAGTATGCGGTGCTGGCGGCTGTGTCAGCTCAATTGTCCCTCAACAGGCGGAAAGGTGTGGAAGGCCAGTGGGATGAGCTGTCGGGGCGCGTCCGATCTCAGACCGCAAACGGCCGGGTGACCGTGATCATCGTCGATACCCAGGAAGACCTGAGCAAAGAGGCCCTCACGCAGCTCTACGAGATCGCCACCCACCTGGCCCCTGTTTTCGTCTTCGGCCGGCCCAGCCTGTCCGTTGCCTTGGGCCGTGTCCCGGAGGCAGCCGAAGGGACCTACCGCTACACACTGGCGGACCTCGATTTGGAGGACACTGTGGCCATGATCAACTTCCGCTGCATGGTCGCCGGAAGGAATACACCAATCTTTTCCTCCGAAGCGCTGCTCTATATCTGGGAAGCCACTTACGGCAACCCCAACGATGTTATAAACGTCTGCGGCCGCGTCTTAAACGCTATGAGCACAGAGCACCTGTATGCCGCCGCGCTGCCCGTCGTCACGGCCACCACACAGGCCTATCTGGAAGCCAAACTCGAGTGAGGGTTTGCCTTCTCTGGCAACCGGTGACCGCATGACGATACCCTCATGCACGAATTGCTACAATTAGATTGGAGCCAACTCATGACCTGATAGCGGATTGTCTGAATATTCGCTGGACTGCATAAGCAGGACGATATTACCCCCTTTAAAAGCGGAACTCCCCGGAGCCTGGCAAGCGTGGGGGAGTGCGCCCGGAAGCGGCATAGTTTTGCTTTCTCTATGCTTCGAATTTTATTCGATAAAGCGGAGAAAGTCAAGGCTCTGGTTTCGTGCGCCATTCCTCCAATAAAGGCAAGGGGGAGAGAATGGTGGATACAACGTACGCATCGAATATCGTTACCGATCCTCATACGCTGCTGGGCGTTTCCCGAGCCATCTTTGAGCAGATATCCTCACGGGCGAACCTGCTTGGCCCCTACGCGCAGCAACTGATCGAGCAACTGCGTCTCTTGTTCATCGATACCCACCAGGGACTGTTCGTTTTTGGAGCTCCCGACGAAGCCTCGCGCCTGCGCGCAAACCTTCATGCTCGGGTGGCTTTAGAAAAATCGCTAGAGGCCGTTTTCGAAGAAAAGAGTCCGGGTTGAACTGGTCCGATTCGATGAGAGCGAATTGTCGCTGCAAGCCTTGATCGCCGAGTTTTCCGAAAAAGGGCTGGAAGAAAGTCGGGGTGTAACCAGCCTGCGTGTAGAAGTTTCTACAGATACAGATTCAGACGAAACAGGCAAGCAGGAACCGGCAGAGGAAGTAGAAAGGGAAGCGCCTGCTCTCAATACGATCCAATTGGCGCTGATCCAAAACAACCTGCGCAGAGTTTTTACCTCCCCGAAAAGGGTTGTGGTCGTCCCGGGTTACCTGCTGCGCTGGATCCCTTACATCGGACCCCTGCGCACGTCCATTGTGGTGGCCTGTTTCCAGGCCTTCTACCTTTCCAAGGGGACGACGGCCAGGGCCGGGGCGGGTCTGAGGCCCAGCCTTATCTTCGAGGCGCCTGGTCCATTCCTCGCCGCCATGGCCGGGATTGCCGAGAGCAGCATCTGGCGCCATCTGGACGACCCGGAATTGGGCTGGTTTCTCAAAAAGGTGCTCTACAAGCCGGGTGAAAAGCGCTGGATCCGAGATGAAAGGGCCGGCCTGACCAAAAAAAGGCCGACGCGTTTCCTGTTTCGATCCACTTCCCCGCTGACCCCGGGCGATGCGGAGGCCCTCAAAGCTTACCTCATGGACCTGAACATCCAGGAGAACCCAATCGGGATCTTGACTGATCTGGTTCGGGGCGAATACCGGGTCGAGCCGCGCGACGTTTTTCCCTTCCCTGCCCAGCAGCCGCCCAAAGACTGGCAGGCAGGGGATCCCGATGGGTGCTTGATTCATCATGTGATTTTCTCGGCGATCGGGATAGAAGCAAAAACGGCCTCAAAAGATCTCGCCGACCTGGTGGATGAACTGGTCGAGCGTCTTTTGCCCGCCAATGACCAGCTCCACCTTAGCTGGTACTTTCTCCTGCACTGGCTACCTCTGCTCGGCCACGGTCCTGGCTGGGCAACCATCCTGCTGCGTGATCGCTGCTTTTACAACCGCCAGACCGGCGAGCTGCGCGACACGGTAAATGTAAGGGGTGGATACCAGGAGCTGGCCAGCGCCCTTGGCTTGCAGCGTACCAAAACCATCCGGGAATGGTTCCCCGCCCCCCACGCCCAAAAGGAAGAAGTGAAAGGCGCGGATCTGTCATCCCAGGTGGCTTTGGAGAAGATCAATCAATCCAAAAGGGGGTTTGTCAAAGAATACGCGGCCAAATTCGTTGAGATCATCGACGCTGAGGCGGACGGGCGCGGCCAGGTTTCATCGTTTAAAGCGCAGGTCAAGCTGTTCGATCCGCTCACCCCGATCCACGAAGCGTTCTATAACGCCCTGTTTCCTCTCGCCCAGCGTTATTTCAGCCTGACTCAGGAACAGAAAGCTGCATTTTTAAACGCTTTCGATGAAATGTTCGCCCTCGATGCGAGCTCGATCGAATGGATCATTCAGGAGTCCAGCAAGGCGGTTGAAGAAACCGTTCAGAAATACGAGCTTACTGATCCGCCAGGGTTTTCCCTGATCTCCGAAGAAGCAGCCATAACAGACTTCCTGGGCGCGATTGAGAGGATCACCTGCGAGTATCCAGGCGCGATTCGGAGGATCAACAGTGAAGATCCGGGCGCGATTGAGAGGATAGCCCCTGTTGAACTCGGGCGCGTTTGAAGGCTTCACTACACCTGATCTGGGCGGATTTGAGAGGTTGACCACATTACTTTCAGGCGCGTTTGAGAGGATCCCAGATGCTGATCTGGGCGCGTTTGAAAAAGTAGGGCTTGTTTTCTGGGCGCAGATGAGAGGCTTAAAACACCTGGTTTTAAATAACCGTTTGATGCGAATCTCTAAAAGAATATCTTCAAAATACTGATCTGGAAAATACTGAACGATCAACCTCTACCACAACCACCCAAGAAAAGGATTCGGATGATGGGGTGGTGGATGTGGAGAAGTATCCAGAAATTGAAAACTGGAGTTTGAACCAATTGCTGGATAATTTCAGTCCACATGTAAAACGGGATTTGTTGGAAAAAGGGGCAACAGTTGAGGCAGTGATCTCATGTCTTTTCTACATTGCCTCGAGTAAAGGTGACAATCTGGGACTTGGATATGTCGTGGAGAAACTGAAAGCACATCCCCAAGATGGGCAGGGAGGCATTTACCGGCGGCTTGCCGAAAGCGAGCCAAAAGAGGTAGTTGCTAAACTGCGCTCCTACATTGAGAACCGGAGCTTCCAAAACCGCGACTGGAGGGTAGCCATGGGGACTCCGGCCACCGAAAAGATCCTGGAGCTGCTGGAACACCTGAGGTTGGATTCCTCCAGGTTCGGCAACCGCTGGGATTAGCATGCGATGATCCCTGTGTGGCCACGACCCCGACCAGGCTTTTCCGAGGGATAGAGGGTTGGGCGTACTGATAAGTTACACGGATGAGGGGCTTCTTCTTGGTCTGGAGAATTCTATGTATAAATACACTTGGTGTAGCAAAGCGTAGAGACTCTTCTCGCAGAAGGGAACACCAACTATACTTACACTTAAATGTAAATAGGTTTAGATACAAGCTCGTCCCTTTTAAATTGCTTGCCCGTATAAGCCAGCACATGATCCAGTGGCACAAACGCCTTACGCTGCCAGTGTGCTCCTGCGGGAGCGCATTAGCCAATTCGAACAGTACGATTGTTCCAGTCCGGGCATCGTTATGGCCAGTTCCAACCCAGGCCGTTATAATGATAGCGCTTCTCATCTTGTGTGCTGAGAAAGCAGTTGAGTATTCCTGAAGCCATTTTTCAGGGATTCACAAGAGAGGTCCCTATGACCGAAAGCGTTAAAGCAAATCAGATTCCGGAGGGCCTTTGGCCCTATTTTCAAGAATATGATCCTGCCCATCTGGACTTGGAAGGAGATTCCGATCTGATTCTCCAGCGCACGCTGGAATTTGGCACCTGGGATGAAGTGCGCTGGCTGTTCGTAACGTATAGAAGGCGGCGCATTCGAGCCTTCTTGCGCAAGCGAGGAGAACGCATGCTCTCGCCGGTTACATTCAATTACTGGCGCAAGCTGTTGGGGGTAAAAAGCTGGCAGCCATCGCCATTCCCTACAGCGAAAGGCGAGCTATGGGACAGGTAGAACTTCCCACCGGCATATCCTTGCCGCACCCTCATTGGGAGTCTCTCACCCCGGAAACGCAACAGGCTTTCCGGAAAATTTCGAGCCTGGAATTCATCGGCAGCTTCTATTTGGCCGGTGGAACTGGCTTGGCGTTGCACCTGGGGCACCGCTTCTCAATCGACCTGGATTTCTTTTCCTCTCATGCAGACGCGGTGGAAGCGGATCAGCGCGCCATAATGCGTGAAACGTTCGATGATCCAACCTTATCCATTTCCTTCGATAAGGACGCCACTTTTGCGGCTACTTGGCGAGGTGTAGGGCTGAGTTTCTTTCGTCTGCACCTGTATCCACTGGTGCAATCCACCTTGCTGGTCGCAGGGATAGCGGTGGCAAGTCTGGAAGAAATTGGAGCCATGAAATTGGCTGCCATCATTGGCCGCGGTACTCGCAAGGATCTTGTAGACCTCTATTTCATTCTTCAACATACATCGATTACGCGCCTTTTCCAGGTGGCCGCGGTGAAATATTCTCGTGTGCGTACCTTTGCCATCAGCGCCACACGCGCGCTGGCCTATTTTGAGGACGCCGAAGCGCTGCCTATGCCGCGCATGATTGACCGCACGCCCTGGCCAGTCATGAAGCGCTTCCTGGAGGACCAGGCGCTGGAGGCCGGACGCAAAAGTTTGGAAGATTTGTGGGATTGAGAGAGCATTAGCGATTGCTGCGAAGAGGCGTCATTCATGGCCTTCCCTAAACCTCAGAAAACCGAAATGCATACGCTGTATTTGTCCGATTCCGTCTGGGGGGAATTGAAGCGGCGCGCTGTTATGGAAAGGAGCGACGCCAGCAAGATCACCGACTACGTATTGCGAGCCTTCCTGAAATACATGCCGGTCGTTAAATTGCCACAACGTCGCGCCCGGGTAAAGACCATGGAAAGGCTAAGCCGGCGCAACCTGCACCTGCAGAAGGAAACCTGGGATAGAATTGCCGAGGTTGCGCAGGAAAAGAAATTTTCTGTCTCAGGTCTGATCGAATTCCTGCTGCGGAGGTACCTGGGCCTGGGCATCACAGAGGATTTGAAGCCCCGGTAGTGGAGATATGGAGGTTTTTCTCATGGAAAAGATGGTAGATGAATTACTGGATGAAATTACCCGGCGCATCCGGGCGGTCAGCGATCCTGAGCAAATCATCCTGTTCGGTTCATATGCCCGTGGCGATTTTACCCCCTACAGTGACCTGGACTTGCTGGTGATCAAGGAACAGGTTGATTCGACCCATGCCGAAGCGGCCCGCATTTATAAGGCATTGGCGGATCTAGCGCTGCCGGTTGATGTGGTCGTGATGCGCAAAGCTTATTTGCAGCGCTATGGTGATCTGGTGGGTACGGTGGCGCGCCCGGCCTTACGGGAAGGAAAAGTACTCTATGCCCGATGAACGCCAGAAGGCCATTCGGGAGCTGGTGGCGGAGTGGATGCGCCACGCTCGTTCCGATCTGGCAGTTGCCCGTATGGCAGACGTAGAACAGATCTCGCCCGAGATCCTGGCCTTTCATGCTCAGCAGGCCGCCGAGAAAGCCCTCAAGGCTTTGCTGGTTCAACGGCAGGTCGAATTTCCGCGCCAGCATGTCATCGGACCGCTCTTGAATCTGTGCCGGGAAGCCGGGTATGAAGGAATTGAAGCATTGGAAGAGGCGGTCTCGTTGACACGCTTTGCCGTTGTCACACGCTATCCCGGCGAAGAGGAACCCGTCTCTCGCCAGGAGGCCCTCCAAGCGTTTGGTTTAGCCGAAATTGTGCTGACATGGGTAGAGACGCAATTGGATAAACCCCGTGCTGATCCTTGACATCTTTTTTCTGAATTCCCAGAAGTTGCCAACGCAGCGCACACCGAACTCAGAGTTCTTGCATACCATCGCCAACTCACGTAGGCTGGTGTACACCCGAGTGGAGACCTGCCAGGAAGTCAAATTCCTTATTCGCGCCAATCCCGTCTTTGACCTGACCTTTTAATTGTAATTGTATTGGAAGCCGCCCGAGGGGATCGCGACTATAGCCTGCCGTATTACGATGCCCAGCAACCGTCTGCGAAGGTACTTAGGCCTGGGCATCACAGAGGATTTGAAGCCACGGTAAAGGGATTTGCCAGTTTGCTAAACTGTTAGTGAAAACCCGGGGACGCTGTAATAAACTATTACTCGATATGTTGGTCAATTCAGGACATCTACTGCAAATAATAAACAATATCTTAAGGTGTATTGACAGAGACTTTAAAAATTTGATATAACAATATTGTTCAATTCCTTGGCCCACATTCACGGACGCGAGATTGACAATGGCCGAATCCTTTCCCGAAATCATGACAATTGAAGAAACGTCGCGCTACCTTCGCATCCCCCTTTCCTCGCTTTACCAACTGGCCCGGTCTGGCAGAATTCCCTGCCAAAAAGTAGGCCGGCATTGGCGATTTTACCGGCCCGCAATCCTAAAGTGGATCGCAGGCCAGGCCCGCTTTGAGAATAGACCATCTACTCCTGAAAAGTTAGACTTCTCATGAGCATATCCGAAGGACACCGCGAACGGTTGCGACAAAAGTTTAAAGAGAATCCACGCTCACTGTCCGATACAGAGCGATTGGAACTACTGCTGACCTATGCCATTCCGCGCAGGGATGTTGCACCACTCGCAAAGGACCTCATCGCCTATTTTGGCAGCTTGCAGGCTGTGATTGCCGCGCCCCCTGAGCAACTTAGCGAAGTGGCTGGGGTGGGCGAGTCCACCACAACTTTTGTTCAACTATTAAACAGCATACAGGTCGACGCGCCAGAGTCCTTAACTGAAATGTCGCCAACCAAACAAAATCACCCTTTGTCCCAACTTAACTTGTTTGAGTTAGAACCAGGGACTGGAAAACCAAACCCCGCTGCCCATGCAACAAATCAACAACCGGCGGCAAAAGAACGCCAGATGCGCGTCTTTGCCAATGATGAAGTTGCCAATTCTTTGATCTTCTTACCGCAAGCAGCGAATTTCCAATCTTTGGAGGACTTCAAGGGATTTTTGTACAAGAAGCTTCCTTACAATGCCTCCGAGACGCGCATTCGCCGTGCCCGTAATATCTTAGAGCGGCTTTACCCTGAAGGGATTATCGACACACCGCTTACTTATTACGCAGCGCGATGCACCTCTCAGACTGACTTGCAGCCGGCGGTCTTTTACCACGTGCTTAAGGCAGAGGCAATAGCCGCAAAAATTGCCGAAGAATTGATCTGGCCAGCGTTGCCCCTCGGTCGGGTAGAGCGCGACCAGGTAAATGAATTTATCTTGCGTTATCTTCCGGATGTAAAGCCAAAATCCCTTGGAAAAATGCTCGAATCTTTTTCGCATACATATGCGCTGACGGGTGTTGGTGCGGCAGACAAAAAAGGGTTTCGGTTTCAATTACGTCAGGGAACTTTGGAGAGCTTCTTATATATCCTGACCAGCGAGTTTCAAGAGCCGGGCATTTATTCGTTTGATAGCCTGTATAGCGGCCCATTGCATCATTGGCTATTATGGGATCGCGAGTGGATGCGGTTGCAGTTGTACAACCTGCAGGATTTTGGCATCCTCTCCAAAGTTTCGGAGATCGATACGGTGCGGCAATTCACCCTGGCTTTAGATCAACGGACGGCGCTGCGCCAGTTATTTGAGCATCCGGATCGAAGCGATATGGCAATTCGTGAGATGGCAAAGGGCCAAGGCGCAGGCCAGGAGGAGTGACCCTATGCCTCTTCTAGGCGGCCCTCAAGTGATCAGCGAGTTGCGCCGGCTGCTTCAAAACCAGTCCGGGCGGCACCTGTATGTCGTCCTGGGTTCATACGGCCAGTTGGAAACCTTTGAGAAGAGCGATCTCGCCCCCGCGCAGACGGCGGATGGGCAAGCTTTTCCCGAGGCGGTTAACTTCAACCGGGAGCTGCTGGCCTGTATTGAAGACGAGGTTTTGCGTCGCATGGTTCAGGATGAAAGCCACCGCCCCCAGGCAATCGAAAGCCAGCTCAACCAGGCTTTTGACCAAACCCTGCGACGGTTTTTCGAGCAGCGTTCGTTCCTGATCCTCAAACAGTGCGAGCTGATGTTTGCCTACAAACTTGACGCGAGCAAACTGCGGATTTACGCTAGCGACCGAAACCACCTGCTGCTGCTTCTGCCAGGCCGGCAAGTTGGTCACCAGATCCAGCTATTTGATGAAGCCGCGCCGCGCTTCCAGGCGCAGTTTCCCGGCCAATTGGTAACCGAGAACAACCTGTGGGAGTTGAAAGCATGAGTAAAACCCTTTTCCAGCGCAAACCTCTCGGCCAGGTCATTACCGTGCCCGAAACACTTATCAGTGTGTATGTGGTGGAAAAGCATATTTGGGCTGACGGCGGCGACACGCCAGCTCGCGCCTCCCGTCAAGCGGAAAACAAGACCGTAGACGAATTCTTGATAGATCCGGTGCGCCCTTTCTTGAACGATTTCTTCCGCCAGATCTCCGCTCCTTACATCCCGGAGCGTAAGGACAATCCGATTGGGCAGGGCTGGTGGGTGCAGGCCGAGTTTGGCTCGGGCAAGTCACATCTGTTGTCTTTCCTGGGCGCGTTAGCCTTAGGCGGCGAGGCAGCCTGGAAACTCGTTCAGGAGAAAGAGCAAAAAGCCGGCCTGGGTAAACGTGAGAGTCTCTATAACTTCTATGAAAGCGGACTGGCGAAAAAAGTCCAAAGCGGGAAAGGGATTTTCGTGGCTGTCAAGACCCTGGTCGGCTATGGCGGCGGTGGCGTAGGCCTGGCGAACGCCGAGCGCTCGCTGGAGGATTACGTACTTGATGCCGTGTCGGAGCAGTTCTTTCTGGAAACTGGGCGGTCGCTGCCCATTTATCCCACCCAGATCCTGGCCGATCGATTCCTCAATACGGACGATTTCGACCTGTATCGAGCGCGCCTGGCGAAATTTCTCAAGAACCCCAAGTTCTTCGACGAGGAGGCGCAGGAGGATTTGGAAGCCTTTCTGGATGATCTGCGCAATAACCCGAACCCCGCCGTTCAACGCGATTGCGGCCAGCGGTTGTGGGATTTCTACACGCGCGACCTGGGAACCACGCCGCGCATACCCATCGAGACCGAAGATGTACTGCGCCATATGGTGAAGCGTTTGCTTGAAGAGGGATATGCCGGGCTGCTGCTCATCCTGGATGAAGTCTCGCTGTATATGAAAGATCGTACGGACAATCAGCGGGCTGAGGATGAAAAGGCCCTGGTGGTGCTGTCCAACCGACTGGCCAAGCTGGATAATCTGCCGGTTTGGACGGTTTGCGCCGCCCAGCAGGCCATTGAATCGACCATGGCGGGAGTGATGAACATCATCGCTCGCGAGCGCCTGGACCTGGTGCCGCTGCTCAGCCAGAGGGACAATTATTACGATATCGCCCTGGCTCGTGTGCGCGAGGTGACCCAACCCGGCGCGATCGACCAATATTATGAGGATTACAAGCGCGCTTTCAGTTGGCCTTCCGCTACGGGCAGCGATCAATTCCGGCGCTTTTTCCCCTTCTACCCGCCAGCCATCGATGTGGTTCGAGCTGTTTCTTATAACCTGACCACCATCCGCTCGGCGCTCTATTTCATGCTGCAGACGTTGAAGACGCAGCGCCGGCTCGGTTCGAAAGAACTGGTGACCCTGTGGGCGCTATTTGATGATGTAGTCAACTACGAAGAAGACCCATCCGGCACGACGCGCAGCATCGCCAGTATCCGCACCAAGTTTCCGAATGAGTGGCGCGCCTATGACCTGGCCCGCCAGCAGATCAATGCCGCGACCAAGGGCTATCTGAGAGTATATCGCAGCCGCTGCGAGAAGATCGTCAAGACGCTGTTTCTGTACCACGTCGCCAACATGGCCCCCAACGGCTTGAGCGCCGAAGAACTCATGAATTGCGTGATGGAATGGCGCGATCACGATGCAGAACAAGCTGCTGACTTGCAGGACAACCTGGATCACTATGAAAATCTGCTCAAGACCCTCGACCTGGAGTTAGTGCAGGTGGAGAAAGTTGGCCAGAAGTATCTCTTCAACCCGGCTGGCAAAACCATCGTCCCGTCGGAAATATTCCAAAAATTCCGGGCCGAAGCCGCCCAGGATGAGAACCAGCGCCGCCAGGCCTGGGAGCAGCTCCTGGCAATCGATGGCTGGCAGATCACAACGCATTTGATGACGTTAGACCTGGCGCATGGCATACGCTCGATTTTCAGCGCCATCGCTCCTGCATCACAAACGGATATCACCATCAAGTGGCATGGGCGTGAAATCATCGGGCGGGTGTACATGCGCGATTTGCTGAGTATAGCCAAGCGGTTTGCCCCATTGCCCAACATCAACAGCCCGGCCACGGGGCTAGATTACGCCATGTTCATTAGCTCGACGCCCTGCCAGGATGAGCTGGATAGTCTGATCAAGGATCACAAAGATCCGCGCGTGCTGTTCTGGTCGCCGGACGCGCTGACTGCCAGCGAACAATCATTGTTAGTGGATTTTGCTGGCTACCGGCGCATGGTGGCCGAATACCTGGGCAAGGATACGGAAGAATCGCGCATTGTGCTGGAATGGGTGCAAGGCCAATTGAGCGCCAACATTGGGGCAATCTACCGTACCGTCCCCGATAGCTTTGGGCGTGGGCGCATCGCCGCCCAGGATCATACCCAGATGACTTTCGCGGTGCAGGGTGAGCTCTCTGCCATCCTGACCACCTTAGTAGGACAGGCGCTGGATACCATTTACGTAAGCCGGGAGATGGAATTCGACGCCCCGGCGCCTTTTAACGACGTCAATGCAATCAATGTCATCAACGGCATTGTTAAGGATAAATCATTCCCTCGTGGAGCCAGGCCAACCAAAGAGATCTCCGCCTCGCAGAACTATGGCTTCGGATTGCAGATCATGCGCCGGCCGAACGACCGCAGCCTCGATCTGCGCGAATGCCGCTACACCCATGATCTGTCTGAATGGATCGAAGAAAAACTGGGCGATACGGGTGGACAATCCGTGTCCGCGAACACGCTGCCGGCGGACACCATCTACAAGAACTTCATGGGCATCAACGGCCCCGGCGGCCTGCACTACGGGTTGAGCAAACGGATGGTGCAGATGTACCTGCTGTGCCTGGTGCGCGAAGGCCAACTGCGAATCAGTCTTTCCGGCAGGAATCTCCCGGTTGAGGTGATTGACTACAGCAACATCGCCGGCCTCGACTTCAAGGTGGCGGTGTTGGACGCTTTCCACCAGGTGCAACGCCTGAAGCCGCCGAAGGGCTGGGAGACTCTGGCGCCTTTCGCTGCGGTGCTGCTGGGTGATCTTTCGCTGAGCACAGTGCACGAAGATGCGGATATTCAAGATGCCATCCAGCGCCTGATAACCTTCAAGAGTGAACAATTAAAGCCTTTCCAGGGCTTATTGACCGAGTTAGCTAACTTATTCAGCGAGATCCAGCAGTCGAATCCTTTATCCGAGCGCCTGAACGCCTGGGAGAAATTCCTCAACAGCCCTGTTGATACGACTGATCCCATCCCCTATCTGCGCAATGGATTGGAAAAAGCCTTTGGTTACAAGATATTCCATGAAGACCAGGTAGATCAGGCCGATGTGGATGACCTGGCGACACGCAAGGTTGAGGTCGAGCAAGCCCGCAAGCTCTTGCAGTATGGCGAGCGCCTGCGAGCGGCTTACCGCTATGCTAACCTGGAACTTCCCGATGATGGTGTTCAGGACCAGGCGCTGGCTTTGAAATCAATACGATCTACCTTGGACCTTGTTCGTTTACGCCTTGAGAGCCTGAGTGAACTGATGACCAACGAAGCCCGGCTGCTGAGCGAACTGCTCGAACCGGCAGCCGAGGCCATCCAGTCTTACAGCGTGCGCTACCTGCAGGCCTTTGACCAGGTCGTCGGCGCTACTGAAGGGGTGCGCATTTCGATACACGGATTGACATCTGACCTCCAATACGTGACTTTATCCCGGCTGGAACGGGTGCCGCAGCTGGCCTCTGGAGCTACCCAGGCACTCAATCAGCGCTTTATGGAAGCCTTGGAAAGCCCAGACCTGTTCCCGGCGCAAGTCACCCGCAGCCTGGTGGAACGCGAGCTGGCGCGCTGGCCGCAGCCAGCCGCCAGCCCGCTGACTCTGGAAAACGCTTCAGATTGGATCACTGCCGCGCACCGCTGCTTACAGGATTGCCAGACTTTCTTGCAAACCGCCCTGCTGGATAAGGCGGCTCTGCTCTTCAGCGACGCCCTGCGCAGCCGCCTGGCGCAAGGCAAAGGTGAGCCATTTATCGCGGCATTACTGGATGCAGAGTCACCGCGATCTATGGCTGATACCCTGGTTGAGCAGTTATCGAAGACTCCGGACGGTGAGGTAGAGAAAAAATTAGAGCTGCTGCACCGCTACTTGCAGCGTATTCAGGTGCGTAAAGTCAGGCTGAACGATTTTCAACCGAGCAAACGTACATTCGAGCCCAATGAGATAGAAGGGCTTATAAACGAATTTCGGGTTTTTCTCGAAGGCGCCCTTGCGTCCAGCGAGGATGTGTTGCCTGTGATTGAAATTGATTCGTAAAGACCGGGAATACTCAAAGGATCTAAAGCTATGAAACCCGACCTCCGCGTTCGATCGATTGCCGACCAAATATTGGATGAGCTTTTCCAACAACTTAGTTTGGAAAACGAGATTATTCCGGGATTGATCGATGATTTGCGCAGATTGGCGAAAAGCGGGAAGTTGGTCGATGGCGAGGAAATCGTTCGGGTGATAAATTCGAGAGTAGGGGGTGACCAATGAGGCTGATTGACCTTGAAATTCAAAACATTCGTGGCATTCGGAAACTCAAGCTTCATCCAGATGGCAAGAATTTGGTTGTACTGGGACCCAACGGTGCAGGGAAAAGTGCGGTTGTCGATGCCATCGATTTCCTTCTAACCGGGAATATCTCGCGTTTGAGTGGGAAGGGAACAGCGGGCATTACCCTGAAAAAACATGGCCGGCACATCGATGCCAAGCCGAAGGATGTATGGGTAAAGGCAAGCGTTAGATTGAATGGTCGAGAATTCGAGATTACTCGATGTCTGGCCAAAGAGAAAGAACTAATTTGCCCAGACGAGTATCGTCGGAAAATCGACCAGATTGTTCAAATGGCGCAACTGGGTCACCATGTGCTCACCCGCCGAGAGATTCTGCGGTTTGTTACCGCTGAGAGCGGGGAAAGAGGCCGAGAAATTCAAGCGCTGCTCAATATCCAGGAGATTGATAAGATTCGCCAGGCAATCAATTCAGCCGCATCGACGATTGAAGGGGATCTAAAAACCAGGAAACGTGAGGAAGAGCAGGCGCGCAACACTGTTTGCCTGGCGCTTGGCGTCCAGGAATTTGGCACTCAAATCGCATTGGAGATCATAAATCGCTGGCGCGCCGAGTTGGGCGGATCCCCGATTGAGCATAATCCACTGCATGACCTGAAGCGAAACTTGCAGCCTCCCGGCTCCACGTTACAACCCTCCTCGGTGAACTTAGCCGATATCAACCGTCATATTCAGTCACTCAGTGACATTTTCAGTGACGAGGCGATCAACCTTCGTCTCCGACAATATGATCGACTTCAAGAGGCTCTCAATCGGGTACACGAAAATCCCAGGCTCCTTGAGGATTTGAAAGCGCTCGAATTGATCCAGATCGGAAGAAGTTTATTGGATAAATCAGGAAAATGCCCTCTCTGTCAGGCAGAACACCCACCGGGTTACTTGCATGACTTCCTGGGTCAAAGGCTGCTTCATGCTCGTGAGGCTGAGGAAATCCAGACGGTTATCCAAGAAGCCAGGGGTTCCCTTGACCAAGCAAGCGCAAATATCCGTTGGATACTCGGCGATCTTCTCAATGCTGCGAAAAAAGCCGACCTGGCGACCGAAACCGCTCAAATTGGTCAATGGATACAAAAAAGCAAATCATTTTCTGCCCAGGTGGAACGGGACCGGGAGACTTACCGGTTGAGTTGCCCGTCCGGCTCTTATGCGTTAATGGATCTGCCAAGGGAATTCCCCCATAAACTTGAGGGAATATTTGCTGCTTTAGAAAGTCGTTTTCCGGCCGTTTCACCAGAGCTAGACGCCTGGGATCAATTGACCAAGCTGGAAGTACACCTGCAGAATTTAGGCCGGTCGAGCGAAGCTCTCCGGCGAGCACAGCGCTGTCATGTGATCGCCCAAATGATTAAGGTCAGGCATGATTCTGCTCGAAATGAGGTGTTGGAGAAACTGTATCACGAGGTTTGTGAGCGGTTCGAAGAGCTTTACAAAGAGTTACATCAGGAAGACGAGCGTGATTTTTGCGCCCAACTAATCCCTGCAAGGGGAGGTATAGATTTCCGGGTCGATTTTCATGGGCATGGAGCTCACCCACCGCATGCGCTGCACAGCGAGGGCCACCAGGACAGCATGGGGGTATGCTTGTTCCTGGCCTTAGCAGAGAGGTTGACCCAGGGTACGCTTGACCTGATCGTTTTAGATGATGTCGTTATGTCTGTTGATATCGGTCACCGCAGGCAGCTAGGGGATATGCTTGTCAAAAAGTTTCCGCATCGCCAGTTTTTGATTACGACCCATGATCGTGTCTGGGCAACTCAGCTCCGCAATGCGGGATTGGTCAACACAAAAGGAATCGTACAGTTTTATGGATGGGACTTTGCCTCCGGGCCGTTATTGAGCGAGATCACAAACTTGTGGGAATTGATCGATCTAGATTTAGACAGGGGAGATGTGAGCGCAGCAGCGGCTAAGCTTCGCCGTGGGTTGGAAGAATTTTCTTACCATGCATGCGACTCGCTTGAAGCAAAAGTGCGCTTCGCCATGGATGGGCATTGGGAATTGGGCGACCTTATGCCATCGGCAATCGAACAGTATCGTTACTTATTGAAAAAAGCAAAAACTGCGGCAAACTCTTGGAACAAAGTTGAGCTCAAGATAGCTCTGGCTGCTTACGAGGAGCGCGTCAAAGACATTATCGAGCAGAAAGATGTTTACCAGTGGATGATCAATCCCAGCGTTCACTTTAACGCCTGGGCTGATCTGTCCCCAGAGGAATTTCGCTGCGTGGTTGCAGCCCATCGCGAGTTGGTGAACCTGTTTTATTGTAGTTTATGCGGCAGCTTAATATTTCTAGTGGAAGAGAACAAGAACCCGACGAATGTACGCTGTCAGTGCGGCGAACACAATTGGAACCTGGTGGAGAAACCCCAAAAGTAATCATGGTAAAGCAGAAAAAGGCTCCGTTGCAAACTTCCTTCTTCCGCCCCGAGATCCCCAAGATGCCGGAGGGTTACTATTCATCCGGCCCGAACCCCAACCTGCGCCGATTTGTGGAAGAGCACGCCAAGCCCTACGATCCCGCCACAGATGACTACCATGTGCCGCCGTTCGACAAGCCTATAACCACCACCAAAGCTACGGCGATTTACAACATGCACACCTATTGGTCGAAAAAGCCGCACGACGCTATCCGGGAGTACATCAAGCACTACACCCAACCCGGCGATCTCGTGCTCGATCCGTTCTGTGGCTCGGGCGGGACGGCATTGGCGGCTCTCATGGAAGGGCGGGCGGCAATCGCCATCGACCTTTCGCCGGCTGCCACCTTCATCACCAAGAACTACTGCACGCCGGTGGATGTAAATCGGCTGCAGCGCGCTTTTGAGGAATTGGAGCGCATGGTCAGGCCGGAGATGGACTGGCTGTACGAGACACGGTGTGACTGCTGCGACGGGCGCGCAACAATCACATATACTGTCTATTCATCCGTTTATCGATGTTCACGGTGCCTAGAAAAAGTACCCTTGTTTGATTGTGCTGAAGTAGATGGAGAGACTAAGAGGGGTAAAAAAAAGAAAATCCGGGCTTGTCCACATTGTCTCCGGCGAGGTATTAAAGAAGAAATAAAAACCACACAGGAGAAATTTGGCTCCGTGCCCGTCCTTGTTATTTACCTATGTAATGAGGGCTGCAAACCGCGTCGGTCTGAGCGCCGGCATAATGATCTGAATGAAAAGAAACAAGAATATTTTCTTAAATATGACTTGCACAAAATCGAGGAGATTGAATCTAAAGTAATTCCTTATTGGTATCCGGAAGCCGACTTGGCAGAGAAAATCCCTTACCGGATGTTGTACAAGAAAGATTTTCGACCCACAGATGCGACAAAGTTGTCTCAATTGTTTACCAAACGAAATTTATGGGCATTAGCTTTGCTATTGGAAAAAATAGCAACACTGGATCTTCAATTTCAGAACGTATTAATGTTCGAGTTTACATCAATTGTATTAAAAGCGTCAAAAATGATGGCTCACAATTCAGATGGTATTGGGCGAATCCAAAAGGGGACTTATTATATTCCACAGATTGAGCATGACATCAATGTGTGGCGGTTTATGGTTGATAGCCTTTCAGATTTCAAATCCGCGTATTCGAAAATTAATCCTTCAAGTACAAAATTACTTATTAGTACATCTGATGCACGGTTACTTAATACACCGTCTAATTCAGTGGATTATATATTCACTGATCCTCCTTATGGAGGAACTATCCAATATGGAGAGTTAAATTTTCTCTGGGAAGCTTGGTTAGACTTTGATTCAACCTGGCTAGAAAATGAAATCATCGTAAATGAAGCACGTGGAAAAACAGATGCTGATTGGTCCGTGATGATGGAACAAGTTATCGGTGAGTTATTCCGAGTGCTAAAACCAGGGCGCTGGGTTTCTCTTTGTTACCATGACACTAGTGAAGGCACCTGGCAACTCATTCAGGATTTGATGACTGAAAAGGGTTTTATACCTGAAACGTCTGAAAAAACACTTTACATCGATACACCTACAAAAACTACAAACCAATATTTTGCTGAAAAGGTAACCAAGCGCGACTTGATAATAAACTTTCGCAAGCCGCGCCCGGGGGAGTTGAGCGGGCAAATAAATTTCTTCGCCACCACCGATGCGGTGGCTTTTCGAGAAGCTGCCAGCCATATACTGACAGAAGCTCTCACCGCTCATCCCGGCTCGCCCGCCGACCGGTTGTACGATGAGCTGGTCAGTCGGATGGTGCGCAAGGGCCAGTTCGAGCGCCACAACTTCGATGAGCTTTTACGCTCCGTGGCGGAGGAAGCGCCTGCCGGTTCAGGACGCTGGTACCTGTTGGAGACGTCCGGGCAGGTCGATGAAGCCGAGTCGTACAAGGAATCCGCCGCGGCGGATAAACTTGAAGGGTTCATGCAGGCTTACTTGAAACAAAACCGCGATCAAGAAGGTTTGCATTACTCGGATTTGTTCGAGCAGTATCTGCCGGTAAAGGATAAGCCGCGCCGCCTGCTGCAAGAATGGCTGCCGGAGTATTTTTTCAAAACCCCCGACGGTACCTGGCGGCCCCCGGCCAACGATGAGGAGCGCCAGCAGAAAGCAGCCCTGCGCTCCAGCGGCGCACTGCGAAGGATCAAACGCTTCGCCAATGCCTTGATGGATGGTGTGCCGCCCGCTGAACGTGATAAGCCCGAAAATGCCGCCACCCTGGCCGATTGGATCCGCCAGTGCCGGCGGGCCGGGCTTTATGAGTTTGGACGAGTCTTATATGAGAAGGGCGGCCTGCAGTTTGACGAATTGAGCGAAGAGACGCAGCTCTCGGTTGAAGAGGATTACCAGATTTGTGTGATGAGGGGTTAACATGCGTGGTCTAAAATTCGTTGAAGATCTCCAACCCGAACAAAAAGATGTGATCAACCAGATCACCATGCCCGGTCCTGCGAATGAGATTTTCCAGGTTCAAGGTGTTGCCGGTTCGGGCAAAACCACTATGGCGCTACACATTACCCGAAAATTGGGCGTGGATAATAAGGGCCGGCCGGATAATAAGCGCACGACGATTTTATTCCTGACTTACAATCCTCGCCTGGCAGAATATTGCGCCAACACTTTACACGATGTCCCTGACCTCGTAGGCCAGATCAACACGGGAGAGCAAGTTGTCAGTGGCCAAATCAATGTGTTTGGAATTCAGGATTTCTTCAAACAGGCATTATCCTCAGATGAGATCAGCCGTTGCCTCAGTGATGAAACCTGTATGGGGTATCTCAGTTCTGCAGCTATTTAATCGAGGCGTCCGCAATCTTCTGCCATCCCAAATATATTCATTGATTGTGACCTTTTTACGGGGGCGATCTGAGCTCATCAACTTAAGCATCGATGAGCTTGAAAATAAAATCCAATCTGAAATGCTGCGGTCGCAAGATTATCAAACGTATGGTGAATCGCTGCAGGATATACGCGGCCGTCTCTTAAAAACCTACGAGGATTGGAAAGACGATCAACTGGATCGCGCCGATGTTGCCTCACGTTTCCGCCAACAGGCTAACAAAGCAGAAGAAATGTTATCCCGTTTGGCTGAAGTCAAAGCAGTTGATTTTCGAGCGGCCAAGCGCTATGTCATCGGAGATCAGGATCCTAAGCTGGCCGAACTTTCGGATTGGTTACGCCCGATATTTTTCGGCTATCAGCGTATGCCGCGCATCTCATCCAAAGCTGAAAATTATGAGGCAGTATTTTCAGGGCCGAAATTGGGGGACGAACTTCTCAATGGTATTCGCGAAGATCTGTTTGCATGGATCGCTCAATACGGGATGGTGTATGAGCCGATTTGGGGTTCAGTGATTTCTAAATTAACCAATCCTGTAGTCATCGTTGATGAGGTTCAGGATCTGAGCTCCGTGGAGTTAGATAATCTGATCAGTCTTTGGTTTATGCTACCCAAAAATATCGAAAGCCGGTTGGTGTTCTTCGGAGATGTGAACCAACAGATGACTCCTTCAGGCTTTCTCTGGCCAACGATTGTACAACTTGTGAATGAAAAAGAGCGAATTTACAATCGCGAGATCCGGAAAAATCTGAGCCCAACCGATTTAAAAAATAATTATCGAACCACAGAGCAAATAGCGCGAGCTGTGGAATCCATGACTCGACAGGTTTCCACTCGTTTTTCGCAGGAAATCGCAAGCCGATTCCTGGAATATTGCATAAATCCTGATACGACATTACCCATTAGTTTACAAACCAAAATACTTGAGATAGAAGAGAGCGGCGAAGAAGACGCTCTGGTGCCGCGCTTATTTGTTGGAAGTCAGGAACTGTTTCAGCAAGCTCTGGTTAAGTATGCGAACCAATTAAAAGCCACCGATAACAATCTGGAAGGGGACAACCAGCTTCTTTCTACTGTCGTCATTACGCAGCATGCCGATCAATTGGAGCGGTTATTGGCGCAGGAAGAGAACCTTTATGCGCTAGAAACAAACCTGCTCGAGATCATCCCTGTCATGAGTTGTAAGGGGATGGAATTCGACCGATGTGTGCTTTATGGAATCAGCATCAAGCATAACAGTGAACTTGAGCCTGATATCGTGTCAAACTGGTACACCTCAATTACTCGCGCCAGGATGCTTTTATTTATTTACTTGAGCGAAGAAGAATACGAATATTTGCGGTGGGCAGGGTGGAAAGATATTCCCAAAGACGTCGTTTTCATACAAAAACCAACCGATGTGGATCAAGTAGTCAACGCGATTCGCAGTATTGGGAACACGGATGTAGATGCTGAAACGATGTATGGAATGGCTGAAATCAGTTTTGCACGGTTCTTAAAATATGACAATGAGGCTTTTTTGGAGACAAGTTTGGGCAGGTACCAAGAAGCCGGGCGGTTAGAGGCCTACCGAAATCGATCTGCTACTGCAGCTATGAATTATCGAGAAAAAGGCAATCTTAAGAAAGCAGCCGAATATTTTGCCAAGACAGATGACCCGGTCAATCAGCTCGAATGTCTTGAAGAGCTAAGGCAAGATTATCTAAAACAAGCGTTTGCTGATTTGGCTAAAGAACTACAAGATGAAATTGATCTTATTATCGACGGTATCGATGAATCTGATAAACCTGTTAGGGCTCTCTGTCATTTAATTTTAGGAAATCTAGATACAGCCTTACAGATCACCAGGGAAGCAGACCCAGCTTTACGAGAGGATATCGCAGATGAGGTTTTCCGTCGTATTGAAGCCTGGGTTGATAAGAAAAAATTTGCAGAGGCCATGTGGGCAGCGGATCTTTTATACCAGCACAATCAATTGGTCACCGCCTCAAGAGCATTTGTGTTATTAGATCAGTGGGATAAAGCCTTGGGAACGGCTGAAGAGTGTGGCGAACTGGAGAGTGTTGGAAAACAAGCGCTTGCTCGAGTTGATGCTTTGCAAAGAAGTCGCAATAAGGCTAAATCCAAGGCCATAGCAGATTTTAATGTTCGCCCATGGATTGTACCGGTTAACTGGGACTGCACGAGTGATTTTGAAAGAGTATTTCCTTGCGATAGAGGCATTCGTTCAAGCCGGCGATTTAGGATCTGCACAAAACTACATGGAGAACGTGCGAGATGATGACAAGTTAACTGCTTATAAACATCTTGCGGATGGTTTCTTTAAAGGGGGGTCGGAGAGCTGGCCAGAAGCATATTATTACTATTACCTTGCAATGGATGAAGATCGGATGCAGTATATTGAAAATCGTTGCAATACAGAGAAGAAGTTTGTAACGCAGGCGATGTGTTATCAGAGGGCTGGTAAGACCGAAAAAATCCGTGAAACTGCCAATATGTTGGAGCTGGCCGAGGGTAATAAAAATGCGGAGATTGCCGCCCAGTGTTGGGAGCTCGCACAAGAGTGGGAACTGGCCGCAAAAGCCTGGATGCGAGTGTTCTTCCGAGAATCGGAATTGTTTGAGATGCTCATTGGCCCAAACCCTAAAGAAGGCAAAATAAACTCACCATCCTTAAGGCGTTTTTTTACCCATATGGAGGCTCAGCGGGCATCTTATGGGATCGATTTTGAGGAATGGGAACGATTAGATTATTTTGCCAACAGTGATCGAGATAAGCTTCAAAAAATAGCCAAGATTGTTTCGCGCGTTTCTAGATCGGATGTCTGGCGTAAGGAATTCGATGAACGGTTGGCACAATTAAATGAAAGCTTTAAACGGGTAAACTTCACAGGGCCGGCTGTAGAAAATAAAATCAGAAGACCCGAAAAGACAGGTATTCCGACAGACGACCTCGTAAAATATTGGGATAGTCTTGATACTGTTCTGTTCCAGTTCTGGGATAAAGCCTGTGATATCGCGAGGGAAGCTTTTGAATTGGACAATTTGCTTGGCGTTCAAATTATGGCTGAAACCTGTCACCGTCTGCAAGAAGCTGAACAGATGGTAGACAAAATCTCCAGTCATAGAAGTGGCGAAAAACGGCAAATTTACATCCAATCCTGGCAGTACGTGCATTGGTCGTCTGATCGGATCAGCCGTGAGCTTGGACAGTTATATCCGTTGAGGGATCACGAATATATTTGGGAAGCGATTCATACGTACTTCGAGAAGGGTTCGGAGAACTACTCGGCAGAAGTTGAGCGTTTCAAGAAACGATTAGAAGGCTTGAAAACCTCGGAAAAATACGAATTATTGTCAAAGTACTTCCCTGAATATACGCCCAAGGAAATATCAAAGAAGCCAAAACATAAAGAGGCGTTGGCTGATCAACCCTTACCGGATCTAAAGGATTTGATTCATGAATTGTTAGATAAAAGCCGGTATTGGGATTTGAACTCAGATGACATGGAGGAACTGACAGAACGTGTACAGGAAATCTTGGATTCTGAAGGTAAGAATATCCGCCTGCGATCGAAAATGAAAGCCTTACAGGGTCTGGTTCCTTCCCGCGCCCTGGAAGCCGAAAAAACTTTCTTTGATCAGCTCGATCTGGCTGTACAGCAATCGAACAGGCTTGTGGAAGATCAATTAACGGCCGTGAATGTTCCTGCACCGGACAATGGGCAAGAAGTTGGACTTACTGAGTCGGATGCTGTGGATGGTAATTCCGGCCTAAAGAATGGTAAACACGCTGAACCTGACAGAAAACAACCTTCTCGGCGCCGGCGAAGACAATCGCAGAACGGTCCCGGTATCCTTGAAAGAATTAATTTGCACGAAATGAATCAAGTTGACGCCGACAATACGCTTGAAGCGGCGATCGATAAAGTCTCCAAAGATAGAAAATATGGTGCATTATTGATCATTCATGGATATGGAAAAGATAAAGAACCCTCGGTAATAAAAGAAAATGTCCGTAACCGGCTCAAACGTTTTCGCGGACATGCGCGGGTCAAGAAAGTCCTCTATGGGGAAAATATAACTCGCTTCAGTGAAGATTGGAACCTTGCACTCGCTCTTTGTCCTGAGCTGGAGAATGCTGATAAGTTCTATGAAAATGCTGGCGTAACTGTAGTTCTTTTGGAAGGACGATGATGCTTGCTTCCTGGATCCTCTCTAAACTCACTCCCCTCATCGGCCGCCCGGTCATCATCCTGCGCGATCCGCAGCGCATGATCGTTTCCGGTGCGCAGGTGGTGGATGGGTGGGCGGAAGAACACGGCTACACCGTGCTGTTCTGCACCGGCAACCTGGCGCTGCGCGAGATGTACGAAGCGATCCGGGAGGATGCGGAGGCGAAAATCCTGCTGGTGGATCGCAGCCGCACAGGGACGCTGTTCTACCCGGATCTGCTGGTGCGGGCTGGGCGGGAGAACGTTCTCTCGCTCTCGCTGCGCGAGTTCCTGATCGAGCAGACCGGCGACACGGCCTGGCCCAAGCTGGTCGACAAGCGCGAGCTTTCGGGGCTGCTGCTTGAAGATTTACCGGCTGCGTTGCAGGCCTACCGTGATTTGCGCCAGGCAGCGCCCAATCGTTTCAGCGACAGCGACTTATACAAGATCGCCTTGGGCGCTGCGCTCAAAATTAACCCCTTCAAGAAGCTCAGCTCCAGCGAAATCCGCCGCCTGTGCATCGAGCAGCATCCCGTGCTTGAAAGTCTGAAGGACCGCCTGCCGGAAGGTGTGTTGGCGACTCTGCATGGCGAGATTGCCAAAGCCCCCAAACCGTTCTGCTGGCTGCTCGAGCGCGACCCGGATCTGGTGATGCGCGCCTTTACACTGGCCGCGATCCTGCACCAACACAAGCTGGATTACCAGCTCTTGATAGCCAACGTCGATCCGCTCCTGTATGATTACAAAGATATCGACCCAATATTTCTCGACCAGGCGATCAAGGACCAACTGGCTGCCGAGCCGGAGAGGGTTCTGGAAGATGTGCGCTCTGTAGAAGCTGCGCTGCGCCGGAACCCGGTTGGCCTGGCCCTGATCTTACGCGACCAGCTTCGTCTGGATGATCCACAACAGGCTCTGGAGGTTCTAAAATCCGAACGCCTGTCCAATCTGGTGCGCTGTCTGGCCTTGGCATCGCTGTTGGTCGACTTGATCTTGAACAAAGATTTGAAGTTTCATCACTCGGTTTTGAAAGAGCTGGAGAACCAGGAACGAGAACCCGCTTGGCCGGCCCTGCGCCGTCCCAGCGACCAGTGGCAGGGGCTGACCACAACCTACCGGCGGGCGGTGGCAGTTTTTGAGCTGACCGCCGTTCTGCTCAGGACCGCCAACACGCTCAAGGTAACCGAAGCTGGCGATCTGGATTTCAGCCTGTTTGACCAGGCCTGGAATGGAGAGCGCCTAAACCGGCTGGATTTTTACCTTTCGGACCTGGAGCGCTTGCTGCGCGTCGGCGATATCTTGCCCATATCGGTGGGCGGGTTGTGGATGGAGATGGCCAAACGCTGGACTGACGCCCGCCAGGCATTCCAGCAGACCATCGCCGCGGCCGGGAAAGCCCTCGATCTGGTCAACAACCGTTTTCAAGATTTCTACCGGTTACACTATACCCGCTGGCTGAACCGCAGCGATATCCCGGTCGTTTTCACCCACCAGTTCCTGCCGCGCCTGCTCCAGCCGTATTGGGACCCGCAAAAAGGCCAGAAGGCTGTCATCCTGGTCTTCGATGGATTGCGCACCGACGCCTGGGATGAATTCGTCCGCCCGGTGTTGGAGGAGCGTTACGAGCTCATTCAAAGCCAGCCGGGTAGCGCCATTCTGCCGACCGAGACGGAATTGAGCCGCAAGGCGATCAGCGCCGGGAAATTACCCGCCGACTTCCCGCCTGGCAGCAAGCGCGAAAGCGACCTGCTCAAAGCCTGGCTGAAAGAGGCCATGGGGATAACGCCTGCCTTCCAGATCGTGCGCGACAGCGACACCGAAGCCTCGGGCATGGTAGTGCGCTACGTCTCGCCGCAGTTAGAATATATCGTCTTCAGCTTCACGGACGAAAACCTGCACCACAACCAGAATGAGCTGGCGTTGATCTATCGCAGTGTGGTGCGCGAGATCGTGCAGCAAGACGTGCGCAGTGTATTGCGCGACCTGCCCGACGACGCCTTGATCTTCGTCACCAGCGATCACGGATTTACCCCGATGCCGGCTGCGACGGTCAGCGTGCCGTCCACAGCCGTCCTGGACGATCACGACGTCAAGTATCGCAATGCCCGCACTTTGCAGAAGCTCTCACCGCCAGAGGCCGATAAAAGCATCGACTTCGATGTGCGGGTGATGGGCATCCCGAAAATCAGCCCCTCGGTGCGCGACACGACCTTCAACTATGTGCTCTTCCCGCGCGCCGGGTACATCTTCAAGCGTCCCAAGGGCCCGCACGACCCGGATAAATATTCGCATGGCGGCTTAAGCATGGCGGAATGCCTGGTGCCAATGGCGGTGTTTGGTCCACGCCAGGCAACCCAACGCCTGTTGAACATCGCGGAGGTGCGCCAGATTGGCTCGGCCAGCGAAGGCGAGGAGCTGGAACTGGAGATTGTGCTCCAGGCCAGCCAGATGTTGGCGGGCGCCGCTTCGCTAATGGAACGCCCGCTCTCTGAAACTACCTTCATGCTGTCCTTCAACCGGGATGAAATCCCTACCCGCAAAGAAATCTTCAGCGGCTTTCGTAAGACCATCGTTGTTCGCTGGACGCCGCGCCTGGGCGAGATCACGCCCGAGGACCGCGAGAAAGGCGTGATCGAGCTGCCGGTATCGGTGCTGCTATCCTACCGTGCGGCGGAGGAAGCTCCGCACGGCGAACGCCTGGTGCGCGCCAGCAAGGCGACGGACGTGCGCATCAAGCTGGATACCACCCGGTTGAGGAGAAGGCTGGACAGCAAGCTGGACTTGCTGATGGGGAAGGTGCCGAAGGAATTGAAATCTTGATCATCAGCGCCAGCAGACGCACGGATATCCCTGCTTTTTATACCGAATGGCTGAACCCAAAGAAGTAACCCTCTTCACGGATGGCGCCTGCCTCGGCAACCCTGGCCCAGGCGGTTATGGCGTCGTCTTGATCCACGGCGATCCCCGCGAAGAACTATCCGGCGGTTTTCGCCGGACGACCAACAACCGCATGGAATTAATGGCGGCTATTAAAGGCTTGCAGGCCCTCAAAGGGAAATGCCGGGTTACATTGCACTCGGATTCAAAATATCTGGTTGAAAGCATGACCCAGGGTTGGGTGCTGCGCTGGCGCGCCAGGCGCTGGGCGCGCAAGGGTGGCAGGGTGCCAAACACCGATTTATGGCAGCAGTTGCTCGAACTATGCGAACATCACGAAGTGGTATTTCGCTGGGTCCAAGGGCATGCCGGACAACCCGAGAACGAACGCTGCGATCAGCTCTCCATGCTGGCAGCCCAGCAGGACGATCTTCCGCCGGACGAGGCCTATGAGGCAGAAATAGAGAACAAGAAAAAACAGGCCAGTTTGTTCTGAAAGCAGGCAGGTATGACCTATGGACCAGCAATTTGAAAGGGCTATTCTCGGTATTGCACAGCCGAAGGAATTAAAGAGTTGATATAGTGATGGTCAAAACAGTATTAGCAAACATCAAGAAAATTATTGAGGACCTAGAAGACCCTGTCTATTATGTGGAATTCCCTCAAGACATCACCCTTTCCGTTCGCCATAGCCTATTGATCCCCGATCCACGTCGGGTACTGTCAATTGGTGAAGTCCTCGAAATCGATCACGACGGCTTTAAAATCCCCCAGGCGAGAAAAGTCCTTTCGTTAGAGGAAACGCTTTTTCTTGAAAAGTCCCTGTCGAATATACAGGTTTTATTACAGAACCATCGTTTTGACGAAGCTGAAAGTTCATTCAAGGCAATTTCCCACATTTATCCGCGTGATAAATTTGTTCAACAGTTTGCCAGGTATCGACTTAAATATGCTCTCCAATTTTATTTGTTTGAAGAGGCGGATAAATACTTCTTGCTTTCCACCCTACCGATCGACAAATACGAAAAGGTAAAAAGCCACTACATACAGAAATTTGTACAGAATCATTATTCAAAATCAATCAATATCGAGAAAGCCGAAGCTCTCGCCAGTACGAGTCCCAATCTGCTACTTTCAGCTCGGGCTGGTTCAGGTAAAACGATGGTGCTCGCATGCAAAACCAGTATGCTGATTGAATGCGAGCAGGTTCACCCAGACCATATCCTCGTCATGGCTTTCAACCGGAGTGCAGCCGATGAAATCCGTAATAGAATCCGTCGAGATTACAAACAGCCGGGTTTTGATAACGCGCGTACCTTCCATAGTTTAGCCCACCAGTTGGTACGGCCAACCGAAGATTTGCTGTATGACGAACCGGATGATATCATCACGCAGAAGATGTCCCTCTTTGTGCAACAATTACTCAAAGAGCAAATTCTAAATCCGGAATTTATTGAAAAGATGTACGCATTTTTCCGTAAAGAAATCCGCGAGATTGAACGAATAGGTTTCTTCCTAGATGAGGAAGCCTACTTCGATTTTAGGCGCAATCTATTGCAAGTAACGCTTAATGGCGAGAGGGTAAAGTCAGTAGGCGAGAAAATTATCGCCGATTATCTGTTTGAGCATAACATTTCTTATGGTTATGAAAAAGTATGGTTATGGAGCAGCCAGATTTACCGGCCGGATTTCTCGATCTATGAGCAACAAAATGACTACGTGATTGAATTCTGGGGCATCGATGAAAATGATCCCGGCAAGCAGGTTCCCCCCGAATGGTCACAAACCTGGGATGAATACTATGCTGAGATGCAGGCAAAACGTGCATTCTGGAATGAAAAGTCGGTTGTACTGATCGAGACATCCATCCAGGATTTACGGAAAGGCAGAGAAGCATTTGAGGGGACCTTGAAAAGCAAGCTGACTAAAGCCAGCATAGATAAGCCAAAGTTGACCTCAACTGAGCTGCTTCACAAGATAAGGGATAAGGACTACACCATCACGCGCCTCTCCGAGCTGTTTACCCAATTCATACAGCGTGCAAAGAAGCAAGTGCTTAAAGCCCAAGACGTTCAGAAGCTCTTGCAATCCTATCACCCCAAAGATGATCGTGAAGAAGTTTTTTTGGATTTAGCCTGCCGTGTTTATATGGAGTACGAACAGGCGTTAACTCGCCATCGAAAGATTGATTTTGACGACTTAATGATGCGGGCAACCGAAAAGGTGCACGAAACCCGCGGCGAATGTGCAATCTCTCTTGGCAACCCGAAAAGCCGGTCTATCCGTATGAATGACCTGCGATGGATTTTGATTGATGAATACCAGGATTTCTCACAACTTTTCTACCGACTGATTACTGCAATTCAGAAATACAATCCTTATGTTCAATTATTCTGTGTAGGCGATGATTGGCAGGCGATCAACGGATTTGCCGGCTCTGATTTACAATTTTTTGATAAGTTCAAGGAGTGGGTCAAAGATGGGCAAGTTGCGCATTTACTGACAAACTTCCGTAGCCAGGCTGCCATTGTTCGGACTGGAAACGCTCTAATGCAAGGTTGTGGCAAGCCTGGCGAACACCTGCCCCAAAACAGCGGCGGCGATGTACAAATTGGGTACATGGATGACATCTGGATCGAACTCCGCAACAATGATGCTTCTGTCAATCAAAAAACGGATGACGAGCGTTTCCTTATCGCAGAGGCCGCAACGAATGGCAACGACAAAAAATACAACCGCATCGTCGCATCCAAGTATCTCAAAAAGTGCTACCAGATTATTACCTCCCCTGAAAACCAGGGGAAGAGTGTTGCGATTTTATCCCGCACCAATTGGATTGATGGTGTGAGGCTGAATGATTTTAAGAATAGATTGATTGCCAGCTTTACCCCGGCCGACCTGGAAGCCTTAGGCGACGCGAAGAATAAGATCCATGTTCAAACCGCTCACAAGTATAAAGGCCTGGAAGCGGATTTGGTCATTATTTTAGGCGCGTGCAACGGTGCGTTTCCACTGCTCCATCCCGACAACGCCTTATTTGAGATCTTTGGGAAAACGCTCAAGGATGCGTTTGACGAAGAACGCCGTTTGTTTTATGTTGCGTTGACTCGAGCCAAAACCAGCCTGTACATTTTGACCGAGAAAGGCAGAGAGTCTGTCTTTCTGAAACGTTTGCCAGAATATCAGCCAAGCCAATCGGGCTATACACTGCCCGCTCGGTCGTTGCAAGTTGGTTCACCGCTATTCAAAGATGATGAAGAGGATATTCCTTTCTAACCATGCCTAAGAAAACAAAACCATCCCCCCGCCAGCCATCCCTGCTTCCTAAGCGTGCCATTCCCCAGATGCCGGAAGGCTATTATTCTTCCGGTCCCAACCCCAACCTGCGCCGATTTGTGGAAGAACATGCCACGCCCTACGACCCATCCACCGACAAATACAAGGTCAAGCCCTTCAACCAATCCATCACCAGCACTAAGGCCACCGCCATCTACAACATGCACACTTACTGGTCGAAAAAGCCGCATGACGCAATCCAGGAGTATATCAAGCATTACACCAAACCTAGAGACCTCGTACTTGATCCTTTCTGCGGCTCTGGGGGTACAGCCCTGGCTGCCTTGATGGAAGGTCGGGCGGCAATTGCGAGTGATCTTTCTCCGGCTGCCACCTTCATCACCAAAAATTACTGCACGCCGGTGGATGTGGATGAGCTGCAGCGTGCCTTTGAAGAGCTGCAGCGTAAGGTGAAGCCGGAAATGGATTGGTTATACGAGACCCGGTGTGACCGTTGCGACGGTCGAGCGGCCATTGCTTACACAGTCTATTCACAAATATTTCAATGCCCTCGTTGTCTGGAAAAAATCGTCTTATTTGATTGTGTGGAGATAGACGGACAGACATCTCAAGGGAAACCTAAAAAAGTAAAAGTTTGTCCTTATTGTTCTGAACGGGGCCATGAGGAAGAAATTCGATCACAGAGCCAGAAATTTGGTTATAAGCCAGTTCTAGTAAGTTACCTATGCGAGGAGGGCTGCAAACCACAACGTAATGAGCGCCGCCATAATGATTCTGATCCCAAAAAACAAAAATATTTTGAGACGTATGACTTGGGGAAATTGAAGGAAATCGATGAAAGAGTAATCCCCTATCGATATCCTCAAGGCTTCATTATGACAGGCTTCAATCGTTATCAGCGCGATGCGTTGCGACTATATGGCGTTCAAGAGGTGGCTGACTTATTCGTAAAACGAAATCTTTGGGCTTTAGCGGCGATAAATGATGTGGCAAAAAAATCACCTGAGATGTCTGAAACATTACAGTTTGCACTAACAGGAATAATATTTAACTGCTCAAGAATGTATAGATATCGACCTAGCTTAAAGGGTGGCTTTCAAGCTGGAATGTTCTACATTCCCCAAGAAATGCAAATCATTAACGTGTGGCGCGCCTACATGGATAAGTTGCAGGATTTGATAAATGGACTGTCAAAATACTCCACAAATGCGAATTTTATGGTATCCACACAGTCGGCTACCGACCTAACCCTAATTCCAACCACTACAATCGATTACATTTTTACAGATCCCCCTTATGCCGATAAGGTTCAATATGGAGAATTGAACTATGTGTGGGAGGCCTGGTTAGACCTCAAAACTGATTGGCATAGCTTGGAGATTATTGTCAATGATACTCGTGGAAAATCTGACATGGATTGGGCAGATTTGATGCGTCAAGCCATGAGTGAATGCTATAGAGTATTGAAGCCTGGTCGCTGGATTTCTCTTTGTTATCATGATACTAGCGAAGGTACTTGGCAATTAGTTCAAGACATTATGACTGAGATTGGTTTTATACCAGAACAATCTGATGTGGCCTTGTACATCGACACTGGCCAAAAATCATTCAATCAGTTGATAGCGGAAAAGGTTACGAAACGTGATTTGGTGATCAACTTTCGTAAGCCGTATCCTGGGGAGCTCACCGGCCAACTTGCCTTGTTCGATGCCACTGATTTTGCTACCTTTAGCGAAGCTGCACAAGCTGTGCTGGCCGAAGCGCTTACCAACCATCCAGGTAGCACTGCGGACCGGTTATACGATGAATTGGTCAGCCGTCTGGTGCGCAAGGGCCAGTTCGAGCGCCACGATTTCGACGAGCTGCTGCGCTCGGTGGCTGAGCCGGTGAGCGAGCCGCGCATGGCAAACCTCTTCGAGAAAGAGCAGCCCAACCTGTTCGGCGCGCACGAGATCGTACGCTGGTATCTCAAAGCCAGCGCGGATATCGTGGACGAGGCCGAGAGCGCCAAAGAAATCGCCGCGGCGGCGAAGCTGGAGGCATTCATGGCGGCAGCCCTCACCCCTGGCCCCTCTCCCAAAGCTGGGAGAGGGGAAGGGGCAGGGGGTTGGGGTGAGGGCGTGCACTATTCCGATCTGTTCGAGCAGTATCTGCCGGTGAAGGACAAGCCGCGCCGTCTGCTGCAGGAGTGGCTACCGGAGTTCTTTTACAAGACACCTGAAGGGACTTGGCGCCCACCTGAAAACGATGAAGAGCGCGCTCAGTTGGCGGCGCTGCGCTCCAGCGGCCTGCTGCGGCGGGTCAAACGTTTTGGCAATGCCCTGCTCGAGGGGGTCCCGCCGCATGAGCGTGACAAACCTGAAAGCCCCGCCACCCTGGCGGACTGGGTGCGCCAATGCCGGCGGGCCGGGCTGTATGAAATCGGGCGGACGCTGTACGAAAAGAGCGGCATCCGATTTGATGGGTTGGATGAAGTGGCATTGATTGAGCTTGAAGAGGATTATCAGGTCTGCGTAAGGAGAAGTGAGAAATCAGCGGAAAAGAAGAAATCAGCTCAGAGCAAGTTGGATTTATAAAAATCTTGGCAAAACAACCAGGCTAAAGATATTCAACCAAATATCTAGAGGGAATACCATGCCCACACTTGAAGAATGGCAAAATGCACTCACCTTCCCGCGGAATATCACTGTAAACTCAACTCAAGAGTTGGTTGACCTTGTTAATAATCGACCAATCTCTCCGAGCTTTGAAGGTATTCCAAAAATTGCTACCTGCCTGGACCTGTTTTCTCCACCTCGCGCGGTAGAGATTATCCCCATTGATCTACTATATTCATTGGGAAGAATAACCACACCAAGAATCGACAATCTTGCCGATTTATGCTCCACTTGGGCAAGAACCCGTTATATGTGGGCGTTTAATCCTGACCTTGAATTTGCCGAACTTCGTTTGAGTGAAGAAGCAAAGAATATCGACTTTCATCAAAAAGGACTTCTATCGGACGAAATTGGAGTCGGAATGGCAGATTTGATCGTCGAGAGGTTCTTGAACGGGCGTAACCCTGTAGATGTTGACATTGCTCTTCGGAATCAGTACGTTGAAGGTATGGGGAGGAGATATTCCACCTCACCTGACTATCTATTTGAAAGACCTGGGGGCAGTTATATCGTGGTGGAATGCAAAGGTACCCAATCTGGACGATCGAATGCATTGACCCAACTGAAAAGAGGGACTGAACAAGTGCCTTCCCTCGAGTTTCCCCCAGGAATAGAGGTATTGACACTTGTGGTTGGTACTAATTTAACCAATGTTGACACGACAATTTACGTTATCGATCCTCCATCCGGTGGGCATTCGGGGCATAGTAGAGGAAAGAGGGTCATACGAGATGAAACAAAATTCCGGATGGATTTTGAAGGTGCTCAGTTGTCCAACTTCTACCTATATTTAGGTGTTACAGCAAAGGCTGCCAGATTTACACCGGATGAAGAGAGAAAGAAGACGTTGCAGAAAAGTAGACAGGTTTACGAACCCCCTCAAAGATACAAATTTCCTGAACTGGGGAATGACGAATATGTCGGGATCACTCAGGTTGCGAATTTCTTGGGTGATCAATCCAGAGTTCGATTCTTCCAAGTCGTTCCAGAAGATCTTTATCAAACATTAGAAGCGAATGGCAAGTCGGAATTTCAAACACAAGGAAGACAGTATCGGGAACGGATATCACAATCAACGCGGCCAATTTCTCAACCTGCTCAACAGCAAGATACTCCCAATATAATAATAAGGGATCGCACACAAAACACTTTGATGGTTTCTGTTATCGGGCAAGATGGCACTATACTGCGATTGGAGATTAGCCAGGAGCAATAATTGCCTACAACCGTGTGGATGAATGGGCACTTTTTTCAAATTGGAAAAGCAGATGATCCAATCATTTAGGACCTGAAATCATGTCGCGAAAGAAAATGGGAAGGGGTGATGTTATTGGAGATCAGGGTATTGCCCTGATCCATCAGATCGTCTCGGATATGGAATTCGTTTGGAATGAGCTCCATCTGGAGGCCGGAATTGATGGCATCATCGAGATACGCGATCCGGTCAGTGAAGAGGTGACCAACAATATTATTCAAGTGCAAAGTAAAGCCACGGCAGGCCCTTTTTCGGCAGAAGATGCTCATGGTTTTGCATATTATTGTAGTGAGAAGGATTTGGAGTATTGGCTTGGGGGAAACGCCCCGGTTATCCTGGTCAGATCCAGACCCTCTACTCGTGAAGCCTACTGGGTATCGATCAAGGATTACTTTACCGATTTAAAGCGCGGAAAGAACGAAAAATCCATTTCAACAAGGTCAAAGATCGGTTCGATACAAGTTGTCGAGAAGCTCTGGTACGTTTATCCAGGCCAAAGGATTCTGGGTTATATCTAAATCCGGTTCCGAAAAGAGAGAAGCTCTATTCCAATCTGCTCAAGGTTGAAGGCTTTGGCCAAAGCCTTTTTCTAGCCGAGACAGAATATCGTACGCCTGGCCAGCTTTGGGAAAAGTTCCGAGAAATGGATGTCGAAGTCGGAATGGAGTGGCTCCTCAAAGAAAAGCGCATCTTGAGTTTTCATGATTTGCACGAGTATCCCTGGAATGAGATTTGCGATCAGGGGACAGTTGAAGAATTTAGTTCAGATGAATGGGCATTCACTGACGATCCAGATATGGAACGAGATTTTGTTTGGTTGTTAAATCGATGTTTACGTGAAATGCTCTGGCCAGAAATTAGATTTGATCGAAAACGCAAGTACTATTATGTTTCATCTACTGATGACTTGAGCGATATCGAGTGGTCATATCAAAGCTTGAGATCAAAAGCGGGGCGAAAAGTATTTCGGGCTTATAAGAGCAAGAAAGATCGCAATAAGGTGAGTTATTACCGGCACTCTGCTTTTTTCGGCAAGTTTTATCGCTATGGCGATGCATGGTATCTCGAAATCACCCCGCATTACCGGTTTACCTGGAATGGAATATTTGAGTCTTATTATCATGAGGAAATGCTGCAAAAAATCAAACGATTTGAAAGAAACCAAGCCGTTTTAGGCCAGGTGGTGATGTGGGCGGATAAACTGAGAGGCAGGCTAACTTTATTTAGTAAACCCTATCCTTTCTTGAAGTTCGGCTCCTTGGTGTCGTTCGATCTGGATCATGGCATTGATGATCGCGCCTGGCTTCCACAGGAAGAACGAGATGAACAGAAGATATCTTACATTCAACAAAACGAGTTCCCGTTGATTAAAGAGATGTTCAAACCTTGATAAGTGTATTTCATGAAAATTGACTTTTTTGAAGAACCTGAATTAGAGTTCGGTGCAGGCCGGCATGTTGATATTCGATATGGAATTATGAATTGGGGACCGGTCGATTTCGAACATTCTCTGGCACCCAAAGCTATTCGCCTAGGGATCGTTGGTACGAACGAAACAGTCGAAGGACTTCGTACATGGCTGGAGAAATGTCGAGGGGAAATACCCGCCAAGTCGAGCAATAAGCCCAATCTTTTTCCCCGTTTCCCAGGTTTTTCTACTGATACAAGCTTCCAATCTACATTGGTCATGGATTCCAGTATGGAAAGGGTTGTCCGCCAGGCTGATATCGACGCGCTCAGCAAGTTTGGCAGTGTGAATTTGGTAGTCAAAGAAGCAGTTGACATCTTTTACGATGAATTGAAATACTTGGCAGAGAAAGCCAAGGTCAATGTTTTAATTTGCGCCCTACCACAATCATTACTTTCACATCTATGGTCGCTAGCCACCCCCGTGAAATCCAGAGTGAAGAAGGAGAAACAGGTAAAGATAGAAAACGAGGATGACGCCGACGAAAGTGAAGGTGTCGATAGCCCCGTAGAAGGGGCGATTGACGATGACATTTCAGATGACATTGATAGTAAGGTGCTTCTCAATCTGCATCATATGCTGAAGGCTACAGCGATGGGGCTAAATATCCCAGTCCAAATTATCCTTCCGTATACCTACGACGAAACGAAGAAACACATCGACTCAATTGCCGATAACGGGAAAGGTCAACGCCAGGACGAGGCAACCAGAGCCTGGAATTTGCACACGGCTTTATATTACAAAGCCGGCGGTGTACCCTGGCGGATGCCACGAAGCCAATCGGATTTCACAACTTGTTATATTGGTATTAGTTTCTACAAAACCCTGGATGAGTTTACCTTACAAACGAGTATCGCCCAAGTATTCAACGAAAGAGGCGAAGGCGTTATCGTGCGCGGTGGACAAGCCAAGGTGTCTAAGAAGGATAGGCAGGTGCATTTATCAGCAGAAGCTTCCCAGGAATTATTAGAGAATGCACTTGCCCTTTATTACAAGGAACACAAGAATTATCCGGCGCGAGTGGTCGTGCATAAGAGTTCAAAATACGACCAGGATGAGATCGCGGGTTTCACAGCCGCTGTCAAAACCCTCCGGATCGAAATGGTGGATTTGATCAGCATGGATAAATCCTTCACGCGCCTCTTCAGAGCTGGTTTTTATCCTCCCCTACGAGGAACCTTCGTCAGCCTGGATGCAAGATCTCACATTCTATACACCCGCGGCAGTATTCCTTTTTTTGCAACCTATCCCGGTCTGTACGCACCACGCTCCTTGTTATTTCGATGCGAATACACCGAACAGACACCTGTCTATTTGGGACGGGAAATATTGACATTGACGAAAATGAACTGGAACAACACCCAGTTCGATGGAAGTTTCCCGATCACGATACGAGCATCTAAGCAGGTGGGTGGTATCTTGAAGTATATCGGAGAGGATGATCCGATCGCACCCTATTACAGATTTTACATGTAGAAATCATTTATCACTCGACATAATTCATGGTTTATACGAGGAAATTCATGAACCTTCGATTCAAAGAAACCTTCACCGGTAAAGTCGTCAACAAACGTCTGACTTTCAACACAGGCATGGACGAGTTCCCGCGCTACGTGCTGGAGTATCTGATCGACAACTACTGCTCTGAAGAGACTTTTGACGAAGACTTTGAACGCGTCAAGCGCCGCCTGCGAGAGAACTTCGTCCACGGGGCCGAGGCCGAGCGCATCCGCGCTTACATCCGCGAGAACCGCCAGCACACCATCATCGCCAACCTGGAAGTGCGCCTGGTGGAGACTGAAGATAAATATTGGGGCACGATCAGCGCCATCAACGAGAGCTTTGTCAACGTCGAGGAGAGCCTGGTGCGCCAGTATACCATGCTGCTGGCCGGCGGGATGTGGGGTACGATCACCTTGACCTACGATGAGAGCGAAGTCCACAACAAAAAAATCCGGCCTTTCAAAGTGATCGAATTCACGCCCTTCCAGATCTCGATGATCGATGCGCGCGAATTTATCGAGAAGCGGAAACAATTTACCGACCAGGAATGGCTGGATATCCTGACGAATTCATTCGGCCTCAATCCGGAACGCATGACGCGGCGGGAGAAGCTGCTCTACCTGAGCCGCGCGGTGCCTTTGGTGGAAACCAATCACAATATGATCGAGTTGGGCCCGCGCGAGACCGGCAAGACCTACCTGTTCCGTAATGTGTCCTACTATGCCCACGTGCTTTCCGGTGGAAAAGCCACTCCAGCCGGCCTGTTCATCAACTTGAACACCGGCAACGTTGGGCTGGTGGGTACCCGGGAAGCGGTCGTTTTCGATGAGATCGCCAACACCGACTTTACCGATCCCAGAGCGATGGTCAGCATCATGCAGGGCTATATGCAGGACGCCAAGTTTAGCCGTGGGAAGAAAGAGATCCTGGCATTTGGCTCGATTGTGATGGTAGGCAACCTGGATGTGCAGGGCAAGCTGCCGCACGAGAAGTATTATCACCTGTTCGAGCCGCTGCCCAGCTATCTTCAGGTGGAGGCGCTGATTGACCGGCTGCACTATTACCTGCCGGGTTGGGAGATTCCCAAAATCACTCCAGAGTCTGCCAGCCAGGATTATGGCTTTATCACCGATTATTTCTGCGAGATCATGCACGAGCTGCGCCGGGTGGAAGTGCTCGGCCCGCTCAAGAGCCGTTTCGAGCTGTTTGAAGGAGCCGGACACGGCCCTGGGCTGACATCCCGGGACGTGCGCGCCATTCACAAGACGCTCTCCGGCCTGCTCAAGCTGATGTATCCCCATGTCAGTCTCCCCTCTCCCAATTTTGGGAGAGGGGCTGAGGGTGAGGGCATTACCGACGAGCAGTTAGAAGAGCTGCTCCTGCTGGCTGTTGAAGGCCGCCAGCGGATACGCAACCAATTACACCTGATGGCGCCAGGCGAGTATCCCCCTGTCAAAATTGGAGCGCGAATGGTGGCCACCGGCAAGATCCTCTTCCCCACTCTATTGGAGGGCGACCGCAAGGTGCATGTCGAAATGCCAACAAAGCCGTTGGTAGGGGAGGTTGTAGGCCTGGCGGTTGCTGGAGAACAGGGGATGATCTTGCGCTTCGAGATGCAGGCCACCAAAGGCCATGGCCGGATTATTCCGCTGGGTTCGATTCAGCGGGTAATGCGTGAGTTGATTGAAGCAGCCGCACAATATATTCGTTCCCATGCACCGGACCTTGGAATTGCCCCGGACTGGAGCGAAAATTTCGATATCGCCGTGCTGGCGACGATGATGGCGCTGCCTAAAGAAGGGCCGTCGGCTGGCGTCACAATTGTTACCGGGATTGTTTCAGCGTTGAAAGATCAGCCGGTACGCCACGATATTGCCATGAGTGGCGAGATTACGATTATGGGCAAAGTGCTCGGTGTAGGCGGCATTCAGCCCAAGCTCATGGCAGCCATCGATGCCGGCGTGAAGACGGTGATCCTGCCGGCGGAGAACGAAAGGGATGTGCAGAATCTGCCAGAATATATCAAAAATCGGATAGAGGCCCGATACGTCAACGATATCCGCGAAGCATTGTCCATAGCGTTGATCACCGCCCATTCTGAATAGCACAATTTTCTACTGGAAATGATCAACGACAGAGCTGAATAGGCCCCCAATTATTCTTCGGGAGAGTGGATCATGATCAGGATAAAAAAGAGATGGCTATTCGGGATCATCATCGCGCTATTTCTTCTCCAGGCATATCCACATCCGGCCTTCGCTCAAGCCGGGGGGTTTGAGGTTGGTGATGAAGTCGTTGTCGCGACCAGCGGGAGCAATCTGAACTTACGACAGGATGCTGGGCTCAGTTCCCCCGTTGTAGCTAAGTTACCCAACGGTACGGTCATGAAGATAGTTGGCGGACCCGAGACCGCCGATGGTTACCAATGGTGGGAGATCGAGGGAACGATGGGAAGGGGATGGGCGGCCGGAAACTTTTTGAAGCCCATCTCAGGGGTATCCCCTCAGGCTGGCGAGACAGGTGAAGGCAGTGAGCAAGTTGATTGGCGAGCAAATCTGAAATGTCCTCCCGATAGAGAAATGTACCAGGGAATGGAGTATTGCGAAGGGGTGGATGAGACCGGCCTCCCAGTTCACGTGCTGGTCATCGACCTACAATCCGCAGGGATAGCCATCGAATACATCCTCCCCAAAGGATATAGCGATGGGCACGAGGGTTTACTCCCCTGCCGCGATCCGAATGTCCCGGATTGGGCAGGCCCGGCGAAGGGGTGTTTCGTGTCCGGCAACCGCTCTCTATACCCTACCATGAGTATTGATAACGCGGTTGGGCGCGCCCGTGAGGTGAGGGCGTCCCCACAATTAGCGGCCATCATCAATGCCGATTATGGCTCGCCCGATGCGACCCACGGCCCTGAAGGACTCATCGTTGTTCGACGAGATCGCCTGGATGGAGCCGATAAATGTGATGACGACTACAATGCCGCCCTGCGGCCCTGGCTTGGGATAGGGGAGAGGCTTGATCCGTCCACGGGGCGTTTGCTCGCGGCAATCGATCGATTAGAAACGGATTCGAGCAGTGTCCCCGGATGGGTCTATACGGGGATCGGTGGAGGCCCCTGGCTCATTCAAAATGGGTTTCCTGTGGAAGGCTCAGCCTCGTGCGGGGGAGTCAAAGAGCTGGATGTATTGGAGCCGATCGAAAATTGTACATGGAATAAGAAGGATCCCAAACCCATCCCGCTGTTCGAGGGTTACGATAGCACAAGCTGCCGTTCTGCGCCGCATACAGCGGTTGGAATCTCGAAAGACAACCGCTGGCTGTTCTTCGTCGTTTCCACCAGCCATCGAGACCCGGGCACGATCACGAATTTCATGCTGCAAAAGCTGGGCGTTTGGAATGCGATGAAATTTGACGGGGGTGGTTCCAGCCAGATGTTGTTTATGGGACCGCCGGAAATTCTCGTCTATCCAGAGAATGTGGACAGGGACCTTACAAATTACTTGGCGCTCTATGCTCCGCAGGGAAAAGGAATAACCCTTCCGCTAGAAGCTGAGCCAAAGGAGCGGGTTTACTACACGGTAGTGATTGAAGGTGAGACGGCTCAGGTACAAATAGAAGTGATAAATTCAGGCGCCTTCACCTGGAGTTCCGAAGATGAGGTTGAATTGCGTGAGGAACCCTGGTCTCTGCTATCCCCGGTTGTGGAATCCCTTCCACTTCCCGGGGCAATTGCACCCGGCCAAACAGCAACATGGGATTGGGAGATCAACACGAGCGGGGTGCTTGTCCAGCGATTCCAAATGTACCAAAAAGGTGAAGCCTTTGGGCCTGAAATTGCCGTTGTGGTGGTTGTGGTCCCAAAAGATATGGCGGACAAGAAGGAGGAAATTGAGCGAAAAATTCAAGAAATGATCGACGATTGGAAAGCGCGGGGAGAACAGGAATTAGAGAAACTGGTCAAGCAGATCACGGAATGGGCATTGAAGGAGATTAGCAAAAAGATAAATGAAATTTGCAACGGCATTTTTGGTGGAATTGGTTTTCTTGCGGTGATTTTGTTTTTCAATTCAATCCACAAGCATTACTATCTCCGCAAGTAGGCTGGCTCGCCACCTTGGACAGTATCAATGAAGACCCGTGCGGAAAACAAAAATTCGCAGTCACCAGGGACAGTGCAAATTCTACATAGAACTGTTTCGGTTATAAATCCAGGCTGTCCAGCAGGTTATCCTCCTGCTCAGGGGATAAGCGTGGGGCCTGGCTTAGGATCTGGATCTGCCTTTCCATCCAGGTCATGATCTCTTCAAACTTCGACTGCGGGATGCGCTCGGTCGTGCCGACTCCGGACATGCGCCAGATCGTGGCATAGACGCGCGGGTAGGGGTTGTTGACGCCGCGTTCCTGCAGGAGATATCCCAGCGCCCGTACTGTGTTGCTGACCTGACCCACCTGTTCCGGCGTCAGCCGTTCCGGAGTGGGTGTTGCGGCTCTGATTTGTGTGCGCAGGTCGCTGTAGGCTTTCCGGATTTGCGCGATCTTCTCCTCGTGTTCCCGCCGGATCTGGGCAATCTGCTCGTCGACGTAGGATTGCTTGGCCCGACCTTCCAGTCCGCGGTCCTCTGCCTCGCGCTCGGCGACCAGGCGCGCCATAGTCACCCGCATAAAATCCATTTCGCCGCGCTCGGTGATGCCAAAATGTTCAGCCAGCACATCCCTGGCCTCGGATAGAAAAGCCCCCAGGACAGAACGGGCTTCCGGGTCTTTGACGGACTCGAGCGAGGTCCCGGCCAGGAATAGGGGCAGCGCGACGGCGTTCATGCAGACCATCGCCTGTGGTCCGCCGGCTGTCTGGAGGCGAATCCGGGCAATGTAAGGTGAAAACCAGTCATTTTTGCGGTTAAGCCGGGCAAACAGCGCCTGGCGTGTGATGCCGAAAGCCGCGGCAACGGAGTTGAGAGACACATACCCTTGCCCATCTGCAAGCTTCGCAGCAACGAGGTGCCTGCCGCGGAATGGAATTTCGTCCTGCGCCTCTGGTTCGTAAACAGTGTTGTCCAGCACGTCTTCGGCGCTTGTATTTTGTAAAATAAAAACCGACCACCTTGGCTGAAAATTAACATTGAAAAACCGTCCACCGGAACTCACTCTCCGGGTACCATAGAGCACCTGGAGGTAAGGAGATGAAAACGGTGGAAGATTTCGAAGAGATACGACGAGCATACTTTATCAAGAAGCAGAGCATCCGTGCAATCCATAAGATGCTGGGGTATGATCGAGAAACGATCCGCAAAGCGATCGTGCATGCGGCGCCGATGCCCTACACGTTGGCAAAACCGCGCGATGCGCCGGTGATTGGACCTTACAAACAACGAATAGTCGAACTGTTGAAAGAGAGCAAGAAACAGAAGCGGAAGCAGCGCTACACGGCACACCGCATCTTCGAGATATTGCGGGGAGAAGGCTACACCGGCAGTGAGGGTGCCGTGCACAACTATGTCAGCCGAGAGCGGCGGAAAGATGCGTACAAGGAGAAATACATACCGCTGGAGTTCGATCCTGGGCAAGATGGTCAGGTGGATTGGGGGGAAGCAGAGGTAATCCTGGCCGGGGAACGGGTGACGGTGCAGTTGTTCATCCTACGCTTGAATTACTCGAAAGTGCGCTTTGTGATGGCCTTTCCGTTCCAGAAACAGGAAGCATTCTTCGAAGGACACAACCAGGCGTTCCGCTTTCTGGGTGGCGTTCCCCGGCGGCTGACGTACGACAACCTGAAAACAGCCGTGTACAAGATCCTGACCGGGCACAACCGGCATGAGCAGGAGAACTTCAAGAAATTCCGCAGCTACTACCTGTTCGAGAGCTTCTACTGCAACCCGGCACAGGGACACGAGAAGGGCGGGGTGGAGAACGATGTCGGCTACATCCAGCGCAACTTCATGACGCCGCTGCTGGAAGTGGGCAGCTACGAAGAGTTGAACGCCCGGCTGTGGAAAGCCTGCCAGGAGAATCAGCAGCGGCGTGTGCGCGGCCAACGGGTCAGTGTGGCCGATCTGTTGGCGGACGAACGCAGCCAGTTACTGCCCTTGCCCGGCGAGCTATTTCCGGCTTGTGTCAGTTACCCGGTGAAACCCAACGGATACAGCCAGGTGGATCTGGATACCAACCGCTACTCCGTACCCAGCGAGCATGGCAATGACCAGCTTGTGCTGCGGGCTTATCCCTTCCGGGTCGAGATCCTGTTTGGCAATGAAGTGATCGCCGCTCATCCACGCGGTTTGAAGCCAGAGCAGGATCTCCTCAACCCGCTGCACTACCTGAACCTGCTGGAACAGCGCCCAGGCGCCTTTGAGCACGCCAAACCCCTGCGTTATTGGCGCAAACACTGGCCCAAGGACTACGACCGGCTGCTGGAAGCCCTGCGCACCCGCCTGCCCGAAGGCCGCGGGGTGAAAGAATTCATCGCCGTGCTCAAACTGCACCAGGATCATCCCGCAGACCAGATCCAGCAAGCCGTGCATGCAGCGCTCGAGCTGGGTGCAGCCAGCCTGGATGGGGTGATGCTGTGTCTGCGCCAGCTGCAGCCAACGCCGTCGCAATTTTCCATCCCGGAAACAGAGCGCTTCGCGCCCCTGGCTGCGTTTGGCAACCAGCCGGTGAACTTGCAGCAGTATGACCAGCTGCTGGCGAGGTGAGCATGGAACCCAATGATCTGCTGGAATCCTACCTGCGCCAGCTGCGTTTACCCAGTTTCGTACGCAACTACCAGGCATTCGCCACCGACGCCGCCCGCAGCAATCTGGATTACACCCGTTATCTGCTGGCTCTGGCGGAACAGGAAATCGCCAAGCGCGAGCAGAACCGCATCCAAAAACGGGTCAAGGCTGCCCACCTGCCGGTGCTCAAGGAGCTGGCCGATTTTGACTTCTCCGCCTTGCCCAGCCTCAACAAGGCCCAGGTGATCGACCTGTCCCGCGGCGAGTACATCCGCAAGCGCGAGCCAATCGTCTTCATCGGCAATCCGGGCCTGGGGAAAACCCACCTGGCAATTTCACTGGCCTTATCTGCCTGCCGCCAGGGACGCAAGGTCCGCTTCTGGACCGCCGCCGGTCTGGTCAATGAGCTGCTCCAGGCTCAAGACGAGCACCGGCTGCACCGCTTCATCGCCAGTGCGCTCAAGCTCGACCTGATCGTGATCGATGAGCTGGGCTTCATCCCCTTTTCCGCCGATGGCGCTCATGCCTTATTTACGTTTTGCTCTGAAGTTTACGAGCGGCTGGCCATGATTTTGACCACCAACCTCAAGTTCGCCGATTGGGTTCAAGTGCTGCACGATGAACGCCTCACCGCCGCATTGCTCGACCGTATCACCCACCACGCCCACATCCTGGAACTGCTGGGCGAGTCCTTCCGCTTTCGGGAGCGTTTTCGGGATGGCTAAAAACACGGTTTATCGCTTTTTGAACCATTGCCAGGGCAAAAAGAGCAGAGAGCGCCGGATCCCCGGTCGCCTCTCTGCACTGGCAACGGCGAAGGTACAGCGCTCAGGGCGGTCTTCGAAGGTCCAGACATATTAAACTCTCCATGAGGGGGAATACGATTAGGGTTGGGCAGATTGTTTTGAGATTCCATTATGCCTGCGGATCATTTCTACCCTCTTTGCATTGAAGTCGTTTCCGTGCGCTGTTTTTATTCCTTCTCGGTTTAAGAGCTCGGCAATTTCTCTATCTTGATATTGTTCATTCAATAGACGAACCCGCTCGACCAGGCTAGCTGGCGTTGGTCGGCTCTGGTGAACAGGCAATGGCAGTTGACCGGTTTCTACTTCGTTCGTAAACCACCGGATTTGAACCGTTATGCCAGTATCATGGCGGGTCAAGGTCACATCAGCTATCAATAATTCTAACAAGTCTTTGCGTTCTGTCCAGGTGGTCGTGGGGGATAACCACACCTTGGGTAGATCGGTTGCTAACTGAAGCAGTGCTAGCCGCTGTTCTGCATTGAAAAGCTGCGGTTTCTTTTGACTGAAGGCCGCAAACTCGACTTCCAAACGGTTTACTTCTTGCAAACAGGCTTCCCACTGCTGCTCGAGATTGCGCATCACCAACCGGTTAGCTGGGTCGACTTGTTCATAACGCCTCTGCGCTAGGTTCACTTCATAGTGAGCGGCCTCGATGCGCCGCTGCCGTTGCTTGTTTAGCTCAGTTTGTTGGCGTTCTAACTCTTGGACCAGAGCCAGGCTCAGTTCGATCTGTGTCGGTGTAAGGGCAGCCAGGAGCCGCTCTGAAACGAACTCATCAATAGCTTTACCCGGCATCCGCTGGCAGGCAGTCTCGCCATGATGGAGCTGGCTAGAATTGCAAACGTAAACACTCCGTGATCCATTGTGCCCTTGATACCCTACATGCATGGGCCTGCCACAGCGCCCGCATAGGATCTTCCCGGTCAGGAGCGCATGACCATCGCGCCGCCGAGACCAGGCGCCCGGGATATGGGGTTGGGTTTGATTTTGAGCCAGGAAGGTTTGATTCGCTTCATATTCTTCTCGGCTGATGTAGCCTTTGAAATTATCCCAGTGAACCACTGCCCATTGATCTGGGGGCAGAGGTTGGCGGGGCCGTGTAATTTGGTTTTGATCGCGGATGACCATATTCCGTTTACTGCGTCCATATACGTAGGCCCCGGCATACAACGGGTTATCCAGGACGGCACGAACCCGGGTGATACTGAGCTGAGACCACTCCAATGGGCCTTGCCAGCTGCCTTTGCGCCGGGGAAACAGCAAACTGTTTTCATAAAAATACTTGGCTACGACGCTCACGTGGCCGCTCAAACGAAAGCGCTCAAAGAGTAACCGGACTGCTCCTTGAACCTGTTCATCTGGATCCAATTGAATACCGACGTGGGGCACGAACACTAAACCAACCGGAAGGCTCAAGTGCAGCTCGCCCCGCTGGGCTTTTCGAAACAGGTTTTCCCGTAAACGTTGGCCCATGAGCCGAATTTCATTACTGGAAAGCAGCACTTTGAGACCCAACATCAAGCGGTCATCGGATAGGCGCGGGTCGTAAACTTGTTGTTCATCGATCAGCAATGCATCCGTCAACGCAGCTACTTCCACTAACCGATGACCTTCGCTATCCTGGCGTGCCAACCGGGAGATCTCCACACTAAAAATGGCTCCGACCTCACCGGTAACCACTTTTCCCAGCAGTTTTTGAAAGCCTGCTCGTATTTGTGAAGCATCCGAAGCGGAGCGGCCCAAATCTTCATCGATCACTTCGATCTGCGCATCTATCCATCCCAATTGCCGGGCCCGTTGGTACAGCTCATACTGACGCCGGGTACTTTCCTGGTGTTCATGGACCTGAACCAAAGTGGATTGGCGCACATAGACACACGCTCGGCGACACAAGTGCACTTCTTGGATCTTGTTCTCATGCTGGGTCATGCTGCGCCTCCGTTTTCTGGTTCCATTGGCGCAACAGCATCTCGACCAGAATCGCAATGATCCTGGCCTGCTGTTCGGGGCTCATTTGATCCCATAGGGTCTGGAGATCGTTGGTCAACATAGTCACCTCCACTCTGGTCTAGTGCTGGTTCATTGACCGTGAGGATAGCTTGCTTGACCGTTTTTTCCAAAAAACAATCCAGATGCTGGCGCAATATCACCAGGCGTTCAAAAAGAAATAAAGCGCCTGGCAAGGAATGGGGAGAATCTACCAGATCGGTCCATTCTGTCGGAATAAGTTGTTGTTCTCCATTAGGCAGGGCAACCAGGACCTGCGTAGAGTCGAGTTTTCCCCCAACCATTGGTAAAATGGTGAGAACTTGCCCTTTGAGCGGATGGGCAGGATGTGTGATTTGAACGGTGGTTTTAGAATCCCTCTTTGATAGTGCATTAGGTATGTTGCTTCGCAGCGTTGCCCTATCCTCCGTCGAGCGCTGGGATTCTATCATGCAAACCCATTTTCGCCACTGGACGGTTTTTCGTTGTGAAAATGGCCGGTTTTTCGTTGTGAATTTTTAACGTGCAGATTATCCAGGTGGATGGTTTTTCGTGATTAAAGTGGTCGGTTTTTCATTTGACAAAAACAGCGGCGTTTTCATCAATGTTGTCGTTGGTCATAGTACTCCCTTTTGTGTTTGCATGGCTTTCGGTGTTTAACCGGATTATAACGCTACTGGGCAGGGGTGCAAGACCTATTTTAGCTCAATAACCCCTTTAAAGGGTGCAACAAAACGTTGCACCCTTAGGAGACATTTTGGCTCTTGCATCCTTTTAAGGGTTCAGCAAGACATTGCACCCCTGGTTATACAGGCGGTAAACACAGCCTGATTGAGCTTTGTATAACCTTTCCCACCCGATCAATCACTCAATCTCGATGATCTAGACATTTCTAATCTGATTGCTCTTGTATCTTTCGGCATCACTTGTTATACTTCTGGCTTATAGTAGACAAACCACGTCGCGAATGCACATTTTAGTAGCATATAAGACGCGATGACTGAGACGAAGAACGGTTTTGCCGAAAAACTCAACACGCTGCTGGAATTGAAGAGAAAACCGGACGGCACACAGTATACGCAGGAGGAGGTCGTACAAGCCTCCAATGGTATCCTTTCGCGCGCTTATCTGTGGAAATTGCGCACGGGACGCGCAAAAAACCCGGGATTTCACGTCGTTCAGGCCCTGGCCGATTTTTTTGCAGTTGACATCAATTATTTCATTGTAGAAAAAGTTGCTGGGGTGGAGATGATCAACCAAGCTCGGGAGAACGAGTTGGTTGATCAGATTGCCATTCGATCCAGCCTGTTGGGCCGCGAGGGGAAGCTGGCACTGCTTAACATGATTGATTTCATTCTGAAGAACAACGGAGGCGCAGGGGCATCGTAAGATACCTGAGCGTTGGGTCTTGAGACGGGGCTATAGCAAATCGCAATGCTCATACGAGTCGCTGTAATTGAAGATCATCCGCTCATGTTGAAAGCTGTTTTAGATGAGCTAGCCTCCCAGCCAGGCATCCGGGTTGTTGGAACGGCTGGCCATGGCTCGGAGTTGCCGCGGCTTGTACGGGAGACTTCGCCTGATGTGGTAATCCTGGATCTGGGGATGACCGGCGGAAACTTTGAACCCATCTCATCTGTTCGATCTTTACTTCAAGAGCATCCCGACGTCCGTATTCTGGTGTTAACCGGCTACGACGATGATGTTTATATTCGCCAGATTGTGGACGCCGGCGCATATGGCTATGTGCTGAAGAGCGACGACTTTTCTCTTGCTTTACCGGAGGGGATCCACCGGGTATACGAGGGAAAACGATTTTATTCCAAAGATGTCGTCGATATACTGTTCGCCAAACAGAAGCCCGAAGCCGCTATCTTGAGCGAGCAGGAGCTTATCGTACTGAGGCTCGCTGCCGAGGGCCGCTCCAACGCAAGCATTGCTCAATCCATGAAGGTCTCCGAAAAACGAGTTCGCAACCTGCTCTCCAGCGTCTATTCGAAGTTTGACCTCCACGAGACCGAGGCCGTTAATGTCCGGGTCGCTGCAATCAACCGAGCCCGCGACCTAGGGTTATTGGCATCTGACTGAGGCATGGGGGACATTTGCCCAACTCTGGCGGGACACGTACCTCTGGTTTTTCTTGAAAACTGGCATAAGATTTGGAAGATGAGACAGGTTTGAATTCGAACGATTAGCTTCGGATATTTAAAGCGAAATGATCTCTCTATCCAATGATTATCCTCAGTTCCTTACCTTCGCTACTAACCCCAAGGGGCAGGTCATTGCCTCGATCCTCATTCTGGGTGCAATAATCCTCTTCAACTCATTTTTTTATATTTTCCAGCCTTATGATGGTATGGAGGTTTATCAAGAACCTACTCTAGGGGAGGTACATGAAGTCTATCCCGGGGGACCAGCGGACACAGCCGGCGTTAGAATAGGTGACCAGATTCTGGAGATAGATAACAAGCCAATTGACCCTTTGCGCAGCGAGCCGCGGTACCGCGCCGGAGTTAAGGCCGGAGATGCCATTCGTTATAAGCTTGAACGAAACGGTGAACCAACTGACCTGTCTTTGACGATTGGCAGCTATTCTGAAAACTTGCCACTCCTGGGTGTACATCTTGGCATTCAAATTTTATCAATTGGTTTGTGGATGATCAGCCTGATTCTGACTCTCTTTTCTCCACAAGACGATGTGCGCACCCGTTTACTCGGTCTGGGCTTCTTAATGGCAGGGCTGACCGTTGCCGCGGGTGGGGCAAGTGGGTGGAATAGTTTTTGGGGTGCCACTACGATCCAGAAGGTATTATTAAGCCTGTTGTCTCCAGTCATCTTGGCAGCACATCTCACCTTTCCATCCGTTAGCTTTCCCAAACACCGAAAAGGAGTAATTTATACGGTCTTTGTGGTTTCTTGTTTACTCTCTATACTGGTAATTATCGATGATTGGATATTGACACCCCGAGGTTATTCTTTCCGAGAATATTGGGGTATCTATCTAAGGCAATGGATCTTAATCTTTTTCATTGTTTCCTGGCTTATAGCTGTTGCACTCTTAATCCGCAATCGATTTCGCTCCCCCGATCCCGAAATTCGCAGGCAAACGGGCATCATTATTTGGGGGATGGTGCTGGGGATTGGTCCCTTTTTCACGTTTACTTTATTGCCTTACCTATTTTTTGGGCAAGAATATCTGGCTGGGTCCTTTACCATCCTCTTTCTTCTCCTCCTGCCACTTGCTTACACTTATGTGATCTTCCAACGAAAATTATTAGTAGTTGACTTCATTATCAACCGCATCGTGGTTTGGTTCACGCTGGTCTTGTTGATCTTGATTATCTCCATTCTAATTTTCGGCTTGCTGGTGATTTTGTTTAATCTACCTCCACAGCTCCCGATCTATGGCGGACTCGTCGCTGTTCTGATTGCCATGCCCTTTGCCAGTTTAGCCAAAGTTGTCCAGACCCAGGTGGATCGGATCCTTTATGGCAGCCATTATGACTTCACCACGGTGACCTCCAGCCTGTCGAACCAGCTCGCTCAGCCTTTGGACCGAAACAGACTGGTCGAACTGCTTACGCAGCACTTACCCCAACAAATGGGCATTCAGCGGGCAGCTTTGTTTTTAACAGTTGGTAACGGGCTAGATTTGGAAGGAACAAACGAAAATCAGAATACTTTTCCAATGGTTGATGAGTTGCGCCAAGTGCTATTGGAGTATCGATGGCCAGTCAGGGCCGCACAATTATGGACTGAACGAAGTTTAGCTAATGTATTCCCATTCAACCCCCAGATATCTTTGAAAGAATTCGAATGGGGTCAGGTTTACGCGCCATTAATCGCTGAAAGCAAACTACAAGGGATTCTAGTCCTTGGCAAACGTGTCAGTGGAGATGTTTACAGCGATCGGGACCTGCATATCATTGCCACAGTTGCTGAACAAGGCGCCTTGGCTGCGACCAATCTTAGACTGGTTGAAGCATTGCGTGGCCTGACACAGCAGTTAGTCCGAGCCGAAGAAGAACAACGCAAGCGGCTCGCCAGTGATTTGCACGACACCGTTCTGCAGGAGCTTTTCTATATTAAGCGAGGATTACGCAAGTATCCTGACAACCCCGAGTTGTTAGACTATATGGAGGGAATCATCCAAAACTTACGGCAAATTATCAAAGCGCAGCGTCCTCCGCTGCTCGATCGGGGCCTACTCCTAACACTGCAAGGATTGGTTGAAGATATGCAGAAGAGGGCAGGCTCATCGACCGCGATCACATGGCATAGTAGCTTGGATGGAACCTTGTCGCTAAGCGACGATAAGGCAGCTTCGATTTTTAGAATCGCCCAGGAGGCTTTGAACAATGCTGTCAAGCACGCCCATGCCAGGCGCATCGAAGTAAAACTCGAACCAGAAGCTCGTAATGGGATTCGTCTCATAGTCAAAGACGATGGTATCGGAGCCCCAGAGGTGGAAAAAGATGGGAAATTGGCTCAAAATCACTTCGGGTTGTTGTTGATGCAAGAGCGGGCGACGATGATCGGCGCGGATCTAAAAATTCATGCCCTTCTCGGGGAGGGAACGGCTATCGTACTGGAAGTCCAGCTATGAGCCGGTAGATCGGCTGCAATTCGCGTATAATATGTCACTAACTTTTGGTAGCTTTTTGAGCCCACCAACGCGTCCTACGCAAGAGCTGGGAGGGTGGATGTTTAAATTAGGCCTTTGCCTTTCTCGTAAACACATATGCTCTTTGTGTGGCGACCTCCACCTCCGGGTTGGGCTCGCGTATGAAAGTCTCCTCGAGCTCAAACCCGGCCTCCATTAACCGATCCTCCATTTCACCTGGCAGATAAAAAGCAAAATCAAGGTTTACCGGTTTCTCCCACCATTCGTTTAAATGTTCGACTTCAGTGCCAATATGGAAGGTGATCAGCAGTACACCACCGGGTTTGAGCACGCGTCTCAACTCGCGCAGGGCGTCTGTGACCCGCGGACGCGGGACGTGGATGATGCAATAGAAAGCAGCTATACCGCCCCAAGAGTCATTGGTATCGGGCAAGGACAGCATGTCGCCCTGGTGGAAATGGATCTCTGGGTTCAGCTTTTGAGCTTCGGCAATCATCCCGGGGGATAAGTCTACTCCCAACGTGTCAATGCCCTGGCGGTGCAGGTAACGCGCAATCTGCCCGGGCCCACAACCCAAGTCGCAGATGGGACCTAGTTTGCCAACTTCGCGCGCCAACCTATCAAGACATTGACGGTCGAAGGGTTTGAAATCCATCTCATCCTTGAATTTTTCAGCATATTCAACCGCGACTTTGTCGTAAGAGGTCTGGGTGTCGAGTTTATAACTGGACATATGCCACTCCCTGTAATAACCACTTGATTCTTGAACCAAACTTGCTCGGTCACGCCTGACATTCATGGTTTTAACAAGCGGATAAGAGGACTTTTGATCGGTAGTATGCTCTTCTCGGCCTGCCGAATCCAGCAGAAGCCCGCCCCATAGTTGGGAATTTTAACGGCCACGGACAGGCTACCTGCAGACTTTCCACTTTTGAATTTTAACAAACCTGTTCCGGAGGGCAAGTATGACAGGCAAATTAATTGTGGGACATTTTTTCTGCCCTGGCAAGTGCTCTGAAGCTTATGATGATCCAAAGTATCGAGGCCACGCTGGTGCCTCGGAAACCGCGACCCCGGCGGGACACCCTCGCCCGTTTTTCTGTATCATGGTCATAGGACAGAAATGCGTCGCTGAGGGAGGAACCAATGCCAATCTCGTACGCCGAACGGAAAAAACGCAGGCAAGCGTTGCTCCAGGCGTTTCCCTCGGAACTGCGCCAGCGACTGGCCCTGCGTCATGTGGAGGCTGTGGCGAAGCTGCCCCTGGAGGCGCAGAACACCCTGGCCAGTGCGCTCTCAGCTGGACTGCGGTATATTCCTGAAGCTATTGAAACCCTCCAGGAGCAGCCGCAGGCCTCCGTAGAAGAGGTGCTGCGCGCCTGCCGGAATGGGCGACTTGGAGAGGTGCCCCTCCCAGCATCCGGGCCTGACCTGCTCCGGCCGCCGGCGAATCCCAATTCCGGTGCGTTAGACGAGCTTTCCGACCTGCTGCAGGACTGCTTCCCGGGCATGCCCAGGATGACCGCCGAGGCGCTGGCGGCCGATGAGCTGCTCTCCGAGGTGCTGACCCTGGTACGCGCCAGGCAGGCATGCTTTCGCTCGAAATCCTTCCAGTCCGAGCTCGTCTTCGTGGCGCTGTGCGGGCTGGCACTGCGGTTCATCAACGAGCTTGATGGACTGATGGACTCTCGCCCTCACTACCGGGGAGCGCTCGCACAAAGTGGGCTGAGCGTCAAATGGCCAGCCCGTCTCATGATCGAATAATCGTTTTTGGGAGGTTGTGATGCTCCAACGCCTGCGCGATTCGGGACTCAATCTTCTGGTACTGCTCGTTTCATTGCTAGTCTTCCTGGGAGCGTTCTGCAGCTTGAGCTACTTTGCTGCCAGCCAGCGCCCAGCGCAGCTCTCGGTTCTGGCTGCGGCCCGGGACCTGGCCATGGGTGAGGTGATCGCTCCGGGCGATCTGGTGGAGAAGAGCGTGTACCAGGACGAGAACACCGCCCTCTACATCCCTGCTGAGGAGATGAGCGGCGTGGTGGGCGGGGTAGCCGCCTTGCCAGTAAGCGCCGGGCAGCCGCTCTTCAAGAGCGCCGTGTTGGCGCCGGCCGGGGAGGGAACGCGGCTCTCGGCCGCCCTGGCAAATCACCCCGGTCACAGCCTTTTCCCTTTGCCGCTTTCGGCTCAGAACGTGATCGCCCCCGACGCACACTCCTTCCTGCCGGGAGATCTGGTGGGGATCACGGTAGTGATTGCTTCCCGTCCACAGGCGCCGGCTACCCCTGGCGTACTGGCCAACTTTGTGTTTCCTGCCCTCACCCCTGAACAACCTTCTTTGTTGTTGTCGTCCCCAACCCCGTCGCTGGAGGCGCAGCCGGGGCAGGAGGCTCTGGCGCGCAGCTTCCCGCCCCTGGCTAAGGATCTCTTCCCGCAGGGTGTACGGGTGATCGCCGTTCAGGGGCTGCCGGCCGAGGCAGCACAAGAAACCGCTGGCGGCTCGGGTTTTACCTCAGCCGCTGCAGCGCCGGCGGTAATCGACCTGACCCAGGAGAGAACCCTGATCCTGCTGGTTCCGGACGCGGGGCGGGAGGCGCTCGCCCTGGCTTTGGAGCAAAGCAGCCGCCTGATCGTATCCCTGCTTTCGGTGGGCGAGCCCGGCGTTTCCACTGGATTCACCTACTGGGACTTCGAAGAACGCTTCCGCTCCGACCGGGAACAGGCGCTCTCCGCAACAATGACACTCCTGGCTACAGAGGCCGCTAGGACGCCATCCCCGACGCCTCTCCCCACTGGCCCGACCCTGACGCCGGAGCGTTAGCCATGCAGATCCTGCTACTCGGCGCCGGTGCGGTCACTTCCCGTCTCAACCTGACGCTCTGCGAGCACGACCACATGGTGGCCGCGCAACTGGCCGCCTTCACCCCTCAACACCTGGACCTGTTTGATTTCCAGGCCATGGTGGTGGTTTCCCCGGAGGCCTCGGTGACGCCGGAGGGGTTGGTGCGAGCCGCCGAGCGGGGGAAGCTGCTCTTCATCGTGGCCGGGGCGAGCGACGGGTTGGCTGCCTGGGCAAACGCCACGAACCTGCCAGCCTTTGCTTATCCCCCTTCTGAGAAGGAGACCGGAGACTTGCTGCTGGCGTTGCGACGGGCCGAAGCGGGGGGATTAGCCGCCGACGAACAGTACCGCCGGGCGGTGCTGGGCAGCGATCTGGCGGCGCGTATCGGCTCCAATCTGGCCGTACGCAAGATCGCCGTCACTTCTCCAAAGGGCGGCACCGGCAAGACCACCATTGCCGTGAATCTCGCCGTGGCCCTGGCGCTCTCGGGCGTCACCACGTATCTGGTGGACGCGGATGCCAACGCCGGGGCGCTCTCGTATCACTTGCGCCTGGGGAGGGTGAATTCCTCCCTGATCAACCTGCTGCGCCAGGAGCTCGACCGGCCTCGGGAAATCCTGGCGGAAGTAGCTTCCGGCGCGACCTATCTGCAAGCCTTTACCCCGCTGCCTGACCTGCCTACGCTGCGAGTGCTGCCCGGACTGGTCACCGACGATCTGAGCGATCAGGCCTTGGACAATGAAGAGCGGGTCACGGAGGTGCTCAAGGGCCTGTATGAGGCCGGAGTGGCCACAGGCGGTGTGGTCGTGGTAGACGTGGGCAACAACCCGGCACACACGGTGCACCGGGCTGCTTTGCGCATTGCCGAGGGCATCGCCATTGTCATCCGTCCAGAGATCCCCGACCTGGCTGAGACCCGGCGATGGATCGCCCGCATGATCCGCGCCTTTTCCGGGGTGGCCGGTAACGGCGCCGCTGGTAACAGCGCCGCGGTCGAGTTCATCGGTAGCCGGGTTAAGGTGTGCTACAACATGGTGCTAGGGGACGACTTCAAGTCTGCTCATCGCTTGCTCTCGCAAGCGTTGCGGGAAGATCGCTTCGAGCTGGCGCTATCGCCCGGCGGGGTGATCCCCTATGTGGATCATCATCTGGCAGCTCAGGCGGTCAATTCGGAGCGGCGCGGGGATATCCTGATCTGGCGCTACCGGCGGGAGCATCTGGAGGAGCTTTTGCCCTTCACCGAGGCCTTGGTCTCCTTTGCAGCCCATTTTGTGCCCACCGTCACCGAAGGGGCGCAACGGGTAGGGCTACTGAACTCACGCCAGCATGGGAAGCGGGGGTTGTTTGGCTTTCGAAAGAGGTGATCGCCAGTGGAAGAATCCCCAAACGTTTTTGACATCACAGGCCGGTCCCTGCGCCTGCCCCGCGAGCTTCCGTCGGAACATGAACTGGAAGGCTGGTGGCAGCGCTTATTAAATGAAGGGAGAGCACGCCTGACGGCGGAGGCCGGACAGCGGGCCCTCTCTCCACGGGAGGTTGAAACCCTGGCCCGCCAGGCTTTCGCCGAGGTCCAGGAGCGAGCGCTCCTGGATGGCGGGGTGCGCCTGGGGCCGGAGTTTTTGCTGCGCCTGATCGGCGAGCTCTCTGGATTGGGGCCGCTGCTTGAGTTCATCGCCCATCCAAGTGTGGAGGATATTGCCATCAACCTGGGTCATTTGTACGTATATACCACCGGAGCAGGTTGGCAGCCGGCCGGGGTTGCCCCGCGGGAGGTGGGGGACGCTCTGCGAGTGCTCGTCGATCAGGCCGGACAGCGCGCCCCGACCCCAGATCACCCCATCGCCGACGCCATGCTGCAGGTGGTGGTTCCTACCGGGGATGGTGGAGTAGAAAGAAAGGGGGTGCGGGTGAGCCATATCATGCCTCCGGCTTCTCCTTATGGTGACGTGATCACTCTGCGAGTGTCTCGCTATTCGGATGGCCCTAGCGCATCAGCCAGCGCATCGGCCAAAGGCCTGGGCGGATTCTTTGAGAGCCCGTTGCCGCCTGTGCCCCGGCCGAAGTTTTCCCCACGTGCTTATCCCCGCAGCGAAGCAGCAGCCAACTACTTGCTCTCGGTCATGGTCCACGGGGGCGTGCTGGTGATTGCAGGGGCTACTGGCACCGGCAAGACCTATCTGGCGCGCTGTGTGCTCCAGGAGATGCTCTCCTGCTTCCCGCAGGGCGCCATCCGCTTATTTCTAATTGAAGACAGCAACGAGATCGTGCTCTCCGGATGGGACGGTGATCCAGCGACGGATACCGGCAACGTGGTGTACACCGTCACCCGCCCAGAGGTGCGCGGCGGTCCGCCGCCCGTCAGCATGTTCGACCTGGCGCGAGCGGCGCTGCGAGCACGGCCGGACGGGATTGTCATCGGCGAGGCGCGTGGCGCGGAAGCCTGGGAACTGGTTCGAGCGGCCGCTACCGGTCATGGACACAGCGCCTTCACCCTGCACGCCACCGGCGCCGAGGACGTATGGATGCGCTTCCTGCAGGTCGTCCACGCCCATCCCGATGTCCGGGGTCTCTCCGAGCTTCAGATTGCCCAGGGCTTCGCCGAGGCGATCACGGCGGTGGTCTACCTGGAGCGCGGGCCGCGCTATGGCCAAGTGGTGCGGGAGATCGTGGAGGTGCAGCCTATGGTAGAGCGGGCCGCTGCCCGGCCGTCCTTCCTGCCCCTTTTTCGCTTCGACCCAGGACAGGGGGAACTCCTTCCCAGTGGCTATCGACCGCTGCGCCCCGGCTTCCGTCCCGCCGACCTTAACCTGCCGGAGGAGTTCTTTCAGGAGCCATGAACGGGCGAGAAGTGGGCAAGACCCAAGACTTTGTCCTGGGGCAGGGTTTCCAGGAACTGGAAGGATACACAGCTCTGGTAGCACGGGACGGCAGCCGCAGGCTGCTGGCGGAGTTCTTCGCCGATCCAGACCGGCCCGAGACGCGCCCCCAGGAGGCCTACCGAGATTTGCTGGCCTCGTTGGTGCCCGGTTGGACAGTGCGGCTGCTTCAGGTCACCTGGCCCGACCCGGCTCCTCGCCAGGCGTTTCTCGCCCAGGTGGAAGCCTGGGAGGGAGGCCGCACCACAGATCTGGGCGGCTTAACAGAACGGAGTGGTGCAACTTCGCTGGGTAAGGGAGAAGAGTTGGAGACGCTGCGCCAGGGGTTGAAGCTTTACCTAGAGGGGTTTCCCCTGCCTTATCGCCGGCGCACCTTGCTCGAGTTTATCCTGCCGCCTGGGGACGAGGCGCTGGGTTGGTGGGGAGGCGTGGCGGGGACGCTCGGTCGCTACGGGCTTTTGGTCGCCCCGCTGGGGCGGGAGGAGATCCTGGTGCTGGCCCACCACCTTTTGAATCCGGAATTAGAGTGAGCGGTGATAGAGAAGGAAGATCGCATTGTGCCAGAAGATGGCTACTGCGCCGCGGTGGCCCCACAGGCAGTGGAGGTGGGCGAAGACGGCCTGATCTTTCCGGCTGGGGTGCTCTTGCCCCTCACGCTGCGGGACGGCGGCGGCGCGCCCGGGATGCCGGAACGTTCCTGGGGGAAGCTGTCGGCCGGGGTCTTCCTGGAGGCAGGTGTGCCCATATTCTATTCGGTGGCGCTGCGTCGCGAGCCGCCGGACGTGCTGCGCGGCAGTTTGCGTGCCCGGCGCACACTCTTCGAAGGGCTGCTGCTGGCCCTGGCCGAGAAGACCGGGCGCCGGCCATCCATGGCTGAACAGGCCATGGACCATGCTCTGGACGCCGCCGAGTCGGCCATTGCCCTGGGCAGGCCGGCCTTTCGGACGATGCTGCTCTTGGGGCTGTGTGCTGCTCGCGGTCAAGAGCCCGAGGCTGAGGCCGCCCGGCGGCAGCTCGAAACCCTCCTGAGAGCGCGGGGCTTCGTCCCCCAGCGTCTGGTTTACATCCCCGAACGGGCCTTGCTTCACTTCCAGCCCGGTGGGGAGCTTTTCCCAGGGTTGGAAGCGCCCACTCTGCTGTTGGAGGAGGTCGCTCCGCTCTTTCCGGCGCCAGGGCGAACGGTATTTCCCGCTCCTGACGCCGTCTGGCTGGGAGTCCACGCCCGGGACGGCCAGGATGTGTTCTTCTCCTTTACCCGCGGGCTGGATCCCAGCGCGCCCCCGCCGCCCCATGCGCTCTCGCTCATCTTGGGCGAGATGGGCGCCGGCAAAACCAGCCTCCTGCGCCTGATCCTGCTGCAGCGCCTGCTCCAGGGGCGAGCGGTGGTCTCCCTCGATCCGGAAGGGGAGAACAATCGCCTGTGCCTGGCCCTCGGCGGGCGGGTGATCCCGGCCGGGCCGCCGGATGATCCTGATTTCTGCCTGCTTCACCCTCTGGCGGGCGAAGATCCGGCGGAGATGCTGCTCTCGGCGCGGTTTCTGCTCTCGGCCCTGAGTGGGGAGGCGGCGCTTTCCCCCGGCGCGCAGGCCGCCCTACACGAGGCGGTGCGCCGGCGGTGGGAGCGCCGCCCGGGTCCGATGGCGCTGATCGATCTGCTGGAAACGTTGGTCACGCTGGGCACAGTGGAAGCTGCCGGGCCTGTCGCCTTGCTGCGCCCCTATGCCCGGGGTGGTTTGCTTGCGGGCTTCTTCGATCGCCCCAAAGCCCTGCTTTCCCCGGATATCCCTGCCGGGGTATGGTGGAACTTCGACCTCTCCGGCCTGCGGGAGGAGAGCCGGACCCTGGTGCACGCCGCGCTCTCCTGGTTTTTCTATCATGTGGTGACGGTTGGAAGGCAGCCAATAGACATTTTCATCGATGAGGGTTGGCGACTGCTGCGGGGTGGGGCTTTTGCCGACCTCTTGGACGAACTGGGGCGGCGGGCGAGAAAACGCGGTGTAGGGGTGATGCTCTCGACTTACCTGCCCGGCGACTTGGCGCATCAGGCCGCTTCCCTTGGCCTGGCCGCCACCGCCTTCGTTGGGCGCCTGCCTCAGGAGGAGGCTTATACCTTCTTCCGCGCTCTAGGTGTGCCGGAGGGGGAGAGCCGGCAGCGGGCAGAGCAAGCCGGCCGGCTCCCGCCCTATGCTTTTCTGGCTGCGCCGGCCGGTGGACGAGGGGCGCTTTTCCCCATGCAGGTGATCTTGCCCGCCTCCTGGCTGGATTTCTGGAAGGCACTCGGAGCGGCGAGATGATGGCCGTGCCCGGCATGACACTCTGCCCGCGCTGCGGCTACAGGTATGGGGAGGGCGGCTGCCCGCTTTGTTCCGGCGCGTGGGAGTGCTGGAAGTTGCAGTTCGCTCCTTTACCGCTGCCCGGCGCCAGGGAACAGGCCGTTTCCTGGTTGGCCCAGCTTCCTTCCCCCATAGCCCTGGAGCTCTCCGGCGCGCCCGCTGGCTTACAGGTACGCCTTTACGCGCCGCCCGGAAGAGGCCACGGCGCAGTGGAGGCCTGGGCGGCGATTTTTCGCCAGCAATCTCGCTGGCAAGAGGTGGAAGGGAGGACTGGGTTGAGAGGAGAGCCCGGGAAAGTCTATGCACTTCGTAACACATCCCGGCTGCCGCGGCTCGTGGCTGGCGGAGACCAGCCCGCCGGATCGACTCTCGGCGACCCGTTTCTCGCTCTGGCCGGGCAGCTTGTCGCCCGCAGGGCGGCGCTGCGAGTTTGGGTTCTCGGGCGGGAGAGCCGCTTGCAGGAGCGGCTGCAGGCCCTCTCGGCCTACAATTACGGCGCAGAGAGCGGTGTGCAGGCCGTTGCTGCCCCAAATCCCTGGGGGCTGAGGCTGGAACTGCTGCGAACCGGGATTAATCTTGGCGGTCTGATCGCGGGTCTGGGGGGTGGAACGCTGGCTGCGGGGCTGTTGCCACGCCCAGCGGGAGCGTTGGCTGTGGCGGCTGGCGGGGCGCTCTTCCTGGCTGCCTTCCTGGGTTTGCTCGATTGGATGGGCCTGCGTTCCTTGCCTAAAGAGGCGCTGCTGGCCGCCTCTCAGGGCGCGCTGCTCTCAGTGAGCTTTACCCTGCTTGCCGCCGAGCCCCCGGAGCTGGAGCTGCTCTCAGGGCGGAGCTGGTGGCGAGAACTCTCGCCGGAATGGCCGGGGGTGCGGGCCTGCGCCTGTCCGGTGGCGGCCAGTGACCTGGCGGCGTTACTCGCCCCACCGGAGGCTGGGGAAGGGAGCGGGGTGATCGATGGCGAGGCTCGCCAGGAGGTTCCTGCTCCACCGCCCTCACGCGCATTGGTGGAAGCCCCCTTCCGGATCGGGACCGCGGTTGCCACCAGTGAGCCGGTCGGGGTGGACCCAGATGGCCATGGCCTGGCGGTGGGCGGCAGCCGCAGTGGCAAGTCCTCCTTCGCCTTTGCCTTGCTGCGGCAACTCCTGGCCCGCGGCGATGACGCCCCCGGACTCTTCCTGGTTGACCCGCACCTGTCGCTGGCCAACTCGTTTCTGTGCGCGGTGGACGAGCTGCCCGAACCCCAGCGCAGCGCGGCAGTGGCCCGCTTGCGGGTCCTGGACCCCAACCAACCTGAACTGATTCCACTTAACCTGCTGGCCGTCCCCGACTTTGCCTGGGCCGGCAACGCCATCGTCCAGGTGGGGCGGCGCCTGTGGGAGGATTACTGGGGGCCGCGGATGCAGGCGGCTTTGCTCGGCCTCTTCCGCTTGGCCCATGTCTGGAACCAGCACCATCCGCGAACGCGCCTGGGGCTCTTGCATGTGGTCTTCGCCGCCTTCAACACCGACTGGCGGCGCAATGCCCTGGCGTACCTCCCGCCGGTGGAGCGTATGAACGCCCTGGCCCTGGACGCCTTGCTCGGGCAATTCTCTCAAGGCTACGGTCGCTGGGACCAGGGCTGGGTGACCGAGGTGATCAGCCCGGTGCTCTCCAAGGTTATGGCCCTGGAGCTCTCGCCCTGGTTATTTGCCGCCATGCACCAGGAGCGCTTCGTGGACCTGGAGCGCTGGGTGCGTGAGCGGGCCTGGGTGGTACTGCGCCTGCCGGCGGGGGAGATGGGGCGCGAGGGAGCGCGGTTGGCGGCCGGGGTTGTTTATAACGTGTTCGAGGCCGTCTTCCGCCGGGCGACGCTCGCGCAGCCGATCCCTTTTTACTTCTTGATCGATGAGGCCCAGGAGGTGGGCTCGGGGATGCGCCTGGAAGCGCTGCTCTCGGAGGGGGCCAAGTTTGGGGCGCGCCTCTTCGTACTGGCCCAATCGCTGTCACTGCTGCGCCGGATGGAGGGGTTCGAGCCGGTAGTGCAGGCGCTGCTGGCCAACACCTCCACTCAGGCCTTCTTCTCGCCGGACCCGGAAGACGCTGACCTGGTGCGGGCGGTGCTTTCCGCCACGGTTCGCTATGGGGCCACCACCCTGGACCTGCCCACGCGCCAGGCCTGGTTGCGGGCGCGTCTCGCCGGGCGCTGGCAGCCCCCGGCGCTGGTCCAGGTGGAACCGCTGCATCCAGGCGACCCGGGACGGGTGCAAGACCTGATCCGAGAGGTGATCGCCGCCCATCCAGAGGACTACGCCCCTGCGGGCGGCTGGCAGGAGCAGGCGGTAGCCGCCCTCGTGGAACTGGTGCCATTTGCCTACCAGCAGATGCTCTCCGAGTTGTTCGTCCCAACAGGCGACGGAGGGGGAGGCGAGAGGCAGGCGGCAGCCCCCGAGACGCCGGACCGCCGGCGGTTGGGGTTTTGATGTGGTTTTCAGGAGTGTGGCGATGGTCCGGGAGATCCTGGCTATCACGCTAGTTGTAAGCGGCCTGGGCTTTTGGGTTGGGCGTTGGCCGCGCCGGAGCGGGTGATGCCAGTGTTGCCTGTCGCTGCTGGGAGAATTGGCGACGGGCCTGTGGCTTTTGTTACTTCGAGTAGAAGGGAGCGAAGGGAGGTAAGGACGTCTCTTTTTTTACAGTAGGTGGCGGAAATCCCAATTAATTGTAGTTTTTGATTTCTCAAAGAAGTGCTGTCCAAAATATTGTGCGTATAGCCACAGTCTCGCAAACGTCTCTTTTACGA
>CAWCPR010000011.1:0-6589 GCA_963797475.1 uncultured Chloroflexia bacterium | reverse complement strand
TTTTCACCGCTCATTCCAATTTCTTCGCCGTAGTAAATAAAAGGCACTCCCGGCTCTGTCAGGAGCATAGCCGCCGCTCTCCTTGCCGCCTCGATATCGCCGCCGAGCTGCGTCATCACCCGGTTGTTATCGTGATTGGTGAGAAAAGTGGCAAATTGCCCCGGCGGAAAACCTTTCAAATCAAATTTCAACTGGTTGAGAGCCTTATCCGAACGAGATGACCCCGCGCTGGCGAGCGTCGAACGGGCCAGGTCAAAGTCAAAAGCCAGGTCCATCTCCTGGCCTTTAATATAAGAATAAACCACGAAAGAGCTGGTTGCCACCTCCCCCACGGTCAGAGCCTGGGGGTCCAGGCCTTTGTAAAAGTCGAAGAACTGGTTGAACAGCGCATGGTTGCCCGGAGTATCCGCCAATTCTTTCCCCTCTTCAACCAGGTAGCGCGCCCCGTCCAGGCGAAACCCATCGACTTTTACATCCTGCAGCCAAAAACGGATCACCCCCTCCATTTGAGAGACTACCTCCGGGTTCTGGTAGTTCAAATCCGGCATGGCGCTTGAAAAAAAACCGTAATAATAGTCGCCTGCAGGGCTCTGATGCCAGACCTGCTCGCCGGAAGGGCCTTTCAGCCCGGGGTCCGTTTGCGACCAGATATACCAGTTGCGATAGGGAGAAGTGGGGTCCTGGGCGGCCTTGAACCAGGGATTCTCCGACGAGGTATGGTTCAACATCAGGTCGATGATCACCCGGATACCGCGCTTATGCGCTTCTTCCAACAGGCGATTAAAATCCTGCATCGTTCCGTAATCCGGGTTGACGGTGGTAAAGTCCGTGGCGTCGTAGCCATGATACGAAGGCGAAGGGAAAATAGGCATCAACCAGATGCCGCTGATCCCCAGGTCGCTCGTCGTCGCCGGGTCGCCATCGTTGAGGTAATCCAGCTTATCGGTGATACCGTTGAAATCTCCGATGCCGTCGCTGTTGCTATCATAAAAAGAACGCACGAATATCTCATAGAAGACGGAATCGTTCCACCAGGGAAAGCCGTCGCTACCTTGGGGCATGCCGGTCAGCGGCTGGACCGGGACGGGTCCCGCCGGCGCTGGCGTGGGCGAGGCAGACGGCTCGGTTGGTGTAGGTAAGGCCGGCTCCTGCACAGCGCCGGTAGCTGTCGCCAGTGGGACAGCCACATCAGCGGTGGGGAGGACCTGGGATCCTGTACAACCTGCCAGGCAGGCGAGAATGATTACAAGCAGTAAAACCAGCCGCGTGAAAACCGGCCCCGACGAGGCTGGCCCCGATCGAACCGGAAGTTCTTTATTCTTTTTCATTGGTTTTATCCAGGAGTTTTAGTCAGGATTTCAAAACCAGCGCACTCAGGGGCGGCAGATCTACCCAGCCGGTCTGTCTGTCAAGCGTTCCGCCAGCCTGGCTGGCGATTTCTACCGATTTCCAGTCTCCAGGCAGTTGCAGCCGGCGCTTCTCTTCCCCCAAATTGATAGCGGTTGCCAGGCTCACGCCGCGGTCCGAGCGGGTGTATGCCAGCGTATCCGGACCGGCATAAATGGTTTGGCGCCGGCCGCGCCGCAGCGCAGGCTCGCGTTGGCGCAGCCTCGCCAGAGATTGGTAAAATCTCAGCAAGTCATTATCCTGAGCGTCGCCCCAGGGCATCGGCAGGCGGGATTCCTCCGGCAGGCCGCGGCTGCCCTGGCGAACATCACGCGCTTGTGACAGCCCTACCTCGGTGCCGTAATAGATAATGGGCGGGCCGGCCAACGTAAACTGGCATATTGCTGCCATCTTCAACCTTCGAACATCGCCTTGCAGCGCCCACAAGATGCGGTTCATATCGTGGTTATCCAGAAAAGAAGGGCGGGAGAACCCGGGCGGGAAGTACGCCTCGTGCCGGTCCAGGAAGCTCATAAAACGAGCGGCGTCCCAGCGGCCGAATGCGAAAGTCTGGCGCAGCGCTTCCAGGAGCATAAAATCCAGGCATCCATCCAGCAGTCCTTCGAATGCGACCTGAGAATCGGGGGGCTCGACCACTTCGCCGAAAGTCCAGCAGTCCGGGCGAGCGCTGCGGGTCGCCCGGCGGAATTCGGCCCAAAAGTCGGGCGTTGGACCGATGGCGTAATCCAGCCGGTAGCCATCCACGCCAAATTCCAGCCAATACACCGCCGCCTCCAGCAAGTGCTTACGGGCGGCGGACTGGCGCAAATTGAACTGGGGCAGCGATTTCACCCCAAAGAAAGACTTGTACTGATCGGGCCAATGCTCGAAGGAGAACCACTGCACGAAGGGGCTGGCCGGGTCGGACAGCGCTTTTCGGAAGGCAGGATGCTCGCTGGAGCAGTGATTGGGGGCGAAATCCAACAGCACGCGCAGGCCGCGCCCGTGGGCCGCATCCAGCAAGGCCCGCAAGTCTGCTTTGCTGCCCAGGCGCGGCTCGATCTCGAAGTAATCCGTGGCGTCATAGCCATGATGCGAGGGGCTGGGAAATACCGGGGTCAGCCAGAGTACGTTGACGCCCAGGTTCGCCAGGTAATCCATCTTTTCGGTTATGCCTTGCAGCGTGCCACCGTAAAACCCAGCCGGTGTTTTGGGCTGATTTCAGGATTTCCCGTTTCCGGGAGAGAAACGGTCCACGAATACCTGGTAAACGATTGCATCGTTAGCCCATTCAGGCGCGGAGACTCCGTCAATATAGCAGGCGTAAAAAGCCCCACCGTCGGCAAGGATCTCTTCGCCCTGCAGGGTCATCGCGGCGATGCAGTAGCGCAGAAGCGTGCCTTGAGGCAGGCCGGGCAAGATTGCCCGGAAGCGGCGCGTGTAACCCCACAACATCGTGTTCCACAGCGTGCTTTCCGGCAGCATCGGCGTCGCCCAGCCATGATCGGCGCGACCGGCCCGACCGCTCGGGTCTTCGCCGCCGGTCGTCCAATAGACCCAGGCCCGGTCACTGGCGTGATCCGGGCCGACGTTTAATTCCAATTCGATTGGCTCTCCCGGCTGTGGATCGTGTGGAAAGCGTCTCTGGCGGTGGGTGACGCCGCTTAGCAGCTTGAGATCGTGCGCCAGGCGCAGCTCTTCGGTCGCCAGCGTCCCGAAAATGAAATCATCCATTCAGGTCACAAGCCAATAGCGCCTCCTGAAAGGAGGTTATTCCAACCAGAGGGCAAAAGAAAATCCGAGCAATTTAGCCTTTTACGCCTCCCAGGGTTAGCCCGGCCTCCAGGTAACGCTGTAAGTACAGGAAGACGAGAATGGTGGGTATGATCACGATCACGAACCCGGCCGCGAAAATAACCCCAGGGTACAGCTTGTTGGTTCGCCAGAGAAAACAAAGCCGGCACAGCCAGTTTCTTGGCGTCCGGAGCAGGCACGAGCACGTTGGCGAAAATAAAGTCGCTCCAACCAGCCAGGAAGGCCAGCAGTGCAGTGATCGCCAGGGCAGGGCGGGCCAGGGGCAGGGCGACCAGGAAGAAAGATTGGATCGGCCCGCAGCCATCGATCATTGCGGCTTCTTCGAGGTCAATCGGGATCGTGTCGAAATAACCTTTGAGATTCCAGGTGGAGAAGACCAGGGTGCCGGTGGTATAGGCCAGGATCAAGCCGAAATGGCTTCCATACAGGCCGATGGCGGTCAGGATCTGGGCTACCGCAACCAGCGAAAGGATCCCTGGGAATGCCTGGATGCCAAGCAGGAAGATCAGGCCAAATTCCCGGCCTTTGAAACGGAAGCGTGAAAAGGCAAAGGCAGCGGATGTGCAAATCACCATCGAGAGGACGGTCGTCACCGATGCGACGTAAACGCTGTTGCGCAGCCAGACGAAGAAGGGCTTATCAAACAACATCACCCGGTAATTCTCAAAAGTCCATTCGGTGGGCAAGAACATACCCGCCAGGTTTAAGGAATAGAGCCGGTCGCCAAGCCGCCCGGATGCCAGAAGAGCAAACCAGACCGGGTATAAAGCGACCACGGAGGCCAGGATGAGAATGACATATTGCAGAATACGAACAGGGCGGGAAGGTGCGCGGATCATTCGTAGGCTCCTTTCGTTATCCTTGTCACACGCAGGCTATACAGTGTGGCCGCAAACAGGAAGATAAAGATGATCACCGCAAACGCCGTGGCGCGGCCAAAGTTCTGTAACTGGAAAATCTGTTTATATGCGTAAACCATCACGAACTCGGTGGCTCCCGGCTTACCGGCGCCGACGGAAGGCCCTCCTGTTGTCAGCGCCCAGGCCGTTCCGAACATCTGAAAGGCAGTGATTGAAGTCAGCACGATGGCTGGCAAAATCGCCGGGCGGATCAAGGGCAGGGTGATGCCGGTCAACTGGTCCCAAAATGTAGCCCCGTCTACGTCCGCGGCTTCATATAATTCGTTGGGGATGCCAGCCAGGGCTCCCAGGATAGCGATCATGAAAAACGGATAGGAGAACCAGACATCGACCAGGATGATGATCCCAAAAGCGTAAAGCGGGCTGTTCAACCAGACTGGACCTTTGATGCTGAAGAGCGTCAGCAAAATCTGGTTCAGAGTGCCTTGATCGCGGAAAAAGAACTGCCAGACCAACGCCATCAAAATCGCCACGGAAGAGGCCGCCCAAGGCACGAACAGGATCACCCGGAACAGGGTGCGCCCGGGTAGATTGGCGCTGCTCAGGATCAACCCCAGGACCAATCCGATCAGGAAGCTCAGCGGCACGCGGAGAATGACGAACAACACCGTGCGCAGCACAGTCGTCATGAAATCCCCGGTGTCCAATAATTCGCCGTAAGCTCCTGCGATGTTCAACACCCAGGCCAGGAACAAGGCCAGGGCGATGCCTGCCAGCCAGACCACACTGGAGGGAATTGAGCGGGTTAACTGCCGGTCGAACCGTTGGTCGACCTTTAAAGCGGCGAAAAGCGGGATACCGCAGGCGACGATGCTCAATAAGGCCAACACGGCTTTGGAAGTAAACAACGATCCGAAAAGGTCGCTGTAATTTTTATAAATCGGATCCGTCAACGTATAGGGCTCGCCCAGGCCCACCGGCGCTTTTCCCTTGAATACCGGCCAGCAGGTCGGGACCAGGAAGCTGTTCAGGCCGTTCGAACAATCCGGATTGGGCCTGAATTTATTGCGGTTGGTGAAGGATACGTAGGTATTTAAGACCATCGGATAAACGTTAAACAAAGATGCCGAGGATCGTAGGCAAGATAAACGCCAGGATCGTTAGTGTCTTGCGACGACCAGACCAGCCGACCATGGTGGTTCCCTCCTTTATAGATAATTCCCTTAGCGCACAAATGCTTTCGGGTTTTTCTCAGACACTGCGAAATGTCCGGGCGATTTATTTATAAAGATCGAAAACGGAGATTAAACTCACAGAACCCATTGCGAGGCTCAAAAAAAATTCGCGGGGGGAACCGGAGGTTCCCCCCGCAGAAGTAGACCTACTTCATTTGGGATATTGCGTCTTCAATGGCCGTTTGAGCGCCGTCCAAAGCGTCTTGCGGTGGCTGTGTACCATTCCAGATGGCGGCCGCAGCATCGCCGACCGGCACCCACTGGGCCGAAGCGAAGGGAGTACTGGCCATCGGCACGCCCAGATTGGCAGACGCGCCGAATTGAACCACGGCGTATAACTGGGCCACCTCCGGATCTTGAAGGGCCGCTAGTCTGGGCCGGGATGGTCTTATTCACCAGCGCCAGCTTCTTCTGGACTTCTGGGCTGGTGAAGTACTTGATGATATCCATGGCGACGTCCTGGTTGCCGCGGTCGACTGCGTTCTTGCTCAGCATGATGGTCTTGATGCCTACGAACGGCTTCCCCATCGGGAGGATGCCGTAATCGATGTTGGCTTTTTCAATCCCGGCGATCGCCCACGGTCCAGTCCACCACATACCGACCTTGCCTTCTGCAAAGTTGGAGTTGCAGATGTCATAGCTGTTTTCCGACAACGACACCGGCGCGAGTTTGGTCAGCCAATCACCCGCCTGGAGCGCTTCAGGGGTGTTCAGATACGCATTCCCCTGGTCATCTACATAAGAAGGGACGCCAAAGCCGAAAAATACCGGGGCTACGTGGTAGGCATCCTGGGCGCCGAAGCCCTGGTTGCAGATTTAACGCATTGCCCGTATCTGTCTTGAACTGCTCTGCCTTTGCCAGCAAGTCATCGAAATTCATTGGATCGCTGGGCAGATATTGATCGGTGACCAGGGCCTTGTTGTAAACCAGAGCGACTGCTTCCTGGGTTTCCGGCAGGGCCCAGATCTTATCCTGCCAGACCACGCCTTTCACCGCGGCCGGCTCGTAGGTGCTGTTCAGGAAATCCATGGTAATGCCGTAATCATCCAGTGGGACGATGTTGCCCGCCAGGGCCTGGGTGCCGATCTGATCGTTCGCCCACCCGATAATGTCTGGGCCCTCGCCGGCCGGGATGGCGACGTTCAAAGCGCTGGAAGTATCTTCAGGCTTAGACAGGTCGATGTGGACGTTCGGGTGCATAGCTGTGTAATCGTTGAAGGCCTGGGTAATCGCGTCCAGATAATCGCCTGACCACTGGTGCCAGATGCTGATATTGACCTCTGGACCCGTCG
>CAWCPR010000010.1:0-27728 GCA_963797475.1 uncultured Chloroflexia bacterium | reverse complement strand
TCTGGTTCGGTACTATCAAGAAGCAATAGGCCTTTATCTTGGCCTTAATCGGCTGCAAGAGGCCCAAGATTTGCTCACCAGCTTGCTGGAATTGGTTGAGATTTGTGATGAACACTCAAGTAACCTGGCAATACAGTTATTACTATCCCTCGGTGATTCTATCGATCGGTTAGACACTGTTGTACCAGGGACGAAGGGGCGGGTGAGTGGTCTATTACGAAGTGCTATCGGGCAGAAGATGCTTGGGCACGAATTGGACTATTGGCTGCTTCGAAGCGCTCTTGAATTTTCCAGGAGTTTGGTGGATAACGAAACGGACCGGCGTACGGTAAATATTGCCCTGTGTCAAGTAATGGAATTGGCCGCGGAAGTTTCCTTCAGGCGTGGTAATTGGGATGGCGCAGAAGGGTGGTATCGTGAGGCAGCCCGGATTGCCCAGGAACGAGTAGGGGACACGGATTGGGCCAGTCGGTTGCTACAGGTAGCTGCCAGTATAAATTTCACGCGGAGTCAACGAACGCCAGTCCCCGATAACAGTGAGGCTCCTTCAACAACAAGCATCGCTGATGATCTGAGCCAAATTCTAAAAAGGGCTGTAGACGAATTACATCAGGAACGATTTCTGCCCACCGTTGATGAATTTCAGAAAGAATATGCTGACGCGCCTGATAAATTGGGAAAACTCGAGGCTGATGACAGGCTGGTATTGGATCGATCTGTACTGGAATCACGTGTGTCAAAATATCGAGGGGAAGGTTTATTGGGATGGGGACCCGGCACCTTTGTATCTCAGGGGAATCCCCGTGGGGAGTACAACGTTGACGAATTGTTAGCGGAACAATATGTAGCCGAGATTGTGGATGTGGTTGGCGCGTTGTTTCACGCTTGGCTAGAAACAGGCGAAATAACATCACAGCAAGTGATGGAGGGCTTTGAAAAATGGTTTTTCCTCCCATGATTGGCGTCTTTTTGAAACGGCCTTATCCCATTGTTCCCAAAGAGACTTCGTATCGTCGGCTCATGTCCTCGTTCCCCAATTCGAGAACTTAATCCGAAAGGTAGCCGAAGTATCAGGTATACAAGTTGTGAAATTTAAAGATGGAGTACCAGGGATCACATTGTTGAACGATCTGATAAACCCCAAGAATACCCAGATGGAACAACTACTTGGGGCTGGATTGTTTGACCTGATCTATTGGTATCTCGTTAAAAGCGATTGTCCATTTGGATATCGCCACAAGGTTGCACATGGTTGGTTACGAATAGAGGAGTGCGCAACGATACATCTCTCTGCAATGACGATATACTTGACTCTGAAATCAGTTCGAAAATTTACGGATAAATCCTCATGACCTATCGTCGCCTCATCGAAGAAACTTTCCCACTCAAGAAAGTCTCCGAAGACTCGAAGCATGAAAATAACGTGCGGCATGGGCATATCAGCACTCTGCACATCTGGCCGGCGCGCCGTCCATTAGCTGCCTGCCGCGCCGCCATCATCGCTGCCCTGTTGCCTGACCCTGGCGACGAACAGAGCCGCCATGAGTTGAATAAAAAAATCGAAGCATTACCCGCTGGGGAACAGAGAACGGCCCGCGCTGGACTATCTTCCGCCAAGAAATCCGCAAAGCTTACGATGGGCGCGCCCCGCGCGTGCTGGATATGTTTGCCGGCGGCGGGGCAATTCCTATCGAAGCGATGCGCCTGGGCTGTGACGTGACCGCCAGACTATAACCCGGTGGCCTGGTTTGTTTTGAAATGCACGTTGGAGTTTCCACAAAGTCTGGCGGGAAAAACCTGGCCACTGCCCGAACCCGGACAGGGCCAAAGGGCGAAGAGGAAAACACAAGCTAGTTTCCTGAACGAGGAGCAAGGCAAGCCCGGCGACCTGGCCGACCACGTGCGCTATTGGGGCAAATGGGTGCTCAAGCAGGCCCGCGCCGAGCTGTCCGAATACTACCCTACCATCAACGGCCAGCCAACTGTGGCTTACCTGTGGGCACGCACCGTGCCTTGCCCCGACCCGCTTTGCGGTGCGGAAGTGCCCTTGCTCAAGACTCTCTGGCTGTGCAAAAAAGCCGAAAAACCTTACCGGATACCCCAGAAAACCGCGCCCGACCGGATTTCTTGCGCGTCAAGAAAACGAAGAATACAACCCGCGTTGTGATCAACGCTCGTCGTGCCTTACGTCTGATTCCCAATGCTAGACGCCCATCGTGTGGATTTCGAAATCTGGACCCCTCCCCTAAAGACCAGGTGCCCGAGGGCACGATGGCGGGCGCTAAATCGCGCTGCCCGGTGCTGCGGTGTGAGCCTGACCCCTGACTATATCAAGGAATGCGGCAACGCCGGTAAGTTGGGCGCTCGTATGACCGCTGTGGTGGTGGATGCTGACTATGGCAAGGAATACCGCCTGCCTGCACAGGAAGAAGAAAACGCCGCCCGTCGCGCTGCTGATGCTTTGCCGCATGCCGCTGGAGCAAATTCCGTATGGACTGCCCAATGAGCCATTCCAGGCCCAGAAATATTCGCACGTTATTACTCAACTCTATGGATTTAAAACTTGGGCCAGATGTGTTTACACCACGTCAACTTTTATCACTGGTCGACGTTTGTCAAATGGACCCACAGCACAGAAGAGATATGTCAGCTAATGGAGTTATCCTGATGAATGGGTTGAGGCGATCGTGGGATTACTTAGCGATGAGTTTTAGTAAACTTGCTGATTACTTAGTCGCAATCTGTAGTCTTGGGATGTTCAGTGAAGAGGCTATTAGACATACTTTTCTTCGGTTTGCTTTACCTATGACTTGGGATTTTGCTGAAGTGCAATTCATGCTAACGATAGAGGTAGGCTATTATGTTGGCGTTTAATAAATATTGAGTGCACATGCCGGTTCTCCAAATCAATGGCACACCTGGATTGGATGCACAAGCAGTCAGACTTCAGTAATACAACAATGCAGTCCACTCGGAACTCGAATGATATTGGATTTGATGTAATCATTACTGACCCACCTTACTATGATGCCATCCCGTATGCCGATATATCCGATTTTTTTTATGTCTGGCTTCGCCGTACCATTGGTGACCAATATCCAGGAACTTTTCACCAGTCTTACTCCAAAAGTCTAATGAATTGCGTTACAGACTACCTCATGTAGATATGCCGGTACGAACATACTCCAGAGTGGTATGAGCAGGGGATGGCAACCGTCTTCTCGACGAGCATGGGAAGCTTTAAGCATCTGATGGGCGTATGGTCATGGTATTTGCTCATAAAGAACCAGATGCCTGGGAAACATTGGTAACTGCGATGATTCAATGCCGGATTTACTGTAACTGCATCCTGGCCTATTGATACTGAAAGGCGCAAGCGTATACGAGCCATGAAGCGCCGCATCTTGCTTCCTCAATCTGGCTTGTTTGCCGAAAACGCCCTGAAGATGCTGGCGTTGGACGCTATGCCGCTGTCAAAAAAGCCATGCAGGAGCGCGTCACCGAGCGCCTGCGCTATTTCTGGGATATGGGCATCAGCGGGCCGGACTTCGTCTGGGCGGCGGTCGGGCCGGCGCTGGAATCCTACTCCGCCTACAACGAAGTGCGCCGCATGGACGGCTCGCCCTTCACTGTCAGTGAATTCCTGCGAGAAGTGCGCCGCATGGTGGCCGATTTTGCCCTGGGCCAGATCCTCAAGGGTCAATCCACCGAAGGGCTGGACGAGTGGACCCGCTATTACCTGATCCACCGCAACTATTTGGCCTGGAAGACGCCCCGGTGGGCGAGTGTATCCTGCTCTCCCAGGGCTACGGCCTGGACCTGAACGAGCTGCGCTCGGCCGCGTGGGTTCATGCTCAAAGCCTCCGGCAGCGATGTGCGCCTGGCCAAAGTGGGACGAGCGCAAGCGCGACGATCTGGGCGACCCCCACCCCGGCGGCGGCATGCCGATGATCGACATGCTGCATCGCCTGCTCTGGTTGTGGGCTGCCGGCGACACTGGCCAGAGCTGCGCGCCTACGTCAGCGACCACGGCTTGGGGCAGAATGATCTGTTCTGGGCGGTGGCCCAGGCGGTGCTGGAGATGGCCGAACCCAAGAGCCGCGAGCGACAGTTGCTGGAGGCGGTCGTGGCGTGGGGGAGGGGTAGCCAACCAAAGGAACAAACCCAACAGATTCGATTTTCATTCGGGAGAAAATCATGATTACCGATCTGAACATTAAAGGCTTTAAAAGTTTTCGCGATTTCGCCATCCAACCAGGCCACATAGATCTGGTGATTGGCGCAAATGGCACCGGCAAATCGAATCTGGCTGATTTGGTGCGCTTTATTGCCCGTATCCCCAGGGATGGTTTGAAAAGCGCCATCAATAATATGGGAGGTGAGAATTCCATTCGGACACGTACGGCTTCTGGAGCGCCGATCAAGTTTCACCTGGAATTCGAATTGGGACAGGATACATCCAGAGGGATCGAGAATGTTCAATATAGTTTTGATCTCTCTCAAAGTCGAGGGGAGATACCAGTTCTCGTCAGAATGGTTGAAAGCAAAAGTATACAAACGAAAGCCAGGTCGGCCCAAAAAACAAGGCTATCCTCTATATGATCCCAATACCCTGGTTGAATTAAGGTTTACGCGCGGCCCAATGCAACTGAACAACCTCAGTACAGACTTAGAGCGCTTTCATAACGATTTTATGAACGTTGAACCCGACGCGTCATTCTTTCCACCTTTAGCCAGGTAGGCGAAATGCGGACAGTCACAGAGTACATTGGGTCATGGCGGGCTTATAACATAGATGCAGCCATTTCCAAGCAAGGAACTGGAAAAGGGGATCTCGAGCTAAACGCAAATGGCGATAATCTGGTGCCATTTCTGCTCCGCATACTTGAGGATGTATCCTTGCGAAGTTCGCTTTTGACCCAAATTCGGGAGCCTGTTCCCTACATCAAGGATATTCAGCCAGAGTACGGCCCGGCCTTTCATACGCTACGTTTCAGTGAAATTGACAGCGGGAATGATTTTCTATTGTCGGATATGTCTGATGGAACCATCCGCCTCCTTGGATTATTTGCCATTTTCTTGCAAAAAATTCCCCCGGCAGTCATTTTGCTCGAAGAACCCGAAAATGCACTCCATCGTTACGCTATCAATCGGGTATTAAACCTGGCCTATCAAATCGCGGACGCGGAACGAATTTCCATCCCAGGTTTTTCTCACATCCCATTCTCCAATTGTCGCGGATGAAGTCTTGCGGGCTGATAAACTACTCGATAAACAATATGAAACTAAATGTTTTGTCTCTCAGCGAGGAAAGCCGTCTATTGTGTCAGCCCCATCAAAAACATTGGAAGCCATTGCCAACAATGTGGGACGGCCGAGCGAATTTATCCTGGATGGCAACATGGGAGACAAGCCCCTTCGCCCACGCAAACCAATCATCGAAGATAAAGGGGAATAAGTTATGCTCACCATAATCGTTGAAGGATTGGGTGAGGAATATGCCCTGCCTGTACTGATTGAAAAGGCACAGAGGAGGCAATTGCTTCCTGACTTACCGGAAATCCAATATCTTGTGGCTAACGGAAAGCCATATGTCCTGCAACAAAGCGATGATATCCCCGCGGCCTGGAAAGTTTTGTGCGTCGCCAAATCAGTGCAACCAATTGCCAAAGATTCGTTGTGTTACTGGATCATGACCGAACTTTTCCACCCTATCTGGGCAACGATGACCGTGACTTGACGCTTGAACGTCAAGAGATGCCGCTCCGCGCCCGGCGCATAGAGGAAGAATATGGCGTAGAAGTAATTGTTTGTTGGGCCAAGTGGGAATTGGAATCCTGGATCATCGGTGGATTACGTAGAGGCGGCGTGGAGTGCGATGAAAACATGGGACAGTTTTCCATTCGTTTTGCCATCCCGGATGACACATCCCAAAATCCACGTGAAGCCAAAAGGTGGGTGATACGTCAGTTTAGTAAACGCAAAGAAGAAGACTACACTCCCAGTGTAGTTGAATGTCTGGCATTGCATGTAAATATACAGGAAGCTCAAAGGCGCAATCCAACCCTGAGAGAATTTCTTGACATTTTGCATCGTATGGGGAATTTGCCCGAAGGTATTGGAGACCGTATATGATCGTTCAACCCTGGCATCAAGTCTGCAAACTCCGCGAAGACGTTCGCAAAGGCGAAATCGCCCTGGCCGAGTTTGCTGCTGACTAACGATGTGCGCACTGGTGAAGCGCCGCTGGTCTATCGAGATACGGCGATGTTCTTCGACCGCACCTACCCGAACCTTTCGCATGAAAGAGTTGGCGCGCGATGTGCTGCGGCGCCTGGCAGGCCAAGGCGGTAAAGCCGTGTGCGCATGCAGGTTGCTTATGGCGGCGGTAAGACCCACACGCTGATCACGCTGCTGCACTTGGCCGAAAGAGGAACAGCCTGGCAACGCACCGCACCGTGAGCGAATTCCTGACCTTCGCTGGCTTGGCCCAGGCCCCCAAGGCGCGTGTGGCGCTGCTGCCATGCGATAAATTCGACGTAAAAGAAGGGTTGGAAGTTTTCGTCCAGAAGGGAAACCCGCCGGGTACGCACCCTGTGGGGCGCGCTGGCCTACCAATTGGCTGGCGATGTTGGCTATACTCGCCTGAAAGATCACGATGAAGATTTAACCGTTCCAGCCGAGCCGCTGCTGGTTGATTTGTTGCGCACCCCCCTGAAAGACGGGCTGGGGGCGTTGGTGCTGGTGGACGAGGCGGTGTGGTACTATCGCCAGGCCGTTCTGAGCGATCCGCGCTTGCTGGGCGATCAGGACTTCTACCAGGTGCTCAACCAGGCGGCAGCCAAAGTGGATCGGGCTGTGATGGTGGCCTCCTTGATCGCTTCGAACCTAGAAGCCAACGATCAGACCGGTACTCAGTGTCTCCGCCCTGGAGGATGTTTTCCAGCGCATCGCCGAGCCAGTAGAGCCGGTTACTCGTGAGGATGTTGCCGAAATCCTTCGCCGCCGGTTATTTGAGAAAGTCCCCGGGGAAGCGGAGTCCCGCCCGGCGGTGGACTCGGTCATGGCTGCTCTGCAAAAGCTCCCAGTCAGCGATGCACAGCGTGATCAGGCCGCCTATGATCGTTGGCTGGATGCGTACCCATTCCACCCTGACCTGATCAGCGTTTTATACCAGAAATGGACGCAGATGAATGGTTTTCAACGTACACGCGGCGCGTTGCGTTTGCTGGCCTATGCTTTGCGGGATAGTGAGGGCCATGATCCTTCCCCGGTTGTTGGCCACCGCCCTGCTCCCAGCGCTTGGTCCTTCTGGCAGTACTGGCGGTTTATCAGCTCCTCAATGAATTGGTTGAAATATGCGATGAAAGTGAACGCTGGACCCCTATTCTGATCGGAGAATTGGATAAAGCCCGAGAAATTCAAGCTGGGCTGCCGACCCTGAAGTCGCGCGAGGTGGAGCAAGCCGTGATTGCTGCATTTCTGCATTCTCAACCCATTGGCCAGCGCGCCTCAAACCTGGAATTGCTGGCTTTGCTGGCTCATCCCGGCATTGATCCAGCCGCGTTGGAAGAGGGGTTGCGGAAGTGGCGCGAGCGTTCCTGGTTCCTGCTCGAAAATCCAGATGTCTGGCAGCTGGGCACGACCCCCAACCTGACCCATATGCATGTCCAGGCGATGGGTTGGCTTAACGAGCCGGAAATTGACGACGAGCTTCGCAGCAGGATCAAATCTGTTCCCAGCCTGAAATCAGCGGACAGCGGTGTGGAAGTTCATGCCCTTCCAGCCGGCGGCCCGCGCGATGTGGGTGATGACCTGAAGCTGCATTATGTGGTCTTAGGCCCTGAGTGCGCCGTCGAGTTAGGGAAACCGCTGCCAGCCGGGGTAGAAGCGTACTTCAACCAGAAGACCGGCCCGCAAGATCCACGCATCTACCGGAACAATATCCTGGCGCTGGCCCCCGAAGTCTCTCGCCTGGCTGGCCTGCGTGAACAGGTACGGCGTTACCTTGGATGGGCGCGTTTGGAAAAAACAGAGGTCAATAAGCTGTTGACCGAGACGCAGCGCAAGCAGCTTCCTGGGAAGAAGCAAGAATCGATGAATAATCTCCCTGAGGCGGTCGTTGGAACGTATAACATCCTGATCGCGCTTGACGAGGATGGCAATGTGCGCGCCCAGGGTCTGCGAACCAGCGGCGCGGTCGGCGGAACGCCCTTTGAGCGGATCAAAGGCATGCTGGCGGAAGATGAACGCCTGGTGACCAACGCTTTAGATCCGGACCTGATTCTTCCCGGAAGTTATTTCTCCTTATGGGCTGAGGGGCAGACCTCTCGCCGCGTCTCCGACATCATGCAAGCATTTGGACAATTTCCACGGCTGCCGCGGTTGCTGCGCACCGAGTCACTGCTAGAAACTCTCAAACGAGGCGTGATTGCAGGCATCCTGGTTCTACGCTTGCCGCGCCCCGATGGTTCTGCTCAAACCTGGTGGCGCATACCCCCAAGCGATGATACCCTTTTGCGACCAGAAATCGAAATCTTACCGGCTAAAACAGCCGAGTTGCACAACCTTGATACCGAGCTGCTCAAGCCGGGTCAATTGGATACCTTGTGGTCGTCAACGCCAGGCAGCGCTCAGGCGAAAGCGTTGCGGTTAGACACTGTTCGCGCCTATTTCGATGGCCAACGTGCGCCCAAAACTATTGATCCATCCGTGGTTGATGAGGCGGTTAGTTCTGCAGTCGCCCGCGGCATCCTGATGGCGCGGCTGGACGATGTCAGTTTGTATCGAGAACCTCTTCCCTCCGGATCGCTGCCGGAACACTTAGAAATCCTTCCTGCGCCGGCTCCTTTACACGGCGCAGACTTGACGCCACAGGCCGTCTCAGAGGCATGGGATGGCGAGCAGGCCTCTCTTTCTGCAATCGCGCAAGCGCTTCAAATTCAGCGCGGTTACGCCTTGCCTTGGGGAATGCTCAGCCAGGCTGTCGATGAAGCTTTGAACCTGCACCTGCTGGAAAGCACGCCGGAGAGCGGCTCCTGGCCGTGTTCGCCGGCTTTAATCGACCAGGTGCGTTTCCGGCGCCCAGAGAAAATTGAATTATCGCCCGAAACCATTGCGAAAGCGCTGGAATATACAGGCACCAATACGCCTACCCTGCGCGCCATAAAAGAGGCCATCGAAACGCAGTTTTTTGGAGGCCGGGAAGTACCGCTGGACGTTTTCACCAGTAAAGCTCAGTCTGCCCTAAGCCAGGGATTGCTGGCATCCATCGATGATTGGCAGGCGGCTAATCCTCTTGCCGTGCGGGTGCGCAAGCCATCCCAGGTATTATTCGCCGAAACCCAGCTCGATCCGGTTGCCTTGGGGCGGCTGGTGGAGAAGTTGGATGAGTTGTTTACGATAGCTCCCGAATTGATTTTCGCGTTTCGAGTGGCCTTGAGCGCAGAGGGGCAGGTGCAGGACGAGGAGACAATTCAGAGACTGAACAAATTATTGAGCGATGTGCAAGCAGGCTGGGCATTTCTATAACACTGCTTGATCGTTGGTCGCTGCCCATTCTGTACACGCGCCAATTTCTACTATTCTTCGGGAGAGTGGATCATGATCAGGGTAAAAAAGAGATGGTTATTCGGGATCATCATCGCGCTATTTCTCCTCCAAGCATATCCACATCCGGCCTTCGCTCAAACCGGTGGGTTTGAGGTGGGTGATGAGGTCGTTGTCGCGACCAGCGGGAGCAATTTGAACTTGCGACAGGATGCCGGGCTCAGTTCCCCCGTTGTAGCCAAGTTACCCAACGGTACGGTCATGAAGATAGTTGGCGGACCCGAGACTGCCGATGGTTACCAATGGTGGGAGATCGAGGGAAGGATGGGAAGGGGATGGGCGGCCGGAAACTTTTTGAAGCCCATCTCAGGGGCATCCCCCCAGGCTGGCGAGACAGGTGAAGGAAGCGAGCAATTTGATTGGCGAGCAAATCTGGAATGTCCTCCCGGTAGAGTAATTTACCAGGGAATGGAGTATTGCGAAGGGGTAGATGAGACTGGAACTCCCAATTCATGTGCTGGTCATCGATCTTCGCTCAGCAGGGATAGCGATCGAATACATCCTCCCGAAAGGATATAGTGATGGACACGAGGGTTTACTCCCCTGTCGCGATCCGAATGTCCCGGCATGGGCAGGCCCGGCGCAGGGGTGTTTTGTGTCTGGCAACCGCTCCATATACCCTACAATGAGTATTTATGATGCTGTCGGCCGTGCTCGTGAGGTGAGGGCATCCCCACAATTGGCGGCCATTATCAATGCGGATTATGGCGCGCCCGACGCGACCCACGGCCCCGAAGGACTCATGGTTGTTCAACAAGATCGCCTGGATGGAGCAGATAAATGTGACGACGACTACAACGCTGCCTTGCGGCCCTGGCTTGGAGTAGGGGAGAGCCTTGATCCGTCCGCGGGGCGCTTGCTCGCGGCAATCGATCGCTTGAAAACGGATTCGAGCAACGTCCCGGAATGGATCTATACGGGGATTGGTGGAGGTCCCTGGCTTATTCAAAACGGGCTTCCTATGCCAGGCTCAGCCTCATGCAGGGGAGTCAAAGAACTGGATGTATTGGAGCCGATCGAAAATTGTACAGGGAATGAGAAGGCGCCCAAACCCGTTCCGCTATCAGAGGGTTACGCTGGCGGAAGTTGCCGTTTGGCGCCGCATACGGCAGTTGGAATCTCCAAAGATAATCAATGGCTGTTCTTCGTCGTTTCCACCAGCGATCGAGATCCGGGCACAATCACGAATTTCATGCTGCAAAAGCTGGGCGTTTGGAATGCGATGAAATTCGACGGAGGTAGTTCCAGCCAAATGCTGTTTTTGGGACCGCCGGAAACTCTCGTCTATCCGGAGAATGTGAACAGGGACCTTACAAACTACCTGGCGCTCTATGCTCCACAAGGAAAAGGAATAACCCTTCCGCTGGAAGCTGAGCCAAAGGAGCGCGTTTACTACACGGTAGTGATTGAGGGTGAGACGGCTCAGGTGCAAATAGAAGTATTAAATTCAGGCGCCTTCACCTGGAGTTCTGAAGATGAGGTTGAATTGCGTGAGGAACCCTGGTCCCTGCTATCCCCGGTTGTGGAATCTCTTCCACTTCCCGGGGCAATAGCACCCGGCCAAACAGCAACCTGGGATTGGGAGATCAACACGAGCGGAGTGCTTGTCCAGCGATTCCAAATGTACCAGAAGGGTGAAGCCTTTGGGCCTGAAATTGCCGTTGTGGTGGTTGTGGTCCCAAAAGATATGGCGGACAAGAAGCAGGAAATTGAGCGAAAAATACAAGAAATGATCGACGCTTGGAAAGCGCGGGGAGAACAGGAATTAGAGAAACTGGTCAAGCAGATTACGGAATGGGCATTGAAGGAGATTAGCAAAAAGGTAAATGAAATATGTAATGGCATTTTTGGCGGAATTGGTTTTCTTGCGGTGATTTTGTTTTTCAATTCAATCCACAAGCATTACTATCTCCGCAAGTAGGCTGGCTCGCCACCTTGGACAGTATCAATGAAGACCGGTGCGGAAAACAAAAATTCGCAGTCACCAGGGACAGTGCAAATTCTACATAGAACTGTTTCGGTTATAAATCCAGGCTGTCCAGCAGGTTATCCTCCTGCTCCGGAGATAAGCGCGGGGCCTGGCTCAGGATCTGGATCTGCCTTTCCATCCAATTCATAATCTCTTCAAACTTCGTCTGCGGGATGCGCTCGGTCGTGCCGACCCCCGACATGCGCCAGATGGTGGCATAGACGCGCGGGTAGGGGTTGTTGACGCCGCGCTCTTGCAGGAGATATCCCAGCGCTTTCCCCGCGCTCCGCACTGTGTTGCTGACCTGCCCTGCCTGTTCCGGCGCCAGTCGTTCCGGGGTGGGCGTCGCGGCGCGGACTTGCACACGCAGGTCGCTGTAGGCTTTCCGGATTTGCTCGATCTTTTCTTCGTGCTCCCGACGGACCTGGGTGATCTGCTCGTCGACGTACGACTGCTTGGCCCGGCCCTCCAGCCCGCGGTCCTCGGCCTGGCGCTCGGCGACTAGGCGCGCCATGGTCACCCGCATAAAATCCATTTCGCCGCGCTCGGTGATGCCGAAATGCTCGGCCAGCACATCCCTGGCCTCGGTCAGAAAAGCGGCCAGGACGAAGCGAGCTTCCGGGTCCTTGACGGACTCGAGCGAGGTCCCGGCCAGGAACAGGGGCAGCGCGACGGCATTCATGCAGACCATCGCCTGCGGCCCGCCGGCTGTCTGGAGGCGAATGCGTGCAATGTAGGGTGAAAACCAGTCGTTTTTGCGGTTAAGGCGGGCAAACAGCGCCTGGCGCGTGATGCCGAAAGCCGCGGCGACGGAGTTGAGCGATACGTACCCTTGCCCATCGGCGAGTTTTGCAGCAATGAGCTGCCGGCCGCGAAACGGGATCTCGTCCTGGGTCTCCGGTTCATAGATGGTGTTGTCCAGCACGTCTTCGGGGCTGGCGTTTTCGGTAATGTCATCGGCGGCATTCTCGTCGCTCATATTCGCTCCTTGTGTATGACTTTAGAAGAGTTCGCTTAATTTTAACGGAAATACCTAAGGATGCAAAAGCTACTTTAGCCATTATACCCTTAAGGGTGCAATGTTTTCTTGCACCCTTTGTAGATAGATTTAGCTCTTGCACCCTTTAAAGGGTGCAACGATTTAATGCACCCTTGCTTTGCTATATATGTGCGTGATTCCGGCGCTCTCTAGCATTCAAGATAATATTAATCTGATTTCTCTTGTATGTTTCTGGTTCATTCGTTATACTTCTACCTGAGTAGACAAACTACAGCTCAAATGCAGATTGTAGGGGCAGTAGAGTAGCGATGACTGAGACGAAAGACGGTTTTGCCGAAAGGCTCAACACGCTGCTCGAGTTGAAGAGAAAACCAGATGGTTCACAGTATACACAGGAAGAGGTCGTTCAGAGCGCCAAAGGCGTTATGTCTCGCGCTTATCTCTGGAAACTACGCACAGGACGCGCAAAAAACCCGGGATTTCATATCGTCCAGGCTCTGGCCGATTTTTTTGCGGTTGACATCAATTACTTCATTGCAGAAAAAGCTGCTGGGGTGGAGATGATCAACCAGGCTCGGGAGGACGAGTTGGTTGAGCAGATCGCCATTCGATCCAGCTTGTTGGGCCGCGAAGGCAAGCTGGCGCTGCTCAATATGATTGATTTCATTCTGAAGAACGACGGAGGCGCAGGGGCATCGTAAGATACCTGAGCGTTGGGCTTAGAGGTGGGTCTGTAACAAATCGCAATGCTCATACGAGTTGCTGTAATCGAAGATCATCCGCTCATGTTGAAAGCTGTTTTAGATGAGCTCGCCTCCCAGCCTGGCATCCAGGTCGTTGGAACGGCTGGCCATGGCTCAGAGTTGCCGCGGCTTGTACGGGAGACTTCACCCGATGTAGTAATCCTGGACCTGGGGATGTCCGGCGGAAATTTCGAACCCATTTCATCCGTTCGATCTTTACTTCAAGAGTATCCCAACGTGCGTGTTCTGGTGTTAACCGGCTACGATGACGATGTTTATATTCGCCAGATTGTGGACGCTGGCGCACATGGCTACGTGCTGAAAAGCGACGATTTATCCCTGATGCTGCCGAAAGGGGTCCAGAGGGTTTACGAGGGAAGACGATTTTACTCGGATGATGTGATCGACAAGCTGTTCGACAAACAGAAGGCCGAAGCCGCCGTGCTGAGCGAGCAGGAGCTTATCGTACTGAGGCTTGCTGCCGAGGGTCACTCCAACGCCGGCATCGCTCAATCTATGAAGGTCTCCGAAAAACGAGTTCGCAACCTGCTCTCCAGCGTCTATTCGAAGTTTGACGTTCATGAGACCGAGGCCATTAACGTACGGATCGCCGCGATCAACAAAGCCCGCGACCTTGGGTTGCTGGCATCTGACTGAGGTAGACGGGACATATGTCCAGCCATCAACGGGACATACGCCCCTCGTTTGCTTCCTGAAAGATGCCATAAGATTTGGAAGAAGTGATTGGTGGAAATTCGATCTGTTAACAGGAGGTTGGACATGAGCGAGAACAAAAACCAGCGATTGGCCAGGGAGTTCACCGACTTCTGTAAAGAGCGTCTTAAATCGCCCTCGGTGAAACCTAAAGGCACCAAGTCCTTATTATATACAGCGCTTGCTTCTTTTCTGGCGTTGGCTTTCGTGAGCGGTGGTGAACCCGATCGTGGATCTTTCTGGATAAACTAAAAACTACCGGGTAGCCCTACAATCAAAGACGGCATCCTTTTCGTTTTTTCGATGCCGTCTTTACCACGCGAATATAGAACTACTTACACAGAAACGCCAGCCGTCAGGACCATATGCTCAAGGAGATTTCGAAGAATGTAACCCGATTTATCCGGGAATTGGCTTCATTTCACGAGTGGCCAGAATGCCGGCGTTTCCTGATGAACATGCTGGCCGCTGATGAACCCTGGATTTATGCGTTGCCAATTTTGACATGCAAGGCGGTTGGCGGAGAGCAATCTAACGCGCTTCCCATTGCGGCTGCGTGGGTAACTCTTGTCCATGCGGCAAACCTGATCGACGACATTCAGGATGGCAATTTGAGCCGCTTAGCACAATTTGAAAGCCCCCAACTTGCCATGACCGTGGCTATAGCCTGGATGTTTGCCGCTTTTCGGATGCTCGATGATCCTTCTCTTGGCCCGGAAATGCAGAACAGGATCACCACCATATTTGCCAGCGCAGGCTTTGACGCTTCAATGGGTCAATTTCAAGACCTGGTTTTAGACGCCGGGAAATCGGTTTCTGGCGATCCGTTGCAAGCGTACTGGAGCGCAGTGATTCTCAAATCTGGCAGCATCTGCATGGCTGGCGCAGCGGCTGGAGCGGCCGTTGGCGCAGGTTCGACAGCCTTGGTTGAGGCGCTGGGCGATTATGGTACAGCCCTTGGGGTGATCCGGCAGGTGATAGACGACTGCCGGGATATTTGGATCGATGCACAGATCCCAGAAAGACAGCGCACACTTCCGGCGCTTTTACACTCTATGGTTGCCGATCAGCCCTTTAGGAAGCGCGTAAATCTCAAGAATAAGGCCAGGCTTTCCGAAGCACAAATCCAAAGTCAGGGTCCGAAAATGCTTATAGAGGCGGGCATCCCTGAGATCATCGCGGATATCTTATTGGAATGGCGGAGGCGTGCCTTGGAGAGCTTATCCGTTCTCAAGCCGTCCGATGCTCGCAGCGCGCTTGAAGATATCTTAGAACACGTTTTGACTCCCACGCCGCATGTCACTTGATCTTTGGCTATCTAACGCAAGCGACTTTTTGACAGAAATGGCCCTATCCAATGATCATCCTCGGCTGCTTACCCTCGCCACCAATCCCAAGGGGCAGGCTATCGCCTCGATACTCATTCTGTGTGCCATCATTCTCTTCAACTCATTCTTTTACATTTTCCGACCTTACGATGGGATGGGGGTTTATCAAGAAGCTCCTCTGGGGGAGATCTATGAGGTTTTTCCCGGGGGGCCAGCGGATATGGCCGGCGTCCAGGTAGGCGATCAGATCCTGGCGATAGATAATAAGCCGATCAACCCTTTGATCAGCGAGCCGCGGTATCGGATCGGCATCAAGGCTGGAGATACCGTTCGTTATGAGTTTGAACGACAAGGCGAGCAAATTGGCCTATCCTTGACGATCGGCAGTTATTCCGAAAATCTGCCGCTCCTGGGTTCATATCTTGGCATTCAAATATTATCGATTGGATTGTGGGTGATCGGGCTGGTGCTGACGCTCTTTCCTTCGCAAGACGACGTGCGCGCCCGCTTACTGAGCCTGGGCTTTCTGATGGCCGCCCTGACCGCTGCCGTAGGAGGGGCCAGTGGTTGGAACAGTTTCTGGGGTTCCAATACGATCCAGAAGGTATTACTGAGCCTGCTGGCCCCGGTTATCGTGGCGGCCCACCTCACCTTCCCATCGGTTAGCCTTCCCAGATACCGGAAAAGCATCCTAACCCTGGTCTTCGCGATCGCTGTCCTGCTCTCGGCGCTGGTGATGATCGACGATTGGGTCCTTAAACCTCGCGGTTATTCTTTCTCTGTCACTGCTGCCATTTATTTACGCCAGGTAGTCTTTGTCTTCTTCATGCTTTCCTGGCTCGCGGCTGTCGCTCTTTTGATCCGCAATCGATTCCTCTCCCATGATCCCGAAATTCGCAGGCAAACCGGCATCGTCATCTGGGGCATGGTCCTGGGGATCGGTCCCTTTTTCACTTTTACGTTATTGCCCTACATTCTTTTTGGGCAGGAATATCTGGCTGGCTCCTATACCATCCTCTTTCTTCTCCTCCTGCCACTGGCATACGCATACGTGATCTTCCAGCGAAAATTGCTGAAAGTTGACTTCATAATCAACCGCATCGTGGTCTGGTTCACGCTGATCTTGCTGATCCTGATTGCTTCCATCCTGATATTCGGCCTGCTTGTGCTCTTATTTCAATTGCCCTCGCAGCTCCCGCTCCTTGGAGGTATCGTCGCGGTCCTGATCGCCTTGCCCTTTACCAGCCTATCCAAAGTTGTCCAGGTGCAGGTGGACCGGGTCTTATATGGCAGCCATTACGATTTCGCAACGGTGACTTCCAGCCTGTCCGACCAGCTCGCACAGCCTTTGGACCGAAACAGGCTGATCGAGTTGCTCACGATGCACTTGCCTCAGCAGATGGGCATTCAGCGGGCGGCCTTGTTTTTAACCGATGGTAACAGGCTAGAACTGGAAGGAGCAAACGATAACCAGGACGCTTTTCCGTTAATTGACGAATTAAGCCAGGCACTGTTGAAGATTCGCCGCCCAGTTCGGGCTGCTCAGCTGTGGAACACACTCTCATCCGATGCCCAAGTAGGACTGAAAGACTTCGAGTGGGCTCAGGTCTACGCGCCATTGATCGCCGAGAGCAAGCTGCAAGGTGTTCTGATCCTCGGCCAACGGGCAAGTGGAGACGTTTACAGTGACCGGGATCTGCATATTATCGCCACGGTTTCCAAGCAAGGCGCTCTGGCTGCGACCAATCTCTATGCTGGTTGAAACGCTGCGCGGGCTGGCGCAACAATTAGTCCGGTCTGAAGAAGAACAGCGCAAGCGGCTCGCCAGCGATTTGCATGACACTGTGCTTCAGGAGATTTTCTACATCAAGCAGGGACTGCGCAAGGACCCCAACAATCCCGAGCTGCTGGACTACCTGGAAGGGCTCATCCAGAACTTGCGGCAAATGATCAAGGCGCAACGTCCACCGCTACTCGACCAGGGTCTACCCCTGGCATTGCAGGGATTGGTTGAAGATATGCAGAAAAGAGCGGACTCATCGACCTCGATCACCTGGCAAAGTAGCCTCGATGGAACTTTATTACTCAACGATGAGCAGGCCACCTCGATTTTTAGAATCGCCCAGGAAGCCTTGAACAACGCTATCAAGCACGCCCACGCCCGGCATATCGAAGTAAAACTCGAACAGGATACCCAGGATGTGATTCGACTCCAGGTCAAAGACGATGGTATTGGGGTCTCCGGGACGGATAGGAGAGGAAATTAGGAGAAAATCACTTTGGGTGGGTATTGATGCAAGAACGGGCGGCGATGATTGGTGCGGAGCTAAAGATCCATACCCATCTTGGAGAGGGAACTGCCAATCGTCCTGGAGGTCAAGTCAGTGAGCCTCCAAAATATCCAGCAATCCGAGTTTCTCAACTGGTCAAATCCTATCGATCTGGCCAACCGAATGCTGTGGATGGCATCTCCTTTGAGACTCGAACCTGGGACTGTCTTCAGGCTGCTTAGTCCGAATGGAGCCGGCAAAACCACGACCATCAAAATGATTCTGGGGTTGGTGTTGCCAACCAGCGGATCGATACAACTGGCCGGATTGGATATCGCTAAAGATCGCAACAAAGCCCTCCGTCACGCCGGAGCGATTTTGGAAGGCTCACGCAACGTTTATTGGCGGCTCTCGGCGCGCGCCAACCTGGAATATTTCGGGGCGCTTCGCAGCATGCGGGGAGGGCATCTCGCCAGTCGAATCGCCGAAGTGCTTGATCTGGTTGAACTTTCCGACCGGGCTAACGAAGAGGTGCGCTATCTCTCGCGAGGGATGCAGCAGAAAGTTGCCCTGGCAACTGCTATACTTCATGACCCGGATGTATTGCTGCTAGATGAGCCAACCTTAGGCCTGGATGTGCAGGCTTCGCGCACGATTGAGCTGGTCATCCGCCAGTTTGTCGAGAAGCAGGGCAAGGCCGTTGTTTTAACCACGCATCAAATGGACCTGGCGGAGCGGTTGAGCGACCGCATCTTCGTCATCCACAAAGGGAAGAAAGTCGAAGAAGGACCGACCCGTGAAGTGATTGCCAGATTCGGCGGGCAGCAGGAGACCATGGAGATCCAACTCGCTACAGTTGCCAGCGATGATATCCTGGAGCAGTTGGAAAGCGGCTTTCCAGGTTTGAGCGCGGGGGTCGAGGGGGATAAGACGGTTTTGGTCTGGATGGACACCGGGTCGCAGAAGGAGTTTCTAAACCTGTTGAGCGAGCTGGATGCAAACGGCTTGACGATCCTTCAAGCCGGCCGGCGCGCTGCCACACTGGAAGAGGTCTTCCTCCACTTGACTTCCGAACAGAGAGGGGCAGTCGAATGAGCATCGCCTTACATGGTGCCGCTTGGCTTGGGGCCGAGTTTCGCCGCACGGTGCGCCTGGCGCGCTCTTACTGGCTGGAATACGTCGCTGACCTGCTGCTCTACTCACTGGGCTTCCTGTTGCTCATCACCATCTTCCGGGCAGCCTCAGCAAATTATGGTCCGCAGGGATACTTAAGTACATTGATCGGTTACACCACCTGGAAGATCTGCGCCAGCGTCCTGGTGGATATCGCCCGCATCGCCACCGAAGAGGCCCATACCGGTACCCTGGAGCAGCTTTTCCTGTCGGGTCTACGCCCGGGTCTGGTCTTTCTGGCGCGCAGTCTGGGAATCCTGGTCAATCATGGCATCCGAGGCCTGGTCCTAGCTTTCTTGCTTGCTGCGATCCTCGGCATCCGCCAGCCTGTTACACTGCTGGCGGTCATCGTGTTCGTACTGACTCTGGCCGGGGCCTGCGGTCTTGGCTTTGCCCTCGCTGGGCTGGCGTTAGTTTACAAGCGCATTGGGGGAACGCTCCAACTGCTCTGGCAAATGCTGGTGTTCTTCACTGGCGCGCTGGCGCCAATTCAAAACATATTTCTCGACGTGCTCTCGAAGGCGCTTCCGCTAACCTGGGGGATCGCCAGTCTGAGGGCAATCATGATTGACGGAGTGACAATAGCAATGCTCTGGCAGAACGGCATGCTGGCCGGCCTGTTGATCAATACAGCTCTCTATATGACTTTAGGTATTACGTTCTTCACCTGGGGCCAGCGTCGTGCCCGAGAGTTGGGCGTGCTGGCGCACTACTGAAGCCGCCTGGGGAACTGCCGATGTGGACGGTTTTTCGCGCCGAAGTCAAGCGTTACTTTCTGATCCAGTGGTCCAATCCTGGGGATAGTGTTTCCTGGTTCCTGTACACCTTTCTGGTGTTTATCGCCGCGCTGGTTATCCTGAATGGGATCAGCGGTGGTGGCTATGGACAAGAAGAGCAACTCCTGGTGCTGGTCGGTTGGCTGACCTGGGTCGTGGCCAGCGACTGCATGAATGAGTTGCCTTATAACGTTTCGGAAGAGGCTCAGGACGGCACATTGGAGCAGGTGTGCCTGGCACCCATCCCCCTGGCGGGCATCCTGACTTTGCGTAGCCTGGCGTATTTCCTGGGTGTGGGGGCCAAGGGCATCCTGGCTGCAGTACTGTTGGCTTTCTTTGTCGCTCCCTTACCTTCCGGACCCACGCTTGTCGTCCTGTTCCTGATCAGCCTGATCGGGGCGTATGGATTGGGGTTTTTGTTCGCAGGGGTGGCTTTAGTATTCAAGCGTACTGAAGCACTGGTTGGCCTGGTGTTCAGCCTGATGATCTTCATGACCGGAGCGCTGGTTGGATTGGAAAGCCTGGGCTGGGTTTACCAGGTGTTGAAGTTTGCCTTGCCGCTGACCTGGGGGATTTCGCTGATGCGCTCGACGTTGGCAGATGGGGAGAACTTAGTGTCCCTCTGGCAGAGCGGGCAATTGGTTGGGTTGGGCCTGCATGCGGTGGCATATCTGGCGGTAGGTTTGGTTGTATTTGCTGTTGGGTTTTGGAGAGCGCGGGCGAAGGGGACATTAGCGCACTATTGAAGAGCCATTCTGTGAATGTTCATTTGCAGTTAGACCTTTGGCTTTCTCGCAAACACATATGCTCTTTGTGTGGCGACCTCCACCTCCAGGTTGGGCTCGCGTACTGAGAGTCTCCTCGAGTTCAAACCCGGCCTCCATTAACCAACCCTCCATCTCACCTGGCAGATAAAAAGCAAAATCAAGGTTTACCGGTTTCTCCCACCATTCGTTTAAATGTTCGACTTCAGTGCCAATATGGAAGGTGATCAGCAGTACACCGCCGGGTTTGAGCACGCGTCTCAACTCGCGCAAGGCGTCTGTGACCCGCGGACGCGGGATGTGGATGATGCAATAGAAAGCAGCTATACCGCCCCAAGAGTCATTGGTATCGGGCAAGGACAGCATGTCGCCCTGGTGGAAATGGATCTCTGGGTTCAGCTTTTGAGCTTCGGCAATCATCCCGGGGGATAAGTCTACGCCCAACGTGTCAATGCCCTGGCGGTGCAGGTAACGCGCAATCTGCCCGGGCCCACAACCCAAATCGCAGATGGGATCTAGTTTGCCAACTTCGCGCGCCAACCTATCAAGACATTGACGGTCGAAGGGTTTGAAATCCATCTCATCCTTGAATTTTTCAGCATATTCAACCGCGACTTTGTCGTAAGAGGTCTGGGTGTCGAGTTTATAACTGGACATATGCCACTCCCTGTAATAACCACTTGATTCTTGAACCAAACTTGCTCGGTCACGCCTGACATTCATGGTTTTAACAAGCGGATAAGAGGACTTTTGATCGGTAGTATGCTCTTCTCAGCCTGCCGAATCCAGCAGAAGCCCGCCCCATAGCTGGGAATTTTAACGGCCACGGACAGGCTACCTGCAGACTTTCCACTTTTGAATTTTAACAAACCTGTTTCGGAAGGCAAGTATGACAGGCAAATTAATTGTGGGACATTTTTTCTGCCCTGGCAAGTGCTCTGAAGCTTATGATGATCCAAAATATCGAGGCCACGCTGGTGCCTCAGAAACCGCGACCCCGGCGGGACACCCTCGCCCGTTTTTCTGTATCATGGTTTCAGAGCAGAAATGCGTCGCTGAGGGAGGAACCAATGCCAATCTCGTACGCCGAACGGAAAAAGCGCAGACAAGCCTTGCTCCAGGCGTTTCCCTCGGAACTGCGCCAGCGACTGGCCCTGCGTCATGTGGAGGCTGTGGCGAAGCTGCCCCTGGAGGCGCAGAACACCCTGGCCAGTGCGCTCTCAGCTGGACTGCGGTATATTCCTGAAGCTATTGAAACCCTCCAGGAGCAGCCGCAGGCCTCCGTAGAAGAGGTGCTGCGCGCCTGCCGGAATGGGCGACTTGGAGAGGTGTCACTCGCAGCATCCGGGCCTGACCTGCCCTGGCCGCCGGCGAATCCCAATTCCGGTGCGTTAGACGAGCTTTCCGACCTGCTGCAGGACTGCTTCCCGGGCATGCCCAGGATGACCGCCGAGGCGCTGGCCGCCGATGAGCTGCTCTCCGAGGTGCTGACCCTGGTACGCGCCAGGCAGGCATGCTTTCGCTCGAAATCCTTCCAGTCCGAGCTCGTCTTCGTGGCGCTGTGCGGGCTGGCACTGCGGTTCATCAACGAGCTTGATGGGCTGATGGACTCTCGCCCTCACTACCGGGGAGCGCTCGCACAAAGTGGGCTGAGCGTCAAATGGCCAGCTCGTCTCATGATCGAATAATCGTTTTTGGGAGGTTGTGATGCTCCAACGCCTGCGCGATTCCGGACTCAATCTTCTGGTACTGCTCGTTTCATTGCTGGTCTTCCTGGGAGCGTTCTGCAGCTTGAGCTACTTTGCCGCCAGCCAGCGCCCAGCGCAGCTCTCGGTTCTGGCTGCGGCCCGGGACCTGGCCATGGGGGAGGTGATCGCCCCAGGCGACCTGGTGGAGAAGCGCGTATACCAGGACGAAAACACCGCCCTCTACATCCCTGCTGAGCGAGATGAGCGGCGTGGTCGGCGGGGTAGCCGCCCTGCCGGTAAGCGCCGGGCAGCCGCTCTTCAAGAGCGCCGTGTTGGCGCCGGCCGGGGAGGGGACGCGGCTCTCGGCCGCCCTGGCGAATCACCCCGGTCACAGCCTTTTCCCTTTGCCGCTTTCGGCTCAGAACGTGATCGCCCCCGACGCACACTCCTTCCTGCCGGGAGATCTGGTGGGGATCACGGTAGTGATTGCTTCCCGTCCACAGGCGCCGGCTACCCCTGGCGTACTGGCAAACTTCGTGTTTCCTGCCCTCACCCCTGAACAACCTTCTTTGTTGTTGTCGTCCCCAACCCCGTCGCCGGAGGCGCAGCCGGGGCAGGAGGCTCTGGCGCGCAGCTTCCCGCCCCTGGCGAAGGATCTCTTCCCGCAGGGTGTACGGGTGATCGCCGTTCAGGGGCTGCCGGCCGAGGCAGCACAAGAAGCCGCTGGCGGCTCGGGTTTTACCTCAGCCGCCGCAGCGCCGGCGGTCATCGACCTGACCCAGGAGAGAACCCTGATCCTGCTGGTTCCGGACGCGGGGCGGGAGGCGCTCGCCCTGGCTTTGGAGCAAGGCAGCCGCCTGATCGTATCCCTGCTTTCGGTGGGCGAGCCCGGCGTTTCCACTGGATTCACCTACTGGGACTTCGAAGAACGCTTCCGCTCCGACCGGGAACAGGCGCTCTCCGCAACAATGACACTCCTGGCTACAGAGCCCGCTAGGACGCCATCCCCGACGCCTCTCCCCACTGGCTCGACCATAACGCCGGAGCGTTAGCCATGCAGATCCTGTTACTCGGCGCCGGTGCGGTCACCTCCCGCCTCAACCTGACGCTCTGCGAGCACGACCACGTGGTGGCCGCTCAACTGGCCGCCTTCACCCCTCAACACCTGGACCTGTTTGATTTCCAGGCCATGGTGGTGGTTTCCCCGGAGGCCTCGGTGACTCCAGAGGGGTTGGTGCGAGCCGCCGAGCGGGGGAAGCTGCTCTTCATCGTGGCCGGGGCGAGCGACGGGTTGGCTGCCTGGGCAAACGCCACGAACCTGCCAGCCTTTGCTTATCCCCCTTCTGAGAAGGAGACCGGAGACTTGCTGCTGGCGTTGCGACGGGCCGAAGCGGGGGGATTAGCCGCCGACGAACAGTACCGCCGGGCGGTGCTGGGCAGCGATCTGGCGGCGCGTATCGGCTCCAACCTGGCCGTACGCAAGATCGCCATCACTTCTCCAAAGGGCGGAACCGGTAAGACCACCATTGCTGTGAATCTCGCCGTGGCCCTGGCGCTCTCGGGCGTCACCACGTATCTGGTGGACGCGGATGCTAACGCAGGAGCGCTATCGTATCATTTGCGCCTGGGGAGGGTGAATTCCTCCCTGATCAACTTGCTGCGCCGGGAGCTCGACCGGCCTCGGGAAATCCTGGCGGAAGTAGCTTCCGGCGCGACCTATCTGCAAGCCTTTACCCCGCTGCCTGACCTGCCTACGCTGCGAGTGCTGCCCGGACTAGTCACCGACGATTTGAGCGATCAGGCGCTGGACAATGAAGAGCGGGTCACGGAGGTGCTCAAGGGACTGTACGAGGCCGGGGTGGCCACAGGAGGTGTGGTCGTGGTAGACGTGGGCAACAACCCGGCACACACAGTGCACCGGGCCGCTTTGCGCATTGCCGAGGGCATCGCGATTGTCATCCGTCCAGAGATCCCAGACCTGGCTGAGACCCGGCGATGGATCGCCCGCATGATCCGCGCCTTTTCCGGGGTGGCCGGGAACGGGGCCGCTGGTAACAGCGCCGCGGTCGAGTTCATCGGTAGCCGGGTTAAGGTGTGCTACAACATGGTGCTAGGGGACGACTTCAAGTCTGCTCATCGCTTGCTCTCGCAAGCGTTGCGGGAAGATCGCTTCGAGCTGGCACTGTCGCCCGGCGGGGTGATCCCCTATGTGGATCATCATCTGGCAGCTCAGGCGGTCAATTCGGAGCGGCGCGGAGACATCCTGGTCTGGCGCTACCGGCGGGAGCATCTGGAGGAGCTTTCGCCCTTCACCGAGGCCTTGGTCTCCTTTGCAGCCCATTTTGTGCCTACTGTTACCGAAGGGGCGCAACGGGTAGGGTTGCTAAACTCACGTCACCAAAAGAAGCGGGGGTTGTTTGGCTTTCGAAAGAGGTGATCGCAAGTGGAAGAATCCCCAAACGTTTTTGACATCACAGGCCGGTCCCTGCGCCTGCCCCGCGAGCTTCCGTCGGAACATGAACTGGAAGGCTGGTGGCAGCGCTTATTAAATGAAGGGAGAGCACGCCTGACGGCGGAGGCCGGACAGCGGGCCCTCTCTCCACGGGAGGTTGAAACCCTGGCCCGCCAGGCTTTCGCCGAGGTCCAGGAGCGAGCGCTCCTGGATGGCGGGGTGCGCCTGGGGCCGGAGTTTTTGCTGCGCCTGATCGGCGAGCTCTCTGGATTGGGGCCGCTGCTTGAGTTCATCGCCCATCCAAGTGTGGAGGATATTGCCATCAACCTGGGTCATTTGTACGTATATACCACCGGAGCAGGTTGGCAGCCGGCCGGGGTTGCCCCGCGGGAGGTGGGGGACGCTCTGCGAGTGCTCGTCGATCAGGCCGGACAGCGCGCCCCGACCCCAGATCACCCCATCGCCGACGCCATGCTGCAGGTGGTGGTTCCTACCGGGGATGGTGGAGTAGAAAGAAAGGGGGTGCGGGTGAGCCATATCATGCCTCCGGCTTCTCCTTATGGTGACGTGATCACTCTGCGAGTGTCGCGCTATTCGGGTGGCCCAAGCGCATCAGCCAGCGCATCAGCCAGCGCATCGGCCAAAGGCCTGGGCGGATTTTTTGAGAGCCCGTTGCCGCCTGTGCCCCGGCCGAAGTTTTCCCCACGTGCTTATCCCCGCAGCGAAGCAGCAGCCAACTACTTGCTCTCGGTCATGGTCCACGGGGGCGTGCTGGTGATTGCAGGGGCTACTGGCACCGGCAAGACCTATCTGGCGCGCTGTGTGCTCCAGGAGATGCTCTCCTGCTTCCCGCAGGGCGCCATCCGCTTATTTCTAATTGAAGACAGCAACGAGATCGTGCTCTCCGGATGGGACGGTGATCCAGCGACGGATACCGGCAACGTGGTGTACACCGTCACCCGCCCAGAGGTGCGCGGCGGTCCGCCGCCCGTCAGCATGTTCGACCTGGCGCGAGCGGCGCTGCGAGCACGGCCGGACGGGATTGTCATCGGCGAGGCGCGTGGCGTGGAAGCCTGGGAACTGGTTCGAGCGGCCGCTACCGGTCATGGACACAGCGCCTTCACCCTGCACGCCACCGGCGCCGAGGACGTATGGATGCGCTTCCTGCAGGTCGTCCACGCCCATCCCGATGTCCGGGGTCTCTCCGAGCTTCAGATTGCCCAGGGCTTCGCCGAGGCGATCACGGCCGTGGTCTACCTGGAGCGCGGGCCCCGCCATGGCCAGGTGGTGCGGGAGATCGTGGAGGTGCAGCCTATGGTAGAGCGGGCCGCTGCCCGGCCGTCCTTCCTGCCCCTTTTCCGCTTCGACCCAGGACAGGGGGAACTCCTTCCCAGTGGCTATCGACCGCTGCGCCCCGGCTTCCGTCCCGCCGACCTTAACCTGCCGGAGGAGTTCTTTCAGGAGCCATGAACGGGCGAGATGTGGGCAAGACCCAAGACTTTGTCCTGGGGCAGGGTTTCCAGGAACTGGAAGGATACACAGCTCTGGTAGCACGGGACGGCAGCCGCAGGCTGCTGGCGGAGTTCTTCGCCGATCCAGACCGGCCCGAGACGCGCCCCCAGGAGGCCTACCGAGATTTGCTGGCCTCGTTGGTGCCCGGTTGGACAGTGCGGCTGCTTCAGGTCACCTGGCCCGACCCGGCCCCTCGCCAGGCGTTTCTCGCCCAGGTGGAAGCCTGGGAGGGAGGCCGCACCACAGATCTGGGCGGCTTAACAGAACGGAGTGGTGCAACTTCGCTGGGTAAGGGAGAAGAGTTGGAGACGCTGCGCCAGGGGTTGAAGCTTTACCTGGAGGGGTTTCCCCTGCCTTATCGCCGGCGCACCTTGCTCGAGTTTATCCTGCCGCCTGGGGACGAGGCGCTGGGTTGGTGGGGAGGCGTGGCGGGGACGCTCGGGCGCTACGGGCTTTTGGTCGCCCCGCTGGGGCGGGAGGAGATCCTGGTGCTGGCCCACCACCTTTTGAATCCGGAATTAGAGTGAGCGGTGATAGAGAAGGAAGATCGCAATGTGCCAGAAGATGGCTACTGCGCCGCGGTGGCCCCACAGGCAGTGGAGGTGGGCGAAGACGGCCTGACCTTTCCGGCTGGGGTGCTCTTGCCCCTCACGCTGCGGGACGGCGGCGGCGCGCCGGGGATGCCGGAACGTTCCTGGGGAAAGCTGTCGGCCGGGGTCTTCCAGGAGGCAGGTGTGCCCATATTCTATTCGGTGGCGCTGCGTCGCGAGCCGCCGGACGTGCTGCGCGGCAGTTTGCGTGCCCGGCGTACACTCTTCGAAGGGCTGCTGCTGGCCCTGGCCGAGAAGACCGGACGCCGGCCATCCATGGCTGAACAAGCCATGGACCATGCCCTAGATGCCGCCGAGTCGGCCATTGCCCTGGGCAGGCCGGCCTTTCGGACGATGCTTCTCTTGGGGCTGTGTGCTGCTCGCGGTCGAGAGCCCGAAGCTGAGGCCGCCCGGCGGCAGCTCGAAACCATCCTGCGAGCGCGGGGCTTCGTCCCCCAGCGTCTGGTTTACATCCCCGAACGGGCCTTGCTTCACTTCCAGCCCGGTGGGGAGCTTTTCCCAGGGTTGGAAGCGCCCACTCTGCTGTTGGAGGAGGTCGCTCCGCTCTTTCCGGCACCGGAGCGAACGGTATTTCCCGCTCCTGACGCCGTCTGGCTGGGCGTCCACGCCCGGGATGGCCAGGATGTGTTCTTCTCCTTTACCCGCGGGCTGGATCCCAGCGCACCCCCGCCGCCCCATGCGCTCTCGCTCATCTTGGGCGAGATGGGCGCCGGCAAAACCAGCCTTCTGCGCCTGATCCTGCTGCAGCGCTTGCTCCAGGGGCGAGCGGTGGTCTCCCTCGATCCGGAAGGGGAGAACAATCGCCTGTGCCTGGCCCTCGGCGGGCGGGTGATCCCGGCCGGGCCGCCGGATGATCCTGATTTCTGCCTGCTTCACCCTCTGGCGGGCGAAGATCCGGCGGAGATGCTGCTCTCGGCGCGGTTTCTGCTCTCGGCCCTGAGTGGGGAGGCGGCGCTTTCCCCCGGCGCGCAGGCCGCCCTACACGAGGCGGTGCGCCGGCGGTGGGAGCGCCGCCCGGGTCCGATGGCGCTGATCGATCTGCTGGAAACGTTGGTCATGCTGGGCACAGTGGAAGCTGCCGGGCCTGTCGCCTTGCTGCGCCCCTATGCCCGGGGTGGT
>CAWCPR010000009.1:0-394739 GCA_963797475.1 uncultured Chloroflexia bacterium | reverse complement strand
GGCCTTTACCGCCTGCTTTCAGGGCGATACCGCAGGCGCTCAATCCGTGGCCGAGGAGTGCCTGGCCCTCGCCACCGAGATCAATGCGCCCCGGCCCGTGGGCTATTGTAAAGAGGTGTTTGGACTGATCGCCTATGCCCACGAGGACCTGGATAAGGCCAAATCCTGGTTTCAGGAAGCCATGGATATCTTCCAGAAAGTAGACGACCGCCGGAATGTGGCCAGCGTGTTGATCAACCTGGCGCGAACGGCCTACCGCCAGGGAGATCTGGAAGGTGCGACCCGTTTCCTGAACGACAGCTTTTCCCTTTCGCTCGAGCTTGACATTCGCTGGACGGTTGGCTTTTTGCTCGAGATCATGGGCCTGCTAAACCGGAGCGAGGGGAATATGTCGCAAGCCTGCGAGCTGTTCAAAGAAAGCCTGAAACTCTCAGCCGAACAAGATAACCAGCAGGGGATTGCCAACTGCCTGGGAGCTTTGGCGGGGCTGGCGGTTTTAGCCAACCAACCGGCCCGGGCGGCGCGCTTATACGCGGCCGCCGAGAAAATCCGCCGCACCCAGGGGATGGATATGGGAGAAGCTGACCGGCGAGAATACGAAGAATATATGGCCACTTTACGCAGCCAGTTGGGCTCTAAGGCCTTTGAAGCCTTCGTTAAGGAAGGCAGCGTTATCTCCCTGGAGGAGATCCTGGCCGATTTAAAGGATTGGCCGGCGGATTGGTGAACTCAGCCAGCGCAGCCTTCCACTCCGCCAGAGCCTCTCGATTTGCCGGCAGGTTACCCCGGAAAGACCGCCTGAGCTCCTCATCTCCCAGGCGCCTGGCTTATTCTTGCAGCAGGGCAACTGCACGGAGCCATTTTCCACCTGAACCACAACCGAATATCTCCTTGACGCGGCGGCAAATTCGATTTATAATACTGTATGACTGAAAATAATATACAGTCATACAGTTAAAGGAGCGCAGTATGCCAAAAGCGTTTACGGAGCACGAAAGAAAATTGATCAGCGAGCGGTTGGTCGTGGAGGGATATAAGCTGTTCTCCGCTTATGGATTGAAAAAAACCAACATCGAGGAGCTCGCCGAAGCGGCCGGCATCTCCAAAGGGGCGTTTTATATCTTCTACAAATCCAAAGAAGCGCTCTTCATGGATGTCGTGGAGATGGCGGAGGAGCGCTTCCGCCAGGAAATCCTGGCGGCCATCGACCTGCCTGGGCCTTCGCCGCGCCTGCGCCTGTTGGCGGTCTTGAAGAAGGCTTTTGGGCTTTTGGAAACCATGCCGGTCTTGCAGTTTGTCACCGGCAGTGATTATGAGCTGCTCCGGCGCAGAGTTCCGGAAGAGAAACTCCAGGAGCACCTGGCCAGCGACCGGATTTTTATAGAAGCGCTGGTCGCCCGCTGCCGCAGCGCGGGCATACCCATCCAGGCCCGGCCCGAGGAGATCGGCGGCCTGTTGTATGCGCTCGTTCTGATCGTTCTGCACAAAGAAGATTTTGGTCCAAACACCCTGGCTGGCACGGTCGATCTGCTCCTGGAGCTGATCGCTGCTTTCTGCCTGGGCGAGGTCGAGCTCCAGGTCCCAATGCCGCTCCGTCCTGCCGCGCAGCTCGAAAAGGGTTAAAGAAAATGATTTATACGATTGAAACCGAAGATCTGGGGAAGCGCTACGGGGACGTAACCGCCGTCGATCAGCTTTCCTTGCGCGTCGCCGAGGGGGAGATTTACGCGTTTCTCGGCCTGAACGGCGCCGGGAAAACGACCACCATCCGCATGCTGCTGGGGATGATCAAGCCCACCTCCGGCAGCGCCTGCGTGCTGCAAACCCAGGTGCGCCTGGGCAGCCGGGAACCCTGGGCCCAGGTCGGTTATCTGGTGGAAACGCCGAATGCTTATCCCGAGCTGACCGTCTATGAGAATCTGGAAGTGGCCCGCCGCCTACACCCCGGCACACCGCCGAAGGCCGTCAGCCAGGCCATCGAGCGCCTGGGGTTAGCCGTTTATGCCAACCGGCGGGCCGGCACCCTTTCCCTGGGGAATGCCCAGCGGCTGGGATTGGCCAAAGCCTTGCTGCACGATCCCAGGCTGTTGATTTTGGACGAGCCGGCCAATGGCCTGGACCCGGCCGGGATCGTCGAGATCCGCGAGCTCCTGCTCGAGCTGACCCGCGAACAGGGTGTGACGGTCTTTATGGCGAGCCATATCCTGGCCGAAGTTTCGCGGCTTGCCCGCCGCATCGGGATTATCCACGAGGGCCGCCTGCTCCAGGAACTGGAGGTCGACGAGCTGGAGCGGAACCGGCGAAGCCGGCTGCTGCTGCGGGCGCGGGATATCGAGGCAGCCCGCCTGGCATTGACCAGCGCCGGGCAGCCCGCTGAAGTCCTCCGGGATGGTCTGATTGAGCTCAAAAATATTGAGTCCATCGATCGCCCGGATGATATCGCCAGATTGTTGGTCCAGGCTGGAGTCCCACCCACCCAGCTTGTCGTGGAACAGGAAGATCTCGAACAATATTTTCTGCGCCTGGTCGGATTGAATGGAGATGTGAAATGAACGCCCTTGCCAATACGCTTTGGATCGAGATGAGAAAAGCCATCCGCTCCGGGATGCCCTTGTTTACCGCCCTGGGGTTCCTGCTTTTGCCCCTGGCGACCGGTTTTTTGATTTTTATCTATAAGGACCCCGAGCTTTCTCGGAATCTCGGATTGATCAGCGCCAAAGCGAACCTGATCGCAGGCGTCGCCGCAGACTGGCCAACTTACCTGAACATGGTCGTCCAGGCGGTCGCAGTCGGCGGATTCTTTATATTCTGCCTGATCATCAGTTGGGTGTTCGGTCGTGAATTTAGCGACGGCACGTTGAAAGACCTGCTCGCCGTCCCGGTTCCACGCGCCAGCATACTCCTGGCAAAGTTCATCGTGGTGGCGGTCTGGTCCGCGGCGCTGACGGTGGAAATTTACGTTGTGAGCCTGCTGGTGGGCGCCCTTTTCCAGCTCCCGCTCGGCTCAGTGAGCGTTCTTCTGCAGGGCAGCGCTGTCCTGGCGGTATCGGTTTGCCTGGTGATTGTGGTCGTTATGCCGTTTGCTTTTTTCGCCAGCCTGGGACGGGGTTACCTGCTGCCAATCGCGGCCGGAGTTATCTCGGTGATGATGGCAAACCTGGCCATTGTGGCCGGCTGGGGCGAATACTTTCCCTGGGCGGTGCCGGGCCTCTACGCCCGTGATGCGAGCCTCACGCCCGCCAGTTTATGGATTGCTCTCTTAACCGGCCTGGCAGGCATGCTCGCGACGTACCTGTGGTGGATGCGCGCCGACCAGAGCCGTTAAGCCCGCCAGCCCCGAGCCGTTTCGAACATTGCCAGGATATTCTCCACTGGGACGTCGATCATGTGGTTGCAGGAGGCAAAAATATACCCGCCATTGGGGGCAAAGATGGCGAGCTTCTCCTTGGCTTCCGCGACCAATTCGTCCAGCGGCCCGTCCAGCTTTTCGATCGCCCCGTGGAACGCCAGCCGCCCGCCGAAGCTCTCCTTTAACAAGCGCCCGTCCATTCCCCTGGCAGAGGTCTGGACCGGGTTGAGGACATCCGCCCCGGCCTCGATCAGGCCGGGTATGAGCTTAAATATAGAACCGTCTGAATGATGGAAAATCGCGGCCTGGGGCGCTTTAGCGCGGATCATCCTGAAAAGCTCCTTTTCCGCAGGCGCCAGGAAGGCGGCAAACATCCGCGGTGAAATCAGCGGGTTATTTTGCGCCCCCAGGTCATCTCCGTATTCGACCATTTGTACGTACGGACCGGCGGCGTCCAGGAACATGCCGTAGATCCCTTTGTAAATCTCGAGCAGGTGGGCGATGATCGCCTGGGCGACCAGGGGCCTGAGGGCCAGTGTCACCATAAACTCTGAGATGCCCATCAAGCTGCAGCTCCGGTCCAAAAAGCCAAAAGTGATTGGGTTGCGGGCGACGATCAGGTAATCGCTCTCGTTGCAAAGCCGGCGCGCCTGCTGCGCTAATCCCTGGCTTGTAAACAGGCTTTCCGGGGTGGGCCAGGCAAAAGCTTCAACTTCCTCAACCGTCTGGGCCTGCTGGAGTGGATGTTCTATGAAGTTTACGTACGGGCCGCTGGTCTGGCAGCGCACGCCGAATTCATCCAGGTACGTCCCGTCATCGAAGGTTGTTCGCCTCCAGCCCGGATTCTTGCCCAGAAATACTCGCCGGAAGTCGATGTCGAACATTTCCAGGATGCGCTCGTCATAATAGTTTGCTGTGCTGCCCGAGCGTACTGGCGGGATCGGGGTAAAGCCCAGGTGATCGCGCAGACGTAAGTAGGTCTGGTCGAGCAGCATAGTGGCGTTCCCCATCATATCCATAGGAGGCCGGTCCGTCTCTTCGTGGTGTAGGGCTGCTAAAACCCGTTCGCGATGGCTGTAATTGCTCATTGGTATGCGTCCTTCCAGTAGGGGTTTTCCTCCAGGGCGCTTTCAGCCCTGGCTCTGCGCAAATCCTGCCGGGTAGCGCCCGAATTCCAGCCCGGCGTCCAGAAGAGCGACGATATTTTCCGGAGGCGCTTCTTGCGAGATATTATGAATGGAGGCAAACAGAAAGCCTCCACCCGGGGCGAGAATGGAAATATTCTCGCGCACGTTTTTCCGGATGGTTTGAGGATCGCCGAAGCTGAGCAATTCGTTTTCCAGGGTCCCGCCGAAAAAGCCAAGATCCTTGCCATAGCGGTTTTTCAGCCCGGCGAGGTCCATGCCGCGGGCGGTGTGTTGGACCGGGTTCAAGCCTTCCACGCCGATCTCGATCAGGTCCGGGATCAGGTCGGAAATAGCGCCGTCCGAATGCATGTAGACCCGCACATCCGCCAGGGAGTGAATGTGCTTGATTAATCGCTTCAAACGCGGTTTGAAGATCTGGCGGAACAGGCGCGGTGAGAAGATCAAGCCCTGCTGGCCCCCCAGGTCATCGCTGATCACCGCCATCTGCGCGTATGGAGAAGCTGCCTCCAGGAGCAGCGAATAAAACGGGATGTGGTGTTCTTCCAAAACCCGCTCGGCGATCTCCTCGGCATAAACCGGGTTGAGCAGCATGTCCATCAGGTATTGTTCGGTGCTGCGCAGGCTGCTGCTGATCTCGTAGATGCCCCACGGGCCGTCCACGCCTAAGCCGAACCCTTGCTCGTACAGGCGGGCGGCTTTTTCGTGCAGGCCGCGGACACGGTCGCCAGACAACTGCGGGAAGCGGTAATTGGATAATTCTTCGGTTGTGCCCTGCTGGAGCGGGCTGGAGATCTGATTATAAAATCCACCGCCCGAAGTAAAACGGCGTCCGAATTCATCCACATACGAATCGCCCTCGGCGCCCCACGGCGCCTGGGGCTCTTGTGGCAGCAGCCAGAGCACATCCACATCAAAACGCTGGAGAAGCTGCGGGTCCGGCTCCACGATTTGCAGGATATTATCGATGACCACTGGCGCCTGGGCGGGAGGCAAACCCAGATATTCCAACAGTCGTTGTTGGGCGCTGCGGTGTATTGCACAAGAGGGACTGCCCAGGGTCACAGGGACCCGGTCGGCCTCCTGGTGCTTAAGGGCAGCCAGGAATCGTTCGCGGTGTAAAGGGTTGTTCATGGGGTGGGTTCTTTCGGGAGCGAGGCAGGGGCTGCATTGCGCCATCCGCCAATAATCCTTTACAAAGGGTTCTTCCTGCCGGGTTCATTTGATCGAGCCGGCGGTCAGACCTTCGACGAACAAACGCTGTCCGAACAAGTAGAGCAGGATCATCGGCAGGCAGGCCAGGAACGCGGCCGACATCACCATGGCCTCATTGTTAAAAAAGTGTCCTTTGAACATCAGCAGCCCCGGCATGAGGGTTTTCAGGTCTTCCCCCTGCAGGAAGACGAGCGCCAAGAGCAGCTCATTCCAGACATACAGGGCGTTGACGATCAGGAGAGTCATAAAAGCCGGGCCGGAAAGCGGCAGCACGATGCGCCACAGGATGCCAAAATTGGTGCACCCGTCAATGGCGGCCGCGTCAAACAGCTCGTGCGGCAGGCTGCGGAAAAAGCTCACCAACAGGTAGATTGAGAAGGGGATGAGCAAGCCGACGTAGATTAAGATCAGGCCGGGTAAGGTGTTGATTAATTTACCCCGCACCATCAGGATAAATAAAGGGATGATCAGCACGGACGGTGGAACCACCATTAGCGCCACCATCGTGTTCAGGAACATCGCCCGGCCGCGGAAGGTAAAGCGGGTGATCGCGTAGGCTGCCAGGGTTGCGAACAGCGTCGCCATGAAAACAGAGCCCACCGTCACCATTATTGAATTGCGGAACCACAACGGCAGCTTGCCGTCGATAAAAACCTGCACGTAGTTTGAGAATGTAATGCTACTTGGCAGGCCGAACTGGTTGCTCAACCATTCCAGGCGCGTTTTCAGGCTGGTGATGATCATGTAGTAGACCGGGTAGATCATCAAAATGCTGAGCAGGATCAAGAAACCATGCTTCGCCAGCCCCTGGAGGATGGGGGAAACGTACAGGCGCACGGCCCTCATGACTCCTCCAGTGAAAAGCGGCGGAACCGCATCTGAACGATGATCAGGAAGGTCGTCACCGAAAGCAGGATAACCGCCGTCGCGGCTGCCATTTCCGGAGAGCGGTAATAGAAACCGTGTCTCCACAAGTAGAACTCTATCACGCTGGAGGAATTGCTTGGCCCACCCTGGGTGGAGCTGTAGACGTAGGCGAATACCCAGGAGAGCATGGTGATGACTTCCACCACAATAAAGAATTGGATCACAAAGGCCATTTGGGGAATGGTGACAAACACGTGCTTCTGCCACCAATTCGCCCCATCGATCTCTGCGGCTTCCAGGATTTCCCGATCCATCGACATCAACTTGGCCAGGAAAAGGACGACCCCGAATCCCAGCTCGCGATAGACAATCAGGCTGCTGATGGATGGGATGACCAGCGATTGGTTACCCAGCCAATCCTGGGCCAGAAAACCCGCGCCCGCCCAGGTAAGGAGTGAGTTGACAATGCCCTCACGCCCCAGGAGATATACGAAAGTGGTGGCTACTGTTGGGATCGCCAGGATGTAGGGCAGAAAAATAATCGAACGGTAAACCCGCCAACCGCGCACTTTTTCAAACAGCAGGACGGCGATGACCAGCCCCAGAACGGTCATCAACGGGACGCTTAGCATCAACAATGCATTGTTCGTCGCGCTGCGCCAAAAAATTTTATCTGTAAGGACCAGTTTATAAAAATCAAACGAGATTACCGGCGCATGACTCTCACTGGTTTTGAACAAGCTTAACCGAAAAATCTGGACGATCGGATAAATAAAGGTGAACAACAAGAAAAGGGAAGCAGGCAGGAGGTACAGGTACGGCTCCCAAACTGCTCCATGCTTGGACCGTGGAATTTTCCAACGAACTGCACTCATACGCGACATCCTGGTATGCTATCAGTAAAAAACGCTGCCTGCCTTGCAGACTACAGGTGCTGCTGCGGCGGGCTCTGGGCGAGGCGAAGGGACCGGCGCATTCTTTTAGCCTGCGCTTGAAACCCTTCGCCTCGCCCCGGAATGGATGGGTAAATGAAATTCCTGCCGATCTTACCGGCCTGGCTATTGCTGCCAGCTTTTCCACTTTTCGAGCTCATCCGGATGCTGGGTGCGCCAGGTATCCGCAGCATTCTGCCAGATCTGAGCCGCGTCATCCGGCGAGCCGCTCTGGGAGAAGACCAGCTCTCCGGCTGCCAGGTCGCCCTCGGAATCGACCTGCCCGGGGATGAAGTTCTCGAGCCAGACCTGCGGCCCTGTGGTTTTGATCTTGAAAAGCTGCTGGATCATTGGATCGGTGATCAGGCTGGAATCAAACTGGGTGTCGGCCGGAATAATCCCGGTCGTCTCGTACCAGCTTTTCAAGATTTCAGGCGAGTGCAGGTACACCAAGAAATCAGCCGCCGCCTGGGGGTTTTTGGATTGTTTCGTGATCAGGAAGGAGATCGACTGGGTCGAGTTCCCGTAATCGGCCAGCTTGCCGCTGCCCCACTTGGGGATCGGCATGATCCCGATTTTGTCTGCGCCCATATCCTTCAGAGCCTGGCTGACAAAGCCATCGGTGCCGAAAGCCATCCCAACCGTGCCCTGTGAGAACAGGTCGTTGCCGTAGGACAGATCACGGGACATGACATCTGAATTGAAGTAGCCGGCTTTGACCATCTTATCCAGCTCTTGGTAGAAACCCGTGTACTTCGGGTCCTGGAAGGATTTGTCGCCGACCACTGCCTGGCGCAGCTCGTCGACCGAATCCATGTTCTGGCCGGCGAAGTTTGACCAGAACCAGGCGCCTCCATAACCACCAAGATCGCCAATGCCAAAGGGGGTGATGTTGGCTGCCTTTAGTTTTTCCGCGGCGGCCAAAAATTGGTCCCAGCTCCAGCGCTCATCCGGGCCCGGAGGGGTAATCCCTGCCTGGGCGAACAGGTCTTTATTGTACATGACCACAATGGTCAGGAGGTACATCGGGGCTCCCCAGATTTTGTTGTTATACTTATTCTCATCCAGGTTCAGCCAGGTCTTGAGGGTGTCTTGTGAGATGTAGTCGCTGATCGGTACGAGCGCATCCTGCCAGACAAAGCCCATCACCTGCCCGGTCGCCCACTGCGAGGCGATATCTGGCCCGCCGCTGCCTGCCGAGACGGCGGTCTGAAATCCGCTGATCAACGCATCCGTGCCCTGAGGCACAACTTCTACGGTGACGTTGGGCTTTACTTTTTTATATTCCTGCACCACGTTCTCGATCCAGGCGTTTGCGCCGGGAGCATCGGGTTCGGCCCAGAACCAGAAGGTCAGATTGACCGGCGCTTCTGCAGCAGGACTGGGGGTGGCTTTCGCGCAGGCGGGCAATACCATTGTTAAGATCAGCAACACAACGAAAAGGCGAAGGAAGGGTCCTTTCATTTTGTTCAATCCTTTCTTGGAGACATTATGGTTACTATGGGTAGCTTCTCAATCAGCCGGAAGAATCCCACTTTTTAAGAAGGCACGTAGAGATTTGTATGGTACCGGGCAAACAGAGCGGTTGGGGCAATTTCACCTCCTGATCATCAATCCGGGACTGGGTTGGGTGGCTCGAGCTGGTACAGTCGGGCTGCGTTCTTAAACAGGATGTTATCCAGGACCTGGCAGGCATCGCTGGCAGAGAAATAGCCAGCGCTGATCTTCTCCTGGAGCACGCTGGCCGCGACCTGCCGGAACGCCAGGAGAGAGCCAAAGCTTTCCTCCGGCGTCCAGGTATCGCAACCCCAGGCGACTTTATCGGCGGTTGTCGTCTCCAGCAGCTCGTGAAGAACGCTTTTGCTCGCCTGGGTCGAAAACAAGGGCAGCATGCTGAGATCGGGGTAGACGTTCGTGTAGCGGGTTACCAGGGGTACGATATCCTGCACCCACGGATAACTGCAGTGCAGCAGCACAAAACGGGTAGAAGGGTTCTTTTCGATCGCCTCCTGCAACCAGAGGGCATTTGTGCGGCGTCCTTGGCCGGTGCCTGTGTGGATCTGGACCGGCAGGTCGAGTTCTGCGGCGATACGGCAAATCGAGAAGAAAAGGTAATCCTGGAAATCCTTGAGATCCTGTGGATCGACCCCCGGCTCGAGGCTTGGGAAAGCCTTCAAGACCGGGGCATTCGATGGGATAAGATCTCCAGGCGTAAGGGACGAATCCCCAGCGGAAGGCGCAGCCGCCTCAACCAGGCGAGAGAAAGCCAGCCGCGCTTCTTGTGGGGTGATTTCTGCGAAATCCAGGCCGCGATCATAGGCGATTGGCACCTTGATGGCTACCGCTCCCTGGTGTTTTGCCTGAACGATTTTCTGGGCAACCCAGGTGGTGTACTCGTCCAGGTCTTTGATCCAGGTCCCCGAGTAGAGCGTGTACGGATTGTTGCCGTCGCTATCCACTACGACGGGAGAAAAACCGAAGAAGAAAGAGTTGACACGGAAGGTGGGGGCGAATAGCGCTGGATCGCCGTTATCGCTGCCTGGACGCCAGTAGGCATCCAGGATTGTGCGCCGGTAGCAGCACTGATCTGCCAGGATCGTACGCCGGAAGGATGGGTCTCGGTGGGCTTTGGAAATTTCCCGGCTCCAATCTTCCCAGGTCGATTTATCCAGAGGCAGATCGAGCTTGTAGATATCCCTCAGGCTTTTATATAACCAGACGAAAGCGGAGTGGAAACGGACTTTTTCGAACAGGATGCGCCGCGATTCTGGCGTGTGGTCCCATGAAACGCCGCACCAGTTAATGTATGCATTGCGCAAGAGCGCATCCAGGCTAAAATCTCGGTATTCCTGTTCTGGCAACTGGTGGCTGTGGGTGTTCAGCACCGGCTTGCCCGCCATGGTTTCATAAAGCTCTTCGTAGACTTCTTGGGAGGGTGGAGTCATTCAAGCTGCCTGCTCATACGAGGATTAGCTGGATTTGCTGTTCGCGCAGCCGGTCGACATACGCTTGTGCCAACCCGCGCCCGGTGATGATGGTGTGAACCTGGGATAGCGGCGCGACCACAGCCGGGGCGACTTTCCCGAACTTGGAGTTATCGGCAAGCACGATTGTCCGGCTGCAGGCGCGTATCAAGGCCCTGTCGGTGCTCACCTCGATCAGGTGGCTGTGGGTGAGGCCGTGTTCCAGGCTGATCGCTTCAATGCCGTAAAATAACAGCTCCGCCCGCAACTGGTCGACGCCAAACAGGGTCAGGTGTCCGTGCATATTCTGTTCGTCGCGGCGAACCTCGCCGCCCAATATCACCAGCTTGATGCCTGGCTTGCCCACAACGGCATTGGCAACCGGAAGGGCGTTGGTGATGACCGTCAATCTTTGCCGCAGGGGGAGCAGTTGGGCCAGCTCCCGAGTGGTCGTACCGCCGGAAATGAAAATAGAATCGCCTTCCTGAATGAGGTCGACGGCGGCGCGGGCGATCCTGCGTTTCTCTTCCTCATTGATGGTCGCGCGCAGGACAAACGGCGTTTCAACATCGGGCGAGTAAGCCAGTTGAACGCTGCCGAATTGGCGAGTCACGAGTTCGCTGTCTACCAGGGGGAAGAGATCCCGGCGCAGCGTCGAATCGCTGATCCGGACTCGTTGGGATAATTCCTTCAGGGATGTCGGCTTATTGGATCGCAGGGCGTTCAGGATCCGTTTTTGGCGTTCAGAGAGAGCGAGTTGGTCCATGGTTGCTTGCCCGAACAGGGTGGTCTATCTCGCCGAATTCCATAGAAATGACAAACTTATTCAATTAATTGGCTAAATTAGCTGGTAACCGTAACAATAACTGAATAAATCTTACAGGAAAATGGCGGAGAAGTCAATAACGAATTCCCTGCCCGGCAGCATTTCGCCGCGTCTGCCGCGGCGTGAGATGGCGATCTTCATGTTCGTAGTTGGGCTGGGGACTGCGTTCATCTGGCTCAGTGACGTCGTAAGCGCCCTGATCGCCGGGCAGGCGCCTCAAGCCTTGGGTCCGTACACAACCGCTGTGACTTATATGCTCGATATTGGGATCATCACGCCGGCTGTGCTGCTGTCAGGCGCCTTGCTTCTCCGCCGTCAACCGTTGGGCTACCTGCTTACAGCCACCCTGACCATCCTGCTGGCCCAAATCGGCTTGATTGATCCCCTTCGTAGTCCTTCTTTTTACCTCACCAACAACGGCAGGTACGCCACATGCAGCAGGCCGCCGAATTCCACCGCGCCGATGTCGCACGCGTCGGGGCGCAGCGCCTCGCGCTGGTCGCGCTCCGGGCAGTTAAAGGCGGCGTTGATGAGCGGGCTGCCGGCGAACGGCATGTGATAGTAAGTGGGGCCAAACATGTCGGACGTCAGCGGGCCGAGCTGGGGATCCAGACCGGCGCCCACCTGGCTGTTTGGCAGCGGGCAGCTATTATCGGTCGAGAAGTTGTGGCTGTCGTCCGAGATTTGCGCCGTGCCGTCGCCATCGCAGTTGAGGAAACCCGAGTTTTGCAGCACGGAATCACGGAAACGCGTGTTTCCCGACCCGCGGCTGAACACGCCGTTGGTATTCGAAATGATCGTCATGGAGTACAGCTCCACCAGGCCCTCGTTAAAGACGCCGCCGCCCTGGTTGCTGCTGGCGGTGTTGCCGCTGACGGTGACGCTTTGCACGCGCACATATGGCCCGCTAGATGGGCTCGGCACGGCGCTCAAGAGCAGGCCCCCGCCCAACTCGGCAGTGTTTTGGGTGAAAGAAGAATTAAAGACGTGCAGGTTCGCATTGGAGCGGGCCAGGCCGCCGCCGGCTCGGGCATTGTTGCCAAGGAAGACCGAATCGGAAATGGTAACTGTTGTGGTGATGAGATTCGTATACAGGCCGCCGCCCAGGTTGCCGCTGACGTTCCTGAGGAACAAGGTGTGGTCGATCGAGGCGCGGGCGCCCGTTACGCTGATTCCGACGAATACGCCGCCGCCGTAGCGGCCCTCATTTTGCGAAAGGATGCTGTTGGTCAGCGTCAGAACGCCTTCATTGTAGATGCCGCCGCCATAGCCGGCGAGCGGGGTTTGGGTCGGCGTCCGGTTGACCGTGATCACTGCGCTGTTGATGGAGATCGCCCCGCCTTTGTTGTAGATCGCGCCGCCGTCTTCAGAGGCCGTGTTCGCATTGAGCTGCAGCTTGCCGGCGTAGGGTGAGCTGCTGGCAGATCCTTCCAGCGTGATTGAGGCGTTGTTGGGCGCGGCGTAGACTGCGCCGCCGAAATGGGCGCTGTTCGCAAAAAAGACGCTGTCGCGCACGATCGCCGTCCCATATTCGACGTACAGGGCGCCGCCGTAGCCGAGGGCGGGGTCCACGGCCTGGTTATTCGTGAATGAGCTGTCCGTAATTTGGACTTTCGTGCCGGGCTGCGAACGGACGCAAATTGCGCCGCCGCCCAGGCTGGCATTGTTTTTGTTGAACGTGCTGTTCGTGATGATCGTATCGCCGGCGATCAGGATTGCGCCGCCGCAAAATTGGCTGCCGGTCTGGCTGTTTTGGATCGTGACGTGGGTCAAAGTGAGCGGGCCGGCGCTCCAAATCGCGCCGCCGCTGGTGTTGAAGTTGTAGGCGCTGTCGAGGATGATATCCTTCAATACCAGCGCCCCGGCCGCGTCTACGCGGAAAAGGCCCGTCGCCAACCCTCCGGTGAGCGTGATGACGCCGCCGCCGTCGATTGTGGTTTCTTGGGTGATATTCTTCTGGTGCAGGACGAGGATGGTCGCCGGCCCGCCGCAGTCGAATGTGACCAGGCCGCCGCCAGCCAGCGCGGCGTCGAGGGCCGTCTCGGTGCAGCTAGCCGGCGTGCCGTCTCCGACCACGCCGCCGGTGGGTGCGGCTTTTCCAACGGTTTCCAGCCAGATTGTTTGAGCCTTCACCTCTCGATCTATTGGCCCAGCGACCAGGGACAGGACGACCGCCAAAACGAAAATGACTCGAACAAATCGAAACATGGCGCACCTCCACACAGAAACAGATTGGCGTTTCTAACAGCCAGGCAAACGGGACCGTCACTCAGACAGGCGCCAACTCGTGGGAGCGGAGGCGCTGCCGGCAGTGTACTGGGATTTTAGCAGAATATCCATTCCCTGTGTGAATGGTTCTCAATGTCCGTGTCACTCCATTGCACTGAGAGGACGCCATGAAGAAGTAAAATGGGATTGCATCGTGTGGAAAAATATCGTATAAACAAGTAAGCAGCGGGCTTTTTTATTGGATCATGGTGCGATGAAAGGAAGGAGAAAAAATGTACCGCAAAATATTCACACTTTCGCTTGTCCTGGCCCTGTTATTTGTGCTGGTCACACCTGCTCTGGCGATCAGCTATGGAGAGCCAGATGGCAACGAGCACCCCAACGTTGGGTCCATGGTGTTGGATGTTCCAGGTCGCGGGTTGTTCCAATTGTGCTCTGGAACGCTCATTTCTGAAAATGTGTTTCTAACGGCTGCGCATTGCACGGTAGATCTGGACGGAATCCTCGCAGAGCTGCCGGGAGCCAGGGTGTTGGTGACCTTCGACCCGACGATCAGTGAGACCGGGACGTTTTTCACCGGTGCCTGGCACACCAACCCCGACTACAACAATTACCAGGGCAAGGGCGGCTCATAGGATCCCGGAGATGTCGCGGTGATCGTCCTCGACGATGCACCCGGGATCACGCCGGCAGAGCTGCCAACAGCCGGGCTGTTGGATGAGCTCATGAGCGATCATATTCTCAAGGAGACACGCTTCACAGCGGTGGGTTATGGCACGGTACGCGAGACAAACCGGACCGGGTTCCAGGGGATTCTCGATAACCTGGATCGTAACCGGGTAGAGCAAGGGTTCCATTCGCTCACCAAAGCCTGGCTGACGATGCCCATGACGATCAGCAACGGCAATGGGGGAACCTGTTATGGCGACTCGGGCGGTCCACACTTCATCCATCTCAATGGCGTCGAAACCGATGTTGTCGCATCGATCACTGTGACAGGTGATTCTCCTTGCAAGGCAACTGATAAGACGTACCGGATGGACACCGGGGCGGCGCGTAATTTCCTGGGCAATTTCGTTACGCTGCCCTGATCAGTAATTGCAACTGGGAGGTCTAGCGGCGCCTTAGACCCTCGCCTTCCCGGCGAGGGCTCAAGGCATGCAAGCCGGCCAGACTACGGTGGCTGACCGGCGGTCGCCCTGGCTTTCCATACGGCTGGCAATGTTCACCGTATCGCCCCAAATGTCGTAAGCGAATTTTTATAGCCGATCACTCCGGCGATCACCGGCCCCGAATTGATCCCGATTCGAAAAGACAGGCGCCGTTCTCCTACGGGGGCAAGGCTCGCAACGTAAGCATTCATCTCGAGGGCGAGATACGCCAGCGCCTGAGCATGATCCGCCCTTGGCCGCGGGAGACCGGATGCGATCACATAATTATCCCCGATCGTCCGGATTTTTTCCACGTCATATTTCTCGATCAGGGATTTGTATTCGGCAAACAGCAAAGCGCCCAGGGGGCAAATGAAGGACCACAGGATCACCGCGCTGGAGTTGACGTATCCACCCAAAGCCAGCATTAGGAAGGGTAAAACCAGGATCAATACCAGTTGGCTGGCGCGAAAAAAGCGATACTTGCGGGTCAGACCAAAATAGACAATGCTCAAGAAGGAAACGATCCCGTAGGAGAGCGGGATCACCCCCGGCAGCAGTTCTTGAAAAAAGATATATACGATGCCCCAGAGAAGGCCGGTCGAAATGAACATAAAGCTGCCGATAACTAACAGCGATTTTTGCAGCCGGGTATCTTGTGAATTGTCGATACTGGTGCCGATTTTCGAAATCACCTCAAAAGGAGAGCGCCTGGCTTCGATCGCCATTTTCCACCTCCGCTGGCCATAAATGACAAATTGTCACATGAATTTTATCAAATTAGGCGTCTTTTTAGCTGGCTGGTTATGGACCCTCTCGCAGAATTCTCTGAAGAGCCCTTGCCTGGCTCTTTGGGATTTCCTGGGGGTAAGGGCGTTCCACCACAGCGGTCCTAAAGACCCCTTAGTTAAGTGCCAGCATTACCGGAGTGATATAATTTGCTTCATAGATCCTGATGCGCAGGATCGGGGGATAGCGATTTTGCTGATCTGGTTTTACTTCAGGAGGCGATATGAGCCATAAGCCCTTGCTCAATATAATTGTAGCAATGTCTCTGCTTCTGCCTGCGTTGGTCATGGCTGGCCCCCAGCCGACGACCGCCGGCATTGCCATTCAATCTCAGCCGCAGCAGCCGGTGCCGCTGCCAGACATGTTGCCGGTCTATCCTCTTCTTCCGACAACGATCAACCACGACATTATCCTGAGAAACGCGGGCCTGTTCAACGACATCAATGCCAGCGATGTCATCACCCTCACCTCGCGCGGCGGGCTGACCCACTTCTTCGCCGTAAACCCCACAACCGGCGATATGGTGGACCAATTCGACCACAGCGGCGGCCTGTTCGCGGTCAATTCGTCGCGGGCCTTTTCTGAGACGGAAATGACCGTTAACCCGACCGATACCGAAGTCTGCCTGTTCCTTGCCAACCGCCAGCTTTTTCCGGACAACGCAGTAGAGCCGCAGTACACCGATTGCCGCGCCAGCCCGGTTTATACTGTCAAGCAGATCCACCTGTCCACCGTGATGACTGATACCGGCGTCACAACCGACTCCGTCATCGGGGAGCTGGTGCAGGTGCCGCTCTCGGTGGATATCGGCGCGGCTGCGCCTAACTACATCCCAATGGGCGGTCCCGGCGGGCACCTGTCGATCTTGTTGGCAGGCAACGAGAATACGCCGCCGCTGGACAACGGTCTGCCCGGCCTGCAGGCCCTGGCCTCGCCGATGTTTGCCAGGACCCGTTCCCTTACCCCTATCGGCTACTACCCGATCGTACCGGAGCCGGTCGCCATCCAGCGATTTAAAGCGATGTTCCCGGATAAGCTGCAGGTGGATGCCGGTACGCCTGAGATGGTTTATTACGTGGACTTTCCGGATGTCCCTCAGGATGCGGTCATGCCAACCTGGACTTTCCCTGACGCAACAGCGGTGATCTCCGGCACCGTAGTCAGCCTCAAGAACACCAGCATCCCGGGCGTGGAGGGTTTTGCTCCGGATGTGAGCATCCTCAGCCCGGCTGATGGCGCGGTGATCATGAATAACCAGGCGGTCTCGATGACCTTCAGCATCACCGGCGATAAGGGGCCTTTCACATACACCGTCTCAACCGATGATACCGTTGTGAAGAGCGGCACTGCCCTGAGCGGCACAGTGGCGCTGGATCTGGGTGTGCTGCCGCCCTTCGAAGGGCGGCCTGAGGGGCATATACTCAGCGTGCATGCCGTAAACAGCTACAACGTCGCCGGAGATGCCGCGGTCTTTCTGGGATCGGTGCAGAGCGTTTACCTGCCGCTGGCGGTTCGCGATCGCGCTCCCCAGACGGCTGGACTGCGGACCGGTCCGCAATCGACCCTGTTCGCTCCAGCCCCTGCAGCCCCGGCTGCGCCGGACTCGACCCTGAGGGTGGGCGTAGAGTGGGTGATGGATTATCACAACCCCAAGAGCAACTTGAGCCTGACCAAGGCCGATGCGGAGGGCCTCTACAATTGGCTGGGCATATGGGGCTGGCAGAAGACCTTCGACTATGGCAATGACGCCGCCTGGGAGAAGGACTGGCGCGACTGCACGTTGGGCGGGATTGACTGCAGCATCGGTGTGGACCGTTCTGAATTTGTTTACTTCTCCGGGCACGGCTCGCCGTCTTCGTGGTATTTTGGCATTAACAAGGACTACGGTGGAGCCTGGGGGGGCAATGCCCGCTTCCAGAACGTGCGCTGGGCGGCCTTCTCTTCGTGCAATACGGTGCGCGCCGGCCCTTACATCGGCCCGGGCAACCCTCCGCTGACGGATTGGTTCAACGCTTTCAAGGGCTCCTATATGGTCTTAGGATTCCACAGCACCATGGCGGACGTCGCTTTCGGCTCAAATTTCGGCGTGAACCTGTACAACCCGCTGTATATAATTTTCCCGTTCCTGCAGCCTTCTATAAGCGAAGCCTGGGTGAACACAGCCTTCCAGATGAACGCTGGCAAGCCGGCCTACCTGTACGCCGTGGGCAATTTCAACCCGGCCAATTTCAAGCTGCCCAAAGCCAATACCGGTCCACTGCCTGCGCTGACCGGGATTTACCAGTTCCGTTGGGTTTGGTGGGATGAGTAGAATTTACGAGGAAAGAAATTCTATAGTTTAGGAGTCAGGCGCCGCATTTGAGGGCGGCGTACCAGTGAGTGCAGTCCCACAGTATGGGCAGTGGCTCCAATCCTGCTGGACCTGGCGATCACAGTTCGGACAGTGGTGCTGAGCTGTCGCTGCGGGAGCCTGCCCAGGCGCCGCGTTTTGAGCGTACGTTGACAGCGCCGCAGCCGGTTTCTGGCTTGAACGGGTCAGGGCGAAGATCAGGGCGATCACGCCAAAAAAGATTAACGCCAGAAAGCCGGCAAAGATCAGCCCCCGGCCAAGAAGGGGCAGAAGGGAAATTCCGCCGAACCGTGAATACGGCATTCTCTGGAAAGGCTGCATTGGCATAGCCCGCCGGCCTTCCCAGAATTGGAAGGCGCGCGGCCCCACCATCACGGTTGGGAAATGCAAGCGGCTGACCACAAAGAAGCCGGCCACCGCGATTGCAGCCACGAGAACCAATCCGATGCCAATCGCGAGGATCCATTTTATCGATCTGCTCATAGCATACCTCCATTTAACGTGCAAATTCTCAGCCTATTGGTGGATCCTCTGGGAATTTCTGCGGTGGTATCCGCTCCTTACAGAATTCTCTGAAGAGCCCATTTGTGAGGCCTGATTACAAGAATATAACATGAAAAGATGAACGGTGAATGAAACCAAAGCCGTCCGAATGATAACACGGCAGAATTTCTTCTGGCAGAAAGTAGACATGCACATTTATGAACAGTGTTGGGCGCTTTTGGCGCACCACGCGTAAGGATGAATAGAGATACATCATATAAGGATCAAGATCTTCATTTTTACATGGATCGTCAGCAGCCTGGCGGCCTGCTCGCCCGGCCCATCCCAGGCGCCTGAGCAGAGAGCGCTAACGCTGCCGGCGCCGTCGATCACGACCATTCCGAAAACCGGCCAGCCGTCCTCCCCGCCGGCGCCGGATACGATGCCGGGTATTGCCCAGTATGGTTTGAGTGGGCGGCTGGTGCTGATCCAATACGACCCAAATGGGAACAGGCTGATCGAGCTGAATTTGAAAACGGGTGAAATCAACACCTTTTTGCAGGTCCCTGCGAAAAGCTGGTTATCTGAAGCGGTCGTATCTCCCGACCATACACAAATCCTACTGGCCTACGCGCCGCCGCCGCCCAACAATGAGACCCAGTTTGGTTACTCCGACCTGGACTTCTTGCCGTACGGCGGCTCCGGGAAAGTTCAACCGTTCCTGACCCGCAGCGACCCGGAGGAATTTTTCTTTCACCCAACCTGGGCCGCGGATGGCCAGACCATCTACTATACTCATTTATACCGCATCGACCCAAACAGCCAGGTCCCGGCGTATCAAAACGACATCGAAAAAGCTACCTTAAATGGGGAGACAGAAACGATCATCGACCACGGCCTCTGGCCAATCATTTCACCTGATGGAACCCAGCTTGCTTTTCTTTATGAAGATCCGGTTACATTTGGAAACGATCTATACCTGGCCAACCTTGACGGCACCGCGCAGACGCCTGTCCTGCCGCCAGGCGACAATCCCCCGGTTGACGCGCATCTGTTTACGGAAGATGGCAGCCAACTGATTTTTAGTATGGTGAACCCCCAACCCGCGCCGGCCAGCTCGTGGCCGGAAAAACTCTTTGGCGTGAGAGTTGCTTCGGCGCACAGCGTGCCTTCAGATTGGTACAGCGCTCCGCTCAGCGGCGGGACTCCACAACGCCTGACGAACCTGGGCGACATCAATCTCAATGGCAGCCTGTCTCCAGACGGCAGCCGGGTGGCCTTTATCGCTGCCGGCGGCCTGTATCTCATGAATGTCGACGGCAGCAACCTCATCCAATTGTCGACGGACATTATGATCGGAACGGTGAATTGGGTGCCTTGAAAATATTAATAAGGATTGACTTGGGTAAAAATTTTCTGTATACTGTTCAGGTAGTGAACAATCTGATCACTCAATAATCCATCGCTGGATTTTAATAAGCGCTTTCCCTCAACCCTGCCACACAAAAAGCGGAAATTCCTGGCAAATGTACAGGAAGGTTTCCGCTCATTACGCAAGCCCTTCGATGTTCAGGCTCCGGTCGTTTTAAGTGGATCGAGAAAAATTTCATGCAAAACGATGGCAGGTATACGATTGAAATACTGGATAAAGCCCTGGATGTTGTGGAAGCGCTCGCCGAGACCGAAGGCTGCGCGCAGAGCCCAGGGGAACTGGCGCGTACATTAAACATCAATCGCAGCCGGACTTACCGGATTCTCAAAACATTCGAGCGGCGCGGGTATGTGGAGACCGACGAACAGGCGCAAGGGTTCCGTCTGGGCTTGCGCTTCATCCCCCTGGGCGAATACGTCCGCAGGTCGATTGACCTGGACAAAAAAGCTGCGCCAATCTTGATGGAACTGGCCAAGACCACCGGCGATGCTTCAAATTTGCTGGTTCGTTACGAAAACAGCGCGATCTGTATCGATCATTACTTTGGAAGCTATTCGCTGCAAGTTTTAGCCAACCTGGATAAACCCATTCCCCTGTATATCGGCGCTTCGCCAAAGATCCTCCTTGCCTGGTTGCCTGAGGATGAGCGTGAGGAGATTATCGAGTCATTGGAGCTGATCCCATTCACGGATAAGACCATCATCGATAAAAGCGTTCTGCGGGAGCGCCTGAACCAGATCAGAAAACGAGGTTACGAAATTGACGAAGGTGATTTCGAGGTGGGCGTGATGGCGGTGGGCGCCCCGGTATTTGATTTTACCGGGAAGGTGGCAGCCGGCCTGACGGTGACCACGCCAGAGGCTCGTTACACCCCGGAGCGTGAGGAGAAAATCCTTAAAGCAGTGATCCAGGCTGCCCAGAATTTGTCCAGAAACCTGGGTTATTTCCCTTTTTTTCCGAAGCTGCCATGAATAGCGCCGAACTTCCAAACGCTGCTCAAAGCGACGAACGTAGAAAAGAGTTTGAGGCTACCGCAAAAGGCCTGGTGACTGCCGCAGAAGAACAGGGCCTGGTTTTGCGCCTGCTTGGTTCTTTGGCCTTCCAATTCCACTGTTCAGCGTACGGATACATTCAGAAACAATTAGGCCGCGCCTACACCGATATCGATTATGCCAGCTATCACGCTCAGAGCTCCCGGATGAGCGAGTTTTTTAAGGCCCAGGGTTTCGTCGAGGATGCCGAGGTGAATCTGTACTTCGCCGGGCAGCGACTGATCTTCCACCATCCAGCCCACAAGCTGCATGTCGACGTTTTCTTCGACAAACTGGATTTTTGTCACGAGATTGTCTGGAATGGGCGCCTGGAGAAGGATTTGCCGACTCTGCCGTTAGCTGAGCTGCTGCTCGAGAAAATGCAGATCGTGCGCATCAACGAAAAGGACATCATCGACACCATTATGCTCCTGCTGGAACATCCCCTGGGAGAGCACGACCGGGAAACCATTAATATCGCCTTGATCAGCCAGTTGTGTTCCCGGGACTGGGGGTTGTGGCGGACCGTCACCATGAATTTGGAGAAGGTCGGCCAACTGGCTCCAAATTACCCGCAACTTAATGTTGACGAAAAGTCAAAAGTGAAAGCCCAGGTAGGCGAGGCGCTGGATCGCATCCAGGCGGCCCCAAAAACGATGAACTGGAAACTTCGTGCGAAGATCGGCGATAAAGTGAAGTGGTACAAAGAAGTAGAGGAAGTCGCTTGAGGAGGCGGGATGCCGTTTTGGGCTAAGAAGGACAAGAAGGATCGGACCCGCATATTCTTTGCCACGGATGTACATGGCTCAGAGCCAACTTTCCGTAAGTTCATCAACGCGGGAAAATTTTACGGCGTCAATGTCTTGATCCTCGGCGGGGATGTCGCTGGGAAGATGCTCATCCCGATCATTGAAGAAGGGGGAAACAGCTTTCGCGCCACCCTGCATGGCAGGGTGCAGAGCTTGGCTGGAGATGAATTACCCGAATTCCAAACCAGGCTGGCGAAACTTGGCTTCTATAACGAGCTGATGAGCGAGCAGGATTACCTTTTCTACCGTGAGCACCCTGCAGAAGTTGAGAAGCTTTACCTGGAAAAAGCAAAGGAGCGCCTGGCATCCTGGGTGTCCCTTGCCGAAGAACGGCTGGACGGCGCAAATATCCGCTGTTATGTCACCGGCGGGAACGACGATCACCCCCATATTTTAGAGGCCTTGCAGGAAAAAGCCGGATCCAACGTGATCCCTTGCGAGGAGAAGCTGGTGACTATCGACGAGGACGGCCACATCATGATCAGCCTCGGCTACAGCAATCCAACTCCCTGGAAGACCCCTCGAGAGATAGCGGACGAGGAGATCGCCAAAAAAATCGAAAGTGCAGTGAGCGGGATCAGCGATTACACCCGGGCGATCTTTAATCTGCACGTGCCGCCAAAAGACAGCACCCTGGATACCTGCCCGATGCTGGACACCTCGACATATCCCCCCACCGTCATCACTTCCGGAGGAGAACCGGTGATGTTCGGGGCCGGCAGCCAAGCGGTGCGAGATGCCATCGAACGTTACCAGCCCCTGCTGTCCCTGCATGGGCATATCCATGAATCACGAAATGAGATCAAAATCGGGCGGACGACCTCCGTGAACCCGGGCAGCGAATACGGCGAAGGGATCTTGAAGGGCGCTATCGTTTCCCTGAGCGCAGACCGGGTCGAGAGCGTCCAGATGACTTCAGGATAGGTGTTGAACATGCTGGAAGCAAGCGCTGGAGAACCCGAATTTATCGATCTCAGCCATTTCATCGAAAATGGGATGGCCTATTTCCCCGGCGATCCTGAACCGAGGATCAGCCCGGCCCAAGGTGTTGCTGCTCCCTGGCGGGTGTCTGAGCTCATCCTGGGCTCCCATACGGGCACTCATATGGATGCAGCCAGCCACTATTTTCCTAACGGTAAAACCATCGACCAGTACCCTGTCCGGCGCTTTATCCTCCCCGGCATGGTGATCGACCCTTCCCCGGCCTTAGCGGAGAACGAACCGATCACCCGGCAGATGGTCGAAGGTAAACTTACGGACTTGCCGAAAGGAGGTGCGATCATCATTCGAACAGGCTGGGATCGGTATTGGGGGGAAGAGCTGTATTATCGCCATCCTTATCTCACGGCTGAAACTGCCAGAATCCTGGCAGGCGCAGGGGCCAGCCTGGTGGGGATTGATGCGCTGAATGTCGATTCCACTGTGGATGAGTCCGATCCTGTTCATGAAATTCTGCTGGGTAGCGACGTGCTTATTGTGGAGAATTTGGCTCACCTCCATCAACTCTCCTCAAGTCGCCTCAATCATTTTGCGTTCTTACCCCTGTATTTTAAAAATTTGGATGGGTCCCCAGTTCGAGCTGTCGCCTGGTAAACCCCATACGGAGGATTAAATACGATGACCACGACAACTGAGCCTGTTCAGCAACCTGAAGTGTTTATGAGAAAAGCCAGCGGCCTGGTGCGCACGGCTGGAGTCTTCGACGTACTGGCTTACAACATCAACTTCACCAGTATCGGACTTTTATTAGCTTTTCTGATCTTGTTGGGCCCGGCTTTTTATCCTGGCGTAGATCTCAGCCTCAGCACCATCATTTGCGTGCTGCTGATCCTGCCGCTTTCCCTGGTTTTCGGTTACCTGGCCTCCACCATGCCGCGCTCGGGCGGCGATTATGTGTATGTCAGCCGCGTGCTTGGGCCGGCCCTGGGGATGATGTCAAACTTCAACTGCACAATGTGGTGGTTTTTTTATGGGGGCGTCCCGTCCGCCTTCCTGGCTCTTTATGGCCTGGCGCCTTTTTTCCGGACGCTGGGGATTTTTACCAATAACCCCTCGCTGACCGAAGTGGGCAACTGGTTTGCTTCCCCGGCGGGAATGTTTATCTTCGGCTCGCTGCTGATTATTGCGCTGATCGTCATCTTTTCCGTAGGGATGAAAACCTTCTTCCGCATTCAAAATATCATGATCTTCTTCGCCATCCTCAGCACGGTCCTCACCGCGATTGTGTTTGTCGGGAGAAACTCTGCGGATTTCTTTGCGGCCTTCAACCGGTTTATCGGGCCGCTTTCCGGACAATCGGACGCAGCCGCTTTTGTGCTCCAGGCCGGCAAGGAAGCTGGTTTCAGCGTTTCACCTTTCTCCCTGCGCAATACAATGCTGGCGATGACCTGGATCTACTTGAATCTTTCCTTCATGTATTCCTCAGCTTACATTGGCAGTGAGATCAAGAACGCGAAACGGCTGCAGCTCTGGTCGATGCCAGCCACTACCATTCTCGTTGGGATAGGGGTTCTGGTCACGGTGATCCTGGTCAAGAACACAGCCGGAACTGAATTCCTCGGCGCTCTTTCGACCATCGACCCCACCTCACTGGGAGTTTCATCCACGCCCCTGTATACGGAGTTGGCTGCTTATTTGAGCGGCAGCCTCATCATCGCCTTCCTGATTACCTTTGGGTTCATCTTTTGGAGCTACGCCTGGCTGCCGGGTCAGATCTTGAACGGCTCTCGCAATATCCTGGCTTACGCCATCGATGGTCTCATCCCATCCTGGTTCCGGACCGTGCATCCCCGGCTGCACACGCCCGTCCCCGCCCTGGCAACGATGGGCATTATGAGCATTATCGCCCTGGCGATTTACGTCTTCACGCCCTATTTCGCAACGCTGGTGGGCATCTTTGGGTTCATCCTCAGCTTTATCATGGTCTCGATCTCGGCAATCCTGCTGCCGTACCGTTTGCCGGACGTTTTCGAGACCTCCTCGGTCAACCAGCGCATCGGCAGGATCCCGGTCATCTCGATTATCGGGGTGATCAGCCTGATTGCGTGCATTATCATGGCCTGGGTTTATCTCAATGACCCCTTATCGGGGATGACGCCCGGCATGGTCGTCTTTGACCTGGTTATTTTCTTCAGCGGGTTTGTGGTCTACTATATCGCTAAGTGGGTCCAAGCCCGCAGAGGCGTGGATGTTTCCTTAAGCTTCAAAGAGCTTCCGTCTGAATAGCATATCGATTTTTCTGGTGGGAGTGCTGAAAGGTACTCCCTCCACACCTTAACCCGGACCAGACCGATGAAATTCAAAGTCGCGCTTGCCCAAACAGAACCCCGTTTGTTCGACAAGGAGTTCAATCTGGAAAAAGCAGAGCAGCTCATCCGCCAGGCTGCCCTAGAGGAAGCGGCTGCAATCGTCTTTCCGGAGCTTCACCTGACAGGTTATCTCGTGGGCGAACGCGCTGCGGAGATGGCTGAGCCGGTCGATGGCCCCAGCGTAAAGCGAGTGGCGGAGTTGTCGCTTTCGCATCATATTATGGTCTTCATGGGGTTTGTCGAGCAGAACGCCAGCGGCGGTAAACCCTATGATTCAGTATTTATCACCGGCAGCCAGGGAGAAATTCTTGGCGTCTACCAAAAAATGCACCTTTACAGCCTCGAAAAAGGCTGGTTTTCGCCTGGGGAAAAGCCCCTTGTGTTCCAGTCCAGGTTGGGTAGGGTTGGCCCGTTGATTTGTTATGACGTGGAATTCCCAGAGGCGGCCCGCATGCTGGCATTGCGCGGCGCCCAGTGGTTGGCGGTATCCACAGCAAATATGAAACCCAACGAGCATTTATATGATGTTGTGGTGCAATCCCGGGCGCTGGAGAATCGAGTTTGGCTTGCTTCGGCGAACCGTGTCGGCCGGGAAGGCCCATTTGAATTCTTTGGACGCAGCGCCGTGAGCGATCCTTGTGGAAATATCGTCGCCCAGGCAGGCGGTGAGGAATGCCTGCTTACATTCGATATCGACTTCGACCAGATCGAGACTGCCAGGCGAGTCGATACGGATTATCTTATGGACCGCCGGCCGGGTCTCTACGCTGACCTGGTCAAGCCATGACCGGCTCGCTCTATCGCAAAGGTGTCTTGAGTAGAGGAGGTGTGTATAAGGAATTTTGTCAGTTTATTTATTCAACCTGGTGATATCCGTATTTATGTTTGACTTAAAAGAGGAACTTATGACTCAAACTACACCTCAAACTGAACGTGAATTCAAGGGGGCGGGGATGGCCACGATCTTTGGCGCCCCAATCTCATGGATTGCTTTGTTCGGCGCTCTCATGGGAGCGCTGAGCATCGTTCCAATGATCTTCTATCCATTCGGAGGCGGGTTTGCTTCTGCCGGCATGGTCGTTTTTGGGCCTTTGTCGGGCATGATCCTGGGTCCCTTTGCGGGAACCATCGCCGGGATCATCGGCGGATTGATCGGGATGTTCATTTCTCCGGCTTCCTATCCCCTCGGGTTAATCGATGTATTCCTGTCAGGAGCCTTGCTGCCGCTGCTCTGGGGTCTTGCCCACCCACGCTATCGCAAATACTTTGTCCCATTAATGATCCTGTACATCATCTTCCACCTGATTTGGCCCTATGTCATCCCGGGAGAAGCCGCTGGTTTCGCGCCAGTCAAAGAGCCCAATTATTTCCTGTCCTTTATCTGGGCGCCGCTGGGCGTGCTCTCGGCCATTTTCTTGCAGAAGAGATTTCTGATCGGGATGGACAGCGATAATACAGTCACCCGCCTTTCCTCTTTCATCCTTTACAATTTTGCCCCATTGACTTTTTGGCTCATGCCCTGGATTGGCTTCTACTTCTTCTTCCTCAACTACCCGCCGGACCTGGCCACATTGAACCTCGTCGTTTCCTGGTGGTTCTATATCTTGCCCATTGCTGTTGCAAGCGGGATCGTCGCCATGCTGCTGGTGCGCGCCTTGGAGCGCAGCGGGCTGCGCCGGGTTCCGGGTAGTGTGCTGGACCGGGAAGGCGCTTAATTTTCCTGCCAATGAGGATTTAGAACAGAGCAACGATCAACAAAAAGAAGGAGAATTGTTATGGAAAAGCAAACCAAACCGGGATTCGGTCAGCCGCGTGATTGGGGCCTCGCCATTGGGGGCCTGATAGCCATCGCCGGCTTGCTGCGCCTGATCAGCGGTGTATGGACCCCCGACACGGTCGCCGAAGCTGGCAGTGGAAATTTGACAGCCGCACTGGTTACGATTGTGATCGGGGTTGTCGTTGCGGGCGCCTCGTACCTGTTTTTCAAGAAAACTTAATCACTTTTGCGCAGGCTGAGTGGCCAGAGATCCGGCCGGCGCGGTGCCTCTGGCCACTCGCTCATCTTGAAGGTGGTCCTCTCAGAGTTTCCATACCTTTGTGAAAAATTTAGGCGATCATGGCAGACCCAATCATCCAGATACAACACTTCAGCTTCACCTATCCCGGGGGCCAGAAAGCGTTAGACGATATTACCTTGGAAGTTGCAGAGAAGGAATATCTGGCTATCGTTGGAGCAAATGGCGCGGGCAAGACCACGTTATGCCTGCTCCTGAATGGGGTCATCCCGAATGTCCTCGGCGGACGACTATCGGGTTCCGTACAGGTCTGTGGCCTGGATACCTTCACACAGCATGTCTACGATATTGCCCAATTTGTCGGTCTGGTTCTCCAGGACCCGGAATCGCAGCTTTTTGCAGCAGACGTACGCTCCGAGATTGCTTTCGCGGCCGAGAATCGAGGCATTCCAAGGCAAGAGATTATTGAGCGCATGGAACAAGTTTTGAAAATTGTTCGCCTGGAGAAGCTGGCTGGTCGTTTATCCGATGAGCTGTCTGGCGGGCAGAAGCAGCGCCTGGCGATCGCCGCCAACTTGATTGTACGACCAAGAATTCTGGTCGCCGACGAGCCCACTTCCCAGCTTGATCCGATTGGAAAGGATGAAGTTTTTGCCACGTTAAATGACCTGAATCAAAATCATGGGATGACCGTGGTTGTCGCCAGCCATGATGTGGACGAGATCGCTCGCTATGCTCAGCGTGTCATCGTCCTGGATCAAGGCAAGATCATCCTCGAAGGCACTCCGGAGCAGGTTTTTCGGGAAACGGAAACCCTGGATCGTGTGTACGTTCATGTCCCGGATATCGTCCGGCTGGGGAAAGCAATCCGCTTACCCAACCAGGAGCAGCTCAGCCTGGATGTCGAAGAGGCTGCCGGGCAAATCATATCTTCATTTCAATTGGAACTCCGCCCGGCGGAAAAGACCGACGAGCCGGCCGCGGTTGAAGCGCGCGCTTCGAAGGAGCCTGCGGTCTCTATCAAAGGGCTGACTTATACTTACCCGGGGACACAGCAGCCAGCTTTGCAAGATGTCAGCTTCGAAATCCCTGGGGGCCAGTTCGTCGCCATGATCGGTCAAAATGGGGCCGGAAAAACCACCTTGATGAAATGCCTGGTCGGCTTATTCAAGCCGGGGGAAGGCGAGGTCCTCGTACAGGGCCAATCGCTTAAAGACAAATCGGTGCGCGATGTCGCCAGAATGATCGGGCTGATTTTGCAGAACCCGGACACGCAGTTGTTTACGATGTCGGTGGAGGAGGAGATCCGTTTCGGTTTGCTCAATCTTCGCCTGAGTGAAGAAGAGATCAAGCAGCGCGTCGAAGAAGCGATTGCTATCACCGGACTCAATGAATACCGGACGTTGTATCCCTTCAAGCTCAGCCTGGGCGACCGCAGAAAGGTAGCAGTCGCCTCCATCGTTGCCATGCGCCCGGAGGTGCTTATCTTCGATGAGCCCTTAACCGGGCAGGATTATAAAGGCAGGCATGAGCTGACCAACCTGGCAGCTCAACTGCATGAGGCCGGTCACACGGTCCTCCTGATCTCACACGATATGGAGCTGGTTGCACAATACTCACAGCGGACGTTAGTTCTCGGCCAGGGAAGGCTGCTGCTGGATGCGCCGACCCGAGCAGTCTTCGACCAGGTCGATATCCTGCGTTCTACTTACATTGAGCCGCCAGAGATTATTCGCCTGTCTCAACAATTGAACCCCTATGGTCTGCCCAAGGGAATGCTCAATGTTAATGAAGTGACACAGGCGGTGTTATCCCTGATCAAAGAAAAGGCAGACATTTAAGATCGAAAACAAATCAGATTAAAACAGGAAGTCCTATGGAAGCCTTAAAATTCGCGGCAGAACGATTCTCCAATCCACCGCCTGATGCCAGCAACGAAGCTGCTGTTTGTCCTCTTATACTGGCTTACCGCGTTAATAACCTTTGACATCCCGCTGTTGGTTGGGTTGTGCCTGCTTTCGTTGGCTCTATACCCGGTGGCGCGTTTGCCTTACCGCATCTTGAGAGTGATTATGACCATTATGGCAGGTGTGTTTTCAATCTTCTTGATTGCCAACGGTTTTATGTATTATAAGGGAGAGACCCCGCTCTTTTATTTGTTCAAATGGCCGTTCACGTTAGAAGGGCTTATTTTCGGCTTTTCAGTCTGCTTGAAAATACTGAGCGTGATCTTGATGATCCCGCTATTGACGATGACGACGACTCTGCCAAAGCTGATGGCTGGACTGGCAAAGCTGCGCCTGCCTTATAAATTTATTTTTACCTTTGGCGTGGCGATGCGGCTGGTGCCCCTTATTACCAGTACATATTTTGATATTCTTGCCGCCCAAAGGCTGCGCGGCCACGATCTTTCGGAGATGAATTATTTTAAACGCTTGTTGAAAGGTTATGTCCCGTTGTTTGTCCCCTTGGTTTTGACGCTGTTGCGGCGCACATCGGATATGGATATCGCAATTGAATCGCGCGGTTTCGGCGCTCCGGTCGAAAGAACATACCTGGAGGAGATCTCCCTCAAACGGCTGGATGTGATCACCATTCTTCTGGGGCTGGCCCTTTTTGTCGGAATATTCATTTATCTCCTGCAAACAAGAGGGGTGACGATTATCACCCAATGACCTGTTCTCCTGGCGCGGAGACGAAAATGGACGAGATAAACGCCTTTGAATTTTCCACAAAAACACGCCTGAGCTTTGGGACAGGCGTGTCTGCACAAATTGGGACGGCTGTGGCCCGCATGGGGAAGCGCCAGGCGCTCGTCGTAAGCGATCCGGGGGTTGTTCGCGCCGGGCTGGTCGAGCCGGTTGTAAAATCCTTGCACCAAGCCGGCATACCGGTCAGCCTGTATACGGAAGTTTGCTCGAACCCCACGACCGAGAACGTCGAGGCAGCCTCCGCCCTGGCATTCGCAGACGGATGTGATGTACTGATTGCCGTTGGAGGCGGCAGCTCGATCGATACTGCCAAAGGAGCGGCCATCCTGGCAGCCCTGGGAGGCGCGCTAGCGGATTACGAAGGTTGGGATAATGTGCGCGGGAACCCTTTACCCGTCATCGCCCTTCCGACAACCGCTGGAACCGGCAGCGAGGTCACCTTCTGGGCGGTGATCTCCAATCCGGAAGACCATCGTAAATTCTTGATTGGAAGCCCACAAATTGCTCCCGAGCTTGCGCTGCTCGATCCCTCCCTGACCTATACACTGCCGGAGGATCTGACCTACTATACCGGGATCGACGCACTCACCCATGCGTTAGAAGCTTACACTTCAAAGCTGAGGAACCCCATTTCGAATGCGCTTGCGCTCGCCGCCATCGCAAAGATCGGACTCGCCTTGCCGGGCGTCATATCCTCACCCAGGGATGAGCAGTTCCGCTCGGAAATGCTCCTGGCCAGCACATTGGCAGGCATGGCCTTTAATAGCGCCGATCTTGGGGCGGTTCACTGCCTGTCTGAGGCGCTTGGAGGCGCTTACGATATTCACCACGGGCTGGCAAATGCCATTTTGCTGCTGCCTGTTATGGCGTATAACGCTCCAATCGTAAGGCGAGAATATGGCGAGATCGCCGCTGCTTTGGGCGCCGGAGATGGGGATGCGTTGGCTGCCGTCAGACGCCTGGTCAATTTGATTAAATTGCCTACCTTGAGCCAATGGGGCATTGATAAAACAGATCTGCCACGCCTGGCGCGGGCGGCTTCACAAAACATCTCGGTGCCCAGCAATCCCAGGCAGGTTCATGCGGATGATTTCCTGAAGCTTTTTCTTGAAGCCTTTTGATGAACTTACGAAATGAAATGGAGACAAAATCATGATGGATCAAATGCAAAAAGAATTGAATAGCAAAACGATCGTGAATTCGTGGAACGAGTGGGACCCTCTGAAACACGTGATCGTGGGCCGCGCGGATTGCACTCAGGTTCAAGCGCCTGAGCCAGCCGTGCAGCGGGATTGGCCGCAGTACGGCTTCCCCTTGGGGACCTTCGGCCCGATCCCTAAAGAAATGGAGGTGAAGGCCAACGAACAGCTTGACGACTTCGCTAACCTGCTGCAAAAGCGCGGCATCCGCGTCGACCGCCCGACCCTGATGGATTTCAGCCAGGCGGTCCAAACTCCGGAGTGGAAGCAGGATTCGATGTTTGGCTGCATGCCTCCCCGCGATGTGCTTCTGACCGTGGGCAATGAGATCCTCGAAGCCACCATGTCTTACCGCAGCCGCTGGTACGAGTACCTGTGCTACCGGCCGCTCCTGGAGCAGTATTTCAAAGAGGATCCCAACTTTCGCTTCGAGGCCGCCCCCAAGCCGCGGCTGAATGAGCGAACTTACAAGGCTGGGTTCTGGGAAACATTCGATTCCAAGACCGAAGAGGAGCAGATCCAGGAATACACGCTGAAAAAGGAATGGGCTCTCACGGAGTCGGAGCCGCTCTTTGACGCCGCCGATGTAGGCCGGTTCGGCAAGGACCTGTTCGTGCAGCGTTCCACGGTGACCAACGCAGCCGGCCTGGATTGGCTGCGACGGCATTTTCCCAACCATCGCGTTCACGAAGTCCTGTTCCGAGAAGCATCCCCGATGCACATCGATGCCACCTTTGTCCCTCTCCGGCCCGGCTTAGCCTTGAGCAACCGGCAACGTATCCCGCTTACTCAGGAGATGGTGGAGCTTTTCAAAAAGAACGATTGGGAGATCGTCGAATGCGCCACGCCTGCCAAGCAGAAGAAGCCGCCTTTGTGTTTCTGCAGCGTCTGGCTTTCGATGAACATCCTGCTGCTGGATCAGAAGACGGTTTGCGTCGAGGCCAGCGAGACGGCCCAAATGGAACAGTTCGACCAGTTGGGTTTTGATGTGATCCCCGTGCCGCTCTGGGATGTGGCTGCTTTCGGAGGCGGGCTGCACTGCGCCACAGCCGATGTTTACCGGGAAAGCAGCCTGCAAGATTATTTCCCCAACCAAATCCCCGGATATTGAGGCGCTTTTCCTTTTCGTTTGTAGAGCAGGTTTTCAAGGTGATCAAAAACTGGATTGGGCAGCCTCGCCGCTCAATCCAGTTTTTGATACGAGATAAGCAGCGATTCCGGTTTCTTCTTAAGTTCTGCCGGCATCGCTGGATTTATTTACCTGCCGGCGCATTCCTTCAAGGCCTGCGCGAAGATCTCGGCGGCATCGTCGATTTCCTTTTGGGCGGCGATCAATGGCGGAATCCAGCGGATGACATTGTCATACGTCCCGCAGGTGAGCAGCATCAGGCGCCGGTCCAGGCAAGCATGCGCAACCGCCTTGGCGGTCGCCTTATCCGGCTTGTTGTCCGGCGTGCGAAATTCACAGCCGATCATCAACCCTAACCCGCGAATATCTCCCAGGACTGGGTACTGCTTTTGGAGCTGGCCTAAATAGGTCATCAATTGTTCACCGCGCTTCAGGCTGTTTTGCAGCAAGCCCTCCTCCCGGATGGTCTGGATCGTTGCCACCGCGGCCGCCGCGGCGACCGCATTGCCGCCGTAGGTGCCGCCGTGTGATCCGGGGACCCATTTTTCCATCAAGTCCAGGCGGCTGATCACCCCCGACAGGGGCAATCCGGAGGCTATCCCTTTCGCCACGGTCATAATATCGGGCAGGATCTCAAAGTTTTCGTAAGCAAACCATTTCCCCGTCCGGCCAAAGCCGGACTGGATCTCGTCGGCGATCAGCAAAATGCCGTGCTGATCGCAGCGTTCCCGCAAGCCTTGCATGAAGCTGGTCGGAGGAACAACATACCCCCCCTCGCCCAGCACAGGCTCGACAATGATGGCGGCTGTTTCCTGCGGCGCGGTCTGGGAAGCGAGCAAATAATCCAGCTCGTTCAGGCACCAACGGCTCGTTTCCTCATCGCTCCACCCATAGCGGTAAGCGTAGGGGTAAGGCGCCACGAAAACCCCTGGCATCAGCGGTTGGTAACCGGCGCGATAGATCGTTTTCGAAGTGGTCATCGACATGGTGCCGACCGTGCGCCCGTGAAAACTGCCCTGAAACACGATGATGTTGGGTCTCCCGGTAGCATGGCGGGCTAACTTGACCGCGCCTTCCACTGCCTCTGCACCGGAATTGCTAAAGAAATAACCGTCCAGCTCAGCGGGGACAATCGTGCGCATTTCTTCAATCAATTCCAGGAGCGGCTTATGGATTATGATATTGACCTGCCCGTGGAGAAGAAGCCCTGCCTGTTTGCGGATTGCTTCCACGACCCGTGGGTGACAGTGTCCCGTACTGGTAACGCCTATACCGCTCGTGAAGTCGATATAAGCATTTCCGGCTCCGTCATACACGTAGCACCCCTGCGCATACTCGGCGATGATGGGTGTATAGTGGGTCCAAACGGGAGATACGAAGTCAGTCGCATTTCGAGTTACACTCATAGATAGCCTCCTAGCCTCCTAAAATTGGGGCCTTTCTGGAATTCCATGGCGAAATCCCAAATCCGGGGCTTCACCACAGCGCCTAAAGACCTTTATTAACCGATCTTTGCATATTATATAGTATAATAAATATGCGCTTTCTTGGGATTTGTGGAACCACCGCCAGCCCTTTAAAGGACTGGCTCTTTTTTTTCGATCCAACTATTTTAAGGAGATTTGAATGGATATAAAGCTTTACGTAGGCAATCTGTCTTACAACACCACTGAGGAAGACCTGCGGACTCTTTTTTCAGGGGCAGGCACTGTCACCTCCGTTACACTGATCAAAGATCGGGATACCGGCCGGTCCAAGGGCTTTGCTTTTGTTGAAATGAGCTCTCAAAGCGAAGCCGAGACAGCCATTAAAACGTTTGATGGGATGAATGTCGATAATCGCGAGATCAAGGTGAATAAAGCCCGCCCGCCGGAGGAACGCCCTTCCCAAGGATATGGCAACCGCCCGACCAAAGGCGGTTTCAGGGATCGAAACCGGCGAAGCGGAGGTGGTGGTTCTGGGCGTTATTAAGGATGAATCCGTGGTTCCCGATGAGCGCACTGTCTCACACCACGGCGATGATTGAACTGGACAGACGCTTGCGTAAAGGAAGACCGAATGCAGTCAGGGTTAGAGCAGAAAATGATTTTCCATGTGGGCGATCAGGTTATACATTGGTCCCACGGTCCCGGTGAGATTATCCAATTGGATGAGAAGGAATTATCCGGGCATACCAGCCAGTATTACGTGGTGAAGCTGCGTGATATGATGCTTTGGGTCCCGGTAGAAGAAACGGAGCATTGCCTGCGTTTGCCCACGCCGGCGAACGATTTTCCCAAACTCTTCCAGATCCTTGCCTGTCCTGGAGAGCCGCTCTCAGCCGACCGTTTGGAAAGAAAAACGCAGTTGACAGACCAAATGAAAGATGGCACGCTCGAGTCGGTTTGCCTGGTGGTCCGTGATCTAACGTTTCACAAGCGCGTGAAAAAGATGAACGATTACGACAACGCCATCCTGGAGCGCGCCACAGATCTCCTCCTGCACGAATGGAGCGTTGCCTTATCCGTTTCGCTCCAACAGGCCGATCGCAAGCTAAAAGAGCTGCTGGGGGAGGAGAATGGTTCTTCATAAGGCTCCGGTCCCATGACGGAAATGAGACCCTGGTGTGATCGCATCAGGGTTTTTGTTTTTCCTAATATTTTGCCTCATTTCTAGAAGAGGAGCTCTCATGCCAACGCCAACGATCTCGCAAAGCCCTGCTCAAAACGCCTCGGACCCAGCCAATGACCGGGTTTTAATCGCCAGCCGCGTGCTGGCGGCGATCATCGTCCCCATCCTGGTGGCGGCCTTTATTATGCTCTACTTGCTGCCCAACGATACTGGCAGCCTGTTTGCCTGGCCGATAAAACCCCCGATGAGCGCCATGATGCTGGGCGCCACATACCTGGGAGGCGCGTATTTCTTCACCCGGGTGGTGTTCGCCCGGCAGTGGCACACGGTCCGCCTGGGCTTCCTGCCGGTGTCCACTTTCGCCGGCATTTTGGGCATCGCCACATTGCTGCACTGGGATAAGTTTACCCACGGGCATATCTCCTTCGAGTTGTGGGCGTTCCTGTACTTCACCTTACCTTTCGTTATCCCGGTCATATGGTACCTGAACCAGCGGGCGAACCCGGGGGACGCCCAGGCTGAGGAACGGCTCTTCTCCAATGGGCTGCGCCTGGCGCTCGGCGCTACGGGGGTGGTGTTGGCGGCGGCAGCCGCTTTCATGCTGGTCTTCCCAGAGTTGATGATCCCGGCCTGGCCCTGGTCTTTGACCCCGCTGACGGCGCGGGTGCTGGCGGCGATGTTTGCCCTTCCCGGCCTGGTGGGGCTGGGCGTGGCGTTTGACGGCCGCTGGAGCTCCGCCAGCATTATTTTTCAGGCGCAAGGACTTTCCATCCTGCTGATCCTGGTGGCAATGGCGCGCGCTTTCGATGAGATCCAGTGGGGCCAGGTGGGCAGTTGGACGTTTGTGGGCGGCTTGCTGCTGGTGGTCGTGTTAATCGGCCTGGCGATGCTTCAGGCGGGCAGCCGGGTTGCCAAACCGGGGGGGCAGGCCGTGGAGCCGCGCGAAAGTTAAAGAACAGATGAACCCCGATCGTTCACATCTCACCCGCGGCTATGCGATTGCCCTGGTCAGCGCGGCCGTCCTTTCGACCACCGCGATCTTCATCCGCTACCTGACTCAGACTTATCACATGCCCGCCCTGGTGCTGGCGCTCTGGCGGGATGGAATCGTCGCCGCCACGCTGCTGCTTGTGCTGGCTTGGCTTAAGCCGGCCCTGTTGCAGGTGAAGCGCCAACACCTCCGCTACTTGATCGTCTATGGCCTCGTTACGGCGATCTTCAATTCCCTGTGGACCCTTTCGGTTGCCCTGAATGGCGCGGCGGTCTCCACGGTGCTGGTGTACTGTTCGGCCGGGTTTACCGCCCTGCTGGGACGCTGGTTGCTAAAGGAGCGCCTGAGTTGGGCCAAGCTCCTGGCGGTAGCCTTCAGTCTGGCGGGCTGCGTTTTGGTATCCGAGGCGCTGGGGCAGGGGGCCTGGCGCGCCAATCTGGCTGGCATCCTGACCGGGGTGTTTTCCGGCCTGGGCTACGCGGTTTATAGTATGATGGGGCGCTCGGCGTCGCAGCGCGGCCTGAACCCGTGGACGACCCTGACCTACGCATTCGGGTTTGCCGCGCTCTTCTTGCTGTTCTTCAACCTTTTGCCGGGAGGGTTTTTGCCGGGCGCTGCCGCTCGTCCGGCTGATCTTTTCTGGCTGGGCGGCTCCCTGCCGGGTTGGGGGATTTTGTTCCTGCTGGCAGCCGGGCCCACGCTGTTGGGCTTTGGTTTATATAACGTCAGCCTGTCCCATTTGCCTTCCAGCGTCGCCAATCTAATCCTTACCCTGGAGCCGGCTTTCACTGCGGCGATTGCCTACTTGCTGCTCGGCGAACGCCTGAGCGGGGTCCAGATCCTCGGCAGCCTGATGATCCTGGCCGGGGTGGTATTCCTGAGAGTCTATGAGGGCTGGCTGGCTGACCAGACCAGGCTTGAGCCTGGCAAGCCGATTGAAGTTTTCAACTGACGGTTCGAATTGAAGAGGTGATTGCATGGCGAATTCCGCTTACGATTATTCGACCCGCAAAGGGGTGCAACCGGTCTCCTGGGAGGATTTCCACGGGATCTGTAAAGCGCTGGCCAAAGCCGTATTCGCTTTCCAACCCGAGATCATCCTTCCCATCGGCCGGGGCGGGTATTACCCAGGGGCCCTCCTGGCGCACATGCTCCAGGCTGAGATCTATCCGGTGCGCCTTTCCAGGAGAGTGAACGATGTCGTGAAGTACGCGAGTCCGCGCTGGCTGGTCGAGCCCCCGTTCCTGGTAAAGGACCGCCGGGTGCTGGTCGTCGATGAGATTAGCGGCTCCGGCGAGACGATCCGGATAGTGAAGGAGAAAGCCATAGCGCTGGGAGCGAAGGAGACGCGCAGCGCAGTGATGTACGCCCACACCTGGGGAGCGGAGGCGCCGGATTATATCGGCTTGATCACTGACGCCTTGCTGCTCAATCCCTGGGACCGGGAGATCCTTCGTGACGGTGATTTTCAATTCCACCCTGAATATGTCGAGGCGCTCGCCCACCAGGGAGTGACGCCCGATGCCTCCCTTCTCATTCAGGCGACGGATATTGACCTGGCAAAAGGGTTGGGCGCTTGTGGCGCAACACACAAAATGATTAATCGAGATTCATCAAAATAGGAATCTGATATGGACCTTCAGGATTTGCTGATCCTCTATGACTACAATTATTGGGCGGATAAACGGATTTTGACTGCCAGCGCGGGACTGAGCCAGGAGCAGTTCCAGGCCCCAGTCATGCACAGCCATGGCAGCCTGCGTGCGACCCTGGTCCACATCCTGGACGGCGAATACGGCTGGCGGATGTTGCTCCAAGGCACCCCCTATACCTTCGACCTGGTTGAAACAGAATTCCCCACGCTCGAGGCCCTCGAACAGCGTTGGCGTGACGATGAAACGGCCATGCGCAGCTACCTGGCCGGCCTGAGCGACGACAGCCTGGCAGGTATTGTGCGCTATACAACGGACACCGGCCAACTGCGCGAAAGGGTGCTCTGGCACTGTTTGCTGCACGTCGTGAATCACGGGACACAGCACCGCAGTGAAGCTGCCATGATCCTTACCGGGTATGGCCACTCGCCAGGCGATGTCGATTTCACGCTGTTTTTGAACGAGGCGGGCTAAATTGCAGTTTGGGGGTCGCACGGTTCGGGATATTCCGCCCCTAATTGCTGCCGGTGACCGCTTTGGATGACCAAAAAGTATTGGATTTGAGCGGAAAACAGTTGCGCTCTTTGCCCGAGTCGATCGGCGAAATGCACGCGCTTGAAGCACTCTACCTGGACGCTAACCAACTGGAATCCCTCCCCGAAAGTGTGTGCCAGCTCACCCAACTTAAGAAGTTGAACGTATATGGAAACCGGTTGGCCTCTCTACCGGAGTGTCTTAGCCGGTTAACCAATCTTGAAGAATTAAGCTCGGGGAACAACAACCTGGCTTCTTTGCCCGAGGCGCTTTGGCGGATGACAGCCCTGGAAACGTTGAACGTTGCCGAAAACCAGCTTGCCTCTCTCCCGGAGGCCATCGGGGACCTGGTAAACCTGGGCATGTTGGATTTGGGCCACAACGAGCTGGCTTCTCTTCCCGATTCGATTGGATCGCTGCGCAGGCTGGCTTTCCTGTATTTGAGCAACAATCGCCTGGCTTCACTCCCCAGGTCGCTTGAAAACCTGCACAGTCTGATTTACCTGAATATCACAGATAACCGCCTGGCTTCTCTTCCCGATTGGATCGGAAACCTGGGGCTACTGATCGAGCTGCGGCTGTATAACAACCAGCTCTCCACCCTGCCCGAATCGCTTGGCCATCTGCAAAATCTGAAAGAATTACACTTGATGAATAACCGGCTGGCATCCCTGCCCGAATCGATTGGAAAACTGGCCAGCCTGAAGAAATTGGATCTGCAAAGCAACCGGCTGGCTTCGCTCCCCGAGTCGCTTGGGAGCCTGGCAGGCCTTACCGACCTGAATTTAAGGGGTAACTGCTTGAAGTCGCTCTCCGAGTCGCTCGGCAGCCTGAGAAACCTGAGGACCCTGGATTTGCGGGCGAACGAATTGGTTTATCTACCGGCGAGTCTCGCCGGGCTGGACCATTTGGAGAAACTGGATTTAAGATGGAATAAGATAGCGCCTCTCCCAGGGTGGATTCAAGAGCTGGAACGAGGCGGGTGTGTTGTGTATCGCTAAGCCTGCCCGACAAAGACGCGCCTCTGTCTTCGCGTTGCCCCCTTTTACATCAGCGGATCTTTACAAACCAGCCGGCCAGAAATCCTAGCAGGCAGACCGGGATCATCCAGTTGCCTGCGGCTGCCCAACCGGAGAGCTTTACCATCTGCCCGAACCAAACCGGCCCCACCAGTACTCCCAGGTTTTGCCCGAGCATGATCACCCCCAGGCCGAACACGGCCAGGCTGGGGTTGTCCATCAACTCCGGAGCGGCCGTGAAGATAGCCGTCGCAATCGCCCCGGCTAACAGGCCAAACAGGGCTTGCAGTGCAAAGATTTGCCAGCCAGTCACCCGAAATGGAAGCAGCATCGCGGCGGCAACGCCCAGCATGGGGAGGCTAAATATCAGCCGCCGGGAGCCGATGCGGTCCGACAGCCAGCCCGCCAAAGGGGCAGAGACGAGCACGGCAATCGTGGTGATGCTGGAAATCCGGGCGGCATCCGCCAGGGAGTAAGGGCGCATCTCCGTCAGGAAGGTGGGGTAAAAGGTCCCCAGGGCGGTGAAGACCACGTTGAAACAGGCAAACTCCAGGCCCAGCAGCCAGATATTCCGGTTTGCCAGGGCGGCGAACACTCCGGACGAAATCGCCCCCGCGGCCTCCGGGTCCGGGCTATCCCCGGGGAAATTTGCATGTCTTTCAAATTGGGAGGGAGCGCGCATCAGCGGTCCGAAGGCCAGCATAACCAGCAAGGTGTACCCGCAGGTGATCCACCACACGGCCTGCCAGGTAATCGTCTCTGCCAGGCTAGGGGCCAGGCCATACGTAGCGATCGTAGCGATTGGCACCCAGGTGGCCCACAGGCCCATGGGAGCGCCTTGTTTCTCACGCGGAAACCATAAGGCAATGGAGGCCGGCGCCAATACGCCCAGCAGGCCCATGCCTACCCCCTCGATCACCCGGCTGGCCAACAATAAGCCAAATTGCGTGGAAATCGCCCCCAGTGCAGAGCCGGCTGCCAGGAAGCCCAGGGCGATCAACCCGGATAGCCTTAACCCCAGGCGCTGCAGGATGAACCCGGCCGGCAAGGCCAGGAGCAGGCCGGTGACAGCGAAAACCGACATTAACAGCCCGGCTTGAGCCAGGTTGAGCTGGAAAGCCTCCATCAGGATGGGCAGGATGGGCGGGACTTTGGATTGGTTTAATGGCGCGGCTACACTGGCCAGGTACACGACTACCAGGATTACCCATGCAAAGGGGAGGATGGATGGGGCGGGTTTGATGGCTGCTTTTTCACGCATTGTTACGATCTCGCAGGGCCTGGTTAAGATTGCGAGTATTCACCGCCCCAGCACGGTGAATACTCGCTTTGTGGGACGACCTGGCGGGTCTTGCAGCAGAACTGTAAAATCGCCAGGGCGATTATATCAGGGCGGATCCTTAATACTTGCCGTATTCCTTGCCGGTATCGATCATTGCGTGCAGGTTCTCCGCCTTAGCGTCGTCCAGGACCGCGCCGGTGGAGAGGATATAGCCGCCATCTCCAGCTACATCGTCCAACAGGCCCTTGACGTGCGCCTTGACGTCTTCGGCAGTGGCGGCTTTCAACAGGGAAACAGGGACATTACCGCCGAAGCAAGCCCAACCGGTGAAGCGTTTCTTCACTTCCTTCATGTCGGTCTGGTCGAAAATCCAGATGGTCGTGCCTTTGGGGATATCAGGGTCGGTGATGATATCCAGCCGCTGGTTGTAGCCGCCCTCGACGAACAGGTAGGGTACGACGCCTTCTTCGATCAAGCCCAGCATAACCGCTTTCAGGGTAGGCCAATAGAAGGTCTTGAAGTCTTTATTCGACATGAACCCATCCGCGCCCTTGTGCAGCGGGATGAAGGCGACCGGGTTATTGTTGGTGGTAGTCGAGCGCACGCCCATCTCGATGGCGATCGGCACCAGGCGCTCCAGGGCCGCCAGCAGCTTTTTGGGCTGGCGGAACATATCCAGCATAATGGCGCGCGTGCCGCGCAGGGTATCGCCCAGGGTGTCGAAAGGCGCTTTGGTGAAGCCGCCGATCAGGGGCGGAATGCCCAATGTGCTGATCGTGGCGCCATCCACCGCCAAAGCGGCCTGGATCCACTCAAGTGCTGCCTGCCCTGCTTCCATGAGTTTTTTGAAGGCTTCCTGTACGGGCGGGAGGCCGACGGGGACCATGAACCCGCCCAGGAAGGGCAGCTCGAGAATGTCGGTGAATGGCGCCAGCATTTGCCAGGCATCCAGCGATCCAAAAACGCGCGGCAGATAGGCGCGCATGAAGAAGCCCGACGGGTCGTTGATGAACTGGTCGTATTCGTCGCCGTGCATATATTCTGATTCAACACACTGGTAGGGGGCAGTAGAGGGCACGCCGTGCCCGGGCCAGCGATAGAGTTTGTAATCCAGCATCTCGAAAACCTTGCCCGGGCCATAGATTGGCGCGCTGGAAAGCGAGTCGGGCAGGAAGTCGGCGTGGAACTTGTTCAACGCGTAGCCCAGCTTATCGTAATCGTACATCGCCTCTTCCGGGGTGACGCCGGCATAGGCAAATGGGTAAAACCCGACGTTCGGGCAGATCGGCACACGGGCTGGCTTTTTGAGCTGAACCACGTCTTTGACCATTTGCACGCGTTCCCGGTAAGCGCTCTCAGCTTCGGGACTGGCGAACTGCACCCCTTGCGGCGTGAGCCAGTCATTGAAACGGGCTTTGAGCTTTTCAGCAGACGACTGTTTTACTAAATTCGTATCCATGATTTAAACTCCTATGCAGACCACTGTTTAGCCAGTGAGACGGCTGTCATTGCATCTTTGCCGTAGGCATCTGCGCCGGTGTAGGCGCGGATCTGGGCATCCACCTGCCCGCCGCCGATCATGACCTTCACATCCTGCATGCCAGCCGCTTTCAAGGCTTCGACCGTGGCTTTCATTGGGTCGTATGCCAGGGTCAGGAACCCGCTCAAAGCGACGACCTTAGCGCCGGTGTCCTTGACGGTCTGGACAAACCTGGCCGGGGGCACGTCCACCCCCAGGTCGGTGACTTCGAAGCCGTTGATGTCCAGCATGAAGGCGACGATGTCTTTGGCGATGTCGTGGATGTCGCCTTCGACGGTCCCAATGACCACCTTGCCGATTTTTTCCTGGCGGGCTTCTTTTTGCATGTGCGGCTTGACCAGGGCGGTGATCTGCGAGAGCATCTCGCCGGCCAGGATGAGCTCGGGGATGAAGCAATCGCCGGCTTCGAAACGCTTGCCGATCACGTCCATGGCGACCCGGCAGTCCTCCAGAATGCCGGCCGGGCTGGCGCCCTGATCCAGTATCTGGGTGGCGAGCTTGAGCGCATCTTCTTCGCGCATCTCGGTGATCGCATCGATTAATTCCTGTGACATGGTTCGCATCTCCTTTCAGTGAATGAATAGATGATTGGGGTTGGTCAGGCAGCCGGCTTATCGAAGATCCCTTTTCTTGAAGCCCGGATGAAGTTCAGGCAGTAGCTGTCTTTGCCCAGCAGCAGCTCGGTCGTCAGGATAGCGGCCCGGATCTCGCGGTCGAGCGGATCCAGGATGGCGCAGTCCAGGCCGTTTTGCATCGCCAGCGAGAGGAATCCGCGGTTGACGTAGGCGCGCGCCGGCAGGCCAAAAGAGATATTGCTCAAGCCGATGGTCAGGTGGGCCTCTGGGAATTCCTGGCGCACCAACCGCATGGTCTCAAAGGCGATCATAGCGCTTTGGGTATTGGTGGAGACCGTCATCGCCAGGGGATCGATGTAAACGCTCGAATCCGGGATCCCGCTGAGGCGCGTTTGCGCCACCACCTGGCGGACGACCTGCAAGCGCTTCTCGCTGCTTTCGGGGATCTTTTTTTCGTCCATTGCCAGGGCAATCACCTGGCAGCCGTGTTCGGCGACGATGGGCAAGATGCCTGCCAGCCGGTCCGGTTCGCCGCTGATCGAGTTGATCAGCGGGGTCTTGCGCACGGCCCGGATGGCAATGTTGAGGGCCTCGGGGTTGGCGCTGTCCAGGCTCAGCGGGGTATCGACGACCGCCTGTATATTTTCGATCAGCCAGATCAGGTCATCCGCCTCCCGGCTCGGCAGGGTGCCGGCGTTGACATCCAGCCAATCCGCGCCGGCCTCGGTTTGTTTTAGCGCCAGATCGCGGATATAGGCTGCATCGCGTTCGGCGATGGCCTGGGCCACTCTTTTTCGGGTGCCATTTATTTTTTCTCCAATAATTTTCATTCCACTCTCCTGGTAAAAATCGGGTCGCTCCGTGATTTGCGTGACGGTCAGGTGGCCGTGCTAACGCATGATTCCTGGGGGAGAATTTTTATTTCGATCTCAGCCTCGTTTAAAGAGCGAGTCGCCGGGGAACAGCATTCCCAGGGCAAATTGGCGGCCGAAACTTGGGTAGGTGGTCAGCTCGTTATAGCGGGTATTCTGGGCGATTTTTTGGGCGCGCAGGCGGGCGGACTTGGAGATCAGGATCCATTTGGCCCCGATAGCGGCCGCGTTGCCTACCTGGCGAAATTGCGCCTTCGGCAGCTCCGGAAACAAGCCCATCGCGATCGCGTTTTTCACGTTCAAGAACGAGCCAAAGGCGCCGGCGATGACCACCTCCTCCACGCTTTCGGGCGGCGTCCCCGTAGCGTCCAGGAGGATCTTAAGGCCGGCATGGATGGCCCCCTTGGCGAGCTGGATCTCGTTCACATCTTTTTGGGTGATCACGATATCCCGGGCGCTGCCGCTGTCCGAAGCAGGGACCAGCAAAAACTCCGGCCCATTGCTGCCCATGCGCACGCGCTCCTGCTCGCGCTGAAAACGGCCGCGGCTGTCGATTAAGCCTGAGCGGTACAATTCTGCGATCGTATCGATAATTCCGGAGCCGCACAAACCCACAGCGGGTTCCGAGTCGACTGTGGCAAGCTCCAGCCCGCCGTCTGTAATTCTGACTTTTTCGATGGCTCCGGAGGCAGCCCGCATACCGTCGCTGATGTGGGCCCCTTCAAAAGCCGGGCCGGAGGCGCACGAAGCCGCGGTCAAATGGGGTGCGCCTGGTTTGCGCAAGCTGATCTCGGTGTTCGTGCCGATGTCAACGCCCAGGGAGACTTTATCGCTCTGATCCAGGTCGCTGGCAAGCACCATAGCGATGTGATCGGCGCCGACGAACCCCCCAATAATGGGCGGGATATGCACATAAGCGCCGGCAGCCATTCTCAGCCCCAGCTCGCTGGCGCGAACGTCCATCGCTGCGCTGGCGGCAGCCACGTAGGGCGCAGTAGCCAGTTGGCGCACCGGCAGCTCCATGAGCAGGTGGATCATGGCGGTATTGCCCACGATGCAGGCTTCGACCACTTGATCCCGGCGGGCGCCGGCTTTTTCAAGCATCTCGCCGAGGGACTCGTCCAACGTTGAGCGCACCTTTTCCGCCAGGGTTACCCCGCCGTTTTCGTTGCGGTAAACGTAATTCAAGCGGCTGATGACATCCTCGCCATACCCGATTTGGGGGTTTGGAGCGCCGGTCGAAGCCAGCTCCTCTCCAGTTTCCAGGTTCACCAGGTAGGCGGCGATCTTGGTCGTCCCCAGGTCTACGGCGAAGCCCAGTGGCGCTGTGCCATACGGGCTAACCCCCACGATCTCGTTCGCACGAACAAAGACGGAAATGCGCCAATTTGCCTGGCGCAACACCTGCGGTAGAGCCCGGATAACCTCAATATTGGCGTAAGCGGAGCAGATGCCCTGTTCCCGGCAAAGGGCTTCTGTCACCCGGCCCAGATCCGAGCGGATGTCGTTGAGATTCGCCGGCGACAATTCCAGTTGGAAGGCGTCGACTACCGGGTCCACGGCGATTTCACGAAGGTTGCTTTCGACCTGCAGGCGCTGTCCGGTGATCAGCGAATCTTTGGGGATTTGAACTTTGACATCGCTTAAGATGCGCGTCGAACAAGCCAGCCGCAGGCCATTATATCTTTCCAGATCGTTGAGGATAAATTCCTCGTCTTCGGTCGCAGGCGTGACCTGCCCGGACAAGATCGCGATGCGGCATTGGCCACAATTCCCTTCCCCGCCGCAAGCTGAGGCCAGCTCAATGCCGGCCGAGCGGGCCGCCTCGATTAACCGTTCGCCGGATGGAACGGATAGGCGTTTGCCAACTGGTTGGAATTGAACTTGAAAGGTTTTTGTGCTTTCCATTATTTATCGGTCAGGTCTGCTGTGGGGAAGGAGTTGGTGTTATTCGTAACGGTCACATCGGTTTTAAAATCCAGGTATTGGATGGTCTGTCCGGGCTGTGCTACCACAAAATCCTGGTCCCAGGGGCCAAAAAGCATTTTTTCGATCAGGGCGCTTGAGCCGGGGATTTTTTCGAAACGCAAGTTGAAACGGTCGGCGGTTTTTTGGGCGTGTTCGATGTAGGGCTGATTATCGGAATGACCCGTATCAATGTAGGCCAGCCGGGTGTAGTGCTTTAGCATGGTCTTCATGATGCGGTCGGCGCGCTCTTTCCCGTACTGGTTTACCAGGCGTTCGTAATCGTCGAATGGCGTATCGCCCACTTCAATCCAGCCTTTGGTTAAATAATAAGTCCCGGGTTCTTTTTTGGATTGAACGTTGTAAGCCTGCCGCGACCCAAGAAACAGGGCGATACAATCATCCATACGCGGGATCACCACAGTACAATTGCGCGCTTGCAGGCCGACTACCGCCATCGAACACAGGCCATATCCCAACAGGAGGGTATCAAAATCGCTGCAAGCAGCGTCGATGGCCTGTTGCAGCGATTTCTTCAAATTGCCCGGCACCAGGTGAAGCCCGAAATCCAGCACCTCGTAGGCCAATCTGGCTGGCATGATTGGCAGCATCTCCTCAATGACGGTGGCGCAAGCGATTACCTTCGTTCGGCTTAAATCCATCGGTATTTTCCGGATCACAGGAGGATTTCAGGAAGGGCGAATCTGGCAACCTTCCATAGTGGGTCTTTGGGAACTTCCGTGAAGGTCTCACCATGGCGATTTCCAAAGAACCTCCATAGTTATATAGGGAAGTTGGCAAATATAGTGTATACTTAGATAGTGAAGTTGTCAAGAGGCCTGGCGATAAATGGGTTGTTTTGCCAATGGCTGATAAAGTTCATCTTGACAATTGCAGTTTATGTTGGAAAATTGAGTTTGGCGTTATGATGCAAGATTTACCAAAAACGGGCGATGAATTCTATCGTATAGACCGTGATTTGTACGAGCCGGCTTACGTTCAACTGGCGAATATCCTGCGCCGCCAGATCTCTGAGGGCGCCTTTCGCCCTGGCGACCAGCTCCCTTCAGAGGCGCAGTTGTGTTACAAATATGAGATCAGCCCGATGACGGTGCGCCGCTCGATCAACCTGCTTGCCGACCAGGGCGTGGTCAATGCGATCCAGGGAAAAGGCACTTTCGTAAGGCCCCTGGAATTGAGCACCGCAATCTTTAGCTTGCACGAATTACAGGAGCTTTTTAGCGATAGCTCCTCTTCCAGCATAAAACTTCTGGACGCCCGCATGGTGCTGGCCGACGAGCGCACGGCGCGCAAGCTTGGGTTGAATTTAGGCGATCCCACCATTTATATCCGGCGGTTGTTCACGAAAGAAAAGCAGCCGGTTTTTTACCACCGGGCTTACCTGGTTTATGACCCCACCCGTCCGATCGTGGAGGCGGAGATGGACGTCACCTCATTGCAAGGGCTGTTTACCAACGTCGAGAACAGCCTGCTCAAATGCGGCCATTTGACGATCGAAGCTGCCCTGATGAACGAAGAGGAAGCCGGGTTATTGCAAACGACCTTGCCGGCGGCTGCTTTTTACCTGGAACACCTTTTTTACGACTTCGAGAACCGGCCGATCAGTTGGGGTTGGTTTATCTTCCGCAGCGATCACTTGAGCTTCACAACCCGGTTGGGCGTTGATGTTTAGGACAGCCGGTCGAGCTGCAACGAGTATCTTCTATGGATGAGATTTCAGACGACAAGGGTTTACGCGTGACATTAATCGCCAGCGTCGCCAATCTTGACGAGAAAAAAGCCCTGGAGCTCGTCGCAGCGCGCATCTCCAGCGGCGAAAACCCGCTCAGGATCGTCGAAGACTGCCAGGAGGGCTTAAGGCAGGTTGGAGAGCGTTACGAGCAGCGGGAGTATTTCCTTTCCGGGCTGATCATGGCAGGCGAGATTTTCCGGGAAGTTATGGAGTTTTTACACCCGGTGATTGAAACCCAATTCCGCGGCAACGAGTTGGGCACGATCTTGCTGGGGACTGTGCAGGGCGATATCCATGATATCGGCAAGAATAACCTGAGCATGCTTTTGAGGAGTTACGGATTCAGCGTGCACGACCTGGGGGTGGATACGGCGCCGGCGGATTTCCTGCTCCAGGCTGTTCAGGTAAAGCCGGATATCATCGGGTTATCCGGATTGTTGACCAGCTCGTACGACGCCATGCGCGAGACCGTTCAATTGTTACGAAGGTCCGGCGAAAGAGACGCGTCGACTGCGCCGATCATCATCGGCGGGAACCAGTTGAACGAACAGGTTTGCCTTTACGTCGGGGCGGATTATTGGGTCAACGATGCGATGACCGGCGTCCGGCTGTGCCAGCAAATTATGTCAGCGCGCAAGGGCACGGGATAACGTACCGTCCGGTTTTTCCCTTCTTTATACGTATTTTCCAAACCAGCCCAGCGTCCGCTTCCAGGCGTCTTCAGCCGCCTGCGGATTGAAACGCGCCCCGGTGTCGTTGAAGAAGGCATGGCCGGCGTTGGGGTAAATGACCTTCTCGAAGATTTTGTTATTCTGCTGCATGGCTTCTTCGATGGCGGTCGAGCCCTGGGTGATGCGCGTGTCGTCCTGGCCATAGATCGCCAGCACTGCGGCCTGTATAGTCGGTACGTCTCCCAGCGGGGGGTTCGGTCCGTAGAAAGGCACGGCGGCTTTTAGCTCTGGCATCTGGGTGGCGACCAGCCAGGTCACCCCGCCGCCGAAGCAAAACCCGACCATCCCCAGCCGGCCGGCCTGAGAGAAGGGCTGCCCTTGCAGGTAACGCCAGCCGCTGTAGAAATCCTGGACGAACTGGCCGGATGGCGCGCTGCTCAAGGCGCCCGGCACCTGGTCGGAGCTCAGCGCAGCGGTGCCTCCCTGGCGGGAGAGCAGGTCGACGGCCAGGGCCACGTAACCGGCTTTCGCCAACCTGCGGGTTACATCCTGGATGTGCTCTGTCAGGCCGCGGTTCTCGTGGCAGACCAACACGACCGGGAAGGAGCCATCGCCCTTTGGCCGGGCCAGGTAAGCTTGCAAGTTCGCTCCGCTGTCAGGAAACTCGACCTTTCCGGCCTCCAGTGCGGGGTCATCCGGGCCGACGGTCCCATAAGGTTGGGCGTTCACCGCCGGTGTAGCCGTCTCGCTTGGCGTCTCGCTCGCCGCTGGCTGCTGCGTGGGGGTCGCTGTATTTGCAGCAGCGTCGGGCACTTCAGGGGTGTCTGTGGGTAATGAAACAGCCGGGGCGAGGGCGGTTGGCTCCGGCAGTTCTGGCGGCGTGCATCCAGCCAGGATCGAATTTGCCAACAGCATGCTGCCTGTAACCGAGGCGATCAGCTTCAATGCCTCCCGCCGGGAAATGCGCCCCTCTTCGAAATCCTCAGCAAATTCCTCCGCCAGGTAACGTTGGAAGTGATTCATCGCAAACCCTCCACTGGATAAATATCTAACTTTGTGAACCTATTTGCCCCACCAGGTTAACAGCGTGCTGCCGTCGGTAAAGCCCAAGGGCAGGAGTGAACCCAAAGTGAAGACCAGCAAGCAGTCCAGGGCCAGGAACAGGCATACCCCCCAGGCCCAGCCGCCCAGCAGGCGCAGCCCCAGAGCCAGAATTGCAAAGGACAGGCTGGATAACAGGCTGGCGACCGGGCCACCCAATGCCCGGCGAATATGCAGTTGAGCCGGCAGGGCGGGTTCATCCGAGGGGTAGACCGAGGCGTCCAGAACGATCCACAGGCGCACACCCTGCATGGGATAACCTGTACGCCTGGCTGCCCAGGCGTGCCCAAATTGGTGTAGGAACGCCGCCCCCCAGTGCAGCGCCGCCAGCAGCAGGCCGAGGGCCGCGGCCTTCCCGGGCGAAAGATGCAGCCATACTGACCCCGCCCCGCTAAACAGCCCCCACAGTAGCAGCGTCCCGAATACGGCTGAAGGCTCTGCGCTCACTTCAAGGTTCGCCAGCCTGCCCAGTTTGAAGCTCCGCCTCATCCTAAACCTCTCCTGCCCGCCTCTCAAGAGATTCGTCCACGATGTCTTTAAAAAGCGCCCGGGTCTCTTGAGAAGGCTGGATATTCAGCTCCGAGCTGAGCAGCCGCTCGCACTCCAGGTATTGCTCGATTGAACGGCGCCGGTGCCCCAACTGGTAAAGAGACAGCATGGCGGCCCGCCGGGCCTCTTCGCTCAGCGGGTCAGTTTTTAACAGCTTGAGCGCAGCTTCGAGAGCATCCGTAAAATCGCCCCTTTCGATGCAAACCTGCTGCCAGCGAGACAGGGCCTGGATATATTCTTCCTCCAGCCGGTTGCGCTCCTCTTCACACCATTCGTCGTACAGGTTTTCCAGGAATGGCCCCCGGTACAAATTGATTGCCCTGCACAACCGCTCTGGCAAGCCGGACCGGCAGGCTGCATTGAATTCTTCCAGATCGGACCACAACTCCTGGTTCGGGAACCATCCGATAAAATTCCCGGAGGTCTCCAGGAAATCGCCTGGCTCTAAGCCGCCTTTGCGAAAGATACGCCGGATATGCCACAAGGCAGTGTGCAGGCTGCGACGGGCATTGGATACCGGTCGATCGGGCCAGAGCATCTCGGCGACCGAATCCCGGCGCAGATCTTTGCCTGCATGCGCCAACAAGTAGCCGAACAGGCTGGCGGCTTTCAGGGTGGCGAACGGCGGCAAAGCGTCAGTATCGTTCTCTAACTGTAGCGGACCGAATAAGTAGATTTTAAGCATAAGCAACCATTCAATTTTACCCTTAGCGGCTCTTGTATGAGTTGAGCGCTAATCCATTATTAATACCCTTTTTATCATATTTGCGAGTTTTTTGCACGCTGTGTGCTAACCTCATGCAGTACGAATGGCTAACGGGGGGTATTGGTTCAATCCGTACCAAATTGATCCCAGGGAGGCAAAAGGAACTTTGCGAATTTTCGGAACAAGCTATCCTGTATTTTCACCTTCTCACGCGATAAAAGTGTTGGGCGCTTGTGGCGCACCACACAAAATGATGAATAGAGATTCATCAAAATAGTGTCGGGCGCTTGTGGCGCACCACGCGTAAGGATGAATAGAGATTCATCATATAAGAAGGCTATATTTAGTTTAAGGAGATGATTATGGCCGATAAAGAACCACGGGACAAGAAGAATTTTCGTCTGGAGGTCCCATTCGATGCGAGCGGCATCGAAGACTTTGATCCAAACGCTCAGCAGTTAAAAGCGGTTGTCTATCCCTGCGACGGGCTGCCGGTCGAACAGGCCATCCGTCTGTCCAAGGACGGCAAGGGCTCGGCCGTTTTTACGTTTGCCAGCAACCCCGGCGCACTGACATTGCGTGTAGGACCCGCGGACGCTACCGCCGAGGAGCTGCGCGGGATGCAGACTCTCAGCCTGGAGGTGAGCTCGCGCCAGTGGGGAGATAAGCCCGCGCTCAGCCTGGCGCCTTTGGGGATCTCTTCCTATTTTTGGTACTGGTGGCTGTATTGGTGCCGCACATTCACCATCCGCGGCCGGGTGTTATGCCCGGATGGCAGCCCGGCTCCCGGCGCGAAAGTTTGCGCCTATGATGTGGACTGGTGGTTCATCTGGTCCAGCACCCAGCTCGTGGGCTGCGCCACGACCGACCTCACCGGCGCATTTGAAATCAAGTTCCGCTGGTGCTGCGGTTGGTGGCCCTGGTGGTGGTGGCTGCTGCGCGTCTGGAGATTGGACCCAGACATCGCGGCAAAAGTTGGTCCGGTATTGAAGCAAAGCCCGGATGTACGCCTGTCGCCGGTGACGGGCAACCAGCCCAGCCTGTCGGTGTTTAAAGAGCTCCTGGTCCAGGAAGGCTTGAATCTGGACCGGCCCCTGGGCCCGGAAGACGTCAACCGCCTGGAAGGGATCCGCGAGAAGCTGCTGCAGAAACTGCCCGCCAGCCCAGAGCTGGAGCGCCTGCGCATCTGGCCCTGGTGGCCGTGGGGCCCCTGGTGGGACTGCGCGCCCGACATTATCTTTCGCGTGACCCAGGACTGCATCACCCCTGGAACTGTCATTTACGACGAAGGCATCACGGACACGCGCTGGAACATCCCGACCCTGCTCAACGTGACCCTGATCGCCAATAGCGAAGCTTGCTGTATTCCCGGCTGCCCGGACCCGCACTGCTGCCCGGATGGCGAATGCATCGTCATCTCCCAGGTGTGCGGCGACCCGATCAACGAGATCGGTGGAAATCCCGGCGCTCCGGTGGCGCCTGCCGGCTATTTCAACCCCGGCGCGGTGCTCCCCGGCACAGCAGCATACAACGGCGACCGGCCCTACGCCGGCACTATCCCGATCGAGAAGAACTTCGGCGACATGCTGAACGTAGACTACTACGAGATCGAGTACTTCTCCGGCGGCTCGTGGGGGCCGCTCCCGCCAGGCGCAGCCCAGGACTTCAAGCGACGCTGGCTGGAAACGCCCGGCTTTACGACCGGCGACGTGCCCTTCCCGTTTACTTCCATTTCCGGGCACAATGTTGTGGAGAGCCGCGAGCACTTCGAATCCACCGGCGGTCTGGCGGGCTGGAACGCCACTCGTTTCTGGATCGCCAACCGCGAGCTGGTCGTGCCCCTGGATACAACCAAGTTTCCGGACGGCACTTACCAATTCCACGTCGTCGGCTGGCAGATTAGCGGCGGCGGGTTGATTAACCCGCGCGTCCTGCCGGTTTGCGGCACTGAGAAAGATAATGAGCTGGTGCTGACGCTGGATAACCGGGTGATCGACGCGTTGACGCACCCGGCCTCGCACAACTGCGGCGGCGTGCATATCTGCACGGTCGAACCCGATACTTCTATCGATGCAGTGCGCATCAATGGCACCCTGGTGCAGCCGTGCGACACGATCGACGCCAATGAGGGTAACCTGGAGATCGATTTCTCGGTCACCGATCCAGATGGGCACCTGGCGGTATACACATTGATCGCTACCTACGGGCTCAACCTGAGCGTGGACCTGCTCAACCAGCCCGGGTCGGTGTTGGCGCCTATCATCGTGGGCACCCCTTACGGCCCGACTTACGGTCAGGCCTTGGGTCAGGGAGCCGTCGCACCGCACTGGTATGGCGGCAGCTTCCGGCTGACTGTCCCGGTCAGCCAGGCTTTCCCCGAGCCCTGCTGCTACCAGCTCGAGCTGCGCGGCTGGAAGCGCACCATCGTGGGCGGGCAAACCGGGATCGTGTATAACTGCGAGCACAATTACGCTTACGGCAACCTGACCGAATATACCCTGGGCGTAGGCGTTTGTTGAGCGGCGCAGTTCCCAGAAACGCGCGACTCGTAGAACAAGACGGTTAGCATTCTCGGACCCATCCCGGTAAATCGGGGTGGGTCCGTTGTTGCCCGCCAGGCTGGTTGGGGGTGGATAGATGGAAATTAAGGCATAAATCTTCCGGACAGCTCAATGCCTATCGAAAATATCTATAGCCCCACATAGAAAAAACCAATAGTGATTGTGACAATTGTCACTATTCGTCTGCGCCTTTCATGGATATAGTTAAGTCGATGATTAATTAAGCGCGTTCATGAATATACAGTCAGGCATTTAATAGTGATGATCCCTGAAATAAAATCGGACCTGAAAGAACTGGCAATCCAGCAAGCTGAGCTGCATCGAGTCTTCAGTAATGCCACCCGCCTGCAGATCTTATGGGCCCTGGAAGAGGGTGAATTATCGGTGGGTGAAATTGCTGCGGTTGCGGAGGCGTCTTTGCAAAATACATCCCAGCACCTGCACCTGATGTTAGACAAGGGCCTCCTATCCGCACGCCGGGAGGCGCAGACGATCTACTACCGCATTGCGGATGATGAAGCCATCCAGCGCTGCTTGCCTCTCCATCAAGAGTTGTTTCCTGAGGCGCGCTAGAAAAATTGGATAACCATACCCAGAGAGCGTTCGGAAACTCTCATACCCAAAGAATAGTTTTAGGAGAAATCTCATGACGACAATGACGTTCGACCCAACCACGATCCAGCCTGTGAAGGTTGTAGACGCCCGTGCAATGGCTTGCCCTGGCCCGCTGTTGGAGGCAAAGAAGAGCATTGGGGCGGTCAAGGTGAACGAGGTGTTGGAGATCTGGTCGGGGGATCCAAACACCAAGAATGATATGCCGCGCTGGTGCCAGAAAGTTGGCCACGAATTCCTTGGGGCCATCGCCGCGGATGGTTATGACCGCCTCTTTATCCGCCGCATGAAATAGTTATGGGCGTCAACGGTCGGAATCCCAAAATCCTGATCCTGGCAACGTTATCCGGCGGATACCGGGGAGCCGACGCGGCCGGGCAATCCCACCTGGAATATTCACCCAATACGTACATTTTGCCAGTTAGAAGCGCGGCCATTTTCCCGGAGAGTTTCTACCTGCACGCCTTTGAGAGCGGCATTGACGCCATCCTGGTGATGTACAGCGGAACGGATAGTCCCTACAAAGGTGAGTCCGAACGAACGGCGGAGATCATTAACCGCACCTATGTCTTGATGAAAGCGCGCGGTCTAGATCCCCGCCGCCTGCGCCTGGCTGCCATCTGTACGGTATGCGTACGCCCATTTCTGAACGAAATTCAGCGCATGAATGCGACACTCGCGGAAATTGGGTTGGTGCAGCGCCCTGCGCCTGACGTAACTGGAATGCAGGTATCAGCTTCGCCAGCCTAGGCCTCAGAGGAGCAAGGAATGGGTTCAAATACACTAAACGTGGATACCCTGGTCATTGGCGGCGGCATTGCCGGTATGCAAGCATCGTTAGATCTGGCTGACCAAGGCTACCAGGTAGCATTGGTTGAGAAAGAGCCAAGCATCGGCGGAAAGATGATCGGTTTAAGCAAGGTGTTCCCGACGCTGGATTGCTGCAGTTGCATCACCACCCCCAAGATGTCGGCTGTGGCCCATCATGAAAACATCCAGCTATTGGCTTATAGCGAAATTCAATCCATAACCCCCGGCGAAGCCGGCTTCACGGCCGAGGTGCTTATGAAACCGCGCTACATTCGCGAGGAAGACTGCACCGGCTGCCGTTCCTGTGAGCTGGCCTGCCCTCTGGATTTGCCGGACCTGGAAAATGAGTTCGGCCGCAGCGCGCACCGGGTGATCTATGTCCCCTTTGCCACCGCCGTCCCACAAAAAGCCCTGGTCGATATCGACTACTGCCTCTTTTGTGGGAAGTGCCTTAAGGTTTGTCCCGCGGATGCGATCGACTTCAACCAACAGCCAGAACGCCTGGAAATTGAAGCCAGGACGATCGTCCTGGCGTGCGGGTACCAGCCGACCCCCTACGACGCCAAGCAGCAATATGGGGCCGGGAAAATACCCAACGTGATCGACGGCCTGATGATGGAGCGCTTGCTGGCGCCGACCGGTCCTTATGGTCGGGTGCTGCGCCCTTCAGATGGCAAACAACCCGAGTCCATCGCCTACGTGCAGTGTGCAGGCTCCCGCGATCATACCCTTGGGGTGCCTTATTGCTCGCGAGTTTGCTGCATGTACGCCATCAAGCAAGCCATGCTGCTTTCCGGCGCACTGCCTCTGGCGGAGATCACCATTTACTACATGGATATCCGTACCTTTGGCAAAGGTTACGAGCAGTTTTACCAGAACGCAAAAGCCATGGGCATCGAATTCGTCAAAGGCAAAGTGGCGCGTATCAGCCAGGATGGCGACCAGAATCCGGTGGTGCGTGTGGAGCTGATCGACGAAAATTCGAGCCTGGTCGAGCGCGCTCACGACCTGGTGGTGCTCTCCGAAGGGATGCTGCCGGGCTGGAATCCGGAAGCTATCCTGGGGGTGCAAATCGCTGAGGATGGCTTTGTCGAGCTTCCACAATTCAACCTCTCACCCACCATGACCACGCTGCCGGGCGTTTTCAGCGCTGGCTGCGCCAGCGGTCCAATGGATATCGTCGATTCGATCCTGACCGCCAGCGCGGCGGCTGCTGAAACCGCGGCTTATATCCACTCGAAAAACGAACTCGAGGCCGAACCTGGCGGGCAGGCGGAGAGGAGTTTGGTTTATGCCTGAAAATTCAAACAATATTAATCCAAGCCAGGACAGCGCTCGAGCGACGGCAGACGACGAACCCCGGATTGGGGTTTACGTGTGTAGCTGCGGCGGTAATATCAGCGATACCGTGTGCTGCGAGCAGGTTGTTAATACCCTGGCTAAGCTCCCTAATGTGGTCGTCTCGCGCAACGCCATGTTCATGTGTTCAGATCCCGGGCAGGCCCTGATCGAGGATGACATCCGCGAGCAAGGCGTCAACCGGGTGGTGGTAGGCGCCTGTTCCATCTTCTTACACGAAGAAACCTTTCGCCGCACCGTCTCCCGCGCCGGGTTGAATCCTTACCTATACCATCACGTTGGCCTGCGAGAGCAAGATAGCTGGGTGCATCATGAGCTGCCTCAAGGCGCTACCGAAAAGGCCATCCGTTTGATGGCCGCCGGCGTCGCCAAATCCCGGAAGATGCGCCCGTTAGAACCGGTGCGCCTGAGTGCAGAAAAACACGCCCTGGTCATTGGCGCCGGCGTGGCCGGGCTTCGGGCTGCGCTGGACATTGCCCGCTCGGGGTTAGAAGTCACCTTGTTGGAAAAGTCTCATTTTCTGGGTGGGCGCCTGGCCGGTTTGGACAAGGTATTTCCCAGCGGAGAAGACGCACGCAGCCTGCTGCACGGCCTGATCCAGGCAGTCCTTTGCGAGCCGAATATCAGCATCCACACCGGCGCGCAGATCATTGCTGCAAAAGGTTATGTCGGCAATTTCCAGATCCGCGTCCGGCAGGAGCCGCGCGGGGTAAAGGAAAAATTTGATGGGCTTGATCAGGCTGCCACTATTTGCCCGGTGGAAGTCCCGGATGAATTTAGCTACGGGCTGACCACTCGCAAAGCGATCTATCGCCCGTATGCAGGTTGTTACCCGCCCAGCCCGGTAATCGATTGGGAAAACTGCACGCACTGCGAAGCGTGCTTAAAATTCGCCCAAGATGGCGAAATCCAGCTCACAGACCAGCCCCAGGAATTTGAAATCAGTGTTGGAGCGGTGGTTGTGGCAACCGGCTTCCGGCCCTATGAACCTTTCCCCGGTGAGTTCGGTTACGGGGAGTTCGCTGAAGTGGTTACGCTGCCACAATTGGAACGTATTCTGGCAAAGGATGGCCCTACCGGTGGGAAGCTTACTTCAAACGGGCACCCGGTGCGTTCGATCGCGATGATCCACTGTGTGGGCAGCCGCCAGGTCGAAGGCGTCCACCAGCCGCAGCCGGACGGGAATGTCAATGAATACTGCTCACGGGTGTGCTGCACAGCCACCTTGAACGCTGCCAATCAGATCCGGGCGCGCTTCCCGGATGTTTCCGTGTTTGACATCTACCAGGATATCCGTACCTATGGCCGGGGACATGAGACAATCTACGAACAGGCCTCCAAGAACCAGGTGACCTTCTTGCGTTATTTCGCCGAGGAACCCCCGCAGGTCGAACGGGCAGCGTGGGCGGATGGAACGGCCTTGCTGGTCAAAGTAAAAGACCACCTGACCTGGGGAGAAGAGATCGAGCTCCCGGTGGACCTGGTGGTGTTGGCAGCCGGGATGATGCCCAGCCCGGTGGAAGACCTGATCGAGATGCTGAAGATCTCACCCGGGAGTGATCGTTTCTTATTGGAAGTGCATCCCAAGCTGCGCCCGGTTGAGACCGCCGTAAACGGTGTGGTATTGGCAGGCACCGCCCAGGGCCCGATGAACATTCACGAGAGCTGTGCGGCCGCGCAGGCAGCCGCTGCAAAAGTGGTGGTGCTCCTGGGGCGCGGCCAGGTGGCGCTGGAGCCTTACGTCGCCCGGGTCGATCCGGCTCGCTGCCAGGGAAGCGGCGAATGCGTGCAGGCTTGTCCCCAGGAAGGCGCCATTCACCTGGAAACTTTCTCCATAAATGGCGACAATCCCCAGAAGGCGGTTGTATCTCCCGCCAACTGCAACGGCTGCGGCGTGTGCGTGAGCTCTTGTCCGAACCGGGCAATTGATCTACAGGGTTGGCGGCTGGATGAATACGAAGCCATGGTGGAAGCCCTGGCGACGGACCTCCCTGTTGAATTTATCCAGGAGGCGGCTGCGTGACGAAGAACAACGAAGATGCTAAAAAGAGAACCGAGATGCTGGTTGACTTGCGCGACCAACGTAAGGACCGGGTGAAGGAAGCCCAGGTCCTGCTCAAAGAACAGCAGTCCAGGCGCAAGGCGCTGCAGCAGGCCCTGCAGTCGGGCCCGCAAACAATCCCCCAATTGGCGGCTGCCACCGGTTTCCCAATGCATGATGTCTTGTGGCATGTAACCGCGATGAAGAAGTACGGCCTGGTCGAAGAAGCGGGTATGGATGAGGATGAAACCTATTACCTGTACGGAATGACAAAGGAGGCCAGGCCATGATAACTCGCGCCGACCCTCAGTTTTTACCGGAACTCAAGCGCTATGGTCCCGTAAAAGTCGAGGCTTGTTTCAACTGCGGCAACTGCACTGCGGTGTGCCCGCTTTCCTCAGAAGAGGGCAATTTCCCCCGGCGGATGATCCGCTACGCCCAGTTAGGGATGAAAGACCGCTTGTTAAGCAGCAAAGAGCTCTGGTTGTGCTATTCCTGCGGCGAGTGCAGCGAAACCTGTCCGCGCCAGGCTGATCCGGGGGAATTCATGGCAGCCGCCAGGCGTTACGCGATTGCCAGTTATGACCGGCTGGGATTGGCAAAGGCATTGTTCACTTCGCCGGTGTTCAATATCCTGTTTTTGTTCGCATTGGCGCTTGTATTGGCCGGGTTCATGATCACCAGCCACGGGCCAATGGCGCAGGATTCTTTGCGGCTGTTCAATTTCATCCCCACCTGGGTCATTCATGATATTGGACTAGCGGTGATCCTGGTTGTCTTCCTGGCTGGGTTGGCTGGGGCAGCGAATATGGTCACCCAGATCCGGGAGGCCAACCCGTATCCCAGGGGAACGCGCCTTAACTGGTGGGCAGCGCTGTGGGAGGCAGTCGGGGTGGAAGCATTGGGCCAGCGGCGTTATCGCCAGGACTGCGAAACCAGCTCAGGACAGGCAGCCTGGTATCTGCAAAAATGGTTCGTGCATGCCACGACCTTATGGGGCTTTATCGGATTGCTGGCCGCCACTGTCCTGGATTACGGCCTGGATCTTCTGGGAATCAAGGCAACCGGGACGCCTGTGCCCATCTGGTACCCGGTCCGTTTATTGGGCACAATTGCGGGTCTGCTCCTCGTGTACGGGGCAACGGTCGCCATTTTCAAGCGCCTGCAAAAGAGGCAGGAATCTTACAAGACCTCCACTTTGTCGGATTGGACATTCCTTGCTTTGTTGTGGCTTTCCGGGGTGAGCGGGTTTGTTTTGGAGCTGCTCTTATACCTGTCGCCCGCTCCAATCTGGGGCTATTGGGTGTTCCTGGTCCATGTTGCAGTGGCAATGGAGCTGGTGCTGCTGGCGCCTTTTACCAAATTTGCACACGTTTTTTACCGCACCGTAGCCCTGTATGCGTATGCGCTTAAACCGCTCCCAGATAAAGCGCCTTCCGGGGTGAGCGGCAGCGGCGTAACCGGCGCGGATTGAATCATTCGAAACCTGCCGGGAGGCGATCCCGGTGGATTGAATAAAAACTGTTTCATAAATTCCAAAAAGGAGATTTTCTCATGTCCGAAAAAATGATCGTCGTCTGCAACCATAGTGAGCCTATCAGCGTTATGCCCACATTGATCTTTTCTTCGTCAGGCGTTGCCCTGGACTACGAGGTGCACGTGTTCTTCTGCCCAGGCGGCGCGCAGGCGCTGGTTAAAGGCGAGCTGGAGAAGATTGGCCAGCCCAAGGGTCTGCCCAATCCCATCGAGCTCTTCAACACCATTCTGGATGAGGGCGGCAAAATTGTATTGTGCGAGCTGGCCCTGGAGAATAAAGGTATCGATCCCAAAGATTTGCGTGACGAACGGATTCAGATTCAGAAGGTCCCGCCCTTCCTTATGGATGCGGAAGGGGCCAAGATGACCTTCACTTTCTAATAAAACAGAATGAAACCACAGGGCAGGCAGAGTCAAAGCCTGCCCTTTTTAATTGCTGCAGCGTTATCAGACCTCTGCCAGGTGCAGCAGGTCCGCGTTGGAAGGATCGTGGATGTATCCCCAGAACACGTCCTGGGCGCGCGTTCGGTTTTCCATCTCTTTGCGGATCATGTAGATCTTCCGCCTGAGCTGAAGATCGGCCACGGCGATTTCCGCCACTTTTCCACAGCGCAACGCGCACGCGGCTGCCAGCCTGGAAACAAACGATACCCCGAATCCCGCGGCTACAGTTTCGATAATCGCTTCAGCGTTGCCCACTTCTAGGAATACGTCCAGATCGTCAATCGAAATGTCGTGTTTGGCCAGCTCAGCCGTCATAACCTGGCGGGTGCCTGAGGAAGATTCCCGGGCGATGAAGGCTGCGCCCAGCAAATCGGCCGGGCTGATCGGCCGGCGGGCAACCCAGGGATGGTTGGCAGGGGCGATCAAAACGATGTGATCCTCAAAGAATTCCTGGCATTCAAATCCATCGCCGCAGGCTTCGTAGCTGAGCACACCCAAATTCGCTTCATCCCCCAGCAAACGAGGGATGACGTTGGATCGTGTGCACGAGAGAATCGTAATCTTCACCCCCGGAAACTGATTGTGAAAACGGGCGGCCAGTTGGGGCAGCAGGTATTTCCCGGTTGTCGTGCTGCATGCGATGCGGAGATGACCGGCGACCGTGTCTTGCATGGAGGCCATCAAATCCTGTATTTCGATGGTTTCGCGAATCAGCTTGCGCGCCCAGGGCAAGAGCAATTGGCCGGCTTCAGTCAGGCGCAGTCCAGCGCCCGAGCGTTCGAACAATACCACGCCCAGCTCTTGTTCGAGCGCTTGAATGTGATGGCTGATGGTGGGTTGGGTGAGATGAAGATGTTTTGCGGCTTCGGAAAAGCTTGAACTTTCAGCCGCGTATAGGAATATCTCGAGCCTGGATAATTCGATCATCGCATAAAGTCCCTCACGGATATGAAAAGCGTTGCAAGCGCACCAATATTCTTAATCGAAAAAAGGTTTAGCTGCCAACTGGTATTTGTTTTATCACTGCCTGCGCCGCGGCGCAAGAGGGCAGCGCCGAGGAGTTCTTCAGGAGCCACACACAAGAACCCCGATTTAAGAAAACCGCTGCCGGCCCGTGTGAATGGCCGGCAGCGGTTGTGTGTTATGAGAACCAGGGAGGTCCCGATGGGGATGGGCTTCCTACTCGTTCACTTTCCAAAGGAAGATGCGCTCAAAGCGCCGGCCTTGTAACCGTTGCCGGATGCGCCTTTCACCAAGCGGCCAGATCCTTTAGAACCGTCCACCTGGCTTTCATATGCATTCGAACTATTCCCGTCGTCCGGGTTTTCGTCCAGCTTGAACTGGGCGGCGACAGCTTTGAGGGCCTGGGCCATTTCGGCCAGGGACCGGGCGGATGCCGTGACCTCTTCAACCTGGGCAGTCATCTCTTCAGCCGAAGCCGACACTTCCTGGATTGCAGCGCTGTTCTCTTCCGATACGCTGGCGATATTTTCGATTGCCTGGGTGACTTCATTAGAGCGGGCTGACATCTCGTGAGTGGCGGCAGTATTTTTATCCACTACCGCAGAGACAGAATCGACTGCATTGACCAGCTCGTATGAGGCCGTGCTCAACTTCAGGGCCGCCTCAGCCGCCAGATCGGCCTGGCTGTAAACTGCCTCGGCGGACTGCAGGATGCTGGTGAGCGAACTGCCGGCTTCTTGCGCCAGGGCTACGCCGTTTTCGACCTCTTTTGCGCCTTCGTTCATCGCGCTGACGGCTTCCGTAACGGCCTGTTGGATGCCCTTGATCAGCCCGCCGATCTCCTTGGTCGCGGCTGACGCCCTTTCGGCTAGCTTACGCACCTCGTCGGCGACGACCGCAAAGCCTTTGCCGTGCTCGCCGGCGCGGGCGGCTTCGATGGCGTGCATATTGACGTAACCGATCACCGCGACCACAAAAATGATCGCGGCAACCAGCAAGAAGCTGCCAACCAGCTTTACACCCGTTTTCACGTTATCGATCCTGGCGAGCATCAGGCCTCCCAGAAGGATATTAGACCGAACATGTTAAATCTTAAGCTAATTGATCCAAACCTGCTGTAAAGCAACGATGAATACGAGATAAATTTCATGTAAATTGCTCAACATTTGTTGAACTAAGGCACCTCCCAATTTTTTAAGGAAAATTTGGCCTCCATCCCCCTTTTTTGAGAAAATCCAGTTAAAGTTTTATAAGAAAAAGAATTTCACAAGCGGCATTTCTTGACAAAAAAGATCATAAAGGATATAGTTCAGCCTGTTTAACTAATTAGGACACTTAATCATGGCTAATGAAAATATACTCCCGGTCGTATTACGCAAATGGGTCGAGGTCTTCATGCAGCGCTCGTTTCGTGATTTCAAGCGCTTTATGGACGAGAATGGCCTGTCTCCATCGCAGTTGGGCTCGCTGATGCAGTTGTATCGCTGCGGCAAGTGCGGCGTTTCTGACATCAGCGACCATCTCGGCCTGACTGTCCCGGCAGCCAGCCAGTTGGTTGAGCGTTTGGTACAGCAGGGCCTGTTGGAGCGCAGTGAAGACCCAAACGATCGCCGTTTTAAGCAGGTAACCCTTACCGAACGGGGGAAAGCGATCGTTGAAGGCGGCTTCGAAGCTCGCCAGAAATGGATGGAGCTGTTGACGACTGCGTTTACTCCGAAAGAGCAGGAAACGATTGCCGGCGCGCTTACCCTGCTCACTAACGCGGCCTGTGAATTAGAGATGAACCAGGTATAGGAAAATTCCAGAAGTACAGATCCATCCTATAAGGAGCGAAATTTGCTACCCCAATCTTCCCCTCGAACCCCGATTAAAAGACAGGCTATAGGCCGTGCAGCTCGCTACCTGATGAACTATCCCAGGCAGGCAGTGCTGCCTTACCTCTTTTTGACAATCGCGACTTTTTCCCAGCTCGCGGTGCCAAGACTTGTCCGCAATATCATCGACGCGGTGACCAACGGCGTGATTGCCAAGAGCCTATTAGAGCGGCTGCCGAGCATTCCGGTGGCATTTATGGGCCAGGCGCTGCCGAAGATCCTCGAGTTTCTCAATCTGCCAGCCGGCTGGACAATCGACCAGCTCAATCCATACTTAGACGCCCAGCGCAATGACGCCCCGCGCCTTATCCTGACGGCGGGTATCGCCATCGTAGTTTTTGCCGCCTTGCGCGGGCTGTTTGCATTCCTGCAGACTTATTGGGCAGAGAAAAATTCACAGAGTGTGGCCTACGATTTGCGCAATGACCTGTACGAAAAAATCCAAAATCTTTCATTTTCATATCACGACCGCACGAACACCGGGCAGTTGATGATCCGCGCCACCGATGACGTGGAAAAGGTGCGCCTGTTTATCGGGCAGGGCCTGCTGCAGCTTGTGAGCGCGGTTCTGCTGCTCTCCGGAACCCTGATCATCTTGTTCACGACCAATGCCAGGTTGGCGTTGGTGACATTGTGGATCCTGCCGGTAGCCTTGATTTTGTTTTTCATCTTCGGTACAGTCAGCCGGCCGCTGTTCACCAAGGTGCAGCAAAAGCTTTCTACGCTGAATACGACCCTCCAGGAAAATATGGCTGGCATCAAGGTCGTCAAGGCTTTCACCCGCGAGAAAAGCGAGCAGGCAAAGTTCCGCCGCCAGGCCGACGATTTGATGAACCAGCAGATTACAATCGCCCGGCTGTTCACCTTCCTCTTCCCGGTGACTTTCTTGATCGCCAACCTGGGACAGGCGACCACCTTATATGCTGGCGGGCTGCAAATCATCCACGGCACCCTGACCCTGGGTGAATGGCAGGAGTTCAGCCTGTATCTGATCTACCTGTTTCTGCCGGTTGCCCAATTTGGATTTATCATCACGCAGTTTGGCCAGGCTTCTGCTTCGGCGGCCCGCATTTTCGAGATCCTGGACACCGTAAATGAAGTCGTCGACCGGCCGGATGCCGTGACGCTTCCGCAGGTGCAAGGAGCAGTAAAGTTCGAGGATGTTACCTTCCGCTATTTCAGCAGCGGGGAGGCGGTTCTCAATCATGTCAGCTTCGAGGCCAGGCCGGGTGATACCGTAGCCCTGCTCGGCGCGACTGGCTCCGGGAAGACAACGATCATCAACCTGGTGCCGCGTTTTTACGATCCGACCGAAGGCCGCGTCACCATCGACGGCTACGACCTGCGGGACGTCACCCTGGACTCGCTGCGCTCTCAGATTGGCATCGTGCTCCAGGAGACGACGCTCTTTTCAGGGACCATCCGTGAGAACATTTCCTTTGGCAAACCGGATGCGAGCATGCAGGCGATCATAGCCGCGGCCAAGGCAGCCGCAGCCCATGATTTCATCATGAGCTTTCCGGAGGGATATGAAACAAAGGTCGGCGAGCGGGGGACCACACTTTCCGGCGGCCAAAAACAGCGCGTGGCCATCGCCCGCGCCTTGCTGCTCAACCCGCGCCTGTTGATCCTGGACAACTCGACCAGCAGTGTGGACATGGCTACTGAATCCCAAATCCAGGTTGCGCTGGACCGTTTGATGGAAGGGCGCACAAGTTTTGTGATCGCCCAACGGATCAGCACGGTGATGAACGCCGACCTGATCCTGGTGATGGAAAAGGGCAGGATCGTTGCTCAAGGAAAGCACGCCGATTTGCTTGAGGAAAGCGAAATCTATGCCGAAATCTACAGCTCCCAACTGGTCGACGACGCGGCAAATGAGACGGCGCCGCCAGCCCAGCGCGTGCAAGAGTGAAACTTTTTTGAAAAGCACAGTACGAGAATTTAAACGGAGGCATTATGTTTGCTGGTGGCCCAACGCGTTTGCTAGCGAATGAGACTTTAAAGCCGAAACGAACCGGGGAAACCCTGGCCCGCTTTGCAATATATTTCAAACCCTTTTGGGCTGTACTCCTGTTTGTAGCCATTCTGATAGTGGTCGCTACCTGGGCGCAGGTGACTTCTCCTGAGCTGATCGGACAATTGGTAGATTGTTACCTGTCGCCGACGGCTGCCAACGCGTTTGGCGGCGCAAGCTTGCTGGGTTTGGATCAGGCAGCCACGCAGTCCAGTTGCTGGCTGGCAGAAGGGCAGGAGCCGCAAGGGTTGACCCAAAAAATTGTGAAGTCCGCCTTTACGGCGGGTGGTTTCTCTGGCCCGCCGCAGGATGGATCTCTGTCCGATGCGGACCGGATCGCCGGCCTGGGGCGTATGATCTTAATCCTGGTAACTCTTTACGTGACCGGATCGCTTTTGACCGGCATGACCTTCTTTACGATGGCCTGGACGGGCCAGCACGTTTTGCGAACGCTGCGGACGGAGGTATTTGAGCACCTGCATCGCCTGCACACCGGCTTTTACGCCGAGCAAGAAGTTGGCGATCTGATGAGCCGGATTACCAATGACACGGAGACGATCAACCAGTCCTTGAACTTTGCCCTGGTCAATGTCGCCAGCGGCGTGCTGCTGCTGGTATGGATCGGCTACAACATGCTGACGTTAAGCCTGGCCCTGGCGTTGGTCAGCATGGCCGTGGTGCCTGTGATGGCGATCGCTACGGTTTGGTTTTCTTCCCAGGCGCGCAAGGCCTTTCGCCGGACTCGCACCGAGATCGGCAACGTGAACGCCGAGCTGCAGGAAAGTATCTCGGCGGTGCGCGAAGTGCAGGCGTTCAACCGGGCTGACGAGAATATCGTCCATTTCCGTGAGGTCAACGCCGCCAACCGGGATGCTAACGTGCGGGCGGTGGCTTTCACGAGCGCTATGGCCCCCAGCCTGGAGGCCTTAGGCTATATTGCCCTGATGATCGTAACGGTGGTTGGAGGCTATGCGCTGTTGGGAACCAACGCCATTTTCGGCACCACCGTCTCCATCGGTTTGGTGATCACCTTCATCGGTTACGTGCAGCGCTTCAACCAGCCCGTCCAACAGATTGCAGTGCTTTGGACGAACATCCAAAGCGCAATTGCCGGCTGCGAGCGCATCTTTGGACTGTTGGATGTCGCGCCTGCGATCCAAAATGACCCCCAAGCTGAACCTATGCCGCCCATCCAGGGCAAAGTTGAGTTCATAAACGTTCAAGCGGCCTACCTGGAAGACCAGCCGGTTTTGCGCGGCGTCAGCTTCACTGCAGAGCAGGGTCAAACGGTCGCGATCGTAGGTCCTACCGGGGCAGGTAAGACGACAATCATCAACTTGATCCCGCGCTTCTACGATGTTACCGGCGGAGCCGTGCTGATCGATGGGAAAGATGTGCGCTATGTGGACACGGAGAGCCTGCGAAAACAAATCGGCATCGTCCTGCAAGACACGTTTATGTTCAGTACGACAGTTATGGAGAACATTCGATTTGGCAAGCCCGACGCCAGCGACGAGGAAGTCATCGCCGCGGCCAAATTGGCTCGCGCCGATACGTTCATCGAACGCCTGCCGGATAAGTACCAGACTTTGTTGGGCGAGCGCGGCAGCGGCCTGAGCCAGGGCCAGCGCCAGCTCCTGGCGATTGCCCGGGCCGCCCTGGCTGACCCGCGCATCTTGATCCTGGACGAAGCGACCTCCAGTGTGGACACCCGCACCGAACGGCTGATCCAGCAAGCGTTGGATAAGCTGCTTGAAGGCCGGACCTCCTTTGTGATCGCCCACCGCTTGAGCACCATCCGCAACGCTGACCAGGTTCTCGTGCTAAATTTCGGTGAGATCATCGAGCGCGGCAAATTCAACGAATTGATGGCGAAGAAAGGCTTCTTCTACAACCTGTACATGAGCCAGTTCCGCCGGGATCCCCAGTTCCTGGAGGCGATTTCAGGCAACGGGTTCAGAACGCCCAGCAGCGAAGTTCAAGGGGCTGATTAGGTAATGTCGTAAAGTTTCTAATCTGGCTCTTCGAAATCCAGCCAAAATTCCGTGTTATATTAAATCCAAAAGGAGTTTTTCGGCCCTGGACGTTTTGCGTTGGATGAAGATGAATTTTCGAGCCTGGCTTTACCGGTTGCTTTTTCTCATCTTAATGGTGTTTTTAGCGGCTTGCGCGCGCCTGCGCTCGGGCGACGGGCCCTTGCAGGCAGGCGGGGAGGCAGTTTCGATCTCGAACGCCACCCCTTCCACCACGCCTCTCCCTTCCATTACCCCCACCCCCGCCCCTTCGGCTACGCCGACCCCCGCCCCGACCTCCACCTCAACCGCCACTGTAACCCCAACGCCCACGCCCACGCTGCACCCGATGGCGATCCTGGCCATGCGCCAGGGCCAGTACCCGGGCAGCGACATCGTCATCGAGCAAGAGCTCGATCCGGGCGCCAATTACAAACGGTATTACGCCTCTTACCTGTCGGAAGGGCTCAAAATCTATGCACTGCTGACCATCCCGAATGGGGAGATACCGGCTACGGGTTGGCCGGCGATTGTCTTCAATCACGGTTATATCCCGCCGGCGCAGTATCGCACCACGGAGCGTTACATCGCGTACGTGGACTGGCTGGCGCGCAGCGGCTACATCGTTTTCCGCATCGATTACCGTGGCAACGACCAGTCGGAAGGGGTCGCCAGTGGGGCCTATGGCAGCCCGGGATATACCGTGGATGTGTTGAACGCGGTCGCCTCCATCAAGCGTTTCCCCCAGGCCGACCCCGATCGGATTGGTATGTGGGGCCATTCGATGGGCGGTTACCTGACTTTACGGGCGATGGTCATTTCCCCTGACATCAAGGCCGGGGTGATCTGGGCCGGTGTGGTGGCCTCCTACCCCGACCTGCTTACCCGCTGGCGGCGGGGCAGCGGTCCAACGCCAACGCCCGGCGCAGCAGGCTCGCGCGGCTGGCGTTCGGGATGGATTGCCCAGTACGGCGCACCCGAAGATAACCCTGATTTCTGGAACGCCATATCGGCCAATTCCTACCTGGCCGATATTTCCGGCCCGCTCCAGCTTCATCACGGCACCGGGGATGAGGAGGTGCCGCTGGAATTCTCCCAGACTCTCGCCCAACAGCTCGAGGAGGCGGGGAAAACAGTCGAATTTTACACCTACAAGGACGATAACCACAACCTGTCAAATTTTTTCAGCCAGGCGATGACGCGCACGATCGAGTTCTTTAACCACTATTTGAAAGGATCGCCCTGAGCGGCCGTGGGTTGCGTAAGATCGCTCTGCGAGGGCAAAACCGCCTCGTCAGGGCGCCAGTTCGACGAAGGGATTTGACAGGCCGCAATCGAAGTCCTGGTCAACGAGGGGGAAGTATACCTTGCCCGAGACTTTTACCTTTGTGCTGTACGTGGCCACCTGCCCATCTGCCAGATGCACTTTGAGATCTTCGTCGCTGAATTGATCGGACACCGTTTCCACCTGGTTGGGTTGGGCGCCGAAATCGATCTCTACGCCGATGGGTGTACCGTTGAAGTCGGTTGATTCGAACATGCGCAGAATCACGCTTTGATCCCCGGTGAACGAATCGGGAAAGAGCAGATAGCCCTCGACGGCGATGCGTTTGCCGTCGTTGGCCTTGTCACAGGCAGCGGCAAAGTCTTTCGCCTCCCCCACGGTGGGGGCAGGCTGGCTGCAGGCAGCCAGGGCAAGAGCGATCAAGCTGAAAATGATCAGGTTACGCAGTGACTTCAATACGCCCGATAACATAAGCCGCCTCCCCATGAATTGGTAGTTGTTGGGCAAATCTAATTCACCCCAAGATGACCCATTTCAATCGATTTTAATGATTCTGGCTGCAATCGTCAAGCGGATTAAAACGTTAATGTATCCCATTCAGGCCGGCCTTTCGTAGACCACCCGCCCGGCTACGATTGTCCTGATGACCTGTAGATCCGGGGTCAGAAGCACGAGGTCGGCCTGCTTGCCAACCGCCACCTGCCCGATCTGCTCAGAAACGCCGAGCAAGTCCGCCGGCGTGCTGGTCAGGCAGGTCAGCGCCTGTTCTAAGGAGCAGCCGCTAAAGGCGATCAGGTTGCGCAGGGCGGCGTCCTGTGAAAGGATGCTGCCCGCCAGGACCCCATCCCGCAGGCGGGCGCTGGCGCCGTCGACCACCACTTCCTGTTTGGCGCCCAGCCGGTAAACCCCAGGCTGCATACCCAGGGCTGCCATGGCGTCGCTGACCAGGGTCATTCGGCCTGGGCCGCTCAGTTTCCAGATGAGAGAGACCAGGGCAGGATGGACGTGGATGCCGTCGGCGATAAGCCCAAAGCGCACGCCCGGGTCGGAAAGGATTGCGCCGACCAGTCCCGGCTCGAACTGGTTCAACGGGGCCATGGCGTTGAAAAGATGCGTGCCGTAGCGTACTCCGGCTGCAAAAGCCAGGCGCGCCTGGGCGAGGGTCGCCATCGAATGCCCGGCGCTGACCACAACCCCACGCCGGTTCAATTCGGCGATGATCTCCAGCGCGCCGGCCAGCTCGGGGGCCAGCGTGACCATACGAGCGCCATTTTCCGGGGAAAGCTGGCTGTAATCCTCCAGGCGGGGTGGGAGCAAATGCTCCGCCCGGTGGGCGCCCTTACGCTCCGGGTTCAGGAAGGGGCCTTCGATATGCAGGCCGAGGGGCCAGGCGCCTTGAAAACCGGGCGGCGGGCCGGCTGCCAGGACGGCTTGGGCGCTGGCGATCGTCTCCAGCGGCGAAGTGACGATTGTCGGCAGGAAGCTGGTCACGCCAAAGCGCGGCAGCTTTTCGGCTACCGGCCAGATGGATTGCGGGTCAGAAGTGAAATCCAGGCCAAAGGCGCCGTTGATCTGCAGCTCGATAAAACCGGGGGCGATAATTAAGCCCTGTGCATCCAGCGATTTACCCGGTAAAGGATCCTTCCCGGGCGAGATCTTGCCGATGATGCCTCCGTCCAGGATCACGGTTTGCCCTTCCAGGCGCTCGAAGGGGGTCAATAGGGTGGCGTTATAGATGGCATCCATTGCGTGTTTAATTTCCCGCTGGTTTTAGAGAGGAAGACGATTCCGACCTTACAGAAAGATAAAAACCAGGCTGATTTCTAAGGCAGCACATCAATCCTGTTCAAACCCGATTGAGAACATGCGCTCCAGGTCGTGGCGAGAAAAGACGCGGAAGGCAATCAGCGTTTCGGTGGCGGCGATTCCGGGCACTGCCAACATGCGGTTGGTGACCAGTTCGGCTAACTGTTCATTCTCTGGAACTCGGATCACCGCGACCAGGTCGACTTTCCCGGCCACCGAAAAGACCTCGCTGATTCCAGGCAGCGCAGCCAGCGTCTCGGCGGTTTCGTTAATGGTACCTTTTTCACATTCGATCAGGACGATAGCAGACACCATGGTGAAGCTCCTTGTCTAGCAGATAGGTGGAAAATTTTTCGAACCCTGGTATTATATCTGATAGGGGAAAGTGTCGGGCGCTCTGCCCCTGGCCGCAGGCCAGTGGTCGGCGCACCACGCATTATGATGGAGAGTTGCGGCTACGCCGCAATCACCAGAGATTTATCAATACAGGAAAACCCGCCCAGGCTTCGTTTAAAAGCTTGTTTGAACTTAATGGTTTGGGATTGGTATCCCCTCAATAATTGGGGGGAACGCCCCAATTTTTTGAAAAGTTGCTGGTAGTGAATCCGCAGGAGGTGAAAGGTGAAAGCGATGTTCATGGTTTATTGGGATGTTTTTTTTCGAGTCCATCATAAGCTGGCCAGTAAGGCCTTGAAAGTCGGTGTGCTGGCGCTGATCCTGGTCGCCGGAATGCCGGCTGCCTCGGTCAGGCCCGGCCTTGCCTGGGGGCTGGCTGCCCCGGCGCCGGCCGGGGGTGAACCGGTCGAAGACTTGTTCGCGGCCGTTGCGGACGCAACAGTGGCATCCGGTCTGCCGGCAGTAAATTATGGCAGCAGCCAGACGATCAGCGTAGGCTATTTCTCGGGCGATGGGGCTTCAACCTATCGCGGGTTGGTGCGCTTCAACCTGGGCAGCATCCCATTGGATGCCGTCATTGTCTCCGCGGATCTGACCCTGTATGCCGATGTTGGGACCGTGAGCAAGCAAATCCAGGCGCGCCGTCTGACCGGAGCGTGGGCAGAGGGGTCGGTAAACTGGAACAACCAGCCGCAGAGCGAGGCGCCTCAGGCCAGCCGGAATGTGAGCGAGGAGGCTGGCGCCTACGTCTGGGATGTGAGCCAGACGGTGCAGGATTGGGTTTCAGGCGCGCAGGCGAACTACGGCTTCTTGCTGCGGGCAGCCGACGAGTCCGAGAACGGTTATCGCAGCTTCCGTTCGCGAGAAGCTCCCCAAGGCATCCCCAACGTGGCCAACGTGCGGCTTGTGATCACCTGGATGCTGCCGGTTGGCCCGACCGACCCAGGGCCCGAGCCGCCTCCCGAAAATTCCTATTTGCCTTTGGTGCTGGGGCCTCAATCTGGAGAACCGGTGCCTATAGTCGTCTCTCCTTGCCCCCAGTTGCCCGTTTGGGCCCTGCTGCGCGGCATGGACGCCAGTCACTACCAGGAAAGCGCCAATACTTATGGCGCGGCCGGCTTCCGCCCGCTGTCGGTCACAGCGGAGGGCGAGGGAAACCAGGCGCGCTTCGACGTGGTCTGGGTTCAGGACGGGTTGTATGGGGATAACTGGACTCTGCGCCACGATATGACTTCGGACGACTTGCAGAACGAATTCGATGCGGAAAAAGCGCTTGGCTTCCGTCCAGCGTTTGTGGACGCTTATGGCCAGGGCGGCAACACGCGTTATGTAGCCGGCTGGGTAAAGGATGATTTACCCACCCACATGAACCACGGGTTATCTCGCACCGATTTTACCGATACGCTGGTTTATTCGGATACACTGCAAGGCTGGACGCTGGCGCCGGAAGACGAAGGTTGGCGGCCTCTGTGGGTATCTGTCAACGGCGCGCCGAGCGACCCGCGCTTCTCCGCCATTTTTGCCCTGGATGATAAAGCCGGAGTCCTGGATTTCGACAAGACATTCTCCGAGCTCAAAGATCTCAACGGCCTGCGCACGAGCAAAGGCTACCGGCTGCTGCACTTGAGCGGCTATCTGGTCGACCCGGACCCGGACATTGAGGACGACGATGGGGTCCGCTACGCGGCGAGCTGGGTGATGGATCCGGCTGAATGCAATTTTGTCAAGTGGCAGGTGTTGCAGGACCAGAGCGACCTGGGATTGGATTTAGAGGCGCTTAACGCCAGTGGCTTGCGAGAGAAAACATTCACCGACCCCACATTGTATTTGAATCCCAGTGATCTGCAAAACGGCTTCCGGAGAGGGCGCTTCGAGCTCAGCGCCTCGGGTGACGTTACGCTGTCCAGCCTGTCGCGGATCGATGAGAGCATTCCCGGCGCGGTTTTTGAGGATGGTGACGTCATTCTGCTGCAACCGAAAATTGGCCAGATCATTACCGTCAAAGAGACAACAGATGGCAATATCAACCTGAAGGCGCCTGAAGATGGGGCTGATGCCACAGCCGATGGCGGGCAGAAATTTGTGATGCGCGGCTACAACTATATCCTGGCTCTGAAATACGACGCCAGCAGTGCCAAATGGGTAGAGCTGCAGCGCAATGGGCTGCCTCACGAGCGATACTGGCCGATCAGCGTGGATGAATTCAGCACCAATGACGGGCGGCGTTACAACTCGGTTTGGGTGCAATCCGACCCTGAGCGTACAGAACGCACCAGTTACGCGCCCGGGGACGATCCGATGTACTTCCAGACCCTGGATGACGTCATGGAAGGGTACATGGAAAAACGGGATATCCCCGGCGGAGCGCTGGCGGTGACCAAGGATGGAAGGCTGGTGATGGCGCGCGGCTACACATGGGAGCCGGATGGCACGGCTAACGTCGCGCCAAACGCCAAATTCCGGCTGGCAAGCATATCCAAACCGCTGACCTCATCGGCTGTGGTGCGCCTGATGGAAGCTGCTGGGCTTTCGCTGGATACGCCCATCCACATCATCCTCGGCGAGGGCTGGGACGATACGGAATACACGCATGTGACGGTGCGGCAGCTCTTGAATCACCTGGGCGGCTGGGACCGGGACGTCTCTTTTGACCCGATGTTCATCGACGAGACGGTGTGCCAGTACAATGAGACACCGCTGCCTGTTACCCCCCAGGAGATCATCGAATATATGAAGACCCAGACGTTGGACCACTTGCCTGGCACAGTCTTCAACTACTCGAATTTTGGCTACTCGCTGCTGGGTAGGCTCATCGAGGCGCTCACCGGGCAAACGTACAACAACTACATGCGCAACAATATCTTTGTTCCGTTCGGAATGCTGGATACCTGGCCGGGAAAGAATTACGAGACTGAAGCCTTCTTCAACGAGGTGAAGTATTACTCGCCGCGCAATACGCTGGCGCGCGATAGGAACGACGGGACAGCGGTTGATGAGAACCTGGTGTGCACCCCAGGCACAGCAGATCGGGTGATGCTGACTTATGGCGGCTTCAACATCTCTGACCTGGATGCGCATGGCGGTTGGATCGCCTCGGCGCCGGATTTGAACCGCTTCCTGGTTGCGATCGACGACGGCAGCCTGCTGGATAGCAGCCAGTTTGTGTCGGTCTTCCAGCGGCCGCAGGGCGGGTCGCCGCGCATCCTGTACGCGGATAGCGGCTCGACAAATGACGATACGATCCAGGCGCTGACGCCGGGCACGACCTGGGCTGGGATCACAAAGCCCACCCAGGACCTGTACGTCGGCAGGGGACTCTCGCCTTTCGCCGCCCTCAACATCAGTCTGTCCACGCCGGGAGCAGGCTACAGCCTTAAAGTGGATTATTGGAACGGGTCGGCCTATATCCCCCTGACAGAGGCGGACAATGACCTGGTGGATGAGACCCAGAACCTGAGCCTGCCGGATGGGAAGATCACCTTCACCCCGCCGGAGGATTGGAGCCCGAGCTCGGCCGCCGGCCTGACGCGTTACTGGCTGCGGGTGCGCACCGAATCCGCCGCCACTACCGCGGCCAAGTTCGACCTGTTGGAGCCGGTCTACGACTACAGCAGCTACTACGGGGCCGGTTGGTTTATCGACGAGACCACCCAGCGCCTGAACTTCCAGATCGGGGTCAATTCCTTTGCTATCGGGGAATGGGTTGCGGGCACCACCAGTGAGACCGTCGCCCAGATAAAGAATGTCGTCGTGCAAACACCGCCCGGCGTCACACCAACTGCGGGATACCTGATCCTGCAGAACGTGAAAGGCGGGCCATTTTGGGTCGACGAGGTGATTAGCGGTCAAAATGGAGGCTCTGCTTTGACGAATGGGCCGGGTGTGCCGGAAACCTATACCGCCAACCATGACGGCATACTGGATGGGTCGCGCACATTCATGTACCGGCGCTCGGACGGGGTGACCTGGGCGGCGCTCTTCAATCTGCGCGTGGGCGATTCGAGCATCCCGCTTTACATGCCGGGCGGCACGGTCGTCAACTCGATCAATGGGGCGATCAATAACCTGACCGCTTCAGATTGGCCGGCTTACGACCTGTTCCCATGAGCTGACCTTTTCGGGATTTGGCGGTTTCCATCCACTAGCCATGTAGCAGCCTGTGGATCGACTCCTTGCCAATCTTGCCTTCCATGGGTCCGAAAGCCGCCGCGTTCAGGGCGCCTGCCGCGGCGGCTATCTCTCCGCTTTCCTGCAGAGACTTTCCATCCAGCAGGCCACACAAGAATCCGGCGTCGAAACTGTCGCCTGCTCCGGTAGGGTCAATTTCCTGGATTTTGATCGGCGGGATTTCGATCGTTTCCGAGTTCGTATAAATCCTGGCCCCTGCTTTCCCACGCTTCAGCACGATCGTTTCCAACGTCTGAGATTTGAATAACGTACGAACACAAGTCTCAAGATGGTCGTTCCCGCCGATCAGTTTTAGCTCGGCCTCGCCAGGCATCAGGATGGCTGTCCGTTTCAAGACCGGTTCAATGATTTCCATCAATTCCATCCCGCGCAATAATTCAAACCGGATGTTCGGGTCAAAGCTGATCCTGGAACCTGCCTGGTAGAAGAATTCGACAGCTTTGAAAATCTCCGCTCGAAATCCATCGTTGATCATGAGCGAACAGCCCATCACATGGAAAAAAGCCGGTTTTTCGCCGCGGGCCTCGTCCGGGAAGCTCCCCATCGCAGCGGGCGTTCCGTCGATGTGAAAGATGAACTTCCGTGAGCCATCCTCGAAATAAGACACAAAGGCGGTTGCGGTGGCGCCTCCCGGGGTCTTTTTTACAAACCGCAGATCCACCTTGTCGAATTCCAGGCGATCCAACAAACAGCGGCCGAAATCATCATCGGCGACGCCGCCGATGATGCCGGCTGAATGCCCCAAGCGAGCAGCCGTATCGATGAATATTGCCGGCGCCCCGCTTGGGAATGGACCCATGAACTCCCCCGGCTCATGGAGGGATATGCCAGCCTGGGGCCGCATGATCTCCACCAGCATTTCACCCATCGTCCAAATTTCGGTCAAGAGCGCCTCCTGGCTTTGCCTCTACGGTTCGTTGACTGCTGCGCCGCCGTTGTAGGAACTTTATCCAGCCAATCCAGCCGTGGCTTTCAAAGGGCGATGGCTCGGATCCCGTTCAACTCGCAAAACGCCTGCAGATCGTCATAAAGGTGCGTTCCATAACCCAGGACGATATATTGGCTGTGCGCAACAGCCAGCAGTTGGTTGATATCGCAATGCGCTGTGACAAAGGCGTGCGGCCAGTTCGGCCAGCCACATTCCCTGCGGCGCGCCTCGATTTGATCCGCGGGGGGCTCAAAAACTGTACAACGTACAAACATCATCTCGAATTGACCGTTATTTCTCCCCAGGTGAGCCAGTACGCCTTCGCCGGGCTTGCAAACCAGGTCTACGGCCAATCCACCCGCCTGACCTTCCGTCAGCAAGCCGCGCTCGGCGAATTTTGCAGGGCCGACCTTGCCTGCCAGCGAGGGCGGGACGGATCCGGTGATGACTTTGATTTCATTGTTGGACTTGTCGACGTGCTGTAGATCTCCGTAATAGACCGGATCTTCACTCAAGTCATTCAATAGTTTTACGGTCATGAGGGTATTTAAATCGCTCAGGGAGGAAGTTGCGACCCGTTCTTCCAGCATCAGGCATTGTACGAAGTTGATCCCCACATAATCATCGCCTAATCCAGGCAGACCCTGGATTGAATAGAAATCCCAGCCTTCTTTTGCGAGCACCTTCTTGATTGCAAGGTACAATCGAACGCAACGCTCGGCGCCCTCGTGCTCTGGCATCGGATTCGAAAAGAGCTTCTGGATATCCGATTTGGCCTGGATCAATTCATCCTGGGTGATCTGTCTGGCCGTCTCAATCAATTGGGTTGTATCGCGCGAGTCGATATCGACGCCAAAGACCCTCATCCATTGCGATGCATCTGCCGCACCGGTTGTTTGTCCTAACCCACGTCCACCCAGCACGCCTACCGTGCGCATACTTAACTGCTGCTTCTCGTGACTTGCCCGGCAGTAGGCCAGGATTTGGTTGATCGTATCTGGATCTTCACTGGCTCCATAGACAAAGCGGTGTTGAATACCCACCTCCCTGAGGGCGCCATGCAATTCCACGCCGCCCACCGTCCTCCAGCCCTGGGAACCCGGGACGGTCCAAAGCACAATGCCTTTCCCGGTAAGGGAAAAATCGCGCACTACTGCGACCAGGTGGGCTGCCCAGAACCAGGTTCCTGCAAACAACACCACCCCATCCAGATCTGACGTCATTTTTAATTTGGCGAAGCAGTCGCGGGCTTCCTTTTTGGTGGAAATGATCAGATCCTCTACAATGAGCTCCATCCCAGCAGCTCGTAGGGCCGCCTTGGCGTTCTCAATAACCTGTTCGTCAATGAACAACTGGCCCAGGGCGTCTTTCACGCCATCCTTATGGACTCCGAAAACCACGAATCCTGACTTTCGGGTGAATCATCAGTTCCCTCCTCGATTATTCAAATGGCTTGCTAACTTATCTTGGTGGAAAAAATAGCCGGTCATTGAAAGCCTCCGTTCTGGTGGGTGGATGGAATTGCCGCCAACTGCAATTCTATTTTCATTAGATGAAACTATATTTCATCAAGCAAGATTGTATCATGCCGAGGGTCGCTTGTCTAGCCCCGGGCTGCCGGCAGCCTCTTGATCAACCGGGTGTTCAGAAAAAGTGTTGGGTAGATTGGATGCATAAATCAGTAGATCCCGAAATCCTTTGCAGCCTGGTAGAGTGCAGCCAGGTTTGCCAGCGGCGTGCCCGGCGCCAGGGCATTGCCGTCTCGCAAAATGAAGCGACCACCCTCCATGATCCCAGATTTCAGTATCCGGCCTGTCTCGGCGGCGACCTCATCTGGCGTGCCGCTAAGCAGCAGAGGAACCCGCGGGCCTCCCAAGATCTGGACCTGCGGTCCCAATTCCTGCCGCACCCAGGCGAAATCAATGGGAAAGCCGGTGTCGAAAGAGTACGTCCCCAATTCATCGCGCAGGAGCTTGAAATGCCGGGATGCATCTCCACACAGATGGATACCGATCCGTTCGGCGGTCGTCAACTGCTGTTTTAGTTTTTTATGCGCCGGAAGCACAAATTCACGCAGCATAACCGTAGAGATCATTTGCACTGCATCATCGGCAAACTCGATTCGATCGGGTCGCGCCAAATCCGGGCAGCCCCACGCGTCCGAATTTTCAGGCAGCCCAAAGAAACGCAGGTGTGCTTTAATCCGGGAGACCGTCCCCTGGACGATGAAATCCAACAACTGGCGGACATAATTCGGATCGTTATAGAAATCCAGGTAGAGCTCTTGCCCGCGCAGGCTGGTGGCTACGGTTAAAGGGCCATCATGACCCGTCCCAAACGGAGCCAGCCTGACAGGCTTCCCGTGATAAGTAAAGCCGGCCTGGATGCGGCGAGCCATGGCCTCATGGAGATGGTGGGCGTGGGCAAAGATCCCGCCCATGAGTGGATCAGGCAGGCCGCGGTCAAATAACAAGAACTTGTGATCCCCGGCGAGCGGAGGGACCGTGTCGGGCATTTGGCCATCGCGGTACTCGATGCTTGCGCCAAAAAACGCGGCGTCGAAGTAACGCAGCAAATCGACCCCTACGGTATAATATTCGGGCGGTCCGGCCTGGTCATCGCAACACAGCGCCACCGTATATGCCCGCTCTTCCGCGGCGCGCAGCTGCACATCCATCATCACCAAAGCATTTTCAGAGTAATCCTGGAATGTAATCTTTCCTTTTGGATTGATGGCCTCATCGTAGAGATAGTAACGTGGACTTGTCCCTAACAATACGGGTACGCGTATAGGATGACCGGCCAGATAAGCCTCCCAAACCGCCTTGGCTTCTTCATTGTGCTGGACAAAGTCTCTTTTGTTCATAGGTCTTCAAACGCATTGGGCGGCTGCTCTTACGTGTTTAGATGATGGGTCTTTAGGAATCACTGTGGTAGAACCCCGGATTTGGGGGTGTGAGCGTGCGTACGCACGCTCACACCCCCAAATCCGGCCCCTATCCCAGAAAATCCCAAAGAGCACTAGATGATCAAGAAGGGTCGACCCAATAAGAGCTATAATTGATGAGGGTTGCATAATCCAATAGGAGTCGTCATCTATGCCGGAACCCTGGTACGATACATTGCAAGTGAGCCGGGTGATCAACGCCCGGGGAACACTCACCTCGCTTGGAGGCAGCCGCATGTTTCCATCGGCCGCCCAGGCGATGGTTGAGGCCTCCGCCTGCTTCATCGATCTGGCCGAGCTGGCGCGCCGTGCTGGGGAGTATGTCTCCAAACGCCTGAATTTGGAGGCGGCAATCATCACCGCTGGGGCGGCTGCGGGATTAACGCAAGCCGCGGCTGCGTGTATGGCTGGGACAGATCCATTTCTTCGCTCAAGATTACCCGATCCATTACCAAAAAATGAAATTATTATCCAGTGCACGCATCGCAACCCGTTCGATCGCGCCGTCCGTATTGCCGGCGCCAGGCTATGTGAAATTGGAAATGCCATTGAAACCCAACCTTTTGAGCTCGAAGGCGCGATTAACGAGCATACCGCGGCGGTCGTTTTCTTCTTGCAGGCAGAGATGTTGGAAGCCTCTTTGGGATTAGAGCAGACATTGGAGATTGCCCATCGTTTCAAGCTACCCGTTATCGTAGATGCCGCCGCGGAACTACCGCCAAAAAGCAACCTTTGGACCATTGCCCAAAGGGGGGCGGACCTGGTAATTTTCAGCGGCGGAAAAGATCTGCGCGGGCCGCAATCTTCTGGTTTGATGGTGGGCAAGCGGGATTTGATCGAAGCGGCCGCATTACAAACTGCGCCTTACGAATATTCCGTTGCACGCCCTATGAAAGCCAGTAAGGAAACGATCCTCGGTCTGGTTGCCGCGGTTGATGAATACCTGAAAGAAGATGAAACCGGACGATTCCAGCAGTGGAATTTGGTTTGTGACCAGATTGAGACGATGCTTGCAGACATTCCCGGGCTGGTCACGAAACGGCTAATACCGAACCAGCCAAAGATTCAGCCAGCCGTGATTCCGCGCATTGCCATCGGGGTCGAGCCTTCGGCTGGATTTACCCTGGATCGTCTCGAGCACCTGCTTCAAAATGGTGATCCTAAAATACTTGTGACCCAAAAGAATGAATCGCTCATCATTAATCCTCACACCCTGACTATGGAAGAGGTCCAGATCATCATCTCCAAGATCAAGGAATATGCCCGTCAGGTGGATTTTATACCCGGCTCACCGATCAGATCGTAATAGCGGGTCTGGTAAGCTGCGTAAACCGCGGCGCCGATTACCCCGGCCTGATTGCGATAAAAGGCCGGTTGTAGAGAGGCGCGGGTTTTCAACAGGTCTTGATATTCAAAAAAATCAGCGCTGATGCCGCCGCCCAACACGATATGATTCGGGGAGAGGATAAATTCGACACGCTCGAGGACCTCCTGCAGGCGGGACGCCCATCCCTGGATCGATAACGATTCCTGGGTCTTAATGGATGGAGCCGCGTATTGTTCAGCAGTCATCCCGTGCATTTCAATGGTGCCCATTTCAGTGTTGGGGAGGATTTTCCCGTCCAGAAAAACGGCTGAACCTATTCCGCTGCCAAGGGTTAATAAAACGGTTACGCCATAGCGCAATTCTTCCGCTCCCTTGCGATACACCTCTGCGATGCCGGCCGCATCCGCGTCATTGACCGCAAAGCAAGGCACTTTCTGAGCCTGAAGGTTATTCTGCACCTCTGTCCACAGGCCGTCGAAATCAATATCTTCCCGTAGTATCTTGTTTTCCCAAATGCGGCTGGGAAACCCAAGGCAGACCGCCTGATAAGGCATGGCGTCTTGCAACAAGAAGTTGATTGCCCTGGCGTAATTTTCCTGGCGCGAAATTTGCGGAATGGCAATCGTATCAAATCTACTGACGGTGGTTTCCTCGTCCAGGCTGACCCGACCGTACTTGATTGACGAGACGCCGATATCTAGACCCAGGAATTCCATTTCAAACCTGTATGTCCGAAAAATTAGTGGGTTCCCGGTGGGAAGAAGATTGCAGAAACTCCGGCTAATTCGGGGTGAATATTCAAGCAGTTGACATCCGGGTTGAGGCCTTTAGCGATGGCCAGGAAGTAAAGCAAGTTTTGAGCCGCAGCGGCAGCCGGGAAGATGCCAAACAGTTCGGCTTTCTCAAGCGAGGGCAGCGGTATGACCCTGGCTTTTTCGGGCCAGGCCGCGCTGGCTGCATCCGTAATCACGACCAATTGGGCTTCCGACACCGCGACGCCTCTGGCGATTTCAAGGCATCTTGCTAGCGAGCGTGGATCGGTTTGGAACAGGATGATGCCCATATCCTTACGAAAACTGGCCCCAGGTCCATGGGTGAACTCTTCGAGGCTGTAATTGGTAGCGCCTTCCCCCAGGACTTCGACAATTTTTAATCCGAACTCGTCGGCGTTAGGTTTCTGAACGCCGAAACCGGCCAGCATATAATGGGTCGTTACTTGCGCCCATCGAGCAGCGATAGAACGGCCAGCTTTTTCCCACTCGTCCAAATTCTGGCGAATGGCTTGAGCTACCTTCTTAATTTCAGCGATGAAATCCTCCCGGAGGGTATCCGAGGAGGCGGTCATCAGCGCGGCGAGCATGCCTAATAATGTCGAAGTGTGATAGCTGCGGGTTTTTCCTCTCGGGCGCGTTTCGTGAGGAAAGGGATCTGTCAAGCCGAAACTCGCGTTCTTGATTAACCGGGAATTTGGATTGGATGCAATGCCTACAGTAAAGGCGCCTAAGCTTTTCGCTTTTTCGCTGGCCAGGCAGGTCGCCAGGGTTTGACCTGTGTGGCTGATCGAGATGACCAACGCCTGCGCATCCACCCCAAATGGGGTGTCAAGCTCAAAATCCAGCGCATCGTGAACCTCGGCCGGCAGATCCAATACTTTCCGGCAAATGTAAGCGACCGCTTCACAGGCGTTATAGGAAGTACCACAGCCCACCAGAAAAATGCGTGTGGGTTTGACATTCTGCATCCCTTTCCGTATCGTGCGCAACAGATCCGCCTCCAGGCAGGTTTCAAGGCATCCCGGTATGGCTTTAATCGAGTCGCCCATGTAAAAGGGTTCTTGGGTTCTATCTTCCCAACCAGGGGTGGAAGGTGGATGATTATCCTTGTCCATTTAACCTCGCAAACTCCTCTTTCAAGGCCAATTGATTTTCAAATACGGATCTTTCCATTTTGAATCAACCACTCCACTGATTCGAATACTGCTTGAAGAGAATCGTAGCGTGGGCGATAGTCGAGCAGGCGTTGCGCCTTGGCTATGCTGCAATTTGGACTGTGGGAAATATGGTCCCAGGTTGCAGCGGACTCATTGGCAGAAACAGTCGAACGCCATTCTTCCCAGGGCAGGTAGCGCAGGTGGGCGGGTTGGCCGAACCAGTCAGCCATGCTTTCAGCGTAGCCGCGCAGGGTTAGCGCTGCCGGGGAGACGGCATGGAAGCTTTCACCCACAGCCGCGCTCCAGTTTGCCAGGGCTTTCATGAAAACCTGGGCCACGTCGTCGGCATGGACATGATGCAATGTTTCCAACCCCAGGTCAGGTAAGGCCAGCTCTTCCCCATGGGCCAGCTTTTCGAAGACGACCGGATTGTTGTGGCCTGCCGGATTGATCGGCAGCCAGCCGGGACCCACAATGTGACCTGGGAGCACGACGGTCGCTGGAAACCCATAGCGGCGCGCCTGGTCAAGCAGGAAGGTTTCAATGGCGGCCTTCTGAATCCCGTATTCGCCAAAGGGACGACGCGGCTGCTGCTCGGTGGTTGGCACGATCACGCTGGGGCCATGAACCCAAATGCTGCCGCAAAACAGAAAGTGCTGGACCTGACCACGCAATGCAGCGACCAGTTGATGGGCGCTTTCGAGCTTGAAACATATCATGTCGATGACCACATCTGGACGCAATTCGCTCACACGTTTCCCAAAAATACCGGCAGAGTCCTCCGTCTCGCGATCGATAATTACTTGCCGGACCTTCTTCCAGGCCGGGGAAGGATGGTAGGGCTGGCGTTGCTGCCGGCTGAGGTTAATCAATTCGTGGCCAGCCGCGACCAGGGAAGGCACCAGGTAAGTGCCTACGTGTCCAGTTCCACCGATAATTACCACACGCATTGCTGGCCTCCATTGCTGGTTTTCTCAGGCATTCCGATTGCCTCTATCGAGACACCCGGCCTGACTCATCACCCATCATCAGCTTTTCAACCTCGACTTTGCTGACTAAATTGATATCGCCAAAGATCGTATGCTTCAAGCAGGAGGCTGCAAGCGCATAATTAAGGGCCGATTGGTGATTATCGTAGGTTAAAAGACCGAAGATCAGGCCCCCTGCGAACGAATTGCCGCTACCGACACGGTCTACGATCGGGGTTATTTCATACCTCGGCCCAGTGTAGAAATTGCCTTGATCCCACAGCACGCCCGACCAGCTATTGTGACTGGCCGAGATCGAGCTGCGCAGCGTGATGGCAATGGTCTTGAGATTTGAAAAGCGTTTGGCCAGGGTTTCGCAGACGAACAAATATTTCTCATTCTCAACATAACCAGCCTTGACGTTTGTATCGGGGGCTTTGATTCCAAAAACTTTTTCGGCGTCTTCTTCGTTGCCAATCGCCACATCTACAAATTGAACCAATTCAGACATGACTTCACCTGGCAGCATGCCCCATTTCCATAATTTTTCTCGATAGTTCAGGTCACACGAGACCGTCAGCCCCATTTCTTTAGCAGTTTTTGCGGCTTCGAGGCAAACCGCTGCCGCCCCGGATGAGACTGCAGGTGTAATACCAGAACAATGGAACCAATTAGCGCCGGTAAAAACAGATTTCCAATCGAACATCTCGGGCTTAATATTTGCAAAGGACGAATTACTACGGTCGTAAATGACTTTGCTCGCTCGCTGCACGGCCCCCATTTCGAGGAAGAAGATGCCTAAGCGTTCTCCTCCGCGGATAATAAAATGGGTGCCGATCTCATTTTGTTTAAGATACTTCAAGCAAGCCTCTCCGATATCATTAGAAGGCAAGCGGGTCACAAATTCTGTGCTCAGGCCGTAGTTCGCCAGTGAAGCCGCGACATTCAACTCGCTGCCACCATATACGACATCAAATGATTGCGCTTGACTGAAGCGTTGGTGATTGGGCGGTGATAACCGCATCATGATTTCGCCAAGGGTGATGATTTTCATAGGTTGTCCTTTCATCTCTGCCCGATTTGCATTTTAGGACAACAGGCCCTTTTTCCAGTCGGGCCGGAAGGCCCTGAGCGCCTGAATGACGTCGTCGATATCTGTCTGAGAGAGAGAAGGTGACATATGACCAATGCGAATTATTTTGTCTTTTAATGCGCCTAAACCGCCGGCAATCTTGATATGGTGTACATCGGACATATATTCCACAATCGACCCAGACGGGATGCCTTCTGGAGCTTTTCCCGCGGTGATGACTGGCGCCATCAGGTCGTCAGGTGTGAAAGGCGGCATGCCGATGCGTCTCATTCCGTTTCTGAGTCTGATTGCCAAATCCCGATAGCGCCGCTGCCTGACATCCATTCCCTCTTCCATCAGCTCGTCGAGGCTAACCCTGAGGGCTGCTATGTTGTTCGTCGCCATGGTGATGGGAAAGGGATGCCAATCCGCCCATTCGTTGGCGAACTGCCGCCATACGTTCAGGTTAAGATACCAGCCATGTCCTGGTTTGGGGTTGCGCTTGAGCATCTCCCAACCCCGCTCGCTAACCGCAACAGGCGCCAGTCCGGGCGGCGCGCCCAGGCATTTCTGAGAGGCTGAGGCGCAGAGGTCCACCCCCCAGTCATCCATACACACTGGCACGCCGCCCAGGGAGGAAACTGCATCGAGAATAAATGGCAAATCGTGCTTGCGGGTGATATCACCGATCTCCTCGGCAGGGTTGATAATGGTGGTTGAAGTTTCCAGATGAACTACTGCAACTGCTTTGACGCCTGCATGTTTCTTCAACGCAGCCTCGAAATCCTCGGATCGAAGCGGCTGCCCCCATTCCGCAGTTATGGGTAAAACTTGCAGATCGTAACTCTCGGCGATCGATTTCAGCCGTTCTCCAAAAAAACCGTTGATGCCAACCAGGATTTTCCCACCGCCTGGCACCGTGCTGCCGATGCAGGCATCGATCGCGGCGCTGCCAGAGCCGACGAATATAAAAACATCCCCCGACGTGTTAAACACTTTATTGAGCAGAGCGGCCGTTTCGTTGTAAAAATCTCGGAACGCTGGTCCATAATGCGGTTGGACCGGGTTGCCCATCGCTTCCAGGACCTCATCATCTGGCTGAATCGGGCCCGGTATCATTAGTTTATACGGTGATGTCTTCATCTCAAATCATCCCCCGCGCTTGTGAGACAATTTCAACATATTGCCTGGCCAGATTGGTGATCTTGTCAAACTGTCCGCGCTGGATTGATTCTTTGTTGACCAAATTCCCGCCAACTGCTATCCCAGCAGACCCGGCCTGGATGAATGCGGCAGCCGTCTGAAGATCTACGCCGCCCGTGGGGATCATTTTGATCTGAGGCAGCGGCCCGCGCAAGGCCTTGATCAATTCGGGCCCGCCGATTGAAGCCGGGAAGATCTTTACAATATCTGCTCCGGCGTCCCAGGCAGTCACGATTTCGGTGGGGGTTAAAGCGCCAGGAATAACCGCAACGCTGTAGCGGCGAGCTGTTGCGATTACGTCCAGGTTGAGGTTCGGCGCAACAATAAACTTCGCGCCTGCCAGGATTGCTGCTCGCGCCGTTTCTGCGTCCAGCACTGTTCCTGCGCCCAAGACGGTGGTTTCGTTTAGATTATTCGCCGCCTCTTTAAGCATGTCCAGAGCGCCAGGGGTCGTCATCGTAAATTCTATCGCCCGTATCCCTCCGGCCTGGATCGCTTTAGCCGCCGCTTGAAGCTGTGATGAGCTATCTAAACGGACAATCGCTACAACGCCAACATTGATGATCGCATTTAAGGCCTCTTCTCTTGGAAGCATTTTGGTATTTTCCCTATTTTGATAATCTCTTTTCGTCATATTGCGTGGTGCGCCACAAGCGCCCGACACTTTTGGTTTTTTTATTTTTCTCCTGAAAGTCAGTCAGGGTGGGTGCAGTTGCCTGAAGTTGGGGAGGAATGTAATGCCGTGGAATACGGGATGAAATATCAACCAGTATTTCAAACTCCCCTGTGCCTGCCCATTCTGCAAGATCATAAGCTGTAACACAATGACTGCCTTGTCGCCCCATCACGACGACTTCATCATTCATCATCGCATCCGGAATATCGGTCAGGTCGATCATCGTCATTTGCATGCTGAGTTTTCCAACGACCGGGGCTATTTTGCCTCTTACCAAAGTATGGGCGCGGTTGGAGAAGCTTCGGCGATAGCCATCCGCATAGCCTATTGAGATTGTTCCAATCCGGCTGTCGCGTTTTGCAACCCAGGTTTGCCCGTAACCGACGCTAACCCCTTTCGCAACCGATTGGACCCAGATCAAGCGGGTTTTCCACTCTACGACAGGCTTCAGGTCTAAAGATTGCGACAAGTCTTGCCTTGGCACCAGCCCATAAACTGTTTCCCCGCAGCGGGACAAGCTCAACCGCATTTCTGGAAACTGAATCAAGGCTGCTGAGTTGGCGACATGTTGGATCGGAACATCAAACCCTCTCTCTTTTAGTAAATGGATAAAGGATTGATATTTTTCGAATTGGAAGCGCGTAAAATTCGAGGTCTGGTCATCACTGGATGTAAAATGAGTCCAAACACCTTCGAGTTTTACAAATGAATTATTTTCAATTCGCTGAATGAAATCGAGCGCATCCTCTTCTTGCAGGCCTAAGCGGTGCAAGCCTGTATCTAACTCAACATGCACCGGCATAACTTTTTGAAATGTGCTCGCGTAGGATGTAATTGCGTTTAAAGTTTCTTCGTCGCGCACCGTGACGCGTAAGTCATATCTAACAATCGATTCTGCCTGCCAGGCCGCAACTGGGCCTACGACCAGGATTGGCGTTGCAATATTCGCACGCCGCAGCTCCAACGCCTCCTCAACCAGTTCTACACCCAGCCAATCGGCCCCATTTTCAATCGCTATTTTCCCTACAATTGCGATCCCACATCCATACGCGTTAGCCTTAAGCAGGGGAAGCAGTTTAACCGCAGGACCTATTTTTTCCTTAAGCGCCCGAATATTGTGCGCCAGGTGATCGAGATTGACTTCGACCCAAACGCGATCCTTCATCCTTGTTTGAATTTCATCCATTCAGCTTATCCCGTAAACTGGTTCGTTGTGCTAAAGTTGTAATTCTGGACCCAAATTTGACCGCGTGCGCTGTACCTATTTTGATGAATCAGGAAATTATTTCCATGGTATTTATTGGAGTGTCCTGGTAAATTCTTCTACCTCACTTAATGAAGGGAACGCAGGTATTGTCCCATTCTGAGTGACGGACAGCGCTGCGACATAATTTCCGAATTCCATTGCTTTCACCAGGTTATCCCCTTTGGATAGAGAGAATGCAAAACCGCCAATAAAAGCATCCCCTGCACCCGTTGTATCAACAACCTTGACAGGAATCGGCGCTACGCTCCACAAGTTCTTTCCATCAAACCCAAAAACTCCGTCCCCTCCGGCAGTAATAATTACTGTGCCAACCTTGTATTTTTCCTTTATCCTGACCATCAGTTCGTCAGGATTAAAATCTGCATGAAGATCGATCCCGGCAAGACTTTTGGCTTCGGATTCGTTAGGGATAATGATGTCTATATATTCCAGATCCCCGAACGACTCTTCCCGCGCTGGCGCCGGATTTAATATTGTGGTCATCCCGAATTGTTTCGCTAATTTCGCGCCTTCAAGAGCTGTTTTTACAGGAATTTCAAAACCCGTAATGAATATCTTCGCATATTTGAAGTCTTCTATAGCGTGTTTCGCTTCTTCAATTGTTAGCTCATCTTGTACAGGACTCTTGATACTGACAATGGCATTGTCTCCGTTGTCATCGATCATCTTAAGACCGATTATTGGATGAATTTGATCGCTACGAAGTAAATGTTTCAAATTAACGCCGTCATCTATTAACCACTGCTTTGCAATCTCACTGCGCTCGTCCTTGCCAATTTTGCCGATGAATGCTGATCGACCCCCCAGGCGGTTTATAACAATGGCCTGATGAGATCCTTTTCCTCCATCGATGTGAAAATGAAAATCCCAGGCGGTTACAGTTTCACCGATAACGGGTACATGATGGACACGCACGCCGTTCCCGCCAACGCCGTGGTAGCCCAGTACGACGATATCTGGCCTCATCGTTGTTTTTTCCATACTCGGATATCTTCATCCCACGGGTGGGAGCGGAGATGCCGCAGTATTGCGATCAGTCAGCATAATGACTTCGCTCACCTTATCGGTGAACAATGTGGCCGGATATTCAACTGTTGGCTCGCAAAACATTAAAATGCGAATGGCTGTCCGTTTCCATGAACCGGTGGTGGAGATAAAGACAACTCGCCGGGTATTCAGCATGGATTTAAACCCGATGGATACTGCCATCTGTGGGACCAAATGGGTCAGGCCGCCAAAATTTCGTTGGGCGCTGGCTATGATCGTGTCGTCGTTTAATGGATAGATTCTTGTCTTCATTTGACAATATTCTTCTTCAGTGATCGAAGTCCACGGTGAGCGCGGCGCCTCGCAGTAGGCTACCAATCCCGTAAAACCCATTCCACCGTATACGGTATCTAACCCGCCAAGTTCTTCAACCGTTTCATCCAAAGCATCCAAATCGTTGTAGCGAGGTGCATGACGTTGTCCTTCGGGCACATTCAATTCCGGATCAATTCTTCCATAAAAAATTCGGTTCATCCGCCCTTCGCCGCTAAAATATGGGTGGTCAAGGGGATAGGGCCGGCTATTCCAATCCAAAGAATTGTCCATAAGGCAAACATGCAGGTTCTTTAAGCTGATCCTTTCAGTGTTCACTCTTCGAATGAACTGCTTGTACTGCTCATTGGGGCCGGCTGGCAATACCCAGCGCGTCATTTTGCCCGCTTGATTGTTGGCAATTACCTCGTCGGCCATCATATTCCCGGCATATTCCATGACCTGGGCGCTTTCATCAAAGATCTTTATTTTTATGCGCGAATCTGGATGATTTTCCAATTCATCTAGCGGGATTCGGCAATACTCGTACAGCTTTTCTTTATCAATTCGAGATGTCATATTTCCCTTCTTTTCTTTTTGTATTATCCCTTGAGCCCTGACCTGGCTACACCTTCAACGATGTATCGTTGTAGGATGAAATAAAAGATAAATGATGGCACGAGAGCCATCAGATTAATAGCCATAATTGTATCGATTGTGGCATATTGGCGAACATTGTTGTACGCGCCTACGATCTGGCTGATCGTGTAAGCCGTTGCTTTTTGTGCGATTACCAGGGGCCAGATATAACTTCCCCAGGTGCGAATAAACTGGAGGATAGCCAGGGTGATTATTCCGTTTTTGGAAAGGGGAAGTGCAATGGACCAATAAAGTCTAAAATGGTTGCAGCCGTCGATTTGTGCGGCATCGAAAAGTTCATGAGGAAGATTTTCCATGAATTGGGTCATCACGAATAAACCGAAGGCTGATGCCAATCCCGGTATAGCCAGGCCCTGGATCGTATTCAACCAGCCTAGATCCACCACGAGCAAGTACGTCGGGATCAGGACGACGATATTTGGCACCATTAATGCCACCAACGCGATCAAAAACAGGATCCGCTTGCCTGGAAACTCGTGCATTGCAAATTCGAAAGCGGCCATTGAGCATATCAGCAAAACGCCCAAGACCTGTATGACCACGTAACTAATTGAAATAACGTACGCTCTGGCAATCTCTGTCGTTTGAAATATGTCTACGATTTTCTTTATGCCAGCAGAAAACGAAGCCGGATATAAGTATGGGTTGACGGTTATGGAAGCGCCGGGTTCCGAAAAGACTATGCAAAAGACCCACCAGACTGGAAAGACCATGATGAACAGGATAATCATGCCGATTATCCATTTTCCTGTTGCAGCGGGTTTCGGTAAATGAAGGTTTCTGTCCATAATTTCTCCGCTAACTCTCAAATGAATTTACTCAGAGGTCTGGCGTCGACGTAAAGAAAACTGAATCAAAGTTAAAACCAGAATAAACAGCATCAAAAGCAAGCCATATGCCGTTGCAGAGCCAAATTTTAAATTATTAAATGCTCTGCCCATCATTGCCATTACAGGGAAAAGCAAGCCATATTGCTGCCCGCCATAGGTGTCAAAAGTTGATTGCGTCAGGATCCAGGGGACGTCAAAAACCTGTAAAGCAGAAATAAACCCATAAACGATCACCAAAAAAAACATGGGCTCTAATTGAGGAATCATAATATAAATGATTTCTTGAAGCTTATTTGCCCCATCAATTTTTGCGGAATCATAGTACTCTTTTGGTATATTTTTCATTCCCCCAAGAAGGATGAGCATATTGAAACCAACTGAAGACCAGGCATCCACAATAACTAAAGAAAATATCATCACTTTTGGGTCACTAAGCCAACGCACGTGACCGATGCCCAGCCACCCTAAGGCGGTATTAATAAAACCTACATCGGGTGAATACAGCCACTTCCAAATTGAAGCTGTCAGGAAAAGTGGGATCATTACCGGTAAGAAATAAGCGCTGCGGAATATTCTGCCCCAGGCAGAATCCTTGTAACTATCGACTAGAACAGCGATACCGAATGCCAGAATTACCCCCACGGGAATAGCGATGCCGACATATTTGATCAAATTAACGGCTGCAATGGAAAAAGCTTGCGACGTTATGATCGTTTCATAATTATCCAGCCCAACCCATTCTGGCGGATGAACACTATCCCACTGATTGAAGCTGATGTACACACCTGAGATTGCCGGATATATAAAGAAAATTGAATACAATACAAAAAATGGCAATAACATCAGGTAGTGCTTACTATATTTCCTTATCCATCTCGGCATTTTTCATTCTCCCTGGAATAATTAAAGAATGAAGGAAAGCGCCGGAACAGTCTCTGGAAAACTGGTGCGGCATCTTACAATGGTTACTTACTTCCGATCGAGGAGAATTACGGGACGAATAGATCGAAACAGTTTCTTAATATCTATTGAATGTTTTTCGATCTCCAACCCGGTGGCTCTCGCGGCCGCATTTGAAGCCGCGAGAGCCTCTCCGTATCGGGGATCTTATTTGTTGCGATTAGCTATCAGATCAGCTAATTGAGGAAGTAACTGCTGAGCGCCTTCTTGCGGGGTCATCGTACCTTCATAGATCGCATTCATGTTGTTGACGATCGTCTGTTCATAGTTGTCGGGATATGGTTCGACAAAGAAGGGTGGAGAATCGAAGAGCACGGGTCCTGTAGAGAGACCTTGAAAGACAACTTTAACCAAAGGATTGGTTACTTTCGCCATAGCAACTGAATTCTGATTGGTTTGTCCAGTATCCTGAGCGCTGGTGTACAACTGTTTCTCATCCGTCAGATAAGTCGCCAGTTGCCAGGCCAGGTCAGCGTTCGGACCCTTCGTGTTAATGGATATATATTCGCCGCCGCTAACATTGCTAACTCGATCTGGCGTCACTCCGGGGATAACTGCGAAGTCGTAATCTAACCCACTGGCTTCCTTTGCAGCTTCATAAGTGGGGTTGACCCAGGGTCCCCCGATGGTGAACGCCAGTTTGTTGGAGGAGAACAAGTCGGTTATGCTCTGATCACCAAATGACGCCTCTGAAGCATATGGCTTTACCTTTAGTAGAAAATCGCCTTCCGCCGCCCAGGCAGTTGGGTTAATAAGGGATTTGTTATTCGCAAAATCAATCCCCCACTCCCCTTGTTGAGACAGGCTGTTATACATAATTCTAACCGCTCGAATATCCAATGTAAAATTGGGTACTGCAAGATAGCCTGCATCCTTGATTTGCTTCATCTGTTCCAGCCACTGATCCCAGGATGTCAATGGCACGGAGGGATCAATACCGGAATCCCGCAGAACGGTTAAATTGCGGTACAGAACATAACCGTATCCGGTGAAGGGCAACGCATACATCACACCATCTTGGGGTGTAACACTTGCAATTGTTTCCGCCGTAAACTGCGATTTATATGAGTTTGGCATCGCATCCCAACGATCAAAAATATTGTTCAAAACGCCAGCCTGCACGTTGGCTGCCCCAAAACCTACAGCGTTGATAAAAATGTCAGGCAGCTCTCCGGCAGCCGATGCTGCAATGAGACCTGCTTCAAGGTCAGCATCGTTTTTCTGAGTTTGATTGATTGCCTTCACCTCAGGGTGATCCTTGATAAATTGATCACAGGCTGCTTTAAGCCAGGCATTAAACGGATCCGAATATTGGAAGCCCCACAATTCAAGCGTTACGGTCCCAGTACTGGCTGGAGCCTGGGATGCGGCTGGGGCTTGGGATGCGGCTGGAGCTGGGGTTGCGGCTGAAGGGGCGCAAGCCGCAAGAACGAGACTTAGCGTGAGAAATAACGTGATATACCGGACTGTCCTTTTCATTTCATTCTCTCCTTAATAGGATGGATCTCATTTCATCATCATGCGTGGCGCGTGGAGGTTGCGGTAAAGCCGCAATCTCAAAGCGCCCAACCCCTATTGGTCTCCTCGATATGAGGCACAGTCTTGGTTTTTGAAGCTGGGCGAATCCCTTCTCTTTTCGATGGACACCTCCATTGACAATTCAATTAGGTTGCAATAATCCGAAATACGCCACAAAGTTAATTTTCAAATCGGAACGTAAGGGGAGGATCTAATTTCATCACATGGAAACCATGTTTATTCAATGAAATATTAGCACATTTTGCAATAACAGTCAATGAATCTTAATGGAACGAACAATCTCTCGGCCGGTCCGCCGGCGAGTGGTTTTTTTATTATCTTTACTGAATAGTCCACCCCCCATCGACAAGCAATGTAGCGCCAGTAATCAGCGAAGCAGCCGGCGAAGCCAGGAACACGACCGGCCAAGCCACTTCCATCACATTTCCGATCCTCCCTAAGGGTATGCGGCGGATCACTGATTTTTTATTATCGGGATTGCTCAATTCTGGCTCAGTTCCAGGGGTCTCAATAAAAGTCGGCGCGACGCAGTTCACCAGAATGTTGTATGGCGCCCATTCCAGGGCCATGCAGCGAGTCATATGGGCAATGCCAGCTTTTGTAATGCAATAAACCGATTCGGTGGAAAGAGCAATTGCACCAGCTTGAGAACCAAGATTAATGATTCTGCCCTGGCGTTGTTTGATCATAATTTTCCCGACCGCCTGGGCGGTAAAGAAAGTCCCTTTAAGATTGACAGAGACAACATAATCAAAATCGTCTTCCGTCACTTGTTCTACCGGGTTAGCTCTTCCGATTCCGGCATTGTTCACCAGAATATCAATCCGACCGAAAGCTTGCAGCGCCTCGTCCACTGCGCGGTTAATTTCACTCAGCCTGGCCACATCCATCTGAACAGGCAGGGCTTTTCGACCCATCTCCTGAATTTGCGTCACCACATCTTGCCCGGTCGAATGGTCCCTGAGTCCCAAAACAACGTCTGCCCCTGCCTGGGCTAATGCCAGGGCGCATGCTTTTCCAATCCCTCTGGCGGCCCCGGTGACCAGGGCGACCTTGCCTGCGAGGTTAAATTGTAGATTGTTTGTATCCATAACGCTCCTGAGATTTAAAGAAAAGAAATGACCGCGGGATCGAAAATAATATTTTCACCATCATCGAGGCTCTTTATGGGGAAAATGCCCCAAATTAATAGAGATGGTTTTCGCTGTAAGGCGGATCCTGTCGATCAAAGCTCGATTCTGTTCGAGCGGTTCCATCCGCCCATCCGGACCAGAGATACTGATAGCAGCGATTACGCTATTGCGCATATCGAAAATTGGGGCGGCAATACAGCGCACCTCATCTTCATGCTCACCTTTATCGAAACCGTAGTTCTGGAGCCGGATCTCATCCAGTTCTTTCATCAAAACCACTGGATCCGTGATGGTTGCCTGGGTATGACGTTTCAGCGTATGGCTCTCGAAATAACCACGTACAACCTGGGGGTCTTTATAAGCCAGCAGCACCTTTCCGACCGCGGTGCAATAAGCCGGGGCGCGGCCGCCGATTCTCGATCCCATCAAGCCAATAGGGTACAAGCCAGGCAGCTTCTCGATATAGACAATCTCCATCTTATCCAGGATTGCCAGGTGGACCGTCTCCTTGCAATCATCCCGTAGCGCCTCAAGCTCGGGTAAGGCAACCCGATGCAATTCGCTGCCCTCATTGTAAGATTTGGCCAGCTCGAGGCAAGAAAGCCCGAGTTTGTAATGGAGCGTTTGCTCATCCCGCTGAACGTACCGGTAATAGGACAATGTCGCCAGCAGGCGGAATGTGGTGCTGACGCTAAGATCAATTTCTTCGCTGAGTTCCTGCAATGAACGGGGTTTCCCGTCAGTGAGCAGCGAAAGGATACGGAATGCCCGGTCTAATGCACGGATGTTATAGCGGCTCTCATTTCTCTCTTCCGGCATAATTTTTTGCATCATTTACTGACCTCGTAAGTCGTTTGCATATTCAAAAAATGCTTTCTAAAAGTCTGCGATGATGGAGGAGGGGCTAATACATTCCGCAATACTATATAGATTATCGGGATTGAGGCTGTTTTGATGGGCGAGCGTTAGAAGTTTTATTGTGATTCTGCGTTTTTTGTACTATGAAAAGTCAATTCAACCATTGAAATTATAGTTTCTCGAAATCTAAAAGTCAAGTATTTCAATGGGGGGATTTGCCTGCGCATCCGGACAGGCGCTATGGGGTTTTAGCCGGCAGGCTTATTCAGGTTGGGGCTTTTTTGCCGACACCTGGGCGCTGTACACGCGCACGTCGTCATAGCTGGCGGCGCCATAGCTGGCGGCGCCATAACTGGCGCTGCGTCTTACGGCAACCTCTCGAAAGCCGGCCTGCTCGACCAGGTCCAGGTATTCTCTCTCGGGCAGCGCGCCGTACACACACCCGGGCCAGTTCGCCGGGTCCTGCAACAGATCTAGCGGGAAAGGTCTGTCGGTCAGCACATCGCTTACTTCCAGGCGCCCGCCTGGTTTGAGGGCGCGAAAGATTTCGGCAAAGACCACGCCTTTGTCTTCCGTCAGATTGATCACGCAGTTAGAGATGACTACGTCCACGCTTTCGTCTGGAACCGGAAGCGCCTCCGCCTGCCCGTAGCCGGAATTCGACGTTTCCCAGCCTGGCTGCTTCGGCCGCGCGGCGGGCTCGCTCGAGCATGGCGGGGGTCATATCGACCCCAATCACCTTTCCCGAAAGGCCGACCTGGCGGGCTGCCAGGAAAGCGTCTATCCCACCCCCGCTGCCGATGTCCAGCACCACTTCACCGGGTTTCAGGCCAGCCATAGCGGTGGGATTCCCGCAGCCCAATGAGATTTCGGCCGCCTCGGCCGGCACCTGCGCCTGCTCTGCAAGCGAGTAGCCAGGCACAAAGCGGAGGTCTGGTTCAGCCTCAATCTGGATGAGCTGGTTCGCACTGCCCGCGCTCGTGCAGCATGAACCAGAGCCGCCCGAGGCCGCGCCGGGCGAACAGCAGCCGGTCTTCCCCTCGGCTGCCGCCCCATAATCGGTTTGCACCATCTCCCTGACCCCTTGAATTCGCAGCGTGCCGGTGGCTACAAACACACTGATTTGCGCTTCCTTACTGGCGGAATCCTGGAGGGCCGGATTTTCCGTTTTAGCCTGGCAAGATTCGCCGCTGCTGTCTACGATGACGTTGACCAGGCCGGCCTGTTGGAACCAGCCGCGGATTTGAGAACGCTCGAATCCCAGCCAGACATCCGCCAATTCTTCTCTAAACCATCCGTAAGTATGGCTGTCCATGTCCGTGATGACCAGCCGTCCGGCCGGGCGCAGCACGCGCACCAGCTCGTGGATGGCTGCCAGTGGATCCGGCATGTGGTGCAAATACATGTTGGCGAAGACAGCGTCCAGGCTGCCGTCGGCCAAAGACAAAGAAAGGCCATCGACTTCCTGGAACACCAGGTTGTCGTAATCCTTCAAGTTCCGGCGGGCGATGGCTAACATGCTGGCCGAGCCGTCCAAAACGTAGACCTTACGGACCAGTGGAGCCAGGCCGGCGCTCATAAACCCGGTGCCGGCGCCGACATCGGCTACAACCATCTCTGGGCGCAGATAGGCCTTACGGATAGCAGCCGCTCGAACGCCTTCACTGAAATAGCCAGCTCTTAATGCGTCCCACTGCCCGGCCACACGCTCGAAATATTCTGAAGAAGCTGGGGTCATTCCCATAGAAAACCTCCAAAAATTAAGATATTTCATCGTAAAAATACGATGAATTGAAGCAAAAAAAATACTCCAACGATCAGGAACAGGAAGCGCAGCCGCCTTGGCCTGCTGCTGCGACCTCCGAATTACAACAATCAGGCAACCAGCTTTCGATCTGCTCCTTCAGCCAGCTCACGCCTTCAGGATCGATGCAGTAGCAGGTCGCCGGGCCCTCGATTTCGCCCTGGATCAAACCGGCCTCGCGCAGCACTTTAAGGTGCTGGCTGACAGTGGATTGGGCCAGAGGTGTGGTTTCCACGATCTCATAAGTCATGCAGACCTGGCGCTCCGCCAGGGTCTCCATGATCTGAAAGCGCACCGGGTTGCCCAGGGCTTTCAACATCTTCGCCAGGCGTTCCTTGTCTCGGGTTAGAGAATGGATGATTGTATTTGACATAAGAAAATCAACCTTTATCGTAATTTTACGATAAAGCGTGATTTTGTCAAGGGGCAGTTTCTTAAACGGTTGTCGAGGGCATTTCTTGGGCGGGGATGCCTTGCTCGGCCAGCCAGGCGCGGATTTGAGCGTCGATCTGGTCGCGCACCTGGCGGAATTTAGCCAGCTTCTCGGCATCCGTGCCGGTTTCTGCGGCAGGATCGTCCAAGGGCCAGTGCAGTCTCCTGGTGATACCGGGAAAAATCGGGCAGTTATTTTCGGCGTTACTGCATACGGTAATCACGGTTGCAAACACAATCCTCCCCAGGTAAATCTTAACATGTTTCGATTCGTGAGCGCTCATGTCAATTCCGATCTCTTCCATGACGCGCACGGTATAGGGGTTCAGGCCTTTGGGCTCGAGCCCGGCGCTATAAACCTCAAAATGGTCGCCGGCATAATGGCGTAAGAGGGCCTCCGCCATCTGGCTGCGGGCAGAGTTGCCGGTGCATAAGAAAAGGACTCTGGGTTTGCCTGGCATTTTTATTTCTCCTTAAACGATTTCTATCGATTGGTGTTCACCCATACCCCGTGAGGAGCGCCTGGCTCTGCCGGTCAAATGGGTAGGTTTGGCTGTAGTTGCAGCCCGGATAAGAAATAGTGGATGCGTGTATCGAGTTGAGCCGCGGTATCTCGAAAAGCCACCAACTGTTCTGCTTCCGGACCCTGCACGTCAAGCGGGTCCGGTATGCTCCAATGGATAAGCGCCGGATCGCCGGGAAAGACCGGGCAGGCCTCGCGCGCCCGGTCGCAAACGGTGACGATGGCGTCGAAAGGCTGCCTGAGAAATTCGTCCAGGCTTTTCGAGCGCTGGTTGGAAATGTCGATGCCCATTTCCCGCATCGTCCGGATCGCCAGCGGGTGGACTCGGGACGGCTGGGTGCCGGCGCTGTAGGCCTCAACTAGACCGCTGCTGCGAGCGCTCAAGATCGCCTCCGCCATCTGCGAGCGGGCGCTGTTATGCGTGCATAAAAACAGGACGCGCTGCGCTTGGACCAGGGTTGTGTGATTTTTGTTTTCCAAAGAACCAATAACCAGTCCCGGGTGCAGGGCTGCGCCGGTCGAGAATAATAGATCTTTCACCCGCTCCAGTTCGAGCGAATAATAGATTTCGCGCCCATCGGCAATCGAGCGCTGCTCGCGAACCAGGCCGCCGCTGAGCAGCTTGTGCAAGTGGTAAGAAACCAGGTTTTGGGGTTGGGCGACCCCTTCGACCAGCTCCTGGACGCGCAGGTCGCTTTTCGCCAGCAGGTTGGCCAATTGCCAGCGCAGGTCGTGGCCCAGGAGCTTGAGGATAGGAGGTGGAGCGGGTAAAGCGTTCATGTTCTATCAAAATATATTGTATCAAATTATTTTGATAGTGTAAAGCTGTTTTTTCCCCTTTTACAAGGACGATTCAAAAGAGATGTTGAGCAGTCGCCTCGCCTAATTTATAAAAGCGGGCCGCTGATCTCAAGCGGGTTGCGTTCCGGATGAAAATGGACTATGATGACGGGACAAAAAATATCAATTTAGGGTGAAATGATTGCCGGAATGGCCATGCCGGCTTGTTTGAAACTGAACATGAATTTTCGTATGCTGCGTTTCGTTAACGTTTTTCTGCTGGTTTGCGTGTCACTTTTAACCCTGACCGGGGTCTACGGCCTGTTCTGGACCCTGGCTGGCTGGGCCTTCGATCTGCACCGCCTGTCCGGCTGGGCCTTGATCGCCGCGCTGCCCTGGAAGACAGCCATCTCCTGGCGCTCGCTGTGCCGGGGTGTAAAACGCGACTTCGACCGCGGGGTGATGGTCCTCCTCGGGCTGCTGTTGGCTACGCTGAGCTTCCTGGTGCTGGCTTTAGGCCTGGCGTGGAACTGGCGCCTGGGCCCGCAGACCTATTGGCTCCGGCAAACCGCTGTCTCCTGGCATTGGATGCTGGCGCTGGGGATGCTCGTACCTTTTGCGCTGCACGCCTGGTGGCGCTGGCCACGGCCGAAAAGGGCGGATTTCTTGTCTCGCCGGGCCGCGCTCAAGATGCTTGGCGTCGGGTCAGCGGCGTTGGTGGGCTGGTGGGCGGCCGAGCGCCTGGCTAACTGGCGTCTCCTGGCTGCCTCTCCACCCGCGGAACGGCGCTTCACCGGTTCGCGCCAGGAAGGCAGCTCCTCCGGCAATGATTTCCCGGTGACCCACAACGTCGCCCCTGAGCCGGTAGATCCGGCGAGCTGGAAGCTGGTCCTGACCGTGGATGGGAAAGACCAGCAGGAGCTGAGCTATGAAACTTTGCTTGGCTTGCCATCCGTGGAGCTGGAAGTTCCCCTGGACTGCACGTTGGGCTGGTATACCGTGCGCTCCTGGCGCGGGGTTTACCTCCGCGACCTGCTGGCTGCGCTGCCGCAGGCCTCCCACGCAGTTGGCGTGCGGATGGAATCGGTGACCGGCTATTTCAACGTTCTGCCGGCCGGCGAGATCGCACAGGTGCTCCTGGCCACCCACGTGGACGGAGAGCCGCTTGATTACTGGCACGGTTTCCCCTTGCGGGCCGTGGTGCCTTCCCAGCGCGGTTGGTTCTGGGTGAAGTGGTTGAAAAGGGTGGAGTTGATTTCTTTGTAAAGCCGCACGGCTGCTAAAGCCGCACGATGCCCGGTATGGATACCGGCAGGCGTCCCGCCCAGGAAGTCTTGCCGAACAAGGCTTCCGCCAGGGCCTGCATAGATGGGGGAAGAATGCTGTAGGTGCAAACGTAGGCGCTCACGGACGGGAAAGCCGCCAGGTCGTAGGGCATGCGCAGCGCGGCGACCACGACCGGCACGCTGGTTGATACGAGCGCCTTGACCAGATTGGCCTGCGCCGGAAAGCTGGCGGCGTTAAACGTGCCGGCGACGATCAGGTCATATTCCTGCGCCTGCCTCTTCAAGTCCGCGATCTGGCCCTCATCAGGCTCCAGCGGGACGACGAATTCATCCACGTTGGGATGGAACTGGCGCAGCGCGGCCCCCAATTCCGGCTTGACGGTCGATGAAGTGTCCGCTGGAGTCAGGTCCTGCGGCTGGGGCAGGATGGCAGCCAATCGCATCTCAGGTCTCAGGCGCAGCGGCAGAAGCCCGGCCGTGTCGCGTACCAGGGTCATCGATTTCCTAGCGACCTCTAATGCCAGCGCCTGGTGTTCGGCGCAGCCGACGACTTCCAGTTCCGGCTGGCTCTGTTCTGCCAGCCAATGTTTCAGCGCCAGGACGCGCCCGGCCGAGGCCATCACCTGGTCCGCATCCAGCAGGCCGCGCTGGCAGGCCTGGTGCAGGGCGGCGCTGACCCTCTCCTGATCTTCGAGCGGGTGGTTGAGCAGGAGCAGGTCGACCCCGGCTGAGGCGGCTGCGATGGCGTCAATCGGCAGGCCGTCCCCCTGCTGGATGGCTTTCATATCCATCGCGTCGCTGACGATCACGCCCTCGAACCCCAACCGCTTGCGCAGCAGACCGTGCAATATCTCCGCCGACAGGGTGGCGGGCAAGTTCAGACCCCCATTGAAGGCCGGCAGGGCCAGGTGGGCGGTCAGCACCAGGCGCACACCGGCTTGAATGGCGGCTTCGAAGGGTGGCAGCTCGACCTTTGCTAACCGTCCGGCTTCATGCGGGACTACCGGGACGCCATAGTGCGAATCCTGGGCGGTATCGCCGTGACCGGGAAAATGCTTGGCGGTGGCGGCGACCCCTGCCGCTTGCAAGCCGCGCACCTGGGCGGCCGCCAGGCGCGCCACCAGGACCGGGTCTTCGCCAAAAGCGCGCGCCCCGACCACCGGGTTGCGCGGGTTTACGTTGACGTCACAAACCGGGGCGTAATCGACGTTCACCCCCATCGCAGCCAGCTCGCGCCCGATGGCGAACCCCACTTTGTATGCCAGCTCCTCGGAGCCGGTTGCACCCAGGGCTAAATTCCCCGGAAAAGGCGTGGCTCCCTCGCCGATCGCCATGAGTTGGCCGCCTTCCTGGTCGGCGGCGATCAGAAATGGCGGCAGGCCGGCTTCCTGGGCAGCCCGCTGCAAAGCCTGGGTCAAGCTGCGCACCTGGGCCGGGTTATCGATATTCTCGGCCCGGAAGAGGGTGAAGCCGGCGGGCTTCAGGCGCTGTATGGTTTTAAGGCTTGCGGCTGAGAGCGCCTGCTTACCTTCGAACGTCAAAAGCAGCTTTTGTCCGACCGCCTGGTCAATGGTCAACGAATCGCCCATGGGGACTCCCGGTTAGCCTTTGACGGCCCCGGTCAGGCCGCGGATGAACTGCCCTTGCAAGGCGACGAAAAAGATAATGATCGGTATGACCGTCATCGTCACGCCGGCGGCTACACCGCGAAAATCGGACTGGAACGCGCCTTGCAGCGCCATCAGTCCAACCTGCAAGGTCTTATGCTGCATGGTCGGCAGCATCAGGGAGGGCCAAAGAAAATCATTCCAGGAAGTCACAAACGTGAAAATGGCGGCGGTGGCGAGGGAGGGGCGTATCACTGGCAAGACGATATCCCACCAAATGCGTAGCTCGCTTGCCCCGTCGATGCGACCGGCGTCGATCAGATCGTTGGGGACGCCTCGGAACGCCTGGCGCAGCAGGAAGATGTTAAAGACGGTCGCAATATTGGGCAAGATCAGTGAAGCGATATGGTCATAATAATGAAAGAATTTGACTGCCAGGATAAAGCTGGGGATGTAGGTAAGCTGGGCTGGGACAATGAGCGTCGCCAGGAGGGCGTAGAAGATCACCTCGCGCCCCCGGAACCTCATCTTTGCCAGCGGATAGGCTGCCAGGGAGGTGATCAACAAGTTTAAAACCGTCGTCACGACCGATACGATGACGCTGTTTGCAAAAAAGAGGTTGACAGGCAATTGTCTCAACACCCGTAAGAAATTGTCCAGGGTTGGATCGTGGGGGATGAACTGAGGCGGGTAGGATTGGATTGCATCGTTCGGCCCTTTGAATGCCGCCAGAAAGATCCACAGGAAGGGCAGGACGGTGATCACACTCATCAGGAGCAGCAAGGTGTACCAAAAAATATTTTCCAATATTTTCCGGCGGGCCGCTGGAGAGCGGTGAGTCGCCAGGGTTAGTGTTTGTTCCATCACACGACCTCCTCGCCCCGTTCTTGCAGGCGGATTTCCACGATTGAAAATGCCAATGTTATGATCAGCAGTACGATGGCAATTGCCGACCCGTATCCGGCATCTGAGAATTTGAACGCCCGTCTCCAAATATAAAAGACCATCGTCAGACCGCTGTCCAAAATGCCGCCGGTGCGGTTGGTGAGGATAAATACCTCATTGAACACTTCAATCGCCGCCAGGCTTGACAATACGCCGACGAACTCCAACTGCGGTCGCAGACCTGGCAAGCTGATGAACCAGTGTTTTTGGAAGTTATTGCAGCCATCGATCATTGCCGCATCGTACAGCTCTTCCGGGATGTTCTGCAATCCGGCCAGAAAGATCAGGGCGTAGTAACCCAGGCCCATCCAGATGGTCAGCAGCATGGCGATCGGCAGGGTATAAGCGGGCTCGCCCAGCCATTGAACGGGTTCTTTGAGCAGCCCCAGCCAGACCAGGAAGCCGTTCAGAAGCCCGCCCTGCGCGTCGAATAACCAGCGCCAGGTGATGCCGATGGCGATGCTGCCGCTGACGGCGGGGATATAGTACAGGGCCCGGAAAACTTTTATGCCGGGAAGATTACGATTAACGATGATGGCGAGGATGATCGAGAGAATGATGACGGTGGGCGTGGCGATCAGGTACAACATCGAATTGCGCAGCGCCAGCCAAAACGTCGCATCGTGCAGCAATTTCGCGTAATTCTGCAGGCCGATCCACTGCGCCGGCGTGACAATGTCATAATCGGTGAAGCTGTAGAAGATCACGGCGATGATGGGGTACAAGATAAAGACTGCCAGTACGAGCAAGGCCGGGCTTAGAAAAAGGTATGGCGTGAGCGAAAACTTTTTAGTCATGCGAGTTCTCCGCCGGAACTGGCCCTCTCTCACTTCGAGAGAGGGCCAGGGTAAAGAAACACGGAATTTACTGCCCGATCAGGGCGTTCGCCTTGGCGACTGCATCGGTGAGCGCCTGCTGGGCTGGGACGTTGCTGAAGAGGGCCGATTGGACCGCATCCAGAACGATCTGGTTGACTTCCTGGAATTGCGGGACTTCGGGCATGATGTCGGCCTGTACGGAGATCAAGTCCTTGGCAAGCGGTCGGACGCTTTCTTCGATAGCGACCGGTTGGGTGGTAAAGAACGGATCATTGTAGGAATCCGGCGTCGCGGGGTAGATACCGACGATCTTGGAAAACTCGAGCTGGCTGCGCGGGTTGGTGAAGAACGTCGCCAGCGCTAATGAAGCCTTGGGGAATTTGGTGTCTTTCTTTATTGACATAGCCATGGAGGTCGGCGCAGTGGCCCCCGAAACGCCCGCCGGCAGCGGCGCGACGGCGAGATAACCATACATGCCGGGGTTGTTGGCGCGTACGTCACGGATGAGCTGCGGGCCTGTCTGGTAGAAGGCAGCCTTACCGGAGGTGAAGATCTCGAGCCCGATGCGGTCCTGATCGGTCACCAACGCGGTGCGGTCCACGGTCCCGGCTTTCACCAGGTCCACGTAGAACTGCAGCCAGGTGACAGCTTCGGGCGAATCAAAGGTAAACTTTCCGTCGGTCATCACCTTGACGCCGCCCTGGTACGCCATATCCCGGAGCAGATCCGTCACTGTCAGGCGGATGTCGCACAGGGTGCCGGTCTTTTCCTTGATGGTCTGGCAGAGCGGCCCAAGGTCATAGTATTTCTTGGGGAAATCCTCGACTTTCAGCCCGGCCTGCTCCGAGTAGATCTGGGTGTTGATCAGCTCGATGGCGATCGCCTGGTACCAAGGCACCTGGTAGCTTTTGCCGTTAACCAATTGCAAGTTGAACAAGCCAGGGAAGTACTGGTCGATCACGTTCTGGGGCAGGTTGTCGCTCATGCTGAGCAGCAAATCCTTCGTTGCGAATTCCCGCACCCAGCCCTCCGTGTCGGAAAGGTTGGCGACGTCGGGCGCAGTACCGGCGGCGAATGAGTTGCGGTAATCATCCAGGAAGGTGGCCTGGTGGTCTTCCCACTTCACGGTGACACCGGGGTAGGTCTGTTCGAAGCGGGCGATGGTGCTCTTGATGTAGTCGTCAAAGGTTGGCGAAAGCCAGAAGGTCCAGAAGCCGATCTCGGCGTTCGGTTCGACGCCTTCGATCACAGCCTCCGGGTTGGGGCCGGGGGTCGGGGTAACCTCGACGATTTTTTCGACCACTTTGGTCTGTTCCACGACTTTGGTCTGCTCGACCACCACCGTTTCCTTAACCGGCATGGCGGTGGCAGGGGCTTGCGCAGCGGGGGATGGGGTAGCGGCCCCGGCGCAAGCGCTGAGTAGGATGCTTACAAGAACTAAAACGGAAAACAGTTTGGTACGCATGATTTTGCTCTCCTTCTTTCTCCAGTAGTCTGGATTCGGATTAGGCTTGTTTTGGAAACGCAGAAAGGATCGAGTCCATCTTCAGTTCTGCGCGTTCCATCTTAATAAAAGGTTCAGTTGAATGGGTTGGTAAGGTAGATCAGTAACGGGTGGCAGGGTTCTTGGTTATTTTTTTCTCTATTACTCACTCCTTTGCACTCTCAGTTGAAATTGGCTATGATAATTCGACATCCAAGAATTCGCTTTTACAGATAGGCTTCATCCTCACCGCCTTTCTCTTGTAGTTAAGCTGCTCTCACTGAATTTTGCGCCAATTGTCTGGCGATTGCGATCGCTCCCCAACCGCCGGGGCTGTAATCTTTGGGAAGTAGAACAATTTTGTCGGCGGGCAGCATCTTTTCCATCAGGGTGGATTGTGAGCGGATTTGCTCCAATTCGTTCAGGATAGGGTTCAGGAAAATTTCCCCGGAGTGGGAGACGCCGCCGCCCAGCACGATCTTGTCGACGTCGTAAGTCATCACCAGCAGTTGAATGGCCCGTGCAAGATATGCGCTGCTTTTGCGGACGATCTCAAGTGCGAGCGGATCGTTTAATTCCGCAGCTTGAAAGACGTTTTCGGCGGTCAGCGATTCGTAGCCCGCCAAAATTGACACTTTCCCATCCTGCAAAGCCTGCGCTGCCTGCCTGGCGATTGCAGGGCCGGCTGCCAGGCTCTCCAGGCATCCGCGCGCCCCGCAATTGCAGATTGGGCCGCCTGGTTCGAAGGTGATGTGGCCAATCTCCCCGGCCATTCCGTGTGGGCCGCGGAAAAGTTTGCCATTCAAAACCAGCCCAGCCGAGATGCCGGTCCCGATGCTCAGGTACGCCATAACATCGACAGGCTGTCGCGCACGCAGGTATTGGCAAGCGCCCATAGCAGCCGCGCGGACGTCGTTCTCCAGCGCGACGGGCAGGCCTAACCTGGCTGCCAGCGTATCCACCAGGGGGTAAGACTCGAGCTGCAGGTTGACCGCCAGATTTACGACGCCATCCTGGATTTGCCCCGGCACCCCCAGCCCGACGGCTTGCACTTCTTCCAAAGGGATGCCGGCGGCCTTGAGAACGTCCTCAACCGCGCCGGCAATGCTGTCGACGACCTGCGCGGCGCTGGTGGTGTCGGTGGGGACGATCAACCGCCCGACCACGTTCAGTCCTCGATCGACCGCCATCGCTTCGATCTTGGTGCCGCCTACATCCAGCCCTACCAGAAAGCCAGGATCATTTATTGGGTTTGGTGTGTTTGCCAGATCCATCTGCGAGGTTCCTTCAGGGCAGTCCATATACCTGGGAAAGGACCAGGGCGGAAGCGCCTAATATCACGTTGTCGGTTCCCAGGCTGGAACAGGTTATTTCGGCGGTATCGGCCATTGTGGACAAAACTTGTTTTCGAACAGGTTCTCGTACGGCCGCCAGGAACGGCTCACCGAAACATACCGGGCTTCCTGAGATTACAATGTGGTGGATATCCAGGATGCCGATCAGGTTGGCGATGGCGATCCCCAGATAATGCCCGGCCCGATCGACGATGGACCGAATTTCGGCATCCCCGGCGGTATAAAAATCGACAATGTCCTCCATAGACAGGTTAGACGGTTTTCCAGGTAGCGCTCGCGCCTGGCGCAAGATGGCGCGCGTGCTGGAGACAGTTTCCAGGCAGCCGTAATTTCCGCACATGCACTGGCTGCCGCCGTCGACGACGCTGATATGGCCGATCTCGCCGGCGTTGAACCCATCCCCGTAATAAATTTCCCCGGAGACCACGATGCCTGCGCCGACGCCCGGCCCAACTTTAATCACCGCCATGTTTGCCACCTGGCGCTTCTTGCCGAAGGTGTATTCCGCCAGTGCGGCGATGTGGCTGTCATTGGCGATGTAAATGGGCAGACCGGTGCGCGCTTCCAGCATGTTTTTCAGAGGTAAGTTCTTCCAGCCCAGGTTGACCGACTGGCGTACAATGCCATGCTGCGTGTCGATCAGGCCCGGGGAGCCGATCCCGATCCCGATCAGGGGGGAGGTTGCTGTTTCAATCAAAGAGTCGACCAGCTTGAAAAGGCAATCCAGGGAGGTCTTTTCGCTCTCATCGTTAGTGTCCAGGCTGATGCGTTTGGTGATTTTGCCCCGCAGGTTAACCAACGCGCCTTGAAATTCGTCGCTGCTCAGATCGACGCAGCCGACCTGCCGAGAGTTATCCAGGAGGTTGAGCAGAATGGGCGGCTTGCCTCCGATGGAAAACCCGAAGCCGGCTTCCTCGAGCAGCCCGCTTCCAATTAGATCGCCGACGATGTCGGAGACGGTGGTGCGGGTCAGGCGTGTAGTACGGGCGATATCGGCCCGGCTGATTTGCTCCTGGCTGTAAATGGTTTTTAGGACCAGGCGGGTGTTGTGTTCTTTTATTTGTTGGCGAGTAGCTTTTTGCATTGCTCTGAACCGTCGAGAAGGGGGCCGAATTTTATGGGTCAGGCTTTGTAAGTTCATTGGACTTACATACTATTTATAGCATGTTTTTTCACTTTGTCAATACCCATTTTTTCGGAATCCAGGGGGAATCTTAGAATCGCGCGAATTCGAATTGGCGTCGATCGAATCAGACCAATTGATTTAACCAAAAACACCTCGACCTGGGGTTTGTCCCCAGGTCGAGGTGTCTCTTTTGCCCTGCCCGGCTATTGGGCTACTGCCACAAACGAAATGTCCAGCTTGACCTGATCGCTTACGCTGGCTACACTGGGAACCTGGGGGATCGCCAGGCCGAAGGTCTTGTACAAAACGGTCGTGCTGGCTGTGCCTTCCAGTCGCGAGGCATCCACCGGGGTTACGGTGACGTCGAAGCTCACCTCTTGGGTGACATCTTTAACGGTCAGATCGCCTACGATTGTGAAAGTGTAGCTCGTTCCGATGGCAATTTGATCCGGTAACCCGCTGGTGCTTTTCGGTGTGAAGGTGATGTATTCGTAAGTGTTCGAGTTCAGGATCTGGTTCTTGAGAGTCCGGTTGCGCAGATTGCTGTCCGTCGTCAACGTACGGGCATCCACCTGGATCGTCCCGACCTGGACACTGGTAAGGTCGTTCAGGTCCAGGGCGATCTGCCCGGCCACCTGGTCGGTCGTGCCCACCACCGTGTTGGGCGATCCGTTCAGCACTTCATCCATCGTGAAGCTGACTTTGGAATCTGCAGGGACGATTTGATAGATCGTCGCACTGCTTGGGGACCCTTGGGTTATGCCCGCGGATGCAGTCGGGGCGCTGGCGGCATCGGGTGTTTCTGCCAGGTCAGACGTGCTGGCGGCTGCCGTTGCAGCGGGAGCAAACGCGGCCTGTGTCGGCGCGTCTACACTGACGGTGACCGGTATTGCGGTAATCGGAGCGCTCGCCTCGGCCGGCGCTTTAAAAACCGAATAAGCCACAAAACCAATTCCCAACACAACAATCAATGCCAAGATAGCGATAATCCTTTTCGCCATTGCTCAATTCCTCCTTTGAATCTTCTCCCCTTCGTGTTTACAATCCCTGGGAGGCGCGGTACCCTGCCGCGCCTCCCAGTCTAGCTATTGTATGTTTCTTGCCGTCTGAACTACAGCCCGCTGCTGGGCGTGGCGGAGGGCGTCGTGTTAGGGGTCGTGTTCGACCCACCATTTTGAGCTCCCCCGTTCGGGACCCCGTTCGGGGCGCCTCTCGGGGCGCCATTCCACCCACCGTCCATTGGGCCAAACCTGCCGCGCCCTGGGCCGCCGCGCCCGCCATGCTCTGGACCGATTCCAAACCCTGCGAGGCCCCTAAAGCCTTCGGACTGGATCTGGTCGGCCTGCGCCTGGGTGATCACGCCATCGCCGACGGCTTTCTGCAGCGCGGCCTGGTAAGCAGCCTGCTCGGCGTCGCGAACTTCGAGGGCTGTCTTTCCAACCTCGCCGAGGATCTGGCTCAGGGTCATGCCCTGGTCACGGTAAGCCTGAAGCTGGTCCGTGGTGATTCCCAGAGCCTGAGCGAACAGGGTGTTCGGGTCGATGTAGCTTTGCAGCGCTTCACGCGCCTGGATCAGGTCTGCCTGTTCCTGGGTGAGCGTCCCGTTCGCAACGGCCTGGGCCAGGATCTCCGTTTGGGCTTCCTGGCGGGCTGCCTGGAGCTGGTCGGTGCTGATGCCCAGGGCTTCAGCGAGCAGCGCATTGTAGTCGATTGCGCTGTTGGCGCCTGGGTCGCCGCGGCCCTCAAATCCCTTTCCAAATGGGATGCCGGAGCCGTGCAAGATCATAGCGGCAGCCTGTTCCTGGGTGATCAGGCCCTGGTCGACTGCCTGTTGAATGGCAGCGTCGCTGGCCTTTTGTTGAGCGCTTTGGAGGTCCTGCACGCTGATTCCCAGCGCGCTCGCCAAGGCGGCTTGCTCGTCCTGGCGATCCCCAGGAAAACCTGGCCCGCCAGGCCTGTTGAAGACGCCGGTATTGGCGCCTTGTGCATAGATTCCAGAGATGGCAGCAGTTTGCGCGTTGGCGTTCGAGATGAAGCTGAAAGCCAGCGCACTGGCCGCCAGCGTTACAACTACTGCGCCGCCTACGATTGCTGCAATCCATTGGGTTCGTTTACTCATAACTCGTCTCCTATTCACTAGATTGAAGGTCCTTTTCGTTTCAGGACCCACGATGTCTCCCATGGGACCTTTCAAAGGATAACAACGAGTTATTCAGAAAAGATAAAGAAAAGATTTGGATCAGATTAGGATTTTGTTCAGCGCGACCCTATGGGCCAACTGGAGCGACTTCCCCGGTCATCCCCCAACGCAGGCGAGGGTCGCTGCCAACCAGGGCGATCCTGGCGGTGTAAGTGACATCGCCGTGCTTCTCGCCATACATCAGGTCGATCCTCTCCACCCGGCCGCCGAGCTCGATTCCCGGCAAAGCATCGAAATTTACCCTGACGGTTTGGCCCACCTGGAATTTTTGCACCTGGGTCTCGCTCAGGTCGTCGAGCTCCAACTGCCACTGCGACAGGTCGGCGACAACCAGCGCAGTTTGACCTGGGCGCACCCATTCGCTATTCTTAAGATTGTTTACAACCACCAGCCCGCTGATTGGAGTAATTAACTGGGAGTTTGCGACAGCCGCCTGGGCGGCTGCCAGAGCGGACTCGGCCGCCCGGATGCGCGCTTGGGCCAGGCGCACTTGATCCGGGTCGGGGCCGTTCAAGCGGGCCAGGCGATCCCGCTCGGCCTGCTGCACCAGGGCGTTCGCCGCTGCCAGGTCGGCCTGCGCCTGGGCCAGGTCGATCTCGTCCGCCGGGGCGATCAAGTCGTCATATTTTTCGAGCGCGTCGTTGTAGTTTCTCTCCGTCTGGCTGATTTTTTTCTCTAACTGGGTGATCAGGAGCTTATAATCGTGGCGCTTGACGAAGAGCCAGATCGGGCTGTCTTTCTCACTGTATAGTTTTTGCGCTTTCCTCAAGTCATCGCGCGCTTTCTCGACCTGCTGTTCACTGACCTGGATATTGGCGTAGGCCTGGTCGATTTGGCTCTGCGGAACCGGCTGCTTCATACGTTTGACCTTCCAACTGGCCGGATCCTGCACTTTCCTGGCCTCAGCCAGCCTTTTTTCCGCCTGGGCCAGGTCAAGAGCGGCGTTCTCATTCAGATCGTCCAGGGCCTGGCGCGCCTGGAGCAGGACGAGCTCGCTGGCGGCGATCCGAGATTGGTATGGTTCCGGATGGCCCAGGCGCGCCAGGGTTTCGCCGGCCTGTACGCGATCCCCCTCACCCACCCGGACCTCAGCCAGGGGCCCGGCGGAGGTGAAGCCCAGATTAACGTAGCTGCGCGGCTCCAGGTGGCCTGTAACGGCTGGGATGGGCGCCGAAGCTTGCTGTTCAGGAATGGAGGCGGGCGCCATTTCATACCCGGCTGGAGGCGAGGCGCTCGAGACGAGCAGCAGCGCGGCAGCCAGCAGGAGCACAGTTCTGCGGATCTTATCAACCCGTTTCTGCAGCTTCATAAAAATTACTGCCCTGTGCGGTCGTTTCACCTTAGCGGTCAAAATGAGCCGTAGCGGTCATCCCCCAGCGGAGCCGGGGGTCGCTCTTCGCCAGGATAATCTTGGTCTTATAAGTGACGTCGCCGCTCTTGACTTCGTCCAGATTGCTGATCGAGGCGACCTTGCCGGAAAGCTCCAGCTCGGGTAGGGCGTCGAAAGTCACCCGCGCCTCCTGTCCCACCTCGATTTTCGGGACGTCGATCTCGGTCAGATCATCGGTCTCCACGGCCCATTGGGAAAAGTCCGCCAGCACCACAACCACCGCCCCTGGGGTCGCCTGTTCGCCGACTTTGATATCCATATGCGCCAGGGTGCCTGAAAAAGGGGCGACCAGGTCGCGATCCTTGAGCGCGGCCTGGGCTGCAGCCAGTGCGGTCTCGGCTGCTTTTTCCCGGGCTTCGGCTGAAGCGAGCTGGTCCGGGTCGGGCCCGGCCTTGACTTTCTCGTAATTCTCCTCAGCCAGCGCCAGCCGCGCCTGCGCCAGGGATAGATCCGCCTCGGCTACCGCGGTATCGATATCGCTCGCCGAGCCTTCCAGGTTGTTGAGCAGGCGGACTGCATTATCATATTTCTGCTGGGCATCGGCGAGCTTGGAGAGCGCCTGGGCCCGGTTGATATTATCCTCAGGCTTGTTCCGGTAGGGCGCGAAGTCCTCCTGGGCTTTGTCCAGGCGGTCTTTCAGCAGGACGACGTCCGCCGAGGCTGAATCGATATCGGTTTGCCGGCTGCCCGCCTGCAAATTGTTTAAGTAGCGTTCGGCGGAGCGAACGGCATCCCGGCTGTTGGCCACTTCCTGTAAAGCCTGGGCCGTTTTGACATCCGCGTTATCGTGCAAGTCTTTTAAGGCCTGTTGAGAGACGAGCAGCTCGTAGCTGGCGTTATCTACGGCCGAGGCGAATTGTTCACGCTGGTCCAGGCTGGCGATCACCTGTCCTTCTTCTACAAGATCTCCTTCATTGAACGCGACCTGGGCGATTTTGCCAGCGGCGTTAAACGACAGGTTCACGAAATAATTTGGGACAAGCTTCCCTTCGGCGATGATGCCTGTGGATTCGGTAACTACCGGCACTTCCGTCTCAGCGCTCTGAGTCGCTGGAGCAAATACCTGGCAGCCTGCCAGGATGGCAGCCAAAAAGCCGGGCAGGATGAGGCTGGTGAAGGTTTTCGGTCTCGACATTGAGGGAGCTTCCTTTTTACTCGTAGGCTAAAACTTCCCGAATGGTCAGCCGGGCGGCATTGCGGGCCGGCATGACGCTGGCTATAACGGATAGCAAGATGACTGCTGCCAGCCAGATAATGAAGCCATTGGCGGTCAATCCGAAGTTGGACGGGGCATCGAAGATCGCCAGGGTGATGCTGTCTGCCAATAAGCTGCTGATGGGGAACGCCAACGCCGAGCCAAGCAGCCAGCTAATCAGGCCAATCAGCATGCCTTCCACAATGACCATGCGCATTAAGATTTTGTTGGACGCCCCAATCGCGCGCATGACGCCGATTTCGCGGGTGCGCTCCATTACGTTCATGCTCATCGTCCCCGTCAGGCCGATGCTGCCAACCAGGGCGGTCAGTACTGCCATGAACAGCAGGAAGGCGGTCAGCACATTAAACCCGTCAGCCGCCAATTGACTGACGGCGGACCCGGTTGAGATGTCGGCAATGGGAATATTGAGATCGCGCAGGTGGGCCTCGATCTCCTGGGCCAGGATTTCCTGCTGGTCTGTGGGCAGACCGGAGCTGCTGGCGACGATGCGGTAGAGAACGGCCCGGTTAGGCTGGTTGATCAAGGTGGAGAGGTATTCATAATTCGTATAGGCGATAAATCCGGTCACTCTGCCAGCGAATTGGAAGAAGCCGACCACGACCCAATCGTATTCTTTACCGTTCACACGCAAGCGCAGCGCATCGCCGGTTATTAAGTCCGGGAACCGGGAGAGAAATTCTTCGTTCAACACAATTGCATTCTCATCTCCCGGCAGGAGCCAGCGCCCTTTTAATAAGATGGGTTCCACCAAATGGCTCCCGGCGGGCGGGGCAAGAAGCTGTACACTTTCTCCGGCCGAGCCATCCTCCATGACCAGCTCAGTCCGGGCGCTGGTCCAACCTTCGATGCGGGTAATCTGCGGGAACGCCGAAAGCATCCTGTCGACTTCTTCGATCCGGTACGAGCGCCCAAGTGTCAGGTTGACGTCCGCAAGGAAATAATGAGAAAGCTGGCGGATGTAATTGTTCATAGAAACCTGAACGTTAAACGTGGCGATGAAAACCGCCCCGCCTGTCGTCAGGGTGATTAAGGTCAGGATCAGGCGGCCCTTGCGCCGGAAGACATTGCGCAGAGAGATGCGCAAAGGACGGGAAAGTTTGTGGATTTGGCTGAGGCGCCGGTCGATCCAGCTTTCGACTGGCTCACTACCCTGGCGGATGCCGCTGAGCGCTTCCTGAACGCTGATGCGCGAGCCTTGCCATATCGGCAGGAACGCCGCCGCCTGCGGCACCAACAGCGCGAGCACACCCTGGACGATCACCGCCAGTGGGATGAAGCGTTGCTCCTGGATTTGGATGTTGAGCTTGACCGTCAGGAGCCGTAACAACCCGTAGGCCGCCTGGTGAGCAAGTGGCGCAGCAATCCCAAAGGCAATCAACCCCAGGATCAAGATGATCGCCATGTACAGACTTACGATCTGGATTTGGCGAGCTCCAACCGTCTTCATGATGCCAATTTGCTGCATCTGCTGGTCCAACAAGGCTTGCAGTGTATTGGTGATCAGGAATCCGCTCAGAAACATCACCAGAAGTCCCAATACGATCAAAACACTGGAGATGGCTTCCACCAGATTGCGGTTGGGGTGTTCGAAGGAGCTGCGGGTTGATGCGCTGGCGGCTTCTTGACCATTTTTCTTCATGTCATCTGTGATGCGGGTTGCGATCTCGTCCAGGCGGATTTTATCTTGTGTGTCCCCGGTCACTGTGACATAAATCGTGTTGAGCTGGTACGGCTGTATCTGTTCGAGCCATTCCAGGGTGCTTTGATTGACATATCCCTGAACCGGCGCGCTGAAAAACCCGCCGGATCCGGTGCCGCCGGCGCCTATGGATTGGTCCTGGACGATGCCGGTCACCTTTAACTGGCGTTTTTTCCCGGAAGGAAGCTCCACGGTGACTTCATCTCCCAGTTGGGCGCGGGTCTTAGCCAGCTTACTGCGCTCGATCACGATCTCATGATCCTGGGGAGGCCAGACGCCCTCATCCAGGTGAATGGCGTTGATCTGCATCTCATTGAAATCAGGCGCGGATTTCACCCGCACCAAAACCCATTCCCCTGGGCTGGCTTCCAGGCGGATATCGCTTATGCGCGCCCCTTCTGCCTGGCGGACGCCCTGCATACGCCGGATGTGATCTACGAAATCCTTGTTGAACAGTTGCGTGGAGATAAAGATGTTAGCGGGGTTTGTGGCGGCATAACCGCTGGCCATATCGGCGGAGATCACGCTGTACATGGTCGCGATCACCCCGATGGCGAACAGGCCAACCGTGATCGAAGCCACAACCAGCAAGGATCGCACCCGGTTGCTCCACAGGTCGGAGAGAATTTTGTGCCAGCGCGGCCGGTTCATCGCTTCCCCTTTTGTGCAATTGGCTGCGAAGCATGGTTCCAGCCGCCGGCCCTTTCCTGGGCGGCTTTCTGCAAGGTCTCCAGGTCTGCCGGAGATTCCTGCATCCAGCGGTCAAAATCGCCCTCTTCCAGAATGAGAGCTTCCAGGGGCGCTTCCCCGGCGGCTTTCAAAGCGCTGATATAGCTTCCGCTCGCCTGCATGTCGCACAAGGTCAGGGCTTGGCCGGCTTCAAGCTGCCGGCTCATGGGGCGGCCATGATCTTTCCCACTCAGGAGGATTTCCAGTCTCCCGCCTGTGACCACGAGCAGCGCAGCGCCATTTTCTCCAGGCAAGCGCACAGATTCGCCTGGCTCAAAGCGCCGGGAAGCAAGCTGGCGGCTGAGCCAAAGCAGACGCGAGGGGGAGAGCGTGGGAAAAGCCTGGAAGACCCAGGTGTTGATGAGCTCTCCATCGGAGATGAGCAGCATGCGATTCGTGCGCCGGGCCAGGCTGATGTCGTGAGTCACCATCAGGATAGTTTTACCACGCTCCACCAGGCTGTCGAAGATTTCAAAGACCGATTCCGCCGTGCGCGAATCCAGATTGCCGGTAGGTTCGTCGGCGATAATGATCGGGGGGTCGTTGGCCAGGGCGCGAGCGATCGCCGCGCTTTGCTGCTGGCCTCCGGAGATGGCAGCCGGCATTTTGTGGGCGCAGGATTCCAGGCCTACCATCTTAAGCAGCGCCATGGCGCGCTCTTCCCGTTCGGTCAGGGGATACATATCACAAAAATCCATCGGCAGGACCACATTTTCCAAAACCGAAAGCATGGGCAGCAGTTGGAAGAATTGAAACACAACTCCCAGGTTGCGCCCGCGCCAGACGGACATCTCGCTCTCGCCCATTCGATGGACGTAGGTCTTGTCGATGCGCACCGATCCGGAAGTGGGGTGATCGATGCCGGTAATCATATTGACCAGGGTGGATTTTCCGCTCCCCGATTTCCCTACCACGCTGACGAACTCACCCGGGTAGAAACACGCCGTGATCCCATTGAGCGCCGTAAAATCTCCGGCAGGGGTTTTAAATGTTTTCACGATGTCCATCATCTCGATCAACGGCTCTCCCGGGCAAGGGTGGAGATCCATACGCACATCGAGTGGCAATCCCGGGTCTTTCTGTGAAGCGTGTAGTGGCATAAGACGTCAACGCAGTAACCAGCCGGCTTTGGAAACCAGGCTGAGATCTATGAGCTGATTTCCCCGCCGATTTCTCCATCCTGGAGATGAAGCGTGCGCGTCATTCGCTGTGCAAGGCTGTAATCGTGGGTGACCATCAAGATCGTCTTGCCCTGTTCGACCAGTTTTAAGAAGATCTGGAAGATGGTCTCCGCAGTCACGGAATCCAGCCGGCCTGTGGGCTCGTCGGCGATAATAATTGGGGGGTCGTTTGCCAGGGCGCGAGCGATGGCGACCCGCTGCTGTTGGCCGCCCGAGATCGCCGAGGGAAGCTTATTGGCGTGGTCTTCAAGCTCCACCTCACGGAGCAGCTCCAATGCGCGCGCCGGGCTGGTGCGACCATTGAACGTACCGCAAAAATCCGGCGGCATCATCACATTATCCAACAGGGACAGGGTGGGCATCAGGTAAAAAGATTGGTAAATGATCCCCAATTTGCGCCCGCGCCAGAGGGCCAATTGATTTTCGTCGAGCTTGTTCACCTGGGTCCCATTGACCCAGACATCGCCGGCTGTCAGGTGGTCGACCCCAGTGATCATATTGACCAGGGTCGTTTTGCCCGACCCGGATTTACCGATAATTCCCAGAAATTCGCCGGGATAAACATCCAGATCGATGCTGTTCAGCGCGGTAAACTCGCCGGCAGCGGTTTTATACGTTTTTACCAGGCCTCGGATGCGGATCAGAGATTTGTTTTCCGGACTACCGGCAGGCGGCGATTGGACGATAGCGTCCGCCTGGGCGCTGAGTTTTTGTTGGGTCACCGTAAGAATTTTCCTTAAAGTCTATCTTGTTTTAACAACCGTAGTAAAATTGTTTATGAACATTGTTTATAAATGAACACTGTCTATTTTATACATTCCTCTGCGTTTGTCAAGGCTCTCAACCAGGCAGCAGGAGGCCATCTTTAGAATGAGCGAACATAGAAACGACCGCCGTGTGAGCCGCACGAAGAAGGCGCTTCGCTGCGCGCTGCAAGAGCTGATCAACGAAAAAGACTACGATCAGGTAACCGTCGAAGAAATCACCGAGCGCGCCAACCTGGGTCGCACCACTTTCTACCTGCATTATAAAGACAAGGAAGACTTACTGCTAGAGAGTTTTATGGAATTAATCGACGAGATGCTGGCGAAAATCGCACAGTTGCCTTTACTGGACCTGAAAAAGGCGGATTGGGCTCACAACCTTGAAGAAGCCCCGGTCAAGGCCCATCTACTGGTCTTCCAGCATGTCGCCGAAAACGCAAGCCTGTACCGGCTGGTCTTGCGCGGCGAAGGCACTTTCAAAGTCTTGGAGCGTCTGCGCGCTGTCATTATCGATGCATTCAGCGAAGTGGCGCACGTAAAGTTTGAAAGCGACCTGGGCTTACAGTTGCAGGTGCCTTTGGAAATATTGGCCAATTACTATGCCGGTTCGCTCATGGGGCTGATCCACTGGTGGCTGGAGAGCCACATGCCTTACTCCCCAGAAGAAATGCGCGGCATGTTCCAGGAGATGCTCAGGCCGACGATGATCCACGTGCTCGGTTTGGATCGAAATTGACCTGGCTGCCTGTCTCAGCGCTGGCAGCGGATTAACGGTAGGAACAACCTGGCTCCCCCGACCAGCAGACGCACCTGGCTGTATTGCGCCAGGATCTCGCTGGTGGCGGTAATCGCAATGGTGTAATTTAGCCCAGGCAGCAAGGTTCCACTACGGGTATCCGTGATGGTCAGGGTGGCGGTCTGGCCCGGCTGCAGCGAAGAGGAAGACAGGCCTGCCAGCAGCTCGGCCGGCAGAGGGCTGTAGCCCAGCGCGACCGTCCTCGAAAAGCTGCCGGAGGCTTGAACTCCAATTTCGTAAACGGCCCGCTCGCCGGGCCAGATGGCCTGGAAGCCCGGCTCAGCGCTTAATGTGAACCCCTCCGCCCCCTGAATTTCATATGCGCCGATATCGGCCGTAGAACCGGCCGGCCTGGGATTCCCCAAAATGTCGTCCGCAGGGGCCTGGCCGGGATCCGCGCCACCCACAACCGGGCTGGAGGCCTGCGGCGAGCCGTAATTCGCCACCAATCGCTCGAACGCCTGGCGAATAGTCGCCGAGCCATCGCCAAACTGGCCCAAGGCCGGGTCCCAGCGCGGCAGCGCCAACCCGGCCTGGTCCCCCAGGAGCGGATCGCCAACCGCCAGGTGGGCGTCGTCGGTGTAATTCAACAGCTCGTTGGCGTCTTCGGGGATAACTGCTGCACCGTTCCAGTACAGGTTGTGGTCCAAAGCGAAGGAAAGAGTCTCGCCAGGTGGCGTATCGGAGAAGTCGTTGGGACGCCCGGAATTTTCGGCGCCCATACTGCCGGTTGGATCCGACCAGATGTTGTTAAAGAAGCGGATGTTCTCATTGGCGGGGTTCGAGCCCTCGCTGTTCAGACGCATAGCAAAAGCCAGGGAAGGCAGGTCGCCGGCGACGGTGTTATTGCGGAAGGTGACGTCTTGGCCGCCTTTCACCCCAAAGGCCGCCCGCATCACGTTGGGGGAATTGCCCAGCATTAGGTTATTCTCCACCAGAACACCGTTGGCCTCGAAAAATGGCTGCCCGTCTTCGCCGATGAGCACGAAATAGGTGCCGCTGGAGCCCTCCCAATTAAAGAACACGTTGCGCCTGACCGTGATTCGCTGGCTGCCCAGGTTGCTGTCGTCCGCGCCGTTGCTGTCCTTGATGACGATGTAGCTGCTGGTGTCGTTATTGTTTACCCGCCCGCTCCCGGCGAAGTCATTGAAGAAAACGTTATCCTGGATTACGACATCTGTGACGCTGTTGACGTCGATGTGCTCGTCGCTGCCGGTCTGGTTATAGAAAAGGTTGCCTTCCACGGTAATCTGCCCGGCGCCATTGTTCACTTTAAGGATGTCGTTGTTGTAGCTGTCGTGCAGCACATTATTCCGCAGGGTGATGCGGCTGACGATTTCGCTGCCCCCTGGGTCGCCGATCAGGTCCTGGATCTGGATGACGAGGGCGCCGGCGCCCGGGCCGCTGTGAGCAATGTCGAATCCCTCCAGGGTGATGCCCTGGCCGTAAAAGCAGGTGACGACGGTGCCGTCATTGCGCAGGCGCGCCTGGTAAGGCGTCTCGGAACGGACGGTGACGCCCAGGGGAAAGGTCTGATCCAGGCGCACCCGGCCGGCGTATGTGCCCGGGCGCACCAGGATGAGGCTGCCATCCGGGACGCTGGCAAGGGCGTGGTCGATGGTCGCCCAGGGATGGGTCGCCGTTCCGTCGCCGGCCTGGTCGCTGCCGTCCGTCGCAACGTAGAAGTCACTCTGCGGGGACGTGGCGCCGGCCTCGAAATACAGCGCTGCCCGGGTAATGATAGGCGTAATCTGGTCAGGACCGAGCCAGGCGGGCAGAAGAAGTCCCAGCGCGCACAGGCCGGACAGAATGCATTGGAGGGATCGAGTGGATTTCATGGTTCTGCTTCCAGCCGCGGTGGGATATTCAAGAGCCCGGTTTCCGCACCCAGGGCAGGTATGTGTGATGATCGCTCGGCATCAGGCGGACCGCACCGGTCAGTGTGGGGTTCGACCCCTGCATCGCCTGCAGGCTGACATCGTACCAGGCGTAGTTAGCCAGCCCGGTGAGCGTAAAGCTGCGCGTCGCCGAGGAAATCCCGCTGATCGGAGAGCCCTGGTCGCCGGCCGGTCCGCTGTAGCTGATCTGCCAGGTGGTCGTCAGGGGTAAAGAGGCATTCACGGACCAGCTCAGGGTGATGGTTTGATCTCCGGCAATGCCCTGCAGGCTCAGAGCGGGGACGAATTCGTAGGCCCCAATGTCGAAGCCGCCGCCCTGGGGGCGGGGATGGTCTTCGGCGTCGTAAGTCACGCCGGCGTCCATACCAGCGTCTATTGCCGGGCTGCCGGCCTGCAGGTGGTAATCATCGCTGCCCGCGTCCACGAACATCGGGTCCAGGTTCACCAGGTCTTGCGAGAAATCGCCCGGGTCGATGTTGCCGCCGGGATCGTATAGCAGGTTATGGCTGCCGGTGAGGCTGCCCCCATCTGAGGCCCAGTAGTTCGACCCGGCGTTATAGAAGATATTATTCTCCACCACCCCAGTCGCCCCATCCCGCAGCCCGATGCCATGATATTGGATGTCCGCAAAAACGTTATGTCGGGCGGTGATGTTGCGGATCTGCAAGACGCATAACCCCCAGGCCAACCCGTGCATGAAGATGTTGTTTTGGAAAACCACGTCCGAGCTGTTTCTGTAATAGGCCGCCTCGCCCATAAATCCCTGGTGAAAATCGCTGCAGCGGTTGTTTTCGATCAAGATATTGCGCACGTGCTCGCCGTTGTTGTCGAAGGTCTGGAAACAGTCCACGTGGGCGCTGCCGATTTCATTGAAGTCTGTGCCGTGGAAGATATTGCCGCGGATGCGGTGGCCTTCGCCAAAGAAGCGGCTGTAATCACTGTCGCCGTCTCCGTAGTTAAACAGGCGCTCCACCTCGTTGCCTTCAACCAGCCAGTCGTTCCCGGTAATTCCAAGACCCATTTGGGAATGGTAGATGCGGTTGTCCGCCACGTAAGCCGCCTGGGGGAATGGATCGTGCCAATACCCCTGGATGGCCGTAGACTGCAGGTCGTAGAAGTAGTTATCGACCACCTCAACGTGATCGCTATAAATGAACACTCCGTAGATGTCGGTCCAGCCGGTGAGCGCAGCGCTCGTGGTGATGTTGAAGCCCTCGATGTGCAGGTTATCGCTGCCCTGTGTGAAAAAGCCGTACATCGTCACGCTGCGCCTGGGCAGCGCCTTGAAAGTGATCCTTGCGCCGGGGGCGCCGGAGGCCTGAGGGTGGACCCGCTCGGGATATACGCCGGCCTTTACGTAAACGCTGTCACCGGCGGAAACCACCTCGGCTGCGTGCTGGATCGTGAGCCATGGGGCGGATTCGCTGCCGACGTTGCTGTCGCTGGCGACCGGGTCCTTCTGGTCGACGTAATAGATCTGGCCCACGGGCTGTGCTTTGACGGCTGTCAGCGGGCTGAACCCCCCGCACCAAAAAGCGATCATGAGGATCGTCCTACAGATGGATTGAAGTCTTTTCATAACCTTTCCTAATAGGGTGAAACTCTATTCATCATTATGCGTAGCATGCTGCACTTGCCCATCCCTATCTGGCCTGCAACAAGGCCGCGCCTCTATCTCAACACCAGGGGCAGGTGTACGAAGTCTGTGGGGATGTATGGAGCGCCCTGGTATTCGTCCGCCCCGATGTCCCGGCCCGCGCCGAGAGGCCGCGGGTCGCCGTCGAAATCCTGGTCGCACGCGCCGCCTGGGAGCGAGGCTCCCTGGTCTATGGCCGCGCTCGCCGTGGGGGCCAGGTGCAGGTCGCCGGAGGAGGCGTTGGCGAACAGGGAAAGCGGGGCGTCGGCCAGATTGCCAGCGCTATCGGCCGAAGCGCCATCCCGCTCGCGCAAGCTGTGGCTAACCAGGTTATTGGTGATCTCCGCCCGGGTGTTGGAAAAGCGCCATTCGATTGAGGAGAAGGGAGCCTGGGTTGAAACGATCGTGTTGTGCAGCACCTGGGCCTGGCAGGCCTGGGCCAGGCAGATGCCGCAGTCGAAGCCGCTCTCGGAGGTGAACAGCGCCGCCCGGCTGGCGAACAGGAAGTTGTTGCGAATCACGCCGCCGAAATGGTCGACATAGCCGACCGCCCCGGGACAGGGGTCGTCGCTGTAGGTGCGCCCGGAGCCGTCTTGCAGCAGGCCAAAACCCACGCCTCTGGCATTGTCGACCAGAGTGTTGCGTTCGACCAGCGTGTCGCGGCTGCCGGTCCACAGGTGGATGGCATGCTCGGAGAGGCCCTGCGGACACCAGAAGCCCTCGATGAGGTTGTCGCGGATCACCCAGCCCCTGGCCTGGTGCGCATCCACCCCGCCGGTGTAGCAGCTACCGTTGATCTCCCAGACTTTCGCCCGGCCGGGATCGCTCAGCTCGATATGCGAGCAAGCGATTTCACCGTAATCGGGGAAATGGACCTGGGCGGCGTGCGGGTTGATCTTGATCCCCTGTTGGCCGGGGTCGAGGATGTGGACGTTATAAATGAGGCTGCTGAGGGTGTCGGCGGCATCCGAGGAAGTCACGTGGATGGGATGGGTCCCGGCGCGTGCGATCGTCAGGTCGGCGACGGTCACGTTGGACGCCGCGATCGAGACGATCTCGGACCTGGCGTAATCATCGTCCAGGATGACCGCCTCCCGGTTCCCGCTCAAGGAACGCAGGCTGACGTTCGGCGTGTCGAGCCACAGGTAGAGGCCTTGCTGGCCGAGGTGATAGGCGCCATCTGAGACCAGGATGGTGGTGTTTTGCACGCCTTCGTTGACTGCATTCCAAAGCTCCTGTTCGGTGTGCACCGTCACGGTTCGGCCTTCGGGCGCCGGCAGGGGCGGGCAGTGGTTAACAGCTTGCGGGGTGAGCAGGGGCGCAGCCTGCCCTGGCCCGGCCTGCCCAGACGCCGGGGCAAAGGTTTGTGGGACCGCCTGCTGCGGCTGAGACGAGGGGGAGAAGGATGAGAGCAGGCTGGCGCTGAGCAAGGCCAAAGCCAGCACGGCGTTTTTGAGGTGGCGGGAATTAAATCCGGATGGATACCGCATCTTTTTCGGCTTTCTACTGAATCATTGAGGCTGGCGGGACCGTAAACCCTGTCCAGCTTGAAGGGCCGGGGCTTCGGAAGGCTCTGCTCGCCTCGCTTCAGGCGACCGACCGCGATTAGACGATACCAAACGCCGAGGAAAATGAAAATCCGATATTGGTACTGGCATCTTCGCCAGTACCAATACCGGATTCGGTCTGGGGACTTTGGCCGCGCGCGGTCCGCTTAATCCCAGGCCAGCAGCGCCTGGCGGATCTCCTCCGCCAGCCCGGGGGCGTCCTCCAGGCCGGGCAATTTGAGACCGCGGGTTATCTCCCACGTCTCCACGTGGCTGGCCGATTCTCCAGGCGCCAGGACGACCAACGGCCCCAGGGTCTCAAGCTCGCAGACCTGGTCGTTGCAGTAAGCTTCGGCGTTGCAGCCAAAGTCGGGGTAAATCCGGGTGACTCCGGGGTCGAAGCGCTTGCAGAATAAAAACCCCTTGAACCAGTAACCCATCCAACCGTGGGTGTTCAAGTAACCGATTTTAAACGCCGGCAGCAGAGGCTGCGCCTGGAACAAGATGAAAGAATCGTGGAGCTGCAGGCGGGGATCGCTCCAGCGGCTGTAAGGCCATAAGGCGAAACGGCGGTTGGGCAGCAAGCCGCTTGCATCTGTGGGAGTCCCTGGCTGGGGCAGCACGGCGACCCCGCCCAGGCGAAGCTGTGTGATCGCCCATGCAGAGAGTTCCATTGGTTGCTGACCCTCATTGCGGAGCGTGTGATAGATGGTGAGCGCCGCCCGGCCGGGGTGCAACTGGATGCGCATGCTTTTGCGGACGCTGTAGAGCGCACTTGCTGGCTGGGTGAGCTCGACGCCATCCGCCTGGTGTGTGATCTCCAGGCCGCCGTCATCCGGCAGGTAAGTGTCCGGGAAAGCTTCCGGGGCCTGCCACAGCCGGTGCCCGCCGTGGAAGCGGTAGACCCCATTAGGCGTGTCGATTGTGAATCCGGGCACTTCGGCCAGCAAGTTCTCGTTTGAGCCAGCCGGGAAAAGGCGCACGATCCGCGGACCGCTCTCCTCCAGATACTCCAGGCGCAGGTGACCGTTATCCAGGCAGCGGGTGGGCAGGCCGTAAAATTCATCGGCGGGCATGGCAGCCAAGCTCCACCACGACGAGATGAGTTTGCCCATCTTCAAAGACGGGCAGGAGATCACCCGGCAGCGGTCGCTCGTCTACCACGACGGATTGCACGCCCCGGGAAACGTGCTGCGGATTGCGGACCCGGATTTCATACCAGGCCTTCCGAAAGCGGCGCCTGGCTTTAAAGCCCTCCCAGGCGGACGGGATGCAGGGGTCGATGCGCAAACCCCGGTATGTGGGCTGGATGCCAAGGATGAAGCAGGTGGCTGCCTGGTAAGCCCAGGAGGCCGTCCCGGTCAGCCAGCTATTGCGCGCCAGACCGAACTGAGGGTGCTCGTCCCCGAGCACATTCTGAGGGTATACATAGGGCTCGCTTTCGAACGCCTCGATCCGCTCGTTCTTATTAGCGGGGTTGATCTGTTCGTAGTATTCAAAGGCTCGCTCACCGTTGCCGAGCAGAGTCTCGGCGATGATAGCCCAGGGGTTGGCGTGCAGGAAAATGCCGCCGTTCTCTTTTGCCCCCGGTGGGTAAGTGGTGATGCCGCCTTTGGCCGGGTCGTAGCCGTTGAAGCCAGGGGCGCTCAATTTGATCCCATTGCGGGTGTTCAACAGCCGGTAAACCGAGTCCATCGCCAGCCGGGCTCGATCCGGCGGGGCAAAACCCGAGAGGACCGCCCAGGACTGCCCGTTCAAGTAAATCTGGCCCTGGGGATTGGTGTGCGAACCCAGCGGCGCCCCGGCCGCGTCGAGGTAACGCAGGTACCAGTCGCCGTCCCAACCGTGTTGGTTGACCCTGGCTCGCATGGCCGCGTAATCGCGGCGGTAGTCATTGGCGGAATCCGGATCGCCGAGCTCCTCAGCCAGCTCGATCATCTCGAGCAGGGCTTTGCCGTACAGGTTGGCGGTGAACAGCGATTCGGCTCCAGGGCGCAGGTTGACGGTGTCGTTCCAATCGGCGAAGCCCAGGCGCGGCAGCCCATGCGTGCCGCAGTCGCCGCGGGTGAATTCGACGGCCCGCTGCATGTGGGCCAGCACGCTGCCAGATTCGAGCGGCTGCCCCTGGCGGTTTTTCTCGTAATACGGGATGACCTCGGACAGGAACCCCAGGTCGCCGGTCTCTTTCAGGTAGGAAGTAATCGCCAGTACGATCCACAGGTGGTCGTCGCTATAATATTGCGGCCCGTCCTCCACATCGCGCGCGTCGCCCGGGTTGGCCTGCATGGTCAGCGGGTTGAACTGGTGCATGGCAGAGCCGTCTCTATTTTGCACCTGGAGAAGCTGGCGAATCAGGGCTTTGCCCTCCTGGGGAGCGCCGCTCAAAATGCCCATCACATCTTGCGAGCTGTCGCGAAAACCGATGCCGCGGCCGCCGAAGCCGAGCTGGTAGAGCGAGAGATAGCGCGACCAGTTTTTAGTGATGTAGCACTGGCGCGGGTTGTGGACGTTGAGCATGCGGTTCATGCTTGAAACCGGCGTTTCCACCTGGCAGCCGCTCAGGTATTCCTCCCAAAAGCTGCGCAGGCGCTCGAAAGCCGCCTCCACGGTTTCAGGCTGGCGGTAGGCCTGGATGGTGGGTTGGGCCTCTTCCAGGCTGGGAGCCTGCCCCAGTTGGACGATCAGCCGGCGGCTCTCGCCCGGGGCGAGCTCGCCCAGGTGGTGTAACAGGGCGGCGATGTTTTCGCCGCGCAAAGCCTCGCCGTTTTCCAATTCAGGCTGCAGCAGGGCGAGCGGGCGCGCCCAGGCGCCGTATTCGTGGTCGCCCAGGAACGCCTCGCGCCTGGATTCGAACGAAGCGACCGGCAGGTTGGAGGTCAGGTAATTTAGGTGGGTTTCCCGGCGCATGAAGGCGTACTGCAGCAGCACAATTTCGCCGCCTGGGTCGTGAATGGCCTTGCTTTGCATGGTCTGCGGGACCCAATCCGCGTTGGTGAACTGTTTGAGTGCATCGAAGTGGGTGTATTCCACCAGCGGGATGGCGTCCAGCCTCTGAGGTTCAGCGGACAGGTTCGTGATGCGGATATCCCAAACCAGCCGGTCTCCGCCGGGGGGCACGAAGAAAATCGCCTCCGTCTGGATGCGGTCGAATTCTGCCAGGAAACGGGTATAGCCCAGCCCAACCCGGCATTCGTAGCGGGCGTAGGGCTCCAGGCAGGGCACGTAAAAAGGCGCGAGGAGGCGGTATCCGTCCTGTTCTGCCCGGCGCAGGTAAAGCGTCGTGCCTTTAAACTCCGATGCCGGGAGCTGAGGCAGGTATTTGACGATCCGGTTGAGGGCCGGGTCGCCCTTGCAGATCAGCGCGCCGCCGGTCTGGTCGATGAAGCCGCCAAAAGACAGGCTGCCGAGATAATTGATCCACTTGACCGGGGTCTTTGGGGTGTTGATGACGTATTCTCGCTGCAGGTCATCGAAAGTTCCGCATTGCATTCCGCACACTCCAAACACTCGAACTGGTTTTGGGAGCGCTCCCAACAACCGGGAAAATAAATACCCCTATTTTGATGGGACTCTGAAATTGTATTGCGCGGCTAACACAGTGAGCCCAACCCTTATGGGCGTCTACTATTGAAAATAACAATTAATAACAGGCTTATTGGTAGTAAACAAGGCCAGATGAGAGCGTTCTCAAAAATATTCTACTGGATGTTATTGCTTTTGTCAACGACTTGTGAGTGAATTCACTATAGCGCCGCGACAGGCGGGTGTGGTTTTGCTCCGGCGAAGGCGACCGGAAGTGTTCAATTATGCCGGTTGGCATTTAAGGCTGCCTGGTATCGAAAAGGTAGTTACGGAACATGTTACGGAAATTCATCATCCAAATCTTTTCCGCTATAATAATAAGCAGCGCTAAACGGTGGTCAGGATTTTCCTTCTCAAGCCTCTCTTAGCGTTGGCTGTTCGTTGATTCACCTAAGGGTTGGTAACCATCTGGATGTCGGACAGAAATTTTCTCATCCTTTCTGCCGAAAAAGCGCGCGCTTTTACAGCGGCCCTCTCAGCGCGCAGCACAAAGATCTTGAAGATCCACTCGAGCGAAACCAGGATGGTGGCCTTGATCACCAGCCTGATGTTCTGCGCCTCGGCCGGCGGCGCAATCGGCTCGCCTGGCATCGAGGCCCTTTTTTTCTCCCGTTTTGGCGTGCAATTTCTACCGCAAATGTATATCCTCCTGGGCGTCGTGACTGCTTTAATTTCGCTTGGCATCACGGCTTTGTTGGGGCGGATCGACCGTATGCGCTTGTACTTCTGGCTGCCGCTGGTCCTGGCTGTTGTGATTCTTGCAGCGCGCCTGATGCTTCTTATTAAACTACCCTGGTTCTACCCGCTGGCCTGGCTTGGGATGAACGTTTTTTGGGTGCTATTGGATCTTTTCACCTGGGGCCTGGCTGGGGTAATGAACGATACCCGCCAGGCTAAGCGTCTCTTTCCCCTGTACGGCGCGGGCGGGATCCTGGGTCTGGCAGCCGGCGGACTGATGACCAAACCCCTGGTCGATTGGCTGGGGACCGAAAATCTGCTCTTCGTTTGGTCGGCTTCGCTTGTTCTTGCGTTTTTTGTTTGCCGCGCGGCAATCGGAAAACGGGTTCGCCAAAGGCGTTCTCATATCCACGAACCTGCTCCTGTGCTGCAAGGAGTGAAACAGGGTTTTCGCTTCGTGCGAAAATCCAGCTTGATGGGCTGGATGTCGCTGGCGGCTGTACTGTTCGCCGTGCTTTACTACGCCCTGGTTTTTCCTTTTTCGAAAGCCGTTGCAGCCGAGTTCGTCCGGGAAGATACTTTGACTGCTTTCCTGGGGGTTTTTCAGGGGCTAAGCACCGCGGCCGCTTTCCTGGCCTCGCTTCTTTTGGCCAACCGGTTGTATGCCCGCGCAGGTTTTATGGCCACGATCCTGGTCGAGCCGGTCATTTATTTGGTCGGATTTTCAGTGTTGTCGATCCGGGCCGTTTTTCCTGCTCTGGTTTCTTTGCGCTTCATCCAATTGGTTTGGTCATTAGGTGTGTCCGGAGGCGCCAACCAGGCCATATATAACGTGGTATCGCCTGACCAGCGCGAGCAAGTGCGCGCCTTTGTGCGCGGCGTCGCCAATCCGGCCGGCGTGTCTTTCGTTGGCATCCTGCTGCTGGCAGGTGAACGCGTTCTAGCCCCCAATTCCATGTATCTCATCGGCGTGGTTGCGGCTGCAACGACCGTTTTTCTGACCTGGAGGGCGCGGCAGGTTTACGGACAGGCGCTTCTGGATGCTCTGCGCAGCGGGCACCCACAGATATTCCTGGGAGAGAGGGGCGCTTTCCGCGTTGAAGCGACCGCAGTCGCCGCGCTGGTCGCCGGGATCTCGAGCCGAGATGTCGTCGAGCGGCGCGTTTCGGCTGAAATCCTCGCCGATATGGCTGTGCCGCAGGCGATGAATGCTATCGTCTCAGCGTTAAATGATCAGGATGCAGATGTCCGGGCTAATTCGTTGCGCGCGCTCACCCATGCTCGGGCTGCCTCTGCGATCCTGGAGGTCGTTTCCTGCCTGGAAGATCCGGAAGCGACCGTCAGAGTCGCGGCGATCCAGGCACTACGAAAATTGGCCGCTTACCCGGGTGGCCTGGCTCAGCATATCCGGCCTCTTCTGAAGGATCCTGAGCCGGCGGTGCGCATTCAAGCAGCCGCAGCTTTATTGTCGACCGGCCCGTCGCCGGAGGCGGAGCAGGTGATCCGCGCCGCGGCAGCCAGCGGGGATATCCAGGCGCGCATCGAAGCGCTGCAAGGCCTGCTGGATTGGGACAGCCAGCTTGCCTTTGAAATCGCTGCCCACGGGCTGGAGTCAGCCAGCCCGGCAGTCCGTAAAGTTGCGGCATCAGTTCTGGCGCGTCTCGACGCCGAACGTTCCATTGATCTTCTGGCAGCCGCTTTGGGCGATGAGGACCGGAGTGTCCGTTTGTCGGTCGCAGCCGCGCTAGGGGTCTCGGGTGAGCGTGCGGTGCGACCGGTCATCGCGGCCCTGTCCGACCCGCAGCGGGAGAGCGGCGCGCTGGCGGCTTTGGAGCATTTGCCTGTTCAGCGCTACGCTAAGCCGCTTCTTTCCTACGCCCAACAGGGTGGAAAGAAAGCGCTCGAATACCACCAACTGTGGCAGGCCAGCTCAAGCGCCGTTCAACCCGGCGAGCGAACCCGGCTGGCGGCAGACGCGCTGCGTAATCGAGCTCTCTATTACGGCGCAAATGCTTTGCGGGCCGTGGGCTTGCTGGGAGACCCGGCGGGGATGTCCATGGCTATTGAAAACCTCAGCAGCCCGAGCGCGGCTCAGCGCGCTAACGCCCTGGAAACGGTGGAATCGCTCGACCAGGCCGGGGTCGTCCGCCCATTATTGAAATTATGGGAGGCTGGCGAGATGCGCTCCGCCTCAGACGAAGGCTGGTTATTGCGCGTGCTGCGAGATGAAAATGCCTGGCTGCGAGCCTGTGCGGCCCTGGCAGCCAGCGAATCTCAGGATGTAACGGTATGGAAGGAGCTTGCGCTTCTGGCGCAATCGGATTCCGACGAGCTGGTGCGCCTTACTGCCCAGGCGACTTTGAATGGAGTTTCAAACATGGAGACATTGACCACCCTTTCGATCATGGAAAAAATTCTCTTCCTGCGCAAAGTCCCGATTTTCGAAGACCTTACTCCGGAGGATTTGAAGCAAGTCGCGATGATCTCCGGCGAGCATACCTTCGCAGATGGAGAATTGATCGCGGAGCAGGGTGAGTTGGGCGATGAAATGTACATCATCGTCACTGGCGAAGTGCGGGTCGTCGCGAAGACAGAGACAGGGAACGAAGTGGAGATTGTGCGCCGTGGCCCTGGCGAGCAAATTGGAGAGATGTCGATACTTCGCAAAGCGCCGCGCATGGCCTCCCTGGTGGCGCTCGGGGAGGTGCGCACTTTATACATTGGCCAGGCCGCGTTCGAGGAAATCCTGCGCATGCGTCCGGACGCCAGCCTGGCTGTCATGCGTGTCCTGTGCGACCGCCTGGTTGAAGAAAGTCTTCCGATTGAGAAGAAAGTTTAAACCAGTTATAATGAGCTTATGGTTACTCCTGCAGAAAATCGTTACGATGTGATGAAATATAACCGCTGCGGCCGCAGCGGTTTAAAATTGCCCGCCGTTTCCCTCGGGCTGTGGCATAATTTCGGCGGCGTGGATCCGCTCGAAAATGGCCGCGCCATGCTGCGGCGGGCATTTGACCTGGGGATCACCCATTTCGACCTGGCCAATAACTACGGGCCCCCTTACGGCTCGGCGGAGGAAACATTCGGCCAGATCTTTCGGAAAGATTTTCAGGGATACCGGGATGAACTGGTTATCTCGTCCAAAGCCGGCTGGGATATGTGGCCCGGACCCTATGGAAATTTTGGCTCGCGCAAATACCTGGTCGCCAGCCTGGACCAGAGCTTGAAACGGATGGGGCTGGAATACGTGGATATCTTCTACCATCATCGCCCCGACCCGGAGACACCCCTGGAGGAAACGATGGGCGCCCTCGATTTCATTGTGCGCAGCGGCAGGGCGCTTTATGCCGGGATTTCCATGTATTCTGCTGAAGAAACGCGCCGGGCGGCGAAGATCTTGCGGGAGCTCGGCACGCCATGTTTGATCCACCAACCCTCCTACAGCATGTTGGATCGCTGGATTGAAGAAGGCCTGACCGATGCGCTGGCAGAGCAGGGCATTGGCTGTATCGTTTTCTCCCCTCTGGCGCAGGGGCTGCTCACCGACCGCTATCTGAACGGCATCCCTGCCGATTCGCGCGCCGCCAAGCCGCACGGCGCCCTCGACCGGGAAGATGTGACCGAGGAGACCCTGGCCAAGGTGCGCCGCTTGAACGAGATTGCTAAAAACCGGGGCCAGAGCATGGCCCAATTGGCGATTGCCTGGGTGCTGCGCAACCCGGTGATTACCTCAGCGTTGATCGGCGCAAGCCGCCCGGAGCATATCGAAAGCGCAGTCGCTGCCCTGCAAGGAGCGCGTTCAGTGGAGAGGAGTTGGACCACATCGAGCGCATCTTAAGCGGCCAGGGCTGACCGCAGAGCGCGTTTGTTACCGGGAATCACATTTTTATCCTTACATGATGTATCTCTATTCATCCTTACGCGTGGTGCGCCGACCACTGGCTTGCGGCCAGGGGCAAAGCGCCCAACGCTATTGGTGGAGGTGCAGGTATGAATACTGTCGATATCTTGCGATATGGTCACCTGACAGTGATCCGCACGCTGGATGGGGTAGCGCTGGAAGATTGGGATACGCCGGGCGTGTGTGGGTGGTGGTCGGTCAAGAACATCATCGCCCACCTGGCGTCCTTCGAGCACGTGCTGGTCGAAGTGCTAAGTTGGGTCATGGACGAAACTTGTCCTACGCCCACGCTCGAGCGCTATGCGCTCCCCACAGCAGTTCAATGATGATGAAGTAGCCAGGCGCATGGATATGACGCCACAAGAAGTTTTTGACGAATACGAACAGACGCACCTGAAAACATTGGAGCTTGCAGCCCAGGTTCCGGGTGATCTGCTCGAAAAAGAGGGCGTCTTGCCCTGGTATGGCCGGGCATACGACCTGGAAGATTTCATCGTTTATACCTTTTATGGGCACAAGCGCGAGCATTCGGCTCAGGTGGCTGTGTTCAAAGATACATTATCTAGGACGGCTGAATGAAAACAATCCTCCAAAGCGAAACTCGTAAAGTTGTCATCGATAATGAAGGCCCTTTTACCGTTATCGGTGAAAAGATCAACCCGACCGGCCGGAAAAGGCTGGCGGCTGCCCTGCAGGAGGGCAATTTTGATTACGTTCTCGAGCTGGCCGAAAAGCAGGCTGCGGCCGGCGCGGACGTACTGGATATAAACGTCGGCGTGCCAGGTATGGACGAGGTCGCCCTGCTGTCCCAGGTGGTGAAACTGGTTGCAGCGGTGAGCGATCGGCCGGTTTGCCTGGATACGCCTAACCCGGCTGCGTTAGAAGCTGCCTTGCAGGTTGCGCCCGGGAAGCCCCTGGTTAATTCGGTGAATGGGGAAGAGAAATCCTTAAACGCAGTCCTGCCGTTGGTGAGAGATCGCCAGGCCGCGGTGATCGGCCTGACGATGGACGATAACGGAATTCCCAATGACGCCGAGAGCCGGGCGGCGATCGCCGGGAAGATCCTGGAACGGGCCGCCAAATTGGGCATCCCGGCTGAGGATGTGATCATCGATCCCCTGGTCCTTACGGTAGGCGCCGATAGCAACGCCGGGGCGGTAACCCTGCGCACGATCGAGATCGTGCGGCGGGAGTTTGGCGCCAACATCAACCTGGGAGCCAGCAACGTGTCTTTTGGCTTACCCGAACGCCACACGCTCAACCAGGCCTTCCTGGCCCTGGCGATCGGCGCTGGGGCAAGCTGCGCGATTACAGATCCAATAAAGCTGACCCTCACCATCCGCGTGGCCGACCTGCTCCTGGGACGGGATGAATACGCCGGGCGCTACATTCGTTATTTCCGCTCGATGCCGAAGGAAGCGAGTTAGCCGGTTGGTCCCGGCTGAGGTTTGAATAAAGGCTGGAAAGTTATTGGGAGCGGTTCCGTGCCACAAACAGACAAGCTGCCCATCGTCGTCATCGCCTGCCAGGTTTTCCAGGATCTGCTGGCCCGCCATTTGCCGCCGGGGGTAGCCAAAGAAATTATCTTCATGGATTACGGCCTGCACCGTGTCCCGCGCAACTTGCACTCCAGTGTGCAAGAGGCCATCGACCGGATTGAAGAACCCAGCCTGGTCCTGCTCGGTTACGGGTTATGTGGTAACGGGCTGAACCATATCAAGGCCGGCCGGCACACTTTAATCGTTTCGCGCGCCGACGACTGCATTGCCATTTTCCTGGGATCTTATCAGGCTTATCGGCGGGAGTTCGACGCCTCTCCGGGCACATACTTTTTAACCAAAGGCTGGTTGGAATCGGGCAGCAACCCTCTGAAAGAGGCTCGCGAGTATGAGGCAAAATACGACCTTGAGACTGCCCGGTGGCTGATGGACACCCAATACCAGCATTACCAGCGCCTGGTTCTGGTCGCTCACAGCCAGTCTGACCTGGAAGCCTACCGGCCCCAGGCTGAAGAGGTCGCCCGCTACTGCGAGCGGTGGGGGATGCGTTACGAGGAAATTTTAGGCTCAGACAGCTATATCCGGCGGCTGGTTGAGGCGGCCATGCGCCTGGATCAGGCCGGAGAAGATTTCCTGGTCATCCCGCCTGGCGGAGAAATCCGCCAGGATCAATTTATGCGTTGAAGATTCAACAATTATGCCGCTGCTAACGGTAATTTACGGCGAGGTCACGAAAACTATCCAGGCGCCGCAGGGCAGCACTATCGGCGAAGCCATTGCTGCGATTGGGCTGCCTTTAGAGCAGCCCTGCGCCGGGCGGGGCACCTGCGGAAAGTGCAAGGTATTGGCGGAGGCGGGCGTAGCCGCGCCCGATGAAATCGAACGGCAGCACCTGACCCAGGGCGAGCTGGCCCTGGACAATCGCCTGGCCTGCCGGGCCCGTCTGCAGAGTGATGCGAAGGTCGTGCTCTCGCCGGTTGTGGTTTATTCCAACAAAAATTTCCGCGCCAGCAACCGCTATAAACAGACACAATCGCCGCTGGGCCTGGCAATCGACCTGGGGTCGACGACCGTCGCTGCCTTCTTGACCATGCTCGAGGATGGCCAGGTGTGCGCTGGCGCAGCCAGCCTCAACCAGCAAACGGTTTACGGCGCAGATGTCATCTCCCGCATTTCGGCGGCGCGCAGCAGCCCGGCCAGCCGGGAGCGCCTGCACAGGCTGGCCCTGGCCTCCATCAACCAGGCGGTCGACGCGCTAAATCTCTCGGCAGCGCATCCGCCAGCGCGTAACCTGTGTGACGGTGGTCGGCAATGTCGCCATGCACCATTTGCTGGCAAAGCTGCCGGTCGAAACGCTGGCCGCGCTGCCCTTTCAACCCTACAGCAAAGCGGCGATTCGAGACGCCCGCCCGATCCTGGGCGCCATCTTTCCAGAGGCAGCCCAGATCTCCTTGCCCCCCATGATTGGGGGGTTTGTGGGCTCGGATGCCCTGGCCTGCCTGGCTTTTTTCGGGTTTAACGATGCTCCAGGCCCGATAGCCGCCATCGACCTGGGCACAAACGGCGAAGTACTGGTCACCGATGGAAAGCGTATCTTGACCACCTCGACCGCCGCCGGCCCGGCTTTTGAAGGGGTCAATATTTCCTGCGGGACGCGCGCAATCGATGGCGCAATCACGGCAGCCTGTCTGGAAAACGGTGAACTGACCCTGGATACGATCGGGGGAGAAGCGCCGGTCGGGCTGACGGGATCCGGCCTGCTCAGCCTGGTTTATACCTTGCGCCAGGCCAGGGTCATTGAACCCGGCGGGCGCATCCTCGAGCAGCCCCCATTCTTCAGCGGGCGGATGGACAAGGATGCGCATGGGGCGCGCCGTATCCAGATCACAGCCGATGGCCGCCTGGGACTCTCCCAATGGGACGTGCGCGAGCTGCAGAAAGCCAAGGGGGCCATTCGAGCCGCGTTCGAAATCTTGATGGACCGCCTGGGATTAAGCCCGCTGGACCTGGAGCGTGTCATCCTCACCGGATCTTTTGGCGGGCAGGTCGATATCGACGCGGTGATCGCCCTGGGAATGATCCCGCCGGTGGATAGAAAGAAAGTTGAAACGATCGCCAACGGCGCCGGTTTTGGAGCGGCGATGTTCCTGACGGATGATGGTTTCGCCTTTGGGGAAGAACTGGCAGCCCGCGCTGAGCAGGTCGAGCTGGATGCGGACCCGCAATTCATCGAGCGTTACGTTGGGGCGATGTCTTTGACGCCGGACGGGGTTAGAAAAAATTCCTGAGGTCCCTGGACAACCGTTTAATGGAAAACGGGCCCCATTGCGGGACCCGTTTTATCGTTGTCTGATTTTAGGATTTGTTTCAGTTGCCAGATCGGGATGTTCGTTTAAGCAGGGCTTACTCTCCGGCAACGGGCTCAGGGAGCATGTCTTTCAAGATCATTTCGAGCGCCATCGTATGGCTGCACCGCCCACGGGTTTGGAAAAAATCACAGTCGCACTGCCACTCACCATTGCCAAAATTGATTGTATGTTGGTTGTTTCTACCTTCAAATGTCACCTTAAGCGCCTCGATGTGGATGCGATCACGCTGCTCCGCATAACGCTTGGCCTTTTCAATTTTTCCAATCATACCGTAATCCATTCTTTTTTAGTCTCCTTTCCAGTGAGATGGCGAACAAAAAAGGCACGCGACGCGCGTGCCTTTCAACCCTACCGAGGTGAGGTGCCTTCTTTTTTAACTGGTGTCATAATCTGTTATTCTCCCAGTATCAAGAGTATAAGCGGACTCAGGGTGAAAGTCAACACTGATTCGGTACCATTTAAGGGTGAATTTTCCACAACCGGCAAAGCCAAGGCCGTCATCCTTTCATTTCATCCTTAAGCAGTGTGCTCAAAACCACGCTGACGATGCTGACAACCAGGGCTCCCAGGAAAGCCGACAAGAAGCTGTCCACCGTGAAACCCCACCCGAACTGCTGGCCGATCTGGCCGGTCAGGTAAAACAGGAAGGTGTTCACAACTAACGTCCCTAAACCCAGGGTGAGGATGATCAGGGGGCAGGTTAATATCATGATCAAAGGCCGCAGCAGGGCGTTTAGCAGGCCGAACACGAGGGCCAGAAGAATGATCGCTACCCACTGATTTGACTCGACGTTGGTCAGCCGAATGCCGGGCACCAGGATGATTGCGAGATACAACGCAATTGCGTTGATCACCCACCGTAGAATAAATCTATTCATTTTTCTCGCCTCCTCTTCTTTGTTTTGTCCTCCAACAGGCATCCCTGTCGGCAGTCTTGCGCCGCGTCGCTGGCATCGTCAATGCACAAAGGGCGCGATTTTCTACATTATATACGCCGGGAAGGCGTTCTGGTTGCAAAACGAATTGTTGACTGCTTTGGCTCTAGGAGATTTTCAATTCCATCCAGATCAGGGTTTGGTGTTCCTTAAAACCGGCGGATTGGATGACCTCGCTGGCCTGGTGCGCCGGGTAGTCCAAAGTGAGCAGCTTGCGTGGGGAGAGATGCTGGCGGGCGTAAGCCAGCAGGGCTGAGATGGCTTCGTCTAAAGCGGCAGCGTCGCCCGCCTGGGGTGGGGTGGCGAGCCACAAGTTGTCGGCATAACCGCGGTTGGCCTGCCAGGTCAGCACCCCCAGCAGTTCGCCATGCCGCACTGCCGACCATTGGCGGATAGGCGCGCTGCTGACCATGCGCATTACCGCGCCAAATAAGCCGGGACGCAAGGCTTTTAAGTTGATCTGCAGGTGCCAGGTCACTTCGGGCGGGTAGGTCGCCTGCAGCCAGGCCTGTTGAATTTTCCAATGCTGGCTGGAGCGAGAGGTGATGCTGGTTTGCGCTGTATGGACTGCGGGCGGAAGGCCCGGCTGGCTGTGCCAGGTGGTTCGCCGGGCGCGTTCGACAAATCCCAGGGAGCGGTACAGATCGATGGCAGCTTCATTGCCTTCACGGACGTGCAGCCAGGTCGCCGGCGCGCCGCGTTGGCGGGAGTGTTTGATCGCCTGGATGGTTAAGCTGCGGGCGATGCCCTGCCGCCTGTAATTCGGGTGAACGGCGACATTGGCAATCAAGTACAGGCGCTGGCCCAGGGCATTAAACGGGATCAAGCTGATGTTACCGACCAGCTTGCCGGCTTCTTCCCAGACATAACCGCTCAAAGGAATGCTGGCCCACTCGGCCGCGGCTGCCGCCCAACGTAAGAAAGTCGGGTTATTGGCTGCTGAGCGCATTTGCTGCAAGTAACGCTCGCCGTCCACGTCTAAAGTATCCGCGAAGCAGCGCTCCACCAGGTCGGCGACCGGACCCAGGTCACGGCGGACGTCAAAAGGGCGCAAGCGGCCTGTGGCAGGAGAAGCAGTGAGATAATTTGTAAGCGTGGACATGCAACAAAACAGTGGTTAGTGTTGAAAATCGCAGCGGTCTTTTTGGTAGGCGGCAGCGCTTGATCTCAGCGGACTGAGTCCAAACCCCTTTTCATCGAAAAATCATTTTTGAATTTTACACCCGTAAAGTGGAATTTTCGGCCTGGATTCAGGCGAATCGCTGAAAAGCGTCCCCCTGCGCCGCCTCTTTTACTGCCCTTGCGTTTGCGGCTTGCAGGCTTTACAATACTGAAAACAATTGTTCTGAAAAACGGGGTACTGCATGGCTTTGGATTTCCTGCAAGTTCGCAACGAAGTGAAAAAATTGGGAGAGAATGCTCCAGCACGGGCGCGCCTGTTGTTAGAGAAAAAGGAAATTGCTGAGGCGCTGCTGTCCGATAACGCTGAGGATTTCGAGCGACTGCATCAGAAAGTGCAACTCGTTATCCGAAATTACGACCGCGCACTGCGCTGCGCGCTGCCCATCCATTCAAGCCTGCGCCCGCCCGAACCGTTAAACGCCCATTTTCCGCCTCCCGATTTGCCTTTGCAGGCGACCATCCTGGCTGCCGATGGCTCACAAATCAACCCCGATCGTCATGAAGCGGTGGATTATTGCCTGATCAACGTGGGCGCCATTACATACCAACTGGGTTCAGCGGCCCCGCCGGAGATACAGGTGAGCTGCCAGCTCCTGTATGACCAGGACCTGTACACGGACACCGGCATGTTGACCGAAGAGACCCTGGCCCTGCTGCGCGACCTGAACGAACGGACCATGTTGGCTCAGCTCGCCACTCAAGTCGCACCCCCGGTGATCACTTTCACAGATGGGCCGATGGAGCTTTGGGGGATGAAAGACAGCGCCTCGAGCGAATCCCCAGCTTTCCAAAAGCGGCTGGACGAATACCTGGATGTGCTCAGGCAGCTCAGCCGCCTGGATGTGATCACAGCCGGGTACGTCGACAAGCCCGGCGCGGGCCTGGTGGTCCGCCTGCTGGAGATCGCCGCGACTGCGGAAGAGGACCTGCCCGAAATCAAGAAGAGCTTTCCATTGCGAGGGGTTAGCGACCTGGATCTTTTTCGTGATCTATTGGGAGAAGGCGAGCGTACGGCTGTGTTTGCCATCCAATCGCCATCGATGAGGCTCTACGCTGGCGAACTGGCGCTGCATTTCTTCTACCTTAACGTGGGGCGGGAGGATCGCCCCTGGTTGGCGCGGGTCGAGATCCCGGCCTGGGTCGCAAGGGATCCGGCGATGCTAAATAACCTGCATTCCGTACTTCTGGCCCAGTGCCGCATCTTAGGCGCCCGCCGTTATCCCTACCTGCTGCATCGCGCTCATGAAACTGCTGTGGTGACCCTGCAAGAAAAGGAGCAGGTCACCCAGATGATCCTCGCAGAGCTGCGCCAGCGCGGCGTCCAGGTCGGCGAGCAATCCCATAAGCAATCTCTAAAAAGTCTGCCCGGCCGGACGAGGGTTTCTGCATGACCGCCATTGAGATTGGTCGGCTGCTGCGCGCCGGAACGACCGGTTTTGTCGTGGGCTGCCGCGTCGACCAGTTAAACAGCCCGTCTTTTGGGGCGCTGGTGCGGGTGCCCCTGGAAAGCGATTACGCTATTTTTGGCCTGATCTACGATATTCACGTCGACGATGACGGCCTGGTCCGCCAGTTGGTCACTGCCGGCGGCGTGGATGACGAGATCATCGCCGATAACCGCATCAACCGCAACGTGCCGCTGGAGATGAGCGTGCTTTCGGTCGGTTACTGCCAGGGCGAACGCGTCTACCATTCGCTGCCGCCGCGCCCGCCGCTCAGCCTGGATGTGATTTACCTGTGCCAGGCCGAAGAAATCTGCCGGTTCACCCGGTTTGGGCGCTTTGGCTACTTCCGGCACGTGCTGCGCGCCAAAGACCTGCCTGTGGGCGAGCTCCTTTCGGCGCATGTGCGCCAGTCCCAGGAGGCGCATGTTGCCGCCGGGAATCCGGATTGGGCCAGCGCGGCTGCCCATGAATTGATCACGCTGCTGCGGGATGACTACCCCACATTAATGAGCGTGTTAGGCGCCCTGGGGGACGCTATCGCGGATTTTTAGCTTGAAGAATGGAAAGCGCTATGACCGACCAGCATGTTGAGGACCCCCTGGATCGTCCAAAAATCGGCTACATCGTCGGCGGGGGGCTGAAGGAGAACCTGCATGTACGCCTGACCATCCCGGCGCAGGAGGTCCAGGAAGGCGGGTTCGTTGTCGTCGAGAGCGGCGACTGGCTGTTTTATGGGCTGGTGACCGACTTGCAGTTGGGCGCCACCGACCCGCGCTTTGCCGACGAGCAAAGCGAGACACGCCTGCCGCAAGAGCTGGCGCGCCTGCTGCATGGGCAGACCCTGTTCACCAACCTGGAGGTGCTGCCGGCTTTGATGCTTGAGCGCGGGCCTGACCTGCTTAGCCCGGAGTATTCGAACTGGCGCGAGCAGATCGACCTGGGGCTGAGCCCCGAGCCGCGCCCGCTGCCGGTCAAGACTGTGCCACCCCACCATGCGACCGTACGCCTGGCGGGCCCGGGCGATATCGCCGAGATCTTCGGCAAGGCGGGTGAAAAGGGCAATTTTGTCATCGGTTACACCCGCGAACAGGAGCATCCGGTTTGCCTGGACCTGGAAAAGTTCGTCCAGCGCTCCTCCGGGGTCTTCGGCGCGACCGGCACGGGCAAGTCTTTCCTCACCCGCATCGTCCTGGCCGGTCTGGTGCAATATCAATCGCGCCTCGGTGCTGGTCTTCGATATGCACAACGAATACGGGTTCGATGATACAGCCTCCGACACCGGGCAGCGCGTCATCGGTTTGAAGTCCAGGTTTCCCAGCCGGCTGCGAGTTGTTGGCCTGGGTCAGGGGGCGCGCATCCGCGGCCATACGGCCGATTTTAACCTCGAGATCGCCGAGAGCGACATCCAGCCTGAGGATATCGAGCTGCTGACCCGCGAATTGAACCTCAAAGAGACCACCCCGACGACTTTAGAGGCCCTGTCCAGCCATTTCAAGCGCGAGGGTTGGTTTGCTGCTTTCCGCAAACTGAAGAGTGGCGCGATGCTCCCGGACGAAAACGGCAAGATGGTGCCCGCCGGCGACAGTGTGGCGGCCTGGGCGAATGCCAACGGCGTCAACGTGATGGCGGCCGAAGGCCTGCACTCCAAGCTGGGGCGCGTCTTCCGCCTGCCCTATGTGGTCGAGAAGCCGGCTGCGGACAGCGTAGGTGAGATCATTAAGGCCCTGGAGGCCGGGCAGCACGTGGTCCTTTCTTTTGGGGAGCACGAATTTGATCTCGATTACCTGCTGGTGAGTAACCTGCTGACGCGGCGCATACGCCAGGCGTGGGAGAAGCGCACCAACGACTTTCGCAGCACCGGTAAAGACGAACCACGCCCGCTGGTGATCGTGGTCGAAGAGGCGCACAAACTGCTCAACCGTGAGATGGCCTCCCAGACAACGTTCAGCACAATCGCCCGCGAGCTGCGCAAGTATTACGTCACCTTGCTGATCATCGACCAGCGGCCGTCTCAAATTTACGACGAAGTGATGTCGCAGTTAGGCACACGCATATCCGGCTGGCTGGGCGACGAGGATGATATCCGCGCCGTGCTCTCCGGGCTGGCAGGCCGGGACGCCTTGCGCGGCATGCTCGCCCGTTTGCAGCCCCGTGAAGAAGTGCTGCTGCTGGGCTGGGGTGTCCCCATGCCGCTTCCCGTGCGCTCGCGGCGATATGACGAGAAGTTTTGGGAAGAGCTGCTGGGAAAGCCCGGCGGCGCTGCGCAGCGGCGCAGTGAGGGGCAAATATTAAAGGAGCTTGGTTTTTAGCCGGATGTCTCGAAACGGGTAAATTTTCATCGCTTGGGGTAGGTATTGCCCGAGAGTTTGGTCTGAAAGATGGGTTGGGGGATTGTGAGGCGCAGAATGACGCACGAGAAAGCGCTGCTCGGGGGAGGTGATATCCCCACGATTGGCCTCGGCACCTGGCGGGTGGGCGGGAACATGCACCCCGATACATCACGCGACCGTGAAACCGTCGCAGTTATAAGAGCTGCCATTGAGATGGGTTACAGGCACATCGACACTGCCGAGATGTATGGCGGCGGACACGCAGAAGAGCTGGTCGGGAAAGCGATGCGCGGCTTCGATCGCCAGGAGCTTTTCATTACTTCCAAAGTTTTGCCGGCGCATCTCAAATATCGTGATACCCTGCGCGCCTGCCGCGCCAGCCTGGAGCGATTGGGCAGCGACTACCTGGATCTTTACCTGATCCACTGGCCTAACCCCGGCATTCCCCTGGAGGAGACTTTCCGCGCCCTCAACGAGCTGGTCGCGAGCGGCCAGGTCAGGCGCCTGGGGGTGAGCAACTTTAATCTGTCCAGACTGAGGCAGGCTGTCGAACTTTCGGAGACGCCCCTGGTCACTGACCAGATCCCTTACAGCCTTGGCGAGCGCGAATACGCCGCCAATGGCGTCTTGTCAATTGCCAGGAAACTGGTTTATTGGTGACGGCATACTCGCCGGTCGAGCAAGGCAGGGTCGCTAACAACCCGGTTCTCAGGCGGATCGCCGGCAATTACGGCGCCACGCCAGTGCAGGTGGCCCTGGCCTGGCTGGTTCGCCAGCCGCAAGTGATCGCCATCCCCATGTCGGCCAACGAGAAGCACCTGCGCGAGAATCTGCAGGCTGCCGACCTGGAGCTTGCTGAGGCGGACGTGGCTCTTTTAGATTCTCTGGAATAGGCCTGAACTCGCACACATGGATTGCCTGGCATACTCGTTCGGTTAACTGGGAGACGAAAATAAATACCTTCATGGATCAACCAGTCGAAAGACACCCACCCATACCCTATTCGTGTTCCACGGTTTCACTTCAGCTCGGCGAAGCGTTGTATGGGACGGCTTCGTACGCGGCTGCATGGTTTCTGCTCGAATATAATGGCCCCTGGGGGGCGAAAGCCTTACAGGAGAGCGATCTGCCGGCCGCGGTGAAGCAGCATCTCCAATTTTCCGTCCAGGCCGCCGCTTCGCCCAAGGTGCAAATGATCAAGCGTCCCCCAGGCCGGCGGGAGGCGGGTTACCACTTTTTCGTCGCCCTGGCAGTCGAGACTGCCCCGGTTCTTTACGAGTTCCACCTGGACCGCTACCAGGACTTGCTCGATCTGGATCTGCCTGCTGTCCTGGCAGGCGAGGCCGGCTTCCGGTCTCACTGCAGAGAAAGCCCTTTGATTCTGGTATGCACTAACGGCAGGCGCGACCCGTGCTGCGCACGTCATGGGCTGCCATTTTTCGCAAAAATGCTCAAAACCGCCGGCGCATACACCTGGCAGACCACGCATGTTGGCGGGCATCGTTTCGCCGCTAACGCGATTTATTTCCCCCACGGTGTTTATTACGGGCGGATGGAGCCCGAGGATGCCGGGAATTTCGTGGAGGCCTGCCAAAATGGGGAAATCTTCATCGAACACTTTCGCGGCCGGGCGTGCTATCCTGAGGTGGTGCAGGCGGCCGAATACTTTTTGAGGAAACGAAGCGGGAAATTGGGCCTGGAGGATTTTCGCCTGGTCGCGGCCCGCCCGCTCGACCCAGGACAATGGTCGGTGCAGTTCGCTGGCAGCCAAAATAGCGACCGCTATGACCTGCGGATGGAGGTCGAGGCGACTGGCGTGCAGTACTTCGCCAGTTGCCGCCAGGACAAACCCTCCGAGCTGGTGCGTTACCACTTGCGCGAATACGCTCATGCGGAATCGGATGGCTGAGAAATTAGCCTGATCATCATTAACCGGGATCGTTAACCCTTGGACAGGAGTGGACCATGGATGAGTTGGTTTTTCTGGCGACAGATCATGGCCTGTTCGTATGCCAGAAGGATGGGCCGGATTGGCGCGAGCTGCGCCGCGGTTTGACGGACCAGGCGGTCACCAGCGTGATCGCCCGAGAAGGGGTGATCCTGGCTGGTACAACTCGCGGGATCTACCGTTCGGATGACCTGGGGAGGACCTGGCAGGCGGTGAACCAGGGCCTGGATCACCTGCACGTGCGCTGGCTGGCTTACCACCCGGATATTTCAGACTTTGAGATCGCCGGCAGCGAGCCGGCAGGCGTCTACATTTCACGGGATGGGGCGCTGACCTGGCGGGCCTGCCCTGAAGTCGAAGAAATGCGCCAGGAATACGGCTGGTCTTTGCCATATTCTCCCGCAGCCGGCTGCGTGCGTGGCTTTGCCGTGCTGGAGGGGCGCGCCTATGCCGCGGTGGAAGACGGCTGTGTTTTGCTCTCTGAGGATGGAGGCGAGCATTGGCAGTTGGCGGAAGGCAGCCGCGGTTTCCCGGACCATCGCCCGGAACTGCATAACATTCATTCCGATGTGCACTCCGTTGAAGTGCATCCATTTTCTCCCGACCTGGTTTTTGCCCCGACCGGCGGCGGCTTCTACGGCTCTGCCGATGGGGGAAAAAACTGGGTTCTGCTCTACCCGAACTGCTACTGCCGGGCCGTCTGGCTGGATCCTGAGAATCCCGAGCATATGCTGCTAGGGCCGGCGGATGGCGTGGACAGGTACGGGCGCATCGAGGAAACCCATGATGGCGGCCAGACCTGGCAAAAAGCATCCCAAGGCTTATCCATCCCCTGGAGTTGTAGCATGGTAGAGCGCTTCCGCCAGGTTGGCAGCCAGATCTTCGCCGTGCTCTCAAATGGTGTGGTCCTGGCAGCCGAGCCAGATGCCCTGGAATGGCGACAGGTCTTCGAAAGCCAGCCGGATGTCGCCGCGCTGGCAGCCATGGATGTGAGCAATAATGATGAGGAGAGTTATGAAAGCATTGAATGAAAAAGTTGCTATTGTGACCGGCGGCGGCACCGGCATCGGGCGCGGCCTCGCCCTGGCATTGGCCCAGGAGGGGGCGCGCCTGGTCGTTTGCGGCCGGCGCATGCCCCGCCTGGAGGAGACGGTTGAGGCCATCTGGGAGGCTGGCGGCGGCGCTACTCCCGTGCAGGCCGATGTTTCAGTGGAGCAAGATGTAACCCGGCTGGTCCAGACGACTTTGGAAACATACGGAACGATCGATATCCTGGTGAATAATGCCGCTGTCGGCGGCGGGAGCCCGATCCACACCCACTCGGTCGAATCTTGGGACCAGATTATGGCCATCAATCTACGCGGCCCGTTCTTGATGGCCCGGGCGGTGCTCCCAATCCTGCGCCTCAGGAATGAAGGCCATATCATTAACATCAGCTCTGAGTTTGGTTTAGAGTATTACCCTGGCGACGGCGCTTATGGCGTTTCCAAGCACGCCCTCAATGCCTTGAGTGAATACATCCAGCGTGAAAACCAGGATTTCAACATTCGCGTCGATACTATCTGTCCTGGGATGGTTGTGACCGAGATGTCCGATAAATCCCCAGGGTTGAATCACGAGAAATGCCTTTACCCGCAAGATATCGCCGAATTGGTGATCTGGTTGGTCACGCGGCGGGCTAACATCAAGATAGGCACCCCAATCCTCATCCAGACCATGCTCAATCCCTGGGAGTGAGATGAAGCTGGCCACGTTATGTTATCTGCGGGGGGAGGGTAAGACGCTGATGATCCATCGCGTAAAGAAGAAAAACGATATGCACCACGGAAAATGGAACGGCCTGGGGGGCAAACTGGAGCCGGGCGAAACCCCGGAGGAGTGCGCCGTTCGTGAGATCCGGGAGGAGTCCGGTTTACAGGCAAACGATTTGCAGCTCAAAGGTTTGCTCACTTTTCCAGCTTTCGCCAATGAAGAGGACTGGTACGCCTTTGTTTTCCTGGTGCAGGATTTCCAGGGCAGCCTGATCGATTTGCCTGAGGGTATTCTGGAGTGGATCGACGATGCGGAATTGCTCAACTTGAATCTGTGGGAAGGCGACCGGATCTTCTTGCCCTGGTTGGACCGTCCGGGGTTCTTTTCGGCCAAATTCACCTACAAAGAAGGGCGCTTCGTCGACTATCAAGCCTTTTTCTACCCTTGAGTCTTAATTCCCCGATCTCATCCTGCTAACCGAATCCCGGGGCGGCGCTGCCGCCGTGAGCAGCGCCGAGCCTGGCGTCCGACGACCGGCAGCCTCGACATTCGCGGGCCGATTACTGATGGGCAGACTACTGCCCGTAATTCTGGAAAATGGCGAGCACGATATCGGCATAATAATAGCCCACGTTCATCGGCCCATAAGATTTTAGCGCATCGCGCAAATTGCCGTATTTAGACAGCAGGGAGGCAAGATACTTCGTTCCGTAAGCAATATTGAACTCTGGATCCTGCAGCTCACTGGTGGCGGGGCGGCTGCTGAAGCAGGGCCCATTCTGGCACGTGAAGGAAGCCGCCAGGCCGTCATTTGGCATGACCTGCATCAGGCCGACGGCCCCACTCTTGGAATAAGCCTGCGGATCGCCTCCGCTTTCCTGCAAGATCAGGGCAGCAACCAAATCAGGCGACAGGCCGCGCTGGTTCGCGTAGTAGCTAATATAGTCGCACCACTGCAGAACGCCCTGGGGAAAGCCGGGGCTGACTTCGCATTGCCCGGAAAAGGCTTCAGGAGGCGCCAGCGTCTCGACCGCCTGCCCTTGCGCCGCTTCTGAGGGGATCTCCTGCCGAGGCGTCCCCTGGCTGGGCAGTCGCCTCTGCGGCAGCCAAAGCCACCTGTGGGTAAGACACCCCGGCTGTAAAGGCGAGCAGCAGGACAGTCATAAGTAAACTTGCAAAGATTGCCCCTGGAATTACCAGGCGCGGCCCTAAGGACATTGGTTCCTCCCTATATGATGTATCTCTATTCATCATAATGCGTGGTGCGCCACAAGCGCACGACACTGGATGGATCGCTGGTTTCATGATAAAATAGCACATATGTTCTATAATGTCAAGGCAATTCACCCGTTTTTCGCCGGCCAGAATTTCCAGCAAACGCAAGAAAAACGGTACATCTTCTCTGAAATTGCCTCTTGACAAATTAGCACATTTGTTCTATATTATAGCCAGTACTCATTGCAATGTCAATTCAGTTGGTTCAGGTACCTGCAGTATAACGAACTCTCTAACTTAGAATTGACGATGTCAATCGTCCCAAACCTTGACGAGGAGGTCAGCCATGAATTCCAACGGCATCCAACGACAAAATATGGAAACTTTTATCCATCGCTTTCGTTTGCAGCGCGGCTTAGCGTTTGGCGTGATCATCATCACTGCCTTGTTGGCTTTCGAGATCTTCAATTACAGCACCACTGATTACGCTTTAGCCGACCTTCTGGGTGACCTGAGCTTCTTAGGAGTGCGCTGGGCCACAATCCTTGCGATTGCGTTTTGTGGGATTGACTTTGCCGGAATCGCACGCCTGTTCACCCCTGAGGAAGGGGCGGATGAGCCCGGTGAAGTGTGGTATTTGTTCGGCGCCTGGTTGTTAGCGGCCACGATGAACGCCATGCTCACCTGGTGGGGCGTCTCTCTGGCAGTCCTGAACCACGAAACCCTGGGGAATGCGGTCATCTCGCGCGGTATCCTGCTGCGTATTGTGCCGATTTTCGTGGCTGTGCTGGTCTGGTTGATCCGTGTTCTGATCATCGGAACCTTCTCCGTTGCCGGCGACCGGCTGTTCAGCCAGGGCGAGCAGCATCCACGCATGAGCCAGCGCTCTCTACCCGCCAGCCGCCCAAGCGCGGCGCCGGTGCGTGCTTTAGGCAGCCGGCCCGCTCCCCAGCGCTCGATCCCAATCTCAGCTTCTGCCTTCCGCCCGGCGCCTAAACCCGTCGAAAGCCCGGAACCAGCCTATACCAAGCAGGAGCCCACCTACCACCCGGTTTCTATGAGCGCCACGGCCGGGAACAGCAAACCAGGATCGTCGATCCGCCGCTGACCTGGCTGTTCGAGCGACATTCTCCTCCTTGAGAAGGAACAACCCTCGCCTCGTCTAGAGAGCGGGGGTTGTTCTGTTTTACCTGGACAGCGATTGGGATTGGGCTATTGGTTAATTTCGCCGGAGCAAGGGCCCTGGGCCAGGGGCAGCCATACACAAAAAGTCGTCCCATGCGGCTCTCTTGTGCTGACCTCGATCTGACCATTATGATTGCGCACGATCCAGTAGGCGATGGACAGGCCTAATCCAAAGCCCTTACCATCTCTTGAGCGGGTGCGAGACTTTTCCCCCCGGTAGAAGCGTTCGAAAATATGCGGGATATCCTCTGCCGGAATGCCCGGGCCGTTATCGCTGACCGTGAGACGGGCCCGGTTTCCCACTTTACCCAACCCAACCACAATCTCACCGCCGGGTGGCGTGTAATTGATGGCGTTACCCACCAGGTTGACCAGCACCTGCTTGAGGCGGTCGGTATCCCCGCAAACCAAGACCTGGTCGATCTCCCCCAGTTTTAACTGCGAGCGGTCGCGGGTCAGCACTCGCATCTGGTGGAGAACATCCAACAACAGCGTGTCCAGCTCAACTGTGCGCTGCGCCAGGGGCAGTTTTCCGGACTCTGCCTGCGCCAGCAGCAGCAGATCACCCACCAGGCGCGTCAGCCGGTCGACTTCACTCTCGATGGAAACCATCGATTCTTCATCGCTGCAATCCATACGCCGCATCAAGTCTACATTACCCTTAATCACTGTCAATGGGGTGCGCAGCTCATGTCCAACGTCCGCCAGGAAACGCCTTTGGGTGTTAAATAGATTTTCCAGGCGGCTGAGCGTCTGGTTGAAAGCGTTTAGCAATTGGCCAACCTCGTCGTTGGGCGGTCCATAATAAGGGATGCGCCGGGAAAGATCATCGGCCCGCGTGATCTGCAGGGCGGTCTCTGTGACTGCCTGAAGAGGCGAGAGCGCCTGGCGCGTGCTGATCCAGCCAGCCAGGCCAGCTACCAGCATAGATATGAGCGCCCCAACCAGCAGAATGACGACCAGGACTTCTTTGGTAGTGTCGACAACGACCAGGTTTGTCCCGGCTTGTAAATAGGCGATGATGCGGTCGCTCACCGTCAGCGGCACCGTGAGCACTCGCAGATGGTCGCTGCCGATGAATACATCGCGAAAAACCGGTACGCTGGAGCGCAGGCCGGCGTTGTCCAATGCCCCTTGAAACCCTTTAGGGAAATTCATTGAGGAGCCTTGCAGCTTTCCATCGTGGCCCCATACCTGCACGTAAACGTCATAAAAAAGATCCAGGGAGGGCAGGTCAACGATCGTGACCCCTCCATAGGGGTTTACTTCCGTAGTCTCGATAATTTTTTGAGCGGCTTGTGTGAGGGTGTGATCGACCTGATTGGTCAGGGTGATATTGACTGCCAGGTATACGGCTGTCCCAAATAAAAGCAGGATTCCCCCTACGATTGAAGTGTATAGCAGGGCAAGCCGGGTGCGCAGAGTCATTTTTTAAAACCGATCAACGCTGCCGTCAGGCGGGTTGTAGCATTAACAGGGCTATTCCGGATGGGGAAAGTGCTAAGATCCTCAGCGCTTGGGTCCGACGGCTAGGACTCTTCACGCAAGACGTACCCCATGCCGCGCACGGTGTGAATCAGGCGGGGTTCGTTTTCACTCTCAAGCTTTTGGCGCAAATAACGGATATAGACTTCGATGATATTGCTCTCACCGCCGAAATCGTACCCCCATACCCGGTCGAAGATCATATCGCGCGTCAGCACCTGGCGCGGGTGGCGCAGGAAAAGCTCCAATAGCTCGTATTCTTTTGCCGTAAGCGAAATAACCCGCTCGCCTCGCGCTGCCTGGCGCGTCCCGGTGTCCAGGGAAAGATCGGCAAAGCGTAGGACCTGCGGCCGGCTGGGTTGTGCCCGGCGCAAAAGAGCGCGAATGCGCGCCAGGAGCTCATCCAGGTTGAAGGGCTTAACCATGTAGTCGTCGGCGCCCATATCCAGGCCCTGGATGCGATCGTTCACGGTGTCTTTGGCAGTCAGGATTAAGATGGGGATAGGCCCGCCTGCCCGCAGGCGACGGCATACCTCCAGGCCATCGATCCCGGGCAACATCAAGTCCAGGACGACCAAATCGGGGGGATTGTCCCTCGCCAAAGCCAATCCAGATTGGCCATCGACGGCTGTATCGACCTGGTAGCCTTCGTATGCCAGCCCGCGGCGCAAAAACTTTAGAATTGCCTCGTCGTCTTCGATAATCAGTATACGTGCGCTCATAGGCCCTCCTGAGTTTTAATATACCACAGGCTGGATAAAGTAAAAAGGTCGCCTTTGGACTGGCGACCGGGACGAAGACATTTTGGCGCTTGGATCCGGCCTATTGAAAGCCGGGGAGGGGTTTGAGCGGTTTCCACACAAACGCCTCCCCCAAGCACAGTATCACGGAGTGGCAAGAGCCTGAAAGTTGCGGAGGGTCTTTTCCAGATTAAGCAACCTCGATAACGGCGCCGGCCGCTTCGAGCTTTGCCTTGGCGTCGTTGGCTGCATCTTTGCCAACAGCCTCCAGCACTTTACCGCCGGCAGTCTCAGCCATTTCTTTTGCCTCTTTCAAGCCAAGCGTGGTGAGCTGGCGGATCGTCTTAATAACCTCGATCTTCTTAGGACCGGCATCCTTGATGATCACGTCAAATTCTGTCTTTTCTTCGACAGGCTCGGCAGCCGCCGCAGTGGTAGGAGCGGCAGCAGACATCGCAGCCGGAGCGGCAGCGGAGACGCCCCATTTCTCTTCCAATTTCTTAACCAGCTCAGCAGCATCGAGGACACTCAATCCGCTGAGCTGCTCAACAATTTTATCTAAATCAGCCATTTCTAAGCTCCTTCAAAAAAGTTCCTTAAGATGATGGGCCATACGGATGGTGATTTCCGTTTGACTCGTAAATGTTCCTGTGAATACGATTGCCTGATCTTGTTTCAAGCGCTCGCTTCGGCGGCTGCTTCTGTGGGAGCGCCGTCTTTTTCGCTGTAGGCCTTCATTACTGCAGCCAACTGGCGAGCTGGTTCAGCCAGGGTGCGAACCAGTTTGGATGCCGGAGCCATGATCGTGCCTAGCAGTTGGGCGCGCATCACGGGCAGCGGCGGCAAGTCGGCCAGGGCATTGACCTCGTTGGCGCTGATAGCCTGTTTGTTCAGGTACCCGCCTTTTATCTTCAAAAAATCTGAAGCGCGGGCGAAGTCCGAGATAGCCTTTGCCATTTTGGGTGCATCTTCAAATGCAAACCCGATGGCTGTGCTGCCTTCCAGGAATTCCGCCGGCAGCGGCAGCCCCGCGGACTCAAACGCCACTTTACCCAGCGTGTTCTTGACAATGTGGAATTCGCCGCCGATTTCACGCGCTTTGCTGCGCAATTCATCGACCTGTTTCATGTTCAACCCGATATATTCCACCAGGAACATCGCCCGGCTCTTATTAGCCCATTCTGTGTATTGGTCAACCAATTCGTTCTTGCGTTCCTTTGAGATCGCCAATGTACTCTCACCTCCTTTCAAAAGAAAAGTCTTTGCCTCGCAGTTTTGTCTGGCAAAGACTCTCCAGCCGAAATAACGGCCACCGCCGTGGGCGGTGATATTTTCAAATGGAGCAGCCTTCACCTGGGCAGGGAATTAAGCCGTGGCTTGAACGGCGCCTGCTGTCTCTGGCGAAGCAATGTTAGCTAAAGATTTTATTGATTATTCGCGAATCTCCATTGCCTGCGATTGGACCGGATCGATCTTGATCCCAGGACCCATGGTTGTGGTCAGCGTCACCCGGCGGATAAAGGTGCCTTTGGCCGCGGCCGGCCGAGCTTTCTTGATGGCATCCATCAGGGCGGCCAGATTCTCATAAAGATTTTTTCGCTGAAAGAAACTTTTCCAATGGGCACATGCAGGTTGGCGGTCTTGTCGGTGCGAAATTCCACGCGGCCGGCTTTTGATTCGTTCACCACACGTGGGATATCTTCAGGAGCGACGACAGTGCCGGCCTTGGGGTTTGGCATCAAGCCGCGCGGGCCCAGGATGCGCCCCAGGCGGCCCACCTTGCCCATCATATCCGGGGTGGCGATGGCGACGTCAAATTCCGTCCAGCCGCCCTGGATCTTGGCGATCGTTTCATCGTCGTCGGCGACGATGTCGGCGCCGGCTTCACGCGCCAGCGCTGCGCCATCCGATTGGGCGAAGACTAAAACACGCACTGACTTCCCCAACCCGTGGGGCAGAACGACGACATCTCGTACCTGTTGGTCGGCGTGACGCGGATCGACGCCAAGGCGAATATGAAGTTCCACAGTGGAATCAAAGCTGGTAATGGAAGTCTGCTTCGCAAGTGCGATCGCTTCATCCGGGGTGTAATTCTGTCCTCGGTCGACTTTGGCCGCTGCGGCCAGGTATTTCTTTCCTTGTTTCGACATGCTAACTCCTTTGTGGTGCAACCGGGCAGGTTGGCTGCCCTCCCACGAGGTTCTAGTCTACAACTTCCAGGCCCATATTGCGGGCGGTCCCTTCGATTTGGCGCATCGCCCCTTCGATGTCGATGGCGTTCAAGTCTTTCATCTTGATCTCGGCGATCTCACGCACCTGGGCGCGGGTGACCTTGCCCACCTTTTCGCGCGGCGCCTGTGCGGAGCCTTTATCGACGCCGGCTGCTTTTTAAGCAGTACGGCAGCCGGCGAGGTTTTCAGGATGAACGTAAACGACCCATCGGTAAATATGCTGATTTCGGCTGGGACAATTTCTCCCACCCGGTTTGAAGTGCGGGCATTGTATTCCTTGCAAAAGGCCATCAAATTGATCCCGTGGCCGGCCAGGGCCGGGCCAATCGGGGGCGCAGGGTTCGCCTTTCCAGCGGCGATCTGCAGACGGACAACAGCTTTTAATTTCTTTGCCACAGTTTATCTCCTTCGTGGTTTTAGCGGGTGATTGGGAAACACCCTCCCACCTCTATCGTTATCCTGGGCAGGGACTGCCGGATAACGTGAATCCCATTCGTTTGTTCGTTATGCTTTCTCTACCTGCAAGAAATCCAGCTCCACTGGGGTTTCTCGCCCAAAAAAGTTGACCATGACGCGCACCTTGGCGCGCTCCATATCGATTTCCGAGACGGTGCCGCGGAATTCGTTGAATGGACCATCGACAATGCGCACACGTTCGCCGGGTTTGAAAGTGACTTTAATACGCGGCGCTTCAGCTTCCATGCGCTTGATAATCTGAGCCACCTCTTCCGGTCGCAGCGGTGTAGGAGTATTGCCCATACCGACGAACCCGGTCACGCCAGGGGTGTTGCGGACGACATACCAGGATTCTTCCGTCAGGATCATATTAACAAGAATATACCCCGGAAAGACCCGCCGTTCGACCGTGCGTCGTTTGCCTTCTTTGACTTCGATTTCCTCTTCGGTAGGGACGACGACATCGAAGATTTTATCCTTCATCCCCATGGTCTCGATCCGCTGCTCGAGATTATGGCGGACTTTATTTTCGTAACCCGAATAGCAATGTACGACATACCAGGCCCGGCCATCTTCGGTCTCCAGACCTTCCTCAGCGGTTCCTACGGCGAATAACTCGTCCTCGGCGACCTCCGAATCCTGTAAACCGGACGAAATTTCCTCGCCGGTCAACTCGACGTCTGCGATCTCCTCCTCAGGTGTCGTATCATTTTGGTCGTCTTGGTCAAATAAATCCATACTACTTACTTCCTCTTGCCGCCAGTCAGGTGTGACTCCAGCATTATAAGTGCGGTCGGCTCCAGGATCACCCCAGGATCAGGGCAAAGATCTGGGTGAAAACAAAATCCAACAATCCAAGGAAAGCACTCATGCCAACCGTGACGATGAGCACGATGATGGTTAAGTTGGTGGCTTCTTTGCGTGTAGGCCAGTTGACCTTTTTTAATTCACCCGTCGTTTCGCGAAAATACCTTTGAATGGCATTCGGCTGCCGTCGGGCAACGCTTTTTTCTTCCTTGGCCACTGAGGTCTCCTTTGGAGCCCACCGGAAATCTTCCAGGTGGCGAACTTACTCCAGCTTCTTTCGGTTACGGGCAAAACGCCGCCCTTTGAGACGGCGTTGCCTTGAAGTCAGGCAGGCCAGGCAGGAATCGAACCCACAACCCCCGCTTTTGGAGAGCGGTGCTCTGCCAAATTGAGCTACTGGCCTGTATGAATTGTTAGTACTCGTTCAAGTATTCATAAGAGGCGGGTGGTTCCACGGTAGGTGAAACCCGTTGAGAACCACTGCCCCCCTTTCTTGAGAGAGCACAAAACAACTACTTGGTCTCGCGATGCAACGTGTGCTTGCGGCAGCACGAGCAGTACTTTTGCAATTCCATGCGGCCCGGATCATTGCGCCGGTTTTTTTCTGTCGTGTAGTTGCGGTTCTTACATTCGGTGCAAGCCAGGGTGATCACCGGGCGGACATCTTTTTTAGAAGCCATAATTTACTTATATCACCACTAAGCCAGTGGTGCAACTCCTTTGCTTAAATCTAATCCAGGATCTTGGTAATGACGCCGGCGCCGACGGTGAGGCCGCCTTCGCGGATGGCGAACTTGGAGCCCTGTTCGAGGGCGACGGGGACGATGAGTTCGACTTCCAGGTTGACGTTATCGCCGGGCATGACCATTTCGACGCCTTCGGGCAGCTTGATATTGCCGGTGACGTCCATGGTGCGGATGTAGAACTGGGGGCGGTAGCCGGTGAAGAAAGCCTTGTGGCGGCCGCCTTCTTCCTTGCGCAGGACGTAGACTTCGGAGAGGAAGCGTTTGTGAGGGGTGATGCTCTTGGGGGCGGCGACGACCATGCCGCGTTCGACGTCAGTGCGGTCGATGCCGCGCAGGAGCAAGCCGCAGTTATCGCCGGCCATGCCGACATCCAGGGATTTATGGAACATCTCGACCCCGGTGACGACCGAGGCGAGGCTCTTCTCCTGCAAGCCGACGATCTCGACCGGCTCGCCGACCTTGATGCGGCCGCGATCGACCCGGCCGGTGACGACGGTGCCGCGGCCCTTGATGGAGAAGACGTCTTCGATGGGCATCATGAAGGGCCGGTCGACATCTCGGACCGGCTCGGGGATGTACTCATCCACCACCCGCAGCAGCTCTTTGATGCTGGCGTACTCGGGCGCCTCGGGATCGGTGCTGGTGCTCTGCAGCGCTTCCAGGGCTGAGCCGCGCACGATCGGGGTCTCGTCGCCGGGGAAGCCGTACTCGTTGAGCAGCTCGCGCAGCTCCAGCTCGACCAGCTCCAACAGCTCCGGATCGTCCATCATGTCCACCTTGTTCAGGTAAACCACGATGGCCGGCACTTCCACCTGGCGGGCCAGCAGCACGTGCTCGCGGGTCTGCGGCATCGGCCCGTCCGGAGCCGCCACCACCAGGATGGCCCCGTCCACCTGCGCCGCTCCCGTGATCATGTTCTTGATGTAGTCCCGGTGCCCCGGCATGTCCACGTGCGCATAGTGCCGCTTGTCCGTCTCGTACTCCACGTGGGCGATGTTGATCGTGATGCCGCGCTCTTTCTCCTCCGGCGCATTGTCGATCGTCTCAAAGGCCCGGTATTCCGCTTCGCCGCGCAGCGCACAGTATTTCGTGATCGCCGCAGTCAACGTCGTCTTGCCGTGGTCGATGTGCCCCATCGTCCCTACGTTCATGTGCGGCTTCGTCCGCTGAAATTTTTGCTTCGCCATACAAAAATTGCTCCTCGTTATCGTAAATCTCGTTTGATGACGTTGGCAACGAGAGCCCTCAATGGGATTTGAACCCATGACCCCGTTCTTACCAAGAACGTGCTCTACCGACTGAGCTATGAGGGCGTTTCGTTACATGGCTGCAAGCCAATTGGTATTTTCTATACCCGTTGGCTTAGGGCCAGGTGGGCGGTGAAGGATTCGAACCTCCGAAGGCTTCTGCCAACTGATTTACAGTCAGTCCCCGTTGGCCACTTGGGTAACCGCCCAGGTATGAAATTCTCTATACCGTTAACGGCTCGAGATCAAGGTCGTTAATTCTTGCAGCCTGTCCACAACGACCCTGATCGCCAGCTATCAACGCTGGAACCAGGTCGACAAAACCTGAGCCGACGATGGGAATCGAACCCATAACCTACCACTTACAAGGCGGTTGCTCTGCCGATTGAGCTACGTCGGCGTGTAATGGAACTGCCAGCTTGAAGCACCCTGCCTTGAAGCGAAAGGCATTATACCAGAGGCCATGCATTGGGGCAAGAGGCCTCTGGAAGTCGCTGGATTATTCGATTCCTCGCAATGCAAGGCAATAGGCTGGAAAGTTTTCTTTTCAGCGGGGGCAGAGTCTACCAGGGTTTCGTTTTTGCGTCAATACTTCGGGGAAAAATCCGGGTTGAGCGCAGGTCGGGCTGCCAGATACAACCTGAAAATAAGCCCGGCTAATACGAAGTGGGGTAGGCTGCCGGGCAGTCTGTGCCGGGCAGTCTATGCCGAGCGGCTTAGGCCGGGCGGCCTAGGCCGGGCTGATGCCCTGGAAGTTGCGAGCTTGCCAGGCGAAATAGAGTGCAACAGAGCCAGCCACTGCCGCGTTGAGCGAATCGATTTTGCCGCGCATCGGCAGGCGTAAGAGCAGGTCACACGAGCTGCGCACCAGCGAACGCATCCCCTGACCTTCGTTACCGACCACCAACGCCAAAGCCCCATCCAGGCGAACCTGATCTGGGTAGCTGGCCGATTCGCCGCTTTCCAGGCCGATCACCCATATCCCGGCTTCTTTCAGGCTGGCTGATGGCTTGCGCCAGGTTGGTTTGGGCAACCAGTAGGTGCTCGCAGGCGCCTGAAGATGCGCTGACCACCGCCGGGGTGACGGTCGCTGTACGCCGGTAGGGCAGCAAAGCGCCATGCACGCCCACGATTTCTGCTGTTCTCAGCAGGGCGCCCAGGTTTTGCGGATCCTGCAGGGTATCCAGGATCAGCACAAAGGGCGCCTCGTCTCGCAGTCCGGCCAGTTTCAGGATATCCACCAGGCTGCTGTACGGGTAAGCGTTGGTTTCCAAAGCAACGCCCTGGTGTCCATCTCCCAGGGCGTCTAACTGGCGGCGTGCTAACCGCCCCAGCGGTATTTTCCTTGATTCACAGATTTGGGCGATCTCGGCCAGCCGGCCTTGTTCCTGGGCGCCTTCAGCGATTTGCAAGCGAAAAGCGTGTCTGCGACCGGCCCGCAGCACTTCATAAACTGGATTTCGACCCAGTATCCATTCTCGCAATTCCCCTCGCTTCCCTGCGCCTATCTTCCTTAATTACGGGCCGTAGGCGTGGCTGGCTAATCTTCGATGAACACCGGTCCCTGGCTTCTGGGGGGCAATCCGCTCTATGCTATCCTCAAAGGTCGTTTTTTTCTACTTCCAATGCCAGGTCGTGCCGTCTTTACTGTCTTCGAGAATGACCCCAAGCTCGGCCAGGCGATCGCGAATTTGGTCCGAAAGCGCCCAAAGCTTCTGGCGCCTGAGCTCGCTGCGTACCTCGAGCAGTAAATTGACGAACGCCCCGGCCTGCTCGGCCTCGACAGCCGGGCGTTGCAGGCGCAGGCCTAAAACGCTGGTGAGCTCGCTCAACAGCGACTGGGCTTCTTTCAACGTAGCCTCGTTCGCTCCGGCATCGCGCGCCTGGTTGATCACTCGCACCAGGTCAAACAGGTGTCCTAGAGCGCCGGCCGAGTTAAAATCGTCGTCCATCGCCTCCAGAAAACCGCTGCGGGCGGCCTGGATCTGCTGGCTGAGGGCAGTTTTGACTTCTTCGGGCGCTGTATCCTGTTCGCTAAGCGCCGGCCGCATGGCAGAACGCAGGCGATCCAGGGCGCGTTCCGCCTGGGAGACGATCTCCTCACTGTAAGATAGCGGATTGCGGTAGCTGGAATTCAGCACCAACATGCGCAGCGCGTCGGGATCGTGATTGGCCAGAAATTCCTGGATGGTGATCAGGTTGCCCAATGACTTTGACATTTTTTCGCCGGAGAGCTGCAGCATGCCGTTGTGCACCCAGTAGCGTGCGAATGGCTTACCGGTCAGGCTTTCGGTTTGGGCGATCTCATTTTCATGGTGAGGGAAGATCAGATCGTTGCCCCCGCCGTGAATGTCGATTTGTTCGCCCAGGTGGTTTAAGTTCATCGCCGAGCACTCGATGTGCCAACCGGGACGGCCTTTACCCCACGGGCTGTCCCATGCGGGTTCGCCGGGCTTGGCGGCTTTCCAAAGGGCGAAGTCCATTGGGTGTTCTTTGCGCTCGTCAATGCCAATTCGAGCTCCGGCTTGCATGTCTTCCTGCCGCCTGCCCGAAAGCTTACCATATTGGGGATCGCGCTGGATGCGGAAATAGACATCCTCGTCTACAGCATAGGCGTAGCCTTTTTCTTCCAGGCCCTGGATCATGCGAATAATCTGGTCCATCTCACGGGTGGCCCGCGGGTTGATCGTAGCCTGCAGGACGTTCAGATCGTCCAGGTGGTGGCAGTACTCCTGAATATAGCCTTCGGCCAGTTCGCGCGAGTTTACCCCCAATTGTGCAGCGCGCTGGATGATCTTATCGTCTACATCGGTGTAGTTCATGACATGGGTTACATGGTAACCGCGGTACTCCAGGTAGCGGCGGATGATGTCAAAAACCAGGGCAGACATAGCATGACCAATATGGGCCTGGGCATAGACGGTCGGACCGCAGACGTACATCTTCACCTGCCCGGGTTGGAGCGGTTGGAATGGTTCCTTCTTTCGAGTGAGCGTATCATAGATGCGCAGAGCCATGCGATATTCCCTTCGATTATTCGTTTCCCGGGCCTATCTCCCGTTGTCTTCCATCAATCGGGCGAAAATCATCCGCCCGGCTGCGGTCTGTAACACTTTGGTCACCATCACATCGGTCTTGGAGTTCAAGCGCACACGTCCGTCTTCCACCACAACCATTGTACCGTCGTCCAGGTAGCCTACGCCTTGCCCGGCTTCCCGGCCTTCCTGGATGATGTTCACGGTCAGGGATTCGCCAGGCAGGACCACGGATTTCACCGCGTTCGCAAGCTCGTTGACGTTCAGGATCGCGACCCCTTGCAGTTCAGCCACACGATTTAAATTATAATCGTTGGTCAAGATCGGACAGCGCAACTGGCGCGCCAGCACAACCAGCTTGTCATCCACCTCCCGCACGCCTTCCACGTCGATATCGCTGATACGCACCGGAACAGTGGTGTCTTTCTGCAACTGCGCCAGCACCTCCATCCCTCGCCGGCCGCGCTGGCGTCGCAGGCTGTCGGGCGAATCGGCGATGTACTGGAGCTCGTTGAGCACGAAGCGTGGGATCAGCAGCGTGCCCGCCATAAAGCCCGTACGGGCGATATCAGCGATGCGCCCATCGATGATCACGCTGGTATCCAGCAGGATGGTGCGCGCCACGCCCTGGCTTTGCAGGGGATTGGCTTCGCTGTTGTTTTCGGAGGAGCGACCAGGCAAGTGGCGAAAGACGGCGAAGATGTCATTCTGGCGCATAACGAAAACGATCACGCCAAAGTAGCCGAAAAGCAGCACGCCGATAAATGGGAATAACTGCCCGAATGGATCGGGCAAGAGGGATAGAGGGAAGGACAGGAGCGCGGCGACGGTCAGGCCAGCGATCAATCCGATTAAGCCTGCAACCAGGGTTGGCGCGGAAAGCCTGCTGAGCAAGGCGCGCAGCATTCGGGCCGGCCTCGTGGTGACGAAAGGGGTCAGAACCAGGCCGATCAAAGCGCCTAACAATCCCAATACAGTTGCGTAAAGCTCTTCAGATGCGCCTGTCATTCTTCCCAAGGATATCCCCCAGTACGCACCTACAATTGCAAAGAGGATCATTCCGACGATACGAAAAATAAATTCAACGCTCATTGTTAAATTGCTCCAATTAATAAAAAAAAGCGCAAATAATTGCGCTCACTTGAAATCCGTTCGCTGGAACGGTCAGAACCCTGGCTCTGGCTTCTCAAGTCAAGAAAAACTTTTGGAGAAGAAAATGATAATAATGCCAGCCGTCCCACTTAAGGGCGGGATTTCAAGTAAGCGATCGATAATAAATTTTAATAATTTGTTACCCAAATAAATGCGACCATCAATTTCTTTGGCATGGTGGGTAAGCCAGCCTTTTCGAAGCCAGTTTCTTGTTAAGAAATCCCTGACCGCGAGGAGAATAATAATTGGACTGTTAATTATAAAGCATTAATGTCGCTTGTAGATTTGAAGATTTTAAGAGAAGCGCCACAACGCGTTCTAAATGTTAAAATTGAGCAAAATTTCATGTATCTTATAGACTATCCTGCACTATAATCAACCTTGCAAGCTGTTGGACAGGTCAATCCGAAAATCGTACGCTGGTAGGCGGTCGTAATCGCCGCCCGGGTGGATGATTGCGCCAGCTTCCCTGAAAACCGCGCAAATTCTGCGCAAAACTACCATTCATCGTAGGAGCGAGCCATGACTGCATCGAATATCGTAGCGGAGAAAGGCCCTTTTGCTGGAGTCAGCGACCAGGAATACAAACGCCGTATCTGGGCCTGGACGATGTATGACTGGGCCAATTCGGCATTCGCGACCACGATCCTGGCGGCTGTGTTGCCGGTGTATTACAGCCAGGTCGCTGGATCGACATTACCCAGCGCTACGGTAGCGACGACTTATTGGAGCTATGGCTTGAGCTTCTCGCTCTTCATCATCGCCATCATTTCCCCAATTTTAGGCACGGTATCGGATGTAATGCGCGGTAAGAAGCGTTTTTTGGCGATCTTTGCTGGCATTGGCATCCTGGGGACGGCGCTGCTCGTGCTTGTGGATACCGGCGATTGGGTGCTGGCTTCGATCCTGGCAATCGTAGGGCGGATCGGTTTCAGCGGAGCGAACACCTTTTACGACGCTTTGCTGCCGCACGTAGCAAAAGCAGAAGACCAGGATAGCGTGTCAACGCGCGGCTATGCGATGGGTTACCTGGGAGGCGGCCTGTTGTTGGCGATTAATATCGTGATGATCCAGTTGCTGCCAGGCACCTGGGGAGCACGGCTGTCCTTTTTGAGTGTTGCTGTCTGGTGGGCTGTTTTCTCTATCCCGATCTTCTTGCGAGTGCCGGAGCCCCCGGCCGCGACGGAGCGCTTATTGCCCGGTGAAAGCGTAATTGCAGCCGGCTTCAAGCGCTTGAGGGCGACGTTGGGCGATATCCACCAGTATCGCGAGCTGTTTAAGTATTTGATCGCCTTTTTGATATATAACGATGGGATTGGGACGATCATCGGTGTGGCGGCGATCTACGGCGCCGAGCTTGGCTTTGGCAGTGTGGAGCTGATCCTTGCGCTGCTTTTGGTCCAGTTCGTCGGCATCCCTTACAGCCTGATCTTCGGCCGTCTGCCCAGCAGCACTAATAAGCGCCGGCCTGTTTACCTGGCTTTTGTCCTGTTCAATTTGTTGGCCCTACCACTGGTTGGAATTGGCGGGGCCAGGATGCTGCCTGCAAGTATCAGCGGCTCACCGCCGGCGGCTTATGCGAGCACAGCCAATGCGGTTGGACAAGGCGCTTATTCCGCCGAGTTCGAGCGCCGTCCATTATTTTGGTCCATGGCAAATGGAAAATGTGTCCGCGGACCTGTCTGAAACCGGTAAGGCGGCAACTTATGCTGTGGCAAGCGCAGGTGGCGCCCGCCTGGAGCTGCCGTTTAACGGGCAGCAGGTCAAGATCACCTTCAGCCTGGGGCCCGATCGTGGGAATTGGGCTGTGGAGATGGACGGCGCGGCGCTGCTCGATCCGGATACCGGCAAACCGTTGCTCGTCGAGGGTTACAACGAAACCGTACGCTACGGGGAGTCGCAGACGTTTCAGGCCGCCAGCCCAGGCGAACACGTTCTGAGCCTGGTTAACACCTCTCCAACGCGATCCCCGGAAGCAGCGGCAGCGTGATCGCGCTGGCGACTTTAGAAGTTCTGCCTGCCAGCCGGCGTGCAAATCTTGGAATCATCATTCTTTTAATTTTGGGGCTTGAGCTGGTCGGCCTGGGGCTCTCCTTTCTGGTGGGTAATGCGCTCTTCTCCGGCCTGGCGCAGCGTATGGATACCAAGCGAAGCATCATCCTGGCGCTGGTCGTTTATACGGTGATCGCGATTTGGGGATATTTCCTCAATTCAGTGATTGAGTTTTGGTTCCTGGCCTGGATGGTGGCGATCGTCCAGGGCGGCAGCCAGGCGCTCAGCCGCAGCTTATATGCTTCGATGTCTCCGGCGGCCAAAAGCGGGGAGTTCTTCGGACTCTTCGGCATTATGGAGAAATTTTCAGCCATTATCGGCCCGCTGCTCTTCGCAGCAGCAGGGGTGATCTTCGGCAGCAGCCGGCCGGCCGTGCTGAGCCTGATCGCGCTTTTCTTCATCGGCGGTTCGCTTCTTCTGTGGGTGAACGTGGCGGAAGGCAGGCGGATTGCTCAGCTCGAAGACGCCGCGTTTCTCCAAGAAGGCGCGGAAGCCTGAGCCAACTCAGTTGTGCTGCGTGGCATGATATCCTGCGGTCTTTTTGCGATCCCGGCTCCAAAACTGAGCAGGGCTAGCTGTACATTTCCTTACGAACCCTGATCATTGCCCGGTAGAGCCATGTTCCCAGGGTGAACAAGGCGACGATAACCCACCACACGATCGCCAGCGGGAAGAAAAAGGTCTTCCAGAGCCCGCTGTCCATGTAGAAATAAAGATTTTCGGGCACGACCACATAGCGCCCGTTCACCAGTCGCAGGTGTTGCATATAACGAGTGTAAGTGGAAGTATCTTGAAACAGGTAGTTCCAATATTTCCCCTCTTGGTCCCAGAATATTGTGAAGTGGACGTCAGGTAGGGGTTTCAGGCCGGACGGGACCTGGCGCGTGCCTCGGATGATGGCCATTTGGCCGGCATCCCCTTTTTCGATCGCATTTTCCAGGTCGTTGATGACTGAAACACGCTGCGAATAGCGGGCGAGATACTCCTGGGTGAAATAAGCCGGGTTGTAGCGCAAGAGCCCCTGGATCCCGGCGATCAAGAAAAGAAGGACTAAAACCACCGGGGGCAAAACCATCAGGCCGAGCACGTAACTCCAATCGATTAATTTCTTGGCTTTAATCTCGGGCTTCGTCATGAGTCGCATGATAGCACGCCTGGAGTGGAAGGTCAATCGCTAGGCCAGCGCTAGGTAGAAATTGCAACTTGACTTTTATTGAATATCCTCTATACCTTTAGTTTCCGTTAAATGAAGCTGCTCCAAAATCGGGAAGGAGCAGGTCGAACCTTAAAAATCTTTGGAAAAGCTCGTAAACGAGCCGATTCAGGCGACGGCAGGCTGTTTTGAGCGTCTATGAGCGCGAATACCTTTGGGCAAATGGTCTGTAACCGATGACTTTTTTCGAATTTGCTCCTTCTCAAGGGGAGCCAAGTTTGAGAAAGTGGTACGGCCCAGCCAGCGGCGTAAGCGACCTGGGGTGCCTTTGGGGTGGCGATCCCAGAAGCCGGTGGGGATGGGGGGCAGGCTGGCAGCCAAATAGGTCTGAATGGAGCCAGCCAGCAAGGATAATTCCGGCAAGCGGTAGCAGCTCTCTGCGGTGGAGATGAATTGGCGTTGAGCGCCGACCATATGTTTGGAAGCCAAAGGCAGGCAAGCAAGCGCAGCTTGCGACGCTCAATGGGCCAGCGCTCGTGATAGAGGCCCCAAAAGTCAGGGCCACTCAGTTTGAACGGGCAGGCCAGCAACCAGGGTTCATTGAAACGCGGATCGTAGACCGCCGCAGCCAACCAGGAGAGTGACCAGGTGACGATAACGGCGACCTCACAAGCCAGCCCATCGCAGGATGCGTTCGCCGAGCTGACCACAACCGCGGTTTGGCATCGCACGATCCTGCCGTTGGTTATGAAATGAGGCCTGGGTAAACAGGCCACGCGTTCAGTAATAATGCAGGTGCGGGGATTCTGGTCATCCAGAATCCCCGGCACTTTTTTAAAGCTTCGTGGTAGGATTGAAAGAAATTCCCATGGAACTGGAGGCTACGTTTGGCAAACCTGACAGGTGTTGAGCGAGAACGATATGTGCGCTCCATGTTCACCCACATCGCTCACCGCTACGATCTGATGAACCGCTTGATGACCGCCGGCCAGGATATCCATTGGCGAAATGAAGTGATCCGCCGGGCGGCTCTGCCGCCCAACGGCCGCCTGCTGGACCTCGGCAGTGGGACGGGCGACCTGGCGCGCCAGGCGCTGCGCCAGTACCCGCATAGCCGCGTGCTGGCGGCAGATTTCACCTTTGAGATGATGCGGGTCGGGCGGTCGCGGAACGGAGCCGCTTTCGATTGGTCCGGTGCAGATGCCTTGAACTTGCCGCTGGCTGCCGCTACTTTTGACGCGGTGGTTTCCGGCTTTTTGATGAGAAACGTGGTGGATGTTTCCCGCTGCCTTGCCGAGCAATACCGCCTCTTAAAACCCGGCGGGCGCATCGTGATCCTGGATACGACCCCGCCGCCGAAAAACGGGTTGGCGCCCCTGATCCGCTTCCATCTCCACACTGTGATCCCCAACCTGGGGCGGCTGCTGACTGGCCAGGCAGACGCCTACAATTACCTGCCGGATTCGACCGAGGGTTTCCTGGAGCCCGAGCAGATGGTACGGCGGATGCAGGCGGTGGGATTCCGTAAGGTCGCTTTTCAGCGCTATATGTTTGCCACTGTCGCCATCCATTGGGGTGTGAAATGAGCCAGCCGGTCGAGCCTGGCGGAGTCCCGCCTGTTGGCAAGCCAGTGCGCCGGCTGGTGGTTGGCATCACCGGGGCTTCGGGCGTAGTTCTTGGCATACGGCTCCTCCAGGCGCTGCAGCCACTAGAAATTGAGTCGCACCTGGTGTTATCGCCGGCCGCGCGCGTTACCATTTCTCAAGAAACCGATCATCCGGTTAGTGAGGTGCTTGCCCTTGCCACGGTGGCCTATAATCACGCCGACATCGGCGCGGCGATTGCCTCGGGTTCGTTCCCAACCCAGGGGATGGTGATCATCCCCTGCTCGATCAAGACTCTTTCCGCCGTCGCAAACGCCTATGCCGACGATTTAATTTCCCGCGCTGCGGACGTCACTTTAAAAGAAGGACGTCCACTGGTGCTGGTGGTGCGCGAGGCGCCGCTGCACCGCGGCCACTTGCGCTTGATGAGACTGGCCGCGGAGGCGGGGGCGGTCATTTTTCCTCCTGTACCGGCATTTTACACGCACCCGCAGAGCCTGGACGATGTTGTTAAGAACATCGTCGGGCGTGTGCTGGCCAGGCTGGGTATTGATAATGAAGCGTATGCCCGATGGCAGGGGATGAACCCCTGAGCGTACTGCCGCCTGAGATTGGCGAGTTCCTGCAGATCCCGGCAATGAGCCTGGCGACCGCCTCTCCACAAGGTGAGCCGCACGCCGCGCCAGTCTATTTCGCGGCCGGCCCGCCGGCAGGCCTGTACTTTTTCTCCGATCCGGAAAGCCGACATGCCCGCGATATACGCCTGAACCCACTTGCCGCGGCCAGCATCTACCCCGAAAGTGGGGATTGGAGACAGCTTCGCGGCTTACAGCTTCGCGGCCAGGCGCAAATTGTTGCCCTCGGCCAGGAATGGCAGCGCGCCTGGGGGTATTACCAGGCTAAGTTCCCTTTCGTTAGCGACCTAAAGGAGATTGTGGCTCGCAACAGCTTGTACGTTTTAAGATTGCGCTGGGTGCGCCTGGTGGATAATCGCCGCAGGTTTGGTTTCAAACAGGAGTGGGAGATCGCTTGAAAGAAGCTGGGAACGGATCTGCGCAGGAAGATGCAGGCTCTCGGCCGGGAAAATCGCCGGATGGCGCTCGTGACCTGGCGAAAGCTGCGCTGAGAGGTGAGCCCTCCTATGTCTGGCGCGCCGGCCAGGAACGCCGTTTGAAAATGATCCTCTCGGCAGCCGGTGAGCGATTGCTGGGGCGAGTCCTGGAAAACGGGTGTGGGGTGGGGATGTATATGGAGCATCTGGTCCCCTTGGCTGGGACCGTAATCGGCCTGGAGTACGATTTTGAGCGCGCTTGCCAGGCGTATCGTAACTCACCGTACGTGATTTGCGCAGCGGGTGAGGCGCTGCCTTTTCGGGCCGAGTCCTTCGAGGCGATCTTGAGCCACGAGGTGCTCGAGCACGTTCAGGATGACCGGGCTGCGGTGGTCGAGATGGTCCGGGCTTTATCCCCCGCGGGGCGTGTGCTGGTTTTTGTCCCCAACCGCGGCTATCCTTTTGAGACGCACGGCATCTACTGGCGCGGGCGTTATCACTTTGGAAACGCGCCCCTGGTCAACTATTTACCGCGCCGGCTGCGGGACCGCCTGGCTCCGCACGTGCGCATCTACACCCAGGGCGACCTGGAGCGGTTGTTCGCCGGGCTACCGGTCGTCATTGTCGAGCGCAGGATCATTTTTGGCGCTTATGATAATATCATCGCCCGTATGCCCCGCCTGGGCCGCCTGCTGCGCGGCCTGCTCCAATGGTTGGAGCGTACGCCGCTACGGGTATTTGGGTTATCGCATTTCTGGGTGGTGGAGAAAATAAAGAGGCGCTGACCTCACGTACCGTCCGGCTCGCGAAAATCATAAATGCCATCGCGCATCGCCCAGCGCCGTCCACAGTTTTGACAGGCCAGCGGGGTCGTGCCTTCTTCTAGCGGAAAGTGACCGCAGGCCGGGCAGCGGAAAAAGCCCCCTGGGGCGGAGCGTGGCGTGTCCCCGACCGCGCCTGCTCGCAGAAAAACGCTGGGGGAAAGCTGCCACCAATCCCCGCTTAACTGGGCCATTGAATCCATAGCGACCAGCAGCTTTAGCGGCAGCAGCCGTTTCAAAAGCGGGCTGCGAAAATGGGATACGGTGAGCTGGCGTTCAATTTTGAACTGCTGTTGGCGCAGCCATTTGCGAACGCTTTTCGGGTGGAAATCAAAATTTAGCGCAGCAAATTCAACCGGTTCTGGGGAGAAAGGGCTCCAGGTTTGGCGCCGGAGCAGGTAGCGCAGGATGGCTTTCAGGTTTTGCTTATTGGCGAATTCCAGGATGAAAATCGCCCCCGGTTGAAGGACCTGGCGGATCTGGCTGAGTGCAAGCGGGGCATCTGCCATATGGTGCAGGGTGCGGATCATCGTGACAGCGTCGAACAGCCCGGGAACGAATGGGAGCCGGTACACGTCTGCAGCCACATAAATATATCGGGAAGTATCCCCCAGGCGCTGGCGAGCCTGCTGGAGCTGGCTGCGTGAGTAATCCAGGAGGACCACGCGTTCAAACCCATGGTATCGCGGCGTGTTGCGCCCGGCTCCAGCCCCGATTTCCAGGAGGAATTTGCCGCCCTTTGGCAGCAGGCGGCGCAGTGCGACTGCCTCGACCTGGTCTTCATAGGCCCGGTCGCCGTGCTCCCAGAAAGAGGTCTGATAGTCGGACCCTTCGTAATCACAAACGGGTGGTCGCTCGCCGGACCCCAAGAACCGCGCCTAAATCTTATCTGGCAGGTGATATAAGAAGAATTATTATTGAGCTGCGACGGAAGCGACTTCCTTCTCGCTCTCAAACTGGTTGCCGTTATAACCACGGCCAAAGCCCCGGTGATGGAAGCCCAGGCGTTTCATCACGTGCGGATCGTAGATGTTGCGCCCATCGAAGATTACAGGCTGGGCCAGGAGATCGTGCAAGCGCTCCAGGTCAAGCTGCTTGAATTCGTTCCATTCGGTCAGCACCATGAGCGCGTCGCAGCCTTCCGCCAGGGAGTAAGGATCGGAGCTCATTTCCACGTCCGCCATGAGCGGTGCGGCGACCTGCATTGCCACCGGGTCATACGCCCGCACTTTGGCGCCCAGCGAGATCAAAGCCTGGGCGACATCGACTGCGGGGGCGTCACGCATGTCGTCGGTATTGGGTTTGAATGACAGGCCCAACAAGCCAACGGTTTTCCCGCGCAGACTGCCGATCATCTCCTTGAGGCGGTTCACTGCCATCGGCCGGCGGTCGTTATTGATTTCCATTACGGCGTGCAGCAACTGCGGGTGGCGGCCTTTCTCGGCCGCCATGTACGCCAGGGCTTTCACATCCTTGGGAAAGCAAGACCCGCCGTAGCCCAATCCGGCATCCAGGAATTGCGGGCCAATGCGCTTATCATAACCCATTCCGACAGCCACTTCTTTCACATCCGCGCCCAAAGCCTCGCATATGTTTGCGATCTCGTTGATGAACGAGATCTTAGTCGCCAGGAATGCGTTGGAGGCGTATTTGATCATCTCGGCTGTGCGCAGGTCGGTGATGACAATTGGCGCCCGTAGGGGCAGGTGAAGCTGGGCTACTTTTTCGGCTGCCTCGAGATCCAGCGAGCCGAGCACGGTGCGATGCGGCTGCATGAAATCGCTGATTGCAGAGCCTTCTCGCAGGAATTCGGGGCAGGAGACTACCGAGAATGGGATCGGCTCATTCTGGTGTTCGGCGACGATATCTGCGACCCAGTCGCCTGTACCCACCGGCACGGTTGATTTATTGATGATAATCAGGGGGGCGGTCATATTCCGGGCGATCGATTCCGCAGCAACTGCAACGTAGCGGAGATCCGCTTCGCCGTCGACACCCGAGGGGGTCCCAACAGCGATAAAAGCGAATTCGGTCCCGTTAAGCCCTTCCGGGTATGAGGTTGTGAACGAGAGTCGCCCGGACCGTACATTGCGAGCCACCAGCTCTTCTAGAGCCGGTTCATAGATGGGCATTTCCCCGCGTTTCAGACCCTCGATTTTTTCTTCACTGATATCCAGGGCGATCACCCGGTTTCCCAAATCGGCAAAACAGGCAGCAGTCACCAGCCCCACGTAGCCGACGCCAACGACACAAATTTGTTTCATCTAAAATGCCTCCTACGGATAGCGTTGCATAGTTTGAAGTATAGGAATTTTTAATATCATCCAGGGAATGCTCGCCAGGCTTTTCCCCATAATGAGGACCGCATCAGAGCACCCGCGCGCCAATATTACCATACTTTGATTTAACCTTGTGTTAAGATTCGATGGGTTCTTGGGGGAAATGAGCCAGTCGCTCATCTTTGCAGGTGGATGGCGTCCATGCCGGACGCAGTGGAACTGCCGCGATCAGTGAGAAATTTGTAAGGTCTATGACATATTCTGGATGATAACCGTCATATTAAACATATGAACGTCATCTTACAGCAATGATGTCTGTCACTTGAGAATAGGTCAAAAACAGTCTAAAATATTGATGATAATTTTTATCCGTAAGACCAAATAAAGGGAGTTTACCCATGCAAATCACTCGTCAAGCTGATTACGCGGTACGCGCAGTTCTTTACCTTGCTCAGATTGGAACCGATCAACGTGCGGCAACCAGCCAGATCGCCCAGGAGCAGCAGATCCCGCCCTCTTTCCTGGCGAAGATCGTCTCTCAGCTCTCGGTTGCCGGCCTCTTACAAACCTCACGGGGCGCCCGTGGAGGCGTATCCCTGGCCCGCTCAGCAGGAGAAATATCCCTGCTCGATGTAGTCGAGGCGATTGACGGCCCGATCCTGCTTAATGAATGCGTGGCCGGGAATGGTGTTTGTACGTTCGGAGACGGTTGCCCAATGCGCCCGGTTTGGTGCGACGCCCAGGCAGAGCTGGTTAATCGCCTTCAAACCACCATGTTCTCAGCGTTCCTGCAGCCGCAATTGGCATAATCTCAAAAAGTCGTTTCGCTCATTTGCTGTTTAGCGTGTGGTGCAGCGGTTAGGGCGCCACGGACAACCGGGTATGAGATCGGTCGGAATTTTTCATCCCTGGTATTGGACTTTGTCCATGACGCTTCATTTCCTTGAAAGCTAATTGATAATACGGACGTAGCAATAGAAACATCACTCTGAAAGCAACTTGGAGTGATGTTTTTTATTGGACCAACTCGTACTTTTCAGGGTAAAATTCTGCTAATTTTGGGTTGCCCTATGAGAAGATCTCCAATCATTTGGCTGGTTTTGGCTCTGGCGGCGATGGCTGCTTTAACTGCGTTCGCACCGGCGGAGAAAACTTTGGGCACCCATGTGCGCGTAGTTTACCTGCATGGCGCCTGGGTGTGGGCGGCCCTGGCAGCTTTCGTCGCCGCAGGCCTGACTGGCCTGGCCGGGCTGCTCACCCGCCGTGAAAGCCTGCATTTATGGTCGCGCGCCCTGGGGCGCACAGGCCTTTTCTTCTGGATCACGTACATCCCGATTTCACTGTGGGCAATGGAAGCCAATTGGAACGGTTTATTCCTGTCAGAGCCGCGCTTCCGCCTGGCGATCGTTTTTGTAGTGGTTGGCTTGCTGCTCCAGATTGGGGTTACACTGCTGGAAAACCCGGCCTGGGCTTCGGCCGGCAACCTGGTATATGCCCTGGCCTTGCTGTCGGCTTTGCGCACGATCCAGAACGTGATGCACCCGCCGGCGCCGATCCTCAATTCTGACGCCCTGCGGATCCAAATTTTCTTCGCTGGATTATTTCTCCTGGCATTATTAGCCGTCTCCCAGGTGGCTCGCTGGTGGTTCCAGCTCGAGCGGGCCGGGATGGACCGGCGTTAGGCTATTTTTCCGCTGAGCGATTCCTTAAATCATCCTGGCCGGACCCTTCAAGCGCTCGCTTCGCAGCCATTCCGCCTTTTCTTCCAGTATAATCAGCGCTGTTATGCAAAACCGAATCGACAAACGTATCATTCTTGGGGCCGGGTCGCTGCTGGTGGCCTGGCTGTTATTCGGCCTGGCAGGCGCTGTTTCGGCCGCGCCGGCCCGCCAGATCCCCATCTACACGCCCACCCCGCTGCCCGACGGGCGCATTATTTACACGGTCAAAGCGAACGACACATTGTTGAGCATCTCCTTGCTCACCGGGGTGCCAGTTGACGAGCTGCGCAAGCTGAACAACCTTGCCGGGGATACGATTTTTGAGGGCCAGCAACTGCTGCTCGGGCTGGCCGGACCGCCGGAGACGACCCCTACCCCTGGCCCAAGCCCTACGCCAACCCCGGTTTTGCCCACGCCTACGACCAGGCCGGGAAGCGGCAATCTGTGTATCCTGCTGTTCAACGATCTGAATGGCGACTCCATTCGCCAGGAGACCGAAGTCGCGATCCCGGATGGGGCGATCAGCGCCAGCAATCGCATAGGGACGGTGTCCAAAACGGCGAAGACAACACCCGGCTCAGACCCCTTCTGTTTTGAGAACGTCCCGGAAGGCGATTATAACGTCAGCGTGGCAGTGCCAGCCGGTTATAACCCGACCACGGTAACGAATTACGCCGTACATTTAAACGCCGGCGATGAGACTTACCTGGATTTCGGCGCGCAGGCAGATTCTCAGACGCTGGTGGAGGCGCCGGTGACCAGCGGCGGCAGCGGCAGGTCTCCAATGTTGGGGATTCTGGGTGGTTTGCTGCTTCTGGGGGGAGCCGGTTTAGCCCTGTTTGCCGGGCGTTTATTAAAAGGCAGATGAGCTTAGCCTCGTTCGCGGATCGAATTGTAGGCTGCCAGCAGATGTTCGCTAAATTGGGGGGTTTTCCAACCGGCCGCGCGCTGGCGGGCAGCTTCAGACAGAGACGAGGAAAGGCCTTCGTCCACGACGACCGCGATTAAAGCTGCGCCCAGGGCCCGGATGCTGTCCGGACCTGGCGGAATGAGGAAAGCTGCCGGGCCCACCAACGCGTCTGCCAGCCGGCTCTCAAAGGAAACTGCCGGTTTCTCGCAAACCAGGGCCAGGCGCAGCGGGCCCTCCCAGGGTGAGAGCGGCGCAGGGTGGAACACCGCGCTACTGCCGTGGTAGACTGCTGCCAGCGTCTCTGGCGGTAGAACGGGCAGGCTGCGGACGGTCTCACCAAGCTGGTATTCACGGCGGAGATCTTCCAGCGCGGCCTTCCCGGTCTCATCCAATCCGATTACGAGTAATGGGAAATAATCGCCGATAGCGCTCGCGGCCCAGCTCCAGGCTTCCAAAAGGCGGCGCAGAGTGGATGGCCCGGACGGGCCATGGTAGAGCAGGTAAGTTTCCGGTAAATCCTCAAGGTTTCCGGCTCCTTCTGCAAACCCTGCACCAGGGGAGGTAAAGGCGGGATGGACGACCGGCGGCAGCCGGATCAGTGAGGTTTTCCCCTCCGGCGCCGGCAGATCTGCTGGCCAAAGGAGGTAGTGAGATTGTGTCCGGGCTCCCTGGCCCAGCGCCTCGCGCACACGGGCGACCAGCCGCCTCTGTCCTCGGCCGGCCTGGAAATGCAATTCCGGGCTGAAGTCAGCCGGGCTTGCGACGCTTGGCAGCCCTCTGAACATGGCGGGATGGCCGGCGGTGAAATGCAGCAGGTCGGCAGCCAGGTCCCTGGCCAGACGCGGCAAAACGCGTTGCTCCCATTCCAGGCGGTCAGCTTCGGATTCGCCGGTTGGGTGGGTGTGTACGCCTGCGCGTTCCGGCAAAGGAAAAGCAGGCCGTCCAGGCAGGGCGACGATGGATTGCACCCCTTCCGGCTGGTAGTGTAGCAGAGTGGAAAGGTGCAGGGCAGCCGTGCTGTTGGGCCAATGCACCAGGGGCCAGCCGTCGTAAAGAACCGTAATCGAAGCCATATTCTCGGGCAGCAACGGATATTCCGGTAGCCAGCGGGCGCAAGTTTCAGGCAGTTCCCCACCAGTCCTGGCCTTCGATGAGGCCAAGCGCGGCCAGTTGGTCTCGTATGAGCTGGCGCGCCCCGCGCGCTCCAACCGCAGCCAGCAATGCGGGGCTTTCCTGGCTGTCCCACCAGCCCGGCAAATCGGCGGGCAAAAGGATAGGCAGGCCGCGCCGGGTACGCCCGATTTTACCTGGATCGACATCGACAAAAGCTTTTAACGGCGCCCCCTGGCGCACGAGATGCTTGCTCAACCTGCGGCCCATCATCCCCGAGCCCCAAACGATCACCGTCTGGCGATCCTTCAGCGGGCCGCGGGCCAGGTAACTGGCCTTGGCGCGTAGAAAATTCTCCACAGAATAGCGGCTGTCAGTGCGTGTAAGCCGCTTTGGCCCCTCTCGCCACTCCAGCAGAACCTGCGGGATTTTGGCAAATCGCTCCTCCTGAAGATACAGGCGCAGCCACAGGTCGTAATCCTCAGGCCAACCGTGATCCTGATACCCGCCGGCTTGTAAGACGGTTTCTCGCCGGAACATCACGCTAGGGTGGGCCAGCGGGCTTTCGACGAAAATCTCGCGGCGGATCTCCGCATCGCTGACCAGCGAATTTAGCCAGCTCATATAAAGCTTGAATCCCTGGCGCACATCCTCTTCTGGAAAGCCGGCTACCAGGCAGCCTACCACACTGATCTCAGGATGCGCCCGCAGGAAGGCTGCCTGGCGCTCCAGTCGTTCGGGGAAGGAACGGTCGTCGCAGTCCATGCGCGCCACCAGCGGGGCCCTGCAAGCCTTCAGGCCGCTATTCAACGCTGCGATAATGCCCTGGTGGGGCTGTCTCAGGCAGCGGATGCGGCTGTCGGCGCCGCGGCGGGCTTTCAGGATTTCCGCGCTTAAATCGCTGGAGCCGTCGTCTACGACGATGACCTCATAATCTGCCAGCGTTTGGCGTTCCAGGCTGTTCAAGGCTTCAACGAGTGTATTGGCTGCGTTGTAGCAAGGCATGAGGATAGAGACGGCAGGTTGGACAGCAGGCATGTTCCGATTGTACCTGAAAACAAAAAGCGCGCAGATGCGGTATGATAGACTGGGTGCACACTCGAATATGGAAGGAGGAAATGCAGTGGATCAAGTGACGCAACCTTTGGAAATGCTCTTGACGCAATTTTTGGGTATCCTGCCGGGATTGATTGCTGCGGTAGTGATATTCTTCATTACCCTGTATATTGCGGGCCTGGTCAGCCGTGGAGTCCGGCGAGGGCTGCTGCGGCGCTCGGTAAACAGCCAGGCCGTCCTGCTGATGACCAATATCAGCCGCTGGACCGTATTGACCCTGGGCGTGATTGTCGCCCTGCAGCAGGTTGGGTTTAACCTGACGGCGTTCCTGACCGGCCTGGGAATCGTCGGCTTTACGATTGGCTTTGCACTGCAAGATGTCAGCAAAAACTTCATCGCCGGTTTACTTATGCTCATCCAGCAGCCTTTTTCTATTGGCGAAGCGATCTCGGTCGCCGGATTTGGCGGCAAAGTGATCACGATTGACTTGCGCGCCACGGAGATGCATACCTGGGATGGGCAGGTGGTTTTGATCCCCAACGCTACGATATTCACCAGCCCGATCACAAATTACAGCCGGGCGGTCCGGCGGCGGGTGGACATCGCGATTGGGGTGAGTTACACGAGCGATATGGAAAAGGTGCGCAGCATTGCCTTGGGCGCAATTAGAGGGATTCCGGGCTTATTGGAGGATCCGGCGCCTCAACTGCTCTTCCAGGGGTTCGGCAGTTCGACCATCGATTTGATCCTGTACTATTGGATAAATACCGGTCAAAACGACCCGTTCGTTGCAAAGGACGCCGGCCTGGTGGCAATATACAGCGCCTTCCAAAGCGCCGGAATTGAAATGCCCTTCCCAACCCAGACTCTGTTATTTCAGCGACAAGCCATAGCCGGGGATTCTTACAGACCAGGAGAAGGGGAGTAATTGAAGGTGGAGACGATTTTAACCCTGATTGGCGGGCTCTCGGGCGCGCTGGGAGTGGGGCTGGGCGCGTTTGGCGCCCATGGCTTGAAACGCCGGTTGAATGCGGAACGACTGGAGACTTTTGAAACGGCCGTGCGTTACCATCTGTTTCACAGCCTGGCGATTCTGGCGGCAGTTTTTGCTGCCAGCGTCTGGCCCGCCTCGCCATTTCCACAAGCTGCCGGCTGGCTGTTCACCCTTGGGATTGTGCTCTTTTCCGGCAGCCTGTACGCGCTCGTCATCAGCGGTAAGCGCTGGTGGGGAGCAATTACACCGCTCGGTGGTGTTGCTTTTATCGCCGGCTGGATCTGCCTGGCCCTGGCTGCGCTGTAAATTGATGAGACCGCCAGACATCCTGGCGGCCTCGGCATAAGTTCGTTTTGTGTTGGATTGGCGCAATTGTGGGATGGATTCTCAGGAACTCTCACTCATTCCGGTATGCAGGCCGACTTTATTGCCGGTGGGATCCATGAAGATCCCGAACCAGCCAAAGCCTGGGATCTCAGTTTTGGGTGTAATCGTTTTGCCGCCCAGCTTCTCCGCCTTGGCCAGGCTTGCTTCGATGTCATCGGTGCCGACATAAATCATGACGGTTCCGACCGGGTTATCCTCGTTGACCGGGTTGAAGCCGCCGCCGGTGCCTTCGGCTTCAAAAATTGCGTAATTCAAGTCCGGCATCTGCTCGACCTTCCAGCCGAACAGCTCGCTGTAGAATTTACCGGACTCTTCACGATCGGTGGTGGAGAATTCGACGTGGACGAAAGCGTGCTTGGACATTATATTGCCTCCTGTGGGAAAGAATCAATTGGGACGAAATTGACCAGTATAGGTGAAGTTATTTTAGCACAAATGTTCTAGTTTGTCAATGAATTTTGAAAATTGGTTTTGGTTCAATGGAAGAAAATAGCCCGCAAAAAATTTGCCTGACATTGACGATTATCCTATATTGGGTCTATACTTCTTTCACCTTAATCTCTATATCTTGTGCTCAAATATTATTTTAGGAGGAAAGCGAAATGAGCGTTAGACTCACCTGGTATGGTCACGCAGCTTTGGGCCTTGATGTGGACGGGCATGAAATTCTCGTCGATCCATTTTTTAACGGAAATCCAGCCGCCAACACCAATCCCGACGATTTAAAAGCCGAATATATCCTGCTTACGCACGGGCACAACGACCACGTGGGCGATACGATCAGCATCGCCAAAAGAACCGGGGCGATGGTGATCAGCAATTTCGAAGTCTGCAACTGGATGGAGGCGCAGGGCCTGACCGTCCACCAGCAGCACATCGGGGGCGGCTATAATTATCCTTTTGGTTATCTAAAATTAACCCTGGCATTGCACGGGTCCTGCATGCCGGACGGGTCTTATGGCGGCAATCCGGCCGGCTTTTTGCTGACCACGAAGGATGGAAAGAAAATTTACATCGCTGGTGATACCGGTCTGTTTGGGGATATGAGCTTGATCGGCGACGAGGGAATTGACCTGGCAGTGATCCCGATCGGCGATAATTTCACTATGGGACCGGACGACGCCTTGCGGGCCGTTAAATTTGTGCGGCCAAAGCATGTGATCCCGACCCATTACAATACCTGGGAGGTGATCTCACAGGATCCAAACTCATGGGCCTCGCGGGTTAAAGCCGAAACCGGCGCCCAGGTGCACGTGCTAAGTCCCGGGGAAAGCTTTACACTCTAAGACCAGTCCGGGCGCTGGTCCGGCGTGAGGCAGATTGCACCTCTGGTAAGGGCGGTGGTTTTTCACCGCCCGGTCTATTATTGTGTGCCAGGCAAGAAATATGTAACCCTGGCGTAATAATTGGATAGCATCGCTTTGATATAATCGCGACCAACTGGAGGTGCATATGTTCAACAGCATTTTTCGCCGCCGTGAAGAAGAAAAGAAGGTCGAGCAGGAAGGCAGATTACCGCCGGGCCAATCGCTGACGCAAAAATTCCCGGTCTTGCATTATGGGCCGGTTCCACGGTTCAATCCGGCGACCTGGGATCTGCGGGCGTGGGGAGAAGTCGAGGCGGAGGTCCGCTGGACCTGGGATGAGTTCCTAAAGCTGCCGCGCCAGAAAGTGAACATGGATGTCCACTGCGTGACGCGCTGGAGTAAGTTCGACACCGAATGGGAGGGGGTTTCGCTTCGCACGTTGGTGGATCAAAGCCTCATCAAGCTCAAGCCGGCCGCGCGCTACCTTTTGCAGCATGCCGAGTACGGCTTCACCGTCAACCTGCCTTTGGAGGTTGCGCTGGGGGATAACTTCCTGCTGGCAACCCATTTTAATGGAGAGCCGCTCTCCCCCGACCACGGTTATCCGCTGCGAGGCGTTGTGGGGTATATCCAGGGCCGGACGGACCTGAAGGTGCCGTATCTGTGGAAAGGCGCAAAGTGGCTGCGCGGCCTGGAATTCCTGGACCGCGATCACCTCGGGTTCTGGGAGCAGGCTGGCTACCACAATGAAGCTGACGTTTGGAAAGAACAGCGCTTTAGATAGCATTTAAGGAGCAAGATTTTGAAAGAATGGATGGATCACGCTCTAAACCTCGCGGAAATGCGTGCAGCCCAATACGCGGATATGCGCGTGGTTCAAACCAGCACGGAGCACATCTCGGTTAAGGATGGCGTCGTGGAGACTTTGAACCACGTCGAATTGACTGGTTTTGGCGTCCGTGTGCTGGCAAACGGCGCCTGGGGCTTCGCTTCCAGCCGCGATTTGAACAAGGCGGAGGTGGAGCGGGTCACGGCTCTGGCACTGGAGATCGCCCAGGCTTCGGCCCTGGTGCATGGCGCTAAAATTGACCTAGGCCCGGCAGTCACCAGCCAGGGGACTTACCGGACTCCCATCCAGATTGACCCATTCGATATTCCATTGGAAAGTAAGCTGGCGGTTCTTTTGGCTGCCGATGCGGAAATGGCGAGAGTCCAAGGGGTGCGAGTCCGCCATGGAAATCTCACCTTTATCCGCGAGCAGAAATGGTTTGCGAATTCCGAGGGCGCCTTCACAGAACAAACGATCTGCGAGACCGGCGGCGGCATTCAGGCCATCGCAGTGGGGAATGGCGAGGTTCAAACGCGCTCTTATCCGGCTTCATTCGGCAGGCAGCAGGTGACCGCCGGCTGGGAGGCCGTGCAAGGCTGGGGCCTGCCCGGCAATGCCGAGCGCGTTGCCAGCGAGGCCGTTGCCTTGCTCAGCGCCGATCCGTGCCCATCCGAGATCATCACCGACCTGATCCTGGGGGGTGAGCAAGTGGCCTTGCAGGTTCACGAATCCTGCGGCCACCCGATCGAGCTCGACCGCGTATTTGGCTCCGAAGCCGCTTACGCCGGCACATCTTTTCTCACAACCGAAAAGTTGAACAGTTTCCATTACGGTTCGCCAGCGGTAAACCTGACCGCGGACAGCCTGCGCCCGCTCGGATTGGGGACGTTTGGCTGGGATGACGAGGGTATACCGGCTCAATCAACCCCGATCGTCAAAAATGGCCTTTTTGTCGGTTACCTGATGTCGCGCGAGGCTGCCGCACGGCTGGGCAAGCACTCCAACGGCTGTATGCGCGCCTCCGGTTGGAACCGTATTCCACTGATCCGCATGACGAATGTCAGCCTCGAACCCGGGGATTGGGATCTAGAGGATCTAATCGCCGATACGGACCAGGGTATCTATATGGAGACCAATCGCTCCTGGTCGATCGACGACAAGCGTTATAACTTCCAGTTCGGGACAGAGGTTGGTTATGAGATAAAAAATGGAAAGCTGGGGCGGCTGCTGCGCAACCCAACCTACACCGGGCTGACCCCCGAATTTTGGAACAGTTGCGACGCTGTGTGCAACCAGGATGCCTGGGTCATGTGGGGTACGCCCAATTGCGGTAAGGGCCAGCCGATGCAGATCGCTCATACCGGGCATGGCGCCGCGCCGGCCCGTTTTCGCAATGTACGCGTTGGGGTTCTCAAGTGAGGCAAAGCGCGATGATGGATGAGAATGCTGCCCGAGAAATTTGCAACCAGGTGCTGAAACGCTGCGGCGCAGTCCCCGCCCAGGTGCTGTTCCTGGTCGAAGACAATGCACTGACGCGTTTTGCCAACAACAGCATCCACCAGAATGTAGCTGAGATCGACGCGAGCCTCATCCTGCGGGTGAAGCAGGGAAAGCGCACCGGTACGGCGACCAGCAACCGCCTGGACGGCGCGGCGCTGGATGCTCTGGCCGAGCATGCCCTGGCGAACGCGGCCGCCAGCCCTGAAGACCCGGATGATCCCGGCCTGGCCGAACCGGCCCCCTATACCCCGGTGAATGCGTGGGATGAGAACACCGCCGTGCTTTCACCTCAGCAGCGGGCGCAAGCAGTCGGCCTCGTCTGCCGCCAGGCGGCCGATAAAAACCTGAACGCATTTGGCGCATTTTCCAGCGGGCGCAGTGCCGTCGCAGCGGCGAATTCGCAGGGCCTGTATGCGTACCATGCCGGCACACATGCGGACTTTCAGACCGTCATTATGGCGGAAGACGCTTCGGGCTACGCTCATGCTTCAGATTGGCAGGTCGCAGCGATCCCGATTGAGGCATTGGGGAAGGAGGCCGCCCAGAAAGCCGAGCTTGGCCGCCAGCCGAGGAAAATCGGGCCTGGCGAATTCACGGTCATTCTCGACCCCTATGCTGTGGAAGATGTCCTCGCCTCCATGGATTTTTATGGGATGGGCGCTCAGGCCGTCCTAGACGGTCGTTCGTGGATGAATGAGCGCAAGGGCCAGCAGGCCATGAGCCCCATGGTCAATATCTGGGACGACGGCCTGGATCCAGGCGGCGTTCCGATGCCGTTTGACTTTGAAGGGGTCCCCAAAAAGCGAGTCGATATTGTAAAGTCGGGCGTCGTCGGCGAGCCGGTATATGACCGCTATACAGCCGGGAAAGCCGGCGCGGCCAGCACAGGCCATGCCCTGCCGCCCGGAATGCGAGAGATGGGTCCGATAGCGACCAACCTATTTTTGGGGACAGGGGATGCCAGCCTGGAGGGCATGATCCGCGCCACACAGGACGGGTTATACATCACGCGATTTTGGTACACCCGCCTGGTGCACCCGCGCGATTGCGTGCTCACTGGCATGACCCGTGACGGGGTGTTTAAAATAGAAAATGGGGAGCTGGCTTACCCCCTGAAGAACCTGCGTTTTACGCAGTCGTACATCCAGGCGCTGGCAGATGTGCAGGCTGTGGGAAGCGAAACGCGCTGCCTGTCTTCCGAATTTGGCGGCGTTGCGATCCGGGTCCCGGCGCTGAAGATCGGGCGCTTTAATTTCACCGGCGCGACGATGTGAGCCGGGAGGCCGGGGGTCGAAATGATCGATTGGTTCTGTGTTGGCGCAAATGCGCTGTGGGTATTGGGGTGTTCGCTGGCCTTGGGCGCCTTGAGCTATGCGAGCTGGCGGGCCAGTATTGAGGCGGATAAGCTGCGAGTGATCCTGGGAAAAACGAATTACCAGATCGCCCTAAACCTGGCGGGGTTATTGTTCTGCGCCGGGCTGGCGGCGACTTCCGGCGCCATTCTACAAACCGTCCTGTGGGCTGCGCTCGGCATTTTATTTCTCGTTCAGATTTCAATTCTCATCTTCCTGTAAACTGATCTTGGTGAATTCGCCTCGCTTGATCTGAAAGGCGTCGAAATCGCGGGCGACGGTGACTTGCGGAAACACAGCCCGCGCTTCGGCCAGAACGTCCCGTTCGCGATAGCGGCGTGAAATGTGAGTCAGGATGAGATGCTTTACTCCGGCCTGGGCTGCCAGTTGGGCGGCCTGTTTGGCAGTCAGGTGGGCGTAGTCGTGGGCCATTTGCGCCTCCTCCTCTAAGTAAGTCGCTTCGATCACAAGGGCGTCGGCGTTCCGGCAGGCTGCGAACAAATCTTCGGTCCGGCCGACATCGCCGATATGAACCAGATGCGTTCCAGGCCTTTCGGGGCCGAGCACTTGATCGGGGCTAACCTGTCGCCCATCCGGCAGGAGCACCGCCTGTCCATTGACAAGATCGCGCCGCCATGGCCCGGGGGGGATATTGAGCGCCTCGGCCTGTTCGGGTAAAAATGGCCGGCGTGGTTTTTCCTGGAACGAATAACCGAAGCAGTCCGGGCCGCGATGGTAAACCGGGAATGCGGTTACGCAGAAGTCCTCGGTTTCAAAGATCACCCCTTGCTGAATTTCACGCATTTGGATGTCGATCGGCGGCCGCGCCCCGCGCAAAACCACGCCGTAGAGCAGATCGTGGATTCGCTCGAGCGCCCAACGCCCGCCATAAATCTCAAGCCCGTCGATGGTTTCCCAACGCGAAAATGTCGAGAGCAGCCCGGCTAATCCCAGGATGTGGTCCAGGTGCCCATGGGTGATCAGAATGCGGTTTAAACGCTTGAAACCCAGGCCGGACATCATGATCTGGCGCTGGGTGCCCTCACCGCAATCCACCAGAAAACGGTATTCGTCGTGTAAAACCACCTGGGAAGATAAGCCGCGGTGTATCGAGGGGGCGGAAGCCGACGTTCCGAGAAAAACGATTTGAAACAAGCCTGGACCTTTCGAGAAGCGAGATAGCTTTCAAGCCTGCCTGCGCGGTTTGCTTGGTTGAATGGAGCCGGGCCGCGCAGACGGAGGATTATTGTACCTCAAATTACAGCGATCGAAGAATTGCCCTGATCCTGGCTGAATGGTTGCTTGTCGATGCGCCAATCGTTCCAGGCGCTCAAGAACCCTGAGCGCCTTACAATTTGGGGCCGATCAGGTGTGCTATAATGCCAGCAGCGGCTGGTCGAGAAATGGACCAGCCAACATTCAACTTTTCCTGCCGGTGGTAGCCTGAAGCGCTGTTTAAAATCTATGGCACGTAAGCCCAAAACTACAAAATCTAGCAAACCAGCTTCAAAACCCAGGAGCGCACCGCTTTCGAGCAAGAAAAAGCAAGAGGCGCGCAAGCCGGCTGCGCGCAGCAAGACCCCGGTGAAAAGCGCTCGCCCGGCAAAAGCCAGCCGCCTTCAGAAAGCGCCTGCCGCGGCGAAAGTTAAAATCCCGCGGCCGTCTCGCCCAATCCTGGGCGGCATGTCGCTGGATCGCAAGCTGGATATCATCGGGGTTTTTCTGGCGCTGTTTGGGCTGCTTACCTTGCTCAGCCTGCTCTCTTCCAGCCGCGGCAGCCTGACGGGAAGCTGGGTTGAGTTGACCTCCAAAACCTTTGGTTTGGGGCGCTACATTTTCCCGTTCGGGTTGATCCTGGCCGGGTTATGGCTGGTGCTGCGAAATTTCGAGCGCATTCCACAGTTGGCTTTAGAGCGCCTTCTGGGGATCATCTTATTGTTCGTCAACCTGCTCGCCTGGCTGCATTTTATCCAGTTCCTCCGGCTGCAAGACGCTCCGCTTGTCATTGCAGAAGCCGGGGATGGGGGCGGCTACATCGGCGCGGCCATCCTCCAGGTTTTGCTGGTGGCATTGGGCCGCGGCGGGACTGCGGTCGTGCTGGTCGCCTGGCTGTTGGTCGGCCTGGCGCTCGCATTGGACTTGACCGTGTTGGAGATGTTTGGCTGGATCTCACCGCTGGCGTCGCGCTTCAGGGACGGGCTGGCAAACACCTGGCAGAGGCGCCGGTCGCGCCAAAGCCGGGCGCCGTTGGAGGCCATGCCGTTCACCGAGTTTAATGGGGTGCCCGAGGAGCTGGCGCAAGCCCTCACGGGATCGGCGCAGAGCCCGGCGCAGCAAGCGAGCGTGCAGCCTGGGATGCGCCTGGAGCCGCGCGAATGGGCGTTACCCCCTATCGCGGATATCCTGGACAGCGGCGGGGAAGTCAGTTATGACGACGAGATTGACCGCCAGCGGGCGCGCCTGATCGAAGAGACCCTGGCTTCATTCGGCGCGCCGGCGCGGGTCGAAGAGATCAACCGCGGCCCCACCATCACCCAGTTTGGCGTCGAGCCGGGCTTTATCGAATCTCGCAACGGGCGCATGCGCGTCCGGGTGGGCAAGATCGCCGCCCTGGCGGATGACTTAGCCCTGGCGCTCTCTGCCCGCACGATTCGCATTCAGGCGCCGGTGCCGGGCAAGGGCTTTGTGGGCATCGAGGTCCCGAATGAAGAGATTTCCCTGGTCGCGCTGCGGGATGTGATCGAAAGCGAGGCCTTTAAACGCTTGAAGTCGCCTTTGCGCTTTGCCCTGGGACAGAACGTCGCCGGAATGGCGGTCGCGGCTGACCTGGCCGCGATGCCGCATTTGCTCATCGCCGGCGCTACAGGCTCGGGCAAATCTGTGTGCGTGAATGCCTTGATCACCTGCCTGCTGGCGAACAACACCCCCGAAGATCTGCGCTTGATTATGGTCGATCCTAAGCGGGTCGAGCTGACGGGCTACAACGGGATCCCGCACCTTCTGGCTCCGGTGGTGGTTGAAATGGAAAAAGTGATCGCGGCCTTGCAGTGGGTGATGCGTGAGATGGACATGCGCTACCGCAAACTGGCAGAAGCCGGCTCGCGCAACATCCAGGATTACAACGCCCGGCAAAACATGCGCGCTGGGAGCAGGCTGCCCTACCTGGTGGTCATCATCGACGAGCTGGCCGACCTGATGATGCTGGCGCCGGACGAGACCGAACGCTCGATCACCCGCCTGGCCCAACTGGCGCGGGCGACCGGCATCCACCTGGTGATCGCCACGCAAAGACCCTCGGTGGATGTCGTCACCGGTCTGATTAAAGCCAATTTCCCTGCGCGTGTCGCCTTTGCAGTCGCCTCCGGAGTGGATAGCCGGGTCATCCTGGACCAACCTGGGGCCGAGCGCTTGCTGGGGCGCGGCGATATGCTTTTCCAGGCGCCGGACGCGCCTGCAGCGGTGCGCCTGCAGGGGGTCTTCGTCTCCGACGATGAGATTCAGCGCTTGGTTCAGTACTGGCGGGGTTTCTCTGGCAGCGAGATCACCACCCAGGTAGCAGTGGGGGGCATCGTCGATGCGCTGCCGGCCAATTTGCCGCTCAAGCAGTTGCCGATGTGGGATGAGATCACCAATGAAGAAGACAAAGATCCCTTGTTGGACGAGGCGGTCGACCTGGTTCGCCGCCAGGGGCGTGCTTCCATCTCAATGCTGCAGCGGCGCCTGCGGATTGGATATACACGCGCCGCCCGCTTGATCGAGAACATGGAGTTGAAGGCCATCATCGGCCCGCCCGATCCGGGTACGGGGGTGCGCGAGGTGCTGGATTATGGCCCGGCTGCGCCTCCGGTCGATGAACGGGGTGATTGAGCGCAATAAACCCCACGGGCCGGGCAATCCCGAGCGATCCATTCGAACAAAACCTGAAGCATTTTTTGATGCATCGCTACTCTGCTTTCCTGTTTCTCCTGGCGCTGGTTGCCAGCGCGTGTGGACTTGCCGTGCCTGTCCCCTCCAGGGGTGCTACCTCGGCGGCTGCCACGGGCACACGGGGTCCAGGCGCCCTGGTTCCGAACACCCCAGTCCATGCAAATCTGGCCCTTACCACCCCGCCTGCCTCTGCGACCCCTTTGCCCACTACAGCCGCGCCAACAGCGAGCCCTTCCCCTGCGCCTGACCCGACGGCAACGGCGACCCTTACCACCCAGCCAATCACCACGCTGCTGTTCACAGGCGTGATCGTCCCGGCGCGCTGCGTGCAAGCCGCGTTGGACAAGAATGGCAACCCGAATTACCCTTATGAAGAAGTGCGCGATTTAATTTCCCAGGCCGATCTGGCTGTGGGGACTTTCAATGCCACCATGAGCGATATCACGCGCCATACGGGTTGTATCCCAACCTATTTGTTGGTGGGAAGCTCGAATAACGCCGACGCCCTGGCTTGGGCAGGTTTCGATCTCATGAGTGTTGCGACCAACCACATCAAGAATTGTGGCCTGGGCGACTGCAGAGACCAGGCGTTTTTCGATACAATGGATAATTTGCGCAGGGTGAGCATTCTGCCGTTCGGGGCCGGAAATAACCTGGCCGAAGCTATGCAGCCGGTCGTGGTGACCGTGAATGGCGTGCGGTTTGGATTTGTTTCACTGGGTCAAATCGAACCGATGACCTTCGCCGGAGAAGACACGCCCGGCATTGCCGTGCTGAATCAAGAGAACCTGCAGGAGGCGATTGCAGCCGCGCGCAAGGTTGCAGACGTTGTCATTGCCATGCCGCATTGGGGTCCGGAGGATGTACCCGTGCCGAACTGGCTGCAGCGCAACCTGGCTCGCCAGGCCGTGGCCGATGGGGCAGACCTGGTGGTGGGCAACCATACCCATGTTGTCCAGGCTGTGCAGGAGATCGATGGCGTCCAAGTTTTCTACGGGCTGGGGAATTTCGTGTTCGACCAGGGCCTTCGCGATCACAGGCAGGGGGTCATTCTAAAAGTGCAGTTTGCCGGCAGCGCGTTACCTGGGGTATGAGTTGATCCCCACCCACGTTGACAGCGATGGGCGAGTGCACCTCGCCGGGCAGCAGGAGGCGGAGGAGATCCTGGATCGGGTCGAGCAGGCCAGCCAGATCGTCAAATAGGCGCTGCGCGGTTTGCTTTCCGCTGGCATTCCGCGCACACGCCAAAGAGCTGCAGCCAGTGATCCTGGATGTCAAAGCCGCTGTCCTTGCCAACTTCATTGATCAAGGTGTCCATTTTTTCCCGGTCGCCGCTGAAATACTCCACCCGCCCGCAGCTCTGGCAGATCAGCAGGTGGTTGTGGCCGGCGGCGGTGGGGACGAACGCCTGGCACCCGGAGGGTTGGTGGACACGCTGGATCAGGCCGAGCTCCTCCAGCTTTTCAACGGTGCGGTAAACCGTCACCAGGCCCAGCCCGGGGTAACGGGCGCGGGCCAGCTCGTAGACCTCCAATGGGCTCAGCAGGCGCGGGCTCGAAGCGATGGTTTCGACAACGGCCTGGCGCGGCGAGGTCAGGCGGTAGCCATTTGCTTGCAAGCGCGCCAGCCATTCGGAAGCAGAATTGGGTTTTGGTGCAGGTTCAGACATGGGAGGACAGAGTCATTTCTTCCTTTGAATGTTCGAGGTTACGGGGGTTTTTTGCCTGTGCGCAGCAAGCCGAGCTTTCCAATCCGGCCCATCATCATGACATCCTCGACACTGACCGGAAACGTCCTATCACAACTCGCATTCATTCCAGGACCGGATGAATTCAGGTGGACGCCCGCATCGCCTATTTTGATGAATCTCTTTTCATCCTTACGCGTGGTGCGCCACAGAGCGCCCGACACTTATGGCGCGCTGGTTTGGGTAGCAGCCGCGGTCGTTGCTGCAGGCGCGGGCGAACCGGGAGTGGGCGTGCCCGTTGGAGGCGCTGGCGTGCTGCTCGGGATGGCTGTTACCAGGTTGACTGGGATGACCAGCACCTGGCCCACAAAGATCTCATTCTCATTTTCGATTTTGTTCTCGGTTTTGATGGCCTCCACCGTGCTGTTGAAGTTCAAGGCAATGGAAGCCAGTGAGTTGCCAGTTTGCACGGTGTACTGGATCTTGGCGCCGCGCCCGATATTGGCGGGCAGCGGGGTTGCACTGGGCAGCTCGGTATCCGGGCCAGGGATGATCAGCTTGTCTCCCACACGGATGATCGGGTTGGCCGGATCCAGGTTATTAATCGTGATCAAAAGCAGCAAATCCACCTGGAATCTTTGGGCAATGGCAAAAAGGTTATCCCCTTCTACAACCTGGTATTCGAACGGTCCAGAGGGTGTGGGCGTCAGGGTTTCCGTCGCCGTGGGCTCTTCGGTGGGGGTCATCGTAGGGTTTGGCGTCAGGGTAGGGGTCTGGGTAGGGGTATTAGTCTCGGTGGGTGTAGGCGTCTGGCTGGCAAAAAAGGAAATTGGCGACCTTTCCGGGCCAAGCAGCCAGAAGATAAGGATTGCTGCGCCGATCACCAGCAGCAGAGCCGCCGCCCCAATGATAAGCGGAGCCTTTTGTGCGGCTTGCTGGCGCTTGCGATACGAATCGATCACATTTTGGGCAGTTTCTTTATCACTCATAATTTTCCTATTGGTTTGTGCCACACAGACCTGTGCGACTCAGGAATATGCCTATAGGCGTGCCTAATTGGACGGAAGAGGTTTTGGTGATTCTACTCGATTTTTGGGCGCTTCAAGTTTGTTTTTCAAATTGGTCGCTTTACATATTTTCTCGAACGATTGCACAGCCGTAAGGGCTGGTCTCTGCAGGTTCGGGCAGGCGCCCGGCAAGCAAGGATTCCACTGCCTGACGTAGATAAGGATGGGTTGGCGTTCGGCGCCGAAAATTGACGTCATCCAGGCTGCCCTGGTAGCGCAGGATGCCAGGCCGGTCGAGGAGGAACAGATGCGGGGTGGTGACTGCATGGTAGAGATCGGCCACGCGGTGTTCCACATCCTGCAGGACGACCGGCAGCCCGTGTTCTGCCGCCACGCGAGCCAAAAGCTCGAGAGGCTCGTTGGCGTTGCAGGCGATGCACCACAGGGCCACCTGCTCTCCCCAGGCCGGCAGGCAGGAGACCAGCTCAATGTCGGCGCGGCCTGCCCAGGGACACTCCGCCGACCAGAAATTCAGGATGGCAATGCGGCCGCGCAGCTTTTCCAGGCTGTGCAGGTTGCCCTGCAGATCGGGGAGGCTGAAGACCGGGGCGAGCTGATGGGTGGGCAGACTTATGGTATCCATTGGGGTGCATATCCTCCTGCCACCAGTCGATAGGCGCGGGTTGTCTCCGGATCGATTAACCAAATCTCAGGCGGCTCCGTCAAATCTGTTTGGTTAAAGCGCACGAACGCGAGCTGCTGTCCGTTTGGATTCCAGGCGAACTCAAAATGGTTGAAGTAAGGGTCGTTCGTCAGCGGGTGGGGCTGGCTGCCATCCGAGCGCATCAGCCACAACTGGCGGCCTGGCGTCCAACGCTCCACGCTGAGAAAGCGGCGGGCGAACGCCAGGAACTGCCCGTCCGGCGAGAAAACCGGCGCGGTGTCTTCCAGATTCTCGTCCTTTGACAAATCTTGGCTGGTTTTATTCTCGATATCGTAGCGAATCAGGTGGCTGTTGGAAAGCTGTTCCAGGCCAGTCTGGTTGGGATCTCCGCTGGGAAGCAGTGAAATTTCGGGCGCTACGAAATCGTTTCCGCTCGAATCCCAGGTGCCTGGCTGTCCGGTGTTGTTTTGAAACACGTTGGTTTGGCCGCTCTTGGGGTCTAAAAAAACGAATTCCGCCAGGTTGGTGTCATAATAGCTGAGTAGTCCATCCGGCGACCAGGCCGGCAGCACACTCTGGTGATCCATTTCTCCGGCCAGTATTGGCTGAGGAGGCGGGTCTTGAGCGTCTTGTCCGGGGGCTGGCAGGGGCAGATACCATACCTGGGAATAGGTGGGCTGGCCGCTTCCCAGGACTCCCGTAACTTCGTACGCCAGGTAATCGTCGTGCGGAGAGACTTTTGGAGAACGGCACTGCGCCCCTTTACAATCCAGGATCAGGACAGGTTCGCCGGGTTGAGGAGTCGGTTGGTTTGGGTCCTCCTGGCTGAACTTGCTCACACCGTCCAGGCGGTAAAGATCGCCTCCGTCTTGCGCGTTGCGGGCGCTGTAGAAAATCATCGTCCCGGTGGCATTTACATCGAACTCCAATATACCGGCGCCGCTATCCGTTACCTGCTGGACCTGATCTGTGGATGGGTTCAAAACGTAGAGATTGGCGGCTGTGTCTGCCGGGTGCAGGTATGCCAGGCGCGGCTGCCCGATCGTGAAGGACCAGGAGGAATCAGCGCCGAGAGGCAAAGACAACAAACCGGCGGCGCGCGCCCCGCGCTTCAGCCGGACGTCGACCTTTGCGCCGCTGGGCCAGAGCTGGTTTGGCGTGAAGATTAAAGTGCTGCCTTCCCAGGAATAATTCCCTTCCTGAGGTGGAGTGATTTCCAGCCGTTGGGTGACGGTATCCGGCTGCATACGCCGCGAGAACTTCAGGCGCAGGTCAGTGCCGGCCGGCACGCTGAATGCGTCCACTTCGGGGGAGACGGACTCGAGACGTGGCGCGCCTAACAAATAGACGATCCCTGCGCCTGGGACCAACACCATGAGAAATAACAAAATGGTTAAACGGCGGTTCATGGCCGTATTATAATCCGTGCCTTTCTGCACATTGTTTTGGGTGGTAGAATGGCGCCATGAAACGCTGGCAATTCTGGCTGGGCGTCGCCATCAGCCTGGTTTTTCTCTATCTTGCGCTGCGCGGTCTGGGGCTGGAAGACCTGAGCGGCGCTCTGAAGCAGGCGAACTACTGGTGGCTTTTGCCCGGCATCGCGGTATATTTTTTGGGCGTCTGGGCGCGCGCCTGGCGCTGGCACTATCTCCTGCGCCCGATTAAGACGATCCCCACCCGCACGATGTTCCCGATCGTTGCCATCGGCTATATGGGCAACAACATTTACCCGGCGCGGGCGGGCGAGCTTTTGCGAGCTGTAGTTCTCAAACGCAGGGAAAATGTCGCCGTTTCGGCCTCGCTGGCGACGATCATCGTCGAGCGGATTTTCGATGGCGTGGTCATGCTGGCCTTTATTTTCATTAACCTGACCGAGCTCACCCAGTTGACCGGCGGTTCGGGCCTTATCGGCAGCATCAGCATCCAGACGGTGGCGATCTCCGGCAGCGCCCTCTTCTTTGGCGCTCTGGCTGTTTTTCTGCTGGCAGCCATGTTCCCGGATCGGGCGGAAATTATCCTCAATCGTTTCGTACGCAGGTGGGTGCCTGAGCGTTTTCAGGAGAAGACTCTGGACCTGTCGGATCGGTTTTTGGGCGGGCTGGCTTCCCTGCGCTCGCCGCGCGAAGCTCTGATGGTATTCCTGACCTCGGTGGTGATCTGGCTGTTTGAGACGGGCAAGTATTGGTTCGTGATGCATGCTTTTCCATTCAGGGTCAGTTTCTTCGCCCTCATGTTGATGAATGGAATCGTCAACCTGGCGACCACGATCCCCTCTGCGCCGGGGTATGTAGGCACATTTGACGCCCCCGGAATTGCCGTGCTGGTCGCCTATAACGTCAATAGAGCCGTCGCAGCGGCGTATACCCTGGTGCTGCATATCGCTTTGTGGGTGCCAATCACTGCGCTCGGAGCGTATTACATGGCCCGCGAAGGGTTAAGCTGGAGCCAGGATCTTAAGAAGCTGCAGATCGAGCAAGTAAACCCCCAGTGATTCACGGGACGCCATTACAGATTAACGGTGGGAAGCTGGTTTGGGAGATTCTATGAAGATTGCGATTATTGGCGCAGGAATTGGCGGTATGGCAGCCGCTTACGATCTGAGGCGCGCCGGTCACCAGGTGATCATTTTTGAGACCAGCGACCAGCCAGGCGGGCTGGCTTCCGGCTTTAAAGAACCCGGTTGGGACTGGTCGGTCGAAAAGTTTTACCACCACTGGTTCGCTAGCGACAGGCATATCCTGGGCTTAATCGAAGAGCTGGGTTGGAACGAGGACGTTATCTTTCCACGCCCGTATACGGTGATGTATTACAACGGAAAATTCTATCCTTTCGATTCGATCCCGAAAGCGATTCTGTTTCCGGGGCTGGGCTGGGGAATTGATAAAATCCGTTTTGGCCTGGTGGGATTGTATTTGAAGCTGACGAATAACTGGCGTGCGCTGGAAAAAGTTACGGTCGATGCGTGGATGCGCAAATGGGCCGGCGACCGGGTCTACGAGCTGATGTGGGAGCCGCTCCTCATCGGCAAATTCGGCGAGCGTTACGCCAGGAAGGTGAACATGGCCTGGATGTGGGCGCGCATCAAGGCGCGCACCACTCACCTGGGCACATTCAAGGGTGGATTCCAGACTTTTTCCGACCGTTTCGCCAGCCGACTGCAGGAAATAGGCGTGGAGATTCGATATTCCAGCGCGGTGGCTTGCATTTCGCCGGACGAAAATGGCGGCCTGTTGTTAGAAACTCCCTCTGGCCTGGAGCATTTCGACCAGTGCCTGGTGACGACTTCGCCGTCTTTGCTGGCCCGACTGGCCCCGTCTCTGCCGCCGGATTATTTGCGCGGCTTGCTGGCGCTCAAAAGCCTGGGCGCGGTGGTGATGGTGCTGGCTTTGACACAGCAGTTATCGGAAGAGGGCTATTATTGGTACAACATTCCGAAATCGGCCGGTTTTCCTTTTCTGGCGGTAGTAGAACATACCAATTTCGTTTCGAGCCAGCATTTCAGCGGAGACCGCATTCTTTACCTGGGGGATTACCTGGAGCCTGAGCACGAATATTTCCGTTTAAGTAAGGAAGAACTGTTGGAACGCTTCCTGCCGGCTTTAAAACGCATTAATCCGCGCTTCGAGGCCGGCTGGCTGCGAAAATCCTGGCTGTTTCGCACCAGTTATGCCCAACCCGTGCCGGAGGTGAACCATTCGCAAAACATCCCCGCCATCCAGACACCGATCACCGGCCTGTATTTTGCCAGCATGAGCCAGGTTTATCCGTGGGATCGAGGCACAAATTATGCCGTCGAGATCGGGCGCAAGGCCGCCAGTCTTATGCTCCAGGCCAACCTGCAGGCCAGGGCCACGGATTGATGGTTTATCTGGGGAATCGAGCTCCGGTTACCCGCCGCGCCGGACCTTGCGGTGCTCAACCAGCATGCAGGCGTCCATCACGACGTTGAGCCCGGCGCTCCTGGCTAACTCGGCGGCGCTCTCGTTTTTTATCCCCAATTGCATCCAGACCGCCTTAGCGCCAATTTGAACCGCTTGCTCCACGAAGGGCAGCACTTCTTCACTGCGCCGGAAGATCAGGACCAGGTCAACCGGCGAGGCTACAGCGAGCAGGTCGGGATAGGCTTTCTCCCCCAGGGCTTGCTCCAGGAAAGGGTTGACCGGGATGATCCGGTAGCCGTGCTGCTGGAGATAAGCGGGTACATAATGTCCGGCGCGTTCCTTGCGTGAGGACAGTCCCACCACGGCGATCGTCCCGGTTGTTTCGATGATGTGTCGTATGATTTCGTTCTTAGAGGTGGGTTGCTTGGGGATCATTTGCAGGTCCTGACCCCATTTTACACCCACTCTCGGCTCCGATTACAACCTGATCCACCCCATCTCGATCATGGCTCGTACGGTGATGCCCAGGCCGATCAATGCGATGAATACGGCGCTCAAGGCCGGTATGAGCTGGGTCAAACGCCTGCCAGACGGCACGCGTTCAAACAACCGTCCGGCGTAGACGAACATCAGACCGATGCCGGTCAGCACGCTCGCCAGACCCAGGCTGAAGGCCACGACCAGCACCAATCCGAATCCAATACGATCTAAGGCGATCGCGCTAAGCAGCACCACCAGCGCCGAAGGGCAGGGCAAAATGCCGCCGGATATGCCTAAGGCCAGCAGGCTGCGCCAGGTCAGCGGGGTATCGCCCGCACCTGGAGGCAGGTGACTGTGAGTATGGCCTGATCCGTGGGGGTGCTCGTGAGGCTCAAGGAGGTTGTGCGTGTGGGAATGCTCGTGCGAGCCAGTGTGGGTATGCACAGAGTGGACAAGCTGCCTGGCCCCGACCTGGAGATCTAAGACCTGGTATTGCGTCTGCGGCGAAATGGCGGGCTGTAAGGCAAACCTGTGGTTTGCAGGCTGCGCGGCGAAAGCTTGAGCGCCGCGCAGCCGGCTAACGAACAGGTTCAGCCCGATGGTAACCACCAGGAACCCGGACAAAAGGCTGATCCAGGGGAACAATTTTTCGGGCAGAATGAAGTGCGCCGCAAACAACGTGACCAGTCCCAGGGCGAAGACCCCGGCGGTATGGGTGATGGTAGTCGCCAGCCCAAGGTAGAGGGCATGCCGGGCGGTGCCGCGCGAGCCAACCAGATAAGCGCCGACGATGGTTTTTCCATGGCCCGGGGTCAAGGCGTGCATGGCTCCCCAGAGAAACGACACCGCCAGGGCGAAGACCAGCGTCCCCAGGTCGAGGTTATCGAGCAGGATCAGCCTGGTGAAAGCATCGTTGCGATCTCCAGGCAGCCCTGCGGCGGAGGTTAAATTGGCCTTTTCTGGAGCCTGGCTGGCTGCGCCCAGCGGTTGGATGGTGAATTCAACCTGGCGTTGATCGAGCGGGTTGCTGAGCAGGTCCTGCGGATAAGCTGTAAGGCGTTGGCTGAGGCTGGCGGTCTGCACATCACCGTTGAGTGAAACGCCATCTACATTCACCACAATTTCACGCCAACCCAGCCGCTCGGGATAAGAATTGTCTTTGAAGGCAAGGCGTGCGGGTCCATTACTGGTCGAATATGCTGCCTGGAATGTGCAGCTCAGGCGCAAGGTCGCCAACCCGCCCTGGCCCGGGGGAAATTCCACTCCAGATGATTCCAGGTTAAGGCGCAAAGGGCGGTTGTTCAAGGCCAGTGAGAGCTGGGCCAGGATTGCCCGGCACTGTTTTGGATGGTAAGCTGCCGTTTCCTGCGCCTCGCCGGCGCCGTTGTGGTTGGCGTCGAACGTGGCAATTTCCTGGAAGGCGGGGATCTCCGCCATATCGAGGACATAGTCGACGCGCAGCGAATCCGGCCCTGCCAGGATTCCGGCGTAGTGGTTGATGGTGAAATTGCCCAAGGGGTGCGCCGCAGCCACTGGTACGAAGATCATGCCGGCAAGTAAGATCAGAGCAATCAAAGCGACACGCTGTGTTCTTCTCATTGGAAACCTCATGGCTTGCGCCGGCTGGCGCTTCTCTCGCGAAGAGGACAGCTCGGCATGGAATTCGTCATTCTCCCAGGCGCTTGAGCGCTGCACGAGCGACCGGCGCCTGGATCAGGTCAAAATGGGGGTTGATCTCCAGCGATTCGGCCAGAAGGAGCCTGGCGTCTGCACTGCGCCCTTGCGCCAGGGCGATCATCCCGGCGTGATAATAGAGCCTGGCGTCGCGAGTTCCCAGCCGCAATGCCTGCTGGCTGTAAACCTGAGCCGACGGATAGTCCCCGAGGCGATAAAGCGCCCAGGCGAGCAAGTCGGCTGCGTAGATCGTGGGCCGGCGGTTGTAAACCCCTCGGGCGCGCTGGACAACCGCTTGCGGGTCTGCGCCGTGATCGGCGTCAAAAAAGCCCATCTCCAAATCGACATCCACACCGGCGCTGGCGTTCAATTGTTCCATCAAGCGCACCAGGTCATACTCATCCCTGGCGAGGTCTGCCCGGCCGCTGATGCGGTACAGGTCACCCAGGGAGATGACAAACTGGGGCAGGGGAAGCCGTTCGATGATTTTGCGGTAGGCCTGGATGGCGGCATGGGTTTCACCCCGCGCAGCGGTAACCTGAGCCAGGCCGGCCTGAGCGTACATGTAATCCGGCTGCAGCGCCAGCTCCTGGCTGTAGATTTTCGCCGCGTTTTCCAGGTCGCCGCTGGTGAAATACAGGTTCCCTAGCTGGTATTGGGACCAGAGCCAGCCCTCGCTGCCCACCGGGCTGGCCTCGACGGCTGCCTGCATGGCCGCGATAGCAGCCTGAGTTTCGCCGTAAAGTTCCCGCAGGTAGGAGATTCGTGTGTAAGCGCTCAGCCCGGGTCGTAAATCGACCATTTCTTGCAGCGCGGCTACAGCTTCGTCGTAGCGTCCCAGCTCGACCAGGGCATCCACGATCGCGCCGCGCGTCTCCACACGGTAGGGATTTAACCTCAGCGCTTGTTCACTCAGCGCCAGCCCCTGGGCGAATTGGTGGCGCGAGAGGGCCATCATCGCCGAGCCGATGCGCGCATCCAGCTGATCAGGGTCTCGTTTCAGCGCTTCCTCAAATGCCAGCTCAGCTTTGGCGTAGTAAACCGGATCGTAAGTTTCACGCAGGCGCTGCAAGTAAGCCAGGCCGAGCTGGGCATAGGCGTTGGCGCTCTGTGGATATTTCTCGATCATCTCTTGCAGGCGGTCGATCGCTTCCTGGGATGAGGCCTTTACCGGCGCAGGGGCAGGTGGGTTGGCGCTCGCCGGGCCTTGTGCAACGGCGCCGAGCAGCGCAACGACAAAAAAGACCAGCGAGACGAGAAAAAAATAAACCGGTCGTGGCCTGGGGGAGGCGGCATGGTTAGTCAGGCGCATGGCGGGCAGTCCATAGGTAAAAAACGACGTCATTCATACAGGGGCCCGGCTGCTTCAACCCCCTGTACAGTCCGGGCCCCTGCAATTCGGTTGGGTCTATTCTTCTTGTTTCCGGCGGCGCAGCATCAACAGACCGGCGACCAGGGCTAATCCGGCGCTTCCCAGGGTCACCTGGGCTGCCGGAGACTGGCTGACCGCGCTCTGCGCTTTGTTAATCAGCGGGAAGAAGTAAGCCGCCAGCGGGTTCTGGTGTACGTGCTCCTGGCCGGATTGGGCCGTCGCGACGTAGGGGAAGTTGTTCAGGAAGGCGACATCGTTCTGGTTCACGTTGTCGGATAAGACCGGGATCAAGCCAGCGTTGAAGCTGAAGCCTGTATCTCGCCCGTCCAGAACGGGGTAAGCCGCGCCGGCGACAGCCAGAAGCTCGATATCGACCACGTCATCTGTCAGGCGCCGGCCGTTCGGGAAGCCGCATGCATCCCCGCCCAGCACACCCAAACGGCTGGGGGTCGGCGAGCACAGGTCGCCGCTGATCGCTGTGTTGATGCGGATCATCTCGGATGGCTGCACACTGGCGGGGCGGTTTACGTTGAAGCCTGCCGGAAGCTGCATCGGGCCGCTGGCGGTAGTGATGGTGTAGGGATTCGCCAGCACCATGCCCTGCAAGAAGATGTCGAATATATCCCCGCGCCCTGAGCGCGGCGTGCCGGAGGTGAACTCGGTGCTGCAGTCGTGGTCGCTGTCCCCAGGCAGCGCTACGCCATACAGACCGCACAGCAGATTGCCGATCTCCGGGTCCTCCACGCTTTTTTGCAGCAGGTTATACACCGAGAGGTCCTGGCTGGGCTTCAGCGTGTTGAAGGCATCTTTCAAACCGACCGGGATGACGACCTCATTGACCAGGGGCATCCCCAGGCGAGAAATCTGGGTGAAGGGGCCGGCCGCCGGTTGGTTGCTGTTTTGCAGCACCGGCATTGTCGACCGGCTGGCTGCCGCCCACACCCCGATAACCGGCTCGCCGCCCTGCACCAGCCTGGAGATTGGGAGTTCCAGGATCAGGCTGTGGACGTTATAGCCGGAGAGCGAGTCGATCGGGATATTATTGCCGTTAGTGTAGCCCACCGGCGGTTGTTGGCCGCGCAGCGTGAGTAGATCGAAAACTTGTAAATCCACCCAGAACGGGTCATCGCGCTGCCCGGCAAAAACTTTAATCACATCCCCGTTGCCCGGGTCCGTATAGGTGTGAATCGCCTGGTTGGCCAGTTGGATGTAATTCGGCGTGGATTTGCTGCCGATATTTACGGGCGGCGCGGTCACGTTCAAGGCCAGGGGCGCAGTCGAGCTACCCCTCGCTTCGATGACGTCATACGTCTGCTTGCGATTCCAGTTGGGATCGCTCAGGCTGGTGATCGGACCCACATTGTACAGGAATGTATCCGGGTTTCCTACCGTCACATGGCTGGAGAGCGTGTAGGTGATATCCGCAGTGGCGTCGCCGTTGTTATCCACGTAGATGTTGTAGCGGGCGCTGTCATCCCACTCGTAGTAATTCGGCCCGCCTTCCGGCCCTTCAAAGGGGATCCAGTTGGCCACCAGCACGATCCGGTCGGTGACCCCTTCAGGGATAAACGCATAGGTGTCCGTGTTATCGGCGAATGGGTCCTTGGAGATCAGCGGCGCTTCACGGTGGCTGGAAGCTCTGGCAGGGTTGAAGGCGATGAATACAGTGGCGATCAATAAGATGGGGGTTAACAAAGTACACAGAAGGATGCCGATTTGGCGGAATGCCGGCCGGCGCGAGCGCTTGGACATGATTACCTCCTTTGGTCGAAATAAGCGGATACGATCAGGATCAATTTACCAAATTTCACCTGCCATTATCCAGGCCAAAAACTGATCAATCACTGTTCAGTTTTGTTTTCACCAGCGCTTCGCTTGAGGAATTGAAAAAGAATGCCGCCGGTCAGGGCCAATACCCCGGCTGCCCCCAGGTAGAAGGGCAGATCGGAAGTCGGCTCGGGCGGCTCTGGGATGTCTGCCCGCTCTTCATCCGTGCTTGCATGGCGGCGGGCAAGTTCCAGATTCAGGCTCTTTTCCCCCATCGCCATTGCCCAGTGATGGTTGGCTGCGAAGACAGGTTTGAATAGAAACGAAAATCGGCGCAGCAAGGGCTTAACAGCGCGTATTTTCCAATCATAAGTGATATTCACGCTGTCCCCATCCCGTTCGAAGATCCAGATGCCGCGCCCGTCGAAATCGCCGTTCGCCTCCAGGGTAAACCCGTGCGGATATTCGCTGTGGACAATGCGGAATTGCCAGCGCAGGGTGTATGGCAGCCAACCTTTGGTATACAGGTTGACCACCCGTCCGACGCCCAGCTCATTTCCGGGTTGGAGTACTTCAACCCCCAGGTATACGGAAGGCCACCAGCGCGCTAACCCCAACGAATCGCCCAGGATCTCCGAGATCTCCTCCAGCGTGCTTTCTACTCGCCATTGGGTGATGAAATGATATTCATTAGTTGCCATAGATGGTCCCCGGCGTACAGGCGTGCGCCCTAAGGCGCTGCTCGTAGCAAAGCACTGCCCAGCCAAATGTACCAGGCCGGGTTGAGCAAGAAGCCGGCCAGCAAGGCAGGAATCAGGATAACCGGACTGGTTGCCTGCAAGATAACCAACCTGCCCAGGTAAATCACCGCCAATGCCAGAGCCAGCAGGTAACCCAGGCGGCTCAGGCCGGTTGGAAATGCTTTGCCACGGCCCATCAACCAGGCGAACACGAAAACGCTCACCCCGGCTATGCCAAAGGTGAGCAAGCCTCGCGGGTCGATCGGGCTGGGCAGGTCTGCCAGGCCAGGTAGATTCGCCTGAGGCGGATTAATCGCGTTGGCCAGGTCGTAGCCGCCGTGGAGTAGAGATCCGAGGGCGCCGGCCAGGCCCAGCATCAAACCCCAGAAGGCGAAAGCTGTCTCGGTTTCGGGCATTTCGATCAGGCGCTTATACAGAGCGACCAACGCTGCCGATCCAAATAGCCCGCCCAAGGCCAGGAACAACGCGCTGAGCAAGGCGCCTAAGGAGGGCGATGCACGCGCGAGGAGAATGAAGGCGACCGAATAAAGCAAGCCGGCCGCGCCGGCGAGTATGGCGCACACCCCACCAAAGCGTTCGAACGAGGATGAGGTCGCCTGGGCTGGCAGGCCGTCGGAATTCGGTTGCGCAAGGATTTCTTTCATTGGTTCTACACTCCTGTTTTCTAAATAGGGCGATTCTGAAGGCGAATCTACAGATCGGGCAGCAGTCCGAGGTCGCGCAGCAGGCCGGCGACGTCCCAGATGCTTTCCATTCGCGTCACTTTACCATTTTCAAAAGTCAACAGCGTTACGCCGCGCACGCTGACTTTCCTCCAGGTGGGCGGAATTTTCATCAGGACCCCCTGGTGAGTAGCCTCCGCTACCCAGGAGATTGCCGTGCGATTCTTTTGGATCACCATATCCATTTGCGAAAAACGGATATCCGGAAAAGCGGATAAATATTCTGTCACTACCTGTTCAATTGCCTGCTGGCCGCGCTGCACGGTTGGCAGTCCAACATCCTTCCCTTCACAATCTGGCGAATAGAAGGAAAGAATGCCGTGAATGTTGTGGTCATTCCAGGCCTGGAATAAGTCTTTGATGATCTGCCGGTTTGTTGGTGACATGGATGTGAAGTAGAAAGAAACACTGTAGCTGCTAAATTCAACAGCTACAGTGTAGTGGAATTTTAGATCTTGTTCCAGGTCAAAATTTGTTCACTTTTTACTCACTTTACCATCAAGCAATCTCGCGCTGCCACAACTGTTCGGTTAAGAGAGCAATCCCATCTTTCAGGTGCCTGCGGTAAGTGCTGAAAGGCAGGTCGAGCTTCTCGGCTGCAATTTCCTGAGTCTCGAGCGGGTGAAAATAAGTCAGGTCGAGCGCCCGGTAAAATTTCGCCGTACGCGGCGATCCAAGCAGCGAACCAGCCGCCTGGAGCATGATCTGGCGCAAGGAATTGGCGCGCTCGCTTGGATTCGCACTGAGGCCGGCCTCGGCGATCGCCAGGCGGGAGCGTACTAAAGGGTTGCCTTGCAAGCGGTCAGGGAAGTTGAAGGCTTTCAGAGCCTCTTTAGCCGCCTCTTGAAAATCTGCATGGCTGAGCACCAGGACGGGTTGGCGCCCGGCAGGCCGGATGATCTCCTGTGGTTGTGCGGAGACTTCTCGGGCCGCCAGCAAGTCCAGCCAGGCAGTGGGAGGCGTTGCCCGCCAGTCATGCCCGTACATACCATAGGTTTTGCTTCCGACCCTGAAATCCGCCTGGGGCAGCCGGGTAAGATCGGCATAATCAAATACGGGTTTCCAAAAGTCCGCATCGGCGGTTGGGATAAATGTGAAACCCAGCCCGGGCGTGGTCAAGTAATGCAGGACCATCCGAGTGAAGATCAGGCTTTGCGTGGGCGACACGCCCTGGTAAGTGTCCGCTACCATCCAGAAGCGGAAAATACTGGCGATTTCACCGCGGCGTAGAGGCGCAAAGCGTTCAAGGTATCCGGACGCTGCCTTCATCGCCGGGTCAAGGTCAAGATCCTCGGGGCTGGCCCGCTGCACCTCAAGGATCGCCAGAAAGCCATCCGGGGCGCCTTTGCTGTTGCGGAAAACCAACAGGCCTTGCGGCTGGCGTTGGAACCAGTGCTGTGCAAGCGCGCTGGATTGCTCGCCTTCGTGAGCAGCCACCATCGCCGCTAAAGCCGGGATATCCGCAGGTCGCATTTCGTCCGTCAAGGCGCTGCCGCTGGCCTGCCATTCGAAGTACGGGCGTACGACGGCATTGTCGCGGTGCAGGTAGATGTAATCGAGCATCATGCGCTGCTGAGCGTTCCCGCTTGCCTGGCTCAGGCGGGAAGCATAATACTTGCGGGCGCGGTTTTTCAATTGGGCGTACCAATCAGGATTGCGCCAGCGCAGGTCGGCGACCAGCGCGTCCCGCGCCAGGTCATGAGGGAAGAGCCCGCCGCGGCGCACTTCGATAAAAGAGAGGCTGCGCAGCCAATCGAACAAATCGTGCACATCGTTGTTCGCAAGCATGGCGGCCAGGATAGATTCGGTCGTCACCCGCACCAGGGCGCAGGCCTCCAGGGCCGTGCGGTGGGCGGGGCCGGGCACCTTTTGGACCAACTGTTCCAGCAGTGTTTCAACGATATCGGGCGTATCTTCCGGGACGAACTCGATATCCCCGCGCTGGTCGAAGACATCCGCTACCAGCGAGAGCGCCAGTGGGTGGCCATGGGTGAAATCCAAAACGGAAGTGTGCTGGTCTCCCGGCACGCGGCGTTTATGTAAGTAGTTCCGGCTTTCCTCAGGCTCCAGATTGCGCAAAGCGAGCACGTGCAGGATGCTTTGCCAGCCAGGATCGGCGCGCCAGGCCAGCGATGGCGGCTGCCGGCTGGCCAAAACCATCAAGATATTGTCGGGTAATTGCGGTAAGAATTCCTGGCGCAGCCAATCGTCCAGAGGGGCCAGGTTTTCGTAGGTGTCGATTAGAATGACAACGCGGCCAGCCAGGGATTTAAAGAATTCCACCGGCGAAGTCGAGTCGGGGATGGCGAAACCCTGCTGCAAAGCGAATAGAAATGCGCCCGGCGAAGCGTCTACGTTGCGGGCGTCGATATAGGCGCACTTAACCTCAGACGGCGGGCACAGGTTGGCGTAGCTTTTTAACAGCGTTGTTTTGCCAATCCCACCCGGGCCATGAATATGCAACACGTAAAAGGGGAGTTTTTCAGCAGAAATGGCGGATTGGAAGAGATCTTGTTCAGAACGCCGCCCGACGAAATAATATTGGTAAGCCGCGTTCAGGCGCTGCGCCAGACTGGAGGACATGCTTGCCTCTTTTGTCCAGGAATTTGATCCAAATTGTACGATATTCCAATTTTGATTTTACCCCTCTTCATCCAACCTGAGAAGAAAATCGGGTCTTCAGGAAATTCTGTGAGAGGCTCCTCAAGGATTTCCCAGAGACCCAGAAAATCCACACCCAGGGGTTAAAGTCTGGAACGCCTGTTAAAATAAGGGCATGCAACCCCAGGATTTTCGCGATTTGTTAACCCCCGAGGGCCAGCAGGCGCTCGAGGCAGCCCAGGCGCTCTCGCCGCGCGAGGTGGATTTCCTGGCCCATTTTACCAGCCTGAGCCGGCGCTTCCCGCCCGGCCTGGCGCGGGCCGCGTTGGAGACGGCCATTTTACGCATCCAGGCCAGCCAGAAATTTCCGTTTGCCGGCCGGATGTATTTCACCCGCCAGTCGCTGGAGCAGGCCTCTGCCTACGAAGTCGCCGCCTACCGGGCAAAACGCTTTGCAGGGTTCGACTACCTGGCTGACCTGGGCTGCTCGATTGGGGCAGACACTCTGGCGTTAGCAGCGCAGGCTTTTACCATCGGCGTGGACATGGACCGGCTGCGCCTGGCAATGGCGCAGGCCAATATGCAGGCCCTCGGAATGGAAAGCCGGGCCCGCTTCGTGCAGGCCGACCTGGTTCAGCCGCTGCCGTTTGCCAGCCAGCCCGGGCTTGCGTTGTTCTTCGATCCGGCCCGCCGCAGCCAGGGACGCCGGCTGCACTCGGTGCATGAGTACCGCCCGGCATTGGATGTGATCCGCGGTTGGCCGCCGGCCCTGGGGGTTAAGATCTCTCCGGGTGTGCGCATGCAGGAATTGGCGCCTTACGACGCCGAGGTCGAGTTTATCTCTCTGCGGGGGGAGTTAAAAGACGCACTGCTCTGGTTCGGCCCCCTGAAGACGGCTTACCGGCGGGCGACCGTACTGCCCGGCCCGCACAGCCTGGCGGCGGATGAGTCCGGGCCGGACTCCGGGGATTTGGAAGAGCCAGCGAGAAAGCTGGGAGAGCCGCAAGCTTACCTTTATGAGCCCGACCCGGCGGTGCTGCGCGCCGGCCTGGTCGTCCCATTCGCCGAGCAGATTGGCGCCTGGCAGTTAGACGCCGACATCGCCTACCTGACGTCCGATCGCCTGGTGAATACACCCTTCGCCCGGGCCTGGGTCATCGAAGATTGGTTTCCTTTTAGCCTGAAAAAATTGAGACAGGTATTGCGCTCGCGCCAGGTTGGGCGGGTGGTGGTGAAAAAACGCGGCTCACCGCTCCAGCCGGAAACGCTGATCCGCGAGCTGCGCTTGAAGGGCGACCAGGAGCGAGTGGTCTTTCTGACCCACTTGCGCGGCCGGCCGATCGTAATTCTTTCGCAGGGAGAGGTAAAGCCTTAAGCCGGGGAAGTCTTTTTTGAGGCCGTCAGGGGCCGAGCTAATCCGTAAACACCGGCAGATGTCCCAGGGCGATGATGTGCTGCCATTGGGCCTGCTCGCCTTCCGTGAAAATCCCGGCTTCCAGGACGACCTGCGCCCCGGCTTTCTCCATCAGCAGGCGCATCCCTTGCAGGGTAGAGCCGGTGCTGATGACATCATCCATCAGCGCCACGCGCTTGCCTTTCACCAATTCGTTATCTTTTTCGTCCAGGAAGAGGCTTTGCGGCTTTCCGGTCGTGATCGACAGCGTTTCAACGGAGAGCGCCACGCCCATATAGGGTTTGTACGTCTTCCGCAGGACCACGTAGGGTTTTTGGGTTTCTACCGAGAGTGCATGGGCCAGAGGGATGCTTTTAGCCTCGGCGGTCACCAGGATATCGTAATCTTTTCCGGCCAGCTTCTGGGCCAGGGCTCGGGCGCAGGCCTGGACCAATTCGGTGTCGCCCAAAATGTTGAGAATGGCAATGCGTACCCCCGGGGCAACTTCGAACAGCCGCAAGTCGCGGTGCAGACCGGCGATCTCGACGGAATAGGTGTCTTTTTTGGGTCCCATACACATCCTTCCTTCCAAAGTATGCTTTGATGCTGCTCATTTGTATTTTAACGCCAAAATGCGGGGGGATAGAGGCCGCTAGAGCCGTCCTCGGAAAAGTTTATCACAAATCCTCCCGGTTGAAACCGCCTGGGCCGGGCAATCAGGCCAGTTTTTATTTCTGCTATAATCAACGCTATGGAGACCGATCTTCCGGAAGCTGGATTGCACTGCACCCAATGTGGGGGGGAACTGCATCCCGATGAGGGGCAAATTTTTCTCACCTGTCCGTACTGCGGCGCAGAAGTATTTGTCGATAAGTCTCAGGTTGTATTTCACTGGTACCTGGCGCCAACTTTGGATGAGCCAAAAGCTAAAGCCGAGCTGGCGCGCTGGATGGCGGGCAACCAGACGGTCAAAGACCTGGATCAGAAGGCGCAAGTGATGGGCGGATCGTTTGAATACTTCCCCCTTTGGTATTTTAAACGCCTCCAGCCAGGCGGCAAGGAGACCATTTTCCTGGAGCTTGCCGCGGCTACCTCGGTGAGCGAGCTGCGCCAGTTGAATTTGCCAGCCGGCGACCTGCGCGCTTACGACCCCTCTCTGGAGTTGCAGGTGGCCAAGCCGACGGTCCCTTTGCAGGCTGCACGCACCTGGCTGGCGGAGCGCCAGGCGCCCGTACAAGAGATCTCCGAGCAAGCGCTCGTTCACATCCCCGTGTTTACATTTAAGTACAACTACCTGGGAAATTCGTACACCGCCCTGGTTGAGGCAGGCACCGGAGGCGTGTTCGCCAATATTTATCCGGCCAAAGCCGAGGCGCCGTACCGGTTGGCCGGCGGGTTGGCGGCCTTGGTGTTCCTGTGCCTGGCCAGCTTTCCGGTCATTGGCGCATTGTCGAATTACGGCAACGGCATGGGGATCGGCCTGGCGGTTTGCGCCGGGGCCGCAATCCTGGTCGCGCCGTTCTTGTTTGCATTGGCGGCCTGGGTCGCCGCAAGGATATGAGCGAAAAAGACTCACTGCACGGTCTGACCTGCCCTAAGTGCGGCGGGGTTGTGCCCATCCCGGAAGGGCAGGCAATCGTGCGCTGCCCTTATTGCGAGATGCGCTCCTTAGTGCGCGGCGAGCGCGGCCTTCGCCGTTACCAGGTGCCACAATTAGCCGGACGCCAGGAGGCCGTTAAAGCCTTGCAGGGCTTCCTTAAAAGTAATTGGGCTATCGCCCGCGACGCCAGGGCCAGAGCGCAGCTCAGCGAGGCTTTCCTGGTTTTCCTTCCATTTTGGGCGGTATGGGGGCGTGTAGCCGCCTGGGCCTTCGGGCAAAAGAAAGTGGGAAGTGGGGATAACTCCCATTACGAGCCGCGCGAGGTACGCCTGGTGCAAGAAATGTCCTGGAACGGGGCTGCATGCGATGTTGGCGAGTTCGGGGTGGGCCGGGCGCCCATAGGCGACCAGGAATTGGAGGCCTTCGACCCGCAGGCGCTGCATTCGGCCGGGATGGTTTTCGAGCCGCTTGGGTCTTTCAGCGATGCCCGTTCGGCAGCCGAGAACCAGTTCCAGGAGCAGGTTCGCCGCGCAGCGAAACTGGATCGCATCTCCCAACTGTTTGTACGCTTCTTCCGCCGGCGCTATGGACTGGTTTACTTTCCTTTGTGGGTGCTGCGCTACCTGTACCGCGGCCGCTCTTTCCAGGTGGTGGTCGATGGGCACTCCGGACGGGTCCTGTACGGCAAAGCGCCCGGGAACACGCTTTACCGTGCGGCGGTCCTGGTGGCTGGAATGGCTTTAGGGGCGTTTGTGGCCGTAGATGCCAGCGCCTTTTTTATCGCCGCTTCCAACAGCAGCAGCGAAGGCAACCTGTACGGGCTGGCTCTAATCGCCTTTTTGGCCGGAATTGTCATTATGGTTGTTGCCTACCGCCGGTTTCGATACGGGGAACAGTATGAATTCAGAGATAAGGCTGCATCTGAAACTGCAATGGGCAGTGGATTCGATGTACTGCATACCGGGCTTAGCTCGATTGAGCTTGGCCCGATCAACCTCGGGGAAATGGAAAAATGGATCGACCGGTTGAGTTAGTGCCGTTAGTTTGTATAAAATGCGGCACGCCTGTTCCGGCGGAGACGGATGAAGTCGCCTGGGTGTGCGCCCAATGCGGGCAGGGGCTTTTGCTGGATGAAGCCATTGGCCTGGTATCTCAGGAAGTTCATTATTCAGCGGGCATCGCCTCCAACGCCCTTGGGAAACCGTTTTGGGTCGCTGAAGGCCAGGTGACCCTGCGTCGAGATGTTTACGGCTCCTCGCAAAAGGAAATGGACCAGTCGTCGCACTTCTGGAGCCAGCCGCGCCAATTTTTCGTACCGGCATTTTCCAGCCCTATCGATATCCTGCTCAGAGTCGGTATTGAGTATTTGATCCGCCCAAGGGAGCTAAAACCGGGCGCGGTCGCTCGTTTCGAACCGGTCAGCTTACATCAAGAAGATGTCCGCGCCGCCGCCGAATTCATTGTGGTTGCAATCGAAGCGGAACGCAAAGACAAGCTCAAGGAGATCAACTTTAACCTACAATTGTCGATACCCGCGCTGTGGATCTTGCCCTGAGGCCGGAGCGTCCCGATCGGAGTTCTCCAGGCTGCATCTCGGTCGCATTTCGAACCATTCATTATCCGGAAGGATCAACTCGCCAGACCAGGATTAATATCTATGTCCCGGACCACCCATCGTAGATCCAAACGTTTGACGTCGGGCAGCGCGCTTTTCCTGCTGGCCTTCTTCGTCATTCTCGCCCTTTACCAGTATTTCGGCAATGGCGGGCCGGCGCAAGCGCCAGAGCCCACGCTGGCAAGCGCCTCCCAGACAGCGGACTGGTACAGCCTGTACTTTACAGACCCGACTTCCCCAACCTCTAAGTCTTACAGTGGCGGCCCCGACCAGGCATTGGTGGATGCGATCGGCGCAGCCCGCTTGAGCGTTGACGTGGCTGCTTATGACCTGGATCTGTTCAGTATGCGCGACGCCCTGATCGCCGCACAGCGTCGCGGGGTGAGCGTCAGGATGGCGATGGATAGCGACAACATGGATGAGACCGAAGTGCAAGACTTGGAAGACGCCGGCATCCCGATTTTAGGCGACCGCCGTGAAGGTTTGATGCACAACAAGTTCGTGGTTATCGATCGCCAGGAGGTGTGGACGGGCTCGATGAACTACACCGTGAACGGATCGTATCGCAATAACAACAACCTGATCCGTATTCGCTCTGAGCAACTGGCCCAGGATTATACGGTCGAGTTCGAGGAGATGTTCGTGGATGACCGCTTCGGGCCGAGCTCACCCGCAAACACCCCGTATCCAACCGTTACTGTAGGCGGAACCCTGGTGGAGGTCTATTTTTCGCCGGACGACGGCACATCTGCCCGGTTGGTAGAATTAATCCAGGGCGCCAGGCAGCAGGTCAGTTTCCTGGCCTACTCTTTTACTTCTGATGACATCGCGGCCGCCATGTTGGCGCGCGCTGCCGAAGGCGTACAGGTCTCGGGTGTTTTCGAAGCAGAGCAGGAGCGGTCGAACGTTGGCACAGAATTCGATCATCTGCGCTCGGCGGGCCTGGACGTGCGCCTGGATGGTAATCCGTACAATATGCACGAGAAAGTGATTATCATCGATGGGGAAACGGTGGTCACGGGCTCCTATAACTTCAGCGCCAGCGCTGAAGACAGAAATGACGAAAATACGCTGGTGATTCACAACCCCGAGATTGCCGCCAGCTTCCTGGCCGAATTCCAGCGGGTTTTTGCAGTCGCGCAGCCTTAACTGCGCTTCACCTGCATCCGCCAGGCCCGGGAAGCTCGGGGCTGAAACACCCGAAGGGGAAGTTATAAGATTTGGAGGCTTTACATGGATATCGAACAGGGAAAATTCTACATCGGGCGAGCTTTCGATCCCGAGTTGGGTGCAGCTACCACGCAGCCTGTGCTATACGATTCGGAAGACCTGGTGACGCATGCGGTGGTGGTAGGCATGACCGGGTCAGGGAAAACTGGCCTGTGTATTGACCTGCTCGAAGAGGCCGCCCTGAACGGTATCCCGGCTCTGATGATAGACCCCAAGGGGGATATCACCAATCTCCTGCTGCACTTCCCGGAGCTTCTTCCGCAGGACTTTCAGCCCTGGGTCAACCCTGACCAGGCCCGCCGGGAAGGCAAAACCGTGGAGCAGGCGGCGGTGGATGTGGCGGCGCGTTGGCGAGAAGGCTTGTCGGACTGGGGAATCGGCTCGGAACGCTTGGAGGCCCTGCAGAACGCCGCTCACTTCGCCATATACACCCCGGGGTCGGATGTAGGTATCCCGGTCAGCATCCTGGCCTCGCTGAAAGCGCCTCCGATCCCCTGGGAGAGCAATCGCGAGCTGCTGCGCGAAAAGATCTCGGGCACCGTCACAGCCCTGCTCGGCCTGGTGGGCTTGAACGATATCGACCCTGTCCGCTCTCGTGAGCATATCTTGCTGTCGAACATCTTCGAAAACGCATGGAGCCAGGCAAGGGACCTGGACCTGGGCGAGCTGATCTTGCAGACCCAATCCCCGCCGTTCGCCAGGCTGGGCGTATTCGATGTGAACACCTTTTTCCCTGAGAAGGACCGTTTTGAGCTGGCGATGCTGCTGAACAACATTTTGGCTGCGCCGGCCTTCCAAACCTGGATCGAGGGCCAGCCGTTGGATATCGCCAGCCTGCTATATGGCCCAGATGGTCGCCCGCGCCACTGCGTTTTCTACATCGCCCACCTGTCCGACACCGAGCGGATGTTTTTTGTGACCCTGCTTTATTCAGCGGTCGAATCCTGGATGCGGGCTCAGAAAGGCTCCTCTAACCTGCGGGCGATCCTCTACTTCGACGAAATTTATGGCTTCCTGCCGCCAGTCAGCAACCCGCCCTCCAAGCAGCCCATGCTGCGCATGCTCAAGCAGGCGCGCGCCTTTGGGGTGGGCCAGGTGCTGGTGACTCAAAACCCGGTGGACGTAGATTACAAAGCGCTTTCCAACGCCGGCACCTGGCTGGTGGGCAAGCTGCAAACCGACCAGGATAAACAACGCCTGCTGGATGGGCTGCAGGGTGCGGTGGGCGGCGCGCTCGATCGCGGCCAGTACGACCGCCTGATCTCCGGGCTGGCCAAGCGCGTCTTCTTGCTGCATAATGTGCATAACTCCGCCCCGCTTGTGCTGCAAACACGCTGGGCGATGAATTTCCTGGCGGGGCCGCTGACCCGCGCCCAAATCCCGGCCTTGAACGACCTGGTGGGCGCTGCTCCGGAGCCCGCTGCTGAAGCGCCATCGCAGGGCCCGGTTTCGACTTCTGATGCGGCAGAATTGACTGGAAAGACCCAGCCGGTAGCCGTCACGGCCCAGGCCGCCGGGACGGGACAATCGACTCGCGTGGCTGAACCGCTGGCCTCTGGGGTGGAGCTGTCATCTGCCGGGGCGGAACAGCCAGCCGCGAAGGCCGGAGGCCAGCTTCCATCCGGCTCGATGACTCGCCCAACGCTGCCAGCGGGTATTGCAGAATATTTTTTGCCCAACAACATGACCTCCTCGCAGGCCTTTAAAGCCAGCGGGCGTCCAATGGCCGAACAGGCGCGCCAGAACGGCCTGCTTTACAGGCCGGTATTATTAGGCCAGGCGGAAGTGCGTTTCTTAAATCGCAAATACAGCCTGGATTATGTTTTGCAGCTTACCGCCCTGGTTGCCAATCCGGACCGGCGCGGTATGGTGCGTTGGGAGGAAACCCTGGCGGCGCGGATAGACCCTCAGGATTTGGACGACCACCCCGCGCCTGAGGCCAGTTTCGCTCCCCTGGAAGCGCCGTTAACGGAAGAGCGGACGATGAAAAACCTGGAGCGAGATTTTACGGATTGGGTTTACCGCACGGCGCAGGTGAAGGTGAAAGCCAACACGGGTCTAAACGTTTATGCCGGGCCGGAGGTTACCCAGGCTGAATTTCGCCGGCTGTGCTCGGAATCAGCCCGTAAGGGGCGGGATGAAGAGCTGCGCAAAGTAGAAGATACGTTTAAGAAAAAGAGGGCTGCCCTGCAGGAAAAAAAGGCCCGCGAAGAACGAGAGCTGGCGTCCGATGAAACGGAGCTGTCTGAACGCAAGATGGAAGAATTGGGAACGCACGCCGAAAATATCTTCAGCCTGTTCAGCAAACGCCGCAAGCGCCTCTCAACTTCGCTGACCAAACGCCGTTTGACCGAGCAAGCCAAGGCGGATGTAGAAGAATCGCTGGATGCTATCGCCGACTTTAAAAAGCAGTTGGCTGACGCTTGAAAAAGAAGAGGCGCAGGCGATTCGAGAAGTGAACGATCGCTGGGGTCAGGCAGCTAACCAGGTTGAAGAGATCGCTGTGATCTCCATTTAAAAAAGACGTGAGCCTGGACTTGTTTGGGGTCGCCTGGCAGCCTTTTCACCAGGTGCAGATCGGCGAGCAGGCGATTGAGCTGCCTGGCTACGGCAACCCTTAAATCGGCGATGTTATGATAGCGGCGATCATTTAGCGAGCAGCGTGCGCAGCTCGCCCAGCGTTTTGTCAACGCGATCCAAACGGGCGACCAGGTCCAGGTGGCGTTCCAGCTCGGGCGTGGGTTTTTTGCCGGTGAACGTAATCGAGCCGCCGGGCTCCAGGATCGCCCGATCTATCTTCCTCCAGCGAGCCAAATCCCTGGCGGTGGGCCGCGATTTGCAGCTCGGAGAGCGTGATCAGCTCCTTTTGCAGGCGGTCTTCCAGTAATCGGCCGTTCTCGATCAGCAAATCCTCATCTCCTTCTACCAGCTTATCCAGCTCCTTGTGCCGGTAAAGATAGCGCACAGCCAGGTAATTGACCAACAGCAGCGTCGAGGCGCCGATCAACCCGCCTGTGATCGAGTTATCGTTGCCGATGATCGCATTTTGAACGGTGTTCGATATCGTTAAAAGCACAACCAGGTCGGAGGGATTGAGTTGCGCCAGTTCGCGCTTCCCCGCCAGCCTCAGGCCGATGATCAGGAAGAGGTATACGATGATCGGGCGTATGATTTTCTCGAGGACGGGCACAGTCAATAGAAACATGTTCTGCAGGATTGAAGTATTCATATGCCTCCAGTTAAGGTTAAAAGTTGCAGGTTAGCAGGTTGAAAATTACGCTCAGGCAACCTCAGTCGTGATTCTAATACCGAGGCGGCCAAACCTGCTAAATTCGAGTAGAATCTGGCGGCGATGGAAAAAATAGTTGTGGAGATCCTCTGAGATGAAGACCGTGCTAATTTTGCGCCACGCCAAGTCGAGCTGGAAGCATCCCGGGCTGGACGATCACGATCGTCCGCTGAACAAGCGCGGTAAGCAGGAAGCGCCGCGCATCGGGGAGCTGATGCGCAAGGAAGACCTGCTTCCGGACTTCATCCTTTGTTCGACCGCCAAACGCGCCCGGTCGACGGTCGAGGCGGCTGCGCAAGCCAGCGGCTACGAGGGCGAAATCGTTTACACTCGCGATTTGTACGCCGCCGGACCGGAAGCCTATCTCGAGGCCCTGGAGGCGCTGGATGACCGGTACGCCAGTGTGATGGTGGTCGGGCACAACCCGGGCCTGGAAGAGCTGTTGGAAGCGCTGACCGGCAGCGGCGAACACCTGCCGACCGGCGCGCTGGCGCGGGTCGACCTGGACCTCCATGGCTGGCAGGAGCTGTCGGGCGAGGCGTGTGCTGAGCCCTGCGGCCGGCTGGCTGGCCTTTGGACGCCGCGTGCCCTGGATTGAGGAGGTATTTTTGTTCGCCCTGCCGTTTCGGATGCAGCCCGCTTCTAGCTCCAGCAGCCCGATCCTTGCGCCCCTGCTGATTTTGCTGGCTGTCCTGGTTTATGGCGTGGTCCATTCCCTGCTGGCTTCGTTGGGAGCCAAAGCGCTTGCCCGGCGTTGGTTCGGCCATCAGGTGGAGCGGTTTTACCGCCTGGCGTACAACCTGTTCGCGGTGTTGAGCCTGCTGCCGGTGTTGGCCCTGCCGGCGTTTTTGCCCGATCGCCTGATTTACACCATCCCCCTTCCCTGGTCCCTGCTGACCCTGGGGATACAGGCCCTGGCTCTTCTGGCGCTGGCTGTGGGCGTGCTGCAGACCGGGGCAGGATCCTTCCTGGGCCTGCGCCAGTTGCTCGAAACGCCTGGGGACGGGGCGCCTGAGGGCGAGTCGCCTCTGGGCGATACGCCCGCCCTGGTGGTTAACGGGTTGTACCGCTGGGTGCGCCACCCGCTTTATTCCGCCGGCCTGGTTTTCATCTGGCTCATCCCGCGCATGAGCTTGAACCTGCTGGCCCTGAATCTCGGCTTGAGCCTGTACCTGGTGGTCGGCGCGCTTTTTGAGGAGCGCAAGCTGCTGCGAGTGTTTGGGCATTCGTACGCCAGCTACCGCCAGCGGACGCCCATGCTGGTGCCGGGCCTGAAGCGCAGCCATTTTAACCATCCTTCCCACCTCACGGGTCGCGAGGATTCCGGCGGCTATGGATGACGTGATTCGCAACGTGCTTCTTGGGATTTCGTTAGCCGCTCCTCATTGGCCCGTCCAGCGTGGCGGTGATCCAAAACGGCTTGCAGAAGGGTTTTGTGCGCGCCTTCCTGACGGGCGTCGGGGTCACGATGGCGGATGCCACCTATATGCTGGTCGTCTACTTTGGGCTCTCGGGTTTCGTCAGCATCCCGCTCGTAAAAATTCTGATCTGGCTCCTAGGCGCGCTGATTCTCTTGTATCTGGGCGTTCAAAGTATTCGGGAGGCCGGCCGGCGGATCGATTTCGCGGCGCCTTCCCTTTCCGGCGCCAGGCACCCGCTCCTGGTGGGCTACCTGGTCAACATCTCGAACCCAATCGCGGTGGTCTGGTGGCTGGGCATCTTTGGCTCGCTGCTGGGCGCAGCGGTTGCCGGGCCGGCGAAAGCCAGCGCCTTTTTCAGCGGCGCTTCGATCCTGGCTGGTATCCTGCTCTGGCATTTTACAGTGTCGGTGCTCTCGCACGGCGGGAAACGTTTCTTGAACGCCAGGACCGCCAAATATATCGCCATCCTCGCCGGGGTGGTCCTGATCCTGTTTGGGGCGCGCTTCGGCTATAACGCCATCCTGACCCTGGCGCCCCTCCTGGCTGGGTCGCCCGGCTAGAGAACCTGGGACGTCACAATGCCGCTGCTCTGGCTGTCGCTGGCGTTCCTGAGCGGGGTCCTGCTTGGCGAGCGGCTGGGCTGGCCCATCAACCTGTGGCTGCTGCTGGCCGGGCTGGCCGCCGGCTGGTTGTTCCTGCGCCCCTTCCTGGCCCGCCTGCGCCTGCAATCCAGGCTGCCTCTGCCTGCAGGCCGCAGGGATGCGGCCCGCCTTCCTACCGTCCCACTGCCGTATCCACTCATTTTTCTGGCCCTTTGCTTGGGCGCGGCGCGCTACCGCCTGGCCCAGCCAGCCGTCACGCCGGATTTCATCGCCTGGTACAACGACACCCAGGGGAGATACACGCTCGAGGGGCTGTTGGTCTCTCCGCCGGACGAACGCGACCTGTACACTAACCTGCGCGTGCAGGTCGACCAACTGCGCCTGGCAGGGGAGCAGCTTTTTACCCCGGTCAGCGGGTTGATCCTGGCGCAAGCGCCGCCGGGCGGTGGTTGGCGCTATGGCGACCGCCTGCGCCTGGAGGGGGCGCTGCAGACTCCACCCGAATCTGAAGACTTTTCCTACCGCGATTACCTGGCCCGCCAGGGGATTTACAGCCTGATGCCTTCGGCCTCCGCTCGGAGGATTATGCGCGATCAGGGCAGCCCGCTGTTGGCCTTCATTTACAGCCTCAAAGCGCGCGCCCTGCAAGGCGTCTACCGCCTGTTCCCCGACCCGGAGGCTTCCCTCACCGCTGGCATCCTGCTGGGGGTGGAGACCGGCATCCCCAAGGACGTGCAAGAGGCCTTCAGGCGGACGGGGACATCCCACATTATCGCGATCAGTGGATTTAATATCACCATCATTGCCGGGCTTTTTTCGACCTTTTTCGGGCGGCTGCTGGGCAAGCGCCGGCGCTTTCTGGGCGCCGGCCTGAGCGCTTTGGCGATCTCCGTTTATACCCTGCTGGTGGGGGCGGACCCGGCGGTGGTGCGAGCCGCCATCATGGGCGGGCTGTCGTTGTTCGCCCGCCAGGTGGGCCGCCGCCAGGACGGCCTCAACAGCCTGGGCCTGGCGGCCGGGGTTATGGCGCTGGCCGATCCGGATGTGCTTTGGGACGTGGGCTTCCAGCTCTCCTTCGCCGCCACGTTGGGCCTGGTGCTCTACGCCGATCCTTTGTCCCAGGCGTTCGTCAATTTTGCCTCCCGGCATTTCTCGCCGGCAGCCGTCCAGCGCCTGGCGGGCCCGGTCGGCGAGTTTTTCCTGTTCACCCTGGCGGCCCAGGTGACCACCCTGCCCATTATGGCCTACCATTTTGGCAGCCTCTCGCTGTCAGCTTTGATCGCAAACCCGCTCGTCTTACCGGTCCAGCCGGCGGTCATGGTGGTCAGCGGCGCGGCGGTGCTCCTGGGGATGCTGTCACAGGCTGTTGGGCAGTGGGCCGCCTACCTGGCCTGGCCCTTTACCGCCTACACCATTCGAGTTGTCGAGCTGTTCGCCCGCTTTCCGGCCGGCGCGCTGCAGTTGGGACAGGTCACGCTGCCGGTGGTGGTCCTGTTCTACACACTTTTGTTCGGCTGGACGTTCATCCGGCCGCGCTTGCAGGCTGCGGCTGCCATCGTCAAACCGGGGATGGCCCTGGTCGTCCTGGCGGCTGCCAGCCTGGTTGTCTGGCAGGTGGTTTTGACCGCTCCGGATGGGGGCCTGCACCTGGTTGTGCTGGACGTGGCCCAGCCGGGATTTACCGGCGACGCCATCCTGATCCAGACCCCTGGCGGGCGCAGGGTACTGGTCGACGGCGGCCCGAGCGCCAGCCTGTTGAGCGAGGCCCTGGGCCGGCGCCTGCCGCTGACCGAGCGCCGGTTGGATTGGCTGGTGGTGGCCGCCGCCGGTGACGAGCAGCTCCAGGCCCTGCCGCGCAGCCTGGAGCGATTCCCGGTGGGGAACGTGCTCTGGTCAGGGCCGCCGTCCGGCTCGCGCGCCGCCCGCGACCTGCAGGCCAGTTTCGCCCAGGCGCAGACCCCGGTCACGGTCGCCCAGACCGGACAGAGCCTGGGTTTGGGGGACGGCGCGGTCCTGCAGGTGTTGGCTGCCGGCCCGCGCGGCGCGGTGCTGCTGCTGAAATGGGACAGCTTTAGCGTTCTGCTGCCGGCCGGCCTGGACTTCGATAGCCTGGCAGCCCTGCAAAACGACCCGGATTTAGGCCCGCTCAGCGCTTTTCTGCTGGCGGATGGGGGCTACGCTCCAATCAACCCGCAGGAATGGATCGCCAAGCTGCGCCCGCAGGTGGTGCTGCTTAGCGTGGGGGCTGGGAACAAGCGCGGCCTGCCCGACCCGGAGACGCTGGAGGCGGTGGAAGGATACACGCTGTTGAGGACGGACCGGAATGGGTGGATTGAGCTGAGCACGGATGGTGACCGGATGTGGGTGCAGGTGGAGAGGAGGTAGCGATAGCTCCTGGATTGGTAGATGTTTTCCTGCCGCTACGGTATAATCTTTTCAAGAAACAACGATTGGCGGAGGATACGTACCATGAAAGATGTCAATAGGCTGATCGAATCAAATCCGAACGTGATGATGGGAAAACCGGTTGTCGCGGGCACCCGCATAACGGTCGAACTCATCCTGGAAAAGCTGGCCGCGGGTGAAACGTATGAGCAAATCCTCGAAGCCCACCCTCGACTGAGCCTTGAAAGCATCCAGGCCGCCCTCGCCTTTGCAGCCGAAGTGCTGCGCGCGGATGTCTTATATCCAATCTCTGGAGCAACCGGATGAAATTTCTGGCCGATGAAAGCGTCGACCTTCAGGTCGTTGATCGGCTGCGAAAAGACGGACATGAAGTTTGGTATGTTGCTGAGATGGAACCAGGCATTCCAGATGAGCTTGTGTTGAGTTGGGCGAATCAAGAAAGGGCTATTCTCGTAACGGCCGACAAAGATTTTGGAGAGTTGGTTTTCCGCCAGAAACGGATTTCAAGGGGGGTGGTTCTGACCCGCCTCGCTGGTCTCTCACCTGGGCAAAAGGCAGATCTGGTTTCTACCGCGATTAGCCAACATTCACTTGAGTTGGAGAATGCTTTTGCCGTGATCGTCCCTGGCTCTATCCGAATCCGCAGGTCCGATCATTAAACTCACCTTCCGTACCCTGTAGACGGTGATTTTGGGGAATTCGAAAAAAGCTTGGCTTATGAGAGCCAAACTGACCTTTAAAGCTTAACGGGTGTCGACAAATGCGAGAACCTGGGCTTCATCCAATGCCCGTCAAAGGTTGCCATGTGGCCGTAGCCGATGGAGTATTCGCACAACTCATGGGAGAGCTAGGAATAGAAAGACCCGATGATGTTCCGAAAATGGATGGTTTAAAAATTGACTGGTTTAAATTCCTAAGCGATCTCGAAGGCAAGGAAAGAAAAGGAACATCTTCTTTAAAAAAGTGGTGTTGCCCCGAGTGCGGATTGAACGTGAGGATGGGAGTCGCCGGGGATCCGCTGTTGAGACACCACGCCTGCGAAACCGCTGCCGGCCGTCCGGTATTCTTGATCCCTGGGGATGTCTACGTTGCGAAGAAATAGAGATACGTGACTTAATTGTTTCTTCATAGATTAATTTACCACTTTCGCTTCCCTAAAAATTTCCGCAATCATCCAATGTAACAGTAATCGGCAAGTGAGTGGAGAAATGTCGCTTTAAAAGCTCATCATTGAATGCGCTAAATTTTACTTCCTCGTTCGGAAAAATGAGTACTTTTATGTCGCTCGGAGAAAATTTTAGCCTGTAGATACCTTTCCTTTCACCTTTTGTGAAATGCTTATTTTTGGGATTTTCGTCATATACAATTCTCCACTCCATTTCGTCATAATATTCTTCATTACCACCATTTGACATGCGTTTGACAAAGGCAAGCACCCATTTCAATGATTTGTGGACTTCTTCGTCCCCTCTTGATCTCTCGTATGCTTTGCCCAGGCTATCCTCGAGTAAACGTTCTTTCGCCTCGAATGGAATATAGATTACCGGACGACCGCCTTTGTTTAATATAAAGTCCTGGGAAAACCCGACACCCAATTTTCCATAACGGTCAGAATGTACTTTTGCCTGACTTAGCCTTATCTCTGTAAAACACATTCTTACGATATTCTTAATTTTCATCTTGCGAATCACAGCTTCAGTGGTTCTTTTTGAGAACAGACCATTCTGGTAGTAATCTTTCAGTCGTTCAAGATAACTTTGATCCCGGGTGTTCTCGGGCTGATTTTCTATGTCTTTTCCGGTCCAGTGAACCAAAAATTTAGAATGGATATTCATATCTGCCCCTAAACGATTTGTGTCTATTTGGTATGGGTTTCACGAATTATAGTGCAAAGAGAAATAAGGTATATCATCAAAATACACCTTAACATTACCTTGTTCATTTTCTTGATGTAACCCGAATCAGGATTTACTCTTTTTCTACGAGCGAACCCACCAGCTGGAAAGAAACATCGACTTTGTTTTTATATTTGTGGATTTAATATTTCAATTCTCGCAGGGCTGTTCTCAACGCTTTTCGGGCGGCTGCTGGGCAAGCGCCGGCGCTTTCTGGGCGCCGGCCTGAGCGCTTTGGCGATCTCCGTTTATACCCTGCTGGTGGGGGCGGACCCGGCGGTGGTGCGAGCCGCCATCATGGGCGGGCTGTCGTTGTTCGCCCGCCAGGTGGGCCGCCGCCAGGACGGCCTCAACAGCCTGGGCCTGGCGGCCGGGGTTATGGCGCTGGCCGATCCGGATGTGCTTTGGGACGTGGGCTTCCAGCTCTCCTTCGCCGCCACGTTGGGCCTGGTGCTCTACGCCGATCCTTTGTCCCAGGCGTTCGTCAATTTTGCCTCCCGGCATTTCTCGCCGGCAGCCGTCCAGCGCCTGGCGGGCCCGGTCGGCGAGTTTTTCCTGTTCACCCTGGCGGCCCAGGTGACCACCCTGCCCATTATGGCCTACCATTTTGGCAGCCTCTCGCTGTCAGCTTTGATCGCAAACCCGCTCGTCTTACCGGTCCAGCCGGCGGTCATGGTGGTCAGCGGCGCGGCGGTGCTCCTGGGGATGCTGTCACAGGCTGTTGGGCAGTGGGCCGCCTACCTGGCCTGGCCCTTTACCGCCTACACCATTCGAGTCGTCGAGCTGTTCGCCCGCTTTCCGGCCGGCGTGCTGCAGTTGGGACAGGTCACGCTGCCGGCGGTAGCCTTGTTTTATACGCTCCTGTTCGGTTGGACGTTCATTCGCCCGCGCTTGCAGGCCGCGGCCGGGATGGTTAAACCGGGACTGGCGCTGGTTGTATTAGTCGCTGCGGCAGTTTCCGTCTGGCAGGTGGTATTGATCGCTCCAGATGGACGCCTGCACCTGGTTGTGCTGGAGGTGGGCAGTGGGGACGCCCTATTGATCCAGACACCCACTGGGCGCTATGTGCTGGTCGACGGCAGGCCCAGTGCCAACCTGCTCTCCGACGCCTTTGGACGCCGCCTGCCGATGGGAGGTGAACTGGACATCCTGATCTTGGCGGCCTCCGGCGACGAGCAGCTAGGTGCGCTGCCCTCTGTGGTCGAGCGCTACCCGCCTTCCCAGGTGCTTTGGGCGGGATCGTTGCAAGGCTCGCGCTCAGCACAGCACGTGCAGGAAGCATTGGTTGAACTGGGGCTGGAGCAGCAGACAGCCGAGCTGAGGCAGAGCCTGGACCTGGACGGCGGCGCCCATCTGGAGGTGCTGGCGGTGGGTAAGCGCGGCGCAGTCTTACGGTTGGAACAGGAAATTTCCGCGCTCTGCTGCCGGTAGGGCTGGATTTCGATACTCTGGAGGGGCTGAAGGACGACTCGCGCTAGCAGGATGTCACCGCCCTGCTGCTGGCGGACAGCGGCTACGGCCCTTCCAACCCGCCGGAGTGGCTGAGGGCGCTCAACCCGCAGCTGGTATTATTATCCGTCGCGGCGGATGATTATGAAGGCCGCCCTGATCTGGCGGTGATCGAGGCACTGGAGGTCAGTGCTCAGGACGGACCGGAATGGGTGGATCGAGCCCGCCACGGAGGGCGAGCAGTTGTGGGTGGTGGTAGAAAGACCCTGAATATATTCCTGACCTCTCCAGGTATTTTGTTAAATACGCAACACCCAGATGGAAATCGGTTCATTCTTGCCCTTTATCTCAAGCTGTTGATGTTCCAGGGTTCCTGGATCGAGACCGGCGGCTGTGAATGCCGCGTCACTGATGAGGATCTCGCCGGCGCCTGCCTGGGAGGCCAAATGTGCTGTAATATTGACATTGTCACCCAGGGCAGTGAAATCCGTTGGACCGCTTTCATCGCCGCCTACGACCCCTACAAAGGCTAAGCCTGTATGGACTCCGACTCCCACAGGAACCCAGGGTCCCTTGGGATCACGGTGACCAGAGAGGTGAAGTAGACTTTGAGCTGCCTGGATCGCCCGGTGGGGATGTTCCGGACCAGCTAAGCCTGGTATGAATAAGCCAACCACCTCATCCCCAATTAACCGGTCTACCATCGCATCCATCTTGACCAGGACATCTGTCGCGACCGTATAAAAACGGTTGATCAGCCTGCTAAACTCAAGCGCGCTCATCTTCTCAGCCAGGGCAGTTGAACCGCGCACATCAGCAAAGAGCATGGTCAGAACCACTTCCGCGCCGCCTGGATGTTCAAATCGTTCGCAGGGTTCGCAGTAGCGAGGATTGAACCGCGATTGATCCCTGCCCATCAAGTGCATGACGAATCCCCCCCATCCCTTGAAGGGCGAGTTGCACAACTTGCACCGAGGACTTGAAGGCAGCAATCTCATAAGGTGACGGAGATGGTGCGGGACATTCTCCCCCTGGGTGAGCATTTGATACCACTCTTCTTCCAGTGTCCGTTTTGTTGGCACAGCTTATCTCCAGTTATACCGATGTGAGGTAGAACCAATAAGTAGAGCATTCCTAATTATTTTACCCGAAACAGGTTGTGGGGTAGCTGCCTCCGGTGACGGCCTTGCTGCTGGCGGGCACGGGCTACACCCCGCTCAACCCGTCGAGGTGGATCGCCAAATTCAACCCGCAGGTCGTCCTGCTCAGCGTAGCTGCCGGCGACCGGGAAGGCCGGCCTGACCCCGAGACGCTGGAGGCTGTGGAGAGCTACACCCTCCTGCGCACCGACCGCAATGGATGGATCGAGCTATCGACGGATGGAGAGTTCACCGTATACATCAAGGTGTTTCTTGACAGGCCAGGATAAACTAGCTCTGGTGTTTCTCGGATCGCGTTTGCATGGCCGATGGACCCGGGTATCGTTCCCGCAGTGGGTATCAGTAGAATCCATCGAGGAGCACCTGTGCGTGGACTCTAATGGTGTCTTGCATATCATGCAACGCATCCTCTAAGATGGGTTTCGCTCGGTCTGGGTGAAACGACCAAACCGTGTAAGTACATGCCAAACGGACATAATCATCCTGGTGTGTGTGCGCCGCATGCTCGAGCACAGGCAGAAAGTTGAGATCCAGAATGTTTGGCATTCGAGATTCAGTTGACGAGAGCGCCAGGCATAACTGTGAGAAGCCAACAGCAAAGCTCTTGGTGAAGTCAGCGTATCGCAGACCGCGCAGGAATGAAGGAATGTCGCAGTGTTCAGATAGGATGGGAATAATCTTGATTTTCTGATTGGCTATTGAATCCCAGAACTTCTCCTTCCACTCGGTGTCGACCCAACACGACCTCATCGCCTCTTGTGACAAGACGACGAGGCAGTAACGAGACTGCGACAACCCAGTTTGAATAGATGTGACAATGGATTCACCCGGAAAAATCCTTTTATCATCGGTCCAAGGCTTATGGCCGATAATAATCTAGTCCTAGGATAGTTGATCGACGAACTTATCATCCTGTGATGAATGCGAAATAAATATCGTAGCCATTACTCTCCTCTCGCTGTGCATAACCGTCTGCGTTAGCGGCAATGGGGTGGGCGTGGATTCTGTTTGAGGTGTAGAAAAAAAAACGAAGCCAGAAAACTGCCTGAAAACGCGCAGACTCCCACCAGTCGGGTGCGCTTCGCGAGGCGGGGCCGTGTTGAGCGGGGCTCATGCCCATGTTCTTGTAGTTTTAATATATCAAGGGCCTTTTGAAGAACAACGTTCAGGCTCGGTTCCTTCGTTGCTGGAAGATTCTATCGAGATTCTGCACTGTCTTTCGCATAGCCCTTTCGACGGATCCCTTGACAAGAAGTCTATCGAAGAGACCAGTAAAACCCTGTCTGGGTTCGTATTCTACGACCAGACGGTATTCGCAGCCTGCAGGAACAGCCTTGAAGTGGCGTTCATGCCTAACGTCGGGCAGCCCTTGTTGACGGCTGATGTAAGTGACGCGCACGTCCTTTTGGTACTCTTTCATTTCCATATTCAAGGAGCGTTCGCGATTGAGGAGCTTGATCACTACTGTTGCTTTATCGTTTGGGTTGCTCCATTTAGCCTCAGAGGGGTTTTCGATACGAATGAAATTGGGCCAATACGCAGGCCAGTTTCTCATGTCCGTGATATATGCAAACGCCTCACTGACAGGGACGGGAAAAGTGTGACTCACTTCGATGCGTACCATAGGAACCTCCTTGTATCTTCTTGACCTTGCTAGAGCCCCGATCCCACGCCCAACGGTTTGCGTCATTGCCTCGAGGGTGTTCTTCCCGAGTGGGGCATCGTCCTCATTGATTAACTGCTACCAACGCAAGGCTCTTGGCTCGCCCGGTACACTGCACCGCATTGTTAGACGGTCTAATTCGAGCTTATGGGATTAGAACCTATCCGGATATTCGGAGCAGATGCTGAAAAAAAGAGTTGTAGGAAAATAGGACTTCATACTATTTCGTGGCCCGTTCAATCAATTCCCCAATCTCGGGTATTAGTTTTTGCCATAGTCCAATGGAATGGAAGATATGCCAATCCTCGGCAATCATTCCATCTTCGATTCTATAGATTGCTATAATCGGATAATTTATTACTTTTCCACTCGGCGGTATATTGAAAAACTGGCCATGATGAGTTCCCCTGAATGACCATCGGCCTACCACTCGGTCGTTGTCACTTAGGATTTCCTCAAGTGTCCAATGGGCATCTGGAAAGGCATTTCTTAACCGCTTAAATGCCTGTTTATATTCTTCCCGGCCAATATCTTTCATTAATGGATTGGGATCATGCCGGACATAGGTAGGCGCGAGAACTTCATTAAGTTCGTCAAAATTACCTGAATTTCAATCCTCGCCCGTGAATGTACCAGTGATTCGCGGCAACCATGTACCAGGATTCGCGGCAACGATGTACCACCTTTTGAGTGGATGCAGATTGGAAAAGTACAAGTTTTTGGACGAATGTTAAAGGATTCAGTCAGCTCATTTGCACCTCCTCCATCAGGTTCCTGCGCCCCTTCGAGCGGTAGCTAGGCCCACGGATAATCACCACTTCCGCCCGATCCAGGAGTTTATCCAGGCCGGCCGAAGCCAAGAGAGGGTTTTGGAATAGGTCCGCCCATTCGTTGGGGGCGCGGTTCGAGGTCAACAAAATGCTGCCATGCTCGTACCGCTCATTAATAACATCATACAAGTCTTCCGGTCCAGGCGGCTGGATGGACTTCAAGCCGAAGTCATCCAAGATCAAGAGGTCAGGCCGCAAGTAGTTTGCCATGCGGCGTTCCCAGGAGCTATCGGCGCGGCCGCCGTTCAGGTGCTGGAGCATTTTCTGCACACTGGTGAAGAGCACATCGAAACCTTGCCGGGCCGATTCCTGGCCAAGGGCTTGACCCAGGTGCGATTTTCCAACTCCAGTTGGACCGCAGATCAATAAATTCCGTTTCTGGCGCACGAATTCACAGGTAGCCAGCTCCAGGATCTGCTGGCGGTTCAGGTTCGGGTTGAAGTCGAAATCGAAGCCTTCCAGGGTTTTGGTCGAGTTGAGCGCTCCGCGGCGCAGTCGCAGGCTGAGCTGCTTCTGGGAGCGGCGTTCGACTTCGTCTTCCAGAATGCGGGACAGGAATTCCTGGTAGCTCCATTTGTCGTCAATGGCCTGGCGGTTGCGGGCTTCCAGAGTTTCCAAGACGCCCGAAAGACGCAGGTGGCGCAGTTGTTCGGCGAGTTGGTGTTTCAGTTCCATGGGATCACCTCCGCCAACGCCCCGACCAGCTCATCGGTCCGGCGGGCAAAGGTGGTGGCGATGGGCAGAGCCACCGGCACGGCCGCTTCTTCTGCGTCTAATCCCTGTGCCAGAATACGCTTGACCGTCTTGTAGCTGGGATCGCCGAAGGCGAGCGCCCGTTGGCAGGCAGCTTCCAGGCGCTCTGCAGTGAAGCGGTTGGCCAGGCGCACCAGGCGGCCTGCGGTGGGGAGGCGGTAGAGCAGCGGATCGTTCAATAGGGCTTGCACGATCTCCACAGCTGCCGGGCCGACGGCTTGTGCGTCGGCCAGCAGGCTGTCAGAGTCCTGGGTCAGTCCCGGCACTTTTTCGGGCGGCAGGTGTGCCAGGTTGGTCAGGCGCTGACCGGGATGTGCAGCCCGTTCGTGGGTGGCGACCAACTTTTGTTTCTCATCGAAGATGCGCACCTGTTTGCTCCCGCCGCAGATCCACACCTGGCCCGGGTACAACCGCCGGGGCACCGAGTAGAAGGCGTTGCCGAAGACCACGTAGCAATCCCGATACACCTTGACGTGCTTCCACACCGCCAGGTCATAGGGGCTTTCCGGCAGCGGCTTGAGACAGGCCTTCTCGACCTGCTCGAAACGTTCCAGGGGTTTCTCCTTGGTCGTGCCGTGAATGCGCAGCCCGGCGGTGGTGTTGCACCAGACCAGCACATCCTGGTTGGCTTTCGTGATCGGGGTTGGCTCGCGTCCGCCCAGGAAGTTGCGGCAAACGTAGTGCACCCCGCCCTGTTCGACTTTGCCTTTGTGTTCAGGGGTAGCCACCCGGCAGGGAGCGATCAGGAAGCCATAGTGTTCGGCGCATTCTCGGTAGGTATACTGTACCTGGGGTTCGTCGAAGACCGCTTTCAGGATCGCCGTGCGCAGATTGTCAATCCGCACCCGCTGGGGAACCCGAGCGAAGAACTCGAAGGCGTTGCGGTGACAGCGCAGCCAGGTCTCGATTTTCTGATCCCAGACGAACTCCACGTATTGGTGGCGGCTCCAGGACAAAACCATGACGAACGCCCAGGCTTTGCGCAATTCCCCGCTTTCCGGGTCGATCATCCGTCCGGCGTATCCAAAGTCCACCTGGGCTTCTTCGCCGGGTTTGGTCTCCAGCCGGGTGGTGGTCTCCGTCTCTCGGCCTGGTTTGAGCGTGCGTACGAAGCGCCAGACTGCCGCGTAGCTGCCGGTATAGCCCCGTTCGATGAGACGCTGGCGTATGGCGGCGATCTCCACGCCTTGCCTGGCCCACTGATCGACCTGGCTGCGGAAGTTCTCCACCGATGATTGGTTCTGGGGAGGCGCCTTCTCCTGAAAAGAGTGCTCGAACAGCGCTTGCAGTTCTTCCAGGGAAGGCAAATCCCCTTCCAGCAGCCCTTGTTTTTGGGCCCATAGCCGGTAGCGTTTCACCGTTCGCCGGTCAAAGCCGGTATCCCGCTGAATTTGCCGATAACTGGAATGAGCCCGAATGTGTAACAACAATTCTCGAATGTCCATTAGGTTCAGAATCCTCTCGCTCATACGACCTCCTGAAATCTACCCATAAGATAGGATCAGGAGGATACTCGAATTCAGAGCATGGGTGTCCGAATGGTTGTGCGAGAGTTTATCATGGATGCCTCAGCTGTCGGTGCGAACACTCTGCGCCGAACCGCTTTATATTGCGGAGCTTCTTCCCGTAGGCCGGGCCCCTGTCAAGGGCGGCGCCGCCGTTCTTTGGCGGCGCCGTCCCGTAGGGATGCGCAGCACCCTTGATAGGGTGGCCGCAGGGAAGATAATTGCCCGCAAGAAGCGGTTCGGCCCGAAATGAGAACCGCACCTGTCAATCGGGCTTCTGGACTCATCTCACCCAACCATTCGGAGGTTGAAGTGGGCATCCGAAGGTGGTACATCGTGGGTGAGGATGACTGGTACATGGTTGGCGCGAACCCCTGGTACATCGTTGGTGAGGACCGTTGGTACATGGTTGCCGCGAACTCCTGGTACATGATTGCCGAGGAATACTGGTACATTGTAGCCCGAGGACTGACAGCCATCCAGTTTTCAGGCTTTTTGCACCAGCGGATCTTGATACTATGCCGTTTCGCCAACCATCAAAGCATTCGTTCCACCACCCAACGACGGGCCGGTAAACTAGCTTCGCCTGGGATTGGACAGTCCTCAACCTTAGGCTCATTGCGCCGCCGACGGTGTTTGATATGGGACTAATACAGTTGATCTTTGACAAACTGTTGCACTAACCTCTTATTGCTTATTCCATTTCAATGCTAGTGCTTTTTGAACGAGCCTACCAGTTGAAAAACAACATCAATTTTGGTTCTTAATCTACGGTTTTAATATCACCATCATCGCCGGGCTTTTTTCGACCTTTTTCGGGCGGCTGCTGGGCAAGCGCCGGCGCTTTTTAGGTGCAATCTTGAGCGCATTGGTGACCTCCGTTTATACCCTGCTGGTGGGTGTGGCCCCGGCGGTTGTGCGGCCCGTCAACCCGAAGGGATGGATCGACAAGCTGCATCCGCAGGTCGCCCTGCTCAGCGTGGAGGCTGGAGACCAGCGCGGCCTGCCCGACCCGGAGACGCTGGAGGCGCTCGAAGGCTATCCGTTGTTGAGGACGGATAAGAATGGCTGGGTTAAATTGAGCCCGGATGGGGAACGGATGTGGGTGCAAGTGGAGAGGAGGTAATGGTCTTCTCAATCCAGGGACTTATAACTTATAACGAAATAGTTTCTTGCAAGATGCGTGCACCGATGCGCTTTTTCAGGTTGGTCTTGATGGCGAGGTCGATCTGAACTCCCAATAGCTGGCTCAAGTACTCTTCCAGCTCAACCAGGCCGATCCAACTGCTCCTTGGAGGCCTGTCCAGCTCGATCAACAAATCCAGGTCGCTGTCCGGGCGCTGTTCCTGAAGCTTTTTCTGGATTTCGGAAAGGCTCTGCATGTCTCGATTGTACCTGATAGGCAGGCTAATCTTAATAGAGTTCGGGCAGAAGGTCCGCTCTTCTGCTGAACGATCGTCTATTTGAACAAGATTGTTCAAATATACACTCTTGACAATTCTTTCCAGCTAGCGCAGAATCATTTCAGGAAAATCCCCAAGCTCGCAGCGGTCTTACCGGCGCCTACAAAGGACGAGCCTTATGGCACACAAAAAAAGAACTCTAAGCGGAATTGGAGTGTTGTTGAGTCTGCTGTGGTTGGCTGCTTGTAGTCCCCTGGTTCCAACCAGCACGCCAACCCTCGACCAGAATCCCTTGCGCACGGAGGTTGCCTCCACCGTGCTGGCACAGGTTACCCAGGCGCTTGCCTTGACGCCTTCTGTCACACCTCTTTCGAGCCCCACAGCCACGAACCTGCCTGCCTCCACGCCAGGCCCGACAGCCAGTCCATCGCTCAGCGCAACGGTCACCTTGTCCAGTGGAACGCCAAAGGCGGGAACCGAAAACCAGGCTCAATGGGTCTCCCAATCCATTGCAGATGACACCACCTTTGCACCCGGCGAGACCTTCACTATGACCTGGCGCCTGAAAAATACAGGCACATCCACCTGGAATGCCGGATACCTGCTACGCTATTACAGCGGTGAATCTTTTGGCGCGCCCAAGGAGATCTCCTTGGGTCAAGAAGTATTGCCTGGAGGGGAGATCGAAATCAACATCCAGATGAAAGCGCCTGCCAATCCAGGAACTTATCGAAGCGATTGGGTGATGTCCAGCGAAGACCGCAGCAACTTTAAAGAACCGATATACCTCAGGATTAAAGTCGCTACGCCGGTCACGCCTAGCCCAACTCCTAAACCATAAATTTGTGGGTTTAATATTTCGATTCTGGCCGGGCTGTTCTCGACGCTTTTCGGGCGCTTGCTAGGCAAGCGCCGGCGCGTTCTATGCGCGACCCTGAGCGCTTTGGCGATCCCCGTTTATACCCTGCTGGTGGGGGCGGACCCTGAAGTGGTGTGTCCTTATTCGCCAGGAAAGTTGGCCGCCAGCTTGTTCTTAGATTTACCCAAAATTACAGGACTATAATGTATGTTATCTAAAAACCGAATCTTATTGTTGGCGTGATTGATGCGGTTTACCGGGAAGGAAAGATTTAATGACGAAGCCGGGTTCCAACTCATCTTTGAGTCGTAGGGAATTTCTGCGCCTTGTCACGGCCCTGGGCGGGGCGGCTGCTCTGTCCACATTCCTGGAAGGATGTTCAAAAGCCGTCATAGAACCGGAGACACTGCTCTCTCCAACCGGCGCGTCTGAAGTACCAACGCCTGTCCAGGAATTTGCCTCGGCAACGGCGCCCGTTCCAGAAGAACCAAAGCCAACAGAGACAAACACCGTTCCTTCTGCTATCCCGACCGAAACGATAAAGGATGGCAAAGCCAGGTTAGCTTTCATCAAGACGAATAATCGGGCCGAAGGTGTGCGCAAAGCGATCGACCTTTTGGGGATCAATCCTGTTGCGGGTAAACGGGTCTTCCTCAAGCCCAATTTTAACAGTTCTGACCCGGCGCCAGGTTCCACCCACCCGGATGTTCTCATCGCGCTTGTGACAGCGCTCAAAGGGATGGGAGCGGAGAAGATTACGGTTGGCGACCGGAGCGGTATGGGGGATACTCGCAAGGTCATGGATCAGATCGGCGTTTTCAAGCTGGCGGAAGAAATGGGTTTTGACACCCTCGTCATCGATGAGCTAATGCCAGAAGACTGGGTGATGTTCCAGCCATCTGGCGGTCACTGGAAAAATGGGTTCCCGTTTGCGCGCCCATGCCTCGAAGCGGAGGCGCTGGTGCAGGCGTGCTGTTTGAAAACCCACAGGTACGGAGGACATTTCACGTTATCGCTGAAGAATTCCGTGGGGATGGTTGCGAAACGGCATCCACAAATCGATCACGATCTTATGCAGGAGCTGCACGCCTCCTCTCACCAGCGAAGGATGATCGCTGAAATCAACACGGCCTACACACCGGCTTTGATCGTTTTGGATGGTATCGAGGCCTTTATTTCCGGTGGTCCGGATGTGGGGGAACGGGTAACCCCGGGAGTGATTTTGGCGGCTACCGATCGGATCGCCCTTGACGCGGTTGGTATTGCGCTTTTGCGCTACTATGGTTGCAAGACGGAAGCCGGGCAGGGGAAGATCTTCGAACAAGAGCAAATCGCCAGAGCGGTTGAGCTGGGATTAGGTGTAGACAATCCGGAGAAGATTGAATTCATAACCGCAGATCCAGATAGCGCGGTTTATAGCGACAAAATTAAAGAGAGTTTATTGGCGGGATAATCCTGTCGACAAACACACCAAAAGAGAAAATGAGAAGAGAAGGGCCGTAGCTGGCCCCGTGTCCGCTTTCGGGCTGCATTGCCCCGTGCGTCCAGCCGCAGGTGGCGCCGCTCAGCGTGAGCGCCAGGAACAAGCGCGGCCTGCCCGAACCGACGCTGGAAGCTGTGGAAGGATGTACATTGCTCAGGATGGACCGGAATGGCTGGATCGAGTTTACGCCAGATCGGGAGAAGATGTGAGTGCAGGTAGTGAAGCGAAAATAGAACCCACCCTCTGTGCTTGACATAATCCAGAATCATCTGTACAATTTGGACAAGGAGTTTTGTACAAGATGAACGAGACTATTCCCCTTTCGGAAGCGCGTAAGAATCTCCCTGAACTCGCAGACAGGGCGAACTCCGGTAATACATACATTATGTCCAGGCGTGGGCGAGAGCTGGCTGTATTGATTGGGATCGACGAGTATCAACGGCTAAAAGCCATCGAACAGCAGCAACGCCAGAGGGATTTTGATATCCTGCTGGCCCCTCCTGACGCCGGTGCCATGACCGAAGAGGAAGCCCGTGAACTGGCAGTCCAAATCGTTCGAGAACGGCGATCCAGGCGTGCCTGATCCCTGCCATGAAAGCAGTCCTGGACACCAGTGTCTATATCTCCATGCTGCTCTCCCCCAGAGGATCAGGTGCCTGGTTGATGGCTCTTTGGGGCGAAGAGCGGTACGAGCTCGTTATCTCCCCCGAGCTGTTTGCTGAATTTGTCGATGTTTCCAACCGGACAGGGGTGAAAACAAAAATTGATCCGCAAAGAAAGCTGGCTTTGTTTCGGCGACTGCGTCAAGATGCGATCTGGACAACGGGAGCAATTGAAGCTCAAGGCTTACTGGCTGATCCGCAGGATGATTTCTTAATGCGCGCAGCCTTAGAAGCGGAGGCCGAATTCGTTGTCACCTGGGATTCTCTTCTACTCGATCAAAAAAACTGCCAGGGGGTGAGGATCCTTTCTCCGGACCAGTTTATCGCGTTGGTTGTCCGGATGCGATGAAGGTTGCGTCCATGAGGGGGGAGGCCGGTCTGGAGATAAGGGATATGAAGTGCGTTAAGTAATGATAAAGGGAGATGCGTCACGGACGCATCCTACGAATTGTGCGATCCGCAGGCAGTGTTGCTCAGCGTGGTGAGGTTCCGCGACAGTCGCCCTCATTTGAGATCTGATGAACCATTCAGTAGCGCCGGCGCGAGAATCCGCGGGCTAAAGAGGGACGTCGGCGGTTGGAGGAGTTGCACAACTTCATTAAAAGCAAGACTGGCGCGTGCATCCTGGCACGCCAGTTTTATGACTCGATCAAAGTATGCTTGCATAAGGCGTGCGACAGGCCCGGGGCGGTCACCCTCTGTGTTCTCCCAACGGAAATCCTCGTTGGTGGCCATCAACCAGGGAGTCTCCAGTCGTTTCGCCAGTCTGGCCTGGAATGTCTTCACGAAACTCGTCGTAACAGCGCCTGGCTGAGTTTGCAACATTCCATCCAGCAAACTTGCGCCCAACGCTGCGGCAGTCATCCCTTGCCCATAAATTGGATTGAAACAACAGGCTGCGTCGCCCATCACGACAAACCCACCCGGCCAGTCTTTTAACCGCTCATAGTGCCGCCACTGATTCTCCGTCCGACGGTAGCCGAAGATCTGTGAGACAGGCTCGGCCTGGCGAATGGCATTGTAGAGAATTGGGTCGGAGAGTTGGCTGGCAAACTCCATGAAGCCGGCTTCATCGGTCGGAGGGTAAAGACCAGCCGTCCCAGCCAGGGTGACGATCCACCGACCGCCTTCCGCAGGTAACAAACTACCTGCGCGCGGGTTATCCGGCGGTTTTACGGCGATGAGGACCCCTTTCCAGGGCTGGGGTTGTTCGGGTCGTTTGAACCAGCGCGTAGAGTATCCGAGGTGAGAGTTGACCACAGTCGTTTCGGGCGTAGGATAGCCCAGCCCATCCAGCCATTCTGAAGCTCTTGAACCGCGACCGCTGCAATCCACGACCAGATCGGCGGTCAGCGTATTGGGAACGGGTTCATCCCCGCGTGGACGAAGCTGCACCCCGACCACTCGCTGGTTGTCCTCCTGGGCAAGAAAACCAGTCGCTTCAACGCGAGAAAGGATACGGATGTTCTTATATTCTCCCAATCTTTGGCGCACCTGCCACTCAATCAGGTTACGGCTGCACAGCAACATTTGCACACCCATCCGGACAGGCGCAATCCTTCCAAAGATCGATACCGACAAAAACTCATTACCCGCATCCGCGGAAGTAGCCCCGCTGGCAAGCAGCTCCTGCTCCAATCCTGGGAAAAAACGTTCGAATATGGCTTTGCCTCTGAGCAGCAGAATATGGTTGTGCCGCGCCTGGGGCACACCGTTGCGGTGAGTGGGACCATTTGGGAAGGTATCCCGTTCGATGATCGTGACCTGCTCGAAGTGGTTGGCCAACACACGGGCTGCCAGCAGCCCTGCCAGGCTTCCGCCGATCAGCAGGGCATGTTTGCCTTTGTAGCGTTCAATGTGGGGCATTTTTAATTCCCCTTAACATTAGAATCTGCCTCATCCGCCAGGAATTCTATGAGTGCCGGCTGAATTTTGAGAGTATAGAGGCCTGGCTGGACGACCAGAGACATCCCGGTGTGAAGCAGCATTCAAGCCCACAGACGCGTCGGCTTGTGAAGAAACAGGTAAAAGATAGCCAATAACCCGCTGTGGTTAAATCCCCAAAAGTATTTCAGGTATTGGGCTGTAAAATGTCAGAACATTCATAATATTTTGCAGAATATACTATATAACGAGGAAAATGAATAGTGCTATTCGAGTATCACCGGTTGGGTCGCTGGACACAAAACCTGCCCGGACGTTGAAGGAGTTACGAATTGACAACGATACGATAGCGGCTTAGAATTCCCGGAAACTGGCAGAGAGAAATTCGGATAGGGAGAAACGAATGCCGGGTAATCTGGTTATCAAAGTGAATGGAAAACCGCATCAAGTCCAGGCAGCGGCGGATATACCGCTGCTGTATGTACTGCGGAACGAGCTTGAGCTGAATGGGCCTCAATTCGGCTGCGGCCTGGAACAGTGCGGGGCTTGCATGGTGCTCATCGGCTCAGAAGCGAAGCAGTCCTGCAAGCTGCCGGTCTCGGAGGTCGAGCATAAACCGATCACGACCCTGGAAGGGTTGAGCGTGGATGGCGAGCTGCATCCCGTGCAGATCGCATTTCTCGAGCAGCAGGCGGCGCAATGCGGGTACTGTATGAACGGTATGATCATCAGCACGGCTGCGTTATTGTGGAAAAATCACCAGCCGTCCGACGAACAGATCCGCTCCGCTTTGGACGGCAACCTGTGCCGCTGTGGTTCTCACCAGCGCATTCTGCACGCCGTCAAACGCGCAGCAGAATTGATGTGGGGGGAGGTGAAGTGATGGGCGAACGCAGTTGGCCTTCCCAAGAAGGAAAAGGACAGCAAAAACCTGCGCCGTCGGGCAGGACAGAAGCATTTTTTGGCCAACTGACCAACCGTCTCGATGATTGGCTGGCGATCGAGCCGGATGGAACGGTCCTGGCTTATAGCGGCAAAGTCGAGCTGGGCACCGGTGTCCGTACAGCCCTGGCGCAGATCGTGGCCGAAGAGCTGGATGTGCCATTCGAGCGTGTGCGCATGGTCATGGGCGATACCGCTCGCACCCCGGACGAAGGCTATACCGCTGGCAGTATGACGATTATTACCAGCGGCGCTGCGTTACGGAATGCAGCCGCGCAGGCGCGGCGCATCCTCCTGGAGATGGCGTCCGAGCAGTTGGACGCCAATTTTGACGAATTGGCTGTGCAGGATGGGGTGATATCCGTAATCCATGACCCGGAGCGGAGTATCTCTTACGCCAACCTGATGGGAGCTAAGCCGTTTGACCGAGAAGTCAGCGGCGAGGCCGCGTTGAAACTTGTGGGCTCCTATCAAATTGTCGGAAAATCGGTGCCGCGCGTGGACCTGCAGGCAAAGATCACCGGACAGCCCAGTTTTATCCAGGATTTGCGACTGCCCGGCATGCTGCATGGTCGACTGGTGCGCCCGCCAGGACCCGGGGCAAAGCTTCTTTCGGTGGATGAGCGCTCTATCCAGGAGCTGCCCGGACTGATCAAGCTCGTCCAACGTGGCAATTTTATTGGAGTTGTTGCAGAGCGAGAAGAACAGGCGGCCCTGGCGGCGAAGCAGCTCAAAGTAGAATGGCAAGAGACGCCGGCTTTCCCGCCCATGCAGGACCTATACACCTTTATGCAGGCCCAGCCCACACAGGATGTCCTGCTGGTCGAAGAGGGGGATGTCGAGACGGCGCTCAGCCAGGCCACTCAGCAGCTCCACGCCACTTATCACCAACCCTACCACGCTCATGCTTCCATCGGCCCTTCTTGCGCGGTGGCGGATGTAAAAGACGACCGGATCACAATTTGGGCCAATGCGCCGGGACCTTATCCCTTGCGTAACGCCCTGGCGCAACTGCTGGGTGCGCCTGTTGAAAAATTGCGCATCGTGCATGTCGAAGGCGCGGGCAGTTACGGACAAAACGGTTCGGATGACGTCGCCGCCGATGCGGCTATCTTGAGCCAGGCTGTCGGAAGGCCGGTGCGCGTTCAATGGTCGCGAGAAGATGAATTCGTTTGGGAGCCTAAAGCCCCCGCAATGGTCATGGACGTGCGCGGCGGATTAGACGCTCAGGGAAATGTGGTCGCCTGGGATTACCAGGTCTGGTCGCCATCCCATGCTGCCCGGCCGCGGTTCGCAGGCCAATTGTTGACAGCGCAACTGTTGAACGGGCAAGGAGATTTGCCGCCGCGCTTCTCGTTCGGCGCAGAACGCAATGCTCCTACCAATTACTCCTTCCCGGTCCACAGGGTGGGGATCCATTGGTTGGCTCGCTCGCCCCTGCGCGCCTCTTCCTTTCGCAGCCTGGGCGGCGCGGGGAACACATTCGCTAACGAGTCATTCATGGATGAATTAGCGGCAGCCGCGCGGGTGGACTCTCTGGAATTCAGGATGCGCTATCTTAAGGATCCACGCTCACGTGAAGTCTTACGGGCGGCAGCCGATAAGGCGAATTGGGATTCACACCCCCCGCCGCTTGCCAGGCAAATGGGAGTGGCAGAAGGCCGCGGTGTGGCCTTCGCACAGTATGAAAACAACCAGGCCATCGTGGCATGCATTGCCTTCGTTAAAGTCGACGCAGAGAGCGGCGTGGTAGGGGTAAAGCGGATCGTCGTGGCGCACGACTGCGGGCTGATCATCAACCCCGATGGCTTGAAAAATCAGATCGAAGGCAATGTCATCCAATCCTTGAGCCGGGCGCTCAAGGAAGAGGTGCGGTTTGACGAGGCTCGCATCCAGAGCGTAGATTGGGATACCTATCCAATCCTGAAGTTTTCTGAGGCGCCCGAAATTGAAATCGTCCTGATCAACCGTCCCGGCCAACCGGCGCTTGGAGGGGGAGAGCCAGCGACGGTTACGACCGCCGCGGCAGTGGCCAACGCCATCTTTGATGCAGCGGGGGTCCGCCTGCGCCAGATCCCGTTCACTCCCGACCGGGTGGCTGCTGCGTTGAAGTGAATGAACGCGATTCAAGAGGGTCGTTCCTCGCGGCCAACCTGCGTCCATGAATTTCTCCAATCCGGCGCGAACCCAATCGATGCCTATGAACAGGCGCAGCGGCAGCAGGTAAGCGGAATCGGACGAGAGTTGGGTGTTGAGCCAATCGTTGGCCCCCTTCAATACAGGTGATTTAATTACTCAGAGACTCCTTGTATTCTCGGCGCCGGGACGTTTTGAAAGCAAGCTTTGTCCCAGAAAACCACCGGATGAATCTTCCATTAGAATAGAAGGAGCGCGATTCTCGAGTCTGCGGGAGCGCAATTACGTATATCTAGCGAACATCCTGTAAAGCACTGCGATATTTCTCGGGCAATTTGCTCGCATCCTGGAAAAAACGCACATTCTGAGCATCTTTTGGGACTTCTACAACCTTGCGGAATTTCTGGGAGGTCTCTTTTACCGTCGCCGGACCAACCTTGTATGGGGTTCCTCCCCGTTCGGCCGTATATGCCTTCCGGCGGTAGCCTGAGCGGTTTTGTTCGTAATCGATTGCTATGCCGTAAACCTCTCGACCTGTGCGCCTCTTGAAAACGCCTTTCTCCCAATCCTTTACCTCGCCTGCAATGTAGACCCGCTTGACTTTGGGATAAAGGGAGCGGTTATTTCCACGGGTTTTTTGTTCAAGATCGTAGGTCACATACATTTCATTGGCGCCACCCTTATATTTGGATTCGGTGGCGTGATAGGGTCTTTTATTAGAATTTCTCATGATGGTTCAATCTCCCCAGGTCTCATCATAATCCGCTTCAGTGTCAATTTCACTGGCGCGGCGGTTGATCTTTCGGGCTGTCTTTTGAAATTCCTCCTCGCCCAGCTTTCGTAGCGCGCTTGCATCCTTGTTGAACTTCTCTTTCCAGGCTGGGGAGTGGGTGAGTGTAATCAAGTAACCTGCCCGCTTGTATAGCTCTGTCAAGGCAGGCCTTGATTTGGCATTATCGATGTCGCTACGGATCGCCGAAAACACCTTCTTCATATCGGTCTTGTTGTTAATTTCACCGTAAATTTGTCTTTTTGAAGCCATTATATTTTTACCTCCCGTATTGTTTTTGGCTTTCTAAGCTCGTCAATTGTCATATCCCCCGTTAAATTTATTGTATATCGGAAGTATCGCCTGATCTATAAGGAATTTCCCTATTCTGTACGTGGGAGATTCCCTATAGCATGCTTCTGAAGCGCCTCTCTAACGCTTTCGGAAAACAGATTCGCGCCCACGGTCCAGTGTGTTCGGTATTGGCAATTTTCCGATCGTCCACTGGATCACCCCAGAACCAGGGCTACCACTTCTTCCAGGGTCATCTGGCTGCCTTCCAGGGCTGCCTCTTCATAAGCTGTCTCGCCCAAAAGCTTTCGAAGATCGGATTTGTACTGATCGATTTCGAACTTATCCGCAGGCTGCAAGACAATCCCACTCGATTCGAGCAGCGCTTCGGCAGCTCCAATCAGGAGTGCGCCTTTCTCAGGATGGTGCAGGCCTGCGTACACGCCTGCCAGCACCATGCTTGTTTCCGCAAATTGAACCGCTGAGTTGATCTGCAGAGCCAATTGGATGCCCTGGTAGCACAGCGTCTCGGCACGCTCGTAGTCTGCTTTGTGCACGGCGACAAACCCCAAATTTTGGAACATCATCATTTCGCGGCGCAAATCCCCGATCTCCCGGGCCGATAACAGGCATTCTTCGTAAACAGATTCCGCTTTTTCGTAATCCCCGTGCATTCGAGCCATTTCGCCCATAAAGTTGAGCCCCTGAGCGATCCTGGGCTTATCATCGATTTTTCGCAGGATACCCAATCCTTCATCACACAGCGAGACTGCCTCAGGATATCGGGACGGGTAAATCATGCCTAGCGTGCCCCCATAGAAGACCAGGGTCGTGCCCAAGCTGCCGGGGTCGTCCTCCCCCCGGTACAGGTTGGCTGCTTTTTGATATGCAGCAAAGCTGGCCTCTAATTCCTGTCTGAAATAAGCCAGGACCCCGGCTGAAAGGAATAGCTTGGCTTTAACGAGCGCGGTGGCCTGGTCATTCATCTCCAACACCCGTTCAAGATAATTGCGGCCTTCAGAGTGATGGTCTTGCCGGACCCAAAAAAATGTCAGTGAGCCAGCCAACTGCGCCGCCAGGGGTTGATCGCCGTTGGATAAGCACCAATCCAGCGCGGCGCGTAAATTTCCGTGCTCACTTTCCATGCGCTGCAGCCAAAGGATGTTTTTTGGGCCTCCGTTCAAATGCGGTTCCGCTTCTTCGGCAAGCCGGGCGAAAAACCTTGCGTGCCGTCCGGAGATCTCCTCGGTTCCCCAAATGTCCTCCAACTTTTCACGGGCATACTGGCGGATGGTTTCCAGCATCCGGAAGCGCGTCGCAGCCTCGTCCCCACTTTCGTCGGTTACCACCAGCGACTTATGGATGAGCTCCGCCAGCAGCGCCAGAACGTCAAGTTCGGGGCAAATCGCTTCGGCGGCTTCCAGCGACCAGCCGCCTACGAACACCGAAAGCTGGCAGAACAGCTTGCGCTCCGCCTCGGAGAGCAGGTCGTAACTCCAATCGATCAAGGAGCGCAGGGTTTGCTGGCGGGGCACGGCTGTCCGGCTGCCGCCTGTCAGCAGACGGAACCGGTCGTCCAGGCGCTCTGCAATTTGCTGGGGGGTGAGCATCCCAACCCGCGCCGCCGCCAGCTCCAGGGCCAGGGGGATGCCATCCAGCCGCTGGCATATTTGGACCACTGCATGCGCGTTATGTTGGTTGAGCCCAAAATTCGGCCTGGTTGCGATCGCTCGCTCGACGAAGAGCTGCACGGCTCCGGAACGTAGAAGCATTTCCAAGGCGAAGCCATCTGAGTCTGGCAAGGCGAGTGGAGGCACCCGGTAGATCGTTTCTCCGGCAATTCCCAACGGCTCCCGGCTGCTGGCGAGGATCTTTAATTCGGTGCAGTTGCGTAAAAGGTGATCGGCCAGCAGCGCGCAGCTCTCGACCAGGTGCTCACAGTTATCCAGGATGAGCAGCAGGCGTTTGGCGCGCAAATAATGGGTCAGCGAGTTTTTCAGCGATATGCCAGGGATTTCCCGCAAGCACAATGTCGCCGCGATGGCTTGCAGCACCAGCGCCGGGTCGGTCAGCGGAGCCAGCTCTACCAGCCAAACGCCATCGGTGTACTCCGGGAGGATCTCTGCCGCCAGTTGCAGAGAAAGCCGGGTCTTGCCGGTGCCGCCGGGGCCTATCAGCGTAAGCAGGCGGGCGTTCGCCAGCAGTTCCTTGGTTCGTACCATTTCGCGGGCGCGCCCGATAAAACTGGTGAGCTGTACCGGCAGGTTATTCGGCATGGCCATACGCGACCGGGGGGCAGGGAATTCGGAAAGCAGGTCAGGGGCAGTTAACTGCCAAAGGCGCTCTGGCTCTTGCAGGCCTTTCAAGCGATGCTCGCCCATGTCGCGCAGCCCGGCGCTTTCCGGCAGATCTCCACGCAACAATTCGGCGGTCGCGCTGGAAATCAAAACCTGGCCTCCATGGGCGGCGGACATGACTCGTTGGGCGCGAGTCAGCGTCAGATAACCGCTGTAAACGTCTGTCGCATCCTGTATGCGTTCGGTTTGAGCCGGGCCGGTGTGAACCCCCATGCGCACTTTAAGCAATCCCGGATGCCAGTCTGCCTTTTGAAGTTGGCGTTGGGCATTGAGCGCCGCTTGGAGCGCGTCGGCGGCGGTGGAAAATGCAGCACAGAAAGCGTCCCCCGCGATTCGAAAGACATGCCCGTGATGGGTTTCGATGGATTGGCGCAGAATGGCGTGATGCCGGGCCAGGAGCGAAGGCAATTCATCCGGGTGCTGCTGCGCCAGCCCGGCGCTGTCTTCGATATCGGTAAAAAGGAAAGTCACGGTCCCGGTGGGGAGAGAATTATGCATGAATTCCACCCGCTTTTTGATAACTTCTCGAGCTCACCAGCGTTAAAGCTGAAATTTTCTAGATCGATTTTACTGCAATCCTCGCTAACATAACGGACATTGTTGGCCTAAATTTCCTGACTTATTTTTGGGGACATTTTGCTCTCCTGCTTGCCTGCCACCCTGAATATAGCAAAAAATCCCCCCAGTTACAAGCACTCTGAGGGGAAATCGATTATCAGGCTTCAGTAACTTTAGCCAATATCCTGTATGCTTTTGGACAACTGGCTTTCGCTCAAGGCGACCATGATCAGGCCATTGCTTATCAAAAAGACGCGCTGGTGCTCCAGCGCAGATGGGGGATGTCGACCGAGATGGGGATGACTTTGGAAGCGCTGGCCATCGTGTTAGCAGCGGACCAAAAAGCGGAGCAGGCTCTAAAGTTATTCGCCGCATGTGATGCGTATCGCCAGATGAAGGGATACCCGCTGCCGCAGATCGATCAAGAAGAACACGAACGCTGGCTCGCTCGGGCGCAGGCCGGCTGTGATGAGCGCACTTTCGCAAAGGCCTGGGATGAAGGCCAGTTAATGACATTAGAGCAGGCCATGGACTACGCCCTGGAAGCAGCCGGATAATCCCCCTGGCTGTATTATGGTCGTGCTCTACAACTGGCCGGGCGGCTGCCGGGCCCGAGGGGTGATTTGCGGTTCCTGCCCGCCCACGAGCGGGCAGGAACCGGGTGACCCTCAACTTACGGTCTGGAGACTGTGATCGTCGTGCCGTTGCTGTCGCCATCCGGATCGTGGTTGGCGGAGGCGGTGTAGGTGTATCCTGTGCGAGCCAGATTGTTGACCTTGAAGGTGACGCTGCTTGCAGTGCGGCGGATGCTCCCGGTGGTGAGCGTGCAGGCGCCGTTGCTGGCGGTTACGCACTGAGCGTTGCCTTTATACCCGCCGCTCCATTTCCCACTGACTGTGACGTTAGCGACCGGGTTATGTCCGGCGTCGTGAACCAGGACCAGGACGCTGGCTTGCCAAAGGCGGACGCCGCTTGCGCTGCCATCCAGGTCGCCTACGTGCAGGCTGCCGCCGGAGGGCAGCGGCGTGGGGGTTGGCGTGGGCGGGACGCTGGTCGGAGTGGGGGTAGCAGTGGGCGCCGGACCGCCGTTTTGGGAAAGGCGCGCCGCGTACAGGTCAGACGGGGCATTCTTGGAGCCGGTGTAGAAGATGTCGTCGCCCGGGCCGAGAGCGATCCCGTGCCCGGAGTTGCCTGTGGCGGAAAATTCGGTCACATTTAAGCGCAGCTGGCTGCCAGTGGGGTCCAGGCTGGAGACGAAGATCACGAGCGTAGGGCTGTTTCCGTTTTGTGGGAAATTGCCCGCTGCGGAATAGCCAACTGCGTAAGCGTTCCCGGCGCTGTCGACCACTACACCGCGGGCTTCGTCATCTGTGTTGGTGCCCAGGAAGGTGCTGTAAACAAAGCTGCTGCCATCCGGAGCCATGCGGGTTATAAAGGCATCGTAGCAACTGCGCTGTCCGAAACCTGCCACGCCGCACAAGCCACCGCCAAATGTCGTCTGATAAGCACTGGGGGTGGTGGGAAAGTTGCTTGAGTTGGTCGTGCCCGCCAGGGTGACATAGCCGGCCGGATCCACGGCGATGCGCCCCAGATACTCCGTTTTCGAGCCGCCCAGGTAGGTGCTGTAATCCAGGTGGGCGCCATCGGCCGAGATGCGGGCCGCCCAGGCGTCATAATCGCCGCCCCAGCCGGCCTGGAGCGGGTTGGCGGTGGGGAAGTCGTTCGACTTAGTGATCCCGGCGACGTAAATATCCCCGGCTGCGTCCAGGCCGATGCTGTCAGCCCGGTCATCGAGGCTGCCGCCCAGGTAGGTGCTGTAAAGGATCGTTCGGGCGTCGGCCGACAGGCGCAGAATGAAGGCGTCGTCGCAGAAACAACTAGTCAGGTTCAGGCCGGATTGGAGCGGGTTGAGAGTGGGGAAATCGGTCGAATTGGTCATCCCAGCCAGGTAGATCTCGCCAGCCGCGTTGATGGCGATGTCGTGGAATTCGTCGGCCCGGTTAGCGCCGAAAAAGCTGCTGTACAGCACGGAGCCATCGGCGGTCGACAGGCGCGCCAGGAAAGCCGAACGGTTGTTATCCTTGACCGGCTGGGCGGCGTTGACGACCGGGAAATCGGCGGAATCGGTAAAGCCGCTCAGCCACAGCCCACCCTGCCCGTCCAGGGCCAGACCGGTGCCATAGTCGAGCTGGCTGCCGCGCAGGTAGGTGACGAAGAGCACCGCGCCGCTGGGGGAGAGCTTGACGGCCATCACGTCGTTGTTGCTGTCGTAATCGTAGGCCAGGATGTAGGCGTTCCCGGCCCCATCCACGACCTCGTCGCGCCCCGAATCGAATTGAGCGCCGTTGTAGATGGTCTGGTAGACGAAGGCCGGGCTGCCGGCCTGCAAGGGGCTGGCCAGCCGGCCGGAGATCCAGGCAGCGGGGTCATTGCCGCGCAGGTCGTGGTAGAAACCGGAACCGGCCTGGGCTGCAGCCGGGGAAATAAATTTGCCCGGCAAGAGCAACACCGCGATCAAGACCGTGGCTAAAAGGAAGCGGCCCGGCGATACATGCCAGGTTTTGGTGAAAGACGTCACGTGCATCGTAAAACCTCCTTAGACAAAACGTGCGGCTAGCAGGCCCTGGGGATCTTAAAAACCACCAGGGTCTTTTGGATGATGAGTGTCGGGCGCTTATGGCGCATAACGTATTAGATGAATAGAGATTCATCAAAAGAGGAGACGAAACGAAGCAGAGAGGCCGGGGATGTGCGCCGCACACCCGGCGTGTTATTGTGAATGACCCTCCCGACTGTATTACGACCCTCCCGACGATCTATAGTTTATTTTAGAGAGGAGAGATTACAGAAATCTTACAGAAAAATTAAGAAACCGATATATTCTGTGTATAATCGCCTTTATGGCTTTTGACATCCCTCACCTGCGACTCCGCAACCAGGGAATCAGCAGCGCGCAGTTTGACAGGCCGGAAGCGGTGGTCCAATGGTTGGGCGCCGTGCAAGCCCAGGATTACCCCGCGGCGAAATGGGCGCTCGCTCTGCGCATGCAAGACGCCACGCAGGCTGCCCTGGACCAGGCCTTCGATGAAGGCGCCCTGCTGCGCATCCACCTGATGCGCCCCACCTGGCATTTCGTAACCCCGGCCGACATCCGCTGGATGCTGGCGTTGACCGCCCCGCGGGTTAAGGCCAGCCTGCGCACCACTTACCGCAGCCTCGAGTTGGACGAAGCCCTCATTGCGCGCAGCCAGGCCGCGCTGGCGGCGGCTCTACAGGGCGACCGGCAGTTGACCCGCGTGGAGCTGGCTGATGTTCTGCAGCGAGCTGGCATCGACACCACCGGTCTGCGCCTGAACCATCTAATGATGCGCGCTGAGCTGGACGGGGTGGTTTGCAGCGGGAGGCAGCGCGGCAAGCAGCATACCTACGCCCTCCTGGAGGAACGCGCTCCCCGAGCCAGGGGTCTGGACCACGAGGCAGCCCTGGCCGAGCTTACCCGGCGCTATTTCACAAGCCACGGGCCTGCAACCTTGAAAGATTATACGTGGTGGTCGGGGCTTACTTCAACGGACGCCAGGGCCGGGCTCAGCATGCTCGCCTCTCAGCTCGAGCAGGAGACCTTCGCCGGCCAAACCTACTGGCTGGCAAATGCCTCCCCGCCCGTTCGAGAACAGGCTTTGTACTTGCTGCCCAATTATGACGAATATGTGGTCGGCTATACGGACCGCAAGGCCATATTCGACCCTGGATTTACGGAACACCTGGACGCCCGCGCCAACCCGCTCTTCCAGTACAACCTGGTTATCGACGGTCAGATCGCCGGCACCTGGAAACGCACGCTCAAAAAGAACACCGTGTTCGTCGCCGCCAACCCCTTCAAGCCCTTAAGCGCCAGCCAGGAGAACGCCTTGCTGGAAGCCGAACAGCGTTATGCGACATATTTGGGATTAAAATTGGAAACCGAATGAAATCGTAGAAGCCTACGAAGGTCAGTTTTCTTGCCTGGCGGGGGAGTCAGAACGGTTGATCAGCGGGTGCGCTGTATCATTACGCAAGTCACATCGTCATCCTGCTCCCAGCCTGGCCCGGTGAAATTGGCCAGTTGGCCGAGTAAATATTCGATCAGGCCTGCTCCTTCGGATCGTCCGGCGATCAGGGCTTTCAGCCTGGGAAAGCCAAACATAACCCCCGCGGCATTTCGGGCTTCCACCAGCCCGTCGCTGTACATCAGCAAATGCTCACCGGGCGCCACATGGACCTCATTCTCTTCATATTTCATTTCAGGCATCAATCCTAAAGGCATGCCTCTGGCGACCGGCTCAAGCACGCCTTGGGCTGTCCATTGGTAGGGCAGGTTATGGCCGGCGTTTGCGAACACCAGGTGACCGCTGGCTGTGTCGAGCAGCGCATACAGGCAGGTGACGAACATGTTCGCCGGCATATCCGCCACAAGGATATCGTTGACACGCTTCAGCGCCTGGCCTGGGGAGATAAACTGCTCTGCAGCCGCCCGAAAGACACTGAGCGTGGTTGCCATAATCAGGGCGGCCGGGACGCCTTTGCCGCTGACATCGCCCACGACCAGGCCGAGATGCCCATTCGGGAACTGTATGAAATCGTAGAAATCGCCGCTGACTGCCCGCGCCGGCTGCCAGTACGCCGCCAGTTGCCAACCGTCTAAAGCCGGGATTTCCTTCGGCAGGGTGCTCTCTTGTATTTTCCGGGCGATGGCGAGCTCATGCTCCAGCTTCTCCTTCTCGACAACCTGAGCCTGGGCTGCTTGCAGATCCTGGTATGCCCTGGCAAGCTGGCGATTTTTCTCCTGAAGATCGCGGATGGTGGCGTTTTCAGAATTGCGCAGCCGCTTGCCCATCTCGCGCAATAGCTGCAAGGACAGAGCCGGCTGTCTCTGCAGCAGGTCCTCGAACTCACCCAGGCGCATTTCCAGCAACTGAGTTGTCGTGCGGGTACGAACACTGGCGGAGCGGCGGCGGTCTGGGTACAACAGCCCCATCTCACCCAGGAAATCGCCGGAGCTGAGGGTCGAGAGGACGCGTTCTTCCGGGCTGCCTAAAGCCTTTACGACTTCGAGATCCCCTTCCAGAAGGATATAAAAGTGATCGCTGGGATCGCCTTCCAGGAAAATTATTTGATCGGCGGGATATTCTTGCGAACGTAAAGACTCTGCCAGCCGCTGGATCTCATCCGCAGGCAGACCGGCGAACAGAGGCACTTTTTGAATCAGAGAAAGGTTCACGATCACCTCTCTGTTTCGCGGTTCTTGAAAGGCCGTTCTTGGTTACTTGTGTTGCACTAGGTGCATCCGCTTAGCGCTGAATTGGCAGTTGGCTGAGATCGCCGCTGATCTCCAGGTAACTGGCTGCAACCCAACCGTTCTCAATCTCTACCCAGGTGCTGCTGGAGTTCCGGCTTTGCAATGCGACACAGGCGCCGCGCAGCAAGTAGGCCTTATGGTTGTAGCCAACCCCGGGGCCGCCGCGAACGTTCAGGCTATTCACGCGTTGCAGGCAGCCCTGTACCCCCAGTCCGGCGTCCTCGCTGGAAGCCCCGGCGACCACGGGCGGGCCTGACAGGCTTTGCAGCTCACTTTCCGGAAGTTGGGCAAGGGGTTGCTCCAGGAAAATGCTGGCGGCTGGCACCCAACCTGGTTTGGAGACCTGCGCGGCGTCCGAGGATATTCGGATCCAGACATTATCCGCGGTGCGCGAATCAAAATTGACGCATGTCCCTTTCAACAGCCAATCGCCGACCGGAGAGCTGATCCCCGGCTCGTTGTGTATCTCGACGATGGCCTCGGTTGGGCAGCCAATTAAGGAATCCAGCACGATTTGGACTGGCGGAGGAGCGAGCGTTTCTACCTGTGGTTTAGGGCTGAACAATGAGAAAATCGGGAAACCTTGCATCGCCATCGTTTTGCTCAAACCAAACCCCAATGTCAATACCAGGATAAAGACCAGCGGCACGAGCAGTAAAATATCCCACAAGCCGTGGTTAATTTCATCCTTCTCGCCAGCGCTTTGTGTATGCGGCTTTTCAAGGCCCATGCTTTTATGGTCCTTCCAAAGGTTCGGTTTGGTGGCGCAAACTCAAGTTCAGGTTGCCGATATTGATAGTATAGGCGAAATCCCGGAAAAATCAAATTAAATAGCGGGAAAGATTACAAATGACAGGAAAAATCATGATTTTGATACCACCCGCCCGCAGGATCTAATTATAACCCCACCCCTTGAATTCTGAGGTCAGTGCTCCGAGAATCACGAAGATTCCCTGAGATTCTCTCAAGGGAAGCCGGAAAGAGACAGCTCACCACCCCCCGGTGTTCAAGCGGTTGCGAATCGTATCTCGCAGGGCTATGAGCGTGTCGGTGTAGATACGCTGGTAAGACGCGTCGACGCCCATGGCTTGCTGTTCCAGACGATCGAGCAGGTAAACGATATAGGTCAGCCAACTGCGCGGGTTTCGATCCGCGCCGGCTATCGCCTCAGCCAATTCGTCGATCCTATCGCGCAGTTCGTCCATTTCACTCACGGATGCTGCTCCTGGATTTGCTATCCTGTTTTCGGTTCATTCAGCTCTACGCCGAGGTGAGAGATCACGATTTCCACAGGCCAGTAATGGTGTTCGTCAAAGGCATTTCGGGCATCTTCTAACGCTCTTTGCTGCTCGACGCGGTGGCGCACCATCAGCCCTTTGATTTTCTTCTCATGCAGATAATTCGAAATCCCAGAATTCGTCCCATCGCTGTTTTGGATGGCTTCCTTTACGAACTCACTCAAATAGCGCCTGTAGGCCCCGATATCCAACATGCGATTCTCCTAACGTTCAGTATACCTTTTGGTGAGCCTTCGTGCAACTGGCTCGCTCGAAATCTTGAGAAGTTTGCATCCCGGCGATTTCCCCCGATTTTGAATGGAGCGATGGGGGTATCAGGTCCGTTTCGTGTCTAATTTCCGGAAGGCGGGTTAAGCACAACCTGGTCTCCGGCTTGCAAGCTGCTTCCGGATAACGCGCTGAATTCGCCGGAGGAGATACCCGGACTGACTTCCACTGGCTTTATGGAGCCATCTCCCTGAAGGACATACACCATCTGTTTGCCATCCTGCCAGCGGATGGCCTGGTTGGGTAACGCGAGAACACTTTTCAAATGATCCACAATGATATGGACCCTGGCTGTCATCTCGGGGCGCACCCGAGCGTCCGGGTTGGTCAGTAAGACCTTAACTTTGAAATTGGTGATATTTTGCTGAGAAAAACCCGTTGGAGGGACTTCGACGACGGTCCCATCGTACAGATTCCCGGGAGCCGAATCCAAAGTCAGGGTGACCGCCTGTCCGGGCTGAATGCGGTTGATGTCAACCTCTGAAACGTCGACTTCGATCATCAATTTCGAAAGATCATCAATACGAAAAGCGGTAGTGCCTGACGATACCTGATCTCCGCTTTTCGCTGAAACCTCCGTAACGCGCCCGTCGAACGGCGCATTCACTTTTGCGTGGTCGATGAAGGCCTGGGCTGCAGCAACCTTCGCCTGGGCTGCAGCAATATCGTCCGGGCTGGGACCAGACTTCAGGTCTTCCTCCTTCTTCTGCGCGTCGCGCAGTTGCGCCTGGTAAAGGGCCAGGTCGGCCTGGGCGATAGCCAGCTGTGTAGAATCGGCGCCGCTCAGCAGGTTATTGTATTTATCGACGGAATCCAGGTAAGCCTTACGATCATTGATTTCTTTTAACTGCACTGACTGCAAGATGGTCTTGTACAATTTGCGGCTTTCAAAAAAACTGTAAGTGTTCGGGTTTTTATTGAGCTTTCGCTCGATTCGCGCCACCTGCTCCGCGGAGCTCTCCCAACGGTTCTTCGCCAGGGCCATGGCGGCGTAGGCCCCGTCGATCTCTTCCTGAGAGGCGGGGGTATGCAGAGATTTTACGTTCCATTCGGCATCTTCAACCTGTTTCTTGGCGCTCGCTACTGCCTGGGCGGCTTGAGCCAGCGCTAAAGCGGAGGGCGGTTTGTACAGATCTTGCAGAGCCTTTTGATCGTTAGCAAGTTCCACCTGGGCCAGGATGATTTCCTGAGGCAAGGAATTTGGTTTCAGGTTTGCCAATTCCTGCCCGCTGGTAACCGGGTCGCCTGTGGAAACATTCACCCGGTTGACAATCCCAGAGGATTGCCAGTTTAAAACGATGGTTTGGTTGGAAGCGACCACGCCGTCTGCCGTAACAGCGCTGGTTAAGTCCCTTTGTACAATGGTTTGTGTGATCCATTGGGTCTCGGCTGCCGCCTGCGAATTAATAACGTACCTGGCGGCAAGAAGGCCGCCGGCAATCACTGCCAGGAAAATAAAAATCCAGAAAATGCGTTTTCGTCTCATGTACCATTACCTTTGGGTTCGCCGGAGTGCATGCCCCGCGGACAGAACCAATCATAACAAATTCCGGCCAGGAATGCCAGATTTGTGTTTGGGCGTGATAAAAAAGTCCACTATTTTGCAATAACAGATTGCGAAATTCGCTGGACGAATCCAAGTGGCCTGTGATATACTTGGGCGCGCTCCCGCCCTAAGGCGGGAGCAACCATGCCCAGTCATCGTCTCAGGCCTACCCCTGGTATCCCTCGGGGACAACCTGGGCATACCCTATCTCACACGTCTCCAGACTTGAACGGGCGTGCCGCGACCGCGGTTCCGGGCAGGGAAGAAGGGGACGGAGGATCAACGCAAAGGAGTTCGTAAAATGGCTATTGTCCCTATGAAAGCGCTTCTCGAAAGCGGTGTTCACTTTGGGCATCGTACCCACAAATGGCACCCGGCGATGAAGCCCTATATCTTCACCGAACGCAACAGCATTCATATCATCGACCTGCAAAAGACGGTCAAGGCCCTGGAGCAATCCTACAACCTGGTTCGCGACACAGTTTCCGAAGGCGGCACGCTGCTTTTTGTCGGCACCAAGCGCCAGGCGCAGGAAACAATCCAGACCGAAGCCATGCGCTGCGGAATGCCCTACGTAACCGCTCGCTGGCTGGGCGGGATGCTCACCAACTGGCGCACAATCCGCCAGCGGATCAATGAGCTGGAACGGTTGGAGCGGATGCGCGACCGGGGTGATTTTGAACGGATCACTAAGAAAGAGGCCTTGATCCTCACTCGCCAGATCGACCGCCTGGAGATGCTCTTGGGCGGCATCCGCAGCATGACCGGATTGCCCGACCTGTTGTTTGTGGTCGACGTGCGCCGGGAGGACACGGCGATCCACGAAGCCAATTTGCTCAACATCCCGGTAATTGCGCTGGTCGACACCAACTGTGATCCGCGCAACATCGACTATGTCATCCCATCCAATGACGACGCGATCCGCGCCATCAAGCTGCTGGTTGGCAAGATCGCCGACGCAGCGCTGGAAGGTCGAGCCGCGCGCAAGGAAGAAGAGGTCGCCACTCCCGCGGCGGAAAAGATGGCGGCGCGCATGCAAGATGTGGAAGAAATCGAGCTTTCCGATGAAGAACTGCTTGGCGCTTCTACCCTGGCAAAGATCGCCAGACCAACCTCCGGCAGCGATCTTGAGGGGTTAGAAGAAGAACTCGCGGGAGAAGAGCTGGAAGAAGAAAAGTTAGAAGAGTTAGCTGAAGAGGTAGAAGAAGCAGTTGAGGAATCCGAGGAAGAGAAGGATGAGGAAGCACAGGACGTTGATACGGAAGACCTCGATGTAGACGAAATAGATGAGGGCGCAATGGTGTCTGGCGTCCAGGTAGGCGGAGGCCGTCGTCCCAGCCACCCCGCAGACACGTCTGAATCTCCGGAAGATGAGGATGATGAAGAGGGCGAAGAAGATTACAACGAAGATGAGGACGACGAGGCTTAATCATGGCGATCACAACAGAAGACATTAAGAAACTGCGCGAAGCCACAGGCGCGGGGATACTGGACTGCCGCAAGGCTTTGCAGCAGGCCAATGGTGATTTTGATAAAGCCTTAAATTTCCTGCGCGAAAAAGGTCTGGCAACCGCGGCCAAGCGCTCCGATCGCGAAGCCTCGGAGGGCGTCATCGAGCTGTATTCGCACGGAAAAGGCCGGGTTGGCGTGATGGTTGAAGTGAACTGCGAAACCGACTTTGTGGGCCGGTCCGAAGCTTTCCGTACATTTGCGCACGAGATCGCCTTGCAAATTGCTGCCAATGCCCCGCTTTATATCCGCCCGGAAGATATCCCCACGCAGGTCCTGGAAGAACAACGCCAGAAAGCGCGTAAAATGGCGCTCGATGAAGGCAAGCCGGAAAGTATTGTCGAGCGTATCGTCGATGGCCGTTTGGAGAAGTTCATGGATGATGTCTGCCTGCTGCGCCAGACGTATATTCGCGATGAGAATTTGAAGGTTGAACAGCTTTTGCTGCAAAATGTCGCTGCTACCGGTGAAAACCTGGTGATCCGGCGATTCGAACGTTGGGAATTGGGTGAAAGCTCAGCCAATTAATCACAGCATTGAAGGGCCAACCGGTGGGTTGGCCCTTTTGATGTAAAAAAGTGGAGGTTTGATATCCAGGAGTGAACTGCTGATGGAAAAAGAGCTGAAATACCGACGCATTTTATTAAAACTGAGCGGCGAATCGCTGGCTGCCCCGCGTGGCTTTGGGATCGATCCGCTGCGGGCCGAAGACGTCGCCGAGCGGGTGCGTGAAGTGCGCGATTTGGGGGTGGACGTCGCCATTGTGATCGGCGCCGGGAACCTGTGGCGCGGCCGCAGCGGCCTGGATCGCGGTATGGATCGTGCAACCGCCGATTATATGGGGATGTTGGCGACCGTGATGAACGCCCTGGCCCTGATGGACGCGATGGAGCGTATGGGCCTGGTGACCCGGGTGCAGTCGGCGGTGGAGATGCATGCGGTCGCCGAGCCTTACATCCGCCGCCGGGCAATTCGCCATCTGGAAAAAGGGCGGGTGGTGATCCTCGGGGGAGGCACGGGCAACCCGTATTTCTCTACCGACACTGCAGCGGCTTTGCGAGCCATGGAGATCGGCGCGGATGTGCTCATCAAAGCGACCAAAGTCGATGGCGTGTATGACTCGGACCCGATGGCAAATTCCAGTGCGGTGCGCTTTGAGAAGCTGACTTATATGGAAACCATCAACCGGCGCCTGCAGGTGATGGACAGCACGGCCATTTCCCTGTGCATGGACAATAACTTGCCCATCCTGGTCCTAAATTTGTGGAATCAAGAGGATCTGCGTCTTGCGCTTTATGGGGAAAAGGTGGGCACGCTCGTTTCCGCTTGACCGGAAATCATTTTCCCCCTTTTCTCTCGCCGCATTTTCGGGTATCCTTATACGATGAATCTCTTTTCATCTATTTTGATAATCTCTTTTCATCCTTTTGTGTGGTGCGCCGACCACTGGCCTGCGGCCAGGGGCAAAGCGCCCAACACTTTTTGGTGCTTGCGCTTAGCACGCCCAACACGATATTTAGGGAAGAAAACCTGCCTTTGATCGATGGAGGCGTCAATGCTGAAAGAGGTTTACAAAGAAGCCGAAGCTCGGATGAGTGGGGCAATACAGGCCCTCGAAGAGGACCTGGCCGGCATTCGCACGGGGCGCGCTCACCCGGCCCTGGTTGAGAAACTGCAGGTCGAATATTATGGGGCTCCGACGCCATTAATCCAGCTTGCCAGCATCAGCGTACCCGAGCCGCGTTCCTTGCTCATTCGCCCCTTCGATGGTACGACCCTACGGGCGATCGAGCGTGCAATTCAATCCTCGGATTTGGGGTTGACGCCCAACAACGATGGAAAAGCCATCCGCCTGAACCTGCCGCCGCTTACCGAAGAACGGCGTCGGGACCTGGTCAAGCTGGTTCACAACCGCCTCGAAGAGGCGCGCATCGCCGCTCGCAATGTGCGCCGGGACAGCATCAAAGACTTGCGCGAATTCGAACAGGAAAAAATGATCTCGGAGGACGAGCAGCGCCGCGGGGAGGAGGAATTGCAGAAGATCACCGATCGTTACATCGAAGAGATCAACCAGGTTGGCGAACGCAAAGAGAAGGAGATCCTCGAGGTCTGAAGAACCCCATATCGATCCCTATGGACCCAAAATCGGAAGCGGAATTACCCGAGAAAGTCCCAACTCATATCGCCATCATCATGGACGGCAATGGCCGGTGGGCGCTTTCACGCGGCCTGCCGCGCATGGCAGGCCATCGCGCCGGCACAGAAAACCTGCGCCGGGTGATCGAAGCCTGCATCGAGTTTGGGATCAGCTACCTGACAATTTATGCTTTTTCCACCGAGAATTGGGGGCGGCCTGAAGAAGAAGTCCAGGGTTTGTTGAATATCCTGGAAGATGTGATCGATCGCGAGCTTCAGGAGCTCCACGACCAGGGGGTGCAGCTTCACCACATCGGCCGCTTGGACCGGCTCAACCCAATCCTGCGCGAGAAGGTCTTGCACGCCATCGACTTCACCAAGGCCAATACCCGGCTGGTCCTCAATGTCGCTTTTAACTACGGGGGCCGGGATGAGATCGTCTGCGCCATCCAGCGAATTATTGAAGATGGCGTTAAAGCAGAGGACGTAACCGACGAGCTGGTCAGCCAGTACCTGTTCACCGCCGGAGTGCCCGATCCGGACCTGATTATTCGCACTTCGGGCGAACTGCGCGGCAGTAATTTCTTGATCTGGCAAGGCGCATATTGTGAGTGGTATTTCACCCCAACCTATTGGCCGGATTTCGACAAAGAACAACTGCGCCTGGCATTAGAGGAGTTTAGCCGCCGCGAGCGGCGATATGGGCGTATCTCTCCCGTAGAAGGCGATATCGCTCACCATGCTCGCTAAGCGGGTGCTGGTCACATTCATCCTGCTGCCGATCGGCCTGGCGATGATCTTTTTAGGCGGCTGGGTTTTCGCCGCTTTCGTCGCTCTTGTCATGGGATTGGCAGCCTGGGAATACCTGAATCTTTTTCGAGCCGGCGGGCTTCAACCCGCTGGCATTTTTCTTATTGGGGGGTCGCTTATCCTCGTCCTGGGGCGCGAGCTCAATGGGTTTGAAAGCGCCGGCTGGATCATCAGCCTGCTGATTTTGTCCGCCGCGGCTTATCACATGGCAGCTTATGAGTCCGGGCGGGATCAGGCCGGCACCGATTTCAGCGTCACCTTGTCCGGCGCGCTGTACATTGGCTGGCTGGGCGCTTACCTGGTTTCGCTGCGCAGCCTGCCGGAAGGGAAATGGTGGATGCTGCTGGCGCTGCCTTGCGTCTGGCTGGCCGATTCGTTCGCCTTTCTGATCGGCAGCCGTTTTGGACGGCACAAGATGAACCGCAGGTTGAGCCCCCATAAATCCTGGGAAGGATATCTGAGCGGGATTCTGGTCGCTACCCTGAGCGGCGCGCTCTTGGCCCTCGCCTGCCGCGCCTATGGGGCCGGGCTGGCCATTACCCCCCTGCGCGGCGCTCTTTTGGGCCTGGTGCTCTCTGTCACGACTATTCTGGGAGACCTGGGGGAAAGCATGATCAAGCGCCAGGTAGGGGCAAAGGATTCGGGCAAGCTGCTTCCCGGTCACGGTGGTGTTTTCGACCGCATCGATTCCTGGCTGTGGGCGGGCGTGATCAGCTATTACATGATCTCCTGGTTCTTTTAATTTCTTCTACCAACTCGGATTTTTCCGGCTTCCCGGAATTTTTCCAGGCTCCCGAAGTTTTTATCTCGGGCTCCCGAAGTTTTTATCTCGGGCTTTGATTGACATCTTTTCGCACTCGTGGTATTATGCCGGAACAATTTTATAAATAGCCCCAACAAGGCACTCTTATCCAGAGAGGTGGAGGGACCGGCCCAGTGAAACCTCGGCAACCCCAGACCGGATCAAACCCGGCGGTAGGTGCCAATTCCGGCAGACGGAGGTTCTGGAAGATGAGAGGGCGACTGTGTTTTTGCGTCTTGCCCTTTCTGAGATATACCGGAAGGGGCAATTTGTTTACATCATACCAATGGAGGTAATAACGCATGAACACAACTTTTATGAGCTCGCCCAGCATGATGTTCACATCCGAATCGGTTACGGAAGGTCATCCAGATAAAATCTGCGACCAGATCAGCGATTCCGTTTTGGATTCCTGTCTGGAGCAGGACCCGACCTCGCGGGTGGCTTGCGAGACGGCGACCAAGACCGGTTTTGTCGTTTTATTGGGAGAGATCACCACGCGCGCCCAGGTCAAGTACGACGATTTGGTGCGTAAGGTTATTAACGAGATCGGCTACGACAACAGCGCTAAAGGCCTGGATGGCAATAGCTGCGGGGTGCTCGTAGCCATTGCCCAGCAGTCGGGCGACATCGCCATGGGGGTCAACCGGGCGCTGGAAGCCAAGACCGGCGAAATGAGCGATGATGAAGTCGAGGCCATCGGCGCCGGCGACCAGGGGATGATGTTCGGTTACGCCTGCGATGAAACCCCGGTGTTAATGCCCATGCCGATCTACCTGGCCCATAAGCTGACCCGCCGCTTGGCCGAGACACGTAAGAATGGCGCTCTGCCCTGGCTGCGGCCGGATGGGAAGAGCCAGGTGACGGTGGAATACCGCTACGGCCGGCCGGCGCGAGTGGATACCGTGTTGGTCAGCACCCAGCATGCTCCTGAGATCTCTCAGGAGGAGATTCACCAGGCGGTGATCCGGGATGTCATCCTGCCGGTGCTGCCCCCTGAGATGGTTGACGAATCCATGAAAATCTATATTAACCCGACCGGCCGCTTTGTGATTGGCGGGCCGCAGGGAGATGCAGGCGTGACCGGGCGTAAGATCATCGTCGACACGTACGGCGGCATGGGACGACACGGCGGCGGCGCTTTCAGCGGAAAAGACCCGACAAAGGTCGACCGCTCGGCTGCTTATGCTGCCCGCTGGGCCGCCAAGAACGTGGTCGCTGCCGGCCTGGCCGAGCGCTGCGAGATCCAGGTGGCTTACGCCATCGGCGTAGCCCATCCCGTGAGCATCAATGTGGAGACTTTTGGCACCGGGCATATTACGGACGCAGAGATCGCCACGCTGATCGCCACCTATTTCGACCTGCGCCCGGGCGCGATCCTGCGCGATCTGGGCCTGCGCCGCCCGATCTACCGCCAGGTTGCGGCTTATGGTCACTTCGGCCGGGATGACCTGGACCTGCCCTGGGAGCGAACCGACAAAGCCGCATTGCTGCGCAAGGCTGCCGGCATTGAAGAGAAAATCTCCGTCATGGCGGATTGAGATTTAATTTTTTGAGCGGATATGAAGCCAGGCTGGAGCGACCGCTCCAGCCTGGCGTTTATTTAAGGATTGAACTCGTGCAGGTTTTTTTAGATGTGCCCGGAGAATTTCTTCGACAGGCGGTCTTTGGGCTGGTAACCGGTCACCCGCTCGACCGGTGCGCCGTTCTTGAACATCATCAAAGTAGGCACGCCCATCACCTGGTAATCCATCGCCAGGTTCGGGTTATAATCCACATCCAGCTTAACGACCTTCACTTTCCCATCCCAGTCCTGCGCCAATTGATTGACGACCGGGTCCAGCATCTTGCACGGTCCGCACCAGACGGCGGTGAAATCCACCAGCACAGGCTGAAGGGAATCCAGCACTTCATCTTGAAAGGTATCTTCTGAGACATGCGCTATTTCTGTCATTGGACCTCCCGGCGCGCCTGAACGAAAGTCGTCTGCACGAATTGATGAATTGGACTGTACACACCCGGGTTGAATAGTACCGACGATGCCCGAAAAAGTCAAGGGCGCTGGGCGCGTGATTGACGTTCGGGGGGGAGCGTGATAGAATGCACACCGCAATCGACGGGCGCGTAGCTCAATGGTAGAGCAGTGGCCTTTTAAGCCATTGGTTGGAGGTTCGAGTCCTCTCGCGCTCACTCAATAGACGTTTTGCAGGCTGAAAATCTTACCAAAACGTCGCTTTTCCCCCACAAAGACCTGCATCTTGCAGGTCTTTGTGGTTAATAGAGTTTCTGCAACAAAATGGCCTCCTGGAAGAAATCACAGGAAGGTCTTGGGGCCGGGTGTATCTGGCGCGTCCAATCCTGGCTGCATTAGAACAGCCCACATTGTGACTATTATTGTTATAATATAGTCATAATTGGAGGTTGCGAATGAATGAATTGTGGGTGGGCGTCAAGGACTTGAAGTCGCGATTGAGTGAGTATCTGCACCAGGTAAGCCAGGGGAAAACGGTGGTCATTACCGTTCATGGCCGGCCGGTGGGGCGTCTTTCGCCAGTTGACCAACCTCTCAATGAACGGCTCAAAGATTTGCAGCGTGCAGGTCTGGTCAATTGGAATGGCCAAAGGCTGAAACCGATCGAGCCGGCGGCGGTAAATCGCAATGAACAACAAGTCGCGGACATTTTGGTGGAGATGCGCGAGTGATCCTGTACCTGGATGCCAGTGCGTTAGTAAAACGCTATATCCAGGAAAATTCTTCCGATGATGTGAATACCTGGATTGGTGCAGCTGAAATGGTCGTGACGGGTTTAATCACCCGGGTTGAGGTCTCTGCGGCGATCGCCCGCGCCGGTCGGATGAAGCTGATATCATCGGATGAAGCAATCGCCGCTCTGCGCCAGTTCCGCTCGGAATGGGAGAGCCTCCATCGATTACCGATCACCGAGAATACAGTGGCGCGCGGCGATATCCTGGCCGTTGATCATAACCTGAGGGGCTATGGTGCCACACACCTGGCTTGCACCCTGATCTGGCAGGAGACCCTGGGGATACCGGTCACCCTGTTATCGTTTGATGGCCAATTGATACAAGCTGCCAGAAGTTTAAAAATGGCATACCTCCCTGACTGATGGGGAGAAATTTGGGTTGAAGCGCATCGTCGAGATGAAGGCTCTGGCTGCACGTGAGGCGCAGGTCTGGCAGCAAGTGGAGACCTTGCTGGACACCGGGCGCAAGATCGCCTCGGTTTATGATGAAGCTACGGCATTATTGGAGAAGCTCAACCAATTAGCGGAGTTCCAGGATACGCAGGATTCTTTTCAGGCGCGCCTGCACCAATTGGCCCAAAGATATGCCTCACAGCCATCCTTGATCGATCGCTGGAAAAAACGTGGCTGGGTATAATTTATAGGAGGCAACAAACATGCCAGTCACCTATACCAACCGCAAGGGTCATACCTACTATTTGTGCCAGGGGACAACAAAAACAGGCAAGGTACGGTATTACTTTGCCCGCCAACCTAAAGACGGATCTCCTGACCAGGTTCCAGAAGGCTACCATATCAGCGAGAGCGTCAACGGGATCGTCTCGCTGATAAAAGACCGGCCTCAGCTAATCTTGCCTCAAGAAGTCGCCCATGTCGAGGCAGCCATTAACCGTCATCCCAAGGCCCGTGATTATCGCGTCGCCGTGCAGAAAAACCAGATCGTGGTCTATGAACGGCTTGGACCCGATGTGGAAACATTGGTTGCTTTATTTGGGGATTTTAGCCCATTACCACCCGAAATTCTGAAGAAGCGCGCCTGCAGGACCAGGGTTGGATAAAATCGGCGCGTTTCAGCCCGATCCTGCGCTTTATCCTGCTTAATCCAGAGGACCGAAAATTTTACGCCGAACGCTGGAGCTATTTAGGTGATATCGATGATTGGATCGATATCGGGGAGTCGGGAGGGCTTGAAAAATTGGCTCGCCGGCTGATCTCGAAACTGGGAACGGATGATTTCTTTGAGCTATTTTAAGTCTCGGCCGAAGCTTATTTGAGCGTGTAAAATCTACGCTGAGCCGGAAGAAACGCACCCAAACCCCGGAATATCAATGGGAGCAAGCCTTGCTGGATGCTTATTACCCCCAGCAGGATATAAGCTTGGATGAGATTGACTATGGTATTCTCGCATCGCCCTTGGCGGTTAGGGGCGATGCTGGCGCTTTACCTATCGCCTCTATCTTTCAGGTCAAATGAGCGTATTACCGGGGAACGAAATCCAGATCACGTCAATTTCTGGATCAGATGAAGCAGGAGTGATCTCGCGGAAAGTGGTAAAATTATTTTGAAGGGATGGTCATTCTCTAAATCATTGTGAAGCAAATCCATTGGTTGCTTCGGCGTTGACAAACCTTTACGAAAATATCCAATAGACTTTTTTTCACTAATCGTCCAATGGATTGGGGCGAATCATCCAGGCTTTTGGATGAGAGTAGCGGATCAGGGATATCGACCTTTTAAGCCATTGGTTGTAGATTTGAGTCCTCTCGCGCTCACTAATGGGTAATTACGAACATCCTTCTTACGATCCGGAAAACAAATCATCCCTAACCGCCCACTGGTATCCGAATAATTTACCAGCCCAAACCTCGATCCTGGTTGGAAGAGAGCATGAGATGGGGGAGTTGATTTCTTTGTGCGCGGATCCAGATATTCGGCTGATCACAATTCGGGGACTTGGATGGTCAGGGAAAACGCATCTGGCGGTTGAAGTCGCTCGAAATTTAATCCCAAATCTATCAAATCCTGAAGGTCTTCGAAACCGCGCCTCCGCACTGGAATCAATCCAACGAGGTGTGCTGTCCCAGCCGGTTGGGAGAGAAGGGATCCCCTGACGGCATAAGGAGAAGGAGATAACGCACGTGAAACAATTAATGAGCAAAATTGCCTTATCATCTCAGGCTAACCCATCTCGTATGATCGGGCTGCCGCTGCTTTCGAGCCTGCTGGGTCTGCTCCTCATCACGACCCTCGTATTTGCCCAGGTCGCGAGCATTTACCAGACCGATATTCCCGGCCCTGCGGGAAGCGGCTCCTTTGGCGGGCAGGTGGCGGTGCTGCCGAACGGCAACATCGTCGTGGCCGATCCATTTTACAGCTCGGCAACCGCCAGCCATGTGGGTGCGGTCTATCTCTACGATGGCGATACGTTGGCGTTGATCAGTATGCTCACCGGCAGCACCGAAGACGACCAGATTGGCTCTGGACAAATTGGAGGCGCTGAAGGGGTAACGGTCTTGAGCAACGGCGATTTCGTGGTTGCCAGCCCCTATTGGAACAACGGCGCCTCTATCGATGCTGGCGCTCTCACCTGGGTTAGCGCTGTGACCGGCCTATCCGGTGAAGTCTCTCCAGCCAACAGTCTGGTTGGTGATCTCTTTGCCGACCGTGTTGGCGCAGACGTACTTGCCCTGACCAATGGCAACTATGTTGTGGGAAGTCCATCCTGGCACAATAATCTCGGCGCTGCCACCTGGGTCAACGTCGCTGACGGGCTGACCGGGAATGTCTCCGCGTCCAACAGCTTTGTCGGCGGTGAATCCAGTGGATTTGTTGGGGATGAAATAAAGCTCTTGAGCAATGGCAACTTCCTGGTGCGCAGTGCAAACGCAGGCAAAGGCGCCGTCACCTGGGGCAGCGCCGCCGCTGGTCTTCCGATTGGGACTCTCTCGGCAGCCAACAGCCTGGTGGGCAGCGTATTTGGGGATAGCGTTGGAGCCGGCTCCGCTAACAACCCTGGTCTGATAGCGCTAAATAATGGCAATTACGTGGTCAACAGTCCTCCTTGGCACAATGGGAACATGAGCGATGCTGGCGCAGTTACCTGGGGGAACGGCTCAGGCGGCACTGTTGGCGTCGTTTCGAGCGCCAACAGCCTGGTTGGCACACATACGGGCGATGATGTCGGTTATGCCGGCAACTATCCAGGTGTGGTCCCGCTGGTCAATGGCAATTATGTGGTGGTCAGCTACATTTGGGATTCGCCGTCCGTCATCAACGCTGGCGCAGTCACCTGGGGCAACGGCGCCACTGGGCGCAGCGGCATTGTTTCAGCCGCCAACAGCCTGATCGGCAGCCATCGCGATGATTTCCTTGGATTTATGGAATGTACGAATTGTCCTGGGGTAGTGGCGCTCAGCAATGGCAATTATGTGGTGTCCAGTCCATTTTGGGATAACGGGGACATTGGCGGCGCCGGCGCGGCTACCTGGGCCAACGGCGCTACGGGTATTGCAGGCACGATTTCGGCTGCTAACAGTCTCGTGGGCAGTTCGGCCGGCGACGAAGTCGGCTTACTGGGGGGCGTCGCCTTGCCCAATGGCAATTACCTGGTGCGCAGCCCTTACTGGAACCAGCATCACGGCGCCGTGACCTGGGGGGATGGCACGACCGGGATCACCGGAACCGTTTCTGCAGCCAACAGCCTGGTCGGCCATTCTTTTTATGATGAAATTGGGTTTGACGGTTATGTGAATAGAGACACAGACTACCGGGTCTTCGGCGTAACCGTTTTAGCCAACGGCAATTATGTTGTGTCCAGCCCAAACTGGGATAATGCCGATCTGTTCGTAACCAACGTCGGCGCAGTAACCTGGGGCAGCGCCGCGACGGGCATCGTAGGCGAGGTTTCGGATGCCAACAGCCTGGTTGGCAGCCACGCTTATGACAAGCTCGGCTTGCTTCGAGATGGCACCCTGAGTACTGCCATCTCTGGCCTGGATGGGGTGATCCCCTTGATCGATGGCAATTACCTGGTTGCCAGCAGTTATTGGGACAATGGAGCCACACCGGATGCTGGAGCTGTCACCTGGGCTAACGGCGGCGCCGGCGCCGCCGGCGCTGTCACTCCAGCCAACAGTTTGGTGGGCGGCAGCAGCGGCGACCAAATCGGCCAGGGCGGCATCACCGTTTTGACCAACGGCAATTTTGTGGTCGCCAGCCCTTATTGGGACAATGGCGCCGAGGTCGATGCCGGCGCTGCCACCTGGGTGAACAGCACGGCAGCCATCACCGGGCCTGTCTCGGCGGCCAACAGCCTGGTGGGCGGCGACAGTTACGATCTGGTTGGAGCGGATGGCGTCGACGCCTTGCCGAATGGCGGCTACGTCGTGCGCAGCCATTATTGGAGCGACTTCGCTGCGGGCAAGGCCGAGGTAGGGGCTGTAACCTGGGCCAGCAGCACTGGCATCCAGGGGGTCGTTTCCGCCGCCAACAGTCTGGTCGGCGGCAGCGATGGGGATTGGGTCGGCATCGAAGCGCTGACAATCCTGAGCAACAGCGATTATTTCGTTTACAGCCCGGGCTGGAATAACGGAACCACCAGCGATGCCGGCGCGGTTTCTTGGGGAAGGGGCGTCTCTGGCGTGAGCGGCGCCATCAGTGGTAGCAACAGCGTGCTGGGAGCCTCCGCCAGCCAGGGAAATACAATGAATTTCCAGCCGGCGAACAACAATACCCGCCTCGTTGTCGGCCGGGATGTCGACAACATCGTCACGATCGTCGAGCTCGTTCCCCGATTGGTGGTGTACCGGACTGGTACGGGCACCGGTACGGTCAGCAGCGACCCGGCCGGGATCGACTGCGGGAACGATTGCAGCGAATTATTTAGCGAGAATACTATCGTAACATTGGTTGCCACGCCAGGGCCAGATTCGACCTTCAGCGGCTGGTCCGGCGGCTGCTCCGGAATGGGGGACTGTATCGTGACGATGGATGCCGCCAGAACGGTCACTGCCAATTTCACCGCCAGTTCATTTACGCTGGCGACCAGCCTGGCGGGAACTGGCTCGGGCACGATTGCCAGCACGCCGGCGGGGATTGATTGTGGAAGTGTTTGCAGCGCACAGTTCGATGCGGGCTCGGTGATCACGCTGACTGCCACACCTGCAGTGGGCTCGACCTTCAGCGGCTGGTCCGGCGACTGCACCGGGACGGGGGACTGCGTTGTAACCATGGACTCCGCCCAGGCCGCCACCGCTGCTTTCACCATCAACAGCTACGCCTTGCTGGTTATGCGGAATGGAACAGGCTCCGGCGCGGTCAGCAGCGACCCATCCGGGATTGACTGTGGGATTGATTGCAGTGAAACGTACACCTACGGCACACTGGTTACCCTGACTGCCAGCCCGGGACCGGACTCAACCTTCGCTGGTTGGTCGGGAGCCTGCGCCGGCGCTGGCGATTGTGTCGTGACCATGGAGTCTGCTGAGGTCGTCACAGCCACTTTCACAGCCATTCCAAGCACGTTCACGTTGACGACTAACCTGGCCGGGACCGGGGCCGGCACAATAACCAGCGATCCAGCCGGGATCGACTGCGGCAGTGACTGCAGCGAAGCCTACAATTCAGGCACGCTGGTTACCCTCACAGCCACACCCGCGCCAGGCTCAACCTTCACCGCCTGGTCGGGAGACTGCGCCGGCGCTGGCGATTGTGCCGTGAGCATGGACGCCGCCAGGGTCGTCACCGCGACTTTTATCAAAACGGCCTCAATGCAGCTCTTCCTGCCGCTGATTTCAGCGCCCTAGGGCGCCTGCATAAGTCCAACAAGCTTTAAATTTCACATCATTTGTATCCGTTCATGATCTTTGTTTCAGGGGCCGGTTATCCTCCTATCAGCCGGCCCCTTTGTCTGGGTGGCATTTTATTAAATTCCTCCTCCATATTTCAGACTTTCCTCAGACCTTTCTGCTAATCTAATACCAATACGATCCAATTACGACAAAACGAAATTGGGTTTGCCTGACCGGCAGGCGCAGCCTGCCGGCTGGCCATCTTATTGAGTCTGGTTCATTTCTTGAGGACAGAAAGGAAAAGATCATGAATAAGTTATCCCAAGGTACAACTGAGGCCGGCGACAAGTCGTCGTGCTGCGACATCGACATCAACATCCAAAGCAAGGGCGATGTGAATATCTACAACTGCGCTGCGCCGGGAAGCGGGGACCAGTCGGGTTCGTCGGGCTCGCCTGACGAATGCCCTCCTTGCCAGACGGCTACTGGCGCCTGCGTACCGCTGGCACTGGGAGCCAAGCCCAAGCAAAGCCGGCAGAGAAAACTGCAGCACCTGCTCACCCGGCGCCCGGCCAACTCGTTTTCCACCAGCAGCCAGAACCAGTCGCAGAGTCCCCTGTCCGACGTCCCGATCCCCAGTGCGCTGGCGGCCTCCTATATCCAATTGTCGCGCCGCTTTCTGCTAGGCAAGACAGCCGCCAATCCCCTGGAGGAAAAGGTGTTCGCAGCCCTGCGGGCCTTGCCGCCCGATCTGAAGGGCATCCTGTCCTGCGCGGTTGATTCTTCGACTCGCTCTCCCAGGGGGAACGCGACACGCTGTTCGACACGAGCCTGACAAGCGACGTGAACACCCCTATCGACCCCGCCGGGCTGGCGGATGCGGTTGGACAGGAGATCGTCCAACGCGCCAGCCAACTGATCTTCGGCGACCCGGCCGGGGTGGAAGCGGAAAGACCGGGCCAAAACCGCTTCTTCGAACCCAGCGGCGAGTTCTTCGATGTTCAATTGCGCGTCTGCCGGGTGAACGGCCTGCGCACCAACGAATTCTCGCCGGCTTTATCGCCGGGCGACTTTAAGCCGGAAGAGCTGCAAATTCACTGCGAGCCGGTCCTGGTCGGCAATGAAGTTCAACTCAATTGTGAGACCCAGGTCGGCAACTGCCCGGGCAACTTCCTGACAGGAGATATCTGCCTGCGCGTACCTGAGGTGCAGGCCGGCAAGGCGGTGGTGCTGGAGGGGGTGAACTACATCAGCGTCGACGCCAAAGTCCGCCTGACAGCGCAGCCGTCCGGCACAACCATCGTGGATATGGATGCGCATGTTGTCGGGGATATCGAGACGCCTCTAAACGAAGTCGTGGACGGGAACACCGTGCTCATCCGGGACTGCCGCGTGCACGACCGCCTGACTTTCCGCCTGCCGGATGACCTGGCCCCCGGTGTCTACGCCTGCCAGATCGTCCTGCCGAACGTCAGCGGTATCCCGGTGCTGGGCGACCCGATAATATCGAATCCCCAATTTCTGCAGGTCATTCCCCCCGATACGGCCCGCTTCCAGATCGCCCTGGATACCCTGAAAGCCAGGGACGAGACCTCGCCGGCTTTCTTCGGTTCCGATGAGGTCGGCCTGAGCGTCGTCGCTGCGGCCTTGCTGGCGGATGGGACAACGACCTCTTTGCAGGTGCTCAAAGGCGCGGACGGCAAAGACTTCATCCGCATCGACGACGTCGATTCCGGCGATTCGTTCACCCTCAACCGGGTGCTTTTCACCCAGCCGCAGGACATGATTGCCGTAGCGATGAGCATCAACGGCTATGAGGTGGACAGCGAGGACGCGTTCGAGAAACAGGTGAAGAGCTCCATGGATGTCTTCCTGGATATCCTGGAGAAAGAGTGGGATTTCATAAAGAAAGCTGTCGCCGCCGTGGGCGGGTTCGAGAAGCTCAAGGAGCTGGGCACGACCGGGTTCATTGTGCTCGGGATCGCAGCCCTGATTACGATCGGCATCGATATCATCGTGGCCTTGTGGGCGCCCGCCGATCCGATCATGCACGACGCTCTGGGTTTCACCACGGTCGATCTGGCAGGCCTGACCAGCGCCAATCTCCCCGCGCCCGCGCCTGCCGTGTTTAACGCCACGGAGGACATCCGGGTCACGGTCACCCCGATCGACAAGATTCCGTTGCAATACCGCGAGCTGCGTGAATACCACAGCGACGACGAGGACAGTAACTACCAGTTGACCCTGCGCTACAACCGGATCGCCTGATCACGGGCTGATTTACGGAACAGTCCGCCCGGTTTTCGCCGGCGGGCTGTTCCCTTGCAATGCAGGCGGAGACTTCCCCATGGAACCCAATACACCCAGCCGTCATCGAGCAACCTTATCCGTCTCGAACAACCAGGTCTTGTTAGGGCATTCCACCACGCTCACCTGGCAGGTCATCGGAGTTGCGGCAGCGGTCGACAGCGTCCACCTGGCGACTGGTAATGAAGAGGGCACGAAAATGATCGAGGCCGCCTCCCCTCAGGGATACCGAGAAATAATTTTTTCCCAATCCGGGGCGTACACTTTCACACTTACCGCGACATTCGGCGATGGGACAAAGCTCAGCCGGCAGGTCAATGTGCAGGTGGCCGGTTGAAAGAGGGCGTACCCCGCGATCGCCAGCACTTTCCCATTGTGTTGGTGATTTTGAGAAGATGTATGGATCGTTCACAGTGAGGTAAGGACAACCGCCTGCTGCAGCGTCAATGCCCGGCCAGCTTCCCAGGCCGTTTGGTAAACATCCGCCTCAAGCGTGTCGCGACAAAGCTGGAACGCGGCTTCCCTTGCCTGGCGTTCATAGTCCGTCATCTGGCCTCCCATCGAGAGACGGGCGGCATCGGCCGCGCCCATGATCTGCACGCCTTGGGTCCAGCGGCGCAAGCCAACCAGGGCGTTCGCCGCCTGATCTAAGACACGGGTGCAGCCCTGCTTATCTTCATGCTTCAAACGAATATCCAGCGCCTGGCGATAGAGGCCGATGGCTTCCCTAAAATGGCCCTGGTCGTGGGCGATATTCGCCCGGACGTTGAGCACCCAACCGACGCCGAGCTCGTGATCCATCTGGCTGTAGGCCGCCAGGGCCTGCTCACAATACTGGTTTGCCTGGGGGATTTGACCCAGACCCCGCGAGGCGCGCGCCAGGCCCCACAATGAATCGGCGACGCCCTCCTGATCGTTGTACTTCTGATTGATTTGCAGCGCTTGAGCGTAAGAATCGCGCGAATCCGCAAAACGCCCTTGCCGGTACTGGAGATCGGCCAAAACGGTCAGGGTGAAACGCGAATAGCCTTCCTCATGGATCTCCTGCGAAACCGTAACAGCCTCGGTCAGATAGGTTTCTACTTTGTCGAACTCACCTTGAACGAGCGCCAGATACCCAAGGTTAGCCAAAGCGCCTCGGGCGAGCCGCTTGTGGCCAGCCTGGCGAGCGACCTGCAACCCTTCCAGCAAATAGGTTTGCGCCCTGGTATAGTCGTCACGCTGGTAAGCCAGGACACCGGCGTTAACCAACGCTTCGGCCTGCAAATCTAACGTACCTCCAGCTCGATAGGGTAAAGCCATCTCCAACCAACGCAGCCCCTCTTCCACAAGGCCGCTAATCCACCAGAAGTGGTAGAGCGGAACGCTGATGCGCAGCATGGTCCGGTGCTGACCATGCTCGGATGTCCAGCGCAGGGCGGTTCGAAGATTGTCGAGGTCGGCGCTCAAGCGGGCATACCAGTCGTTCTGCTGCTCATTGGCGATGCGGCCGCGAGTCAACTCGGCGATGCCAGCGAAGTATTCGGCATGGCGCTGGCGGGCCGCCTCCGTTTCGCCCTGCGCCTCGAGCTGCTCCAGCGCGTACTCGCGGAGGGTCTCCAGCATGGTGAAACGCGTCTCGCCAGCTGTGATTTGCGCCTGCAGCAGGCTGTTCTCAACCAGCGCTTCCAGTAAGAGCAGCACCGGCCGGCTGAACGCCGCCTCTGCCGGCTGGGCCACCGCCTGGGCTGCTTCCGCCGTGCAGCCGCCGGCGAAGATTCCCAGGGTTGCGAACAAGCGCCGTTCGTCCTCCGCCAGGCGCACGTAGCTCCAGGCGATGGCGTTTCGCAGGCTGCTCTGCCGCTCGGGCAGGTCGCGGGCGCCGCCGCCATGTCCTTCCAGGCGCCGCTCCAACTGGCGGAGCAGCTCGCCGGGGGAGAACGTCCTGGCCCGCACAGCTACCAGCTCGATCCCCAGCGGTAAATTATCCAACTGCCGGCAAAGGGCAGCGATGGGTTCCTGATCCCTTGCGCCAAGGCTGAAGCTGGAGCGTGCAGCCTGGGCCCGCTCGCTGAAGAGTTGTACGGCTTCGCCTTCTGCCAGGGGCGCCAACGCATACTGCTGCTCGGCGCGCAGGCGCAGGGCGGACCGGCTGGTGACCAGCAGCTTCAAGCTCGGAGCAGCGGTGAGCAGACTGGCTGCGAACGGGGCGGCCTCTGTCACGTGCTCGAAGTTATCCAATACCAGCAAGATGTGTTTGGGCTGAAGATAAGCCAGCAGTGCCTGCACCAGGGTCCGTCCTGGCTGTTCTTTCACATCCAGGGCTTGAGCCACCGCTGTCGGCACCAGGGCTGGATCGGCCACTGGCGCCAGCTCGACGAAGCAGGCGCCTTCCTCGAAATCATCGTTTAACTGGCGCGCCACCTCCAGCGCCAGCCGGGTTTTGCCCACCCCGGGCGAGCCGGTGACGGTCACCAGGCGGGCGCTGCCCACCAACAGCGCTTGAACCGCCTGGAGATCCGCGACCCGCCCAATAAACTCGGTGGGCGGTGCGGGCAGGCGCTGGAGAGGCGGCTGAAAATGACGCAGCGCCTCTGGCGGCGCGCCGAGGCGGATCTTCTCGTACAACGCCGTGGTTTCCGGCTCCGGCTCGAGGTCCAGCTCGGTCTCCAGGGTTCGTCGCAGGGTTTCGTACTGAAGCAAGGCCGCGGCCTTCTGCTCGCTCAAGGCCAGAAAGCGCATCAGCTCGCGCTGGCTTTCGTCGCTCAAGGGTTCCAGCTCGACCTGGCGGCGGGCGATCTCGACCGCCTGTTCGTAAGCCCCGCGCCATTCGAGGTAGCCAGCCAGGCGCTCCAGAGCGCTCAGCATGCGCTGGCGCAGGCGCTCGCGCAGCAGAAGCGCCCACTCTTCGAACGGGGCGCTGTCGCTCAAGTAAAACTGCGCCAGGAAATCGCCCCGGTACAGGGCGATGGCCTGGCGCAATCGCTGGGCGCAGGGCGAGCACAGGTGCCAGCCGCGGTGGACGTGTGCTTCAGCTTCCGTCACCAGCGCCGAAAATTGGGCGCTGTCGACTTCGCAGGACTCAGCGGGATTCAGTTGCACACTCTGAATCGTGGTCAGCAAGAAGGGCGCCCCGGCGTCTTTATCGCCCAGCACTTTGCGGAGATGGGTAAGAGCCTGGCTCAGGTTTTGTCGCGCCGCGTTTTCGGGCAAATCGGGCCACAGCAGGGCGCACAGGCTGGCGCGTGTATGGGGCTGCCCGGCCTCCACCGCCAGGTAAGCCAGCAAGGCGCGCACTTTGTTGTACTCAAAAGCGCTGAGCGGCTGGTCATCCAGCCAGGCTTCCAGCCGTCCAAGGGTGAAAACAGACAGACGCGGAGTCATGATGTTCCACCTGCTCTTACACCGGCTTCGTTTCGCCGGTGGCTTATAGGATTATATTCCGTTTCCCCTGTTTTGATGAAACTCTACTCATCGTTTTGTGTGGCGCGCCTCACCGCCCAACACTGGATTGCAGGTGTTTCTCATCGCAATTTATTTCCCAAGATCTTCTTGACAAAGCGTAAGTATTATGCTAATATAAATGCGTAGTCTAATAACTACGAATTGGAGATAATGAAATGGCTACGTTTACAAAGATTTTTCGCAATCGATCCTTGATCACCATCGGCCTATCCGAATCGGTGAGCAATATCGGCAATTGGGTCACCATGATGGCTGTCTTCGCGATGATCGTCTTTCGCGGCGATGGCACTGTTGCGCAGAGCAGCGGCATTTTCCTGGCGGGACTGCTGCCCACCCTGCTGTTCAGCCCGGTTGCCGGCTGGCTGCTGGATCGCTTCGACCGAAAATGGCTGATGGTCGCCAGCGAGCTGCTTTCCGGCCTGATCATCTCCGGACTGATCTTCGCTACCCGCCTCGAGCTGATTTACGCGCTTTTAGCCTTGCAGTCCATATCGACCTCGCTGATGACGCCAGCCCGCCAGGCGATCGTGCCTGACATCGTCGGGCGAGAAGACCTGACACGCGCCAACGCCTTTCTCCAGCAATTGGCCGGCATCATCAAGATCGGAGCGCCCATGCTCGCCGGGCTGATCCTGACCCTGATGAGCCCCCACACGGCGATTATCCTGGATGTGATCTCTTTTGTCCTGTCGGCGCTGATCCTCAGCCGTCTGCCGGCCCTGCCGCCTCACCCGCTAAGCGAATCGCCGGTTGTCCAGGGGAGCATCCCAGGAAAAAGCCAGCCGGCCAACGGCGTACTCTCGGAGCTAAAAAGTTCGGCTGCGCTGCGCCTGCTGTTCACCACCATCTTCCTGGGAATTGCGGTCATCGTCGGATTCGACGTGCTCTCCTCGGTCTTTATCCGGGATATCTTAAAAGGAAACGAACAGTTTTACGGGTTCTTGATCGGCCTGATTGGTTTGGGGACGCTGGGCTCAGCCGCCTTGCTCATGCTGCGCCGGGAAGCTGGCAGTCCCTGGAAAGACATGATCGCCGGCATCCTGTTGTTAACCTGCGTGCCCGGCGCGATGGCCCTGGCGGCCTGGCTCCCGAATCCCTTGCTCGGGCGCATCGTGGTGGTTTCAGGCGCCCTTTTGGGCGGCATTGGCAACGGCTTCGTCACGATCCAGACCGGAACATTGCTCCAGCTCTACTCGCCTGCCTCGTTATTGGGCCGCATGGGCGGGATGTTCCAAAGCACCGCGGTTGGGGGGCAGTTGATCGGCATCCTGATCACCCCCTTACTGGTCCCAGGGCTGCTGTCGATGGGCTTGTTCTTCGCCGCCTCGAGCCTGGGGCTCTTGATCCTGGCTTTCTTCACGATCTTCACCTCGCAGAAGTCCCGTTTTGCCGCCCAAATGGTATCCTCGCTATAATTGAGGCAATGTATTTTTCAAACTGCGCAGCGGAGAATCTGAAACCAAATCTTTCGCTATTTGCGGCCCTCGCAAATGGACGAAATGGGAGGGGATGATCATGAGTGAATTTGGAAATCTTGAGAACGGCGGCTGGCGGATTGGGCAGTCCATAGCCCTCGAGCTGGACGTGGCCTTAATGACAGCCAGTGAATTTTTCATCGGGGCCAACTTATCCGATGAAGTGCTGGCCTTTTTCCAGAGCGTAAGCTCGGACTGGCAGAAGGAATACCAGGAGCTGGTGGGGGAGTCCAGGAATTTCCTGGCCGTGCTGGAGACAGCCGCCTACCTGGCAGGCTCGCTTTTCGAGAGCGATTACAGCCGCGCCACCCTGGCGATCCGTGAGATGTCTGTCGAAGAAGCGCTCGAGCAGGTGAAACGAGAAAGCGCCAAATTGGGAGTACAGGTGGACACGGGTCTGCCGCTTGCCGAACGGTTTGTCGACCTGGAATTGAGGCACAAAATTGCCACCTTTCAGAAATTTGGCTTTGTGCTGCCGCAGGACACTTCCCAAGCCCGCATCTTGCGCCGCTCCTACGAACGGGTAACCCGCATTCTGCGCGGCGGCGATCTGAATGCTCGCTACTGGCACCTGTTAGATCGCTTTTACTATGAATTTTACCGCCCGTGGCGCACGGCGCATGCCGGTGTCCTGGAGCAGATGGAACAGCACGCTTTGACGGTCCTGGGAACCCAAGAGAAGGCGGGCCAGCCGCCGGATATCACCTGGCTGCCTCCCCAGAACCCGATCCAAATCTACCCGGAGCTGGGCCAGGCAGTCCAGGAGGGGCGCCTGGGGGTGTTCTTCTGGGTCGAGCCGTTCGGCATGGCGGATACCTGGACCCTGTTTCCCGATTTCGTGATGGTTTCTTTCGCCGAGCCGGGGCGCATGTACCAGAACTTCGTGGCTTACGTGGGCGAGGTCGCCGAGCGCGTCAAGGCGCTGGCGGACCCGACCCGCCTGACCATCCTGCGCCTGATCCGCCATTTTGGGCTGGTGAATACCGAGATCGCTAATTACCTGCAGATCGCCCGTCCCACGGTCAGCATCCACGCCAAAATCCTGCGCGAAGCCGGGATGATCCGCTCCTACCCGGAGGGGCGGGTGATGCGGCACGAGATCGTCCCGGAGGAGATCCGGCGCCTGTTCCGCGATCTGGAACAGGTGTTGGATTTGCCGGAAGAGGATCAAAATTAAAAGAGTTATCAAAGGATGTTAGCTGTGGATTGGCTTCTTGGGCGGGCCGGGCTGCTTATGGATGGAATAGAGCAGGAATGGACCCATTTCGTCCCGGCCTTCTTTTTCAAAGGTCATGCCAATTTTCGTTGCCACTTTAATCGAGGCCCGGTTTTCACGATCGATCAGGCAGATCAAGCGCGAGAGCTGTAGTTTTTCAAAGCCATAATTCAGGATGGCCTGCGCCGCCTCGGTCCCCAATCCTTGACCCCAATACGCTTTGGCCAGTAAATAGGCTACTTCCACTTCTTCGCGCTGGTCAATCGTCCATGGCAGCAAGCCACATCGCCCAATGAATTGGTTGGATTCTTTATGGATGGTCGCCCAGAGACCGAGTTGGGGTTGTTTTGGATGTCCGTTGAGAAACCATTCCAGCTCTTCCCTGGTTTCTTCGCAGGTAAGGGGGGCGTCGGGGATGTATTTCTTCACTTCCGGATCGCAATACAGCGCGTAAAGGCTATCGAGATCGTCCGCCAATAAGCGTCTGAGGAGCAGCCTTTTAGTCTCCAAAATCATCATTGTTTTTATCGACTTATTCCTCTTTTCGTCAATGATACCATTCTGCCCGATTTTGAGGCCAAAGACTTGGAGCGGTCAGCGGGGCCGCGATCAGCGGGCGAATCATTCCAGTTGGCGCCAGGTTTAAAAAGCAGTATACGGGATGGATGGGCGGCTCAGCCCCCCTCCATCCCTTGGTTTAACCCTTTCCATAGATCTTTTCGCGGCATGCTGAAATTTCGGCAAAACCGGCGTTCATTAAAACAACCAGGCAACCCGCGCTCGAAAGGCGATCAGCGACCTGCTGCAGATGATCCCGACCTCAGCGCCGGTGCGCCGGGAAAAATCCGTATCGATTCTCATTGCCAATGGAGGAAAAAATGGCTACAACCGATGAACTTACCAAGTATCAAGATATCCCCTGCTGTCCCGAGCTGGAGACTGCGCCCATCTGCGACGTGATCGACATGCGCCGGCACCTGATCTACCCCACCCACGTGCGCAGCGAGCAGGGCCAGTTGGTGCGGGTGGAAGTGATCTTGCACACCCGCTTCACCCGCTGCGCCGGGCCGCTGGCGCTGGGCGATATCGCTTATACCACCACGCTGCTCCCGGGCGAGAAAGTCCGCCTGGCGACGACCGATCGCCGCAGCCGCTTTAGCTTTGACAGCGCGTCCAACCTGAGCTACCGCAGCGAGCAGATCTCCGAAGACCAATACCGCATGCGCTCCTTGCGGGCCTTCATGTCGGACGAGAACGTGGTCGACCGCGGCAGTCAGAACTATGCCGAGCAGGGCAAGTGGGATTTCCACGGCGACGCCAGCGGGTCGATCGGCTTCTTCTCAGCCAGCGCCAGCACCAACGCCCGCGGCAGCCACAGCGCATCCTCGACTCGTGACTACCTGAACGAGCACAAAGCCCACGCCCAGATGTCGGATAACCTGTCCGTCGAAGCCACTCGCAAGGCGCACTCCGTGTCGATCGGCGAGGTCTCCACCCGCACTCACTCGGAGGGCGAATCCGAGGACCACTTCGAGGCTTCTTCGCGCGAGTTCAGCAACCCGAACAAGTGCCACGCCATCACCTTCCTGTTCTACCGCATCAACAAGACCGAGACGATCAAGTTCGAGCTGATCGCGATCGAGCGGCGGGTGCTCGACCCGGTTGCCCCCCTGCCCGTGCCCGCCAATCCCTTCCTGCCGGTCGGGCAGCTCGCCACCGTCCCCCAGGAAGTGCCGGCCACCAACGACAAGCGCCTGGATATCCAAAGCGCCGCCATCCAGAGCGATCAAAGGCTGCGGATCCTGGCAGCCGGCGGGACTGCGAACGCCGGCCTGCAGGCCGCCGTGGGCGTGTTCTCGCCATCCCTGGTCGCCGAGCTGGGCACCCAACAGCCGCTTGCCGACGCCCTGCGCCAGGCTGCCCTGAAGGAAGTGGACGCCCAGTTGGCCGAGCAGGGCCTGATCGACGAGCCCGGCGGGAAAGTCTCCCCCGGAGCGCAGGAAGAGTTCGGCTACGAGCGCACGACTTCCATCCCCACGGCCGGCGTGATCGTCAAAGGCTGCCTGGATGACTGCGGCATCTGCGAGCCGGATTTAGAGCGCCGCGAGCGCCTTGAGCTGGCCCACCTGGAGCTGGAGAACAAGCTGCTCGCCCGCCAGATCGAGCTGCTGGACAAGTCCCAGGAATACCGCTGCTGCCCGGTCGATGAGGAAGAGGAAGAGCCCGCATAACGCCCGAAGGGTGAGGCCCTTCCACTTTTTTTTAGAAATTACAACACGACCCATCTTGAATTTCAGGATGGGTCGTGTTCTCGGTTAACCTGGGCGGCTGGAAATACCGGCGCTCAGGCGCAGGAGGATTGGGAAGGTTCCGGGGCCGGCTGCCAGGCGTCAGCCGGCGCCTGAGGCGAAAGCGGCTTCGGTTGCGGCTGTCGCGATCTCCTGGAGAGCCTTGGCCAGCAACTCCTCAAAAAGCTCGCTTCGAGCCAGGGTTTCGACCCGCTTGCCGGCTGCTTTGCGCTCCTCCTTGGTAAAGATCAGGCTCAACAGGCGGCAGGCGCGCAGCAGGCTTAACAGGACCACCATTCGCAGCTCAGGCGTCTCATCCGCCAGGACAATGCCGCGCAGTTGTCTCTTGATCCAATATTTTGCCGAAGCATTCCCCGCTGAATAAGCCCCATAAGGGATCACCCATTGAAAAGATTTCTCGTCCTGGATCAGGACGCCAGCATGGATCAGGCTTTCGCCGATTTGCTTGCGCAGTTTTTTCTGGCCTAAAGCGTACATCCAGGAGGTGATTTTACGAGGCCGCCCGGTGGCGCAGATTTTCTCCAGCTCCTTATCCAGGATTTCATCCCCGGTCGAGGAACTGTCGAGGACGCAAATCTTTTTCTGTTCGTCTAACCCGACTTTGCCCATCAGGGTCAGTTCGGCCAGTACTGCAGCCTTCAAGCCGTAACGCAAGGAGGTTGAAGCGATGACTTTGCCATCCTCGTCATCGATAGACAATAGAAAAAGCGTTTGGGGAAGGTTTAACATTGGTGCTATCTTAGCATTCGACAATTAATGACCGTTTAACAAATTGCAAACTGGCCGTTAATATTTTGATAAAAGTTGTGTTTAAGCTGCGCAAGGAGACAAAACCGGCGGACACCTCCAGGTTCCCTCTCCGCCATAGGCCAACGGATGGGCCGCGTTCGTTTTACTTAAGCTCATCTTTACTTTTAATTTCGCCAGGAATTGCTTATAATTGGATTCCCATTCTCACCAAACCGGCTCGAAGATTGAGGGGACAGGCCTTTTCCAAGAGGGAGATTGCACATGTTACCGATTTATGAAGAGATCTTCTTACTCGCCCTGGACGATGAAAAGGGGAATGTCTTTCCCTTTGCAAAGAAAACCCTGGCTTACGGCCTCTCCGGCGGCATCCTGGCAGAGCTGGCTTTACTGGGGAAAGCCTGCAGCAATGAGAAACACCGCCTGGAATTGGTGGATACTGACCCCGACCGGGGATGCCATCCTCGACGAGGCCATGCAAGAGATCCAGGCTTCGGAGAAACCGCGCAAGCTGAGCTACTGGGTGAGCCAGTTCAGCGCCAAACCGAAAAAGCTGCGCGAGCGCATTGGCGAGCGGATGGTCGCCAAGGGTGAACTCTACCAGGAAGACAAACGCTACTTCTTGAAGCCGGCTGCTTCGGAAGACGGGCAGCCATCTGTTCCCACCAGGTTTGAAATGAAAAACCCGCTGCGGGCCGCGATTCTCGCTATGGCTAACAGCGATGAACGCAGCCTGGCGCTGCTGAATGTAGCCAGCGCCAGCGACTTGCTCAACCTGATCTTCACCCAGGATGAGCTGCCGGCAGCAAAAGAGCGCATTCACGAGAAAGTGGTCCGGGCGGCGCTGGAGGATCCGGTTCTGCAGACGAACGAAGAAATCGAACAAGCGATCAAAACAAGCCAGGAAGACGACGGCGATTGACAGAATCACCAGCGGAAAAAAAGGGGGGCGGCTTAAGATTCCATCGCGGCTAAATTTGACGGATGAAAGATGAACGAGGATGGGCGACCCCCAGAATTGAGGGTCGTTCATGATTTAAAATAGCGGTGCCAGGGCTTACTTGTTGTAATCCGGGTTTCCATTTAGAATGAGGCCAGACGATGATCCGGTTCGTTCATCGTCCATTCCCACCCTTACGAAGGAGGTTCCTACTTATGGAGGATCAAGAGCTTCGCAGCCTGCTGGAACGGCTGCACACGGAGATCGAGCGCAACCAGCCTTTGGACGAGGAGGAGCGAGCGCTGCTGCAACACCTGGGGGCGGATATTCGCGAATTGCTCTCCCGTCCGGAAGTTCAGCCGGCCCAGGTCGAGCCCTCGCTGATCCAGCGCCTGGAAGAGTCCGTCGACCGTTACCGGATCACGCACCCCGATCTGACCTTCCTGCTGGACAGGCTCCTGGCGATCTTGAGCAACGCCGGGATTTGAGGGACGTTTTATTTCTTGACAGATGAAGGGGATTTTTTTGCCCTTGATTGAATTCGACTAAAATTCTGGCGCATAAATTTGCCCAGACCGAAAAAATCGTATATAGTTCATCCAAGCTACCCTTTCATGAAGTGTTGCAGGAAATATTTATGCCCCTGAACGAAGCCGATACCCGTGCACAATTGATCGATCCGATGCTCAACGTCGCCAGTTGGACGCGTAGTCTTCGAGGCGGTATGTCTTTTACTGATTCATCGCTTTGTAGGATACCCGTTATTCGGAGAAAATATCTCTTTTGGATTCCCCTGGTTACCTTCTGGTTGTTTAGCCGCAGCCAAGAGTTTGCCAGTTCTCCTTGGTTTTATCAAGTTTATGCCGAACTACACTTTATTGGAGTGGTTCCTTGCGTATTTTCTCAAATAAGTAGATTGAAATCCCTGATGGAGGAATTTATGGCATGGGATGATGGACTTGAAGGTCTAGCTTATGATATTGCTGCAAGCAATGATCCCCTATTACGAGTAGTAGCTGGTCCAGGAACGGGGAAAACTTTCGCGCTAAAGAGAAGGGTTGCCAGACTCCTTGAAATTAGTGTACCGCCTAGCCAAATTCTGCTCGTGACTTTCACCCGAATGGCAGCCAAAGATACTGAAAGAGAAATTAGTGAACTCGATATACCGGGAGTAGATAGCATACGCAAAGGAACATTGCATGCCTTTTGTTTTTCTACACTAAATCAAGCAAACGTCTTACAAATAACGGGGCGAATACCTAGACCACTGCTCCAGTACGAAGAAAGGTTCATGTTAGAGGATTTGGGTACTGAACAAGAGAATTTTCATGAAAATTACTATAACAGACGAAGGCGATTGAAGGCATTTGAAGCAGCCTGGGCGCGTGAGCAAGATCAGCAACCAGGATGGCCGCTAGAGGAAGCAGATCAACATTTTCAAGGTATTCTTAATGAATGGCTTAGATTTCACAGGGCAATGCTAATTGGTGAATTGGTACCGATCACGCTCAGTTATTTACGGAATAACCCTGGTATTCCGGAGCGTGGACGGTATCGACACGTGTTAGTTGACGAATACCAGGATTTAATCGCGCTGAGCAAAGCCTAGTCGATCTCCTTGCTGAGAATGGCGACTTAACCGTGGTTGGTGATGAGGATCAATCAATTTATGAAGCCTTTCGTTATGCTCACCCCGAGGGAATTTCGCAATTTGATCAGCAACACCAAGGTACTTTGGACATCCCATTGGAGGAGTGCCGAAGGTGTCCAATAAGAGTTGTTAATATGGCCAATAACTTGATCCAGTCTAATTTAAGGCGATTACAGCACCGATTATCACCTCGCCCCGGAAACCCATTAGGAGAAATTTATGTCGTCCAATGGCAAAACATGCAAGAAGAAGCAGAAGGAATTGCGACCTACATTGCACATAAGATTCGGTCAGAAGAATTCGACCGTGGGCAAACGCTTGTGCTTAGCCCCAGGCGACAATTTGGATATATGGTAAGAGACAAATTAGTTGAACTGGGCATTCCTGCTCACAGCTTTTTCCAAGAAGAAATATTGGAAGGCAATCCCATGCGATTGGCTGATAGCCATGCTCAACAAGCATTTACTTTATTGAACTTAATCGTAAATCCAGGTGATGCGGTTGCCCTTCGTTGTTGGCTGGGTTTTGGTTCCCAAAATCTTCGAGTTAATGAATATGAACGACTCCGAGCATATTGCTCAAATCACACAATATCTATTTTAGAAGCTTTAAATTCACTTACAGCGCAAGAAATTCGAATTCCGTATACAAATGGTTTGGTTCAAAGATATCGATCGTTATTACAGTATCAACAAAACCTTATTGGACTTTCAGTTACGGATATTTTGGCTGATATTTTTCCTGTGGAACAAGAATGGTATGATCCATTACGTGGGATATTAGGACAATTAGACTCAAATGCCACATTGGATGACGCTTTGAACTCACTCATGGAGAATATTATCCAACCAGAGTTGCCGACCGACGTAGATTATGTTCGTATCATGAGCTTACATAAGTCGAAGGGATTGAGTGCGAACCATGTGATCGTTATAGGGTGCATTGAAGGAATTATTCCAACTTCATCGAGTGAGGATTTGACATTTGATCAACAACAACGATTTATAGAAGAGCAGCGAAGGCTTTTCTATGTCGCGATCACTCGTACAGGGGAAACCTTGGTGTTATCAAGTGCATTGCGATTACCGAGGGATATAGCATATAAAATGAGAGCACAAATACATGGTGGTGATAATCGAGATGTATATTCAATTGCATCTTCCTTCATAGCTGAATTAGGCCCGGATTGTCCACGATCTTTCACGGGTGGAGAATTTTTATCTCTCCTATAAATATTACAGTCCAATACTTTGTAGTGAAAAGATTCCATGTAACGCGAATTATTGTGCAATGACCCTTGAAATCGATGTCGCCACGCCAAGATCAGCGTCGCCGACTTCGCCAATGCTCGCAGTTTTAGCTTCCGCTTCCGGCAGATGCTTGAGAGGTATGGTGGAGTCCATGCACACCAATCTTCGCAGGATGGTAAAACGCATTCTGCGAAAATATGGCTACTCTCCCGACAAACAGGAAAAAGCCACACTTACTATTCTGGAACAGGCCGAATTGATCGCCAAGGATTGGGCTGAGTAATAGAGACGATACCTTCTTGTTATCGGAACGGATCATGGATGAAATCTCAAAGAAATATCGCCAGATCTATAGAGCTTAGAATTCCGATAGAAAGGCGCCGCGCCGAACTAACTTGTAGACCCCTACGACTGGCATTTGTCATTCACGATAATTTAGCGCCAGAGCAATTACTACGCATTATTATTTACAATACTTCTCTCTGGGGGGGCTATTACAACTGCTTTATTCCAACCAACGGTACGATGATTACACCAGATTGGTGGTACAGTTTGGAATGTTACCAGCCAGATAAAGTTATCTTATGCGCCGAGGATCAGCAAAATACTTTTGCCCCCGAACTCATCGAAGATTTTAAAAAAGAAGCTATTGCCTTTTTCATATCACATTGTTGACGATTGGGATACTGGGAAAGATATCTTTAACTTAGAAATGGAAAGGCATGTGGATCCAGTTGCATCAGCAATGCCTATTATTGTCCCACTCCAACATACTCTGGATTCTTAAAGGAGCCCATTGTAGAAGAGAAGTCTAATGTTCGAGTTCCTAAGATAAATTCCAAGCACCCGCTAAGTTTATGTATCGCAGCCCAAGTTGGCGCATTAAGTGAGTTCTACAGAAATGTTTTTCTGGAGGGTTTCAAGGCCAAAGAAGTAGTCTTTGAATCATTGGACCTATCTGATTACATAACTGGGCTCACTGAGTTCGCAGAGCACTTAACACCACTTGAGTTGACCCAACGATATTTGAGGGTCAATATGAAGTTAGGTCAGAGGTACACCAGGCCAATGGGTCTCAGTATTGTGCTGGTTGGAAAAAATCCAGTTAAGGATTTATGTGCATTCTGGAATTTACGCATTGCGGAGTTTTCTTTGACGCGAGATTTTGTAGAATTATGTGTACCATATAATTTGCTCCGTAGTGCCAAGAATTTTGGGGCTTTATGTCACAGTCTCAAACAAAAACCTTGGAAACGCCGTAAGATCAACGTTATCTCAACTAGTTTGGACAAAAGAACACTTAGAAGATTTGTTACACGCCTTAAAAAAGAAATGGGTGGAGGCTTTGATCCGCGGATTATAGATCACCCTATCCCAGTTGCTATTTTTAGTACATATGCCAATCAAGTCACCGATGAGACATCAGTTGATGGAGAACAATTCACTTTCAGGAGCCCAAAACCCGAATTTGCTGACTTGGCTAAAGGCGGGGAGTGGGCTGTAGATATTCGTTTTATCAGACCAAATGAGTATCCTCTCTTTTCACATCTTAATTATTTGTTGGCAGGGAAGCCTATTGATTTAGACCTGGAATGGAATCAAGGTTATTTGATCAGATACACTGATGATAAATTTGTTCATCGGTCCAATAACAAGACGAGTTATTTAACTGGTCAATTCATCAATGACAAGGATGGTTTTGCTGAAGTTTTTCGTGAAAAAGGCTTTGAAATAAGAGTTACCGAAAAACATGCTTATACAGAGGGGTTTCTCAAACTCTTAGGAGACTCGGCTATTTTGAAAGATGAGAAGTTTCGGGATTTTCTGTGGCGTTTGCAAAAAAAGGATGCATATAACTTTGATGATCTGAAGGCGGGACTTAAAAAGGGGAAGAAAGCGATGATCTAATTGATGGATTCGTAAAAAAGCGTATGTTGGTACGAGGCATGGAATTCCGGTGTGCAGATTGCGGTTTGATGCAATTTTACCCTATCAATATGATAGCTGAAGAAATGCAATGTTCAGGATGCCTAAAACTGATTCAACCGCCATCTAGGGCACCGATTCTATTTCGACTGAATGAACTTGTATGCCAAGCCGTTCAACAAGGCTCGATTCCTGTTATTTTAACCCATAGATTTCTCCAAACACTATCAGTGAATAGTTCTCTACGCTTGTTCGGATTCGAAGTCTCTAAAAATGATTTGCACATGGAAATCGACTATATCACTACTTATCGAGGCGGATTAATTCTAGCTGAATGTAAAGATTTCAAAAAAGGAGTTCTACCCAAAGAAAAAAGTAGTGCGTTGGCACAATTAACTGGACTTGTACGATTAGCGAAACAAATCCAAGCTCCAACTGTTATTTTAAGTACCTTACTGCCTGCCACAGCACCTGAATTAACCGAAATGGTTACTAAGGCATTGATGCTAAGTAGAAAAACGGGGATTGCAACCCATTTATTGTCTTTGACCGAAATGCGCTTGGTGAATTTAGAAAAACCAGACAAAATCCTCGAACATCCAGACTTATTCAATAACTATCGGCATTAATTGACTGCTAAGTTTATTCCAATGGGTTAAGAAATATGGAAAGATAGATCCCCTTGTCAAGGAATATCCGTACGAGGAATATTGCTAGCCGAAGTTGTTGTTGAATTCTCCGCGGATCGGGAAAGGCTGATTCGCTGGACTAGCCGGGTCGCTTTAACGAGCGATTTGATAACCTTTATCAATTACTAATTGCAATAACTTGCCAATAAAGGCATCTTACCCGTATGGAATGTGCCGACCTGATCGGGATTATAGATTCCCGTCTTCGCCGGTTCAATAAAACCTTGCGTCTGCTTACAATTGTGCGTAACCCGCCTTTATAACGATCTGATCTCTTGTTTCACCAATAAGTCGAAGACCAGCGCGGCAGGGACTATTAGAGCCTGATCAACAGGGCATTGGGGAGTAATACAAAGATAAAGGGATCGCCTGGTTGGAGCCCTGGAAAGATAGTTTCTCCAGTCCGCTCCGGCAGTCTTCTCTCAACACGAGCCGCTCTCTGAGCCGTGGGTTGAAACCCACAGCAGAGCCCCCGTACCTCTGAAACCTTCCCAACCAAATCCACCGGGACCAGTGGGTGATTGATTTCCCGGCCTTGCATGGGTTACATTTGAAAATGGGTCCGCTCGCCGCGACCCTGAATGCCTCAAAAAGTAGCTGCAATGCCGAGATTCCCCCGCATCCTCCTCCCGCTTTTGCTGCTGGCATCCCTGCTTTCCGGTCAGGCCTGGGCCGCCTCAACCGCTCCTGCGGCCTCGGCAAGTACTCTTGCCCCGGCAAGTACTCTTGCCCCTGCCTCCGACCTGGAACCCTACACCTACCTGCTAACCCAATCCACATCCGCCTACCAGCTCTGGACGGCACCGCCCAGCCAGCGGGTGTTCAAAGACTCCCCGCTGCCGTCCGTCGCCGGCGCAGAGATCAAGGTCTACGCGGCCCGCAACGAGTTCGAGCCCTTCCAACTGGTCGTCAGGCCGGCCGCCTCCGGAAATGTGACGGTCAGCATCGACCCGTTCGGCTCCGGCATCCAGGTGCAGATCTACCAGGTCAAGTACGTGAACGTCAGCCAGCCTTCGGACAGCCTGGGGCGCAGCGGGCCCTATCCCGACCCGCTCTGGCCCCTGGAAAACGGGGCGGCGGCGGCGCTGGCGGCCGGCGAAAACACAGCCTTCTGGTTCAACGTGTCTGTGCCGCCGGGCGCAGCCCCCGGCGATACCACGACCAACGTGCACGTGGGCGGGGTCAGCGTTCCGGTGCGCCTGCACGTGTTCAACTTCGCCATCCCGGATGCGCTGCACGTCGCTTCGCAGATGAACTTCTCGTACCAGGCCATCCTGGGCAAGTACAGTGTGCCCGGTACCGGCGCCGAGTATTGGAAATACGTAGAGGCCATCAAGCAGTTCTTCATCGACCACCGCCTGACGCCCTCCAGCATCCTGTGGCCGGGCGGGCTGACCGGCGGGGGCACGTTCGCCGAGCCGTTCATCGATTACGACTGCGCCACGCACACCTTCTCCGACCCCTACGGCATCTGGGGTTTCGAGGACCTGGCCCAGCGCTATATCGACGGCTCCGGCCTGCTGGGCAGCCAGTTTGCCAATCCCTTTAACGGCGGGAGCGGCTTCTCGGCTTTCATGGCGGCCTCTTTCGATAACAACGACTCTTCCCGCGACCAGCGCCCATCCACCTTTTGCGGCCAAACCCGCAGCGCCAGCGACTGGCTGCAAAACCCCACTTCGGCTTACAACCAGGCCTGGTTTGCTTACGTGACAGCCATGCAGAATTACCTGAGCAGCCGGGGGTACCTGGACGAAGCCTACCACTACTTTGCCAACGAGCCCCAGGACCAGGCCGGTTACGACGCCGTGGCCTGGTACTCGCGCTATGCGCACGCAGCCGCACCCGGCCTCAAGCTCATGGTTTCAGAGGAGCCCAAGCCCGAGATTTACGACCAGCCCGGGGCGCACATCGACATCTGGCTGCCGGTGCTGCAAAATTACGACCCGGCCGTCTCAAACGACCGCTCCCTGAACCACGGCGAGCAGACCTGGGTTTATTTCCTGCACAGCACCCGCCCGCCCTATTTCAACCCCATCACCCTGGATCACCCCGGCGTCGAGAGCAAGCTGACCGGCTGGTTCCTGTGGAAATACCGCCTGGGCGGCATCGCCTATTATTCGCTCAACGATTGGAGCAAGAACCCGTGGACGAACCCGCTGACGGACGGGCACAACGGCGACACGTTTATGCTCTACCCGCCGGCGGAGAACAACACCGCCATCCCCTACGGCTCCAACAACCATCGTTTTGTCCCTTCCATTCGCTTCGAGCTGATGCGCGACAGCCTGGAGGATTACGAGTACCTGTACGTCTTGAGCGGCGGGCAGCCGGCGGTCGGGCAGGCCAACCCGGCCGACCCGCAGGTCGACAAGATCGTCGCCGGCCTGACCAGCTACACGCGCGACAGCGAGTTCATGTATAACCTGCGCCGCCTGATCGGCCTGAAGGACGGCGGCGAGATCGCCGTCATCCCGGACATCCAGCCCGCGCCCACGCACCCGCGCGCCGTGGGGCCTCCGGGCGATTACTACATCAACTTCCAGGATCCCGGCGGCGAGCCGGGCGCCAACCCGCTCGTGTTGAACGGCCGCACGTACCTGAAAATCGGCCCCGGCGATTACAGCCCGGTCGACGGTTATGGCTGGTACAGCCCGCCGGATGCGAACTGGATGACGGCCTGGCTGGGCGGCGGGCCGAACGCCCTGCAGAGCAGCATCCTGTACTCGGATTGGGGCCGCCCGGCGACCTTCGAGTTCGACTTGCCCAGCGGGGAGTACGATGTCACGGTTTCCGTGGGCTGGCAGGGCCGCACGTATTCGCACCAGAAAATCGACATCGAGGGCGTCAGCTTGGTCGACGACGAGGCGACCACGCCGGCGAATCCCTACCTGGTGCGCACCAAAAGGGTCCTCATCGGCGATTCTAAATTGACGCTGAGTATGGGTATTTTCGACGAGTACACCATGCTCAACTATCTGGAAATCCAGGCCGCCAACCCGCCGGTGAGCGACCTGCGCGTGACCGGGGCGTCCGCCGGAGCCGGGACGTTCAGCGCCACCCTGCGCTGGACCCCGCCCTCCAGCGCGGCCTCCACGAGCCTCCGTTATTCCAGTATGCCCATCAACGACGCAAATTGGGACAGCGCCGCAAGCCTGGCGGCCTCCCTGCCCGGCAACCAGGACAGTTTTCTCGCCAACCTGCCTTACAGCGGCGGCACGCTGTTCTTCGCCTTGAAAACCCAGGACGGGCAGGGCGCCTGGTCCGAGCTGTCCAACAACGCCTTTTGGCCGTATTTCGATCTTTACCTGCCGCTGGTGAAGGAGCCGGGGGCTTGATCTAAAGGCTTGAGCCCAGGGACTCAGGATGCATAAACCGGGAACTCGCTCCATTTGGAAGACCATTGCCGCGCTGGGGGTCTTATTGGCCTGGCTGGCTTTGCCGGCTTATCCCTCAGGCCGCGCCCAGGCGCCCGGCGGTCTGACGACCTGGCTGCCGCTGGCGCTCAAGGCCCAGGCGAAGGCCAATCCCATCCACCAGGGGATCGCTACCTATTACAACGCCACCGGGGCGGGCGCCTGCCTGTTCGACCCGTCGCCGCAGGACTTGATGGTGGCGGCGATGAACGCCGTCGAGTATGATAACGCCGCCGTTTGCGGCGCTTACGTCACCATCAGCGGGCCCAAGGGCGCGGTCACCGTCCGCATCGTGGACCTGTGCCCGGAATGCCAGGCCGGGCATCTCGACCTGAGCCGGGAGGCTTTCGCCCGCATCGCCGACCTGCCCCAGGGGCGGGTTTCCATCTCGTGGCAGGTGGTCAGCCCGGCCCTGAGCGGGCCGATCGCCTATCACTTTAAAGATGGCAGCAACCAGTGGTGGACGGCGGTGCAAATTCGCAACCACCGCAACCCGGTTGCAAAGCTTGAGTACCGGGATGGCAGCGGCCAGTGGGTGGCGGCGCCGCGCACCGATTACAACTACTTTGTACAGACCAATCCCGGCATGGGGCCGGGGCCGTATTCGTTTCGGGTGACGGACAGCTACGGCAACCAGCTCGTCGATAGCGGCATCTCGCACGTCGAGAACGGCACGCTGCAAGGCGCAGCCCAGTTCCCGCCCGGCCCATAGCCGCAGGCGTGTCTTCAAAGGGGTTTGGGGTGTGCAAGCAGAATATTTTTCCGCTTGCGCACCCCAATTTTTTGGCGAGCCAAGAATTGGCCGTCAATGCTTGACCAGAGTCTCACTCTTTGATATGCTCATTCTGTAGACATCGATGAAAACGTTTGGTAGCTATTTGAATATCATTGTCGCCCTCACCCCCGGCCCCTCTCCCAATTCTGGGCGAGGGGAGAAGAGCAGCTCCCGTTCCCTGGCCTGTCTTTGGGCGAGGGGAGAAGAGCAGTCCCGTTCCCTGGCCTGTCTTTGGGAGAGGGGAGAAGAGCAGTCCCGTTCCCTGGCCTGTCTTTGGGCGAGGGGAGAAGAGCGCCCCCGGCCCCTCACCCGGATTCGAGCGAGGGGAGAACGTCGACTTGAGGCAGTTGCTCCCCTTCCCTCTCCTGAATTTCGGGAGAGGGAAGGGGTCGGGGGAAGGGTGAGGGCGGTTGGCCAGTACAATAATGATTTGTTGAATGTAATCCCGGAGGGATTGAAATCATATGGCGAAGAAACCCGATTCTATTTACCAGATCAAAGTAAGCCTGGACAACTCGCACCCACCGGTCTGGCGGCGCATCCAGGTGCCGGGGAACATCACTCTGCTCAAACTACACGATATCCTGCAGATCGTGATGGGCTGGGGGGGCTATCACCTGCACCAGTTCACCATTTATGACGAATATTACGGCGACCCTGCCGACGACGAATGGGGCGAATTGGGGATTAAGCCGGAGGAACGCTTCAAGCTCAACCAGGTGATCCCGGGAGAAGGCTTCCGCTTCACCTACGAGTATGATTTCGGGGATTCCTGGGACCACACCCTGCTGGTCGAGAAGATCCTGCCGGCCGAAGAAGGCCAGCATTACCCGGTTTGCCTGAAGGGCAAGCGCGCCTGCCCGCCGGAAGACGTTGGCGGTGTGTGGGGCTACGAGGGCTTCCTGGAGGCGATCAACGACCCAGAACACGCCGAGCACGACGAGTACCTGGAATGGGTTGGCGGGGAGTTCAACCCGGACGCTTTCTCCCTGGACGAGATCAATGACCGGCTGCGCCATATGGGCCGCGGCAAGAGCGTGGAGGTCTCGTCTGACTGGTACGTAGATGAGGAAGACCTCGAAAGGCGGTCTTTGATCCCGCCGGACCCCTGGATGAAGCCTTTTCCCGAAGACCTGCAAAAAGCCGCCGAAGACCTGGCGCTGCGCCGGGACGTTATCAGCCTGCTCACCTATCTGCGCGACAACCGCGTCACCGGCACGCAATCGACCGGGAACCTGCCGTTGAAAGCCGTGCACGCCATCTGCGCCCAATTTGTCCACCCGCCGGTTTTGGAGGAGGAGATCGGCGATCGGGTTTTTCGAATCCGCAGCGAGCTGGACGTTTGGCCTTTGTATTTTCGGCATGTGCTGGCGTCTCTTGGCGGGTTAGCCAGCGGGGCTCCGAGCAAGCGCTGGCGAGTGACCCCAGACGGTGAAACTTTCCTGGAGGCTGCGGCTGCGCTGCAAGTATGGCGACTCTTCGCCACCTGGTGGACCCAGGTCAACTGGGCGATCGCCGCGCCGTTCGGTTTCGAGTATCCCCCGCCCGGTTTTGCAGACCTGACTCTGGACTTGCTGCTGGATTTACCTTTGCAGAGCGCAATGCCATTTGACTCGTTTGCAGACCGGCTGATCGAATCTTCCGGGATGATCTGGCCGATCGAAGATCAATCCAGCGCCAGGCGTATTTTGAGAGGCATCATCGAACGGATGGCGGTCGCCCCCCAGATTGATTTTGGCGTGCTTCTGCCTGAGTATGAGCCGCACAAGATTCTCGGACCGCGATACGAAGAGCTTTCCTCAATCCAGCTTACGCCCTTTGGCAGAAGGCTGCTGGAAGGGATGGGTGAGGTGCGGAAGAAGCGATAGCTGCCTGGGCGTATGGATTTTGAAAAGTGTTGGGCGCGCTTTGCGGGCCACGCAACACGATTTCAGATATTCATCAAAATAGAAGACGCTCTTTTATATTACAATGGGGGGCAATGATCGCCAATCTGTGGGAAATTAGGAGGCCGCAATGTCAATCGAACAAACCCGTTCTGAGCTGGTCGGCAGCATCTGGCAGGCATTTGCCCAAAGCGGCGTCGACCTATCGGCTGTACCGCATGACCAGCAGGAAAAACTCGTCGATAAAATCGCCGATAACCTCATGATCCACATGAACACAATGCTGGACGAAGTGCCTACGCCCCAGCCAGCCGCCGAGACCGGGGATGAGCAGGTGCTCTGGCAGGGGCATCCCTTCCTCTCGCTGGTGGAATCCTACGTCATTACCTCCGAGCGTATAAAAATCATCAAAGGCTTGCTTTCGCGGGATGTCGAGAATTATGAGCTGATTCGCATCCAGGATCTCGATCTCAGCCAGGGCGTTTCGGAGCGTATCTTGGGGATTGGGGATATCGCAATTCGAGGTCAGGACCCCTCTGATCCGTCCATCGTGCTGCGCAATATTTCCAAACCGAGTGAAGTCTACGAGCTCCTGCGCCGGGCCTGGTTGGAGGCCCGCAAGCGTTATGGTTTGCAATTCCGCGAATACATGTAAAGATGAAAGAGATCCAGGTAGGCTGGATCGGATTGAAACTATCGAAAAAATTTACAGACTGCTTACAGAGCCATCCCCACCTGTAACGATCATCCCAGGGTTAAGGTGAAGCTGGCGGCGTTGCATCGCTCCCGGATGGACAGCGACCCGGAGGCGATGCAAGCCGCTCCTCACCGTATGGCCCGCAGGATCACTAACAGGACCACCGCGCCGATAAAGGCTGTGAAAATATCTCCGAGGATGCCAGCGCCCAAAGAGACACCCAACAGGCCGAATAGCCAGCCGCCGATAAAAGCCCCTATGATCCCGACCAACACCGCCCCGATAAGTCCGAAGCGAAAGCCCCTTACAACTGCTTCGGCGAGCAATCCGGCGATTCCGCCGACCACGATCCAGACCAATAGTGTTGTTAATGTCATGATTTTCCTCCCGTCTTCAAGTGAAAGAAATGGTTCCGGATTGGAAACTTAATAAACGATGCGCCTGCGGCTGATCAATCCAAAAAACAACGTCAGGAGCGCTGAGCCTATTACCGCCCAGAATAATGGAAAAGCCTCCCCCTCGACAATGACCGGCAGGAATTCGGGTAAACCTAGCTGGCGGGCCAGCCACATACCAATGAAGGCGCCGACAAAGCCGATCAAGATCGAGGCTAAACACCCTCCGACGGAATAACCACTCAAGGCCTGCCCCAATAATCCGGCAACGGCAGCAACTGCTAACAAGATGACAAATCCAAGTAAAGACATGTTCTTCTCCTTCGTTTAACGCCGCGAGGGCGAAATCCGTTTAGGCGGTAAATTCTCGCGATGAATGTGGTTTGGTGGCTGCCTGCGCCTCAACCAGACATACTATATAAGCAATCGGCTTGGTTTACAATTGGGAAACTCCCCCGGTGGACCCTAGGATTTTCCCCGAGTTGACCTCGGGATAACCCTAATTTTTCCCTTAAATTTCCCCCGGGCTGGCTCGTGTGGCTAAAAAGCTACCCTGGATAAGTTTTAGGGACCGTACATTTTTTCTTCGGCAAGCATACTCAGGAATATCTGCACCACGCGCGGGTCGAAGTCCTTTCCTGACCGTTTTTTAAGGTAATTCAGCACTTTTTGTTCAGGCCACGCCTTCCGGTAGGGCCGATCGTAGCTCAACGCGTCCCAAACATCCACCACCGTGAAAATGCGGGCTGCGAGAGGGATTTGCTCGCCTTCTAGCCCGCGCGGATAACCGCTGCCATCCCATTTTTCGTGATGGCAGTAAGGGATTTCCTGGGCCGGGCGCAGGAAAGGAATGCCCGAGAGTAAGTTGTAAGCATACCCTGGATGTTTGTTGATGAGCTGCCTTTCTTCGGCGGATAGGGGACCGGGTTTATGCAGGATGCCATCCGGGATCGCCATCTTACCGATATCATGCAGGAGGGCTCCCCGGCGGATGTTGACCTGCTCGGCTGCGCCCATTCCCATGACGCTTGCCAGGTGCAGCGTGGTTTTGGTGACGCGTTGGGTGTGCCCTTCGGTTTCTTTGTCGCGCAAATCGAGCGCCTTTACCCATCCCTCCAGGGTTGCATCATATGCCAGGCGCAGCTCAATGTTCGAACGCTGTAAATCATTGAACAATTCCGAATTATCGATCGCGATTGCCGCTTGAGATGCCAGCGCTTCGAGGAATTCCACCCATTCTGGATCCGGTTCCCAAAAGGACCGGTGGAGAACTTCCAAAGCCCCTTTCACCTGCCCTTTGGCAATCAAGGGCACACAGTAGTAAGTTACAAATCCTTCACCAGCCAGGAGGCTGTCGCGCAGAAACTCGCTGCCGGCTGCGGCGAGATTCTCAACGGCGATCATTCTACGCTCGAGTGCAGCCGCGCCGGCAAAGCCCTCGCCCAAATGCAGATCCGAGCGGGTAATCGAGTTGGTGATAAAACCGCTGCCGGCTGCGTATTCCAAAGTAAAAGAAAACGGGTTGACCAGCAGAATATCGGCGGCGTCGATGTGCAGTTTGCTGGTCACCTGGTCCACCAGCACATTCAATGTGACGTATAGATCCTGGCTGGCAGTAATCGTCAAATCGATGGCGCGCAACGCCGACAGGCGCTGTAAGCGATGTTCGGTTTGTTCGTGCAGGCTCGCTCTGCGGATTGCATTGGCTGCCATATCCCCCAGCGCCTTGAGCGTACGCAGCTCGTCTGCGGATATTTCCGCCGCTCTACCGATCCACAGCGCTCCGATGGACAGTTCCAGGGCGATCAGTGGAATACAGGCGACTGCCTGGAGCCCGTCCAGGGCTACCGGGGTGTTCGAGAGAGTTTCTTGCAGCGCATGATTATTAAGGTAATCTTTTCCACTGGCGATCACAGACCCGATCACCCCATCTCCCAGCGCCAGTTGCCGGCCCACCGCATTTTCGCACGACAGGCCCTTGCCGGCCTGGATCACGATTTTATTGCTGGCGCCCTCGCGGACGGCGAGCAATGCGCAGTCGGATTTTAACAGGTCGGCTGTGTGCTCCAGAATAACGGGGTACATCTCAGTTGGAATCGATGTGGATCGCAATGCCGAAGCTAACTCCAGAATCGCTTCGCGTTCATGTTCACGCCCTTTGCGCTTGGTAATATCGCGAAACACAAGCTGCACTGCGGGTTTTTCTTGAAAGACGAAAGAGAGGGTCACTACTTCTACCTGGATCGTTTCGCCGGCCGAGCGAATGAATTTCTCCTCGATCAAGGGGATATCGACCCTGCCCTGTATAATTTCACGCGCTCGCATCCTCACCGACGGCCTGGAATCGGGATGAACGAAATCCATGATGTCTTTCCCCACGATCTGGTCTGGATTCTCTGATCCCTAACAAGTTCACCCCGGTCTGGTTAATAAAAACGATCTTGCCAGTGCTGTAGACGGCGATCCCATCTGGAGAGAATTCCACCAGGCGGCGATAGCGCTCCTCGCTTTCACGCAGCCGCTGGTTGGCCAACCGGTTTTGGTCGCGGAGCTTCTTCTCCTCCAAAGCGTGGCTTACAGCCTGGCCAAGGCGCGCCAGGCGATCTTTGAGTAAATAATCCGCCGCGCCTTGTTTTAAGGCTGTGACGGCCATCTCTTCTCCGATCGTCCCGGAGACGAGGATGAAAGGGATGTCCAGGCCCGATCCATTCAGCAGCTCCAGGGCAGTTAACCCATCGAACTGCGGCAGATAAAAATCGGCCAGGATCAAATCCAACGGCGCTTCCTGGCTTGCAGCGCGTTCGAGCCTGGCTGAATAAGCTTCTTTCGTCGTCACGTTATCCCATTTTAGGTGGAAGCCGGCTCGTTCCAGCTCGTAGACAGCCAGTTCCGCATCCTCGGGCCGATCCTCGAGGATCAAAACATTAAGCGGGTCGTTCATCAATGATCCTCGTGAGGCTGGATTAAATTTTCAATCGATTGGTTTAGCAATAGCCAGTAAAAGCCAACGTCTTGAACCGCCTGAGTGAACTGCTCAAAATCCACCGGCTTCACGATGTAACTGTTGACCCCGAGCCGGTAACTTTCAAGCATATCGCGCTCCTGGCGTGAGGAAGTCATCATCACCACCGGGATCGTGCGAGTTCGAGGGTCGGATTTGATCACTCTCAACACTTCTAACCCGTCTACTTTTGGCAGCTTGAGATCCAGCAGGATGAGTTTTGGCTGATTTTCTTGTTCGAGAGCGGCATACGTACCGCTGCGGAAGAGAAAATCTAAAGCTTCCTGCCCATCCCGAACCACCTCGACCTGATTGGCCAGGCGATTTTTGCGCAAGGCGTACAACGCCAGCTCGATATCGTTCGGGTTGTCTTCGACCAATAAGATTTCTACTGGATTATGTGAGATCATCGGCCTTTCCTCGCGGGGGTTCTAACGGCAGGTTGCTCTCTTCTAAAGTAAAGTAAAAGGTAGCCCCCTGGTCAACTTGTGCGTCCACCCAGATTCGACCGCCATGCCGCAGGATGATTCGATGGACGATTGCCAGTCCGACCCCGGTGCCCTCGTATTCTTCTACACGGTGTAATCGTTGGAAAACGCCGAAAACTTTCGGCGCGTATTGCATATCGAAACCAACGCCATTATCCTTTACATAATAAACGGGTACATCGTGGGTTACCTGGCAGCCCACCTCGATCACAGCGGTGGAGCGCAATTTGGTAAATTTCAACGCATTGGATATCAGATTCACAAATACTTGTTTGAGCAAAAGAGGGTCTGCATGGCATTCGGGCAAGTCCTGGATTGTAAACGCTACCTGGCGATTTTCTTGCCCGACGATGACCTCCTCGTAAGCCCGGCGCGCCAAGTCGGCCGGCGGTACAGGCTGCTTTCTCAAAGCCTGGCGATTAAGACGTGAAAAGGTGAGCAGGTCGTCGATCAACCGGCTCATCTGGGAGATATTTTCTTTCACCAGGTGCAGGTAGCGCTGCGCCTCGGGCGGGAGCTGCGGGCTATATTCCTGGATGACGATCCTGGAAAACCCATCGATCGCCCTCAATGGAGCTCGTAGATCGTGGGAGACCGAATAAGAAAAAGCTTCCAATTCCTTGTTCGCCGCTTCCAGTTCATAGGTCCGCTGGGCCACTCGCTCTTCCAGCTCGAGGTTCAGGTCCTGAGTGTCCTGGTATAAGCGTGCGTTTTCAATTTGCTGTGCAGCCCGGCGGGCTAAATCCTCCACCAGCTCAAGATCGTCTGGCGAATATTCGCGCCCTTCCCGGATGGAGACGAAATTGATTATCCCCAACGTCGTGCTGTAGCCTAAAAGCGGGACGATCATTACAGATTTCATCCCTAGAGCACGGATAAGCGCTAATTGTTCTTTATCACGAATGCTTGAGGCCAGCAGGTCATCGTCGATACGCGCATACAGCTCGGGCTTGCCCGTTTTTACGACGTGATAGGGTCCGGATGGGGCGTTCGGATCCGCCGGAAAGCGCTCTTGTAACCGGTTCACCAGCTCGACTTTAGCCGCGTCGATGTGCTCGACGGCTACGCGGTGTAGTTTTCCGTCTTCCCCCAACAGGTCAATAGAGCACCAGTCTGAGATTTGCGGCACGGACAAACGAACGACTTGCGCCAGGCGGGTAGCGTAATCAGGTAATTCGGAGAGGAGTGTGCTGGCTTCAAGAAGAAACCGCAACCTTTGCTGGGTCTCCTCTGCGCGAGCGCGCGCTTTGCGTTCGCTCTCCAGGGCAAAAGCGACCCTCTCCTGCGCCTGGCGCCGCTCGGTAACATCCTGGGCGACAACCAGGACTGCGCTCCGTCCGGCGTAGGTCAAGGTATGCGAGGCGATTTCGACATCGATCACTTGCCCGTTTTTGAGCTGGTGATGCCATACGCCAGAATACTGCATATCCGGCCTGGGCTTTGAGAGCTGCTTGTCCAACAATGGCAGCTCGCCAGGAAGGCGTATATCTTGGATGCGCATTTGCAGGAATTCTGAGCGCGAATAACCGTAGTGATCGATGGCGACCTGGTTGACTTCTAGAAATCGAAAAGATTCCCGATCGTAAACCCACATTGGAAGCGGGTTGCCGGCGAACATCAGCCGGAAGCTGGCCTCGCTCTCGGATAGGGCCAGCTCGAAGCGCTTTCTTTCGCTAAAATCGCGTGCGACCGTCGATGCGCCGGTGATTCTTCCAGTTTCATCGTAGATTGGCGAAACGGTGAGCGAAACATCTACCAGAGAGCCGTCTTTTCTCCGCCGAACCGTTTCCAGATTCTCCACACGCTCGCCCAGCCGGATTTTTTCTAGAATTGCATCGATTTCAGCCCTCCGGCTAGCTGGGACTAACTTGTGAACCTGTTTTCCGATGATTTCTTCTGCTGGATAACCATATAACCGCTCGGCTGCCGCGTTCCAACTGGTAATTTCGCCATCCAGAGTCTTCGCCAGGATAGCATCCCCAGACGACTCGACGATGGCAGCCAGGCGGAAGGCCGCTTCACTGGCCAGCCTACGCTCAGAGACATCCCGGATAATCGCTGTTACCATAACTCCAGCCGGGGTTTCAACCGGGCTGAGGCGAATTTCGACCGGGAATTGGGCGCCATCCTTGCGCAAAGCGCCGAGGTCTTTGCCGATCTCCATAAGGCGCGCCTTCTTTTCGGCGATGAAGACACTGCGCAATTTGGCGTGACGGCTACGATGATCTTGTGGAACCAGCATCTCGACGGGCTGCCCAAAGAATTCATCCTGGGAGTAGCCAAACATCTCTATGGCTCGCTTGTTCACCATTGCAATGCGGCCATCGCGATTAATAATCACGATCGCGTCCGGAGCCGATTCCAAAAGCACCTGGAATTTAGCCTCGGTTTCATGGAGGAATTCCTCGGCATTTACCGGTCGGGTGATTTCTGAACGGACGGATTCAGGATTCTTCTCTACCAAAGTACGGATCTCTTCCTCGTCATTAAATAGATTATCCACTCCACCCTTAGGGAGCCGGTACAGCCTAATCGGATAGTTAAAGTCTTATTTATTTTAGCAGATCACAGGATTTCTAACGGCGCTTGAGCTGCAATTCCACCCTACAATTTTGTTAAGAGGAACTTAACCGAGCCCTCCTGGAATGTCATTCACCTTTCCAAAAAGAGGCTTGATTTCTTCCGATCTGCTTGGAGGTGTACAAGGCTCGATCGGCATGCAGCAGCAGAACCTCCAGACTTGTACAGGTTTTATCCAGCTCTGCCACGCCAAGGCTGGCCGTGATCTCGCCCGATTTTCCGCTCATTTCTATGATTGTTTTGGATATACATTCTCTCAGACGCTCCGTAACCTGGTAAGCGACCTTCAACGGTGTTTCAGGCATTAAGATAATGAACTCATCCCCCCCATAACGGCCGATCACATCAACCACGCGCATGTTTTCACGGCAGAGCGCAGCCAAATGCATTAATACCTGGTCGCCGACCAGGTGTCCATAAGTGTCATTCACCTGCTTGAAATGATCCATATCCAGCATCGCGATGGAAAGTGGGCGGGAATAGCGCCTGGCGCGTTCGAACTCGCTCTGTACGATTTCAAAGAAATGGCGGCGGTTGAACAAACCGGTCAATGGATCGACAATTGCCAGGCGCTGGATTTCTGCAAACAGGCGGGCATTTTCCATTGCTGTGGCGGCATGAGCCGCCAGCAGCTCCAACAATGTCTGGTCATCATCACTGTAGGCATAGGGTAGATAGCTTTGCGCGGACAGCATACCGAATACTTTGCCGTCTGCCCGGCGCATTGGGACTGCCAGGATGGAGCGCACCTCCTCGGGATCGCCGAAGTGAAAGCTATCGATGTCTTCGTCGCCTGAAAAGTCGTCGATGCGAATGGATTGCCCGGTCGCGATCAAATGACCGGTCAAACCGCGCCCAGCGGGGGTACGCTGCGCCGGCGAGCGGCCCGAACGGTCAATCAGGTATACGACCTCGATTTCTTTAGCAGTTTCATCCAGCCTGCTGATGACGAAGGCCTCGCTCGGCATCAATTGAGCTGTGGCCTGATGGATTGCCTGGTATAACTGCTCTGGATCCAGACTGGCGTTTATCTCCTGGCTGGCCCGGTGCAGCACCAGGCCACGTTCGGCTGCGTTCAATGCCTCCTGGTAAAGCCGGGCGTTCTCTATCGCGATTGCGGCATGATGGGCAAACGCTTGCGCCAGGGCCGACTCGGCCTCCCCGTAAGCAGCGACTTTGCGGCTGTCTATGGTCAGGAAGCCAATAATTCTTGCCCGCACCAGCATTGGCACCCCCATCCAACCATGGACGTAATTCGTGTTCACCCACGCCTCGAAGTGCGGCTCCAGGGAGGCGTCCTCCAGGATCACCGCCTTGCCGGTGGTAGCGGCCTGTTCCAGCAGCAGATTGGCCGCGGGAAAGGTCAAACCGATCACTTCTGTCTCACCTGGGAAGCCGCGGGCCGCCACAATTCGCAGTTGAGCGCCTTTTAAAAGGAAAACCGCAGCGCTGTCGTAAGGGACAACTTTGACAAGCTGTACCAGGATTTGATCGAGAACCTGGTTAAGCTCCAGTGCTGAGGTTAAAACTGTGGTCGCCTGGCGAAGAGTCTCCGTTTCTGCAATCCGTCGCTGGCTGTTTTCAAAAAGTTGTGCGTTCTGGATAGCCATTCCGGCCAGGCGTCCGATGTTTTCTGCCAGTCTCAGGTCTCGCTCATCAAACTGCCGTTTGTGGTCAAGGTTAAATAGCTCCAGAACACCCAGGCACACTTCCCCAGCCAGGATCGGGACGCCGATGAATGCGTGCACACCGACCGAGCTCCACACTTTATGGGCGCCAGGATGCTGGCGGTATTCTGGCAGCAAGACAGATTTGCGAGTCATGGCGACCTGCCCGGAAACGCCCTCGCCCTCTCTAAAGCGTGTGCCAACCAGAGGGGCCGGCAGGTTGAACAGAAATGGGTAGGAGATCGAACCATCATCCGGGTCTATTGCCGCCAGCCCGCCTGTATCGGCGTCAACCAGGATTACCGCCAGGCGCAGGATTTGCGGCAATAAACTGGGGATGTCCAGCGTGCCGCTGATCAACTGAGACATTTCGTTCAAGCCCTTCTCGCGCTCCAAATTTTCGATGGTCTCATCGAAAAGCCGGGCGTTCTGGAGAGCCAACGCTGCCTGGGCAGAAAACACAGCCAGGCGTTCAGCATGATACGACTGGTAAAATTCTGGCTCGGAATGGTTTAATGAAAAGATCCCATGAGCCGGCCTTGAGCGATCAGGGGCGCGCCAATCCATGAGCGTACGGAATCAAAACCTTCCATTAATACCCAGCCAGGGTAATTGCGTGTATCTTGGATAACCAGCGGTTGCCCACTTTCAACCATCATTACCAGATTTGGATAGCTTTCAACTGCCATGGTTATTTCAGCCACCCGATTTTCATTCTGGTTAGACATCTTTCCGAAACCGTTCAAGCGTACAACGCGTGCCAGGCCGCCTTCTAACAACAGGAAAAGGCCGCACTCATATGGAACCAGGCGCGCCACCTGTTGCAACAAAAGATCCAGTAAGGTATTGAAGTCTAGTGTGGAACTGAGCGCTGCGCCGGCTTCGCGCAGCGCTTCCGCCATTTCTCGTTGGTCGCGCTCAGCTTTGTGCAAGCGCTGCAGCTCGGTGATATCCCGGTCTATCCCAATCATACCGAGCGGAATGCCGTCGCTGTCTTTTATCAACGAGATAAAGGTATCCGTCCATAGATATGTGCCGTCTTTACGCTTTTGCTGGTATTGGCCGCGCCAGGAGCCTTTTTCTTTAACCTCCTGCATACGCTGGATTTCCGCATCCTGGTCTTGCGGATCGAGGTTTGCGGCGATCAATTTGCCAATCTTCTCCTCTGCGGCATAGCCAAAAAGCTTTTCTGCCCATTTGCTCCAATAGATAATCCTGCCGTCCAAATCCGTCGCGACCACGGCTTCACGCACATTGTCTAAGAGCTGCGCCTGAAAGCGAAGTTTTTCATCTGCCCGGACGCGGTCGGTGATATCCTCCAGGCTGCCTTCGTAATACATCACCTCGCCATCGGCGTTACGGACTACTCTGCCACTGTCTCGAACCCAGATTCGCGCCCCATCCCAGCGTTGAATTGGAATTTCAAACTCATGGATAACACCTTCTTTTTCAACCAGTTCTCGCCAGCGATTTCGGTCCGTTGGATTAATGTAGATCATTGCAGAGTTGCTGCCGAGAAGCGACTCCATATCCGGGAAGCCCAGGATCTCAACCAGGGCCGAGTTCGCCGCCAGGATATCGCCGGCTGGCGAAGTGCGGTAAAGCCCGATCGGGACATTCTCGAATATGTTTTGGAAGCGCACTTGAGCTTCACGCAGCTCTCGTCGCTGTTGTATGTCATCCAAAAATCTTCGTACGGTAGTTACCAAATGCAAGTATGAATGCTGGCGTTTGAATACGTAATCGTCCAGGCCGGAGTCCATCCCTTCGACCGCTTTATTCTCGTAAGCGGTTTCAATATACAGGATGACCGGGATTTTGGGGTCGAGGGATTTCACTCGCCGCAAAACTTGTAGCCCATTCCCCCAACCTAGCTTGTAATCGGAGACTACCAGGTGAAAATCACCCGCATGCAAATGATTCTCAAATTTCTGGTCATTGTTTATTTTTTCGACGCGCGCGAATGGGAAAGCCTCCTCTAACGCCCGGGCAATGTTTACGGAATCGTGAGGATTCTTCTGGAATAATAGTAGGGTTAACTGCTTTTTCATGGGCAAGAATTGGTCACTTAAATGATAAAGCAGGTTGCCCGAAAAGGCAACAATACGATTCTGTTAGGATTCTTTTAAAAAAGCCGCCCTCCCCAATGTTGGTCCCTGGAGAGGGCTGGGAGTGAGAGCCTGGCATCTCACTCTAAAGACGATCAACTAACCCGCGAGTTGATCGCTTGGCGGCCCGGCCCTTGCGTGAGCGAGCAAATGGGGAGGCAGGCGCTGTTTGAGCAGTGACCACATCGTATATTTTTTCATAGCTTTGCAAAGTCTTATCCAGGCTGTGAGATTGCACCTTTTCCAGGCTGGCCTGCCCCATGCTGCGGTAGCGCTCCGGATGGTCCGCCAGTAGGGCCATATAGCGGGCGGCGTCGGCTGCTTCTCCGGCCTGGAACAGGTAGCCGTTCATGCCTTCATTCACCAATTCAGGCAGCGCCTGTGCATGAGCAGCCAGGATTGGCAGACCACAAGCCATGGCTTCCAATGTAGCGATACTTAAAAGCTCAGCTTCGCTCGGCATGGCAAAAATGTCGGCGCTGTTAAGCAATGCAGGCAGGTCCTCACCCGGGACAAAGCCGGTAAAATGTACCTTACCGGTTAAGTTCAACTCTTCGGAGAGAGATTTGAGCTTGCCCAGTACTGCCCCTTTGCCAATGATACCCAGTTGGATATCCTCTCGGTTGAGGAGATACAAGGCATGCAGGAGCACCTCCAGCCTTTTTTCGCCGTCTACGCGGCCCACAAATAAGAAAAGAATGCGCTCAGGGTCAAAGCCATAGCGCAGTCGCCATTCCCGGCGATCCTGGGATGGGTAAGGGCGAAAGCGATGCGGATCTACCCCGCACGAGATAGGGTAAACAGGCCGGCGCAGCCCCTGGCGGCGCATAATCGCTGCGGCGGTTCGGGAAGGGGCAGTCGCAACGTCCAGTTGGTTGTAAAGCCCTAACATCCAGCGCCACAGCACCCAGTTCATCCCGGGTTTTAGCATATCCGGTATCGGCATGTAAGGCGCCAGGTTTTCGGGCATAAAATGGTTCGTGCCCACTGCTTTTACCTGGTAACGACGGGCGGCTCGTAAAGCCGCGACACTGATCGGGTAATGGTCGTGGATGTGGACGACATCAGGACGGAAATTCCGCAGCAGACGAGCGACAGCTCTGCCGGGAGAAGCGGAAATAAAAAGATCGGGATGCAAAATATTTAGTTGAACGGATTTAACCGCCTGGATACAAACGCCATTTCGTTCCGATCGGTATGCCGCGCGTTGGTTAGAAGGGACGACCACCATCACTTCATGCCCCCGCTGCGCCATTCCCTCGGCCAGGTTGACGGTGAAAATCGCCTGCCCGTTAAATGCCGGGTAATAGGTTTGTCCAGCAATTAATATGCGCATTCCAAGGCTTATCCTTTCTGAAATTCGTCATTCAGTTTCGATTCATATCCCGCCCCTTTTCGCTGGAGCAAATGGCGAATAAATCCGATTAGCGCCAGCAGAAAGATAAGGCCAGAGACAAACGCCACCACCCGGACATCTTTTTGTATCTGCGTGATCGTCTGAGTGGCGTAGTACCCAAGCAAAACAAGTGATCCGGTCCAAACCACTTCTCCGGCAGCGATCGGTGGAAACCATCGTTTCCAGGGCACGCGCGCCAGCCCGGCGGCAATTAATGCCGGGATGATAAAACCGGAGGTAAGTTTTGCAACTAATAATATCTTTGGAGCGTGGCGCTGCATGTTTTCCTGTAAACGCGTCAGATGATGATTGCGCAGGCCAATCCAGCGCCCAAACCGAAGCAGCCATTCTTGCTTACCCGAATAACCCAGTAAATACCACAGGACATCTGCGCTCAAATTCCCGGCGCCGGCTGCTACAAAAACCAGGTTGAGCCGCATAGCCCCGGCTGCAGCCGCGGCGGCCCCCAGCAGCGTCGCAAGCGGACCTTCAACAGCCACCAGCAGCGCCAGAATCAGGTACTTCAAGAAACCCAATCCGGGCATTTGGCTAGCCTGCAAAAATCCCCACATTTCCTGAAGTAATTTCGGCGCGAGTTCCATAGAACAACCGCAAGTAAACCGCCATTGAATAGATTGCGCCTATATTATCCCTGATTCACCAGACGCCTGTCCTTACACGGTCATAATGCGAGGCTTAAGCGCAACTTAAAAACGCTCTGCATTCTGTGTATCAATTCTTTACAGATACAAAAGCCGGGCGGTGCAATTGCCATGCAGACAGGACTCGCTAACAGCCGGCAACTGCATGAAACCACCTCATTTTTTAACCTGGAATTCGGAACTAGACCTCTACCAACCTGCCCCCGGCCTTCCGATCCTATTAACACTGCAATCCCTAAAGCGTTGTCGATATGGCACCGCATCGCGGCACCGCATCGCGGCACCGCATCGCGGCAATCATTATACATCATCCGGGGGCGATTATTGCAAAAAGTGTTTACCCTTTGGGCGAGAGCGCGGTACAGCGTTGCACTGTTCAATTCATCGCTGAGATAGGCGCGATATGGGTCGATACCAGCGGTTTGTTTCATAATAACTGCTGGGTGGGCGTCCACAATGCCATGATCAACGCGGCGATGCCAGCCAGAGCGGCCCCGAATAGAAATGGCGCTGACGGCCCAAAACCGGACCAGCTCCCGACGCCTTGCCAGAGCACACCCGCGATGACCGAGGCCGGAAAATCAAGGATACCTAATACGGCGTTATACGTGCCGTAAGCGGTGCCGCGCAGCTCTACCCTGACCAGATCGGCTACCATCGCTTTCGCTGTTCCATAACTCAGGCCGTAATATAAGCCATAAAGCACATACAAAATCCAGATCTGCCAGGCAGACCCGGCCAGGCCAAAGCCCAGGTAAATCAAGGCGTAAACCAGCCAGCCGCCGATGATTAACCGCCGCCGTCCCACCCGGTCCGACAACGAACCTGCGGGGGTCGAGACCAGGGTATACACCAGGTTAAAAGAAGCCAGCATTCCCAAAATACCGACGACACTTAACCCGCGTTCTTGAGCGCGTAATACCAGAAATGCGTCTGACGAGTTGCCCAGGTCGAATATGCTTACGATCAACATGAAGATTACAAAGGATTTGCCAAGCGACCTAAAGGCGAATTTCGGCGCCGCGGCGGACTGCTTCACCTGAACGTCACGCGCGCCGAGCGCCAGGGAAAGCACAGCCAGGAGCGCCGGCAACAAGCTGATAAGAACCACCAGGCGGAAGGTCGCCGCGCTAAGCCCAAGCGTGTTAGCTTGAGCAAGCCAGACCACCAACAAGGCGATTAGCAGCCCTAACAATGCCCCGGCAGTATCCGCCGCACGGTGAAAGCCAAACGCCAACCCGCGGTCTTTTTCCTCGATTGAATCGGCCACAAGCGCATCCCGCGGCGCAGTGCGCACGCCCTTACCGAATCGGTCGGCCCAACGAACCGCGGCGATCATCTCCCAGCTATTCGCAAAGTAGAAAAAAGGCTTTGCCAGCGCCGAAATGCCGTAGCCCGTCACCGCCAGCCATTTGCGCGCTCGCAGGCGATCCGAGAGCCAACCTGAGAATAGCTTGACCAGGCTGGAGGTGGATTCCGCCACACCCTCGATAATACCGATAATATTGGTTTTCACTCCCAGGACGTTCGCCAGGAAGAGCGGCAGGATATTGATGACCATCTCGCTCGAAATGTCCATGAAAAAGCTGGTCAGACTCACTGCCCATACATTGCGCGGCAATTCGCGCAGAGATGTCTTCTTCCCTTCGGATGGGGCCGATTTGCTCATCTTTTCTCCCTTTATGTTTTACCCTGTTGATTAAAGGCGAGGCTGGCAAACCTTCGCTGAGCGCCGGCGCCTGGAAGTTGGCCAGGGGCAGTGCGCCTAACCTATTACAGACAAGGATGATACCCTAAATTTTTCAACAGTACAGGACGAAAACCCGCTAACGACCCCGTTAATAGCCTGGCAGAGCCTTTACGATCGTCTTCAAAAACAAATCTGTAAATTTATATTAACACGAAAAAGGTTACAATGCATAATGTGATAGCCCCCGGTGGATCTGGATTGATGAACTGGTTGTATCTTCCTTACATTATCTCTTTATATGGCTCGGCCATCCTTTCCATCGCGCTGGTTATCTTTCTTTGGGAAAAACGCGCTGCTCCCGGCGTGAATGCGCTGGTTTTTTTATTAGGCGCTTTAGCGGAATGGTCCTTGTGCAGCGCAATTCAACTGAGCCGGTTCGATCTGCCCTGGCAGCTCTTCTGGTCTTCAACCCAGTATATTGGAATAACGCTGATTCCCATCACGTGGCTCATTTTCGTGCTCACTTATACGAATCGCACGAACTTGCTCACACGTCGCTTTTACCTGTTGTTTGCAATAGAGCCCCTGGCTGTAACCCTGGCTGCATGGACGAACTCTTTTCATCATTTGATATGGGTGGACGCCAGCCTGGATCTCAATTCGCCGCTTTCCGGCCTGTCATTAACCTATAACATCGCTTTTTGGATTCACGCCGCTTATTCCTATCTCCTGGTACTGAGCGGCGCCATTCTCCTGTATAGAACCTACCGGGATGCCTCTCCCAACTTTCGCAAACAGTCCGTTCCAATCCTCATCGCTGCTGCTGTGGTGCCGCTGTCCATAAATCTTATTTATGTGTTCAGGCTGTTCCCAAGTACCAACCTGGACCTGACCCCCTTGACTTTTACCATCAGCGGCGTGTTGATCGTTTGGGGATTACGGCGTTACTGGTTGTTCGATTTGATCCCGGTCGCCCGCAGTGCAGTTATTGAAGGCATGCGGGATGGCGTGTTTGTGCTGGATGATAAACACAGGATCGTCGATCTAAACCGGTCTGCAGTTGAGATGCTCGCGCTGCCCTTCGATAAGGCAATTGGCGCTCCAGCCAGCCAGGTATTCGCAGTCTGGCCTCAATTGCTGGAAGGTATAAAGGAGTGTCTGGCCAATCCCGGCGCAGGCGGAAAGATCATTGATATTCACAAAGGTGTCCCTGGGAGCGGCGAGCGTTTTTATGAATTGGAAGTCTTGCCATTCACTTACCAGGAAGGGTATTCCTCGGGCATTCTGGTGACTTGTCGAGATAACACCGACCGCAAACAGACGGAAGAAGCCCTGGTCGCCAGTCGTCAACGTTATCGCCAGTCTGTGGAGAATTCCCCGAACCCAATTTTTTCGGTCACACGCGATGGGATCATCCAAAGCTGGAACCAGGCCTGCGAAAACGTATTCCAATATGGGCAGGCGATCCTGGGCTGCCATTATCGGTCCATTTTGTCAAATAGAAACGAACAAAAATCTCTGGATGAAAAGATCGCCGGAGTTTTCGAGCGGAAGGTATCCCTAAGTAATGTGGATCTGTCCTATCGCTGTAAAGATGGGGAAATCCGCTTCATGGTTTCTCGGCTGTATGCTGTTGTCGACGAGAACGGCAGCGTTGAAGCCTGTGTGTTCGCCAATACGGACATTACCGAACGTAAGCGTGCAGATGAGATTTTGCACCGCCAGTTGCAAGAGCTGACCGTTCTTCATGCTGTTGGCGTCGCTTGCGTAGAAGCCTCCAGCGAAGATGAGCTCATCGAACGAACGACGGAGATCATTGGGAAAAGTCTTTTCACCGACAACTTTGGGATCCTATACACGGATGAGAAGGCCGGGACGCTGCATTTTCATCCTTCTTACCGCGGGCTGCCAGCCGAGAAACGGGAAACGGTCATTCCCCTGGGGCAGGGGATCACTGGGATCGTCGCCGCCAGCGGGTCGCCAAAACGCGTTTCAGATGTTACCCAAAGCCAGGCCTATCTGCATTTGCACTTTCGGACGCGCGCTGAGTTATGCGTGCCGATAAAGATCGGAGATCACGTTGTAGGTGTTGTCAATGCGGAGAGCGCCCATGTACACGCTTTTACTGAGGCGGACGAACGGGTGATGGTCACCCTTGCCGGCCAATTGGCGACCGCCATTAAACGGCTTCGAGCTGAAGCTGCGGAACGCCATCGTGTGGACGAGCTGCTGGTTATTACCCGGGTTAGCCGAGAGATCACTTCGGTGTTAGATCACCAGGCAGTGCTCGATTCTATCGTCCGGCACGCGGCCGAATTATCGTACTCTGATGCCAGCGGGATATTGACCTACCAGCCGGACGGGCATTATTACCTGGTAGCGGCGTACGGAGTAAGCCAGGGGTTTATCGACGCTGTAAATCAACAGGGCGTTCAGACGGACGGCAGCGCCATTGGACGGGCAGTTTCGCTGATGAAACCCTTCCAGATCGAGGACGTCTACCTTGATCCGGGTTATTCGCCCAAAAAGCTGGCGGACATCGAAAATATCCGCGCTATTCTGGCGCTCCCCATGCTGTCTGGTGAGCGTGTGATTGGGGGGATCGTCCTTTGGCACCGTTCGCCTTACCGTTTTGCATCGGAAGATATTTTGTACCTGCAGGCTCTGGCTCAGCAAAGCGTCAACGCGATTGAGAACGCCCGCTTATTCGAGGCAGAGCGTGAACAGCGCGAGCTCGCCGAAGCGCTGCGAGAGATCGGAGCAACACTGGCTGCCACCCTGGATCTTGATACCATCCTGGACCGGGTTTTGGATCAGATCGCGCGCCTCGTACCCTACGATATCTCGAACGTACTTCTCGTCCAAGGGGATAGGGCGCGTATTGCACGAACTCGCGGCCTGGACGATATGACTCGAGAGGTCTACCGGCGAATGGGCAGTCTTACTTACCAGATCGCCATCACAGCGGATTTGCGGCAAATGGTAGAAACTCGCCAGGCATTGATCATCGACGACATCCGCGAGGATCCCGACTGGATCGAGGTTGGGATCACCCGCCAGGTGCGATCCTTCGCCGGTGTACCGGTGGTCGATCAGGACCAGGTCGTCGCTTTCTTTACGCTCAACAAGATTGAGCCGAATTTCTACCAACCCGAACATACGGATCGCCTGGCGATATTCGCAAGCCAGGCAGGGCTGGCCCTACAAAACGCGCGCCTGTTTGATGAAACCCGCCGGCGCCTGCGCGAAGTAACCCTGCTCAGTAAAATCATCACCCTGACTGCAGCCTCTGACGACCTGGACGAGGCCTTAAACCAGATCTGTATCGAAGTCGCCCTGTTCTTTCAGGCCCAACAGACCGGCTTTGCGCTGCTCAATGCAGAGCGATCCTCAGCGCAGGTCATTGCCGAATACCGGTCGCCAGGCCGCCCGAGCGGAGTCGGATTGCGGATTCCCGTGGCAGGCAATCCCTCCATGGAGTACATCCTTGAAAATAAGACCCCCATGGCCATCTCAGATGCCCAGAACGATCCCCTTATGGAACCTATTCACGACCTGATGCGTTCACTGGGGGTCGCGTCCATCCTGCTGGTTCCGATCCTGATGAAAGGCCAGGTCGCCGGGACGCTAGGTATTGATATGCTCGAGCCGCATGAATTCGGTCAGGCGGATGTTGACTTAATGCAAAACATCGCCCGCCAGGTCAGTCAGGTGTTTGACAGGCTGCAGTTGTTCGCCGCGGCCCAGGAACATGCGGAACAAATGGCGCTCCTGGCGGCGTTGAGCGGAGCCATGAACCATCCGGTTACCGCCGTAGAGGTGATCAGCGGCATCGGTCAAGGCGCGATGCAGCTTGGAGGATGCAAGCGCGCCGCGGTTTACCAGCGCTATCCCGATCGGACAGTATATTGCGCATGGTATGCCGGGCTGTCCAGCGCTTACCTCGAGGCTGTGACCCGCCAGGCAGATTCCGTTCCTGGGGGGCGAATGCTCGATTCGCCTGAGAAGATCCTGATCGGCGACATAATGCAGCTTCCCCAGGATTCTGTCTTGCGCGGCCTGGCGGAAAAAGAAGGTTTTCGCGTGGTTGGGCTGTGGCCCCTGGTTTACGAAGAGCGTGTGATCGCCGCGGTCGGCTGTTACTATGACCAGCCGCAAACCTGGCCTTTGGACCAGCAGGAGGTGATGCTGGCTTTTACCCGTCAGGCGTCTGTTGCCCTGCAAAATGCACGCCTCTTCGAAGAAACTCGCCGCCGGGCTGCACAACAGGAGGCGATCAATGCAATCATCACTGCTGCGGTGACCGCTCCAGACCTGTCCAGGTTGTTGGAAGTTGTGTTGGACCTGACATTGAAGGCTTTCGGTCTGGAGAAAGGCGCAATTTGGGCGAGCAGGAGTCAGGCGCTGCGCGGCTTGCCAGAGAATGGTTTGGCCGCTGATCCGGCTGCCCTCCATTCCGTATACCGGGCGATTACAGGTAGCATAGTAATCAACGATTGGAAAAAGGTCTGTGAGGAGGATTTGCTGTCAGAGGTTGCGGATCAACTCCGTAGGATGGGTGTGTCATCCGCATTGATCGTCCCGGTTAGGGTCGAGAACCATGACTTTGGCGGGATGAGCCTGGTTTCCTCTTCGCCGCGCGAATGGCAAGAAGAAGAGATTGCCCTGGCCGAGTCGGTAGGACGGCAGTTAGGCAGCGCGATTGAACGGCTTAACTTGCTGGCTAAAACTCAAGAACAGGCGCAGCAGGTGAGGCAAATCATCGACACGGTGCCGGAAGGCGTTCTCCTGCTCGATTCGGGGCACCGGATTGTGCTTGCAAACCCGGCCGGTTGGGGTTATTCTGCCATCCTGGTCGGCGAGGCTGGTCTGGATGCTCCGGTCGACTCGCTTGCGGGCCAGCCGGTTTCCGAGTTATTAGAACAAAACAATGACAGCCTGTGGCGTGAATTAGAGGTCGAGGGGGATGTACACAAAACCTTTGAAATTGCCGCCCGACCCCTGGAAGCTGGCGACCTTACCCAGGGCTGGGTCTTCGTCATCCGGGATATCACCCAGGAACGAGATAACCAGGCGCGCATCCAAATGCAGGACCGCCTGGCAACGGTAGGCCAATTGGCCGCCGGAATAGCACACGATTTTAACAACATTATGGCCGCGATCACCGTGTACACGGATTTGTTGGGCATGGAGCCCAATTTGAGCGCAGCCAGTCACGAACGCTTGAACACGATACAGCAGCAGGTGCAGCGGGCCACCAGCTTGATTCGCCAGATCCTGGATTTCAGCCGCCGATCGGTGATGGAACAGAGCAGCATGGATTTGCTGCCCTTCATTAAAGAATTGGACAAGCTGTTAGGGCGTATTTTGCCTGAAAATATTCGCCTGGAATTGACCTACCAGCCCGGTGAATACATCGTCAAAGCAGATCCCACCCGGTTGCAGCAGGTTTTTATGAACCTGGCCTTGAATGCGCGCGATGCTATGCCTTCCGGCGGTACGCTCCATTTTGAGCTGGGGCGGATTTACATCTCGGATACAGACGTTCTTATCCTGGATCTGACGCCTGGGGAGTGGATCGGCATCCAGGTGTCGGATACTGGCACGGGCATCCAGCCGGATGCCATGGCGCACATTTTCGACCCATTTTTTACGACTAAACCGGTGGGCGGCGGAACTGGCCTGGGGTTAGCCCAGGTTTACGGGATTGTCAAGCAGCATCGAGGCAGTATTGACGTCCGCAGCGCCCCGGGTGAAGGCACGACATTTGAGATTTACTTGCCTGCCCTGGAAATTCTTGAGTCTGGCCGCGCGGCCGGGGAAAATCGCCCGCCTCGCTCTGGAAACGGCGAAACGATCTTATTGGTTGAGGACGATCCGGCTGCACTGGAGGCGATGAAGGCGCTGCTGAGCCACCATAATTTCCGCGTATTGCCTGCCAGAAACGGTGTGGAAGCCATGCAAGTCTATGATCGTTCAGCGAATACGATCGATCTGGTGGTGAGCGATGTGGTTATGCCGGAAATGGGAGGCGTTGAATTGTACCGATCGCTGAAAGAAAAGGCGCCCGAGCTGAAGATGCTGTTCGTGACGGGGCATCCTCTAGGGGGGGAAAACCAATCTCTGCTGGAAGAAGGACAGGTGGATTGGCTGCAAAAACCTTTTGCCATCCAGGAATTCGTCCGGGTTTTGCAAACACTCTTGAGAAGCAATGGCCATTCCAGCCGGGCGCACGGCTAGACGACCTGATTAATATCCCCTTTGGAGGCTTCGACCATATCCGCGCGCACACGCCGTAAAAAAGCGGGCGTATTTAAAGCGCGTTCGAGTAGATAGGTCAGGTAATGCTGCATCAAGTCTTCGACTTCTCGTTTTATCAGCGGGTTGAGGTTCGCCCGCGCGGCCTCTTTAAAGCTGCTGCGTTGGAAGTGGCGCAGGTATTTCAATGCCTCCATCGAAACGGGGCGCACACCTTGAACCCCCTTACCGCATTTTGGACACAGGACGCCGCCATGTTCGGCTGAGAAATACTGGTCTTGCGGGCGAATCTCTTCGCCGCAATTCACACAGTGGAATAATTCGGGGCGGAAACCGGTTAAATCCAACAGGCGCATCTCGTAATAAAGCATCACCAGCTCCGGGTCGTTGTCCGAAGACAGCCGTTCCAGAGTCTCCACCAGCAACCGGTACAGGGGACGGTTTTCGCCTTCCTCGAAGGCGAAGCGATCCAGCAGCTCGACGACGTAATTGGCATAAGTCATGAGCAGGAGATTTTCTCGCAAGGGCAGATAAGCCTCGACCATCTCGGCCTGGGTGACGATGAACAAATCACGGCCGCGTGCCAGGAGCAGGTGAACCCTTGTGAACGGTTCCAGGTGGCCCGCCTTTCGAGAGCGTGGTTTACGGACGCCCTTGCCAATGGCGCGCACTTTCCCCATTTCCAGGGTGAACAATACCAGCAGGCGATCCGCCTCACCCCAATCCTGGTGGCGCAGTACTACCGCTTCAGCCCTAAGAGAGCGTTCTCGGGATGGCATATACGCATTATATCAGGCATATTATCGCATTCTCTACGGTATTGTTGACGCTATTTCCTCCATCTGGTAGAATCAGCCCGCCCGGAGCGTTGTACCCTTCGCCCGGGCCAATCCGCGAGATACGCGGTTGAACCTCGATTTAGAAAGGGCTTGATCATGAAAGTACTTTTACTCAAGGATGTTTACAAGCTCGGGCGCGCTGGAGACGTGAAGCGCGTTGCGGACGGCTACGGGCGGAATTTCCTTCTGCCGCAGGAACTGGCCGTACTGGCGACGCCCGGGGCGCTCAAGCAGGCAGAACACATCCGGAAACAGGCTGCTGAAGCTCGGACAGTGCTGAATAAAGAAATGAGCAGCGTTGCCAAAGTTCTGTCGAATTTGACTCTTGCTTTCCCCGCCAAGGCCGGCGAAACGGGCAAATTATACGGGTCAATTACCCCCCAGATGATTGTGGACGCGATCAAAGAGAAAACCGGTGTAGAGCTCAACCGGCGCCAACTGGACTCCGAACCGATTCGAACGCTCGGCGAGCATAATGTCCATATTCGCCTGACGATGGACCTCATCCCAGAAATAATGGTGGCCGTTCATCGCGAAGGCGAGGCAATTGGTTTGCCCGGCCACGAAGCTGTTGAGGAACCTCGGGCGCCAGCCAAGGGTGCAGCACAGGCCGGTGGCCAGGCTGCCAAGGAGCCGGCTGACGTCGTTGCTGAGGCAGGCGCAGAAGCCGGACCCGAAGTAGAAGCCGAGGTTGAAGCGGAAGCAGAATAAGCGTTATTCTGTTAAGACTTCTTACGATTACCGGCCTGGGCTAGGCGACGGCGAAGTGATTTTCGCCAGGATGGAAGGCCTCTGAAAGCTTTGTGGTTCGAAGCGCCTTTCTCCCACCTGTTCCCGGGCTGGTGTTTTGTCCCCAACCTATGGATGAGACAATCGGTCAACAGCTCCGCCGGGCGCGTGAGACGCGCTCGCTCTCCCTTGAGCAAGTAGCCCAGGCAACTCATATGCGCGTCCATTACTTGCAGGCGATGGAAGCCGGGAAATTTGAATCGCTCCCATCCCTCACCCAGGCGCGTGGGTTTTTGCGGGCTTACGCCGATTTTCTCGACCTGGACTCCGGAACGCTTCTGCATACGCTTAACGGGCAAGGCTTGCTAACCTCCCAGAAGCCGGAAGATGACACCCGTCCAACCGCCGAACACGCCCGAGCGGAACCCCTGCAAGAGGAAAACGCTCTCCCAGGTGAAGCCGCCAGCGTGATTTTCCGCGAAGTTGGCCAAAGCCTGCGCGGCCAACGCGATCTGTTGGGACTTTCCCTGGATGACGTCGTACGCCACACGCATCTGCGCCGTCATTACTTGCAGGCCCTGGAATCCGGCAACCTGGAAGGGCTGCCATCGCCGGTCCAGGGGCGCGGTATGTTAAAAAATTACGCTGCCTTCCTGGGGTTGGACCCGGAGCCGGTGATGCTACGCTTTGCCGAGGGACTACAGGCTCGCCTTGCAATCAAACAGGCTGCCGGGTTTAATGGACATGCGAAAACCAGGCCCAGCCGCGCCAGGCGTCGCCCACTGCTGCCCGCCCGGCTGCGCCGGTTTGTCTCCAGTGATATTTTGATCGGAGTGACCCTGGCGGTATTTCTAATAAGCTTTGTCGCATGGGGAGCGATTCGTATATACAGTATGCGTTCCGAGCAGTCTCCACTCTCGACCGCGCCTTCGATCGCCGACGTGCTGCTTTCCACGGAAACTGCGACATTGCCGCCCACCTCTGCCCCGCTTACCCCGACCCCACCGGCTGCCCTGGCTGCCTTGCCCGGACAGGTGGAAGCGACGGGTAGTGTGCAGATCACGATCCCGGCGGGCGGGAGCCAGGCTGTGCAGGTTTATATATCCGTGAACCAGCGCGCCTGGATGCAGGTCAGTGTGGACGGGAAAGTAGTGTTTCAGGACCGCGTGCTGCCCGGCAGCGCCTACACCTTCGCCGGCGAAAAGCGGGTGGAGATCCTGACCGGAAATGGCGCAGCCCTGCAGGTCTTCTTCAACCAGCAGGATTTTGGAGTCCTGGGACTGTTCGGACAGGTGGTCGAGCGGGTTTATACTTTGGAAGGGGTCCAAACGCCGACGCCTACTGTGACCCCGACCGAAGCGCCCACCGAACGGCCTTCGCCGACGCCGAGGCCCAGCGCTACCGCCAGGCCAGGAACTCCGACTGTTCCTGCGCTGCCTTAGCCCAGAGGCGTGAGGCGCTCAACCCGGCATGGATCGAATAAGACAATAATTAAAGGTGCTGAATGGGTTCAAAAACCTTTCATCTAATCTCTTTGGGATGCGCAAAAAATACGGTCGATTCCGAATCGATGGCCCAGTTATTGCTGGGCTCAGGTTTCCGCCCGGTCGAAGATTCGGCCAGGGCAAGTGTATTGATTGTCAATACCTGCGGATTCATTGGCCCGGCAAGAGAAGAGTCGCTGCAAGTATTAAGCGAACTGGCGGCGCATAAGCGCAAAGGGCAGACCTTGATCGCCGCCGGCTGCTTGACTCAACGGTACGGCGCTGAGGTGATCCGCCAGGTGCCAGGCATTGATGGCATCCTGGGCACCCGCCGGTGGATGGATATCGTCGAAGTGGTGCAAAAATTGCGAGACGGCAAGCACCCCGAGCCGCTTTATCACCTGCCAGATGCGCCAACTGTGGGCAGCGATGAGCGCGGCGCGCTGCGCACAGCCATTCAGGGCGCCAGCGCTTATATCAAGATCGCGGATGGCTGCCGGCGGCCGTGCGCGTTTTGCGCCATTCCACTGATCAAAGGGACTGCTGTCAGCCGGCCGGTCGAGTCTATTTTGCACGAGGCCCAAATTCTCCAGGATGCAGGAGTGCGTGAGATCATCTTGATCGCTCAGGATACCACGGATTACGGCCACGACCTGGGATTGAAGAACGGCCTGGCCCATTTGTTGGAAGAGCTGTTGGCGGCCGCGCCGCGTGTCGATTGGTTCCGGATCATGTACGCTTACCCGGGTTATGTAACCGACCCATTGATCGACCTGATCGCCTCCAGCCCGCGCATTGTCCCCTACCTGGACATGCCCTTGCAGCACGCCCACCCGTCTGCGCTGCGCCGCATGCGCCGGCCTGCGAACATCGATTGGGTCTACCGGACCTTGGAAAAGATGCGCGCCGCCATGCCAGACCTGGCGCTGCGCACGACCTTTATCGTCGGTTATCCCGGGGAGACTGAAGCGGAATTCCAGACTCTGCTCGACTTCGTGGGTGAGATGCGCTTCGACCGGGTCGGCGCATTCCAATTTTCTTTTGAGCCGGGAACCACAAGCGAACCACTGGGCGATCCCATTCCGGCGCAGGTGAAGCAGGAGCGCTACGAACGGCTGATGGCCTTGCAGCAAGGCATTTCTCTTGAGATCAACCAGGCTCAGGTCGGCAGGACCCTGGATACGCTTATCGAAGGCCAGGGGGATGGCATCTCCTTAGGCCGCACGTACCGGGATGCGCCGGAGATCGACGGCATGGTGGTCATCCAGGGCGAGATCCCGACTGGCGAGATGGTCCCCGTCCGCATTGACGGCGCGATGACTTACGATCTGAGCGGAGTGGTCGAAACCAGCCGCAGCGTAATCGGGTTGGAGCAGATCGGCGGCGCTGCTTGACTGTCCCCAACCCCACTTTTGAGAAGTTAAAACCCATCCAACACTTGAAGGGATAACAACGATGCCTTTTATTGAAACCCATGAAACGGCAACCGCATTACACGCAGTGAGGATGGCAACCTTGCTGGCGCGCCAGGTCCAGTCGGATCTGGTATCACCGGCCCTGACGAAGGACGACCGTTCACCGGTCACCGTGGCCGATTTCGCTTCCCAGGCCCTGGTGGGAAAGCTCCTGGCGGATAAATTCCCGGATGACCCCCTGGTTGCTGAAGAAGATTCCAGTGCGCTGAGAAGCCAGCCAGGAGAGGCGACGCTGCAGCAGGTAACCCATTTTGTGGAAGGGGTTATCTCGCAAGCCGATCCTCAATCCGTCTGCGCCTGGATCGATCGCGGCAGGGCGGAACCCGCCGCCCGATTTTGGACCCTGGATCCCGTCGACGGCACCAAAGGCTTTTTGCGCGGCGAGCAGTATGCCATTGCCCTGGCGCTCATCGTGGCCGGCAAGGTTCAGATTGCCGTTTTAGGCTGTCCGAACCTGGTAGATGCATATCGCCCCGACCTGGAAGGCGAAGGATCGCTTCTGATCGCCGTGCGCGGCCAGGGGGCCTGGGTCACACCCCTGCTGGGCAGGGAGAATTTCGACCGGCTGCACGTTTCAAATCGCAGCGATCCCCGCCAGGCGCGCCTGCTGCGCTCGGTAGAATCCGGGCACACAAACGTCGATAAGATCGACGAGTTCGCCCGTGCCCTCGGCGTCGAAGTCGAACCCGTATTGATGGACAGCCAGGCGAAATACGCGATCCTGGCCTCCGGAAAGGGGGACCTCATTCTGCGACTGCTCTCACCAACCCGGCCCAATTACCGTGAAAAAATTTGGGATCAGGCCGGCGGATCCCTGGTATTGGAAGAGGCCGGCGGGCGAATTAGCGACCTGGATGGAAAAGCGCTCGATTTTACCGCCGGGCGGAGCCTGATCCATAACCGCGGTGTTTTAGCCTCCAATGGCTGGCTGCATTCCGCAGCGCTCGAGGCGCTGAAACGCATTGGAGCTTAAGCAGTCATTCATCTCGGCGCAGTAAAATACACTATTGACCGATAGGAAATCATGACTCGCGCCGACCGTTTTGGTTTACTCTTAAGCCTGATAGGCATCCTGGTTGCTTACCTGGTGACCGAGCGCGCCTTTGAGGCGATGCCGCATATCGAAGACGAGATGGCTTACGTCTGGCAGGCCGAGACCATTGCACTCGGCCACCTGACTTTGCCCTCCCCCCCCGACCCGAAAAGTTTTTTGGTTCCTTTTGTAGTCGAAGACAATGGCCAGCGGTTCGGCAAATACCCGCTGGGATGGCCAGCGCTTCTGGCCCTGGGCGTCATGCTGGGAGCGCGCTCCTGGGTAAACCCGCTGCTGGCAGGTTTGGGCGTCTGGTTGACGTATCGCCTGGGGAAGCGCATTTTTGGCGAGACGGTGGGCCTTCTGGCCGCTGGCTTAACCGTTACCTCCCCCTTTTTCTTGATGAACTCCGGTTCGCTGCTCTCCCATCCCCTGGGGCTGGTGCTCAGCGGCGCTTTTGCGCTTGCATGGCTGGATGCATTTTGGCCGCCTCCCGGTTCGCCCGAGCGCCCTTATTCTGTGTGGCTGCCCACGATAACTGCGGCATTCAGCCTGGGACTGCTTGCCCTGACGCGCCCGCTTACTGCAGTTGGCGTGGGGCTGCCGTTTGGGCTGCACGGCCTGTACCTGTTGGCGCGCGGAGATTGGCCAACCCGGCGTCGATTGTTCGTCTTCGGGCTGATTACCCTGGCGCTTGCGTCCCTCTTCCTCGTCTGGCAGTATGCGGTCAGCGGCGACCCCTTTTTCAACCCTTATACCTTGTGGTGGAGCTACGATAAAATCGGTTTCGGCCCGGGTATTGGGGTTACCTCGCACGGTCACAATTTGACGATGGCCGATATTAACACCCGCTTCAGTCTGTGGGTGGGTGAGTACGATTTGTTTGGTTGGGGCAGATTTTCATGGATCTTCCTACCCTTTGGTTTATTGGCGCTGTTGCCAAATAGAAGAACAGGCGCGAAATTCAACGCTCCGGCTTTGCTGGTCGGCTTTGTTTTCTTCTCGCTGGTTATTGTTTACATGGCTTATTGGATCGGCTCCTATCTTTTCGGGCCGCGCTATTATTATGAGGGCCTTTACAGCCTCACTTTGCTCAGCGGGGCGGGTATTGCGACCCTGGCTGGCTGGCCGGCCCGGCCTGGCGAACCCTGGAAGACTTACAGCGGCTGGTATAAAGCCCGCCCTTTGGCGATGACCGCGATCCTGGCTTTGCTGGTTTTCACCAACCTGCGTTTTTATACTCCCTTGCGGGTTGGCGGCATGCACGGGTTATACGGGATCCAACGTTCCCGCCTGGAGCCATTCAACAACCCGAAGGCCGAGGACCTTGCGCCTGCGCTGATTATCGTCCATCCGAAAGCCTGGACCGGGTACGGCGCTCTCCTTGAGCTTGAGAATCCACTGCTCAATACACCTTTCATATTTGCCTTCACTCGCGGCCAGGAACCTGACCAGAAGCTGGCTTCTTACTTCCCGGACCGGAACATTTTTCATTACTACCCAGACGACCATCCGTATCTCTTTTATACCGCGCCGCAGCCAAAGCCCTGAGGCCTTGCTCCGATTTACTCAGGCGCCTGGTGAAACTACAGGTGAATAACACCCAAGGCGCATTGCACCTTAGCTGTAAACACCTGGACTTAAATCCATTTGACATTTAAGATATGAATACTATTGTGATGAATCTCTGGAGATTGCGGCGTAGCCGCGACTCTCCAACCTATTGCGTGGCGCGCCGACCACTGGCCTGCGGTCAGGGGCAAAGCGCCCGGCACTGGTAAGAAAATTGTGGAAGATCAAGATCAACTTCAGGATTTCTTAAAGGAATTAGGGTCATCCGGGGATGCAAACGCCTTGCTTTCACTGTTTGGCCTCTTGAGCGAGAAATTCCCTTCGGCTGAGACCCAGGCGGATGCATTGAAGGCTCTTTGCCATATGCTTGGCGCAGAAGCCGGTTCGATTATTCTTTTAAATGAGGAAGACGAGAGATCCGCACTGCGGTTGACGATCCGGATGACTCGCGATGAAACCGGAGGTCAAGCGCGGTCCTCCAAAACGACAGTCAAGATAGGGGGCGGATTGTTAGAAGCGTGCATGCGAGGCGGAGAAGCCTTGTTGATAAGCGATCTGCAAATTGAGCCGGCCTTTGACCCGCTCAGCGAGACGCCAGCGGATGTAAAGGCTGTTTCCGCTCTTTACGCGCCCATCCAGACAAATGATAAAACCTTTGGCGCTGTGCAGGTTTTCCACCATACCGCGGGTTTTTTTGACCCCCATTCTCGAGATTTTGTCTCGACCTGGGCCAGGTTGTTCGCCTCGAGCCTGGAGCGGTCCCACTTGATCCAGCGCCTTCAGGCTGAGAACGCGATATTAAACACAAACCGTGAGGAATTGCTGAACTCGCGCAATACGCTGCGAGCCTTGTTTGACAGTATGCCGGCTGCACTTTACATTGTCAACCGGGATTATCGTTTGATCGCAGTCAATATGAGCTGCGCTCAGCGCACGGGCAAACCTCCAAAGAAGCTCGTCAGGACCAAATGCTACCGAGCTTTATACCGCCGCAGCCAGCCCTGCCCTGGCTGCCGGATAGGGGAAACCTTTTCAAACGGGGAAAGCACGCTGCGCAGCGAACGACGCGCCGTTGGGGTGGAAGCCACGGAATGGGAGATCAGCACTTTCCCGATCATAGACGAAGGCGGGGAGATCTCGCAAGCGATCCTGCTCGAGCAGGAGGTTACCGAAAAGCGCCGCCTGGAGGGAATTGTCGCCCAATCCGAAAAATTGGCGGCAATCGGGCAGTTAGCCGCCGGCGTTGCTCATGAGATCAATAATCCGCTGACGGCGATTTTAGCCAACGCTCAAATCTTACAGCGGGAACTACCGGCGGATGACGATCTGCAAGAGTTGATCCAACTGATCGCCCGTGCAGGCGCACGCGCCTCTCAGGTGGTGCGCAATCTGCTGGACTTCGCTCGAAAAGAGCAGTATCACCTGGATGCTACGGATGTCAACGAAACGATCCGGCGCTCGCTGGCATTGGTTCAACATGAGCTGGTCAACCGCGAGCTGAGGGTATCCTTCCAGCCGGATGACAGCCTGCCCACAATCCTGGCCAGCCAGGACCACCTGCTCAGCGTATGGCTCAACCTGTTGATGAATGCGATCGACGCCGTGAGCGCCTCGCAAGGGGAGATCCGCATCACCACCCGCAAGGTTAAGGATCACATCCAGGTGGTCATCAGCGACAATGGCGCCGGCATCCCTGCAGAGAGCCTGGCGAATATTTTTGAGCCTTTTTATACGACCAAGGCCCCCGGGCGAGGCACCGGCCTGGGACTCTCGGTTTGCCACCGCATCATTAAACAACACGGCGGCCATATCGAGGTCGAAAGCCAGGTAGGCCGGGGGACCCAATTCACCGTGGCGCTGCCTGTCTCGACTGGGGATCTTGCAACTGTTGCCTCAGGGATTGGGTAAACGGATTCACATCCTTCACTGTTCTAGGGATGCGTTGCCGAGAACAAAGTGCGGGGAAAGCCATAAAATACCGGGCTGCCAGGCCAACGTTCGCGCAGCCGCTGGCGATAGCGAGCCATAAAAGCATCTTGCAGCTCGGATGGCAATCTCTCCATATAGGGCACCAAGACAGTCCCTGAATTCCAATCCGCAATGGCATCCGCATCCGCCAGCACGTGCGGGTAGATCTTTTCGAACACTACCAGGTCCTGCCCGCCTTGCTGGTAAAGAATTTCGGCGTAATCCTCGATCGACAGCACCGGCGAACGGCGCGTCCAACCGCCCAAGGCCTGGCAAAAAGGCTCTTCCTGGGCCGTTTCAACGATTATCCGGTGGGACGGGTGGTTGTGATTGGATGGGAGCTGCACCAGGAGCTGGCCGCCTGGGTTAACCAGCGCGAACAGCCTGGGCACAAGGTTGTGGTGGTCCGGCACCCATTGAATGGCGGCGTTCGAAAACACCAAATCCCATTTCCCGCGGATCTCGTCGATGCGGCCGAATTCGAAGTGCAAGCCGGGGGATTCCAGCGCTTCTGCCTGCTTCAGCATTTCTGCTGAAGAGTCGATCCCGATTACTTCGCTCTGTGGAAGGTAGTCTGCCAACCGGCGGGTCAGGTTGCCCGTCCCGCATCCCAGATCGATGACCTGTAGACCAGGGCGAACGTGTACCAGCTTCAGCAAATCTTCAAAAGGCGCAGAGCGCTCACTCTGAAAGAGGTGATAGCGTTCAGGATTCCAGGGCATTAACCGCCTCCTAGTTCCGAAGAAGCAATGCAATTCGAGCCAAAAAATACCTCAACATTCCGACCTGTCCACCTTTTGCAGCAGCGCTTCGAGGGAAAGATCCGCCAGAGAATCCAGGCGCAGGTCGGCTCGCTCGAGGGAAAGCTGGCTGGTCAAATAATTCGGTACCGCCACGCAAAATAAGCCGGCTCGTTTGGCTGCCAGGATGCCGTTAGGCGAATCTTCAAGGGCAATCGCCTGGTCCGGGGTCAGCGCCAGATCCTCCAGGACAGCCTGGTACAAATCCGGGTTGGGTTTGGCCCTGGTTACATCATCGCAGGTCTTGATGGATTCAAAATAATCCTTCAACCCGAGGTGCGAGAGATGCCCGGAGACCCAGGCGTAGTCGGAACTGGAGGCAAGGCCCACTTTCAATCCCAGCCGTTTGCAATTCTCCAGGTAATCTTGCACACCAGGCAACACAGACTGCCTGGCGATCAATTCCAATTCGCGCTTGCGGCGCGGGGCCTCCAGCGCGTCCCGGTCCACTGCGCGGCCGATTTGCTGTTCCAGGCTTTGATAGGGATCAAAAGCGGCTTCGGATACCCCGATAGCGCTCGACCAGTCTTGGACTGTCAAATCGGCGCCAAAGTTTTGGTAAAGCTCCTGCCAGGTTTGAAAAATTGGCGTCTCGGTTTCTAAGATCAGGCCATCGAAGTCGAAGATCAATGCACGAATCATACCGCAATCGCCTCAACTGGCTCGCATCCTCGGGCGGACGAGGACCCATATCCCGAGCAAGATGATCAACACCGGCCAATAGGGTCCTAAAATGTTCCAGCCGCCCAAAAACGAGGCAAAGATAACAAACCCGACCAGGCTGATAATAATCATATTCAAGCCGGCGCGGTAGGATTGGCGCGGCGTCGATCCTAATAACCCGGATAAAATGATCCCGATCCCTACGAAACCGGGGATCAAGGTCCAGGCGTATGCCCAGCTTTCCCAGTTTCCGGTGGCGTTTTGCCAGTAAAGCAAGCATCCGATGCCACCAACAATCGCCGCCGGCACTGCCAACCCGGGCGTCCCTAGGAGCAACCCCAACAATAGAAGCAGAAGGCCTGCGCCGATCACAAATAAGGGCCAGGAAACTGTGGCATTGATCCAGAAGTTTAATCCCGGAAAGAGCTGCACTGCCAGGAACAACAACCCGAGTAAAACGAGCAGCAGCCCACCAGCCAGGCTTGATTTACGGTTTCGATCCATCTCATCCTCCATTCATAAGATTGCTGGGCCTCTCCCGAATTATTGAGGGGGCGCCATCAAATTCTCAACCGACTCTAGGAGCTCCACCAGAAGATCATCCGCCATCATCTGTTTTGCCGAACGGACGAAGTCCTGCATTCCGTTGCTGCCCTGCTGGTGATAAATGCTCGCTTTTGTATCCATGTTAGAAGTCACCCCGAGTTGGCTTGCCCGAAATTTACCCCATCCACACGCTCCCGCTAAGGTTCTCGTACACCTTAAGCGTAGCTGCTGCGCCGCTCCTTGCGGATGACGAAGCGCGTGCCGTAATCCTGTTCGCCGATCGAAGCTACCTTGTTGTCCACCAGGTCTGTCTCTAATCCGGCAGCCTGCATGGCCTCCCAGGTGAAGTCGACGCCTCGCTGTAAAGCGTATTTCTTTTTAGGGAGCACAGCCCACAACGCGCCATCCGGGAGGATACTGTGCTGCAATTGCGCAAAACGGCTTGCCAGCCCTTGGAGCTGCTGGGGCCAAAACATAATCATATCGAAGCGTTGGCGGTCAAGGCTGGTGAAAACCTGCACCAGGCCTTCACAGGCGTTTCGAACAATACTCGCAGCTTCGTAAGGCGCGTCCAGAAGGCAAACCCGCTGGCCGGCTTTGATTCCTAATTTTTTCGCCAGATCCGCCATGTCGCTGCTCCACAGCCAGCCAGGCTCGGCGCCTGTATCCGGCAAAAGATATTTGCAGTGCTGGTTAAAGCACCCGGCGCAGAACCTCTACCAACAGTTGCGCCAGCACGATCTTAAAAATCAATGCGACCGGGTACACACTTGCGTAAGACAGGGTCGGGAGATCGGTCTCAGTTTGGGAATTCGCCGCGCCCAAACCCGGCGGATTGGTCATGCAAGCGCAGATCGCGCCCATGGTTGAAAGCAAGTTCATTCGATAAACGGAATGCATTAATAAAAGACCGGATAGAACAGAAAGCGTTGTGATCGAGGCGCCAGCCAGTAGCAACCTGCCGCCCTGCTGCTGCAGGATTTCCAGGAAATGAGCGCCGGCGTTTACTCCAGCCCCGGCCAGGAAGAGCATCAATCCCAATTCGCGCGACAAATTACGGGCCGCGGCGGGCACGTGCAGCCGGAACGGGCCGATCCGGCCGAAATGGCCGACCAACAGACTTATTACGAAAGCCCCGCCTGCAGAGCCCAGCCGGATTTGAATGCCGCTTTGCACGTTCAACGGGATTGTCCCCAGCACGATGCCCAACAGAAGACCGAATAAGAACGGGATCATGTTGGTTTCATCCGCTTTACGGGCGTCGCCCTGCACCAATCTGGCGAACACCTCGACGGCCGCTTGTTCTCCCACGACGCGAATGTGATCGCCCATCTCCATGGAAACGCTGCCGGTCGGCGTGATCTCCACACCCTGGCGCCGGATGCGCGTGATGACGACTGTGTAACGTTCCCAAATGCGCATCTGGGATAGTTTCTTTCCGGTCAGGGAGGGCTCGGTCACATCCACATCCACGCTGACAACGTTGGTGTTGACGTCCATGCGTTCGTGGGTTTCCTCGCCCAGCACCAGGCGGATTTTATCCAGTTCTTCATCACTGCCGACCACCATCACCACATCGCCTTGCAGCAGCACGATATCCGGAGTGGCTGCAAAAACCCGCTCGCCGCGTTTGACCCGCGAGATGTTCGCCAACATCATACGGTGTAGGTTGATCTCCCTAACCCGCTTGGAATTGATATTCGGGTTGGTGATGATGAACTGCCTGGCTTCCAGGGCGGGCTCATCGGCTCTTTTTTCCTCGAGCCAATGGGTCTCTTCTTTACGCAAATTGCGACGCAGAAGCCTGGGTAGAAACTGGATGAGGAGGACCACCCCGATCATGCTGTAGGGATAGGCGATCCCGTAGCCAACCGAAACAGCCGCGCTTGTCCCGGGGGCAATACGCTCGACCACGTCGATGGCAGCCGCCAGCGCCGGGGTGCAGGTCATTGCGCCGGTGTAAAGGCCGGAAGCCAGCTCATATGGAAGCCCCAGGTAGCGCGCCACGACAATCGTCACTATCACGCCGGTGATCACGGTTACCAGAGCGATGACCACGAATTGGATCCCATGCCGCCGGAACGTACGAAAAAAGCGAGGCCCGGCCTGCAGACCGACCGCGTAGACAAAGAGAAGCAAGCCCAGTTCCATGATCTCTTTCGGAACGGTCAAGCCGAAATGCCCGAACACCAGCGCTGTAAAGAGGACGCCGGCCGTCCCGAGGCTGATGCCCTTCACGGAAAGCTGGCCTATCCAGGAGCCAATCGCCAGGATGGCGAAAAGCACCAGCATTTGTTCGGCAAACAGGGTGTTGATCCAGCTCACGGGTATTTTCTGCGAAATACTTAAACGTTAGGCTTGTTGGCGCGGTTTTTCACACAACGCCCCCAGTATACCCGATCAGTAGAACTCCAGGGAATCTAATCGCTACCACGATTTCCAGACGGCCATCGCGCCGGCGTTACCAGACATGAAATTTCGCAGGGCGGAAGCGGTTACCTGGTTGGACCGGCTGCGCGCCGGGTCGTGAATGGTAAACAGTTTCTTGGATGGATCGTAAGCGCTCACCTCGATCAGGTGGGCAGTGGCATTTCCGGGGGCGGAATGATTGTCAAATCCGCGGTCGCCTGTCCAAGGCAGGGGATATTTGCCCACGAAGGTGCCGCTCACGATCACGCTGGATCCGTCTTCGAGCGCCTGCTTGATATTGGAGAGGGTTGGGGCCAGACTCTTGCTTTTCGCCCCGGCTGCAGCGGCCCCACGCCTCAGGTCATTAAAATCGGTAAAGGTATTGTGTTCAGCGTCAACGCGCCTGCCACGCGCATCCACGCCGTCCTTAGCGTGATTGTTCGCCATCGAAAGGCGCGCCAGGTCAATTGCCTTGCCATCGCTGGCGGCGTCGTTTCGCCGGCTACATGCAATCCCACCTGGTGCAGAGCCATTACGAGCGAGGTCGGGCCACAGTCGGCGTTTATGCCATCGCCGCCTTCCTGAATTTCGGCAGCGAATTGGTTAATGTGATGAAACTCGTTCGTACCCTGGACGCTGGTTAATTCTGGCAGGGAATTGGAGGATGCGCTTTGGCCGGATTGACCAGCGGTCTGTATTTGTTGCGAAAGCAACTGGTCGAACAGAGAGGTCATCAGCGGCATCACGCTGTCCAGGCCGGAGCTGCTTGTATTCGTGTCGAATAAATTATTGGCAGAATTTTCCTCGGAACCCAGGGAGCCTAAGGAGGCCGAGATCTGTTCCATCATTAAGAAGCGTAACAAGGTATTAAAATCTAGCGTTGTTTCTTTTGTCCCGGGCGAAGAAGTTTCCTTGCCTGTGTTTTGGACCTCTTGATTGGCCAATAAGATTAACGGTAATATGAAGCTGGTATTCATATACCGATTATAAAGAAACCTTATCGGTAGTTCCGTAAAGTTGAGATTAAGAGCCGGTGAAAATGAAGGAAAAATTTTCCTCCACGGGGTGAACCCCGGTAGAGGCTAAGCTTTCATAAGCTGCTCTACCCGGCTTTCGCCCACGCTGTAATATTTGGCTTCCGGGTGGTGAACGATGATCGCAGCGGTAGATTGTTCGGGCACCAACTGGTAGGCCGAGGTCAACTGCATGCCCAGCTCGCTCTCAACCGGCAGCAGGTCGAAAACCTTGCGGTGATCCTGCAAGTCGGGGATTGCCGGGTAGCCCCAGGAATAGCGTTTCCCCTGGCCTTCGGGCAGCCCAAGCTCCCGGCGAATGTGGCGGTGCAGGTATTCGGCGGTGGCCTCGGCAGTCTGCACGGCCAGGCCGTGGGTATAGTATGCTTCCGAATAGTCCCCCTGGGACTGCAACCGGTCGAATCGATCGGTCGCCGCCTGTCCCACTGTGACCACCTGCAAGGCGACGACATCCATAACGCCCGTCTGCGTCTGGGCAAAATAGTCCGCCAGGCACAGGTTATCGCCGTATGGCTGGCGTGGGAAATTGAAACGGGTCAGCTCGACCGGCTCGCCGGCTTCCGCGGAGGCCGGGTCGTAAAGCACCAGGTCGTCGCCATCGGCCTGAGCCGGCCAGTAGCCATACACCGCCTGGGGTTTGAGCCAGCCCTCGCGCAGCGCCTGGCGCTGCATACGTTCCAGGCGCGCCTCGAATTCTGCTTGCAGACGTTCCCACTCCTCGCCATGGGCGTTCTTGGCGCCCCACGAGAGGCGGAACAGCTCGTTCTTGAACAGGTGCTTAAAGATCAACTCCAAAGGCATCTGGCGCACGACACGCGGCCCCCAGCCTGGCGCCCTGGGGATGGAGCTGGCGGGTGGGACCTGCGAGAACGATGTGGGTGAATCTGCCCCTTTCCTAGGGTGCAGCGCACGGCCCAACTCCTGGGCTGCCTGATGTTGGATGCGCGTCACGAGGTCTCGGCGCGCCACTGGCTCCACCAGGGCGTCCATCGTGGCCAACCCCTCAAAGGCATCCTTGCAGTAAAAGACGCCCGGCTCGTAGGGCGTGTCCTGCTCTGTATACAAGATACGCCAGCCAAAGCGGCGGTTAATGGCTGCCCCGCCAATCAGCACGGGAAATTTCAGCCCACGCCGGTTGAGCTCGTTGACGATCAGCGGCATCTGCTTGCTGGTGTTGACCAGCAGCGCGCTCAACCCGATCGCATCAGCGTTCACCTCGACCGCCTTGGAGATGATGGTTTCGGCAGGCACCTGCTTGCCGAGGTCGATCACCGTATAACCGTTGTTTGAAAGGATCGTTTTAACCAGGTTCTTGCCGATGTCGTGCACGTCTCCATAAACAGTCGCCAACACGACCAGGCCCTTGCTAGTACCCTCTTTTCGCTCGAGGTACTGCTCCACGTGAGATACCGCTTTCTTCATCACTTCCGCCGATTGCAGAACGAAGGGCAGGATCAGCTCGCCCGCGCCGAATTTATCGCCCACCTCTTTCATGGCGGGCAGCAGCACGGTGTTGAGGATCTCCACCGCGGTTTCGTGCTTTGAAACGTGGCCGTTGCTGGCAATAATCTCGTCGATATCCGCCTCTACATCCTCGCGATGGCGGTGGAGAATGCGCCAGTGCAGGCGTTGCTGCGGGGTCATGCCTTCGGTCGGGTCCGCTTTGGCAGGGCCGCCGGCAGCCGGGCGCTCGACCTGCTCGAAATAGGCGATGAAACATTCCAGGGCGTCCGGGCGCCGGTTGAAGATTAAATCTTCGGTAAGCTGGCGCTCGTCTTCCGGGATCTCTGCATAAGGGGTGATATGAGCCGGGTTTACAATCGCCATATCTAACCCAGCCTGGACCGCATGGTAGAGCATTACGCTGTTCAGGACCGGGCGGGCTGCCGGGCTGAGCCCAAACGAGACATTACTCACCCCCAGGGAGGTCAGCACGCCTGGCAGCTCGGCTTTAATCAGGCGAATGCCGTTTAGGGTTTCGATGGCCGAGTTGGCGAACTCGGGATCGCCGGTCGCCAATGTAAAAGTCAAGGTATCGTAAACCAGGTCCTGCGGCCGCAGCCCGTGGTCGTGGACGGCAATCTCATACAGGCGGCGGGCAACTTCCAGCTTGCGCTGGGCGGTCTTCGCCATACCGCTTTCGTCGATGGTCAGCACCAGGACGGCCGCATTGTAAGCGCTGGCCAGGCTGAAGACGCGATCGGCCCGCTGTCGCCCGCTTTCCAGGTGTGTGGAGTTGAGCAAGCAGCGGCCTGGCGCTGTCTTCAGGGCCAGCTCCATCACATCTGGCTCGGTGGTGTCGACCACCAGCGGGACTTCCACACCCGAAGCCAGTTTCTTGACCACGTTGCGCATCAAATTGGCCTCGTCTTGCCGTTCGGTGACGGCGACGGAGATATCCAGCGCGTGCGCGCCGCCCTCCACCTGCTCGCGCCCCAATTCCAGGATGGTGTCGTAGTCTTCGGCCAGTAAGAAGCGCTTGAACTTGCGGCTGCCCTGGGCGTTGCAGCGTTCTCCGATCAGCAGCGGCGGGGGTTCCTGGTGCATCGGGGCCGCACGGGTCGCCGAAGCGAGGCGCGGCGTATCTTTCTCCGGGCGCGGCGGGTGTTGGCGACCGTGGATCTTCTCCACCAGCAGCTTGAGATGGGCGGGGGTCGTGCCGCAGCATCCGCCAACCACGCTGATATGGTTTTTCTCCACGAACTCCGCCATCGCATCCGCAAATGGCTCTGGCTCGAGCGGGTAAACCGCTTCGCCATCCACATTCAGGGGCAGGCCGGCGTTTGGAATGCAGGATACCGGCAGAGGCGCGTGCTCTCCCAGGAAGCGGATCGGCTCGCGCATGTGTTCCGGCCCGGTCGAGCAGTTCAGCCCGATCACATCGATCGGCAAGCCCTCCAGGATCGTCAGGGCGGCCGAGATGTCCGTACCCAGCAGCATGCGCCCGGTGGTGTCCAGGGTCACTTGAGCCTGGATAGGCAGGTATACGTCGCTTTCGTGGAAGGCCTGGGTTACTCCGCTGATCGCGGCTTTAACCTCCAGGATATCCTGCGAGGTCTCGATGATAATCAAATCGACGCCGCCCTGGATCAAGCCAGAGGCCTGTTCTCTGAATATATCTGCCAGCTCGTCGAAATAGATATTCGAAAGCTCAGGGTCGTCGGCGGAAGGCAGCTTGCCCGAAGGGCCGATGGAGCCGGCGACAAATCGCGGCTGATCTGGCGTGGAATATTCATCCGCCAGACGGCGGGCAAGTGCGGCGGCTTCGTAATTAATCTCAATCGTACGCTCCGCGAGCCTGTATTCGGCCAGGGTCAGCCGGTTGGCGCGAATGAGTTGGTCTCGATCACGTCTACGCCGACGTCCAAAAAGGAGCGATGCACTTTCTCAATCGCCTGGGGATAGGAAATCACCAGGTAGTCATTACAGCCGTTATACCGTTCTCCGCCGAATTGCTCTGCGGTCAGATTCTGCGATTGTATATTGGTGCCCATCGCCCCATCATAAATGAGCACGCGTTCTTGGATTGCATCCAGGTAGCGACGGTTTGTATATTTTCGATTCATAAGCGCTTCCCTATTTTGATGAATCTCTGGAGATTGCGGCGTATCCGCAACTCTCCATTTGCGTGGCGCGCCAACCACTGGCCTGCGGCCAGGGGCAAAGCGCCTAACGCTTTCCCGGCTAACAATAAAACGTCTCTCTGGAAGAGAGACGTTTCAAACGAAACGTTTCATCCCTCATCTTCCAGTTGGTTAACCCAGGGCGTTCCGCTGAAAAAGAAAACTGCCTAGGTTGAACCGCCTGCCGGAGTTGGCACCTTCTGTGGGGGGCTTCGTTTTCGAACCGAAGCGAGATCTCACAGTGGTTGCCGAGGTTTCAAAGGGCCGGTCCCTCCACCTCTCTGGATGAGTGTCTGGTATAGATCACCAGCGCTTGTACAGATCACCAGTGCTGGTACAGATCACCAGTGCTCGTATAAATCACGAGTGTCTGGTATAGATCACCAGTGCTCGTATGGATCACGAGTGTCTGGTAATGATCAGTGGGGCGAATTTGCCCAATCCTGACCTAAATACCAGGTAATTTCAGACTTCAATCCGTGAGTGTACCATAGGGGATGGGGGTCTGTCAAATTGATTCAACTCATTTCCTGCCGGCCGGAAAGGGCGCGCAGCAGGGTGTTTTGGTCGGCGTACTCCAGGTCGCCGCCGACTGGCAGCCCACGCGCCAGGCGGGTGAGGCGCACGCCCAGGGGTTGAAGCTGCTGGCGCAGGTAAGCTGCGGTGTAGTCCCCTTCCATGCTTGGGTTTGTCGCCAGGATGATCTCCATAATACCGCCGGCGCGCACCCGTCCCACTAATTCCCCGATCTTCAAATCCTCCGGTCCAATGCCCTCGATCGGGGAAAGGGCGCCGTGCAGCACATGATAACGACCGGTATAAGCTGCCGTACGTTCCAGAGCCAGTACATCCAAAGGGTCCTCAACCACACAAATCAGGCTGGGGTCACGTTCAGCGCTGTCGCAAATCTCGCACTCGCTGCGCCCGGCAGCCGTGATGTTGAAACAGATCTTGCAAAGCGCCGTCCCGGATTTTAAATTCAGCAGGGCGTCTGCAAGGTCGCGTGACAGGTCTTCTGGGGCTCGCAGGATGTAAAAGGTAAGCCGCGAGGCGGTTTTAGGTCCAATACCTGGCAGCCTTGAAAGGGCATTGATTAAGTCCTGGATCGGTTCGGGCAGCAACATAGACGCCAGGATCAGAAGGGCAGTCCGCCTGCCAACGGCCCCAATCGCTCGGCTGCCATTTGGCGGGACTTTTCCAGCGCATTGTTAAAAGCTGTCAGGATTAAGTCCTGCAGCATCTCCACATCCCCATCTTCCAGGATAGCAGGGTCGATTTTCACCGTGGTGCAGCGCTGGTCACCGGTCACAGTCACTTCGACTGCCCCGCCTCCGGCGCTGCCGGTAACGGTCTCTTCTGCCAGTTGCGCCTGGGCGATCTGAAGCTGTTCCTGAAGTTTTTGCAGTTGCCCCATCATCCCCATCGGATTTTGTCCCTTGGGGGCTTTATAGCCTTTTGCCATCTTGTCCTCCTGTGTCTCAATATTGCGGGCTTCGCCTGCTAGCAATTCTTTCCTGCAGGTAAAGTCTTATCGCCAACCCCGCCTTATTGTATATCTACGATCTCGCCGCCCAGATCGTGCAGGGCGGTTGCCACCATTCCGTCGGTGTCGACGTTGGGCGGTAGATCGCTGCTTTTACCCATTTTTGTCTGGCAGCGGACTGCTACCTCGACTCCGGTCACTTGTTTGAGGATTCCCACGACCAGCTCGACATTGTCACTTTTTTCCATTTGATGTTTCAGCAGGTCACTGGCGAAACCCAACACCAATATGCCATTCTTAAAACTTCTGGATTTGCACGAGTTCAACAGGCCGTAAGTTTTTGGGTTCTGCTGGCGTACCTGGGTCAGGATTTGCTGCCAGTTCTCCCAGATGCGCCGGGAAGCAGGTGTATCTTCTGCGGCTTCCTCGCCTCCTTCTTCCGAGGCAGATTCTCCAGCCTGATGCGGCGGTTCCGGGGTCTCGTCGGCTGACGGCTGAGGTTTTGCCCTGGCTTTGGGCCGCGCAGCCTTTACAGGGGCTGTTTCGGGGGCCTCTTCTTGCGGACCGTGTATGCCCTGCAGAGATTCGACATACGCCATTTCAAGCGGTAATGCCGGCTGCCAGGAACCACGCGCCTCGACCCCGGCCGTGTTAAAAATGCGGATCACGCGCAGCAATCCGCTGGTCTCGAAAGCCTGGGCATGGCGGGCCATCTGCGCTCGAACCTCGGGGGTGGCGTCCACCTGGTTAACATTGCCGGTCCGGATTAAAGCAGGTCGCGCAAATAATCTACCACCTGGCGGGCATATTGGCGTGGATCGCTGCCCGCATCCAGGGCGCGGTGGATATTTTCCAGCCCGGCCCGGGCGTCCGCCTCCAATAGCGCATCCACCAGGTCCAGCACAGACTGGTTGGCTGCGGTGCCCAACACATTTTGGGTCAGCTCCAGGGTTATCGCCTGGCCCGTGGAGGCCAATTGATCCAGCAGCGAAATGGCATCTCGCATCGCCCCGGTTGACTGGCGCGCCACCAGGGTAAGCGCTTCGTCGCTTGCCTCGATTTTCTCTTCATTGGCCATGTTGCGCAGATATGCGACGATCTCTCCTACAGGGATACGGCGAAATTCGTGCCGCTGGCAGCGTGAGAGGACTGTGGCAGGGATCTTGTGAACCTCGGTGGTCGCCAGGATAAAAATGGCATGCGGGGGAGGTTCTTCAAGGGTTTTCAGCAGCGCATTGAAGGCGGCAGTCGAAAGCATGTGTACTTCGTCGATGATATAGACTTTGTATCGCCCCTGATTGGGCGAGAAGTTAATCTTTTCACGCAGGTCGCGCACGTCATCCACGCTGGTGTTGGAGGCTGCATCGATTTCGATCAAATCCAGAAAACGGCCGGCGTTTACAGACAGGCAATAGTCGCAGTGATCGCACGGGCGCACTGACAGGTCTTCATCCAGGCAGTTGACCGCCTTAGCCAACAGGCGCGCCGTGGTGGTCTTTCCGGTCCCGCGCGGCCCGGCAAACAAGTAAGCGTGCGCCACCCGTTCAGCAACGACGGCGTTGCGCAGGGTTTGCACGACATGATCTTGACCGACGACCTCGTCCCACTGGCGCGGCCGCCACTTACGATATAAGGCTTGCGACATGCTTAGAGTGTAACAGAGAGAGACAATGTGGTCAACCGGAGGCGCCAATATGGCGGGCGTCATTACGGCGGGCGCCAATGTGGCAGGCGCCAATGTGGCAGGCGCCAATGTGGCAGGCGCCAATGTGGCAGGCGCTAATTTGGCCGGGCGCTGGGATCAACCTTCCAGCGGTTGGGTGACTTTTTCGATCTCGCGTTCGGGGTTCAGAATGGCCCGTTGGAATTGTGGGGAGGGCGCTTCAAGGTTGTAGGAGATAATGCGCCGGTTAAGTTCTGCGATCTGCCTGTGGAAATTCGCTACAGCAAGATCCCAGGCGGCCTCGACCCTTTCTTGTGGGCGTTGTTCCGCCAGGGCAGCCAGGCGCCAATCCCAGGAGCGCCTCAGAGTTTTACGCGCCGCTTCCAGCGAGTTTTCGATCTCCTGGCGAGTTTCAATCCAGGGCAGGGTGAAACCGCTGCCGTGCAATACATGGTAAGCCACGCGCCATTCCGGGTCTTCCATGGGGTTTTCGTCCAGGTTGATCCGCTTGCCTTTGCCGCGCAGATTATCGAACTTGCCTTCTTCGATCGCTCTCCGGATTTGTTCTTCAATTCCCGACACTTTTCGCCACAATTCCCCGCCTGGATGTCGAATTTAAGGGACTTCAAAGCTGGCTTGCAGGTTGCCTTCTGCATCATTCAGGATCATCCGGTCTCCGGAGGACCAGAGCGTATGGTCCAATCCCCAATACAGGCTGTCAGCGGTATCCGTACCTACCCGGGTGTAGATTTGCACTTCAAATCCGTCTTTGACGAGTTCCAGTGTAGGAAAGGTGAAAACGTCCCCACGCTCATCTTCCAGTTGCCAGCCAGCCAGCAGAATCGACCCTTCACCTACCTGCTTGATCGCCACCCGTTCGGAGTTTAGATCGCCCACACCGAGCACGTTGACGATCTCCGCATGGGTCTCGGGGTTTGGCGTCGGCTGGACGGGGATGCGCAGCACCTCTCCGGCGCCTAATGGCTGGTCTTTGGTGAACCCATTCTCGGCGATTAACTTTTCCATGCTCACATCATATTCTTCAGCGATGCTCTGGAAAGTGTCGCCATCCTGCACCTGGTAGACAACGAAGACCTGGGTAGGAGGGGGCGCGGAAACCGGAACATTCAACGTATTTGGGGGTGTTGGGGTGCTGTTATTCACCGAGACAGAAAAGAGGCTGCCCTGCGCCGGGTTGTGACTGCGGTCCCAGGCATAAAGCACAGCCAGGGTTGTGCAGGCTGATAACAGCACGTTAATCATCAGGTAATAGATCAAGCGTTTCCACTGCTTCATAGGCGATGTTCTCCCTGGAATCATAGCACAATATTGACATGGTTTGTAGAAATAACTAAAATCATCTTATGCCCTACTTGATCGATGGCCATAATCTGATTCCGAAAATACCCGGTCTGGCGCTTCAAGAAATTGACGATGAAATGCAATTGGTCCAGATGTTGCAAGAATTCTGCCGCATTGAACGTAAGCAAGCGGAGGTGTTTTTTGATAATGCCCCTCCGGGGCAGGGACGGGCCCGGCGCTACGGTATACTGACCGTCTGGTTTGTGCGCCAGGGGATGACGGCCGACCAGGCGATCGGCAACCGTCTAAAACGCCTTGGGGGAGAGGCTCGAAATTGGACGGTGGTAAGCTCGGACCATGAGGTACAGAATTTCGCCCACGCAGCTCGCGCTCACGCCGTTTCCTCCGAAGATTTCGCTGCCAGCTTGTTGGTCGTTTTGCAAGGGGGCTCCCAAAATACGGATGCGCCTAAAGAGTCAGGTTTAGATCCGGAAGATCTGGACCAGTGGATGCGGCTTTTCGGGGGCGATGAGGCCGGAAATCAGAAATCAGACTAATTGGAGTTCTCTAATCCTATTTTAATGATGATTCCACGAAAATACAGTATATTATAGAAGCCGACACCTGCCCTCCCTCTTATTGGTAATTTCAGGTGTCGAGTCACCGGTGCCAGCTTTTCAGCACGCCCCCCCGTGTTGCAGCTTCCGGTGGCCCTCCTTAGATTGCCGGGCGTGCCCCCCCCACGTCCGGCGATCTTTTTAACACGACCAGGGTCATATCATCTGCAAGCGGCGCATTCCCCGTAAAATCGCTCAATGCTCCTTCGATGGCGGCGACAATCGCCTGCGCAGAAACGAAGCCAACATCATCCGAACCTTCCTGGTCTCCGGCCTGCTTGTCAGGCTGGATGCTGGCTATTCGCTCAACGCTCTGGCGCAAACGCTGCTCGCCGTACATATCTTCATCTTCCGAAAATGCTTCAGTAACCCCATCCGTATACAACACCAGCAAATCACCCGGTTGGAGCACCACCCGGCGGCTCTCTATTTGAATATTTTCAAGTACTCCCAGGGCCATACCGCTCTTTTCCAGACGGAAGATCTCCTGGGTGTGGTTGTACAGGAGAGGCGGGTTGTGACCGGCATTCGCGTAGGTGAGTTCCCCGGTATCGATGGAGAGTACGGCGTAAAAAATAGTCACAAACATCCCATCGCGCGTGTCGGGAACAAGCACGTCGTTGATTCTTTCCAACACTTTTGAAGGGGAATCGAATAGCGGGGCGTTGGCGCGCACCAGCGTGCGGATCAGGGTCATAAATAGCGCGGCCGGCATGCCCTTATCTGCCACGTCGGCAATCACCAGCCCCATGCGTTTTCCTGGCAGATCGATGAAGTCGTAAAAATCACCTCCCACCTCACGAGCCATGCGCCAGCGCACGTCGATTTCCCAACCTTGCAGGTGCGGCAGTTTATCAGGAAGGAAGGAGCGTTGGATTTCCCGCGCCAGTTGGAATTCGCGCTCCAGACGCTCCCGTTCCACTATTTCTAGCTGAAGTAAATTGTTCTGGATTGCAAGCGCGGCTTGCTGCGAAATGCCGGTAGTGATCTCAAGCCGTTTCTCGCGCAATCGCCGCGGCACTCCGCCTGCAAAGCTTTCGCTGCCTACCGGTTCGGGCTCTTCCACCATCAGAATTCCGAATACATCGCCTTTTACCGACAGCGGGAAAGCCAGAAGCAGGCGCTCGCTGCTGTCCAGGAATTCTTGCACCTCCTCTGGACTCGGCGGTGGAATCCTGGCCCAGGAATCTGGCGGACTCGGGGATTTGGCATCTTCCTCAGCCAACGGCCCGGCTGTTGGCCCGGCTATTGGCTCGGCCAATGACTCAGTCGCGGGGCAGGCCAAAAGGGTGTCTCGCTGGCGCACTGTCTCCAGAAACGGAAAATCGGCCGGGGCGTAGCGGGCATCGCTTGCACTGCGCGGAATTCCATAAGCCTGCACAAGCCGGAATTCCGAACGATCTGCTTCCCACAAGAATATAAGCGATCGTTTTACGCCGACCAGGATGGGGGTGATGCGTACAATCGACCCGAGGATCTCGCTCAGATCGTTTGAGCTGACGACCGCCTGCGCCACTTGCAACAAAGCGACCGACACATACGCCTCTTCCTTCTGGGCTTTTAACAGGCGGATGTTATCTGCTGCAACCGCCGTTTGGTGGGCGATGCCCTGGATGATCGCAAGGCGTTCATCGAAGCGCGCTTCAATGGCCTGCAAACTGCTTTCTCCAGGGCGGTCTTCCGTATAATCGACCAGGAATGCTCCCGTCACATCGGAGTGCGCCAGGAGCGGTACCAGCACCAACAACTCCCCACCCACGTGAGCAACTTCTTCGTCTGTGGCAAATAAGATGCTGGTCAGCAAGGGATCGCTGGCTTCGCCATATAAGATTAGCGCTTGTTTTCGCTCCAGCAGGCGATCAAATGCGGGCACATCGCCTGGGGCGAAGCGCCAGCGCTCGAACTCATTATGCTGCTGGCGCGACAGGCCATATGCAGCAGCCGGGATGAAATTCCCGCCTTCATCCAATGTGTAAAGAGCGCAGGCTTTCACACCAGCCAGCATGGGCGTGATTCGGACCACGGTCGCAAGCAGTTCATCCAGATTGGAGAGGTTATTAGTAGCCTCGGCGACCTGCAACAAAACGGTGGAAACCCAGGCTTGCTCATGGGCTGCCTCGTAGAGGCGTGTATTTTCGATAGCGACTGCTGCGTAGCTGGCAAAGGCCGCCATCATGGCCTGGGCCTCAGAGCCGTAGCGCCCTGAGGTGCTATGCGCCAGCGTTAACAAACCCAGGGGCTGATCGCCAATACGCAGCGGAGCCGCGATGGCCGAATAATCTCCCTGGAATCCAAGCGCGGCGCCCAACGAGTCGTTGAATGATTGTGGCGTGCGGATTAGAGGCTCTTCAGCATCCAGGGCATCGGTTAACCAACTGCCAATCTCTCGTTCCTCTTCCACATCGACATTCAAGCTTAAAACGTCGCTCAAGCTGAGACCCAGTTCCAAATCCAGGCCAGCCTTTTGGGCTCCGTGCACGGCGGCCAACCGCAAGGGTGGGTAGCCCTCGTCGTCGAGGTCGATTTCCGGCTTCTCATCGTCCAACATCCAGATCGCCGCCACTTCGCAGGGGAGTGTGCGGTCCAGTTCGGTCAAAATGGCATCCAAAACCTGATTTAGGCCCACCTCCGCCGAGAGTAAGCCAGCGACTTCGCGCAGGCTGTCGGCAACCTGGCGACGCCATTGTTCGGAGCGATAGAGATTGGCGTTGCGTATGGCGATGGCGATGTTGTCTGCCAGCGCCTCGAACAAAAACCGGTCATCCTCACCAAAAGCATTCAGGCGGTCGCTTTGGATATCCAGCAGCCCCAACACCACCCCGGCGAAAATTAATGGGACCGCCAGCTCGGCGAGCGTGTTCGTGGGGGGCAGTTCTGATGGACGATAGCGCGGTTCGCTGTCAACGTTGTTCGCCAGCACAGTTTCGCCATTGCGCGCCACCCAGGGGATGATTCCCTCCGGATCGTCCAGGTCGTATTCCAGCCCTTGTTCCAGGAGCACCTGGCTGCGGGGTCCACTGCCGGCCTTGTATACAACTTTGCGCCTGCCCGGGTGAACGGTGAACACATGCACGTATGGGTAGCCAAAACGTGAATGGATCAGATTAACCACTGAAATTAACAGCTCGTCCAGGTCCAGGATTGAGGTGATCGCATTACTGACCTCTGAAACGGTGGAAAGCTGTTCTGCTCTACGCGACAGGTCACCGTACAGGCGGGCACCTTCAACTGCAATGGCGATGTTGCCCGCCAGAGCGCCTAATACCAGCAGGTCCGTTTCGTTAAAATCGTCACGGATATCGCTTTGCACATCCAGGACGCCCAATATCCGGCCTTCGATCTGGAGCGGCAGGGTCACTTCTGACTGCGTTTCGGGGAGGACGCCGGTATAACGATAAAGCGGCTCACGGCTCACATCGTTCGCCAGCAGCTCCTTGCCGGTCTCGGCTACATGACCGATGATGCCTTCGCCCAGGTGGACGGTCAGGGTAGGCGAGAAATCACGGCCCGTGGGACCATTGGATTTGTCTCTCTCCGGTAGCGCCGGCCCGGCGCTGGCGCGAAAATGCAAAATATCTTCGCCCGGTTTTAATGTGAAAACGGCGACGTAATAGTAATGAAATGTATCCAGGATCAGGCTGGTAACCTGGCGAGCCAGTGCATCCAGGTCGCGTATTGAAGCGATTTGCGCGCTGACTTGCCGGACCAGCTTAAGCTGTTCCACCCGCCAGTGATCGAGGGCTACCTGGCGGTTGGCGAGCAAAGCGATGCCGGCCTGCTCAACCAATCCTTCCAGCAGCTCTGTATCCTCCTGCGAAAAAGGCGTTCCTTGAGCGCGTTGCAACTGCAACACCCCGAGCACAGTTGGTGACTGTGAGCTGGGATCTTCGATCTGGACCGGCGCCGCCACTGCCATCGGCTGCATCCAACCGGTTCGGGCGGCTTTCAATTCCGAAGCCGTAAGAATCTCTTCTCCCGGATTGGAAGGCCGGCTGCAGCAGACCTGCCCGGTTTCGCTGGCGCAGCGGATAAGCGGGCTTGGAGGCTCTCCTCCAAGCTGAAGTCCAGCAGGAATGGCTGCTGAACGATCTCCGCCGGCCTCCTGCCACCATAAGCTTGCCTGCGCGCTAAAAATGTGAGCGGCTGTTTCGAGGATTAATTGGCTCTGGGTGATTAAGACATCCAGGCTTGGATAAACTGCCTGGTCGGATCGTAGATTTGTAGAAAGCAGCATTGTGCCCAGGTTAAGCACTTTTCGCCAGCGGCTGGGCCCGCCTTGCTGCGAGCCCAGACTTTCACCCTGCGGCTCGACCCCCCGCTGATCAAGTTCATTCAAATTTGTTACTCCAGATGCATAACCATGGTCAGGATGTTGCAGCCCTTATCTTTCTCTTCAGTGGAGACGAAAGAGAAATAGACCTCGTCCATCAACTGGCGCATGAAAAACAAACCCAACCCGCCAATTTCGCGTTCTTCCAGGCTGGCGTCCAGGTTTGGATCGGGAATTTCGTCCGGATTAAAGGGCACACCGCAATCCTTCAAAGTGACCACCAACTCTTGAGCGTTTATCCGGCAAGTGCACTGGATATCTTCCTGGCATTCCCCCCCAAACGAATGTTCGATGATATTGGTGAATGCTTCATCTACTGCCATCTGAACAGCATAAACCTTGGACTCTTTCAGACCAGAAGCTTGGGCTATATCTGCGACAAATGAACGCAGTTTGTCGAGGCTTTCAAATTGAGCTGGAAAGCTCACGGTCTGTGATGAGCTATCGTCTAAAGGTTGCGCTATCATTCCAAATCAATCTAAACGTTATGAATTTTCCACAAGAATCTTTGCCGTTCGGCCGGAGTTCCATTTCCGGTTCGTTCGATCTCTTCAGCGAAGCCAAAACTGTAATGATCTGACCGGCATACACTTCCCAGGCCGTTACCTTGCCCGTGCTTAAGGATAAAGGATGAAGGCGGGATCTGTCCAGCCTTCATCCTCTATTTGCACAGGATTTACAGCGTTAGAAACTGCCCACCGCGGCTGTAATATCGTCGTAAAATTTAAATAGCGGCACAAAACCTGCCAGGTCTAATGCATCGTAAATTCGTTTAGGGACGCGTACAAGAACGACTTCGCCGCGATTATAACGTTTGCAAGTTTTTTGGGTGTTGATCAAAACGCGCAATCCGGCGCTCGACATATACTCAACACCTTCCATATCCAATATAATCTTGTAACGCCCAGTGTTGGTGATGCTGTCAAATGCCTCCGCCAGTTGAGGTGCAGTGAAACTGTCGACCCGGCCCTTCACGGAAACCAGATCGGAGTGTTTATACTGGGTTATGGTAATTTCCATCTGTGTCCCTCCGTAGCGAGCTTTTTATAATTGAATAATGAAGAAGAGCCTTGGGATGATCAGGCCCGAAAATTATATCATGAGAAAATCCTGGACGATTGGTTTCGACAAAAACACATTCTTACGCCGAGGCGCCGGCTTTTTCTCGATTAATTCCTTCAAGCGGGGATGGTCGGCGTAAGCGCCGCGCGCTTGCGGCGGCAGGAGGGCAGCAATTCGGCACATCATCTCATCCGTATACTCCTGCAGCACGGTATCCCGGTCGTTCCTTTGCAAGGCCGGCAGCTTGAAGGGCTCGCCGACGTAGATGTGAACGTCCAGGCGTTGCAAGCGCTTAAGCCGCTCTACAACCAGCTTATCCTCGGTGCCCACCAGCCCAACCGGCAAGACCGTTGCACCCGATTTTGCAGCCAGATAGCTGGCCCCTGGATGGGCCTTGGTTAAAGCGCCAGTCTTGCTGCGCGTCCCCTCCGGGGCCATTACCAGGACCGTTCCATCTTTTAGACGTTTGAGAACCCCACGCAGCGCTCCCAGGTCGGCGTTGAAGCGGTCGATCCACATCGCATCGAGCTGTTTGACAAACCAACGGTAAATGGCATAGTTGCGGTACTTCTCCGCTACCAGCATCGCCACGTTCCTGCGATTTACCAGGTAATAGAACAGCGGCGCATCCAGCCGGCCGATATGGTTTGAAACCACGATCATCCCTTCAGGGCCGGGGGTAGGCACGTCGCCGTGCACCTGCACTCGGGCGATCAGGCGGAACAATATATTGACTAACCAGCGGGCGAAGCGGTAACCCATGGGCGCAATTCCTTAGAATGTATGGCAGGTGTCTTTGGCGAAACGACCCTGTCAGAGATCAGCGTTAATTATAACGCCTGGGGAGGTTTGGAACTCTGCTGCATAAACCGCCCTCAAAAACTCGCCGGGGAAAATGGAGACACCCCCCGAATTGATACGGGAGGTGTCTTGTTGAAAGCCGCTGGCTCAGGCGCTGTTACCCGCGAGGCGCTGCCCTAAGGGCAAGCCTGCAGGGAGACATCGTCCACATACATCGAAGTTATACCGTTGAGACCATCGTTGTAGGTGCCGAACTGGATCTTGATCGTCGTTCCGATGTAATTGGAAACATCGTATTGGTGGAAGGTCCAAAGCTGTGCGTTGCTGCGCTGCCACAGCAAAGTATCGATCCAGTTTCCATAGATATCCAGGATCAGAACGTACTGCAAGTCGTTCCCGACTGCCTGAACGCTGAATGGCTTGCCGGTTGGCTCAGGGGAGGGCAGCGCCTGGAGGCTGGTCTCCCCGCTGGTAGAATATTCCCACAAACCCAGTACGGCAGTCGTGTTTCCGGACGGTATAGTGACTTGCTGCCCTGCGTCCGAATAGCTAAAGCGGTTGTGTGGGCTATAAACAATGCCCGTTCGCATCGAGCTTACGCCAGTGTTGGCCAGATCCGTCGAATAGCCAGCCGAGAAGACCGTGATCGGGATATACCAACTGCTGGTGGTTTCAAAGCTGTTGTTTGAAAGTCTTTCGCTGCACACGCCGGGCGGAGGCGGGGTAGGGGATGGTGCCGGGGTAGGAGTAGGTGGAGGCGTGGTGCCGCCGTCACAAACTTCCAGGGTTACGTCATCCACGTACATGGCGGTCACGCCGCCGAAGCCGTCGTTGTATGTGCCGGCCTGGATCTTGATCGTCTGCCCAGCGAACTCGCTCAGGTTGAAATCGTAGAAGGTCCACACCTGGCTGTTGCTGCGTATCCCAAGTAAGTTTTTGAGCACCGTGTCGTCCTCCAGGTTGGGGCCGGGCTTCAATACCAGGACGTATTGGGAGTCAGTTGCCAGGGCTACGCTGTCCGCTTTCAGACCGAGAGGCACGTCTTGCACCGCAGCACTGGTGGCCTCCGTGCTAATTTGGTAAAGCCAGAGGCGCAAGTTAACGCTGGTCGCGTCGGATGGGATAGTGATTGTTTTCGAGCGTGCAGAGGAATAAGAATATATGTTTTGGCTTGCTTTGAGAATTCCCGTTCGGGCTGATGTGGTGCCTGAATGGGGTAAGTCCTGGACAGGAGCGGCTGTGAATGGCGTAGCGGGAAAATCCCAGCCCGGGAAGGGGGTGCCGCCGGTCTCAAAATCGCCATTGACCATGACGTCCGCGCAGGCCGTTATGCCGGTGAAATCCTGCCCGGTTACCGGGTTGGACAGCTTGCCGCTCAACATCGATGGAGAAAACACCAGGCCCGGCTTGGAAGGCGCAATGGCGAATGTGTTGCCGGTCAGCTCGTTCAGCGAGTACTGCCCTTTGCTGTCGGTGGACGTGCTGTTGCCCAGCCCATCCACGATTTGCACATTAGCCAGCGGCTGGTTGTTGCGATCGATGACCTTGCCAGAGACGGAAAGGGGCTCGCCGCTGCGGCCCACCAGCGGCAGGAACAAGGCTTGGGGCAAGTCTGGGTTTCTGGGGCCGGCTGGCCCTGAGGCCGACTGCCCGTATGCCAGGCTTGGGGCAGCGGAGAGGAAAAAGGTCAGGACAATGAGTATGTGGGAAATGCGCTTCATGGTTAACCTCCGTGGGAGCTAACAGAAATGAAAGGTTCTCTTAATGATATTATCATTTTTCAACCCTGTTTGTAAATAGGTTTTGCGGATTCTAATGTGACGTTTCTGGAATTGCACCTCAGCAGCACGATATTCAAGATGCAATTTTCAGGCCGAAATGTAGTTTCTGAGAATCAATTTTCGCTTCTTAAAAAAAGTGGGATTAGATGGTTCTGGCGTCATCTGGCTGGGTAAAAAAATGGAAGTTTGGGCCAGGCTGGCTTTTCTTACGAAATTGGTAGGCGATTTCTTCTGACGGTTCTGAAAGTGGAATTACGTGGATTGTGTGTAATAATATCATTGGGTTTAGCGATACGACTTCATCGATGCCCCTTCTTTTTCAATAAGGGATAGCAACCACACAGTAGCGATTAACGAATTGTTACAGGAGGTGACCCTAAAAACCAGTCAATGATGAAAATCAGCTATCCCATATTACTACCACTCGTGAGCCCCGGCCTCTGACGAATTCCTGCCAGAGGCCGGGTGTTTTATCTAAACCCCTCCATAATTTTCGGGCAACCAATCGAAAAACGGGTCGTTCCCCTGGCGTATTGATAAGGTGCAATTCTCGCCTGAACCGGGACGCTCATGCCACGCCTGGAGGCGCCTGGTTTTTGCCTCCCCTGCCGGGGGATTTTTCCATTGGATGGGGTTTAAATGGGGGTGACAGGCTGCAAAACCGCGAAATTCAAGTGTAAAATATACTAGAACATCTGTTCTGATTTCGAGCCTCGGATTGGCTGTTGTAGCTGGTAGGATTCTTAAGACAGGAATAATCTCGAATGGACGGATTAAAACGATTGCTGATCGCTATTGGGCGAGTGCTGCGGAAGAGTCGCAACCAGGGTACCCGGGAAGAGCTGGAGGGTTTAATCCGGGCGCTGGCAAGACGAAAGCAAATCTCGGAAGACATGGCAGCCGAGCAGGTGTTCGCCCTCTTTCGCTCACGCTACCGCCGCATCGGCCTGTATAACTGGCAAATGTTGACGAAAAGAGAGAAAGATGTCGCCCTTTTGGTAGCGCGCGGCTTTTCGAACAGCCAGATTGGCCGGGCATTGTTCCTGTCGCCGGAAACGATAAAATTTTATATCCACCGGATCACACGGAAATTTGGTGTGCGCAGCAAGATCGAGCTGAGAAACAAGCTTTTAGCGCTGAATATTCCTGAGCAAGATGGCGAAGTAGAGATGGGAGAGATTCATCAAGATAGGGGCGGCGCTTAATGGGAGGCTGGCAGGGTGAAATAGAACAAGCAGCCTTTGCCGGGCTCGCTCTCGACCCCGGCCTGGCCTCCGAGTTTCCCGGCGAGCCGCTGGACAATCGAAAGCCCCAATCCATGCCCTTCGGTATCGATTTGGCGCAGTTGGGTAAACGGCTTGAACAAGCGCGCCTGGTCTTCTGGTGATATACCCGGGCCATAATCTCGCACCCAAAAACGCAGCATGCCGTCTGCCTGGCGAGCGGCTCCCAGCTCCAGGCAGGGCGGGCTGCCTCCATACTTCAATGCATTGCTCAGGTAATTAACCCAAATTTCTTCTACCCAGGGTGCGTATCCTAAACTCTGCGGCCATTCTTCGGCCAGGTTTACCTGGGCGCGGTGCTTGCGGAATTCCATTGCCAGGCGATCCATAGCCCGTTCGACAACCACGGTCATATCGATCGGATCTGCTGGAACATCTTTTATACGCACTTCGGATAGGAGCAGAAGTTCATCGATAATCTTGTTCATTTTATGGGCTGTGTCGTCAATATCTTGCAGGAATTCACTCCGCTCTTGATCCAATAGTGACGGATCCTGTATGACTCGGGAGGAGATGATCAGCGAGGCCATCGGGTTTTTTAGATCGTGGGCTACGGTGTGGGCAAATGCATCCAGCTCCTCATTGCGCGTTTGCAGCTTCCCAGTGTATTCAAGCAGTGATTCTTCATTTTTTTTCAGCTTGCGTAGCAAGATATCGTAAGGCTTCACCAGGCCGGTTTCGATGACAGCCTTATACATCAGATAAAAAGCGATGATGCGGAAATAATGCCCGGCCAGGTTCGCGCTGCCATATACGTTGACGTAATTGCTGAAGAATATTTCGGCGATCATGAAAATGGCGATTGAAGCCACCAATAATTGAAGGACGGTCGGGGCGAATTCCTGGCGATTTTGCAGCAGCAGGACCACCGCGGCGATCAGGAAGGCGATCACCACATATTCGCAGGCGATCTTAAAAGGGGTCAGGCCGACACCATCCATGTAACTGACCGGGAAGACCTGCCAGTAAAAAATGCTGGCCAATGTAAGCGCGGTCAAAAGCGTATAAATTGCTGTGACCAGCCAAACCCTCAGCTTATGGCCTAAAAAGAAGGGCGCGATCAGCAAAGCGCTGCTTTCCATCAGACGCCCGGCGACCCAAAGCTGAGTCGGAAGGTTTGCCCCATATCCCTCGAAGACCCCCATCCCTTGATAAGAAAACGTGTGCAGAGCGTCCAGAACGGCGACAAACAGATAGACGATCCCGATAAAAAGCAGGTAGTAATTCTCCAGATAGCGGCGTGCGTTCCATGCAAAAATAAAAATACTGACTGTCACGACCAGACTGAAGGTCTCTGCAATGCTGTGGAAAAGCAAGTAATTGTACAGGCTGGTCAGATATAAGCCAACCAGCAGCAGTAGACCCGGGATAACGTACATGCTGTACTTGAAATAACGTGTTGCCGTTCGCATTATTGGCTTTTGTTTGATCAAATCAGAGCTGGTTGCCAGGGTTGGTTTCCTGACAATAGTATACGCTTTTTTTCACAGATTACCAGATTAACAACCTGTGGAGGCACGGGCGGAACCGTACCTCCAAATCTTTACCTCCATGGAGTTACTTAATGTCCCCAAGGATTTATCCGCGAGGCTGCGATATCGATTTCCACGTTTACATATCACCGCCGCCAAAGTTGTCCAAACGAGCGTCGTTGTTCGTGGGCACACCTACGATCCGGTCTTGAGTTTCAAACAGCTCATCCCGCGGACAGCGCAGCCTGTCGCCGCCCGGGTTGCGCACGATGACAAAGGCCGCGCAAGCGTCGTAATCCACTAACTTGACCCGGGTCAATGTCGAGGTATTCGCGGCGGCGTCGGTATTGCAGCGCAGGTACGTCCGCCCCGGCAGCAGAATTGCAGGTCGCGATAGCCACAGTCCCCCTCGGGCAGGCGCAGCCCTTTCCGGGCGGGTCGAAATTAAATTAACTTCCATGAGATCACCTCCTGAATAAAGTAAAGGCGTACCTCTCAAAATAACATGAAACCGTTTTGGGTGCGATCCCCCGGTCGGTTAAATTGCGGGGGATTAATAGGGGATACATCATCAAGTTGAATCAGACCTGGCTGGTTACAAATGACAGGAATAAGTTGTGACATATGTTTCTTTTGCAAAGTTCGGGTTTATCCTAAAATAGGTTGCGTAATCTTGAAAGTGATCATGAAGACCAAAAAACCATAATCTCCCTGACAAACCCGGTCTTTATAGACCGGTTCGCTCACCATCAGGGTCTCGAGCAGGGCAACAGGACAACTTGTTGCTCTGTTTGCTTTTAAGGCCGGAATTTTGCGATGATCTCCCCCATCCGATGGTATCATCGGACCATGAGCGGCGAACGGATATTGATCGTCGAAGACGAACGCGCCGTGGCCCGTGGCCTGGAATACGGCCTGCGCTCGGAGGGGTTTTCGGTTTTATGGGCGGATACCGGCCAGCGCGCTTTGGAATTAGCCCGCAACCAGGACCCAAAATTGATCTTGCTGGATATTCGCCTTCCCGATATCAGCGGCTTCGATGTGTGCCGGCAACTCCGTTCGGGGGAAAACGCCAGCCAATCCTCATGCTTACGGCGCGCGACGAGCCGCTGGACAAGGTCCTGGGATTAGAGCTGGGCGCAGATGACTACGTCGTCAAGCCCTTTGACTTGCGGGAGCTGATCGCACGCATTCGCGCCTTGCTGCGCCGGGCGTACGGCGAGCTGGCCGATCTCGCCCAGGGGGAGCACATTTTCTTCGGGGAAGTAGAGATCGACCTGGAGCGGCTGCAAGTCACCCAGCGGGGCGAGCCTGTCTACCTCACGCCCACTGAATTCCGCCTGCTGCGCTATTTGGCCAGCCACCCAAACCGTCCCTGCAGCCGGGATGATTTGATTGAAGCAGTCTGGGGGTACTCAGGGGAGATCGGCAGTGACAGGACCGTGGATGTGCACATCCGCCACCTGCGCGAGAAATTGGAAGAAGACCCATCGGCCCCGCGCTGGATCCTCACCGTGCGTGGCATGGGCTATAAATTTACGCCTGGAACCTAGCCGTCCCATAATGTTGCGAAATCTTAATCAAACCGCAAAGAAAGCGCAACCTCGAGGCCCTAAAATAGTCTGAGAGCGTTGACGGATTCTTGCCGGCATGGCAAGAATCGCCAAATTCAGGTACTCAGGAGGTTGGTTAAGAATGAATAAACGTTTTTGGATTATCCTGGCAGGTGTGCTTGCCTTTTTTGTGGTTTTGGGAGTCGGGGCCATCGCCGGCGGGGCCCTGGCTTACCTCACCCTGCGCAACGGTCCGGCGAACATCGCCCTGGCGGCGCAAGCCTCGCCAAACCGGGATGCAGGCATCCTGGTTGCCGGAGTGGACCCGAACAGCCCGGCTACTCTGGCCGGCCTGGTGCGCGGCGATATCCTGACCCAGATCGATGGAAAGGATGTCAACACGCTTTCAGACCTGTCTCAGGTTCTGACCAGCTCAAAATCTGGGGATTCGGTCAGTCTAACTGTGCTGCACGGCGATGAAACTCGGACGTTAACCGCCACTCTGGGGGATAATAACGAAATTGCCTATTTGGGGATTGTCCCTGCTGAACCCGTCAGAGGTTTCGGGCAGGGTTACCTGCCCGATTTTGACCAGCGATTGATCGGCCAACCCGGGGCGCTGATCACCCAGGTTACCGCCGACAGCCCGGCAGACAAGGCTGGCTTGCAGGCAGGCGATCTTATCCAGGGCGTGGATGGGCAAGATTTGGGAATTAAGGAAAACCTGGCCGGTGTGATTCATTCCCACAAACCCGGCGACAGCCTGACCCTGACGATTTTGAAAAAGGGCCAACAAAATACACAAGATGTGTCCGTGACCCTGGGTGAGGACCCACAGCAGGCCGGGCAGGCTTATCTTGGGATCAGCTTTGTTTCACGCTTCGCCATGCAACAACAAGATGGCCAGACAGCGCCTTTCCCGAATATACCCTTTGGACGCAACACCCCGCCTTTGCCGCAAGGCGTGCAAGAAGCGGTGCTTGTCACCCAGGTCCTGACGGACACCCCGGCGGAGAAAGCCGGGCTTCAATCCGGAGATTGGATCAGCGCCATTGACGGGCAGGCCGTGGGGGATGCCGAAACTCTGACCCAGGCCATCCGCAGCCACAAACCAGGCGACCAGGTGATGCTGACGGTCTACCATGTAAACAGCAGCGACCCGGTTTCCGTCCCGGTCACCCTGGGAGAAAATCCGGATCAGACTGGACAGGGTTACCTCGGCGTGGCTCTGAGCGGCGGTATACGTATGCCGTTTAGAAACTTTCCCATGCCGCCGTTTATCCCGAAGCCGACACCAGGCCAGGGCGCCTAGGTGATGTAGAGGCTGGGGCGGTGGGCTGCACCCGCCGCCCAGCCTCGAAGCGCTGCCCTGATCCGGTTCTGGCCTTAGCGGGAGAGGTGAGCAGTTCCATGTTTCGCTCAATCCGTTGGCGGCTCGTCGCCAGCTACGTTTTATTAGCTTTGCTCGTTGTCGCCGTGGTCGGTGTGCTCGCCACGGAGGTCGTCAGGCGCTACGCCCAGCAGCGGGAAAACAGCGACCTGCAAGCGAATGCGCAGGCTTTAGCTAACCAGGCGCTGCCGCTACTGTGGCCGGTGACCCGGCCACGCGATCTGTACCAACTGGCGCAGAGCGCCTCGATTCTGGGCAACATGCGAGTGCGCATCCTGGATAGGGAAGAAAAGGTCCTGTCGGATTCCGGCGCGCCGGGCGAGACCAGCCGGCTTATGTGGATCGCTCCCCCGGCAGTTGGGACCCCGTTCCAAAATGGCAATCCGGAAAGCGGGGGATTCGATTGGTTGAACCAGATCTCGCCCGACGGTCGTTCATTTTTCGTCCCTGATTTTGAGCCGGCTCTTATAGAAAAACTACCTCCCGGCACTTCCCTGACGATCGTTCGCCGCGCCTACAGCCCCTGGGGGGGCCGGCTTTTCTTTGAAACATTACGCCAGCGAAATGAAGAGCAAGCCCTAAAAAAAGCTGTGCAAACCCAGGCGCCGCAACCGGCCGAAACCGATGCGCCGCGTTCGCAAACTGTGGCGCGCGCCGCGATCGCAGACGCTAATGGGCTGGCCGGCTACGTCGAGCTTAGCTCCGGACCTGATTTTAGCGGCGAGGCTTTAGGGGCTACCCGGCAGGCTTTGCTGCTTGCGGGGGCGGGAGCCGTCCTGCTGGCGATCGTTTTCGGATTGTTAGTTAGCCAGCGCATGACTTCCCCGCTGGTTGAATTGCAGGAAACTACCCGGCAGATGGCTGCGGGCGACCTGTCTGTGCGGGCCGCAGTACACACCCACGATGAAATCGGCGAGCTTGCCGACCAATTCAACCGGATGGCGGCTCGCCTGCAATCCAGCTTTCAGGAATTGGCCTCCGAGCGCGACGCCTTGCGCCATTTTATCGCCGACGCTTCCCACGAACTGCGCACTCCGATCACAGTCCTGAAGAATTTCAACACCTTGCTGCTCGGGCCGGCGCGCCAGGATCCTGAAGCGCAAATCGAATTCCTGGAAGAAAGCCAGGAGCAGTTACAGCGCCTAGAGTGGATCACCAGCAACTTGCTGGACCTTTCGCGGATAGACGCCGGGCTGGTGGCGCTTGAATTCTCCAATCAAGATGTCGCCGAGCTGCTGGAGGCTGTGGCGGCGCCTTTCCGATCCCGTGCGGCTGAAAAAGATATCCGGCTGGTCTTTAATCTGCCGGAAAACCCTCTGTCGCTTCTTTGCGACCGCTCGAGCCTGGAGCTGGCGATCTCAAACTTGTTGGACAATGCCCTCAAATATTCCCCTCAAGGAGGGCAAGTTGAAATTGGCGCAGCGCAGGGTGAGAATGCCATTCGCTTGTGGGTCGCCGACAATGGCCCTGGCATTGCCCCGCAGGACCTGGCGCACGTCTTCGAGCGGTTCTTTCGCGGCCGGTCCCAGCCGGAACCCGGGAGCGGGCTGGGTTTGTCGATCGTCGCCAGTCTCGTCCATGCGCAGGGCGGCGGCGTTTCCGTAGAGAGCCAGCCGGGAGAGGGCGCTCGCTTCACCATCCAATTCCCGGTGGGGGAATCACAACCGGGCGACGCAGCTTAATTCAGGGAGAGCAGTTGAATTTATCCTGCATCCGCGCTAAGGCATCCGCCCGTGCGGGTGAGGCGGGTGTTTCGGATTCGATCTGATTCCAGGTGGTGCACAAGATTGGCCTCATGTTCGAAGTCAGTTGGTTGGATCTCAGGGTCAGTTTACTGGCCTGGTCCCAGTCTCCCAAATGGGCGAATCCTTCGATAAAGGGCAGGTATTCAACCCCGTTGGAAGGTGTAAAGCCGTTTTTTTGCGCCTCGTCCCAATACCCGGCCACCTGGTCCCATTCTTGATACTGGTCGGCCAGGCTGGCTTTTTCATAATAAAAGCACCAATCCGGCTGGGGTTCTTTGCCGAGGATTTCTTCGGGGAACTTATACGGGAATGGCGCAGCCGGCTTGATGCGCTCGAGGTTGGAGATCTGGGCCACATCCTGGAGGATCTTCGGCAGAGTCTGAATTTGCGAGTCTTGCGGCCTTAATACCCAAAGACACTGGCCATTTTCCGGGACGAAATAAACCACCAGACTGTCCAGGCTGTTTCCATTGAATTGTCCGAAATTCTTGGCGTAATTGAAGGGCATCCCCTGCACCAATTCCTGGCGCTGGTCGTTGAACTGCTCATACAGGCTGTAAAACCAATAATTTGTATTGATTTCTTGATCCAATTTCGGATAAAGATTAGCGAGCGAGTAGCCAACCGCTAACTGCCCCATGAGGGGCAAGAATTCCTGGTCGGCAAGCAGGGTTGTATTTGGCTCTATGAACGGCGCGCGCCAATAGAGCTGTGTGTAAAACTGCTTTTGCTTCACCCACGACCAGCGGTAGTCATTGGCTGTCAGGATATGCGAGCCCATCGAAACCACGACCAGGAGGACGAACAAAATGGTGCGCGATTTTTGTTCCTTGATCAGCCACTCCAAAATGGCTACCAGTAGAATGCTGGCTCCAATCATCGAAGCCATGGCGTAGCGGTCGTGCCAGATATTTATATCCTGTCCGGCGCTTTTATTGATCAGCCAGCCGGGGATAGGGCCGAACAGCGTCAACGCCAATCCAATCCAGACCGCGGACCGGTACCAGGGGGCGTCTGGCTCAGGGGCGTCCCCGAATTTCAAATGGCTCAGATAGAAAAAGAGCGCCAATCCGGCGATCACCACGATCAGCAGCACTTTTATGCTGGCAGGCCTGGTAATTTCGAGCAGGCTGGGGTTAAACGCCGCAGTCCATACGTTGACCATCACATACATTAAGTCCTGGAGGGCGCGCTGGGCCAGGTCGAGCCCGGTTGCGATGGGCGACCGGAGCAAATCAAAGAGCACGGTGGGCGTATTCCGCTCGAATCCCGGTTCGGGGGAGGGGATCAGGAAGATGCGGTAAACAAAGAAGCCGGCAAGCACCAGAAAATAAGGCAGCCACAACAGCGCCGTTTTGATAAGGCGGTTCCGCGGCGAAAGATCCTTTTTGGAGAGCAGCAGCCAAAGGATGAATGGGCGGATCAGCTCAATCCCGGAATAATATTCGAGGAAAATCAGGTGCAAGCCGCCGGTCAACAGGGCCAGCGAGGTGTAGCCCCAAAACGCACCTGGCTTGCGGACCGCCCGCACCATCGCCCATATCGAGATCGCATACAATAGATAACCCATCCAATGGACCATATAGGCCACGGATAATTGTTGTAATTTGAAGAGCGGGTGTACGGCAAAGAGGATCGCCACCCAGGCGGTTTGGCGTTTGTAGTCTGGCCAGATTTCGATCGATAAAAACCAGATAAAGAGGGCAGTCAAAAAGCGCAAGGCCAGGGTAAAGATCTGCCAATGAATGGGCTGAAAACCCAGGACAGAAAAGACAGCGATGTACAGCGGGGCGGCCGCCGGCCGCCCGTCATATAAGAACATATCCCTCAACCTGGAAAGCCCCAACGCGTGGGCAAAGAAAATATGGTGCCAATCATCCTGGTAAAACCCCGTATCCTTTACAAAGAGTTCAAAAGCCAGGATCAAAATGACAAAGAGAACCAGCGGAATGGTTTTTAGTGGAAACTTGTAATTAGCGGGTAGTTTTGGGATGTTCATCGAGTAGTTTATATTGAAGCCTTGGCGGATATGGACCAACCAATTTTACCAACGATCTTCACCCCAAAAACAGTCCATTTGAACTGGAGATGAGCTTAAATTTACCTGACTTATTGGACACAAACCACACGATAGAATAAAATATGCACGCTTGACTCAATCCAACCAATAGGAGGCACAATGAACATACTCGGACTTGCAAGGCATGGGCTCAATGGGTTTGAGCAAATCGCTATCCTGGGCGTAGTGGTCACTGCGTTTATCAGTTTGATCTATGCATGGCTGCTACGCGGCACCGTAATGAAAAAAGATAAAGGCAGCGAAGAGATGCAGCGGGTGTGGAATGCGATCCGCATCGGCGCGGACAGCTACCTGAACCGCCAGTTGAAAACGATCCTGCCAGCCATCGGCTTGTTGGCAATCCTCTTGTTCCTGAGTGTATATGTCGTACCGCCGAGCTCGGAAGCGCTGCAGGAATTCCCACAAAACACCCAGATCATCATCGCAATCGGGCGAACAGCGGCTTTCATTTTGGGAGCAATCTTCTCTCTAACGGTGGGCCAGCTAGGGATGCGCATGGCGATCCAGGCCAATGTCAGGGCTGCCTCTGCGGCCCGGCGCGGTTTCAATGAAGCCCTTTCGATCGCTTACTACGCCGGCACTGTGACCGGGATGCTGACCGATGGTTTAGGCCTCCTGGGGGGGACAACGATTTTCATCATCTTTGGGCGGGCTGCCCCGGACGCCCTGTTGGGTTTCGGCTTTGGCGGTACGCTGCTGGCGCTTTTCATGCGGGTGGGCGGCGGCATTTTCACCAAGGCGGCTGACGTAGGCGCAGACCTGGTCGGCAAAGTCGAGAAGGGCATCCCCGAAGATGACCCGCGCAACGCCGCGGTTGTCGCCGACCTGGTCGGCGATAACGTGGGCGACTGCGCCGGGATGGCGGCGGATATCTTCGAAAGCTACGAAGTGACCATTGTTTCGGCTTTGATCCTCGGCCTGGCGCTGGTAGCGATCGATCCAACACACAGCTTGAAGTGGATCGTATACCCGCTCATTATCCGCGGCATCGGGGTTTTGAGCTCTATCCTGGGCACGTTCACCGTTCCCTTCTGGGAGAAGGCGCCCGGCTTCTTGAAGGCTCACGACGCCGAAGAATTGATGTTCCGCTCGTATGAGGTCTCCAGCGTCAACACGATCTTCTTTTCCTTCATCGTCGCCCTGCTTTACTCTCACGATTGGCGCATGGCCATGCTGACGACCATTGGGGTCGGCCTGGCGGTCGCTTTCAACCCGCTGACATCTTACTTCACTGCGACTCGCCAGCCGCCGGTTAAGGAGATCGTCAAATCGACCATCACCGGCCCGGCGACTACAATCCTCTCCGGTTTGTCGGTCGGCATGGAGTCGAGCGTGTGGGCGTTGGTGGTTATCGCCGTGAGCTTCGTGTTTGCCCTGATTTTGTATGGAGGCCAGGGCTCAATCTACGTGCTCTACGCGGTTGCCATGATCGGCATCGGAATGCTCAGCCATACCGGGAATAACGTCGCCATGGATTCCTACGGGCCGATTTCCGACAATGCCAATGGGATCGGCGAGATGGCCTGGCACGGACAGGATGATGAGACGACCACCAAGGCGCGCCAGATCATGGCCGACCTGGATGCCGTGGGCAACACCACAAAAGCCATCACCAAGGGGGTCGCCATTGCTTCGGCGGTGATCGCCGCGGTCAGCCTGTTCGCCTCGTTCCTGACGGATGTCGGCCGGGCGCAGGCGGCGATCGGGATCCCCGTGTTGGACGCCATCCGGGTATCGGATACGCAGGTGTTTGTCGGGCTTTTGTTGGGCGGCGCGCTGCCGTGGCTGTTCAGCTCTCTGGCGGTGCGGGCGGTCAGCCGGGCAGCCGGGCAGATTGTAGAAGAAGTGCGCGCCCAATTCCGCGTCCCCGGTGTGATGGAGGGTAAAGTTACGCCGGATTACGCCCGGGTCGTAGCCATCTCTACCAGCTCTTCGCAGAAGGAGCTCATTCCGTTAGCGACCATCTCCATCGTGATCCCCTTATTAGTTGGGCTGCTGCTCGGCGTGGAAGCCCTGGGGGGCTTCCTGGCGGGTGTAATTTTGAGCGGGCAACTGCTGGCGGTGTTCATGGCTAACAGCGGCGGCGCCTGGGATAACGCCAAAAAATCGATCGAGGACGAACCCAGCAGCCTGGAGAATAATACCGGCAAGGGTTCCGAGCGCCATAAGGCGAGCGTGGTGGGTGACACGGTTGGCGATCCGCTCAAAGATACCGCCGGCCCAGCCCTCAACCCGATGATCAAAGTGGTGAACCTGGTCTCGCTGATTGCGGCGCCGATCCTGGTGCAGTACCGCCAGCTCGGTCTGGTGGGCTGGCTGGTCGTGATTATCCTCGCAGCAGCCATGATCTGGGGCATTTCGCAGAGCAAGAAACCTGCGCCCCAATTGCAAGTCTCTACACTTTCAGAGGATTAGCTTCTCACCAGGTTGGATCAGACAGGCCCCCGGCGTAAGAAATTGCTGAGGGCCTGTTTTCACTTATTTAGATCCACACAAGGTTGCGACCACTTTCTCGTAGGCGTAGCCTTCGGGGTAATTTGGGGGCGCGTTCAGTTGGCTGCAAATAAGGTTGCGTGGGCCGGTCTCGGTCTTAATTATGGCGGCGATATTGCGGGCATCCTTATCGCGGTTAAGGCTGGCATAACTCTCCAGGAACGGCATCCATTCGGAGCGATCGGCTGGCCCCAGGCCCTTCTGGCGGGCTTCGTCGCCAAGGTCCGCAATCGCCTGCCAATCCCCCACCTGGCGAGCGTACATGGCTTTCTGGTAATAGTAGCACCAGCCGTGCTGAGGCTCCCGGCCAAAGATTTCTTCGGGTGGGCGGGTGAACTGTGCGCCGGTCTGCACTTCTGCAATCCGGGAATAAGGGGCAACCAGTTGCACGATCGGGTCTTCGTCTTTTGAAAGCTCGTATTTTTTCCCATCGATCACGTTCAGACAGGACTGGCGGGTTGGCATGCTGAGCACCAGCGTATTATCAAAGTTGCGGTCGACAAAAATGCCGCGGTGATACAGGGGATCTTCTCCGCCGCGAAAAACCTGCGGCAGTGTAGCCGAATACAGGACTTCAGCGGTGATCCTGGGCGGACCGGCTTCACGAAAGTAAATCAAGTCGGCCGGCCCCCAGGCTTCGTAACCTTCGGAAAAGCTGAAGCCATCCGGCAGGTGTACCAGCAGGAGCGTACCATCTTTGACCATGGGGACGCGCCAGCTTAACTGCCACCAGAGGTCCTTTTGCACGTTCCAGAAATCGCGCATGTAAACGGCGTAATTGAGTTGGGTGAGCGCTGAGATACCTACCAGGAAAAATATCGCCCATAGTCTCATCTTTTTGGGGAAAACATAGAAGATAAAGCTGCTGACCAGCAGCACGACCCCGATCGAGGCGGGCAGGGAGAAGCGGTCCTCGCGCTGGACAAACTGCACGTCGCGGTTGGCGGCAATCACTGGGATCAGGCCAGCCAGCACGGCCAATATTCCAACCCAGAAAAAGGATTTGTACTCCCGGAGCTCTTCGGGCGCTGGGTCCGCATCCGAATATAGCCGCTCGAGGCCAAATTTGTAAAAAAGCAGCACTGCCGCCAGCGCCAGGATTGTAAACACCAGGCTGAAGAAATTATCCCGGTAAGTCCCTGAATAAAGGAAATTGTTCAGCGGGACCGACCAGGCCAGGTAGATCGTTTCCAGGAAGTCTTTCGCCAGCTCCACAAAGAACCCCGCGCTCATGTGAGCCAGGTTGCTGGCGTACTGGCTTAGCAAGCGGCCTACATTAGTTGTGGGCCGGCTGCCAGTGAAAATGAAGATCCGCCAAAACAAATAAAAGACGAAGGCAGCCAGGTAGGGCAGCCAGCGTTTGGCTGTCCGGATCAGGCTCTCTCTCAGCGTGAGCGGCTCTTGCTTGCGGATCGCGATCCAGAGCAAGGCCACTCGCAGCGCTTCCAGCCCGACGTAATATTCCATCAGCAGCGGGTAGGCCAACAACATCAGCAAAGCCAGCGCGGTCAGCGCGACTGCCGGCACCCAGCGGCGGACTTGCAGGCAGTAAATGGTCAGGTCAATAGAGAACAGCGCAAGTGCCAGGGCCAGCAGTTGCGCCTGGAAAGCGATTGCCTGCGGCTGCTGGATGAAGCCAGGATAAACGACGAACAACAAGGCTGCCACCGTCGTTTCGACCTTCTTCCGCGGCCAGAGCATGCGCAGCAGCCAGAGCAGGGCGAAAGCTCCCAGGATGCGCAGGACCAGGGCGTAAATCTGCCAGTTGAGGGCGCTGGTGCCCAGGAGGGTAAAGAAAAAACCGTCCGAATAACCGCGCAGGGGGCGGTCGGACAGGTACAGAGGGATTAAGCTTTTCGCTCCCTGGGTCAAATAAGTCCAGATTTCGTACCAGTCTTCGATGTAATACCCCAATTTCCCGAAGAGCGGAGCATAGGTGAGGATCGCAACAGAGGCGATTAAGGTCAGGGAGAGGCAAGGCTCACAGCGCCGGAACTTTTTCAGCCAGTTGGCCATTCTTTGAATTCTCCAAAACCCCGGCAGTGACTGCTTCAGCCAGGAACCGGGCTTAAGACGAGCAGTCCAGGCGATCTTGCAGGTTTTCCCAGGTCGCCTGCCGCCCGGCTGAGGCTGGTGTAGCGGAGAGGACGTCTTGCCAGACGCCGCACAGCAAAGGCCGCATTCCCTGGGTGATCCGGTTGGCTTGCAGGCTCATTTTTTCGGCGGACTGCCAGTCTCCCTGGTAAGCAAAACCTTCGATGAAGGGGACATATTCCACGCCGCTGCCCGGGTGAAAGCCGGCGCCATCCGCCTGTTTCCACAGGTCAACCACCTGGCCCCAATCCTGGAGCTGGCGAGCCAGGTCCCCTTTTTCAAAATAATAGCACCAGTTATCCGCAGGCGCCGGCCCAAAGACCTGAGCCGGGAACGGCTTTTGCTGAGGGGAAGCGGCCTGGATGCGGCCTAGATTGGAGGCGTCCAATACTTCACGAATGATATCCGGCAGGCCGGGGGCGTCCCGCTCCTGCGGGTTGAGCACCCAAAGGCACTGGTTGTGCTCCGGGTCGTAAGAAATCACCAGGCTGTTGCGGCTATCGGCGCTGAAATGGGAGGAATACGTGGAGTCCTGCAGGGTTATTCCTTGCACCAGGTCCTGGCGCTGCGCGTCGAAGTGTTTGTACAGGCTGAAATACCAGTGATCGATGCTGCTTGCGGCGGGGTCCTGCTTAGGGTAGAGCGTGCTGACGGCGAATGCGGTCGGATATTCGCCCATGTAGGGTAAGAACTCGCCATCGGACAGCAGGGCCGTGTCCGGCAGGATGTACGGGGCGCGCCAATAGAGCTGCTGGTAGAAGGCGGATTGTTTGCTCCATGCCCAGCGGTAATCATTGGCGTTCAAAACTTGCCAGCCAGCAGCCAGTCCGACCAGCGCGCACAACAGCATAGTGCGAGTGCGCCGGTTGAGCAGCAGGGTATGGGCCAACGCTACCACCACCAGGCTTGCGCCGAGCATGGCCGGCAGCCCGAAGCGACTGCTCCAAAGCGGGTTGGCGTTGGTGATATCCCGGTCGATCAGCCAGGCGGGCAGCGGGCCGAGCACGGTCAACGCCATCCCGAGGACAAGGGCCTGGCGCTGCCAGGCCTCCCCTGATTGGGAAGATGCACTTTGTTCCGTGTGTAAGGCCGAAAAGTACAGGTAAAGCGCCAGACCGAGCACAAGAGCCACCAGCAGCGCCTTGACGTTGGCAGAAATGGTGATTTCGAAAAGCTGCGGGGAGATGACGCTGCTCCAGGCTGTGAACAGGATGCTGGTGGTGTCTTGCAGCACCTTTTGAGCCAGGCGCAGGATCCCTTCCGGCGGCGTATGGATCAGCGCCGACAGCAGCGCAGGGACCGGATTCTGGCCCGGATTGGAGGCCGGTGTGGGGAGCAAGAACACCCGGTAGACCGCATAGACTGCTAGAAGCCCTAGATAAGGCAGCCAGAGACGCAGGGTCCGCCGGGCGCGCCGGCCGCCAGGCTCAGCCTGCCTGGCTTGTAGAAACCAGAGCACGAGCGGGCGAGCAAGCTCAACCCCGGCGAAGTATTCCAACAAGGCCAGGTGCAAACCGGCTGTGACCACTGCCAGGGCTGTGAAGGGCAGGTAGCGCTGCGGCTGGCGGATGGATTGGATCATAGCCCACAGTGAGATCAGGAAGAGCAGGTAGCCCGCCCAATGCATACTGTAGACCACAGAAAGCGCTTGCAAGTTAAAGAGCGGGTAAACGGCGAAAACCAGCGCCGTCCAGGCGGCCACGCGTTTGTGCCCGGGCCAGAGCGCATCGACGCACAACCAGGCGGCGATGACTGCCAGGCTGCGAATCGTGAGACTGAAAAGCTGCCAGTGTATGGCCTGGAAGCCAAGCAGCTTAAAAGTGGGGATATAAAACAGGGCGGCAACCGGACGGTTGTCGAAAAGGAACAACTCCTTCAGGCTGTCCAGGTCGCGGGCATAAGCGTAGTAGATGTGATGCCAGTCGTCCTGGTAGAACCCCAGGGAGGGGATAAGCAGCCCAAAGGTGGCAAAGCAGACGATCGCCAGCGCGAACGGCAGGCTCCAGGAGGGCGCCTGGACCCGGGCGGCAACCCTGGATAGGCTTCTGATTCTAGATTTTGTATCGAGCAAAGCGGAGAACGCCTCCAACACGCCTCAGGATTTGTCTATTGAGCGCGGAATTGCCATTTTTAACACAAATCTCTGCTCGCATTTTCCGGCCCGAAACGCTGTGTTGGCTAGGGGTTAAATTTTCATCATTCATGGTGGATCGCGTCCGTAATATCCCTTTGAACCCGGACTTACCGTCTGATGGTAGCGTGTCAAAGTATAATGAGGTTCGCGACAGGGTCGTTTCGTTCCGGCTGGGATGTTTTTCTCAGAGAATCGTGCGTGTTCATTCAAGTGGAAATTCATTTTTGAAGAAATTCTATCTGCCGGTTAACGGCGGTTTTTTTGTCGATTTAATTGCGGGTCGTCCACAAGTTAAATACGCCTGGCTGCAGCGCGCCTGGCTGGCGATTTTATTTTTGGGTGGGTTGTACCTATGGGGGAGATTCCTGAATTGGGGAAGAGGCCCAATAAGCTTTCACGATTGGGCGCTCATTTTTGGGCCGCGCCTGACTTTATTGCGGGAAGCGATTATCCGCGGAGAGCTACCCTTGCACCTCTCCGCGCCTGCCATTGAGGGGGACGTAACCCGGCGCTTCTTAGCAATCCCGGACCAAATTCTTTCTCCGCAAATTTTTCTTTTACCCTGGCTGAGTGTCGGTCAATTTGTTCTGTTGCAGTTCTGGCTCATGTATACGCTGGGGTTCTGGGCGCTGCTGCTCCTGCGCCGCCGCTTTGGGCTTTCATTATTGGCTTTCACTATTTTATTTACCCTGTTCAACTTCAATGGACACATTTTAGCCCATGCCAGCATTGGGCATGCCAATTGGGGGGGATATTTCTTGTTTGCCGGTTTTGCCTTGCTTATTTTTACGCTGCTGGATGGGCAAGCCAACTGGCGGTGGGTGGCCAAGGTTGTCTTCTGGTTGTTATTCATTTTTTTGCAAGGTTCTTACCACCAATTTATCTATGCACTCTTCTTCCTGGGTTTGTTGGCGTTAAGCGTTCCGCGTCATTTTTGGGTGCTTGCTGCGACTTCTGTTTTTGCCGTTCTGGTCGCTCTGGTTCGTGTTTTGCCGGCCGGCTTATTGCTTGGCCATTTCAAAAGTGAGTTCATTGCGGGTTATTCTCTTTTTCAATCCATCTGGCAGTATATGACGCAGATCCAGTTCCCTAACGACCTGACTGTCAATTCGGGGACGACCATGCCGGTCGGCACCTGGGAGTATACATTCTTTGTGGGTGTCCCTTCTGCATTATTCATTCTTTACTTCGGTGTTGTATATACCCTGAAAGATCGCGAAGCCCTTGACCATTTCCGGACGCTTTTACTGCCTTGCCTCGGGCTGACTTTGTTGTCGTTAGATAAAGTATTTAGCACGTTGCGCGCCATTTTCCCACTGCCTTTGTTCACGGCCGAACGGGTGGCCGCGCGTATTTTCAGCCTGGCTTTTGTGTTTATTTTGATTGTGGCGACCGTACAATTTCAACGCTGGTTGGATAAGAACCGCCTATCCCTGGCCAGCGTACTGGCGATGCTGCTGTTGATTGCCCTGTCTGCAAATGATTTGCTGCGAAACATCATCCTGTGGCGCGTGGCGAACGTGGCTTATTATTATCCCCTGGAGAATTTTATACCGGCGCTCTATTATCCTGCCAATCAATATGATGACACGCTGTATATCAGGGTGCTTATTGTCGGCCTGCTGTTATCTCTGACCAGCGCTGCTGTGCTGCTTTTCCTGGCCTGGCGCGAGCGGCGCATATCCGCGAAAGCCCACCAGAATGGTTGATGAGCTCCATCCGCTTATTGAAGAAATTGCTCGGAAGACAGATGCTCAGGCCAGCGTCTCGGACAGGACCACCAAAATCAGGGTGGCCAACAGCGTCACGAACCAGCCCAAAGCTACTGTTTGAGTCAGCCGGCCTTCGCGCACTTCTACTTCCCGAAGAGAGCGCCCGGCGAGTACGAACCCGGCTTGCTGGCCGGAAACCGAGACGATCACGGTTGCGCACCGCACTCCTGGCTCGGGCTGCCAGGTCACCCGGTTCTCGCCATGCTGGCGGGCGTAGTCTAAGACGCCGGGGGGCACGTCGGGGATTTGGCCGTGCAGCCTGGCGTTCGAGGCAGTCGGGTTGCCATTGTTATCAAACAGGATCAGATAGGGCGCCAGGCTTTGAGAGATTTCGACCTGTCCCCCTGGCAGGAGCGAATCGGCGGGCTGCCCGGCAGCCAGGAGGCGGGCAGCGTCTTCGGCCATCTGCACCTGCGGGTCATCGGCCCCGGTTCGGTAAGTTTGCTGAACGGTGACGTAGATCAGGCCGGAAAGCAGGCTGATGGCGGCAGCCAACGGCAGCCAGGCTCTGAGCGTGTTGAGAAATATTTTCATTTTCCGTCTCCCAGGTTGTGGTTTATTAATAGACCTCAGGATACACTTGCCGGGAGTCCCTGTCGAGCACCTGAGTGCTTAAGTTCCACGGTCTACACGGCTGCGCCTGGCTGATGGGCGCGTGACTGTTGCGAAATGCATCACGGATCGTCTGAGTTTTGCCGGGTTGGCCTGACGATGTAAACCTCGCCATCGTAACGCTTATACAATTTCTCCATCTGGGTGATCCGCTCGATCTCACCCGGGTCGTAGTATTGGCGCTTGATATTCGGCTTGAACCAGATCAGGTAGGCTTGCGGCTCGGCCGGCCATTCCAGGTAAAGGGAAACGAGATCTTGAACGGAAGCATAATAATGGACTGGGTCAACCGGAGAAGAATTCGCCGGACGGTGCAGAAAGAAATAAATCGCCTCCGGCTCGTTGCTGTAGAGGGGCTTGTCCGTTTGGGGAGGGTTGTTTATTAGATAAACCACCAGGCCCGAGCGGATCAGACGCTTGTTGTTGTAATCGTTGTATTCGACGACACCCTGATCTTTCGAGGTCTGGATGAACTTGTAGATCAATGTCGCCTGGTGATAACCCCAAATGCTGAAGATAACCAACGCGACTGCCAGAGCGGCAGCGGCTGCCCAGCCTCTCAAATGAACCAATACCAGATCATCCAGGATTAAAACAAAATGACCAGGAAGAAAAAGAACAACGGCGCCTGGTAGCGGTCGTCGAAAGCCTGGAGATGGTCAGCGGTATAGGCTGTGACGGTAACCGCGAAAAAATATACGGCAGATAGGACCACAACCGGCAGGAAGGCGTAGCCAAACAGCCGTTGGATGCCCTTCATCCAATCCTTTTTGCGGTTCATAGCGATGGCGGCTGCCAGGAGCAGGGCCAGGGGCAGCAAGCAATACACAGCCGGGTTCGGCGCGCCCCAGGCCGCGATGCGGGCAAAGGCGATTTGCAGGTTCTGTAAAACGTCGACCTTGCCTGAGCCAACCCCGGCGCGCCCCATCGTGCCGTACAAGAGTACATTCCTGGCGCCCACCCATAAAGCCAGGGGTAAGAAGGCCAACCCGCCGAATGAGAGCGCGTAGATTAAGGCCCTACGGATGTGCAAGCGGTAGGCAAACAGGATCAAGATCGCCTCGCTGACGACCAAAGCCAACCCAACCCAGCGCAGCATAGCGCAGGCGGCCGCCAGGGCAGTCATCAGAAATAGCCAGCGCAAAGCGCCGTCCTCCAGGAAAGATTGGGCCGCCAGGCAGAACCACACGCTGAAGAGGATATACAACAGGTCCGTGGCGACATTCGCTCCCAGGGGGTACAGGGGCAGAAAAAGCAAAGTCGCCAGCACGCCCAGGGTAAACCACAGGCTCCGATTTGAGAAACAGCGCCGGACCAGCAGCCCACTGCTGGCAATCAGCAAGGCGATGGCGGCAGCATTGAGAAAGCGGCCCCAAACGAAAGGCGATATCCCCGACGCCCAACTGAATGCCCCCAGGATCAGGGGGTACAAGGGTGGAAAGTCCGTCAGCGGATCGCCTTTGAAGTCGAAGAAGCCATTCCCCGCGGCGAAACTATCTGCGGCGGAGATATAAAACATCGAATCGGAAGAAACCCCGGCCCCATAAACCGAGGTCGCCGATAATAAGATCCAGGCTCCGAGCAAGCTGGCAAAACCGGCAAAAAGCAGCTCCCAGAGCTTCAGGCCCGGCCCGTTTGGTCGAGACAAAGCAGACGCAGCACGACTCTGGTCCTCGCGGATGGAGGCTGCGCCATCACTCTCCGATGGAATCGAAAAATGCATCCGAGAAATCCTTCACTCGATAAATCTGGACGTACTCCAGACCATTGATCCAAATCACGTGTTCTGGAGTGTAAGCTTCCAGGGCTTTCATCAATTTCGCCGGCATATTCGTCTTTTTTTGTTGGACCGTATAGATCACCAGGTAATCAGAATCTTTCATTCGCTCGACGTACTCTGGATAGACCACGTTGCCGATTAGAAGATTGTAGGTCGTCCCTGGAAAGAAATAGGAAAACGACCCGGCCGCGAACCAGGCCATCGCGCTAAGTTGGCTGGCATCCGGCTTCTGCGCCAGGTATTCGCCCGCCAGCTCCAGGCCCTCCCCGTAGCCGGCATCCGGGTCCTGAAAGCCTGGCATCAGGCGCTGGGCGATTGGGTTCGTATAGGTAAAATAATAAGGGTACTGCGGCAGCGCCCCGGCTCCATGCAGCAGCAGCACGCCCGCCAGGAGGCCGGCCTGGGCCAGGCGCGGCCGGAAGAGCGGGAATCTTTGCGCTGCCCATCCCAGCCCCCAGGCGATCCCGATCCCGGCGATCACATCCAGGGATACAAAGCTGGTCAACACGTAGTGATTGTGGTCGCGTCCGCGCGACAACCCGAACATCAACAGGAAGAGCAACCCCAGCAGGGCGAAATACGCCACGACCATCTTGGTCACCTGGCTCATGGAGCGGCCCTTTTTAACCCCCAGGCCTACCATTGCAGCCAGCACACCCAGCCAGACGACCGGGGTAGTTTTCAAGAAAATCATCTTTGCATACGGGGCGATCCCGCCCGTGTTCAGGCTGAAGCGGCTCGGCTGAAGCTCCTGGGTCACGGATAACCTGGACCCCTGAAAAGCGTAGCTGAAGGCGTTCCCGTACACCGTGTAGAGCATTCTCAGCGGGTCGACCCACATCCCGGGCCAGAAGACGAAATACACCAGGCCCAGGACAGCCAACCATAAGGCCAGGCCGCCCAGGTAGGAAAGCGTCATTTTACCTTTGTGGGTTTCATTTTTCAGCTCCTGGAGATAGCGGACGAAAAACATCAGCCCGACCAGAGGGATCAATACAATTGCTGGAGATTTGGTCAGGAGCGCCAGGCCGGCAACAGCTCCCGAGAGGAGCAGGTAGCGCCTCTGGCGGTGTTTGTACAGGTAGACCAACGCGGCCAGCAGCGCCGCCAGTGTCAGCGCGGCCAGCATACTTTCGTGATTCAGTAAACGCGAATGGCCCAGGAAAAATGGGTCAAATGCGATCATCAGGATCACAGCCAGGGCAGTGAGCGTGCCTGCCAGTGAATCCAGCAAGCCAAAGGAGAGCAGCAGCAGCGCGGCGATCCCCAGGATCGAAAACAGCCGGCCTCGGGTTAAGATCGTAAGCGGCAGCTTGTGGTATTTTTGCAGCAGTTGGTCGAATTCCCAGTATTTTTCGATGTATTTTTTAGTGATCGAAATATAGCCGGGGAAGTAAGATAAGAATCCGGCCGTGAATAACCACATGGTCGTAACTGCAGGGTGGTAGTCGTAAACCGTTTGGGCGAACTCGCCTTTATAGAGCGCGTGAAAGAAATTTGCAGAGAAGAGCAGCCAGGCGGGCTCGTCGACGGTCACAAATTTCGCGATGCCAATCAAGCGCGGCAGCAGGATGAGGGCCAATAAACCGGCAGAGATGATCGCAAGGCGGGCAACCTTTTTGCGTGGATCCATCATGAGTGAAAAAATCGGTCGTTTCAGAAATTAACGGAGCAGGCTTTTCATGCCCGAGGCGGCCAGCAGGACCAGAAACGGCGCCAGGATCGATCGATAGCGCATTTGGGCTTCTGTGATCAAAAGAATAACCGAAAAACCAATGATAAATAGCTGCATCATGAAGAAGATTTTTCCTGTTCTCCTGAAGAGCGCAACGATCGTCGCCAGGAATGCAAAAGCTGTGATGGCGATCAGGTAAAGTAAATCGATTTGACTGAGATAGCCCAGCAGTTCGGCGTCATTCGACCCCACAGCGGAGGCGTCGATCATGCCGGCGTCGTTCGCCCAAACCCGGCTGAACTTGGTTTCGAGTAAAGAGGGCACTTTATCCAAATTCTCGCCAATCCTGCGGATTGCAAGCTGAAACAGGTAGCGATTGGCTGCATTAAAATCGTCCCCGTACTTGCGATAGGCGTTGATGATCAGCCATTGATCCTCCCAATTGTGATTGCCTTTGTAAGCGAAGTTCGAGCCGATCAAGATCGTCGAGCCGATTCTCTGACCATTGGATGGGATATTGAGTCTATTGATGCGATCGTTGATTTGGGTAGAAAGGTTGCTGGTGAACTGGCATACGGCAAACAGAGCAAGCAAACTGACGATTTTTAGCCACGGGCGTTCCGTTCTCTTCCAATAAATTACTTCTGAGATTAAAAATGCCAGCAGGAGAATCAATGCAACCGGCCGGTACCAGTCCACCAATCCAAGGATCACCCCAATCAAGATGAAGATGCCGAGCGGGTAATACCAACGATCTGTGGGCTCACGTTTTGAAACCATCACCCAGATATACGTTGATAATACGATGAGAAACATGGCGATGTGCTCGGAACTTGGAACGCCGGTATAGCTGACCAGCGAAGGCCAGCCGGCGTACAGGAATCCCGCCGCCAGGCCAACCCGAGGGTTGTCGCTGATCTCTTTCCCGGTGAGGTAGATCAGGCCGCAGGTCAAACTGCTGAGCGCAACCGTGAACAATTTCGCTGTCTTTACACTGGCGCCAAAGATTTTATATAACCCAGCGAAGGTCAAGCCAGTCATGGAGAGATAACTGGCCTCCGGGATATAGGTGTATTTGCCGAGATTGGCGGTTGGGTTGCCTCTTAAAATATCGATGGCATAAAGATGGACATCCAGCAGGTCAGAGTAGAGGTCTGAGCTGAGAATTAACACCATTGCCAGGCGTAAAGCCAGCGCAAATCCGATCAACAAGGCGACCAACTGCCAGTTGTTGCGATTTTCCTTCCCCGATAGGATGATGAACAGAAACCCCAGGAAGACGATAAATATTGGGGCGAGTGAAAATGTTTGGTAAGGTTCCAGGGTCGGTATAGCGAACCGGAGCTGAAAGAGGAGGCCAAGCGCGATCGGAAAGATCAAAAAGATGACTAAAAAGATCCTTTGTATGCCAAAGGAGAGGTTGCCTCTCGCGATATTCACACAAAACTCCAGGCCACGGGTATGCCGATTCTTTCAGTACAGCTTTGCATTATATCATTGCGAGTTTCATCCGAGTTTTTGAACCGTTTCGCTCCAGTGAAGGCTCTTTGGGATCATTACAGAATTCTCGGAAGAGCCCCAGTCAAGCGCCACAGCCCGCCTGCAGGCCGATGTTATAATTCAACCTTGTGTCCGGACCCATGTCTAGAACTGTGATCAGAAAAGCCATCCTTACCGGCGTGCTATTTGCGCTCGTTTTTTCGGCCATCTTTGTCCCTCGCTTTATCGGGATCAAGAAGTTCACCACAGGGGATGAGCCAGCCTGGCTGATGTTCGCCCATAATTTCCTGCATGCCGTGGACCGGGGCCAGTTCGAGCGGACGGCCTACGACTACCACCCGGCAGTGACAACCCTGTGGGAGATCAGCGCCGCCATCCTTTCCTATTTCCCCGAGTACACCCAAATACGCCACGGGTACATTGACAAGTTTTGGGAGCTGGACGACATCTACGCCCAATACGGCAAAGCCCTGTCCACGGTGATGTACCGCAGCAAGATGATCAACGTGGGCATTATCAGCCTCAGCTTGCTGCTGGCGTTTGCATTGCTGCGTAAGCTGATGGGAAATGGGATCGCCCTGGCAGCCGTTTTGCTGGTTGCCTTCGACCCTTTTTACCTGGGGCAGTCGCGGCTTTTGAACCATGAGGGCATAGCTGCCACGTTCACGTTGGTTTCCATATTCGCAATGCTGGTTTTCCTGAACCAGGGCCGGAAGTTCGCCTACCTGCTGATCTCTGGCTGTGGCGGCCGGCTTGGCCTTATTAACCAAGTCGCCCATGACCGTGTTGGTCCCTTTGGTGGGGTTGATGTCCCTGGTCAGCCTTGTCCAGGACTGGCGCCGGGGCCAGCGCCAATGGAAAGCCGTGCGGCGGAGCATACGGGATTATCTGGTCTGGCTGGGAGTCCTGGCGCTGATCTTCTTCCTGGTCTGGCCCGGGATGTGGGTCGCGCCCGGCGAGATGCTCTACCGGGTGTATGGCAACGCCGTCAGCTATGCATTTCGCGGCCAGCGCATGCCAGCGGACCAGGCGCTCAACCCGGCTGCTTTTAACCTGGATACTTCGGGGATCGCCTATTACCTTCAATCTTTCCTTTACAAAACGACGCCCATCCTGTGGCTGGGGGTTATCCTGGCCTTTGTGGGGCTGTTCGCACGCGGGGAGGCGGCGTTCGAGCGACGTGGCCAAACAGATGATCGGGTACCTTTCTTTTCTGGCCGGCCTGTTCATTCTGATCTTCGGCGTCGCCCATGGCTGGAACTCGATGCACTATATCATGGTCAGCTTCGTCTCGCTGGAGGTGATCGCGGCGCTTGGGTTCGTCTGGGGTGGGCGCTGGCTGGCGCAGCGGTCTGCGCTTTTTAAAAACCCTCTGGCCCAGGCAAGCTTGCTGGGCGGCCTGGTCCTGCTGCAAGCTGCCAGCGCAGCGCCTCAATACCCTTATTACTATACCTACACGAATCCCCTGATGCAGGCTTTGCAGGCCGGACCGCAGGATCCCTCGGCCGGGTACGGCGAAGGCCTGGAGCTGGCAGCGGCGTACCTGGCCCAAAAACCGGATGCGAAAAACCTGACCGTCACCTCGCACCTGGGCGTTGGCTGCTTCTCTTACTATTTCCCGGGCACATCCCACCCTTTTATGTATGTTGGCACGGATTATCTCACCGATCGCAGCGCAAACTGGGCGCGCGAGTCGGATTACCTGGTAATTTACGACATCCAGCAGAACCGGCTGAACCTGCCCACCAAGCTTTTGGAAGCCTTGCAGGGGGAACAGCCAGAGCACATCCTCTATGTGAACGGCATCCGCTATGCCAGCATCTATAAATCCAGCCAGCTCCCGAGGCGGGTGTTTGCCTCTCTCGAGCCGTCGCCCTGAATTCCCTGAAGAACGCATATGGCGATCATACAAGCGGAAAACCTGACCAAGATCTTCCGAATCGGCCAGAAGGAACCCGGCCTGGCCGGCGCCGTCAAAGCCCTTTTCCAACCGCGTATGAAAGAGGTGGTTGCGGTGGAAGGGGTCAGCCTCTCGGTCGAAGCAGGCGAGGTCGTCGGCTACATCGGCGTGAACGGGGCCGGCAAATCCACCACCATCAAGATGCTGACCGGCATCCTGCTGCCCTCCAGCGGGTGGGTGCGAGTGCTGGGCCGCGATCCGCATAAACAAAGAGTAGCAAACGCCGGCGATATCGGGGTCGTCTTTGGCCAGCGCACGCAATTGTGGTGGGACCTGGCGTTGATCGAGTCTCTCAACCTAATCGCCAGGATTTACCAGGTCGAGCCTAAACGCTACCAGCAGCTACTCCAGCAGTTCTCCGAAACCCTGGGCCTGGGCGAGCTGCTGAATGTACCCGTTCGCAACATGTCCCTGGGGCAGAAAATGCGCTCCGAGCTGGCCGCTACCCTGATCCACGAGCCGAAGGTCGTTTACCTGGACGAGCCAACCATCGGCCTGGACCTGATCGTGAAGGAAAAAATCCGGGAATTTATCAAAGAACAAAACCAGGCCAAAGGCACGACCGTGATTCTGACCACCCACGACCTGGGCGATATCGAGGAGCTTTGCCAGCGGGTGATCATCATCGACAAGGGCCGCCTGATCTACGACGGGCCGATCAGCACCATCAAGCAGCGTTTCGGCAAGTACCGCACGATCACCTTCGAAACCAGGCAGCCGGCCGGTTCGTTCCAGATGCCGGAAGGGGCTGAGGTGGTCTCCGGCGGCGGCGACGCCCTGGGCCGCAAGCTGGCGCTGCGCTTCGACCGCAGCCTGACCACCGCCAGCAAAGTGGCAGCCTCCTTGATGGCGCAGCTCGATGTCGTCGATTTTTCGCTGGCAGAGCCGGACCTGGCCTCTATTGTCAAGCAAATCTACGGGGGAGCCCTGGCTCAAGGTGAAGAGCGGGCCGTGAAAGAAGTCGAGGCGCGCAAATGATCGCCAACCTGCCGGGCGCTATCCGCCGTAATTTGAGCATCTACGGCGCGATGGCCAGCCTCCAGCCCAAGAGATCGCTCGCCTACCGGGCCTGGTTTTGGTCCAGCATTATCTTGAACACCATCGCCATGGCGATCTACGTCTTCTTCTGGCGGGCGGTTTACGCCAATACCGCCCAGATCGGTGGGCTGGATTTGCAGCAGACTATCAATTACATCTTGCTGGCCCAGGTGCTAAACCCGATCGCGGATGGCTTCCTGATGTGGGAGTTCGGCTACAACCTGCGCGAAGGCCAGATTGCCGTCGAGCTGCTGCGCCCGGTGAATTTACTGTTCAGCTACTACAGCCAGTACCTTTCGCACATGCTGACCTTCCTGCTGTGGAACATTCCCATGGCGCTGGTCGCTACCCTGGTGTTCGGCCTGCACTGGCCTACCAGCCTGTCCACCTGGGGCGCCTTCCTCATAGCGGCCCTGCTCGGCCGCACCGTCCTGTTTTTCTTCGATTGGGTGATGGCCTGTGTGACCTTTTACACCACCGAAACCTGGGGCCTGGGCATTTTGTTGTATGGTTTTGGGCGCTTTGCCAGCGGCGAGCTGATTCCACTGGTGATGATGCCGCTCTGGCTGCAGGGCGTGCTGCATTTTCTGCCCTTTTCCCAGTATGTCTATGTGCCGCTTTCACTGTTGAGCGGGATCGCGCCGCTCAGCCAGGCGCCGCGCCTGTGGTTGGTGCAGTTGGCCTGGATCGCCGGCCTGGCGCTTTTTTCGCAGCTCTTTTTCCGCATCGCCATCCGTAAGGTGACTGTCCAGGGAGGTTGAGCTTGACCCGCTATGCTGAGCTGTACTGGCTGTTCTTGATCAACCGTTTCAAGATCCTGATGGAGTACAGGGTCAACTTCCTCATTGGAGCCAGCTCGACCATTTTCCTGCAGGCCTCCGGCCTTTTGACGATCTGGGTCGTGATGAGCCAGATCCCTTCCCTGAATGGCTGGAGCTTCGACGAAGTGCTGCTCATTTATGGTTTGGTGACCCTGGCGAAATCGATCAACCACATGTTCGCCGACAACCTGTGGACCGTTGGCCGGGATTATATCCGCACCGGTGGGTTCGATCGCTTTTTGGTGCGCCCAATCGACCCGCTCTTCCACCTGCTGGCGGACCGTTTCTGCCACGATGGGATCGGCAATTTCCTGGTTGGGGCGGCCCTGGTGGTCAAGGCCAGCGTCGATTTACACATCTTCTGGACGCCAACCAACCTGCTCTACCTGGCGGTGGAGGTGCTGAGCGGCGGGCTGATTTTCATTGCCCTCAACCTGATCACCAGCGTGAGCGCGTTCTGGATTATGGATGCGGTCCCGGTGATGCGCCTGGTCTTCGACAACCACCTGTTCGCCCAATATCCCCTGACGATCTATCCAAAAGCGATCACAACCTGGCTGACCTGGGTAATCCCGTATGGCTTTGCCTCTTTCTACCCTGCCAGCTACCTGCTGGGGCGGAACATCGGACCCCTGGCCTGGCTGGGGCCGCCCATCGCCGTCCTGCTGCTGGCGGCGGCTTACCAAATTTGGCTGTTCGGGCTGCGCCATTACAGCGGGACAGGCTCATAACGCCGGACTGAGGGTCAGACCGTGATCAGGGCGACCGCCAGTATGCACAGGCCCACGCCCACTTTTTGGCCGGAAGTGACCCTTTCCTTCAGCACCAGCCCGGAAAGCAACACCGTCGCAGCGGGGTAGAGCGAGACAAGCACGGCGGCGATGTCCAGACGGGTATAGCGGGTGGCCAGCAGATAGAAGATGTTTCCCCCGGCGTCCAGGGCCCCGGCTAAAACGCCCAGCGGCATGCGCCGCGGGCTGAGGAACGGGCGCCCCCGTATTTTCAAGATCGCCAAGGCGAATATCACTGCCGCCAGCTTGGCGACTACCAGCGGGCCAAAGACCCCGCCGCTGTCCACCTGAGCGATCAAGACGAAGAAGCCGCCAAAGCCCAGGCCGGCCAGGACTGCCAGCCCCAGGCCGCTTGGCCGCGGGCGGCCGGACTCATTCGATGCGCCCCTGGACGCCAGCCAGATTCCCGCCAGGCCGGTGGCAAACCCGGCCCACTGCTGCGGATTGGGAGGCCCCTCCAGCAGCGCGCTGACCAGCAGCGGCGGCAGGGTGCCGACTACAGCCGCAGTAGGCGAGACCAGCGCCGCGGCCCCGCCTGCCAGGCCGGCATACAGGGTCACGATTCCCAGCGCTCCGCTGACCCCGGCCGCGGCGCACCATGCCAGCGTCACTCCACTGGGCCAGCTCTCATGGGTCGCCAGCGTCAAAAGCAGCAGGCAGACCAGGCCGGTCAGCGAGACGAGCGCCAGCGCCTGGTAAGGGCTGCCGCGCCGCGCCGCCAGACCGCCGCTGAAGTCGCCGCTGCCCCAGACCATTGCCGAGAGCAGGGCCATGGCCGCGCCGAAGAGCTGGATGCCGGACATGCGGGTGAGTATACATTCGGAATCAAAAAGGCGCAAATCCTTACGCCAGGAATATTTTCGACATCCGAGGCGAGAATTTCAGTTTCAGCGATTGGAGTAAAATAACGAATCTTGATCGCAAACCAGAAGTGTTAGGCGCTTGTGGCGCACCACGCAATATGATGGAGAGTTGCGGCTACGCCGCAATCTCCAGAGATTCATCAAAATAGGGAAAAAATGAATGGCTGCGCCAATTTGTGGCGCAGCCCATCCAGGGTTCAGGAGGAAAATAAAAAATGGACATCGCAGTCTTGGGAGCCGGTAAAATCGGGGGGACGCTCGGCAAGAAGTGGGCCGCAGCCGGGCATACGATCCGTTTTGGGGTGCGAGATCCGCATAAGGCCAGCCTTCAGGAATTGACCGGTGAGCTGGCAGGCCGGGCTGCTGCAGCGACGATTGCGGACGCCATTGCCTTTGGCGAAGTGGTTTTATTCGCCATCCCCGGCGCGAGGATGGATGAGACAATCGCCGCCCATGCCGCGGCTCTGGATGGCAAAATCGTCATCGACGCCGCCAATAAAATCGGATCGGCGGTGGTGAACAGCCTGCCCGTCTTCACGTCTCAGACCCCGAATGCCCAGGTGTATCGCGCCTTCAACGCCCTGGGGTGGGAGAACTTTGCGGAGCCCCTTTTCAACGGCGTCCCGGCTGATTTGTTTTACACAGGCCCGGAAGGCCTGGCGCGCCAGAAGATAGAGCGGTTGATTTCGGATGTTGGGCTGCGCCCGATGTACCTGGGCGGACCCGAGCAGACCGGCCTGGTGGACGACCTGTTAAAATTGTGGTTCACCCTGGCGGTCGGTAGAAAGTACGGGCGCAGGATCGCCTTCAAGCTCTTGCAGAAAGACTGACAGGCCAGAGACCCGTTGCCGGCCAACCTGATAGCCTGAATAAAGCAGGCTTTGTCCGATGGTGAGGTTTCAGGAAGCTGGATGTTGAAAGTCTCGCGGTCCTTTGTCGGTTGGTAAAAAAGGCTGGATGGTTTCTAAGACTCGCTTTTCGTTTTTCTGGACCTGGTAAAGATCCCAGCGCAACTGCAGATTCATCCAGAAGCCGGCCGTCATCCCAAAGAACTTCGCCAGCCGGAGAGCGGTGCTGGGTGTGATCCCCCTGCGCTTATTGATAATCTCGTTGATCCGCTGGTAGGGCACGTGGATGGCATCTGCAAGCTCCCGCTGGGTCAACCCCATGGGAGCCAAAAACTCTTCCAGGAGCATCTCTCCGGGATGTGTCGGTTCACGATGCGTTGGAATACGAACCATGTTTGATTAGCCTCTCAGATTTAACCTCAGTATAGCATGACAGCACGGAATTCATGTTATTTCAAGGGATATATATTTAAGATTCACCGAGGCATAGCAAACTGTGGCCGGGAGGGATTTCCTTCCAAAAAGTGTTGGGCGCTTGTGGCGCACCACACATTATGATGGAGAGTTGCGGCTATGCCGCAATCTCCAGAGATTCATCAAAATAGGACGGAAAATCCCTGGGCTTTTGCGTTTATAGGGTTAACGAAATTTTCCCCTCTCGCAAGCTGGTTGTGCGCCAGCTTCTGGTGGGGAAGGGGAAGGGTAATCCGATGACACAACAAACGATTGCTGCGAGCCGGGGGATCGACCAGGCCTTGCCCAGGTTTTCACGTGTGCTTGGCATCGCCCCCGACCAGCTTATTTATTTCTGGCAGGTCAACGCCTTGATCGCATATTTCATCCTGGTGCTCCTGGGCGGGTTTTGGTTCCTTTTTGACGTCTGGAGCGGAAATTTTTCCCTCCTGCGCGGCTTCGGCCTGAGCGGAGAGATCCTGGCGGACCCTTTATTGAAGACCGTCGGTTATACGGTGGTCGGCGCAGTCTTCGGATCCGTGTTGTTCCAAATCCGTTCGCTTTTTGATTTCTACTTGAAAAGCGGAAAATACGACCCGCGTTGGATTGGCAAGTACGTCTCCGCTCCCTGGGAGAGCGCGGCGATGGCGCTGGTGGTTCTCTCGCTCCTGCGCAGCGGGGTGGCTTTGTTCGGCGGCTCCAACGGGACGGATGTGAACGCGACCAACAACTTTGCCGCTTTCGGCACGGGCGCGCTGGTGGGTTACGGCATGCGGGATGTCGTCAAGTGGCTGGGAAGGTTGGTGCTCTCCATGTTTAAGACCGACGAAGACGAGGGGGATGAATCAGGGCAAATTGCCTCTTAACCGGATGGTATATAAAGAATTTAGGGGAGGTGCGACCCCGAAAGTGAGGGTCGCACCTCCCCGTTAAGTTATATTCGAACAGCCCGGCCTGAGCTCCTTTAAAACGAAGCCAGCGCCTCCCAGACGATCGTGCCCTGCCCAAATTGGGGGTCGAGCAGGCGGTCTTTGAGCCCCTTCAGGTCGCGCTGGGTGACCAGCAGCTCGCGCAGAATGCCGGCGGCGCGGAGTTCGCCGACCAGTTGAAATCCAACCAGGCGGTGATCTTTCAGATACAGCCGGCGCTGGTTGCCCTGCCAGTGGAACTGCAAGACCTCGTCGCCGTCTTTCGCGCCAACCGCCAGAATGGGCAGCCCAAGGTGCTTGAGGCTGTTCATGCGGTCCGCCCCCCGGTATGGTACGTCGAACCCCGCCAGGTTCAGGCCGACCACCCGGCCCTGCTCGACGGCGTTGGGAAAGATGGCATGTACGCGCAGCTCGCCGCCGAGACGATACGGGGATTCGATCACGTCGCCGGCCGCGTAAACGTCTGGGGCGCTGGTTCGCAAGTGGTCGTCCACCCGGACGCCCCAGTTGTGCTCGATCCCCGAGTCCGCCAACAGGTCGAGGTTTGGCTTGACGCCCGTGGCTGCGATGATCAGGTCGGCCTGGAAGCATCTTCCCGGATTCGAGCTGGACGCCGGTCGCCCGCCCATTGCCGCTGAAGGCCAGCGCGCGCGTGTTCAGGCGCACGTCCACCCCGCGCCGGCGCATCTGCCTCCAGCGCGACGGCGGCGGTTTCCTGACATCCAGCATAGCCGGCATGACCTGATCCATCATCTCGAGCTGGGTGACCGCTATCCCCAGCTCGCGCAGCAGCAGGGCGATTTCCATGCCGATAAAGCCGGCCCCGACGATCAAGGCCGAGCGCGCCTCGCCGCTCTTCACCTCTCCTACCAGGGCTTCCGCTGCGCTGAGCGATTTGAAGTTGTAGATACGCCGGCAGGTCCACGCCTTCCAGAGGCGCATACAGGCGGCTGCCGGTGGCGATCACCAGGCGGTCGTATTCCAGGACCTCCCCGTTCGCCAGCGCCAGGCGATGGGTCTGCGGCTCGACCGCCTGGACCTTACGCCGGGCTGGTAGGCCACGTCCATGCGCTCCGGCCAATCCTCGCCGCGCCACAAGTGGGCGTCCGATCCGCTGATAAAGTGGTCCGCCATGGCTGGCGGAGAGTAGGGCGGGTAGGGCTCAGCGCTGAGCATCACCAGTTGCGACTGGCGGTCGTAATTACGCAGCGTCTCGACCACGCTCACGCCCGCCGGTCCTGCGCCTACGATGACGATTTTCATTTGCGCATCCTTCCCTCCGGCGCCAACGCCGGTTCAGGCCAGAGCCAGCTCGGCTTCCGGCATGGGGATGCTGGCGGGGTCTAGGGCCGCCAGGCCCAGTGCGGCCCGCTTGCGCTCGATGTGGCGCCGGATCAGGGCGGCTGCCCGGTTCGGGTCGGGCTCGACGGCAAAGGTGGCGCCGAAGACGCCCTCCAACCCTTCAGTCAGCAGCTTGACTACGTTCGGGCTGCCGAAGACCGGCGGAGCGGTGCCCAACACGGTGTAGATGCCGGACGCCACGACGTAGGTCCCGATGGAGACCGCCTTCTCGGAGTACCATTCCGGAGCGGCTCCGGCCAGCGGCAGGGCGCTGATATCCACCCCCAGATGGTTGGCCAGGGCGGCCGCCAGCACCAGGATACGGGTGTTATCCACGCAGCTTCCCAGGTGCAGCACGGGCGGGATGCCCAGCGCCTTGCAAACTGCGCTCAGGCCCGGGCCGGCCTGGTCGGCGGCTTCCGGAACCATCAAGCCGGCTTTCCCATCCGCCACTGCGGCGCAGCCGGTGACGAGCACCAGGATGTCGTTTTCGATCAGGCGCCGGGTCAGCTCGGTATGGCCCAGGTCCTGCTTGATCTTGGGGTTGTTGCAACCCACTACCCCAACCGCTCCACGCAGGCTGCCCTGGACGATGGCGTCGACCAGGGGCTGCGGGGTGCCGCCCAAGGCGCCCAGGATCGCTTCTACGGAGAAGCCCGCCATGACCGGGACAGGGTCCACCGGGATGTGGACGCGCTCGGGGACGCGCCGGGTGTAGTTTTCCACCGCCATGCGCACGATTTGCTTTCCGATCTCCAGGCCGCGCTGCGGGTCGAAGCTGATGTGCTCCGCGCCGGGGAATTTGGCTTTGTCGAAAGTGCTGACGACCCGGGTGTGGAAGCATTTCGCCGTCTCGGTTATCGCCGGCATGATGCACTGGTAATCCACGACCATCAACTCTACGGCGCCGGTTATGATGGCCAGCTCTTGCATCAGGTGGTTGCCCGCCATGGGAATGCCTTTGCGCATCAGCACTTCGTTGCCGGTGCAGCACAAACCGGCCAGATTGATTCCCAGGGCGCCTTTCTCCTTTGCCAGGGCCAGCAACTCCGGGTCCTGGGAGGCGGCGACGATCACCTCGGAGAGCATGGGGTTGTGCCCGTGCAGGATAATATTGACCTGGTCCGACTTGAGTACGCCCAGGTTCATGCTGGATGTCACTGGCTTGGGCGTCGCCAAACAGCGTGTCGGAGAGATCGGTAGCCACCATCGAGCCGCCCCAGCCGTCGCTCAAGCTGGTGCGGACGGCGTGCAGCAAGATGTTCACCCAATCGTTGTCGACGCCCATATGGGTGCGGTGCAGTGCTTCAACGTTTTCACGGTCGATGCCGCGCGGGTAGGTATGGGTTTTCTCCCAGATCTCCTGGCGCGCCTGGGGAGCGCGGCCAGCCAGGGGCAGTTTTTCACGGCGCATGCCGTAATCTTCCATCATCTCCCAGGCCAGCTCGGCGGCGATCTCCTGCACGCTCTTTCCATCGGTTGTCAGGCCATATTCGGCTGCCAGCCGGTTAAGCTTATCCGGGTCGCTGATGGTGTAGATGTCCGTTTTGCCCTCGCCGACCCGCTGCAAGGTTTCCAGGATATCGCGCCCGTGATCGGAGTGAGCGGAAGCCCCGGCGGCGATCATGCGCGCCAGGTTACGGGCCACGATGATATCCGCGTCTGCGCCGCAAACGCCTTTCTGAGGCCCGTCGCCAAACGGGTCGACCCGGCAGGGTCCCATGGCGCAGATGCGGCAACTGGTGCCCAGGTTGCAGTAGCCGCACTGCGGTTCCTGCTTTGCCAGCCGGTCCCAAACGGTTTCGATACCCTCCCGGTGGGCAATCTCCAGCATAGCCCAGGTATCAGAGTTGATGCTTTTTTTCTTATATCCGTTGCCATCGAATACAGGGGTCATCGTTTACGCTCCTTTTTTCTTGCCGTCTGCGTTTAAATTCGTGACGGCTTCTCCCCAACCTCGCCAGGCGTTCACATTGGCAGGCAGGGCGAGCATTTCGTCCCCGGCCTGCGTTACCGCCACTGAGACGGCTTGAGAATAGCGCGTGCGTGCGGATTTGACCAGCTCGTTGATCTCGCCGAATTCCAATGCGCCGACTTTGCAAGCTTCGGCGCAGGCGGGGATCATGTCCTGGCGCTGCCGTTCGATGCAATCATCGCACTTGGTCGCCACAGCGGCTTTTTCGGGTGCATCGGCCGAGGCGTGGTAAGTGATCACGTCGAACGGACAGACCATGGCGCACATGCCGCAGGCGATGCACTTGCGGGCGTTGATCAGTACGATCTCGTTCAAATCCTGGGCGCGCCAGATGGCTCCGGTGGGACAGGCGCCCATGCAAGGCGCGGGATTACAATGACGGCACTTGTTGGGGAAAGAGGTGTTCAGGGTAAGGCCGGGTTCGGCGTGGATGCGCGGCTTTGGCAGCGGGGTCTCGAACACGGCCCAGAAGAGGTTTTTGGTCTGTGAATGGGCGACTGCACAGGCTGCTTCACACTGCTTACAGCCGATGCAGCGTTCTGGATGGACAAAGACCGTTTTCATTCAGCCTGCCTCCTTTTGACACGATACGAAACGGCTATCGAGAAGATGATGGATAGGATATGGCGTTGATTATTCTTATGAGCCCAGCCCTCCTTTCGCAAACGGGCCTGGATAACGGACCATCACGGAAATAATTCAGACTGTCCCCCCGTCTAATCATTGTAGCAAAACCGCTGGTGGGTTTTAAGTATTGATTGTCACTGCGCCGGTGGATGATTGTCATACTGTGGGGGAGGGGGCCGGCGAGCGCTGGGGGAAAAAGAACAGCGCAACTCACGGGCGCGCTGGTGGGTTACGGCATGCGGGATGTCGTCAAGTGGCTGGGGAGGTTGGTGCTCTCCATGTTTAAGACCGACGAGGACGAGGCGGAGGATTGAGGCAGGTTAATGGTACGCCAGGGATAGATTGTGGATGTACGCCTGGATTTTGGCCAAAACATGGTGGGATGGTGTTGGTGGGGGATGGAAAAAAGAAAAGCGCACCGCTATCGTAACGCCCCATTTTCGACATGGCGATTAAACCTCGCCCCTTGCCAGGATATGGCGTCATTTTTACTTGCAGAATGGTTAGTTTATTTGACATTCAGGTTAAGATTTTGTAATATATAGTTGAGTGTGGTTCCCAATCGATACACAAAGTCTGCGATGAACGTTGGGTTGCATTGTCCTCAGATCAATTCATCTGGTTCATATATTCGGCCGTTGGGAGTGCCCGCGGTCCTTTTTTTTATTGTTAATCCCGGCCAATTCCAGGTTGGTATTTATCCGGCAAAAATAATCGCAAAGGTGGGTTGTTATTGAGCAGGTAGCGCTAAAAATACTGTTCTTTTCACAGAATAAAGGAGACCTTCCAAATGAAATCCTACCTGCTCCGAATAGTACTGCCGGTTTTGCTTTTCGTGGCGCTTCTGACCCCATTATCGGGTGGCGAAGCGCAGGCCCCCGAATGGAGGCCTGCCTGGGCGAGCCTCAGCGATTCAGGCCTCATTCACATCAGCGGACTGGAGGCTGGCGCAGCCATCAAGCCCGAAGTCCCACCCCTGACCGGTCCGCCCGATCTGAAAGGCCGGCTTCCGCCTGGCTGCTGGCGGCGGTTAACCGCTTCTTCTCCACATTTAACCAGCCTGCCAATGCACCTTCAGGCGCAGATGAAGACTGGGCAACGATTTTCAGCGATGACTTCGAAGGCGCTTTTCCCGGCGATTGGAATGTATTTGACAATGACGGCGCCACAAATGGTGAGTATTTCTGGGCGCAAAGCGACTGCCGCCCGCATACCGGCAGCTACAGCGCCTGGGTGGTGGGGGGCGGTTCGGATGGCAGCCTCCTGGCCTGCGGCAGCGACTATCCGGATTATGCCAAATCCTGGATGATCTATGGCCCTTTCAGCCTGGCGGGTACAAGCGCGGCTGAGTTTCGCATGATGTATTGGATCAACAGCGAACAGAGTTACGATGTCCTGTTCCTGGGGGCCTCCACCGATGGATCCAATTTCTATGGCGCTTCCACTTCCGGGGTCTACGATTGGACGGAGCGCGTTTTCGACCTGGCCGACGTTTATACCCTGGGCGATCTGACCGGCCAGCCCCAGGTGTGGGTTTTGGTCGCTTTTCAAAGTGATTTGAGCATGCACGCCGCCGAAGGCGTCTATGTGGATGATGTCCTCCTGCGTAAATTTGTTGGGGAGACGCCGACAACTACACCTGCGCCAACCTCCACCGTCGCACTCCCTGCTACATTTACGCCAACCCCTACGGGTACTCCGGTCGCTGGGCCTACGGCTACAGCGACTGCGACTTCCACGCCAACGCCAACCTCTACCGCCACCTCCGTCCAGCCGCCGACAGCCACCCTGACTCCCGCCTGGGAGGAAGCCAGGTTTTATCTGCCGTGGGCGATAAATCACTTTCCTTTCATCCCCGCCGCGCCGTTTCTGGATGCCATCAGCAACGCCGATGGAGATGGGAGCTACACCATCAGTTGGAGTTCGTCCGAGGGAGCGGACACGTATACCGTGCAAGAGGACGACAACGAAGATTTCTCCAGCCCCATCTCCGTCTACTCCGGGTCCAGCACTTCAACAGCCATCAATGGCAGAGATGTCGGGACATATTTCTATCGTGCCAAAGCGTCTAACGCACACGACAGCAGCGACTGGAGCAATGTCGAGACTCTCGAAGTTACCGTTCCGCTGCCGGACTGCCCGCAGACTGGGGAATGGTCCGGCACCACCGACCAAGGGCGTAACATTTCTTTCGTGGTTGAAAACTCACCGCAGTGCCAGATCGCAGCGAATTCTCTGCAAATTACGATCAGGGATAGTTGTTACTATGTCACGACAACGCAGTTTGCGAGGAGTTATTCGATAACGAATAACAGTTTCGACACTGGAGGTGTTTCGAGCAGGGTGAAAGGTGATTTCACTTCTCTCACCACGATTGATGGAACATTTAGTCTGTCCATGGCAAATCCGTTTCCTCCTCCTTACAATTGCACTGCTTCTGGCACCTGGGAGGCAACTCCCCGTTAGCGCTCTGGGTAGTGGGTAGGGTGGCGGATGGGATTTCGCCACCCTACCGAAATGATCAACAGCGCAGGACGATCAACGACTGCTTTGAATAATATGTGCCAATTCATGATCATTAAATGTGTATTAATTCATACAGTGCGGTGAATAACATACTCTCAACAAATTGTTATAGTGCAAATGTTCACCGGGCAAGTTATATTACATAACTCTTGACATTCTGACTAATCAGCATGGCAGTATCTTACCAGAACTAGCAGAATCCTTCATCTTCTTGGAATCAATTAAGAGCCAGAAGAAATTATACCGAAAAAAAAGGGGTTAAAAAACTGCCAGAGATTTTAATGAGTGTATTGGCAAGTAGGATGCGCTTTTATGCACCTTCTTAAAATTTTACTCTTTCCTTTCCGTGCCTCTTGCCAAACTTCTTCTTTTTCTCCGACGCTGTAATATTTAATTTTGACATTGGGGTGAAAACGCGAACCTCGCCAGTTAGAGTAGTTTTCAACCAACTCAGTTCTCGGTACTGGATAGTAGTTGCATGTAACGACAGTTAGGGGATGGCGGACGCCTGAGAAAAAGAAAAGCGCTCTGGTGAGGTGAGCTGTTGTTGAGCGTTGTGTCCAGTTTTTGGGGTCCATTACACGAGTATAATTCCAATTGGGCTATAGGTTATAAATTTCCACTATAAAACGATTAATATTGATTTACTTTGGTTGCGCAAAGGGCATATTTATGAGAGAATAAATGGTAGGCAAATAACAAAATCTGCAAACATATTCAAATAGGGGAATTCTTTAAATGGCAAAGGGATATCAGTACCGAGAAATAAATAGATTTTTAGATATTGAAATTGGAAATGAATTTTCTACAATTAGCCAAATGTCTCTAAGTTTGCCTGGGATAGATGGAGACGATACTATTCGAAGCATAATAAAGTTTTTGGGAGAAAGTTCTCATCCAGATTTTTATAGATATAATGTAATCCATAAATCGGTAAAACCATACAGTGTGCGATTTGATAACGAGCGAAGGGATTCTGTGATTGTAATTGACGAATTCGATCTATATGTGCCTAAAAATATGAGCTATATATGGGCCGAGACCAGTCGTAGTGCTTGCAATGAATTATTTAGGAGAATTAAAAGAAACAGAAAAAGCACAGGGCAAAGAATTTGCTTATAAAGAGCGTGAAATTGATTTGATCAAACTGAGTAAAGCGAATTCTATCTAATATCACAGGAGGACATTTTAATCAACTAACCATAGCAGATGTTCGTGCTGCGTCAATATTTGGACCAGGTGTTGGGGGAAGTGAGGATTGGCAACGATATGAAGATAGTGGTGAAATTTCAGCCTTGATTACAAATGCGAAATTTAGGGGTGCAAATCAAAGAACAATGGTCACAAGGAATGGGGGAGTTGTTGTTTATTCTGCGCTTTCAGAAAGGAGCTGTTTAGAACTTATTGAAAAAATAAACGATTGGATAGGTCCTTACATCATTAATTCTAAGGATTAGCTAAATCTAGGGTCGCCAAAGTAATATATCTCTTTGAAAGAGTTTGTAAATTCGTCAAGCTTCTTGTAATCAGAGATACTTTCTTCGCATCAACTTCAACTCTTTCTTTTTGGGATCCAATTGATTCATCCAAAACAATATTAAAACTAACCAAATTTCTTTCTGACAAACGTAGTTTCCGAATAAATAAGCCAAAGTAAGGGTTTGAGTTTCCAAACTTGACATCAAAAATATATTTCTGGCTCGTTTGTTTAACTATCGGCAATATTGTCTGATCGATAAAGACAATCAACTTATCAAGCGTTTTTTCACTTTCTCTGAATGGAACTACTAATTCAGATATATCAACGCGCAAAGTAGAATAACTATCTCCCACTCCATCTACCCAAACTACTTGGTGTAAATGAATATTGCAGCCTAATTGTGTAAGTTCTATCACCTTTTCTAAAGGCTGATTAATCCATGGTTTTGCATTCTTAAAAAAGGACAACAAACCCGCATATATTTCCTCTATCGTGTTTTGATTAATATCTCCATCAAAGTCAACTGCTAAGGACCAATCTACATTCGTATTTGCTAGCCACATAACATTCTTTGTTGCCCAAAAATAAAATCTGTCATTGTTATCATAAAGTAATTTTAAAACCAAAGAAATCCATGCAGGTCCCATTAGATAAGTAATGATAGGGTTTAAATTATCAAAAATTATCGGGATCGCTGGACCAAAGAGAACGTAGAAATAAAATATGTATTTAATAAATTTTATAAAAAAACTCCCTTTTTGATTCATGGCTATACCCTCAAGTCCCAAATTGAACAATTGTTCTTAATTATTTTATAAAAAACATTGATCCGAGTCAAGCTTTGTGGTAAATTTCCTACGAAAAACCGCTACCTTGTACTTCGCAACGAAAAGGGTTTTCATCTTTCACCGTTTAAAGCCCTTACACGGTCTGTTGATAATCGAAAAAACGCCGACCTTGTTGCCATTGCCGTATCGATTTCGGACAGGGTGGGCAATTTGGCAGAGTTGGGAAGAATTAAAAATGGTGCGTTGTGTGATAGCACCCTGCGACTACTGAAAATTATGAACTCTCCTTCACAAAACGTCGAGTTGCACCTATCGCTGTTGCCTCAGCGAAATCGTAAGGCCCTGTTCCAAATAAACGGAGAACCTTTATCACCCCATAATCTGATAAGTAGGATACAGCCCAATTAACACGCTTTGGGGGAAAGTTTAGTTCCTGACTTAGTTCGACTCCTGTAATTTCTCCGTGGGAGGCGATGCTAGCTGCAACTTGTTTGATATCCTGAACTGGATCAACCTTAGTTGTTAGATAGTTGGAAAATTCATAAAATAACGCATAGGTCGGTTCCACAAGGGAGAAATTAAACTCGCCAGTTCCTATTTCTCTAAGAACTTTGACGAACCCACGTGATTCAAGCTCATCAATTGCATCATTGATTTGTTGCGGGGTAAGATCAAGCTCTGATTGAAATGATTTACCATCGTAGAACTGGTCAGATATCGATTTAAAGTCAAGATTTCTCGCTATGATTGCAGCGAGAGTTGATGCCTCATCCGAAAACCCTTTCTGAGAAGCTACAATCTTTTTTATTCGGTCAGGTTCTGGTTGCACCAGTGGTTTCTCTGGGCGTCGTTGGTAAGCTACATCTACAATTGCGCGTACAACTTCATCAAGACCATCTCCAATAAAAAGGCGCTTGAGTGCTCGAAGTGACACAGGAATCTCGCACTCATTGGTCACGACTGGTACGACCTGCGTTACCCTTCTAATTCGATTTATGACGGCTACGTCAAGCTCTTGCTTAACCCAAGAAGAATTCACACTTGCTGGTGATAATAGAATTATGAAAACAGCACAATCTTTTAATCCTTGCTCAAAAACACGTTCGACAAGGGAATCACCTGCTGCTATTTCCCAAGCATCTATCCAAGGATTCACACCATTCTCGGTAAGCCGATTGGCTAGTTGTAAAGCAATGTCTCTGTCCTCATGGGCATAGCTGATGAAGGCGCGTGGGTAAGATTGATCATTCATAGTTTTTGCTTCCTTACACCAGATTTGCCAAATCGCTGTAATTGAGGAAAAGCGAAGTGGATAATTGTGTAACTTGTACTTGATTGTTTACCAGATCGTTTTTGTGAACAGGTGCGATCCAAAGGGGTACGCATTGGTATTTATCAGATTGGGAACCTATTCGGCGGTCTACTTTGACAATGCCAAAGCACCCTGTGCCACGGTTGGTAGTACGTAAAACTGTCAATATCTGTCCTAATTCTAGCTCGTGTACTGAAGATATCGTCAGAGTTTCTTCAATTTGGCCTTGTATTCCTGGAAGACAAGTTTCAACGAAGGGTGCATTATGAGAACCGATAAACCACCTATAACCTCTGCTTACTACAGATAATGTAAGGAAAAGCAAAAGGCTAAAGAAGAAAAAAACAATCGCTATGACAGATTTGGTCACAATGATATTATCTGGAAAACTAAAAAGGGGTATAAATGTAGCTATGGCTGTAAGTACAGCCCACCACCACTTGAAGAACACTGTAGTCAAATCCTGGATATACTTCAAAATGATCATAATATTACCTCGATTTGTCTAATTGTTTTCAGTAATATTAGGCTCTTTGGGACTTTCTGGGGTAGTGGCCGGATTTGGGGGTGAGGAGGTACGTACGCGCGCTCTCACCCCAAATCCGGGGTTCCACCAAAGTGATTCCTAGAGGCCCTAATATTAGTGTTGCGTTTTCGCCATCAATTTATATATAGCCAGCCAAACGGATAAAAAAAATCTGCCAGAAATTATACTGGAAAGAAATAGATAAAAAACTATCAGAAATTTTAATGATTGTGTTAGCAAAGGTGAAAACGCAACCCTGGCCAGCTGGGGCAATTTTTTGGGGCTAAATCCGCTGTCAGCCCTGGAATGCGGTGGCGGGCAACGTCAATGAGGAAATCCTGAACCCTGGCAGATCAGAGCGCTTGACGAACAGCGCTTTATATCGGTTAATAGGCGTTTTATGCCTATTAACCGATATAAAATGCAACGATGGGGGATACCAATTGCATTGCTGCGCACTCCCCCCAGCTTCGTTTATTCCCAATCCAATTCGCGGGCCAAATCTGCCAGGGTGCGCGTGCCGGTTTTCTTCTTGCCGGTCATCTTCTCGGCCCCCTTTTTGGCTACGATGCGCTTGGCGATGATGTCCGCCAGGACTTTGTCCGGCAGCTCTTTGGGCTGCTGCGCTTGCCACTGCATGGCGCGCTTGCCCGGCTCGCAAATCTCCAGGAAGGGGCAGTAGCGGTGCGACCAGTGGTCGGGCGGCGGCGTATCTTCCAGGGGAAGCTGGTCGTTCTCCAGGCCCTCCAGCATGGATTTCACCCGCTCCAGAAGTTTCGCCGTGCTTTCCGGGTCTTGAAACACTTCGAAATGCCATGTGGTCCAGCGTATCCCGGTTTTCATAATAGATGATAGCCCCCTGGATTGGGATCGCCCCCTGAAAATAGACCTCCAGTCCCCACAGGTAGATCTGCGCCTGGCGGACGTGCTCTTCCTTGGGCGCGTTGGCCGCCCGGATCACGTCGAACTCGTTCGAGGCGGTCGTCTTGAATTCCAGGGCCCAGAAGCCGGCGGCCGATTTGTCCGCCATCTGGTCGGGCCGGGCGTACAGGATGCCGTCGCAGAAGCCGTGGATGCGGTATTCGGGCACTTCGAAGAAGACTTCCTGTCCCAGGCAGGCCCTGCCCAAGGCGCGCTGCAAGCGGCGGTGTCCATCGGTGCCGACGGACAGGATGCGCCCGACTCGGGCGTCCAGCGGCGGCTTGGGCTCGCCGCGCAGCTCGAAAGCCACGTAGAGCAGGCAGCCGCGCGCCAGCGAGGAGGGCTTGATATAGGGTTCTTTGGGGATACTTTGCGGGTCGATCTGCAGCAGATCTCGGGTGTAACGCGCCGCAGCGCCGGGTGTTTTCATACGGATTTCCCTTCTTAAGAAACGTTATTCAATCTTACTTGTTGGCCGCTCAGGTTTGCCCAACCCTTTCCGGCAGCAGGTTGCGGAAGAAGTAACGCGTCTCGCCGGCGGTATTCACGCCTTCCAGCGGGTCGACGGCGAAGATCATTGGGTATTGGGCGGTGACGTTGCCGATCGCCAGGGCGTGGCGCTGGCGCAGCCGGCGTACGAAGGCGGCCATGGTCTCGTAATCGGTGGCGGCCCCGCGGCTGACGTGCCGCACGTCATCCTCGAACGGGACGCGCAGCAGGAACAGGTTGTCCGCCTGGCGCAGCACGGCTTCGTCCAGCCCGTGGATCATGTTGGTTACGAAGAAGCTGGTGATGCCCAGGTGGCGGGCGCGGGTCACGATGTAGTCGATGCTGCGCCGTGAGACGTACAGGTGCGCTTCTTCGAAAAAGATGAACGGAAAACGATGGGTGTCGTGCTCGATCTCCCACAGGCACAGGTCTTTGATCAGCTCGATGATGGCCTGCACGAAGCCCTCGCGGGCCAGGTTGGACAGCGACGACATATCGATCACCAACGCCCCGCCGCCGCGCACCTGGCGGTAAGCCTTGCCCAGCGAAGCCGCCTCGGACGCCGAGCGGGCGAAGATATGCGTATTTTTGAGCGCGTCCAGGCGCGAGCGGATGGCGTGATTGATGACCGTGGCGCTGGAGCCCCCGCCGAATTCATTCTCCTCCGCCATCTGGATGAGCTGCTCCAGGCCCATGTACGGGACGCTGCGGCCTTCGCGCTCCATGGCCTCGGCCTCTTCCCACAGGCGGGCCAGGCGGTTCTCCAGGTACAGGGCAGAAACTTCCGGCAGCCCGTAGCGCTGCAGCAGGGTCATCATCGGCGCCAGGCCGAACTGGCGCACCCCCAGGCGGAAGTTTCCCCCGGCTTCCAGGTGAACGATGCCCCGGCGGATGATCTCCCCGCTGCTGGGGTCAATTTCGGCCTTGGGCAGGTGGATGTACTCGCGGTTGATATCGAATACAAGGCAGGGCGCGCCGTGCTCGATCAAGCTGCAGCAGGATGACTTTCGCCAGGTGGGATTTGCCGCTGCCCTTCACGCCGGTGATCACATTCACCTTCTCCAGGTCTTGCCCCTCCACTTGAAAATCATGGCCGTCCAGCGTCCAGCCCAGCTTCAGTTGGTGGCCCAGGTCGCGCGTGGCGTTGGCGAAGACTTCCTCGTCTGGCGTGCGGAAAATGTCCGCATCCCGGGCGGGGATCCAGCCATCCCATTGTTCCCAGCGGGTGGTGTCTGCCGGGACCGTCTTGCGGATCTTGGCCTGGGCTACTTTGATATTCCCGAGCTCGACGGCGCGCCCATTCGTGCCCGAGGGTTGGAACAGTTGGACGCCGATGGCTTCCAGCAGGGGCGCATCCAGGCGCTCGGGACCCAGCAGATTGAGCATCTGGTCCTGCACCAGGCTGGGATAGGACGCCGAGCGGAAGGCGATCACCTGGGCGATCACGCTGCGCCCGGTGTCGCGCTCCAGCAAGGTGAGGGTCTCGCCGACTCGCAAGTCGAGCTGGCGCGGGTAAAAAAGCAGCTCGACCAGGTCGCCATCGATCCGGTACACCTGCACGTTGAGCGGCTCCAGCCGGGCGCCGTTCGATTTGGCGACGCCTGTTTTGGCGTCGCCGGTTTCGGCGCCGTTATTGGATTTTGTTTTCATAGGTTGCTGCCGCCAGGACAGGGGATCGGTATTGTTCCGCAGCCTGCTGGAGCTCCTCGGCGATGCGCTCTCTCAGCCAGCCGGGGGCGACGACCTCGACCTGCGCCCCCCAACTGCGGATCCAGGGCTGCATTTCCAGCGGCTCGGAGACTTGCACTTGCAGCAGGCAGCCGCCGTCAGGTGTGGGCTGGATATTTTGGGAGGGGTGCCATTGGCGTTCGGCGACGAATGGCCTGGCCGCGGCTGTGAAGCGCAAAATGACTTCGCTCACCTGCTCGCCGGACATAATCCCCCAACTGCTGGCCAGGTGCGCTTCCGGGTCGAAGTCCGGCGGAATGGTGTAAGGCTCATCCAGCAATTGGGCGCTCTCCAGCCGCTCCAGCTTGAAGGTGCGGATATCGCCGGCCCAATCGTCGTGGCAGATGAGATAGACGCCCAAAGCCATCGGTTCCAGGGCATACGGGGCGATGACCCGCCGGCGCAGCTCGCCGCTCCTGGGCGACCGGTATGCGATCTGGACTTTGCGGCCGCTGCCCCATCCTTCAGCGATAGTTTCTAATACGGCAACTTGAACGGGGTTGCTGCGGTAGGCTTCGACGCGATCGGCGGCGCGCTTCAGGTGCGCGCCGGGGAGCTCCGGCAGGGTGGTCGCCAGGCGGCGCAAGGCGGCGATGACGTGCGGGTTGCGCTCGTCCAGGGTGCGCGCCAGCAGCAGGCCGGCCAGCACCAGCGCGATGGCCTCCTGGTAAGACAGGCGCACCGTCGCCAGGTAGCGCGTGCGGTTGAGGCCAAAGCGCCCTTCCTGCTGCCAGAGCGGGACGCCCTGCGCGGAGAGAAAATCGATATCCCGATAGATCGTGCGGCGATTTACCAGTAATTGAGAGGCGAGCTCTGCGACGCTCAGGCCGTCCGGAGAAAGCAGGAGCAGCTCTTCGAGCTGGCGCAGCCTCGCCGAGCGGTTTGCCAGACGCGACATAAACACCACCAATTAATAGAACGATTGTTCCCATAATCATTCTACCACAGGGGTGTGACAGGTAAGGTCACAAATTTTCAAAATTTCGACGGCTATGGGATCGGCTAGCGCCTGTTCAACCCGCAGGAGAGCGGCCTTCCTGCGCGGCAGATACGTCGACCTGGAAGTGTGGTCCATCCTGCGCAGTGAAGCCCCCGCCAGCCGGGAAGAGGCACTGGAGAGAAACCCTTAAACAGAAGGACTTCGCGAATTTAATAACTTGCGAGGTCCTTCAACAGATGGGCCCGGCAGGGATCGAACCTGCGACCAAACGGTTATGAGCCGTCCGCTCTGCCGCTGAGCTACGGGCCCGGAAGATATTCAACTATGTCTGCACACAGAGAGCGGGAGACGGGACTCGAACCCGCGAATGTCAGCTTGGAAGGAGGGGGGTCGCCTTCCGCTCTCGCCCCGGGAAAATATTCATGTGCTAATCAAGAAAATTAATAATCTTTGGCTGACTTTTTAATTTTCTTGATTGTGGCGTTAAGGTTCCTTACCTTCTCTTCAAGACCGAAAATTGCGGTTTCTCGCCGGTCCATAGAGGCTGATACGCAAATTCTAACTCAAGATCGCTCATCATGCAAGCGAGATCGGAATATCAACTTACGGATGCACAACCTGTAATCCCAGGTGGGACTTAAATGGGTCGAAGTCACGGTCATTGTGCAGCAGCTCGTGGGCGTTCTCGATACAGAAGGTGGCTATAAAAAATTCGATGGTTTTTCGAACCGTGATACCCATCGCACGCAGAAGCGGTAATTCCTGGCGCATTCATTATTGAGAAGTGGCACAGCGGAAACCGTGAGCCCCACCTTGATAATCAGGGGCGTAATGGAAGCGATCGGCTGTACGCAAAAAGATCCAACTTGTGCTGCCCCAGGAACCGCCACGTACAACCTTGTCCGTCCCTATTGAAGGTCCAGGTGGGTTACTGGCGGGAGAGGTGTTATAGTAATCCGCTTGCCACCAGTCATTAACCCACTCCCACACGTTGCCGGCCATGTCCAGCGTGCCGGACGGGCTAGCTCCGCCTGGGTAGCTCCCTACCTGGGACGTGTCACCGACACAGTAGTCGGTGAGGAAAAAATTCGCTAGTGTGCAGTCAGGGATTTGGTCACCCCAAGGGAAACCACGCGTTGTTGGACCGCGGGCGGCTTTTTCCCACTCGGCTTCTGTTGGGAGACGCTTACCGACCCAGGTACAATAATTTTCCGCATCGTACCATGAGACCCAGATCACTGGATAGTTGGCAAAGGTAGGGTTTCCATAATACTGCGAGTGGGTGATAGACCAGTTGTAAAGCGGAGGCGCGCAAATCCCGGCAGCTTCACACTGGGCATACATGGCATTGGTGACTTCGTATTCATCGATGTAATAAGCGTCAAGGGATATCGTGTGCAGGGGTAACTCATTAGTAGGACAAGAATAGCTACCATTGTGGGCTGGGTCACAACCCATCTGGAATTCGCCGGCTGGGATGAAAACCATAAATGGCAATCTATTCATTACTAAAGGGAGATAGACTATTGATTCCCCGTTGGTTAGCCTATAAAGAATGCTATTCTGCATGCTTTCATAGTCAATGTGCGGCACTGTGATCATAGAATTGGATGCAGAACTTCCTGCTTGAACATAGATCGTATTATGTGAAAGTAATATGAGAATAGAGGAGACAAGAATCATTCCCCCAATTATCGGGACGAAAATAAAGTGAATTTGCTTACTTTTCATTAGAAAACTCCTTTTGTATTTCATTGAAATTCTGTTACTATTTGCTTTGGCTCGGCACGGTTCCTAAATTGCTAAATCCGTTACTAATGGCCCAAGTGTTGGAGATCTGCCAGTCATACCATTGTTGGCTGATGTCATTTCTTCCTGGATTACTTCTTAACCAATTTTCAAGCAAGGGTGCTAATCCTTGAACCGATAATACTTGCGCAAATGTTTCCAGTGATTTATTTGCAAACTTTTCTGCAAATTGGAAAGACATAAATTCACCCACAGTATGGGCTAGGGTTTCGTTACTATTTAGATACAATCCCGAAGCTATTGTTCCATGAGGCGTTAATACGGGCACCTTCATTCCGGGTAAATACTCTACGCCATGAATGATACCCGCAGTAGCCCCTCCGATAATAGCACTGCTCAAGACTCCCTCAGTCGTAGCTGATCCACCTGTTATTTTCTGATTGATCACATAACCTACCCCACCTGTAAACGCTCCTGTACCAACCTGCGCAACCAGCGATGTTCCAAGTGTGAGACCAGCTAATCCACCAGCGGCTGCACCACCTAGGGCGTGTAGCCCTATCTCATTCAATTTAACATCTTGTACAGCACTTTGCAAATTTTGACCTTGCGCCATATTGTTGGCCACTTGTTCAATAAAATCGACCCCACCACCAATGAACGCTCCTGCTACTGCGCCTGCTACGGCTGCTCCTATGGTAAAAAACTTGCCTGATGGGTCTACTTCTTTCAATGGATTGTTTTTAACATAGACAAATCTGTTCAAGCTCTGTGAATTTGTATCAAACCCTCCAAATGAGTTTTTTGAAATAAATCTGCCTGTTTCCGGGAAGTAGTAGCGAGCACGTAGAAAAACTAACCTGATTTCACTGTCAAGTTGTTCTCCCGTGAAAAGATATGGCTGCCCGTTAGAGCCTACGCGCAATCGAGTCTCTCCGAAAGCATCATAGCTGTAATGATCTGTAACAGCGCCAGAATTGTTCGTCAATAAACGAGTGCTGCCCAACCCATCGGCATGGTAGAAGATTGGGGATGAGCCATCGATCTGTGTAATAAGGTCCATTCCATACACATAATCCACCGATATTCCACCCGTCGTCTCTCGCAAAACCAACGGCAAGCCGGCGGCCTGATCCTGCAGGTAGGTTGTGGCGGTTCCATTCACCGTCTTCCCCACCCGGACCCCGTCACCGTTATAGGTGTAGGCAGCGGTATTACTCCCATCCGTCCAGCCCACCAGCCGGTTGGCTTTGTCCCAGGTAAAGGTTTCGCCGCTCCTCGTCAGCATGTTGCCGTTGTCGTCCCAGGTGTAGCTGGTTGTGCTCCCGCCTGTCGTGGTCGACAACAGCCGGTCGGCGGCATCGTAGCTGTAGCTTGTGCTGACCCCATCCTGCACAAGGGTCAGGCGGTTGCCCATCGGGTCATAGGTATAGGATACATTCGTTGGCGATCCGCTCGGGTAGCTCACCCCGGTCAAGCGGTTCAAGGCGTCATAGCTGTAGGTCGTGACGCCATCCGCATCGGTCATGGTCAGGCGGTTGCCGGCGTTGTCCAGGGTGTAGGAGAAGGATTCCAGATTTGTGGCTCCATGTTTGTAGCTGATGGATAACAGCCGGTCGGCATTGTCGTAGGTGTAGGTCCCGCTGACCCCGTTCGGGTAGGCGATGCCGGTCTGCCGGCCAGCGTTGTCGTAGCTGTAGGTGGTTGTCTGGCTGTCCCAATCCGTAGCCGTCGCCATGCGATCGGCGGCGTCATAGGTGTAGCTCACCGTCCCGGCCGGCGTGGTCATCGTCCGGCGGTTCCTGGCATCGTAGGTGTAGCTGAGGTTCCCCTGTGGGGAGGTGATCGTGAGCGGCCGGTCGAGGGCGTCGTAGCTGTAGGTGGTTGTGCCCGCGCCATCTGCCATGCTCAGGCGGTTGCTGGACGCGTCGTAGGTATATGTCACATTGCAGGAAGCCTGGCCACAGTTCGTGTTCGTCAAACGGTTCAGCTGGTCGTAGCTGTAGGCAGTGGTGGCCCCGTTGGCATCCAGGGTGGCGACCCGGTTGCCATTGGCATCATAGGTGTGGCTGGTGGCGTTCCCGAGCGGGTCGGTCACGCTCGAAAGCCGGTTGAGGGCATCATAGCTGTAGGTGGTGCTGTGGTTGTTGGCGTCCGTCATCCCGCTGCGGTTGCCGCTGGGGTCGTAGGTATAGGTCACTGTGCCGTTCAGGGCATCCGTCACCTGTACCAGTTGGTTGGCAGCATTGTAAGCGTAGGAAGTGGCATGGCCATTGGCATCTGTCACGCTCAGGATGTTGCCCACCCCATCGTAGGTCGTCGTGGTGGTGTGCCCTAATGCGTCGGTCACCCCGGTCTGGCGGTTGAGGGCATCGTAAGCGTAGGTGGTGGTGTGCCCGAGCGGATCTGTCAGCCCGGTGCGATTGCCGTTGGCGTCATAGGCAAAGGTGGTGGTGTGGTTGAGCGGGTCGGTTATCCCTGCCAGGCGGTTGAGAGCGTCATAAGCGTAGGCGGTGGTGTGGTTGTTGCCGTCCGTCTGGCCGGTGCGGTTGCCGACGGCATCGTAGCTGTAGCCGGTCACATAGCCGGCCGGGTCGGTCACGTTGGCCAGTTGATCTTTGACGGTGTAGCTGTAGCTGGTGGTGTGGTTGAGCGGGTCGATCACGGAAGCCAGGTTGCCGACCGCATCGTAGCTGTTGGTGGTGACGCCGCCGAGCGGATCGGTCTCGGTCAGCAGGCGGTTGGCGTCGTCGTAAGTATAGGTCCAGGTGTGGCTGCGCCCATCAGTGAAGGTCAGCCTGCGCCCGCCCAAGTCGTAGGTGTAGCTGACGGTATTACTCAACGGATCGATGACCGAGATCAGGTCCCCTTGAGGGTTGAAATCGTAGGTGGTGGTATAGCCACGCGGGTCGGTGGAAGTCGCCAGACGTCCTTTGCGGTTGGCGTCGGAATAATAGGTATAGGTGGTGGTGTGGTTCAGGGCGTCTGTGGCGGTCAGCCGGTTGCCGCTGGCGTCGTAGGTGTAGGATGCAGTGTGACCATTTTGGTCGGCGGCGGTCAACAGGTCATTCATCGAATCGTAGGTGAAGGAGCTGACGCCGTTTATGGGATCGGTCGTCGAGAGGACATTCCCCTGGCTGTCGTAGCTGTAGGATGCCGCATAGCCCCGTTTATCTGTCACGCCGGTGCGGTTGTTGTTGGCATCATACGCGTAGCTCTCGGTGTGCGACGATGGATCCGTAACGGCGACGGTGCGATATGCGCTATCGTACTGGTAGATCGTCACATAGCCTCGTGCGTCGGTCACGGGTGTTCGCCGGTTAACGGGATCATAGCTGAATGTGGTCAGATTGTTCTGCGCATCGTACTGCTGAACGACCCGGCCTTGACTGTCATAGATGTTGTGGACAAAGGTATGCGCCTTAGCATCGGTGATGGACTGGAGGTAGCCGGTAGTATTATAGATGTAGGTGGTAGTCTTCCCATTGACGTCGGTCACACTGATCAGCCTGCCGGCGGTGTATCCGAAAGACACACTGCGTCCCAACGGGTCGCTGATTTGGGTCAGCAACCCTCCTGAATAAGAGAAGCTCACCTGCCTCCCGGCGGGATCGGTAACCGTGGTAAGCAGACCACCTGAATAGGCAAACGTGAGCGAATTCCCGTTCCGATCCGCCAGGCTGGCCAGCGTCCCATTGGAGTTGAAGGTGTAAACTGCCTGGTCCTTGCGTGTCAGCTCGAAGTGGTCGGTTACCCAATGCAGGGTGTCGAAGACCCCGGGAGGCGAGAGATAATTACCGCTGCCAGCGTCGATGTAGAGGTCTTTGCGACCATCTTCGCGTTGGATGACGACGGTGTTGGTGCTGGTATGCGAGGCAGAAATCTGGTAGTTGTAAATCCAGCCTGATCCCAAAGTACCGGAATCTGTGCGGGCGGAGTTATAGGTGCGCTGGAAGGCAAAATCCTCTCCACGAGTGGGAATTGAGAGGTCTGTATATTGATACACATAATTGCCGAAAGTTGTATTGACGGGTTCGGCGGCCCAGGTAGTCGTTTGATTGGAAGGTGTATCGCTGGTTAGCTGCGGGGATGGCCCTACCACATTGCCGTTCGAATTCAGCCAGGGGCTGAAAATCACGGCCGGACGTGTTACGTTGCACTGGCAAATAGGATCGAAATCCTGATAGGTGTTTATTGCATCGCCATGACCATATGGACTAGGTCCGTCGTCCGAACCCCAGTAATTAAACCTAGCATATCCATAAGACAAGTTGCTAAAAAAGCCAATTCCGAAATCATTATTATTGCCAATCGTGCTGTTCGTGACGCTAAGGAGTGCATTCGATCCAAAAAAATAGATCCCGGAAGTCAGGCCATTGCTGATCGTGCTATGGTCAATGGTCAATGTGATGTTCAGTGGTGTTTGTAATGAAGAGGCTTGAGCGTAGATATTGCCCGGATAAGCCTGGTTGTTTCCCCCATAGCTTACAACTGCATAATCGAAATTGGCCGATGCGCCTTGTTTCAAATGGATGCCATACCAATCCCCCGCAGCGGGACTGCTGGCTGTCCCATCTCCGTTCGTGTCACCACCATAAAATCATCCTTGAATGAAGTGAAAACAATTGGCTGGGTTGCTGTACCTAGGGCGGTTAGGGTCCCCTCTACCTCTATGCCACCAATGTTATTGGCATTCATTTTGAATACGGTTCCAGGTTGGATTGTCAGACTATGACCCGCGAATACGTACAAGGTGGCATCGACGGAATACGGCAAGGTGGGGTTATTGGTCAGGATGCTGTCGCCATCCAGGCTTCCAGACAACACGATTGAGTTGTGAAGGTTGTTCGACCCAGTATTATCGGAATTTTCTGTGAACGTCCCGTTGCTAAAAGAAAGCCAAGCTGCGTAACCTTCGTTACCGGTAAAGGTATTACCAGTCAGAACAGCGGTAGTCAGAAAACCGGCGGATATCCCGATATTCCCATTATCCTGGATGACCAGGTTCCGGAATACTGGAGAGCCGTCACTCAGGTTGTAAACAATTCCCCCACCTTGGTTGCTGCCAATCGTGCTGTTCGTGACGCTTAGGAGTGCATTCGATCCAGACAAATAGATCCCGGAAGTCAGGCCATTGCTGATCGTGCTGTGGTCAATGGTCAATGTGATGTTCAGTGGTGTTTGTAATGAAGAGGCTTGAGCGTAGATATTGCCCGGATAAGCCTGATTGTTTCCCCCATAGCTTACAACTGCATAATCGAAATTGGCCGATGCGCCTTGTTTCAAATGGATGCCATACCAATCCCCCGCAGCGGGACTGCTGGCTGTCCCATCTCCGTTCGTGTCACCACCATAAGAATCATCCTTGAATGAAGTGAAAACAATTGGCTGGGTTGCTGTACCTAGGGCGGTTAGGGTTCCCTCTACCTCTATGCCACCAATGTTATTGGCATTCATTTTGAATACGGTTCCAGGTTGGATTGTCAGACTATGACCCACGAATACGTACAAGGTGGCATCGACGGAATACGGCAAGGTGGGGTTATTGGTCAGGATGCTGTCGCCATCCAGGCTTCCAGACAACACGATTGAGTTGTGAAGGTTGTTCGACCCAGTATTATCGGAATTTTCTGTGAACGTCCCGTTGCTAAAAGAAAGCCAAGCTGCGTAACCTTCGTTACCGGTAAAGGTATTACCAGTCAGAACAGCGGTAGTCAGAAAACCGGCGGATATCCCGATATTCCCATTATCCTGGATGACCAGGTTCCGGAATACTGGAGAGCCGTCACTCAGGTTGTAAACAATTCCCCCACCTTGGTTGCTGCCAATCGTGCTGTTCGTGACGCTTAGGAGTGCATTCGATCCAGACAAATAGATCCCGGAAGTCAGGCCATTGCTGATCGTGCTGTGGTCAATGGTCAATGTGATGTTCAGTGGTGTTTGTAATGAAGAGGCTTGAGCGTAAATATTGCCTGCGGATAAGCATGGTTGTTTCCCCCATAGCTTACAACTGCATAATCGAAATTGGCCGATGCGCCTTGTTTCAAATGGATGCCATACCAATCCCCCGCAGCGGGACTGCTGGCTGTCCCATCTCCGTTCGTGTCACCACCATAAAATCATCCTTGAATGAAGTGAAAACAATTGGCTGGGTTGCTGTACCTAGGGCGGTTAGGGTCCCCTCTACCTCTATGCCACCAATGTTATTGGCATTCATTTTGAATACGGTTCCAGGTTGGATTGTCAGACTATGACCCGCGAATACGTACAAGGTGGCATCGACGGAATACGGCAAGGTGGGGTTATTGGTCAGGATGCTGTCGCCATCCAGGCTTCCAGACAACACGATTGAGTTGTGAAGGTTGTTCGACCCAGTATTATCGGAATTTTCTGTGAACGTCCCGTTGCTAAAAGAAAGCCAAGCTGCGTAACCTTCGTTACCGGTAAAGGTATTACCAGTCAGAACAGCGGTAGTCAGAAAACCGGCGGATATCCCGATATTCCCATTATCCTGGATGACCAGGTTCCGGAATACTGGAGAGCCGTCACTCAGGTTGTAAACAATTCCCCCACCTTGGTTGCTGCCAATCGTGCTGTTCGTGACGCTTAGGAGTGCATTCGATCCAGACAAATAGATCCCGGAAGTCAGGCCATTGCTGATCGTGCTGTGGTCAATGGTCAATGTGATGTTCAGTGGTGTTTGTAATGAAGAGGCTTGAGCGTAAATATTGCCTGCGGAAGCATGATTGTTTCCCCCATAGCTGATTACAACATGGTCGAAGCTGGCAGATGAATTTAACTCCTGGCGTATACCTAACCAGTCACCGGGAGCAGGGGAAGTGGCGTTGCTATCCCCATTCGTGTCACCACCTACACTGTCGTCTTTATAGCTAGTTAAGAATATTGGATCTCCCACTACTCCAGTTGCCAACAAGTCACCAGAGACGTCAATAGAGGCTGGGTTCATAAATTTCACTATCGTGCCAGAGTCCAAAGTCAAAGTTGCTCCTTGATTTACACCAACGGTGCAGGTAACTCGGTGCACGACGCCCGTTTTCCAAGTTTCATTCGAAGTGATCGTTCCGCAGTGATCTACAATCGGTAGCGTGACCGGTTCGATGTGTAAAAGCGCCGAAGAGGCATGAATCTGCCCGCCTCCCATCCCTGTCACCGTCATGGTGTAAACGCCAGCCGGCGCTGTCAACGAAGTCGTGATTGACAGCGTGCTCTCACCGCTTGGCAAGATTGGGTTCGCGCTCCAATTTGTAGTTACCCCAAGCGGCAATCCATCGACGGATAACGACACCGGTGTGTTGAACCCATATGTGGCCGTCAGCGAAACAGTGTAGGTGACGACTTCTCCTTGCAGTACGTTGTTGTGCAGTGGTGTAACGCCAATTGAGAAATCTGGTGTCGGTGTGATTGTCTCAGTCGGCGTTGGTGTTGCAGTAGCTGTATTCGTGGGCGTGGGGGTGTTGGTGAATGTCGGCGTCTTTGTGAGCGTTGGAGTAGTTGTTCCCGTCGGTGAAGGCGTTGATGTATTTGTCGTTGTGGGAGTTGTATTTGGCGTGGGTGTATCGGCAGCGCCTGCCTGGCCCAACAAAGCGAATTCTGTCAGGTGATCCAATAAAACTACGATCTGGTTATTCTGGGTATCCAGCGAGCAGCCGGCGCAAGGCAACGATCCTACCCATTGGCTGCCATTCCACCAGTACAGGTTTAATGAAAATTCGTCGCTAATGCCTGCTTGTTGCCAATCGCTATCTGCGTACTGAATGGTCAGGTCATAAGGCTGGTTGAAAGCAGTCACCGGATTACCTAAAGAATCCGCCGCTTCCAACTCAAAACCAATATTCGCCAAAAGCAAATTTCCATGGCTGTGATCAGAACCAGCCTGTTGGGTATAGGTCAAGGTTATTGGCTGATCCACTGCTCCTGGAGGAAAGACCACCCCAACCTTCCCATTCTGGGATTGCAGCGATCCGCCCTCGGTTGGGGTGATGACCGCTGATACTGGAGGAACCGGAAAATCGCTAAAAAGCAGAGGCAGGTACACTAGGTTTTCGGGCGGCTCAATCAAACTCTGAGCTGTTTCGATCAGGTTACCCTTCCATACCTGACCAATCCAATCCAGGACATTGGCTGATACGTGGTTAACAGGTTGCTGCCTGGAATTGAAACAAAATTGGTAGAAGTGGATTGCGCCAAGGTCGGGAATATCAATACCAAAACCAGAGATAATGTAACTTGTAAATTCAACCATCGAAGAAGGAAAGCTCGCAACGATGTAGATCTCCGTAATGACATAGCTAACCTCCTGGGCTGTCCCGATGAGGACAGATGCTCCGATTGAATTTTGGAGCCGTATTGCCGGATCGTTTCAATATCAATCTCCCCCTTCGGGTTTTTGTGATTTCACAAGTGTTTTCGTTAGGGGGTAACGTTCGACGTTTTCTTACCTGTGGATGCTTCTATTTATTATTGCAAAAAGTTCATAAGAAAACAAGTAGCAAATCCTAATTCTAAAAAATAACTTGTCGCGGCTCTTTAGTAGTAATTGCGTTGTTTTGGAATTACCTTCAGAAACATCGGTTAGATGTTCCAGCCCAATTGGAAATCCGAATTGACACGAACCATCGTTTGGATTAAACTACGGTTAAGTTCAAGAGAAACAAAACCGTGATGCACTCAACTTGACTTGGTCTCCCCAGGCAGTGTAGGGGGATGCATGCCTTTCTTTCAAACATTGTTATTAATTTCATCTTTTTTTAGCTTCCGGTTCCATCCGATTCCCGGGTTCAGGCTATTTATTGTGGGGGGATAACCTACGAGTGGAAGGAAATGCGCACGCGTTCTTTTGCCTTCATTTATGCGCCCGAAAAGGAAGAACAAGCCCTGATCGATTATCTCAGCGCCAAATTGGATAACGAGTACAGCCGCTTCTCGTCGCTGTTTGGGACGACTCTTGGCTTGCCTGTGAACCTGCGTTTTTATCCAAGCGAAGATGATTTCTATTGTCTGAACGCAGATGCGCCTAAGTTGCAAGAGAGCTTCACGCACGCCCACATCGGAACACGGGAGATCGCTATTATCCAGGATAATATCCACAGCGAAGCTCCAGACTGGCAGGATCAGGCGCTTAACGGGATGCGCGCTGAGTTGGCTGTGCTTTTCGTCGAACAGATCAGCGATCGTAGAGCACCGCCTGGCCTGGCGGAAGGCGTCGGTGGATACGCCAGGGATCCTTTCGCTTATCAGGAGGCATTTGTACGCACACAGTTGTTGACGGATCAGTTTGCTGTCACCTGGCGGCAGCTTTGGGAGAACCCGGCCATAATCGGAGACCCCAAGATGACCCTGGAAGCCACCAGCACCGTGGCTTACCTGGTGGATACCTTCGGCTGGTCCAAATTTACTGAATTCCTGAAATCCCTTGCTTCTGCCGACAACTACCAGGAGAGCCTTTCGCAGATTTACGGGGTTGAAATGAACGCCCTGCAAAGACAATGGGCGCAATATCTACCCTTTTATTTAAAGACACGCTGGCAGGCGCACGCCATCTACAACTACGATCTCTCATCCTATGCTCAATTGGTCGCGGCGGGCGCTTATTCCGACTCGGTCGATTTACTGAAGAAAGTCATAACGGAATTAGAAGCGCATTCTGATAAAGAGAAACTGGCTGAAGCCCAGGCGCTTTACCAGAAGGCGCTGGCGGGCCAGGAAGCAGGAGCTTTGGTAAGTCAGGCGCGCCAGGCGCTGTTAAGCAAGGATTACAACGCCTCGATTTCTCTTGCCGAGCAGGCTCGTCAGAAGTACCTTTCCATAGGAGATGAGCGCCGTTCAGGCGAAATTGATAGTTACGAAAATTGGGCGCAGGAAGTGCTCGACTTGCGCCAGGAATTGACCCAATTGGAGGAGGATGCCGCTGGAAATCCCAATTACAACCCCCCGCCGCGCTTGAAGGAAATTGGCTTGCGCCTGGGTTATCTGGGCGATGAAGGGAGCCTGGCCCAAGTTAATACCCTCTTTAGCCAGGCGGTCGTGCGCGATCAACAGCAATCTAACCTGATGGTGGGCATCGGGTTGGTATTGTGCCTGGTGCTATTGATTTACCTTGTGCTTACATTGCACCGTCGCCCGCACCCGGAGGCGCTCTTGTGAAGGCCCGCCGCAATTTTATTGCCAAGATGCTGTTGGTGCAGTTGCTGGTATGGCTCCAGCGCGCCGTTCGCTTGCTTTTGCGGGGTTGCTGGTTGGGAGTGGGGGAACTCCTGGGTTATTGGGGGCTATCCCGGCTGATTGGCGTGCCCTTGGATTTTCGCTACGCAACAGCCTGGATCGTTTTGATCGCCCTGATCACCCTGGTCTCGATCTTTTTCCCATGGCCGCGCTTCGAGCGACTCACCTGGAGCATGGATCGTCGCCTGGGTTCGAAGGAACAACTCACAACCGCCTGGCAAGTCGTACGCAAGCGGGAGGATGGTGAAATCCCTGACTTACTTATTGGAGACGCGGCGAAGCTGCTTGGGCCGATCTGGCTGCATCTCACCTGGCGTGGCTGGCGTTTGGGGCGCGATCTTTTAGCAGCCCTGGTCGTCGTTCTGCTTTTTTCTGTCGTTTACTTTGCTCAACAGGCTCCCGCACAGGTTCACCTGAGCACTGATGAAATTGCTTTGCTGCCTCCTACAGGAGAGGATCCGAAAGCACTCGATATCTTCCCGTCCGGCATTTTGGGTTTGGATGAGCCGCCAATTGGATCGACAGCAATGCAGCAATCGCTCAGTCCTGAGCAGCTCAACAGTCTGCGGACGACGCTTCAAGATTTGGGGAAGGAGTTGGCGCAGAATGTCATGACCTATGACTTGGGACAGTCCCTGCAGCAACAAGATTTTAATCAAGCCGCGAGTAATTTCGAAGAGTTGTCCAGCACGCTTCCAACGCTGTCCCAGGAATCGTTAAAGCAAATTGGCAGCGCCTTAGAGAACGCAGGCGATAATTTGTCAGAAGACCGCGTCCAACCGCTCGCATTGGATATGCAAAGCGCAGCATCCGACCTGGAAAGCGAAAATAATCAGGCTGCCGGGGATCAGATGGATGCGCTTGCCCAGGATATGCGGGATTTAAATGAAATGCTGGCGGCCGCCGGCAATCAAGGAGTGGGGGATAAAATGAGTTCGGGGGATAAACCCGGCGCGGGGGAGGGCGCGGGTGTAAGCGATAGTGTGCGCTCACAGGGTCAAACCCAGCCATTGGAGCGCATCGAAGGAGGCGATCAAGTCGTGCAGCTCGGTGAGTTTGGGCCAGGTGAAGATCAGGTTTTACCTGGCCAACAAAACCAGGGAACCGGCGGGCCGTCTTCTGGCGACACACTCAGCCGTTTGGAATCCCGGGACATCGATTTTTCTAACTCTTTCTTGACCCCATACAGTTATAGCTGGATCTGGCGCAATGTGGTTTCGGAATATTTTGCGAAATAGATTTCGCCGACCAGAAGATCAAGGAACTGCCCGTCCCGGCGGTGAAATTTTTCTTTCTGCGCTTGCGCTGCGGCAACTCGATCACCTGCAGCTCAGTGCCGGGCGCTACGTGCCGGGCAGAGCAGCCGGATCGCGCGCCAGCTCGCAGCGTAGAACGGCCTACGATTTCCGCGATCATTGAGTTTACGTCCCAGGCGATGACACCCGCTATATCGACTGGAAGGTTTCTGCACGCCACGAACATGTTTTCATTCGGCAAGGCGAACAGCCCAAAGATATCTCCGTGTTCCTGTTGGTTGACTGCAGTAAATCAATGATCTGGGGAGACCCGCCGAAACGTGAAGCGGAGCTGCGTCTGGCAGCCGCCCTCGGCTATCTGACGTTAGCGCATGGGGATCGTCTCTCGCTGATACCTTTTAATTCAACGGTCCTCAAACCCCTGGGTCCAATCAGCGGAAAAGGACAGGTGCCAAACCTTCTCAATCACCTGCGCTCGTTGCCTTTCGAAGGTGGAACGAATCTGACTGATGCGGTTAAGGATTTCTTCCAACATATTGCCCGTGGCGGTCTGGTTTTTATTCTGTCGGACTTCCTGGAATTAGATGATCTGGGCGTTCTGTTGGCTCGCCTCCCAGCGCCATCCTGGGAAGTCGTGTTGATCCAATTGCTCCATCCGGAGGAGGTCGATCCACAACGTAAGGGAAATTACGAAGTGGTTGATGTGGAAAGCGGGAAGGCTGTGAATTATGACCTGGATGTACGTGCGCTGTCGGTATATCGTGAGCGTATTAGGGATTGGCAACAAGAATTGGAAAGAATTTGCAGTGAAAGCAACGCGTTCTATACTTTTATTCCCACCAGTTTATCGTTGGAGAAAGAAGTGATCGCACATCTACGCGCGGTGCATATCGTGAGGCCGTTGTGACTTTTGTCTATCCGACGGGGCTTTTCGGCCTGTTAAGCATCCCCGTAATTCTCACGATCCACTTACTGCGTGAGCGCCGGCGGCGTTACCTGGTTTCGAGCTTGCGCCCGTGGTCCTTCCTGGAAGCAGAAGTGCGCGGCGCGCTCCCCAGCCATTTGCCGCTCTCCTGGTTGCTGCTTTTCGATATTCTGGTGGCTACTTCACTCTCCCTGGCCTGGGCGCAGCCCCGCCTCCCATTCAGTTTACCTGAAAGAGGAGCGCGCCAGCTCATTGTTTTGCTGGATACTTCCACATCGATGCGCGCCCGCGACGTGCCCCCCAGCCGCTTCGACGAGGCTCGCCAGGAAGCCCTTTTTCAGCTTGGCTCATTAAGCAGCCGGGATGTGGGCACTGTAATTGCTTTTGATCGCGTCGCTCGCTGGGTAGGAGACACTCGCCAGATATCGCTCGATGATTTAATCCAACGTGTAGAGGCGCTGAAACCGGTTGGGAGCGGCAGCGAAGTGGTAGATGCTTTGGCTTCCGCCCAGGCTGCTGTAGACGCAGAGCTGCCCGTGGAAATTCACGTGTTGAGCGACAACGCTTACACGCAGCCTCTTCAGACCCTGAACGATTACCCGGTTCAATGGCATATCTTCGGCGCGAGCGACGATAATCAGGCAGTCTTGGATCTTTCCGCTATCCAGGTCAACGCTGCTCGGCTCCAGGTTTTCGCTCGTGTCGACAACTTTAGCAGCCAGCCTGCCAGGCGGGTTGTCACCTTGCAGGTGGACCGAAATGTCGTGGACAGCTCGACGCTCGATATGAATGCAGGATCGTCTACCTCACTTGTATGGGATCTCAACACGAATGCCCGGTTTGTCAGCGTCGCGCTGGCGGGCGGGGATGAATTGCTTGAAGATGACCAGGCCGTTTACGCGCTGCCAAAAACAGGCCAGATCAACGTCGGTCTTGTGGCCGAGAACCCGGATCCTATCGATCGTGCATTAAGTGCTGTGCCAGGTGTAAATTTACGGCGCTTACTCAACAGGAATACACTCCCGGGACGGATTTCGATTTGACAGTTTTCAGAGGCGCGCTGCCCAATACCTGGCCAATGGGAAATGTACTGGTAATTGATCCCCCTCCAGACAGTCCATTGCTGGCGATCGAAGGTAAAACCCCGATTGAGAATATGCCGGTTGGGATACAAAATTGCTGCTCAACGGTGTGGACTTCACGGGAGTGCGCTGGGGCAACGCCTGGAGCCTGACAGAAATTCCCGATTTTCTCCTACCTGTCGTTCGGGCGGGGAAATTACCCTTGTTACTAGAAGGCAATACCGGCGCAAGTCATATCATCCTTTTATTGGCAGATCTAAGCAGCGGGAATTTTTTACATCACCCTTCCTTTCCAATTCTCATCGCGAACATTGTCCAAACTGCCAGCCAGACGAACTGGCCCCCCAGTATCCAGGTTGGACAGTCTCTTAATCTGCCTCCCGCTACCAGATATGGAAAACTTCGCATCATTCCTCCTGATGGCTCACTTGTGGATGGATTGATGAATATCCCATCCAATGGCAGGACGCGCTTCAACCGGGTTTGTATCGAATTGAAGAGACAGACCAGGATGGCAGGCAAGATCAGACGTGGCTGGGAGTGAATGCTGGCGACCGAATTGAGTCGCAGATCAAGCCGCAGAACTGGCGTTTGGAAAACGGTCGCTCAAATCAAACCCCAATAGGGGAGAGGCGCAAGGACTTGACCGACTCCCTGGCTTTTAGGGCTGGCGGTATTTCTGCTGATCATTGAGGCGATATTCGCATGGCGTTGATCCTTTACCGTCCAATTTTCTGGCTGGTTTTGCTGTTTCTGGCGCTGCTGTTGTTTTGGATTGCTCGAAACCTGCGGCTGCGCTGGTGGCCTGCCTACCTCTTGCGTTTGTTGTTGCTGGCGTTGATTGTAGGCCATATCTTTATACCAAAAGAACAAGAATTAAAACTTGAACTTCCAAGACGCGAAGTGTTGGTGCTGGATGAGTAAACAGTATCCCCGTCAATCTGCAGGAAATCAACCGGCAAGAAGCCATTGCCTGGATGAAGTCCGGCCCCAACCGTATCGTGTTGAACTTCGGCGCAAATATTCAACCGTTTGTTAGTCAGGGGGTCGCTCAGATTTCAGTAGATGGCCGTGACAGCGATGTTGTCGCCGCCCTGGAGAGAGCGGCAGGCTTTTTACAAGACACTACGGGCGATATCATTCTGGTCTCCGATGGGATCGTCCAGTCGCCGCTGGAGGTTGAGCGGCGTGTACTTGATCTGGCCAAGCGAAACATCGTGATAGATGTCATCCCAATAGCGCCTGTTGAAAGCGGTCCGGATGATGTTTATGCAGGCCCATTGTGGGTTCCGCTCATCTCTGGGAGAAGACCCCTTTTGCCGCCAATTTACAGGTCCGGCTTCCTAAATCAGAGAAAATCACTTTCCAATTATTCATGAACGGGAAACTAACCTTCGAGCGCGCTGAAACCCTGCCGGAAGGGACTCAGAATTACAATTTCACGCTACAAGCTCCGGCTACAGGGGTGATTACATTACAAGCACGGGTAATGGTGAACGGCGATCCCAATCCGGAGATTAATAGCGCATTCGCCAGCGCCCAGGTATTTCCTGCGCCTCACACACTTTTCATTAGCGATGGGCTTGAACGTGTTGAAGTCTTTGGGGCTGCCCTACAGAGCGGCGGCATACAAATCGATGCAGTCAGTCCCGACCAGTTTCCAACCGATGTCCAATCTCTTGAACAATACCAGGTGATTTTTCTTGACAACCTGCTGATACAGAGCCTTACCCAAGAGCAGGTGGCTGCGTTGAAACTGTTTGTATCCAAGTTTGGCAAGGGGTTGGTTTTTTTAGGCGGGCAACATACCTACACCCTGGGCGGTTTTGAGAATTCCTTCGCTTGAACCCATATTGCCGGTGCGGATGCAGCCACCCGAGCGGTCTCAC
>CAWCPR010000008.1:0-5987 GCA_963797475.1 uncultured Chloroflexia bacterium | reverse complement strand
TATTGGGTGCGTGGCGTAGATGTCAAATATCCAGAGTTCAGCCAGGTTGAAGCCGACGAATTCGAATTATTGGATCTTCGTCGTTGGGATAACTGCCTGCAAGCTACTCGTGGCATAGATGAAGTATATGCCCTGGCAGCAGATATGGGCGGCATGGGGTTTATTTCGTCCAATCACGCCACCATTTTGCATAACAATGGTTTAATTAACTTCCATACCCTGGAGGCCGCTCGACTCAATGGCGTTATTCGTTATTTTTACTCTTCATCGGCCTGCATTTACCCGGAATATAAGCAAACCGATGCCAACGTGACGCCCTTGAGGGAAGAGGATGCTTATCCCGCCCAGCCGCAGGACGCTTACGGTTGGGAGAAGCTCATGGCGGAGCGCCTTTGTCTGTATTACACGGATGAATTTGGCATTCAGACCCGCATCGCTCGTTTCCATAATATCTTTGGCCCCGAGGGTACATGGGAAGGCGGGCGTGAGAAGGCCCCGGCTGCCTTGTGCCGCAAGATCGCCGTGGCAAAGCTGACCGGCAACCCCCAAGTAGAAATCTGGGGCGATGGCGAGCAGACCCGCTCCTTCTGTTATATCGACGACCTCCTGGAAGGCGTGTACAAGCTGATGCGGTCCGATCATAATGGGCCGCTCAATATCGGGCAAGACCGCATGGTCACCGTCAACCAGCTTGCCGATATGATCGCCGAAATCGCCGGGATCGAAATTGTCAAGAACCACGTGCCAGGGCCTCAAGGCGTGCGCGGCCGTAACTCCGATAACACCCGCCTGCAGCAGGTGTTGAATTGGGAGCCGCAAATTTCCCTCGAAGAGGGCCTGGCGAAGACGTATAATTGGATCGAAGAGCAGGTCGCTTCCAACCTGAGCCAGCGTGCAACCGATACGATGGTCGCTGAATTGGCGGATTGACAGGATGCAATAAATGCGCATCCTCGTCCACGATTACGCCGGTCACCCTTTCCAGGTCCAGTTGAGCCGCGAGCTTGCAGGGCGCGGGCACACAGTCTGGCATCTCTTCTACGGCTATAACAACACCCCTAAAGGGGATCTGGTCGCCAGGCCGGGCGATCCGAAAGGATTTCAGGTTGAGCCGGTTTTTACCCGCCAGCCGGTTCAAAAATATTCATACATCAAACGCTGGCAACAAGAATCTGAATACGGCCGGGCGCTGGCAGACCGGATTGCCATGCTCCAACCCGATGTCGTTCTTTCGGCGAACGCGCCCCTGGATGCTCAATGGAAGATCTATAATCGGGCGCGTTGGGCGGGCGTTGGCTTTGTCTTCTGGCTGCAGGACGTCCTCGGCCTGGCTGCCTACCGGTTGCTCAGAAAGAAGCTGCCGCTTTTCGGGCATCTCGTCGGCAAATATCAAATCAACCTGGAGCGGAAGATGCTCCGTCAAAGCGACGCCGTAATCCTGATCGCCGACGAGTTCGAGCCGATCGTCACAGACTGGGATGTGCGGGCCGAGAAAATCCACGTGATCCCAAACTGGGCGCCTTTGGAAGATGTTCCCATTAAACCCAAGGTGAATCCCTGGTCGATCGCGAATGGTCTGGAAAATTGTATCGTTTTCTTGTATGCCGGTGGGCTTGGCTTGAAGCATAACCCGGGGCTCCTGCTGCAGCTTGCCTTGCATTTCCGGGATCGGAAAGATGTGAAAGTAGTGGTGATCGCCCAAGGCCCGGGAGCCGATTGGTTGGGAGAGCAAAAGGATAAGCTGGACCTGAATAATTTGGCGCTTATGGATTACGAACCCTTTGACCAGATGCCTTGCGTTTTGGCTGCCGGGGATGTCCTGGTAGCCATCCTAGAGCCGGAAGCCGGCATCTTTTCCGTGCCATCCAAAGTGCTCACTTACTTATGCGCTCAGCGAGCGCTTTTGCTAGCTGTTCCGGCGAATAACCTTGCCGCGAATATCGTCCGCCAGAACGACGCCGGTCTGGTGGTGGAGCCTAGAGATGTGAATGGATTTCTACAATCTGCAGAACAGCTCTATCGCAACTCCGCAATGCGCCTACAGCTTGGGAGAAATGCTCGCATCTACGCGGAGAAATATTTCGATATTCGTTCGATTGGCGATTCATTCGAAAGCATCTTGTTGGCATTGTCTCAACCTAGGAATGGCCTGCCAGCGTGAGCAGCATGCAACCCGCATGTTTGGGGAGGAGAAGATATGCGCACAACTGTTGATGTAACCAAGTACATTCAGACCGACCAATCTAAACGCTCCTTTGGCTTACACGATTCGATACTACAACGTTACAGCCGCTGGTGGATGGGCTTCCTGTTCGTAATGTCGGATCTACTTGGCCTGGGCATGGCCCTGGGAGCTGCTTACGTCCTACGCCAGACCATGAGCGCCGAGCGATTGATCCTCGAAAACTACCTGCGGTTGATCCCGTTTTTCCTGATCTTTCTGGCGTTCTATGCTATACGGGGCCTGTATCCTGCGGTAGGTCTCAGCCCGGTGGAAGAGCTCCGGCGCCTGACCGAATCGACCAGTATGGTCTACTTGGCGATTACTGCCTTCACCTTTTGGGTGCGCAGCGCTGAAGCCTACTCCCGGCTGACATTTGGTTTTGCCTGGATCTTCTCCCTGGTTTTGGTGCAGTTCAACCGCTGGCTGTTGCGCATAGTGGCTGTCAAATGCGGCGTCTGGGGAGAGCCAGTAGCCATCGTGGGTTATGGATCTCAAGGGCGCAGCGTTGTCGATTTCTTGCGCAAAAACTACCGTTTCGGGATGCGCCCCGCTTTGATTATCGACGGGTTAGAAAAAACGACTGGTATTGAGGGAAACGATCGATCCATCCCTCGTTTGGAAATCACAACGAGGGATGATAGTCTCACCTTGCCTTTGAAGATCGCCGGTATCTCAACTGCAATTTTGATCGTTCCAGAGATGCCCAAGGAGCTCCAATCCGAAATCATCGATGATGGACGCTTCGGTTTTAAACGTCTGATTATGATCTCCGCGTTCGGCTGGATCGGCAGCATGGGCGTGAAGTCTTACGACCTGGAAGGCATACTCGGCCTGGAAGTACGCCGTAACCTGCTCAAATTGTGGGACCGCGCAATAAAGAGCTTCCTGGATTATCTTTTCATTATTTTAGGAAGCGTTATTGGCTTACCGTTTACGGCCTTGATCGCCCTAATCATCCGGTTGGATTCTAAAGGGAAGATTTTTTACCAGCACGAGCGATTGGGCAGGGGTGGTGTCACGATAAAAGTTTGGAAGTTCCGTACCATGGTTCCGGATGGAGATCTCATTTTGGAGGATTACCTGACTGCCCACCCTGAATTACGCGCCGAATGGGAAACCAATCATAAGCTCAAGAATGACCCGCGCGTCACGCGAGTTGGTAAATTCTTGCGCAAGACCAGCCTGGACGAGCTGCCCCAGGTTTGGAACGTGATTAAAGGCGAGATGAGCCTGGTTGGACCTCGCCCCATCGTCTCAGAAGAGATAAAGCAATACGGTCACGTTTATAAACTCTACACCCAGGTTCTTCCTGGCATGACCGGCCTGTGGCAGGTCTCCGGTCGTAATGACGTCGGCTATGCTTCCCGGGTGCGATTGGACGAATATTACGTTCGCAATTGGTCGATCTGGCTGGACATCTATATCCTGCTTCGCACCGTCCTGGTCGTCCTGCGCCGGAATGGGGCATATTGAGCTCAATTTTAGAAGCGTGGGGAATGCGATCCGATAAGTTAAAACGGTCAGCGATCTTCCAATTCTCACTCAAATCGAATGAGAATTGGCTATGAAGCCGTAAGAGCGGTGACCCAGGTGAGAGGATAGATTATGGATAACAAACAAGAAACGTACCCTCCAATCGAAAAAATCAACTCGGCCAATTCACGCGAGGGGACGGAAAGCCTGGGCCCTCAGGCGTATAGTATCACCGATGACCTGATGAAGTATATTGAGACCCTGTTTCGCCAGTGGCAGGTGATCCTCTTGGCTGTCTTAATTTGTGCCTTTGCAGCCGGGTTGTTCAGCTACCTGACACCCAAGAGCTACCAGGCGCGGGTACTGGTGGCTTCAACAAAAGTGTCTTCTGAGGTTTCCTTCGGTTCGGCCATTCAGACATTATCTGAAGAGCAGTTGATGGCTTCAGGCGTCGGGGCTAATGTGTTAGTGGATCGTAAATCCCGCCTGGCCTCCTACGTGCAGCTTGTCAAAAATCCGGCGGTCGCCCAGGCAGTCCTCGACGAATTAGGCCCGCGCCTGGATGAAACTGACCGCAATGTGACACGGTTATTGAATATCGTGCAAGGTGAAGTGGCTCAGGACAGCGATTCGATCGCAATTGAAGTCACCTACAAAAACCCTCAACTGGCTGCCGATATCGCCAACTCCTGGGGAAAGAACTACGTTGAACATCTCAACGCCGTGTATTCCGAAAGCGGGGCTCAAGACTCCTATACCGACGTCCGCAATCAGGTCGTTAAGTCGAAATCGGCCTACGATGCAGCCCAGGCCGCTTTCGTTGAATTTGTCTCTCAGAGCAGGGTCTCCGAACTCAATCGCCAAATCGACGAGCAGCAAAAGATCATCGACAGCCTTTCAGAAGCGCGAGACATCGCAGTGACTTCCGTCATTACGGATCAGGTCCAAACCCAATTACAGGTGATCAAACAATATTACAACTCCCTGGCTCAGAACCAACTTCTGGCATTGAATCGAGACCAGCAGGGTCGCCAGGATTTGATCACAGCTTACATCGACGCTCTCGATAAGGGCCGCCAGGCGGTTTTTAACGAGCAAGTTCAGGACCTGTTAACCAGACTGGGCAAGGCTTATACTGACTTGCGCCAGGTGGATGATCTCACCTCAAGCGCTCAGGATATGCGCGCCCAGGTTCAGTCCGGGGGGGTTGGGGCCGTCTCGAGTAACGCTTTGGCATTGACGCTCCTCAAAACCCAGGTCTTTGCTTCCAATGGCGCTCTTAACAACCTGCAAATCCAGACGGCCCCGGCGGAGACAACGCTGGATGGGATGTTAGCAGACCTGGATGGGTTGATCAAGACTCTGCATGACCGCCGGGAGGTCATTACCAAGGACATAGAAGATCTTTCCAATGGGCTGCTTCAAGGCGGGGATTTTACCAATTTAGATTCTCCCCTGGATAGCTCCGGCCAATTGGCCGATACGATCCAGCAGCGCTATTTGGAATTGTTCCAGACCGGTGAGTTGGCCCAGCTTAGTTTGAACACGATGGAGAAAGGCAACCCCCTGGCCAATGAGGCCAATTCTCGCGCCCAGTCGCTGCTGGAGTTAAAGGGGTTGGAAGGCGTTTTGGGGTTCGACGTAAATGGTACTCCGATCGAGAATAAGATCCTGGAGTTGGAGCAGCAAGTGCGCGATCTCAAAGCCGAATTGTCTACTGAGAACGATCATATGCAGGAGCTCAACCGGGCACGCGACCTGGCCTGGGAGACCTATAAGACCCTGGCGACCAAGGAAGCCGAGTTGAGTGTGGCGGTGCAGACCAAAGGCAGCGAGGTAGCATTGGCTGCGCCGGCCTCCATCCCGGATCGGGACACCGTTAGCGGAACCAGGAACGTGCTCATTGCGGCAATCATTGGCCTGCTGCTGGGAATCGGCGTCGTTTTCTTTATAGAGTTCTGGTGGAGCTATAAGAAGGTAAAACCGCAGCCGATTAAGATTATTCCCCCCAACTTCTCTGCTCTTCGAAGGTAGGCAGGCAGTTCCAGTGTTTTGACGCCAGCTTGCCCGGGGTAGCGCCTCCTATTGTTAAACGCCGGTAATTTCGAGAATTTTCCTGCAGGCGGCCTGATAAAATGTCTTCCTTGAAAGCCCTGGCGACGCGCCTGGTGGAATTCGAGATTTGGCCGGTAGCCGCTCTGGTGATTGGCAGCATGGCCTTGACGCGCCTGCTGCCCGTCGCGCTGATCGTAGTATTGGCTTTTTGGCCGCTGCGATTGCTGGCTTGTGG
>CAWCPR010000007.1:0-11034 GCA_963797475.1 uncultured Chloroflexia bacterium | reverse complement strand
CCCGAGGTGAAACCCACCGATACGACTGCACCGCAACCCACCAATACCACAGCGCCCGAGCCAACAGACACAGCGGCTCCAGCCGGACCAACGACCATCATCATCGGTACGACCGACAAAATCGCCAGCCTCGACCCGGCGGATGCTTACGCCACTCGCGACTGGGAAGTGATCAAGAATATCAGCCGCGGCTTGCTGCGCTGGAAACCGGGCACTGCAGAGCTCCAGACCGACCTGGCGACCGACATGCCCGAGATTTCAGCGGATGGCCTGACCTATACTTTGCACCTGAAGGATGGCATTAAGTTCGCCGATGGCACCGACCTGACCGCCCAGATGTACGCTGACCAGCTCAACCGCCTACTGACCATCGGGCCCGATTGCCCGAACGGCGTGGCAGGCGCATTGGCGACGCCCTATGTCAGCAAGATTGAGGCTACTGACGATACGACTATCGTCTTCACCCTGAACGCCCCGGTAGGGTTCTTCTCCTCGATCCTGGCGACCGCCCCGTATTTCGTTGCGGATCCCAAAACCTTCCTTGCCGACCAGTGCGTCCTCTTCCCCGAGGCGCCCATCTACGGCGTCGGGCCCTGGTACATCACCCAGTTCACCCCGGGCGAACAGCTCGTCCTCGAGCCGAACACCTACTATAACGGTGACTTCAAACCGCAAGTTGACCAGATCATTGTGCGTTACTTCTCGGATCCCCAGACTATGGCTTTGGCGGTCCAGAACGGCGAGATCGATATCGCCTGGCGATTCCTGGGCGCTGAACTGATCGGCCAGCTTCAAGGGGTCTCCGGCCTGACCGTCGGGGCTATCAGCGGCGGCTCCATCCGCTACCTAATCCTCAACCATACGATGGCGCCCACCGATGACCCCAACGTGGTGAAGGCGATCTCTTCGGCAGTCGATCGCAATGAGATTGCCGACACCGTCTTCGGCGGAAATGTGACCCCATTGTACTCAATGGTTCCGCCCGGGTTCATCGGCGCTAACGAGGCGTTCGATACGATGTACGCTTCACCGGATATCGATAAGGCCAAGGAGTACCTGAGCGCCTCAGGCTATACCGAGAGCAATCCGCTCGAGCTCGAAATGTGGTACCCACCTGAGCATTACGGCGCTTCAACCGCTGCCTGGATGCAGGTCATTCAGAAACAATTGGAAGCCACCGGCGCGATTAAGGTTACCCTGCAGGCCCAGGAATGGAGCACCTACGTGACTGCCTTAACCGGGGGCGAATCCTACGCCGCCGGCGTCCTGGGTTGGTTCTTCGATTACCCGGACTCGTCCAACTACCTGGACCCCTTCGTCTACAATGGCGGCGAGGGGACCAACGTCACCGCGGCCGAAACGGGCAGCACCACTGGCAAGCCGCTTAATGATCAAGCCACCCAACTGGTCGACCTGCTCCAGCAGGCCGATACAGAGGCAGATCAGGCCAAGCGGGCCGATCTTTACGGACAGGCGCAGGATATCTACACCGACCTGGTCGTGACCCTGCCGCTTTTCTTTGTACCTGAGCACGTCACCTACCGCGCCAACATCCATGGCTCTGACCAATATGCTTCGCCAGAAACGCTGAATATCGGACCCACCATTGAATTCTCCTACTCCACACTGACGAAGAGCCCGTAATTCCCGGCTTTCCTGGTTGGGGGCGGGGCCAGCCCCGCCCCCTCTTTCTCTAAGTAAGTACTAATCTCATGTCACCCATTGCTCTTATCGCTCTCATCGTCGGCATCCCCTCGATTATCCTGCTCGTCTACATCTTTGTTCAAGGCTCGACCGGACTGCGCCGTTTCATCCTGACCCGCATTGTCTTAACCCTGCCCATGGTCTTTATCCTGGGCAGCCTGGTTTTCTTCATCATGCGCGTGCTGCCCGGCGACCCGGTCTCATCGGCCCTGGGCCCGAAGGGGACTCCGCAAATGATCCAACAGATTCGCGAGCAGCTTGGCCTCAACGACCCGATGATTGTCCAGTACGGCCGCTTCCTCAAGGATATGGCCACCCTTAACTTCGGAAATTCTTTGACCGGCGGCCACCGCCCGATCGTGGACGAGATGAGCGAACGATTCCCGGCAACCCTGGAGCTGGTCGTTCCGGCTTCAATCCTCGCCATCATCATCGGAGTCCTGGGCGGGGCGCTGGCAGCCTCCCGGCGCCAGGGCGTCATCGATTACTCTCTGCGCATTTATTCAGTTGTCATCTATTCGCTGCCAATTTTCTGGCTGGGTTTGATGCTACAGCTCCTATTTGGGGTCAAGCTTAATCTCCTGCCGATCTCAGGTCGGATCGACCCGGTGATCGGAACGACCCTGCAACATCGCACGAACCTGTACATGATCGACGCCTTGATCGGCGCTAACTGGCCAGCTTTTATCTCTGTTCTCAGGCACCTGGTGCTCCCGACCATTACCCTGGGGCTCATCCTGTCCGGCGTGTTTGTGCGCCTGACCCGCATCAATGTCATCGAGACGCTCCAGGCAGACTACATTTCGGCTGCCCGGGCGCGCGGCATCCGGGAACGCGTATTGGTCTACGGGCACGCCCTGAAGAACGCAATCATCCCGGTGATCACGTTAATCGGGCTGCAAGTCGCCATCCTGCTCGCCGGCGCCGTCCTGACTGAGACGGTATTTTCCTGGCCGGGCATGGGCAGCTACCTGGTCGAGCGTATCTCCGCCCGGGATTACACCGCTGTACAAAGCGTAATTACGGTTTTCGCTTTAATGGTCGCTCTGATCAGCCTGGCGGTGGACGTCATCTATTCCCTTGTCGACCCAAGGGTGAGGTACTAAATCATGACTGTAACCGCAGAAAGATCTCCCGAAGCCCCCATCGAACCAGCAAGCTGGGAGGTGGATCTCCAAAAAGTGGGGCTGGTCCGGCGCATCCTGAACGGTCGCAAGTGGTATGGCGCAGACTGGTGGTTTGTCACCATTTCGGCGCTAATGGTGGTGGGTTTCATATTTATCGCCATTTTTCCGGAATGGGTCGCGCCGTACAACCCCGACCAACTGGTGGGCCCCAGGTTCCTTGCTCCTGGAGCACACCCGGACTTGCCCGTCCTGGTGTTTCCGGCAAGTTCTACATTCAATAATTTGAAGGACCTGGCAGTACCGGCAGGCTCCCCGCGACCTGGGGTTGCCGTGGTACAAGGGGTGCCAACTGCCAACGCCCTGAACGAGCAGGCGCAAACCATCGATAATCAAATCAAAAATGAGGCCGGCGGCCTGCGCTTGCGGCCGCGCATCGATCGCTATCCCTCTCTAGAAGAAGCTTTGCAAGCGGTTGCGGATGGTAAAGCGCAAGCGGCGGTGGTCCAGTCCGCGGAGTTCGAGGGATTCGCCGCCCAGTTTCCCACCTTGCGCGAGGGGGAGGGCATCAGCGGCAGCATCTCCTCATCGGGTGGTTTTCTCCTGGGGACGAATGACATCGGGCAGGATGTCTTCAGCCGCTTGCTTTGGGGGGCGCGCGTTGCCCTGATCATCGGGTTCAGCGCTTCCATTGTGGCGCTGGTAATCGGTGTACCCTTGGGGCTCATCGCCGGTTTCGTCGGCGGCTTGTTCGAGCGCCTTCTCTGCCTCTTAATGGACAGTTTGTATGCTTTCCCCGGCCTGATCCTTGCGATTGCCATCACGGCTGTGTTAGGCCCCAGCGTGCTTAACATCATCGTCGCCATCGCCGTTCTCTACATCCCCACTTATTATCGCATCGTGCGCGGCCAGACCTTCTCTGTAAAAGAAGAGATTTATGTCGAAGCCGCTCGCAGTATTGGGGCGCGCAGCCTGGAAATCCTGCGCCGCTACATTTTCCCCAACGTCATTCCATCCGTAGCGATCATATTTTCGGTCAACGTCGCGGATGCGATCCTGACCGGCGCCGGCCTTTCGTTCCTGGGCCTGGGCCTGCCGCCCACCATCGCCGATTGGGGCATTGACCTGGCGCGCGGACAGCGCTTTATCCAGACTGCCTGGTGGCTGATCACCTTCCCGGGGTTGGCCATCATGCTGGTGGTCCTGGCATTCACCATGATGGGCGAGGGCCTGATGGAGGTTTTCAACCCCAAGTTAAGGGAGCGCTGATGCCTGACAACATCCTCTATTCGATCCGAAACCTTACGGTTGAATATCTAACCCGCGCCGGCCCGGTCCGGGCCGTTGACAACGTTTCCCTTGACATCCGGAGAGGCGAGATCCTCGGCCTGGTGGGTGAATCCGGCTGCGGAAAGTCCACCCTTGGCAAAGCATTGATGCGGCTGCATACCGGCCCGGCCCGAATCACCGCCGGTGAGCTGTGGTTCGATGGGCGTGATTTGATGAAATTGTCCGATCGGGAGATGCCGGACGTGCGCGGGGCCGAGATTGGGATGGTCTTTCAAGATCCAATGACCTCCCTTAACCCGGTCCAGCGGATTATCGAACACCTGACAGAGACGGTCCAAACCCACGAGCCGGAAGTATCGGACGAAACCGCCCGGGACAGGGCCGAAGAGCTGGTCGAGCGGTTGGGGATCCGGCGCGAACGGCTGAGCGAATACCCGCACCAGATGTCCGGCGGGATGCGCCAGCGGGTGATGATTTCTCTTGCGCTGGCGCTGCGGGCCAAGCTGGTGATCGCCGATGAACCCACAACTTCTCTGGATGTCATCGTTGAAGCCAAGTTCCTCGATTTGCTCAAGGAGCTGCAGAAAGAATTTGGCCTGACGATCCTGCTCATCACGCATAATATTGGCATTGTGGCCGAAATTGCCGACCGGGTGGCGGTAATGTACGCGGCCAGAATGGCAGAAGTGGGTGACGTATTCGAAGTTTTCGACCAACCCAAACATCCCTACACCCAGGGGCTGTTGAAGTCAGTGCCCAACATCCAGTTGGATGGCGCCGAGCTGTATAAAATGACCGGATCGCCCCCAAGCCTGCTGCACCCGCCCTCCGGATGCCGCTTCCACCCGCGCTGTCCATACGTTATGGATATCTGCCGCAGCGAAGACCCGGCATTCGAACCTGTTGAGGGGGACCACCTCGCTTCGTGTTGGCTCTACCAGCAAGCCCCGGTCAGCCAGGAGATTGGCAATGGTTGAGCCGCAAACGATTGGGGTCGAGACGGCTCAGAACGGAGGCGACGACGGATCTGAGGACTTGGTGCGAGTTGAAAACCTGGTGAAGCACTTCCCAATTCAAAGCGGCCTACTCGCCAACCTGGTCAATCGCGGCCACATCCCGGCAGTAAAAGCGGTGGATGGCGTCAGCTTCTCCATCAAAAAAGGCGAGGTGTTTGGCCTGGCAGGGGAGAGCGGCTCGGGGAAGTCCACCGTGGGCCGCCTCATTTTACGCCTGCTGGAACCGACTGCCGGCAGGGTCATCTTCGACGGCATCGATCTTGCCAGCCTTTCGCACGAGGAAATGCGCCGCCTGCGGTCGCGCATGCAGGTCGTTTTCCAGGACCCGCTGGCCTCCTTGAACCCCAGGATGACGATCGGCCAGGCAATTGAACACCCAGCCCAAATCCATCTGACCGAGCTTTCGCCCGAGGCGCGCCGCGAACGGGTGCTGGACATCCTCGATGCCGTGGGGTTGACCCCGCCAGGGTCTTTCTACGACCTTTTTCCGCACCAAATTTCAGGCGGGCAGCGCCAGCGCATCGTGCTCGCCCGGGCCCTGGTGACGAATCCATCGCTGATCGTCGCAGACGAACCGATTGCCATGGCGGACGTTTCGGTGCGGGCGCTCTTGCTCGACCTGATGATGAAATTGAAGGATGAGTTCGACCTGACCTACCTTTTTATCACCCACGATCTCGCCACGGCCAAGTACGTTTGTGACCGGATTGCCATTATGTACCTCGGCAAACTTTGTGAGGTGGGGCCGTTGAAGGAGGTTTACGAGCATTCTGGGCACCCGTATACGCACGCTTTGCTGGAGGCAGTACCGGTTCCGGATCCGCGCCACCGGCGCCTGGAACCAATGCCCGCTGGCGAGATCCCCAGCGCTATTAATCCGCCCTCCGGATGTCGCTTCCATCCCCGCTGTCCACTGGCTCGCCAGAATTGTGCGATCGATGAACCAGCCTTGCGCATTCTGCGACCGAACCATTCCATTGCCTGCCATTACGCCGAAGATCTCCTTCAATAAACATCCTCCTTAGAATGCGATCAAAGCGTAGGTGACGTGATGCTCCCGAACGCCATCTACGCTTTCGTTTTGTAATCCCCTGGCTGCGAAGGCCGTTTAAGGGGTGAGCGCTAAACAAGATAGTCCGTATGAATACAGAATTGGATGTCGAACGCCATCTCAATACCCGTTTGCTGCCTGTCCTGGTTGGGGTCTTTGCCATCCTGTATATCCTGACGGGTTACCGCGGTTGGCTCGTCTTTTCCATTGGCAGCGCAGGCGCGTGGCTGCTGGCAGCGATATGGGTGCGATCCCTGCAGCGAAACCTCAGCATCGAACGCAATGTCCATCTTGCCTGGGCAACTGTCGGGGACTCCCTGCACGAACAGCTCAAGGTGATCAATAAAAGCCGGCTGCCAGCCATCTGGGTTGAAATCATCGACGCTTCGGCCACGCTGGCGTCGCCCTTGCGCCTGGTGACGGATGTCGCCGCGCGCGCCGCGCGCACACGCTATCCAAGCCATGTTTGCCGGCAGCGCGGCCTGTACAAACTCGGGCCAACCCTGCTGCGCACAGGCGACCCACTCGGAATTTACACCCTGACCCTGCACAACCCGCACTCGAGCTCAATCCTGGTTACCCCTCCCCTGCTGCCGCTGGCTCAGCTCAGAATCCCGCCGGGAGGCCGGGCAGGCGACCAGCGCCGGCAGCGCTGGGACCTCGAACGGGAAATCAGCGACGCCGGGGTTCGCGATTATGCGCCCGGGGACAGCCTGAAACGGATTCATTGGCGCGCCAGCGCCCACTTTGACGATCTGATGGTCAGGCAGCTCGAAGCAGCCACATCTGGGGATTGGTGGATTTTCGTCGACCTGGATTCAAGCGTGCAGGCTGGTAGCGGCCTGAATTCTACGCTGGAGCTCTCCATCGTGCTTACCGCATCTCTCGCTGTGCGTGGGTTGAAAGAACGCCGCAGGGTAGGCCTGATTCTGGCTGGACCTAAGCTGGTTTGGCTGGAACCGCGCCAGGACCCGGCCCAGCGCTGGCGCATTCTGCAGGCGCTTGCCGTAGCCGGGCCGGGCGCCCGCCCGCTTGCGGATTTGCTGACAGCCGGCCGGCCGGGCCGGACGGCTACCCTGATTTTCATCACGCCTTCGACAGACCCGGCCTGGGTCGCGGCGGCCGGTCACCGCAGGAGCGGCAGCAAGATGGCCTTGCTGGTCGATCCGGCCGAGTTCGGCGGCGGCGCCAGCGGCACTGCCGGCGGGCAAGGCGGTCTGGCGTCTGTCCTTACCCGCAGCGGCATTCCCTACGCCCGTATGCCCAGGTCACTGCTTTACGAGGCCTATTCAACCGCCGGCAGGAAAGAGCCTCCTGGCGGAATCGAAAGTGGGAAACGCTACTTACGACAGGAGAAGCGGAATTGGCAGCGTATAGACTGAGAAAGCCCCTGTCCCAGGCGATTGCTCGAGCCAGGCGAGCCGAGACGCTGGCCACACTGGCGCTTCTCCTGATCCTGTTGACATCCGCCGCGGCTATTACCAGCATCCTGATCAGCCCCGGTTGGGCCTCGCTTTGGAGAGGCCTGATTTTCGGGCTTCTGGCTGGCTGGGTCCTGGCTGTCTTTCGACTGCCAGCCCTGCGATCCGCCTGGATTGCCCTGGCAGCCGGAGTGATCTTCACCCTGCTTTTCTCCGGCGGCCTGGCGAACAAGGCGGTTTCGGCAGCGGCCGAGCTTCTGCATCTGGCCGGCCTGATCCTCACAACCCTCAAAGGCGAGGCGGTCGACCTGGCTCCACTGGCGCGCCTGCTGTTAGAGATCCCCGCCGCAACAGGCGTGCTGGTCGAACGGGTTCGGGCCTGGGCGTTGGCTTTAGCAAGCGGCCAGCCGGGTTACGATCCGGTTGCCGCGACGCTTGTCTGGGGACTGCTTTTTTGGATCATCGCCGCCTGGGCTGGTTGGGTGGCCGAGGCGCGCCGCAACGCCCTGCTCGCCGCTCTCCCCGCGATCCTGCTCAGCGTAAGCACACTCTCCTACGGGCGGCGGGACTCTCCTGCTCTTTACCTGATGCTGGGTACGACCCTGGTCCTGGTCGCAACGGTCCAACACGACCGCCGTGAGCAAAGCTGGGACGAATCAGGCATGGCTTACCCATCCCGGAAAGGACGGCAGATTGGATATGCCGCCCTGGTCGTCACGGCGGCGCTGGTGTTGCTGGCTGCTTTCACTTCATCTCTTTCACTCGACCGCATCACGCAATGGATGAGGCTGTTCAGGCCGGCAGCCTCTGAGCAAGACAGCGCCCTGGCGAAATCCCTGGGAATTACGGCCGCGACGACCGTCTCTCCGGATGTCTTCGAGTTGATTCGCCGTCCTGGCCTGCCTCAGGACCACCTGATCGGTTCCGGACCCGAGCTTTCGGAACGCATGGTGATGTCTGTGGAAGTGGACGACCTGCCATCCTTGTCGCAAACCGGGCAAGCGCCGCCATTGTACTGGCGCAGCTTCACCTACGATGTTTATACGGGGAATGGTTGGCGCTCGAGCGGGACCGAAGAAAGCCTCTACCAGGCCGGGCAGCCCTTGCAGGCGGACCTCTCGTCCTACCATATCCAGGCTAAAGCGGTTTTTCGTCCGGTGGAGGCGCTGGGCGGGTTCGTCTACGCCCCTGGAGACCCAGTCACGGTCAACGCTGAGAGCGAAGTCGCCTGGCGCTCCCCTGGGGATCTCTTTGGAATCCGGATCGGCGCCCCTGGATCCTACCAGGTGCTTTCACTTGTCCCGGTTGTAGGCGAAAGCGCACTGCTGTCTGCGGGTCAAAAATACCCGAACTGGGTCAGGCAGCGTTTTTTGGCGCTGCCAGCCAGTGTGCCGGACCGGGTGAAATCCCTGGCGATCGAGCTGACAGCTTCCGAGTCGACGCCTTACGAACGGGCGCGCTCGATTGAGAAATATTTGCGCGGCATCCCTTATTCGCTCGACGTCACTCGCCCGGCCTCTAATCAAGACCTGGTAGATTTTTTCCTGTTCGACCTGCGCAAAGGATATTGTGATTACTATGCCTCTGCAATGGTGGTCCTGGCCCGCGCCGCGGGAGTCCCGGCGCGTCTCGCCACCGGCTACGCCAGCGGCGTCTACAACTTGAACGCAAAGCGCTTTATCGTCAGCGAAGCGGATGCACACTCGTGGGCGGAAATCTACTTCCCCAACATTGGCTGGGTGCCGTTCGAGCCAACCGCAGCGCGTCCGTCGCTTGAAATTCCGCAGCGCCTGGCGCAAGAATCGGGGCTGGTGACCGCCTCGCCCCAAAAGGCTGCCGGCGCCCCTTGGACAGGCCCCTTATCCTGGTTGTGGATGCTCGCGCTCGGCGGGCTGGGAGCGGCAGGGCTGATGGCTGTAGCCTGGGCAGTTATGGACGAAATTCGGCTGCGGCGACTTTCGGAAAGAGCAGCGGCGGCGGAAATCTACCGGCGCATAAAGCGTTACGGCAGCTTCTTTGCATTGGCGCCGGAACCCGGCGACACCCCCTACGAATTTGCATCTCTGCTAAACGCCCAACTGCGAGGGCTGGCTTCCACGCCGGACGAGATGGAATTCGGGGACCACACGGTCCAGGAAGTCTACACGCTCATTGATAGAATCGTGCATGCCAGCTATCGCCCGTCCCGGCCCCAAATCGCTCCCGACTTATCCATCCTGCACCAATGGGATGCTCTGCGCTGGCGGCTGCGGCTGGTATGGATCTTGAAATACTGGCAATCGCTGCGCCGACGATTCAAAAGGATCCTGGATGGTCTGGTCAGGTCCGGGCAGGGATCGAATAAAAAAAGAGGATGAGCCCAATGGAATTACAAGACGAAGTCAGAGATGGGGCCGTTAGGGAGGTCCAGGATTTTGCTGGCTCCGTGATCAAAAACGTTGAAAAAGTGATCGTTGGAAAGCGCCCGGCGATCGAGATGGTCTTGATCTCCTTGCTGTGTGAAGGGCACGTGCTGATCGAAGACGCTCCTGGAACCGGTAAAACCATGCTGGCGCGAGCCTTCGCGGTCACCACCGGCCTTGAATTCAAGCGCTTGCAGTGCACGCCCGACTTGCTGCCCAATGACGTGACCGGGGTATCGGTTTTCAACCAGAAACAACGGGAGTTTGAATTCAGGCCCGGGCCGGCTTTCAGCAACATCTTGCTGGTCGACGAGATCAATCGAGCTACGCCGCGCACGCAGAGCGCCCTGCTGGAAGCAATGGGGGAGGCTCAGGTCAGCGTCGACGGGGTGACCTATCCCCTGCCGAAGCCGTTCCTGGTGCTGGCGACCCAAAACCCGATCGAGTTCGAAGGCACATTCCCACTGCCCGAGGCTCAAATGGACCGGTTTCTAATCCGGTTGAACATCGGCTACCCTGGCTTCGCCGATGAGGATGCAATGATGCAAATGCAGCAGTTCATTCATCCCATCGATACCCTGAGCCAGGTCGTGGATGGCGGCCGGTTGCCGGAGCTCCAGGGCCTGGTCCGCCGGGTGCATGTCGTGGAAAGCATACGCCGCTATATCCTGAACCTGGTGCATGCCACAAGGGATCGCGCTGCACTGGCGCTTGGCGCCAGCCCGCGCGGCAGCCTGGCCCTTTATCGCGCAGCTCAAGCGCAAGCTGCGCTGCGAGGGCGAGATTTCGTCATTCCGGACGATGTCAAGCACGTAGCCGCGGCCTGTTTGGCGCACCGTATGGTAATGAACCCCGAAAACGCCCTGGCTGGAGAAACTACCGTTGGGGTGGTTCGTGAGCTGCTCAGAAAAATCGAAGTCCCGGTTAACACGGCCGAAAGCTAACCCATAACTGGGAGGCCTTCGCCGGTTGTCCAAAGGCCGCATAAGCCAGGCCCAGGCCATTACCTTTGACATTCTGCGCTGC
>CAWCPR010000006.1:0-25176 GCA_963797475.1 uncultured Chloroflexia bacterium | reverse complement strand
GAGGTCGAATGGGGGGCGTTTTCCGGGCAGGAGTGGGACGCTTTTGGCAAACGGGCCCAATTGGAAAGGGTGGCCCCCTTAATTCACAAAAAGCTGAAGGAGCTTGGGAGGCCGCCGGACGTTCCGGAATCCGTGCTTACCAATCTTGCCCAGGCCTATTACAAGTCATCGGCTTTCAACCGGGTGCTTTTCGTCGAGCTGGAGCAAGTCCTGGCGTCGTTAGCAGCCGCCCAGCTAGAGGCAATCATATAAAAGGCGCGGCCCTGGCGGTCACGGTGTATCCGGAAGCCAACCTGGACCCGATGGCCGATCTGGATTTATTGGTCCGTAAAGAGGATTTCCAGCGGGCGCATTCCCTGATCCGGGGTTCGGCTGGGTTGTTCTGTTGAGCCCTTGCCCTCGCGGCTGAACTCGCGAGATGTCAGGGGTTCAACGTTCACATGCGCAACATCGCCTGGCCGGTCCTGAAGCTAGAGCTGCATTGGAGCCTGGTGGCGGGGGGCACCGGATGTTGGTATGGACCTCCGATGGCCTGGTTCTGGGAGCAAAAGCTGCCCTGGACGAATTTACCCTCAGCCGATGGGCAGTCCGCTGCCAGATCCGCCTACGGGGTGACGCCGGAAGCCAGCCTTTTGTATGCCTGCGCTCATATGATGATCCAGCACGGGCCAGCGGAAGCGCGTTTGATCTGGTTCTATGACCTGGATTTGCTCCTGCGCAGCAGCCTGGAGGGTTTCGCCTGGGACGAGGTGATCCAGCAATCTCGCCGCCTGCACTGGGATGCGGCCTTATTCGCCACATTGGATAGCCCCAATCTCGCTTCGGGACGCCGGTGCCGGAGAGGTATGTCAAGGAGCTCGAGGAAAATTTAGATCCTGGCTCTGTCGTGCTGGTCGAAAAAAACCTGGCGGCCGGAGACGATCACATTGCCAGGAAATTGAGCTTTATCAACTCCTTGCCAGGCACGGCTCGCTGGCGCATGATCCTGACAAGGGTTTTCCCAGGCCCAGCTTATATAAAATGGTTTTACCATCCAGGGATCCCCTGGGCTTGGCCTCTGTGGTATTTCTACCATTGGTGGCGCTTATCAAGCCGCCTGGTGGTTTGGGCAGTCAAACAGATCCCGCCCTGGTTTTAGCGTGTAGTTCTGTATGCAGAAACAGCCTGGTAAGTCTTCATTCCAGAAAAGAATCCGGAAATTCCTTGGGCCGGGAAAGCTCCCAGTATTCCTTTACTACGCCGGAGAGGTGGATCTTTAGCCCGCGGCTTCCTTAAGCGTTACCCACTACGCTCGAAGCAGGAACACCTGACCTGTGACCCCTTTTTCATCATCGGGTCAGGCCGGTCTGGGAACACGTTGATGCGGGCCATCCTGACCTGCCACCCGAATATCAGCATTCCCCCGGAATCCTACGTGCTGGGCCGGGCGATTTGGCGCTACAGGTTCTACAGCTTTTTGCCCTGGAACCTGCTGGTGCGGTTGGTGATTTCGGAGTTCGAGAGCTGGAACCAGTTTTATTTGTGGGATCTCAACCTGGTCGACTTCTACCAACAGGCGCTTAATTACCCTGAAGAGCAGCGCAGCCTGTCCCGGCTTTTGGATGGCTTTTATTCCTATTACGCCCAGATTAAGAGCCCAGGATCGAGCCGCTGGGGGGATAAGACCCCGCAGAATACTTTCGACTTGGATTTGATCGACAGGATCTTTCCAACCGCCCGCTATATCCACATGATCCGAGATGGCCGCGATGTGGTTTCTTCTTATCTGGCTGCCGGGTTCTACTCGAACGCCCAGGATGCCGCTCAGCGCTGGCTGAAGAGCGTCGACACTGCCCGAAAATTTGGGGGAAAGATCGGACCGGAACGCTACACGGAAATCACCTATGAGAACCTGGTGCAAAATCCTGAAATCATCGTTCGCGGCGTTTGCGATTTTTTGAGACTGGATTACCAGGAGGAGATGCTCTATTTCCAGGGTGTCGTTGGAGCGCTGGGGGATACTCGCCTGGCTCACCACGCAAATGTATCTCAACCGATTAATGCTAACTCAATTGGAAAGTGGCGCAGCAGTTTGAGCGCATCCGATCGGGATCTGGTTCAGAAAATGCTTTCCTCCAGGCTGTTCGAATTGAATTATCGTTCTGAATGACGAGCATCGATGCAATGAGCGAAGCGCAGGTCAGCGTCCAGGAACGCCAACAACAAAATAAAGATACGGCGAAGTTGATCGCCAGGGGCACCAGCTTCTCGATGGTAGGGCAAATCGTCTATACGGGCTTATCTTATATCTTGCAGCTCGTGATTGCTCGCAGCCTGGGGGTGGCTGCCTTCGGGCTCTTTTCACTGGTATTTGCAATTGTGATACTGGTGCGGCCATTCGCCCTGGCCGGGCTGGACCGCGGCGCTTTACGCTACGTCTCCCGTTTGCGGGCGGTTCGAAACTACGTGGACGAAAAAAGGCTCGTCCTCCAATTGATTTTCATCGTGGCGGGGATTGGTTTTTTGGTCGGCCTGGCTATTTTCATTTTTGCCGGCCCAATTTCGAAATTATATAAGGCGGATCAGGCTCAGGTTGTTTTGCTTTTACGCTGGATCGCCCCGGCCATCCCTTTCTCCGCGCTTTTATTCTTACTGGCGGCAATGTCCGATGGCCAGAAAAAAATCGAATATGGCGTGCTCACCCAAGACAGCCTGCAGCCGGCGGTGCACCTGGCCCTCGCTTCGCTTTTCCTGTGGCTGGGCGCCGGGCTGTTGGGCGTTGTAACCACCTTTACGATATCCCTGGCGCTTGCAGTTCTGGTGCAGCTTTACTTGTTGCGAGAATATTTTAGATCCCCACGTCTCAAGAGTGATGTTCCCGGAGAGCGTACTTTGTTGCCAGAAGTCGTTGGCTTCTCCCTGCCCTTTTTACCCTTATCGGTCGTCAGGCAGGTGGGCAATCGGCTTGAAATTTACTTATTAGGTTTCTTAGGCACGATGGAATCGGTCGGCGTTTTCGGCTCGGCGGCGTCTACATCGGCCCTGACAGCTTTTGGTCTGCAGGCTGTGACCAATATTTATTCGGCAGTAGCGGCAGAGCTGCACGCGAAGAAAGAGTTTCGCCAGTTGGAGAGCGTGCTGAAAATGGCGACGCGCTGGTCCACCGTCGTCAGCCTTCCGGCGGTGATCGTCATTGCCGTTTTTAGCAGCAGCTTGCTGGCCTTGTTCGGCGATAAGTTCGCCTCCGGCAGCCTGGCGCTGCTGATCCTGGCTCTCGGCCAACTGGTCAACGCCGCCACCGGGCCGGTTGGCATCACCCTGAACATGGCCGGCTACTCGCGCTTGACTTTGGTCAATAATGTGGTCGCCTTGATTCTGAACGTTATCTTGGATTGGGTGTTGATCCTTAAATGGGGCATCACCGGGGCCGCGATTGGCAGCGCGGTTTCGATGGCGCTTTTGAACCTTACTTTTATGCTCGAAGTCCAGTATTTGTTGAAGATCAAATCCTACGACCCTGGATTGTGGCGACCGGTGCTCGCCGGCGGCTTTACCTACCTGGCGATGACCTTGCTCCTGCCCTACCTGGCAGGACTGCCGGCGCTGGCGCGTTTGCTGGGCGGTTCCATCCTGATTGGGTTGTTGTTCCTGCTTTTTTACTGGCCTTTGGCTGCGCCAGAAGATCGTGACATCGTCCGGGTCGCGATCGGCCGCGGCCGCAGGGCCCTGGCGCAGCTTTGGCAGCGGTTCAGCGTCAAAGGAGCCTCTTTGCATTGAGGGAGCTCGCGCTTCGGAACTTGAGCTTTACGGTTCTCAAAGATCAAGTTTAGAAAATCCTTGAAATTTTATAAAACAAACATCCATATTTTGTGGCATAATAAAAGTATTCGGGTGAAAATCATATAAAAACTTTATCGAAGCCGGGATCCTTGTTCCATTACAACGTGCCGACAAGAAAATTGGTTATCGCTATTACGCTCGTGGCGCTTAGCATCTCTGGCTGCCAGTCAAACCAACCGGTGCAAATTTCGACGGCTGGCCCGCCCACTCCTACCGCTTTCCAGGTTTCGCTCCCGGCCCCGCCGCCTGGTTTAGGAAAAGTCGCCGCTCATATCCTGTTTTACTCGGGCGACAGCGGCGTGTATAGTTTATACGAGATAGGGCTGGATGGATCTGGACAGACCGAAATCGCCGGGCCGTCTGCCTACGAACAATACCCGGCCTGGTCCCCGACCCACAACCAGATTGCCTTCGTTTCCAACTATGAGGACACCCAAACCAGCAGTCTTTTCGTGATGGACTTTGATACGGATCAATTGAACCGGCTGACAAATGATCTAATCGACGCGCTGCAGCCCATCTGGTCTCCGGATGGCAGCCGGTTGGCCTTCATATCCACTGCTTCAGGCGATCAGGAGATCTTCCGGATCGATGCTGACGGGACGAACCTGGTAAACCTGACCAACGATCCTTCCGATGATGGCGCGGTCTCCTGGTCGCCGGATGGAACTCGCCTCGTTTTCGTTTCGGACCGCGCCGGCGAGGATGACATTTACCGGATGGACGTCGACGGCGCTAATATGACGCCTCTCACCCAGGCGGATGGGATCGACACCGCGCCGGCCTGGTCTCCGGATGGGAAGAAGATCGCCTTTGTCAGCGAGCGGGATGGCAACTTCGAGATTTACACCATGGATGAGGATGGCGCAAACCCCACCCGGCTGACTGACAACCCCGCTTACGAATGGTCGCCGGCCTGGTCGCCAGATGGCTCGCAGTTATTGTTTACATCAACCCGTGATTTAGCGGATAACGCCAAATATCAGGTGTATCTCATGAACTCGGATGGATCAGGCCAGAGGCGGATCACATTTAGCGAGAACAACGATATCCTGCCAATTTGGTGGCCCTGATCATCACGTCTTGCGGAGGTGAAAAAGCAACAAAGAAGAATCAGGTTTCTCTAACGTTTCTATCCAGGAATTGCACAAGTCAACCTAACCCCATTCATCCAGATAGAGGAGGAAATTCGATGATATCCAAGATCTTGTTAAGTTGTGCCTGGCGAGCTCTATTGGCCCTGGCGGTGATGATGCCTGCATTGAGCTGGACAAGCTCGGTCGGCGTCGCCCAGGAAGCCCAGGCCTCGGAAGGGGTGGCTCAAGCGAAGGTCGAGCCTACCGCCATCCAGGAAACGGAGTTTCTATCCGCGCCGCCTGAGCTGACCGAGGCGCAAATCGCCGATTTACAGGCGAAAGAAGAATTGATCAACCGATCTGGCCCGGATGTCACGGTCTCATCTGAAGCCGTCGCTGGTCCTGAAACGGGGCAGGAGACCGTCGCCGGGCGGGACGCTGCCCAGATCAAGGGGGCGCCGCTGGCTAATGGTGACTTCTCCGTGTTTATTCGCAATGACTTTACCGCTTCCTTGCCGGCAAATTCCGAATCCAACGTGAGCGAGGTGAGCGTGGATGGGGCTGGCAAGGCTATTTTTGCTACCGGGAACTGGTGGGCGGCCCGCTCGGGTAACAACGGCAGCACCTGGTCGTACATCAACCCTTACACGCTGACAGACTTCTGCTGCGACCAGGTCGTCATCTACGACAAAGCCCGCAATCTTCTGCTCTGGCTGCGCATGACGGTCGTCAACAACGGCGCGTCTGAAAACCAGTATTATATCGGCGCCTCGACGGATCGCGGCAAAACCTTCTGCTACTATCCTTTTGCATCGCCGGCCGGGGAATGGTACGATTACCCGCACTGGACGCTCAGCAATGATTACCTGTGGCTGGCAACCAACCTGTTCTCGACCACCACCGGTTTTTGGACCCAGACGCGTGTGCTCAAGCTGCCCCTGGATGCGCTCAGGGATTGTTTAGGCTTCGGTTACAGCTATCACTTTAACACTGCCTATTTCAACGCCACACCGGTATCCGGCGCAACCGATACCATGTACTGGGGGACGCACGCCAGCACCTCGTCGCTGGTCATCTATAGCTGGCAAGAAGACAGCGGTTCGGTTTCATCCTCCGCTGTAGCTGTCCCGGCCTGGACGAGCACCCCGCGTGGCTCGGCGTACTGCGGCAACGCCGACAACTATGGAGGGCGCACCGACGACCGCATCTTGACCGGCTGGGTGAGCCGGGGGGTGATCGGCTTCATGTGGAACGTGCAAGAAGGAGGCGGATTTATCTATCCGTACGTGAACGCCGCCACGTTCAACGAGGCCACCAAGGCCTATCTCGCCCGGCCGTATGCGTTTAACGGCTCCTATTGCTGGCTGTACCCCAGTATGGCGGTCAATTCGCGCGGCGACCTGGGGATGGTCGTGAATGGGGGCACCTATCCTGATATCTACGCCTCCCTCGACGACGACTATAATGGCGCGCCTCCGGCTGGGAAGTGCTGCGGGTCGCTCTCAGCAATTACCTGCCATCGGACGACAAGTGGGGCGACTACAACACCTCCAGGCCAAACCACCCAACCAGCGTCGCTTTCCGGGGTGGAGCGCATGCGATCAAGACACAGTCTGCCTGCTGTAAGGCGACGATTTACACCTTCGTTTATGGGCGAGAACGCGATCGCAAATCCTATTCATACTGGAGAACCAGGTAACTGGATCAGGTTTGGGTAAGGGTTTCTGAAAACACACCCACCTGCGAAACACTTCCGGCGCTACAATTCGTAGCGCCGGAGATGATTCGCTCCTGGTACCTTCATCTCTTTAGGGATGAATCCCCTTTCATCTTTATTCGTGGTACGCCGTTACCTGGCGCAGTTTTGACGCCAGTTCGTTGTCAACGGCGCATCCTTCCGTTGAGAGAGCTCGAGAATTGTTTGGATAACCCAAGAGTGTATTCTCCATCATGATGTCCAGGAAAGATGCACCCACTTTTGCTCGCCGGGCGAACTGGCTGGTCTGGACGCTGTTGTTCTTGCTGGTTGCTCTTGTATGTGCAAGCGGCTTAATGCCATCTTTTTCGCGAAACATCCGGAACCTGCGTCTGGTAGCTGCCTGGACTTAACTACAATTCAAGCCCCAAGAAGCGAATGACAACTTGCAAGACGGCATTCCGGACGGCTGGGACTTCACTTCCTTCGGTGGATCGAGGTTTGTCGAGACGCTGGATGAATCGAACACTTACGCCGGAGAACGCGCACTGCGGATTCAAAAAACCAACGGGGTAGGCGGCGTAGCGTTCTATCAAGAGATTCCCGTCCAGCCAAATGAGCGCCTGGCTGGTGAAGTCTACGCCAGGGGGGATGGGGGCGCCCTGCTCTTCTGGCTGCAAGAAGACGGCTCGCAAGATTGGATCAAGGAAGGCTTCCGTGGGCGGGCCAATATCGACGCCAGCCCAAATTGGAAAATGTACCACCTGGAAGTGGATATCCCGAAAAACGTCCACCGGGCGCGCCTGCTTCTGCAAGCCAAGGGCGATACGTTTTTCGACGAAGCTTACGCCTGGCATCTTGGAACAGGGCCAGCCTGGGGAAAACCTGCTGTCCAACGGTGGGTTTGAACAAAATGGCCAGGCGGGCGATCCGCTGGTCTGGTGGCAGGCCAATATCCAAACCGCACCGCTGGAACCGCTGGCAAGCGGGGTCGAGGGCCTGAGTTATCAAAACGCCTCTGATATGCTGGCCGGCCGTTATGACGCCATCCGCCAGCGGGCGACGCAGCTTGGCGCAGGGTGCGTAGACGCGCCCGAGATGACCGCCTGGCTGACCGCCGGGGGAGATGAATTCGAGCGATCCGCCGGCGCCGCCGCCCGCGAGCGCCTTTACCGGCTGGCGATCGCCTTGGCCCCTGGATGCCCCCAGCCCTACGCCAGCCTGGGCGAGCTTTACGAAAGCCGCAAGGCGTACACGCAGGCAGTGGCGTTCTATCACCAGGCGGCCTCATTGGCCGGCGATACGGCTCTGGCTGGAAGATACGCTTTCAATGAAGGTTTTTTAGAGGTGCGCCAAACCGGTGAGCTGCAAAAAGCGATCGCGGCCCTCCAATTTGCAGAGAGCCATCCGGGCTGGGAGTACGGCCTGTGGTACCGGGGGGTGGCAACTGATTTCCTGGCCCAGGCCCTGGAAACAGACGGGCAGAATCAGGAAGCCCTGGCGGCCTACCAGCGTTTGCTGGATTGCGGGCAGTGCAGCAACTACCAGGAGGAAGCCCTCAAGAAAATCAGGCAGCTATCCCAGGGTGATCATTAGGGGCTCACAAATGAAGGGGAAGCTTATTCGGGAATATTCTCCCAGAAACCCGCCTAAAGATCGCTATCGCGCTCTTCTGGTGCTTACACTCTTCCTGCTTGCCCAGATGTGGAGCGACTTTCACCGGCCAGGAGTAACCGCCAGCCAGGCCAGGGCGGGCCGGCCCAACTTTATCATCGTCCTGACGGACGACCTGGACCAGCAGCTTGGTTCGCTCGAGTATATGCCTCAGGTGCAGGATTTGCTGGTAAAACAAGGCCTGACCTTCAGCAATTTCCTGGTCAACGTCTCTTTATGCTGCCCGTCACGCACTTCCCTGCTGCGCGGCCAGTACGTTCACAACCACGGCATCTACTCCAATGGACTGCCTACCGGCGGCTTTGAAAAAGCGTTCGCCGAAGGGATGGAGAACAACACCCTGGCGACTGTCCTGCAAAGCGCCGGCTACCGCACCGGCCTGGCCGGCAAATACCTGAACGGCTATCCCTACGATGCAACCATGACCTATATCCCACCGGGTTGGGATGAATGGTACAGCCCAGTGGAGGGTGGTCCTTACAATGGTTTCAATTACCAGATGAATGAAAACGGCAGGGTATATAGCTATGGTTCTGGGCCGCAAGACTATGCTACCGACGTGCTGGCGAGCAAGGCAAGCGGCTTCATCCAGCGCAGCGCCGCCAGCGGAAAGCCGTTCTTTCTTTATCTGGCAACCTACGCGCCGGATTGGCCAGCCATACCGGCTCCCCGGCACGCCCAACTGTTTACAGGCGTGCAGGCGCCACGCACGCCTTCCTTTAACGAAGCGGACCTCAGCGACAAACCTGTTAATCGAGCGCTGCTGACCCCAACGGAGATCAATGCGATCGATAACCTGTACCGGAACAGGCTGCGAACGCTGCAGGCCGTAGACGAGATGGTCGCCAGCCTGTACCAGGCATTGGCAGCGAGCGGCCAGCTCGACAACACCTATATCCTGTTCACATCGGACAATGGCTTCCACCTGGGCCAGCACCGCCTGCTGCCCGGGAAAGGCACGATGTACGAAGAGGACATCCGTGTACCGCTGGTGGTGCGTGGCCCAGGCGTGCCACCCGGGCAATCGACAGACGCCCTGACCGCCATGATCGACCTGGCGCCCACGCTGCTCGACCTGGCCGAGGCGGCCATCCCGGCCTATACGGATGGGCGCTCTCTGCGCCATTTTCTACAGGGAGGCCCCCCGGCTCCATGGCGGCAGGCCTTTCTGCTGGAAATGTACCCCGACCATAACGGTCGCGGCAGTCCGCCTGAAAATTTCGAAACGATAGGTGCCGGTTTGCCGGGCGCGCTGGAGCCGCTTGACCCGGGCGATGCACCGGCGCTGTCGAGCGGCGCCGAAAATGAGGGGGTTTCTAGCACGGCCCCAGAACCCAGATGGTTGGCCATTCGAACGGAGCGTTACAAATTTATCGAGCGTGAAAATGGGAGCCGTGAGTTATACGACTTGCAAGCGGACTCGGATGAGATGGAGAATATTTACAGCGCTGCCCCGGCTGGCTTGATCGCACTACTCGGCGATTGGCTTTATCTCCTGTATCACTGCGCCGCCGTGACCTGCCGGTTGGCCGAGAACGCCCCCCCGGCCGCCGTCACCGGGGTCGTGCGCGACGCTCAAAGCGGTTGGCCATTGTACGCCCAGGTCTCCACAGACCTGGTCTCATTTCCTCCAGCCTGGAGCGATCCGGTCTCGGGCGCCTATCGCCTGGTTCTGCCTACGAAAGCCGCCTACGCTTTGAAGGTCCAGGCCTGGTCGCTCGGGTACCTGCCAACCGTCAGCGCGATCGGCGCCCTGACGGAGAATGCCGAACGAGACTTTGGATTATCCCCTGATCTTTCAACCTGCAGCGCTCCCGGCTATCGCCGCGACCCTTCCAGCGGCGTGTGCACCCTGCAAAAAGGCGGCCTGGTCTCGGGGTTTGTGTCGGATGCGAACACTCGCGAGCCGCTCGACGGGGCGATCCTCACGAATGGCGTCTTCTCGACCACCAGCCAGGCCACGCCGTTCGACGCCTCCCTGGCGGGCGGCCTGTACAGCCTGTTCCTGCCGGACGGCTCCCAGACCCTCACCGCCACGTACAGCCTCTCCTACAGCCTGGAGACCTCCGAGATCCATTTGCCCCTGTACGGCAGCCTGCGCCAGGACTTCTCTCTAAAAGCTGGCTGGATCCAGCCTCAGCCGAAACAAGCGAACCTGACTTTGGAGCCAGGTGGAAGGGGCAGCTTGACCCTGACCCTAGCCAATAAAGGCAGCCTGCCGGCGGATTTCCAAATAGCGGATGCCAAATTGCCCTGGTTGGCGATCTCCCCTATGCAAGGGTCGTTATCCCCAGGCAAAAGGATGAAGATCCAGTTGCTATTCGACGCTTCTGGTCTGAGCCGGAGAGGCGTTTACATCGGGACGTTAGTAATCGAGAACAACACCCCGTACCCGGCGGAAGTGTTCCCAGTCCAACTCACCCTGCCATTTCTCCATTATCTGCCTTTCTTATGGCGTTGAATCGCACTCCGGCGCAAAGCCGGTCCTATTCTGAAATGCGCAAACTCAACAACCTTATCCTGGCCTTTCTGGTCTTGATGTTCCTGGCGGATGGCGCCAACAGCATCTTATTTAACCTGGGCTACACCTCCGGCGTTTCAATCTATGTTCGCCTGCTGGCAGAAGCCTTTTTCCTGCTTATCCTGCTGCGCACACGCCAGGGCTTGCCGGTTTTATTGATCTTGATTTTCTTTTACACAGTTATGCTGATCGGTTCGCTGGCCTATCCCGGCGTGCTGGCGTCGCCGGGCGATTACGCCTTTCTCGAAGGTTTTCGCAACCTCAACAAGATGTTGTTTGTGTTTATCGCCTGGGAGACTTTCAGCCTGTATTTCAACACTCCGGCGGAACGGAGTAAATTATTCAGGGTTTACGAAATATTGACCCTGATCCAGGTTTTCGTCATTCTTTGCGCTTTTACCTTCGATATCAAACTGTTTGCCAGCTATATTCCGAAAGGGGAAGGCTTGAGCGCCGATGTGCGCCGGTTCGGGTACCAGGGCCTGGTGCCTTCACAGAATGAAGTCGCGGCCTATTTTATCGTCGCTTTCTTTTACTTCTTTTTGAAGTTTCGCAGCCAGCCTGGTTTTGTCAATTTCATCACCTTGGTTGCGACGACCGCTGCGGGTGTACTGACCGGCACCAAAGTCACGCTGGTCCTGCCAGCGTTCCTGCTGCTGTTCTTCGCTTACGTTTTTATCAAGAGCCGCTCGAGAAATTTCAGGTATCTCATGCTTTTAGCTGGTTTGCTCCTTCTTTCCGTGGGTGGATGGGTCGCTTTGCGTTCGCAAAGTTACATTTTGGATCGCATCGAGCCTACACTCAGTTATTACGCCTACCGGATGGAACAAAACCCCTTTTCCCCGTTGCTGAATATATTAATCGCCCCGCGAGTTAATAAAGCCAGTACTCTTATCAACAACTACCTCCCAGAGTTCAATTTAATCAACTACCTTTTCGGCGGCGTCGACTTGACGCAGTATTCGAGCGAAACCGACCTTCTCGACATTTTCGCCAGGCTGGGCGCGATCGGCGGGCTGGCCTATTATATTCTGTATTTGAGGTTGTTGCTTTACCCGGAGGAACGGGTGAGCCTGATCCGCCTCTCTTTCGTCGCTTTGTGGCTGGGGGTCTCGGCCACTGCCGGTCACATTGCCTTCACGGCGATCAACGGCCCGTACCTGGCGATCCTGGTTCTTGCGTTCATCTCACTGGAAAGCAAGAATTTTGTTCAGGAAATACTAACAAATGGTGATCAGGCTGCGGTAGTAACAAACCCAGCCATATCGTAGCCAAGATAATGCCAACAGCCAAGATCTTGATCATAACCAATGGTTACCCCAATAAGTGGAGTCCGCATTCTGGGATTTATGTCAAGCGCTCCGTAGAGGCAATAACGCAATTGGGGGAGTGTGAGTTCGAAATCCTTACTCCGGGAGACAGCCGGAAAGGATTTATCCGGGTTTGGACGAAATATTTGAGATTGGTAATTAAAATATTAAAGGCCAGCTTACGAAATGAATTCGACATCATCCATGCCCACTCTATTTTCCCGGCCGGGTTGCTTGCGATCATACCAAAGATTTTAAAGGCGGAAAAAGCTAATATTAACGGTCCATGGCGGGGTGATGCACGCCATTGAAGAAAAGCCCGGCCTTTTTCGTGCGCTGATCCGCTTTACTATCCGCAGCGCGGATGTTGTCATTGTGGTTAGCCGAGCCTTGCGCGATCAAGTTGCGTCCTTGTGTGATCTTGAAAGAGATGACATCCCCGTGATCGATATGGGCGTGGATACGGAGAAGTTCCTTCCGGTTGAGAAACGGCAGGCGAGGCAGGCGTTGAAATTGGAAACGGATCGCCGGGTGCTGATGTTTGTGGGCAATCTATGGGATCTAAAGGGCATCAATTACCTTCTGGAAGCGGTCTCTCTTCTCAAGGAGAGAGGTTCTCCGAAATTTATCCTTTATGTTGTCGGTCATGGAGTTGCGGAAAATAACCTGAAAGATCAAGCCCAAAGGATTGGCCTTAACGGTTGGGTAAGATTCGTGGGCAGCAAGGTTCCCGACGAAGTCCCGCTCTGGATGGCTGCTGCGGATGTGGTAATTATGCCCTCCCTGGCAGAAGGGTTCGGACTGGTGGCGCTGGAAGCGATGGCCAGCGGCGCTGCGGTCATCGCCACCAATGTGGGCGGGCTGGGCGAGTTTATCCAGGATGGGGAGAACGGGTTGCTCGTTGAGCCTCGCGATTCTCGTTCAATTGCTGGAAAATTGAGTTTGATCATGGAAAACCCGGGGGTTTACGGCCGATTAATTCGTAACGGTCTGAAGACCGCGGACGAGCATAGCTGCAAAAACCAGGCTCTGAAAATTCGTAGGATCTATAGGATGGTTCTATCGCCATAATTTTCCAACGAAAAACTGACCAGTAGTATCGGAAGCAATGGAAGGTCCAAAGCAATCGGCGGCAGAGACATACGCTATGGCCCGAGGTTATAATGGCTGTTGAAGAGGTCATCGGCCCAGTCCCCCTGGATTACATATATATCGATGAGGAGAGGTTCATAAAAAAGCTTAGATGCGTGTATTGGCATTAGCGTATACATATTATTCGAGTGACCCAAGAGTGATGCGGGAAGCTGAAGCGATTGCCCGCCGGGGTGACGAAATCGAAGTGTTTTGTCTCCGCAAACCCGGGGAGGTGTCAAGCGAGACCATCCACAATATAAGAATCCGGCACCTGCCTGTCAAACGCTATCGGGGCGATAGCCCCGTCGCTTACATCGGCAGTTATGGCTGGTTTTTTGTCGTTTCTTTTTTTGCTGTCTCTCTGGCTCGTCTCCGAAAACGCTACGATATCATCCACATCCACACAATGCCGGATTTCCTGGTGTTTGCGGCTCTAATCCCACGTCTGCTGGGCGCCAAGATCGTTTTAGATATGCACGACTTTATGCCAGAAACGTTTGGAGCGAAGTTTGCCAGCGGCGGTTGGTTCTGGAGATTGATCGTCCTCATCGAACGGCTTTCTACCCGCTTTGCACACCACATTATCACCGTCCACGATCCTTATGTGAGGTTGATCCAATCGCGTGGGGTGCCTGCAGAAAAACTTACGGCGATCTTAAACCTGCCGGATCAGGCCATTTTCTATCCCCAGCCTTTCTGCAGAGATCAAATCTTTACCATGTCTTATTTTGGGACCCTGACGGAGAGGCATGGAATCGATGTGCTATTGCAGGCGCTTGCCATTTTAAAAAGGGATGAGGATCTGCAAATTCGCTTTGTTCTGATTGGAGAGGGCGATGTACTGCCGAAAATCAAGCAGATGGCCGCCGAGCTCCAATTAGGCGAGACGTTCGAATTGATTGACCACTTTGTCAAGGTTTGGGAACTACCCGATTTCATCCGCAAGACACACCTGGGCGTACTTCCTTATCGATACGACTCGGCCACCAGGTATGCGATGCCTGTAAAGTTATTGGAATATGTGTTTATGGATGTGCCTGTCATTTCATCTCGGTTGGATACGATCCTGGCATACTTCGATGAAGAGATGATATTCTTCGTACCCGCAGAGGAGCCTCAGTTGCTTGCCGATGCGGTGCGAAAGATGTATCATTCGGAACAATTAAGAGACCAATTCGTCGCAAACGCCAGACGATTCACCGAACAGTATAACTGGTCGAAGGAAACCCAGAAGCTTTACTCAGTTTACGACCGGCTCATCCATCGATGAAACGGACGAGAATGAGAAAATTCGCCATCATTGGTTGTGGCAAAATCGCCCCGCGCCACGCCCAGTCGATAGAACAATTGCCCGGTGCAAAACTGGTCGGCATATGCGACATCATCGAAAGCCGGGCCCAACATCATGCTAATGAATATTGCGCTATCCCTTACACACACTGAGGTTTGAGTTATTGGATCACCGAGAAAGAACATGTAGGAGTTCTCCCTGGGGGTCAAGCGGATGATGAAATTGAGAAATGTACAATGAGTTTCGAAGCTGAATTTTCGAGAATATCAGAAAACGTGAAGCTGGGGAAAGACGTCAAAATCTATGCCTTCGCCAACCTGTATGGCTGCACGATTGGCGACGAGACGAAGATCGGCGCCTTCGTGGAGATCCAGAAAGGCGTGACGATCGGCCGGCGGGTGAAAATTTCCAGCCATACCTTCATCTGCGAAGGGGTGACCATCGAAGACAACGTCTTCGTCGGGCATGGGGTGATGTTCATCAACGACCTGTACCCGCGCGCCACGACTCCGGAAGGCGAGCTGCAGACCGAAGCGGATTGGGCGCTCGTGGCGACCCTGGTCAAGAAAGGCGCCTCGATCGGCACGAATGCCACCATTCTGGGCGGTGTGACCGTTGGCGAGGGCGCCATCATTGGGGCGGGCAGCGTGGTGACCCGCGATGTGCCGGCTTATACGGTTGTCGCCGGAAACCCGGCCAAAATTTTACGCGAAATTGTATTAGAATAGAGTCCCATACTCTCGTTGATATCTACCTTTAATTTTTAAGTTTGAAGATACGCCGTTGATCAGAGAAGGTATTCTTGCGCTCTAAGAGGGTGAAGCATGAGAGAGATCGAGATTAAGCCGCCGTCCACGCCTCGCTTCGAGGGGGTAAATTTCCTTAGAGCGCCCAGCTATCTCAAGATTAAGCGGTCGGTGGATTTCTCCCTGGCATGCCTGTTTTTAATTGCGGCCAGCCCGCTGATGACTTTGATCGCTCTGGCGATCAAGCTATATTCCCCCGGCCCGGTCTTTTACCGCCAGAAAAGGGTGGGCAAGAATGGGAAAGTATTCGACATGATCAAGTTCAGGTCGATGCGGGTTGGGAATCATAGCCAGGTGCACAAAGAACATGTGCAGCGTTTGATCCGCGAGAACGCCAGCCCATCGGAGCTGGGGGGGCGCTCGCTCAAGCTGGAAGGCGACCCGCGCATCACCCGTCCCGGCAAAACCTTGCGCAAGCTAAGCCTGGACGAGCTGCCGCAGTTCTTCAATGTATTGAAGGGCGAGATGAGTATCGTCGGACCGCGGCCCTCTATACCATACGAATACGAGCTTTACGATGAATGGCATAAGAAGCGCCTGGCAGTCCTACCCGGAATCACCGGCTTGTGGCAGGTGACCGCCCATAACCAGGTGCCTTTCAACGAGATGGTCCAGATCGACCTGGATTACATCAACCATATGAGCCTGTGGCAGGATTTGAAAATTATGATACGTACACCCTTCGAAATGTTGAAGGGCAAAGGAGGAGGATGATGGCGCCTGGAGGGACAATGGTCGAATTAAAACAGCAGGGGAGAACCACTCGCTTCAACGGAAAGGTCAGGGTCGGCGTGGTCGGCTGCGGGTACTGGGGGCCAAAGCTGGCGCGCAATTTCCACGATCTTTCGGACGCCGAGCTGACAATGATCTCCGATTTACGCTCGGAGCGCCTGTCGGAGATCCAGAACCTGTATCCCGAAGTCGTTGCAACCGCAGATTTTCGGGATTTCTTGAACGGCAAGCTGGATGCCGTCATCATCGCCACACCGGTTCACATGCATTACTCCCTGGCAAAAGCCGCTTTGTTAGCGGGCAAGCATGTGTTTGTGGAAAAGCCGATCACAGCCCGCTCGGATCATGCCGAAGAGCTGGTCGACCTGGCGGAAGAGCTTAACCTGACTTTGATGGTTGGGCACACTTTTGTGTTCAACCCGGCGGTGAAAGCCGTCCGGGAGATCGTCCAATCCGGAGAGCTGGGGATGATCTATTATATGAATTCCACCCGGGTCAACCTGGGCTTGCTGCAGCCGGACATCAACGTGATGTGGGACCTGGCTCCGCACGATATTTCGATGCTGCGCTATATCCTGGACAAGGACCCGGTTAAAGTCAGCGCCCGCGGCGCGTATTATGTCAATACAACCCGCAAGCTGCATGAAGTCGTTTACGTGAATATGGTCTTTGACGGCGGGGTGATGGCCAACTTGCGTTTGAGCTGGATCGATCCGGTCAAACAACGCCGGCTGACCGTCGTCGGCAGCAATAAAATGTTGGTGTACGACGATATCGCCGACGATAAAGTGGTATTGTTTGACAAGGGGGTGGATGTGCCGGCTTACTCGGTAACCGAAGACGAATTTCGCGCTTCTTACCGGCATGGGGAGGAGACCGTCTATCCGGTGAAATGGTCCGAGCCTCTGCGCGCCGAATGCAGCCATTTTATCGACTGCATCCGCACGGGCGCTACGCCGATCAGCGGCGGCGAGGATGGGCTCAGGGTCCTTAAAGTCCTGGAAACTGCACAGCGTTCCCTTTCGAACGGCGGAGTAGAGCTGCGCGTCGAATATTAAGATCGCAACTGCGTAGGTTCTACAATAAATTATTGCGCAGGAGTAGTGGATGTTGACGTTAAAGCAAAAAGTCGCAGCCCATTTAGAAGAGGGCAGATTATACGCAAAAGGTTTGTTTGATGGCCTTGGAGAATCTTCAGATTTCAATAATCTCCAGGCCTATTGTATGTTCGTTGGCTATCCACGCAGCGGGCACACATTAATTGGTTCTTTATTGGACGCACACCCGGATATGGTCATCGCGCACGAGCTGGATGCCCTGAAGTACCTTCCATTAATTGTAAATAAGAACCAGTTGTATTCCATGCTCCTTGAAAGATCTCGCTGGTTTTGTCGAATTGGTCGCCAATGGACAGGTTACTCCTATGAAGTGCCTGGGCAGTGGCAGGGAAAATTCCGCAAGTTGCAAGTCATCGGTGATAAAAAAGGGGGCATGTCGACATTGCGCTTACGCGAAAACCCGGATTTAATATATAAATTGCAAAAAATAGTTGGGATACCGGTGAAGTTTATTCACGTGGTGCGAAACCCTTACGATAATATAACGACCATATTAAATAAGACAAGTAATTTATACGGTTTGTCTGAGAGCATAGTGTATTACTTTACCCATTGCGAGACGATCGTGGATTTGAAGAGTTGTATTTCAGAAAAAGATATTTACGAAGTTGCCCTAGAATTATTTATCGAAGATCCAAAACGATATTTAGGCGAGATGTGTATTTTTTTGGGAGTGGATGTTGACGAAGAATATCTGGATGCATGTGCAAAATTGATTTTTAGCTCACCCAAAAGAACTCGTGATCGTGTTAATTGGACCTCAGAAGATGAGAATAATGTAAAACAAAGGATCCAGGATTTTGAATTTCTAAGTATCTATAACTGAAAAATCCACACACAATATTGGAAGCGAAAGTTTCAAGCTAAGACGATCATTTTCCGGATTTTGTCTTTCTGAGCGAATTACCCCAGTTTGTCAGAAGACCTCAAGTGAGCAAGCCCTCGTTATTGCCTTTCCCATTCTACCATGCCAACATTAACAGGAGATCGATACTTATGCAGCGCTTTCTCGGGATATTCTTTATCCTGGTTGTATTCCTGTTAGGAAGCGGTTTTTCCCCCGTATCCCCATCCGCCGATCTGCCCGCTGGTTTTGTCAGCGAAGCGGTAGTTACCGGCCTGCCGACATCGACGGCGGTCGCCTTTTCGGATGATGGAAAGATGTTCGTCAGCCAACAAGGCGGCGTCGTGCGCGTCGTTCTGAATGCTACTTCCTCCAATCCGGTCCTGCTGCCTGATCCGTTCATCGATCTCAGCGACGAAGTTAATTTTTATTCCGCACGCGGCCTGTTAGGCATTGCCTTGCACCCGGATTTCCCCAGAGTGCCGTATGTCTACCTGTTATACACTTACGATCCCCCGGAAGTCGTCAAAGATGGGGAAGGGGCGCGGGTTTCCCGTTTGCTGCGTGTCACTGCGGACGCCAGCCAGGACTATAACGTTGCGATCCCTGGCAGCGGGGTGGTTTTGTTAGGGACGAACAGCACCTACGCCAATATTGGGGATAAGGACCATGAAAACAATTTAGAGAAGGCCTCCTGCAACACGGGCGGGAATACGAGCGGGACGCCCATCCGGGATTGTATCCCTTCAGATATCCATACACACTCCATCGGAACGGTGATCTTCGCCCCGGATGGCTCGCTTTTCGTTGGCAGCGGGGACGCTTCCGGATCTGTTATTGAGCTGCGTACACTGCGGGCCCAAAACTTGGATAGCCTTGCCGGAAAGATCATGCGCATCGACCCCACGACGGGCCAGGGATTCGCCGACAACCCATTTTACAACGGCGATTTGGACAGCAACCGGTCGAAAGTGGTTGATTACGGACTGCGCAACCCGTATCGTTTTACTCTGGATCGGATCGCGAACGAGCTGCTCATAGGAGACGTAGGTAAGAGCGCCTGGGAGGAGATCGACGCCGGCTTTGGCAAAAACTTCGGCTGGCCGTGCTATGAGGGAGGCGATGCAGGCAGTCTGGTCCAGCCAGATTATGCTACCAATCCAAGAACGCGCGATGCGTGCGCGAAGCTATATGTGCTGGGCCTGCAATCAGTCCATCAACCGTTATACGCCTATGATCATTCGCTGGGTACCGCCTCCATCCAGGCGGATACTTTTTACTCCGCAACGGTTTACCCAACAGAATACCAGGGCGCGCTGTTCATCGCAGATTACAGCCGCAATTGGATCAAATACCTGGCTTTTGATCCGGATGGAAATGCCACGGTTCACGACTTTAGCGATACGTTCTCAACCAACGGCGGCGGCCCGGTCGATATCGCCGTCGGACAGGATACGAATTTGTATGTTGTGACGATTGATGGCCTGGGAATGAGCGATGTGTACCGCATTCGTTACAGCGGCGCAGGCAATTCTTCCCCAACCGCCGTGGCCGGCGCACAGCCCGCATACGGCGATACACCGCTGCGAGTCCATTTCTCCGCGACTGGCTCGTACGATCCGGACACCCAGGATCTGGCCTATATTTGGAATTTCGGGAATGGCATCACTTCTACCCTCGCCAACCCCGTCTACACCTACACGCTGTCCGGAGTTTACCAGGCCAGCCTGAGGGTGGAAGATCCTGTGGGCGCTTCTGGGATGGAACAGGTCACGATCACCGCCGGCGATGCCCCCCCGCAAGCCCTCATCACCAGCCCGCTGACCGGGACGACATACAGCGCCGGCGACACTATCGATTATTCGGGAAGCGGAATGGACGATAAAGATGGCTCGCTTGGCGGGAATAATTTACGCTGGGATATCGCTCTGCACCAGAACGGGCAAACCTACCCTGACGCCATCCTGCCCGGTTATGGATCGAGCGGCAGCTTTATCGTACCGGATTATGGAGACCACTCCTGGTTGGAAGTCTGCCTGACCGTTACGGACAGCGGCGGCCTTTCTGATAAGGCCTGTCGCAGCCTGCTGCCAAACACCGTGACGCTGAATTTTGCCAGCGTCCCAAATGGATTGCAGTTGGCTTACGACGGCGTACAAAATACCACCCCATTTACCATCACGACGATTGTAAATTCCCAGCATGAGCTCCTGGCGGCTGCCGTACAGGATTTGATAAGCTTTAGCGCCTGGTCGGATGGCGGGGCGCGCGTTCATTCGATTATTGCGCCGTCCGCAGCGGAGACGATCACCGCTACTTATGCCAATCTGGACCCGAATGCCATTATTGTGGCGGATCCGGTTAGCGGGATAGCTCCGGCGACGGTGGCTTTTACCGGGACGAACTCCTATGATCCCGAAGGGGCTGCATTAACGTACCTGTGGGATTTTGGCGATGGGGTTACGTCCACGCTGACCAACAGCCTGCACACTTACGATCAGACCGGGATTTACACCGCGACCCTGACGGTCACGGATACGCTGGGGGCATCCGGCTGCGCCAGCGCAGCGATCGATCTGCACAACCGCGCCCCGGTTGCACGGGCTTTCGTTTCGCCGGTCAGCGGGAGTGCGCCGTTGACGGTGGTCTTTACGGGGACGGATTCCTATGACCCGGAAGGCGGGCCTTTGGTATACCTGTGGGACTTTGGCGATGGGTCCACGTCGACCCAGGCGGATACCGAGCACCGCTATACCAGGCCTGGGCTGTATCAAGCGAAACTGGTGGTACAAGATCTGCAAGGTGTGACCGGTCAGGATGAAATTGACATCCGCGTAGGCGATTACACCTTTTGGCTGCCAATCGTACGACGCAAACCTTAATAAGTGGTGGGCGCTTTGCCCTGGCCGAAGGCCAGTGGTCGGCGCACCACTCGGACTCTGGCCAAAGGCCAGGGGCTGATAAAAAGAGATTCATCAAAATAGGAGATCTTCACCATGTCTATGAACGTCCCTTTTGTCGATTTGCGCGCCCAGCACGAGGAAGTGCGCACTGAGATCGAGACCGCGATCGGCGATATCATCGATCGCTCGAGTTTTATCGGGGGCAGGTACGTCGAAGCATTCGAGGCTGAGTTCGCCGGCTTTGTGGAGTCCGGGATGCTGTTGGAGTCGCCAACGGCACCGACGCCCTATGGCTGGCTCTGGCGGCGCATGGAGTGGGCGCTGGGGATGCTGTGATCACCGTTCCGAATACGTTCATTGCTACGGTGGAGGCGATCACCCGTAGTGGAGCGCAGCCGTTATTCGTCGATATTGACCTGGAGACGGCTAATATGGATGTGAACGCCTTGAGGCGCTTCCTGGAGAGTGAATGCGCGGTCGAGGAGAATGGGCGCGTGGTCCACAAGAAATCCAGGCTGCGAGTTGCCGCCGTTATGCCGGTCCACCTGTACGGACTGCCAGTGGATATCGAGTCCTTAATCAAGTAGCTAATGAATACAATTTGATCCTGATCGAGGATGCCTGCCAGGCCCATGGGGCGAGATACCGGGTAAACTCTGAGTGGAAGCGTGCTGGCGCTGTAGGCGCCGCGGCCGGTTTTAGCTTTTACCCGGCCAAAAACCTGGGGGCCTTGGGCGACGCCGGCGCAGTCGTCACCAACGATCCGGAAATGGGGCTCAAAATGCGCTGGATGCGTGACCATGGCTCCAGTGAAAAATACGTGCATATAACTCCGAACGGTTGGAACTCGCGCCTGGACTCGATCCAGGCGGCAGCATTGTCCGCAAAATTAAGACGGTTGGATGACTGGAACTCCTGCCGGCGGCAGGCCGCGGCTCATTACCAACAGGCGCTGGCCAACCTTCCCATGCAGCTCCCGTTCGAGCCGGAATATGCCGAGCATGTTTATCATCTTTACGTGGTGCGCGTTGAAGACCGGGAGCGCTTGCGAAAAGAGCTCAGCGCAAACGGGGTTGGAGTTGGGCTGCACTACCCGCTGCCCTTACACCTGCAGAAAGCTTACCAGCACTTGAACCTGGGTCCGGGCAGTTTTCCAATCACAGAGCATTCGGCCGCGACAGTCCTTTCCCTGCCGATGCACCCCGCCCTGCGACCCGAGCAAATCGAATGGGTCGCCGAAATCTGCGCCAAGGCGCTTTAAAAATCTTCGAGACCCCTCTTTTTTAATATTTTGGGGCGCTCAAGCGTGACCCACAGGCTTGAGCACCCCTAATCCACTTTCTTAAGAGATTATCAAAAACCTTTCATCTGTCTCTCAGGAACCCCGGAAACCTGGGGTGTTAGAATGTCGACAGGCGTTTTCTTCCATTAGATTCGAAAAATTAGCAAAAGGAAAAAAAGTTCTATGGATGAGTTAGGCAGCCTGGTCCACGACCTGGGCAAACTTATTGAAGTGCTGGTGCGCCAATGGCGGTTGATCGCCAGCCTCGTTTTGATCCTGGCGATCCTTGGCGGCGCTTTCAGCCTGATCCGGCCAAAGACCTACCAGGCGCATGTTGTCATCGCTTCCACCAAGGTTTCTTCTTCGGTCTCCTTTGGGTCTACAATCCAAACGCTCTCGGAAGAGCAGATGATGGCCTCCGGAGGCTCGGCGGCGTCCAGGCTGGTAGACCCGGCCTCCCGCCTGAAGTCGTACGTCCAGTTGATCAAAAACCCGGCGATCGCTCAGAAAGTGATTGACGAGATGGGCGACCAATTGGATGAAAGCCTGCGGGATGTCGGGCGCTTGTTGGCGATCACCGATGGGCAGGTATTGAAGAACAGCGACTCGATAAAGAATTAATGTAACTTACCAGGACCCCTTCGTCGCCTCCGAGATCGCCAATGCCTGGGGCCATGCTTTTGTAGAAGAAGTCAACTTGATTTACTCAGACAGCGGTTCGGTCAACTCGTTTGTCAACGTCCGCGATGAAACTACAAGGGCAAAAACGGATTACGACAAGGCCCAGGAGGCGCTGATCACCTTCATCGCCCACAGCCAGAAGGATGAACTTAAGCGCCAAATCCTGGAAGTTCAAACGATCATCGACAGCCTGTCGAACGCCCGCAACACTGCTGTAAACACGATCGTCGACGAGCAGACCAAAGCCCAGTTGGACGTGGTGAAAGAGTATTACAACGCCCAGGCTCAAAACCAGCTTCTGGCCTTGCAGCGCGACCAGGACGGCCGGCGGCAGTTGATCACCAGCTACATCGATGCCCTGCTGAGCACACGCCAAAAAGTGTTTACCGAGCAGGTGCAGGACCTGGAAACTAATCTGGAACAGGCCTATTTGCAGCGCCGCCAGGTAAGCGATCTCCTCGGCAAGGCCTCGGACATGCGCGATCAGGTGAAATCAGGCGGCTCCGGTGCAGCCGCCAGCAATGCCCTGGCCCTGACCCTGTTGAAAGCCCAGGTATTCGTCTCGAATCAAGACCTGGGGAATCTCCAGATCCAGGCAGGTTCATCGACTATCTCAGCCGAAGCGATGGTCGCCGACCTCAATGGGTTGATTTCTACTTTGAGAGCTCGTTTGAAGATCCTGGATAAGCAGATCCAGACTTTGTCCGAAAGTTCTTTGAACACCCAGGCTTAAATTATTTGGATACTCCTCTGGATAATTCCGGAAACCTGGCCACGACGATCCAGGACCGCTACCCCGAGCTGTTCCAAACCGGCGCGCTGGCCCAGCTCAGCCTGGACGTGATCGAAAAAGGCAACCCACTGGCCCAAGAAGCTCAAGACCAGGCGCAGGCGCTGCTGCAATTGAAAGGCCTGGAAGGGCTTTCGGATTTCAACGCCAGCGATACGCCTATCGAGCTGAAGATCCAGGAATTGGAGCAGAAGGTGCGCGATCTTAACGCCCAACTGGCCCAGGAAGATAACCAGGAGACAGAGCTGACCCGGGCGCGGGATTTGAATTCGGACACGTATACGAATTTGGCGACAAAAGAAGCCGAGTTGACCGTGGCCGTTCAAACGAAAGGCACTGAAGTGGCTTTCGCCGCCCCGGCCGCAATCCCGAAAGCGGAAAACCTGGGCGTTGTGAAGATCGTTTCGATCATGATCGTCGTCGGCCTGGTTCTGGGGATTTTCCTGGCGTATGGAATTGAATTCTGGTGGGCTTACCGGGAGGTCGAACCGAAGCCGGTCTGGCCCTCGAAATTGCGCTTCAAGAAGAAGGATCTGAGCGCCGAGAACGTATGAAAAAGGGGCTGCTGCGTAAAGAAAATCGCTTCGTTCCTGATTAACATCGAGATCTGGCCGCTGGCTGGCCTTTTGGCAGCCAGCCTGCTTTGGGATCGGCTTTTGCCGTTGGTTTTGGTCGTCGCTCTGCTTTTCTGGGCGGCGCGCTGGCTGGCAAACGGGCGCATCAGCCTGCGAACCCCTGCCGATTGGGGGGTGCTGATCCTCGTGGTGATGGGGTTATTATCTCTGCGCCTCAGCGCTTTCCCGCAAATCACGTCAATCCAGGTATACCGTCTTCTGGCGGGCATTGCGTTCTTCTACGCCCTGTTGAATTGGGGTGATTTTCATACCCGGTTATCGATCTTAACCCTCGGGATGGGGCTTGCCGGGGCCGCCCTGGCCCTGACCTCGCCCATCAGTGTGCAATGGTCTGTGGGAAAGCTGCCCTTTATCCCCGCCCAGGTGTTTGACCGGTTTACCCTGCTGGTTTCGGACACCATCCATCCCAATGTCCTGGCCCGCAGCCTGGTGATTTTGCTGCTGCTGCCTTTAAATGAGTTATTGTTCGCCTGGAGCGAGACCGGCTCGTGGCGCAAAACCGCGCTGATAGGCTGTGTGGGCCTTATCTTTGGCGCCCTTATCCTGACCCAATCGCGGGGGGCCTGGTTGGCCATCGGGGTATTAGCGGTATTGATGATCACATTGCGCTGGCGTCGGGGCTGGATCAGCCTGCCGGCTGTTTTGGTTACAGGCCTGGCTATCGTTCTCTTCTTTGGATGCAGCCAGGTAATAGATATTTTATCGAGCAGCTCGACCATCACGGGCTTCGCCGGGCGGGTGGAGATTCGGTCGTGGGCGTTGAGGAGATGATCCGTGATTTTCCGTTTACAGGGATTGGGATGGGGGCATTTGGTCCGGTCGCCGATACGTTCTACCCCTTCCTGTTCTCCTCGCCCGGCAGCG
>CAWCPR010000005.1:0-24221 GCA_963797475.1 uncultured Chloroflexia bacterium | reverse complement strand
TTCGGCGAACCGGAGACCTGGACGGTATGAGCACCGTTGGAGGTGAGCGTGCAGCTCAATTCCAGGAGATTAAAGATCGTGCTGTCCGTACAGCCGCCGGGCGGGTCGATGCTGAGGGCCGGATCCAGCGCGCCGGAAGTGATTTGAACGCGGGCGATGACCCGGTCGCCGGCGCTCCCGGAGAAAGTGTAGGAATCCGTCTGGTTGGCGTCGATTGAGCATTCGATCGTTTCGCCGTAAGCGATCCCCGCCGGGCAGAGCGGGATAACCGGCTGCTTAATAAAGAATTCCAGGAACCTTGTCGCAGCCGTCTCCCAAGAAGCGGGCGGCCTGGCGGAAGCCCCAGGGTATCCGAAACCGGTGGTTAAAAGCGCTGCGATGAGACTTAAGCCAGCAAAAAGTGTACGCTTCATGGGTGCCTCCATGGTTCTATCCTTGCCTGGCGCTGCGGCTTCATTTAATTGTCCAGCCTGGACCCCATTTGCCCCCAGGACGCCAACTGTTACAACTATTTTAGCAATATTCGAGTTGAAAATCAAGGATTTTTAAGATTGGAGGCGGAAAGCCATGGGGAGGTTAGCGGTCGCCCGCCTGCGGTTGGCAGTGCTTACATTTTTGCAAGGTTCTGGACTGTAGAATGGTTGACAAACGCTCAATTAGATGCCACAATAGTCATTAAGTTCTCGTTAAGCGCCCGATCAGGGGGCTATTGGTGTGATGTCGCAGGGAACAAAGGCTCCCAATTGGGAATAAATTGCTGACTCGGACACAGAAATGGTCTTCATCTTAATCACAAGGGATTAATGGCCAAACTCGAAGATCTAAAACAAGGCGCTCAGATCAAGGGTATCGACTCTTCTGGACCAGTTACCGTCATTAATGTCAAATGGTACGGTTCCGATGTCGTCGAGCTGACCTATCGGGATCAAAAAGGCCAGCCTCATACCGAACTGCTCTACCGCGACCGCGAAGCCGATCTGGAAGTCACCGACGCCGGCGTCCCTTGGGCGTTCGACGCGGATGGCGAGATCTTCCGATTGGTTTCGGAAGCCTATCGTATTCGCATGGCTTACCTGTTCGACCCCTGGATGGCAGTGCATCTCTCCCTGGTGGAGCCGCTCCCGCACCAAATCTCGGCGGTATATGGCGAGATGCTGCCTCGCCAGCCCCTACGCTTCTTGTTGGCGGATGACCCCGGTGCCGGCAAGACCATCATGACCGGCTTGTTCATCAAGGAACTGATGCTGCGCGGCGATCTGGATCGCTGCCTGATCGTCGCGCCTGGCAACCTGGTGGAGCAGTGGCAGGACGAGCTTTACCAACGCTTCCAACTGCCCTTCGAGCTGCTCACCAACGACCGGATTGCAGCCGCTCGCACGGGAAACGCATTAGAGGAAATGAACCTGGTCATCGCCCGCCTGGATAAACTCAGCCGTGACGAGGACCTACAGGCGAAACTTGGCCAGACCGAGTGGGACTTGATTGTCGTCGACGAAGCCCACAAGATGTCTGCTTCGGTCTTTGGGAATGAAATCAAATATACCAAGCGCTATCACCTGGGTCAGCTATTGACCCAGCAGGCGCGGCATGTCTTGCTATTGACCGCCACGCCGCACAACGGCAAGGAAGAAGATTTTCAATTATTCCTGGCATTGTTGGATTCGGACCGCTTTGAAGGTCGCTACCGCGAAGGGGTGAACGAAGCAGATGCATCCGATCTGATGCGCCGCCTGGTGAAGGAGCAGTTGCTTAAGTTCGATGGCACGCCTTTGTTCCCGGAGCGGCGCGCCTATACCGTGACCTACCGGCTCTCAGACCTGGAAGCTGCCCTGTATGAGCAGGTGACCAGCTATGTGCGCGAGGAGTTCAACCGGGCGGAAAGTTTAGAAAGCGGGCGCAAAGGCACGGTTGGTTTTGCCTTGACGATCTTACAACGCCGCCTGGCCTCCAGCCCGGAGGCCATTTACCAGTCGCTGCGTCGCCGGCGTGAACGCCTGGAGAGCCGCCTGCGAGAAACGCGCCTGCTGAAAACGCGGCGTGGAAGCGCAGTTGGAAATTGGCGCTGAAATTCCGGTGATCGACGAAGACGCTTGGGAAGAACTGGAAGACGCTCCCGAAGAAGAGGCAGAACAAACCGCCGAACAAGTCTTAGATCTGGCGACCGCCTCCCGGACCATAGAAGAACTCGGTGCAGAAATCCAGACCTTGCGTGAATTGGAGACATTGGCAGAACAGGTGCGGCGCAGCGGCGTAGACCGCAAGTGGAATGAACTCTCGCGCTTATTGCAAGAACAGGGGGAAATGTTTGACGACGCCCTCACCCCCAGCCCCCTCTCCCAAAATGGGCGAGGGGAGATCAAGGCAGCGCCGCAAGCTGGTCATCTTCAGCGAGCACCGCGACACGCTCAACTACCTGGCGGAGAAGATCCGCAGCCTGATTGGCAAACCGGAGGCGGTGGTGACCATCCACGGCGGAGTCCCGCGCGACCAGCGCCGCGCCATCCAGGCTTCATTTGTGCAGGATAAGGACGTGCTGGTTTTGGTCGCTACCGACGCAGCCGGCGAGGGCATCAATTTACAGCGCGCCCACCTGATGATCAACTATGACCTGCCCTGGAACCCCACCCGACTGGAGCAGCGCTTTGGCCGAATTCACCGCATCGGCCAAACGGAAGTCTGTCATCTGTGGAATCTGGTGGCCCGGGAGACGCGTGAAGGCGACGTGTATATCCGCCTGTTGGAGAAGATCGACCAGCAGCGCCAGGCGCTGGGCGATGGGGTATTTGACGTGCTGGGCAACTTATTTCAGGAGGTCAGCCTGCGCAAGCTATTACTCGAGGCGATCCGCTACGGCGACCAACCCGAAGTTCGCCAGCGCTTATACCAGGCCGTTGACAACGCCGCCGACCAGAAACGGGTGCGCGAGCTGCTGGCGGATTATTCCCTGGCGCGTGACAGCCTGGATACCAGCCAGGTGCAGCAGATCCGCGAGGAATTCGAGCGCGCCCAGGCGCGGCGCTTGCAGCCCCATTTCGTGGCGGCTTTCTTCAAAGCGGCCTTCGAACGCTTGGGCGGCGCGCTCTACCCACGCGAATCCAAGCGCTACGAGATCACCCGCGTTCCGGCGGTGATCCGGGAGCGCAGCCGCTTGATCGGACACGGTATCGTGCTGCCGCGGTATGAACGCATCACCTTCCACAAAGAGGAGATCAACCTGCCAGGCAAACCCACCGCCGAATTCGTTTGCCCGGGCCATCCCTTGATGGATGCCGTGATTGACTTGATCCTGGAACGCTATCGTCACCTGCTGCGCAGCGGCGCAACCCTGGTTGACCTCAACGACCCCGGAGACGAAATTCGCGCCTTGTTTTATCTGGAGCATACCATTGCCCTCACCCCTAATTGAGCTTTGCTCGATCCCCCTCTCCCAAGGCCGGGAGAGGGGAGCAGGAGCGGGTTGTCTCACGCCAGATGCAATTTATCGAGATGGCCCCCACCTCCAGCCCCTCCCCCAAAATGGGAGAGGGGAGCTTCACAATCAGGTCAGCCGGGCCGGCGCCGTTCTTGGATTACGAGCCGCTCGAAGATCGAACTTCGCCAAGAGGTTGACGCAAGGGTCAACGAAGCTGGCTGGTTGAGAGAGGATCTGGAGAGCCAGATCATAGCGTATGCCGTCCAGCATCTTATCCCCGAACATTTAGCGGAGGTGAAAGCTCGCCGGGTTGAGATGATCGATCGCACTTACAGCGCAGTGAAAGACCGCCTGACGAAAGAAATCGCCTACTGGGATCACCGCGCCGAAGAGTTGAAAGCCCAGGAACAGTCCGGCAGGGTCAATGCCCGCTTGAATTCCGAGATGGCCCGCCGTCGGGCGGACGATTTGCAGGGACGCCTGCAACGCCGCCTGGCCGAGCTGGATCAAGACCGGCGCATTTCTCCCCAGCCGCCGGTGGTGATTGGCGGGGCGCTGGTCATCCCGGCCGGGCTGCTGGCCAACATTAAGGGTGAAACCCTGCCAGCCGAAATCGGATTGTTTGGCAAACAAGGTCGTAAAGCGGTCGAAGATGCAGCCATGGACGCCGTGATGCATAAGGAACGGGGGTTAGGTTTCGAGCCCCAGGATGTCAGTAAGGCTAATCTGGGCTGGGACATCGAGTTGCGGATACCCGGTACCGGCAAGTTGCGCTTTATCGAGGTCAAGGGACGCGTCGAGGGGGCGACGACGGTTACAGTCAGTAAGAATGAGATCCTGGCGGGGTTGAACAAGCCAGACGGTTACATCTTAGCGGTGGTCGAGGTCGAATTTCAAAATGGGAAAATCGCTGCAAAGAATCCAAATATATTCCCATGCCTTTTCGGCGTGAGCCGGATTTTGCGGCAACCAGCGTGAATTATGACTTGTACGGCTTACTCCAAGCAAATGAATATTGAGGGAAGGTTGCCAAAAATGCTCGTTCCGAACCATCGACAGGATTAAGAGAAACGATTATTTAGCGAACTTCTTGTTATGAAGGAGTAATTTATGGACGATAGTATTTCTCTTACTTGTCCGTCATGTGGCGGAAAATTGCAAATATCGAATGACATTGATCGTTTTGCTTGTGGTTATTGTGGAAACGAACAAATCGTTAAAGGTCTGGAGGTATTTGTCTCGCTGAAGCCAGTTGTAGAAGCCCTAAATTAATTAAAAAGGGGTGTGGATAGAGCCGCTTCGGAATTAGCTATCATGCGTTTGGAAAAGGAAATCGTTGAATTGGAGCGGCAAAAACGAGAGATATTAGGGAAACCTCTACCAAGAAGTTCCTTTGGCCTTTGGAGTGGAACGTTATTATTCTTAGGACTGGTCGCTATACTTTTTTCTATGCCTTTCTTGTCCCAGGGTGGATCATCAGGGATATTCTTTGGCTGATCATAACCGGGGCGGGCGGCGGGTATTGCCTACATGAAAAATACAAATATTCGTGAGAAGAAACTTGCCATCGAACAGAAGATCTTGCCGATCGATGATTTGTTAAGAGAAAAAAAGACCACGCTTCGGAAACATCAAAATATAGTGTCACAAAATTGAGAATATGTCTGGATAGCTTCATGACCAAAATGAAAACATTACTTATAAATTGGGAAGATTTTATGAAAAACCGGCGGGGCGGGTATTTCCAACAGTGTTCTTCATGCAACTGGGTGGGAGCCGAATTACAGGCGCTAGTGGATCTTTGCCCTGTGTGCGGAAGTCCCACAGATCCCGATGCGGCCTACAAAGCAGGTGGACTCATGGTATGGATAGCAAATAGTGAAGTGTATCTAGGTATTCCAGGAGTGCCGAACTTTAGGATGAAGATCGAGGCTGTCGACCTTCCTGATGTAATAGATTTGTTGAACCATTGGAACAACCATCCTCTAAACCCCAATTTAGAGTTTGAATAAACGATCTTGTTTTCAGATATGATTTACCGTAGAAAACTCATCCCAGTCGGTTTAGGTTCTCTGCGATTGACAGAGTACTTCTGCAAGAAATCCCCTCGCGAGGGGCAGCCTTATTCTTTCTCCTGCAAATGAAAGTCATAGCGACTTCAGCAATGTGTTTTCAATCCTGCAAATTCCGTTTGACATTGACGTCTGTTTATGCTATAACTCTAGTACATCCCCCCTGTTCCTTCGGGGGCAGGGCGCGAGGCGGTTAAAGACCACCTCTGCTTTTTTAATTCATTCCAATTATTTTCCGTCAAAAACGCAAGGGGAAAAGTGAACACATTTGTCTACGTGGATGGATTCAATTTGTATTACGGCGCAGTCAAAGGACCCCGTTAAATGGTTGAATATCCTGGGCTTGTGCCAGCAGTTACTTCCCAAGAATAATATCTTAAGATTAAGGACTTTACGGCCCTGGTACCGCCCGCCCCGGAGATCCCGACCAGCCAAATCGGCAACAAATGTTTCTGCGGGCTTTGAAAACCATTCCCAACCTGGAAATTATCTACGGGCATTTTCTGGAGACGAGGTGAACATGCCCCTGGTCAGCAGCCTGACAGGAAAAGTTCAATACACACGTGTGATGAAAACAGAAGAAAAAGGCTCGGATGTTAATATCGCCGCGGACCTGGATCAATGACGGCTACAAAGGTTTGTACGATGTCGCCATTTTGATTACAAATGATCCGACCTGGTCGAGCCGATCAAGATTGTGAAAAAGGGATTAAATCGAGTAGTTGGTGTGCTAAACCCGCAACCTGGCACCCCCAGTCATGAATTACGCAATTACGCGACATTTCGTCAAGCCCATCCGTAAAGGTGTTTTGGCTGCCTCGCAATTCCCAACCACCCTGACCCATTTAACGGGTACCTTTCATAAACCCCCAAAATGGTGAAAAAAATGCACTACTATTTCAAACGAGGAGCCATTAATGCCGGGAGAATTTTCAATATATTCCCGAGGGTCTCTGTGAGGATCTTAATCCGATGTGTGTCTAACGATGAGCGATTTTGACAACAATGATAATAGTACACATTAGTTTGATCTAGGCTGAAACACTGGGTATATACATTACGAAAGGGAAGATTTTGTGGCATCGAAGATCAAATTTGGTTCAGTCATAAAAGTTATCCGTACTAAGCTCCCGTATTATGAAGTACGGCTTGACGAAGGGAAAATCCTACGGATCTACCATAGTCTTATTAAGCCGGAACGACAAAGGCTGCTCAATCCTGGCTGTCGATTATCGATCTCCGAGAGAGACGGTAAAGTCGAATGGGCAAGCATGGATCTCAGCAGTCCCAAAAAACCAAAAGAGACTCAATCCCCGATAACTGCCGGTACGTATATTGTCACGGTAAAAAACTTTGAACCTACTCGAGTGGATTATCACCGTTGCAACAAAGGACGGAAAACAAATCCGTATCCGGCTGCCGCTGCATGAGCCGAGCTGGCAGAATGTGTTTATCGGGCGAAAATTTGAGTTAGGTAACCGTCGATAAGGATGGCAATCCATATTATGCACTTCTCATCAGTCAGCCGATAAAGGAACCGAAGGTTTCAAGTCGCGAGCCAAGCCGGGTTGCCGAACAAGCCAAGCCCCAACCCCCACCACCCCCAGAACAACCCAAATCCCCACCTCGCCAGGGCGTTGAAGAAGAGTCCAAGAAGGACTTATGGAAAGAGGGCCGCGCTCTGCAGAACCCAGGACAGAGAAAGACAAAGTTGAAGCAGATTGGTTTGGTATCGATCCAGCTTATTTGCGTGAGAGGCAAAAGGAAAACCACCGTTATGAAATCATGGCTTTTCTGGCCGAGCACCTGAATGATGATTTTATCGAATGGTATCAGATGCGACCAGAACAAGCCGCACGATTTGGCCAACCGCAGGTGCCGCTTATTGCAGTTGTTGACCACGCCCTTCACTCGATAGATAACGGCTTCAAACAATTTTACATTCACCAGGCACGCGCCTTAAACTCAATAAGAGCCGGCAGATCTGGTCGTCGTAACCCAAACCGCCAGCGGCAAGACCCTATGCTATAACCCCGCCATTTTTGAGCATTTTTGTGCCTCTGATCCGAACGCCCATGCCCTCTATCTATTTCCCCTTAACCAGCTGATGCTCGATCAAAAAGAAAGATCGACCAGCTAAGTACCGCGCTGGCAGGGCGCAGGAACGACTTAACAGCTGAAGTCTTAAGGGGAGGGCTTGGCGTAGCGAGGAGGCACGAAATCGCGCAAAACAGCCCCAATATTTTGGCGACTAATCCGGAAATGTTAGGTACAGTTTTGAATGAGATGCAGCTCTGGCAAGATTTCCTCTCTGGGTTGCGATATGTGGTGATAGACGAAGTCCATACCTATCGGGGCATCTTGGGCATGCACATGGCCGGATTAATCAGACGATCGCTGCTGACTGTGCGCCGGCTGGGTGCTGAGCCACAGTTTATCTTAAGCTCCGCAACGGTCAGCAATCCAATGGACCTGGCCACTCGCCTGACAGCATTGCCCGAGGCCAGCTTTGACCTATTGAGTGAGGGTGATGACGGCTCACAACAGGCTTTCAAACATTGGGCCATAATCAATCCCACTCCCATCAAGACGGGGGCGGGTATGATAGCTACCTGACTTCCGCGGCGATGGCAATGGTAGAGCTGCTCAGCAGCCGCAATGAGGGCTGGTAAGCCTTCTCCGCTGAACACCATCCTGTTTGCCAAGTCGATCCGCGATGTCAATAAGGCTTATCAGATCGTCCAGGAGAACCTGAAAACCAGGCGTCCAGATTTATTATCGAAGGTGCGCAAATACGTATCAGCAGATCTAAGCGTGACTGAAAAACGGGAGATTTATCAAGGGCTGAAATCTGGCAGCCTGGTCGGGGTGGTCTCAACCAACGCTTTGGAGGCCGGTATTGATATTGGAAGACTGGATGCCTGCGTGATCGCCGGTTTCCCGTTTTGGGTGATGCGTATGCGCCAGATGGCGGGGCGCGTCGGACGCAATCTGGAAGGCCTGGTCTTATTCGTTCCACAACCTGTTAGCTCGATCGACCAATATTATCGAAACCACCCGGGATTGTTGCTGACCCAACCACCTGAGGTGTTTGTGGTGGATCCTGCCAATCCATATATCACCAGGAAACATATCAATGCGGCGGCATATAGCCTCGGGGGAGTTAGCCAGGATGAATTGGGGATTTTCGGCCCTAATGCGATCAGCACGTCCGAGCAGGCGATCTCCGACGGGGTAATGAAACGGAACGGTAAACTTTATTATGGCACCCACCGCAACTACAAGAATATCGAGGATCCGTATGCCATTGTTGGGATCAGGTCTCAGCAGCAGCGCCCCTACACCATCTGTCGTGAAGACGGCGTTGCCTGTGACTTCAGCTCAGCTTGCCTGGATGCAAATCGAAAAGGAGATTGCGATCGACAAATCACCGTGCTAGACCAACAGTACGCATACCGAGATTGCCATCCAGGTGCTTTATATGAAAGTATGGATGGAAGCCTATATCGGGTAATTTCCTTTGACAGATCGACGCAAAGTTGTGGGGACAAAACAAATATCTGAAACAACTCTCGAGCGCACCTTTGTTGACGAAGATACGACGATCGACATTCTTGGTGAACCAAATGAGCGGAAGAAGCTTGCGAATGGGATAGAGCTGTACCTGGGAGAGGTCCGGTAACCCGGAGCTTCACCGGTTATTACACCTACACCCTAATCCCCAGGCGGCGCTGCCGGAGGTGCAAGAAGGTATTTGACGAGGGGACAATCGCATGTCCACAATGCAGGCGACATACCACTAAATTTTTCGATCATTCCAAACTAGAACGACATGATTTTGAGGAGCCACATGAGAATGGCTTTTCGATAACCTTGAAGACGGTAGCTTGCTGGATGACTGTTCCGGCAGAGCTAGAAAGCCGCCTGGAGGCGTACCTCGCCATGTAAATTGCCTGGAAAGAGTTAAACCGGGTAAAGACATTTCTGCACAATACCATCAAAGTCCAGAATTTCACCAGAAGGCTGAATTTTTCTCCGCAAGAGTCAATGCTGATCGAGAATTATTACGAAGAAGGGGGCAAGGTCCTACGAGGGCGCAGAAGTCACGAAAAAGAAACCGTGCTTTATCCAGGTGTGTACGGCCAATGCCTGATTTATTCGTTGCGAGAAAAGCTGCCCGAAAGCCGCTCATTAGAGATCTATCAAAGATTGACGGGCTATCCAGTTACAGACGATCTCAAGCACATCTGCCGCAAATGCCAGACGAGCGTGCTCTTTCCAGCCATGCATACCATCGAGCATACCGTGCAGATGCGCTATCCGTCTATAGCTCTAGGCGACTCTTCTGACGTGGCCGGACACACGATGCTCGGCCATCCTCAAACCGGCGCGCCGACCATTTTCTGGTACGATAACTACCAGGGAGTTCAGGAGCAGCCGATAAGATATACGATCAGATCACCCAGCTGCTGCAAGCCAGTGAGAACACACTCTCGGGTTGTACCTGCAGCACGCTGGAAGGCTGCCCACACTGTACGCAGATCAGCAGTTGTGATATCCGCAATGAAGCGTTGAGCAAGATGGCTGCACGGTCGCTGATCGGTTGGGCGTTGGGTGCACCATTCAAAATACCATCCGAGCCGTTTGCCTATCAAAGCTCGAAAAAAGCCTATTTCGAACATGAATATAAGGAAAACGAGCATGTCAAGCAATCACACGGGATAGGAACGGAGGCGCCTGCACCAGCGGAAGGCAGGAAAGAATTCGATCCGTACCAGATATTGCGCCTGCAGCACTTGGTTCACGATCCGGTCCTGAACAAGGCATACGAGGTGCGCAGTGCGGAGATCACCAAGGAGCTTCCGCAAGTAAGCGCGGTGGAGCTCAATCAGGCATATTTTGATATCTACGGGAAATCGAGGCCAAAGGATTGGAATATCCAGGCTACGATGACGCCACAACAAATTCTCGAAATATTGCCAGAGGCAAGCCTGAACATGATCCAGCGGATCTATAGAATTATCGCCCGGGAAGTCCATCCGGATACTTTCAAAGGCAGCAAAGATAAAGCCAACGAGATGATGAAGCTGGTAAATAACGCCTACCAGCGGCTACAAAAAGAAAAACAGCAGAAAGAGCATTTCTATGATGACATACCGTAAAAAACTGATCGAAGTTGCCCTGCCACTCGACGCCATCAACGCCGATCCGCCCGCGAGAAGTCCATTCGGCAAGGTCACCCTAGCACCCTTCATCTTTGGTGGTCGCGAAAACCTTTGGCTACGGCGAGAGCTGTTATATTTTCATCACTTATTGATGATCCAGGCGAGTACATGTCGGAAGAGATGGCAAGTATTGAACGAGAACGCCTATTCGAATTGATTGGGGACCTTGTTCAATGGAAAAATATTAACAATGAAGAACTTCTAGAAAATGCTCGTTTGGAAATTGCACGCAGTATAGCCCGTAATCTTAATTTGGATGTCCCAGTAGGCAAATCCGCAATCTACCGGTTTCTTATTGAAAATGCACCACCATTACTTGATCCTTTTGCGGGTGGTGGATCAATTCCCCTAGAAGCACAGCGTTTGGGTCTACGCGCTTATGCTAGCGATCTAAATCCAGTAGCTGTGCTGATAAATAAAGCCATGATAGAAATCCCACCGAAATTCGCGGGCATACCACCAATCCATCCATCCGAAGGTGAGGAAAAGCAAAAAAAACAACAGGTATTCTGGAAAAAAGAATGGAGCGGAACTAGGGGCATTGCTGAAGATGTACGATATTATGGTCAATGGATGAAAATCCAGGCTGAAAACTTAATAGGTTGGCTATATCCGAAAGTAAAAGTCACAAAGGAACTTTTATTAAAGTATCCGGAACTAAGAATTCATCATTATAAAGATGGGGAGGAGGCTCATTGGGAATCTCCGTGGTACCCGCCAGATATGGGGGTAGTGCAACAGCTACTCGGAGTACAATTATCGGCAAACATAGCGGTAATCAACTCCAGGAGAGGCTTATGTCACGGGCACAAGTAACGGTACCTCTGGATATTCCCGATGTTCGGGTTGTCAAAACCGAAATCAACTCGGATGGTGAATTGATCATTACCATCGAAAGCACGAAATCAGGGACCACATGTCGGCGCTGTGGGCGATGGATCAAAAAATCGCATGGACATGACGACTGGGTAAGCGTGCGGCATCTGCCGGTGTTTGGACGTCCGACGTATTTGCGTTACCGTCCGAGACGTTATCAATGCCTGGAGTGCGAAGGGCAGCCCACGACCACCCAACATTTGGACTGGCAGGAGGGGGGCAGCCTGCATACCTTTACCTTTGATGAGCATTTGCTGTTGCAATTGGTAGGATCGACCGTCGAAGATGTGAACATCAAGGAAGGGGTTTCGTATGATGCGGTGCTGGGGGTGTTGGAGCGGCGGATACAGACCAGTGTGGATTGGCTCGGCTTATACCCGACTGGATGTGTTGGGGTTGGATGAGATTGCGCTGAAGAAAGGCCATCGGGATTTTGTGACGATCGTGAGTGCCCGATTGGACAACCAGCGGGTGGTGATCCTGGGGGTTCTGCCGGACCGCCAGAAAAAGATACAATCCTTGCCTTTCTGCGTTCGATCCCGCTGCGCCTGTGTGCCACCATCCACACGGTGTGTTGTGATATGTACGAAGGCTACACGGAGCAGCCCAAAGTTGAAAACGGCTCGGATTGTGGTGGATCGCTTTCACGTAACCTGCCATTATCACCAGGCGGCGGACAAACTGCGCCAACAAGAACTCCAGCACTGAAAAAGAGCTTGCCGGCCTGCCGAATATCACCTGCTGAAAGGCAGCATGTGGGCTTTCCGTAAGAAACCCAATGAATTGAAACCCGAAGAACGCCGAGTGCCTGAGAAAGTTGTTCCAACACGCTCCACAACTGAAACGAGCCTACCACTTGCGTGAGCAACTGACGACCATCTTTGAGCATGCGCCTTCGAAGCCGGTAGCGGAACGCCAAATTCGGGCCTGGATGCAGCGGGTGAGACAAAGCGGGCTGAAGTGCTTCGATACCTTCTTGCTGACCCTGGAACATTGGTGGGAAGAAATCACCAATTACTTTATCGATCGCGCCAAGCAGTGGCTTCGTGGAAGGGCTCAACAACAAGCTCAAAGTCTTGAAACGTCGTTGCTATGGCATTTACAATCTGAAGCATCTTTTCCAGCGCATTTATCTTGATCTGGAAGGCTTTCGCCTGTTTGCCTGGCAGACCCCAGATGTGGCTTAATCACGGTAATTCCCAGAGAGCCGGGGAGGAATTGACGGTAATTGCTTGGTTATGGGTAAGGACTGTGAAATGCCCAAACCCCGCTTGTGGTGTTCAGATGCCATTGACTAGTAAATGGATACTATCCAAAAAGGGTGAAAAATTAGTATGGGTCGAGCCGATTGTGCATCAAGAATCTCCACCAAAAATAATCTACAATATAAAAACCGGAAAAGGACCCGTGCCAGAGGGAACGGTAACACGTCAAGGGGGTATTTGTATAGCATGTGGTACACCTGTCCCTTTTGATTACATTCGCGGCCAAGGGAAAAAAGGAAATTTAGGTGTTAAATTGATCAGTATTGCTACAGAGGGGAATAAAAATCGTGCATATTTTCCCCCTATCTTAGAACAAGAAAGTATCGCATTTGAAGCGAAACCGAAATGGAAGCCTGAAGTTGAGTTACCAGATCAGGCTCTTGGTTTTCGTATTCAGCTTTATGGTATGACAACATATGGTGATTTGTTTACAGCTCGCCAATTGGTTGCGTTATCCACTTTTTGTGATCTCATTAATGAAGTTAGAGTAAAGATTGTTGATGACATTTCTACAAAAATTAATCATTCCAATTTTAGAGCGTTAATCGGAGAAAATTTCCTACCCGAAGCTTACGCAGATTCCATAATTACCTACTTGGCATGTGCAATAAGTAGAAGTGCGGATTTCTGGTCCGGGAATGCGACATGGACACCAAGTGGTGAATTTATAGGACATACATTTACTAGGCAAGCTTTGCCCATGGTATGGGATTTTGCTGAGGGAAATCCATTTTCCGAGTCCTCAGGGAATTGGCTTGGGGCTGTTGAATGGGTATCCAAAGTTCTCGAACAATTACCTGGTTCAGTGCCAGGATTTTCTTTGCAGAATAACGCTATGGATGCGGTAGTAGATGTTGATAGTCCAATTATATGCACTGATCATCCATATTATGACAATATTGGTTATGCTGATTTGTCTGACTATTTTTATATATGGCTTAGACGTGCAATTGGTAAGGTATATCCAGAATTGTTTGCGACTTTATTAACTCCGAAAAGTGCTGAACTAATTGCAACTCCTTTCAGATTCGATGGAGACAAGAAAAAGGCACAAGAATTCTTTGAAAACGGGCTTCGGAAAGTTTTTCATCACCTTCGACATCAAACAAACATATCGTTTCCGCTAACAATTTTCTATGCATTCAAGCAAACTGAAGAGAAAGATGGTGATGATAACCGAGTATCAACTGGATGGGAAACGATGCTAGAAGGCTTAGTTAGTGCTAGTTATCAAATCACAGGTACTTGGCCTATGAGAACTGAGCGAAGTGCCAGAAGCGTTAGTCAAGGGACAAATGCCTTGGCTTCATCTGTTTTATTAGTTTGTCGCCCTAGATTAAATAGTGCGTCAACGATTACTAGAAGGGATTTTTGGGCTGAATTGAAACGCGAGCTACCATCAGCCTTGCGGAAACTCCAGCTGGGGAACATTGCACCAGTAGATTTAGCTCAGGCCGCTATCGGCCCAGGAATGGCAGTCTTTTCGCGTTACAAGCAGGTGCTTGAAGCCGATGGCTCGCCCATGCGTGTGCGCACTGCCCTAGCATTGATCAACCAGGCGTTGGATGAATTCCTGGCCGAACAGGAAGGCGAATATGATGCCGACACACGCTGGGCGCTGGCCTGGTATGAGCAGTATGGCTTCAACGAAGGGCCCTTCGGCGTAGCAGAGACGCTCAGCAAAGCCAAGAACACCAGCGTGGGTGGGCTGGGGGAAGCAGGGGTGCTAGTAGCGCGTGCCGGCAAAGTGCGCCTGCTCTCACGGACAGAGCTGAAATGAAGATTGGGATCCATCCCAGGATAAGCGCCCGACGGCCTGGGAAGCGGTGCAGTACCTGATCCGGGCGATGGATACGCATGGCGAGCAGGGGGCGGCGCTGCTGCTCTCGCGTTTGGGCGGGTTGGGTGAGACTGCCCGCGACCTGGCTTACCGCCTGTACACGATCTGCGAGCGCAAAGGCTGGGCGCAAGATGCGTTGGGCTACAACATGCTGGTGGTGGCGTGGCCGCGGCTGAAGGAGATGGCGAGGAGCCAGGAACGGCAGAAAAAGCTTCGGATAAATTTTATAAAGAAGATTAATTCTAGCTGGGAGAGCATGAATGCCTAGGAAAACAGATCAAGGAAATTATTTAGCTTATTTCCATACCTTTCCGGGGTTTATCCTTTCAAATCCTATAGAGAGACTTGGCCAAGTCGAGATTAAGAGTAAAAATCAATTGATTAAATAACTTGAGTTTAGAGTTCTGAGCGAAAAACCTGAACCTTAACAAAAAGTGGAACTGCTGGTACAAGTTTTGCGTGACCAAAAACCTTATCCAACAGTTCCGAGATGCAGTATACCAGAGCTTGCTGAAACGTCCCGATGCGGTTCTGGATTTGATTGACGCCCTGACCGTGGCCGGGCATGTCAAATCGCCCGTCGCCGTGAGTGAACAGGCACCCTTTCGGCGCAAATTCAGCATGGTCTACGATATTTTGGAGTCATGCGGAGATCGATTTTGATGCGCTGCTGCATACCCTGCTCATTTTTCAGCCGGCAGAGAGTGAAACGATAGCCGGGTACGAAGTCTATGGGCTGGACGCGACCAAAGATGAAAGGCCGGATGCCGAAACCTTGCCGGAGCGCTGTTTGAAGAGCCAGAAGGATGAGCCACTGACCTACGGGCACAAGTATTCCTGGCTGGTGCGTTTGGTGAGCTGGGGAACCTCCTGGGTCGCGCCGCAAGACACGCTGCGGATCGACCCGGGATTGAGCGACAGCCAAGTCGGAAGCCAGCAGGTTAAGGAGTTAGCCCAACGCCACCCCAAGTCCAAAGTGGTGGTGGAAGACAGCCTGTATGGCAACCATGTCTTTTTGGCCATCTTCTTGGTCATCCAGAACACCTTTGCCTTGGTGCGCATGCGCAGCAACAATGTCCTGCATGAGCAACCCGCGGCGCGGGAACCGGGGAAAAAAGGCGCCCCGCAGAAGCATGGCGCCCGGTTCAAGCTCTCCAGCCCGCCGCGCGCACCAGATGGGGAAGAAACCTTCCAGCTCGGCGCTCAAACGGTCCGCGTGCAAGCCTGGAAAGGCTTACATCTCAAGAAGCTGCCCGAACTGGTCGTCATGATGCTGCGGGTAGAATTCTTGAGCCGGATGGTCAGCCGCGCTACAAACAACCCATGTGGTTGCTTTGGACCGGGCCAGATCCGGTGGCTCTTGGCGGAATTGTGCAAGATGTACTTGTGGCGATTTGCCATCGAGCACCTCTTCCGATTTCTGAAACAAAACCTGGGGCTCAACACCAGTCGCTCGAATAACCTGGTGGGCACCCAGCAGTGGATGTGGCTGTGCGCCCTGGCATATTGGCAGTTGCTGTTGATGCGCGACCTGGTTGAAGATGCCCGTCCTGCCTGGCATCCTCGTTTTCGGGACGGGAAAGTAAACAACTGACCCCCGGCCAGGTGCAACGAGCGGCTTTAGGATATTTGTTGCAGTTGGGCACACCGGCCAAAGCGCCCAAAGTCGCCGGAAAAGGAAAAGGTCGGTCAAAAGGCTACCGTCCAGCCCCCCGAAAGAGGTATCCGGTGGTCAAAAAGGCGAAAGTTGGGCAAAAACAGGCTGCCAGTCCATAATCGCAATTCTGGTTGACTGCATTGGTTTTTAAGGTTCAAGATTTTTGTGAGCGCTTTTTGCGCTCAGTTTGCATCTCTAAACTCAAGTAAATGAAACACCTAAAAATAAGGCGATTTTGGAAGAAATAATTGCCCTTTTTAAGGATCCATACGGTAACGATTTAGAAAATTGTTCATACATAGCAGATCAAGAAGTCTCATCTGTTGAAGAAGCATGGTTTTTACTCCGTTATGCGGCATATGAACCCCGAGAAGATTACGAGGCTTATAAACCTAGACGTAGTCCTGATTTAGTAGATTGGTTTTGTTTCTATACCCCTCAGAATGAGCAAAATCTCGAACAACCTTACAATATTTTTTCGATAGAGAAAAATGGCATTGAGATATGGGGACCTTTTTATAGAACAGGCGTAATCAAACCAATCCAAAGACTACATTTATCGAACGAGAAATCTCCTAGTTCCTAAGGCGGGTCTGCAAATCTCCCAAAAGATATCAGTATTGTTTTCTAAATATAGTGAATATGATATAGAAACGATTAAATTAGCTGATCGAATTAGAAAGGCTATTTATTGGTATAACAAAAGTTTCGAGCTTTATTTATTTGAGAAAAATCCTTGGTATACATCTATTTGGGATTTAGAAGCCGAGTTGTTATACATGGCAATCGCTTTTGAGACATTATTCCAACCCTCAAAAGTTGATATCCAAAAACATCTAGAAACCTCTTTGAAGGTGATCTTCCCAGATAATGAATTTGTTCCGAAATGGCTTAATCAGTTTTATGCTGCTAGGTCAACAATAGCACATGGCAGTTCGATTGATAATACAGATTTAGAATTTAGACCCGATAAGAGTAGCCATCACAATCTAATATATTGGTCGAGGAAAATCTTCCGAAGTCTCTGTCGAGGCTATGCTATCTCAATGGGAAACTGCTAGTAGAACTGGGTTATTGAAAGTAATGACGCCAAATCGCATTAGGCTTAATAGAATAAGCGGAAAAATAAAAAGCCTTTCGGAAGAAACATTATACAAATCTATTCCTGAAGATATTCAGGTTGATATACGGGATTTTCACGCGGGCTGGTTGGATACGCCTGGGGAAGACTTACTTGTACAAACTTATAATGTTGGAAATACATTTGCAAGAGTAGCAATAAATTCACATGATGTAAATCTTCCGGAACTAAAGGAACTCTTTACAAAGTTACAAGCTCTCCCCCCAGACTGGTATAAGGTATTAGAACAAAGATTAGACGCATGTGAAATATACTCATCCATTTTAGGGTTATTTGGAGATGATGCAAATATTTTAAATCCTTTAGCGGATGTAAAAAATGCTAGTTCCATCGAGAAGACATTATATTACTGGGCAAGGTTTGCTTATGCTCACATATGGTCCATTGACCTGTAAAACTTAATTTTTGACATAATTTCTGATCAAGGTTAGAGAGAGCTTTGGGCACAAATGATTTACAAGAAACTCATTGAGGTATCTCTACCCCTTGAGGCCATCAACCGGGCATCGGTGTATGAGAAGTTCATCCGCACTGGTCACCCGAATAACCTGCACCAATGGTGGTCGCGCAAGCCGCTAGCCGCGGCGCGGGGTGTGATCTTCGCTTCGCTAATTGATGATCCTGGGGGATACATGACCGATGAGGAGGATATCCGGGAGGAGCGCGAACGCCTCTTTTCCATTATCGAAGACCTGGTGCAGTGGGAGAATGTCCACAACGAGGCTGTGCTGGACAAAGCGCGGCTTGAGCTGGCACGCAGCATGGCGCGCAGCATGAAACAGCCTTTACCTGTCGGGAAGGTCGCCATCCTCGAATTCCTGCAAAAATATGCCCCACCGGTCTGGGATCCGTTCGCAGGCGGCGGTTCCATCCCCCTGGAAGCCCAACGGTTGGGGCTACGCGCCTACGCCAGCGATCTCAATCCGGTGGCGGTGCTGGTCAATAAAGCGATGATCGAGATCCCAGGCAGGTTTATTGGCCGTTCACCTGTTCATCCTGCGGCAACGGTTAAGCCTGGGCAGTCGGTCTTATGGGGGCAGAAATGGGATGGCATCCAGGGGGTACTGGAAGATCTGAGTTATTACGGTAATTGGGTGCAGCAACAGGCTGAAGAGCGACTGAAAAATTTATTCCCACCAGCCAAAACCTCAGACGGCAGCCTGGCTACTGTCGTCGCCTGGTTATGGGTGCGCACGGTTCGCTGCCCAAATCCGGCCTGCGGGGCTGAGATGCCCCTGGCCAGCAAATGGGATCTGAGCCACAAAACAGGCAAAGCGACCTGGGTGCAGCCGGTGGTGGACCGTGGGCAAACACCGCCTGCTATTCGGTATACCATCGCGGGTGGGAAAGGTAAGCCTCCCGAACGCACCGTTGAACGCCGCGGTGCGATCTGCCTGGCGTGCGATACACCGGTGCCGCTGGAATACGTTCGCAGCGAGGGGATAGCCGGCCGCATTGGAATACAGATGATTGCTGTGGCAGCTGATAGGCCGGGAGGTAGAATTTATCTCGCCCCGGATGAAGAGCAAATTTCAGCAACGTACTGCGCCATACCAGGCTGGCAGCCTGACCAAGCGATTACCGAAGGCATGGCGGGCAACGTCTCCAGCTACGGCTACACATCCTTTGCAGAGCTGTTTCTTCCCCGCCAGCTCGTGGCTTTGGACACCCTGGCTGAGCTGATTGGTGAAGTTCATACACAAGTGTACAAGGATGCTGTGGCAAATGGCTGGAAAGTGGATGGGGTTTCCCTGGCGCAGGGAGGGACACAGGCGCAGGCGTATGCCGATGCTGTTGTCACCTACCTGACATTCGCTTTTTCCAAGACGCTCAATCGTAGTAACGCCTTTGTGCCCTGGGGTGTAACCGTAGAATGCCCGGTCAATCTATTTTCTCGGCAGACGATCCCTTTCATCTGGGACTTTGCCGAATCGAACGTTATCTTTGGGCCGAGCGGATCGTTCAGCAGCATGCTGGATAACACCCTACGCGCCCTGGAAAAGACGGCGTTGACAATTCCCGCCTATGGACAGGCTTTCCAGGGTAACGCCGCTAAGGCCGGCAAAGATCTGCCTGCGTCGTCTGATCTCAACCGACCCACCCTATTATGACGTTATCCCCTATTCCGACCTGTCGGATTTCTTCTACGTTTGGCTGCGCCGGCTGCTGGTTGACATCTACCCAGATTTATTCTCCACCATGCTGACCCCCAAAACCGACGAGTTAATTGCCGATGCAAATCGAGCTGGCGGCCAGGAAGGCAGCCCGGGTTCACTTCGAGAGCGGGATGTTTGCGGTGTTCGACCACTTGAGGAAGATAGCCAATCCGGATTACCCACTGACGGTTTATTATGCTTATAAGCAGCAGGAGCAAGTCGGTGATGATCAGGAGGTCAGCACTGGCTGGGAGACGATCCTGACCGGAATTGTTGACGCCGGTTTCACCATCACAGGCACATGGCCAATGCGCACCGAACGAGAGATGAAAATCGCATCGATCGGCTCAAATGTGCTAGCTTCGTCGATCGTTCTAGTCTGCCGTCCACGACCGGATGATGCTCCAGTTGCCACCCGGCACGATTTCATGATCGGATTGCAGCGCGAATTATTACGCGAGCTGGAGCAGCTCAAGCAAGGTAACATCGCGCCGGTTGACCTGGCGCAGGCAGCTATTGGCCCGGGCATGGCGGTGTTCTCCCGTCACCGCCAGGTATTGGAAGCAGACGGCACTCCCATGACAGTCCGTACCGCCCTCGCCCTAATCAACCAGGTGCTGGATGAATTTCTCACCAAGCAAGAGGGCGATTATGATGCCGATACCCGCTGGGCGCTGAGTTGGTTTGAGCAATATGGATTTGATCCTGGCCCGTATGGTGTGGCGGAAACGCTTAGCAAAGCTAAGAACACCAGCGTCGATGGGCTGGTACAGGCTGGCATCCTGGAAGCCCGCGGCTGGGAAAGTGCGGTTACTGGCACGCGAGGAACTCCCGGCGGATTGGGATCCCCTTCATGATAAGCGCCTCACGACTTGGGAAGCAACCCATCACTTGATCCGGGCGTTGGATAAAGGGGGCGAAAAAGAAGCCGCTGCCCTGCTTGCTCGGCTGGGTTCTTACGGGGAGGCAGTTCGGGACCTGGCTTACCGCTTATACACGATTTGCGAGCATAAGAAATGGGCTCAGGAAGCGATGGCATGTAACATGCTGGTGGTCGCAATGCCGCGCCTGAGAGACCTGGCACATAAAAAACTCGTATCCGCACAGCAGACTCTGTTTTCATGAATACCGCCATTCGATTTGAACTTTTGAACGATAATACGAAGGTAAGCTGTTGGAATAGGAGATCGAAAAAATATGGCGAAGAGTAACGTTGAGATTGTCACAACTGGGCTGGACGTTTTACTGGCAGGACTCCGCCCTTATGTACTGCGAGAAATTAAGAGCCGTTATGGTGACCGCTGGTGGAAATCGGCGGTGGAAGATGTGCTGCGGGGAACAGTACGCACCGAAACACACTGGGCGCAAATGTCGGACGAAGAACGATTTGAACTATTAGATGTCCAAGCCATCTTGACCATGATGACCGGTTGTTGGAACGATGTTTTCCAGGAACAGTTGGGGTACTCCGGACGCAGTTATGTAAGCGAACTGCGCGAAGTACGCAACAGCTGGGCGCATCAGCGCGCCTTCACTGCAGAAGATGCTTACCGTGCTTTAGATACGATGCAGCGTTTATTGGGTATGACTGGTGGCGAGGGACAGGAGGATCTCAAAAAGCTCAGCCAGGAGCTGCTGCGCCAACGTTTCGAAGCTGAAACCAAAACAGAACTCAAGAAAAGCGCCGCTGTTACACAGACCGGCGCCCTTACTGGATTGAAATCCTGGCGGCAGGTGGCAACTCCTCACCCAGATGTAGCATCCGGGCGATATCAGCAAGCAGAATTTGCTGCAGATCTTTTTCAGGTCATCACCGGCAAAGCCGAACCGGAATACGGAGACGCCAAGGAATTCTTCCGCCGCACTTACTTGACTGAGGGCTTGACACGCTTGCTCTCCCGCGCCTGGGAGCGCCTGCTAGGATTGGGTGGTGATCCGGTGGTTGAGTTACAAACCAACTTCGGTGGTGGGAAAACCCACTCCATGCTGGCACTTTATCACCTGTTTGCAGGTGGTTCCCAGTTAAAGGATATAACCGGTTTGGAGTTGCTTCTTCCCAAGAACCTGGCAGACCAGGAAAAGGTGGTGCTGCCCAAAGCCAGACGTGCTGTATTGGTGGGCACGCAAATTAGCCCTGCTGATCCGCGCGCTAAACCGGACGGGACGGTCATCAATACTTTATGGGGAGAGATGGCCTGGCAGTTGGGTGATGCGGCCGGCGGTAAGGGCGCGGAAGCTTTTGCGCTGGTAGCGCAGGAAGACCGGGAAGGAATCAGTCCTGGATCAGAAAAACTCACCAAACTCTTCGAGACTTACGGTCCGGCATTGGTACTGATTGACGAATGGGTGGCGTATGCCCGCCAAATCTATGGCAAAGATGGCCTGCCTGCGGGCAGCTTCGACTCCAACATGACCTTTGCCCAAGCTCTGACAGAATCCGCCAAAGCCGCCCGCAATGCGCTGATTGTGGCATCCATTCCTGCTTCTGATATTGAGATTGGCGGAGAAGGTGGGAGAGCGGCCTTGGAGCGTATTCAAAATGTGTTTTCTCGGATTGAGTTTGTCTGGAAGCCAGCTACCGCTACCGAATCCTTCGAGATTGTCCGGCGCAGGCTTTTCCAGCCAATCTCCGATTATACAGCTCGCGATGCTGTTTGCCGGGCATATTCGGAGATGTACCAAAGTAACCGGGCTGAATTCCCTAGCGAGTGCCGCGAGGCGGTTTATGAGGAGCGTCTCCGTTCAGCTTATCCGATCCATCCTGAGTTTTTTGACAGGCTGTACGAGGACTGGTCTACGCTGGATCGCTTCCAGCGAACACGCGGCGTGCTGCGCTTGATGGCATCCATTATTCATGAACTGTGGGAGCGGCAGGATGGTTCCTTGCTGATCATGCCTGGTTTGGTGCCAATTGATTCAACTGCGGTGCGTTTTGAAATCACCCGTTACCTGCCGGAAGGGTGGGGCGCAGTGTTGGATAAGGACGTGGATGGTACGACCAGCCGGCCGTTGGTTCTGGATCGAGAAAACCCTAACCTTGGAAGGTTCTCGGCTTGCAGACGTGTAGCGCGCACTGTCTTTATCGGCAGCGCGCCATCCGTCAGCGCCCAGAAAGTGCGCGGGGTGGAAGAAGTGCGCATTAAGCTGGGATGCGTGCAGCCGGGAGAAACGCCTGCGGTGTTCGGTGATGCCTTGCGCCGGCTTTCAGAAGATTTGAACTACCTCTATTCCGACGCCAGCCGATACTGGTTTGATACACATCCTACTATTACCCGTATCGCCACCGACCGGGCGGCGCAGTATGAACGCTCGCCACACCTGGTAGAAGACGAAATCATCCGCCGCGTACGCGCTTCTGTGGGGCGGGAGCGAGGTGAGTTTGTCGGTGTACATACCATTCCTGCAAACAGCGGGGATGTGCCCGACGATCCGGAGGCCCGCCTAGTGATCCTCGGGCCGGAAGTGCCTCATAGAGCAAGGAACGGCACGAGTAAAGCCCAGGCCGCAGCCCTGGAGATCCTGGAACGGCGCAGTAACAGTCCGCGGATTTACCGCAACATGCTGGTTTTTCTGGCTGCCGATAGCGAGCGTCTGGAAGAGCTTCAGCAGGCGGTGCGCCTATGGCTGGCCTGGACCTCTATCCATCAGGAAGAAGATCAGCTCAACCTGGATGCCGCCCAGAAACGCCAGGTTGCCAACCAGGTAAAAAAGTATGATGAAACCATCGGAGCTCGCCTCAACGAAACCTATTGCCACCTGATTGTCCCTTCTCAGGAGGGTACCGGCGCGGTCGAGTGGATTTACACACGTTTGCAGGGCAGCGAAGGATTGGTGGAGCGCGCCTCGCGCCGCTTGGTGCGTGATGAGGAGCTCATCACCCAATGGTCACCTGCTACCCTTCGCATCGAATTGGATCGCTGGCTATGGAAAGATCAACAGCATCTATCAGTCAAGCAGCTATGGGAATACCTGGCTTCTTATCTCTACCTACCGCGCCTGCGCGACGAACAAGTGCTTGTAGGAGCCATTCGCAACGGAGTTGGATCGCTAACCTGGGGAGATTATTTCGGATATGCTTCGGCTGTGCGCGAGGATGGGTACTATGTGGGTTTGGTAGCCGCCAGCTTGCCCAATATCACCCTGGACAGCTCCAGTGTGTTGGTGAAGCCCGAAGTCGCCCAGAAGCAGCGAGATGAAGAGCGCAGGAAAGAAGAAGAGGTTATTTACAAAACAAGAGAAGAAGCTGAAAGCGAAACGCAAGCTGCCGGTGGAACTCGCACAGGCCCGGAAAAGTTATTCGATCTCGAGCCGCAGAAAGCTGTATTGCGGCGCTTCCATGGCGCGGTGGAGCTGGATCCGATACGCTTGGGTCGCGACGCCGGCCGGATTGCCGATGAGGTGATATCGCATTTGAAGGGTTTAGTTGGGTCGGATGTAAAAATCACATTGGAGATCCTGGTCGAAGTGCAAGAAGGCGTCCCGGAAAATGTGGTGCGGATTGTGAGTGAAAATTGTAATACGCTGAAGTTCAAGACGCATGGGTTTGAAGAGTGATCTGATTTAAAGGAGATGACCAA
>CAWCPR010000004.1:0-11101 GCA_963797475.1 uncultured Chloroflexia bacterium | reverse complement strand
AAGAAATTTGCAAAACTGATTTCTATGCCCGCCAGATTTATTCCTATGGCGTTGTGAGGGGTTTCTCGGCCAGTAAGAGGCCTGGTTTTTCGAAGAGCTGATTAAGGGTGACAGCCAGGATAAAGACGGCTAGAAAGGCTGGAGGCACCCACCAGTTTCTGCCATCCGAGATGCTGGTGTGCCAGCGCATGGCGACTTGTAAAATGTCAACCAGGAGCGCGCCTAAAACCAGCGCCGTGCGCGCCAGCCTGGATTGTAGATGGATTAACAGCCACAGCAGCAAAGGCGCCATCAGCATAAAATCCCAGCTCGAACAGTAGGGAGTCGCGATGGGGGTTAATGCAAGCGACCAAAGCAGCGCTAATCTCGCATCACGGTTCAGCCATACCCATACGATGAATCCAAGGCAAGCTAAGAATAAAAGCGCCCACAGCACGATCCCTGTGGAACCCATACTCGCACGTAGTTGGGCAAGCGGCGTGGGCAGGTCCCAAAGCACATTCACATTCCCCAGCGTAATGTTAAGGAAGCCTTGTGGCCATCCTGGATCTATCAATGAAACCGGAACGATTAGCAGCAGCACCCATCCGGCGGTTAACAGTACGAGTTTGGCAGATGCACCCGAGCCGCGACTTCGGTACATCCCAACCAGCAATCCGGGATAGACCAGCACGCCAAGCTGAGGTTTCGCCAGGGCGATTGCCAGGAACACAGCCGCCCACCAATGGAGCGTAAGCAGCGAATGCTCGTCACAGGACAGGAATACAACCAGCATCAATAAGACAGTTATGAAAATGGAGATTTGGCCGATAACGAAGTGGATATAAAGCGGGGGGAAAAAGAAGACGAGCAACAGACATAGTCCGAACAGCGCTGGCGAGGGCAGCTTGCGTCCAGCAACAAACCAGATCATCAATGCCAGTCCTGCTAACTCCGAAATAAACCAAATCTTTGCTGCAACCCAACAAGGGAATAGACCTACGATGAAAAACGCTCCGATGAGTTGGGGCATCCAAATCCCCGGATAGGGTCCGTAAGGGGTGTTAAGGCTGTACGGCGTCTGCCCGTGCAGGAGCATATAGGATGGCCCCCACAGCGATCCGCGGAAATCCCAACTACAAACGGGAGAGGAAGGGGTCAGCGTGGCAAACGCTATGATAAGAACAAGTGCTGCTGTGACCAAAAATATTTTTTTCATTCTCTGTCGATTTCCCCCAGTTTACTCGATTTACAACCGGCGCTCAAGTTAGGGACGATCAAACTTGGAGAACTAAAGAAAGTGTAACGTTTATGAGGATTGGGTTTGCAAAGGTGTAAGGGGTAATTGCTCTTGATGCAATTATAGTTGTATTGTCCGCCTTTAGCGGGTCGAGAATGGATTATTTGTGGAATCAAAGTAGAAAAATTTGTGCCAGGACGAGATCGCAGTTACTTACAGACGCTACGGTTTGGACGCTTCCCTTGGACGAATCGATTGGAAGTGGGTTACTGCCGTTTTCTTGGGTATGCGCCTGCTTATCAGTGGGATTGTTGTATTCACGTTATGGCAAAGTGATCCCCAGCCGCCCTCGTGGGCCCTGAATGGGCACCCGGTATTGCAAGCTCAGAATTATGCAATAACCAGCCAAGCCCCGGCTGCACGTTTACTGTTAAATGGCTGGTACCGCTGGGACACAGGCTGGTACCTAAAAATTGCTGCACTTGGGTATGCGCCGGATGACGGCAGTGTCAGTTTTCAGCCGCTCTACCCAATATTGATCCGGGTAATCCAGCCTCTGACCGGCGGTAATTATCTACTCGCCGGGTTGGTCATTTCAAATATTTTCTGCCTTTTGGCGCTGGGGCTGTTTTATAAATTCGCCTGGCAGGAATTAGGTTCGGAAGATGAAGCGCAGACGGCGGCATTGCTCTTAATATCGTTCCCCGCGGCTTTCTTCTTATTTGCCGGTTATACCGAGTCGCTTTATCTGGCGTTAGCGCTGGCTACCTGGCTGTTGGCGAGACGCGGCTCTTGGATTTGGGCCGGCCTGCTGAGTGGACTGGCCGTCCTGGCGCGTTTTCAAGGGATCGCACTCATTGCGCCCCTGGGTTGGCTTGTTCTTTCCGGAGAAAGGGCCTCTCATGAGACTCCGATCCAGGAAATCAGGAGAGTACTCCGCTCAACATTTTCCGAGAATGGGCTGCGGCGTCTTTTTTCTCCCAAATTATGGACCCCGTGGTTGGCGGTCGGGATGCCCGCCTTCACTTTTCTGGCCTACAACATTTGGCTTAAAAGCGCCGGTCTCGGATCGGTTGCCGGTGCCTATTCCGACCGGCGGGCTTCCATTGTCCCCCCTTGGCAGGGGTTGTGGGAATTCCTTGGAAGGATTCCACAAACGAAGATGCTCCTGTCAGATTGGGTTGATCTGGCCCTCTTCTTCTTGTTCGTCGGCCTCGCCGTGCTCGCAATCTGGAAGCTGCGCCCGGCTTTGACTTTGTTCTTTTGGGCGACTCTCACGTTGGTCTTGATGCGCGGCTATTCGGCAAACCTGCTTTCCGGTTTCATGCGCTTCATGCTGACTACATTTCCGGTTTTTGGGGTGCTGGCCCTGGTTGGATCCCGGCATATGCTAAAAAGTATTGCAATTGTTTTGTTCTTATGCACCCAGATGATTTTGCTATGGGTTTTTATGAACTGGATCTGGGTAGCTTGATCTTTGCCGCTTTTATTTTCATGGTTGCATGACTGTCCGGCGGTTGGAGAAATTGCGAAGTGATCATCGAGAATATCAATAAATCCAGATGGACCAGCATACCCATCAGGGTCCGAACCATGGTCGCCCGCTATCGAACGACGATCATCTGGGTTGTTGCTGCTTTCTTGATCATCCGGCTTATGCTGAGCATCCTGGGTGCCCTTGTCATGTGGCAGGGGGAGCCGCATTCAGCTTTTGAAGGGCAACCAATCTTTGAAACGTATCAATATACCGTACCAGATTGGGGACCGCTAGGGCATTTACTGATTGATGGCTGGTATCGCTGGGACACAGGCTGGTATCTAAAAATTGCCGCACTTGGGTATGCGCCGGATGACGGCAGCGTTGGCTTCCAACCGCTCTACCCGTTATTGATCCGCCTGACCGCCTCGATCGTGGGAGGAAATTATCTCCTGGCAGCTTTGCTCATTTCGAATATTTGCGCCCTGGCTGCATTATTCCTGTTTCATTTGTTTATATCGCAAGAGCTTGGGTCTACAGATGATGCTCGTCAAGCAACGATCGCCCTGCTGGTATTCCCATCAGCGTTTTTCCTTTTTGCAGGTTACACGGAGTCTTTGTTCCTGGCGCTGACGCTGGCAACGTGGCTGCTGGCTCGGAACAATCATTGGGGATGGGCAGCCGTTACGGCTGTTCTCGTCGTTCTGGCTCGAGTGCAGGGTTTGGTAATGATATTTCCTTTAGGCTGGACGTTCCTTAGCTTAGGATTACCGAATCGCTCGCGAAGCCCCATTCAAGAAATAAAAACTGTTATTCGGTCGTCTGTGGACCGGATTGCCTGGAAAAAAAGAATCGCTAACTGGCCCACGGCCGGGATGGCAATTATTGCGCCGGTGATGGCTTATTTTGGGCAAAATCTTTACCTGAAATATGTTGGGCTGGGTTCAGTATCGCAGGCGTATGGTAACTGGCTGGAAATCGTCCCTCCCTGGATTGGCGTGATCCGGCTGTTGCAAAAGATTTTTACGATCCGTTTGGGACTTGCGGATTGGATCGATTTATTTTTGCTCATTCTTTTCCTGATCCTGGGGATCTTCGCAATTAATAAGTTAAAACCGGCGTTATCCCTGTACCTGTGGGCAACCCTTGCATTGATTTTGATGCGAGGTTATTCGATCGGTTTGTTAGCTGGTTTTATGCGCTATATGTTGACAACATTTCCGGTATTTTTAATTTTCGTTCTCGCGTTCAAGAACAAATGGGCGAGAAGCGCAACCCTCATTTCTTTCATGATCGTCCAGTGCGTTCTGGTATGGGCTTATTTAAACTGGTTCTGGGTAGCTTAGAAAAGGAAACAACATGGATATCAGTCTCATCATCGCCTGTTACAATGAAGAGTCGCTGTTGGAAGAAAGTGTACAACAGGTGCTCGAAGTGCTCGAATTGACATGCTGGACCTACGAGTTGATTTTTGTCGATGATTGCAGCCAGGACCGGACCAGGGATATTATTCTTGACCTTGTACAGAAATATCCCTCTAAAAAATTCCGCTATTTGTTTCACGAACACAACTACGGGCGAGGGCGGACGGTGGTCGATGGATTTCGTATGGCCTCAGGAAACGTGGTCGGTTATATTGATATTGATTTGGAAGTACACGCTCGCTACATTCCTTCCATGGTTACGGAGATCAGCCATGGCGCGGATATCGCCACTGCCAACAGGGTGTATAAGGTCGATCCCAGGATATTCCACAGGTTCGTTTTAAGTCGAGGTTACATTCACTTGGTACAAGGGTTGCTCAATATTTCTCTACAGGATACGGAGACCGGGTTTAAATTTTTCAGAAGGGATAAATTGATCCCGGTTTTGGAATTAGTCAAAGATGAAGGTTGGTTTTGGGACACGGAGATCATGGCAATTGCATCTATTCTTGGGTATCAAATCGTTGAAATTCCCTGCCTGTTTCTTAAACGATTTGACAAAAAATCATCGGTAAATGTCGTCAAGGATACGTTGGATTACATCAAGAAACTATGGACATTTCGACTGGCGCTTCATCAAATCAGGCAAAATGAATCAACGCCGCAATTAACAACTGTGATGGGTGATTGAGATGCAGTCGCAAGCTTCCTACCTTTATTCCAATCCCAACCTGTATCATTGGGTCATGCGCTTTCTATACGGGCGCTATTTTGAAGAGCGTTACCGCGCGGTAGCTGCAGAAATCGACCAAGGTATAAAAATTGTTGAGGTATGTTCAGGAGATGCTTATCTCTACCGCAAATATCTAAAGCCAAAGCAGGTTGAGTATATTGGCCTGGATGTTTCGCCCTATTTTGTCGCCTATGGAGTGAGGCATGGGGTCCCAATAAGGAAATTTAACCTTTGGGAAGATAGCATCCCGGCAACGGACGTTGTATTGATGCAAGCCAGTCTATATCAATTCTTGCCCAATGCAAAATACATCATGGAGAAGATGTTGGCGGCAGCCAGGATTAAAAGTTATTATTTCAGAGCCCGTAAAAAATCTTACTTCTTCGAATAATCACTTCATCGCTCAAATGAGTCACTGGCTGACCATCCCTCGTTCTTCAACAAAAGCCTATTCCGGCGTTCGTTTCAATGAACATTCCTTGCTCCAATTCTTCAAAATTTTCAAGGAGTTTGAACGGTATTATTTCATACCCGGTGAAAGAGAAGTTGTGGGAATATTTAAAGGTGGACGAATTGAATGAAAGAAGAGATCTATGCCCTGACTTTCGAGCTTGAACAGACCTATTGGTGGTATGTTGCCAGGAGGGAGATCATCCTTGACCAATTGAGTCAACATCCTGGCGCAAGCTCGCAGGCTCCCCCTCGCCAGTTTCGTATTTTAGATTTTGGATGTGGGACCGGGATCAATTTAATCGCTATGGAGAAATTTGGGGATGTTTACGGCGTAGACATCTCGACCAAGGCGATCGATTTTTGTAAGCAGCGTGGTCTTACGAACGTTTTGCAAATTAATCGAAATGACCTGCCGGATGAGAACCCATTTGGAGAAAAGTTCGATCTGCTCACAACCTTTGATGTGCTTGAACATATTGAAGATGAACAGGCCAAATTGCAAACTCTGGCGCACTGGATCAAGCCGGGTGGTTTCTTAGCCGTGACAGTGCCGGCGTATAAGTTTTTGTGGAGCGGTGAAGATTTCGTCTCGCAGCATCTCCGGCGTTATACAGCATCTCAATTGAAAATGCTCCTGCAACGATCCGGTTACCAGATTCACAAACTCACTTACTTCAATACGTTATTGTTTCCTTCTCAGGCGATTGCTATATTCTGGAAGCGCCTTTTTCAACCCGAATCTTTAACCCAATCGAATCTTGACAAGTTACCGGATGGGCTAAACAAGCTGTTGACCCGGGTTATGTCATCCGAGAGATTTCTGCTAAGAAAGATGGATTTTCCAGTTGGGGGATCGATCTTTTGCCTGGCGCAAAACCCGGTTTAATAAAAACAAGAAAATTTGAACATGGGGCGCCAAGTATGTTTTGAATCAGTCCTTTATTGCGGAAGCGCTCCGGCTATTTTATGAGAATACAGATTTGAAAGCTAATCCTTTACTCCCAGGAAGCATTGTTATAATCCCCTCGACCGCTAACATGTTGTGATTTGATCAATCCATGATCAAAGAATTTTCGTCCCAGCGCAAACCACTGAGACAGGCAGGCGATCGTTATGTGGACTACTCAAAGCCAATATGCAGCATTCCAACAAGCGCGGATCCGGCACTGGGATACCGTCGCCGTTCAGGCCGCCTCCCTGCCAAAATTCAGCGATTATTATCACGAGCGCATCAACAAAGTCTTCCAGTTTTGGGTGCAGAGCGGCTCGAAAATTCTGGAGGTTGGATGTGGAGAGGGGAATCTACTGGCGCAGTTGAATCCCAAAGTGGGGGTCGGGATTGACTTCTCCGCAAAGGTGATCTCTCAAGCCAGGAAGAAATATCCACACCTGAAATTTCTGGTAGCCGACGCGCACTCCTTCCAGCTCGAGGAGACCGGTTTCGATTACATTATCCTTTCGGATTTGCTCAATGACCTGTGGGATATCCAGTCCATGCTGGCGAGGGTCCGCCCGTACTGCACAAACCAAACTCGGATCATCGTCAACTCTTACAGCCATTTATGGGAAATTCCTCTGTCGCTGGTCGCTAAAATCGGGTTGGCGAAGCCCGTGCTGTATCAAAACTGGCTGACGGTCGAAGATATCCGAAATTTGCTCCATTTAAGCGGGTACGAGATCATCCGCAACTGGCAGGAGATCATCATGCCCGTCAACGTCCCCCTGATCACTGCTTTCTTCAACCGGTTCCTGGTGAGGTTTTGGTTTTTCCGCGAACTGGCGCTGACCAACTTTTTCCTCGCCCGTCCCGATATCGAGGCCGGCTCTAAGGCGCAGTCGCTTTCCATCTCGATCATTATCCCGGCTCGGAACGAGGCCGGCAATATCAGGCAAATCTTCGACGCCCTGCCCGAATTCGCCTGCGACTTCGAATTGATATTTGTCGAGGGCCATTCAGTTGACGACACCTACGAGACGATTGCTCAAGAGATAAAGAACCATCCTGGGGTCCGCTGTAAACTGTTCCACCAGTCAGGGGTCGGGAAGGGCAACGCGGTGAGAGAGGCTTTCCAGCAAGCAGACGGCGACATCTTGATGATCCTGGACGCGGATTTGACCGTGCCATTCGAATATCTACCCCGCTTCTACGAGGCGCTGGTCTCTGGGAAAGGTGAATTTATCAACGGTGTACGCCTGATCTACCCGATGGGCAAGCGCTCGATGCAATTTTTGAATTTATTGGGCAACAAGCTGTTTGGCCTGGTTTTTTCTTGGATCTTGGGCCAGCCTGTAAAAGACACCTTGTGCGGCACAAAAGCGCTTTGGCGATCCGATTACATGCGGATTGAGGAAAACCGTAGTTATTTTGGGGACTTCGATCCATTCGGCGACTTTGACCTCATTCTCGGCGCTGCTAAGCTCGGGCTTAAGATCACCGACCTGCCGGTGCGCTACCAGGAGCGCATGTATGGCACGACAAACATTCAGCGCTGGAAGCATGGATGGCTGTTGTTCAAGATGACGAACTTTGCCATCCGAAAATTATTGTTTCAGTAATAAGCTGTAAATCCCGTAAATTCATTCCTGGAACACCCGCTGACGAAAGGCCTGGATCTCGACGACCCGCAAACAACCTTACTGCGCCGCCAGATCATCCAAAGCAAACCCTTCCTGAAGAATATCTACCTGGAATGGTATTCGCTGCTTGGCAATCCGCTTAAGGGACTAAAAAAACCGGTGGTTGAGCTGGGCTCGGGAGCGGGCTTCTTTGCCAGCCGGGTCCCATCGCTCATCGCTTCGGACATCATCCGCGTGACGAACTTGCAGCTTGTATGCGACGGGCATAAGCTGCCTTTCTCCAACGCATCGCTAGGGGCGATCACGATGGTGAACGTCTTGCATCACTTATCCGAGCCGAGGTTATTCTTTATGGAGGCCGAAAGGTGCCTCTCCAATGGCGGAACCATTGAAATGATCGAACCCTGGAGGACGGTTTGGTCGGAATTCGTTTACACAAAGTTGCACCACGAGCCTTTCGACCCAACCGTGCAAAATTGGGGCTTCTCAGCGGGCGGGCCGCTCAGCGGCGCAAACGGCGCGCTGCCCTGGATCATGCTGGAGCGTGATTTGAGCCGTTTCCGAGAGGAATTCCCGGACTTACAAATAAAAATCATCCGCCCGATAATGCCTTTTGTTTATTTGCTTTCCGGTGGGATCTCTCTCAGAGTCTCCATGCCTGCCTGGACTTACGGATTTTGGCGGCTGGTTGAACGCGCATGCCAGCCATTGCTCTCCTCCCTGGGTATGTTTGCATTTATCGTGATCCAAAAGGAAGCCTGAACAGCATGGTTTTATCGTTAGAAAAACGGTTGGCCCAGATCAAGAACAATCCTCGCTTGAGCCGCAGCGCAATAAAGCAAGCCCTGCCCTGGGTAGGGCTTTTTATCCTTTTCTACCTGATCGGTTTGTTCATTCCGGAAGGGTTTGACTGGAAAATGTATTTTTCCCAGGGGTTGATCCACCCCATCTGGACACCCTGGACAAAATATCTCTTGCAGGTGGTAAATTTCCCCCTGGTCGTAGCGATTACTCTGTTCAGTATCAGCTTCCGAGCCTTCCGTTACAACAAATCCCCCATCCCCATTGCTCTGGCAATCTTATCCCTGCCCACGATTTGGGTGCTGTTCATGGGCAACCTGGATGGATTGGTCTTGCTAGGACTGCTGGTCCTGCCCCTGGGGGTTCCGCTCGCTTTGATGAAACCGCAGTTGTCGGCTTTTGCCTTGCTGGCGAAGAAGAATTTCTTGATCGCCGGGATCATCTGGGGCGTAATCTCGCTCCTGATCTGGGGTCTATGGCCTTTGAACTTTCTGATGGCCCTATCGCCCGGCTGGAAGCTGGAATGGGTCCAGGATATCTCGCTGTTTCCCTGGGGGCTGCTGATCATGTTCCCGCTGCTCTGGTTCTCGCGCGGCGATGAAGATCTTTAATGGCCGCCGGCAGTTTTGGCACGCCGCACTTATTCCCTTATCATTTCATCTACATCATGCCCGCCCTGGCCAGGATGAACAAGGTCTGGATGTTGCTCACCTGGGCGGTTTCCTGGACGCCGCTGCTCGCCAATTGGCTGGGGCCTATCGCCTGGCATCTCGGCAATGTATTGGGGGCCTGTCTTTGGTGCGGAATCTATTTCAGCAAACGGCGGGAAATGAAAACGCTTGCGAATCTACCATGAGTGAAATCGCCTCAGAAAAGACCCGTGTGCAGGTGAATTCCGCCCCGGCGCTCGTCACCGAATCAACTGCACTGGTCTGGCTGGGGGCTATCCTGGTTTTAGGGTTGGCTTTACGGCTTTACCAACTCGGCGCAGACAATTTCTGGTTCGATGAATTTGGCGTCTTGCAGGTAGTGAAAACGCCATCGCTTATCAGCGCCTTGCAGAACTCCCACAAGCACATTATGGCGATGCCGCTCGACTACGCCATCGCCTGGTTTTTTGCTCATTTCCGGATGGATGAGGGCTTTTTGCGCATCCCCTCGGCCCTGTGGGGGACCGCCAGCTTGGTCCCGTGTTTTTTCCTGTTCAAAAGGTTGTCGAGCTTAAGAACTGCCCTGCTCACCACTTTACTGTTAGCCCTCTCGCCGCTGCACATCCAATACTCGCAAGAGCTTCGCTTCTATGCATCGCTGCTGTTTTTCTACCTGACTTCTTGCTGGCTTTTCCTTTGGGCGCTCGAAAAGCCTGAGAAGAAGCGTTGGGCACTTTTTACAGCCGTCCTTGTTATCGGAATCTATTTCCACATTTTCGTTATCCTTGCGCTGGTCAATTGCGCTTCGTGGATCTATTTTGCCCGCCCGGGCAAACAAGCGCCCGTAAAGCTTTATTTTGTTCGCAGCGTGATTGTCATCCTGTTCGCGCTTTTGCTTGCCGTCTTATTCTTCGGGAGGATCAATCCTGAAAATATGCCCCTGACATTGGATGGAGAACCCGTGTTGCAGGTGATTTCCCGCGGGCTTGGATTCGCCCCTTTTTACCCATCCTATGTCTCCATGGCTGGGCTGCTCGGGTTTTTGTGTCTTCCACTTGCCACAATAGGCATTCTCCAAAAATTCAAATCAGACCCACGCGGCCAGGTCTCCGCCCTGTTTTTGAGCTTATCCGTGCAAATAGCCGGAATCATCAGCCTGGCTTTGTTCGAAAAATATTTCCTTGCGCCGCGCCAATTCCTGATCTTCCACCCGTTCGTTCTCTTTTTTGCAGCCCAGGGGATCATTTTATTCGTTGATTGGTTGCAGGGGATGGAGAAACCTTTTTATCCCGGGAGGATGCGTTCGTCAGGAAAGAACTCACAGGCGCGTCCGTTGCTTTCTTTCGTTCTTGTCGCTGCGCTTTTGCTGGCGAGCGTCCCGGCATTGGCGAATTATTACCGGGGCGATAAAGGCGAAGTCCGGGAGATTCTCCAGCGCCTGGATGCAATCTGGCAGCCGGGGGATAAAATTTACGTTGTTCCGGACTATAATGCCTATCTTTTCAGTTATTATGCGAACCTTACTCTGAGGAATTCACCCATTTCGACGGCGCTGGTTGCTGCCGGCTGGGAGGATCTTCAGCATTTAGCGTATAATCCGGGCAGGCAGTTTTTGATTGCGCCTTCGTTATCTGTGGAATCTGGAAGCTACCCTTTGGATCCTGTTTTTATCCCGCCGAAACCGTCCGCCTATTCCCAGTCCGTGTGGTTTATCGAGAAAGAGACTCCCTGAGGAAGCAGGCAAGGCAGGCCAGCAACAAGGATAAA
>CAWCPR010000003.1:692500-1325404 GCA_963797475.1 uncultured Chloroflexia bacterium | reverse complement strand
GTTCGGACCAGGCCGGGTTGCCAGCCGCCTGGTAAATCGGGTGCATCCAGCGAAGATGCGCTCCCAGCAAATCTCCGATCTGGGGGAGGTCAATGTTCTGGACTATTAACCGCAGGTAGGCGTGAGAATGAGTGGAAAATGACCGTACCTGCACCGGGTTGCACAAGTGGATTTGTTCCAATCGCAGCGGTGGTTGGGGAGGCAAATTGTGATAAATGGCTTTGGTGGTTGTATAACCAACGCGCATCACCCGGATCGCTGGACCAGCCAGGCGGTGGAAAACATTATCCACCCGGAGCCCAGGGTGGATAGAATCAGTTTGGGCGATCTGCTGAACGAAATCATCGCTGCTCCAGGAGATCATGGCGACGACACCGTAGATATCCCCAACAGGGGCATGCCGGGCGAATACGAGCTGGCCTTGTTCAATGAGAGCAAGCCCATCGCTAGAGCAGGCGAAAACAAATCCACGGTTGTCTGCCTGCACCAACCGGCAGAAATCACGTTTTCCTGGATCATGTCAGCCGTTTACTGGCCCGCTTAGGTGTTTCCAGCGGGATATCCAGACCGGCGTCCAGGTATGCCTGCCGGATCAGCAGGCGCACCTGTCTCGTCCGAACGGGTAACTTGAGCGAGATGCATCCGCACGGAACAGGATATATGGATATGGGACTGCAGCGGGCATGATGCGGCACTGCTCCAGGATCATGGCCTGGGTCAGGTTGACCGCCTGCGGGTTGGACGCCATCCAGGCCGGGATTTCGATCCTGACGACGTGCGGGCGCGCTGTTTGCATGGAGACGTTAAGGAAGAAAAAATGCACCCGCAGGGGGCCACTAAAGACGCCGCCGCGCGGGTCTGCATCCGAAAAACAGCCGAACGATGTCCTGGCTTGAGAATTGCCTCCATCAGGACGCTGTCGGTCAGCCCGGCCAGTGGGCGCGTATGGCGGATGTCGTCGTTTTCCGGCTCTAGGGCGATTTCCAGCATGCGCACCAACAGGCGGGTTACCCGGCTCTCGACGTAACCCGCCGTGTAGACGACGTCGGCCTGAAGCAGCGGCGTAAGCGGCTTTCGAACGCTGCAGGTTCTTGTGATAAACAGCCTGATTTCCGGGTACACGACTTCCCCACAACTGAAGGGGGAAATCCCCAGGGCGAGCGTCGGGACGCCAGGCTGTTGGCAGCGAGCCGCCAATTCGGCCAGCAGCTCTCACCGCGAATGTCACGGTACTGCGCAGTACAGCCTCGGATTGGAGTCCGTCCTCCCCATCGAGCAGCTCATCCTCCAGCAATAATTTGGTTTCGATAATAACTTCTGGCGTGGTTTCCTGGTCCGGCCCATAATACCAAATCACGCCGCTATTATTGACCAAGCTGGTCGGTGTCGAGTCATGCCATGACGGACTGATTTGCGAGCCGTCTGAGGCGATCAAGAGCGCTCGCTTCGGCGTTTCCAGAGGCGCGTACTGGTCAGCCAGCGGCTCTGTAGTCGGGCATGCGCAGCGTATCATGCGATCTATGTGGTCAGTCAGTTGTTCCACACGCTGGATAAGCTCGCCCTGATTTTGGGCGGCCCGCCGAATTCCCTCCAGAGCCAGGGCGATACAGTCTCCCCGCGCTTGCCGGTCCCTCTGGACGCGCGGTATCAACTCTTGGACGGCTTGCTGCAACATTGTCAGGTTGATGGGCATTTTGACCCCGGCAGATTGATCAGAATATCTGTTCTAATTATAGCGACCTGTATGAAATTGTCAAGTTCCATTGGCCTGTTTTGGATTTATGCATTTTGAATAGATTAGCGATTTTGTGATTTTCTCACCCCTTCTGCATCTATATCAGCATCCGTATGCGGGTACGGGGTATACGACAGGCAGGCGATCACTCGCCTGCCTGGACTGTTAACCCGTAGGCGCTGCATAAGAATATTTATGGAAGAAGCCTTAGTATTACAGCGCAATGTCAGACAACTTTCTCCTCCTGAACATTTTCAGCAGACGCATGTAGGCGCAATCCCAGTGCATCGACTACTTTCAGCACTGTAGCGAATTCTGGATTCCCCTCTGGCGACAGAGCTTTATACAGACTTTCCCGTCCTAACCCGGCCTGTTTTGCGATTTGCGTCATACCTTTCGCTCTGGCAATATCACCCAGAACAGCCACAATTAAGGCCGGGTCATTTTCTGCTAACGCCGCCTCTAAATAGGCAACCATATCATCTTCCGTTTCGAGATGTTCTGAGGCATCCCAAGACGTTATGTTTTTTCGTTTCATTCTTCTTCCTCAAACTCATCGCAATCTCATGCGCTTTTTGAATATCTCGCGGTTGGGTCGATTTATCCCCGCCACAGAGCAAGATGATGATTGTATTTCCATCCCGAACATAATAAATCCTGTATCCCGGGCCATAGTCAATTCTGATTTCAAATACTCCTTCACCCACCGGTTTAACATCGCCGAAATTTCCTAACGATTTCGCCTAATCCGAACATCTATTCGCGCCCTTGCATTTCGATCTTTTAGAGATGCGAACCATTTTTTGTAGATGTCCGTTTGGCGAATTTCGATCATGGTTCTTATTGTATCCTGTAGGATACAATCGGTCAAGGTGATTTTGCCCCCCAGGTTCGTCTTCGCTAACAAGTCGAGACAAGTATCACAGTCCAATGTCAGACAACTTTCTCCCTTGGGCGGGGGTAGACAGGTGCAGAACTGCCAGATCATAGACATAAAACCCGGCTGAAAATGCCAACATTGTGCTGTGATATTAGGTTATCGCTCCAAACCCCCTCCATCTGATCAATAAAAAATCCAGCCAGCGCCTCCGGAAAACAGAAAACTCCCTCCTGGTGGCTATATCGAAAGTAGCGGCAAACACACACAAAAACCACACCATGCCGCACAGGAGATACCACCATGAAGACGCTTTTCCGCTACCCAGGCGGGAAAACAAAGCTGCGCAAGCAGATCCTTGAGGCTGTCAAGGCGGTCGCTTCAGAAAACGACATTACCGATTTTCGCGAGCCGTTTTTTGGTGGAGGCGCGATTGGTTTATCCGCCCTGAAGGAGATCCCCTCCGTGACGAAAATCAGCATCAATGACCGGAATGTCCCTTTGGCATCCTTGTGGACCGCAGTCATCCGCTATCCGGATGAGTTGATCCGTGCGCAAGCGCCTGCAACCAAATGCCAGGACAATCAATAAGTCTGCATATTGAGGTTTCTTCAGGATGCTCATTTATGAGAACTGTGACGATAACCGATTGTAAACAGATTTAGCTATTACATCAACCTGGCCATAGCTGGGGAACCGATCATCATCACCCGCTATAGCAAACCTGTAGTTGTGATGGTTAAATATGTGGGAACGACTGAAGCGCCGCAACAGGGAGGGGCTCCTGCGCCTGAACAGGATGACCCACGGGCTCCTCAAGAACCTCAACAATTATGAGCGAACCTTGAACAGATGAGATACGAGACCATTCTAAATGAACTGGCAGCAGCCAGCGAATATGCCGGCGAGCTGATCGCCCAGATCAGCAATCATCCCGGAGATCCTGGATGGCGGCTCAGCGGCAGGGCAGTAATTTCGCGGGAGATTGTTGAAAATGGGCAGCGCACAAATGGAAGGTAATTCCCCAGACGACTCTCCACCTTCTGCTTCAGGGCCTCGAAACGGATGGGAAGAAGCCTTTCGGCAAGCGGAAGCCGAAAGAAACGGAATTTTGGAAATGGTCAAAGTGCCCATTTCGACGCTCAAGAAAACCCCCGGCCGGGTTATCGATATGGCATTTGAAAATCGGGTCATTCTGATCACCCGCTATGGTAAACCCGTGGTTGGTTTGGTATCGATAACCGACCCCGAAGACGCCTCTCTAACGCCAGACCCTGAAGGACAGGTCACCATCCAGGTCGAAGTGCTCGAAGAGCTGTTTGCCGAGGCGCTGCATTATGCCTTCCTGGCTGGTCAGAGCCTGAATGAATTCATTGTCCAAGCCTTCCTGAATGCGATCAACGCTGAAAACATGGATGCAGACGCCTGGTGAAACACAATCCGTAATTTGGCTCTTCATCATCGTAGATTGGCAGAGCAATCTATTCTCTCATCGACAATCAGGTGGGAAGCGATACGTCGAATTTCCCGGTGGGCGTTCTTGTCATACCAGGGAACCGGCTGCCGGAGACCTCGCACGTTTTTCCATGCCACGATCGCGTCCCAAACCAGAGAATTGGCACAATTGAGCCGCTTCGATGTCTGATCTACAAAGGAAAGTTCCCATTCTAAAGGCGTAACGCCGACCAAACGATCTCGGTGGTGGACGCCTATCAACCGCAGCCGGCGCGCCACCGCGCCCGTCCCGCCAAATCGCCGGAAGGCGCAAATCAAATCTGTCCGCCCGTTCGCCGTCAGCTCGGCCAGACCTGGCATGACCCCTGGCGTGCCATGGGCATCGATATAGGCATTCAGCTCTCGCTCCAGATTGGAGATATCCGTCCAGTAGCCAAACGGACGTTTTTCGAGATCGGATACACCCGATGATCCCAGCGAGCTCGCCACAGCGGACAATTGTTTGTTGCAAGACATAAGCACACTCTCCATGAAATGTTTTCGATACCATTTGACGCGGAACGAGGTGAAATTGGCATGATTGTCCACCGATTTGGGATGATGGGTGTTATCTACGGAATCCGATGAAGTCCTGACCTGATAGCGTGACGAAGACCAGATGCACGTCCCTGAAGTCATCGAATTACCCCACGCTAAGTTCGATGAACAGATCGATGAGGATAGGAGGTATGAATCAGAGCGCAGGGGAATGCTACTTGCGAAGGTGGGACCAGGGTAACTCATCGATGATCTGATGGTGGTTGAGCAGGTCTTTGATCCGAATAGTCAGGGCATCACCCTGCACCTGGATGCGGGCGAGTGTCACAGGCAGGCCGAAGCGGTGCGGTCCGGCCGCGCCCGGATTGAGCAGCAGTACGCCGTCTGCTCCACGATAACCAACCGGTGGAAGTGCTCGCTCACCCCGATCTGCATTCCAGATGCGTTCGGGGAAATGTCAAGCTCGTATAAATCATGCAGCAGATATATCCAAACCCCCGGCGATTTCGATTAACTCGGTCCGTGGAGGCGGGTCGGCTTACAGACTTGTATCATTATTGCCGCGAGAAGCCGTCACCGGAGCAATTGACCGCAATCCATCCAGCACATCTATACCTGCATTATGGGTTTTTCAGGATGAGTGTCAAGTAGTTAAGGAGTATTGGAGGTGGAACGGTTGCCGTCGGGGTTTTTGAAACGGTGGATGTGGCTGTGCTGGTGGGCGTTGGGGTTCTGCTTGGCGTGCTTGAGGCTGTTTTTGTCGGAGTCGGTGTACTGGTTCCTGTGCGTGTCGGAGTTGTGGAAGGTGTAGTTGTGGGAGTAGACGTGCAGCCATAGTTTAGAGTGATTTCATCTTCTGCGGATAAACCGGTAGCATTGTCTGTTACAGCAGCAATAACCTGATTTACACCCGCGCTCAAGTTTATCGAGAGCGACCAACGATCGCCTTCGACCATTGCAGGATAGCCATTCACCGTTACTACGGGGATGCCGGAGGAGTACACCAATCCAGAGACAGTAATTGGATTTTGGCAGGTTTGGATGCCATCTTGGGGAGACTCGATGACAATTGCAGGTCCGACTGCATGGACATAGATAGGATCCGTATATAATTCGGATCCGGTGATTAAGGGATTCAAGTCTTCGGTGCTGATAGTGTATACGTAGAGACCCTTTTCGCCAGTAAGCTGCTGGACGATCAGATCATCCTCATCGACCCAGGCCGGGTTGGCGGCGTTTGCCAGAACCAGGCGGTTGTCGCTTCCATCCTGGTTGGCGATCCTTAATCCTGTCAGGTCGACGTAGGCAATCTGGTTGCAATTGGGCGAAAAATGGAGCGCGCTGATATTGATATCATCAGCAACATTTCTGGTTTGTCCGGTATCTAAATCGATGATCTTCACACTGCCGCCGGTGCTATAAGCTATCTCATTCAGAACATGACACCAATCTTCGTTATAGGCGATGGCGATATCGTTACCCAGACCGCTCCCGATACCGGCGGCGACGGTTCCTGTGATCAGGTGGGTTGTTGAGCCATAACGATTTGTGATGGCTGCAAACTGGGTCCCATCGCCGTCGAAACTGCCCCAATTATCGTAACTGGTCCCAAATGGATCGACGGTCAAACGTCGAGCTGCGCCGCTGTATAAATTTAGCGTGTAAATTCTTTGGCTGGCGTTTACCTTGTAATTATCTGCGTCGAAGATCAGGAATTGACCGTCGGCTGAGGCGGATAGATGGTGTGGGTCGCTGATGACACCATCCGTTAAAGGCCATGGTTCGCCGATCGGCTCTAAATTTTCATCGAGGGGCAAAAAGTAAAGGTGCGCCTGGCCTTCATCACGGTCGGAAATGAACGCTATTCCCTGGCGGCGCGCTGAATACATGCTTTCGAAATCGTCCGCAGCAAGCGACACATTGTACGAGAATTCATATAGCGTACCATACGACAAATTGGCAGCAAAGAAAACATTGACGGTTTCGTTTGCTTCCGGGTTGGTTGATGCGAGGTCCACGGATACTTGCGAACGCCTGAGGGATATGGAGCCGGCGGTGCTGCCAGTTAACTTCATGATGATGTCGGTCCGCTGGTCATAGCCGGTATCGGGAAATTTCGAAAAATAATTCACGGCGTTCTGCGGTTGGTCGAGAACGATTTTCGAATTGACGGCGATATCGCCGGCGACCGTTTCCTGAATGACGGTATCCGTCAAAATTGGCGAGATCAAGAGAGTGGGAGTGATTGATCCGTTGGCGTTGACCAGAAACAAGGTGCGACCATCGTGGAACGCTTCAATCCCCTCTTCAGGCGTTCCAAATTCTGACGCCAGGCCCGATAAGGTAGGGCCTTTCATAAAATCGTACCCCGCAAACCCCAAACCAACCGGTGAAGGAAATCCGGATCGAACTGCGTGGGCGGAGCGGATATCTATACGGGGTTGTTCGTTGACGTCGTCCCAGGTAACTTCCAATTCTAAGACCCCTTCGCCGGCTTCCGAATGGACGTTGCAGAGAATAATCAATAAATCGTTGCCAACCACGGTAATGCTTACCTCGTCAACGTGCTGTAGATAATCGTTGACGCTAAACGGCTCGCCGAAAAAGCCAACCCGCACGGCAGCCCCCTGCAACTTGGGTGGGTTCGCGCCGGCTGGATTAAAGAAACCATCTGGGGTCAGGACGAGAACAATTGGATAGCCATTACTCGCCTTATGGATGAACCACAAGCGATTGACGGTTTTTCCTGTCGCATAATGTGAATCCAAAACTGTCTGGGGTATTCCGCTGGCCCCCGGAGTGCAGTGTACTGGCCTCCACGGTGTATCGTTGAGAACGATGTTATCGAACTCCAAAAAAGGTCGTCCACCCGTCCGCATCTCGATGGACCAACCATTCGGGTTATCAACGGGCTTCGGGCAACTCAACTGGTTAATTTGATCGAAGGAATATTGATCCAACCCCGTCACCACATCGCGGAATGGATCGTCGACGAATGACCCTTCTGCAAGGGTCAGGAGGTGTGATTTGCGCGTATCGTAGTCGTCCTGAGTGGGGCGTAAGGCTTGCGCAATAGATGATCCGGCGATTGTGAACAGAACAAAGAGCAGTGGCAGCAGCAGGATCCAAATGATTGGGCGGAAATTCGTTGGACTACTTTCGTTGCGCCCGGTATTCGAAAACGCTTTATTCTCAGAAACGCCTCCTGTTACCTGAGCGAATTATCGACAGCCGCGAAAGAAAACGAGTTAATATCGAGTTCCCAATCTCTTCAAATACCTCACGCTCCGGATCATTCCAATAATGAAAAACACCGCCGTAACTGCCAGACACGCCAGCGAGTAAGCGTCGACGCTCAGGTCGGGGATGAAATACAGAATCGCCGCACCAATCGCTATTGCGAGGCCGGTCGCCAGCAGCCACTTGCCGGAATATGCATTGACCGTGTACCACAGGTCTGGATTTTCTAGCGTCGGGCGGACGCGAAATCCGTACCAACCATTGGACTTAATCCGGCGTAGGATCAGCGGCACTGCCAACGCTGCGAGCAGCAGACCGGAACAAATGTAGACGATCAGCAGGAGGGTCACGTTGCTCTGATTATATTCCAGATAAGGGATTTTACGATCGACTCTCAAGTCTGAATAAGAGGGGGAACAGAAATTTCTTGGATAGTGTGGAAAGACAATATTGAAACTGGGTTGGTCTCCCCGTCTAGAAATGGTTATCTACCCGCTATATCTAAACAGAGGCTCACGGGCAACTTGAGGCCCTGCCTCTCAACGGAGAAAACACCATGGCAACACGCAACGACGTTTCGGAGATCCAGCAAATTCCAATTGCCAGCAGTATATTATCTCTGCTCAATGCATTCTAATCTTCAAAATCTGGCTTTTTCCTGTGGACAAGAGTGAGTTTTGCCATGGTTGTGCATCTATCTAACGTGAATAACACCAAATTTTCTGCGATACAATCTATCCACTACTTGGGTTGAAAGCCATTCGAACCAAGCGCGGCGGTGCATGGCGCGCCTGGTCGATCATCAGGAACCTGGATCCCAGGGGTGCAGGTGTTGTTCAGCAGCAGGAGGCGGATCAACTCGCAGCGCAATCGGGGATTCCTGGCAGGCGTTGGAAGCGTTGGGTAGCCCAGGCAATCGATGAGGGATTCATCCATACGTACACTCGCCATCGCGATGGCCAAGCAATCAACGTTTTCGGCTACTCAGGTGCGGTCAGCGTTGCGCAACTCCTGGAATGCAACTCGGTTGGAAAACGGATGGTCGATTTATCCATTGACTTGCTCATCAGGCACAATTGTCTGAGCTATGTTTGGGCTGCGTACCTGAGTACATTCGATGATCGGCCGGTTAGCCGGACAACCTTGCGGATATCCTCTGGGGTACCTGAGCGGACTCAGGTCCGTTATGAAGATGGGTTGCGTATTTTGAAATATCAGAATTTTGCTGTTTCCAAATGGCCAGTAGAAAATATCGCTGGTATTCAAGAGTTTTTTATTCCTCACGCTTTTGTGTGGATAGATCCAACTGGGGGAAAAAGTTGTCGCCTGGAGAATTCCCGATTACAGGGTCGTCAAAGAAGCTGGTATTCAACCCCGCCGCACTGGTTCCAACAGGCGTGTTAATCGCGAGTTGAAGAAGTCTATCTTGGCAAGTGTAGGCCAGGATCGAGATGAAGATCACATTCGCGTTTATCACAACACCGACAAGGGCTATAAAAATGCCCAAAACAAGATGAGGCGGAATGATATCAAGCAGGTCTCCTACGAACGACCGGAGATGATGTTTAACAAACGACCTCGTGATCGTACCAGGATCCGGAAGCATCCACCATCTCCGGCCAACATCTACGATGTGGAGGAGTTGTGAACCTGTGAACCAACGTTACCAAAGTTGGCATGTATTATATAGCTGGGGTCTGGGAGGTGCCCTGTTTGGGAAGATCGACGCCTGTCTGGCTACTGGATATGGGGACTGGAGCCTGGCTGATCCCTGTAGAACTCTCCTTCGGGAGGAAGGTCAGGGGGTCTCGTGTAATCCCCGGCTATCCCTTCATGCCCTGCCGGTCAGACAAGGGGGCCAGGGACCAAGCGGGAGAAGACTGGCATCCTTGCCGGCTCGCGACGATCAAAGCGCCCGCCACAGTTTCAGGATTGTTCTTCCGACAGGCGCTCCCTTTGGGAAAAAAGCCAGAGGTCTCGGGGTATACCCAGGTCTCCCTGGGTGGCCTGCCATATCAACAGGGGGGCCAGGGATCAAGCGGTTGTGGATTTGCGTCCTTGCCTGCTTTGCAATGATCAAGCATCATTCCCAGGTCGAGGTCCTTCGGAAGGAAGGTCATGGGTATGGTCAGGTTGTTTCGATACGACAGCAGGGATGCGGTGACTTGGTAGTACGAGCGCGGCAGTTATTGATCTCTGGATGGAAGTACAGCAGCGATGTCAGAACTGACAATGACCATAGGGCAAGTTTTCCTCAACTCTTACGCAATAGTCGGGGCAAAGTCCGATTTCAACGCCTCCTATTACGCATCGATGAAGTCTTCTGCGTCCAGGGCCGTCATACCCGTCAACTCACCGCCCCAGACATAATCCCCCACCAATTTTCTGGCGGCTGTGGCCATCTCGGCGTGAATGCGTTGGCGAAGTTGCGGGTCGATCATGTCGCGGACGACATCAGAGATGCTGCGCCTTTCGGCGGTTGCGATAGCCCGCAGCTTCTTGACTTGTTCATCCTTCAGAAAAATCTGCGTCCGAACCAACCTCATAGGAGCGTCCAAAACAAGGCGAATAACACAAAGATGGGTACCCCAACCATTGTACTGAATATTCTCTGGACAGGACGAGATGATGTTCTCTATCTTCGCCCCATCATCGTTGTTGCCAATCTTTCGATTGAGGTAAGGATGATGTACACCATTGACAAATAATTCATATCCCCAGATATAAATATCTCAACTCAGGCGTAATATCCGTTATACTGATATACAGATTCGAGAACACTCAGGAGTGAGAGTATGGGTAACATATCTCAGGTTCGCGTAGTGCGCCGGGGAGTAATAACTCTGCCGAGAGAATTACGAGAACGAAATAACATCGAGGAGGGCGATATCATCACATTGATCGAATTAGGCGATGGGGTGGTTATCATGAGTCCCAGGCGTTCACACGTCGATGTAATCGCCGACAAGCTCGCTGCCGAGTGGCAGGAGTCGGGGGAAACTTTAAAGTCAATGCTGGCTGCCTTGCGGGAAGCGAGAGCCAATATGACTCTCAAAAACCTTAAGGTGTTTTTGGATACAAGCGTTGTCTTCGCTGCTGTGCTTTCCCCTTCAGGTGGGGTACTCAAGTTATTTCAACTCGGCGAAGCCGGTGTGTTGCGATTATACAAAGGGTCCAACATCTTGAGAGAGTGTGAGGCGGAGGCTGTGTGGTGGAGGAAGAACTGTTAAAGAATTTCTGGAAAGCGTGCGGCAGGGTTGCACGATTTTGCGAGGCGAGGCCGAACCTGCCCGTCTATTTCATGTCGAAGGCTGTCTAGATATAAAACAAATCCGTGAACGAAACGGCTTGTCCCAACGAGAGTTTGCATCCGCATTGGGGATTAGTATGCGTACGCTCCAAAATTGGGAACAAGGCCGGCGGTTTCCCAAAGGACCTGCCAGGGTTCTCTTGAGCATCTTTGATCGTTACCCCGAGGTTTTCATCGATTTGCCTCGTTCTATTGGCTCAGGAAGTTAAATCGGTCGGATTTCAAAACAGCAAACTGTCACAAGGCTAGGCAACTGAGCAGTTTTGGCTACTACCTGTCTTTCCACCCATTTTTATGAAGAAGAAGCCGCACCTCCCACTCCTGTTTCTCGCCCTCTGCCTCACTGCCTGCTCCTCGTCCATCGCTACGTTTTCCCCTGAGCCTCTTCCGAGCCTACCCCTTCACCCCTTCCCTCCTTTCTACCACATCCGCCTATCCTGCGCCAGGCGCGCACATAAATAGTACACCTGCTTTCCCCTCTCAGGCTACGAACCCCAGCCTAGAGATAACAGCCTGAAGCCCGACCGGGCCATCTTCGATATGGCAAGCAGCCAGTTGGTAGTAACCACCACTAGACCCATACAGGTAAAAGCCATCCTGACCGGCACTCTGCCCGACCAATGCCACGATTTACGTGTAGTGGTGTCGCTCCAGGATACCGATGGGAAGATAATTATCCAGGTTTATTCCCTGTTCGATCCAAATACCGCTTGTTTAACCGAGGTTAAGCAGTTTACCGTTAGCATTCCCCTGGGCAGTTATGTCACAGGTCAGCATGTCGTCATAGTGGCTGCTAATCGCGTCACAAGTCTCGGCCAGTTTGACGCCAGTTATGCCCCCCAACCCGGGGACGTTCTCTTGACGCGTGGGGAGGTGACCCTGGATAAGGGGTTAACCAGACTAGCTACCACTGGCGGTAATTGGAATATGCCGGCTGTTAACTTACAAGGTGATCTGCCGGACTCCTGCCACCAGCTACGCATCTTAATCACTCCTCATGTTCGGGAAAAAAAGGTCAATTTGGAAGTGTACTCAGTATTTGACTCACAAACCACCTGCGACACCGTAGTTACAGCGTTCCAGGTGATTTACCCGTTAGGCTACGAAGGAAGTGGTCAATCTGAAGTGTATGTGAACGGACAGTATTTGGGAAAGTTTGATTGGGGGGGATGAACTTTTGTAAGGGATACTCGCCCCGCATCACTATGTACATCGTGGAGTTTCGGCGTGACCATCTGTCTCGCCTACACCCACCAGCCAGGTGGATATTACCACCAAATCTGGACGCAAGGGTGGCAGCCGGTATGGGAGTGTGATAGCCGGCAGGTCTCAGGGAAGGAGATCATGCAAAAACACCGGCGCAAGGTCGGCGTTCTCAGCTTTCTAACCGACGTAATCATCCACTGCCGAGTCAGCGCCCAGTTCTCTATGAGTTCTGCCCGGTGGCCTTCACCATTCCCGTGGGCGGGCGCTCAAAGGTCCGGTGATGTGATGGCCCGGAATAGGATTATCGTTTCCTACTGCTCACTCGGCCTTCTGGGACGAAGGCGCTTCCTCTGTTCGGCCTCGATTTGTTGAATACCCTTGTCGGGAGTGGGTTCGTCTTCAGGCATTGTCCCGCCGATATCCTGAATCGTTTTCCGAATTCGCTGCCCTACATCATAATGGCTTGATTTGCTGGGTATTGTCCCCGAATGCTTTCACGTCTGATCTTGGCATTGGTCTGAGTGATGCGGAACAGATTGGCGGCCAGCTCGTCCGCATTCATCCCATCCAGTATCTTCTCACCAGACGCAAGCCCTTTACGTTTACGAATATCCCCGGCAGTTTCTCCACCATAAAGTCCCATGTATCCTGCATCCGCGGACTGGGCGTAGTTTTAAATCCTAATGGTACTGGCGAGATCTGAGAGCTGGATGTCCCTTTGCTTCAACGACTTTCGAATAATCGACCGCTTTTCATCTTCGGGTAGCCTCTCGTACTCGTCTTCCACTTCCCGTTCCCTGGTTTTTACTGAGAAGTAGGTCTGGCCCAGGGCAACCGCCTTTTCTTGGGATCCCCGTTTTGAATTACCAAATAACAGGCATATCGTGAGAGTGCATAATCGATAACTCCGCGCTTTGCTCCTTTGGTCAGTTCGATCATTTTGCTGGTTTCGGCAAAATGGTCTTCTACCACAAACCCTGCCTTGCTGCACGAGAGCATCGCCTTCCGAATGACCTGTAAGAAGTTTCTCCATTTGGCGTATTCCAATGCTGCCTGCAATTCCCGGGCGAGCCAATATTCCGATCCATACCGCGTTTGTGTGCTTGATTCTTCAAAAATCAAGTCTTTGTTCTGTCTCAATTCATCGCTGATCATTGCATTACCCGTTTTTGCTGATTGAACGACAATGGCTTGGAAGCATTCATCCTGTTTCAGTGAAATCGTGGCAGGGCACAGGAAAATACTAGAACAATTATTCCACAATTTTCATTCTTCAGCAATGCCAGCATACCCGGTTTTGCCAGCAAGTCAGCAGAAAACCGACATGGTTCTTACTGCATTTTTGCGTGTCTATGCATCTATATCACACATTGCACAGGAGACACAATGTGGCGAAATCAAAACCCGTCGGCAGTGTGATCATGAACAAACAATCCAGAGAGCGGTCGATGTTCGTTCAACGGTGGGCGGACCATAACCCAGAACCAAAAGAAGGTGGAAGCGCGACGATTTTGCCTTCTACGCGCTATATCGGAGAAGGCGAGAAATTCGCACAACTCGATGGCTACAATTCGGCGATTTGGCTTGACTGGTGGCTATATCGAATCAGGCGAAAATATCGCCACAAAACCAAATATGGAGATGACACCCATGAACCACAAATCTGCTTCACCCAACTTCGTAGAGCTAACCGACACAGATCGGAGAGTTTTCAATGTACTCGGCTTAAGGACTCCTGCAATAGCGATAGGCACCAGCGATGTTTTTGGCTATGCAGTCTGCGATGACGGTTCGAACTTCCTCGTTTCCGGAGAAGCCACGGAGAATTATTTTCGCTGGCATATTTCCCTGCTACAGCCAACCGGCGGGAAGAATGTACGACATCTTTACCCGGCAGGGAGAGTTTTCGGAATTCTGGCCGACAATTCTGAAATTGCTCTCCGGATCGATCCAGGTACATAACTCAGAATCGATCATCCGAGTTACGTTATAGAAGGTTTCAATCATGAGCGAACGATCCACCCGAATGTTGCAGGGCCTCCTTACTTGCGAGGCTCAATGCTACAACCTGCCAGGCACAGTTTTTACACAGTAGGCGCTATAACGAAGTAGAGCCATTCTGGCAACCCTCATTTATCAGGAGACGATGACATGATGAACGGAACTTGGGAACACGATGTAGCAGAGCTGGTTAAAACCGGCGAATTTCACAAACATGGCGAAAACGGCCATGCTGAGTTCGGGCATTTCACGCACCCGGAACTTGAGGATGAAGTTCCGGTTGACCAGGTAACCCTGAACCTGAACAAACTGTCCGACGACGATTTGTTGTTGGTCCGCCGCTTGATCAATGGTATCTTGGAAGCACGAGGACATGAACGCGCCAAGGCCAGATCAAGTGCAGCGGATGAGGATCTCGCACATGAACGAAGGTTATCCAGTTCGGCGCTCAAATCAGGCGGGTCTTCCCGCAGGCTCGGTTATTATGAGAAAAAATACATACACGGCTCAGGGCCTTATCTCTACCTCCGCTTTTGGGATCACGGAATCTCTACGTTCCAAATACATGGGGAAGGCAAGTGACGATTAATCCGCGCCTACTTGAAACCCCACCTGTGTCTTATCAGCCAAATCCGGAATGTAGGGATCAGGCTCCACATCCAATCCGGCGGATGGCAGGCTGCTGATTAGGGTTAGATCGTGCTCGCGGCGGTGTTGTCAACCCTAAGTATGCTCATCAAGACCACAAGAAACTGGGGAGAAAATTGCAAATTCGCTACCTGCCCGCCAGCCAGATGGTTATTCAATTAGGGTGTGATCCTTGGATAATAATAAATCTGGTTTACCCTAAGTCGCAGCCGCCAACGCCCTTCAGCTTTCACATCCAGTTGCAAAGTATGCAAACGCATTGCAGCAAATAATAATGACGGACCGTGACCTTGACTTTATACGCCATTGGCGTATAATAGAAACAGAACATCGCTGCGAGCGCCTTATGATTTTCATCGAGACAACCATTTTCTCTCGCCTTGTGCAGAACTCTGCTCACCGATGAGGAATACCGGGATTTGCAGAGTGCGTTAATCGTTCAGCCCGATTTAGGCCGGGTAATACCTGGAAGCGGTGGGCTGCGGAAAATGCGTTGGAGTTATCGTGGTAAAGGTAAACACGGCGGGGTACGGGTAATCTATTACCTGGTCACAGGAGAACGTATTTTGATTGTATATATTTACCAAAAGGGAAAGCAGGAAGATCTGACGCCAGAACAATTGAAGCGTTTGCGCAGGATTATAGAAGAGGAACGGCCATGAACGAGGAAATGTTTGCTGAACTGGAAGCCAGCTTGAAGGAGGGTATGGCAATACTGCGAGGAGAAATCTCGCCTGCCCGAGTATTTGAGTATGACACTCCAGATGTGAAAGCCATTCGCAAAGAACTAAACCTGACCCAGCACCAGTTTGCCGCGCTGATGGGGATCAGCGTACGGACGCTGCAAAACTGGGAACAGAATGGCCGCGCTCCAGAGGGGCCGGCCAGGGTGCTATTGATGGTGGCTGCCAGACATCCGCAGGCGGTACTGGATGCTGTAAAATCGGCGATGGGAAATAAAGGGAGCCTCAAAGCGTAAGCGAAAGGTTTTAAACCTTAACTATTTGGGCTTTCCTCCCATTGGAGTCGTGATAACGTGAACATAATCCGGATCGCCGCGATATCCAAAAAGATCCTGCGAAGCTCCGTGACAACAAACTGCCAGGTTTGCCTCTTCCCATTTCAGACGCATAGCGGAAAGCCCGGATAATTTGTTTTTCCTTCACCCGTTTCAGGTAACTCGTTGTGCTATCGATATCCAGGAGCAATTGTCGTGCGTTTTTTACCGGGTCTTCATTTCGGGATTTCATGTACTGCGCCACCTCTAATACAACTTTTTGGGATATAGAGGAGGTTTCCTGCGGCTGCGCTTTGGGCGTTGGCGTATGGAAGGACAGGTGTTGGTATTTCTGCGACATTTTTTCTGCGAATTTTTCGGGATTATCCTTCAAATGAGGAAACTGGGTGAGAACATTTGCAATCAGCTTTGGTCTTGGGCGAGGGGTCAGGTAATTACTCATTCTCCGGCAGAAGTTGATTGCTTTCACTTCGTAACCATCAAAATGGTCGGCAATGATCTGCATGGATGTTTTGTTGCTCTTTTTCATAGGTTTTCCTCAATTTGATTGCGGTACGCCGCTCGTCTCATAATCTGCTGCCAGCTTCATCCACTCGTGGTCGAACAGGAAATGATCTGCTCGATGGGCGGGATTTTGTATCCGGATAATATGAGCATCCTCGGATTCCACCCGTTCGACGATGTAAAGCCAGAAGGCGCTCCCCAGATCTTGAGCGGTCTCAAACTCCGTCTTTGTAAGCTGGGCCGGGTTCTGGCTGTCCCAAATTCCTGAAAAGGATTTGACTTCGATATAACGCGTCTGCCCTTGTTGGTCGACGGATTTAATGTCATAGCCCGGGTGGTGAACCTGGATCGTCTCCATGTCAGTGGGCTGTCGTCCCGCGTCTTTCTCAAATTTCATGACCAGATCAACTCCCATCTGGCCAATCTTAGTGCGACGTTCAGTCACTTCCGGCTTTTCAGTCCGTTCCGTTGTCTCATCGCCCGGATTTACATAGGACAGCAGACGAGTGGTTTTCCGCTTCGCGGGTTTCGACGGCTCAGGCTTATCTTCTGGAGGCTCCCCCACGTTTGGCGGATGGCGACCAGTAGTTTCAGTCCCAGCAGGTGGTCGACCGCCATCGGTACTCCCTCCGGTAGGATAACCGCCTGTCTCTGTTATTTCTTTGTCGCCGGGTTGAACGGTTGGGCCTTCGGGAGCTTCACCAGGAGCCTCCTCAATCCGAGGATACATGTATTCGTCCAGCGTGGCTGTCGCTTCTCGCAGCGACTGGGAAAGAATCTCCTTGAGTTCCATGCCGAGACTGCTGAGTTCGCCGGATGGATGGAGTACGTAGGCAATTTCACGAGCAATGCCCTTCCATGGACGGTCTCCGTTTTCCGCCGCGAAATAGATCGTGCCATCCAGGTGAACTGCATCTACGTTTTCGAGCGACAATTCCACTTTCTTAAAGCCGGTAAATATGCGCACAACTTCAATCTCTTCCGCTTTTGCATAAGACAGGCGATCCAGGCCCTCCAGATCGAAATCCTTGATCCCCTTTAATCGATTCGCCTCAATCACTCGCCGCACCAGTGGCCGCCGCTCGCGCAGGAGTAGTTCCATCTCTTGATCTTCTTGGCGGTTGACGCATTGATGCATTTTGGTTTCGATAGCTTTACTCAGGCGCTGGACGCCGGCAGCTTCCATTGCCATCCAGGCCCCTTCAATCCGCGGCGTCAAGCTGTTCTGAAGCACCGCAAACTTAGCGCCCCATCCCGGACGGTCTTCGAAGAACAGGTAGCGAGGTGGTTCCAAGAGGTGGCGTGCATCGGGGATCGTATTTTGAGCGCCCAATGCTTTTTTCACTGCACGCAACTCAATCTCTCCCGTCTCCAGAGCCTCGCTTAAAGCCTCCAACAGCGGATGACTGTGTCTTCGACATCCTGACGATCAACAAGCGGGATATGGGATTGACCAAACTCTTCGGCGATTTCGAGCAGCACGCTGATTGCGTCCTGCGCAGAGGCTTGGGTTTTCACACCCAGCTCATCAAACAGCTCCTTGAATTGGCCGAACTCCGGACCGAGTCGAAAACGATAATCGCCAAAGGGATGCTGCTCCCAGAAAACCTGGTCAGGTCGGAAATATTTTGTTTCATCAGAGGGTAATTTAATGAATAAGCAAGGTTTACCCATAAGCAACTGAATGGATGGGTTAGAAACATCACGGGAAAGATAAACATAGATTTGTTGCGAAATCGGCTCCCCATTTTCGCTGCAATACAATAAGTGTCTAACCATCTGTTCAGTGGTTGGATCCCTCCGGTATATTAAGAAATCGTATCAGTTCGCTCCCACGCTGTTGAACAGTAACATCTATTTTCAGAAAATTACCTTGCGATTCGAATAGAAATCTCAGAAAAACTGCATCAAGTGCGTTGGGGATGAACCATGTATCCGTTTTTTTTGTTCCTGGCAGCCATTTTTCAGTTTTAACGGCGAGAATTGCTCTTTTTTGTCATCACTCCAATGGGTCCATTCTGAAGAAAGATACTCAAAAATAGTCACAATGGTATCCAAGCTCTCTTTTTCGGGGGGTCTCGACGCCAATTCTCGCACCCGAGCGATCACATCATTCGGGCGAGGTTCGGAAACGACACCCAGCCAATCGTACAAAGCGCGAACGGCATCTGGGATTTCCGTGGGCAACTTGGCCAACCGGCCCGCCTCGCCAATGACCTCGCGAACGATTTTCGTATCGAAATAAGCTGTTCTTCCAGGAAAAAAGGCTTCCTCGCCGCACCACACCAGCGGAAGGTCGGACAGCCTCTTCTGAAGATCATATTGGTCCCGCAGCTTGCCAGAATTCTCAGCCAAAACCTTGAGCAGCCGGAACCGGCTCGCCTGATCGAGCTGGCGGGTTGTCAATACCTTGGGGACCCAATCCCGAACATAAGTCAAGAAGTCCAGGCAGCTAACTTTCAAGGTCGTTTCCAGAAATTCTCGCCGGCCGCCAAGCGCCTCGACATCCACCAATTGGGCCAGGTTAAGCGGGTCGTCAAAATCGCCGGCCAGGTAAAGCAGGTTGAGGGGCTTTAGCGTGCCGTCCGCAGTCGGCCAGATCACCAGATCACGAATGTTCTGGATGAGATAATAATCCTTGGCGATTTCCATCCGGTAGTTCTCAAACCACTCGTAAACTTTCTGTAGGGCGTAATTTCCGGCTGCCCATAACTCCGGAAGCGATGCCTGGACACTTTGCAATAATTTCACTCCCTCATGGATACCAAAATCAGGGACCAATGTAGCTGGCAATGGAGAATTCCCAGGATGGGAGACGAACCAGACCACCGTTGAAATTTCCACGAATAGCTCCTGTGTCGTTGCGTCTGCCTGAAAGAGCTGCTCTGGCGGCCAAAGAGCGCCATCCGTTCCGAATGCGATCGCACATTTCTTGAGTTCTGGTAGGACGCTATACTGGTCATAAGCGGAGGCGCGTTTCCCAGAGACTGTTCATTGCTGCCCAAAGTGTCTGCCAGCTTTCTATTGTGCTGAGTGTGCTTGGAAAAGATTGGAATTCGCTGCGTTCGTTTAACCCGCAACGATGGAACGCTTCAGCCACATCTCCAATCCCTAGCAGATTTACTCCCGTCTCGATGAGAATATTTCGGCGGCCTCTCAAGTCTGGATGAACCGTTCCAATCCCCAAATCCTCAAAGATGTCGGCGGCCTCGACCAGCTCGTCGGAATCCAGGTAGTACGCGCTTGGAGGAGTCACTCGTTTTTCTCTGGTCGTCAGAACGGTGGGTTTTACGCGGATCTGCGGCTTCAGCTCATCCCAGAAGCCGGCGAAAACATCGGATAAATTGGTTAAATCAGAAGCGCGCTTAACCCGTTCAGCGAATTCCCAAAAAGCCTTAGGCGTCAAAGTCTCTAAAATATCATCGATGTTTTCAGCCAGTGTTTTTGCGGCGCACTGGATGGCCAGATTATTCCATTCAGAATGATAGCTCTGCTCAAAGAGTATGCGCTTACGATCCTGGGACGGATAAAAATCGCCGTTGATATGGAATGGCAAGCCGGTATGCGTCTCAGACGGCAAGAAAGCATACAACAACCCGTTCCCAAGCAATGTGTCGGGCAGAGCGATTTTGACCACCGGCTGGCGCTTCTCTTCGATCAACGCGACATATTTCGCCCTCATTGTCCTGGCCGGCCCATCAAATCGGCCTTCCAGCATTCGCCATTCGATCGTTTGGTTCCCATCGGCAACCAGCAGCGCATTGCCATCTTTTAATGTTTCAATGCGCCGGACGAGTGTTCCCGAACGCTTGAGTTCTAAAACGGTCACCTGCTTCAAGAACAGGGAGGCGGCTTCGATCGCTTGATCGATCTGACGGACGAACTCATCCAATTGTGTTTCATCAATTGACGGGATATGCAGCTCTTGACGCACGCTTGACGTTTCGAACGCCCACGGCAGGCGGAAGCGAGTGAGAAGCGTTTCGACCTTTGTTTCCAGAATACGTTTGTCTTCCGCCGCGCCGGGTTGAAACTTCCAATGCAGTCCGCTGGAGAAGATTTCCGGCGAGTCGGTGACCTGATAGACCGAGATAAAGCCAATGCCAAACGCCCCAGTCGTGCCGGCTTCTTCGCGCTTATTGCCCCACGAAACATTTTCCATGCGGGTGAAATCAATCTCACGGAAAACCCCGTCATTTTCGACATACAGCGCGTCGTCACAGACATCGAAGCTGATGCGGGAAGCGCCCGGATTGCCCTGATCATCTTTTACGTCGTCGGCGTTCTGGATCAGCTCGTAGCACAGGGTGGGGATGCCTTGCAGCCCGCTCAGTTGAGAGCGAAGGAACCCTAAGAAGTTGACGCTTTGACGGCGAGTTATCGTTTCAGCCATTGTCGTTCCTCCTCCCCGTTGATCGTTCTAGACCTCTGTCGCCTTCTCCCACAACTCTAAAAACGTGTCGGAATTCGTTGCGGATCGTAGGTATTCACTTAACCGATTATGCACCCCATAAGCAGTATTGAATGGCGGCATATTGATCGCTTGACCAGGAGAATAAAAGAAGCGGTCATGCGGCAATCGATAAGAAGGGAGCCTCCGCAATTGAAGCTGCACCCCACGCGTCATTAAATTCGTTTGAAGTCGTCCGCAACTGCTCTTCTGTCAGGTAAGGTGGCCGATCATCTGCACTCTCGAAAGCCGCTTCTGCAGCAAGCAACCGGACATCCCGGATCTTGACGTCTGCATCCTGAAAAACATCCCAAAGTAATTCGAACACCCGGTTATCAAAGTAGGTATCTACCCACCAGACATAATCAAAGCAGGAGCTGATGAAGCGCCGAAGCGTGGTACGGGCATATTCTCTCTTGACCGGTCCCACGATCGTCCCAACAATCTTGACTTCCCCCGCCGTAATAAACGAAAGCTCTTTGATCTCCGAAACCACCCTTTCCGGTTGGACCGCGGCGTAGTCGGCAAGACTGCGGAAACAATGCTCCAGCGGCAGGTTGTGGCAAAACTCCCAGTCACCCACCACGATCAGGCCAATTCTGGCGCGGGTTACGGCTACATTCAGGAGGTTACGGGTAGTTTGAAGCCAACGAAGACTGCCCTCCCGTAAACCCGGACCCAGAACAGGGCTGAAGACCATGAAATCCTTTTCGTCCCCCTGGAATTTATGGGCGGTACCGACGGTTATTCGGCCTGCGTCTCCATATGTCTCTCGCACCCAGCGTTGGATACGCTCTTCCTGTTCGCGGTAGGGAGAAACGATCCCAATGCTGGCTTCTCCCATTTGCCTGCGCTGCAGGCTTTCTCGCAGCCGAGGGACAAGCTGTTAAATCGCGGCGATCTCGATCCGGTTGAACGCGCTGCCTCCTTTGGGGTGTTCCGCCTTTCCCTGTACATGAAGCCAGTGGACGCCGCCATGCGCCGAGAACAACCTCCTCGGGCAAATTGCGCAGGCTGAAATCCGTGCGAATGACCAGCTCGTCGTTGTAGAAAAGCCGGTTGGAAAAACCAATGATGCGCGCATCCGAGCGATAGTGTTCCTTGAGCAAGATGTATCCTGGGTGGCTCCCCACTCCGCGGTGCGCCAGGTCAAAGAGCGAATGCCCATTATAAGAAAATGCTTCCAGGGCCACGCCATGCCTGGCGGCCGCCTCCTGATCGGAATCCTTCGTCAGGGTAGCCACGTGACGTAATTGGTTTGGATCGCCGATGACGATGATGCGTTTCGCCCGAAAGAGCAGAGGCAGGGCGGAGGGAACGTCGCATTGCGAGGCTTCATCGATGATAACCAGGTCGAAGTATCCCGCCTGGAGTGGGAAGTTGGTCTTGGCCGCCAGGTTGGTCGTCGCCCAAACCGGGAAAACCCGTACGGCGTAGCGGAAATTCTCCTCTTCCGCTTGTTTCAACCGGTGGAATAAAGCCGGATTGTAGCCTTGGGATAATTGTTCGACGGCCTGGACGTAATCCAACGCGCCTTTCACAACTTCGCTGGGCAGTTGGCGGCTGCGCAGCTCCCAGATTTTACGCAGAATTTCGCCGCCGGCGGACAGCAAATCGGCGCTTGCCTTTTGCACTGCCTGGATCGCCAGAGTTTCATTGGGCAGTTCGTCCAGTTGTCGTTCCAAATTCCTCAGTTTCGTTTCGGTGTCCCAAAATACAATCAAATTTCGCCAGTCTGCCATTCCTTGTAGAATGACCTCGATCTCGTCCTGCGGATCGAATTTCGCCAGCCCAGGCAGCTTGTTCCCTGTGGAATGTTGGAATTCGGCCAGCATCTCTAAATGATCGGAATTCTGGACGAGCTTTTGGTCGGCTGTTGCGACCAGCTCCGCGATTTCCGCGCGAAGCGCCTGGATGCCTGTCTCTATGGCGGCAATTTCATCCAAAAATTCTCCGGGCTCCAACCGGATTGGGATCAGCCGTTTCAAATCCTGGCGAATAGCGTTGGGCAGTTCGGAGAGACGCCTCTCCAACTCCCGTCCCAGGCGGTCGCCTTCTTGTTTCATCTCTCCTAACCGGCGCTGTTTCTCGGCTGCCTCAAGGATTTTCGCCGCCTGCTGGCAGGCTGTCGCGTACTCCGCCGCAGCGCCATTTACCTCTTGGAATGAAAGCGGTGTGATGTCGACCAACGGATCGACGCCCAATTTCTCATTTAGCGCCTGGTATTGGCTGATTTCGAACCCCAGAGGCACCCGGCGTAAAAGTTTAAGCCATACCCTCTTGAACCAATTCAGTTTTTGAGCAGCGATTCGCCCAAACTGCTTTCCAAGGATATTAAATTGCCCCGAAAATTCCGAGAGTTCGGCCGGAGCAAATTCTGCGGACAGGATCTCGGCGATCTCTTTGTGATCCGTTTTAAGCTCGTCGAAAGCCTGAGCGACATCGCCGTCCAATTTACGCTGCGTCTCTCGATTCTCATTCTGACGGTGCAAGAGATCGACCGTTGCATAAAGGTGTTCCCAAACCTGCAACGTTTCTTCCAGATCGCTAAACCGGTCGAAATTCGCCCGGTGCAAAAAGCCGCCTGCAAAAGTCCCCCAATCATTTTCAAAATCATTGAGATGGCGGATCAGGGCATCATCCATCGAATTGTCCAACACTACAATTCGATACCGCTGTAACAGGCGTATTTTTCCTTCTTTTAATTTCAACGCCCGGCCATGGAGCGCCGAGCTTGTGGCTGTAAGCGCCTGGATTTCGAGGGCCTGGAAGGCCGGCAGGCGCTCCCTGGCTGCTTCCCTGAGCGGTTCCGGCAGCAGGTCGATCAGGCGATCCCGCTCATTACGATATGAATCTGCCAGCCCGGAAAGCCGGCGCACAGCCGCCAACTGGTTTTCTGCGTTTTGGGCCTGCTCTTTCGCCCGGGCATAAGACTTCGCGAATTGGATCTAACTGGATGGCTTTGCCGCTGGCCGAGATGGCGTTCAAGGAATTTTTCATATCGTCGGCGGCGACTTTGCGGTTTTCCTTATTGCCCGTCCGAACCGCCCCCTGGAAATGGATCTCGTTTTTCAAGCGCGACATGACCACATCCACCGCCCGGTTGTTGCGGCTGGCGAAAAGCACGGATTGGCCGTTCAAGTACGCATCGGTGATCAAATTGAGGACGAGCTGGGATTTTCCCGTCCCAGGAGGGCCGGTCACGACCACGACCGGCTCCTTGTCGGCGGCGTGGATTGCCTGCCGTTGGTGGTCGTTGATCGCCGTCACGTAAATTTTCGAGTCCTGCTCGAAACCAGGGGCGACCGGGTAATCGTGGCCGGGCAGTTCAGAGAGGAGCTGCTGCAAGGCGGTCGAAGCCCTTTCCCAATAGTACGGCTCGGAAAGCAGCTTCAGCTCCCGGATCAAATTCATCGTGGCAGTATTTTCACTCACCCAGAAGAGGGCCGGCCTGTCAAAAATTGTGGCGAGCCGTGAGATGCGACCGAACGCGGGGCAGCTTCTCCTGGTAGGCTTCTTCGATTTTTTCAACAAGCCTGCCTTCCAGCGCCTCCAAAATATCCCGGTCTGGCGCGGGGGTCAAGTTTTCCAGCTCGCCGAGAAAGATAGCGATCTCATCGTCGTCCAGCGTCCATGGCTTTCAAAGCCGCGTAGCTGATCTCGTAGCCTTCCGCCTGCAAGGCAACCCGATCGTCCCTCTGTTCGAGGTTGAGTGGGACAATCAGGAGTGGAGCCGCTTTGAGTGCGGTCTGGTTGTTCTTCTGCGTCTCAAGGACTAAAAACGGGTAGCCCAGGCACAGCTTGCGGTCGGCCCGATCCAATTGATCTTCGATGAACTTGCGAATGTACCGCCGCTTCGACCATCCTTGCCAGTTTCAAATTCCAATACGGCCCCGCCATGGATCACGCGGCGCAGGTCTTCGGCCGGACAATCGAAGGACCTGAGCAATTCGGGATCGATCAGGTACTGCTGGCGGTTCTCGCGTTCCAGGCACTCGGCGTAATACTGCACCAGCCGGCTCCATTCGCCGCCGCTGGCGATCCTGCGCGACACGGGTGTGGCGACCGGTTGAGCTGCCTGTCTTTGTTTTTTGATTTCCGGGCGGGCTTTTGTGATTTTGGGAATTTCTGCAGCGTCGTTTTCAGCCGTTTCGGGTATTTTTTGGTCAAATTTCTGGGATGGGGGCTTTTCTTTTTCCAATTCTTGTTTGAGTTTTGCGATTTCCCTCACATCTTCGGGTGTGGTCTGGTGAGGGGATTGGTTGAGCAGGTGGAATAAGCGGCGTTCTTTATCAGCGTTGTCCATTGTGGCGTTAGCGTCATCCTTTCAAAAGTTGGATAAAACGGGCATCTTCCCGGTAGTCTTCCCAATCCGGGTCCTGGCGGACCCAATCTTTTGTGATTTCGCCCTTTGAAATTGCCTCTTCGAGCAATTGGAAGGCTGTCTCGGCCTCCCCACACAGAGCGGCGATACAGCCGCGGTTGTATGTGCTTTCAAATTCGCTCAGTTCCTTGGTAAGATCGAATTCTCACGTTGCCTCCTCCTGGCGGCCCAGCCTTTTGTACACCTCTCCCAGCCTGGCGTGATAGGTGGCTTTCCCGGATGCGTACAGAATGGCTTGCTCCAAAGCTGCACGCGCTTCATCAAATAGATGGGAAGTTCTCAATAACGTACCCAGGTTGTACCAGGCTTGGGCATCCTGGGGGTCCGCCTCCAGCGCCTGGCGGTAGGCATCTTCGGCTTCCTCTTTGCGCCCCTGGTCATCCAGCAGCACCCCCAGGTTGGACCAGGCACTGGCATCCTGCGGGTCAGCCTTCCAGCGCCTGGCGGTAGGCATCTTCGGCTTCCTCTTTGCGCCCCAGATCGCCCAGCAGTCCCCCAGGTTGTACCAGGCTTGGGCTAACTTGGGTCAGCCTTCAGCGCCAGACGGTAAGCATCCTCGGCTTCCTCTTTGCGCCCCTGCTCCTTGCGCAGCACCCCCAGGTTGGACCAGGCTTGGGCGTCCTTCGGGTCGCGCTTCCAGCGCCTGGCGGTAGGCATCTTCGGCTTCCTCTTTGCGCCCCTGGTCATCCAGCAGCACCCCCAGGTTGGACCAGGCTTGGGCATACTTGGGGTCGGCCTTTAGCGCCTGGCGGTAGGCATCTTCGGCTTCCTCTTTGCGCCCCAGTTCATTGAGCAGCACCCCCTGGTCGTACCAGTTGGTCCCGCTTGTTTGACCTGTTTCCAATGCCATTTTCCACTGCTCTTCAGCTTTTATAAGGTTTTTATTAAAGTAATACGAAGTACCAAGACCCATAAGGATATTTTGCAGTTGAGTGGCTTCCGTGTTGAATTTTCGCAGGGCGCGAATATTGTAAAATTTCCGGTAACCGCGAACAAAACGTTCCAGGCGGGGTAAGCCCTGCTTCTGCTGGAATCAAGGTTTCGACGGCCACATCCGGAAACACAAAAGTGTTCTGGTGATAGATGCCATACGGCTTCACGATTTTGACCGCATGATTTACCCTACGACCAGCGATCCAGGGCAACAAATATTTTCTTTTGGATCGTTTGAGTTGGGTCGCGGTATGCCAGCACGATTTCATAATGCGGCGTGACGTTGGCGTGATAAAAAACAGCCAGGGCTTCGAGCAAGGATTCGGTCGCCGCTCAGTATCCTCCCATTCATTGCGAATATCCTTCCAGATATCCTCCGAAGATTTGGGGATTACGGCTGCAGCAAGCTCTTGGGTGATTTTTCTACCCTCTACTTTTGCAAGATATTTTTTGGTGGTCAGAATTAGGTGATAGGGTGTACCATCTGATTTTTCAATCAAGACCCGTCTGGCATCTTCGCTAAGATCGATTTTACAAATCCTTTCCAATTCGTCCACTAACGAGCCGCGCTGTACCTCCGCCAGCGGTTTCATCTCGATTAGCTGGACTTCGTTCTGTTCTAGCCATTTCTTTACTCCGGATTTCCTTCCAGGTGATCGCTGCGGGCAGTGGCGATGAAGTAGCCAGGACTGCACTTTTTCCGCGCCATGAGATACTTATTCAGTGTGTCTAACTGCTTTCCAACGGATTGTTTGGGGAGATCATCGATGAAAAAAAGTGTGCGCTTGCCTCTAGTAAGCTCTCTATTAAGGCGGATGTTGTATCGCCTCAGGTTGAATTTCTCGCATGCCTTGCGAGATATCGTAAATTCGAGAAGTAATTAGCAGTTCTTCGCCAAGTGCTCTCCGAATTAATTCAGCCGCCTCCCGCGTTTTCCCGGACTTCATCCGCCCGACGATCAGGATTTTTTTGTAGGTTTGGAGGTCACTCGTTGTTATAATATGTCGGTCCTGCCAGGTAAACTCTTCAGGATTTTCCGATACGTCTGCGAGGATTTTCTTAGGAGAAGTTGGGATCAGGGCTTTAGGATAATCAACAGATTTTACTTCTTGAGGAGTGAGAAAGAATTTATAAGCCCCATACGCCAAGGGAAAAAGCGCGGCAAAGCCATTGATCGCATCCAGCAGGTTGACGATCCGCTCCAGCTTTTGCTGGCGAGGAAAGAGAACGCCAAACAACCAGGGCTGCCACAGGTGCCGCGCCAGGAACAACACCCCAAAAAAGAGAAACAATAGAAGCAGCAGCCTCCAACGAACACTTCGCTTCATCCTGCCACCTATCCAGCCAACTGCGGCCCGAGCTTGCTACAAACCCAGATTTCCCTGTCCGGGCGTTTCGTTCGCCGGCCGCCACCAATCGGCGGTGTCGTCCGACACCACCCGGAAGTCGATGCCCACCGCATTTAAAGTGCTTCTGCGCGCAGCGGATTTTGCGGGCTTCGTGCGGGAAGCGCAGCAGATCCAGCTCTTCCCGACCTTTGGTCTCCCGCACCAGCTCCAGGAGGATTTTGCCATCCCGGTAGCGGGCGATACCCCAATCAGGGTTGTAATTGCCGATGACGCGGGGGAATTCGATCTTGAACGCCGGCGGGAACTTGAAGTAGAACACGACCTTGTCATCTTCGTTGAGCTTGTAGCTGCACGAAGCGCTCTTCGACATCGGAGTCGATCTGGATCTGGTCGTAAAGGCCGGCTGGCGAGCCGCTCGACCAGCTCCTTCTGCGGGAAACTCTTTTTCGGGCGGGAACAGGTCTTCAAGGTCGTAGCCCCATTTGATCGGGGCCGGGTGTGATCACGAATTCGATGCGCTCGGCGATGTGGTCGGCCAGGGCGTTGTTGATTTCGGTGATGAACAGCCCGGCAAAGCCTTCCGGATTGGCGAAGATCGACTGCTTTTTGCGTGTCGCTCAAGCCGCGGAAGATCTCGTTGAGCGTCGGGCGGGTCAGGCCGGTCTCTTTGGCGGCGCGGTCGATCAGGTTGAAGACCGGGTAGCTTTCCTGCGGGGCGCAGACCGCGTTCGCTGGGCTTCTGTCCCTGCTCGCTCTGGAAGTGGATCGGGGCTGTACTTGTAAAGCGTCTGCCCGTTGCCGAAAACGACGTGTGAGTTGTCGCCGTCCTCAACGATCTTCGACGATCTTGTAGCCGCGCAGGCGCTCATCACTTCAAAATCTTCGCAGAGGTCGGTCCTTGTTCTCGAACGTGAGCGTGTTTTGGCTGCTCGTCGCCCAGTGTGTCTCTGACCGTGATCTGCGTAGCCGGCACTTCTCATCGCCGACCGAGAGCCAAGCTCGATGGTGTACTCGGCTTACGACGAAATCGCCTTTCTCCACCACGATCACCGCCTGCGGGGTGGAGCGGTTGCTGATACGTTCGATGCAAGTGCTCGATCAGTGCAGGGGTGTCAATCCTGATCCGGTAGCTGGTATGGCGCTGCAGCTTGGCCCAGAAATCGCGGAACGCCTGGTCTTGCGAAAATCTGCTTCGTTGCGCCGGACGCTGGCGCGCCTCTGCGTTGGTGGGCTTGGGCGGCGGAGCTCTGCCCGGCTTCAACGTATTCGGTTTGCAGGTTGGCAGCGTAAGACTGGTAACTTTCGTTGGCGATGACGGAGAGGACATTGACGTCATCTTCGAAGACGCGCACGCCATCCTGGTTGACCGCCAGGCGCAAGCCGCGCCCGATCTCCTGGCGTTTCTTGATCTCGCGAGACGGTCTGGTTGAGGGTGCAAATCTGGAAGACGTTGGGGTTGTCCCAGCCTTCTTTGAGGGCCGAGTGGGCGAAGATGAAGCAGGTTTTCTTCAGCTCATCTTTCCATCGTAGAAAGAGAGCAGGCGCTCCTTGTCGCTTCATGATCAGCTCGAAGGCGGCTTTTTCGGCTTCGCGTTCGGCTTGATTGCGGCTGTCGGTGTCGATGGCCTCGCCTTCGTCTCGCCCTTCTTGGGTTTGCTTTTGGCGAAGTAGGCGCTGCGCACTTCCTCGGCCTCCATCTGGGCGTAGAAGGGGTAACTGGTGCTTCGAGTTCGTTCGAACTCTTCGTCGAAGATCCGGCGGATGATGCCATCCTTGGCGGTGTAGTTCGCCACCCGGTCGATGAAGAACAGCGAGAGCACCTTGATTCCTTGCGCTGCATGCGCTGCTGCATCTCCATGTGCTGTTTGATGGTCTTGCGGATCTGGGCGCGGAAAATCTCCGGGCGGGAAGGGCCGATGGTCTCGTTTAGAATGAGGCTGATGCCGTTCTCAAATTCGATGAAATTGTCTCTGCGGCGTTGATCTCGACCACCTTGTATCCGCCCTGGTGTTCGTCCCGCTCGGTTTTGGCGTACAGGTCTTCACCATGTTTGAGAGACGAGCTCGACTTCCTTCGAGGCGGCCACGATCTTCGACGTAGGTCTTCATGCGGCCCGGTGCCTTGATCGCCGCCATCCAGGGTGATCTTCTTGCAGGGCCAGGAAGGCTGGTTGAAGTTCTCGCGTTCGGTGACGCCGTACACCTGGATTTTCTTGACCAGGTTCAGGCGGTAGGCGTCGAATGGCGTCAGGCGGTAGACCAGGTTGGGGCTTGGTGCGGTGGGTGGCAGTGTAGCGCAGGGCAAACAGCGGGTGCAGGGTGCGCAAGGCTTCGTGCGCCTTTTCCGACTCCATGTTCTGCGGCTCGTCCAGGATCAGGATCGGGCGGGTCTCCTGGATGTACTCGATAGGGCAGGCGCTCGCCGGGCAGCTTCTCGGACGGCTTGAAGATCACGTTGGAGGTCTTGTTGAACGAATCGAGGGTGATCACCAGAATTTCAACGAAGGTGGAAGTGGCAAAGCCGCGCAGCTGGCTGAGCGGGCGCCGTCGTACTCGGTCAGATTGACGGTCTCGTTTCCGTAGAGGGCGCGGAAGTGGTCGCTGGGTGATCTTGAAGTTCTTGATCACGCCTTCGTAGATGGCGATGCTGGGCACGACGACGATGAACTTGCTGAAGCCGTAATGCTTGCGCAGCTCGTAGATCGTGCGCAGGTAGACGTAGGTCTTGCCGGTGCCGGTTTCCATCTCGATGGTGAAGCTCGGGTATGCCGCCAGGATTCGATCGCCGACTCCTTCGATGACCATGCCCTCATCCACGTCCAGCATGCCCGCCAGGTCGGTGGCGATGTCGTTCTCCTGCTGCATCTGGCGCAGGTTGTCGTAGAGCCAGGCTCTCGCTCAAGGTTTCGAAGGGTGGCAGGTTGGGAACGACGTCGTAGCCCAGGGCAAAAGCCGCTTCGCGGCACGGGAGGCCCTCGAAGAGACGCACGACGCTCTCCACCGCGTCGAGCTGGTGCTTCTGGTTGGGGTCAAATTGTAAGCGCAGTTCTTTGGCCATCGGAGTTTCTTTAGATGACCTTGAGGTTTACGCGATCGGCCAGGGTAATCTTGGCTTCGTCGCTCAGGGCGCTGTCCAGGCAGACGAACACGTCTTCGGGGCGCAGGTGCAGGTTATCCACAGTTTTGTGATGGATTTGATTTTCCAGGCAAACGTAAAGCCGGTGTTGACAAAAGTCGGAGGTCACTTCTTGTACATGGTTATGAGAGTATTCAAGAAGAGGACGGAAACGACTGTCAAGCGGAAAGCCTTGCAGGAGAAGGATCTCGTGAGTAGGTTCTTTGGAATACCAATTGGACCTGGAATGGAGTTTCAGCTTGAGAGAACTTAATTCTAGTTGAGTTGAATATCTTTCAGTATAGAGTTGCCAATCTTTAAAGTTAGAAATGTCCAATCCATACACTCTAAGACCTAAATCTTCACTCCCGTTCAATGGCAGATGGGTAGTATTGTCTTGAATTATTTTTTGAATTACCCGTTTTATTCTCTCGATGCCGATTTGAGAAACCGTACGAAAACCTTTTTCTCTAGCTATCGATCCATCTTGCATGGATTTTTGAAGTTGCACCATAATGAACCTAATTTCTTCGTGATCATTATGATCCGCATTCAGAACCGCATGGGCAGTTGAACACGAACCGGCAAAAAAATCTAAAACAATATCACCATCCGAAAGAGAAACTACTTGAAAAACTTTTTCAAGCAAAGAAGTGGGTTTAGGAGTATCAAACGGCGCAACGCCATTAAACAATTCCTTGAGTTCTTGGGCTGCTTGCCTGGTGGTTCCCACTTCCTTACCAAACCATATGCTTTCTGGAATTCTACCTTGTTGTTCTCTCAAAAAAATCTTCCTAACTATTCTTGTTTCATTATCCACAAAAACAATTTCTCCGTCTTTTATCTTGTTTTCTACTAAATCTTTGCTCCAGCGCCACCCGTTAGCAGGCGGGGAAATCTTTTTCCCGGAAGGTGTAACGATATCAAAGCACAAATTTTCACGATAATGTGGACTTCTTATCACCAGATCGCCAAGGTCCCTTTGGATCATTATCTGGATTTGAATATGCCTTATTGTGCTCATCGGTTCTTGGCATCAGGCTGGGGATAAAATCAGTAGTTCGAGAGTAGGCCAAAATGTAATTGTGATGGAGGGGTTTGCCTTAAGCTTCATTTTTCCCTTGAATACTATGTTGCCATACGATGCATCCTATCAACTTCTCTTCTCCAAATACTTCATCCATCACCATGCGCAGATTATGAAGCTCGTTATCATCAATAGTAACAAAAATCGCACCATCATTACTGAGCAAGTTTCTCGATAAAAGTTTAACCTTGGGTATATAATGTTGAGCCAATTAGAGTGAAAGCGCCCGCTAGACTTTGTATTTGTAGTTCAAAGATTTGACCAGTATCATCAACAGAATTTGTCCGTTTTTCATTGATCGGTTAGAAAATTATTTGAAATCATCCGAATATACAAAATCGTGACCAGTATTGTAGGGAGGGTGAGATAAACCAGTTTGATGCGACCAGCATAACTTTTTTGCAGCAGCGAGCACATCCAGGTTATCGCCTTCAATGAAAATATTATGTGTGGCATCTTCGTTTACGCCTTGTCCAGGCTGGGGGACAAGCGTGCCCTTACTTGGCAGGCTAGCCAGCCGGCGGGCCTCGCGCTTGCCGGGCCAGGACAGGCCAAAGTGCTCCTGATTCTCGTCTTCCAGGTATTCGCCCAGGGCTTCGCGCAGGGTATCCCAGTTGATCTTGCCGTCGGCGAAGGCTTCGGGCACCATCCCGCGCAGCTCGGCCAGGCGGTCTTCGGTAAAGGTGAAGGAAGGGCGGAGTTTTTCAATAGACATCGTTTACTGGCTCGCTTTCTGGATCAAGACAATCGTAATACCACGGTTGTTTTCTTCCAAAATCAGGATCCCAATCAATTTGCGGGAAATCGCTCCGATATTGTAAAAAAATGCTCGTTCGATCAAATTCTTCACCTGGAATGTAGTTGACGATTTCTTTCCTGGTTACCATTTGGCGCAAGAATTTATGCGCCTGAAACTTGATTTTCCCACCGATGCCGCTGGACCCATAGCCATGGATGATTTTCAGGACTGTAGCGCCTTTTCTCTTGTGCGTCGTGATGGCTGCCTGAAGCCTGCGCAAGGCTAGGTCCACGGTGGGCATCCCCTCTTCGAGATTTACCACTGGAATATCCTGGATTGAACTGGTAACGGCGAGATCAAGGTTGGGCGTTATGGTCTTGTCTTTTATTCTTTTGTATTTCACGATGTTTGCTCCGCGACGTAACTGTCTTCTATCTTCTTCCAAAATCCGCAAAACAGCGACCCTCCAGGTAATCGGGAAAAGTGTATACCCCGTTGATCTGCCAGGAAGCAGCGATGTGGGTGCTTTTGCCAGGTGGGCCGGGTAAGCCCGATGCGCAGGTAAACATCACTACCACGGAAGTTTTGGAAAAGACGCCATCCAATTTGCCCGGTAGTCAAACTCTGTTGCTCGCGCATGTCGTCGATCAGATAACGAAAGGCCAAATCCGTCACCGCCAAATTGTATCCGCAGCCAGTGGAATCGGTAAATTCAATCCGGTATTCCCAATTTCATATCTTCGCGTTGGAAGTGTCATCACAAAGTTGATTTCGCACGCTACGCGCAGTGCCTAAAGAGCGAGACCCCTCGTGTTCACGAATGTAACAGCCAGGATTGACCTGGATTTCCGCCCGAAGATGCTCGAAACATCCGGATCAAGGATGCGCTCCAGTAGGCTACACCTTTCCTGTTGGTCAAGCAAATGCTAATAAACCGGTAATCATCTCGAATGACCCAATCCTCTGTATGCGGTGGATCAGGCTGATACTGGAGCAGATCGAGTTGGAGGCGGGCAAAAGGCCGGATGATAGCCTCTCCATGGTCATAAAGCCAATCTTCAGTAATGATACTGCCGGTAAACTTAGGACGGATCGTTAGCCCGTCCTGGGGTCACGCCAGGCGATGCATACTCGGTTGCCGCCCATGCGGGTCAGGTCAGTGATAATCAGCGTTGTGATCATGATGCCAGTCCCCTGAAAAGCTACAAGTGAATGACCTGCACGTCTCCCCAGGCGCGCGCCAGGCGTTCAGCTACCAGCCGGCGGTGACACTGCTTGGGGGTGTCTTCGCTGCACAGCAGGCAGCAAACTTTTTCCTCGAAAAAGGCACGGTCCAGCATCTCCGGGATGCCGCGTTGATCCATCAATTGGTCAAATGCGTTTTCATTACTTAACCCAGTTGTGATCCTTGCGATAGGTTTTGAGAATTTCATCGCTTGGCGCAAGGCGCAGCTCGTGGCGGTAGTCGCAGCCGATCAATTCTTCCAAAAAATAACGCAAGTCCCCTTTCTTGGTAAAGCCGGCAAGCTGCCCGTCCGGATGCAGACGGATGTCCACCAGGCATTCGACGTCGTTCCCTTTCAAAAGCTCGAAAAATTGTTTGGCAGTCTTTTTTGTGAAGCCGATGGTATACAACTTCATAGATGCTCCTTAAAGAAGGACAATTGTTTGGCGGGGGGTTCTTCCGGCAGGTCCGGAAGCAATTGATCCTTGATCAAGTTGCCATCGCCGCGAATATGCAGCACCCGGACATTTTTCTGAACCAGGGTTTTGCCGATCAGGTGGTGACGGTGGCAGCGAGCCGGGTCTTCTTCGCTGCAAAGGGTAGCGGCGCGTCGATCGCTGGCGATTTCGACCAACCGCTGGATGCCCTTCTGGTACCAATCCCGGGTCATCACCGCCGGGTAATCCACCTGGTGCAGGTAATCGGTTTTGCCGTCCGGCGCTTGGCCGTCTTTGTAACAGGTGGGGTCTTTCGGACGCCCGCCCAGGTGATCGCCTGCGAACCGGTATTCAATGCCCGCTTCTTTCAAAGTTTTTTCCAGCAGTTCCCGGTTGTACTGCGGAGAATACTGGCTGTAGGGGGATGAGCGCACATCCACGACCACTTAGAATCCCGTGACGCTGCAGCAAATCGACCAGCTTATTCGCTGGGACATTGCTGTGGCCAATCGTGTAAACCGTCAAAGGCTCGGGCTGATTTTGTTCTTCCTGGTTCTCGGGCATATTCAGCAATTCTGTCTGGTAGTGAAATCGGCGCGCAGGCTGCCAGCGTCGGAGGCGGCGTCTAAATTGGCCGCCCGCCAGGCTTCCTGTTCACCGTCGCTCTGGGAATCGACAAAGTATTGCATCAGCGGGCGTTCGGCGATCTTCCGCCCGGCCTGCCAGGAATACTGGCGGTAAGAGGAACAGGAAAAGCGCGCGTCGCAGTTACGGCAGACCTGGGTGGCAAAGCGCCCGCTGCGCGAGCCGGGCATCAGGACGTTCAGGATCTCCAATGGGGGCGGGGAAAAGCGCCCATCTTCGATCTCGTCGACGACTTCACCAAATTCCTTCACCGTCTGGTCGAACTCGATGGGGTCAAACCCAATCGGCACCACCGGTTCCCACTGGCTTAAAGCATATACCAGCTCCTGCTCATTTTCATTGGTCAGGGCGTTCTGGACGCTTTCGGGAAAGTCGGTGGCGATGACCGCCATCTCATCCAGCGGCTGGTGACGCAGCTTTTGCCAGATATGGGCATACACGTTCAACTGCTGTTCGTACATGGGCAGGTTGGCGCGCACGTAATCGGCGTTATGCGTCTTGATATCGTACATCACCGTGCGATCCTTGTCGCGCAGGATGTCCACCACCCCTTCGATGGTGTATTCCCGCCCGCGAGGCGTTTCTTGTCCCGGGCAGGCTTAATCGCACTTCGGTATCGGTGACGTTTTCTGCGATCTCGCGCAGAATTCGCCAGTAAAGCAGCACCTGGTTCAGGGCGGTCTGCTTGACGTCCGGCGAGATGGCGTGGCCTGAATCCAGGCGCAGCTCCTCGTAATTCTGCTCGAAGACCTGGCGGATGAAGTTCTCCATCTCGAATTCGTATTCGCAATTCTCTTGAACCTTTTTTTCACTCATACCTGGCTCCTGCGCTGGATCAGCTCATGGTGAAGGTCTTCCAACGTGCGGTGGACCAGGCTGCCGAAAAACATCGTCAAGCTGCGGGCCGGGACGAAGCCGAATTTTCGGAAGATCATAAACTGGCGCGGGCAGCGTTTATACATCAGGAAATCGGAGGTGAAAGAATAAGATTTGGGGATTGCTTACTCTCTTCAGCCTGGTAGGCGGCAGAGTCCCCAGGTTCAAATCTGAAATACGCGGAAATTGACCGTCGAGCAAAGCCTGGAAGGGGGGATTGATGCGTTGGCCGCTGCCCTTAAAGTGGGCCAGGACGAGCAAATTCTTCGCTCTTGAAAGCGCCACGTAAAACATGCGCATGACGTCGAATTCCGACATGCGATCGAGCGGCTCGCCGGGCTCGCGGTCGACCAACGGGCGGACGATTTGTTCGATGCGGTTGGGCCCGCGATCATCTTTACGCAGGTTGCCAAGCACAACGACCGGAAACTCCAACCCTTTGGCCTGGTGGATCGTCAGGAAGGGGATGCGGCCTTTTGGGAAGGGGTCTTCGGCATTTTCAAGCTCGGTCTCGCCCAGGCGGAAGAGCGCAAAAATGAAGGCAAAAAACACCTGCTGAAAAACCTTTTCCACCAGCAGATCGGCCGTGATGAGCGAGATGCGCTCGTCCACGAAGCGCGCCAGATATTGGGTGATCAATCCCAGGTTGCTCACCAGGCCCTCGTCGCCTCTTTGTTCGGCCTCATCGAACATACGCTTGAAATGCTCGAACCCACACAAACGGTAGAACACATCCAGAAATCGTCCAGTCGATGGAGGTCACGCGCTTGACGATGTACGCCAGGGTCAGTGGATTGCCGTGCGCCAGCCGTTCTTGCGCCAGGCGGTCAAGGTGGACGCTGGCCATCAGGCGCTTACCGCGCTCGGAAAGGCCGGCGGCATTGTAAAGAACGCGCTTCATCGTATCGGGGCGGTAGGGATCGCCTGCCGTCCAGTGGCGGCTTTCCAACGCCCCCATGAGCGCCTGGTAATCGCTGCGAGCGTTCTCCAATTCGATGTGTAAGTCGCGAATGTACCGCTTGAGCAGCGGGTCGGCGTCGATCAGGTTTTGGCCCTGTCTTTCAGCCTGGCCCACCCAATCCTGAAACCGCTCGTAGTCCCGGCCTCTGAACTCGCCTGCCGGAGGGTGACCGAAAATCTGGATGAGCAAGCCAAAAACATCAGTCAGGACTCGTCCACTTCGAGGAAACGCCCGCGCGCGAGGCGCATAAACGCGCAGCCCAACGGCTTCCAGTGCGTCTTTCATCCTGCGCACCGCGGCGACCATCTCGCCTTCATATTTCAAACTCGGAAAGAGGAAAGCGATCTGGTTGGGATTCTCAACTTTGCCCTGGTCGAGTATTTGTTTCACTAATGCCGCCACTTCGGCGCAGACCTGATCCGGCTTATCCGGCGCGCTGGCCACCACTGACGGGAGGCCGTCAACGCGGTAGGCGTGGATTTCCTTGTCGACGACTCGATAAGCTCCGCCGGTTGGTTTTTCCCAATTGGTTTGGTGGATGAAAGACGTGTAGAACTCTACAATGCGGTTGCGCGAGCGGTAATTGGTATCCAGGGATATCCGGCGCGGGGAGCATTTAAGGTACTGCCGGCAGCGGGACGGGAACTCGACGTGGTTCTCCACCGTCGCCCCGCGGAACCGGTAGAGCGCCTGGTCGTCATCCCCTACCACGCAGATATTCTGGTGGCCTTCCGCCAGCTTGAAGAAAATGCGTTCCTGGATGGTGTTGGTATCCTGGTACTCGTCGACGATCACGTGCTTGAAAACGCTTCCTGACCCGTCGAACTGCTCCAACACGTTAAAGGCTTCCTGTTGGAGCAGGGCAAAGTCCGTCAGGCGCAGGTTGCCGCTCACCTGGAGGCACTCGCGATAGGCGACGTACAGGCGCAGGACCAGCGAGACCTGCTGGGGAGCCAGGCCATAACGCTCAAAATGAGCGATCGTCGACGGATCGCCAGACTCCAAATGGGCCAGGGCCCGCTCCGGGTCGATGCATTCTTCCGAAAAGCGGTTGAATATCGCCCGGCAGTTATTAACCGCCAGATGTTTCGATGGGGAAGCGATATCCCAGATACGCGTTGATCGTAACGTTCGGATTTTCATCCAACCCGGCCTGCTGAGTAACCGCCGCCCAGACCCGGTTCTTAGAGAGATGAAAATACTGCCCAAGCTCGTCCACCAGTTGGGGCGGGCGATTGCGGTGCCGGTCGACGAAAAAGCGCCGCCGGTCGGAGAGAATCCGCTGGCAGAGGGAATGTACGGTGCCGATGTACATGGGGGTAAGATCGTACGGCTGGGTGTTGATGTTGGTCACATATCCCAACAACGAACGCAGCCCCTCTTTTAGCTGGTGGGCGGCTTTTTCGGTGAAGGTCGAAAGAAAAATTTCCTCTGGCTTCACCCCGTGAAAGACGATCAAATTGACGGTCCGCCACAGTAGGACGCGTGTCTTGCCCGAACCTGGTCCGGCTGTCAGATACAACGGGCCATCCACGTGCTCAATGGCATCTTGCTGCTGCTTGTTCGGCTCGAATTTTGCAAACTCCCACAGCTTTCCAAGCGAGAGCATTTTACGGGTGAGCAAATTGAATTGGTCTTGAAATTGTGTCATGACAGTGCATTTTTGGTCAGCAGATCAAGCACTCGCCCACCCGGTTGCAGGCTGATGGCCGTGAAGCGGTGGGCAAGCGCGATCGGCACGACGGCGTTTTCGTACAAATCGCTTTCCAGGTAAGTGATGAGCTGTAATGCCTGGAACAACTGCGGGTAATTTTCGAATTTGACCTTCTCGCGCAGAAAACCCAACGCCGAATTTTCTTTTGATGTCCAGGGATAGGGCAGCCCAAAAACAAACGTGCGCCCATTTTTCGTCTTGTAGATGAAATCCTGCCCATAGTACGTTTCAAAACCGAACCCATTTCCGGCCGGGTCCCGTCCCGAAAGGATGAATTTATAGCGATATTCATCGTCGATGGCCAGCAAACGGTTGTTGGGGACAAACCGATCGATCAGGTTGACGTGATCGACCACTTGCCCCGTCTTTTGCAGGCCAATAATCGACAGGGGCAGTTGGTCGTATTTAGCCAGCTTATTATTGACTTCCTGAAGGAGGATCAGTATCGAACGGTGCAGCCAGGCTGAAGTGCCAAAAATGGCCAGTGGTCCATCCACGAAAAACGAAATGCCGCTTAATAAAGAGGGCGCGTTCTTGAAAAAGTGGCGAATATAATGGATTGGGATGATATGCTCCAGGACGAGCATCAACCTTGAGATGGCGATCTGGTTGGATTGGTAATCGCTCACCTCCTCCCAGATGCGCAGGCAATCGGTCGGATAAACTTCCGCACCACAATACGGGCAGGTCTGCCGGTCGGGGATATCCTGAACTTCAACCGGCCCCTGTCCGCAATTCGGACATTTGTAGATTTTCAGCCTGCGGGGATCGCCGGTATGTAGTCCTCCGGGCCGGATCGAGGCCAGGTAGAAGAGCGTCGAGCGTAAGCTGGTAAACGGATCATTTTCGTTGAAACGGGTCCGCGTCCCGTAAAATTGCTGGTCGACGTATGCCCGGAAGCTGTCTCGCACGTTTTCTTTGCCGCCCCAGCGAATGTTGGCGCTCGGGACGGAGAACGTCAAGGGAGCGTTGTCCTCCTGAAGCTCCGCAACCCGGAAAGGGTCTACAAATTTACCGACCCGCAAGGAGCTGTATTTGTCAAGATCGATCAGAACTGCCCCGATTTTGATATAGCCCACCCTTGTAGCGGGGAGCTTATCGTCAAGGTTGGATTCGTGGTTGCTTCCGTCGATGGCGATGACGAAGGATGGGAGTTTCCGGTCAACCTCGGGCGGTTCGCTGAAATTATCAGCCATGGCCTGCGCCTCTTCGTCTGAAGGCGGCGTCAGGTATTCACACTGCCCGAGAAACGCCTGGATGTCCGGGTTGCGTAGAAATTCAGAATGGGAGGTCTTACTTGCGTATTCGCCTTCGTAAGGCATCGGCTCTGCTCCTGCTACCGCCGATCAAAGCGGGCTGCCCGCTGCCGTTCAGCTTCCGGGTCGAACTTGTCGATCTGAACCGGGATGACGAACGGACTGGAGAGCGTTTTCACCCGCGCAAAACCGACATCCTGGGCACGGATTAGGGACTCGCTGAAGTCATCGAAGTCGTAGAACTGCGCCAGCTCCTTGATCTCTCGCAGGTTGTTCAGGTGGGTGATGAACCAGTTCTCGGTATTCGCCAGGATGTTTGGGTGCATGGACGAGACTTCCTGGGTGGCATAAACCAGCGAGATGCGGTATTTCGCGCCCTCTTTGGCCATTCTCGGCCAGGTTTCCGTCAGGTTCATCCCCCTGCCGATCAGGTTGTGGGCTTCTTCGATGTACACCACGATGTTCGGCGGCGTTTTGCCCTCCACGAAGATGTTCATCGAGTTTTGAAAAATTTTAGCTGCGATTTGCGTGGAGACTTTCTCCCGGATACGGGCGTCGCCTACCGACAGGTCCAGGATGACGATCTTTCCAGCCACCAGATGGTCATAAATCTCGTCGGCCACTTCAGTCGTCCGGCGAGGTGAATGGTATTTGAGGGAGTCCGCCAAGATGCGGTGCCCGGAGATGAAGCCGGTGGCACCGCGCTTTTGGGCGATCATGTCCAGCAAGGTTTGCAAGGTATCGTCAACCCAGGGTTTTCCGGGCGTCGAGCTGGGTAAGGGCGAATCCAGGTTGGCTTCCCGCAAGGCCAGGAACCAGGCGCGCGCCTGGTCCAGGGTCAGACCACGGCTTGGGTCTGGGAAAGCGTGCCCGGCTTTTTCAATAACCTTGCTTTGCACAGTAGCATTGGCAGTGAATGCAACCCGGTGATTGGGCGGTGGGGGAAATCCGGCTGCATGGAGCAGTGTCTTATAAGCCGCAACCCGCACCTGCCAGCGTTTGTAATCGCCGACTTCGCGTGGATCGGGTTGGTCGAGGGTCAAGTTGACGAAACGCGCGCACGTAATCCGTCGTCACACGGTTAGCCGATTCCAGCTCTCGCTGGATAATCCCGAATCCTTCATTAACTGGTCATAGAAATTGGTGCGTAACTCTTCAAAACCTGGGGTTTCGAGCATGCGGTAGCGCACCGTGCTGGTAGGATAAATGTCCGCCAGCGCCCCCTGGTCCTGTTGGTTGGCATTGGCGTACTCCCCGTTGATGTCGTAAATGATCTGGCCGATCTTAGCACGGCTTTCATCTGCCACCCCTTTGACCACCGAGACCATCTGCTTGATCATGTTCGATTTACCGGTGCGGGTCATCCCAAGCACAGCGGTACGCCTGGCCAGAAAATCTGATGGCTGAACGTATACTTCGACGATCTCTGCACGCGGGTCGCGCCGGTGAAGCCGGTCCGTCGATGTGTAGCGCACCGTGCCGACCCGAAATGGCTGGATCGTGCCTTTCAATCCGAGGCGCTCTGCATCTTCCAACATGCTTCGCTTACGGATCGGGTCAACGTAATTGACGATCGTTTTCAGAGTATCCCCATGAGGACGATATACGTTCAGGCGCGCGGCTGTTGCAAACAATTCAAGATCGCTGCCCAGCCAAAGCTCCTCGTCTGCAACGAAAAAAGTTCCCAACACCCTGCACTTCAAACCGCCAAACTGAAGCTGGTTCTGGGTGATATCATCAATATCGCGGGTTTCGTTGGGGAAAATCTCTTTGCGCTCCTGGAAAAACTGGATTTTGGTCTTCACCAGGTCATCGTCCTGGGGCAGCTTCGCCGACCCGATCACTCGCAGCAGGACGATTTCCTGATCCTCTTCCGGCGTGTGCGCCATATCATCCGGGTTGAAAGACGCGGCTACCAAAAAGCAGTTATGGGGGATGCCTAAAGCCTTGAACTTCCACAAATCATTTGTCATCACCAGAGCATACTCGTAATCGACCGAGTACATCCACCCCACGAAATTCTCGGTTTGGATCAACCGGGGGAGCATATCTGTGCGTAAGATTTGGTTGATATTCTGCATCTCTACCTACCTTCCAATCCTACCAATCAAGCCTGCTTTTCAGGCAGTTTCTCCAGATTGGTCAGAACTATCTCTTTTACTTTCGCCCTTTCCGGAGAAACCGAAACACTGTAAAGCAGTTCAACGTGGTCGTGCCAGGTGCCGTTGGTTTTTTGCTGGATGGCATCGCCGTATAGGGCAAAAACCTGGTCCGCAGAGTCGTAACTCAAGAGCCAGCGGTCTTCGAGCTGAAGTAGAAAATCTCGAAGACGGATATGATCCTTCTTCTGAAAATAATACCGGTAAAGGCTGTCGGCCTTTTCAAAGAAGGGTGGGTCGACATAGAAGAATAGATCATCCTTGGGCAGCCTGCTTTGTTGCTGCCATTCCCTGATTCTCGCAATCCCTTTTTCCCAGCTAATACACCAGACGGCGCAAACCTTTTCCTTGTATTCGGCAATGCGGCGAATCCGCTCAACCAGAGTCGCGCGGGGAAAGCGGCAGTCGATTTTATTTTCCGATGTCTGATTTATCCCTCCTAATGGCCCCGCTTTCGCTTCAAGAATGCCCGAAAAACTCGTCCTGTTCAAATAAAAACCGGTCCATGCCTGGTCAAGAATGGTTCTTGGCTTGCTGTGTTTATACTTCGACCAATTCTCCAAGGTTACATCGGCGGTTTCAATTCGTTCAACCAGCCAGTCCGTGTGCTTGAAAACCGCCTTCCAGAAACTGGCGATCCATGGATCCACGTCCATGAGGACAACTTGTTCGACCGCGCTTTCTTTGAGCAATTGTAAGGCTACGCTGCCATCCTCCAACAAAGGGCTCGACATAAAGTGCAGGTTTTTTACCATTCAACTCCAGTGCCTGTTCGACATATTCAGCCAGCCGGCGCTTTGAGCCAGGATAACGAAGGGGGCTGAGGAGTGGAGGGGTTCGCTTCATTGACTGAAAGTTTCGATCCAATGAGAGTCATCGAATATCTTTCGATCTACTCATCCCCATCGATTGCTCTTGGGTAGGGAAATACCAATTGCCGGTATGGTAAGACAGCCGGATTATCCGAAGGAAGGCATTATTAAGAACCGAGTGTTATAAAAGTATTAACAACTTACGCAATTGTAATTATAGCCCAAGTATTGTCACAATCAAGTTTGGCAACCTGATAATTTTGTATGCTGGTGTTGAACGTCATACCATCCGATCAGAGAAGGAGATTGTGGATTGTGGTTTTCGTAATTGACTCGGGCGCGCTCGACGCTGCTGGTGGCGTAGCAATACTGGCAGCCGAGAAGGCAAGGGTCGTACATGCCAATATCTCGGCTGATCACGTACCCGCATGCCGGCCTCTGGTAGGGTCCTTTTCATGAATAACCTCGATTCCGAACACGTGCTGGATTAGCGCATCGTCCACGCATTTCCCCGGCTGGATGCCAAAAGCTGCCAGGTCAGGCTCCTCGGCGCAGCTTACGATTTCCATGCCGTTTTCCCCTGCAATGCAGGCGATGGATGTCATCAATTCGGCAAACCGCTCACCTGGATTGCCGTCGTAAGCGAGAATTTCTACCCCCTGATCCTTCAGCTCCTGCAGCCGTTTGCCGGCTTTTCGATAGATATCCAGAATGCTCACCGCCGAGCGGCGGGTGTAGCCTTTCAGGCTTTCGGCGATTTTCTGGTAGGTTTTCTGGTGAAAGCGTAGCCCGGTCTCCTGCGTAAACACGATCGGGTCGTACCTCCAGATAACTCGCTCCGCCCCGACTTTGACGGATAGCCGTTGGAAGGTTTTGATGGCAGACTCCAGTGGCGGGGTCTTTTGGTCGATTGACCGGGGGTTGTTCAGCAAGGTGTACTGAAAATAGTGCCGGTATCCACGGTCATTCAACTCATCTAAATGTGGTATGAGCGGCGCTGGATTGCGAGTCCAGAACACGATCACGTCCACATCTTCGGGTTTGAGAGAGATATAGGAAACCTGGGAGCGGTTGAATGGGTTAGGAACCGTGCAGTATCCGGCGCGAATTCGGTTCATGAACCAATCGGCGTAAAATGCTGGTTTATCTGGCAGCGGCTGGCGCTGATGATCAAGGATTTGCCTTTAATTGGGGAATAAATGGGGGAATTCCCCATTTTATATGTGAAATTTCACAGATTATTCACAGTTTATCTCAATTGGTAATGCGCGGTGCGACCACTACCAATATGATTTAATTTACCGCTTCTCACCAATTTCGCCAAGCGTTAGCGCGCTTTTTCTTCACTGAGACCCGTCAAACTGGCCGCTTCTCTGCGGGTTATCTGACCCTGCTCTCGCACATCATTTCAGGATCACGTCCTCTAGAGTAACAGCGGCTTCGTGAGCCTCCACAATGGATTGGTGACGGTTGCACTTTCGCCGCCAGTGATCAGCTCGCGCAGCTTGTTTTCGTTCATCAACCCTCCAGAGCTTTCATCTTGGCAAGCGCATGGAGAAAATACAGCGACCAGCCGGTGAAATCAGACAGCAGGATGCGAGTAGCCCGCTGGATTTGATCCAATTAGTGACGGTGTGGCCTTTGGGTTTGGCAGAGTCGCTCAAAGTTTTCCCTGAATTGGTTCATTGGTGAGGATGCGGCGTCTTCATTGGATTATAGCATCCCATAGAGCGGGTCAGCGGGCTAAGAAATTGGGATTTGGGTATCTACCCGCTATATCGTTATTAGAGGAAAAACCAAGACAACGAGGAGACTTAATAACACGATGAACACGAGACAGAATTACCGCAAACAAGCCGAACAACGCATCAAGAACACACCTGAAATGCGGTCTTTGCTACACCTCTTCAAAAGATCGTGGGGCAACTGTGACGAGCTGTGGGAGACACTGGCCACCAGGCCCACAGGTGAAATCATCCAATTCATCCTTGACTTGAATGAATACGCACTGACAAAAGCCGCCTATCATGAGGCAGGGCATTTGGTCATTGCCATTCTGGTAGGTTTGGAATATGAGAATGCGACAATCGTACCTGGATTTGAGGGAGAAGAATATATCAGAGGTCATCTATATTCTGGCAAAGGCTTAGTCAGACATAATGGCTTTGCTTTCTTCTTCTGGCGCAGACTGTTAATGATTGTAGCCGGGGCCGCTGCTACTGTGAGGTTAACAAAGGAAAAACCGGGTGATTGTAAATCTGATATGACGGCCGCTGTCAATATTCTGGGAAAATATCTCCATGAGGATGTTTTCAGCGAGTGGCTGGAAATCACAGGTTATTCAATGGTTAAGTTGATCGATGATTCGGCTATCTGGACGGCCATTGATTGGTTCGCTCAACAACTGTTGAACCGAGGAACCATTCAAATCACCCCCTCAGTTCAAAAGCGGATAAAAAAGATTATCGAGAATAGTGGCGGCAAGCCATCCGCAGCTTTTCACCTGGGACGGATGCTTTCTGCTTGTGATGGTTACACAGAGCTAACCAATGAGGAATTACAGTTGCAACACAATGAGCAAAAGATCTTTTCTATCATGAGGTTAATCTGCTTACCGAGGAACGGTTCTTTAAGAATACCATTAACCGGGAACGTCTTAGCGATGAAGAAGAACAAGAATTTTTTCTTAACTTCATTACATCGACCTGGATTGAAAACAATCCAGGTCTGGCAACATCTTCTGTTTCAGAATTTCAGCGAAGAGCCGTTACCAACCAGTTCTCCTTTACAATAATGTCGGCCCATCACAGTTGACAAACCCCGTCGAAGCGCCGAAAATGATGGACAATCTCAACCGTCCGGAGTGCATCGTGGAAATTAATGCAGCAACTTCAGTTCATTCACCAGTCATCCACCGCCCGCATGGAACGACCGAGAACGCGGAAAATCACCTGTTTGTTGGCGATAACCTGGAAGTCATGCGCCAATTGAAGCGAGAATATGCCGGTCGCATCAACGCCGCCTATTTGGACCCTCCTTATGCACGCGGCCATGCCGATACACCCTATGTCGATCAATTCTCCAGTCCGGTAAATTGGAAAGCCTGGTTACGTCCTCGGTTAGAAGTGATCCACAGCCTGCTTCCGGAGAACGGCGTAATTATGGTCAGCGTAAATGATTCCGCCATCCACCACCTGCGTTACACCATGAATGATGTGTTTGGGGCCAATAACTATGTGGGGACGATCACCTGGCACTATGCCGCCATGTCTCGACATTGGAAGGGGCGGATAAGGCCGGCAGCAGAATGGATTGTCGTTTATGCAAAAAACCAGCGGTTAGTCACCATCAATCCCATCACAGTCGAGAAAAGGAAATTTCAGAATTTGATACGGACGGTTCGCCGCCTTGCACACCACCTTAATTTCTCCGTGGAAGAGGCGTTGTCTGCCCTGGGGATCGAGTACGATGACCAGGCAGGCTATTTTGAATGGTATAACCGTCAGACCAGGCAAAAAGATTATTTTCTTACCGAAATCGACAGCGTATGGGATATCCCCGTTGTCGATAGGATTTCACCGGATTTTGTCTCCGGGTTTCTCGGGCAAAAGCCGGTTGAACTGATCAGACGCCTTTTACAGGTGTTCGCCGGCCCATCTGCCCTGGTTCTGGATCCGTTCGCCGGCACCGGTACGACGGCCCAGGCTGTGTGGGAGTTAAGATGCAGAAGACGGGGGTAAGCGTAGTTTTGTCCTGATCCAGATGCCCGAACCCGTAATTTTCGATCGTCTAAAGGTAGTCAGGTGCCGGGTGATATCCGATATCACCCGGGCGCGGCTGGAGCGCGTCGCTAAACGATTGTCCGATTCTGGTATAGAAGTTGCCTGGACGCTACATAATTCAGCCTAGCACCGCATCTCCGTCGCGGCGCTCAATCTCCCGGTTAAGACGCTCCACTGCGATTTGCAAGAATTCCGCGCAAACGTCTGCCCCTGCAGCACGCCGGCCGTGCCGCATGGCTGCCAATGCCGTCGTGCCGCTGCCGGCATAGGGGTCGACAACCAGGTCGCCCGGGTTGGATAGTGCCAGTATCAGCCGTTCCACCAGGCTGAGGGGGTACTGGCATGGGTGAGCGGTTTTCTCCGCGTGATTGGCCTTGACGTTGGTAATTGGCCAGACGTCACCCGGATTTTTCCCAAGCGGATTGCAGGTTAGCTCTCCCCGTCGTGGACCGCGGAACGCGCGTTTGCTGGGGTAGAGCTGGGGGATGCGAACCGGGTCCAGGTGAAACGTATAGTCAGGGGTTGGACGGGTAAACCATAAGATCGTCTCGTGCCGGCCTGAGAACCGGTAACTGTTATGCAAGCCATGCCCGAACGTCCAGACAACCCGGTTTTTCAGCACCAACCCAAATTGCTTAAATACCGGATACAGGAGCAAGTCAATCGGGTACGATTTTTTAGTCCGGCCTGATCCCTGTATCATATGCTCTACCTGCCAGCAGATATTGCCTGTTGGCGACAGGATCTCCAGGCACGCCCGCACCGTCGCTCTCTGGGAGGCAATATATTCGTCCAGACTGGTTCGGATTTCCTTGGAACGACCTGTGTTGTACGGCGGGCTGGTCACGATCAATTCTGCCTGATCGCCGCTTTCCTTGATCCGGTGGAGTAGGTCTAAGCGGTCCCCGTGGATAAGGTTTACAGGGATCTCGCGGTCGTATTGAGAGAGGTATGGATGCAGTGTTGGACGCTGGTCGGTCACGTCTATCTCTCCAGAGTGGGTATTTGTCAGAGATAGACGCGCCAGAGTAGCCGGTCGCAATCTTACAGAGAACGGGGGATCAGGTCGCTGTGGGGTTACGCGCTCCCAGGCCAAAAACTTTCCCCTTTACTTTGTTCAATTCAGGAAACCAACTATAGCAATTTCCACGGCTGACAGCGCACTTCAGCGTGTGCGGCCTGTCTGACTGTCTATACGGTATGATCCTCGCCAGGCCACTCGTATAGCATGATCGGTTCCCCTGCTATGCAGGGTGAACACTAAATTATCCATCTCAAGCTCGAACTCTCCCGGTCCATTGTGAAATCGTAACAGTGGATCGAAGCCTGGTTGCCGTCAATCAGGCGTAATTGGAGGAATGGCGGTCACTCCACAGGAATTAGACTCGTGGGATCAAATTGCGCGCCATGCTACGAATGCATCTATGAAGGCGACAGAATGGCTGGCCTGGTGGCTATATCTGTATAGAGAGCAAGTTGGCTCTCTTACCCTACCAATCCGAAAGGATGGATATTATGTACCAAACAGTAACAATCCTTGGTTTTCTGGGGCGAGACCCTGTGCTCACTTATGCCCCAAATGGCGTCGCAGTCGCGAATTTCTCCCTGGCGAGTTCCCGCAAGTACCTCCGGTCTGACGGTATCGAGGTTCGGGAGACCGCCTGGTTTCAAATCGAAGTTTGGGGGACCTATGGAGAAACGGTTGCCAGATACCTGTACAAAGGCAGCCAGGCGATGGTTGTCGGACGGCTGGTGCCGGATCCAAAAACCGGCGGTCCGAAAATCTACACCCGACGCGACGGCACTCCTGGTGCGTCATTTGTCGTGCGTGCGAGCACCGTCAAGTTTCTCGACCCTAAGCCAGGTCAGAGTTGGGGTGATGAAGACGACGGTCAAGTTGGCAGCCAGGATGAGAGCGGCGATCTGGACGGCCAATTGGATCCAGAGGAGTCGATCCCATTTTAGGTGCCAGAGAAGAATGTGGACTTGGCTGAGAATTTGGCTCAGTCAAGTCTACATTTAGTCAGGAGTACATTCTCTTGATCACTTTCCCAATTAAAATCAATCATATCCAATAGGTGAAGAAGCACCTTACTAAATTGTAATCTTTTCCTACCATATTGCCCTCAATTTTGCTTGTTTTTGTACGGATTTTTGCTACAATAGGTGCTTAAGAGGTAGTTTGCTTCAAATGCCCCCATATAAATAAAGTAAATACAAGGAGAATGTCATGCTTCGTCGAAATCCGATCTGGTTTTTGCTTGCTATTTTTCTGGTAATCTCTCTTGCATGTTCGTCAACCACACCTACTCCAGAAGCCCCCGCAAATGAAAGCAGTCAAGGAGAACAAGCGAAAACCGAGACACAACCAACAAATAATCCAACCAGCGTTCCCAAAGAGACCGAAGTTCCACCAACTGCCACATCTACACCCAAACCAACTATCAGTAAAGTCGGCGAACGTGTGGAGAGCGCCGGCATTGCCTTGACTGTTCTAAATGTCCAGAAAATGAAATCTGCCGGTTTCATTACAGCAGAAGAAGGAAATGAACTTGTAGATATCGAAGTAGTTCTAGAAAATATGGATAGAGACGACAAGGCTCCTTACAACCCGTTCTACTTCAAGGTTAAAGATGCAGATGGCTATGAATATGATACCAGCTTTGGCTCATTGGATCCTTCTCTGCAAAGCGGCGACCTAAGTAAAGGAGAGCGAGCGCGTGGGCATGTGGCGTTCGAAGTTCCGGAACATGCCATTGGTCTGGTCGTCAGCTATGAGCCGATAGTGTTGTTTGGCGGGTATAACCCTTTGAAGGTAAACCTGGAGGAGATGAGCGAAAATCCGGTGGACATTGGTGAGGCGCAAGCGACCGCGCCAGCCGGTAAAGTCGGGGAGCGCGTTGAATCCGCAGGGATTGCATTCATTATCCTGAACGTTCAAAAGGTGAAGTCCGCAGGTTTTGTCAATGCAGAAGCCGGAAATATATTGGTAGATATCGAAGTCGTCATCCAGAATGCAAGCCGAGATGAAACAACCCCTTACAATCCATACTACTTCAAGCTCAAGGACTCACAATCTTTCGAATACAATTCGACGATGAGCGCCGTCAAGCCATCCCTAATGAGCGGCGAGCTTGAGAAGGGCGATGTGGTACGTGGGCACGTAACCTTTGAAGCGCCTGAGAAGGCGACAGGCTTGATCGTTACCTATGAACCAGAAGTTCTATTCGGAGGCTACCAACCCGTCAGAGTTAAATCTGGACGAGAATGCGGAAAAAGCAGCCGATATCCCAGCACCCTTGACATTCTCGGAAAATAAAATTGGCGATCCAGCTGAATTGGCTGGCGTCACCTTAACTATCTTGAACACTCAGAAGGTGAAGTCAGTGGGTGGAATGTCAACCAAATCCGGCTACACTTACCTGGATATTGAGGTAGAAATCGCGAATACCGGGCGCTCCGATCCCTCTCCGTATAATCCACTTTACTTTAAGGTTCGGGACTCCCAAGGTTATGAATACGGAGCATCATTTGCCTCAGTGGACCCATCACTGACATCCGGTGAATTGGCACAGGGAGAAAAAGTCCGAGGCCACGTGACGTTTGAGATCCCAAAGGAAGCAATGGGGTTGCTCGTCATGTATGAACCGCAAGTTTTATTCGGCGGTTACCGAATTATCCGCATCGATCTGGGACAGTAAAATCTCATACCACTTCTAATTTCTTGCCGACCCGTAGCCTGTTGAGGGCAATTTCCGGTAGGCGCACATGACTGAATGCCCACCGGAAACCCTCATGGTGTGTCCCGAATCTTCAGCCGTCTCCGGTACACCCCTACGTCCCGCCCGGCAGCACATTGAATTTTGCCACAGCTACCGGTGGGACACAGGGAAACCTCAGTGTAGTGTAGAGTAAAGTGCTTGCTATTTTTCGGTACACCCCTACGTCCCCCGCATTTGGCTTATTGCTACCAGATACGGTTAATGGGATCAGGGAGAAAAAAGCATATGGTTCAAAGCGTCGACCATTCGGTACGCCCCTACGTCCAGTTTGCATGGCAAGATTATCGCTGGATGCAGGGAGACTACACTGGGGATCTATCGTTCTGCGCATATCGGTACACTCCCATATTCCATCCAATATGCAAGACGGTCACCGCATACCTTTGGACGAGAATAGCGTGAACGAACAGATTTCCCCCATCTTTTTCTTCAATCCAGTATTCGGTTTGTAAAGTTCTGGGCAGCGGAATACTGCTACTCCGTTATAGCCACCTGGAAGGAGATTTCGCGTCAAGACGAAAAACTGATCCGACTGGCTATCTCCATCATTGCAGAAGCCAGCGGGTGAACACGTAATAGGCTCCTATGAGAGATATAGCCGGCACGAGTTGAAAATCTCATTGGCAGCGTACCTGCTCGCGAGTAATCGTTTTCTAAGGTACTGAGCAGCGGAATATGCTGTTACTACGTTTTAGCCACCTGCCGCCATTTTTTGTAGCCGGAAACAAAAATGCTCTCTATTGACGGCGCGCTCTCCTAAGAAGATGCATTAGGGAGCAAGAAAGCAATTTGCATCTATTTGGATATAGCCGTTACCCACCATTTTTCCCTGACTGTATTCATTTCAGGAAAAACCATGGCTAGATCCCACTGACCGCCGGCGCAGTTCAGCGTGTGCAGCCTGGCTGACCATCTCGACGGTATGATATGCGCTCGACCACTCGTATGGCATGATCGGTTCTCCTGCTGTCTGTTGCAGGGTGAACTCGCAATAATCCAGCACAAGGCCAAACTCATCCTAGATCCACTGCGGAGTTGTCACCGGGAAACGAAGCCCAGTTGCCGTCAGATAGCAGCCAGCGAGGGTCGTGAGAATGTCGTAGTCGCATGACTGGACGAATTGGTTGATCTGTTCTGTGATGCTCATGGTGCGTGCTCCTTGCTACCGCCGGAATAACCGTCGTTAATTGACGCACTTATCTACTTGTTTGCAAATTTACCTGGCCAACTGCAGCCGCTTCCTAATAGCCAGGAAAGGGTTTGTCCTTCAGCTATAGCTCTGGCTGTAGAGGGATTTTTCAGATGCGCCAGTCATTTTCGACGGCTGGCGTATGACCTGGACCATCTTAGGCGAACCACAATCTCCTTTAAAACCTTTAGCGATCCTCTTGTAAAAGGCCATGCCAGAAGTGGCCCATCTATCGAGGCAAAAATTACGGGTTTTGGACGAACATACCTGGTTTGCTTTAATCGTGGCATCCAAATTAGCGGCGAGTTTACAGTTTTGTTTGGGGTGACGTTCGTCACTTGATATCTTGTCTGTGATTGTGTATCCTCCAAGAAGTAATTATTTCATGGCCATTTGGTTCTACTAAACAATCTTTTCATCGTACTGTCGAGAAACGGCTCAACCCTCAAGGGGGATATCCAGGCGTGCGTTTACCCCAAACAGAAAATTGAATTGCAGGAGCGTAAAATGCCCTCATCTCGCTTCCATCCCATTCGTTTATTGCTCCCCATTTTCCTGGCCGGGTTGTTTCTCGCCCTGGGACTGGCGCTGCTGCAGAACAGCGCCCGCGCCTTTGCGGCTGCAGACCCCGAGGGTTTGCCTGTTCCCCCATCCGGTTGGATACCGAGGCCAGCATTTGCCTCACCAGGGATAAACGCAACCGGCATTGCGCCCTCACCGGATACGCCAGCCTTCGCTCCGGATCACGTCCTCGTCAAGTTCCGAACTGCCGTTCAAGTCAAGCAGGCTGCTGGATCTATGCCGCAAACCGGCGCGCCTGGACTGGATCGAGTTCTCTCTCAGCAGCATGTGCTTTCTGCCGAGAAGCTGTTTCCATCGATAGCTGACAGCCAGCCAGAACTGGCTAATATCCATCTCCTGCGTTTAGGGAAGAAAGCGGACGTCCTGGCGACCGTGCGAGCCTTGCAGGCCGATCCAAACGTCGAATGGGCCGAGCCGGATTACCTGGCCAAAGCCGCCTCCGCGCCCCTGTTCACCACGCCCGATGACCCGCTGTTCCCCCAGCAGTGGGGCCTGACCCAGGTCTCCGCCCCGGACGCCTGGGATGTGGTCACCGGCACGCAGACGGTCGTCATCGCCATCTCTGGACAGCGGCGTCGACTTCGCCCACGTCGACTTTGCCGGGCAGTTGTGGACCAACCCGGGCGAAGTGGCCGGCAACGGCCTGGACGATGACAACAACGGGTTTGTCGATGACGTCAAGGGTTGGGATTTCGTCAACGACGACAACAACCCGGCCGATGACAACGGCCACGGCACCCAGGTGGCCGGCATCGCCGCCGCGGCCGCCGACAACAGCGCCGGCATCGCCGGGATGTGCTGGAACTGCCGCATCATGCCGGTCAAGGTCATGCAGGTCAGCGGGGTGGCCAACTACTCGGACGTCGCCGATGGGGTTCTGTACGCCGCTAAAAAAGGGGCGAAGGTGATCAACATCTCCCTGGGCGGCTACGGCAACTCCTCCGCCCTGCTCTCGGCCATCCGCACGGCGGTGAATGAGTATGGCGCGATCGTGGTAGGCGGGGCGGGCAACGATAACGTCAGCGCCCCCTTCTACCCGGCCGCCTATGAAGAGGTGCTGGCGGTCGCCGGGACGGACGAGGGCGATTTGAAAGCAGGATATTCCAACTACGGTTCCTGGGTCGACCTGGCCGCTCCGGGCATGAACATCACCACCACCTTCCTGGGCGGCGACTGGGGTCCGGCCAACGGCTCATCCTTTGCGGCTCCCTTCGTCTCCGGCCTGGCGGGGCTGATCCGCTCCCAGCACAGCGATTGGCCTGCGGCGCTCGTGCAGGCGCAGATCGATCACACCACTGACCCGATCGATGCCTTGAACCCGGCCTACGCCAGGCAGCTCGGCAGTGGGCGGATCAACGCCGCCACAGCCGTAACCCAGCCTCCTCACCCGATTCTGTCGCTGCAATCCACGGCAGTCGACGGCGACCCCAAGGCCGGCCCACGCCGGGTGAAGCGGCTTCCCTGAACGTCAGCCTGTATAACGACTGGCTGGCGGCGACCGGCGTCACCGGCACGCTTTCCACTTCGGACCCTTATGTCACGATTGGGATGGGTACGTCTTCCTTCGGCGGGATTGCTTCTGGGGCGACCGGTTCGAATGCGCCAGCCTTTACCTTCACCGTCGATCTGGCGGCCGGCTACAACCACCCGATCCCATTCAGCCTGTCCATCTCGGCCAACGGCGGCGCGTACATGGTCAATTTATCATTCAGCATCACGACCCGCAGCGCCAACGAACCGGTGGGGGGCACGATCACCGAAGACACGGTCTGGACCAGCGACAAGACCTATATCGTCAACGCAAACCTGGGCATCCCGCCCGGGATCACCCTGACCATCCAATCGGGCACCGAGGTGCGCTTCAACGGGAATTACAACCTGAACGTGGGCGGTATGCTCATCGCCGGTGGGACGTCCGCTCAACCCATCCGCTTTCTGTCGCACACCGGGGCCAATTGGGGGAGGATCTTCTTCGATGATCCGGGTGTGGATGCGACCGCCACGATCAGCGGGACGTACCTGAGCGGCAGCATCCTGCGCTGGGTGGAAGTGGAAAGCGCCGCGCAAGGGATCGGCTGCACGAATGCCACGCCTTACCTCTCGAATGTCGCAGTAGATGGCGGCGGGGTGAACTGCACGCCGGGCGGCACACCGGTGTGGGTGCTTGAGAGCAGCCTGGCAGGCGGGCTGACAATCGAAGGCGGTGGATACGCCTGGGGAAATACGATTACCAATGGTGGGTTGAGCATCAGCAGTCAGACCCAGGCGTTGAACAACGTCGTTAATGCAGGGATCAGTGTTGGGAGTGGCTCCACGGTACAAAATAACACCGCTGCGGGAGCAATTAACGCGCCGGGAGACAGCACGGTCACGGAAAACACGGTCAGTGGGGGCGGGATAGTTGTGGGTTCTTCAGCCCTCGTCAGTGAGAATACCGTAAAGAACGGTAGCATTTCTGCAAGTAACACGACTCAGGTGCTGACTAACACGATCACAGGCGGCGGGATCAACGCCGGTAATGGCAGCACGATCCGGCGCAACGATATTGAAGGGTCTACCGGTTGGGGCATCTCCACCACCGGTTCGGTCACTGTGCTTCAAAACCGGTTGGTGGGCAATGCTGGCGGCATCTACACCGGTGGGGGCCTGGTTCAGGGCAACCTGATCGCCAACAGTCACGGGGTCGGCATCGAGGTCCACGGGGATGTGGAGGTCATCAGCAACACGCTGCATGGCAACGCCGGCAGCGCGATCAAGCTGGTTTCCGGTACGTCGATAGACATCTCAGGCAACAACCTGGAGTTCAACAAGGGAGCCTACGATGTCGAGGATCGGATCCCGAAGACCACCCTGACGACGGTCCCGGCCAACAACAACTGGTGGGGAACGACGAACAATGCAGCCATCGAACAAAGGATTTGGGATTTTGGCGACGATTACAACATGGGCCAGGTGCTGTACGCTCTCAAGGCCAGTGGACCGGTGCAGACCGCCCCGGCTTACGTGCGCTCCGTAACCCTCGATCCCCCCAGCCCGGTCGGGATCCAGACAGCCGCCTTCGATGTGCAGTTCAGCCGGCCGATGGATATCACGGAGATCGTCAACCTGCAGTTGGTTGCCGATTTAACTGGACGGCGCGGGCCAGTATGCCTACTGCCCGTCTTTTCCTGGGTGTGGCTACAGCCAGCAACGGCAGAATCTACGCAATTGGAGGGCGGGATAGGAGTATTTTACCAATGTGGAGGAATACGACCCGGCCACAGATACCTGGACGGCGCGGGCCAGTATGCCCACTGCCCGGGGTTACCTGGGTGTGGCTGCGGCCAGCAACGGCAAAATCTACGCCATTGGGGGGTGCTGAAATGGCGACTTTTTTTTAGCCACGGTGGAGGAATACGACCCGGCCACGGACATCTGGACGGCGCGGGCCAGTATGCCCACTGCCCGGGGTTTTCTGGGCGTAGCCGCGGCCAGCAACGGCAAGATCTACGCCATCGGCGGGTGAAATATCAACGATCCTGACACTGTGGAGGAATACGACCCGGCCACAGACACCTGGACGGCGCGGGCCAATATGCCCACTGCCCGGCAGGATCTAGGAGTGGCAGCGGCCAACAATGGCAAGATTTACGCAATCGGCGGGGAAGGGGTTGATGGCAAAGCTCTAGCCACTGTGGAGGAATACGACCCGGCTACAAATACCTGGACGGCGCGAGCCAGCATGCCCACTGCCCGGTCTAACCTGGGCGTGGCCGCAGCCAGTAACGGCAAGATCTACGCTATCGGCGGATGATACGGTGTTCTGGCCACGGTGGAAGAATACGACCCAGCTACAGACACCTGGATGACGCATGGCCAGCATGCCTACCGCCCGAGACTGAGCTTGGCGTGGCTGCGGCCAGCGACGGAATCTATGCCATCGGCGGGTGGGAGGATGGCGCATAGCCACGGTAACGGTAGAAGAATTGCTTGTACCCTTTAGAGAAAATAATTTTTATGAGGCAGGATGGCTCTCCAACACACAATACCGCGCCTATGAAGATATTACCTCGCGTTTGCCTCGCGGCGACTTTACCCTCGCCATCGATGGGGCAGCCGGCCTGGATGGGATCGAGATTGCCCCCAATTCCACCTTTACTTTCACCGTTGATTACGCCGGCGCGATTGGAGACACAACCCCACCGCCTGCCCCAACTGTTCTGGCCTGCGGAGCCGCCAGCCCGGATACCCTCTCCGCCCGCTGGTCGGCTTCCGACCCAGAAAGCGCCATTACCCGCTTCCAATACGCCATCGGGACAACATCCAGCGGGATCGATGTAGTCGGTTGGAACGATACACAAGAGACATCCTTTACCCGCACCGATCTGAGCTTGACCGCCGGGCAGACCTACTACATCTCGGTTAAGGCACGCAACGAAGGCGGCATATGGAGTGAAGCCGGCGTCAGCGCCGGGGTGGCGGCCGGCTCGGGCTCCTGCCCCTCGGCCGGACTCAGCGCCAACCCTCAAAGCGGAAATGCTCCACTCAACGTGCAGTTCACCGACGTGTCCACCGGCGCTGTCACATCCTGGCTATGGGACTTTGGGGACGACGCGACCATCACGGTTCAGAATCCTAGCCACACCTATGCGACTGCAGGAATATACACGGTCAGCCTCACAGTCTCCGGCCCGGGCGGATCTGACTCGATCTCGCGGCCTAACTTGATTCAAGTTATTGTTTCTGAAGAGAAATTCAAACTCTTCCTGCCTGTCACTATGCATTAGCGCCTGTCCGGACAAGGTTCATACAAGGGATTGTTGCATGCGCTGATCAATTTATACACCCGGAAGCCGCTTTACTAGCACCTTTAGTGAGCTTGAAGTTCATCTTTCTTGCCCTGCTCTCACAGGCTCGATTGTGGGCTACGGTCTAGAAAGGGCATGTTAATTTCTCATTGCTTACGATAAAGCCAGCACTCTTTTTGAGCACTGGCTTTATTATCTGCCCAGCACGAGGGTTGGCTGAAGGTTGAAAACCCCTTGCGATTGTTCTATGGAATCATTCCTCATCCCCCATCGCGAGCAGCTCTTCAACAGTCGCTTTGCCTGAATAGACCCTGGCCCAATTCCCGTTTCCAACCGTTCTTATCCCGAATGCCTTGCACCACTTGCGCAACGAGGTTTCGCTGACACCCATGATCTTCCCAATCTGTATATTGGAGTACCTGGTAACAAAGACGGCGAGCAGTTTCTTAAGTTTCGCCTCCGTTCCACGAACACCAGAAAGATCAACTTCATAATCCTTAGCCAAGCGACTCAGCCGGGCGTCAACAATTGCATCTCCCAGGAAGACCGAAACCCTGTATTTCGCGAGACCGCCGGCTCCGAACCGGCCATCTGCCTCGGCTCTTTTCTTACATCTACCCCCAACTGCCGCAATCGCCAGCGCATCGTAGAATGAGCAACCCCATTCTCGCGTGCCAATTCCGCAATCGATCTACCACTATCAAGACGACGCTGATATTCATTACGAAGGGATCTTTTTCCGAGCTATTTTTCTTTGCCATTTTTTCCTCAAATCAGGTAAATTCATTCCAAAAGGTAACAACATGCAGCCGTAAATGCGCTGCAAATTTTCAGACAATCTTAATAGCAAATATGCAGCCGCAACCTTGTAATATAGAAAGGTGGTGGCTCAGGACTTCACATCCGAAAACCTTGATTTCTACTGACAGCCACCTCGAATCCTGTTCTGTTTAAGGTTGATCTTCCCCTCCCTAATCAGATAATCTAGCGCATTGGTCGCTTGCTGTCCGGGTGTAACGCCTGGCTCGATTCTGCCCAGATAATGCCGGGTGGTCTGTGCATCTACATGCCCAGCCGCTCTTTGGGTATCTTCAGTTGTCCGTCCAGCCTTGTTCCAGGTACGCATAGCGAATCTTCGTAAATCATGAGCAGAAATATCAATCCCTGATCGCTCTTTGATCCGATAGATCATGCTCTGCAATCCTAACTCGGTCAGCCGGCTGCCTGTTGATGTGCAGAAAACGGGCGAGTCTTGCGTGGTGAACGATTTCAGGCAGACTATTTTTATAGTCCTGTAAGAGTTCCAGAATTCCCTTGGAGAGTGTTACATCTCGCACCGAACCCCATTTGGCGTTCCTCACCCTGACCTTTGCCTCATCAAAATATATATCACCCCAATCGATGCTCATTGTTTCTTCGGCCCTGAGCGCAGAATCGCCCATAAATAAAAGGATTAAATAATCCCTGTCGGAGAGACAAGCATTAAGTGCCTCGAAAAACTCTTCATCGGATGGAGACCACAAATAGCTCTTATTGTCAGGTAAAGGATGCACATAATTGAATAATGGAAGATCACCCCTTGCCTGGAAATATCGCACCATCGTATTCACCGGGCGGTATAAACCATGAACGTAATTCTGCTCATACGTTTTGCATCGTTTATCCTCGTCCATCCAATCTCGATAATTAACCACCCCTAACATCAACTCCTTCTTGTTCATTGGTGTTCTCAAGCAGGAGAAATAATATTCAAGCAGGTCGGCATCGATCGCGTCCAGATACTTTGCCTCGTAGTATTCCATAAACTGAATGAGTCGTTTCAATGCCGAAAAGTATAGGCTGTGAGTTTTTGGTCCGCAGTTCATCCTGCTGATCATGAATTTCTTCACGGCATCGCGTATGGTCAATCGTTCATCCGTTTCCTGAGAACCTAACTTCCAGGGCTGGACTTTGACGGGCATGGTATCGGTGCTGGCTTTGGTGTTCACGAAATAGTTCTCCTTTTTGTTTGGTCTATTTCGATATAGCGCCCAGAACACCGAATCCGGATTTTAACCGCATATTCTGCCCATGTCTTCACCACAGAAAAGTGTGATTTCATACAGATGGACGATGATGTAAGAAAGTCTGGCAAAAAACCGGAAATGTTGCCTACTTCTTTGCTTTTTTCACCTCTCCCTTTTTAGTTCGCCTGGTTTTTGGTTTATTGATTGACGCAGAGGTAATCCGCAGCGTGCGGTCAACCGGTGATGTCGGCCGAGCTTTCTGAACATCGTCCTGGTTGAGAAACCCAACGTATTGACGGGTTTGATCAATCGAGGAATGTCCCATGCTCTGCTGGATATCCTCCCAATCCCGTCCGAGCTTTCGGGCGGTCTTGGCATAGCCCCTACGAAGTGCATGCGCGGTAACGTGGAACCCAACTTTTTCGGATAATCTGGCGAACAGTGTGTTCATGCCGTGGATCGAATAAGGGGTTCCCCTGGATGTGGGAAACAGAGGATCTGCAGGCAGGGGTTCAAATCCGGTCTCCGCTTCAATCTCCGCCCTGTAACGCGCCAGCAGGCGGATGATGGTTTTTCCGAGAGGAACATATCGGAATTTATCGCCTTTGCCATGCTGGACCAACACGGTTCCTTTTTCGAATGAAACATCGCTCCAGACCAGAGAACAAACCTCGGTGCGCCTGAGTCTCGGAGTCGAAGAAAAACGCCATCATGATTTTCAGTTTCAAATTGTCGCAAACGTCGATGATTTGCTGCATCCGGTCGGCTTCGATCAAAATGGGCTGCGGGCGGTGAAACCTGGGCATCGAAAATGGAATTCCCTCGGGAATGATTCTCATTTCAAGCAGGAAGCGGATATACGCCCGGATCGTATTGGCAATTCCCCGGATATACCAATCTGAATATTTCCGGCCATCTTCTGGCTGTATGTATCGCAGCATGAAGTCCGCCAGGATTTCGGAATTCAGCTCATCGGTGGTTGTGACGCCCCTCGATTCCAAAAATCGCCCCAGCGTCTTGAATTTGCTCTGAAGCTGCTTAATATGGTTCGGGGTGACCTGCAATGCCCGCCGGTCTTTGATGAACCGCTCAAAAGACTGTTGAATATCCATCGTAATCCTCCTGGTATATGGAATTTGCCATTTGGACTGCGACGAACCGCTATTCTGTTGGAGGGGAAGGTAAGGAAAAAATGTGATTAAAAGAGGCTGATACTCATTTTGCCGCTTTTTCTCAAAAAGGGCCTTAAACGCAACCCCCACATCTGGAAACAAACCCGTTGTGGCGGGGTTATTTCCCAGATATGGGGGCGATAGAGCGGGAGACGGGACTCGAACCCGCGAATGTCAGCTTGGAAGGCTGATGCCTTACCACTTGGCGACTCCCGCTGTTGCTTTAAGCGCCTCGATTTTACCTTGAGCGCTGCTTGCGGTCAAGGCGGCGTTGGCAGCAGCCCAATCCCCATGACCCGAGCAAAAAGCTCACAAGAAACTGGCGGCGGAGCAATTTGCTCCGCCGCCAGTATGCATCCGTTCAAGCCGCAGCCGCTAAGCGGCGGATCAACGGCAGGTACAGGGTGCCTGCCGAAGTCGTCATTTCGAGCGTGGAGCCCGAGAATGACCTGAAGGCGGGCTGGTCCAGCAAAAGCTGGGTCTCCTGGATCAAAGCGTTCGCAGCCGGGCGGCTGATGAACTGCGGGCTGAAAGCCCGGACCAGGACGATAAAGACGCGCAGTTGCACCCGGTAGGCGATGATCTGGCCGCGGTCTAGATAGAAGCGGGCCTGCTCCAGGGATTGCAGCAGGAGCTTCGTCACGGCATTCTTCTTGATGGCGCCCTGGGCGTCGTAGTACTTCACCAGGTCCTCCAGGCGGTCCAGGCTGGGCAGCAGCGAGTACTGGGCGACCTGCGGATCGTGGTCGCTGGTGCCGCGCGGCCCGTCGCCCTCGTAGTCGTTGGGCCAATCGCTGTTGATATGGGCGGCGCGCATCTTCACGAGCTCGTCCAGGCTGGACGGGGTGACGAACATCTGGTCCAGCGTCTGGGCCTGGCCCTGGAATACGTAGCTGTAAGCGCTGGCGGGCACGTCGGCTGCCAGCACGTCGAACAGGTTGGTCAGCCCCTGGTCGTACAAAGCGTGAAGCTGGTCGCTGGGGAAGAGCGGGCTGCCGGGGCTGAAGGCGTCATCCGGGCGCGGGTAGACGTTCAAGTCGCCGCCCACCGTGATGCGCACATTCGGATCGGCGGCTTGAAGCGCTGCGACGATAGCGGCGTCGTAGGCAGCCTGCTCGGTGCGCTGCCCGACACGGGCGTCCGGGGTGCTGCTGAAGTGGTTGTCGACCAGGTAAAGATCGGTGAACACGCTTCAGCCGATGCCATCCCGCCAGAAGCGGAACAGGCCGACTTGCGGGGCGCGGGTGAAGACGTTCACTCCGTCCACGCCCGTGCTGAGTGTCCACGTCTGCCGGAAGCACGGCGTTGAGCGCCTTGGGATTTTGTACGTCGGCGTTGTAAGGCAGGGCGTCCGAGCGGTAGCTCACCTGCGGGCTGCTGCCCAAGACCGGGTCGCCCGCCTGGGCCGGCAGCAATTGGACGCGGTCGCTGCGGAACAGAAAGCCGGAGACGATGCCGCGGTCGTCCGCCCCATCCCGGTCATAGGCCGCTGTCGTACAGCGGGCCGCCCAGGCTGTAGACCACGGTTGCCAGCTCCTGGAGCGTGTCCGGTTTGCCGTCCGCATTGTTCGTGCCGCCGCAGGAAAGAACCTGGTTGGCGACAGTGCAAATGTCCTGGTCTTCGGCCTCCTGGGCCATGATCACGTCCGGGCTGTGAAGGTTGCCGATGATCTGCTGGGCGATATCGTGCAGGCGAGCCTGGTACGCTTCGTCGCTGGCTGGGACGTAATCAAAAGGCGGAGAGACGCCCGGGCAGCCGCTGTTCCCGGTGAAGTCGCAGCCGTCGAAGGGATCGTCGCGGTAGTCGTACAGGTTCTCCATGTTGAAGGTGGCGATGCTGTAGCCTTCCTGGCGATCGAAGGCCTGCGGCGGGTTATTCAGCGACGGGTCCACGCCATCGGCCAGTTGGATCTGCTCATCGACCTGCACCGAGTACTTGCCGAAGGAGAAGTACACGCCGCCGGTGGGGGCGTTGCTGAGCGTGTCGAAGGTGCGCGCCGGCGCGATCAGGACGGAATTGTCGTTTGCGGCGGCTTTGATCCCGATGCTGCCCATCAGGATGCGATAGCCGTTGCCGTTATCGAAAACCTGGGCGGGGATGTCGTCCAGCGGGTGCGGGTCGCGGAAGGAACGCCGGGTGTACGGATCGGCGCGTTGGGCGATCGTGCTGTCCGGGTTAGCCACCCACACCTCGCCGTCCAAGGTGCTGGCGAAGACGTTGCGCCCGTTGAGCACTACGCTGCCGGCCGGCACCTGGGCGCGCATACCCTCGCGGCGCTCCCAGTAGCGGTAGGCGTCCGCCAGGTCGTCCGGCGGGTTGGTTACGAAAGCGGGCAGCTCGGCGTCCAGGTCGACCCCTGTGCGCACGATGGATAGCTCGCGGGCGCTGGAAAGCTCGGTCAGGTCGAAGAACTCGCTGACCCGGCCTTGCAGCACGATCTCATCTCCCACCTGGGGCACATAGCCGTTGACCAGATCGGTGAAGCCGCTCATAAAGACGAAGATGCCATCCGAGCTGTTCGGGTCGCTGTCGGCGGTGGCGGCGGTGTTCTGGATGAAGAAGCCGTAGGTGGAACCGCCGCTGCTGGTGCGTGCGATCACCTTCTCGTAGATCACGCCCTGGACGATCACCGTCTGGCCCACGTAGGGCGAATCGATGGTGAAGCCGTCATCGCTGTCGCTCACCGTGCCCTGGACGGCGCCGATGGGCAGGACTTCCTGAACATTAACCGTCAGGCTGAACGGTGCCATTCCCGGAGTCGGGCCTGGGCGTCGTTGGTGCTCAACTGCCATGCTTACTGCCGGGCGGAACGCTGGCGTCTACCGTCACATTGGCGCTAGCCATAGCGCCCACACTGTCCGCCGGAACCAGATCGCTAAGTTGATTGCGCCGGCTGAGGGGACGGGATTTATCGCCAGTGATGGCGAGTGCGTCACCGTAATACATCACTAGCAGTTACCTGGGTCGAGCCGCCAAAACCATAAGCGACGGTTATATTCGACCCACAATCTGCCAGCACCGGCTCGTTTGTTACAACGCCGAACGTCTGGCCTGTATTCACGACCCCAAACGTACTCGCTGTTGGGCCGCTCCAGGTAAACTGGTCGTAAGTTAAGCCTGTGCCAGTGAGCTGTAATGAATCTCCGACAAGGGTATTTCCATCTTCAGCCACGCCGATATCCGTGCTGGTCAGCCCGTCGGCAGGCCCGCCTACTGCGGTGAAAACGCCTTCATAGCTGAGGAATTGGACCACGGACTGCTGGCGTCCACCAGGGCCACCCCGTCTGGCGACCCGTTCTGCAGGCCGTTGCTAGGATAGCTGAAAGACAGGGTCCCATAGCCGTTATCTTGATCCGGGATGACGCCGATCAAAGCTGTCGCTGTCATAGGACGCAGCGCCTGAACCGTTGTACAGCACCAGGCTCCAGCCGGTCAGGTCCGTGCCGGCCGTGCCGGCGACCTCGATCGCCTCGCCTGCATCTGTGCCGACATTGTCGTAGTGGATTTCGTTGATGAAAACCACGCTAGCTGCAGCGCCGAACGCCTGGCCCGTGTTCACCGCCCCGAATGTATTCGGCGATGAGGTGCTCCATGTGAAATCTTCGTAAGTGGTTCCGGTTCCGCTGAGCTGCAAAGATTCACCTATTGCGGCCAGACCCATTTTCCGGTACCCCAATGTCCATGCTGGTCAGCCCGTCGGCAGGCCCACCGACGGCGGCGAAAGTGCCTCGTAGCTAAGGAACTGGATTACGACGCTGCCAGCATGCACGAGAGCCATCCCGTCCGGAGAGCCGTTCTGGATGCCGTTGCTCGGGTAACTGACGAGCGAGGTTCCATAGCCATTACCTTGATCTGGGATGACGCCTGTTAAACTGTCGTGCCATAAACAGCACCGTTTGCCCCATTGTAAAGCACCAGGCTCCATCCGTTCAAATCCGTGCCAGCCGGACCGGCGATTTCAATCGCTTCGCCTTCATCTGTGCCTGTATTGTCATAATGGATTTCGTTAACGAATACACTGGTTGGCCCGGCGGCTTGAACCGTCGGGCTGCGCACCGGCGCCAGGCTCACCACCAGCGCGATAACCAGGAATATCCCAAAAAAACGGGTAAGGTCTCTTCGTTTTGCCATCTGCTTGTTTCCTTTTCATGTTTGAATTGATGAATACCTGGCGGCCTTCCGGCCCTAAAGGCCTGCTCTAGAGGCCGCTCGATCCGGTTTTACCCAAGCCAGCGGGGAAAAGCGCAGCGCTCTCTGAAAGCATCACCTCCTCATATGATGTATCTCTATTTATCCTTACGCGTGGTGCGCCAAAAGCGCCCAACGCTCTTTTGATGTATATCTGAAATCGTGTTGCGTGGCTGGCTAACCTTCGCTTAGCGCCAAATCGCGCCCAACACGCTCACCCTTAAAAATAAAGAAGCAGAGCAGGCCTACAGCGGGTTAACGAAACCCGGATTGCAGGCGCCCGCCCTGGTATGGAAAGGCCGTATCTTGGATCAAAGCTTCCTTTGAAAGAGAACCGTTGAATCTTCTAATAATCAGGGGGTGTTCCCCGAGACCCGAGAAGTAATGAATCGCACCGCCTTCTCCATGCTTCAACAGCGCCCCGACACATCAGAGAAGGTGCGAATCGATCTTATAATAATCCAGGGGACCTGTCAATAGAATTTCTGGGGTTATAAGAAATTCTAAGAATTCGGGGATCGAAAGCGCCCACTGGACGGGTCGCCGCACCCTGTAATATTCAACAGGCGGAAAACGGCTATAATTAAGGCGTTGAATTCGCTAATCACCTGGAGTGCTCCTATGTTCAAGCGCCTGGGAAGCCTGTTTCGAGTTATCGCTCTTCTTTTGTGTGTCCTGTTCGCCGCTGCCTTTCACCCCGCTCGAGCCGCACAGTCCAGCGCCTCGCAGGTGCTGGTGCTGACCGCCGACGGGCCGCTCACCCCGGCAATGGCCGGCTACCTGGAGCGCGGCATTCGCACTGCCGAGCAGCGCCAGGCGGTCGTCCTGATCCTCAAGCTGAATACGCCTGGCGGCAGTATCGACCTGATGAACCGCATGGTGCAGGATATCCGCGCCAGCAGCGTTCCGGTCGTAGTTTACGTGTCTCCCGATGGAGCCATGGCCGGCAGCGCCGGATCGTTGATCACCATGGCCGGCCACGCGGCCGCTATGGCGCCCGGATCCGCCATCGGCGCAGCCAGCCCGGTGGGCCCGAGTGGGGAGGACCTGACAACCACAGAGGAATTGAAGCAAAAAGAGATTCTGACCGCCACTGCCCGCTCGCTGACCCAATCGCGCGGCGCCCAGGCGGTCGCCCTGGCGCAAGACATGATCCAAAACGCCAAGGCGGTCTCGGCCAGTGAAGCCCTGGATGCCGGGCTGGTGGATTTCATCGCCAGCGACGTGACCGACCTGCTGCGCCAATTGGACGGCTTTCAAGTAACGGTTGGGACGCAGCAAACCACCCTGCACACCGCCTTTGCCGATGTATCGGAGCTGTCCCCGACGTTCATCGAGCAGCTTTTAGCGACTCTCACCGATCCCAACATCGTCCTGCTGTTGATCAACGTCGGTGTGGTGGCGATCCTGATTGAAATTTCCAGCCCAGGCGGCTGGGTGGCGGGTTTCATCGGCGTGGTCTGCCTGGCGCTGGCGACGTATGGGCTGGATATCTTACCGGTCAACTGGTTCGGGGTCATCTTCCTGGTCCTGGCCTTCATCCTTTTCATCCTGGATATCAAGGCGCCAACCCACGGCGCGCTGACCGTCGCCGGGATTGCCTCGCTCACCGTGGGCGGGCTGGTCCTTTTTAATTCGCCCAATGTGCCCACAGTGGAGCGCGTTTCGGTGCCGCTGGCGATCGCCAGCTCGGCGATGACCGGGGCCTTGTTTTTTGGCATCCTGCTTTTCGCTTTGCGAGCCCAAAAGACGCCTTTGCGCACCGGGCAGCAAACCCTGATCGGGCGCATCGGCACCGTGACGGCGGACTTGAGCCCGCGCGGCCACGTCCAGTTGGGAGGTGAGTTATGGACGGCCCAATCCGTGGACGAGAGCGCCACTTTGCCGACCGGCACGCGTGTCCGGGTTGTGGGGGTGGAGGGGTTAAAGCTGCTGGTGCAGGATATTGGCAGCTAGAATCCCGAGCCCCTAAGTTCCATGCAGCCTCCCTACCGGCCCAGCGCTTATCGTTATGAAAACGAGAACCTGATCCTGTCGCTGACTCTACTGCTGGTCGCGGCGGTGGTCGTCATCACTGCTACGGCGACCTTTTGCGCCAGCGTGATCTTTATCGCCGCGGCCGTGGCGCTGGTCTTTTTCTCCAGCCGCTCGCACCACCAATCCTTGCTGCGCTCGGCCTACCCCGTGAATGAAAAGAACACCCCCAATCTGGCGGAAGTCGTGCGCCAGGCCGCCAGGCGCATCAACCCCGGAGAAATCGAGGTCTTCGTCGCCCGCAGCCGGGAGCTCAACGCTTACGCCTTTGGGCTCGACACACCCAAAGTCATCGTGCTGTACTCCGCGCTGCTGAAAGTCATGGATGAAGACGAGCTGCGCTTCATTATCGGGCACGAAATGGGGCATGTCGCCCTGGGGCATACCCGCCTCAATTCGCTGGTGGGCGGCCTGGCGGGAATCCCGGCAACCTCGAGCGCCTCGGCTGTGCTGACCCTGGCTTTTTTATGGTGGAACCGCGCCTGCGAGCTTTCTGCAGACAGGGCCGGTCTGCTGGCCTGCGGGAAGCCCGAAAAGGCTATCTCGGCCCTGATCAAGCTGGTGGCAGGGCCGCTGGGGAATTCGCCCGCCGGCCTGGAAATGGCATACCAGCGCATTGACGCCCAGGACGATACGATCATGGGAAGCCTGAATGAGGCCCTGGGGAATCACCCGATGCTCATCCGGCGCATCAACGAAATCCGGCGCTTTAGCGCCTCGCCCCGGTTCCGTTCATTTAACCTCCCCCAACAATCCGGTTGAAGATTTGCTCCGCCAGGCTGTTGATAGCCCGAATTTCAGTATCGCGTGCCACGCCGGCGCCTTTCCCGGTGAAATCGATATAAGCGTTCACCGCCCGGATATCGCTCCCCTGGTAGACCTGCCCATCGAATGATTTCAAAGTTCTCACCCACTCCAACACCTGGTCAAGCTCATCCGGGGTTAAGGTCGATTCGCCCAACGGGCGGCGCGGGCCAGCGCAGTCGATCGCCCGGGCGCTGCCGTTCTCTTCACCGGTCAGGTAAACCCGCAGCTCGTCACAATAGCTTTCGTCGTTTGGTGAACGGTTCCAGATGAGCGCCAGCTCGGTGCTCGGGAAGACATTTTGAATGCGCGGCCCCAGCCAGAACCCGTTGGCGCTGCTGGGCCGCCCCTGGTCGTTGACGCTCAAGATAAACTGTACGGTTCTGCCAGCCAGGTCAGCCAGGTCGATGTTGAGCGAGGTTGTCAAGCCGTCATAGGATTCGTCCCAGGCTCCCAGGCTTACGCGTGCGCCTGAATTGGTCTGGTACTCCAGGTCAAAGTTCAGATTGCAGCCCTGGCTGGCGCTTAAGCAGCCAATCTCGGCCCGAAAATGGTCGCCGCTCCGGACGCGGTAGGCCGGGTAAAGGCCGCTGATCCACCCCGAGCTATCCTCATTCGGCCGGGTCCACAAAGCAAATTGGTCGCTCGCGCCCGACTCCAGGCTTGGCTGAGTGAGCAGTTGGACGAAGCCTGCAGGATCCTCCGCCACCCCGGGGCAGTCCAACGCGCCGCGCCCGCTCAACCAATCTGCCATGCAATAATTGGCGGCGAAATCGTAGGCGGCGTTCGGGTTTTCTGGCAGGGAAGCGACCCCGATGCGCACCACGAGCGGATCTTGACCGTTGGGGCCAACCCCAAAAATCCCTCCGCTGGGTTTGCGCAGCAGCCATTGCCCGGTGTAAACGCCTGGGTCTCTTGGGGCGACCAGACTCAGCGAAAGGTCCAGATACTGCCCCGGGTCCACATTTTGTGGAAAGGGGACCTCGGTAACCTTGTCTAAAATGTCCCCACCGGCAAACACAAGGCTATAGGCCGGCGTCCACGAGCAAGATCCCGTGTTTTGGATGCGCCAGGTCTTGACGAATGCGGCCCCAGGCGGAAACAGGCTCCCATTGCTAACCGTAACATCCCCTAAAAACTGGGCCGCGTCGCAGGGCAGGGCGACCTGCGTTTCCGTTGGCGTCGCAGGCGGCAGGGGGGTCGGCGGAGCCGGTATGGGAGTGGCCGTTGGCGCTGAGGCGATCTGGGTCAATTGAGCGACCGCGGTCGCGCCAGCCGATTGGGTTAGCTGGGCCACAGCCGTGGCGCCAGTGGATTGGGTGATTTGGGCTACGACCGTTTGCGCGGCGGCTGTATAAACCGCATCCGGGCCCTGGGTTTGGGGAGCGCTGGTCGCGGCCGGGGCGCAGGCGCTGAGGAGTGCGACCGCCAAAAGCATCAAGGCGCACAGGCAGCGCCCCAGGGCGAGCGTGGGAGAAGAAACAACGGGCTTTGCGCTGCTGGCCGCCTGGACGGTAAAGCCTGCGCCCGGCTTCAGGTCGCACTGCGAAGATCGCATCTGCCCTTTACAGGTTTTCCGGCATTTGTCCATAAGCGCTCAAACTGTGGGGTTTATCGTACGTGGTTCATCTCGATTGTGGGCTATTATAGTGCATCGGTAGGGCCACGAACAAACGATATCCGCCGATTCTTGGTGGGCGAGTCTCCCGGAGCCTCCCAAAGGACTCCTAAAAAGAGGTACAATGGGGGATATTAGAAACATAGATCGATGATCAGGAGTGTTTATGCCGTTTACCCCAACTCGAGACCGGATCAAGCCGGAAGAGATCGAAGCCACCCCGAGACGGCGTCCCGAGTGGATCAAGGTGCGCGCCCCCTCCGGCGAGACTTACGAGTGGCTGCAGAGCCTGATGCGCAGCAAATCGCTGCACACCGTATGCGAAGAGGCGATGTGTCCTAATATGGGCGAATGTTGGGGGGCTGGGACAGCGACATTCTTAATGCTTGGAGATGTTTGCACGCGTTCGTGCGGCTTTTGCGACATCAAGCGCGGTCAACCCTCCCCGCTTGATTGGCTCGAACCGGAGAGAGTCGCCCAGGCGGTGAAAGCCATGAATTTAAAACACGCGGTCATCACCAGCGTAAACCGGGATGACCGTAAAGATGGCGGCGCGCCGATATTTGCGATGGTCATCCGCCGGATTCGCCAGCTTCACCCCGGCTGTTCGATCGAGGTATTGATCCCGGATTTCAAAGGCAGCCTGGAAGCGTTGAAGATCGTCATGGATGCCCGTCCGGAAATCCTGAACCACAACGTCGAGACCGTGCCGCGCCTGTTCAAGAAAGTGCAGCCGCAGGACAACTATGAGTGGGCGGCTGCCACCTTGAGCAACGCCAAGCGCCTCGACCCGGATGTGCTGACCAAATCCGGCATTATGGTCGGCCTGGGCGAGACCCTGGAAGAAGTCAAAGCGGTAATGCGCGACCAGCGCAGTTGGGGGGTGGACATCTTAACCGTTGGGCAGTACCTGCAGCCCAGCAAGATGCACCTGCCCATCGCCCGCTATTACACCCTGGATGAATTTGCGGAGATCAAGACCTACGGCCTGGGGATCGGCTTCAAATGGGTCGAAAGCGGGCCGTTGGTGCGCTCCTCATATCATGCCGCAGAGCAGGTGCGCGTCCTGAGCGTGGTGCACCACATGCTGTACGGCCTGCCCCAACCTGCTATCTAGCGATCAATGCGCTCATGACGGTATAAAAAGCCAGCTTGGGCTGGCCGGCCTGATCGAACAGCAGCGGCGCGTCCGGGTGCCCGGTGAAACCAGGGATCCAAGAATAGCGGTCGCTTACGCCCCAGGTTACGAAAGCCTTGCAATTCGGGGCTGCCAGGCAGGTGGTTAACACAGACTGGTACACCTGCGCCTGCAGTTGCAGTTTTTCATCGAGGCTCTTATTGCTGCTCTGGATGCGCACATCCATCTCGGTAATGTGGACCTCCAGGCCGAGCTCCCTCAGGCGCTGCATGTTTGCCGCCAGATCCTGAGCGGACGGCGCGCTGGAAAGAGAGACGTGCATTTGCAGGCCCACACCGTTGATCGGGACCCCGGCAGCCAGCAGTCCCTGGACCAACTGGTAAATAGCCTGCGATTTCTGGTTCATCCCCTCGCCATTGTCGTCGTTATAGAATAACTTAGCCTGCGGGTCTGCTTCGTGCGCCCATTGGAAGGCCATGGCAATATAATCTGGTCCGATAGCGCGCAGCCAGATCGTATCGCGCGGCCTTCCTTCATTATCCAGCGCTTCGTTGACGACGTCCCAGGCATAAATCTGGCCGCGAAAATGGCCCACCACCGTGTAAATATGGTCGCGCAGAATTGCGATCCACTGCTCGCGGGTAAAATTGCCCTGGGTCACCCAGGCAGGCAGTTGGCTGTCCCACACCAGGGTGTGGCCGCGCACTCCCATCCCATAAGCCTGGGCATAAGCGACCAGGATATCGGCAGGGTAGAAATCGTAGCGCTCCGGTTCCGGGTGGATGGTCTCAAACTTCATGACGTTTTCCGGAGTCAGCATGTTAAATTCATGGCTCAAAAGCTCGGCATAACCCGGATCCGACTGGATCAGGGAGGGGTCGGCGGCGGCGCCGATATAGATCCCGATCGCCTGGGCAAGTGAGCGCAGCGAGGGCAGCGAAGAAACCGGCGTGAGGGAGAGCGGGTACGCCGGCTGGACAGCCGCTGGCAAGGTCGTCTGTGGTAAGGTAGCCGGCAGGATCACCGGGGGAGTCAGGGTGATGAGCCGCTGGGGCGGTTCCGGTGTAGCCTGGGGGAAAGAGATCGGCGTTTGACTGCCGCCTGTATTGCCTAGCGGGCCTTCGGTGTTGGCGCCGCCGGCCGCCAGGGCTGTCAGCGTCGCCAGGAGCGGGTTGTTCCCCTCCTGGCTTGCAGGAGCTGCTGGCCCGCGCGCAGTTGGCAAACCGTGCGGCAGCGCGGGAGAGGCTTCAGGCGACGGCCCTGTACAAGCGACCAGGAGCGCCAATGATATCAGATACGCCAATTTTCTTTTGGGGATTAGAAAAAAGGACTTTGTGCTTGGTGTCAGGAGGGTGTGTCCTTTAATCATAAATATGATTCTAACATGCTAGCGATGCGGACCAAAGCCGGCGGACCTTTTGAAAGTGACAGCCTCCGGCTTGATTATGGTATGTATCCATCGACCTGCATATGGAAGCCGTCCACATCGTCGTATTTTCGCCCATAGAATTCCATAGAAAACGTGCTTTGCGAATTCGCGCTCAGGCTGATGGAGCTCACGTAAGTGTAAGCGCAACCGATGATCTTGCCGGTTTTTTTCTGGTAGAGCGTGGCAACCGGCTTGACGCACTCCACCCGGCTGCTCTCGTCATTGTGTACCGTGCCGTTAATCACATAGTCGCCGCTGCTGCTATCGTAGCTCGAGCTCAGACCGAGAAGCGATAATTCCGGGAGGCCTTTGCCGTTCAGGTCGAATGTGGGCGAATCAAATTCATACTTGGACCAACCCGACGGAGGCGAGTCAAAAAATATATCGAAACACGACCTTTCGCCGGCGGGGAGATTGGATAGCAAGATCGAATCCGACTCGGTCGCCAGTTCTTTGTGATTCTTATCATACAATCTGACCTTGACGGATACGTTGCTGATGTCATAGACGCTATCATTTTTGATCTCGCCGAGCACATGCAGCGAGCTGGTTATTGAGGAGACGTAGCTGGAATTGTTGGAAAGCACGATCACGTGCGGCGGCTGGGATGTTGGGGTGGGAGTTTGAGGGGCTTTGATGATGATAGGCGAAAATGCATTGAAGTCTGAGAAGACTCCGCTGGCGACTGGCACGTTGAATGTTAAAAATATCACCATCCCGGTTACCAGAGTCAGGCAGACCCAGAAGAGTTTCTGCTTCGTTCTTTCCATGGCTTGCTCCATAGATTCGTTCAAGCCAATTTAACTTAGAACTGCCAAAATGCCATTCTGAACGATACCGGCAGACAGGGTGTGCAGAAGAGTCATTGTAACTTAACACCTGAATGGTAACGCAGTTTCTTCCTTTGGCCTTGGTCGGATGCAGGCATTCATCAGCCGCTTTGAAAAAGACGTCAGTAAACCACTTTTTTTAAGAGGCCCTTAATAAGAATACAATAAAACTCGCCCCCCGGCAAGTGACGAATATCACTCGCTCCCTGAAATGGGCCCATTCGGATATCGCAGCCGCCCGCCAGGCGAATCAACAGCAGGCGAGGCATTGCAATGCCTCGCCCGCTTTCTGGGAAAATCCAACCTTCAGTTGAATTGAGATCTCAGAACAATTGCAGTAAAGCGTTCGACGCCCAGGACAAAAGCGGTGTCGAGGCCAGGCTGAGCACGACGGTGCCGACGGCGGTTACTGTAGTGATCGCATACAGCCAGGGTTCGCGGCGGACTTTCGGCTCGCCTTCCTGCATGTACATGACGACCACAACTCGCAGGTAGTAATAGGCCGAAACCAGCGAGGTGAGCACCCCAATCACCGCCAGGCCGACGAAACCGCCTTCCAGTACCGACCGGAAAAGGAAGAACTTCCCCAAAAATCCCAGAGTCGGCGGTACACCGGTGAACGAAAGCATGAAAATCGCCATGGCGGCAGCCAGAGCTGGATATTTGCGCGCCAGGCCGGCGTAATCGTTCAGCTCCAGGCCCTTGCCCTCCGCCTGCTCCAAGGAAATGACAACCGCCCAGGCGCCGAAATTGGTAAAAGCGTAGGCCACCAGGTAGAACAAGGCTGAGGCGACGGCGTCGCGGGCGACAGCGGGTTGTCCATAGGGCACCAGCGCCATGAAAATGTAACCTGCATGGGCGATGCTGGAGTAAGCCAGCAGTCGCTTGATGTTGGTCTGAGCGATCGCCAGAAAGTTCCCGAGGATCATGGTAACCGCAGCCACGACCCAGAAAATCGGGGTCAGGTTGACGACCAGGGAGGGGTAGGCAATCACGAAAACGCGGATCAGCGCTGCATAACCGCCCGCTTTCGCGCCGACTGACATAAACGCGGTTACGGCCGAAGGCGCTCCCTGGTAGACATCCGGAGTCCACATATGAAATGGGACCACCGCCACCTTAAATCCCAGGCCGATCAGCACCAGCCCCGCGCCAACTGCCAGCAAAGTGAGATTGGTTGTTCCGGAGGATGCGGCGCTAACGATCCCTTGCAGAGAGGTCGTGCCGGTCGCGCCAAAAGTCAGAGCGATGCCGTACACCATGAAGCCGGCTGAAAAGGCTCCCAACAGGAAATATTTTAGGGACGCCTCTTCCGAGGCCGGCTGAGGCCGGGCAAAACCCGAAAGCACGTAGAGCGGAATTGACAGCAGCTCCAATGCAAGGAATACGACAATCAAGTCCGCAGCGGAAGCCATAAGCATCATGCCGCTGATCGAAAAGAGAAGCAGCACGTAATACTCGCCGCGTTCCAGGTTCATACGCTTCAGATAATCGAATGCCAGCGCCACGCCCACCAGCCCGCTGCCCAGGAAAACTGTGTTCATGAAGTTGGAAAAGCCATCCACCACAGCCATGCCATTGAACAAGATGTGCTGCTGGCCGGATTGCGCCAATGAGAACCCAAGGGTAACGAGCAGTCCCAGGGCGGCGAGCAGAGCGGTCAGCCATTTGCGCTCGCGCGGGATGAACAAGTCCACCAGCAAGAGTAAGCAGGCCCACGATACCAGGAGGATGAGGGGGAGTAGTGAAAGCAAATCGGATGAATTCATAAGGTCCCTGACATGAAATCTGGAGTGCAATAGAATTTCTTTGGGCTATTCGACAGGCGCATCATGCGACTGCCTGACTAATGCATCGCTGTGGCGGCAACTTGCACGACCGCGACCAGTTTATCCACCGCAGGGGCCATTAAGTGGAAGAAAGGCTGCGGGTAAAAGCCTATCCAAAAAATCAAGATCACCAAAGGAGCCAGCGTAAGGATCTCCAACCAGGAAAGATCTTTTAGCTTGCGGTTTTCCTCGTAAGTCACCGGCCCCAAGAAGACATTCTGGTACATTTTCAGGATGTAAATCGCCGCCAGGATCACACCCGTCGCTCCAAATCCGGCGAATAAATAAGAGCCCAGGACCTTCGAATCGAAAGCGCCCAGGAGAATGGAGAACTCACCCACGAACCCGTTCGTGCCTGGCAGGCCCATGGAGGAAAGCGACACGACCAAAGCGATGGTCCCATAAACCGGCAATAACGACCACAGGCCCCCGAAAGCGTCCATGTTGCGGGTATGGCGGCGGTGATAAATGACGCCGACAATCAGGAATAAAGCTCCCGTGCTGACGCCGTGATTCACCATCTGTAAAATTGAGCCCTGAACGCCCTGGCTGTTTAGGGCGAACATGCCCAGGATAACGAAACCCATATGGCTGACCGAAGAATAAGCCACCAGCTTTTTCATGTCACGCTGGGCGAATGAGACAATCGCGCCATAGATGATCCCGACCACAGCCAGCCCTGCCATCCAGGGCGCCATTACGACGGTGGCTTGTGGAAAGAGCGAAATGTTGAAGCGCAAAAAGCCGTAAGCGCCCATCTTCAAAAGAACGCCGGCCAGGATGACCGAGCCAGCCGTAGGCGCTTCGGTATGGGCGTCCGGCAGCCAGGAATGCAGCGGCCACATCGGGACCTTGATGGCAAACGCCAGGCCAAAGGCCAGGAAGAGCCAGATCTGCACGTTGAGAGGGATGTTTGCGCTGACGTCCCTCAGCAATATCGGCAGCGAAAAGCTGTGCCCGGTGATGCCCAGCCATAGGATAGCCAGGAGCATCAGGATCGAGCCAGCCATGGTGTAAAGGAAGAACTTGATCGCCGCGTACATACGCCGCTCGCCGCCAAAAACACCGATCAAGAAGTACATGGGCACCAGGCTGAATTCCCAGAAGATATAGAACAAGAACAGGTCCAGGGAAAGAAAGACCCCCAGCATGCCGGTCTCCAGCAGCAGGAAAAAGATCATGTAGGCCTTAACGCCTTCTTCAACCAGGATCCAACTGGCCAGAATGGAGATTAACGACAGCAGTGTGGTCAACAGAACCAGCAGGATGCTCAAGCCGTCGACGCCCATCTGGAAGGCGATGTTAAAGCCCGCCACCTCGATCCAGGGCACGTTCACGCTGAGCTGCATATCCGGGCTGCTGGCATTGAACATGACAAGCACCCATATGGAAATCCCGAAGGTGACCAAAGCTGTCAACACTGCCACCAGGCGAATGTTGTTCTTCTGTTCCGGCCTCAGGAACAAAATGATCACCACCCCAACCAGCGGGAAGAAAGCGAGCAATGGAAGTAACCAGGCGTTCATAGACCGTCCTCTACTAAATTAATGAATCCACGGGTATCTGTAGCCGCTCTCGATCGCCAAGCGGCCGTCCACCCGGCTCTTACCCGTCAGCGTAATATTAAATAACCCAGAATAAGCACAACGCCCAGGAACACCATCAAGGCGTAAGTGCGTACAAAACCGCTTTGTATCCGCCGCAGCCAGCCGGCTGAGCCCCGGACAATGCTGGCTAAATCGTTGGCTATCGCGTCGATAAATCCCAGGTCCACTTCCTGAGCGAAAAAATCCGCCAATTTGCTGTACCCGCCGGCGATGACCACCTCGTGCAAGAAATCTTTTTTCGTTGTGGTATCCGCTGGTTCGGCTCCACCGAACGCAAGCAGGCGCGCCAAACCCTTATACGGCCTGACGATGATCAAATCATAGAACTCATCCACCCACCATTTGTGCTCCAACGCCGTGAACACCGGACCCAACATAGAGCGTAAAGGATCATCCACCCGTTTCGCCGGCGGTGTTCTGAGCAACTGGCGGTAGCGGCGGTCGTAAATAAGCCAGGAAATGAAGATCGCCAGCAGCGCCAGGCTGGATGAGATTACGGCAACGGTAATAATGAATTCGCCTTCGTGGATATTTTCGATGGTGTGTTCCAACCAGTGGGTGAGCGAGCTTACCCCCGGCAGGTTCAACAACCCGCCGAACAAGGATAGGAAACCCAGGATCATGAGGGGGACGGTCATCACGGGTGGGTTTTCTTTGGCATGCTCCGCCGCCGGGCTGCGCGCCTCTCCGAAGAAAACCAGCAAAATCTGGCGGCCCATATAGAATGCCGTCAGGAATGCCGCCGCGACCAGCAGCCAATAGACCAGCGGGTTGAGCGTGCTGCTTTCTGCCAGGATTTCATCCTTGGACCAGAATCCGGCCAGCGGCGGGACGCCAGCCAGCGCTACCGCTCCGATCAGGTACACCCAGAAGGTCACCTTCATGCGGTTGCGCAGTCCACCCATGTTGCGCATGTCCTGGGGGTCGAACTCGTGTCCAGCCTGGGATTTAGCGGATTTTTTCAGCTTTGGGTCGTGCTCTACGTGGTGATGGCCGTGCTCCACGCCCTGGATAACCGAACCGGCTGAAAGGAAGAGCAAGGCCTTGAAGAAGGCATGGGTAATCAGGTGAAACATGCCCGCCACAAACGCGCCCATCCCCACAGCCGCGACCATATATCCAAGCTGGCTGATGGTCGAATAAGCCAGAACTTTCTTAATGTCAAACTGGGCGACTGCGATTGTGGCCGCGAACAGGGCAGTGGCCCCCCCAACCAGGGCGACGATATTTTGAGCTTGCGGCGCGAGAACATACAGCGCGTGTGAGCGGGCGATCAGGTAAACGCCGGCTGTGACCATGGTAGCCGCATGGATCAGCGCGGAGACCGGCGTAGGGCCTGCCATAGCGTCCGGCAGCCAGACGTAGAGCGGGATCTGGGCTGATTTGCCCGTGACACCTAACAGCATGAACAATGTGATTGCCAGGATCGCCCCTGGATACAGCGCTGAGACCGCCGGCGCCTGATCAAACACGGTTTTGAAATCCAGGGAGCGGAAAAAGGCGAACATCGTGAAGGCTGACATCATAAAGCCAAAATCGCCGATCCGGTTGACGACGAAGGCCTTTTTGGCTGCGATTGCGTTTCCTAAACCGTCTTTCCCTTTTTCATACCAGAAACCGATCAGCAAGTAGGAGCACAACCCGACGCCTTCCCAACCGACGAAGAGCATGACGTAGTTGTCGGCGCTGACCAGGATCATCATCGCAGCGATGAACAGGTTCATAAAAACGAAAAAGCGGGGGAAGCGGCCTGGATCCCCATTCAGGCGCACATCCTCGTGCATGTAGCCGATTGCATAAATATGGATCAGGGTGCCGACTCCGGAGACAACCAGCATCATCGTGACTGAGAGCGTATCGACGTTAAAACCCCAGGATACGTGCAGCTCACCGGCCTGGATCCATTCGACCAGAGGCACAACGGCGCCTTCCGGCTGCCCAATTAGAGAGATGCCAAGCAGCACAGCGATCACGAACGTCAGGCCGGCGGCTGTACTGGCGATCGTTCCAACTACTTTCTCACTCAAACGCCCGCCAAAGGACATATTAATTAGCAGCCCAATCACGGGGATGAAAACGATCCAGGGTACCAATCCGAAGAATTGCGGTCCCCCATTTGCGAATATACTTAGCAACATAGGCTTATCTCTTAATTTTTCAGATTATTCTAAATACCCGGTTTTCAGGTTGGCAGGCGTCAACCTTTCAGGCTGTGAATTTCATCCACATCAATGCTTTGTTTGGTATTGAATATGGCGACGATCAATGCCAGGCCGACAGCTACCTCGGCGGCTGCTACGGCAATGATAAAAAACACGAAAATTTGGCCATTGACCCTGTCAAAACCGCGCGCAAAGGCGACAAACGCCAGGTTTGCAGCATTGAGCATCAATTCAACTGACATGAATATGATGATGGCATTTCGTCTGATCAGGACGCCCAATGTGCCAAGCGTGAATAAAACGGCAGAGAGTGCAACATAATACGTAATCGGAACCATGTATCTCCTCCTTCTACTTGATAATCTCCTAACCTGAGTCACCTTGGGTCCGTTTTGTCAACACGATTGCCCCGATCATTGCTACCAGGAGCAGGACCGAAGTCACCTCAAAAGGGAGCAGGTACTGGTTGAAGAGCGCGTTGCCAATCATCGCCGGGCCGCCGAAGTCCGCTTCGATAGCGGTTTGCGGGAGCACTGTCGAGCCGCGAAAAACGAGGATATAAACGGCCTCGCCCAACAGGATCACGCCCAGCGCGATGGCTAAAGGCTGCTGCCAGGGCAGCGAGGAGGTCTGGCTCAGGCGTTGGGCGCCAAGCAGCATGATCACAAACAAGAAGAGAACCATAATCGCGCCTGCATAAACGGTGATCTGAGCCATTGCGATAAACGGGGCGCCTAATAATAAATAAAAAACAGCGATCGTGGCGAAGTTTAAGATCAGGAATAAAGCCGAATACACTGCGCTTTTGCTGACCAACATGCCGAACGCGGCTGCGATCGCAACCAGCGCCAGGACAAAGAACAGGATCAATTCTGGGTTCATTCACTCGCTCTCATTCTTTATGAAGTCGACGCTCCCTCAAAGCGGGCATCGTCAATCCCCTCGGCAGGCAGGTCAGTGGATTCAATCCGTGGGATCCAGCATCTCAGGCACTGAACGGGTGTATTTGCCAGGCTCAACCTTTAGCGGCGTGGGCTTGCCCCCGGGCCGCACCGGTTCTAGCAGCATTTCTTTGGTATAAATTGACTGGCGCCGGTCGGTGAAAGAAAGTTCGTAGTTGTCGCCCAATACAATCGCTTCCGTTGGGCAGGCGTCTTCGCAGTAGCCGCAGAAGATACAGCGCAGCATGTTGATTTCATACGTGCTGGCGTAGCGCTCGCCTGGCGAGAAACGCTGTTCGTCGGTGTTTTCCGCCGATTCGACGAAGATCGCATCAGCCGGGCAGGCGGCCGCACACAGAGAACACCCGATGCATTTTTCCAGGCCGTTATCGTAGCGTTTGAGATCGTGGCGTCCTTTGAAACGGGCGTGCACGGGCCGCTTGACCTCCGGATACTGGGTGGTCACCGGTTTTTCGAACATCGAACGAAACGTGGTCAGCAGGCCACGGGCAAGTTCAGTGAACATAAAACTTTAGCCTCCCACCAACACCATTACAACCGCAGTTCCAAAAACATTCAAAAGGGCCGCTGGAAGCATTATTTTCCAACCAAAAGCCATCAGCCGGTCGTAGCGAATGCGCGGCAGAGTGGCCCGCACCCAAATCATGCCAAAGAGCAGGATGACGACCTTGATGAACAGGTAGAGTGGGCCCAAAACAGGCGCGACATCCACGAACGGCCCGCGATAGCCGCCTAAAAACAAACTGGCTGCAATGGCGCTGACGGCGATCATCTTGATGTACTCGGCCATGTAAAAAAGGGCGAACTTCAACCCGGAATATTCTGTATGGTACCCGGCAGTCAGCTCCTGCTCCGCCTCGGGCATGTCGAATGGAGCCCGGTTTACTTCGGCGAGCGAGCCGATCAAGAAAATTGCAAAACCCAGTGGTTGGTAAACGACAAACCAAATGCCTTTCTGGGCTTCGACGATATCCCGTATACTCATCGAGCTGGCCAGCATGATCGGGCCAACAAAGGCCAGGCCAAGCGCCAGCTCATAGCTGATCATCTGGGCCGAAGAACGCAGGCCGCCCATCATGGCATATTTATTGTTGGAGGACCAGCCTGCCAGGACGATACCGTAAACTGAGATCGAGGCGATGGACAGGATATACAACACCGCCACGTTGATGTCGGCTAAATATAAGGAAATGGTCCGGCCGAAAAGAGAGATCGCATCCCCCCAGGGCACGACAGCCAGGATAATCAAGGCCGGGATCACCGTGATCACGGGGGCTAATACAAACACCAGCTTATCGGCCTCGGCAGGGATCAGCTCTTCCTTGAAAATCAGTTTCACGCCATCTGCGATTGGCTGGAGCCAGCCTCCAGGGCCGGCCCGATTTGGACCCACGCGGACCTGGATGCGCGCCAGGGCTTTGCGCTCGTAAAAAGTTACGTAGGCAAAACCCGTCAGAAGAACGAAGATCAAGATCAACGATTTAATTATCCATTCCAATACCATGGCGGCTTCCTTAGAAAATTCGACCGGTGTCGCTGCGATGCGTCAAGCGACCGCCGGTTCGGCAACCTGGATCCGAACGGCTCCTGGCCCATCGATCGGGATTCCCATACTGCGCGGCACCAATACGACTCCGGCCGGCAGGTCTTCGTCCAGGCGGGCAGCTGCCATCACTGCGCTTCCGTTAAGCGATACCTGGAGCATAGCGCCTTCGCCGGCGCCCAATGGGCCGGCGTCGGCCTTGCTGAGCACGACAAATGGATCCGGGATGCGCTGGTGTAAAAGGTTGGAAGGGAGCAAAGTCTGGCCGCGGTCGTACAATCGCGTGAACGGCACTGCCAGCAGTCCATCCGGAGGCGCCTGGACATCGGGCGGCTGGATCCAGGCCAGGGAAAACGTCTCCCCTTTTTCAACCGCTGAAGCAAGCTGAAAACCAAGCCCCTGGCTGTTCTCGTATGAAGTGCCGCCGTAAAAGAGATCTCCGCGACCGACGATCGGCCACTGGTCTTTGATCTCGGCCAATTTGGTGTAGGATACCCCGGCGTAAGCCGGCACCTGCCTGGCAATTTGATCCATCACCCGTCCGGCGAGCCGGCCTTCCAGGGCTAAATCCAGGCGCTTACCAATTTGCGCGCTGACCGCAAAATCTGCAAAGCTTCCAGACAGCCCGGGCAGCGCCGGATAATAGCGCTGCACCCTGCGCTCTCCGGAGGTAAAGCTCCCCTCTCGCTCGGTGAAAGCCTGAACCGGCAAGACGACGTCCGCCAGCTTGGCGGTCTTGGTCAGGTAAAGCTCCTGAACGACCATGAAATCGGCTGATTTGGCCAGGGATGGGTCATCGCCGGCTGGATCGGCCGCGATCACATACAGGGCTTTGGCCGCACGCATGGCTCCTGGCAGGTCTTCTATGGGCCGAAAGCCCATATCCCAGGCGCCCTGGTCGTTCGCCCGCTGCCAGACTCCCAACAAACCGTTGTTCGCCCGGCCTACATGGTCGGTGGCGACAAGCAAATTGGCGCACGCCTGCGCCAGGGCCCGAGAGGCTGCCAGGCCTGTGCCCTCGCTGCCAAAAATAACCAGCGCGTTCTCGGTTCCGCTGAATACCTTGGCGGCTGCCTGTAAGTCCGGGCTGCGCAGCAAGCTTTGCACGCTTTCCGGCAGGTTAGGGCGCTTGGCGGAAAGCGAATTGAGCATCGCCAGCACAACGGATGCTTCGGCGCCGTACGGATAGCGCAGGCTGTGAGTCGCGTATCGATCCAGCTTGGTGCGCCGTGGGTTGGCGACGATCAGCTTCGCCCCACGAACGGCGGCTTGCTTGAGGCGCAGCCACCAGACCGGCGCCTCTTCCTCCAGGTCGCTGGCCACAACCAGGATCGTGGTCTCTGGACCCATGTCGCTGAAATTGGTGCCTTGACCGACGCCCACCTGGGCCGTCAGGTCGCCGCCGGCCATTCCGGAATATAAGACAGCCTTCCCGCCTAAAGAGCCGGTGAGCTGGCTCAGGTTAAACAAATCCTCATTCGCAAGCCGGCCTCCCGCCAGGGTTAGCAGGCCGGCGCCGGCGCTGCGGAAACGCTCCGCTGCCAGGTCCAGGGCCTCATCCCAGGTTGCAGGCACCAGCTCGCCATTCTTGCGGATCAGGGGCTGCCTCAAACGCTCAGGGCTTTTGGCATAATGATAGCCGAACCGGCCCTTGTCACAAATCCAGATTTCGTTGACCGCTTCATTCTGGCGCGGCATGACCCGCTTGATCACCCATTCCCCGCCAGATGCGGCTTCCCGGCGCACGTTGAAGGTTGTGTTGCAGCCCACCGGGCACTGACTGCAGATCGAGGCAGACGGTTTTAATTCCCAGGGGCGGGCCTTGAAGCGAAAATCGGCCGTGGTCAGGGCGCCAACCGGGCAGATATCGGTAGTATTCCCCGAAAAGTACGAGTTAAAACCCGGCTCGGAATAAGTGACGATTTCCAGGGAGCGGCCACGTTGGAAGAAGCCGATCACCGGATCGTCCACGATCTCGTCCTGGAAGCGCACGCAGCGCCCGCATTGAATGCAGCGCTCACGGTCCAAGAAAATTAGCTCACCCAGCGGGAAGTGCTTTGCCAGGTGAATTTTCTCGTCATACAGGTAGCGCGACTCTCCAGGACCGAACCCCATCGTCAGGTTTTGCAGAGGGCATTCTCCGCCTTTATCGCAAATCGGGCAGTCCAACGGGTGGGAGGTGAGTAGAAATTCTAAAACATCCTTGCGGCCACGCTTAACGTGGTCCGTCGTCCCCAGCACTAGCATGCCTTCGGACACAGGAGTGGTGCAAGCGGTCTCCAGCTTGGGTCCGAACCCGACTTTCGGCGAGCCATCTGCCTCCCGCTGCAGCTCACCGCTGAGGCGGTCGCGAACAGGCCGGCCTATTTCTACCAGGCACATCCGGCACATCCCTACCGGTTCCATCTTCGGGTGGTAGCAGAACACCGGGATGTCAATCCCGGCCATTTTGGCCGCGTTAACGATCAGGGTGCCTTCCGGTACGGTCACCTGGCTGCCATCAATTGTCAGTGTAACGGTTTTGGTCATAACGCAAACTCTAAAGTCAACCCGCCTTATGCGGGCTCCGGCAGTGCTTCAGCCGGTTGAGAAGGGCTTTCAGCGCCCGCGCCGACAGCCAGTTCAAAATCAGGCCGGAACCGGTCAATACTGGAGATGACAGCCTCGGTTGAGAAATCTCCCAAAGCGCACAGGCATTTACCTTTGATCTGGTCGGCGACTTCGCGGAGCAGCGCTACATCGCTCCAGGAGGCCTTGCCCGAGGCGATCCGGTCCGTCAGGTGCATCATCCAATATGTGCCCTCCCGGCAGGGCGTGCATTTTCCGCAGGATTCGTGCTTGAAAAAGTGGACCGTTTTATTGATCAGCCAATCCATACGCACCGAATTGTCGATCACGATGATCGAAGCCGAGCCCAATTGTGCTCCCAGGCTGGGCACACTCTCATAATCCATGGGGGTATTCAATGCTGCTTCATTGGCGACGATCAAAGAAGAGGAGGCCCCTGCGGCCATGATGGCTTTGATATTGTTCCCGTTGGCGATACCGCCGCCGTGTTCGAAGATCAGCTCGCGGAAGGTTGTCCCAAGGGGCAGCTCGTAGTTCCCGGGTTTGTTGACGCAGCCGGAAAGTGAGAAGATTTTCGGACCGGGGCTCTTCTCCGTGCCGATGGTGTGATACCAATCCGCGCCGCGGGCGATGATCAGGGGGACGTTTGTCAGTGTCTCTACGTTGTTGACCACGGTTGGCTTGCCAAAAAGCCCGAAGGAAGGGGGAAAAGGCGGCCGCAAGCGCGGTTGGCCTAGCTTACCCTCCAGCGATTCGAGCATTGCAGTCTCTTCACCGCAAATGTAAGCGCCGGCGCCAAGGTGCGTGTATATTCGCAAAGCGTAATCCGTACCGAACAGGTTGTCCCCCAGCAGGCCAGATGCCTGCATGGCAGCGATCTGGCGATCCAGGCTGGCTGCAATCTGCCAGAACTCACCGCGCAGGTACACATAAGCGCTGGTTGCGCCGATCGCATAGGCGCATATGGCCACGCCTTCCAGGAACTGGAAAGGATTTCGCTCCATAATCTCGCGGTCTTTAAAGGTGCCCGGCTCTGATTCGTCAGCATTTGCCACCACATAATGGGGCCAATTCTTGTTATCGATAAATGACCATTTCACGCCGGTCGGGAAGCCGGCCCCGCCACGGCCGCGCAGGCCGGAGGCTTTGACTTCCGCGGTGACTTCATCGGGCTTCATGCCTGTCACCGCTTTTCTAAAGGCATCAAACCCGCCAAAGCGCCGGTAGATCTCCAGGTTGTCCAGGTCCTCGATCTCCCGGTTGCGCAGCAGGATATATTTTAGAACCGGCTTGCCGGCAGGCGTGGGTTGTTTCTCCGGATAGTCTTTGTCAGCCGGATGCTCGTTATCCGCCGGATGCTCTCTATCCGCCATCATGGCCATTTCTCCGTTCTTCTTTCTTCCGTAAGGCATCCACCATCTCCAGGGCGCTCTCCACAGTCTGGTTTTCGTGATAGGCAAGCCCTTCGCCGGACTGGAGCTGGAACATCGGAGCCTTATCACAAGCTGCCAGGCACATAACCTTTTCTATCGTAACCAGACCGTCAGGTGTGGTCTCACCCACTGTGATGCCCAGGTTCTCGCACAGCTTATCCAGGAATTCCTGCGCGCCACGCAACGCACAGGGCATGTCGCTGCACACCTGGATGCGGTACTTGCCTGCAGATTGGTCGTAATACAGGGAATAAAAGCCGACGATGGAAGCCACTTCCGTCGCCTCAACGCCAATGATTTCAGCGATGTCGCTCAAGGATTGTTTGGTGACAAACATCTGCTCGCGCTGCGCAAGGTACAGAAGCGGCATGACTGCGGCGCGTTTCTGATCTTCTGGATATTTATCCAGGATTTTTTCAACTTCTTGAGGGTATTTGGCGATTAAGGCGTTTTTCGATGCTTGTGTTGTCACCGATCCAGGTCTCCTAAAACGATGTCGATTGTCCCAATCAAAGCGACCAGGTCCGCAACCAGGCGTCCTTTCGCCATCAATGGCAGCACCTGCATATTGACGAAAGAGGGTGTACGCCAATGGACCCGGTAGGGTTTCGGACTGCCGTTGCTCTCCAGGTAAACGCCTAATTCACCCCGCGGCGATTCCACTGCTTGATAAACCGCGCCAACCGGGGGTGTGAAGCCTTCGGTCCAGAGCTTGAAATGGTGGATCAATGCTTCCATGCTCACGCCAATTTCGGAGCGCGGCGGCGGCACATATTTGCGGTTATTGCTGCGCACCGGCCCGTAGGGCAGCTTGTCCAATGCCTGCTGGACGATTCGCAGCGATTGGCGCATCTCCTCGACGCGTACGGCATACCGGGCGTAGGTGTCTCCTTCGGTCCGGGTAGGGATCTTGAAGTCGTAAAGCTCGTAGCCCGAATAGGGAGCGGCCTTGCGTAAGTCGTGAGCGATACCGGAGGCGCGCATCGTCGGGCCGGTAGCTCCCCAGTGGACAACCTGGTCGCCGGTTAGTGCGCCGATATCTTTTGTGCGGTCGATAAAAATCGGGTTCTTCGTAAGCAGCGCTTCATACTCATCCACGCGCGCTGGGAAGATATCGATAAAATGGCGAACAGCCGCCTCGAATTCTACCGGCGCATCTCGCCACAAACCACCCGGGCGGATATAGGTAGCCATCATGCGCTGGCCCCCGGTCATCTCCAGGATGTCCAGGATCATCTCGCGCTCGCGGAAGCAGTACAGGAAGAGAGACATGGCCGCCAGGTCCAGGGCGTGCGTGCCCAGCCAGACCAGGTGCGAAGCAATGCGCTGCAGCTCGGTCAAAATGACCCGAATGGCTTGCGCACGCGGCGGGACATCCAGATCCGCCAGCTTTTCGATCGCCAGGCAGTAGGCCAGGTTATTCCCGACTGTGTTGAGGTAGTCCAGGCGGTCGGTCATCACGGCGGCCTTGAGATAAGTCTTAGCTTCCATGTTCTTTTCGACGCCGGTGTGCAGGTAGCCAACGTCTGGGATGCAGTTGACGACCACCTCCCCGTCCAGCTCCAGGAGCAAGCGCAGCACGCCGTGTGTACTTGGGTGCTGAGGCCCCATATTGAGCAAAACCGTCTCGCCCTCAGGCGCCCGGTCGGAAACCAGATGCCTGATCTCTTCAAATGTAGCGTCTGTTAGCGTAACATTCGATTGCTGATCTAACATGGATCACTCAAACTCTCGCCGGGAAGGCGCGTTCTACAAAAGGCGCCTCTCGCCGGCGGATTAATCCTTGGCGTACGGCTTACGTACGTTGATCTCTTCAAAATTGAAGGAGAACTGCACCTCTTCATAGCCCAGGGGAAAATCCTTGCGCAGCGGGTGACCTTCCCAATCGTGGGGCATTAAAATCCGGCGCAGGTCGGGGTGTCCATCGAAGTGGATGCCAAACATATCCCAAAGCTCTCTTTCAAACCAGTTGGCGTTCGGGAAAACCTCCACCAGGGAGGGCATTGAGGGCGCGTTGCCGTCCAGGGGAACCCGCAGGAACACGATGAGGTTCTGGCTGTAGGAGCGCAGCCCGTAGACCACGTTAAAACGAGGCGCCTCTTCAGGCCAATAATCGACCGCGGTCTGTTCGGCCAGGGTTTTGAACTCGAATTCATCGCGCAATACGCGGCACGCTTCGATGATATTTTCAGGAGAAATCCGCAGGGTAACGTCCCCCCGAAATTCGCTCACCGTTGCGTTAAAGCGCTCCTGGATTGCATTTACGGAGAGTTGGAGTTTTTCGTCCATCCATTACGCCCAATCTTTGATGCTTTCGCCCCGCACTTTCTCGTGCAAGGTGATAATGCCGTGAATCAGCGCTTCCGGACGCGGCGGGCATCCGGCTACATAAACATCTACCGGGACCACCTCGTCCACACCCTGGACAATCGCATAGTTGTTGAAAACGCCGCCGCAAGAAGCGCAATCGCCCATAGAGATCACCCATTTCGGATCGGGCATCTGGTCGTATAACCGGCGCAACACAGGCGCCATTTTTCTGGAAACGCGCCCGGCGACAATCATCAAGTCCGACTGGCGCGGGCTGGCGCGCATCAGTTCCATTCCGAACCGGCTCAGGTCATAATTTGAGGCCTGGGTGGACATCATCTCAATTGCACAACAGGCCAGCCCAAAAAGCATGGGCCACATAGCATTGGTGCGCGCCCAATTGACGGCCTGCTCGAGCTTCATCGTGACAATCCCCATGTTCCCCAGTTTTTGCTCTACTCCCATTCGAGAGCTCCTTTCTTCCACGCATAAAAATAACCTACCAGCAGGATAACGATAAAAACAAACATCTCCACCAAACCAAACAGGCCCAGTTGCTTGAAAACAACCGCCCAGGGGAGGAAAAAAACCACCTCGATATCGAAAAGAATGAATAAAACTGCGACCAGGTAAAAGTGAACCGGCATCCGGCGTGTACCCGGTCCGATTGGACGCATACCGGACTCATAAGGAACTGACTTGCGCTCGGTTGGCCGGCGAGGGCCGAAGAGATGTCCAATTCCCACGACCAAAAAAGCCAAACCCGTTGCGATAACGAGCAGGATTGCAATCGGCAGGTATGCGTTTATCATCGAGTGACCTCGTGTGATCTATTTTATTGATTATCCCCTTCGAAGTTTACCACAAGGGATGCAAGGTGTCAAATTTCACAATCAAACTCTAAATTATCCAAGATAGTCGCGCAGATGGCGGCTTCGAGTGGGATGGCGTAGCTTTCGTAAGGCTTTGGCCTCGATCTGGCGAATGCGCTCGCGGGTCACGTTGAAATATTGGCCGACCTCTTCAAGCGTATGGTCTTTGCCATCTACCAGGCCGAAGCGCAATTCGAGCACTTCGCGTTCGCGTTCAGAAAGGACCGCCAGGGCGTTTTTTACCGACTCGCGCAGCATCTCGCGAGCGGCAGCGTCCATTGGCTCCAGCGCGTCCTCATCTTCGATAAAATCCCCTAACTGGCTGCTCTCTTCGTTGCCCACCGGACTGTCCAGGGACATCGGCTCTTCCATGGCGCGCATAATCCGGTTTACCTTTGCGGCGGCGCGCTGCCAGCGGCGGCGGACATCTACCGGTAAAGGCGTTTCTTCGGCGCGTGACCGCAGGATGATCTGCTCGTCCTTGGGTTCCAGGTAGCCGGCTTCCAGGGCCATATCTTCGCTGGTGGGTTCACGCCCCAACTGTTGGATCAGTTTGCGCTGCACGCGCAGCAGCCGGTTAATCGACTCGAAAATGTGAACCGGGATGCGAATCGTGCGCGCCTGGTCGGCGATCGAGCGGCTGATAGACTGGCGGATCCACCAGGTGGCATAGGTGCTGAATTTGTAACCGCGCGTCGGGTCGAATTTCGAGACAGCCCGCAGCAAGCCAATGTTGCCTTCCTGGATCAAATCGAGAAAAGAGCTTCCCCGGCCGATGTAGCGCTTGGCCACGCTGACCACCAGGCGCAGGTTGGCGCGAATAATCGCATGGTGGGCCTCTTCCGCTCGCTGGTGAATCTGGATCAATTCCCGATCCAGTTCTGCCTCGTCCGACAAATGCCGGATGAAGGTGCGTTCGGACGGCAGGACACCCTGCTTCTCTAATGCAGCGTCCAGGCATTTCGCCAGGTCGTCGGTCAACATATACATGTAGAGATACACGGCAATGGCGTTGCGCGCCACGCCATCCCAAAGCGCATCGGTCCCCCACAACCCATTATCCAGATAGTTGCGTAAGTAGGATGGGGCAATACCCTCCCAGGTATAGCGCAAGTTCTGCGCTTCTGAAAGGATCTGGCGAATATCCGGTGATTGGTAACCCAGGCGCTGGATATCGGCGAACAGCCGCTCCCGTGAAGTGTTCAAATCTTCATACAGGGCTCGGTAAATGCTGCGCGCGGGCGATGAGCCGCGCCGCGCCAGGGGGTGCTGCCGGCTGAGCAGGTCCAACCGGCGCGAGGCTTCCAGTTGTGCGGAAAGCCAAAATTCACGGTCCGGGTCCAGGAGCTCAATGGTTCCAATTTCTTTTAAATATAGCCGGACCGGATCTTCTGTTAGTTCCATTACAAGTTTCGGGTCATCGAGCAAATCCAGGTTATCCTCTGGAACGATCTCTTCCCAATTCTCATCCGTTGGCAGTTTGAAATCAACCTCATCCTCGTCTGGCGATGATTCCTCCTCGTCCAACAAATCATCCACCTCATCGATGGGTAAGGATTTGCCGCTCTCGGCGCCCGGCTCGATTAACTCAAGCTCCTCATTCTCTTCCAGGGAGTACATTTCTGAATCCTCAGATTCTTGGAAGGAAGATGGGGGTTGAGATGATAAATCAGCAGAGTCGAAGGAAGATCCCATAAAAGCTATCTTTCCTGGCGGGTGAGAATCGATCTGCTTGTGTACTGCCCAATCGCACGGTCTAATTTTTGCAGTCCACGGGTATGTTGTACCATAGTTTCCATATACTGTGTTGCTTTTAAGTCACCCTTTTCTTGCGATTCTTCCATCAAGTAACGCAGATAATCGATGCTTTGGTGCAGGCTGCGTTCGCGCAGTTCCAGCAGCGCGCGCATTAAATCTTCCAGCACACGGTCCTCATTGGGATCGACGGTATCCGTTCGGGCCAGCAGTTCATCCGCCAGCTCCATCATCGAAAGAGAAAAGCTGCCCAACACAAAATTGACGGGCTCTGCCAGGTCCTGGTCGACGGATTCGGAAACCAGGCGCAGGATCTCCTTGTGATCGGCGTGTTGGAAATCTTCCGGTGTAAGCCGTCCCAGCCCGAATTCCTGTAAGCTGCGATCAACCTGGTAAAGCAAGTCCGGCCGGCGCAGCAGCACCCCGATGGAGTGGGCTTCCAGGTTATAACTGCTGGCAAGTGTGGACAGCAGGGGTTCTGTTCGCGCTTCCGCCGGCTCCTGACGCGCCCGGCGCCGCCAATTGGACGGCTTGGGACGCTGCCGGCCCAGGTTGGCTTCCAGTAGGGCTCGTTCGTCGACGCGCAGCAAGCGGGCCAGGCGTTGTATATAGGTGTCGCGTTCGATCGAGCTGGATATGTCCTCAATTAGCGGCAGTACCTGAGCCGCAACCTCGTTTTTTACCTTGGGGTCATCCAGGTCTCGACCGGCAGCCAGTGTTTCCATCACATGTTCGACGACCGGCTTAGCGCTTTCAACCAGCCTCTGCCACTCTTGCGGATCCCGGTTCACCACCTCATCCGGGTCGAGGTTGGCCGGCAGGGTGCAAACGCGGATATCGGCTTGCAAACGGCCCTCCAGCCGCAGCAGACCGCGGGCATCGAAGACCGGGTCCTTCTCTCGATCCAGCGACTGGCGGGCGATCTGCAGGCCGCGCAGCGTCGCCTTATCCCCGGCTGCATCCGGGTCCAGGGCAAGCACGATCCTGCGGGTGAACCGCTTCAGCAGGTAGAGATGGTGCTCCGACAGCGCCGTCCCCATTGGAGAGACCACATTTGTGAAACCGGCCTGGTGCAGCGCGATGACGTCCAGATAACCTTCCACGATGACCACCTGATCCTGCGCCCGGATCGATTTGCGCGCCTGGTCCAGTCCATAGAGCAGGTGGCCTTTGTCAAACAGGGCGGTCTGGGGCGAGTTGAGGAATTTGGGCACATCCTCCGGGTTCAAGATGCGCGCCCCAAAACCAGCCATACGGCCGCGCTCGTCCCGAATTGGGAACATCACCCGGTGGCGGAAGCGATCATAAACGCCGGCGCCGCGGCCTGCACCCGCGTTTTCTCGCTCGCTGACCAGCCCGCAAGCCAGCAGGTCTTCTTCGGAATTGCCTTTTGATTTGAAATAATTGGCGGCAGCTTCCCAGGCATTGGGCGCGTAGCCCAGACCAAAAGCCTCGATCGTCGCATCTGCCAAGCCGCGTTCCCGGCGAAGATAGTCCAGCGCGGCCTGACCGGCGTTGGTGTTCAATAATTGGTGGCGGTAAAATGTAACCGCTTCCTCCAGCAGCAAGCGTAAGGCGTCATTTTCTTCAGCGGCTTCCTGTTCTTCGGGCGTCGGCGGCTTGAGTTGGACGCCGGCCCGCTCTGCCAGGTAATGCAGCGCTTCGCTGAAATCCCAGCCTTCTTTCTTCATTACAAACTTGAAGATATCCCCGCCTTCGTTGCATTGACCAAAGCAGCGCCACGTACCTGAATCGGGGAAGACGACGAATGCGGGTGTGCGGGTGTTCTCATGAAATGGACAGAAACCAACCTGGTTTTTCCCTGAATGGCGTAGCTGCACCGTCTCAGAAACCAGGTCTACGATATCTATTCGGGTTTTGATTTCGTCTATTGTTGACATCTCTCACCCAACGCCAAACCACACGATTAATCTTCTCTCCCCGCTTTAACCATTATACCAGCCTGAGCTCGAGCGACGGGCAGGCCGCGAACTGCGCCAGGCCAGTTTAGAATGCGACCGACAGTTACATTCTCCCCTACCTGAGTTCTTAGTATTCCACTCAGGCGCAGGCGATTAATGTGCTTTCATGCAACTGTATTGGAGGCGCGCAGGCGATCCAACAACCCCTTTATTTCGACGGCGATTTCAGGTGAAAAGCTGCTTAAGTCCGGTTCGCGGTCGCCCATTAAGATGCGCGCCAAAATTTCCCCCAGCATGCGGTCTTCGGGCGGGGCGGTAGGGTGGTGGGCCAATTGCTGCATGGTGCGGAATAACTGCACCAGCAGGTTGCGGTCGCCGCGCACCGCCCGCTCAATGTATACCAAAAGCTGTTCTAAGCTGACGTCCCGATCTTCCACCGGAAACTCTTTTATGGACTTTCGTTATTCGATCTTGGGTTCAAAGCTTATTTGCAATGCCTATATGCGGCGCACACTATGCGGCGCACACAGTGCAGCTCACACAGGATGCCTGACAGAGATTGAGCGATTTGATTGCATTTTCGGTGAAGTTGTTGTAAAGTAAGGATACCATGAACATCAACGATTTAACTGAAGCTTATGTATCTGTCGATGTTGAAACTGCCGGCCCCAACCCGGGCCAGTATTCTTTGCTCACCATCGGGGCCTGTATCCTGCAAGAAAGACCAATCACATTTTACATCGAGCTGAAACCAGTCAACGATAAGATGACCGCCGAAGCCTACGCCATCCATCACCTGGACATCAAACGGCTATCGGAGCGCGGGGTGCCGCCGGCCAAGGCCTTGGAAAAGTTTGAAGATTGGCTCAAGACGGAGGTCCCGGATGGTCAGAAACCCGTCTTTCTGTCCTTCAACGCTGCTTTCGATTGGATGTTTGTGAATGACTATTTCCATCGCTATTTGGGCCGGAATCCTTTCGGCCATTCAGCATTGGATATAAAATCCTTCTTCATGGGGTTGACGGGCGTCACCTGGGAAGAGACTTCGATGCGAATCATTGGGCCTCGCTACCTACGTGACGAGCAGTTAACCCATCATGCCCTGCGTGACGCCCTGGATCAAGCGGAAATTTTTCAGAAGATGTTGTCCGAGGCACGCGGGCGGGCACAGCATGACGCCGGTGAAGGCTAAACCCTCTGTACGAATGCTCTCCGTATACCTGAAAAAATTATATCCGTGAGCCTTTTAATTTACTCACAACAACCAACCCAAGGAGATCAACGGCATGAATGACCTTTCTAGCAAAAAGCCTGGCGACGAACTACAGCGCATCCTCGACTCGGCGAATCAACTCGGGATCGAGTTAGATGAGGGCGAAGCCTTACAGTGGTTGACGGCGATTGCAGCCGCGCAGGCGGACGATAAAAAGCAAGATGAGATTACGGTGGATGAGCGCAGCGGCGTATTTGGCCACAAAGTGGTCATGTTGGATTTTAGTCCCGAAGAACTGGCTCGCTTCCGTGAAATCGGGCGCCTGGTGGAGTTTCAGGATTCACCGGGCGTGGTCGAGACCGCCCTGGCGCTTTCTGGATCATCCGCCCAGTCAAAAATCCAGACCTACCCGGGCGATGCCGATTATTTCGAGCGGGTGAACATTATTGCCGAGACTCGCCAGCAGGCCTGCCAGATCCTGGCGGATTTGATCCGCGAAAAAACTTTGCAAACCGCCAAAGGTCCCACCTATCAAATGATCGAGATTAAATTTGGTTCCTACCTCAGCGACGTGGTCAAAGACGGGAAAACCTTTAAAGCCGGGGCGCCGATCTCCTGGCGCCCAGATGAAGTGCAAGCCGGGTTCTTCGATGCTTTCAGCCCGGATGGCCAACCTGTCAGCATCCGTTGGGAGCAGGCCGGCGCTGAACCTGGCTGGTGTAAGCTGGATTGGGTGGTCGCCGATCCTATACGCGGCGCGCTGGCAAACGCCAGTAATATGCTGGATGTAACCTGGGAAGCGCCGACCGGGGAGATCATCCCGTTGGACGGCTATCTGGATCCTTATTTCCAGGAAGTTTATCTGGAAGCCGAGTCGATCCCGATTTTCTCCAAGCTGGCCAAGCATGTTTCGGCGGATGCGCTCGACCATTACGTGCGCCAATTGGAAGGGGAAGTGATCAAGTACCTGGGCCACGACCCAAAAAATTATGGCAAAGTGGCCAAGCGTATGTACAATATTTTCCGCCTGACGGGGCGTTATGAAGAAGCGGCTTTCCTGCGCGAGCTTTTTGATGAACCGGCGGCGATGCTCTACCAGGTCTGGTCGTTGATCCGCACGATCGACGATTGCTGCAACCCTAACTCGGAAATCTCGATCGATAACGTCCTGGCCCAGGCCGACAGCCTTATTTTCTCCGTCATCCAGGCCTTAGAAGGCGATCAGGAGACCGAGATTGTTCGCCACCTGCTGCACCTGCGTGACAGCCTCACCCGCCAGGAAACCAACCACGAGCTGAACGCGGATGCGGAAGCTGCCCGGGCGGAGGTGATCAACATCGTCAACAATTTCTTCTTTGAAAAGCTGACCCAGGTGCCTGAGATTAAACAATATATGGAAGAGGTCGTTCGCAGCGACTGATTCTAGACTATCCCTAGGGCAGGCCGGTCAACCGCATTTCGAGCGGGTATTCGACGCTGAAATCGTAGCGCACAAGCTGTTTTTCTTTCGGAGTCAGGATGAATCGCCAGGTCAGCCGGTTCATTTCATCCTGTTCGCTCACCTTGGGCGTGGTGGCATCCAGGCGCACTTTCACGTCTTCATGACTTGAAACGGGCATCTGGTCGCGCAGTTCCACCTCCGTCTCGTTCGGCAGGAGATTGACCAGGCTGATCTCGTAGCCATAATGTACCAGCCGCTTGCCGCCGATGAAGCGCTTGTCCACCTCCCTGCGTTTGAGCTCGCGTTCAACCTGCAAACGATCGTCAACTCCCAGGAAAAGCTCGATCTCTTCGCCAGGGGCGATCAGCTCCAGGTTTAAAGAGCCGAGAAATTCCTCGCCCGAGAACAAGTTCGCCGTTCCGGGTAAAAAAATGTAAGGGCTGGTGTTTTTGGCCTGAGCGCGCCGGTAAACCGCTTCGACCAGTTTTGGCGCGCTGATGTAATCCAGATGCGGCTCCAGCTCCAGGTTTGCGACCGCGACCTTGTGCTGCCCGCCATCGGGTGGGATGCTGACCTTACCCGGGACCCGGTAGGTCACTGCTGCCCCTGAAGAATCTACCTGCGCAACCGTAAAATCCGCCTCGGCGTCGAATAATTCCTCTTGGGGCGCTGGGGCGGCAGATATCCTGGCTGCCATTGGGGCTGGCGAGCCTTGCGGAGCGCGAATTACCGGGGCAGGCTGGATGTACCAGGGGTTTAATTCAGGCAGCCGGGTCATCAAGGCTGGACGAGCTGTCGAAAGCGAGAGGGATACGTCGGCCCACGTCTCCCCGGTTCGCTGTGTCACCTGAGCCAGGTAGCTTACCTCCAGGACCGGCTTTTTGCTGTCGCCCGCCTGCAAGCGTAAATCATAGAGCGGCGTCCAGCCCGCTCCGGTGATACCATAGCTGAGCTCGACGGTTAGCTCCCCGGCTTGAAGAACTTCGATTTCGACGACGCCAGTATATTGCTCATGGCGCGGCGAAGCGCGCAGCCCTTCCAGCTCCTTCACCAGTTTTTCCACTTGGCGTTCCAAATCCCGTTTGTTTACGGCGATCTCTTGAATCTCGCCGTTCAATCCTTCAGCGCGCAGGCGCAGCCCGTCAAAAATCGCGAGCTGTGTTTCAACGCTCATTTCACTGGCAGCCAGAGCGGTCGCGAAGACCTCACTGTGGCCAGCAATTGCTTCTAAACTGGCCTTATTTTTCTGAACGACTTCGGCCTTCGCATTCAGGGCGATCAGCTCGTCGCGCAGCCCTTCGATACGCTTCTCTAAATCCCGAATCGTTTCGACCGGGCTGTCTACAAAATAAGTGCGCACGAGCTTCACCCCGGACAGGCGGGCGCGGGCCGTTCCATGGGCGGCCGCTCTAAGCGAATCGGGATTGAGATTGAGCGGCAAACCCGGCGCCTCCAACTGGTGCAGGCCGGGCTCCAGGGTTACGGAACCCTGGCGCGTGACTCGCGCCCGGTCCGGGTATACGATAACATTTACAGGGTTGGTCTGTAATTCCGGCATAGCTCCATCCTTTATCGGCTTAGCGGTTGAGAGGCTTGCAACTGCTGCTCTAGAACCCTTCCAATTTCGACAGATCCGCTACACCATCTGCCAGCGCGGCGATGCGCTGGAGCAATCCCAGACGGTTCTTACGCAGGCGCTCGTCTTCTGCCATGACCAGCACCTCATCGAAGAAGCGGTTGATCGCCGGCATCATGGGCAAAAAGGCGTTAAGGAAGTCGTCGACCGGACCTGGTCTGCGCTGAGCGGCCCTGGCCGCTTCCAACGCCGTATATAACTCGCCTTCGGCCGGCTCGGCGAAGTTTTCCGGGTCCAGAGAAAACTGGCCGGAGAACTCGCGGGTGATGCGTACACAGCGCGAGTAGGCTGGCAGAATTTTGTTCCAGTCCGGGCGCCTCACCCAGGCGGACAACTGATCGACTGCCCTTTTCGCCAGACCAGGGGAGTTTCCCTGGGCTGCCAGGACGGCATCCACGACATCATAGCGACCGCCTTGCTCGAGCAAGAAATTGCGCAGGCGTTCGACCACGAAATCCAGGACGGCCTGGCGGATCTCTGGGCCGGCTGGGATGGGCAGGTTCGAGCTGGCGGCTCGCAATCCGTCGTTGACGTCGAAATCCAGGTCCCAGGCGATCAGGTTCTGCACTAGTCCCAGGGCTGCCCGGCGAAGGGCAAAGGGATCTTTATTGCCGGTCGGCGCCAGCCCGGCCGCAAAGAGCCCCGAGAGGCTGTCCAGTCGGTCGGCAATTCCCACCGCCAATCCCGGGCGGGTGCTCGGGGAACGATCCCCGCCGAAACGAGGCAGGTAATGCTCGGAAATTGCCTCGGCGACCGCCGGATCTTCTCCTGAATCCAAAGCATAATAACGTCCCATAATCCCTTGAAGGGAAGTCATTTCGACGACCATTTGAGTCCCCAGGTCGGCTTTGCACAATTCAGCCGCCCGCCTGGCTGCGATGGCCTGCTCACTGCTCAGGCCCAGCCGGGGCGCCAGCTCCTGGACCAGGTCCACGATCCGGCGGGTCTTATCCAGCATGGATCCGATTTTCACCTGGAAGGTGAGTGTGGCAAGCCTGGGCAGGTAAGATTGTAATGGCTGCTTACGATCTTCGCGCACAAAATAAGCTGCATCAGCGAAGCGTGCCCGGATTACATGTTCGTTGCCCTCGCAAACCAGGTCCAGCCCCTGGCGGCCGCCGTTGCGCACCAAGATAAAGAAGGGCAGTAACTGCCCGTCGCGCTCTATCGGGAAGTAGCGCTGGTGTTTTTTCATCACCGAAACAAGCACTTCGCGCGGCAGGCTCAGGTGGGAAGGGTCGAATGAGCCGAGCAGCGCGGTGGGCGCCTCGACCAAATTCGTCACTTCGTTTACCAGCTCCGGGTCGTCTGGAATGAGGCCCTTGACACTGGAGGCCAGCGCCTGGGCCTGATCCACAATTGCCTGCATTCGTTCTTCGCTTTCGAGAAGGATGCCTTGCTGGGCCAGGGCGGTGAAGTAATCTGGGGGTGTATGGACCGGAAATATCGCCGGCTGGTTGGCGCGTAACCCGCGGGTTGTGTTTCCGGATAGCAGGCCGGCAAACTCGAACGGCACGATCTGTTCGCCATACAGCGCCAGCAGCCAGCGGACCGGCCTGGAAAAGGCCACGTTGGTCCAATTCCAGCGCATAGATTTATCAAAGCGCAGTGTGGCGATTAATTCTGGCAAGGCCTCAGAGAGCACGACCGCCGCCGGCAATCCCTCCTGGCGAACTACTGCCGCGACGTAGCGCCCGCCGTCCATTTCGCGAACTTGCAGCGCTTCCACAGTGACGCCTTTGCTGCGAGCGAAACCCGCTGCAGCCGGGGTAGGCGTTCCATCCGGGTTAAAAGCCCGGTCAGACGGAGGCCCTTTGATCACCTGTTCCAGGTTTGCCTGACCTGGCGCCAGGTCTTCTATAGTTGCAACCAGGCGGCGAGGGGTGCCCATGACCTGGATCTTGCCGTGCTCCAGGCGCAGTTCCCGCAGAAGATCTGGAATGCGCTTCTGTAACTGGTCCAGGGCAGATCCCAGGTCTCCGGCGGGCAGCTCCTCCGTACCAATCTCCAGGAGGAAAGAATTTGGGGTTTGGGAATTGGGGTGGGTTACGGGCTCTTTTCTCGACGTTGCAAGGCTTTCCGCTCCAATCCTGTTTCCCTTTTCCAGCCAGGGGTACCCCAGGCGCTGGCGCTGCTCAATATAAGCTTCTGCAACGCGCCGGGAAAGATCTCGCATGCGGCCAAACAGGGCCTGGCGTTCGGTCACCCCGATCGCGCCGCGCGTGTCGAGCACGTTAAAGGTATGCGAGCATTTCAGGATGTAATCGTGAGCAGGCAGCACCAGACCCTGGTCCAGGCAGGCCTTCGCCTCAGCCTCAAAAAGCTCGTACATCTGGCGCAGCCGGTCGACATTGGCGGTCTCGAAGTAGTATTTGCTGTGTTCTTGTTCGGCTTGCAGATTGACGTCACCGTCTGTGAGCGCAGGGCTCCATTGAATATCGCGGAAGCTGCTCACCCGCTGCAAGGCAATCGCGATGCGCTCCAGGCCATAAGTGATCTCAACCGAGACCGGCTCCAGGACAATGCCGCCGGCCTGCTGGAAATAGGTGAACTGGGTGATTTCCTGGCCATCCAGCCAGACCTCCCAGCCCAACCCCCAGGCGCCCAGGGCCGGCGATTCCCAATTGTCTTCGACGAAGCGAATGTCATGCTGGCGCGGATCGATCCCCAGTGCCTTTAATGAATCCAGGTAGATTTCCTGGGGGTTGCCCGGGTCTGGCTTCAGGATCACCTGGAACTGGTAATGCATTTGCATGCGGTTTGGATTCTCGCCGTAACGCCCGTCATCCGGCCGGATGGATGGCTCTACATAGGCCACATTCCAGGGCTCCGGACCGAGCACACGTAAATAGGTCGCCGGATTCATCGTGCCGGCCCCAACCTGGGAATAATAAGGCTGCCAGATCAGGCAGCCCTGGTCTGCCCAGAAATGCTGCAATTTCATGATGATCGATTGAAAATTTAGCGCTTGTGTCATTCTAGCGGGGGATTATATCACGCAGCTTTTGAGCGCCCTGCATTTCACCTGCGCGGAGAATGGATAAGCCAATCTAATTTTGCTGGCTGGCAAAAGCTGGGCTCTATCCCTGGAAATTCCCCAGCAACCAGAAAAGAAGAAAACCCACGAGGATAAGCAAAAGGACCAGGGTGGCCGCACTAAAAACGATTTTTACCGGGTCGCTGGGCTTCTTTCCGGCGACTTTGCCGGTTTGGCCATTGACCAGTAAATGATATTCTTTCCGTCGGTATTGATAATTGCCCACCCACAGCGGCAGCAGCACATGCTTGAAGGTCATCCCGCTCCAACTGCCGCCATTGGTATGCAGGTTTCGTTTTTCCCGCCCGGGTTCAACCTGAGCGTAGAGCTCATTGTTCACTTTTTTGGTGACCTTTTCTCGCGCCAGCAAAGAGGCGTCAGCCAACGACCGGTCGTAGATCATTGCCGGCCAACCCACCAGGTAATCGGGACGGTAAGCCTGGGCGTCATTAAAATTAAACGGCTCAACCTGCTCAAACTCGTGCGGCTCGAGGGCGAGAATCCCTGCCACCAGGACATCATCGAAGAAGCGCATCTCGTCGCCATTTCTCGGCGACCATTGGGCGTAGCGCCCGGAACCCTCTTTCACCTCGCAGGACCAGGCAACCTTCAAGGCGCCGTCGAACGTCCAGCACGAGTAATACGCAGGGCGAAGCTGGAGGTGCTGGATCTCAGAGAGGAAATCGTCGGGCAGGAAGAACCCGCGGCCCAGCCACTGGCGGACGTGCTTGCTGCCTTCCTGGGGGTCGAACTGGAAGGGGATGACCAGGTGCGGTTCCAGGATCTCGGCGGTTTCTTGTGAGGCAATGAGCTGGTTCGAACCACAATAGGCGCATTGTGTGGAAGTCTGCCCGGCAGGCAAGAGGTTCAAGGCGTCGCAGCGGGCGCAGCAAAAGCGATGCCTGGCCTCGGCCCATTGGTGGCCGCGGCTGGTGGGCATGACGAAGTCAAGCGCCTGTTCAAGCCGGTCGGCGATCTGTTCCCCGGACAGGGTGGACATGTCATCCAGCGCCCTGATTTCCGTGAAACCGCAGTAGCTGCAGGTAAGCTGACCGGCAGACACATTGTAGGACATTTGCCCGCCGCACTGCGGGCACACATATGCGTGAGGCTGGGCTTCCAGCGCTTCGCCTGGACGTCGCGGCAGAACGTGTGCGCCTTCGGGCAGCAGGTCGGAGACCTTCAGCTTACCGGTCAGGATCGCAAGTCCGCGCCGCGCCCCTGGGTTGCCAGGGTCGATTGCTACAGCCCGTTCCAGATAATCGCGCTTTTCTGAGAGATCGTCAGTCGTTTCGGAAAGCCATAGATAGGGACGGGCGTCTCCGGGCTCGATCAGGAGAGCCTGATGTAACAAGGATTGGGCCAGCCGGCGCTGGTCCGACTTGGCTGCCATGATCCCGTCCCGCAGCAGGCGTTCGAACTCACGAGAGTTTTGCGAATCTGGCTGGTAGCTCATGTTGTCCAGAGTTTAATCGCCCAATAAGGTTCTGTCAAAGAAACAGGCCGCTAACTTGCAAACTTGGCAGGTCAGCGGCCAGTTGAACAGAACTGTTGCGCCGGTGAAGTTCCACAGGCTACATCGTGATCAAGGCGTTTTTCGTATCGATCCCGGTAGCGCCGTCAGGGAAGGGAGCTGCCAGAATTGTCTCTTGCAAGGCGCCGCTGCCGTCGTAAGCGCGCACGTGCAGGGTGTGGCGGCCTTCGGTCGCCTGCCAGTCATATCGCCACTGGACCCATGAGAGCGGGCTAAGCGGCGGGTCACGCAGGACCGCTTCCTGCCAATCGCCATCATCTACCTGTACTTCTACCTTGCTGATGCCGCGGGCGCCGGCGTAGGCGATGCCGCCGACGGGTACGCTGTGGTTGTTGGGGTCGATTTGATCGGCGCCGATCACATCGATCACGGAGGTGGTCTTTGCAATGGCCTGCTCGCTCCAGCCGCGTACCACCCAATACCCCTCCTGGTGTTTATCGGTCACCTGGATATGGGTAATCCATTTGGGCTGTTTCATCCCAAAGTGGTTGGGGATATAAATGCGCAGTGGGAAGCCGTGGGCTGCGGACAGCGGTTTGCCGTTCATTTCATACACCAACAGAGTGCGCTCGTCCATCATATCTTCCATAACCACGCTTTCATAGAAGCCATCTGCGGCCTCGATGAAAAGCTCATTCGCGCCGGGTTTCAGCCCGGCTTCAGCCAGCACGTCTTTCAAGCGCACGCCAGTCCACTCGGCCGTGCTGATCAGATCGCCGCCGACATTATTGGAGATACATTCCAGGGTGATTACCTGGCTGATCGAAGGGCGAGAGCGGATCTCTTCCAGCGTTAAAGAGAGCGGTTTTTCCAGCATGCCGTCCAGTTCCAACCGCCAGGTCGCCTCGTCGATTTCCACCGGGAGCGTGTTGATATCGATGCGGTAGAAATCCTCGCTCGAGGTCAATTCCGGTCGGGTTCCGGGAGCGGCAAGGATGCGGTTATCCAATACATCCTGGGGCGGAGATGCAGCCGGCCCGGAGGTGTCCTGCGGATTAAAGTCGGCCTGGGGGCTGCCGCCTTGAGCAGAGGCCTGCCCCTCGCCCTCGTTCTTCAGGATGCTGATCCCAAGCCCTGAGACCAGCACGACAAATGAGCCGGCCCCCACCAGGTAGAGGAACTGCCGGCGAGAGAGTCCCTGCTCTTGTACGGGCTCGGCTTCGGTCATGCTCGTCCGCAGCAGCCGGGAAAGGATACTGGTCCAACCGAAGAAAATGACCCCCAGCCACAATACGGCAAATATCATCCCGCTGGAACCCAAGCCGGTGCCGGGGAAACCGATTGCCGCCTCGATCCCCAGGGCGGCTACCCACAGGATCAACCCGCCAACCAGGCCGTAAGTGCCCAGGCGAGCCGGTTTTCGCCCGCCCAGATAAGACAGGAGCGCCCCTAAGAGCGCTCCGCCAAAGACGAACTGGAGGATGGCAATTCCCTGCTCGATCGTTTTTGCGGTGGTATCCGTTGGGCCGAGGTTCAGGCTGCTGATCAGCTTGACGATCAGTTCGATTGTGCCGATCACCAGCCCGCCAGGCAGGACGCGCGCCATCCAGTCAAAGATATCGAACGGGACGAACGGCAATCCAGCGATCCGCCCGCCTAAATAAGTAAGCGCCACAACGGTTAAACCCGTATAGGCGCCTAATAAAATCCCCAAAAGAAGAGGATGTCTTCTCATTTTCTTTCCCTCCTAAATGATGATGCTCTACAGATTGCGGCGAGAGAAGCGAGTGTACACCTGCCATTCAAGCCACGTTCATAACATCAAATGTTAAGGATAACTCTCTTCCAACAATGCCTGGATCGCAGCTTCAGTTTCCTGGTAGGCCCCCTCGCCAATATGCTGGTAGCGGATATTCCCACGCTTATCGATCAGGTAGATCGTGGGCCAGTAATGGGTATTATACGCCCTCCAGGTGTTGCCGCGGTTATCCTGCGCTACCGGGTAATCGATTTGCAGCCTTTCAACGGCGTCTTTCAAATTATCCAGGTCGGCCTCGTAGGTAAATTCCGGGTAATGGTTGCCGATGATTTCCAAACCTTCCGAATTGTATTTGTCATCCCATTCACTGAGTGAGGGGATGATGTGCTGGCAGTTAATACAGCCAAACGTCCACATATCGAGCAGCACCACTTTACCGCGCAGATCGGCCAACTTTAACGGTTCCTCAGTGTTGAGCCAATTTTCGTTCTTCAGCTCTGGGGCAGGGCCAAAATCTTGAAGGTTGGCCCGAACCGGTTGGACAGGCTGCTGCTCCGCCGGGTTGGATTCGATAGATGAATTCCCTGCAGGGACGACGGCGCAGCCACTGAAAATAAGCGTGATCAACGTAATCCATAAACGCTTCATCGTCCATTCCATTCCTTTCCTAAATTTGACAGGTGGTTTCCTGTCATTCGTTTAGCCCACAACGTGGGCCTAATCCTGATTATTCTATATTCAACGTCTTTAAAATATATCAGGGAGTTATTACAAAAACATTAAGGGAATGTTGTCATCACCGGTCAAGGGTACAAATGGGGGCTATACACTTTGGATTGAGGCATGTATAATGCGGGTGTTTGGGTTATCGCCATAAATGCCGCCATGAAAAGACCTCTCCCAGGGGAAAAGTTTATGGATCATCTGGCCGCTTCTCGAAGTCCAGCAAGCATTGTGGTGTGCTCCCGAGAACAAACCACATAACCCACCGTTCCGAGGTGGATGAAGCCCATCCTGTTGGACATTGGGATTGGACCCAAAGCCGCAGGATGAGGAAGGCCAATATTTCTTTTTTTTCTGTGTGAGGAGAGGTTTTCCATGAAGATCTATGTAGGTAATTTACCCTTCAGCTCGACGGAGGACGATATCCGCCGAGAATTCGACGCTTTTGGACAGGTTACTTCAGTGGAGATCATCCACGACAAGGTAACCGGGCGCTCTCGGGGCTTTGCCTTCGTTGAGATGCCCAGCAGCGAGGACGCTCAAAAAGCAATTTCCGGTTTGAACGGCAAAGAGGTCAACGGGCGAGCGCTTACCGTCAACGAAGCCCGTCCGCGCCCAGAAGGTGGGGACGGCGGGCGTCGAGGCGGTTATGGCGACCGGCGGGGTGACCGGCGCGGAGGTGGCGGCGGAGGAGGAGAGCGGCGCGGCGGTAAACCGCCTCGTCGTGACGATTGGTGATCTGCAGACAGGCCTGATCCGGCCTGGCTTCCAGATTCATCTCATCGGCGCGGTATTATCCTGGCTGCAGGCGGACCTGCCAGCCTGTTGAGAAGATTATTTAATTAAAAGGCATGTCCCGGAGACAATTCGCTCCGGGACTTCGTATTATACGCGGGATGTGTTTACTGTCCTGCGGAGAGCTCATTTCTGGATTGAACCGGCGGTTCCGATTCTGGCGGTTACCTGGGGGAGCTTAATCTTACCTTCGGGTCCGGTTCTACGGCGGGCTGGTTGGTCGTCCGAGAAGCGATGCCTGTTCGCTGGCCATCTTCGAGGTGTACGATCGCCGGGATAAAGAAACCCGCCAGGCCTAATAACGCGGTCAGGATGCCTCCCACGACAAACCAGGATTGGACGCCGAAGATGTCTGCGGCTGGCCCGGCGACCACCAGGCTCAAAGGGCTCATGGCGGTAGCGGCAGAGTTGATCAGGGTAAACACACGGCCTTGCATCTCTGGGGCGACGGCTGCCTGCATTGCCGCCAGGATCGGCCCGTTGATAATTGGAACCATAAAACCGACCACAAATACCATCGTCACCGCCAGCGGAAACGCGGAAGGCGACGCCAGGCCGACCAGGATGTTGGCGGCTCCCAATCCGATCAGGCCGGCAAGCGAAGTCAGGATACGACGCCGGAAACCGCCCCAGATGCTCAAGGTCAGCCCACCCAGCACCATTCCGAATCCCCAGGATGATTCCATCCAGGCTAGTTGGAGCGGCCCACCCGCAAAATGCTTTGTCACCAGGATCGGCTGAAGGGCGGAGGCCGGGGTCAGGAGGAAATTGATGAGCGTCGCCATCACCAGGAGCATTACCAGGCCAGGCCAGGCCCAAACATAGCGCAGACCTGCTCGCAGATCCTGCCAGACAGAGGCCGGTGGGTTGGCTTCTCCATTTTCTATAGAAGGCTTCGGCTGAGGGATGCTTACGAAGAACAGGGTGGAAATTGCCAGGAAGGCTGTGATAACGTCAATGGCCAGGATGGCCGGCATCGCTAAGAACCCCAACAATAACGCGCCGAGGGGGGCTGCGCCGATGCTCATTGCGCCGGTTAAAACCTGGTTGAGGCCCTGGATGCGCGCCAGGTGTTCTTTTGGCACCATCAGCGAGGTGGAGGCTTGCATCGCCGGCCAGTGGAAACCGCCTCCCAGGGCGCGAATGAACATGACCAGGTATACTTGCCAGATCTGTACCTGGCCGGCCCAAAAGACCAGCACCAGGCCGACCGTTGCCAGGGCAATTGCGCCGTCCGCCAAAATCATAACCGCCCGCCGGCTCCAGCGATCTACCAGCGCGCCTGCGATTGGGCCCAGCAAAACCTGAGGCAGCAAGCCCACCAGTGAGGCGATGGCCAAAACGGTGGCTGAACCCGTGCTAGATGTCAGCCACCAGATTAAGGCGAATTGGACAAGCTGGCTGCCCAGTAAAGAAAAGGCTTGTCCGATCCATATCGTGAAGTAAGGGGTTTTCCAGTTATCCGGCAAGCTCCGGCCAAGGCTTGACTGCATATCAAACCACTCCCTGTTTTGAATTCTTAACCAGGAACAAACATTCAGAAAATTTATTGTTAAATATAGCAAGATTATACAATAGAATTCAATATTGTCAATAAATATATTAAGATATTCAAACATGATTTAACGATTCTTGAAAAGCGCGCGCTTTGTGGAGAATCCCCATTTCCTGAATTATGGAGAAGGCGCTAAGACTATATGATTTTGAAAGCTGGTGAACGCTACAGCCAGGAATTGATAAAATAGGTTCTAATACAAATGCACACAAGCAAGAAGGACTTCGGAATACCGACATGTGAAAGCGTAGAAAGGTCACGGTCCCTGCGGCATTGGCTTGCTCTGCTGCTGGTAGTTTTGATCTTCCTGACTACAGGCTTCCTGTCCACAGGCTTCCTGCCCGCAGGCGCGCAAAACGGCATTGCCCAGGTGGACGAGATGCAGCCCCCGATCGATATGATGATCGTGATCGACAATTCTTGCAGCATGTTCCCCAGGGAACAGATCCTGGCCGGCTGCACTACCTGGGGGAGCGATCCGGACTTCCTGCGCATCAAGGGTGCGGACGTGTTCCTGGCTCGGCTCGGATTCTCACAGGCGAATGCTGGCGACTACCAGGTGGGCGTCATTGATTTTGGGGACGCCCCGCGGTTGATCAGCCCTTTAAAGCCGCTCGAAGGAGCCCGGGATGCCCTGGCGCAAGCTATCGCTAATCCGCGACCCAAAACGGCTACCCTGCTGGTGCCAGCCCTCAAGCTGGCCTATCAAGAGCTGCGGGAATCTCCCAATCGAAGGCCGGAGAACCTGCCAGCGATTGTATTGATTACCGATGGCGTCCCCTGGCCCAGCGAGGGCCAGAGCAATGCCGATATCGAAGCATTGGTGAAGGAAAACCCGGACATTCCGTTATTCATTTTATTATTGCGAAACGCCCGAGAGCATTCGCTCGCATATGAACAATTCATCCAATTTTGGCAGCAGTTGCAGGTGCAGTACAGTTACGTGTTCGTTCACTCGATCGGCAGCGCCGCCGAAATTGAACAACACTATTATGAAATCTCCGCCCAACTCAATAACACCGTGGCCTCCGAAGCCATGCTGGCATCCCCGGAGATTACCTTGCACGCCTTCGTCAGCCGTTATGTACAGAAGATCACCGTGACAGCCATCCATTCAATTGGTGAAGTGAGGGGGAATATCACGATCACGGATCCCCTGGGGGGAATTGTAAGCGATGACGATGCAGGTGTAACGCATTTTCGCGGCGAGGATAACCCGGTGGAGGTGATTTCGATCGCCGCCCCTCGCTTGATGAACAACCTGAAGGACAAAATCTGGACGATCCAGTCCGACCAGCCGGTTAATGTTTTTCTAGACCGGGAAGGGGCTTACAACATTAAGTTTCTCGACCCCAATCCCGATTCGACGGCTGTCAACAACGTTTTCGTGGATCCCTCGCCCGAAAACCCTAAACGGGATTTCGTGATCCGGTTCTACCTGGCGGGAGAGGATAAAGCCCCTGTCCTGGAACCTCAGCCTATCCAGGGACAGGTGATTTATCCGGATGGGACCCAAAATGGCCTGGTCATCCCGCCGGATCTTCTACCGGATAGCGGCGGAAATTATGAGCTGCACTTCGATTTTGGAAGAGCCTATCCAGGCATTTTGAATTCGAATGGGCGCTTCATCTTTTTTCTCGATGCCGGTTCCGCCGATAACCAGTCCAGCCGGCCGGTGCCCATCGCTTCGTCGCGCTTGTTGGTAGATGTAAGCGCGATACCGTATATCGAAAAGATCCAGCCAGGGGAAATCACCTGCCGGCCTGGGATTAAAAGCGTTCTGAATGTAACCCTGGGAGATATCCAGAATTTGCAGTCCGGTTCGGCAAAAGTGCGCGCCGTAATTGAAAGCAAGGAAAGCGTATTGCAGGACCTTTCCGGAGGCATCTTCGGCGGCGATGTCACGCCAATCTGTGATGCGCTGATTCGAACAGCCGCCTGTTCCAAACAGGTTGAATTGACGATCACGCTGCTGTTTACAGCAAGCTTGAAGGACGGTACGGAACTTCGCCAGACCCAAGTGAAAGTCCCGATCCGGGGGGTTGCCTCAGAATGTACGGCGACGCCGCCCCCCACTACGCCAACCGCATTTGTCATCCCGACCCTGGCGCCCACGCCCATTCCGGATTCAGACCAGGATCGTTTTAATGACCTGGTTGACGTTTGCCCGACCACGCGCGGCTGGGAAGTGTTCCAGGGCTGCCCGCCTCCTGTGTGGTTCGACATCACCGGTGCAGGCCTTGCGGGGGCTTTGCTGCTCTTTTTGTGGTTTTATATTTTCCCGTGGCTGAGCGTGCACATCGGGGAAAGACCGCCCCAGGCGTATATTATGGTGCGCGAACGCGGCAACCCCGCCTTTCCACCCTTCGATGTCTATGCAATTGGGATGAAGCGCCGGAAAAAGCGTCTTAAGATCGGGGGAGACCGCCAGAAGGCCGATATCTACATCCGCGGTCTCAAGCCGGTTGAATTTAGCCTCGATATGGAAGGGGAAAAAGTGCTGCTGGTTGACGCGAAACACGGCGCACTTAAAGGCACTTTCCGCCATCTTGCGCCCGACGAGGTTCAAACCAGCAACCCGGAGATTCGCCTGATCCTGGGTTTGGACCGGGGCGTCTTGAAGCGTATGAAATGATCGGCTGGGTGCGGTCGCTCACGTCCGATCGGGAATTCGGATGACTGAAGTCCACACCATGAAGGATGCCCGCGCCCACCGTCCGGTGGAACCAGTTTTCCCCGCAGGGTTGCTGCCATCCCAGGCAGGCCCCAGGAGCCTTACGGGATCGTTGGGTTATGACAGGCTATAATATCGTTTGGAGGCTGGCTTTGTGCGGTAGAATCGTGGTATGGATAAAGCAGCGCTTGAAAATGCCTTGGGTGGACTGCAACTGGGTCCAATGCGCTATTTCGACCAGATCGGATCTACCAATGCAGAAGCGGCGAGCTGGGCCGAGCAGGGAGCGCCGGACGGCGCATTGGTCCTGGCCGACGAACAAACCGCCGGGCGCGGTCGTATGGGGCGTCGCTGGTTTACACCGCCGGGCGCGGCCCTGGCTTTCAGCCTGGTATTAAAAGCGCCTTTCCTGAACGGCAACCAGCCGGCTGGCAACACCCTCATGCCTCGCCTGACCGCCCTGGGAGCCCTGGCAGTCTGCGAGGCGCTACGCCGGCAATTCAGCCTGCCAGCTTTGATCAAATGGCCTAACGATGTGCTGGTTGCTGGCCGGAAAACGGCTGGAGTATTGGTAGAAGCTCAATGGCAGGACGAGCAGCTTAAAACTGCGATCCTGGGAATTGGGATCAACGTGTCGAAGGAATCCATTCCTCCAAATGAGACGCTGAATTTCCCTGCAACCTGTGTGGAAACGGAGGTTGGCCGGGCTGTGGAAAGGGTGGCGCTGCTGGGCGCGGTTTTGTCTGGCTTGAAAGAATGGCGTCCGCACCTGGGTTCGGCGGATTTTCTACACACCTGGGAAAGACTGCTGGCATTTCGCGACGAATGGGTTTACATCTTGAGCGAGCACCAGCCAGGTCGCATCCAGGAGCGAGAGGGCAGGCTGTTAGGCCTGGAGCCAGATGGCAGTCTAAAGCTGTGCGATCACGCTGGCCGGGTTTTTACGACCGCCACCGGAGAGGTTCACCTGCGCCCGGTGAACGATCAGAACCCTGCTCAATAGCCGGCTGTATTGATAAGTTCGGATGCGCCGAGAGCGTGATGAAAATGGAGTTGAATTATGCTGGATGATTTTCGCGAACAGGCCAATGCTTCCCCATTTTATGAGGAAGCACCACCGCCCAGCTTCGAGGAAGGGCCTCTAGAGAGAAGGCGGTTGTTCCTTGGGATGACCCCGGCGCAGCGATTCGTGATTGCGCTGATGTTCCTGCTAATTATTTGTTTGATTGGGGCGTTTGCTCTGCTGGTGACCGAGAAAATCGTCCTGCCCTTTATCTAACCTCAGCTCAAAAGTCGCCTGTCGCCGTTAGCGGCGACAGGCGACCTGGTGAGCAGAACTGGCGTACGCGCTATTCTTCCGCCGCGCCCACGCGCAGCAAGTCGGCCTGGGCGATGCGCGCCAGGGATGCAACGCTGTCTCCTTCTTGTAAATTCATGAGCGTGACCCCACGCGTCGCGTGGCCAGACTCCGAAATGTCCTTAACTTTGGTCCGAATAATCACCCCGCCGGAAGACATGATCGTCAGGTGGTCAGCCTCTTGAACCACGCGCGCCGACGAAATCTCGCCAATCTTTCGGAAGGCTTTTTTATCGATGGTTAACACTCCCCCGGTTGCGCGCCCCTTGGTTGGATATTCGCTCAACGATGTGCGTTTCCCATAACCTTTGGTTGTGACTACAAGCAGGTAGCCGCCCGGCTCGGCGACCTCCATGCTGGCAACATAGTCGCCTTTGCGCAAGCGGATGCCGGTCACGCCCATCGCCGTCCGGCCCATGGCGCGCACGTCCTTTTCGGAAATGCGCAGCGCCTGGCCGCGTTCGGTCACCAGGATAATATCGTCCTCTCCGCTGGTCAGCCTGACCCAGCCCAGCTCATCCCCCTCGTCTAAATTAATGGCGATCAACCCCGATGGACGCACCGAAGAAAACTCGGGAAGCTCAACACGCTTAATGCGCCCTCTGCGAGTCGCCATGCTGCAGTACGCCGCTTTGTCAAAATCGGGAACGGCGACTGCCGCCGTGATCGTCTCGTTAGCGCCCAGCGAAAGGACGTTCACGATCGGGATGCCACGGCCGGTCCGGTCTGCATCCGGGATCTGGTAGGCCTTCTCCGAGTAAACTTTACCTCGATCGGAGAAGAAAAGCACCGTGTCCAACGTGCGAACGGGGATCAGCATGAGCACTTCATCCTCATCCTTGGTCGTGTGCCCGGTCACGCCGCGGCCGCCGCGCGCCTGAGCCCGGTAAGATTTGGCAGCCACCCGTTTGATATAACCGCGCTGGGTGATGCTCACCAGGGCGGCTTCATCGGTCACCAGGTCTTCTTCTCGAAATTCTTCACTGGCCTCGTAAGCGATGCGCGTGCGGCGCTCGTCGCCGTATTTTTCTGCGATTTGGTTCAGGTCTTCCTGGATAACCTCCAGAATTTTTTGCGGGCTGGCGAGCAGATCCTCCAGGTAGGCGATCCGCTCCAGGACCTGGCGCTGCTCGTCCTCGATCTTTTGGCGCTCCAACGCCGCCAGGCGGCGAAGCTGCATGTCCAGGATCGCCTGCGCCTGGCGCTCGCTTAAGTTGAATCGCGTCATCAAGCGTTCCTTGGCGACATCTGCATCCGGAGATTGCCGTATGGTCTGGATGACTTCATCCAGGTTCGCCAGGGCGATCAACAGGCCTGCCAGGATGTGGGCGCGCTCGCGGGCTTTGCTTAACTCAAATTCGGATCGGCGGGTGATCACCTCCCGGCGATGTTCGACGAAAATTTGCAAGGAGCGCTTGATCGACAGCAGGCGGGGTTCTTCGTCGACCAGGGCCAGCATCTGAACCCCGAAGGTGGATTGCAACGGGGTATATTTATAAAGCTGGTTGAGCACCTTTTTGGGCTGTGAGCCCCGGCGCAGCTCGATGATAATGCTCATCCCGCGCCGGTCAGATTCATCCCTTAAATCGGAGATATCTTCCAGTTTTCCGCTGCGAGCCAGGTCGGCAATGCGCTCGATCAGGTTGGTTTTGTTCAACAGGAAGGGGATTTCAGTGATCACGATCCGGAAGCGATTGGCGCCCATCTCTTCAATGTGGGCCATGCCGCGCAGCACGATCCGACCGCGACCGGTGCTGTAGGCCTGGAGGATGCCTTCGTTGCCCACGATCATACCGCCGGTTGGGAAATCCGGGCCGGGGAGATGTTTCAAGATCGCTTCGACTGAAATTTCGTCGATCTTATCGTAGTTATCGATCAAATAATTGATTGCAGCCGCCAGCTCGCGCAGGTTATGCGGCGGGATATTGGTTGCCATGCCGACCGCGATCCCGGATGAGCCGTTCAACAACAGGTTCGGCAGGCGGGATGGTAAAACCACCGGCTCTTGCAGCGAACCGTCGAAATTGTCCATGAAATCGACGGTATTTTCGTTGATGTTGGCCAGCATTTCTTCCGCCAGAGGCGCCAGGCGCGCTTCGGTGTAACGCATGGCAGCCGGAGCGTCGCCGTCGATGGAACCGAAGTTCCCCTGGCCATCTACGAGCGGATAGCGCATGGAGAAATCTTGTGCCAGGCGCGCCATCGAGTCGTAAACGGCGACATCACCGTGCGGGTGGTATTTCCCAAGCACCTCGCCTACGATGCGGGCCGATTTTTTATAAGAGCCGCTGGAACGAATGCCCATGTCGTGCATAGCGTATAAAATGCGGCGGTGTACCGGTTTAAGGCCGTCACGGGCATCCGGCAGGGCGCGTGCGACGATCACGCTCATGGCGTAATCCAGATAGGCAGACCGCATTTGCTCGTCGATGTCGACAGATTGAATGGAACCGATTTCCATGAATATTCCTTCCTGGTCGTCAGGGTTAAGATGTGGTTCTGGAAGAGCCGCGCCTCCCCTAAGCACGACCTCTAATTATACCGCGGCTGTAATTTTTGCGACTTTTGACCCGGTTTTGGTATAATTTTCCGCAAGGGAGGCAGCATGGCATCTTTCGGCAAACTTATTTTGACCCTGCCGGATGGGCAGGAACAGGAATTTGAGCTTGGCAAGGAAACTGTGACCCTCGGGCGGGCGATGACCAATGATATTGTCCTGCCGGATGTGCGCGTTTCGCGGCAGCACGCTCGCCTGGATTGCGGTCCTGAGGGATGCACCCTGGTGGACCAGGGTTCGGCAAACGGCACCCGCGTCAATGGGGCGCAGGTTAAATCCGCCCTGCTGTCCCCCGGAGATGTGGTCAGCCTCGGGAACAGCAGCCTGCGTTATGACATCAACGCTCCTACGGTTGACCAAGAACTAACCATGATCGACTCGGAGGCGGATTTAGACGCCACGCTGGGCCAGATGACGCTGGCAATGACGTTGAACGACACCAGTAAGCCGCGGCTGGTCGTCTACACCCCTGAGCGCACCTGGGAGATGCCTCTGGAGGTGGATGCGCTCTCGATTGGACGGGCGCCAGATAACGATGTCGTACTGGAGATCGAGAAGGTTTCACGCCATCACGCCCGCCTGGAGCGGCAGCGGGATGCCTTTTTATTGCGCGACTTAAAAAGCACGAACGGAACGTACATCGCCGGTGAGCGTATAGAAATGCGGTTGTTGAAAGATGGCGACGTTTTTCGAATTGGGCCGGCCCAATTGGTTTATAAAAGCGGGTTTATGCAGGAAGAGCTGACCTTGTTCGGTGAGCGCCCCGAAAGCCTCATCCCCACGCGCCGGCCTGTGGTGTTTGTCCCTGGAATGATGGGCTCTGAGCTGTGGCAGGGTAGTGAGCGGGTTTGGCCGAATGTAAAAATCCTCTTCAAGAACCCGGAGTTGTACCGGTTGACGGAAGATTCGCCCCTGGAGCCGCTTGGGTTGGTGGGCGAGGTGGTGATTGTTCCCAACCTGGTCAAGCTGGAGAAGTACAACCGCCTGGGCGACTACCTGGTTGAAGAACTCGGTTACCAGCGCGAAAATGATTTGCTGGAATTTTCCTATGATTGGCGCCGGGACGTGCGCGATTCTGCTCGCAAGCTGGCAGAAGCAATCGACGGTTGGGATGTGACCCCGCCGGTTACCATCATTGCTCACAGCCTGGGGACATTGGTAAGCCGTTATTATGTCGAACGCCTGGGTGGAAAGAAAAAAGTCGAGCGGCTTTTGTTGATGGGCGGCCCGCACCTGGGAGTGCCCAAGGCTGCCACCAGCCTGCTGCTGGGGCCAAACCTGCTTCCTTTTGGGCTGTTGGGTGAACGCCTGCGCCAGGTGCTGGCGACCTTCCCGTCCAGCTATCAGATTCTGCCGACCTATGCCTGCGTTGTGGACCAAAATAAAAAGCGGATCGCCCCTCTAGAAGACGAGAGCTGGGTCACTGAAGACCAGCGCCAATTTTTGCGCGCCGCCCGCCAGTTCCGCCGTGAGCTTGGAAACCGGTCCAGCGTCCCGGCGGTATCCATTTTCGGCTACGGGTTAAAAACGGTCTCCACGATTTTTATGGAAAGGGATATTACCGGTCTGTTCAGGAATGTGAATTATGAAGTGGCCCCCTGTGGAGACATCACCGTCCCGGAAACCAGCGCGGTGCTGCAAGGGTCCGAGATCCATCCTGTCCAGCAGTATCACGGCAGCCTGTACGTCGACAACGACGTCAAGATGCGCTTGAAGCTGGAGCTGACCCGGAAATAGAAAAGGGCGCCGTCCGGTCCGAAGTTGGCGCCTGATTTTAAAGCGACATGAGATAATCGTCGATCGCAGCAGCGGCTTTGCGCCCGGCTACCATGGCGGTTACGACCAGGTCTGGCCCGGTTACCGCGTCCCCGCCGGCGAAAACGCCCGGGCGGGAGGTGGCCCCGGTATTTTTATCGGTTACGATCAAACCCCAATTGCGAGTTTCCAGGCCGGGAGTGGTTTCGCCGATCACCGGGTCGGGCCAATAGCCCAGAGCCAGGATGGCGGTGTCAGCTTCGACGATAAAGTTGGTCCCTTCCAGGGGCACCGGCCTGCGCCGTCCTTTGGCGTCCGGCTCGCCCAGCTCCATGCGAATACATTCGACCTGAGCCAGCCTTTCATCCTCCCCGGCGATAAATTTCACCGGCTGGGTCAAGAACTGGTATTGGGCGCCCTCTTCGCGGGCTAACTGGCGGTCTTTGCGCCCGCCGGGCATTTCCTTTTCCGTGCGGCGGTAAAGGCAGGTTACCTCTTCCGCGCCCATCCGCAGCGAGGTGCGCAGGCAGTCCGAGGCGGTATCGCCGCCGCCGATGACGACCACCTTGCGCCCAATCTCCGGGCGCGAGCGCAGCTCCGGCGGAAGCAGCTCCATGGCTACGTTGCTGCGCACCAGAAACTCAGTCGCCTTGTAAACGCCGGGCAGGTCCTCGCCAGGGACTTCCATGGGGGCGTCAATCCCGGTGCCGACCCCCACGAACACGGCCTGGTACCCTTCTGCAAAGAGATCGTCGATCGTTTTATCCTTACCGATGGTTGTATCCCCGAAGAAGGCAGCGCCGGCCTGTTCCAGGTCGCGGCAGCGCGCCGCGACAACCTCCTTCGGCAGCTTGAAGTTGGGGATACCATAAAGCAGCAGGCCGCCGGCGGCTGGCTTGGAGTCAAACACGGTCGGTCTGTGGCCGGCTTTCAATAATTGTTCAGCGCATGCCAGCCCTGCCGGACCTGCTCCGACGATCGCCACCCGCTTTCCAGTGGGAGCTCCCACCGGTACAGATACGCTGGCAGCCTGGCGCTCATAATCGCTGACAAATGCCTCCAGGGCGCCGGTCAGCACCGGCTCGTGGCGTTTGTCGCGCACGCAGGAACCCTGGCAGAGTTGTTCGTGGGGACACACCCGGCCGCAAATCTCGGGCAGCGAGCTGGTCTGGCGGTACAGTTTGGCGGCTTCCACAAACTGGCCCTGTTCGATCAGCCACATCGCCGAAGGAATGTCGTTCTGCGCAGGACAGGCTTTTACACAGGGCGCTGGATCGGGGCAATGGATGCAGCGCGAGGCTTGGAATTGAGCTTGTTCCGGGTCGAGCGCAATCACGACGTCATTAAAATCACAAACTCGCTCTGCAGGGGGGCGATGATCCAGATCGAAGAACGGCAAATGCATTCTTGCTCTTCGGTCGATGGCTAAAAAATCGCTGGGGATTGTTTGCATTCGTTGACCTCCTCAGAATTGCAGCGGGCAGAAGCGGGTCGAGAAAAAACAGAAAGGATGTGCTCGTTCGTTAAGAACAAGAAGATAATAACGAGTAAAGTGGTTTAATTTCAGTCCCAGATGTCATAAAATTTTGGGACGGTTGTCACTGTTTCAACCATCCTGGCTCTTCCGAGAATTCTGTAAGGAGGCCACCACTACATAAATTCCCAGAGAATCTACATTGTTCTGATGGTTCTCTTAACCTCTTTGAGATACAATCAGGGGGTTAATTATGGCGGAACCGGTCGTTTTGAAATATCAACGCGATAAATTTCGCATTTCATTCTTGGAGGATCATAGGGAATGAGGAGATTTGTTTGGATTGTGGTTGTGATCGTTGTCGTTGTAGGGGGCTTTTTCCTCTTGAGGCGGTTTCGCTCGCAACAGGCTGCTGCCGCCAGTAACTTACAAACGGTCCCTGCAGGGCGCGGCAGCCTGACGGCCACCGTTGGCGCGACCGGGATCGTACGGGCCAACCAGTCTGTGGTGCTCGCCTGGCAGACTTCGGGCAGCATTGATAAGATAAATGTGCAAGTGGGCGACACTGTCAGCCAGGATGAGATCCTGGCCAGCATTGAGCCGACCTCATTGCCGCAAAACGTGATCCTGGCCCAGGCCGACCTGGTGAACGCCCAAAAGAGCCTGGATGATTTGTACGATACCAACCTGGCGCTTGCCCAGGCGGAGCAGACCCTCGCCAACGCCCAAAAGACCGTCGATGACGCTCAGCAGCGCCTGGATAATCTCAATTCCGATGCGCCGCAGGTCGATATCGATTTTGCCCAGGCAAACGTGGTTTTGACGAAGGACCGCCTGGATAAAGCCAGGGAGAAGTTCCGGCCTTACGAAAACAAAAGCGAGGACAACGTGACCCGAGCCACCTTGCAAAATAAACTGGCAGAGGCTCAAAGGAATTACGATAACGCGGTGACCTTGCTAAACAACCTTCTGGGTAAGGCCAATGATACGACCTATTCAATCGCCGAAACGAACCTGGCGTTGGCGAAAGCCCAGTTAGAGGACGCCCAGACCAATTATGATAAGTTGAAAGCGGGGCCGGACCCCCTGGATGTGACCAACGCCAAAACACGCATCGAGGCGGCCCAGGCGACGCTTAACCTGGCTCGCATGGCTGCTCCGTTCGGCGGCGTGATCACGGACGTCCAAATTAAGCCGGGAGATCAGGTGACCCCCGGGACGCTTGCCTTCCGCATTGACGATCTTACCCACCTGCTGGTAGACGTGCAGGTTTCTGAGGTGGATGTCAACCGCATTCAGACCGGGCAAGACGTCACTTTGACCTTTGACGCGATTTTGGGAAAGGAGTATAAAGGGCGTGTCAGCGACGTCGCCCTGGTGGGGATTTCCAACCAGGGAGTGGTCGATTTTACAGTAACCGTTGAACTCACCGATCCCGATGAAGATGTGCGTCCGGGGATGACGGCGGCGGTCAACATCGTGGTCGAACAGCTTGAAGACGTGCTGTTGGTCCCGAATCGCGCCGTGCGGGTGGTGGACAATCAGCGCGTTGTTTACGTGCTGCGCAATGGGCAACCGGATCCGGTAAAGATCACCCTGGGCGCTTCATCCGACTCCGATAGTGAAGTGTTGAGCGGCGATTTGAATGTGGGCGACCTGATCGTGCTTAACCCGCCCCTGGTGTTCGAGCAGAATGGGCCGCCGCCATTTGCAGGGAGGTAACAATGAGCGAGAAATACGTAATTGAAGCGGAGAACCTGACCAAAGTTTACAAAATGGGGGAATTCGAAGTACACGCCTTGCGCGGCCTTTCGATGAAAATTGCCCGAGGTGAGATCGTCGCCATCATGGGGCCGTCTGGCTCGGGCAAGTCCACCCTGATGAACATCATTGGCTGCCTGGACCGGCCGACCGCGGGAACTTACATCCTGGACGGCGAGCTCGTCTCAGAACTCACCGACGACCAACTGGCTGCCATCCGCAACCGCAAAGTGGGATTCGTTTTTCAGAGTTTTAACCTGCTGACGCGTTCGTCCGCCCTGGCGAATGTCGAGCTGCCGATGCGTTATGCCGGGGTAACCCAGGGGCGAAAAGACCGCGCCATGGCTGCCCTGGAAGCAGTCGGCTTGAAAGATAGGGTTGACCACCACCCCAATGAGCTTTCTGGGGGTCAGCAGCAGCGCGTGGCGATCGCCCGTGCCCTGGTCAATGACCCGGCAATTATCCTTGCGGATGAGCCAACCGGCAACCTGGACACGCAAGCGGGCGACGAGATCATGCAGATCTTGCTTTCACTGAACAAAGAGCATGGAACGACCTTGATCGTCGTCACCCATGACCCCGAGATCGCCGCCCAGACTCAGCGGTCGATCCACATTCGCGATGGGGTGGTCGAGGAATAAAGATGAATGTTTTTCAGGCTTTTCTCGAAGCCTTAGAAAGCTTATCTTCAAATAAATTGCGTTCGGGGCTGACCATCCTGGGGATTGTGATCGGGGTTGGGGCGGTCATCGCCATGGTGTCGATCGGGCGCGGCGCACAGAACGTGATCACTGGCTCGATCCAGGGTATTGGGACGAATGTTTTGTTTGTCTTCCGAGGCGGGTCAGACAATGTCCGCAATCCCCAGCCGCTCACCCTGGGCGACGCGGATGCTATCTCCGACCCGTTCCAGGCGCCTTCTGTTTCGGGCGTCGCCCCAGAGCTGCAAGGCTCGGTTACCACTTCGTTTGGCGGGGAAAATACCACTACCACGATCGAAGGCGTCACCCCGGTGTATGCTTCGGTGCGCAATGCCACGGTTACGGAAGGGGATTTCATCAGCGAGGAACAGCTCCTGGGCCGCGCCTCTGTGGTTCTTTTGGGTACGGACGTAGCGGATAAGTTATTTGGGCGCAAAGAGGGATTGGTAGGAGAAACCGTGCGGATCGAAGGGCAGCCTTTCCGCGTTACCGGTGTGCTGGAGTTGAAAGGCGGTTCGTCCTTCGGCAATGCCGACAATCGCATCATTGTGCCATTGACGACTGCCCAAACTCGCTTGCTTCGCCGGTCCACCCGCGATCGCGTCGACTTAATATTCGTACAGGCCGCCTCGGCCGCGGACGTACCGCAAGCAACGCAGGAGATTTCTCAAATCTTGCGCACCCGCCACCGGACCGAGATCGGCGCGGATGATTTTACCGTCCTGAGCCAGCAAGATTTCCTGACCACAGCCCAAACGATTACCAGCGTTTTGACCATTTTCCTGGGGGGCATCGCCGCCATTTCGCTCCTGGTGGGCGGGATTGGCATCATGAATATCATGTTGGTTTCGGTCAGCGAGCGAACCCGTGAAATTGGCCTGCGCAAAGCGCTGGGGGCGCGCCGCATGGATATCCTGCTGCAGTTCTTAACCGAATCGGCTGTGCTCAGCCTGGTCGGCGGCCTGTTGGGGATTGGGCTGGGCTGGACGATCTCTTACGTCGTGGGGCGGATCGCCCAGGCAAACGCCACGCCGATCAACCCGGCGATTGGTATCGATACCATCTTGCTGGCGACGTTGTTCTCCACCGCGATCGGCCTGTTCTTCGGGCTTTACCCGGCGAACCGCGCCGCCGGTCTGGAACCCGTAGAGGCGCTGCGCTACGAATAACCCGTATACACGAAATTAGAAGCGTTATGTCGATTAATTGTAAGATTGGGAGGAATTAATAATGACAGCAGATTCTCAGTCACGGAGTCCGTATGAATATTCTCTGATTGTGCTCGGCGGGGGTCCAGCCGGCGTTACGGCCGCGCTGAGGGGCTGTGAGTTGGGCGCGAAAGTGGCGCTGGTCGAGCGGGCGCGCATGGGCGGGACCTGCACGAACGACGGCTGTGTGCCGACCCGTGTATTGGCGAAGGCGGCCCGGTTGGTGCGCGAATCTCATCACTTTGAGGACTACGGGCTAGGTGGACAGCCCCTTCAGGTTGACTTTGAACGCCTGTTGGCATATACCCAAAAAGTGGTATATGCCATGCACGAAAAGAAACAAATCCTGGCGCACCTGGAGGAGGCTGGCGCGCGGGTCTTCGCTGGCAGCGGCGGAGCCCGTTTTTTGGATGAACATACAATCGTTCTTCCCGACGGCGCCCGGCTGCAGGCAGAAAAGATCATTATTTGCGTCGGAGGGCATGCTCGCACGTTCCCCTTCCCCGGCAGCCATCTGGCGATCACCCATCACGATCTCTGGTCGTTGAAGAAGCTGCCCAAATCGATAGCGATTGTCGGCGGCGCGGCTACCGGGAGTCAGGTCGCCTCGATTTTGGCTGCGCTTGGCACGCGCATCAGCCTTTTAGAAGCCGGCCCGGCCATACTGGGACGCGAAGATAGCGCTATCTCGGCGACGATGGCCGAAGCCTTTTTAAAGCGGGGGATCGATGTGATTACCGGGATATCCGGTGTCGAGTCCATCGAGCCGGGTGAGGCCGGTCTGAGGTTGAATTACGCCTCCCAGGGAGAGTCGCGCAGGCTTGAAGCCGAGGCGGTGATGATGGCTGTGGGGTGGGTGGGCAATTTAGACGACCTTGACCTGGAAAAAGCCGGTGTGAAAACTGAGCGCGGTACCATCACTGTGAATGATTTCCAGCAGACGTCCACAGATAACATCTTTGCCGCCGGCGATATCACCGGCCGGATGATGCTGGTGCAAAGCGGCAGTTACGAGGGGCGCATCGCTGCGGAAAATGCCGTTTTGGGCGTTGGGCTGCCCTACCAGCATAAGATTGTCCCGCACGGCGGCTTTACCGACCCTGAATATGGCAGCGTCGGTTTGACCGAAGAGCAAGCCCGCGCCCAGGGCATCGACATCGTCACTGCCTTCGTGAATTACGCTAACCTGGATCGAGCCGTGATCGATGGGCACACGGAAGGTTTTTGTAAGCTGATCGTCTCCCAGGAGAACCATCGCATTCTGGGTGCGCATATCGTCGGCGAGCAGGCCCTGGAGGCTATCCAACTGGTGGCGGCGGGTATGGCGGCCGATATGTGGGTGGAGCAGTTGGCCGAGCTGGAGCTGGCTTACCCCACATTCACAGCTATCGTCGGGCTGGCGGCCCGCCTGGCGATGCGCGACCTGGGAGTCATGCCGCTCTCGGCGCAGTGGCAGGCCCTGGGTCGACCTCTGACCGCAGAATGGGAGCACAGCAGCGAACTGGACGAGTGAGCAGTAAGCGCCGCCTGCTTCTGAATCCATTCCGGCGTCCAACGCGTATGGATGCGCTTTATGGATCTTCGTAATGTGATACCGAGTCCGTCAGCTTTTGTGGACCTACACCTGTCCGAGCGGACCCGTTTGAGGGGTCGCTGGATGTTTTTCGCCCGGTTTGTTTGGCTGGGGATCATCCTCTTGAGCCTGGCGCTCTTTGCCTTTGCTATCCCGGTCGAGTACGCGGCGCACTTACAGGAAGCGCAGAATTCTTTCTTGCCTGCCTTAGCACGTTTCGGCCTTTCCCCACAATTTTTCGCCCTTTACCGCACGTCTTTGGAGACTCTGCAGGCGCTGGCATTCACTGCGATCGCAATAGCAATCTTCCTGGCGAAATCGGATGATTGGATGATGCTGCTGGTTTCGCTGGGCTGTCTCTGTTTTGGGTCGCTTTTCGTCCCAAACCTGGTACACCTGGCAGACGCTCAACCAGCATTGTGGCTGCCGGTTGGTTTGCTGCGCGCCCTTGGCCTGGGGTTGAGCCTGATCGTTTTCTATTACCTTTTTCCGGACGGCCGCTTTGTCCCGCGTTTGGCGGGTTGGTTGTCTGCGATATGGGCTTTGCTGGGCCTGCTGTGGCTCATCTTTCCTGCCTTGCCGGCGAACATTGTTCATCTGGGCACGTGGTCGCAAAATCTTAAGCTGTCCTTCGCCATCTTCCTGAGCTTTTACGGCAGCGGGGTGGCTGTTCAGATCTACCGCTACCGGCATGTTTCCAACCCGCTTCAGCGCCAGCAAACCAAGTGGGTCGTGTTTGGCACAACTGTGGCTTTCCTGGGGTTCGTGCTTTACCACATGCCGCTGGTCATGCTGCCAGGGATCAACCAGCCTGGCGAGGCGCGGCTGGTACACATCCTGGTAGGTGTGCCGCTTTACCACATCTTTATCTTGCTGGCCCCGCTGTCGATCGGGTTTGCGATCCTGCGCTACCGCTTGTGGGATATCGATCTGTTCATCAACCGCTCCCTGGTGTATGGCGCCTTGACCGTCTTATTGGTGTTGATTTACTTTTCTTCGGTCGTGGGTCTGCAGCAAATCTTTCAAGCGCTAATTCACCAGGAATCCAGTCTGGCGATCGTCGTTTCAACGCTGGCGATTGCCTTGTTTTTCAACCCGCTAAGAGGCTGGGTGCAGCGCAGCATTGACCGGGGCTTTTATCGCCAGAAGTACAGCGCTAACCAGGCGCTTAATGCCGTCGCCGCCACCTTGCGGGACGAAGTTGATTTAACCCGGCTGATGGAGCGCCTGGAGGGGGTAATTTGGGAGACGGTCCATCCGGAGCATGTCTTATCCTGGTTGAAGAGCTCAGACGGATACCGGGTCCTGATTCTGGATGATGACCTGCAGGTAAGAGGCGCCACCACTGACCCGACAGCTTTAGTCTCCTTTGATGACTCACTTTTATCTCATTTAAAAAAAGCCGCCGGTGCGGTGGATCTGGAGCAGTTAGACCTGGAATCGCCCGGACTGGAGTGGCTTAAGTCGCGCAATGTCAAGATACTGGTCCCGTTGATCTCACAGGCCGAATTGGTCGGCTGGCTCAGCCTGGGAAAACGTTTGAGCCAGTCGGATTATAGCGCCTACGATCGCTACATGCTCGCAAATCTTGCCGTGCAGGCTGCGCCGGCCGTGCGTGTAGCCCAACTGGCCCACGTTCACCAAGAGCAGGCCCTGGAGCGCGAGCGCTTGCAGCATGAGCTTGAAGTAGCCAGCGTCATTCAAAAAACGCTGCTCCCCAAGGAGTCCCCAACCTTGCCTGGCTGGCGCTTTGGCGTTTATTACCAGCCTGCCAGGGCAGTTGGCGGGGACATCTATGATTTTGTAAACCTGACGGATGGACGCGTCGCCATCTTGATCGGGGATGTTTCCGACAAAGGCGTTCCGGCAGCCCTGGTCATGGCGACAACCCGCGTCGTTCTGCGCGGCGCTATCAAGCGCTTGCTCACTCCTGGGGCGGTTCTCAAACGCGCCAACGAGCTGCTGTTTCCAGAGATCCCAGCCTCAATGTTCGTTACCTGTTTTTACGGTCTGCTCGATCCTTCCAGCGGGAAACTTCGCTATGCCAATGCCGGTCATAACCTGCCCTTCCGTCGTACGCGGCATGGCGTGCAGGAATTAAAGGCGACCGGAATGCCGTTAGGTATGCTGCCTGGGGCTCAGTACGATGAGTTTGAAACGACCGTCGCTCCAGGTGAGTGCCTGTTGTTCTACAGCGATGGCCTGGTAGAGGCTCATAACGCCTGGCAGGATATGTTCGGTGAGGAGCGGCTCAAATCTCTGCTCGATAACGAGCGCATGTCCTGCCCGGATCTCATTGAATCGCTGCTGACCGAGCTGTCTAATTTCACCGGAAAAGATTGGGAACAAGAGGACGATGTGACTATGGTGTCATTGCAGCGAGCGGATTTGGGCAGCGATGCCGGACCGGAGGGGGTTGCAAGTTAGCCGGTTGAAAGCTGCGGCCAAGCAACCCTTTTTCGCAGCCCGCCTGGCGAGAGCTTTTTTTCATTAGCTACCGCAGGCTGTCGCCAGGCTACCACTCAGTCAATTTCCAAATCTCAGGTCTCCGGTAGCTATCCTCGACCCCGATCTCTGCAAAAATCGCCACTGCCTTTGTCAGGTAATCCATCGCCCGCTCCGATTGGCCAGCGGCGTAGGATAAATCGGCCAAATTGTTGAGGAGGGCCGCCTCACGATGGCGATCTCCCAGTTTCCGGCATAAATCCAGCGCTTTTTGGGCGACCTCGAAAGCCGGGGCCAGCTCCTGGCGCTCGGCGTAAGCCATTGCCAGGTTGTTCCAGGCCGCGATGCGTGCGCTTAGATCGTCCAGGCGGTTTGCATAAGCCAGGCTTTCTTCCAGGTATCTCACCGCCTTCTCCAGGTCGCCCTGGCTGCGGTTGAGGATGCCCAGCAGGTTATACGCCTGGGCCAAAGCCCGGTCATCCCCGGCCTCCTGAGCCAGGCGCAGCGCCTGCGCAGCTAATTCCAGCGCTTGTTCGGTCTGGCCGCGCTGGCGGGTGGTGAAGCTCCAATCGGCGTAAATGCGGGAGGGCTCAGCGCCGGTTTGTAGATCGGGCAGCGTTTCGAGCGCCGCCTGGAAATGACTTTCTGCCAGGTCCCATTCCCCCATGCGCTGGTACACGTCGCCCAGTTTGTGTTCGATGCGCGCCAGATCCACCGGGTTTGCCGTGCGCAGCGCCGCAGCGCTTTCGTAGCTGTTCAACGCCTGGGCGTAATCCCCCTGGAGCGTGAAAAGGTCGCCGATTGCCTCATTCAGCCAGGCTGTCTCGGGGTGGCCTAACGCCAGGGCGGTTTGAAAATGCAGGCGGGCCTCCTGGTTGGCATAGATGCTGCGGGCATGTTCACCAGCCAGCTTGTGGTATTGGGCGGCTTCATCTGCCAGGCCGGCGCGCTTGTAGTGATAGGCGATCTGGCCTGCTTTCGCAGGAAGCTCTTGTTTGCCACGGGCGTGCAGCGCCAGGGTCTCGGCGATGCGCCGGTGCAGCAGCCGCCGGCGGGCGAGGCTGGTCTCTTCGTATACCAGCGAGCGCAGCTTGTCGTGCGAAAAGTCATACACCCAGGAATTTTCCAGGCCGGATAAGGTGTTGCTTTCCCGCTGCTGCAGCTCATGGATCAGCCCTCGGCGAATCAGGGTTTCCAGGGCCGCGATCACTTCTTCCTCGCTGCGGCCGCTGGCGGCGTGTATGACGTCGAAATCAAACGAGCGGCCGATCGCGGCGCTGGCCTGGAGCACCTGCCAGCCGGTCTCAGCGATGTCTTGCAGGCGCGCATGCAGCAGGTCGCGCACACCGCCGGGGATCGGCCATTCGTCCGCGGCTGCAAAGCCCGATTCTTTCTTAACCGCTGCCAGATATTCCACGATAAAGAACGGAGTCCCTTCTGTTTCATGGTACAGCCGGTCGCTGAGGTTTTCTGGGGAAGCCGGCAGCGCGGCGTGGATGAGCTCGTGCACAGAATCAGGGGATAGGCGTCTCAGCGCCAATACGGTTGCCCGGTTGCCACGCTGGATTTCGGCCAACAGGCTGCGCAGACGGTGCCCGGGGGGGATGTCTTCGCTGCGCCAGGTCGCCAGCAGAAGGATCGGCCGGCGGTCCAGCCGGCGGGCCAGGTAGGTCAGCAGGTCCTGGGAGGCCTCATCCGCCCACTGCAAGTCGTCGATAAATAAAATACCCGGCCGCTCGCCCGTGCACATCGCCAGTATCGCCTGGGTCAGCCCTTCAAAGAAGCGCGTTCGCACCCCTGGGGTCTCCAGGGATTGGGAGTCCGGCAGATCGGTTCGTAATTGGGCCAGCTCCGGCAGCAGGCGCCTCACTTCGCCCAAATCCTGGGCGGATAAGCGCTGTTGCCAGTCCGCGGCGGGGTTTTGCTGCAGGAAGCCGCGCAAACCTTCAACGAAAGGACCATAGGCCAGGTTCGCTTCTCCCTGGTAGCAGCGGGCCAGGATGCAGGCTGCCCCCTGCAGGCGGGCCTGGGCCAGGAATTCTTCCGCCAGCCGGGTTTTACCGATCCCGGCTTCCCCTTCCAAAACTGCGAAGCGCCCGGCCGGGCCGACCTGGGCATACGCTTCTTCCAGGCCGGCCCATTCGCGAGCGCGCCCGACGAACGGTGGTTTCTCGACCTGAACCGGTACTGTCAGGCTGGGCAGCGGCGCGGGCGGCCCGGAGGTGGTTTGTTGGATGGGTTGTAGGCGATTTTCCTTGATGTCTTTGTAAAGCTGCGTGGTGGCCTGCAGAGGGGCCACGCCCAATTCCTGGTCCAGGATGCGCACGCAATCCTGGTACTGGCGCAGGGCGGCGTTGTACTGCCCGGCGGCGGCGTAGCTCTGCATCAGCAGCCGGTGGGCTTCCTCGCGCAGCGGGTCCAATGCCAGCCAACGCCGTGCAAAGGCGATGGCGCTTTCGTAAGCGCTCAGGGTGCTTTGCCCGACCGCCAGTTTCTCCAGCGCCCCGCTCAGCTCCTGGCGCAGGTTATCGGATTGGAAAAACTGCCAATCGTCGAAAATCTGGCTGTCGCGCAAAGTAAAGCCAGCCATAAAATCGTCCCGGTAGAGCGCGGCCGCCTGCCCGAGCAGCCTCTGGCAGGGTGGACAGATTTCGTTGGCGGGATGCTCGTGAGCGGCGCTGGCAGCCGTTAACCGGCGGAATTCAACCACATCGCACCAGGGCTGCGGTTCCGTCACAACCCGGATGATCTCTCGCCCGATCTCCAGAAAGCCTTCGCCCAGCGTTGTATGCAGGGTAGACAGGGTACGGCGTAATGCGGCCCTGGATCGCCTCTGGTCGTACTCCGGCCAGAGCAGGGTCGCCAGGGCGTCGCGCGTCTGCGCCTCGCCGGTTACGACCAGATATGCCAGCAGAGCGATAGCCTTGCGGGTATCCACCTGGAGAGAGGCGCCATCGCGCTCCAGATTTGGAGCGCCAAACAAGTAGATTTTCAGGTTTGCCACGCGGTTGCCCTCATTACAGGGGTTATTTTAACCCAAAAAGCGTAACGAGGTGTTCTTCGTAACACCTTTCGTAACGATTGAGAGACGCATGCCGGGTATGATTGATTTAGATAAATCCGATGGGAATGGGGGACCTTTTCAGGTTGGAGAGGTTCGATGAGCGTGAGGTGCGCCATGTCTGATACTAAAACTTTGTTCAAAAAGGAAGATTATGATCTCGGCGATCTCGCCGTAGAAGGTTTGCTAAACGGTATGCTGGCCGGGTTGGTGATGGCTGTTTTCCTGATCCTGGCCGGACTGGCGCGCGGGGAAGGCCCGGCCAGCCTGCTTTCCCGTTTTACCCCCAGTGCAGCCGGTACGCCAGTGACCGGCGTCCTGCTGCACCTGGCTGTCGCGGGCATATACGGCGCAGTCTATGCCGCCATCTGGACCTGGTTGAGGCGGCGTTTCCGGCAAGGGGGCTCCGCCTGGCTGGAGGCGCTTGCTGGGCTGGTTTATGGGGGCCTGCTTTACCTGCTGGCGGGGTTCTTGCTTTTGCCCAGGACCGGCTCGTCTTTAAAGGAGTTGCCCGCCCTGGAGTTCCTGGCGGCGCATCTCGTTTACGGCGTTGCGCTGGCGCTTTCCATTTTCCGGGCGGGCATACGTAAAGCTTAAGAATAGTGGTGAGGATATCGATCTAAACGATGAAAGCTATATTTGACCGTATCGTCCTCCTGCTCAGCGGGGTAGCCCTCTTTCTGGACGGCCTGGCTCTGGTAGATTTTCTCCTGCACCCGCTGGCGCCGGATTTCACTTTTCATTCGACCATCTACCGGGCGGTTGCGGTCCTGTTGCTTACACCGCTCACCCTCCTGGTCGGGTTTCTAATCATCCGGCGTGCGCCCGGAAATGTCGTCGGGCTCCTGCTCATCGTGTGGTCTGGGAGCGTTGCCTATGGCTCTATCCGAGCGGAGATCGGGAATGTGCCTTTTGCCCTGTTCTACGCTTTTAATCAGATCTTCGCTTGGTCAGCGCTTTTCTTGATGTTCTTGCACTTCCCGGACGGCAAGATTTACCCGCCGGGAGCAGCTCCCTGGATCTACCGGCTGCTTGGGATCTCAACCCCTCTGGCCAGCCTCATTTTCCTGAGTACAGCCTCTCTCCTTAAGCCAGATGGCTAATCCCTTTTTCCTGCCTGCCCTGGAAAAGTCAGCGCAGCCGATTCTTTTGGTTGGCCTGCTGGTCTTCATGCCGATCCTGGCCCTGGATTTGGTTTTGCCGGTTCTGCGTTACCGGAAGGGCAGCTTTCTGGAACGCCAGCAGATCAAGTGGCTGGCTCTATTCGCCGGATCCGAGGCTATCTATACGATTCTGGGCTTGATCGCCTATCCCCTGGTAACCGGCGGTCAGGTGATGAGTCTGGGGAACGGCTTCTTTGCGATGTGCTATTACCTCATCGCCGGCCTGTTCCCACCTCTCGCCATCGGCGTGGCCGTGCTGCGCTACCGGCTGTACAATATTGATATTATCATCCGCCGCACGCTGGTGTATGGCGCTTTGACCGCCACGCTGGCGTTGGTCTATTTCGGCAGCGTGCTGCTGCTGCAGGGGCTCTTCCAGGCCCTGACCGGCCAGAGCCAATCCCAGGTTGTGACGGTGATCTCGACCCTGGCGATTGCGGCCTTGTTCACGCCCCTGCGTCGCCGCATCCAGAACGACATCGACCGGCGCTTCTACCGCAAGAAATATGACGCTGAGCAGGCGCTGGAGGCTTTCGCCCTTACGGTGCGCCAGGAGGTGGACCTGGACGAGATCAGCGCCAGCCTGCTGAAGGTGGTGCAGGAGACCATGCAGCCGGAGCAGGTGAGTTTGTGGCTGAGGCTATCACCCTCACATCCCTCTTCCGATTTCAGGCGAGGGTCGGGCGAAATCCGCCTGCGAGGCGTGGGCAGGACTGTGCAACTTGAAAAGTGATAAATGAGGATATCGGATGCAGACAGCCAAACAAGCGAAAATCGATAACGAACGCCGCTGGGCTCGGGCGGCATGGCTGGCCCTGGCGGCGCTGATCCTGGTCGCCCTTGTCCAGGCCGCTCCCGTTTTCCTGGCGCAGCAGATGCAAATTTGTACAGCCGGTTCCAGCCAGTGCGCTCAACAAGGGCTGATGACCGTCGAAAACCTGCGCCAGTTAGAAGCGATGGGCATCACCCTTCCGGCCTGGGGCGCTTACACGCTGATCTCCCGATTGATCCTCAATTCCTTATTTTTTCTTACGGCGCTGGTCATCCTTCTGCGCAAGCCGGGTGAATGGATGCCCCTGTTTGTGGCTTTTTTTCTACTGACGTTTAGCGCCAATAATGGGGTCATCAATGCCCTGGGCCTGGTAAGCGCGCCGTGGGCCATTCTGGCGCGGGGTCTCACCGCTGCTGCCTGGGTCAGCTTTCTGTTGTTCTTCACCCTCTTTCCCAGCGGTCATTTCGCGCCGCGCTGGATGGGTTGGGTGGTGCTGGCTTACTCGCTGGTGCTGCTGTCCAGCCTTGTTTTTTCCGGGACATTTCTGGATATCGGCACCATTTTGCCGTGGTTTGGATCGGTGTATTTTCCCAGCCTGTTCGCATTCATGCTCGCGTCGCAGGTTTACCGCTACCGGCGCGTCTCCACGCCCACCCAGCGCCAGCAGACCAAGTGGGTGGTTTATGGCATCAGCATGATGTTTGCCCTGGCTATTGCAGGTATCCTGCCCATGATTTTCAGCCCGGCTTATACCCAATCCACCTTCTTTTTTATCCTATCGGGCGGGTTGGGAAACTTTATCTTCCTCCTGCTGCCGCTCTCAATTGGGGTGGCGATGGTCCGCTCGCGTCTGTGGGAGATCGATATACTGATCAACCGCACGCTGGTTTACGGCGGCCTCACCGCTACCCTGGCGCTGGTGTATTTCGGCAGTGTGATCCTGCTGCAAGGACTCTTCCAGTCCCTGACCGGTCAAAGCCAATCCCCGGTTGTAACCGTGATCTCGACCCTGGCGATTGCATCCCTGTTCACACCATTGCGCCGGCGCATCCAAAACGACATCGACCGGCGCTTCTACCGCAAGAAATACGACGCCGAGAAGGCGCTGGAAACTTTCGCCCACACGGTGCGCCAGCAGGTGGACCTGGACGAGATCAGCGAGAGCCTGCTTGGGGTGGTGCAGGAGACCATGCAGCCGGAGATGGTGAGCCTGTGGTTGAAGGGTATAGAAAAATATAAGAAGCCATGATCATCTTCAGATTGCTCTTCTCGATCTCACAGCTTATTGATGATTTCAATGAACTCTTCGGGTGTGATTTGTACCTCTCTCAAGATTTCTCGGATCAGAGGACGCGCCAGATCGCGCCCAGGATGCTTAGGCAGAGTTGTGGTTCGTCCATCCGGATGCCGATAAAAAACGTGGCTGCCTTTTTGTCTGACAGCCACAAAGCCCATCTGGAGGAGCATCTTCTCCATGGTCCTGAAATTAACTACAGGGAGATGGGTCATATCGGAATTTCAATTTGCTGCAACCCGACAAAATGGGGTAGATCGGGCAGGTCAGCCTCATATTCTTCCAGGCAAAGTCCAATCACCTCTTTCAAGTTCTCTTGCAGTTCGTCCAAAGTTTCCGCTTGGGTGTGGGCACCGGGTAATCCCGGAACACTGCCAACGTATAGGTTCGTACCTGGATCAAACTCGATGTAGGCGATAAATGATCTCATCTTCTCTCCGACACTCGATAAAGTCTATCGATGGCTCACAGAACGATGATTTTACCATATGCTTCAGTATTGGGCGTGACATCGACCGGCGCTTCTACCGCAAGAACTACGACGCCGAGAAGGCGCTCGAAGCCTTCGCCCGCACGGTGCGCCAGCAGGTGGACCTGGACGAGATCAGCGCCAGCCTGCTTGCGGTGTTGCAGGAGACCATGCAGCCGGAGCAGGTGAGCCTGTGGCTGAGAAAGCCTGGGGAACGTTCATTTGATATCGGCAAAAGTGTTGGGCGCTTGTGGACGCACCACACAAAATGATGAATAGAGATTTATCAAAATAGGAAGGCAATATGACGGGCACTCAACTACCATTCAAGGTTGAATTTGTATTTTACAATTTTTTCACCTGCGAATTTTCCACCATCGGCCGCGACGGCCAGACCAGTACCTGGCCCGTTCTTCCAATTTACCTCGCCTCACAGATGCAATTTGTCATCCTGACTCCGATTGGATTGTCCCAGAAAGTGATTAATATCCGTCGTAATCCGTTGGTGGCGCTGCTTTTTTCCGAACCAACGGGAAGCGGTTTGGAAAACCCGCCAGCAGTTCTGGTGCAGGGCAAAGCCTGCGTTAAGGATAGAATCGCGGCCTCGATTGCAGATTTTGGCGAAGAGTTGTTCGCGGCTGTTAAAGCCCAGGCAAAAAAAGTTATGCGTGACCAACCTGCTCTTGGCCTCTATATGAAAAATCCGATCACGCGCTACCTGATGGATTGGTATTTCATGCGCCTGGTGATCACAATTACCCCGCAGCGGATCTCCTGGTGGGAACAGGGTGATTTCAGCCGGGTACCCGAATTGTGGGAGGCGACTTATGTGGGATAAGATCTTGCGGTACCTTCCGATGTTTTCCAGCGCAGTTTTAACCGTCGTGGATGCTCAGGGCTATCCCTTCAGCGTGCGCTGCCGCTTTTCGCTTGAGCCAGTCAAACAGAGATTGATGATACAGGTGTCTCCTCAGGCGGGTTTCCGGCCTGGTCCTGCTTGTTTGCTGTGCCATTATCATGACGAACGCTTGTGGAACTTGAAGAGTCTCCAGGTTCGCGGAATGTTGGAACAGGATACAGACGGCTGGTCTCTTATGCCTGGACGTTTAATTCCAGGCATGGGCATCGAAGGGATCAGAAGCTACATTAAATTCGTGTTGGATGGCCGGCGGACAGCGAAAAAGTTCTTGCAACAGCGCGGCTTAGAACGCCCACGGATCCCGTGGCATGAATATGAACAATTGGCCGCTTGGGCGGTAGAAGAGGGCAAGGTTTAAAGGGATGAGTTGCCGGTTATTGCTATTGGTAAGGGCGGCCTGGATCGCCCTGGTTTTGATCAGTCTGTCGGTGTTACTCGCCGGTATGCCAGCATACTTTCTGCGCTTGGAATCGATCTGTTTTGGAGGGGAATGTATCTACTTTCAGTTAGGGCCAGCAGAGGCCAGCGCGCTCGGAAATTTAAATCTATCCCTGACATTCTACGCCGCTTATATGGCAGGTTTGACCTCCCTGGTTTCAATCGTATCCCTCCTCCTGGCGATACTCGTCTTCTGGTGGCAGTCGAATTCAAGCATGGCCATCTTTCTGTCTGTCGCCCTGGTGGGGCTGGGACCAACATTTTTTCAAGTTTTGACGGAAGCTCTGGTAAAGGATAACCCCGCCTGGAGACTGCCGGTCAGCTTGATGCAGGCTGTTGGAGTTTGGACGCTGATCGTTTTTAGTTATCTCTTTCCGAACAGTCGCTTTTATCCGCGCTGGACGCGTCTTGTCGCGATAGTCCTGGCAGCAGCAGCTCTCAGCCTGGTTTTTAGCACAGATCCATTCGTTTTAGGAGCGCTCACCGCTTTTGGATGGTTCATCCTATTCATTATTGTCGGATCTATGATTGTCGGTGCCGTTGCCCAAATTACACGTTACCGCAGGATCTCCGGACCTATCGAACGACAGCAGATCAAATGGGTTGTGTTTGGATTTGCCTTGTTTGCGCTCCAGGCATCCGTGTTCATTCTCTCTCCATTGATCTATTCACCGCTACGGGATCAGGGGGTCCAAAAGTTGCTCTATTATCTCGTCGGCGGCAGTCTTAATGTACTCTTTCTGCTCTTCTTTTTATTCTCATTGGCGACTGCAATTTTGAGGTACCGATTGTGGGATATCGATATCATCATCCGGCGTACTTTGATCTATGGCGCCTTGACCACCAGCCTTGCAGTGGTGTATTTCGGCAGTGTGGTTCTACTTCAAGGTCTTTTCCAGACCCTGACTGGGCAGGGCCAATCGACGGTGGTGACCGTGATCTCCACCCTGGCAATTGCGGCGCTGTTCACGCCATTGAGACGCCGCATCCAGAACGACATCGACCGGCGCTTCTTCCGGCGCAAGTACGACGCCGAGAAGACCCTGGAAGCCTTCGCGGCTACGGTGCGCCAGCAGGTGGACCTGGACGAGATCAGCGAGAGCCTGTTGAATGTGGTTCAGGAAACCATGCAGCCCGAGCAGGTGAGTTTATGGTTAAGATCACCATCAGGGAAATAAGAATTGATGGGCGCGCTGCCCTGGAAACAGGCCAGGGGTGGAAGACAAGAGATGCATCATTGAAGGGAAATGTGAATTTATGAAGCTTACAGGCCCCTCTCTCACCTCTCTGGGACCACCCTGGCTGTACATCGCCCGCGCCGCGTGGATTGCCCTGACCGTTGCCTGCGTTACGCTGTTCCTCATCGGTACGCTGAATTCGCTGCACAATCCGCTGCCTTCATGCACAGTCCCAGGGTCGAACTGCGGGCTGGGCGCGGTGAGTCTTGAAGACGAACAGATTGCCGAACGAATAGGATTGCCATTTCCATTTTTCGAAACGAGCTTGTTACTTTCCGTCCTGGCGAAGTTAGGATTTATCGCCGTCGGAACCATTATCTTCCTGCGCAAGGAGGATGATTGGGTGGCTATGATGATCTCCGGCGCTTCCATGACCGTCTTGCTCGAAGGGGGAGTTGGCGCTGAAGGCAGTCTTTCGGTGGCAAACGCCATCGTTTTTGGGATTGGGACAGCTCTCTTTTTGCCAATTCCCTTCTTATTCCCCAACGGCCGCCTCGAACCCCGTTGGACGCGCTGGATCGTGCCCCCGCTTACAATCCTCTTCACCGGGGCTACAGTTGGCGCCTATTTTTGGCCTGGGCTGCTTGGGTTCAACACGATCTTGACGCTCATTTGGTCACTCCTGGCCTTCTACGCCATGGTCTATCGTTATTTCTTTGTCTCCAACGCTGTTGAACGCCAGCAAACGAAATGGGTGCTGTTAGGTCTCACTGCAACGTTTATCGTCGGGATCGACTACGCTCTCCTAAGCTCGATCTTTCCGGTTTCGCAGCCCTCTCCGGGACGGATCAATGCGCTTTTGGTCAACGCCTTACTTTATTTCGTGTGCTATGAATTTTTCGCCTTCTCCATGCTTGTCGCCATCCTGCGCTACCGGTTGTGGGATATCGACGTTCTCATCCGCCGCACACTGGTCTATGGGTCACTCACCGCTACCCTGGCGCTGGTGTATTTCGGCAGCGTGGTGCTGCTGCAGAGTCTCTTCCAGACCCTGACCGGTCAAAGCCAATCCCAGGTGGTAACCGTGATCTCCACCCTGGCGATCGCGGCCCTGTTCTCCCCCCTTCGCCGGCGCATCCAGAACGACATCGACCGTCGTTTTTACCGCAAGAAATACGACGCCGAGAAAGCGCTTGAAGAATTTGCCGTTACAGTGCGCCAGGAGGTAAACTTAGACGAAATCAGCAGCAGCCTGCTTAAGGTGGTGCAAGAGAACATGCAGCCGGAGCGAGTGAATTTGTGGATGGCCAAATCTAAAGGGAAAACGCAGCGATGAAGAATGTGTCGCGTATCGCATGGGGGCTGTGCGGGCTTATCATCCTGGTGTCACTCTTCAATGCGAGCCGGGATATTTTGTACGCAGGCCTGAATGGCGACTCCCTGAAACTCCTTGATCTATTCTTGTCGGGGATCATCCCTATCGTATTTGCGCTGGTGGGCGCCTTGATCCTCTCTCAGCAGCCGCGCAACGTTATCGGTTGGCTGGTGATGACCCCTTCAATTTTATTGATGATCGACGGCATTCTGAAAAGTCTGATCCAAAATATAACCATCCCTGCAACAGCGCCGCCTATCTCCCTTATACTGGTCCTTTGGTTCGTCGGCGCAGATTGGGTCGGGTTTATATTTCCGCTTTTCTTTATTGCGTTGCTGTTTCCTACAGGCTCCCCGGCCTCGCCGCGCTGGCGCTGGGTCGTTGGCTATGGGATTGCACTGCTTGCCTTCTTCCTGGCGGTTTCTTTCTTTGTGCAAACGATTATGCTTGACCCCGAAACCTATGGAGTCAATTTGGCCATCCGGAATCCGGTTGGTTTTATCCCCAATTCGGTGATCGACGCTATTTTTTCCACGGGCTGGTGGGGTTTGGCGTTGGCCATTTTGACTGTGCTGTCGGCAGTCTCGCTCGTTATGCGCTACCGAGGCGCGGCTGCCGTGGAGCGCGAACAAATCAAATGGATTTTGTATGCGAGCGGCCTGTTTTCATTGATTTACGCGCCGTTACTGAGCACACAGGACAATCTGCAGGGTGTTCTCGGAGCTCTGCTGAATATTTTGCTGATCGTGGGGGTCCTGGGTTTTCCGGTTGCCATCGGCATCGCCATTTTACGCTATCGTCTCTACGACATTGATATCATTATCCGTAAAACGTTAGTTTACGGCGCGCTCACAATTACCTTGGCGCTGGTCTATTTTGGCAGCGTGCTCCTGCTGCAGGGACTTTTCCAGACCCTGACGGGGCAAAGCCAGTCCCAGGTCGTGACCGTGATCTCTACCCTGGCGATTGCGGCCTTGTTCACCCCTCTGCGCCGGCGCATTCAGAACGACATCGACCGGCGTTTTTACCGCAAGAAATACGACGCCGAGAAAGCGCTGGAGGGCTTTGCTGCCACCGTGCGCCAGCAGGTGGACCTGGACGAGATCAGCGACAGTCTGCTGAGGGTGGTGCAGGAGACCATGCAGCCGGAAGAAACATCTTTATGGTTAATCCGGAATTCGGGGACCCTCCCTCGTAGACCCGACGATCGGCAGGAGATTGAATGGCAGGACGCTTAACCCCCCTGCGAACTGCGGTGATCGGCGTCATTTTTTGGGCGCCTCTTCTGGCTTTTCTGGCTGGACGTCTCTTCTTGCCTGGGGATGGGACGGTCATTTCTTTCGATACCTCCCCAGGCGGAGAAGGTTTGATCGTCGCGGTCCTCCAGGAGCAAGCGGGAGGGTTGCGCTCGGGAGATGCAGTCCTGGCTATGGAGCAGCGCCTGCTGGATGATTGGGTTGTAAAGGGCCTAATGGACCCTTTGAGAACGGAGCCTTTACCCAGCGGACCGGCGCGCTATACGATTTTGCGCCTTGGTAGGGTGCAGACGGTCTCGCAGCCATTGGAGCGCTATCCACTTTCGAGCATTCTACGGGCTCATTGGAGCGAATTGGTTTTCCTCTTTTACCTGGAAATTATCAGCCTGTTCGTCTTTATGCGCCGGCCGCGCCTGCCGGCTGCCCAGGGGTTGTTTTTGCTCAGCACGGCGATATTGGCAAGCGGCGTCGCTTACTTCCTGGGCTTGCAGGCCAGCGATCTGCGCTACGGCTGGATGGTGCTCTTGTGGCTGTGGGCTTCGCTGTTATTGTACGGCTTGACCGTAGCCGGACTGGTTCATTTTTCCCTGATATTCCCGCGCCCGCGCCCGATTCTGGAACGCCACCCCTGGATACTTGCCCTGATATACCTGAGCGCCTGGCTGCTTTATACTGCTTTTTTGCTGCTCGGCTGGCGCTCGCCGCTGACCGCCAGCGCAAAGTTGGTGTTAACTGTTCAGAGCACCAGCGCGATCACTGTCCTATACTTCCTGTTGGCGATCCTCAGCACCGTTTTGGGCTACCGCAGCAGCCAGTCGGAAGTCGAGCGGCGCCAATTGCGCTGGTTCGTTTGGGCCATGGTCGTAGCGAATTTGCCCTGGGTAACGTTAACCGTCATTCCGCCCTTGATCGGGTTTGCGCCTCTCCTTTCCCCGGCTTTGATTGGCATCTTATGGTGCACCATTCCAACCGCCCTGGCGATCTCGATTCTTCACGAGCGGCTGTTCGACATTGACATCATTATCCGGCGCACATTGGTGTACGGCGCGCTGACCGCCACGCTGGCGGTCGTCTATTTCGGCAGCGTAGCTTTGCTGCAACAAGGGTTCCGCCTGCTCAGCGGGCAAAATTCCGAGGTGGTGATCGTTATTTCGACCCTGGCGATCGCGGCCCTGTTCACCCCGCTGCGACGGCGCATCCAAAACGACATCGACCGGCGCTTTTACCGGAGGAATTACGACGCCGAGAAGACGCTTGAGGCCTTCTCCCTCACGGTGCGACAGGAGGTGGACCTGGATGAGATCAGCAGCAGCCTGCTTGCGGTGGTGCAGGAGACCATGCAGCCAGAGTTGGTGAATTTATGGATCATCGTCTCCCGGAAGTCGAACACTGCCGGTTCAGGAAAACGAGACGAGGGGAGATACTCCTGAATACAAGAATGATCTCAGGCCGTTTCCTGCTAATTCTGCGCGGCTGCTGCGCCGTGATCTTGCTGCTGACGACTGTACTTTTTGTCCTGGCAGTCCCGGCCCGCTATTCGCAACTGAACCAGATCGCCCCAGAGATGGACCTGGGATCTGGCACGTTGGGCCCTCAAGAAGCCTCGGCGCTGGAAACCCTTGGGATTTCCTTAGCGGGTTTTGCCGGATATATTACGACCGTCGAGTCCCTCACGGCTTTGATCGGTATCCTGGTTGGGGCGATCATCTTTTTGCGGAGGGGCAACGATTGGATGGCCTTGTTTGTCAGCATAGCCCTGACGACCATGGGAACCTTCCCAACCCCCTTGATGACTTCTATTTCTGAAGTGCAACCCTTCTGGGCGAGCGTGCTCTCCGTACTTCAATCGATTGCCATTGGGCCGGGGTTCCTGATTTTTTATCTTTTTCCGGACGGCCACTTTGTCCCCTCCTGGACGAGATGGTTTTGGCTCACCTGGTTATTCTACGCTGTTTCCTGGCTGGTATTCCCCACCCTGAAGCCTCCGAATACTCTGTTTGCCGTGAGCTCCATGCCACCGCTCATTCTGGTTGTGATTATGATCCCAATCCTGGTCGGTGTGCTGGCTCAAATTTTTCGTTATCGCTTCTACGCCAGCCAGACCCAACGGCAGCAGACCAAATGGGTGGTGTTCGGCTTCAGCGTGACCTTGCTGATTTTGGTCGTTGTGGCTAGTTCCGTGCGATGGGTTGGGCTTGATACGCGCACGCCTATGGGAATGTTGGCCCTCCTGGTCGGCATCAGCCTGGTTGTGATCGCGCTTTCCATTGCCCCAATCACCGTTATGGTTTCGATTCTTCAATATCGCTTATGGGATATCGACCTGATCATCCGGCGCACATTGGTGTACGGCGCGCTGACCGCAACGCTGGCTTTTGTCTATTTCGCCAGTGTGATCTTGATGCAAAGCTTTTTCCGGATCCTGACTGGGCAAGGCCAATCCCCAATTGTGACCGTGATTTCTACCCTGGCGATCGCAGCCCTGTTCACGCCCCTGCGCCGGCGCATTCAAAATGACATTGACCGGCGCTTCTACCGGCGCAAATACGACGCCGAAAAGGCGTTGGAAGCTTTCGCCCTCACGGTGCGCCAGCAGGTGGACCTGGACGAGATCAGCGAGAGCTTGCTGAGCGTGGTTCAGGAGACCATGCAGCCGGAGGGAGTGAGTTTGTGGCTGCAAAAATCCCCGCTGACACTTCGTCCAGGACATCGAGCTGCTTCGGCAGTTGAAGGGGATTTGAATGTAAGCGAGACATAAGACTGGTTGCTGAATAAAACCTGGAGGTGATTATGCTACAAGTGATTGTGATTGGAGGCGGGCCGGCTGGTGTGACCGCGGCCCTGCGCGCCGCCGAGCTGGGCGCCTCGGTGGCCCTGGTGGAGCGCGGGCGTATGGGCGGCACCTGCACCAATGATGGCTGCGTGCCCACCCGCGTCCTGGCCAAAGCTGCCCGCCTGGGGCGCGATTACGAGCATTTCAATGATTACGGACTGGACGCCGGCCCGCTTACGGTGGATTTCAGCCGCCTGATCACCCGCACCCAGCAAGTGGTTTACAGGATTCAGGAGAAAAAACAGTTAATCGACCACCTGAAAGAATCGGGTGTAGAGGTTTTTGCCGAGGCCGGAGACAGCCGCTTTGTAGATGCTCATACCCTCGAGTTAGCCGGCGGGCGCCAATTGCAGGCGGAAAAATTCATCCTGTGTGTGGGCGGGCACGCTCGCCGGTTGAATTTCCCGGGCGCAGAATACGCCATGACCCACAGCGATGTCTGGATGCTGGAAAAACTGCCCCGTTCGATCGCTATCGTCGGCGCCGCGGCGACTGGCTGCCAGTTGGCTTCCATCTTCGCTGCTTTTGGAGTCCAGGTATCTTTGTTGGAAGTGGCCCCACGCATCCTGGCAGGGGAGGATCCGCTGGTCTCACGAGTGATGGCGGAAAGTTTCCAGAGGCGCGGCATACAGGTGATCCCGGCGATCGGCAGCGTGGAGCGGATCGAAAAACGAGATCGCGATTTGTTGTTCCACTACGTTTACCAGGGTGAGGCGCTCTCATTGCCGGTGGAGGCGGCGATTTTAGCCGTTGGCTGGGCGGGGAACGTCGAAAACCTCAACCTGGAAGCTGCCGGGGTGCAGGTGGAGCGCAGTTACGTGGTTGTGGACGATTTTCTGCAGACCACGGCCGGGCATATCTTCGCCGCCGGCGACATCACCGGGAAGATGATGCTGGTTCAGAGCGGCAGCATTGAAGGCCGGATCGCGGCCGAAAACGCGGTGATGGGTGTGGGTCAAAAACAAGAGCACTACATCGTCCCGCATGGCGGCTTTACCGACCCGGAATACGGCAGCGTGGGGATGAGCGAAGACCAGGCCAGGGCCGCTGGCAGCGAGGTTGCCGTATCCGTAGTCGCTTATGCCAACCTGGACCGGGCGGTGATCGATGGGCATCCCGAGGGGTTCTGCAAATTGATCGTTTCGCGTGAGACCCACCGCATTTTGGGCGCGCACGTGGTCGGCGAACAGGCGCTGGAAGTGATCCAGCTTGTTGCAGCCGGAATGGCAGCCGACATGTGGGTGGAGCAGTTAGCTGAATTGGAGCTGGCTTACCCTACTTTTACCGCGGTGGTGGGCCTGGCTGCTCGCAACCTGGTGCAAGAGCTTGGCGTCATGCCGCTGGCGCAGCAATGGCGCACCCTCGGCCGGCCGCACGCCGCCGAATGGGAAAGAAGCGATGCCTGAACGAAAAACACCCGAGTAAAAGCGCTGGACAGCCTGGAAAACCGCAGAATCTGGCTTGAAATTTTTTTCGTAACACTTTTCGTAACGTTCTCGAGACGCCGTTGATATATAATGGGATTGTAAATGGAGAACTAAGGTCCTATGAGTATAGATTTACGCAAATACTGGCAATCTCTGACACGCAGGGAAACGTCTCAACCCGAGATCTCGCAAAAGGTTCTGGAGATTGACCTGCAACACGCCCAGGCCCAGGAAGTCGAGATCGCGGTGAACGATCCCTTATATACTTACTTGCTGAACGTCAGCGGTATTGTCGAGGTCGGCAAACTGGCGCTCGATTCGCCGGCGTTGGGCGAGCTGAAAAATGCCGGCATCCAGGTGTCCGTGCCTTTGGTCAGCCAGGGCGAATTGATTGGCCTGCTAAATCTTGGACCGCGCCTGAGCGAGCAGGATTATTCCAGTTATGACCTGCATCTATTGAATAATCTGGCTACCCAGGCTGCCCCGGCCCTGCGCGTGGCGCAGTTGGCCCGCCAGCAGCAGATCGAAGCGCGCGAAAGAGAGCGCATGGATCAGGAGCTGCGCGTGGCGCGTGTGATCCAGGAGACGCTGCTGCCGAAAGAAGTGCCGGCGCTGCCCGGCTGGCACCTGGCGGCTGATTGGCGCCCGGCCCGGGCTGTGAGCGGCGATTTCTATGACTTCATCGCCTTCCCCTCGGGAAAATTGGGCCTGATCATGGGCGACGTCACCGATAAAGGCGTCCCGGCTGCCCTGGTGATGGCGACCACTCGCAGCGTTCTGCGCTCCACCGCCGAGCGGCTGCTCTCGCCCGCCGTAGTTTTGGAACAGACCAATAATTTGCTCTGCCCCAATATCCCACCCAATATGTTCATCACCTGCCTGTATGCCGTGCTGGACCCTGCCACTGGGAAGCTGGAATTCGCCAACGCAGGCCACAATCTGCCGTATCTGTTCAATTCTCAAGGCGTTCGCGAGCTGCGGGCTACCGGGATGCCGCTTGGCCTGATGCCCGACATGATTTACGAAGAAAAAGAGGCCGAACTGGCAGCCGGCGACAGCCTGATTATTTACAGCGACGGTCTGATCGAGGCGCATAACCCCCAGGGGGAGATGTTCGGTTTCCCGCGCCTGCGTGAACTGCTGGTCGGTCGTCAGGGAGACGAGGGCGTGATCCAGCTTCTGGTAGACCAGTTGGCTGAATTTACCGGGCCAGGTTGGGAACAAGAGGATGACGTGACCTTTTTAACGCTCGGAAGGGTGCAGGAAACACGACCCGTGAACGCGCATATAGAGGCGCAGAACTCCGGATTGCACACCCTGGCCGAATTTACCGTGCCCAGCCAGCCTGGCAACGAACGCCAGGCGATGGAGAAAGTCACCACGATTATTCAAGAATTGAACTTGCCAAAGGCGCGCCTGGAGCGCCTGCAGACGGCCGTTTCCGAAGCCACCATGAATGCGATGGAGCATGGCAATCATTACCAGCCCGATCTGAAGGTAATGATCGGCGTCTTTACGTCTGATGAAAAGCTGGTGGTGCTGATTACCGATCATGGGGGCGGCCAAAAGATCCCCGAATCAGAGCAGCCGGATTTGGAAGCGAAGTTAGAAGGCCTGCAGTCGCCGCGCGGCTGGGGTCTCTTTTTGATCAAGAATATGGTCGATGAAATGCACGTGATCACCGACGAACATCACCACACTTTGGAACTGGTCGTGAATTTGAAAGGAGGCGAAGATAATGGCACAAAGCTTTGATGCCCATTTGCGCCGATTGCAGGACCAGGTTATTATTGACCTGTCGGGCGAAATTAACGCCTTTGCGGAAACTGTCTTGAAAGAAGCCTATTCCCAGGCTGAAAATGAAAACCCGGCAATGATCTTATTGAATTTTAGCGATGTTTCCTATATCAACAGCACCGGCATCGCGTTAATCGTCGGCCTGATGTCGCGGGCGCGCGTATCAAAACGGCGATTGGGGGTGTTTGGATTGAGCGATCACTACATGGAGATTTTCCAAATTACACGCCTGGTGGATTATATGGACGTGTTCCCGGACCAGGAGAGCGCGCTAACCGGCGTGCGGTAGATTTCAGGAATTCATACATTGAGGAGGGCCAAATGGCAAAAGCGAACGTAACAATGCAAGTGCGCAACCTGAAGGATGGAATCAGTGTGATCGATATTGAAGGTGAAATCAACGCGTTTGCTGAGAACGCATTGATGGATGCCTATACCCAGGCTACCAGCAACGGGGCTCAAACCATTCTGCTCAATTTTGCGAAATTGGATTATATGAACAGTTCCGGGATTGGGCTGCTGGTAACTTTGCTGATCCGCGCTAATCGTCAAAAGCAGCGCTTGCAGGCCTGTGGGCTGAGCGAGCATTATAAACAGATCTTTGAGCTCACCCGCTTGAACGAGGCCATTACGATTTTCGATGATGAGAGCCAGGCTTTAGCCACGGTGTAATCGCCGATCGAGTGGGGTTCTCTCAGAACGTGACCCCAAAGGAGTGTGTTGTGAACACACCGTCTGATCCGACCGAAGTGAATGAGACTGACCCGGTATCCAAACCCTCCCATTCGGAGGGATGGGCTGCCCCGGTTTCCAGGTTGAAAGTCTCGCAGGTGCCCCCGGGAGCGACGAATATTAACGTCGAGGGCCGCCGGACGGCCGGCGCGCTGCAGGGGTTTGGGCAATTGTGGCAGAAGACCTACCGGGTGCGACTGACCGGGGTGGACAAAGCGCCGGATGAAGTGATGAAGGTATGGAAGGGTAATTTTCCCAAGTACCAGCCTCCGGAGAACCGCTTTTACCCGCCCATGACGGGCATCCAGCCGGGCGAGGTCTTGTTCATCGAGGGCAAGGTGCCCGCCTTCCCGGGTTCGCCCAGCATTATGCCGATGGCCAGCGGGGTGATGGTCCTTTACGCCGACGAGACCATGTTCACCGTAATGACGCCAGAGGGTTTCCCGGAGTCGGGCTGGAACACATTCAGTGTCCTCGACGAGGATGGGGTTCTGGTAGTCCAGATCCAATCGATGTGCCGGGCTACCGACCCGCTATACGAATTTTATTTTCGTATTTTGGGCAGCTCTGCCCAGCAAGAAAATACCTGGGTGCACGTGCTCACCTCTCTAGCGGCCGATTTCGGGGTAAAAGGGCAGGTTTCGATCGCCAAAACCTGCGTGGACGATAAAATTCAGTGGTCTTACGCCAAGAACATCTGGCAGAATGCAGGAATAAGGACGGTTTTTTACAAGTTAGGCGCGCCGCTGCGTTGGGCGCGCCAGATGGTAAAGCCCAGGGAAAGGTAAAATCTCCACCTTATCTGGGAGGAGGGATGAAAAAACGGACGCACCTTTAGAACAACCCGAGAACACACAAGAGGCTGGTTTGCCTGGTACCAGCAGCGCCTCTGATGCTGGGTCCAACAAACGCCCGGAAGCCTGGGCGACGCCGGTGGATAAATTGAAGGTCGCCGCACTTTCGCCCGAGGCGGTCAACATCAACGTGGAAGGCCGGCGGTTGATGGGGCCCGTGCAAGGGTTTGGCCAGTTGTGGCAGAAGACCTATAAAGTACGGCTGAGCGGCGCTCAGGTCACACCTGAGGAAGTGATCCGCTGTTGGAAGGCAGAGTTTCCCGATTTCTGGCCGAAGGGCAACCACTTTTATGCGCCCCTGACCGGCATTACCCCTGGCGATGTCGTCGTCCTCAACCTGGCTGGGCCAGGGGGGATGACTGGGCCGGGCGGCATGCCGATGATCTCTACGGGCGTTATGGTGGTTTACGCCGACGAGGATTCCTTCGCTTTCATGACTCCTGAGGGCCATATGTTCGCCGCGCTGATCACTTTTAGCGCTTATGAGGATGAAGGGACTGTCGCTCAGGTGCAGGCGTTGGTGCGGGCGAATGACCCTCTTTATGAAATGAGCTTCCGCCTGGGTATGGGCCATAAAATGGAGGATGAGTTTTGGCAGTCAACCTTGCGGTCGCTTGCAGCCCGTTTCGGTGTGAGTGGTTTTGTCCAGCAGAGTGTGGTTTGTCTCGATCCGCGAGTGCAGTGGTCCTACGCCAAGAATGTCTGGCATAACGCCGCGATCCGCACGGGGATTTATATGATTGGCGCGCCGGTGCGGGGGATACGCAACTTATTCCGGAGGTAAAGGATTCCGAGAGTGGGGCGCTACACGATTCAAGGATGAAAGCCCATCATGCCGCATCAACCTGAATATGACGCGGTGATCGTCGGTTCCGGGCCGAACGGCCTGGCGGCGGCGATCACCCTGAGGCGCGCCGGGCGCTCGGTGCTTGTGATCGAAGCCAGGGATACTCCAGGCGGGGGCTCCCGTTCGGCCGAGCTAACCTTGCCCGGTTTTATCCATGATGTTTGTTCGGCGATCCATCCCCTCGGATTGGCTTCGCCGTTTTTTCGCACTCTGCCTTTGGAGCAGTATGGCCTGGAATGGATCCATCCCAAGGCGCCGCTGGCGCACCCGTTGGATGACGGCACGGCCGCGCTCTTGGAACGTGCGATTATCGAAACCGGCGCTTCGCTGGGCGGCGACGCCGAAGCCTACCAGCGCTTGATGGAGCCGTTAACAAAGGATTGGGAGAAGGTCCTCGACGATATCCTGGGCCCTTTTCCATTGCCTCCCCGCCACCTGCTGGCGACCACCCGCTTTGGACTGTTAGCGCTGCAATCCGCGCACGGGTTAATCGAAAACCGTTTCAAAGGAAAGCAGGCGCGTGCTTTGTTCGCCGGGATGTCGGCCCATTCCATTCTGCCGCTCAAGCGGCCGATCAGCGCATCGTTTGGCCTGGTCCTTGGGATGCTTGGCCACGCGGTTGGTTGGCCTGTGGCGCGCGGTGGATCGCAGAAGATTATCGACGCCCTGGTCGCTTATTTGCGCGCCTTGGGTGGGGAGATCGTCCTGGGCCAGACGGTGACCTCGATGAAGGATCTCCCGGCGGCGGGGGTCGTGTTGTTCGACCTGACCCCACGCCAGCTTTTGAAGATCCTGGGCGACCAGCTTCCTCCCGGCTATCGCAGCCAGTTGGAGAAATTCCGTTACGGCCCGGGGTTATTTAAAATCGACTATGCTCTGGATGGCCCAATCCCCTGGCGGGCGCAAGGCTGCGCTCGGGCGGCGACGGTTCACGTGGGCGGGACTTTTGAGGAGGTCGAGGCAGCAGAGGCTGCCGTCTGGCGCGGCGAGCATGCTGAGCGTCCCTTTGTTCTCCTGGCCCAGCAAAGCCTGTTCGACCCCAGCCGGGCGCCTGAAGGCAAACAGGTAGCCTGGGCCTATTGTCACGTTCCGAATGGCTCTTCGGTGGATATGACCGGGCGAATCGAAGCTCAGATCGAGCGGTTTGCGCCTGGTTTCCGCGAGCTCATTCTGGCGCGCAGCGTGAAGGATCCGGCCGCCTTGCAATCCTACAATGGAAACTATATTGGCGGGGACATCAATGGCGGCGTCCAGGATATCTGGCAGCTTTTCACCCGGCCTGTGGCCCGCTGGGTGCCGTATTCCACCCCGCTCAAGGGGGTTTATATTTGCTCTTCCTCCACGCCGCCTGGCGGCGGCGTGCATGGTATGTGCGGCTACCAGGCTGCTCGAGCCGTTCTTCGCAGGGTTTAGAGCGCTTGCAGCGCGGCCTTCATGCGCTCTATCGCTTGTTTCAACATGGAGCGCGGGCAGCCGAAATTCAAGCGTACAAAGCCTTCGCCGCCTTTCCCAAACATCGCGCCGTCATTCAGCGCAACACGCGCTTTCTCTAAGAAGAATGCGGCCGGGTTTTCTGTGAACCCGATTTTCCGGCAGTCCAACCAGGCCAGGTACGTGCCTTCGGGCAGGGCCATCGAAACCCCGGGCAGCTCTTTTTCCACGCTTTCGTAAAGAAATTTGCGGTTTGCATCCAGGTAATCCAGGAGCTCTTTCAGCCATTCCTGCCCGCCGCGGTAAGCTGCTTCGGCCGCCACCTGGCCGAACAAGTTTGGCCAGCCAGTCAGGCCCTGGCGGGCGTTCAGGAATTTCTCGCGCAGGTCTGGATTGGGGATGATCGCCACCGAGCATTCTAACCCGGCCAGATTGAAGGTTTTGCTGGGGGCGATCAATGTGATCGAGTTTTGGGCAATCTCCGGGTCCAGGACGGCGATTGAGATATGCTGGTGGCCGGCGAAGACCAGGTCGCAATGGATCTCGTCTGAACAAATGACCACGCCGCGCTTCAGGCAAATCTCGGCCATACGCTCCAGCTCATCCTGGCGGAAGACCTTGCCGACCGGATTGTGGGGATTGCACAAGATAAAAAGGCGGGTATCTTCCGTGATCGCCGCTTCAAAAGCCTCCCAATCGACCTCATAGGATCCATCCGCTGAGCGGGTAAGCTCCATTCCCTGGCAGATCATGCCGGCGTTTCCGGGAGCGCTCAAGAATGGGAAATACACTGGCGTTTGAACCAGTACGCCTGCGCCAGGTTCGGCCAGGGCGTGGCAGGCCAGGTTGAATCCCGTGACGACGCCTGGGATAATCAGAATCTCATCCGGGCCCACCTCCCAATGGTGATGCCTGACCAGGTGCTCCTGGACGACCTGGCGAAGTTGGGGCATTTCCTGGGGATAGCCAAAAATGCCATGGGCTACCCGCTTCTGCAGCGCTTCGATCACGGCTTGCGGGGAGACAAAATCCATGTCGGCGACCCACATTGGAAGTACGTCCTGCGCGTACATATTCCATTTTATGCTTTCGGTCATGCGGCGCTCTGGGATCGTGTCGAAATCGGTATGCATGAATTTCTCCTGTGAATCTGAGAGATAAGTAGTATTGGCGAAGCTTAATCAAGTTTCTGGGTGACTTCTTCCATCCAATCCAGGTAGCTTTGCACGCCTTTCCAGACCGGCAGCGCCAGGATCTCCGGCACTTCGTTAGGATGGATGGCCTGGATGGCAGGGATCAGGTTATTTTCAAACAAGTCGCTCCAGCTTTTTATCACCAGGAGCGCTTCTTCGTCCGTCACGGTTTCCCCCTTCCAGGTGTACATCGAGAGAATGGGTGAAAGGATGTTGATACATGCGGCCAGATTCTGTTCGAGCAAGGCGGCGGCGATCTGCTGGCCTGTGTCTCTTGAAGGCGCCGTGACCATGACAATGATCGGGGTGCGGTTCATCACAATTCCTCCTCCAATTTCGTATTGAAATGATTCGTCGTGCTACTATATTGTAAAACGGTTGCTGTGATTTGTGATTTATCGGCTCTCTGGGAAATTCTGGTGTGGTATACCAGATTTGGGGTGTAAGCGTGCGGCCGCACGCTTACACCCCAAATCTGGACTCTCTCACAGCATTCCCTGAAGAACCGATTTATCGGAGAGATTAGCCGATTTCCCAGATTAATCGAGTAGAATCATATGCGCCTTGATTGGCGCAGGGATTGGGGTTAATTCAATTACGAACCTCTGGAGTTGCGTGAATGCCCAATTGGAAGATCCTCCTCACGGATGGACTGGAAGAAACCGGACAAGAAATCCTTTGTGCTGGCGCAAGTGTGGATGACCGTGGTGGGATATCGGTTGAAGAACTCCTCCATATCGCCGGCGAATATGACGCCATGATCGTGCGCGGCCGGACTCGGGTGAGCGCCCAGGTTTTCGATGCCGCCGTCAAATTGAAAGTTGTCGGCCGCGCCGGCGTCGGGGTTGACAACATTGACCTGGCTGCCGCCAACAAACACAACGTGACAGTGGTGAATGCGCCGACCTCGACTTCCCAGGCAGTGGCCGAATTGACCCTGAGTTTTATTCTGGCTTTGGCCCGCAAGATCCCAGGCGCGGACGCCAGCATGAAGACCGGTCAATGGCTGAAAAGCAGCCTGGTGGGGATCGAGCTGAGTGGAAAAGTGCTCGGGTTATTGGGAACGGGCAATATCGGCAGCGCGGTGGCCTATCGCTGCGCGGCGTTAGGGATGCACGTGATCAGCCATGACGCATTTCTCTCGGCCGAGGAGATCAGACGGCGTGGGGCTGAACCGGTCTCGCTTGCGGATCTGTACGCCCGGGCGGATTTTCTCAGCCTGCATGTTCCGCTGACCCCGGAGACGCGTGGCATGATCGATGGACAGACCCTGGCGCAGATGAAGCGCGGCGTGCGACTGGTGTGCACGGCTCGAGGCGGGGTGATCGATGAAACGGCCCTGCTGGGCGCGTTGGAGAGCGGGCAGGTGGCTGGGGCTGCCCTGGACGTGTTCGCCAACGAGCCGCCAGGCTTGACAGCCCTGGTGGCCCACCCGAACGTGATCGCCACGCCCCACATCGGCGCCCAGACGCTTGAGGCGCAGGCGCGCGCCGCCGAGGACATCGCCCATGAAGTGCTGGCTGCATTGAGCGGAATGCCTTTGCGCTGGAAGGTCGTTTAACTGATTACCCAATACGATAGATTGTAGCTTCTCAAAAAAGCGGGGCATTCCCCCGGCTTATTTTGAAGATGTTTGAATTATTAAAAAAGGACGAGCTATGGAAAAGAAACTGGAACAACTTAAATTAATTTTGGCCGAAGTATCCGATCTCTATCACGTAATCGGTTTGCTTGGTTGGGATCAGCAGACCTATATGCCTCCTGGAGGCGCCCAAGACCGCGGGAACCAATATTCGACCCTGAGCCGGCTGGCTCACGTTAAGTTCACTTCCCGAGAAATAGGGGAGCTTTTGGATACGCTGCGGCCGTTTGCCGAGCAATTGGACCCCGACTTAGACGATGCCTGTTTGATCCGTGTGACCGCTCGTGAGTATGAGAAATCCTCGAGGGTTCCGCCGGAGTTCGTGGCCGAAGAAGCCCAGGTCACGACTCTCGCTTATCAGGCATGGGAGCAGGCGCGGGCGCAGGACGACTTCGCCAAGTTCCAACCTCACCTGGAAAAAGTCGTTGACTTGCGCCGGCGCTACGCCTCCTTCTTCGAGCCTTACGATCATGTTTACGATCCGCTGTTAGACGATTATGAGCCGGGAATGAAAACCGAGGAGGTCAAAGCGATCTTTGCGGCATTACGGCCTCAACAGGTCGCCTTGATTTAAGCGATCGTTTCGCAGCCGCAAATTGACGATTCCTTTTTGCACCAATCCTTCCCGGAAGAGAAGCAGCAGGATTTCAGTGTAGAGGTTATAACGAAATTCGGCTTCGATTGGAAGCGCGGCCGGCTGGACAAAACGGTGCACCCGTTCACTGCCGGGTTTGGCATCGATGACGTTCGCATCACGACCCGCTATTTTCCAAATTACTTCAGCTCAGCGTTGGCCAGCAGCATGCACGAGGCCGGGCATGCAATGTACGACCAGGGCATCGCCAAATCGCTTGACCGCACGCCGCTGGCAAACGGAGCCTCACTCGCCATCCACGAATCACAGTCCCGCTTGTGGGAAAACCTGGTTGGGCGATCTCTGCCGTTTTGGGAATATTTCTACCCGCGTCTGCAGGCAAGCTTCCCGGACCAGTTCGGAAATATCGATATGGAAACCTTTTACAAAGGGTTCAATAAAGTCGAACCTTCTCTGATCCGTGTCGAGGCGGATGAAGCGACGTATAATCTGCATATCATGCTGCGTTTGGAGCTGGAAATCGCCTTAATGGAGGGTGAGCTGAAAGTGGGCGATCTCCCTGAAGCTTGGAACGCTCGAATGGAAGAATATCTGGGCGTCCGCCCGCCCAACGATGCATTGGGTGTGCTGCAGGATGTTCATTGGTCCGGAGGGGGCATCGGCTATTTTTCCACCTACGCCCTGGGAAACCTGGTCTCCGCCCAATTGTGGAAATCCATTCGCTCGGATATCCCCGACCTGGATGATCAGATTCGAAGCGGCGAGTTCGTAGTCCTTTTAGGTTGGCTGCGCGAGAAGGTGCACCGGCACGGCAGAAAGTTCGAGCCTCAGGATTTGGTACAACGGATCACTGGCTCCAAGATCGACCCGTCCCCGTATATGGACTACCTGCGATCCAAATTCGGAGAGCTTTATGGAGTCCAGACCGTGCCGCATCCGGGTGATTGATTTCGAAGCGGCTGAAATGTCAGATCATGCAGCTTTACCGTCCAGCCGTACGATCGTCGTAATGCACGGCGACCAGACCGGTGAAGAGCTGCTGCAGCAGGGGCTGCGCGTCTTGGCCCCGGAATTGATAGGCCTGGACCTTTCTTTTCACCATTTTGATCTCAGCCTGGAGAACCGCCGCAAGACGAAAAACCAGGTCGTTTATGAAGCCGCCCGCGCCATGTGCGAGACCGGCCTGGGTCTTAAAGCCGCCACGATCACTCCTGAGGCAGCGGAGGATGTTGGCAGTCCAAATGCACTGCTGAGGGATGAAATCGACGGTAAGGTCATCCTGCGCATTGGCCGCAGGCTGCCACGTGTACACCCTGTGGCGGGCGTGCATGCGCCGATCGCCGTGGTTCGTATGGCAGTCGACGACGCTTACGGCGCCAAGGAATGGCGGGAGAAGGCGCAAGACGGCGACGAAATCGCATACCGCACCTCCCGTATCAGCCGCATTACCTGCAGGTGTGTGGCCGATTTCTCCTTCCAGCTTGCCGAGCGGCTGGGTGCGCGCGTTTTTGGAGGCCCGAAATATACGGTCAGCCCGGTTTATGAGGGCATGTTCAAAGAAGAATTGGATGCTGCCGCCCGGCGCCACCCGGGGGTCGCTTACGAGCCGCTGTTGATCGACGCCACCTTCGCCCTGCTCTTGAAAACCAGCGGAGAATCTTTGGTGATCCCAACCCTCAATCGCGATGGCGACCTGCTTTCCGATATGGTTCTGCAGATGTTTGGCAGTATCGCCGGATCGGAAAGCCTGGTATTGGGGTTTGCAGGCGAATTGGCCGATGTCCGGGTGGTTATGGCGGAAGCGCCGCACGGCACCGCCCCCACGCTGGAAGGCAAGAACATCGCCAATCCGATGGCGATGATCCTGGCGGGGGCAGGCGTGCTGACTTATATCCCTTCTCCCGAGGCTGAAAGCGCTTCTCGTGCGATTTACGAATCTGTATTTGAGGCCGTTTATGAGGGCCGTGCTACCATCGACCTGGGCGGCTCGCTGACGACCAGCGAATTTACCGATGAGGTGGTTCGCAGGATCAGGACCAAGCTGCAGGTGTGGGCGGATTTAGGAAGAACGGCGGGTTAACTGAAATGTTGGGTCAAGATGCAAAAGGCTGTGTTACCATAGGGTTATATTTTTGCCCACTTTGCTTGAAGGATGTTGTTTCTAAGGAAAAATGGCCCGTATACTATTCGTCGACGATGATCCACTGACACTAGAGACTCTTACCCACGCGGTGCAGCTTTTTGGACACCAGGCGATCCTGGCAGGCACGGCTCAGGAGGCGCTGACAAAGGCCGCCGAGCACTGCCCGGACTTGATTTTCATCGACATGATGCTGCCAGATATGGACGGTTTGGAGCTGGTGAGCTCGCTGCGCGCCCAACCGGCAACCACCGATATCCCGATGCTGATGCTTTCGGCCGGACCTGAAATAGGCGCCCAGGAGCGGGCGATCCAGGCCGGTGCAAAAGATTATGTGTGTAAACCCATCCGGCTGCAGGCACTGTTAGACGTCATCCAACGTTACACATCTGCAGTTTGAAGGAAAACAGGCGCGAAGAAAGGCGGGAAGTCGCTGGATGAGGCGGTCGAATATGAAGGCCGGTTGAACGCCAACGCGCGATCCTGTAGACCGCCCGAATGATGAAACGCCCTCGCTTTTTCGCTTTATCTGCATATCTCCTCACCGTTTGTGTGGCTTGTTCGGGGCTCACTGAAAGCGAGCTGCCGACCCCACTGCCGGCGCAATTCCTGCCGACCGCGATTGCGCTAACGGTGGAAGCTGGGGCGAGCAGACAGGCTGCGGTTTCGCATAATGAAGCCCCAGATCAGGTCGTGTCGCCAACCCCGTCTGAAACGCCAACCGCGCTGCCTTCCAAGACGGCGACTTCCACCAGGCCAAGCGCAACCCCCTTCCCGCTCACTCAAGAACCCACTCCTAGCGGCACACCAACCCCGGAGATCCCGGTCGCGGACATACAGATTTTCAAGCCTGGGGACCTTTCACGTGTGATCACGCCGTTGCATGTAGCCGGTTACCTCAAGCCCGGCGCTGGGGGAAAGGTGCGCCTGGAGCTGTACGGCGAAGATGGTCGCCTGCTCGTGCGCCAGATCAAGGTATATAATGTCCTCCCTGGGGCCAGAGTTAACATTTCCCTGGATCTGGATTTTGAAATATCGGCCGCTGCCGAAGTAGGCCGGCTGGTGATCAGCACCGAGGATGAAGGCGGGCGGATCGTCGCTTTGAATTCGGTCGACATGATCCTCCTTTCAGTCGGCGAGGCGGACATCAACCCTTCCGACGCTTTGATAGAGACCATCGTTATCGAACAGCCGAAGGTAAAGACCCTCATCCAGGGGGGGAAGCTGCTGGTTTCCGGGATTGCCCGTCCCAACACAGCCTTGCCATTAATGGCCGAGCTGCGCGATGCGAAAAACCAGATTGTCGGCTTTCGCCAGATCGGAGTAGGTGTCCCGGGAGAGGCCGGCTTCGCTGAATTCGCAGCCGAAGTGCCCTACTCGGTATCTAAGCTGACGCCGGTTCGTTTGAGCGTTTATGAGGGCGGCGAGAATATCTCGACCATGACCCACCTGTCCAGTATAGAGATCATGGTAAGCCCATAGTTCCGAATTCAAGATAAAAGACTCTCCAGTTGACCCCTGCGGTCTTTTCCACTAAAATCTACTCATGCTGATAAAGTCGCTCACCGTCTCCTTGACGGGTTTTTATCGTACAGATCATGATCCACCTGCCGGCTAATGGTTCAAAGCGTGCGGGCCGTTGGATGAGATGGTTCACCCATGGGCCTATTTCCTTGAAATGTCTACCCACGAAAACCCTATCGTTTCTTTTTAATTGTTATTTGAATCCTGCAGGAGACAACTGATGGCTAAACATCCCTTTGTTTCGAAGCGCGCCCCAATCTACGCGGATGTATCCGACGAAAAATGGAATAACTGGCGTTGGCAGTTAAGCAACCGCATCAACACACCCGAAGAATTCGAGAAAGTCATCCCCCTTTCAGACAGTGAGCGAAAAGCGCTCCTGGCGAAGCACCTTTTCCGGGTGGACATCACGCCTTATTTCATATCGTTAATCGACCCGGAGGATCCGGAAGACCCGATCCGTAAGCAGGTGGTGCCAACCGCCGACGAGATGGTGCCTTTCACCGCAATGATGGAAGATTTGCTGGCGGAAGACCGCCACTCTCCTGTCCCCGGCCTGGTGCACCGCTATCCCGACCGCGTCTTGATGCTGGTGACTACCCAATGCGCCAGCTACTGCCGCTACTGCACTCGCTCGCGCATCGTCGGCGACCCCTCCGCTACTTTTTCGCGCGCCGAGTTCGAAATGCAGATCGAATACCTGAAGCGCACTCCTCAAGTACGGGATGTGCTCCTATCGGGCGGCGATCCGCTCGTGCTGGCGCCTAAAATTCTGGAAGAAATTCTCAGCCGCCTGCGCGAAATTCCACATATCGAGATCTTGCGCATCGGTTCACGCGTGCCGGTTTTCCTGCCCATGCGAATTACCGGTGAGCTGACCGACATGCTGCAAAAGTACCACCCGCTGTGGATGAATATCCACGTCAATCACTCGAACGAAATCAGCGCCGAGCTTGCGGACGCCTGCGACCGCCTGGCGCGGGCCGGCATCCCGCTCGGCAACCAGTCGGTGCTGCTGGCCGGCGTCAATGACAATGTCCACGTCCAGCGCCAGCTTGTGCAGGACTTGGTGCGCATCCGCGTTCGCCCGTATTACCTGTACCAGTGCGATTTGGTGGAGGGCGCCGGCCATTTTCGAACGCCGATTGCCAAAGGCATCGAGATTATGGAGGGGCTGCGCGGACACACCTCTGGCTATGCAGTGCCGCAGTTCATAATCGACGCCCCCGGCGGCGGCGGGAAGATCCCCGTCCAACCGAATTACTTGTTGAGCATGTCGGACCATAAAGTGGTGCTGCGCAATTACGAAGGCTTTATTACCACCTATGAAGAGCCGATAGATTACGACCCGAAAAAAGCTGCCAGGTTCAAGGGCGAAAAACGACCCGAGCCAGGGCAGTCGGGCGTGATCGGCTTGCTGGAAGGCGAGCAGATGTTCATCAAGCCAGAGGGGTTCGACGAGCTGCACGACCGCCACGGCATTCAGCATCGCTTGAAGGATGAACAGAAGTGGGTTCCGCTGGGGATTGGTATGGGTCAAGAACACAAGGACGGTGGTGATGAGCAGAGCGATGCGGCGGACTTGAAGGCCCAGCCTGAAAACCCTGAAATCCCCTCTTGACAAATCTGGGTCTTCGCATACAATTAATATCAAGTTTATCTTAAAAAATTGTACTGGAGTTCTTGATGAAAACTTGCATGTGTCTGGGGCGGGGCTTGTAACCACCGCCTCGTCACAGAAAAACCTGACGCAGCGCTGTTAACAGCGCCAGCGAACGACCAGCAGACTGACGAAGGGTGGTTGCGACCCCCGCTTGCGAACTTGAATCGCATAGCGTGGTACGCCACCCTTTTTGGTTGTCTGTTGGTCGTTTTCGTTTAATTATTTCGCCATTGGAGAGTTTCGATGACCTTACAGGTCACTTATCAACAAACGAATATATTGACCATGCCAGCGGTAGCCGGCCTGGAAGCGGCCGTGGGCAATACGCCGCTGCTGCCCTTGCGGCGCGTTACTGCCGGGCTTCCGCCGGGGGTAAAGGTTTTCGCCAAAGCAGAATGGTTCAACCCGGCTGGATCCATCAAGGATCGCCCGGCTTTAAATATTATCCGAACAGCGCTCGAGAACGGCAGCCTGACTCCCGGCAAACGCCTGTTGGACGCGACATCCGGAAATACCGGCATCGCTTATGCCACTTTCGGGGCTGCGCTGGGCATACCGGTAACGCTGACTTTGCCTGCCAACGCCAGCCCGGAGCGCGTCGCTGTCCTGCGCGCCCTGGGAGCCGAGCTGATCCTGACCGATCCGATGGAAGGCACGGACGGCGCCATCCGCAAGGCGCAAGCCCTGCTGGCGGAGCATCCAGGCCGCTTTTTCCACGCCGACCAGTACGGCAATCCGGCCAACTGGCAGGCGCACTATTTCACGACCGGCCCGGAGATCGTCCAGCAAACCGAGGGGCGTGTGACCCACTTTATAGCCGGGATGGGCACTTCCGGCACAATAATGGGGGTCGGTCGTTACCTGCGCCACTACAACCCGGAGATCCAGATCATCGCCGGGCAGCCAGAATCGCCCTATCACGGTCTGGAAGGCTTGAAGCATATGGCGACGGCCATTCAACCGGCGATTTACGACCCGCAGGCCCCCGACCAGATCCTGACAGTTCCTACGGAAGCGGCTTATGAGATGGTTCGCCGGCTGGCGCGCGAGGAAGGTATGTTCGTCGGGATCTCCTCCGGAGCCAACATCGTTCTGGCGCTGCAAATCGCCGCCGGGTTGGAAGAGGGCGTCGTCGTCACCGTTTTCCCGGATGCCGGCTACAAATACCTGAGTGAAGCCGCGCTTTGGAATCCAGAGGCGAGATAATTCGAATATCGAGAGGCGGCAGGCCGGATGGCTGTGCACATTACGGATGAAATTTTGAAAGAAATTTACGCCCATGGCGAATCTGCTTACCCGGAGGAAGGCGCCGGCTTGCTGCTAGGTCACGTTGACGGCGAAATCCGCAAGGTAGAAGCGATCCTTGGAATTAAGAACGCTCGCGAGGATACGGCCCGCCACAATCGCTATTTGATCACCCCGCAGGATATGCTCCAGGGCGAGCAGGAGGCGCTGCGCCTCGGTTTCGACATCCTGGGCATCTTCCATTCCCATCCCGACCATCCGAACCTTCCTTCGGAGTTTGACCGCGATTGGGCCCTGCCCTGGTATTCGTATATCATCACCAGCGTCCAGGCCGGCCGGGCGGTTGAGAGCCGTTCCTGGCGGTTGAGCGAAGACCGCGACCGCTTTATCGCAGAAGAAATTCTTAGCGGAGATTAATTTCACGTCTTACCGGCGAATACTAAAAGCTGGCGCAGACGATCCAATTCCCTTAGGAGATACTACATGTCCCTTTATTTTGTTCGACACCAACATACCTCAGAAACCTGCCCGGCCAAAGATCCGGCTGCCGGGGCAATGCTATTGAACCACATTGATCACAACAACGCCCGCAAATTCGGCATCGATATCCAAGGCGACGCCGTTTTGGATGGGCAGCATACATTCGTCCTGATCGTGGAGGCTGATAATCAATCGCAAATTGAAGGCTTTATGCAGCCCTTCAGCCAGGCCGGCCCGGTTGAAATCTGGCCTGCTTCCACCTGCGAGGTGGTTGTTGAACGCCTCGGTTGCTAGCCGAGGGTGTTTGTAAGGGTATAATCACGGTATTCGCCTGGCAGACTGGACGATCCGGGCCTGCCAGGCGAAAATTCAGGCAGAAATTGGAGGGTGAAATAGAAGATGCCGATTTTGCGGGTACCTACACCTTTACGCTCTTATGTGAACGGCCAGACCGAAGTAAGCGTGCAGGGCGACACGGTCGCTGCGGCTTTGAACGATTTGGTCGAGAATTATCCGGCCTTGAAACCCCATCTCTTCAACGGGAATGGGGAACTGCGTCCATTTGTGAACCTGTTCCTGGGCGACGAGAACATCAGAGAGCTGCAGGGCGTCAAAACGCCCGTTGAGGAAAACGATCGTTTGATGCTCGTCCCCAGTATCGCCGGAGGTTAGGTGTTTCTGTGTTTTGCCTGCGGGTTCATCCGTGGGTAAAGACGCAGACGATATTACAGGATTGGTTATGTTGCCTTATTTATCTCATTCTGAGATTCTACGCTATTCGCGGCATCTGCTTATCCCGGAGGTGGGCCTGGATGGACAGCGCAAGCTCAAAGCTTCCTCGATCCTGGTGATCGGCACTGGCGGACTCGGCTCGCCGGTGGCGCTCTACCTGGCGGCTGCCGGGGTGGGCCGGATCGGGTTGGTGGATTATGACGTGGTCGATTTTTCGAATTTACAACGACAGGTTATCCACGGCACCTCCGGTTTGGGCACTTTAAAGGTCGAGTCCGCCCGAAAGCGTATGCTGGATCTCAACCCGGATATCCAGGTGGATATTTATAACGAGCCGTTTACTTCGGAAAATGGCATGCGCATTGCCCAGGATTATGACATCCTGATCGATGGGACGGATAATTTCCCAACCCGTTACCTGGTCAATGACATCTGCGTGTTTCAGGGTAAGCCGAACGTATATGGCTCGATTTTTCGCTTCGAAGGCCAGGTGAGCGTATTCGACTCAAAAAATGGGCCGTGTTACCGCTGCCTGTTCCCCGAGCCGCCTCCGCCCGGCCTGGTGCCTTCTTGCGCAGAAGGCGGCGTGCTGGGAGTGCTGCCAGGCACGGTTGGCACGCTCCAGGCCACGGAGGCTCTGAAACTGCTGCTTGGGATTGGGGAGACTCTGGTAGGGCGCTTGATGCTTTACAACGCGTTGGATATGAGCTTCGAATTCGTCAAGCTGCGCAAAAATCCGAAATGTAAAGTTTGCGGCCCCGATCCGGAGATCACCGAGCCGATCGATTACGAGGCTTTCTGCGGTGTGCCGGGCCATGATCACGAAGAAGGCGCGGTCGGCGGCGGTTGGGATATCGAGGCCGGGGAGCTGGCTGCACGCATGAAACAGGGTAACCACCTGCGCTTGATCGATGTGCGCGAGCCGCACGAGCTGCAGATCTCCCATATCGATGGGGCCGAGCTGTTCCCCCTGGGCCAGCTTGCTTCGCGGCTCTCCGAGCTGGACAGTGCAGAGGATATGGTGGTTTTTTGCAAGGCCGGCACCCGCTCGGCGCGCGCGCTGGAGCTGCTGCTCAGCGCTGGTTTTCGCAAGGTGAAGAATTTGAAGGGCGGGATCAACGCCTGGGCCAGGGAGGTCGACCCCGACCAGCCGGTCTATTGAACCCCCTGGGACCGCTGGAATTCGTACTTCTGGGTTCCCATTAAAAAACACCCTCCGGGGACGGCTTATTGCAGGTCCGCCTCGGAGGGTGTTTCTTTGGATAGAAGAGGATGCCTTAATCGTCTTTCTCTGTCGGCCTCGGCGTTACTGTCGGCGTGGCCGTTGGCGACGGTCCCTGGCTGGGTTTTGGCGTGTTGCTGGGCTGCGAAGTCGCGCTGGGAGAAGCGTGCGGCGTTCTCTCGTGATCGTCATCCCTCTCCGTCGGTCTGGGAGTGCGAGTAGGTCCAGCCGTCCATGTGGCGATGGGGGTTTTGTGATCGTCGTCTTCCTCAGTCGGCCTGGGAGTCCTGTGATGGTCCTCGGTCGGCCTGGGGGTCCTGTGATCATCATCGGTTGGCCTGGGCGTCTCGTGATCGTCGTTTTCGGTCGGCTGGGGGGTTTTCGATGGCTTCTCGACTTCAGTCGGCTCGGGCGTCTCCTGATGATCTTCTACCTCCGTGGGTTTTGGCGGTTTAGTGGCTTTCTTGGTCTCGGTTGGCTTAGGGGTGTTTTGCGGTACGAAAACAGCGGTCGGCGCAATTGTGCTGCTGGGCGCAACCACTTTGGGTTTTTCCGTCGCGGGTTCTGGGGGTATCGCAGTATTTGTGGCGCTGAACTGCAAGACACCGCCGGTCGGGGAGGTGATGTTGACACTTTGCGCTTCCAGGCTGCCATCCAGCCGCAGGACCGCCTGGACATGCACCTGGTGACCCGCTTGAACCGGCGCTTGCATCATGGTGTCTGGGGTCACATACAACCACACGCCGTTGACGATCCAACGATCTGGTTGAACGGTTTGTACTTTTCCGGAGATGTCGAAAGTGCGCAGCCGGATCCTTTCAGCCAAGACACTGCCGTCCGGATGTAAAGACCCCTGCACCTCTACGAAGTAGCCAACTTTAAAATTGCCGATGGCCTGGGTTACCGCCTCGATGACCACATGAATGCCGGCCACGGTCCAATTACCCGGCTGCATTTGGGTAAGCCCGCCCGCGAATTGGACTGTAGGCGTGCGCGCGTGCTGGATCAGCGCCTCGACCTCGTTTACACGCTCGTGATCGAAATTCTTTTCGAGCTCCAGGCGTTGGGCCTGATTCCCGGTCAGGAGCAGGCGGGTGTGTTCGGCTGCGATTTTAACGGGATAAAGCGCGTCTCCAGGGAGGGCTTTGGCGGAGACTGCTATCGTGGAAGCTGCGCCGGCGAGCATCACACAGATTATCAGCATGCTGAGCAAAGCAAAACGCCAGGCCCGCTTGAAGCCCAGGGTGGTCTGCGGCGTCCCGGTCCGGCTGCGGGCGGCTTCTATGAAACCGACCCGGCTGCGCAATTGGGCCGTCCTGAGGACCTGGACGGATGCGCCTAATTGGCGGGCGAGCAGCGCCGCCTCGAGCAACGGGCGCAGCTCTTCGGCAATCCGGGGAAAAAGCGCCAGCGCTTCCTCCAGGCTGGCGCCGGATTCGATCTTCCGCAAGCAGATATCAAATGCCCTGATCTTTGGATCGAGACTCATTACATCCCTTATATGATGTATCTCTATTCATCATAATGCGTCGAGCGCCACAAGCGCGCGACCCTGTTTCACTCATCTAACAATCGTCTTAGAGACGCCAGGGCACGGAACTGCAAGGCTTTTACAGCCGTGACCGATTTCCCGATGATTTGAGCGGTTTCATCCAGCGAGCGGTCTTCGGCAAAACGTAAAGCCAGAACATGCTGCTGCTCGTCCGTTAATTTTCGAATTGCGTCCCGTACTTGCTTGATTTCCGATGAAACCTCATAAAAGCTTTCAGGCGAGTTGTCGCTTCCCAATTCTTCTCCGTTCCCGCTTTCTTCCAAATTTTCGATTGGCCGCGAATAAAAGCGGCGTAAGTGATCGTTAACCAGGTTTGAGGCCGTTCCTAGCAGCCAACCACGCAGGCTGGTTTCTGGGCCACGCTTCTTGTGAAGTGCGTCCAACAGGCGCAGAAAGACCTCAGAAGTGATGTCTTCAACGATTTCAGTGTTATCCAGGCGGAATCCAACATAGCGGTACACCTCAGGGTAGTACCGATCATGGATCTGCGCCAGGGCTTTTGAATCAAGCTTGCGGGCGCGGAGCAGGGTATCGTCAAATTCTTTGCCGACGCTCGTCAAAATTTCTATCCGGAGAGTGCTATCCAGCGTTAATTTGTAATACATTTTAACTTACTTGTTCGGTTCTATCGCCACGTCTTCTTCGGCTGAAAGCACTCTCACAAGCCTGTGATCCGGCTTGCAGACTGAATTCATAGTGTCTATTTTCATGGTCGCATTCATAGACAAAAAGTTGCGGGTAGTTCCTTAAAAGATTCATAACATTTTTCGGAAATGAACTTTAGATGAGTTTTAGATTAGAATAGGCAATATCCGCCCGAAAGGAGATCGTTACGAATGAATGAAGAAAACGGTGGAATCCGGTCCGCTCGAGCGCTTGTTATCGGCCTGGTGGCTGTGATTGTGACCCTTGGAGGGGCTTTGATTGTGATGGCGATTGGTCGCTCGGGGACTCCAATCACCCCTCAAGAGGTAAATGCCCTGGCGAACAGTAACAATGAATGTGTGGTTTGCCACCGTCGAACAACGCCTGGCATCGTGGAACAGTATGGGCACAGCACCATGGCTGAGGCAAATGTCGCCTGCCAGCAATGCCACGAAGTCAATGCTGATTACCCTGGAGCCATCGCGCATGAAGGCACTTATGTGTTGGGTACACCAACGACTGCGATGTGTGAAAAGTGCCATTCCGTCGAAGTCGCCCAGTATTACCAGAGCCGCCACAGCTTGCCGGCTTATGTAGCCGTTGCGGGCTCCAAAGATCTCACACCTGAGATGCTGGCTGCGTATGAAAAGATCCCGGAAGGGACGTTCGCGCCGGATAAGTCCCGTAATGCCATCGCCGAGCTCGAGGGGACGGATATGACCCGCTTCACCTGCGAAGCCTGTCATAATGTCGGCAGGCCGGCTGCCGATGGGTCGCTAGGTCAATGTCAGAAATGTCACCTGCGTCACGAGTTCAGCCGCGAGCAAGCGCGCCGTCCGGAGACATGCAATGCCTGCCATATCGGCCCAGATCACCCGCAGTGGGAAATTTACCAGGAGTCACCCCATGGTATCGCCTATTCCACCATGGGAGATACCTGGAATTGGGACGCTGAATCTGGCACTCTGACCGTGAGCGATTTTCCAGCGCCTACTTGCGCGATATGCCATATGAGCGGTTTTGGAACCTCCGGCACCACCCACGACGTCGGCGACCGGTTGACCTGGTATCTTTTCGCCCCTGTGAGCGAACGCCGTCCAGGTTGGCAGGATAACGAAGTTCGCATGCAGGGAGTGTGCCTGGAATGCCACAACCAGAATTTCGTCGCTGATTTCTATACTGCGGCGGATAAAGCGACGGAACGCGTCAACGATTGGGTGACACAAAGCGATGAGATGGTCGCTCCATTGAATGCCCAGAATTTGTTGACATCCGATCCCTTCGATGAGCCGATCGATTTCACCTACTTTGAGCTATGGCATCATTGGGGCCGTACGACGAAGTTCGGCACGTGGATGCAAGGGCCAGATTACTCGCAGTGGCATGGGGCATACGAGTTGTTAAGCGACCTGGCAGAATTGCGTCAGATGGTGAATGAAAAGCTCCATCAACAGGGTACGGGACAATAGCCATGTATTACCTGGCATCTTTATTCCCGGGTATCCGCCGCATCCATATCCCTTTAACGCGTGACCAGATGATGCTCTTAATGGCTGCTATTAATGAGCTTCTACTCGGGCTGGAGACCTACATCGCCCACCTGACCAGTGGGACGATTGTGCCTTATGAATGGATACCGATCTTGTTTGGGCCGATCTCCGGCGTTTTACTGCTCCTGGCGGGTGTGTTGGCTCTGCGCCGGCGCGCGCTGGCTACATCCATTGGAACGACTGTGTTTCTGGCCAGTATTGTGGTTGGGTTGTTAGGAGCCTATTTCCACCTGATGCGCGCTATCCTGCCAGAAGCGTTGCCCGGCCAACAGGTATCCGTGTCATTGCTTGTATGGGCGCCTCCAATCCTTGGACCGCTAACTTTTTCTCTGGTTGGCCTGTTGGGAATCAGCTCGGCCTGGATTGAGAATCCTGTGGACAGCGGCTTTCTAACGCTCCTCGCTGGAAAGCGGTTGCATTTGCCTTACAGCAAGACCCGTGCTTATTTCTTCATCACCGGCATGGGCGCTCTGGCGACGGTTATTAGTAGTGTATTAGATCACGCTCGCACGAATTTCTCTAACCCATGGCTGTGGCTGCCTGCCGCGATCGGCGTGTTTGCTACGGTCGTTGCTGTCGTATTAGGAGCTGTAGAACGGCCCTCCCGCCTTGACCTGTTGACCTATTTTAGCGCAATGTTGTTGATGATCCTGGTTGGCGTTTTGGGCTCAGGGTTGCACGTGGGACAGAATTTGACTTCCCAGGGTACGATTGTTGGGGAGCGATTCCTCCGCGGAGCCCCAGTGCTTGCGCCGTTGTTGTTCGCGGATATCGGCTCGATAGGCATACTGGTTTTGATGGATCCAAAGGAGCAGAGGTTGGACAGCGAGTAGAACAGGCAAGGTTTCGACTCGGTAGTTGAAATTTGTCTGGCGCTCTCGTATAATAATAGGGGTACGTTTTTCTGTTTCAAGTGTTATGTGCATTAATTAAACCAAAAAAGGTTGAATTAGGGGAAGAGTTGACTTACAATTAGCGGTAACGAAATTGTGTGGGGTGCTCGCGGGGTTCGGTCAGCGATGGAAGGAGCCGGCTGCGATGTTAGAAAAAATTGACTTAAACCAGAAGTTGAGTAAAAAGACCTATAAGCAAATGATGCCGGAGCTTTCGGACCGTTTATATACGGCTCAAAAAGCGTCCTGGGATGCCGGGATTCCGGTGGTCATTCTGTTTGAAGGTTGGGATGCGGCTGGCAAAGGCACTTCAATCCAAAAGTTGACTTCCCCTCTAGACCCGCGTGGATTTAAGCTTTACCCTATTCGCGCCGCGCGCACCTACGAGAAGAAGCGACCCTGGCTGTGGCGGTTTTGGTTGAAGCTTCCAGCGCGTGGGGAATGGGCAATTTTCGATCGTTCCTGGTACGGGCGCATCATGGTGGAAAGAGTAGAAAGCTTGATCCCTGAAGAAGAATGGCGCCGGGGCTACCGGGATATTGTAGATTTCGAGCGCACGCTCGCCGACGATGGTCACCTGTTCGTTAAGTTTTTCCTGCATATCAGCAAGCAAGAACAGCGGCGGCGTTTCGATAAGCTGTTGAAAGATCCACTGAATGCCTGGCATGTCTCCGCAGAGGATTGGGAGCACCACCGCCGGTACGATGAATGGCTGCAGGCTTACGAGGAAGCCTTTGAACGCACTGAGACTGAATGGGGGCCCTGGACGATTGTAGAAGCGACCGATAAACGATTTACCTGGGTTAAGATTTACCAGACGATTATTAATTCTATCGAGGAGCGGATTGGTACGACTTTCGAATCGTCCAGGATGGATGTAGATGAAGAAACATCCGTGGAGGAAAGGACCTCCTATGAAGATATGCTGGAAGAAGACGAACCTGAGGATGAAGAACCCGAAGAGGCTGTCCCAGCGACAGAAGCTCAGCCGGACGAACAAGGAATGGCCGGTTTAAGTGCTGCTGAACCCGCGGCGCCGCTGGATGTGAGCGTACAAGCTGTGGCCGATCGCCAGGAAGCCGAGATGGTCGAGTCCGCTCCGCCGGGCGCTTCAGAAAAAGAGGCTGAGAATTGGATCGTTGAAAATGTTACGACAGATGACCCGGCCTCCGGCGATATGGCTGAGCTGGGGGTCGAAAAGGATTCATCTGGCGAGAATGGTGCCGGGTAGATTTCAGGAGACTGCCATGTTACACACCGTGGATTTGTCACAGACTCTAGACGCAGACGCCTATAACAAGCTGCGAATTAAATACCAGGTGGCCTTGTTTTCACTGGCTTACCAGGTGTATGTCCAACAACGCCCGGTTATAATGGTGTTTGAAGGCTGGGACGCAGCCGGAAAGGGTGGCGCCATCCGCCGTGTGACGGAAAAAATCGACCCGCGCGGGTATGTGGTCTATCCCATTGCAGCGCCAAAAGGCGATGACGCCACGCATCATTACTTATGGCGTTTCTGGCGGCGCCTGCCTGAGACCGGGCAGATCGCGATCTTCGATCGAAGCTGGTATGGGCGTGTTATGGTTGAGCGAATCGAGGGTTTTTGTAAGGAAGATGAATGGAAGCGGGCCTACCGGGAAATCAACCAGTTTGAACGGCAATTGGTGGATTTTGGCACCGTGCTGTTCAAATTTTGGATTCATATCAGCCAGGAAGAACAATTGCAGCGGTTTGAGGGGCGCGCCGGCGACAAGCTGCGCAGTTGGAAGCTGACGGATGAAGATTGGCGCAACCGGGAAAAATGGGATCAATATGAAGAGGCCGTGAACGATATGCTTCTAAAAACCTCCACGATCACCGCCCCCTGGACAGTCGTCGCCGGCAATTCAAAGCTGTTCGCCCGGATTTTTGTTTTGCAGACAGTTGTGGATTCATTGAGCCGAGAGCTCAACTACGATCCTTTTAAATCCAATCCGGCCGTCGCCGTGGATAAGAAGAAGAAAAAGAAGAAGGATAAATAATATGGAGGCCGCTATGGATGAAGTGCATGAGCCGGTCTCGACGGACATTGATTTATCGCAAGAGGATTTAAATGACCCGCGCTTGTTCATCAACCGCGAGTTGAGCCTGCTCGAATTCCAAAGACGTGTTTTGGATGAAGCCCGGGACGAAAGCAACCCACTCCTGGAACGGGTAAAGTTCCTGGCTATCCTTGGCTCTAACCTGGATGAATTCTTTATGGTGCGCGTCGCAGGGCTGGGCAAGCAGGTTGATGCTGGCGTGATCGATCTTCCCCCGGATGGGATGACGCCCGCCGAGCAGTTGGCCGCCATTCGTAAGGTGGCCTGGCAGCTCATGGCGGAGGCGCGCGAGTGTTTGCGCGACGACCTGCTGCCCCAACTGGACAAAGCCGGCATCCACATCCTGGATTACAGCGCGCTGACCGACAGGCAGAAAGAAAGCCTGGACAGCTACTTTGAAGAAGTTGTTTTCCCGGTGCTCACTCCATTGGCGTTTGATCCGGGCCATCCTTTTCCGCACATCTCGAACCTCAGCTTAAACCTGGCGGTCGTCATTCGCGATCAAGATGGGCAGGACCTGTTTGCCCGCATTAAAGTCCCTGGAACCCTGCCGCGCCTGGTGCCGATCAAGCGTTCTTCCGGGGGCGTTCGCAGGGATGGCACAGTGCCATACCATCACTTTTTCGTCTGGCTCGAACAGGTCATCGCAGCCAACCTGAACAAGCTCTTCCCCGGGATGGAAGTCATCGAGACCCACCCCTTCCGTGTAACCCGCGATGCGGATACGGCCATTCAGGAGCTGGAAGCGTCGGATCTGCTGGAGACGATGGAGCAAAGTGTTCGCCAGCGCCGGTTCGGCTCCGTGGTGCGTGTGACCGTCAACGATGCCATGCCCACCCATGTTCGGGATATCTTAATTGAGAACCTGGAGTTGGACAGAAAGGATATCTACACCCTCGAAGGGCCGCTTGGGATCAGCAACCTGATGAGCTTGCACAACATTGACCGTTATGATTTGAAGGACCAGCCCTTTAAGCCAGCGATCCCCGCGCCTTTGCGCATTGAGCCGCATGATGGAAATATCTTCAGCGTGATCCGCCGTGAAGATATTCTCTTGCACCATCCATATGATTCATTTCTCCCGGTGATTGATTTTCTGCACTCAGCCGCTCGCGACCCGGATGTGCTTGCTATCAAGCAAACCCTTTACAGGGTTGGACGCAACTCGCCGGTCGTCAAGGCGCTCCTGGAGGCGCGCGAGAATGGTAAACAGGTTGCCGTTCTTGTGGAATTGAAAGCGCGCTTCGATGAGGAAAGCAACATTTCTTGGGCGAGAATGCTGGAGCGTGAGGGGGTGCATGTGATCTATGGCCTCCTGGGTCTGAAAACCCATTCAAAAATCGCCCTGGTTGTACGCAAAGAGGGGGAACACATCCGCCGCTACGTTCACCTGGCTACCGGGAATTACAATTCCATCACCGCTCAAGGTTATGAAGATATCGGTATGTTCACCTGCGATGAGGAAACCGGCGCAGACACGACCGACTTATTTAACTACCTGACCGGGTATTCAGCCAAGAAAGATTACCGTAAACTGTTGGTTGCCCCGATCAATCTGCGCCAGGGAATGGAAGCGTTGATTTTACGCGAGATTGAGCACCAGAGAAATGGCGAAGAAGGACACCTGATCTTTAAAATGAACGCACTGGTCGATCCCCCGATGATCAAGCTGCTCTACCAGGCCTCCCTGGCAGGGGTAAAAGTCGACCTGATTGTTCGCGGCATATGCTGCCTGCGCCCTGGCGTTGAAGGCCTGAGTGAAAATATACGCGTCATCAGCATCGTTGGCCGTTTCCTGGAGCACAGCCGGATTTACTATTTCAGAAACGGGGGCAACGAACAGGTCTATTTGGGCAGTGCAGACTTGATGCCGCGCAATATCAACCGCCGTGTAGAGGTCCTTTTCCCGGTTCAAGATATGCGCCTGATCCGATACCTTCGCGACGAAGTACTGGCGACGGAACTGAAAGATAATCTCAAGGCGCGCCTGATGATGCCGGACGGTTCTTACACTCGGATAAAAGGTAACGGAGATGAAAAGCCGCTGAACATTCAAAACTGGCTGCTCAACAAGCATTTAAAAGCGGGATGATAGGAAACAAGGCAGTTATTCGATTATGGCGGAGCGATTGTTAACCCCGGAGCAAAGGCGCCGGCTCAATGAGTTTGTCACCCGAGATGTCCCGAATTCTCTTCGCCGCCGCGCTGAGATTATCCTGCTCTACGATCAGGGACTGGCGACCAGCGAAGTAGCTCGCAAGGTGGGGCTTTCGCAGGGGCGTACACGTTATTGGCGCAGGCGATTCCGCACAAAAGGAATGGGGCTCTTCCCATTGCAAGCTGAATCCGACCTGCTGTTACACCCGGGATCTCAATCTGAACCGCCCCCACTCGAAATCGATACCGGTCTTCCCGGCGAGCTGCATCCGCTTACCGGCATGCAAGCTGCCCTGGAAACCGCGCCGGCTGCTAACTCCCCGGCCGGCTTTGGCCCACCTCCTCAGTTAAGCCGGCGCAGCGAGTATGTCAAGTCCCTTGCGTTGGCGATCTTCGATAAAACCCAGAACTTGCACCAATTGGGCGGAGAGCCGCGTCAATGGCTGGAGGCCGCCGTACGGTTGTCCACTCAGCCATATTTCCGGGATGGTAAACGGGATTTCGAGGCGATTTATGATTGGATCCAGGCTCGGATGAAGCTTTCCACATCCCACGCCCATCCTCAGGCCCTCGTTCCGGCTGAACCCTATCCGGAAACCGATAAGGATATCCAGGACCTTTCCGAGCGAGGTCGAGAATTGCTTGCAGCTTTGCTTGCAAGCCGTTCGGGAAAGCTGAAGAAACAATCGCTGGCCCGGTTGGGAATGGACCCTGGTGAAGAAAAGGAGCTGGCCTCCCTGTCGGCCATTTTGCGCATCGCCTGGGCTTTGGATCACTCCGGCAGCCAAACCACCCAGATCGAGCGTATTAAGCCCGTCTTTGGGGGGATATGGATTGTGGTCAAAGGTCCGGCTGCGAGCGAAGATGCGGCTGCGGCTGAGAAACAGACGGATCGCTGGAACCAGGCCGGCTACCCGCGTTTGCAGATCCTGGAATTATCCGAGGCAGAGCGCCGGCTGGCAAAATACCCGCCCCTCCCGAAGCCAATGGCGCGGCCGGGAGTTGAGGCTGAGGATCTCATGGCGGAGGCCGGGCGAAAGGTGATGCGCTTCCACTTCGCCGAAATGCTCAGCCATGAAAAAGGCACACGTTCAGGTGAAGATATCGAGGAGCTGCATGATATGCGTGTCGCCACCCGGCGAATGCGTGCGGCTTTTGAGGTTTTTCAGGATGCATTCCGGTCGAAGGCCCTCAAGCCACATTTGCGCGGCCTGCGCGCGACCGGGCGCGCTCTGGGTCATGTCCGCGACCTGGACGTTTTTATGGAGAAGGCTTACAAGTACCTGGAGAATATTCCCGAAGAACAGCGCCATGGACTGGATCCATTGCTGGAAGACTGGAAATCCCAGCGCGACCAGGCCCGCAGCGAGATGCTGGCTTACCTCAACAGCGAAGAATACCAGGTCTTCAAACAGGAATTCAATCTTTTCTTGCAAACTCCCGGCGCGGGGGACAAACCGCTTTCAGAGGGTCTTCCACTCCCTTCGCGAGTCTGTGAGGTAGCGCCGGTGCTCATCTATTCGCGTATGGCAGCCGTGCGCGCCTTCGATGCCATTTTAGAGAACGCGGCTGTGGAACAGATGCATGCCTTGCGCATAGAATTTAAGAAGCTGCGTTATACGGTCGAATTTTTCCGAGAAGTGCTGGGCGAAGAAGCCAAGGCGATCATCACCGACTTAAAAGCCGTGCAAGATCACCTGGGAGATCTAAACGACGCCGTCGTCGCCACACAAATTTTAAAGGAATTCCTGGAAGATTGGGAAACTCGCCAGGTCGATTTGCCCATGAATGAGCGCCGCAGCCCTGAAGCCATCGTGAATTATCTGGCGGCGCGCCATGCGGAGCGTTATCGCCTGATGGTCACCTTCCGGGAGGTGTGGTCTCATTTTAACCGGCCTGAGTTTCGCCGCAGCCTGGCCCTGGCGGTAGCGGAGCTATAAGTGTTGGGCGCTTATGGCGCACCACGCGTAAGGATGAATAGAGACTCATCAAAATAGAAAATCGAATTTATCCCAGGAGCACTCGTTCCGGCCCGCCGCGGTTGGTTTCCCAGGGATAAATAATACGAGCATCTGTGATTGCAGCGTAATAGTCCGGCCTGGCCGACCCAAACAGGTTGCGGTAAGGGTTGAAGTGCAGCACGCAGGTAAGGGGCACGCCGCCTGCTGCGGCAGCCCGGTGTCTCACCGAGGTGATTGTTCGTCCGGAGCCCCAAACATCATCCACCACCAATGTCCGCCGGCCGCGTAACAGGTGGTCCTCCGGAAACTGGAGGAACTTGGGCCAGGCAAACAGTTTGGCCTGCTCCATGGCGGTCTGAGCCGGAAAATCGACCGCCGCCGTCAGGATGTGGGTGATATTCATTTTTTCTGCCAGAATGCCGGCAGGGACGATCCCGCCACGAGTAATGATTAACATGGCGTCAAATTCGCCTTCGAATTGAGGCATCAAATGTTCGATCAGGGCTTCGACATCTTCCCAGGTGAGCGCTTCATGTCGCATTTGTGTCATACTCAACTCCTGTGGTTAGCACGAGATCAGGATTGTATAGCAGACTAATCCAATACATCGATATCCGACTTCTATTACAGCACAATCGCCGCGTCAATGACCAATTTATTTCACCTACCGGTTCAAAACGGCTGCCAGTGGGGCTGGCGCTGGAATGGCCTGGACAATCTGGCCGTTCTGTCGAGCGTTTTCCACATCCCACGCCCAGATATACAGGCAGGCATGGTAGGCGGTTGCCGTGTAAGAACCGATGACTACTGCCACTAAGATAAAAATTGCCGCGATCAGCACGCCCAGGCCGATACCGGTAAACGTGACCAGGGCAGCGCCATTGGACAGCGCAATGAGCCCCAGGCTCACCCCGAGGCCCAATCCGATGCCTGTCGCTCCAAGCAGGAAGCCGATAATTCCGGTAACAGCCCGGACGCCCACAGTGCTGACGCCAATCAAAAGCAGGTTATCGCGCACGATATGCGTGGCACGCTTCAGACCATCTTTTAAATTAATGTCTTCGATGACCATCACCGGCAGCACCAGGTAGGTGGCTTCCGTCCAGATCGTGTCCAGGAGGCCTGCCAGCAGGTTACGCCCACCCTGGTTTCCCCGGCCGCGGATCAGGCCTTTCACTAAATTGACTGCGGTAGAGGCTGCCGCCAAACTGAGGATATCCAGGAAATCGCGGCGGACGACCGCCCAGGCGCGATCCATACGCCCATCCCCTTCGGAGAGATAGCCGAAGATCAAATAAATTGTCATCGCCGAAAAAATGTAGGTGACGGTGTATTGGACGAAAACAAGGATCGCTCCCAACACATAGCCAATCGCTTTCCCGATGCCGCTATCGCCGAACACGACAAAAGCCAGGATTACCGGAATACTGCCGATCAAGGTGACGATAAGACCGGCCAGCAGGGCGTAAATGGATGGCTTAATCAGATCTTTGTCGGAAAAAGCCATTTGCCAGGATTGTTTTAGAAAGTCGAAACCGCGCGTTAAACTTTGCATTTTTTCTGCCTCTATTATAGCAAGTTTGGGGGATCTACTTCGATTTTCCAACCATCGAATGAGCGGCCGCGTAACAAGGATGCCGGGTCGGGGCCGCGTAAAATGATTTGCCAACGGTACAGGCCGGCCAGGCGGGCGAATAGACAGGGCGCCGGGCCGATCAAAAATGTGCCGCGGCGTTCCTCGGCTTTGATCCAATCCTGGATTTGAGCAGCCAGCTTAAGGGCGGCTCGTTCGGCCTGGGCGTTGTCGTTGTGCTGGTACTCCAGCCGCACCAGGCTGGAAAAAGGCGGGTAGCCAATCTCGCGCCGGTGCGCTATCTCCTGGCGATAATAAGCCCTGTAGTCGTGCCCGGCGGCAGCCTGGATCACGTAGTGCTCCGGTTGGAAGGTCTGCAAAATCACCTGGCCGCCCAACGGGCTGCGCCCGGCCCGGCCGGCTACCTGGGTGAGCACCTGGAAGGTGCGCTCGCCGGAGCGGTAATCCGGCAGGTTGAGACCCACATCGGCCAGCACCACGCCGACCAGGGTGACCAAAGGCAGATCCAATCCCTTGGCAAGCATCTGAGTTCCGATCAGGACATCGGCGCGCTGGTTGATGAAGTGGCTCAAGATGGCTTCATGAGCGCCTTTCTTGCGAGTGGTCTCGTAATCCCAACGAAGCGTGCGGGCGTTCGGAAAACGCTCCTGGATTTCTGCCTCCACCCGAGCGGTGCCCGTGCCATATTGGCGAATGCGCTTGCTCCTGCAAACCGGGCATATGTCCGGCATTTTGCGCCGGTAGCCACAGTGGTGGCATATCAAGGCTGTTTCAGGGTTGTGATAGGTTAGTGGAAGGTCGCAGCGCGGGCATTTCAGCGCGTTTCCACAGTCCCGGCAGAAGACATATGTGGCTGTGCCGCGCCGGTTGAGGAACAGGATCGCTTGTTGCCCATCCTGGAGAACCTGGTCAATGGCGCCTTGCAGCTTACGGCTAAAAATCGAACGGTTGCCGGCCTGAAGCTCCTTGCGCATATCGATGATGTGGGTTGGCGGCAGATCGATGGTCTGGGCCTGTTCTTCAAGCGGACGGTAGTGAGAGGCCGGCTGCTGGCGCGGCAAGCGGCGCTTTAATTGCTCGAGCTGCGCCTGGACAACCTGTTGGTGGGCCAGGATGCGCGCCGGCAGGTGAAGATAGCGCCACTCGCCTTTCTTGGCCCGGTATGTGCTGGTGATAGCCGGTGTGGCGGAGCCCATCAGGCACACGGCTCCTGCCAACTGTGCATAGCACACTGCAGCTTCGCGGGCGTGATAATAGGGCTGTCCTTCGGATTGGTAATACGAATCGTCGTGGCTCTCGTCGACGACGATTAATCCCAGGTTTGGGAGAGGTGTGAAAAGGGCGCTGCGCGGCCCGATTATCACTGGAAGGTCGCCGGATCGGGCGCGCCGCCAGGTGTCGTAGCGTTCTCCCTGGGAAAGGGTGGAGTGCAGCAGCCCGACTCGACCCGGAAAGCGGGCCATAAACCGGCGCACGGTCTGGGGCGTTAAGGCGATTTCTGGGACGAGAACGATCGCCTGTTTACCCTGGCCCAGGACGGCTTCGACAGCGCGCAGGTAAATCTCGGTCTTCCCCGAGCCGGTGACGCCGTGCAGCAACAGCGGCGCGCTCGGCAGGCCCTGAGCGGAGCCGCTCAGCGCCTGCAGCACCTGATCCCAGACGGCTGATTGGTCGTGGGTAAGCGTTGGGGGGGCGAGTGGTTGGATCTCGTAAGCCTCCAGAGGATCTCGCCAGACTTCATTTTCGCCTAAAATAACCAGGCCGCGTTCGGCCAGGGCGTAAAGATCACTCAAAGTCCCGCCGCTCTCCGCATACAGCCAGGCCACGTCAACCGGGCCGGGTTCCCGTAACAGGTAGCGCAGCATTGCCTGGCGGCGTTCAAGCGGGGGCGAGCTGGCCGCGCCGATTTCGACCAATCCGAGCTTGCTCAATGATTGCAGGTCGGCGCTGTTGCTGGCGCTGGCGGAATACGCCTCTGAGATATCTACCGGGCCGGCCTGCTCCATTAAAAAGTGGATCAACGCCTGGCGGCGTTCCAACGCCTTGGAGCCGTTCTTGCCCAATTCGGGCAGCATTCGCAAGGCTTCTTCCACAGGGCAAGAAAGCTGCACCGTGCGCGCCGGCTGGGCTAAATCTGGCATCGCTTTTTCAGCCGCTTCCGGCGGGCAGGCCAGTTGAGCGGTTCGTATGGTCTTGGGCCGCACGTCCGGCTCCTGAAGCACCGTTCGCGTGGTCAACAGCCGGCGGCGGACCAGGGATTGGGCGCTGGCCCGCCAGTTCTGCCTGGGCAGCGCCCGGTCAATCTGGCGGCTGCGCAGCGGGCCGCGCTTTTGGAGCAAGGTCATCAGGCGCAATTGCGCTCGGGTCAGGTGGGCGCCGGCCTGGCCTGCCGAGTGCGCTGTATACTCCGTCTCGGCTTGCTGGGCCAGGCCGGGCGGCAGCATTAATGTGATGCATTCTGACAGGGGCGCCAGGCAGGTTCTCGCCAGATCGCGAGCGAGCTCGATTTGAGCCGGGGTTAAGGCCGGCTGTGGGTCTACCAATCCCAAAATTGGGCGCGTTTGGGCAACCGAGGGCTGGTCGACCAGCCTGAGCACGATCCCCTGCACAGTTTGCTTACCGAAGGGTGCCAGGATCAGATGGCCCGGGCCGACCTGCCCTTCCAACTCGGGGGGCAGGTGATAGTGAAATGTCTCGGTCACCCGCGGAACATTGACTGCGATTTCAAGATAAATAGGCATGGTTGGGGTAAGTCGAGCTCGTTGCTCCGCCGGGAACCATCGTTGGGCGGTTTCCAACGGTCTCATGGATGGTTTATGGTCAGGGTTTTACGACAGAGGCCGGATCTTCCGGTGTGGAGGCTGGAGTGGAGGTGGCATCCAGGCGTGTCAGGGATAACCGGGCGATACGCAGTCCGTCCATCTCTTCCACTTTCAGGCGTGCATCATCTCCCTCGACCACATCATTCAGGCGCGGGATGCGCCCCAATTTGCCGAGTACATAGCCCGCGATGGTGTCATAGTCCGGGTCTTGCAAGTTTAATCCAAGCTGCTCGTTCACGACCTCGATCAGCGTCAACCCCTCGATGAGCACCGAACCATCGGGCTGCCTTTGGATTTCAGGGATGTCGGTATCAAAGGGGTCGCTGACTTCTCCTACGATTTCTTCGAGCAAATCCTCCAAAGTCACCAGGCCGGCTGTGCCGCCGTATTCGTCCATAGCGATAGCGATATGCTGGCGGTTGTCGCGGAACTGGCGCAATAAGGCGTTTACGGAGATCGTATCGGGAACATAGATGGGCTCGCGCGCCAGAGAACGGGCGTCGCAATCCTTGCTATCCGGCGATTGCATGGCTGCCAGCAGATCTTTGACATGTACGATGCCGATGATCTGGTCCAGGTTCTCTTCATAAACAGGGAACTTGGTGTAAGTTGACTGGCTGACCAGGGCAATGATGTCGTTCAAATGGGTACTGGCTTCGACGGCGATCATTTCCGTACGCGGGATCATTACCTGGCGTACGATCAGGTTGCCAAAATCGAAAACGGCGTGCAGCATTTCGCTTTCTTCGGCTTGTACCATACCGCTTTCTGCGCTGGCAGTCACCAGCATTTTCAGCTCCTCAACCGAATGGACCAGTTCGTGACCGGAAGCGGGCTTGACTCCCACCAGACGCAGCAGGAAATTCCCGCTGCCGTTAAGAGCCCAAATGGCGGGTTTGAAAATGCGCTCTGTCCACAGGGTTGGCCCTGCAACCACCATCGCCGTTTTTTCCGGGTCTTGAAGGGCGATGGATTTTGGCGCCAACTCGCCTACCACCACATGCATAAACGTGATCAAGATGAAAGCCAGGGCGGCCGAGATGCTGTGAGAAACTTCTGTTTGGATTCTGAGCGGGAATAATGCGACCACCGGGTTGAGAAAATCCGCCAGCGCAGGTTCGCCCAGCCATCCCAGTCCAAGGCTGGCTAAGGTGATCCCAAGCTGGGTGGCCGCGATCACCCGGTCTGGGTTTTGGATGGCCTTTTGAACGGATTCGGCGCCTACATTGCCGTTGGCGACAAGCTCGGCAATGCGGGTCCGGCGAACGCTGACCAGGGAAAATTCGGCTGCCACAAAAAATCCGTTCGCCAACACCAATAAAACAACGGCAGCCAGCTTCAGTAAATCGATAGCAATTGTATTATCCATTTATTCGCAATCTTAATCAATGGTTTGTCGATTCGCCAGGCGGGTGACGACGGCAGCGCCGTATCCAACCACACCTTCGTAATCGCCGGTGACATCGCCGGAGGTGGCGTAATGGAGGATCTGCACCTGGCCGGCCCCCAAATGTTTAGCAGCCCAGAGCACAGCCGCTACGGCCCCACGTCCACAGGCAAATCCTCTGCCTTCCTCCTCCACTTGGATGACGCCGTCCGGGTCAAACGCCTCGACCTGGCGAAGGAAGGTCGCATCTAATTTTTCGGCAATTTCCTGAGGGTAAAAATGAGAGAGATCGCTGCTGGCGACCAGGATGGCGTTGCGATCTTTGAGCACGCTTGCCAGCGACTCTCCCAGGCCGCGCGCCGTACTCGGGCTTTGATCGCGGATCATGATCGGAAGAAGCCGGAAAGGGCTTTGCAAGACACGCTGTAAAAAGGGCAGCTCGATCTCGATTGAATGTTCGCGATCGCGGGCCACCGGCGCCAACCCAAATCCCAGGTCGCTAACCAGGACTTCGTCCAGTGTTTCCAGCACATCCTGATCCACGATAACTTCTCCCAGGGGCGTTGCATAGGCTTTGTGGGCGGTTGTGAGCAGCGGCTGGCTGTAAAAACTGTGCATTGGCGCGACCACTGCTACCAGGTCGGGTGCAAGTCCGCGCAAGGCAGCGAAAGCGTAGCCGGCGACCGGGCCGGAGTACAGATGGCCGGCATGGGGTGCGATCACAGCTACGACCTCGCCTCGGATTTCTGGAAGTTGGGCGGATTGGATTTGATTGTCCACTTGCGCGGCCAGCCTGAGCGGGTCGGCTGGGTACCATTGTCCGGCAATCGGCGAGGGACGGGTATCGCGATCCAATTTCATGGCTTTTTTTCTTGGGAAAATAATGCACCGGGCGCGCTGCTCCGGCCAGTCGGAATCAGCCCCCAAGGTAGATAGAATTGTACGTTCATCTTTCAGTAATGATTTTAGCATAATTATGATATACTAACCGCGCCAATTGTTCGGGTCCATGGAAATTGACATGATGAGCGCCTGTGATCCATTTCCCCGTCGCATCACCGGCGGGGTTCTTTTTTAATAACCAGAATGCTTTTGGGGAGATGACGATGTTGCTGCAAGTCGAGATCGTTTATTGCGCGGTTTGACACTATACCGATCGCGCCATCGGTCTGATGGCTGAGCTTTTAAAAACCTACGAGGCGGAGATCGAGTCCATTACCCTCATCCCATCCGATGGGGGCCGGTACGAGATCACTATCAACGGCCAACTGGTCTATTCAAAACTGAGAACCCATCGCCATGCTGAGCCAGGCGAGGTGGCAAACCTGGTTGGCAAAATGCTAAGGAACGGCTGATGACCAAAGCATTGCCCGCCAGACCATGGAAGAGGTCCGCCAGGTAGTGGGCCTGCCGGATGAAAAATGCTGCAGCCAGATCATGCGGCGCATACAGATCATGCGGCAGGTTAAACGATGCGGGCGTTGATCCAGAGGGTGAAATACGGGCGGGTGAGTGTCGCCGGGCGTCTCGTTGCGGAGATCGGCCCGGGGTTGGTGATCCTTCTAGGGGCGGGTTTGGAAGATAGCGGGGATGGAGTGGGCGAGGAGAAAGTGCGTTATCTGGTTGAGAAGATCGCCAACCTGCGCATTTTCGAAGACGAACAGGGTAAGATGAACCTGTCGATTCGAGAGATTGGGGGCGAAGCGCTGGTCGTCTCACAATTCACCCTGTATGCCGACGCGCGTAAAGGCCGGCGTCCTTCCTTTACGGATGCCGCGCCTCCTGAAATTGCCAGCCCATTGGTAGATCGCTTCGCCGAACTGCTCTCCGGCCTGGGGATCCCGACTCAGAATGGCGAATTTGCCGCTCATATGCTGGTGGAAATTGCCAACGATGGCCCCGTGACGATATGGATGGAAAGGTGAGGTTAGGGTTATCCCCCAAATCTCAAGCGCCGGGTTCCTTCAGAAATCACCGCGCCATAATACGGAATCGAGTTGAACCGCCAGCGCCCCGGCGAGAAGCATCGCCTCAACTTGTGCGTCGTTGTAAATGCCGCCTGCAGCAATGATGGGCAGCCCTGAACCCGCTGCGCGCTGCACGGCTGCCAGGGCGAACGGGAAAACCGCCGGGCCGTAAAGGCGGCCGTGAAGCGTATCGCCGCGATTTGATCCAGAGCTCTTCTGGTTAGGCGGTATAGGCAGCGCTCCCCGCGGCGGAGCAAAACTGGCGGCATCCGCCCCGGCCTGGAAGACAGCCGCGACCAGCTCTGCTGCGCCAGCCAGCGGCAGCCGCACGACAAGCGGCAGTTCGCCGGCCGCAGCTCGGGTAAAGGCTGCAGTCGCGGCCGCATCCACCTCATCCGCTAAGCCCAATTCGATCCCGGCAACGCCTGCCACCCCTTCCAGGCGCCTGACCATACTGGCGGTCTCGGCCGGGTTTTGTGCCAGCAAATGAACCAGAACCGGCAGCTCGGAGTTTTGCCAGCGGCTGGCGTAGCGGCGCAGCACGTAAGACAGCCCCGGGTTTGGAAATCCGCTGTGAATTAAAAAGCCGCCAGAGAAGCTCGCGTAGCGGAGGCCGCCTGCAGGCATGCGCGGCGCAAGGCTGATCGGATTCGTTACGAAAGCTCCCAGACGTCGCAGGTCTACGATCCCATGCGGGCCGGGGGCGAAACCCAACGTACCGGCTGCGTTCATTACGGGTTTGGCAAAGGCGAGCTCAACCTTGGACATCAATCGAAACCTGTCAGAATTCGATCTCGTTCAAATTGAAGACCGGTCCATCCTTGCAGGCCAATTTCCAGCCTTTTTTGGTGGGCACAGCGCACACGCCACAAGCGCCCATGCCAGCGCAAGGCATCGGGCTGTAAACGAGCGCCTGCCCCGGACGAGTTAATTCGGCGGAATCAGCCAGGCCAAGCGCCTTGCGCAGACCGCCTAACTCTGGGATGGGTACATCCAGAGCGATGAATTCAGCCCAGGCCAGGGCCTCGGGCAAGTCCCCCAGCGGATAAAATTCAATCTCGGGCGTTAGATCGGAGAGCGGCCCGTCGGTGAAGATCGTCACGAGGCGCTTTTCCCGGGCGGCTTGCAGCGCCACAGGCAGCAGCCGGGCAGGCGATTTGCCCAGACCGGCCAATACGAGCCTTTGAGGGGACAGCGTGGCTCGGTCGTACACGCTAAAACCCTGGCCGATTGGGCCGTGCAGGCGCAAAGGCATGCCAGGCTCCCAATTTCCGGGTAATGGCGGAGCGCAAAGGAACTTATCCGGGTAGATTTCGGCGGGAAAAACCGGCGTCGCCAGCGGCGCCTGGAAATCTCCTTCCGCCCAGGCCATCAGGTACTGCCCGGGAGCCGGGACCATCCGTCCAGAACAGGCAATCCAGGCCGCAGCCTTTCCCTGAGCGTCTAAAAGAATTTCGATAATCCGCCCTTCACCCGTACGCATGAATGCATCCTAACACGGATTGGCGCCTGCGGCAACCGCGTGTGCTTCGAACGCTAACCTCCAGCAGTGTTGCTAGACGATTACGGTATAATCGATTGGGCGTTTAAAAAAGAATTGATTCTAAAATCTCGCTTATTTTGGATCAGGAGGTAAGAATGGATTTCGCCAATTTTCTCAAAGGAGGGGTGGCGCTGCTGTGGTTGGTTGTTGTGGGTTTGATCGCCCTGGCGATCGTGAGGGCATCCCGCGGCGCAAAGGTCCGGGCGCTCTCCACGACCATCCTGGTGGTGGCGCTGGCCGCGGTGGTGCTGACAACCGTCAGCGCCGGGCTGGTTTTCGTCCAGCCTGAAGAGCGCGGTGTCGTGATTTCTGCCCTGTCGCCGATTGGTTATCGCGAACAACCACTGACGTCGGGCCTGCATTGGATCATCCCTTATTTTGAGAATGTCGTTCGATACACGATTTCACGGCAGACTTACACGATGTCTGGAACCCCACAGGAGGGTCAATTGCCGGGCGACGATTCGATCTCGGCCCGGACTGCGGATGGGCAGGAAGTGTTTCTGGACGCCTCGGTGTTCTACGCCATCGATCCCGCCAAGGTCGTCACGCTGCACATCGAGTGGCAGAAGCGCTATACGGATGAACTGGTCAGGCCGCTGACCCGCGGTATCATGCGGGACGCTGTCGCGCAATATGGGATCGAGCAGGTGTACAGCAGCAAGCGCGGCGAGTTAACCCAGAAAATTCGGGATAGCCTGGCCCAGAAATTAGATGAGAACGGCCTGCTCCTGGTTGATTTTGTGCTGCGCAATATAACCTTTTCTCCTGAATATGCCGCTTCGGTGGAACAAAAGCAGATCGCCGACCAGCAGGCGCAGCAGGCCAAGTTTGTGGTCGAACAGCGTAAACAAGAGGCTGAACAGGCCCGCCAGGTGGCCCAGGGAAAGGCCGACTCGGCCGTGATTGAAGCCAAAGGCGCGGCGGACGCCCGCGTCATTCAGGCGGATGCCGAACGTACGGCGCTCGAGAAAATCGCCGAAGCGCTGGCAACAAACCCCGATCTGCTCAGCTACCAGTATATTACCAAGCTGTCCCCAGGCGTGCAGGTGATGCTGGTGCCTAATAATGCACCTTATCTGTTGCCTCTGCCAACGCTGGATCCGAACGCCCCACAGACAACCCAGCCGGCGCCCACGCCGCTGCCTACCGAAGCCCCGACAACAACGCCGTAAAGCCCCGCTCACGGCAGATACCGTTGGGCTAAAAAATTAACGAAACGAGAGCCATGATGAGTGTTCCTATCTATGCGCCACAAGGGCGGCAAATTCGTCTCACCAGCCTTTCAAGCTGCGCCGGTTGAGCGTCGAAGCTGAGCGCGGAAGCGCTGGCGCAGGTGCTGCGCCCTATACAAAACGTATTTCAATCCGGAGATTATCCTGATCTGCTGGTTGGATTAGGCGATCCTGACGACGCGGCCGTATGGCGTCTGGATGAGAGGCGCGCCCTGGTGGCGACGACCGACTTCTTCACGCCGGTCGTCGATAATCCTTACGATTACGGCGCGATCGCGGCCGCCAACGCCCTGTCGGATGTGTACGCGATGGGTGGGAAGCCTTTTCTGGCGCTAAACATTGCCGCCTTTCCGCCTGACTTGCCGGCAGATATCACCGGCGAAATCTTGTTGGGCGGGGCTCAAAAAGTGCGCGAGGCAGGCGTGGCGCTGGCTGGCGGCCACACGATCCAGGATAAAGAGCCCAAGTATGGCTTGATTGTGCTTGGGTTTGTCGATCCGGCCCAAATGCTGACCAAAGGTGGGTTGCTGCCGGGAGAAGTACTGCTGCTCAGCAAGCCGCTTGGGTTCGGTACGACCACGACAGCGTTGAAGCGCGAGCTGGCAGATCCCACGGATGTCTCCGAAGTGGTGGGTTGGATGAAGCGCCTGAACCGGGATGCTTCAGAGCTGGCGGTTGAGTTTGGGCTGCGCAGCGCGACGGATGTCACCGGTTTTAGCTTATTGGGACATGCCAGCGAGATGGCTCGGGCTTCCGGCGTCCGGCTGCGCTTTCAGATGGAAAAAATCCCGTTCACACGCGGGGCGCACAGGTATGCCGAAGATTTTATCTTCCCAGGAGGCGCCTCCGACAACCGGCTGTTTTTCGGCCCCCAGGTCCAATTTGCGACCCATATCGATGAGCCCTCGCAAATGCTCCTCTTCGATCCACAGACCAGTGGAGGCTTGCTGGTTTCTATCCCACGCGGGAAGCTGGACGCTTTCCTGAAACGATCTTCCGACGTCGGCGCGCTTTTTTGGGAGGTGGGTGAAGTCCTGGTTGGGCAGGGGATCGAAGTCGAATGAAAGCCTGGGAGTGTAGAAGTTATGTTTGATCCAGCAGCAATGCAGTTCAAGTCCCGTCGTTCTCCGGTGCTCTCCACGAACGGCATGGTAGCCGCCTCGCAGCCACTGGCGGTCGCGGCAGGCCTGGAGATCCTCCGCCAGGGCGGGAATGCAGCCGATGCAGCGGTCGCTACGGCGGCTGCATTGAATGTCACAGAGCCAACTTCCACCGGGATTGGGGGCGACTGTTTTGCCCTTTTTTACGATGCCGGTACGCAGCAGGTCAGCGCCTTAAACGGTTCTGGGCGCGCTCCTGCAGCGCTGACCCTTGAACGCCTGCGTCGTGAAGGTTTCACCGGGGAGGTTCCACCTTACCACGCTTATAATGTCACTGTTCCGGGGGCATGCGCCGGTTGGTGCGATTTGGTGACCCGTCACGGCAGGTTGTCGTTGAAGGATATCCTGGCCCCGGCGATTCGCCTGGCGGAGGAGGGTTTCCCGGTAGCCCCGGTCACAGCCTACTTTTGGGATGCCGGCGCCAGACGCCAGCTCAGCCAGGCCCTGGGAGGCCAGGAGCTGACCATCGATGGGCGCGCCCCGCGTCCGGGCGAAATCTTTCATAATCCGGGGTTGGCGCGCACCTTTCGCCGTGTCTCTGAAGGGGGCAAGGCCGCGTTTTACCAGGGCGAGATCGGCGCAGCAATTGCCTCAACCGTCCAGACAGCCGGCGGCTGCCTGTGCGAGCAGGATCTCGCCGAGCACCAGAGCACCTGGGATTCCCCGATCAGTATCACCTACCGCGGCTTGCATATCTGGGAATGTCCGCCCAACGGGCAGGGGTTGGCCGCCCTCCTGGCGCTTAACCTTTTGGAGGGCTTCGATCTCAGCGAGCTTGCCCCGCTTTCGGTGGAGCGGCTTCACCTGGAGATAGAGGTCATGCGATTGGCTTTTGCCGATGCGCGCTGGTTTGTAGCGGACCCGGCTTTTAGCCCGATGCCTCTGCAGGCATTGTTGTCTAAAGAATATGCCGCCGAGCGCCGAAAATTGATCGATCCAGGCCAAGCCATACGAGATCTGCGTCATGGGACCCCGCTTTCGGCATCCGACACGGTTTATTTGAGCGTCGTGGATGGCGCTGGAAACGCTTGCTCTTTCATTAACAGCAACTACATGGGCTTTGGAACCGGGATTGTGCCTTCTGGGTGGGGATTCAGCTTGCAGAACCGGGGGCATAACTTCAGCCTGGATGCTTCCCATCCAAATGCCCTGGCGCCGGGAAAACGCCCCTACCATACCATCATCCCGGCGATGGCAACCCGCCTGAATGGCTCTCTGTATGCCAGTTTTGGCGTGATGGGGGGATTTATGCAGCCTCAGGGCCACATGCAGGTCTTATCGGCTATGGTGGATGATGGGTTAGATCCTCAAGCCGCGTTGGACCGGCCGCGATTCTGTATCGAGGACGGCAGCGCCGGCGGGCGAGTGGCCCTGGAAGAAGGTCTCCCTTCAGAAGCCGCAGAGAAATTGGCCCGCATGGGGCACGTCGTCACGCCCGTCGAGGGCTATTCACGGGCGGTGTTTGGCCGGGGCCAGATTATCCGGAGAGATGAAAACAGCGCTGTGCTCTGGGGAGGCAGCGACCCGCGCGCAGACGGATGCGCGATGGGTTTATAACGGCATGTTATAATTTACAGTCGTTAAAAAATTTACCCAAGGGAGGAAGGTATGTTAATCAGTAAGGAATTGGAGAATGCGGTTAACGAACAAATCGGGCGTGAGTTTGGCGCCAGCTTGCAATATGTCAGTATTGCCACATATTTTGATGCTGACAGCTTGCCCGAGCTGGCGGCCTTCTTTTATCGCCAGGCGGATGAAGAACGGATGCACGCCATGAAGTTTGCGCACTATATCGTCGCTGCCGGAGGGCGGGTGCGCATTCCGGCGATCGCGGCAGGCCGCTATGATTTTAACGAAGCAAAGGACGCGGTCCAGGCCGCGCTGGATTGGGAGATGGAGGTCACCAGGCAGATCAATGCTTTGATGGACCTGGCGATCAAGCAGAACGACCATATTGCTCAGGATTTCCTGCGCTGGTTTGTGACCGAACAGCTCGAAGAGGTTTCCACCATGGAGACTCTCCTGCGGGTCGTGAAACGCGCTGGCGAAAACTTGTTATGGGTGGAAGATTTTCTGGCTCGCACACCCATTGTCCCGGATACAGGCGCTCAGGCGGCTACGTAAAGCCGGGTTGAGACTGGTGTACAAGCGGGCGCAATTCACAGCGCCCGTTTTTTTATTCGACGAGGCCGGTGAAGTTTCGTGGCACATTTCATCGAAAGTAAGTGAGGAAATCTTCTTTGTAAGGGATGTCGCTGTTCTGCAGGGCGGTGATCTCCTGATTGTGATCGTAAGGGACATAACGGCGCTCAAAATCCCATTGGTCGCCCGTCCAGGAAAATATGGAATAGCGGGCGCGTGGATCGTGGTCGATTCCTGGCAGGCTGCAGGCGGCCACATCGACCAGGGTCAGGCCGGCGACCTGGCGGCGGTAGGGGTAGTGGAAGTGTCCATAAGCGATCACGGCGGCCTGGACGCCTTTCAAGGCAGCCAGCAGAGCCGGATCGTCGTCCGGCTGGCGCACATCTCCCCACAATGCGATTTGATCAGCAGGAGACGGGTATATCATCAAGTCGACATCTTTAGGATTGGCATGCACGACCAGCAGATCGTTAGAGGCCTTAGGAGTTGGGGAGAAACGCAGCTCGAACGGCAGCCTGCGCAGCCAATCTAATTGCTGAGGCGACAATTTCGCCAGCGACCATTGGGCGACGGGCAACACCCGGTCCCACATCTTTAAGTGCAGATCGTCCAGCGGCAATCGATCGGGGTCAAGGATGTAGCGGTCGGTGTTGCCGTATACACCGGTCACACCGGCAGCTATCAGTCTTTCGATGCAGCCGGCGGGGTCGCTCCCCCCCAAGCACAGGTCGCCAGCGACTACAACCTGGTCGAATGGGCCTTCCATTTCGATGGCATTCAGGATCGCCTGGCAGGCAAAAGGGTTTCCGTGCAGATCAGAAAATATAGCGATGCGCATCCGTACACTCCAATAACGCCCGGTGGGGGTAGTTTTAAATACAACCGCATCCCGATCGCCGGGCAGGGATAAAATAAAGGCACCTCATTTTACTTGAGATGCCTTGTTAGACGTGGAGGGGATTTCAAATATTAACTGATCAATTCGACCCGCTCGATCGTAGGGAAAAATTGGCGGACGGTGCCCTCGACCCAACCATGCAATGTGCTTGGCGAAAGCGGGCAGCCCAGGCAGGCGCCGCCCAGCCGAACTTTCAGGACTTTGCCATCGAAGGCAATCATTTCAACCGATCCGCCGTGAAAATGCTCGATATAAGCGTTGATTTTTTCAAGAAGCGCACGCATCCGCTCTTCTTCTGGAATGGATATTTTCTCGGCTTCTGCCATAGAAAGCCTCCCGGATTTTTAGCTATGCAGGGCCGATTCTCTTTGTATCTTCAGGCCCTGTTCCAATAGAGCGAGCACGTGTGTATGGGTGTTACTCAGCCGCTCGGCGATCCCGGTCGCCAATCGCTCCAGGACGATTGTACCAGTTTCGGGGTGTTTTGCACATAAGTCGCGCAAATCTGCGCCGCTCAGGCGCAGCAGCCTGGAGTTTGTGGCGCAGATTGCGGCGGAAGTGTATTCAGGGCTCCCCAATGCCGCTGACCAGCCTACAACGCTTTGCGGGCCTAATCGAGCGACGATCAGCGCCGGTCCATCGTCTGGCTTGAACTGTACTGTGATTTCTCCAGACAACACAAGGTAGAGATTTTCTGCTGCTTCGCCCTGCTCGAAAATGACGCTTCCCTCTACATAATCGCACGGCACCAATAATGGGCAAACCAGGCTGAATTGGTCTGGGCTCAGGTTTTCAAATAAGTGTAGCTGGTTTATAACATCTGCGGACATAAAGCGACCTTCTCTTTTTCTGTCTTATCAATTTACCCTGACTGGCAAGGCGATTCCAGTGGCAAACATCCTCAAAGAATAGACGAATATCATCCTGGTAAGGACGTTTATCCTTGGTAAACCTGTGCAGGGATCATTACAAGTGTCGGGCGCTTATGGCGTACCACGCAATATGATGGAGAGTTGCGGCTATGCCGCAATCTCCAGAGATTCATCAAAATAGGTGCTTGAGAAAAGTTAACGACCCCCTGAAAAGAGATACAAAACCGGCGCTGGTGAATTCACCAGCGCCGGGAGAAGAAGATTTGGCAAACTTCCTAGCTTTGCGCTTGCACGGTATTGAATTTACCTGCCGGGATCGCCGGTCCCATCGAGCGGAAGACGAGTTTTTTAAATTCCTCGTCCACGTCGACCACGATCGTCTCGCCTTCCTTGAATTCCCCGCTGAGCAGGCTGATGGAAAGCGGGCTCTCGACATATTTCTGCAGGGCTCGGCGTAACGGCCGGGCGCCGAAATCGGGATCGAATCCCTCTTGCGCCAACCAACTGCGCGCCTCTGTGCTGAGCTGGACGTCCAGACCGCGTTCCTGCAGCCGCTCACCGACTTCTTTCATCTGCAGATCGACGATTTGACCCATCTGATCGAGTGACAGCGGCGAAAACGTGATGATCTCGTCGATGCGGTTGAGAAACTCAGGGCGAAAAGTGCTTTTCAGCGCCTTTTCGATCTTCTCATTTTCCTGGCGCTCCTCGCTGCTGCCTGAGCGCTGCAAGAAGCCCAGGCTGCCCGATTTGCGTACAAATTCGGTGCCCAGGTTGCTGGTCATGATCAACACAGTGTTGCGGAAATCAACCACCCGTCCCTGCCCGTCAGTGAGGCGGCCGTCATCCAGGATTTGCAAGAGTGCATTCCAGACTTCCGGATGGGCCTTTTCGATCTCGTCGAAGAGGATCACCCGGTAGGGTCGCCGGCGAACGGCTTCGGTCAACTGCCCGCCTTCCTCGTAGCCAACGTAACCGGGGGGAGCCCCGAACAAGCGCGAAACTGTGTGTTGCTCGCGGTATTCGCTCATATCGATGCGCACCAGGGCTTCTTCGTCATCAAACATAAACTCAGCCAACGCCCTGGCGAGCTCCGTCTTACCTACGCCTGAGGGGCCGATGAAGATGAAAGAGCCGATCGGCCGGCGTGGGTCCTTGAGACCCGATCGGGCGCGACGGATGGCGTCGGAGATCGCCCGGATGGCTTCATCCTGCCCGATGATGTGTTCGTGCAGGCGATCTTCCATCTGGAGCAGCTTCTCCGCCTCCGTTTCCATCATCTGGTTCACAGGAATCCCGGTCCATTGAGCTACTACTGAGGCGATATCCTGGGCATCTACGACTTCATCAAGCTGGTGGTCGGCTTCCCAGTGGTCGCGCAGCTCGTTGAACTCGTTTTCCATTCGCAGTCTCTCTGCCTTTTTCTGAGCGGCGCGCTCATAGTCTCGCTCGACCCCGGCCTGTTCTTCCTCAGCCATGAGACGATCGATGTCGCTCTTCATCTCCTTTAAGTTGGGCGGGAGCGAGTAAAGCGCCACGCGCAGCTTGGCCGCGGCTTCGTCGATCAAGTCGATGGCTTTGTCTGGCAGGCGCCGGTCGGTCACATAACGTGAGGAGAGCCGGGCGGCAGCCACCAATGCTTCGTCTGAGAAATGCACTTTATGATGAGCTTCGTAGCGATCTCTCAGCCCGTTCAGCATTTTAATCGTGTCTTCCACGTTGGGCTCTTCCACGTAAACCGGAGCAAAGCGGCGCTCTAAAGCGGCATCCTTCTCGATATACTTGTGGTATTCGTCAAGCGTGGTCGCGCCGACGCATTGCAGCTCGCCGCGCGACAGGGCCGGCTTGAGCATGTTGGAGGCGTCCATTGCGCCTTGGGCAGCGCCTGCACCGACAACCGTATGAAGCTCGTCGATGAACAAGATGACTTCACCTTCGGCGCGCTCGACTTCCTCGAGCGCAGCTTTCAAGCGCTCTTCGAACTCGCCGCGGAACCGTGAGCCGGCAATCATCGCGCCCAGGTCAAGGGCCAGGACGCGCTTGCCGGTCAGGATCTCAGGCACATCATTCGTGGCGATCTTCTGCGCCAATCCCTCGACGATGGCGGTTTTGCCGACGCCGGCTTCGCCGATCAAAACGGGATTGTTCTTGGTCCGGCGGGAAAGGACCTGGATTACCCTCAGGATCTCTGTGTCGCGCCCAATGACCGGGTCCAGCTTGCCCTCCCTTGCCAACTGGGTCAAATCGCGCGAATACCTATCCAAAGTGCGGTAGCGCGTTTCGGCCTGCGGGTCGGTGACGCGCTGCCCGCCGCGAATTTGCTGCACAGCTTCGTAAACGCGCTCGCGAGTGACACCCGCCCCTTCCAACAGACGGGCTGCCGGGGTGGAACGTTCGCTCAGGATCGCCAGAAAGATGTGCTCGGTAGAAATGTACTCGTCCTTGAGCTTATTTGCTTCCTCATTTGCCAGGTCGATGATGCGCTTGACGCGCGGCGTGATGAAAATCTGGCCTGCCCCGCCGCCGAAAATGTTCGCTTTAGGGCTCGTCCGTAAAATATAATCCAATCGCTCGGTCAGGGCGTTCGCATCTACCTTTAAGTACTCTAAAATTTGAGGGATTACTCCCTGGGGCTGCTCGATCAATGCCAGCAAAATATGTTCGGTATCAATCTGGTTATGTCCGTACCGCTGAATGATCTCAGCCGCCCTTTGAGCGGCCTCCTGGGCCCGCTCGGTAAATCGATCAAATCGCATCATAGGAGTTACCTTCCTTTTGCAGGGAATACCTGCCGCGGAAATTATATCATCAGGTTAATTAACGAAGAGAAAACGAGACGTAAGAAATTTATATAAGTTATCCGGCCGGTTACGGAGCAGGCGTCGCAGCAGGAGGCGAGCCCGTCGAGAAGCGTGTAGGGGCTGGCGAAGGGGTTCGCGTGGGTTCAAGGCTCTCCTGCTGGGTGGGCGTGACGGTGTGCGTTGCCGACGGCTCTGCTGTAAGGGTCGGCGTAGGGGTAATAATTGCGAGATAGTGCAGCGGGATCCACCCAATCCGGCCTTCTTCATCGTGAACTTCTACCCAAACCAGCCCGTTCAAAACCTGCCGCCCGTACAATACGGTCAAGGTTTCTCCCACTCGCAAGGTCGCGATCATTGGACCTTCAGGCCATTGGCGCATTCTTAAGCCAGGCATAGCCTCATTGACGATACGCGCCTGGGCCGGCGTGGGGGTCTGGGTTGGCGTGGGAGTGAATGTAAGAGTGTTTGTGGGCGTCGATGTGCTGGTAGGGATCGCCGTCGCCGTGGCGCTTGGGGTAGGGCTGCTGGTGAAAGTGGGGCTGGGACCGGGTGTGTTGGTTCGTGTAACGGTCGGGGTGTTCGTGAATGTGGGTGGGATAAGCGGATCCAGGCGGGCGGCGAACACCTGGTTCACGATGACGGCGACCGGGCGCTGCAGCCGGTCGGCAATTGATTTTTGCAAGGCCACGCTGTCCTGGTATTGGAACACGCGGGTTGTCCGGACGACGATATTCAAGGTGAGTGTCTCGTTTTCGTAACTGGAGCTCCACTCCACCAGCTCTGCGCCCTGCCTGGTCACTTCATCTTGGACGACCGACTCAATCTCGCGATTATCATTGGCGGCCTGGACGAATTGCAGGCTGACGTAGCTCAGGGTGCCGAGCAAGATTATCGTTAATATAGCGGATACGATTAAATTGCGCGGCACACGCCTGGCGTTGTTAACGAAACCAGGGCTAAAACCTAGCAAGAAAAATACCAAGGAAGCAGCGAATGCGATGGTAACTGCGTTGGTAATGAACAGCAGAGAGGCGCCGCCAGCGACAATCCAGCGACCTAATGCCAATCCGACCCCAATCGTGCAAAGCGGCGGCATTAACGCAGTCGCGATGGCGACTCCCGGTAAAGCGGCTGAGATATTGGGCATCGCCAGGGCAAAGGCAGCAGCCAGTCCGCCTGCCAGGGCCACACCCAGGTCGATCGGCCCGGGATGGGTGCGCGCCAGCACTTCTCCGGGCAGCTCTTGCAGCACCACGAAAGGCAGGTGACTGTTCACCCAGGTGATGAAAAACGAGATCAAAACCGCCAGCAGGGCGCCGCGCACCAGAGCGGAAACTGCATCTCTCAATAGATGTTCGTCGCCGGTGATGGAAGACAGGCCCAATCCGATAATGGGGGACATCAATGGAGCGACCAGCATGGCGCCGATGATAATTGCGCCAGAGTCTACCAAAAGACCCAGGCTGGCGATCACGCAGGAGAGCACCACCAGGAGGAAGAAAGAAAAGTCGGGATGTGAGGCTTCACGGAGTTGGACCCGCACCTCCCCTCGACGCTCAGGGCTGATGTTGACCAGGCGCCGCCACTGGAAAAGCAAGCGAATCCTGAGGGATGGTTTTGGCGGTTTATCGGAGCTGATCATTCAAGTATTGTACCTTATACGATGAATATCTCTTTTCATCAAAACGCGTGGCGCGCCAAGAGCGCCTAACGCTATTTATGGGTAGAGGGCAGGCGTTACGGGGAACTTTCCGGTTGGCTGCAGCGTCTAGCATTTGTTTGGCGCCTTTTCAAGGGATGTCGACGGGAACTTTTCGGCGAAGATCAGCGTCCTGAAAAGCGTACGAAAAATAATGAACAAGTGTTGGGCGTTCTGCCCCTGGCCCTAGGCCAGCGGTCGGTGCTAATCGAAGGTTAGCCAACCCCGTAACACGATTTCAGATAACCATCAAAATTGGAGAGTAATATGCGCAACAAATTTTTTATCACAATCAGTATCCTATTGATCGGGGCTCTTCTAGGAGCCTGCGGCGGCGTCGCGTCGGCCCAAGGCCTGACGCCTACACCCGGCACGGAAGGCTCAGCACAGACTCCTCCGAGGACTTTGAGCGTAAGCGGGAGTGGTCAGACTTACCTGACCCCGGATATCGCCTATATTAATATTGGTGTACACACGGAGGGGACGAATGCGGCCGAGGCGGTTTCCAGTAACAATACCCAATCGCAAAAAGTGATCGATGCGATCAAGAATATGGGCGTCAACGCCAAGGATATTCAGACGACCAATTTCAGTATCTACCCCCAGCAGCAGTACGACAACCAGGGGAAGCCTGTAGGCGAGGTCAAGTACATGGTGGATAATACCGTTTACGTGACAGTTCGCGACCTCGACAAGATCGGTGACCTTTTGGATGCCACGGTCAAGGCCGGTGCAAATTCCATAAACGGTATTCAGTTCGATGTCGCCGACCGGACTCAGGCGCTTTCGGATGCTCGTAAGGCTGCGGTCGCGGATGCGAAAGCTCAGGCGGATGAGCTCGCCCAGGCTGCTGGCGTGACATTGGGAGCAGTCCAATCCATCTCGACCTCCACCGGCTCCCAGCCGGTTCCATTCTACCAGGCGAAAGGCGGGGCAGGGGCGTTGGATGTTGCCAGTGTTCCTGTGTCTCCTGGCCAAATGCTCGTAACCGTCGATGTCAGCATTGTTTATGAGATTCACTGATCGCTAAGCAGGTAAGTTCTGCCAGGGCAGCGTGGCGGCAAACCATGCTGCCCTGATTAATTAACACGTAACCCTATCCCAGGCCCAACTCCCAACTCCCAACTCCCCCTATTACAACATAGCGGCTGCTGCACCGCCGAAATTCATCTGGCGAACCGCGGCTATGGTATAAATACGGCTTGTGTATGAAGGTTCTATTTTTCATCCACCCAGGCGTCTGGGGCTTATTTTCCAGGGGATCATGATACTGGCGCTGCTGGCGGGCGGGGGCTGGGGTTTGTGGCAGGCCGCCAATGCGAGTATCGGCCCGGTTTTTTTGCTTTACCTGCTGCCCGCCCTGGCGGCTCTCGGGCTTATCCCTGTTTTGGCATACAGCTTTTTCGCGCTGCGCGGCGCCTGGTACCAGCTCGAGCGGGAGGGGATACGTCTGCATTGGGGTTTGCGTTCGGAGGATATTCCCATGACCGCTGTATTGTGGGTGCGCCCGGCTGAAGACCTGGATCGCAGCCCGCGCCTCCCGTTGCCGCGCCTTCCTGGCCTCGTTCTCGGCACCCACCGCCGGTCCGGGTTCGGCGAGGTCGAGTATCTTGCCGCCCGAGGCTCCGGACTTGTATTTATCGCCACGCCAGAGCGCCTTTATGCAGTCTCGCCAGACGATCCAGAGGAGTTCTTGAAAGCTTACCAGCGATTGACGGAGCTGGGATCGCTCAGCCCAATGCCGCCAAGGTCCGTTTACCCCACTTTTTTGTTGGCCCGGGTATGGACCGCCAGGCCTGCAAGATACCTGATCTTGATCGGACTGGTTTTGAGCCTCGTTTTATTGGCGTGGGCAAGCCTGGCAATTTCTGCCAGAACCCAGGTTTCTCTGGGGTTTGAACCGGATGGGTCGCCTCGGGGCGCCATTCCTGCCGTTCGTTTATTGCTTCTACCCGTACTTAACCGCGATCTTATTCCTGGTCGATTTCATCTTGGGACTGTTTTTCTTTCGGGACGACGAACGTTACCCCCTGGCGTATTTCCTGTGGACAAGTGGAGCATTCACGCCCTTATTATTTGTGATTGGCCTGTTTTTCATCCTACGTTCGGGCTGACTTGTCCACTGAAATCACCCGGTTATCCACAGAAATTAAACACTTATCCACAGAACTCTCCCCAGAAATGCTTGTTTATTAGCAAAGTTGCAGGTTAATGTCTCTCGTAATAGGTTTCTCGCTTGGAGCGTTGATAGGCTGGATGGCCTGGAAAGCCGGTGCGCTCAGTGTAAGTGGCGCTGTCGCGGCGACCTTGACCGGCGGCTTGATTTTTGGAATCGGCGGCTTATCCTGGGCGGTGGTTCTGCTGTTATTTTTTACCTCTTCCAGCATGTTATCGCGCTTGTTTCACCGGCGCAAGGCCGAGGTGAGTGAGAAGTTCTCGAAAGGCAGCCGCAGAGATTGGGGACAGGTATTCGCGAATGGGGGGCTGGGGGCGCTCCTGGCTCTGGCGCTGGCTGCCGCCCCACAGACCGGTTGGGTGTGGTTTGCCTTTGCCGGGGCAATGGCTGCTGTCAACGCGGATACCTGGGCGACGGAGCTCGGAGTGCTCAGTTCTGCACCGCCGCGCCTGGTTACGAACGGCAGGATCGTCGAGCGAGGCACATCCGGTGGAATCACACTACTGGGCACGCTGGCAGCCCTGGCGGGTGCGGGGCTGGTGGGGCTTGCGGCGGCGCTTTTTCACCCGGGGCTTGAGAGCGAGCCGGCATTCTTAATCGCAATCGGGGTTTTCGTTTTGAGCGGTATGGCAGGCGCTTTGTTCGACTCCTGGCTGGGAGCGACCTGGCAAGCGATCTACTTCTGTCCGGTTTGTCGCAAGGAAACAGAGCGACACCCTGTGCATTCCTGCGGCTCGCAGACCACTCGTATCCGCGGTCTGGTTTGGTTGTCGAATGACATCGTGAATTTTTTCTGTTCGCTTATGGGGGCTTTGATCGCCGTCGCCTTTTGGCAGGCTTTCTTCAATTCATGATGGCCTGTCTCGAAGACCAATCGCCGGTAAGCTGGCGTCGAATGGCGGCATTTCTGCAGCCGTTCAATGGCGCTGGGCCAAATTTTCCAGGACGACCGGCAGCTCGCCCAAGGTGCGAATTGTCGGACAATCTGCCTCGGGGAAGACGCGTTCCGGATCGATCAACACCGGATGGAGGCCGGCCTGCCGTGCGCCGATGATGTCAGCGTAGTAATTATCCCCTACATACAGGGTCTGCTCTGGCTGAGTCCCTGAGCGAAGCAGCGCTTGCTGGAAGATTTGCGGGTCGGGCTTCCAGGCAGCGACCTCCCCGGCGACTAACGAGAAGCTGAAATACTGGTATAGCCCCAGTTGCTCCAATTGGGCATCGCAGGATTCGCTCCGGTTGGATAACACCCCCAACAAAAAACCGGCTCTCTTAAGAGCCGCCAGGGTTTCAGGCACATCCAGGGGGACGTAGTCCACTGGTTTGTGCAGCTCTTTCATATATTGGTGGATGACGGGAGCCAGTTTCTCGGCTGAATTTGACTCGCATCTGAGAACGAGCAAGTGGCGGTGGGCGTAGTTCGTCCAGAACAGGTCCTGGTCGCCGGCATATTCTTGCAAGTCTTCGTTCAATTCAGGTGAGGAAGCCCAATAGCGGTGGGTCCAGCGCGCCGCTTCCCAGCGCCGTTCAAGCGAGCTTTCCACGCCCAGTGAGCCAGCAAAATCCCAAAATACCTGGTTGGATGAAGGCTGGTTGTGACGCAAGGTGCCATCCAGGTCAAACAGGATGGCGCGTATCCCGTTAGGGGAAAGCAAATCAGCCTCCAATTTCGCTCATAACCCGGTTGAGCGGGATGACCCCGTCTGCAAGGAGGTGGCCCCAGGGCTTGTTCCAAATGCCGTCCAGAATAATCTGGCGCAAGTCCTCAATGGTCGCTCCGGCGCGCAAAGGGGTGAGCAGGTCTACCTCTCCCTCTCTGAGCAGGCACAGGCGCAGGCGACCATCGGCGGTTAACCGGGCGCGCGTGCACGATGCACAAAATGGCAGCGTAACGGTGGAGATGAAGCCCAGGGTGCCTGCCGCCCCCGGCAGTTGGAAGATGCGCGCTTCGCCATCTAATTTTCCGCCATTGGCGATCTCCAGCGGGCCCAATTCGGCGCGGATGCGCTGCTGAATTTCTTCGTCAGAAACGCCCTGGGTTGTCTGGAGCTCGGTTGCGCCGGCAAAAGGCATCATTTCGATGAAACGCACCTGCCATTTATGGTCGTAGGTCAAGCGCGCCAGGTCCACCACATCCGACTCGTTATAGCCGCGGACGACGACCGCGTTGAGCTTGATCGGGGTCAGCCCGACTTCTTCGGCAGCATGAACTCCGGCCCAGACATCCTCCAGCTTTCCCCAACGCGTCAGGCGATGAAATTTCTCCGGGTTAAGCGTATCGACGCTGATATTGACGCGCTGCAGCCCGGCGTCTTTCAAAGGGCGCGCCAGGCGGGAGAGCAGGACACCGTTGGTGGTCATGGAGAGGGAGCGCACACCTGGAGTTTCGGCGATGCCATGCACCAGGTCAACAATGTGGGCGCGCACCGTTGGCTCTCCACCCGTCAGGCGGAACTTGTTGAATCCCAGGCGGGCGAACAGGCGCACAAATAACAGGACCTCATCATCCTGCATTAAGTCTGCGTTCGGGCGGAAGGTCATGTCTTCCGGCATGCAATAAACACAACGCAGGTTGCAGTGATCCGTCAGGCTGATGCGTAAGTAGTGAATGGGGCGTCCAAAACGATCGAGTGCCATGAAAATTACCTGTTTAAGAAGATCTCAGATACCATTAATTTCCTCAGACGTGGGAGTCCTTGAATTTTTATGAATGTTTTCGAGTAAATTATACCTTAATTTCGCCAACCGAACATGCTATTATTCAGCGGTTCTTTGGGAATCGCCGGGACGAAGCCCCACGCATTTCCTGGACGGTCATTTGATAGCAATCACCTGCCCGCCGGTCATTTTCACCAAATACTTGGGGTCCAGGCGAAAGACCGCATGAGGCGTCCCGGCAGCCGCCCAGACTTCATCATATTGCAGCAGGTCTTCGTCAATGAAGGTCTCAATGGCCTGGCTGTGCCCAAGCGGTGGAACGCCGCCGATGACGAACCCGGTGTGGTCCCTGACGAAATCTGCGTCTGCCTTTCCTAAAGGTTCGGAGATCAGCGCTTCGATCTTATCTTCCTGCACCCGGTTGCTCCCACTGGCGATGACCAGGATCGGGCGTTGGCTGCGTTTCCCCTTAAAAACCAGGGATTTCACGATCTGGCCCACTTCCACTCCGATAGCCTGTGCAGCTTCTTGAGCAGTGCGGGTAGAACCGGGCAGTTCCACCACCTGGAGTGATAAGCCCAGCCGCTCCAGCGCGTCTTGAACTTTCTGAGCGCTGGGGCTTAAAGAATTTGACATTTTAGCTCCTCCGCTGTCTAAATTTTCCGATGGCGCTAATTATAATGAAAAGTGTTGGGCTTTCTTCCCCTTGCCGCTGGCCAGCGATCTAGGCCAACCGAGGTTAGCCAGCCGCGCAACACGATCTCAGATAGGCATTAAAACAGGGAATCGGGCCTAATAACCAGGGTCGGGCGCTTTGCCCCTGGCCGCAGGCCAGTGGTCGGCGCACCACGCATTATGATGGAGAGTTGCGGCTGCGCCGCAATCTCCAGAAATTCATCAAACCAGGAGCTCCCAATTCGTAGGGAGCTCCTGCCTGTGGAAAAGATTCCGCTCGCTCAGTCGCCAGGAGGTTGCAATTCTCGAAACAGTTTCGGGCGCTTCGCCTCTGGCCGAAGGCCAGGGCGGATGAAAAGAGCCTCATCAAAACAGGAAAATAATTAAACCAGTTTCGTTCCGCATTCGGGGCAGAATTTTGCGCCTCCGGTTTCAGCCCCGCATTTTGGGCAGGTAGACGGCTGGGGTTTTTCTGCTTCCAGCTTCGTTCCGCATTCGGGGCAGAATTTTGCGCCGAATGTCTTTGCACCGCAATTCGGGCAGATGTCTGCCTGTGGTTGAACCATTTGCGCGCCACATTCAGGGCAGAATTTTGTGCCGGCAGGAGCGAACGTGCCATCGATAGGGCAGCGCGCCATTAGATCGGAAGCCTTTTTCGCTGCCTGGCTGGCTTTCTGGATTGCGTCGCCCAGGCCAAACGCACTGGCAAAGCCTTTTAGCGCAGCGCCTGCCTGTTGGCCCTGGGCCTGGGCAATATCATCACTGCGCGGGCTGTCCTGGTTGCAAAAGCCGCTGCGTTCGTCAAAGTCGGACAGGCACACCACGCGATTACAGGTTGGACATTCGCGAAAATGTTCTTTTAACTGATTCCAGGCTTTATCTAATTGCGCCGCCGAAAGTTGGTTTGAATAGCGGGGGTCTTCTCCGGCAACATTGTTCGCCAAAGCGCCGCCGACCAGCGGGATGTTGCGAAGCAGCCCGCCCATGGTTTGTCGGCCGATATCTTTAGCAACGGTCGTACCGACGTCTGGAAGGCTACGAAATTCACGCCCACATTCATCACAGTAGAAAATGGCGTAAGGGCCAACTCCATCGTTTCTGATGTCATAGCGAGGCATTCGGTTGGGGGTTGTCATTGTTGTCTCCTTTGGGTCAACCTATGAGTTTGTTCAGGGGAAAAAGCCTTCCCAATGATTTATGATTATACTCCGGGTCAATCGGTGTGAGTTTAAGTGCGCACAGGTTTTTCTTGCTGCCAGAGGATGAACTGGATTGCGATCCCTAATATGGATAGGGCGATTAAAAGGATCAAGGAAGTTTGCTGGTTAAAGGTGGTCGATTGGACGATCAACGTCGCTCCGGTCAGCGAAGAGAGGATGATCAGAGTCCAGTTGAAAAACAGCATAATTAATACCGCGCCGACCAGGCCGCCAACGATAAAAACCGGCCAGGTAAACCGGGCAATGCCCAGGTTCAAGGCATTCGCCAGGCTGTACGCCAGATAACCACCGGCGACAAATCCGGCCATCGTGACCGCATATTCCTGGACCGCGAATGCCAGCAGCATTCCCACGATCCCGGATCCTAAAGCCACTAATAGAAAAATCAGGTCAGATTGTCCCTGGAGAAACTGGGTCGCAAGTACGAAGCCAATTACGGAACCGATTATGCCAACAAAAAGCCAATAAAGCTGGCGGCTGGCAATTAAGGCAACAACGCCCAGAATGACCTGAATGATAAGCATAGGTTTACTCCCGTCATTCGATGCGATGTTTAGCAGGGTATAAAAATACTATACAGGAAAACCAATGTGAGGACAAGGGGAAAAATCTCCCAAATTTGTAATTTCAGGAAGGGCATCTTGTTGTAAAATAAGGGTTCGTATGCCGGTTTTTACAGGCGTCCGAATCACCGTCTAACCTTTATGAGACCCATCGCTGCAACACTTCCTTTAAACGGTCGCCTCGTATGGCAGCAGACTTTTGCCGCCATGCGTCACCCGAATTACCGGTTATGGTTCTTGGGCCAACTGGTTTCCCTGGTGGGAACCTGGATGCAGACCACGGCTCAAGGATATCTGGTGTATGAATTAACCCGCTCGCCGGTTTACCTGGGCTATGTTGGTTTTGCCTCAGGCCTGCCAACCTGGTTGTTCACCCTGTACGGGGGGGTAATCGCCGATCGAATATCACGTCGCACCATGCTGGTGATCACCCAATCTGCAATGATGATCCTCGCATTTGTCCTGGCGGGTCTGGTGTTTACCGGCGCAGTGCAGCCCTGGCATATCGTGCTGCTGGCCGGCTTGTTAGGGGTGGCAAATGCGTTCGACGCCCCGGCGCGCCAGGCGTTCGTCGTTGAGCTTGTAGCGCGAGAAGATTTAACCAACGCAATTGCGCTCAATTCGACCATGTTCAACGCGGCTACGGTGGTTGGACCCTCCGCCGCCGGGCTCGCTTACGCTTTATTTGGGCCGGCCTGGTGCTTTATAATCAACGGGCTGACATTTATCGCGGTGATCGTGGCTTTATTGTTGATGAAGATTCCGCCGGTCCTGGTAAAAGTTAAGCACGCTTCCGCGACGGTGGAGGTGCTGGAGGGGCTGCGCTATGTAGCCACAAACGGCACCATCCGCATGTTGATCGGCAGCCTGGGCGTGGTCAGCCTGTTTGGCCTTGGAATAGTGACTTTACTGCCAGCCTGGTCTGTTGAAGTCCTTAATGGGGATGTAACCACCAACGGGCTGCTGCTCTCTGCGCGTGGCCTGGGCGCATTAATTGGGGCTCTGATGGTCGCCGCCCTGGGCAGTCGCAACATTCGTGGGAAACTTTGGACCCTTGGCAGCCTGGTAATGCCGCTGCTCATGATCGTTTTTGCTTTTATACGCTGGCTTCCGTTTTCTATGTTAAGCCTGCTCCTGACGGGTTGGGGCTTTATGATCCTGGCCAATACCAGCAATGCCCTGGTGCAAACCCAGCTTCCCGATCAACTTCGCGGCCGGGTGATGGGAATTTACGTCATGATTTTCCTGGGGTTTTATCCGCTTGGGTCTTTGTTGGCGGGAGTGCTGGCTGGTGTTATAGGCGAGCCGCTGACAATTATTCTCAGCGCCGTCGTGCTGCTGGTTTTCGCTGTTTTGGTCTGGTTGCGTCTGCCTATGCTGCGCCGTCTTGAATGAGGCGAGGTCGAGACTCCCATCGTTGGCTCGCCTGCGCTGCCGCTATTTGAGATGGTTTGGGGGAAACTAAGAAGCGCGCGCCAGGGCGGTTAAAGCCAGGACCAACACCCCCAGGAATAAGTTGAGACGTAAAAGGATTGCTTCCTGGCGTTGCAAGCTATCCGCCTCCGGCACCACCTGGCCGTGCGCCTGGCGTAATGCAATCCGGCGTAGATTGGGCAGCAGACCCCAGGTTATATAGACTGAGATGCAGGTCATCCCAATGAACACGATGTGCTTCAGCAAGATAGCGGCTGCCCAGCGGTTGTTAATCGCCAGGAAGCCAGTGTAATTGGGGTTTGCGCTCATCTGGATTAATCCAGTTGCGACCAGGGTAATCAGGCTGAGCCAGCCAAGCGGGTCGAGACGACGCTGTATGCTTTCCAACAGGGATGCGTAGGCAGCGGCATCCAGCGCACGGCGCGCGGCTGGCAAAACCAGGATTGCAAGGGTCGCCAAGCCTCCGATCCAGGTGATCGTTGCGAGCATATGGACCCAATAGGAGAGCGTCAATGCCCAGGCAGGAGTGTTTTGCATCCTATCTTGTCCGGCGCCTTACGGGCCTGGATAAGCCGTTGGGACGGGGGTATCGGCCGGCGGCGGTTCGGTAGGTGCAGGTTCTGTAGGCGCTTCTTCTGTGGGCGGGGCTTCGGTAGGGGCAACTTCGGGTGTATTTGTCGGTTCTTCTACCGGTGGGTTATTGTTATCCTGAGAATTTTCTTCATTTCCTCCTGAACACTCCAATGCAGCCTGGTTGAGCTTTTCCTCGACATCCGGATCATTCCCTAGAGAAAGGGCTGTCTGGTACTGCTCCTGGGCGTTGCAAGAGTCCTCATTCATTAATTGATCGCCGTATCCAATCAGGGCCAGGCGATAGCGCTCGTTTGCACTTAACCCAGACCCATCGCGCAGGTTCGGGAGTTGGGGAGCCACCTGGGAGAAATAATTCACAGCCTGGGCCCAATCGATTTCCCAGAAGCTGGCGCCGATAATGTAAATGCGCGCCCAGGTCAAGAAGCTCTCCGCCTCTGTGTCCAGCGGGCCGAAGCGCTCAGCCAATGAAAGATCGTAAATGCCGCCTTCCAGGTCGGCCTCTTTGACAATCTTGTCTCTGCCGCGGTTGCGCAGTGCCAGGAAGAGCATATCGTCTACCTGGACGGTTTTGTAATCCGGATTGCCTTTTCGGAGGGTAAGAAGGGTATCGATGGTATCAGACCAATTGCTGTTGGTCAGGTCCTGCTGGGCCTGGTCGAACAGTTCATCGACGCCGCGGGTGTCTGGGGTAGGGGTAAGTGTGGGCGTTGGCGCTGCCGTGGGCGTGGCCGTGGTATTGAGCTCCAGAAGCACTTCCGCCAATTTGTCCGCTGCGCCTGGATAGCTGGGGTTAAGTTGGATGATATATTCCAGGCGTTGGCGGGCCCGAAAATACTGTTTGTCGGCGATATCTTGCAGGCTCAGATTAAACTGATCCTCCAGTTGTTGGGCCTCCTGGGTCGATTGGGCCTCAGTTCGCAGCGTTATGCCCGAGCGGTAACCACTGAACGCGCTTATCGCCGCTACCAGAAGCAAGCTGAAAATCCCCAGCAGCGTCCACAGGGGCCAGGTACGCCGCTTGCGAGCCGGTTTTTGTCCATTCGAATTTTTCGCGCCTGATTCCAGGCGCGAAGGCATTGTTTCATCTAAGTTCGGATTTTTCATGCGCCAAATTATACCTCAGGACCAGACCCCGATTCCTGAAATCCCGCCCCGGCTTTCAGAGTGTATAATCTTGGCATGTCTGAATTTCGTTTTTACCAGCCCATTGAAGTGCGTTACGGCGACCTGGATCCCCAAGGGCATGTTAACAACGCCAGGTACCTGACTTACCTGGAGCAGGCCCGGATCGGTTACATTAAGCACCTGGGGCTGTGGCAGGGCGGCTCCTTTTTAGACATCGGGATTATTTTGGCTGACTCCCACATTACGTTCCGGGCGCCGATCCTGTTTGACCAGCAGGTGCGTGTAGGGGTGCGGGTGACTCGCCTGGGCAACAAGAGCCTGACGATGGAATACGCCATCGAAGAGGCGCAAAAATGCCTGGAGCTTGCCAGCGCTTCCACAGTGCTGGTCGCTTACGATTACCGCAGTGGAACGACCATCCCGATTCCGGAAAATTGGCGGCGGGAAATGATCGCATTTGAGAAGCTCGTTTAGACCCAGACAAAGGAAAATTTTTAAGTCATGTCCATTCTGCCATCCATCGACACAAAGTATTTATTGGATTTTTTAATTGAACTGCTCAACACGCCGAGCCCCACCGGTTATACTCATCAAGCTATTGACCTGACCGAAAAATATCTGCAGAGCTTCTCGGACCTGGCATTAAGTCGCACGCGCAAAGGCGCCCTGGTCGCAGTTTGGCCAGGGGTAGGCGAGGATGCCCCGCGCGCCTTGACGGCCCACGTGGATACCCTGGGCGCCATTGTGAAGGAGATCAAGTCCAATGGCCGTCTGAGGTTGTCCCGCATCGGCGGGTTTGCCTGGAACAGTGTGGAGGGCGAAGGCTGTTCGATATTCACCCGCGCTGGCTCGACTTTGCGCGGTTCGATCCTGCTTTCCAAGTCCTCTACGCACGTTTTCGGCGGTCAAGTGAACGAGCTCAAGCGGGATGATGAAAATATGGAAGTCCGCCTGGACGCCAGAACTTGTTCCGAGGAAGAGACACAAAACCTGGGCGTGGGCGTCGGCGATTTTGTGGCCTTCGATCCACGGGTGGAGGTGACCAATGGTTTCGTGCGTTCGCGGCACCTGGATGATAAGGCCTGCGTGGCCTGTGTATTGGCGGCTGTCAAAGCGCTCCAGGACGCCGGCTTGAAACCTGCCCAAACGACTGTGCTGCACATCAGCAATTACGAAGAAGTCGGCCACGGCGCTTCCGCGGGCATCCCGGCGGATGTAACCGAGCTCATAACCGTGGATATGGCGGCAATTGGCGAGGGCCAGGCTTCGGACGAGTATCACACCACGCTGTGTATGAAGGACTCTGGCGGTCCGTACCACTACGGCTTAAGCCAGCGCTTGCGTGACCTGGCCGATGAAAATAACCTTCCCTACAAAGTGGATATTTATCCGTATTACGGTTCCGACGGCGAGGCGTTTTGGCGGGCTGGCGGCGATGTGGCTCTAGCGCTCATCGGGCCCGGAGTAGACGCCTCGCACAGCTACGAGCGCACACACATGGACGCTTTACTGGCCACTACCCGGTGGTTGTCGCTATACTTGCTCAACGGTTGATATTGTCCGCCTTAAAATCAAGAAAGGCTTGTTGCCAACATGAAACTTGACGCCTCTCTGCCACCTGTCCCTCTGACTGCCGTCCCCGCGATCGCCCGGGCGGCTGAGGCTTTTGGCTTTCAAGCGCTGTGGTCGACGGAAACTGTGCACGATCCGTTTCTGCCGGGAGCGCTGATCGCCGAGAACACCAAGAACCTGAAATTCGGCACTGCAGTTGCGATAGCGTTTGCGCGCAGCCCGGCCAACCTGGCCTATACTGCCTGGGACCTGGCGCAGGCCTCCGGGGGGCGATTTATCCTGGGCCTGGGGACTCAGGTCAAGGCGCACGTGGAGCGGCGCTATGGCATGCCCTGGCCTGAATCGGTCGTTGCCAAGCTGCGCGAACAGATCCAGGCTGTACGTACCTTCTGGAAGTGCTGGCAGGAGGGCGAGCCTTTAAATTTCCGCGGCGACTATTACAAGCTTACTTTAATGTCGCCTTTTTTCAACCCTGGCCCAATCGAGCACCCCCGCATCCCGATCTACATCGCAGGAGTCAATACAGGATTAGCCCGCCTGGCAGGCGAAACCGCAGATGGCTTTCATGTCCATCCCTTTCACACCCCGCGCTATCTGAGAGAAGTGATCATCCCGGCGATTGAGCAAGGCGCGGCCCGGGCCGGGCGCAGCCGGGGAGATATCGCCGTGTCGGTGAGCGCCTTCGTGGTCACCTCAGCGCAGGAAGACCTGTTTGTCCGCCAGCAAATCTCTTTCTACGCTTCCACGCCTTCCTATCGACCGGTAATGGCGCTTCACGGCTGGGAAAAAACAGCCGAGGCGCTTTCTGCTCTGGCTGCCCGCGGTCGCTGGGAGGAGATGCCAGCTCTTATCGGCGACGAGATGCTGGCGACCTTTGCAGTTGTAATCTCAGGTGACAGCCTGGCCGGCGCTTTGGGCGACCGCTACCAGGGATTGGCCGATCGCCTGGGGTTGTATATCCCCTTCGTTCCGGGAGAGCGAGACGAATTTTGGAAAACACTGCTGCGATAAGCCTGGAATGCGGGTAGGATTTAACTTAAGTAAGCCAGATGACAACCGAAGGCAGTTTTTCGGCGGAACGCCAACGTATGGTGAGCGAGCAGTTACAGCAGCGGAATATCCGCGACGGGCGGGTATTGGATGCCATGAGGAGCGTTCCTCGCCATCTTTTCGTGCCGCCCGAACATCGCCACCTGGCCTACGCCGACAGCCCGCTGCCTATCGGCGAAGAACAGACCATCTCTCAGCCCTATATCGTTGCCTTAATGTCACAGTTACTCGACCTGGGGGGTGCTGAGATTGTGCTGGAAGTAGGTACGGGCTCGGGATACCAGGCCGCCGTGCTGTCCGTCCTGGCGCAGACCGTCCATACCATCGAGCGCCATGCCAACCTGGCCGCGCGGGCGGAAAAGACTTTACACGCGCTGGGGTACGAAAATGTCTTTGTTCATGTCGGGGATGGGTCGCGCGGCCTGCAGGAATTTGCACCTTACGACGGGATTGTGGTGACCGCTGCCGCGCCGCAGGTGCCCGAGCTTCTGCTGGAACAGCTTTCGGATGGAGGCCGGTTGGTCATCCCGGTTGGGGCGCGCGGCAACCAATCCCTGGAACGCTGGATCCGCAGCGGGGATGAATTTGAACAGGAATTGCTTACCGGGGTTGCCTTTGTGCCTCTGGTGGGCCAGTTTGGTTGGCAGGAGTGATCACACCCGGCTGAGGGTGACAAACACCATCGGCCTGCGCCTGGTCTTGTTATATAAGAACGATTTCAAAGATTGCTCCAGGTCGTTCTGCAGGTTGCCGTTGTGGTTGCCTTTGATCGTTTCGGTGACGAACTGGCGCGTGGCCGAGAGCAAGTCATTGCCGTTGCGGGGATAGATGAAGCCGCGCGTGATGATCTCCGGCTCTTCACGTAAAGTGTGGGAGAAGCTGTCCAGGGTCAAGTTGACCAGCACAAAGCCGTCTCGGGCCATCACTTCCCGCTCGCGCAAGACGCTGGGACCGATATCGCCCACGCCGGCCCCGTCGACAAAGACGTACCCGCCAGGGATCCGCTCGCCAAGGGACATCTTACCGTCTTCAAACTCGACGACCTGCCCATTTTCCAGCACGTTGATATTTTCGGCCGGGATGCCGATTTGTTGGGCAATATTCGCATGCTGGTGAAGATGGCGCAGCTCGCCATGGATCGGGATGAAATATTTGGGCTGCACCAGGTGCAGCAGCAGCTTCATCTCCTCCTGGCTGGCGTGACCAGAAACATGCACCGGCGCGATGGCTTCATAAATCACTTGGGCGCCGCGCCGAAACAGGCGATTGATCGTGCGGTAAACGCTCTCCTCGTTTCCCGGGATGGGGTGGGAGGAGAGTACGACGGTATCACCCGGGATGATGTCGAACTGGCGGTTGGTGCCCGTCGAGAGGCGGCCCATAATCGAGGTCGGCTCACCCTGTGTCCCGGTGGACATCAGAACGATCTCGCGGGGGTCCATTTTGAGGGCTTGGTCGATATTGACAACCAGTTCATCTGGCAGGTCCAGGTAACCCAGCTTGCGGGCCATTTTGGCGTTTTCCACCATACTGGTGCCGACAAAGGCCATTTTTCGCCCGTGTCGTTCGGCTGCATTGCCGACCTGCTGCATGCGCGAAATCAATGAGGCGAAGCTGGCGATGATGATTCGCCCAGGCGCGCTGCGGAATACCTCGTTGAAGGCCGGGTCAATGACCCGCTCGGAAGGCGTCCAGCCGGGCTTATCGGCGTTGGTTGAGTCGGCCAGCAGCGCCAGCACGCCTCGCCCGGCAAGCTCGGAAAGCTTGGCGTAGTCCGTTGGCCAGTTGTCTACCGGAGTGTGGTCGAATTTGTAATCTCCCGAGTGAACGACCAATCCGGCAGGGGTTGTGATGCCCAGGCCGACGCCATCCGGGATCGAATGGCAGACGTGGAAGAATTCGACTTTGAAAGGCCCAATGTTAACCGCTTCGCCGGCTTCCACGGTGTTGATCTGGGCGCTATTCATCAAGCCGGCGCGCGCCAGCTTGACTTCGATCAAACCGCGGGTAAGCGGCGTCGCGTAGATGGGCGCGTTGATTTCCTCCAATACGTGCGTGATCGCCCCGGTATGGTCTTCGTGCCCGTGCGTGACCACGATGCCGCGTACCAGGTGGCGCTTATCCAGCAGGTATTGGAAATCAGGGATAATATAGTCGATCCCCAGCATATCGTTTTCGGGAAACATCAATCCGGTGTCGACGACGAGGATGTTCTCCCCATACTCGTATACCATCATGTTCTTCCCGACTTCCCCTAATCCCCCTAAGGGGATGATTCGTAATTTCTTGTTGCTCATAAAATTCCTTAATTAATGAAAAATACCCCTTCGGATGGATAGACGTCCGGGGGGCATGAGTTACTGGATGAAACTTTATCAAACAAGTTGGTTAACCAACAACGTTGGTTAATGACTCTACGTTCGAAAATCTCTGTTCCAAACAATGCATCGATAGGCCCAACCACCCGTTAGAATTGGATAAATTGTAAATTGTTTGCCAGGGCAGCGGTAGGGCTCAAACTCCCTTGCTAACTGGATAGATTGTAGCATGGAAGAGTCGTTTTGTCAAAGAACTGCTGGTTTTGTGGTAGGCAGGCTTGAGAGTAGGCAGCTCTTAAAAAAGGGGTGACGGCAACCGATTCTGTCACCATCACCCAGTTGTTCTTCTCAAAAAGTGGTGCGTTCAGCCCATTATTGGGAAGATGCGCTATATTAATAATCCGGCATTGGCGGAGGAGCCGACTTTTCCTTCTCAGGCATGTCGGTGATCAAAGCCTCAGTGGTCAAAATCATCGCAGCGATGGAAGCGGCATTCTCCAGGGCGCCACGCGTCACTTTAGCCGGGTCGATCACGCCATCATCAACCATGTCGAGATATTCTTCCTTGATGACATCGAAACCGACGCGTTGGTTGCCGTTTTCCTTGTGCATGCGGCGGACGGTCTCGAGGATCACGGAGCCATCCTTACCGGCGTTCTGAGCGATACGCCGCATCGGCATTTCCAGGGCTTTGCGAACGATGTTCACGCCGATCTGAGCGTCTTCATCTTCCATCTTCAGCTCGCCAAGTGAATCGATGGCGTTGATCAGGGCCACACCGCCGCCTGGGACAATGCCTTCTTCAACGGCGGCGCGAGTTGCCGAAAGAGCATCTTCGACGCGGTGCTTCTTTTCTTTCAGCTCGGTTTCGGTCGCTGCGCCGACGCGGATCACTGCCACGCCGCCGGAGAGCTTCGCCAGGCGTTCCTGCAGTTTTTCCCGGTCGTAATCGCTGGTGCTCTTGTCGATTTCCACGCGAATTTGCTCGATGCGCCCTTTGATCTCCTTGGAATCGCCCTTGCCGCCGACGATGGTGGTGTCGTCTTTGGTTACGACAACTTTTTCCGCACGACCCAGGTCAGACAGGGTGGCGGTATCTAGTTTGCGTCCGGTTTCTTCTGAAATGACGGTCGCGCCGGTCAGGGTAGAGATGTCCTGAAGCATAGCCTTGCGGCGATCGCCAAATCCTGGCGCCTTTACGGCGACGACGTTCAGCATACCGCGCAGCTTGTTCAATACCAGGGTCGCCAGCGCCTCGCCGTCGATATCTTCAGCGATAATGACCAGGTCACGCTTGCCAATCTGGACCAGTTTCTCCAGCACGGGGACCATATCCTGGGCGGCTGAGATTTTCTTGTCGTGGATCAAGATGTAAGCATCCTCGATGGAAGCTTCCATGTGTTCCGGATCGGTGATAAAGTAAGACGAGATGTAACCGCGGTCGAACTGCATTCCCTCAACGTACTCAGTCTCAAACTCCAGGCCTTTGGACTCTTCGACGGTGATCACGCCGTCTTTGCCGACCTTGTCCATCACTTCGGCGATGAGATCGCCGATCTGGCGATCCTGGGCGGAGATAGAGGCCACGTTCGCGATTTCGCTCTTGGTGGTGAGTTCGATTGCCTGTTCGTTGATTTTATCTGCGGCAGCTTTGGTGGCGGCTTCGATCCCGCGTTTCAGCAGCATCGGATTCGCCCCGGCAGCCAGGTTCTTCATCCCTTCAATGACGATGGAATGAGCCAGGACTGTGGAGGTGGTGGTGCCGTCGCCGGCGATGTCATTGGTTTTGGTGGCGGCTTCTTTAAGGAGCTGGGCTCCCATGTTCTCAAAGGGGTCTTCGAGTTCGATCTCTTTTGCTACTGTAACGCCGTCGTGGGTGATGGTCGGAGATCCGAATTTCTTGTCGAGGGCGACGTTGCGGCCCTTCGGGCCCAAGGTCGTTGCAACGGCGTCGGCCAAAATTCCCATCCCGCGCGATAACTGGCGGCGGGCCTCCTCCGAAAATAACAATTGCTTTGCCATAAGTTTTTACTCCTTCAATATGGGGTCTGTTAGGGTTGGACGATTGCTAAAAGGTCGCTCTCACGCAGGATGAGCAGTTTTTTGCTTTCCAGCTTGATCTCTGTTCCGGCGTATTTGGCAAACAGCACGGTATCGCCTTCGGATACGTCCATCGGGACGCGCTCGCCTTTATCGTTGCGATCACCGGGACCGATGGAAAGGACCAGGCCTTTCTGCGGTTTTTCTTTGGCTGTTTCTGGAAGAACGATCCCGCCAGAAGTGATCTCTTCTTGCTCGATCGGTTCGACCACTACACGACTTCCGAGTGGTTTTAGAGATATTGACATATTTTCCTCCTGATTTAGGATTATTGGGTGGTTACGTGCAGCCAAGTTAGCACTCTCGAATATCGAGTGCTAACTTGTTCCTAAATGATACCGAGTTTTTACCGTAAAGTCAAGGGAGGTGCGAGAATTTCTTGCGAAAATCTTATAATTGTCTTACATTGCCAGCCAGCGTTTGCCTGCCCAGCCTTTCCACCGCCGGAAAGCTTGGCCGGCTGCGTGCCAATTTCAAGGGCCCATCACTTCTGGCGTGGCGGTAGGGGCTGCCGGTATCGTCGGCGCGGCCGGCGTGTTGGCCAGGCGCCGGCAAATGCCTTCACTGTCATCCACGATGCCCGTCAGGATGTTGTCATCGGGATAGGCGAGCCGGACCTCTTCCAACACATCATACGCCTGGTCGCAGTAATTTTCGTATGGACGGCTTAAAAAAGCCATCACCGTCCCGTACTCCACGTAATAATACGCTACCGTGAGGTTGCTTAATGGCAGGCCTTCGACGGCCACGTTGCCCCCGAGCTCGTTCTCCTCGGCCGTACAACCACGGACCGCGCACTTGAGCAAAGGTAAGGCCCCCTCATAGTTGCGCGCCTGGATGTAGATGATTCCCAACTGCCCGTAGGTAGTGGCATTCGACTTGTCCAGGCTAAGCCCTTTCTCGGCATTCACGGAGGCGGCCAGGAACTGGCCCTGTTGGGTATAGGTCTTGGCGATCTCGATGTACGGGATAGGGTTCTGAACGGTAAGCTGCTCGTTTATGCTGGCGGCGCGGTCGAAATATTCGAGCGCCAGGTCCGGGTTTTTGATGCCCTCCCGGTAGTTCTGGCCGATGCGGATGTAAAGGAAGGTCAGGTTAGGGGTGATTTCCGCGGCTTTCCTGTACTGCTGGATCGCGCTGTTATACTGGCCCAGGTTCTCTAAAACATATCCATATACACGGTGAGTGTCCATCGAATTCGGGTCGAGGCTGACAGCCTTGAGCGCGAAGGTTTCAGATTGCGACCAACGCTGCTCATCGACCAGAATTTCAGCGTAATATGCCTGCGCAAGGGCGTTGTTACCGTCCAACTGGATGGCGCGGTTGGCCTCACTGTAGGCCTCATTCAAGGCCTCCTGTTGGTCTGCAGGGGGAACGAGCGGGTTGGATGCATACCAGTCGAGGACAAAAGACCGGATTGCATGAGCGTTGCTGTCGTCCGGAGCCAGGTCCAGCGCTTTTTGGGAAGAATCCAATGCCTCTTTCAGTCGAGCCAGGCGTTCTCCATCGTTGCGCAGCATGCTCGTCGAGTAGGTCTGGATTCGGGCCAGCTCGGACCATACCTTGGCATTGTTCGGATCCAGTGCTAAGGCGCGTTGGTAGGTGTCGATCGCGTCCGGATTCGGAGGTGTGGGCAACGGAGGGTCTGGGTCGTCCAGCTTGCCGGCGTCGAAGAAGGCTTGTGCTTCGAGGATGTAAGAAAATGTCGTCCGAGTTGGAGTTGGAGTCGGTTGAAAAGGGGCGGCGATCTGCCCGCGTTGGTAGCCGAGCAGCAGCCAAACGCCTGCCAGGATCAGACTCAAAAGCAGCATCACCCGGTAGAAATTCGAGCCTTCCCTGGATGGGCGAAAATGCGGCCGTTTTCCGACGAGATTGCGATCCATAATCTAAATATACCACGCCGAGCCGCACAGCGCACCGTTGTGGCTCGTGTGTCGATTCATTCCTACACTCGGGATGTTGGCATCTTTTGACCGGCAGCCCCGTCAAGGCGTTTCGGTCAGTTGGGGGCTGCTTGTGATTGTGGGGGTCGAGGCGGCCTGCTGGCATTGTTCCAGGCCGAAATTCGCATTGTAAACCGCTGTCTCGTCATTCGACACCCCGGTGAGCAGTTCATGAAATACTGGCACGGCTTCCGCACAGCGATTGCTATAGGCCAACGCAAACCCGTAATACCAATAATAACCCATAATCCGGGGATCGTAATCCAGCGGCAGCCCCTCGACCGCGACGCCATCCGCGGTCTTTCCGCCGCGTACTGCCAGCTCCAGCTCCGGAATGGCGTCGGCGTATTCTTCGTTTTTATAATGCATAATTCCCAAATCGCCGTGCAGCCTGGGGTCGCCGGGGTTAATTTTCACGGCCTCTTCGGCATATTGGGCGGCCTGGCGGTAGCGCCCATCGGCGAAATAGGAGCGAGCCAATTCAGTCAGGGCAATCGTATCCGTCGGGTTGAAGGTGACGGCTGTGACAAGCTCCTCTTCGGCTAAGTCTAGCTGCTGGTTGGCTTTGTAAGCCAATCCCAGGTAAAGGTGCAGGTCGGAAATATTTTTATTGATCGAAAGGGCGGTTTTGAATTCGTCGATTGCCTGGGTGATATTTTGGGTATTCAAGAGCACAATGCCGCGCGCCCGGTGGGCCTCCATCAGGGTATTATCCAGGTCGCGGGCGATGCGTGATTCTTCGGCAGCTTTGTCGAAGAGATTGAAATCCCCCTGGTTGATCAATATCTCCGCGTAATAGGCGTGCGTCAGGGCACTGTTGGCATCCAGGGATAGGGCTTTTTGGATCTCGAGCTCAGCTTCTCCAAACTTGCCTTTAAACCCCAGGGCCCACCCCTGTACGGCGTGAGCCAGCGGGTTGTTAGGGTTTTTCAACAGGGCGTTCTGAGCGTTCAGGATTGCATCGTCATATTGGCCGTTCAGCACCTGGAGGCGCGCCAGAGCCACGTATGTGGCCGGGTTGGTCGGATCGGTGCTGACTGCCAGTTGGTAGGCCTCAATGGCCTGGGAAAGCTTACCGGCTTTATACAGCTCGTCGGCCTGGTTAATGTAAGCCTCCGGGCTGGTTGTAGGGGTGGCGGTAGGGATGAACAGGGGAGGAGTGGCAGGTACAACCACCTGGTTGACATATAGAGCGATGCCGATTAGCGCCAGCAGCAGGATAATGCGCCAATAACTGGGGCGCCGGCGCAGGCGTTTGGTCATCGTCATCTTATTCCCACGAAGATACATGGAAAGATCATACCATCGGCGGGGAAATAGCGTCAAGATGCCGGTAGACGCGCCGCAGGCAAGCCGGTCGCTGCTGCTCCGCTGCGGGTTTGTATTTTCCTTGCCAATCCCGGGGCTTGAGACTAGAATGGTGGAATTATGAATTCCTTCCTGCGGTTTGAGGTGTTCACCCTGTTCCCGGAAGTGTTCGAGCCCTATTTGCAGACCAGTATCTTGCAGCGCGCCCGCCAGCGCGGCCTGGTGACCGTAAACCTTTACAACATCCGGGATTGGGCGACGGACCGCCACCATGTCACCGATGACGAACCCTATGGCGGCGGGGGCGGCATGGTGATGAAAGTGGAACCCATCTTCGCCGCAGTTGAGAGCGTTTTGGGCTCGCCGCCAGCTTGCCCGGTGATATTAATGACCCCTCAAGGGCGCCTGTTTAACCAGGAAATTGCCACAGAGCTCGCATCCGGCGGCCGGACGACCGGCGAGCAGAGGATGGCAGGCCTGGAAGGCTCGCAGGAGGTCCGACTGGCGCTGCTATGCGGACGCTATGAGGGGGTAGATGAGCGTGTGCGCCAACACCTGGTTACAGATGAAATTTCCATTGGGGATTACGTGCTTACCGGGGGTGAGCTGCCGGCTATGGTCATAATCGATGCGGTCGCCAGGTTGGTACCGGGAGTATTGGGAGATCCGGATGGTCCTTGGGATGATTCGCACGCTTCCGGCCTTCTGGAGTACCCGCATTACACCCGGCCTCCGGCCTTCCGTGGCTGGCAGGTGCCGCAGGTGTTAGTTTCCGGCGACCACGCTCGCCTGGCTCGCTGGCGGCGGGAGCAAGCTTTGCTGCGCACTCGCCTGCGACGCCCGGATATGTTGGAAAAAGCTCAGCTCACTGCCAGCGACTTTGCTTATCTGGACGGCCTGGAAAGTGCAGAAATTGAGATGAAAAATTCGAGTGCAGGCGAAGGTCAAATTCAAGCTGAGGAAGGCGACGAATGAAGGAGCGATTTCCGTACGGCAAAACATTTTTGCTTGGGTTCGGTTTCTTCGGCATCAGCCTGATCTGGCCTATTTTTAATAATTTTGTGCCGGTATTTCTGCGGGATAAATTTGGGCTCTCGGCGACCCTGATTGGCTTCATCATGACCTGGGATAATTATCTCAATATGTTCGTCCAGCCGGTGGTCGGCGAGCGCTCAGATCAAACGCGCACCCGTATTGGCCGCCGGAAGCCCTGGATGCTCGTAGGCGCTCCACTTGCGGCGGTGTTTTTCGTCATGGTTCCGGCAATGGGCTCAATTGTTGGGATTATGTTCGCCATTTTACTGACCAATCTGAGCATGGCGTTGTTCAGAGCGCCAACGGTGGCGCTTTTAGGCGACCTCTTCCCTTCGCAGCAGCGCAGCATGGCGAATGGCATTATCAACCTGATGGGCGGCCTGGGCTCGATCCTGGCATTCCTGGTGGGCGGGGCGTTGTACCAGTTGGGACGTATCACCCCCTTTATTTTCGGCAGCCTGGTCATGCTGGCAGCAATCGTCCTGGTACTGCTATTCGTTCACGAGCCCATGGAAGCCCAGGGGATCGAGAAGGAGAAGCCAGCCTCGCAGGGTTTTATTCACAACCTGGGCGAAGTGCTGCGAGCGTCAGACCGTTCCGGGCTGCTGATCCTGTTGGCGATCCTTTGCTGGTTCACGGGCTATAACGCCCTGGAAACCTGGTTATCCTCTTTTGGTAAATTCAGCCTTGGGATAAACGAAGGCCGCATGGCGATCTTGACCTCCGGACTGGCTTTGATGTTCGTGATTTTTGCCTTGCCGAGCGGGATGATTGCTACTCGCTACGGTCGTAAGCGCATCATCCTGGTCGGGATTGCCGGCTTGAGCCTGCTTTTCCTGTATGGGCTGGCGATCAGCAGCCAATTGATGTTGATCAGTTTCTTGATCCCGGCCGGATTTTTCTGGGCGCTAATCAACGTCAATTCCCTGCCAATGGTATACGACGTCGGCGGGGATGCACGCATTGGGGCCTTCACCGGGCTTTATTACCTGGCCTCCAACATCGCCGCAGTCGCTGGGCCGCAAGTGGTGGGGATCTTAATCGACCTGACCGGGGGAAACTACCGCATTATGTTTATTTTTGCCGCAGCCTTTATGATTTTAGCTGGTTTGCTGATGACGCGGGTGAAAGAGCTGAAAGTCAGCACGGCGACTGCCGCCGCTGAGCTGGAGCCAGTGTAAATGGCCATATTTGTTAGCGGCGGGGCGGGGTATATCGGCAGCCATACTTGCCTGGAGCTGCTTCAGGCAGGTTACGAGGTCGTGGTCGCAGATAATCTCTCGAACAGCAGCGAAGAGTCGCTGAGAAGGGTTCAGGAGCTCAGCGGCCGACCGCTGGCATTTTACCCGGTCGATCTGCTAGATATGGAAGGGCTGAGCGCAATTTTTGAGCGGCATTCCATCGACGCCGTAATCCATTTCGCCGGGCTCAAATCGGTCGGGGAGTCCGTGACGATCCCGCTCCGTTATTATCATAACAATATCACCGGTACGCTCAACCTGTGCGAGGTGATGCGGGCCCATGAAGTCTGGAATTTGGTGTTCAGCTCCTCCGCCACGGTTTATGGCGACCCGAGCCGTATGCCGATCACGGAGGATTTCCCGCTCGGCCCTACTAATCCATATGGCCGGACAAAATGGATGATCGAAGAGATCCTGCGAGACGCCCATCAGGCCCAACCGGCCTGGAATGTCGCGATCCTGCGTTATTTCAACCCGGTGGGCGCGCATCCGAGCGGGCGGATTGGAGAGGACCCGGCGGGGATCCCCAACAACCTGATCCCTTTCATCGCCCAGGTGGCAGTCGGCCGCCTGCCGGAGCTGCGGGTTTTTGGGGACGATTACCCTACTCCGGATGGCAGCGGGGTGCGCGACTATCTGCACGTAGTTGACCTGGCGGCCGGACATATCCAGGCCCTGAAGAAGCTTTCTGAAAACCCGGGGGTGGTGACATACAACCTGGGTACGGGGCGCGGCTACAGTGTGTTTGAAGTAGTCGCCGCGTTCGAGAAAGCCTGTGGCTGTTCGATCCCGTACCGTGTTGTGGAGCGCCGTCCAGGCGATGTGGCTGTTAGCTATGCCGATCCAGGCAAAGCTCGAATGGAGTTGGGCTGGACGGCCCGCCGTAGTATGGCAGAGATGTGTGCGGATGTCTGGCGTTGGCAGTCACAAAACCCTGACGGTTATGCTTCTTAAACAGCCATGCCGGTGACGCCGGGCGGAGCGAAGTGAACGCAGACGATATTCCCGGGTTGGTTTTATGGTCCGACGATGCGCTCTTGGTGGTCAATAAGCCGGCCGGCCTGGCGACTCTGCCGGATGGTTACAACCCGGACGCCCCCTACTTGAAAGGGATACTGGTCCCTGTTTTTGGCCCGTTGTGGATCGTGCATCGCCTGGACCGGATCACGAGCGGCGTGATTGTCCTGGCGCGCAGCGCTCAGGCTCACCGGGCTTTAAATATCCAGTTCGACCAGCGCCAGGTTCAGAAGATCTATCATGCCCTGGTGATTGGCCGGCCAGATTGGCAGGAGAAGACAATCCACTTGCCTCTGCGCCCAAACGGCGACCGCAAGCACCGCACGGTAGTGGATGCCCGGCGGGGTAAACCTGCCGCCACGGGTTTTCGCATCCTTGAGCGATTTTCTGGCTGTTCCCTGGTCGAGGCGATCCCCCAAACCGGACGCACTCACCAGATTCGCGCCCACCTGGCCGCGGCAGGTTTCCCGATTGCTGCTGACGCTCTGTATGGCGGCGGTGAGAGTTTATCCCTTTCACCAGCCAATCCCGGAGATCCAGTAGGCGATGTGAGCGGGCTAACCATTCTTTCCCGCCCCGCTCTGCATGCCATGGCACTTAATTTCACACACCCTCTCTCCTCTGAAAAAATGTCTTTCGAAGCGCCCTATCCATTGGATATCAGCCAGGCGCTCGGGCTGTTAAAAGAATACAGCCGGGCGTAGTCTGGGACGAAGAATCGGGAGGCGATTGATCTTTTTTTGGAGTTCCTCAAAGAATTAACTCTTTATCAGAATCGACAGCTACAGAACCCGTTTTCTTGACGATCTCTTTCCAGCGTGGTATCATCGTATTGCTTAATTTAGCACTCTCATAGTGAGAGTGCTAAAATGGTAAAAAAGGCAAATGACTAACCTAACCGAACGGCAAAAACTTACGCTGGCGCTTGTCATACGCGATTATATTGAGACCGCCCAACCGGTAGGCTCGCGTCGATTGGTAGAGCATTACAATCTGGATATAAGCTCGGCCACAGTGCGCAACGAAATGGTGGCCTTAACCGATATGGGCTACCTGCGCCAGCCTCATACCTCAGCAGGACGTGTGCCGACCGAGGAGGGCTATCGTTATTTCGTCCGCCAGCTTATGGGCCACACCGATTTACCCGCTCCGACAAAGCGCATGATCGTGCACCAGTTTTACCAGGCTGGGATGGATGTCGACCGCTGGATGCGGTTGGCAGCCTCGGTGTTGGCGCACCAATCACAGGCTGCCTCCCTGGTCACGTCCCCCCATTCCGAACGAACGCATTTTAAACACCTGGAGCTGATCAGCACCCATGGAAGACAGGTGCTGATGGTCCTGGTTTTGACCGGCGGCGAGGTCCGCCAGCAGATGTTGGCCCTGGCGGAACCGGTTTCTCAAGAGCGCTTGAGCACTGCCGCCAACACCTTAAACGAGAATTGCCAGGGCCTGGATGTAGCCGGCATCGCCGCGCTCTCTCTTCCAATGGATGCTCTTGAAAAGGATATGCTCAAGCTCATTTTGGATGATATGCGCCGGACGGGGGAGGTGTTGGCGGGTGAAGTTTACCGTGACGGCCTGACGCATGTGCTCTCCGAGCCGGAATTCGCCGATTCGGAGACGGCCCGCAATGCATTGCACATCCTGGAGGAACGTTCTTTGCTGGAGGATTTACTGTCGCGAACGATCCTGCCAAGCAGTGAGATGGGCGGCGTGCAAGTGTTAATCGGGGGTGAAGGCACCTGGGAGGAGCTGCGGGATTGTTCGGTGGTTCTCTCCCGCTACGGCGCGCCGGGGGTAGCAACGGGCACCCTGGGCGTTTTAGGCCCTATTCGCATGTCCTATGGCCGTACCATTTCCACTGTACGATTCGTGGCCGGCTTGTTGAGCGATCTGGTGATCGATCTGCACGCTGACTGAATCCCGATCCTGGTTTGTTTAGAAATCATAATCTTTGGCGTAAATTTTTAAGGAGTAAAAAGCGAACATGGCTGATGAGGAGAAAAAGGATCCACAAGTGAATCCGGTAAAGCTAAAAGAAGAACATGATGAGGTGGAACAAGAAATCAAGGAGATCGAGCCAGAAGGATCATCTCCAGAGGATCTTACAGAAATCATTGCGAAAAAAATGGACGCGTTACAGGCTGAATTGGCCGAAAGCCGGGCTAAAGCCGATGAATATCTGGAGGGCTGGCAGCGCGCCCTGGCAGAATTTGCAAATTACAAAAAACGCATCGAACGCGATCAATCTCAGTTTTATCAAAATGCTGCGGGAAGCATCATTAAGCGTTACCTGGAAGTTTTGGATGACCTGGAGCGCGCGTTGAAAAACCGGCCGCAAGAAGGGGAGGGGGCAGCCTGGTCGAATGGGATTGAGCTGATTTATCGCAAGCTCTCCGCCATCCTGGAAAGTGAAGGCGTCAAACCGATGGACGCGGAGGGGAAAGCCTTTGATCCCAATATGCACGAAGCCGTCACACTGGAAGAAAGCGAGGATCATGAAAGCGGGCAAATCATCGAGGTTCTCCAACGGGGCTATATTTTAGGAGATCGTGTGCTGCGCCCAGCTATGGTTCGGGTCGCCAGGTAATTATTCGCTTTTTTACTTACACCCTGAAATCATTTGGAGGAATTTTTTATGTCAAAAATCATCGGAATCGATCTTGGAACAACCAACTCAGTGGTCGCAGTTATGGAGGGCGGTGAACCGGTCGTGATCCCGTCGGCGGAAGGGGAACGCCTGGTGCCCTCGGTCGTGGCGGTCAATAAAAATCACGAGCGCCTGACCGGCAAGGTCGCTCGCAACCAGGCGGTTGTAAACCCTGAGAATACGGTCTTTTCAATCAAGCGATTCATGGGGCGCAAATTCAACGATCCCGAGGTCCAACGCGCCAAATCACGGGTGCCCTATAAAGTGGCTGAAGCGCCGAATGGCGACGTGCGCGTCATCCTGGACGGCAAGGAGTATTCGCCTCCAGAGATCTCCGCCATGATCCTGGCCAAGCTGAAAGCTGACGCCGAAGCTTACCTGGGTGAGCCGGTGACCCAGGCAGTTATCACCGTGCCGGCTTATTTCAACGACGCGCAAAGAAACGCGACCAAAGACGCCGGCAAAATCGCAGGCCTGGAAGTGCTGCGCATCATTAACGAACCCACAGCTTCTTCTCTGGCTTACGGGCTGGATAAGAAGACGGATGAAGTGATCGCCGTGTACGATCTGGGCGGCGGCACCTTCGATATTTCAGTTTTGGATGTGGGGGATGGTGTTTTCCAGGTTCGCTCTACCAGCGGGGACACATTCCTGGGCGGCGACGATTTCGACCAGCGCATCATCGATTACATTGCAGACGAATTCCAGCGCAACCAGGGGATCAATTTACGCAACGACCGCCAGTCATTGCAGCGGCTCAAAGAGGCCTCCGAAAAAGCGAAGATCGAGCTTTCCAGCCTCATGCAGACTGAGATCAACCTGCCATATATCACTGCGGATGCCAGCGGCCCCAAGCACCTGGTGATGACGCTGACCCGCGCCAAGCTGGAGCAGTTGACCTCCGACCTGATCGAGCGATCTCTCGGCCCGGTGAAACAGGCGATGAAGGATGCCAGCCTGGATCCATCCGGGATTAATGAGGTGGTGCTGGTGGGCGGGATGACGCGCATGCCGGCTGTCCAGGAGGCCGTGCGAAAGCTATTTAGTAAGGAACCCCATAAAGGCGTCAACCCGGATGAAGTTGTAGGTATTGGAGCGGCGATCCAGGCCGGGGTATTAGGCGGCGAAGTGAAGGATATCCTCCTCCTGGATGTGACTCCGCTCACTCTATCTGTAGAGACCTATGGGGGTGTAGCGACGCCATTGATCGAACGCAATACGACCATCCCTTCGCGAAAGAGCCAGATTTTCTCCACTGCCAGCGACAGCCAGTCACAGGTAGAGATCCATGTCGTTCAGGGTGAGCGCCCGATGGCGACGGATAATAAATCTTTGGGTAAATTCACTCTGGATGGAATTCCACCCGCGCCGCGGGGTATTCCTCAAATTGAAGTGACATTTGATATCGACGCCAATGGCATCTTGAAGGTCACTGCCCAGGATAAGGCGACCGGGCGCAGCCAGAATATCACCATCACCGCCTCTTCAGGCTTAAACGAGGCCGAGGTCGAGCGTATGCGCAAGGAAGCGGAAGTCCACGCCGATGAGGACCGCCAGCGTAAAGAATTGATTGAAGCGCGCAACAACGCCGATAACGCGGTTTATACGGCTGAGAAAGTCCTGCGAGACCTGGGCGAAAAAGTCCCTGGCGAGATCAAGAGCAATGTAGAGGATAACATATCGAAAGTGCGCAAGGTCATGGATGGCGATGACAGCGAAGCGATCCGTAAAGCGACCGACGACTTGAACCAGGTCATGCAGCAGGTAGGGGCCGCTGCATACCAACAGGCAGGTCCGGCGGCAGGAGGGCCTGGGACGAGCGGCCCGGAAACGGGCGGCCCGGATGGCGGTCCACAGCCTGGGTCGGGGCCTGAACCAGGAGATGGTTCGGGGGACGATGAGGATGTCGTCGATGGTGAATATCGAAATGCATGACTGCTAAGCAAGCCATGGTTTTCTCCGAAGGTTGGATCGCTCCTCGTTTCAACCTTCCGATGATTTAAAGTACTGGTTTACCAATGACTCAACGTGACTATTATGAAATCTTGGGCGTTCCGCGCAACGCCTCACCAGACGATCTGAAATCGGCGTTCCGGCGTCTGGCGCGCCAGTATCATCCAGACGTGAACAAGTCTGCGGATGCCGAGGAGCAATTTAAAGAGCTCAACGAAGCCTATGCCGTGCTCTCCGATAGCGATAAACGGGCGGCGTATGATCGCTTTGGCCACGCCGGGGTGCGCGGCGCGGGCGGCGCACAGGACTTCAATGTGGATTTCTCGGATTTCGCCGATATCTTTGGGGATCTGTTCGGGTTTGGCGGTTTTAGCCGCTCCAGCCGGCGGGCGCGTAATGCGCCGCGGCGTGGAGGCGACCTGCAGTACCGGCTGGATCTGAGCTTTGAAGAGGCCGTATTTGGCGTAGAAAAAGAAATTGAGATTACCCGGGACGAAGTTTGTGCTGTCTGCAATGGGTCGGGCGCCGAGCCCGGCACGTCCCCGGTCCGCTGCACCACCTGTAACGGCACCGGTGAGGTCCGCCAAATGCGCCAGACCATCCTGGGTTCGATGGTGCAGGTCGCGACTTGCCCAACCTGCAATGGGCAAGGCGAGACAATTGCGTCTCCCTGCCATAACTGCCAGGGCCGCGGGTTGGAAAGACGCGTACGGCATAAGCTGGTCAGCGTGCCTGCCGGCGTCGACAATGACACTCAAATCCGCCTGGCCGGCGAAGGCCAACCCGGGGTTAATGGCGGGCCGAATGGTAACCTGTTTATCGTCATTCAAGTAAAGCCTCACAAGTATTTCCGCCGCAGGGAATATGACATTCTGCTGGATCTGAACGTCAATATCGCCCAGGCGGTTTTAGGCGCGGATGTGGATATTCCAACGGTGGATGGATTGACCAAATTGAAGATTCCACCAGGGACCCAACCGGGCAAAGTATTGCATCTGCGCGGTAAAGGTGTACCCCACCTGCGTGGGAATGGACGCGGCGACCAGCTTGTGGTTGTGAACGTCGAAATTCCATCTCGCCTGAACCAGGAGCAGCGCAATCTGTTTGAGCAGCTTGCAAAAAGTCTTGGCAGCGAGGTGCGCCCGCAGGAACGGGGTTTTCTGGACTGGCTTAAAGACGCCCTGGGAGGCTAATTAATTCCAGTTGCTGCCTGAACAGGGTCGGGCGCTTTGCCCCTGGCCGAAGGCCAGGGGCAAAGCGCCCCGCAATCTCCAGAGATTCATCAAAACAGGTAGGTGAAACTGCATGCGAGTATGATTAATTTGATGTGGCGACCAATCGACCAGAATGATCTGGAAGCTATCGTTGAACTGGCCCAAATTTGCCATGCGGTCGATGGCGGCATTGGCTTTATGTTCGAGCCAGATACCATCAAGAGTCGCTATCTCCCAGACGAGCCGGGTTCCGGGATTGGTGCCAATACATCCGATGGACGTCTTGCTGCCTGTGCCAGAGTATCGATTAACGGCGACCCTGGCAGGCAGCGAGCCAGGATTGTCGGCCTCGTGCGCCCCGACGTACGCCACAGAGGTGTTGGGACTTACCTGATGCAATGGAGCCAGGAGCAGGCTAAGATCTTGCTGGCTGGCGTCGCTGACCCGCAAAAGGTGATGCAGGTCGCGACCGAATCGCTCACAGAACCAGCCCATCACTTGTATCTGGCACATGGCTTTGCAAATGTATTTGAAGAGCTTGTGATGGAAAAGGATCTTCACCTGCCGGTGCCAGATCGTTCCCTGCCACAAGATGTTATCCTCACGAATTGGCAACCTGATCTGGCAGAACAATTTTTTCAGGCTTACCATACCTCGTTTCGCGAACGGCCGGGCTTTCCAGGATTTAGCGCCGCTGTGTGGATCGCACAGGTGACCGAAAACGATCACCGGCCAGAGTGGTCAATTCTGGCGTGCGTAGATGGCGAACCAGTGGGTTTTGTGATTGGAAATATTGACCTGACCAAAGACCCCCCGGGTGGTCATATCTGGCAAATTGGGGTGATTCCAGCTCTACGCAGGCGAGGGCTGGCAACAGCGCTCCTGGTCGAGACAATGCGGAGAATGCAAGAGGCTGGTGCGAGATCAGCTCTCCTGACCGTCCATATCAATAATCCTGGGGCCATAAAGGCCTATTCTCAGCTTAGTTTCACAACGGTTGGCCGCCGTGCCCGTTATGAGCGGTTGGTAGAACCATAATTTAACCTGAGCTACAACCAGGAAAGTGCGTAGAAAGACCAGGAGTTTATTTGTTTCTATAGGGAGGAATTGGATGGGAGAAAGCCCAGCCTGGTTGGAAGTATCGGTTATCGCGGATGGCGAGCTGGCCGAAGCCATCGCGGATGTGCTGGCGCGTTTTGCCCCAAACGGTGTAGTGATAGAATCCACGGCGATCCAGGCTGATCCTGAGGGCGAAGGCCGGCCGGTTGGCCCGCTGCGGGTGGCCGGCTACCTGCCTGTTGATGATCAATTAGATGAAACTCGCCAGCGCCTTGAGGAGGCATTGTGGTACCTGGGGCGCATCCAGCCGCTGCCTACTGCCCAGTATCGCCAGGTGGTGGATACAAATTGGGCCGAGGCCTGGAAAATCCACTTCAAACCGATCGATATCGGGCGCGGTCTCATGATCGTGCCTGCCTGGCTGGAAAATCCAAACGAAGAGCGCATTCCGATCCGCATCGATCCAGGTATGGCTTTTGGCACCGGTACGCATCCCACCACGCAGCTCTGCCTGGAAATCCTGGAGGCGTTCATAACTGCCCGCCAGGGATCCGCGCTGAATGTCATTGACCTGGGCTGTGGGTCGGGCATCCTCAGCGTGGCTGCCCTCAAATTAGGCGCCCGCCACGCGCTGGGCGTGGACATCGACCCACGGGCGATCCAGGCGGCTCATGAGAACGCGGCAATCAACGGTGTGGAAGACCGGCTGGATCTGAGAGCAGGCTCACTGGCGGATATTCGCGCCGGATCGTTTTCGGTAAAAAAAGCTCCGCTGGTGCTGGCAAACATCCTTGCGCCGGTGCTGGTGCGCTTGTTAGCGGAGGGCCTGGCCGAGTTGTTAACGCCGGATGGAATATTGGTGCTCAGTGGGATTCTGGAAGACCAGGCCGACGAGGTGGAAGCTGCGCTCAGGATCCAGGGGCTGCGGCCGGCAGCAAGAAGCCAGCAAGGAGACTGGGTGGCGATCCAGGCGGCCTGGCCTCAGGTTTGATTTTTTATCGTTTCCGAATTTGGGCAGCGGAGGCTCGTGATGAACAATCAAGAATTAGCTGGTAAGTTTGACTTAATTGCAGACCTCTTAGAAGTAAAAGGCGAGGTGATTTATAAGATTCTGGCATACCGTAAAGCTGCTGACAGCCTCGAGAATCTGGGCCGGGATGTCAATGAGATCTGGAAACAGGGTAAGCTGACTGAAGTCCCAGGTGTGGGCAAAGCAATCGCCGAGAAGATTGACGAACTCCTATCCACCGGAAGGTTAGCGTTCCTGGAAAAACTTGAAGAAGAAGTGCCAGCGGGTTTGGTCGAAGTATTGCAGGTCCCCGATGTCGGCCCGAAGAAGGCGGCTCTTTTTTGGCGCGAGGCTGGTGTAACCAACCTGGCTGAGCTGGAAGAGGCGGCCCGGGCGGGCAGGCTGCGAACCCTGCCGGGTATGGGAGAAAAATCCGAAGCCAAAGTGATCGCCGGGATCGAAGCGGTCGCCAGGCGCACAGACCGTTTCCCTCTTGGAAAAGCCTGGCCCTTTGCCCAGGAGCTGCTGGCGGACCTGCGCAAGGTGCCAGGGGTGAAAGCGGCTGAGGCCGGCGGCAGCCTGCGCAGAATGCGCGCTACAGTGGGAGATCTGGATTTGTTGGCTGCATCAGCGGATTGGAAGAAGGTGATGGAGTCGTTCACCACCCGTCCGGATGTCACTGAATTGCTGGCCCAGGGTGAGATCAAAGCCAGCGTGGTTTTTTCCAACGGTCTGCGCGCCCAATTATGGGTGCATCCACCGGAACGTTTCGGCACTGCCCTGGTTTACGGAACCGGTTCTAAGGATCATAACGTGCGTCTGCGTGAACTGGCCCAGAAGATGGGCCTCTCGCTTTCGGACCAATCCTTTCTGCGCGGAGACGGAACCGAAATCTTATGCGCTATAGAAGAAGAAGTGTATTCGACACTGGGGCTGCCCTGGATTCCCCCCGAGCTGCGTGAAGACCGCGGGGAGGTCCAGGCGGCCCGTGCACACAAATTGCCGGTCTTGCTTGAGCTCAAAGACCTGGTAGCCGAGCTACACGCTCATTCCACTTGGAGCGACGGAACGCTCTCTATCCAAGAAATGGCCCAGGCCGCCCGCAGCCGGGGAAGAAGAATTCTGGCGATTACCGATCATTCTGCCAGCCTGGGAGTCGCAAGCGGCCTCTCTATTGAGGACTTGAAACACCAGCGTGCTGAAATCGATCAGGTCCAGGAGACATTGGGAGATTCGATCCACCTGTTGCAAGGTTCTGAAGTCGAGATCCTCGCCGATGGGAGCCTGGATTACCCGGATGAAATCCTGGCTGGGTTGGATATCGTCGTCGCATCGCTACATTCCAGCCTGCGCCAGCCCCGGGATCAGGTGACCCAGCGGTTGTTGAAAGCCATGCACAACCCGAATGTCGATATTATCGGGCACCCTACAGGACGGATGATCCCTAATCGTGAAGGAGCAGACCTGGATATGGACGCGGTACTGCAGGCGGCTGTTGAAACTGGCGTGGTTTTGGAGATCAATGCCCACCCGGAGCGCCTTGATCTGGACGATGTTTATTCCCGTCGGGCGATTGAGCTAGGGATCATGCTGGCAGTGAATACGGACGCTCACAGCGCCGGCGATCTGGACCTGGTTCGCTTTGGGGTTGCCACGGCCCGGCGCGGCTGGGTTGGCCCGCAGAACGTGATCAATACCTGGGAGCTCGAACGCCTGTTGGACTGGTTGCGACAGCGTGGGTCTTAATCGACCGCTTGGAGCTCTTTATCTAGAAACCAGGCCCCTTTTCGATCATCGACGTTCTTTGGCGCTCGATCAAAATAAAGGTCGAAAATTCGGCCCCGGTCGGTGCGTACTCGGTAATAATCCTGCCCCACGCCCCAGGAGCCACGTAAGCTGGCCGTTTCAGCATGTTCAGGACGCATGTTGCGCGCCATCCTGCCTCGCCGGCTGTAGTCGTGCCATTCGCTCAACAATTCCACCACCGCATATACTTCATCCTGCCATGTAAAACGATCCGGGCAGCCAGGTTTTTTCTCCAGGGCGGGCGGTTTATCGAAAGCTACGTCTACAGACTGGTTGATAAATTTCAGGGGTTTTAGAGTCATGGGTAAAATTATAGTTCTTCACAGGGTTTTAGGCGAAAATACTGCCTGCAAATATTGCGCATGTCCAGAAGTGTCGGTAAAATTGGAAGATTGGTTATGTCCAGAGTTTCCAGGCGTTTAATCCTATCCCTCCTGACACTGCTCGCCTCAATGATTCTTTGTTTGAGCCTGTTAAGTGTAGCCTGGGCTTTGGCGCTCCTTTTATGATCCCGGTCTTGGATTGTAAGTATGGCTGGCTAACCCTCGGTTAGCAGCGACCACTGCCCACGGCCCGGGGTGGTGCGCCCAACCCTGATTCAAGAATTGGCGGAGGATAATGCCGCTCGATCTTACACGCGTGCGCGTGGTGATATTTGATATTGATGGGACCCTGCGTGATACGGATGACCAGTATGTGCAGAAACTGGCAAACTGGCTGCGTTTTGGCAGGTTTTTATTTCGCCAGGGGGATCCGCGCTCGCTGGCGCGCTGGATCGTTATGAAGACCGAAAGCCCGGCAAATTTTTTCTTTGGACTTCCGGATCGCTTACAAATCGACGATAAGCTGGCGCGTCTGAGTGATATTTTTCAGAAGCCGGGAGTCAACAGAACCCCGGGACCTTTTACGATCATCCTGGGAATTCGGATGATGCTCGAACAGCTTTCCCTGCATTATCCCCTGGCGGTTGCCAGCGCCCGCGGGGAACGCGCCACGCTGGCTTTCATCAACCATTTTGAGCTGGCGCCTTTTTTTCAGCACATTGCTACGGCCCAGACCTGCCGCTACACCAAGCCTTACCCGGACCCGATCCTGTGGGTGGCCGAACAGGCGGGAGTGCCGCCAGAAGCCTGCTTGATGGTGGGCGATACGGTCATCGATATTCGCGCCGGGAAAGCAGCCGGCGCGCAAACTGTTGGGGTCTTGTGTGGCTTTGGCGAGGAGAAAGAGTTAAGACGCGCTGGCGCCGACCTCATATTACCGCGCACAACAGATCTCGTTGACATCCTATTTTGATGAATCTCTGGAGATTGGGCGCAGCCGCAACTCTCCATCCTATTGCGTGGTGCGCCGACCACTGGCCTTCGGCCAGGGGCAAAGCGCCCGACACCGTTGGGCGAACAGGCCGCGCCAGTTTAGTTTCTAACATATATTCAAATTTCTAACAAAATTGCAATTTATACACATTAAATTTACGTTAACCTATTGAAACTTTGGTATTTATTGTTTATAATCTAGATGTGCGAATAAAACCTCACTGGTTTATCCTAACGACAATTTTGCTCCTGGTCGGGGTTGTGGGTTGGAAAAGCACCTACGCCCAAACGAAACAGCCGCAGTATTTCCCTGAGACTGGGCACCGGCTTACGGGGGAATTTTTTAACGCCTATTATGGGGTTCGCAACCCACTGCTTCTTTTTGGATACCCGATCACGGAAGCCTATACCGATGCGACCACCAAGCTGTTCGTGCAATATTTCCAGCGAGCGCGCTTCGAGTTGCATCCAGAGCTGCCCGCCGGACAGCGAGTTGTGCTGACCAATCTTGGAGATTATCTTTATAAGCCTACCTCGGCCTTGCCAAATCCGGAGAATGGGCCGGCTTGCCGTTATTTTTCCAAGACTGGACACCGGGTGTGTTATTCTTTCCTGGATTTCTTTAACGCGAATGGCGGGGTTGCCCAGTTTGGCTACCCAATCTCAGACTTTGAGAGCCAAAACGATCGCATTGTCCAGTATTTCGAGCGGGCCCGCTTAGAATGGCACCCAGAGTTTCCGAATGGACAGCGAGTGACCCTGACTAACCTGGGGCGCCAGTATTTTGACGCTAAACATGAAGATATAAGGTTGTTAGCTCCTTTTATCGATTCAAATAACCTGCTTCCCACCATTTTGAGCCTACAAGTGCGCGCTTTCATCCGCAACGCAGTGACATCCACATCCGGAACGCAAAACATATTTGTGGTCGTCCAGGATCAAAAATTAACCCCGGTCCCCAACGCCCAGGTAGTCATCATCGCTACCATGCCCTCGGGTGAGCAGGGGCGATATATCCTTCCCTTGACCGATACCCGCGGGATTAGCGAATATACCTTCAATTTCAAGTCGGATAAACTGGGCGTGGCAAAGATCTGGGTCATCGCAACCTATGGGGATTTGCAGCAGCAGACGGTCACATCTTTTCGCATCTGGTGGTAAAGCCGGCGTCCAAGTGTGGTTCCAGGCGCGACAGTTTTCCCCCAATTATCACCTCGAATTAAGCCGCAGCCTTATTTCCCCCGTATCTGGTTTAATAAATTCTGATATTCGGCCTTGTTGGGCGGGTTGAGCGCCAATATCGCTTCAATTGCTCGAATTGCACCCGGTTGGTCGCCGGCTTCTAATAAGGCTTCTCCAACCGCGTCGTAGGCTTCAATAGCCTCCTGAACGCGTCCCGACTGTGCGTAAGAATCTGCCAGGCGCGAGCGTACGGCGATGCGCTCCGGATTTTCTTTGTATAATTCCTCGAGGTAGCTGACAGCCTTGTCTTTCTTGCGTGTGCCGGTAAGATAAGCGAGATAGTTATCCAACTCGCTGAGGGCGACCTGCTCTTGACCCAGGCGAAAATTCAGTTCTATCAGGTTGGAACGCGCCTTGAAATCGTCCGGCTGTAATGTGCGAATCTGCTCGAAAATACGAATCGCCTGGCGCCAATCCAGGCTCTGCAAGTCGATATCCGCCATGTGGTGGAGCAGCTTCACCCGCCAGGAACGGTCAACCTGCGCCTGCTGGGCCAACCGCAGCGCTTCGGTATAAGTTTTGCGTGTCATGTCCAGGTCGGCCAGGTTGTAATATACGTCGCCAAGGGCGATATATTCCTGGATGGCTTCTTCTACCAGCTCATTCGAGATGAGTTGAGCGATCAATTGGCTGCGCGCGTTCAAATCCATCGGGGCGAGCTGGATAATCTTCCGGTATATTTCTGTAGCCCGTGCTGTTTCCCCCCTGGCGCTGTAAGTGCGAGCGACCATCATGAATTTTGAAGTCGCATCCTGCAACAGTCCTTCCTTGAGCAAGAGCTCGCCAATATAGGCATGCAACGGCAGGTAGGTAGGAGCTTGCTGCAAGGCGTAAAAAGCCTCTTCCATCGCCGAGCGCAATTTTCCCTGGTTGCCAAGCTCGTAAATTTTGGAGATGGACTCAACCACCTGACCGCTGCGCGCTTCGGTTAAGATCTCAGCCAGCGGCATCGGCGGGCGATTACCATCCTGGTTGGGAAGCTGTTTACGAGCATGGGCCAGGTTGGCGCGCCAATCCGGGCGCATCAACAATTCGTTCACGTTATCACACAGCCGTTCTTGTACCTGGGGATCTACCTGGTGGCGGTGCGCTTCGATCAGGGGCTCGTAAAGCTGGCGAAGATCGTCAGCTTGCTCAGGATTAACGACCTGGGAATCGGCGAGCTTGAGAGCTTCCAGGTATTCGAGAGAAGCATCGCGCACCCGCCCGAGATTTCGATAAGTCTCTCCCAGGAGCAGGTGGGATCCCAGGGCGAAATCGGGAAGCTTGAGCGCGTTTTGCAAATCGGCGATGGCGCGCTCGTCTTGGCCGGCTTGAGCGTGTAAGAAACCCAGGTCGAAATATGCAGCAGCATGATCCAGGCCGGCGTCGATGGCTCGTTCCAGTTCTTCAGCGGCTTGCGCAAATTTATTGTTTGTCTGCAGGTCTACAACCTGGCTGACGTGCAGGATGATCCGGTTGCGGTCCTTATGCCTGGGCATTGATCCGGCGCCGCGCATGATGGAATTAAAACCTGCCGCGATTGGAACCCTGGGCGGCTTCTTCTTCGGGGGTTTCGAATAAAACGCCAGCCAGCACGGTGAGCGCTTTTTGGCGGGCCTGAGAGATCGGATCGGTGTTGGCCTCGGTGTGCGAAGCGTCCTTGGGAGAATCGAGCAAGCGAACCTGAGACATGCGGAGCGGCGCGGTGCCACCGCGCGGCCGGGCCGGCTTGGGCAGCGGCCTGGAATCGCGCAGCAGGGTCAATGCCTGGATGGCCTCATCGCTGTTTGGGATGATCTGCAAGGCCCGGTTGACAGCCATGATGGCCTTATCGACGACATTGGAGCTTTGCAGCAGGCTGGCGACTGCCAGATAGGACGAAACCGCTCTTTGTTTATCCCCCAGGCGTTCATAAACCATAGCAAGGCGGGAGTGCGCTTGCAGGTTTTCCGGGTTGAGGCGATTCACCCGCAGCCAGTTATCAATGGCCTTGTTCACTTCCTTGTTTTTCAAATAGAGCTCGGCGGCTTTTAGAGAAGCCTGTTCGGCGTATTTTAACTGGCCCAGACGCTCATAGACCTGGGCGATTTTCTCCATTGGCAAGGGGTCGGTTGGCGAGACTCTGGCTGCATGCCGGTAATAAGTGAGCGACTCTTCATAGCGCTGAAGTTCATAGAGTGCCAGTCCCAGATTGGTCAACGCCTGTGGGTGGTCAGGGAATTCTTCAAGCGCCTGGCGGTAGAAAATCGCGGCGCGATCCCACATTTGATCCCATGCGGCCGAATGACCCTGGTTCAGGGCTTGTTGGAAAACATCTTGGCGTCCGGTCATGGTCACTCCCATGCGGCTGGTCGATACAGCGGGCCGCCGCGAAGAGATATCGATCCTGTACATCCTCCGTCTGCAAATGAACGCTGGTCTGCACTCATGGCTCGATGGCGACCATCTCGCCCCAATTGGAGCCGTGCCTGGCCTCCGTGTGCAAGGGCACGCTCATTTGATAAGCGGATTCCATCACTTTTTGAACCAGCGCGGCAGTCTCGCGCAGTTCCTTTTCTTCACATTCTAATACAATTTCGTCGTGAACTTGAAGCAACATTCGGGCAGAAAGGCCGGCCTGCTGTAAAGCTGATGGTACGTGCAGCATGGCGATTTTCATAATGTCCGCCGCGGTGCCCTGGATTGGGGCGTTGATCGCTTCGCGCTCTTCGCGGTTGCGGATGTTGCGGTTGGATTGGTTTTTCAGGCCCGGGAAATAGCGCCGCCGCCCTAGCAGGGTTTCTACGTAGCCTTGCTCCGTGGCGCGCCGGCGCATGTCGTCCAGGTAACTCTTGACGCCTGGGAATTGCTTGAAGTAAGCCTGCATGAAATTTTCAGACTCCGCCAGGGTCAGATCGGTATAACGGGTCAGACCAAACGCGCTCATACCATAAATCAGGCCAAAGTTAATACTTTTAGCCCTGCGGCGCTGCTCTTTGGTCACTGCTTCGAGGGAAACTCCATAAATTCCTGCAGCGGTTGCGGCGTGGATGTCCTGGCCAGCCCGGAAGGCTGACAACATGGCCTGGTCATTCGCCATGTGGGCGACGATGCGCAGCTCAACCTGCGAATAGTCTACCGAGAGCAGTTGAAAGCCGGGCGGGGCGATGAAGGCGTTGCGCACCTGCCGGCCGAGATCCGTGCGGATGGGAATGTTCTGCAAATTCGGGTCTGAGGAGGCGATCCGCCCGGTGACCGATCCGGTTTGGTTGTAGGAGGTATGCACCCGGCCTGTGGCGGGGTTGACCTCCTGCGGCAAGGCATCCAGATAGGTGGATTTAAGTTTGGATAGCTCACGATATTCCAGGATCTGGTCGACTACTTCGTGCTTTCCACTCAGCGCTTCCAATACGTCGGCGGAAGTCGAATAAAAGCCGGTAGATGTACGCTGTGTGCGGTCAGGTGGTTCTAACCCCAGGCGATTGAACAAGGCAACCGAAAGCTGTTGGGGTGAATTCAGGTTGAAAGGCTCACCAACCGCTTGCTGCACCTGGGCTTCGATCTCTCCCAGCCTGGCGCTTAATTCAAGTGACATCTGCTTGAGGAAATCGGTGTCCAACGCAACGCCAGCCATTTCCATATGAGCCAGCACCCGCACTAACGGCATTTCCAGGTTTGAAAATAACGCCGTCTCCTGGCTGTCTTCCAAGCCTTTTTCCAATTCCGGGATTAACTGCAGGACTACCGCAGCATCCAGGGAGGCGTATTCAGCCGCTTTTTGGATCGGTACTGCGGCCATTGTGATTTGCTTTTTACCCCGGCCGATCAATTCTTCGATGTTGGTCATCTTGATCCCCTGGCGGATCCAGGCCAGATTCTTCAACCCCAGGTTGTGCGAGCTGGGGTTGATCAACCACTCGGCGATCATGCTATCGAACGAAAGCGGCTGTACATCCAGGTTGTTGCGGGCCAGGAGGATATAGTCATATTTTAGATTATGGCCAACCTTGGGGATTTTAGGATCGGTCATCGGTCCGCGCAGCGCATCGATCACCGTTGCTGCAGGCAACTGCGTTCCCAAATCATGGTTATGTCCGACAGGAATATAGTAACCTTGCCCGGGTTCAACCGCCAAAGAGATGCCCACCAGGTCGGCGCGCATCTGGTCAGTCGAGGTGGTTTCGGTGTCGAAAGAGATTTTAGCCGCGCTGGACAGGCGGGTGACCAGGTTCTCGAGGTCCTCAGCATTGTCGACCAGAACTGCTTTGAATTCAGGCATGCCCGCGACTTTTGTTTCCCCCAACATTTTGGGCGACACGTCAAACATGCTCAACTGCTGACCTGCAGTACGGACGCCTTTGCCGTATTGTTGCATTAATGAAGTCAGCCGGGCCATCAACGAGCGGAATTCAAGTTCGCGAAAAAGCGCTTCAACTCTCGCAGGATCGAAATGTTCCGGGCGCGCTCGCTCGAGATCCAGGGGGACATGCAGATCCACAACAATCCTGGCCAAATTCTGGCTGAGGTAAGCGGAGTCTTTCTCGCTTTCCAGTTTTTTTCTTACGGACGGTGCAAGATCGTTCAAATGAGCGTATACGGTATCCAAATCGTTGTAGGTCTCGAGCAGCGAGCAAGCCGTCTTTTCTCCAATCCCTGCTACGCCTGGAATATTATCCGACTTATCGCCGACCAGGGCCTTATAATCTACGACCTGGTCGGGACGCACACCCAGGTATTCTTTTACATTTTCCGGCAGGTAATCCCTGGAATCTGAAAGGCTTTTGCCCGGCAGGTTTACGACGATGCGGTCGCTGACCAATTGCAGCAAGTCGCGATCGCCGGTGAAAATCTTAACGCCCAGGCCGCGCGCGACGGCCTCTTTTGCCACACTGCCAAGGACATCATCCGCCTCGTAGCGCTCCACCTCCAGTCGTGGGATATTGAAGGTATCCACCAACTGGCGAATTCGCTCGATCTGTGAGCGCAGTTCGTCTGGCATCTTCTCGCGGGTGCCCTTGTATTCCGGGAAGATTTCGTCGCGAAACGTGCGCCCGGTATCGAATGCCACGGCCAGGTAATCCGGGTTTTCCTGTTCCAGAATGCGCAGCAGGACGCTGGTAAACCCAAACACACCGGCCGTTGACTCACCCTGGCTGGTCGTGAATGCGTTTGGAGAGCTGCGTGTCAGGGCGAAAAATGTACGGTAAGCCAGTGCGTGCCCATCAATCAGGTACAAAATTGGCGGCATAAAAATACCTTTCAGGTTTACTCGTCGCCGGGAAGGGTTGATTCGTCTTCTGAAGTCCCTTGCTGGCGGCGGGTTTGTTCGATAAATTCTTTCAGCATGTTAACTGGTGGAGGTTGAGCCGAAGCCATGGCCAGATAGGTCGGCGCCCAAAAATCGCCGGAAGGGTTCTCCTTAGCCAGGAGCGGGAATTTAAGGAAAATCCGCATGGAAGTTTGCTGCCGGACGTCATTCACCAGGGACGCCGCGGATAGTTCGGGTAATACTCGGCTGATCCAAAACAAATATTCCGGGCGGATAGCCAAATGCTCGAGGCGCCAGCCAAATGCCAGGCTGAGCTGGCGCATCCATTCGTTTAGCTGCAGGCTCAGTCCCCCGGTCAGGTAGTGGCAGGGCAGGCGGGGGATTAAAATGAAGGAATAGGATAAATCAAAGATCCCGTAGGGGTTGCCAGCCACCTGGATGGCGGAACCGGAACTGGGCGCCGAAAGCTGGAAGTCCTGAGGCTCATCCGCGCGTTGCGTTATCAGGTGAGGAACCTTGATTGTCTCGTCTATCGCTTGTGGATCATCGCTGTCAGGAAAAGAAACATCGCCCTGGGCTTGCCGCAAGACGGCTTTTCCGGGCGTCGCAGGAGGGACCTGGTCGAGTGAAAATAAGGGCGTCGCAGGGAATTCCGGGCTCCAATTATCCTTCTCACCTTCATCTTCCAGTTCAAGGCTCTCATCCAGCCCAACTAGCCAGGCAGGCACTTCATGGGCGGCCGTTTGTGAGGCGCCCGGATATTCTTCTTCGGGGACGGATGGTGAAGCCAACGCCGTGGCCAGGTTCGTAGCCCGAGAGCGAATACGGCTGAACGGGGTAGCCGGATCGAACATCACAGCCAGCAACATATCGCTGGCCAGGCGAGTGGTGTAAAGCAGTTGGTCGCCGGCTGTGGCTTCAAGCCTTGCGAACTGCACCAGGTCGCTCATCCCGCTTTCCCGTTCGCTGATCTGGCTGTGCTGCGCCCAATCCTGCGCAACGAGTTGGGCCAGCTCCAGAGCGGCAGGCCGGGAAAGCTGGCCGTCATAGGCCCACAGATCATCCTTGTATGTGATCAGAGCTGCCTGGGCTTCCGCCTCAATCGAGAGGCGGGTGAGGCGCCTGGTGAGCAAGGGGGTATCCAGCAGCCAGGGGAGAGTGGAGCTGTCGGGCAAGGAGGGTTCTTTTGGGCCAGCCAGGTCAGCCCGCCTGACGGCAGGCTGTGGAAGACTGATCTCACTGGTGGGGAGGTCCTGCCAGGATTCATCGCCTGCACCGGTTAATCCCAGGACCTTCCGAACGCTGGCGAGTAAATCGGGGGCGTAAAAAGGTTTTGTCAGGTAATTGTCTGGCTTTAATCCATCCAGGGATGGATCAGATGGGTCATTTCCCAGCGGTAAGACGATCAGGCGCATACCGGGCGTGCTCGCTTGCAGCTCCAGCCAGAGTTTTTGGATTGAAAGATCGGGAAGATCGCAGTCTAAAATCGCCAGAACAAAATGGGTCTTTTTTGCGAGCGACAACACCATCTCGCGGTTTTGGGCAAGCACAGGCGTAAAAAATTTTTCATCTTCCAGCGTTTGCTGGATGTGCTCTCCGAAATTTCGTGAAGGTGTTGCAATTAGGATAGGAAGACCCATATTTAGAGTGTATCACGGGCTGCAAGCGTAAGCAAGTAAAATTATCGTGCTGAATTATCATTAATGCAATTAATCATTGCATTTTGTTAATTTGGTTTTAATTCAGCGCATCTTGCGCAAGCAGGCTTATTAAAGTGAAGGTTGACAACCAAACTTCTCCATGATATTCTCTCAACAAGGTGGTGAGGTGAAACGAGCATTATTTTTAGCCATTACGCTTTTCATCACGCTTGGCTCGTTAGCCCGGGTGAACGAAAGCGCCTCCGCTCAAACTCCAGAACGCAAGACCACAATCGTAATAAATTATAACGAATATGAATGGTGGCTGATCCGGTGGAATGACAACGAAATCCTCTGCCGGGTTTTGGTTGATCATGAAGGTCTTCCCACCGGCGATGAAGTGTTTACCTACTGCGGAGACGATCTGTTCTCCCAATGGGAAAGCACACCAGCCTGCACGTACGTCGCTGAAGGAAAGAAGTCAACTACGGATTGCGATGGACTTTACCTTCACATGGTTTCCTTCCAGCCCAAGGAACGCGAGGTGGTCGTCTCGCTGCCTCCTGCAGATGCCACGATAACTTTGGTCGGTTGTTCTTACACACCACCCGAAAATCGCTGCGACCAAATCCCGGCGCTGTTAATCACAGGTGAAGAGCCTCTTCCAAACGAGCAAATTACATCCATCGAGGGTTTTTATGATGGCAACCCTTTTTCGTGTGAGGCGATCACCTGCACCTTGCAGCTTGCCCCGACAACCCTGGATGGCGTCATCGTAGAGTTCTGGGCAAATTCCAGCTACGGAGATTCCAGCGATCGCTACACAGCCAAGGTGCGCGTTATTGACACCGGCGTATCCGACGCCCCCGGCGCCAGCGGCTGGTACGTTGACGTGATCAGCAGCCAATGGCGCGGCGCCGAAATCCCAAGCTGCGCCCGCGTCTGGGGGGCCTTCCCACCCCTGGGAGAGCCGCCCGCCTGGCTTTCAACGCCCGATAGCAGTGAGCTGCTGGCATCCGGCTCGCCCTATTATTACCTGGCAGGTCGCTTGATCGTTCAGGGCATTGTAGACGCCAAAGATTGTCCCAGCGGAGGCATGCTGCCAAATGGCTATGCCGACGCATGCGGCCTGGAGAAAGCTCGCCCGATCGTCGAGACCTGGCAAAATCAGTTTGACCAGCGAATTCTGGAAGTTGCCAACGAATCCGGCGTCCCGGCCCAATTACTGAAAAGCCTGTTTGCCCAGGAGAGCCAGTTCTGGCCTGGGATTTTCCGAGTCCCGTTTGAATATGGACTTGGCCAGATTACAGAAAAAGGCGTGGATACCATATTATTATGGAACTCATCTTTTTTTGACCAGTTTTGCCCATTGGTGCTGGCGGAAGATGCCTGTTCGGGTGGGTATCTGCACTTAAAATCGGAAGATCAGGCACTGCTGCGTGGAGCACTGGCGATACAGGCTAAGTCCGATTGCGCCAGTTGTCCAGCCGGGATCGACCTGACGAACGTGGATTTCAGCTTATCCTTATTCGCCAAGACGCTGCAGGCGAACTGCGCTCAGATCGGCGAAATTGTAAAAACAGCGACCTCCAGCACACCGGGATCGGTGAGCAACTATGAAGACCTTTGGCGGTTTACTGTGGCGAACTACCATGCCGGGGCAGGATGCGTGGCTTATGCCATCAATTCGGCCTGGCAGTCTGGCAATGTGCTGACCTGGGAAAGGGTTGCCGAGCGATTTACCGATGCCTGCCGAGGGGTTGTACCTTACGTAGATAAGATCACGAAATAGCTAAAAAGGCCTGCCAGAGGACCACCTCCAGCGGGCCTTTTTTGTTCGGTTTTTAGGTTTGGGCGTGACTGTCGCTGTCCCCCAGGGTCACTGCTTGGAGAGCGCCCTGGCCAATTTCAGAAATTCCTCCCATTCTTCCTTGAAAAAGTGCACGGTCACGTTGTTGAGTTCCAGATGGTATGTCGTTTCGCCATCGGGTTCTTCGGCCTGCCAGGCCAGAAAATCATCTGTCTCGGCAATCACAACCGTCTGTGGTTCCGGGGGCTCTTTAGCCATGTTCTAATCCTCCAAAAAGGGGTTCGTTCGGTATCCTGCGAGAAGCTCCGCGAGATTCTCGTTATCCGTTCATGGGGCCGGAAGCACGAACCAGGGATTGACGAAGCCTCCCTGGTAGCGCACCTCGAAATGCAGGTGAGAGCCGGTCGAATTGCCGGTGCTGCCAGCATAGCCGATGGTTGTGCCCTGACTGATACTGCGTCCGCAGGCTACGCCGACCGAGCTCAGGTGAGCGTAAAGGGTCTGGTAGCCATTGCCATGGTCGATCATAATCATGTTTCCATAACCGCCAGTAGCCCAGCCTGCAAATACGATCACACCGCTATCCGCGGCGTAGATCGGGGCGCCTTCTCCGGCAGCAATATCAATTCCCAGGTGACCGGACCAATAGTCATTGCCGGAGAGGTAGTGGTTACCGGCTGGCCAGATGAAGGCTCCGCTGCCGTAAGCGCCTTCGTAACCGCCGGAACAGGCGCCGGCTCCGTAAACAGACTTCGAGACCCCGGCTCGGCCGCGCGGGATCACTGGGATAATCCATTGGCGGAACTCACGGTGGCCGCCAGGGATCAGGATCCAGGTGCCAGGCTCGATCTCCGGATCGGTCAAATCCAGGTTGTTTCCAGGCCAGTTCAGGATTTCATCACGCTGGGTGTCGAAACGGGCTGCGACGGAATCGACGGTGTCGCCTTCTTGCCACTGGTAATAAACCCCATCAACCGGCGGGATCTTCAAATCCATCCCTTGAGAAATGAGGTCAGGGTTATCGTTCAGGAGGTCATAATTTGCCCAAAGCACCGTCTCGGGCTTTATTTTGAATTTTAGTGCAATCTCAAAGACCGAATCACCTGTGTCGACTGTATAATCGTGTATTTTATCGTCGGGCCGGTTGGGAATAATGGTGTGCAGGGGCAAGGAGCGGGTAATCGCCTGGACTTTTGAAGGAAGATTGATTTGCGGTAACTCAATACGGATGTTGGATGCCTTAGGCATCGGCTCCACAGTTTGCACTGCAGCGAGAGTAGGCTGCTGAGGCGCTTGCTGGCTGCTGAACGTTTTCCAACCCAGGTAAAGGGCAACGGCTACCGAGACCAGTGCGGCTAACCAGGCTAGCAGCGAGACGACACGCCCGGTTCTCGCCGTGGGCGATGAGACTGTCTGGCCCATTAATTCGCCTCAGACAGAGTCTCCAGGAATTCCAGATTATTGGCTGTACGCGACAGACGCTGTAGAATTGCTTCCGTAGCGCTCGATGGGTCTAATCCTGCGCCGTGGGGTGGGGAGGTGACCATTTGATCGTACATGCGCCGCATCAGCCAGACCCGCGGGGTAATATCGGGGCCAAGCAGCAGTTCTTCACGACGGGTGGAGGAGCGTTCAATATCGATCGCTGGGAAGACCCTCCGTTCCTGTAAACGCCGGGAGAGGTGCAGCTCCATGTTACCTGTGCCTTTGAACTCTTCGTAAACGACATCATCCATGCGCGAACCGGTATCGATCAAGCAGGTGGCGATGATCGTCAAGGACCCGCCTTCTTCGATGTTGCGCGCTGCGCCGAAAAAGCGTTTTGGCGGGTAAAGCGCGGATGGGTCTATACCGCCTGAAAGCGTCCGCCCGGAAGGTGTTACAACCAGGTTGTATGCCCGCGCCAGGCGAGTGATCGAGTCCATCAAGATAACCACATCCCGCCCAATTTCTACCAGGCGTTTGGCTCGCTCCAGGGCCATCTCTGCCACCCGCACGTGTGAGGTCACAGGCTCATCAAAGGTGGACGAGATCACTTCGGCGTCTACAGAGCGGTCCATGTCGGTCACTTCTTCAGGCCGCTCGCCGATCAGGGCGACCATCAAGTGAACCTCTGGATTTTTCGTGGATATGGAGTTGGCGATCTGTTTGAGGATGGTCGTTTTGCCTGCTTTTGGCGGAGAGACGATCAGGCCGCGCTGGCCGCGACCGATTGGGGTGACCAGGTTGATCAGGCGTGTCGCCAGGGTGTGGCGATCGACTTCCAGATCGAAGCGCATTTCCGGGAAGATCGGGGTAAGCGATTCGAAAGTTGGCCTGTACTTGGTTTCTTCCGGGATAAGACCGTTGACCGATTCGACTTTCAGCAAACCGTAGTGTCTTTCCGATTCGCGTGGCGGCCGAACGTGACCGATGATCAGGTCGCCATTGCGCAGGTTATAACGACGGATTTGAGACTGTGAGACATAGACATCGTACGGCCCCGGCTGGTAATGACCGGAGCGCAGGAATCCGATGCCTTCGCTCATAATCTCCAGGATTCCACCGCGCAATTCCAGGCCTTGCCTTTCGGCTTCAGCCTGCTGAATGCGCAGGATCAAATCCTCCTTTTTCAGGCGTATGGCATTTTGGACATCCAGATCTTTTGCCAATTGGCGTAATTCGGACAATGATGTATTTTCCAATTCGAGGACTCTCATAAGGTTGCTACTCGTATAGAAACAAATATGGGGAATGGACGGTGAATATCTTGCCCCTGTTACCGCGCGTCATTTTTCGGGACGGCGTGCATGGCAGTAGGCAGGTGAAATGATCAGGTTTGGAATAGACAAAATTGGTTACCGGGCGGGGAAACTACAATTACACCTTGATTATAGCATGTCAGGATTTTAGGGGCAAGCAACTTGTTGGATAGGATGTTTGAGAAGGTGACCCTCGACGTAACAACCACTAATCCAAGTTGCTTTATCAAGCATAAATCTGCGATTCAAAAGAACGAGATTGCCGCTGATGGAATGCATCCCCTAGCACCTGAGATTATACACCATAAATCTGGGGATTGCAACTTGAAATTGCATAATATTTTTCTAAGAAAAATTTGTAGCACCCAGCTATTTGGCAGGAGACCGGTCAACCTTCGCGAGTTAACCAGCGATCCAGGCCGGCTGGATGCTGGTAGTTTTCCAGAGAAGCCAGCAGGGCCTGGGGTTGCTCGGCAAAAGTGAAAAGGTCGCGGTGCTCGTCGTAAATAAAGCCCTCTTTGCGAGCATGTTCCACCAAAGCCAGCAGCAGGTCGAAGTAATGGCGTGAATTCAACAGGCCGATGGGTTTCTGGTGCAGCCCAATTTGAGCCCAGGTTAAGATCTCAAACAGCTCTTCAAAGGTACCAAACCCGCCGGGCAGGGCGATAAAAGCGTCGGAGATTTCTGCAAGACGGGCTTTGCGTTGGTGGATGGTCGCGACGATCTCAAGCCGGGTGAGGCCGCGATGGGCGAGCTGGGGGGTATTGAAATAGCTTGGGATCACCCCGATCACTTCGCCGCCGGACTTCAGCGCACCCTCGGCGACCGCGCCCATTAACCCGGTGCTTCCGGCGCCATAATTAAGCATCAGCCCGCGCCTTGCGATTTCAGCCCCCATCTCGTATGCTGTTTTCAAATACTCTGGATCGATATTGTCTGATGAGCCGCAATAAACGCAGATCGAATTCATCGCTGAATCTCCCATAAATATTATAGCACCTGCAATCCTGCTCATTTGACCCGCGAACCTCCGTTATCAGGGTTTGCGCCCGCCTTAATAAGGGTCGGGCGCTTTGAGAGTTGCGGCTTCGCCGCAATCTCCAGAGATTCATCAAAATAGGCAAATGCAATCGCTTTGTTCCTGGCGATTCCAAAGGTCGGGATATTTAAGGGTATAGTATAATCCGAGGCGTTTTACAATTGGGGCATAAAGAAGGAGGTCGATTGTGTCTGCTGTAGAAGTTACCCATATTAGCAAATCTTTCGGGCCGGTAAAAGCGGTGGATGATGTATCATTCGCAGTTGAGAAAGGGGAAATTTTTGCGCTGTTGGGTCCGAATGGGGCCGGCAAGACAACCACCATCCGTCTTATGCTGGATATTTTTAAGCCCGAAGCGGGGACGGTTTCGATTCTGGGCGGTCCTATGAATGAAGAGAAAAAGGATCGCATCGGATATATGCCTGAAGAGCGTGGTCTCTATCAAGATATCCCCCTTGAGCGTGTTTTGCTCTATCTGGTATCGCTCAAAGGGGTGTCTGCGGAAGCGGCGCGCACGCGTGTAGAAGAATATTTACAGCGCTTTGACCTGGCTGCCCACAGGCACAAGAAAGTCAAAGAGCTCAGTAAAGGGATGCAGCAAAAAGCTCAGATCATAGCGACCCTGCTGCACCAGCCCGAGCTGGTGATTATCGATGAACCTTTTAGCGGGTTAGACCCGGTGAATACGCAGATGGTAAAAAACCTGCTGCTCGATCTGCACCAGCGCGGCGTTACCATTATCATGTCCACCCACCAAATGCACCAGGTGGAGGAGCTTTGCGACCGAATTTTACTGATCGACCATGGAAAAGTGGTGCTTTACGGCGAACTGGATAAGATTCGCCGCCAGTATTCTGGCAATGCGGTCTTGTTACGCGCGACCGAACCCTTACCCGAAGCTTTACCCGGCGTCGAGCGCATTGAATCACACAATGCTGCCACCAAGCTGGTCCTCACCCCACAGACTACACCTCAAGACGTTTTGCGCAATTTGGTGTTGCAAGGGTTCGACCTGGAGCAATTTGAGATCGCCACGCCCACTTTAGATGAGATATTTATCCGTGTGGTGCAGGGTGGAGAAAACGTCCAATGAACAAGTTTTGGAAGGTGGCTCTCTACGAGTATCGCCGGCATGTCTTGCGCAGGCGGTTTTTATTCGGACTGCTGAGTGTCCCACTCATGATCCTGGTTATCGGGGTGGTGATTTTTTTCCTTATCCGATCCGAGCAGGACAATCGCCCACTCGGGTATGTGGACGAATCCGGCTTGCTCGCCAATCCGGTTTCCATTCCCAGTTCTTCGCTCTCTGAGAAGCCTTTGACGATGATCCCATATGAGAGCGAAGCGCAGGCGAAAGCAGCGCTCAAATCCGGACAAATCCAGGCTTATTACGTCTTGGAGGCGGATTTCTTGCAAACCAGCCGGGCCAGTTTGGTCTCATTAAAACAGCCAAATTCATCCGCTCAAAACCAGTTTAGGGATTTTATCCGGGCGAATTTGCTGGCAGGGCAGCCTGAGGTGGTGATCAGGCGCGTAACCGGCGGAGATCACCTGGAAGTGCGCAGCCTGGATGGAAGTCGCAAAATGGGGGAAGACGATTTTATCAACATTCTGGCGCCGTTCTTCCTCGGCCTGGCTTTTATGATCGCCATGTTTTCGACTTCAGGTTACCTGATGCAGGCGGTCGTCGAGGAAAAAGAGAATCGCACCGTCGAAGTCCTGTTGACTTCCGTCTCACCTTTCCAGCTCATGGGCGGCAAGATTATCGGGATCATTGCTGTTGGACTGACGCAATTGGTGTTGTGGGGTCTGATGGCGTTTGTCGCCGTTTGGATTGGACGGCGTACCTTCGTGTGGCTGCAAACCTTTCAGTTTTCGTTGGGCACAATCGGGTTGTTGGCCCTCGTTTTCATCCCTGCCTTTGTAATGATCTCCGCCTTAATGGCCAGCGTGGGAGCCACCGTCACAGAGGCGCGCGAAGGGCAGCAGATCACCGGCCTTTTCACGCTTCCGGTAGTTCTTCCCTACTGGTTCACATACCAGATTATGAGCAATCCCAACGGCCCGCTGGCCGTAGGATTAAGCTTTTTCCCATTGACAGCCCCGATTACCCTCCCGATGAGAGTGGCGTTTGCAGTGATCCCAGCCTGGCAGGTTGCCCTCACGATAGGCATCCTGGTTCTGGCTGCGCTGTTCTCTTTATGGTTGGCTGGACGCGCTTTCCGCCTGGGCATGCTGCAGTATGGCAAGCGCCTGTCCCTGCGCCAGATTATTTTTAGATCGAATGTAGAGGGGGCTCAATGAGAAAAGTGTGGCTTGTACTGCGCAATGAGGTCATTAACACGGTCACCAGCCGTTCCTTTCTCTTAACGGCATTTGGTGTGCCGCTGATATCTACCCTTGTGCTTTTTGGCGCTTCGTTATTAAACCGCAACGCTCCGAACGCGATCGGTGAGATTTTCGGTTCGGGCGGCCAGCTTTCTGGCCAGGAAAAACACGAAGGGTATGTGGATTACAGTGGTTTGATCCGTGTTATCCCAGATTCGGTGCCAGCCGGGGCTCTGCGGGCATTCACAGATGAAGAATCCGCCAAACAGGCTGTTGAAGGGGATTTGATCAGCGCTTACTACGTGATCCCGGCTGATTACCTGCAAACTGGTAATGTGATCTATGTACGGCCCGATTTCAACCCGCTCTCGGCCTTTGACCAAACCGGGGCGATGCAGCGTGTACTGCAAGTCAATCTGCTGGGTGGGAATCTTAAATTAGCCAACCAGATTGCGAACCCATTAAACTTGCAGGTGGAGGTGCTCGAGCCTGCCCAACAGCGCGATGAAGATAACCCGCTGACGTTTTTCTTGCCCTATGCTGTCACGATGATTTATTATGTGGTCATTATCATGTCGTCGAGCTTATTGCTCAACAGCGTAACTAAGGAGAAGGAAAATCGTGTCGTCGAAATATTGATGTCGGCGGTCACGCCGCGCCAGCTTCTCACCGGGAAGATCGCCGGGCTGGGGTTGATTGGGTTATTTCAGACGGTTCTGTGGGTCGGCACTGGCTTCCTGTTGCTGCGATTAAGCGGCCGCACGTTCAACATTCCAGCAGCTTTCCAACTTCCTTCGTCCTTTCTCATATGGGGGATTATCTTCTTCCTGCTGGGTTACGCCATATATGCCAGCCTGATGGCGGCCGTTGGGGCGTTGGTTCCAAACCTGAGGGAAGGTTCGCAGGCTACGTTTCTGGTAATTTTCCCGATGCTGATTCCATTGTTCACGATCAGCATTTTGATTGAACAGCCGGATGGCCCCCTTGCGATCATTTTAAGCCTTTTTCCATTGACCGCGCCGGTGACGATGATGACGCGCATGGCAGCGACGTCGGTGCCGCTATGGCAGGCGCTGCTGGCGGTCGTGATCTTGGGACTTACCGGTGTATTCATCCTGAGGGCGGTGGCGGGCATGTTCCGCGCCCAAACCCTGCTTTCGGGCCAGCCTTTTAACTTAAAAACCCTTTTCGATGCGCTGGCTGGCAGGGCGTAAACCGGATTCTGGGGAGAGTTGGGCGCGGATGAATAGAGATTTATCATATACGGAGCATCAGTGTTATGGAACTGGATGAGATTGTGAAAATCGCCCGCGGGGATGAGCCGGCCGATCTCGTGCTGAAAAACGCCCGGGTAATAAACGTTTTTAGCGCTGAAATCCAGCCGTTGGATATCGTCGTCAGTGACACGCGCATTGCCGCCCTTGGGGAAGGCTATCCCGCACAAAAGGTCATCGACCTGGAGGGCCTCTATGTCTGCCCGGGCTTGATCGATGCCCATGTCCATATCGAAAGCGCATTGGTGCCGCCGCGTGAGTTTGCCCGGGCTGTGCTGCCTCATGGGGTGACCACTGTGATCACCGATCCCCACGAGATCGCCAATGTCCTTGGTTTGGAAGGCATCCGCTTTATGCTGCAGGATGCGAAATACGGGCCGTTGAATATGTATGTAAACGCCCCTTCCTGTGTACCCTCCACCAATTTCAACATGGAAACCGGGGGGGCGCAGCTCGAATTTTACGACCTTGCCACGCTGCTGATGGACCCATGGGTGCTTGGGCTGGGCGAAGTGATGAACTACCCGGGAGTGGTCTCAGGAGATAACCGCGTTTTGCAGAAGATCAAGACCTTCAATGGGCGCATAATCGACGGTCACTCGCCCGGGCTCTCCGGAAAGAATCTCAATGCCTACGTGGCTGCCGGGGTGATGTCAGATCATGAGTGCACGACGAAAGAAGAGGCCCTGGAAAAACTAAGACTTGGGATGGTCATATTCATTCGGGAAGCAACCAATGCCCGCAACTTGCAAAACTTGCTTCCGCTGGTCACGCCAGCCAACGCCCGGCGCATCTGTTTTTGCAGCGATGACCGCCATCCGCACGATTTGATCAAAGATGGCTCGATCGATTACATGATCCGGGTCGCGATATCAAGCGGCCTGGACCCTGTAACAGCCATCCGTTTGGCGACCCTCAACCCGGCCGAATATTTTCGCCTGCACGATCTCGGCGCAGTTGCACCGGGTTACCGGGCGGACCTGGTTGTTTTTTCAGACCTGAATGACTTCCGCCCCGAAATGGTGTTCCGCGGCGGCAGGCTGGTGGCCCAACATGGGATTATGCTCCCCTGGGAGCGTCCGGAACGCAAGACGAAAACGCGTGGCACAGTCAACCTCAATTGGTCCATGGTCGATTTTTCAATCCCTGCTAAATGCGAACAGGTCCACGTAATCGGCCTTATTCCAGACCAGTTGGTTACAGAGAATCTGGTTGCGCCAGCGAATATCCGGGATGGACAGGTTGTCGCCAACCCGGACCAGGATATTCTTAAGCTGGCGGTCGTCGAGCGGCATCTCGGATCGGGCCGGGTCGGCCTGGGTTTCGTGAAAGGGCTGGGGTTAAAACGCGGCGCGATTGCCAGCACTTTTGCCCATGATCACCATAATATTGTTGTGGCAGGCGCGGACGATGAAAGTATGCGCTCGGCCGTCCAGGCGATCGCCGAGACGCAGGGAGGTATGGCGGCTGCCTTGGGAACGCGGCTTCTGGCCCGGCTGCCGCTGCCCATTGCCGGGTTGATGAGCGACCAACCCATTGAGCGCGTTTGTGAGATGGAGGACGAGCTGACTGCGGCAACGCGCCTCCTGGGTTCTGAGCTTCGTAACCCGTTTATGGCGCTGAGCTTCTTAGCCCTGCCGGTCATCCCTTCGTTAAAGCTAACCGATCAAGGCCTGGTGGATGTGGACCGGTTTGAACTGGTGCCGCTTTTTGTCTCGTGATCTTTGCCTGGCCGGAAATTACGCCTGGCCCCGGCCCATTCGCTTCTACCTCTGGTCGCGTTTTCCGAAAGCACGCTTGGCGGTGGTGAACTTAACCGGGTCGCCGGCGGAGTTGTACGACCAGCGTGCCGATCCCTGCCAGGACCATGCCCCCAGCCTTTTGCCAGTCCAGGCTCTCGCCCAGGAAAATCCAGGCCAATATTGCAATCTGGATCAGCATAGTGCTGTTGATAATGCTGGATTCCATCGCCGGAAGGCTGCGCAGTGTATGATTCCATAAGGTGAAGGCAATAGCAGTGTTGACCAGGGCCAGCCAGGCGATGATTCCCCAGTTCGCCAGGCTCAACTGCGGAAACCCCTGGAAAGCGACGCCGCTCCCCAACAACAGCAAGGACCCGAAGCCCATGCTGGTGACTGTCACGATCAAAGGCGAGATATCGCCGCCGCGGTTGATGCTGCGGCCGAGTACGGAGGAAACGGCATTGGCGAATACCCCAGCGATCACCGCGCTAAATCCGATGATTTGACTTGTGGGTATTTCAACCGGGTAAAAGTAGACCAGGATCCCAATCAGAAAAAGGGCCATGCCACTCCATTGCAGGGCAGTGGGCCTTTCTGTCAGGTAATAGATGCCCAGGAGCGCGACGATCACCGAAGTGAAGTTGAGCAGCAAGTTGACAGTTATGGCCGGCAGATAAGCCAGGCCAACGAATTGCGCTCCCTGGGTGATGGCGTAAAATAAGAGCCCGAGCGCGGCCAGGCGCGCCCAGTCTTTCCTGGAGAGCCTGCGAAAGTCTTCCCGGCGCCTGGGGGAGAGCGCCAGGGGCAGCAAGGACAAAAATGCCAGGACGTAGCGCAGCCCGGCGAATGTCAGGGCCGGGATATCTTTCAGCCCAATCTTAATCAGCACCCAGGATGTCGACCAAAGGAATGTGACGAACAGCGCCTGGAGGGCTGCTACAGAGAAGGGGGAGGTGTTCTTAATCAATAGAAATTAGCTTTCAGGGGTTTGCGTTGGCGAAGTCCAGGGCGTATTGGGCATCCTGGTAATTCGGATTCTCCTGCAAAGCTTTGCGAAAGTCGGAGATAGCCTCACCGGTCTTCCCCTGGCGGTAAAGCGCCCAGCCATGCCATAGCAGGGCCTCTTCGGCGTTAGGCGTTCGCTGCAGGGCATATTTAGTTAACGCCAGCAGGTCATCGGTCCGCCCGCTGTGGAAGTAAGCGAAAAATGGTCCAAATTGGTAGCGCAGCATGCGCTGCGGCAGGCCGATTTGGCGGGCCTTATCGTAGGCGTCGGCAGCTTCGCTGTAACGCTCGAAATAGACCAGGTTGGTGCCAACGTTGAACCATGCGAAAGCATTATTCGGGTCTGCCTTCGCCTCCGCTTGTGCAGTCTCCAGGGCGCGCTGCCGGTTGTTATCTGCATCCCAATCCGGCCCAAGGATTGCCTGGAGCTCGCTTTCTCGATCAGGCGGGTAGACCAGCAGCAGCACACGGTTGAAAACCTGCCAGTAGGAGTCCAAATCCGCATAGCGGATCGTCCGGTTGGGCCCGTAAAAGCTATCCTGCCCGGTGAAGGTTTGGGCGATGTCATCGTAGCCGGTCAACAGGTTGTAGTGCGCCGCCCAAAGATCGTCGTTAGGCCAGTACGGATCCTGAAAGTAGAAGCTCTCTTCGATGATCATAGGGAAACCGGCTGCCAGCAGGCGCTTGAGCAAGCTCAGCGTGCCGCCAACCCGGTATTGGACGTTTAGCCAGCCGGCGTGGGTGCGCACAAAATAGGCTAGTTCTTCCACATTGACGTTTCGGTCCTCACGCTGGGGCTTGAGCAGATTGGCGATATCGAACTGGTCGCCCTGCCAGCCGTAATAGCGCAGGTACATGGTTAAACTGGCGGGACCGCAGTTATTGATGTCCTGCTTCTCCCATTGAGGCGCATTTAAAGCCACCGCCTGCGGGATTGGCGTCGGAGAGGGCGGAGGCGTCGCGGTTGGCCCGGGTTTTGTGGGGGTTGGGGGGAGCGGCGTCGCCGTTGCCTGCGGGTGCGATGTAACCGCCACCCGCGGCTGCGGCAAGGCGGTCGGCATGGCACTGACCGGGTGGATCACGCCGCGCAAGTAGGTGAAGGCGAAATCCACGCGCCAGGATAACCGGCTGTGAATTGGTGGTAGCCAATAAGCAAACCCGGCGAGCATGACCAGCCCTATGAAAACCAAAACGAGTTTGGTCGGGTTGATTTTACGCATGGGGCGTATTGTAACATCCCCAATCGAACAGATTCACAAGGCTTCGCAATCCTTTGTTATAATACCGGACATGAAATATCACATTTGGACTGCTGGTTGTCAGATGAACGTGGCCGATTCCCAACGTGTGGCTTCGGCCCTTGAACATTTAGGGTATTCTGCCACGCGCCGCGCCGCAGAGGCGGACGTGATCGTGCTCAACACGTGTGTGGTTCGCCAGAGCGCCGAAGATAAAGCCAGCGGGCACCTGTTTTCATTGCGCCCGCTGAAAGAACAGAATCCCAACCTGATCATCAACCTGATGGGCTGCATGGTTGGCGTGAAGGGCGCCGAACCTCTGCGCCGGCGTTTTCCGTTTGTGGATGTGTTCTCGCCGCCTTCAGACCCGGGCCCACTGGTCGCCTACCTGACCCAGGATGAAAGCCGCTCCATGGAACAGGTAGAGACCGAGCGGCGTTTTGCATTTATGGACGAAGACCTGATTCTGCCCCTCCATGAGCGGGGCCGGCTGGTTTCGGCGCATGTCCCGGTGGTCCTGGGCTGTTCACACGCCTGTACGTTCTGCATCATCCCCTACCGGCGCGGAGTCGAACGCAGCCGGAGGGTGGGCGAGATCGCTGCCGAAGTTCGCTCGTTGGCGGCGCAGGGGGTTAAAGAGATTACCTTGCTGGGCCAGATCGTAGACCGCTACGGCAAGGATATTCCGGACGGGCCAAACCTGGCGGAGCTGCTGCGCATCGTGCATGCCGTTGAAGGCCTGGTGCGCATTCGCTTCCTGACCTCTCACCCGAATTGGATGACGGACGAGCTGTTAGACACAGTGGCTGAGTTACCCAAGGTCATGCCGCACATCGAGGTCCCGGTGCAGGCGGGCGACGATGATGTGCTTGAAAATATGAAACGCGGCTACAAGGTTGAGGATTACTACCGGCTGGTTGAGAAGATCCGCAGGCGCATTCCGGGCGTTTCGATCGCGACCGACATCATTGTGGGTTTCCCTGGCGAGAGCGATGCTCAATTCCAGCGCACCTATGATTTATTGGCTGATCTCAAGCTGGATGTGGCTCATCTGGCGCGCTACTCCACCAGGCCCGGCACGGTTGCTGCGCGGAGGCTCGGCGACGATGTGGGCGATCCTGAGAAATGGCGCCGCTTTCGCCTTTTGGAGGAGTTGCAGGAGGCCATCGCGGCTGAGATAGCCACCGCTTACATGGGGAAGCGGGTCCCCGTGCTGTTTGAGGAGAAAGTGCGCGGCCGTTGGCGCGGCCGGACCCCAACCAATAAGCTGGTTTTTGTTGAAACGGAAGAAAATTTACGCGGCCAGGTGCGTGAAGCCTTGATTACATGGACTGGTCCCTGGTCCATGCAAGCCACCCTGGCAGACCGGCTTGAGATTTATGGTGTCGCCGGCACCTTCAGCAGTGCGCCGACCACATAGCCGGCCAGGGCGCTGAGGGTTCCGATAAAAGCCATTTCCAGGCCGCTCTTGCCTGGGCTGCCGACCGTGCGACGGGCTTTGTAAGCTCCTGCGAAGAACAACACCAGTGCGGTGACCAGAATCGATACGCCCATGCTGAGTTTCACAGGCAGGAGGAAAAAGGGCACTCAGGGGGATTAAAGAGCCCACGATTGCCGAAACCCCCACAATTAGAGCGGATTTAAAAGCTGTTGTCCGGTCGATCGGGGATATCCGGTGTTCTTCGGCCATCATGACTGCCACCCAGATGTCCTCATTTCCTGTGATCGTTTCGACGATGCGATCCAGCAGCGATCCGGAAAAGCCTTTTTCAGAGTAAATCTTGCGGATTTCGTCGCGCTCCAGTTTGGGCACCTGCTGGATATGGCGATATTCCCGCTCACGTTCGCTTTCGTAAAAGTCAGAATTCGGCCAGCGTGGATGTATAGGCGACCGCCCCCATCGAGACCGATTCGGCGAATGTGGCCGCCAGACCGGCCACGATGACGATGTGCGGGTCGGCGGTGGCCGCCGCCACACCCAAGATCACCCCGAGCACGTTTACAAGCCCATCCTGGCCTCCCAGGATAATATCCGAGAGCCCAGATGCCTGGCGGTGAGGATCCCCGAACAAGTGAAGCTGGGCATCCTCCTCAAAGTTGTTCTCCATTTTCTTGCGTTTCATCAACTTCATTTTCGGACCTGATTAAAGAAGGTAATTTTCAAAAATTTGCTGGTCTTCCGGATCCAGGCGAGCTAACACGTCCGGCCCGAATTGGTGGGAGATTCGCTGGGCGAATAATTCCATCCAAACGAACTGGCGAGCGATCAATACCAGGCTGCGGTTATTCGTAAGCGTCGCCGGCGATGTGGTTATTTCCGGTCTTTCAAGGTCAGTGCTGGCAATCAGACATTCGAGATCGTCGGCAGCGATCAGCAGTATGTTGGTCAATTCTTGAAGCTGGCTTTCCAGGGGAGGGTGACGAGCGATCTGTACGGATGCCGGGGACGGTGGTTTCTCGCCTTGATGTCTACCGACTGTGTCCAGATCCTTCTTGCCAGTCAAGAGGGCGCGAATGCCCACTCCCCGCCGGTTTGCGGCTGCGATCTCGGCGTCCAGGGCAGCCAGGTCCGGGTCTGTGAGCACCAGGAACAACTCGCTGTGGGCGGATTGGATCATCTGGACAGCGTAGGAGAGCACGTTTTCGCGCCCGCTGACCGACCATAAGCGGTCCTCTTCCTGTGGCCTGTAAATCAAAAGCAGGTTCTCCCGCAGCGTTTTTGCCAGGTCTTTTTGATCCTGCTCGTAACGATCCATGAGAAGATCCGGCGCCACCGGGCGGTACAGAGTGGAGCGGCGGTCGTCCGTTTTTAGACTGCCCCACGCCCATGCAGGCGGCCCAAGGCTTCATAAACCATGGATCGCGGAATTCCAGCTTTTTTGCTGAGCTGGTAGCCCGTTGCCGGGTATTCTCCCAGCAACGTCAGGTATACCCTGGCTTCGTATTCTGTGAAACCAGCGGAGATCAAGTTGGCAAGCAGTTCGGAGTCATCTTAGATAATAGTAATCCTAAAACTAACTAATAGCCTGATTCTATACGACTACAATGCTCTCGTCAAGGGAAGAGTTTTCCATTCGAAAAAATGGGGATGAGGCGGGTAAAGACCTTGCCCCTTTTAGAGCTTTGCGTTAGGATTGAGCCCGAATGAATATGGGTGTACCTGGCAAACAAGAGGCTGTTTTGATCTCTGGAGACGTGATAACCCTGGGGCTGGTGACCGTTTTCGGTTTTGCATCCCACGCTGAAATTGACAGCGCAGGTGTACGTATGCTCTCCACTTTTCTGCCGCTGGTGGCAGCCTGGCTAATCATGGCGTCGCAGCTCGGCGTTTTCGAGTCGCGACGGGTGCTGGATGCCCGCCAGTTGTGGCGTCCGTTATGGGCCATGGTTCTGGCCGGACCGCTGGCGGCCTTGGGACGCGGTTTAATATTGAATGCCCCGATCTTGCCGGTTTTTGTCGTGGTGTTGGGTGGTATCAGCGCGCTCGCCCTGTTCGCCTGGCGCGTTTTGTATTGGGTTTTTGCTTCTCGGCAAAGCCACTCCTCCTACGGATGAGCGCAGGCTGTTGCTCGAAATTATTAGTTCAAAATACAGCCGCTGAAGAGAATTTGCTATGGACGAAGGCGCACTGATTTAATCTGCCCGGCAGGGAGATCTGGACGCGTTTAACCGTCTGGTGCTTGCCTACCAGGATATGATTTACAACCAGGCCTACCGGATGATGGGCGAGCAGCAAGGCGCCGAAGATGCGACGCAGGAGGCGTTTATCTCGGCTTTTCGTAAGCTGGGCTCATACCGGGGCGGCTCGTTTAAAGCCTGGCTCTTGCGAATTGTCACTAATGCCTGTTATGACGAGCTCAGGCGCCAAAAGCGGCGCCCGGAAGCCCCCTTAGAACCGCTCACAGGCGAGGATGAAGAGATCGAATCTCCGAGCTGGCTGGCCGACCCATCTGAATCGCCCGAAGAAGAAGCTGAGCGTTCCGAGTTGAACAAAGCCATCCAAAACTGCCTCGGCGGCCTACCGGATGAGTTTCGTCTCGTCGTTATTCTGGTCGATCTCCAGGGCCTTGACTACGCTGAGGCCGCTGGCGCGATCGGCAAGCCGCTCGGTACTGTGAAAAGCCGCCTGGCGCGCGCTCGAGTGCGCTTGCGAGAGTGCCTGCAGGGCTTTTGGGAACTTTTACCGGCTGCATTTCGTCTGGTAGAAGAGAGTGAACCATGACGAAAAAAATAACAACTCGAGAATGGGAAGCCTTATCGGCTTACCTGGATGGGCAATTGGCCCAGAAGGAGCGCGCCCGCCTGGAAAACGGCCTGCGTGAAGACCAGAACCTGCGTATGGCACTGGACGAACTGCGCCAGACGCGAACGGTGTTGCGCAGCCAACCCAAGCTGCGTTCGCCGCGCAACTTCACGCTTACCCCTGCCATGGTCGGGAGGCGTGTGCAGCCGCGTTCGACTGTGCCAGCTCTCCCTGTCTTCCGCCTGGCTTCCGTCCTGGCCACCCTGATGTTGGTTGTGGTATTCGCTGGTGATTTCCTCACAAACAGGCAGCCGGCAGCCATTTCAATGAGCGCTCTGGCGCCGGCAGCGACCGAGGTTTCCCCGTTCGCGGCCCAGGTGGAGACAAACCCTTACCCGGATATCGGGCAGGGCGAAGCTGTGCCGGCCCCAAATCAAAAGTTGATGGCAGTGCAGCCTACCCCCGAAGCGACAGCTCAACCCGGGATGGGGGTCCTTGCAGAAGCGCCGTCGTTTACAGCCGAACCGACTGTGGAAGCCCCGGCGCAATCGCAAGCCGGTCCCGAAGTGTTGAGTGAACCTTCAGGCGGTACCGGGGCTCCGCTCGAAATGCAACCGCAGCAAGATGGCCAGACCCTGGCAGAAAACCCGCTGCGCCAATCTGAGTCGCCGGAAGAACCTGCGGATACCACTGCTTCACAACCAGCGGTCGAGCGGCTTCCCTGGCGTGTTGCGGAAGCAGCATTGGCGTTGATAGCCTTGTTCAGCGGGCTGGCAGCTTATTTCATCCATCGATCAGGCAATGCATGATCGCCGATCAGGTTAACTATTGCCCACGCTGTGGGACGAAGGTGACGCAGGCGGAGCGTGATGGCCGCCTGCGTCCGGTTTGTCCTGCCTGTAATTGGGTTTACTTTGCTGACCCAAAGGTGGCCGTGGGTGTTGTGGTTGAGCAGGATGGTAAGGCATTACTGGTGCGGCGCGCCACGGACCCGCGGCGAGGCCTTTGGACTCTTCCGGCTGGCTTCGTCGATGCTGGCGAGGACCCCAGGCTGGCTGCTGAGCGGGAGTTATTGGAAGAAACAGGGCTGCAAGTTCGCGTCACCACATTGATTGACGTACTGTACGGCCAGGAGCACCCGAGCGGGGCGCACATTGTCATCTTTTACCGCGCCGAGATCCTTTCCGGCAGCTTGCACGCCGCCGATGATGTGGATCGGGCGGTTTTTTTCTCACGAGATAACCTGCCTCCAATGGCTTTTACTACGACTGAAAAGATCCTCGGGCTTACGTTAGGCCAACGCTAGGCTAACTGGCCAGGCTGGCCCTTGGAATCTCGGGCGTAAAACCTGGGTAAAAAAGAGCAGCAGTCGTATTGAATTATGGTAAACTTGGTTTTAAACATCCCTTAATATTTTCAGTGGGAAAACCATTTCACACCTGTTCATTGCATTTGAGGAGAATTCGTGATGAGAGCAAAGGCATTTAAACCGGTCATTTGGCTTGTCGTATTCGTCATGGCGGTGAGTCTGGCATGCAATGCCGGCGCTAACCCGGCGCAGACTCAGGCGCCCGCGCCCACACAGGCCGAACTGCCAACCCTGCCCCCAAAGGCAACTCAGGCCGAGTTGCCCACGGACATCCCTACAGTTGAGACCGGGGCAGTATCGAATCTCCAGGACGTCGAGAAGGCTGTCGTACGGATTGAAATGGAAGGCACCTACGTTGACCCGGAGGTGGGGTTGTTGGTAAATGTAGGCGGCTGGGGAACTGGTTTTATTATCGACCCTTCCGGGATCGCTGTGACGAATAACCACGTGGTGACGGGCTCAGCGCTGCTCCGTGTTTATATGAGCGGGGAGACCAAGCCGCTCAATGCCAGGATATTGGGCGTTTCCGAATGCTCGGACCTGGCAGTCATCAAGATCGATGGGAATAATTTCCCTTATCTCAAATGGTACGATGGTGATATTAAAGCCGCCCTGGACGTTTACGCCGCAGGTTATCCGAGCAGCGCTGCCGGAGCGGATTATACGGTGACCAAGGGCATCGTCTCCCAGCCGAAAACCAGCCTGGATTCGATCTGGGCTGCAGTGGATAACGTGATCAAGCATTCGGCTAAGGTCAACCCGGGTAACTCGGGCGGGCCGCTGGTGGATGATAACGGTCAGGTGTTGGGCATTAATTACGCCACTGTATCCAACACCGATGAGAATTATGCCATCAGCCGGGACAGCGCCGAGTTGGTTGTGGAGGAGCTGCGCTCCAATAAGGATAAGGAGACCATTGGCGTTAACGGCGTCGCCGTCACCGGTGATTTGAACGGGGAGACCCTTTCGGGTGTCTGGGTTCGTTCGGTTAAATCCGGCTCTCCAGCCGATAAGGCCGGCATCCAGGGCGGCGATATCGTTTACCAGATGGAGGGAGAGGTTTTGGCCACCGATGGTACGATGAAAGACTACTGTGATATCTTGCGTAGCCACAATCCTGGCGACACTTTGAGCGTCACGGTGATCCGCTTCGATACCGGCGAGGTTCTCGAGGGCCAGCTAAACGGGCGCGAGCTGGCGACCTCCTTCACCTTCGGCTCTCCAGACGCCACCACGACAACCAACGATAATACAGGCAATACGACCGTCGCAGGTGATCCGAATGCAACCGGCTCGGGCTCATATTTCTTCTCGACCGAATTCGACGATTCCGACAACTGGTATACATTTGCTGTGCCTGACAGCGATAATTACAGCGCCAACATTGACCACAGCACGCTTTACGTGGAATCAGATGATAAGAACTCCACGGTGTACGCATTGTATGATCTGGAACTCGTGCCTTCGGACGTCCGGATCGATGCAGCCGTCGAGACTGTAGCCGGGCCGAACCGCAACAATATCAGTCTGGTTTGCAGGGCGACTACGGATGGCTGGTACGAGTTCAGTATGAACAGCGGAGGCTACTGGTACATCTGGAAATATTTGAACGGCGATTATACGATGCTGAACAGCGGGGCTTCGACGGCGATTAACCTGCAAAAGTCTAAGAATGAGCTGATCGCCACCTGTATTGGCACCGAGTTGAGTTTCTACGTCAACGGGACGAAGATGGGCTCCGCCCGGGATAATCGCTTCCAGGGAGGCGGGCAAGCGGGCGTCTCGGTGAGCACCTTCGATATTGCCGGAGCAGGCGTGGAGTTTGACTGGTTCTCAGCGACCGTCCCATAAAGGCCGTTAATTTCCTGTATGAAAAAATGAGCGCCGGACGAGTTCTATTCGCCCGGCGCTCATTTTTTCGTATCAGGGCGCTGTTTCGAAATGATTCTTCAGGGTGAAGTAGATGTAGTTTTGCCAGAGCCGGGTGACATCTTCCTGGTGGTAATCGTGGGAGGAAAACGTTTGAATAATCACTCGTCCCTCCTGGCAGGTGGCCAGGGTTCCGTAGCGCTGTTTCTCAGGTAGCGATATTACCGGCTAAAAGGATTGCGTCGCTTCCTGGGCTGATGCGGATCAGGTCGCCAGCATCACCCTTCCAGTACCCAACGTAATTGACCAACGAAATCCCTTCATTTAGCTCGTGGAACACCGGGTTTTCGGGGACCAAAAACCAGAGCGAGGGCGATTTTGGACTGTACCAATCACTTTGGAATTCCAGTCCGCACTTGGTTAAGATCGAGTTGAACTTGCCTCCGCCGATATCATCCAGGTTCCAAATCTCGATGATCACTGCGGTGCCTTTGTTGATCTCATCCAGCAGGTATACGAAAAACTCACCCTGGACTTTACTCCGTGATTCGGCGCCGACGATGATCAGGTCCCAATCCGTTCCGGAAAGGATTTGCTGTTTGAAATTCCCGGAAGCATCACCCACATCGACATAGGAGAGCCCGGCAATATCCAGAGCATCGCGGATGTAGCGCGGCTTGCTGCACCAGGCTTGTCGCCTGGACATTTTGGGCGATCCTGGTCGCGTCTGCGGCGGCCACTGTGGACTGGGCGAGCTGGTTTACCTGTTGCCTCAGTTCGGTCGCCCGGGCGTTCAGGTATATCTGTGTGGCTTCCAAGGCGCTTAAAAAAATAGCCGCGCCCGATCGAGCGCGGCGCACAAGAATTACAGAAGGATTATTTTACTGAAAAGATAACCTTATCCTGGCTTTGGTTTCCTGCCAGGTCGCTGGCGATCACCAGCAGCGTATGGTTTCCGGTTTGCGCCTTCCAGGGCACGGCAAACGGGGCTTGCTGCAGCGTCGTCAGCAGTTTGTCGTCGACCAGGACCTGGACATGGGCCAGGGCCAGGTCATCGCTGGCGTTGAACTGGAAGGTTACCGTACGGCTTGGCAGCAGCGCCAGCTCCTGGCCCGCTTCTGGGTAAAGGATTTGCACAACAGGAGCCTGGTTATCTACCGTCACCTGGGCGATGGCCGATTCGACGTGTTTATCCTGGCGAACAACCAGCAACTGCAAGGCATACAGCCCGCTCAACCCGCTGGTATCCCAGGTTCCCAGCTCGCCAGAGCTGACCGGGCGGGTCACATCCTGGCCGATTTGCAGCCATTCCTGGGGGTTTAGGCCCTGTCCCACCTGCAGGCGATAAAAATTGAAATCCTGACCGGCAGCTTTACCTGCGATTTTTACCTTCCCACGAACGTAAGCGAACATGCCGGGTGAATCGATCTGCACGTCTGGCGAAGTCTGGTCAGGCGCAGCGATTACATCATAGGTTTCAGGCGGCGTTGCCAGTCCGGCTGTTTGAGCCCATTCCACGGCTTCAGGCGGGACAATCATATAAACGCGCTCCTCCACCAGGTCCGAGGGGGTGAAGATAGTCGCCAGATTGCCGCTGGCGCGGTTGACTTCAACTTTCCGGAACAGGTTGTCGTCCTGGGTGGGCTCGTTTCCCTGGAGAAAGACCTCGTTCACCACGGACGGGCAATCCGGCGTCGGCAGCAACCCCGAAGGATCGCATACATCCCGGCTGCTGATCCCGGGCGGCTGCGCCCAACCGAGAGGGGGCAGGCTCTGGCTGGCGAATTGCATGATCGCATGCCACAAGGCTGCCGCCTGATTCGGGGTGAGCGGGTTGTTCGCGCTTTGCCCGGGGAGGTCCCGACCGGCGATCGCTTCATCCTTTTGGCCTACCCAGACCCCGACCACCATTTGCGGGGTGTAGCCAATCGTCCAGGCCCCCAGGCCGGTGGGCGTTCGCCCCAGTTTCGCGGCCGCCGGGCGTCCAATCTCCAGGGCATTGGGATGGCCCAGGCTTGGCCAGCGGGCAGCCTCATCGCTCAGGATATTGGTCATCAAATAAGCGAGCTGCGGGTTGACGACCGGTCGAGACGCGTTCGAACCCCATTCCAGCCATACCCGTCCAGTATCGTCTTGGACCTTTTGGATCGCTGCTGCCGGCAGTGCGGAAAGCCCTCCCCCCGGCTGTACCGTTTCGAGTGCACGCCCCACCAATTTTCCCTGGTTGGCGAACACGCCAAAAGCCTGGCTGGCCTCCAACAGGGTGATTTCACCGCCGCTGAACGGCAGTCCGGAGGCCCCGCCGGTTGCGGGCGGCTGCAGCGAGGTCAATCCCAACTGGCGCGCGCTGCGCCAAACGTTTTCAGTGCCAACCTGTGCAAACGCTTTGACCGCCGGAACCAGGTAATCGTTTGCCAGGGCCAGGCGCAAACGTACCGGGCCATGGAATTTACCGTCGTAATTCTGGAGAGCGCTTGCAGAGGACGATTTGGGGATGTCCCAGACCAATGTTGCTGGGCCCATGCCGCGTGTAAATGCTGACAGGTAAATAAAAGGGGTCAAAATTGAACCGGGCGAGTGGCCGGGGGTCTCCGAAGGGTCGAGGCCGGCCTCAGGCTGGCCCACCATTGCGAGGATTTCTCCTTTTTGCGGGTCCAAGACGACGACATTCGCCCCCAGCGAGCTGAGGGAATCTGGCGCAGCGGCGCCGGTCGGAAGCGTGGGCAGCAAACGGGCCGCCTGGCATTCGGAGCCGTCCGCCGCCAGGGGGTCTGCCGGGGGAGGAGACTGCAAGCGAGACAACTGGGTAGCGGCCGCGCAAGCCGACTGAAGTTGCAAGCGGTAATCCAGAGTCGTGATCACCTGGAAGCCGCCGCGCTCCAGGCGGTCACGGCCGATGGATGCTTGAAGCTGGCGAATAACCAGGGCAGTAAACGCCGGAGCAGGATTTTCTGGCTGCGCCGGGGTTGGCGCAAAAGTTAGCTTCTTCTGCAAAGCCTGGTCGGCCTGCCCAGAGTTGATCAGTCCCTGCTCGAGCATCAGTTCGATCAGGTCGCGCTGGCGTTCCAGGGCCGCTTGAGGCGCGTCCATCGGGTTGAGCGCCGGGGCTTGCGCCACAGCCGCCAGTAACGCCGACTCGGCCAGATCGAGGCGCCGGGGCTGTTTTCCCAAAATACAGGCGCGCCGCGACGTCGACGCCATAGGCCAGCCGGCCGTAATTGGCGCTGTTGAGATACCATTCCAAAACTTTGTGTTTGCCGTAATGGCTTGTGATCTGTGCTGCGAGCAAGCGTTCCCGCAGCGCCCGGCGAATGCCGGGTTTTTCATCCCACAGGAGCAGATCGGAAACTAATTTTTGAGCCAGGGTAGGATGTGTGGCTTGACCCACACCTTCCAGGGAAAATCCCGGATTGCTCCAAAAGGTTGGATCGGCGCTGGCGACGGTCGCGGAGATCAGGCTGGTGGGAATAAAACCTTGAATTGAGACTGTATCCGGCTGGAGCAGGGGTTTTTCCGTACTTGCTGGAGCGGAAGTGGCGCTTTCATTCACACGCACATATTGCCGGCTGGCAGCAGCCGGATTTTCCAGGGAAAGCAGCACGTGTTCGCCGGTGCGGTCGTACAACCGGGTCGGTTGGAGCAGCAAGCCTTTTGGAGGTTCCAGCAGGCCGGGCAAGGCCAGTAAAGACGGAAGATCTCGAGAAAGGTCGGTGTAAAAGACGGCTGCAACGACCGCCGCCAGAGCGAATAACAGGCTGAGCAAGAGACTGCAGCCCAGGCCAAGCCGCCCGCCGGTATTCCGCCGGCTGGGCGCGCTCGACCTGCGGCGCATTTTTAAGATGTGCGGGACGCTGGGCATAGATAAATTGTACAACGAATTAGACGCTTACCGTTCAGGATTTTGAAATCGGTTGCTTTCGAGCGGCGCCTGTCCTCAGGCCAACCCTAAGCCTTTGCAGCTTCAGTCCACTTCGAGACAGTTTGAACCAGCTCACGAGCTGAATGCAGCGTACCTGCGCTGACGTCCCCCAGCATTTGGGCCAGCTCCAACAGGCGCGCCTCCCCTTCCAGAAGCTGGACCTGGGTGATCGTTCGTTCACCCTGGATGATCTTTTGCACCTGGAAGTGCTGTTCGCCGTAGACAGCCAATTGGGGCAGGTGCGTGATGCAAAGGACCTGGTGCTGGCGCGCCAAAGCCCATAATTTCTGGCCCACAATTGAGCCGACGCGGCCGCCAATCCCCTGGTCGATTTCATCGAAGATGAGGGTCGGCACCTGGTCGGCCTGCGCCAGCACATTTTTAAGGGCCAGCATCAGGCGCGAGGTTTCGCCGCCAGAGGCGATCTTCGCCAGGGGTTTAAAGCCCTCGCCGGGATTTGGGGCAATCAGGAATTCCACCCGTTCCAACCCGTTAGCGTCATAAGCCACACGGCGACCCTCCTCTAAACGCACCCCTTCAGGATCAGGGCGCTGCTGGAAATCGACCTGGAAATGGGCCCCGGACATATGCAGGTCGGCCAGTTGCCCTTCGATTGCGTGGGTTAATTTTTCTGCAGCCAAGCGCCGTGCTTGCGAGAGCGCCTGACCGGTCTGTCCTAACTGCGCCAGCAGTTCTCCCCGGGACGATTCCAGCTCCTGGATGCGCTCGCTTGCGTGTGTGATCGCCTCCAGTTTTTGGCGGGTGTCGTCGCCGAAAGCCAGGATTTCCCGAATCGTGGCGCCGTACTTGCGTTTCAGGTTGTGGATCACATCCAGGCGTTCTTCAACCTGATCCAGGCGTTTCGGATTGGACTCTATCCCTTCCAGGTAATTGCGCAGGCTGGCAGACAGGTCGCTCAGGCTTTCAAACAGGGCGAGGGCCTGTTCGTGAAAAATCGCTTGGGACGGGTCTAACCGGCCCAGGCCGCTTAAAGCGTCAACCACCCGGCCGAGCAAGTCGGTTGTCGCTGGCGCTTCTGGAGTGCCTTCGTCTAACGCCAGCAGCGCTTGCTGCACAAAATTCGCCAGGCCTTCGGCGTTTGCCAGGCGGTTGCGCTCGTCGCGCAGATCCTCTTCTTCGCCGGGACGCAGCCGGGCTGTTTCGATCTCGTTGATCTGGAAGGAGAGCATGTCACTGCGGCGGGCTGCATCCTGTTCGGACAGGCGCAGGTCGTGCAGTTCGTTCTGCACGGCCTGGATGCGCCGGTAGGTCTGCTCGTACGATTTCAAAAGCTGCTGGATTCCGGGTTGGGCCTCGGATCCGAGGGCCTGGCGCTTGGCTGGCGCTTGCAACGGTTCGGGAGTGCGTTGGGCGACTGCCAGCGCATAGCGATCCAACAATGCCAGGTGCTGGTTAACCCGCAAGAGCGAAAGATGTTCGGACTGCCCGTGCAGGTCGACCAGGTATTCGCCCAGTTCGTGCAGCAGGCTGGCGTTTACGACGCGGCCGTTGATTTCGAGCCACGTTGCGTCCCGAAAGGCGGATCTCGCGGCCCAGGCTGAGATAGTCCGGATCGTCGAGTAACTCCTCGCGTTCGAGAATCGCATACAAGGCCGGCCGGGAAACTTCCGGGATAAAGAACACCCCTTCGACGTAGGCTCGATCGCTCCCGGAGCGGACAAAAGTGGCATCTGCCCGCCCGCCCAGGAGAGTCTCTACGGCATCGATGATGATCGATTTCCCGGCGCCGGTCTCTCCTGTGAACGTGATCAAGCTTGCCCCAAAATGCAAGCTGAGATTTTCGATGATTGCAAAATTTTCGATGTGAAGCTCAGTAAGCATAGTGCTTGCTATTTCTGTGGTTTGGTCGCTAAGGCAGCGTTGCTTTTGGCTCCAGGTTTTCCCACAGATCTGGTTTAGGAGACTCTCAACCGATGCTTATGCCGCTGATGCGGTAATAAACTGTGGAAGTGACCGTGAAACTGTACAGGCCTTGCCATAACAGCGGCAGCAGCCCCCCAAAACCCCTGAAGCCAGCCATTAGGTTGATAAGCATCAGCGCCAGGAAAGGCAGGCTGCCGACTGCGACGGCGATGGCGGTCGCCAGGTAAAGGCGTTTCGAGCGCCGGCGCCGGACGATGAAGCGGATGAGCTCAGCAATGATCACACCGGCGATGGGCGCGACAAAGATGGTGAAAAACCCCATCGCCGGGACAAACTGGCTGCCCAGGAAAGATAGAAAGCCGCCGATACCCACAGCCAGCAGGTAATCGTACCACAGGGCCGTGTCGAAAGTCTTTTGCTGGCCGCGCACGCATTCTTTGCAGCGGTAGCCGGTCGGCGTCAGAACTGCGCATTTCGGGCAAATGGGCTTCTCGCAGCGGTTGCAGCGCAGCGTGGTCTCGGTTTGGGGATGATTTGCACAATATAACTTGGGTTGCTCTACACTCATCGATGATTTCCTGTTGATGGGTTTTGGTTCATATGCACAGTAAGATTACGGTAAAAATAACCAGGGTCCTGGAAACGTACGAATTGCACCGTATGTTCGCTGGCGTGCGCCGTCACCCGGTCGCCGTCAGCCATCTCGATGGGGACTTGCCCATCGACCGAAATGACCGCCTGGTGGGAGTTTTGCACGGTGATGCTGACGGACGAGCCTTCCGCCAGCACGATGGCGCGATCCAGGGAAAGATGCGGGGCCACCGCCACCAGTAAGATATTGCGCAGCTCGGGAGGTAAGATCGGCCCGCCAGCCGCCAGGGCATAAGCAGTCGAGCCGGTCGGGGTGGAGGCGATCAAGGCATCGGCGACATAGGTGGTCAAGTACCGACCGTCGACCTGGGCGGTCAGATGTACAGGCCGGACGAACTGGCCGCGACCGATGACGACTTCGTTCAGCACCTCCCAGGTTCCCAAGCGCTCGCCATCGCGCCATTGTTCGGCGTTCAGCATCATTCGCCGTTCCAGCCAATAATCGTTATTTAATCAGACGCGTCATGAACTCGGGCCATTGGGCTTGCTGGATTTCGGTGAGAAAGCCGAAATGCCCCAGGTTTATGCCCAGGATAGGTACATGGATCGGACCGCAAAGATGCCCGGCGCGCAGCATGGTGCCATCTCCACCCAGGGCAATCATCAGGTCGAATCCCCCTGCCTGCACAAGCTTTCGTAATGACTCATCGTAAAGCAGACCGTGCTTGACGATAAGGCCTTGCTCTTTCAAAGAATTGGCAATTCTTTCAGCCTCATTTGCCGCTTCAGGGACCTGGGGATGGGCAAGTACGGCAATTCGACGGAGTTTCTGGAGCGTTTCAGACATGGCAGGACAATTATAGTTGGAAATAGGGTATTTTGCTGATTGGCCTTGAGCGAGATTGGGAAAAAGCTTGCCTGGCAGGGGTCAGCGCAAAATCTGATCGCAGACATGCCGGAAGCCGCAGCGGCTGCAGCGGGCGGCGGACTGGTGCGAACGGCCTACATCCTGGCGCTGGTCTTGGGAGCGCATCTCCTCAAGCAGATCCAGCAGGGCATTTTCTAGCTCGGGGGTGAAGTCGATGGCGTAGGTGCGGTTAGGATAATGGAGGATGCCATGCCCGGGGCGCTTACCATAAACGCTCTCTACCAACAGGCAGTAAGCCGCAAGTTGGAAGATGTGTGAATCGTAGGGGTCGCCGTAAATTCGCGCCGATTTGACTTCTACAGGAATAATCCGGTCCCCCTGCTGGACCAGGTAATCCGGCCGGCCGGTCAGGCCCAATCCGCGGTGGAAGAGCGGCTCCTCCACCGGGCTCCAGCGGCGTGTATCGGCGTAAATAATACGCCCGGCTGGCAGGCCAGAGGCCACTTTCCGCCGCCGCATCTGCCAGAACAGCAGGATGGAAATCAGGAAAAGCAAGAATGCAATTGGGAGCATAGGGGGTGTGCCTTGCGCTTTGGCTGCCCGGCGCTATACCGGCAGCGAAGCTGGCGAGATTTGGAGCTTTAGAGAAACTGGTTGGTGAGATAAACGACCAGCAACACCAGTCCTGCCATCAGAATTCCAATGGCGAGGGCATTTAAACAGCCCGTAACGAACACAGTCCGCCCATGACGGTAATGCAGCTCGGTCCCACTCGCCATCTCAGCCTGGTTCCTGGGCTTTTCGCCGCGCCTTTGGTACCACCAGGCGCGCTGGCAATAAAGGTAAGTACCGATTTCGGAAGCGCGAATGGTCCGCATTTACCGTTCAGACGTCGGATCACCTGCTTGAGTCTGGCTGCCCAGTTGAGCCTCCAGGCGCTGTAAGCTGCGCTCCAGGTGTTCCTGGCGCAGGCTGAGGGTCATGTCGCCGCGCGTCTTTTCATTGACCCCGCGAACAATATCGGTCAGCCGGCGCAGGCCGCCGGTGATTGCGTCAGGGTAATCCATGGTCACCAGAGCGGCGTAGATATCGTCCATGATGCCGAGTAAGCGTTCCGCTTCGTGGGAATGGCCATCGCGCAGGATATCCAGACAGCGCCGGCGCAGCTCTCCAGCCGCTTCCGCCATCCCTTTTAGATAGGTAGCGTCCTCCAGGCCAAGCTCTTGGGGCGTCGGCAGGTGCTCGTTATCGAAAAGGGCAAAAACGATGCTGGCTTCGGCATATTCTTTCAATGCATCTTGTGTGTAACCGGCGTAATACAGATCCGGGTATTCGGCGAGTTGGGTATGGAGCGATTCCGCCAGCTCGCGCGCCGCAGCCAGGTTTTCTTGAGCCTGCAGTCGCTCCTCGCGATGCACAGCCCGTATTGCGTGGGCGCAGTGGCGGGTCAGCGTGCGCGTTTGGTTTAACGCCCGGTCGCGCGCCGATGTACGGGCGTCAAAAGATTGGCGGATACTTTCAATGATTTCATCAATTTGTTGCATGGGTACCTGCTACTCAGGATTTTCTGGTGGCGATTTTGGCGGCGCAGGCGGGCGGAAGAGGTGTTCCGCCAGGGAGCTGGCGCCTGGGACATTGATCTCGCCAAAAGCAGCCTCATATTTCCCCAGGTTTTCCGCCAGGGCGCGGTAAAACAGTTTGGCGCCCAATGGCGACATGACGATGCGAGATTGCACCCGGGCCGGGGCCGCGCCTGGCAAGAGATGGGCGAAGTCGAATACCAGCTCGGATGGTGAGTGGGCGATCCGCACCAGGTTAACGTATTCGACCTCCAGATCGGGTGGGATTTCCAATGGAGGCAGTTGAGGCTGCGGCGAACGCGCGGGGGAAGCGGACATAAATTGTCCTCCTGAAATTGAAGGGTGATAGCTGCCATTAGCCATCACCTGGGGCTGTCTCAAGCAAAGCTCAGACAGCCCCAGGTTATTCAATTGTCGCTAGGGTTAGAATGGGATATCGTCAGGCTCCGACACCGTGTTCGCTTCGCTGTAACCAGACTGGTAACCCGCATCCTCCTCGCCCCGGCTGGACAGGAAGCGCACCGTATTGGCGTTGACTTCGAAGGAAGCGGCCGGCCCGTTTTGGCCTTGCCAGATCCGCGGTCCGCCGGTCTGCGCATCGGGAACCAGGCGGCCCTCAATCAGGACCTTGCTCCCCTTGCGCAAGTACTGGTTGCATGTTTCCGCCAACTTGCCCCAGGCGGAAACACGAAACCAGATGGTTTCCTTCACCTGGGTACCGTCTGAGGAAGTGTACTGCCGGTTTGTGGCAACGCTGAAATTGGTGACGGCCTGGCCGCTGGGGGTATAGCGCATTTCGGGATCGCGGCCGAGATTCCCGACGATAATAAGGGTGTGGTACATGGATCCTCCATCGTTTCAGTGAGCGGTCTGTCTAAAGTTACCGGACGAACGCCGCCCGGGGCAGATCCAACAAGTCACTCACCGATAATCAGAACAATTGTACACTATTTTCCGAAAAGGTAAAGGGGATTGGTCTTTCGCATAGTCGACCGCCAGACCCGGCCAGCGGCTACCTGCCCCAGCGGCGCGCTTTTTCGAAAAGCTCGGCCAGGGGGCGCAGCTCGCTCACCGGTAGTGCATAATTCTCCGTGCGGGTCTGGGTGTACTGCAGCACCCGGCTGCCTACCGGCAGGCGCTTCGCCCGGCGAAGAAACTCAGCCCGCGTGATATAGCCCGCCAGAATGATACGCATCCCGTATACCCAAATGTTCACCCAATCTTCCGGGTGAATTATGTGTGTCTGTTGCAATACCGGGCTGTGAATGCCCAGGTCGCCATCCGGAAGCTGAGGCGTGTGCAGGTAGGCCAGGGTGTAGAAATCGCCCTGGACGACCGAACGCTGGCCTGGGGCCAGGGTTAGAATTTCGGTTTGGAAACTTTTGCCTGCGGCTTGCCCGCCAATCTCGAGCGGAAGGCTTTGCGCGGCAGCCGTCTTAAGCGCTAATTGTCCGAGAGAGGCCCAGGGTGTGGGATGCACCCAGGGTTCAGGCATGGGAACCAGCAGGTGAACGGGTTGGCCGGCCCGGATTGCGCGTTCCAGGTCGGGGCGCTGGGCTGTGACCAGGCCGGTTAGAAAGGCGAAGATGTACAGATCCTTGTCTGCCAACCGCTCGCTGTCCATCTGGTCGCGCGGCACCAGTGCAGCGGCTTGCAGCAGGAGGCCTGGATCGGCGCGCAGCCGGCGGATGCGTTCCTTGCGAAAGAACTGAAAGCTCTTCAAATCACATCGCCGGCCGCCGATAGCCACATCATAGTGATCGGGGTCCGTGAACGCGGTCGCGCCAAGGTTATCGTGAGGCACACCCTGGGCGTTGATGTGGCGCCGAAACGCCAGTTCGACGGCTTTACCCGCTACTATTCTCCGCAGGCGTTCTGCCTGGCTGCCGCCCATTCGATTGTAGGTGTATGCCAGAGAACGGCAGGCATAGGCGATGCCGGCGCGGGTCAGGTCGGGTGTGTAGGGCAGGTGGATCAGGTCCTCAGGGGTAAGCAAATCCGGTCCTTTTATGGTTTGAGCCGGCCAGCGCCGGAGAATGGAAATACGGCGCTTTGTAAATTGTATCATCTGCGAATAATCAAAGGTACCAGCAACCTTCTTTGTGAAACAACGTACATAAATTGGAAACAAGCGATCCCTGGTCAGGTGACCTGGACAAGGACCAACCTCCTGACCAGTGCGAATCCTCCCCATTTGCAGGTTTTGTGAAAGATGGAACTACTCTAAAATAGATATAACGGCGTTCAAGTTTTGATTAACGAGAACAGCGTTGGGCGCGTTTAGCGCACCACCAGATTGGCGATCAAAAGGTCAACATGAGTACTTATCAATCCTACACATGGGAACGGCCTCTCCTGGAATTGGCGCGAGAAGCGCGCCAGACCGCAGCTTCCCGGCGCGCGGCTTATAAAAGCAACCAGGCCCTGCTGAAAAATGCTTACGCATATTGTGAAGCTATTACTGCCCAACACAGCCGCTCATTTACCCTGGCGAGCAGTCTGCTCCCGCCTCAAAAGCGCATGGCGGTGCGAGCGCTTTATGCCTTCTGCCGCATCGCTGATGATATCGTCGATAACCCCCGGGAAGATCCCGTCCGGGAGGATCCCGCCATAATCCTGCCCATCTGGCGCCAACGCATTTTGAGCGACGAACCGCCAGCCGGCGACCTGGTCGCCGTAGCCTGGGCGGATGCTCGTTCTCGCTATCATATTCCGCAGCGCTACGCGGAACAGCTCCTGGACGGGGTCGGCCGCGATCTGGGCCAGCAGCGTTATGAGACATTTGAAGACCTGGCGAGTTACGCCTACGGCGTGGCCTCCACCGTTGGCTTGATGAGCATGCATATTATCGGCTATTCTGGGCAGGAGGCAGTCCCGTACGCCATCCGTCTGGGGGTTGCGCTGCAGCTCACGAATATTTTGCGCGATGTCGGCGAGGATTGGCGCAACGGGCGTGTTTACCTGCCGCAAAAAGAGCTGGCAGAGTTCGGCCTGGAAGAGGCCGACCTGGGGAGCGCCCAGGTGGATGAACGCTGGCGTGCATTTATGCGGTTTCAAATCGAGCGCAACCGCCGCCTGTATGCGGAAGCCTGGCCTGGGATCGCCATGCTTGGAAAAGATGGTCGTCTGGCGGTTGCGGCTGCGGGTGATCTTTACCGGGCCATCTTAGAGGATATCGAGCGGCACGATTATGACGTGTTCAATCGCCGCGCCCACGTGTCGGCCTGGGGTAAGCTGCGCAGGCTTCCCGCTGTCTGGTTGACCAATCGATGATTTTTTGGAGGGTTCAAATGCACGTTCCACAGCATTGGAGATTGAAAGCGCAACGTTACGCCCTGGTAGGCAGCCAATGCCCATCCTGTGGTAGCACGATTTTTCCACCCCGGCCAACTTGCCCGGTTTGCCAAAAGCTGCGCGCCTCACAAGGGCTGGCTTATATTCTGGAGATCCCGGTTGGCGAGCCGGAGATGGCCGTTGCATTCCAGAACGTAAAGGTCGCTCCATTGGAAAAGTAGGAAAGTGACGTGGAGAACCGTTTCGATATCATCATCGCTGGCGGCGGTTTGGCAGGCTTGAGCCTGGCTTTACATATGGCGCGCAGCCCGCTGCGGGAGCGTTCCATCCTGATCGTGGATAAGGGCGCCAAAGACGGTAATGACCGCACCTGGGGATTCTGGACCAACCAGCCAACAAGCTACGATGATATTGTCTTTCGCACCTGGAGCCAGGTACAATTTGTGGGTGAAGATTTCGAGAAGACCGGTGCGCTACAGGACTACTGCTACAAGATGGTGCGCGGCATCGATTTTTACCGGTTCGCCCGGCAGGAACTGAGGGCAACTGGTAAAGTGGAATTTCTGCAAGGCCAGGTAGAGCGCATCCAGGATGGCAAGGACACTGCGAGCGTCTGCGTGGACGGCGAATGCTACCGCGCAGATTGGGTGTTTGACAGCCGTTTTAACCCCGCCAACCTGCGACCGGACTCAACCCGCTACCACTATTTGAACCTGCTTTTCCGGGGCTGGGAAATTGAAACCGTCCAGGATGTTTTTGATCCTGAGGTGATGACTCTTCTGGATTTCCGCACGCCGCAAAAGGGCGATACACGCTTTTTTTACATCCTGCCTTTCTCGCCCAGGCAGGCATTGGTCGAATACACGCTGTTTACAGCCGGCCGTTCCGGACGGGATGAAAGCGAGCTGGCCTTGAGAGAATATCTGCAGGGAACCCTGGGTGTGCAGGATTACCAGGTGCTGAGGAGCGAGTCCGGCTTGATCCCGGTGACTGACCAGCCTTTCCCGCGCCGCGCCGGCCAGCGAGTCATGAACATTGGCACGCGCGCCGGCAGGATCAAGCCCACGACAGGCTATGCTTTCACTCGCATCCAGCAGGATTCGGCCGCGATTGTCGCTTCTCTGGAGGCATTCGGGCACCCGTTTGCCGTGCCCCAAGACTCGGCCCGCTACCAGCTATACGATACAATCCTGCTGCAGATCATGGTTCGCCAGGGCGAGCAGATCAAGCCGATTTTCACCAAATTGTTCAAAAACAACCCGTTTGAGCGCGTTTTGCGTTTCCTGGACGAGAAAGCCCCCTTAACGGAAAACTTGCGCCTGATCGCGACGCTGCCGCCGCTGATTTTTATACAGGCCCTGCTGCGCGTAAAAATGTTTCACCAGATTTGAATTTGAGGAGAATGCAATGCAACCGAAACCTTCCGCATTGATTATTGGCGCCGGTCTGGGAGGGATCGCCGCGGCTGGCCGGCTGGCGCGCAGCGGCTACCGGGTGACCGTGGTCGAGAAGCAGTCCACTCCCGGCGGGCGCTGCAGCCAGTTCGAGCGCGATGGTCATCGCTTCGATATCGGCCCAACCCTGTTCTTGATGCCCGAAGTCTTTGCAGAAACGTACCAGGCGCTGGGAGAGAACATGCAGGAACAACTGGATCTGCGCCGGATCGACCCGACCTACCGCATCCGTTTCGATGACGGAGTCGAGCTTTCCCTGACCTCCGATCTCAACGCATTGCAGGCGCAGGTTGAGGCCCTGGAACCCGGGAGTTTTGGCGGGCTGATCCGCTACTTGAGCGAAGGCCATACGCACTATCACCTCTCCTTGCAGCGATTTGTCGGGCGGAACTTTTATAATCTGGCCCAATACTTCAGCTTAAGCAACCTGCCTTTGTTGTTCAAGCTGAAAGCGCTGGTCAAGCACTACGATAACGTCGGCAATTACTTCGCCGACCCACACCTCAAGGCGGCCTTCACGTTTCAAAACATGTACCTGGGTCTCAGTCCATATGATGCGCCGGCGACCTACTCCCTGCTGCAGTATACCGAGCTGGCGGATGGCGTCTGGTTCCCAATGGGTGGTTTGTATCGCGTGATCGAGAGCCTGGCTTCCATCGCCGAGGCCAATGGGGTGCAGTTCCTGTACGGCAGCGAAGTGGAGAAAATTGAGGTGGAAGGCAAGCGCGCCAGCGGGATTTTGTTGAAAGACGGGAGACGCATGGCTGCCGATGTGATCGTGGCGAACGCCGATCTGCCGTATGTTTATCGCGACTTGCTCCCGGACGAGGCTGAAGCGAAGCGCCTGGAGCGCATGAAATATACCTGCTCGGCGATCATGTTTTACTGGGGTATGAATCGGGTTTACCCACAATTCGGCATGCACAATGTCTTCCTGGGAGGCGATTACCGGCTCAGCTTCGATCGCATCTTCAATGATTTGAGCCTGCCTGACCAACCCAGCTTTTACGTGCACGCACCGGCGCGCTGCGACCCCAGCGCGGCGCCGGCGGGTGAGGATACCCTGTTCGTCCTGGTTCCGGTGGGGCACATCGACGAATCCAATCCACAAGATTGGGAAGCGCTGAAAGCTCGCGCCCGGGCGTCAGTTCTTAGGCGCCTCAAGGATATCGGGGTCACCGACCTGGACGATCATTTGAAATTCGAGGTCAGCTACACGCCGCGCGAGTGGCTCAGCGAATATAACCTGGCCAAAGGGGCAGCTTTTGGCTTGAGCCACAACTTCACCCAGGTTGGATACCTGCGGCCGCAAAACCGCCACCGCCGCTACCACAACCTGTACTTCGTCGGCGGGAGCACTCACCCCGGCACCGGCCTGCCGATGGTGCTGATCTCAGCCCGCCTGACCACCGAACGCATTTTGAAAGAAGCCGGTGCAGCTCGCCCGGTTTTCCAATTACAGCCGGCGTCCGCCGATTAGAAACTGGATATATTGAAGGCCTTTTCGAGCAGATCACGGATGCCGCTGCTCCAATCCTGGCGTTGGATGTCCGTCAGCCTGCCGTTCGGGACGAGCTGTTCCAGGCGCAGGTCGATGCGCTGCATGGCTAAATCGAGCGCCTCCTGGCTGGTATGGCCATTCTTCACCAAAATTATCCTCCCCGCGCTTAAATCCAGGGTCATCGCCTTGTAAACGGTGTGTAAAATCGGATTCTGTATGTATGGGGAGGCGGCAAAATCGAACCTTCAGCGCGGGATTCCTTGCAGCCGGGATTAAATTACCCGGTCGTAGGCGCGGGGAGGCGGTCGTAGCCGCAGAGAAGCTGGCCCAACCCATTCAGGGCGTGCGGGTCCAGGTAGAGCGTGGACAAATGGAAATCGACCGGGGGGTCGATCAGGTCCCCCTCGACGATGCTCGAAAAAGGTGAGCCGCCCAGCGCCCGGTTAACGTGCGTCAGGTACAACCTATCGAGCATGCCCGCCGCCAAAAGCAGGTGCAGTACTTTCGGGCCGGTGGTCGAATACACCATCCGGTAACCCAGGTTCGTAAGGCTCTCGACCAGGAGGCGGCCATCCACACCATCCTCGCCAGCGACGATCACTTGGCCCATCTGGGCTTCCAGGGTCCGCACCCGCGCGGGGTCTGGGCCCTGGGTGGTGTAGACCAGGATCGACCGTTGCTGTTGAACGAGCACATCCGGGATGGGAAAATCCAGGCTGCCGCTGATCACTGCCAGGTCGGGCTGCACAGCCAGCCCGTGATCTCCGCGCCAATTTTTGAGATCGGCAAACTGCGGGTCGTCGTAAACGCGCAGGATCTCCTGAGCACGGCCGTCGGCGTAATCGCGCAGGTAGCGGCCGCTGGTGATCAGCACATCCGCCTGGACAACCAACTCCTGGAAAAGACGCCAGTCGCGCTCGTTGGCGATCTGCTTCGGCACGACCATTCCGGGTTTATTGGGGTGCGGGATGGCGATGCGCCCATCCAGGCTGGTGACAAAATCACTGTAAACGAACGCCCTTTCAGAGGCGCTGCTGAACCGGCGCAGATCGTGACCCAGGTACAACCCCTTGAGCGGAAGCTCCCGGTTAGGTAAGGGATAAAGTTGAAGGACACCATCTTCCATAGTCTGCTCCTCTTCCGCCCGCATTTGAGCGTAAATTGCGTAAGCATGGGATTTAAAGGATTGGCTGTAAAGCTCGTATTTTTGTTCGTTTGCCATTCAGGATCGCCTCTTATGGATTGCAGAAGGTGTATGGTTTGAGGTGAGAATCCGCCTAATCGCCCAGGCAGGTGCCCACTCGCCGGGCGCTTTCCATCCACGGGTGGTCGTATGGGACGGATTTGTGCCTGTGGGTGATCTGGTCCAGAGAGACTGCTTGCATCTGGTCGCCCCGGGCGGCGATCATGACGCCAAACTGGCCCTGGTCGATGGCCGATAAGCAGGCCGTGCCAAGACGGGTCGCCAGGATGCGATCGCCGGCCGAAGGAGCTCCGCCGCGCAGGACGTAGCCCAGGATCGTGATGCGCGTCTCGAGCCCGGTGAGCGTTCGCAACTGGTTGGAGACCTGGAAGGTTGTGTCGGTGCGCTGGCTCTGGATTTTTTCCAGGCGAGCGTTGATCTCCACCTGCTCGGCGGGATCCCGGCCGCGCTCGCTCATTTGGCGCAAGCGCTGTTCGAAAGCGACTTCCTCCTGGGTGATGATCCCCTCCGCCACGGCGATGATGCTGAAGCTCTTCCCGGCCTTGTTGCGCCGCATGATAGACTCGGCGACGCTTTGGATGACGTAGGGGATCTCGGGGGTCAAGATCACGTCCGCGCCGCCGGCAATCCCTGAGCCGAGAGTCAGCCAGCCGGTGTGGCGTCCCATGACCTCGACGATGATGATGCGGTGGTGGCTGTAAGCTGTACTGTGCAGGCGGTCGATAGATTGGGTAGCGATTTCCAGGGCGGTGCTGAATCCGATGGTCGTTTCGGTCAATTCCACATCGTTATCGACGGATTTCGGTAAAGTGACGATTTTCAGGCCGGCCTGGCTCAATCGCCGGGCAAAGGCCTGGGTACCTCCGCCCCCAATACAGACCAGGGCGTCCAGGCGGTGCTTCTTGAAGGTCTTTAGCGCTTTTTCGATTGCTTCCGGCTGGTCGTCCGCCGGAATGGAATCGCTGGTGTTTTCGCTGCTGGTGCCCAGGATCGTCCCGCCGGCGGTTAAAATCCCCGATAACGCCGTGCCGCCGATTTGCAGGGTATGATCTTCGATCAAGCCATGGAACCCGTCTTGAAAACCGACGATCTCCATGCCGTAAGTGCCCTGGGCGGCCTTTCCAATGGCGCGAATGGCTGCATTTAACCCGGGACAGTCGCTGCCTGCGGTTAAAATTCCGATTTTCTTTGTCATTTTCGACCGTCCTGACTCTGCCAAAGCCGGTAAACTGCCCCCCTTTGAAAGCTTTTCCCCAATTGCGGGCCCGGTTTGAACTTAACGCGCTTCCAGCCTCATGAGGATCTCACGGTTTGGACGAAGGATGAAGAGTGGATCCGGTTTAATGGGCTGATCGGGGAGCAGTTCCAGGTTAAAGCGCCTGACCACCATCGGGATGATGATCTGGGCCTCTGCCATCGCCAGATTGTTGCCGATGCACTGGCGCGGGCCGCCGCCAAATGGCAGGTAGGCAAATCGGTGCCTGCCGTTAGAGCGTTCGGGCGTGAACCGTTCGGGGTCGAAGATCTCAGGGGATTCCCAAAAATCCGGATGGCGGTGCATGGTGTACGGGCTGATCGCGACCACCGTATTGGCAGGGATGCGAAAATCGCCCACAATGTCATCCGCCAGGGCCTTCCGGCCCAAAATCCACGCCGGCGGGTAGATGCGCATCCCTTCTTCAAAGACCATGCGGGCGTAGAGCAGGTGGGGCAGGTCTTCGAAGCGGGGGGTGGGTCGCCCGGCGAGGGCGCTCTCGACCTCGGCCTGCAGCTTCTGCACTTCGCCCGGGTGCTGAGCCAAAAGGAACCAGGTCCAGGTGAGCGCATTAGCGGTCGTTTCGTAACCTGCCAAAAGCAGGGTGATCACCTGGTTGCGTAGCTGCAGATCGTCCATGCCCTGCCCGGTTTCTTCATCGCGGGCTTCCAGCATGATAGACAACAGGTCATCCGAATCTTCGTTGGATTTTCGCCTTTCGGCGATGATGGCGTAAACAACCTGTTCTACTTCCTGCAGCGCGTTGTGAAAACGCGGGTTGCGTGGTTTCTCCAACAGGTCGGCCGCCATGTTCACCGCCTGGCCAACCGAACCGGCCCGTTCCCCTAGCTCTACACCGAAAAGGACTTTCGCGGTGATGCTCAATGTAAGCGTGGCCATTTCTCGGGCGATATTGATCGGCTCATTGCTGCGAGCTTTTGCCTGCCAGCGCTCCAACATGACAAGGCATTCATTGGCGATCACTGCGTCCAATTTGGCGATGCGTTGATTGTGAAAGGCGGGCTGCATCAGCCGGCGCTGCTGCAGCCAGGTATCGCCCTCGCTGACCAATAATCCATCGGCGATAGCCAGTTTGAACATATTATTGATGTAGGTTGCTTTGGAATAATTGTGATGATTGGATTGCAAAATATGGCGGATGTAGTCGGGATGGTTCACCAGATAAGCCGGTTCAGGCGCCGGGCGGTAGCGTACAACGTCGCCATACTGGCGCGTGATGGTCAGAAAGAAGGAAAGGGGATCTCTCATCAACGCTCTCAGGCTTCCATCCGGGCTGGGAGGCGCCTTCTGTTGAGATCTGGTCGCTGGCTCTGGCATCATCCATCTCCTAAATTGCGGCTGCCGGTAATTTCCACGCCGAATTATACCCTCTCGGGTGCAGAATGTCATAGATACGGCAGGTGAGGCCAGATCGACCTGGCCTCACCTGCTGCGCCGGGAACCCCGTTTTTCCGGGGATTGGATTGCCGCTGCGAGCTGTTGGAATCGGTCGCTGGCTTAAAAGATGATCATCAACAGGATCGCCAGGGGAGCCAGCAGAACGAGCAATACAACGGCTGCAATACCGAGCCCGAACACTGCCCCGAAAAGCCCGACCACCAGTCCGAAAACGCCCCCGATCAACCCGACGACCAGGCCGATGATCCCGGTGATGAGCCCGACGAAAAGTTTAATTAGTCCCATGATAAAACCTCCTAACCTGAATTCACGCGTGGCAAAAAACGGCTTCGCACGGGTTTGCCACCCAATATAAATTGGTATACGTGAAATTTGCGTGCAGGTTGCAGGAGGGGCTGGCTTTGGGCATTCAAACTTGCAAAACACCTGTTGAGATCGCCAGCCATAAGACCGGTCGCCGGAAGGCCAACTGGCGGTCCTACGGCTGGAGGTTCTGAGGTCAATTCAGGTGGTGGCGCGGGTAAGAGCCCAATAAACGCAGGAAAGGGGCTAATTCCGCCAGGTTATCCAAAGCGCGGCGGCAGGTTTGGGCTTTGGCGTGGCCGGCGAAGTCGATGTAGAACATATACTCCCACGGCTGGCCCGGGATCGGGCGAGATTCAATTTTCGTCAGGTCGACGTCGCGCAAGGCGAAAACGCTCAACGCCTTAAACAGAGCCCCAGGCCGGTTGTTCAGGCTGAAAACGACCGAGGTCTTATAATCGCCGTTTTCGGTATCCTGTGCGGCGGTTGGGTGCCTGGCAAGCGCCAGGAAGCGAGTGTAATTGGCCGGGTTGTCTTCCATGTTTTCGGCCAGGATTTCCAGGTCGTAGACCCGGGCGGCATGGCTCGAAGCCAGCGCGGCGGCTTGGCGGTCGTCGCGCTCGCGCAGCAAGCGGGCGGCGCCGGCTGTATCTGCTTCGGCGACACGGGCTACCCCCAGGCGGGAAAGGTTGGCTTCGCATTGGGCGAGCGCCTGGGGATGGGAGTGAACGCTTTGGATCTCCTCCAGGCGCACTCCAGGGAGAGCCAGCAGGCAGTGGCTGACCCGCAGGTGGTACTCCCCAACGATGTGCAGATCGTGGCGCAGCATCAAATCATAGTTGCGGTGGATACTGCCCGCCAGCGAATTTTCGATGGGGAGTAATCCCAGGCTGGCGTCCATTCCGGCCCCATCCCCGGCGCTTACCAAAGCGAACACGTCCTCGAAGGAGGCGCAGGGAATAGTCTGAATGTTGGGGCCGAAATATTCGAAGGCCGCCAACTCGCTGTAAGCCCCGCGTTCGCCCTGGAAAGCGACTCGCGGGATCTCCAGTGTCTGAAATTCACGATTTGCCTTAAGCTCCTGCCCGGATGACTCCTGCTCTTTTCCCAGGTCAGACTGCATAGACGGCGTCATCCACGTAATCGAGCCACTCGTTCGAGCGCGGGCCGCCGCCGCAGACTGTATCGAAAAAGGCGCGCTGAATCTGGTCGGTCACCGGGCCTTTAGGGGTTTTGCCGATCACCCGGAAATCGATCTCTCGCACCGGGACGACCTCGGCGGCGGTGCCGCAAACAAATACCTCATCGGCGATATAAAGCTGGTCGCGTGAAACCGGTTCTTCAACCACCTGGTAGCCCAGATCACGAGCGATCGTGATCACCGCGTCGCGGGTGATGCCTTCCAACACCGCTGTCGGCGGCGGTGTGTAAATTACGCCATTTCGCACCAGGAAAATATTCTCACCGCTGCACTCTGCGACAAAACCCTGTGGATCCATCATGATCGATTCATCGAAGCCGGAACGCACGGCGATTGTCTTGGCAAGCGTGGAGTTGACATAATTGCCGGAAATTTTGGCTTTGGTCATCATCACATTCGGATGGTGGCGAGTGAATGAAGAAACCATGGCGCGCACGCCCTTCTCCATCGCGTCCTTGCCCAGGAAAGGACCCCATTCCCAGACGGCGATGCTCACCGCCGGACGCCAGGCATCCAGGTTGAGTCCCAGCGGGCCGATCATGTAGGTGAGCGGGCGGATGTAGCACTCCATAAAGCCGTTAGCCTGAATCGTCTGGTGTACGGCCCGGTTAAGTTCTTCGATGGAGTAAGGGAAGTTCAGAATTCCGGCGATCTGGATTGAATTGACGAAGCGCTGCATGTGCTCGCGCAGACGGAAAATCGCCGGCCCTTTGGAAGTCTCGTAGCAGCGGATCCCTTCGAAGACACCGGTCCCATAATGAAGTGTGGGGCTCAGGACGTGCACGGTAGCTTGTTCAAACGGGACCATCTCACCATCCATCCAAATATAGTTCGATTTCATGGATACCTCCTGGGTAAATGAATATTATTACACTTTTGTCGATACCTCTTCAATAAGCGACTGGCAAATACTGGCGCTCATTTCTAAGGTGCTCAGTGAAGGCTGTCCCTGGCGGGCCAGATCGGCGGTGCGCTCACCGCGGTGTAAGACGGCGTCCACCGCAGCCTCGATAGCCTGCGCTTCAGCGGCCAATCCGAGCGAATATTTCATTAACAGCGCCAGGGAGAGAATCGTGCCGATCGGGTTGGCGATCCCCAACCCGGCAATGGTAGGCGCTGACCCATGGATGGGCTCATACAGGCCGCGCGGCTGGCCATGCCCGTTGAGCGATTCGCCCAACGAGGCGGAGGGCAGGTTACCCATCGAGCCGGAAAGCACGGAGGCTTCGTCGGTGAGGATGTCGCCGAATAAATTAGCCGTCAAGATCACGTCAAATGTCGCCGGGCGGGTGAGCAGGTGCATGGCTGCCGCATCGACCAGCAGGTGTTCCAGCCGGACGTCCGGGTATTCGGGAGCGAGGCGGCTAACGGTCTGGCGCCAGAGCCGCGAGCACTCCAGCACGTTGGCTTTATCCACCGAGGTCACCAGGCCGCGTCGCTGGCGGGCCAGTTGGAAAGCCAGGTGCGCCACCCGGCGCACTTCGCTCTCCGTATAGGTCATGGTGTCGATCGCGCGCTCTTCACCGTTCTCCATCCGGCGCAGGCGCGGTTGGCCGAAATAAATCCCACTGGTCAGCTCGCGTACGACGACCAAATTCACCTCATCCAGGCGTTCGGGCCGCAATGGGGAAGCCTCCACTAATGCGGGGTGGGGCTGCACAGGGCGCAGGTTGGCAAACAGGCCCAGCTCCTTGCGAATTCTTAACAGCCCCTGCTCCGGTCGCACGGCGGCGTTCGGATCATCCCAGCGCGGACCGCCAACCGCGCCAAGCAGGACGGCGTCCGCTTGCCGGCAGGCTTGCAGTGTCTCGTCAGGCAGCGGGTCCCCGTGGGAGTCGATTGCGCAGCCTCCGATCGGGAATTCCTGGGTTTGGAACTCGTGTCCGAAACGGGCTGCGACCGTCTGCATGACCTGTACGGCGGCCTGTACGACTTCAGGCCCAATTCCATCCCCCGGGAGCAAAATGATGTTGGTTTCCATGCGCTACTTGCCTTCCTGGTGGCCGCCGGCCCCATTCAGGAGGGCGTATTCCATGCTGTCTGCCAGGGCGCGCCAGCTCGCCTCGATGATGTTCGTGCTGGCGCCGACCGTGCTCCAGCGGTGGGTGCCGTTCTTGGTGTCGATCAGCACGCGCACTGCTGCGGCGGTGCCATTCTCGCTGTCCAAAATGCGCACCTTGTAATCGCTCAGGCGTACGTCAGCCAATCCGGGATAGATATCCAGCAGGGCTTTGCGCAAGGCCGCGTCCAAAGCGCTGACCGGGCCGTTGCCCTCCGCGGCCGTGTGGACGATCTTGTCGCCGACGCGCACTTTGACGGTCGCCTCGGCCAACATGCCGCGACCCTGGCGCTGTTCCACGAGCACCATAAAGTCGATCAGCTCAAAAGGAGGCGTGTACGCGGGCTGGAGCTGCTGGAGCATCAAACTGACCGAAGCTTCGGCGCTTTCGAATGTAAATCCCTGCGCTTCCAGTTCTTTGATCCGGGTGAGGACCTGGCGCGCCTGTTCGCTGGTGACGTCCAACCCAAACTGGCGGGATTTTTCCAGGACGTTGCCGCGCCCTGAAAGCTCTGAGACGACGGTGCGGCGCTGGTTTCCCACCAGCGTGGGCTCAATATGCTGGTAAGAGCGCTCATTCTTGAGCATGGCCGCGACGTGAATGCCGCCTTTGTGGGCAAAGGCGCTGGCGCCCACGAACGGTTGGTGCTTGTCGTGCGGCAGGTTGGCGACTTCGGCGACGAAATATGACAGCTCGCTGAGCTGTGCAAGATTTTCGACCGGCACACACTCCTTTCCCATTTTTAACTGCAAGTCCGGGACAATGCTGCAAAGGTTGGCGTTGCCCACCCGCTCGCCGTAGCCGTTGATGGTGCCCTGAACCTGGATCGCGCCAGCGCGCACGGCCGCCAGGGTATTTGCGACCCCGCAGCCGCCGTCATCGTGGGTGTGAATGCCGAGCGGCGTGTGGATGTGGCCGGCGACCGTCTTGAAAACTTCCTCCACTTCCCAGGGAAGCGTGCCGCCATTGGTGTCGCACAACACGATCACATCTGCCCCGCCCTGCTGGGCGGCGTCCAACGTTTGCAAGGTGTACTCGGGATTGTGTTTATACCCGTCGAAGAAATGTTCGGCGTCATAAATCACTTCTTTACCGTTGCGTTTCATGTAAGCGACGCTCTCACGGATCATGGACAGGTTTTCGCTCAAAGTGGCTTCTAATACGTCCGTGACATGCAGATCCCAGCTTTTCCCCACCAGGGTTACCACCGGGGTGCCGGCCTCGAGCAAAGCTTGCAGGTTGGAGTCCTGCTCGGGGAGGCTGCCTTTTTTGAGCGTAGAGCCGAAAGCGGCAATTTTCGCCTGTCTCAATTGCATGTCCTGGGCGCGTTGGAAGAAAGCTGCGTCTTTGGGGTTCGATCCGGGCCAGCCGCCCTCGATGTAGTGCACGCCGAATTCGTCCAGGCGGCGGGCGATTTTCAACTTATCGTCGACAGAAAGCGAAATGCCTTCGCGCTGGGTGCCATCCCTCAGGGTGGTGTCGTAGATGAATACATCGGTCATGCTCTAACTCCTTTGGCACTCAGGCATGGGCACGTTCGTAGGCGGCGATTTGTGTTTCGTGTTTTAACAGGTAGCCGAGCTGGTCTACCCCATCTAGAAGGCAGGCTTTATTGAATGGATCGATAGGGAAGCTGGCTTGCTCCCCGTCTGGCAGTGTCAGCGTTTGCGAGGCCAGGTCGATGGTGATCTCCACCGGGGAGGAGCTCCCTGCTTCGAGAGAGTTTCTGCAGCGTGATCGAGTCGACGACGACCGGCAGCAAGCCGTTCTTCAAGGCGTTGTTGCGGAAAATGTCGGCGATCTGGCTGCTGATCACCGCTCGAATCCCCCAGCCTGCCAGCGCCCAGGGCGCGTGTTCGCGCGACGAGCCGCAGCCGAAATTATCTCCAGCCAGGAGAATTTTGGCGTCTTGATATTCTGGGCGGTTGAGTGGAAATTCCGGGTCCGGGTTGCCCCCTGGGAGAAAGCGCCATTCGGCGAAAAGCCCTTCAGCCAGCCCGGATTTATTGATTACCTTCAAGAAGCGCGCCGGAATGATCTGGTCGGTATCGATATCGTTAAATGGGATTGGAACGACACGAGAGGTAAGCGAAGTAAAGGGTTCCATGAATTTTTTCACTCATCCATCGATCATGCATCGAAAAAGGTGCGTGGGTCGGTGATATGTCCGGCTACCGCGGCGGCGACGGCGGTGAGCGGGTTAGCCAGGAAGGTGCGCCCGCCCTTGCCCTGGCGTCCCTCGAAATTGCGGTTGCTGGTGCTCACCGCGTACTGGCCCGGTTGGAGCTGGTCGCCGTTCATCGCGATGCACATGCTGCAGCCGGCAAATCGCCACTCGGCGCCGGCCTCGCGAAAAACGCGATCCAATCCTTCAGCCTCTGCCTGGCGGCGTATGCCTTCGGAGCCAGGGACCACCAGCATCCGCACGCCATCCGCCACTTTGCGGCCTTGCAGCGCCGAAGCGGCCTGGCGCAGGTCGGTGATGCGCCCATTCGTGCAGCTTCCAATGAATACCACGTTGACCGGGTGTCCCAACAGCGGGAGACCCGGCTGGAGATCCATGTAGCGCAGGGCCTTTTCCAGGGCGTTCCGTTTGGAGAGATCCGGTTCGTCAGCCGGGTCGGGTACGGCCGCGCCGATGGGGATGCCCATGCCAGGATTGGTGCCGTAGGTGATCATTGGCTGGAGTCGGGAGATATCCAGTTGGAGGTATTTATCGAACTGCGCCTGGGGATCGCTCGGCAGGGTGCGCCAATTGACCAGAGCAGCCTCCCATTCGGCTCCTTGGGGAGCAAACGGCCGTCCGGCGAGGTATTCAAAGGTGGTATCATCCGGCGCGATCATCCCGGCGCGCGCTCCGGCTTCAATCGACATGTTGCACAGGGTCATGCGTTCTTCCATATTGAGCCCGCGCACTGCGCTGCCGGTGTATTCAAAAACGTGCCCTGTGCCGCCGCCGATGCCGATTTCGGCGATCAGCGCCAAGATCATATCTTTCGACGATACCCCTTTCCCCAGGCTACCTTCGAAGTTGACCTGGAATGTTTTCGGCCGGGTCTGCAGCAGGCATTGGGTGGCTAAAACATGCTCCACCTCGCTGGTCCCGATCCCGAAGGCCAGCGCCCCGAAGGCGCCATGGGTCGAGGTGTGGCTGTCGCCGCAAACAATCGTCATGCCGGGTTGGGTAATACCCAATTCGGGCCCGATCACATGCACGATGCCTCGCTCGGGGCTCTCCAGGTTATAAAGCGGCAGGCCAAAATCGCGGCAATTTTCTTCCAACTGGCGCAGTTGGCGTGCGGCCATATCGTCCGCCAGTGAGATGGAAAGTTCGCGGGTAGGCGTGGAATGGTCCATGGTCGCCACGGTGAGTTCCGGGCGGCGAACCCGCAGACCCTTCTCCCGCAGGGCGCTGAAGGCCTGGGGAGAGGTGACCTCATGCACCAGGTGCCGGTCGATATACAGGATCGTGGGAAATCCGGGCGATTCCACCACGCTGTGGCTTTCCCAGATCTTTTCAAAAAGTGTTTTGGGGTTTGGCATCATTAAGGATCGTTTCTTTTCTATTGTGCGGTTCGCCGACCACTGGCCTGCGGCCAGGGCAAAGCGCCCAACGCTTTTTCCCTTGAAAGCCCTTCGTCGTGGACACGGCGTTTAGAACAGCTCCGATATATCCCAGCGAGAGGGCATGGTGCGTGGTTCAGGGAAGGGCTCGAACTCGCAATCCATCTTCCAAGGCTCTGGCAAGGTTGGGTCTTGCGACGGCTGGTGTAGTTCGCCAGGCGTGCCCTGGCCGGCCTGCCAGCTCGCTTGCTTTGGATGGCTCTGCCGGGGGGAGGGTTCCAACAGCTCGGAAAGGTCCCAATCGGCGGATATGCTCCTGGGTTCGAAAAACAAGGCTTCGTAGCCTTCCATATCGTCAAATGATTGCGTCATCCAGTTGCTCATTGTAAATTCCTTCCGGCGTTAGCCCGCCGTGGTCATGGTTTTCTCGGCTTCGGTTGCGCGGAACCGGCCGGTAGCTACGAGAAGTTTGTTGATGGCAGCCAGGTATGCTTTCGCGCTGGCGACGATGATGTCGGTGTCCGTGCCGTAACCACCGAAAGTGCGGGCGCGGGTGAGGCCGTTTTGGGGCGAGGTGCGCTGCGGAAGGGAGCCGTTGTCGACCTGCAGGCGCACGGTGACCTCGCCGATTGCATCAATGCCTTCGGTCACAGCATGGATGTTGAACTCCAGGAGGATGTTGTGAGCGCCGACGATAGCGTCGATTGCCTGGTATGTGGCGTGTACCGGCCCGGTGCCGATCATCGCTTGCGAATGCAGCTCGCCGTCCGGACCGCGCAGCCGCACCGTGGCGGTTGGCATTCCCATTGTCCCGCAGGTTACCTGCAAGCCCTCCAGGGAATAGATTTCGGGCGACTGGTAAACCTGGTCCTCGACCAGGGCCTCCAGGTCGGCGTCAGTGATCGTTTTCTTTTTATCGGCCAGTTCTTTGTAGCGTTCAAAGGCGTGATCCAGGTCTTCTTTGCTTAGATCGTAGCCCAGTTCAGACAGGTGAGCTTTCAGGGCGTGGCGGCCAGAATGTTTTCCCAGCACCAGACGCGAGCGGTTGAGCCCAACCGTCTCCGGGCGCATGATCTCGTAAGTCATATTGTGCTTGAGCATGCCGTCCTGGTGAATGCCGGCCTCGTGGGCGAAAGCATTAGCCCCGACAATTGCTTTGTTGGGCTGGACGGGGATGCCGGTGTAATTCGACACCATGCGGCTGACACGGGCGATTTGGGTAGTGTCAATTTGGGTTTCCAGGCCATAAATCGAGCGGCGGGTGAGCAGGGTCATCACGACCTCTTCCAGGGAAGTGTTGCCGGCTCTTTCGCCGATGCCGTTTATGGTGACTTCCGCCTGGCGCGCTCCGGCCTGGATGCCGGCGAGGGTATTCGCTGTCGCCAGTCCGAGATCGTTATGGCAGTGGACAGAGATAATGGCCTTTTCGATTCCAGGGGTGTTGGCGATGATTCCGGAAATCAGGCCGCCAAACTCTTGCGGGGTCGTGTAACCGACCGTGTCGGGGATGTTGACCGTGGTCGCGCCGGCTTTGATCGCTTCTTCCAGCACCAGGTAAAGGAACTCTGGATCGCTGCGACCGGCGTCCTCGGGTGAGAATTCTACATCCTCACAAAAAGTTTTTGCGTAAGCTACCATCTCGCGCACCCGGTCGACAACTTCCTCAGGGTCCATGCGCAGCTTATAGCGCATATGGATCGGCGAAGTCGCCAGAAATGTATGAATGCGCGGCCGTGCGGCGTAACGCACTGCCTCCCAGGCTGCTTCGATATCGGTCTTGTTTGCCCGCGCCAGACCACAAATGATCGGAACCTGGGGGGTGAGTTCGCCGTCACTGACCGGCGGGTTGCCCACTTCGATGGCGATTCTGCGCACGCCTTCCAAATCGTCCGGAGAGGCGGCTGGGAACCCCGCCTCGATCACCGAAACGCCCAGGCGCGCCAGGGCGCGCGCGATTTCCAGCTTCTCGGACGAGGTCAGTGTCGCTCCGGGGGATTGTTCCCCATCGCGCAGCGATGTGTCAAAAATCCTAACGAAATTATTGTTCATGCCCAATTCGCCTTTCGTCATTCACCCGGCTTAATCGTCACCGGATCGATGAACGGCATCATCTCGCGCAGGTTGGCGCCGACCTCCTCAATCATATGTTTTTGCTGCGTATGGCGCTGCTCATTAAACCAGGGCCGGCCTTTCTTATTTTCTTCAATCCAGTTCTGAGCGTAGGTTCCGTCTTGAATATCCTTCAACATCTGGTACATGACGTGCTTGGTCTCTTCAGTAACGATCTTGGGGCCGGCGGTATAGTCGCCGTGTTCAGCGGTGTCTGAGACGGAATAGCGCATGTAATTCATCCCACCGCGGTACATCAAGTCGACGATCAGCTTCAACTCGTGCATGCACTCGAAGTAAGCCAGCTCCGGCTGGTAGCCGGCTTCTACCAGCGTCTCGAAACCTGCCTTGACCAGGGCGGTGACGCCGCCGCACAACACAGCCTGTTCCCCAAACAGGTCGGTCTCCGTCTCTTCGGAAAATGTGGTCTCCACGACGCCGGCTCGAGTTGCTCCCAGGGCGTAAGCGTAGGATAACGCCTGCGCCTTGGCTTGCCCGCTGGCATCCTGGTGTACAGCCAGTAATGAAGGCGTCCCCCCACCTTCCTGGAAGATCTCGCGCACCCGGTGCCCGGGAGCTTTGGGCGCGACCATGCTGACATCTACGTCCGGCGGCGGGGTGATCGTGCCGTAGCGGATGTTGAAGCCGTGAGCGAACATGAGGGTCTTTCCCGCTTGCAGGTGTGGGGCGATGCTTTGGGTGTAGATCCCCGGCTGGACGGTGTCCGGCGCCAGCATCATGATCACATCCGCCCACTCGGCAGCTTCGTCAACCGTGCTGACGGGAAGGCCGGTTGCTTCGGCCTTCGCCCAGGATTTACTTCCGGGGCGCAGGCCCACTCGGACCTCCACACCGCTATCATGCAGGTTCAACGCGTGGGCGTGGCCCTGCGAGCCGAAGCCGATAATGGCGACTTTCTTGGTGTTGATCAGGGTTGGGTCAGCATCTACGTCGTAATAAATGGTTGCCATATCCTAAGTCCTCGTTTTTGCAGGCATTTCCTACGGATGGCTTTCCGGCGGGTCCGGTGTCCGTCCTGCCGGTTTTCCGACAAATTGGGTGTCCGCTTCGGGATCAGGCGTTCTCGAATTCCCAATGGTGGTTCCCGTTTGCGCCAGGGGCATAACGCACTCCGGATGCGGTGCCGCGCATCATGGCGACTTTACCGGTGCGCACCATTTCCAGGATGCCGATCGGGCGCAGCAGCTCTACCAGGCTGTCAACCTTATCCTCTGTGCCGGTGATCTCCAGGATGATCGAATCCTGGGCGACGTCCACGATCTTGGCGCGAAAAATGGAGGCCAGGTTCGAGACCTCTGCGCGCTGGTCCGGAGAGGCTTTCACCTTGATCAGCGCCAGCTCGCGCGCCACAGACGGTTGGTTGGTGACATCTTGCACGTCGATCACATTCACCAGCTTGTAGAGGTTGACTTCCACTTTGCGGGCGTCTGTCTCTTCGCTGTCCAGCACAATCGTCATGCGGGAGACATCTGCCTTTTCGGTCCGCCCGACGTTCAAGGATTCGATGTTGAAGTTACGCCGGCGGAACAAAGACGCCACCCGGTTCAGGACCCCGGGTTTATCTTCTACAAGAGCGATCAGAGTGTGTTGCATGGATTTCTCCTATAATTGCTTCGATATCTTGAGCTTCTAAGCAGCGGGCTTTCAATCCTGTCCAACGGCTTGCGTCGGTGAACGGCGGACGGGCCGGCGGATCATGGCGTCCAGGTCTGCCCCGGAAGGCACCATCGGATACACGGCCTCCTCTTTCTCCACACGGAAGTCAAGCAGAACCGGGCCGGGGGTTTGATGGGCGAATTCGATCGCCGGCAGCACCCCATCTGGAGCGGTGATCTTGCGGGCCGGGATGCCATGCGCCTCCGCTAATTTGACGAAATCAGGCCCGATCAGCGGCGTGCCGGCGTAGCGACTTTCGAAGAAAAACTCCTGCCACTGGCGCACCATTCCCAGGAAAGCGTTGTTCATGATCGCGATCTTGACATTGACGCCTTCCTGAATCGCAGTCGAAAGCTCGGCCTGCGTCATCTGGAAACTGCCATCGCCATCCACAACCCAGACTTCGCGCTGTGGGTATGCAAACCAGGCGCCGATCGCGGATGGCAGGCCGAATCCCATCGTGCCCGCCCCACCGGAAGTGATCAGCCGGAAAGGTTGTTCGAAGGGGTAGTACTGCGCCGCCCACATCTGGTGCTGGCCCACCCCGGTGGTTACAATTGCGTCTCCGTTCGTGGCTTCCCACAGATCTCGGATTACTTTCGCGGTATAGAGCTTGCCGTCGTCTGGCCAGGATAAAATGTCGCGCTCCTCGCTGTCCGAGCGCCAATCGCTGATTTGTTCGAACCATTGCTCATGGTCGCATTCATCCACCATGGGGATCAGGTCGGAGAGAACGGTCTTCAAATCGCCGATGAGAGGCACATCGACATGGACGTTCTTATGGACCTCGGACGGGTCGATTTCGATGTGGATTTTTCTGGCCCGCGGGGCATAAGTGCGCAATTTGCCGGTCACGCGATCGTCGAAGCGCATGCCGAACGCCAGCAAAAGATCGGCGTTTTGGATTGCCATATTGCAATACGCCTCGCCGTGCATGCCCATCATGCCCAGGCTGAGTGGATCTGAGGCCGGGAAGGAGCCCAGGCCCAGCAGAGTCAAGGCAACCGGGGTATGGGTTTTAGTGGCGAAAATGCGCAGCTCTTCCATCGCGCCGGACATCATTACCCCGTGGCCGGCCAGGATCACGGGCCGTTCGGCTTTTTCGATCAATTCGACGGCACGCTTCAGATCGGTCAGCGGCGCGTGCGTGGGCGGTTGGTAACCGGGCAATGAGATTTTTTCCGGGTATTCAAACTCCGTCTCCTCGACCTGGGCGTTCTTGCAGATATCGATCAGCACCGGCCCTGGACGCCCACTGCGGGCGATATAAAAGGCCTCGCGCACCACTCGGGCGATCTGGTCGGCGCGCGTTACCAGGAAATTGTGCTTGGTGATCGGCAAAGTGATGCCGGAAATGTCCGTCTCCTGGAACGCGTCTCCCCCGATCAGATGTTCGTGCACCTGGCCTGTGATGCAAACGATTGGGGATGAGTCCATCATCGCCGTGACAATGCCGGTCACTAGGTTTGTGGCCCCCGGGCCGGAAGTTGCTATCGCTACGCCCACCTTGCCGGAAGCGCGGGCATAGCCATCCGCCATATGGGCTGCGCCTTGTTCGTGACGTACGAGCACGTGATGAACCGGGTAGTTCAGCATGGCGTCATATACGGGCATAATCGCCCCGCCGGGCAAGCCAAACAACACATCCACACCTTCACGGACAACGCATTCCCACAGAATATCGGCACCACATTTTTTCATTGCAATCTCTCCTCAAACGAAACCAATGGAATTCGGCTCACGGACGCTGGAGGGGCCGCCCGCGGGTGTATGTCTCTTCCTTGAACTTGCAAAGCTCAAACAAGCACAGCTCCCTGGCTGGCGCTGGTGACGAAGCGAGCGTAACGCCGCAGCCAGACGCTATCGGTGTGCGGTTCAAACGGGGGCAAGGCTGCCAGACGATCTTGGATCTCCTCGTCGCTGAGGCGGGCGTTGAGCGAGCGGGCATCCAGGTCGATTTCTATGATGTCGCCGTCCTTCAACGCCGCGATGGGTCCGCCCGCGGCCGCCTCCGGACTGATGTGGCCGATGCAGGCGCCGCGCGTCCCACCTGAAAAACGCCCATCGGTGATCAACGCCACCTTATCACCCAGGCCCATACCCATAATGGCGGAAGTGGGTGAGAGCATTTCCTGCATCCCCGGCCCACCGCGCGGCCCCTCGTAGCGGATGACAACCACATCGCCGGGCTGCACCTGGCGGTCGAGGATGCCGGCCATACAATCCTCCTGGCTCTCGTAGATGCGCGCTGGCCCGCTGTGGCGGCGCATATGAGCGGTTACCCCGCCGGTCTTGACGACTGCTCCATCCGGGGCCAGGTTGCCGAATAAGATCGCCAGCCCGCCTACTGCAGAGTGCGGATTGTCGCGGGTGTGGATTACATCCGTATCGCGGATCGTGCGCCCGGCGATCGATTCGCGCAGGGTTTTCCCGGTTACGGTCAGCCGGTCCAGGTGCAGCGTGTTGCCATCTCGGGCGATCTCGTTCAAGATCGCCGGGATGCCGCCAGCCCGGTGGACATCCTCCATGTGCCAGGTGCCTGAAGGGCTCACTTTGCACAGGTAAGGGACTTTGTTGGCAACGCTGTTGATGCGCTCCAATGGGTATTCCACACCGGCCTCGTGCGCCAGGGCGAGTGTATGCAGCACGGTGTTGGTGCTCCCGCCCATGGCCATGTCCAATGCGAAAGCGTCGTCGATGACCTCGACATTGACCAGCTTGCGCGGGGTCAGGTTGGTTTTTACCAGGTTGAGGATCTGTTGAGCGGCGCGGCGGGCCAGATCATCCCTTTCCTCGCTCAAGGCCAGGGCTGAGCCATTGTAAGGCAGCGCCAGCCCGAGCACTTCCAGCAGGCAGTTCATCGAGTTGGCGGTGAACAACCCGGAGCAGGAACCGCAGGAGGGACAGCTGTAGTCTTCTAACATTTTCAGGCGGTTGGCATCGATCTTACCGGCTTTATAAGCGCCGACGCCTTCGAAAACGGAGATCAAGTCCACAGTCTCGCCTTCTGGGGTCTTGCCGGCCGCCATGGGTCCCCCGGAAACGAAGATCGTGGGGATGTCCACGCGCATGGCGCCCATCATCATCCCAGGCACGATCTTGTCGCAGTTGGGGATGCAGACCATTCCATCGAATTTGTGAGCCTGGATCATGGTCTCTACACTGTCCGCGATCAGCTCGCGCGAAGGCAGGCTGAATTTCATCCCTGAATGGCCCATGGCGATGCCGTCGTCGACGCCAATCGTGTTAAACTCGAAGGGCACGCCACCGGCGGCGCGCACGGCCTCTTTTATTTTCTTGCCGAAACCCTGCAAGTGGACATGCCCTGGGATGATATCTACATAAGAGTTGACGATAGCGATAAAAGGTTTATTGAAATCCTCGTCTTTGACCCCCGTAGCTTTCAGTAAAGCGCGGTGAGGGGCTCTTTCGAATCCTTTTTTGATCTGATCTGAGCGCATAGACATGGCGTTCGTTATTCTCCTGTATCTCGATTTCAACCGGCCGGGTGTTACGAAACTTTTTCGAAAAAAAAGGGCTGCCTTTTTGGGCAGCCCGTAAATTCTACGTTGAGTTTTGCTGTTAAGCCTGGGTTTTGATTACCGCTTCGGCTGCCCGCGTGTAAGATGTGTTCTCAATAAGGATGAGAACCGCAATAGCGAGCAGGACTAGGAGGAAAGAAATTGCAAACATAAGCAGTCAATCAATTTTTACAGACTAATGGTTAGTGTACACTTCCCCCAGGCATTTGTCTATTGGCATTTTTTCCAAGATTTCAGGTGTAATCTTTTGTTAAACTGCCCAATGGCAGTCAGCAGACCGTTGCTAAGGCCTGGTCCAGGTCTGCGAGCAGGTCGGATTGGTCTTCAATGCCGACTGCAAACCGAACGAGGTTGTCGCGAATTCCAATCGCCAGGCGTTCTTCACTGGAGAGCTCAAAGTAAGACATCAGCGCCGGCTGCGATACCAGCGATTCACAACCGCCCAGGGAGGTGGCGATCAGCGGGATTTGCAAGGCATCGACGAACTGTGAGGTGCTGTCCAGGTCGCCGCGCACCGTAAAAGAGACTACCCCGCCAAAGCCGCTCATTTGTGAGGCCGCGACGGCGTGGTCCGGATGGGAGGCCAGGCCGGGATACCAAACCTGTTCAACAGCCGGGTGTCCTTCCAGAAATTCGGCGATCCGCTGAGCGGTTTGATTCTGCCGCTCCAGGCGCAGTCCCAGGGTTTTCAAACCGCGCAGCAGCAGGGCAGCATTGTGCGGATCTGCGATGGCCCCTAAGACGCCCAGGGTCTCGCGTAAAGCGCCCAGCAAGCCTGTTTCGCCAGCCACGACGCCCGCCAGCAGGTCGTTGTGGCCCGCAAGATACTTGGTCGCCGAATGCACCACCAGGTCAACGCCCCATTCCAGCGGGCGCACATTCAGGGGCGTGGCAAAGGTGGCGTCCACCAGGGTCTTTACCCGGTGGCTGTGGGCGATCTGCACGAACCGCTCCAGGTCCAGCACCCGCAGGTACGGATTGGTGGGTGATTCTGAGACGATTAACCAGTTTCTGGGCGGATGGCCTCTTCGAGCGCTGCATAATCCCCCATCTCCACGACCGTACAGGTGATCCCCATGCGCTTGAGAAAATTCTGGCAAAACTGGCGTGTGCGCCGGTAACAATCGTTCGTGATCACCAGGTGGTCTCCGCTCGAAAGCAGCGCCAGCAAGACGGTCGTGATCCCAGCCATACCGGATGCAAATAAAATCGCGTCGCCGGCGCCTTCCAACCGGGCCAGACGGGCCTCCACGGCGTCCACCGTTGGATTGCCATAACGGCCATATTCGGTGCGCCCTTCGACCGGACCCCATAGGCGATATTCCATGAATGTACGCAGATCCTGGCTGTCTTCGAAAGTGTAGGTGGCGGCCTGGACGATGGGGTCCGTGATCGCGTGGTATGGGTTCGAGCGGCGTCCCAGGTGAACGGACCGGGTGGATGGGCCTTGCTGGTTGGCCACTGAAATCTCCTTAGCTAACTTTTGAGTGGATGTGATACGAACGGGTGTAGATGGTTGCGTGCTCATCGATCGGCCTCCTGGGTCTGCTGGCAAAGTTTCGAGATATGCTTAAAAAAAACGGGCTGCCTGGTTTGGGCAGCCCGCTAAAACCTTTGGGGAGAAAATTTTTCAACGCTTACGCTTCACAACCACGGCTACCTTGCTCCAGGCGAGATTCTTTTTCTCCAGCATGCGCATCATCATGGAGATCGTCAAGGAAGCCAGGATTGCAAAACCAATGGGTATCATAGTTGTCATTTCCTTTACCTTAATTGTCTTATTCTACTGCAAACTCGCCTGGGTTTCCATTGTAATTTCATACAAGAAAACGGTCTAAAAACTATCCGGTTTGCACGAACGGGTTTTTACCCGGCTAGCTGCGGGTGGAGCCTGTCATGCGGTAAATGTGCAGCGCGAGTTGGGCCGCCAGGCGAGTTTCGGGCTTATCCAGGTCCAGGTTTGTGATCCCGGCGATGCGCTCCATACGGTAGATGAGCGTGTTGCGGTGGATGAAGAGGGCCTCTGCAGCCTGCGAAAGGTTGCCGTTGTGTTCGAAATAGGCCTCCAGGGTGCGGATGAGCTCCGCGCCGCCTTCATAAGCCAGCAGCGGGCCGAGGATCTCCTCCTGGAAGGCGATCAGCTCCGGGTTATGTTCGATCTGCATCAGCAGCCGGTAAACCGAGAGGTCTGAAAAATAGAGCGGCTTCTTCTCTCCCAGGCGGCGAGCCATTTCCAGGGCCTGCCCGGCCTGGCGAAATGAGGCGCGCCATTCGCTCAAATCCTGGGCGGAAGTGCCGACTCCGCAGCGCGCCATAATGTCGGGAAATTCCTGCATCTCCTGGTCCAGCACGGATTGGGCGAACTCCAGGGCGATATCCGGGCGGTTTTTTCCCAAAGGCACCTGGCAGAAGCAGATCACCTCCGTGCCCATGGGGTTGACGACGACGCGCAGACCCTGGCGGGTCACCTCACCGTTCACCAGGGTTTCCAGCCGGCGCCTGGAGGGGGGAGAGGCTCCATCCCAGGCGAAGCGCAGCGCCACGTGGGCCTGGTGTAGGTCCAGGCCCATCGATTGGGCCCACAAGCGTGCATCTCGCGGTGAAAGGTTCTCCTCCAGCAAGGCGGTTAGCAGGTTTCCAGTCAGCCTTTTCTCAGCTTCACGGACCGCCTTGGCGCGTGCCATTTCAATTGCGCAAACCAGGGCCCCTTGCTCGGCCACCAGGTGGTCCAGGGCGTCCAGCTCGCCTGGCATCCCCACCAGGGAGAGGTAACCGCGCGCCATCTCACTTACAGTTATCGGCACGACCAAGCGCGCCAGGCTGCCGGGCATTTCCTGGGTGATGACCAGCGGGTGGCGGCCAGCCTCTTTCCGGTCGCGCAGTAACTCAGGCAGGCTTTCGGGCGGTTCCAACTGGCGTAAAACGTCCTCCCAGATGGAAACCAGGGCAGGCGAAGGGTGCTGCGCCAGGATCTGCAGCCGTTTGTCCTGGACCAGGATGCCGCGCCCGGAGATTTCCCCCATGGCGCGCGCCAGGCTTTCCAGCCCGTCCCCCTGGGCGGCCAGTTGTGAAAGCTGCCCGTGAATGCGCACGCCGCGTTCCATCATCATGGCTCGCTGGTTGATCAAAATCGTAAGCAGGTCGCGCTGAGCCGTGCGCGCCTCCAGCTCCGCCTCCAGGGCAATAACCGCCAACCCTTCAGGAATATTGAGTCCGTTGAGATCCGGTTTCCCCAGCACCAGGAGCGCGGCGAGACGCTTCTTGGCGGCCACGGCCAATAAGCCGTTGTCCATTTTCTCTCTGGAGATGACCAGAATGTCTCCAGGCCGTGCTTCTTCCACGTCAGTAGCCACCCAATTGAACGCGTTGGTTGTATCCTGGCTGCCGGTCAGCCAGGATACCGGTTCGGGAAAAGACAACCGGATAAGTTCAGAAAGGGATTGCGATGGCGTTGACATCGGCTCTGATGAATGTTGGGCGCTCGGGGGTGGATAAATAGCGCTCGATCAAAACAGTTTAGCAGACGGTTGGTTTACCGGCTGGGAAGTTTAGGCAGCGCCCGGCTGGGCCGTTCTTTAAAATCCGGGACGTGCGGCGGATTGGCTGCCAGCAAAGATTGGACCTCCTGGATCGCGCGTTCAAGCTGGCGATCTAAATTTTGGGCGTAATCTTGCGGCAAGTTGTCGACTTCGATATCCGGATCGGTGCCGTAATTTTCGATTCCCCAGCCCACATCGGTGAACCAAAATGAAAATTCAGGCTGAGTGGTCAGCGTGCCGTCCACCAGGGCGTGGCGCGGCCAGATGCCGATCACGCCGCCCCAGGTTCGTTTGCCGAGCAAGGGACCCAGCTTCATCAGCTTAAATCCGTGCGAGAAAATATCGCCGTCTGAGCCAGCATACTCGTTGGTGAGGGCCACCATAGGCCCCAAAACGGATTCGGGTGGGTAAGGTGTAGGGACCTGGCTCCAGCGGGTTGTGTCATAGCCGATACGCTGGCGGGCCAACTTTTCGAGCAGCAATGCGGAGACTGACCCGCCGCGATTGAAGCGCACATCGATGACCAGGCCTTCCCGGTCCACTTCGCCCAGGTAGCCGCGGTGAAACTCGGCAAAGCCAGCCGCGCCCATATCGGGAATGTGGACGTAGCCGACCCGCCCGCTGGTGGCCTCATGCACCCGCCGGCGGTTCTCCTCTACCCACTCTCTGTAGCGGACGCCGGATTTATTGTAGAGTGTACGCACGGTTGTGAAACGTGGTTCTTGTTCGTCGAGGCGATGGACAGAGAGGATCACTTCATTGCCCGCCAGGTTGACGAGCGCCGCGCCCGGGGAGAAAGTCGCCGTGAGCGGATTACCGTTCACTGCCATCAGGATATCGCCAACCTGCAGATTCACTCCCGGCTTGTTCAGTGGAGAATCGCTGTTTGCCGACCAGGGGTCGCCATGATAAATATGGGTAATCCGCCAGCCCTGCGGCTCGGGTACAAATTCGAAGTCTGCCCCCAGGTAGCCCAGGGTGTAATTGGGTTCGGGCCGGTAATCGCCGCCAAACTCATAGGCGTGGGATGTCCCCAGCTCCCCCTGCATTTCCCACATCAGGTCAGAGAATTCCGAGCGGCTGCTGACCCGGTCGACCAAAGGCAAGTAGCGATCGTGAACGCTGATCCAATCGATTTGGGACATATCCGGAGTCCAGAACTGGTCTCTTTGCAGGCGCCACGCCTCGCGAAACATCTGCCGCCATTCGGCGCCTGGGACGACAGAGACTTTGATCCGGTTCAGGTTCAACCAGCCGCTTTTCCGGCTGGGAGCGCTGCTTTCATCGGTGGGCTTCTCGCCGGCTTTCAGGATACGCAGGCGGTTCCCGGCGCTGTAGATCAAGGTCTTTCCATCGGCGGAGACGTCAAAATATGCGACGTCTTTGATGAGCATTTCTTCTTTTAGATCTTCAAAGTTGTAGGCATACAGTGCGCCATTGGCGGATCTGGCGCGTTCTTCGATATCGTCTTGCGCCCCCTCAACCGGGAAGCGAGCGTATAGAACCTTGCCGCCTTGTGTCCCCAGGATGCCTCCATAGATGCCTTCCGGTACTGGGAAAGCGACCACGCGCCCTTGAATCCCTTCCAGGTCGATTTTGAGAGGCTCTTCGTTCTCTTTCTCTTCCTCTTTCCCGTTCTTTTTCTCGCCATCTATCTGTTCAGCAGGTTTTTCCGGCTCTTCGTTTTGAGCGATCGCGGTTTCGCTTTTCACGCCTGGCTCCTCGCCGTCCTCGTCCTCTTCTTCGGCTTCGTTTTCCTCTTCATCGCTTTTAGGTTGAGGTACAAAAGGCGAGGGCAGATCTTTTTGCAAGGTGATCAGGTAGGGCTTCATCCCGCGCGGAAAGCCCAGGTCGAACTGCAGTTGGTCAAAAACCGGCTCGAAGATGCGGTAGGAGAGGAAATAGAGATACTTGCCATTGAGGTCAAACGCCGGAGCAATGTCGCGTAGGACGGGCTGGGTCAGCAGATAGGTCTCGCCGCTGGCTGCTTGCCACAGTTTCAAGGCCATCTGCTGCAGAGAGATCGAAACGCTGTATGCCACCCATTCCCCATCCGGGGACCAATCGAAGCCGCCGATCGGATAGGCGATACCGCGATCGATTTGGCGCAACTCACGGGCAGCCAGGTCCAGAAAAAGGATCTCGTAACGGTGGTTGCAGAAAACAATCTGGTCCTTTTTCGGGTTTACGGCGATGGCTTCGGGCCGGCCGATATCCAGATCGTCGAAATACTCGGGCTCGCCGCTGCCGTCCGCATTCCAGATGACGAAACGTTCTTCACCACCCAGGTCGGTTATACCGATCAGGCGTTTGCCATCGTTCAACCAGCTTGGAAGGCGGTAGCGCGCCCCGGTTGCGACACCATTATTTTCCGCCGGGTTCGTTGAGTCGCTCCCATGCTGCAGCACGGCCCCTTCCCAATTTGAGAATGAGAAGACTTTCCCGCGGGCTGTAATGGCGACCGAATGGCCCTTCGGGTGGATGCTCCAGTCGTCAAGATATCTGGATGGCTCCACGAACTTGCGATTTCGCTGGGTCTGGGGAGAATGGTACGCGATGGGCACCATGCGGCTCGTCTCGCTGATGGTGTCATAAACGAACAGGTCAGCCCCAGCGTGGTAAATGATCTGGCGCCCGTCGGTGCTTGCATTACGAGCGTAAAAAGCCTCGTGATCGGTATGCCGGTGCAGGTCCTCGCCGGAGGGCAGGCAGGAGTACAGGTTGCCGATCCCTTCGTGGTCCGAGAGAAAATAAACGCGCTCCTTAATCCACATCGGAGCTGCCAGATTGCCTTGCAGTTCGATCAAGTGCCGGAAGCTGCCATCCCCATTTTCGTCGATCCAGAGCTGTCCGGCCGTTCCACCGCGATAGCGCTTCCAACGCGCCGGGTCGTCTGTGTTGCGTCCCAGGACCACGCCGCCGGAAGGGCCGAAGGAAATTGCGCGCGCCAGACCATAGTTGAGCCTTAGCGGTTCGCCGCCCTGAATGCCAATCGTATACAGGTAGGTAAATCTTAAGTACCAGTGTTCGGCGCTGCTGGCAAAGATGATGCGCCCATCTGTCGTCCATCCGGCTGTCAGGCATAAGGTTGCTCCTGAATACGTCAGTCGCTGGGCTGTACCCCCCATCGCGGGCATGACATAGATTTCACTCTGGCCCTCCTCGCGTCCGACAAAAGCGAGATTTTCTCCATCAGGAGAAAGGGAGGGCCGCGAAACCTCGCCTAAATTTGAGGTCAGCCGGCGTGGGACGCCGCCCGTGACCGGCACGGACCAAAGGTCATCTTCACTCACGAATACGATTGTTTCGTCATGAATACTAGGAAAACGATAGTAGCCGGATGGCATCTTTGTCTCCTGCAAGTAATTTAAGGATAAACCCCTGCTGTGGCCTGTCTCAGCCCGAGAGGCGCTGATATTCGCTTCGGTCGAATTTTATAAGTAGTCTACCATGATTGAAGTTTATCTGTAAGCAATTTTTGGTCCAAGGCGCGTGCTATAATCCGCTGTATGATCCTCGTCACAGGCGGAACAGGTTTCATCGGCAGAGCATTGATCCGGCACCTGGTGGAGACCGGGTTACCGGTGAGGACTCTGGTTCGCCCCTCGCCGCGCTCGCCGAATTTACCGCGCGGCGTGCCGGTGGAAGTTGCGGTAAGCAACGTCTCCGATGGCCGCGGTTTGCGCGCCGCCATGGTCGGCGTGGACACCGTTTACCATCTTGCCGGTGGAGAGTGGTTGGGAACGCGCGCCAGCCTGATGGAGATCGATATCCAGGGCACTCAGACGGTCGTGCAGGCTGCCAGGGATGCAGGCGTAAAGCGTTTGTTCTTTATCAGCCACCTGGGAGCAGACCGGGCTTCGGCTTACCCGGTATTGAAGGCAAAAGCGATCGCGGAGGAATTTGTCCGCCGCAGCGGTTTGGACTACACCATTTTGCGCTCTGCAATTGTTTTTGGCCCAGGTGATGGACTGACCACAGGCCTGGCGCGTATTCTGCACGCAATTCCTTACTTCTTTTTGATCCCTGGAGATGGGCGCATCCTGCTCCAGCCCATTTGGGTAGAAGACCTGGTCACCTGTCTTACCTGGGCGCTGCAGGATGAGGAGACAAAAAACAGGACGGTGGAAATTGGGGGCCCGGAATATATACCCTTCCAACAGATCGTGGAGAATATTATCGAAGTCATCGGCATCCGTCGAACGATCCTGAACGTCCGCCCACCCTATTTGAGGGGTCTCACCGTATTATTCGAGTCGATATTCCCCGGGCTGCCCGTTTCGGTCTACTGGCTCGATTACCTGGCAGCGAACAGGACCTGTGCGTTGGATACCATCCCAAGGGTCTTCAACTTAATGCCATCTCGCTTTTCGCAGCGGCTTGCATACTTGCACGGCCAGAACTGGGGAGTTTCTTTGCTGCGGGCCCTGTTGGAACGCAGTTGATCGAACATCTCGGCTGGGAGACAGGCCGGCGTAGCGCTTAGGTGTGAGGATGATCGTGGAGTCTCGATTGTGAGTTGGAAATTGCATATCCTTGAATCGCCGCAGGAGATGGAAGCAATCGAAGCGCTGCAGCGCGTGGTCTGGCCCGGAAGTGAAACCGATGTCGTCCCAGCGCACATTTTACTGGCGATGGCGCACAACGGTGGCCTGGCTATCGGCGCATTTGCCGGGGAGTACGAATCCGATTCGCCGGGCGAAGAGCTGCTGGAAAACGATCCGGTTGCATCTCCGCCAGGCGCTCTGGTTGGTTTTGTTTTTGGGTTTCCAGGCCTGTATACAACGCCAGATGGCCCCATGCTGAAGCACTGTTCGCATATGCTGGCGATCCACCCGGATTACCGCAACCAGGGCCTGGGTTTTTTGCTCAAGCGCGCCCAATGGCAAATGGTACGTTACCAGGGGGTCGATCGCATCACCTGGACGTACGATCCCTTGCTCAGTAAAAATGCTCATCTGAACATTACCCGTCTGGGAGCGGTGTGCAGCACCTACCTTAAGGAAGCCTATGGCGAGATGCGGGATGCCTTGAACACTGGCTTGCCCTCGGACCGATTTCAAGTGGATTGGTGGGTAAACACAAAACGAGTCGACCGGCGTTTGAGTCATAAAGCGCGCCTTCCATTAGACCTGGCGCATTTCCTGGCTGCGGGGGCAGAGATTATCAACCCCTCACAGCGAGGCGTGGCTAACTGGCCGCGACCCGGTCCGCTGCCGGCGCTGGGGGATTTAGCGCCGCCGCAGACCCTGGCAGGCGAAGAAGGGGGCCGGAGGCAAGGCGACACACTCATCCTGGTTGAAATCCCGGCAGACTTCCAGGGACTTCGATCTGCCGAGCCCGCCCTGGCTCTGGAATGGCGCATGCATACCCGTCAAATCTTCGAAACGCTTTTCGACCTGGGCTATTTGGTGACGGATTTTATCTACCTGCGGGGTACGTCTCCTCGCAGTTATTACGTCTTGAGCCATGGAGAAAGTACGTTATGAAAATCAATCAGATCAACCTTTACCTCCTGCGTATGAACTTGCGGACGCCTTTTGAGACATCCTTTGGGCGAATCCTAACTCGAGACGGCATTTTAATTGAAGCTTTCTCCGAAGACCTGGTTGGGTATGGGGAGTGTGTCGCCGACCGTGACCCTGGATACTCCTACGAGACAAGCGCCACGGCCTGGCAAATGCTGCAAGACTTCTTGATCCCGGCCATCCTGGACCGGGATTTGACCAGCGCCGCGGATCTGCAAGAACACCTGGCCTTTGTGCGCGGTCACCAGATGGCCAAAGCCGGGTTGGAGATGGCCCTTTGGGACTTGCTGGGCAAGAGCCAGGGACGCTCACTTCGCGACCTGTTGGGCGGCGCGCGCTTGGAGGTGGCGGTGGGCGTTTCTGTAGGCATCCAGCCATCGCCCCAGGAGTTGCTAGAGGTCGTACAGGGATATCTCGACGACGGCTACCAACGTGTAAAAATCAAGATTAAACCGGGAAGAGATGTGGCTGAAACGCGCCTCGTGCGAGAAGCGTTTCCGGGGCTGCGTTTACAGGTGGACGCCAACTCGGCTTACACCCTGGAAACTGCTGCAGCGCTGCGACCGATGGATGATCTCGACCTCCTCCTGATCGAGCAGCCATTGTATGAGGACGATTTGTGGGATCACAGCCGGCTGCAGGCTCAATTCGCAACGCCGATCTGCCTGGACGAAAGTATTCTTTCGCAGCGTCACGCCCGCCAGGCGCTCGAGATGGGAGCCTGCCGGGTGATCAATATTAAAGCCGGGCGGGTCGGCGGGCTCGACCAGGCCAGGGCGATCCACAATCTCTGTTACGAGAAGGGCGTGCCCGTTTGGTGCGGCGGAATGTTGGAAACCGGTGTGGGGCGAGCCTCGAATCTGGCCCTGGCATCACTGCCGGGTTTTACGTTGCCAGGAGATATTTCCGCTTCCGATCGCTACTACGAGGAGGATATCACCCACGAGCGCTTTGTGCTCGACCCGGGCAGCACGATCCGTGTGCCAGATTTGCCCGGCCTGGGAGTGACGATCAATGAAGAAGCGCTCCACCGCGCCGCGATCGCTCGCTTATCCATTCCTTCTTAAGAAAGCAGCTTGAGATCCTGGGTCATTTGCTGGATGTGGAGACGGTCGTGGGCAGCGATGATAGAAACCAGCTCTTCCAGGTTCGTCGGCCCCAGGATGGCATGCCGCGCCCGGCGCTGCCAGCTCTCTGGCGGAAGGTCTTTTAATAAGGAAAGCAGTTCCATCCGGGCAATGGTGAAATTCTGCAGCGCCTCTGGACCGTTTTGGCAGATGTATTTACGCTCACTGGCCCAGGGATCTGTGTCCCTGCCTGAGATGAATGGGTTTGTCTCAGTGAGCACTTTTTTTATTCGGGCAATGTTGACTTCCCGGTCGACATCTCGCAAATGACAAAGGATCTCAGTTGGGCACCATTCTTCTGGAACCGGGCGTGTATCCCATTTCTGTGTCGTCAGACCAAAACAGGCCGTTTGCATCACTGCCGGGGTGGCGCGTAAAGTCGGCAATAGCGCTGCCGGTTGGTCGGATTTGGGCTTAAGGGTTTCCGGGTCCTGTTTATCCAGCCAGGCGTAAATATCACCCAGGTCTCCATATGCGCTCGGCGCCTCATCTTCCACCGGCAAAGCGGCGTCCGCGCTGGCAATCCAAAAAGCCGGCCAACCCATGCGGCGAGCCGGACGGATATCGTTCTCACGCTTGTCGCCAATCATGATGACAGGCCCATCCGGCCAACCCAGGTATCCCATGAGCTCCGTGTAGAATGCTGGATTCGGCTTGGCGAAATGAAAGCCTTCGTAGGATGCGATCTGGTCAAATGGGAATTCATCAGGGTCCAGACCGGCCCAAGAAAGGCGTTGTAAGATCGCGGTTCGTGGGAAAAGCGGGTTGGTAGCTATCCCAACTTTATAGCCCCTTTGCAGCGCCTCCCGCACCACCCCAACCGCTTCAGGCCGTGGGCTGGTCAGCGATTTCAAAGTGGGAAAAGCTTCAGCATAAAACTTATCCAGGACCGGCTTGATCTCCTCAATTTTTAATCCCAACGCCGGATAAAAATGACTTTCAAAGACCTGTTTTAAAGTACAGTCCGGAAGCTGGTTCTTGATCATCTCCCGTGTTGCGGTCAGGAGCTGCTTTACAATACGTTCGGGATCTCCAAAAGGCAGCAGCGCTTGCGAAAGGATCTTTAGATAGGCAGGCAGGAAAGTATCGATGTTATTAACCAGGAGGGTGTCATCCAGGTCGAATAGCAGCGTGGTGGTCACGGAAGATCCTCTTTAATGGGCCGTTCTCGCTGAAAACGGGAGGCAAGGGGTGGCATTCACCGCAGCCGATGTGCGGATCGAAGTTTGCGAGGCCGGTTTTTGAACAATAAGTTCTCACCCTCACCTGTTGTTTTAGGAAAGGGAACGGCCTCGCCAGGCTTGGTTCCAGGAGCATGTGAGGACAGGCGTTAGCGAGTAAAATATCCGGCACCGGGCAAGTGGAGCAAAGATCAGGCTTCCATGGCAGTGGGGGAGAGGCAGAACCGAGAAGCCGGCATTCTTCATGCTTGCGACCGCGGTAATAATCCCCGTAAAAATAGCGGCATTCTTTTCCGGCTGGGGTTTGCATGAGGTTGAGATATTGTCTACACTCGGGTGACGTACGATCCGTTGGTCGTATTCACGCGGATAGTGTCACCCTCCTCGACGAAGTTTGGAACTGAGACCTCAAGCCCCGTTTCAGTGGTCACTTTCTTATTCACACCCGTCGCGGTATCGCCGCGTACGGCAACCTCCGCCGAGACAACTTCCAGGTCTACCGAAGTGGGCAGCTCGATATCCAGTGGTTCTCCCTGGTAAAAAGTGAGTTTTAATTCCATCCCTTCTTTTAAATATTGCGTCGCCTCGCCCAAGATCTCGCCCGAGATGGCTGGCTGCTCAAAGGTATCCAGGTCCATAAAGTTGTAGAACTGTCCGTCGTTGTACAGGTACTGGACGTTGTGAAAATCCAGGCGAACGTCCTGGACGCGGTCGCCGGATTGAAAGGTTTGCTCTCGGGTGGTGCCTGAACGCAGGTTGACGGTCTTTACCCGGATAGTGGCGTTGCCTCGCCCTGGTTTGTGGTGGTGATAATCCAGTACTTTATAGAGGTCTCCATCTACCTCGAAAGTGACACCCTTGCGCAGTTCATTTACGTCGATCATAACTTCCTCGCTTAAAATGTGATATGAAACCGGGCTGTGAGCCCGGAAATTATCTACAAGAAACGTGAAACGTGGATGCGCCTGGCGAGATGTCAACTCTCAGGTTTCACGTTTCACGAGCGTTAACCTGCAACGTCAAGATTATAGCCCAGCGCGGAAGGCATGGCAAGGGCAACATCACGTGCAGGCCCGGGGTGTAACGCCAAAACCTTTTTAGTAAAACTAATCTTTGAAGAATAAATTGCAAAACGGGTCTCCTGTGGTAAACTTGGAAACAGCGGCCTTTCGTTCAGCCGGAGGTGCTGATGGCAGAAAAAAAGAAACGTGTCGTCTACATCGAGGACGAGCAGGAGATGATCGACCTGGTGCGGTTGATTTTAAACCGCAAGGGGTTCGATGTATTGGGCGCCAACGGTGGAAGAGAGGGTTTGGATTTGGTCCGCCGCGTTCTTCCCGATCTGGTTTTGCTTGATTTGATGATGCCTGACCTGGATGGCTGGGATGTATATCAGCAGATGAAAGCTGAGGAGGCCACTCGCCAAATCCCCGTCATCATAATCACCGCCAAAGCCCAGAGCATCGATAAGGTGCTCGGTTTGCATATAGCCAAGGTCGAGGATTATATTTCCAAACCCTTCAGCCCACAAGAATTGATGGACAGTGTGGAGAGTGTATTGGGCTTGCGCGCCAAGGGCGGTTAATCAATCGCCAGGCCCGGCGCCCGAAATCTGTTATTTTCCCTAAGAAAGTATGCGACAAGTCGTTATTCATAATACCAGCCGGGCTCAGCGCCAACCGCTCACTGCTCGTTATTGTGATTCTTTCTTCTGCCGCCTGCGGGGCCTGACATTTCGCCGCGTAATCCCCAATGACTGGGGTCTGTTGCTCGTCCAGGGACGCGAGAGCCGCATGGATGCTGCCATCCACATGCTGGGGATGCTGGTGGACCTGGCAGTCGTGTGGATCAACACCTCCGGCGAGGTGGTGGATGTATGCCTGGCGCGACGTTGGCGCCCAGCTTATATCCCAAGGCGCCCGGCGCGCTATGTCCTGGAAACGAACGCCGGCCGTTTGCAGGATTTTCAAATTGGAGACCAGGTGCGTTTTGAACAGGCAGTCTAATCTTTTTGCGATCTCAGGTATTAACTATGAGCGTGGCTGGCTGGCTTTCAGGCGGCGCCAAATTGCGCCCAGACCTTTTTGGATTGCAATCAGCCTCTTAGGGATGCTGGCCTTGCTCTGGCCCGCCCGCATCGCTGGAGCACAAGACCAGCAGCCAGACGGACCGGTTTATATCGTTCAAGAAGGTGATTCTCTGTGGGATATCGCTTTGCGTTTCGGCGTATCCTTGGAGGCTTTGGAACAGGCAAATGGCATCACAGACCCGAATCAGCTAGGCCTGGGTGCCAGGCTGGTCATACCCGGCCTGGAGGGCATCCAGGGGGTCTTGACAACGGAAGCCGTGCCTTTAGGTGAAGACCTGGTCAGCTTGAGCCGCCGTTACCAGGTGCCTGTGGGCACTCTGGTTCGTTTGAACCATTTGACCAGTCCCGCGGAGCTTTATGTTGGGGCTTCTTTAATCATCCCGGACCAGAACGTGCAAACGCAGACGAACCGGCGAACTGAGCTGAACGCGGGCTTATCTTTGTTGGAATTAGCGGTTGTCGATGATGTGAACCCCTGGACGCTGGTGACTACCAACGCCTTGAGCGGCACCTGGAGCGCATTGCCGGGTGATGTAATGCGCCTTCCGGGGGCAGGCGCTGACCTGGGCTCCGACCAGGATAACCCGGGCGCGCTTCCGGAGACGATAACAACGCTGTCGCTTAACCCCCGGCCGCTGGTACAGGGCAAGGCGGCTGTGATCCGCATCAGCGGGCCGGCTGGGCTGACATTGAACGGCTCGCTGGTTGACCATGACCTGCATTTCTTCTCCCAGGGCGACGGAGAATATGTGAGCCTGCAAGGGATCTATGCATTGACAGAGCCAGGCTTGTACCCCTTGACTTTGAACGGCATTCTTCCCACCGGCGAAACCTTTTCCTTCTCGCAATCTGTGTTCGTTAAAGGCGGCGATTATCCCTTTGACCCACCACTGACCGTAAGCCCGGAAACGATTGATCCGGCTGTGACCAAGCCGGAAGACGCCCAGTGGATGGCGTTGGCAGCGCCATTTTCCCCTGAGAAGTTGTGGAGCGGAGAATTTTCAAGCCCTGCGCCTCCACCCTTTGACGATTGTTGGCCTTCCCGTTTTGGCAACCGCCGCTCATATAATGGAAGTGATTATACATACTTTCATACCGGGCTGGATTTCTGTGGCGGTGTCGGCGCTAAAATCCTGGCTCCAGCAGCGGGCACAGTGGTATTTACAGGTCCCCTGACCGTGCGTGGCAATGCGACCGTGATCGATCATGGTTGGGGAGTGTACACCGGCTATATGCACCAGTCTGAAATTCTCGTACATCCAGGAGATCACGTGGAGGCCGGTCAGGTAATTGGCCTGGTAGGTGGGACTGGACGGGTAACTGGACCGCACCTGCATTGGGAGGTGCTCGTCGGCGGCGTGCAGGTGGACCCAATGGACTGGCTAAACGAAACTTATCCATAACAGCAAAACCCCCTGTTTTTTCTGTCGGGTGAACCTCAATCTTGATCGTCTTCTGGTAATTGTTGGTCTTCCTGCTCGCCTGACTCGACGAGATCTGAGTTTTCAAATGGCTCGATAGCCTCAAACACCCCAGCCCGATAATCCGCCAATACTTTTTCTGCGTTTGCCAGCTCGTTCGCCGGCACCAGGAGCTGCACGGCGCCCAATGATCCGACAGTTGTAGCATAGGCATAGTGGCCGGCGCCCTCCTGAGAGAGAACGACCTGGATGCCTTGAGCCTCCAGCAAGCCGCGCAAGATCTCGGCCTGAAAAGAACCTGAAATCACTTCTAATAAGACCCATTTATTTTCAGCCATCTCACGGCCTCCACGCCAGCAACGTTCTGGCAACACTTCATGTTGTCGCAATGAGCATTCCGCTGCCGCGCTTCCGCAGCGAAGGAACAGATAGAAGTTTTAAGAAAAATTTTTCAGACATATATTCTTGCAACAACTTCTGTTTTCATCGAGTATAATATTATATGGCGAAAAACGCAAAGTTATCTTGCATGCCAAAATAAAAAGCAATTGTTTTAGAGGCTTTCTATGGTTATGGTTAATTATACGGTTGGCGAGGAGTATTGGGAGAATTTCGAACTTCAGGATGAAGACATAGAATTTCTATATAATTATCTTCTTGAGTTAGAAACTCCGCTCACCCCTCGAGAGTTGGTGGCGGCGTTAGTGCGAGAGCGTATCCGCCAAGAAAAGTTAGCGATTGAGCAGCAGCGTAGTTCCGGGGGGGACCTATACCAGCCCAAAGGGACTTATTCAGCCGATCAAAACCTGGTTTTTCCGGCGCTTAACTGGCAGCGAGGTAAGGTGCTTGCCGTCCGGCCTGGGAAGAACCCGGACGTGGGAGAATTCCAGGTGATTCAGGTGGCGCTAGAAAGCGGAGATCAGCGCGAGTTCGCCGCCCAGTTGGATAATCATTTGTTGAATGAGCCCGTCCGGGTTGCCGAAAATAATGTCTACCTGGACGCAGATTATGTGCTGGATGAATATGCGGATATCCTGGTGGATTACCTGGAAGGGGAGCTCGGATCGAAAGCGGATTTCGTCCGTATCGCCGGGCGCTGGTTCCCGCGAGCACTGTTGATCGATGTCAATGCCGGTCACTTAAATCTCGCCGAAGCTGTTCTGGATATGGCTGGCGGTGGTCCCTTGCCGACTACAGCGTTGATCGAGCAGATCGAGCTTTCCAGGGACGTTAATCCAAACCTGGTGGAGTTTTCCCTGGATCTGGCTCTTCAGGAGGACCCACGTTTCGATGAAGTCGGCCCGGCCGGCGATGTGCTCTGGTTTCTGCACCGCCTGGAACCGCCCGAAGTTCGGGAGCCACCCATCTATCTGCGCTATTCCGGGATTGATTATGACCGCTCCACACTGTCTACAGAAATGTTGGCTTTGGAGCGCGCCCTTGACGATGAGCTTTCACCCTTGCAGAGCCCGCTTGAGAACCCTGAGAGCGTCGAAGTCCCTCTGATTTTCCCGCATTGGCGCTCGGGTACGCTGCCGCTGTCAGCGCGTGTGCGCCATCTCTTCCCAACCGCTTATGAGGCGCCGCGCATCCGCTTCATGCTCGTAGACGGTGAGACTGGGGACAAATTTCCTGGTTGGGTTGTGCGGGAGAAACGCTATGTTTTCGGCTTGAAAGAGTGGTATGCAGAGCATAGTCTCATGCCAGGCAGCATTATCCACGTGCAGCGCGGCCAAAAGCCGGGTGAGGTTATTATCCGGACCGATAATCGCCGCTCGAGTCGCGAGTGGATTCGCACCGTCCTGGTGGGCTCCGACGGGGGAATAGTGTTTGCAATGTTGAAGCAGATTGTTACGGCTGCATTTGATGAGCGCATGGCAGTTGCTATCCCGGATGCAGATGCGGTTGACCAGGTTTGGACGCAGATGCAGAAGGACCGCCCGCCGTTTGAGCGGGTGGTCGTCAACATGGTCCGCGAGCTTGCCAAGCTGAACCCGCAAAGTCATGTGCATGCCAGCGAGCTGTATGCCGCTATCAATGTCGTCCGGCGCTGCCCACCTGGGCCGCTCCTGGCGCTTCTGGCTTCACGTCCCTGGTTTGTTCACGTCGGCGATTTGCATTTCCGTTTCAACGATTCGGAGCAAAACTAGATGATTTCCTCCTTCGTCGAAGCGTTTGCGGAATTCATAGCCATCAATTCCAGGAGGACAGGGTGCCAGAAGTAAAACGCATGAGTCTCGTCAAACCCACATTGCAGACTCGCTACCATATTGATTTCGATTGGTGGAAAAAGAACGATCGAGACTGGCGTGTCTATTTGAGAAATTACCTTTGCCCGGAGCACCAGGCGGCTTTCGCCGATATGCAAGCGGACGATCAGGTGGATTGGGTAGACCCGGCTACTGCAGAGGTCCAGCGTGTGGACGGCTTACAACATATCTTGATCAGCCATTGTGCAAAGCTGGAAGGGTTTGTGACCGAACAGTCCGCCCTGGTCGATGCGATATTTCGCCTCTTCCTGGCGAATGGCAATACACCCATGACGGTGGTCGAATTGGCCGATCGGCTGGGAAGACAGCCGATCACGATATTAAAAATGCTTTCTGGCCAGCGCGTTTATAAAGGCTTGCGCCCCTGCCCGGATTGATCTGTTTTTCCTAAAATGACGAATATCTTTTCATCCAAAAGCCTGGAGCGTTAAGATTGCTTTTGCCCCCGTAGCTCAATGGACAGAGCAAGTGCCTTCTAAGCACGAGGTTGTGGGTTCGAATCCCGCCGGGGGCGCTGATTCTTCGGGAGAAAACCCAGGGGTAAATATCCTGGAATGAACAAACTGCAAATCTGCAGCCCAAAGGAAATTGGTCAAAATGAGTACAGAACGGAAGGGTATTTTCAAATTTCACGGGCAGGATGTCACCGTTGTTGGCGCGGACATTCAGGTTGGACAGAAAGCGCCTGAATTTAGCGCCTTCAAAGATGACTGGTCTACTGTACAGGTTATGGAAAGCACGCAAGGGAAGGTTCGCATCATAGGATCGCTGCCCTCGCTTAACTCGAGCGTGTGCGACCGAGAAACCCGCCGGTTTAATCAGGAAGCGGCTTCACTGGACAAAAATGTCGTCATCGTTATGTTGAGCATGGACTTGCCATGGACTTTGAAAACCTGGTGCGCCGCGGCTGGCGTTGATCAGGTGCTGGCCCTATCGGACCATAAAGACGCCGATTTTGGTGAGAAGTACGGCGTTTTGCTCAAGGAGCCGCGCATATTTCGGCGGTCGATCTTTGTCGTAGATCAGAATGGACGGGTAGTGTACGCCGATTATATGCCGACCAATGGTGATGAGCCGGATTATTCCGCCGTGCTCGCCGCGGCTCAAGAAGCGCTGGTAATGGAAAGTTAATGGTATGCGAAGGTGTATACTCTGGGAGATTACTGGTTGACGGTTAGCATGTACGGTGTGGGAGAAAGAATATGGCCGATATAGAGCCAGGAGACGATCTTCGGCGGACAATCCATCACCCAATCGAAGAAATCCATTTTATGGAAGCCGGCCCCGCGCATTGGCGCCTGTCGGTGCGCATGCCGCCGTGGCGCCCGCCCACGGATGTTTATGAAACGGAAGCGGCGATCGTGGTGCGGGTTGAGGTTGCCGGTATGAAAGAGGAGGACTTCAATATCGAGCTGGATGGCCGCTATCTGCTGGTTCGCGGCGCTCGGCCAGATATACCTGAGCGCCGCGCTTACCACCAGATGGAGATTCGTTTTGGTGAGTTTGGCGTGGAGGTGGAGCTGCCCGCCGCGATCCTGACCGAGCGAGTCGAGGCAGTCTATCAGGATGGCTTTTTGCGCATCACGCTTCCCAAGGAAACACCTCACAAGCTGAATATACCGGAATGAAGGTTTGAAAGATTTGCCAATGCCTGCTTCACGATGGAATTCTAGCATCTTGGAAGTGCTTAGCTGGCTGAAAGAGGAAGACGATTTCGGCATGGATGAGCTGTTCTTGAGGCCGATTGTCCCTTACGTTGTTCAAAGCGGCGAGCAGTCCCAAGAAGGGCATTTCTCGGGTGCAAATGGCGGAGAAAGCCAAATTCCGTCGGTTTTGCCAATCTTACCCTTGCGCGGCCTGGTCGTTTACCCGCAGACAGCGGTTCCCCTGACAATTGGCCAGCCCAGGTCTATCCGGCTGGTGGATGATGTGATGACGGGCGACGAAAGGCTGATTGGCCTGGTGGCTTCACAGGACCCGGATTTAGAATCCCCAGATCCCGGGGACCTGTATTCGATCGGCACGGTCGCCATGGTCCATCGCTTGTTTCGCGCCCCTGACGGCACCATTCGCCTGGTGGTGCAAGGTATGGAGCGCTTCCGTTTGGTCGAATTCGTCCAGGAGGAGCCCTATCTGAAGGCTCAAATCGAGCTGCTTCCTGAAACCATGGAAGAGGGGCTTGAGCTCGAAGCGCTGGCCCGCAGTGCACGCGACCAGTTTGAGCATATTGCCGAGATGATCCCCTCCATCCCGCGCGAATTGGTTAATTCAGTGCTCTCGCTTGAGGACCCGCTGCAAATCATCTACACGATTGCCAATTTCCAACGCATGGAGCTGAAAGACGCCCAATCGCTGCTAGAGATTGACTCCGTCTCCGAGAAGCTGCTCAAGCTGACTGGGATCTTGACCCATGAGGTCGATATCCTGGAGATCGGTCAAAAAATTCAGGATGAAGCCCGCTCGGAGATCGAAAAAGTACAGCGAGAATATTTTCTGCGCGAGCAGCTCAAGGCGATCCAACGCGAATTGGGGGAAAACGATGAGCAAACCGTAGAGATTGAGGAGTTTCGCAAGAAAATCGAAGCCGCGATCATGCCCGAAGAGGCCGATAAACAGGCGCGCCGGGAGCTGGATCGTCTCAGCCGCCTGCCCACGGCGGCGGCCGAGTACGGCGTGATTCGGACCTACCTGGATTGGCTGGTTTCCCTGCCCTGGTCTCAAATCACCAGCGACAACCTGGATATCTCCCACGCCCGTGAAGTTCTCGATCAGGATCACTTTGGATTGAAGGATGTCAAGGAGCGCATCCTGGAGTACCTGGCGGTGCGCAAGCTGCGCCACGAGCGGGCGGACGAGCTAAGCCAGGCGCCGGTGGATGAAATCCATCGCATCCGTGAGGGGGTGATTCTGTGCTTCATCGGTCCGCCTGGGGTCGGCAAGACCTCTCTCGGGCGCTCGATCGCCCGCGCCATGGGACGCAAGTTCGTGCGTATGTCGTTGGGTGGAATGCGAGATGAGGCTGAGATTCGAGGCCACCGGCGCACTTACATCGGGGCCCTCCCCGGTCGCATCATTCAGGCGCTGCGCAGGGTCGAGTCTCGAAATCCGGTATTTATGCTGGATGAAGTCGATAAGCTGGTATTTGATTTCCACGGCGACCCGGCTTCGGCCCTTCTGGAAGTGCTGGACCCGGAACAGAATGTCGAATTCCGGGACCATTACCTGGAAGTGTCGTTCGATCTTTCACAGGTGATGTTTATCACCACGGCCAACCTGCTGGATCCGGTTCCAGGCCCGCTGCGCGATCGCATGGAGATTATTTTCCTCTCCGGCTACACAGAGAAGGAGAAAATCGCTATCGCCAGGGGCTATTTGATCCCGCGTCAGGTGCGCGAGAACGGCCTGCGTGAAGAAGAGGTCAGTTTTTCTGAAGCCGCCCTGGAGAAGATCATCCGCTCCTACACGCGTGAAGCCGGTGTTCGTAACCTGGAACGCGAGATTGGTTCTGTTTGCCGGAAAATAGTGACTCTTATCGCCGAGGGAAACACTACCCACGTCGATATCACACCCGAAAAGGCCGTAGAATTATTGGGCAGGCCGCACTTTTTCAGCGATGAAGAGATTGCCGAGAGGACATCAGTCCCCGGCGTCGCCACGGGCCTGGCCTGGACGCCTACCGGGGGTGAAGTGCTTTTCATCGAGTCCACGCGCATGCCAGGCAGCAAAGGCTTCCAAATCACCGGTTCTATTGGCAATGTGATGCAGGAATCAGCCCGGGCGGCGCTTTCTTACGTGCGCTCGCGCGCCAGCAGCCTGGGTCTGGATGAAGAATTTTTCGAGAAAACGGATATTCACCTGCACGTTCCGGCGGGTTCACAGCCCAAAGACGGCCCTTCGGCGGGGGTGGCGATGGCGACTTCCCTGGTCTCACTGCTATCCGGACGGCCGGTGCGGGCGGATGTGGGCATGACTGGGGAGATCACGCTGCGCGGCCAGGTATTGCCGATTGGGGGCGTCAAGGAAAAGGTGCTGGCAGCCCATCGGTTCGGATTGAAGAAGGTGATCCTGCCGGCGCGCAACGAGGCGGACCTGGAAGATATCCCCGAAGAGGTGTTCAAAGAGGTTAAATTTGTTTTCGCCGAAACAGTGGACGATGTATTGAACGCCTCCCTGGAGCCAGTCCAGCAGCCCGAGGATGGGCGGGAAAGTCCGCTCGGCGAAGAGTCGAAGCCAGCCGAGGAAACCTCGCAACAAATGGTGGCCGAAAAATAGTATGCCCAAGGTAATGGTCATTGAAGATGATGAGACGATGCTCTCGCTTTTGGGCATGTACTTGCAGTTGGAGGGCTACGAAGTCGCCTCCCTGGATGGCGAAGATAATCTGGACCTTGCAATCGACGCCTTACATCGAGAAAAGCCCGCCATTGTCTTAATTGATGTCAACCTCCGCCAATTTACGGGGTTTGAAGTTCTGGAACAAATACGAATGAACGCGGATCTGAAGGATGTCCGCGTTCTCATGTCGTCCGGTATGGATTTTCGTTCAAAATGCCTGGAGGCCGGGGCAGATGGCTTTGTGCTTAAACCTTATATGCCGGAAGAACTCATTCATTTAATGCAACAAACATTAGGAATATAACCATGGGAAGAAAACATAGTCGTACGGCCATGCAATGGTATACGATTGATCTACATTTACATACCCCAGCCTCCAGCGATTACCAGCAGTCTGTAGTGACTTTTTTGGAAATACTGCACCGGGCTGAAGTGCGTGGGTTGGACATGATTGCATTTACAGATCACAACACGGTAGCCGGCTACCGCCGGATGCAAGAGGAGATCAACCAATTGCAGCTCCTGGAGAAGCTAAACCGTCTACTGCCAGACGAACAGGCACGTCTCCTGGAGTATCGCCGCTTATTAGATAAAATCCAGGTATTGCCGGGGTTTGAATTCACCGCCACTTTCGGCTTTCATATCCTGGGGATTTTTCCCCCTGATAAGCCGGTTCGGGAGATCGATCATTTGCTGCTGGATTTGAACATCCCGGCGGAGCATCTGGATGAAGGCTCCGCGACCGTTGGAGCTTCTTCGGATGTGCTGACCGCCTATCGCCTGATCGACGAGGCCGGCGGGTTGGCAATCGCCGCTCACGCCAATTCCAGCAATGGGGTCGCCATGCGTGGTTTCGCTTTTGGCGGCCAAACCAAGATCGCTTATACACAGGATCCGCATCTGCACGCGCTTGAAGTAACTGACCTGGATCATAAAGGGTCACGCAGCACAGCGGCGTTCTTCAACGGCACCAAACCGGAATACCCGCGCCGGATGCACTGCATTCAGGGTTCAGACGCCCACCGTCTTGCCGCAGACCCGGCGCGTAAGAAGAACCTGGGAGTAGGCGACCGGGTGACGGATGTGCTCCTGCCTGAAGTGAGCTTTGACGCCCTGCAAGAGCTTTTCCTCAGCAACGACTTTGCCCGCACGCGCCAGCATCGCCAAACGGCAGGACCTGCCTTTGATTTCATCCAGGCAGCCCGTGAAGAAGGGCCGAACATCATCCAGGACTTTCACGAAAGCATGACCGTTCGAGGCGGAAAGCGATACGCCATCATCGCGGATGTGTGCGCCTTTGCAAACACTAACGGGGGCACCCTGTACATCGGCCTATCCGCCGATCCTAAAAAGCCGGTAGTCGGGATTTCTGATCCGGAACAGTCTATCGCCAACCTGGAGAAGGAGATCAGCAATCGCATCAGCCCGCCGCTGCAGGTCTCTTTAGATTTGCACGAGACCGGCGGGAAGAAAGTGCTGCGGGTGCTTGTGCCGCGCGGCGATGACCCTCCATACGCCGTGGACGACAGCAAAATCTACGTGCGTTCGGAGGCCGAGACCGGATTGGCTGTTCGTGATGAGATCGTCGGCCTGGTGCTGCGCAGCCAACGCCAGGCGACGCCCTTGCCGGAAATTCCCGAAGCGATGGGCGAGCTGGTTGGCCAGCCCGCCGCCTTGAGGGCAGCTTTGAAGGAAATGCCAGAGACGATTCGAGAACCCGTAGCCGTCGAGGAGATTGAGGATGAAATGCCGCGAACTGGCGTTGAAGTCGTCGAAGTCGAGGAGCGGGATGGCGCGCGCTACTACACCATGCGCGATCTACGCAATGGAAACGTCGTAAAAAACGTCACTCGCACCTCGGCCCGGCGCTTATGGCATTATGCCATCACCGAATACGCCAAGCTCCCGGCCGAAATTACCCGGGCGGATGTGCACTGGCATGGCAAACTAGGGCTGCTGCGCCGTTACAAGCAAGGCAAAAGTGTTCGCTACGACCTGGTGCAGCGCGCCTCGCGCGGCTATCGTTATTTTTTCGGCGTCACCGACGACGGAATTCATGGCCCTTGGAAGCAGGTGGTGGGACAGGAAGATGACTGAGGAGAGGGCATCCCTCCAGACCACGGACGGCTCCGCCCTAGCCCTTATCCGCGTTTTTGAATACCCACAGGATTTTGCCGCAGTGCGTGAATTATGGGAGCACGCCGGTCCCGGCATCCAGTTGCGCCGTTCAAACTCGCCGGAAGAGATTCTCAAGAAGGTGCAGCGCGACCCAGACCTCTTCCTGGTCGCCGAATTGGACGGCAAGATTGTGGGTACGGTGCTGGGCGGGTTTGACGGGCGGCGTGGAATGATGTATCATCTGGCTGTCGCTGAAGCATTTCGCCAGTGCGGAATCGGAGCAGCCTTGATGGCGGATCTTGAATCCAGATTACGCTGCAAAGGCTGTATCCGTTATTATTTACTGGTGACCCCGGATAACGAGCAAGCCATCCGGTTCTACGAGCAGCGTGGCTGGCGGCGGATGGATCTGTATGCTTACGGAAAGGACCTGGACGGATAACTTCCTGCTGGAAAGAAGATGCGCATCGCGATTCTCACGGTTTCAGACCGTTCAGCCCGGGGCGAGCGCCCGGATTCTTCTGGACCAGCCCTGGCGAAGATCGTTGGCGAGCAAGGGTGGACAATAACTCGCCAAGCAATTCTGGCGGATGATTTGGATGTCCTGCGCGACACGCTGGCTGCGTGGGCCGATTCGGGCGAATTTGATCTCATTCTCACCACCGGTGGGACGGGCTTCAGCCCGCGGGATGTAACCCCGGAGGCGACGCAAGCCATCATTGAAAGGGCCGCGCCCGGTTTGGCGGAGGCGATGCGCGCCGATAGCTTGCGTTTCACCCCCCATGCCATGCTGTCGCGCGCTGCGGCAGGTATTCGAGCCCGAACCTTGATCGTCAATCTACCCGGCAGCCCGAAAGCGGCGGTGGAGAATCTGCAGGTCATCCTGCCGGTGCTGCCCCATGCCATACAGCTCTTAACCGGCAGTCCTCTGGCGGAATCCGGGCACTATGCGCCTGGAGATGGATAAATCAATGGAAAATTTCCGTACGGACATGATCCCGGACGACTTGCCGCCCGAGTCCGAAGGACGAGGCGGCTTGAGTCCGTTCCTATTTGATATCCTGGAAACTGTGTTATTGGCGGTGGCGCTGTTTTTCGGTATTAACGCAGTTTCTGCGCGCATACGCATCGAGTTGATCAGCATGCAGCCAACATTGTACGACGGGGATTTTGTAATCGTCAACAAGCTGGCTTATAAATTTGGCTCACCCCAGCGCGGCGATATCATTATTTTTCATTTTCCCCCCGATCCCGACCAGGAACCTTACATTAAGCGTGTGATCGGATTGCCGGGAGATATGGTGAGCGTGGAAGGCGGGAATGTCTTTATCAATGATGTCCCATTGCGCGAGCCCTATATTAAGGCCCCGCCGACTTACGAAAGCACCTGGGTTGTGCCGCCAGATTCGCTGTTTGTCCTGGGTGACAACCGCAATAATTCATCTGATTCGCACACCTGGGGCATGGTTCCGCTGAAAAATATCATCGGCAAAGCCGAGTTGGTTTACCTGCCGGTCTCTCACTGGCAGCTCCTCAACCAGACCAGCGCAGCAGCCGCGGAGCCATGAATCTTTCCTGCCTGAGCGATAGCCTGGTCTGCCAGCTTAATTACATAACTCACCCCTCACCTGTTCTGCAGTACATTCCTGGCGATGACCATGCGTTGGACCTCGCTGGTGCCCTCGCCGATCGTCATCAGGCGCGTGTCCCGGTAAATACGTTCGACGGGATATTCACGGCTGTAACCATATCCACCGTGGATCTGGATCGCATTACGGCAAACACGTTCGGCCATTTCGGTTGCAAAAAGCTTCGCCATAGAGGCTTCTTTTGTGAAAGGTCGTCCCAGGCCCTTGAGCCAGGCGGCGTAGTAGACCATCAGCCTTGCGGTCTGGATTTCGGTAGCTGCATCTGCCAGCATCCATTGGATCGCCTGGTACTGGGCAATAGGTTTACCAAAAGTCTCCCTTTCTTTAGCATAACGCACAGCCTCTTCAAAAGAAGCCTGAGCCAGGCCTAAGGCAAGCGCGCCAATGCCGACCCGGCCGCCGTCCAGTACGATCAGGGTTTGGATCAACCCTTTTCCTTCCTCACCAAGTAGGTTGGCCAGCGGCACGCGTACATTCTCATAGGTGACGGCGTGGGTAGGGGATCCCTTCAGCCCCATCTTTTTCTCCGCCGGGCCGATGTGCAGCCCTGGGGTGTTGGTCGGGACGACGATCAGGCTTAAGGAATGCGAGCCAATTCGTGGATTTGTGCGCACCAGCGTGACGATCAGATCTGCGATGCTGGCGTTGGTGCACCACATTTTCGCGCCGTTGATAACCCATGAATCTCTGTCCCGGACAGCCTGAGTGCGCACGCCGAGTTTCAAATCGGACCCGGCTCCAGGTTCCGTAAGTGCCAGGGCGGCCAGTTTGCCTTCGCCGCTGGCAAGAGGCGGCAGAAAAAGCTCTTTTTGTTCTTCAGAGCCGAAAAGTGCAATGGGAGCCGTCCCCAATCCATTGTGGGCTGCGATCGCCAGGGCAGTAGACCCGCAGCCCCAGCCCAATTCTTCGATCGCGATCGCCGCGCTGACGGCATCCACTCCCGCGCCTCCATAGGCCTCCGGAATGTTTAAGCCCAGCAGTCCAAGGGGGCCCATTTTGTGAGTTGCTTCCCAGTTGAAACTGGCTTTCTCATCCACCTCGTGAGCTTTTGGCTTCACTTCACGCGCGACGAAATCGTGCACCGCTTCTCGCCACATGCGCTGTTCTTCGTTCAAATCAAAATCCATTTCTTCCCTCCTGTGATTGGGTCTTGCTAGAAAGATTGGAGACAAAGGCAGCCTTCGATCATTTCCCTCCTTCGGCGTCCTTGTAGGTGGGTCTGGTTTTCAATCGATCATACCACAGACCGGTACGCAATGAGTTGCTCGCAGCGAGACGCTCTTCAAGCGCCAAGTTGAGAAAAACCGCCAAAAATGCGTATAGATTTATTAATCCTACTTGACAAATCTACTAAATATTATCTATAATGGGTCTACAAAATTACTATAATAGATTAAATTGTTTAATCGATCTTTAACAGAATAAGTGTTTGAATCAGGGGACTATTAATAAAATCAAGCATCTACTCCGTGCTTCTCATGGTATTTTTTTATAGAATTATAAATCTTCATCATAATTTTAGGTTTGAGAAGATTTGTTTTTAAGGTCTATTTTGAAGAATCTCTGGAGATTGCGGCGTGGCCGCAACTCTCCATCCGATTGCGTTGGGCACCTTAAGCGCCCAACCATTCTCCACGGAACAAGACTTTTATGACCAGCCCGAGTGCTTCTCTCTGTTGAACAGAAAAAGAGGGCTTACCCAAGATATGGATCGATACATTTATTAATGGGAAAAAGGAAGGATCAGGTCGATTCATGACTCAGACCTGGAGAAAGTCATCTTTACATCATGGTTATCGCCTTGGATACAGCCTGCTGAAAAAAGGTTGGCTCCTGGTGATATTCATCGGACTGGTATCAATCAGCGTTGAATTGGTCGAACACCTTCAGGCGAGTGAATTGGGATTAGATCCGGAATTTTTCCTGGAAGTATTCATTCATGGTTTTGTGTTGCCTGCCTTGGGAGGTCTGCTGTTCACTCGCCTGGTAAGCGCTGGAATAGCGCAGCTCGAGTTTGAAGACAGAATCTCCTGGCAGAAAAACCTTTCCGAGCTTTTGGACGGCGCAACAACCCATGGGGAGCTTGTGCAAGCCATCGTCGAATTTCCCTTGAGCGTGCTGCCGTTGATTGGATCTGTCTTGTGGCTATATGACCCTGAAACGGGTCGCTTTGAGCTGGCCTCGGCGCGCGGTTTTGACCGTACCAAACCGCTAAACCCAGGTCAATGCCCATCGCCCCAGGTGTGCCAGGCCTGCATTTCCAAGGAAGCGCAGCGAGCGCCTGGCCTGGCTATTTGCGATTGTCCACAAGCCTTCTGCCCAAATTCGCAAGACAATTTACTTATTTGTTTGGCGCTGACGCATGCGGACCGCCCGGTGGGTTTGCTGCATCTTTATTTGCAAGAGCAGGCCGGATTGGCCGAATACCAGAAGGAATATTTGAGCGCTGCATCCCTGCAAATCGCTTTGGCTTTGGAGGAGGATAAATTTAAGAATCTTTCCGACGTTCATAACCAGGCAAAACTGACAGAACGCCAGCGCATCGCCCGCCAGCTACACGACACCTTGGGCCAGGACCTGGCGTTTGTGCGTCAAAAACTGGAGCAGCTCACCGAGGATGCAGATCCTGCCAGGGTAGTATCGCTGCGCCTGGAGTTGATCCGTATGAAAAATATTGTCGAAGGCGCCTACGAATCCATGCGAGATACGCTGGTGGATTTGCATTCCGAAAAAGCCTCCGATCTTTCGAGCGCTTTAGAAAAATACGCTCAGGCAATCGGCGAGCGAGCCGGGTTGGATATCCTCTTCCAGTCTGATGGCGATCCGATAAGCCTGCCCGCGCTGGTTCAGAACCAGTTGTTTTATATTTTCCGTGAGATCCTGGCCAATATCGAAAAGCATTCCGGGGCGCAGCGAGTGCAGATTCAAATTATTTGGGTTCAAAGCGGCCTGACATTGGTTGTCTCCGATGATGGCTGTGGGTTTGATATTGTTAAGACCGAGAAACCGGGACATTATGGTTTGAAAATTATTCAGGAAAGGGCAAAACAAATTCACGCCCGCCTATCCATCAAATCGGGCCCAGATTTGGGCACACGAGTTTCACTCTGGCTCGAGCTGCAACCGCCCGATACTGAAATCGGCGGGAACCCGGCGGAAGAAGCTCTCGATCTTTCAAGAACGCTGCCGATCCATGAGAATATTGTTGGTTGACGACCATACGTTGTTCCGCGAAGGGCTGGCCAGCCTGTTCCGATCTCAGCCAGATTTGGCAGTGGTGGGAGAGGCCGGCTCGACCAGTGAAGCGATCGTGAAGGCGCGCGAATTAAAGCCTGACCTGGTTTTGATGGATTTTAGCCTGCCGGATGGGGATGGCACCCAGGCTACCCGGGCCATCCTGGCAGATCGACCCGAGACGATGATCGTCTTTTTGACGGTCCATGATGGGGATGACCGCCTGTTCGCAGCCATCCGCTGCGGCGCAAAGGGCTATCTGCTGAAGAATCTGGCGTCGGCCAAGCTTCTATCTGCACTGCGCGCCCTCGAGCGGGATGAAGCGGCCATTTCCCGAAATATGACCGCGCGCATCTTGGAACAATTTGCGCGCCTTGGCCCGCGGCAAGACCCTGAACGATCATTCTTGGCCGAATTATCTCTGCGAGAGGTGGAGGTTTTAAAGGAGCTCGCCTCAGACGCCAGCAATCGCGAGATTTCAGAGCATCTTTCGATCTCAGAGACTACGGTCAAAAATCACGTGCACAGCCTGTTGACCAAGCTAAATTTCAAGAATCGCTACGAAGCCGCCAGCTTTGCTCGCAAACAAGGCCTGGGAGAAGACAGAGAGGCGCGCCTTTCTGCAGGTTGAGCGGCCTCAAATCCACTCAGGCTCGCGGGTTCTTTCGTTCAATTCATTGCCGGTGTTGCGGGTGGCCACAGGCTCGAGCAAGATCACCTGCGCCTCTTCTTCGGCGACGGGCCTGTGTTCTACCCCCTTGGGGATGATCACAAATTCTCCTTCCCGCAGGTGAATTTCGCCGTCTCTTAGTTGGATGGTTAGCTGGCCTTTCACCACCAGGAACATCTCGTCTTCCAGCTCGTGGAGGTGCCAGATAAATTCGCCATGAAGCTTGGCCAGCTTGACGTAAGAATCGTTGAGCTGGCCAACGATTTTTGGACTCCAATACTCCTGGATAAGATTGAATTTTTGAGCAATATTTACTTTTTCCATCCCGGCCTCCTGGTTTACGCCTAGACTGAATTGAAAAGAATGATTTGGGGGAAATTAATCTCGGGTTGCCGGCCTGTTTCGCCGGTGGTACAATCAATTTGTCACAATGCGAGTTGCCTCATTCAGGGTGGATTTGAAATCTGATCCAACTCGTTTTATTCTTCGAACCCTATAAACAAGATCATGGATCTGGATGTTCGCTATGGGAGGGTAAAATGCATAACCAGTTTCGCTTTATCCGGTTTGTGGGTTCAATCGCCGTCTTGTTGCTGCTTCTTCCGCTCGTCTCTGCATGCAAATCCCAGGCTACGGAACAGCCGGCGGTTGAGGAAGTCGCCCGCCCATCCAATCCAGGGGGCCCAGGGGAGGCTGTAAACTTGAGCGGGGATCCTCAAGCCGGGGCCGAGGTCTTTAAGAACACCTGTGCTGAGTGCCATGGTGAAGAAGGGAAGGGAGGCATCGAGAATCCGGGGTCAGATGATGGGACTGTTCCAGAATTGAACCCTATCGACTCGACCCTGGTTAGCTCGGATCCTAAGACCTTTGCCACGAATATCGATCTCTTCCTCCAAAACGGTTCGACCCCTGAAGGCGATAGCCCCGCGAAAACAATGTTAGCCTATGGGGCGACCAATGTCCTGACCCAGCAGCAGATCGCAGACGTGATCGCCTATGTTATGAGCCTGAATAAGCCATAGCAGCGAATACTATTCGGAAACCCTGCTGCCGGCGATCATGCTGACTGGCGGATCTCCTCCACTGCCTCCGGGTTCACCAGAGAGGAGGTATCGCCTGGATCCTCACCCAGGTATGCGGCGCGTATCATGCGGCGCATCACTTTGGCATTGCGCGTTTTCGGCAGGTCGCTCACAAACAAGATCTGGCGCGGCGCCAGGGGTTTTCCCAAGGATTTGACAACCAGGTGATACAGTTCTGCACGCAAGTCTTCGCAGGCCACACAGTCGCTCGCCAGCACGCAAAAGACGACCACCTCGCTGCCTTTAATTTCGTCCGGAACGCCGATTGCGGCAGCCTCCACCACCTGGGGATGGCTGACAAGGATCGATTCGATCTCCGCCGGTCCGAGGCGTTTTCCAGCCACCTTAATCGTATCGTCCGAGCGTCCCAGGATATACCAGAGGCCGTCTGAGTTGATCGCGGCGAAATCTCCGTGCACCCAGACCCCAGGCCAGCGCGACCAGTAAGTTTCCTCGTAGCGCTTCGGGTCTTTCCAAAAGCCGCGCGTCATCCCAATCCAGGGGGCTTTGATCACCAGCTCGCCTACCTGATTGCGAACCGGGCGGCCTTGTTCGTCGAAAACGTCGGCCGCGATCCCAGGACAGGGCGCCGAGAAAGCGCAAGGCTTGAGCGGCAGGATCGGATTGCCGCATACAATGCCGCCGGAGATTTCGGTGCCTCCAGAGTAATTAATGATCGGCCGCCTGCCTCCGCCGACTTTCTCGAACAACCACATCCAGGGATCCGGGTTCCAGGGCTCCCCGGTGGAGGCGAAGAAACGTATCGAAGATAAATCGTGTTTGCGAAATGGCTCATCCCCATGCGGGATTAACGCCCGTATCAGGGTCGGCGACACCCCCAGGGTAGTGATCTGGTGGCGGGCGACCATGGCCCAAATGCGATCTGGGCCGGGGAAATCCGGAGCGCCATCGTATATGAAAAGCGTCCCACCCAGGATGAGTGCGCCAAAGACCAGCCAGGGCCCCATCATCCAACCCATATCCGTCATCCAGTAAAGCACCTGCCCGGGGTGCAGGTCTGGGCCAAAGGCCATATCCTGGGCGGCTTTCACCGGAAAGCCGCAGTGGGTATGGACCGCGCCTTTGGGCCGGCCGGTGGTGCCGGAAGTGTAGATGACCATGAGCGTGTCCTCGGCCTGGGTTGGTTCTGTGGCTGCTTGCTGGGACTGGCTGGCGACCAGCTCGTGCCACCAGTGATCGCGCCCCGGCCGCATAGCGACTTCCAAACCGGCCCGCTTCAAAACGATCATATGTTTCAAGCTTGGGACCAGCTCTGCGGCCTGATCCGCGACGGATTTCATCTCCACCGGTTTGCCCCGCCTGAAAAACCCGTCGGCTGTGAACAGCGCTCTGGCGTTGGCATCTGAGAGGCGCGTCGCCGCGGCTCCCGCTCCATAGCCGGAGAACAGCGGCAGGATGATCCCCCCAATCTTTGCAATCGCCAGCAAGGCGATGGCGACTTCAGGGGTCATTGGCATGTACAGCCCGACCGCGTCGCCGCGGCCCAGCCCGAGAGAACGCAAGGCGTTAGCAGCCTGGTTCACCTGCTGGTATAGCTCCCGGTAGGTCAGGCTGCGGGTCCTGCCTTCTTCACCTTCCCAGATCAATGCGGTCTGCTCTTCGCTGGGGGCGCCGATATATTTATCCAGGCAGTTGTGGATGATGTTCATCTTCCCGCCGACACACCATTCTGGCCAGGCGATTCCACCCGAAAGATCTATTACCTGAGAATAAGGCTCATAAAATTGAATGTCCAGGTAGCTCAATACGGCCTGGCTGAACCAGGCAACATCCTGCGTGGAACGGCGCATTAATTCGTCAAAGCTCTCGATTTTGTGCAGACCCATGAACTGCGTCAGGTGGGCATTTTTTACATATTCAGGCGTCGGGCGCCAGACAATCTCACCGCCAAATTCGAATGGTTTGCTCACATGTTCCCTCCTCCTGGCATTCGTTGGTTGGCTGATTGGATGGTCAGAATTATATCACTTTGAAATTTCACCCGATTGCGGCGGTTAAAGCAAGATTGACTCGCTTGCGAAAACGAGTCAATCTTGCCGGTCGCTCCATTCTGACTGAATGGTGAGAAAATTCGATAACTGTTTTACGTCGATTCAGCGCACGTCGATATGCTCGATTTCAGCGTCTCCAAGTAAAACGCTCACCTTGCTGCCGGACTGCAACAGGTTTCCCGGGTTTTCGAAGACCAGGTAATAGGTAACGCCTGGCACGAAGTCTGAAGTATGAGAGTGCCCCATCAGCAACGTGTCGATCACGACCCCGGTGGTTTCGTCGATGAGCACCGGGGGAGTGGCGTCTTCGTGCACTGAATGGGCCTTATCCGGGTCGATAGCCTGGAAGCGCAGATCTACCAGGCCGCCGCCTCCGGTCACTGCAACCTGTACGATCCGTACGCCAACCCGGTCGGCCAGCTCGGCCTCGGTTACAACCGGGCGCTGCAGGTTGGCAGGTACTTGCGCGTCGAGCAGCTCGCCCTGGATGGCTGGAGAGTGAGAAGTCTCGCCAGGCCATTGCCAGCCAGACCCCGAGCGTCGCCAACCCGATGACCAGCAGGACGCCCACCAGGACCCCAGCCCAGCGCGCCAGCCGCGGCGCTCGGCGCAGCGGTGGCCGCCGGCCGGGCGCCTTGCTGACGGAAGGCGGGTGGGGCTGAGTGAATTTATCGTACTCGGTCGTATTGACTTTCATTGTTTCGCTCGCTTCATGTTCACGGCTTGTCTGCAGCTCGTTTATTGTACCTGTCGTTCAAGCTTCGCGCCAGTTATATGCTGGCTCAGCCGGAGATCATCGGCAGGTACATCCTGAGCGTCGATCCTGCGGGCGGTACAAGCCGGACAGGGGAAGCAGGGGCCGGAAGCGGCACGATGAAGGTCATCATCCCACCCGGATTATAGCTGGGGCTGGATGCCGGGCCATTGGTCACGTGGAGCTGGCGGTTGTAAAGCGGGAAGCCATTCACGCTCGGAGGCGCAGCATCCGGGATGGTGACGATGGTATCCTCTGTCGCGCCGGCCGGGATCGTCTCGGCGTCAGCGCTGAAGGGGTCGTTCAGCAAGCTGCCGTCGCGGGCCACCACCTGCTCGCGTGCACCGAGCAACAGCATGGTCGTGTTGTCGTAGCCGGCGTTGAGGTAACGCAGCAGCAAATTCTGGCCGATAGGGACAGAGATGGCGTCGGTTTCCGGGTAGGCCTTACCGTTGATCAGCCAGTAGGTCGCCAGGTATTGGTACATGTCGAAGCCTTCCGGGTCGGCGTTGAAGTTGGGGTCGATCTGGCTGAGGACCAGGGTGGCGGCCACATTGTAGGCGGTGGTGCTGTCATCGTAGGCCTGGTTAGCGGTATTTGAATTCACGATCAGCGCCCCGTACAGCCCCATCGCCTCCTGCCGCCCGGCGTCGCCGCCGCTCTGGTAGAGGTAAGTGCCCGGTTCGCTTGCCGTGAACGTGAGGGTGACCGAATCGCCTGGAGCAGCTTCGTTGGGACCCGGATCGAAGGACACGCCCGGCGCCTCAAAAGCGATCGTGTGTCCCGTTGGAAGCGCATTTGTGACATTAATCGTCACATCGTCTCCTTCGTTCACGGTCAGTTCGGGGCCTGGCAGGCTGGCGGTTGCCGTGCTGCAATCGCCTGGAATGGAAGGTACGCCGAACCCCCAGATGGGGATGGTGACCGCGTCGGGCATCGTGAGGCTGCCTTCCAGGGCGCACAGGTCGATCGCCACCGGGGCTGCCAGGACCGGCGAACCCAGCGGGGCGAGCCCGGCTAAGGCTATGATTAGCGCCAGCAGCGCGCTGGCTTTCTTCTTTGCAAATGCGTGCATGGTCAGTCTCTCCTTAGCTTCGCTGCGATTCAAGGCGCGTCGTAGGTGAGCTTCATGAGGTCACCGCGGTTCACGAAGTTTAATGTGCCAGTACGGGTCGAACCCACCCGGATGCGGACCAGGCCTTTATTGCTGCCCGTGCCGATGTAGGCAGCCGGTGGGGTGGGCGTAGGGATCGAAACCGTCACGGTCACATTTGCGGTGCCGACTGTCGTAGGTCCTGAGATCGGTACCCAGGCGCCCGCTGTCCAGTTCCAAATATACAGGGTCTGGCTGACGTTGGCTCTCGAGTTGCTGCCCACGTAGGTAACTGTGAGGTTCGCCGCGCCTGCCGGAATCCCACTGAACTGGGCATACCAGGAGGTGGTGCGGGGATTCCCGGAGGTCGTCGAGTTGACCATGTAGTAACTCGAGTTGGCTACAGCCAGTCTGGAGAAGGTGCCGCTGTTGAGTGAGCCGGCTTCGATCCTTGTACCAGTCGGGAAGGCCAGGCATCCGCCAAGCGGATCAACTCGTAAGAGGGTCGCCATCCCACCGAAGCCTTCATCGAAGTTGGTGAACTCGTTCAGGGCGTGGCTGTGCCAGGGGAAGTACCACTCACCGCAGATGTTGTGGGTAGTGGTCCCGGTTGGGAACGTGCCTTTGTAGCCCAGGTATGGATTGCCGCTGTACCAGGTGTTGCCGTCTTTGAAGGTCAGGTTGCGGTAGTTTGGCTGCGAAACCGGGAATTGGTTGCCAGGTGCGGTCGGACTCCACATATCCTGGTCAACCCAGGAGATGATGTAATCCTGAGTCTGGCCGGAAGCGATCGTCTCTCCGAAGCGCTCCGTAGAAGCGCTGTCGCCGGAGGGGGTCAGGAGCAGGCGCCCATCCTGGGCAATCTGGGTCATGTGATCGCCATGTGGGTGGTAAGGGTGGTTGAGTTCGCCGACGTTGATCATGCGGACCAGCGCAGGCAGCGGGTTCAAAGCGGCATCGTACGGTTGGATGCGCACGAGCGCTCCATAGGGTTGGCCCGGCAGCAGCGCCGTGCCGTTATCCAACAGTGTGTCGGGGAACTCGCGCCCATTCACCGCAAAGTAGCGGTTGTGCAGAGTGTTGAAATCGTAGGGCCCGCCCGTTTCGACCGCGTGGTGCAGGTCGGGATCGATTTCGTTGAGCAGGATCAGGTATTCCCGCTGCGGGTTGAACTCCGTCGTCGCGTCGTAGGCGAAATTTGCGCCGATAGACGGCCGCACGATCAGAGCGCCGTACAGGCCCATCTCGAGCTGCTTCGAAACGTTCGAGCCGCTCTCATAAGCGTAGGTGCCGGGCTGCGCAGCGGCGAATGTATAGGAGACGTCTCCATCTGCAGCGGCCTCGGTCGTCAGGAGCCCGCCGGCGCCGCCGCTGGCCGTCACGCCCACCTGCCCGGGAAACACGATCGAGACCGGCTCAGGCAGGGTGTTGTGCAGGTTGACCACGACGGTCTCGCCCTGCGTAACGCACAGCACCGGCCCGGGGGTCTGGAACGCGCCGAGGTCGGGCGCATCGCTGTCAGCGTAGCTCCACATCAAGATGCTGTTGCCGTCAGGCGTCTGGATATAGCCGGTGTTCGCCACCAGGTTAAAGGTGTGCGTGGAACCGGAGACGGTTCCCGGCGTGCAGATCATGCCGGTTTTCGGCGAGTCTGGGGGTATGGCAAAGGCGAGTCCGTCCGCAAGCAGCGCTGCGCCAGCGGCAAGCGTCAAGACCAGGCCCAACAATAGGGTTCTTTTTGTCATCGTGGCCTTCCTTGTGTGTCTAGCGATCTCTGTCGGCTCAAACATAGGTCTGGCTCACTTCGGTCTGGGGTGGCAGCGCGTTTTCGTACACTCGCAATTCGGTCATCATACCGCCAGGCCCCGGGGCGCCCAGGTTCGAGAGCTTGCGCCAGTCCCGGTTCTTGAAGTAGTAGACGTTGTAGTTGCCCATCGTGTCCGAGCCGGAAGGCGCCAACGAGCTGTAATCCGGCGCAGTGAAGAGCACGTCGCGCGCTTCGCCAGGTCCGATGTAAAGGGTGTTGGTCCAATAATCTGTGCCGTTACGCAGCAGCGAAGCGTCCTGGCCGACGACATGCATACGGACCCCAGGCAACTGCATGGCGTGCTGCTCGTAGCCCAGGTTGGCCAGGCGCATCAGCACTCGATCGCCCGGATTCACCTGCATGAGCGCGGAGTTGGGCTGGCTGTAATCCGGTTCATCGTTGTAGTTCGGGTTCGGCGTTGCAATGCGCAAATCATCGCGACCGGCCGCGGCTGCAGTGGAGTTGTTTGGCAAGATCGTCTGAGGGTAGCAGCGCCCGTTCAGGGTGAACCACTGCGGCTTGTAGTTGGTCGGGATGGATTCCTGAATATCCCGGTCGCCGTCGTGGAATGACGACCAGATCTCGTTGATCATGAAGGCGAAGTGCCGGTCGTAAGCCGTGGATCCATCGCCGTCGTTATAGGCGTAGGTTGTCGTACGGCCCAGCGGATCGAATGAGGTTGTCCCGTCCTGAACCGGCCTCACGAACACGACCCCGGTCATGCCCATCTGGACGTGCTCCACATCCTCGAAGTGGCAGTGGTACATATAGGTGCCTTCCCGGTGCGGGCGATAGAAATAGGTAAGCTGCTTCGCGATCGGTACGGCGACTGACACCTCCGGGACGCCGTCGTTAAGCGGCGAGGGCAGGTCGAAGCCATGCCAGTGGATGGTGTGCGAGTTGGTCAGGTCTGGGCGTTGAACCAGGCCGAGGTTCGTCAGCGTGATCTTGATGTCGTCTTCCTGGTTGAAGTCCAGGTGTGGCGCGGTGTGCTGGATGTGACCTTTGTAGGACTGGATCAGTTGGTTGATGGTGTCGCTGGCACTGACCCGGCGGAACCCAAAGATGTAGAGCGGGTCGTCTTCCCTGCCCGGCATAGTGATATACCCGTCGGTGGCGACCAGCGACAGTGAGTTTGTAGCAGCCCGGACCGGGGACGCCAGGAGCTTGTGTCCCAACCCACCGGCCGCGACCGTCCCCAGGGCGCCCAGCCCAGCCGCTTTCAAGAACTCTCTGCGGGTTATTCCTTGATGTTCATTTCGCATTGTGTCCTCCTAGATTGATGAAACTCAATTCATCCTTACGTTTGGGGTATGGGGGTTGCAGGTCTACCGCAACTCCCACTGCCCCAACCCTTTGAGGTCCTCTTAGATCTCACGACTTGATTGGCTGGTCTCACGTCCGCTCACTTGGAGATCAGCGGCATATAGGTAATGTGGACAAGACCTGGGTCGTACGGTGCATCAAACAGGCCTGTCAACCCTGCCAAAAGCGATGACTTGTCCGCGCCGGTGTCCCACCTTGTGTTCGACCGGATGGTGAGCAGAACGGGCCGAGTTTGTCCATCGAAGTCGACGGTGGGTGCCACAATTCCATTGGCATTGCAGCCGTTATTATTGCCGGGGACCGGCGTGTTGCTGCATGGTACACCGCGATCGATGACGGGTGAGAAGAACGCTGCCAGAAGCCTGGTGAGCAAGCCAGTTGGCAGGCTGATGTGGTAGTCGCCGGTGAGCCCGACCGGAGGATCCGCGCCCGTGATGGTCACTGCCGCTTGCTGCGGGTCGAGCCGCGAGCCGGACACGGTCAGCTCCAGGATGAACGGCGTGACAAACCCGGGATCCTGCCCGACGATGTTGCCCTGGTTGGCTGGCAGCGGTCGCTGTACGCCGTCCGAGCGCAGGCTCAGGCCGGTGGTCAGGTTAGAGAAGCGAGGCGTGAAGGTGTCGGCGATGTTGCCGGTCCCATACACTTCGAAGTCAATGAAACCATTGCTGGTCAGGGTCGCGCCTGGGCCGAACTGGTCCAGTGTGAAGGCTTCGTTGTCCCAGAAGATGTTGTTGAACAGCGCGGTCGGGTTGGAGAAATGCGGGGCGTTGGCTGGCAGCGAGGCCTGGAACAAAGGGTCGTTCGCTTCCGTGGCCAGGCCGGCTGCGTGCGGCACGCCGATCAACGAATTCTCGGACGAAGCGGTGGTGACGTTGTTGGCGACGGTGTTGTTGATGATGCGCACGTTCGACGAGTTGTCCAGCAGGATCGCCCCGCCCAGGTCGGCTGCGCCGTTGTCCACGATCATATTGTTGCGGATGTTGACCGGTTGGGTCAGGGCGTCGAGCACGAAGATGCCGCCACCGTCGTCCCCGCTGAAGTTGCTCTGGATCAGATTGCGGTCGATGTCAACCGTTCCGGAGCCATCCCCCAGGCAGTTGGCGACGGAAGGATCGGCCACGCAGGTGTTGCCGGTCGGCAGCTCGCTCTCGATGGCGATGCCAGCGCCTGAGTCGACCGAATCGTTGTAGTAGATCTGGTTGTCGTGGATCCTGCCGTTGGGGCTCAGTCCGATGTGGGAGATGCCGGCGCCGTATTGCACGCTGAAGTTCGAGCACAGGATGCTGCTGGCAACTTCGTAGTTATTGGAGCCGTAGAAGATGCCGATCCCACCCGAGGTGGTCAAGCCGCCGTTGCCGATCACACGGTCGTTAGCCATGCGCACGTTGTAGTTGTGACTGGCGTGAGCGTAAGGCTGGCCGAGGCCGATGCCGCCGGCGACGATGCCGCCGTTGTTCTCCAGCACGTCGTTGGTGATCTGCATGTTGTTGATATTGGCCTGCAACTGGATGCCGCCGGCGCCGTCGCCACGCCCGGTCGTCAGGCCGAGGCCGTCGATGCGGGCCGCGCTGAGCACGCCGATTGCGCCGCTGGGGATATCGTAGGCCGCCAGCGATTTGGCGACAACGGTCATGTCGGCGCCGCGCAGGATCGTCGATAACGTCGGGTCGACGGCGTACGGAGCATGGGCGGCGACGATGTCGTCAAAGTAGGTGAAGTTCTGTTGGAAGAAGCGCCCGTCAATCACCGTCCCCTGGACGTTGAAGCGCGGGTCCTCCGGGTCGCGAGCCGCCAGCTCGTGAGAGCCGATGATGCCGCCTGGGCCAAGGCCCTGGATCTTGAGCGGCTTCCAGACCAGCACGTTTTCGTTGTAGGTTCCCGGCGACAACACCAGCAGGCTTCCGGGGCTGGCGCTGTCAATGGCGTCCTGCAGCGCGTGCGGGTTGGTTCCCACGGGCGGCGGCGCAGGCACGGTCACGACTGGCGGGGTGTAGTTGACAGCATTCGGTCCGCCGCCGTTCGAGCCGATCACGTGGAGCGTGATCCCATTGACGCTGGACACGGCGCCGTTGGCGTTGGAGGTAATGATGGTGAGTTGTTTCTGACCGGGACGGAAACTGGTCGAGCTGTTATCTGACGCCGAGTTGATAGCCGGCAGTTGGATGACGATCGTGTCCGGAGTGCTGCCCGAGCCTGGCGTCCAGCTTACGATGCCGCCGGAATTAGGTCCAGCCGGTACGGGCCGAGTGAGGGTGGTGATATTACCACTCCTGATATCGGTCAGGGTGACACGCCCGCCGGTAGACCCGGTCGGGCCTTGCGTGCCGATGAAGTCAGCGTAGATTGTGATGCGCCGGTTAGCGGCGCTGGCGTTGCCGGTGATGACGGGGGTTGAAACCTGCAGCAGCTCGGGCCGGGCCGGGGCGGCTGGGTCTTCGCAGGCGGTGCCCGAGATCGGGTCTAGCGGCAGGTCGAGCTGGGTAGTCAGGCCCGGCCAGGCCTCCGCCGGCGTGGTGGCGACCAGCAGGTTCGGGTTAAAGTTGGCATTGGGGTGTTCCTTGGTGCCGGGATCGTCCACCGTTACCAGGTACATGCCCGGGCAAGGCCCCTGCGGGATCGGGCAGTTTAAGGTCTCGGTCGAGGGCACCAGCACCTCGAAGGAGCCGTCCGGGCTGGTGGTCACAGTCGTGAATAGGCGCCAGACGTTGGGATCATATGGGAGGTTGATGTTGGGCGTGGCGCAGTTCGGGTCATCCACGGGACAGACGGTGTCCACCCGGGCGTAAATGCCGATCGGGATGCCGCCAATGGGCCGCGGCTCGCCGTACCAAACCGACTCCGGGTTGCGCTCGAAATAAATGTCGTTGAAGACCTGACCGACTAATCGGCCTGGCTCTTGAACATCTCCGGCGTGATTGTCGTTGGGGTCTTCCCCATTCGCGTCGGTTGGGAAGTTGGTCATCATGAAGAAGTCGGCGTTGGCGTTCATGCCGTTCTCCAGGACGATCAGGTGCTTGTCGCACAGGGGAGCCGACGGGCTGGTGCTCTGGTCGCCCGTGTAATACGTGCTGCGGGTGGTCAGGGTCGATTGGTCGACGACGTGCATGTCGCCATTGCAGGGCGGCGGCGGGATAGCCGGGGCGTACTGGTTGCCAAGGTCGACGTTGACGTCCTCTTCGCGCACGATGCGGAACAGGCAGCCGGTTTGAGCGCCAGCTTCGTCGCCGAACGGCCCGGAGAGCTTCTTGAATCCGGAGCCATCGTTAGCCGGGTTGCAGGAGCGCGTGTCGTTTGGATCGGTTGGCATGACCACGTGTACGACGTAGTCGCCGGCGACCAGGGTAACCGGATCGCCCCCGCCAACGCAGGTGCCGTCATCAGCTTCGAGGTCGTAACCGTTCGGGCAGTAGTCGGCGAAGGCATAGCCGCCGTCGAAGGCCCCGTCTTTGGTCTGCTGGCCGGTAAGCGGCACTTCCAGGCAGTTCGGCCCGATGTTCGGATTGAACTGGTCTGTAACGTCCGCTCCAGTGAAATCTCGGATCGGGTTGCAGTTCTGCGTGAATGTATTGCCTTCTGGCTGCTGTGGGTCCTGGTCTGCATTCGGCTGCTGCCAGTGGTCGGTGACGTACTTGTTGAGGATATTGCCGTTGACATCCTCCAGGTACACGATCACATCCGGGATGCCCGGCTCGTAGTCTTCATGCGCCTGGAATTGGGCGTTGAACTCGTTGCGGGTCGTAGCCCAATAGGTAATGCCGACGATCTGTCCAGGGGTGTTGGCGGGATAGTCGCGCTTGCCCCAGTCAACCGTGGCGCGGTGGCCCTCCAGCAGGAGCTGGTTGGTCAGCAGGCCGCCGCCCTGATCGGTAGGGATGCACGGGTTAGGCACCGGGTCTGCATCGCAGGAGGGGGTGGCAGCTCCGGTGCGTTCGTCGTGCATGGAGGGGCCTGGGCCGGCGGTGAAGCGGGAGAAGCCCTGCTCGTTGACGATCCAGCGCCCGAGGGCGCCGCCTTCGGCGGTTGGGTATTCATAATAGCCGCTGGGGTCGGTGATGGTACCTTCCTTAATCGAGCCATCTCGCCAGCGCTGGTCCACGTCGGTGTTCGGGATGGTTGGATCGACGCCGGGGTCATACATCCCGTTATTATTTGTATCCTTGTAAACGTAGCCATCCAGCCAGCCGAACCAGCGTGAGACGCCGACGCCGATCTCGCCGTCATCGCCGACGTCGTTCACGTCCACGAACTGGCCGTTGGCGACGGTGACGGGTTTGAAGCGCATGATGTAGCTGAGCTGCTCGTCCCAAATGGCCATATTGTAGGTGCCAGCCGGGACGTTCTGGATGTCGAAGTTGCCGGCCTCGTCGCCCCTGCCAATGAAGACGGTCACATCGGTCGTGCTGTCAGAGAGCGCCACGAAGGGATAGTCCACAGGCTGGTTGAACGTGCCGGTGGTGTAGGGCGCCCACTCTACCCAGTTGCGGGCGGTGCCGGCGATCTCGCCGGTGCCTGGGGTGGTCCAATCCGAAGGAGCGCAGACGAAACCGAACCAGTAAGCGGTGCGGACGTTCGGTGGCTCCCACAATTGCTCGCCCGGGGCGCCCGTGCCGTCGGCGCCTTCTTCGACCGACGCCAGCAAGGTCAGGCCGCCGTCGATGGTGGTGGTCTGGTACCACTGGCTGTCTGGATTGTCGTTGCAGGGTCCTTCGGGCGGGTGCACGTCGATAAAGTAGGTAGCCGGGCCGAGATCGTCGAGCTCGACGAAGCCATCCGCATCGGTAAGGCATTCGCCGCCGCACAGCGGGTTGTTGAAGTAATCTACGGTTACCGCGCTGCCGGTCTGCTCCTCTAAGCCGGCCTTAAAGCCGCCTAACCCGGCCTCTTCGGTGTCCGGGGCGCCGTTCGTCCAGGTGTTATCGTTGAAGACGAAGACGCGGATCTTGCCGAGCGGTAATGGGTGCTCGGCGCTGGCCTCGGTCAGGTCGATCCGCAATGTGAGCGTGCCGTCATCGTTAGCGTCATCCGGCAGGGTGAAGAGGGCGCCCCACATTTTATGATCGGGTGAGCGCACCGAGACCAGGTAGCGCCCATCGGGCAGATCGACGGTCGTGATGTCCTGGTCGCCCTCGGCTAGCACCGGGCTGTAGCTCTCGGTGCTCAGCGCCAGGGGGTCGTCCGGCAGCTTCGTGTTGTCTAAGTTGACCAGAAAGGTGAAGGTCGCCAGGGGGTCGCCGCTCGCAAAGTCGTGCGCATCTATGCTGACAGTGCAGCCTGCACCGCACGAAACTGGGGCGGCGATGGTTGGCAAAGCAGTGAAGGTTGAAAATGTGCTCGTGAAGAGAAAGAGCAACATGAGAATCCCATGTCGAATAGCTTTGTTAATTACCCGTCCTCGTGGTTTCATCTGTTTTTCCTTCCTCGGTAAGTTTCGATTATGGGAACTGAAAGCAGCCTCTGAAAGGCACGCGCCACCAGGGTATTCCCTGGCGGCTAACCCTATATTAATGATCTGTTAAGTCAAAATTTATCTTATCGAAAAGGGGGGGTTGGGTCAATCACCCATGACCCAAAAAAAGTACCGAAAAAGGATATGATTCGATTAAAATATTCCCCCGTTTGGATTAATCGAGATTAATCCAAACGAAAAATTCGTTTGAAGCGCGTAAAATAAAAAGCCGCATGCCAAAACATGCGGCTGGGCAGATGAGGGCGGTGGGTTGGGTCAGTTTAGCCCTTTAATCCGAGGCCATGACGCCGGGCGAAGCTGGCAGCTTCTTTGCGGTTCTTCAGGTTGAGCTTACGGAATATATTGTGAATATCCTTCTTTATCGTCGAAAGGGAAACGAAGAGGTGTTCAGCAATTTCTTGATTGCGGGCGCCTCGGGCGATATACTTCAAAATCTCGACCTCACGTAATGAGAGGTCGGCCAGGATTACAGATTGGAGATTGTCTGAAGAAGAGGGGTGCGCCAGCTCTTGCATCAAGGCCCGCGTCATTTTCTGCGAGATCGCCGGCTCATTCTTAGCAATCGCCCGGATCGAGCTAACTAAGTCTGCAAAAGGCATATCTTTCATCAGGTACCCCATCCCTCCTGAGCGAACGGCCTCCAGGAGGTGGTTTTCAGCGTCATGAATGGTCAGGAATAAAATATTGGTTTTTGGCAGCTCAGAAAGGATCAGGCGGGCGGCGTCCGGTCCATCGCCATCCGGCAGGCTGTAATCCAACAAGATTAATTCAGGCTTTAATTCGCGCGCTTTTACGACTGCCTCGCTAACCGTGCCGGCTTCCCCAACCACCGTCAGGTCGGGTTGCGAGCGCAGCAAGTTCACCAGTCCTTCACGAAAAAGGATATGATCATCAACGACCATGATGTTCATAAAAGGCTTCTCGCAACCCCTGGCAAATAATTCGTAATCGGACAAATTAAGTCTTATTTAGATTATATCATTTGTCCCCGGATGATCTTATCTCCCATTCTAACCCAAACCTGTCAAAGGCCTCAAGCCTTGAGGCCCGGTCTTGAGAATCGCCAAACGGTGCATTGCATCCCAACCCACGGCGAATCCTGGAGAGTAATGAATCAGGTTCCTCAATGGTTCGCTAGTATAATGGTCGTTTGAAAGGTGCGAACCGGGCGCCTCCGGCCCTGGTACAGTGGATCGTTACCCCAAACGCAGTTTAATTAGAACCCTGGACTTGAGATCAAGCGCTGTTTGCCTCACTTTGATATTGCTCGCCAGCCTGTTGACTTTAACAACGCAAGCAGGTTCCCTTCACTTCTCGACGGGTCCAGTGATTGAGCCAGGCCTGGCGGCTGGATTAGAGATCTTCAACCAGGGCAGAAAGCCAGCGTTATCGTTTATTTGCAAGACCAGGTGGATATCACCGCCATCTCTGGCGTCAACCGGGATGGAAAGCTAAAGGACATCGTGCTGGCGCTGCGCGAAAAGGCAGACTTCACGCAGGCCAACCTGCGGACTTTACTGGCAAGCTGGAAAGGGGCCGGCCATGTTGAGTCCTTCACGCCTTTATGGATCGTCAATGCCATCGCGGTTTCTGCGGACCGGGCGAGCATCCAGGCGATCGCTGCCCTGCCGGAGATCCAGCGTATCATAGCCGACAGGCAGTTCCAGGCTCCACAGGGTCCGGGTAAATTGCTGCCGGCTGGTGATCCCACGACGCCAAATCTTGCGGTGATCAACGCGCCGCAACTATGGGACCTGGGTGTCCTCGGTCAAAACGTGGTGATCGCCAGCATGGACACCGGCGTGGATTCCACCCATCCCGACCTGACCAATCAATGGCGAGGCGGGGTTGGAAGCTGGTACGATCCTTATGGGCAGCACCCGGCGACTCCGACAGATGTTAATGGCCACGGAACCTGGACGATGGGCGTGATGGTGGGCGGGTCAAACAGCGGCGTCTCTATTGGTGTGGCTCCCCAGGCAAAGTGGATCGCGGCGAAAATTTTCAACGATCAAGGTATGGCGCAATCGAGCGCCGTCCATCTGGGGTATCAATGGTTATTAGATCCGGATGGTGATCCAGATACGAACGACGCTCCCAATCTCGTGAACAACTCCTGGACGTTTTCTAATCCCGGGTGTGACCTGTCATTTGAGCCCGATCTGCAAGCATTGCTGGCTGCCGGTATCACCCCGGTATTTGCCGCTGGAAACTTTGGCCCCGCAAAATCGACCGGCGCCAGCCCAGCAAACAACCCAAGCGCATTTTCGGTTGGCGCTACCGACAACAATGATTTAATTTACAATGCCAGCAGTCGTGGCCCGACAAGCTGCGGTTTGAGCACTGCGACCACCTATCCTTCGTTAGTGGCGCCGGGCGTGGATATTCCAACGACCGATTTATACGGCTTATATTCTTCTTTTTCCGGGACATCCTTGGCTGCCCCGCACGTGACCGGCGCGATGGCGTTGTTGTTGAGCGCCTTCCCGGACCTGGATAGCGGTACGCTGCGCACAGCGCTAACCTGGTCGGCTGTCGACCTGGGTCCTGCCGGAGCCGATGATATCTTTGGAGCCGGGCGTATCGATGTACTGGCGGCTTATTATGCAATCTTAAATGGAACCGTGCCCACCTCAACCCCGACCGCTACGCCCACAGCCACAGCGACCAGCACAATGACACCCAGACCTTCTCCAACTGTAACCAGAACCCCTTTTCCAACCTCTACATTCACACCGACCAAGGCTTACACCGCCACGCCGACTCCCACAGCGACCAGGACGCCAACCCAAACGCCAGCAAAGCCCAACAATCCGCTCCTTCCGTTGGTTTTGAAACAGGTGGTTGTCCCGCCCGAACCCACCCCGTGATCTGCTCTCTTCATTTTACATTGACCAAGGAGTAAATATTGTGAACGGAAAGCCCGTGATCATCATAACCGGCGCTTCTTCAGGGATTGGCGCCGCGGCTGCGCGCTTATTCGGCCAGAATGGCTATCGTGTGGTCCTGGCAGCCCGGCGCCTGGACCGTTTGCACGCCGTGCAAGACCAGATCCGTACTGCCGGCGGTGAGGCGCTCAGCGTTGCCTCAGACGTTTCCAGACCGGAGGATATTCACAACCTGGTGGAATCCACCCTGCGGGAATATGGGCAGATTGACATCTTGTTTAACAATGCCGGATTTGGCAGGCTGGGCTGGTTGGAAAAATTGGATCCCGAGAAGGACATACTACCTTTGTTTCAGGTGAATGTGTTGGGAGTTGTCCTATTGACCCACGCAGTATTACCCTACATGATTGCTCGTCGCAGCGGTCATATTATCAATATGGCTTCGGTGGCGGGATTGATTGCAACGCCCACCTATAGTATTTACGCTGCCAGCAAGTTCGCCGTGCGCGGCTTCAGCAATGCTTTGCGCCGGGAAGTTGGGATTTACGGGATCCGGGTGTCGGTCATCTGCCCGGGCGGCGCGGACACCGAATTTCGCCAGCATACCGGCGCGCAGCGAAGGACGGGCGTTACCACGCCGGGTCTTCTTCGTTTAGACGCGGAGGATGTCGCCCGGGCAGTCCTGGGCCTGGCGCGCCGCCCAAGGCGTATTCTGATCATCCCCTGGCCGATGAAGTTGGCGGTTTGGTTCAACGACCTGTTTCCCGGTGTGGTCGACCAGGTTATCACGACCGGGTTCGTCAGGCGAGAGCGAATGGGGCCTTAAAGACGAAATCAATACCGGCCGCGTGCTTGCTGAGCTTCTGGGTAGGCTAATTCTTCCAGCCTGGCCGGGATTACGCTAACGGCGCAGGCTTTAAATTCGGGGATCTTCGCCTGCGGGTCGAGCGCGTCGATCGTCAGCAGGTTGGCGGCGGCTTCGGCGAAATGGAAGGGGATGAAAATAACCCCGGCGGAAGTCTTTTGAGTCACATTAGCCCGCAGGACAATCGAGCCGCGCCGTGAAGAGACTCGCACAACCTGCCCATCGCTGACCCCCATCAAAGCCGCGTCGGCCGGGTTGATCTCGACCAGCGCTTCGGGGAAAAGTTCGTCGAGCTGCGAGTGGCGCGTCATCGTCCCGCCATGCCAGTGTTCGAGCACGCGCCCGGTCGTTAGGATGTAAGGATATTCCTCATCCGGTAATTCCACGGCGGGCACGAAGTCGAGTATGTGGAATTTGCCTTTCCCGCTGGGGAAGCTCTCGCTAAACAGGTAGGGCGTGCCCGGGTGGTCTTTATCCCACACAGGCGTCTGTAAGCCAAGTTTTTCGATGCGCTCGTACGTAACGCCGGCGTATTCCGGAACCACGCCCCCTACCTCCGCCAGGATTTCGGATGGATTGGAGTAATCCCAGCCGGCGGTTTCTTTGCGCCCCAGGCGCCTCTCGACCCGCCGCGCCAGGTCGCAAATGATCTCCCAATCCGGGCGGGCCTGGCCGCGCGGCGGGATCGCCTGGCGCACTCGCTGCACCCGCCGCTCTGTGTTGGTGAATGTCCCTTCTTTCTCAGCCCAGGAGGTTGCCGGCAAGAAGACATCTGCATAAGCGCCTGATTGGTTAATGAACAGGTCTTGAGCTACCAGAAATTCCAATCGTTCCATGTGCTGGCAGGTGACGTTCAAGTTTGGCTCGCTCATCATCGGGTTCTCGCCCATGATATACAGCGAACGCACGCCGCCGGGATGGACGTTGGAAAGGATTTCGGTGGTCGTCAGGCCGCGCTTCAGGCTTAAGCCGCCCGGTTCGATATTCCAGGCTGTTTCCCATCTGGCCGCGTTCGCCGGGTTATCCACCAACATATACCCGGGGTAATGATAGGGCATGGCGCCCATGTCGGAGGCGCCCTGCACGTTGTTTTGGCCGCGCAAGGGGTTCAAGCCGGTCCCCTCTCGCCCGACGTGCCCGGTGAGGAAAGCCAGGTGTACGAGGGAAAGGGCGCTGGCGGTCCCATGGGATAACTGCGAGATGCCCATGCCCCAGTAGATGGCGCCGCGCTCGGCAGTTGCATACATGCGAGCAGCCTGGACGATCAAGTTGCGATCGACGCCGGAGATCATCTCCGCATACTCAGGGGTAAATTTTTCGATCGATTCGACGAAATCCTCGAAACCGCTCGTGCGCTCCTTGACGAAACGGTAGTTGACCAGGCCTTCCTTAACCATGACATGCGCCATTGCAGTGAAGACGGGCACGTTGGTGCCGGGCTTAAGCGGCAGCCACAGTGTGGCATATTGGCTCAATTCCAGGCGGCGCGGGTCGATCAGGATTAATTTTGCCCCATATTTTTCCACAGCGGCTTTCATCTGCAAAGCGATAATGGGGTGATTCTCGGCAGTGTTCGAGCCCGTGACGATAAAACAATCCGATTTGATGACTTCGGCGGCGGTGTTGCTCATCGCAGCCGAGCCGATTGCCTGCTGCAGGGCGACGACCGAGCCGGCATGACAAAGGCGCGTGCAGTGATCGACGTTGTTGGTGCGGAACAGGGCGCGGAACACCTTCTGGAGCAGGTAATTGTCCTCGTTGGTGGCCTTGGCGCACAGGTAGGTCGCCAGAGCGCCGGGCCCATCCCGCCGGTAAATCTCCACCAGGCGGTCAGCCACGTAATCCAGGGCCTCATCCCAGCTCACGGCGCGCCATTCGGAAAGGTCGTAGGCCTGGCTGCGCTTCCCGGGTTTTTGAGGCTGCTTACGAATCAGCGGCGTTGTGACGCGCTGCCTGTTGTAGATAAAGTCGTAACCAAAACGGCCCTTGACGCACAGGTTGCCCTGGTTGACCACACTCTCGAAGGGCGAGGTTACTTTGAATATGAAATCATCTTTGATGTGCAGCTCCAGGTTGCAGCCTACACCGCAGTATGGGCAGGTTGTAGAGACGACGCGATCGGGGTCGATCATGTTTTTTTCCTCCAGTCAGGCGCACAACAGGCTGCGCCAGGATCAGGCTTCGCGCCGGTGTTTCTTCCTTCCGGCGCGAGTAGCCTGCATGATATCGTCAGGGGAAAGGCTTTGTTCCAACAGCCATTCACGCTTGGGTTTGAGAGCGCCGGTAGGGCATACGCCGACACACTGCCCACAAAAGACGCAAGTTGTTTCCGGCATCGGTTTGTCAAAAAAAGTGCCAATCTGAGTTTCAAATCCTCGCCCGCTGAAATTGATCGCGTAGGTATATTGGGCGTCTTGCGCGCAAACTTGAACACACCGCCAACAAAGCACGCATTTCGAATAATCGCGGATAAACATCGGATTGTCGTCCAGGAGGGGCACCCGGCGACTTTCAGACATCGGAAATCGCTCCCGGTCGGCGCCATATTTCGTGAGCATTTCCTGAATCTCAGGCGCTTCGGACAGATCCACGGCCGAATCGAGCATCTCGAGGATGGTACGGCGGCTGCGCTCAACACGCGCTGAACCGGTGTGCACCACCATCCCCTCCTGGGCCTGGGCGACGCAAGACGACGCCAGCAGGCGCGCCCCCTCGACTTCGACCACGCAGACCCGGCACAGGGCATTTGCCGTACAGTGTTCGTGAAAGCAGATGGTGGGGACATCTGCGCCAGCCTGGGCTGCTGCATCCAATAATGTGGTCCCGCCGGGCACGCTTACATCCTGGCCGTCAATCGTCAGGTGGATAAAATCATTCATCAATGGCTCCTTCGATTTGCCTGGTCCTGCAATAAGCCCAATCCGTCAGGTCGAAACGATGGCTCTTTGGGATTTTCTGGGGTAGGGTTCCACCACAGCGATTCCTAAAGACCTGAAACGATTAGAACCTGTGCAGCGCTTGGGGTAAAGTAAGCCTGAGCCAATCGCTCGGGATGAGCGTAAACGTTCATCCGGTTCCGGCGTACATAACCGCATAAAGTAATCTGCCATTCGCGCGCCAGCCCTACGGACATGCTGGTGGGAGAAGTGCGCGAAGCGACAATTGGACAGCCCATCATAGCCGCCTTATGGATCATCTCGGATGAGATCCGCCCGGTAGCCAGCAGGATCATCCCGGCCGGGTCGATCCCCCGGCGCAGGCATTCGCCCCGCAGGCGGTCGACCGTATTATGGCGGCCGATATCCTCCGTGACCACAACCAGGCGTTCGCCGTCGCTTAAAGCGGCGGTGTGCACACCTCGCGCGCGAGCATACAGGCTGTCCTGGGTTTGCAATTGGATCATCAGGCTGCCAAGCTGCCCGGCCGGGATCGTCAGATTGCTTTGAACCGGCCTCAAATGAGCGGCAAGGTCTGCAAAGGTGAAGCCGCCGCCGCACCCGGATGTGATGATCTTACGGCGGGGCTGGTCCCAGGCAGGGTGCGATAGCCAGATATCGGCGCAATTCTCGCTCCTGCAAAGATGGGCAATTTCGACTTCGGAGTAACTCTGGATGAAATCTTCATTTGCCAGAAAACCCAGGGCAAGTTGCAGAGGGTCGCGCGGCGTACACATCAATGTCGCCAGCTCCTTGCCGTTTACATAAATGGTCAGGAAACCCTCTTCGATGACTTCGGCAGCGACCTCATCCCAGTCGCCGTCGTATGTTTGATAGTGGAAAGTAACAGCGCCGTCTGACATAACGTTTTGCAATCTTCGATTAGACCTATTTTGATGAATCTCTATTCATCATTGTGTGTGGTGCGCCACAAGCGCCCAACACTTTTCGCAATCTCTTGGGGTAGCACTAAGCCTGATTTAAGCTGGAAAACAGGCTGGGCCATAATTTCATTGCGCTCAGCACTGCGCTCGCGGCAGTCTGTCCCAGCCCGCAAATCGATGAATCGCTCATCGTCCAACCGATATCCGCCAGGCGTTCAGCGTCTCCGGGCAAGGCTTTGCCGGCAGACACTCGCTGGAGGATCTCGTACTGTCGCTGCGTCCCAAGCTGGCAGGGGAAGCATTTCCCGCAGGATTCGTGAGCAAAGAACCGGCTCAAACGCAGGAGCACATCCCGCATATCTCGGGTCTCGTCGAAAACCATGATGACCCCAGAACCCAGGGGTAAGCCAGCCGCGCGCAGGTCTTCAAAGCTCAGTTTCACATCCAGGTGTTCTTCAGTGGCAAAAGCGCCTGCCGCGCCGCCAAATAGTACCGCCTGTAAGCGATGTCCGTTGGGAACGCCGCCAGCCAGGTCAACTAACAGGTGGCGCAGCGTAACCCCGAACGGCACTTCATACAACCCTGGCTGTTTAACGTCGCCTGAGACGCAAAACAGCTTCGGGCCGGGCGATTTTTCTGTGCCGATTTCGCGATATGCGGCGGCGCCGAGATCTAAGATCAGAGGTACATTGTACAATGTCTCGACATTGTTGATTGCTGTGGGTTTGCCGAATAACCCAAAGATTGTTGGGTAGGGGGGCTTTATGCGTGGGAAACCGCGCTTGCCCTCGATGGATTCGAATAAGGCCGTCTCCTCGCCGCAGATGTATGCGCCCGCTCCGAGGCGCATCTCGATCTCGAAGCTGAATCCGGTGCCTAAAATGTGTTCTCCCAGGAAACCGGCCTGGCGAGCCTCCTCCAGGGCATGCTCCAGGATTTTGTTCACATACGGGTACTCGCCGCGCAGGTAGATATATCCCTGGCGAGCGCCTACGGCATAGGCGGTGATCGCCAACCCTTCGATCACCCGGTGCGGCTCCTCCTCTAATAACACCCGGTCTTTGAGTGTGCCTGGCTCAGATTCATCTGCGTTGCATACCGCATATTTCGGTGAGCCACTGGCGTTAGCGGTGCCTTCCCATTTAATGCCTGTTGGAAAGGCGGCCCCACCACGCCCCACCAGGCCGGAGGCCTTAACTTCGGCGATCACCTCTTGTGGGGACATGCCCAACGCCTTCTTCAGACCCTCGTAGCCATCGCATTCCATGTATTCCTTCAGGGTGGCGGCGTGTCCCAGTCCACACTGGCTGATCAGCATTTGCGTATCGCCTCCGACCACGCCGTAGTGAGCGCCTGGCTCCCCATCCAGAATTTCTTCTGGCCGGGCAGGGTTTATCCGGACATGAGGGGTTTCATTCACCAGTACGGCCGGGGCGTGTTCGCACAGGCCCAGGCAAGGGGCGCTTTCGATGGTGTAAGCTCCATCTGCACTGACCTCACCTGCCTGGATACCCAAATGACGGCAGAGCCCGGAAAGCACTTCATCGCTGCCGGCCAAAGCACAAGATGGGTCATTGCACACCCGCAGGATGGTTCTTCCAACCGGCTCCGTATAAAACATGCTGTAAAAATCAATCACGCCTTGCACGTCAGCTAAGGGGACTTGCAAGGCGTGACCTACTTCGAAAGCCACTTCCTCAGGTAAATAGCCATAAAGCGCCTGGGCGCCTTGCAGGGCGGGTAACAGCGCCGTCCTGCCCTTTGGAGCGTATTCTGCCATCATGGCATGCAGTGGAGCAAGATCAATCTCGGACATAACACCTCCTGGATGTGTATGAAGTATAGTACAATTTGTATCCATTTTGCAAGGATTAACGTCTTTAAGCTGTAAATCTCCTCATTTTCCGAAACGGAAGTTGGTCTGTGGAAGAGCCTTTTGAAATCGACCGGGTTATGGACCTGGTAAGGGAAGCCGTGCAGCCTTACCCCAAAGCTGCCATGTTCGAGCTATATGAACAGGGTTTCACCAGTCCATTTGAACAGCTCGTCGCCTGTATTATCTCAATTCGTACGTTCGATGAAACTACGCTGCCAACCGCCAGACGGCTTTTCCAGCGCGCCAGAAAACCGGTAGAAATGGCTTCCCTCAGCGCGGATGAGATCGATTTGTTAATTTCGGACTGCTCTTTTCATGAGCGTAAAGCGGAGCAAATCCGGCTCATCGCCGAAAGGGTCGAAGCCCGGTTTGCCGGCGAGATACCCTGCGATGCTGATGTTTTGATGTCCTTCGCCGGGGTAGGCTTGAAATGCGCGAATCTGGTCCTTGGGATCGCTTGTGACCAACCGCGCGTCAGCGCAGATATCCATGTCCACCGGGTGACGAACCGTTGGGGATATGTGGAGACCACTTCTCCCGAACGCACCAGCCAGGAGCTGGAGCGCAAGCTGCCGCGCCGCTATTGGGTTGAGATCAACCGGCTGTTAGTCCCATTTGGAAAGCATATATGCACCGGGCGCCTGCCGCGCTGCTCTACCTGCCGGCTGCGCGCAATGTGCCCGCGCCTGGGTGTCGGCCAGCATCGTTGACATGCAGGTGACCGGTTAAACGGGCTGAACAACCGGTTCGTACCCCAGGATGCTTTCGACAATCCCGGGCAGCAGGCTGTAAACCGACTTTCCAATCATCTCTTCGAATTCATCTTTGATCTTAAAGAAGGCTTTCCAACGCTCCAGACTGTAGCTGTTAATCCCATGGCGCAGGGCGACATCCACCAAGCGTTGTTCAATCAAGCAAAAACCGTTCGATAGCGACAGCCCATCGCAGAGTTGGATCAACCGGTCGTAAAGATCGTACTCAATTCGGTCCAGGTAATCGGAAACGAACTGAATCTCTTCCTGGCTGCAATCCCAGTTGCCGACGACGGCGAATGCGTTCTTGACCGGGAACGAGTGGGTTATGCAGATGCGAGCGGCGTCGTCATAACCTTTTTCGTGAAGGAAATTATATCCATCCAATGTGTGGCGTAAATCGCCGCAGCCCTCCCGCCGGCCGATGTCATGCAGGTAGCCAAGAATATAGCTGCTGCTGGGATCTAATGGGGGTATTTGATTGGCGATGATCCTGGCGGCCTGGGCCACGAATATGGAATGCTGCACCCAGGGCCCTGCATTTCGTTCTTGCGCCTCGCACAATAGCTGGTGAGCCTCTGGTAAAGATGGAATGTCCATAGCCTCTCCCAATTTTGATGAATCTCTAGAGATTGCGGCGTAGCCGCAACTCTCCATCATATTGTGTGGTGCGCCGACCCCTGGCCGCAGGCCAGGGGCAAAGCGCCCAACACTTTTGGCTGGATATTAAATTTGGTACAGCCTCCACGAGAAAAATACAGCCCTCCAGTTCAGGAGGGCTTTTCTAATTATGGGACCTCTTCGGTAATTTTTTCTTCCTCAGCCTGGTCTTCGTGCTTCACAGCTCGGATCCCGTTGCGCACCTGGATAAGAGAGCGCTCCATCTCTAATTCGAGACGAGTCAAAGTTTCCATTACATATTCATCGGCCTCTCGGCGAATAGTATCGGCATCCACGCGCGCCTGAGCCAGGACTTGTTCGGCGCGCCCTTGAGATGCCTGGACGATTGCATCTCTTTCGACCAACTGGTCGCTTTTCTCACGGGCAATTGCGATGGTCCGGTTCGCTTCTTCCTGCGCCTGGGCCATAAGGCGATCTCGTTGAGCCAACAACTGTTGGGCTTTTTTGACTTCTTCCGGGATGGCCACGCGCATTTGATCGATCAAATCCAACATACGATCTTCATCGACAATCACGTTATGGGTAAACCATAGCGGCCGGCTTTGATTTAGGAGCTCTTCCAGGCGGTCTACAAGATGCAAGATATCCATTATGATCCCTCCCTACGTAGCAGTGCGCGAAATAGGGGTGAAATAGGTGATATAGAGCACAGCTTCTGCTGAGTCCAAAGTTCGTTCTTTCATCCTACAATATTGGTTGCAAGGTTTATGCACAATTAGATTACACGCAAAACGCATTTTCGTCAACTGGAATTCCAGGGTAATTTCAATCCCGCAGCGAGGTCGTAGGTACGACTTGCTGGCTATCCCCAAGTTCAAAGAAGCGATTGCGCAGCTCCTTTTCGACATGCGGAGGCACCATGCTGCTTACATCCCCGCCTAGCGAGGCAATCTCCCGAACTGTTGAAGAGGAAAGGAAAGTATGCTCTTCCGCTGTGATCAAGGCAACAACTTCGATGCCCGGCGCGAGGCGATGGTTAGCCAGAGCCATGCGAAATTCATATTCAAAGTCTGAAAAAACTCGCAGTCCACGTACGATGACCTGGGCTCCAATCGCATTCCCGAATTCAACCGTCAATCCGCTGTACCCCATGACTTTTATCTTTGGCTCGTTCTCAAAGGATAAGCGCACAAGATTGAGGCGCGTTTCAGGTGGAAACAACAGGGATTTCAACGGCCGGTCGTAGACTGCGACGATAACTTCGTCAAACAAGCGTGCGGCCCGGTTTGCAATATCGATATGTCCGTGGTGGATCGGGTCAAACGTCCCGGGGAAAAGAGCGCGTACCATTAGCTGATGTCCCCTTTTCCAGCGCCCCAAAAACGTTCCAGCGCTGCGTTGAGAAGCTGAAGATCTGGATGATCCAGGTCGGGATTCCGTTCGAAAAACGCCTCTGCATGACGGCGAGCATTTTCAATCAGGCGCACGTCGGTCAGGCTGGCAAGCTGCAGCTCTGAAAAACCGGCCTGGCGCGTGCCCAGGAACTGGCCTGGACCGCGTTGCTCCAGGTCCCGTTCCGCCAGGATAAAACCGTCGTTCGTCTCGGTCATGACCTGCAAGCGTTCGTTCTCGACGGCATCCGGGGTCTCCGGGATCAGTAAGCAATAAGATTTTTCCGGCCCGCGCCCCACTCGCCCGCGTAATTGGTGAAGCTGCGCCAGGCCAAAGCGGTTGGCGCCTTCGATTAGCATCACGGTTGCATTGGGGACATCCACCCCGACTTCGATTACAGTGGTCGATACCAGGACATTAAATAAACCATCCCGGAATTGCGCCATTACTTGATCTTTTTCATCGGGCTTCATGCGCCCGTGTAATAAACCAACTTTGAGCCTGGGGAAGATCTCGCTTTGCAGGCGAGCCTGCTCTTCAACCGCCGCCAGCGAATCGCTTTTGTCGCTCTCTTCGACCAATGGGTAGATGATGTAGATCTGGCGACCTTTCTCTACCTGGCTGCGGATCAAGTTGTAGGCTCGCTCGCGTTCTCGTGGCGGTAATACATAGGTGCTGACGACCTGTCGCCCGGGGGGCATTTCGTCCATCAACGTCAGGTCCAGGTCTCCATATATACTGAGAGCCAGGGAGCGCGGGATGGGTGTGGCGGTCATCACTAACAGGTGGGGGTTGCTGCCCTTGGCGCGCAAGGCAGCGCGCTGGTCCACGCCAAAGCGGTGCTGTTCATCGATGACAACGAAATGCAGATCCTGGAAGTCGACCGGATCCTCGATTAAAGCATGAGTCCCAATGACGATCTTTATGGAGCCATCTGTCAGCCCGGCGCGGATCTCCCGTTTTTCGAGCTCTGAGGTTGCGCCTACCATCAACCGGATCTCGGATGGTTTGAGAGGCGGCTCTGCTGGAACAGGCAAATCCTGAATTTGGCCGGCTTCCGTGTCCGCGACGGCGTCAGACGTTTCTGAGCTGGCGCTTCCCTGTTCGACGACCTGTTCGGCGACGGCCTGAGGCTCGTAAAGCGGCGCATTGCTGGCCAGTAGTTTCAATAAATTGTTGTAGTGTTGTTCGGCCAGGATACTGGTTGGGGCCATCAAAGCGCCTTGAGCCCCTTGCTGCGTCACCATGGCGATCCCGAGCGCGGCGATGACGGTCTTCCCTGAACCGACGTCGCCTTGAAGCAGGCGGTTCATCGGACGCCCTTTTGCTAAATCGCCGCGGATGTCTTCGATGGCGCGTTGTTGGGCGCCGGTGAGCGGAAAAGGCATTCGCGATAATTGGGATTGCAGCCATTTATCCTGGATTTCAAATACGCGTGCGGTCCGTTCTTGCCAGGCCCGCTTCTGGCGCAGCACGCCTAACTGCAGCAAGAAAATCTCGTCGAATGCCAGGCGGTGCCGGGCCGCATCCAGAGCGTCCATCGAATCGGGGAAATGCGCCTGAATGAGTGCTGTGGACAGGTCCATCAGGCCAGCGGACCGGCGGACCTCTTCGGGCAAAGGATCGACGACGCGTGGCGACCAGTAGGTAACGACCTGGTTCAGCGTACGTCGCAGCCAACGCTGCGTGATCTGAGCAGACAGCGGATAGACCGGGACGATGCGGTTTGTACTCAACTGCTGCTGCTCGAGCAATTCCGGCTCGGGATTGTTCATCACCAGGCGGCCCAGGTACTGTTCGATTTTTCCCGCCAGGACAACTTGAAGGCCAGGCCGGAAACGCTTGGCGATCCAAATTTGGTTAAACCAGGTAATTCGCAGCGCGCCAGTGCCATCGCTCACCACCGCTTCAACGACCTGGCTTTTTCCCTCTTTGATGGTCCGAACGCTGATCCGATTGATCGTGGCGATAACGGTTACTTCTTCGCCCGCTTTCAAGCGATTAATCGGTATGAGCTTGCTGTAATCGTCGTAGCGGCGGGGAAAATAATAAAGCATGTCACGCAGCGTATTCAACCCCAGCCTGGCAAGAGTCATTGCATGGCGCTTCCCAATCCCAGGTAAAACCTCTACCGAGGCATCCAGCGCGGCCGGTTCCTTTTGAATATCGGCAGGAGGCGGGGATACACGCTCGCCATCCGAGGCGAGATTTTCCGTCGATGGAGGTTCGGATTGTAAATCCATTTCTTCCGGCGCTGTCTCCATATCTGCGAGTATGGCATCGCTGGTCTCAGCCAATTCGTTTCCCGCTCCTTCTTCGATTGTTGTCGGCGCTGGCGCTGGTTCCTCAACCGGGGCCGGCTTTATGGGGGAGAGCGCCGCGGTCCCTGGCTCTCCTTCAATGCGGTGGATCCTGCGCAAAAGGCCCTCGAGCACTTCAGCCCGTGAGGTCGTCGCCAGGCGCGGGTAATCGCGTAAGCGTTCGACCACGACCTGGATCAGGTCTTCAGCTATCCGGTCGGCGCGCGCCTCGGCTTCCCAGCGATCCAGGATGCGTTCCAGGCCGCCAAGCACGGCATGGTTATCATAACCACGTTCGGCTTCCAATTTGAAAAATTTTTGTAATTTATTAAGTGAAGGCTTCATCAAGGAGTTATTTTACCAGGGGAATAGGCCGCTGTAATAGGCCAATCAGCCGCCTCTCTGGGAATCGCCAGATCCGTGTCCTATTTTGATGTTTATCTAAAATCGTGTTGCGTGGCCCGCAAAGCGCGCCCAACACTTATATGATGAATCTGTATTCATCTTTACGCGTGTTGCGCCACAAGCGCCCGACACTATTTTGATGAATCTCTGGAGATTGCGGCGTAGTCGCAATCTCCATCCTATTGTGTGGTGAGCCGACCACTGGCCTTTCAACGCTTATACGGTCCGGTCATCGAACGACGGCGACGAATCCCAGGCAGTTTGGGCCTATATGCGAGCCGATCACGGTCGTGATGTTGATAATCAGTGGAGAAAAGGCCAACTGTGGATGGAAATCCGCCAGCAGTTGGCGGGCATCATTTTCGGCGTTGGTATGTAAGATCGCCAGCCGTTCTAAAGGACCCAAATTTGTTAACATCTCCAAAAGGCGCAGCACGCCCTTATTGCGCGTGCGCGCCTCACCCAGGCTGAGTACCTGACCTTCTCTGACCTGGATGAAAGGTTTTATGCGCAGCAAATTCCCTAATCGCGCCCGCGCCCAGGAAACGCGCCCGCTGCGGCGGACGTATTCGAGCGTATCCAGCATGGCGCAAACGCGTACACGCTGCCCGACATCTTTTAGAAGCTCCAGGATATTCTCCAGAGAGGCGCCAGCAGCAGCAGATTCCGCCGCGGCGAGGACCTGAAATCCCAGGCCCAGGCTCACACTGCCGCTGTCGACAACGCGGACCTGCTCTCCAAACGATTGCGCAGCCGAGCTGGCGGCGTTGATGATTCCGCTTAACAGACTGGAGGTGTGGATAGAGAGGATATATGCCGCTCCCTGTTGAAATAATCTTTCATAAAGCTGTTGGTAAACGCCAGAAGAGGCGGTAGCCGTTGTTGGGGGGTCTGTCATTCCGGGGAGCTTTTCGTAGAATTCCTGGCGAGAAAAACCCGTCCCATCTTCCACGCTTTGGCCATCGATTACGAGGATGTTTGGAATGGTGTGGATATGATGCTCTTCCGCCAGTTGGCTGGGAATATCGGAGGTGCTGTCGGTGACGATGGCAATATTCATGGGAAGACTCTCCAGGTCCTGATGTGATGAATCTCTTTTCGGTCCGCGTGGTGCGCCAAACGCGCCCATCCCTATTCGATGGCTATGATGAAATGGTAGTGAGGCTGGCAGCCCTCTTGCACTTCCACGACCTGCTCTGGGTAGTATTTGCGGATGGTATCGGCGATTTGGAAAGCCTCTCTTTTGGAAATAATTTCCCCATAAAACAAGGTAATGATCTCAAAATGGTCCGCGTGCGCGCTTTGCAGCAGTCCAAGGCAGGCCTCTTCCAGTGTGGAAGCCGAAAGCACCAGCGAATCGTTGTGCAGGGCGATAATCTCGCCCTCTTTAACCTGCACCCCATCGATTTCCACGCTGCGGTTTGCGATGGTGATCTCGCCTGTTTCTACATCCGCCAGGGCGGCTTCCATTTCTGAAACGACGCTATCGAATTCGCCATCCGGGGACAGCCGCAACATCGCGGACAGGCCTTGAGGCACGGTCCGGCTGTGAATCACTGCCACATGTTTGACAGTCAATTTCGCCGCATTCTCGGCAGCCAGGATGATATTCTTATTATTAGGCAGGATGATGATCTTATCTGTGGGCAGGTTTTCGAATGAATGGATGATCTCCTGGGTGCTTGGGTTCATGGTTTGCCCGCCTTCGATAATCGCTGCCACCCCCAGGCTGGCAAACACGCGTGCAATCCCTGCGCCCGGCGCCACTGCGACCACAGCTATCTGACCGGGTTCTACAGGCGCTAGGTTCAGCTTTCCCTCCCCGCAATTTTCCTGGAAAGCCTCGACCTGAGCGATCAAATTCTCCATGGATACTTTGGTAATGGTGCCCAGGGACATGGCATAATCGATTGGTTCATAACGCTTTTCCGTAGGCACGTGAATGTGCATTCGATAGATGCCATCGCCTTCACCCACCTGGATCGAAGTCCCCATTTGTTCGAGGTCCGAATAGAAACTCACCAGATCCAATGGGTCCGTAGGGTGAAAATCCACCACGACTTCGTAATCCTGGCCTGGCTCGATCGATTCCAGGGTGTTTTCCAGATTTATAGCCGCCAGGGGTTGGACTGTGGCCAGGGCGGATTCCAACTGCTGTCCGTTGATATAACGCAACATGCCCTCCAGGATAAAGAAAAGCCCTTTGCCTCCGGCGTCAACGACGCCTGCCTCTTTCAAAACCGGGAGCAGATCGGGCGTGCTTTGGACAGACCGGTCGGCGGCCGCGACGATTTTCTCCAGGATGGTGATTAAATCGTTGCCTTGCTCGAGCGCCTCCTCGCCGGCCGCGGCGCAATCTTTGGCTACGGTGAGGATTGTCCCCTCCACCGGGCGTACGACGCCTTTGTAAGCGGTATCCCGTGCGGCAGAGAGGCCGCGCACCAGGTTTTGTTCATCCAGGGCCGCCTGGTTGTCCAGTGAGCGGGCGAAGCCGCGCCAGAGCTGGGATAAGATTACCCCAGAGTTGCCCCTGGCGCCCATCAATGCCCCGTGGGCGATGGAATGGGCCATCTTGCCAACGTTATATTCTGGAGAATTGGCGATTTCGTCGAAGGCGGCTTGCATGGTGAGCACCATATTGGTGCCGGTATCGCCATCGGGGACCGGGAAGACGTTGAGCGAATTGACTGTTTGTTGGTTCGTCCGCAGCCATGTTAAACTCGCCTCCACCAGTTGTTTCACTACCTGTCCATCACACGGCTGTTTCAAGAACAGCTCGTGGCGTCTCATGAGTTGGATATCGGATAACATTAAACCGGCTCCTGATAAGCAGTTCTAGTCAAAATCGCTGATACGCAAACCCTGAACGTGGACATTGACATCATTGATTGGCATCCCCAGGGCCTTTTCAACCTGAAAGCGCACCGTATTGCCAACACTGGCGGCTACGGATTTGATGCGCGTGCCGTATTCAATGACAATGTACAGGTCGATGTTTATATTTTGGCCGTCGTAACGGACTTCGACACCGTAGGTGGGGTCTTTGGCCAAAACCTGAGCGATCCCGTTCACAAGATTTTTCGACGCCAAGCCGACAACGCCATAAGACTGAAGGGCGGCATGGTAGGCGATGCTTGCAATAGCCTGGGGTGAAACATGGATGCTGCCAAGCGAGGTGGATTCGTCAGTCATAGAATTCCTCTTGTTTGCGCCTGTAAATTCGACGCTAACTCAGCTTGATAAGCCTCACGCTTTGTGGTAAGATTATGCGGCTTCCGGGCCGGGTCTGTAATGAGGTCAGGTTCGATTTGCTGGAAACTACGAGGGCACGCGAGAAGCGGTTCGCACTCATTTTGGAAGGAAGGAATTATAAAATGGCCAAGTGTGCACATTGTGGTAAAAAGACGACTTTTGGTCGCAATCGTCCGTGGTCTAAAAAAGCAACCCGGCGAACCTTTAAGCCAAACCTCCAAACTGTGAGTGTTATGGAGAATGGGCTCTTCGTTCGGAAAGTGCTGTGTACTAAGTGCATTCGGACCCTGGTAAAGACCAATTCGTAACGCCAGAGCGAACCAGTTTGAGTGAGTTTATGAGAATCGCGGCGGTTGCCGTGATTTTCGTTTTTAAGCTGGCTCCATTCTTCAAAAGGGTGGATTTAACGTGTAATACACCCACAGGCAGAAGGGGATTAAGCCGCCAACAGCAATGAGCGCTAACAGCCCCAGGATCCAGGTAATCCAATCGATGTCCAATGGGTTGCCCGCTCGGGTTCCGGCTGGGTTGCCTGTTCTCCGGGGATCCTCCTTCACAGTTGGATAAGTTTGAAAACGCGGCTGCGGGCTGCGCAGGATGGCCGGCAGTGGGGAAACGCGCTGTGGGGCAGGCTGGCCTTGCCAGGGCTCGGTTTCTGCCTGGTGCGTTTCCGGTAGAGCATTTGACGACTTTAAAAAAGGCGGCGTGGGGCTTGGGTCGATTGAGATGGGCTGTTGCGTAAAAGTTACCAACACCCGGCCAAACTGGTCTGCGGTGCGGTAACGCGCCGATGGCTCTTTGGAAAGCACTTTCAAGAGGATTTGTTCAAGGGCAGGCGGGATTTCCGGGTTGAACCTGCTGGGTGATGGCGGAGGTACATCGCGATGCAAGCGGGCCAGCTCCTCCGGGGAAGAGGCCCCAAATGGGAGCTGGCTGGTCAACATTTCAAAGAAGACGACGCCCAGTGAGTACACATCCGAGGCTGGCGAAGGCGGTTCGCCGGCAGCTTGTTCGGGAGAAAAGTACTGCGGCGATCCCCATACCACGTCCGGTTTCTCATCCGGAGAAATTGAAGCCAGGGCGCGAGCGATGCCAAAATCCACCACTTTCAGGCGCTTATCGGGGGTTACCAGCATATTCTGTGGCTTGACGTCGCAATGCACTAAACCGGCCCGGTGGGCATAACCAATCCCGGCGCAGGCCTGAACCATCAAATCGATCGCTTCGCTAATATTTAGCCGGCCGCGCTCCTGGATGATCGTCTTTAAATCGGTGCCAGGCACGAATTCCATAACGATGAAAAGGCGCCCGGAATCCAGGCTGAAATCATGGACGGTTACGATGTTGGGGTGTGAAAGGTTGGCTGAGGCTTTCGCCTCCTGGCGGAACCGCTCGCGAAATACCGGATCGCTGGAGAAATCGGCGCGCAGAAGCTTAATCGCAACGGTGCGCTCTAACATCAGGTCCGTAGCCCGGTAGACCATGGCCATGCCCCCGGCGCCCCGGCGCTCTTCCAGACGGTAGCGGTTGTTTAGAATAACCTTATCGGGGGAAATATTATTGCCCGGCCGCCCTTCTTCTCGGGGTGGGACGGTTTGTTGATCAGACAATCAAAACTCCTGGATGGCGAAACCACGGGCCCGGTGTTATTGTTGCGGATATCATTGTGGAGCTATTATACCAACTGCACGGGGTTTTGCAGCCTTGTAGTCTGCTTTTTGTGATACAAGCAGCGCCAGGGTAAGCGCGCTCTGCTCACCGGTATAAATTCGGGTAAAATCAAGCACTGGGTTATCTATGCCGTGTGCTTATCTGATTTACAATCCAATAGCGGGTCGTTATCCTTCCTGGATATTGACCGAGCGCGCAGCCAGGCTGTTGCAAGACCAGGGGTGGGAGATTCGCATGGCACAAGCCGAAAGCGGGGAGCATATCACACAACTGGCGCGCCAGGCGGCTGATGAGCAGATGGATGCGCTCTTTGTAGCTGGCGGTGATGGATCGATTAATCAGGCCATCATTGGGCTGGTGGGTTCCGAGACAGCTCTAGGGGTGCTCCCTGCAGGAACGGCGAATGTCTGGGCCCAGGAATTAGGCCTGCCAGGCCTGACGTGGACGCGCTGGATGGCCTTGGAGGAGAGCGCCAGGCGGTTGGCGAAAGCCAGTGTGCGTAAGGTAGATGTGGGCATGTGCAACCAGCGTCCCTTTCTACTCTGGGCTGGAGTGGGGTTGGATGCATTCATCGTCCATCACCTCGAACCACGCAGCCGCCTGGAAAAACACTTGGCTGTCGTCCATTATACGGCTTCGGCGATATGGAATGCCACACTCTGGCATGGAATGAATTTGCGCGTAGAGGCGGATGGTAAATCCATCAGCGGGCATTTTTTATTGGCGGTGTTAAGCAACGTTCATTTATACTTTGGAGGTTTTGCCGAGCTTTCGGACAAGGCACGCCTGGATGATGGGCTGATGGACTTATGGTTATTTAAAGGAGAGAAATTAGGAGATACCGTTCAGTTCGCCTGGGATCTACTTTCAGGGCGGCATAAAGACTCCAACCAGGTATTGATGGTCCCCTTCCGATCTCTGCGCCTTGAATCCGACGCCCCGATGTACCTGCAGGTGGACGGCGAGCCGGCTGAGGCCGGGGATAGTCTCCGGGTCGAGGTGCGCCGGGAAGCTCTGCGGGTCCTGATCCCAGAACATACCCCACATCTGTTGTTTACACACCAGGAGCCGGCCTTGCCATAGGTATGTATTGGGTCACCGCCGCGGCTGTTTGAGGAAAACTTCATGAAAATCTTGAACTACCTTCGTCAAAACCCCCTTTCGACTTTGCTGGTCGCATTTCCATTGGCAGTCCTGGCGAAGCTCTTGGGCTGGGGCGACTTGTGGGTGTTTGTTTTTTCTAGCCTTGGGGTGATTCCTTTGGCAGGGTTTATTGGCACTGCAACCGAAACCCTGGCTGTGTATACAGGGCCGCGATTGGGTGGATTACTCAATGCCACATTAGGAAACGCCGCCGAGCTGATCATTACAATCGTCGCAATCCGGGAGGGTCTGCTCGAGCTGGTAAAGGCCTCCATCACCGGCTCGATCCTCGGCAACTTACTCCTGGTGCTGGGCATGGCGATCGCGCTGGGCGGCCTGCGCAATGGCACGCAGACATTCAACCAGCGCCAGGCGAGCAGCAACTCGATTTTGCTGGTATTGGCTGTGATTGCTTTATTGATCCCCTCATTATTGAGCCATTCGATTGGGTCCAACAGCAGTATCGAGGTGGAAGCTTTTAGCCTGGGCGTCGCCGGAGTGATGATCTTACTTTACGCGCTGGGGATCTTGTACAGTTTTCGCTCCCGGGACAGCAGTCATTCAACCGTGCTGCCGGCTGCGCCCGAAAAACCTGGCTGGCCTTTACGCACAGCCCTGATTGTATTGGTCCTGGCGACAGTCGGTGTGGCTTATTTGAGCGAGCTGTTGGTAGGGGCAGTGGAGCCGGTGGTTAAAAGCCTGGGCGTTTCAGAATTTTTCTTAGGCGTGATATTGATCCCTATCGTTGGAAACGTGGCCGAACACCTGGTTGCGGTTAAGATGGCTCTGCAAAATCAAATGGATTTGAGCGTAGAGATATCGGTGGCCTCCAGCCTGCAGATTGCGCTATTTGTCGCCCCGGTGTTAGTTTTTATCAGCCTGTTGTTAGGCAATCCGCTCCAACTGATTTTCAACCAGTTTGAACTCCTGGCTTTGATCGCCGGCGTGTTAATTGCCGCACTGGTCTCAGCGGATGGCGAATTGAACTGGCTTGAAGGCGCCGAACTTTTGGCCGTTTATATTATCTTGGGATTGGCGTTCTTTTTATTGCCAGTTTGAGATAATTTCAAGTCAGCGCGGAATTGCGAATGAGCATACGCACCTTGATACGCTATATATTAAGCCCGTGGGTCTTCGGCGGCGCGATCATCATCGCCGTCATCTTGTTAGCTGCCACTTTGGCATTTATTTGGTACTCCCGGCCTCAGGCGGTTGCCTCCAGCCTGCCGACCGCGGTATTGAATGTGATTCCGGCGCCGACCGAAACAGTTCCCGCGCTGACCCCCACACCCCAAGAATCGCCCACGCCCACATTACCCGTTCCACCTTCACCGCAGCCTGGAGTGATTTCCTTGGATGCCTACGTCCAGATCTCGGGAACTGGTGGAGACGGATTGCGCCTGCGCACCGACCCAGGCTTGAACGGAGAAGTGCGTCTCCTGGGGGAGGAAGCGGAGGTTTTTGTAGTCAAAGATGGCCCGAAAGACGTGGATGGCTATGCCTGGTGGTTCTTGGTCGGGCCTTACGATGCGACACGCCGCGGCTGGGCAGTATCCAACTATCTGTCTGTCGTGCAGAACCCCTAAAACAGCGCCCTGGATTTTGGGCTTAGAAAAGAGGAAAAGATGGTAAATCAAAAACCGGCTGGAATTACTGCAAATCGCCAAACGCGCCAATTGAGCATAACCTGGAGTGATGGGCATGAGAGTGTTTATTCATTCTCACTGCTGCGACACGCCTGCCCGTGCGCTGAATGCCGTGGCGGGCACCAGTATATGAGCGCCGAGCCCGATCCGCTTGTGTTCCAGCTCCCGGAGGAAGATTTGCCGGCGACTCGCCTGCAGAATATCGAACCTGTTGGGACTTATGCACTTACTCCTGCCTGGGAGGATGGGCATCATTTTGGAATATACACCTGGGCTTATTTGCGATCCCTATGCCCATGTCCACAATGCCGGGCCGAAACAGATCCGGGAGGATAATCCAGGCCAGAAGCGGCTGCCTGCAGGCTTAGCCATAAATAAAACACCAGGGCCAGTAGGATAACAGCCCTGGTGTTTCGTCGTTGGTTACAAGATTTACAAATAATCGCGCAGATTGTGTTCAACGGCATAGGCAGCCGCTTCGGCGCGATTGCTGACGCCTAATTTCGATAGGATGCTGCTGACGTAGTTGCGGACGGTCCCTTCACCCAAAAAGAGCGCTTTTGCAATTTCGCGGTTGGTTTTCCCTTCCGACACCAAAAGCAAAACGTGCTTTTCCTGTTGAGTCAATGCCGAGAACGCAGACGCTTCCTCATCTTTTGCCGCCTTACGCACTTCCTGGAATATGCGCTGTGTGACTGCGGGGTCCAGCAGCGCCTCCCCTCGTCCAACGGCTTCGATAGCCCTTACCAGGTCTTCCCCGCCGATTTGCTTGAGCACGTATCCAGCAGCGCCAGCCCGGATGGCTGAAAAGAGCATTTCATCTTCGGCATAGGAGGTGAGCATGATCACTTTCGATCCAGGGTGTTTTTCGGCGATCTCTTCACAGGCCTCAATCCCTGAACCCCCTGGGAGGCGAATATCCATGACGACGACGTCCGGTGAATAGGCCTCTACGCGTTCTACCGCTTCTCGCGCTGTGCTGGCTTCCGCAACCACTTCGAAATTGGGATGCCGGTCCAGCAGGGCTTTTAAACCTAACCGAACGACTTCGTGGTCATCTACCAGCAAAATTCGTTGTTTTGCCACCATTTTGCTCTCCTTATTGTGAGAGTATAGTCGATAGTGTTCTCACTGGCAAGATTAAGTGGAAATAATTAATCCCAGCCCACATTCCGCCGGGATTACGATGATTGAGTTTGTTTACCGCTTTTCGGTTGAAGATAAGTTGGCTGTTGGGGAAAGCAGCTATTTGCCAGAAGGCCGGTTGTCCGTTATATAAAAGCCTTTGCCCTTAAAGACGATCACGGGAGGAGTAAACAAACGGCGGATATCTTTGTGGCCATTCGGGCAGACAACGTTTTCGGGGTCTTTGCTAAATGGAACGAATCTCTCAAATTCAGCGCCGCAAACTTTGCATACATAATTATAAGTCGGCATAATGCTCTCCAATCTCTCCAGGGCGGCTGCACCTGCCCATTTTTCGCAGTACCATCCCTAAGATCTTAAGGGTATGGACGCACACCCCATATTCCTCCTTAAATAATCATACCGCGGCCCTATCGGAAAAACATAAAATGATTGTTAGCGTTTTGTCTGCGCTTCTGCGCTGCCGATCACTTCCCCCGCAGGTTATCGGGTTTAATGAGGGTTCAGTCGGATGGTTCGCCTGGCTTTTGGCGACGGAAATCGACGAAACGGTAGCCTACCCCGCGTTCTGTGAGGATATATTTTGGGTTGGCAGGGTCCTCTTCGATTTTTTTCCTCAGGTAATTAATATACAGGCGCACATAGTGTGGTTCGTCGCGATATTCGTATCCCCACACTTTGGCGAGTAACTGGTCATGAGAGATGACCCAGCCGGCGTTCTGCACCAGGTGGTAGAGCAGGCGGTATTCTGTGGGGCGAAGTTTGACCAGCTTGCCATCCACCCAGACCTCCCGCCGGTCAAAATCCAGCTTGAGACGGTCGTCGACTTCGATCAGTCCATGGGTAGTGGCGCCCGCAGTTTCGGTACGCCTGAGCACGGCGCGCACCCGGCTGGCGAGCTCACGCGGGCTGAATGGCTTGGTGATATAGTCGTCGGCGCCCAACTCCAATCCGCGCACCCGGTCATCTTCTTCTCCCTTGGCGGTTAACATGATCACAGGCACTGAGCTGACTTCACGAATAATTCTCAGTACTTCAAAACCATCCACATCCGGCATCATAACGTCGAGCAGAATCAGGTCGGGCAGGCTGCTGCGCACCTTGTTAATCGCCTGAGTTCCGTTAAAGGCTTCTACCACCCGGAAACCATCGTGCTCCAGGTTCAGGCGGATGAAGCGAACCATACGCTCTTCGTCGTCCACAACCAGAATGCGTCGGTCTTTGAGATGGTTGTCTCCCATTGAATTACTCCCGGACAAATCCGATGATTTCCTCTTCTTCTTCGCCGCTAAGAACCTCGATGAAGTTCAGCCGGTCGATTGGCCAAAGGACTGTAACGACGTTCTCGTGCAGGAAGTGTAGATCCTTGCCGTCTACCCGGCGGGGGTTTTTCACCACGACCAAACTGTCGGTCGGCGAAGGGATATCTTCCACTTCGCCAAGAACGGGGTCTGCATTTTGAATATGCAAAACGATTGTAAACGGCACAGCGGCCTCCGTTTTTTTAAATTGAATTCCTTACCTGAACCTGAATTTTCAATTTTCCTAGCGTGAGCACATCGCCATTGTTCACCGGTTCCGGAAAGTTTGGGGGAATTTTCTTACCGTTTACCCGAGTCCCATTGGCAGAACCTAAGTCAACAATTATGATCTGCTCATCTTTTAACTTTAGCGAGGCATGCAATCGCGAGACGCCGGTTTCGTACGCGCTGTAGGCGGACAGGTCGATGTCGGGGATGATCGGTTGGCCCTCGCTGATGCGTCCCAAGGTAATCTCTTCGCGATTCGCAATTTGAATAATATCACCAGTCTCCAAAATCTTGAGTGAGAAAGGAGAATCATTCTCCATCCAGGGATCGCTGAGTGTGGAGGTCTCCATTCTTACTTCCTCCAGAGGCGCCTCAACTTTGGGTCGTTCAGCCTCGATCTTGTCCTGTTCTGTGGACACGAGCTGTGTGCCGCACTCGCTGCAGAACAAAACACCGACGTATTCCTTCTTTTGGCAGATTGGACACAGGATCATGGATTAAATCCTGTAATGTTGGCAGGTAGGCAGAGGGCGCGTGTCTCGTACTTGATCCGCTTCGAGCCTTCTTCGCTGAAAGACTTCGTGTTGTGCAGGTGATCGGCCTCCATCAGAACCGCCTGAGCCAGCTCGCGCCTGCCTTGTGTAAGCAGGTGTGTCGCCAAATCGTGTAAACGCCGGCTGGCGTTTTCATAGTTTCCAGCTTCCACATCCAGGTGGGCGCGTTCTTGCATTCGATAAAGCGTCACTTGAGATACAGCTTGCATAATCTGTTGAGAAGGATATTCCGTCGAATGGGCGTCGCTGGTGCCGCAGATAAATTTCATCGGAACCGTGGATTTACCAATCGATTGGGAGGGGATATCCAAAGCAATCGAGCCGCTGCCGATGGTAAAAACATCCGCGCTGGATTCGATGGGTGGGATGAGAAATTCCAATAAGACCGACAGTTTCTTATCCCTGGGGATGTTTCCGATAAAAACTGGTTTTTGGAGCGGGAGAGGAGAGGCCTCGGGTTCCAGCCGGAAAGCATAACGCAATTCAACCTCTGGGCTGGTTTGAAGGTCGAGTGAAACCTGGTTTGCGAAAATCTGCTCCAGATTGGAAAATTTCTCTTTCAAAAAATCGACGATATCACTCGCCCTCGAGATATAACCGCTGGAACCTCCCGTTCGGGTAGCCAGCTTATCCAGGAATGCATCGTTCCAATCATTTCCGATTCCGAGACCGCTGATGCCGATCCCTTGCAAGGCGGATTTTTCGGCCAGGTGCAGGCAGGCTTCCTCGTCGCCATAGGTCTGCCCGTCGGTTAGAAGAACGATATGATTGATACGGCCCTTGCTTAAAGAACGCCGTACTTCAAAGAATGCGGCTTCAAGCCCGCGCAGGATCTCAGTCCCACCGCCTGTACGAATCATGCGAATATCTGTCTCGACCTTCGCCCGATCCGGCGACTTCTCGCCGGCAAGCAGGGTCTCGGCCCGGTCACTGAAAACGATGATCGAAAGACGATCCTCCGGCCTGGTTTGGCGCAGCAGCTCGATGGCGGCTTGTTTGACCATATCCATCCGCTCTCCCTGCATTGAGGTAGAGCGGTCGATCACCAGGGCAACGTTAAGCGGGGGCTTAGTGATTACCTCGGGCATAGGCCTAGGACTCACCGGCGCATTGGCGATGAGCTCGAGGATGATATACAAGACTTGTGGCTCGGGGATGCGCTGCAAGGTCGATCGGCTTAGTAGGGTTGTAATGGAAGTAAGCGGCTTGGTCGGCCGCTCAACGGGCAGTGTGGCATTATATGCGACGCGCTTATCCGGGTCTGAAAGCACTTCGTATGCTTCTTTCGTATCCAGGAAAAGCTCCGTCGCGCCGGCCTCCACATTAACGTCCGGATGCAGGCGTCGCGCCGCGTCGTGATAGGCGCGGCGGATGTCCTCCGCTGAAGCATCTTTTGTCAATCCTAGAAGGGCGTAATAATTTTGCTTCTTGGACATAGAATTGTTCAATCGGGCATATGGATCAGCACCGCAGTGATATTGTCTGGCCCCCCAGCCTCATTAGCCGCCGCGATCATTTTCGAGCAGGCTTCTTGCGGGGATTCCGACTCCATTATGATCTGGGACAGCTTTTCATCGGGGACTACCCCCCAAAGGCCGTCTGAGCAGATTAACAAATAACCCGAGTGTGACATCGGCGTAGTGCTGATGTCCGCGTCAAATGGTTCTCCCTGCCCGAGCGCCCTGTAAAGAACGTTCCGCTGGGGGTGAACGGCCGCCTCTTCGGTTGAGATTTGGCCCAGTTCCACCAACCGGTTGACGAAAGAGTGATCACGAGTCAGGGTCTGAACTTTCCCATCTGGGGAAATTGTATATGCCCTGCTGTCGCCGACATGGGCAATCGTGAGTTGTTCGCCCAACACCAGGACGCCGGTTAATGTTGTCCCACCGCCAGGCGCGTCGTGAGTGATGGCCTGATGCGCTTCCTGAACGCCATCGCGCATGATCTCCTGGATAGATTTTGTTGGGGGCGCTGGTTTTACATTAAAAAGCGGGGTATAGAGTTTCTGGATGATCTGGTTCGACATCGCTCGAACTGCGACACCGCTGGCTACCTCGCCATATTTATGCCCACCCATCCCATCTGCAACGATATACAATCCGAAAATTGTAGATGAATTATCGTTCATGATCGTGGTAGTTAACATAAATAGGGCATCCTCGTTGTGATCTCGCTGTAAGCCAACAGATTGGGCGCAGCCAACGATCAGTTGAGGCGGGTTGTAGTGAGCGACGTCCTTATTCATTTTGTTCATTGATTTATCATTTAGATCTGCGGTCTGGCCAGTAGAGCGATCTGGCTGGGATTTCTGATTGCCAAATAATTTTTGGATAATTCCTGCCATCGAAATGACCTCCCTATTCAGGCCTGGCGATATCAAGCCATCAGGGCGTATAGGTTGTGGTCCGTAGACCCAAAGTAGACAATATCGTCAGATGCTTCTGGCGAGCCTGTGATCGGTCCGTCGGTTTTGAATTTCCAACGCAGGCGGCCCGTACGGTACTCCAGGCAGTACATATAGCCATCCACTGAACCGCAGTAAAGCGAATCTTTATAAATGAGCGGGGAGCCGGTTACCTGGTGTTCAGTGGAATAATGCCAAATTTCCTTACCCGAGCTGGTATCGATACAGTAAATTACGCCGTCAATTGCTCCGGTGAAAAGCAGCTCATCCGCGATACAGGGTGTCGTGATGGATGGCTTTCCAAGACGAAACCGCCAGATTACCCAACCTGTTTTCGCATCCAATGCATAGAGTGTAGAGTCGACCGAGTCGAAGAAGACAATACCTTGCGCAATCGCCGGGCTGGAGGTAATCGCCCGGCGGGCATTCGATCGCCACTTGACCGTGCCGGCAAAATCCAGGCAATAGAAATCGCCATTTTCGGTTCCGAAATAAACATGATCGTTATATACCAACGCGGTCGAACGCACCGGAGCTCCTGCGTCCACGTTCCAGGCGCGTCTGCCCGTGATGGTGTTGATGGCATGCAGGCGGCCGTCATCCGAACCGATGAATACATGACCCTCAGCAATATGAGGCGAGGAGCGAATCGGCCCGTTGGTGTAATAGGTCCAGTTGATGCGCCCATTGCGGGCCGAAACGACATACAGCCGGTGATCTTCAGACCCAAAGTAGATGTTGCCTTCATAAATGGCAGGCTTGCTGACAATCCCGGCTTCGGTGGGGTATTTCCACATGAATTCCCCGGTTATGGCTTGCAGAGCATACAGGTTGTTGTCGTAGGAACCGACGTAAACCACACCATCCTGGCAGCCAGGCGTGCCGCGAATTTCATCCTCTACCTGGAAAGCCCAAACTGGCTTGATAGCGTTTGTGCTGACCTTCGAGACCGGAATAGCGACCTTAGAAAGGACCCCGGTCTTGTTAGCAACCTCGATGAGCGCGTTTTTCATGGCAGCAGCGCTCTCAAAGCGGTCGGTGGGGTTGTACTGTAAGGCTGTGTAGATGACTGCCTCTAAATCTGGGGACACGTTTGGGTTGTAATTGCGGATAGGTCTTTCGCCAAAGGAGAAAGGCGGTTCCAGGCGCGGGTCTTTACAGGTCAGGGCATGGTGCAGGGTCGCGCCTAGAGCGTAAATATCTGCGAGAGGCGTGGCCTCGCCACGATATTGTTCCGGCGGAGAGTATCCCTCGGTTCCGATCATCGTGCCCTTCTGTCCAGCCTGGAAGGGCTTGGCGATGCCGAAGTCCACAAGAATGACGTGGTCTTGCGAGTTGATCATCACGTTAGAGGGCTTCATATCCCGGAAGATGATCGGTTCAGGTTTGTGCGTGTGCAGGAAATTCAAAACGTCACAAAGCTCAATCGCCCAGGTAAGCAAGCGCTCTTCGGAAATAAAGCCGTCACTGTCAGAAATGATTGCTTCTAAATCTTTCCCGCTGATATATTCCAGAACCAGGTAAGATCTTTCGTTCAAGGAAAAATAATCGTATATGCGGGGGATAGCGCGATGATCCAGCGTCGCCAGCAGGTTTGCTTCACGCTCGAAATTCCGAACAATGGTTTTGCGCACCAAAGGATCGGGCGCCAGGTTCACCATTTCTTTGACTGCGACCAGTTTGACAACATTCGGGAAATGCAGGTCCCGAGCACGATAAACCGCCCCCATTCCGCCTACACCGATTACACCTTCAATCAGATACCGTTCTGATAGGTTCGTGCCGGTGTGAAGTTGTTGGGTCGTATCTTCTCTTTCGTCAGGTTCAAGGTTCTGGGTAATTCGATGGGTCTCCAAGACTTATCCTCTCGTTATCCTCCATGTTGAAGGCTTATTAGGACTGGTGGATTTATGTAGATTTATTATAGCCAGCAACCCCACAAACTGTAAATAGTTAAGGTCGTAAGGAATCGCTGTGGTGGAACCCCAGATTTGGGGGTGTGAGCGTGCGTACGCACGCTCACACCCCCAAATCCGGACACCGTCACGGAAAAACCCAAAGAACCGTCTACGGGGTAGATTATATATGGAAATAGGAGTTTTACAATGGACAGTTATGTCAGGTGGCTATACTCAGGCCGGCTACCTGCTTAAACTCCCTCGACCAACTCCAGATAATCCTGCGTGACTGTGCTGGAAGGCGAAGCCCCAAGAAAGTTAATCAGTTCCGTGGCGATTACCGACTTATGTTCGGCATCACGCCGGCTCCAGGTGCGGCTTTTGACCTCGATAAAGTAGCCGAGATAAGGGTTGTCGACGCGATCCAGGTTGATGTAAAATTCGGTGCCCTGGTAAAGCACGCGCCAGCGCCGCCGGTTTTTCTCGATAAATATCTCGTTGACAGGGGTGAAGTACTCCCGGTAAAAACGCAAGCTGTGCGAAGCAGGAGCCAGAAACCGGCTGCGCGAGAGCAACACGTCACTGGAGAATTTATACTCACGCGTAGGCCCGATTAAAGTTAGTCGATAGCGCACATTGGTAATTTGACCGTTTTCATCCAGGGATTCATCTTCCCGGTAGCGCAAATAGCCCTGGCGAGGATCGGCGAAGATAAAATAGGTGTCGAATTCATGGTAGTGGCGCTGGTGCAACATCTCGATCTCCGGCTTTTGTAAGGCCTCCAGCACCGGCGTTGGATCGCTGAGGCGCAACTTGGCCTGCACTTCAAAGCTCTCCACTTCTGTGGCTGTGCCGAGCGCCACGAGCTTGGAATAAACGGATTGCTCGCGCTGGATCAGGAAGGTATCGATCCGGCGAGCGTATTCCTCTGTTTCTGCCAGGAGCTGGCGCTCGTCCAACGTCGTCAAGCGGTGTTCGCGCATCAGCCACTTGCCATTGACCATCACATCGCTGACGTCGCTGCTCTTTGCCGCGTAAACGATCTGGGCGTAGACCCCGCTCGGATCGCGGCGGAAACGCGGTGAATTGTGCAGTGGAGAGAGATCCACAAGGATCAGGTCAGCGCGCTTGCCTGGCTCCAGCGATCCGGTGAGATGTCCCTGGTGCAGTGCATTCGCGCCCAGGCGCGTGGCCATTTGCAGGGCTGTTTTTGCTGGGATTGTGGTTGGATTGCCGGTAGACCCTTTCGCAAGCAGCGCTGCCAGGCGAATTTCCTCGAACATATCCAGGTCGTTATTGGACGCCGGCCCGTCGGTGCCGATGCCGACATTCAAGCCTAATTCGAGCATTCGGCTGACCGGGGCGAAGCCGGACGCCAGTTTCAAGTTGGAAGAAGGGTTATGGGCGACTCCGGCGTTGTTGTGGTGCAGGGTGATCATTTCTCCTTCGTCTACATGCACGCAATGTGCAGCCAGCACTTTCGCGTCGAAGAGGTTATGTTTCTTCACATACGGGATGACAGGCATCCCAAATTCGGCGCGTGAGTTCTCAACTTCCTGGGCCGTTTCGGACAGGTGGGTGTGCAAGGGAACGTCAAATTCGACTGCCAGGGCTGCTGTAGCCCTTAGGATCTCTTCCGTGCAGGTGTATGGAGCGTGCGGGGCCACGGAAGGCACGATCAGAGGGTGACCTTTCCAACGTTGGATATAGTCGCGAGCCGCGGCGAGCGATTCCTCGTAGGATTGAGCGTCTGGCGCCGGGAATTTCAAAACCGTTTGCGAACAAACCGCGCGCAGACCGGCCTCAGCAGTAGCCTTGGCTACGTCCTCTTCAAAATAATACATATCGGCAAAGCAGGTCACCCCGCTGCGGATGAGTTCTACGCAGGCGATTTGGGTCCCGAGGCGCACAAATTCCGGGGAGACGAACTCTCGCTCCACTGGCATCATATATCCGAGCAGCCAGACGTCCAGCCGCAGGTCGTCTGCCAGGCCGCGCAGCAGGGTCATAGGGACATGCGTATGGGCGTTGACCAGACCGGGCATTAATACCTTGCCCCCGCAGTCGATCGTTTCGCCGGCCTCGTATTCGCCGCGCAGATAGGCTTCCTCGCCCACCTCCAGGATGCTGTCCCCCTGGATGGCGAGGGCGCCTGTCTCAAACAAGTCGAAAGCTTCATCCATCGTCAAGATGATCGCGTTCGTCAGTAGGAGATCGCAGGTTTTCGTCACTTTATTCCCTTAGTTATAGATTGCGGATCAGGTCCAGGCTGTGATGTAATGCCCAACGGGGCGCATATTCCGGCGGCCCGCCGTAGGGACGCAGGAATTCGAACTTCCCTTGCGGCGTGATCAACGCCAGGGAGACATTCTGCATTTCTTCGCCGGGGAAGATCGCCACGCCCAGGCCGACGTCCGCCCCACTTCTCACCCTGTAATCCTCGGTGATCCCAAGCAGGTCTTCTTTCCCGGGGGATTGGCTGAGGATTTCGCCGCCAACGAATGGGCCATTTTGCGAGGCAAGGCGTTGGATGAGCTCGCCGCCAACTCCTGCTACCACAACTGCCAGGTTCCAACCTTTTTCTTTCAATTTTTCGAGCGCTATCTGTTCCAGGGTTTCCTCGTCCGCGCCGTAAATCCACTTCCCCAATCGCTTGCGGATTTCCTCTTCGATGCCCAGGATCATCTCGTCGGCCCGGGCTTCCAATTCGGCTTTGGCTGTAATCCGAACGTCCACCTGACCTGAGTGCGCTGCCAGGCCAACGGTCGGGTTGCTCAGACGTTCCAGGTCGCCGATCAGGTCATCGATCTGGGATTCCCCGGCTCCGGCAGTGTGCAGGACGCGCGCCTTGATGATGCCTTTTAGATTGTATCGCTGCTGCAGGTAGGGCAGCACGGCTTTTTTCATTAAGTATTCCATCTCCCGCGGGACGCCCGGCAGGGATAGAATCGCGTGTTTTTCGGTCTCGATGATAAACGCCGGCGCAGTCCCAACCGGATTTTCCACTGCCAGCGCCCCTTGGGGGACATACGCCTGGCGTTTGTTATTTTCTGTGGGCAGACGGCCAAAACGGCGGAAGCGGGCCTGGATTTGTTCCCAAAGCTCGGGCCGGTACTCGACCTCGACTCCCATCGCCAGCGCGATCGCTTCGCGGGTTGGATCATCCACCGTTGGCCCCAGACCGCCGGTGGTGATGATGATGTTGCATCGCTCCATCGCCTGTTGAACGGCCTGGGCAATGCGCCGGGTATTATCGCCCACGCTGGTCTTGCGGTAAAGGTCAATACCGGCATCCCGCAGGCTGCGGGCAATGAAGCGCGCGTTCGTATCGATGATTTCCCCCAACAATATTTCCGTCCCTATGGTAATGATTTCCGCTGTAGGCATTTGCTTTAGTCCAAATTGCCAGAGTTTATCCTGGATACATAACAAAAGAGCGCGGTAGCTGAGGTTTTACCACGCCTGCGCTCCTGGAGACTTTCGCCGCCAAACAGCAGCCCCCCTCACGGCGAAGGTGAACAAACGCTCGCCTACGAATTATTGCTCGACCCCCAGGTAGGCTTTTTGCACCATCTCATTGCTTTGCAGGTTCTCGGCTGTATCCTGCAAGACGATTTGTCCGGTTTGGAGTACATAACCGCGATTGGCTATGGAAAGGGCCATAAGGGCGTTTTGCTCCACCAGCAAGATGGTGGTCCCTTCTTTATTGATGGCCTGGATCGTTTCAAATATGCTCTCAACCAGGATTGGAGCGAGTCCCATCGAAGGCTCATCGAGCAGCAGCAGGCGGGGGTGGGCCATCAAGGCCCGGCCAATGGCGAGCATTTGCTGTTCGCCCCCCGATAGCGTGCCGGCGACCTGGTTGCGCCGTTCTTTAAGGCGCGGGAAAATGGAAAAAGCCTGCTCCAGGTCCTGATTGATCTGCGCCTTGTCCTTGCGGCTGTATGCTCCCAGGTCCAGATTCTCGGCGACGGTCAAGCGGGCGAAGATGCCGCGCCCTTCTGGGATCATCGCTACCCCTTTATAAACAATCTCGTGAGCCCGGTATTTCGCCAGGTCTTCCCCATCCAATTGAACGAAACCCTGGCGAGGTTTGTGCAGCCCGCAAATCGTGCGCAAGGTGGTCGTCTTGCCCGCCCCATTTCCGCCAATCAGACAGACGATTTCCCCGGTCTCAACTGTCAGCGAAATGCCCTTCAGGGCATGGATGTTTCCATAATACGTGTGGATTTCATTTACGTCCAGCATCGACATAGAATGCGTCCTTGAGAAGTTGTACCGGCTTGTGTCAAGCGGCGTGTGTCAAGTGTCTTATCCCAAGAGGACTGATTTAAGCCGCGTGAACCGCCGGCGGCGCCTTACCCAGACCACTCGCTGCGCCGCGCCCAAGATAAGCCTCGATAACTTGCGGATTCCCCTGGATCTCAGCCGGCGTACCTTCAGCGATCTTTACGCCGTAATCCAGGACACTGATCTGTTCGCTGATGCCCATCACCACGCGCATGTCGTGCTCGATGAGAAGAATGGTGATCCCTAACTCATTGCGTAGATGTTGGATGAAGCGCATCATCTCGCCGGTCTCGTGCGGGTTCATCCCGGCCGTGGGTTCATCCAGCAGCAGCAGGCGGGGTTCGCTCGCCAGGGCGCGGGCGATTTCCAGGCGACGCTGAGCGCCGTAAGGGATATTGCGCGCCAGGAGATCACCCAGGCCGGAGAGCCCAACGAAGCGCAGAAGCTCGCGGGCCCTTTCCAGGGCTGCCTTTTCTTCATTCCGCTGGCGGGCAGTCCGTGGAATCGCTTCGAACCAGGCGGCTTTCAAACGTGGGTGTTCTCCTACCAGGATATTCTCAATCGCAGTCATGTTCGCAAAGAGTCGGATGTTTTGGTAGGTGCGCGAGATCCCCCGAAAGGTGATCTGATCTGGCGCCAGACCGAGCAGAGATTTCCCGAAAAACAGGATGTCTCCCTGGTTGGGTTGGTAGAAGCCGGTAATGCAGTTGAAAAACGTGGTCTTCCCGGCGCCGTTTGGGCCGATGACACTGGCGATCGTGTTCTCGGGAACGGCCAGGTCGACGCGGTTGACTGCGGTCAGCCCGCCGAACACTTTCGTCAGAGCGGTTGTTTCCAGTGCGTTTGTCATGAGTCACCATGCCCGGACTGGGAAGAAATATTCGTCCTGACCTGCACACCGGGAGCTGCCCGCGCATCCGCAGGGGCGTCGCTGGAAACCGGTGATATGAGTTCCTGCGGTTCTTCTTCTGTTGAGTGCATTTCCAGACGGCGGCGAGTGGAGGGGATTAATCCCTCTGGGCGCAGGATCATCATCACGACCAGCAGCGCCCCGAAGGCCAGGACGCGGTAGTCCTGCAATTGGCGTAAGACTTCGGGTAAGCCCTTCAGCGCGAACGCGCCGGCGATCACGCCCGGGATGCTGCCCATGCCTCCGACGATCACCACCGACAGTACATTGATCGACACCATCAGGTTGTGATCTTCCGGGCCAGTGAACAGGTTGCGGGAGGCGAACAACACGCCTCCCAAGCCGGCGAAGGCTGCCCCAATAGCGAATGCCATCAATTTGTGGCGTAAGGTATTGATGCCCATCGCCTGGGCGACTGTTTCATCTTCGCGCATGGCGATCCAGGCCCGGCCGACGCGTGAGTTCTGCAGGCGGGTAGTGACAAAGATGATCAGAAGCACCGCCAGTAAGATCAGGTAGGTGAAATTCACGTTGCTGCTGAACGGGCGTCCGAAAAGCGTTGGACCGGCGATATTGGCCACGCCGCGCGGCCCGCCGGTGAAGTCGTTCAACAGGTCACTGCTGCTGAGGATGCGAATGATTTCGCCAAACCCGAGGGTCACGATCGCCAGGTAGTCGCCGCGCATTCTCAGCACCGGGATGCCCAGCAGGATGCCGGCCAGGGCAGCCAGGGCTACGCCGATGGGAAGAGCGACCCAGAAACTCCACAAAAGGTGGTGCGGAGCTGGTGCAGTGAGCAGCGCTACGGAGTAGGCGCCGATGGCGAAAAACGCCACGTAACCCAGGTCCAAAAGTCCGGCCAGCCCGACGACGATATTCAGGCCCAACCCTAAAAGGACGTAAATCCCCACCGTGCCCAATGTATAGTTCCAATATTGCCCGATGCGCAGCGGTAGGAGCAGCAGAATCAGTCCAAGCACTCCATAAAAAATGGTACGTGTGATTTTCCTGTTTAAGAAAGTGCTTACTTTGGGCTGATCGAAAAACGCCGCGCGGCTCTGGCGCAGGTTGGCGAACAGGCGCATGCGCCATTCACCGCGACCGGCGCCGCGGGCCAGCACGCCGCCGAGGATGCCGCTGACCAGGAGGACAAAAAACAACACCAGGCTCCCGGCGGTCGCGCTCAGGTTAAGCAAGAGCAAATTGATTGAAGCCGGCAGGAGCTGGGCCAGGTAGGTGTTCAAGGCAACGCCAGCCTGGTTGAGTGAGCCGAGGATAAATGCCAGGATCGCGACGATCACCCCTTGCAGCGCCCCGGCAACGGTTGCGCCGGTGAGGGCGTTCCTCCAGGTATCCGGCGTGCTTTTCCGGGCCCCGGCCGCGCCGGCCCAAATGCCCAGCAGGGCGAAAAAGATCAACATATTGATCATCTCGGCGTTCAGGCCGAAAGCGGGGAACCGAATCCGCAGCAGATCGCCGATCAGCTCGGCGGCGGTCACGTTGAAACCGATCAAAATCAGGAAAACTGTGATAACGCCAAAAGTGGCCCCGGAGCGCAGCCCGTTTCGTATTTGATGGTTCATCACACCTTATCCTCCGAGAGCACTTCGCCCAGGATTCCGGAAGGCCGGAATATGAGGACGAGCACCAAAATGCCGAACGCGATCACATCTTTCAACTGGAAGCTGATCCCGAGCACTGCCGGGCCAAGCGCTTCGACAATTCCCAGGAACATCCCGCCGAGCATCGCGCCCGGGATGTTCCCGATGCCGCCCAGCACGGCTGCTGTAAAAGCCTTGATCCCCGGAATGAAGCCGACGTAAAAATAAACCAGCCCGAGGTGAATGCCCCACATCACCCCGGCTGCCCCTGCCAGGGCGCCGCTGATTATGAAAGTGCGGCTGATCACACTGTCGACGTCGATGCCCATCAACGAGGCGACCTGCTTGTTCTCGGCGACGGCGCGCATCGCCCGCCCCAGGCGGGTGCGTTGAACCAGGAGATAAAGCGCAATCATGATAAGGATGGATAACACAATCGTCAGGACGCCCGTATAAGTCAACACAACGTCGCTGCCACCGACCGGAATTTTCCAGCCGGCGCTGCGATCTAAAACCACCGGGTTGGCAAAATCCCGGCGTTGGGCGCCAAACAGAAGCTGAGCGGCATTTTCCAGGAATATGGAAGCGCCGATCGCGCTGATCAACGGCACCAGGCGCGGCGCCCCGCGCAGCGGACGGTACGCAATCCGTTCCAGGAAAAAGCCGCTGATGGAGGCCATTGCCATCCCGGCCAGGAACGAAAGCGCTACGGAGATCGCCGGGTGAGCGTTTAAGAAGCTGAGTTGTGGGTCCGCAGCAGAAGGGGCAGGTACGGACCCGAGCCATTCAAATACGAAGTAACCCCCAAAGGCGCCCAGCATCATGATGTCGCCATGGGCGAAATTGATCATAAAAAGAATGCCATATACCAACGTATAGCCAATGGCGATGAGAGCATAAACGCTGCCCAGGACCAACCCGGAGATGGAAAAACGCAGCCAGGTGTCAGCCCCGTAAACCTTCTGGGCGATCAGGACTTCGTACAGGCGCCAGATCAGATAGGCCGAGAAGGCGATCCCTAAGACGATTTGAACTGTGCGATAAGTGCTCAGAGGCGTTCGCATACGCAGGGAAGCTGTTTTTTGCATGGATAAATATCCTTAACGGAGGGCGGGGCAAGCGTTTTGCCTGCCCCGCCGCTCCGAGGGGCGTCACGTTTGTCTTTCCGTAGGATTTACGCCCACTGCAGTAGATCCCTTGGGAGGGGATTTAGTTGGTTGCTGCAACCCAGGCGCCGCCCTGGATCACGTAGAATGTGGGTCCAGACGAGGAGCATTCGCCTGTGCTGTCGCAGGTCACTTTGCCCGAAAGGCCCTGGTAATCCTTGGTGTTGCGAACAGCATCGACCAGGGCGCCGCGCGGGATGTACATGTTGCCGTCGCCGCCCTTGATAGCTACCTGCTCGATATCGTGGATCAGCACAGCCGCCGAGTCATAAGCTGTCCACGAGTAAGGCGAGAGCTTCCCGGCCTCCACGCCGAATTTCGCCATATAGGCGCTGTCAAATTTGGTGCGTGCATCCGAGGCAGGCGGGATCAGCGAAGTGCTGTACGCGCCTTCGCCGTTTGCGCCGGCGCGGTCCAGGAAGTCCTGCCCGAAGGTGCCGTCATCGCCAAAGAAGATCGTGTTCGTCAGGCCGGCGGTCTTCATCTGGTTGACGAGCACGACGCCTTCCGCCACGTAACCGCCGAAGTAGAGCGCCTGGGGGTTCTTAGAGGCGATATCTGCCAGCGGTGCGCTGTAATCTTGCTGTCCGGGTGTGATAGCCGTAAAGGCGAGCACGTTGCCGCCCAGTGCGGTGAATTGATCGCGGACGACCTCAGCCAGACCCTGGCCATAAGCCTGGCCATCATGCATGATGGCGAGATCCTTCACGCCCAATTTGTTGTACAGGTATTCAGCCGCGAACTTACCCTGGGCTGCATCGGTAAAGACCAGGCGGTTGAAGACTTTGGAACCGGATTAAGTCAGGGCCGGGTTGGTCGCTGAAGGCGACATCATCGGGATGCCGGCTTTTTCGTAGATCGGGATGGCAGCCTGGGTTGCGCCGGAGAAAATATGGCCAGCGATGGCTGCGACGGTTGGGTCGGCGGCCAGTTTGTTGGCTACGGCCGCGCCGCCTTCAGGGGTGCCGCCGTCATCTTCTGCAACCAGTGCGAATTTGAAGCCCTGGAAGTCGCCGGCATCGTCGACGGCGATCATTGCGCCTTGGGAGATATCCTGCCCGAATGCAGCGTTGTCGCCGGTCATGGGGGCGCCCATGCCGATTTTGATCGTATCTCCAGCTTTGATCACGGCGCAGCCGAACGGATCGCTGCTGCACACGTCAGGCGTGCTAGCAGCTCCACCGCCGCAGGCTGCCAGCGCCATGCTGGCAACAATAAGCAGCGAGAGCAAGTAAAAAATCCTTTTCGACATATTACTCCTCCTCCTTAATAAATAAAAAATCTGGCGTTTTTTAGAATTCTTGCTGTTGGAAAAACATCCGGCATTGGGTTTCTCGAGGTCGAGTGGGTCCGCTGGCCTTTCTCCTTTCGCCACGTAAAGCGGCTTATGTGCACACTTAATTGTGTGATTTTACCGATAAGGGGCAGTAAGGTCAAGGATAAAGATTAAACTGGACTGGTTGCATCGGACGAACTTGTTTACCAGTCTAGCATAATTTAACAAAAAGTCAATTGTTGGAGCGAACCTTTGGCTGGAGGCGTATTAAACAAAAAACTCCCCCTTTTGGTTGGCAAAGGTTTGTTTTTTGGGGTAGCTCGGTTACCTCGTCGCAGAGCTACCCCGGTGTATCTGTCAGTGAATTGAGGCGATAAATTTATCCACAACTTCCTGATCCCAGGTCGCCGAAGGCCCGGAAACTACGACCATCGCCTGGCCGCTCTTGCCCTGGAACGTCCCCACCGCCTGCCGGTACGGGCGGTTTTCATGATTGACGCCTTCCAGGATCACCAGGTCGGCTCCTGGCCGCGAATCGTCGCCTTTTGGCGCTCGACAACTTCCATATGGTCAGGCTGGTTAGCGCCGGCATGGGTTTGCTGCAATTGGCGCTGTCAGCCTGCGGTAACCGGCTGAAAATCCCCCCTTATGGTAAAATTAAGGAAGGTTATGGAATCGATAAATTCACAGGTTACACCTGCTCCACCCAGCCTGATAAAGGCTTTGATGGCTGGCTTTGATGCGGTCAGCAACCATATCAGCCTGGTCTTTTTCTCGATTGTGCTGGATCTTATCTTATGGTTAGGCCCACATTTCCAGTTGGCCAGGCTGGTGCAGTCTGTGTTCAACCAGGCTGCGACTCTGCCGGACATGAACGCGCCGGATGTAGCCAATATGATGCAAACCAGCCGGGATTTGTGGGTTGCCCTGGCCGAGCGATTCAACTTACTGGCAGTCTTGCGCTCCTATCCGGTAGGGGTACCCTCGCTGATGTCGGGCAGGCTGCCCATAGCCACGCCGGGCGGCGAGCCGTTTGTGTGGGAGATTCCATCCTTCGGAATGACGATCGGGCTTTGGCTGCTCATTTCTCTGTTTGGCCTGCTGGCTGGGACGATCTATTTCGCGGTTGTCTCCCAGGCTGCATTGGAAGGGAAGATCCATTGGCGCCTGCTTCTGTCCGAAGGCCCCTGGTCCCTTCTGCAGGTGGTGCTGTTGACCCTGTTTTGGTTGGGATTATTGATCCTGATCAGTATTCCCTTTAGCTGCATGCTCTCGCTTTTTCTGGTGACGGGCTCGGGTTTGGGGCGGGTTGCAGTCCTGTTATTTGGGGGCGTGTTGGTCTGGTTCCTTCTGCCGTTGGTATTCTCTGCGCACGGCATCTTCGTTAACCGGCGCAAGGTGTTGAATTCCATCCGGGACGGGGTGCGCCTGACCCGGTTGACGCTTCCATCCACAGGCCTGTTCCTGTTGGTCGTTGTGCTGCTCAGCGAGGGGTTAGATATCCTGTGGGCCAGCCCGGCGGAAACTTCCTGGCTGACCCTGATCGGCCTGGTAGGCCACACGTTCGTCACCTGCGGCTTGCTGGCTGCCAGCTTCGTGTATTACCGGGATGCCGACCGCTGGGCGCAGCGGGTGATCCAGCAGGCGAAATTTTCTTCAAATCAAAGCCAAATTACGAAAGCATGACCCAACAGACTTTGGTAATGCAAGCATGCCGCCTGTTCGGGCTGCAATGCGATTTTGGAGGGTTGCGTGTTAAAAGGAAATAGTGCGGTTTCTTACGAAGCGAAAGATATCCAGGTTCTTGAAGGGCTTGAAGCGGTGCGCCGCCGCCCGGGCATGTATGTGGGCGGCACCGATATCAAAGCCTTACACCACCTGATCTACGAGGTCGTCGATAACTCGATTGACGAAGCTCTGGCGGGTGTGTGCGATTTCATCACCATTGTCATCCACCCGGACAGCAGCGTTACGGTGACGGATAACGGGCGCGGCATCCCGGTGGATATGCACCCGACGATGAAGAAGCCCGCCCTGGAAGTAGTTATGACGGTCCTGCACGCCGGTGGGAAATTCGGCGGCGGCAGCTACAAGGTCTCCGGCGGCCTGCACGGCGTCGGCGTTTCGGCGGTGAACGCCCTCTCGGAATGGTGCCAGGTGGAGGTGCGCCGCGACAACAAGATTTACTCTCAGCGCTACGAGCGCGGCTATCCAACCGGCCCGGTGAAGGTCATCGGCAAGGCGAACGATGATGAAACCGGGACGCGGACGACTTTCAAATTTGACCCCGAGATCTTCAAAGGGGAGCTTGAATACCGCTTCGAAACCTTGATCCAGCGTTTCCGCGAGATGGCCTTCGTCACGCGCGGCGTGCGGATTTACTTTTTGGACGAGCGCACGGACCGCGAGATGACCTTTTATTTCGAGGGCGGCATCACTTCCTTCGTGCGCTACCTGAACCGCAACCGGGTTGTGCTGCACCCGGTCGTGCACGTTGAAAAGGAATTGGACGGCATCACCGTGGCTGCGGCCATCCAGTACACCGACGCCTACGCCGAATCGGTGTACGCCTTCGCCAACACGATCAACACCATTGACGGCGGCACACACCTGACTGGCTTGCGCAGCGCCGTTACCCGCACCGTCAACGATTATGCCCGCCGCAGCGGCATGCTGAAAGATTCCGCCAATTTTACCGGCGACGATACCCGCGAGGGCCTGACCGCCATTATCAGCATCAAGCACCCCGACCCGCAGTTCGAGAGCCAGACCAAGGTCAAGCTGATGAATCCGGAGGTGCAAACGCTCGCCCAGCAGGTGGTCGGCGAGGCGTTCAGCACCTTCCTGGAGGAGAACCCCTCAGCCGGAAAAGCCATCGTATCGAAATGCCTGACCTCGGCCCGGGCGCGAGACGCCGCTCGCAAAGCGCGCGACCTGGTGATCCGCAAGTCGGCGCTGGAAAGCCTGACCTTGCCCGGCAAGCTGGCGGACTGCTCGGAGCGCGACCCCGAGAAGACCGAGCTCTACATCGTTGAGGGGGATTCGGCCGGCGGCAGCGCCAAGCAGGGCCGCGACCGCCACTTCCAGGCGATTTTGCCCCTGCGCGGCAAGATCCTCAACACCGAGCGCGCCCGCCTGGACAAGATCCTGGCCAATAATGAAGTGAAAGCCCTGATCTCCGCCCTGGGGACGGGCATCGGCGAGGGCTTTGACCTCTCCGGCCTGCGCTACGGGCGGGTGATCATCATGACGGATGCCGACGTGGATGGCAGCCACATCCGCACCCTGCTGCTGACTTTCTTCTTCCGTTATATGCCAACCCTGATCGAAGAAGGGCACCTCTACATCGCCCAGCCGCCCCTTTACCGGATCGATTATAAGAAAAAGGTCACCTACGTCTACACGGAGGCAGAAAAAGAAAAGCGCTTTAAAGGAGCTGGGGATCGATGAAGGCAAGGTGAATCTGCAGCGTTACAAAGGCCTGGGGGAGATGAACCCGGACCAGTTGTGGGAGACGACCATGGACCCCGCCTACCGCACCCTGCTTCTGGTGATGGTGGAAGATGCGGCCGAGGTCGACCGCACCTTCGACATGCTCATGGGCTCCGCCGTCCCGCCCCGCCGGCGCTTCATCCAGACCCACGCCCGCGAGGTCCGCAATTTGGATATTTGAGGAAGGATTATTTTTAAATTCCGGCAGCGCCTGACTTACGGAGTTTGGCGCTGCTTTATTTTTAGAACCTTTCTGCCCATCCAGGCTTTCCGTTACCGGTTTTATCAATGTGTTGAATATTGGTAATCAAAAGATGTAGGAAAATAATAGTGGGTGGTTCGCACGGGTTTATTTGACTTTTGATCCTATGTAGGGATATACTGGTATGGGTATAATTTTCTCTTAACAGTCCTCCACGATCAGGGGGCAAAAATTGTCCATTACCCTTTCTACACTCGAATCACATCTATGGGAAGCCGCCAACATTCTGCGCGGCAGCCCAGTCGACCGCACAGACTGGAAAAGCTACATCCTGCCGCTGCTTTTTTTCAAGCGCATATGCGACGTTGGGGATGAGGAATACGAAGAAGCCTTAGAGATCTTCGGCGAAGATTTTGCCGACGAACACTGATTCCAGCCTATAAATCGATCTCCGTGCCCAAGTTCAATCTTACGGCTGCTTGAAGCACGGCATTGGCGGCGGCCACGTCCTGAACAGCGACCCCCACGGACTTAAAGAACGTGATTTCCTCAGGCGATTCGCGGCCGGGTTTGAGCCCAGCGGCGATCTCGCCCAGCTCGGCGTAAATGTCGTCTGTAGCGATCAGCCCCTGGTTCAATGGGATGAGCAGGTCGCCGGCTTCGGCTAAACTGGCCTGGCGCTGGTCGATGACGATCTTGGATCGCTGGACCGTCTCCCCAGGGATCTCCCGCTTTTGCGGGGTGTACGCGCCCACTGCATTGATGTGGGCGCCGGGTTTGAGATCGGCGTCGTTAAAAACGGGGGTGGTGGAGGTGGTCGCGGTGCAAATCACGTCGGCATACCGGAGAGCCTCGGAAGGGCTGCCGGCGACGTGTATTTTAATCGAAAGGATCTGGGACATCTCTGCGGCGTAGTCGCGAGCCCGCTGGGGGTGCAGATCATAAACCCAGGCTTCCTGGATCGGGCGCACAGCCTGTACCGCTTCGAGCTGGGTGCGCGCCTGAACGCCGGCGCCAAAGATCGCGGCCGAGCGGGAATCCTGGCGGGCTAACAGGCCGGTGGCAGCCCCGGAAGCCGCACCGGTGCGCAGCGCGGTGAGATAGGCGCCGTCCATGACCGCTGTGGGCGCGCCGGTCTCGGCGTCGACGACGACGACCAGGGCATGGATGAGGGGCAGGCCTTTCGCCGGGTTGTCATTGAAGACGGACACGACTTTCACCGCCATCTGGTCATCTGCGGCGAGGTAGCCAGGCATAAACAGGACGACCCCGTTATGCCCGGGAACCTGCAAACCGGTCCTGAGCGGCACATCCGCTTTGCCAGTGGAGAGCTGGGCGAAGGCTTTTTGGATGGTCTCAACTGCCTGGCGCATGGGCAGCGCTTTGCGCACATCTTCGCCGGAGAGGATTCGGATCATCGTGGTCGCTCCCATTTTGATTTAAACACTATTATACGCAACCGTTATAATTGGGGGACTAAAATGGAACTGCTGACCGACTCGCAAATCGAACAAATTGTCGTTTCTGGTTTGGATTCGCTGCCCCTGCAGGGCAAGCGCCTGCTGGTCATCGTCCCAGATCAGACGCGCAGTATGCCGATGCCGCTTTTCTTCCGCCTCATCACCGCCGAGGTCATGGGCAGGGTCAAAACGGTCGATTTCCTGGTCGCCCTGGGCACGCACCCGCCCTTGAGCGAATCCCAGATGCTGCAGCTTTTTGGGCTGACCAGCGAGAGGCGCGCCGGTCGATATGGGCGCGTCCGGTTCATCAACCACGCCTGGAAGGACCCGGCCGCGCTGGCGTTTGTAGGCGAAATCCCTGCCGCTGAAATCGAGGGGTTGAGCGGCGGGCTGCTGCGCATGCCCGTCCCTGTGCGGCTGAACTGCCGGATCCTCGAATACGACCACCTGCTCATATGCGGCCCGGTTTTCCCGCACGAAGTGGCCGGCTTTTCGGGCGGCAACAAATACTTCTTCCCCGGCATTGCCGGCGCGGAGATCATCGACTTCACCCACTGGCTGGGAGCGCTGCTTACCTCGTACGAAATCATCGGCGTGAAGGATACACCCGTGCGGGCTGTGATCGACCGGGCCGCGGCGCTCATCCCGACCCCACGTCATGCCCTGTGCAGCGTGGTCACGCAAGAGGGGGTCGCCGGGGTCTTTTTTGGGACTCCGGAGCGGGCCTGGTCCCAGGCTGCGGACCTTTCGGCGCAGGTTCACATCAGGTGGCTGGACCGGCCCTTCCGCCAGGTGCTTTCGATTCTCCCAACGATGTACACCGAGCTGTGGTTGGGGGCTAAAGGGATGTACAAAACCGAGCCGGTCGTCGCCGATGGCGGCGAGGTCATCCTATATGCCCCGCACCTGGGCGAGATCGAGCGCGGTGCACGGCCGGTTGATCCGCCAGGTCGGGTACCACGTGCGGGATTATTTCACCCAGCAGTGGGACCGGTTCAAAGACCTCCCCTGGGGTGTGCTGGCCCACTCGACGCACCTGCGCGGCGTTGGAGCTTATGACGCCGCCACGCGGGTCGAAATCGCCCCGCATCCGGGTGACCATGGCGACCGGGATCGGAGAGGCCGAATGCCGGGCGGTCAACCTGGGTTATCGCGACCCCGAGTCCATCGATCCTGGCGAATGGCTGCGCCAGGCGGATCCAGACCTGCTGGTCGTCCCCCAGGCGGGCGAGTACCTGGTTCGCCTGAGGCAGCCATGAGTGTTCCGACGCGCTTCATTATCGTGATGGGAGTCTCCGGCTGCGGGAAAAGCACGGTTGGCATGCACCTGGCTGGCGCCCTCTCCTGGGATTTCTATGATGCCGACGACTTTCACTCACCCGCCAGTGTAAATAAAATGGCCAGCGGAATCCCGCTCGACGATGATGATCGCCTGCCCTGGCTGCAAGCTCTCCACGACCTGATTGCCCGCTGCCTGAAGGAGCGCCGTCCCGGTGTGCTGGCCTGCTCGGCGCTCAAGCAGCGCTACCGCGACCAGCTCCTGGCGGGCAATGCCAATACCCGCCTGGTCTATTTGCGCGGCGATTATGAAACGATCCTGAGGCGCATGCGGCAACGCAAAATGCATTATATGAAGCCGGAGATGCTCAGAAGCCAGTTCGATGAATTGGAAGAGCCCGAGGATGTCCTGGTCGTGGACGCCTGCATGGGCGTGGAGGCGATCACCTGGACGGTGCTGCAAGCCTTTGGGTTGAAAGAAAGCCCGGTCAGGAGCTGACGTTCGAAAATAACAGAAACATCCTATCGCCGGCAGCTCTGTTAATCCGGGTTTAATCCTGAAGGCGATTTCTTAATATTTCCTGCACGCGCAACTAACAGTTTTATTCGTTCGGGCGTTCTTTCCCCTTCGCAAAGAAACGGCCAATAGATTCCTGTTATAATCTTTAGTTAAGGACCTGTCCGAAAACGCTGGATTGGCGCATTGCTTTCGATTTTCGGGCTGCCTGGAGATCTTCAAAAAAACATCGGAATGGGTATGAGACGCACGAAATCGTGGAATTCTTTTCAGCGAAACTTATCAAACAATTTGAATAGTCGCTTCGTGAAGCGGAGAAGATATTTCCAAAAAAATATTCATCAAAATCAGGTTGGGCTCGCTGTGCGGGACACGTGGTGCGATTTCAGAGATTCGTCAAAATAGGAAAATATAAATGGAAGAACGAGATAATATCCGGCCAAAAGCGACTCAGCTCAACCAACAAGGAAAGCCGATCCAATCTCGCGAACCTTTGGCGCCCCAACCTCTGTCAAGAATGCCGGGCGTAAGCCTGCCTCCTCGCCCGCCAGTGAACTCGAAGCGGGCTGAAGAGATGACAGCCCGGCGCGACGGCGCTCGCCAGATCGCGAACGATATGCAGAGCGAGCGACCGCGGCCAGTCGTCCGTCCCGCGGCAGCGCCGGTTAAATTTATGCCCAAGACGCCGCCGCCTCAAGCTGCGCCGCCTGCTGGTCCGGCGAACATCTCACGTCGCCCGATCTCGGTCTCTGTGTCAGCGCCGGCATTGGCGACTTTTGGCCTCCTGTCGTTGAACACGGCTGCCGCCGACCAGACGATCTCGGCTGAAGTCTCCTCGCTGCAATCTTCACTGGACGATTTGCGCGCCCGCAGCGCTTTCAGCGCCATCACAGCGGAAATCTCAACTTTGGGCGCGGATTTGAACCGGGTGTTGGAGCTTTTGGAGAGCGCCCGGCGTGAAGGATACCGTTATCAGGCCGACCTCGAAAAAATCGCTTATGATGCTGTTGACCAATGGGAGCGCGTCCACCCGCAGGTGCTCGAGGCGGTTCAAGTGCAGGCGCGCAACCTGCAATCCCAACTGGCGTCCATTAATCCCATGCTGCAAAATTTGAACATGAACCTGGCGAACCCGGCCGCAGCCGGCCCTCTGCTGCGCGACACTCAAACCCAGGTAAACCGGGTGCTGGATCAGGTTTCGCAGATGGAGCGCGATATTGAAAATACTTATGACCCGGTCAAAACCCAGGTGCGCAGTGCGAATGGACGCTTGACCCATATCCATTGGGCCCTGGATCAATTGAAAGAAGCCCGGTTTAAGCTGGCTGCTGGAGAAGACCTGGTGTTGGCTGTGCCCACCCGTTGGGATATGGAAGGCAAAAATGACCCCGAAGGTGTTTTATATTTGAGCAATAAGCGCCTGGTGTTCGAGCGGAAGGAGAAGGTCGCCACCAAAAAAATATTGTTCATAACCACAGCCTCCGAGCTGGTTCAAGAGGTGTTGATTGACCAGCCGCTGGCAAACCTGCGCAGTATCAAGGCGGACAACAAGGGGCTGTTTGGGCACCAGGATTATTTGCTGGTTGATTTCCCAGGCCCTAAGCCTGGCCCGGTGTCTTTCCATATCAACGGGCAGGAATCTAAGGATTGGGCGGCGATGGTGGAACGCGCCCAGTCCGGCCAGATCGATGCCGAGCGGGTGAACGCTTCCGGCGGGTTATCCGTTGGGGACCTGACCGGACCGCTGAGTCCCGCCGATATATTAAACGTACAGAATGAGGTTAACAATCTCCAGGACGAGATGATGCTGAAATCCTCTCGCCAGGGATTGAGCCAGCTCGAAAACGACGTGCGCTCGTTGGAACGCAAGCTGGCCGCCATCCGCGCCCGCGGATATGAAATCGAAAAAGATTTGGAGGCAGATCTCTCGATCTTATCCGCCCAGTGGGAGCGGATAAAAGCCAACAGCGAAAAGACCCTTGATTACCAGGCCGGCGCGCTTGGCGGGCAAATGCAGAATATCCAACAGCTTCTGGCGCAGGTAGCGGGCATGTCCAACAACCCGGCTGCGGCCCGCCCGCAGTATCTGCAACTGAAGTCTGCAATTGCCTCCGCGGAAGCTCAAGCAGACGCAGCCCAGGCAACGGTGTTGGCCCAATTTGACCAATACGCCGACGAAGTGGAATCATTGGACGCCCACCTGGCATGGGTAGATTGGATGCTGGATGCGCTCTCGACCGCCTCTTTCAGGCTGCTGGCGACAGAATGCGGTGTGGCGGCGGTTGAAGCCGTCTTCCAACACCCGAGTTGGGAACCGGAAAATGGGATTCTCTTTCTGACCGACCAGCGCCTGCTGTGGGAGGATCGTGTTGGAACATTCGAATTGAAAGTTGAGGTCCCCTTACAGGCAATCCTGGATGTGAAAAAGGATGCCCAGGCTCAAGATAGGCGCGATGTTCTGGCATTTCAGTGCGACTCCCCGGCGCCTGTACCTCTGGCCTGCTTCCTTTTATCCCTACCTGTAGCGGACGATTGGCTCAAGATGGTTGGGCGGGCTCGCAGCGGCGGCTATGCTCGTGACCGGGCAATTCCACTTTCTGCTGAGGAAGTGGAGCGAGTTCGCAATGCTCCGCAGCAATGCGCTAAATGCGGGGCTGCCTTCACCGCGCCGCTGCTGAGGGGCCAGACGGAAATACGATGCGAATACTGCGGACTGGTCACCCGCTTATAGCCGGACTGAAGAAAGGATTGTGAGCTTTCAGCTTCACGAGAATCGTAGCAACATGATATTGGAACGCGGCGCCCTGCTCAATAACCGCTACAAAATCGTTGAGATTCTTGGGCAAGGGGGAATGGGGTCGGTCTACCGGGCCGTGGACGAGAATCTGGGCGTAGAGGTCGCAGTCAAGGATAACTTGTTTACGACCGAAGAATACGCGCGCCAGTTCCGCCGTGAAGCAGTCATCTTAGCCAGTTTGCGGCATCCCAACCTGCCGCGCGTGACGGATCACTTCGTCATCGAAAATCAGGGGCAATACCTGGTGATGGATTATATCGAGGGCGAGGACTTACGCCAGCGTATGGACCGGGTGGGCGTGCTCTCGGATGACGAGGTCGTCACGATCGGCGCCGCCATTTGCGATGCGCTGACGTATTTGAGCACGCGCAGCCCCTCAATCATCCATCGCGATATTAAGCCGGGAAATGTGAAGATCACCCCCCAGGGGCAGATTTTCCTGGTGGATTTTGGCCTGGCCAAAGTCGTGTCGGGCTCTCAGGCCACAACTACCGGAGCGCGAGCGATGACGCCAGGCTACTCGCCTCCGGAGCAATACGGCACGGCCCGCACCGACAACCGCTCGGATATCTTTTCCCTCGGGGCCACGCTGTATGCGGCCCTGACGGGCAACATTCCAGAGGACGCCCTGGCTCGAGCGATGGAGCAATCTGATCTGACCTCGATCCGCAAGATCAACCCGCGTGTCTCCAGGCGGCTGACAGGCGTCATCGAAAAATCCCTAAAAGTGCAGCCGGATGAACGTTACCAATCAGCCGAGGAGTTCAAGCAGGCCCTGTTAAGCTCTCGAACCAGCCCGCGGCGCAACACGGGCGGCGAATACATCGTCACACCGCCTCCGGAAGGCGCCGTCAAACCCAACACCTCCGTCGACCCGCTTTCCCCGCTGCTGATCGAGGACCGGCCTGCCCGCTCTCCGGACCGCTCGGGTGGGATGCCCATATTTGTCAGCTCGCCTTTAGATGAACCTGCCTTTGAGCGAGCGCCCAGCCGCCCGCGTAAACGCTCACGGCTGCGAGGCTGTGTGTGGGTGGCCGTGATTGCCATCTTCCTGGTTGTGCTCAGCATCGCCGCGGCTTATTACTACGATCCCAACTTGCCCACCCACACGCTGGCTTCCATCTGGCCGACGAATCTAAGCCTGCCGATCGTACCGGTTTTGCCCAGCGCTACACCGACGCCATCGCCTCCCGAACCGCTCCCCAGCCCCATATCCATGACGACAGAGCCGGTCGTTCTGGCGCTCCCCAGCCCCACACCCAGCATGCCGGTAGTCCTGCCGACAGAAACTGAAACCCCGCTGCCCACCATTACTCCCACGCCGCTGCCAACCGCCTCTGGCGGCGGCGCCGGACAGCTCGCTTTTGCCTCCGATGCGTCTGGCGCTGTCCAGGTTTATGTTATTAATTTTGACGGCAGCAATATTCAACAAATTACGGATATGCCGGAAGGCGCCTGCCAGCCGGAGTGGTCCCCGGATGGGATACACCTGGTGTTCATCTCACCCTGCGACAGCAACCATGAAACCTATCCACAATCGGCGATGTTTATCATCAACGCGGATGGCACCAATCTGGTGCCGCTGCCGACAGTGCCCGGCGGGGATTTCGACCCGGCCTGGTCCCCGGATGGCAAGCATATCGCTTTTACCTCTGTGAGAGTCACCGGGCGCCCGCGGATTTACTTGCTGAATCTGGAAGATAGCTCGGTCCAACGGTTGTCGGATGAATATTCACGCGATATGCAGCCGGTCTGGTCTCCGGATGGCAGCCAGATCGCCTTTATTACCACCCGCCGTGGCCCAGCCCAGGTGTGGATCATGGAACCCGATGGTCAAAACCAGCACCTGTTCTCCCACAGCCGGGATCTGATCAACGCCAACCCGACCTGGTCGCCGGATGGCGAGCTCATTTTATATACACAGTACGTGGGCCGAACCGGGGGCTTTCCGAAATTGGTGGTCGCTCCCGTACAGGATGATGGAATGCGTGAGTTCGTGATCAATGAGGGGCCCATCCCTATGCGCGAGGGACGTTATTCTCCGGATGGGGTCTGGCTGGCCTTCGAATCCTGGCCCAAAGGCAGCAATCATGACATTTTCATCATGACGGCCAACGGGGCCGGGCGGCGCCAGTTGACGACCGGGGCGCGCACGGAATTCGACGCCGATTGGCGCCCATCCCTTCCCTAAAAAGTAGCCTTCCCCCCTTCCAATTTATCCCCCTCAATTGTTTTTATTTCTTTCCCCAGGAAACCTCAGCCAGGTACTTCTCGCGATTGGCAGTGCGGGCGATTTTTCCGCTGCTGGTTTTTAACAGCCAATTTTTCGCGACGATGTAAACGTAGCGCAGGGCGATATCTGAGCCCTGGGTCACACGCCGGCGGATCTCATTGGCGAGATCCTCCGGGGTTTTGCCCGTCTCTGCCTCGCCTTCGGCGACGATGACTATATCCTCCGTGCCCGTCTGTTCGTTGAATACCCCAAAAGCCACGGCCCGCCCGGGATGCACACCAGGGGTTTCGTTGGTCAGACGTTCCAGGTCCTGCGGGTAGATGTTTTTTCCCCCGACAATGATCAAGTCTTTTTTGCGTCCGGTGATATACAGCTCGCCTTCCGCTAGGTACCCCAGGTCTCCGGTCAGGTACCAGCCATCCAGGAAGAGTTGGGCCGAAAGGTCAGGCCGGTGGTAATAGCCGCTCAACATACAATCGCTTTTTATGGCGATCTCGCCGACGCAGCGCTCGGGCAGCTCGGCCCTTTCGCCGTCCAGAATGCGCAGGCAAGTGTTCTCGATCGGCCCTCCGGCGGAGAGCAGCCTCAGTGCATGATGAGAGTCTCCAGCAGGTTGAGCGATTTTCCGGGTTAGCAGCCCCTGTGGGTCGATTTGGTCTACCCGCACTGGAGAGCGCACACCCCCTTGGGTCACGGCAAATACGTTTTCGGCCATCGCGTAACAGGTCGCCAACGCCTCGGCTCTCAGGCCGTATGGAGCGAAGCGTTCCAGGAATAACTGCTGGCTTTTCCAGTACATCGGTTCGGAGCAGTTGATCACGGCCCGCCAGGAGGAAAGGTCCACGCCTTGCAGGTCGCGATCCCGGATTTTTTGCGCACAGAAATTGTAAGCGAAATTGGGCAGCCAGGTTAAAGTGCCCTGGTAGCGGGATACAGCCTGCAGCAGTTTATAAGGCGCCCGCACCCAGTCGAAGGGCGACATGAGCACCAGCGGCACGCCGCGCAGGATGGGCAGGATAAAGCCGGCTATGAGACCCATATCGTGATAGAGCGGCAGCCAGCTCACAACAACATCCTGCGCTTGCAGCCCGATTGCCCGGCTGTAGCTTTCGAGCTGGTGGATTACCGCCCGGTGGGAGAGGGCGACGCCTTTCTGCAGCCCGGTGGTCCCGGAAGAATGCTGCAGCAGGACGATCTCTTCTGGGGACCGCTTGAGGCCCGCCAGGACCGCCTGAATCTGCTCGCCGTCAGCCTGTCCATGCAGAGGAGAAATTTCACCCGCGACCAGGATGGAACGTGGCGCGTTCCCCTGGACCTGGCGCGCCGCCTGGACTTCAGACAGGAAACCGGTCGTGGTGAGGACTGCGCCTGGCGCGGTGATTTCAAAAAGCGATCGCAGCGTTTTGCGATAGTGGTCCGGGGAAAGTTTTTCGGTCAGGAAAGGCATGATGGCGGGGACAGCGCCGCGCAGCACAGTCCCGAAGAACGCCGCCACCAGGTCGACGCCGTGGTCCAGGATCAAGATGACGACCTCGCCCGGCTGGACCCCGGCCGCGGCAAGCGCCTGGGCATATCCGGCTGCGTTGTCCAGCAGCGAGCGATAGGTCACAGCGGATTCGTTTTGGGATCTGTCCAGGAGGTATACGGCGACCTGGTCGGGCGTCTCAACGCGGGAGCGCCACAGGATCTGCGAGAAGTTTTCCATCACTGGCGCTGGCGGATCAGGGTGTCGAGCTGAGCCAGCGTGTCGAAGCTTTCGGCGTTCAATTCCGTATCGTCAATATGGACTCCAAAGTTGTCTTCGATAAATAAGGCCAGGTCCACCAGGCTGAACGAGTTGATCAGGCCGCTGGAGATCAGCGCTTCGTCGGCCTGGATCTGGCGGCCCGGTTGTTTCAGGATTTCTGCGGCGATGAAGCCGGATAGCTGCGGGATGATTTCCAATTTATTCCTCGAAAAAAGACTGAAATTTGGGGGTGAGCGAATACCAACCCGAGGCTCACTGGGTGGCGCTTTCGCCGGCAAGGCCACGCCAGACCGCATCCAGCGCCTGCAGTGCGGTTAGATTGCGTACCGCCCAACCCTTTTTCATGGCCTGTGGGTCGTCGAAGCGGTTGGCCCCCCAGGAGATGTGCGCGCCGTCGGGTTGAAGTCCATGGTCCGGAAGCGGCTGGACCGCCAGCCAGAAATTCCAAAGCGGCACCTGGTATTCCTGTGCCAGGCGGGCGATGGTGGCGTTTATACTGCCATCGCCTTCGCCGTCATCCGCTTTTGTCGTCAGGATAGGCACCACGCCGTTCTGGATCGAGAGCTCGATAATGGCGCGCATTTTCGGCTCGAAGGCGTCCTGGTGCCAGATATCGTTGGTGCCCAACATGATGAAGGCGATGCTTGGACGGTTGACCCGGTATTCGCATGCCAGCGGCGTTTCATTGGCTTCACATTGGCTGCGGTTCGACCACAGGGAGACGAAGACCGATGAGGCGTTAAAACCAGATTTTGCTGCCAGGCTCGTACGGTCATAAGAGAATCGGAACTGTTGGATTACGGCCTGCAACTCCTGGTATTCGCCCAGGCTGTAGAACCGCGGGCCGCGATCGAAATCCCCCAGGAACCATGAAGGCGTACTGCCGCAATCCCCGATCTTAGAAAACGCCCCCGGGTTATTGCCCAGCGCCAGGCCACGTTGGTAGATCCTTCGGGCCTCATCGCTGACCTGGGGGATGACTGGCAGGCTCTGCCAGAAGTCCGGCGAAAGAGTTTGCGTGGGCCGGGGCGCCCGGGTTGCGGTCGCGGCTGTTGGGCTGGGGCTGGCGCTCGTTCCGGCTGCTTCGCCGGTAGGCAGACCTGTATAGGCAGGCGTAGCAATTTCGGCGGTAGGAGCGCCCGCCGGACTGCTTTCCGCGGATGGGGCTGGCGGTTGGCTGGAGTCCGGGCTGGGCGTCGCGACCGGGATGAAAACCTTCTGGGGAGCAGTTGGCGCGCAGCCAACCAAAAAACACAAGAACAGCAGTGCGAGTCCGGTTCGAGTGGGCTTCATAATTTTCCGATTATAACCCTGGTTTTGAGCGAGGATCATGGCGCTCCGGCGGCGGCATTTAATATCTCATGCCCTACCAGGCGGGCAAACCGGGCTTCGCCGGCGGGCGACCTGTGGACCGCGCTGTTGGTGAATTCCGTCATCGGGACTGCGTCCCAATAATCCCGGTAGCGCCAATGGTTGATCTCACTTTGGGCCGCCATGAGGTTGCGATAGTCGTCATAAGCCCAGCGGGGATAATAGAAGTTGTAGCGGATATCGCTGTTTTGCCCCTGGCTGATGAACACCGGTTCATTGATGAAAAGGACCGGTGTGCCGCCGGCCATTCGCACGCCAGCGCGCAGCACATCGAAAGCCAGGTCGGATTCGCTCATGTTCGGCGGTTTGAGGTCGTGGAAGTCCAAATCGGCCGGCAAGTCCTCCATCGGCGGTGTGTAGGCGTCGGGGATGTCCTGGTCCACACCGGTGGCGGCCCACATTACGCCGTAGAATTGCAAGCGCAGCATGTCCGCCAGGGCGCGCCGCTGTCCGCCCAGGGTCTGGGCCCAGAATGAGCTGTCCAGTAAATTCGGGTCGTTTGGATCCAGGCGCAAGTCGTAGGTCCGGATCAAGGCTCGCACCGCTTGCGGGTTGTGCTGCAGGAGCGGCGGGTAAAGCTGCTTGTCATATGGAAAGGACTCGAGGGTCAGCGGCCAAAGGATCAAATCCGGCTCGTATCGCATGGCATAAGACAGGATCAGCAGATCCTTGGTGAGCGACATCACCGGGTATCCCAGGTTGTAAGCGCGCACCAGGCGACCGTCCGAGAGGCGGTAGCCGGCTGCGTTCAGGTAAGCCGCCAGGGTCTGGTCTGGCTGCAGCAGAAACCCCCAGGTGGACGAGTTGCCGATGATCAGGACACGGTATTCAGCGGGCGACTTTGGTTTCCCCGTCACTTCATGCGAAGCGAACATGGCTTCCAATTGGAACAGGCTCAAGTTATAAGCGCGCTGCGGGTTATCGCCGTAAGGCAGGCGCTCCCGGCCGGGAAACAGGTGGTTGTAAGCGGAAATCCGTCCTAAAGCCGGCAGCGGCTGGGCCACGGCAAAAACCAGGTTAGCTGCCAGGAAGAGTAATAGCCCTTTCACCAGCACGTTGCGTACCAGGTGTGGGGATTGCGAGGGGTTAGGTGTGATCGGGGATTGTGTTTCCATCGCTCAATTGATCCGTGCTTTAACCCAGCCCCAGCAGCTTTTGGAACACGCTCCAGGCCAGGCGCGGGTCGGGTAGGGCGAACCAGACCCAACCGAGGGTTACAAAATGGAATGTGACCAGCCAGCTCCCGGCTTGCAAGGCGCGCTGCAGGCTGGTCCCTTCACCCAGGTTCGCCAGGCGCAGGCGAGCCCAATCGGACCAGCGGTTGTGCAGGAAAAGGCCCAGCCCATGCCAGGCGCCCCAGATGAAGAAGTTCCAGGCAATCCCATGCCACAGGCCGATCAGCAGCATCGTGCCCAGTTGTCCTACCAGGATAATCGACCAGACTGGCAGTTTCCTGGGGCTGGAGCGCAAGGCGCGCGTGAGCGGGTTGAAAAAGTAAGCCCGAAACCACTGGGCCAGGGTGATGTGCCAGCTATTCCAAAAAGCGGTCAGGTTCTGTTTCAAGTATGGCCGGTCGAAATTCTCGGGCAGCTTGATTCCCATGATCTGCGCCAGCCCCAGGGCGACATCGGTGTATCCTGAGAAATCGAAGTACAGCCGGAATGCGTAGGCGTACAGCAGCACCCAGGTCCAACCGCCCGGTTTCACCTGGACGGCGTTTTGGGCGTTCAAAGAGAATAAGGCCAGGCTGTCCGCCAGGACGAATTTTTTGAAAACTCCCCACAAGATGCGGCTGCCGCCGGTGGTTATCCCGGCTGGCAGAGTCCGCCGGGACTGCTGAAGCTCGTTATTGAAGTGTTGGCTGCGGTCGATGGGCCCCGCACTGAATGCCGGGAAAAAGATGGCATAGGTCGTAAAGTCCCCCAGGCTGTAATCCGGCAGCCGGCCCGTTTGATAATCGCGTAAGACGTGCAGCAGCCGAAACGCCAGGTAGGAGTAACCAAGCCAGCGCAGGTCCAACGGATCGGCCAGTCCGGCCGATTGGCCGGATAAGGTTCGCAGCCAGGCGCTGGCCGCCCGCGCCAGGGGGTCGCTTTTTAAGATGATGAAAATCGCCAGCAGCAGGGAGATCGCAATGCCTGGCAGAATGGATTTTTTTGTCGCCAGTCTCGCCGGCAGCGCAGCGGCGACGCTGCCAACCCCGAGGACCAAAACCACCCGAAGGATCTCGGGCGGGCGCGTTGGGGTCAGGCAGCATAATGGCTCCAGGTAGCGGGTCAATCCTATTAGCAGGATCACTCCCAGGATGAGCGCCGCGGCTGGCAAGTTGGCCTGCGAGCCTGGACCGCTATCCACCCGCGGCTGCATAGGGCGTGTAACGGCCCAAACGAGGATTGTCGCCAGGATGGAGGCGGTTGGCAGCCAGAAATCCAGGTTGCGGATGGGGGTGGATGGCTGCATCCAATAAATCGCCGCCACACTGCTCCCCAGGAGCAGTCCTTTCCGCCAGCGTGACGGCGCTGCCTGACCTACCAGCACGGCCAGAAGCGCGAAGGTCAGGATGTGGATCAGGGTCATTTCGGTGTTGGGAAAGTTTTAGGGCAGGCGCTTCGCCAGCGGCAATTGAATTGTGAGGCGGTTAGAACCCCTGGTAGATCCACTGTGGGGCCTGGTCGGCGGTCAGGATGAGGATCGCGATCAGCGCCAGGCATAACAGCAGAGCATAGATGTTTTCACGTGAGAAGATCTTACGCAGCATCCTGCACCTATCGATAGCCGCACATACGCCATTCGCCGCCTTCTTGAATGGCCTTATAGATCCGGTCGCCCAGGTTGATCTCCAGGTCCTCTCCGTTATAGTTCGCGATGATTTTCCCGGTGCAGGATACCAACGTATAGTCGCCATCCTGCCCGCTTTCCTGGCAGTTGGGATCGACCAAATTGGCCGAAACAGCCGCGAATGAGTCCAGCTCGGTCTTGGCGTCCGCTTCCCAGGCGGCGCAGGAAAGGCTGCTCAGCTTGTTGGCGTCTTTCGAAACGAGCGCCTGGTCGTAGGCCTCAACGGCTGCAGCAGGATTGTCTGCTTTAATAGAACCCGAGCAGGCGGTCAGAAATAATAAACCCGCCAGGGCGAGCAGGCAGGTTGCATTCTTGAGTGAGTTCAAGGGCAGCGCCTCCAACACTTTTAGCAATTGTACCAATGAATGGCGAAGTATTGTGGCTTGTGTCCGGCGCCCGCGCCCATGCTATAATTATTGCATCAGATGAACATCATAAGCATTTTATTCGGAGTTATTTCTCTGACCCTCGGGCGTAGAGTTTTCTGGTTCTTCGTGGGCATTATTGGATTCGCGGCCGGGGTGATCCTGGCGCAGCGCTTTCTCCCGGGCCAATCCGAATTAACCGTATTGGTTATCGCCCTGGTGGCCGGGTTCGTCGGATCCGTGCTCGCCGTGGCGCTGCAGGGCCTGGCAATTTGGGTGGCAGGTTTCCTGGCCGGAGGATATCTCGCGACCGCTTTATTGGGGTTGATCGGTTGGCAAACAGGCCAGTTCGCCTGGCTGCCCTTTGTATTGGGCGGGATCATTGGGGCGGTTTTGATGGTCGTTTTGTTCGATTGGGCTTTGATCCTGCTATCTTCGTTGACTGGGGCCAGCCTGATCGTGCAGAATGTCCAAATATCTCCACAGTTAACAGTCTTTGCTTTTTTGGCGCTGCTGGTCGTGGGGATCTTGATCCAGGCCCAGGGACTCCCAGGAATGCGTGCGCGGCGAGGCAATTGAAGCCGGAGTCTGGCTTAACAACCAAAAGGGTGCTGCTCTGCGAAGGCGATGAGCAGCACCCTTTGAAAAACGAGCGCCGTATGCGATGGACCCCCGGCGCATTGCGATGAATTCAGTCGTTCAACGCTCGACCTGTTGTTCAGTCGCTCGAAGCTGGCATTCCGAGCACAAACCGTAATACAGGACACGGGCGCCGACAATTTGATATCCCGAGCTGGCTGTCACTTCATCGTCCAACGCGTGGACATGCTGGCTGGGGAGATCGATGACTCGATGGCAGGAAACGCAAGCCAGGTTCACGTGCGGGGAGGTATCCGCATCGTAATGAACGGCGTCATCGCCGGCGCTGCCGAGGCTGTTGACCGCTCCCAGGCATTCGAGCGTCTCCAGGGTGTTATAAACAGTTGCCAGGCTGAGTGTAGGATACTCGATGCGCAAGCGCTCGAAGATCATTTGAGCCGTTGGGTGCTGGTCGCTGTTCGCCAGCAATTCACAGATTGCCAGACGCTGCTGTGTGATGCGCAAACCGGCCTGTTTCAACGCCAGTGTTAATGAGCTCATCGAAGACATATTTTAAGATTAGCGCCTCTTTGTTTATAATCATTCTAAACTTAGAATCATTATAGATAAGAAATGGTATTTTGTCAATAATGAGAGGATAAATGTCAATTGCCAATTTTCTCAGTTTCAAGGATAATATCGGGGTAGTTTCCCAATAACTTTGAGGCCCTGCCTATAAATGCCCAAAGAAAATCGGGATGAATAACCTCTTTCAAAATATTAATACAAAAAAACCGATAGGAGAATGGAATGAGCGCACAAATCATCGACGGCAAGGCGATTGCCGAGCAAATCCGAGCCGAAGTGGCTCAAGACGTGGCCAAGATGGTCGAAGCTGGACGTCCGCGGCCTGGACTGGCGACCGTGCTGGTTGGAGAAAATCCGGCTTCCAAAGTCTACGTGAGTGCAAAGCAAAAAGCCTGTGCGCAGGTGGGGATCGAATCCTTTGGACACACACTTCCGGCGACCGCCAGCCAGGCGGAAGTTGAGGGCCTGGTGGCGAAGCTGAATGCGGATCCGCAGGTAAACGGCATTTTAGTTCAACTTCCCCTGCCCACCGGCCTGGACGAAGAGCGGGTTTTGAACGCCATCAGTATCGAGAAGGACGTGGATGGTTTCCATCCATTGAATATCGGGCGCCTGGCTCAGAAAGGCCGCGATCCACTGTTTATTCCTTGTACACCAGCCGGGGTCATGGTTCTCCTGGAAAAAGTTGGGGTAAAGCTCGAGGGCACGAATGCGGTCGTATTAGGCCGCTCGAATATCGTCGGGATGCCGGTTGCGCTCCTGCTCGTGCGGGCCAATGCAACTGTGACCATCTGTCATTCGCGCACGCATGACTTACCCGGCGTCGTGCGAGAGGCTGAAGTCTTGATCGCGGCTGTGGGCCGGCCCGAAATGGTGCGCGGCGATTGGGTCAGGCCGGGGGCGGTGGTCATCGACGTCGGGACGAACCGTGTGGAAGACCCCAGCCGGCCCAAGGGTTATCGCTTGACCGGGGACGTGTGCTTTGATGAGGTGAAAGAAGTAGCAGGCGCATTGACCCCTTCTCCCGGTGGGGTGGGTCCGATGACCATCGCCATGCTGTTGAAGAACACTGCCCGCGTGGCCAAGTTGGCGGCTACTGCTGGATAAACCCAACTTTCAAAAATACATGGCTTAAGGTATAATCGGGTTTCGTCTACGAGCCGTATTCGTGGAGAATTTATTGCGCCAGTTTGTACCTCGTTTCAGGCTGGCGATAAAATTATACAGGAAAGAAAATGCCAAAACGCACTTACCAACCCAAGATCCGAAGGCGATTACGCGTGCACGGGTTCCGCTCGCGTATGGCCACCGCAGTTGGCCGCAAGGTCCTCAAAAGCCGGCGGGCCAAGGGCCGTTACCGCCTGACGGTCAGTATGAATAATCACGTAAAGAAAGTCAATTGGAAGAGTTGAAATCCGGATAACAACACCGGGCGCTGGCACAATCGAGAAAGTGAAAGGATCATCGAAACCGGAGGGTGAAGCGCAGGTTCCGCCTGACCAAATCGACCGATTTTCAGCGGGTGCGGCGGTTAGGAAAGAATTATGCCCACCCGCTTGTCGTGCTGATTGCACTCCCGAACGAGGCCGCAGGTCAGCCAAGGTTTGGGGTGGCCGCAGGTCGTTCGCTGGGCAAGGCTGTGGAGCGGAACCGGGCAAAACGACGGCTGCGGGCCGTGCTCCAGCCGTATGCCGCCTCCGTTCTCCCCGGTTGGGACGTGATCCTGATCGCTCGCCGTCCAATCCTGGCAGCTTCTTTCCAGCAAGTTCAGGCGGCGGTCGCCACTCTCATGCAGCGGGCGCGCTTACTGCAAGATATCCATGAACAATGATTTAATCAATGATCACGACGATCATTCCCACGATGTAGAACCGCGCCTGCGTGACCTGCCGCTGACCCTGACCAATCTACCCCGTTATGGTTTGTTAAGTCTCATTCGCCTTTATCAGGCGACGTTTTCGCAGGCTTTACCGCCCAATACTTGCCGCTTTTATCCAACTTGCTCGCATTACGGCTACCAGGCGATCTATAAATACGGGGTACTCAAGGGCGGGTGGATGGCGACCTGGCGCGTACTGCGCTGCAACCCTTTTAACCCAGGCGGTTTCGACCCGGTACCATGACGATGGCGCATCCCTCCTTATTATGGCGCCCGCGCGCCTGCAGCTTTTTGCCCGGGCGCTTGAATTGACCGGCACGAATGCACCCTATCTTAAAATTGGAACAATCTACATAACCAACGCATGAAAATATCTCGTCTCATACCCCTCACTATTCTTCTCATTCTGGCGATTTCCCTCAGCGCATGCTCGGGAGGCGCCTCCGCAGCAACAAGCTGGCCCGGCCTCACCGTCGACGAAAGCCAGCAGGCTGTTTACCTGGCCTATAACCAGCAGTTGTACGCGATAAACCTGCAGAACGGCACGGAAAAATGGCGTTTCCCGGATAAACCCGACAACAAGTTGACTTTCTTCGCTCCTCCCACGCTGCTCCCGGATGGGCGCCTGGTCGCGGCCGGCTACGATCATGCCCTGCACCTCCTGGACCCTCAAAATAATGGCCAGGAGGTCCATAGCGGCAACTGGCCTTTTACCGGGGCGGAAAACCGCTACATTGCCAGCCCGCTGGTGGAGGGAGACAACATCTACGCGCCGAACTCCGACGAAACCCTGTATGCCCTGGATAAGGACGCAAATCTGCTTTGGAAATTTAAGACCAAGCAGCCGTTATGGGCGACGCCAGCCTCGGACGGCCAAACGCTCTATCTGCCGTCCATGGACCACCATATCTATGCCCTGGATGCCCAAAGCGGCAACCTGCTCTGGCAGACTGAAGATCTCGGCGGCGCTATCGTGGGCAAGCCGACCCTGGGCCCGGATGGGGTCTTGTATACCGGCACATTTGCACACCAATTGGTCGCCCTGGACTCGCGGGACGGGCATGTCCTCTGGAATTTTCCAACCCAGGGCTGGGTGTGGGGGGGACCCGCGCTGGATGGGGATACCCTGTACTTCGGCGATCTGGATGGGTATTTCTACGCCCTGAAGGCGAGTGACCATTCCATGCTTTGGCAGAACCCGCCGGACGCCGAGTCGTCGTACGCCATTTCAGACACCCCCCTGGTGTCGCAAGAGGTCGTTTATTACACTTCCGAAGATGGTACACTATATGCGCTGGATACCGCCAGCGGGAATCCACGTTGGAAACAAGCGCTGGGTGGTAAACTTTATGGCAGCCCGGCTCTTTCCGGCGACTTGATTTTGGCTTCCCCGGTGGGCGCGGATGCGCTCCTGGTTGCTCTTGACGTCAATGGCAATCAAAAATGGACGTATACCCCGCCGAAGCAATGAACCGGCGCCAATCTTCCGGTTTTAGATCAGCGCTCGATTGATTAAGTCTTTTTATTAAATTGGTCATTCATCTCGAGAGAACCTTGAGCGATAACGGAAAATAAAGCTATGTGGGATACCTTCATTCTAAACCCGATGGTCAACGCCCTGCTGTGGATTTACAGCATCCTGGGCGGATTCGGAATATCGATAATCATTTTTACGATCCTGGTGCGCTTGCTGACGTTCCCTCTCACCGCCCAACAGTTGAAGGGCGCCCAGGCAATGCAGGAATTCCAAAAGTCCAAGAAATGGCAGGACCTGCAAAAGAAATACAAGGATGATAAACAGAAGCTACAGCAGGAGCAGATGAAGCTGTACCAGGAGATGGGGATCAATCCGTTCGCCTCCTGCCTCCCAACGGTGATCCAGTTTCCGATTATCATCGGCCTGTACCAGGCGATCATCCGGGCACTGGCAGTGACGCCCATCCAACTGCTGGATCTTTCCGGCCACATCTACCCATTCATCAACGGCGCCAAGCTGATCCCGCTGGACAACCACTTTTTGTGGATGGATCTCAGCCAGCCAGAACGCCTGATCATCCCGGGGCTGGCCTTCGGGATCCCGATCCTGGCGATCATTGTGGTCGTGACCACTTACCTGCAGTCGAAATTGATGACGCCGCCCGGCCAGCCCGGCGACCAGGGCGCTCAGATGACCCAGGCGATGAACCTGTATATGCCGCTCCTGATGGGCTACCTGGCGCTCACTTTTGCTTCCGGCCTGTCCTTATATTTCGTTGCCAGCAACCTGGTTACGATCATCCAGTATGCTGCCATGGGGAAAATAAATTGGCGCAACTTGATCCCGACCAAAAAGGTGAGCACGTAACGATTGTAAGGAAATTTACGGCAAAAATCACACTTGCCCTTTAGGAGGGGTGTTTCCAGAGGCGAATATGACCGAAAAACGTGCAAGTCTAGAAGTGATTGCTCCGACCGTAGAAGAGGCGATAGCCAAGGGCCTGGATGATCTGGGCCTGGCAGAGGATGCGGTAGACGTAGAGGTGCTCGACCCAGGCAGCCGCGGCCTGTTCGGGCTCGGCTCGCGGCATGCCCGCGTGCGCCTGACGATCAAGAGCACAAGCCCGGTTGAGGCAGGGCCGGCTGCCTCGACAGCCGCCGGCGTGCAGGCGTTCCAGGCAAAACCCGTCGCTGCCGTTGCACCCCCTGCCGTAGAAGAACCGCCTGAGGATGATCAGGCTGAGGTGGGAATGACCTCCCAGCCGGGTGAAGAGCAGCCGGCCGAAGGGCCTTCCGGTGAAGACGATGAGCATATTTTGCAGGTGGCGCAGGATACAGTCGGCGAATTGCTCGAAAAGATGAAGGTCCACGCGATGGTCAGCGCGCATTTTGGGACCGCTGATGACGCACACAGCAAGCCGCCGGTGCTGGTGGATGTGCACGGCGATGATCTCAGCATCTTGATCGGGCCGCGCGCCGAAACGCTCAACGCCTTGCAGTACATTTCCGGCCTGATCGTGGGAAAAGAACTGGGACATTCGATCCCCATGATCGTGGACGTCGAGGGGTACCGGACCCGCCGCGAGCAGCAAATCCGCCAGCTTGCCCGGCGCATGGCCGACCAGGCCATCAAAACCGGCAAACGCCAGGTGCTGGAGCCGATGCCGGCCAACGAGCGCCGCCTGGTGCACATTGAGCTGCGCAACAACCCGGATGTCACCACTCAAAGCATCGGCGAAGAGCCGCGCCGCAAAGTGACGATCATCCCGGAAAAATGAATCCGGCGGCCGTAGGCTGGCCGGACGAAAAGATCGCTTGACCCACTGCAACGGAGATGGTAAAATCCCGTCCGTTGCCCCCATCGTCTAGGGGACCAGGACGCAGCCCTTTCAAGGCTAAAACCAGGGTTCGAATCCCTGTGGGGGCACCAAAGGACAGCCGCACTTAATGCGGCTGTTTCGCTTTAACTGTCAGGAATTTCGTACCGAACCGACTGGGGCAATCCATCTCGAAGAGTTCCTCGCTATACTGCGCTTCGAGCAGCGACACATCACTGGTAGGTGTCATATAAACCTGATTCTGAAATTCTATTTGTGCTATAATCCAAACATGATCAGGAGCTCACTGCCTGCGGAATCCAGAGAAATTATCATAAAGGATGCGATTCAGCGAGACATAACCACTGCTCGCCGGTTTGCCTTACTTAATCTCATCTGGAACGAACGGTTTTTGAGCCGAGAGCAGCTCGTTGCCCGGATCGAGTTGAAACTTGGTAAAAATTGTTTCGGAAAGTCTGCCTGGAAAGATAATTTCTACCGGGATATGCGCGTGGTTAAACAGGCTTTCCATGCAGCAGGATATCAACTGGCCTATAGCCGCCGAAAACGCCTCGGCGGTTATTATCTTGTGGATCAACCGCCTTTGTCTCCTCAGCTCAAGAAAATCTTGTTCAGCATTTCTTCAGAAGTCGATCCTCGCCAGATTGAGATCTATCAGCGGCTGTCGCCAGCCGACCGGTTCCGGCAGGGATGCGCCACCAGTGATGCGGCGCGAAGGATCGTAGCTTACCGGATCCGCCAACAGAATCCTGGAATGAGCCTGATAGAAGCGAATAAGTTAGCATTGCAGAGAGCTTATTCGCCATGAATTCAAAATCTCTCGATCTTGTAGAATTCCTCATGCTGCTGATCGACGCACTCCAATCCGCCGGCATTGAATACATGATTGGAGGCGCAATCGCCGGATGGGCCTGGGGGGAGCCGCGTGCCACGCAGGACCTAGATCTTGTCGTCAATATTCCCATCGACAGAGTTGTAATACTCTCTAATGAACTGAAGAAAAGAGATATGCTCGTCCCCCCTGAGATTATTTTGGATGCCTTGATCGAGAACAGGGCTGATCTTCCAATCAATGCCATCCATATGTACAGCGGCTTAAAGGCAGATTTGTATCCAGTTCGAGCTGAGGATGAACTCCGGCAAGCGGCTTTTCAACGCAGGCAAGAGGTAGATTTTGGCGAGCCCATTGGAAAGGTGTTCGTTCATAGCCCCGGGGATTTGATCATCTACAAACTCATCTATTTCAGCATCAGCGAGCAGCCGAAACACATTCGAGATATTACCGCCATCCTTCGAGCCCAGAAAAATCTGCTTGACCTGGGTTACATTGAAAAATGGGTGAATCGTTTGGGATTGACAGCTCTCTGGAACGAGCTTTTTGGATCTACGGGGCAGGAATAGCTGTTCGGTGCAGGTTCCCTTATATGATGAATGTCTTTTCATCCTTACGCGTGGTGCGCCACAAGCGCCCGACACTTTTCCGATCGAATAGTTTGCGAGGCCATCATGAATCTAATGATTTCCAACTCTGCCTTGATCGGTGCAATCGTGGCCGTCCTATGTTCTGCTTTGCTCTCGCTGCCCGGCTTCTTCCTGGTAAAAACACACTCCAGCGTGATACCGATACCCGCGTTGGCCAGATCCTCGCCACCACCCCCATCAGCCGTCTGCAATATATCCTCGGCAAGCTGTTCAGCAACTTTTCTTCCTGGCGATTATGGTCGCGGTCATCCTGGTCGCGGCGATTTTCCTGGCACTACCCGAGCCATTTGGTCTGACCGCTATCGCTGCTGACATGAGCCGGGACGTCAAAGCTGTCTATCCCGACTACCAAGGCGGTTTAGTACTCGGCTATACCCTCTGAGCGGTGAGATTAAAACCTTCAATTGGGATGGAGTCGCCTGGAATGCGTCGATCCTGCTGATGAGGCTGCTGTATGTTGCAGCCTCCCTGCTCGTACCCTCATGCCTCTTTCCGCTTATCATTCCAGCCCGCTCAGCCTGTTTCTCATCCGGTTTGTCGCACAGGTAAAGCTTTTGCTCAAGGGATTGCGCTGGTGGTGGTATCTGAACGCCGCTGGCCTCATTCTGTTGGGATTGCTGGCTGTCAATGATCAAACCCGTCAGCTTGCCTCCTGATCCGCTTCTGTTGTAATGAAGGGCCAGATGCGCCAAAGTTTAGGAAAAAACATTCATTTCATCCTTTGATAGTTATAAGCAGGTTCCCTTAGGGGTACCATTCCTGAAATAGTATCCGCCATTTTTAAGAACTCTTTTAGGATATCCGGGTCAAAGTATATCCCGGACTGCTCCCGCATATACTCCAGGGTTTTCTGCTTCGACCAGGCTGGGCGATAAGGCCGGTCCGAAGTGAGCGCATCCCATACGTCGACAACCGCGAAGATTCGCGCCGCCAGGGGAATATTCTCCCCTTTCAGCCCTTGGGGATAACCGCTGCCGTCCCATTTTTCGTGGTGGCAGGTGGGGATTTCAAGCGCCGGCTGCAGGAACTCAATGGATAAGAGAAAATCGAGTGCAAATAGTGGATGTTTGCGCATGATCTCCCATTCGCTTTCCGACAGCGGCCCTGGTTTGAGCAGGATCTCATCCGGGATTCCCATCTTGCCAATATCATGAAGTTGGGCTCCCCTGCGGATATGGGCAAGTTTTTCATGGGGAATGCCTAAACGTTGGGCCAGTCTTAACGTGAGCTCAGTTACCCTGCGGGAATGGCCTTCCGTCTCTTTGTCCCGTAAATCCAGCACCCGCGACCAACCGTCGATCGTGTTGTCGTAGGCTTCCAATAAATGTTGGTTGGTCTGCTGAAGCTTTTCGAATAACTGTGCATCGTCGATAGCAATCGCAGCCTGGCCGGCGAGCACTTGCATGAAATCTATCCAATCGGGCGTGGGTTCCAGACGGGTGCGATGGAACAGATGAAGCACGCCTTTGATCTCCTCTTTAGCGACCAATGGCACAGCCAGATAACTGGTGAAGGGCGCGAGAATCTCCAGGCCGATTTCGAAGGGGTCGCTCGTCAAAACTTGAAGATCCGGGATAAAATCCAACTCCCGTTTCACGATGGCTCTCCCGGCGAGGCTTTCTCCGACGGGTAAACCCATCCCCTTCGGGGGAGAAAAGGGCAAGCCGCGACCGGCGGAAAAACTGAGATTCTGCCTGCACGCATCATAAAGCATGATGTCGGCAGCATCGACCTGAAGCAAACTGGTGATCTTCTCCAGTAACACCTCCAAAGTGAGGTCAAGCTTTGGACTGGATAAGATCGCCTGGTCGATTTCACGCAGCGCGGTAAGACGCTCCAGTTGCTGCTGGGTTTTCCCGCGCAGTTGAATTCGGTGGATTGCGCTGGCGACAATATCACCGATAGCTTGAGCCAGGCGCACGTCCGAATATCGAAAAGGGGTATCCCTTCCGAAACACATCAGGCCGACGGTTTCTTCTTCCGCAGTGAGCGGCAAACAGAGTAAGCACTTCGCGGATCCGATCCAGTCATTTTGGAGCAGCCGCGGGTCATGCAGGGCGTCTTCGCTAACGAAGACTTCCTTTGTGTTGGATACAAGATCGCTGATTCCCGACCCTTGCGGCAGTCGGGCGCCGCGGATGCTTTCCCAATTCCCCCAGCCAAGATCAAACACCAGGGCATTATCCTGAGGATCCAGGACCGCAATCGCCGCCCCTTGTGCGCTGAGAATATTTGTCGTGCGCTCCAGAGCTACCGGGAGGATCGATTCTCTGTTTTCTGCTGCCCGCACGATTGCGGAAATCTCTGCTATAACCTCTAATTCAGCTATACGACGTTCGAGCTCTAACTCAGCCTGCTTGCGATCGGTAATGTCGGCCATGAGCGAGCCAATCCGGTATCCCAAATTCGTTTTGATCGGGAAAGCTGTTTGCTGGACGATAACCCCTTCCCCATCTGGCCTTTGAACAGAGATTTCATCAGGGTGGTGAAACGATGCAGATTGCCCGGTTTTGAGCGAGGCGATTAAATTGGCTTTCATTGCCTCGTAATTCGCAGAGGTCTTCCTGCTTGGGAGGATCAAACGAAACTGCAAATCCCAAACAAATTGTTCAAGGGCTTCCTGCCTTGAGATACCGGTAATTCGCTCTTGAGCGGGGTTCCACTCAATAACTTGACCTTGCTCATTCAACAAAATCACGCCTTCCGAGTTCTGTTCGATCAACGTTCGAAATTTCTCTTCGCTTTCCCGCAGGGCTTCCTCGGATTTTTTCTTTTCGGTGATATCCTGAAAAAACACTGCCATGCGGGAAGGACCGGTCTGAAAGGCATGGATTTCGAAAACCCCCTGGATGCGGTCGTCATGGTAGACGATCTGTTCACTGGAAAAAGGTGTACCCTCCCGCGACACCTGTCGATAGATAGCAGGAATTTCGGTTTGGCGGTGGGCTGGGAAGGCATCCTCAATGGGTAATCCGATCATCTCCTGGTTGTCAATCCCCAGGATCTGGTCCGCGACAGGGTTCGCTCCGCTAAAAATCAGCCGTCCGTCCGGTTGAAGGTGATATTGGTGCAATCCCAGGGGAGTCGCCTCAACCAAAGCCCGCAGATGACGTTCACTTTCAGCCAATGCCAACTCTGCTTGCTTACGTTGGGTGATGTCATGGATTGATCCAACGATAGCAATCCTTTCCCCTCTTTCATCTATGATTTCCGTGATGGAAAGATCGATAAAGATTTGCTTTCCATCTTTTCGGCACAAGCGCTGTTCGGTATGAAGCTCCCCCTCGCGGTCTAAAGCGCTTCTGATTATCCACCCAAAATCTTCATAAATCTCGTGAGTGGGAAACAGGCACTCTGTAGTTTTTCCGACCAGTTCCTCAGGAAGGTAACCCAACACACGCTCGGCAGCCGCGCTGCACTGGACGATAATACGAGTGGCAGGATCCTGCACCAGTACCACTTCCGCCAGGCTGGCGAAAATCTTATCCATCAGCTTGTGAGCGCTCTTCCGCTCGCTGATATCGCGGATGATGCTCAGATTAATTCGTTCGCCGCCAATGGTAGCCCCTAATGAGCTGACTTCCACCGGAAAGATGCTGCCGTTTTTACGCCGGTGCAGTGTCTCAAACAGGAGCCCTTTGGCGTCGGCCTGCTGCATCTGTGGACCGATCAGCGCGTGGGTCGCCAAAGCGCGCAAATCGGTAATCCGCAAGGTGAGCAGTTCTTCGTGCGAATATTTATAAGCAAGCTCGGCTGCCGGGTTAGCATCCAGGATCTGACCATCTTTCAAGCGGATATACAGGATGATATCGCGGGCGTGCTCGAAGAGCAGTTGGTAATGCTCTAAGGATGATTTGCTAGGAGAGCGCATCGGCTGTCGCCTGGTCTAGCACCCGGGCGCCATCCGGAACGCGAGCCCCGTCTACCAGACGGACGCCCACGACGATCGCATCCTTCCCGATGGCGACGTGGTTGCCAACGGCGGCGTTAAACAGGGTTGCGCCATCCCCCACGCTGACCTGGGAACCCACCGTCAGCAGCCCGTGAAAAACCACACGGTCCCCGGATACCAATTGGTCGCCTATGCTGATCGTCTTCCCTAAAAGAGCGTGGAAAGTAACCTTGTTACCGATCGCTGCCCCATTCCCGATGACAATCGGCGCGCCTTCATCCCCGCGGATGGAGACCATGCTCCCCAGCGAACTTCCATCCCCCAGGCGGGTATTTCCTATAATTCTGGATGCCTCCCCCAGGATGACATTTTCCCCGAGTTTCGGGTTGATGTGCTCTGATTCCCAGGAGGTCTTTGGTTTAGGCCCCACTCCCTGCACGCTGGAGGCGCCTAACGCCGCGACCATTTGCCCATATCCATCGGCAAACTCGACATTAACCGACACCACTTCATCTTTGAAGGTGATATTGGCCTCCATAACTGGCAGCAACTGCCTGATTTGGTTTTCGCTGGTGATGTCGGCACCTGGCGGGACGACCCGATCTTTGGGGATCGTCACCCCGATCACCCTGGCGCCATGCAGTACCAATGCCCCGTCTTCGAGGACCGCATTTTCGACATGCGAATTGAACCCTACAAAGACGAAATCTCCAATCGTGGAGTTTAACACGCTCGCGCCGTGGGCAATGCTGGTACGATTACCGATGACGACATTGCAGGTAGTGGCAGAGACCAGCGTGTTATCTTGAAGATTGACCTGGTTGCGAAACTGCGCTTTGAATGGGTTCCGGGCTTCCACCTGCGCGCACGGCCCGATATAGTTCTGCTCCCCGATCGCCACATCTCCGCAGATCGATGCGGTAGGATCGATAAAGCTAGTTGTAGACATATTCGTTATTTATCCCTCAAGCCGCCATTTGCAGGCTTTCTTGTTCCTGTCCGGAGAGAATACAGCCCAGGTCGAGCAGGATCACCAGGCGCTGGTCGAGCTTGGCAATTCCGGTGATGAACGTTGAATCCACGGTGGTTGTAATTTGCGGGGCAGCTTCCACCGCGCCTTCGGGTACTGTCAGCACTTCCGAGACCCCATCTACGATCATCCCAACCTCTACCCGGTTGACGCTTACCACAATAATGCGGCTGTTCTTGCCCGCTGCCTGTGGTGCCAGTCCGAAACGTTTGCGCAGGTCGATCACCGGCAGCACCTTGCCCCGTAAATTGGTTACCCCCTCCACGAAGATGGGTGCGTGAGGCATCTGGGTGATTGGCTGCATCTTGATGATGCTCTCTACCTTGGCAATATCCACACCATAAAATTCTGTGCACAGTTCGAATACGACGATTTGATTATCCATCAAGAAACCTCCTGGAGTTGGGGATGAAAGGCTTTTTGCCTCTCATCCCCACGGATATCGATTGATCAAGCCTTGTGGAGCAATTTTGCTGGAGAGTGGCCATTGCCTGCCTGAAGCGCATAGGCGGGGTTCGACTGTCGCAGGGCCGGCTTTGCATCCTGTAGCTCCGGCCGGTGCTGCTGTTTTTCAGCCGAAAGCTTAAACTGGGACACCACCTGTTTTAAGGCATCGGCCATCTCGGACAGGCTTTGGGCGGAAGAGCTAACTTCTTCTACCTGTGCGCTCATTTCCTCTGCCGATGCTGAAACTTCTTCCACCGCGGCCGAATTCTCTTCGCTCACGCTGGCGATGTTTTCTATCGCCTGGGTCACCTCATTGGATCCGGCTGCCATCTCTTCTGTCGCGGCGGTGTTTTCTTCTACGACTGCGCTGACCGCATCCGTAGCTGCCACCAGATCATTCGACAAAACGCTCATCTGATCGGCGGCCGCGGCGATGGTCGCCACCTGCCGGTTGACTTCTTTGGACGCGCTCAAGATTTCCTCCAGCGCCTGACCGGCCTGGTTGGCCTGGCTGACACCTTGTTCGACTTCGACCGCGCCTTCGTTCATCGCCGCAACCGCATCGCCGACTGTACGCTGGATGTCTTTGACCAGCCCGCCGATCTCCTTGGTGGCGGAGCTGGCCCGTTCGGCCAGTTTACGAACCTCGTCGGCCACTACTGCAAAGCCTTTACCATGTTCCCCGGCTCGCGCCGCTTCGATGGCAGCGTTGAGGGCCAGGAGATTGGTCTGGGAGGCGATATCTTCGATCGTTTCCACGATCACCCCGATCTGCTCGGAGCGGCGTCCCATTTCCTGCACCTTCTGAGCGGACAGGTTCACTTTGGCCTGGATGGTTTCCATTCCTTTGATCGTCGAAGTGACGGTTTGGGCGCCGCCTTCCGCCACTTCGGCGGCCTTTTGCGAGCCTACCGCCCCTGCCTTGGCATTGGTGGATACCTGCTGGATGGCAACTGTAATCTGGCTGGTTAGGTCTGCGGCCCTGGTCACTGCCCGGGTTTGGTCCTGGGCGCCTTTGGCAACCCCATCGATCGCCCGGCTCATCTGTTCGACCGAGGTGGCGGTGCTGTTGACCGATTCGGACTGCTGCGCAGTGCCTTTAGCAACTTGCTGGATGGTGGTAGAGATCTGGGTTGTAGCCAGCCCGGCCTGATTGGCGGCTGAGGCTAACTGTTCGGAGGCGACGCCAACAGAAATCGCACTATCGGTGACTTCGCCGACCAGTCCGCGTAAGCTGTCGACCATCCCTTTGAAAGCATTGCCGAGAACATCTTTTGTGGAGATCGGAATCACGTTTTGCGTCAAATCTCCGATGGCCAACTTTTGGGCTACCCCGGCCATGTTTTGCAAGTAATCAATCATGCGAGAGAAGGAAGTCGCCATTTCTCCCATTTCATCTTTGCTGTTGATCGATATTTTCTGATCGAGCTCGCCGGCTGAAATGCCTTCTGCCACAGCAGCCATCTGCCGGGCACTGCTGGAAATCGCGCGAGAAATGAAGAAGGCAACGCCAAGACCGACGACGATAGAGAAAAGGGTAAGACCGATGACCAGGTTGCGCGATTGGGCGAATACATCATCGCTCTGAGTGTAATAATCCTGAGCCTGGCTCTCTTTTCTCGTGACCAATTCGTTCATCGACGCCTCGATCGCCGTGGCTTCTGCGCCCGCATCCCGGATGGCCTGGGCGGCCTCTTCATTCTTATTCTGGTTGGCCAAGTTGAGCGCCTCATCAGTGGCTGTTTTATACGCCTGATAATCGCTCAAGGCCTGCTGGTAGATTTGCCTGGCCTCGTCCGTGAGAATTGTTTTTTCGTATGCAGCCATCTCGGTGTCAAATTTGGCTTCGTAATCGTTCGCCAGTTGTATTTGAGCCTGGTTTTCTTGATTATCGGTGGCCAGAGCTGCCGAGCGCACTGCCATCCGGACGCCGTATAGATCGACTTCAGCATTCAACAAATGCTTCATCCCTGTAAGATGGTTTTCATACAGGGTGTTTAGCATATTGTTGATTTTGTTGGCGCTGTCGAATCCGATATAGCCCACAACCCCGGTGAGCACCAGTACGGCGGCAAATGCCAGCAGAAGCTTATTGCGAATGTTCAGTTTCATTGTAGATCCTCCATAAAGTTAGTTTCGGTTGATTTGATTGATCAATAGGTTCGTTTATTGGGAATATTGTTTAATAGTGTCCACCTCGATCTATGGTCAGCCAGTCGAATGGACTGATTTGGCCCTCCGAATTCCTTCAATTAAATCGGTGCGTGAAAAACCATCATGCATAACAGCGTCCGGGCAGAAATCTTCGAAAGTAGACGCATCTCGAGGCTGAGCGACCAGCAGCAGGATCCATACCTTTTGATCCAGCTTGCGGACGATCTGCACAGCCTCGCGCATCTGTTCATTTTCCAGCGTATGGTCGATGATGACCATCGTCGCCCTGGTTGAACCGAGCAGGTTCTTCACCTCACTAGCGGAACCTGCGCAAAGGATCACCGGTGAGCCGGGAATCGTATTCAAGATTGCAAGCAGGTTGTCTTGCCTGAGGCCAGGCGCTGAAACCATCATGATCGTACCGCTTTCTGGCAAACTGAGATTTCTTGAACAGGTGCTCAAATCCATAGCCTAATCTTACATAGACAACGCTTGTTCGTCATCGCTATCGTTGTGCATATCGCTTAAAAGAAATAGTCAAATTCAGGATTGGCTTTCGATCTGTTTAGGTAACTCCAGACCGGACTGCATACAAAGCCACCTGAGTGCGGTTTTCCAGTTGGAGTTTTTTCATGATCCGCCAGATATGGGACCGAACGGTCCAGGGACTCAGAACCAAGGATTTTGCGATCGCGTCGTTGCTGTGTCCACCTGCCACCAGTTTCAATACTTCCTTTTCTCGGGAGGTCAGATCAGGCATTGAATTCGCATGTTTTTCAGGCCGGTTAAAATTTTGAATAACCATCCGGGTAATACAAGATGGAAGATAAAGCTCGCCGCGAGATACAGCCCGGATGGCAGTTTCAAGCTCTTGCGGGGAGCTGTCTTTGAGCAAGTAACCGGATGCTCCGGCCCGAATGGCGGACACAACCCGCTCGTCCTCGGCGAAGCTGGTGATAATCAGGATGCGCGCCTGCGACGCCTGCCGGCAAATCGCCTTCGTCGCTTCGATCCCGTCCATCATGGGCATGATCAGGTCCAATAAGATCACATCCGGTTTCAAAGTGAGGGCCATCTCGACCGCTTCCGCGCCATCCCGGGCCTCACCCACAACCAGCATGTCCGGAATCGGCAGCACAAACACTTTCAGCCCCTCCCGAACCATTTTATGATCGTCAACAATCAATAATTTTATTTGCGCCATTTTTAAACCTGCCTCACAGCTTGTCGATCTTGCCCAATTCCCGAAAGCGGGATTTCAGCGACAATCTCAGTTCCGGATCCTGGATAAGAAAAGATTTGCAATATCCCCTGCAATCGCCCGGCTCGCTCGCGCATGCTGGTCAGGCCTAGCCCGCCGTTCTGCGCGGCAGTACCAAGGTCAAAACCGCCCCCATCGTCCGTCACACACAAGCAGACGTACTCCTCTTTGCCTTCAAGACTGACGAGAATATTTTTAGCGTTGGAATGCTTTAGAGCGTTATTAAGCGCCTCCAGGGCAATCCGGTAGAGCGCTTCTTCAATCCGCGCGGGGATTTCGGGGAGACGCCCGATCTCCAGCCTTGCGGCAATCCCTGCCCGGTTTTCCACAGAATCCAGCCGGTGCTGGATGGCCCGCGCCAGACCATCGGCGACCAGCCCTGGAGAGCGCAGCTCGAACACCATCAGGCGCATCTCTTTCAAGGCGCGCTGGCTGATCTGGCTGAGTTGGAGCAAGTATTCCGGCACCTTCTCAAATTGGCCTTGCTCGGCCAGCCGGCGGCTTCCATCTGCAAACAGGACGGCGCTGTACAGGGATTGGGTGACCGAATCGTGCAGCTCGCGGGCCAGGCGTGTGCGCTCCTCGAGAACAGCATTTTGCTCCGCTTTCTCAAGCAAGCGCGCATTTTCAATGATCAATCCCAGGTGATTGGCGATAAAAGAGAGCAGCGTCAGCGCTTCCAGGTCGAATTGGTTATCCCCAACCCGGGCAATTTCCAGGATTCCGACCACGCGCTGCCCGACCCGCATGGGCAGCGCCGCAAAGGGAAGAGGCTCTTTTGGTCTGCACTTGTACTCCACCCGGGCATCGGCTGCCAGGTCCGGGATCAAGAGCGGCTGTTTGTGAGCCAGGACCCAACTTTCCAGGCTGTTTTTCCGGTTGGCGCTCTCTATCTGGCTTTTGATGGGGGCGGGAAGTCCTTTTTCCGCTAAAACTCGTATTCGCCCATCGCTGTCTTCCACGAGCAAGATAGCGCCCACCTGGGCGTTAACTGAATTGAGAATTGGATCCAGGGCGGATTGGAGGGCAGTCTCCAGCCCCACTGGCCTGCTGGCTGCCGCGGTGACCTTGTAGATCGTTTCCAAATCCGCGGTGCGATCGTCTACCAGTTTCTCCAGAGCATCGGCGATATTCATCCGGTGTAAAGCGTTGCCGGCCATATCTGCGATCGCAGCGGTTAACCGTTTATGCGTGTTTGAGAATTGGATGGGGGTGCAATATCCAATAAACAGCACGCCAATCGTCGTCTCCCCACTTTTAAGCGAGGAAATGATGCCGGCTTGAATAGACGGGGTTTGTTTTCCAAAAGGCGCGAGAATGCTGGATGAGGTATTATCTGCTGGCGGATCCAAAAACTTGAGGCTGCCTTGTTGCAATACATCCCAGAAAAGATTATCGCCCTCTGGAAGAACTTCGCCTTCCCAGTCCGCAATCTTACCTGTCGCAGCTTGAAATTCCAGGGAGCTACCGTCCAACAAACCAATCGCCCCGGCCTGGGCATGTAGCATATTTATGGATTGCTCGAGCAGCAGTCTCATCATTTCAGGCCGGGTATTGGCTTTACGCATAGCGGCTGATACTTCAACGATAGCTTCTAGCTCCTGAGTCCGCTTGAGATTTTCCTCCACCTGCTGCTTGAGCTGCTCTTCCGCCTTCTTGCGCTCTGTAATATCCTCTATGATCCCCTCGGTGAATTCAAGGAGACCATTGTCGTCGTGGATTAACCGTAAGTGCAGCTTCGCCCAAAAGGTGCTGCCATCTTTTCGGCGAAATTCGTTCTCGAAACTACCCTGGGACTGATCTCCCTTCAACTGGCGCAAGATCTCTGAACGCCTTCCAGGATCGACATAGATTTCGGTGGGCACATTCTTGCAACTGTCGGCAAGAACCTCTTCAGGGGTCTGGTAGCCGAACATGCGGGCTAAGGCCGGGTTAACCGCGATCGCTTTTCCCTGCGGGTCGGCCTGGATAATTCCCAGGGAGGCGTCTTCGAATAAACGCCGGTAGCGCCCTTCACTTTCTCTCAACGCCAGGGATGCCTGTTTCTGATGGGTGACGTTCGTGATAATCGCTACCGACCCGGTAACTTGTCCCTGGGGATCAACCAATGGGGCCGTTGAAACGCTGACATCGATCATTGCGCCATCTTTACATCTTCGCCGGCTCTCCACCCCGGTAAATGCAGTTCCCCCGAGCTGCGCATCGATCAGTTTTCTTAATTCATCTCCTTGCTGGTGCGATACGAACGGTAACTCCTTGCCGATTGCTTCTTCTGCGCTCCAACCGTACAGGCGCTCGGCTGCGGGGTTCCATAAGGTAACTTTCCCTTCCCGGTCTAGGACATCGATAACCACAGGGGAAGCCATCAATATGGCTTCAAGCATTTGGCTCTTCTCCCGCAGGGCTTTTTCAGTCGTTCTCAGCTTCGTGATGTCTTCAAAGGAGGTGAAAACCTGGTAAGGCTTGCTTTCGCCGGGACGAAATTGGGGAACCGAGTTAACCAGGATCCAACGGAAATCCTCTTCGATGGGATTGAAAACTCCCATTACCACGCCATGCACGGGCTCGCCGGTTCGAACGGCTGTCATTGTTGGGCGCTGCTCGGGGGGAAAGTCCGTGCCGTCCTCGTGGATAGCTCGCCATTGGGGATCGAAAGAAGTCTTCCCCTTAATTTGATCCAGGGTCCATCCGAAAATGCGTTCCGCAGCCGGGTTGGCCGAAATAATCTTACCGGAAGCATCCTGGTAAACCACCCCTTGCAGCATCGTCTCAAACAGCGTCGTATAGCGCGCTTCGCTCTCCAGTAGCGCCAGTTCAGACTGTTTGTTCGTGGTGATTTTCTGCATCGGTCCCATTCGCATTCAATGAATTTTCGGAATACAGACCTATTTTTATCATGGGAGCGATGAGGATCCTGTAAAACCAGGCTAAAGATTGGGTTTAACTCACATAAAAATATTTTGAGATTTTAGGGGTCATATAATCGTTAGCAGTTCGGCGGGTTGAATGACTTTCAACGGCGCTGGCGGGGGCGTCAAGAAATTGGGCGTGCTATAATTGACCCTTATGAGGGAATAAAACTTTGCAAAAGATGATCTCTGCGAGCCCAAAGCTAATCTTGCGGAATTACTATACCATTTCCGGCCTCTATACCCTTTCCGCTTCGTTAATCTGGGGGGTTAACACGCTTTTTTTGCTTAACGCCGGGCTGAATATCTTCCAGGTGTTTGTGGTGAACGCGATCTTCTCCATCGGGATGACGATCTTCGAACTCCCGACCGGGGTGCTGGCCGATACACGCGGCCGGCGGACTTCGTTCCTATTGAGCACCCTGGTCCTGGCGGCCGGGACCCTGGGCTACGTGGTCGCGGCCAGAACGCCCGGGAATCTGGTGGGGCTGGCGGTGATGTCCGTGGTGATGGGCCTGGGGTATACGTTCTATTCCGGCGCTGTAGAGGCCTGGTTGGTGGATGCGCTGAAAGCGACAGGATTTGTAGGCCCACTCGACCGGGTTTTTGGGCGCGGCAACTTCATCAGTGGGGCGGCGATGCTCGCCGGCACGGTTAGCGGGGGGATATTGGGTGATTTGAACCTGGCCATCCCTTACCTCCTGCGCGCCGCGCTGCTGGTCCTGCTCTTTGGGTTGGCCTATTTCACAATGCACGAGATCGGCTACCAGCCGAGAGCGATCACGCTCAAAAGCATCCCTCAAGAGATGAAGGTAGTGGCTCAGGCTAGCCTGAAGTACGGCTGGAATAAACCTGGCCTGCGCCTGCTGATGTTTGTGAACTTCATCCAAACCGGCTTCCTGATGTGGGGTTTTTATGCCTGGCCGCCTTACTTCCTTAACCTCTTGGGCCGGGAGGCGGTTTGGGTATCCGGGGTAGTGGCGGCGCTGATCTCATTGTCCACCATGGCGGGCAACGCCCTGGTGGAATGGTTTAGCCGGTTCTGCGGCAAGCGCACCACCTTGCTGCTTTGGTCGGCTGCAGTCGGCGCCCTGGCGACCATCGGCGTCGGGCTGGTGAATTCCTTTTGGCCGGCAGTTGGCCTATTCCTGATTTCTATGGCCGCCCTGGGGGTCAGCGCCCCGGTCCGGCAAGCTTACCTGCACGAGGTGACTCCTTCGGAGCAGCGTGCGGCCATCGTTTCCTTCGACTCGATGATCGGTAACAGCGGGGGCATCCTCGGCCAAACTGGCCTGGGCTACCTCTCCCAGATGAGCTCGATTGCATCGGGATATGTGATCGGCGGGTTGGCGACAATTGGGGTGCTGCCAATCCTGCTTTCCCTGCGGAGCCTGGGCGAGCCAGCCGACCGGATCGTGGGTGTGGCAGGCAAGCAAAGCGCCTGCGCGGCCCAGGGCATCCCCTCCATCTCCAGCGTGGATACAGTCACGCCAGGTAAATGAAGTGATTAAAAGCGGGATGATTCCAACACCGGTCATTTCACGATTGCATGCTGGTCTTCGGAGACTTGTCGAGCAGGGTTTTACCTATGTCCACCATCGTCCTCCAAACTCAGGCGCTGACTAAGCGCTATGGCTCTCTGACCGCAGTCAGCGAACTTTCTCTGGATGTATACGCTGGCGAGATATTCGGCTTACTCGGCCCAAACGGCGCGGGCAAGACCACTTCGATCAACATGATGTGCGGCCTGCTCAAACCCGATTCGGGGCAGGTCATCATCCATGGCGTGCCCATCTCGAAGAGCGATGCGATGGTTCGTACACGAGTGGGGGTCTGCCCGCAGAACATCGTTTTGTGGGGGCAGTTGACCTGCCTTGAACAGTTGCAGTTCATCGGTGAAATGTACGGGATGCGCGGCAAAGCGGCCCGCCAGCGGGGGGAGCAGTTACTCGTTGACCTAGACCTGGCCGAAAAACGCGACAAGCTGGCCCGCACCCTTTCAGGTGGCATGCAGCGGCGGCTGAATCTGGCTATGGCGCTGGTCCACGATCCGGAGATTCTTGTGCTGGACGAGCCGGAAGCGGGTCTCGACCCGCAAAGCCGTGTGTTGCTTCGTGAGTACGTCAAATCTTTGGCCCGCCAGAAGACGATTATCTTGACCACACATAATATGGATGAGGCCGAGCGCATGGCCGACCGGGTGGCCATCATTGACTACGGCAAACTGCTGACGATGGATACGCCAGAAGCCTTGAAGCGAACGATAGGGGAGGGGGATGTGCTCGAGATCGAGATACAGGCCGGCCTGACCGAGACCGCACTGGAGGCGGTCGTCCCCCTTGTGGCGCAAGTCTTCACGACCAACCATGCCCTGGTCATACGAGCGCGTGGCGTGGTGGGGCTTTTGGCGGCCATTTTGGATGCGCTGCACCAGGCAGATATCCGGCCGGGCGAAGTGCGCTTACGGGCTAACTCGCTGGAAGATGTGTTTATTTCCCTGACGGGAAGGGGGTTGCGCGAATGAAGTTCTTGAGCGTTTTCCGCAAGACGCTGCGTGAAATAGCGCGCGACAAATGGATGCTTGGCCTGACGCTGGCTTTTGCCCCATTCTTTGTCCTGCTGTACTGGCTCATTACTGCCGGAAGTTCGACCACCTACAATATTTTGGTGATCAACCAGGATCAGGGAGTGCAACTTTCCGATGGCTCGATGTTCAACGCCGGGAAGCAGGCGGTCGCCGCTCTCGCCGGCGTCACTTACGCCGACGGACACCCCCTCTTGAAGTCCACGCTGATCGCCAGCCAGGCCGAAGCGGATCCGATATTGAGAAATCGCGGCGCGGCGGCATTTCTCCTCATCCCTGGGAATTTCTCGCAGACAGTCCGGAATTTACAGGGCGGCGATCGCTCGGTGACCACCCAGGTCATTTTTGGGGGCGACCTCTCCAACCCGTATTATATGGTGGGCGTAAACCTGGCGCTTACTGCTTTGGACGGTTACGTCCAGCAGGCAACTGACCAACAGCCCCTGATCCAATACGTCGAACAGCCGCTGGGCGCATCGGCGGCCCGCACCGAGTTCGAAACTTACGTGCCCGGCACATTGGTCTTTGCTGTGATCCTGCTGGTCTTTTTAGCTTCCATGACCGTCGCGCGCGAGATCGAGACAGGCGCCCTGCAGCGCTTACAGCTTTCTCCCGTGACCTCGCTTGACCTCCTGGGCGGCGTCACTGCAGCATTGGTGCTGGTAGGAACAGCCTCGTTCGTTCTGGCATTTGCCGTCGCTCTGGCAGTCGGCTTCCGCAGCCAGGGGCCGGTTTGGATTGCGATCCTGGTTGGGGCAGTCACCTCCCTTTCGGTAATCGGCCTGGGGATGGTGGTTGCGAGCTTCACCCGCACTGTTTCTCAAGCCTTTGTCGTCGCCAATTTTCCCCTGGGTCTGATGATGTTCTTTTCAGGGGTCGTTTACCCACTTCCGAAAGTGACCTTGTTCTCAATCGGTGGGATCGATGTTGGTCTGTACGATTTCCTGCCACCTACCCACGCTGTGGCCGCGCTCAATAAAATCCTCACCCTTGGCGCGGAATTGCACAGCGTCATTTACGAGCTGGTTGCTCTCACTGTTCTATCAGCCCTGTATTTTGCCATTGGAGTCTGGCTGTTCAGGCGTTTTCATTTGCGCATGGGGTAGGATAAAAATTTTTGGAATCAGCACAGATGTCGGTGTGGGAGATTCACAATCGCTATGCTTGATATGCCTGTTCTCGAAACGAAGCGCCTGCTCATCCGGCCTTTTGTAATGGAAGACCTGGCGGATGTTCATCGCCTGTTCGATATTGAATTGCAAGACGCCGATCTACGGACCGACAAAATGGAAACCCTGGCGGAACGCCTCGAATGGTTGCAATGGGCCGCGCTCAATCCCTCCCAATTGGCGAAGCTTAACCAGCCTCCGTATGGCGATCGGGCTGTCATCCTCCAGTCGACCGGGCAGCTTACCGGCTCCTGCGGCTACGTGCCGTGCCTGAACGCCTTTGAGCAGTTGCCTGGCCTGCGCGCCGCAGGCCCGGCGGAATTCCCGGCTAAGCACTCAACGGAGTTTGGGTTGTTTTATGCGATTTCCCCACAGCACCGCCGGCGTGGGTATGCTACTGAGGCGGCGCAGGCATTGGTAGATTATGCTTTCCGACAACTGCGCCTGAAGCGGGTGGTGGCAACCACCGGCTACGAAAATATCGCCTCGATTGGCGTGATGAGCGGGCTGGGGATGCGAATTGAGAGAAATCCTCAGCTTGAACCCCCCTGGCTGCAGGTTGTAGGCGTGCTGGAGAACGACGAATGACGTTTGAGCTCGTCTGGTTTGCGCCGCCGCTTTTGGAAACCGGTTCAGCCTCCCAAAAGAGATTACAATCGCCTGGTATATGTGAAAGGAGAACCTATGTCTCGCCTGATCCCAGCATCTGAGCGCATCAAGCGCGCCCGGGCCAAAATACAGCAGGCTCGCGATCTGCCTGTGCCCATTGAAAGCGGTCGCTTCGATTTATCTTATATTGCCCAGGTCAAAGATCTATTACAGCAAGCCCGTGATTTGATCAAATTCATCCCGTATACGCCAAGCGCGACAACCGAGATGAAAAACGAGGTCAGCAAAATATTCCAGGAAGCTGACCAGGCAAATCAGGAAATTTTACATCCACCGGCCAAATGAATATTGCGGATTGTAATGGAATAGCAATCCATCTTCCCTTGTTTAAATTGCGGGATTGTGTAAAATAGTCTCGACAAACGCTTGGGTGCCCCCCTCACCCAAGCGTTTGTCCCTATTTTGATTAATCTCTGGAGATTGCGGTGTAGCCGCAACTCTCCATCATTTTGTGTGGTGCGCCACAAGCGCCCAACACTTTTCCCCTACGAAATTTTTTGCCAGTTGTATAAAGCCAGGCCGGTTCAGGCCTAAGCCTTCAGACCGGGCTGGAAATTCTTACCTGCCTGGGCTTTTCACTTTTTGTAGCGGACATCTCCCAGCGCACATCGTACTCGCAGAAGGGCTCGCCGTCGTGCATACAGCGGGTCTTGGTGATGTAAGGGACGCCGCCAGAAACGTCGATAACGCCTTCCATCCAATTGGTTTGCGATGCAATTTCCTCAATGAGCTCGACAATGGAGCCGATTTGTTGAGAACGTTCATCCATCAAGCCGACCTTCTGCTGCACTTTCACTGCAGAATGCTTGATGCGGTCCATGCGCTCTACGCTGGCGTCGATCGTTTTCGCTCCACGATGGGCTGTTTCGGCTGCGCCGGCTGCGCCTTCGGACCCCGCCTGGCTGTCTTCTGTCACCTGGGTGATCTTTTGAGTGATTTGGGTCATCAAGCGTGAGGCTTCTCCCACAGCCTGGGCCTGTTCCTGAGCGCCTTTGGCCATCTCGTCGATTGCCAGGTCCATTTGTTCGACTACACCGGTGGTGGACTTCAGACTTTCCATCAACTTCATATTATCGCCTGAAACCTGTTGGATCTTGGCCGAGATGGTTTGCACCGATTGGCTGGTTTGGGCAGTGGTTAAGGAGATCCTGCTGTACTCTTGATTCATGCTGTCGGCAGTTTCCGTCATTTTGCCGATAGACTGGCGCAAGGCTGCGATCATGCCTTCCAGGGAGAGGGCGAGCTGGTCTTTGTCCGACCGTTTGTTTATTTGCACCGCCAGGTTCCCGCTGGCGATTTTCTCCGCAGTCTCGCTGACTTCAACCAGATAAGCGCACATCTGGTTGAAAGCCCCGACCAGTTCGCCAATTTCATCCCTGGTCTGGATCTCGATCGTCTGGTGCAGGTCGCCTTCCGCAATCTCCTGGGCTGCCTTCGAGAGCGCTTTGAGCGGCCCGACGATGAATCTGAGCATCAAGATCACCAGGATATAAGCAGGGGAGATCAAGAAGAGCGTGACGAGAACGGCAGGGAGCGAAATGCCCTGTTTGCCATAAACGAAGCCAACGATCGCGGCAGCCGATGTCGTCCCGATCACCGTCAGGCTCAATGAAACCGCGATGCCGCGCTGGCAGCGCAAGTAAATAACGACGAAAGTGACAGCAGCTACAACAGCGGTCAGACCAATAAACTCGATTGTACCGATTTGCATTAAGAATACTCCTTGAAATGGGGAAATTAGCCCAAAACATGGATTAAGGGTCATGCGTATATAGGTGATCAAGGGTTCCACCAAATGATAGAACCAACCCGAGGATACCTGATCCGGGGGCGAATGGAGGTAAGCGGCGGATAAAATAACCGTTAAATTCGTCTAAAGGGGATTTCCCGATCCGAAATCGGCTGGCAGATTGGTGGTATGATTTGCTTGATTTCGCCGAGAGGAGGACCTATGGCTGAGGAGCCGGGTGAACGCTATTTTACCGTCGAAGAGGCAAATACTGCCTTGCAGGTCATACGCCCGTTAGTCGGGCGCATCCTGGAGATTCGGGCGCGTATCCTGGAAAAGCAGCCTGAAATGTGGGCCGTGATCGAGAAAGCCGCCGGAAATGGCGGAAACAAGCTCGCCAGTGGGATTGAGCAGGAGTTTGAGCGTATCAACACTTTAATCCAAAGAATTCGAGCGACAGGCGCAATCGTCAAAGAGGTCAACGTGGGCCTGGTGGATTTCCTGTCGCTTAGAGAGGGCAGGGGTGTCTTTCTTTGCTGGCAGTACGGTGAAGATGAGGTCAGCTTCTGGCATGACATCGACGCTGGTTTCGCCGGCCGCCAGCGGATTTGAGTCCCCCAAGCTTGCTTAATGAATCAAATACGGCGCACCATTCACAGGTGCGCCGTATGCTATTTGAAAAACCGGATTGGATAACCCGCCCGTGCGGATTTAAAGCTCGTCCCCCAGGCCCAGCAAGCCGGTGCTTAAGCGCGGCGGCCGGGCGCGTTCTTCGTCTTTTCCAAAACGGATCACTTCCCCAGAGTCGGTGACAGCTTCCACCGCCAGGCCCAGGCTTTGTAGCTCTTTCACTAACACCCGGAAAGAAGCCGGGATGCTGGGTTCTTCGATGGGTTCGCCCTTCACGATGGCTTCGTAGGCCTTGACGCGCCCCTGGACATCGTCGGATTTTACCGTCAACATCTCCTGCAGGGTGTAAGCCGCGCCGTAGGCCTCCAACGCCCACACTTCCATCTCTCCAAAACGCTGGCCTCCGAATTGGGCTTTACCGCCCAAAGGCTGCTGTGAGACCAGACTGTAAGGGCCGGTCGAGCGAGCGTGTACTTTATCTTCAACCAGGTGGTGCAGTTTCAACATGGTCATCACGCCCACGGTCACCGGCTGGTCGTAGGGTTGGCCAGTCTTCCCGTCGCGCAGAAGCTGTTTGCCAAAAATCGGCACAGGGATGCCGGTCTTGAGCGTGACTTCGTATGCTTTGTCGCGCAGCCCTTCGTCCGGGATTTCTTTTGATTCCTCTCCCATGTTTTCCAGCCACAACCGCAAACAGGCGGTGACGGCATGGATGTCTTGCTCCGGGCGCTGCTGGACAGAGGCATTCGCATTCTCGAAAGAGAGGATTTGGCTGGGGTCATAACCGGCGTCGCGCAGCCACTCGCTCATGACCGAGCGGCGTGCATAGTTGACATCCGAGATCAACTGGTAAACGTCGTATCCGCGGTCGCCGAGCCAGACTTCCAGATACAGCCGGCGGACCTCGTCGTCGTCTTCGATCACTTCCGTCTCATACTCCTGCTCGTGGAGCCATTCCCAGGCCTTTTCGGCGGTTTTTTTCCAGGCTTCATCGATCATCCAGGCGCGGGCCAGTTCGGCCTCGATCTCTTCTTCGCTGGCGCCGTCGAATACGGGGGATACCGCCCGGAAACCTAACCGGCTGGCGGCCCAACCCAGGTGCGTCTCGAGCACCTGGCCGATGTTCATACGGCCGGGAACGCCCAGGGGGTTTAAGATGATATCGACCGGCATTCCCTCTTCCAGGAAAGGCATATCCTCGACGGGCACAACCTTGGAAACCACACCCTTGTTGCCATGGCGGCCGGCCATTTTATCGCCGGCGGTAATCTTACGGCGCTGGGCAACCGAAACGCGCACCATCATATCCACGCCGGCCGAAAGATCGGCATTGTCTTCCCGCGTGAACACTTTAACTTCCACCACCTTACCGCGTTCACCGTGGGGCATACGCAGGGAGGTATCTTTGACGTCGCGAGACTTTTCTCCAAAGATAGCCCTCAGCAGGCGCTCCTCGGGGGTCAGCTCTTTCTCGCCTTTTGGCGAGATCTTGCCGACCAGGATATCGTTCGGACCCACTTCTGCGCCGATGCGGATGATGCCGTGATCGTCCAGGTCTTTGATAGCGTCTTCACCGACGTTGGGGATATCGCGGGTGATCTCTTCCGGGCCCAGGCGGGTATCGCGTGATTCCACTTCGTATTTCTCGATGTGAACCGAGGTGAAAGCGTCATCCTGCACCAGGCGTTCGGAAATCAAGATGGCGTCCTCGAAGTTGCCGCCTTCCCAGGAGAGGAACGCAACCACAACGTTTTGGCCCAATGCCAGTTCGCCGCTTTCCGTGGATGAAGAATTGGCGATCACATCGCCTTTCTTGATCAACTGCCCTTTGACGACCGCTGGTCGTTGGTCGATGCAGGTGCTTTGGTTGGAGCGCTGGTATTTGCGCAAAGAGTATATGTGCTGCTTGCCGTCTTTGGTGCGGGCGGCCACGCTGCTGCCTGTAACGGAAATCACCTCGCCATCTTCCTCGGCAATCACCACCTGACCCGAGTCAACTGCGGCGTGGTATTCCATGCCCGTAGAGACCTGCGGCACGTCAGGCCGCAGCAGCGGGACAGCCTGGGCCTGCATATTCGAGCCCATCAAGGCCCGGTTGGCGTCGTCGTGTTCCAGGAAAGGGATCAGCGCGGCGCTGATGCCGACGATTTGATGCGGAGCCACGTCCATATAGTCGATGTTGGTCGTCGCCGAGAAAATAAAGGTGGAGTGGTAGCGAGAAGATACTCGCCGGCGGACAAATTCGTCGTGGTCATCCAATGGCGTGTTGGCCTGGGCGATCACGAAACGATCTTCTACGTCGGCCGACAGGTATTCCATTTCATTCGAGACGAATGGGACGATCAACACATCCGGGACCTTCAGCTCGGCGATCTTCTCGGCCAGCTCGGGCGTGATGCGCTGGCCTTCTTCGCCGATCACCTCTCCGGTCTCAGCATCGCTAAGATTTTCACGCAAGGCGCGGCCGGCCAGGCGCGGATCGCCCGGTTTGAGGGATTTTCGCACCCGGCGGTACGGAGTTTCAATAAAGCCGTACTCGTTGACGCGTGCGAAGGATGCCAGGCGTCCAATCAGGCCGATGTTCGGGCCTTCGGGCGTCTCGATCGGGCAGATACGACCATAGTGGGAATGGTGCACGTCACGGACGTCGAAGCCGGCGCGCTCACGGCGCAGGCCGCCCGGTCCCAATGCGGACAGGGTGCGCTTGTGCCTTAGCTCGGCCAGGGGGTTGGTCTGGTCCATGAATTGGGAAAGCTGGCTCGAGCCGAAGAACTCGCGTAAGGCGGCTACAACCGGGCGGATATTGATCAAAGTGATCGGGGAGAGCTGGTCCTGGTCGCGGATCGACATACGCTCTTTAATGACGCGTTCCATCCGGCGCAGGCCGATGCGCAGCTTGTTTTGGATCAGCTCGCCGACGGTTTTGGCCCGGCGGTTGCCCAGGTGGTCGATATCGTCGGCAGATTGTACATTGTTGTTGATCTCGATCATGCGCCGGATCAGCCGAACAACGTCCCACTTAGTCACCGTGCGGTGCGTGATCGGCACGTGCTCGTACAGATCCAGTTTTTGATTGAGCTTGTAACGGCCGACGCGTTCCAGGTCGTAATGGCGCTGGTCGAACAGTTGCTCCTCGAGAAAATCACGTGCATTGTCGAGGGTCGCCGGATCGCCTGGCCGCATACGCTTGAAGAACTCCATCAGCGCGGCTTCGGCGATGGTGATTCCGTGCGATAGGTCCCACTCCGGCTCCTGGAAGAGCGTGGAAGGGATGAACATACGGTCCGGGTTGTTGTCGACGTCGCCGAAGACTTCGAGCAGCTCTTCGTCGGTGCCTGCCTGAAGGGGCGACTCGGGCAGGCCATCGTTGACAGCCGCCAGGGCGCGCAGGAAAATCGTGACCGGAACGGTGCGCTTCCGGTTAAAGCGCAGAGTCAGGTAATCGCTCTTGCGGGTTTCGAACTCCATCCAGGCGCCGCGGTCTGGGATAAGCTTGGCCATAGCCAACGGCCGGCCTGTGGAACGATCCACCGGTGCCTCAAAGTAAACGCCCGGCGAGCGAATGAGCTGCGAGACCACGACTCGTTCGGTGCCGTTGATGATAAATGTGCCTTTCTCGGTCATCTCCGGGAAATCTCCCAGGAAGATGTCTTGCTTCATCGGCTCGGGGATATCCGGGCCAGCCAGCAAAACCGAGACGTATAACGGGCTGGCATAGGTCAAGTCGCGTTCAACGCAATCTTCTATGCTATGTTTCGGTTCTCCAAACCAATACGTGAGTCCCCATTGTTTCGATTCGGAGGTATTACTGGGAAAGTAGAGCTTCATCCCTTTGTTGTAAGATTCGATCGGAGAAAGCTCGTGGAAGAGATCGGCCAACCCCTCTTTTTTTAGGCGTTCAAACGACTCGAGTTGGACTTCGATCAAATCTGGGAGGGGAAGCTGAACATCGATACGCGCGTAAGACTTGCTAGGCAAGACAGTTGCCATGCTTTCTCTCCTATAAGTTTAGCCTGCTTGAATATCGTTTATGGCTAACATGCGGAAAGCGTAAAACGTTAAGTGGTTTAGAATTCACTACGTTTTACGCGCTGATTTTTTCGGTGCCCTAATGCTTGATCCATTGAAATAGCAAATTTTGGGCCCAATTAGACAAAAGAGTATTATACCGATAATTAATAGCGGGGTCAAGCAAATTCTATTAAAACTTTATTAATATTTTTGCATATCCGTGGGAACAGTCCGTTGTCAGCTATTGAGGGATTGCAGAGGAAGAAATCCCTGCGAAGCCGGTAGACCCTGTATGTTCTGCAATCCCGTTCTCTGATAGAATGAGGGCATGCCAGAAGCCAACTCCTCTGATTCTTACCGTTCCGGGTTTGTCGCCGTGATGGGTCGCCCCAACGTAGGTAAATCCACCCTGGTCAATGCCCTGCTCCAGCAGAAGATCGCCGCAGTCTCGCCGCGGCCTCAAACCACCCGCAAGCGCCAGATGGGCATCCTGACCCTGGAGAATGCCCAGGTCATCTTCGTCGATACGCCCGGCGTCCACCTGCCCCGTCACAAGTTGGGCGAGAACATGAACCAGGAAGCCGCTCAGACCTTGCAGGAATGCGACCTGGCGTTGTTCGTGGTGGATGCCAGCCAGCCGCCCGATCCGGAAGACAGCCTGATGGTCGATTTGCTTGCAAACTTGAATCGCAAGCTGGTTGTAATCCTCGCCCTGAATAAAATCGATCTGGGAGAGCAAGACGCCCTGCAGGCGAACAGCCGGGCTTTTATCGAGCTGGCGCCCCAGGCAGAGGCTGTGGAAATCTCTGCTGCCCAGGGGACTCATCTTGACCTGCTGCTCGTCAGGATTTTAGATCGCTTGCCGCAGGGCGCACCCTTTTTCCCGGAAGGGCAGGTGACCGACCTGTATGAGCGTGATATCGCCGCCGACCTGATCCGTGAGTTGGCTTTGAACTTGCTGCGCGACGAAATCCCGCACGGGATCGCCATCCGCATTGACCAATACCAGGAGCGAGGCGGCAATGGCGCATACATCGAAGCGACTTTGTTCGTCGAAAAAGAATCGCATAAGCCGATCGTGATCGGGCAGGGCGGTGCGATGATGAAGAAAATTGGTACAGCCGCCCGCGAGGAGATCGAAGCGATGAGCGGACGCAAGGTTTTCCTGCGCTTGCGGGTTAAAGTGCGGAAGAACTGGCGCAATGATGAGAAAGTGCTGCGCTGGTTTGGGTATTAAAGCTGCCCGCCGGGTAAGCCTTACAAATGAATTATCTCTTCCCCTCCATCGCCCTGACTGCCGCTGCGTTGGATTGGCTCGCTGTGGCAAGATCCTGGAAGCCGCTTGAAATCATCGCCAAGCCAGGGGTTATGGTAGCTCTGCTGCTCTGGCTGTGGCAGGCCGGCGCGTTCACAACTTACCTGACCTGGTTCGGGATTGGCCTGGCCTTTTCTCTGCTGGGTGACATCTTCTTGATGCTGCCACGTGAGCGGTTTATCCCCGGCCTGGTATCCTTCTTAATAGCCCACCTGGCTTATGTGGTTGGGTTTAATGCCAGTCTGCCGCCGCTCAATATCCCCAGCCTGATCCTGGCGCTGTTGGTCGGGGTCACCGCGGCCCAGATTTACCGCGGGGTCTCAGCCGGCCTGGCTGCCTCTGGGAACCAGCGATTGAAATTACCGGTTTTGGCTTATTCTGGGGTCATCAGCCTGATGCTGCTGGCCGCGCTGCTCACCTTGCTGCGCTCGGATTGGAATACCGGCGCCGCCTTACTGGCCAGCGCCGGAGCGTTCCTGTTCTTCCTTTCAGATACATTCCTGGCCTGGAACAAGTTCGTGAAGCCGCTGCCGCTCGGTAAGCTGCGTGTGATCGTCAGCTACCACCTGGGGCAATTCTTAATTGTCCTGGGAGCGATGCTGCACTTCCTGGCTTAGCGCCGGGCAAGATCCCTAAACTTCAAGCGCTTGTCCACGTATCACGCCGGAGGCTGTTCCGGCGGTTCTGCCTCCTGCCCGGTCGCGGCAGGCGGCTCGCTTTCAGGCGAGGCGGCCGGCGGAATTTCAGGGATGGCCGGTTCCTGGCTATCTGGCAGCGGGGACGCCGCAGGCGGGGTCGCTGTTGGAGTCCAGGGCTGAACAGCCGAGACCGGAGGGTAAGGCTGGGTGCCGAAGCGAGATAATAAGACTGCGCCCAGGCCAACTACCCCAACCAGGGCGGCTGGGATCCAGCCAACGCAGGGGATCAGTCCCAGCCCATTGGTCACCAGTGTCAGCAGGAGGGTGCCGAGGCCGGCTTCCAGGGCCAACGCCCATTCCTGGTTGAAAATCTGCGCCAGGCGTCTACCCACCTCGGTGCCGATGACGATAATCCCAAAGCTCCAGGTGATCACCAGCAGGAGAGCGCCAAGTAGACTGACCGGGATCCCGATAATAGTAATCGCCGCGACCACGAGCAGAATCGGCAGGACAATCACCGTCATTATCCCCAGACCGCCGCTGATCAACGGCTGTGAAATCGCAGTTTGAGCTGTTTGCTCCACCTGGTGCGGCAGAAAAAGCACCACCAGGATTGCCAAAGCCGCCCACAAGAAGGAACGCAAAAAGTACCAAAAAACTCGCCAGATGGGGTAGGCGTCGACGTGCATATTCGGCACGTCGATGAATCCGGGCGTAGTAACCTGCAGCGGCCCGGTGACATTCGTGTTCACCTTACCCTTTACCTCCGCACCGGGATCGCGTTCCAGGCTGGCGGCAATGGCGGTCACATCGCCGTTCACAACGGCGTTATCCCTTAGGTCAATCAACCCGCCGGTGGCGGCGATATTGCCTTTAATTTCTCCTTTCACCACCAGCGAGCCGCCTGCCAGCAGCACATCGCCGTTTACCTGAGAGCCAGCCTCGATCGTGGCTGTCCCTCCGAAGATAAACAGGTTCCCATCCAGGGTTTCCCCGCTCGGCAGGGTGTAGGTGCCCCCCAGGACGAACTTGTCGCCTTCCTGGCCTTGAGCCCGAGCCGTTTGCGGCCAGGCCAGGGCCAGAAACAATATTAAAAGCAGTGTAAGTGCGGATATGCGCTTCATTTCGTTACACTCCGTGGCGAAGTCAGTATACGGAACGAGACCACCCAAAGCACCGCAAGCTCGCTCAGAAATCCAGCGAACAACACCCACCAGATCGGAGAAATCATTCCGATCGCGGTATGGAAGATGCTGGCCAGGAAGTCTTGGGCCGTGCCAAAGATGGAGACGACCGCTAGAAAACGGTAAAACCAGGACCACAGCAACAGGCTGGGTGATTGCAGCGCCGGCCAGGAGAGGATGGCCAACGAGCCGAACAGCATGATCACAGCAGCGATGCTGAAGCCCAGCATAGCCAAAGACTGCCGCCGGTGCAGCCGCCGTGTTTCATCTTTTAGTCGCATTTCCCAGCGTAAAGTGAAACCAGGCTGTGGCGCGATGATTTCAGCGGAGCGCAGTTGGCTTTCAGCCCCCTTCCAGGCCTCCGCCAGTGAGCGGCAAGAGGTGCAGTTCTCCAGGTGTTCTTGCAAAGCTGCTGTCTCCTGCAGGTTTAAAGGGTTGTTAGAGCGATCGCGATCGCCTAAGAGCCAATCTTCAAAAGGCTGGTGATTTATGGCGCATCCTTTCTGCAATGTAAGATTTGGGTTGTTGATCCATCCATGCCTGGGCCATCGCCCTCCGGGCCCGGTGGAGGCGGCTCTTGACGGCGCTCAACGTCAGGGAGAGCGCCTGGCAAATCTCTTCGTAGGAAAAGTCATACCAATAATACATTACGACAGCAGCACGATCTTTCGGTTCCAGAGTTTCCAAAAGCGTCCGGATGCGGCGCTGTTCCTCCTTCAGGCCAACTTTGGATTCGAGCCCTGGGGAGATGTCGGGGACGTCCGGCACAGGCAGCTCTTCGATCGAGACGATCGACATACGCCGCCGGCGGATCTGGTCGATGCAGTGGTGCGCAGCGATGGATAACAACCAGGTGGAAAACGGCCGGCTGTTGTCATAGCGTTTCATCGACCGGTAAGCACGCAAAAAGGTTTCCTGCGAGGCGTCCTCTGCATCTTCGGCGTTGCCCAACATCCGGTAGCACAAATTGTAAACAGGTTTTTGATAGGTCTCCACCAGCCGTGAAAAGGCTTGAGAATCGCCTCTTTGCGCCTGGAGGAGCCATTGCGGCTCGACATCCTGCACAGAATTGCTCCTATGACTGGCCTGTTTGTTCTTTCACGCTCGTTTGCTCCAACGGTGGCTCTCGGTCGAAAAGCATCTCAGCCCTGCGCTTTTGATGGATTTCGAACGGCGCTGCACCTCATTCTACGTCTCTTGGTTATCCAACAGGCCATGCAGCAAACGGCGCGATTGGATCGTGCGGCTAAATTAGTATACGTTGAAATTCGTTTATGGTTGCAGGGATAGTGATATGAGATTCCTGGTAATTTTTGGGGTTTTAGCGATCTCGATCAAGGAGAAATTCGGGTGAAATTAATCGCCTGGGCTTCCTCTGGAAGGTTAGGGACTTGCAGGCTGAGCTGGTCGCCTGAACAATCGACGGACATCGGCGAGTTCGAGGTTAAGAACAGGGGAGCAAACTCACTGGGGTTTTGAGACTCCATCATCTTGGTATCCTCCAGCACGGCCAAATAGTTGAGCTTGCCGTTTTGAACGTTGGAAACTCGGATCTTGTTTCCGTCCAATTGATACTCGCCCGTGGCGTCGCCGTCGATGGTGATGAACAAGCCCATGGTCCCTAGCTGGTCCGTCATCTTGAAGTTGGTCATGAAATGGCGGGCCTGGATGCTGACCTGGCCCTCTTTCGTAAATATATAAACCATCCTGCCTGTGGCATTGTCGAATTTGAGGGTGCCTTTTTCAAAAGCATCTTTGGGGATAATCGTGCGTACGTAAGTGTCTGCATCACTCAGAGACCAGGCGCCTACCGGGCAGGATTCATTGGCTGCCTGGGCGGAAACCGCCGGCTGTTTTGTCGCCGCCGGGCCCGGCGCGCCCGAGCAGGCTGCCAAAACTAACGCGAAGAGAATGGCTGCGATCAAAACGCTTTTGCGAAACATTCAAAACTCCTTAAATGAAATAGAGAAGCGCTGGCCTCTTGGGGTCAAAAGGCCTGGCGCTTTCTCCTCACTTGTATAAGTATACCCGATCAAAAAGGGCCTGGCGGGTGTGTTCGCCGGAGCGTGTGCGCTCCAGGCCGCCGGTCAACCCAGCAGCGAGGTGCCTGCCAGGATCTCCAGGATGCCGATCACGGCAGAGTTGTCCAGGTCCGGCATGCCCATTTCCAGCATGGCGTTGTAAAGCTGAGCGTGAACGGCTGCCGAGGGCAGCGGGATGCCATATTCCCGAGCCGTTTCGAGCACAATCGCCAGGTCTTTGGCCTGCATGTACGCCTTAAAGCCGGGCGAGCGGTTGCCTTCGAAGAGGCGCGGCGGCTTGGTATCCAGAGTCCAGCACTGCGCGGCGCCAACCCGGATGGCTTCCACCACTTTCTGCGGGTCGGCGCCAGATTTTTTGGCGAAAACCAGCAGCTCGCCCATGGCGACCATCTGGGCCGCGACCATGATCTGGTTGGCGGCCTTGGCGATTTGACCTGCGCCGCTCTCCCCAACGTAGGTGATCTTCTTGCCCATCGCCTGGAAAAGCGGCATCACCCGCTCCAGGGCGTCCGCCGGACCGCCGACCATAATGGTGAGGGTCGCATTCCGCGCTCCGATATCCCCGCCGCTCACCGGCGCGTCCAGGCTGGCGACCCCTTTTTCTCCCAGCGCCTGGGCGATGCGCCGGGCGGCGGCCGGCTTAATCGTGGAGTTGTCGACGAAGATCAAGCCGGGATGGGCGCCCTCCAGAATACCCTGGCTGCCCAGGACGACCTGCTCGACATCCGGCGTGTCCGGGAGGTTGGTGAAGACGACGTCCACCTGGCGAGCCACCTCAGCCGGCGAATAGGCGCTAACTGCGCCCAGGCCCGCCAGCTCATCTACGGCGGGGCGGCTGCGGTTATGGACGACCAGGGGGAAACCGGCTTTGAGCAAGTTGGTCGCGATGGGTTTGCCCATTAAGCCAAGCCCGATATAGCCGGCGGAGAGAAGGTTTGACATGGCAGCTCCTGAAATGGTCTAAAGATTAGAGGATACGTTGTGAACGTTGTCGTTGAGCGTTCGAAATCCGGCCCTGGGGCCAATTATACCGGAGAAGTGGAAAGCTCCAACAAGGCGCAGCCTGCCTGGCGCTAGTCCGGCGGCTCTAGCCGGGGCCCGTCCGGCGTATCCACTACCTGCCAGCCGCGCCGGGCGATTTCATCCCGCAGGCGGTCGGCGGCGGCCCAGTCTTTGCGGCCGCGGGCCATCTGGCGCTTCGTGACCAGTTCCTGCAGCTCAAGCGGGATTTCCACAGGCCCAACTTCTGGCCGCGGCCGGGCGACTCGTCGGCGTTCCGCAGCCAGCGCCTCTTGCCAGATTTCCTCGGGAACGCCGGCTCCCGGCGCCGGCAGGCTGAAAGGGCCGCATTCACCGAGTGGAAAGGTTTGGCCGCGGGTGTATTGGTGGATGTGACCCTGGCGTTGGCGAGCGACCTCTACTAATCCTGTACCTTGCAATTCGACCAGGCCGGAAGCGCCCGTGTGGGCCGGACCGGTGTGAATGAGGGTCACGCCGCCGAGGCCGGCGACCTGGCAGGTCCCGGCTTGCAGGTCGATGAAAAGCGCGGTTTTCTCGTCGATCCCCAGCACGGTTAAGTCGGCCGGGAGCATGGAGACCAGCTCGGAAAAGCGGGATTTTCCTACGAAACAGCGGCTGGTATCCAGCTCGTCGCCGCCATCGGTGTTATTCCAGTGCGGGACGAACACCAGCCGCAGACCGAAAAGACCGAAAAAATCCAGCCCGGGTTTCCAATGCGGGTCTTCACCTACTTTGTAGATTTCGTAGACCGGTAAGGCCTGGGCGCCAATGGCGACGGTGGCCGCGCTGGCGAGCACCAATGCCGCTCCCAGGTAGTTCCGAGCGATGAGCAAATGCCAGGTCAGGCTGCTGTGCAGTTGGCGGACAGCATAGGTTGGGCTTCCTGGGCCCATGAAAATGATGTCTGACTCCAGCAGCGGCCTCAGGATCTCAGGATTGTCCGGGCTGAACGGCGTACCCCGTTTGCGGGCCGGTATCACCACAGTCTGCGGCGCGTGGTTCTGCAGCCGGCGGTGGAGAAATTCGGCCACCCGCCCGGTGACCTGGGCAGAATTTAATTCAAAGCCGGCCGGGGTCTCCAGGAGGGCTACTCTGGCAGCCGCAGGGTAAAGATTGAATACCCACTCGAACACTTGCCGCCCACTGGGGGAGGTTTCGCCGGAACCGAAAAGCACGACTGGCCCGGGCTGCAAGGCTGGCATCTCGTCTTTCTCCAAACGGTCAGCTCTGGTAGCGCTGGCGGATGTTCGGGCACAGGTATTCGCTGAAAGCGCGCTCCAGGCCGAAATCCGGCTGCCAGCCCCAATCACGCCGGGCGTCGTGGTCGTTCAAATCCCCCGGCCAGCTATCGATGATCGCCTGGCGTTTCAGATCCGGCTCGAAACGGATTTGCGCCTCAGGAAAGTACTTGACGACCTGGTCTCGGAACTGCTCAGCGGTCAGGCTGAAGCTGGTTACGTTGTACACCCGGCGCGTCAGGCGCTCCTTGGGGGCCTGGGCCAGAAGGACCAGGGCTTTGACAGCGTCCGGCATCGCCATGAAGGGGATGCAGGCGTCCTGGCGGACGAAGCAGGCGTACGGCTCGCCTCGGGCGGCGGCGTGCAGCATTTCCGGGCCGTAATCACTGGTCCCGCCGCTGGGCACGGTGTAGGCGCTGATCAGTCCCGGGAAACGCACGCTGCGAAAATCAAGCGTCACCGGCCGCTTTGCCGCTAACTGGCGGAAATACTGGTGGTAATACGTTCCTAAAAGCTCGCAGTACAATTTATTGCAGCCGTACATGGTGCGCGGGTAGTTCCATTCCCATTCACGGACCCGCGGGAACTCAGACTTGGTGGCCAGATCCGGCATTCCATAGGCGGCAATGGAGCTGGGAAAGATGAAAAGCACCGGCTCACCCCGCCATTGGGATTGCTCGGAAGCCAATTGCAGCAGGGTCATCGTCCCCTCGACGTTTACGCGGTGTGCGGCCTCCGGGGTGAACTCGGCCCGCGTCGAGAGTAAGGCAGCCAGATGGTAGATGACCGCGATCTCATACTCGCTCACCAGGCGGGCCAGCAAGGATTGATCCAGGATATCGCCCTGGATGTGGTTCACCAGCTCGTTTGTGTCTTCGGGCAGCGGGCGAATGTCCAGCGTGATCAAGCGGTTTTTATCCTGGGCCGCCAGGCTTTTGATCAGCGCATCGCCGATTTCCCCCGCCGCGCCGGTGATCAGGATTCCTTGTTTGCGCATCTTCGCTCCTTAAAGATATGCTAGAATGGAGAAGATTGGATGTTTTTGCTCGCTCGTAGAGCGCGCTCTGTGAGCGCACTTATTTTACATCACTTGGCCCGGCTCTACATTTGCGCTTCTTCGTGTTGATCCCCAATCAACTTAACCCATCGTGGCTGGACACTTGATCATTTTGCACAGATCGTTTCGAACGGCAGGTAAAATTTGGCTGCTGACAGGGCTGGCGCTGGCCGCGTCTGCCTGTATGCCCGCCGTGGCTGTTCTGCCCCCACTGCCCAGCAGCACCCCCCTGCCTGCAACCCTCACGCCTACCGCGACATTCGTCTGGTTCCCGCCTACGGCTACCCATACGCCTTTTCCAACCCCCGCGGCAGTGGATACGCCCACACCCACACTGGCGCCCTCGCACGGAGAATTGATTTTTAAAGACGACTTCTCCAGTCTCAAATTGTGGTCGCTTGGCAGAGGTCCGGCGGGAAGCACCGCCATCACGCAAAACGAATTGACCGTGGCCGTGTCGAAGCCGGGCGGCTACCTGTACAGCCTGCGCCAGGGGTCTTCCTTGACGAATTTCTACGCCGAGCTAACCGCCAGCCCGAGCCTGTGCCGGGGCCAGGATGAGTACGGCCTGCTGCTACGGGTAGCATCAACGTCGGCCTTTTACCGTTTTTCGCTGTCCTGCGACGGCCAGGCGCGCCTGGACCGCTATCTCAGCGGGCGCGCCTCTTCGCCCCAGCCCTGGACGGCGAGCGGCGCCATCCCGCCCGGCGCGCCGAGCAGCTCGCGCCTGGCTGTGCTGGCAAATGGCAAAGAGATGCAGTTTTACGTGAACGGCGAGTTTCTCTTCACCGTCAACGAGCCCAGCATCCCGTCGGGCGGCCTGGGCGTGTTCGCCCGCTCGGCCGGCGATACCCCGATCACGGTCAATTTCAGCGACCTGGAGGTCTACAAGCTTGCCCCTTGAGCCTGTTTGACCGGGCGCCTACAGTCCACTCATTCCACTTCGACGTTCAAAGCTTTCGATCCCCCATGCCCAAACGCCCCTTCCGCAACCGCCTGAATGACCTGGATCCAAAAACCTGGATTAAGTTCCAGAAATCCTGGTTCGTGCACAACCCGCCGCCGCGCCGCAAAGATGTGCTGCGCCACCCGGCTAAATTCCCCGAGACCCTGGCCCAGGAGTTTATCGAGTTCTTCACCCAGCGCGGCCAGGTGGTGCTGGACCCGATGGTGGGCACCGGCAGCGCCCTGGTGGCCGCGCTGCGCTGCGGGCGGAACGGCTACGGCGTAGAGCTCAACCCGGCTTACGCCGAGATCGCCCGCCAGGTGGTAGCCGAGGAGCGTTTGGCCCTGGGCGGTTCCGCTGCCGGCCTGGCAGCCGAGGTGATAAACGGGGATGCGGCCCGCATCCTGGAGATCGCCTCGGCGCACGGTCTCCCGCCTGTGGATTACGTGCTCACTTCGCCGCCTTATTGGGACATGCTGCGGGCGCGCGGCGCGCACACGCAGAAGCAGCGCCGCAGCGCGCCCGAGCTGGACGTGTTCTACTCCGACGATCCAAATGACCTGGGCAACATCCGCGATTACCCGGTTTTCCTGGAGCGCCTGGCTTGCATCTACGAGGCCTTACAGCCGCTCCTGCGACCGGGAGCCTACCTGACCATCATCGTCAAGAACGTCAAAAAGGGCGGCAAGGTTTACCCCCTGGCCTGGGACCTGGGCAGCCGCCTGGGTCGCACCTACACGTTAAAAGACGAAAAGATCTGGGTGCAGGACAACCAGCGCCTGGCCCCCTACGGCATCGGCAACGCCTGGGTCAGCAATACCTTCCACCATTATTGTTTGCAGTTCAGGAATGAGGGGGCGTAGTGATCAGAGATAATTCACATTTGAATCAAATAGAAATTAACCACTGAAGATCAGTGAAATTCATTACAATCAAAAAAAGATTACTGGTCAACATGAAGAGAGGTTGTCAAATGGAAGAACCTGACATATTAATTGAATTTCTTGATTGCGAGAAAATATGGAAGCAAATAACTCCAATTGAACAAAACTTCGCATCAGATCTAAGTCGTCTGATTTGGGAAAACGATGAGAATAGCTTAGATGAAATAGCTGCCGACAGTAGATTTACTAATTTACAACGAATGGGAATTTTGCTGATTTCTGATAACGGTCCCAAATTTGTATCGCACTTCATGTTCTACTATGCCTTGTGTCAATACCAGATATCATCAAATAATTTTATTGCAAAGTCGACACCAGATATTTTGACTGATATGAAACAAATAAGACGGGACTTTTCCGACCATACTTTCAAAGATTACCAAAATGTACTCAGCTATATATTTATTGTCCTGATTAATAACTATCAGGGACATGACATTACTTTAGATCTAGCAAGTGATACGATCACAAATGATGAGTATTGGTTTTTTTTCGAGTCAATCAATATTGCGATACCATTGCTGGATCTTAATGCCAAAGATTTTGTTACATTCTTGGTTGGAGTTTCTGAACGGATTGGTCGAGACCTTGCTTCCGGCTCATTTTATAGGGCAGTCTATAAACTTGGTTATAGAAAACCAGGGTTTGCTTTAGATCTAATAGATAAGTATATTAGCTTAGGAAATTGGCAAGCCGTTGCAATACTAGAACATTTATTATTGGGTACATCCGCTGTATCTTCTGAATATTTAAAGAATTCAATACGCTTAGGGGAAGAATGGGTTAATTCTGAAATCGAAAAATTACAGCAAGTTGGACTATATTACTTACTTGACCTATCCTTAGAACTCGTGTTTAGACAAAAGTAATACTCCCGACTTTCGGTCGGGTTGAAAATCAGCACCTTTCCAATCGAGTTTCAAACCGTTTTTGCCACTGCAGGCGTCTTTTTGACCACAGCAAAGCGTTGTTTCGGCGTTCTTTGTCTGCCTTGCGGCCATCCTGGCGCTTTTCCACGCCTTTTTGGTGGGCGTGCTGGGCTGCCAACCAGCGCAAAAATCGGGTAGATGCCTTGCTGAACCCGCTGGGGCGTCAAACGCTGCTGCGGTTTCTGCCAGGGAAGCGGTGTGTCTTCGACGATTGGGCGCGCCAGGTAAAGCAGCCAACAGGCGACAGCGGTTAGCTCCGTCCAGCGGTCGCCCGCTTCTTTGGTCTGGAACTTCGGCATGGTCCAACCCAGGGTTTCTTTGCGGAAGTGGATGCCCGGTTCGACTGGCCAGCGAGAGACATATGCTCGCCAGATCGACTCCACCGTCACTGGAATGGTGCTGGGAGATGGCTCTGGAGATAACCAGGCGAGCCACAGGGCTGCTGGCGGTTGGCTGCGTTCCAGATGAACATTGGCCCGGATCACAGCATACGGCACATCAGCGCCCTTCTTCTCGTGCAGACGGTTCCAGCGCTCCAGGCGCACCTGACCCCAACCAGGGTCTTCCAGCTCAATCACTTCGTCTGGTGTGCCCCAGGTGTCTGGCTCTTTGAAGGCAAAGCGGGCTCCATGCACTCGTGGACGACCCTTTTTGCCCGTCGGAGGTGGTGGTGAGCCGCACAGAACCCGATCGCAGCGCAAACGAGCCAGGATGCCACAGCGCAACCCCTTCACCGAACGCAGGAACCCGGCATTCCCGTACTTGCCATCCGCCGCAATGATGTCCAGCGCTTCCAGATAGGCTGCTCGGGTGTTCGCCAGGGCTTTAATTTGCTCTGCACCAACTTCCTGAGCGGTTTGTGTGCTCGGCACCCGGCGCACATCCACGGGCAACGACCAACTGGAGTGCGGCTCAGCGCACCATTCCAACAGCGAATAGGGGTAGCCGATGGTGACCGTGCCGCCATTCACATCACTGCTCGCCTGGTACACATACTGCCGATCGTCCAGTACTCGGGATCTTGGCCTGGGCCAGGGTGAGCCATCAATCGGAAAGACACAGATCCCCTGTTGAGGCGCCTGTTGCCCCAGAAAGCACCGCAGCCAGTTGCTGTCGAGCACACCATCCTCAACTGCAGCATACAGGCTGGGCCACTTTCGCCGGAACTGGTCAGACTGGCTCAACATCGCAAAGGAACTGACGGGTCCTGCCGACAGAAGCGCATCCAGAAGATCGAACAGCGCATCCCGCCGTGATTGCAGGGCGTTGGCATAAATGGCTTGACGAAATTCGATTAGTTTGTTAATGTCCTGCTTGGTAGTCTCTTGTTGTGTCACAACTCCAAGTTTCTACCAAGGGGCGGTTTTGCTCAAGGGCAGAGCCGCCCGATTATTTGTCTAAACTCGAGTTAGAAGAAAAATATGAACCAACGAAGTTTATTTCTCTAGGAAAATATAGTTTAGCAGAGCCAAAGGATCCAATACCTTCCACTCTTGCCAACTGCTTGGTAAGGTTGGGTATAAAGTTCCTCCACCTTGCCAATGAAAGTTTTGAGCTGTTAAAGGTATTAAAAATACCCAGTAATATTGGTGAAGTAAATCATGGCATTGCTCTTGCTCTAGCAGATAGGAACCCTACTTATAGCGACTTCTTCAAAAATTGTTTATATCTTCTGATTGATACACCTATTGAGAATAAAGGGACTATCCAAGAAATAAATCATGTTCTATTCCCGTTTACGACTTCAGATCCACTCATGGTTTGGAAGTTCGGAATGTGTCAATGATTTGAGACAACTTATTTCAGAATTTAGTGAGCAAATGCTGTAACTTTTCTTTTCGGAAGACCTCCTCTCGGGGCGGAAGGCTGTGGAAAAGTGGGCAGAAGAACACTGCCCACTTTTCCACAGCCACTACTACGACGGCGACGACGGCGATGGTTCTTCCTGCTTCAGCGCCGGCGGCGGATTGATCCACACCGCATCAGGCAATCGGGTTGTATGGATTGCCCTTTAACAAATCGTTCCTGGATCTTCAGGTAGGCTGCTTGCAGCACGAGCTGGCGCTGCTGGATCACAGCCTGAGCCCGATCATAATGGACATCCGCTGGCGTCAGCAGAGCCAAAGCTGTGTGGTGATGTTCGTAGTTGTACCAGTCAAAGAAATCTTTGGCCCAAAGACGAGCATCCTGCCGACATCCAAACCGTTCGGGGTAATCTGGCTGGTACTTCAAAGTCTTAAACTGGGCTTCGGAGTAGGGGTTATCGTTGGAAACGTGCGGTCGGGAGTGGGTTTTGGTCACCCCCAGGTCTGCCATTAGAAACGCCACCGGTTTGGAAGTCATCGAGCTGCCCCGGTCAGCGTGAATGGTGAGTTGATCCGGCTGAATGCCTTGCCGGGCACAGGTTTCAGCGATCAATGCCTGGGCCAGATTAGCTGATTCGCGCTCAGCGATCGTCCAGCCGACCACGAAACGGCTGAAAACATCCAGGATGACGTACAGATAGAAGTAGGTCCATTTGGCAGGTCCCAGCAGCTTGGTGATATCCCAACTCCACAACTCTTTGGGCTGGGTCGCCAGCAGCTCCGGCTTGACGTAGTTTGGGTGGCGCAATTGATTACGTCGCTCGCACACTTCGTCATTTTCATCCAGAATACGGTACATCGTCCGCCAGGAGCACAGATATTGGCCTTCGTCCAGCAGCGTCGCATAAACCTCCCGCGGGGCGCTATCCTGAAAACGTTCGTTGTTAAGGATCTGACGTACTTCTGCCTTCTCCACCTGGCTCAATGCTCGCGGCGGTGTGGCCGGTCTTGAAGGCAGCCTCTCTGCTGCGAGATCCCGGCGGGCTCGATAAAGACTGGCTCTGGGCACCTCCAACGCCTGACAGGCGCTCGAAATCCCGACGGCTTGGCCCAACTGCTCAGCAGAATGGATCAACTCGCTTCGTCCAGATCGTGCTCTGCGATCGGCGCTCCAAGCATCTGGGCAACTTTTTTTTGGACTTCAATGATCAACTCGGCTTTCCTAAGCCGTTCACGCAAACGCTCATTCTCGCGCTTCAGCCGAGCCATTTCAGCCGCCTGGGGATCTCCTTTCGGCCCACGTTTGTGCCATCCTAATCCTTCCAGGCTGCCTTGTTCGCGCTGCTGGCGCCACTTGCTGACTAAGGATGAATACAGCCCTTCCCGCCGCAGCAGAGCCCCAACTTGCCCTTTGCCCTGGCAGGCATCGACTTCGCCCAGGATGCGCAACTTGTATTCAGCAGAATATTGCCGGCGTTTCGCCTTTTCTACTACTTCTGTTTCCAGCATACCTTCTCGTACCTTACCATTCGCGTTCTGAGACATGATTTTCCTCCTCCGCCCTGCACCCTAAATTATTGGCCGGAGTTGTCTCACCATTATAGTCACAGAGGGGTTTCTGGAAACTTGGATCCTCAACCATGATCGAATCGAATTCATTGTAGAACATGACCTATTTTTAGTTTCAATCCAATATGCTTTCAAGGCTAATATCGAATTAGGAAATTCAATATTAGCAAAATGGTTCGTATCCAATAATAACAAATTAGTCGAAGAAGCTCGAAAAATTATCGCTGAATTTGGTGTAAATAACTTCTCCAAGGAAATAATCAAGAATTTACCTGAGAAAGAAACTATATACATTGTGGAAAAACTCCTTATTGGCCAATTCGATAGTCATCAGATTTTCCATCTCTTTCTTTCAATTGTGAATAATACAAATCATTTCACACTCCTAAGAAATTACTTTCTTGATTCTCTAGCATACCTAACTGTAATTTATCCTGGTGCTTCTAGAGATATTATTGAAAATTACATGGGAAAAGATGAGACATCTCCGATTAGAGACCTAATAAGCGATGTAGTATCAAATTTGGCAGAATATCAAGAAAAGGTAAAAACAACGAGACATTTAATCAGAGATGAACTTCCCGGATCAAAAACTCGGTCTGGAAAATTTTACGAATTCCAAAACAAGAAAATGGCTAGTATTAGCAGAGAAGTTTCAGAATCAGATCGTTTCCCATTACAGAAACTGATCTCCAAAATAATGATTGGTCGAGGGGACAGATCATTTCACATGAATGTATTTGATTTGGATCCCAACAAAAGAAGGACGTTTAGCGTTCCTCAAAAATTCTCCGAATTCTCGCAAACTTTTGAAATGCCAATAAGTGAATTATTTGATCCTGAAGGAGAGATATTGCGACGGTTAGAGAGACTTAATCTAAAAATAGAAGACATCAAGGTGAACAATGAGTGATATGCGGTTTCTAATTCAGGATTATTTGCTACAGTTGAACGAACGAGAGGAGTTGGATGCGATACTGCCTGATCTCCTCCGAGCGATGCGATTTCAAGTAATTAAGTTAGCATTTCGTGGAGAAATCGAACATGGTGTAGATCTAGCTGCATATTCCACTGAAGGAGAATTAGGCATATTGCTTCTAATCCAAGTCAAAGCTGGTGATATTGACCAACAGCTTTGGGATGGTGGGCCAAATAGTATAAGAGCCACTTTGAATAATTTGCTAGATGTACAATTCGATGATTTGACACAACCGCGCCTGCAAAAGGCGAATAAGAAAGTAATTCTAGCCCATAATGGTACCTTACGCGAGAATGTTCGAGAAAAATTTAACGGTTATATCGAAAATTCTTTTAAACCGAAAATCGACTTTGAGCGATGGGATATTGATATTTTATCTTCACAATTTGAGCAATATTTACTAAACGAACGTATATTGCCCATTATGCATCAAAAATTATTGAAACGAACACTGATTTTTCTGGATGTTCCTGACTATGATTTGATCGATTATAAGCAATTATTGGGAACATTTTTAACAACTCAAGTTAATATCACAAAAAAGAAGCGCGAGAGGTTGTTTGGCTTCCTCCGTCTAATATTGGCGATCATTCGTAAACAATGTCAAGAACAAAATAATCTGTCAACTGCTTTGAATATTTATGAATATTCAATGTTACAGATATGGGGCTGGATGATCGTTAACGGTCTTACAAGTAAACCTATCTTCAGCGAATTTTCAAGAACCTATCTACTTTATCTCCAATTATTATTAGATTGGAGCGAAAAACTTGCTCCTGTTCTTTATATTCAAAACGGTTTATTTTGGGGTGGATTTGAGGAAGCAGTTGAATATCCCTTAAGAACCTTTAGAGTGATTGGAAATTTGGGATTCTTAGCAGTTTCATTAGCGTTTTTGCCAAGAGATGAAACCATATTGCGACTATTCAATAGAGCATCCGAGTTATTAATTAGTACACTTACGACTAATCCTTCCAGGCATCGGCCGCTACTTGACAACCATTCAATTGATATCTTTCTGGGACTATGGGCATTATTACTCGCCGGGAGAAATGATATCGCTGTTGGGTGGATACGAGATATTTTCGAACACTTATCTATTCGAAAAAAGGTGAAAAATAGACTACCAGAACTTTACAACAATATTGATGCGGTAATCGAATTTGAGGCAACCGATGCCCGACCGTTTCAATATGTCGATTTATCCTCAACTTTAATATATTTTCTATTTGAATTTTGTTTACTTTTAAATCTGAAGGACGTTTATGAAACATATCATACAGTTTTTAGTGATGTAAATTATCAGGTTTGGTACCCTCCCGAGGATGTTGAAGATATTTTATACTTTCGTGAGGTGCATGAAGGCGACACAGAAATAATTCCAATTCTTCCTGAAAGATTTGATGAATTTCTTGCTGACGTGCAAGCGCGCCACGCTTTGGGTAAAGATAAACGAGATTATTCCCCAATTAAATTGGGTGTGCCATCGTTGTTGCTATTGGCAAATAAATATCATCGTACCCCAGTATTTCCATTCTGGTGGAGAGAAGTAATTTTTTCCCCACGAAAAAATATATCGAATAAGGATGATGATCCATCGGAAAGTTGAAATTATTTACACTTTGGCTAGGTGGAACGAATTTATGTTGAAAATGATATAACTACTGCAATTTCCCCCAGGCTTTTTACCACGGGAATTACGTAGGGTTATCGTTTAGATCAGTACCAAACAATAATTATTTCCAAATAAAGGGTCAAACACCATAGTAAACTTTGAGCCAATGATCGAAATCATCTCTCAATTCATTGAAAGTGACACAGGATATAGCATTTAAGTCGATTAGAGTTCGGTCCATTCGCCGAGGAGCTCTGCAATCTTTGCAGTTCGCGGGCAGCCGACAAAATTGCCGTGGTGAGCTGCACCCAACGATAGCCGCGGGCGCTGGATTTGCAGGAGAAAAGTGGTCGGAAGTGTGCACTTCCGGACACTTTTTTGTTTTCGGCTCTTACTCAGACGGGTCGTACACTTATCAGAATCGTTAAGGGCATCCATGAGATTCGCTAAACTCAGACCGAGTTGAGGGTGTATGATTCAACAGAACCATTTGGTTAAAAGTGCGACCACAATAAAACTGAAAACAAAAAAGAAGAAAATTACACTTCAAATGGGGGAATTCCAACCTGCCCCCGAAGGGTAAAATTTAACATGAAGAAATGGCTCAGCTTTGCATGCGTCATCGTCGCCAGCCTTACCTTGAGGACAATTCAAGGAACTACGTTAGCCAATGCTCAATTGGGTGAAACAAGCCATTCATTATATTTGCCTATAGTCCAACGCGAATTCGATCCGGTATGGCGTTGGGGGCAAACCGAGCAGGTAACTATCCAGCCCTCACCCTTTAATAATCCGTGGTTGGTAATAGACCATTCCGGTAAGATGCACATTCTCTGGGATACCTGGTCGATCAGCGGTGCGGCTTTCATCTATCATACCTATCAAAACGGGAACGGTTGGTCCACTCCTGCCCCAATTGCGAACACCCTGGGCATTTCCAAGACGCTCCTTCCTCCACTTATAACCCAAGATGGGCGAATTCATCTGGTGTGGTACAACGAGATGGCGTTTGGAGGACCTTATCGCTTAATGTACGCCAGCTTTGACGGCAGGCAATGGAGTCCGGAAGAAGAGATCACGCGACTCCCAGGTACAAATCCGAAAGCAGTCCTGAACTACGACGACCAAGGCAATCTTCACATCATTTATCGAGTGTCAGATATTCTTAGGGAAAATTACTTTCTACAGGATCGCATTCAAAATACCTGGAGCGGTCCGGTCGATATCACCCCGGATACCGGGAGCCAAATTGTGCGTTGGAATTTTTCGCCGGATCGCGCTGGTGGGATGCGCTTTTTCGGGCGTGATTTGGATGATCATCTGGTCTATTCTTACTGGATTAACGGAGCATTTCAGATTGAGCTTTTACCAATACCCAACGCAAACTGGTCTGATCTATCGATTCTAGATACACGTGATAATTTACACATGTACCGTACAGCCAGCGTGCCAGTTCCAGGCAGCTATGTGACTGGGTTGTATCATCAATGTCTTGACAACAATATGAATTGGGGACCCGAACTTGTTCTATCCGGTTATGATGACATTTGGGAGAGCACTGCACCTACGCGAGATAGCGAAGGAAATGTAGTATTCGGATGGAAGGAATACAATTCGAACAATTTTAGTCTGGCATTGCTAAATGGGTGTTCGCAGCCCGAGCGAAAAACAGGACAATTGCCCGCGTCAAAATCATGGGGATATCTCTCGGCCGCCGCAATCAGCAGCCAACCGAAGAAGTTTTGCGCTCTGGCGGAGATTCCTTTTAATTCTCAAACTCAAGGGTTGTTGTGTGCAAACATTCTCAAATAAAGTGGCGGAAGAACTCAGGCGCCTTGGGTTTCCATGAGGGCTTTATTAAATCTTCAAGCAGTTAGGTGAGATAAATGCCAGTTTTACATGAGTATAAATCAAAGCCCGGATTTTACATTGTCGCTTCATTTGAGAGTAAGATTACAACCTATCAGATAACTCCCGGTGGTTTGGATTATCTGAGAAGAAAGGGGTATATGGATGGAGCCAGTATTCGGAACAGAGATTTTCAATTTTTGCATAATCACAATTATATTTATACTGGCAAGTCTGGGCCGGGAGTTATCGACAAGCTAGAGAGTTCATCATCGAGTGCACATCTGAGTAAGCGATCTAAAAGATCGGGGTATTCTCATCAAAAGAAAAAGGGGAGTCCATCTCAAGATTCTAATTGCTGCTGTTTCGGAACTATTGCATTAAGCCTGGTTATTTTTTCACTGAGCGTTACATTCCTGAAATACTCACACCAATAAAAACGATACAACCGATTTGGTATGCTCAATTTGTTCAATACAAATTAGATAGATGGAGGATATTTCGACAAGAAGATGATGGAAACAATCGATTTCAATGGTCTCACGATAAAAACACAAGACAATCTGATTTGGCTTTCAACCCAGGTTTCTGGCATTGTACCGATCGAAACCAATACCTGGATATTCGTCACGAACACTATACAACCAGGCATCGGAACTCTCTCTATTATTAATGATGTTTCCCAGTGGGTGGGTAAGGGAAATATAACCTTGTACATCATTCGCTTGGTATCGGAACAGATAAATCTCTCCGCCATAGAAGAAGCATTCAAAACAGCAAAAGCTAAGAAAGATGGCCGCGCATTTCCCAGGTTTAATGGCCCGTCTCGCTGTTTTTATGTCGGAAGCTCAAGGAATTTGCATCAACGTTTGAAGGATCATCTAGGCTATGGTGCCAAAAGTACTTTTGGTCTACATCTTGCATGCTGGGCCAGTCATTTTCCACTTGAACTCGAGTTCAAGTGTGCTAAATACCAAGGTGGACGTGATTCAAGGGTATATCAAGCACTTGAAGACACCCTTTGGGATGAGCTGTCCCCAATGTTTGGTCGTAGAGGCGCCAAATAAGGACTAAATTGATTCAGGAATCCTTGGAATCAATCCTGCCCTGGTCCTCATTTATTTTTTCGGGCGAAAGTGATAAGATAAATCATCCTTATTCAAATTCTTGCTGACAGCCTCCTCCCCAGCCCTCACCCCTCGCAGCGAAGGCGTTGGGCAATGGATTGTTCGGACGCCATTCAGATTAGTTTATGAACCAGACCTCTGATCCCATTCTCGACTTGCTGCCCCTCCGTGAACCGACGTTTTTCATCCTGCTCAGCCTGACCCAGGGCGAAAAGCACGGGAATGCCATTATGAAAGAAATAGAAGCACTCAGCGCGGGAAAGGTGAAATTGAGCACCGGGACGCTGTACGAAGGGCTGGCGCGGCTGCTGGACCAGGAGCTGATCCAGCGCGTGGATTCACCAGAATCGGAAGAGGAGAGCGGCGCCGGCGGACACGCCGCCGAGAGCAAACACCCCGGCAAGCCTCGCAAGGCCTACCGGCTCACCCAACGCGGCCGGCGGGTGCTGGAAGCTGAGACAGCCCGCATGCAGAGCCTGGTGGCTGCTGCCCGGCGGCTGGGCGATGAGGGGACTTAAAAATCCTATTTCTACCGCTCTCCAAAAGCGATCCCGGCGGGGATTTATCCGCCGGGATCGCTTTTCTCTGGACTTATTTCCTCAAAATCGGCAAATACAACTCTGGCAAATCTCCCCGCCGCCAGATGTGCAACTGGACGGTGAGCGTGTGCGGGCTGCCTGCCGCTCCGTTGGCGCTGACGGTCACATGCCCGGTGTAAAGCCCGATGGGCAGACCGCTGGGATCCAGGCTGAGGGTGAGCTGCGCCGGAGCGCTGTCCCCGGGCGGCGTGGCGTGCAGCCAGACCGCGTCGCTGGAAGCCGTCCAGTTCACTGACCCGCTGCCGCCGTTAGAAATCCACAACGTCTCCGAGGCCGGGGCAGGGTCGCCAACTTGCAAGTCGTACTGCAGATCGTTCGAGCCCACTACCAGGACAGGCGTATTGGCTGGCACCTGGTCAGCGCGCAGCGGATCTGTGCCAGCGGCCACCTCGGCCCCATCGGTGGTCGTGGCGCTGTCCGCTGGCAGTACGCTAAACGGCCCTTATGATTTCAATTTCGAGTTCGAGCTGCCCGCTCTCGAAGCCGTGCAAATCAAAGCGATGTATACCGCCAAGGTGCAGATTGGCCGGCAAACATTCTTACCGCCGATGCTGCCGTGCGTCACCGATTTCGCCGAGATACCCGCACTGACCATCCCGGTGAGCGCGACGCCCGCCAACTTGTTGGCGCCCCTGGTCGATGGCCTGCGCCAGGACCCTGGCATGGGATGTAATACTAAAGTCTATAATTTCACCACTGTTGTGACCTACCCGTACAACCAGTACGCGCCCCTGATGCTGCGCTGAGTGCGCCTCGGACGGCCTTGCATGCAACCATCGCCGCCGCGAGTTTGTTTCAGCCATCGAGCGGGACCTCTTGCGGATTTGCCACCAACAATATTTTTCCTGCGCTCATGTGGCTAACATACGTTTCAAGTCCCTTTTGCGCCGCCGCCAGCGGAAAGCGCTTGTGAATGGGAGACTTCAAATCGGTCCCCAACAGGGATTGCGCTTGTTGAGATAATTGCAGTATCTGAACGAGATCTTTTCGCGAAGCCAGTTTGGAAGGAACCAGCCTTCAAAATGCAAATGCTTGACCAACGCAGTGAGGGCGTCGATGAGGCTGTCTTGTTGCGACAAACGCGAATACATCAAAATCGTGCTTCCGAACGGTGCGGCGTCGGCGAGCTGCTGGGTCATACTGCCGCCAATGGCGTCCAGGAAAAGGGTCGCCTGATATTCGTGCGCCGTGGCTCGTAATTGCTCGACAAAATCCGGGTCGCTGCTGTTTAACACAAGCTCGCCGCCCTGCCGGCGAACTTGCTCCACCTGCGCCTGCCGCCGAACGATATGAATGACCGGGACGTTACGTTGTTTCCCCACCCGTAAAATCATGCCTCCCAGCGCGCTCGCGGCCGGGGTGCTGACAATGGCGCGATGTTTTCCCCGTTTTGCAATTTCAAACATGGCCAATGCGGTCAAAGGATTAACCAGCGCCAGCGCGCCTTGTTCCAAACTCACGTTCTTGTTCAGCGGTATGCACGACTGCGCAGAGGTGACCATATATTCCGCCCATGTGCCATTGCCTGGCAACGGTGCGGAGCATGCGACACGGCGCCCGTTCAACAGGCGCGGCATCCAGCCCTTACCTGCTTCGACGACGGTTCCGCTGCCTTCCAACCCTGGCGTGAATGGAAATTGAAGCTCGCCGCTGTAACCCACGCCCGTCAGCGATCCGAGATCCGACGGGTTGATGGGCGCGGCCGCCATACGAATGAGGACCTGTCCCGCCTGCGGATGTGGCGTTGGAATTTCACGCAGCGTTAACCCGCCGTTCGGCTCATCCAATTGAACCGCGTGCATTGTGGGTGGAATGGCGTGATTCATTTAAGCGGATATCGGGGTGAGGGCACTTGTGGCTTCTCCATAGCTCCAACCATCGATTTCCGGAGGCGTCACGCCCAGGGCGCTGAGCATGCTCTTGATCTGCTCGCGGTGTTCGGTCGCATGGTTAATTGCCTGAACCATGACGACCCAGGGCTCCGCCAGGTACCCATCTCTCGTCTGCAGTCGAGCCTGCGGGGATTTGCCGGGCCCGCCGTGCGCCAGGGCCAGCAGCCCTTCTCCGCTGGCGCTGGCGGACTCCTGCAGCTCAGCGAATGCCACGGGGCCGCTGGGCCTTGCCTCAACCGGCAGGGTCAGGAGCGCCAGGTAGCCGCGCTGCGAAGACACGAGATGGGTCAGGGTCTGGCGAATGCTCCCTTTCGTTGCGGACTGGGGTTCGGCGTCGAGCTGCTCGTCGCTCAGGGCGGAGCAAGCCTGGATAATCTGCAGGTTCGCCCAGTTGTTGTGCTCAAATAATTTTTCAAGAAAATTCTCGATCATCAAGAGACTCCTAATTTGATGTTTATCTAAAATTGTGGCGGTAAAATCGTATTGGATTTTAGCACGAATACCAGCCCGCTCTCCTGGCTTTTCAGGAAGAAGAAACCGGCCCAACCTTAATCGATCGACAACGGAAACAGTTTGCAGAAGACCCTGGGTCCCGGCTGGCTGGTCGTCGAAGGCGACGCCATCGCCCTGCAGATCGATCCGGGCTTGTGGGTGGATGTTTGGGAATTTGATCGCCTGGCTGCCAGCGAGCATGCTGGCGAATTGAAAAAAGGCGACAACCTGAAGGTATAATTTAGGTGCTTCCTCGCCTTACCAACTCCCATCAAATTCACCATGCGAGGGCTAACCTGCTGGCAAAATGAGCGTAATCCCAGCCATTCAGCGGCAAATTGAAGATTGTTATACATTCGAGCGCCTGGGGGAGATCAGCCGGGCGTTTCAGTGCGCCCAGGCGGCGGTCGAGGCCGCTCGCGGCAGCCGGCACGCAGAATCTCTGGCCAGCGCCCTGGCAAGCCTGGCCTATGTCGAGAACCGCCTGGGGCATTTCGAGCGCGCCCGCGCCCTGGCCGAGGAAGCCCTGGCCTGCGCCTGCCCGCCCTCACAGGCCCAGGCGACTGCCTTGAGAATCCTGGGGGACTGCGCCCACGAGCAGAACGACCCCAATCCCCCAGGGACCTATACCTACAGCGACGGCGCCGGCCATTCGGGTCAGGTGCTAATCACCGGCGGTTATTTTCTTTATCTGCCGGCCCTGCTCAGATAGCCATGTAATCTTCGTTACAACCTCAAATCGCCCGCATGCGGTTATTTCTGGCGTTGTGCTCCACTTCGGCCAGCCCCAATGCTTCCAGCAGCGGAGGCAGGTACATCCCAAAGCGCCCGCGTAAGCCTTTCTTCAAGCCATACCAGCCTCCTACCGGATTATCAGGTGAGCGCCCCCAGGCTTCAACTGTGCCTTCGGCGGCTGGCTTTTGCTCGTCGGCGCTGCCCAATAACATCCAATCTCCATGTTCCTTGAGCATGGCGTGCAGATCTTCGATACTGCGCAGATAATAGCGCAGCTCGGTTTTACCAACCACGCAAATCAACGCCGGCGGATCTGCCGCTTCGTCGCGGTACATAATGTACTGCGAGCTTCCGCTGGGGGTCTTCAACTGCCAGGGGTTACTCTTCGTTCCGTCACCTTTTACGTCCTTCTCATTCATAGTTGTCCTGTCCTCCTACGGTTCAAATTTAGCCAAAAATGACTACCACTTTCTGAATAGTATAACGAAAAATCAAAGCCAAAAGATGCGCTCCTAGGGCGTTTTTGCGGGTAAAATCTAAGGGAGGCTGTGATGATTGAACTGAATCCATCTCCTGCTAACTTGCGAGAAATGGACCAACACCAGTTCGCGGATTTGACGGAGTCCTACCGCGGCGAGCTGCGCGGCCATTGTTATCGCATGGTGGGCTCTATTCATGAAGCGGAGGACATGGTTCAGGAAACTTTTTGGCGGGCCTGGACGCACCGCGGTATGTTTGAAGGCGGCCCGAAGCTGCGCGCCTGGCTGTACAAAATCGCCACCAATCTATGTATTGATTCGCTCCGTCAAAGACCTCGCCGCCTCCTGCCTGTAAGCCGGGAGAAGTCGTCGACGTTTGAACACGGCATCCCGGCTTCCGTAAACGAACCGGTCTGGTTGGAGCCGTATCCCACTGACCTTCCAGCGCCGCCGGAAACCAACCCGGAAGCCAGATACACATTGAGCGAGAGCATCCGCCTGGCTTTCCTGACGTCGCTGCAACTGCTGCCGCCGCGCCAGCGCGCCGTGCTGATCTTGCGAGATGTGCTCGGTTGGCGGGCGAATGAAGTGGCCGACATCTTGGGGCAGACCGTCCCGGCGGTCAAAAGCGCCCTTCACCGGGCCCGCCTCACCCTGACGGCGCATTATCCAACCCTGCAACGCGATTCCATGGTCGCACAGGTCAGCGATGAAGAACTGCGCCGGCTGCTGGACCGCTACGTGCTCGCCTGGGAAAACGCCGATGTCGATGGGCTGGTGTCTTTACTCCAGGATGAAAGCGCCTTCAGCATGCCGCCGACCCCAGCGTGGTATCGCGGCCGCAACGATATAGCCGAGTTGGTGGGCAACACCATTTTAAGCGGGCGGGCTGCCGGGCGCTGGCGGCTGCTGCCCACACGGGCAAATGCTCAGCCTGGCTTTGGGTTGTACCGGTTGAACGAGGCAGAGGGAACCTACGCCAGTTACGGTATCCAGGTCCTGACGATTGCCGGGGACCGGATACTGGACATCACGACATTCAGGGACCCAGGCTTGCTCCCGTTCTTCAACCTGCCGGAGACGCTGGCCTATAGGGAGAAAAGCTGAGATAACGGCCAGAGAGAATTTAACCCTGTTTTGTCTATTATGTGGAGGCGATCGACTATACCGGGCGAGGCAGCCAGGCCGCCATTACCAGCGGCGAAGACCTGGCGGCCAATATCGAGCCGGAGAGGAGCCGGCCCTTCAGGAGACGCTTTTCCCCTAGCTCAAGCGTTCAACGCGAAAAATCGAGCGCTGGAAAGGATGATGATAAAGGGTTAAAATCTAACGATCATAGAGCGACCAACGAGAACCACCAGGAGGAAGCATGTCAACGGATATTCAAATTTCTATTGATACTCTGGACCTGGATGCCGCCCAGTCTGCCTTCATGCAGGCTTATCCATCCTACGAGACCACCCTGGCGCTGGACGATCTGCGCCTCCGCCAGTATGCGCGACTGGACCGCTTAGGCCATGTATATCTGGACTACACCGGCGGCGGCCTGTACGCCGAGTTGCAAGTGCTTGAGCACCAGCAAATGCTGGTTGATTCCGTGTTTGGCAACCCGCACTCGATCAATCCCACCTCTCTGCTGGCAACGGAAAAGGTCGAGCACGCCCGGCGCTACGTTCTGGAATTTTTCAATGCATCGCCGGACGAGTATTTCGTAATCTTTACGCCAAACGCCAGCGGCGCGCTCAAGCTGGTGGGCGAGGCTTACCCATTCGATCGGGATGCGCGCCTTCTGATCACGTTCGATAATCACAACTCGGTAAATGGCATTCGTGAGTTCGCCCGCGCCCGCGGCGCCCAGCGCACCTATTTGCCGGTCACGCCAGGGGATCTGCGCCTGGACGAAGAAGCGCTCATGAAACATTTGGAACAGGCCGACCCAGGCGCCAATAATCTGTTTGCTTTCCCGGCGCAATCCAATTTTTCCGGCGTGCAGTACCCACTGGAGTGGATCGAGCGCGCCCAGGCCCTGGGCTGGGACGTGATCGCTGACTGCGCCGCTTTCGTCGCCACAAGCCGGCTTGATCTGAGCCGCTGGCACCCGGATTTCGTGCCCATCTCTTTCTATAAGATGTTTGGCTACCCCTCCGGCTTGGGCTGCTTGATCGTCAGAAAATCTGCCCTGGCGAAGCTGGAGCGCCCCTGGTTTGCCGGCGGCGCCGTGTTCGCCGTGACGGTGCAGGGAGACGCCCACCACCTGGCGGACGGCGAGGCAGCCTTCGAAGACGGCACCGTGAATTACCTGGATATCCCGGCCGTTGAGATTGGTTTGCGCCACCTCCAGCAGGTGGGGATCGATCTTATCCATGAGCGGGTGATGTGCCTGACCGGCTGGCTGCTGGAGGCCTTGCGCGGCCTGCATCACCAAAATGGGCAGCCGCTGGTCCGGTTGTACGGGCCGGAAGATACCCGCGGGCGCGGCGGTATCATCGCGCTCAATTTTCTCAACCCGGATGGCAATGTGATCGATGAGCGCATCATCGAGCAAATCGCTATGCAGCGGGCCATCTCCATTCGGGCGGGATGTTTTTGCAACCCGGGCGCCAGCGAAATCGCCTTCGACCTGCCGAAAGACGTGATGGTTGGCGGTTTCGAGAGCGGGGAGAGGCTGAGCTACGATGGCTACCTGGATGCGCTTGGGTTGCCCAGTTCGGGGGCGCTGCGCGTTTCGCTCGGCCTGGTAACGAACTTCAGCGACGTCTATCGTTTTGTTGAAATGGCTAAAGTCTTTCTGGATACATTCGTGGATGCTGGTGAGCTTAAGCCACGCTTGCATTGTTGAGGCAGCGCACACTCACGCCCGATACTCCGAGCGCCAGGTCCGATTAATGCGACTCTTAAGGAGAAACGCGGATGGATTTCGAGACTACCGTCAAGATGAATATCTACGAGACCATCGCCCGGACGGCGCAGGCTCCCACTACATTTGCTGTCGCCCAGGCGCTTGCCGCGCCGCTCGGGGAGGTTGAAACCGCTTTCGAGAGTCTTCACAAAAAACGGTTGCTCGTCCCGGAGCCGGGCGATCCATCCCGGATCCGGATGGCGCCGCCTTTCTCCGGTGTTGAGACGCCGTTCCGCGTCCGTGTGCACGCCCTGGACTATTACGCGAACTGCGCCTGGGACGCGCTGGGGATTGCGGCTGCTTTGCATGCAGACGCGGTCGTAGAGGCGTCCGACGGGCATACCGGCGAGGCGATCAGGTTGGAAGTCCGGGATGAGGCGCCCAGCGCCCAGCCGTGTGTGATCCATTTCGCCATCCCGGCTGCCCGCTGGTGGGAAGATATCCTGTATACCTGAGCGACCATGCTTATCTTCCGGTCGGAAGATACGGTCAGGCAGTGGTGTGCGGTGCGCGGGATGCCCGTGCGGCCTTTAATCAACCTGCAGCAGCTCTGGCACCTGGCGGTGACCTGGTACGGGAATCGTTTGTCAGTGGACTCGCGCCGGCCCGCCCCGGACGAGATGGCAGGGATATTCGCGGCGATTGGTTTAGAAGGACCGTTCTGGGATCCCAAAGCAGACCAGTGGCGTACGGATAAGTGAATTGAATTTATACGGAAACGTCGATGATCCGTCCGGTTCCATCCAGAGAAGGCGTATTGTTGATCATTTTGATCAACCCGGCTGCCTGGATCTCCTGGCTCTTCTGGACCTGCTTCATGACCGCTACCGCGACCTGGGTTTGAACATTTTCGCTCGCCATCGAGCTGGCCAGCGACGCCAGGCTGTTGGAAAAGGAATCCGTAGAAACATTCATATCTCTGTTATCGGCAGCGCGTTAAAAAACTTGAGGCTTTTCAAGGCGGATTACGGAGATTGCTTTTGAATGGCTTAAAAGCTCGTACGATAAAAACATTCGCCTGGATCGTTTTTGTCGTTTTATTCGCACTGGAAGCATGCAACCTGCCTCAGCCCGGGAGCGTCTCCCCTGAAGCTAAATTCCAGGTCACTCCAGACGCAACTGCATTCAGCGCCTTCTTGCCCACGCCATCGCCGGACCCGACTGAAACCGCCGCTCCCAGCCCTACCCCCACCCAAACCGTTTCGCCTACCGCTTCGAAAACAGCGACTCAAACCTTAACCCCCAGTATTACGCCGACGCCAACGATCTCTCTGACGCCCACGATCGAGCGCCCGCAAGCTGCTGCCCGAATGCAGGCCTTCTGCCGCTATGGTCCTGGGACGGCTTACCTTTATTCGCATGGTTTGTATGAGGGCGACCGTGTTCAGATAGACGGACGGAGTTATTCCTCGAACTGGCTGTGGGTAAAACCTGAAAATCTGGACCGTCATTGTTGGGCGGCCGCCTCCGTGCTGGAAGTAGAAGGCGATCTTACCAGGGTCCCGGTTGTGACCACACAACTGCCACATTCAAACTTTTATGGCCCCCCAGGAGACGTTCAGGCAGACCGGGATAGCGATCAGGTGACCATATCCTGGAATCGAGTCAATATGACCCAGGACGATGACCGCGGCTACTTGATCGAGGCGACAATTTGCCAGAACAGCCAGCTTTTGGCGGTAGCCGTGCAGACCGGCGATAATTCTTACGCCTTCAGCGATGAGGGCGGCTGTTCCGTGGAATCCGGCGGGAAGCTTTACACAGTGGATAAACATGGATATTCCGATCCAGTAAATATCCCCTGGCCTTAATCTTATGATAAACTTTGTCAACGGATAGCGTATGCACCAACTCGTGCCCCACTTTATTTTGGAGAATTATGCATCTGGCAAGCAAACGGGGGTTTTCCCTGCAGTGGGGTTATTTGTAGATGTTTCGGGTTTCTCAACCATAACCGATGCTTTGATGGCTCACGGCCAGCATGGCGCTGAAGTGCTGGCGCAGATCATCCGGGCAGCTTTTAGCCCGCAGATCCGGGCTGTGTACGAGCAAGGCGGTTTTATCGCCTCGATGGCTGGCGACGGCTTTACTGGGCTCTTCCCGCTTCAAGAACGCGGCGGGGATGGCTGCCAGCGAGCCCTGGCGGCGGCCTGGGGCATCCAGCAGAACGCCGCTGCGAAGGGCCACTACTCCACGTCCTATGGAAACTTTACTATCTTTACCAAGGTGGGTATGGCAGCCGGGGAAGTAACCTGGGGCATCGTCAACGCAAAAGACGGCCGCCGGGCAGCCTATTATTTCCAGGGCAGCGCGGTGGATGGCTGCGCTGAAGCCGAGCACCACGCCAATTCGGGCGAGATCATCCTGGATGCGGACTTGTTTGGCCGGATTCAAGGCCTGGTCACAGCCGACCCGGTGGACGGCTACCAGCGGGTCACAGCCGTAAATGCCGCTTTGCCGACTGCTCAGCCGGTGACCTTGCCCACCCCGGACCTGAGCCTGATGAACCTGTTCTTCCCAAATAATCTGGCTGTTCAGCGCTTCAGCGGCGAATTCCGCCAGGTGATCAACCTGTTCATCAACCTGCCCACCGTGCGCACCCAATCGCAGTTAGAGATTTTCATGCAAACCCTGTTCGAGCTCCAGGAGCGCTATGGCGGCGTGCTCAATGGGCTTGACTTTGGCGATAAGGGCTCGCACTTGCTGCTGTTTTGGGGAGCGCCAGTTGCGCATGAGAACGATATCGAAAGAGCTCTGGATTTTCTCCTGGATCTACAGATGCGGACGGCCATACCGATCAATGGCGGCCTGACTTACCAGGTGGCCCACGCCGGATTTGTCGGCAGTGAACTGAGGGAGGAATACACCACTTTCGGGCGCGGCGTGAACCTTGCGGCGCGCTTTATGACTGCTGCGCCGCGCGGCGAAATCTGGGTGGATGAGAATATCGCCCGCCAGGTCAAGGGTCATTTCGACCTGGATTTCGTTGGTGAGATGCGTTTTAAGGGCTTTTCCAGACCGCAAAAGGTTTACAACCTGTACGAGCGCAAGGAGAGGGTGGAACTGGGATTCGAGGGCAGGCTGGTTAGCCGAGAGGATGAAATACAGGAATTGGCGAATTTCGTCCAGCCAGTATTTAAGGGGGAGTTTCCCGGAGTGTTGGTGGTCTGGGGAGAGCCGGGTATGGGCAAAAGCCGGCTGGTGTATGAATTCCTGCGTGATCTTCTTGTGAACGCTCCGGTAAAATTCGGGGTATTCCTGGCGCAGACGGATGAGATTCTGCGCCAATCGCTCAATCCATTCCGTTACTGGTTACGGAACTATTTCGGCGTATCCGCCACTCAGGTTGAAGCGCGCAATAAACGCAGCTTTAATCGCAGGCTGGATGAGTTAATTTCCGCCAGCCCAGACAACCAACTGGCCGATGAGCTGGATCGCACGCGTTCGTTCTTAGGGGCGCTGGTCGACCTGTACTGGCCCGACTCGCTTTACGAACAAATCGACGCCCAAGGCCGTTATGAAAATACATTTATCGGTCTGACAAGCCTGTTACTGGCTGAAAGCCGTCTAAACCCGATTATCCTTTTTCTGGAAGATATTCACTGGCTGGATGTCGATTCGCAGGCTTTCCTGGCGCATTTGCTGCGAGTATTAACCGCCGAGGAGGACAGGACGCCGCCCATTGCTGTGTTGGCGACCGCCCGTTTCGAAGGCTCCGGGCTGCCACTGGAAGGCTTTTCTTACCGGCAGATCGATCTTGGAAAGCTGAACCGGGATGCTCTGGCTGTGCTGGCCGAGGGACAATTACCGGGCCGGGCAGGAGAAAAGCTGCTGGATTTGCTGGTGGAACGCTCGGACGGCAACCCCTTCTTTGCCGAACAGATTTTGCGTTATTTAAAAGAAGAAGGGCTTTTGTATCAAGACGAAGATGGCTGGAAAGTCATGGAACAGCAAGCGCCTCTGCCAATGGACGTCCGCGCTGTCCTTGTGGCGAGGCTCGATCGCCTGGCGCAGGAGGTGAAAGAAGTGGTACAGACTGCTTCCGTGTTAGGCCGGGAGTTCGAAGTGTGTCTTCTAGAACTAATGCTGGATGAGCGGGAAGAGCTTCCGAGCCGGCTGGCTCAAGCCGAGCAGTCATCAATTTGGGTAACGCTCAGCGAGATCCGCTACCTGTTCAAGCACGCTCTCCTGAGAGATACTGCCTATCGCATGCAGCTGCGCGCCCGCCGGCAGGCGCTGCATTCCCTGGCGGTAGAAGCCATCGAAGAGGTGTACGCTGATCGCCTGAGCTCGCAGTATGGAGAGCTGGCTTATCATTCTGAACGCGCCGGATTGGTTGACAAAGCCCGAAAATATTTGAAATTGGCCGGAGACGCGGCCCGGCAGGTTTACCAGAACCAACCGGCGCTCCAATATTACAACAAGGCGCTCTCTTTGACGCCAGACAATGACCTGGATGCACGCTTTGAATTATTAAACGCCCGCCTGGCGATCTACGAGTTGTTGGGCGATTCGGAAAAACGGGAGCAGGATCTGGCTGGTATGCAGCAGTTGGCCCTGACTTTGGAAGAAATTGACAAAAAGGCGTATGTCTCCTTACGGCAATGCCAACTTTTTTTCGATAGGGGCGATTTTCAACAAGCCATTGAGGCAGCCCGGCAGACCATCTCCATGGCAATAGATACCGACCAGGTGGAAATCGCAATTGGTGCTTACAGCATCGCTGCTTCCTCCTTTAATCGACAAAATAAACCTGAGCTTGCAACCGAACATATTGAGAAGGGCCTGGAGCTCGCCCGCGCATCCAATGACCGGTTGAACGAGAGCCGACTGATCAACTCCCTTGGCATGCTCGCTTTGGAACAAAGAAATTTAGCGCAGGCGCGCAGCTGCTTCGAACGAAGCCTCAACCTGGCTCAGGAGGGTGGCAATCTGTTGGCACAATCCATGCCGCTTGCCAACCTTGGAAGCGTCGCTGGTTATCAAGGGGATTTCACGGCCGCGAAAAACTACTACGAGCAGTCGCTCGCCCTGGCGCGGGAGATTGGCAAGCGTTCAGGCGAGGGCCTCATACTGGGCAATCTTGGCTGGATATCCGGCATCATGGGGGAGTACGAGAAAGCGCGCGCTTATGCAGAACAAAACCTACAAATTGCACGCCAGGTTGGAGACCCTTACAGTGAAGCTTACGCCCTCATCAATCTCAGTTCATATAACGGCGCTTTAGAGGATTACGAAACGGCCTTAAATTACGCTTTGCAAGGCCAGGCTCTCGCTCGCCGTATTCGGGAGCCCTCCAGCGAGGCCTGGGCCTCGACTTACATCGGTCACTGCCGGTTGGCCCAGGGAGAGATTGAGGCGGCTGCGACAGCCTACCAGGAAGCGCTCGACATCCGCGAGAAGTTTGACCAGCCTCTCCTGGCGACGGAACCGTTGGCTGGCCTGGCTCAGACGGCTTTGGATGCGGGCGATCTTTCCACGGCTCGAGCGCGCCTGAACGACATTTTGGCCTTTTTAGATAGCAACGGTTCGCTTGAAGGCACAGATGAGCCCATGCGGGTCTACCTGATCTGTTACAAGGTGCTTGAGCAGACCGGCGACCCGCGTGCCCGGGAGATATTGCAAACCGCATATGATTTGCTCCAGGCTCACGCAGCCAACATCCAGGATCAGAGCGCTCGTAATGCTTTCCTGGAAAATATCAGGGTGAACCGGGAGATATTAGCGGCCTGGCAGAAATACTCTCGTCCTGTGTAGACTGGGGCAGAGCGCCCAACACTTATCGCCTCAAAATTAACCCCAGCCTATTGGGGGATCCCCTAAATCCAGGTCGGCCTGGATTTTTGCGCCCACCTGGCGGGTGGGGAGGGGTTTAACCTGCTTCCCATCATAATAGACCAGAATTCCGTCGGGGTGTTTTTTTTCCAGCTCGACCGTATATTTCTTGTTGTTAGCCAGCCTGTTCACCGGGGAGTGATCCCGGGCATGGTGAAGTCCAAAGTTGCTGACCCATGTGATTGTCCTGGCAGGCTTAGACCGGTCTTTCGGATCCTGGTAGCTGGAAGGCAGCCCGTCCGGGAAATCCTTTTCCATCACGACATACACCTGGTCGATCTCATCATCAAGGATTACCGAAACCTCTTGCATGAAACGTTTCTTAGGATGCGGGTGGTCTGGCCGGGCGGCGATCGAAAACGATTTCATAAATTTCCTCCTCGGGCGGATTTTGGCGGCTTCTCACGATTAGGGCAGAAGGGAGGTTCTCAGAGGGCGCGGCCCGCTTGAGAACCTCCAACCCCGTTTTTTGAGAAGTTACGATGACGTTGATTATAACGTAATTATTATTGTTCTACTTTTCTAAAGACCACAGCAGCCAGGCCAAAGAAACCGGCCGTCCAGACCAGCAGGATGGCTGCCGGCAGGAGGGCGGAGGCCAGCCCTAAGCCGCGGATGAGGATATTTTGAAATCCGGTCATCGCCCAGGCAGAAGGCATCAGTTTGCCGACAAAGGAAAAGGCGCGCCCCGAGCTTTCCAGCGGGAACCATGTCCCACCCAGCCCTGAAAAGACGAACATCGCGATCAGGGAATACAGAACTGCCTGCTGTTCCGATTTGGCCATCACCCCGATGAACAACCCGAGGCTGGCAGCCCACAGGGCCGCGGTCACGACCACCAGCAGTGTCCCCAGGGCTTCTTGGAAGTAGCTAACTTTTAAAACCAGTTGGCCGAAGACGACCAGGAAACCTTCTTCCATCAGCACCAGCACAAACATCGCCAGGAAATGGCCGGCTACAACCGCTGTCCGGTTTAGAGATGTCGTCAGCATGCGCTCCAGGGTGCGGGTTTTACGTTCCTGAACCAGGATTGTCGCCGATGTCACCAGGCTGAAAATCGCAAACTGCACCATAATGCCTGGGGATGTCTGGTTATAGGGGTTTCCACCAAAGGCCGCCCCCTGCTGCTTCCCCTGGGCTTTTTCCGTTATGAGCTGTGCTCCGGTCGCCTCGGCTTGCATCCAGCGTCCGGCTGCCTCGAGGAAGGTCGCCTGTGTTACAGAGGCATCCGCGCTGGATACGGATTGGGTGTATAGCAATGCGATCTCTACCGAGCTCATCAAGCGGGTGACGGGAACGCGGACAATTTGCAGGATCGATTGGCCGGTATTGCTGGCTGGGTCCGCCACCAGCACAATCTGGGGTGAATTCCCGGCCAGTGCATCCGCGCTGAAACCGGCCGGGATGGTCAGGCTGGCCGCGAGTTGTCCGGAAAGCACCTGGTTGTCTGTGTCTCCGGCCGAATCTGGGGCGATTTCCACCAGGCGAATGCTGTCTGAAGTCGAGAGCATTTTGTGTAATTCCTGGCTGAGTGGGCCATTCGCGTCGAGATTGATCCACCCAACGGGCAGGCGATTATCCTGTTCACCACTGGCCGTTCCCTTATAGGCGAAACCCATGAATATCGTGAATGCCACCGGCATCGCCACCAGGAAAAGCAGGGATCTTTTATCACGCAGAATTTGCGTGAGGTCTTTGAGAGCAATATCGAGGATGCGCATGATAAACTCCGTAACCTGAGGTTATGCAAACCTTTTTCTGAACATGGCTGTACCGGCAGCGAACATCAATAAGCCAGCCACAAGCAGAATTGCCATCGGGATCAGAATGTCGCTGACCGGTGCGCCTGAGATGCTGGCTTGCCAGGCTTTGATCACCCAACCGTGCGGGGTAAATAGCCCAATCGTATCGAAGATTTTGGGCATGGATGGCACAGCAACGGTGAAAAGACCGCCGAGCATGCCCATGGCGGTCAGGCCGCCGCCCAGGACGGTCCCTGCCTGTTTGCTGTCCTTGACGAAGGAAATGAGCAGGACGCCCAGGCTGGTCGAGGCGACTACCTGGCCAACCACCGCCAAAACGACGCTGAGTGGCCGGCCCCAATTGACGTGGAAAAGAAATTTCCCGGCAAGAAGCATAACGATGGCCTGGACAATCACCATCAGCAGTACGGCCAGGAATTTCCCCCCTAAAATCGTCGCCTCACTGGTTGGGGTGGTGAACTGGCGTGCCAGCGTGCCTTCTTCCTGTTCGCTGAGGATCGACATCATCGAATATGCGCCGGTGTAGAAAGAGAAGAAAATCATCTGGCCGGCCAGGATCAAGGCTAATATGCGTTGGAAATCATTGCTCGAAGCCGCCGCTCCGGCATTGGGGGGAACGTTGATCACCGCGGCGTCCTCGCTGTGGTACAGGGCACGCTGGAAGTCGATAAACCATCCCTGGAACGAAGATATCAATGAAGAAACGGCGGCTGAATCGGGCGGCAGCCCCAGGGCTGCGCTGCGGGCGCTGGTCGTTTCCAGGGCGATTCTCACGGCTGTAGTCCCATCCAGGAGGGAAACCAGCATATTCTTCACCACCATCGGGCCGATGGTCAGGGTAGGATCCTGGATGATGAGCACGTCCGCCCGGGTCTTGCCGATCAGCATAGATTCGGAGAAGTTGGCCGGCAAGATGACGGCCGCGCCGGCTTTCTGAGCGTCAACCATCTGGCGAGCGGTGGCTTCATCGGGGGCCGCGCTGGCCACCAGCCAGGAGGAGACGCTCGGGTCGTTGAACATGTCGATCACGGTCTGGCCGAAATCCGGACCGCCGGCAGGCGGGTTATCCAGGTTCACAACGACGACGCCGGTAACGGGCAGGTCGGCATTTCCACCGGATGCCCCGCCAAAAGCGAAAAATATCAGCCCGGTGATGATCAACGGGGCGATAAACATCATTCCGATGGCGAACAGGCTGCGGAAGAAGCGCATCAGGTCTTTTAAGGCGATGTCTACGACTTTCATAGGGTTACCCTTCCCGGAGAGCAGCGACCCATTCGGCCCGTTTGCCCTCCCAATCACTATTGTCTACGCTCTAATCCCTGAGCGCTTTTCCTGTCAAATGCATGAACACGGCTTCCAGGTTTGGTTCTTGGATGTCGACGCTGGTGATACGGGCGCCGATGCGGGCGGCTGATTCGAACAAACGTGGCAGAACCTGGTTGCTGTCATCGACCAGGGCTGCGATCCTGCCATCGTTGGAATCTACCTGGGTGACGCCCTGAATGGTTCTCCAGCTTGGGACGACCTGTTCCCCTTCGACGTTCACGCCCAGGGTGATGTGGGTTTGTTCGCCAACGAGCTGGATGAGGTCCTTGAAGGTGCCGCTGGCGACCACCTTGCCTTTGTCCATGATGGCGATGTGGTCGGAAAGCTCCTCGGCCTCTTCCATATAATGGGTGGTGTAGAGCACGGTCATTCCCTGGCGGTTGAGCTCTTTGACGTTATCGAGAATGTGGCGGCGGCTCTGTGGGTCGATGCCGACGGTGGGCTCATCCATAATAACCACCTGCGGTTTGTGCAGCAGCGCGGCTCCGATGTTGACCCGCCGCTTCATGCCCCCCGAGAATGTGCCAACTTTATCCTTCTGGCGGTCGGCCAGGCCGATGATCGCAAGGACTTCGTCCACACGGGTTTTGAGCCCTGCGCCGCGCAGCCCGTACATCTTGCCCCAAAAATCGAGGTTTTCTCGGGCGGACAGGTCGGGATATAGGGCGATATCCTGCGGGACGACGCCGAGGGCAGCTTTTGCCGCCAAAGGATCCAGACGAATCGAGTGGCCCATGATCAGGGCCTCGCCTTCCGTCGGTTCAAGTAGACCGGAGAGCATAGAGATTGTTGTGCTCTTACCGGCGCCATTTGGGCCGAGCAAGCTGAACACTTCACCGGGCTGGATGGTGAAGCTCACGCCCTGTACAGCATGAATATCGCCGAAAGATTTGTATAGAGATTTGACTTCAATAGCTGGAGTAGACATCGTGAAATCCTTTTTTTGATGTTTATCTGAATTCGTTTGCGTGGCTGGCTGGCCTTCAATTAGCACGGACCCCCGGGCCGCGGCCGGGGGCAGCGCGCCCAACACTTTACCTGGATTGCACTAATTCAACCGCAATCAGGGGCACACCCAGGTCGCGTACAAAGCTCAGTAAGCCGAACAGCGCCGCCTGGTCGCGCACCTCCCCGGTTACCGTAGTAATCGCTGGTTGGCTGTCGCTAAAAGTCACTTCGATTTCGTCCAACCAGTCGCTCCACTCGCAGGTGACTCGCCCTTGCAGCCGCAAACGGTAATACGCCGGTCGATCAAGATGGGGTAAAAGCTGGGTTTCCATAGCAAACACAGTATAGCGCCTCAAAGGATGAGGCGCATCGTCAAAAGGTAGGATTGGGGGGTAGGATTGTGAACGAGCGAACTAACTGCGAGGTAGGAGGCCCAGTGCTTCGGCGCGTGCTACAGCCTGCGTTCGATTGGTCACCCCCAGTTTTTGATAGATATTACCCACATGGGTCTTCACGGTAGTGATCGAAATGACCAGGCGATCGGCGATATTCTGGTTGGTAAGCCCCTCAGCGACCAGTCCCAATACTTCCGCCTCGCGTTCGCTTAACCCTTCTGGCAGCCCGCCGGTTGTCTCTCTTTTAGTAGAGCGTTGCGGCCGGTCTTCGAATCCTGCTAACACCTGCCCGATATAGGCAGCCAGGTCATTTGCCAGGCTGGCTTTCGATCGCAGCTCCCCCAACAGACGGCGAATCGTCTCGCCCTCATCCACAAACGATCGGATGTAATTCTCCGCGGCCGCCAGGCGAACTGCCGCCTCGAGTGCGTTTAGCGCCTGGCCCAGATAGCCCTGACCGGCAAATAGTTTGGCTTGCAGCACCCGGAGCTGAATTACGGTGTGATTTCGTCCCTGGTCCTGGGCTGAATTCAGGATCTTCTCGAGCATACGCATCGCTACGTCAGCATGGTCGAGTCGCGCTTGTAAACGCGCCTCCTCCAGCAAGATCATCTCACTTTGCGGGTCAGGCGTTGTTATGGGAGCGGGCTCGTTGTGCTGCAGCCAGGACTCGGCGGCCTCCCGGTCTCCGGAGGCTGCCCATAAAAGGGCTTTATAGACTTCGACGGCCTTTGTCATGTCCGCTATTGGCGGGGGCGGTAATTCTTTGATTGCGTCTAAGATCGCCATCGCGGCGGGGAGGTCGCCCTGCGCAACTTTTACCCGCGCCAGGCCGAGCGTGTTTGGAATGAGGCTTTCCCATTGGTTCCAGGAGCGGGCCAATGGAAGCCCGGCGGTGAAATGTTGTTCTGCGACGGAGAGGTCGTTCCACTCGTAATAAAGGACACCCAGACCGGCGTGGGCCAGGGCAATGTACGGCGAAGTGACTTCTCCGATGCTTCCTGCCTGAGAAAGCGCTTGCTTGTGGGTATGGCAGGCGGCTTGCAAGCGGCCTTGCAAAAGCTGGATGCCGGCGAGATGCCCCAAAGCAAGATGAAAAATATGGGTGTTGTTCATTTCCTTCGCCAGTGGCAGCACATCACTGAACGCCTGGCTGGCGGCTTCGACATCACCGTTTGTTTCGGCATTGAGGCCCAGGTCAAATATTACAATCGGCTTCAATGCCAGGGCGGTGTTGAACAGACAAACTTGACCGTGCGGGAGGGAGTTGAGCTGCACACGGATGCGCTCAATGCGCGAGCGAGCTGCAGCCACTTGTGGAAGATCAAAAGGCGTTTGCAGCCGGACGATAAGTACCTCAAGCAGCGCAGCTCGCAAGGCGGGAGCGAGGCTTGCATCGCTGAGAGCCGCTTCGGCCGAAAGAGCGAAGTGACCCTCGATAATCTGCAGCCAGGCTTCGGCCTCATCGTTAAAGAGGTGGCGAGGGCTGCCCATGCGGCAGCCATGCATAGAGACGGGTGCGAATGGCGCAGACTGGTAGGAATCCCCTTCGTCCATTCGTGAAATTGCATCAATTCGCTGCGTTTGAAGAACAGGCCGGCGTGCTGCTCGAGCAGCGTCGCGGTGCGCTCATCGTCTGGGATCAGCCGGGCATGATGCAGGGCGGAGGTGATGTCTTGTTGGGATTCGAACCATTCGCTGGCCCGCTTGTGAATACGAGCCACCTCATCCTGCTCGTAAGACTGGCGCATGCGCTGCTGAAGCATATCTGCGAAGAGGTGGTGGTAGCGATACCACTCGCGATGGTTATCCAGGGGAATGAGGAACAGGTTAGCTCGTTCCAGATAGTCTAAAACTTCCCGGCTGGATGCTGGCGAGAAAGCCGGAGAGCTGGGGAGCCGCTCCCGGTAGCCCATCACCGCCGTGCACAATGGAGCCGATAAGCGTTCCAGAAAGGATGTTTTTAGCAAGAACTGGCGGACCGGTTCTGGCTGGTTTTGAAGCACTTCTTCGACGAGATAGTCTGCGATATAGCGATCGTCCCCGGCAAAAGACTGGAAAAAGGCCTGCGGGTTACCCTGTTGTAACGAGAGCGCCGCCATTTGCAAGCCGGCGATCCAGCCTTCCGTACGGCGCTCAAGAGCGTCCACCTGCTCGGCAGAAAGATTCAGTCGCATGACCGAATTGAGAAAACTGGCGCATTCTACCGGGCTGAAGCGCAGGTCGGAGGCGCGGATTTCGATCATTTGCCGGCGAGCCCGCCGGCGGGCGAGGCCAAGCGGCGGATCTTCGCGGGTCAGCAGCATGAGATGGAGATTTTGAGGCTGGTGATCGAGCAGGAAGTTCAGGCTCTCATGCGTGGCGCGGTTATGGATCAGATGGTAGTCGTCCAGGACGAGCAGGAGCGAAACGTTCAGAGCAGCCAGCTCGTTGATTAACATCGAGATGACGGTTTCGATCCTCGGCGGCTGAGGCGCAGTGAGCATCGCCTGGGTGGTATCCCCCAAACCAGGGATGGCTTTCCGCAGGGCGCTTAGGATATAACGCCAAAATGTAACCGTTGGGTCATCTGATTTGTCCAGGGAGACCCAGGCGCAGGCTGGCGATGCAGGAGATGTAGCCCCGAGACGGCTCACCCAGTCTGCAACCAGCATGGTTTTCCCAAAGCCTGGCGGAGCAGAGATGAGCGTTAACGGCAGGCGCGTCCCGTTTTCCAGCAAGCTGACCAGGCGCGGGCGCACGATCAGGCCGGGGCTGGATGGCGGGATATGAAACTTGGTCGCAATCAGCGGCGGGAAATCCAGCATGCTGTAAATATTTTAGCGCATACTGGTGGAAAGTAAAGCCAAAAAATGGCGGATTGAATTCTAGAGCTTTACCGCCTCCAACCAGACCTTGTCCCGGTTATTCAGGAAGACGCGCCGCGCCTCCGCCACAAGGGCCTGGGGCGCCTCAGGATGTCCCTGCACCCATACCTGGCGCAGGGTAAAAACGCGAGCGATCACCACGTCCGCCACCCGCCGAAAGCCTGCCCGGTCGATGCCGCGCTGCGAGGCGATGTTTTCCAGGTTTGCTCCGATCCACACCCGGCAAAATCGCTCGTTTCGCAGCTCCGAGAGGATATACGTCAACAAGGCGCTGTACAGGTGAATCCGGCGAAAAGGCGGCAGGGTGGCGCAGTCCCAGATATATGCTTCGCCGGGCAGCAACCTGAGGCGGAGATTCAATTCGCCGATGAATTCCTCCTCCATGCTAACCCACCCATACGCCGCTATTTCAGCATCGACCCTGGCGGCGTAACAACGCCGCCCGGTCTCGAATTGGTGGAGGATTTCCTCGGAATGGTCAGCGCCTGCCGCTGCGACGAGCTCAGGGGCGCACTCGGGCCCTAGAGGGCTAAAAGTCGCCGCGACCAGGGGTGAGATGGCAGGCGATGGTCCATCTAAATCTTGCACCCAGATTGTGCCCGCCCGGCGCGGGTCGTTTTCGGCAGAAACCATCATAACTCTTGGAACGGTCAATGACTTCGACGCTCAGGAGACCAGGACCTTTTTCTGGCTCAATTCGGCGATGGCATCGGCCAGGTGTTTGTCAGAAATGTTGTAATCTCCGCTCTCCAACCGCAAGCGATGGGCGGTGCTGAGCACGTCAGCGATGGTGTAGCCCTGGGGCGGCTCGAATTTAAAGCAGGCCATCTCAAGCAACTGCCCGTTTGGGTCGCGGAAGTAAATCGAATCCATAAAGCCGCGATCAATGGGGCCGGTATTCTCGATGCCGAGCTCGCTCAACCGCCTCGCAACTTGCGTATACGTGGCCCGGGAGACATTGAAGGCCAGATGGTGCAGGTTGCCAATATTTTGGGGATTGGGCTTCGGATCGTTGAGGCGGGTTGGCCGGACGAAGAAAGTGATCAACCTGCCGTCGCCGGCGTCGAAATAAAGGTGATTTTCCTCAGGCACGTCCAGGTTGGGCTGCTCGAAGACCAGCGGCATGCCCAACACTCCCTGGTAGAAGTCAATGATCGCTTCGCGGTTCGAGCCGACGAAGGTGATGTGATGGACGCCCTGGGTTTGGATCTTAATCATCGTGGGTTCTCCTGATATTTTTCTTCCGAGTGCGGTTCTTGAGAGGACCTTGCTCTCGGAAGGACGGATCAGATTCTAAAAAACAAATTACGAACTGTGTTGATGGTATCCTGGTCTCCGCGGGCAGCGCCGCCCGGGAATTGTTGAAAGGCTGTGAGCACGAAGTCGGATGGATCGTAACTGAAGATGGCATCACAGCCCTCGAAATCGCCGGTCTCAGGCTTGACCTCGAACTTACCATCCTTCACCGTCGCTCGCCATTTGCCGCCCCACTCGCCGGAGACTTCGATGCCATATTCCACATCCACCCCGGCAGCCGATTGGGCGTCTACCGTGGAGGGCAAAAGCGCATACAGCATGTACGGGACCAGCACGCCGGCGGTACGCTCATCCAATTTGCGCGTCTTCTCGCCCATTCCCCAGCGAATATCCCAGGTGTGTACGCCATAATCCATGACGTGGAAGGCAGGGTAGAAAAGTGTGGGCAGGGGTCCCATGAATGGGTGAGTGACGAGAAAACCGCTCCATTCGTCGGCGGTCAAATTATCAAAGATTTCCATCATCCTGGCATAGTCGGTTTTAAGGCGGGTAATCGCTTCCTGGCGCGGCAGGCTGCGAAACGCCTGGGCATGGTTGTTGAGATCACGAGCCATTACCAGCAGGCCAGCCGTATCGATGGGTTCGTTATTACGAGCTTTATCCCAGCGGGTGAGATAACCTTCGGTGACGTCGATCATGTGACCGACGAGGTCGCGCACTTCCCACTCGGTGCAGCGTGTTTGCACATTCCAATTCTCTGGATCGTCGACGAGGCTGAAGAAATCATCGCTTTCTTGGCGGATGACATCCAATACGGTGTCTTTACCGCTGTAGTCCATCGAGTTGACAGGGGACATCGTCTGTTCTCCTAATAAAATTAATTCGCTTATAGGTACGTTTATCCATCAACCGTTGTCAATAGGGTTATTCTGGTTATGTCTCACCTCCTTTACCAGGCAGCTCTGAGCAGCGCCTCGACCTGGGACGCATCCGTGATCGGCCTGGGGTTGTTTTGAATCGTGCGGTTCTGAAAGCCCAGTTGGGCGATGCGCGCCAGGTCAGCCTCCTTGACGCCTGCGTCGCGCAAGCGCTGTGGCAGGTTCATCTGGCCGACCAGGTCGAAGATCTTTTGCGCCAAGGATTCGATGACGTCGGCTGGCCTGCGACCATTGGCCGTAATCCCCATCGCCTCTGCGGCCGGCAGCAGTTGCGGCGCAGTTGATTCGGCGTTGAAACGCACGGCATGCGGCAGGATAATACTGTTTGCGAACCCGTGCGGCACGTTGGCGGTCCCGCCCAGCACATGGCACAAGCCGTGGTGCAATCCCATCGCCACGCTGGCGAGTGATAACCCTGCCAGGTGTGAGCCGAGGAACATCTCCGTACGGGCCTGTAAATCATCTCCATGGATATAGCAGCGCAGCAGCGCATTATGGATGTGGCTGACGCTGCGGATGGCGGCTGCCGTCGAGAGCGGGTTGCGCTTGATGGAGTAGAGCGCTTCGATGCAGTGCGCCAGGGCGTTGATCCCGGTGGAAGCCGTCATTTCTGGCGGCAAGGCGAGCGTCAGGCGTGGATCGTAGATGACAAGGCGCGGGGCGATCTTCGGGTCGTTGAAAGTGACTTTGCGCGGGGGTGTTTCCTGGGTATGAGTGATCCCATAAATGGGGGTCATCTCCGAACCGGCGTAAGTCGTGGGTATGGCCACAACCGGGATCGCCGGACGACCGGTGGGCATCGCCTCATTTGTATCGCCGGACCTCATCTCCGCCAGCCTGGCCGCGACAGCTTTAGCCATCCCAATGGGACTGCCGCCTCCCACCCCGATTACCGCCTCGGCTTTATTTTCGACGGCAAGCGCCAGGGCTTCGGCAACCTGAACATCCGCTACGTGCGGCCTGACCTGGTCGAATTCTGCGACGAGACGCTCACCCAGAGCAGCCTCGATGGCGGCAGAAACCCCTCCTGCACGCATGGAGCGATTGGTGCACAGGACAAAGCGCCGGCAGCCAAGGCGATCTAGCGCCTCACTAAATTGCGAGAGTGCTCCGGGAGCGAAGATCACTTCCTGGGCGTAAGAGACGTAGTGGAACTCATCCATTGACCCCATCCTATGCAATTAATCATAATCAAGGGGCGTCACGGCAGCGTCACCGCTGGCGTCGCATAATGTGGGAAAATGGCGCCAGGTTTCCGGTGGGGGTATTTGAGCCCGGTTCACACAGCGGGTAAGGCAGCCAGGTCGGCGCGGGCTTTGCAGGCAGCCAGGGTGGCGCGGGCTTCGGCGAGCAGGCGGCCCTGCTCGGGAGCAGGTGAATGCTGCAGAGCGGCCTGGCCCCAGGCGGCCTGGAGGCGTGCAATTTCCAACGGCAGGCCCAGGCTGGAGGCGCTCTCGATCGTACTGGCGAAGAGCGCCTGGGCACCGGGCCAATCTCCGCTCGCCGCGAGAAGGCGGGCATGCAGGCGTTCGCCTTCCACCAGCAAGAGCGTGCGGTTGTGTTGGCGAGCGATTGCGAGCGCCAGACCCAGAAGCTGCCCGGATTCAACGAAATGCTCTTGTTCGAACAAAGTTTCGGCCAGCCAGATCTGAAGGCGCGTGCGCAGGTGCCAGTAGCCCTGCCCGCTGATGAGATCCAGGGCTTCTTCGAGCAGCCGTCTCGCAGCCTCGAGGTCTCGCTTGCCGCGCGCTGCCAGCGCCAACCCACCACGGTAGCCGGCTTGCCGCTCCAGGCTGCCCAGGTCGTCGGCAATTGAGAGCCCGCGCCGGAAGGATTCTTCGGCTTCGTCCCATTCGCCAAGATAGAGATAAATCTCCCCCCTCGTGCTGTAAAGATGCAGCAGCGCGGCCAGCAGGTCGAAAGCTTCGGCTACTTTCATGCCCTGCGCGGCGGATTCTTGAGCAAGATCGATCTGACCCAGAAGCAGGTTGTGATAAGCAAAATTGTTGCGCGCCAGGGCCAGGTAGTAATGAATGCGTCCGATCTCAGCCGCGCTTGCAGCTTCTTTGTAGAAGTCGAGGGCGCGCTGCAGCTCGCCGCGCTGGGCGGAGATATTGCCAAGCTCGAAAAGCGCGGCGCACAGGTCGGCCTGGTTCCCGGTCTGGCGGTGGGCTGCTACGGCTTCCTGCAAGTGATTCTCGGCGGCGACCAGGTCGCTGCCTTCCATGGCAAAGGCCGCGCCGAGTAAGCGATGTCCTCTTCCGATCGAGGACTGAGAAGTTTTGGAAGCGGGAGAAAAACGGCCTTCCCCGGCCTTGAGTTCTGCGAGGCCTTCCTGAGCGGCCTGCGCCGCGGCGTGGTAATCGTTCGTCATGAGAGCCAGCTCGCCCATTTCGAAATGCGCTTGCGCCTGTCCAGTGGGATCGCCGCTTTGACGCGCCCAATCGAGGTTTTGCTGGTGCCAAAATGCAGCAGCCTCAAGCTGGCCAAGCGATTGGTGCAGCGTGCCCAAGGTGTGGGTGAGCCTTGCCATTTCAGCGGCGGAGGCGGACGGCGCCAGTAAGTCATACAAATGGCGCACGAAGTCCACAGTCTCTGCCCCAGTATACTCTTGCAGCAGGTCATCCAGAACCCGCAAGCCGTAACGGCGGGACCGGTCTACGTCCTCGCCGGCGACGGCGTGCAGCGCAATCTGCCGCGATTGGGCGCCAGCATTTGGGGAAAAGTAGGCTTCCAGCGCCTGCGCCAGTTGCTGGTGAAGGGTCCGGCGGCGGAGATTGCTCTGGCGGTGCAAGAGGGATTCCCCCAGTAAATGATGGGGGAGGGACAATAAGGCGCCAGGCGGCTCGATCACCAGCCCGCGGCCTGCCAGATCGTCCACAAGGGAGAGAAAGGAATCGGGCTGTATGCCGGGAAAATCGCGCAGGACCGGTATCGGAAGCGGCTGGCCTGCCACAGCCAGAATATCCAACAGGTGACGGGCAGCCGCGGCCAGGTTGGCCAAACGCCAGGCGACCAGATCGTGAGTTGTCTCCGGCAATGAAAAAGTCGTCCGCCAACGCAGCCAGCGGGCGGCGTCCAACTGCCAGCCCTCGCCTGCTGGCTGCAGAACCGCTTCCGCCCGTAATTGGGCTAAAATTTCAGTCAATATAAAGGGATTACCAGCCGATCTTTCATGCAGCCATTCGGCTAATGTCTCCAACGAAGTCGTAACAACGCCGGTTTTGTGCAGCAGATTGACGACAGCGTTTAGCGGCAAAGGAGGTAAAGTGAGCAGGTGAAGCTCGCCCCGGCGGCGACCGAGTGCTGATGAGCCTTTGCAAGGCTGGGATTGCCTGCGCATGTTGAACAGTCCCTACCAGCATCGCTGGCAGGGAGGAAAGCCGCATCGAAAGTAAGCCAAACAGGTTCAGCGTGGCGCTGTTCGCCCATTGCAGATCCTCTATGGCGAGTAGGAGCGGACCGCTGAGCGTCAGGGAGCGAATGGCCTGCAAAACGCGCCAGGAGAACCGCCCGCGCGTAGTCGGGCAATCCAGTGTCTGGCTCGGCTGGCAAGTCCTCCAGAAAGCCAGGCGCCCCATTTTGGAATGCTTCCAGGAAAGGGCCGTACGTTATGAGATCATCGAAGGGCGAGCAAGCGCCCTGTAAAACGATCCAGGGGGGCGAAACTGCGATCATGCGGGCTGCCAACTCCGCAAGCAGCCGGCTCTTGCCGATGCCGCCCTCGCCTTGCAACAACACGGTCATGCCGTGTCCGGCCTGCGCCTCCTGGCTGATGTTTGATAACTGGTCGAGCAGGTGATCGCGCCCGATCAAGGGCAGGGTGTGTGGCTGCTGAGAGAGTTGTCCTGGAAGGGAAGCGGGCGTCGCCGGGCTGTGCTGGCGGCGGAGGGCATCGGAATACAACGCTTGAGATTCTGGGGAGGGACTGAGATTGAGCTCCTGGCGCACCAGGTTCTCGAACTGGCGGTACTGGCGGACAGCAGCGCTGGCATCGCCCTGGCGCAGATGCAATTGCATCAGACGCTGTTGGACTATCTCAGAATAAGGGTCAATAAGCAGCATCTGCTGCAGGCAGCCAATAGCCCTGGCCCAGTCCTGGCGAGACTCAGCCCAGGTGACCAGTCGCTCGAGAGCCCCCAAACACTCCTGGTCCAGACGCGCCGCTTCGAATTGGACCCATTCATCGAAAGCCAGCGCGCCAGCCGGTGCAAAACCTTGCAGCAACGGCCCACGGAATAGTGCCACCGCCCCAGACAGCGCGGCCTCGTTGTTCTCAGCCGATAAGCGGCGAAACGCCGCCAGGTCACAATCATATGCGCCGGGCTTGAGACCCAGCAAGTTTCCATCGCTGGCGAGCAATCCGTCAGCCTGGCAATCCCGCAGCGCCTGGCGCAAGCGGTAGAGGCTGGAACGCAGCGAATGGTGCGCATCGCTGGACCTGGTTTCGCTCCACAAAAGATTCGCCAGGTGATCGCGACGGTGGAAATTGCCTGTAGCAGCCAGATAATAAAGGAGCGCCTGCGATTTAAGGTGGTTCAGGACCAGCGGCGCCCCGGCGATCTGGATCTCCGGCGATCCCATTACGCGAATATTCAGACGGGGCGCAGCATTGGTCATCCGGCGACCTCATAAAAGTGTGGAGCGCGCTTTGCAGGCAGCGCAACAAGCTTTCAGAAATCCATTAATACAGGAAGGGGAGAAGACTGATTCAAACACTGCCAGCGAGAGACTGCATCATACCTTGCACAAAATCAATTTCGTCCCGATTGATGCTGTGATCCAAATTGGGGTACAGCCGCAGGGTCACTTCTCCGCCCAGGCGGCGCAGCGCTTCGCCGGCAGCCTGCACCCGCTCTTTCGCTACATGGATATCCACATCGCTGCAACCCAGAAAAACCGGCGTCCCTGCCAGAGAGCCAGCGTAATCTCGGAGGGCGTCATCTGGGCCAATCAAAGCGCCGCTCAGACCAACGACGCCGCCGTAACGCTGCGCAAGGCGGGCGACAAATTCCAGCGCCAGGCAGGCGCCCTGGGAGAAACCCAGGAGCATCGTGCGCTCGGATGGAATGCCAGCCCTTGCTATTTCGGCGAGCACATCTGCAACCAGGGTTAACGCGGAGGTAAGCCAGGGTTCGTTGCTTTCCAGGGGCGCCAGGAACCGGTTCGGATACCAGGTATTCTCAGCGGCCTGGGGCGCAAGAAAAGCAAACCCCGGCTGGGCTAATTCGCCGGCCAGGGAGAGGATGTCTTCCGCCCTAGCCCCGCGGCCATGTACCATCAGCAGCGCGGCCCGGGCGCGGCTGAGCGGCTCGCCCCTCATCCGGATGGGTTGGCCCTGATGTGGCCCATGGAGCATCTTCTTCGGATCGGTCAAAGTCGGCCCCTTCCTTGGTGAGTATACCCCCGAACGGTATTATGCAGGATAACAGAAAGAGAAGCGGCCTCACACTGCGTTCGGGTTCACAAGCGAGTGGGCTTGTGAAGGAAGAGGTAGTAAAGGGCCAGCAAGCCGCTGTAGATCACGACCCCTGTATAAATGATCAGGCCAAGTTGGCGCTCAGGGGCTGTTGTGGGCAGCCGGGTGAGAAACGGGACAATCAGGACGATATCATAAGCAAGAAAGCCGATCATCTGACCGGCGGAGTTCAGCCAGCCTGGCTTTAGCAGGCCATAGGCAAAATAAATCGCCGCGCCTAAAAACATCCAACCCATAACGACCGAAAGTTCTGGCGTTATCGCCCAGGGGATTATATTAGGCGCTTTCAATATCAGGCTCCCGCCTACGATCAGCAGGGCAATAATGAAGATAATGAATGACCAGCGCACAAGGCTGGGCATTGGAATCGTGCGGTCCAATGGAAAGCGCACGCTCCACAGGAACAGGGCCAACCCAAAAAGGGCTCCGAACACACACGCGACGCCGTATGCGGTCATCTTAGGATCGCTGCCCGCGGCGCCAAGCTGAAACGAGAGAATCGATACAGGCGCCAGGATGGTTAGATAGTCCAGGCCGATGCCTGCCAGAGCGGCATAATTTTCTGTGGCAGCAGCCCACAGCGTTGGCACGGCAGCCGCAGCGAAGATCGATGAAATAAAGATGAATGTGAGCGGCGTAGTCCCTTGAAATGGCCACAAGTTGACTGCAAATGGCCATTGCAGGAAGAAGGCAATAGCCAGGAAAAACTGCACGGCGGATATGAAAAGCAGGAAATAGCGCACGACCTTTGTCATTTCAACCTCCACATTTGAGCTTTTGCTTACCAGACGCCTGGATACAGACGATAACGAGCCTGGCGAGCCTACCCATGTCTTCTCAAATCTCGGATTTGGTGGTTGGCGCAATCTTTAACCTTCCAGCCTTTGGAGCATAATGCTTTCGAGTCTCTGCGGATAGATTATTCCATTTGACCTTGCGCCCACCAGGTTTGCCCGCGACCCAGCGCAGTGATGAAATGGGATAATTCATGCCAGAACCAGTAAACCAGACGGCGCAACTGCTCAATCTGCCCAGCCGGGTCAGGTTCGCGACCAGAGAAAACTGCTCCCGCCAGAACTCGATCCTTATCCACCAATACTCTGTAAGGCCCCCGGACAATACGCCGCCTGGAGTGGGCGCTCTACCCGCAGGAGGACCTCGCCGCTGTAAAAGGTTAAACAAAATGAGTATGTCACAGAGTATAGCATACGATCTCCAATAGGTAGCCTCCAAAATTTCCTTATAAATATAGGGAACGACAAAACTGAAAATGGGGTGGGAATCCCGATGCATTTCATTTAGATATTATGTATCCTAATTATCAGAAACAGGAGATTTAAGCGGGGTGGAAACGCCGCTCGGGCAATGTTCTCTCAGGAGGTGAGGTATGGATAATCCGATAAATTGTTGGGGCGTCTCATCCTGTATCGATTTGTATGATTGCGATCTTCAATTGATGCAGGATGAAGCAGTGATCAAACGCTTCGCGAGTGAGCTGTGCGATCTGATAAAAATGCGGCGCTTCGGGGATACCCAGGTGGTTCGTTTTGGCGCGGATCCACGCGTCACCGGCTTCAGCATGACCCAGCTTATCGAGACTTCGCTGGTCTCCGCCCACTTTGCCGATAACTCGAGGGCGATCTACCTGGACGTATTTAGCTGTGCGCCTTACGACCCGGATGAGGCTGCTGTGTTCGCGGCCCGTTTCTTCAAGGCGCGAAGCCACAAAGTGCAAATTGTCGCCCGGAGTTGAAAGGGCATGATCACCAGTGGCCTTGCCCTACCCAAACTGGTCCAGGGAATGGTAATTCTCCTGGCGGTGATTGCCGTAGCTGTGGCTGATGTGCTGATCAAGAAGGCGGCCTCCCAAGGAGACTTGCGGTCTGCCCTGGTTAGCCCGTGGATGTTGTGCGCGGCCGGTTTGTATCTCTTTCAGATTATTCTTTTCACGATCGCATTTTTCGCCGGCTGGAAGCTGAGCATAATCGGCGCCTTGCAGGCCGCCCTGTATGCGTTGATCGTCCTGGCTGCCGGCGTATTGCTCTTCAAGGAGAGCCTGACTCGACTGCAAGTGACCGGTATTTTATTGACTTGCGCCGGTGTTGTGCTGATCAACTGGTCGTGATAAGCCAGAGCAATACAGGTCTCTATTTCAAAATATGCCCGTTTTTGAACTTCTTTTTTTGACTCGAATTACGAGGAGTTGAGATCATGTTCCCACCTACAGCTACTGAAGCTAAATTGCACATTGGCCTGGACGACCTGGATGCTGCCTTTATAGCCTTCCGCCAGGCCTACCCGGCCTTTGATTTAACCTTGAAACTGGACGAACTACGCCGCAGCGACTATTCACGCCTGGACCAGCAGGGGCACGTTTACCTGGATTACACCGGCGGCGGGTTGTACGCCGAGTCTCAACTGCGCGAGCACCTGGCGCTGCTCAGCGAGGGGGTCTTCGGCAACCCGCACTCCAAGAACTTAACCTCCATGGCGATGACCCGCCTGGTCGAGCACACCCGCGAATACGTCCTGCGGTATTTCAACGCCTCGCCCGAGGAGTACATGGTGATCTTCACCCCGAATTCGACCGGGGCGTGCAAGCTGATCGGCGAGTCGTACCCCTTCGAGCCGGGCGATCAATACGCGCTGACCTTCGATAACCACAACTCGGTGAATGGCATCCGTGAGTTCGCCCGTTCCAGAGGCGCTGCGGTCACTTATATCCCGGTCCTGCTCCCAGACCTGCGGGCTGATGTGGATCAATTGGAGCGCGCCCTGGAGAACGGTAGAACTGGGGGAAACAACCTGTTCGCCTACCCGGCCCAATCCAATTTCACCGGGGTGCAGCATCCCCTGGAATGGATCGCCCAGGCGCAAGCGAAAGGCTGGGACGTGCTGCTGGATGCGGCCTCCTTTGCTCCTTCCAACAGGCTGGATCTCAGCCGCTGGCATCCCGATTTTGTCGATATCTCATTCTACAAAATCTTCGGTTACCCGACCGGCACGGGCTGCCTGCTGGTGCGTAAAACCGCTGCCCAGAAGCTGCAGCGGCCCTGGTATTCAGGCGGAACGATCACCTTTTCTTCCGTCCTGGCGTTCGATCATTATTTGACCCCGGGTCCGGCGGGGTTCGAAGATGGCACGGTCAACTACCTGAGCCTGCCAGCGGTCGAGATCGGGCTCAAGTGGATCGAATTGATAGGGATCGACCTGATTCACACACGGGTAATGTGCCTGACGGGCTGGCTGATCGAGCAGTTGCTGGCGCTGCATCACTGCAATGGAAAACCGTTGATCCGTTTGTATGGACCGCCAAATATGGACTTACGCGGCGGGACCGTCCAGGTGAATTTCTTCGATCCGGATGGCGAATTAATTGACTGTAACGATGTGGAGAGACTGGCGAATGAGCGGCGCATCTCGCTGCGCGCCGGCTGTCACTGTAATCCGGGGGCGCGGGAGGTCGCCCTGGGATTTACGAAGGAGATCCTGGCTCCCTGTTTCCGGGATAAAGACCACCTCACCTTCGAGCAGTTCTTGCAGGTCATCGACGGCAAGACGACCGGCGCGCTGCGGGCCTCGATTGGACTGGCCACGAATTTTGCAGATGTCTACAAATACGTTCAATTTGCCGAAAGCTTTATCAATCGTTGAGTAACGGGCTGACCAGCTTCGCCGCTTTGTTACCAAATTCGTTCATCCTGGCATTCAATGGTCAACGCCGAATCCAGTTCGAGCGCTGGGGTCTGCGACAATCGCAAGATCATGATCCCCTTCTGCTCGGGCGTTGGAATCAAACCTTGCTCGCTCCGTCCCGCCAAAGGCCCGTGCCAGGTTTGCCAACCTAACCGCTCATAAAATGGCGCTCGCTCTGTCTCTAAACATGCAATGCCATAGTCACCATCAATTTCGCTCGCTAAATGGCGCATAACCATGCTCCCATATCCATGCCCCTGAAATTCCGGCAACGTTGCAACAGCATCCACATACGCAGTTTTCAACAACGGCAGACCTTCAGGTTGAAGCCAACGAAATTGCCCGGTGTGCTCTCAAAGTGAGTGAATTCATTGGCAGATTGTATGGAACACGCTCATTATGAATTGTGTTTGACCACACATGCCTCTCCGCATTTACCTTCCTCAAGACAGACTGCGAGCATTTGCGAATCACACTCCTTTGTCGGACCGCACCAGCGGAGCTGCACTTTTCACGGACATCTCCGGTTTCACCGCCCTGACCGAAGCGTTACGCAATGGCCTCGGACCCCGCCGCGTTGCAGAAGAACTCACCCGGCGAATGGAAGCTGTGTATTCCACGCTGATCGGCGAGATCGAACGTCATGGCGGTAGCGTCATCAGCTTTGCAGGCGACTCGTTGTTATGCTGGTTCGATGAGGCAGGAGTTGAGGAACAAGAATGTGGTGACGAGAGCTCAGCCGGCAGATTGCGTGACCAGGCTCGTGCAGTGGCGGAAAATATCGCCGCACATGCCGGTGAAATGCGAGATGTGTTTCTGGGTCAGCCGACGATGGTTCAATTGCTAAGCAAGAACTAGAACCTAATGTGTCCTTTTAGGTATGGATATTCAGGAGGCATTTATTCTTCTAACGCCAGGGCGATAGCCTGTTCGGGTGACATCGCGTGGCCTTCCGACCATGCGGACGCATAAACTTCCTCCCCAAGTTGAGTACGCGCCTCGGTAATAGATACGGCATAGTCCTTCTGATAGGTCAGGGAGAGCGGTTCGTTGATCGCTTCGCGCCAGGCGGATGCGGCACCCCAAAGACGCGCCGCTCGCTTCGCATCCCCTAGCGCAGCGGCAACCAATGCCAACGCCTCCAGCGCGAACGGTGGGCCGAACTTATCTCCTGAACTCTGATAAAAGGACAAGGCTTCTTTAAACATTCCTGTTGCACGCTTGTAATCAGTGCGCAGACGCGCCACATCCGCCAAACCGCCAAGCGACCAAGCCATCAGGTAGTGATCTCCCAACTCCTGGGTGAGGCGCAGACTCTCTTCCCAGCTTGTGGCGGCGCGCGTCGTATCTCCCATCCTGAACCACGCATCGCCCAACCAGAGGTGTGCGTAGGCGATCCCCCAGCGCTCTCCAGTTGCCCGAAGCAGGCGCAAACTCTCTTCGAACGACTCTATTGCCTCCTCTTCCTTGCCGCCACGGTGAAGGCTCGCGCCCAGGTCAGCAAGCACTAAGCCTGCGCCTGGGTTGTCTCCAATTTCTCGATATAACTTAATGCTTGATTCTGCAAAGGCTCTGGCTCGAATGTAATCGCCTATATCCGTTGATAGGATGGAGGATGCGCGCAGCGCTTTCGCTCGCTCCTTTCCCTGGGTGCCGATGCCAGATGCAAGGATTTTCTCCAGCCATAGGTTGCCTTCGCTTAAATGACCCTTACTGTGCCAGAACCATGCCAGCGCCCCTGCCATTTTCAGTCCCGCTTCGATTTGATTGCTTTCAAGCGACCATGCCAACGCGACCCGCAAGTTATCATGGTCCAACTCCAATCGATTCTTCCAGTCCTGTTGCCCGGCGCCAAATAAGTATGGCTCTGCCTCCTCCGCGACGCGGAGGTAATAATTAAGATGACGATCTTGAATCAAGTTCGATTCTCTGGTCTCATTCAGTTTATCTCTGGCATACTGACGGATTGGCTCAAGAAACCGGTAACGCGGTTGATCTTGCTGTTCGACGAGCAGCAGTGATTTGTCCACGAGGCGTGAAAGCGCATCGAGAATCGATTGATTGGAATCCAGAAGCGCCACCGATTTCGAGCGCGTCCAATGTAAAACCACCAACAAAGACCGAAAGTTGTCGAAAAAGTTCTCTTTCCGTTTCTGCCAGCAGCTCATAGCTCCAATCCAGAGTCGCGCGCAATGTTTGTTGTCGTGAGGAGGCAACTCGACTACCGCTTGTTAACAATGCGAAACGGTCTTCGAGCCGTGCAGCGATTTGCTCTATTGATAACGTCTTGACCCGCGCGGCAATCAGTTCGATGGCTAATGGCAATCCATCGAGTCGTGAGCAGATGGCTGCGACGGCCCGGATGTTTTTGGCGTTCAGCGCGAAATCGGAACGAACTGCGCGAGCACGCTCGGCAAACAGCACCGGAGCTGGAAACTCCGAAATGGTTTCTATGTCAACGACAGAGTTCTCTTTTGGCATATCCAGTGCAGGTACCGAATAAAGCCATTCACCAGGGATTCGTAGCGCTTCGCGGCTGGTGGTGAGGATTTTTAAGCTGGAGCAGGCCGAAAGGAGGGAAGAAGCGAGCGGAGCTATGTCGTCGATCAAGTGCTCGCAGTTATCCAGCACGAGCAGCATTCGCTTGTTTGCGATGCCTTCGATGAGACGTTCCTCGGGAGACAGGTTATTCTTTTCAATATATCCAAGCGCTTGCAGGGTGGCAGAAGGTATCAAGGATGGCTGATCCAGCGGAGCCAGCGCGACAAAGAAAACACCGTCGGAGAACTCGGCCAGTGACTTGCTCGCTGACGCGATACTCAGGCGCGTCTTCCCGATTCCCGGCGCGCCGATCAAGGTAACCAGGCGGATATCTGGATTGGTCAAATAGTCTTGGACAGCCGCAATATCCTTATCCCGCCCAATTAAGGAAGTAAAGGTTGCCGGTAAATTCGAACGGTGTTGTTGGGGTAGTGCTGGTGTTGAGGCGCGCCAGGGGGCTTCTTCGTCCCCCAGGCTGGGAGCAGATCTCCAGTCGCCACGCGCAAACCGTAAAAAGGCTGGTCGTTCATTTGTGGGGATCTTGAAGATTTCAGCCAGCAGCTCAGCAATCTGTGCTGAGGGACGCCGTTCTTCATCTTCAAGTTTACGAATGGTTGATACGGAACACCCGACGCGGTCAGCCAGAGCTTCGCGAGTGAGATCGAGCGCCTTTCTCTTGAGCCTGAGCCAGTAGCCAAAAGAATGTTGTTCTTGCATCAATTTCTAAATAAACAGTATCGCTTCAGGTTACGAATAAGTGACACTTTTTGTGGCACTTAGTGCCACCAAACCGGAAGGGAGATTTGCTACAGTATGGGCATAGTAGAGATCAACTCGGGTTTCTGAAAACATTATAACTTGTTGAACCAGAAAGGAGATCAAAATGTTCAAAAACCGTTTTCTTATTGTTCTTGGCGTTCTGTCCCTGTTATTGGTCGCGATGGTGATTTCATTCCCACTCTCCAATACGCCAACATCAGCTGAGCGTGGTCGAGCTGCTGACGCAGCGCGCTGGACGGCTATGGGTGAGTACTATCAGAATCGGGCTAGGCCTGAAAATCTTACACGTTCTCGCACAGCAGATGCTGCACGGTGGGAAGCTATGGGTCGTTACTATCAGCAATTAGGTGGCGCTGCCAGCCTGAACCTGATCCGAAGTCGAGCCGCAGACACCGCACGCTGGACAGCGATGGCAGAGTACTATCAGAAACTGGCCCAAGCTGAGGCGCAAAATCTGGCACGCGCTCGAGCCGCCGATGCAGCCCGCTGGACAGCGATGGGCGAATATTATGCTCAATTCGGTGCCACCACGCCCTGATCAATTGCCGAACGGAAACGAGCATGAACGAAAACCTAATCCGGGTGCAGGAGGACGTTGACCTCGGCAAGGCTGGGATCGTTCAGCCTTGCCGAGAACGTATTCGAAAGTGCTTGGTTGCCCCGTGCCACCAAGGATCATTACATCGCTGAACTCAAGGCTTATGCTGGCTAAGCGATAATCATCTCGTCTTCACGGGTAAGCGAGCGGCCTAACTAAGGGCATAGAGTCGATGCGGTGACCCGCGCGGCTTATGCTTTTCCGCTCGCCTGACAGTTCAGGGCAAAAAGCTAAAAGGAAATTATCTGACGTAGTGGTATCATCGCCTCATGACGACTGCCACTGCCCAAGCCTGCGCGAACATCGCCTTCACAATGTAGCGCTTGGCAAAACTCTGTCGAACTAACGGCAAGAGTGATCTTGACCGCAAATTTCTCCTTATCTGAAATGCTTTTTTCTCAAGCAACCCAGGCAAGGCAGACAGATGAACGGTAAATGCTACCTCAAGCAAAGTTTCAGCTTAAAATATACTCCGTCGAATCTGCTCCAGGAACACATCTGCCGCTTTTGTAAACATCTGATATTTTTTCCAGACAAGATAAAGCCCGGTTTCTACCTTTGGCTCCAAGGCTGCCAGGACTGGCTGATAGGGCATGCGAATCCTTCGTCCCCACAGTATATGACAATAATTGGCATTTCATCCGCATGGCCTGCACTTCAGCCTGTAGCGCCTCCCTACGCCGGAATGATACTCTTGAGGTTCAACTGCTTGCTGACCAGCCGCGTGATCGGCGGTAGATCGATCAGCCGAATCGCCCACTGCGTCATCGCGATTCGCATTTCGCTGCTCGGCACGAAGGTCGGCGCGAAATTGCGGGCTTTCTTCTGCTTCTGCTCGATATAAGGACGCAACCGCTGTTCGTAACGCTGGAAGGCGATATGATGGTCAGGATTCTGGCTCAGTTCTTCAGCCAGAAAATACGCGCCCGCCATCGCCATGCTTGTGCCTTGCCCGGAGATCAGCGTCAGGCAGTAGGCGGCATCCCCGATCAGGGTAACTCGATTGCTCGACCACGACGGCATCTCGATCTGCGTCACTGTGTCCATGTAAATCGGCGTCTCTGCGGGCAGCGAATTGAGTAAATCGGTGGTAATCCAACCGACACCGCGCGCGCGATCTTTGAGGACTTGCAGGCGTTCGGCAGGCGGGATGTGGCCCTTATCTTCGCTCTTGTAGATCAGAAATGACAGCCAACGCTCCTCCGACAGCGGCATAACACCGACCTGCATCCCCGGCTCGACGTGCATCAGGAAGCTGGACGGCGGAGCGGGACTCAATGGCGGGGAGTAAAAAGCGGCGACGTAATAGCCAAGGTAATCGGCAAATTCCGCCTCGCTGCCAAAGACCAACCCGCGCACATTCGAATGAATCCCATCTGCACCCACGAGCAGGTCAAACGACTCTTCCTTGCCGTCAGAGAACGTGGCCGTTACCGCCTCCGCTGACTGGCAGACCGCCGTTAGCGTCGTGCCGAAGCGAATTTCCACATCAGACTCGACCGTATGATAAAGTGTCTCGACCAGGTCCCGCCGGTCGAGTCCCAGAAAGCGTTTCTCGAAACCCCAGGCATTGTATAGTTTGCCAGTGGGCATGATAGCGGTGGTGCGGCCGCTGCTATCCTTGAAAACGATCTCTTTCACCGCATGGTCGACTGCCTCCAGATGCGGGATTATCCCCATCCGGTTGGCGACATCCCAGCCGCTCCCGGCGAAATCGATCATGTACCCAGCAGTGTAAATGTTTGGCACTTTTTCGATGACGACGGGTGTGTGACCGTCCTTATGCAACCAGTAGGCCAGCGTCAGCCCGGCAGGACCTGCTCCAACAATTAAAACTCGCATGATTCACTCCTTAAACAATAAGCCTCTAAAGATTAATTCAACCGCCTGATCAACCTGTGCCGCCAGCGTCTCCGGCTGCACCGTCAACCCGATCAGCAGGACGCCTTCAAGAAAACTGAGCAGGTTGAGGGCGGTCATCCTGGGATCGACCGGCGAGAGCTCGCCGTCGTCGATGCCCTGTTGAATCACCTGAGCGATGCGCTCTTGATAGGCGTGGACGTAGCGCCGCACCTGTTCCATCAGTGCTGCATCGCGCGCGGCGAGGGCGAAAAATTCCATGGGCGGTGGGGTGCTTTCCTCCCCTACCAGATGGGCGATCCCGAAGATACGCCGCAGTTTGTCCCTGGCGGGATCAGTCCCCGCCAACTGCGCTTCGATAAACGCAAGCTGCGCATCCAGAATGGAGACGAATGCAGCCTCGATGACGGCGTCCTTGTTTTTGAAGTGCCAATAGATGCCGCCCTTGCTTATCCCCGACTCGGCTACAATGTCGTTCATATTCATGTTGGCGTAGCCTTTGGTGCCGAGCAGTTTAATCGTCGCCAGCAGAATTTGCTTACGGGCTTCGGAATCCGTCATGTTCCTCCTTTTGTAACAGACCGAACGTTCGGTCTGTAATTAGTATACGATGTATGCCGGAGATTGTCAAGGGGGTGCTGACGAAAAGAAACTCCACGATGACCATGACAATTAATGGCAGTATTTCCCGATGAATTTGAAGGGATACCTTTTTTGTATCACAATAAAAAATTGACTCAAGCAATGGTATCATCACCCCATGAGCACAGCGACTGCCCAAAGTCATCCTAATATTGCCTTCATCAAGTACTGGGGCAACCAGGATGAGGCCCTGCGCATTCCCACCAACGGCTCCATCTCGATGAACCTGGACGGGCTGCACACCCGCACGACCGTGACATTCAATTCGGGCCTAGCGGCCGACCGGTTCGCCCTGAACAGAAAGCCCGTCGAAGGGCCGGGTTTGAAGCGCGTCAGCGATTTTCTGGATCGAGTGCGGCGTTTGGCTGGGCTGGGTCTGTTTGCCCAGGTGGAGAGTGAGAACAACTTTCCCAGCGGGGCCGGCATCGCTTCCTCCGCCGCGGCTTTTGCAGCGTTGAGCCTGGCAGCCAGCGCGGCGGCCGGCTTGAGGCTCTCCGAGGCGGAGCTTTCCCGGCTGGCGCGCACGGGCTCGGGCTCAGCTTGCCGCTCCGTGCCGGGCGGGTTCGTGGAATGGGGGCGCGGCGAGGATGACTCGAGCTCATACGCCTGGTCGATCGCCCCACCGGCGCATTGGGACCTGATCGACTGCGTTGCCGTCGTCAGCCAGGCGCACAAACAGACCGGCTCGACTGCCGGTCATGCCCGGGCGGCCAGCAGCCCGCTGCAGGCCGCCCGAGTGGCGGACGCCCCCCGGCGGCTGGATCTTTGCAGGCAGGCGATCCTGGACCGTGATTTCGAGGCCCTGGCCGAGATCGCCGAGCTGGACAGCAACTTGATGCACGCGGTGATGATCACCTCCAGGCCGGCATTGTTCTACTGGCTGCCGGCCACTCTGGAGTTGATGACCCGTGTGCGTCTCTGGCGAGAAAGCGGCATACCGGTTTTTTATACGATAGACGCCGGGCCCAATGTGCACGTAATTTGTCCCACCGGTTATGTTGAGCAGGTTAAAGAACTCCTGGGCCTGGTCCCTGGGGTATCCAATATTCTCCTGGCCCACCCGGGTGGGGCTGCCAAATATCTCTAAGAAGCGCTGTACCTGATCCCAATAAATACTTTGACAGCTAAGGTCCCGACTTGATTTCGGATGGGAAACCGCCCGGCGCGCCTATTGCGTTAGAAAAGCGTTAGAACAGCCGTTCAGGGCTTGTATAGAACTTTCCTATTCGTGAGGGACAGGATATAATCGCTCCAGAATTGAAAAATCGTTCCAGTAGAATTGGATTGTAGGTAACTATGGATCTTGTTGTATTAACGAAATTAGCTCAGTTTATTATCGGCATCGCCGCCCTGATCTTGCTGCACGAATTCGGGCATTTTATCGTCGCCCGGCTGCTAAAGGTAGAAGTCGAGGAGTTTGGTATCGGTTTCCCACCGCGCATGCTCAAGCTTTTTGAAGCCAATGGCACGGTGTACAGCCTGAACTGGATCCCGCTTGGGGGATTCGTGCGCCCCAAGGGCGAAAACGACCCTTCGGTCGAAGGCGGGCTGGCAGCAGCCAGTCCGTGGGTCCGCCTGGGGGTTTTGTTTGCCGGGCCGGTAATGAACCTGCTCATCGGCCTGGTTCTGGGCGTTCTGCTGTTTTATACCCTGGGAGACCCAATCTCGTCGATCGTGAAAATCACCCAGGTCGTGCCGGATTCCCCAGCGGCGCAGGCGGGCTTACAGCCTGAGGATGTGATCCTGCAAATCAACGGCGAAAAAATTGACAGCTTCGAAATTTTGCAGCAGCGTGTTCAAGATAACCTGGGGAAGCCGATCGAGATGACTTACCAGCGCGGAGACCAGACCTACAACGTGACTCTGACCCCACGCAGCTCACCACCGCCGGACCAGGGCGCCATTGGTATCCGCATGGGAAATCCCACCCAACCGGTTGGGTTGACAACCGCGATTTCACGCGGCGCGTACGCGGCTTACGAAAATGTGCGCGGCATTTTGCTGCTTCCTATCCATTATTTCCAGGGCCAGGTCACCCCCCAGGAAGGCCGCCTGGTTGGATACAAAGGCATGTTTGATATCTACCAGCAGTTTCCGAGTCCGTTATATTTCTTTATGGCGATCTCGATCTCGTTAGGGGTCCTCAATCTCTTCCCGATCCCGGCCCTGGATGGTGGGCGAATTTTACTGACCCTGCCGGAGATCCTGGTACGAAAGCGGATTCCACCCCAATACGAGAACATGATCCACCTGGTCGGATTTACTCTGCTGTTGATCCTGTTGATTTACATCAACTTGCAAGATTTTATCAACCCTCTGCAACTGCCCAAGTGATGCCAGCCATGTCCACACCGAGTAAAATACCTTTCCGTGAACTATTGGATGCTTTGTTGGATGCCGAAACACCTTTCAAGCCGGTCTTCCTTTACCGGCTTTCCGATCTGGAGAAATTAGAACTGGCCGAAGTCGAAAAGATCTGGCCGAAAATCCCTGCCTGGCGCCGGAAAGCTTTGCTTGAAGATATCGAAGGGCTTAGCGAAAATGACACCCTGCTCTCTTTCGAGGCGCTGGCGCGCCTGGCATTAAGCGACGAAGATCCGCAAGTGCGCCTGCCGGCTATCCGCGTATTATGGGAATATGAAGCCTCCGACCTGCCTGACATCTTCCTGAATCTGTTGAAGACAGACATTGAGCCGGAGGTGCGGGCCGCAGCCGCAACCGCCCTTGGGAAATACGTGTACCTGGGTGAAATCGAAGAGCTCTCTGCCTTAAAACTGAGCCAGGTTGAAGAGGCGCTGCTGCAAGCCACGACCGGCGCCGAGGAGCTGTTGGTTCGCCGGCGCTCCCTGGAGGCGCTGGGATATTCCAGTCGAGATGAAGTTCCTCCCCTGATTGAGGCTGCCTACAACAATGGCGAGAGGGATTGGTTGGTCAGTGCCTTGTTTGCCATGGGGCGCTCGGCTCAAGAGGTCTGGCAGCCGAAAGTTTTGAATATGCTGGAAAACAACCAGCCAGCCGTTAGAGCAGAGGCAGCCCGGGCCGCGGGCGAGCTGGAGATTGATGAGGCCCTGCCGCAACTCATCGACCTTCTGGATGATCCGAACGATAACGTCAGGGCAGCCTGCATCTGGTCGCTCTCTCAGATCGGCGGTGAAGGCGTGCGTGAAATTCTGGAGAACCTTTACGACGAGACCGACGATGAAAAGGAGGCCGATTTCATCGATGATGCTCTCGACAACCTGACCTTTAATGAGGAAATCGGGCTTTTTGCTCTTTTTGATCTCCCTGAAGTCGAAGGCGAAGAAGATTTTATCGATGCGAGCGCCGATGAGCCAGATATCGAGGATGTGTTATTTGACTTGATCGAGGAGGACGACGAAGACGAGGATATTGAAGATTGAGCGAGCTGCTCGTCCTCTTCGCCAACAACCTCCTGCCAATCTTCCTGGCGGCGGGCGCGGGCTTTTTGCTTTCGAAATTCCTAAGCATTAACCCCCGTTCCCTCTCCCAGGTGATTTTTTATATTTTCAGTCCCTGCCTGATCTTTAAATTAATCGCCCAAAGCCAGTTGAGCAATGCTGACATTCTTACAATGATGGCCTTTACTGCCGGGGTCAGCTTGCTAGTGGGGATATTCGCTTTCCTGGCTGGCCGGGCGATGAAGCTGGACCGGCGGTTACTGGCCGCGGTCGTGCTCACCAGCATCTTCATGAATTCCGGAAACTTTGGGCTGTCCGTGAATCTTTTCGCGTTTGGCGAGCCTGCCCTGGCGTTCGCCAGCCTTTATTTCGTCGCATCGGCCATCCTGGCTTACACTTTCGGCGTGCTGATCGCCTCGATGGGGAAAAAGAACTTCAAGCAAGCGCTGTCGAACTTGTTGAAGGTGCCGACCGTTTATGCTCTGGTTTTGGCTTTTGTTTTCTTGCGAGCAGGCTGGAAGCTTCCCCTGGCCTTGGAACGGACCACGAATTTGTTAGGCGATGCCTCGATCCCCTCCATGCTTGTGCTGCTTGGGTTACAATTTCAAACTGTAAGGTGGAAAGGCCAGGCACTGCCGTTAGCGCTTTCTAGTTTTTCGCGTATCCTGGTCGCCCCAGCGATAGCCTTTGGCCTGAGTTTTGCATTCCATTTGCATGGCTATGCCCGTCTGGCGGGCATCACCCAATCAGCGATGCCCACTGCGATCCTGACGACCGTTTTGGCGATCGAATTTGACCTGGAGCCTTCATTTGTGACAGCCGCTGTGTTTACGTCCACCTTGCTCAGTTCGATCACGTTGACCCCGATCTTAGCTTTATTGGGGAGTTGAGATGTTTGCAAAACCCGGCCGCTATCCGCCACATTTTGTCCAACTCGTAAAAGCAGCCTTGTTATCCATGGCGCTATTGGCGATCCTGCTGACTGCATTTCCTGCCCGGGCGGATTTTGGGATATCGAATCCCACCGTTGATTACACGTTTCGTGAATCGCTCCACTTTCAAGCCAATTTGAAGACAGACCAGCCCGTTGACGAGGTATTGGTCTTGTTCGGAGCCCAAGGAGACCCGCACACTGTATCGAACGCGGTAAATTTGGCGCCAGATGGCAAGCTCAGCCTGGACTATGACCTTACGAATAACCAGTTGCGCCCTTTTTCAACCATCCAATATCGGTACCGGGTGGTCTTCCAGGATGGGAGTGCATCTACCAGCCCATATTTTCAATTTAAATACCAGGACAACCGTTTTCAATGGCAGGTTTTAGAAGATAAGGTTTTTCGGGTCCACTGGCACGAAGGCGACGCTGCTTTCGCCCAGCGGATATTGGATGTTGCACAAGAGGGGCTTACCAAAGTAAAAAGCTTAATCAACGCTCCCGACCCGACGGGAAAGATCGATATCTTTGTTTATACCAATGCAAAGGAGTTACAGCCGGTTTTAGATCCAGGTGAGGTTCAGGATGTGGCTGGCCATGCGATTCCAGACCTGTCTGTGATGCTAGTTGCCCTACCATTGGGACCGGAACAGCCAACCCTGATTGAACAGCGCATCCCCCACGAGCTGATGCACGTGATGACTTACCAATTCGTCGGCCCCGCTTACAGGAACTTGCCAGTTTGGCTTAGCGAGGGCCTGGCCTCGGACACTGAGTTGTCCCCGAACCCGGATTATGAAATCTTGCTGGACGACGCCTACCAACAGGGGGGCCTGCTCTCGATGTCTTCCCTGTGCGCTACCTTTCCAAGGGACGCTTCCGGCGCATTATTGGCTTATGCCCAGTCTGCTTCTTTTACTCGCTACTTACACAACAGTTTCGGCACCTCCGGATTAACCGATCTAACAACCAGCTTTGCCAACGGCATGGACTGCGAGCATGGTGTGGAAAGTGTGTTGGGGGTGTCTCTCAATCAGGTAGAACGCCAGTGGCGCCAGGCAGTATTTGGCGAAGATACCAACCTTGTAGCGCTTAGAAATCTTCTTCCCTGGTTTACGATATCCCTGGTCATCATGATCGGTCCATTGAGCATGATCGTCGTGCGGATGCGCCGGCAGCCGTTGGATACGCTGGCGCGCTGAGATTTCCAGGAAGCAGGTTGGCCAGGTCAGCCACCTGCCGGAAGAAAAGGCACACAATCCAAAGGAGACGGAATGGCGGAGCAAGAAACAGCTCGCCTGCATGCCATCGTCGAGGGGCGCGTCCAGGGAGTGGGTTTCCGCGTTTTTGTGGAAGAAAAGGCTTATGCTCTGAAGGTGTTTGGCTGGGTGCGGAATTGCTGGGATGGCTCAGTCGAGGTTTTGGCTGAGGGTGAACGCCAAAATCTGGAGAAACTTCTAAAAGCGCTGCAGCGCGGGCCAAGCGCTTCTTCGGTATATTCCGTACAAACAGAGTGGGAAACCGCCAGCGGGGAATTCACCCGTTTCTCAATCCGGCTCACGTCCGGTTGAGGAAGCTATCGAAACCAGACCGGCCTGCTTTCGCACATTTGCGTAAACAGGCGGCTACGTAAAGCCGAGGCCACGCTCTTTGAGCGAGACGAAGCGATTGGCGCCAATAACAAGGTGGTCGAGCACTTCGATATCCAGGAGCTTGCCGGCCTGGGTGATAGCGCGTGTAACGGCAACATCGTCTGGGCTGGGAGTTGGGTCCCCACTGGGGTGGTTGTGGACGACGATGATCGCGGCCGCGTTTTTGCGAATCGCCATTTTGAACAGCTCTCCCACGCGGACCTGGGAAGAGTTCAGCGAGCCTTGATACACTTTTCTCACGTCAAGAACCTGGTTTCGGGTGTTCAGCAGCATGACGCGCAGCTCCTCTTGCTCCAGGGCGCTCATCTCGTATTGCACTAATACTGCGGCGTCCGCTGGGCTGTGGATTGCAGGCAAGTCCTCTGGCGACTCGACCGCCAGCCGGCGGCCTAACTCGATCGCAGCTTTTATTTGGGCAGCCTTGGCGGGGCCGATGCCATGCTGGCTGCACACCTCTTCATAAGACGCCCGGTGCAGGCCGGGCAGACCGCCCAGGTCCTGCAAAAGGCGCTGCCCTACCTGGACGGCATTTTCGCCTTGCGTTCCCACGCGCAGCAGGATCGCCAGCAATTCGGACGGGCTGAGCGCTTGCGGCCCGTGTTTTGCGAGTTCTTCGCGCGGTCGTTCGTCTTCTTCCAGGTCGGTAATCCGGTAGATCGCATTTTGTTCTTTCATAGCTCTCCGAAATTCAAGGCGCGGATAAGGCTTTAATATACAATAAGCCCTTCTTTCGGGCAAGTAAACCCTGCAAGGTTGTTGGGATTCGCGCCAAATCAGCGCGACCTTCTCAAGAGTTGAAGTGTGGTGAGACGAGCTTCCATGCTATAATCGCCGTAACGGATTGGCCTATGATTTTCGACCCAACCTCTCTCTCGAATTTTCTCTTGTTCCTGACTGCATGGAGCGGCGCGTTCATCGCAGCCCTCTGGCTGAGCCTGGTCATCTGGACCTACCGTGACATCCGCAGCCGGGCGCGCGATCCACTGGCGCGTATTTTGGCGGTTTTGGTGGTCGCCGTTCTCTTTTTACCCGGGATCGTTGTTTACCTGATCCTGAGACCACGCAGCACGCTGGAGGAAGAATACCAACATACATTGGAAGAAGAGGCGCTGCTGCAGACGATCGAAGATACGGCCTTATGCCCGGGCTGCGGGCGGCGCGTTAAAGAAAACTGGATCATTTGTCCGAACTGCCATACTCGGTTAAAGAAAAATTGCCACAACTGCAGCAAGCTGATGGATCTTTCCTGGAATTTGTGTCCCTACTGCGGCACCCCGGCCCCTGGGATGCGCCGCGAAAACCTGACCTTGAATGAGGCCCTGCGCCCCACTATCGTGGAAGAGGAAGAGCCGGAGACGGCGGAAATTGTTGAAGAAGAAGCTCCGGAAATAAAGGAAGCCAAAGCGGATGAGCATTTCGAAGAGGCGAAAGTAGAAGATTAGCGGCGCAAGGCCTCCCAACCGGCATAGTGGGCTGTATCTCCCAAATCGGCTTCGATGCGCAGCAGTTGGTTGTACTTCGCCACTCGGTCGGAGCGAGCAGGCGCCCCGGTTTTGATCTGCCCCATGTTTAATGCCACCACCAGGTCGGCGATGGTCGAGTCTTCTGTTTCTCCTGAGCGGTGCGAGGTCACAGCTCGCCAGCCGGCCCGCTGGCAAATCTCGACGGCCTCGATGGTCTCGGTCAGGCTTCCGATCTGGTTGAGTTTCACCAGCAAGGCGTTCGCGGCGCGCTCGCGGATCGCCCGGCGGACACGCTCGGGATTGGTCACCAACAAATCGTCGCCGACGATCTGGATCTTATCGCCCATCTCCCGGGTCATCATTTCCCACCCGGCCCAGTCGTCCTGGGCCAGGCCATCTTCTACGGAAACGATGGGGTATTGTTCGGTCCAGGACTTCCAGAAAGCGACCATTTCCTCACTGTTCAGCTTTTTGCCTTCTTTGCGTAAGTTGTAGATGCCTGCCTGTGCGTCATAGAATTCGGAGGCGGCCGGGTCAATTGCAATTGCTACCTGCTCGCCCGCCTTGTATCCAGCTTTTTCGATGGCAGCCAGGATCACCTCAACGGCTTCGCTGTTGGCTTTCAGGGCCGGAGCGTAACCGCCTTCGTCGCCCACCAGGGCTGTGTAGCCGCGATCTTTAAGTACTCCCTTGAGGGTATGGTATATTTCTGCGCCCCATCGCAGCCCTTCTGCGAAGGTCTCTGCCCCAAGCGGCATCACCATGAACTCCTGGGCATCGGTGGATTGCCAACCCGTATGGGCGCCGCCGTTGAGGATATTCATCATCGGCACCGGGAGAACGTGGGCGTAAACGCCGCCGATGTAGCGGTAGAGCGGCAGGTCAAGCGCGTTGGCTGCTGCTTTGGCGACAGCCAGGCTGGTGCCCAGGATCGCGTTTGCGCCCAACTTGGATTTATTGGGTGTGCCATCCAGTTCCAACAGAACCTGGTCAATCGCTTTTTGCTCGGTCGCATCCCATCCGATCAAGGCGTCGGCGATTTCTTCATTGACGTGCTCGACAGCCTTCTGGACTCCCTTGCCGCCGTAGCGCGACTTGTCGCCGTCACGCAATTCGAGCGCTTCATGCACCCCGGTGGAAGCCCCAGAAGGCACTGCGGCGCGACCCCAGCTCCCTTCCATCAAGGTCACTTCAACCTCCACGGTCGGGTTGCCGCGCGAGTCCAGGATTTCGCGAGCGGTGATATCTTCAATAATTGTTTCCATTTTTACACCTCTTTTTTGGATTTATTTTGTTGTCCCCGCCAACCTGGGAAGACAAAATTTACAAAATGAATGCACCCTATCATCCCAGGGCTAGTATAACCCAATTCGTCGGCTTTGCCCTTCAAAAACAGGCAGGCTGGCGTTCTGCTCGGCGGGCGTTCGTTCGAGCTCGAGCCCTGCCCGCTGGCGAACTGCATCCAGGAATGCCACGAACAATGGGTGGGGCCGGTTGGGTCGTGAAAGAAATTCGGGGTGGAACTGTGTGCCGAGCATGAATGGGTGATCCGAAAGCTCGGCGATTTCCACCAGGCGCCCATCCGGAGATAGCCCTGAAAACCGCATCCCACCATTTGAAAGCACCTCGCGATAGGCGTTATTCAGCTCGAAGCGATGCCGGTGGCGCTCTTGAACGACATCCTGCCGGTAAGCCAGCGCTGCTTGCGTTCCAGGCTGCAACTGGCAAGGATAAACGCCTAAACGCATTGTGCCACCCATATCGGCGATGGCGCGTTGGTCGGGCATCAAGTCGATCACAGGGTAGCGTGTGGCGCGGTCAAATTCGGTGGAATTCACCTCGTCGCTCCCGATGATACAGCGGGCAAACTCAATCACCATCAACTGCATTCCCAGGCAAAGCCCCAGGAATGGGATTTTATTCTCGCGTGCGTAGTGGATGGCTTGAATTTTTCCTTCAATGCCGCGGCTTCCGAAGCCTCCCGGGACCAATATGCCATCCGCCTGCTGAACGATATCCCAGCCGCGGCCTTTTTCCAGCTCTGCCGAATGCACCCAGCCGATTTCCACTTCGACCCCCAAGGCCAGGCCGGCGTGCTTGAGGGCCTCGCGCACGCTCATATAGGCATCATGCAGCTCGACATACTTACCGACCAGGGCGATATTCACCGTTGGCTTTAATTGGGAGACTTCCTTCACCAGTTGTTCCCATTCACGCCAATCTGGCCTGCGGCGCTCCTGCAAGCCCAGCCGCTCCAACAAGTATTCCCCAATGCCGAGCTTTTCCAGCGTCAAGGGCACCTGGTATAACACAGATTCGGTGATCATCGGCACCACGGCTCGGCGTTCTACATCGCAAAATAGGGCGATCTTTTCTCGTAGGTCTTCGCCAACCGGCTGGTCGGAGCGGGCCACGATCACATCCGGCGATATGCCGATCGAGCGCAGCTCGCGAACCGAGTGCTGGGTCGGCTTGGTTTTTAATTCCCCGGTCGCTCCGATGTATGGCAGCCAGGTTACATGAATATAAAGGCTATTTTCTCGTCCTACGTCGGTGCGCATCTGTCGCAGCGCCTCCAGGAACGGCAGCGATTCGATATCACCGACTGTGCCGCCGATCTCGACCAGAACGATCTCTGCCCCGGTTGCTTTTGAGACCAGGCCGATGCGGCGCTTAATTTCATTGGTGATATGAGGGATAACCTGAATCGTCCCACCCAGGTAATCGCCGCGCCGTTCCTTGCCGATCACTTCGGCATACACCTGCCCGGTGGTGACGTTACAGACTCTGTTCAAGCTGATATCAATAAAGCGCTCGTAGTGGCCCAGGTCGAGGTCAGTTTCTGCGCCATCATCCAGGACGTAGACTTCTCCGTGCTGGTAAGGGCTCATCGTCCCCGGGTCCACATTGATATAAGGATCGAGTTTTTGAACGGCGACGGCAAAGCCGCGCTCTTTAAGCAAGCGTCCGATCGCCGCAGCCGTCACGCCTTTTCCTACAGAACTGACGACACCACCTGTAAAGAAAATATATTTCGTTTGCATTTTAACCTCTCGTCTCCAACTGCCCAATCCACAGATTCAATTCCGGCCCCTACCCCAGAAAATCCCAAAGAGCCAAGACAATCGACTACCCATGTCGTTCCACTTGCCTTTAAAAAGGAGATGGGGAGGGCCGTTTATCGGCGACCTCCCCACCGTTTTTCTAAACCAGGAAACCGGTTTTGATGATCATCCCACTACTCGTACAAGGTTTTCAGCGGCCCGGCGCATCTCCAGGAAGATCAAACCGAGCTTGGCATTTTCACGCGCCAGGACGGTCAACACCGCTTCCTGGCCAACGGAAGACAGGATCACGTAACCGCGATCGCCACGAATGTACACCTGATCAAGCGTGCCGCGCCCCAGTTCGGTGGAGATGCGCTCACCCAGGCTAAGCATGGCAGCCGACATCGCCGAAACACGATCTTCTTCGACCTCGGCCGGCAAGGCAGAGGCCATGATCAGGCCGTCTACAGAGACTACAGCAGAAGCTTCGATGTCGGGAGATGCCGCTTGCATTTCGCGCAAGCGCATGACCATCAGTTCTGTTCGCGACCGTGTCACATCATTTCCTTCAGATAATTGTTTTATCAGCAGACCAACAACGCCAATGAGTTTACCATACTTACGCCTCTTTGGGTATTCGCTTATAAAAAATTAATTCCGTTGGCAGTTGACCCTCACCCGCCTCCGTGTTAAACTAAACGATTGCCATGCGACGTACACTTTTTTCGATCCTGGTTTTCTGCCTGGCTGTCCTGCCAGGTGGGCTTGCCTCTGCCCAGCAGGAAACCCCGGTCCCGGGAGATCAGACAACCTCGCCCACACCTGCAGGGGTGCAGATCCAATCGCCGCTTCCCGGCCAGGCGCTCCAGGGGAAGGCAGCCATCAACGCGTATACATCAGTGCCGGGATTCCAGTCTGCTGAACTTACTTTCGCATACAGCCGCAACTCGCAAAATACCTGGTTCTTTATCGCAGAGAGCGACCAACCGGTAGCAGGCGGGACGGTTGCACAATGGGATACGACAACCATTACGGATGGCATTTATTCCCTGCGCCTGGTGGTGCATCTCGCGGATGGCAGCCAACAGACGGCGATTGTTAGCGGGATCCGGGTGCGCAACTATACGCCCATCGAAACAGATACACCCACTCCGGTGACTCCCACCGCCACGCTGGTTCCGGGCGACACACCCGTGCCCACCATTACCCCGACTGCGACCGCTACGCCGGTGCCTCCCACCGCCACGGCCCTCCCGGCTAACCCGGCGCAGCTCTCGATGTCCAATCTGTATATAAGCCTAGGAAAAGGGGCCCTGGGAACCGTAGCTGCGCTGGCGCTGATCGGGTTATATACCTCGGCTCGGCGCATACGGCGCAAGTAAAGGAGCCGCTTCATAGATTTTATGGTGTTAAGAAAGTTGTTGAACAAGATTAACCCTGAGCTCAATTCCGGCCAGGCCATCGAACAATCTCCATTCTTGATCGTTGGTTTGGGAAATCCCGGCCGGCAGTATCGCGAAAACCGACATAACGCCGGATTTATGCTGGTCGATCGCCTGGCGAGCCGCCTGGGCGTTTCCTTCACGCGCCTCGAATTGAAAGCCCTGGTGACCAAAGCCAATTACCTGGGACGCCGTCTCGTGCTGGCGAAACCACAAACCTTTATGAACCTTTCAGGGCAGCCGGTTGCTGCCCTGCAGCGCTTCTATAAAATTTCCCCGGACAGACTCCTGGTTGTCTATGACGATGTCGATCTCCCGTTGGGCACAATTCGCCTGCGCCCCTCTGGGGGCTCAGCCGGTCAAAAAGGCATGGCTTCGATTATCCAACGGCTGGGCACCCAGGATTTCCCTCGCCTGCGTCTGGGAATCGGACGTCCTCCAGGCCGCATGGATGCAGCCGATTACGTCTTGCAAGATTTCACCCGCCGCGAAACGGAGATTCTCAACGAGACTTTGGAGCGAGCTGTCGATGCGGTTCTGACGATCGTAGAGCATGGCCTGGAAACGGCGATGAACCAATATAACGGAGCGGTCGAAAACGCTCAGGCGGGGGATCATGGCGCTTGAGTTTTTGATCGAGATTATTGCAAACAGCGTTCAACCATTGAGCGCCTCCTTGCAGCAGGGCAATGCCCAGCACAGCCTGGGTCTACGCCGCTCCGCCCGCTTGCCGGTCCTGGCGGCGCTGCAAGCCACCCTGCAGGCGCCAATCTTGCTGCTCACCGACCGTTCGGATCGGGTGCTCACCCTGGTGGAAGAGCTGTCCCTTTGGGCGCCTCAGGCATCGCGCCTGGTCTTTCCCGAGCCAACCCCTCTTTTCTACGAGGAAGCTGCCTGGGGAGACACCGCTCGCCGCGACCGCCTGAACGTTCTCACAGCCCTGGCGGCCTACCATATTCCCGGGTCGCAAGTTCCTCAAACAGCGCCGCTGGTGGTCGCTTCGGCGCGTGCTTTGATGACTCGCACCCTACCGCGCCGCGATTATCTGCAAGTCACGCGCACCCTGCGCCAATCGCAGTCCATCAAGGTGGATGAGCTGGTCCGCAACTGGGTTGCCTTAGGGTACGAGCCGGTCAACACCGTGATCGCTCCTGGTCAGTTTGCCCGGCGCGGCGGGATCCTGGATCTTTGGCCGCCGGCGGAATCTCAACCAGTGCGCATTGAGTTTTTTGGCGATGAGATCGACACTTTACGCCGCTTCGATCCAGCCACCCAACGTACGGTTAAAAATGTTCAATCCAATGGTCATATCGCCGTCCCCGGTCGTGTCCTGGTCACTCCGGCCAGGGAATATCTTCTACCGGCGGGGGTGCTATCTGGGGCTGATGAAAATCAAGTGGAAATTGGGCTGCAAACTTCGCCGGAAGATGTCTCCGAATTTCATATCCCGCTGCTGCACCCCTCTCCGGCCAGCCTTTTAGACTACCTTCCAAATCAGGCGCTGGTGATCATCGATGACTTGCAAGCGCTCCAGGATACCATCCTGGAGATCGAGGAACAGGCAGTTAATTTACGCCGGGAATCTGTTCAGGATGGAACGCTTGCGGAAGATTTCCCGCTGCCATATCTCACCTGGTCCGAGATCCAGGATTCTCTCGCAGGACATCGTTCGCTTGAGCTGGGGCCGTCTTCAGCAATCGAGTTAGAAGACGGTGGTCTGATCACCTCCTCATTGGCAGAGAGCTTTAAATCTGGACCGCGCTTCGGCGGCCAATTGAAGCGGGTGATGGACTACCTGTTTGAGCGCTATACTACCGGCGAGCAGTTGGTTGTCGTATCGCGCCAGACCCCACGGCTGTTAGAGCTTTGGTCTGAGCAGAGTGTTCTCCCCGACTTGCCTGAATCTCAGCGCGAGCAATTATGCCCACCAGTTTTCGTTGAGGGCAGCTTGAGCGAGGGTTGGGTTTTCAGTCCACGAGATGGATCATCCTTGTACCTGCTGACCGATGGCGAGATCTTCGGCTGGCGCCGTCCAGAACCTCGCCGCCGGCCCCGGCCGGTTGCCGAAGCCCCGGAGGCAGCTTATTCGGATTTGCAGGTGGGAGATTGGGTTGTCCATGTCGATCATGGCATCGGTCGATTTGTGGGGCTGGTCCGCCGCACGGTAGAAGGGGTGGAGCGCGAATATTTGGCTGTCGAGTATGCCGACGAGGCCCAGCTTTTTGTCCCGGTACACCAGGTCGACCGCCTGACTCGTTACGTCGGACCCGATGGTCGCCCGCCAACCATCAGCCGCCTGGGGGGCGCTGAATGGCGCAGCACGAAAACGGCCGTAAAAGAAGCCGTAAAGGAAGTGGCCGAGGATTTGCTGGAGCTTTATGCCAGGCGCAGCGTGGTCGAAGGCTTCAGCTTTGGCCCGGATACCACCTGGCAGCAGGAGCTGGAGGCCAGCTTCCCATATATCGAGACCGAGGATCAGATCCGGGTTCTGAAGGAAGTTAAACAAGATATGGAAGAGGCGCGCCCGATGGACCGGCTGATCTGCGGCGACGTGGGATACGGCAAGACCGAAGTTGCCCTGCGGGCAGCATTCAAGTCTGTTATGGACGGGAAGCAGGTGGCGCTGTTGGTTCCCACGACGGTGCTGGCGCAGCAGCATTATCAGACCTTCCTTCAGCGCCTGTCCGCTTTTCCGGTGGAGGTGGAGATGCTCTCCCGCTTCCGCACCCCGCAGCAGCAGCGCGAGATCGTCGAACGAATGGCACAGGGAAGCATCGATATCATCATCGGGACCCACCGCTTGTTTTCTTCCGACGTCCAATTCAAAGATCTGGGGCTGTTGATCATTGACGAAGAGCAGCGCTTCGGCGTGACACACAAGGAGACATTGAAGAAGCTGCGCACCGAAGTGGACGTTTTGACCATGACGGCGACGCCGATCCCTCGCACGCTTTATATGGCCCTTAGCGGCGTGCGCGATATCTCTACGATCAACACGCCTCCCGAAGAACGTCTGCCCATCGTCACGCACATCGGCCCTTATTCCAAGAAGCTGGTGCGTCAGGCAATCTTGCGTGAGTTGGAGCGCGGCGGGCAGGTCTTTTTCGTTCACAACCGGGTGCACACGATCCAGGCCATGCGCAGCCACCTGGAGCAGTTGATCCCGGAGGCGCGCATCACTGTCGCTCACGGGCAAATGCCGGAGAATGAACTCTCCGAGCGGATGGATGCTTTTTCCAAAGGCAAGGTGGATGTGCTGCTCAGCACCTCCATCATCGAGTCGGGCCTGGATATCCCCAGCGCCAATACCTTGATCGTCGACCGCGCGGATACCTTCGGACTGGCGCAGCTCTACCAGTTGCGCGGGCGGGTCGGACGCGGCGCCCAACGCGCTTTTGCCTATTTCTTCCGCCACAACCGCAAGGCGCCCACCCAGGAAGGTCGCCAGCGGCTGGAAACGATCGCCGAAAACACCCAGCTTGGCGCCGGGTTTTCGATCGCCATGCGCGACCTGGAAATCCGCGGCACCGGCGATATCCTCGGCACTCGCCAGCACGGGCATATCGCTTCCGTCGGCTTCCATCTCTACACCCGATTGCTGGCGGAGGCGGTCAGGCGCTTGCGCAAAGACCGCAACCTGCCTTCGTCGCCGGTATTATCGGGGATCAGCCCTCAACGCACTGGGTCTACCGTTGAGCTTCCCCTGCCGGTCAGCATCCCGGCTGAGTACGTTCCGGACAAAGATGTTCGCCTGGGACTTTACCGCCGGCTGGCTGAGCTGCAAAGTATGGAAGACGTGGATGCGCTCTCCGAAGAGTTCAAGGATCGTTTCGGCCCTCTGCCGGAAATCGTCCACAACCTCTTCCTTCAGCTCAAGATCAAGCTCCTGGCGGAGGCGGCTCGCCTTGCCTCGGTCACAGCGGAGAATGGGCAGTTCGCCTTGCGATTTCCAGAAGGCGATATTCCCGCCTCTTTACCCGACCTGGGTGAATTGGTGCGAGTAGGAAAGACTGCTCTGTGGATGCAGTACATTTCTCTGCCGGATTGGCCGGAGCAGTTAGCCAGGGTTTTGGAAAAATTGCAAGGCTATGCCGACTGAAAGAAGGATTGACGCCCGAACCGGAGATGGACGGATATGAAATTCTTTCCTCCGGGAGTACCGGCCTCCAAACGCTGCTTCGACCTGCTGTTGACGATACCGGGACTTGTGCTGGCCGCGCCGCTCCTGGCGATCCTTGCAATACTGGTGCGTATTTCCCACGGCAGCCCGGTCCTGTTTCGCCAGCTCCGTCCGGGCTACCGTGGCCGGCCCTTCAGGGTGTCCAAGTTTCGCACCATGAACGAGGCTCGCGACACGTACGGAAAATTGCTGCCCGACTCCGAGCGTATCACGCCGCTCGGCCGTTTTTTACGGGCGACCAGCCTGGATGAGCTTCCCGAACTCATTCATGTGTTTCTCGGCGAGATGAGCCTGGTAGGCCCGCGCCCTTTGCTGATGCAGTACCTGGATCGTTACTCCTCAGAACAGATGCGCCGGCATGAGGTGCTGCCCGGTATAACCGGCTGGGCGCAAATAAATGGGCGCAACGCACTCTCCTGGGAGGACAAATTCCGCCTGGACGTATGGTATGTGGACCATTGGTCTCTCTGGCTGGATATAAAAATCTTGCTGATGACCCTTTGGATAGTCATAAAACGCGAGGGGATCAACCAGCCGGGTCAGGTCACAGCCGAAGAGTTTATGGGCAGCTCCGACCTGGGAGAGGCGTCCTCGGACCCTGCGCGAAAGGTCCCTCTAAAGGAAAAGGGGACTACTTGAATACAACCATCGGCGAACTTGCCGCCCTGGGGACATCCCTTTTCTTCACTGCCACCTCAACGATGTTTACCCTGGCTGGCAGGCAGCTTGGCTCGATGGTCTTGAACCGGGCGAGGTTGGTCGTCGCCGTTTTCTTCTTGGCGGCAACCCACCTGCTTTTGAGATTGCCCTCGCCTTTTACTGCCGGTCCTGAACGTTGGTTCTGGCTAAGCCTCTCCGGCGTGATCGGCCTTGTTTTGGGAGATGCGTTTCTTTTCCAGGCTTTCATCTGGATTGGACCACGGCTTTCGATGCTGATGATGAGCCTGGCCCCGATCCTGGCATCCCTTCTGGCATGGTTGTTCTTTGGGGAAGCCTTGACCGGCTTGCAGATTTTCGCCATTCTGGTTACCCTGGGCGGGGTTTCCTGGGTGGTTTTAGATCGTAACAACCGGGGCCAGCAGAACGATGTCGAAACGCGCAGATTTTTGCTAGGGATACTGTGCGGTCTTGGCGGGGCTGCAGGCCAGGCCATTGGCTTGATCACCGCCAAAGAAGGCCTGGGCGGTGATTTCCCAGCCCTTTCGGGTACATTGATCCGCATGATCGCCGCGGCTTTGATCCTTTGGGCCTTTACCTTTGTGCGCGGCCAGGCTGGCTCGACTTTACGGCAGCTTAGCGACCGGCGGCAGGCGTCTTCTTTCATCTTGATCGGCGCATTCACAGGCCCTTTCTTAGGCGTGACCCTTTCACTCGTCGCCATCCAACGCGCCCAGGTCGGCGTTGCCAGCACCTTGATGGCGCTGCCGCCCGTATTTTTAATACCGGTGGCGGTTTTTCTCTTCAAGGAAAGGATCGGTTGGAATGCGATCCTGGGCACAGGCCTGGCGATGCTTGGCGTGGGGTTGTTATTCCTGGTGTGATGAATTATGGGAGCCGAAGAAATATATACCAGTCTTTTCCGCATCCGCCGGTTCGAAGAAACCGTCCTGGACAACTTTCCAAAAGGGGTCTTCTTCGGCACCACGCATACGTACCTGGGGCAGGAGGCCAACGCGGTTGGCGTGCTCAGCCAGATCCAACCAGGGGATATCGTCTTCAGCAGCCACCGCTGCCACGGTCATTTTTTGGCCTATGGAGGGGATCCGCGCGCCCTTTTTGCCGAATTGATGGGCAGGGAAACCGGAGTGTGCGCCGGGCGAGGCGGCTCTCAGCACCTGCAGTGGCGAAATTTTTACTCAAACGGCGTTCAAGGCGGTATTTTGCCAGTCGCAACCGGCATGGCATTAGCGGAAAAAATCAAGAACAGCCAGGCGGTGACGGTCGCATTTCTGGGGGACGGCACTTTGGGAGAAGGGGTATTGTACGAAGCCTTGAACATGGCCTCGCTTTGGAAAACGCCGATATTGTTTGTCCTGGAAAACAACCACATCGCTCAGACCACAGCGGCGGAGCAGGCGGTCGCGGGCGACATTGGCGCTCGCTTCCGTGCATTTGGAATTGCTGTTAGGGAGCTGGATACGAGCGACGTTATGGAGATCCTACCCCCGGCGCAGGAAGCGTTGAGGCGTGCGCGTCTCGATCAGGTTCCGCAGGCATTGGTCCTGCATACCTGCCGCTTTGGGCCGCATTCCAAGGGGGATGATACCCGTCCGGCTGAATTGTTGGAAAGCTACCGGGAGCTGCGCGATCCAATCAGGATCCAGGCTGCTCGCCTGGATCCTGCCCGGCGGGTGGAGATCGAGGTTCAGGTCAACACAGAAATCGATCGGGCCTTCCAGCAGGCGTTAAGCGATCCTTTGCCTGGGCTGCAACCCTCTGTGCGCATCCTCGAATAATACAATGACAACCGTGCTCGAATCGCTTAATGCAGCCCTGAGGCGGGCTTTATCCGCGGACCAAAGCGTGGTCCTGCTGGGGGAAGATATTCTCGATCCTTATGGCGGGGCTTTCAAAGTGACGCGCGGACTATCGAGCGCATTTCCGGGGCGAGTTTTTACTACCCCCATTTCGGAAGCCGGTATCGTCGGCCTGGCGGCCGGAATGGCGCTGCGGGGACTCCGGCCGGTGGTGGAGATTATGTTCGGCGACTTTGTCACCTTGATCGCCGATCAAGTGATCAACCATGCAGCCAAATTTCGCTGGATGTACAACGATCAGGTGCGTGTCCCCATGGTGATCCGCACCCCGATGGGAGGCCGGCGCGGTTACGGGCCGACCCACAGCCAGACCCTGGAGAAACTCTTTATCGGGATTCCGGGTTTGCGCGTTCTGGCTGCCGCCAACCTGGGCGATCCAGGCGGTTTGTTGGAACACGCAGTTTTGGCGGATGACGACCCGGTCTTATTCGTCGAGAATAAGCTGCTCTACTTGCTTGTTTTGCAGGATCCTCAGACGCTCGGTGATTTCGATCTGACGCTGATAAAAGATCCTGGGTCTTACGCCCCGGCGCACCTGCTGCAGATTAAATCTGCGCCGCCAGCGGCGCTGACCGTGGCGGCATATGGTTATATGGCTGACCTGGCGCGCCAGGCCATTTTGAAACTGGCATATGAATGCGAGGTTTTTGCCGAGCTGGTTGTTTTGACCCAGTTGGCTCCAGTGGAGGTCGAGCCTGTCTTAAGCTCTGCCCGCCGCACCGGGCGTCTGTTGGTTGTCGAGGAGGGCACGCTTAGCCTGGGTTGGGGGGCCGAAGTGCTGGCCCGGGCCGTGGAGAATCTTGGGGCGGGCCTGAAAGCGGCGCGACGCCTGGCCGCGGCAGACCTGCCCGTGCCGGCTTCAGGCAGCCTGGAGAACCAGGTCCTGCCCGGCGTCGAGCAAATCGTCCAGTCCGCGTTGGATATTTCTTCTTAAGCGATTCAGGTCCTCTCAAAAAGTGGGCGATAGCAGGACCGTCAATAGTAGAGTTCCGGGTTCAGCACGTTGCGCAGCGGCTGCCCATCCAGAAAGCGGCGCAGGTTTTCGCAAAACAAGTCGGTCAGGCGTTCGTTTTCCCGGTCGCTGGTGCTGGCTGAATGCGGGCTGACCAGCACGTTATCCATCTCCCACAGCGGGCTGGTCTCGGGCAGCGGCTCTTCGTCAAAAACATCCAGGGCGGCCCCTCCCAGGTGGCGCGATTGGAGCGCTTCGATCAGGGCTTGCTGGTCTACGACCGCTCCGCGAGCGATATTGATCAGGTAGGCTCCCGGCTTCATCCGCAGCAGCTCCGCCTTCCCGAGCAATTTTTCGGTTTTTGGGGTGTGAGGCACGCTCAACACCAGGACGTCGGCCAAAGGCAGCATATCGTTGAGCTGTTCGGGTGTGAAAAAGCGATCCACACACGGCGCCGGCTGCTTCGTATCGGTGCCGATCACATTCATGCCCATCTCGCACGCCAGTGTAGCCACCTCGGCGCCAATGCTCCCCAGTCCGATAACCGCCAGGGTGCGGCCTTCTAGATCTGTGCCAGCGTAGCGCTCCCAGTGTTTTCGCTGTTGGTTGCGGATCGCAAAATAAATCCCTTTGAAATGCATAATCATAGCCGCCAGACAAAACTCGGCTAAGGGCCTGGCATGAATTCCACTGGCCGTGGTAAAAATCGTATGAGGCATCCGGCGGTCGTAGCCATAGCGCTTGACGTACTGCCCAATACCCGCGCTGCTGGCCTGGATCCATTGGACCCGCGGCGCCAGATCCGGCAGCTCCTGGCGATGTGAGTAATCAAAGTCGAAAAGAATATCCGCCTGGCCTAATAAAGACCGCCAACGGGCTTCCTGTTCAGGCGTGCGTTGGGGCGACCCGTAGTGGTCTGCCGGATATTGCGGCGTAGCCAGGAGCTCAGGCTCGTATTGCACATTCAAGCGCCTATCCACCTGGCGAATTCGTTCCACATACTCAGGTTCCAGATAACTGGCAAAACAAAGCTGGTAAGTATTTTGGGGGTCGGTCATTGTGCCTCAGTCGATGGATGGATTTTTTGCCCGAAGCGCCTCATCGCCGACAAGCCTTGTTGGATCTGTGGCAAGCCGCAGGCGAAGGAGATGCGCAGATAGCCTTCGCCGTACGCTCCAAAAGCTTTACCGGGGATTACGGCCACGCCCTCTTCTTCCAGAAGCCGTTCGGCGATGGATTCTGACGAGGCGCCCCAGGCGCGGATGTCGGGGAAGGCGTAGAACGCGCCCTGGGGCGGCACCAGGCTGATGTCTGGAATCTGCTGCAACCGCTCGATTACCACTTTTCGCCGCCGGGCGAATTCGTGAAACATGCTCTGGGCGCTTTCTTGCGGGCCTTTGAGCGCCGCCAGGGCGCCTGCCTGGGCGAAAGAAGTCGCACAAATGGTGGTGTACTGGTGCGCACGAACCATGGCCCCGATCAGATGCGGGCTTGCGGCTGCATAGCCGACGCGCCAGCCTGTCATAGCGTAGGTTTTCGAAAAACCATTCACAGTAATGGTCCGGTTTTGGATGGCCTCGATCGAGCCAGGGCTGAAATGGGGCAGCCCATCGTAGATCATCTTTTCGTAAATCTCATCCGACAGTACGACCCAATTGTACTTTTCAGCCATATCCGCGACTGCCAGGATCGTTTCACGGCTGAAAACGACACCGGTGGGATTGTGTGGAGAGTTTAGCACGATCATTTTAGTCCGGGGGGTTAGCAGGCGCTGCAGCTCGTCGGGGTCGAGCTGGAAACTGTTTTCAGCGCGCAGGGGGATGCTGGTAACCCGGGCTCCCGCCAGGCGGGCGCAGTAGAGATAATGCAGCCACATCGGGTCAGGGATGAGCACCTCGTCGCCCGGATTGAGAGTCGCCATCATCGCCATCAGCACAGCTTCGTTCGAGCCTACGGTGATGATGACCTGGGTCTCAGGATCCACCGTGATGCAGTTTTCGGAGGCAAGCTTATCGGCGACAGCTCTGCGCAGGACAGGCAGGCCGTAATTAGAAGTGTAGGCGGTAAGCCCCTGGTCGAGAGCGTCCTTAGCGGCCTGCTTGATGTGTTCGGGCGTATCAAAATCAGGCTGCCCGATGTGGAAAGGGACGGCGGAAATTCCCAGCGCTTTTAACTGGTTGACGCGCTCAAAAACCATTCGGATGTTTGAAAATGGGATATCCTTCATCCGCTCCGCTTCGAAGTCGGCGATCATAGCGCCTCCCTGAACAAACTCAGGCGAGAGTGACCGGCGCGCCGCCGCTTCGAGCCGAACGGAGCAGCGCCTCGATCGTGCGCATATTAGCGGCTGCTTCGGACACGCTGTAGCGTGGGGCCCGGTTGTGAATCACGCAATCTGCGAAGTGCTCCACCATAAGCTGGTATTCATCTGCCCCAGGGATCAGGTATTGATTGACTTCGAGGCGGCTGCGCCGCTCTAAAAGAATGGCATCGTCCTTCCCAGGTAGAAACGCGTCTGGTACGCTGAGGAAGGCATCCGTCCCGGCCAGCTCGTAAGCTTCACGCCGCTCGAGGGTCAAAGCGCAGTCGAATTGGGCCAGCAAGCCGTTTTCAAAACGCAGCGTGCCCGCCAGTTGTTCGTCCACCCCGCTGGCCCCCCAGCGGGCAAATGCCTGGACTTCCACCGGTTCGGCCCTTGCCATCGTCCGGCTGAGGTTGACGCAGTAACAACCCACGTCCATCAGCGACCCGCCGCCCAGCTCCGGTTTCAGGCGGATATTGTCAGGCCGGGTAAGCCGGAAAGTGAAGGTGCTGTGGATCAAGCGCAGCTCCCCTAATGCGTTGTTTTTGACCAGGTCCAATGCTTTTTCGGTGCGCGGGTGGAAGCGGTACATAAACGCTTCCATCAACATGACACCATTCTCTTCCGCAGCCGCTTCCATTTCCTGGCATTCCTGGGCGTTCAAAGCCAGCGGTTTTTCGCACAGAATGTGTTTCCCAGCCTGGGCGGCTTTGATCGTCCATTCCCGGTGCAGGCTGTTGGGCAGTGGAATATAGATCGCATCGATATCCCCGGCATCCAACAGGGCTTCATAAGAACCATAGCTGCGCGGAATGGCCAGTTTGGCGGCAAAATCTTGCGCCTTTTGCAAGTCGCGGCTCCCAACGGCAACGACATCCCCGTTGGAAGAATTCTGGATAGCTGGGATAACTGCCGCCCGGCCAATATTGGCAGTGCTGAGTATGCCCCATCGAAATTTCTCTCCAGGCATAGAACTCCTCCTTAGTGTTAATAACCGGCCGCTTTCCCTGCCCGGCGCGGATCAGCGCTGCTGTTGAGCAGGCCGCTGTCAGGATCGCGCCAGCAAATCTGGAAAGAGCCCATGTTGTAATCGTACATGGGCAGCGGGCGAACCAGAATGCCCATCTGCGCCAGGCCTGCTACCACGTGCCCCGGGAGGCGGCTTTCGATTTCCAGCACATAATCGTCCCGCAGCGGGTCCATCCTGGGGATGACGCTGGCCTGGTATGGATCCATCCCGTAATCCAGGATGCTCGAGAGCACCTGCGGCATGGTGCCGTACACGTTGCCGGGAGTCCCCAAGGCCAGCCAGGGCTGCCCCTGGCGCAGCACAAAGGTACTGCCCACGATGGATTTAATACGCCCACCTCCCGTGAACCAGCCGGCGATGTCATCGTTGAGATTGGCGCGGGCATGGCTGCCCACCATAGGAACACCATCGACGACAATGCCCGGGATGCCGCCGCTTTGTAGAGTGTTCATCATCTGGACCCAGTTCCCCTGGGAATCGACGATGCTTAATTCGCAGCTCCCTACAGGCGGGTGGTCTTTCGATCCGCCTCCGTTGCCGGTCTCCGCCCTAAGCAGGGCGCTGTCCCCGCTGATCAATCGCAGGTGGTTGGTCAGATCGACTCGCGGTTGGCTGTGCAGCAGCGCCTGCGCCGCCATGCGATGGTATTCCGGGGACATCCATAGTTCCAAAGGAACCTCGAAAATCTCTGGATCGTAGAGCAGGCCGAGCTCCCAGTGCGCCCGGCGCAGGGCGTGCGCCATCAGGTAGAGCATCCTGGCCGATTCGCTGTAGTGCCCCAACCCTTGCAGATCGAAGTTGCTCAAGATCCCCAAAACAAAAGCGGTGAAAACCCCGGTCCTTTCGGGCGGGGCAAGCTGGATAATCTCATTCTCTCCATGGGCGTAACGCAGCGGCTCTTGCCAGCGGGGTGGAATGGCTGTCAAATCTTCCAACCGGATGGGCCATCCCAGCCGGTTTGCTTCGGCGACAAAATGCAGGGCCCAGTCGCCCTGAGTGAAATATTCTGGCCCCTGTTGAGCGCAGTTTTGCAAGGTTTGAGCCAGCGCCGGGTTCTTAAAGATTTCTCCCACCTCTGGGAGAAAGCCGTCCGGGGTGAACAATTGGCGACCGGAGGGGAAGTAGGTGTAGAAGCGCAGCTCTTCTTGCAAGACCCCATATTCAAACGAGGTGACCCGGTGGCCGCGCTGGGCCAGTTCCAGGGCCGGCTGGCACAAGTCGAACCAGGAACGACTGCCAAAACGGCGGTGCATTTCCCCCAGGGCCGGGATAAAGCCTGGGATGCAGGCGCATGGGTTGTGACCTTCGGTTGCGAAGCGGATCCCAATACCGGGGATCGGGCGGAACGGGGGCAGATCTGGAACCAGCGTGCCGCTTCCAGTAAGCTGGTACGCCTTGCCTGTAGCCGCCTCCCAGTAAAGGAAGAGCACACTGCCAGCCAGGTTCGTCATGTGCGGTTCGGCCACCGCCTGGATCAGGCTGCCGGCGATCGCCGCGTCGACCGCGTTGCCCCCGTCTTTCAGCACCTGCAGCATGGTATCTGTGACCACCGGCTGAGAGCTGCTGCACACGGCGCGCATGCCTCGTACAACCGGTTTCGGTCCCACTTTAGCTTGAATTTCCGATTCCATTTGGGATGAATTTTGACCCTTTCCAATGATCCCGAAACGGGCAATACCTGCTCTGGATTCGTGCTTGGCGCTATACCGCCGTGCGGCTAGAAGGATGAGCTGATCGACGTGATTGTGGGAGTATCTTCACTCAATGGCAAATTTACCCAGCGATGCTCCCGGTGTGACAAAGTCACGGCGTTGATGATCTCCTGCACCAGGGCGCTCTGGGCGAAGTTTCCCTGGTTGGCTTCGCCGCCATCCCGGATCTCTTGCAAGAAATTATGGACCAGGTTGCCATAAAACGCAGCATCCCACGTGTCGCCTTCCTGATAACCAGGCGGGAAGAAATGTTCCGGGATTTCCTGCTGAACAAATTCAACCGCCTCAGGCCGGGCGGTATAAATGGTTTGGATGACCCCAAATTCCTCGACCAGGCGGACCTTGATCGCCCCGTTGGAGCCGAAAATGCGCGCCTCGATGCCCGGGTAATTGCCCACAGTTACGTAGCTGGACTGCATGGAGAACAAAGCCCCGTTGGCGCAATCCCCGATGAACATATCCGCGTCATCGATGTTGATACGCTCGCGTTCACGGTCCAGGTTGGTGCGCCGCCGGTATGGCACCATGTTTGCCAGAATCCCAACCACCTGGGTGAGCGGGCTGTCGACTGCCTGCAATCCGATGTCGATCGTTGGCGCGCCGTAACCTTCTAGCGAGGAGACCTCGATCGCTTCTCGCCGGGGGTCGACTCCCCAGGCGGGCTCAGCTACAGGTTTGGTTTTATGGATGCGCTTGTCCATTGGATGGTCGGGGTCAATCCACTGGCTGTTTTGCTCGTAGCCGTTGAATATATAAGGCTGCCCGACAAAACCCTCCCGGATCAGCTCGAACATAAACTGTACCGCTGGGGCGTAGCGGAAGGTCAGGCCGACCTTGGTTTTCAAGCCCTTGGATTGCGCCAGAGCTTGAGCGCGCCACACATCCCGGTAGTCATGGCAGACCGGCTTCTCCACCAGGGTGTGCTTTCCGGCTTCCAGGCTGGCAAAGGTGAGCTCCTGGTGGTTGTCGCCGCGGGTCACGATGTCGATCACGTCGATGTCGGCGCGCTGAAGGATCTTCTCAGCATCGGTGACGAATTCAGGGATGCCGAATTCTTGAGCCCTGGCCTGCGCCAGATCCCGGTCGAGATCGCAGATTGTGACCACTTCGCCCAGAGGTGAGCGGGTCCAGCCAGGCAAGTGCGCCGAGGCTGCCCAACGCCCTGCGCCTATCACGCCGATTCGAAGTTTATCTGGCACCTGTTTGCTCCTTTGAAAAGGTTGGGATATTGACTCATGAATTGGACCCTATCGCCGCTGGGTCGGGTCCAGCGCATCCTGCAAGCCGTCGCCGATGAAATTGATGCACAATACGGTGATCAGAATCGCCAGACCCGGAAAGATGGTCAGCCAGGGTTTGGACGCCATGGTCGTCTGCGAGTCTTGCAGCATATTGCCCCAACTGGGCGTGGGCGGCTGTACGCCCAGGCCAAGAAAGCTGAGGGCTGATTCGGTGATGATCGCCGCCCCCACGCTGAGCGTCGCGCCGACCACGATAGGGCCTAAAATATTCGGGATGATGTGGCGCAGGATGATGCGCCGATTGGTCAGCCCGATCATGTGGGAAGCGGTGATGAAATCTTGCTGTTTGAGGGAAAGCACCGACCCGCGCACCACTCGGGCGGTTGCCATCCAGCTCAACAGGCCGATCACCAGGATCATGATAGGCAGGGAGGACTTGGTGAAGGCGCTGATCACAATCAGCAAGGGCAGGGTTGGGATGGAATAGGCGATGTCGGTAAAGCGCATCAATAGATTATCGATGCGGTTGCCGTAAAAGCCGGCGATGGCCCCAACCAGTGTGCCAAAAATTGTTCCTACCAGGGCGGCGAAGACGCCAATAGAAAGCGAGACGCGTCCGCCGTAGAGCACACGCGTAAGAAGGTCGCGACCCAGATCGTCTGTGCCCATGAGGTGCTTCATCGTGGGCGGCTGCTTGGTATTTCGCAGGTCGATTGCATCGAACGAATAGGGGGCGATGACGGAAGCTGAATAGCAGGCGATGGCCAGGAGCAGCAGCACAAAGATGCAAATCAACGCCGGTTTGTGCCGCTGGAACTGCCGCCAGAACATTGCCCCGGGCGAAAGGCTTTTTATCTCGGTCTCGACCAGGAAAGGCGGCTGGAGTGCGGAATCATCCCGCATGGTTTGGGTCATTCATTCGACTCCTCAGCGTTCTACTTTGATCGTACACTCTTTGCCTTTTTCCGTTGGGCGCAATTGGCTCATGCCTGGCAGCCAGCCCAGCGCGGCTGCCTCAGGAATAGCTGATGCGCGGGTCCAACCAGGCGTACACAATATCGGCGACCAGGTTGAAGAACACTACCATAAATGAGCCCATCATCAAGATGCCCATCATCAGAGGGTAGTCGCGCGAAAAAGTGGATTGGATAAAAAGGCGCCCAATGCCAGGCCAGGCGAAAACTGTTTCGGTAATGACTGCCCCGGAAAATAACCCGGCCAGGTCCAGGGCCATCACCGAAACGACCGGGATCAAGGCGTTTTTCACGCCGTGCACCCAGATCACGTCTCGCTCTTCCAGCCCTTTGGCGCGGGCGGTCAGGATGAATTCTTTCCGGATGACCGCCAGCAGGCTGGAGCGCAAATAACGGGACCAGCCGGCAATATAGAGCAAGGAGAGCACGATGCCGGGTAAGATCAGGTGTTTCACCTGATCCAGGAACGATGCATCCCCAACCGTCAAGCGCCCCGAAGTGGGCAGCCAGCCCAGCTTTACCGAAAATATTAACTGCAGGATGAGGCCAAACCAGAAGACCGGCATGGCAATGCCCATAAAAGAAAAGGTGGTGCCGATGTAATCTAATATACTATTCTGGTGCACTGCGCTAAAAATACCTAACGGGATGGCGAGCAGCGCGGCGAAAATGAAAGCAGTCAGCATCAACTCCAAGGTAGCGGGCAGCCGCTCCAGGATCATTTCTGCCACTGGCCGGGAAGTAGAGAAGCTCAAGCCAAAATCTCCGGTGACGGCTGCTCCAAGCCACTTGACGTATTGGATATATACCGGTTGGTCCAGTCCCAAGCGGTGCCGGTAGCTCTCGATCAGGGCGGGATCGATGAAACGACCGGATTCAAGGAACATCGCCTCCGGCCCGCCTGGAGCAGATTGAATAATGGCGAACATAATGATGGAGATCCCAATCATGAGCGGGACGATTTGAATCAGGCGCCGGACCACGTACTGGCCCATCACTACCTCCCTAAAACTTATGCTCCCCTCTTCCCCCTGGGATCGCTGGAGGAAGAGGGGATCGTGAATTATGAGTGAGCCGGCCTATCCGAATATGGATTTACCGGTAGATCAAAGGCCTGGCCCATTATAGGCGCCTAACCCTTACTGGGCCAAATCCCATTCATAATCGTTCCAAAAGCTGCCCAGGTTGGTGCCGCTGCCCTTGAAGTTGGTCAGCTTCGTCGAGAAGGAGATGGGCAGCACGTTGAAGTAGATGGGCAGATCCGGGCCGTCATCGGCCATAATCGCCTGCACCTGGTCGATCAATGGCTTGCGTTCATTAAAGTCCAGCGCCTGGTCAGAGGCCTTCATGGCTTCATCCAGTTTGGGGTCGCAGTAGCCTGTCATATTGTTGGCCCCGTCGCAGGAATACAGGTTGGTGACGCTGGGATCTGCTGTCAGGAACCAGCCGCCCACGATCGCCTCCCAGTTGCCCGAGCGCCACTGTTCCGTCCAGGCGGCGCTTTCTTTGGTTTCCATCTGCACCTCGATCCCCACTTCCTTGAGTTGAGCCTGGATCACCTGGGCGATTGCGATCCGGTCATTGCGACCACCGCGGTTCAGGATCGTAAAGGAGAAGCGCTCGCCGTCTTTCGTGCGAATCCCATCAGCCCCTGGCGCCCAACCTGCCTGGTCGAGCAGCGTTTTGGCTTTCTCCGGATCATAATTATAGACGGTTGTGTTGGGGTTATAGTACGGGCTAAGCGGGTTGATGGGGGTGTTCGCCAGAGTCACCGTCCCTTCCATCAGGTCGGTGGCGATGGATTCGCGATCGATGGCGTAATACATGGCCTTGCGCACGTTTGGATCGCTGAATAGCAACTTGCCGCGATCCGATTTGATGCTGGTGCCAAACTGCAGGAAGGCGTTGGAGTCTACCAGGCTCACATCATACCCATCGATCTGTTTGAGATCCTTTACCTGGTTCGGTTGGAATCCAAGGCCCAGGTCGTACTCCTTGGACTTCATGGCGTTCAAGCGGGTGTTGTTATCTGGAATGAAGGTGAAGACGATCTCGTCCAGCTTCGGATAATCTGGCCCGCGCCAGTAATCCGGGTTTTTCACCACACGTATATATTCGCCCGACTTCCATTCGGCGAACTTGAACGGACCGGTCCCCAGCGGGCTGCGGTTGTAGCCATCAAAGGTCAGGATATCCGCAGTGCTCATTTGGCCCAGGATGTGTTCAGGCAGGATGGCTTCGAACAAAGTGTTATAGGGGGCATATGGCACTGTCCAGATAAATTTGACCGTGTACGGGTCCACTTCCTGGCAGTCTTCGATGTTCAGGTATTCGTCCCGGTTATAGACTTCCGAGCCCTCGCTGACAATGAACCTCCACGTAAAGCATACGTCCTTGCTGGTAAATTCGACGCCGTCCTGCCACTTGACGCCTTCTTGCAAATGCCAGGTCATGGCGATCTTGCCGTCATCCTGCTTGACAATGCCGCCATTCTCATTGGTGGGGATTTCCTTCGCCAGCACGGGGATGTATTGGTTCATATCGTTGCTGATAATCAACCCTTCCACCATCGTGACCTCGATGTCGGTCAGGTTCTGGCTGGTCAATGCGTTGAGGATATCGATTTCACCGGTGTAGGCCACGCGCAGGATCTTCTTACCGCCAGATACCTCGACCGTCGCGGAGGCGATTGGGGAGGGGCTGGCCTGAACCTCTGGCGCCTGGGTGGGCTGTGCTGCCGGGGGCTGGGTTGCTTGCTGGGCAGGAGGCTGGGTGGGGGCTTCAGCGGTGGGCGCCGCGGCGGGAGCGCAGGCAGCCAGGACCATTGCAAGAATGGTCAAAAGCCACATTGAAAGGATACCTTTTCTGTTCTTCATCGCTCAATTCCTCTCCTCTGGAAAATACACGGATTGATTAGATTGGTCTTATGCCGGACTCAATACCCGGCGTCCCCGTTGGAATCACAAGTCAAGCGTTTTTTAAATCATCACCTCCTCGATACTGGTTTTTCACGATGGCTTGTTCATGCGTCACTGTGATAGGAACATCGGGACGGTCTGATTCGAGTGCATGCGTCCATAAAGATACTCCAGGAAGGCGCTGCGCCTTTCCTCCGGTACCTGGTGGTAGGCGCCTGTAACGACCTGTTCTCCCCACCAATAAGACCAAATTAAAACCGCCCGAGTTGGCGCGGACAGGAAGGCGATCCGGTTTTTGACCCAACCTTCGCCGCCCGCCAGGCTTTGGCTGCGCAGCCAATCTGTGGCCTGCTCTTCCGTCCATCCCTGGGCATGCATGCGCCAGGCGGCCCCGGTGCCGATTCCGGCCCGGTAGCGGCCCAGCAAGGCGGAAAGCCGGTCATCGTCGGATTGGATCCAGTCCAGCAGGTAAAGACCGTTGTCGGCGATGCCTTCAAAGCTGGAGGAGCTGGCAGTGTTCACGACTGAAAGCAGGCCATCGGCTGGGGCGCTTCCCTCGTGATACCAGGTTTCACGCAGCTTGAACTGCACGTAATGCCCTGGATAGGCCTCGTGGACCACCAGGTGCTTCAACCCTTGACGGGTGAGCACCGGGTCGACATTTAGCTCGATTTTGCGTTCCAGGTAATTGCAGCGGGCGTTGAATGCCTTGCCTGAAACAGGCACCACCTGCATGCCGTCGGATCTGGGAGCCGGTATATGCAGGCGTTCTTCTGTCAGATCCCAGGCTCGATCTAATAGCTCGCCCAGCAAGCCCGGGACTTCGTCTACCGGAACCCGGTTATGTTCTTCCCAGGCCTGGAATTGGGCGGAAATGTCTCCGGAATATCCCAACCGGTTCAGGAGAGAGCGCATCTGCTGGCGCAAGCTATCCAGCTCGGCCTTTGAGGCCGGTTGAGCCGGCACGTGCAAGAAGCCGGTGAGCTGGTCGACAAACGACAATCCCGTGCTGCGCCAGGCGACGAATGCCAGGCTGGAATCGCAAAGTTGTGAATAGTAGACGCGCCGGTCCGCTTCAGGGAGACCGGCTGCCTCGGCTTTAAGCTGTACGAAGCGCTGGCGGGCGTCCTCATAGATGGAAAACGGCTCGGGTTTGTGGGTCCCGGCAGCCATGTTGACCACCACCAGCCCTTCCTCGTCGCCGCTTTCACGGCGGTAAAGGGCATCCAGGCCTAGCAGTGCTTGGGTCACATTTTCGGCGAAGACCATCGTTTCATCGTTGAGCACAGTTAGTCTCCTCGTGGGTTGGGTCATCCGTAAAGATCAAAGTTGGCTTTCCGGCCCGTTCCAATTTGCCTCCATTTCCCGAGCAACCAGCTCCACCGGCGCCGACCCGAAGGAGAGCAACCGATCGTGAAAAGCGCGCAGGTTGAACCGGCGGCCCGACCGGGAGGCCAATTCCCGGCGCAGACGGTGGATGCGATCACTGCCGAGGATATACATCACTGCCGCGCCGGGAAACATGCTGTTTTTGACGGCTTCATTGTGCGCTGCGCCGGGCGACATGCCGGCACGCTGCTCGTAGAAGCGCGCCGCCTGTTCCAGGCTTAAGCGCCCCTGGTGCAGGCGCACGTCGACGATAGCTCGAGCGCACATTCGCCGCCTGGTTTGCAGCTCAGAATAGATTTCCAGGGGGGTCAAGAACCCTGTTTCAGCCATCAAATCGGTAGCATACACTGCCCAACCTTCAGCCATTGTTCCACCGCAAAACATGGCGATGCGGGAGGCGCAATCCACGGCAGCGATCTGGCCGATGCGCGATTCGGCCTGGTAGGCATGCCAGTTTTGCACGTGGTGGCCAATGCTGCCGTGATGCACGACGTGGTTGAGCTTAATCACGCTGTCGTTATTTGCTTGCAGCAGCTTTTGCTGCTCTTCGAGCGGCATGTCCGCCTGGATGGGCGTGACCAGGTAATCGTGCACGGCTGGGCGGTTGAAGGCTGCCGGAGACCGGTAGAACAGAAAATAAAGATAGGGAGCGGCCTTACGGGCCCACACGGGCTGCGGCTGGTATCGGATCGGAAAATCTGGCCAGGTCAAGAATTCGTGTGCCTGAGAAGCTGCTTTGCAAGCTTCCCACAACTCACCATAGCGAGCGTAATATCCCTGGATGGAAGGATGCAGCCCATTGAGCTGGTCAAGAGCCTGCTCCGGGGTAGCAGCTTCAAATTCGGAAGCCTGCTTTACCAGGGCAGAATGGGCCTCTTCTAATTGATCCTGGGCGTAAATCGCCAAAGCCTCAGCGCTCTGATCTATGCAATGGCCATCGTGCAGCATCAGTTCGAATGCTTCCGGTCCGCAGGCATATTCCTGGGTTGGGTGGGCCAGCAGTTCACGTTCCAGGTAGCGGTGAAACTCATTGAAAGATTGCACGGCTTTTGTGGCAGCAGCTTTAACCTGCGGGTTATCGATGCCTTCAACCGCCATAAACTGGTCGATCCCCGTCTCAAGCAGTTCTTGCGCCCCCTGGCACTCACGCATGGCGCGCGCCGTCCAGGCGGCAGGCGCCTGGCGCAGGTTTAATTCGGCCTGCCTCAGGAAAGCTGGCATGTCTTCCAGGCGCTTCAGCGCAGATTCCAGGCGCTTTTCCAATGGGGCAAAACAGGTCAGGAACAGGGAAATCAGTCCGAAAATTGCTTCGCCGGTATATGTGCTCGGGTTGCCACGCTGAAAATGATTGGAGCGGTATTCCCAACATTGGATGTTGAGGAAGCCTTCGGCTAACTGGCGGTCGATTTTTTCGGTTGCTGTCAGTTTTTCCTCAGGCAGGCTGTCCAGTTCGGCCAGCAATGCTTCCATTTCCGCCAGCGTATCGCCAGACCCGTTTTCGGAGAAATCTGGAAGGCGGTCGTCGTAAGTGTGAATGCCGATAAAGGTGGCATTAACCGGGCGATTGCGGTAGTAAGACTCGAAAAAGCTGTCCAGCCAGCGTGTAAAGTGTGGGGCCTGGCTTCCCAAGGTTAACGCTCCAAAGGTAGATCGACCCAGCGTCTTTCGTGGAAGGAGCGCTCAACTGCGTTGATCGCCTCCTGGACCCAGGCGCCATCGTTGAAGTTACCCTGGTTGCGTTGCCCGCCATCCAGGATCTCGTCGATAAAATCCTTGATCAGGTTGGCATAGAAAAGAGAGCGCCAGGATTCACGTGGATGGCCTCCACTGGGATAAAATTTCTGCGGGATCTCCAGCTCTTTAAATTCCACGTCGTCTGGCTGGGCGACCTTGATGGTTTCGGCGACCCCGAATTCTTCCACCAGACGGCAGATAATCGCCCCTTTATCTCCATACAGGCGGGCTTCGATGCCCGGGTAGTTGCCTATGGTCACAAAAGAGGTCTGGATGGAACCGATTGCGCCGTTAGCATACTCGCACAAGTAGATATCGCCATCGTCAATGTTGATCCGCATCATTTTGCCGGTATCCCTGACAACCCGGTTGGGGATAAAGTTCTTCATCGTGCCCACCACGCGTGTGTAATCGGCCCCGACCCACCAATGACCGATATCGATTACCGGCGCTCCATATCCCTCGAGGGAAGAGGTCTGGATCACCGTTTGGTCTGCGTTCGGATCGACCTGGCGTAGCGGGTTGTAGGGATCCAGGAATTGTGAGTTTTGTTCGTAACCATTGAAGAAGAACGGGGCGCCGGTGAAGCCGTCGTCGATCATGGCCTTGGCAAATTGTACGCCTGGACTGTAGCGGAAGGTGAAGCCAAGCTTGGTTTTGAGTCCTTTTGTTTCGGCCAACCGGGCAGCCTGCTGCGTTTCGCGAAAATCGAAGGCCACCGGCTTCTCGCACAGCACGTGTTTGCCGGCTTCCAGGGCGGCTATCGAGAGCTCGAAATGCGTCGCCGAAGGGGTGCAGATATCGATGACATCTAAATCCTGGCGGGCAACCACAGTCTGCCAATCTCCACTGGCGTCAGGCACGTTGAAATGCCGGGCGAATTCCTCGGCGCGTTCTTTGCGCGGGTCACAGATGACGGCCACTTCGCTGCGAGGGTCGCGTTGCCATCCGGGGATATGCGCCGACTTTGCCCAATTCCCCGCTCCGAGAACACCAATCCTGAGTTTGCTATTATTCATGTCGCAGGTCCTGATAAGCTTGTTTTATATGAGCCACAATCAATCCGCCATGCTTTCCAGGCAAGCAAGCCCGTTTTTTTTGGCTGGAAGGATTATTTCCAATAGAACGAAACCTTGTCCGGGGGATTGCTAACGACAGTCCAACGTTCCATCAAGTCATCACAAGCCTCATGGATGTGGGCTTCCATGATCTTGGCGGCTTGTTCGGCGTCTTTGAGCTGCATCAGCTCGATGAAGGGTACATGAGAATCGGCGATTTCTTGTAGATCGGGATAATTGCGGTGGCGGAAGGATAGCGCGCGCCGCACCTGAACCTTGAGGGTCGACCAGGTTTGCAGCAAGACAGTATTGTCGGCCAGCTCGATAAAAAAATGATGCACCATAAAATCCAGGCGGATGACTTCCTTGGTATCGCCTCGATGGGCTGCAGCCTGCATCTCCTGTATGATCTCACGGATACGTTCGATATCCTGGTTGGTGCAGTTCTCTACTGCCAGGCGCACGCCATAAGCCTCCAGGGTGGCGCGCACTCCATACAGATCGCGCACAGTCTTCTTGTCCAGCGGGGACACGAAAGTGCCGCGATGCGGGATGTTCCTCACCAGGCCTTCCTCCTCGAGTTTGCTCAGGGCTGCTCGAACCGGGCCACGCGAGACCCCGAATTGTGCGGCGACCTGCACCTGGTTTAGCTGGCTGTCGGGCGAAAAATAACCATCCAGAATGGCTTCGCGCAGCCGGTCAAGCACCTGAGCTTCGAGTGTCAACTGGGGGATAGTGGTGAGAGGCTTTTCCACAGTAAGATCCTTTTGGAAAATTATGACAGGCCCTGCGGCGGGCTCGCCCTGTTGTTCCCCCAAAGACCCGATCTGGCACAGAAATTTACAAACTATCCAATCCGGCCCTTTAACTGTAAATTGTTGACAATTTACAGTTACCAGTTGACATTATATCAGGGATTTTGACATTGTCAATGCAAGGATTCTCTGGGAATTTCTGTGGTGGTATTCCAGATTGAGAAATGTGAGCGTGCGACCGCACGCTCACACCTCCAAATCTGGATCTATTTACAGATTGCGCGAATAATCTCTTCTAAAGGCATGGTGTAGGGGAAGGGGTTGCCGGCGCGCTCTGTGGTATCTGTCCGGGGATCGTTTCACTGCCTGGGGCTGGCGGCTCGATCTCACCGGGTCCAACGGGCACGCCAGGTCCACTTCCATTGACTTTATCCAGCATCTGGTTGCGCGCGTTTTCGTCAACCTGAGGGGTGCTGTAGTCGTTTTCCAGTTTGCCAGTGGGTTCGACGTTCCCGCTGCCGATTGAGCTGCTATCGCTAACAGAGACTATGGCAGTAGGAGTTGAGCAGGGGCGGCTGTCCGGTTGCTGCGCTTTAACGTTCGTCCCGCAAGCGGCGAGCACGAGACTTAGGGCCGATAACATCCAAAAAACCTTTCTGATCATTTTATACCTCCATCGACTTTTTTCTATTTTAAGAAGGACAGACCATAGACGTCGGAGATTGGAAAAAGTTCCCGTAGAAGACAGGTTCTGAATGCCATGAGAGAAGCAGCGATCAACAATATCTTTTTGGCATGTTGTAATCGAACAAGGATACCCTTATAATATTGGCTCGGGAATCCAGGCATCGAGAAAGTTCATATGTAAATTTCACTCGAATTCGTTTGTTCTGCCAGTGGAAGAGAAAACCATGCCATCTGCACGACCTGTCTTGATCCCTTTGCTCAATCCGAACGAGCCCGAGGCATTCCTGGTTTCCATCCGTGTCGCAAACGGCGAACGGGTTGAAACCGGCGATGTAATCTGTACCCTTGAGACAACCAAATCCGCGGCCGACCTGGTCGCAGAAACTGGCGGCTTCGTGGCTGAATTGCGTTTTCACCCAGGAGAGACCGTCCATGCTGGCGAGATTTTGTGTTACCTGGCGGATACCCCTGGTTGGCAGCCGCCTGAGCAGGGTTTGCCTGAGAGCGAGGAACAACTCCAGGAGCGACTGCCGGAAGGCCTGCGCATCACCCAACCTGCGTTATCCTTCGCCAGGCTGCGCCATCTGGATTTGAGCCGTCTGCCAGTCGGTCCGTTGGTCACCGAGCGCATGGTCCAAGATCTCCTTGGTGAACCTGAAGCCCCAATCCGATATTCGCCTTTAGAAAGCGCGTTCGATCCAACTCGCATCCTTGTATACGGCGGCGGGGGTCATGGCAAAGCGTTGATAGAGCTCATCCGCACATTGGGGACCTACCGGCTTGAGGGGGTGATCGACGATGGGATGCCCGCCGGCGAAAAAATCCTGGGTGCGCCTGTACTTGGTGGAGCCGAGCGGTTGAACGAATTGTTCGAACGTGGGGTACGCCTGGCGGTGAATGCCGTGGGCGGTATTGGAAATATCGCCGTTCGTATTAAGGTTTTCCGGCGCCTGGCGCAAGCCGGGTTTAGCTGCCCCACTGTGGTTCATCCAGTTGCATTTGTGGAGACCAGCGCCTCTCTCTCGCCAGGCGTGCAGGTGTTTCCACATGCATATATCGGCAGCGAGGCGAAGCTGGGCTTCGGAGCGATCGCGAACACATCTGCGGTCATATCTCACGAATGCAGTATTGGGGATTTTGCAAACATCTCTCCTGGCGCGTTATTGGCAGGACAGGTGCAGGTAGGCGCGGCAGCATTGGTTGGCATGGGCGTCACGATCAATTTACAGGTTAAAATCGGCGCCGGAGCCCGTATCGGCAATGGGGCCACGGTTAAATCGGATGTGCCGGAGAACGGCATCGTACGCGCCGGCGCTGTTTGGCCGGATGATCACAGCCTGTAGAATTATCGCTGCCGGATCGCACAATTTATAAGTCGAGATGGAAATAGATTCATCGCATGAGGAGAACGTTTTGACCGATATTCCGATGTCGTCCCCGGACTTGACCGACCTGGAGCGCGAAGCCGTCGCCGCCGTGTTAAAGACGCCTACCCTGAGCATGGGTGGGGAGATCCAGGCTTTTGAAGCGGCTTTTCGTACATTTACCGGAAGCAAGCATGCCATTGGGGTTAGCTCGGGAACAGCCGGATTACACCTGTGCGTACATGCGGCTGGCATTGGCGCGGGCGACCTGGTGATCACGACCCCATTTTCCTTCGTCGCTTCCAGCAATGTCCTTTTATTTGAACGCGCCATCCCGATTTTTGTCGATGTGGACCCGGTCTCTGGCAATATTGACCCCCAGACCGTCCGCCAGGCCGCGGAAGATCTAAATAGCGGTGGCGATCAGGCACGCAAATGGCTGCCCAGGAATGGGGCAGAGATTGGATCGACGCTAAAAGCGATTTTACCGGTGGACGTTTTCGGACAGCCAGCGGATATGGATCCAATTGTCGCAATTTCCCGCCAATATGGGTTAAAAGTGATCGAGGATTCGTGCGAGGCGCTGGGGGCTGAATATAAACAGCGCAAAGCGGGAACGCTGGGCGATTTTGGGGTGTACGCCTTCTACCCCAACAAACAGATCACCACGGGTGAAGGGGCAGTCATTGTGACCAACGATGATCAAGGCACGGCTTTGATGCAAGCCTTGCGCAACCAGGGGCGCTCTCCGGGTGACACCTGGCTGCAGCACACCTTCCTGGGATATAACTACCGCCTTGATGAAATGAGCGCCGCGCTCGGGCGTGTTCAAATGAGCCGGCTGGGAGAGATGATGGCCAAAAGGGCGCAGGTTGCCGGCTGGTATAACGAGCGCCTGGCTGGAATCCCGGGAGTTGAGACGCCTAAGGTACTGGCAAGCACAACCCGCATGAGCTGGTTCGTTTACGTAACTCGCTTTTCCCCGGATGTCGACCGGGATGGTTTGGCCCAGGCGTTAGGGAAACGCGGCATCCCAGCCAGACCGTATTTTATTCCCATTCATCTCCAGCCATACATGGTGGCGCGTTTCGGTTACCGTCCTGGTGACTTTCCCATCACCGAAGACCTGGGAAGGCGCGGGCTGGCGCTGCCCTTCTCCGGGGTAATGAGTGAAGGTCAGGTCGACGAGGTTTGCCGGGTACTGGGCGAGATTCTTGCAAGTCATTGCTGATAAATGTATTTCCTCACTCGGCTGCGCCATTTTTTATAGTAAAATAATAAAAAAGAAAGTGAAAAAAATCATTTTCTTAAGCTTGACCGGGTAAAGGTTCGTTTTATTTAGCAGAATTCGGGGAAGTTTCATGGAAAAAAAGTTCAGGATCGGCCTCGCCCGGATGCACGTCGAAGCCGGGGAGCGCCGAGATTTTCTACCTGATTTTGTCGCTCATTTGGAAAAATACGGCGCTCAGGTCACGCTCGAGCATGGTTATGGGTCTGGCATGGGACTGCAAGATGGAGATTACCAATCGGTCGCTCCGAATGTAAGTTTTGCGTCTCATGAAGAAGTCTACCAGCAAGATTACGTATTGGTGTTACGCTGCCCAGGCGATGAAGATCTGCGCTGCCTGCGACCTGGCGCCTGCTTGATTTCCATGCTGCACTATCCAACTCGCCCTGCGCGCAGAAATTTTCTGACATCGCTGGGTGTGGAGGCGATATCCCTGGACTCGCTCAAAGACGACAGCGGCCGTCGTTTGGTGGAAAATTTGCGAGCGGTTGCCTGGAACGGGATCGAAGTCGCCTTTCAAACTTTGCGCACGATTTACCCGGCTCCCGGCTTTGAAAGTCCGGGTCGAAACGCGATCCATGTGACCTTGATGGGCTCTGGGGCAGTCGGTATCCACGTGATGCAGGCTGCTATCCGCTACGGCAATGAGGAAATCTGGCGGGACCTGGCGGCGCGTGGTGTTCCAGGCACGCAGGTTCTGGCCATTGACTTCGATACAACCTCGTTGAAAGAGACGATGCACGCCATTTTGGCCCAATCCGATGTGCTCGTGGATGCTACCCAAAGGCCTGACCCAAGCCGGCCGTTAATTCCGAATGACTGGATTGCCTGGATGCCAGAGCACGCAGTTCTTTTGGATTTGTCGGTAGACCCTTATCACTGCGATGGCGGCTCGAGGATTGTCAAAGGGATTGAAGGCATTCCGCAAGGCAACCTCGACCAGTACATTTTCCGGCCGGACGATCCGGCTTATCAAAATATGCCCTCCTGCGTGGATGCCCAACACCGTCGCTTTGCTGTTTCCTGTTATTCGTGGCCCGGGATTCACCCCCGGGAATGCATGAAAGTCTATGGTCACCAATTGCGGCCGGTGCTGCGCAATTTAATCGAAAAAGGCGGCCTGGATCGCATCGATTCGAAAGGTCGCTACTTCGAACGTGCTATTCATCGGGCGATGTTGTCGCGCTGGCAAGGGAGCTGACTCGAAAGGAAAATTATGTCCGATCCCATAACCATTGGTTTCCCACGCATGAAGAAAGAAGCCGCGGAAAAACGGGTCTTCCTCCCGGAATTTATCCATTTCCTGACCAGCCTGGGAGCGAGGATCTTCCTTGAAGAGGGCTATGGATCACGCTCGGGTTATTCCTTTGAAGACTACCAGCGAGCCGACCTGGATGTAAATTTGTGCAGCCGCGAAGAATCCTTCCTCCAGGATTATGTCATGGTGCTGCGATCGCCCAGCAAGGAAGAGTTGCGCCTGTTAAAAAAGGGCTCCTGCATTATTTCAATGCTGCATTATCCTACCCGACCGAAACGCGTCCACCTGTTGAAAGAACTCGAGGTGAAGGCGATCTCTCTCGACAGTATTGTTAACGATAACCGGGTACGGCTGGTGGAGGATATGCGCTCGGTCGCCTGGAATGGCCTGGAGGTGGCGTTCGACGCCCTGGAAAGGCTCTGGCCGAACCTGGAACGCGGTGATGGCCGCCCAATTTATATATTGATCCTTGGGACCGGTATGGTGGGAAAGCACGCTGTCGACGCGGCGACGAAACTGGGCAATATCGAGCGTAACAACGATCACATCAGCCTCGGCGGGTCGGGTTCGCTGGCAGTTGCGATAGGGCGAAATATCACCTCCAACCCGCGAATGATGGAAAGCCTGTTTCGCCAGGCAGATATCCTGGTGGATGCCGCCCAACGCCGTGATCCTTCCAGGCCAATCGTGCCGAACGATTGGATCGGCTGGCTTCCGGAACATGCTGTCATTACCGACCTCTCGGTGGACCCGTATACTCTGGATATTGAGCCGCCGGTCGTGCGCGGCGTCGAGGGGATCCCTCAAGGCAACTTGAACCAATATATTTTCTACGCAGACGATGCGGGGTGGGGAAACACCGTCCCGGATTCGATCCCATCTGCAAACCGGCGCAAGACGGTCACCTGCTATTCCTGGCCTGGGATCCATCCCGAGGCCAGTATGCTGCATTATGGCCAGCAGTTGCAGCCGCTGATGAAGGTTCTGCTGGATAAAGGATATGATAAGCTTTCGCCAAACGGTGATTATTTCGAGCGCGCTCTGTACCGGGCCACGCTGAGCTGGGTCGATAGCGTCGAGTCAAAACAATTAACAGTCAAGAAGATCATATCCCAAAATTAAGCTGTCTATTAATCTTAATATCGAGCTCTCCAGCCTGAGGCTGGCCCCCAGGAACCCCGGATACTCGAATTCTCTCGCCAAATGAATTTTTTGCCAAATGGAGGAAACCAATGAACGTTACGATGTGGCGAAAAGCCTTAGAAGTAATTCCGCGCATCTCAAAAGATGAATGGGATCGCCTGGACGTCGTTTCGAAATGGCTGATCTCGACTCGGGCAGCCGTTTTGATCATGACCTTTATTTCGGCTGCCATAGCCGGTATTCTGGCCGTTCAGCATGGCATGTTTCATCCTGGATTGTGGTTGCTTGTGGCCATTGGCCTGATCATGGCGCACGCCACCAATAACCTGTTAAACGATTTTACAGATACCATCAAAGGGGTGGATAAAGACAACTATTTCCGCGCCCAATATGGACCACAGCCCCTTGAGCATGGTCTCATGACCAAGAGGCAGTTGCTGACCTATGCTGCCGTAACCGGGTTGATCGCCCTGGCGGCCGGCGTGGCGTTAATCTTCTTGCGCAACGGATTGACCTTGCTGTTTTTAGGTCTTGGCGCTTTCTTTGTCCTGTTTTACACCTTCCCGCTGAAATACATCGCCTTGGGCGAAGTAGCTGTTCTGATCGTTTGGGGACCGTTGATGATCGGAGGCGGCTACTATGTCATTACCGGACAATGGGATTGGAATGTTTTACTCGCCAGCCTGCCCTATGCACTGGGAGTGACTACGGTGATCTTTGGAAAACACATCGACAAATACCCGGAGGATAAGGCCAAGCACATCCACACCTTGCCGGTGATTATGGGCGAGCGCCTGGGGAGGACCATCGTCGTTGGCATGACTGTGCTGCAATACCTGTTGGTTCTGTACCTGGTTCTGACCGGCTTTTTCACCCCCGTAATGCTGATCGTCCTGTTTGCCTTGCCGACATTCTTCCGGATCTTTCTGGCGATGTATCGCAATCCAAAACCGCAGGAGCGCCCGCAGGATTACCCGGCGGATAGCTGGCCGCTGTGGTATGTCGCCTCAGCATTTGTCCATAACCGCCGCTTCGGGCTTTTGTTCTTACTTGGGTTGGTCTTGAATGCAGCCCTGAGAATCTGGGTTCTGAAGTAATGGGATTGGCGGGAAACCGGTAAACCGGTCAGCGCATAGGGCCGATTTCGCGGGTCTCGTCTTCCAGGAAAGTGCGCAGCAGCACGGTCACCCAGGTGCGGTAGGGACGCCAGGCTGCGCTGATCTCTGCCAGTTGGCCGGGGTCAGGAGATTGCTTCAGCCCGTACGCCAGGGCTACGGCGCGCCCCAGCCTGGGTTCGTGCTCGGGAAGCAGATCCACTGCTCCGGCGCCGCGCAGCAGCACCAGCTCGGCGGAGAAGTCTCCGATTCCGGGCAAGGTCTTCAGGCGATCCAGGGCTTCCTGGGCTGGCAGCGCCTTTAAATACTCCGTCTCCAGGCGGCCTTCCAGCGCGGCCAAGGCCATCCCGCGCAGAAATTCCACTTTGCGTCCAAACAGGCCTTGGAACCCCTGTAATCCTGCCACCCGAGATGGCCCCGGGAATGCGTACGCCACCTGGCCGTGGATGTCCACGGGCGTACCCAACTCTTGGGCCATGCGTGCTTTGACCCTGGCAGCTTGAACGATGCGAATGCGCTGGCTGATGAGGGCCCAGGCCGCGGCTTCGTAAGGTGAATAGAAACAAACCGGACGCATTCCTGGGTAGCGAGCCTGCAGCCGCCCGATAACCGGGTCGCGCTGGCCCACCTTAGGGTAGCCGCTACCATCGACATCCAGCGAAAGAATTCGCCTCACCTGTTTGCGAACGGGGCCCACCTCCACTTCCCCATAAACCACTCCCTCAATCCGGCCGTTCTGCTCCTGCAGGCACACGCCCGCCGCCCGCTCGCTGCCATCGATGAGAAAGGCTAAATGCAAGTGCCCGGAAACCTGGCTGGAGTCATAAGCCGCCGGTGTAAAACCTTCCAGGAAGACCAAGCTGGCGGCCAGCGAGTAGGGGCCCTGGGGCGCGATTTCAAACTTCATGATTGTTTCCATGTTAGCGGCGCGGTCGTGTGCGGTTGGGATAACGAAATGTCACGAGCTGCTGGGGAAAACCAGCTCTTCCCGTCCGGCCAGCTTATCCTGGATGCGCTGGATGACGATATCCAGGTGTTGGGGCTTATGGACGAAGTCCAGGTCGTCTGTCCGGATCGTCAGCACCGGGCAAACATCAAATGTTTGCATCCACTCTTCATAAAAGGAATCGAGCAAAGTGAGATATTCAGCGGTGATGCCGCTCTCGATGCTGCGACCCCGCCGGTGGATGCGTTCGATTAGCACCGGAACCGGCGCCTTTAGATAAATGAGCAGGTCGGGAGGCGGCAATTTCGATATAACCAGATCGAAGACCCTGCGATAAGAGAAGTAATCGCGCTCTGCGATGTTGCCGAGGTGGTGCAAGGCGCGGGCGAAAATGTAAGCATCTTCGTAAATGCTGCGGTCGAGGATCACCGACTGCGACATTTCCGCCATCTCGATATATTGTTCGGCGCGATGACCCAGGAAGAAGACCTGCAGGTGGAAAGACCAGGCGCGCATGTCGGCGTAAAAATCTGGCAGATAGGGGTTATCAGCGACCGATTCGAAACCGGTTCTCCATTTCAAACGCGTCCCTAAACGTTCGGTGAGTGAAGTTTTACCGGCGCCGATGTTTCCGGCAACGAGGACAAGGCGTTTGGTCATCAATCCATCCATTAAAAAGAGTGTGGAATCTGGCGCTGCCGGGTTCACGGACCGCCTGGAGGCAGGCACCCTTAGATAGCGCCGAATTATTATAATATGCGAGGAACGAAAATGTTACCGAAACGCCTCGGGCATCCGGATATTATTTCTGATTTATAATGAGACGTCCGCGAATTTATGAAATCATTCGATGATTATTGACAAGATTTGACCCTTACACAATGCAGGAGGTGTAGATGTCTGAAAACAAACTCATCGCCTCGGTACGCAAGGCCAGTCCTTTGGCCAACGTGATCGATATTCAGGGAGAGGTCGGTTCCCTTACGGAGAAAGCGCTCAATGAGGCTTTCGCATTGGCAACTGAAGGGAACGTCCGCACAGTGATCTTCAACTTCAACCAGATGGCCTACATGAACAGCTTCGGTATCGGGATGCTGGTGATGTTGTTAATCCGCGCCCAGCGAGATGGAAAAAATGTTGTTGGGTATGGCCTCAGTGACCACTACCGGAAGATTTTTGAGGTGACCCGCTTAGATCAGGTTATTCCAATTTATTCCACCGAAACGATCGCGCTCGCCTCGGCGGAGCCATACGACCGGCCCGAACGGGAATATTGAATCGTCATTCATAGGGATCGCCAGGTTTCAGCTCGGAAAATTATTCCTTATATGACGTATCTCTATTCATCCTTACGCGTGGTGCGCCAAGAGCGACCAACACTATTCAAGTAGAACCAGGAGGATTTATGCCGGAATCAAATCTAAAAAGGCATGAGGTCTGGGTAGATTTTGACCGCCGTGTTCGCCTCCGGGATGGCATCGAGCTCTCTGCAGATGTTTACCGCCCGTTGGAATCGAAGCAGGGCGAGCGCTTCCCGGCGATATTACTGCGCACCCCCTACAATAAGAATTCAGCACAGGCCATTGAGCTGGGCAAGTGGTATGCGGAACGCGGCTACGCCCTGGTTTATATGGATGTACGCGGCCGCGGCGATTCGGACGGCGTTTTCGCCCCATATCGTTCCGAAGGACGCGACGGGTATGATTCGATCGAATGGTGTGCAGTACAACCCTGGTGTACTGGCAAAGTGGGCACCCTGGGCAGTTCATACCTGGGCCATATCCAATGGCTGGCTGCGCTGGAACAGCCCGAACACCTGGTCACCATGATCGTGCGAGTCACCCCATCCGACCCTTTCGTCGAATCTCCAACCGGGACTCACGGACCCATGCATCTGTGCTGGCTGCACTTGACCAGCGGGCGAATGGTGCAAGACATGGATGCAGTCGATTGGACCCGGGTGTACGAGCACCTGCCGCTGCTGACCATGGACGAGCTGGCCGGGCGCACCAGCGCCTCGTGGCGGGAGGATTTGCAGCACACCTGCCTGGATAGCTATTGGGAGCCTTTGCGCTACCAAAACCAGTTTCACAAGGTTGATCTGCCGGTAATGCATATCTCGGGCTGGTACGATGACGAGCAGATCGGCACACCGCTCAACTTTAGCGGCATGACCCGTCAGGCTGCCAGCCAATTTGCGCGCCAGAACCAGGCGCTGCTGATGGGACCTTGGGGCCATCAAGTAAACACCACCCAGAAGCTGGGGGAAGTGGATTTTGGATCGCAAGCTTTGATCGACCTGCGCGCCGCTGAGCTGGCCTGGTTCGACCGCTGGTTGAAAGGGATCGAGCCCGAGCACTTGGGGCCGGCAGTGCGCATCTTTGTGATGGGTGAAAACCGCTGGCGGGATGAGGCCGAGTGGCCATTGAAGCGCACACAATGGACGCCCTACTACCTGCACAGCCAGGGCAGCGCCAACAGCCGCTTCGGCGATGGCCTGCTTTCGGTCACGCCGCCAAATGAGGAAGCGCCTGACTGTTACCGCTATGATCCGGCCCGCCCGGTCCCTTTTCTGAGCGAACCCACCTCCAGCCAGATCGGCGGGCCGGATGACTACGCCGCCATCCAGCGGCGCGATGATGTGCTGGTTTACATGACACCACCTCTTGAGGCGGATGTCGAAGTCACCGGGCCCAATCCGACTGAAACTGTTCGCCGCTTCATCGGCAGTCGACACCGATTTCACCGCCAAGCTGGTGGACGTACACCCCAGCGGCTTCGTTCAACGGATTGTGCGACGGTATCGTACGGGCTCGTTTTCGAAGCGGGATGGAGCGGCCCGAGCTGATCGAACCCGGCGTGATCTATGCTTACGATATTGACCTTTGGAACACCGCCCAAGTGTTCTTTAAAGGCCATCGCATTGGGTTGGAAATCGCCTCCAGCGCCTTTCCGAAATACGACCGCAACCTGAACAGCGGCGAAGACCTGGCGAGCGGAACTAGCCTGGTCATCGCCGAGCAGTCGGTTTATCACGATACCGTGCATGCCCTCCGCCCTGATTTTGCCGGTTATACCCAGCTAAATCGTCTCCACTCTGATGCGCATCGCAGGTCAGGCGATTTTCGACGATGTTGTAGGGATCCCTGAATAAAAGAATATGGTTGCATCTGAATCGAAACCTGTCGGTGGACGGCGAGTCGCGCGCCCTTCAGGTGTTCAGCTCTGCCCGGACTGCGGGGAGCCCTTGGGCGCGGGTTACGCGGAATGCCCCAATTGTCTCCAGGCCATCGAGCGCATCTGGCTGGCGGACTGGTCTGCGCTGCTCGACCGGGAACAGGTAACGGCTGGCACACCGGACGAGAAATTGCTGGCCCAGGTCGTGCTTTCCGAATTTGGCCGCCATCCCTGGACGGTGGTGGATATCGCCATGAGCCTGCTTCGCTGCAGCCAGTGCGGCCGCGAGCTGGGAGAAGCTTATTCGGATTGCCCGGAATGTGGGATGGCTTTTGGCGCGTCAATTCAGGCGGAGTTCGATGCAACCGCCAACGAGCATGCGCTCCATATCGGGCGTTGGGTGCTGCGCTACCCAGGCCGTCACAGCCAGAACGCTGTGACAGCCTGGCGATACACGATGCCGCGCATCTTGACCGGTTGGTTGCCGACCACGCAAGGAGCCCAGCGGATGATGGCCTGGATCAAGGAGGGGCGGCTGCAGGAGGTCGAAGAGCAGATCCGAGAAGTCGACCGGCTAATCAACCAGGAGGCAGGGCGATAAGGGTTGCTCGCCGAAAAGCTGCGCATAGACAATGCAAAGCTCCTCGGCTTGCAGGAATTCGATGCCGCATTCTTCAAACCTGGCTCGAAGGCTTGTTTCCAGTCCCGTGGAGTACTCGTAAACCTCGATAAGCTCTTCGGCAATATCATCGGCCGCGATGCGGTTAATGGACAGCTTGTCGCACTCGATGCATTGGTGCACCAGCATCAGCTCGCCTCGCTGCGGGCCATATTTCTTCCGGGTCCGCTTCAGAGTCAGGCCAATTGGGCGCATTTGGGCTTTACAAACGGATAAACGGTCCCCGGCCTGGTATAAATCCATGTGCTTTGACCAAAGACAGTAAGGGCAGTGGTTGCGGTTGTTCACCCCGGAGGAAACCGGGTCGGTCGAGACCGGATTGCCGCAGTGCACGCATTTAAAATCTCGGGTCGCAGCACACGACTTTGACAGCCTCCCAAACCGGTTCTGCTTCAAGCGCAGCTTAACCTTTCTATTCTCGCTATAAAGTAAATCGAAGCGTTCGTTCATTATTGCACTCATTCATCCTGAGCCGCTCAATCAGAGCCGCTCAATCAGAGCCGCTCATCCTGAGCCGCATATAGCTCTGGTAGCGGCGAGGGCTGATAGACCCGGTGGAGACTGCCCGGCGGATCGCGCAGCCGGGTTCTTCGTCGTGGCGGCAGTTCAATCCAAACTTGCACCGGCCTACGAAGGGTCGCATCTCTGGGAAAAACAGCGCCAGATCGTCCTTTTCCACGTCCCAAAGCCCAAACTCGCGTACGCCTGGGGTATCCACGACTGCCCCGCTGCCGGCAAGCGGAAATGCTTCCAGGTGAGTGGTCGTATGCCTGCCCTTGCCAGTCACCTGGCTGACTGCGGCGACGCGCAGCCCCAGTTCGGGTTCTAAGGCGTTCAGGAGTGATGTCTTTCCCACTCCGGATTGGCCTAAGAATGCGGAGAATCGTCCCGCCAGGGCTTGCTTCAGCTCTGCCAGTCCTTGCCCCGTCACAGCGCTGGTCAGGACCAGCGGGTAGCCGATTTGTTTGTACTCCCTCACTGTTTTCAGGAATTCTTCCTCAAAAGCGCCATCCTGTGATTGGATAAGGTCCAGCTTGGTGATGCAAACCAGGGCTGGCAAGCCGGAGCATTCGGCTGAGACCAGGTATCGGTCCAGCAGATTCCAACGCGGCGCCGGGTTCGCGGCAGCCAACACAGGGACGACCTGGTCCACATTCGCCACAATCACCTGCTCGGAAGCGTGGGCAGATGGCATTGGGACCGGCGAACGGCGGGCCAGCTTGTTGCGGCGAGGCAGGACATCGACGATCGCCCCGTTGCCGTTACCAGCATCGATGAAACGGACCAGGTCGCCAACCGTGACCGGATCTCCAGGTTCCAGGGCCGGTTGGCCGCGCGCTGGTTGACGCTCAGCTCTTTTACCGGTTTTTGCGAGGCGGGAAGGCGAGCGCAGCCGGCTAGAAAGGCCGCAGGGGATCGTGCGACCCTCAGACTGAACGGAATAACTTCCGCTGATTTTCTTGATCACGACACCTTGCGAGACATCTCGAGGGTTTATCAGGCGGTTGTCGTGTGCAAATTCCTTGTAATGTTTCACTGGTAACTTCCTTCGAACAGTGTCGGGCGCTTGTGGCGCACCACGCATTATGATGGAGAGTTGCGGCTACGCCGCAATCTCCAGAGATTCTTCAAAATAGGACCAGCCGCATCCGTTCTTCCCTTGACCGGAAAATCGGCGAGGCTCAGCCCCAGATTGTCCCGGCCTCCTGGGGAGTTCGTCCCGGTACAGCCGCATGTTGTTAAAAAATCTCCAGCCACAGGTTTAACCCGTGGCTGGAGACTCCTCATCTTCTTGGCTGCTCTCAATCCGGTGATCATCCGGTCTGGGCAGGCGCAGTGCTTGGCGCAAAGCAGGCGCGAGTGGCTCGCGGCCGTCCCTTATTGACTTAAATCAAAAGGCCACGGGGCATGAGAGCACCCGCGGCCTGGAAATCTTATGGAGCGAGATATCCTAAACCCTGGTAAAAAGGCGCGCCCATGCGACTTGATCTAGTTTCAAGCACCGCAACTTGTGTATGCATAAAGCGCGCCTCCTTTCTTAAGTCTAAGATTAATGCCGGATGAGTTTATCACGGGTCGCCGGGAACTGTCAAGGATTTTGAACAAGAATTTTTGACCCTTAAACTCGCGAATAAAATCTTGCCGCGATACTCATGGAAGCTATTCATCGCCTGGCGTGCCAGGGGAATTTGGCAAAGCTCCAGGAATGTTCAGGCGATTATAATGGTGGAATCAACAACTTGACAAAACTCTGGATTTTGCTTAATGAGGAGGAAATTATGCGTATTGGCCTTCAAATCCCCCAATTCCGCCCGAGCACCCAAGACACGATGGGGAGCTGGTTCGCGCAAATCGCCCAGGCGGCGGATGGGAATGGTTTTTACAGCCTGTGGGTCATGGATCACTTTTTTCAGCTTGGCAGGTGGCTGGGAGCGCCGGAAACACCTATGGTGGAAGGGTACTCAACGCTCGGCTACCTGGCAGGGGTCACTAAGAAGATCAAGTTTGGATTAATGGTAGGCGGTGTGATTTATCGCCATCCGGCTGTAGTCATCAAGAGCGTCAGCACGCTGGATGTCCTCTCGGGTGGGCGGGCATATTTCGGCATCGGCGCTGCCTGGAATGAGTACGAGAGCAATTCTTTGGGGATTCGTTTTCCGCCCCTGAAGGAGCGCTTTCAACAATTGGAAGACATCTTGCGGTTAGCCCATCATATGTGGAGTGGAGATACTTCCGCGTTCAAGGGTACGTTGGTCGAGGCGCCTTATCCTGTGAACAACCCTCAGCCCCTGACCCGGCCTCATCCCCCAATCTTGATCGGCGGCATGGGAAAGCAAAAAACCTTACGGTTGGTGGCGCGGTATGCGGACGCCTGCAACTTTTTTGGTGAGAATGCCGATGATTTGCTTCGAGAACGGTTTGATCTCCTTAGAAACTATTGTGCGGAGCTGGGCCGGCCTTACGATGCGATCGAAAAAACTACGTTGGTGACGGTTCGTCCGGAGCGGGAAAGCCTGGAGGCCGTAGTGGACCGGTTTGCTCATTTGAATGGCCTGGGTTTCTCGCAAATCATTTTCAATATCGAAGGCGATACCACACCGGAATTGATCGCTCGAATAGGTGAAAAAGTCGTTGTTCCGCTGGTTTCTGCCTGACGCCAGGGCGTTTATTCGTTATTACTTCGTCAGCCAGGTGCGAACGATGACGCCATTATTCAAGCCGGGTGTGATCTCGTAATCGATCGTCACCGTCCAGTTGTTGTTGAAAGCATCCCTCAGCAGGTCGAGCATTCCCTGGCGTAGAGGCAGGTTATTATCATTACGAAGTTGGAATCCGAAAGCGTTGGCGGGCATTGTATTCAATTTGATCACAACCTCAACATCGATGAAATCCGAAGGCGGGCCATATCCATCGCCGAGCTCGTGCACCCGCAACAGGGTCAATTTCCCGGTCGCCTGTAATAAATCTGTTGGCGATTGACTCGCCTGGGATGGCTCCTCTTGAAAAAACCCGGGCGATTTCACCTGCTCCGGAGCGGCCATCGCTCCCTGGCCTGCATGGTAGGCCGTAAGAGAGGCTGTGAAGAGGACCGCCAGAAACAAACCTAAAATGATCATTCGTCCAGCAAATCTTTTCATAATTAGAGCTCCTTGTATGATCTATCTGTAGATCATAGGCGTGACCCACAAAGTGCGCTCAACCTATTTTGATCTGTATCTAATGATTCTTAAGCGTGGCCCACAAAGTATGCCCAACCCTTGTTACGGCAGAGACATAACACGCAAGATAAGACCGTTGTGTATACCGGTGCGAACATAGTCGATTTTGACGGTGGAGTCATGGTTAAATGCGTCGCGCAAATCGTCGAGCATCCCGCGATGAGCTGCTTCTTCCGAACCCGGTCGTAATTGAAAACCAAATCCCTTGTTTGGTTGCGTATCCAGTTTAATGATCACCTCTGCATTGATAAAGTCGTTTGGCGGCCCGTAACCGTCACCGGCCTCATTCACTCGCAGGAAAGTGAGCTTGCCTTGGGCGGAAAGCACGCTCCCGATGGGGTAATCGGTGTTAATTTCAAAAGCGCTGCGCCCCATCGTTCCAGCGCGCAGCACGCCGCTGATTGGGTTAACCAGAAGATCACGGATGTCCGCAGCAGAGGGAATGCCATCATTGAAAGCCCGCCAGGTCCAGGTCGAGCCCCCATCAAAGGAGCGGCCCTGGTAAACACCGCCCTGAACCATCCCCGCATAGAGTGTATAGGCGTTCATTCGATCCACAGCGAGCGTGCGAACCGTCAACCCGGACGGCAGGTTGGAGGCAATACCCAGATTGGTCATGGTGGTTGGGGCAGGCGAGGTTCGCTTAAGCATCTGGATGCGATCAATGCCGGTGCTGCCCCCGAAAGAGACAAAAACGGTTGCCTGGGCGTATGGATCCAATTCGATGTCGGTGATTTTCCAGCTATTCGGATGCTGGAACACACTTTGAAAGTTTGTTCCGCTCGGACCAGCATACAGGGAACCGTTCGTGGTTCCGGCGTAATATAAATCTACGCTGGGGTCAATTTGAGAGATGTTTACGTTGCCGCCTCCTACAGGTGGGGTAAAAATAACTTGCCAATCTCCCGGAGGCGCCGTAGGCGAGCGCCATAGCTGCCCCTGGCAAGATGCTACAATGAGGGCTGAGTTCTTTGGGTGAACCTGGTAATACATATTGAAGCATTGGCTGTCTTCAGGCAAACCCTGGTTTAGCGCCTGCCATTGGTTGGAAGAAGGGGACCAACGCTGAATGCTGTTGGCATATTGACCAAAGCTGTAATAGATAGAAGCATTACCCGGATCGAAATCGACCATCGCGCCATCCCCACCGCGGATATGGTTCCAAATAGTGCTGAGCCCATCGTAAAGATTCGTGCCGTTATCCTGGGTGCCTCCAATTACGTATCGAGCATCGGTTTGCGCTTGAGCAATGTCGTAAAACTCGACATTGGCGAGTCCTTCCCCAATAAATTGCCAGGTTCCACTTTTACCATGATCCGAGGAGCGGTAGATGCCGCCGTCATTTACATCGTAGATCAGCCCGGAGGTGCTGGGGTCAGTGGCGAAGCCGTGGTGGTCGGCATGCGGGCCATTTGACTCAGAAAAAACGCCGCCGCCATTCGTGGAAATCCAGATTCCCGTTCCTCCTGCGTAGACGTAGCTTGGATTTGCAGGATCAGCATTCACCTGGCCCCAGAATTCAGCGGCAAGTTTTGCCTCATTGCTGCCGGCTGGGCCTCCTACGGTCCATCTGGCTTCCCAGGATTTTTCCAAAACCCCACCGATCGAACAACCCAGGCTGGTCGTCCGGTAGATAGTGAAACTGGATTGAGATTCAGATTTAACCAGATAACCTGCATACCAGACCCCCTGTGATTGGGCCAGCGTGATGCGGGCGTTGTCGGTCAACGATGGCAATCTACCTCCTGGACAACCGCTGAGCTTACGCCAGTCATCCCCACCGTTAAAGCTAATATAGATGCCCGTGATGGCAATATTATCCCTTTTGGACATCGAGGCATACAACCGGGTCGGGGCTGCCGAGTTGATTTCCAGGTCGGCGGCGTTTCCATCCGTCAAAACTGGCTCCCAGTTGGCGCCGCGATCGGATGAACGGAAAACTCCGTTCGTAGTCGTCATGTACAAGCGGTTTGGGTCAGAGGGATCTACCCGCAACACATCACCGTCAAAACGGGAGTCCTGCGCCAGCAGCTTCCAGCTTGTGCCAGCGTCTTCCGTTCCAAAAACGCCGAAGGAATTAACCACGGCATAAAGGCGCGCTGAGTTCGATGGGTCAATCGCCAGAGCGTTGATTTGAAGCATGGGAAAGCTATCCGCGGTAGGCCACCAGGTGGTTCCACCGTCGGTCGTCTTCCAGATGCCTGATCCGCCGCCCTGGATCGCCGGGTCGCCCCCAGGCGACCCGGTAGGCGCGCCGACGTAGAGGGTGGCGGGATCGGAGGGGTCTACTGCAATTGCATGCAGACGCCCGGTCGCGCCAATCCCCTCGGTCAGGCGCCGTGGACCGATGGAATACCAGCGCCCTACATCACCTCTTGGATCGGCGTAATTGGAGTTAATAATATTGTTCCCTTCGATATCTTCGGATACATCCCCATCGAAATCCGTTTGGACCTGGATATCAAACTGGCTGTCGATGTTGGGGAAGGAACGGGAAATATATACGGTTTCCCCGGCAGCCAATCCCTGGGTAGTCACATAATACGGATCAAGGTGCGGCAAGTCGATATCGTCGATGAAGATTCCAGGGTTTACCATCGTGCGAAAGGTTTGTGCAATATCTTGCTTGCCGGCGTTTCGCACGCGGAAGCTGATCGTGACGAGCCATGGGATCGCCGCCTCGCGCTTTAAGGAATAAACCGAAAGATTTTCAACGCGCAGGTCTATCTCTGGCTGGAGATCCTTCACGAACAGGTTGTCTATGGAATTGACCTCTAGGGATTTAAATCGCGGATTGATCTCTACGCTCAGTTGTGCGGGAGGCGGATCGGCCGGCCAGGGCACTTCGACTATAGCGCTTTGCTGAGGAGCGAGTGCGCCGGTAAATTGCATTGCCGCTACCTGACCATTCACGTAAAAGACAAGAGGCGCCTGAAGGGTAGAAGAGCCGTTGTTGCGGACTGTTGCGCGCAATACTGAGGGCCTGGCGGCTGGTGTGACCAGATCGATGTTGGCTGCCGCCAGCTCGGAACCGGAAGGCGGTTGCCCAGCGACAACCACCTCGCTTGAAATGCTGTTATCCAATCGTTCGTCTTCGATAATCGCCTCATACGGGTCCACCGCAGCAGTCAAAGTGACTTTTCCCAATTCGGTTGGCGTCCAGGGCACATCAAACGTGAAGGCGCTATTGGGATTTAGAGAGAAATAACGGATCGCAATCTGGCTGCTGCCCGCATATAAAGCGACTGCCACGCTGCGTACCCCTGCCGCTCCCATGTTTCGTACATCAATCTTGAGGGTAATCTCCTCGCCCAGAAGTGGAAAGGCTGTTGAAGGCGTCAATGCGCTGGCGGCCAGCACTGGCAGCTCGTCCGGGCGCAGCTCGCCTTCCTCCCCTACTGCCGGTTCATCACCCAGACGGTTAATCAGCCAGAAAGATGCCTGGTGGACTATCCCGGAGGACTCCCCTTCAATGGTCAATGGATAGGCCCCTGGCGGTAAGTTGGCGGGAATCAGCAGATTTAGAAAAATGGTAGCTCCCGGCGCTGCTTTTTGTGGGCTGAACTCAGCGCTAATACCTGTGGAAGTCGCCTGAAAGCTGAGGCTTGTCTGGTCTGAAAACCCGTTCAAGCCAACGAGCCAGACCTGCAAAGCGCGTTGAAGCATAGACCCGGCCGGACCTGCTCCGGATGGGCTTCCGGTTTCCACTTCGATGCAGTGGTCTGCCAGGCGCAGTGCGAAGTCGGGCGGCGCCTTGATCCCTCCTAGGGTTGAGTTCGAAACCAGGGGTAGGGAGAGCCGGGTAATTAATCCATCGCCACATACACTGGATTCCGCCTCGGCGTTACCGGCTGGCGATAGCGCTGGAAAATACGGCCCAGAGTTTGGCGAGGTGCTCAATAGGGCTAGAACCGCGGCGATGAAGAGAAACTTGGCGGTCATCTGTACAAAGCCTGATTTGACAAGCATTGCAACCCTCTTCCTGGCGAACAGGCTGGTTCAATTGCAGACCATTCTCGTTGTTTGCTAGTGGTATGCCGTGAATTGTTGGTAAGTGAAATTATTAGAAAGAATAATTACAAAAACGATCACAAAACTCAGTTTAGATCATAGCAAAATAAATAATGGATGTCAAGCTGTCAATGAAGCTGGAATAAGCCTGACCTTACCCGGCGATTGGGCTGTCAACCGGCTGCCCGATTCACCAATCGGCCAGGAGTATGCTCTGGCGCCCCAGGTTTTGATCGATTTTGCCGAAAGCCACGTTGTCGTCGTGCTTCTGGAGCAGGTGAGCAGCGAGCGGGCTGTCGAATGGCTGTGCGGGCCGCAGCCGGGAGAAGCAGAGCGGCTTCAATTGGAGAGCGGGATCGAAAAACCTTGACCTCAAAGAACAGAAAGGCTGGCGGGATCAGCCGTCAGCTTTTTAGATTCACTTAAGCGGCTGGAAAGAGGCCGTCATTTTATCGAGGATATCCTGTGAATCGCGCTGGAATGTGCTCAGCGAGAAAAATTGCGGTTCACCTTGCGGAGGGCTGATCACCAGATATACCGTTGTGCTGAAGGCCAGGGTATCGAAGCAAGATTGGAAAGCCACCCCAAATGGATTTGTCCCATTCGTGCAGCACGTGTTGGGCAGTTGGTTTTGATCCAGGAATTCCTGCAGCGATAGTCCCCCGGATTCGACCTTTTCCAGGCTGATACTCTCACCGCCTGGACTTTGGAAGACGATCTCGCTGCCCTGCTCGCCAACCACCCATCCCGTGGGATACGCAAGAACGATCCGCAAGTCGCCGTCCTGGTACAGCTCCCAGCCGGCAGGCGCTGTGCTTGACGCAATGCGGGCGCGAGTGGCTCGCGGCCGTCCCTAATTGAATTAAATCAAAAGGCCACGGAGCATGAGAGCACCCGCGGCCTGGAAATCTCTATTATAAAGAGGTCCTAAGCTTCGCTAAACCGGCGCGCTCATGCGACTTGATCTAGTTCAAGCACCGCAACTTGTGTATGCATAAAGCGCGCCTCCTTTCTTAAGTTTAAGATTTAATACCGGATGAATTTATCATGGGTCACCGGGACCTGTCAAGGATTTTCCTGGTCAACTGGATAGTGAAAAACCGGTCAACCATCCAACCCGGTACTCTCCGCAGGTGGGATGATTTTTTTCTCCGATTGTGCATAATATCACTTGATATCTGAAATCCTGAAGTTATGCAGGGTACTGCTTTAAAAATGGAGAGTGATGAAATGAAAAGGAATTTTATTCCCACCTTTGTATGGTTTCTTATGATGCTGGCTATCCTGATGAGCGCCTGCGGTCAGACAGGTGCAGCTCCACAGTCGTTCGAAACGCAAACAGGGCCTGAACCTACCCTGGTGGATTATCCGCCTGCTCCGGCTTTGCGGGTGCCTTACACCCCTGAACCCAACCCGGGCACTCATGTTGTGACCATCGATGAGGCTGGTTTGAGCCTGACCTTACCCGGCGATTGGATCGTCAACCGTCTGTCTGATTCCCCAATTGGCCAGGAATATGCCCTTGCGCCTCAGGCCTTGATCGATTTTGCCGAAAGCCACGTTATCGTTGTGGATCTGGAACAGGTCAGCAGCGAGCGGGCTATCGAATGGCTGTGTGGACCTCAGCCTGGGGAGGTAGAGCCGCTTGCCTTGGAGAGCGGGTTGCAAGCCCAACATATCCCTTGCTGGGTGGACAGCCCCAACACCCCGCGCATGGATTGGTATTTTGCCGAGCATAACGGAAAACTGGTCTTCCTGTCGGTCAACGATCCGGTCAGCCGCCAGCCGCTGCTGGAATGGATCCATAGCATGAAGTTTGTTTTAGCAGCAGAGATGGGTGAGAGTTCGGATGCCTCCAGCCTGGGATTATTGCCACAAAGCTGCCAGGTCGTCGACCAGCAAGCATTTGTAAATCGGGAAAGTGGTTATTGCTTCGCCTACCCGAAAGGTTTTACCTTGGATGAAGGCTCATTGGACAGCCGCTCGCCGTTCATTTATGGACCGGTGCTGGACCAGAGTCCCGACCCGGTTCGAGTCAGCCTGGGGGTGACCGCTCAACCGCTGCCCGAGCACAGTAACCTGGGCCGCATCGTGGATGATTTCCTCAGCCAGAGGGAGTTCGAGGATCTGCCCTGGGAGATTGGCCGCGCGCCGCTCAGCCTGGGTGGAGAACCGGCGGAAGCCCTGGAGGATGTGCCTGGCCGACTCAGCTCGCGTTTGGTGATGGCGATCCACGGCGAAATGTTGTATACGCTGACCTTTTTCCCCTCCGACCTCTCCGAAGCGGGACCCGGTTTGGAGACGTTATTTGAGATGGTAACGGGTTCGTTCGCTTTCCTGGAGGATGTCCCAACTCAGCCAGTTTTAATTTCACAGCAGGCGAGCTGGACCGAATTCGGAGCGAATATCACCCTGGCTTATGCTCCTACCCTGGCTCCTTGGGTTGAAGTTGGGACTGCCCCTGCGGTTCCGGCCAGCCCAGGCATGTTTTTCGCCGCGTCCCACCCGGCTTACGCCCAATTTCGCTTCCTGGGTTACGGGGGCGGCAGGGAATATAATCTCCCATTGCTGCCAAACACAAACCGGGTAGCTCAGGTGATGGTGTTCCAGGTTGAAGATTTTGCCGGGTTTGGCGACGATGCCCCCAACGGTTTTCAGAACCAAGAGCGGGTGTTGGCTGACTTGCTTCAAAACGGCCTGGATGCCAGTCGCTGCAACCAGCCGCTGGGCGAGGGTTACCAGCCTCTTCCCTTCCTGCCCTGGATCAATGAAACGCAGACGTTCTGCGCCCAACCCCAGGTGCTCGGGTTTATAGGAGGCAAGGGGATCCGCTATTTGAGCTACTACGCCCAGGGTCCCGCTCCGGTGCTCGATGGGTCCGTCTTCTACACATTTCAGGGCTTGACGGATGATGGCCAGTTCTATGTTTCGGCTGTTTTCCCGATCGCGACGGGTATATTCCCGGATGAGCTGCCTGATCAGCCAACGATTAGCGACTCAGGGTCAGATTATTCCAGTGAATGGTTATCTACCCTGACGGATCAGCTTGCCCAATTGAATGCCCAAGCAGGGGACAGCTTTGATCCATCGCTTGCGACCCTGGACGAGCTGGTCAACTCCATTCACATCGAAAAACCTTGACCTGAAAGAATTGAAAACTGGCGGATTGGTCCGCCAGTTTTTCAGTTCACTGAAGTGGTTGAAAAGAGGCCGTCATTTCCTCGAGTATATCTTGTGATCCGCGCTGGAATGTGCTCAGCGAGAAGAGCTGTGTGTTTCCCTGCGGGGGGCTGATCACCAGAAACACCGTAGTGCTGAAGGCCAGGGTATCGAAGCAAGATTGGAAGGCCACCCCAAATGGATTTGTCCCATTCGTGCAGCGTGTGTTGGGCAGTTGGTTTTGATCCAGGAATTCCTGCAGCGATAGTCCCCCGGCATCGACCTTTTCCAGGCTGATGCGATCAGCGCCTGGACCTTGGAAGACGATCTCGCTGCCCTGCTCGCCCACTACCCATCCCGTGGGATACGCAAGAAGGATGCGCAAGTCTCCGTCCTGGTACAGCTCCCAGCCGGCAGGCCTCTGGTATGCCTGTCCGCCCGGTGTATTTGTCGGTGAGATTTCCGAATTGAGCGGTGTTGCCACCGGGAGCGTCGCCGCGGCCGTAATTTCCAGGGGAGGTACGGTGGTTTTAATTGCGGTGGGCGCTGCGTTTGAAGAGGTAATTGGGGAACAGCCCGCAAATACCAGTGGCAGGAGTGTCATTAATTTAAGACAGGAGTTTTTCATCATCAAACCTCCAGTTTCGGCGCGGGTTCGGAATGAAAGCCCGCGCCAATTGTGCGTTTTGTTAAGGACGGCGGCTTTGGCCGGGAGGTTCCCGTTTTTGGAAAAATAAAATCCGGCGGCAGGTGTTATCTGCCGCCGGATTTTCCACAAAACTGTTTTTTCGTAATATCTACGGGTACGTTGCGAGATAGATATCCTCTTCGACGGTACCCCCCAAACCGCGTGTGTCAGCCCAGACCACATAGGGACGGCCAATGTTATTGACGGTTACCCACAAATAGTCCCCAAGGAAACCTGCCTGCACCGGGTTGTTGGCTACTACCAGGTTCGGCATCGAGCTGGTTGTCAGACGGTGGTAGCGGATGAAGGGCTTTTTGGAGGCTGGCAAAATAATGCTCGCCAAAGTAATATCGTTGCACCCTTCAAACTCGCAGTTTCCATACGAGCGATCGTAATAGGCGACCCAAAGTATGGACCCATTCGCCACCACCGCGCTCCACGGCATCCACTGGGCGCTGCCGGCCGGGGTGAGCTTATACGCGTCGCTCCAGGTGGCGCCGCCGTCGGTGGAGTAGGAATAGAATACATCCTGGTCACAAGGCGGTGTCGCTGTCCTGGCCGAGCCCGTGCATGGAGCGCCGCCGTTGCGGAAATCGGAAAATACATGGTACAGCCGCCCTTTTTTATCCACCGAGATCGATCCAAAGGTGGCGTCCGAAATCCTGTAGCCATTCGGAGGCAGGCATCGCCGTCCTGACGGGCAACCACTGACTGGGTCTGAACCGCGCGGCTGGCTGTCGAAGTCGTCCTGGATCTTGGAAGGAGCCACCCAGCTTGCGGATTGGCTGCAATCGGCGTCTGCCGGGCATTTGACCATCAAGTGCTGGTTGGCAGCCACGGAGGTGTTCTGGTTGTAGAAGGATACGTAGATCGTCCCATCCGCTCCGACGATTGGATCTGAACCCTGGTTTTGGTCACAGGCATTCGGATCGGCTTCGCCGCTGCCGGCGGTGCAGATGGCCGGGTTCGCGCCGCTGATCTCAACCCCCGGCGACCAGGATGCGCCGCCGTCCGTCGACTGGCTGAAGTAGATCGGGGAGTCAAACCCAAGCCCTTCGGTTGTGTTGGCGAAACGCGTCCAGGTAGCATATACATTGTTCTTCTTGGGGCTGTTCTTGCCTGCATCCGCCACAATGAATTCCTTGTCATGGGCGATGTTGGGGTCGTTGTCATTCGCGACTACACCCAGGGGGTCATCGCTGTAGGTCTGGAAAGGAATATTCGCCGGGCTGTGGTAGAAAGCCCCACCGATAGGAGCATTGGATTTAGCGACCACGATCGCGTTGGCATTGGAAGCGACATCGAAGATGACCCCGCCGACATAAGCGTTCCCGTCCGCGTCAAATGTGGCGGTTGGGTCGCTGCAAGCGTCCGAGGTATGCCCATCCAGCAGTACGAACTGCCAGAACGGAGGCGTTTGGTCGCCCCAGGTCTTCCCGCCATCCATCGACCAGGCATAGCTGCAGTGGTTGTAACCGATGCGCGAATCGTTCGCGCCGGCAATCAGATTCTTCGGGTTGGTTGGATTGACCACGACCACTTCTTCAGCCTGGCGGCGCAAGGAGCAATCCTGGTTCACGCGAATGTTGGGTCCCCCCCGTCCATCGAACCGGTTCGTGCAGCCTGTAGTTGTGGCAGCCGGCGGTTGGAAATTGAATTGAGAGAGCGCCTGTGGCTGGGCGCTGGCCGATTCGGCTCGATTCTGAAGCTCTCCGGAGGCCTGAAGCAAGGTATAAACTATCCCCGAGGAGACGAGTTGTTCGTGCGCCCGTGGTTCTGCCCGCCCCAGCTCAATATCCAGGGCGCGTGCCAGGATCTTATTTTCTGAGGTGGTATCCTGTCCGGAAACGACTTGAAGTATGGACCCGGACATACTGACAACCATGATCATCGCAATGATCAAACGAATTTTGGATCGCATTACATTTCCTCCTGAGTAATTATTTGAAAACGGAAGCGGCTAGAATTTATGGGCAACTCAAAGTGCTGGTTAGAAACGCGAAAATTCACCTCCTTTCGATTCATCGCTTATCCAAGAGGGTCTTTTCCCAAGGTCATTTCCGGCGCAGCAACGGAGGACCGGAATCAAACAACCAGGAAAAGGCATCCTGGCCGGTGGATCGGATTCGATGAACCGTAACGTTGGGTTGATTGGATGTAATTGATCGCGCGGTCCCCAGGCCCAGGGATGGATTCAACAGTGCAAGTGGCACAAACGAATGCCCGCCCGAAATCCGCCCTGGGCCAGTGAGCTGTTTGATTCTCCACCTGAAAAGATTATATAAAAACAGAAGATGAAGATCAAATTAATGAAATATCTCACAGCTTCTGTAAATTTCTTAACAGATTACGAAGAGGCAGCCAAGTTTTACAGCGATATATTTGGGTCGAATTTGTAGGGGCAATCCTTGGTCACCAAAATTTGGACCCTGCATTAGTGTAAGCCCGTGCTCATTAAGATCTTGATATAATTCGCCAATACCGCGATTTGGGGGATTTGGATGATCGTGTTTAAATTATTGAAGTCGGGGTATTTTTCTAAGGATCTTGGTAAAAATGCTGCGATCACAGGGATACGCCGCTGGAGCGAATCTCGGAGTAATTGATGAAAGGAACGAATGCAGATCGTTTGACAAATTTTCATTTATACCGGTATAGGAAAACTGTATTCCAGAAGCTGATGGGCTTTTGGGATTGGTTGATTACGCCTTTGGTTGAGATCAACCAGCCGGATATTTTGCGCCAGGCGCGCTTGTTGAGCGCCATGCTGGTGGTGTTGGTGTCCCTCGGCTTTCTGGTAGAAGCTTTTACACTCAAATTTGCAAACTCATTGGGATACAGCGATGGAGGCCTGGCTCTTTGGATCCTCCTTTTACTTGGGTTGGCTTTTTATCTTAATCGGGCAGGACGCTTTTCCGCGGCCGTCTGGATCGCAGTGATCATCCAGTCAATTGCCATTTTCGCGGTCACCTTTTATGACAGTCAGCCAATAGAAGTGGGTTTTCTGACTTTTCTTGTCATTCCACTATTGTTTTCCAGTATATTTCTTTCTGAGCGCATGATCCTGGTGCTGGCTGGGTTCTACCTGGGAGCAATGTCACTCGCTTCAGTTTTTATTCCTGGGGTCAATCTTATTGTAATTTTAGACGGGCCAGGTTCTTTTGTGGTGGTCTCTTGTGGGTTGATTTACGTGATGAACCGCCACCGCAATGTCCTGGAGGCCGACCGCCAGCGGGAGCTGGTTGAAAAAGAAGAGCGTTATCGTACGCTCCTGGAGACCAGCTACGAGGGGATTTGTATTCTCGCCGGGGAAAAAATTATCGACGCCAACCCTAACTTTGCCCGAATGTTTGGATACAAACTATCCGAGCTGGTTGGGGAATCGGTTATGAAGATCATGCCGCAAGAACATCAGTCCGGAGTTGAGCCTTCTTTACACAATATGAAAGGCCACCCGAGCAAGATCCCGGTTTATAGCAAAGATGGCTCAGCGTTTTATATCGATACGGTTTCCAAAATGCAGACTTACCGCGGCGAACCAGCGCAGGTGATCGCGATAAGGGATGTTACGGAGCGGGTGCAGGCTGAGGAGGCGCTCGACCGGAATGAACGCTTATACCGCTCCTTGTTCGAAGGCGCCAACGACGCCATATTTTTATTGAGTTTTGAAAATATCCACATCACCGCCAATCAAAAAGCAGCCGATATGCTCGGCTACGCCGTACCTGAATTGGTGGGTAAGGGGATTAACGAAGTCGTAGTTCCCCGCCAATATCCGGATTCGATGAAAGTGAAAGCTGCGCTCCTGGCTGGGGAGATCGTGCCTTTATACGAGCGGAAATTCTGCAAAAAAGATGGCACGGAGTTTCCCGTGGAGGTCAATGTCTCTCTTGTGCACGACCAGGACGGCAGGCCGTCTTGTATTCAAAGCATAGTCCGGGATATCTCCGAAAGGAAGCACACGGAATCTCGCCTGGAGCGCCAGTTGGAACGTTTGAACGCTTTGCGCGAAATCGACCGCATGATTACTTCCAGCCTGGACATAAAGCTCACGTTGAAAGCGTTTCTGAGCCATGTCGCCGCCCAGTTAGGTGTAGATGCAACGGACGTTCTCCTTCTCAATCCTGAGTTAAATTATCTTGAATACAGCGGAGACAGGGGGTTCAATTCCGAATTGCGCATGCGAGAGCCATTGAATCTCAATGAGAAACTGGCCGGCCGGGCGGTTCTGGAAAGGCGCCGGGTGAGCATCGCAGATTTGGATGCAGAAGCGGAGCATTCTCAACGGCTAGGGTCCTTAGCCAGGCAAGGCTTCCTGTCTGGTTTCGCAGTGCCGCTCATCGCCAAAGGCCAGGTGAAAGGAGTTTTGGAAGTCTTTCATCGCAATCCATTTGAGCCTACGGAGGAGTGGATCGATTTTCTGGAGACCCTTGCAGGCCAGGCTGCCATCGCGATTGACAGCGCACAGTTGTTCCAGAACCTTCAGCGCTCGAACAGGGATCTGATTTGGGCCTATGATGCGACCCTGGAGGGTTGGGCAAAGGCTTTGGAGCTGCGCGATAAGGAAACAGAGGGACATTCGCAGCGGGTCACCGAAATGACGATGAGGTTGGCGCGATTTTTGGGAATTAAAGATGCAGAATTGGTTCACTTGCGCCGCGGCGCCCTGCTTCACGATATCGGTAAAATGGGCATCCCCGACTCGATCTTGCTTAAGCCCGGGCCTTTGACGGAAGAGGAATGGGAGATTATGAAGCAGCATCCAGTCTATGCTAAAGAGATGCTCTCGTCTATCCCATTTCTCAGCCCAGCCCTGGAAATCCCCTACCACCATCACGAGCGCTGGGATGGCTCAGGGTATCCCCTGGGTTTAAAAGGCCGGGCGATCCCCCTGCCTGCCCGCATCTTTGCGGTCGTAGATGTCTGGGACGCGTTAACCTCCGATCGCCCGTATCGCAAACGCTGGACGCAGGTTGAAACCCTGGATTACATCCAGGCACAGTCGGGCATCCAATTCGATCCCATTGTGGTAACAACTTTGCTGGATCTGGTCGACCAGGGTGCGTAGAATTTGACAAAGCTGTGGACGAGCACACCGCTCTGTGCTATACTATATGTCGGTGCGTGACATATTGAAGGGGAACCTTTAGTTGTAAACTGGGGGCTATTCCGCGAAGAGTAGCCCGGGTTCCGGGCGCAGCGTTGGAGCGGATGTGATGAGTGAAGCAGGCCTTCGCGGGCCAGATCGAGGTGAGAACCGTACTTGGAAAAAAGCCAGAACCGGCCTGACCTGCCTGCTCATTGCGGCCGGGGTTGCCCTGATGGCCTGGCTCGCGTTCATTGTGGGGTTTCCACTGCTATGGAGCTATACTGACTCCAGGCCGCGCACCTATGAGCTCGAATTGGGCGACCTGGACGGCGATGGGGACCTGGACGCGTTCGCGGGCTGGTATCAGGGCGAATACGCGATCTGGTGGAATCGAGGCGATTGGATTTTCAATCCCTAGTTCGCCTGATCATTGCGAAGATACATTTATTCTGTCCCGAAGCGAACCTCAACACTCATTCCGGCGCGCAGGCCTTTTGGAAGCGTATCCAGGTCGATCGTTGTTTTGTAGACCACGTCTCCGCCGAGGGTATCCGCAGTGGGCGAGATCTCATTTACTTTCCCACTCACATTTTGGTTCAGGGCTTTTACGTAAATGCTGACGACCTGTCCGACCTCGACCTTAGGGACATCCCGTTCGCTCAAATCGCTGGTCTCGATGCGCAGGTGATCCAGGTCTGCCAACCCCAGCACGGACTGGCCAGGGATGAGCCATTCGCCAGCGTGGATGTCCACCGCGCTGACCGTCCCGGCAAAAGGCGCCTTCAGCTCCAGGTTGGCCAGCCTGGCCCGGGCCGAATCCACCTGATCCTGGGCATTCTTCAAGCGGGCCTGGGCCAGAGCCAGCGCGTCGGGATCCGGGCCGTTATTGAGCTTATCATAATTGTCTTGGGCTAGCTTGAGCCTGGCCTGGGCGATTTCCAGATCGGTTTGGGCCTGTTCCATATTGAATTTGGGGACGATGATTCCCGTCAGGACGTTTAACTGCCTTACGGCATCGTCGTAGCGTTCTTGCGCATCGGAGAGCTTGTTGAGCAGCGCGGCCCTTTTGAGGTTGTTTTCTGGTTTATTCTCATAGGGCCTGAAATCTTTCGTCGCCTGGTCGAGGTCGTGCTTGGCCAGGGCAACGTTCGAGCGGGCCACCTGGATGTCGATCGGTGCGGAGGGGACGTCAAAGCCGTTCAGTTTCTGCTGGGCGCTGTGCAGGGCATCGCGGGCGTCATTTAATTCCTGCAGCGCAGCCGTCTGCTCTTCGGGTAGATCGTCGCTCAGCTTCTGCAGTGCTTGCTGGGTGGTCAGTACGTTTAGCTCGGCCGTCGATACGTCAGCCTGCAGGTCCTCCTGGCCTTCCAACGTTACCACAACCTGTCCGGCCTGAACCGAGTCGCCGACGGCGACGTTCACCGTTTTAACTTTGCCAGCCAGCGTGAAAGCCAGTTGGGCTGCCTGGGCGGGCGAGACCACCCCCGAAGCAGTTACTTCAGCCCCGCTCCCCATGGACGAAACGGATTGTGTGGATGCAGTCGAATTATCCAGCACGACCGTAGGCAGCGGCGCAGGGGTTGCGCTTGAGAAAGCGCTGCAGCCCGCCAGCGTAAGGGATAACAGGAGCAATAAGAAATTGTATGTTAACGTGGTGAATTTCATCTTTACCCTTCCCTTCCAGGGTCACACTTCCAGGGTCATCTGCTCTGCCACGCCATCCTCGACGATGACGCCATCTCGCAAGGTGACGACGCGCCGGGCGTATTGGATCACACGCGGGTCGTGCGTGGCGAACACGAAGGTGACGCCGGTTTCCTGGTTGAGCCGCGTCATCGTCTCCATAATCTGTTTGCCATTGGCTGTATCGAGATTGGCGGTCGGTTCGTCGGCCAAGATCAACGCCGGATTTGTCGCCAGGGCGCGGGCTATCGCCACACGCTGCTGTTCACCCCCACTCAACTGGTCTGGGCGATGGTGCGCCCGGTCGCTTAGGTCAACCGCTTCCAGCAGGTAGGTGACGCGCTCGCGGCGCTCGGAGGCGTTTTGTCCGATCAAGAGCAGCGGCATTTCGACGTTCTCGTAGGCCGTCAGGGTCGGGATCAGGGCGAAGAATTGAAAGATAAAGCCGATCGTGCCACGGCGCATGTCGGCGCGTTGGTTGCGATTGAGCTTGGTTACATTTTTACCGTTAATATACACCTGCCCGCTGGTCGGTTGGTCCAGGCAGCCGATCAATTGTAAGAGCGTGGTTTTGCCGGATCCGGAAGGCCCAACCAGAGCGGTGAACTCGCCGTTCACAATGGAAAGGCTTACACCGCGTAGGGCGCGAGTCTCGACCTTGCCGATCATAAATGTACGTGTGACGTTTTCAATCTTTGCGACTTCCATGTTATTTTCCTTTGAGGTTGTGTATCCGGCGGGAGCTGATCTACCGGCGGACGTTATTTGTTTTCCATTACTGCCCGCTGTGCAGGGCCTCGACAGGTTCCATGCGCGCCGCCAGCAGGGCCGGGTACAGGGCTGCCAGTAAGGTGACTACGAAAGCGGTGATGGTCAGGCTGATTGTATCGTTGAGGGTCATATAGGCGTAAATTCGTTCACCGAGGAGGATGCCTGTGATGCCCATGTTCCCGATGAAAAAGCCGTATTTGGTGAAGTAAGCGACTAGTAGGCTTCCGATGATGAGCCCCATCCCGATACCGCCGACCGCCAGCAGGCTGGATTCGGCGAAGAACATCGCCATGATCCGGCCGCCTTTCATCCCGATAGCGGACAAAATGCCGATTTCGCGCGTGCGTTCAAACACGGCCATGATCAGGGTGTTGATGATGACCGTCGCAGTAATGCCGAGGATGATCAGGTAAAGCAAGATCATAACCGCGTTGGAATACTGCTCGGTCTGGACCAGGATTTCGTTCATCTGCTCCCAGGTTTCGACCTGGTATTGGCTGGTCTGAAGGGATGCAGCGACCGCTGCGGTTTGATCGCGGTCCCTTAGCAAGATGAAGATCGTGCTGGCGTGGTTCTCGGTCTGGGTGATGGCTTGCGCTTTGGCAAGCGGCATGAAGACCGTGCTCTGATCGTAACCGGGCGTGTGGGTGGTGTAAACGCCGCGGATGATGAAAGGCTGCTCGTCCACATCGCCGTTTGAGGTGTTGGCCAGCAGGTTAACCATATCTCCCGCTTTTAAGCCCAGGTCTTCGGCCAGCGGTTGTCCAATGAGGATGCCCTGGCGGTCGTCGGCATTCAGGAAATCGCCGCTGATCATCCCTGCTCGAAAGGGCGCATTCGCTTCAGAGGGCGGGTCAATACCGATAATGCGCACGCCCACTGTTTCGTCGCCAACCGCCACAATCCCACTGGCGAACAGGCGCGGGGTGGCGATTTTCACTGCCGGCAGCGAGGCTATCTTCGCGCTGATCGAATCCGGATCCTCGATCAGGTCTTCCCATGCCAGGCTGGTTTTTTCCTCTTCATACGATTTAGCGCGCACTTGCAGATGGCCGCTTTGTAATTTGATGCTCGAATCCATGGAGCCGCGTATCTCTCCCTCGATGACGGAGGCCATCAGGAGCAGCAAAGCCAGGCCCATCGCCAGGGCCAGGGCGGAAAAGAAGGAACGGCGGCGGTTGCGCCCCAGGTCTCGAAAAGCCATTTTGTAAAGATGTATCATGATTGGCCTCACACGTAATGCAGGGCTGCCGCGGGCTCGTTATGGGCAGCTTCGCGGGCCGGATAAAAGGATGCCAGGAGCGCGATGATCATCACTGTCAGGGTTCGCTGGGGTAGTTTCTCCAACCCGAGAGTCGGATAGATGCGCCCGGAGATCAAGGCCATGTATTCGGTTATTGAGGAGAACTGGCTGTAATCCAATCCGACCCGGCCGAGCAGAATATTGATTGACAACCCCAACGCGACCCCAAAGGCCACCCCGACCAGCCCCATCATGGCGCCTTCAAGGATGAACAGGATGGAGATCTGGCGCGGTTTGACGCCCAGGGCCCCCAGCAACCCGATCTCGCGGGTCCGCTCGTAGACGGCCATCAACAGCAGGTTGAGGATGCCAATCCCGGCGATGATCAAGATGATGACGCTAAAGACATTCATCGCCCCACCTTTGGTCCCCAGGGCCTGCTGAAGTTCAGGGAAATTGGTTTGCCACGAATTGATCTCGTAGCCTGGCAGGCTGGATTTCAATGTGTTAATGACGGCGGACTCCTGACCGATTTGCGTCAATGATATTGCCACCTCGGTGCATTGATTGCTCAGCGTGTACAGGTCTTCGGCTTCTCCGAGCGAGATGTAAAGGGTGCGCTTTTCGATGTCCGGCAAGCCGACGTCATAGATACCGGCGACGGTCATCGTGCGGTTGCGCATCTGTTCGTGACGGGCGCGCCCCACCAGCGTAATGCGATCCCCTACGGTGATATCCATCACATCTGCCAGGCCTTTCCCGATGAAAATCACATCCTGGTCGTCAGCCGTCAGGTAACGGCCGGCAACGACATGTTGAGCCACCAGGCTGACCGGCAGCTCTTTTTCCGGCTCGATGCCTACAATGCTGACCGGGAAGGCCCCCTCGCGGTTGCTGGCCAGCCCGCCGGTGTTGATGCGGCGCGTCGCTGCCAGGACTTGAGGCTGGGCCAGGGCAGCGTTCACCACTGCCAGCTCGTTATCCAACGGCAGCAGCGGGCTTTGGACTGTCGTTGCATTGTAGCCGCTGGCGTGGATCTGGATATTTCCGCCTAAAACTTTTATGGCGTTGCCGTAAATGGCTTGCTCGAACCCGGCCACGATGCCATCGTAGAGCATCATCAACGCCAGGGTCACCCCGATCGCCAGGACGACGATGAGGGTCCGGCGGCGCTGCCGCCAGACGTTACGCCAGGCAAGACGTAAAAATAATCTCATTTTTCAGCGCTCCTTTATTTTTCCACGGACATTGGAACGGTTACTTTTTCTCCCGGTTTGTCATCCAGGAGGGTAGCCGTTGCCTCTTCATTAGAAAACCAAGCTTCCAGAATTGAATTGTCAAAAGGATGCAGAGAGTCTTCAGGAGCTCCCAGCACGCGCTCCAGCGCGCTGACATAGGCGCCGGCAGTGCTTTTAATATGCTCGAGATCGTAGGGTCCCTCCGGCTGCAATAACAGCAACTGGCCAAGCGTATCTCCGAGGCTAAAAAGCAAGGACAGGGCGACTTCACCGATATGATCCGGATCGGTGGTCGACAGGACCCCCTCCTGAATGCCCTGGCGGATGATCGCCGCCAGCATTGGAGAAACCCAATGGATCGTCGAAGCGAACATTTTCTGGCGGACCAGGGCGTTATCGTCGGCGTACCAGGTGCGGATGAGCGCCAGAATATAAGCCTTTCGATCGGTTTTCCAACGGGAGATATTATCAAAGAAGCGGTTCAGTTTTTCGAGGGCAGGCAGGCGATCATCCTGCAAAATCGGGATAAGGACCTGCTCCGCCTCGCTCCTTAAACGCTCGATTAAGGCCTCCAGCAGCGCCGGTTTCGAGCCAAAGTAATGGTAAAACGCCCCTTTGGAAATCTGCAGATTGTCCAGGATATCCTGAATTGTCATTTGATCGTAGCCCTTGGTGTAGACCAGCCGTTGGGCGGCGTCCAGGATTTCGTTGCGCCGGGCAGTGTATTCCTCTTCTTTGACAATTCGGGCCATTCGTTCATCCTTTTATTAAACCGACCGCCGGTTTAATTTATGGCTGAATTATAGGCGAGAATCACATGCTTGTCAATCCTTTCGAAGCGTGATAATCTACTGCAACGCCAGAAACCTTGGATCAAGAGGATAACTTGCAAATATAAAAATGAGGTCTGTCTTTGTTGAGCAGTTGCCAGATTTCAAGTAAAATGAGCGGCATAAGGCGCGTTGATATTCTTCTTACAATAGGAAATCCAAATGTACCGGATTGAATCCCTACTTTCAGCTCGTTCGTTTCTACAACCGCAGCTTGCTGCGGATAGGATCTTCTTTATCAGCAACCTGAGCGGTCACATGAGCTTGTATGCCATGGATTATGGCGGCTCGGTTCCGGAACCGCTTATCCCGCCCAACATTGCCTTGCAAAATCCCCACCTGATTGGCGGCCAGTCGTTTTATGTTTTCCCTAAGCTGGGGAAAATTCTGGTGATGATCGACCGGGACGGCGATGAAAATTACCAACCCATGCTGGTCCCGATCCAGGGGGGCTTCCCGGAGCCAACTTTCGAGAATTTCTTCAGTCCCTATCGCGTACACCTGGGTCATTGCGACTCTGAGCGGAACCTGGCCTATCTGGGGGCGGAATCGCGCCAGGAACAAAACAACCTGACCTTCTGTGGGAACCTGGCGACAGGCGAGCTGACCAAGATTGGCGAAAGTAAGTGGGGAGCGTATCCGGCCGGCGAGAATGAGGACCACACCCGGGCGGTGCTCATCGACGGCTACTCCATGGGCGATGAGTGTCTGTATCTGTGGGAAAAAGATACCGGCAAGAGCCGCCTGCTCTACGGTATACCGATTGAGCAACGCCAGCCCGGGCAGGAGGTGCCTTTAAATGCCATTTTCGACTGCCAGTTCACCCAGGCGGATCGAGGCTTGCTTTTCGGCACCAGCCTGTTCCAGGACAATTATGGGCCGGGCTACTTCACACTCGAGAACCCGCAGAATGTCCAGCCGGTAGACGTGTTGGGCCTGGCCCACAGCGGGAATGGCGAACTTGAACATCTCACCCATCTCGATCAAGATCGTTATCTGCTGCAATATAACATCGACGGGTGCAGTTGGGTTTATGAGGTCGTTTTAACGAAGCGGATTTGGCGTTGCATGTCGAACGAACGCTGTGCGGGGCGGAGACGATCTCTAATGGGGTGCTGGAATTGATCAGCTATGACAAAGCTTGCGACCGGTTCGCCCTGGCTTTCTCCACCGCTACATCCCCTACCCAAATTTACACCATTGAGGGGCAGCAGCGCCAGAAGGTCGTCCGTCACACCCACGAACGCGTCCTGGGTATCCCGGATGGGTGGCTTTCAGAGGGCGAGGATGCTTCCTACACCTCCTTCGACGGCACCCCCATCTCGGCGCGCCTGTACCTCCCGGCGCAGGAGCTGGGTTTCAAGGGGGCGCGGCCGGTCGTCTATTACGTCCATGGGGGCCCGCAAGGCCAGGAACGCCCGGATTTTGCCTGGTTTTCCATGCCGCTCATCCAATTTCTGACGCTGAAGGGATTTGCCGTGTTTGTCCCGAACGTGCGCGGCAGCACCGGCTACGGCCTGAACTACACCAAACAGGTCGATCATGACTGGGGCGGTCAGGACCGCCTGGATCATGTGTACACCATGCAGCACGTGCTTCCGAAAGATCCACGCCTGGATGTGGACCGGGCCGGCGTCGTCGGCCGCTCTTATGGCGGGTATATGACTCTGACTTTAGCCGGGCGCCACCCGGACCTGTGGCGAGCAGCCGTGGATATGTTCGGCCCGTACGACATGCTGACTTTCATGGAGCGCATCCCCGAGACCTGGAAACCGTACTTTGTCCTGACCCTCGGCGATCCCCAGGACCCGCAGGGGTATGAGTTCCTGGTCGAACGCTCCCCGCGCACATACCTGGAACAGCTTGCCTGCCCGATGCTGGTCATCCAGGGCAAGAACGATCCGCGCGTGGTCGAGCGCGAATCCCGCGATTTGGTCGAGAACTTGCGAGCAAAAGGAAAAACGATCGAATACCTGATGTTCGAGAATGAGGGCCACGACGTCTTGAAATACGAAAACCGGGTGACCTGTTATAACGCCATCACCGAGTTTTTCCAAAAAACTTTGCAGCCCTGAGCCTCGGTTCACTTGGGGACCCCTAACCTTATTTTTGAGAAGGTGTTCCCTATAAAGCTTTATCGACCCATTTGACCTGGATATCCAGAAGGTGTTTTTGCCTCCATATCCGGCAGCGTTCCGCCAGCAAGCTGGCCTGCTCGTAATAGTAGGGCTCGCTGCGGCGCTCCCTTTCATAGAGGATATAAGGACCTAGTTTTTCCCAGGATTTGGCGATGAGGGGGTGCATCCAGGGCATAACGACCTCGTCCGGAATCCAGCCGGACTGGGTTAGAAACGAGACGCGATCCAAAGAGTTCAGGACGCGTTTTACGGCCGCTCGACCTTCCTCCGGCAAAGTCTCAATCCCCTTTTGTGGGTCTTCCGGCAAGTTTTGGAAAATCCAACGCCGGGCTTCAATGCTTTCTGTAGAATTAAGCTCGTCGAATAGCCGGTCCGCTACCTCCAGATAGCGGCTGTTGGTAATCTCCGAAAGCTCACGATAGGCGATGAAACCGGCGCTCAACACCGCCGCGGCAGCCACGGCTGTCGATAAAGCTTCGATCATCGCCCAGAGACTGGTCGAAACCCCTAAGGCCTGCAAGAAAAACCAAATTAATCCCAGGAAGACCAGCCAGGAGACAAAGCCGAAAATCGTGATCACTACAAATAAGATCAGAGTCACGGGGCCGGACCATTTGACATTCATTTATTTCATTCCTCCATTTCCTTGCGGCAAAGATCGCCAGTCTTATTATAAAGTGTTGAGTGCAAATGGCGCACGACAAATTCTGCTGAAAAGGGATCCATCCTGTGAGGGGTTGTTTTGCAAGCTTCATCCGCAAAACAACCCCCTCATAAACCCTTGACATTAACGTTACGTCATAGTTTATACTTGGTTCATGTTCACGGTGAAACAGCTTTCCAAAATAGCCGGCATCACGCCGCGCACGCTGCATTATTACGATGAAATCGGCCTGCTGAAGCCCTCCCGGATTGGCGATAACGGCTACCGGTACTACGGCGAGGAGGCCATCCTGCGCTTGCAGCAAATCTTGCTCTATCGCGAGCTTGAGATGCCGCTCGAGGATATCCGCGATATCGTGGAACGCCCCGACTTCGATGTTATGAACGCCTTGGAGAGCCACCGGGAGGCGCTGCGCAAACGTATCCTGCAAATGCAGCGCCTGGTTGCGACCGTGGACAATACCCTAAACCACTTGAAAGGGAAAAAAGAAATGAGCCAGAGACAATTTTTCGAAGGATTTAGCGATGAACAGCAGGCTGAATACGAGAAAGAGGCCATGCAGATGTACGACCCCGAGACGGTAAAAGCCTCCTACAAAAAATGGAAGAGTTACACCGACGCCGATAAGCAGCGCATTGGAGAAGAAGGCAATGCCGCGATTGAAAGCCTTCTGCAGGCGCTGCCCAAGGGCCCGGCTTCACCCGAAGCGCAGGAAAGCGCTCAGCGCTGGCGTCGCTACATTGAGCACTTCTGGGTCCCGAACGACGAGCAGATGTTGGGGTTGGTGGACCTGTACAATGATGACCCGCGCTTCAAGGCGAACTTCGACAAGATCGACCCGCAGCTTGCGGAGTTCCTGCGTCAGGCCATGAAAATAGCCATCCAAAAAGAGGGCAAGTAATGACGGAAGAAATTTATCCCATGCCGTCCTTTGCGACCCGGGTCGTGCGCGAGGTCACTGTTATCGATCCGGATGGCTACCGGCTGGTGTTCAGCGTGCCAATCGATATCGGCCTGGGATTCGATCAGGTCATTGAATGATCGATCCGGGGGAAGGTTGAAGAGTAGATCTTTGAGGACTTTACAAATTAAGGGTCTTTAGGAATCGCTGTGGTGAACCCCGGATTTGGGGGTGTGAGCGTACGTACGTACGCTCACACCCCCAAATCCGGCCCCTACCCCAGAAAATCCCATAGAGCTCAGCAATGATGATATCATCAGTCATGGCTAAAAAGTATTCCCTCAATACAGAAAACGACGAAGTGATATCCGTTGAGGTGGATGGGGTCCAATACGACAGCCCGGACGAGATCCCCGATGCGGAGGATCGCGCCAGGATCGAAATGCTCATCTCAAAGTCGAAGGATGAGGGCTTTGACGAAGCCTTTGACAAGGAGTTTGAAGAGGAATTTCGCCAGCTCGAGAGCCAGTCTTCGCGCTTCCCGGCTGTCATCGCCGGGATCTTTCTAACGATCGCCATCCTTATGCTCGCCATCGCCGGCGTTTCGGGAGTCAATGCAGGTCTTGCGCTTTCCAGGGAGAAAAGCGCCTCAGGCCGTGTGGTCGACGTTGTGGCGCGCAGTTACCAGGCAACAGACCAGCAAGTTAGCCAGGAATACTTTTATCCGGTCGTTGAATTTTATTTGCCCGACGAGTCGCTTCAGAGGGTGCAGCTCTCTGAAGGAAGCTGGCCGGCTGCCTATGAAGTCGGCGATTCGGTCAGCATTCTTTACGACCCCGAGCGCCCGCGCCAGGCGCGCATCAAATCCGCCTCCAGTACGATCCTACTATGGATTTTACCGGGCGTCACCGGGATTGTGGGCGTGGTTTTCCTGGCCGTCGGGCTGCTGGTTGGGGGTTTTCTTAAGCCAAATCGCAAGGCAGCCCTGGAAAATAGCCCCTCGCCTTAATCTGCAAATCTCCGCTGAATCTTAAAGAACTCGCCTGCCACTTAATGTTGGACGCAGTTACGACCTGAGGACTTGGCCCGGTACAGGGCGGAATCCGCCCTGGCAAGGAGCGCCTGTACATCCGTGCTGTCGCCAGCCAGCCCGACTGCCACACCCGCGCTGATGCTGACGGTGTCTGAGATCGGCGAGGTGATATGGGGAATCGATAAGTCCTGAACTGCTTTGAGGATGCGCTCTGCAAAGCGCTCTGCCGCTGCAATCTCACATCCAGGCAGCACGGCTACAAATTCCTCGCCGCCGAAGCGGACTACCAGGTCAGCTCCATGACGCGTGGATTCCGTTAAAACCCCGGCGATCTTTCGCAGACATTCATCCCCCATCGGGTGACCATAATAATCGTTGTAAAGCTTGAAGTGATCGACATCCAGCATGACGATCGCCAGCTTATCCGTCGCCGGCTTCTGTAGAAGCAAATCCAGGTATTCGGCAAGCTCTCGCCGGTTGGCCAGGCCGGTCAGAGGGTCGATATGCGAGAGCTCCATCAATTTGTCATTGCGCTCGCTGAGGGCAGCCCGCCTGATTCTCTCGCGCAGGTTTAGCAAATAGCTGCGGCGCTGGTCCCTTTCCAGGCTGTGGTTAGCGAAGGCGGTTAATAAAGCGGTCGAGAACAGAATGAGGATGTTATTGACCTGGGCGATGGGCAGCGGGCTGAGCGCTGTGAAGATTACAGCGGAATAAATGAACACTGACGCCAGGGAGGCCGCCGCGGCGTACCAGAAGCGCAGTTGCAGAACGATATTTCCAAACATGATGACCAGGATCAGGCCGTAGATCGGGTAAGATGCGTTGGGATCCCCACTGAGCATGAGCAAATAGATCAGGCCTACGCTGCCAACCACCGAAGCGAATGCCCCGGCGCACTCTCTGAGATGTGGAGTGAGGCCGCGATACTGGGTCGCCATAATCAGGAGAGTCAAAGGAGTGAAAATCCCGAGACGAACGATCAGAGCGGTCTTGAAGATATCTGGGGTCGTCAGGTAATCCGAGAACAGAAATGCGTCATAAATCAGGATAGCGACCAAGCCAGCGATAACCATGTGGCGAACGCGGGCCGCGCCTGTTTCCTGTTCGAAAATGTCTTCGAGCGGAGCAGGAAATCCCAGCCGGCGAAAGCCGCCTCTCAGGGTTTCCTCTACATGATTCGCTACCGTGGTCAGCTTTTGCTCGGGGAGCTCAGACCAGTTAATTCGATGAGCGCTTATCGTTCCAATTCCGGTTGTATCCATAAAAATTGCTCCAGCGCTGTTTCAACAGTGAAAACCGAGGCCGGTCTTTACGCGGGGAGGCCTAGAATGAGTATAGCGATGCAAACAGGGAAATGCGATAAATTTTCTGTAAAATTGCCCGGTCTGATATAATTTTTCCACCCATGCCAAACCAAAAGGGAGAGAACTCCGTAGCCATACTCGGCCGTTGGCAGCCGGTTCATCTCGGTCACCAGGCAGCCTTGCAGGCGCTCTGCGAGCGCTTCGAGAACGTGCTGGTTGGCATTGGCAGCGCCAATGTCCACGATTATCGCAATCCATTTTCGCTGGGGGAAGTAACAGAAATGCTGCGGCTCAGCCTGGCAGCCTATTCGAACTATAGGCTGGCGCCAATCCCGGATGTCCACGCTGAACCTGAATGGCGCCGGTTGGCGATCGACACCTTTGGGAATTCCGCCCGCCTGGTGACGGCCAATCCATACGTCCGCAGCCTGCTGGAGGGCCAATTCTCTATTTCCCGGCCAGTTGATTTCATCCCCAACGACCGCAAAATCGCTGTGACAGCCACGATGGTCCGTCGAGAAATGGCGCGTGGCGGCAACTGGCAGTCCCTGGTGCCGGCTGAGACGGCTGCATATATCCTGCAAAACCGGCTGGACCAACGGTTTCGCCGCGAGTTTGGACTGCATACATTGGCAATGGAAACGATCATCGTTTGATGGGTTGGGCGCTCAGCCCCTGGCCGCAGGCCGGAGGTCGGCGCACCACGCGTAAGGATGAAAAGAGATTCATCATTTAAGGAGTCAAAATGTACTCGTGGAATGAAGACCCCAGCTCGTGGTATGGAAGCGGAGATTATAAGTATGGCGCCGAAGGCGCGGATAAGCGCAGGAAGGCTGCCGAACGGGCCTCGGCGCATGGTCCGCGTACCTACGAAAAGAAATCCCAGCCCAATCAAAAGATCATCGACCCGCAAAAACACATCGAAACCAGCTCGCAGAACCCGCTTATCATCGCTGTGGACGTGACCGGATCGATGGCCGACTGGCCTTTCGAGATTTTCGACCGGCTGCCGCTGTTGTTCAACACCCTTTCCCAATACCGGGAAGACCTGGCAGTGTCCTTCGCTGCCATCGGAGATGTCGCGGTGGACCGCTGGCCTTTGCAGGTAACCACATTTGCCAGCGGGTTCGACCTGGAACAATTGCTGGGGTCGTTATACGGTGAGGGCGGCGGTGGGGATGCCCCTGAAAGCTACGGGTTGTTCGCCCACTGGGTCAACACACACGTCAAAATTCCCGCCACCCAGGAACCGCCCTTCCTGATCGTGTTTGGGGATGTCAATATGCACCCCACAATCCCGAAGAATTTCATCCTGAGCCAGTTGGGCGACCGGGTCGCAAAAGACATCGACGCCATCCAAGCCTGGAAAAAAGTCTCGCAAAAATGGAATACCTGGTTCCTGCGCCGCCCTACGGGCAAAGCGGGAGATATCGTCGACCAGCAATGGGCTGAGGCCATTGGGGAGAAGAAGATCTTCCACATCCAGGACGAGCAGCGGGCGGTTGATTATGCCATGGGCCTGGTGGCGCGCGCCTGGGGCCAGTTTCCCGACTTTCGAGCCAACATGCTGGCCCGCCAGGACCAGGGTAAAGTGGACCTGGTCAGCAAGCCTATCGAGGTGATCTGCCCGCGCTGCGGCGGCCCGATCCCGGTGGACGCGCATGGCATGTTCACCTGCATTTATTGCGGCACGACCCTGAAAATCTAGCATGGCCTTGCAGGTCATCGTCACTGCCCCACCCTATGCAGACTATCTCCAGGAGGTGGTCGAGCATCCGTTGGTTTGCGGCTTGCGGCTGAACACCGTGATGCCGCTGCGGGAGGGGCCGGAGGAAGCCATCCGGCGCCTGGGGGCTTTGGGCAAACCCTTATGGATCGACCTGAAAGGCCGCCAATTGCGGGTGGTGGGGGCGGCAGTTCCGCCGTTCACGGAGGTGCGCATCTCCCACCCGATCCGGGTGCACACCCCAGTGGATGTTTTCTTCTCGGATGGCGCCGAACACGCCCGCATCGTAGCCGTCGATGCAGACCGGCTGATCCTGGAAAACGGGCCGCGGCGGGTGGTCGGGCCGGGTGAATCGCTGAATATCGTCCACCCCTCCCTGGAAATTTTGGGGACCCTGACTGAAACCGACCGGGCTTACCTGGCTGCCATGCGGGACCTGGGTCTCTCGCGGGTGATGCTCTCCTATGTGGAGACAGTTTCTGACCCCCAGGAAGTGCGCGATCTGCTCCCAGGCGCCGAGCTGCTCCTGAAAATCGAATCGCGCAAAGGGTTGGCCTTCGCCCGTAAATATGGCAGCAGCCAGGGCCGGCTGGCGGCGGCGCGCGGCGACCTTTACGTGGAAGTGCTGCGGCCGCATAGGATCCTTCCGGCCCTGAAGGAAATCATCCAGGCTGACCCGGATGCCATCCTGGCCAGCCGCATTCTGGACTCGCTGGCTTTCGAGCCTGTGCCGGTCAGCGCCGAGATCAGCGACGTGGCCTACCTGCTCTCTTTGGGTTACCGGACCTTCATGCTGGGCGACGCCGTCTGCTTGCAGCGCGAGGCTTTGCTGGAGGCGTTGAACCTACTCCAGGAAATCAGCGAAATATCGTCTCGGGATGAATGATCTGCTACCCTATGGATAACGCCCGGATTTGCGCGCGTGTTTAGCCGCGCGCCTTACGACAGATTCGAGAGGAATGCCAGATTCCCGCAAATTAGATCGGTTTTGTGTGGAAATTCTGGCGGCGGTGTATAATCAACATATTGCAAATGAACCCACCGCGCCTGCCAGCCTAGACTGGAGATTGAAATGATTGAGGCTTGTAGGGGCGAAAGGGGAAATTTGGAAATTGTGACCGATAGTGGATCCAGAAAAAATAAGCTTCCTATAGAACCAAAAGACCAGCCCGGAGCGGGGGAGGACCAGCAACCTGAGCTTTCGCAGCGAACGCCAGAGGGCCGGATGATGGTGGTTGGCATTGGCGCGTCCGCCGGTGGGTTGAAAGCGTTGCAGTCGTTTTTCGACGCGCTGCCCAGCGATACCGGCATGGCTTTTGTCGTCGTGACCCACCTGCACCCGGAACACGAGAGCCACATGGCCGAGATTTTGCAAGCCCACACCCAGATGCCGGTTAACCAGGTAAACGACATGCTGAGCGTGGAACGCGACCATGTCTACGTCACCCCCCCGAACAGGCGTATCGTGGTCAGCGACACTCACCTGGACACTTCTGAGTTCGAGGAGCCGCGCGGGCTGCGAACACCTATCGACTATTTCTTTCGCAGCCTGGCAAGCGTCCATCGCGATGCGGTTGGCGTCATCTTATCCGGCGGCGGCACAGATGGCTCTATAGGTATTAAGGCCATCAAGGAACAGGGCGGTCTGCTGTTGGTCCAGCATCCAGACGAGGCTGAGTACGACAGCATGCCGAGGGCAGCCATCTCCACTGGCCTGGCCGATTTGATTCTGCCGGTGGGCGAGCTGGCAATGAAGCTGGTTGAGTACAGCCAGCAGCCTTTGCGTCTTCCCCGGGATGCGGAAGATCTCACCAAGCAGGACCTGGAGATGATCCAGCGCATCCTGGCTCAGGTAAACGTTCGCACCGGGCATGATTTTAGCCAGTATAAGCGCGCCACGATCTTACGCCGCATACAGCGCCGCATGCAGCTCAATGGGTATGCGACCCTGGAAGCTTATCTGGATTATCTGCGTCACAGCGCCAGTGAAGCGCATTCTTTGTTTAACGATCTCCTCATCGGCGTCACCAACTTCTTTCGCGATCGTGAAGCCTGGGATGTGCTGGCCGAGCAAGTTATCCCGCCCTTATTGGCCCAGCGTGAAACAGTCGGTCCGCTGCGCGCCTGGACAATAGGCTGCGCGACCGGCGAGGAAGCTTATACGCTGGCTATGCTGCTCATCGAGCAGGCTGCGAAGCTAGAAGTCCCTCCCAAAATTCAAGTTTTCGCTTCCGACCTGGACGATTACGCCCTGATGCAAGCGCGGGAGGGCTACTACCCTGCAGCTATCGAAGCCGACGTCAGCCCCGAGCGGCTGAATCGCTTCTTCGTTCTGGAAGGGGACCATTACCGGGTACAGCGTGAGCTGCGAGACGTCGTCCTGTTTACCAACCACAGTATTTTGCGCGACCCACCCTTCTCCCGCCTGGACCTGATTTCCTGTCGTAATCTGCTGATCTACTTACAGCATGAGATGCAGGATAAAGTTTTTGAAATTTTCCATTATGCGCTCAACCCTGGCGGCTTTCTTTTCCTGGGCGGCTCCGAATCGGCAGATACGACGCATGAATTATTCCAAACAGTCGATAAAACACACCATATCTACCAGCCTCGGCCGTGGCGAGGCGAGCACCTGAACGTACCCATGCTGCCCTTGTCCGTGGGACGCCTGCAGAATACGGGAACACTTAAAATGCCGGGACACGCGATCCAGCGTTTCGCCGACGATAGTCCTGCCCCAGGTGAGCTGCACCTCGAAATGTTGGAGGCATTTGGCCCACCCAGCATCTTGATCAATGAAACCGGGCTCATCCTGCATCTCTCAGACACAGCCGGGCGCTATCTGCTGCAACCGCGTGGGACGATTACCAGCGATTTGCTCAAACTGGTGCGGCCCGAGCTGCAGTATGAGCTGCGTACCATTCTGTACCAGGCTTTTGATCGGAGTAAAACCATCGTCAGCCGGCCGGTCCCCGTCCATTTTAACGGAGATCTGCGCCTTGTTACCCTCTTTATTCGCCCGCACAGACCGCAGACAGAGCAGCAAGCGCAGCCGGAGAGGCAGGCGCTGGTGGTTTTTCTGGAAGACGAACTAACCTTGCCGGATGGCGCAACGCGAGGCAGAGCCGGGTGGTGTGCATTCTCCGGCAGCCAGCGATGCGCTGATCGAGCGGTTGGAAGGGGAGGTGCGCATTCTGCGCGAGCGTCTGGTAGCCACCATCGAGGAGTATGAGAGCTCGACCGAGGAGACGAAGGCGGCCAACGAGGAGCTGCAATCGATCAATGAGGAATACCGCTCCTCCACCGAAGAATTGGAGACCAGCAAGGAAGAGCTGCAGTCGATCAACGAAGAGCTGCAGACGGTCAATAACGAGCTGAACAACAAGCTTGACGAGATCTCCCGGGCCAAAAGCGACCTGGAAAACCTGATGGCTGCCACCAAAATCGCTACCCTGTTCCTGGATCGTGAGCTGCGTATCCAGCGCTATACCCCGGGCATGGAGGCGTTGATCAACGTGATGGCCGCGGATCGCGGCCGGCCTGTCAGCCACCTGACCCACAAGCTGGCCTACGACAAGCTGGTAGACGACGCTAACTCGGTGCTGCGCAACCTGGTCCCTATAGAGCGGGAAGTGCCGGGGGAAAATGGCCAGTGGTTCCTGCTGCGGCTGCGTCCTTACCGCACGGTAGATGACCGGATTGACGGTGTGGTTGTCACTTTCGTCGAGATCACCCAATTAAAACGTGCCGAGAAAGAGCTGAGAGAATTAAACGAAACTCTTGAAAAACGGGTGCTGGAGCGGACGCACGCGCTGGACGAGACGAACCGGAAACTGGGCCAGACGCGCGACCTTTTCTACACGCTCTTCCATGCCAATCCGATCCCTACGGCCCTTTCCCGGATGGAGGACGGGACGCTCCTGGACGTGAACGAGGCTTATCTGCGCTACTTTGGCTTCCAGCGCGAAGATGTCCTCGGGCGCAGCGACCAGGGACTCAACCGCTGGTTGGAGCTGGATACCCGTTCGGAACTGATCACCCAGCTAAGAGAGAAGGGAAGCGTTCGCAACTTCGAGATGAACGTAACGCATTCATCCGGCGAGACGGTCTCGGTGCTGATATCCACCCAACGCGTGGAGGTAGACGGGACCCAGTCGTTAATCTCGGCCTTTATCGACATCACGGAGCGTGTGCAAGCCGAGCGTCAAAATCGCCTGCTGGCTTCCGAGCTGGCTGTCGCAGAGCAGAGAGAGCGACAGCGCATCTCGCAGCTCTTACACGACGATTTGCAGCAGCGCATCTACGCCGTCCAGGTGCAGTTGTCGCTGCTGCGGGATGCCTACCAGAAAGATGACCAGGAAGCCTTGCTGGCAGACTTTGCCGAACTGGACCGATGGCTGGCAGAGGCCGTCTCTATCACCCGGCACCTGAGCATCGACCTCAACCCGCCGATCTTGCGAGGCGAAGGGTTAGCCCAGGCCATCTATTGGCTGGCCTCCCAAATGCAAGAGCAGTACAAACTGGAGGTGACGGTGCAGGTGAACAGCAGTCTGCCGGAATTAGAATACAGCCTGCAGGTGATACTTTACCAGGCTGTGCGCGAGCTGCTCTTCAACGTAGTCAAACATGCTGGCGTCCTGCAAGCAGTCGTAACGCTGGACCAGAGCGGCGATCACGTCAGGATTAGTGTGATGGATAAAGGCGAGGGATTCAACTCCAGCGCCATGCCGAACGACCGGCAAAACGCGCAGGGGCTTTTAAATATTCGCAACAGGCTAAATCCTCTGGGCTGCCGCCTGGACGTGGCATCCCAGCCAGGCGGCGGTACATTGGTCAGGATCGACATTCCGTACTCGCCATCCGCGGGTGGATAGGGAAACCAAAATGCCTTCGATCCTGATCGTAGAAGACCATTCCTACCTGGCAAAAGCGCTAAAGCGCTTGCTGCAGGAGTCCGGGAAACTGCAAGTTGCAGCCGTCGCATCTACCGGCGAAGAGGCGCTTGCGCAACTGGCGGGATTAGAGGTCGACCTGGCGCTGATCGACATCTCTCTGCCCAAGATGAGCGGGATCGAGCTCGTGACCGAGCTGCACCAAAAATTCCCGGATCTGCCTTGCATGATGCTGTCCGGTCATCTCGCTGAGCGGTACGTGAGTCTTTCGTTCGCCGCTGGGGCGCGGGGTTATGTGATCAAGGATAATCTCTCGGCGATCCTTGAAGGCATCCAGCGCGTATTAGCGGGGGAAACTTATATCAGTGTAGAACCTCCGGACGTTTGACCGGCCAGCCGATCGGGCGAATCATGGAGAACGTCGACATTGCGCAAGGCGCGGATCGGCGGCAGTCCCAGCAGCGGTCCATCCCGGAGTGTGGCTACAGGTACGCCAAGGCCGAAGGCTGAGTGGGAGGCCAGCAGGGCCGGCGTTCAGAATTGAAGTTCCAGCCTGTCCACCAGCTCGTGGATGAAAGCAGCCTGCCCCGGGTTGATCTTTTTTAGCGCTGTTTCAGTAGAGAACCAGCCGGCTTTGTCGACCTCCGGAAATTGGCTTTTCCGGCCCGATTTTGGAGGCCACTCCATCTCGAACGTGTTACTTTTGATCGCCTGCGGATCCAGGTCGCCTTCCGCTGCCCAGGCATGTACGATTTTGCCACCCTTTTGCTGCTGTTGGCCGAGCGCCAGCGTTTCCCCGGCAATTGAGAACCCCGTTTCTTCCATAAACTCGCGTTTTGCAGCAGCCAGGGCATCCTCGTCTTCGAACTCGCCTTTCGGGATCGACCACGCTCCGAGATCTTTTTTCGCCCAGTATGGCCCCCCTGGATGGACGAGCAGGACCTGCAGGTCGCCGTCTGTCCGGCGGTAGAGCAAAATTCCGGCGCTTTGTTTGGCCATAGTCATCTAAATTGCTTTTCGCATCTTATCCTGCCATCCCAGCGCGGGATATCCATCTGGTTAAGACGATTATTTCAGATCGTTGAGCGCCTGTTCGTAGGAGCTGTATGCCCCCCCTTGCGCCAACGCCATCCCAGCCGCGACGTCGTTGACCTCGACGTTCTACACCAGGAACGATCCATCCTGCGGCTCCTGGGTCGCAGTGGGCTGTGGAACTGCGGGCAGGGTGGCTTGAACCGCGGTCGGCGCGGGCTGCTGCGGGACGGCGCCCGGCGCCTGGGCGACGCCGGGCGCATCCATTTCTAGATGGGCCGGCCGGTGATTGATTCGACTTTGCACTCTTAGCGAGGTTTTTCCCCGCTCTGGAGTATAATTTTGTTATGCCTGCGCAAACGAAAGATCTCGCTTATCTGTTAGAGAAATTACGCCAACAGCTTCCGCTGCTCAGAGAAAAGTACGCCGTTGAAACCCTGGAAGTGTTTGGCTCATTCGTGCGCGCCGAGGAAGGATCGAGCAGCGATCTGGATTTATTGGTAACTTTTATCGACCCTCCAGGGTTTTTCAAGTTTATTGAGTTGGAAAATCATTTATCGGACTCTTTGGGCTTGAAAGTTGACCTGGTAATGAAAGAGGCGCTAAAGCCGGCTATCGGTGAAAGGATAATCCATGAGGCTTTGAAAGTATGAAGGGGGAGCGTCTCTATTTAGATTATCTTCGAGATATTTTGGAGAATTCAGAGAAGTCGGTAGGGTTCATCGCCGGAATGACGAGAGATGATTTTCTGAAAGATGAGAAAACCGTTTTCGCAGTGATTAGGGCTATAGAAATAATTGGCGAAGCAACCAAGAAAATACCTGCAAACATAAGGGAAAAATATCCGGAAATACCGTGGCGGGAAATGACTGGAACTCGCGACAAATTAATTCACGATTATATGGGGGTGAATTTAGTGGTTGTTTGGAAAACGGTGACGGAAGATATTCCTAATTTGATCTCGCTTCTTCAGCAAGCAATCAAGAACGAGAATCCAGATTAATTCATTAGAAGCTTGCTCAAACAAATAGGGGCCAATCCTGGGATTTGAGATCGGATTCGTACCAGGGAGTTGATGTGCTCAACAATTTTGGCCATCTCCTATCGCCCCCTGATTTTATTCTTTTCAATTCAACAAAGGTGTAGCAGAGACAATGATCAGCCCCAACACGATTTCCGTTCTTGCAGACGCTTATAAAGCTGAATTCCACGAATTTCGATTCGCGCAGGGTATTCCAGGGCAAGTTAAAACCTATCCATTCCTGCAGGTTGAGGAGCTGCATGACTTTTTCTCTCTCATGAATTATCCGAGCTGGTTTTGTAAAACGGTACGAGAATGGCCAAAAGAGTACCCGGAGGTGTTGAAGATATATTTTACCGACCTTTATACGGGCGAGGCGATCCCCTATAAGAGTGCAGAGTCCAAGGAACGCCAGGGCCAGCAATTTTTGCACAAGCTGGCTGAAGATATGCTGAACCTCTTGAGTGGGCGCCTATCACTTTTGCAACAAAAGTTAGAGGCTGCAAACAAGGAAAAGAGCCAATCCAAAGGGTTTTCAAAATTTTTTAGCGGATTTAATCGCTCAGGCGCAGTGAAAGCGGGGATCGATGAATATGAAAAGAAGCTTGAAGGTTTGACCAGGGCATTAGAACTGGACGGGTATGTTTACCAGAATCATAAACTGATCCAGCCCGAGAGCGAAGCTTTGGATATCAATGAAGACACGGGCGTGCTTAAATCGCTTTATCTCGCACTTTCGCTTCCGAATAAAGAAGCGACATTCCATGGGTTGGAAATCTCTGAAAAGAATTATCTTGCCGGAAATTGGGAGGATTGCGCCGCTGCTGCGCGAGAATTTTTCGAGTCGGTTTTGCGAGATGTGGCGTGCGAGCACAGCCTCCGTTTTCTCGGGAAGCCGCTTCCTGAGGACGGTGCCCAATCGCCCGGGCAAATCCGCGATTACCTGGTGCAAGAAAGACTGATTACCCTGGAAGAAAAAGAAACGATTGCGAAAATCGATGGGTTATTAAGCGGGGTTGGAAGCCAGCCGTACATTGCCGAAAGCGACCAGGTGCGTTTACTGAGGAATTTGGCGCTGACAATGTCTCAATTGATTTTGCTCAGGTTCGAAGGGTATACGGAGAAAAAAGCTGGCGGAATGTAAGGCGTTGTGTAAATTCTGAGCCTGAGTCTCTTTTTTTCGATGGCATTTGCCTGGTGAGGTCCATCGACGAACAGAGCGGTTGGCTGGCGGCCGGTTAGGCCCGGATGTTTTGCACAGTTGACGGAGGGCAGGTTTGGGAATTTAGGCTTGAAATCTACGATGCAAGGGCACATTTTCAAAAAAAGCGTATTAACCTGTGTGGGGCTAATCGATGTCCTGTATCGCCATCCCCAAATCCCCACTCAGAAATCAGTTTCCAGGAAGCCAGAACTCAAGAACCAGAATCCGGAAATATACCAGGGGAAACTAAGACGAAACCCGACAAGGCTAAAGAAGCTGACGGGGACGTTCCCGGCGCGGGACGCACAGCGGTCGCTCCCTCGATAAGTGAACCACGACCCGCCGCGCAGGACGCGGTTGACCTGGCCTTTTTCGTACCAGGATGCCGTCCATTCCCACACATTTCCTCCTAGATCATGCATACCTTCTAGGGTTGCTCCGTCCGAAGAATTGGGACACGATTGTAGGTCGAAGCTTGCGGAAGGATTCGCTCTCGAGCATGCAAACCAGTAATCGTAATTGCTTCATTTCCTGCCTGGTCCAAAATGTCAGCCGCAGTTCAGATTGTCGAGGATTGAATTGATCACCCCAGGGATATTCCGCGGCCTTTGCGCCGCGGGCGGCCCGTTCCCACTCCTGCTCGGTTGGCAGGCGCGCCGGGCTGTTTCTCCGGCCGGGATGAATACCAGGTGCAGTAAGCCTCGGCTTCGAACCAGCTCATCCCCACCACCGGCGCAAGCGGGTTGTTCCATTTGGCGTCCTGCCAGAAAAACGGCTGGTTGCGTTTTTCGGGCGGGCGGCGGGAGAGCCAGTCGCGGTATTCCTCGGGCGCTTTGCTGTCCCAGCGCCCGCTGCGCCAGGCCCAGCCATCCGCGCTCCACCAGCGCTCATCCTCATAACCGCCCGCCTCGATAAAGCTTCGGTATTGCAGGTTCGTGACAGGATATTTGCCAATGGCAAATGGCTCGCGCAATAACTTCCTGGTGCTTTTCATCGCCGTCGCCATACAGGAATTCGCCGGCCTCGATCGGGATGAAATCGTCCAGGTCGGGGCGGATGCGCTGCAAAAACCCCCGGACTGCTTCCGGCCAGGCGGCCCAGGATAAACCCGGCGTCGCGCTGAGTGGCGGGCGGCAGGCTGCGGTTCAGGGCGGCCTGCTCGAGCGCTTCGATGACTTCGTTGGTCGCTCCCCGTCCCAGGCCGGTTTCGCCCACGTCTTCCAGGCAGGCGCCGGCCAGCAGCACGTTTTGGCAGGCCTGCGTCCCCAGGGCAGTCCATCTTGAGCATAGCGCGCACCACTTCACCGGCTGCCAGCGGCTGGTGTTGGCCAGCGTCCCAGCACACCCACGCTGCCAGCAGGATGGTCTCGTGCCAGCCAGGATCGGTCAGGTATGTCCGGATGTTATCCAGGCTTTTTTGGCGATCGAGCTGCCCGGCGGCAAACAGCCCGTAGGCAGCCAGGACTTCTTCGAAGGTCAGGTGAATAAAACCATACTGCCTATGGCCACGTTCAACCAGCAAGTTGGAGTATTGGTGTACGTTTTCCAGAAAGTTGCGCGCTTTTTCGTGGCCAGGGCGCATTAATCCCCACTGCTCACCGGTGTAGTGTTCGCTCAGCCAATTCTTTCAACAGGCTGTCTCGCTTACCACACCGGCAGTTGGGTTTTCCTGGCGCAGCCACAGAGCCAGTGGACCAAGTATTTCCATCGTCGCGTCGTAATCCAGCTATGCACGTCCGGAGCTCTGGTCCAGCGCACTGGCGTTGTTCCAGGCTCGGATCAATGTCTCGAGGTAGCGGTCATATAGCTTGATGCGGCTCTTGGGCAGTTCAACTCCCTGGCGTTTGATCAACGCCAGGATCGTGAGTAACAGCGGGTTGCTTGCCAGGCGGCGCGACACCCTGGTTGGCCTTGATGGCTTCCAGCAGAGCGCGGCGTTCCTTCTCGGCCGCGGCTTCAGCCTCAGGAGTATCTCCCAGGGTGCTTTTTTCAAAAGCCAGGCACCACTTTTCGGCCAACGCAGTCGATGTCTTCATCAGTGAAATCAAACAGCGTGTACAGCGCCCAATGCTTTAGATTGACGGGAGCATCCCGATAGCCAACGATCCGGCTGGTGACCGCAACCCGGTTGCCCTTACCAACGGCTTCGCTCGCAAATGTTTCCATTCTTTGCACCAGGGCTGCGCCTTTGCTTTGCACTTCATCCAGGCCATCGAATAAAATGATCGCTTTGCCCGCTGCAATGGCTTCCTCGAATAACGGGCCCAGCGTAGCAACACTTTGAGCCTGAGCGGCCAGATATTCCGCCAGGTAGGCCTGTAAATTGATATCTTTGCGCTCCATGGAGCGTGCATATGCATTCAGAGGAAGAAGGATCGGCAGGGGAGTCCTGGGGGTCTTTGGCCAGGCGCAATGTCAGGTGTTTTAGCAGGGTGCTCTTGCCGGAGCCGGGATCGCCCAGCACCACTACCCTGGTTTTTTCACGCAGAGCCTCTTCAATTTGCACCCGCAGGCTGGATTTGCCCGCATCCAGGGCGTGCAAGGCCTCTTCGGGCAGGGCTTCCCTCTCCAAGGCGCGCCCGGCCAATCGCCGCTCCCAGGTCTCGCCCTGCGGCACTTCGGGACGCGCCATTAGCGGCACATAAACATCTTCCAGCGCCAGTTCGTTGGGCAGACTTCGTAGCTGGGGGATGCCTTTGAAATCCAGCGCGTGGAAATTACGCTTCAGGTATTCCAGGTAATCTTTACGCAACTCCGTCAGGTCTGGCGAGGGTGTGAAGGGGTCCATCTGGTTGACCAATAGAATATACTGGTCGCCCAGGATCACATCGCGATCGGCGTTGATATCTCTCATTGTCCTTGTTTTCTTTCACAGGCATATCTATCTCCCTGGATTACCTGTCCGAATTTGGCCTGCGCCAACCTTCGCACAGCGGTAGAACCGCCGGCTACCCGAGGGCGCAGGCCAGTTTGGGTATTTGGCGCCCTCACCCCCGCCCTCTCCCGCACGCGGGGAGAGGGGTATGAGGTAGCCAGGGACGGGCGGCGCTGGCAATGACCGGCTGAACGGACAGCCAGGGCTGTCCGTTCAGCTTAAGGCTCCGGCCTGCATCGCAGGGATGGCAGGCTTTACCGGCCTGGGGGTCAGCGTCATGGGAAACTAGACGAAACCCGACATTGTTATTGAAGTTGTCGGGGACGTTCCTGTTGCGGTACGCACAGCGGGCGTTCCTTCGATTATTGTTCCACGACCCGCCGCGCAGGTCCGCTGCCCGGCCCTACAACTGCGGTCCAGCGGACCTAATCCGCTGGCCGCTGGCTGCCAAAGATGACTTCCATCCGCCCAGCAGTTTGCCGATCTCGGTGGTCATGCGGGCGGCGTGCTCGTATTGGCCCGGCCCGATCAGGAGCAAATCCAGGCTCATGCGCAGGTGGGTGCGTAGCTTATCCAGCTCGGCGTCGGCCGACCTGCAAGGCTGCTTGCTGTATCCGTTTGATGCACGGCTTCGATCAGCAGCTCCTGAAAGCGCAGCGCCTCGCGCTGCAATGCCGCAGCCATGACAAAACGCTGCTGGCGGGGAAACTTGACCGTCACCGGGATCAGCCAGGCCACCAGGTCGTAAGTTTTGCTGAAGATCGGAGATTGTTTCATTGCTAGTTTGTCTACAAAGTCACCGAGGAGATCAAAGAGCGGCGCAGCCCCCAGGTATCGCCATGGGCAGCGTGGGCGATCCAGCTTTGCACACAGGCTCTCATCTGGTCGTAGCTGATCTTGCCACGCGCATAATCCAGGCGCAGACTGGCAAAGCGCCGTTGAAAAGCCACGCCATTGCGCCGTTTGAGACGGCGGTGATCGGGGTACACACGCCAGCCCAGGAAAGGGGCGCCGGTCGCAACCGGGAAGATGGCTGCCTGGTTCTCGTGCAGCCGCAGACGCAGACCGGTCAAAAAACGAATAACCACCTTGCGCCAGGTGTGCAGCGTGGATTTCTCTGCAGCGAACAACAAGAAATCGTCCACATAACGCAGATAGGCGAGGCACTTCAACTCGCGCTTGATGAACTGGTCCAGCGGGTTGAGATATACGTTGGCCCAGAACTGGCTGGTCAGGTTGCCTATCGGCAGGCCGCGCGGCCGCAGGGCTGCAAACAGGTCGTCGCCAGGGAAGTAAACCGGATTGCCAACCGGCGGGTGGACTCCGGCGCCGCTGTCCAGGATTTTGCGGCACAGGCGCAATGTTTGCGGATCGGCAATCAGGCGTTCGAACTGGGCGTACAGCAGATCATGATCCAGGCTTGGGAAAAAATGCTCGATATCGCATTGGAGCACGTAGGGGTAGCGCCGGGCAAACTCGGTGCAGCGGTCCAGGGCGGCGTGGGTGCCTTTGCCAACCCGGCAGGCGTACGTATCGTGAATGAAGCGCCGTTCCCACAGCGGCTCGATCACCTGGCACAGGGTATGGTGGATAACCCGGTCGCGGAACGGCGCCGCCGAAATCAGGCGCGGCTTAGGATCGTAGATGCGGAAGCTGAAATATGCGCCCGCGGAATGTAAGTCTCGGTGAGCAGCTCCTCTTGCAGCGAAAGCAGGTTGGCTTCAAGATTGTATTCAAAAGCCGCCGCATCGCGGCGCTTGCGCTTGCCGCGAGCCGCCTTTCTTGAAGGCGAGGCGCAGGTTTTCGAAGGCGGTGATCTGTGGATAGAGGCGCTTGTAGGTCTTCATACCTAAGAGTTCATTTTTCAAAAAAACACGTTTAACCTGTGGGGGGAAACTCCCCCCACACCCCCCTCAGAAATCAGTTCCCAGAAAGCAGAAGTCAGCAATCAGAATCCGGAAATACGCCAGGGGAAACTAGACGAAACCCGACATCGCTATCGAAGTTGTCGGGGACGAACCTGTCGCGGTCCGCACAGCGGGCGAGCCTACGATCATCGTACCACGACCCGCCGCGCAGGGCGCGCTCACCCTCAGCTTCAGGCTGCTCGCTCTGTTTTGGATCGTACGGATAGGGCAGGTACAGGCTGGATGTCCAATTCCAGACGTTGCCGGCCTGGTCCTCGGCGCCGAATGGCCCGATCCCACTGGCTGCGGTATAGGCGCCAACAGGGGAGGGCTTGAGCAGGCGCCCCTCGAGGGTGTTGGCTTTGGCGGGGTCCCAATCGTCGCCCCAGGGATAGGCCCTCACCCCTGCACCCCTCTCCTGCGGCGCGGGAGAGGGGATGGGGGTGAGGGCGCCCCGCGCCGCGGCTTCCCATTCAGCCTCCGAGGGCAGGCGGTAAACTTTTCCACACACATCCGTCAGCCAGGCGCAATATGCGTTGGCTTCGAACCAGGTCACCCCCACCACGGGTTGGGAGGGGTTGTTATACTGCGGGTCGTCCCAGTAGGCAGGCTGGCGGCGGGATTTCCGCTGCAGGCTCTTTTCCAACTCTGCCTTCAATTCATCCTCGCTTAAACCCGCGATCCAGATGTAGGTTTCGACTTGTTTGGGCGTGAAATTGCCACTCTGCTCCAGCACAGCGCGCACGTTGGACAGCGATTGCAACGTGTTCCAAACATCCAGCCAGGATTTAAACTGACCGCCAGTCACTTCCTCTCCCTTCAGCCAGCGCAGCGCCATGCTAGTCTGCCAGTACTGTTTGTTTTCATAGACGCCAGCCTTCATGAAGCGGGCATATTCGGCGTTGGTCACGGGCCATTTGCCAATCGCAAACTCCGGCAGCTCTACCCAGGTGGGTGGGCGTTCATCCTCAAATGCATCCTTATCGTCCGGTTGTGAGCCAATTTGGTGCCTGCCGGCTGGCACTCGCAGCATGTGCGGCAAGATAACCTTTACACCATTGATCTCTTGCGGTACAAAGCGTGGGTCGCCGAGCCGGCCCAACGCGAAGCCGGCCTGCAAGCGGGCGCGCAGGTGAACGCCTGGGTTGTACAATTCGTCCAGCAGGTCCTGGCGTACATCCTGGAGCGCCTGTTCGGCCCCTCGCCGGGCGACGCCGGACTCAGCCAGGCAGCGACCCGCAAGGTTAGGATTTCTGCGCCGTATTGCCTGGATGAATCCTTCCGCTTCAGGCGCCAGCCCGCAAGCCAGTATGGTGGTCACTTCCCAGCCGGTGGAGGGTGGTTCGGGGAGCGGGTCCCAGGCGCCTACGTTGGCCTCAGGCATTTCGGTCTGCAAGCGGGGGGCTACCCACAGCCAGCTGAGGTCTTCGCCTGCCTGGAAACGACGTAGAAGTTCGCGGGCAGCAAAATATTCCTGCAACAGGTGGTGGTAAAAACGAATATCCGGCTCGCTATTGGGGTCCAGGATGGCTGCGCCGCGGGCCAAGCGGAATAAATCGCCCGTGTTCACCTGGATTTCTTCGCCCCGGTATTCAACCTGCGCCGGAAGCGCGCCGCGGGCTTCTTTGACAGGTATCGTCAGGCTTTCACCCAAGGCCTGAATGTGGAAAGCCAGGGCTGCCAACGCGGGCAGTAAAATGCCCTGCTGCAGCCAGCCCTGGCCTGGCTTGAGGCGCTCGCGTTCGCACAGGGTGTCAACAAACCAGCCTAACAACCGGCCGCGATTGGCCATATGCTCCAGGCCGCTCTGGTAGGCGTATACCAGCAGGCTGAGGTAGAGCGGGTTGCGCGCCATCTGGCGCAGGTTCGATTGTGGCTCATCCAGCAGCTTTTCCAGCCCTTCGGCGTGGCTGTCTTGTAGATAATCTCGGATGCGAGGATCATCCAATTCCTCTACCAGAACCCGCGGCAGGTTGAGCTGGCCCTCGTAATCCTTCTCCCGCCCGGTGAAGACCACCTGGTTCAGGTTGCTCCACTCTAACGCGGCCTGGCCCCACAACTTCAGGCGCTCACTGCGTTCCTGGCGTGGCAGCTCATTGATGCCATCCAGCAATAACAGGACACGCCCGCCAGCCAGCGCCGGTCGCAAGGGTGTGCCGGTGTGAAGCTCCCAGCGGCTTTGTACCAATTCCAACGGCTCACGCTCGCCTTGCTCGCTCAGGCGGATAAATAACGGAACCCGCTGCCGCGATCCGCGCAGCAGTTCGATGGCACACTCGTAGGCGATCTTGCGCAAGGTGGTGGTCTTGCCGGCGCCGGGCTCGCCCAGGATGACAAAGGCTGCGTGCTTATCCAGCGCCTGGGTGATGTCTTCCAGCGGTTCTTTGGTGATTTGCGCTTCAGGTCCGGCGCCTGGAGGCGGCAAGCGCAGTTCGCTATACGCCACAGGAATGTCCAGCCCAACCGGGGCACGAAGCACGTCCACCTGCGCTTTAAGTGGGATAAAGCGAGTGGCCCAAATACGGTAATCCTGTTGCAGCGTCAATCCCAGCAGGTAAGCCTGCTCGTTAGATTGGTTTTGCAGCCGCTGGGCCGCCTGTCCCTGGAAGATAAGCTGCTCGCCATCCGCCTCCAGGATAGGCTGCTGATCCAGAGAGGTGTAGCTTGCCCCTGAACGCAGCAGGGAAACCGCCTTCTCGATCAGGCGCTCTACCTGTTCAGCGCTGTAGCCGTAATGGATTTCGGTTTTATCGCGCCCAACGAAGGTGGCGCAGTGAACGCCGCCGTCAATATCGAAGTGTTGGGATGCCTGCGGCATGAGCCAATTAAGGGGCTAATGCCCGAAGATCTTTAAAGCCATGAGCGCCAGATTGCCCAACGTGGCGCCCAACCGTATGGCCGAGCCAATCCCTTTCGAGAGCAGATCCATGGTCTCCTGGGCCTCTTTTAGGTCAGTTTGGATCTCGTTGGCCTGGGGCTTTTCGCTGGCAGCTTTCTCGGCGGCATCCTTGACTTTGCTCTCAGCCGCTTCCAGGTTGCGCGACTGGGCTGAAGTCAGGCCGGATTGCGCTTTGAGCGCCACCAGTTCTTTCTGGATGGCTTGCAGCGCTTTGCCAAAATCCTCAGGCGATTGGCTCTTTTCAGCCTGCTGCACCAGTTTGTTTGTCTGGTCTCCCATGATCACATCCCGGCCAGCGTGGATGCCACCCTTGATGTTGTACTGCGGGCCACTGCCTTCATCTTTCTTTTTTGCAGACATTGGGGATCCTCCCTGTGAATAAGTCAACATCCTCATTTACAACGCGTGCGTTGTAAAGAGTATAGCATGACTCAGTTCACTCAGGGTCCACTTCCTGAAGACCACTTTAGGAGTCATTATGGTATGGGGGGAATGGAGGAATATTTTTACAAGCCTGTAGCTACCCTCCTCAACACTCGCTATACCCACACGCATAACACTTCCGGCAGCCCTCCTCATTAACCACCGCGGCCTGGCCGCACTCAGGGCACAGGTCGCCAATCTGCAGCATGTGCTGGCTGGCGGGCGGTTCCACGCTGCGACTGCCCAGCTCGGCGTAGGCATAGAACCCGTTGCCCCCGGACGTCTCGGCGCCGGCCGCCGGGTCACCCGGGTCGCCGCCTGTCAAGGCGCCTTCTTCGGCGGCGGATTGCAGGTACTCGTCCAGGAGCTGGGCCACGCCGTCCGGCAGAGAGCGCACCCGGTTGGGGCCGAAGCCCAGCGAGCGCCCGCCGCCGATGCCGGAAAGCTGGCGCCAGACCTCTTTCAGGCGGTCGCGCGGCGCGACCGGCGAGGCCAGGCGCAGGATGTAGGAGATCAGCCGCCCGATGGCCTCCGAGACGGCCGCGGTGTCCGAGCCGGCCTTGGCCGTGTTGATGAAGACCTCGAAGGGCTGGTTCCCGCCGTTCTCGTTGATGGTGACGAAGGCCTTGCCCAGCGGAGTGGTGACCGTGTAGGTGAAGCCGCGCAGGCTGCGCGGGCGCGGCTTTTTCTTGTCGTGCCAGATGGTGAGCTGGTCGTCCGTCAGCGTGGCCGCGGCGGGGACCGGGGCGAGGGCATTGGCCGGAGCTGCTGCCCCTTTCTCCTGGGCGGTGGCCTGGGTCTCCAGGACCACCTTCTGGCGCGAGCCGGTCACGTAGACGGTGATGCCCTTGCAGCCCAGCTTCCAGGCCAGGTGGTAGGCGGTGGCGACGTCGTCTTCAGAGGCTTCGGGGGGGAAGTTGATCGTTTTGGAAAGCGAGTTGTCGACAAAGGCTTGCAGGGCGGCCTGCATGCGCACGTGCTCCTCGGCGCTGATATCCTGCGAGACGACGAAAGTCTGGCGGACTGAGTCAGGCACGTCGGCGCCGCTTCGCTTAGCGGCCAGCCCCTGGCAGGAGCCCTGCTGCAAGGTGTGCTCGACGATCTTCTGGCGGGTGGGTACGTCCAGCCCGGCCTGCAGCAAAGCCTGCTCGAAGAGCGGGCTGGCGTAGGTGAGCTGCAGGTCCTTGCCGTTGTCGTTGACGTGGCGGATGTAAGCCAGGGCGAAAACCGGCTCGCAGCCGTAGCCCTCGCAGCCGGCCACAGTGGCGATCGTGCCGGTCGGGGCGACGGTGGTCTGGGCGGCGTTGCGGATGCCGCTGCGCTGGATGCCGGTCACGATGGAGCCCCAGTCCAGGGCCGGGCGGCCCCAGTCCAGCGTGTAGGGAGCCAGCGGCTGGGGGGGCTGCCAGAGCAGGTCGTCCGGGTCGTACAGGCTGCCTTGCAGGGCTTCGAAGGGGCCGCGCTTCTCGGCCAGTGCGACGCTGGTTTGCATGGCGTGGTAGCGCACGAATTCCATCACCTGGGCGCCGAATTCCAGGCTCTCTGGCGAGCCGTAGCGCACGCCGGCGTGGTACATCAGGTCGCCCAGGCCCATGATGCCCAGGCCGATGCGCCGGGCGCGCCGGGCGGCCCGCTCCAGCTCGGGCACGGCCGGCACGTAAGCGTTGGCATCCACCACGTCGTCCAGGAAGATCGTGGAGAGGGCCACGCTCTGGCGCAGGCCCTCCCAATCCACAGAGCCGTCCGGCCCGAAGTGCTGGGCCAGGTTGACCGAGCCCAGGCAGCAGTTCTCATAAGGCCCGAGCCACTGCTCGCCGCAACCTCTGGAGACAAATCCCTCTGTGATCCAGGTGTCGCTCTTCGGTTCGTAGAGATCGTAAACGGTGGCCACGCCAGCCGGCTCAATCTTGATCACCTTGGCCGCCCAATTGCCGCCTGTGAAATTGGACCTGAGCGCTGCCTCTTCCAGGCGCATTCGCTTGCCTGGATGGCTGAGTGGAATTTGCTCGAAGAAGCGTCCCAGGCTTTCGCCGGCGATGGTCACATCATACTTGGGACGATCGAAACGAATAACACGCCCGTTAATTTCATGACGTTTGCGCTGGCTGGTTGAAATCCGCGCGTAAACGCCGAAATAAAGCAGGGTCAGGCGTACCTGGCGGGCCAGTTCTTGGCTGGTTGTATGGAATCTTAACAGCGGGTGGTTGCTTTGCAGGTCAACACTCCCATCGGTTGAAAACAACCCATCCAGCAGGCCGGTCAGGAAATCGCCGTTACTGTTAACAAATTCTTCCGGCAGTTTTTTATCTGGGGAACGCGCCGGCTCCAGTGGGATTGACTTAACCCAGTTGGCAATCACCCGTCCAGGTTTCGGATCCATCATCATGCTGCGGCTGCCTGCATTCACATAAGAGTACATTTTCTCCGAGCCGATTTTGGAGAACGAGTTGGCCAGGACTTGATTCCATTCCTGATCGTCAGCGTGGGTGCTGATTCGAACCACGTTTTTAGAAAGCGCGTGTGGCGTGTAACACCCATCACCTACGAGTACCCCGACCAGGAAACCATACTCGCGGTCGCTAATTTCGGCAGCAGTTGACGCTACGGGGTTATCAGGCACTCTCCCGCGAAAGACGCGCACCCAGTCGCCAGGTTTAAGCTCGTCCAGGCGGCGAGGCTCAAAAAACTTCGTGCGAGATCCCCGGGCATGAAATTGATGGGCAGCCGTTACACGGATCACCGCGCCATCGGATAAGTACAGGTCAAAAACCGGGATGGACTTATTGACTTCAACAGTAGCCACACGGCCCACCCCAAGCACAGTGCAGATTTCATCGCCTTCCTGAATACTGTCCGCACGAAGCCAGCCGGAGGGAGTGGCGATCAAAGTATCGCCTGTGACGCACGGATTGGTGGCTTCGAGCTGGTACAACTGCGGCACCGGGTTGGAGCGGTTGGCGGCGTCCAGGAAGAGCATGCCCGGCTCGCCGTTGTGGTGCGCCTGGCGCACGATCCTGTCGAAAAGCTCGCGGGCCGGCAGGCTCTTGTAAACCTTGACCGGGATGCCGGCCGCTTCGGCCTGCTCCAGGGTGCCGCGGAAGCCTTTGTAGGCCGGGGAGGCCACGTCCGGAAAGCGCAGCGCCCACGGCTCGTCGTTCTCCACCGCCCGCATGAAGGCATCCGTGACGCCGACCGAAATGTTGAAGTTGGTGATGGCGTTCTCATCCGTCTTGCAGGTGATGAACTCTTCGATGTCCGGGTGATCGACGCGCAGCACGGCCATGTTGGCGCCACGCCTCGTCCCGCCCTGGGCGATCTCCCCGAAGGCTTTATCGTATACGCGCAGGAAGCCGACCGGGCCGGTGGCCTGCCCGGCGGAGGATTTGACCAGGGTGCCGTGCGGGCGCAGGCGCGAAAAACTGAAGCCGTTGCCGCCGCCGGTCTGCTGGATCAGGGCTGCGTCCCGCAGTGTCTGGAAGATGCCGGCTGCATCGCGGCCCATGTCGTCGCTGATGGGCAGCACGAAGCAGGCTGCAAGCTGGCCGAGGGGCGTCCCCGCGCCGGTGAAGGTGGGCGAGTTGGGGAAGAAGCGCTTGGAGGTCAGCAGCTCGTAGAACTGGCGGGCGCGCGCCTGCACGTCTTCCCCCCAGGCGCTCTCCACCTGGGCGACGTGGTAAGCCACGCGCCAGAACATCTCCTCGACGCTTTCCGCCGGTTGGCCGTCTTCGCCGCGGCGCACGTAACGGCGCACCAGCACCTGGCGGGCGTTCTCGCTCAATTCCACGCCGCCCAGGTCGTGCGGAAGGGGCGGGGTGGGCAGCAATCCGGATTTGACTTCCTGCGGGGTGTGTTCCTGATGCATCAAATCGTCTCCTTTCAACAATAATATTTGCGGATGCCTGACTCTCCGGCATAAGCGTAGGGTCGCTTCGAAGCCGGCTGAAGGGCAGCAACGCGGTCAGGAGGGCGGCGCTAAAATCTCAGGCCTCTAGAATGCGGTCGATTTCATTGCGGATGGCCTGCAGATCATCCAGGCCCAGGTAAACGATGGCGTAGCGGATGTAAGCGATTTGGTCCAGGTCTTTCAAGCCGGCGATGACCATATCCCCCACCACCCGTGAAGATACCTCGGCCCGCCCCAGGGCCTGTAAGGTGGCTTCGATCTCGCCGACCAGGCGCTCGATATCTGCGGCTGAGACGGGGCGCTTGGCGCACGAAATGCGGATGCCGCGAATCAGCTTGTCGCGGTCGAACTCCTCGCGGGTGCCATCCTGCTTGATGAGCAATGGCGTCGCCAGGATCGGGCGCTCGTACGTGCTGAAACGCTGTCCACAGTTCTCACATTCCCGCCGGCGGCGAACGCCGCCGCGGGTATCATGGGATGTATCCACCACACGAGAACGGTCATGCTTGCAGTAGGGACAGCGCATATCACCCCTTCTTTTATTAGAACAAATGTAACCGCCATAGGTGGTGGTTACAGGTAGCATATCCGGTATATATGGGTATTGCGTTGGACAATTTTAGCACACTTGTACGCCCATGGCAAGGGGATTAAAGCACTAAAAAGATTAAAATTTTTACCGGTTGGGATTGGCGCGGGTGCAGGGGAAACTGGTCCCGCGTTCCGGCCATAAAATATCCTGCCTCCCCATGCGAAGGCAGAGATGGGGAGGCAGGCAAGCAGGCAGCCAACAGCGGCCGGGAGGAGGATCCGGCTGTTGTCGGCTACTGGAAGCTATTCAGTTTCACGGGCGGCGGCGCCAGGTTAGAAACCTGGCCTTTACCGTCAGGTTAGAAACCTGACCTACTTTACCGGCCGCGGTTGCGTAAGAAGGTCGGGATGTCCAGATCTTCTGTGTTGAAAGCCCGTGGTTGGAACTCCCTGGTTGCAGGGGCGACCGGCTTGACCGCCGGGACCGAGCGCTCCTTGAGTTCGGGGAGCGGCGCTTCGACGATGCGCCGCGGCACGCCCGTGCGCTCAAAACCCGTGGCGATCACGGTCACCCTCACTTTGTCCGTCATCGTATCGTCGATCACCGCGCCGAAGATCAGGTTGACATCCGGGTGAGCGGTCTCCTTGATGATGGCAGCCGCCTGGTTGACGTCGAACAGGGTCAGGTCCGGGCCGCCGGTGACGTTGAACAGGATGCCGCGTGCGCCGTCGATGGTGATGTCCAGGAGCTGGCTGGAGATGGCCTGTTCGGCGGCGATGCGCGCAGCATCTTCGCCTTCGGCAGAACCAACCGCCATCAAAGCCGCCCCGCCTTCGGACATGATCGTGCGCACGTCGGCGAAGTCCAGGTTGATCAGACCCGGGGACGGTGATCAGCTCGGAAATGCCCTGCACGCCCTGGCGCAGCACGTCGTCCGCCATGCGGAAAGCCTGCTGGAGGTTGGCGCGTTTGTCCACGATCTGCAGCAAACGGTCGTTGGGGATGACGATGAGCGTATCGGCCTGCTCTTTGAGCTTGGCGATGCCGGATTCGGCCGATTGGATGCGGCGCGAGCCCTCAAAGGTGAACGGGCGGGTGACCACGCCGATGGTCAGTGCGCCGACTTCCTTGGCGATCTGGGCCACGATGGCCGCGCCGCCGGTGCCGGTGCCGCCGCCCATTCCGGCGGTGATGAAGACCATGTCCGAGCCTTTGAGGACGCTGTACATCTCCTCGGCCGACTCTTCGACGGCCTTGCGCCCGGTTTCCGGGTCGCCGCCGGAGCCCAGCCCGCGCGTCAGCTTCTCGCCCACCCGTACGCGCGAAGTGGCCTTGGAGAGCATCAGCGCCTGGGCGTCGGTGTTGACTGCCACGAAATCAACGCCTAGCAGGCCTTCGTCGATCATGCGATCGACGGCGTTGCAACCGCCGCCTCCCACGCCCACGACTTTGATGCGGGCGAAGGATTTGAGCTGGTTGGGTAGGTTGTTGTTTGCTGTCATAAATTCCTCCTCACTGAGTTTACCTATCATGATTAATCTCTTTGCATCCGGACGCCTGGTGTGTTATAAGCGCCCAGCCCGTCACACAATTTTCAGGGTTTCTACATCCAAATTCTTTTCCAGCGGGAGGCCGGGTTATCTTGCCTGCCTCGCGGGCAGCCGGCCCCGTCAGACCAGGAGCTTCAGGTTCCTGGGGCGCGCCTAGGGTAAAAGTCGCCGAAGCCAATTCTTGATATTTTCCCAAGCAGCATTACCTCCTTCATTCTCCATTCCAGGCCGCCGGCTCACGCCTTGCGGAGTAAACTCGCTCATCATCACGGCCCAGCGCAGCAGTCCCACGCTGGTGGAGTAGGCGGGTGAATCCAGGCGGTCCACCATCCCAATCAGGTTTTCCGGCTTGGCGATGCGCACCGGCACGCCCAGTACCTTGCTGGCCAACGTTCGTATCCCCGGCAAAGCGCTGGACCCGCCGGTGAGCACCATGCCCGCCGGGAGCAGCCCGTCGTAACCCGAGCGCTTGATCTCCTGCACCACCAGGCTGAAGATCTCCTCAGCCCGGGCTTCGATAATGTGCACCAATTCCTGGCGGCTGATCTGCACCGGCTCTTGCTCGCCGAACGGCCGCGTGTTGAAATATTCCTGGGGATCCACTTCGCTCTCCAGGGCATGCCCGTGTTCGAGCTTGATCGCTTCCGCCTGCTCCATGGGCAGGCGCAGGCCATGGGCGATATCCGAAGTGATGTGGTTGCCGCCCACTGCCAGCACGGCGGTGTGCCAGACGTCGCCGTCGATGTAGATCGCCATGTCGGTCGTCCCGCCGCCCACGTCGCAAACCACCACGCCCATTTGACGCTCGGTCTCGTTCAGCACGACTTCCCCGGAGGCCAGCGGGTTGAGCACGAACTGGGAGGCCTCCACGTTGGCGCCGCCTACGCACTGGCGCAGGTTCTCGATGCTGGTTGCCGAAGCGGTGATGATGTGCGTCTCGACTTCCAGGCGGTAGCCGTGCATGCCGATCGGCATGCGGATGCCTTCCTGACCGTCGACGTCAAATCCGCGCTGGATCACGTGGATGATCTCGCGGTTATGCGGGATTGCCACGGCCCGAGCGGCGTCCACGGCCCGGGCTACGTCCTCCTGGTCGATGATCCTGCCCGCCACGCCCACAACCCCGCGGCTGTTCACCGACGAGACGTTGGAGCCTGCCAGGCTGACCAGGGCGGAGGTGATTTCCAGGCCGGACGTGCGTTCTGCTTTGTCAATCGAGCGGGCGACCGCCTGCGATGCCGCGCCCAGGTCTACCACCACGCCCTTGCGCATCCCCTGGGATGGCTCGATGCCTACGCCCAGGATGCGAATTTTGCCAGGGGTTTCTTCCCGGGCGATCAGGGTGCAGATTTTCGTGGTGCCTACATCAATGCCTACTACGATTGGGTTATCCATGCCGCTCGTCCATTTGGATTAATCTTGTTTCCGATGCCTGCCGCCGGCGCTTGCCTCAACGCTCCAGGCGGTAATAAGGCGCATGTGCGTATTCCACGCTGATCATCACCGGCGTCGTCTCATCCGACTCGAGCTGGTTGACCAGGGTTTTATACACTCGCAATTTCATGGCGATATCTTGCATATCGCCAAAGTAAACGTTCCAGCCGCGCTCGTCCTTCCATCCCAGTCCGTGTTGGGCGTCGTAAGCCAGCGGCGTGTCCTTGGGAGCCTGCTTCGCCAGGGTCAGCACCGATTGGACCATCTCGGCGGTGAGAAGCTGGGTTGGGGCGCTGCCGGTCTGTTTCTCTCCGGCCGCCCGGGCCGCCGCCAGGTCGAGAGCCGTGCTCACCTCCGGCTGAGGGGCAAGAGAGGGCGGGGCGGTGGAGGCAGCCACGACCGGCAGCGGACCGGCTTTGGCGTCGCTGCGCAGCGGGAAGGCCACCCCCTGGGCGTCCACCAGTTGAGTGCGCCCTTCCTGCTCCCAGACGAGAACCGGGACGCGCTCGGTCACCGAGATGGCGACCGTATTGGGCAGGGCTACAGATGCTGTAACCGTAGAAAACTCCGGGAACGCCGCCTGCAGCTCCTGCACTATCAGGTTGGGGTCGATGTCGAAGATGGGCTTATCGCCGATAGCCACCAGGGCGTTGACCTCCCGGCTGGTGATGCGCTGCAAGCCTTCCACCTGCGCCTCCGCCACCCGGTAGCGCGGCGCAGTCCATAGTTGGTAGATCAAGAAGGCCAGCCCGGCCGTCATGATGAAGGAAATCAGGCGCCAGCCCAGGCGCACCTGCGGGAGGGATGGCAGGCGAATTTCGGCTCCCGGAATGCCCAGAGGCACATCATAGCGGCGGCGGCTCTTGGCGCGGCTGCGCTTCACCGCCGCGCTGCTGGTCGTGGGGACGCGCACCATGACCGGCGGGACGGCGTGCGTATCGCGCTGAAAGGTCCGCTTCTTCCCGCGCGTCTTGACGGCTGGGACAGATTTGCGGCTGCTGCGGGTGCTGGTAGTTCGCCGCTCGCGAATCTGATCCACGCGACGAGAAGTACGAGCTGTGCTTGCCATGGTTACGCTTGCCTCCGGTAACGTCGTTGTGTGCGGTCTCTTTCAGCCTTACGCTGCAGCGCCAGCTCTACCAGGCGGTCGACCAGCTTCGGGTAAGCCAGCCCGCTGGCCTCCCACAGCTTGGCATACATGCTGATCTGGGTGAAGCCCGGGATGGTGTTCAACTCGTTCAGGTAAAGCTGTCCGCTGTCTTTATCCAATAAGAAATCCACGCGTGCCATGCCGGCCCCGTCGATCGCCTTGAAAGCCCGCACGGCGAGATCCTGCACCTGCAGTGTCTGCTCGGGCGAGAGCGGCGCAGGGATCAGAAGGCCCGAGCTGTTGTCGATGTACTTCGCCTCGTAAGAGTAAAACTCGCGGCTGGGGAGGATCTCGCCCGGCAGGGAGGCGCTGGGCTGCTCGTTGCCCAGCACGCTGACCTCGATCTCGCGGCTGTTGACGGCGCGCTCCACCAGCACGCGCCGGTCGTAGTTCGCCGCTTCCATCAAGCCCTCCAGCAGGTCCGAGCGGCTGCGGCATTTGCTGATGCCGACTGAAGAGCCCAGGTTGGCCGGTTTTACGAACAGCGGGTAGCCGCAAAACTGTTCGGCGCGTTCCAGGACGGCGTTCATGTCGGTCTCGATCTCGCTGCGCAGCACGAGGATCGAATCGACCACCGGGATGTGATTTGCGCGCATTACGTCTTTGAACACGCCTTTGTCCATGCCCAGGGCGGATGCAAGCACGCCGGCGCCCACGTAGGCCAGATCTGCCATCTCCAGCAAGCCCTGCAATGCGCCGTCCTCGCCGTAGGTGCCGTGCAGGACCGGGAAAACCACGTCCAGGTGGGTGAGCAGCTCCAACATCTCGCCGCGCTCGAGCTCGCAAATGGTGTAGAGCTCCGGGCGGGTGGGGTCCGGCAGCAGCGCGACCGGCTGAAGCGTCTCCAGCTTTTCCTGGGAAAGGGCCTCGTGGATATCCTTTCCAACCAGCCACTTGCCCTCGTGCGAGATGCCGATCTGGGTGACGGCGTATTTCCCCGGATCCAGGGCTTGCAGCACCGAGCGCGCCGACATCAGCGAGACTTCGTGCTCGCCGGAGCGGCCCCCAAAAATAACGCCGATGCGAATTTTGCCGTCAGATTCCATATCCAGTCACTTCGCTGCCAGGTTCTCCCGGCAGGCAATCACCATTCACCCAATAATTCGATTTCCAGCTCCAGGCTTACGCCCGTTCGCTCGAGGACGGCCTGGCGTGCGAGGCGGATCAGTTCATAAACGTCCGCGGACCGGGCGCTGCCCTGGTTAATAAAGAAGTTGGCATGCAGCGGGCTGATCTGCGCTTCGCCACGGTAGGCGCCTTTCAGTCCGGCGGCCTCGATCAACCGCCCGGCGTAATCTTGCGGTGGATTTTTGAACATCGAGCCTATACTGGCTCCCGGCGGCTGTGTGCGCCGGCGATGGGCGACGAACTGGTCGATCCTGGTCTTCACCACTTCCGGGCTGCTGGGTTCAAGTTTCAATACGGCGCTCAACACGATTGCCTCTCCGGGGCTGCGCTTCAAAACGCTGCTGCGGTAAGCGTAGCCTAAACGCTCCAGGGGCCATTTTTCTCGCTGCGGGGGCATGCCTTGGGCATTATGATGCAAGATTTCGGCCAGCTGTAAACAGCCGGCCACATCGCCGCCATGCGCCCCGGCGTTGCCGACCAGCGCCCCGCCAACCGTTCCGGGAATGCCGGCGGCCCATTCCAACCCGGCCAGCCCGTGCTGGGCTGCATGGCGGGCAACCAGCCCGAGATTCGCCCCGGATTCGGCCCATACCGTGGGCGGCTCGGTTTGCCCGTAGAAGCGGTAGCTGCGCGCCCGGTTGATCAGCACCACGCCGCGGATGCCTTCGTCGCTGACCAGCACATTCGATCCGCCCCCGAGCACGTGGAAAGGCAGCGCCCATTCCCACAAAAGCCCGGCGGCCTGGGCCAGCTCCCCGCTGGTGCGCACTTCCAGGAGCAAATCGGCCGGCCCGCCCAGGCGCGCCGCGGTAAAACGGCTCATCGGGACATTCGCCTGGAGCCGCTCCCCGAAACGGGCACGCAAAGCAGCGATCTGTTCGCCGCTGATCTGGAGGGTCGATTCTTGTGCGCTCAAAAGGTTTCCTGGCAAGGCTTAGTCCCGTTTGAACCAGGCGATCAGGCGTAAGACCACCTCGCGAGGCGGCGTGGACTCGGGGTCAGGTTGGGCGATGTGTGGCGCTGGGCCTGCTTTCTCTCCGGGTCTGGCGCCGCTCCTCGCCTTCGGCTGAAGGCGCTGCTGCAGGTCTGCGAGCGTCTGGGCTTCAAATTTCCGTTTTGTGTCAGCCATTTCTCACACTCCTTGATGAAGCTCATGCAGCCGGGCTTTTTCCCGTCTGCACCGCGCCAGCCGTCATCTCCCGCTGGCTAAATACAGCCGCCAACCGGGCGTTGATCTGGTCGGCGTCCCCGGCGGAAAGCACCAGGACAACATCCCCGGCCTGCAGGCGCTCTTCCAGGTACGACTCGGCAGCTTCCAACCCGGCTGCAAAATGGGCGTCTGGGTGGCGCATCTGGGCGACGATTTGGCCCGCCGAGAAACCATCCGCCGGCAAGGGCTCGCGGGCGGCGAAAACCTCTGTCACCAGCACGTGATCGGCGTCCTGGAAGGAGGCCAGGAATTCCGCCAGCAGGGTGCGGGTGCGCGAGTAGGTGTGCGGCTGCCAGACGGCCCAAATCGAGCGGCCTGGGTAGCGCGCCTTGGCGGCGGACAGGGTGGCGCGGATCTCGGTCGGGTGGTGGGCGTAATCATCCACAAGGGTGACGCCCGCAGCTTCGGCGCGCACTTCGAATCTCCGCCCGGTGCCGCGGAATTCGCTCAGCGCCTGGGCCGCCGCCTGCGGCGCAAGCCCAAGCTGGTCGACTGCGCCAATCGCCGCCAGGGCGTTCAAAACGTTGTGCCTGCCGGGCACCTGCAGTCTCACCTTCACGGCCGGCTTCTCGCCGGGGATGGCCTCAAATTCAAATCCGCCCCCGGGCGCCGGGGATAACTGGACCGCCCTGTAGGCGTCGGCAGCATCTTCAAGGCCATAGGCCAGGGCGTGCAGGCCGCCGGCCTGCGCTTTCGCCAGAAGTTTGGCCGCGCCTGGGTCGTCCGCACAGGCCAGCAGCACGCCCCCGGCCAGCAGGCGTTGGGCGAACTCCCAGAAAGCCTGCTCGAAATCCTGGGGGGTGGGGTAGCAGTCCGGGTGGTCGTGCTCCACATTCGTGACCACAGCCAGGCACGGGCGCAAGCCCAGGAACATACGGTCGTACTCGTCCGCCTCGATCACAAAATACGGGCCCTGGCCGGCGTGGGCGTTGCTGTCCAGGTTGGCCGAGACGCCGCCGATGATGTAGCTCGGGTCCTGGTCCAGGGCAGAGAGAATCCAGGCGATCATCGCCGTGGTGGTCGTCTTACCATGTGTGCCGGCCACAGCCACTACCTGGCGCCCAGGGGTTTCATCCAACCAGCGGCCGAGGAATTCCGCCCGTTTCAGCACGGGGATGCCGAGACGCAGGGCCTCCTGGACCTCTACATTGTCGTCGGGAACGGCTGAAGAGCGCACCACGTAGTCCGCTCCGAGGACATTTTCGAGACGGTGACCGGTGTACAGGCGCGCCCCCAGGGATTGCAGCCGCAGCGCCTGGGGCGAAAGCTGGCGATCCGAGCCGCTTACACTGTGGCCGCTTTCCAGCAGTACCCGTGCGATGGCTGAAAGCCCGCTGCCGCCGATGCCGATCAGATGAATATGGCCCATCAATTCTCCTCGATTAAATAAACACGATGATGACGAACATGAATGCCAGCCCAACTGCAAAATAGACCCAGGGGATCGTCAGCCATTCTGGCGGCAGCTTATTGATCAAACTGACGGCCGCGGCGTAATACGGATCGTTTGGCTGGGGCGGCAGGATGATCGGGAAAGGATAAGCCGCCGAATTCAGGTACGACCACAACGTGCCTACCGCCAGGTAGCCGTTGAGCACACCGATGATAAAGCCCAGTAATACGTCCTGCAGGTGCTCGCGGGCGAAGCGGGCGCCAGAAAGGGCTTTAAGGTTCGGAGATTGGTAGCCAAAGAAGACCAGCAGGATCACAATGGTCGCCCGCATCCAGAACAAGGTCTGCCCCCCGCTGGCTACGACAGTGTTCTTGACAACGCCCACGTAGGTCTCCAGGACGGTGATCAGAAACAGCGCCAGCACCACGCTGAAGGTTACCAGAATCTCCTTTGCCCAGCCGCGCATCGCGCCGATGATCCCAAACAACAGCACGTACATGTAAAATACAACGGTCAGGCTTACCACGTTTTACTCCCTTCCTGGCTGCGCCGGCTGCCGAGATCGAACAGCAGTTGGGCGATCTTCTCCGCCGCCTGCGGGCGGGCCAGCGAACGCATGGCCTGACGCATTTGCTCGCGCCGAGAGCGGTCGTGCATGAGATCCAAAACCAGCCCAAGAAGCCGCTCGGGCAGGGCGGCGTCGGGGACCAAGACCGCTGCCCCTTTCTGCGCCAGGTAGCTGGCGTTAACCTGCTGGTAGCGCCAGGCATATGGGTAAGGTACCAGGATGGCCGGCAGGCCAAATGCCGGAAGCTCGCCCAGGGAAGAAGCGCCCGCCCGGGATAGCACCAGGTCCGCCGCCCGGAAGGCTGCGCCCATCTTGTCGTGCAAGTAGGGGAAAGCCCGGTAGCGTATGGACAGGCCGGCTGGCAAGCCGTCCAGGCCAGCCTGGACTTGCGGCCAATCGCGCTGCCCGCTGATGTGGACGACTTGCGCTTCCTCCAGCAGCTCGGGCAAGACCGGCAGCAGTGCCTGGTTAATCGAATGCGCCCCGCTGCTGCCGCCAAACACCAGCAGAACGGGCAGATCCGCCGATAATTCCAGGGCCTTGCGGGCGTTGTCTGCCTGCCAGCTTGCCAGGTCCGGGCGGGTGGGGTAGCCGCTCACCCGGCAGCGCTGCGCCTGGCTGCGGGGGAAATAGGCGCAGGTCTCTTCCACGCTGGCGGCGATCAGGTCGGCGAAGCGCGCCAGGGTTTTCAAAGCCAGTCCCGGTTCAATGTCAGGCACGTACAGCAGGGTGGGCACGTTTCTGCCAGCCAGGGCCATTGGCACGGCGACGTAACCCCCGGTGAAGAAGAGCACGTCCGGCTGGTAGCGGCCCAGGACCTGCCGGGATTGGAAATAGCCGCGACTCAACTGGCGGACGTTGCCTGGCAAACTGCGCCAGCCCACGCCGTGGACGCCCGCAGCAGATATTGTTTCAAACGGCACGCCAGCCCGTTTCACCAGATCCGCCTCCATTCCTCCACTGCTGCCTACCCACAAGACTTCCGTATCGGGCGCTGCATTATTTTTCAGCGCTTGCAGAACGGCGAGGGCGGGATACACGCCGCCCCCGGTCCCGCCGGCGCAAATCAATAACCGCACTGAAAGACCTCTCCGTTTCCTCGGTATGTTGCGCAGATTTGCGCGAGATATTTAGCAGGATGCCCACCGCCGCCAGGGAAACCACCAGGTTCGAGCCGCCGGCGCTGACAAAAGGCAGCGCGTTGCCGGCAAAAGGCAGCAGGTTGACCATCACGGCCATATTCACAAAGGCTTCCATCGCCAGCCAGATGCTCAAGCCGGCTGCCATCAGGCTGCCCAATGCGTCCGGGGCCTGCTGGGCGATCTTCAGGCCGCGCCAAAGCAGCAGCCCATACAGCCCAACCAGAGCTGCAGCGCCCAACACGCCGGTCTCCTCGCCTACAACGGCGAAGATGCTGTCCGTGGGCGGTACGGGCAGTCCGGTAAGCTTGGTGTCGGCTTTGCCGATACCCACCCCCAGCCAGCCGCCTTTCACGAACGCTTCCAGAGAACGGCGTACGTGATAGGAAGCCTGGGCCGGGTCTTTCACGCCTGCCAAATAATCAGCCACCCGCTCGCTGCCTGTGGAGTTGAGCTGCACCACGACCCAGCCCACGACCAGGGCCAGCACGACCATGAAAATGATCTGGCGTAATTCGCCGCCAGCCAGGAAGAACATCGTCCCACCCAGGAAGAAAATCGTGACGACCGCGCTCAGATCGGGCTGCAAGTAAATCAAGCCGCCGAGCAGCCCCAGGATGGCCGCCAGGGGGATAATGCCAAAGGTGATATCTCCGAGCTGTTCGCGTTTCGAAAACAGCCAGACTGCAAGATAAAGAATGATGACCAGTTTGGCCAGCTCGCTGGGCTGGATAGAGCCGCCTGCCAGGGTCCGCACTGCGCCGTTGCGGATCTCGTTGATCACCAGCACGCCCGCCAATCCGGCAGCGGTCAGACCCATCAGCCAGAGCGCCCAGCGCCGCCAGATGTGGTAATCCAAAAAGGTCAGCAAAGCCGCGCCGGCGATGCCCAGCACCATCCACAGCACCTGGCGGTAGAAGATGCGCCCCGGGTCGTTATACCAGTTCAATGAATAGTCGTAGCTGGCCGAATAGACCATCAACAGGCCAAAGATCAGCAGCGTAATCACCATCAACAGGAGCGGGACATCGATTCCCAGGTTGATGGATTTTCGCTGGCTGGCTGATTTTGATTTCAACCGTTCGCTTAAGGTAGTTCTTTTACCCATTGTACGAAACATTCTCCACGCTCCTCAAAATCCTGAAACTCATCAAAACTGGTACCGCCCGGGGCCAATAAGACCACATCTCCCGGCTGGATTACCCGAGCCGCCGCCTGCACCGCTTCCCGCAGGCCATTACAGCGCTGGATTGTCAGCCTCTCGGCCTGCCCCAAGGGCGAGGGGGCTATCTCTAATGCAGCAAGAATCTTGCCAGCCGCCTCGCCAAACACGATCAAATGATCCACGCGCTGGCGAACGAGAGCGGCGAAATCTTCCCAGGGCAAGTCTTTGTCGCGCCCTCCAGCCAGGAGCACCAGCGGCTCGTCAAAGGAGCGCATGGCTGCCATGGCCCGCTCGGGAGCCGTCGCAATCGAATCGTTGTACCAATCGGCCCCGCCCCAGGAGCGGACAAACTCCAGGCGGTGAGGCACCCCACGAAACCCTTGCACCGCTTCAGGCAGGGCTGCAAGCGGGATCCCAGCCGCAGCGGCGATGGCGCCGGCTGCCAGCACGTTGAGCAAATTGTGCTCGCCGCGCAGCTCGATGCTGCTGCGCCTCATCAGTCGAGTTTCCATTGCCTGGCCGGCATCGTTCGTTCGCAAGTAGAGGGCATCGCCGCGCAGGAAAGTGCCTTGCAGGCTGGGAGCCGGCTCATCCAGCCCAAATGTGATCAAGCGGCCTTTCACCCGTTGCGCCAATGACCAGGCTACGGGGTCGTCCCGGTTGAGCACAGCCACATCCTGCGGGGATTGGAAATCCAGGATGCGGGCTTTAGCGGCCTGGTAGGCTTGCATCGTACCATGCCGGTCCAGGTGGTTGGGCGTGACATTGAGCACAGCGGCGACCTGGGGCGAGCGATCCATCAGCTCGAGCTGAAAACTGGAAAGCTCCATCACTGCCAGGTCTCCCGGCTGCATCTCGTCCAGCACGGCAATCAACGGCGAGCCAATATTGCCTCCCACCCAGATACGCCCTTCCGCCTGGGCTTTTCCCTGGACAAGCCTTCGGCCTTCACGGGCTATACGACCAACCAGGGAGGTAGTGGTGGTTTTGCCCGCCGAGCCGGTGATGCCGATCGTCCGGCAAGGAGCGGCCTCCAGGAAGAGCTGTGAATCGTTCGACAGCGGGATGCTCTGCCGCCTGGCTTCGACGACCAGCGCAAGGGTCAGCGGCACGCCGCCGGAGAGACAGAGCAGGTCTGCCCGGTCGAGCAGGCTGAGCGGGTGCTCGCCCAGCCGCCATTGGATGGGCAAATTTGCAAGGTCGTCTTGCGCTGCCCGCAACTCCCCGGCTGTGCGGCGGTCGTTGACGGTGACGTTAGCCCCGCGCCGCGCCAGGAAGCGCGCCAGGGCAATCCCCTGGCGTGCCGCTCCGACAACCACCACATTTTTGCCGTTCCAATCCCTCATCGAAAGATCCCTGTCCTGTTGTATTGTTAATTCCAGCGCGGTTATCATCATCGCTTTGATCTTAAACCACAGCCAATGCTACGCCGATCATAGCAGCCAGCAAACCGATCAACCAGAAGCGCTGGACGATTTGCGTCTCGCTCCACCCCGAAAGCTCAAAGTGATGGTGCAGCGGCGCCATTTTAAACAGGCGCTTGCCGTGCGTTAGTTTGAAATAGGCCACCTGCAGGACGACGCTCATCTCGACGCTAAACGGGATGATCGCGATCAAGGGCAGCAAGGCCCATTGGGCGGTCATGAGCGCCACAACTGCCAGGGTGGCTCCCAGGGAGAGGGCGCCTGTGTCGCCCATGAACAATTGGGCCGGGTGGACGTTAAACCACAGGAACCCAAACAGCGCGCCGACCAGCGTGAAGCAAAACCTCGCCAGGAAGATCTGGCCCTGGATCAGGGCAATTCCGCCATAAGCGGCGAAAGCCGTCGCCGAGATCAGGCCTGCCAGTCCATCCAACCCGTCTGTCAGGTTCACTGCATTCGAGGTTGCAACGATCCAGAAGGCGGCAATCGGGATGTACCAGAATCCGAGCTGCACGACCCCGATTACACCCGGCAGGTAGAGATCGGGGATGCCCAGGAAATAGCGCAGCCCGGCGGCGATCCCGATGGCGAAAATCGCCTGAAAGAGGAATTTGGTGCGCGCTCGCATCCCCTGGCCGCGCCCGTGGCCACGCAGGCCTTCCCAGTCGTCCACCGCGCCCAGCACTGCGAAGACCACCAATACGCTCATGGGCACGATCACCGAACGCCCCAGTACGTTTAGCCCAATCAATGAGCTGGCGTTCAGCAAGACTGTGATCAATACCACTGGCAGGACAACCATCACGCCCCCCATCGTAGGGGTGCCTAATTTTGTAAAGTGCCTTTCTGGCCCCTCCACGCGGATTGCTTTGCCTACTTTGAAGTAGCGCAGCACCCGCAAGAGCGGCGTTCCCCAAATAACTGTTAACATGAAGCTAAACCCCGCCAGGGCCAGGGCCATGGAGGCTGACTGCATCAGCTCGCCTCCAGGGCGGATACGATCCTGTCCATGCGCATGCCGTGAGAGCCTTTGATCAGAACCACATCGTTCTCGGATAAATGTTCTCGCAGCAGCTCGACCGCCTGATCGGTGTTTTCCAATTCTGTCACCAGGCCTTGCTGCAAGCCAGCCTTACCGGCCGCAGCCGCGATCATACGGGCCAGCTCGCCGACTGTGATCAACTCGTCCACGACCTCGGCGGCGCGCACCCCTACCATTTCGTGTCCGCGACGCTCATAGGGGCCCAGCTCCAACATATCTCCCAGCACAGCCACTTTGCGTCCTTCCAGCTCATCCAAAAGATTCAAGGCTGCCAGAGTCGACTCGGGCGAGGCGTTATACGTATCGTCCAGGATGAGGGCGCCTTTATCTGTGCGAACAGCCACCAGCCGCAACTGGGTGTGCTCCGAGCGCAGCCCGTTGACGATCTCCTGCCAGGTGAGGCCCTCCACCAGCCCTACAGCCGCAGCCCGTAAGGCAGTGTGCACCGAATGCCGGCCGATCAGAGGCACCCGCAAGTAAATGGTCTCGTTGCGGTAATGCAGCCGGAAGCGGATGCCTTCCAGGCCCATCCCTTCGACGCCTTCTGCCCACAGGTCGGCCTGTGGGTCCAGGCCGTAGTAAAACACGTGCGCCCTGGTTTTCTCCGCCATCGGCCTGACCCAGGGATCGTCAAAGTTCAGAATCGCCACCCCTTCCGGCGCGGGCGGTAGCGCTTCGACCAGCTCGGCTTTGCCTCTGGCGATCGCTTCCTGTGATCCGGCTCGTTCGGCGTGAACGGTGCCAATGTTTGTAATCACGCCTACGTGGGGCAAGGCGATATCGCACAACAGGGCGATCTCACCAGGCACATAAAATCCCATTTCCAGGACAGCTCGTTCGTAGCCTTCGCTCAGACGCAGGATGGTCAATGGTAATCCGATCTCGTTGTTGAAGTTGCCTGAATTTCTTAAGGTTCGATATCGCTGGTTAAGCACCTCAGCGATCAATTCTTTGGTTGTCGATTTGCCGATGCTGCCCGTAATCCCGATTACTCGCAGGTCCAGCTTGCGCCGCCAAAACCGGGCAACTTTCTGCAGGGCAGCCAGGCTGTCTTCTACCCGGATACAGAAGGGCGGCGTCAGGGCAGCCAGCGCCTGGAGATCTACCCCGCTGCGGATGTCGAGAACCGGAAGGTCTGCGGAGACATCTTTTTGAACAAATGCCAGGTCTGCGCCGTGTTCGAATGCCTCCGCCACGTAATCATGCCCGTCATGGTGCTCGCCAGGCAGGGCAATAAACAACGAACCAGGGATCACCTGGCGAGAATCGATGACGGCTTCTGTGACTACCTCCCCGGCGCGCTCAGGACGGATACCCCACAAGGCTTCGATGACGTCGTCTAATGTCAGCATAAAGGTCTGATTCGTCCGCAATGTACACTGGCCGGCGACCTATCAAACGCCCGCGGCCGCGTGGCTCAATCACTGGCTCCGTAGCTGGTGGCGGATATCGTCTGGCGGCAGATCCAACAGTACGACCAGCTTCTCAACCACTTCTTGAAAGACCGGGGAAGCCACCACGGAACCCCAGATGGAAGTGCTGGGTTTTTCAAGCCAGACGTAAACCAGAAAACGCGGGTCGTCCACCGGCCCCCAGCCGACGAAGGAAGCGTTCGTCTGGTTGCTGGTATAGCCGTAGGGGGTAGGGATCTCAGCCGTGCCGGTTTTGCCTGCCACCCGGTAGCCTGTCACCAGGGCGTCGGAGGCTTCGGTTTCCAATGAACGCGCCAGCAACTCGGTCAATGTATGAGCAGTTTCTTTTGAAATCGGCGTGCCAATCACCCGTTGATCCAGGTCATACTGGTAGCCTTTGTTGACCATAGAGCGCACGACGTGCGGAGCCATCATCTTGCCCTCGTTTGCGATCGCAGAGGCCGCAGCCGCCATCTGGATCGGGGTTGCAGAAACACCCTGCCCGAACGCGTTCGTTCCCAGGTCGGCGTCGTACCAATCCCCGTCCCCGGGTGTTTTCAAGCGCCCCTGCACTTCGCCCGCCAGGTCAATCCCGGATAGGTGACCGATGCCAAAGGCCTGCATGTAGCTGTAAAAGTCTTTTGCCCCGGTTTTGGAGGCGATCCATGCCAGACAAACGTTCAATGAATGCTGCATACAGCCCTGCATGTCTTGAAGACCCCAGGCGCCGGAGTTCCAGTTGTAAATGTAGGTGCCGCCGATCTCGAATACGCCGGTATCCAGGAACGTGGTCTCTGGTTTGACAGCGCCGCTGTCCAAAGCAGTAGCCATAGTTAAAACTTTGTAGACCGAGCCCGGTTCGTAGGCCTGGCTGACGGCCCGGTTGAAAGGCGTGTCGTCGGTGAAGCGGTTAAGGTTCTTGGCATAGTCGTTTAGATCGATGCGCGGCGTCGTCGCCATTGCCATGACCTCGCCAGTTGTAGGGTCCATCACCACGATCGTGCCTGAATCGGAGCCGGTCTGTTTGATCGCTTTGTCCAGAATCGCCTCGATACTGGCTTGTATGGAGCGGTCGATGGTCAGGATCAGGGTGGCGCCATCGGGCACCTCGGGTCGCTCCTCCACCAGGTTGGGGTCAAATGGCACCCAGATTGTCTTTGATTTTCCCGCCAGAAGGTTGTTATATTTCTCCTCCAGCCCAAAGTAGCCTTTGCCCTCGCCATTCACAAAGCCGAGGATGTTGGACGCCAGATCTTTTTCGGGATAGCTGCGAGTCAGGTGTGGGTAATACACCAGCCCGCTCAGGCTGGGAGTGTTTTTATCCCCGCTCCCGCCGTAGGTCTGGGTCATTTTGTCCTTCAGGTCTTCAAGCTGTTTGATCTTATCGACTTCTACGTTGTCAGTCAGCCTGGCATAAACCGCCGTGCTCGAAGCCGGTTGGCTGGCGGAAGCAAATACGCTGGCATAATCTAACCCCAGGACGATATTGGTCGTGAGGGCGATTGTTTCAGGGTTCCTGACCTGGCTGAGCTCTACCCCGACCTCATAGACCGTTTTATTCCCGGCAAGCAAATGGCCCCAGCGGTCGTAAATCTCGCCGCGGGCCGGGGTGACCGTGCGCACCTCCCCGGAGTAATAAGTGCCCTGATCGCGGAATAATTTGACATCTTCGGGGTTGGTCTGGATCCGAATGATTTGGAATAAGATTAGCACCGGTAGAACCGAGATCAGCGCTCCTAAGAAGGTATATCGCCAGAAATTCTCTTTATTCATCGAATTACCTCAAAAAAGAAAAGGACGACGTTAAAAACTGTTTGCGCAACCATATAAAGATCAACTCGGTGTATTCGGCGGGCATTCCAGATGAGCCCAGGTCGACCGGGCTGGGCGCCGGGGCAAGGATGGCTGGCTGGCGGTCCGAGTAACCTGGAACGAGGATAAACATCGTCTCGTCCGTCAGCATCGGTTGGAAGCCTAAATCCTCAGCGCGCTTTTCCATCACTCCCTCCGAAGTGAGGAAAGCCAGTTGCGACTGCAGGTTTGCGTTTACCAGCTGGAGATCTTCGATATCTCCTTGCATTGCCTGGATATCGCGCCCGATTGTAGCGGCGCGAGCAGTCACATTCAGATAAATGCCGGCGACCAGAGCAATCCCCACAAGGATGAGCAAAAACGCCCCAATTATTTGGAGCTGCTTTCGCCAGGGCGCTTGTGAGTAAGCTTGCGTCAGACTCTGCACACGATCCATCGATGCCTCCTGTCGGGAGAACGCGCTGGTTTGCCAAAAATCAGGCAATCGCGCATGGTTATACCAACAGGTTTGCAAATATCATGCCAGCTTTTACTGGCCTGAGACACAAAAGTAAACCGTACGAAACGATTTACGTCAAAAAACTTTTTAAATTTTTTCCGCCACGCGCAGGCGTGCGCTGCGCGAACGAGGGTTTTTCTCGATCTCGGCCGCTAAGGGACGGATCGGGTGGCGGGTGACTTCTTTGATGGCAGCACGATGCCCGCAAGTACAGACCGGCTGGTGAGGAGGACAAATACAATCCTGGCTCTCTCTGCGAAAGTACTGTTTTACAATACGGTCTTCAAGCGAGTGAAAGGCGATCACCGCCAACCTGCCCCCGGAAGCCAGGGATTCAACTGCCTGGGGCAGGACATCCTGCAACGAGTCCAGCTCCTGGTTTACGGCAATGCGCAGGGCTTGAAAGGTTCGTGTAGCCGGATGTAATCTTAAGCCTGAAGAACGCTGTCCGGAACCAACAGCTCGGGCAACAACCTCGGCAAGGGCGTGGGTCGTATAGAGCGGGCGTGCTCGGACGATCGCTCGGGCGACCTGACGTGAGCGGCGCTCCTCTCCATAACGGTAAATTAAGTCGGCCAACTCGTGTTCAGGCAAACCGTTGACGAGATCCTCCGCCCGGAGAAGGTTGGCTGGATCGAAGCGCATGTCGAGGGGCGCATCCTCCTGGAATGAAAATCCGCGCTCGGGAGTGTCAAACTGCATCGAAGACACACCCAGGTCCAGCAGGATCCCATCTACGACTGGCCAGTTCTGGGCTGCAATTTGCGACCGTAACGTCGTATAGGAGACCTGCAAGATGATAACTCGGGCGCTGAATGGAGAGAGTCTTTTGCGAGCCAACTCCACGGCCTGCGGGTCAACATCCAACCCCAGCAGGCGGCCATCGGGTGAGCTGGCCTCTAAAATGCCCCAGGCATGACCCCCAGCACCAAGCGTAGCGTCCACGTAATATCCACCCCGCCGTGGTTGCAAAAAGTGTATAATTTCATGGTAAAGAACCGGTAGGTGAGGGAGATTTTCTCCCATAATGAAAGCACCTGATGAATCTTGGTTAACTGGCAATTGCAGGCTTCAAGGACATTACCATTCCGCAGACCCTTTCCCTTCAATCACGCGTACAATTATTCAACCTGACCAGCTTCTACAAACCAGATGCAAGTTCCAGGGTCATAAAGCGCTGGGCATTTGCTTCCACATCTTGCAATTGGTCTACTTGTTTATTCCAGGTATCTGGCGACCAGATTTCAAAGTAATCACCAGCGCCGACGATGACGACATCGCTTTCCAGGGAAGCGGACTGGCGTAAAAATTGTGGGATCAGGATCCGCCCGACACGATCTACATCCACCCGGTTGGCTGTGGAGAAGAGCAAGCGCCTGAGCAGACGGGTCATAGGGTCGGTCATGCTCATCTCGTTCACGCGCCGTGAAATCGCTTCGAAAGTGGGAGCGGTCAGCACTAATAAGTTTTGGTCGAAGCCCTGTAAGACGTAAGCGCCTTCGGCGGCCAAAACATCCCGAAACCGGGCTGGGACAGTCAGTCGTCCTTTGTCATCGAGATTGTGATAAAACTGTCCTAAGAACATAAGTTCTAACCAACCTTTTAATGGCAGAACGCCGGCCTAGCCCGGCGTTCCACTTTCTCCCACTCTCTCCCACAAGTACACACAGTATATACGAAATTGGTCCGAAATGCAAGTAGTTTTCCCATGTTAAAGGGCGTTAATATCGGGCTTATTGCAGTAACAAATTTGTTAGGTGCGTGAAATCAAGGTTGACAAAAAGAAAAGTGGCGGGAGGCCAAAATTTAGACGTAGCGCCTTAATATGGAAATCACCTGTCCGTAATAACCCCCGCCAAACAGGTTAAGATGGTTGAGCAGGTGATACAGGTTATAGATTGGAAAGCGCTCTTGAAAACCGCTCTCCAGCGAGCGGGCCTCCAGGTATGCCTGATAAAAGGCCGGGGGGAAGCCGCCGAACAAAGCCGTCATCCCGAGCTCGGCCTCCGCCCAACCGTAATGCGCTGCAGGATCGATGACCGCTGGCTGGCCCTGTGAGTTGGCGATGGCGTTGCCGCTCCACAAATCGCCGTGAATTAAGGATGCGGGTTGGGCCGGCACCAGCTCGGGCAAGCGTTGGGCGATCTGTTCAACCAGGCTGACTTCCTTTTGGTTGAGCAGACCGCGCTGCCTGGCCAGGCGGGCCTGGAACAACAAGCGCTGTTCGCCGAAAAAATGATACCCGTCTTCCGTCCAGGGGTTGGGCTGGGGTGTGCTGCCGATGTAATTATCATGGGCGAAGCCGAATCGATCCTGGGTATGGCTGTGCAGCGCGGCGAGCTGGCGGCCAAAAACGGGCCAATAGTCTTTGGGTCTCACTCCCGGGTCGAGATCCTCCAGTAATAGAAAATGCGGTCCATGCAGAAATGGCTGTGGAACGCGCAGGCCATTATCAAACTGTAATGCTTGCAGCCCCTCAAATTCACGAGCGAACATGTCTGCTGGCGCGTTCGAGTTCGTCTTAAGGAAGAAGGATAGCCCGGAGGCGGTTTGCAGGCGTGCGCCGTTGTTGATGCAGCCGCCGCCGACCGGGCGAGAATCCAGCATATCCCCGTATCCTTGCTCTTGCAGCCAGCTCTCAACGGCTTCGGGGACTTTCACTCCTGCTCCTCGGGCAGGAGGCCATTTTCGAGGGCATCCAGCAGGCTGCGGGTGGAACGTTCGACGATCTGGTAGACCTGTTCAAAGCCTTCCATGCCGCCGTAATATGGGTCAGGCACGGATGCGTGCGGCCCGCCTTGCGGGTCGAATTCGCGCAGGGTATGAATCTTGAGGCGTTGCTCGTTGGAGCCCGCCATCTCCGACAGATCGGCGGCGTTCTGGCGATCCATGGCGATCACCAGATCGAAGCGGTTGAAGTCGCCGGGCTTAAACTGCCGGCCGCGCCCATCGTAGATGAGCCCGTGCTGCTTGGCGACATGCAGCATCCGAGAGTCTGGCGACTGTCCGACATGCCAGGGGCCAATGGCAGCCGATTCGACTTCATATCCAACTCCAGCTCCGGCTTGCTGCGCCAGGTGGCGGAACAGGTTTTCGGCCAGCGGGCTGCGGACGATATTCCCCAGGCAGACAAAGCATATCCGTTTGGGCTCACTCAACCAACACCTCCGGTTAAAAAATCAGGGTCTATCCTACCATAAAAAGCGCCCTGGCTAAAAAAGGGCCAGGGCGCTGCCGATTCTGGATTGTCTGGAACTGGCTCCAGACGGCCGGTTTAAGCTGACTCAGCCAGCGGAACCATTTACGCGGTTCATCGCGTCCATCACGGCTACGGCGGCGATATTGACGATATCGCGCACTTCGTCGCCGGTTTGCATTACGTGCACTGGCGCGCCCATTCCAAGCAAGATCGGGCCAATGGCCTGAGCGTTACCCAGGCGGGCAAGCAGTTTATAGCCGATATTGGCCGCTTCAAGGGACGGGAAAACCAGCACGTTGGCATCCTTTACCTGGCTGAAGGGATAACGCTCCTCGACGATCTCCGGAACGACAGCCGTGTCGGCCTGCATCTCGCCGTCTACAATGAAATCGGGGCATTTTGAGCGGATGATCTCAATGGCCCGCATGACTTTTGTAGAGAGGGTGAGGCGTGCTGCCGAAGTTGGAGAAAGAGAGCAGGGCCACGCGCGGTTCCATTCCCAATTGGCGGGCGAAGTCCGCCGACAGGCAGGCGATTTCGGCCAGGTCTTCGGCGGTTGGATCGATATTCACCGTAGCATCCGTGAACAGGTAGGTGCGCCCGCTGACGATCATGATGTAAACACCAGCGGCGCGGCGCGCCCCAGGGTGGGTATGGTGGATTTCCAGTGCAGGGCGGATCACGTCCGGGTAATCATAAGTCAAGCCCGAAACGAACGCGTCCGCGTCGCCCATTTTGACCATCAATGGCCCAAAAACGTTTGGCTCACGCACGAGCTTCTTGGCCATCTGCAGTGTAACTCCTTTGCGGTTGCGCAGATCGTAGTATCCTCGTACGTAACGATCAATATCGTCGAAATTCTCCGGGTCGACGATATCCGGGCAACAAGTCAAACCCAAAATTTCGATCTTCGCCTGGATGACCTCCGGACGGCCTACCAGGATCGGGATGCCGATGCCCTCATCGGTAATTTGGGCAGAAGCGCGGATCACTTTGGTCTCTTCGCCTTCGGCGAATACGATGCGCTTCTTAGGGCTGGAAGCTTTGGCTTTATTCATAATGAAGTAGCGCACCTGTTCGCCCACGCCCTGGCGAAAGGCGAGCTGCTCGCGGTAATGATCCAGGTCGATCATCTTTCGCGCTGCGCCGGTCTCCATGGCGGCTTTGGCCACAGCCGGCGATTCCCACAGCAAGACGCGCGGGTCAAGCGGCTTCGGGATGATGTAATCCTCCCCGAACTTGAGGCTGTCCAGCCCATAGGCCCGCAAGACGCTGTCGGGTACATCCTCTTTCGTCAGGGCTGCCAGAGCTTGCGAGGCTGCCACCTTCATTTCTTCGTTTATCGCCCGAGCTTGCACGTCCAGCGCGCCGCGGAAGATGAAGGGGAAGCCGAGGACGTTATTGATTTGATTGGGGTAATCTGAGCGCCCGGTTGCCACGATTGCATCAGGCCGCGCTTCTCGCGCCAGTTCGTATCTGATCTCCGGGTCGGGGTTTGCCATGGCGAAGATAAGCGGTCGCTCCGCCATCGTTTTGACCATCTCTTGGGTAAGGATATTGGCTATCGAAAGCCCGTAAAACACGTCTGCCCCGCGCACGGCATCAGAGAGCGTACGCGCATCGGTATCGTGAGCGAAGCGAACTTTATATTTATTCATACCCTCGGTTCGACCGGCGTAAACCACCCCACGTGAATCTACCATGGTGATGTTTTCACGTACTACACCCAGGCGAACCATCAGTTCGGCGCATGAGACCGCGGAGGCGCCCGCCCCTGAGATGGTGATTTTCACTTCATCCAGGCGTTTCCCTACTACCTCCAGACCGTTCACCAATGCGGCCCCTGAAATGATAGCCGTTCCGTGCTGATCGTCGTGAAATACGGGGATATCCAGCATTTCTTTAAGCGTTTCCTCAATGTGGAAACACTCCGGTGCTTTGATATCCTCCAGATTGATGCCCCCGAAGGTGGGTGCGATCGCGGCCACAACTTCGATGACGACTTCTGGATCATGGCTGTTCAGCTCAATGTCAAAGACGTCAACGTCTGCAAATTTCTTAAACAACACCCCCTTGCCCTCCATGACAGGCTTAGAAGCCAGGGCGCCTCGATCTCCCAGCCCGAGAATCGCGGTGCCATTTGAGACGACGGCGACCAGGTTACCTTTTGAGGTGTATTCGTAAGCCAGGTGCGGGTCTTTTTCAATCTCCAGGACGGGTACGGCCACGCCAGGTGTATACGCCAGGCCAAGATCGCGTTGTGTGGCCATCGGCTTGGTCGGCAAGATCGAAATCTTCCCGGGCTTGCCGTCTAATCGGTGGTATTCGAGGGCGTCTTCGCGAGTTATCGTACTCATATTTTGCTCCTTCGATAGTCGTAGGTGGTTTGAAGTAGATCACGCCATTTGGACTTCTAAATCATCGCGCACAACCTTGCAAAATAGTAGTAGCTTTTGTCATAGTCCAGAACGGATAACCGACCTGTATCCAAATTTATTTTAACACCGATTGGTACATTTATCGCATTGCCCGGCTTTTTTTGAAGTCCCTGGGACGATCAGGGCAAATCCCTTCCATAAAAATGCTTGTCATAATAACGAGAATCATGTACACTTTTTTATTATCTTCTAAATAAGCTGCTGTGGACGCTCCGCTTTATTGAGAAATTACTTCTTATGAAGATCGGATAAAACCGAATTTATTAAGTTTTTGTAATAGATTTCCAGATATCAAGTATAATGAAAGAAGCGAACTTAATGACTTAAGGATAAGAGCAGGTATCACCATAACCGAACGGGCGGGGTTTTGCCTGTCGCGAATGAACATTGACATTTTGAAGCGTTGAGACAACCTCAGGCTATTTTTCTCTGAACAGCATCGTATGTGCTCGAGGTGTGTTAACGTATTAAGGCTTCTGCCGCAAAGTTTATTCTTTGTTTGTAAATTATCATGCGGCCACGGTTAATGAATATTGATCTCAGGGATATGATGTAGTGGTGTGTTTTCAGCCGCCCTTATTCAATAAACAGGCTGACATCGGGAAAATCTAACCATGATGCGCCCAATGACCTAATCGCCGACATCAACCAGCGAAACACAGGCAAGCGGTAGGGGTACACAGGGAGTTGACACGAGATCTGACTGCATCAGTTCGACCGGTGTACTTTATACTAGACTTCCACAACTGAGATCTTGGATAGGAGTGCAAGCAGCCGTGGTCTGCCGTGGCAGAGCTATGGCTGTTTTAATTTTAAATCTGCCTGCGCTTACGAGCAGGTCGACATAGTGTGGCGATGGAACATAAAATCACAGCCATTCGAATTCAGAAACGCAATCACCAACGGGTGAACATCTACCTGGACGGAGAATATGCGTTCGGGCTGGCGCGCATCGTGGCGGCCTGGTTGGAAGTAGGGCAAGAGATCAGCGATGAAAAAATTGCTGATCTTCGGGATGAAGATGAACGTGAGGTCCCTTATCAGCGTTCGCTTAAATTCCTGAACTACAGGCCGCGTAGCGAAGCGGAGATCCGCCAGTACTTGCAGAAAAATGGCGTCTCCGAAGAAGTGATCGCTGAGGTGGTCGAGCGTTTGCAGCGCGCTGGTTTGGTGGACGATCTGCGCTTTGCCCAGTCCTGGGTGGAGAACAGAAGTGACCTGCGGCCCAGGAGCCGGCGGGCGCTTTCCTTCGAGCTCCAGCAGCGCGGAATCAACGCCGAGGTCATTCAACAAACCGTCGATCAGGTTGACGACGAGGAGCTTGCCTACCAGGCAGCACAAAAACACGCTCGCCGGTTTAGGGAATTGGAACTGCAAGAATTTCGCCGTAAGATGTACGGTTTTCTTGCCCGGCGCGGCTTTAATTATGAAGTCAGCGTTGCAGCAGTGGCCCAGGTCTGGGCCGAAATTCACGAAAATACATCTACGGATGATATTTTATCCAAAGAAGAAGAGGTTGACGCATGAACGGTACATTGATTTGGGTATTGATCTTGATGATACCCATCGCTCTCGTTCTGGGGGGCGCCGTTGGCTATCTTGTTAAACAGAATAATATTGTAAAAGAGCAACAACTTCAAAAAGAAGAGGCTAACCGGCTGTTAGAAGAAACCAAGGAGAAAGTCCGCCAGATGGAGATCCGGGCCCGTGATCAGGCCATGGAGGTCCACCAGAAGGCGGAGACGGAGATTGTTCGCAGGCGGAATGAAGTCAGCCGTGAAGAGGACCGGCTGCAGAAGCGTCGCGAGGAGCTGGATAACCGGGTCGACCGGCTCGAGAAGCGCGAGCAAAATATCAACCGGCGCCAGAGCGCGCTGGATAAACGCGCCAGCGAGATCGAAAAGCTGCACTCTGACGAGTTGGAAGAACTTCAGCGAATCTCGCAGATGACTGTCGAAGATGCTCGCCAGGTTTTGTTGGAGGAGGTTGAAAAAGACGCTCGTACGGACATGGCCCGCATCATTCGCCAGGTAGAAACGGAAGCGCGTGAGGAAGGAGAAGTCCGAGCGCGCAAACTGATCGCGGCTGCCATTCAGCGCGTTGCTTCTGACCACGTTGCCGAGGTTACGACCTCCGTGGTGCCCCTGCCCTCCGACGAAATGAAAGGCCGGATTATCGGGCGCAACGGTCGCAATATCCATGCCTTCGAGCAAGCGGCTGGGGTAGACGTGATTGTCGATGATACGCCCGAGGCGGTGACGATCTCTTGTTTCGATTCGGTTCGCCGGGAGGTCGCCCGGCGCGCCCTCTCCAAATTGATCCTGGATGGGCGCATCCACCCGGCTCACATTGAGAAAGTCCTCAAAACTGAACAAAAAGAAGTCGACCGGGTGATTGTCGAAGCCGGCGAGCAGGCAGCTTTTGACGCCGGCGTCGGTGGGTTACATCCCGAGGTCACCAAGATGCTGGGACGGTTGAAGTACCGTACTTCCTATGGCCAAAACCAGCTTTCCCACGCAGTGGAAACTGCGCAACTGGCGGCGGTCATCTCTGCAGAGTTGGGAGCGGATGTGGAAGTGGCTAAGGCCGGGGCGCTGCTGCACGACCTGGGAAAGGCGATGGACCACAACATCGAAGGCACGCACGCCAGTCTCGGTGCGGAATTTGCCAAGCGCTACGGGGTCAATGCCAAAGTCGTCAACGCCATCGCTTCCCACCACCACGAAGTGGAGCAGGAAACGGTCGAAGCAGCCATTGTGGAGGCGGCTGATGCGATATCCGGGGCGCGTCCGGGCGCCCGCCGGGAGAGCCTGGAACAGTACATCAAGCGCGTGCGCGCTCTGGAGGAAATTGCCAACAGCCAAAAGGGCGTCATTCAGAGTTATGCTTTGCAGGCCGGGCGGGAAGTGCGAATTTTCGTCCGCCCTGAAGATGTCGATGACCTGGAGTCGATCCGAATGGCGCGCGAAATTGCCAAGAAGATCGAAGAGACGATGCAGTACCCCGGACAGATCAAGGTCACTGTCATCCGCGAGACGCGCGCGGTCGATTACGCCAAGTAGCCCTGAGCGATAAAACCAGAAAGATTAAAAAAAGCCCAGGCGTGGATCAACCGTGCCTGGGCTTTTTTCTTACCCAAATTCCGCTTATAAAAAGGGGTTGGTCGCGCGCTCTTCCCCCACGGTTGTCTCCGGTCCGTGACCGGAGAGCAGCCGGGTCTCATCCGGAAGCGTAAGCACCTGGCTGCGGATGCTTTGGATCAGGGTCTCGAAATCCCCGCCAGGCAGGTCGGTCCGTCCAATGCTGCCGGCGAAAATTACGTCTCCACAAAAACAGAGCGACTCTTCCGGAGCGTAGAACATCACGTGGCCGCGCGTATGGCCCGGGGCGTGACGAACTTCAAGCTTGTTGCTGCCAACCCGCAGGACCTGCCCATGGCTCAGGTCAATAGTTGGCTCCGGACCGGGGTCGATCTGCATCCCAAACAACAGCGCGCCGCCTTGCATGCGCCATAACGGATAATCTTCAGGGTGCAAGGCGACGGGCGGCGGCGGGTCGGTGTTATCTGCCACTCCGGCTGCGCCGCCCAGGTGGTCAAAATGGGCGTGCGTCAGCCAGATATTCCCGATTCGCCAGCCATGTTTGCCGGCTTCGGCGACGATCTGGTCTCCATCCCAGGCGGGATCGATGACGGCAGCTTCGCCGGTGTCGGGGTCGGCGACCAGGTAGGTGTTGGTTTGTACGGGCCCGAGTGTTAGTGGGACAATCGTCAGCATGTCACCCTTCGCTCCGGTCTGGGATTGTTGCGCCGCCAACCAGCCTGGCGGCTATGTCCCACCGGTTTATGCTTAATCAGGTTTTTTCCGCCACCGCTTCCACAGCCAGGACAAAACGTTGTCCAGGCCCAGGACTGACCCGACTAAAGTGCCAATGCCGCCTACCGTGCGCGCCCAGACGCCTCCCAAGCCGAGGAAATTGACCACTTCGATGTCGAGCGGCTGCACGCTCAACAAGATGCGGCTTTCCTGGCCTGCGGCGCTGTCGAGCGGCACGAAGTGCAGGTGCACCATGACGGTTCCATGGTAACTCCCGACGGACTCTGGTTTAACGCTCCAGAAGAACGTCACCGATTTGCCCGGTCGCATGGGTTCCTGGGTTTCGCCGGAAGGTGATACTTGCGCCCCGGCTAAATCCAGGCGAGCTTCGGCGATGACGTTGTGTGTTTCGTACAGGTTGGGTATGAAAACCGTCTCGCCCTTGGTTACATTTCCCTGATCCCTAACGGTAGGAGTGATGTTCCCCTCCTGATCTACGTCCAGGCTCAGGTAGACCCTTCTGGAGTCGCCTGTTTTTATGGATAGCGGCCACTCCAAGGTCAGCTTGCGCTCTTCGGGGATCACAGGCAAGGGTGTTGGCGCCAGGGTTGCCTGGATCGTTGGCTCAACTTCAGTGGAAGGCGCGGCGGCGCCAGGCGGCGGCGTGGCTGCAGCCATTGACGAGCAAGCTGCCAGTACACTGCAAGCCATTGCAAGCCAACAGGCTGCTAAAATCTGGCGAGGTTTTTGGCAATTGAAACGAATAGCATCCATGCGGCTTTAAATAAGCCAGTGCAGCCCGCCGAGAAAGCCCTCCGGCGTTGGGATCTGCATCTCGGCGGGTGATATGTTGATGACGCGAGTCGCCTGTCCTAAGGGCCACAACCCCCAAATTAACAAAGCAAGAGAAATGATCAATATCAGCAAGCCTAATGTTCGCCGAATTCTCGGGTTCAACATGATGCAATTATACATTAGTCAGGAAAGGAGTCACGGGCGAGACCTGATATACATTCCTTGGAAATCAAGTGAAAGCGTGCTAAACTGGATAAATATCCAAGACCAGGATTTGGACCCTAAACGGGCCTGCTTGGACTTATATTAAAAGTGGAGACGGAGGCTAAAGAATGACGAAGTATCCCCCTGAGCCGTTTCGGATTAAGATGGTAGAACCGATCCGGTTGATCGCGCCAGAGGCGCGTTTGCAGGCGCTCCAGGATGCAGGTTATAACTTGTTCGGATTACGGGCTGAAGATGTTTTCATCGATCTGCTGACCGACTCGGGCACCGGCGCGATGAGTCAGAATCAATGGGCAGCTCTTATGCAAGGCGACGAATCTTACGCGGGAGCCAAATCTTTTTACAGATTATCTCAGGCCATTAAAGAAATTACAGGCTTCCGTTTTTTTGTCCCAACCCACCAGGGCCGCGCGGCCGAAAACATCCTCAGTGCGCTGCTGATCAAGCCAGGACAGTATGTGCCATCCAACATGCATTTCGATACAACCGAGGCGAATATCCGCGCTCGCGGCGGGAGACCCACGAATCTGGTCATCGAGGAGGCTTTTGATCCCGCCAATCGCTATCCTTTCAAGGGGAATATGGATGTCGACGAACTGCGCAAGTTCATCCGTGAGGTAGGCGTCGAGAACGTGCCGTTTGGGATGATTACGATTACCAACAATGCCGGCGGCGGGCAGCCGGTTTCGATGGAAAATTTGCGCCAAGTCGCGGCCGTGTATCACGACTTTGGCCTGCCGTTCTTTATCGATGCCTGCCGTTTCGCCGAGAATGCCTACTTCATCAAGCAGCGCGAGCCCGGCTACGCAGATAAAAGCTGCCTTGAAATCGCCCGGGAATTCTTTGCCCTGGCGGATGGCGCCACCATGAGCGGCAAGAAGGATGCCATCGTCAATATCGGCGGTTTTCTCGCTATGAACGATGAGGCGCTTTACCAAAGCGCGTGCAACGAACTGATTTTACGGGAGGGATTTCCCACTTATGGCGGGTTGGCTGGCCGCGACCTGGAAGCGTTCGCGGTCGGCCTGTGGGAAGGTTTGAACGAGGATTACCTGGCTTACCGCCTGGGGCAAACTGCATATCTGGCTGAGCGGCTGCTTGAAATTGGCGTTCAGGTGATCGAGCCGCCAGGTGGACACGCCGTTTACGTCGATGCCGGCCATCTTCTCTCGCATATCCCGCAAGGCGAATTTCCAGGCCAGGCTTTAACCGTCGAGCTCTACCTGCAAGGCGGCATCCGGGCTGTGGAGATCGGTTCGGTCATGTTCGCCAACCCGGACCCGCAAACCGGCGAGATGCGCTATCCAAAGCTCGAGCTGGTACGCCTGGCGCTCCCGCGCAGGGTATACACCCAGAGCCATCTGGATTATATCGTTGACGTCATGGCAAAGATCCTGGCAAACCGTGAGACCGTTCAGGGCTACCGCTTCACCTACGCGCCAAAACTGCTGCGTCACTTCACTGCGCGCTTTGAGCCCGCACAGCCCGTGGTCGACGCGATCCCAGGTTGACGAGCGGCTATTTTCCAGAGCTGAACCGAATGTCCGCCAAGTTGGATGGTTCTGTGTTGCCGCAGATCGAACTGCTGACTTCGCCCGACTGGGAGGATTACGAGCTGCTCGACAGCGGGGCGGGCTCCAAGCTGGAACGCTATGGCCCCTACACATTCGTGCGACCGGAACCGCAGGCCGTATGGCAGCCGGCTTCACCTCCAGAAATGTGGCAGTCGTCCTATGGCGAGTTCCAAAATACCGGCGAAGAAAGCGGTGGGCGCTGGCAGTTTCGCAAGCCAGTTGAGCCTATGTGGGTCATGTATTATAAGGACCTGCGTTTCCAGGCCAGAGCGACCAATTCGCGGCATATGGGCGTTTTCCCCGAACAGGCCGCCCATTGGGATTGGATGAGCCAGCGCATCCAGTCTGCCCGGCGGCCCATCCAGGTATTGAACCTCTTTGGTTACACCGGTTTGGCCACGTTGGCTGCGGCGCGGGCCGGAGGGCGGGTGACCCACGTAGACGCCTCGAAAAAATCGATCGGGATTGCCCGCCAGAACCAGGAACTTTCGGGCTTGAGCGATCGCCCAATTCGCTGGCTGGTGGACGATGTTTACAAATTCGTGCGCCGGGAAGTGCGGCGCCAGTCCACCTACGACGCCTTGATTCTGGATCCGCCAAAATTTGGCCGCGGCCCGGGCGGGCAGGTTTGGGAATTCTTCAACTCCTTGCCTGATCTCTTGCACGAATGCCGGGCCTTGCTCAGCCCACAGCCTGTGTTCATACTGCTGACCGCCTATGCCATCCGCGCCTCCGCTCTGACAATCTATAGCGCGTTGCGGGAAACCGTTGCCGGCCTGGGCGGATCGCTCGCGGCCGGCGAGCTGGTCCTGGTGGAGCGTAGCGCCGGGCGCTTATTATCCACCGCTATCTTCGCCCGCTGGGATTCCCGGACTGGCTGAGAACCTGAACCCGGAGATTTGTATGCACGGCCTCGTCTCTTTACTCCCCCAACCCTACTACAACCAGGTAATCACCCTCTGGCAAGAGCTTGAGGAGAATTTTCATCTTAAAGGCATCCGGGTGACGCCCTACCCTCATTTCTCCTGGCAAATCGCCCAGGATTACAGCTTCGATCACCTGGAGATCATTTTGAAGGAAATCGCGGCCCAGGCGCGACCGTTTTCGGTTCGCACGACCGGGATCGGCATATTCACCGGGCCTAAGCCGGTGATCTATATTCCGGTGGTCAAATCCCAGCAGCTAACCGCGTTTCACGAGCAGGTCTGGGAGAAGACTTTGCCTGCCTCACAGGGAGTCAGCCGTTATTACGCCCCACAATCCTGGGTACCGCACATCAGCCTGGCGTACGATGACGTGGAGAAGGCTAACGCCGCTTCGATTATCGAATACCTGGCTTTCAGCGCCTACAATTGGGAGATCGAGGTTAACCATATTGGCCTGATCTATGAACCCAGCGGCGAGATCGGCAAGCTGAAGTACCAATTCCAATTTGGATAGGGTCAAAATTTACAATTAGCCTGCAAACAACGAAGGGAAGCTGTATGAAACTTTCTCATCTGCTGACGATCAATGCCGCCCTGGCAATTGCCCTTGGAATTGCCTTTTCATTGTACGCCCCGGTGATGATGGCGTTCTTCGGCATCGCCGAAATCCCAGAGGGGAATATCCTTCTCTACTGGAACATTGCCTCTTTCGCCCGACTGTTTGGCGCAGCGTTTTTCGGTTTCGGGCTGCTGCTCTGGTCGGTTCGCAGCTTTCCGGAGCGGGACGAATTCAAGTTGGAGACCCGCAGAGGCATTGTATTTGCCTTGCTGATCGCCAATGGAATAGGCCTGTTTGTCGCCGCTACTCAGCAGTTCTCGATCTGGAATAATGCCGCCGGGTGGGCGAGTATTGCCGTTTTTGGACTGCTATTTGGCGCTTATCTGGTTTTTCAAGTGCGCAGCCCGGCGAACGCTTAAGCATTAATCCAATTCAAATAGTGTAGAGGCGATTGCCGCCGGCCTCCTGAGCCGCCTGATCTTACAGCGAAATGGGTGGAGAGTCTTGACTTGATAGTGCTTGAACAATACAATAAGCCTAACCAGGTCGGGACATGCTGAACAAGCTAAAACAAATCCTTATCGGTAGTCCACTCTCCACACAACAGCTTTCGGAAAAGCGGATGAACAAGGTTCGCGCCCTGGCGGCCTTTTCTCCGGACGCGCTCTCCTCCATCGCTTACGCCAACCAGGAAATCTACCTGGGGCTGCTGGTTGCTGGCGCGGCGGGCCTGGCGAAGGCCTGGCCCATTGGGCTGGCCGTCACCTTGTTGTTAACCACCGTTGCGATCTCGTATTACCAGACGATCCACGGCTACCCTTCCGGCGGCGGCTCTTATGTGGTGGCCCGCGAGAATCTCGGGTCTCTTGCGGGGTTGGTCACAGCGGCTTCGTTGACGGTCTCCTACGTCTTGACGGCTGCGGTCAGCTTGACCGCCGGGGTGGAAGCGATTGCTTCCGCCTTTCCCAGCCTGTGGCCGCACCGCGTGGCGATCGCTCTGCTGCTATTGGCTATCATCACCTTGGCCAACTTGAGAGGCGCCAGCGAAGCCGGCACCGTGATGACAATCCCGGTTTACCTGTTCTTATTCACCTATATTCCTATGTTGGCCTACGGAGTTGTGCACCTGTTCCTGAGTGGACCGGGTAACCTGGCTCTGGCCGCCCCGCCGGCATCTGAGCCCGTGAGCGCCGTCCTGCTGCTGCGCGCCTTCGCTACCGGCTGCACAGCCTTGACCGGCGTTGAAACTATCAGCAACGGTGTGCCGATCTTCAAGCCACCCGAGGCGAAAAACGCCGGCCGGACACTGATCGTGATGGCTATATTGATGGGTATCTTGTTCGTAGGCAGTATCGGGTTAACCCAGTTCCTGGCGGTCATCGCTGGGCCTCAGGAGACGATCCTATCGGCGCTTTCCCGGCGGCTGCTTGGCAACGGATTTGGTTACCTGCTCATCCAGATTTCAACCATGCTCATTCTGGCTGTGGCCGCCAACACCAGCTTCGCCGGTTTCCCGCGCCTGGCTGCCATTGTGGCCAAAGACGGCTTCCTGCCGCGCCAGTTGACCAGCATGGGGGACCGCCTGGTCTTCACCAATGGGATTGCTTTCCTGGCGGCTGCTACAGCAGGCCTGATCATCCTGTTCAATGGCGATTCCCACCTGTTAATCCCCCTGTTCGCTATTGGGGTTTTCCTGGCGTTCACGCTTTCCCAAACCGGCATGGTCCTGCACTGGTACCGTGAAAAAGGCCGGAATTGGCAGCTTAAGGCGGCTGCCAATGGTTTGGGAGCGCTGGCTACTGGTTTTACGCTGCTGGTTGTCGGTTTCAGCAAATTCCTAGAAGGGGCGTGGATCTCCATCCTGTTGATCCCGTTCCTGGTGTTCGTCTTTTACCGCATTCATTTGCATTACGTAGCCGTCGGTAAGCAGCTTACCTTGCGCGGTTTGCCGCCATCGATCAAGCCTCCGCCGCCACCTCGGGTCGTCATCCCGATATCCGGTGTACACCGCGGCACCCTGGAAGCGGTCTCCTTCGCCCAATCGATCTCCAAAAATGTAACTGCGGTTTACGTCGAGCTGGAGCCTGGCAGCGCCGGCCGTGTCCGTGAGACGTGGAAACGTTGGCTGCCGGATGTGCCGCTGGTGACATTGAAGTCGCCTTACCGTTCCATCCTGGGGCCGCTCATGGATTTCCTGGATGAGACCGATCGCGAGCACAACGACGGGCAATATGCGGTCGTGGTGCTGCCGGAGTTCGTCCCGGCCAAATGGTGGCAGGCAATCCTTCACAATCAGACCTCCTGGCTGATCCGGGCGGCTTTGCTCTACAGACGGCAGCAAGGCCACCCAAGAGTGGTCATCGACGTCCCACACCATCTGCGCAGCTAGCGCCTGATTGTCTACGAAAGCCGTGCAGCAGAGATGGTATATTCTTCCCGGTATCATCTTCGCATGCCCCAGAAACTTTTTTAGGGATCAATACGTAAGCAATTATGGAAAGATTCCGGAAAAGTTTAGCGACCGGGATCGACTTGCAGATTGCCAGAGAGGTACGAAAGGCAATTTGCCCGTCACCCAATTTTAGGAGTATAGATCATGGCAGATGTGATTGAGTACAAGATTTTCGGCGACGACCTGCAAATGGTGGAGATTGAGCTCGATCCTGGTGAAGGCGTACGCGCCGAGGCTGGCGCGATGACCTATATGGAAGATGGGATCGAGATGCAAACCGGCACCGGCGGAGGAATTTTCAAAGGCTTAAAGCGTGCAATCACCGGGGAGAGCTTTTTTATCACCACCTTCCTGAATACCGGCCGGGCCAAAAGTCACGTGGCTTTCGCGGCCCCTTACCCGGGCAAGGTGATCCCACTTGACCTGGCTGCCCTGGGAGGCCGGTTTATTTGTCAGAAGGATTTGTTCCTGTGCGCGGCCCAGGGCACGGAGATCGAAGTCGCTTTCACCAAGCGCCTCGGCGCAGGCCTGTTCGGCGGGGAGGGCTTTATCTTGCAGCGCCTGGAGGGGGATGGACTGACCTTTGTGCACGCCGGCGGGACGATCATTGAGAAGAATTTGGCCCCGGGCGAGTCCCTACGCGTGGACACCGGCTGCCTGGTAGCCTTCGCCCCCAGCGTCGATTATGACATCCAGTTCGTGGGCGGGTTCAAGAACGCCCTGTTCGGCGGCGAGGGATTGTTCCTGGCCCGTATGAAGGGGCCCGGGAAAGTCTACCTGCAGAGCCTGCCTTTCTCGCGGCTGGCGGACCGCATCTTTGCCGCGGCGAAATTCCGCCAGGTTGGCGAGAGCAAGGGCGCGGCCGGCATCGGCGGCAACGTTCTTGGCGGTCTGTTGGGAGGCGATCGGAACTTCTAATTCTTCCGGCGGATATCCACTTCTAGCTGTCCGTAGTCCAGCGATGTCAGGCTTTCTTGGCTGCCTGCCAGAACGCTTCCATTTCATCCAACGACAAATCGGAGACCGCGCGCCCCTGCTGGCGAGCGGACTGCTCGATGAAGGCGAAGCGCCGGCGGAAGCGAGTGTTGGCCTGGCGCAATTCGCTTTCGGGATCGACCTCATTCCAACGCGCCAGGTTGGCGACGGCGAATAACAAATCCCCGATCTCGGCGGCGCGCTCGGCGCCATCCGTGGCCCCGTGCACCTCGGCCAGCTCTTCGTCTAGCTTGGCCAGCACCCCCTGGATATCGGGCCAATCGAACCCTACCCGGGCGGCGCGCTGCTGGTACTGCTCGGCCTGCACCAGAGCCGGCAGGGCCAGGGCCACGCCATCCAACAGGCTGGCAGAACCCTTACCGTTGGCGAGGCGCTCCTCGGCTTTCAAGCGCTCCCAGTTCAGCAGAACACCGTCTTTGTCCTTCAAGCGCAGGTCACCGAAGACGTGTGGGTGGCGGCGGACGATCTTGGTGTAGATGCCCTGGATGACGTCGGCGATGGTAAACTCGCCGTCTTCCGAGGCGATCTGAGCATTCAACACGATCTGCAGCAGCAGGTCGCCGAACTCCTCTTGCATTTCCTGTGGATCGCCGGCGTCCATAGCTGCCAGGACCTCGTAAGTCTCTTCAAGCAGGTTTGATCTCAGGGAATCGTGGGTTTGCTCGCGATCCCATGGACAGCCGTCCGGGGCGCGCAGGTGGGCGATGATCTCCAAGAAAGCTTCGAAGGAGGTCTCCGCTGGCAGGGGCGGCACGAAGAGTGCAGTGAGCAGGCCGATCTTCTGGCTGCGGTCGATTTCGTACAGGGACAGCGATTCCACCAACGCCTGGGAGGCGCCGGCAGCGTGCACGAGCTGCACCGGGTGTTCATCTGGGTAGAGGCTCATCAACGCCAGCTTGACCTCGGAGGCGATTTCAGGCGAGTAGACCTGGGCGATCAGTGCGGGCGCGCCGGTGGGGAAGGGTGGAACATGCCGCACGGCCAGCTCTAACGCGTCCACCAGGGCGGTGTGGGGCAGGGGATCCAGCTCCAGGGCGGAAAAAACCGGCTCCAGGAAGCTGATCCCCTCCACCAGGCGCAGCCTCAGGCCCTCCAGGCGGGCGCGGCGGGCGATCTGCGGGCAAGTAGCTTCACCTACGTAAGGGTGCCCGGGCACGGCATAGATGACGCCTCCCGGCCGGCGGCCCAGTTCTAAAATCTGGGTCACGATTTGGTCATACACGGCCTCAAACGACTCGCCGCTCTCATAAAGCGGATCGAATGAATGTACCACCAATCCGGCGGGAAAACCTTCTACGACCGGGTGCTGGCGGGTGCGCAGGTAAATTTCGCCGGCTTTTTCCAAAATCTGCCAGGCCTGGCGCGTCAGCAGGCCCGGGTCGCCGGGGCCAAGCCCCAGCAGCGTTATCCCTGAAAAGTTTGCCGATTCCATCTTCGCATTCACCCCAAAAGGCTTGACTGGACAGCCAGGTTTTGGGTAACCGTTCGCTGCCTTCGCCGCTCAATTCGTGTTCGGATGATTAATAAAGAGACCGCCGAGACGCGGAGCCTGCCGCTGGAAATTTACCCTTGGGTCTGTGGGTAAGCTTCCCTCCGGCAAGCCGCGCGTCTCCGCGGCTCGTGGGTTCACGAGACAGGGCTTCGCAGCCAGCTAGCGCTTCGTATAGGTCGGGGCCTTGCGGGCGCGTTTAAGACCGGGTTTTTTGCGCTCTTTGACGCGCGGATCGCGCGTCAGGTAACCCCCTTTACGCAGAGCGGAGCGCAGATCGGGGTTCATTTTAATCAAGGCGCGCGCCACACCCAGCTTGACCGCTTCGGTTTGCCCGGTGACCCCGCCGCCTTTGACCAGAACAGTAATGTCGAACTGCGAGCGGTTTTCGCCGGCTGCTCGGATGGGTTCCATGATTGATTCGATATCTCCCAGGCGGGGGAAGTAATCTTCACCTGGTTTTTCATTGACCATAAACTGGCCGGATCCGGTCATCAACCGGACGCGGGCGGTGCTTTCCTTGCGCCGGCCAATGCCCTCATAATATTGAACTGCCATAAGTCCTACTCCTTGATGGAGGTTCTTTGGATTTTTCCGTGAAGGTGTCCGGATTTGTGGGTGTGAGCGTGCGTACACACGCTCACACCCACAAATCCGGGGTTCCACCACGGCGATGCCTAAAGAGCCTTGATGGAAGCCAATGGCTTCGGCTGCTGGGCGCCATGCGGGTGATCTGGACCAGCATAGATCTTCACCTTCTTAATCAACTGGCGGCCAAATTTGTTGTGCGGCAGCATACCCCACACCGCGGCGCGGAGTACGCGATCGGGGTGTTTTTGAAGCTGCTGCTTCAAGCTGATCGCTTTCAGCCCGCTGGGATAGCCTGAATGGCGGTAGTAGATCTTCTCTTCCATTTTGTTGCCGGTTACCCGGATGCGCTCGCAATTGACCACCACAACGAAGTCGCCTGTATCCATGCCGGGAGTGAAACTCGGCTTGTGCTTGCCCAGCAATAAATAGGCGATTTGGGAGGCCAGACGGCCCAGGTTTTGGTCATTGGCATCAACCAGGATCCAATCCTGAGTAATCTCGCCGGATTTTGGAACGTAAGTCTTATCCACGCTCAATATCTCCATTTTTCACCGGCCCGGAAACGCAGCCGGCGGCTTTATAGGCCATCTGCCGGTATTTTGTTCATTTCCAGACCGAATATTTTCATTGTTCCATCCAGACAGCCCGTTTCAGGAGAAAGGTCAGCGCTGTTCGATGGGTGGGTAAACCACTTCTATAAGCGCAAGACCCTGCGGGGGCGCTAACCCCTGAATCATTTTTTGCCCAGGGTCTACCAGACTTTTCGAGATGATATCGGGCTCCAGCTTTCCCTGGCCAATAGCCACTTGAGCAAATACCAGCCGGCGCACCATGTGGTAAAGGAAAGCATCCGCCGTAATATCAAAAACCAGTTCATTCCCAGTCGACTGCCAAGCGACTTGCTGAACCGTGCGCACCGTGCTGCCGCCGGCCCGCGGCGGGGTGCCGAATGCAGCGAAATCATGTGCGCCGGGCAGAGGTGAGGCAGCCTGCTGCAGACAGTCCAGCCTGACTTCTGGCCAAACCCGCCAGGCATAACGCTCGCGCAGCGGATCGCGGCTCGCTTCGCAATAGAGGCGGTAACGGTAGTGCCGGGCGAGGGCGTCATAGCGTGGGTGGAAGTCCACGGCTGTAGCGCACAGCTCCCGCACGGAAACATCCTCCGGCAGGTGTGCGTTCAAAGCCGCCAGCAGCGCTTGTGGGGGATGTTCCCAGGCAAGGTCGAAAGCTGCTACCTGTCCGCTGGCATGCACGCCGGCATCCGTTCGCCCGCCAGCCAGGATCGTTTCACCGGTCCAACCCAAATCTCGCAGGGCTTCTTCGAAAACTCCCTGGACTGTGCGGACCAGAGGGCTTAATGCACGCCTTTGACGTTGAAAGCCGTGAAACTGCGTTCCGTCGTAGGCGAGAATAACCTGGTAACGTGCCATTCTTGAAGGCGAGGGTCTTGAGTTGCAGGATCGCTTCAGGCAAGAAGCCCTGAGGCATCCTTCAGCCTCAATTGCTAACCTTCAACGAGCTCTAATAGCACCATCTCGGCTGCGTCGCCATGACGCGGGCCTAATTTGATAATTCGTGTATAGCCACCCAGGCGGTCCTCAAAGCGAGGGGCGATATCTTCGAACAGTTTCTTAACAGCCTTGGCGTCGCTCAAGCGCGCCGCGGCCAGGCGGCGCGCATGGACCATTTTTTCGTCGCCGGCCTCATTACCATGCTTGGCCAGCGTGATCAGGCGTTCCGCCTGGCCGCGCACAGCCAGCGCTTTAGCGTGCGTGGTGCGGATCCGCTCGTGTTCAAACAACTGCTTGACCAGGTTGCGCCTCAAAGCGCCCCGCTCATCCTTACCTCGGCTTAGTTTATATCCGGCTACTCTATGTCGCATTGCTAACTACTCCACTTCTTTGTCAGTTCCATCCTGGAGGTAGCCCTTTTCCTGCATCTTTTGACGCAGTTCGTCCAGGCTCTTTTCGCCGAAGTTGCGGATGGACATCACGGCTTCGTCGCCTTTCTCGAGCAGCTCGATCACCTCGCCTACTGTTGTAATCCCAGTGCGCTTCAACGAGTTGAAAACCCGCACGGAGAGGTCCAGGTTTTCGATCGGCGTCTCGATCATCTCGCTGGTTAAGCGGCTGCTCTCTTCTTCATCCAGGGCGATCGCGGCCAGCAATTCTTCACTGATCCCTGCCAGGTGACGCAGGTGATCGATCAGGATTTTGGCGCTGGTGCTGAGAGCGTCTTCCGGCCCAATCGTGCCATCCGTCCAGATTTCCAGGATCAGTTTATCGTAGTTTGTGCTTTGGCCAACGCGGGCATAGCCGACGTCCCAATTTACACGCCTGACCGGGCTATAAATCGCATCGACCGGAAGCTCACCGATCGGCAGGCGACCTGTGCGCTCGTCGGCGGGCGAGTAGCCACGGCCGCGCTCCACAGTCATTTCTATTTCTAATCTGGCGCTGTTGTCATCCACCGCGAACAGGTAAAGGTCGGGGTTCATGATCTCTACCTCAGGCGGGACGATGATATCGGCGGCAGTAACAACCCCGCCCCCGCGCACTTCAAGGTGCAGCCGGGCGGTATCTACATCATACAGCTTCATCCGCAATTGCTTGATCTGCAGCATCACCCGGATGACATCTTCACGTACACCGGGGATATCACTGAACTCATGCTGAACATCAGCAATACGGATAGAGGTGACCGCCGCACCCTCTAACGAGGATAGCAATACCCTGCGCAGGGCGTTACCGAGCGTGATTCCATATCCACGCTCCAGCGGGCTGATGATAAACTTGCCGTAATTGCGCGCTTCAGCTTCGCGCTCAATTTTCGGCGTCACCATATTACTCAAACCTATCACGGTTCACCTCATCCCTCACGATTAATTCCCAAGGCAATCTACACGTTGGAAATTTTGGCGCCCATTTTGGAGAAGCCGTCTCTTTTAGTGAGACCCCTTTCACAATTGAACGCGGGGCTAAAGCCCAGGGCGCGTTTCTATTCCAACGTGTAACTGTCTAAAATTATCGCGAGTAATACTCGACGATTAATCGTTCACTTAAATTGCCGTCAATTTCGGCCCGTTCGGGCAAGCGGACGACTGTCCCTGAAAGCACTTTCAAATCGCGGCTCAACCAGGCTGGCACGTTTTTGTCTTCGGCCACTGCGGAGAGGTCCTTGAAGTATGTGCGTTTGCGGGAGCCTTCACGGACTTCCAAACGATCACCGGACGACATCAACATGGAGGGCACATCCGTGCGGCGACCGTTCACCGAAAAGTGCCCGTGAGTAACCAATAGTCTCGCTTGAGCGCGGCTGTCGGCAAACCCGAGGCGGTAGATGACATTGTCCAGCCGTGATTCCAGGATTTGCAGCAGGTTGAGGCCGGTCAGGCCGCGGCGCTGCAAAGAAACCTGGTAATAGCGGCGGAACTGGCGCTCCAGGATGCCGTAAATGCGACGCGCTTTTTGCTTGGCGCGCAGTTGCCGGTTGTAGTCCGATTCGCGCCGGCGCCGGAATTGCGCGCCTTTGCCGTGCTCGCCCGGGGCGTAGCCACGTCTTTCGAATGCGCATTTGGCCGTAAAGCAGCGCTCACCTTTTAAGAACAGTTTTTCGCCTTCTCGGCGGCATAATTTACATACTGGGCCACGATATTTTGCCATATCGGAATTACCTTATGATCCTTCCTGAAATTCTAAAAATCAGACGCGGCGTTTTTTCGGCGGTCGGCATCCGTTGTGGGGGACTGGGGTGATATCCGTGATGGAGGTCACCTTCAAGCCCTGCGATTGCACGGCCCGGATGGCAGACTCTCGGCCGGGGCCAGGTCCTTTGACGTACAATTCCACTTCCTGCAATCCCATTGCCATAGCGGCTTTAATCGCCTGCTCGGCCGCCAGCCGCGCTGCAAAAGGTGTGCTCTTGCGCGAGCCTTTAAATCCGGCGCTTCCAGCACTACCCCAGGCAACTGTATTGCCCTGGGTATCCGTTATGGTGACAATGGTGTTGTTGAAAGTCGCGAAGATATGCACCTGTCCGGCTGACAGGGATCGCTTTACTTTGCGAGTTCCGCCTTTTCGGCGCGTAGATCGTACACTTTGAGCCATAAAACCTCTTTATAAATTGAACTCCAATTTCAGCACATAGCCAACTTTATTTAGCTCAACCACCAGCTTTTTCCCTGGCAGACAGCCGCTGGGAGGAAGGAACCCAATCCGCCAGGCTGCAAAACCGGTTGATGAACTTAATAAAGATTACTTCTTCTTGGCGCCGCGCCGCCGGCCGCGTCCAGCAACTGTCTTTTTAGGGCCTTTGCGTGTGCGCGCGTTCGTGCGCGTCCGTTGTCCATTCACCGGCAAATTCCGGCGGTGGCGCAAACCCCGGTAGCTGCCAATCTCGATCAACCGCTTGATATTCAACTGCACCTCACGGCGCAGGTCACCCTCAACTTTGTAATTCTGAGAGATGTAATCACGCAGCAGAGCGACTTCGGCATCGGTCAAATCTTTCACCCGCGTGTCAGGGCTGACGCGCGTCGCTGCCAGGACTTTATGAGAGCGCGGCAGGCCAACCCCATAAATATAGGTGAGGCCTACTTCAATACGTTTATTTCGTGGAAGATCAACGCCTTCTATACGGGCCATATCGAACTATCCTTGTCGCTGCTTATGCTTAGGGTTTTCACAAATAACATACAAAACGCCCTTACGCTTTACGATCTTACACTTCGCGCAGCGTTTTTTGATCGAAGATGAGACCTTCATGATACCTTCTCCTTGAGAACCGGTTTACTTAATGCCGGTCATAGTACAGCCAAAGTCTCGATTATACTTGCTCCGGCTATTTTCGTCCAGTACTTTTTTGAGGGTCTTTAGGAACCGCTGTGGTGGGCCCTCACCCCAGAAAATCCCAGAGACCTTTTTTTGATCATCACGGCACAGTCAGGATGAGGGGTTCATCCTCTGTGACAGCTACACTGTGTTCGAAATGGGCCGTCAGCGAGCCATCCGCCGAAACTACCGTCCATTGGTCAGCCAGCACCCGGGTGCGTGGAGTGCTTACCAGCACCATCGGCTCCAGGGCAATGGTCATGCCTGGGCGCAGCAGCAAACCCCGGCCCGGAATGCCATAATTGGGAACTTGCGGCCCTTCATGCATGGCCCGGCCGACCCCATGCCCGGTGTATTCACGGGTGAGACAGAAATCCCTTTTTTCAACGAACGCCTGCACCGCTGCCGAAACGTCGCCGACGTGGTTGCCGGCGCGCATTTTCCGGATGCCTTCGTACAAGGACTTTTCGGTGACTTGCAGCAGATCCTTCGCCAGAGGCGAAATCTCGCCGACTCCAACCGAAAATGCAGAATCGCCAACGAACCCTTCCAGGAGCGTCCCGCAGTCAACGGAGACAATGTCTCCTTCCTTCAACTTGCGCTTTCCCGGGATACCATGGACCAGCTCTTCATTTAAGCTTACGGTCAGCGTAGCCGGGTAAGGGTAAGGCCCCGGGTAACCTTTGAAAACCGGGGCGCCGCCATGTTTCCGAATGACTTCTTCAGCAATTGCGTCCAGCTCTGCGGTGGTAACCCCTGGGCTGATCGCCTCTCGCACGGCAGCTAACGCCAGCGCGTTGACTCGCCCTGCCTCTCGCATGAGCGCCAGCTCTGACTGGCTCTTGATTACAACGTTTTGTTCCCAACCCATCATTTTATATCGCTTTGGAGAGCCCAGCCAGCAGCTCTTCGCCAACTTTTTCAATCGGCTGGGTTCCATCCACTTCTAAGAGTTTGTCGCGCTCTTGATAATATTCGATCAACGGCATCGTCTGAGCGAGATAAACTCGGATGCGGTTCTTCACTGTCTCTGCTTTGTCGTCTTCCCGCTGGTAAAGTTCCGAGCCATCGAAATCACAAACCCTGGCTTTTTGGGGCGGGTTGAATTTCTCGTGAAAAATATGGCCTTCCGCCCGGCAAGTCCAACGACCGGTCAGGCGATCGACCAGCACTTCTTCCGGAACTTTGATGTACGGAACACAATTTACACCGCCCTGGAATTCGGTAAGCATAACCGCCAGCGCCTCTGCCTGGGCGGGGGTGCGCGGAAATCCATCCAGAAGGGCGCCCGGCTTGGCGTCCGGGCGGGACAGGCGTTCCCGGATCATGGCGATGGTCACATCATCTGGAACTAGCTCGCCGTGTTCCATGTAACCCTTTGCCAGCTTTCCCAATTCAGTTTGGTTTTTTAAATTCTCCCGGAAAATATCGCCGGAAGATATGTGCGGCAAGCCCAATTTTTCGGAAATGATTTGGGCCTGGGTGCCTTTTCCCGCTCCGGGAGGGCCGAGAAGGACGATATAAGTAGACATGCTCTTCCCCTTTTTAGCGCACTAAAAGCGTTTCATCATAACCATGCAGTTTCAGCTCCGCCTCGATATTGAAGAACGCGTCGCGGACAACGCCCACAACGATCAGCAAACCAGCGGATGAAACCAGCAGCAGGCCACCATTCTGGCCCCCAAAGGGGACCACCAGGCTTAGAAGCCAGGGCAGGATGGCCACAATCCCCAGAAAGAGGGCGCCGGGCAGCGTGATCCGGCTTAAAACACGGTTGAGATACCTCTGGGTGGGAGCTCCACGGCTGACACCCGGGATCTGCGCGCCTACCTTTTTTAGATTCTCACCATAATTCTGTTGCGTGAACAAGACATTGGTATAAAAGAAAGTGAACAGCACCACCATCAGGAAGTACATCAAGTAGTAAAAAGTGCCTTGCCCACCGAACATGGCCTGGACACTGGCTGCCAGTTTTGCGAGGAAAGTAACTTTGGACTGGGTGAAAAAGCTGGCTAAAATTGCCGGGAAAGTCAACAGGGATTGGGCGAAAATCAAGGGGATCATGCCTGCCATGTTGACCATCAATGGAAGCGTGCCCTTGACCGGCATCGACATGCGGTTGCCCATACGCCGGCCCGGGTACATCACCGGGACGTTGCGGCGTCCTTGTTGCACGAACACGATCGCGAAAATCGTGAGGGATGTAATCAAAATCATGCCAATGATGATGAACAGACGGTTTTGTTGGTCGGCCAGCATACTGCTGAAATTAGCAGGGATGCGTGAGACGATGCCGGCGAAGATAATCAGTGACAGTCCCTGGTTGCGGATGCCGTATTCAGAAATGAGCTCGCCAAGCCAAATCGCGAACATTGTACCGGCGGTCATGCTGAAAATGATCGCCAGGGATGGCAGCAGGCTTGCGCCGCTAAACCCGAAGTTCTTGATGATTTGCGCGCCAGCAATACTGGAGAAAATATTGATCTGCCCGATCGCCTGCAAAGCCGCCATTGGGACAGCCAGGATGTAAGTCCATTTTTCCATCCATTTCTGTCCCTCGCGCGGATCCTCCTCCATGCGTTTTTGGAGGGCCGGGATGATTGGCACCAGCAGCTGCAAGATAATCTGGGCGGTGATGTAAGGATAAACGCCCATCGCCAACACCGAAAAATTCGAGACCGTACCGCCCGACAGCAGGTCGAGCAGTCCCACCAGAGTTCCCCCGGCGCCTCCGCGGGTTAAGATCCCGACCAGCGCCGCTCGATCGACGCCTGGGACGGGAACATGGGCCGCCAGGCGATAGAGCGCCAGCAGGCCAACGGTCATCAATAATTTCCGGCGAATATCCGGGGCTGCCCAAAGGTAGCGCCAAGCAGACCGCTTCATGGATTAGTCTCCTTTCTTGGAATTTTAAAATTCCAAGATTTTTACACTACCGCCCGCTGCTTCGATTTTCGCCCTGGCGCCCTTGGTGATGCGGTGGACGCTCACTTTGATGGCAACTTCGATATCGCCGCGGCCGAGAATTACAACCGGATTTCGTTTGTCACGCAGTAAATGGGCTTCTGCCAAACTCTCTGGGGAAATTTCACTGCCCGCTGCGAAATTCGCCAGTTGGTCCAGGTTAATCTCGTTATATTCCACCTGGTTGAGCGGGGTAAACCCTTTACCACGAACGAAGGGCAGCCGGCGGAAGAAAGGCAGGTTGCCGCCCTGGTGGTACAGGCGGGTTCCGCCGCCGGCGCGCGCGTTCTGGCCCTTGGTGCCGCGGCCGGCGGTCTTTCCCTGGCCCGCAGAAATACCTCGCCCAACGCGCTTGCGGTCTTTCTTCGATCCTTCTTGCGGTTTAAGATCGTGGAGCTTCATAATCGATCCTTTTATGCTTCAATTTTGACAAACCTGTATGCTTCGTTATTAATTTGCACCAGGAGCGCCCAACAATTCTTCAACTTCAACCAGGTGGCTGACTTTGGCCAGCATGCCGCGCAAGGTCGCTAAATCGGCGTGCTCAACAGTCTGGTGCATGCGACGCAGGCCGAGCGCCCGGACGGTAGCTTTTTGGCGCTTCGGGTACCCAATCGGGCTTCTAACTAGGGTCACCCGGATAACCTTCTCATTCGTGTTTGCGGAATCAGGCATTTTTCCTCCGCTCCCAGAAAGGCTGCAGATCCTTTGGCGACTTGCCGCGCCGGGCTGCTTCATCCTGCGGGGATTTGAGCTGGTCGAGTGCATCCATCGTGGCCAGTACAACGTTCAATACGTTATTGCTGCCCAAAGATTTGGTCAATATATCTGACACGCCAGCCGCTTCCAATACGGCGCGCACGCCGCCGCCGGCGATAACGCCGGTTCCGGGCGAGGCCGGCTTGAGCAGGACACGCGCCCCTGCGATCTTGCCGATCACCTCGTGCGGGATAGTCGACTTGTACACAGAAACTTTCTTCATGTTATGGCGCGCTCGCTCGGAGGCTTTGCGCATGGCGTCCGGAACGGCATTTGCTTTGCCGATGCCTACGCCAACGCTGCCGCGATTGTCGCCAACGACCACGGTAACCCGGAAAGAGAAGCGCCGTCCGCCTTTAACCACTTTGGCTACACGGGCGATATCCACCACGCGTTCGTCGTATTCTTGAGTGAGTTCCGAAAACTCGTAATCTGTCATCTTTTTCTCCTTGTAGAGCAGCAGGCCGTTCTCTGCTCCTGCAGGCATCTACTAGAAATCCAGGCCACCTTCGCGCGCCCCTTCAGCCAGCGCTTTGACCCGCCCAATGTAACGATAACCGCCGCGGTCAAAAACTACCTGGTTGATCCCTTTGGCTTTAGCGCGCTCGGCTAATGCCTGGCCCACCAGGCGCGCCTGCTCGACTTTTTTCTTACCTTCAATCTTCTTGCGCAATTCGTGGTCGATTGAGGATGCCGAGACGAGCGTGCTGCCAGCTTGATCATCGATCACCTGAGCATAGATTTCCGCCAGGCTGCGAAAAACGTTTAATCGCGGCCTTTCTGATGTGCCTGAAACATTTTTGCGAACGCGTGTATGGCGTCGATCTCGGGCAACGGAACGTGAGATATTCTTAGACATAAGCTTACACCTTGCCAGCCTTGCCAGCCTTGCGGCGAATTTTTTCAGTAAGATATTTTATACCCTTGCCTTTATAAGGCTCGGGTGGGCGAATTTCGCGGATGTTTGCGGCAACCTGTCCCACTTCCTGCTTATCGTAGCCCAGGATTTTGATCTGGCGGGTACGGGCATCCACTTCGAAGGAAATCCCTTTTGGAGGCTCTACAACGACCGGGTGCGAAAAGCCGACGTTCAACACCAGGTTTTTACCGTTCATTTCAGCGCGATAACCGACGCCGTTAATTTCCAGGATTTTTTCAAAGCCTGTGCTTACGCCAACGACCATATTATTGATAAGAGCGCGAGTCATACCGTGTAAGGCCCTGTGAGTGCGCTCATCCGAAGGGCGATTGACTACGACTTGCCCATCTTCCAGGGAAATTTGCATGGATGACGGGAATGTCTGGCTCAACTCGCCTTTTGGGCCTTTGACGCGCACAGAAGAGCCTTTAACTTCCACTTCCACGCCTTTGGGTAATTCAACCGGCATACGGCCAATTCTTGACACTTTGACAACCTCCTAAGACTGTATCCTGGCTGCCGCCGATTGCCTGGCAGCAAGCACAGTCACAATCAGCAGATCCTCGGCTTCAGTCGGATTACCAGATTTTGCAGATGACCTCGCCTCCCACACCAAGCTGGCGGGCGCGCTGGCCGGTCATGACGCCCTTGGGTGTGGAGAGGATGGCAACACCCAGGCCAGAGAGCACCCAGGGGATCTCCTGCTTGTTGGTATAAACCCGGCGACCGGGCCGGCTGATTCGCTCGAGTCCGGTGATTACCGGCCGGCGCTCGCGCCGCTCGCCAACGTACTTAAGGCGGATGCGCAGGATTTTCTGGCCGGTGATTTTTCCGTCCGCCACTTCATACCCACCGATATAGCCTTCTTCCTTTAAAATCTTGGCGATGGCTACCTTGATTTTGGAGCTAGGAAAGGCCACATTCGCATGCCCCATCATCACCGCATTGCGGATGCGGGTTAACATATCAGCAATTGGATCTGTTACGCTCATTCTTCAACCTCCGCCCGGCTACCAGGAAGACTTTGTTACGCCAGGAATCTTCCCTTCGAGAGCAAGCTCACGAAAACAGATCCGGCACAGTCCGAAACGACGGATGTAGCCCCGCGGGCGCCCACACACTTTACAACGATTGCGTACTCGGGTGGGGTATTTACGCCGTGTTTCTTTAATGATTATGCTCTTTTTCGCCATGAACTAACCTTCCTTCCTGAATGGCATGCCAAGCATTTGCAGGAGCTGCCTGCCCTCGTCGTCATTGCGCGCGGAGGTGATGATCGTAATCTCAAGGCCGCGCAAACGATCGATTTTGTCATACTCGATTTCTGGGAACACCAACTGTTCGCGCAGGCCCAAGGTGTAGTTGCCGCGACCATCAAAGGCATTCGGTGAAATGCCGCGAAAATCGCGCACGCGTGGCAGGGCGATATTCATCAAGCGGTCAAGGAAAGACCACATGCGCTCTCCACGTAAGGTAACTTTTACGCCAATAGAGCGTCCCTCGCGCAGCTTGAAATTCGCGATGCTCTTGCGGGCCTTGGTTATCACCGGGTGCTGCCCGGCGATCAGCGTTAAGTCATTTACCGCGGCGTCCAACGCTTTGGCATTATCCAACGCTTCACCCAGGCCGATATTCACCACGACTTTCTTCACCCGCGGCACCTGCATATTGTTGCTCAATTTGAGCGATTTGGTTAAGGCCGGCGCGACCTCTTCTGTATAACGATCTTTTAGTATCGGACTCATGTTTTCTGCTCCCGACCGGCGGCTCAGTCGATCAAAGCCTGACAGTTTTTGCATACCCGCCGAGATCCCTCGTTGTCACGCTGCAAGCCCACCCGCGTGGGTTCACCGCATTTCGGGCAAACCAGCATGACATTGGAGATATCAATTGGCGCTTCAAACTCGATGATGCCGGGGGACATTGTCCTCCCCTGGCTTTGAACCTCTCTTTGGTGCTTTTTACGCATGTTTATCCCCTGGACCACAACCCTGTGATCTTCAGGCAGGACTTTAATGACCTCACCGTGCTTGCCTTTGTCTTCCAACCGGCCGCTGATAATTTCTACAATATCACCCTTACGAATTTTTACTTTCACGACTCTCGCTCCTGCTTCACTGGCTCTAGAGCACTTCCGGCGCCAGTGAAACGATTTTCATAAAACCTTTTTCGCGCAATTCGCGAGCTACCGGGCCGAAGATGCGAGTTCCACGCGGGTTTTTCCCGTCGGCGTCGAGTATGACGGCTGCATTGTCGTCGAAGCGGATCGTAGAGCCATCATCGCGCCGCCACTCTTTAGAGCAGCGGACGATCACCGCCCGAACAATATCGCTTTTTTTCACTGCGCCCTGGGGGGTGGCTGCTTTCACAGTCCCAACCACAACGTCACCTACACGCCCATAACGGCGTTTGGAACCCCCCACAACTTGAATTACCAGTATCACGCGCGCACCCGTATTATCGGCAACAGTTATCCGAGATTCCTGCTGAATCATGGTCTATGCCTCCAATTTGGGCTCTCCGGCAGCGATATCGTGCCGAAGGATCTCTTCTACCACCCACTTTTTATGGCGAGAAAGCGGGCGGCTTTCCACGATCCGTACGGCATCGCCAATCTGGCAACCCAACTCGTCGTGGGCCATGACGCGTTTGCGATCGTGAACAACTTTTTTGTAAAGCCGGTGGCGGTAAGTGCGGGTGATCTCCACGACTACAGACTTTTCCATTTTATTGCTGGTTACCACACCGGTTATGCGACGGCGATTGTTCATTCTTCACCTTCCGTGCTGGTCTCAAGATCGCGCTCGTGCAGGATTGTTAACATGCGGGCGATCTTGCGGCGAGTGATGCTCAAGCGGGTGTAATCCGTCAGCTCGCCGGTAGCCTGCTGAAATCGCAGGTTCATGAGTTCCTCGCGGGCATCGTTCAAGCGTGCTCGGATCTCGTCTGAAGACAGGCTTCGAATATCCGTCTCTGCCATTATTCGCCTCCTGTCACATCGTGCCGGCCAACGATTTTGGTTTTGATCGCCAGTTTGTATTGAGCCAGCCTTAAAGCTTCTTTTGAAATTTCTTCAGGTAAGCCGCCGCCAACCTCGAACATGATCCGGCCGGGTTTCACCACCGCCACCCAGTATTCGACATTGCCTTTTCCTTTACCCATGCGGGTCTCGGCTGGCTTTTTGGTGACTGGTTTATCCGGAAAGATGCGGATCCAAAATTTTCCACGGCGGCGCATCGCCCGGACGATTGCCCGCCGGGCAGCTTCGATCTGGCGGGCCGACACCCAGCCTGGTTCCAAGGCCTTCAACCCAAAATCACCAAAAGCCACCTCTGCACCGCGAGTTGCTTTTCCTTTCATGCGGCCGCGCATTTGCTTGCGCCATTTGACACGCTTTGGCATTAACATAATGACTACCCTCACTCGGATCTATTTTGCAAGCGCGGCGCCGCAGGCAGCCTCGCTTGCGCCAGATCCATTATTCGCTGACGTATACGCCTTCGGTTGATTCGACCTTATCCTCTACCTCTGGCAATACCTCGCCTTTATAAATCCAAACTTTGACGCCGATGCGACCGTATGTGGTCAGCGCTTCTGCTTTGGCGAATTCAATATCCGCACGCAGGGTTTGCCGGGGTACGCGACCTTCGCGCATGTTGACGGTGCGAGCCATTTCTGCGCCGCTCAACCGGCCAGAAACTTCTACACGGATGCCCTGGCCTCCCTGGCGCATCGCCTGCTGGATGGAGCGTTTCATGGCGCGCTGGTAGCTGATGCGGCGTTCCAATTGTTCAGCGATATTATTCGCCACTAGGTAAGCATCCAGGTCGGGCGCCTTGATCTCTTTAATCTCCAGGTCAATTTTCTTACCGACCACGGCTTCCAGTCTCTGGCGCATTTTTTTGACGTTTTCGCCTTTACGACCGATCAATATGCCCGGTTTGGCGGTGTTGACCACTATTTTCACCTTGCCAGGGAAGCGTTCAATCTCGATTCGGGAAACACCGGCCCTAGGGGCTTCCTCCCGCACCAGATCACGCAGCTTGAAGTCCTGGTGTAAATTGTTCACATAATCCCGGCCCTCGGCAAACCAGCGACCTTCCCAGGTCTTGTTAATCCCAAGGCGAAATCCTATCGGATGAACTTTTCGACCCATAATTTCTCCTAAGCCTATCTTTACACTTCCCGCTCGCGCAGGATCACGGTAACGTGCGAGGATCGCCGCAACCAGGGTTTGAAGCGACCGCGAGCGCCAAACCGGCGCCATTTTCGAGTGGGGGCTTCGTCGGCGGTGATATGGTATACAAACAAATCATCCCGGCTGACCCCGAAATTTTCTTCTCCATTGGCCATGGCCGAAGCGAGCACTTTCGCAACCGGGTGCGCAGCCCGGTTTGGGGTGAATTGCAGGATCGTGAGCGCTTCGACTGCATCTTTGCCGCGCACCAGGTCCGCCACCAGGCGCACCTTCTGAGCGGAAAGAGAAATGAAGCGCCCCTTCGCCATAATATCCGTTTCCATGGTTTATTTCACCCCTTTCCGGACCGATTTCCTCTCTGCAAGATGGCCGCGGAAGGTTCGAGTTGGTGCGAATTCACCCAGGCGATGTCCAACCATGTTTTCTGTGATGTAAATGGGCACGTGCCGGCGGCCATCATGGACCGCGACTGTATGTCCGACCATCTGGGGGAAGATGGTGCTAGCCCGGCTCCAGGTGCGGATAACCTTTTTTTCACCACGCTCGTTCATGGCTTCAATCTTTTTGAGCAGTTTCAGCTCAACAAAAGGCCCTTTCTTCAAAGATCGTCCCATAATATTTTCTCCAACACTTACCGAGCAATTCTGCCTGTCGCCGGGCTCCCACCAGATTGTCAATCCGGGCTTGCGACTGGGGTCCAGGCGGAGCAATTGCCAGCAAATTCTAGCGGCGCTTCTTGCCTCGGCGGCGGACGATATACTTGTCCGTTCGCTTGTTTCTGCGGGTTTTGTAACCCAGGGTTGGCTTGCCCCATGGGCTTTTTGGCCCGGGCAGCCCGATAGGCTGGCGGCCTTCACCGCCGCCATGCGGGTGATCGCGCGGGCTCATCGCCGAGCCGCGCACCGATGGGCGAATCCCCAGGTGACGCTTGCGGCCGGCTTTCCCGAGTTTCACATTGCTGTGATCCAGGTTGCCGACCTGCCCGACCGTGGCGTAACAATTCTGGCGAACCAGGCGAACTTCGCCCGAGGGCAGGCGTACCTGGGCGTAATCGCCTTCCTTGGCCAGCAGTTGCGCTGCGCCGCCGGCAGCGCGCACCAATTGACCGCCACGTCCCTCTTTCAGCTCGACATTATGAACCAGGGTGCCCACCGGTATATTGGAAATCGGCAGGCTGTTGCCGGTCCGGAGTTCGGCCTGTGTTCCCGACATGACTGTATCGCCAACCCGCAGATCCAGAGGGGCGATGATGTAGCGTTTCTCGCCGTCAGCGTAAAACAGGAGCGCCAGGCGGGCAGTGCGGTTTGGATCGTATTCGATCGCCGCAACGCGCGCCGGGATGTCATGTTTATCTCTCTTGAAATCCACAATGCGGATATGGCGCCGGTGTCCGCCGCCACGGTGGCGAACGGTGACGCGCCCATACATGTTACGGCCGCCGCTCTTTCGCAGCGGGATCAAGAGAGAACGCTCGGGGCTGGATTTGGTGATCTCTTCGAATGTGTAGCCAGTCATGCCTCGCTGGCCCGGCGTAATGGGTTTATATTTTTTAACCGCCATCATTTCACCCCTTCGAATACATCAATCGTATCATCTGGAGCCAGCGTAACGATGGCTTTCTTGTATCCGCTTCTGCGCACCATCACGCGCCGACTGCGTGCGCGCATCGTTCGTTTTGCGGGCACATTGACGATGTTCACCCGCAGCACATTCACGTCGAACAAAGTCTCCACAGCGTCTTTAATCAAGGGTTTTGTCGCTTTCTTATCGACCTCGAATACGTACTGGTGCAGATCGCTGTTCTGGTAGTTCGACTTCTCTGTAACGAGCGGGCGGCGGAGCACATCATAAATTGTTGTCATGGCTTCCTCCACCTATGCTAAAAACGAGGCCAGGATATCCAGCGACTCGACTGGCATAATCAGTTTATCGTAGCCCAACAGGTCACGAATGTTCACATAACTCGCCAGCAGGGTTTTGGCATCTGGCAGGTTGTTGGTCGATCGAACCACCTGGTCGTAATCTGCGGATTTTTCCGGGATCAGGATCAAGACGCTGGCATCGCCAACCAGGGTGTTCAGAGCCTGGGCCATCAACCGAGTTTTGGGTTCGGCTAATGTTAAAGCATCCAAAAGCACAACGCCCTGCTCGGCTGCCTTCACCGAAAGCGCTGAACGAATTGCAGCGCGACGCATTTTTCTCGGCATGCGCTGGCTGTAATCGCGCGGTTTTGGGGTGTGGGCTTTGCCACCTCCGACCCACTGAACGGCGCGGATGGAGCCCTGGCGGGCCCGGCCTGTGCCCTTCTGCCGCCATGGCTTGCGCCCGCCGCCCCTGACTTCACTGCGGCCTTTGGTGCTGTGAGTTCCCAGGCGCGCATTCGCCATTTGGCGACTATAGGCCTGGTGCATCAGATCCACATTAATTGGGGCCTCAAAGATCGCCGCTGGAAGTTCCATTGAGCGAACTTTTTCCCCTTGCATGTTGAAGACATCTAATTCCATGATCGCTTCACTCCAATCTGGGGTCTCATGAGGCCGGCTTATTGTTTGCGCGCGCCTTGAATCAGCACCAGACCGCCTTTTGGACCCGGCACTGCGCCTCGCACGCCTAACAGGTTGCGCTCGACATCAACCAAAACGATGCTTAAGTTTTGAGCTGTCACCCGTTCATGGCCCATATGCCCGGGCCCGCGCGCGCCTTTGTAAACGCGACCGGGAGTAGTTCCAGATCCACGTGAGCCAGGAGCGCGCTGCCGATCGGACTGGCCATGTGTTTTCGGCCCGCCGGCGAAGTGGTAGCGCTTTACGCCGCCCTGGAACCCCTTCCCTTTGCTGGTACCTACAACGTCTACGTGGTCGCCAATGCTGAAGACGGTAACGTCTATCTTATCGCCTTCCTGCACGCCGGGCTCTTTCTGCTGGAATTCACGCAGAAAGCGCAACGGAGGCATATTGTTGCGCTTGAGATGCCCCAGTTGACCACCGGAAAGACGCTTTGGCTTTGCTTCTGAAAATCCCAACTGCACTGCCGAGTAGCCATTCGTTTCGGGCAGGCGAACCTGGGTAACATAGCAAGGCCCAGCCTCGATGAGAGTAACCGGTATTGCACTACCGCCGCCATCGAAAATCTGGGTCATGCCGACTTTCTTGCCAATAAGCCCTTTCAACATCTCGATTTTCTCCTGTGTTAGATTTCGGGACTGTCAGCCTGGGCTTGGCTGCATCATCCCTGAACGCTGCGTAGTTAGCCAACCCGCCGCGGAACCCCGGTGATTTTTATCGTCCGCGTACGAAGCCTCTCTTACGCTGCCTGTTTACTGCGTGGGGAGGGAAGTCAGGGAAGGATCCTCGTATCTCCTGATCCCTTTTCCTCTCTCCCTGGTCCCTTAAATTTTTATTTCAATATCTACACCCGCGGGTAAGTTTAACCGCATTAGCATATCGATCGTCTTTGAATCGGGATCCAGGACATCGATCAAACGGTTATGGGTGCGAATTTCAAAGTGCTCGTGTGAGTCTTTGTCTATGAAAGTGGATCGGCGTACTGTAAACCGTTCTATGCGAGTTGGCAAGGGTACCGGGCCTACAACTCTTGCGCCGGTGCGCTCGGCTGTTTCAACGATGCGTTTCGCCGACTGATCTAAAACCCGGTGGTCGTATGCTTTCAAGCGGATGCGGATCTTTTGCTTAGCCATAGAGTTACCTAATCCAGGATCTTGGTAATGACGCCGGCGCCGACGGTGAGGCCGCCTTCGCGGATGGCGAACTTGGAGCCCTGTTCGAGGGCGACGGGGACGATGAGTTCGACTTCCAGGTTGACGTTATCGCCGGGCATGACCATTTCGACGCCTTCGGGCAGCTTGATATTGCCGGTGACGTCCATGGTGCGGATGTAGAACTGGGGGCGGTAGCCGGTGAAGAAAGCCTTGTGGCGGCCGCCTTCTTCCTTGCGCAGGACGTAGACTTCGGAGAGGAAGCGTTTGTGAGGGGTGATGCTCTTGGGGGCGGCGACGACCATGCCGCGTTCGACGTCAGTGCGGTCGATGCCGCGCAGGAGCAAGCCGCAGTTATCGCCGGCCATGCCGACATCCAGGGATTTATGGAACATCTCGACCCCGGTGACGACCGAGGCGAGGCTCTTCTCCTGCAAGCCGACGATCTCGACCGGCTCGCCGACCTTGATGCGGCCGCGATCGACCCGGCCGGTGACGACGGTGCCGCGGCCCTTGATAGAGAAGACGTCTTCGATGGGCATCATGAAGGGCCGGTCGACATCTCGGACCGGCTCGGGGATGTACTCATCCACCACCCGCAGCAGCTCTTTGACGCTGGCATACTCGGGCGCCTCGGGATCGGTGCTGGTGCTCTGCAGCGCTTCCAGGGCTGAGCCGCGCACGATCGGGGTCTCGTCGCCGGGGAAGCCGTACTCGTTGAGCAGCTCGCGCAGCTCCAGCTCGACCAGCTCCAACAGCTCCGGATCGTCCATCATGTCCACCTTGTTCAGGTAAACCACGATGGCCGGCACTTCCACCTGGCGGGCCAGCAGCACGTGCTCGCGGGTCTGCGGCATCGGCCCGTCCGGAGCCGCCACCACCAGGATGGCCCCGTCCACCTGCGCCGCTCCCGTGATCATGTTCTTGATGTAGTCCCGGTGCCCCGGCATGTCCACGTGCGCATAGTGCCGCTTGTCCGTCTCATACTCCACGTGGGCGATGTTGATCGTGATGCCGCGCTCTTTCTCCTCCGGCGCATTGTCGATCGTCTCAAAGGCCCGGTATTCCGCTTCGCCGCGCAGCGCACAGTATTTCGTGATCGCCGCAGTCAACGTCGTCTTGCCGTGGTCGATGTGCCCCATCGTCCCTACGTTCATGTGCGGCTTCGTCCGCTGAAATTTTTGCTTCGCCATGAATGCTCTCCTTCATAAAAAAATCTCGACAATTTTGAAGTGATGTTTGATTTGTTTTTTATTCGTCAACTTTTTGACTGATCGCCGATTAATTCGCTAACCGGCGCCTACAATCGCTCGGGCCACGGTTTCCGAAACTCTAGCGTAATGATCGAATTCCATCGTAAAAACCCCACGACCTTGGGTTGCTGAACGTAAATCCGTGGCATACCCGAACATCTCTGCCAGCGGCACCATTGCTCGAACTGCTTGAGCGTTTCCAGGACGAACTTCCATTCCCAGGATTTCGCCGCGCCGGGAGTTTAACTGCCCAATAATTTCGCCAAGAAATTCTTCAGGAACGACGACTTCAACTTTCATGATAGGTTCCTGCAAAACTGGTGCACCTTTCTGTACGCCCTCTTTAAAAGCCATCGAGCCGGCCATTTTGAACGCCATTTCGCTAGAATCTACCTCGTGATACGAGCCGTCATACAAGCGAACTTTTATATCAGTGACAGGATAGCCAGCGACCACTCCGCCGGCCGCGGCCTCGCGTATGCCCTTCTCGACACCTGAGATATATTCTTTGGGTATCACACCCCCAACGATATCATTCTCAAATTCAACGCCGCTGCCAGGCTCGCCTGGCTGCAATTCCAGTACGACGTGCCCGTACTGGCCGTGCCCGCCGGTTTGTTTGATATAGCGGTGCTCTGCTTTCACCACCGGCCTTGTGATCGACTCGCGATAAGACACCTGGGGCCGGCCCACTCGTGCTTGAACACGAAACTCGCGCAGCATGCGGTCGACCAACACCTCCAGGTGTAATTCTCCCATACCAGATATGATCGTTTGTCCGGTATCTTCGTCGCTGCGAACTCGGAAGGTTGGATCTTCTTCAGAAAGTTTCCTCAGTGCCTCGCCCATTTTGTCCTGGTCAGCGGTGGTTCTCGGTTCAATGGAAACTGAGATGACCGGCTCGGGAAAAGTGATGTTTTCCAACAATATTGGATGGGAGGCGTCGCAAAGGGTATCCCCTGTGAAAGAGCCTTTCAACCCGAGCACTGCGCCTATATTACCCGCCAGTACTTCATCAATATCCTCACGCCGGTCCGCATACATTCGGAGCAGGCGGCCGATGCGCTCGCGCTGGTCCTTGACCGAGTTATACACCATCGCCCCTTGAGAAAGCTTTCCCGAATATACCCGGACGTATGCCAGGCGGCCTACGTAGGGGTCGGTTACGATTTTGAAAACCAGGGCGCTTAGAGGCGCTTCGTCCTCAGGTCTGCGCTCCAGTACTTCTTCTGTTCGAGGGTGGATACCTTTCACCGGGGGAACGTCTTGGGGCGAGGGCAGGTAGTCCAATACGGCATCCAGAACCAGCTGTACACCTTTATTTCGCAGGGAACTGCCGCAGTAAACGGGGGTCCCTTTATTTTCCAACACTGCCTGGCGCAGGCCGGCTTTCAGCTCTTCCAGAGAGATGTCGTCGCCCTCCAGATATTTCATAGTGAGCTCGTCGTTTGTCTCGGCGATTCGCTCAATCATGTGGGCGCGTTGTTCGGAAACATGTTGGCGCATATCCGGAGGAATTTCGGTTTCGCGTGGCTCTTTCCCAAGGTCATCTTCCCAGATGATTGCCTTTTCGGTGAACAAATCCACAACGCCTTTAAATGCTGATTCAGCGCCGATGGGGAGTTGAACTGCAATAGGGTTGGCCCCCAGCCGCTCGCGGATCATTTCGATAGTGTGCTCGTAAGAAGCGCCAACCCGGTCCATCTTGTTCACAAAACAAATGCGCGGTACACCATACCGGTCGGCCTGTCGCCACACAGTCTCACTTTGAGGTTCCACGCCCTGAACTGCATCGAAGACGACGATACCCCCGTCTAAAACGCGCAAGGAGCGCTGCACCTCTGCCGTGAAATCAATATGACCGGGCGTGTCAATAATATTGATCTGGTAGCCCTTCCACTCCGCTGAAACCGCCGCTGAAACAATGGTAATGCCCCGTTCTCGTTCTTGCTCCATCCAATCCGTAACGGTCGTACCATCGTCAACGGAGCCGATGCGGTGCGTCTTGCCTGTATAAAACAAAATACGCTCGGTCGTGGTGGTCTTACCCGCGTCGATATGGGCAATGATGCCGATATTACGATACTTTTCTAACGGATAGATGCGAGCCATTCAAAAAAACCTTGCGTCTTTTTCAAAGCGGCAGTCCAAATAGGATTGGAAGCCGCAAGGATCATCTTTAGAGGCGATAATGGGAGAAAGCGCGATTGGCCTCTGCCATCTTGTGCGTCTCATCTCGCTTGCGGATTGCGGAGCCATTATTGTTGGCGGCGTCGAGAAATTCACCTGCCAGCTTTTCGGAAAAAGTTTTTCCAGATCGCGAATTGGCGGCTGCCAGGATCCAACGCGTCGCCAGCGCGAAGCGGCGATAGGGGGGAACTTCCATCGGCACCTGGTAAGTGGCGCCGCCCACACGCCGAGGTTTGACTTCCATCATCGGCGACACGTTCTTGATCGCTTGCTCGAAAACCTCGAGGCCATTGCGCTTGGCGCGTTCCTCGGCCATGTCAATCGCGTCATAAACCAGTCGGGCGGCGACGCTCTTTTTACCGTTCTTCATGACCCGGTTAATGAAGGATTGGACCTGGATGTTGTTGTAACGCACATCCGGTTGAATTTCTCTTTTTTCGGGTTTGTTGCGTCGAGACATTCGACTTCTCCTACTCGGGCCGCTTTAGAAAAGACAGTTTTCCTGCCATCTTTTTACGGCCTTCACACAAATAACTACGATTTCGAATCCACTTTATTCACTAAGAATCGCCTGGTTCTTCATCTCCCCGGCGACTCTTCATTAATAACTTTTAGGCTTTCGGGCGTTTTGAGCCGTACTTGGATCGCCCTTGCTTGCGGTTGTTCACGCCCCCGGTATCCAGGGTGCCGCGAACGATATGGTAGCGCACACCCGGAAGATCCTTCACACGTCCCCCGCGCACCAAAACCACCGAGTGTTCCTGAAGGGTGTGCCCTTCACCGGGGATGTAAGCGGTCACTTCGATGCCGTTTGTCAGGCGTACACGGGCGATCTTGCGCAACGCCGAATTCGGTTTCTTAGGGGTCATGGTGCGAACGACAGTGCACACGCCTCGTTTTTGAGGTGCGCCCTTATCCTGGCGGGACCGGTGCTGCTTCATCGAGTTAAAAGTGTAAAGCAGGGCTGGAGCCTTGCTCTTTACTTTCTTAAACTTGCGGCCTTTACGGACCAGTTGGTTGATTGTTGGCACGTTGCCTCCAAAAAAGTTGTCTGAACTTCAGCGTATTATTTCTATCCGTTAAGTGAGGCCATCGGGCGTGCATGATGGCCTCACCGGATCCTGATGCTAGATTGCTGGGGCGGGGGTATTGCCGCCCACTCTTATAAATGTAAATAACGAATGATAATTTTACCATGCGCCCAAATGAGCGTCAAGGTAACGATTTTGGAAATTTTCGGAATGATTCAACCGACCAGGCGGCTGCCTACCAGAGAAGCATTGAATATACCGCAAATTGAGCCAATCGCCAAGAGTCAAAATACAGGGTCTCGCGGAATTCCGGGGTGCTATCCCCTTTCACAGAATCCCCTGAAGAGCCAAAATACAGAACCAGAGAAAGAATATTCGCCTTAAAGCTTTAAAGACTTAAAAAGTTTAAAGGGCCATCGAAGCAGTAGCCGGGGTTTGGCCCCCCAAATCGGCCAAAAAGGGGGTTGACCCAGGTAAGCTCGGCCAAGGGGGAGGGTAAGAACGAAGCAGTAGGCGATCATACGCCGGGCGGATTGGATCAGGCGGGGTTTCCAGGAGGAGACCGCCTGCTCAGTGCAGAAAAAACGCAGGCGAAACAGGCAAAAAAACTGGTGTCCAGGCGCGCAAGCAGAACCCAGGGAGCATGCCGGGGAAAACGATGGCTGAGAAATGCAGTGGAACTCAGGCGCTCAGGTCAGCCTGAGTAGCTTCCCGCACCAGGCGGGCCAGGGTGGTCAAGGTGTCAAGGACATCGGCGAGGAAGATCGCGGCTTTGGCCCGCAGCAACCCAAAGACGGAAAGGCGTTTGAAGCCCCAGGCTTCCAAGGTTGCATTGCGGCTTTCCACAGCATTGCGGGCGCGGTGATAGAGAGCCTTCCAGGTCGAAGAACCCACGGGGACATCGCGGACCAGGCGCAGCGAGCCGTCGGGGAAGGTTTCGGCAACATTGATCACCCGTCCATGCCGGTGCTGCTCGGCCTGATACGGGCATTCGGCGGGAGGGTAGCTGACCTGAGGCAAGGCGACCCGAGCAGGGAGCGCCTTGAGGCAGGCTTTGTCACAGGCCCATTTCTGGCGGGCACGCTGGCGGTCATAGCCGAAGGAGGAGAAGGCGTAGCCGAAAGGGCAAACCGGACGGCCGCGGTTGTCGTAACCGCGGGTCACCCACTGCTGGTGGTCCCGGTCGGTGGCGTGGGCACGGCAGTCGACCACCCGGCGGGCTGCCAGCCCGGCATACACGGTATGCAGGAAGAGGTCGAAGCCGTAGGCCGCATCTCCGCCAACGGCATCGATATGCAGGTCCGGGTAATTTTGGGGAAGCTGCAGCAAAAGAGCGGCTGCAGGCAGGTCTTCATGCAGATTGGCCGGGCGGAGATCATCCAACAAGGTCAGGCTGAAGCGACGGCTGGCATCCGCCAGGCGCATGGGCAGGCTGCGGTAGCCATAGTGCGGCTTGCCATGTTCGGGTTCGTCTGGGTCGGGAGCTTTAGCGGCGTTGGGGCTGTCTGAAGACTGGTTGGAACCGGTATAGACGATGAAGCGTGCCTGTGGGTCGCGGGGGGTGGCATGCCGGCAAACCTGGGCACAGGCCAGGGTATCACAGGCGCAGCCCCGCCGGTCTTTGGCTTTGGCTGGGCAGCCCCGCGGCTGGTCTGGGGTACACGGCTGGTAACAGCTCTCGTGCACCGAGATACAGCGCAGCCGCGAAGCGGCGTCATGGATCGGAGATTGCGGCTGCGCCGCAACTCTCGCCCATCCGGACACACTAAGGCTTGCTCCCAGGCTGCGGGACTGAGCAGGCCTGCCTGGCGAACCAGTTCCACCGCCTGGACGAGCAGCTGGTTGAGCTGCTGGACGGCGACCGCAACCTTGTTTCCCTCCAGCTCCACCATCACCTGTTCTCCACTCGCCTCGGACTGGCTCCCCAGCCGGGTCAGGAAGTAGCGCATCCCGCCCTCGGTGGGAAACACCCCGTTCCGGAAGCCAAACCAGGCTGCGTAATCGCCATAGCGTTCCTCTGCCAGGTGGTTCAGCATCTCCTGCCGCGTCCAGCGGTTGCTGGTCTGCCAAAGGTAGAGCAGAAAGAAGGACACCGGATCAAAGGGTTCCCAGCCCCGCCCCGACTTCCACCCCAGGCGCTGCGCCAGCACCGGCCGCAGCCCGCTGAAATCCACCAGGCGCAAAGCCAGGTCAAAGTCACCCAGTTTCAGCCAGGCCCCCACCTGCCCTGGATCCCGGCACACCTCCGCCCAGGGGTAGTGATAGGCCGAGCGATAGCTTTTCTTGGGTGAAGCGGGCACCCACGCCGGGGTCGGCCAGCTCAGCGGCAGCTGCTCACTCAGCTGCATCAGGCTGCATTGCTGCACAAAGACCCTATCCTGCGCACGGGTTTGCTGCGGTGTGCCGTTAGCCCCGTTCATGGCGGCCTCCTCGACGGCGCAGAAACGCCTGGGTCACCTGTTCCACCCATTCATACTCGACCTGGCTATGCCGCCCCAGCAGGTTGCGCAGTTCCTGGCTGTGTCCTGGTTGCCGCAGCCAGACCAGGGCTGCCTCTTCGATTTGGTAGACCCGCTGCCTGCTGACCTGCCATTCTCCCCCAATCTCCGCCAGCGTCTCCTGTTTTGCGGCGGAGCCGCAAATCGCCTGCCCCTCCAGTCCATACCGCCGCCGGATCACCTCCCTCTGCCGCTCTGGCAAGCCTGCCACCATTCCCCGCAGACTGGCCTCCACCTGCTCCCATTCTGCTTCCTGCCGCTCATCCGCACTCACCGCTTCAAAATACACCCCCAACAGCTCTTCCGGAACCTGCCGCCTTTCCCAGGCACACTTCCTCCTGACCGCATCCCACACTTGGCGTATAATCGCAGGGTAGGCGTAGGTGCTGAAGCGTGTTCCCCGCTGTGGATCGTAGCCTTCAATCGCTCGCCACAGCCCGATCCGCCCGGCTTGGAGTGCCTCTTCAAACGGCAGCCCACACAACTGCTGGTGTGCTACGATCTGGCGTACCAGTCCTTCATGCTGGCGGAGCAGCTGGTCGAGGCTTTCTGGACAGCCCGCCTGCGCCGATTCGATACACGGCGGCTTCAGCGAGCAGGCTGAAGCCGCCTTTTTCCTTTTCTTCCATTCGGACACCTCCTCTTTGAGATGCCCTTATTGAACCAGTTTTCTGCTCTCCTGTGCTTCCCTGTGGGGTTGATTTTAATCTTCTGTACTGCTTCGAAAACCCTTAAAAATAATCACCTTGACAAAATATTCAAAGGACGTATAATAGTCTACGCACTTTAACGAGGTCTCGCCCAAAAGGCAGATCGATCACAACTAAACAGGCGCCTCAGCGTCAGAGACCAAAACCAAAGGTTTGTCGGTCTGACGTTGCCGATGTCGCAATGGGACATCGGCAAAATTTGTCTCTTGAACATGTTTGATGAGGCGACCGAAATCAAGCCCGTACCTTAACAACTGAAGAGTGGTAAGAAGAAGAAAGCCTGTTGATTCCAGAGAAAAAGGCCGTAAACAACGACATACCGAGAGGTATGGAAAGAAGATTTGCGGAGAGTTTGATCCTGGCTCAGGATGAACGCTGGCGGCGTGCTTAATACATGCAAGTCGAACGGAGAGATTGACTTCGGTTGAGCTCTTAGTGGCGAACGGGTGAGTAACGCGTTGGTGACCTGCCCCGGAGAAAGGGATAACAGCTCGAAAGGGCTGCTAATACCGCATGAGGTCATCGAGGTTAGAGGCTAGATGACGAAAGGAGAAATCCGCTTCGGGAGGGGCCTGCGTCCCATCAGCTAGTTGGTAGGGTAAAGGCCTACCAAGGCTACGACGGGTAGGGGACCTGAGAGGGTGACCCCCCACACTGGCACTGAAACACGGGCCAGACACCTACGGGTGGCAGCAGTAGGGAATATTGCACAATGGGCGAAAGCCTGATGCAGCAACGCCGCGTGCGCGATGAAGGCCTTCGGGTTGTAAAGCGCTTTTCGGGGAGATGAGGAAGGACAGTATCCTCGGAATAAGGATCGGCTAACTACGTGCCAGCAGCCGCGGTAAAACGTAGGATCCGAGCGTTATCCGAATTCACTGGGCGTAAAGCGCGTGCAGGCGGTTCGGTAAGTTGGATGTGAAATCTCCCGGCTCAACTGGGAGAGGTCGTTCAAGACTGTCGG
>CAWCPR010000003.1:0-690000 GCA_963797475.1 uncultured Chloroflexia bacterium | reverse complement strand
AGCCACCCTTTAAAGAGTGCGTAATAGCTCACTGGTCAAGTGATCCTGCGCGGAAAATTTCACGGGGCTAAGCCTGGCACCGAAGCCATGGGTGAGCGATTGCTGAGGCAATCGTTTACGGTAGGGGAGCGTTCTGTCAGCGGTGAAGGTCGATCGAGAGGACGACTGGAGCGGACAGAAGTGAGAATGCAGGCATGAGTAGCGAAAAACACGTGAGAACCGTGTTCGCCGTAAGTCTAAGGTTTCCGACGGCAGGTCAATCCGCGTCGGGTTAGTCGGGCCTTAGCCGAGGCCGAAAGGCGTAGGTGATGGACATCCGGTCAACATTCCGGAACCACCGGAGAGGAGCGAAGGGGGGACGCAGCGAGGTAGGCCAGCCCACGATTGGTTGAGTGGGTGTAAGCGTGTAGGTGATGAGGGCTGTAGGGAAAACCGCAGCCTGAGCCGAGGCGCGAAAGCGAGCCCCTGAGGCAGAAGTGGCTAAGCCTGGCTGCCGAGAAAAGCCTCTAAGCGATGATTCTTCGGTGCCCGTACCGCAAACCGACACAGGTAGACGGGTAGAGAATACCAAGGCGAACGGGGGAACCTTCGTTAAGGAATTAGGCAAATTGGCCCCGTAACTTCGGGATAAGGGGTGCCTCCTGATGTGAAGTTTGAACAAGCGGAGCATAGGGAGGCCGCAGTGAAATGGCTCTAGTGACTGGTTAACAAAACCACAGGTCTCTGCAAAGCCGAAAGGCGATGTATAGGGGCTGACACCTGCCCAGTGCCGGAAGGTTAAGGGGAGGGGTTAGGGCGACTTCGGTCGCTCGAAGCTCAGAACCGAAGCCCCGGTGAACGGCGGCCGTAACTATAACGGTCCTAAGGTAGCGAAATTCCTTGTCGGGTAAGTTCCGACCCGCACGAACGGTGTAACAACTAGAGCACTGTCTCAACGAAGGACCCGGTGAAATTGAAATAGGCGTGAAGATGCGTCTTACCCGCAGCAGGACAAAAAGACCCCGTGGAGCTTTACTGCAGCTTGGCATTGAGTTTGGGCATGGTCTGTGTAGGATAGGTGGGAGGCTGAGAAGCTGGGGCGCAAGCCTCGGTGGAGCCGACGGTGAAATACCACCCTGACCCTGTCTAGACCCTAACCCCACACCGTAAACCGGGTGGGGGACCGTGCCAGGTGGGCAGTTTGACTGGGGCGGTCGCCTCCTAAAAGGTAGCGGAGGCGCCCAAAGGTTCCCTCAGGTTGAATGGAAACCAACCGTAGAGTGTAAAGGCATAAGGGAGCTTGACTGCAAGACCAACGCGTCGAGCAGAGTCGAAAGACGGGCTTAGTGATCCCACGGTACCGAGTGGAAGGGCCGTGGCTTACCGGATAAAAGCTACCCCGGGGATAACAGGCTGGTGAAGTCCAAGAGTTCACATCGACGACTTCGCTCGGCACCTCGATGTCGGCTCATCGCATCCTGGGGCTGGACAAGGTCCCAAGGGTCGGGCTGTTCGCCCGTTAAAGCGGTACGCGAGCTGGGTTCAGACCGTCGTGAGACAGGTCGGTCTCTATCCGCTGTGGGCGTAAGGGATTTGAGAGGAGCTGCCCCTAGTACGAGAGGACCGGGGTGGACGGACCGCTAGTGTGCCAGTTGTCGTGCCAACGGCATCGCTGGGTAGCTAAGTCCGGCAGAGATAACCGCTGAAAGCATCTAAGTGGGAAACTCGCCTCAAGATGAGATCCCTCATCCTGAAAAGGAGTAAGGCCGCAGGAAGACCACCTGCTTGATAGGCGGCAAGTGTAAGCACAGCAATGTGTTGAGCTAAGCCGTACTAATGGCCGAGGGCTTAAGTCCGTGGTGTGGAGAACTCGGGACTTTTCGTAAGCATGCGCATAACTATTCGTTGGCAAGGTTAACAAGGTGAATAAAGTCTCTTGGTGATTGGAGCGACGGAGGTACACCCGGTCACATCCCGAACCCGGTCGTTAAGACCGTCAGCGCCGATGGTACTTGGGGGGCGACCCCCCGGGAGAGTAGGTCATCGCCAAGAGACTTTTTCTCATCTTTACTCCAATTTGTAGATCCTCGGATCAGCGGAAACCTTGACAGTGCTGTTTGAGGCTGGTAAAATCCAGCCCGCTTAAATCACCGTACCTTAACAACTGAAGAGTGGTAAGAAGAAGAAAGCCTGTTGATTCCAGAGAAAAAGGCCGTAAACAACGACATACCGAGAGGTATGGAAAGAAGATTTGCGGAGAGTTTGATCCTGGCTCAGGATGAACGCTGGCGGCGTGCTTAATACATGCAAGTCGAACGGAGAGATTGACTTCGGTTGAGCTCTTAGTGGCGAACGGGTGAGTAACGCGTTGGTGACCTGCCCCGGAGAAAGGGATAACAGCTCGAAAGGGCTGCTAATACCGCATGAGGTCATCGAGGTTAGAGGCTAGATGACGAAAGGAGAAATCCGCTTCGGGAGGGGCCTGCGTCCCATCAGCTAGTTGGTAGGGTAAAGGCCTACCAAGGCTACGACGGGTAGGGGACCTGAGAGGGTGACCCCCCACACTGGCACTGAAACACGGGCCAGACACCTACGGGTGGCAGCAGTAGGGAATATTGCACAATGGGCGAAAGCCTGATGCAGCAACGCCGCGTGCGCGATGAAGGCCTTCGGGTTGTAAAGCGCTTTTCGGGGAGATGAGGAAGGACAGTATCCTCGGAATAAGGATCGGCTAACTACGTGCCAGCAGCCGCGGTAAAACGTAGGATCCGAGCGTTATCCGAATTCACTGGGCGTAAAGCGCGTGCAGGCGGTTCGGTAAGTTGGATGTGAAATCTCCCGGCTCAACTGGGAGAGGTCGTTCAAGACTGTCGGACTTGAGGGCGGTAGAGGGAGGTGGAATTCCCGGTGTAGTGGTGAAATGCGTAGATATCGGGAGGAACACCAGTGGCGAAGGCGGCCTCCTGGACCGTACCTGACGCTCAGACGCGAAAGCTAGGGGAGCGAACGGGATTAGAAACCCCGGTAGTCCTAGCCGTAAACGATGTAGACTTGGTGTTGGTGGGGTAAAAGCCATCAGTGCCGAAGCAAACGCGATAAGTCTACCGCCTGGGGACTACGGCCGCAAGGTTAAAACTCAAAGGAATTGACGGGGGCCCGCACAAGCAGCGGAGCGTGTGGTTTAATTCGATGCTACACGAAGAACCTTACCCGGGTTTGACATGCAGGTGGTAGGGAACCGAAAGGGGACCGACCCTTCGGGGAGCCTGCACAGGTGCTGCATGGCTGTCGTCAGCTCGTGTCGTGAGATGTCCGGTTAAGTCCGGTAACGAGCGCAACCCTCGCCGTATGTTATAGGTGTCATACGGGACTGCTGGTATAAAGCCGGAGGAAGGTGGGGATGACGTCAAGTCAGCATGGCCTTTATGTCCGGGGCTACACACACGCTACAATGGCCAACACAATGGGTTGCAAAGCCGCGAGGTAGAGCCAATCCCCAAAGTTGGTCTCAGTTCAGATTGCAGGCTGCAACTCGCCTGCATGAAGCCGGAGTTGCTAGTAACCGCGCGTCAGCATTAGTGCGGTGAATACGTTCCCGGGCCTTGTACACACCGCCCGTCACGTCATGGGAGCTGGCAACACCTGAAGCCGGTATCCTAACCGTAAGGAGGGAGCCGTCGAAGGTGGGGCTGGTGACTGGGACGAAGTCGTAACAAGGTAGGTGTACCGGAAGGTGCGCCTGGATCACCTCCTTTCTAGGGAGACCTGAAGGCTTGTTGGAAGCGCAAGCAAAGACAAGGCTTCGACTCCAAAGCGAGCGCAAGCTTGCAGATGAAGAAGTCTCGCACGGTGCCGAGACACTGGAAGAAAACAGCCAGTACCCTTCTTACCACTCCTCAGTTGCTGAGCAACGGTGATCGTGTTGGGCCTGTAGCTCAGTTGGTTAGAGCACTGTGCTGATAACGCAGGGGTCACTGGTTCGAATCCAGTCAGGCCCACTGACTACCCAATGTTTTCGGGGATGTAGCTCAGTTGGGAGAGCGCCGCCTTTGCAAGGCGGAAGTCAGGGGTTCGAGTCCCCTCATCTCCACCTGATTGGGGTTTTGAGCCCGTCAGACTTGAGGCGTATCGTTCTGATAAGTTCCTTGAAATAGTGTCGGGCGTTTTACCCCTGGCCGCAGGCCAGTGGTCGGCGCACTACGCATGATGATGGGGAGTTGCGGCTCCGACGCAATCTCCAGAGATACATCGAAATAGGAGTGAGTGAGCGGATTGGAAGAAGGGAAGCGCGGCGGATAGCGAGGCAGGGCAGGCAAGGTCGAAGGGACGCGGGAGCGGCTCGGCGAGTTGCCGGGCCGTTTTGTGTGAAGTGGGGGGATGGTTGAAGGGCGAGCAGCGGATCTGATGAGGGGGGCATGAGGGGCGCTGCTCGGCGGTCAACCGTCGGACCGGCGGGAGCCGGGAGCACCTTACCAAACGAATAGAGAAGGCGCAAAAAACAAAGAGAAGCACGAAAAGTTTCGAATTCTCCGCATCACGGAGTTAAGCTACTAAGGGCTTACGGTGGATGCCTAGGCGCCAAGTGCCGAAGAAGGACGTGGGACACTGCGAAAAGCCTCGGGGAGCCGTGTACAGGCGTTGATCCGGGGATGTCCGAATGGGGAAACCCGCTGTTGCGAACCGACAGCATCCCTGATCTGAACACATAGGGTCGGGGAAGGGAACCTGGGGAACTGAAACATCTCAGTACCCAGAGGAAAAGAGAACATTCTCCTAGTAGTGGCGAGCGAACGGGGAACAGCCCAAACCGCAGCGGCATGCTGCTGCGGGGTTGTAGGGCTCGACAAATGAGAGTTATAGAAAACGGTCGATTAGCAGAAAGGTGTGGGAAAGCCTACCAGAGAGGGTAAGAGTCCCGTAAGTGAAAATTGACCGTCTCTCGTCGAGAACCTGAGTACTACCGGGCACGCTAATCCGGTAGGAATCTGGGGAGTCCACTCTCCAAGGCTAAATACACTTGGCGACCGATAGTGAACAAGTACCGTGAGGGAAAGGTGAAAAGTACCCCAGTGAGGGGAGTGAAATAGAACCTGAAACCGTAAGCCTACAAGCAGTCGAAGGGCTAATGGCGTGTCTGTGCACCGGTGAAAGCCGGAAGCGCGGCGCTAGGCCTGACGGCGTGCCTCTTGGAGAATGAGCCTGCGAGTTAATCTTCGTGGCGAGGTTAAGGGAGAGACACCCGAAGCCGTAGCGAAAGCGAGTCTGAAAAGGGCGTAGAGTCGCGGGGATTAGACACGAAACCGGGTGAGCTACCCATGGCCAGGGTGAAGCGAGTCTAAACGCTCGTGGAGGCCCGAACCCACTAACGTTGCAAAGTTAGGGGATGAGCTGTGGGTAGGGGTGATATGCCAAACGAACTCGGAGATAGCTTGTTCTCCCCGAAATAGCTTTAGGGCTAGCGTCATGCGTTCAGTACCGGAGGTAGAGCACTGGATGGGCTAGGGGGCTTACTGCTTACCGAACCCAACCAAACTCCGAATGCCGGTACTCCAGAGCATGGCAGTCGGACTACGGGAGATGAGTTTCGTGGTCGAAAGGGAAACAGCCCAGACCATCGGCTAAGGTCCTCAAGTCCAGGCTAAGTGGGAAACGATGTGGGATTACACGGACAACCAGGAGGTTGGCTTAGAAGCAGCCACCCTTTAAAGAGTGCGTAATAGCTCACTGGTCAAGTGATCCTGCGCGGAAAATTTCACGGGGCTAAGCCTGGCACCGAAGCCATGGGTGAGCGATTGCTGAGGCAATCGTTTACGGTAGGGGAGCGTTCTGTCAGCGGTGAAGGTCGATCGAGAGGACGACTGGAGCGGACAGAAGTGAGAATGCAGGCATGAGTAGCGAAAAACACGTGAGAACCGTGTTCGCCGTAAGTCTAAGGTTTCCGACGGCAGGTCAATCCGCGTCGGGTTAGTCGGGCCTTAGCCGAGGCCGAAAGGCGTAGGTGATGGACATCCGGTCAACATTCCGGAACCACCGGAGAGGAGCGAAGGGGGGACGCAGCGAGGTAGGCCAGCCCACGATTGGTTGAGTGGGTGTAAGCGTGTAGGTGATGAGGGCTGTAGGGAAAACCGCAGCCTGAGCCGAGGCGCGTAAGCGAGCCCCTGAGGCAGAAGTGGCTAAGCCTGGCTGCCGAGAAAAGCCTCTAAGCGATGAATCTTCGGTGCCCGTACCGCAAACCGACACAGGTAGACGGGTAGAGAATACCAAGGCGAACGGGGGAACCTTCGTTAAGGAATTAGGCAAATTGGCCCCGTAACTTCGGGATAAGGGGTGCCTCCTGATGTGAAGTTTGAACAAGCGGAGCATAGGGAGGCCGCAGTGAAATGGCTCTAGTGACTGGTTAACAAAACCACAGGTCTCTGCAAAGCCGAAAGGCGATGTATAGGGGCTGACACCTGCCCAGTGCCGGAAGGTTAAGGGGAGGGGTTAGGGCGACTTCGGTCGCTCGAAGCTCAGAACCGAAGCCCCGGTGAACGGCGGCCGTAACTATAACGGTCCTAAGGTAGCGAAATTCCTTGTCGGGTAAGTTCCGACCCGCACGAACGGTGTAACAACTAGAGCACTGTCTCAACGAAGGACCCGGTGAAATTGAAATAGGCGTGAAGATGCGTCTTACCCGCAGCAGGACAAAAAGACCCCGTGGAGCTTTACTGCAGCTTGGCATTGAGTTTGGGCATGGTCTGTGTAGGATAGGTGGGAGGCTGAGAAGCTGGGGCGCAAGCCTCGGTGGAGCCGACGGTGAAATACCACCCTGACCCTGTCTAGACCCTAACCCCACACCGTAAACCGGGTGGGGGACCGTGCCAGGTGGGCAGTTTGACTGGGGCGGTCGCCTCCTAAAAGGTAGCGGAGGCGCCCAAAGGTTCCCTCAGGTTGAATGGAAACCAACCGTAGAGTGTAAAGGCATAAGGGAGCTTGACTGCAAGACCAACGCGTCGAGCAGAGTCGAAAGACGGGCTTAGTGATCCCACGGTACCGAGTGGAAGGGCCGTGGCTTACCGGATAAAAGCTACCCCGGGGATAACAGGCTGGTGAAGTCCAAGAGTTCACATCGACGACTTCGCTCGGCACCTCGATGTCGGCTCATCGCATCCTGGGGCTGGACAAGGTCCCAAGGGTCGGGCTGTTCGCCCGTTAAAGCGGTACGCGAGCTGGGTTCAGACCGTCGTGAGACAGGTCGGTCTCTATCCGCTGTGGGCGTAAGGGATTTGAGAGGAGCTGCCCCTAGTACGAGAGGACCGGGGTGGACGGACCGCTAGTGTGCCAGTTGTCGTGCCAACGGCATCGCTGGGTAGCTAAGTCCGGCAGAGATAACCGCTGAAAGCATCTAAGTGGGAAACTCGCCTCAAGATGAGATCCCTCATCCTGAAAAGGAGTAAGGCCGCAGGAAGACCACCTGCTTGATAGGCGGCAAGTGTAAGCACAGCAATGTGTTGAGCTAAGCCGTACTAATGGCCGAGGGCTTAAGTCCGTGGTGTGGAGAACTCGGGACTTTTCGTAAGCATGCGCATAACTATTCGTTGGCAAGGTTAACAAGGTGAATAAAGTCTCTTGGTGATTGGAGCGACGGAGGTACACCCGGTCACATCCCGAACCCGGTCGTTAAGACCGTCAGCGCCGATGGTACTTGGGGGGCGACCCCCCGGGAGAGTAGGTCATCGCCAAGAGACTTTTTCTCATTTAATTGACATTTAATGGTTAATCCATTATAATAAAGTTGGATTCGCGGGCCTGCTCTTATACCGATGCTGGTGAATGCAAAGCGATATGTGTGGGCGCTTTGCCCCTGGCCGTGGGCCAGTGGTGGCGCACCACGCGGACCGCTGGCCGAAGGCCAGGGGCGGATGAATAGAGTTTCATCAAGATAGGAGAAGAGCGTATCGAGGGAATGTTTACGGATGGATACTTTACATCCAGGGCTATCCTCTAGCTCGGCTGTGTCCGCGAATGCCAGCCGGGCGTAGTTTTTTAAACCGCAGGATCTCTAGGCGCCCAGAGAACCCCGCGGATGTGGCGATTTTCCCAACAGTAAATCGCCGCCTAGCTAACAGCGAAAGGAGGTGAAGGGATTGGCAACAGTTAATTTACGACCGAATGAATTGCAGGATCAACTGCTCAAGCGTTTTCGCAAGAAGGTCGCCAAGAGTGGAATTTTAAGCACGGTTCGCCGCAAGCGATGGTTTGTGTCGAAAAGTGAGCTGCGTCGCATTCAAAAGAAAAAGGCAATCCGACGCCTCAAGCGACGCCAACTGACGGATACCGAATAGATTTTTAACGGCGGCAGCGCGCCTGTCGCCCATTTGTCCCCGAGCTTGGTGCCGGGGCCCGGAGGTGATAATGGCTAAAGATGAAGATAAGATTCAGGTGGAAGGACAGGTAGTTGAGGCTCTACCGGGCACTCAATTCAAAGTGCGTCTAGATAACGGTCACGAAGTGCTGTCTTACCTCTCTGGCAAGATGCGCAAGTATTACATCCGCATTCTGTTGGGAGATCGTGTTCGGGTTGAAATGTCTCCGTACGATTTGACACGCGGGCGGATCGTTTATCGTCATAAGAAACACTCCCAAGTACCTGAAGTCGAAGGGTAAGCGCTTCCGCTTACCGCCATTCTCTGGATTTATCTGGTCTTAAATTTAAGTGGGGCATTCCGGTTTTAATCAGGATGCCCCACAATTAATTTAATCCCCAAAAGTTTAGTAAGAGCTCAATACCTTCATGTAATTGGCGCGTTCAAAGGCGGCAGGCTCGGCCACAGCCTGTTGGCTCATGCTGCCCTTCATTTGTTGGATCGAACTCATATTCGTGCTCGATCATCCAGTATTGCAGATCTTCGAGCAGCTCTGGGATACGCCCAATTCCATTTTGTAAAAGCTCGGAGGCCATCATAGCAACGCTGGCGCCTGCCATAACAGCTTTGAGGGCATCCTGAGCAGTGTGCACACCACTGGTCAAGGCGAAATCAGCATGGACACGCCCATAAAGGATCGCAATCCAGCGCAGCGGCAGGCGTAATTCGTTTGAATTGCTCAGCACCAGGTTTGGTACGACTTCCAGTTCCTCCAGGTCGAAGTCCGGCTGGTAGAAACGGTTGAACAGGACCAGGCCGTTTGCGCCTGCTTCAACCAACCGGCGGGCGAAATTGGGCAGGGCTGTATAAAACGGACTGAGCTTGACGGCGATCGGGATTTTCACCTGCTCGCGCACGTCACGCACGAGGGTGTAATAAGAGTCTTCCAATTCCGCACTGGTCAGGTCTGGGTCGGTTGCCAGATAGTAAAGATTAAGCTCTAATGCGTCGGCTCCGGCCTGTTCTATCTTGCTGGCATAATCAATCCATCCGCCCGTTGAAACCCCATTCAGGCTGCCGATGACCGGGATATTGACCGCCTGTTTCACTTTGCTAAGATGTTTTAAGTAGGTATCCGGTCCGATGCTGTATTGACCGTATTCGGGGATATAGGTGAGCGCCTCAGCAAATTGGTCGACGCCGCGACTTAAATCCTCATGGAGTTTCAAGCTCTCTCGAATGATCTGTTCTTCAAATAGAGAGTACATAACAATGGCCGCAACACCGGCCTGTTCTAGCTGAGCCGCTGTTTCCGCTTTTTGAGAGAGCGGAGAAGCAGAAGCTACCAGCGGGTTTTTCAGGCCTAGGCCCAGGTAAGTGGTTGTCAGGTCAATCATTCCATTCTTCCTCAATCCTTCATGCAGATAAATGTGCTTTACGCTTCTTCGTGGCCGTTCCCGTTGCTCGCGCTTTCGCCATCGGTTGGAATATCATAGTGCATAGCGGCCATCTGGCGGTACAGATCCCAGCGACCTTTCACGTCTCGCTGGGCCAATTTCATCAGAGCCTCTGCCCTTTGTTCATCGGTCTGCAGCAGCATGCGGTAGCGTGTCTCGTTATATGCATACTTATCCAGGGAGATGGTAGGCTCTTTAGAGTCGATCAAAAGTGGATTTTTACCTTCCGCAGCCAACGCCGGATTGAAGCGATAAAGCGGCCAGGCCCCGGCCTGGACAGCCAGTTTTTGCTGCTCCAACCCTTTACGCAGGTCGAACCCATGCGAGATGCAGTGGCTGTAAGCCAGGATGAGCGACGGCCCCTCATACGCGTCGGCCTCGAGGAAGGCGTTCAATGTCTGCTGATCGCTGGCGCCCATGGCGATGCGCGCAACGTACACATACCCGTAAGCCATGGCGATCATCCCCATGTCCTTCTTTGGGATCGCTTTGCCCTGGGCTGCGAATTTGGCGACGGCAGCCCTGGGGGTCGACTTCGAAGCCTGGCCTCCGGTGTTGGAATATACCTCGGTGTCCAGAACCAGGACATTTACGTTGCGCCCGGATGCCAGTACATGATCCAGGCCCCCATAACCGATATCGTAGGCCCAACCATCTCCGCCTAAGATCCAAACACTCTTACGGGCCAACACATCTGCCAGGCTCAGCAAATCGCGCGCGCGCGGGTCATCCAGGGCCTGCAGGCGCTGCTTCAGCAAATTGATCCGTTCACGCTGCGATTGAATACCAGCTTCACTGGATTGGTCGGCATTGAGCAGCTCAGTTACCAGGCTCTCGCCGATAGAGCTGCTCAATGCCAGCATAAGTTCGCGGGCAAATTCAGTTTGCTTATCGAGGGTCAGGCGCATGCCCAGGCCGAATTCTGCGTTGTCTTCAAAGAGCGAGTTCGACCAGGCTGGCCCGCGGCCTTCATTATTCTTCGCCCAGGGTGTCGTGGGCAAGTTGCCGCCGTAAATGGATGTGCACCCGGTGGCATTTGCGACCACGATGCGATCGCCGAACAGTTGGGTGAGCAGTTTAATGTATGGGGTCTCTCCACAGCCAGCGCAAGCGCCAGAGAACTCGAACAGCGGCTGTAGAAGCTGCGAGTTTTTCACGGATCTGATACTGAACTGCGTGCGATCCACTTCCGGCAGGCTCAGGAAGTAATTCCAATTTAGGTTCTCACGTTCTCGGATGGGAGGCTGTGCGGCCAAATTAATCGCTTTTCGGCCAACCTGGCTCTTATCCTTCGCCGGGCAAACTTCGATGCACAGGCCGCAGCCGGTGCAGTCTTCTGGAGAGACGGCTAACGTATACTTCATACCGGGGAATTCTTTCCAGCGTGCGTCTACAGCCAGCCAGCTTTCAGGAGCGCCTTCCAGGTGGGAGGTATCGTAGACTTTCTCACGGATTACAGCGTGTGGGCAGACAAATACGCATTTGCCACATTGTATGCAGATATCGGGCTCCCAGACCGGCATCTCCAGGGTGATATTGCGCTTCTCCCATTGCGTCGTACCGGTTGGATAAGTGCCGTCGGCCGGCAGGGCGCTGACCGGCAGGCTGTCGCCTTCGAGCGCGATCATTGGGCCGATCACATTTTGCACGAATTGGGGCGAGCCTTCGGGCACTGGCGAACGGCGTGAGATCGTACTGGTAACCTGCTCAGGGACCTGAACTTCGTGCAGGTGCGCCAGCGACTGGTCGACCGCATCAAAGTTGCGTTGCACCACGACCTCGCCGCGTTTGCCATAAGTTTTTTCAATGGCATGCTTGATCTGGTCAATCGCCTGTTCACGAGGCAGCACACCGCTGATAGCGAAGAAGCAGGTTTGCATGATCGTGTTGATGCGCCCACCCATGCTTGTTTTTTGGGCAATTTCGTAAGCGTCGATCACATAGAAATGCAGTCTCTTGGTGATGATCGCTTCCTGGGTCTCTATAGGGAGCTTATCCCAGACCTCGTCAGGCCCATAATTACTGTTGAGCAAGAACACAGACCCTGGCAGGGCATATTTAAGAACATCGAAACGCTCCAGAAAGGAGAACTGGTGGCAGGCGACAAAGTTTGCCTGTCCAATCAGGTAAGGGGCGTGGATCGGTTTGGGGCCAAAGCGCAGGTGCGAAATGGTGACCGTGCCAGATTTTTTCGAGTCATAAACGAAATAACCCTGGGCATGGTTATCGGTCTCTTCACCGATAATCTTGATGGAGTTCTTGTTGGCGCCAACTGTGCCATCTGAGCCGAGGCCCCAAAATACACAGCGAACGGTCTCGGGCATTTCAATGAAGAAATTGGGGTCATATTCCAGACTGGTGTGAGTGACATCATCGTTAATGCCAACTGTGAAGTGGTTCTTGGGTTTCTCTTTGGCTAGTTCGTCGAACACGCTCTTCACCATAGCTGGGGTGAATTCCTTGGAAGAAAGCCCAAAACGACCACCGATAACTCGCGGGTTTTGGCCGGTTTTCCAGCCCTCGCTGATCGCCGTGACCACATCCTTGTAAAGGGGTTCGCCAGCCGAACCGGGTTCCTTCGTCCGATCCAGAACGGCGATTTTCTTGACACTGGCGGGCAACGCCTCGATCAGGTGTTTTACCGAGAAAGGCCGGTATAAATGAACTTTGACTACGCCGACTTTTTCACCTTGCGCTGCCAGGTATTCGGCCGTCTCACCAGCCGTTTCAGCGCCAGAGCCCATCATGACGATCACTCTTTCCGCATCGGGCACACCCACATATTGGAAAAGTTGGTATTGGCGCCCGACCAGGCTGGCGAATTTATCCATTGTTTTTTGGACGATTTCAGGGCAGGCGGTGTAATACGGATTGACGGTCTCGCGCGCCTGGAAGAAAACATCCGGATTTTGGGCGGTCCCGCGCAGGACTGGGTGATCTGGCGAAAGCCCACGGGCTCGATGAGCCTGCACCAATGCATCGTCGATCATGGCGCGCAGGTCGTCCCGGGTGGCCTGTTCTATTTTATTCACCTCGTGCGAAGTGCGAAACCCATCGAAAAAGTGCAGGAAAGGCACTCGCGCTTCCAGCGTGGCGGCATGAGCGATCAGTGCCATGTCTTGGGCCTCTTGCACCGAGTTGGAAGCGAGCAGGGCAAACCCAGTGGCCCGGGTCGCCATGACATCGGAATGATCTCCAAAAATCGAGAGCGCCTGGGCTGCGACAGATCGCGCTGAAACATGAAAGACTGTTGAAGTCAGCTCGCCGGCGATTTTGTACATATTCGGGATCATCAACAACAAGCCTTGTGAAGCCGTGAAAGTGGTTGTCAAAGAGCCGGTTTGCAGCGCGCCATGAACTGCGCCGGCGGCGCCGCCTTCTGCTTGCATTTCTACAACCAGCGGGACAGTCCCCCACAAATTGGTGCGTTTCGTCGCAGACCATTCGTCTGCGAACTCGCCCATTGCCGAAGATGGTGTAATTGGGTAAATCGCTATGACTTCGCTCAGTTGATGAGCAACGTAAGCAGTGGCTTCGTTGCCATCAATCGTTACCATGGGTCGTTTCATTTTAAACTCCATTTGTATTGATTTGCTCTCGAGGCGAGCAATTGGACATCCATTTGGAATGATGACAGTTTTGTATCACTATTTTTCAGTTTATTAGTTTAGCCTCCCAGCAACAATTAATATAGTTATATAAGGCATAAAAAACACCTGTGACCTGTCATATTTCAGACAAATGATAGTGATTTTGTAAAAGAGGCGTCAGAGATAAAATCCTTCTCGGATAATGAACAAATTTGATAGATACACTCCACACCTATTGACCATCTCAGGATGCGGTTATAAAATCAAGGGAAGTGATTCCAGCATAATTGGATTTGTGCTATACTGTAATCATGGATGCAGACCGGCACATATGGCAGGTTTGGGCTGACAACCTCCATCACTGGGGGGTTGGAAATTGGGTGGCTTCTATATTAGAAGCTGCCGGTCCTATGACGTTGTTAGGAGCTCAAGCAGTCTATATCGGCCAGCCATTATTGAAGGCGGCCATACCCCAGGGGCATCTGGATGCCCTGACGGAGCTGCTTGAAAACTCGACCCAGATACGGGCGTTCATCACCTATCTTCGGGAGGAATTTGCTTCGTGAATTTACCAAATTTAATCGGTCCTGGTTTGGTTGGCCTGGTTGGGTTTGTATTCGTTCTTTTCTTTTTTGGATTAATGGTGATTTTTGCTGCAGCGGGCCGACGACAGCCAGGCCGTTTTTTGCGCGATATACCTGCCTTCGCCAGATTGGGGAGGGCGATAGGTCTGGCGGTCGAAGCAGGCCAGCGGCTGCATATCTCCTTGGGCCGCGGGGAGTTAAATGGCTTGCAGGGGGCTTCGGCGTTGGTCGGCTTGAGTTTGTTACAGCGAATTGCCCGTATCGCCTCAATCAGCGACCGCCCACCGATTGCCAGCAGTGGTGACGGTACGCTGATGATCCTGTCTCAAGACACGCTGCGGAGCGCTTTCCAGAATACTGGTGTTGAGACACAATTTAATCCCGCAGCCGGGCAGCTCACCGGCGTCACGCCATTTTCGTATGCTGCCGGCGCTGCTGCGCTTATTTACGACCAACAGGTATCTGCGAGTGTGCTGGCGGGCCATTTCGGCAGCGAGGTCGCCTTGATTACTGACGCCGGAGAACGCAGCGGGGGTCTGACCCTGGCCGGAAGCGACAGCATCCCCGGGCAAGCGGTATTATTTGCCACTGCCCAAGAACCGTTAATCGGTGAAGAATTGTACGCTGCCGGGGCTTACGTCCAGGCGGGCGCTATGCATATCGCCAGTGTGCGGGCTCAGGATTTCTTCCGTTGGCTCCTGGTTTTGATTATCCTGGTTGGCGCTGCGCTCAAATTGGCAGGTGTCCTTTGACCTCCAGGCTGAAAACTCCATTTTCTGTCGCAATCGCCATGGCAGTTGGGATAATCATCTTGCTGGGGTATTTTGTAGATATCCCCATCTTGGTCTCTTTGCGGACGATATTTTTGCGTTGGTCGGTCATCCTGGCAGCAATTGCTCTAGTGCTTGGCATCATAAACCTGTTGAGTGTCCATTGGGGTAAGATCGTTACCGATAAGCCCGGGGGGTTTTACAGCACGTTATTGATCATTTCTTTCATATTAACACTGACCGTTGCCGCAATCTTTTCCCCTACCGGGACCTGGGCATTATGGATATACAATAACATCCAGGTGCCGGTTGAAACCAGCTTGATGGCGCTGCTGGCTGTGATCCTGGTTTATGCTGGCACTCGGGTGTTGAGCCGCCGGATAACTCTGCTTTCCCTGGTTTTTATTATCACTGTCTTGCTGGTGCTCATCGGGACTGCCACGCTGCCCGTGCTCGAATTGCCGCTTCTCAATGATATCCGCGCCTGGATAGAACGGGTGCCAGCGGTGGCGGGATCTCGCGGCATCCTGCTGGGAGTGGCCTTGGGAACAATAGCTACCGGCTTACGAGTTTTGATGGGCGCAGATCGTCCTTACGGGGGATGAACGATATGGCTGATGTGCGCTGCCCCATGTGTGGGAAGTTAAACCCGGACAATCTTGACGTTTGCCAGTATTGTCAGGCGCGTCTAAAGCCAATCACCGCGCCTCCATTTCGAGAAGAAGATTCAGCCCCGGGTGCAAAGAAGCCTGAAGAGGGCAATCCGGAGCTACCTGATTGGCTGAATACGCTGCGGAAAACTGAGCCGGTTGATGAGACCGACTACAAATCGTCCGAAGAGCTGCCCGATTGGTTGGCGGAGGACCCCGAAAAAGAAAAGACCCGCAAGGAAAGTGAACCGGCAGAAGAATTCCCAGATTGGTTATCTGGCTTGCGCGGCGAAACAGCCCAGCCTGAAGAATCAGCAGAGGAAGATGAAGATTCCTCTCCAGTTTGGGGACCAGAAATCGAGCCGGCTGAGGAGGCGCAACTCCCAGATTGGCTGGACAGTCTTCGGCCTCCGTCTGATGAGGGCGATGAAAAGGAATTCGCAGATGAAGAACCTGCGCTGGAAGAACTTGATTGGACTGAGCCAGGCATTTCCGAGGTCGAGTCAATAAAATCAGGCAGCGATAAAGAGGGTACCCTTTTCGACGCGGAAGAGGCCAAACCCCTCGAAGAGAATGCTCCAGAGGGCGCGATTGATTTACCCGAATGGCCCTCCAGGTTAGACAGTGCAACACCCGCAGCCCCGGCTGAGGCGGAATCTGAGGAGGCGATTCCGGATTGGCTGAAGGAAATCGGACAAGCAACTCCCGTCGAGGAAGAGGGGCAAGAAGATCAAGAAGTTCCAGAATGGTTGGCCTCTGGCGGGGTGGGTGTCTTTGACTCCGAGAGTTCGGCTGTCGATGAAATAGGCGATAGCGCCGAGATCCCTGAATGGCTGGCGGAATTGAGTGAGCCGGCTGGTCAATTGGAGCAGGAAACTGAACCTCCTGCCCTGCCTTGGGAAGAAGAAACAACCGCCGCTGGATTTGTGCCGGGGGAAGCAGAAGAAACTGGAGCTGAGGAACCGGCTGCTCAAGCTGAAGAGATCCCCGACTGGTTGGCCGAACTAACAAAGAGAGCTGAACAAGTCTCTTCCGAACTGCCCGAAGAGTTGCAGGCCCAGGAAAGCTCGGAAGATTCGCTGCCTGAAGGCGAGGTAGAGCCGGAAGAAGATGACCTTGCATGGCTAAAACCAGTCCAGGCTGAAGAGCAGCCCGTATCTGCTGATGCGGAAGAAAAAGAGCCGGTTGAGGAAGATGAAACGCCTTTCAAGGTCGCGCCGTTTGCTCTGGATGAAGATGAAGACCTTTTAGAACCCCTGGTTGAGGGAACTCTGCCCGAATGGCTGGCTGGGATTGGGCCGGGCGGTGAAATGGAGGCCGAAAGTCCGGCTGAAAAGGATAACGCGATTGACCAAAAGGGCATCGGAAGAAGCTCTCAGCCGGCTATCCCAGGTCGTATCCCAGGGGGAGTTGAAGGGGAGGCGGGGTTAACCCCGGCTGAGCTCCCAACCTGGTTAGAGGCGATGCGCCCGGTCGAAGCCGCTGCGATGGACGCCCCCCCGGTGGATACCAGCCAGAACGTAGTGGAGAATGTAGGACCCCTGGCCGGCTTGCGCGGCGTTCTGCCTGCCGAACCGGATATCTCCCAGATCCCGAAACCACCGGTGTATTTGAACAAACTTCAAGTCAGCGATACGCAGCAGGCCAACGCTCGTTTGTTCGAGCAGTTGATCCAACGCGAGGCCGAAGCTGCGCCGGTGCCGAAGCGCTCGCCAATCTCTTCTCAACATATTCTGAGAATCGTTATCGCGGTGTTGCTAATCACTGCGATCGTGTGGCCTATGGTGATGGGTGGACCCAGTGTGGACCTCCCTGTCTTTTCGGAAGAAACCGGCGCTGCTGCGAATTTAATAGATGGTCTGGCGCCCAACGCGCCGGTTTTATTGGCCGTAGATTACGAGCCAGGCTGGTCTGGCGAGATGGATTTGGCCGCAAGTTCTGTGGTCGACCATTTAATGGTTCGAGGCGCCTTCCTTGCGTTAGTATCAACCAGCCCTTCAGGTCCGGCTCAGGTTGAGCGTCTTTTGACTTCCGTCAACAATCAGGCCGGTCACCAATATCACCCTGGGACACAATATGCTAACCTGGGTTTCATCCCAGGCGGTTCGACAGGCTTGATCAGCTTTGTCCAATCGCCGCAACAGATCACCCCGTTCGATTCAAGCGGTCTATTCGCCTGGGATCAAGAACCCTTGCAGGCAGTGAAAGCTTTATCCGATTTTGCTATGGCAGTTGTTATCACAGAAAATCCGGATGACGCTCGCTCCTGGATCGAACAAGTAAAGCCAAATCTGGGCTCTGTGCCGCTGGTGATGGTCATCAGCGCCCAGGCTGAGCCTTTGGTCAGGCCCTTCTACGAAGCCGAACCGAAGCAAGTGGACGGGCTGGTCACTGGCCTGGCCGGTGGTGCAGCCTATGAAAACCTGAACGGGCGGCCCGGACTGGCGCGCATTTATTGGGATTCGTTCGGCCTCAGCCTGGTGGTAGCCGTAGCGCTGATCTTGATCGGCGGGGCGATCAATGTGGTTTCCAGCTTGTTAGCTGCCAGGAAAGAAAACGCAGCGGGGGGGAGCCAATCATGAACCTCGCCAATCTGAGCGCGATCGATCTCGCTGGTTTGTTTGCAGGATTGGTTTTCACCTTATTTATCTTCAGCTATGTTTTCGGTGACAACATTCTTTTTCGCCTGGCGATCCATATTTTCATCGGTGTGTCAGCCGGCTACGCAGTGGTCGTCGCCTGGTATTATGTGATCTGGCCGCAGCTATTACGCCCGTTAATAAGTGGGGGGCAATCGGATCGACTCTTCGTGATCACTCCGCTTGTCCTGGCTGTCCTTTTATTGGCTAAAACCTCCTCCCGACTGTCGGGTTGGGGCAGCCTGCCGGTTGCCTATCTGGTTGGGGCGGGTGTCGCTACAGCGATTGGAGGGGCTGTACTGGGGACCGTGTTTCCTCAAGCCAGCGCTTCGGTCAACTTGTTTGACCAAAGAACATTGTCCGCTGGCTTCGATTTCATTATTAAGCTTATCGAAGCCGGGCTGATTCTGGTAGGCACGTTGACGACTTTAATCTATTTTCAATTTGGGGCTCGACCCCGCCCTGACCAGGCGCCGCGCAGATCCTCTCTGGTCGAAGGCCTTGCCTGGGTTGGGCAGATCTTCATCGCAGTGTCATTAGGCGCAGTATTCGCCGGTATTTATACCACTGCCCTGACATCCCTGGTGGAGCGTTCTCACTTTGTAGTGACCTTTTTATGGTCACTCATCCAACCCTGATAATCGATATGACAACTTCGCTAATTGAAGCTGACTCTCTGCTTGTAATCGATGTTGGCTCTGTTAATACTCGCGCCATGCTTTTTGATGTGGTGGACGGTCGCTACCGTTTCCTGGCAGTTGGCTCGGCAGTTTCTACTGCCGGCGCACCTTTTCGGGATGTGGGCGAAGGCGTTCGACGGGCGATCGACCAATTGCAGTCGACCACCGGGCGCACGCTGGTTGCTGCCGATGAAAGCCTGATCATGCCTGCCACTGAAGATGGCTCGGGTGTGGATACTTTTGCGGCGACAATCTCGGCCGGAGCACCTTTGAGGATTTTAGCGGTGGGCTTGTTGGAAGATGTCTCTCTTGAAAGCGCCCGCCGGCTGGCTACGACGACTTACTGCGGTTTGATAGAGAATATCAGCCTGAATGACCGCCGAAAGCAAGAAACCCGTATCGATACAGTTTTACGCGTCCGGCCGGATGTTATCCTGGTGGCTGGTGGAACCGAAGGGGGCGCTTCACAATCCGTTTTAAAATTGCTCGAATCGGTTGGATTGGCTTGCTATCTGCTCCCAGATGGCCAACGCCCCGAGGTTCTCTACGCTGGCAACAATGACTTGCAGGATGATGTGCGCTCCTCCTTAAACGGCGTGGCAGGCCTGTATTTTGCTCCCAACGTTCGCCCAACCCTGGAAGTTGAACGGCTGGATGCGGCCCAAACCCAGGTCGCGGAAATTTTCTGCAAAGTGCGAACCCGCCAATTAACAGGCGTCAAAGAGCTGGAAGAATGGTCAGGTGGAAATTTAATGCCGACGGCTTCAGCTTTTGGGCGTCTGATCCGGTTTTTGAGCAAAGCGTATGCTTCCTCCAAAGGCGTCCTGGGCGTAGATATTGGCGCTTCGGCGACAACCGTGGCTGCCGGCTACAATGGCGAGCTTGCCCTGGGAGTTTATCCCCAATTTGGCCTGGGTAGCGGGCTGCCTCAACTGCTAAATCAAGTTCAATTACACGAAATCTCGCTCTGGCTGCCATCCGATATCTCAGACCAACAAATTAAAGAATATATCTTTAACAAATCCTTGTATCCAGCGAGTTTACCAGCAACGCCAGAAGATTTAGCTATCGAAGAGGCGCTGGCGCGTCTACTTATGCAGGCCGCAGTGAAACTGACTTCGAGAGGTTTTTCATCAAAATTGGGGGTTCCAGGGAGCAGTCTGCTGCCGCCTTTTGAGCCGATAATTGCCACCGGGAGTGTTCTGACTAACGCCCCAAGCCTGGCGCACAGCATGTTGATGCTTCTGGATGGCCTCCAGCCGACCGGGGTGACGACATTTGTGTTGGACCAGAATCATCTCTCGCCAGCTTTAGGAGTAGCTGCGGCAATTAACCCAGTCCTCTCCGTTCAGGTGATGGATTCGAACACCTTTCTTTACCTGGGAACGGTGATTTCTCCGGTCGGAGATGCACGTCCCGGAACCCCGGTTCTGAGCTTGAAAATGACTTATGAAGATGGCCATGAAACGCGACTGGACGTTAAACAAGGATCCTTGGAGGTCTTACCGCTGCCGCTAGGGCAAACTGCGCGTCTTCAATTGCAGCCGCTGCATCGTTATGATGTTGGGATGGGTGGACCGGGACGGAGCGGCAGGCTGGGCGTGCATGGCGGCATTATCGGTGTCGTGATCGATGCACGTGGGCGTCCGCTGCGGCTGCCCGACAGCCCCGAGCGGCGCTACGAGGCGATGAAGAAATGGCTTTGGACGCTTGGCGGCTGAAAAACCCCCGCCTGAGGGGAATTTCCCCCAGTGGAAAACTGGAGGTGTTGGCATTAACCTTGCATCCAATTACCAGGGATTAGATCATTCATGATAGCATCCGTTATACACATTCTCCCTCTGACCACAATTCGCCGGGAAAGGGTTTTGCCCGTTCCCGGAAAGGTTGTTGTGCGCAAGGGGCAAAAAGTGAGCGCTACGGATACGGTTGCGGAGGCGAACCTATCGCCCGCCCACTTGCTGGTCGATGTCTCGCGCGGGCTAGGGCTGCCGCCAGCCCAAGCGGATAAGTATATCCAGGTCAAGGCTGGCGCTCAGATCGCCGAAGGGGATGTGCTGGCTGGACCGGTGGGTTTGACCCGCAGGGTGGTGCGGTCCCAGCGATCCGGCAGGGTCGTCCTGGCAGGCAGCGGGCAGGTCCTGATCGAAATCCAAAGCCGGCCGTTTGAGCTCAAGGCTGCCATCCCCGGGATCGTTCTGGATTTAGTTCCCGATCGTGGCGCCATTATTGAGGCGACCGGGGCTTTGATTCAAGGGGTGTGGGGCAACGGGGGCATTGATTATGGGTTGATGAACGTGCTGGTAAAAGACCCCGAGGATACGATAACGGCAAACCGTCTCGACGTCAGTATGCGGGGTTCGATGGTCCTGGCAGGGCATGTCGCCAGTGCGGACGTACTCAAGACCGCGGCTGAGATGCCTTTGCGAGGTCTGATTGTTTCCAGCCTGGAGCCCTCCCTGGTTTCACTTGCTGCGAAAATACCAGTCCCGGTTATGATCATTGATGGATTTGGACACCGGCCAATGGATTCGGCGGCTTTCAAACTGCTAACAACGAACGAAAGACGGGAGATCGCTCTAAATGCCGAACCGTGGAACCCTTATCAGGGTACACGTCCAGAAATCGTTATCCCGCTTCCGGCTGCCGGACAACCCTCACTGCCTCGCGAGACTGAAGTTTTCGCCGCCGGCCAGCAAGTGCGTGTGGTGCGCGCCCCATATGCCGGCATGATTGGAGAATTGCAGGATTTGGTCGGTTCTTCCGTATTCCCAAGCGGTGTGCGTGGCCTGGCGGGTGAGGTGCGTTTAGACGATGGAGAAGTTGCGGTTTTGCCATTGGCGAATCTTGAAGTTCTAGAGTAGAGAGGATATCTCATCAGGAGGAGAGTGCTATGACTTATGACAACCTCGATACGGATAATATGGATGAATCACCTCCGCCGGAGGAGTTTGGGAACCGCGCGTTCTTGATCGCGGCCGGCGTACTGGGCGCGATTGCCCTGCTGGCATTGATTTGTATTGCGGTGTATGCATTGGTGATCCGGCCTTCGCAGCTCAACCAACGTGATCAGCAGGCTGCAACCTTAAATGCTCAGAATACCCAGGTCGCACAGGCAATCACAGAGACCTCCGCTGCTGCTGCAGCGACTTTTACCCCGACTGTGACGCCGGTGCCGAACACGCCTACAGCCTCTCCTACTGCCGTGGTCGTCGTTCCCACCAATACCGTCGCCTCATCCCCGGATCCACGTACTGCGACGGTGGCTGCACTGCTGACCCAGGCTGCCCTCACGACGCAAACCGTTGTGCCGACGGCTACCGCCTTGCCGTCTACCGGCTTTGTTGAGGAAATGGGCTTGCCAGCTTTACTGGGACTGGCTGTTCTGCTGGTTGCGGTGATCTTCCTGGCTCGGCGTTTGCGCAGCGCGTAGATTAAATCTCAGAGGCGAAGGCTGGTCGAAGCTGGTTGTACTTGAAACCAGCCGCGTTCCTTATTCCTTCGCCTTTTTTGCTTAAAGAAATTAGATAAATGCTAGGTAACGCTGGCAGCGACTTGCTCACCATAGCCGAGCAGACTCTGCACCATCTCTGGGCTGCGGCCTTCGGCATATACTCTCAAAACGGGCTCCGTACCCGATGGGCGGATCAGCAACCAGGAATCGTCTGCTAGGATATATTTAACGCCATCCCGCGTGAGAATATCGACAACGTTTTCATTGCCGATAATCTTGGGTGAAGATTCAAGCAGGTGTTGGGTCATATGAGATTTCGTCACAGGCCGGCTGAGGCGCAAATCCTTGCGTTGGTAAAAAGCGGGCCCAACCTCTTGGATCAAATTTTCGACCAGTTCATAAAGTGAAACACCCTCACTGGAGACAATCTCCACCAACAATAAACCCATCAAAATGCCATCCCCCTCGGGAATGTGGCCGCGAAATGATATGCCGCCAGATTCCTCCCCACCGATCAGGATATCCTCTTTTAGCATGTAGTCAGCGATATGGTTGAAGCCTACCGGCGTTTCGTAAACAGGGACATCATATTTTTTCGCCAACCGGTCGATCATCCGGGTGGTAGAGACGGTTCGCACGGCCGGACCTCGCCAGCCGCGTTTCTCGACCAGATATCTAAAAGCTAAAGACATGATTTTATGTGGATCGATGAAGTTGCAGCGTTCATCCATGGCCCCGATGCGATCGGCGTCGCCGTCTGTAGCCAGGCCAAAATTACCCATATGGGTACTGATCGCCCCGGCCAGGGCGCTGAGGTGTTGTTCAATAGGTTCGGGGTGCACGCCGCCAAAGCCGGGATTCATCTCCCCGCGAATCTCCTGGACCTCGCAGCCGGTGCCCTGTAAAATACCCTTGATCACGCCTCGGCCTGAGCCATACATGGAATCGACGACCAATCGCTGAGGGCGATCGCCAACGATATCGAAGTTGATCAGATTTCTCAGGTGGTCGTAATAGGCTGGAATGGGATTGAATTTCTGAATTAATCCCTGGCTGCGAGCCAGGTCAAAGTCCATCAGGTTCGGACCGCGGGCGCGCTGCTCGTTATCATTCAGGTACACTTCTACCCGGCGGCATTGTTCGCTGGACGCCGAACCGCCGTAAGCTGCCTTGAGCTTAACGCCATTGTAGCGCGGTGCATTGTGCGAGGCTGTGATCATGACGCCTCCAATGGCGCCCTGATGATGGATCGTGTAGGAAATTGCAGGTGTGGGCGCATCGGATTGGGAAAGAATCACCGAGTAACCGTTGGCGGCGAGAACGCGGGCGACATCGCCCGCATAGCGGTCTGAGAGGAAGCGGGTGTCAAAACCGACAACCATTTTTTGTGGATCGATGGTATCTCTAACAGGTGTACCGTTATTCCAGGAGTTTGATTTCACAGCATCTGCGATTGCCTGTGCGACGAGTTTTAAGTTGTGAAAGGTAAACGTATCTGAAATTACGGCTCGCCAGCCGTCGGTACCGAAATGAATGGGCATATGAACCTCCAATGCAAAATGAGCGAGTTCGATTTTATCACCGATTGATTTTTTTCACGATTGATCTTCATTGGTTCTTTAAGAAACGCCGTGCTGAAACCTCCTTCACGGAATAGATTTGTTTGGCAGGTGCCTTTATGGCTGTTGAACTCAACGAGATTATTAATTTGCTAGGTCGAGAGTATCTGTTCCAGGATATGTCTCATGAGCAGCTTGCCTGGGTGGCCTCGCAGTTTAAACCGGTTACCCTGGATCGAAACACAGTGGTTTATTCACAGGGATCTCCAGGTGATTTTTTCTACATGATTTTTAGCGGCAAAGTGCGAGTGATCCATAGAATGCGCGGAGAAGACCGGCCTTTGAATGTCCTGGGTCAAGGCGATTTTTTTGGCGAGGATGCGCTCCTATACAATCGCCCGCGCTCCATGACAATCAATATCGTTGAAACCACAACGCTGCTGAGAATGGACCGGGAAAGATTTGACTGGATGCTTCAAGCCTATCCGGCGCTCCGTTCCAAGCTTTCGGCGACGGCTGAGAGCCGCCGGATGGCGCGCACCCAGCATTTTGACTGGTTGGGCGGGGATGAAGTGATTTATTTTGTGTCGCGAAAACATGAAATAATCCTCCTGGCTGCATTGATCCCCTCCATTATCTTGGGCGTCGCCGCTTTCCCAATCCTGGCGTTCGGTATCACAGAGCTCTCCCAAACCTCTTTATTTATTCTGTTTGAATTGGTTGGCGGCCTGTTGTTGGTCGCCGCGCTGGTTTGGGGATTTTGGAGCTGGGTAGATTGGGGAAATGATTACTATATCGTCACCAGCCAGAGGGTGATCTGGCTGGAGAAGGTCATTGGGCTGTACGACAGCCGTCGCGAGGCGCCTCTGGAAACGATCCTGGCTGTTAATGTTGTCTCCAGCCAGCTAGGACGGATTTTCCATTACGGGAATGTGAATGTACGCACTTTCACTGGCGGCATCATGATGCGAAATGCCAGTAATCCAAATATGTTTGCCTCATTCGTCGAGGGCTTCAAGAAACGGGTCATCAGTATCACGAAAGAAGAAGAAGCCAAGGCGATGGAGGCGGCCCTGGAACAAGCTTTGACCCGCCGTTTCCTGGCGGAGAAGCAGCCCCCGGAAGTGCCAGTTGAGCCGCCGCCTTACCCGCCGCCAAAACAGAAAGAAGTGAGGCCAGAACCCTCATTTAGAGAGCGCCTGGACAACCTGCTCAAGGTGCGCTACGAACAGGATGGGGTAATTACTTATCGCAAACATTGGTTTATATTGATTACCAAAGCCTGGATGCCGGCCTTGCTGACTGGAGGGATTCTTGCCGGGGCCATACTCCTGGTTGGAGTTCGCCTGCTAGGAAACCAGGCTGTACCTTCGATTGTTTTTGTTTGTGGGTTGAGTATCCCCTTGTTTATCGCGGCATTTGCGTGGTTAAGTTACGATTACCTGGATTGGAGTAATGATATCTATCGTCTGACGGGCGAACAGATCCACGATATCGAACGCAAGCCGCTGGGCCAGGAAGTCAAAAAGACCGCCTCGCTGGAATCTATTCTCTCCATCGAGCACGAGCGAGCAAATATCCTGGGGATCATTTTGAACTTTGGTAATGTGACCGTTAATGTCGGCCAGACAAAATTCATTTTTTTCGGCGTATACAATCCCGATCAAGTTCACCAAGATATCTCCGATTACCGGGAGGTATTGAACCGACGAAAGCGAGAAAAGGAAGCCTCTCGTGAGCGAGAACAAATGGTGAACTGGCTGGTGACCTATCATCAGGAGGCGGAGAATTTAGAGGAGACTGAAGAATAACCCGAATACGCAGGTGTTTTCGAGGTAAAATAAGACAAATTGTATTTTGTTACTAAAAGTTGTTGAGGTAAGTATGTCGATTCGCAAGATAACAACCCTGCCAGATCCGGTATTGCGCAATAAAGCGCGCAAAGTGACGGCTTTCGGGCAGGATTTGCAGACCTTGATTGACGACATGATCGAGACGATGCGCGTTGCCCCGGGCGTTGGGTTAGCAGCGCCCCAGATCGATGTCCCTTTGCGCGTGATTGTCGTCGAGTATGGGGATGATGAGAAAGAGGGTGTGCCGCCAAAGCTTTACGCAGTGGTGAATCCGGAGATATCCCGCTTTTCAATGGATACGGAAGTGGCCACCGAAGGCTGTCTATCCATCCCGGGGATTGTTGGGGATGTCGATCGTCCCCTCGCAGTAACGGTTAAGGGTCTTGACCGGCGAGGTAAACCGGTTCGTATCAAAGCTCAGGGGTGGCTGGCGCGTATCTTTCAGCATGAGGTCGATCACCTGGATGGGATACTATTTACTGACCGGGCTGAACATGTCTGGAAGTTGGAAGAAGAAAAAACCGTCCAGAGGATGGCGGCGGATTAGAACGTTTCCCCGTCTTTGGGTTGGACAGCCTGTGCAGCCAGCTAACTATGAAGTATTTATCTGAAGGTACTCCGTAGGGACTTTTTCAGTCTACCCCGGTTATTGATGCCACGGGGAAATTTCTCCGTGGCATTCGTGTGAATCATGCATCTGACCCACCTATCACTGACTAATTTCCGTAACTATGCAAGGTTAGATGTTGACGTTCCAGTTGGATCCTTGCTCTTAACCGGCGGTAACGCTCAAGGGAAAACCAGCCTGCTGGAAGCCATCTACTTCCTGGCAACGTTTACATCTTTTCATGCCAGCAGCGATCGTGAGTTGATTAATTTCATCGCCGGGCGAGAACCACTCGCGGTGGCGCGGATCGTCGCCGATTTTAAACACCAGGCCGGTCAGGGTTCTCCGAAACGAGCGCCTGAGTTAAGCCAGGCGAGTTCACACAGGCTTGAAGTCCGCCTCATCCAGGGGGAGACAGGTTTTAACGGCAGCGCACGGCTGCGGAAAGAGGTGCTTGTAGACGGGGTCAAGCTCAAGATTGGTGAAGCGATAGGGGCTTTCAACGCTGTTTTATTTCTCCCGCATATGCTGCGAATTGTCGAAGGCGCCCCGGAGGAACGTCGCCGTTATTTGAATCTGGCGTTGGCTCAGACGCTGCCTCGCTATGGCCAGGCTTTGTCAGATTATACCCGGACGCTCACTCAGCGTAATGCGCTGTTGAAACAGTTGAGCGAGCGCGGGGTGATTCTCAGCAGCTTGTATTTTGGGATGACCAGTTGGTTGCCAGCGGATCTCAACTCATTTTCGCCAGGATTTATGCCATAACGGAGATTGAGCGATACGCGGCTCGGGTACATAGCGAACTCACTCGCGGCAAGGAAGTCTTGCGCCTGAACTACCAGCCGGCTTATGACCCTCTTCCCAAGAAGTCGCTGCAATACGCGCTGCCCTTGGACACGCCTTTAGATCGTTCGAGGATCTCGCTGGAGAAGATCCAAAACGGGTTTTTGGAATGCCTGCAGCAAAATCACGGCGACGAGATTGCCCGCGGCGTTACAACGATCGGACCCCACCGGGACGAGCTGCGATTTTTAGGAAACGGGGTTGACCTGGGCACATATGGTTCACGCGGGCAAGCGCGCACGGCGATGTTATCCCTGAAACTGGCCGAAGTAGAATGGATGAAGGAGAAAAAAGGGGAGTGGCCGGTGTTGTTGCTGGATGAAGTGCTGGCCGAACTGGATGCAGAGCGGCGCCAGGACCTGCTCTCGGGACTCTCCGCCAGTGAACAGGTGCTACTGACGACGACCGATCTGGATTTATTCTCGCCAGAATACATCCAGAAATCTACCTTGTGGCAGGTGCGTGGTGGCCGCGTGGAAGAGACAAAAAATAGCTAAAGAGGTTTCTTCGCCGGAACGCCCACCCGGCGGGGAAAACTTTCGGGGGTCGCAGCGACTTTATCCACCACCAGCAGGAAATGTTCATCGGCGACCCCGGGTAATGTAATGCGGGTTAATTTGCGCAGGTGACCGCCCAGCAGATGCAAGGTGTGCTCTGCCATGTGCGCCTCGACCGGGGCGTTCTCACCCTTCATCGCTAACATTGCTCCACCGACATGCACGAAGGGAAGCAAGTACTCCGCTAATACCGGCAGGATGGCGACAGCCCGGGAGATCGCCCAATCGTATTGTTCTCGGTGCTGTGGAAATCTTCCCAGAGTCTCAGCCCGCTCCTGGACAACGATAACCTTCTCCAATCCTAAGGTATTTACGATATGGCGGCAGAAGTCCGCCTTCTTTCCCACAGAGTTGACCAGCGTGAGCTGCATTCCGGGACAAACGATCTTAAGCGGCAAGCCAGGGAACCCTGCGCCTGTGCCCACATCGATCACCCGCTCCATGGGGGTGTTGCGCATGACGCACAGGCAAGTCAGAGAATCCAGAAAGTGCTTCACATGGATCTTTTCAGGCTCGTGAATCGCAGTCAGGTTAATGCGCGTGTTCCATTCCAGGAGCTCCTGCTCGTAGCGTTCGAGAGCAGCCAGTTGTGAGGCTGACAGCCGGATATCTAGCAAAGACAATGCATATTGGGCAAACGCTCGCATAGCTCCGATTATACCTAACAAAATGCTGGCATCTAGTCCGCCGGAGGCTGAGGCGGGGAGACTGGTGCGTTTTGTTGTTTGAGCTCTTTATTGCGCCGCTGGCGCTTTCGTAAGGCTCTCAAGGCCAACCTGAGCGGTACGAAGAAAACAAAATACAAAACGAACAACACCGGAATGACGAGGATGACGATCCAGATTGCAGCGTTCGCCAGGAACGTCATCGCATTGATCAGCGCCTGAACGGCATCCCTTGCTACACCCACAGGCTGCCACCCGCCGATGTTCAACGGTTGGACCGCCTCGTTCGGAATCAGCTCTATGCTGATGGCTGACAAGGCGGCTGATTTGTCGTAATATTTGATTTGGCCTTTGAGCACTTCGATCTGTTCACGAATCCCAATCAGTTGGTTATATATCGATAACACATCTTCAGTCTTGGTCGCCGAGTCCATAATCTTGGTGAGCTGGGCTTCGGTATTTTCCGTATTGCGCAATTTCGATTGCAAGTCTGTGTAGTCGCTGGTCACATCCTGGCTGTCCAACGTCTCGTTGAGCGGATCGCGATCGCTTTCGGCCTTGATCCTGGCAAGCGCTTCATTCAGCCGCTCGGCTGGCACCCGGATCTTGATTGAAGCACGCGGGACGCTGGCGCCATTCTCCAGTTGGGACTGAAATTGGTTGGCTGAAACGACGTATCCACCCAGCTCATCTGCGAGGCTGGCAATTTTGTCCATCGACGCGGCAGGGTCGGCGACAACGATCGAGAGGCTCGCATTTTTTATAACGATGCGCTGTATCGCCTGGGCAATCGCCTGGGCAGATGGTCCGAAATCGGCGCCGGGTGAAGAATTCGAGGTGGATTCTTGCGGTGGTAGGCCTGGAGCCGGCGCCCCGGAGGCGACATCGGAGCTGGAAAGCTCGGGAGCAGTCGATCTGGCTGCTGCGCAGGCCTGAAGGAGTAGAGCCAGAAGGGCGAGCAGGGTGGAGAGATACAGGCTGGTTTTCACGCGTTTCTTGCACATGGGAGTCTCCTAAAAAGAGTCAATTTTCACAGTTTAGACGACCGGGTGTGCTCTCTGGTTCCCCCACTGCCCGACTTTGACAGGCATGATTTTTTTTACCGGACGGTTCAAATTGGGGTAAAAGCAGGAATGTCGCTTTACCAGCCCGCAGACAGCCGCACAATGTGGCGGTCGGGCAGGCCGGCAGCTCGCATGCGCTCCTGCACCTGGGCGATATCATACGTCACCCGCCGGTAATCCCAGGAATTCGTTTCCGGTTCATAAATTGCATAAGAAGCGCGCGGGTCTCGATCGCGCGGCTGGCCCACGGATCCAGGATTGATGATCGAGCGCGGAATGAGCGTGATGCGGGTGTTTGGATCGGGGATATTTAAATGGGCGACGTTCAATACTTCGTCCATTTGAAAAATGACAGGTAAATGGGTATGCCCGACAAAACAATAAGGCGATTCGAAGTACTCAAAGTTTAAGGTCGCCGTCCGAGTGTCGAGCAAATACTCCCAAACCGGGTGGCGTGGACTGCCATGGCTAAGCGTTACTTCCCCTTTATTAATTTTTTCCGGCAAATGACTCAGGAATATCCTGGAGCTTTCTGTGAGTGTATTTTGTGTCCAGTAAATAGCCAGGCGCGCCTCCGGGTTAAAGAGTTTACTTCAATCTGCCGGAGCGCGGCGGCGTCGTGGTTTCCGATGAGACATTCAAGGTTTGGCAGGTTGCGCACGACTTCGACGCATTCGTTCGGATCGGGCCCGTACCCCACCAGGTCGCCAAGGCACCAGGCTGCATCAATTTCGCCAGCTTCAGCCAGTACAGCTTCCAGGGCGGTCAAATTCGCGTGGATGTCAGAAATAATGAGTATTCTCATGTAGAGGGATAATCTCGGATGAGACAAATTAATAAGTGTTGGACACTTTTGGCGTACCTACGTCAGGGTGAATGCGAATCATCGAATCAGGATGGGTAATTATACTATCTGATTGGAGACTGAATGGGATAAGAATATATCAAAATTATGAGCCTTGCGCCTTCTCCCATACCTGGTACAGGCCTAAATCGTTACTTTCTCCGTCTGAATAAAACGTTTCCCTGATCTGAAATCCTGTATCTCGGGCAAGTTCGGTTAACTCGAGTTCTGAGAAGAGATGCACGTACCGCAGTCCGCTGCCGCCGTGCCGCCAATCCAAAAGGTAATCGCCCGGATCGACATCCTCGTCCTTGATCTGGATTGCTTCCCAGGGTTGCCGCCGTAAGCGCAGACGTGGGCTGTTCATAAACTGCCATTCGGAATGGATGAAAAGCCCCGGCGGCTTTAACAGGTCGTGCACCCGAGCCAATACACTTCGTCGCAGGTCGATCCCGGGTATGTGGTGAAGCACCGAAAAAGCCAACACGAAATCGAATGAGCCATTTGGGATGCTTGCCTGCCAATCTGGCGCGGATAGATCCGCCTCCAGGAAGCGCTGCTGGCCTTTCGTCCCCTGCAATATCCTTCTGACATTTGCCGGCCTGGCCTGTTCCAGGAGTTCTTCGCTGGAATCCAGACCGATATAAATCCCAGTCTGTCCCCGCTCGGCCAGCACCCGCCCCAGCGCTCCATTCCCACAGCCAAGATCCAGGATGCCTGCGGAAAAGGGGATTTGGGTAAGGGTTTGGCGGACTCCTGGCTGCAGCCGTTGGCGGGTTGCGGAAAATTGCAAGGCAAAGGTCTGGTAAAATTGATGGTTAAGCTCAAGTAGAAGCTTCACTGTGGAGGCATTCACAGCCTTATTATAGCTTGAAGCCAAAAGTGTCGGGCGCAGTGGTCGCTGAACGAGGCGTGAGGAAGATTAGCGTTTCATCAAACAGGTCGGTGAATGGATACCAAATATCGGGATTGGGTTAAAGCGTGGGAGTACACGCCTGAAAAACTGGCATTGGCTCACCAGATTCTGGATGAAGTCCGGGCGGGAGCGAAGGTAATCGACGCTGTCCGCCGCTACCCATTGCCGCATGGGGGCTACCTGGGAAAACACGTGCTGGTCGCCGCATATCGAGAATTGACCCAAAGTGGTGCGTGGGCGCCGGACCCGGCGCTGCTGGCGCGCATCCGGATGAAACCGGTGCGGACGCTCTCCGGCGTGACCACAGTGACGGTGCTTACCAAACCCTATCCCTGCCCTGGGAAGTGTATCTTCTGTCCCACCGACGTCCGAATGCCCAAAAGCTATCTTCCGGATGAGCCGGGCGCCCGCAGGGCTTTGCAGCACAATTTCGACCCGTACTCCCAGGTGGCTGCTCGCATCGAGGCCTTGGAGGCGGTTGGCCATCCGACGGATAAGATCGAGCTCCTGATCCTGGGAGGCACGTGGAGCTCCTACCGCCGTGATTACCAGGAGTGGTTTATCCTGCGTTGTTTCCACGCTTTAAATGGGATCGAGTTGCCCAACCTTGCGGAAGCCCAGACTTATAATGAAACCGCCAGGCACCGGAATGTCGGTCTTGTGATCGAAACGCGCCCCGACCATGTCAATCCCCGTGAGCTGGCCTGGCTGCGATCTTTGGGGGTGACCAAGGTGCAGATGGGCGCTCAAAGCCTGGACAACTCCATCCTCGAGCTAAACCAACGCGGCCACACCGTCGAGGATACTCGCCAGGCGGTTGCACTTTTGCGCGCCGGCGGATTTAAAATAGTCCTGCACTGGATGCCGAACCTGTTAGGGGCAACGCCCGAATCGGACCGTCAGGATTTTCGCCGCTTGTGGGATGGGTTTTCCCCGGATGAGATTAAGATTTACCCCAATCAGCTCCTGGCCAATGCGGAGCTTTACGATTATTGGCTGCGCGGTGAATTCCGGCCTTACACCACGGATGAGTTGGTCGACCTGATTGCCGATATTAAGCCGGGCATCCCACGCTATTGCCGGGTCAACCGTGTCATCCGAGACATCCCCTCAACCAACGTCGTCGAGGGCAATAAACGCACCAGTTTGCGCCAGGATGTCCATATTGAAATGAAGCGCCGGGGGACCCGCTGCCAATGTATCCGCTGCCGGGAAGTGCGTGACCAGCAGGTAGAAGTGGGCGAGCTGCAAACGAAAGACCTGGTCTATACCGTTGGGGATGTGGAAGAGCATTTCCTGTCGTTCAATACCCCAGACGATAAACTGGCGGGGTTTTTGCGCCTTTCGCTGCCTGGACCTGGCGCGCCCGGTGTGGGCTTACCCGATCTAAACGAGGCCGCGATCATCCGCGAGGTACACGTGTACGGGCAGTCCCTGCCAGTAGGCGTAGAGTCTACCGGCGCTGCCCAGCACACCGGGCTTGGGACTCGCTTGATCCGGCGCGCTGAACGGATTGCCGCTCTAAGTGGCTATTCCAGGCTGGCTGTGATCGCCGCTGTAGGTACGCGCCGTTATTACCTGCACAAAGGATTCAAGCGAGGGGATTTGTACCTGGTAAAAGACCTGGGTTAGATGTGAAATTTTTCAGATCTGATAGGATGGATCTCTATTCATCTAAAGTCCGTCACGGGAATGTCGTCCACAAAATTAAGATGAGGCCCGCAGCGGGGATTACGACCTGATCGGTATGGGCTCAACCTATGGAGTTCACGGCCTGCGCCATTTATATATGCCAAATGTGACTGCGGAAGTTGCTGAAGCGCTTACTTGCCCCGTGTTGGCCGCGCGTTAGTTTCAAACCTTAAAAAAACCCTTTTAATCCGGTTAAATGAAAATTTAATATTGACAACATTGAGACTATTTGCTATATTACTAACACACGTTAGTAACACGCGTTAGTAGTGAGGGAGTGATTTTTGAGCGCGAGGAGGGTAACCAGCCAAGACGTCGCTAACCACGCCGGTGTGTCTCGCACTACAGTTTCTCTCGTTCTCAACGATGTCCAGGGAATCCAAATTAGCGATGAGACGCGCCAGCGTGTATTCGATGCAGCCCGAGAGCTTGGCTATGTTCCAGAAGCAGCCGCGCAAGCGTTAGCAAGGCGGCGAGTGAAGATCATCGGTTTGATTCTCACCCGCACGCCTCATCACCTTGCCTCCGATGCTTTTCTCACCCAAATCTTGGACGGACTGATTGAAGTGGTCCGCCAGCATGGTATGCGCCTGCTTATTGATATCGTTGATCCGCAACGCCAACAAGAAGCTTATCTCGAATTAGTGCGCGCCAAGCATATCGATGGCGTTATCCTTTCTGGACCGCGGTTCGACGATAAAGCCTTACAAACCCTTGAAGAGGACAGCTTCCCTATGGTACTGATGGGCCAATTACCCGGTTCCTCCATCTGTTCCGTAGACGTTGATAATCGCGCCGCAGCCCGGATGGCTGTGGCGCATTTAATTAAATTGGGGCATTCTCGTATCGCCTGCATCACGAACGCCCAACCTATTTACACTGCCGCCTCGGACCGGTTAGAAGGATATAACGATGCCCTCGGAGAGGCCAACATACCCTACGATAAAGATCTGGTTCGTTATGGCGATTTCGATTTGCAGAGCGGCTACGTACAGATGAACAGTCTGTTAGATAGCGGCAGCCCGTTTACGGCTGCATTCGTTGCCAGCGATGTAGTTTTATTAGGCGCTGAGACTGCGCTACGAGAGCGAGGTCTGAAGGTCCCGGAAAATATTGCTCTGGTCGGTTTTGACGATATCCCTCTTTCTTACTACACAGAACCACCGATCACGACAATTCACCTCCCAGCGAAAGACCTGGCTCGCCGGGCCAGTGAAATGCTGATCCAATTACTCAAAGGCGACCAGCCTGCCCAAAGGCAGATCATCATGGACACCCATCTGGTCGTTCGAGAATCGTGTGGGATGAGAAAGCGACAATCCCCTAACTAAATTCAGTCTATTCTTCTAAACGGAGGTGACCAACCGGAGAATACGATTATTGAGCAACCCTGTCGAATGATTACCTGACTGTGGAACTATGATCCTATTGTTCATGGAGGAGAAAAAATGAACAAACGAGTAATTGCGGTTTTTTCAGTATTGATGGTCGTCGCATTCGTGCTGGCGGCCTGTGGAGGCCAAGCTACCCCAACGCCCACCTCTGCTCCACCGCCCACCCAGGCTTCTGCTGCGACACAGCCTCCTGCGGCCACTGAACCCCCCGCAGCGACGGGCGGGATCGACTGCATGGGAGCGCAATCTGGGGACACGATCAGCATGTTGTACCAGTGGTCTGGGACGGAGGAAGAGAGTCTGAATGCGATCCTGAAGCCGCTGGTAGATGCGTGTGGGATCGTGCTAAAGCCGGAGTCGACCCGCGACCAGGCGTTGTTGGACACACGGGTGAAAGCGGGGACGCCGCCGGACATCACCTTCTGGAACGTGACCCAGTTGACGCAGTACAAAGACCTGCTGAAGCCGATGACGGACCTGGGGGTAAACGCCGGGAACTATGCGGACTTCTGGCAGCAGATCGGCACAGTGGACGGCAAATGGCTGGGGCTGCCGGTGAAAGCGGACATCAAGACGATCATCTGGTACAGCCCGGTGAACTTTGAAGCGTTCGGGTACCAGGTGCCGACGACGTGGGACGAGCTGGATGCGTTGGTGGAGAAGATGGTAGCCGACGGGAACGTGCCATGGTCGATGGGCTTTGAGTCAGGCGACGCCACTGGCTGGACCGGGTCGGACTTCATCCAGGACCTCATGCTGGTGAAGCAGGGGCCGGACTACGTGAGCGGGATCATCGACGGTTCGGTGCCCTACAACGATGCCGGCGTGAAAGAGGACTACCAGATCTACGGCAAGTGGGCTACGGATCCCAAGTATACGGTAGGCGGCGCACAGGGGACGCTGTCGACCGGGTTCCTGGATGCGGTCTACAAGCCGTTCGCCGACCCGCCGGAAGCGATGATGGTGAAGCAGTCCGGGTTTGCGGGAGCGGAGATCGCCAAGCAGTTCCCGACCCTGAAGTACGGCACGGACTATGACTTCTTCGGTATTCCGGATGCCCAAGGGGTGCAGGGCGGCTCGGACTGGATGATGGCCTTCAGTGACAAGCCGGCGGTCAAGGCTTTGGTGGCCTACCTGAGCAGCGACGCCGGCGGGCAGAAGTGGGCGGAAGTGGGCTTTGCCAACACGCCCAACAACGCTGGATCGGGGCACTACTCGGATCCCGCTTTGCAGAAGTACGCCGACATCCTGGCTGCCGCTAAGGGCTTCACGCCTGACATCGGCGACACAATTCCGGGCGGCTTCGGCAGCGCAGAATGGAAAGCCATCGTCGACTACGTCAACGGCGGCGACCTCGATACCGAGCTCAATGCCGTCGCACAAGTGCAAAAGGAGGCCCTCAGCGGCCAGCCTGCGCCAACGCAAGCGCCCGCAGCATCCTCAGCCATCGACTGCATGGGAGCGCAATCTGGGGACACGATCAGCATGTTGTACCAGTGGTCTGGGACGGAGGAAGAGAGTTCTGAATGCGATCCTGAAGCCGTTGGTGGATGCCTGTGGGATCGTGCTGAAGCCGGAGTCGACCCGCGACCAGGCGTTGTTGGACACGCGGGTGAAGGCAGGGACGCCGCCGGACATCACCTTCTGGAACGTGACCCAGTTGACGCAGTACAAAGACCTGCTGAAGCCGATGACGGATCTGGGGGTAAATGCCGGGAACTATGCGGACTTCTGGCAGCAGATCGGCACAGTGGACGGCAAATGGCTGGGGCTGCCGGTGAAAGCGGACATCAAGACGATCATCTGGTACAGCCCGGTGAACTTTGAAGCGTTCGGGTACCAGGTGCCGACGACCTGGGACGAGCTGGATGCGTTGGTGGAGAAGATGGTAGCCGACGGGAACGTGCCATGGTCGATGGGCTTTGAGTCAGGCGACGCCACTGGCTGGACCGGGTCGGACTTCATCCAGGACCTCATGCTGGTGAAGCAGGGGCCGGACTACGTGAGTGGGATCATCGACGGTTCGGTGCCCTACAACGATGCCGGCGTGAAAGAGGCCTACCAGATCTACGGCAAGTGGGCTACGGATCCCAAGTACACGGTAGGCGGCGCACAGGGGACGCTGTCGACCGGGTTCCTGGATGCGATCTACAAGCCGTTCGCGGACCCGCCGGAAGCGATGATGGTGAAGCAGTCCGGGTTTGCGGGAGCGGAGATCGCCAAGCAGTTCCCGACCCTGAAGTACGGCACGGACTATGACTTCTTTGGTATTCCGGATGCCCAAGGGGTGCAGGGCGGCTCGGACTGGATGATGGCCTTCAGTGACAAGCCGGCGGTCAAGGCTTTGGTGGCCTACCTGAGCAGCGACGCCGGCGGGCAGAAGTGGGCGGAAGTGGGCTTTGCCAACACGCCCAACAACGCTGGATCGGGGCACTACTCGGATCCCGCTTTGCAGAAGTACGCCGACATCCTGGCTGCCGCTAAGGGCTTCACGCCTGACATCGGCGACACAATTCCGGGCGGCTTCGGCAGCGCAGAGTGGAAAGCCATCGTCGACTACGTCAACGGCGGCGACCTCGATACCGAGCTCAATGCCGTCGCACAGGTGCAATCAGAAGCGTTGAAGTAATTCCTTGTAATACAAGGGGACAGCCCAATCGGGCTGTCCCCTTGCTTATATTTGGAAGCCTTGACATTAACTGGGGTCATCGGTGTAAAGGCATCGAGTAATTCGTGGTTTTGAGAGAGTTTGGATAAAGGAGCTAGGAGGAAGCTTATGGCTGCTCGAAATGTTCCTCAAATCATGAAGCAGGGCAAAATCGCCCCCTGGACTTATCTTGCGCCTGCTTTGCTGGTGATGAGTATTTTCATTGTTTATCCCATGATTTCCACCATATACCTCAGCTTCTTGAATAAGGATGGGACGGCCTCTGCTGCTGCCAGTTGCGTAGAAGGTCGGCCTTGCTGGGGTATCTTTGAGAATTATCACTACGCCCTCACCGCTGAGCTGGATCTTTCATCCTTTGGGTCGGCTTGGAATTCGTTTTGGGATTCTTCCTACGGCAATAACATCAAGTGGATGATCTTGATGGTCTCAGGTACAGTGGTGATCGGGCTGGCTTTCGCCGTACTGGCGGACCGGGTTCGCTATGAGGCGCTGGCAAAATCCATTATTTTCATGCCGATGGCGATCTCCTTTGTGGGAGCCGGCGTGATTTGGAAGTTCATGTACGATTATGGCACACAGAACGTTCAAATTGGCTTGTTGAACGCGATCCTCACCGGGTTAGGGTTTAAACCCGTGGCCTGGCTGTCCACCCCCCAGATCAATACCTTAGCCCTGATTGTCGTGGGGATATGGATGTGGACCGGATTTTCCATGACGATCCTTTCAGCCGCTTTGAAGTCCGTCCCGGGCGAGATTTTGGAAGCTGCTCGCGTGGACGGCGCCAGTGAATGGAAGGTATTCGCATCGATTATGGTGCCGATCATTATGCCGACCATCATTGTCGTCGTAACGACCATGGTCATCAACGTGCTTAAGCTTTTCGATATCGTCTACGTCATGACCGGTGGAAACTATGGGACAGAAGTTATCGCCAACCGGATGTATACAGAGATGTATAAGAATTTCAATACAGGGCGGGGAACTGCTGTAGCCGTTGTGCTCATCGTTGCCATCATCCCGTTCATCTACCTTAATATCAACCGCTTTCTGGAACAGGAGGCAATCCGATGAACGGAACGTCGAAACTGAATGCTTTTTTCAACAAGCTGCCCACCCATCTTGCCATCGTCGTATTGATTCTCCTTTGGGTCGTCCCGACGGTGGGTCTGCTGGTCACTTCGTTTCGACCGGTTCAGGCGATCAACAGCACCGGATGGTGGACCGCCTTATCGGCAGCGCCTGGACAGAGCGCATATACCCAGTCCTGTTCTTCCTGCCATGGAGCGGATGGAAAGGCAATTGCTGCAGCCGACCTTACCAACCCGGATTTGGTCAATCAATATCCTCGCTCGCTGCAATTGCTGGCAATGTTGCGCAAGGACATTAACGGGCAGCCGCATATGGGCGATATCCCATTGCCGAGCGCTCAAGAAGCGGCAGATGTTGCTTCGTATCTCAAACAAATTTCCGGGATTGAGCAGATTCCTCGATTTACGATTACTAATTATGTCGATTCGATTGTAGGCTACCGGGGCACCAAGAACTACATTGCGGATTGTTCTTCTGGGGCGCAGTCGGTCGACCTGAATTGTAATGCCAGCGATTTGCTTAACCCACGTGGCATGGGGCGCGCCTTTTTAAACAGCCTGCTCGTTACCATCCCGGCGACCATCCTCCCGATCTTGTTTGCTGCATTCGCCGGTTACGCCTTCGCCTGGCTGGATTTCAAAGGCCGCTACTGGCTGTTCGCCATCCTGGTCGGTCTGCAGGTGGTGCCTTTGCAAATGACGCTCGTGCCGATCTCTCGCATCTACGCACAGCTCGGTCTGAATGGCACTTTCCTGGGAGTGTGGCTGTTTCACACCGGTTTTGGTTTGCCCTACGCGATTTACCTGATGCGCAATTTCCTGGGCTCACTGCCGCGCGATCTCTTCGAGTCGGCTTACCTGGACGGCGCCTCACACTGGACCGCGTTCTATCGCCTGGTGATCCCGTTGGCAATGCCAGCCATCGCCTCGCTTGGAATTTTCCAATTCCTGTGGGTGTGGAATGATCTGCTGGTCGCCCTGGTCTTCCTGGGTGGTAACAACCCTGTAATGACCTACCAAATCAGCAACATGGTCACCTCGCTGGGGGCTGGCTGGCAGTTACTGACCGCTTCAGCTTTCCTCTCGATGCTGCTTCCGATGGTCGTTTTCTTCAGCTTGCAGCGCTATTTCGTACGGGGAATGCTGGCTGGTGCGGTAAAAGGATAACCAGGTTTTCTGGATCCGAAACCCTTGAGCCTGGCGGAGCGAATTTTTCCCCAGGTGCATCTTTGGGTCGAGTGATATGAGTGATACTCTTTGGTACAAGGACGCCATTTTCTATGAATTGAATGTGCGTGCTTTTTGTGACAGCAACGCTGATGGGCACGGTGACTTGCCGGGGTTGGCGCGGAAATTGGATTATCTTAAAGACCTGGGTGTAAATTGCCTCTGGCTGCTCCCTATTTATCCTTCGCCGCTGAGGGATGATGGCTACGATATCTCTGATTACTACAGCGTCTACCCCGGCTATGGCACCTTGGAAGATTTCAAAAACTTGCTGGATGAAGCGCACGCACGCGGGATGCATGTCATCACAGATCTGGTTCTCAACCATACCTCCGATCAGCATCCCTGGTTCCAGGCTGCTCGTTCAGATCCCAATTCGCCATACCACGATTATTATGTCTGGAGTGATACGGATAAGAAATATCAGGATGCGCGCATCATCTTCCTCGATACAGAAAGTTCAAATTGGACGTGGGATGAGAAGGCCGGGAAGTATTTCTGGCACCGCTTTTATTCCACCCAGCCCGATTTGAATTTCGATAACCCTGCCGTCCAGCAGGAAATGATCGATATCATGAATTTTTGGTTGGAAATAGGTGTGGATGGCTTCCGCGCCGATGCGGTCCCGTACCTTTTCGAGCGCGAAGGCACAAATTGCGAAAACCTGCCGGAAACCCATGCCTATCTCAAAAAGATCCGCAGCTTTATTAACGAGCGCTACCCGGACCGGATATTACTCGCAGAGGCAAACCAGTGGCCTGAGGACGTCCTGCCCTATTTTGGGGACGGGACGAATGAATTCCACATGGGTTTTCATTTCCCACTCATGCCGCGTATTTTTATGGCGCTGAAAAAAGAGGACCGCCGGCCGGTAGAATGGGTGTTGCAGCGCACCCCGCCTTTGGAGGAGTCTTGCCAGTGGTGCATTTTTTTGCGCAACCACGATGAGCTTACCCTGGAAATGGTGACGGAGGAAGAACGCCAATGGATGTGGGAGCAATATGCTCCAGACCCGCGTATGCGATTAAATTTAGGAATTCGCCGCCGCCTGGCGCCTCTTTTGGATAATGACCAGCGCAAGATAGAGCTGGCGAATTCCCTGCTTTTTACGATGCCCGGGTCGCCGATCGTCTATTATGGGGATGAAATCGGTATGGGAGATAACATCTGGTTGTTCGATCGCAATGGTGTGCGCACTCCCATGCAGTGGGACGGGAGTCCGAATGCCGGGTTCTCGACCGCCCCGGCGGATAAGCTGTATTCGCCGGTTATCAGCGACGACACTTTTGGCTATCAAAAGGTGAACGTGGCGGATCAATTGCGAGATTCCGGATCATTGCTTAATCTGTTCCGTAGAATGATCGAAGTTCGCAAACAGCATCCGGCCTTTGGATGGGGGACACTCGACTGGGTCCAAGATGACTTGCCGGCGGACCGACCGGTAATTGCTGCATATCTACGTACTTTTGAGAATGACCGCTTGTTGGTCGCCAATAATTTGTCCTCAGTGCAACAAGCATTTGTTCTGACGATTCCCAGTGTGCAATCGGCGAAGTCCGTGGATATACTTCATGGCGCAGAAGGTCCCATGTTGGAGAACGGTGAGCTGAAGCTGTCATTAGCGCCATACCAGTTTCTCTGGCTTAAGCTATAAAAAGCTTCGAAATGAAGTTTTTACGAACAGTCCCCCGGTCCGCTATTAGATCGGGGGACATGATTCTTGGAATATAGATACAATTCTCTCGTGAGAATGTGTGATTTATGACACTTTTCGTGTACAATCAGGAAATGCGTCCATTGTCGAAAAGGAAGATTTCTGTCAAAATTTACTTAATCTATAAAACCTAACCCGGATGAATATTACGAAAATTCTTGTATACCTTGCAAGGATTGCTCGAGTTAGGACTAATCGTCATAGGAGGAACATCCCATTATGAGTGATTCTAAAATCTATCCCGGCCTGCGACAATTTACCCCCGTAAAACCGAATCGTCACGTTCCAGTACCCTCGGATATCGAAATTGCCCAGGAGGCGGAACTGAAACCAATCTCCCAGGTGGCAGATGAGGTTGGACTGCTGCCTTCGGAGCTCGAGCTGCATGGCGAATATATGGCTAAAGTTCGCCTGGAGGTCTTAGAGCGCCTTGCCGACATCCCTGATGGGAAGTATATCGACGTGACGGCAATCACCCCGACTCCCTTAGGAGAAGGAAAAAGCACGACGATGGTAGGGCTGAGCCAGGCTTTGGGAGCCGTGCTCGGCAAGCGCGTCTTTACCTGCATTCGCCAGCCAAGCCAGGGTCCCACCTTTGGGATTAAAGGCGGCGCTGCTGGTGGGGGCTACAGCCAGGTAGTCCCTATGGAAGATTTCAACTTGCATTTGACTGGAGACATCCACGCCATCACCGCTGCCAATAACCTTCTGGCGGCTGCCATCGATGCCCGGATGTTCCACGAGTTTAACCAGAGCGACCAGAAACTCTTCGATGCGCTGTGCCCACCAGACAAACAGGGGAATCGCAGCTTCGCTCCCACGATGCTGCGCAGGCTTAAAAAACTTGGAATTAATAAAACCGATCCAAACGAATTAACTCCGGAAGAAATCAGCCGCTTCGTCCGGCTGGATATTGACCCGGATAGCATTACCTGGCGGCGCGTGATCGATACGAACGACCGCTTCCTGCGCGAGATCACAATCGGTCAGGGACCTGAAGAGAAGGGTTTCACCCGCAAGACGGGTTTTGACATTACCGTCGCCAGCGAGATTATGGCGATCCTGGCCCTAACGACAGACCTGGCGGATATGCGTGAGCGCTTTGGTCGCATTGTCATCGGTACAAACCACTCCGGCGAAGCGGTCACAGCCGAAGATCTCGGCGTTGCGGGTGCGATGACCGTGCTGATGAAGGATGCAATTAAACCCACCCTGATGCAGACTCTGGAAGGCACTCCCGTATTCGTGCATGCCGGGCCATTTGCGAACATCGCCCATGGGAACAGTTCTATCATCGCCGACCGTATTGCTTTGAAGCTGGCTGACTACGTTGTGACTGAATCCGGCTTCGGCGCCGACATCGGAATGGAGAAGTTCTTCGACATCAAGTGTCGTTATTCGGGTTTGATTCCCAGTGTGGTTGTGATGGTCGCGACGGTTCGGGCCCTCAAGATGCATGGGGGCGGACCGAAAGTGGTGGCTGGCAAACCGCTCGACCCGGCTTACATCGAAGAGAATCTCGATTTGCTGCGCGCCGGCCTGGGTAATTTGCAGACACATATCAAGAACGCGCTGAGCTTCGGGATACCGGTGGTGATTGCAGTAAATTCATTCGCGACCGATACCCCGGCGGAGGTTGAATTGGTGCGTAAGGCGGCTGTCGAAGCTGGCGCTGAAGATGCTGTGGTCGCCACCCATTGGATGAACGGCGGCGACGGCGCTGCCGCCCTGGCCGAAGCGGTGGTTAAAGCAGCGGAGAAACCCAGCAACTTCAAATTCCTCTACCCGCTCGACCTCTCCATCAAAGAGAAAATTGAGACGATCTGCACGGAGATCTACGGGGCTGATGGCGTAGATTATTTACCCGAAGCCGAGGCGAAAATCGAGCTTTACACTCGCCTGGGATTCGACAAGCTGCCATTGTGTATGGCGAAAACCCACCTGAGCTTGAGCCACGATCCGGCCTTGAAGGGAGTCCCCAAGGGCTTCCGCGTGCCGATTCGCGACATCCGCGCCTCGGTCGGCGCTGGCTTCCTCTACCCGCTGTTGGGAACGTTGCGCACAATGCCCGGTCTGCCGACCCGCCCGGTATTTTATGATGTGGATTTGGATCTGGAAAACAACCGGGTTCTTGGCCTGTTCTAGACGGGATTGATTTCATCCCGACATCGGTAAGATTGGGTGTAAGGGTGATTTCCACCTTTACACCCATTTTTTGTTTCTCGTTTCAACCTCAAAGGATGTATCTGTATTCATCCGCCCCTGGCCGCAGGCCAGGGGCAAAGCGCCCAACACTATTGTGGGGAGCGCCATAAGCGCCCGACACTTTTTTACAATCTTTGCAGGCGCAGGTGAACGACCTCCCGGTTCTCTGCCTGCAAGCGGTATGGATGGGCCAGGCGGAATCCCGGCACCCAGACGATTTCCGTACCGGAAATCACCAGCGGCCAGCGCCGGCGCGCCCTCACTGGCATTTTTACATTGATCATGAAATCTGCCAGCTTGATCGTGTGGCCTCCCAGGCCAAGGGGACGAAACCGGTCCCCAGGCTGGCGGGAGCGGACTTTCAGCGGGCGTTCAAGACTGTCCAGGCTTACCCAGGCTTGATAGGGGTCCGGATTATTAAGGATCCGTTCGATTTCAGGATGGGTCTGAATGCTCACTCGTTGCGCTGAAAGCTGCCAGCCATTGTCCAGAGACAGCCTTCCCGGGATGGGTAGGTTTTGCTCGCCGGCCAACCATTGCGGCCAGCCGCCGGTAGGCAGGTCTGTCTCCCAATCGGCAATCCAAAGCATGGAAGCCTCAACCTTAAGCCTCAGCCCGGCTGCCAGGTCGACCTGGGCGCTGGCTGCAGGTTGTTCGACCAGTTCAACCGCCCGGTTAATCGCCTCGTAATCGATGTTCTGAAGGCCGGGGCGGAGCTCATGGATCGCCCGGCGGAAGATTTGACGCTTCAAACCGAGCGGCTGTTCCTTTAACCTCGCGAGCTCCAACGCCAGGTAGCCTTGACCTTTCTCGCCGAGACACAACTGCCAGGCATTATCGATAGTCTGGTCCAGAATGCGGCGGTCCTCTCGCAACAAATCCGCCGTCTGCCAGAGAAGCTGGCGAATGCCCGGGTTGTAACTTTCCAGGTAAGGGAGTAATTCGTGGCGGATGCGATTGCGTTGGTAACGTCGATCCAAATTGCTGTTATCCTGGACAGCTTTCAGGCCATGTTCTTCGTTATACCCCTCGATCTGCCTCCGCCAAACCCCCAGAAGCGGGCGAACCAGGGCAATATCCTGGCTCCAGGGATTGGGCAGGCTGCGGCTGGCCATCCCGGTTAAACCGGATAATCCGGCGCCGCGCAGCAGGTGCATCAGGAGGGTCTCTACCTGGTCGTCAGCCGTATGTCCGACAGCGACGGCTTGTGCCTCCTGGCGCCGCGCTTCGCTGAATAAATAGCGGTAGCGCAGCAGCCTGGAAGCCTCTTCGGTGGACAGGCCATGCGAGCTGGCGAACGCCATCACATCTTCTGCTTTTACAGCCAGCCTGGCGCCCAGATCCCCGGCGAGTTTCCTTACATAGCTGGCCTCAGCATCTGCTTCCGGTCGCAGCATGTGGTTAAAATGCGCAATCACAAGGGGGAATCCCAGGCGCCATAGAATATGCGCCAGGCAGACGCTGTCCGGCCCGCCTGAAACGCCTACCAGGACCGGCTTATGCAGGTCCAACCGGCATTCATCTGGCAAGTTAGCGCGCAATCGCTCGAACATGATGTCTCAAATTATAATGGAAAGTATAGTGCGCTAACCCCCTGGCCCGCAGCCAGGGGATCGGCGCCACCGCGTAAAAAACCCTTGCCTTGATTCCGGCTTTGTGCTAGACTGACTGATATTGCACATAATCCCGAGGAGTAACCATGGCCGAAAAGATTTTGATCGTGGACGACGACCTTGATACATTGCGCCTGGTTGGATTGATGTTGCAGCGCCAGGGGTATGAAATCGTCGCTGCCAGCAATGGGCAACAAGCCATTTCTATGGCACAAAGCGGGACTCCGGATCTTATTCTCCTGGATGTAATGATGCCGGACCTGGATGGCGTAGAAGTCACCCGCCGGTTACGCGCCCACGATGGTACGAAAGATGTGCCGATCATCATGTTCACGGCGAAAACCCAGGTGGAAGACAAGATTTTAGGATTTGAGGCCGGGGCGGATGATTATTTAACCAAACCGACCCAACCGCGAGAATTGTTCGCTCATGTAAAAGCTGTGCTGGCGCGCTCCAATAAAACCAAGCCGCCGCCAGCTCCAACGACGGAACGCGGGCGTACGATTGGTGTTGTCGCCGCTCGCGGAGGTCAGGGGGTCTCTTCCCTGGTGTTGAACCTGGGCATTGCTCTCCAGGGAGCGATGAAAAAAGATGTTATTGTGGCGGAATTCCGCCCAGGGCAGGGGACGATCAGCCTGGAATTGGGATATTTGCACCCCGAAGGGTTGAACCGTTTGTTGAAGGGCAAGCCTGGCGACATTACACCCCAATCTATCGAGAATGAACTGGTTTCGCATGCATCCGGTGTGCGATTTCTCCTCGCTTCCCCGCAGCCTCGAGACGCTCAATATATCGCTGCGATCGATAATTTTGAAGCGATTGCCCGCCGCCTGCCATTCATGGCGCGTTATGTCGTCATTGATTTGGGCGCCTCGCTTACGCCGATCGTTGAGAAAGTGATGAAAGAATGTGATGAATTGATCATTGTCGTCGAGCCCGTGCCACAGACGCTCTCGCAGACAAAGGCTTTCGTAGACGACCTCGTAGGAAAGGGTTATGGCGAGGGAAAGATCTCGGTCGTCCTTGTGAACCGCATCCGCTCAGGCATGCAGCTTTCCTGGAGCCAGGTTCAGGAACAGTTGGAGCGAAATATTGCGGTAATTTTTACACCGGCCCCTGAGCTGGCGTATCAGGCCTCCATGCATAACTTACCCATGATTACCCAACAACCGGACAGCTTGACTGCTCAGCAATTTACCAAGCTGGCCGAGCATGTAGCCCAAAAGAAGATTGAAGTCGGTTGATGGTAGATTTATCGCCCAGTGATTTGCGAGGCATTCGCTGTGCCGGAGATATTCTTCGCGAAAGCACAAGGGCAACCGTATTAACAGGCGCTGGGATTTCCACACCTTCCGGCATACCGGATTTCCGATCGACTGAAAGTGGCCTTTGGGAGCGTTATGACCCCTTTGAGGTAGCCTCTCTAAGCTCATTTCGATACCATCCTGAAAAATTCTATAATTGGATCCGCCCACTGGCGCGGCAGATCTTAGCGGCGGAACCCAATGATGCGCATCTTGGTCTGGCGCGGCTGGAAAATGCCGGGATTGTCCATACGATTATCACTCAAAATATCGACGGTCTTCATCAACGCGCCGGATCGCACAACGTGTTAGAAGTCCATGGGTCGTTGGACACATTGACTTGTGGAAGCTGTTACCACAGCTTCCCTGCCCAGCGATTCGCCCGCCCTTTTTTTGAAGAAGGGCAGATTCCGCATTGCCCGGATTGTAACCATGTTCTCAAGCCGGATGTGGTCTTGTTTGGAGAACAGCTTCCGGCGCACACGTGGCTAAAAGCTCAGGAGGCCTGCCGCACCTGTGATTTGATCATCGTCGCCGGTTCATCTTTGGAGGTCCTGCCGGTTGCCGGGCTGCCGATGCGTTCCCTTGAAAACGGCTCCCACCTGATCCTGATCAATCAGAGCCAGACTTATCTGGATGTACGCGCGGATGTTGTATTCCACAATAACGTGGTCGATATCATCCCTGTGATCGTGAATGAGGTTTTGGGTGAATAAAGCCCGCAAGTTAGGGTTGCTGGAGCGCTACCAGCGCCTGGTCGAGATCACCAGGGATTTGGCCTCTACCCTCGATCTCGGCAATTTGTTAAACCGGATCGTCCAGGCCGCCGCGGATCTTTCCGGAGCCCAGGCAGCCTCAATTCTCTTGTACGATGAGATAAAACAAGAATTATATTTCGATGCGGCAACCAACCTGGATGAGCCGCTGATGAGCGGTCTGATTGTCCCGGTGGAGAACAGCATTGCTGGCTGGATCGTGACAAACCGCCAGCCGATCATCATCTCGGATACGCAGAGTGATCCGCGCCATTTTGGCAGCATCGCCAAAGCCACGAACGTCACTACCACCTCGATGTTGGGGGTGCCGTTGATCGCCAAAGATAAAGTCATCGGCGCTTTGGAGGCGATCAACAAGCTGGAGGGAGAGTTCAATCAGGAGGATGAGGATATGTTGGTGGCATTGGGGTCTCAGGCCGCAGTTGCGATTGAGAACGCCCGTTTGTTCCAACAATCCGATTTGATCAGCGAGCTGGTTCACGAACTGCGCACCCCATTAACCTGGTTAAACACCGCCGCCAGGCTTTTAACCCGCCCGGAGGGCTCTGAGGCGATGCGCAATAAGATGGCGGATACCATATTGGCCGAGACCAACCGGCTTTCAGCGCTGACGACGGCGTTTCTGGATTTAGCCCGTCTTGAGTTTGGAAGGATGCAATTTCAGGTCAAGCTGTTCGATCTCGTCGAGCTTTTAGACGAGTGTATCAGCTTGATGCAAAGCAAGGCTCAGGAAAAGGACATCCGCATCCAATTGACTGCCGATTCAGGATTACCGCAGGTAAAAGCCGACCGCGACAAGATTAAACAAGTCGCGCTGAACCTGTTGAGCAACGCGATCAAATACAACCGGTCCTCAGGTCAAATCACTATTACAGTCGAAGCGCCAGATGATGAAATGATTTTTCATGTCAGCGATTCCGGGATAGGGATCAATGAAGAGGGTTTATCCCATTTGTTTGAAAAATTCTACCGGGCGCCCGGGGCGGAGCGCTCAGTTCAAGGCACAGGATTGGGCCTCTCAATTTGCAAACGCATTGTCGAAGCTCACCATGGCACGATTGATGTTCACAGCCAGGTGGGAGAGGGGACGACCTTCAACGTACACCTGCCATTGAAGTCGGACGACCAGCCGTCAACACGCCAATCCGGCTAGAAATTTGGCGGCTGCAGTAGGACCTTAAGCGCTCCAGGTCGGGCAGCGCAGTCGAAAGCTGGTAAAACCTCTTCTAGCGGGTAGCGCGCCATAATCAAAGGCGTTGGATCGACTTGCCGGCTTTCGAGGAGCCGCAGGGCAGGGGCAAAGGGCCCGCAGCGCGAGCCCACCAGCGTAATCTCGTCCACCACCAGCGAGGAGAAATTGGTGCATAGGTCGCCGGTATAGGTGCTTTTGAGCACGATCGTACCGCGCGGTCTGACCATACGGCGCGCGAGCGCAAATCCGGTCTCAGAACCGGTTGCTTCGATGACCACGTCCGCTTTCCGCTCTACCACTTCCCCTTCATTCCAGGTCCGAATTTTGCGCATAGCCAGTAGGTCGATCTGGTTTTTATGGCGGGCGACGACCTTCAGATCACAGCCTGTCAGGGCTATCGTTTGGGCGATCAACTGCCCCAGGCGGCCTGCCCCTATGATGCGCACGCTGTCGCCAGGTTTGATTTGGATTTGTTGCTGGATCTCCAGTGCGGCAGCCAGGGGCTCGGTAAATACCGCCGCTTCATCCCGGACAGAATCTGGAACGACGTGCAGGTTTTCCAGCGGCAGGCGCAGGTACTCTGCAAAAACACCATTGCGCCCCAGGATTCCCAAAACGGTTCGCCGTTCGCAATGGGTAGGCCGGCCAGCCCGGCAGGCTTCACAGGCGCCGCCTTCCGAGTCGCTGCCGCCCGAGGCCCCGCACACAATGTTAATTTCTCCGACCACACGCTGACCCGCAAGCTCGGGCTTTTCAGGCGCTTCTACGATTTCACCGACGAACTCGTGCCCAGGGGTCCCGGTAAATGGGTAGTAGCCTCGCACCATCTCAAGATCCGTGGCGCAAATCCCGGCCAGGCGCACCCGGATCAACGCTTCTCCAGCCTCGGGCCGAGGCCGGGGAAGATCCTGTCGAAAGCTCAACGCCTGATTCTCCAACCACGCTGCCTGCATTACCTGGCCCCTTTACGCCCAAACTGGCGTTCGAGCAGGTCGACCGAGAGGTGGATCATCGTTGGCCGGCCGTGCGGGCAGGTGCGCGGCGATTGGCAAGCCTCCAGGTCGCTCAATAATGCGCGCTGCTCGTCTGGCGTGAGGGCCTGCCCGGCTTTTACAGCAGCTCGTTTACAAACCCGGGCGATGATGCGGGCTTCAACCTGGGTCCCCAGAGGCGTCTCGTCTTCCTCAAAATCCTCCACCAGGGCGCGTAAGGCGGCCGCCGGGTCGCTGCCGGCGATAAGCGCCGGGATGGCGCGAACCAGGAAGACGTTGGGTCCGAAATTCTCAACCTGGAACCCAAAATGTTGGAGCACTGGTAACTGTTCCGCCAACAGCCGGGCGCCGGCCGGCGGCAGCTCGACGGTAACCGCCTGCAACAGCGCCTGGGCCGGGATTTCGGCTGAACGCATTGCCATAAAACGTTCGAACAGGATACGTTCGTGAGCGGCGTGCTGATCCACCAGGTATAATCCATCCGGTCCCTCGGCAACCACGTAGGTTGAGGCGACTTGCCCGACCAGACGCAGCAGCGGCACTTTGTGGACAGAAAGTGGAGGGGCCGCCGGTCCGGGCACCTCATTTGTGGCTGCGCTGACGCTCTCAAAATGCTTGCCCGTCTCCTCAGGGACGTCCCAAGTTTGGGTCAATCGTCCGCTGCCCGGGATTCCAATCGCTGCCAGCCGCCCAGCGGAAAGGGTTTTCGACCCCGGGTACGGGGGTATGCGCTAACAATGCCCTGCGGACCGCTCGTTGGATGCCGGTGAAGATACGGTCCGATTCTCGGAAGCGTACTTCCGCCTTGGTTGGGTGTACGTTCACGTCAACTGCTTCGGGGGACAGCTCGAGAAAGATCACCGAAAGCGGGTAGCGCCCGACCATAAGCAGTGTGTGATAGGCTTTCAACAACGCGGCGATCAGGGTAGCGTCTTGGACCGGCCGGCCGTTTACGAAGAAGGTGATTTCGCGCCGGTTTGAACGCGTCAGCATCGTCGGGCTGGTGAATCCATTTACGCTCAAACCGTCTTCTTCTGCCAGTATTTCCAACATCTGGCGGGCGATGTCGACCCCATACAGAGCTGCCAAAACTTCCCGCCTGTCGCCGTTTCCGCTGGTTTGCAATGTCAGACGGCCGTCCTGGACAAGGTGAAAACGCACATTTGGATAAGCCAGTGCGTAACGGGTCACAAGGTTGTCAATCTGGCGGCGCTCGGTCGAATCGCTTTTGAGGAACTTGAGACGGGCGGGCACATTATAAAAAAGGTCCTCAACCGTAACCTGGGTCCCTTTCGGCGCGCCGGCGAGCCTGATGGGCTCCGCCTTGCCGCCTTCGACGCGCAGTCTGGCCCCCGTTTCGGCCTCTTTCCAATGCGAGATGATCGTCAGGCGGGCGACGGAGCCGATCGATGCCAGGGCCTCGCCGCGGAAGCCCAGGGTGGCGATGTGGAACAGGTCTTCGGCATGCGTCAACTTGCTGGTCGCGTGGCGCTCGGCTGCCAGGGAAATTTCCTCAACGGGAATGCCATCCCCATCGTCCGATACTTCAATCCGCCGCTGGCCGGCGCCTTCCACTTCAATGCGGATATGTTTGGCGCCGGCATCCAGGGAATTTTCTACCAGCTCCTTGACGACGGAAGCCGGTCGTTCCACGACTTCTCCGGCAGCAATTTGGGAGGCCACTTCAGATGGCAAAAGATGGATGGGCATGCAAATATTATAAGGGATCGAGGCATATGCGGGAGGAGTAGTTCTCTCGCTGCTATTTCCCTATCCCGGGGCGCTCATCACCTTTATAATTGCAGCATGGTTTTCACAACCTTGTTCTTTGATCTGGATGATACCCTTTATGATAGCTGCAATGGCTTGTGGGACGCGATTCGAGAGCGGATGAGCCTGTATATGGCCGAGCGGGTAGGGCTGCCGGCCTCCCAGATCCCTGCCTTACGCAGGTATTATTACGAAAATTACGGAACAACATTGCGCGGCCTGCAAAAACACTATCATGTTGATGAAAACGATTACCTGGCCTTCGTACACGATTTGCCCCTGGAGCAATATCTGCGGCCGCAGCCTGAATTGCAGCGCCTGCTGCTGAGCCTGCCACAGCGCCGCTGGATCTTCACCAATGCCGACGCTAACCACGCCCGCCGGGTCCTTTCCGTTCTGGGTGTGGAGGATTGTTTTGACGGGATTGTGGATGTGCGTGCGATCGATTTTGCCTGTAAACCCGAGCCTGAAGCCTATCAGAAAGCGCTGGGGTTGTCGCAGGAGAAAGATCCACACCACTGCATGATTTTTGACGATTCGCCGGCAAACCTCGCCCCAGCGCGCTTACTGGGTTTTACCACGGTGCTGGTGAGCAGAAATGGGGCCAGTCCTCACGCGGACTACACAGTCTCCAATTTGCTCGGGCTTCCAGAGGTTATTCCGCAATTATGGACACAACAGCGTGATTGAGAGTTTTCATGGATCGAACGGGATTCGGAGCGCGCGCTGGAAAAATTGGGCCCTTAGGTCTTTTACGAGGTGACGTATGGAGCATGTCAGCGCATCCCTGGTGATCTGTATCACCATCTTTCTTGTGGTCGGTATCAACGCCGCGATTTACGTTATGGTTTCGCGTAAGGATACTATCGGCCAAATCGAGCTGATGCAGCGGGCGGCGCGGCGTGCTCGCAATCCCTGGGAAAATGAAGATACAAATTTGGCTGAGTTATCTCGCAGGGTTGCAGAATTGAAACGGCAGGCCCCAACAGGCCAGGAGGAGCAAAAACCTGAATGAAGCTAAGAAATGAGACATCAGGTACATAATCCATCTCAAAGGATGAAAATATGGCCCAGGGTCAAAACAGTAAATTGATCTCAATGGATGAAGCTGCCGCGCTGGTCCCACCGGGCTGTACGCTGGCGCTCGGCGGGATGACGCTTTATCGCCGGCCGATGGCTTTCGTGCGCGCTTTGTTAAAGCGCTTTCGCCAGGAGGGGGAACCGGGTGATCTTACTTTACTGGCGTTCACCGCCGGGCCGGAAAGCGACTTGCTCGTCGGCGGCGGGTTGGTTTCTTGCGTGCGCACGTGTTACTTTGGCCTGGAGATTTTCGGGCTGGCGCCGATGTTCACCTACTACGCCAACCAGGGCAAATTAAGGATCATCGAAGAAACCGAGGCAAGCCTGGCGCTCGGGCTGCGCGCTCAGATGGCCAGGATCGGGTTTATGCCGGGTCGAGCCTGGTTGGGCACAGATCTACCAAAACTACGCCCGGATGTGCGCACGATCACAGACCCATACACGGGGGAGACGCTTATGGCGTTTCCTGCGATCCGTCCGGATGTCGCCGTCATTCATGCGCTGCGAGCAGATGCGGATGGCAATGCCCAAATTGGCGCGAACCGTGCAGTCGATGAGGAACTGTCGCTGACAGCCGGCATGGTGATCGTTACCGCCGAAGAGATCGTGCCGGCTTTATCCAAAGCCGACCTGGTAGCCCCGCTGGTGCATGCAGTTGTGCTGGCTGAGCACGGCGCTGCGCCGACTTCTTGCCACCCCCTATACGAGCTCGACGGCGAAGCGCTGCTGGCTTACGCGGAACAGGTAAGCAGCCCCGAGTCCTTTGAAGCCTATCTTGAGACCTGGTAAGCATAATCGCCTCGGCCATCTGATTGTTCATAAATTTTGCGCAAACGCCGTTTTTGCGCAACTATTATCTTGTTCTAATCAAAATATGATAATCTATTGATACACTCCATATTGGATGATTGGCTTTTAAGAATTTTTTGGATTCGTGGTTGGTTAATTCGTGCGATCTCCCTGACCCGTAGGCGCTTTTAGCGAGGCGGAGCCTGTTGGGGAATGGGGTGGGGGCCTGAACCCATTGATTCGATAGAGCCCGAAACGAGGAGAATAATATGAGATCGAGGGCTTTCCTTATTATTGGCAGCGTATTGGTGATTTTTATTTTAGTTTCAGGCGCCTGCTCGGCAGGCTTTATCGCTGGGCGGGTGTTTGCACCTGGGACGGCCAGCCGAATCGCGAATGTGCCCGAACTCCCATCCGATCAACGTCCATCCCAGGGATCACCATCAGGCGATCAAGGCAGCACTCCTGAAGACCTGCAAACTTTGTTTCAGCCATTCTGGCAAGCCTGGAATCTTGTACATGACCAGTATGTCGACCAGCCTGTCGATGATATCACTTTGATGCGCGGTGCAATTCGCGGCATGCTCGATTCTCTGGGCGACCCGCATACATCTTATCTGGACCCTGCAAACGCAAAAGCGCTTGAAGCTCAGCTAAATGGTGAGGCCTATGAAGGCATCGGCGCATGGGTGGATATCTCTAAAGATTATTTGACAATTATCAGCCCAATGCCGGGCTCTCCGGCGGAGAAGGCGGGATTGAAACCCGGCGATCAGATCATCGCTGTAGATGGTGAAGACATGACAGGCATCGATGGCGAGCAGGTGCGCCAACGGGTAATTGGACCGAAAGGGACCAGCGTGCATCTGACCATCAAGCGCCAGACTGAGGAAGCGCCTTTCGATGTAGATGTGATGCGGGAGAGCATTGTCGTCCCTACGGTAGAGAGCCGCGTGCTGGAAAATAATATCGCCTACGTGCATTTGTTCACATTTGGCGATCAAACAGACAACGACCTGCGCAATGCGTTAAAAGATCTCATGTCTCAAAAACCGGACGGGTTTATTTTAGATCTGCGCAATAATGGGGGTGGCTACCTGAACACTGCCATCTCGGTGGCCTCCGAGTTTATCGATGATGGGGTAGTTATGTACGAGCAGTATGGAGATGGGCAGCGAACGACCTACGAATCCACCGGCGGAGGCCTGGCAACGGATATACCCATGGTGGTGCTGATTAATGAGGGCAGTGCATCGGCATCCGAGATCGTCGCCGGAGCTATCCAGGATCGCGGTCGCGGTCAATTGGTTGGGGTGACGTCATTCGGTAAGGGATCGGTCCAGACCGTCGTTTCTTTGACGAGCGATCAAGGCGAGGCGCGTGTGACCATCGCCCGTTGGCTGACCCCAAGCGGCAATACAATCAACGAAATTGGCCTTACACCCGATGTCGAGGTAAAGCTATCAGACGAGGATATTCAGGCGAACCGCGACTCGCAGTTGGAGAAAGCTGTGGAGCTGCTTTCGCAAAAATAACAACTTTCAATTCGCTGGAGCGAACTGGAAGTATGTTTTGAACGTTGAGGTGAACGATGTTTTTCTTTGATCCAACTTACTTGTTGTTTATGGCGCCGGCATTCATTCTCATGCTGGCGGTTCAATGGTACGTCAAGTCTGCTTACAATAAATGGAGCAAGGTTCCGGCTCGCAGCCGTTTTACCGGCTCCGAAGCGGCCCAAAGGTTAATCCAGTCCAGCGGGTTGTACGGGGTGCGGGTGGAAGGCATCCGGGGCCAACTGACCGACAACTATGATCCGCGCGACAAGGTATTACACCTCTCGCAAGGGGTATATGAGGGCTCATCCGTAGCTGCTTTGGCGATTGCCGCCCATGAATTAGGTCATGCCATGCAGGACAAGGAGGCGTACGTTCCGCTGCGACTGCGGGCCGCGATTGTCCCGGCAGTGAATATCGGCTCCTACCTGGGTTGGATATTGCTGCTAATCGGCATTATGATGAACTTCCCTTCACTTGCCTGGTTGGGGGTGATCGTGTTCTCCGGAGGCGCTGTCTTTGCACTGGCGACTTTGCCTGTGGAATTAAACGCCTCGGCCCGCGCAAAGGTCATGCTGGCGAACACAGGTCTGGTCACCGGTGAAGATGAAATCCGCGGCGTGAACCACGTTCTCAATGCGGCAGCTTTGACCTACGTCGCTGCGCTGATCACAGCCGTTTTGCAGTTGCTTTACTTTGTAACCCTGGTGCTGGGGATGGGCGGCAGGCGCCGCAGATAATAACCCCGGAGCTTCAAGTCATGTCCTGGAAACGAGTATTTTACGTTCTGGATGAAAACCATTCCTTTATCAACACTTTGTTCACTTACAAACCCGGCGATAATGTGACCTTAAAAGTTGTACGCGGCCGGCAGACGTTGAATTGCAGGTCACGCTGGGCGAATCCAAAAACTAAATAACGCAAGCTCTTTCGTCGCAAGTCGCGGCGGGTAAGGCTTACGAATGCTTGAAGCGTAGGGGCTGGCAACAGCTAAATTCGCCCCTACGTTTTTCGTGTAAAGCTGTTGATTGCCATGGACCGGGATGATTCTCCGGTCTGCAAATCTTTATCCGGTATAATTTTTCACATGCGTAAATTCATCGTCGGGACCGCTCTGCTGCTCGGCATTTACTTCATTTTCGCAAAGATTGCCGAAGTTCAAACCATCGTCGAAACACTCCAGCGGGGCGATTGGCGGTTTGTGGTCCTGGCGCTGGGGGTTCAGCTTATTTGGTTGGTAAATATCGCAGCATCTTTTTCCGCAATATACCGGCCCTTAGGTTTGAACGTAAGATTTGAGCGCTTATTGTTAATTGCCTCGGCGGCAAATTTCGTGAATATCGTCGCGCCCAGTGTGGGGGTGGGTGGGATGGCAATTTTTATATCCGAAGCGCGCAGAGAGGGATATTCGGCTGCCAGAGTCACTGCCGCCGGGGTGTTATTTGTGTTGTTCGAATACGTGGGTTTTTTGATTGTCTTGTTTTTTGGGCTGGTCATCCTGGTGCGCCGCAACAATCTAAATTCAGCAGAGCTGGTCGCCTCATCCATTCTGGTTGGGGTGGCGGTATTTATGGCGGCTTTAATCTACCTGGGAATGCGTTCGGCTGTGACTTTAGGGCGCGTTTTGGCCTGGATAGCCCGGCAGATTAATCGCTTGTTGATGCCGCTCATCCACCGGGATTATCTTTCAGAAACGCGCGCCCATGCGTTTGCTCACGAGGCAGCCGAGGGATTACACGAGATGCGCAAAAAGAGAGGTAACTTCATCCTGCCGGTTGTTTTGGCATTGAACAGCAAGTGTCTGTTAATTTTTATCCTGTTCTTGATGTTCATGGCCTTCCAGGTGCCGCTGTCCATCGGGACTTTAATCGCCGGATTTAGCATTGGCTACCTTTTTCTCATCGTATCTCCCACACCCTCAGGAATCGGCGTGGTAGAGGGGGCGTTAACTCTGGCTTTGGGTTCCTTAAATGTCCCACTCAGCGCAGCGGCTGTCTTGACCCTGGCGTATCGCGGCATTACTTTCTGGGTTCCACTTTTGGAAGGAATGCTGGCTTTTCGCTGGCTGTCGCACGTACAAAAGCTCAGCTCTTCAGCCCAATAGGATGACCGAATCCGTTCGGCCTGCTTCAATCCCAACCGTGGGCTCGAGTTCTTAATGCTTACACCCTTGTAAATAAACTCGCCGTGATCTTGACGACCGGGTCAAGTGGATGTATGATCGTTCGCTTGCATATGATTGGCTTTACCTGGGCTGGTGTCTGTTTCAGGTCAGCACTGGTTAGAAACCAATTCTTAACCGATATTCGATACGGAATGCAGGCGGGCTCATTAAATGCGCCCAACCCTGTTTGCTCTCAAGCGAGAATGGATCGTTTTATATGGGTAATCTAAGAGATGAACACGGGAATGCCGTCATGCGGCGTGTCCCCGATTTTACACCGCGGCGCTCGTGGCGCTCCTGGTTAATCGGCCGGCCGCTGCAAACAGCCGACGCTCCCCATCAAACGATCGGGAAGGCCATCGGCCTGGCTGTTTTTGCTTCGGACGCGCTGTCCTCTACAGCCTACGCCACCCAGGAAATCCTATTTATTCTGGCAGCCGCAGGGACCACCGCTTTTCACTATGCATTTCCAATCTCAATAGCGATCGTGATGCTCCTGGCGATCGTCACCCTGTCCTATGAACAGACCATCCATGCTTATCCAGGCGGCGGCGGCGCATATATCGTCGCCCGAGATAACCTGGGGGAATTTCCGGCCCAAACAGCCGGCGCGGCCCTGCTGACCGATTACATCTTGACAGTGGCTGTTTCGGTTTCCTCCGGAGTAGCGCAGATCACCTCCGCTTTCCCGGAGCTTTACCCATACCGGGTGATGATCTCAGTGGGGTTGGTGTCGTTGATCATGGTGGTTAACTTGCGAGGGGTGAAGGAATCCGGCGCCATTTTTGCAGTACCAACATACTTTTTTATCGTTACCATGTTTTTGACAGTTGGGATCGGAATTTTTCGTTATCTCACAGGCACATTAGGCACAGTCATCAATCCCCCAGACCTGGAAACAGTCGGTCCTTTGGTCGCCATTACACCTTTTTTGATTTTGCACGCTTTTTCCAGCGGGACCGCCGCGCTGACCGGCGTGGAAGCTATTTCGAATGGCATCACCGCATTTAAAGAGCCACGCAGCCGTAACGCTGGCATCACCCTGATCTGGATGGCGTTGATCCTGGGATCGCTGTTTTTAGGCATATCCTTTTTGGTTGGCCCGATCGGGGCGATCCCGTCCGAATCGGAAACGATTATTTCCCAGATCGCTCGAACAATTTATGACGGTCGTAATCTCTTCTACCTGGCTACGATCGCTGCGACCACCGTGATCCTGGTTTTGGCCGCAAACACATCCTTTGCAGATTTTCCACGCTTGAGTGCTCTGATGGCCCAGGATGGCTTTCTGCCACGCCAGTTCGCCTTTCGCGGCAGCCGTTTGGTGTTCTCACGCGGCATCGTCGCCCTGTCAGTTCTTGCCTCGATCCTCATTATCCTGTTCAAGGCCAGTGTCAACGCCTTGATCCCCTTGTACGCCATTGGCGTCTTTTTATCTTTCTCCCTATCACAGGGTGGTATGGCCCGGCGCTGGAGGAAAATTGGCCGGCTTAAGCCTGGAGAGGAAATCGCCGAAAGAGGTTCAAAGCTACGCTTCGAGCGCAATTGGCAATTAAAGATGGTCATCAATGGCCTGGGCGCAGTGCTAACGACGATCGTCATGTTGGTTTTTTCGATCACAAAATTCCGGGATGGGGCTTACGTCGTCCTGATCATCATACCGCTCCTGGTCGCCGCGCTATCCGGGATCCACCACCATTATCGTACCCTTGCAGAAAATCTCTCCCTGGAGAATTACGGGGCCCCCGCTCGCCTCGCTCGTCACCGGGTGATCATGCCGATCAGCGGGGTGCATCGTGGTTCTCTGGCTGCCTTGCGCTATGCGCGAGCGCTCTCGCCGGATGTCACTGTGGTGCACGTTTCCATTGACCCGGAAGAGGCGGAGAAGATAAGGGCAAAATGGGAGAAGTGGGGTGACGGCGTACGCCTGGTGATTTTGGAATCGCCTTACCGGCTGCTAATAGAACCTTTATTGGAGTACATCGAAGAGATCGCTGAAGAACGCCAGCCGAATGAAACGATCACGATCGTCGTACCGCAGTTTGTCCCCAGGCACTGGTACAACAATCTGCTGCATACCCAGACAGCATTTTTGTTGCGCATGGCGCTGCTTTTCAGGCCAGGCATCGTGATCACAGATGTTCCTTACCAGGTGCGTTGACGGATTTGGTGTATTACGTTCGTGTTCAAAGGGTAAAATTTAAAGTATTCTTTCTGGAAGGGTACTGTTTTCGGGGGCTTGTAAACAGGCCCAGGAGTGAATTTATGGAAATTGTTATTGTTGGCTGTGGACGTGTCGGCGCGGAATTGGCAAACCGGCTTTTTCAGCGCGGCCATAAGGTGACGGTCGTTGACAGGGCTTCTGCCTCTTTTCAAAACCTCCACCCGGATTTTCGCGGCCGCACCATCGAGGGAGAAGCGCTCAATCAAGATGTCCTCCGGCGAGCGGGTTTGGAACAAGCTGACGGTTTTGCTGCGGTCACCAGCTCGGATACGCTGAACGCGGTTGTGGCTCATATCGCCCGGACGGTATACAATACGCCCAATGTTGTCGTGAGGAATTATGATTTAAAGGCTCGTGGTCTACTGGAAGCCTTCGATTTGCAAATCGTCAGCTCTTCTAGCTGGGGGGCCCAAAGGGTTGAAGAACTGCTCTACCACCGGGAGCTGCGCACCGTTTTCTCCGCCGGTAACGGTGAAGTCGAGATTTATGAATTTACCATCCCCACGGCATGGGAAGGGCGAACCCTGGAGGAGCTTTTGCCAGGGAAAGAATGCATTGTGACCGCGCTCACTCGCACAGGAAAGGCGATCTTGCCCGATCGCGAAACGGTTTTGCAGAATGGGGATGTAGTGCTGGTGAGCGCCACTTTTGATGGGGTGGAAGCCTTACGACGCCGGCTGAAGTTGGGGGAGGAGAGCTGATATGTTTGTATTAATTGCCGGTGGAGGCCGGACTGGAACGCAACTGGCCCAGCTCCTCTTAGAACAAAACCACAAAGTCCGTGTAATGGAATGTCGCGAGGATGTTTTAGCGCGCATCCACCGTGAGCTGCCAACGGAAGTGATTTATGAAGGTGAGCCAACGGATATGGATTTCTTGGAGTTGGCCGGGATTCGCCAGGCCAACGTCGTCGCGGCTTGCACAGCCCTGGACGAGGACAATCTGGTCGTCTGTTACCTGGCGCGCAAACGCTTTAAGGTGCCTCGTACGATTGCTCGCGTCAATAACCCGCGCAATGCCTGGTTATTTAACGAGCTTTTTCACGTAGATGTGTCCTTGAACCACTCGGAGGTTATGGCCCGGCTAATCGAAGAGGAGATGTCGCTCGGCGACATGATGACATTGCTCAAACTGCGTCGAGGCGATTATTCGCTGGTGGAAGAAAAAATCCCTGAGGACGCTCGCGCTATTGGCGTGGCTATCAAGGACCTGGCCTTGCCCGAGAATTGCGTGATTGCTGCAATCATCCGGCATGGTAAGGTGATTGTGCCGCGTGGCGAAAGCCTATTGGAACCGGGTGATGAAGTGCTGGCGGTCACCGACCGCAAAGGAGCCGATCAGCTCGTCGCGTTATTTACTCGAAAAGTGATCGAAAGAATTTAGGTTCAACCGTACCGCTCAGGTTGTTAATCCCAATAAAAAGCGCCTCTCGATCGTTTCAGATCGGGAGGCGCGTTGACATTTTAAATTGGCCGGGGGCAAAGCGCCCAACCCTTTCAAGGTTGTAAGAATCGGATCAAAAACCTGTTTTAGTGACTCTTTTAGCGTGGTTATTGCGTTATATAGGATGAAAGTCATGCTGCCAGGCCTGGATGGACACATTGGAAATTAACACCGAACTGATAAATCGAGCCCAAAAAGGTGATGCGGAGGTCATCAGTGCCCTATATGAGCACTATCATCTCGCCATCTTTCGTTACCTGTTCTACCGGGTCGGCGATCACCAGACGGCTGAAGATCTGACTTCTGAGGTTTTTTTGCGCATGCTCCGTTTTTTAGGTGGTTTTCAGCCTCCAAGCGCCTCATTCTCGGCCTGGCTTTACAGGATCGCCCGCAACCTGGCTGCGGATCACTACCGCAAATTGGGCTCGCAAATTGTCGTACCGCTAGAGGATAACCTGATTATGGGAACTGATGATCCTGATATGCATGTAGAACGGAGCCTGAACAGCGATGTTCTTTTCCAGGCTCTGAGGAAATTGTCGGACGAGCAACGGGATGTGGTGGTTCTGCGATTTGTCAGCGGAATGCCGATCGCCGACGTAGCGGGCGCGTTGGATAAGAGTGAAGACGCTATCAAGGGGCTCCAGCGCCGGGCCCTGATCTCCTTGCGAAATATCTTAACAGATTGGGAGGTCGTATATGCTTAACCCAGATGAGCTCTTACAGCAAAAGCTCGATGCCCTTGAGAGAGGCGAGTCCCTGGACGCTGTGCTTGCTGGTTTGGAAGAAGATCCTGAAGATTTGCAGGGTTTGATCAGCCTTGCAGCGGCTGTTAGCATATTGCCGCATCCTGAACCGCTGAAGGGCCTTTCAAAAATGAAGGAACACCAGATCGCGGCCGCCGCGGGCGCATTGGCTGCACGCGTCAACGGTAAAATTGCCGGTCATCAGCCTGCCTTACCGACCTCGCGTCCCGCTCGCGTCCGAAGAGAAAAACAAACCTGGCAGTGGACGCAATCGCCGGTGTTCTTCGGCGGGGTGCTGGGCGCAGCTTTTCTTGTGTTGGTGGGGGTGGTCACGCTGTTTGGCCTGGGTCTATGGCTGGTTGGTCCCCTCGGCGCGCAGACTGCCACGCTCGCAGAGGTGACTGGAACCGTGCAAGTATCACGTCAAGGGGCGCAGGATGCCTGGCAGATTGTCCCTGCCGGTGAGCGGCTGCATTCAGGAGCGCGCATCCAAACTTTGGCAAACTCGCAGGCGACATTGGTCTTTTTTGAAGGCAGCCGGACGACTATTGGGCCAAATTCGGATTTGACCCTGACCCGCGTGGACGGCGGCTGGGGGAAGGCGCTGCGGGTGGTTCTCACGCAGAACGCCGGCGATACCATCCACCAGGTGGTGCCCCTGCGTGGCTCGACCAGCTCCTTTATGGTCTTCACTCCCAGCGGCGCAGCCAGCGTGCACGGGACAATTTTCAGCGTAGAAGTCGACCCGCAAGGGCGCTCCCGCTTTTCAGTTTCGTCTGGCAAGGTACTGGTCAGCAACGACGCCTCCCAGCTCTTCCTCGCTCCTGGGCAGGCGACTGCCCTGGATTCGCTGCAGGTATATGTCAGTCCCGATTACCAGTTTTCGCTTCAAGGACCGCTTTCTACCCGGCAGGGTCATATCTGGACGGTCTCAGGGGTATCCTTCACCGTCAACGAAGATACCGTCGTCGAGGGTTCCCTGCAGATCAACAGTATTATAAAGGCTGAAGGCCGAGTCCTGGCAGGAGGAGAATGGGTCGCAGATAATATCCAGACTTCTGGAGAAGACAGGCGGCAAGGCTCCTTCAGCGGGCCTCTCGAAGAAAAGGGCGCTCAAGCCTGGCAGGTCGGTGACAGAACACTGCTTGTTAACGACCAAACGGTGCTGGGGAAGGATCTCAACTTGGGCAATACAGTTCGAGTCCTTTTCATGGTCACAGAAGCTGGCGACTGGCAGGCTTTACACATTGAGTCCTTAGCAGGGCCATCAGAGGGACCGACGCCGACTCCCACTGCGACTCCAATTCCTGGCGCTTTTCCCAGCCTGGAATTCACCCCGGATGAGCTGGATCTGCCGGTTTGTGAAGGCACCGACTGGCACCTGACCGGTACGTTGGCTAACAACGCCGGTTCCCCCAAAGATGTGGCTGCTAATGTTGAATTAGGCTACCAGGTGGTAGAAGGCGCGGAGTTTGTGGATGCTTTGCAGTTGCATCCGGCGCTGTGGGCGCAGATCGCAGCCAGCGAGCAGGAGACTTTTGATATCCAAATACGTTTGAACCAGCCGCTCTGGCAGGCAGCCCCGGCCGGTACAGAAGTAAAGGCGCGGGTATTTATCGCCAACGAGACAAACTGGCCAGACAATCACCCGGCGCGGCTGACCGTCACACTGGAAAAGTCCTGCGATAAGACGCCAGAAGCCACGCCGACGCCCACCCAAACTCAGGTTGTTACTCAGACGGTCACAGCCACTCCCGCCCCTGTAATCACGACCACAATCACAGTCACCCCAACCCTGTTCGTGAATTGCACTGGCGCCAACCCGCACCCGGAGGGGATGCGTTTGGCGCAGCGTTGGGGAGTACCTTATGACGAAATCATGGGCTGGTTCTGCCAGAAATTCGGTTTCGGCGAGATCGACCTGGCTTACGGCCTCAGCCGCCAAAGCGGCGTTCAGGTAGCCGATATCTTTGCGATGCGCCGCGCTGGCCTGGGTTGGGGAGAGATCAAGAAACGGCTGGAATACCTCCCAAGCGCCACGCCCACGCCAACCATCACGGCGACACTCACACCTACGGCGACGGTCCCGGTCACGGGCACATCGACTCCTTCCCCAACTCCGACCCCTACGCCGACTTCGCAGCCCAGCTCAACACCAGGAATGACTACCTGCACAGGCGCCAACCCGCACCCAGAGGGGTTGCGGCTGGCTCAACGCTGGGGCGTCCCCTACGAGGAAATTATGGGTTGGTTCTGCCAGGGCTTTGGTTTCGGAGAAATCGACCAGGCGTATGAACTTAGCCGCCAAAGCGGGATGCCGATTGCCAATGTCTTTGAGATGAGAATGTCCGGGATGGGTTGGGGAGCGATCAAGAAGCAGCTTTCTTCGCCGCCGACTCAGAGCGCGCCGAAGAATAACGGTAAGGACAAGGACAAGAAAAAGAATAAATAACCGGGTTCTCCCAAGTTGGGGTGTATTGGCGACCAGCCGGATTAGACTAAAAACCAATACACCCGATTTTTATTTTAAGGCTGCGCTTCGCTGAGTTTTTGATCGATCACCTGCTGGAAAGCCGTAAATGGCTGGGCGCCTATGATCGGCTGCCCGTTGATCACCATCGCCGGGGTGCTGGTGACCCCCAAGGATTGGGCAGTCGCCGTCTGCGCTTTTATTACATCGGTGTATTTCCCGGAATCCAGGCACTCGTCAAAAGCTTGCGTGTCCAGACCGAGGCCAGCGGCAAATTTTTTCAAATTGTCCTTATTGAAAGCGCCCTGGTTTTCTCCAGATTGGCTGCTAAAGAGCAGGTCGTGATATTCCCAGAACGCGTCTTGGTCCGAAGCGCATTCGCTGGCTTCGGCTGCCCATTGAGATTCCGGGCCGAGAAAAGTAAAGTGCCAGTATCCAAAACGGACTTTGCCACTGGAGACATACGTTTCATCGATTTGAGGCGCAGTCTCGGCGGCGAATTTACCGCAATAGGGACATTGGTAATCGCTGAATTCGATGAAGGTAACTGGAGCGTCCGGGTTGCCCTTGAAATGGCGAGTCTGGCCAATGAGAAATTCCATCAATGTCGGTGTACTTTCGGGGGCGGCTTCCTGGCTCATCGCCTCACCCGCTGCCGGGTCCACGGCTTGACTTGCCGGCGTGATTTTGGGCGCTGCCGCCAGCTCTTGAGATTGGGAGACGGTTAAGAATGGGCGGCCGAAATACCCCAGGCCCAGCCCGATCACCAGCATCACCAGCCCGACGATGGGAGTGGCCCAGGAATGGATGTGAATGGTCAGAGCAGTTTTCTCATTTGGGCTTTCGTCCATATATGCATCCACATCCGTATCTGAATCCATTTCATTGCTGACTTGGACGTCACCGGCGTGGACATCGCCGGCATCCTTATTCACGTTCATATCTTCATCGGTGGGCAAGTTATCTATTTCTTGTGACGGATTATCCAATGTTTCCATTTTGTTGCCTTTTTTTTCGCGACACTCATCCCAACAAGCACCGCGATTCGCATCGAGGCTGATAAAGTCTGGGAATTGCTACTCAATCTGCATTCTCCCAGAGGGTTAAAGATCACTGCGCCGGTTTTACGTACAAATCGAAGCGAGCCGGCTGGCTGTCGCCTACCGTGAAAGAAAGCCAGTAATCACCTGGCGCCGGGAATTGGATGTTAGCCCGGTAACTGCCGCTTTGTGGGTCGGGTGAAGCTGAGCCGCTGCCAACAGGCGAACTGCTATTCTTCATCCCAAACGTGAAGGGGATGGAGGCCCCCAGGTTCACCAGCGCGCCGCCACTGTTGGTACTCGCCAGCGTTAATAGGACGGTTCCACCGGGTAGTGGTGGAAAAGGGTCAGTTTTTAACTGTAGTGTGACCCATCCCTGGCCCGTGACCTCCAGGTTGACTTCTCTTGAGGGCGATTCACGCAACGTGCGAAGCGAACTCCAGGCAAGCAGACCGACGACTAGCGTCCCAAAAAGAACATACAACCAGGCGGAGGGCGAAAGCGTCTTTTTATTTTCGGATTTCATCCGGTTGAACCAATAAATCGTGCCAAAGGCATGGGATCCTATACAAGCTCAAAGGAATGATTTGCCCTTGAATTATAGGCGATAACTTGCCTGCCGCTAAAAGATTAAGAAAACACTTATCCGGGAGCAGGCTTTATGAGCGATTGCGCGAGAGCACTACCAGGGTGATATCATCCTGGTTTGGCGCGTCTCCAATGTACCTGCGCAGCTCTTGCATCACGGTGTTCTGCATTTCGTGCGCCTTGCAGCCAGTTTTCGACCTGGCGATCTCCAATAAGCGCTGCTCACCGAAGAAGCTCCCCTCCCGGTTCTGGGCCTCGGTCACTCCGTCCGTATACAGCAACAGGGTGTCCCCAGGGACAAATTTAACCATCTTTTGCTGCCACACAGCGTCTTCCAACACCCCTAACGCCATGCCTGTGCGCTGCAGCTTGTCGATCGGTTTCCCTTTTTGGGCGCTGACCAGGTATGGCGGGTTGTGACCGGCGTTTACGTAACGCAGCCGCCCGGTGTCCGGCTCGAGCACGCCATAGAATACGGTGACGAACATGTTGCCGCGCGTATCCGAGAGGATGCGCCGGTTGACGGCGTTGAGGGCGAAAGATGGCAGGGTGGGGTACTGCGGCGCGTAGGTGCGAATGAGCGTACTGGCCAAAGCCATGAATAAGGCCGCCCCCATCCCTTTGTCGGATACGTCGGCGATGATGATCCCCAACTTGCCGCTGTCCAACGGGATGAAATCATAGAAGTCGCCGGAGGTTTCCCGCGCTGGCTCGAGTAGGGCGCAAACTTCCCATCCCCGAATGACAGGCGGTTTCTCGGGCAATATGTCGGATTGCATCTTGCCGGCAGTGACCAGCTCCTGGGTAGAATGCTCTTCTGGCTGTCCTGATTTATTGTGGGGTTCTGCCAATCCCATGCTGGAAGTCTCGAGCAGGCCGGCCGGGTCGGAAGCCAGGATCGATTCTTTATCCAACGCCATCTGGCCGCTGTGCGTGTTGATGATCGCATCGGCCAGCTCCTGGGCGGTGATATTTTTCAGCAGGTAGCCCGTCGCCCCAGCTTCAAGGGCTCTATCCACCAGCTCGTTATCTTTGAAGCTGGTCAACACCAGCACCTGGATTTGTGGCCAGCGGGCGTGGATTTCGCGCGTTGCCGCGATGCCATCCATCTTCGGCATCTTGAGGTCCATCAGGACCACCTGCGGCTGCACGAGCTCGCAAAGCTGAACAGCCTCTTCGCCGTCATTTGCTTCGCCGACCAGTTGCAGCTCGTTATAAGCCATCAAAAAGGCGCCCAGGCCGCTGCGGATCAGGGCCTGGTCGTCGACTATAGCCACGCGAATTGGCGCTTCTATCTCACCCATAGCATACCTGTTCGCTGTTATTTTACAGGAAAAACGGAAAACGGTGTTAATTTTGCTGGGGGATTTTATACCCCCTGGCAGATTTCAGCTTGACTCCCCTGATTATCGCCATTAAAATCCCTGCTGAACGATGAGGCCCAACGGTGAGGGGCTTTTTTGTATCGTCTTAACCATTGGGGGGAACTCTCCATTTTTTGAGAAGCTGCCTTTTTATAATTTTTGATGGGCATTGGATTCAAATCGGCAACAGAGAGAAGAGAATGACGGAGCGCAAAAGGACGCTGATCCTGACCTTAATAGGGCTGGGGGCATTGGTGATGCTCCTGTTATCTGCCAGCTTGCCGCGCCTGGTTTTTCTTCCCGGCCAACCTTTTTCCCTTGAGCAGGCTGAACCTCCGCCAGGCGTACCCGCGGGTATTCTACCCGGAGGGGAGCTTTTCATATGGTTGATGCGCGGCCTGATCGCCCTGGCCATCGTGACTCTTCCGATTTACATCGTGTACAGCCTCTTTACGAAAGAAGGCCGGCGTAAGCTGTTGATGGACGCATTCCTGCTGATTGGTTTCTTCCTCCTGGCGAATATACTCGCCAAGTCAACCAATGACTTCACACCTCGCGAAAGCCAGATCTCCAACCCGCCGGCGCCGCTGGCTTCCCCCGTGCCGGGTCCATTGGCGACTTTTATCCCCGGCATAACCCCCTGGTTGGATTTCGCCGTTATCCTTGGATTGGCGCTTCTGATCACGGCGACGTTCGGGATCGTGCTTTGGAGCTTTAACAGCCGCAAGAAGGCTCTGGTGCAAAACCCGTTGCAGGAGCTTGGAGAGGAAGCGCAGCAGGCGGTCGAGGCCATCCAGGCTGGCGAGGGGATTAAAGACGTGGTGATCCGCAGCTACATGCAAATGGTGCGCATCTTGCAAGAAGAGCGCGGCATCCGCCGGGAGGGCGCCATGACGCCGCATGAATTCCTGGAGACATTGACCCGGAAAGGATTGCCCGAAAAGCCGGTACGGGATCTCACCCATTTGTTCGAAGAAGTTCGCTACGGCGATCTGCCTCCCGGGCAGGCGCAGGAGAGCCAGGCAGTGGCCAGCCTGACCGCCATTGTCGCCTATTGCCGCGGCTATACAAGGTCGAGCAGCGCATGAGCCTGAGGAAAATGGCGCCTCTCCTGGCGCTGGTCTTTGCCGCGTCAGCCAGCCTGCTGTTTATTTTTCGTGATAATTTAAGAGAAGCTGTCGTTCTGCCGCTCCAGTACCTATTTTGGTTGAGCGGGCTGGTCTTTCAAAGCTTCAGCCAGCTAGTTTTCTGGGCGTTCTTATTGGTGATTGTCGCCCTCTTTCTGCTGAGAAGCTTGTTCGACAGCCGGGCGTCTTCCGGCCCTGCCCATTCAGTTGAATTCGAGGCGCGCCGGGTCGGGCGGGTCAGTTATTGGGCCAACCAGATCCGGCGTATGCGCGGCAATGTTTACCCGCGCGAGTACATTAATATTGAATTCAGGAAATTGCTCCTGGCTGTCCTGACTTATCGTTTGAATTTGAGCGCTTCCGAGGTGCGAAAACGCCTGAAAACCGGTGAGATCGAAATCCCGGCGGAGCTGCAACTGCTTTTTGATCGCACCTGGCGTGAGCCTCTCGAACCCGAAAAGGACGGCAGCTTTTTAAGGATGGCATCCCGCATCAAAGCCCTGGTCCTCGGCCCCCAGGAGGCGCAATCCCTGCCAGCCGACTTGGAGCTGGAGTTGATGATCCGCTTTATGGAGGAAAAACTGGAGATCCACGATGACGATCAAGATCGATGATGTGGCGCGCTTATCCGAGCAGGTGATCGGCGAAGTGGAGCGGGCTGTGGTGGGCAAGACCGCGGAGCTCCAAAAGATCATGGCGGCCCTCCTGGCCTCCGGCGGGCACGTGCTGATCGAAGATTACCCCGGATTGGCGAAAACCCTGATCGCCAACAGCTTTGCGACTGCCCTGGGAATGTCTTTCAAACGTATCCAGTTCACCCCCGACTTGCTCCCGGGCGATATCACCGGAGGGTATATTTTCGACCGCGCCGACAACCAGTTTGCGCTGCGCAAGGGCCCGATTTTCGCCAATATCATCCTGGCAGATGAAATCAACCGGGCATCGCCGAAGACGCAGTCTGCCCTCCTGGAGGCCATGCAGGAATACCAGGTAACCCTGGAGGGTGAGACGATCCCCCTGCCGGAGCCTTTCATCGTCATCGCCACCCAAAACCCGATTGAATATGAAGGCACTTTCCCTCTGCCGGAGGCGCAGCTCGACCGTTTCATCATGAAGCTCCCCCTGGGATACCCTTCGCCCCAGGATGAACAGGAGATCTTGCACCGCCGGCGAGAGCGGAAAATGGACGCCTTTGATTTGCGGCCTGTCACCGACGAAGACGGGCTGTTGGCGATGCGCCAGGCTGTCGAGGAGGTGTACGTTAACCCGGATATCGAACGGTATATCGTCGAGCTGACCACCCGCACCCGCCGCCATAACCTGGTGGCGGTCGGAGCCAGCCCGCGCGGTGCCCTGGCCCTGTTGAAGCTCTCGCGCGCCTGGGCAGCCATGCAGCAGCGCGCCTTCGTGCTGCCGGATGATGTGAAATCGTTCGCCCAGGTCGCCCTCAGCCATCGCCTGATCCTGGAGCCGGAATTGTGGACCGTTCGGCGGGCGGCCGAGGACGTGATCTCCGAGCTCCTCAGCGTCGTCCCGGTCCCGGTCGTTCGAGAGAAGCCTTGAAAGCCAACCTTTGGGCGCTTACCGCCCTGATCTACGCCTTGAGCTTCTTAGGCCTGGCCGGCCGCAACGCGGGACCGCTGGCTGTCGCTTTGATCCTGCTGGTTTACGTCGGCGCTGCGCTGATTTTCGCTCCGGAAAAGCCGCGCCTGGAAGTCCGCCGTAGCTTGAGTTTCGAGCGCATTTCCTCCGGAAAACCGGTCGAAATCGTCTTAACGGTCGAGAACAAGGGCTTGAAGCTTGAGGAGATCCTGCTCGAGGACCGGGTCACCCCCAGGGTGAAAGTCCTTGAGGGTGTGCAGCGCAGGCTGCTTACGCTTCCTGCTGGCGGGCAGACGCGACTGGCTTACACCTTGAGCGGCGAGCGCGGCCGCTACAAATTTTCCGCCCTCACGGCCGTAGGCGGCGACCCTTTCGGGCTGTTCAGCTCCCGGGAAGTCTTCCCCGCGGCCGCCCTCCTGACCGTATACCCCGGTATGGCAAGATTGAGCCGGGTCGCCATCCGCCCGCGCCTGACCCATGGATTTGCCGGGCCAATTTCCGCTCGCCGGCCTGGTTCCGGGGTGGACTTCTTTGGCGTGCGCGAATACCAGATGAGCGACAGTCTGCGCCACGTCAATTGGAGAATATCCGCCCGCCACGAACAGGGTTTGTTCACGAACGAGTTCGAACAGGAGAGCATCGCGGATGTGGGGTTGATCCTGGACGCCCGCCAGCAGAGCAATATCCGCCGCAGCGATGCCAATCTTTTCGAAAACAGCGTGCATGCCACAGCTTCCCTGGCGGAGATATTTTTGAGAGAGGGCCACCGGGTGGGGCTGCTGGTGTACGGCTACGGGATCGAACGAGTATTTCCGGGTTATGGCGCGGCCCAACGCGAGCGAATTTTGCAGACGCTCGCCCGCGCCCAAACGGGCATCAATTACGTGCTTGAGAGCCTCGACCGGCTTCCCACCCGCTTCTTCCCGGCGAAATCGCAGCTTGTAATGGTCAGCCCGCTGCTCCCCGACGATATTTCCACCCTGGTACGCCTGCGCGCCAGCGGGTACGAGATCCTGCTGGTCAGCCCGGATCCGCTTGAATTCGAAAAGCAAGGCCTGGAGCAGGCGCCCGGGCTTGAATATGCCCTGCGCCTGGCCAGGCTTGAGAGGCTGGTTTCCCTGCGCCGGCTGGAGCGCGCCGGCGTGCGCATCGTCGACTGGCGCGTCGACCAACCGCTCAACCGGGCGTTGGCCAGCAGCCTGGCGCCTCAAGCGCCCGGACGCTTGAGGATGGGAATCCTGCATTGACCCGCGTGAGAAATCTGCAATCCGGACTCATCCTCCTGGCGGCCGGCTCCCTGGCGGCCGGCCTTAGCCTGGCTGGCTTTTGGTGGGGCGGGGTTATCCTGGCTGTCGTGGGTCTGGTCTGGGTCTACGCCGGCAGTCGCGGTTGGGATTGGGCGGAATATCCGGGGTTCGCCGGGATTACGCTGGCTGCCGGGGCCGGATTCCTGCTCGGCTTGCAGCCCCTAATTTTGCTGCTGGCTGCCGGCGCAGCCCTCTCGGCCTGGGACCTGGGCCGATTCCGGCGGCGCCTGGAGCTCGCCGGCTTTGGAGCGGATACGCCCGCTCTGTTGAAACGCCACCTGGTTATCTTGCTAGTCGTCAATCTCACCGGCCTAGGGCTGGCTGGCCTGGCGCTCGTGGTCAGGCTGGGGTTCAATCTTTGGATCGCGATCCTGCTGACTTTCGCGCTGGTGTTTGTCTTCAGCCGGGCTGCTCGCTATTTAAGGCGGGTGAGCGAATGAGCTCCTGGCGGGCTGAGCGATCGAAATGACTGTGTTGGAGTGGAAATCGCCGTCGCCTGGACTCCCCCTGGGGCCTGAGGACCTGCATGTCTGGCGGGCTGCTCTCGACCAGCCTGAAGCGGTTCGTCAGCGGTTGTATGAATATCTCGCGGCGGACGAACAGGCGCGGGCCAACCGGTTCTACTTTCAGAGGGACCGCCGCCGGTTTATCGTGGGCCGTGCGGTGCTGCGTACGATTCTTGGCGCTTACATGCAGAGCGCGCCGGGGGAGCTGGTTTTTGAAGCCGGTCCTCTTGGTAAGCCCTTTCTGGCCGGTTCCCCTTTGCATTTCAACGCCTCCCATTCGAACGAGCTGGCGCTGGTCGCCGTAACCCGCGGCCAGGATGTCGGCATCGACGTCGAATACGCCTACCGTCCGCTTGACGACGCCGACCAACTGGTCGAGCGCAACTTCTCCTCCGCCGAGCGCCTGGCCTACAGCGCAATCCCCCCTGCTGAGAGGCAGGCTGCTTTTTTTCGCTGCTGGACGCGTAAGGAAGCCTTTATCAAAGCGATTGGGGAGGGGTTGTCACATCCACTCGATCGCTTCGACGTCGCTTTCGCGCCTGGTCAACCAGCGGCAATCTTAAGCATCGATGGGGAGCCCGAAGCGGCCCAACAATGGACGCTTACCTCGCTCGAACTTGACGGCGGCTACACCTGCGCGGTAGCGCTGCTGGGCCGGGCCTGGCGCCTGGCAGGCTGGCTATGGGACAGCCGCTTGCTTTAGTCGGGAAGGCGGCCCTGGCGAATACCTGGGCGCTTGAAACCCGCTGCAACGGTTCACGGTAGATCCGGCTCAGGGAGAATCCCTATCGGGACTAGGGAGATACCTAGGGTGCATAGAGGGAATCCCTTATCCGTTTGTAGGAACATCCCCGATTGAATTTCGGCTTGCAAATCGATATACTCCAGGTACAGGCTTCGGATACCAAAGGGGGAACAACAGGGTTTTGAGAATGAACGAGCATTTTCGAAAATTCGCCAGCTTCATTTCCCGGTGGGCTGGATCGCCGTGGACGTTCGCCCTGGCTTTACTGATCCTTCTGATCTGGGGGATCACCGGTCCGTTCTTCGGCTTTTCCGATACCTGGCAGTTGGTGATCAATACCGGGACGACGATCGTGACGTTCCTGATGGTTTTCTTGATCCAAAACACGCAGAACCGGGATTCCAGGGCGATCAATTTGAAGCTCGATGAGCTTATCCGCGTCATTCGCGAGGCTCGTGACGATATGATCGATTTGGAGAACATCAGCGATGACGAACTGGATAAAGTCGAGCGCCAGTTTCAACAGGTGATCAAGCGCTATCGCAAATCTCAATAACCAAGGAGGTGAATTGTGCCATACGAATCTGTGAAAGACCTGCCCGGCAGTGTTCAAGAACACCTGCCCAAGCATGCCCAGGAGATCTACCGTGCTGCCTATAACAGCGCCTGGAGCGAGTACAACCACAATGAGGAAAGAGCGCACCGGGTTGCCTGGGCGGCAGTGAAGGACGATTACGTCAAGGACGAAGATACAGGTAACTGGAAAAAGAAATAGGAGGAAAACATGGAACACGTTAATCAGGATATATTAGAAGGTAACTGGAAGCAGTTGCGCGGCCACATTCGAGAGTGGTGGGGGCGGTTGACCGACGATGATGTGGATTTGATCAAAGGTCGCCGGGACGTTCTGGCCGGCACGCTTCAGGAGAAGTACGGCTACTCTCGCCAGGAGGCGGAGAAGGCTATCCAGGAGTTTCTGGATAGTACCGAGATGTAGTGGGAACATCCCTACGGGGGAAATAAATACGGGTCATTCGTTGGATCTTCCTGTCCGCCGAATGACCCGTAATGTTTTGCGCTGGTTCGCTGAAAATTTAAAGCGTGCAATTCCTGGCGGCCTAGTTCGAAAAGAATTTTACCGCCTGGTCCACATGCAGCACGCCGTCGTAACCTGGGATTGCGCCTTTAGTCATAACGCCCCGCTCCCCGCCGGCGTCGCCCAGGCAGGAGACGATGATATCCGCATCGCTCAGGTCTTCTTTTTCCGTGTAATGATTGGTAGTCGCGATCACGTGCATCCCGGCCGCCTTAGCCGCCAGCACGCCGTTGCGTGAGTCCTCGATCACCAGGCACTCTTCGGGCTTGAGCCCGGTTTTCGAGAGCGCCACGTTGTAGATTTCCGGGTCGGGTTTCTTCTTGGCGACCATGTCGCCCGCCAGCACGAAATCGAAGTGGATGTCCTTGAGAATCGAATAAGCAATCGCATGCGCAGCGCGTTCGTTGGAGGTGGTGCACACCGCCAGGGTCAGCCCTGCCTCCATCCCTTCCAACATGAAGCGCTGGATGCCCGGACGGAGAGGCAGCTTGCCGCTCTCGATCAAATCGATGAACATGGTTGTCTTGCGCTTGTGCATGGCTTTGATGAGCTCATCTTCTTCTTCGGGCTTTACTTCTTTTCCGAAACCGCGCGTGTGCAGGTGGTGCTTCATCCGCTCTTTGCCGCCCCCGACCTGGAGCAGCTCGTGGTAATACTCCACATCCCAATCCACGTCGAAGCCAAACTCTTTGAAGGTCTCATTGAATGAGACCCGGTGCCCATCTCTCTCGGTGTCGATAATGACGCCATCTTGATCGAAGAAAATCGCTTTGATTTGAGCCATGAGTGTTCCTCCTGGATCAAGGCAGGCAGCCGGTGCCTGCCTCGGGCCATCCGCTTCAGGCGGCAGCCTCGCCTGGTTACCGTCTGCTTTGAATGCTTAAGCCTTCCCGGCGCTGCCCAACATATCGATCCAATGACCGACAACTTTTCGGATGGCATCCTTTACGGCGATGTCGATTTTCCCGGGGTCATACTCCTCTCGTTTTTCGGAGATGTAATTGTAGGTTGCGTCGATCAGCGTATGCTTCAGCTCGGTTGAAACGTTGAACTTGGCGCCGCCCATCTCGATCAGCCGTTGGATGTAGTCTTCAGGCAGGCCGGTGCCGCCGTGCACCACCAGCGGGGTATGAATGCCGCCGCCGTTGAGCATCTGGTTGATCTTCCCCAGGCGCTCGAAATCGACCTTGGGGTTCTTGGTTTTATACACACCATGGGCCGTGCCGATTGCAGGCGCGAAAATATCCAGGCCGGTCCTTTCCACGAATTCGACCGATTGGGCCGGGTTCGCCAGGGCGGCCTCGTCTTCGGCCACCTTGACCTGGTCCTCTACCCCGGAAACAGTGCCCAGCTCGCCTTCGACGGAGATTTTTCCGACTGAATGGCAGTAATCGACGATCTCTTTGGTTTGGCGGATATTCTCGGCGAAGTTCTGTTTGGAAGCATCGATCATAATGTTGGTGTACCCGCTGTCGGCGCACTGCTTGCAGTAATCCATATCCGTACAGTGGTCCAGGTGCAGACAGATCGGTATCGGGGCCAACTCGGCCAACGTGCGGTAGATTGCGAACAGGACTTGCCGGCCCAGGAATTTGGATGGCTTGACCGAAGTCTGGATGATCAGGGGGGCTTTTTTGTCGATGGCGGCCTCCACCACGGCTTCCATCTGGATCAGATTCGTGATGTTGAACGCCCCGACCGCATACTTCCCCTCGGCAGCTTCGACCATGATTTCCCTGGCATTGACGATAGACATATACCACCTCCCGGGACAGGGTAAATTCTTTGGGGTGTGCAGTTTCGGCTGCACACCCCGGGATCGTGCTTATTTCTGAGGCCAGCCGGCCTGCGAAACCTTAAAATACGCGGATGGCGATCTCAGCCGGGGCGGCCAACAGGGCTTCCAGCTCGGGATCCAGCTTGACCAGGGTCAGGGAGAAGCCGGCCATCTCCAGCGAGGTGCAGTACTCGCCGACGTAGTTGCGCTTAATCTTCATGCCGCGCTTCGCCACCTGCTCGTGGGCGTGGGCGTACAGCAGGTACAATTCGGAGATCGGCGTGCCGCCCATGCCGTTGATCATCAAGGCCACTTCGTCGCCGGCCTTATACGGCAGGTCGCTGGCGACTGCCTCGAGCAGCTCGTCGACGATTGCGTTGGCCGGAGCCATTTTGACGCGCTTGCGCCCTGGTTCCCCGTGGATGCCGATGCCCATCTCCATCTCATCATCGGCCAGTGTAAAGATCGGCGAGCCCTTGGCGGGCGGGGTGCATCCGGTCAGGGCCATGCCCATCGTGCGGGTGACCGCGACCACCCGGTTGCCGATCGATTCCAGCTCTTCCAGGCCCTTGCCCTGCTCGGAGGCCGCCCCCACCGCCTTCATAACGAAGAAATTGCCGGCCACACCCCGGCGGCCGATGGTGTAGAGCGAATCTTTCACTGCCACGTCGTCGTTGATGACCACCGTGCGGATCTCGATGCCATCCGCCTCGGCCATCTCGCGCCCCATATCGAAAGACATGGTATCGCCGGTGTAGTTGTTCAACAGGTGCAGCACGCCTTTGGGAGAGGCCACCAGCTTGGTGGTGTTATAAACGAAATCGGCCGGCGGAGCGGCAAAGACATTCCCTGGGCAGGCCGCGTCCAACATGCCCTTGCCGACCACCATCACGTGGGCTGGCTCGTGTCCGGACCCCGAGCCCTGCATGATGGAGACCTTATCGTTCTTTGGGATGTCAGCACGCATGATCAGGTTGTATTCTGGGATGTATTTCAGCGTGTCGGGATTCGCCAGGGCGATCCCTTTCAGCATTTCCGGTACGAAATCCTTGGGGTCGTTAACAAATTTCTTCATTTCCAGCTCCTTGTTTAACGAAAATCGATTTGGCCTGAGGCGTGGCGCGCAGCCCCGGTCTGACGCCGAGGCCAGAGCGCTCCCACGCATTCAGGCTTGGACAAAAAGATTATTCTTCCCAGGCTTTGCTGACCGCCTCGAATAAGACAGCCATCGCAACTGCGCCTGCATCCAACGTACCGATACTGCGCTCTCCCGTGTAAGCAGCGCGGCCCTTCTTGGCAATCATCGGCCGGGTGGCTTCCGCTTTTTCCCTGGCAACCCGGGCCGCATCAACCAACGCAACGGTGGTTTCTTTGCCCTCGTTGAAATCCATTTCTAACTGATCGACAGCCGGGATGAGGGAATCCAATAAAGTCTTATCCCCCAGATCCGTTTGGCCTCTCTTTTTTATCCCTTCGATTGCGGAGCGAAACATGGCGATGACATCTGGGCGGGTGATTTCCTCTTTGGTCCCCAGGCTCATGCCGGCCCGCAGGAAAGCCGTTCCCCAGATTGTGCCCGAGACGCCGCCGACGGCGCTCACGATCGTGGAAGACACCTTCTTCAAGAAATTGCCCGGCAGGCTGTGGTCCATGTTGTCCCACTCTTGCAGCACTTTCTCGAATCCACGGGCGATCGAATACCCAAAATCACCGTCGCCGACGACGCCATCCAGCTCGCTGAAATAGGCTTCGTTCTCGAGAACGGTATCGGCGATGACTCGCACTACAAATTCAACGTCTCTACTCATTGGCGTTCTCCTATGGGTTTGTGGGTAAATAAACTTTCTCAAATGTTGGTAAATCTAACGATCGAGCTGCACTGTCAGCCGGTAGCGGTCGCCGCGGTTATAACAATAGGTAAACTCGACCGGCGTTCCATCGTCCAGGTAGACCGTGCGTTCTTTGTACAGGATTGGACTGCCCTCATCCACTTCCAGCAATCGGGCAATTTCTTCGTCGGCTTCGCGGGCTTCCAGGCGCTGGATCGCCCGCTTCACCCGGAATCCATAAGACTCCAGGATGTCCCAAAGGTGATTGGATTCCAGGTCTTCTTGCAGCAGTTGTGGGAACAGTTTGTAGGGGATATAGGCGTCGTGAACCGTGATGGGCAGCCCGGCAACGAAGCGCAGAGTCTTTACCCGGATCACCAGGTCGCCTTCGTTCAATGCAAGCGAGCGGGCTGCCTTGAGCTTTGCCGGCAGGATGTCGGCGATCAAGACCTCCACCCGCACGTCCATGCCCTCTTTTTTGGCGCTCTCGATAAAGCTGGTCAGGCGGGTGTGGTCTCGCTCGAGGTGGGGTTGGGCCACGAAAGTGCCCACGCCGTGCCGCCGGTAGAGCAGCCCCTCGTCGATCAGGTCTGAGATGCCCTGGCGGACCGTCATGCGGCTGACGCCAAATTGGGCAGCCAGCTCATCTTCGGATGGGATTTTCTGCCCGGGGACCAGGACTTTGTTAATGATGTCTTCGCGCAGCGATTTGCGGATCTGGACGTAGAGGGGGATACCGTCGGATTTTTTCAACATCGCCCGGTTGCTTTTTTCGAAGGCCTTTGAAGAAGCTCCACGCGTGGGATTGCCTGGCGGACGCCAATCCCCCCTGTCGTATAGACGATTGCTCCATGACGTGTAGACGTCTGTATATTAATCGATAAATCTTTCGAAGTCAAGGACGTACAGGTTAAGTTTCGTTTATAGGATTTATCGTCACTTTAAATTAGGGGTTTTGCAGGCTGAGGAGGGGACGCGCCTGGGTTCAAGATATTCGAGTAGAGGTATATACATCTATAAATCTAAGGTCTAGATTTTTCTGGTTTTTCTGATGTGAACCTTATCTTTTCATGGATTGGCAAAAGTCTTTGAAAACTTTCCTTAAATCCAGTCCAGTGGTTGTCACGATCACGCGGTTCACAGATGAGGGAAATGGAGTTGTAAAACATGCCCATCGACCTGCAATAATGTAAGAATCCAATTTTTCATTTTGCGATCTGTTAATATATGTATAATCAATCTGGATATTTACTGTTTAGGCTAATAAAAAGAGTAAAACTACTGAAAAGACAGCATTGTTCAAAACGGATATTTTCAACTAAATTCTTCAATTTACCCTATAATTAATTACCTCTATTATTCGAACAAGGACTTGGGGTTTATGGCGATAAAGCTGTTTGATAAAGCGAAAAAGAATAAAGCAGACGAATTTTATACGCAATTGCCTGATATTGAGGCAGAAATGCGCCATTATAAAGAACAGTTCCGTGGCAAGGTCATTTTATGTAATTGCGACGACCCGTATGAGAGCAATTTTTTCAAATATTTTGCCATGAATTTCAATTTTTTAGAGATAAAAAAACTGATTGCAACCAGTTATTCCGACTCCCCTATTGTGGGTCAGCAATTGTCGTTGTTTGATGTAAAAAGTTTAGATATGAAAAGCACCAAAGATAGACCCCCGTATAAAATTGAAATTACTGAAGTCAATGATGAGAACGCTGACGGTGCGGTTGACCTAACTGATGTCGAGTATCTACTCAAAAACAGGAAAAACGCTCTAACGTTTCTGAATGGCGATGGTGATTTTCGCTCGTCCGAATGTATAGAGTTGCTTAAAGAAGCGGACATAGTAGTGACTAATCCGCCATTTTCGCTGTTCCGTGAGTATGTTGCACAGTTAGTGGAATATGATAAGAATTTCATCATAATTGGTAACACTAATGCGTTGACATATAAAGATATTTTTAAGCTAATCAAGGATGACAAGTTGAAAACGGGTTATACGAAATTCAATGTGGGTATGTATTTTTATGTTCCAGATTATTGGGAAGATTACCATAAATTTGAAGATGGACGGAAGATGGTTAGGGTTTCAAACTCTTGTTGGTTTACAAATTTATATGTTAAAAAACATAAAGAATTTATTACTCTATACAAACAATTCAACCCCGAAGAATATCCCCGCTACGTCAGTTATGATGCAATAAATGTTGACAGAGTATCGGAAATACCCTATGACTACGATGGTGCTATGGGCGTTCCGATTACGTTCATCGATAAACACAATCCTGAACAGTTTGAAATTATTGCACTCGGAATTGTTGGAAGCATAGAATATTCCTGCGAAAGAAGAATGGAAATATTGAAAAATGGAAAGCCAACAGGAAAGTACACAATCAACGCAAAGGGAGACTTGTACCGCAAGTACAACCCTATCACTGATACTAAACCGCCAGCATTCAAAGATGTTGAAACAGGAGAATTGTATTCAAGCATTTATGCGCGAGTAATAATTAAACGAAAAGGGCCTACGCAATGAAAATCGAATTGCACGAAATCGCCGTCCGTGAAGTAGCGGAAAAGTACGTTGATAACGCGGAAGAAGGGGTTGTAGGCTACAATGGCAAACTTAATATACGCCCGAAATATCAGCGTGAGTTTGTCTATGATGAAAAGAAACGTAATGCCGTCATGGATACCATTCGCAATGAATTTCCTCTCAATGTGATGTACTGGGTAAAAAATGAGGATGGGACTTTTGAAGTCTTGGATGGACAGCAGAGGACAATCAGCTTTTGCCAGTACGTCAAGGGCGATTTCTCAATAAACAATCGAGCCTTCCACAACCTAACCAACACCGAAAAAGAGCAGATATTAAACTATAAACTGATGGTCTATTTCTGCGAAGGAAATGATAAGGAAAAATTAGACTGGTTCAAGATAATCAATATTGCTGGCGAAAAACTCACCGATCAGGAATTGCGGAACGCCGTATATACCGGAACTTGGCTTACAAATGCGAAATCAATATTCAGCAAAAGCAATTGTGCAGCGTATCTTCTATCGAAAGACTATGTGAATGGCTCTCCTATACGGCAAGAAATCCTCGAAACAGCTTTGAGTTGGATTTCAGACGGTGAAATTGTCAATCCTCGCCCGTGAATGTACCAGTGATTCGCGGCAACCATGATCCAGTGATTCGCGGCAACGATGTACCACCTTTTGAGTGGATGCAGATTGGAAAAGTACAAGTTTTTGGACGAATGTTAAAGGATTTCAGTCAGCTCATTTGCACCTCCTCCAACAGGTTCCTGCGCCCCTTCGAGCGGTAGCTAGGCCCACGGATAATCACCACTTCCGCCCGATCCAGGAGTTTATCCAGGCCGGCCGAAGCCAAGAGAGGGTTTTGGAATAGGTCCGCCCATTCGTTGGGGGCGCGGTTCGAGGTCAACAAAATGCTGCCATGCTCGTACCGCTCATTAATAACATCATACAAGTCTTCCGGTCCAGGCGGCTGGATGGACTTCAAGCCGAAGTCATCCAAGATCAAGAGGTCAGGCCGCAAGTAGTTTGCCATGCGGCGTTCCCAGGAGCTATCGGCGCGGCCGCCGTTCAGGTGCTGGAGCATTTTCTGCACACTGGTGAAGAGCACATCGAAACCTTGCCGGGCCGATTCCTGGCCAAGGGCTTGACCCAGGTGCGATTTTCCAACTCCAGTTGGACCGCAGATCAATAAATTCCGTTTCTGGCGCACGAATTCACAGGTAGCCAGCTCCAGGATCTGCTGGCGGTTCAGGTTCGGGTTGAAGTCGAAATCGAAGCCTTCCAGGGTTTTGGTCGAGTTGAGCGCTCCGCGGCGCAGTCGCAGGCTGAGCTGCTTCTGGGAGCGGCGTTCGACTTCGTCTTCCAGAATGCGGGACAGGAATTCCTGGTAGCTCCATTTGTCGTCAATGGCCTGGCGGTTGCGGGCTTCCAGAGTTTCCAAGACGCCCGAAAGACGCAGGTGGCGCAGTTGTTCGGCGAGTTGGTGTTTCAGTTCCATGGGATCACCTCCGCCAACGCCCCGACCAGCTCATCGGTCCGGCGGGCAAAGGTGGTGGCGATGGGCAGAGCCACCGGCACGGCCGCTTCTTCTGCGTCTAATCCCTGTGCCAGAATACGCTTGACCGTCTTGTAGCTGGGATCGCCGAAGGCGAGCGCCCGTTGGCAGGCAGCTTCCAGGCGCTCTGCAGTGAAGCGGTTGGCCAGGCGCACCAGGCGGCCTGCGGTGGGGAGGCGGTAGAGCAGCGGATCGTTCAATAGGGCTTGCACGATCTCCACAGCTGCCGGGCCGACGGCTTGTGCGTCGGCCAGCAGGCTGTCAGAGTCCTGGGTCAGTCCCGGCACTTTTTCGGGCGGCAGGTGTGCCAGGTTGGTCAGGCGCTGACCGGGATGTGCAGCCCGTTCGTGGGTGGCGACCAACTTTTGTTTCTCATCGAAGATGCGCACCTGTTTGCTCCCGCCGCAGATCCACACCTGGCCCGGGTACAACCGCCGGGGCACCGAGTAGAAGGCGTTGCCGAAGACCACGTAGCAATCCCGATACACCTTGACGTGCTTCCACACCGCCAGGTCATAGGGGCTTTCCGGCAGCGGCTTGAGACAGGCCTTCTCGACCTGCTCGAAACGTTCCAGGGGTTTCTCCTTGGTCGTGCCGTGAATGCGCAGCCCGGCGGTGGTGTTGCACCAGACCAGCACATCCTGGTTGGCTTTCGTGATCGGGGTTGGCTCGCGTCCGCCCAGGAAGTTGCGGCAAACGTAGTGCACCCCGCCCTGTTCGACTTTGCCTTTGTGTTCAGGGGTAGCCACCCGGCAGGGAGCGATCAGGAAGCCATAGTGTTCGGCGCATTCTCGGTAGGTATACTGTACCTGGGGTTCGTCGAAGACCGCTTTCAGGATCGCCGTGCGCAGATTGTCAATCCGCACCCGCTGGGGAACCCGAGCGAAGAACTCGAAGGCGTTGCGGTGACAGCGCAGCCAGGTCTCGATTTTCTGATCCCAGACGAACTCCACGTATTGGTGGCGGCTCCAGGACAAAACCATGACGAACGCCCAGGCTTTGCGCAATTCCCCGCTTTCCGGGTCGATCATCCGTCCGGCGTATCCAAAGTCCACCTGGGCTTCTTCGCCGGGTTTGGTCTCCAGCCGGGTGGTGGTCTCCGTCTCTCGGCCTGGTTTGAGCGTGCGTACGAAGCGCCAGACTGCCGCGTAGCTGCCGGTATAGCCCCGTTCGATGAGACGCTGGCGTATGGCGGCGATCTCCACGCCTTGCCTGGCCCACTGATCGACCTGGCTGCGGAAGTTCTCCACCGATGATTGGTTCTGGGGAGGCGCCTTCTCCTGAAAAGAGTGCTCGAACAGCGCTTGCAGTTCTTCCAGGGAAGGCAAATCCCCTTCCAGCAGCCCTTGTTTTTGGGCCCATAGCCGGTAGCGTTTCACCGTTCGCCGGTCAAAGCCGGTATCCCGCTGAATTTGCCGATAACTGGAATGAGCCCGAATGTGTAACAACAATTCTCGAATGTCCATTAGGTTCAGAATCCTCTCGCTCATACGACCTCCTGAAATCTACCCATAAGATAGGATCAGGAGGATACTCGAATTCAGAGCATGGGTGTCCGAATGGTTGTGCGAGAGTCTATCATGGATGCCTCAGCTGTCGGTGCGAACACTCTGCGCCGAACCGCTTTATATTGCGGAGCTTCTTCCCGTAGGCCGGGCCCCTGTCAAGGGCGGCGCCGCCGTTCTTTGGCGGCGCCGTCCCGTAGGGATGCGCAGCACCCTTGATAGGGTGGCCGCAGGGAAGATAATTGCCCGCAAGAAGCGGTTCGGCCCGAAATGAGAACCGCACCTGTCAATCGGGCTTCTGGACTCATCTCACCCAACCATTCGGAGGTTGAAGTGGGCATCCGAAGGTGGTACATCGTGGGTGAGGATGACTGGTACATGGTTGGCGCGAACCCCTGGTACATCGTTGGTGAGGACCGTTGGTACATGGTTGCCGCGAACTCCTGGTACATGATTGCCGAGGAATACTGGTACATTGTAGCCCGAGGACTGACAGAAATCGAAAAATATATGTCCATTCATCAGCATGACCCGAATGCTAATGAGTTGTGGATGTATTTCAGAAATGTAATTGAATGGGTCGGATTAACGTTTACTACGTATCGCAGGGAAATGAAAGGCATTGATTGGGGCAGTCTGTACGATGAATTCAAAGATAAAATGTTTGACACAGAAAAATTAGAGCTGGAAATACAAACCCTTATGATGGACGATGATGTCACCAACAAAAAAGGAGTTTATCCGTATGTATTAACCCGAAAGGAAAAATATTTGAATATCCGTGATTTTTCCGAACGCCAAAGAAGAGCCGCGTATGAAAGACAGAAGGGCATATGCCCCGGCCCAGAGTGTGGTGGAAAACATTTTGAATTTAATGAAATGGAAGCCGACCATATTACCCCGTGGCATCTTGGTGGTAAAACAGTTGCCGAGAATTGCCGGATGCTTTGTAAGGATGACAATCGCAGAAAATCGGGTAAATAATTTATTATAAATATCTTCACGTAAGATTTAAATCGCTCAGAATCTTCGAGAAAAAATTCTTTCCGAAATCAACTAAATAGCGACAATATTCCAAGGAAGGATTTATCAGGAAAGTGTTATAGAAGTGGAGCAAAGAGTACCTTTCCATATAATCATAAAGTTGTTTGTCTATTTGGATGTAATACAGACCGTCATAGGTCGATGCAAGGGGTGCTTGGATTCTGTCAGGTTTTTCTCGTGAAATCTGGAATTTACCACCCTTATGTACGATCTGGTTCCTGATTTTTCGGATAAATTCCATCTCTTGCCAATCAGTTTGATTAATATTTACTTGCCCTGATTCGATTAAGAAGTTCTTTGCTCTCTGAAATCCTGAACCGAATCCTTCCTGATCTTGGAATCTAACCAAAATTGTTAAATTTAAGTCTATACATAATTGTGTGAGGGTATCCTCTACAATAGAATACCAACTGACTAAAAAGCTCGAATACAACCGTCTTGGAAAATCTCCAAACATACTTGAAAAAATATCTAGGTAATGTTCATATTCTTTTTCCCCCTCATCATCCAAGTTTTCCAATTCTTCAGCAGTGTAAGCATCTTCAAGCTTTTGCTCATAATCTTGAAGGGCGACACTAAGAACGTCCAAGAGATCATTCATTTGCTGCAATTCAAATCTTATTAGCCAGGTAATATAAACGTTGTTCAATTTAATAACTCTTCTTTATTCAAAAATTATGCGTAGAACTGAATAAATCCCATTTCTTTTTGCGAGAATAGCGTTTTATATCCAAATTTTCGAATAAATAATGGGATTCCTCAAATTCCCATATCTCCCCATTTCTACATTTTCCTCTCCCCAACCGGGTTAACCCTCCCCTCACCCTGGTTTAAATATTAGGTAATTCTCCCTCGCGCGCTTGATTTCATTATATAGATTCCTGTACAATGGATCAATAGAATATCCGTTCTATTATTGGTGCAAAGGAGAAGAGCCATGACCGTTTACGTACGCCGCATCGTCAACCTAGAAGAAACCGACTACTGGACAGTGCAGAAGGTCGCCCGTGAAAATAGCCTGGGCGGCAAAGTCTTCAGCGCCGCCCTACACCTGATCATCCGCGAATGGCGTGAAGGCAAGCCCGAATACCAGCCACCCCCATCGCCGGCCAATGATTCGCAGGACTTTTAATATGGCATCGCGTGCCACAAGGCTGCCATCCCTCTCTAACCGCAGCGACCCTCCCGGATGTGGCCGAAGCTCTGAAAAGGTAAATGAAAAATCCCGGCCTTTCGACCGGGATTCCAGGTGGGCGCGCGAGAGTTCTAACTTACCGAACATGAACCAATATTTAAAGTACCATTAGCGCCGACATCATGGCCGTTCGAAGCGTCGAGCCTTTGAATGGTTGGTTGCCAACCGGCGCTCTAAATTCTAGCGCTGAGCGGTTTCAGGGTCAAACTCCTGCCAAAAATCTTCGTGTGAAACCCCTCTGCCAGCTTTGATATCCTCCCAGGCTTTATCAAGAATCGCCCGCATTTTGGGAGACCTGGATAAGATGAGATCTTCCAACTCATCATCTGAAAGCGACAATAGAACCGCTGCAGGACGGCCTTTCTTGGTAACAACGATCAATTCCGTTTCGCTTGCCTTCAGATATTCGCTAAAGCGTGCTTTTGCTTCTGTCACTGGGATGACGATCATAATTTCACCTCCTCGCCGGCAATATAGAAGCGGTTGCCTCGCTTCTCGCCAATTGCACCGATATAAACCGCTTTATCGGATACAGGCTGTGAGGTTCAGAGACGTTCAAATGTACAATTTCTGCTTAACCGCAGACCTCATGGATAGCTGATTCTGCTAACCGTGAGGTCTGCAGTCGCTTAGGTGGGCGCGAGAGGGCTCGAACCTCCGAACCTCACGGATGTGAACCGTGCGCTCTGACCAACTGAGCTACGCGCCCTGGGACACACATTATAATCGAAGAGCAGGGGACGTGCAAGCGCTTCAAAAACCTGGAATTGCAGGCCGGCCTGGAGGCCCATTCTCTGGTTTGTCGAAAATGTGGTAAAACAGGTGGGGGGAGAACCTTATTGGGAGGTTGATCCATGAACCTGAAGCAGGCCGCGGCCAGCCGCGCCCTGGATTTCGTCAAAAGCGGCATGTGCTTGGGGCTGGGCAGCGGGTCGACCACGGCCTATTTCGTCGAGATGTTGGGCCAGCGCTTGAAAGAAGGGCAGTTGCGCAATATACACGCCGTGCCGACCTCGGATCGCACCGCCGAGCGGGCCAGCCTGCTGGGGATCCCGCTCACCAACCTGTCCGCGAACCCCGAGCTGGACCTGGCGGTGGATGGCGCCGACGAGGTGGACCCCAACCTCAACCTGATCAAAGGGCTGGGGAAGGCCCTGCTGCGCGAGAAGATCGTCGAGATCCACGCCCGGCGCTTTATCGTCATCGTTGACGAGTTGAAGATCGTGCCGCGCCTGGGCGCCCACCAGCCCCTGCCGGTGGAGATCGTCCGCTTCGAAGCCCAGACCCACGTGCGGTGGTTGAACAGCCTGGGCTGCCGGGCGGAGTTATGGTTCGAAGATGCTGAGCCGGTGGTGACCGATAACGGCAACTACCTGGCGCGCTGCTGGTTCGAGAACGGCGCCTCTGGCGGGATCCCCGATGCTTATGGCCTGGCCCGTACCCTGGCGGACCGGCCCGGGATCGTGGAGCACGGTCTTTTCCTGGACATGGCCAGCCTGGTGGTGGTCGCTGGCTCCGAGGGGGTGACCATTCTGGAGCGTGCAAAATGAGCGTAAAGATCGCAGCTTCCATCCTGTCTTCCGATTTCGCCCGCCTGGGTGAGCAGGTGCAAGAAGCCATCGACGGCGGCGCGGATTACATCCATGTGGACGTTATGGATGGCCATTTTGTCCCCAATTTGACCATCGGGCCCGCGATCGTGGCTGCCATCAGCCCGATTGCGGCAGCGGCCGGCCTGCCCCTGGACGTTCACCTGATGATCGAAAAGCCTGAGCGACTGCTGGCCGAATTTGCCCAGGCCGGCGCGAACATTTTGACCGTGCACGTCGAGACCTGCCCGCACCTGCACCGCACGATCCAGCACATCCAAGAGTTGGGGGTCAGGCCCAGCGTTACATTGAACCCGGCTACATCCCTGGCGACCCTGGAAGAGATTTTGCCTTACGTCCAACAGGTGCTGGTGATGTCGGTCAACCCCGGCTTTGGCGGGCAATCCTACATCCCAACCAGCAGCGCCAAGATCGCCCGCCTGCGAGGAATGCTGAAAGAGCGCGGCTTGAACCACGTCGATGTGGAAGTGGATGGCGGGATCAAGCCGGACAACGCGGCCGAGATCGTGGCTGCCGGCGCTACCGTGCTGGTTTCGGGCTCGGCGATTTTCGACTCTCAGGCCAGCGTAGGCGACAATATTGCCGCCCTGCGAGCCGGGGCTGGCAGGCGCTGGAAGCTGCAAGCCGCTTGACCGCTCACGGGTAGCAAATTATAATAGAGTTGTGTTCGTGGAATGATGCGCCCCAGGCGCATGGGTTTCACAGATAATGGCCGCTGCAAGTCGACCGGCGGCTTAAATAGCAACCTTCGGGGCAGGGTGAGGCGCAAAACCGGGGTTTATAACCTGGATTTGCCCGATTCCCGACCGGCGGTAAAGCCCGCGAGCGCAGGCAGTGCTGTTGCCGCGGATGACCCGGTGAAATTCCGAGGCCGACGGTATAGTCCGGATGAGAGAAGGTTTCGCTCGTTCCTCACGGATTGCAGTTGGTTGGATTCGAAGCGCGTGAGGAGCGGGTACAAACTGGCTGATTTCAGCAGCGACTGTCTCGCTTCAAAAGCCCCGAAAACCATTTTGGTTTTCGGGGCTTTCTATCCAGCGAAAGGAGGCCGCGCAGAATTCGGCCCTCTTGCCCCGAACAGATCGTTTGGGGTATTTTTTTATGGGTACTTCAAAATCAAAAGATGATCCCCAGCACGACCTTTTGCTGCCCAACCTTGCGCTGGCGCTGACTTCGGTGATCGTGGCGGCCCTTGTGTGGCGGCTGGTGGTCTGGCTGGGAAATTACCCGGCTTTCATCCTGCCCACGCCTGGGCTGGTTTGGGAGCGCCTGCTGCAGGCGCTGGCGGATGGGACGCTGTACCGCAACACGCTGGTGACCTTGCAGGAAGTGCTGGCCGGGCTGGCCTTGGGCGCCGGCGCAGCCGCGGCCCTGGGATACCTGCTGGCGAAATCACGGCGGATCGAGCGATTTCTCTCCCCGTATATCGTCGCCAGCCAGTCGGTCCCAACCGTGGCTATCGCCCCGCTGCTGGTGATCTGGTTCCGGCCGGGCCTGTTATCCAAGGTCTTGATTTGCGCCTTGATCGTTTTCTTCCCGATCTTGGTGAACACCGTCGTCAGCGTGCGTTCGGTCCCGCACGACCTGCGCGACCTGATGCGCTCCTTGCAGGCCAGCGCCTGGCAGACGTTCACCTACCTGGAGCTGCCGGCGGCCTTGCCGGTTTTCCTGGGCGGGCTGCGCGTCGGGGCCACGTTATCCGTCATCGGGGCGGTGGTCGGCGAGTTCGTCGGGGCGAACGCCGGCCTCGGCTTCATGATCCTGCGCGCCCGCGGCCAGTATGACACGGCCCTGGTTTTCGTCGGGGTGCTGACCCTGGTCGTCATGGCCATGGGTTTGTATGGAGCGGTCGCGCTGCTTGAGTCCAGGCTGCTTTCCTGGCGGGTGCGGCCCGAACAACCGATCCTATCCATGTAGAGGGTTGGGCGCTTTGCCCCTGGCCGAAGGCCAGTGGTCGGCGCAACACACAAAATGATTAATAGAGATTTATCAGAAGAGGAGAAGAGCTCATGCGCCGTTCGTTCAACATTTTGCTTCTCACGGCAATCCTGCTGTTTTCGACCGCCTGCAGCCAGGCGGCTGCGACGCCTTCCAGCGAGCCGGACTCGACCGCCGGGACCGCCACGGCGGAAAGCCTGGTCAAGATCAGGCTGCCGATGGGATATATCCCCAACGTCCAATATGCGCCGCTGTATGTCGCCGTCGAAAAGGGCTACTTCAAACAGGCCGGGATCGAGATCGAATTCGATTACAGTCCTGAAACCGATGGCGTCGCCCTGGTAGGGGCCGGCGCCCTGCAGTTCGCCCTGGCATCCGGCGAGCAGGTGCTCCTGGCGCGCGCCCAGGGCCTGCCGGTTGTGGATGTGATGACCTGGTGGCAGGATTACCCGGTGGCGGTCGCCTCCAAGAGCGATCAAAATATCCGCCTGCCGGCAGATTTGAAAGGCAAGCAGATTGGCCTGCCCGGTTTATACGGCGCCAGCTACATCGGCCTGCGCGCCTTGCTCGAGGCCGGCGGTTTAAAGAAGGCGACGTTACCCTGGATTCCATCGGATTCAACCAGGTCGAAGCGCTGGTCAGCGACCAGGAGCAGGCTGTGGTCGTGTATGCCAACAATGAGCCGGTCCTGTTGGGCGCCCAGGGATATGACATCAACCTGGTCCGCGTCGCCGATTACGTCAAGCTGGCCTCGAACGGGCTGATCTCGAACGAGTCCACCATCGCCAACGATGCGGACCTGGTGCGAAAAATGGTCCAGGTGACCTTGAAAGGTATCGCCTATGTGCTGGAAAACCCGGACGAGGCCTTCGAAATCAGCAAGAACTACGTGGAGGGGCTGGCAAGTCCCGACCAGGCGATCCAGAAAGACGTGCTGGCTGCCTCGATTCCATTCTGGCAGACGGATACGTTGGGATATTCTCAGCCCGAAGCCTGGCAGAATATGCAAAAAGTGCTTTTAGATATGGGGTTAATTTCACAGCCCCTGGATCTGGAAAAAGCCTTTACCAACGAGTTTATCGCCAGGTAGGGAGAAGTGAGCCGGATGATGTGCAGGGAACCGGTTGAACCGGTGCTGGTCGTTCGCAATTTGAGCGCGGTCTTCCGCAACGGGAACGGCGGGCTCCAGGCGCTCGAGAGGATCACCTTTTCGCTCTGCCCGCAAGAATTTGTGTGCGTGCTGGGCCCATCCGGCAGCGGCAAGAGCACCTTGCTGCGCATCCTGGCCGGCTTGCTGCCCGCAACTCAAGGAGAAATCATTTTCAAGGGGGAAAAATTAACCGGGCCGCGCAAAGGAGTCGGGTTCATCTTTCAAAAGGCCAACCTGATGCCCTGGCGTACGGTCATCGAGAATATCACATTGCCGTTGGAAGTTGGCAGCGCCAGGCAGGATCAGGACGCCGCGGCGGCCTTGCAACGCGCCCAGGAGATGGTAGAATTGGTCGGCCTGCAAGGGTTTGAGCAGGCGCTGCCTCGGGATCTCTCAGGCGGCATGGCCCAGCGGGTCGCCATTGCCAGGGCGCTGGTCCATAACCCGGACGTGCTCCTGTTGGATGAGCCTTTTGGCGCCCTGGATGCCCTGACTCGCGAGCGCATGGGAATGGAGCTTTTGCGCATCTGGCAGGCTCGCCGCCAAACTGTGATCATGGTCACACATTCTATTTCGGAAGCGCTGTTCTTAGCCGACCGGGTTCTGGTATTCAGCCCGCGACCGGGCCAGATCCGCCTGGATTTAACCGTAGACCTGCCGCGCCCGCGCGATGAGGGCATCCGCTACACGCCGGCATTCGGCGCCCTGGCGCGCCAGGTGCGGGGGGCGATTGGCGAGTCTTGATCTTTTCGTTGGAGAAGAATGTAATGCTGAAGAGGTTTGTGCCTTTTTTACTCGGTTTGGCTTTGCTTGCACCGCTCAAAGTCAAGGCCCAGGAAGCTATCACGCTGCCCTCCGCAGAGGTGGATTTTTGGCCCGAATACGACCGGCCCAGCATGTTGATGATCTACCACCTCACCTTGCCTGCCACGGTCACCCTGCCATACGAGATGGCGGCCCGCATCCCTGCGACAGTCGGCGATCCAAACGCGGTCGCTTCCAAACAACCGGACGGCTCTTTGTTCAACCTGCCCTACGAGCGCCAGGTGGTCGGGCAGTGGTCTGTGCTCACCTTCCGGGCGACGACGCCGGAGGTTCAAATTGAATATTACGACGCCGGGCTGGAGAAGCAGGGCAACGCGCGCAAATACGTTTACCAGTGGCCGGGGGATTACGCCGTGGATTCGCTGGTAATCCAAATCCAACAGCCCGTTGGGGCGACGGATATGAGCATCTCGCCGGCCTTGGGGAGCGGGCGGGTGGCCCAGGATGGCCTGACCTATTTTGCCGCCGACGAGGGGGCGCTGGCTTCCGGGCAGCCCTTTTCGATCACGATCAATTATCAAAAAGCGAACGATGAGCTGAGCGCGACGACCATTAAAGTTCAGCCAAGCGCCCCGCTCACCGAGACGCCCACAGGCCTGAACCTGGCCTCACTGCTGCCCTGGATCCTGGGCGGGCTCGGCGTGCTGTTGATCGCCGGCGGCGCCATCTGGTACCGCCAATCCGGCCGGGGGGATGTCTCCCAGCCGCAGCGCCGCAAACGGGGCAAAGCACAGGTCGCCACGCAGCCCGAATCTTCATCCGAGTCGGCCTTTATTTACTGCCACCAGTGCGGAAAGCGGGCCTCGCCCGGCGACCGGTTCTGCCGCACCTGCGGGACTCCCCTGCGCACCGGTTAACCTGCCGGATCGTTTTCCAGACCTAAAAAAACCAGGCCGGGTAGCTTCATACCCGGCCTGGTTTTACGAACGAAATTTTCAGACGATCCGAAAGATCTGGCTTTTAGAAACCTAAGGAGCGGGTTGGGGCTGCGGTCGTACCATACCGGTCGTATCGCCGCCGACGCCATTGATGCTGTCGATCAGGATTTCCATGATGTACTTTCCATTATGGGCGAAGGCGCCTGGATCCTTGGTGACCCATTGGTAGTTGTAAGCAGCTCGCAGCAGGGTTGGGGTCCAGGTGGCGTAAGTGTCCGTCTCGCCGGAATCTACCGACCCATTGCCGTTGGCATCCTTGTAGAAGTAAGGATAACTGGCGCCGTTATAGGCGATCGGGTCGAGACCTTCGGTGGTGTTGGCGTAGTTCTGGATGGCAGCCAGCAGAGTTTCCTGCATGGTTGCGACTTCACCGGAAATACCCTCGTTGGTGTCGCCGTCCCCGTCGTAGTCGGTCGTGTCGCCGCCTGGGTTGCGGTAGGTGTGCGGATCCTCGCTGCCGTGGCAGGCGCTGCACTTGTCGGTCTGCACGGTCAGGGCGTGTACGTTATGGCATTCCACGCAGGAGTCGAAGACTTCGACGTGCTTGAACTGCCCGATGTACTCCTGGCCGTCATACTGGTAAGCGCCCTTGGCGTCGTTGCCAAACAGGGTCGCTCCGGCGGCGAAGTAGTGCGGATTCCTGAAATTCAGGGCGTCCGACACCTCGTCCGGACCGACGCCGGCCTTGGTGATGGCGGCGTTGACGCTGGCCGTGGATTCACGGCCCTGGTGGCAGGTGATGCACAGGTTGGCGTCCGGGTTGTTTTCAAACGACAGCACCGCGCCGCTTGGGAAGGTCGCGTTGGGGACTTCGTAGCGGGTGAAGGTGGTCAGGTCGTTGTGGCAGGTGGCGCAGTTCAAGCCGTTGGAGGTTTTCTGGGCGATAGAAACGCCGTTGGCAAGCAAGAATGGCAAGCCGTCGCGCGAGTGGCACTTGGCGCAGGCGGCGTCCACCATCCCGGCCTCATCCCAGTGGCGGAAAGCCTCTTCGGAGCCGGCGAAGTGACCGGCATCGATGCGGTGCGCTTGCGACAGGTCGACCGGGGTTGAGAGGGCGGAATTCAGGTCATCGGTCGAGTCGTACAACAGCTCGATGATGTACTTCCCGCCGTGGGCGAACATGCCCGGGTCTTTGATCGACGTCTGGTAGTTGTAAGCGGCTTTCACCAGGCGGCCTGTAAACGCATTGTATTTATTGGCATTGGTCATTTCGTCTTCGTCGACCTGTCCATTGTCGTTGGCGTCGATGAAGAAATAGGGATAGGTTGCTTCGTTGTAAGCAATCGGAGTCCCCGCCACTTCCTTGCCATAGGCCTGGATGGCTTGCAGCAGCAGCTCCTGCAGGCCCTGGATCTCGTAGTAAATGCCTTCGGTGGTGTCGCCATCGCCGTCGTAATCTACCAGAGAACCCTGCATGCGGATGTTCTTCAGGTCATCCGTGCTCGTCACGCCTTGGTGGCAGGCGGCGCACTTGTCGATCCGGATCTGCAGGGTGTGCTGGTTGTGGCAGCCGATACAGGTATCAAAACCGGCTACGTGATCGTTCTTATAATCGTAAGCTTTGCCGTCGTATTCATAGCCGCCCTTCGTCTGAGTGCCGTACAGGGTCGCCGCGGCGGCGAAGTAGTGGATATTGAGGAAGCCGAGGTCAGCGCTGACTTTATCCGGGTCGTCGGCCAGGCCCGCATCGGTCAGGGTCTTATCTACATCCAGCTTTGAGGCGCGGCCCTGGTGGCAGACCATGCAGCGCGCTTCCGGACCCAGGTTGGTCACTTCGACCCCGGATGGGAATGTGACGCTCGTCAGGACGGCGGTTGCAGCGTTGTGGCAGGCAACGCAGGTGACCGTCGTCCCAATCGGTGCAGCCTTGTCGACGACGCCCGCTGCCGAACCATCCGCACCCACGAAATCCTGGTAGCCGGGGGTGCTGTGGCATTTCGCACAGTCAACCGGCACTTCTTTGGGGTCCGCCTCATTCCAATGATTAAAAGGTTCGGCGGTCATATCGTTATGCGGGGAGTTGGCCCACTCGTCCTGGAAGGGGACGTCCTGAACAACAGGTTCCGGACAGCTTGGGCAGGATGGGCAGGGCACCGCCGTGGGGCAGGGTACTGCCGTGGGCGGGGGGGCAGGAGGTTGCGTTGGCGTCGGTGGGCTGGAACAAGACGCCAGGGCAAAGGCAAACACCAGCAGCAAAACCCCTATCAAAGCATACTTCAATTTCATAGAATTCTCCTCATTTGGTTATGCGTGCGGTATTGGTTCGAATTCGAATTTTGAAATTCCAATATTGAGATGGATCTGCTTTCACCTCCTTCCAATCTTTCCAACAAGCCACTTTGCGGAATTCTTCACGATCAAAACGCAGAAATCTCATTCCGGCCTCTAAATTGGGTATAATAACCCAAAGATGAGAATAAGATTAGTGGCAAATGTCCCAACATCACATGACGTTATTCGTGATAGATGTCGCGAATGCGACATCTATCCTCGGTTGTCTGGAGCGTAAACCCAATTACCGTGAAGATGGTTGGTTCAATTTTCAGGAGCCCCAGCGGCGATCCAATCCAGGATCGTCTGGATCTCATCATCCGAAAGTACGCCGCGCGGCGGCATCACCGATCCTTCTGACTGTGTGCCGAGCAGTTTTTGCGCCAAAAGACTGTTATCCGCGTCTCCTGGAATGACCACCGGGGCATGGTCTCCGCTGGTCATTACGAACTCGTATGTGGACGCGTCCCAACCGCCGAATGAGCCATGGCACGGGACGCATCGGTCATCCAGGATTGGGAAGACATCATCGACAAAAGTCGGCGGGCCGCTGGGCGTTGCCGTAGCCGTGGGGGCAGCGGAGGTTGCTTGTGAACCACCCGGGACCTGCGTGGGGGTTGGCGGCGCTTCCCGCCGCAACTGGCGGATGTATTTCACCAGTTGCTGGATCTGGTCGGCGGAGAGGATCTCTCCCCAGCCGATCATGGGGGTGGCCTCATGACCTTTGTTAATCGTATCGAAAATCGCCTGGTCGCTGTTGGCATCCTGAAATGCAGGATCGCTCAACGCCGGGCCAATGCCGCCATCGCCATTTGGACCGTGGCATTGAGAGCACAGATCTTTGTAAATATCCACGCCCTCCAGCGCAAGCTGAGAAGAGGCCACTTCAGGCGGGAGCTCCACCGGCGGATTTGCCTCCCAGGAACGGATATAGGCCACGATCGCATCGATCTCATCATCTTCCAGGTGCCCTCCATAGCTGCTCCCGAAAGGCGACATGCCGAAATTCGGCTGGCCTTGAGAGATGATCGATCGCAAGGTAAAGTCATCCCGCGTTTTGAGAAATTCGCTGGTGCTGATCGGGGCAATGATATCCCCGGGCCGGGTGGGATTTACTCCGCCCTCGCCGAAATCGCCATGGCAGGGTGTACAGTTCGCGGCGAACAATTTTTGACCCACATCCAAAGAGGTCCCTTGCGCCGCGTTCAACGTGTAGCTGACCAGCGCGTCCAATTGTTCTGGGGTCAGGACATTTCCCCAGACCGGCATCGTCTGGTGAGCGCCGCCGCTGGCAATCGTCTCCCGCGCCTGGGCGACGTCGGAGACAGCCGGTACCCGATCTCCGTGACACGCCGAACAATACTGCTGGAATAAGGTTTGTCCTTCCGGGACAGAACTCGGGTCAACCACATATTTAGCCAGCGTATCCAGCTCCGTATCGCTCAGTTTTTCCCGCCAGGGGGGCATTTCGAGATGCATCCCGCCCTGGCTGATGATGGTTCGCAAGCTGCTTTCCTCACCGGAGAAGGCGACCGAGCGACCATGACAGGGGGCGCAATTGATGACGAACAGGCGCTGACCATCCGGCGCGACCAGGAAGTTGAGCAGCGCTGTGCGCTCTTGCGCAGTGAGGGTCTGCGTCCAATCCGGGACCTGAATCCCTTCATGCGCTGCGTATGTGGGGCCTTCTTCAAGGGCGTTCTTCAATTGAAGCGGGTTGCTGGCGACCAGCTCCTCAACTTTATGGCAGTCCCCGCAATTGTCCGTGAAGAGCTTGCTGCCCTCCGGCGATAAGATGAATCCAGCCAGGGCGTCGATCTGATCCGAAGTGAGATCTGCGCTCCAGGCCGGCATCCCTTCATGCCGGCCTTGGGCGATGATGGAGTGTAAGTTTGTGTTCGCGGTGACGGCGATCGTCGGTCCATGGCAGCCAGCGCAATTTTTCGCATACAACGCAGCCGTCTGGTCTCCCTGGGCTGTCGCTAAAGGCGGGGGCGCCTCTCGATAGGCCTGAATAGTTAAGAACACGATCCCGACCATAGCCAGGGAGGTCACTCCGATGACGACCGGCCGCTTCCTGAAGTAGCGTGAGGGACTTTTATCGAGAAATGGTAAGGCGAACAGCAGCAAGATCGCCAGGGTTGGGATGAGCACTACCCCTACCACCTCCAGGTTGCCCGAAAATTTCTTGAATAATTGGAATAAGAATAAGAAGTACCACTCCGGTCGAGGTGTATAAGCGGTATCTGCAGGGTCGGCGCGCGCTTCTAAGGGCGCGCCGATGAAATAGGCCAGCGCGATCAAAATGATAAAGACCAACAAAGAGACAACCGCGTCCTTGAAAATGATATCTGGGAAGAACGGCACGCCTTTTTCTTTAGCCTGCTTATACTTCTTCAAGTATTCCTGTTTCTCTTGATCGTTCATTGTCTATTCCTCTGGCTTAGGGACAGCGGTGATGCCATTCCGGATGACAAGATACATGTGTATGGATATCAGCAGCAGCAGCGTGGCTGGAAGGACCCATATGTGAACGCCGAAGAAGCGAGCTAAAGTCACAGCGGATAGCTCCTCTCCGCCTCTGACGATGCGTAAAATCAAACCTCCAATCAGAGGCGGGGTGCCGGCGATGCTCGTGCCCACTGTTGTCGCCCAGTACGCCTTTTGATCCCAGGGGAGCAGGTAGCCAGTGAATCCAAAACCGATGACGGTGATCAGCAGGAAAACCCCGGTTAGCCATGTGATCTCGCGTGGATATTTATAAGACCCGAAAAAGATCACCCGCAGCATGTGCAGGACGACCAGGACGACCATTGCGCTCGCCCCCCAATGATGCAGGCCGCGGATCAACCAACCCGCGGGAATCTGGCTGGTGATATATTGAACGCTGTCGTAGGCATGATCCGGGGTTGGGACGTAATAGATGGTGAGCAGGATACCCGTGAAGATCTGGTTGACTGCGACAAATAGGGATGCACTGCCAAGTGTGTAAAACCAATTGACTTTAGGGATTTTCCGCAAGAAAATCGCTTCCCACACTTTTCGCCAATCCAGGCGTTCATCGAGCCAATCTCCAAAACGCGCAGCCATGTTAACCTCCCAAGATATATAAATCGTTATTCTCGATTTTGACTTCAAAACGATCTAGAGGTCGTGGAGGCGGTCCGGAAACAACTTTTCCGGTTTTATCGAACACGCCGTTGTGGCACGGGCAGAAGAATTCTCCTTGATCCGCGACCCAGCGCACGCGACAACCAAGGTGGGTGCAGATGTTTGACATTGCGACAAAATCACGACCATCCTCTGTTATCGTATAGATAGACAGCTCTTCCTCGTTTTGTATCCAGCCGGTTTTACGCTCGACCTTCACTTTAAATAAGGTAGGAATTCCAAGCTCGACTTTACCTGAGGAACCCAGCCGGATCCAGTTTTGTGTTTGCTTGCCTTGAATTGCAGGACCGACGATGTAGGCAACTGCCGGGATCCCCATCCCCAGGCTGATCAACCCACCGATCGCCCAAATGACGACGCTAAGGAAACCACGCCGGCTTAATTCTTTTTCCTCACTCATTTCTCTTCTCCTTAAAATAGTGCTGTGAGGTGAATCCTTCTTATTATGGCATTAACCCATTCGCGACTGTATTATTTCGGGTCTTTAGGATCCATTGTGGCCGAACCCTGGATTTGGGGGTGTGAGCGTGCGCACGCTCACACCCCCAAATCAAAATCCCAAAGAGCCATTATTTCTCCGGCGCCCCAGCCTGGATCCATTGGATGACCGTATCGAGCTCCTGGGAGGTGAGCTGGCTGAAATGGGGTTTCTCGCCGGACTGCTTTTGGACGACCAGGCTGTTGTCCGGGTCGCCGGGAACGATTGCCGGGCCGCTGACGCCGCCGGCTAACGCGCCCTGGTAGGTGGTCAGGTTCAACCCCTGGATGCCGCCTGCATTGTGGCAGCCGCCGCAGTGATTTGTAAATAATGGCCCAATCGTGTTCTCGTAGGTGACCGATTCAGCCGGCACTTCGGGCATCGGGGTTGGGGTAGGCGGGATCTGCGGCAGCAGGACCTGGCGCAGGCCGGGAGCGTCGAAACCGGCGTACTGCCAGACATTACCGTGGCAGGCGCTGTTCGAGCAAAACGATGAATTATCCGTGCCGCCGGGGTTGTCGGTTGTGTGGCAGTTGGCGCAGGTTGGATTGAAGGCGTCGTGGTGCAGGCTGATCCAGTTCTCGTTGAAGTGAGATTCCGGCTCTGGCCCACGGCTGATCTCGACATCGGCGACGAAATCGTTTGGCCCTGCCACCACCGGAATGGAATGGCACAGGTTGCATTCCAGGCGGATGGCCTGGCTTTGAGCGTTCAAATGCTTGCCATCGTGGCAGCGGAAACAGCCGGGCGAATCCTTATGGCCGACGTTATTCGGATGGGATGTCCAATCTGATTTCTGTTCGGGATATACACTCTGCCCATAGGCATACTGCAACATTTGGATGGCGCTGTCCACCAACTGCCTGTTTTGGGAGTAAAACTCCGGGTAATACGCCTGGTAATATCCGCTCAACCCGGCGATTCCATTGAGGCCCTTCTCGGTTGTGTCGTACACCTGGCTATAGACTTCAATCCCCTTCTTGCGAATTTCAGGGATTTCGGTGGAGATCAAGCCGGCCGCCAGCAGTTGGTCGACCGTGTCTTCGGGGGTCTCGACCAGGTGGGTGATGCGGTTGTGACAGGTGATGCAGTCCATTTCCTTGAGCTGGGAGGGGTCGATCGTGCTGGGATCCAGGCCGGAATTAATGTCGACATACTCATTGATCGAACCGTCATCTTCGACAACCCGCACGTAAGGGATTTGTTGTTCGCTAAAATCGGTCGGCAAGTAAGACACCTGGTTGAGGATATGCCAGTGGATGCCGCGCCCTTCTCCCAGGCGGGTGCTGCCGCCGCCGGTTTTAAGGACCAGGTAAATCGTCTGGGGGGTATTCTCCCGGTCATCCTGAAAGCGCTTGATCTCACGCAGGCTGTCGTCGGAGAACTTCTCGGGGGAATGGCAGCGCTCGCAGGTCTCCCGCGCCGGGCGCAAGTCATGGGCTTCGATGGGGAATTCATAGGCCCTGAAGATCGTGGCGTATACGTGTTTGAGGTCGCCGGCTTTGCGGGTGATGCGTGTGGCGATAAATCCTTTGCCGATGTGGCAGTCCACACAGTCGATCCTGGCATGCGGAGAAGTCAGGTAGGCCGTGTATTCCGGCGGCATGGTGTGGCAGGTGGCGCCGCAAAATGGGGGTGAATTGGTATAATCCCAGGCGAATGCTCCTGCAGTCAGCACGAGCAAGGTGAGCACACCCAGGATTGCATAGGGCAGGACGCGCACCCAGGTGGGAGATCCGGCAGGTGGGAAAAAGAAGTCTCTGATCCATCGGCGAATACGTTTCATCAAGCAGTCTCCTCATCGCTGGTAAAACAAAACCGAATCTAATCTTTGCTATTTGATCCCTGGTCTATCCGGTTCAGGCAGCAGACATCTATTTCTCGGGTGCGCCGGCGTCAATCCATTCAACGATCTTAGCCAGCTCGGCATCGCTCAATTGGCCCGGGTGGCCTCCCGAAGCTTGGATTTGCACCAAAACGCTGGCTTGCGAATTGCCCGGCACGATGGCCGGCCCGCGAGACCCGCCTTGCAGGGCCTCCTGGTAGGTTGCCAGCGATAAACCGGCTGTTGCGGTTTGCACGTGGCAGGCTCCACAGCGGTCATTCAACAGTTGAGAAACGCTGTCTTCCCAGGAATTGGCAATAATCCCGCCGGGTACGGTTGTCGGAGTGGGCACAGGGATAGGGGAGGGGGTGGGCGTGAAAGGCACGAAAATCGGTGCAGTTTCGCCGCTCGGCACCGTTAAGATCGCGGTTTGTTCGAACGTCACAAACCGCACCAGCCCAAACCCTAAAACGAGGGTGAGCAAGAAAGCTACCGGGTAATAGACCTGCTCTCGCCGGCGGACATCTTTTACAGGCGGGCGCTTACCGGTGACCCCGGCTTTGATCATTGCGAGCTCGGCCGGGTGTTCCTCCTGCATCTCTTCCTCGGAGAGTTTTCCTGTAAACATGCTTTTATTGAAGTTTCGCAGGTGGACGTGATAAAAATGCCAGAGAATAATCGCCAACACCGCCAGCAGGGCTTCGCCGCCATGAGCGGCCTTGGCAGCCGGGATAAATTCTCCGGGCAGCCAGCGGGTGGCGGCGATTGGATTCCACATCATGAATCCGGTGATCACCATAATCATCGTCCCCCAAACGACCGCTAGGTATTCAACTTTCTCGGCATACGAATAGCGTCCGTAGTAAGCTTTGCGCGCCCGCCTGCCCAGGTAGAAGAGGATGTCCTGGTAAAGATGGACGAAATCCTGCGGGAGGGGCAGCATGCTCAGGGAATGCCGCAGCACAAAAAAACGATAGGAGGCAGCCAGGATATGGTAAATGCTGACCACGATCAAGACTACTGCAAAGATGTGATGAATTGTGCGGCTTTTTTCAATCCCGCCAAATAACGCAAGCGTGGCTTGACCGGCCTGGGTGTTGGCGAACTTTTGGGCCAGGCCGGTTATGCCCAGGATTGTGAAGGAAACCAGGAGAACCCCGTGTTCGATGCGCTCGGAAAGAGAGAAGCGTTGGTATTCACGCTGTCCGGCGTGCGCTTCTGCTATTCTCTCGCTGCCTGTAGCGGTCTTATCCATTGGAAGGCTCCTCGGATTGCTCGCCATTGGCTGCCTCATCGACTGGCGGCGTTGGGGCTTCGGGATTTGGGGGCTCACGCTCCTCCATTTCCGTATTTTCTTGCGCCGGTTCCGCCTCCAGGCCTGGTTCTGCCGGAAAAACTTCATCTTCCATTTGGCCCTGCGGGGTTTGAGCGGAATCGTTTGACTCGCTCTCGATCTGTTCCGGAGGTGGCAGCGCTGTCTCTGCCTCGACAGGCTCTTTTATGCCGGCTTGACTGCTTTCCGGTTCGGCTGCTTCGTTTGGTTGTTGGGCCGGCTGGACAGAACTGTTTTCGGGTTGGCCAGCCTGAGCGGGAGCAATTTCCTTCTTTACAGCGGCGAAAACGCCGGCCCGGCCTGTCCCTTTGCGATTGAACCGCTGGCGGACGAGCGAGCTGAAATCCAACACGACCAGCACCGCCATGCCGCCCAGCACACCTGGGATGAGAATCTTGTAAAACAGGTTCACGAAGTAAACCAGTGAATTATTGTCCGGTGAGGGGATATAGTGCGATAGCCAGGCTGTGGGGAAATTGGCGCTGGCATCCGGGTGGCAGACCTGGCAGCGCGCCAGCAGATTCTGGCGAATACGCAGGCCCTCGACGGGATCATCCACCCGCTTGATATCGTGCACACCGTGGCAGTCATAACACACTGGTTTGTTGGTCTGGGCGTCGGGCGACTCTTTCTCGAAAAGGGTCACGGTAGTGCCGTGGAAATCGGCGACGTAGGTGTTAAGCACCTGGGTAGAGATCCCGTACTTATCCATGATGTTGGGATCGGTATGGCATCTGGCGCAAATTTCAGGCGACCTCAGGCGAAAAGCGGCTGTGGTTGGATTTTCGATGTTATGCACCCCGTGGCAGTCGATGCAGGTGGGCACATCCGGGTTGCCCTGGCCCAGCAGTGCGGAGCCATGCACGCTGGTGGTGTATTTTTGGTAGATGGCGTAATGACATTGGGCGCAGGTTTGGGGAATCCAAACGCGCGTTTCTGGCAGGGGCTGGCCGGTTTTCTCGTCAGTAAGCTGCCGAACGGCGTGGCCTGTATGGCAGTCTACGCACACGGCCGCGTTCCGGTTGCCGGCATTCTGCGCGGCGGCATGCACGCTGTCTTTGGTAAGCTCGAATTTGCTGGAATGGCAGCGTTCGCATACATTGTTTAGCTTCAGGGTTACATCGCGTTTATCCGCAGCCGAAAAGGAAGGGTGTGGGTAGTTACCAACCGTGGTGTGGCACTGCACGCAGGCATAGCCCTTTTCGCCGTGGGTGGAATGGCTAAAAACGTCCTGTGAAACGAAAAGGCTGAGCAAATCGCCGTTGTCTAATGACATCGATAAGTTCGGCTGCCCGTGACATTGCAAGCAGGTCTCATTCCCTATGGACAGGTTGGCCTGTGCCGAAGACTGGGCCTCGACTGCATTTTGGGTTGGGGCGCTGGTCGCCTGGGGCAGGGGAGCAGCCTGGGCGCGCTTGTTTCCGAATGCCTGAGGCGCAGATTGTTTTTCCGCGGCAGCGGATCTTTTATCGCTCTGGTCGTCTGAGGCTGGGATGACGAAAAACACGAACCCCAGCAGTGAAGCTGCCAGAAGCAGGCTTACACCTCCCAAAACGAGGGCAGAAAGGCGTCGTCCCGGCCTCATGCCTGTGGCTCTCCTTCCTGCTCGCCGTCGTCAGGGGGGTTGGCCTGCCCGCCAAGCTCATTAATCAGCCGCTGATATTCATTCTGGTGGAACTCGCGCATGTCGCGCTCGTTTAGCCGGCCGGTGAAGATGCTTAAATTAAGGCGTTGGATATGAACGTGGTAAAAGTGCCAGATAACAACAAATACCGCCGCGGCAATCGCTTCGCTGCTGTGTGCCAGTTGTGCTGCCGGGATAATTCCGCCGGGGAAGATGCGTGTCCACAGGAGCGGGAACCATAGGATGAAACCGCTGATCACCATGATTCCGATCCCCACGAATAAAAACCAGTAAGTAAATTTTTCCTCAAAATTATACTTGCCGAAAGCCGGCTTTTCCTTGCTGATAAACAGCAAGTATTTGATCATTTGCCAGGCATCGCTTACGTCCTGCCAGGTGGGGAATATCGCAGACGGGAGCTGTCGGCGGGCCAGAAGCAGGATATTGTGAGCCAGGTGATAAAGTACCTCGAGCGTCAATACGATCGCCCCAATGTGGTGGATTTGACGTACCAGCAGCACGCTTTCCGGCGTGGTTAGAATAAAGTGCCCCCAACTGGAGAAATATTTCTGTGGAAGCCCGGTCAGGAGCAGCACAGTGAAGCTCAGGATCAGGAGGCCGTGCTCCCAGCGCTGCGCCAGCGTAAAGCGCTTAAATAAGCGCTCGGTTTTCACTTCATCCTGTAAAACCAGGGTTTTTGGCTGGTTGGCAGCCTCAGGATTATGAATGCTTTGCGTCACAGGCTTCTCCTCACCCGCTCCAGCGAAGCGCGAAGGATTTGCAACAAAATGTAAATTGCCGAAATCCCGATTACGAAGGGTGTGAAATCGCTGTAGAAAGCCTGGGTGTAAAAAACAAACGGCGTTTTTTCCAGGCTGACCGGGTTATGCCCCGTCCAGGCGCCCGTCCAATTGGGACCGGCATCTGGGTGGCATTTCTGGCACGTCGCCAGTAAGTTGTTGGGGTTGACTTTCGAGTTGGGATCCTGGGTGCGCAGGATGTCATGCACACCGTGACAATCTGTGCAGACTGCGCTGTTGTGCCATAAGTTAGGCCATCTTGCCTTGTAAACCGATACGTCCACGCCATGCCAGGATAATTTGTACAGGCTGTAAACGTCTGCGTTCAGGCTATATTTGCTCATTAATTCGGCATTGGCGTGGCAGCCGGCGCAAAGCTCTGGGGACTCCACTCGAAATTGAGCAGTTCGGGGATCCTGGATGTTATGTACGCCGTGACAGTCAGTGCATACCGGTACGTCCGGGTTGTTTTCCTGGATTAAAGCCGCCCCATGGACGCTGCTCTTATATTCCTCAAAAATTTGTGTATGGCACTGACCGCAAATCTCGGAGATATTGGCGCGCGGTTGGTCGGGAGGCCGGGTGTTATGGGCCCCATGGCAGTCCGTACAGATCGGCGCATCCAGGTTTCCGGCTGCGGCTGCCTTGGCATGCATGCTGTCCTGGGTTTTATCGTAGTTGTCCGAGTGGCATTTCTGGCAGGCCTGATAATAGGATCGTGAGAGATCCCGCCTGGTCTTGAAATCGATTTTTGGGTGAGGATAGGTGGTGATGTCGGTATGGCAGGCATGGCATTCAATGCCCAGCGGGCTGTGGACCGAGTTATTTAGCGTTTCGGCTGAAATGAAAAGTGAAAGCTCTTCGCCGCTTGGGAAAGTCATGCTTAAATCTGGGTTTCCGTGGCAAGATAGACAATAGGTATTCGTGCCCTGGTCTCCCTCTTGAGCGAGCACGGCCCGTGGGAACAGCAACACCAACAAAGCAACCACGCCTGAGGTGAGCAAGGCGCGCTTAAATCGATCTACCTGGTTGGCGAGGGCTTTACATTTTGCCATGCGCCGGATCTCCTTCTCCATGATTATTATGGGTAAGTTCCTCCTCGGTCGGCGACGGGGGCTCTTGAATGAGACCCAGGCGTTTCAACAGGTACGAAATCCCTAACATGACCAGCAGCGGCACCAGGCAGCGGGCCAGAAACATCAAAACAATGATCACTGGATTAGCAGGTGTGCTATCCATGCGCTTGCCCTCCGTGGCGGCGCGGAATCACCGGCCTGGCCACACGCCCTCCCTCAACTTCATCCCCAATGGCTCTCTTCATGGGCGATCGTGATATCCCTTGGCGGCGTCCATCAACGCCTGATCGGTCATTGGAGTGACCATCCCCTCGACGTGGCAGTGCCGGCAGGCGAAATCCAGTGAAATTTGCGCGGTAGCCAGGCTGCCATCTTCGTTGAATTGGTGCACCTGGGTGACGTCAATCGCCATGCGGTGGGTGCGTACATCCCCGGTAAACCTGGCGGTATTTCCCCAGGCATTTTGGATCATGAGCGGCATGTGGCATTCCACACAGGGAACGTTGATCGCTTGATGGCGCTCATTATTCTGGTACTGGGCCTCTTGGAAGTGGCAATTTGCGCAGGGCACCCGGGTTGCAGACTGATCCGTTTGCAGGTTTTGTACGACGCCGCTGTGAGGATCGTGACAGATAACGCAGTCCAGGACGGCATGCTTGCCCTGTGGAAGGTCGCCGTAGCCATCCTGGTGGCTGATAAAGCCTCCCTGGATCTGCAGGTCCGTTACCTGGCCAGGCTGGTGACACTTCTGGCACATTTCTGCGTCGCGATCGATCAACATGCGCACGCCGCGCGGGTTTCCGGCATGCAGGCTGCCCGGACCGTGACAGGCTTCACATTGGACGCCGGGTTCAGACCAACTGCCGCTGATCCCGGGCAGGTCATTTTGATGACCGCCAGGGGTAAACCCGGTTGTGTGGCAGGCGCCGCAATCGTAGGAAAGCTCAGTCTCGCCGGAATGGTACTGTACCCAGCCAAAGCCCATTCCAACCGTGTCATTGGTCAGATTGTATTGGTTGAGAAAATCGCTGTTGCCGGAGGAGCCAGGCGCGTCGGTGATGATGTAGCCGTTATTGTCGATGAAACGGGCTTTCCAGTTGTAGCCGCCAATAATGTAACTGATATCGCTCCAGGAATAGCCCGCAGGAGGCACAGTCACCCGGCTGAATGGATACTTAGGCGCGATCCCGTTCTCCACGGGAACCAACTGCCAGGCGTGCCCAGAGTTCTGGAATGCCTCGGCAATATCCGTATGGCAGGCTTTACAGGTCTGGCTGCCGACGTAGGTGGCGCTCGCTGCTTGCAGCGCCTCTCCTGCTGGGCCTTGGGAGCCTTGGTTCCCCTCCGGGCCTTGCGGACCCTCGGGACCTGCTGGACCAGCCGGGCCAACGGCTCCGGATGCGCCTTGCGGGCCTGAGCAGGCAGCCAACGCCAGTATTGCAAATGCCAGAATGCTGATAAAGATGAACCCTCTTCCTCTCATTGGCGTTCCCTTACTTTGTTGTCTCAACCGATGATTTTCCCTCAGCGAATAGCAGAAGGAATGGGCGAAATGTGCTGCTTTGCCTGACCAGAAAAAACTAAGGGGCCAGCCGGTTGTCTTTCAGAGGTTCTGCCCCCTGTTCCTGATTATCTAAATATGGTTTTCGAATGGAAATGGCTGGCCAAAAATTGTGAATAGCTTTGCCTGTTTTGTTACTCCGGCATATTTCTGTGCCCGAGTGGATATTATTCTACCTTAAACTATGAGAATTTGGTTAATTGACGGCAACGGCTGTTACCTTAAAAAAGTTGTGAAAGATATCGCTCATCACACACCGTTTGGCATGGATTCAACGTCGTTTTCGCGCATGTAAATGGGGGATTCCGATAGAAAAGCAAACTAAATTTTACAAAATTAAGGAGGGTTGTTTAGTTTTGTGCGAAATATCGTGAAGGTCGAGTTGAAAAAATAGTACAATTTATCACAGCCTTTAATGTGACAAATGTAATTATCGAGTGGGAAAATTAACCCTCAATTCCTGTACAATTGATAGAAACAGAGTATTATCACATGCCGATTTCCAGCCAGCAGATTTTTCTTATTCTCGTATTTTTTATTTACGGGCTTGCATTTTTCAGTATGGGCCTGGCGATGACATTTGAAACGCGCCGGTCGCCATTTCTGGCTGAAGGCAGGGTTTTACGCCCCTTGGCAATATTCGGTTATTCTCATGGAATCCATGAATGGCTGGAGATGGGGCTGCTTGCCTGGGGAAGCCTGGGCTTACACAGCAACCCTGGCCTGGATTGGCTGCGGTTGATTCTTCTGGCATTCTCTTTTACTTCCTTGATTTTCTTCGGACTGCGCCTCTTGCAGCCTCAGTCCGGCGTGCTCGCCCGGGATATTAGCGTTGTTTTGGCTTTACTGGTTTTGTTCACGATCCTGGTTTTGTGGATTGGCGCTGCATACAGAACCCAAGGGCAGAACTTGATCTGGCTGGCAGATGCTCTTTCGCGATATACGCTGGCAATCCCAGGCGCCGCGCTGGCTGCCCTGGTGTTGTACCGCCGGGTGGCGCAGGCGCAGCGTGATGGGCGCTCCGCCCTTGCGAACAGCTTGAGATTTACGGCAGCCGGTTTTGCCTTGTATGCCGTTACCCAGGCTTTTGTAACCCCGCTGGACTTGTTTCCAGCTCGCTATCTGAATACAGCCATTTTCATCCAGTATGCCGGGGTTCCAATTCAAGTGGTTCGAGCCGGCCTGGCAGTTCTCATCACCACCAGCTTGATCCGCAGCTCACAGGTGGTTGAAGATGAACGCCAACAGCAGTTTATTAACATTCAGAAAGGTCGTTTGGATGCTTTGGACCAGGTGCGACAAGAATTGATCGAGCGCGAACATATGCGCCATGATCTCCTACAGCATATCGTGGTTGCTCAGGAAGATGAGCGTGGGCGCATCGCCCGTGAGCTCCACGACGAGACGGCCCAGGTATTAACAGCATTTTCTCTCAATCTCGCTGCGCTGCAAAAGATGCTTTCAGGCGATAATAAGTCGGCTGAGCTGTTGGACCGTCTTCAACAATTAAGCCGGCAGATGTCTCAAGGCATCTACCGCATGGTGCGCGATCTACGCCCGTCGCAACTGGACGACCTTGGGCTGGTGGCTGCTCTGCAATACCTGGCAGAGGAAGAACAACGCCAGGCCGGGCTGCAGATTGATTTGGAGATTAGCGGTACACGGCGAAAATTGGATCCGCTTGCCGAGACGGTTCTCTTCCGGGTGGCCCAGGAAGCCCTCAATAACGTGGCTCGCCATGCCCAGGTTAGCCGTGCATCGGTACAATTACAATATGAACCGGAAAGGGTTTTTCTGCGAGTGTGTGACTGCGGCGTGGGATTTGATTTGCAGGAAGAGCCGCGACCGCCTCACGGCTGGGGGCTGGCAGGGATGCGCGAGCGGGCTGAATCCATCGACGCCGATTTCAGTGTAACCTCTTCTCCCGGGGAGGGCACAGCGGTAGAAATTGTTCTGCCGGGCGCCGTCAAAGAAAGTCGCTTGAGGAGGTAGGATTGATGATGATTCGATTGATGCTGGTGGACGATCATGAAGTCGTGCGAACGGGATTAAAAACCTACCTGGAGGCCCAGGAGGGGATGCATGTGGTTGCCGAAGCGAACAGCGGCGAAGCGGCGCTGGAAGCATTGCAAGAGGCCTCTCCGGATGTTGTCGTAATGGATATCACCATGGCGGGTATGGATGGTTTAGAGGCGACTCGCCGAATAAAAGATGCATATCCGGATTGTACAGTCCTGGCCTTGACCGTTCATGAAGACAAGCAGTATTTATTCGAGATGTTGGCGGCCGGCGCCTCCGGTTACCTGACGAAACAAGCTGCTGCTGAAGAGCTGGTTGCCGCAATTCGCACGGTTGCCACAGGGGGCGTGTACCTCCAACCGGTCCTGGCGCGCTGGTTGTTGGAAGATTACCGCAGTTTATTGGAGCGGGCGACAACCCAGGCCGGGAGCGCTTCAAATGAATCGATAGCGCAGAACGAGCTGGATATGCTCAGCAAGCGAGAACGCCAGGTTCTGGAGCTGGTTGCTGATGGAGAAACGAATCCCAAGATCGGAGCCCGCCTGGGTATCAGTCCGAAGACAGTAGCCCGTCATCGCGAGCGCATTATGATCAAGCTTAATTTGCACTCCAGCACTGAATTGGTTAAATTCGCAATCCGCTCCGGGCTGATCGACGTGCGTTAATCGAGCTGTCATATTCTCATAGGTTATTTTTCGCTAATTCAGGTTGTATTAATCTTCCTATGCCAGAATGTCACTTGCGATATTTCGTTTGCAAATTAAGTTATAATAAAACTAAATGGGTCAACATTGGTTGGAGGCGAAAAGGATATGGAACAAACTGCAGCGCTTCAGTCCGGCTCTTCCAGTCGGATGAAGTTTATCGTCGGCGGGTTGTTAATTATCGCTGCCGTGGTCTATTTGATTGTGTCATCTACACAAGCGAGCGCACAATACTTTCTCACCATACAAGAGTTAAATCAAAAAATGCAGTCCGACAACCAGGCGGTCATGAGCCAAAGCTTGCGCATCTCAGGCGCTGTGATAGGTGATAGTATACAATATGACCCAAGCAACTTGAAATTGACTTTCACAGTGGCGAATATCCCGGGTGAAAACAAAGAGATCGACGCCCAAGGCGGCCTGTCCAAGGTCTTGCACGAAGCCGTCATGGATCCGGGTCGTCCGAGATTGCAGGTTGTGTACACCGGCGTCAAGCCGGATTTGCTGCGAGATGAAGCTCAGGCGATTATCACCGGGAAAATGGGCCAGGATGGCGTTTTTCAGGCGGATGAATTGCTGCTAAAATGCCCTACCAAGTACGAAGAGGCCGTACCGCAGCAAGTGACCAATTAATCTGGCGGTCTATCCATCATTGGAAGTAATTTGATGCGGTTCAGTAAGTGAAACATCGTGTCGCAAAACGTGGAGGTAACCTCCGCGTTTCGCGTTTTTACGTTTCACGGCTCGCTCGGCGGAGTACATCATGGTAACAAATTTTGGCTTCGGTGCTTTGATCATCGCGTTTATGGTTTCGCTCTATGGGGTGTTCGCGGCTATCTATGGCGCCCAGAAAAAATCACAAACCTGGGTTGACAGCGCCAGGCTGGCGATGCTGCTCACATGGCCTTTATTGACAGTTGCGGCCTTAAGCTTGATTTACCTGCTGGTTACCGGGCATTATGAGGTGGAATTCGTCTCTACAGTGACGAGCAACAGTATGCCGCTATACCTGCGGGTAACATCGCTTTGGGGAGGCCAGGCTGGATCGCTGGTTTTTTGGTCCTGGTTGATGTCGGCCTTTGCAACCGCGGTTACCTTGCGGAAATGGGACCGCGACCGCGAATTCTTGCCCTGGGTGATCGTCGTTGGCCTGGTCACCCTGGCATTTTTCCTGACGCTGATCATTTTCTTCGAAAATCCGTTCAACCGCCTGTGGCAAACCACTGGAGGGGTGGTGTCTGCCATGTTCCAACCGGCAGGCTCGCTTCCTTTTGCCCCTGCGGATGGGCGTGGCCTGAACCCGCTCCTGCGCCACCCGGGCATGATCATTCATCCGCCGATGCTCTACCTGGGATTTGTCTCGTCCGTTATCCCCTTTTCATTCGCAATCGCGGCTCTGGTTACCGGTCGCACCGATGATCGTTGGATCCGCCTGACTCGCCGTTGGGCGCTGGTGGCCTGGTTGTTCCTCTCCCTGGGTCTGCTCTTGGGCGCTCGCTGGGCTTACGACGTGCTCGGTTGGGGCGGCTATTGGGGGTGGGACCCGGTTGAAATCGCGGCTTTTATGCCCTGGCTTACCGGCACAGCTTTCCTGCATTCGGTGATGATCCAGGAAAAGCGCGGCATGCTGAAGCACTGGAATATGTTGCTGATCATTTTGACGTACTGCCTGGTCATTTTTGGGACATTCCTGACCCGATCCGGGGTGCTCTCCTCCGTTCATGCCTTCGCCCAAAGCTCTATTGGCCCGATGTTCTTCGGCTTTATCGGGCTGACCTTTATCACTTCGATGTCATTGCTTTTGCGGCGTTGGGAGAGCCTGAAATCTGAAGCCGGGATGACTTCCCTGCTTTCCCGTGAAGCCCTTTTCCTGCTGAACAACCTGCTGTTTCTCGGTATCCTGGTCGTTTGCTTCTGGGGTGTTATCTTCCCATTGATTTCGGAATTGGTGACCGGTCAAAAAGTGACGGTAGGACCGCCGTTTTACGAGCGCGCCACCGGGCCCTTGTTTGGCGGGCTGCTGCTCCTGATGGGTATAGCTCCGCTGGCTGCCTGGGGTCACTCCACCGCCAAAACCCTGGGCCGGGCGATCTGGAAACCATTCCTGGTCTCATTGGCGGTGCTGGCGGCCATTTTCATCGGCGGAGTGCGTTTCTGGCCGGCCTTGCTGGGGTTCTGGCTGGGCGCCCTAGTGGCTTCGGTCACACTGTATGAATTTTGGCGTGGCGCTATGGCGCGCCACCGCAAGTCGGGCGAGATTTTGCCTCTCGCACTTTGGCGCCTGGCTGGCCGCAATCGCCGCCGCTATGGCGGATATGTAATTCACCTGGGGGTGGTCTTGATGTCTCTCGGAATCATCGGGATCAATATGTTCCAGACCGAGACACAAGGCCAGATCCCGCAAGGCGGGACACTGAGCCTGGGCAATTACTCACTCAGGTACGATTCGCTGGCGGAGTTCGACACCGCCGATAATCGCAACGTAGCCCGGGCTGTTGTAAGCATATTTAAGGATGGCAAATACATCGGCGAATTACACCCGCGCCGCGACTATTTCTACGAGTTGCAGCAACAGATGACTATTCCCGGGGTCCGCAGCACTTTGGAAGATGATTTCTACGTCCTGCTGGTGGATTGGCAGACGATCTCATCCGAAGGGGCCACTTTCAAAATCTTTCACAACCCTTTGGTCAACTGGTTATGGCTGGGAGGCTTTGTGTTCATCTTAGGGACATTGATCGCCGCCTGGCCAGACCGGGAGCCAGAGCTGGAGCCGGCGCGAGTTCGCCGCCCGCGCTATGCAGTTGCAGAGGCTTGAGCCCGTGCGCTGGCGAAGAGTGTATCTAGAGGCAAAACATGCCTGTTAATGGCTGGAAAAGTTCCATGAAACGCAGGATTTGGTTGGTCCCGTTCTTTGCTCTAGTTCTGCTCATCGCCTCAGCGTGTGCGACACAGGCCGAAGGAGGCGTGCCGCACGTCCCGACTGACGATGAGGTTAATGCGGTAGCCAAACAACTTTATTGCCCGGTGTGCGAGAATATCCCCCTGGATGTTTGCCCGACGCAAGCCTGTTCGCAGTGGCGCGATTTGATCCGCCAGAAGCTATCCGAGGGGTGGGGCGCGGACCAAATCAAGCAGTATTTTGTCGCTCAATACGGCGATCGCGTCCTGGCCACTCCTCCGGCGCGCGGCCTGAACTGGCTGGTCTACATCTTCCCGCCGCTGGCGATCCTGGCGGGCGCCTATATTCTTTTCCGCGCGTTTAAGGCCTGGATGCGGCCTGTACCCCAGGTTAAATTAGAGGATGTCAATAACCCTGCCGACGATGAATACATCGCCCGGTTGGAAGAAGAGCTGAGCAAACGTTGAGAACTTGCTAGAGTTTGAGGGTTCTCACTTTAGAGATTTCTGGTTCTCTGGAGTACGATATGTCTGACCTGGAGTTGTTATCCACAACCCAAGATGCCTCTGCTCCTGCCCAAACGCCCGCAGGGCATATCGAAATTTTAGGAGTTCCTGTCCGCGTGGGTCGTTTCGTGGCCTGGGGGGCGTTGATGATCTTGCTGGTGATCCTGGCATTGGGCTTGCTGCGGACGCAGCAAGGCCCGGCGCAGGTAGGACGCGCGGCGCCCACTTTCAACCTGTCTTCATTTGACGGTCAGAGTTATAACCTGGCAGAATTGAAAGGTCACGTGGTCCTGGTGAATTTTTGGGCGTCCTGGTGCAAGCCCTGTGAGCAGGAAGCCGCCGATCTCGAAGCAGCCTGGCAGCACTATAAAGATCGCGGTGATGTGCTCTTCCTGGGCGTCGATTATGTCGACACCGAGAATGAGGCGAAGGTCTACCTGGATAAGTTCAAAATCACCTACCCGAATGGCCCTGATTTACGCACCAGCATTTCTCAGGCTTTTCACATCAGCGGGGTTCCTGAGTTGTATCTGATCGACCAGGATGGCAATTTGGCTTATCGACTGATTGGGGGTTTTAGTTCTGTGGAAGATATTAAGGCGGCAATCGATCCCCTTTTGGAGCCATAGTAAGGAAGGTTTATGGATATTGGCTCGATTTTTCTCGTTTTAGCCCTTTTTGTTCTGGTTGCCCTGTTTGTCGGACGTCCATTCATGGAGCGCAAGACGTTTTCAACTGCGTCTACCGTCAGTGACGAGGAACAACAGGTTTCAGCGCTGCTCGCCGAGCGAGACCGGCTCTTGAATGCTTTGCAAGAGTTGGATTTTGATCATGCCCTGGGGAAAATTCCAGATGAGGATTATCCCGCCCAGCGGGCGGTTCTACTGAGAAGTGGGGCTGATGTTCTGAAAAAACTGGACGGCCTGCAGGCCCAACCCGCCGATGATGATATCGAAGCGCGCATCGAGGCTGCCATCGCTGCCCGCCGGGCAGACGCCAGCAGGGTTACGACAGGCGCGACCCAACGAGTTCGGGCCAATGTTGTTGCTCAGGTTGCAGAACCGGATGATGATATCGAAAAAATCCTTGCCAGCCGCCGCCGGGTGCGCCAGGAAAAAGCCAGCGGTTTCTGCCCACAATGCGGCGGTCCCGTGCAAAAATCGGACCGCTTTTGCCCGAAATGTGGGGCTATGGTCGCCTCATAAGATCTAAATCGAGAAAGACGAAACGGGTTCTCGCTTCGCCATTCCCGCTGTTCCCTCATTAATCCTTGTCATAACGCCGCTATGAAACGATTTTATCTTCCTGTTATTTTTTTGCTTGCCTGCCTGCTGGCAGCCTGTTCTTTTTCACTGGCTGCTGACGTCACTCCCCCCCCGGGATACCAGCAGCAGGTGCCGGTCCAACCGCAGTCTGCCCCTGTCAGCGGCCCGCTATACCCGCTGGTCCCGCCCAATCCGGCAGATGGTCAAGCGATTTACGCCGAGAAATGTACGCCCTGCCATGGTTCTAAAGGCCTCGGCGATGGGCCGCAGGCAGCAAATCTGCCAAATCCTGTAGCTGCTATTGGCGCTCCGGACGTAACCAGGAATTCCAATCCCGCTCAATGGTTCAGTGTTGTGACCCAGGGTAACCTGGATCGCTTCATGCCGCCTTTCTCCAGCCTGACGGATCGCCAGCGTTGGGATGTCATCGCCTATGTCTACAGCCTCAGCGCTCCGGAAACAGAGATTTCCCAAGGACAGCAGTTGTACCAGGACAACTGCGCCGGGTGCCATGGTGAGCAAGGCAAAGGCGACGGCCCAGATGCGGCCAATCTCTCGGTAAAACCCCGCGATCTCAGCGACCAGGAGTTTATGGCCAGCCAGTCTGCCAATGACTTTTTCAATGCAATCACCCAGGGTGTTACCCCCGATATGCCGGCTTTCAGCGGCCAGCTTAGCGAGGCGGATCGTTGGGCGTTGAGCGACTATCTGCGCGCCCAGACTTTCGCAGGATCCGCTAACAATGCGGTGGCAGCCGCAGAAACGCTCACCCCTGCAGGAGGCACCCCTTCCGCAGGCGGTACTCCGCTTCCGGTTGAGACAACCCCTGGGCAAATTGAAACACCTGCTCCCGGTGGGACGCAAGCGCCCGGCATGGCTTCGACTGGGAAAATCGGCGTTGTTTCCGGTACGGTTTCCGATCCTTCAGGAAGTGCGGTTTCACCCGGGCAGGAAATCATGCTGCACGGTTTTGACAATATGGAAATGGCCATCACCCAAACCACAACCCTGCAGCCAGACGGTTCATTTGTTTTTCAAGACGTGGAAATGCCTCTTGGCCGGGCGTTCATGACCACCATCGATTATGACGGCTCAAATTACGGGTCGGACATTGGTACCGTAGTGACGGATACCGTCGCATTGAATTTGCCCATCACTGTTTACCAGACGACAACGGACGCCTCGATCCTTTCTGTCGATCGCCTGCATCTTTTCTTTGACTTTTCTAACCCCGGGTCGTTGCAAATTATCGAATTGTATATTATCTCCAACATGAGCAATAAAACCGTTGTCGCCGCCGAGCAAGGCCAGCCGACGGTCAGTTTTAAGCTGCCTGATGGGGCTGCCAACCTGGAATTCCAGGACGGTGCTTTAGGCGATCGTTATATAAAGACGTCCGACGGTTTTGGGGATACCTCGTCTGTCCCCCCGGGCTCTGGCAACTACCAGGTCTTGTTCGCTTTTGATATGCCCTATGAAAATAAGCTTGATTTGGTTCAACCGGTCAGCCTGCCCATTAATGCGGTCGTGGTCCTGGCCCCGGAGGGGATTGTCAACATCAATGGCGATAATCTCCAGGATGCCGGCTCTCGCGATGTTCAGGGGACGATGTACCATATGTTTAATGGCGACGGCTTGTCGCCCGGCGAGGACTTGCGCCTGACTATTAGTGGTTCATCGGGAGTAAGTTCGTTAGTCAATACTGGGTCAAAATCAAATGTGGTCATCGGCCTGGCAGCTTTCGGTGTGGTCTTGATTGTGGCTGGCTTGTTTGTTTATATACGCGGCCGCAACCGGGCGCCTGAACCAAACGAGTTTCCGCAGAGCCCGGCAGGAAGGGTTCCGGATGATCGCGACGCCGAAGCTGTCATGGACGCCATCCTGGCGCTCGATGACCTTTATCGCGCCGGCGAGCTGCCTGAAGAAGCTTATCGCGGGCGGAGAACGGAGCTAAAAGAGCGATTAAAGGAGCTGCTGGGTTGAATTCCGGCGCAATGATCGAGGTCCGCAAATTAATTAAACGCTTCGGACTGAAAACCGTCCTGCGCGGCATCGATTTTAAAGTGGAAGCGGGCGAATTCGTAGCGCTGCTTGGCCCGAACGGCGCCGGCAAAACCACCTTTCTGCGCATCCTTGCTTCGCTGTCGCGACCGGCATTGGGAGAGGTGAAGATCGCCGGTTACCTGTTGCCGGCCCAGGCAGCCGCAGTTCGCCGCCGACTGGGCGTGGTTTCCCACCAGCCGCTGCTGTACGGCGATCTGACGGCTGAGGAAAATTTGATGTTTTATGGCCGTATGTACGGGGTGCCTGAGTTAGAGCAGCGCGTCGCGCAGGTGCTCGAGCTCGTAGGGCTTACGACCCGCCGCCGCGACCTGGTACGCACCTTCTCACGCGGCATGCAGCAGCGCCTGGCGATCGGTCGGGCTGTGCTGCACGATCCGGACGTGATGCTTTTCGACGAGCCGCATACCGGACTGGACCAGGATGCCAGCGCCATGCTCGACAATGTGCTGCGCGAAGTCGCGGCGCGTGGCCGTACGGTCGTGATGACCTCCCACGATCTGGCGCGTGCTGGCGACCTGGCCTCCCGCTTCGATGTGCTCTCGCGGGGTGTGATTGTCGCATCGCTAAAACGGTCGGAAATTGAGCCGGACCGGTTGCCCGCCTATTACCGGGATGCAATTCTGGGAACGTGAAAATTGGATAACCGCACGCAAGCGATCGCCGCTAATCCCAGGGCAGGGGCTGCTTCCGCCTCCCGCGATTTTCTGCGCGCCCTGACTGCCATCGTCTGGAAAGATTTGGCGGCCGAGCTGCGCAGCCGGGAGCTTTTATCTTCGATGTTGGTTTTCGCGCTGCTGGTTATCCTGATCTTCAACTTCGCCCTGGAACTGGACGCCAAGACTCGCGCCACCGTTACTTCCGGGGTCTTGTGGGTGACGTTTGCTTTTGCCGGCACCCTGGGGCTAAACCGCTCGATGGCGACGGAAAAAGATCGCGGTTGCCTGGATGGGCTTTTGCTGGCCCCGGTTGACCGCAGCGCGATTTACTTTGGCAAAGCGGTTGGCAACCTGATCTTCATGTTCATTGTCGAAGCGATTGTCCTGCCAGTTTACAGCATCCTTTATAACGCCAACCTTTTCAACCCCGGATTGCTGCTGATCATCCTGCTGGGTTCGGTCGGTTATGTGGTCGTGGGCACGCTGCTCTCCAGTATGGCCGTTCAGACACGCACGCGCGAAGTGTTGCTGCCAATCCTGCTTTTTCCGGTTGTGATCCCTGTTTTGATCGCAGCAGTGAAGGCCAGCAGCGGTTTCTTGCAGGCCGTTGATATGAGCGACATCTGGCCCTGGATCAACCTGCTGATCGTTTACGATGTGATTTTCACAGCTATCGCTTTTATGACTTTTGACTATATCGTAGAAGAGTGAGTTAGTGCCGAATCAGGATCGCACTGTCTTGGGCAGGCGAAGAACTGTTTTTGGAGAATAATCCATGGATACAAAACCTCGATTATTAACCGTTCTGGATTACGCGACGGCAGCCCTCATCCTGGCTGCCACTGCGATGGTTTTCTTTTACGCCCCTGAAGAAGCGGTTATGGGGCAGGTGCAGCGGGTTTTTTATTTTCACGTCTCCGCCGGCTGGGTCGGGATGCTTGGGTTCCTGGTAGCGGCGATTGCCGGAATTTTTTTCTTGCGCACCGGGCGCCACAATTGGGATATCGTCGGCCTGGCAGCCGTCGAGATCGGGATGGCTTTCGCATTCATTAACATCGTGACCGGCTCGATTTGGGCGCGCCCGATTTGGAATACCTGGTGGACTTGGGACCCGCGCTTGACCACTGCGACGGTCATGGAGCTGATCTACGCTGCTTACTTGATGCTGCGTGCGGGGATCGAGGACCCGGACCGCCGGGCGCGTTTTGGAGCGGTTTATGCCATCGTCGGTTTTGTGAGCGTTCCGCTCACCTTTTTCTCGGCCCGCTTGTTCCGCACGATCCACCCGGTGGTCATCGGCACGAGCGATCCAGGCGCCCAAGGCGCCTTCGATATGACCCCTCCCATGTTGCAGACCTTCATGTTCAGCTTGTTTGTGTTCTCGGTTTTCTTCGCAGATCTGCTCTGGCACCGGGTGCGACTGGGCAGACTGTCCGATAAGGTTGAACAACTGAAGCTCAAGGCGATGGCCTAGGAGCGCTCACCTTTTTTGGAGTGAACTATATGCTTCTTCTACAGCAAGGACCCGCGGATACAGTCAGTTATATGATCGCAGGTTACGTGGTCATCTTCGGTGTGATCTTGATTTACCTGTTAAGCTTATATATTCGCCAACGCAACTTGCAGCGTGACCTCGAAGTTCTTGAAGAGCTGGAGGAAAAAACCAAGTGATCGAGCCCGACTCGGGAACTTCGTCCGCTCCGGGACAGGGGGATCAGGATTTTGCCAACAGCTCTTCAAGCACAGCCCTGGAGCTTTGTTCGACTTCAGCATGCAGGCTGCCGCCATGCGAATCCATCGTCACGACAGCGGGAAAATTCTCGACCTCGATCACCCACATGGCCTCCGGAACGCCGAATTCAAGTTTGTAGACGCCCAGCACCTGCTTGACGGTCTGGGCGATTAAACAGGCCGCCCCGCCAATGGCGTGCAGATAAACGCCCGGCGCATCTTCACAGGCGGCCAGGGTTTTGGGTCCCATCCCTCCTTTCCCTATCACGCCTTTGACGTTGAAGTGCCGCATGACATCCCCCTGGTAAGGCTCCTCCCGGATGCTGGTTGTCGGGCCGGCTGCCACAAAACGGTATTCGCGGGTTTCCAAGCCCGCTACTACCGGCCCGCAGTGGTAAATAACGCCGCCATTTAACAAAGGGCGGATGGCTTCATATACTTCAAGATCATCGCCCTGCGGTTGGCGGGTTTTCTTGATGAAAGTGTCGATCATCCATTTGTGGACCGCGTCCCGTCCGGTCATCATGACTCCAGAAATCGCCAGGGAGTTGCCGACTTTCAGGCTGCGAATGGTCTCGTCATCAAAGGGGAGTTTGATATTTTGCATTTTTTCTATCTCCACTCATCCTGGAACGGACACCTGCCAGGTGAATCACCCGCAGATTTCCGCTATTTTTCGAAGAGCTGCTTTTAAGGGTTATTCGTAACGGACCTGGTCACCCTGGACGGTCATCCGCCGCCGGCGATAGGCCCAGCACATATACGAAACCGAGACGAAATAGCTGGCTGGCAGGCGGTGCAGGCTGGTGATTTTCGTGCCCAAAACGGTCGTGTTTCCGCCGAATCCCATCGGCCCGATGCCTAGCTGGTTCGCCTCATCCGTGAGGCGCTCTTCCAGGGCTGCAACCTCTCGATTCGGATTTGCTTCGCCCATTGGCTGGAAAAGTACTTCCTTGGATGCGGAATAGGAGGAGCCTCGATCGCCGCCGATTGCGACCCCCAGAACGCCCGGCGCGCAGCCTTTACCCTGGGCCTTATGGACGGCGTCTAAAACCACTTTGCGCACCCCTGCAAGATCCCGGCCGGCCCCCAGGGCGGCGTTCGGCAGCGAGTATTGGGCGCCCACATTTTCGCATCCACCGCCTTTGAGCATCAGATCGATGGTCAGAGTATCTCCTTCCACTTCCTCAAAATGGATGGAAGGAAAGTGTTGGTCGCCTAGATTGTTGCCGCTGTTCTTTCCGCTCAGCGAATTGACTGAGTTGGGGCGCAGGTAATTGCGCTGGGTAGCTGCGACCACAGCCATTTCGATCTGCTGGCGAAGCTTGCGAGTGCTCCACCCTTCCGGATATGAGATATAGAATATCGGCGTGCCGGTGTCCTGGCAGATTGGGGTGCCGTTCTGGCGGGCCAGCTCCACATTTTTCAGGATGGTCTCGAGGGCGCCGCGCGCCGCTGACCGGGGGCCTCGCGTTGAACCGCCTTTCGCAGCGATTCTTCCACATCAGCAGGCAGGTCGGTAGCCGCCAGGCGCACCAATTCGAGAATTTGCTCGCTCAAGTCTTGCATAAAGTTCCTCCACAGGCAAAGGTAGTCTCCAGATTGCGGGCCCTGCAGCTTCCAAAGTTCGCAGAAGCAGCTCTTTTTATCATAACCCAAATTCGGGCGAAGGTGAATAACAAAGGACCTGTTCCTTGAAAGTCAGTTATCATAAATGTTCGGTTTTTCGGCCGGCCGTGGGATGAAAAGGACCAGGCTGAGCGGGCCGATGAGAAGCAGCCACATCGCCGCCGGTAAGCTTATCTGGTTGGCGACCCAACCGACCAACCAGGTCAGGCTGCCGCCGGTCAAACCTGCCAGGGAGCCAACCGCGATTACAGTAGCCGAACGCCCGGGCATACTGGCGTATGCCTCTCCTTGAAGCACGGGATACCAACCCAGGGTGGAAAACCGTAAGAGCACCAGCAGGATGATTTTTACCGGCAGCCAGGGAGCCAGCAGCCAGGCCAAATAAACCAGCAAAGCCAGGAAAGCCGAATAGCGTACGAGGTTGCGTCCCGGCACGCGTTCTAAAATCGGGATGAGCAGCAAGTCGGATGCCAACCCGCTGGCCGTCCACAGGCCGATTACCAGGCTGGCCTGGGCCGGGGAAGCCCCGGCGACGTCGGTGAAGAACAGCGCCACATAACCGCCAAACACATCCATCAGCAGGTCGGAGAGCTGGATCAGGGCCGTCCAGCGTAAAAGTTGTGGGTTACGGACGCCTTCTAACAGGTTGGACAACAAGTTTTTGATTCCGCCGGCTGGGTTTTGGCTTTCGGGTTGGATGCCTGAAATGCTGGGTATGGGACGAGTCGCTAAAAAGGCGATAAGCACAATCGCCACGACCGCCAGCATCCAGAACGCCCAGCGCCAGCCCAAAGCCAGGCTAAATCCGGCAGAGACCAGCAGCGGGCCAAGCAGATCGCCCAACGAGCCGGCAACGGTCCAGCGCGCCATCATTTGGGATTCACGCCCCGGATTGAGGTCCATTAACGTGGCCTGCACCAGCCCGACGAAAGCCCCGCTGGCAGGAAAGCTGAGGATCATGGCAATCAGTACGGCGGAGAACGTTTGAGCGTTCGCCAGGATGACCAACGAAAAGGCAACAGCCACCCCGCCGCCGGCGATCAGTCCCTTGCGCAGGTGTGAATCGCCCAACAACATCAGGGCTGGCTCGATCAGGGAGCTGAGGACATACGGCAGTCCTAAGATCAAGCCGATCTGCGCGTAGCTCAGCCCCAGGTCGGATCGCATCGCCGGCAGCACGACGCCGTTAATGCTGTAATGCAGTTCGTCAAAGAATTCGATCAGCAGGAAAACCAGGGTCAGGACGAGCCCGCCCCGCAGGAATCTGGCTTTTTTTGAAAATAAGGATTGCTTAAACACTTTCACCTCTTTCTTTCGGTAGCAGGATGGATTCGGAACAATAAACCTTGTGCTGCGCCGATCGAAAGAGGTGGGGCCCGGCTAAGGGAATTCGCGTTTAAGGTTTAACGGGGAGGTTGAAAGATTTCGCACATGACCCTATTATACACATAAGTTGTCCGATTAAGGAACCCATCTGCGCCTCTCGGAAAAATTCTTTCAAGTGTGGTAAACTCCCTCAGAAATGGAAGAGAAAACATTACGCACCCTGGAATTTCCGAAGATACTCGATCGCCTGGCTACTTACACCGCTTTTCCAGCTTCGGCCGATAAAGCCCGCGCATTGCGGCCCACCAACGATCTGGAGGAGGCCCGCCGCAGGCAGGCAGAGACCCGCGAGGCGCTCCAACTGCAGGTGACGCGCTCCGACATTACTATCGGAGGGGCGCGCGATATTCGCAAATCTGTGGACCTGGCCAACCATGGCGGCGTGCTGGCCCCTAATGAATTGCTGGACGTTAAGTACACCCTGGTCGCGGCGCGCAATTTGGGCAGGACATTTGAGCGCCTGGAAAATCAATATCCGCATTTGTACGCCATCGCCGCCCAACTCCCACCTCCTTTGGGGTTGATTGATGCTATCACTCGCGCCATCTCAGACCGGGGTGAAATTCTAGATTCGGCCTCCGACAGGCTGGGCAACATCCGCCGCGACTTGCGCATCGCCCACGACCGCTTGATGACCAAGTTGCAGCGTATGGTGAGCGACCCGGGCAACGCGACCTTGCTTCAAGAAGCGCTGATCACCCAACGCGATGGTCGCTATGTGCTGCCGCTGCGGGCTGAGTTCAAGGGCCGGATAAAAGCGATTGTTCATGACCAATCTGCTTCAGGGGCGACGTTGTTTATCGAGCCGTTGGCGGTGGTCGAGCTGAACAATAAATATCGTGAGCTTGAGCTCGCCGAACGGGATGAAGTACGCCGTATCCTGGCTGAACTATCAAGCCAGGTGGGGTTACACGCCCAGGAGATCCTGCAGACGGTTGAAGTCGTCGCCGAGTTGGATCTGGCGTTAGCGCGCGGCAAGTATGCCGAGGATTTGCAGGCCAGCGAGCCCATCCTGCATCCGGTGCGCCCGCGCCCCCGAAAAGACAGCCCGGATCAATTGCCGCACCCCGGCAGTGTGATCCGCCTTGTGAAAGCCCGCCACCCCTTGCTGGACCCGGCTACTGTCGTCGCAATCGATGTCGAGCTGGACGAGAACACGTTTGCCCTGGTGATCACCGGACCAAATACCGGAGGAAAGACAGTCACGCTGAAAACGGTGGGTCTCCTGGCGCTTATGGCCCAGACTGGATTGCATATCCCAGTTCAAAGCGGCTCGGAGATCAGTGTTTTTAACGACATTTACGCCGACATTGGCGACGAGCAATCGATCGAACAATCCCTTTCAACGTTCTCCGGCCACATCACCAATATCATTCACATTCTGGAGAACGCCGACAGCCGCTCTTTGGTGATCCTGGACGAATTGGGAGCAGGCACGGATCCACAAGAGGGCGCAGCCCTGGCGCGCGCCTTGCTGACCCACTTGCTTGGGCGCGGGATCACCACACTAGTGACCACCCATCATCCGGAATTGAAAGCATTCGCCCATGCCATGCCAGGCGTAGTCAACGCCAGTGTGGAATTTGATCTGGAGACCCTGCGCCCCACCTATCATCTGACGATTGGCCTGCCGGGCCGTTCAAACGCCCTGGCGATCGCCCAACGCTTGGGTTTGCCCGATGCGATCGTTAAAGAGGCGCGTTCCGAGCTCAATCCTGAAGACCTGCGTGCAGAAGATATGTTGGACGAGATCCACCGCCAGAGAGAGCTTTCCCGGCGGGCGCGGGCCGCCGCCGAAGCGCGCCAAAAGCAGGCAGAGCAATTGCAGGCCGAGCTGGTTCAACGCCTGGAAAAAATCGAGGATGAACGCCGCCAGGTGTTAGAGCAAGCCCGCCAGGAGGCTGCTGAAGAATTGCAGGCGCTGCAGTCTGAAATTCGCGAGCTGCGCAAATCGATGGCGCGGGCGCGCCAACCCCTGGATGCATTGCAGCCTATCGAGGAACAAGTTGAGAGACTTGAAGAAAAAGCTGAAAAACCTGTCGAACGCATGACCCCCGATGTGGCCGCGCCTTTGCGCCGGTCCGTGCGCCTGGGTGATAAGGTCCGCTTGCGCAGCCTGGGTACACAGGGGGTGGTCACCTCTCTTGGCGAGGAGGAAGCCGAGGTGCAGGTTGGAGTGCTGCGGGTGCGCACCCGCCTGGCTGAGATCCAACCCTTGGCAGGCGCTCCGGAGCGTGAAAGCGCGCCTTCTCGCCGCAAGCAAGTCGCCGACCTGGCTACCCAGCAAGCCTCTCCGCCGTCTGCCGGGCTGCTTCCAGCCTCACCCGGCATGGAGCTTGACTTGCGCGGCCAGCGCGCCGAGGACGCGCTCAACTCCCTCGAGCGCTACCTGGATGCTGCTTATCTTTCCGGGCTGCCTTTCGTGCGCATTATTCACGGCAAAGGCACCGGGCGCTTACGCGATGTGGTTCGCCAGGCGCTGGCTGGACACCCACATGTGCGCTCCTTTGAGTCTGGGGGAGAAAAAGAAGGCGGCGATGGCGTCACGGTCGCTAAGCTTGCGAATAGTTAGTCGAATAGATCTCCCCACTCACGAGCGCTTACCGGACGGATTTGTTGGACTGCATTCGCCTCAGGGTCGCTCCAGGTAAGAGCTCCCGATGAAGAAATCACTCAGGCTGTTCCTGGTATGCTATCTGCTGGCGGCATCTTTGCTGCAGGCTTGCACTGGCGCAGTCTCGACCACCGCGCCGGTAGAAACGGCAACTTATACCCCTTCTCCCTCGCCGCGCGCGACCCCCAGCTCGACGCCCTCCCCACTGCCAACGGATACCCCTTCTCCCACGATCACCTCAACCCCGACCGAGACGCCAACCCCCACACCGCGCTTGTTTGCCCTGGAAGGCACCCCGCTTCCGGAAGCTTTGCAGGTGATCAACATAAGCAATGCCGTTCAAGTATCCGCCCTGGCGGAGTGGCGCGTCGACAGCGTGACCGATCTGGCCTGGACGCCGGATAGCTCGGTCCTGGCGGTATCCAATCCCAACACGATCGACCTTTTCGAGGTCCTGACCCGTAAGAAAATCCGTACGCTGTATCCTAGAGGCGGAGGGGTGGACAGCATCGCTTTCAGCCCGAACGGAGCGTGGCTTGCTGCGGGCAGTCGTTATGGTTCAGAATGGGAAAGCTATGCGGGAGATATTCAGCTTTGGCTGGGATCTTACCTGCAGCCCCTGGGTATTCTATATGCGGAGACCCGTGCGGTGAGCGAGGTGGCTTTTTCTCCGGACAGCAAGACCCTGGCAGTGGCCTATACAAGCACAAAATCTGATGAGAACCGGGTTGAATTCCGGGACACGGCTACCTGGGAGGTCAGCCGCACGCTGACCACAGGCGCGGTGCTGCAAATCGCTTTCTCGCCTGCGGGCGGGCTGCTGGCCTCCGTTCCCGACCGCTACGCCACGAAATTGTGGAACTTGAAAGACGGCAAGCTGCAAGATACCATCTATACTTCCTTTACCGGTGCGGTCAACACGCTGGTTTTTTCGGGGGATGGTAAGTACCTGGCAACAGGCCATTACGATGGCGCTATCCGCCTGTGGGACATGAACAGCGGCGAGCTGGCGCGGGTTCTCCAATCTAACAGCGTGGTCGAGAGCCTGGCTTTCAGCCCGGATGGCGCCTTGTTGGCTTCCGGCGACAGCTTTCAGGACAATGATATACACTTATGGGCGGTTGGTAGCGGCGATCTGTTGCGCACCCTGGGCGGGCACATCCACGCAGTGGACAAGCTGGAGTTCTCCCCGCGTGGCCAGGTATTGGTTTCGGCTTCTTATGATGGCACTGTGCTGATGTGGGGGGTACGGCCCTGATTCGTGTTTTCGCAGTACTGACCTGTCTTGCCGCCCTGGGTGGGCTGGCGGGCTGCGCTCGATATCCGGGCGGCGGTAGCCTGCCAGCCCCGACTGCCGCGCACCTGCTGGCGATGCCGGCTCCGGTTGAATCTGCTACGCCCCGGCAGCGCCCTTCCGCAACCCTACCAGGCCTACCGGCGCTTTCACCAACCCCCCGGGAGACTGCCACGCAGCTTCCAACGCCAGGCCCCACATTCATGCCTGCCGTAATCTCGCCGGCAAACGCAGCCGGCCTGCACCAGGTCGCCGAAATCGACTTCACTCCCAGGGAACTGGTGACTGCCCTGGCCTGGTCCCCGGATGAGAAAGTCCTGGCAGTCGCAGCCGGAAATAACGTATATTTCTACGATTCAGCCGGATTTCAGCCTCTGGCGAATGTGGCGATTGGCGCTTTCACCCCAAGCCTGGCTTTTAGTCCGGATGGGGGCTGGTTGGCGGCTGGCAGCCGCGATGGAAAAGTGCGCCTTTACGATTTATCTTCGGGAGTAAACAGGCTATCGCTTGCCAACACGCTGGATGCGCACCGTAAAGGCGTGAATTGTGTGGTTTTCAGCCCGGATGGGCGCCTGCTGGCTTCAGGTGGAAATGACGCCGTGGCGCGTATCTGGGATGCTCAGACCGGAGAGCGCTTGGGGCAGATCATCGGGGGGACCTACGCGGTCCCGGCAATTGCCTTTAGCCCGGATGGTGCCAGCCTGGCAATCGTGAATGGGCCGCTGGTCCGTCTGCGTGAGGTTGAAACGGGCAGGATCTCCGGGACCTTACGGGTGGAAACCCAGCGAGTGGCCGGGCAATACGTGCAAGCTCCGCTCTTCAGCCTGGCTATTTCTCCACAGGGGGATTTAGCCGCTGCCGGCGGTTTCGCTAACCAGTTGCGCTTGTGGGGGCTGCCTGTTTCTGCCGCCCAATCTGAAGACCCGCAAATCCTTGCGCCAACCGCAGGGCAAGCTGGCGGGCCGGCTGTTCTGGTTTGGTCGCTGGCTTTCAGCCCGGCAGGAGATGTGCTGGCGTCTGCCGGCGGGGATGGGATGCTGCGCCTATGGGATGTGCAAGGACGTTTCCAATTGGTTGCGCTAGCCGGTCACCGGGCGGCCGTCACCAGCCTGGCTTTCCGTCCAGGCGGCAGCGCCCTGGCTTCCGGCGGATTGGATGCGACCGTGCGTATCTGGCAGGCCGCCCGCTGAGGGGTGAGCTCCTTCCGGCGGTCAGATTTCGGTGTACGAAACCTTCCCTGTGATGTAGACGGTAGTCAGGGACCATCCTGAATGAGCGACGCTCCGTCGCTGGCCCGGCATAAATAGACCTGTGTTTTAGCGCCTGATTGTTCCAGAAATTCCTTTTCAAGGCCCCGGATAAATTCCGAGGCTTTTTCTTCGTCCACCAGGTTGATCGTGCAGCCGCCAAATCCGCCCCCGGTCATGCGCGCCCCGATACATCCGGGTATCCCACGAGCGATCTCGACCAGCAAATCCAATTTGGGCACACTGATCTCGAACAGATCGCGCAGGCTGGCATGACCGGCAAACATCAGGGCGCCAAATGCCCGAGGGTCATCCCGGCGCAGGGCGCTGGCAGCCGATTGTACGCGGGCGATTTCCTTCACGACGTGCTCGGCGCGGCGGCGTATCACCGGTGGGAGCTGGTCGCTGTAAGCGGCGAATTCTTGGGGAGAGACATCCCGCAGGGCTTTGATACCCGGCATCCATGGGCGCAAGAGGTTCACCGCTTGCTCGCATGCCGCCCGGCGGTCGTTGTAACCCGAGCTTGTCAGGCTGTGGCGCACCCCTGAATCAGCGATAACCAGGGCAGTTTTTTCTGGCAGCGGGATGGGTTCCCATCCCAGGCTGCGGGTGTCGAAATAGAGGGCGTTATTGGCGACGCCGAAAGCGCTGGCAAATTGGTCCATCAGCCCACAGGCAACCCCAACATACACATTTTCGGCGCGCTGGCACAACCGCGCCAGGGTCATGCGATCTATTTCCCAACCGGCTAAAGCCTGCCAGAGGATGGCGAAACCCACCTCGATGGCGGCTGAGGAGCTCAACCCGGCGCCGATCGGGATGTCCGACGTATAAACCACCTGCAGCCCGCCGACTTTCAACCCGGCGTCTTTCAGAGACCAGGCCACACCCGCCGGGTAACAGGCCCATTCCGGCAGAGGTTTGCCAACCACGTCTTTTTTATCATCCAGTTCGTCCAGCCGGATCTTGACCTCGGCTTCGATATCCAGCGCATGCAGGCTCAGTGTCTCATTTTCATCTGGCCCCGCTGCCAGATAAACGGCCCGGTCGATCGCCGCCGGCAGCACTATCCCATCGTTGTAATCGACGTGCTCTCCAAGCAAGTTCACCCGCCCGGGAGCGTGCGCCTTGAAGATTGGCATTCTGGAAAACCGGTCTAAAAAGGCGTGCGTGAGGTCTGGCTGCATGGAATGGTCCCCAAGATGAAACTCTCAAGTGTCTGGTCAGCGGGTGATCAAAGCCAGGATGTTTGCAAGGACGACCAGCGCCAGTAGAATGGCGATCCACACAGGAGCGCTGTTTTGAGCGGCAAAGTACAGGCCGATGGGGGCCAGGGTCATCAGGGTAAAGGCGATCAGATGCACTTCGAACTTATGTTGGGATAATTGTTTCATCGCTATTCAGGCGCCTCTCCGTAGAAAAACGCCCCGGGAAAATCTTCCGCCACTTGTTTGCGCTTGGCGCTCCACTGTACGATATTGATGCGATACACTGTCGTTTTTTTCAACTCTTGGTGGGTGATTTCGTGATAATCCTCTCCAGGCCGCAAATGGGCAAAGTATTTGTCCAACAGCAGTTGCAGGCCATGCCTGGCAGTCTCAGAGTCTTGTACAATGGTCGCCTCGCCGAACACGACCACGCTGGCATACTCCACGCTGAACTCCATCGCCGTATCGGCGGGCAGCAGGCGGCCCATCTCGCTGGCGCTGAAACATACCTTTCCGTCATTTGCCAGGTTATCGTGTGTCCTGCCCCGGGCGGCTGTATGCATATAGATCACGTGCTCTTGTTCGTCATAGACAAACAGGTTGGTATTGATGAACGGCTGCCCGTCCACCGCGCTGGCAAGCACGCCCACGGCCGCGCGCCTCAAGAACCCTTTGATCCAGGCTTCGTCGCCGATCGCCCGGTCTTGCCTGCGTACCTGGTGAATGGGTGGGGAAATCTCTTGTGATTTCAACTTGCCTCCAAGGATCGATTTCAATAAATGGGGTTACAGTCCCGGCCAGAGCCAGATGCTGGCGAGGGTCAGGATACTGACAAATAAAATCAGGATGACGGTGTACAGGACGATTTTGCGCATAACTTCGCCTTCTCGACCTGCCATCCCCGCGGTGCTGGCGCCTACAACCACTTTAGCCGGCGCCATCACGGAGGCCAGCGCCGCACCGGCAGTTTGACCGGCCAGGATCAACACTGCCTCATAGCCAAGGAGTTGTGCGGTGCGGAGCTGTAAGGCCCCAAAAACAACGTTGGAGTTGGTGTTACTGCCGGTCATGAACGCGCCTAACGCCCCAATCCAGGGGGCGACGAGTGGGAAGATAGTCCCCATGCTCGCCAGGCCGCGCGCCAGGGTATCGGTCATGCCCGCATTTTCCATGATTACAGCCATCGTTACCATAGAGGCGATGCTGACGCTTGAAGACATCACCCTTTGGACCGTTCCAACCAGGATGCGCCGGGGCGCGCCCGGTTTGTAAAGGCCGGCCGAGCGGTAGATCAGGTAAGCCAGGAAAGAAGCATAAGCCAGCACCGTCCCGGTGTGGCGAAAGATCGGGATCGTCCGTCCGGCTCCGGCTGGGGTTACAAAACCAAGCGATGTACTGACTTCGGGGAATTGGACTCGCAGCACCACCTGTCCCAGAAAATTATTGATGCCTGGCGACAACTGCACGACCAGGATGACCGCCACCAGGACGGCGTAGCCGGAAACGGCGATGAGCAGGGACCGCAGATTGAGCGAACCGTTTTGAACGAGATCGCCTCGGAAGCGCCTGGCGAGGGGGATGCCAACCAGCAAGCCCGCCAGGCCGCCGGCGAAGGCGGCGATATTCCAAAGGCCGGCCGTGGCTACCAGGTATTGGGCGATGGCCATCACAACCCCTAAGAAGATCACTGGACCAGCCAGGCGCCGCATCGTCCCCCAGCCGCCTACGACATGCGCCACCATAAAGCCGACCAGTAAGCCGGAGAGCCCGAGGAAAAGCGCAGCCGGAGGCGCCAGTTCGGCGCCCGGCAGTCCAGTCGAAGCCATCAGGGCCTGGAAAGACGACCCCAGGGAGCCAAAGGTAACCGCCCAGCCATGACCCAGGGAAGGGATCAAGACAGCCGATAGAGGCGAAAACCCAAGCCCGACCAGGATCGGGGCAATGACTGCAACGGGCACGCCAAAGCCGCCCACACCTTGCAGGAAAGTCGCGAAGACCCAGCCGATAATGAGGGCCTGCATGCCGTGATCGGCGGTCAGGTGGGGTAAGGCCAGGCCGATAGTGTCGATGGCGCCGGCCTCATCTGCGACTCGGAATAGAAGAAAAGCGGCCCAAATGATTAAAAGCACGTCCAGGCTGAGCAGCAGGGCGCGTGAATGCGCATAGGCAATAAGGTTCGGACCAGCCCCGAAGAAAAAGACTGCAATGATGAGCGCGCTCAGGTATCCAGCTCCGCCAGCGCGCGCCGCGCCCCAGCGGAAACCGACCATGAGCACCAGGATAATGACGATGGGGGTAAGTGCAAGGATGAAATTCATATTGCAAGAAGTGTTTGGCTATGAAATGACGTGGGAGGCTGAAAATGGAATCCGGCAGTTTATTTGATGTAAATTCCACCCGGGTCTAATTCCTGGCGCAGGATGCGAAGCTCGATTTCAGAGGGGGGTTCGGTTATGACCAGTTTGGCTGCAGCCTTCAAATCCCAGCCGGTATTGAGGCGCGCTTGCTCGATACTGGCGCCAGGGTGCAGAGCGACCAGGGTCAGCTCGCCGCTTTCGTCAGGCTCCAGAATGCCCAGATCGGTGACCACGGCTTGAGGCCCGCTGCCGCGCAGACCGGCGGCTTCGCGTTCCGCTCGCCCCCCCAGAAAACCCACCGAAGTGCGGAAATCCACTTTCTCGGGAAAGCGCCGCTTCTGGTGCGGGGTCAGGATGTAGCAGCGATTGGCCCAGGCGGCGATCTCCATCGAACCTCCCGAGCCCGGCAGGCGCACTTTGGGGTGATCGTATTCCCCAATGACCGTCGCGTTGATGTTCCCAAAACGGTCGATCTGGGCCCCACCCAGGAATCCGACATCAACATTGCCGCGCTGCAAGTACAGGGCAAAAATATCATACATGCTGCACACAGCGGTCGCACCGCTTACCAGGGTAGGATCGCCGATGGAGAGCGGCAGACGCGCCGGCTGAGCCCCGATTACGCCGGCTTCATAAATCATCAGCAGGTTTGGGGCGTGTGTCTGGCGGGCCAGGTTGCAAGCCAGGTTGGGTAAGCCGACGCCCACGAAGACGACATCGCCATCTTTTAGTAGCCGGGCTGCGTTGATCGTAAGAATCTCAGAAGAATTGTAACCGGGTTGACCATTCATGCAGTTGATCCGCTTCAAAGTGTAGTGATTAATAAGCGCCGTAATCCACTGGGATGCTGGAGCGGCTGGCGATCTTCAACCGGGCATGGACTTCGGAGCCAAGCTTCTCCCAATATTCGCGGCGGTCTTTCACTCCGAAGACCCATTCATCCAGATAGTCGCGCACGCTTGCGGGCGTTTTGCTGATCTCGTCCCATTCCAGGTAAAAAGCATTATCACGGTCGTAATACCCCTGGGTATAGGAGGGGTGAGCGGCGTAAGGGACGTGGCAGACAGCGTCGACAATGAACCCGGGAATCAAGGTGCGGTTTGGATCGGAACGGATCACGGACTCGTCCACGATCTCCTCTGCGGTCAGGATCACGCGCTTGGCTGCGAAGGCCGCTTCTTTCTGCTCGCCGATGATGCCCCAGATGTGAGCGTTGCCGAATGAATCGGCGCGCTGGACGTGTACGATGGCGACCTCCGGGTTGAGCGCCGGGACGACCACGACTTCCCGGCCCGAATAGGGATCCCGCACCCGGCGGTAATTTGCGTTGGCCCGCTCCAGGTCAACTGCCGCGGTCTGGTTCATCGGCATGAAGGGCAGGCCAGCGGCCCCTGCTTGCAGACGTGCAATCATCCCGAAATGGGAATATTCTTCCCACTCCAAATTCCCGGCTTCCAGCTCTGCGCGTACGAAGCGTAACGAGCCCACACCCGGGTTGCCCATGTAAGAGAAAATCACCTTGCGAGCGCTTCCGGCTGCTACCATCTGGTCATAGATGAGATCCGGTGTCGCTCGAGCCAGCACCAGGTTTTTAAATCCCTGGCGGATAATCTCGTGGCCGGCCGCGAAAGGGATCAGGTGGGTGAAACCGGCTGCATAAAGGGTATCTCCGTCGTGAATGTTTTGGGATATCGCTTCGGAAAGTGAGATCAGTTTACTCATGTCAGGTCTTCAAGAATTGGATTCAACAACGGCCTTTCCTAACCGCCTTTTTCGTTGTCTTTCTCTTTCTTCCCACGCAGCGAGCGGAACCGTGCGCTGGGACCGGACGGAGACCGGCCGCGCCAGAGCAAAAAAAAGCTTAAAAGCAGCATGACCCCGCCCGTACAGCAGAAGCCGAAAGCCGGATGATCTACCTGGGCAGTGCCGAAGAAGATGATCAGGGCGATCAGGGCTAAGAAAAACAGATATTGTCCGATTCGTGCAGAGAGCGACATGCCCGGCGCCGGCTTTTTATCCTGGACGGGATGAGACTTCCGAAGGCCGAGTTGGAAGCCGTACGTTTGCCGGCTTGCTCCCAGATTTCGGAAGTCTCCATCCACAGGCGTTATTCGATTGTCGTCTGGATTTGTTCGTGCATATACAGCGGAAGGTAGTAATGCCCCCCGGCGTTCTTGCCGGTAGAACCGGAGCCTTTCCATCCGCCAAAGGGCTGAAAGCCAGGCCATGCGCCTGTCGTTGCGCCTTGCGGGCGATTTGCGTAAACCACGCCGGCCTGGATATTCTCGTAGAACCACTGGGTTTCTTCTTTGGAGCCGTAAAAACCAGCGGTCAGCCCGTAGTTTACATCGTTTGCTTCACCCATCGCCGTATCCAGGCTGTCAATTTTAGCTACTGTAGTAATGGGCAGGAACATCTCCGTCTTCCAAAGCCGGTGCGTGAGGGGCAAGCCCGCCACGATGGTCGGCGAGCAGAAGTATCCTTTGCCGAATTCCGCCTCGGTTAGCACTTTTCCGCCGGTTAGGAACTCACCGGCCTGAGAGAGTTCTTCTGTATAGTTTTTATAATCCTGGAAGGAGTTTTTATTGACCACTGGGCCCAGGTAAACCGCGCGGTCGGTGGGATCGCCGATTGCGAGTTTCTCGGTCAGCTCGACAAGCCTTGGCACCAATTTGTCGTAAACCGGCTCCTCGACATATACCCGCGAACAGGCCGAGCACTTCTGCCCTTGCAGGCCAAAGGCCGACCGCACAATGCCCAACGCCGCCCGCTCCAGGTCCGCGTTGCGGGAAACGATGGCGGGGTTCTTTCCGCCCAGTTCCAAAACGGTTGGGCGGACGTAGCGCCCATGCCCGAAATCGCGAAAGATCTTCATGCCGACATCAAATGAGCCGGTAAATGTCACGCCATCCACTTCAGAATTCTCGATCAGGGCTTGCCCGAGGCTGCTTCCCGGCCCGGTGACATAATTGAAGACGCCGTCCGGCAGCCCGGCATCTCGGAAGCACTCTGCCAGCAGGCGAACGGTCCAGGGAGTGTCTGTGGCCGGCTTCATTACCAGTGTATTTCCGCTTACCAGCGCTGAGCCGGAAGGACCGCCGGTGAGCGCGGCCGGGAAATTGAATGGGCTGATGACCAGCCAGACCCCGTAGGGGCGTAAGACGGAAAAATTGGTGGCTTTATAACCCACCAGAGGATCTCGACCCATCTCGACGATGTAACCGTCGTTCTTTTCCATCTGGTAGCAGGCATAGCGGATCAGGTCGGCGGTCTCGGCGACATCGCCAAGGGCTTCCATGCGGTTCTTCCCGACCTCCAGCGCCATTGCTGCCCCGATTTTGTAGATGCGCTGGTCGATCAAATCGGCTGCTTTTCGCATTAATGCGACCCGGTCCTGCCATTTCATCTTGCTCCAGACCGGGAAGGCTTTGCGAGCCGCGGCCAGAGCCTTCTGCGCGTCCTTCTCGTTGCCTTTTTGAAACACACCCAAAACGACATCCGTGTTGGAAGGCGAACGATCTTCGAATTTCGCCTCGGCGAAATAATCCTTCCCATCGATGATCATGCCATACTCCTGGCCCAATTTCGCCCGGATATCTGCCAGAGCTTCCTCAAACTTGGTGTGCAGCTCTTCAGGTGGGTTGAACATGGTCGCATAGGTTAATTTAAATGGTTCTGCCATTCCACGTATCTCCTTTGTGATCTATTTTATTTTTCGCAGGTGTGGCCCACATTGTGCGCCCAACCCCTGTCGGGTGAGAAGTTTTGTTTGCTTTAAGATCGCCTGCTATAGTATAGCCCAGCCCGCCATTCTCGTCAAAGAAAGCTGGTGCAGTTCTGACCATGACATCTTTCCCGAATTCGTGTTGCATCCTGGCCTGATTTGAGCTAAACTTTCAGGTGTCCGTTAAGCGAACATTTTAAGCTGGTGAACGTCTGGTTTGCCCAATGGCTGCCTAGGATTACAGGATACAGGCGAACATTATGTTTTACACCAACACCACCTTCCTGGGTATCGATCCGACCGCTGGAAAGCGGCCTTTTGTGTATGCTGCCCTGGACCTCGACAAGCGGCTGCTGGCGTTGGGCGAGGGAGATATTGAAGATGTGCTGGCTTTTGTCGCCGGTCAACGCCAGGCGGTCGTTGCAGTCAGTGCCCCGCAGCGTCCGAACCGAGGGCTGATGGCGGAAGATGCAATGCGCCGCAGTCTTTCGCCGCTGCCGCGGCCAGGGCGTTGGGTGGATTTTCGCGTGGTGGAGTACTTGCTGCGCCAGCACAATATCACCATCCCTCAGACCCTGCAAAACGAACAGGAATGCCCGAATTGGATGCAGATGGGGTTTAAGCTCTTCCGCCGCCTGGAGAGCCTGGGATTCCAGGATTTTCCATCCCAAGGGGCCGCCCAGGGGGCCCTCCAGGCTCTGGAAGTGTATCCGCACGCCTGCTATACCGTCCTGCTGGGTTTGCAGCCTTTTCCGAAACACAGTCTTGAAGGGCGGCTGCAGCGCCAGTTGGTGCTGTACGATCTGGCCCTAAATGTCCCAGACCCGATGCGCATCTTCGAGGAAATCACCCGCCACCGCTTGCTCAAAGGCATTCTCTCCCTGGACAGCCTCTATTCGCCCGAGGAGCTGGACGCCTTGATTGCTGCGTACACGGCCTGGCTGGCCGCGACAGACCCGGACAAAGTGGTTATTTTGGGCGATCCGGCCGAAGGCCAGGTGGTGCTGCCGGCGGCGGAGTTAAAAGAACGCTATTGATATCATCCTCCCGTTGATTGTTTCAATTATCCTATGCCAAATCACAAAGCAAAACTGATCGTGAATCCGAACGCCGACCTGGGCCGGGCATGGCGCTGGGCTGCCGACCTGCGCCCGGTGGTGGATGAATTTGGAGGCGCGGACTGGACAGGTACAGTTTACCCAACGCATGCCATCGAGCTTGCTCGCCAGGCCGCTCAAGATGGGTATGAATTGGTCATCGCTGTGGGTGGGGATGGCACTGTGCATGAAGTGATCAATGGGCTGATGCAGGTCTCCCCGGACCAGCGTCCGCGCCTGGGGATCGTCCCGCTGGGTTCCGGCAATGACTTCTCCCATGCGGTTGGCATGGATACCCGCTCAGCTTTCGCCTTGCGCCAGGTTTTTACTGGCGGCCCCCACCGGATAGATGTGCTGCGCCTGACGGATGAGCATGGGCGTCTGGAATACGCCGACAACACTGTCGGGATCGGATTTGACGCCACGGTGACCATCCGCTCTCGCAAAATCCCGGTCGTGCGCGGCTTCTTAATCTATCTGATCGCCGTGCTGCAAACGATCCTGCTCAACCATGAAGCCGCTCGTCTGACAGTTAAAACCGACCGGGAAGAATGGGAGGAGGAGATGCTCATGCTGGTGTTATGCAACGGCGGGCGTGAGGGGGGTGGGTTTATGGTTTCTCCGCAGGCGCGCCCGGATGACGCCCAGATCGAATATGCCGCCGTGCGGAAGGTCACACGCCCGATGATGATGCGCCTGATTCCGGAAGTGATGCGCGGCACTCACGGGCGCTTTAAGCAGGTGCGTATGGGGCAGTTCCAAAAAATGGAGCTAAAATCCGACCGGCCTCTGTTGATCCACACCGATGGGGAGATTTTCGCGGGTTTCGGTATGGATGTGCGCCAGTTGTCGGTCGAGCTTATGCCGGCAGCGATCGAGATTGTCTTCTGAGCCTATTTCTTATTGCGCGCCAGGGATAGAAAGCCCCCTAATTTATGCCTGACCTGATCCAGAGTTTGCAGGGCCGCGATTTAGGCCATTTGCGCATTGTGGCGGACATGTGGGGGGTAAAGCTGAACGCCAAGGAGGCGCGCGGCGCATTGAAAAGCCTTTCCGCCGGGCTGCTCGACCCCTCTACGGTTGAAGAGCTCCTGGAAATTCTGCCTGCCGAGGCGCGGGCTGGGCTGGATGACCTGATCGCCCATCAAGGCCGCCTGCCCTGGAAAATTTACACTCGTCGCTATGGAGAAGTGCGCGAAATGGGGCCGGGTAAACGCGATCGCGAGCGACCTTACCTGAATCCCAGCTCTGCGGCGGAGGCACTTTGGTACCGGGCGCTGGTGGGGCGCGCTTTTTTTGATACCCCATCCGGGCCGGAGGAATTCGCTTATGTGCCGGATGACCTGCTCGCACTCCTGCCGGCCCCGGAAAGCGGGGCGCTGGTGGTCATGGGCCGGCCGGCTTGGCCGGCGGAAAAATCCAGGCCCCAGTTAGCGCAAGACAGTATTCTGGACCATGCTTGCACACTTCTGGCGGCCCTGCGTATGGGCCTTCCCGAGGAGAGCCTGCAAACGGTAACCGGCGACTGGATAGAACCTTATCCGGTTTTTTTACGCGCTTTGCTTTCTGCCGCCGGGGTTCTGGACGAGACCGGCAGCCCTCAGCCCGAACCGGCGCGGGCTTTTCTAGAAGCGCCACGCGCAGAGGCTTTTCTCCAGCTTTTTCAATCCTATCTTCGCAGCCCATCGCTGAACGAGCTGACCATGCTGCCGGGATTATCGAAAGAGGGGGAGTGGCAGAACGATCCCCTGCGCACCCGCCAGGCGATGATGGGCTTCCTTTCCACGGTCCCGGCGAATACCTGGTGGTGTCTGGCGGCTTTCGTTGAGGTTATACGCCGGTCGCATCCTGACTTTCAACGTCCGGCCGGAGATTACGATTCCTGGTACATCCGTGAGGATCGAAGCGGTGAGTTCCTGCGCGGTTTCGAGAATTGGGATGCTGTTGACGGGGCGTTAATCCGCTTCACCCTGTGCGGGCCGCTGCACTGGCTGGGAATCCTCGACCTGGCTTTCCCGGAGTTGAGCTCAGCGTCTGCCGGAACAGAACCAGCCAGCGCTTTTCGCGCCTCGAGATGGGCGGCTGATTTGTTAGCTGGGGAAGTTCCGCAGGGTTTACCAGATGAAAGCGAGATGATCCTGGTTACCTCGGATGCCCGCCTGCACGTGCCGAGACTGGCGCTGCGCCGCATCCGCTACCAGGTGGCGCGCTTTTGCCAATGGGAGGGCGAAAAAGCAGACATTTATCAATACAGGCTGACCCCCGCCAGCCTGGAGCGGGCCCGCTCACAGAATCTCCAGGTGAGCCATCTCATCGCTTTGCTGCGCCGGCACACCTCTGCCCTGCCGCCCAGCCTGGTCGCGGCTTTAGAGCGCTGGGAGCGGTACGGCAGCCAGGCGCGTATGGAGCAGATGACGATCCTGCGTTTGAGCAGCCCAGATCTGTTACAGACCCTGCGCAGCTCGAAAGCCGCTCGCTTCCTGGGAGATCCACTGGGTCCAACTGTGGTTGAAGTCAATCCAGGCGCCTGGAAGAAGGTGCTGGCAATTTTGGCTGAAATGGGCTATTTGGGGGAAGCCAATTTGGAAAACAAATCGCCGGAGTAATCCTCATCCTGATTAATTTGACCAGGTATGCCTGGCTCTTTGAGCCTTATCGCTCGTCTAGCGATTTGCTAGATAATTTGCCAGCATTAATTGTATGGATTACTCCGGCGTATTCAATTGTAATTTCCATCCAATCCCATAGTAGCATTTTTCACGATCGGTATGCACCTGTCATTTGTCATATTTGACCCATGACATTTATCGTGGCCTTTTGAGAATTTCTGGGTTCCACCACAGCGACTCCTAAAAAGCCTATGTAATGGCGGCGAACGCTTTTATCTGGCGGAGTATAATTCAACCGACCTGGGGCCGGGTCAATTTCACCTGCTGATTCAGGAACGTCTGAAGCGACTACCAGCCTGAATATCGCCCGAAAGACGAGCATTTCCGGCAGGAAGACGCACTGATTTGAAGGGTTGGAATTAATGAAACTTGATGCGCCGCATCGTCGTTATAATCCCTTGACCGGTGAGTGGATATTGGTTTCACCGCACCGGGCCAGGCGCCCCTGGTTGGGCCAGGTCGAGAGGGTCCCGCCCGAAAACCTGCCTGCATATGACCCCACCTGCTACCTGTGCCCGGGGAATGCCCGCGCCGGCGGCAGGCGTAACCCGGATTACACCTCCACTTATGTATTCGACAATGACTTTCCAGCACTGCTGCTGCCCGGCCAATTGGAAGCGGAGGTGCCAGGGCAAGCCGCTGGTATGGAAGCTGATGATCTCCCATCCCTTGACCCTTCCGGCGATTTGTTCATCGTCCAGCCAGAGTTCGGCGTTTGCCGGGTGGTGTGCTTCTCGCCGCGTCATGATCTGACCCTGCCCGAGCTCAGTCTGGAACAGGTGGAAGCCGTGATAAAGACCTGGCGCGAGCAGACCCAAGAGCTTGGAAGTCTGGAATTCAGCGCATATGTACAAATTTTTGAGAATAAAGGTGCGTTAATGGGCTGCTCCAACCCGCACCCGCACAGCCAGATCTGGGCCGAGAGCCAAATCCCCAATGAACCTGCAAAAGAGCTGAACACTCAAAATAGATATCTCGAAAAGCACGGCTCTTGCTTGTTGTGCGATTATTTACAGGTTGAGCTGCGCCGGGGCGAACGCCTCGTGGTGGAAAATGAAGATTTCGCAGCCCTGGTGCCATTTTGGGCAGTCTGGCCATTTGAGCTGCTTGTCGTGTCAAAACGCCATCTGGCCTCTCTCACCGATTCAAGCCCGGCGGAAGCCACTTCTCTGGCAGACCTGATGCGCCAGGTCACAGCTCGCTATGATCGCCTTTTTGAAATTTCTTTTCCATACTCGATGGGCTTTCACCAGGCTCCGGTTGATGGGGGCGCTTACCAGAGCTGGCACCTGCATTTGCATTATTACCCGCCGCTGCTGCGCTCTGCTACCGTTAAGAAATTCATGGTTGGTTTTGAGATGCTGGCGATGCCGCAGCGCGACCTGACGCCCGAGGCCGCCGCCGAAAGGCTGCGGTCCCTGTGGTAAAATGATTTTTTTGATCAATCCTATCCCACATTTATCCCACATTATCCAACTTTACCCACAGATACAGGATCTAAATGAGCGAACGAGTCGAGGTTTTGATAACGCTGCCTTTTCCAGATGTGCTTGTGGCCAAGCTGCGCAACGTTTCCCCGCGATTGAACATTACTGTTGACAAAGCCAATGAGCCAAAAGAGATTCCAGATGAGACCTGGGAGAAAACCGAAGTACTCTACACCAACCGGGTGCTGCCCGCTCCTGAAAAGGTGCCTAATTTACGCTGGGTCCAGTTTCATTGGGCAGGGATCGATCATGCCGTCGATAACCCGCTCCTAAAAAAAGAGGATCTGGTCGCGACGACGTTAAGTGGGGCATCCGCCTCGCAGGTGGCCGAATATATTTTGATGATGCTTTTGAGCCTGGGACACCGCCTGCCCGAAGTGTTCGCCGTCCAGAAACGGGCGGAATGGCCAAAAGACCGTTGGGAACGGTTCAGCCCGCAAGAGCTGCGCAACAGTACGGTGGGGATTGTAGGCTATGGCAGCATCGGCCGCCAGGTGGCGCGCTTGCTTTTCCCATTTGGCGCGCAGATCCTGGCAGCGAAGCGGGACGCCATGCGCCCGGCGGACAGCGGTTATACGCCGGAAGGTTGGGGTGATCCTGATGGTGACCTGGTTCATCGTTTGTACCCGCCGCAGGCCCTGAATTCGATGCTGAAGGTCTGTGACTATGTCGTCGTAACGGTGCCTCAGACCGAAGAGACGCGCAATATGATCTCAACCGATGAGCTGGCTGCCATGAAACCGGGCGCGTTTCTGGTGGATGTTTCTCGGGGAGGCATTGTCGACCATTCTGCTTTGATCCCGGCTTTGCGCGACCGAAAAATCGCCGGTGCAGCTCTGGATGTCTTTCCCCAAGAGCCTCTGCCGGCTGAAAGCCCGCTGTGGAAGCTTCCAAACGCGATCATCACGCCGCATATCTCCGGGAACACTCCCCATTATGACGAGCGCGCCGTCAACCTCTTCGCCGAGAATTTGCACCGCTACCTGGCGGGGTTGCCTCTTTACAACCGGATCAATTTAGAGAGAGGCTATTGAACCGAAATGCGGCCCTTCGATGCGATCCTCTTTGATCTGGGCGGTACGCTGATTTACTTTGACGGGGATTGGCCGGATGTATTCGCCCGGGCGGATGAAGAATTGTTTCGAAATCTGGAGACCGCGGGGCTAATGCTCGACCGCCAGGATTTCCTCCAAAATTTCCGCATGGAGTTGCAGGCTTATTATCGCGAGCGCGAATTCGAATTCGTCGAATACACCACTTTATACATCTTGCGCAGTCTTCTGGCTGAATGGGGCTATCCGGAAGTACCTGAGGAGGCCCTCCGCCCGGCTTTGGATGCCATGTATGCTGTTTCGCAGGAATTTTGGCTTCCTGAGGCGGATGCAGCGCCGACGATGCAAGCCTTAAAGGACCGCGGCTACTGCCTGGGTATCATTTCAAACGCCGGCGACGACACCGACGTGCAGGCCCTGGTGGATAAAGCCGGGGTACGCTCTTACCTGGACGAAATTCTGACTTCAGCCGCGCAAGGCGTCCGCAAGCCTAACCCGCGCATTTTCTTAAATATGCTGGAGAGGTTGGGGGTCACGCCATCCCGAGCTGCTATGGTGGGGGATACCCTGGGCGCTGATATTCTCGGGGCGCGTAATGCAGGCATCTATAGTATTTGGATCACCCGGCGGGCTGACACCCCGGACAACCACTCTCACGAAGATACCATCCAGCCGGACGCAGTGATCCAGGCGCTGGCAGAGCTGCCCGGACTTCTGGATCGGATGGCGAGCGATGGCGGGCGTTGACAGCGGGCGCTGAGGGCGGGCGCCGCTGAGGTACACTTTGGCGGGCGTTGATCGCCAGCACTATGCCGGGGAAAAAGGTTCTTCGCCATCCGCCCCAAACCATTTCCGGGCAAAATCAATCGAATCCAGCGATCCGAACAGGGTCAGGTGATCGCCGGATTCGACCTGGGTGTTCCCATGAGGGACGATCAGCTCGCCATTCCGGCGCAGTGCCAGCACGAGCACGTCTCCAGGCAGGGACATCTCCCGCAGCGATCGCCCGACACATGCGTGATTGTTCACGGCAACTTCGAAGACTTCTTTGTTGTCGTCTGTGCGCGTCAGCAGGGCATACAATGCCGGATTGCGTGTGAGCAGGACCAATAAAGCGGTCCGGTCCAGAGCCGCGTTCATGGTGGCAACTCCTAGCTGTTCGAAGCGCGGGATATCATTCGGGTTGTTTACCTGGGCGACAATTTGCTGGACGCCGACCTGCGTGCGCACGTATTTGCAGATCTGGAAATTCTTCTGGGTGTCTGCATAAGTACATACGACGGCTTTCGCCAGGTCCAGGTGCACGGCCAACTCGGGTGAGGGCCGCTCGATGGTTTCATGCATAGCCGTCAGCCCGCGTTCGCGCGCCCGGCTGGTGCGGTCTTCATCCTCGTCCACCAGGATGACCGTCTCATGGTGCGCTAACAGGCTGTAGGCCAGATTCGTGCCCAGCTCCCCGGCGCCGGCAACGATAATTGGTTTTGGCTTGTCCCCGGCTTGTTCGGGCAGGATGCGCAAGAACAGCGGCGGGGCGATCGTCACCGTCAGGATGGCTACTAATATGATTGCCGCGTTTACGGATTCGGCGATGATCCCCAGCCGCAATCCTATGGCAGAGGCGGCAATGATCAAGGAAAGTCGAGCGGATAGCAAGCTCCCGGCAGCCAGGGTCTCTCGCCAACCATACTCACGACGAAATAGCAGCATCGGTAGGAATTTCACCAGGAGGGCCGCCAACAGAAGGATGGGAACGACCAGCAAGCTGCCAGGCGAGCTGAGAAGCACTTCCAGGTTAAATTCGATGCCCACTGTTATGAAGAAGATAGGGATGAAAAAGCCAAACCCGATCGATTCGAGCTGCGCCGAAAGTTCGGAGTCTTCGGGCGTGCGCAGCAGGGAGATGATGGCGCCTGCCAGGAACGCTCCCAGGATAACCTCAGCCCCCAATACCTGGGAAAGCACCACGAAAATGAGCATCATCGTGAATGCCGCACGCACCTTGATTTGGGCGGTTGCGTGACTGAGCTCTCCCATGAGGGTTCGAAGGGCTGTCAGGCGGTTAAAGAAATAATTACTCAGGCGGTAAATGAGGAAAAAGGCGACGAAAAGAATTCCGACCAGCAAGATCTCCAGCGTCACCCCCTTTGAGACCACTGCGACCAGGATTGTGATCAGCAGCATGGTGGCGAAATCTGCGATCAGCGCGGCGATCAACAAAGTCTGTCCGTAGCGGCTGCCGCTCAAGCCGCGTTCTTTCAAAACCGGCAAGACGACGCCCAGGGAGGTGGTGGAAAGGATCAGTGCGATCATCCAATTATTGCGCGCCAGGCCCAATTTGACCAGCAGGGTCCCAATCCCAACGGAGAGGATCAATGTCAAGAGGAAGGTAGAGGTCCCTAAACGGACAGGCCCCCAGGATTTTCTGCCCGACCGAGGGCGATCGCCGGCTTTAGCTGTCGATCCCAGGGTCCCGAGGTTCGCAAAATTGATCTCCATTCCGGAGAGGAACATCAAAAAAACAAAACCGAACTCACTCAGCAGATCGAGCACGGGGTCATGGCCCTGCACCCAGCCCAGGCCGCTGCGCCCTACCAGGATGCCGGCTAAGATCTCCCCGACGACAATCGGCACTCGCAGGCGCTTGAGGCGCGATAACAGCAGCGGCACTAAAAAAGCCAAAAAAACGACCAGGAGCAGGGGGGCAAATGAGAGGCTTTCTTCCATACAGTGTGATAGCGTTCCTTATTTGATGAATTTGTATTCATCCTTACGCGTGGTGCGCCACAGGCGCCCAACACTTTCCGGCTTGAAGTGTATCATACTTAGATCCGCGGCTCATCTGCGGCCTTAAGCGAGGCGCATCCCCAAGCCTGCTGCGCCGCATGGTAGAATCGGGTGGTTCAGTCCCCGGATCGAAGAGAGTACGATTTCAGGAACGATGGATGAAGATTACTTTTCTAGGCGGCGCCGACGAGGTTGGCGCCAGCAGCACACTGATTGAAATCGCCGGTAAGCGCATACTGGTCGACGCTGGAATCCGTCCTTCCCCCAAGGCGCGCTACGGCCTGGCGGGCGACCAGCTTCCCCACCTGGATGAGATCGGCGCATTGGACGCGATCCTGGTCACCCACGCCCACACCGATCATACCGGCGCGTTGGAGCTGGTCAATGAGCGCTTCCCAAATTTGCCAGTATATGCCACATTGCCCACCATGATTTTGACGCGTGTGCTGCACCAGGATTCGCGCCGTATCATGCAGTCCCGCCTGGATCAGGAAGGCGAGCTGCCGCTTTTCGATGACCTGGCCGTCGAGCGCTTGATGTCTGCCTTCGTACCGGTGCCGTTCCGCACCCGGCTTCCGCTCGGCGAAGGGTTAGCCGTAACTTTTTTCCCGGCCGGCCACATCGCTGGAGCGGCGATGTTGGGACTGGAGAGCGATGAGGGCAACCTGCTGATTAGCGGCGATATTTCGATTTCATCCCAACGTACTGTGGAAGGCGTCAGGCCGCCGGCCTTCCGCCCGGATCTTTTGATCCTCGAGAGCACCTATGGCGGCCGGCTGCACGCGAACCGCGCTGTGCAGGAACGCAAGCTTGTAGAGCGGGTCGCGCAGGTGACCGCTGAAGGCGGCAAGGTGCTCATCCCGGCTTTTGCCCTAGGACGAGCCCAGGAAGTCTTGCTCATCCTGGATGAGTATCGCCGGCGCGGCGAGCTGCCTGCTGTGCCTGTCTGGGCGGACGGCATGGTGCGCGCCATTTGCCAGGCATACAGCACCTTCATCGATGATCTCCCCCTGGCATTGCAAGAACGGGCTGGCGCCAACGATCGTTCCGGGTTTCTGGCAGGCGCCGGTCAATCTCAAAACCAGCCTCGCCGCCCTTTCGATAGCCTGTTTTTCGACGCTCACATCCGGCCGGTGCAGACCAACGATCAACGCAATTCCCTGGTGTGGCAGCCCGAACCGGCAGTGATCGTTTCCAGCTCCGGCATGTTGGCTGGCGGGCCTTCGCTCTCCTACGCCCGCTCTTTGGCAGGCGGACCGCAGCATGCCATCCTGCTCACTGGATACCAGGACGAAGAATTGCCCGGGCGCCGGCTCCAGCAGGTGGCTGAGCGTGGCTCCGGCGCCCTGCGCCTTGGGGGCGATAAGGTAGACGTGCACTGCCAGCTTGGCACTTACTCACTCTCGGCACATGCCGACGAAGGCCAGCTCATCAGCCTGGTGGAAACGCTCTCCCCCGAGCACGTTCTGCTGGTGCATGGCGACGCTGAGGCTCGCACCAGCCTGGATCGCGCCCTTTCGGCGCGTGCCCGCATCGTCCATTTACCGCGCAGCGGGCAGACGTTCGAATTTCAATTCGATGCCAGGAAAGTCCTGGGCGGCGGGTCTCCCACTGCGGACCTGCGCCTGCGTTGGGGTGAGAAATCCCGCCAGCGCCGCCAAGGAGCGGATGAGCTCTCTGGAGCCGTTGGCAAATGGATCGTCCTTAAAGGCCAGCCGCCTTTCCCGGTTCGCTGCCTGGCGGTCGAGGCCGACCACCTTTGGGTTGAAATCGCACCCGGCCTGGAGCAGAGTGTCTGGCCGGAAGATGTGTTGGGCGTATTAGGAGAAAACCCTCCCAGTGCACAGGACCTGGCGCCTTTCCTTCCAGCCGCTGGCGTTTCGGCGCCCGGTGCTTCAGCATCCCCCGCAGCGGAAATCACTGCTGCCTCCCCCATTGAGCCTAATCAAGCGCTGGCGGCTGCTAACCAGCAGTTCCCGCCTCAGGCGCGCCTGCGCAAGTGCGGCTATCGCCTGGCGGAAGGCGTACTGGTGCTCAATTTCGACTTTCCCGACGCTGCCAGGGAACAATTCGCCCGGGAAATTCAAAGCCTGCAAAACATCACAGGTTGGAGCGTGGAAGTGTCCCCGCAGGCGAACCAGGCCGCGCTGAATTCTCTGGTTCGCGAGGTGCTGCCCGAAGGCTGGTCGATCGCCAAGGGTCCGTCCATCCACAGGGACGAAAAATGGGTGGCCGCGAGCGCCAGGCCCTCAGACACGCAGGCTTCCGATGACGGGATCCTCGAGCTGGCGCGCCAACGTTTCCTTGAGACCAGCGGATATGAGCTCGACCTTACGATTGCGCCCTCCAGGCCGGCCGGCCCGCCGGTTTCGCTGATCGAGCGACCTGCAGAAGAGCCATTAGAGATAAACACTGCGTATGCCCTGATTAAGACGGCCCTGGAGAACAGCACGCTCTACCGCACCAGCCTGAAAGGCGATGAGATCGTACTTTCTTTTATTTCAAGCCAGGTGGGTGAACGGCACCGGGAGCAAATCGAGACTTTAGCTCGCCAGGTGGGCTGGCGCTTGAGCATCAACCCCCATCCCAACCAGGGAGCCATTCTCGAAACAGCACGCAAGCTGTTGGAGCAGGCCGGTTGGACAGTGCAGAAAGGTCCCGGTATTCATGTCGACAAAAACGAAGTCGCTGTTACCCTGGCCGACTCTCCCCAGGCCAGCGATCTTTCCGATGTCGAAGAAGCTTTCACACAAATGACCGGCTTCCGGTTGGCGGCTCAAATCCCAAAGCCGGCTCAGCCTGCGACCCAGGTCGCGGTCGCAGGATTCCCGCGTGGTGAATATCCCCCTTGCCATGGTCCGGTTGAGCGCCTACCAGCAAAACCTTAACCTCGAACCGCTCAAGCTGGAAAAAGCTGTTGAGCGCGCCAGGCGTATGGGCATTTCTCCGCCCATCCAGGTGCGCCGCGCCAGGGATCGCTACGTTTTGTTGGACGGTCTCTATCGCCTGAGAGCTGCCGAGGCGCTGGGACTGGAGCGCATCCCGGCTTTAGTGGAGTAGGATAACATGGAAAACCTCGTTGCGTTTCACGAGGCCAGGGTTTTCTCAATTCGGCGGTCGGGGATAAACCATATCACCGCCACGACCACATAGAGCGTAAAGCCAGCCCAGGGTTTCACAAGCGATAGCGGGATCGCCACAATGTAAAACACCAGCGATATTTTTTCTTTGAATCCTTTGCCGAGGGCGGTCGCCAGGATGGAATCCCTGCCGTGTAGAGATAATAAGGCCTGAGTGAGGAGGAAGAAGGCAAACGCGGCGAGCAACAAAACGATTCCGTACAGAGCGACTGGCAAGGCAGCGAAGTGATTTTCACCCATCCAACCCGTAGTGAACGGAACCAGCGACAACCAGAACAACAGGTGCATATTCGCCCACAGGACACGACCATCCACCTGCTTGACGGCCTGTAACAGGTGGTGGTGATTGTTCCAGTAAATGCCGAGAAAAACAAAACTAAGCGCGTAGCTCAGAAATCCTGGCAAAAGTGGGCGCAGCGCGGCCAATTCTGCACCTTGCGGCACCTTTAATTCCAGCACCATAATGGTGATGATAATGGCGATGACGCCATCGCTGAATGCTTCCATCCGGCCTTTGCTCAAATTGACACCCTTGATCAGGTTTTCAGGCGGTAGAATCGGAAGAAGAAGTGATCGATTGGCAGGATCTCAAAACTGCGGAACCCGGCCTCCATCGCATAGGACTGCAATGTTTCCGCCCGCATCACGGCGCCTGTCCCGGCAGCATCGGGCTCGACCATCCCGACGGGTAAACAATGCAAGATGCTCCAGCCGTACATCATCCATTCTACATCGGTGCCCCGGGTTGTGAAGGATTCGCCCACCCGCTCATCGACGATGAAGACAGTACCTTCCTTGCCTGCCAGTTGGCGCATCATTTTCAATACTTCGATAGGATGGGCCATGTCGTGAATACATTCAAAGGCCGTCACCAGGTCGTAACGTCCGGCGAGGGTTGGATCGCCGGCATCCCGAGCTTGAAAGCGCACCCGCCCAGCCACACCGTTCCTGTGGGCGTTCTCTCGGGCGTGGGCGATGGACGGCTCATCCAGATCGAAGCCATCCACAAGCACCTTGGGGAAACCTTGCGCTAAACCTATACTCGACCAACCGAAACCGCAGCCAACGTCGGCGATATGGGCGGCTGGGTCGGCTTGCAGCCGCCGGTGCACATCCGGCATTGCCGGCAGCCATTCGTTCGCCAACTGCTGGGCAAAGGCCGGATAGTTGATCGCTGCCTGGCCTTCACGCAGGTCCGCGCCATAAGCGTCAAACTGTACGCCGCCGCCGGTACGATAAGCATCCAATATCGCCGGCAGCGGGCGGGTGGCTCCGGCCATGAGCTGGGCCAGTGGGACAGTGTAATTCAGGCTGGAACAATCAATTAGCGGTTCGACATGCCCGGGCGGCAAGCGGTAGCGGCGCGTCTCAGCCCCAAGGCTCTCATCCTCGACGTCCAGAATGCCTGCCACCGTTTGTTGTTCAAGCCACTCGCGCGCATAGCGTTCGTTCGTGCCCGTGTGGACAGCCAACTGCGCTGCTGTATACGGTCCTTGCTCCGCGAGCGCTCGATAATACCCCAGGCGATCGCCGATATAGATTGCGAAGATGTTGAACGTGCCTGAGGCGAATTGGAGCAGCCGATCGATGAAGGCATCCCTTTCTTGAGCAACCGACTCCGCAGACAATGGATCCATAGTCTCCTCTCTTGGCGCTTATAACGCCATAATTTTGCTTGATTAACGCAAAAATATGGCCTTCTTTATCTTATTTATAACCTTAAAAACTGGGATTTGCAATGGCGGTATGGCTGACTCACCAACCTCAATACATTGCAGGTTTTGGATTAAGAACGGGGGGACATGGGCAAGCTGGTGGTCCCTTAATAAATTGCAAGCCTCCTTGCAATGCTTTTTAGCTATACCGGCGGATACCTTATCTATCCTTCCTCTATCACGGCTGGTTGTCCTTTCAAAGGCCTGCGTGACAGGTTAGGACCATATAAAAGGACCAGCAGGACGGAAACGGCAAGATACACTACTGCCATCAACAAAAGCTGTTGGTCGGCGGTGATACCGTCATTAAGGATGACAAAAAAACTCTGCATGGTATGGAACAGAGTAGTGATGAGGATATTACCCCCGGTCTGCACGTAGAACCAGGTGAGGATGACGGACAGCCCGATCAGCTCCAGCATTGTCCCCAGCCAGGTTGAACCGGCGTAAATCATCCCGGGTAAGATCAGACTTAGATGTATGGATCCCCACAAGACGCCGATTAGCAAACCGGAAAAAAGGGCAGACCAACGCGAGAGCAGCCTGGGCAGGACATACCCCCGCCAACCCAGCTCCTCCAGGGCAGCCGAGATCAGCAGGATAACACCTAAGATTACGAATTGTGGCAAGGCCGAGGCGCGGAATTGAACGGCGGGAATCCATCCCAGCAGGACAGCCAATACGGCTATCGCCAGGCGCGCGCACAGGGCCAGGATCAAGACAATGGCATACCACTTAAGACTGACTCGCCATTGGAACAATTTTCGAATTAGAGCAGTTACCCCACTTCTGCCCTGGCTGATCCCGGTCAGGAAGATCGCCATCACAGTTGGGACGAAAACGATCAGGATAGGCACCAGCTCCCCAGGAATCGGCAATAAGGCGATGCCAAAACTGAGCAGAATAGTAAGGACGGCAAATATCAGCCAGGAATAATTTTCGAAAGAGGATGAATTCGCTTTCATGGGATATTTCTCCGAGGGTTATCATGGATTAAATGGTTGATTGAGTTATTCGCCTAACTTATTCTGGCGACAATACCGTAATCTTACCCATACCGCTTTCAAGAACGACGTCCAGCGTTACCGGGGATTTTCCATAGGCAGTGTTGGTATAAGCTGAGCCGTCCCAGGTCAAACCTTGCTGGTGCAGGCTGCCAAAATCAACGGAAGAAAGCAAGTGAACGCCGGCGTTTTGAGGCAGCCTCAGGACGGTGTCGCCGATGCCGGCCTTGATGAAGGCTTCCAGGCTTTGCCGTAGTTCCCCGCTCAGGTCTACTTCTAACGCTCCGACGCCGCTTTCAACCCGCAGCCGGGTTAGCGCCAATTCGCCCAAATGCAGTTCGGCTTTTCCTGCGCCAAATTTTGCACTCAGATCGGTGGGGAGGTCACCGTTCAGCCGAATCTTCCATTCGCAGCGACCCTGGCGCATCGCCGGGCGATGGGTAGTCTTTTGTTCGATCTCAAGGCTGCCTTGCCCAGCGGGATCGATGGAATATTGCACCTCAGGCGGCTTCCAATCCGCATCGTCATAAGTAAAGTCAGCCTCCGCCATATCGGTTGCGCCGCCTACCAACTGTAAGACACCCTCCATCATCTTGATCTCGGCTCGCAATGTGCTTGCTCCACCTGCTTCGACACGCCGGCTCTCGTTTTTTAGCTCGCCGGTAAAATGTTCCGCTGGACGCAAGTCGAATGGACCGACCTGTTCGGCCACGCCGCGGTAGACGATAACCATAACGACCAATCCGGCGGCTGCAGCAAATAAAACTACAATCCCCAGCCAGACCCAGGCCGGCAGCGTGTTTCGGGTGACCAATGCCTGGTAAATCGCCCAAACTAACGACAGGAGGAAGATCAGAGTGACCGCCCACGAGATATATCGGATAACTTGCATGAGCTGCCGGTTTCCATTTTTCTTTAGATTAGATTGGCTCTCGCCAGGCGTGGGTGACTGAATAGTGTTCATGATTCAATTCCTTTTTTGATTAATCTCTTTTCATCCGCCTCTAGCCTTCGGCCAGCGGTCCGCGTGGGGCGCTATAGGCGCCCAACCTTTTTCCTCTTTCAAAAGATGAAGAGTTCATCCCAGCATGGCCTCAAGGGTTGAACGTGATAATTTCGGTCCATACCGCACAATCAGGAATACGGCGACAAGCCACATCAGGCCGGCGCTGATTGCCAGGAGCAATTCAGCATCCTGAGTTGGGATCACCTGTGCCATCGTATTAAACACTGCATGAAACAATGTGACGACCAATACACTTTCCCCTGAGGCTAAGAAAAGCCAGGTTATGATTAAGGAAATAACCATAAAGAATAGTAATGAGCGATTTCTGAACATGCCATTGCCTAAGTTAGAAAGATGAAAATTACCGTATCTATCGTCACATGGATGATCCACGACCAACCCAGCCCACGCGTGTCGAGCATCGCTTTACCGAGCAGCAACGCCAGTAATCCGACCTGGACCAGGCCGACCGGCCCGGAGGGGAAGCCGCCGTAATAGTGGCCCAGCCCGAACCAGAGTGAGGTGAGCCAGATGGCGTGGCCCGGCCCGACCGCCGGGAGAAGCGCTCCCAGCGGCGCAGCGCGGTACATGACCTCTTCGCTGAAGGCATTCAGCCCTGCGCTCAGTAGAATTAAGGGAAGCCAGGGTAACGCAGAAGCAATTTTCGATAACCCTCCAGGGGTCTGACTGGTCAGGAAGGCGAAGTATAAGCCCCCAAGCAATATGACCATTGTTGTACCAAATACAGGCCAGGTTAGAAACCGCCTCCTGGTCGATGAGGCCTGGCCTCCAACAGGCGCTTTCAGGTTCCCAACCGCCAGGAAAGCATCTTGCCTTTTCACGCCGATCAAGAGCAGGCCAGATATGACGATCAAAGCCTGGATTGCGAGCAAAGCCCGCGTGCCGAGAAAGGTGACGGGCGGCGATTGATTTGCAGTTAAATTGTGCCAGAATGTCGACCCCAATACGAAAGGATTGACCCAAAATGTCATGAACACGATCACACCCATGACCAGGAAGTAACCGCGCAACGGTCTTAGGATTGGCCAGGCATAGGACGTGGCAAACAGCAGGACGGCTAACCCAATCCAGGCAGGCGTGATCCAGGGGATGTCGCCGCCAAGCACGTCGCGGGCGATTACCAGTGGTAGATTGCTCAGCAGCAGGGTCGCCAGCCAGGCAACGAAGATGAGCGCTCCACGTCCTATGGGTTGGCCCGGGATTACTCCCGCCCTTGCAGATACAGGTTTGGGTGAAATTTCCGTCATGGGATTCTCCTCATTCATCGTTCTCGCCCGAGCTCAACAGCTTAGCGAGAGCCTCTTTCCGGCCTCTCGGTTCGCATCCAGGAGCCAAGCACATACCCGCATGCGATCAGGAGCGAGCCGAGCAGCATGCCGTGTGATAACCGGTTGACTGCCCGATTCAAATCCTTACGAGCCTCTTCCAAAGGGCTCATCTGGACTTGAAAAGTGATCTGGTCATTGGCGAGTTTGCCTAACAGCACATCGGCTCGTCGAGGTGCATTCTTCAACAGAGTCCAGATATCTAATCCCCAGGAAAACTTGACCGCGGCTGATGACTCGGCCCATACTCGTTTTTGAATGACCTCCAGCGTATATTCGCGGATCACCTTGACCGGGTCCAGGCGTGGCGAGAGCAAGGTGATGATGCCATCTAAGTTAAGAATCGCCTTCGCCAGGAGCATCCAGATGCCCGGCACGGGCATCTGGTGGGAAGTTGCCAGGCGCGCCAACTCCAGAATTGCAGATCCTAAGCCCATCCGGCCGCCGCTCAAGTCATGGTAACGGCTGACCAGGTTTTCCACATCCTCGGTGAAAGCCAACCGGTCCGGGATATGGGATAGCTCGAGCGTATCCAGGTAGATGTCGGCCACCCGCCGGCCTCGACGCTCGGCAAACGCCAGCAGGAGTTGAATGATGGTATCCTTCTCCTCCGTATCGAACCGGCCAACCATACCGAAATCTAAAAGCACCAACGTGCCTGTCTCCATGATCAGGATATTGCCTGGATGCGGATCGCAATGGAAACTGCCGTCGATCACGATTTGCTGGAGATAGGCCGATAGAAGCTCTCGGGCGATGGCCTCCCTATCCAGAATCTCCAGTTCCTCAGGTGTTAGGTCGGAAAGACGCTGGCCTTGAATAAAGCTGAGGGTAAGCACCCGGCTCGTGCTGTATTGGCGGTAGACTTCCGGAGTCGCCAACAATTGGAAACCGGACAATTGGCGGCTGATGCGCTCGGTGTTCTCCAGTTCCTGCAAGTAATCGATTTCGCTGCGCAGACTGCTTTCGAGCTCGTGCACCATCTGTTCGAGATCGCCGAAGCTGCTGAGGCTGGTATGTCTGACGGCGAATCCGACTAAGTCGTGCAGGACTTCTAAATCTATTTCAATCTGGCGGCGGATGCCTGGGCGAAGCACTTTAACCGCGACGACCGAGCCATCGGGCATCACCGCCCGGTGTACCTGGGCAATCGATGCGGCAGCTACCGGCTGGCAATCAAATTCAGAAAAGATGGAATCCACCGGCCCGCCGAGCTCGCTCTCCACGACGCTTAATGTTTCATCACCTGGAATTGGCGCAACGCAATCCTGCAGTCGCGCCAGGGCAGCGACGTAGTCTCTAGGCAGCAGATCGGGACGGGTGCTCAAGAGCTGGCCAAACTTGATGAAGCACGGCCCCAGCTCTTCGAGTGCGCTGTGGCGAAATTCTCTGCGTAGCGCGCTTTTCTCATGCGCCCGTTCCGCTGTCCGGCCAATTCCCAGTCTTCCTCGTGATTGCGATAGGCGTTCAACTCCCTGGCGACACGCTGCAACTGGTTCTTGCGGGCGATGCGAAACATCTCCTGGTATCGCTCCGGATGGCGCAGAGAACTGCCTGTAATCCGGCGTGTCATCAAATTCCACAAAACGTGCATCGCAGCCTCTCCTCAACTCGGTTTATTTCCATTGCGGTGCTGGGCGATGAGCTGCAGGTAAGCGTCTTCCAGGGTGGGCGCGGCTGGCTGCGCCTCGGCTGCCGGCGCCGCCTCGCCCACGATCCGCAAGCGCACGCCTTCGCCGGTGCGCACCGTGCTGCTGACCAGGTGCTTCTGGCGGATAGCTTGCAGCTCCGCGCTGGGCACGGTCCACTCCCACACCCGGCTGCTGACCGATCTCAGCAGCGCTTCTGGCGCGGCATGCGCGAGCAGATGTCCGTTGTCGATCAGGGCGATATCGCTGGCGGTCGCCTCGACGTCCGAAACGATGTGGGTGGAGAGGATGACGATGCGTTCGCCGGACAGGTCGGAAAGCAAGTTGCGGAAGCGCACCCGCTCTTCCGGGTCCAGGCCGGCGGTTGGCTCGTCCACGATGAGCAGCTTCGGATCGTTAAGCAGGGCCTGGGCGATGCCGACCCGCTGCTTCATGCCGCCCGAGTAGCCGCCCAATGGACGCTTGCGAGCCTCGATCAGGTTGACAACCTGGAGCAGCTCGCCGATGCGCCGGCGGGCCGCCTTGCCATCCAGCCCTTTGATGGCAGCCATGTATTCGAGAAATTCGACCGCGTTCAGGTTGGGATACACGCCGAAATCCTGCGGCAGGTAGCCCAGCACGGCCCGCAAGGAGTTGGGCGATCTGGCGATATCCGTACCGTTCCAGGTGACCGTGCCGGTTGTGGGCCGGGTGATGGTCGCCAGGATGCGCATCAGGGTGGACTTACCAGCCCCGTTGGGACCCAGCAAACCGAGCACGCCAGGACCCAATTCCAGGCTGAAATCGCGCAATCCCCAGTTCCTGGTAGGGTATTGTTTGCCGACTCCCTGGATGCTCAACGCTAACGTCCGGATTTGGACGGTCCTGGAAGTACCGGTTTTTAGGGCTGCGGTTTTCAGAGTATTCATAATGTTCTATCCTCTCGTCATACCCTCAGTATCGTTTCTGGATCGGAAACGCCCGGTGCAAAGGTCAGGCTGCAGAAGGAACCATCGCTTGCTGCGGCACAGCGCGGAGAATATAAATGCCTGTCGCTGCGATCGGGATCATCACAAGGCTAAACAACAGCCAGGCTGACAGCGCCGGCTCCAGGCCTTTACTGGTAACGGTCAGGTAGGCAGTCAGATTCAAGATGGCGTGGAAGAAAACTGCTGGATAGATGCTTTTTCCTCTCAACACCAGGGCTGCCAGGAAAATGCCCAGGAAGAATGCCTCCACACCTTGTAAGAATACTTCCGCCAAAGGTCTCCCACTGAGGAAATCAAAGATGTGGATGCTGGCAAATAAGAGCGAGGAAAACAAGACGCTTTTGAGGATACCCTGGTTTGTGCTGCCCCATGTGCGTACAAACCCGTGCAGGATCAATCCTCGAAAGATGACTTCTTCCAGAAATGCAGCGATCAGAATAAACAGGGCCACCAGGCCAGGCGGCGCCAGGTCAGAGAGACTGGAGCCAAGATTACCCGTCATTGCAAGTACCGACACAGCCATCGAATAGGCCAGCGGCAGGAGGAGGATGATCCATGTGCGCCAGCCTCCTGATGATGTAAACCCGGCTGAACGCAGCCAACCCAGGCTTGAAAGGGCCGCCAGCAGGAGCGCGATTGAGATGGCTCTGCCAAGGATATTGCCAGGCTGTCCGTAGATATTTTCGCCAGGTAAAAGAGCACCCAGCACGGTGGAAACGATCACCAGCAGGATATAGACGAAGGTGATGGCGAGGCCAAATGTCAGAGGGTGTTCGTTTGCGAGAAGCCTGATTTTATTCATGGTTACTTTTTCCTGATTGATTGTTAGTTTTGGATTTGCTTTGCCCGGCCAATGAAGGCCATGACGATCAGGGCCAGGGATAACGGAAGGAAGAATCCGATGTTGCCTGTACTGTTCGCGCCGAGAAAATCCAATCCAGTCACCTTGTTCACAGGCCCGAGATACCAAGAGGAAGCTGTAGCGCCGCACGCGTTCAAGAAAGTCGGCATAAGCCAAATGGTAGATGATAAGTGCCTGTTTCATAGCGTGACTCCGACTGATGCTATAAGATCATTTACTTTCGTCACCAAGATGATCACTTTGATGCCAACGGCTTCCCCGTTTCCGCTGACTTAATGACTTCTTGGATGGCGTTCACAACAACCTGGGCGTGTTCGCGTTCGGCCACCAGGGCTTCGTGCGTCGAGCCGGTTTCGGTATAATGGACGCTGTTGCTTGAAAGGGTGGGCAGCTCATCCTGCAAGCTGGTGAGGACATCTCCAAACATGGGCTGCTCGGTCACACTGATCACAGCCAATGGCAGGTCGCCCAGGCTGCGGGCCTGGTTGATTTCCGGCCGGGTCCGCTCGTTCCAGATCAACAAGACTTTGCCGCCAGTCTGCCAGGATTCCGGACGGGCAAGGATTGCCTGCATTTCGGCTGTCTGGCGTTCCGGCAGTCCGCTGTAGAGCTCGCTTCCCAGGTGAAAAAAGCGGACCACACCAAGGCGAGCCAAAAACGCGGTGAGGATCATCGAGCTCCCGTTGACTTTGCCATCTCGAGAGACAGGCAGGTGCGCCCACTGGTCTGGGTGGGAGGCATCGATCAACACCATACCCACCACCTCATCAGGATACAGGTCGGTAAAGGCACGCACCACTAATCCGCCATAGGAATGACCGGCAACCACGTAAGGGCCAGGAATACCTGCATTTTGCAGCGCGGCGTGCAGGTCGCGGGCGCTTTGCTGGGCATCTTGCGGCTGTGGGGCGGGATCGCTCCAGCCCAACCCGGGCCGGTCGTAAGAAACCACGCGGGTAGCGGCGGATAGCTCACTCTGCACCCAGTAGAAGTTGCTGGAAAAGCTGGCCATGCCGGCTTCCAGGATCACCGTTGGTTGGCCGCTGTCCTTACCCATCACGACCATGTGAATGCGGCGGCCGCCGATATCGACCATTTGGCCTGGAGGAGTGTAAGCGCGGCGGTCTTTGGCTGTGGCGATGGCCTGATAAATCGCCCCGATGCCGCCGAGGCCGACGATTGTGATCGCAAACCCGAGCAATCCGCGTTTGAACCAGAGGCCGGCGCCTCTTCTGGTTTTCGACGGGTAGCCTTGAGCAGGGGAATGTACGGTTGTTGTACTCATCTTTAATCCTCAATCAACGAATACTTGGAGGGGGCGGCTTGGGCTGGGATAACGAGCTGCCGGGCGAGGTTCGGACCCTCCACCAATACCACGATAAGCGCAATGACTGCGAAACCAAGCCCCGCCAGCCACCATTGCGTCACCTGGTCGCCAACGAAGAACAGCGAGTTGCTGACGTTAATGGAGGCGTGAAAAATCCAGGTAATCAGCACCGAGCCATGTGTGTGGTTCCAGAGCCAGGTGAACAGGACCGTCTGGGCGACGACGAAAACCAGGAAAGCGGGAAAACCGTACCAGTAAGCCTGCAAGCCGGGAATCGTCCCGTTAGCGAGATGCCAGCCAGCCCAAAGCACGCCAAGTATGAGGCTGGCGGTCAGCCCGTTATAGCGCGCTTGCAGGTGGGGCAGGGCGAAACCGCGCCAGCCGATCTCTTCGCCAACGACCAGAATCAGCCAGGATCACCATCAGGGCTATCGGAGTGCCCGTGGTTAGCGCAAACGGCGTTCCCGCGACCAGCGCTTGAACGCCAAGCGCTGCGATTGCGACAACCAACGGCAAGCCAACGGCGACGATATACCAGGCGATTCCCTCTCGCCACGAAACAACCCGTTGCAACAGGGTACGGACCCCGGAACGACCCTGGGCGACGCCCGTTACAAGGATTGCGGCAACCGTCGGACCGAAGAGCGCCAGCAGTGCGAATACGAATGAGACTGGGATCAAAGCGACCATTCCCCACGAGAAGAGATAGGCGATAGTGAAGTAGGTTATAAGCGAATGGCGTTTGATGAGTTCGAATAAGGCGTTCATTTTATCTTTCCCAATTACTAAATCGCTGACGTGCTGCTGGTTTTTGTCCCGGTTCGAGCGTAGAGGCTGCTGAGAATCTGCCAGCCAACCCGCAATAATCCAACCGATAGACCGGCGAACCCCAGCAAAAAAATGGTCACATTACTGCTCGCAACTGCCAGCCCGATCCCAATAAAGCCGGTCAAGGCGATGAGACCCGTCCAGCGCGGGATCAACCGTGCAAATGTCAGGAGAAGGACGAGCGCCAGCAAACCAATAAAAAAGCAGATTGGCGCCAGGGAATAGAAGACCAGGTTCATCCCAGGCGCTGCCTGGATGCGTTGGAAGGCGGCGCTCATCTCTGACTGGTTCGAAGCGATATGCCCCACAGCCAGGTCTATTGTGAACTGTCCGACGAGGGCAAATACCCCAAAGGTGGCGACTGCTTCCGCAAAGCCGGCAAGTACACGCAGATGTTCGCCGAGATATTGCGCTAACCCGGCGATCGCGAGTACGAACAAGGCCGCCCCGGCTAATAGAAGAATGTGAGAGAGGAACCAAATCGTGTCAGGCCCTTGCACATGCCATTGCGACAGCAGGAATTGACCTGCTAAATAAAAAGGTGGAACCAACATCAGATTGAAGCCTGAGATAAATTTCCTGTACATTTAGTCTGATACCTCTTCGGAAGAAATTTAGTCTTCGCCTTTTACGATGTTTACCGAGACCAGGGTCAATCCCAGATTGCTAATCCGGTTGAGAACCCCGTGCAAGGCGGCCTGGTCCTGGATAGGGCCGGAGAGCAAGGCTTCCCCGTCCTCCTGGTTGGCGATGGCCAGGCCATCGAACCACTCGGCCCAGGCGTCATCCAGGTGTCCTTTGACCCTGATCTGGTAGAAAGTGGGTTTGTCCATGGGCCGCGCTATGGGGTTTCTATCTTGACCGATCCAACCCCGGCCTGTAAATTCAGGGTAAGAGTATGCGCTGCGCTGCCAAAGGACTGGTTGACGTATCCGTCGCCATCCTTGATCAGTCCGTTGGCGGTCACACTGACCAGGGCGGTATCCATATTGACGCGCGCTCCCACTTCGACCGGCAGCTTGATCGACAGCTCGCCTACCCCGCCGGTGACTTCCGCGGTCACATCGTGATCCCAATTACCGCTCAGATCCAGGTTCGTGGTCCCTGCTCCGACCTCAACCCGCAGTGTGGACAGGTTCAAACTGCCCAGGTTCAGGCTGCTTTCACCGGCGCCCGTTCGGATTTCGAGGTCGAGCGGCACGTTATTATTCAACTGGATCGTCCACTCATTGATTACATTGCCTCCGACGGGCAGTTTGGGGTCGGTATTCTGAGTATCGACCATAAGCTCACCCTGGCTGCCGTTTACGCTGTATTTGACTTGAGGCTTCCATTCGTCGACGTTGTAACGATAGGTGGATTCCATCAAATTGTCCGCCCCGCCATCGACCTTCAACCGGCCGGCAGCAAATTCAATCCTAACCTTGGCTGTGCTGGCGGATCCCAGGTCAACCGATTGGGTCTCGTTTCTCACATCGTTCACTCGCGTCGTGCTGAGCAAATTGCAGGCAATCAGCCCAAACCAAAGGGCCAGACCCGCGCATACCAAGTGCAAGGATAAAGAATTCTTTCATTTAATCCTCCGATCAAAGCTATCGCTCAACTCAATTTCAAAATTCTTCACGCTCGAAACGCCACAGCGCCACGGCCGTCATGACGACGATCCAAACACTCGTTGCCACAATGGGCACGAACCAGACGGACGGCAAAGGCATTTTCAAGGCGATCGCGCTGCTCAGGTCCCAAAACAACCAGGGCGTGAAGATACTTACCGACAAGGGAATCATGCCTTTCAAGAGTGTACCAGTCATGATGAAGGCAATACCAATCCCGGCAATGGGTCCGCGACTGCTGAATAATGTCCCTAACATTATGGTCAGAGTCAGGTAGAAGAGCTGGCTCAACGCCGCCACAGCTATCCCGCCCAGGAAAGGCTGCAAGTCAAGGGGCGCGGCGATTAACTGTCGCATTTCGACGAAAAATATCGTGGCGGGGATGATGATGGCCGTAACCCAGAACCCGAACGTATAAGCGACGATCTTTGCCAGGATAAAAGCAGCCCGGGAAGCCGGTTTGGACATGACCCAGGCGGCTGTTCCCAGCTCTTTTTCGCCGACAATGGCGCCCTGCGCCGTTATAACCGTCCCGATTCCAACCGTCACGACGCACATGGGCAGAAAGGTCTGCACGAGTTCTTGGAGCACCTCCTGAGGCGTCCCTGATCCGGTCAGCGCAACGATCGTGGAAACGCCGTTCAGGAGGAGCACCCAGATGAGGGTTTGCACCCACCAGAGTTTGGTTTTCCACCACTGGCCCAGCTCCTTGGCCAGCATGTTGCCAAAACCGCCCAGCCAGGCGCGCTGGCTTACCGGGAGCAATCCCTGGCGGGCAGCCAGGATCATGTCACGACTTACAACTGATTTCGATTGCGTGGTCATTTCGACTTCTCCTCTCCAACCATGTTCAAGAATACTTCTTCTAGATTGTGCATCTTGCGACCGAAGCTCTTCACGCGCACATCCCGTTCTTCTAGGATGAGCGTCAGCATTTGATCCTCGGCTGCATCCTCATCGCTCACGCTCACCTGCCAGGTGGTCAGGCCGTTCTTTGCATCGACGCTCAAGGATTTGACCCAGGGTTGGCTCTCCAGGCGCCTCTGCGCCCGGCTGGCATCTCCTTTAATCGTCACGGAATACACCGCAGCCGAACCGCTCCCATCCAATAGCTCCTGAATCGGAGCTTCGGCGATCAGCCGCCCGTGATTTAAGATCGCGACTCTGTCGCTCACCCGCTGTACGTCTTCGAGAATATGGGTGGAGTAGAAGATGGTGGTGTACTTGCGCAGCATTTCCATTACGGCGAGGACATCGTGCCGTCCCATCGGGTCGAGCGAAGCGGCCGGCTCGTCCAGGATCAGCAAGTCAGGGTAGTTGACCTGGGCCTGGGCGATACCCAGACGCTGGCGCTCGCCTCCCGAGAAGCCTTTGATGGACCGGTCGGCCTTATCGCCCAAGCCGGTCAGCTCCAGCATCTCTTCTATACGCGTCTCAAGTAAATCCTTTGGGCCACGGTAGAAAAAGCGCGCAGTATAACGCAAGGTCTGGCGGGCGGTCATGTGGTCGTAGTAGCGCGGGTCCTGTGCAAGGTAGCCGACTCGCTTGCGCACACCCAGGCTGTCCCGGTTGATATCTAGCCCAAACATCATGGCTTTCCCGGCGGTCGGATGGGTCAATCCCAGGAGCATTTTGATGGTGGTGCTCTTTCCGGCGCCGTTCGGTCCCAGGAAGCCAAAAATCGAATTCTTAGGGACATTCAAATTCAAGCTGTCGAGAGCCTTCACACCTTCATAGGCCTTGCTCAATCCCTGTGTGTGGATGACATTTCCATTTAAACTTTCCATTTCTAGCTCCTCTCACTTTCGAATACAACCTTAATTTCACCTGGCCGCCAACGGCTGCTCTATAGCGATAGTCTCTGTCGCTGCTTTTGGCTTGCGGCCTAACTCGCGGCCTGCCAGGATGGGTAAAAGAATTGCAAAAGCCACAAATGCGATTGCCTGGAATATAACTTGCCTCTCCAAAGCTGCTCCGGTGAATAGGTTTTTGAGCACCCCGACATCGCCGCTGGCGACGTCAATCCCTACGTGCAGCAGCATAGCCAGGAACACGCTTCCATTGGTGTGATTGAAAAGCCAGGTATTGATGATCGATCCCGAGATGATGATCAGGATGGTGCATAGGATCGGGACAGCTTCACCTCCAAAGAAGGTCGGTATATGCCAGATGGCATGCAAAACGCCCAGGATCAGGCCGGCTGCCAGAGCAGAGCGGCCGACCAGCAGGCGAGGCAGGGCGAAACCGCGAAAGCCGGGCTCCTCGGCCAAAGCAATTCCCAGCAACCCAGGCCAAAAGAAACCTATGAGCACATCGCTCCAGGCGGGCCATTGGATGTTTGCAGCGATCTTTGCACCCGAGAGGATATTCAAACCGGCCCCCACCAGATAGAGAACTGCCGGGGTAAATAAAGCGACTGCGTACCACTTAATTCCAACGCGCCAGCGAACGATGCGGCTGAGATAGGTCTTCACCCCGCTTCTGCCATCGGCGATGGCGGTGACAAGCAGGCCTCCCAGGGCAGTGCAGTAGATGAGCAGGAACCAGACGCCTCCAAGAATATTGCCAATGAAAAATGTCGACAAGGCGATCGCCCAGAAAGTCGCTTGCGGGTAGCGCTTGATGAATGAGGTAACTGAGTTCATGTGATTCTCCTTTTGTGAACCAAATAAATAAAAACGACCTGATATTTCTAAAATACCAGATCGTTGGGTGGATTGTCGTCCACCAAAGGGTGGAATTGGGGGGTGGAATCAGAGGGTGGATTAACGCATTATCTTGAAATCAGCCCTGCCTCAGGACGAGTTTTCCGGCGACAAAAACTAGAAATAAGCCAACCAATACCACACCAATCCAGATCAGGCTCAACGAGACCGTCATCTCCGCCGGTATGACGAAGAGGTTGGTAGCTAAAGCAGTCGAATGCAGGATCGCGGACGGCCAAATCGTTTTATTAGCTGTTTCAAACAGATAGGCGGTTGGATAGGCGCCTATAATCGCCAGAAGTATCGCTGCCATCGCGACCGGAACAGGCAGCCAAAACAGCAAGAGCAAGTGCATGGCGCCAAACAGGATCATAGAGAGTGTGGCTGCTCGCCAGAAGGTGCGGTTCTCCCGTAAGTAGTTGAATACGTAGCCGCGAAAGAGGGTTTCTTCCGTAATGCCCACACCCGTGATGATCCCAATCAGAATCCAGGGCCAATTGCTTTGGAGCGGCAGTTGCACGTGCGCCAGGCCGGAATAAAGCGGAAAGAAAATTAGCATCAAAGCGCTGAGCACAACCGCGATTCCGATCACCCGCCAGTTTGGACCGCCGAAGCCCACCTCCCGAAACGAGCGGGCGAGCGGCATTTCCTTGATCAGGGACCATGCAACTGTCACACTGCTGACGACGACAATGCAAATCAGGATCTGCGACCAGGTCCAGTCGAAGGTCGCGGTCAGGAAACCCAGTCCCCTGAACAAAGCAAAAAGAATGACGAACGCAATTAGCATGGGGAGAGTTTGACCTTTAGATTTCATACTGTTCACTTAATTTGCTCCCACCACTGCCGGCATCTTCTCAGGGCTGCGTTGCAGGTTGACGCCGAAAATCAAGATCAAAATGAGAGCCAGCGCCAGATTAAAAATCGTCTGCGACCAAGCTCCCTGTTCCAATGTAAGCCCGGAAAGAAGGAATTGAGCGTAGAAATCAAGCGCAAAATGGTACAGTATAGCCATGGCCAGGCTGCCGCGTGTCTGGACGAACAGCCAGGTGAGCGCTACGGAAGCTGCAAGTGGAGAAAGGAACGTTGGCAGCCAGGGCCTGCCAGCGCTCAAAGCCAGGCCGATGTGAAGGATTCCCCAGGCGACCCCGATGACCAAGGCTGAAGAGAGCGGCGAGCGATTGGCCAGCAGCCTGGGCAGAGCATAACCGCGCCAACCAAACTCTTCCAAAACGCCCGCAAGGAGGGACACGATTGTGTTAACGATCAAGAACGAGAGCTCTGGGACGCTGAACCGAACGGCGGGAGTCCATCCGAGCAGGAACGCCAACACGCTGGCAGCCAGGATGACTCCCATGGGCATACCCAGGGCGACAGCATACCACTTGAGGCCGATCCGCCATTGGAAGAGCTTCTTCAGCAGGGCGCCCAGATTCTTGCCCCCTTCGGCCAGCGCGGTTAGCAAAATAGCCATGACCACGGGAACCAAAACCACCAACAAGGCGATGGCCACTGTGGGCAGCGGCAAGAAAAGAGCGATGGCCAGGCTGATCAGCGGGGTCAGGATCAGGTATGCTATTAGAGCTGTTTGAGAATAATGCTCTGTGATTATCGATTTCGAATTCATGTGAACCGTCTCCTTATAGAATGTATATCTATTCATCCGCCTCTGGCCTTCGGCCAGCGGTCCGCGCGGTGCGCCACAAGCGCCCGACACTATTTGACGAATCTCCATCCTGGAATCATGTTAACCAGCCTCCAGCGGCTGGCTGACTGGCAGCGTACCCATTAAAAAAGATCTGATATATCCAAGATACCAGATTGTTAGGTGGAGTGTCGTCCACCAAAGGGTGGAATCCGGGGGTGGATTAAATTTTTTGCTTTTGTGGAGGATTATTCTGCCAGCAAGCCCGTATCCCGGGCGATAGCGATGGCCTGGGTGAGGAAGTCGGCGGCTTCTCGTGCAGTAAAGCGCAGGTCGTTGGCGCGCAGTTCATTCAAGCGATCGCGCGCCCGCAGGCGAGCCAGCGGCAGGGGCGGGTCGCTGCGGGTGGTAATGACCAGGTGCATATTGGCTGGCAGATGGGCGATCAAGAAGATCAGCGCGTCGTGGATGGGTTGAGAATCAACCAGGTGGTAATTTTCAAGGACAATGGCGAATGGGTCAGGGAAAGCAGTGATGTCGTTGATCAAAGCTGTCAGGATTGAAGTGGTCGGGGGAGCCTGGGGAGATTGCAGCAGCGCCAGCGCGCCAGCCCCGAGATCGGGGCGAAGTCCCTGCAGCGATGAGATGAAGTAAGCCCAAAACAGGGTTGGGTCATTATCGCCTTCATCCAGTGAAAACCAGGTGACGCAGCGCGGGCTGAGCGGGATCTACTCGCTCAATAAAGTGGTCTTGCCAAAGCCGGCCGGGGCGGCGATCAGGGTGAGCTTTTTATCCAGCCCGGCGTTCAGATGATCAGTCAACCGCCTGCGCGCGACCAGATAGGCCCTGGAATGGGGAATAAATAGTTTCGTGCTCGGCAGCTCTATTAAGTTGTTCATATCGCCCCCGGTCTACCCCGCTTGTCCTGACCCCTTAATAATCTCGGCTTGAAAGAAATCAAAAATCGTCCTTCTCCTCGCAAACCGTTCATAGAAGGACGATTTTGTAAATCGCGTTGGACTGGCTGCCCTTCAGGTTATCAAATGCTTTACGGACGGACCCGGATAATTTGCGTCCGAATTATAACACTTTACCGGTGTAATTTTATATAGATTCGATTTGAGATTTCATGTCGCGGATGAACTTTTCCCAAATGGGGTAATGACTCCCCTGCCAGATGGACATCCGGAAGGCTTCCGCTTGATTTTCTGACCAGCCCAAATGCTTCATTGCATAAAGCGCATAAAAAGCGGTCACTCGAAAATTAGCCGCGCAATGAACAAGCGTCTTGACTCCGGCAGATTGGTTCATCAGGTTCTCAAACGCCTGGAAGTCCTGCAGGGTTGGGTTTGACCAATCAACCGGGATATAGTGGTAAGCCATGCCGAGCGAGCGCACCAGGCCGGCTTCGTCCGCCAGTGAATGCTCGGGATGAAAAGTGGCTAAATTGATGACCGTATTAAATCCTTCTTCGGCGGCAGACTTTAATTGCGCTTCGGTCGGTTGTCCGCCGGTGCTCAGATGATCATTCAATTTGCGATAATTGTAGATTTCCTGAGTGCTCATCGCTGTCTCCTCGAAATCACCCGAGGCGAGCAGGTAACCGTTCTTTTCGCGTCCAAGGTTGTCCGTTCTCCTGTTTTGATGAATCTCTTTTCATCCTATTGCGTGGTGCGCCGACCACTGGCCTGCGGCCAGGGGCAAAGCGCCCGACACTTATCCGCTTGCATACTCGACCCGGTAAAATTCATGGTGGCCTGATTCTACCGTGGTGAGCATCTGGTGGAACCAAACTTGAAACTCGACCTGGCGGAACAGCAAGCGGCGCTGGTTTTCCCAGGTCGACAGATTCTCGGTCTCGATCTCGATAATGGTCTGGAACATGGGGCCGCTTGCATCGGTGAGAATACGAGGGTTCCTGCCAACGCCAAGAGCTACCATCAGGCCGCCATATCGTTGCAGCAAAGAGACCGCTGAACGGATCTGCCATTTGTAGGCGGAATACGCCTCACGTACAACCACCAAACCAGGGCTTGTCCATTCCTCATATGCCCCCTCGACATTGTAATATTCACGCCGGCCTCCATCGATAAATAACTGGAACTGCTTAAACCATGGGTCGAACTCCGGCGCGGCGAATTGTTGATCGCGCATCGATTCGAATTCCTTCAGGTCTTGGGCTACAAATTCGTTGATCAGCGAATACATGTTGCCGGATATATCCGTGAGCACTTCAAAATGGTGTCCCGGTACAATAATGGCAGGCGCAGGGGTTGAGGGATTCGTGAACAGCTCAACAGCCTGATCAATCCTTCCGAATTTGACCTGTAAGATATCGCGGATCTGGATCATTGCTTTTTCTCCTGAATGGCGGCTCGCAAATTGTTTAACCCTTCTCCCCCATGAGCGATTGATTCATCCTTCTTTGCATTATACCTTGTCCCCTTAAATCTCGCCGGTTCCCCTCCCCATATTCTTTTTAAATGATTTTCAGGCTGCAGCCCCTGGCTAAAGACCAGGGACTTCGGCCGGCTCTTATGAGTTCAAACGATTATAGCGCATCATGAATGCTACCAGCAATGCAGCGCACAGGGTAACACTGCCGAGAACCAGGGACCAGGGGATATGAATTGGCGCGCTTGGGATGGATGGCGGCAATATCACAATGGGATGTTCGACGATTGGGCCGGCTGGAACCACGGTAGGCGTAGGGCGGCTGCCCGGGTTGACCCCCAGGGCTAAGGCGTATCCCTCAGCCTTCTCCTGATAATCATTGGGATGGCAGTGATAGCAACTGGTGTAGACATCTTCCAGCGGTTGGGCCACCAGACCTTGATGGGCCAGGTCTTTGTCTGCTACCATGCAGTTGCCTGCATGGCAGCTCGCGCAGCAGTCTTTCGTGGCATGCGTGGCGTGCCATGCTTCTTGCATATTCACCGGGGATTCACTTTCATGACAGGTGATACAGGATGAATGCGGTGGTATATCGCCGCACTGGGCTTGAGCTGGGGATGGACCCATTGCCCAAATGACCAGCCCCACTGCTAAGAAAAGCACTGAGGCTAGAAAAGCAACAAGAATTCGTTTTGGGGCCATGCTTTGCCCTCCGGTAATCAAAATCTGGCCTTTCTGAATAATGGGCAAAAAACCAATCTTAAAATGTCGGAAAACCCTAATTATTTCATTCTACAAAAATAATAGTGATATAAACATGATATATCAATCTGAAAACAAATAAAATGGTAGTACGTACTGTATTTTATGTGACATATTTCACTGTTGTCATATATTTCACAATGATAATATCTAACTGCACGCGTATACGGTTATTCGAATATAACGAGGTGCCGAAATGATATCGCAAGCGCTTGTCCAGGAAGTATCCATGCTCGAAGCCGATTTTTGCTTCGCGCTCTCTGATCCAACCCGCATCTTGATTTTGTATGCGTTGGAAGAGCAGCCCTTAAACGTCACAGAATTGTGTAATGAAGTGAATATTCCCCAATCTACCGCCTCGCGCCATCTCAAAATTCTGCGCGATCGAGGGCTGGTTTATTTCACCCGCCAGGGCAGCTCCATTACTTATTTCCTCTCAGACCTGCGTGTTATCCAGGCCCTCAATCTATTACGAGGTGTTCTTCGAGATCGAATCGCACACCGAGCGAATTTGATGGCGGAGATAGAAGAAAGCGTGTAGATCTCGATTTCATTGATACGCATAGCTCTTAATCCTAATAAGCACGCGATCGCTCATTTGTGGAGGAGTAAATGCACAGCACGAAGCTCTTCATTAGTTCAATCTTTGCTGGGCTGCTGTTAGTGGTTTTTAGCGCTTTATGGCTTTCTACGGCACAGCCCGTCAACGCACAATGCGGCTCACAAGCTTCTTCGTGTAAGAATTGTCACGAAGTACAGGGTCAGGATCCGGTTAATAGCGATGGTACCGCCTGGCACCAATCCCATGCTTTTGGTGATTTTTGCTACATCTGCCATGCCGGTAACAATCAGGCCACGGATAAGGACGCCGCCCATCAGGGTATGGTCGCCCCACTGTCGGATGTGAAAGGGGCATGCCAACAATGCCATCCGAACGACCTGATGGACCGCGCTCAAAAGTATGCCGCAGTCCTGGGGACTCCGCTCGATACGGATAGCGCTGCCCCCGCGCTGGCCTCCGCAAGCCTCCAGGAAGAGACCGCGAATTCGAATCAGCTTTCGAGCGGTGAAGCTTCAGCAGCAGAACCGGGTATCATTCCTGTTTCGAACGCAATCGTGGTAAACAACCCGAATACGGTGGATTATGTTCAGCGCTACGAAGAGATTGCTTTAGGCAAACACCCGACCAATTGGGGCAATGTGATTTTGCTGGCGTTGATCGCGCTGGTAGCTCTGGGTGGCGGCTCATACGTCTTGTTCAACGAGGGTTGGGTGAAAGTCACTTTCGCTGAAACAAAGCCGCTTGGACAGGAATATCCGGCCGACATCGTCGAGATGCTACCGCAGATCGCCAGCTTGAAACTGGCGACGCGTCAATCTCTACGTCGCATTCTGGGCAAGCAGCCGGCTGCGGCGGAGCTGCTGGACTCCCTGGATAAGCTGACTCAGGAAGAGGGTAGATGAAAATGAAAACAGACGCGCTCTCAAGGCGAGATTTTCTCAAGCTCGGCGGGCTGGCTGCCGGAGGCGCCGCCCTCGGAGCGTTGATCCCTCCTCAAGCGGCCCTGGCGGCGCGTGATCTGGGGTTGATTAATTCGAACGGCGACGGCTCAATTGCGACCATGTGCGAAATGTGCGTCTGGCGCTGTGGAGTATTGGCGAAAGTCAAGGATGGACGGGTGGTCAAGCTGGAAGGCAATCCCGATCATCCACATTCGCTCGGAAAGCTATGCCCCAGGGGCCAGGCCGGCTTGATGAATACTTACGATCCCGACCGGTTGCTTACACCGTTGATCCGAGTCGGAAAACGTGGTGAGGGCAAGTTCCATAAGGCCTCCTGGAAGGATGCCCTGGACCTGGTTGCCCAAAATATGATGGCGATCAAGGAAAAATATGGGCCGGAGGCGATGGCCTTTTCTTCCACGCATAATCTGTCTCAAGTCCAGTTCGAGAACCTGCTGCAGGCTTACGGCTCTCCCAATTATGGAACGCAGCGCAGCCTGTGTTTCAATGCCATGATCGTAGCAAACACAATGACCTATGGGATGGAGGAGCCCGGGCGCGACTACAGCCAGGTGAAATACATTATTCTAACCGGGCGAAATCTGGCAGAAGCCATCTCAAACTCCGAAACCGGGGAGTTAAGCCGGGCGATCGATCGCGGCGCTAAAATGATCTATCTCGATCCGCGCTTTACCAAAACTGCTGCGAAGGCAACCGAGTGGCTTCCGATCCGTCCGGGCACCGACCTGGCGTTTCACCTGGCGCTGATCAACGTGATCATTGGCGAACAGTCTTACAACAAGGATTTTGTAAGCCAATACACGATCGGTTTCGATGAGCTTGCAGATAGCGTCCGCCAATATACCCCGGAATGGGCCGCGCCCATTACAGAAATCCCGGCCGAGACCCTACGCCGCATCGCTCGTGAGTTCAGCGCCTCCGCACCTTATGCTCTGGCGCATAACGGCTGGCGCACCTCCAATTTTGTCAATTCCTTCCAAACCGAACGCGCCATCACCCTGTTGAACGCGCTGGTGGGGAATTGGGGCACTACCCTTCTTCCAGCCAGCGGCGAAGAGAGCAGCAGCCTTGGCAAACCGCCTCAGCCGGCCTATCCACGCATTTCAGCCATGAGGCTGGACGGCGTCCCCTGGAAGTATCCCTTTGTCCCACTCAAGCTGGGCGTATTTCAACAAATGCGCGATTCGATCCTGAGCGAAGATCCCTACGCGGCGCATGGCTGGTTTATATCGCGCCAGAATCCGGTGCTCTCCTTACCTGACCGGCAGCGCACCCTGGATGTCATGGGCAAGCTCGATTTCATAGCCGTCGTAGATATCTTTCTTAATGATACCGCCTGGTTCGCAGACGTGGTCCTCCCGGAAGCCTCTTATCTGGAACGCTACGACCCGCTTCTACCTGTAGGGAACCGGGCTTTTATCCGCCAGCCAGTGATCGAGCCGCAAGGTGAAGCTCGCTCCGCTTTGTGGATCTACAAGCAATTAGGGGAGCGCCTGGGTATCGGAGATTTCTTTCAATATACCGACGAGGAAGATTACCTCGCCCAACAACTCGCCCCGTTGGGTGTCTCGCTTGAAGAGGTGCGCCTGCGCGGTTACGTCGATTTACCGGATGAGGCGGAAGAGGCTGAGGAAGAAGGAAAAACACCGGCTGAAGGCGGCGATGCGCCAGCCGAAAAACGGGTATGGAGTACACCCAGTGGAAAGATCGAGATCAAGTCCAGCACGCTGGAAAAGGCTGGTTTCTCAGGAGTTCCAGTCTGGGAAGAGCCGCCAGCGCCAGAAGGGGAAAAATTCTACCTGCTGACCGGGAAGGTCGCCCGACAAACTCAGTTTGGGACTCAGAACAATTCATTGTTACGCAAATATGAAGATAAGCCGCGCTTATGGATGAATGCGAGCACGGCAAAAGCTCGCGGCTTGAAGGATAACGATCTTGTTGAAGTCAGCAGTGAAATTGGAAAAGTTATCGTCCGGCTAGAAGCAACCCAGGCCATCCGGCCGGATTGTGTCTACCTTGCGCCGGGTTACGGCCACCTTTCGATGGGGTTGACCACAGCCTATGGGACGGGAGCCAGCGACTCGGTCCTGCATGCCACTTTCACGGATCCAATTAGCGGTGGCCAAGCTCTTAGCCAGACCTTCGTAACGGTGAAGAAGGTTTAGGCGCTTCGATTCGAAGCGGAGGAAATAGAATGTCTGAGATGAAGCAGCATGCCTATCTGTTCGATGCAACCCGTTGCATTGACTGTCGCGCTTGTATGGTCGCTTGCAGTGTGGAAAATAATGTCCCCCAGAACGACAGCTATATTTGGGTTTCCGGGGCAGGGGTCACCGGCGAATACCCGGACCTTCAAAGGGCCACAATGCCTTATCACTGTATGCATTGCCTTGAGCCGGCTTGCGTTTCCGCCTGCCCGGTCGGAGCCTGGGAAAAACGCGAGGATGGGCCGGTCTTATACGACAACGAAAAGTGCATTGGCTGCCGGTACTGTATGAACGCCTGTCCTTTTGGAGTGCCTCATTTCGATTGGGACAAAGGTTTGGTGGAAGGCGCACTGATCCACAAATGCACGATGTGCACACAGCGCCTGGAAGTAGGGCAGGTGCCGGCTTGCGTCCAGACCTGTCCGACCGATGCGCTTGCTTTTGGCGAGCGAGATGTCTTGATCGCGGAGGCCCATGCCCGCATTCAGGCCCACCCCGATCGCTATATCGACCATGTATATGGCGAGACGGAAAATGGAGGCACTTCCTACTTGATCATCTCCCATGTCCCGTTTTCGCAATTAGGTCTGCCCGAGCTTGGCCCTGTTCCCGTGAAGAATGTCAGCGAATCGGTGATGGGCATCACTTTACCGTTCGCATTGACCTGGGGGGCTGTATTGAGCGGTGTTTCCATCGGTGTACATGCCTACAACAAACAAAAAAGTGCCTCTCAAGCACAGGTATCCGATCCTGATGATCAACCGGAGGAGCGTAAATGAAAATGCAGTTAACACTCACGCCGCGTCTTCGTATGAACCCCATGGTTCTTTTGCTACTTGCGCTGATAGGGACCGGTTTTGTCGTCGCGATGATCCGTTTCACCAGCGGCATCGGCGCGGTGAGCGCCTTGAATAATACCTATCCGTGGGGATTTTGGATTAGCTTCGATCTTTTCACAGGGGTCGCCATCGGAAGCGGCGCCTTTACGATGGCGGCGATTGTTTACATTTTCGAACTTAAGGAATTTCACCCGCTGCTGCGGCCTTCTGTATTGACCGGTTTCCTCGGTTATATCCTGGTGGTCATTGCCTTGCTGGTCGACCTGGGACGCCCGGAACGCATCTGGCATATGATCGTATACCAAAATCATACCTCCATCTTATTTGAGATCGGCGCCTGCGTAATGACCTATACGACCGTGTTGGCGATTGAGTTCGCTCCAGTGTTTTTTGAAGGGGTAAAATGGCAACGATTGGCAGAATGGCTGCACCGCTTTATCATGCCCTTTGTCATCCTGGGTGTGGTCTTATCGACTTTGCACCAATCTTCCCTGGGGAGTCTCCTGTTGATCGAGCCGGAAAAATTGCACACCTTATGGTGGACCCCGATCTTGCCGGTTCAATTCTTTATTTCCGCGGTAGCCATCGGCATGGCGATGGTGATCTTTGAATCTTCGCTCAGCGCCAGGGCTTTTCATCGTGGTTTGGAAATAAACCTGCTGGCGAAACTTGCAAAAGCCATCCCGTACGTTTTGGGAGTTTACCTTCTTCTGAAATTCGGCGATCTGGCGGTTAGCGGAGAATTGAATACCCTGTTCACCAGTGGGACCGATAGCCTATTATTCTGGGCAGAAATCGTTCTGGGGGTGTTGATACCGATGATCTTGTTCCTGATGCCATCCATCCGCAAGAATTCAACCGGACTGATGATTGGTGCGTCCAGTTTGCTTTTGGGGATGATTCTCAATCGTTTCAACGTCAGTTGGTTCGGGATAAGCCGCCTGACAAACGTTTCTTATTTCCCCAATTGGATGGAAATCTCCGTTTCCGTTGCGATCTTTTCCGCTGGGACCTTGGCATTCGCCCTGGCAGCCCGGTATTTGCCAGTTTTCGAAGATTAAGAGAACTCGGTTGATCTCAGCCCTGCCGCGTGCTTTATAATTAGGGGAAAAGTTGACATGCGCTGTAAGTTTTGCTATCCTTACGGATAGCGGGCGAACCGTCAGATCGTTTGCATAGCGTACAATTCCTCGAAAAATAGCATGGCTACTCGCGAAAAACTCGAGATCATCAAAGACAGCGGCGAGATATTCTTTTTTGATATTGAACCCGATCGGGAAGTCATTAATTTTGGCAGCCATCCTGATAACGATATCATCGTCTCTGGTCCTGGTATTTCGCCATTTCATGCCATGCTGGACTTGCGCCATAAGCCATATCAGTTCGTGCAGCTCAGCGAAACAGCCGAAACGACCGGGGGCGACCAGGTCCTTTCACCATCTGAGGCGATTGAGGTCCATACCTGGGATACGATCGAGCTGGGCGATTATCGAATCACGCTGATCGAGAGTGAGGTGGGGGAAAAGCGCCAGCCGCTCGAGCGCTCATTAATTCAAAAGGAGAGCGACGGTCCTGGGCAGGCGTTGGCTCGGCCTGGTGAAACCGGCCTGGTGCCGCCATCCAGTCTGGCCGTGCGTCCGCCCGACCAGCTCGATGATGCCATTACTACTGAGCCGGTGGTGCCCGAATATACGATCGATGCCGGCCAAAACCTGACCCTGGTATTTTCCATTTCTAACGGCGGCGAGACGGTTGCCGATTTCGAAGTCAGCCTGGAAGGCCTGGATCCGAATTGGGTGACGATTACGCCTATCAACATGCGCTTGAAAGTCAACCAGCGCGCCAGTGTGATGGTTTCTATCACACCGCCGCGCGCTCCAGCCAGCCGGGCCGGCCCGCACCACTTCGCAGTGACGGTCATATCCCCTAACTATCCGGGCCGGTTGAGCCGGCGCGGCGCTACTTTAGTGATCAACCCGTTCTACGAGTTTGCCATCAGTGATCTTTCCCCGCGCCAGTTTACCATTTCCTGGGACCAACGCACTGCGACTGCCAGCATGGCAGTGACCAATCAGGGCAACAGCCAGGCGCGCTATCGCGTTGAAGGCACCGATGATGATCGCGCCTGTAGCTTCGAGTTTCAATCGCCCGGAGAAAGCGTTCGTCTGGCCAACCAGACCGATTTCCATCTCGCTTCTGATTCGACGGTCGTTCTGCCGGTCTTTATCACCGCCCGCAAGCGCCAGGTGGTGGGGCTGCGCAACCGAGACATACAATTTACCGTTTCAACCACTCCGTTGGAGGGGACCCAGCCGCCGCGCACGGTGATGGGCCGGCTGTATGCCCGTCCGTTGATCGGCCCCTGGATGTTGTTATTAATTCTTGCCGCCGTTTTTGCCCTGGCTGTCTTTGGTTTCTGGCCGCGAATGAGCCTGGCGGTTAGCCCTACCGATATCCGCGCCGGCGAGCCGGTGACCTTGCGGTGGACTTCCTGGCCGCCCATTCTCATGACACTCAAGCTAAATGGTGAGCCGCTGGGAGACGCCCACGGCGAGCAGATCCAACACCCGTTGGCGACCACCCGTTTCCAGCTCACCGGCGACACCTGGGCTTCACGCCTTTTCTCGCCCGGCACGCTGTTCAGCATCGTCCGGACGGTGAACGTCACACCGGTTACCCCCCAAATTCTTTTATTTCAAGCGCAGCCTCCCCAGGTAGACAGCGGTGCGTTTACCGAAATCTCCTGGTCGGTGACAGACGCCGACAAACTGGTGCTGGTGAGTGATGTTTTTTCCCAAACACTGGATAATCCTGAAGGCTCGCAAAAGATCCGCCTGGAAAAGCGGACCGTCTTTACCTTAAAAGCTTACAACAATTCAATCCCGGGCCGGGCTATCGAGCAAGTGTTGGATGTGGCGGTAAACCCGCCGCCCGGCAAGCCGGCCCCGGTGATCCGGGATTTTCGCGTCGAGCCTGCCACGATCACAGCCGGCCAGAATGTCACCATTACGTGGCAGGTGAGCGGCGTGGATGAAGTCTCTATCCAATCGATTGGGGATCACCTGCCCGCATCCGGCGCGGTGAGCCAGACCCCTTCTGAAACGTTGCTCTATGTGCTCACGGCCAGTAATGGCCAGCAATCGACGAGCGCCTTGCGCCAGATTACAGTCAACCCGGCCCCGCCCACGCCGACGCCACCCCCAGCGCCCACGCCTACGCTCGCACCGGCAGCTCCAGCCATCGTGCTGTTTACCGCGACGCCGGCTCAGCCCGTACAGTTAAGCGACGAGGAGGTCGGGGTTCGCTTGGATTGGGTGGTCTCAGGCGATACGACGAATATCACGTTGACAGGCGGCCCGCTGGGAAATGTTGGTCTCTCCCAGCTTAACCCGCAGGACAGCCTGTCTTTGAACCTCAGTGAGGATGCTGTATTTGTGCTGAGGGCTTTTAATGGCAGCCAGCAGGTGCTCAGCACGGTGGAGGTCAGGCTACAACATCCCGGCGCAGGCGGAACTGTGACGCTGGCATACAATCTGCTCGGCCAGATCGAAGCGAACCCCAACCCGCCGCCGGATATGGGAACGCTGCTTACCTGGGCCTACGATGCTGAAAATTCGATTATCGGGTTCCGTGTGTATCGTGATTCGGGTTCCGGCTTTACCCGGATCGTTGCCGAGGACCAATTGAATAATCTCGTCCGGCAGTATTTTGACCCGGGCTCCACCAGTTGTACGACGTACTACGTCGTTGCAGTCTATCAGAACGCCAACGGTCAGAGGATTGAAACCCCTCCAAGCAACCAGTGGGGTTCGGCCTGCCCCTGAAGCTGCCTGACACAAAAAACGCGCCTCCCACGCGCCCTGTTAGACCACCAAAAGCAGGTATCAGGGCTGTGGCCCGATATATCGAGCTCTAGGGCGGATGAGTGCATTCGTCTGGTATTGTTCGATCGCGTGTGCGATCCATCCAACCGTTCGCCCAATCGCAAACATCATGATCGCCGCCTCCTCCGGCAGTTCCAACCCGCGCGCCAGGCACACCAGGGCGAAATCGAGGGTAGGTAGCTCGCCGATTAAACTCAAGGCTTCCCAGGCAATCGACTCAGCTAAATCCGGTTGTTCAGAGGCAGCCATATTGCGGAGCAGCTCCAGCAGCAGGCGTGCGCGCGGATCGCCTTGCGGGTACAAGGGGTGTCCGAAACCTGGGATCGATTCCCCGCGCTGCAATCGCCCGGAAAGCACAGCCTGCGCCCGTTCCGGACTGCCCACTTCTTGAAAAAGCGCCTGCACTCGCCTGGATAGGCCTCCATGCTTCACCCCCTGTAAAGCAGCCAGCCCGGCAGTTACCACTGCATACGGCGTGGAACCGGCAGAGGCCACGCATCTCGCCGTAAAAGCTGAGACGTTCAGCTCATGGTCGGCGCACAACACCAGAGCAGCATTGATCAGCCGGGCGGTCTGAGGCCTGGAAGATGCCCATCCGGCCTGCAGGATTTTGGCGACCGGTGCGCCAGCGTCGGTTTCCTTTCGAGCGGCGATCCTGGCTAACCTGTGCAGAATAGAAACGCCTTTTTGGACCACGCTTTCCGGCCGCAGGTCAAAGGCTGCCATATCCTGAGATTCAGCCTGGATCAGGGCCGCCTGGAAAGCATTAATAGGCGCCAGGCTTTCCCACTGGAAATTGGGAAATGACAAGGCAGGAGATTCGGCTTCGACCCGTTGCGGAAAAGCTGCCTCAATTTCACCGGTCCACAACAGCATAGCCACACGCTCGAGGCTGTCGTTCAAAGCCAGGCCCGTCGCATCATGCCCCCGGTAATACAAGCGCCCGTCGGAAATCAACGTCAGTTGCGACTCGAGCACAGGAACGCCCCAGCTCAGGGCCTGTTCGGCCGTTTTCGCCGGATTCCGCCGCATTTCTTTGCGGTCCTTTAGGCGGTTAATATCCTCCCCCCGGTAGCGCCGTTCGCGCGGCTTGCCGCCCATCGCTTCTGAGCGAATCAGGCCGCGACTGACGTAGGCATACAAAGTCGCCCGGCTGACTCCCAGCACTGCCGCTGCTTCCCGGGCCGAAAAGTAAGTGGGTTGTGTCATAACGATCATTATACTCTTATATTGATCTATTGATCAATATTGACAAACAAAACCCTAGGCTTATAATTTATTGCATGGAGTAACTTTATCCGAAATCGTTGCATCCTTCCAATAATTGGGAGAACGCCTCACTTTTTCGAGAATTCTCGATTATTTTTTACAAAGGATTGGAAATGAAATGAACAACCTGAACGAAACCGCCAGGATACACGCGACCTACGCGCCTGGCCTTGAAGGGGTGATCGCGGCCCAAACCCGCCTCAGCCGTGTGGATGGGCAGGCCGGAGAATTGACGATCGCTGGTTTCCCGCTGGAGAAGATCGCTCCTCAAGCCAGCTTTGAAGAAATGGCATACCTGCTCTGGACGGGAAACCTGCCAGACTCCCGGCAGCTCTTCGAGTTTTGCGAAAAACTGGCGCAAAACCGCAGCCTGTCTCAGGCAGCTATGGATCTCTTGAAAGTATCCGCTGAGGCTAAAATCAAAAATATGGACGCACTGCGGATTGCTGCCGGAGCGCTGAGTTTGGATTTCCCCCTGGCTCAAGATGTGTGGGAAGAGAACGCGGCGATCTTGGGTCGCCTGTCTAGCTTGGTCGCCGCCTACTGGCGTTTGCAAAACGGCGAGCAGCCGCTCGAGCCCAGGGCAGACCTGGGATATGCGGCGAACTACCTGTACATGCTCAAGGGTCATGTTCCTCATCCGGCGTATGTGCGCGCCCTCGAAACCTACCTTAACGCCGTCGTGGACCATGGATTAAACGCTTCTACTTTTACAGCCCGCGTCATTATCTCTACCGGATCGGACCTGATATCTGCGCTGGTAGGTGCGATCGGCGCTTTGAAAGGCCCGCTGCACGGGGGCGCTCCGGGCCCTGCCCTGGATATGGTCTTTGAAATCGGCGAAGCCAGCCGGGCTGAGCCTTACCTGCGCAAGAAGCTGGAGCAAGGTGAACGGTTGATGGGCTTCGGCCACCGGGTCTACAAGGTGCGCGATCCACGCGCCGATGTGCTGGCAGTTGCAGCCGAGCGCCTCTACCAGCAAGCTGGGGATCTTGAGTTGTATGCATTAGCTAAATCGGTCGAGCAGACGGCCCTGGATTTGCTGGAAGAATACAAACCAGGTCGCCATCTGCAGACCAATGTTGAATACTACACTGCACTGCTCCTGCATGGCCTTGACCTGCCGGTAGAGCTCTTCAGCCCCACCCTTGCCATCAGCCGGGCAGCCGGTTGGATTGCCCATTGCCGGGAACAACAGCGCCAGAACCGAATTATCCGGCCCCAATCGCAATATACCGGTCTCATGGACCAGGAATGGATCCCGCTCGCTTCCCGACCCTGACGCTCGATTCGCGCTTGGGTAGCGATTTTTAGTCGGCTGTTTGGTCCGTGCAGCCATAAGTGGACAGTATAATTAGGTTATGTCTGTTCTGTTCCCTGACACACGACCGGAAGCTGAAGCCGTCTTGATTGATCTGCTTCGTAAGGCTCCACCCTGGCGTAAGCTGGAAATGATAGATCAGTTGAACCAATCTGTCAAACTGCTCGCGTTTACCGGATTAAAAGATCGATATCCTGATGAAAACGAAACGCAGTTGCGCCGCCGATTGGCGGGCCTACTTCTGGGCGAAGATCTGGCGCGCAAAGCGTATGGGCCGTTACCAGGTGAGTCTTAAGAATGCTACCCGAAGCCGTAGGTGTATTGATGCTCGTCGTAGAAGCTTTTGATCAACTTCATATTCCTTATCTTATTGGCGGTTCAATGGCTTCTGCATTGCATGGCGTTACACGTTCAACTATAGACGCAGACATCGTTGCAGAATTAAAACACGAACAGGCAAAGTCATTGGTCGAATTGTTGGGCGAAGATTTCTACGTTGATGAAGAGATGATCCTTGATGCAATTTTCAATCGCAGCAGTTTCAACCTGATCCATCTGAAGACCATGTTTAAGGTCGACGTGTTTGTTCGAAAAGAACGTCCATTTGACCAGATTCAATTCCAGCGTCGGGTCGAACAAATTTTAGCATCCGATCCAGAGCAAAAAGCTTTTATAGCTACCGCTGAAGATACCATCCTGGCGAAGTTGGAATGGTATCGTTTAGGTGGCGGCGTCTCCGACCGGCAGTGGCGTGATATATTAGGGGTGCTCAAAGTACAAGCTGGCCGGCTGGATTTGGATTACCTGCAGAACTGGGCCGTTGAACTCGGCGTAACTGATCTGCTCCAACGAGCCTTGAAAGAAAGCAAATAACATGGATCTCTTCACCCATTCCATGAACGAGTGTATGAAAACCGAGGCGCCCCTAGCCGCCCGCATGCGTCCGCGCACTTTGAACGAGTTCATCGGGCAGGAGGAGATCGTCGGTCCTGGAAAGCTGCTGCGGCGGGCCGAGCGCTGCTCTTGAGCGCCTGAGGCCGACCGCCTGTTTTCGTCGATCCTCCTGTGGGGTCCGCCTGGCACCGGCAAGACTATCCTGGCGGATTGAGCGAAGCTCAAACGGTCATTGCCAACCAGACCAAGAGCCAAAGCAGTGGATTTTACTGCCCGAGACGCTTTCAGCGATCATGGCCGGAAAAGCCGAGCTTAGAGAAGTGATCGAAAAGGCTTTGGAACGGCGCAAGTTATATCAGATCAAAACGATCCTATTTATGAAGCAGGTGGTAGAAACACTTAATTGATCTGAAAATCAGCCAACTTCACCCTTGTCGATATTAAACCATCTGGTTTACCAATCGTTAATATGTCAAAGCGAAGTCAAGTTTCTTCTAATCACCTGGCACACATCCGCACCTATCTTAAAAGAAAATCAAAGCCTGAGTTGGTAGCCCTGCTGCTGGACTTGGTACAGGCTATGGATGAACCCACCCGCCAGAGCTTTTGGGAGCTTTTGGCTCCGCCAGGAATGGCAACCGCCGATCTGCGCTACCCATCCCCAGAGGATTTTCTCTCCGAATTAGAAGACTTTGCGGAGAAAGTTGCTAAAGGCGAGTATTACGACGAAGAAGCTGCGACATATTACGGCGAGGACAATTTCAATGAGTACGATGATTATGACCCTGACGATCACGTTGGGCTGATCGCGTTGCGCCTCTTCTTTCACGAAGCCGATTCGTATTTTGATGCCGGCCGGTTTGCGGTTGCAGCCGAAGCATACGAAATACTGCTCGATCTGGCCTTGAGCGAGACTTATGAAACCTTGAGATTGACCGAATTGAGCAGGGGGAAAAAGAGCCGCAGCGCTTCTTGCGTGATCTATTATCACAATCATCCGTAGCGCCACGTTCGATTGGGCTCGAACGCGCTGAAGCAATCTATAGACGCTTGATGCAGGCTCATATCGATAATGGACGCAAAACTTATGCTACTTGGGCTTACTACTGCGCTCTATTAGCTGAAATTGCTAACCACGAGGGCTACCTGGCCGCTTTTAGGCAGTGGTACGATAAGTACATGGAAGATTATAAGCGCTTCAGGGCGCTGCGGGCCGAGATGGATATGAAAGTAGGCCCTGTTCTGCGTGATCCTCCAGTAATGAAGTACTGGAATAAGTTGACATTGAGCAGGGCTAGAATGCGAGTGGTACGCTCCTTGCTCGTTCATTAATTCTCCTTGGCAGTATAATGGAAATGAAAGGAAGCAGGAAGTTTAATGGCTTTGACATTTCCACCTCGACATATTGTTTGGAGCACGGATCAGGTAGATCTTCGAGACCCATTCCAGCGTCGTTGGTATCTGCGTCAGGTACTGATGCACGGTCGGTCAGAGGATATACGCGCTTTAAATATTCAAGAGATCCGACAGGAATTAGAAACTTTAGATTTACCATCCGATATCTATCTATTGTGGAAAAGATACCTGGAATCCATGGATGCTTAAAGGGAAAGGCTTACTCACCTCGAACCAAACAACTTTCTTGAAAATTTTTGCTCAGATCCCAGATCAAGAAAGGTTTTTTCTGACAGGCGGCACTGCCCTGGCTGAATACTACCTGGGACATCGAATGTCTTTCGATCTCGATTTTTTTACCAGTGAAGCGGAACTGATTACCCCGGTTTCATATCAAGTTGAAGCTCTTTGTTCGTCTAAGGGACTGCAGCTCTCAGTCGTCCGGCGTTTTGCCAGTTATGTAGAATTTTTGCTCGTCGAAGGGGGAGAGAGCTTGAAAGTTGATCTAGCTCTTGACTCCCCTTTTCGATTTAAGCCTCCAGTTCTAGCTGAGAGCGGTGTCAGGGTCAATGACTTCAAGGATCTAAGGATTGATAAAATCCTGGCTTATTACGGACGTGCCGAGCCACGAGATGCTGTTGATCTTTACTTTCTGATCAAAGGTGAAGCTGTCCAGCCGTTGTTAGATCTAGCAGCTCAGAAGGACCCTGGTTTTGATCGATATTGGATGGCAGTAGCCTTAAATCGGGTCACAAACTTTCCGGATGAAATCGAACGTTGGCCGGTAAAAATGCTTGTTCCCTTTGATCCAGTTCAATTGAAGAGCGATTTCCAGAACCTGGCACTAGAACTTATGAAAGGCTTAACCACAAAGTGACCCGGACAGTGTCGCTTTTTTTCTCATCGAATATAAATCCCTGAAATACATCAAGTTGTTCTCCTCGATCCTTCTGTGGGGACCACCAGGCACCGGCAAGACCACTCTGGCGGATTGAGCGATGCTCAAACGGTCATTGCCAACCAAACCAAGGGCCATTTCGAGACTCTTTCGGCGGTCATGGCAGGCAAAGCCGAGCTCAGAGAAGTGATCGATAAGGCCCTGGAACGGCGCAAGTTATATCAGACCAAAACTATCCTATTTGTGAAGCAGGTAATAGAAACACTTAATTAAGGCACTCATTAAAAATATGGCAAACCGTCTTGACCGCGATATCCTTGTCCAGCTTGTTTCTGAGCGCAGTGGGGAAGACATAGAAACAGTAGGAACAATTGTAGATACAATCCATCGCAGAAGCGGCGGGCGGTTTTTGGCTGGTTATCGACCTATCGAGAAGCTCTGTAGCCAGAGGTCAAGAACCTTGCTTGTTTACCTATTCCCCCGGCGTTATAATAGATCGGGAAAAATGAACTGGTTTTTGTTTTCCCTCCTCGCCAGGACGTGAAATCATGCTGATCGAAAAAGTTACCCTCCAACTCCCAGAACCGCTCTATCGTCGTTTGGTAAACAATGCTCAAGCAACAAACCGAACTTTAGAGGATGTTATCCTCCACGCTTTGCAAGTTGGAAGTCCACCGGACTGGGACGATGCTCCGGCAGAATTTCAGACCGAACTGGCTGAAATGGACCGGCTTAGTGATGATGACTTATGGCAAATCGCCAGACGTCGCAAAACAGAAGCTGAAATGAAGCGCTTTAACGAGTTACTGGAAAATAATGAGTCAGGCGGGTTGACCGATGCCGAACGATTAGAGTTGGAGCACCTCCAAAGCGAAACGGATCGTTTTGTTCTCAGGAAGTCGCATGCTGCTGTCTTGTTGCGTTGGCGTGGGTATTTTACACCAATTCAATAACCATGTCGCCGGCATATGTTCCTAAAGAACTGCGCGAACGAGTACGCCAGGCAGATAGATTGCGTTGCGCTTATTGTGGTACGAGTGAGTTTATTAGCGGAATTCCACTTACAATCGATCATATTCATCCTTTATCGAAAGGTGGACAGACGAATTTTGAAAACCTTTGCCTGGCCTGCTGGTCATGCAACGAGTATAAAGCAAACCGGCTCGAAGCAGAAGATCCATTAACTGGCGAGCTTGTCCATTTGTTCAATCCCCGAAAACAGAATTGGCTGGACCATTTTCGCTGGAGCCCGGATGGAACACGAGTTGAGGGCTTGACCCAGACTGGACGAGCGACGGTCGTCATCCTCCGAATGAACCGGGAGGTAATTGTTTCGGCTCGAAGGCGATGGGTGATGGTTGAGTGGCATCCACCGGAAGAATAATATGGACCTCTTCGATCATGCCATGCAAGAGCGTATGAAAACCGAAGCGCCTCTGGCGGCCCGTATGCGCCCGCGCACTTTGGACGAGTTCATCGGCCAGGAGGAGATCGTCGGTCCTGGAAAGCTGCTTCGGCGCGCCATCGAAGCCGACCGGCTGTTTTCGTCGATCCTCCTGTGGGGCCCGCCTGGCACAGGCAAGACCACCCTGGCGATGGTAATTGCCAACCAGACTAAGAGCCATTTTGAGACGCTCTCCGCAGTTATGGCTGGCAAGGCTGAGCTGAGAGAAGTGATTGATAAGGCCCTGGAGCGGCGCAAGTTATATCAGACCAAAACCATCCTATTTGTGGATGAGGTCCACCGCTGGAACAAAGCTCAGCAGGATGCTTTGCTGCCGCATGTCGAAAATGGGACGGTAACCTTGATTGGGGCGACGACCGAAAACCCGTACTTCGAGGTGATCGGCGCATTGGTCTCGCGCTCACGCGTCTTTCAGCTCCGGCCTTTACAGGATGGCGACGTTCGCCGGATCCTGGAGAATGCGCTGCGTGATCCTGAACGAGGTTACGGAGAGCGCAGAATTCGGATGGATGAAGACGCCACTTTGCATCTTATCCAGGTGGCGGGAGGCGATGCGCGCAATGCCTTGAACGCCCTCGAGCTGGCAGTTGAGAGTACGCCGCCCGATCGCGATGGACTTGTCCATATCACGCTCGAGGTCGCTCAAGAGTCCATTCAACGCCGGGCTGTGCTTTACGATAAGGACGGCGACGCGCATTACGACACCATCTCGGCATTCATCAAATCGGTGCGCGGCTCCGACCCGGATGCGGCCCTGTATTGGCTGGCGAAAATGCTCTATGCAGGCGAAGACCCGCGTTTTATCCTGCGCCGCCTGCTGATCCTGGCAGGCGAGGACATCGGCCTGGGAGATCCACTTGGCCTGGTTGTCGCCAACGCGGCGGCCCAGGCATTTGATTATGTCGGCCTGCCGGAGGGCATCTATCCCATCGTGGAAGCCACGCTCTACCTGGCAACAGCCACAAAATCAAACTCGGCTGGCGCATATTTCAAAGCTTTTCAGTTGATTGAAGAGCAGGGCAAGACAGAGGTTCCGCCTCACCTGCAAGATAGCAACCGGGATGCCCGCGCCCTGGGGCACGGGCAGGGCTACCAATACCCTCATGAAAGCCCGGACCATTTCTTGCCGCAGCAGTACCTGCCAAAACCTGTGTTGGGCACTTATTTTTACCGGCCTTCCACTCAGGGTTACGAAGCCCAGGTCGTCGAACGATTGGAGCGCTGGCGTGAGGCGCAACGCCAGGCCTTAGGCATTTCCCGGGCGGAGACACTTCCAGACCTCTCCGAAGAAGCCATTAAAGAGATAAAGAGTAAACATAAAGCGGGTGGTCTGGCGGGATAGATTGCAGTTTCAATCGTGGCCACCGGCCCTTCTTATCCGGGCGTCTCCGGGTAAGAGGCAGCATTCCCCTGGCATCCGGCAAGAATAAACGGAATGAAAGGTTGATAATGCCCATCGTTTTGCTGATCAGACATGCGGAGAATGACTACGTGAAGAAAGGGCGCCTGGCGGGCCGGTTGCCTGGGGTGCATTTGAATGAAAAAGGCCGCACGCAGGCCCAGGCGCTGGCTGCCAGATTTAACGGGTTCGGCGATAAAGGTTATTTATAGCAGCCCGATGGAGCGTGCTCTGGAGACTGCCCAGCCGATTGCCACTGCTTTGGGTTTAGAAGTGATCGTGAGACCAGGGCTGATCGAGGTGGATGTGGGCGAGTGGCAGGATAAGAAGCTCAAAGGTTTGAGCCGGCTGAAAGCCTGGCGCAAGGTTCAGTTAGCGCCTTCTATGATGCATTTTCCTGGCGGCGAGACTTTCGCCGAGGCTCAACAGCGCATATGCAACGACATCCAGGCACTGGCAGCGATGTACGAACCGAAAGATATCCTGGCATGTGTCTCTCACTCCGATCCAATAAAGCTGGCGGTATCCTATTTCATAGGCCAACCGCTTGACCTGTTCCAAAGGTTAAGCGTCTCTCCAGCTTCGATCACGGCCCTGTATATTGGCGAGATGGGCAGCCATCTGATGACTCTGAATTATGATCTTTCTTTTACATTGCCCAAGCAGTGATTCTGGTATACTACAACGTATCATTTTACAAGTTGGGAATGGGGTTCAGTCTTGGGTAAAGCCCGCAGGTGAATCTCAATTCTCTGAAATCCTGTTTTGATGGATCTCTGGAGATTGCATCGTAGCCGCAACTCTACATAATATTGCGTGGTGCTCGGACCCCTGGCCTGCAGCCAGGGCAAAGCGCCCAACACTTAGAAGATCAGATCAGGATAGCATTCTGAAAATGACCACACGAGAATTGGAGCGATTATGCCCTCTACAGAGATTGACCTAAAACCGGTCACTCATCTGACGACGGACGCGATCGGCCCGCTTGGCAAGCGTGTTTTCTACATCCAGGGCTGGCAGGAGGCGAAAACCGTCACTTTAATCGTGGAAAAGATCCAAATTCAATCCCTGGCAGTCGGACTTGAGCAGTTCCTGACCGAGATCAATGAGAAGTTTCCCGATTTGCCTGAAGCCTCCGCGGATTACGTCGAAGAGAAAATGCACATTAACCCGCCTGTAGACCCTCTTTTCCGGGTTGGCGAGCTTGGCTTGGGTTATGACGCCGATAATGATCTGGTCGTCCTGGTGACGCGTGAGCTGCTTCCGGAGGGAGATGAACCTGGCGAAGCCGACGTTGTCCGTTTCTGGTGTTCTCGCTCACAAATCCGGGCGATGTGTCACTGGGGAATGGAAGTGTCCTCTCGTGGCCGTCCGCTTTGTCCGCAGTGCGGGCAGCCAATGGACCCGGAAGGTCATTTCTGCCCGAAAAGGAACGGGCATAAAACCTGATTCTGACCTCTGGTATTCCGGGTCTTGTTTGCCGCCCTGAAAATGTCCGATAACAGACTCCCCGACCGAGAAGCTTTAACCATCCTTCAATCAGGTAAGGTTTCAATTGAAGGCGAGTTTTTGTGGGGCTCTAATTACACATTTCTGGCGCAGGTAACGCAAGGGGATATCACCTTGCGTTCGGTTTATAAACCCACGCGTGGTGAGCGTCCTTTGTGGGATTTCCCCGTGGCGAGCCTGGCGCGGCGCGAGGTGGCTGCATACCTGGTGAGCGAAGCGCTTGGATGGAGCCTGGTTCCGCCCACGGTTTACCGTAAGAAAGGGCCGGTGGGTCAAGGCTCTTTGCAGCTTTTTATAGAACACGATCCGGAATATCACTACTTTAATTTCAGCCAGGAAGATCTTCAGCGCTTGCGCTCGGTGGCCCTGTTCGATATCTTGATTAATAACGCCGATCGCAAAGGCAGCCATATCCTGATCGACCCACAAAATCACCTCTGGTTGATCGATCACGGTGTTTGTTTCCATGAGGAGGAGAAACTGCGCACGGTGATTTGGGATTTTTCCGGTGAGCCGTTGCCGGAAGCGCTGTGCGCCAGCTTAAACCTCTTTTACCAGAAACTTTTGCCAAAGGATGGCCTGCCTTCTGGTGTTTCGCTACAGCTTCAAGAATATCTGAGCGCTAATGAGGTCTCTGCCCTGGCGTCACGAGCCAAAGCCATTCTGGTGGCGAACCGCTTCCCGCCTCCGAATCCATACCGCCGCCCCTACCCCTGGCCTCAAATTTAGCTGGACCCTTCAGGAGTCTCTATGCCTCATTATAATTTGGCTCTTCTTGGATTTGGCAATGTGGGCCGTGCCCTGGCGCGGCTACTCCTGCAAAAACAGGACAGGCTGCTATCGTCATACAATCTCACCTTTACGGTGACCGGGATCGCAACTGGCAGGCATGGGACCGCGATCGACCTGGATGGGTTGGATTTGGACCGTGCGCTGAAAGTGGTAGCTGCAGGCGGTTCTCTCGACGTATTTTCGGGTCAAACCCCTCTGGCAGGGGTTGATGATTTCATCCGCCGCTGTGGAGCGGATGTATTATTTGAAAATACCCCGGTCAATTATGAAAATGGGCAGCCCGCTGTCGATCATATCAAGACAGCTCTTGAGCTGGGAATGCACGCCATCACAGCCAATAAAGGACCGGTTGTCCACGCTTATCGACAATTGACCAACTTGTCTCTGGCTCGTGGGGTGAAATTCTATTTTGAATCGAGTGTGATGGATGGAGCGCCGATCTTCTCACTGTACCGGGAAACACTGCCAGGAGCAGATTTAAAAGCGCTGCGGGGAGTGTTGAATTCCACAACGAACTTAATCCTGACTCGAATGGAATCTGGCGAAAGCTTTGATCAGGCGCTGGCTTACGCCCAGTCGATCGGTATTGCTGAAACGGATCCAAGTGGGGATATCGATGGTTGGGATGCGGCAGTCAAGGTTGCAGCTTTGGTGACGGTGATGATGGGGGTTCCGTTGAAGCCACAAGATGTGGATCGCCAGGGCATTCGAGGGTTAACAGACCAGGATCTCGACCGCGCCCGCAATGAGAAAAAGCGTTGGAAATTGGTGTGCTCTGCGTCTCGCAATGCGGATGGAATTGAAGCACGCGTCGCCCCGGAGATGGTAGCATCCGATTCGCCGCTTTATGGGGTCAGCGGCACAACCAGTATCGTCCAATTTGAAACGGACGTCCTCGGCCGGCTCTCAGTGATTGAGGAAAATCCCGGACCTGATACGACGGCGTACGGATTATTCGCCGATTTCCTCAACGCGGTTCGGATTTAACCAGCACAATTCGCCTGATCGACCGGCGTTATTTCACGGTTGGTGACAGCGCTTTCACCCGCTTTTGCTGATGAATTATTAAGGCTCCACGAGAGCTGGCTTTCCAGCGGCACCTGGCGCATGCTGAGAGAAATTCGCTCCCTGTTGGCGTCGATATCCAGAATCTGAACCAGCACCCGGTCGCCTTTTTTGACCAGGTCCTGGGGCTGACCGGATGTTGAGTAACCGAGCTCGCTGACATGCACCAGCCCTTCCAGGCCGTCGGCGAGCGCTACGAATGCTCCGAACTCTCTGACATTTGTAACCTGCCCCTCCATCGTTTCGCCTTCCCTGTGATTCTCATTGAAGCGCTCCCACGGGCTGGGGAGAAGCGATTTTCGGTCCAGGCTGACGCGCTCCCGGTCTAAATCGATGGCGATGATTTTTACATCGATCTCGTCGCCGGTTTTAAATAAGTCGGAAGGGTGGGCGACGTGCGACCAGTCCAGCTTGGAGATGTGGACCAACCCATCGATGCCATCCAGATCGACAAAGACCCCGAACTTGACAATGTTTACGATTGGACCATGAATAATTTGTCCAATCTCTAATTCTAGCAATCGCTGTTTACGCTTTTCTTGCTCGGCAGCCAGGGCTGAAAAAATCAGGCGGCGTCGCTCCCGGTCCACCTCGATCACTTTGACCGGGATTTGGGTGTGGATCATCTGCTGTTTGATTTCGTCCGCAGTTTTCTGGTCACGAATACGGCGCAGTTTCGGAATCTGGGAAAAGGGCAAGAAGCCTCGTAAGGATTCAAACTCAAGCAGCAAGCCGCCTTTATTTTTTCCGACCACCTCCAGAGGGGTGATCAATTCGTTTTCAAGGTTTCTTTCGGCGTGATCCCAATCTTCGTGCTCCACACCTTTACTTAAAGAGACCAGCAGGTTCTTGTCTTCTACTGGCGCATGTAGCACGTACACCAGAATCTTATCGCCAATGGACAAATTCTCAAGAACATCCCCCCGCACTTCATCAAGATCCCTTCCAGGTATGATTGCATCTCGCTTCAGGCCAACGTCCAACAGGATGGCATCTTCGTCAATGAGCAGGATCTCACCTTCCAGGAGTTGGCCGCGTTTCGGGGATTCGTAATCATACTCGGACAGGAATTGTTCGTACCAGGTTTCTGTAGGCTCTCTATCATCGTGGGTTTGCGTGGTTGCGGCTAATTCGGGAACCACGGTTTCGGTAAAATACAAAAAGAACTCCCTTTCACTAGAATGTTAATAAACCGGTAACTTCTCAAAAAAAGCTTGGGCTTCTACCAAGGATTGGGAAGAACCAACAATCGTTTCAATATGATATGCTAAAAAAATCATACCAAATGACCCTATTATTGTCAAATTAATTGTTTTCCCCGCACACTTTTTGATACGTACGATTTGAAAAAGCCGGTATGCTTCGGCAAACCTTACCCCAGGAATTCCACGATCGTCGCCTCCCCCTGGCCTACGCCTACACAAAGAGTTGCCAGGCCGTAGAAAGGGCGTTTTTCTGTCGCTTCCCGGCGACGCATCTCGTGCAATAAAGTGGTGAGGATGCGCGCTCCAGAGCAGCCCAGTGGATGTCCCAATGCGATCGCTCCGCCGTTGACGTTCGTAATGTCGTGACGCATCCCCAGCTCACGCATCACTGCCAGGGATTGGACAGCAAACGCCTCATTCAATTCGATCAAACCGATATTCTCCAGGGTCAAGCCGGCCCGCGCCAGCGCTTTGCGCGTGGCAGGGACAGGTCCCAAACCCATTGTGCGCGGGGGTACACCGGCAGCCGCCGAAGCGACCACCCTGGCTAAAGGTTTGAGCCCCAATTGGCGTGCTTTGTCAGCGCTGGTTAGGAGCAGCGCGGCTGCGCCGTCGTTGAGACCGGACGAATTACCGGCGGTAACCGTACCATCTTTTCGAAAAGCCGGTTTCAAGCGAGCCAGGGCTTCAAGGGATGTATCCCGGCGCGGGCGTTCATCCGTGTCGACCAGGACCGGGTCTCCCTTCCGTTGGGGGATAGGAACCGGTACGATCTCCTCGGCAAATTTGCCCGAATCGATGGCAGCGATCGCCCGCCGGTGGCTGTCGAACGAAAATGTGTCCTGGTCCTGGCGCGAGATGTGAACGAGATCCCAGATATTTTCTGCGGTTTCACCCATCGCCTCGGTGCCGTAAACCGCCTCCATCTTCGGGTTGGGGTAGCGCCAGCCCAGGGTGGTATCCCACATCGTCTGGTTACCCCAGGGAAAAGCGCGCTCGGGTTTGGGGACCGAGTAAGGCGCGCGCGACATGCTCTCCACGCCTCCGGCGATATAGACATCGCCCTCGCCCACCCGGATGGCCCGGGCGGCCTGGTTCACCGCGTTCAGGCCGGAAGCGCACAGGCGGTTGAAGGTGACCGCGGCGACCTCTACCGGAAAACCTGCCAACAAGGTCGCCATCCTGGCAACGTTGCGGTTGTCTTCGCCGGCCTGGTTGGCGCAGCCCAGGTAAACTTCTTCGACCAGGATTGGGTCGATCCCAGTCCGTTCGACGAGCGCCTTCAAGACCAGCGCCGCCAGGTCATCCGGACGTACGGCGGCGAGCTCGCCTCCCAGGGCGCCGATGGGTGTTCGCACTGCATCGATGATCACAGCTTCGGGCATTTTTGTCTCCAGACCCACACCTATTGGCGGGTGCTATTCATTTTCTTGGCCTCGTTCCATGCGCAGCAGCCAGGATTTCGTCTCCAGCCCGCCGCGACCGCCGTACCCGTGCAGGCCGCCATCCGATCCGATCACACGGTGACAGGGGACGACCAAAGGCATCGGGTTGGTGGCTTCGGCCCGACCCACGGCCCGCGCCGACCTGGGTCGACCGATTTGTGCAGCGATTTCGCCATATGTCACGACTTGCCCGTATGGGATCGCGAACGTGGCTTGCAATGCCTGCTTCTGGAAGGCGGTCAGGCTCGACCAGTCGATTTCCAGATCAAAGGTACGTCGCTGTCCTGCCAGGTAATCCGCAATCTGGCTGGCGGCCTGCTGCGTGCGCTCACCATCGATTTGTACCGGTCCGTACCCATGCTGCTCCAGCATTTGAGTAAACTCTTCCTGGCTCTCGGCGAATTCAACCGCAGCCAACCCCCCTTCACTTACAGCCACCCAGACCGGCCCTAGCCGCTCTGAGGGGACTTCTCCAATCCAAATCGGTTTCATAAAGAATTAGCCTCCACTGCCAGTATATTCTCAGTAATTGGTCACCATATCGATGCGCCCGAGGTCGCGGGCGCGCTGCTCGCACCATTGAAAGGACACCCCGGCCAACATTCCAAACAAAAGGGTCAAGCCGGCTAACATGGCGAAAATTTGCATATTGCTCCATCCAATCAACGTGGGGAAGGCCTCGGCGACTGAGCCGACCAACGCCCGGCGTAAAAGCTCCAACCAGTATGTGATCGGCATCGCGTACCCTATGGGTTGTAAAACCTTTGGAAGTACGCTCAATGGGAAGATAGCCCCACTGAAAAGGAATAATGCGCCGCCGATTGCATCCCCAATTCCCCAGGAATGATGGGCCAGCAAAAGCATCACGCCTGCCAGCGCTAAACCCATCAGCGCTAACATCACGATCCCCAGGGACAAGGTCAGGAAGAAGAGAGGCCAGTTTGCGCTTGCAGGGTCGATGTGTACGTGCAGGAAGAACACCCCAAACAAGACTGTGATCAAAACGGACATCGAGCCTATTAATATGCGCGCAACCGCTCGCCCAAGGAGATAGGTTGGGAAATGAAGAGGGGAGATGTAAACGTACCGGATGGTTTTGTAATGCTCGCGATCGTCGATGATCGCCCAGGATATCCCGGTCATCACCTGGCTGACGTAGATGTAAAAGGCGTTTCCCAGGTATAGGTAAGGGAATATGGGCGAATTGAAATTGCCATTCGTGATCACCGCATACATAACAACCAGAATCGCGGCGCTGGCAAGAGGTTTGGCAATCGAGTAGATGGCAAAAAGGAATGGGTCCGTCCAGTTCGATTTGATTTGCCACCCCAGCCAGGTGGCGATGGAAAAGGAGTGCCATATCGAGCGCAAGCGGCTTTCGTTAAACTTCAGAGATTTTGCGGCCATATTCATTTCACCAATCCACAACAGGTCCCGGTCAGCGCAAGCTTTCGGTCAGCCGTCCTTCGCGAATAGCCAGCTTTTCAATGTAAACCAGCAGGAATTTGGCGACTGCCAGGAAGACGACGCTTAAAACGATTAGAACGCTTAATTCAATACTCACGTTCAGGAAACCAAGCGCTGCACCGCTGGGAAATGCCAGTTGGCGCATGGCATCCAGCCCGAGAGTCAGCGGGATAAGCGAAGCGCCTAATGCGATCCAGAAATTGAAGCTCTTGATGGGGAAATAAAACCCGGATACCAGATAAACCGGCTCCTGCGCCAGATTCGAGAGGTGCCAGGCTTCGCGGCTGAGCAGCAGATAAATGGAGGCGAACATCATCCCCATCCCATATAGCGCCACGATACAGAGAATGAAAACGCTGAACAATTGGAAAAAACTGACGATCACATAATGGATATGGAACAGCAAGCTTCCGATCACGATAATAATCAAAGCCCGCAGGGTTGTCGCCACCAGGCCCCCCAGGGCCATGCCCAACAGGATAGCCATCATGGAGTTTGGCGCCATCACGTAAAGCGCCAGGTTGCCCTGCTCTTTTTCCCAATAAAGCTGGCTGGACATGCTCCACAAGATGTTCATCCAGAAGGCAGTCATCGCCCCGCCCAGGATCACAAATCCCACGTAATCTTCCGGCGCCTGGATCGCCTTGTAAACGAACACGTAAGCGGAAACGCCCAGGAGGGGCAGGAAGACGTCGAAAAACATCCAGGATTTTTCGCGCTGCTGGCCGATTACACGTGGGTAAGCCCGCGCCAGCACGGTCTGGACAAATAGACGCCAGCCGCTGTTCTTCCGGACTTTATTCGTGGTCATCCTGGCGACGGTCATTTTCAGCTTCCTCTATACTGTGTCCCACCAGCTCAACAAAAACATCCTCAAGGGTCGGCTCACGCTTCTTCAGGTTGAGTATACGGATATTTTCTTCGGTTAAGGCGTTTATGATCGCGCTGAGCACCTGGTCTTCTTCCAGGATCAGTTCCAATACTGCCTTGCCGTCCTGGGGATGATGGACGATTTTTCGCACACCAGCCAACTGCTCGAAAGGTTGGATGCCCTTGCCATTAAGGGGGGTGACTTCCAGCCGAAAAATTGCATCCCGCTGCAGATTGTATTTCAAGTTAGCGGGTGTGTCGCAGGCTAACACGTGTCCCTGGTTGATGATCGCCACACGGTCGCATAATTCTTCGGCTTCCACCATGTAGTGAGTAGTCAGGAGCAAGGACCTGGAAGGATCTTCGTCCACCCAGGAGCGGATGAAACGGCGCACATCCCGTGAAGCGCCGACATCCAGGCCAAGCGTCGGTTCATCCAGGAAAAGCACCTCGGGGTCAGTTAAAAAACCGCGTACGATGTTCATTTTCTGGCGCAGGCCAGTAGAGAGATCGGATGACTTGGTGTTTATCCGGTCGCCCAGTCCGACGATATCCAGGAGCTCTTTGATGCGTTGGTTGGCTACTTTTGAAGGGATGCCGTAAAATTGGGAGAACATCCACAAATTCTCGCGCACGGTTAACAAGCCGTATCCGGAATTCTCGCCGCCAGAAACCATGTTGATGCGCGGCCTGATTTTCTCTGGTGATTGTTCGACGTCGAAACCTGCAACCCAGGCCTTTCCCGATGTTGGGGCCAGCAGCGTGGTGAGGATTTTGATCAAAGTGGTTTTCCCGGCTCCATTTGGCCCAAGCAGCCCAAACAATTCACCTGGCTTTATTTGCAGGGATACATCCTGCAACGCGCTCATTTGCTTTGGCTCGGATTTTTTGCCACTACGAATCTTATAAATTCTTCCCAGGTTTTCGGTTCTGACCGCAAAATTCATGGCTAACCTTCAGAAACTCTCAATATTGATGGGTAAAAGTAGGCTGATCGTAGGGTAATCGTAGGATAATCGTCAAGCAGGATTAAGACACCTTTGGTATGATAATGCTCGAAGGGCGATTTCTCTTCTTCTCCTCCTTAGAGAGAGCCGGGGGCGGCGTACCCGGCTCTCGGTGATTTTAGCGGAATCATATCACGCAGTTCCTGGTAACGGAAGCAGTCAATAACGTGGTCATTGACCATCCCGGTCGCCTGCATGTGCGCATAGCAAATCGTTGGCCCGACAAATTTAAAGCCGCGCCGGATCAGGTCTTTGCTCATCGCCTGTGACTCTGGACTTTGGGCGGGAATCTGGTCCATGCTCTGCCAGGAATTGATTTTTGGTTTTCCCCCTGTAAACTGCCAGATATAAGCGTCGAAGCTGCCAAATTCATTTTGGATTTCCAAAAAAGCGCGCGCATTCTGAATTGTAGCTTCAATCTTGCGCCGGTTGCGGATGATTCCAGGATTGTTGAGCAGGCCGGCGATATTTTCGTCTCCAAAGCGGGCAATTTTTTGCGGATCGAAGCCCTCAAACGCTTTGCGGTAGTTTTCGCGTTTTCGTAAGACAGTCAGCCAGCTTAAACCGGCTTGTGCGCCTTCTAATACCAAAAATTCAAACAAAGTGCGATCATTGTGTACGGGGACGCCCCATTCTTGATCGTGATAGTCGATGTACAATGGATCGGAGGTTGACCAGGCGCAGCGGTTTGCCATTTTTTACTCCTTTGGATAAGTAGTCTCCGTAATTTCTCGGAAAAGGGGAGCGTTCCCCCAATTAATCGAGTGATAACTGCATCTTGTAAGTGCGGCCCATGTCGGGCGGCCCGGAGCGGGCGAAAGACTTCATTCGCCACGGATGGAATAGCGCATGATCGGGCGAGTTTCAGAGCGGCGTTCTACCTCGACAAAACCGGCACGGCGAAAGGCTGAAGCCAGGCCGGTGAAGACGAATGGGTCCGGGACGCTGTCCTTCTTCGGCTCAACCGGGTAACCTTCCAGAATTTTCGCCCCTTGCTGGGCGGCAAAATCGATGGCCGCTTTCAGCAAGAAATCGGCGACCCCCTGGCGCCTCTGGCTCTTGGCGACGAAGAAACAAACCAGCGACCAGACGGGTTGGTCATCGACTGGTTGAAGAATACGCGAGCGTTCCAGGGCCGAAAACGATTCTCGTGGGCCGAGTGAACACCAGCCGACCGGCTGTGCGTCCTTCTGACCTTGTAACCCCTTGCGGTAAGCCAGCAAACCCGGCGCATCGCCCGAGGTAATGATGGTTTGCATGGCCTGGCGGTTTTCTTCGCCTTTTCGCTTTTCAAATTCGGACCGTTTTATCCGCCACCACATGCACCAACAGCCGCCCACCGCGCCGCGTGGCCCGAACAGGGTTTGCATGTCATCCCAGCGGTCTTCGCTGACCGGCAGGTAATAAAAGTTTTGATCGTCAATTGCCATATTTTTCCTCAAATCTGGTTGGACCTGACCAGACCATCCCGCACAATCCGGGGAAACTTCCAGGCGGACGGCAACTAAACCCCGGATGAAGTGCGCCAGCACATCCGAGAGGCCAGGCTGATTGGAATAAATGGCGGGCATTAATATCGATTTAAAAAGGCATTTCTGTTTGGAAGGGCTTTCTAAAGCTGGGAGGCGGCAGGAGGCGGCGCGATTTTAACCAGGATTCCGCTGGTCCCTCCCAGCCGAAGCGCGCCAGGTCGACGCGCTGGCGGTCGTCAAACGGGACACCTTCATCCTCCAGCAATTCTCGTTGGCGGATGTGGGCGTCGCCTTTACGCAAGCTGATTTTTCCCTGCGCGTTGATCACCCTTTGCCAGGGTACGTCGTCCGGGCAGGCTGCCATCGCTCCCCCTACCCAGCGCGCCCCATTAGCGAGATAGCTTTTCGAATCCATCTCTGCTGGCGGAGGTATCATGGCTGCAATCTGTCCGTAAGTACTGACTTGTCCTCTTGGGACTTGTTTGACGATCTCCCATACCATGGTGTTGAAAGCCGCAGGGTCGGGAGGGGAAGAAAAACCGGGCGCCATCAGATCACCTTAATTGAACGGAAAACCTTTTTTCAAGCCTGGTCCGTGGGTTTACGCAGAAGGGCAATAATTTCCTCAGACCCTTTTTCAACAGCCAGGTCCAGGGGCGTTTTGTTGTTGTAGTCCAGCGGATCGTAGGCAGCCCCCTGGGAAAGCAGCCAGGATACCATCCCCGGTTGGTTGAACAGGACTGCGCCATGCAAAGCAGTGTTACCACCTTGCCCGGCGTTCACATCCGCTCCATGAGCTAACACCAGTTGGGTAATCTCCATGTATCCCATTATGACCGGGAAATAGAGCAGCGGGATCCCGTGCGCACCAATCGCATTCACCAGGCCTGGATCTGTGCTCAAAAAAGCCTCGACCTGGTCTTTTTGCCCGAGAACCGCGGCTGTGCAGATATCCAGTGTGGCTCCCGCAGCTAACAAGTACTCAATGATCTCCAATTGCCCCGTTTGCGCTGCCGCTTCAATGCCCATCTCATTCCAACTGGCACGTTCGTGAACCAGGCCAGGGTATTTATTCAACAATAACTTTACCCGCTCGAAATCGCCGTGGGCGACGCTGACAAATTCATCGATGATATCCTGACTTAACGTGGAGGCGGTTTCCATAGTCCCTCAATGCAAAAATCTCGATTATTCAGACAACGTTCATAATATACCTGAACGTTTGTTCTGTGTCAAGACTTCAACCCAGGTTATGACTTCAACCCAGGTTATAACTTCAACCCAGGTTATAATCATCCGAGGTGACAGCTACTTCAATCGGCGCCAATCGTCAAATCGCAAGGGCTGCCGGGACGGTCATGGCTGCCTTCGTATTGAGCAACCTGACCGGTCTGGTTCGCCAGATCCTGGTCACGCGCGCATTCGGGACCGGACTGGAGATCGACGCATTTAACGCCGCTTCGACTTATCCTGACTTGATTTTCAGCTTGATCGCCGGTGGGGCGCTGGCTTCGGCGTTTGTCCCCACCCTCACCGGTTTCCTAGCCCACGAGGACCATTCCGGGGGATGGCAGCTTTCCTCGGCGCTGATGAACCTGGTGACCCTGCTTTTAATTGTAACGAGTTTGCTTTCCGCCCTTTTCGCCCCTCAAATCGTTCGCTATATCCTGGCCCCGGACTTCGACCCCGACCAGCAGATCCTTGCCTCTTCGCTGCTGCGGGTGTTGCTGCTCTCCCCAGCGATATTCGGAATTAGCGGGCTGTTGATGGGGATTCTTAACGCCCACCAGGTCTTTCTTTGGCCAGCCCTGGCGCCGAGCATGTATTGGCTGGGGATGATCTTCGGCGTTTTGTTCCTGGTTCCTTCATCCGGCATCTTCGGCCTGGCATGGGGCGCTGTGCTCGGGGCTGGATTACACCTGGCTGTGCAACTGCCGTCCCTGCTGCGTTTGCCGGGAAGGAGCTACGCATTAACATTGGGACTTCACCTCCCGGCGGTGCGCGAAGTCGCCCGTTTGATGGCTCCACGACTTTTAGGCGTGGCGGTGGTGCAGCTTAACTTCGTCGTTAACACCCGTCTGGCGACCGGTCAGCCGGAGGGCAGTTTGACGGCTATTAAATACGCATGGGCTGTGATGACCATGCCGCAAGTGGTGATTGCCCAGGCGATCGCCATCGCAGCCCTGCCGACATTTTCTGCCCAGGTCGCCAGGGGAGAATTGAACAACATGCGCGCCTCGCTGGCTGCAACCTTACGCGGTGTGATCCTCTTATCATCGCCGGCGATGTTAGGCCTGATCCTGCTGCGTAAACCCATCATCGCCTTCCTTTTCGAGCGCGGCGAGTTTGGCCCGCATTCAACGGACCTGGTAGCCTGGGCGTTGCTCTGGTATACCGCTGGCCTGGTGGGGCATTCGGTGGTCGAGGTGGTCTCACGCTCTTTTTATGCCCTGCATGACACCAAAACCCCGGTCCTGGTCGGCGCGCTGGCTATGGGCTTGAACCTGGTTTTCAGCATCACCTTTTCTGCCTTGTTTGCCCGGATCGGTTGGATGCCCCATGGGGGTTTGGCCCTGGCGAATTCCCTGGCGACTGCGCTCGAAATGGTTGGTTTATTGGTGTTGATGCGCCGCCGCTTGAATGGGTTGGATGGAAATGAGATTTTGGCAGGCAGCAGCCAGGCGCTTTTGGCCACAGTTGCCATGTCGCTGGCGTTATGGATTTGGATTCAATCCACAGGGAGCTTGCCACTTTGGCTTTTAGTCGCTGGCGGTATCGGGCTTGGGGCGGCTGTCTATACCGGTTTTCTCCTGGTAATTCGGGTTAGAGAAGCCAGGAGCTTGTTAGGGGAGGCATTGCAGCGTTTGAGGGGCTAAGATCGCCATCCCAGGCGGCTAATGCCACATCATCCACACCAATTGGGCGACCAGAATCCCCATCAATGTGCCGGCTAACACCTGGATAGGGGTATGGCCGAGTACTTCACGCAGGTGCTCTTCCCTCAACGGATGGCCGCTGGTCAGGTCGTTGATCATGGCGTTGATGAGAGCAGCGTGCCTGCCCGCCTGGCGCCGGATTCCGGTCGCGTCGTAAATGACGACCATTGCCAGGATCACGGAAAGAGCAAAAAGGGGAGAATCGAAACCTATGTATAAACCGACTGCATGCGCCCCGGAGGCTACCAGCGCTGAGTGGGAGCTTGGCATACCGCCGGCGCTTAAAAGAAGGGCCCAGTTCCACCGGCGGGTACGGATATATTCAAGCGGGACTTTAATAATCTGTGCCAGGCCCCAGGCGCCAAGAGAAGCAATCAAAACCTGGTTGCTGAATAGTTTCGTCAAATCCATAAGATCTTCAGAAGGTCGAATGGCCGAAGCGCGGCTGGAATACCTGAGCTTGATTCGGGAGGGCGCCATAGAATTGCACGCGGCGCAGAAACTGTAGATGGCAGCGATGATGGTTTCATCGGATCGACTTCAGGCTGATTTTTTGCGGATCTGGGTGAACAGACTCACGGCTGAAGATTGAAATCCACCAGGTCCTCTCCCGAAATCTGTTGAACTTTAAGCTCAGCCCTGTCTAACAAATCAGCGCAGTAATGCGAGAGAATCTGGCCGCGCTCGAACAATGCCAGAGCGCTTTCCAAAGACTGCTCTTCCGATTCCATCGCGCTGACGATCGCCTCGAGCTCACTTAGCGCTTGTTCATAAGTTAATTGCTCAACCGGGGTAAACTCACGGGTTTTTTTTGAAGGTTCTTCCGGCATATTTATTCCTCGGCAGACAAATCTCGCTCCTGGTCTTCTGGGTCCTGGAGTGGGGTTGATAAATAAGTGCGTAATACAGCGTCCTGGGGAAGCACCTGGCTGGCCAGGTTGTCGAAACCCAGGCGGGTGATGTTCAGCGATTGAAGCGTACGTTGAATTTCGGGGTTTACTTTTTCCTGGTAAATGCGATCAATTGCCTTTGCTTTTGCGGTATAAGCAGCCAGGTTAGCAAAACCTACGATACCAAGCAGCGCCAGCAAGGAAATCACGACCGCGGAAAGTATGCTGCCCCGAGTTAAAACCAAAACGACAAGTACCAGGATTCCGGCTGGAATCAGCCCGACATAGCAACCCAGGTTGAAAGCATGGGTGGCTCCACTCTGTCCGGCAGTTTCCAGCTCCTGGTTGACGTCATGGGCTAACAAGGTAAGCCTTTCGCTTTGTTCAAGGGTAAGTGCAGGGGAATCTTCCATCGTCATTATTCTTGAGGCGCTTCATTGTAAACGTCGACATTTACGCCAAATTGGCCATCTTCGAGGCGCACATTCAGAGCATCCCCGACCGCCACCTGATGTACGCTGCGTACAATACGCCCGTCTGTGTGGGAGACGATGGCAAAGCCTCGCCGAAGAACTGCCTGAGGATTTAGTGACTCGAGGCGCTGCTCCAATCCTGTTAATCGAGTTGTCCGGAGTCTCAATTTGTGGTCGAAGATCATGGCGGCCCGGCGAGTCAAGTCGTCCAGACGCTGCCGGTCTGAGCGAATGAAGGATCCGGGCGAATTCAGCGCCAGGCGGTTTTCAATTCGGTTTAGCTGCCAGCGCTGGTCGTTGATAACCCCCTGGAGGGCGCGGTTCAATCGTTGTTCCAGATCGTTTATCGAGACCAGCAGGTCAGCCCGGTTGGGTGTTGCCAGCTCGGCTGCGGCAGTTGGGGTGGGGGCGCGCAGGTCGGAGACGAAATCGGCTATTGTAAAATCAGTTTCGTGCCCGACTCCGCTGATGACCGGCGCCAGTGAGGCAGCGATAGCGCGCGCCACGCGTTCGTCGTTGAAAGCCCATAAGTCTTCGATTGAGCCGCCGCCGCGCCCAACCAGAATCAGATCCGGTTCGACCATCCGGTTCAGCTTCTCAATCGCATCCACGATGCCTGGCGGCGCATCTTCGCCCTGTACCCGGGTTGGGGCCAGGATCACTTCAAGGATTGGATAGCGGCGTTGGAGCGTATTCAACATATCTCGAATGGCTGCTCCGGTCGGGGAGGTGACGATTCCAATGCGTTGCGGCCAGCGTGGAATCGGGCGTTTGCGCTCGGAATCAAACAACCCCTCCGCTTCCAGGCGTGCCTTCAGGCGCAGAAATTCCTGGTATAACGCTCCCTCGCCGGCTGGGCGGAGAAGATCCGCATAGAGCTGGTATTGACCTGCGGCTTCGTACACGTTAACGCTGCCATGCACCTCAACCGCCTCACCTTCACGTGGCAGGGCCAACAGACGGTTTACAGCATTGCGCCACATGACGCAGCGCAGCGAGGCATTGCTATCTTTCAGTGTGAAATACATATGCCCTGACGTGGGTCTGGAAAGATTGGAGATTTCTCCTTGAACCCACAGGTCTTGCAGATTGTGGTCGCTTTCCAGCAGGTCGCGCAGGTAGCGAGTTAGCTCGCTCACCGACCAAAATGGATTTTCGATAAGGGGAATTTGTGACATGGAGACACGGGTGTCAGGCGCCGTGGGTTTGTTACCCTCCGCCGCCGGTTTTTTGATGATGAGAAAATGAGGATACTCTGCTTCGGGATGGTTGTCAACTATTCCAGGAAAGTGGATTATTTGCTACAATAAATACAATTGAATAAAGGTTCTGGAGCGAATCAATTGCATTACATTTGGTCTCCGTGGCGTATGAAATACATCGAAAATACGAAAAATAAGACGGGCTGCGTTTTTTGCGAAGCGCTTTCCCAGGTCGATGGGCCGGAAAACTTGATCATCGCTCGTGGCAGCAAGTCATTCGTTATCCTTAACCGCTACCCGTATACCAGCGGTCACCTGATGGTTGTGCCGCAGGTTCATCGCTCGTCGCTGGGGGATTTGGATCCTGTCACGCGGTCCGAAATCATGGAGTTGACCAACCAGGCAACCCAGGTGTTGGAGGCGATTTACCACCCTCAGGGGTTTAACCTGGGGATGAATATTGGGGAGGCAGCCGGAGCCGGTATTACAGAGCACATTCATTTGCATGTGGTGCCTCGTTGGGGCGGTGATACCAACTTCATGTCTTCGTTGGCCGAAACGCGCGTTCTGCCGGAGTCTCTGGAAGATACTTATCATCGGGTAATGGCAGGCTGGCAGTAGTTTATGGTATCTTGAAGGAGGCAGTCTATGAATTCCAGATCTAACCATGCCGAAGCAGTGATCCTTAGCGCTGTTCGGACCCCGATAGGGCGTTTTCAAGGCAGTTTGAGCGGCATCCCGGCGCCCAGGCTGGGCGCTATCGTCGTGCGGGCGGCGGTCGAGCGGGCTGGCATCCCGGATCCTTTGGCGATCAGTGAAGTCATCATGGGGAATGTCGTATCCGCCGGCCTGGGTCAAAACCCGGCGCGACAGGCAGCTATTTTCGGTGAGCTGCCAGAAAGCGTAGGCGCCACGACGGTCAATAAAGTTTGTGGATCGGGTCTGAAGGCTGTGATGCTGGCTGCCCAGGCTGTAAAAGCCGGCGACGGAGAGCTGTATGTTAGCGGCGGGATGGAAAACATGAGCCGCACACCTTTCCTCGTCGACGGACGGACCGGTGGTCTGCGTTACGGCCACGCCCAATTAACCGATGCCTTGATCAAAGATGGCTTATGGGACCCTTTTGAGGATTGGAGCATGGGAGATGCTGCCGAGTTTATCGCCCAGGAATATGAAGTCAGCCGCCAGGCGATGGATGAGTTTGCACTCGCCAGCCATCAGAAAGCTGTCGCAGCCAATGACGCCGGGAAATTCAAAGCGGAGATTGTGCCTGTTGAGATTGCAGGTCGAAGAGGTGAGGTGACCGTTTTTGACACGGATGAGACTTTCCGCCGAGACACTTCCTTGGAGTCGCTGAATAAGCTTAAGCCCGCATTCCAGAAAGAAGGGAAAGTCACTGCTGGAAATGCGCCCGGCTTAAACGACGGCGCGGCCGCGCTGGTGGTCGCCGATCGCGCCCTGGCAGAGAGGCTGGGATTGAAGCCTCTGGCGCGCATCGTAGGCTATGCCCAGGCTGCTGTTGCTCCCAAGTATCTATTCGACGCCCCCTCCAAAGCAATGCCCCGGTTACTGGACAAGGTCGGTTGGACATTAGCAGACGTTGACCTGATCGAATTGAACGAGGCTTTTGCAGCCCAGGCGCTGGCAAACGGCTACGCATTGGCGGATATGGGTTGGCGATGGGAGAAAGTGAACGTCAATGGTGGCGCAATCGCTCTTGGGCACCCGATCGGCGCCAGTGGGGCGCGCGTGCTGACCACCTTGATTTTCGCATTAAAGGATCGCGGGCTAAAACGGGGAATCGCCTCTCTTTGCCTGGGCGGCGCCGAAGCCGTTGCTCTGGCAGTCGAGATTGAATGATCTTTTAGCAGAAATTGAAATTAAAAAGCATTGAGGGCATTGAGCGGTGCGGCTTTGCCGCAGGAGAGCGCAATGGACATCCATAAAATTTTTGTGGTTGGCGCCGGGACGATGGGGAATGGGATCGCCCAGAATGCTGCCACCTCCGGCTACCAGGTTACCATGATGGATGTGTCTCCGGAGCAGTTGGAACGCGCTCAGGCGACGATCCTCAGGTCCTTGGAGAAATTAGCCAGCAAAGGCCAGATCACCTCGGAACAGAAAGAAGCGGGTCAGGCGATTCAAACCACGACCGGCCTGGAGATGCTGCCCGAAGCGGATCTGGTAATTGAGGCGGCCACTGAAAACAGCGAGTTGAAATTGAAGATCTTCGCTGAGCTGGACAGATTGGCCCGCCCAGGCATTATCCTGGCTTCGAACACGTCGTCGATCAGCATTACCAAGATCGCCGCAGCCACTCACCGCCCTGAGCAAGTGATCGGGATGCATTTTATGAACCCGGTGCCATTAATGCGCCTGGTCGAAGTGATTCCAGGCCTGGCAACCTCAACCGTGACCCTCGAAACGATCCTATCCGTCTGTAAGAAAATGGGCAAGGAGCCGGTGGAGTCCAAAGATTTTCCCGGGTTTATTTCCAACCGCATCTTGTGCCCGATGATCAACGAGGCAATTTTCGCGCTTCAAGAAGGGATCGGCACGGTAGAGGCCATCGACAGCGTGATGAAGCTGGGGATGAACCACCCGATGGGTCCGCTGCAGCTTTGCGACCTGGTCGGCCTGGACGTTGTCCTTTTCGTCATGGAAGTTCTGCAGCGAGACCTGGGCGATGATAAATACCGTCCGGCCTACTTGCTCCGCAAAATGGTGGATGCCGGCTACCTGGGGCGGAAGGCGGGGAAAGGGTTCTACAACTACACTTAAGGATAGCAGGCTCCGGGGAGAATTATTCGGGCTGGCCTATTCAACTGTCGGGTGGGACATCCAGATCTTCTGGGAGGGCACATGAACGCACCGGATTCGAGCGAGGTCTATGATTTCGTCGTAATCGGCTCAGGTTTTGGAGGCAGCGTCTCCGCCATGCGCTTGGCCGAAAAAGGCTATCGCGTTTTGGTGTTGGAACGTGGGAAGCGCTACCGGGATCAAGATTTTGCTAAAAGCAATTGGAACATATTCAAATATATCTGGGCGCCTGGTTTGCGCTGCTTTGGTATTTTGCAGATCAGCCCCTTCCGGGATGTTTTTGCTTTGCATGGAAGCGGAGTGGGCGGAGGCAGCCTGGGATATGCCAATGTGCTGATGCAGCCGGACGACAAAATGTTCGCAGCGCCGGCCTGGAAACATCTTGCGGATTGGAAGTCGGTCCTGGCGCCGCATTATGAAACGGCTCGCCGCATGCTGGGTGTGGCCCGCAATCCGTGTTTGTGGGAATCCGATCATGTGCTGAAGAACATCTCGGCCGAATTGAAAACCGAGCTTACTTTTCAACCCACGGATGTAGGCATATTTTTTGGCGAAGCCGGCAAGGAAGGCCTGCAGGTGCCCGACCCCTATTTTAACGGGTTGGGACCGCAGCGCAATGGGTGTATTCATTGCGGCGGGTGCATGGTTGGTTGCCGTTACAACGCCAAAAACACCCTGGTTAAGAATTACCTGTATTTTGCTGAGAAATGGGGCGCGCAGGTCATCGCCGAATGTGAAGTGCGCGACGTGCGTCCGCTCTCAGAGAACCAGCCGGATGGCGCCCGTTACGAGCTGCTTTGTCGCAGCTCGACCGCCCTGCTGTCTAAACCAGAATGGCGTGTGCGCGCACGTAACGTAGTTTTCTCGGCTGGAGCGCTCGGCACCCAGCGCTTATTGTTTCGCTGCCGGGATATCACTGGCTCCTTGCCGCAGGTTTCATCTCGCCTTGGGGATGTGGTGCGCACCAACAGCGAAGCATTGCTAGGAGCAACCAGCCGCACCTTGAAAACTGATTACTCGAAAGGGATCGCGATCACATCGATCTTTCAGGCCGACCCGGTGACGAACATCGAGCCGGTGCGCTACCCTGCCGGGTCTTCATTGATGCGCTTCCTCGCCGGTCCGTTGGTCGAATCGGGTGGGAGCATTTGGGTGCGTTTTTTCAAAACCATAGCGAAGATTTTCATTCACCCTTTGGATTTCTTGAAGACGCATGTTCTTCCTGGCTGGGCGCAGCGCACAACCATTTTGCTCGTCATGCAGACCGAAGACAACCGCATCCGGCTTCGATTGGGGCGCAGCATTTTTACTTTGTTCCGCCGAAACCTGGTTTCTTTCCCGGATGCAGAACGCACCATCCCCAGTAAAATCGATATCGGCCACCAGGTGACGCGCAATTTTGCCCAAAAGATCGACGGTATCCCGGCTGGATCGATAAACGAAGGTCTTTTCAATATTTCGATGACCGCGCATATACTCGGAGGCTGCCCGATCGGGCTGGACGACAGCCAGGGGGTGGTGGACGTGGATTTCAAAGTCCATAACTATCCGGGGCTTTACGTTGTTGATGGTTCGATTATGCCGGCTAACCCGGGCGTGAACCCAAGCCTGACCATCACAGCCCTGGCGGAATACGCAATGAGCAGGATATCCACAAAACCGGGATTCGTTGCACCACAGCCGCTTGGAGTGAGGCCTAAAGGCGATACGGCGCCCTCTACGGGTAAATAATTCTTTGGAAAGTTAGGAAATCCAAATGTTTCCCCATTTTCTATTCCGATTCAGACAGGCGTGCCGCCGGGTTCAAGGAGCATGACGAGCAAGCTTTCTTCCATTCGCAGGATCACCCCAAGTGCTTTTGCGAGCCGGCTTACCCGCCGGAAATACGGGGACATCTCATCGATCTGGACCGTACGGAAACCGAATTTTTGGTAAAAACCTCCCAGACTGGCACGGCAGGTCAGGTAAATTGGGGTTTCAACACCTCCTAATAAATTCTCGATGATCCTGGTGGCTATCCCCTGCCTACGCCACCTTTTTATAACTGCTATAGAGGCCAGCTCCTGCGACCCATCGCCGTGAAGCTTTATTTGCCCACAACCGATGAATTCATCATGATTTGCGATAGCGACGATGAAATGCCGCCAATCCAACCCCATCGGGTTGATTTTTTCTGTGTGAATCAACGCACGGATTGCAGGAAAATCTTCCTTTGTTGCAGGGCGGAAAATGACCATGTTAATAAACCCACGCTTTTTCGATTCAATCGGAAGATGGTTTACCGGCTTGTTCTGCTTCTAATCTTTCGCTAAAATTCAGGATCAGCTCCCCCAATTCAGCCGGCCTTTGGAGCGGGATGTCGTGGATGGTGTCTGACATCCAATGCACCTGTAAATCCCGAATGATTGTCTGGGCCTGCTGGATCCCTTTTTGTTTGAGGGCCAAATGATCTTTGATTTGTGGGTTGTTTGACCCCGGCGGCCTGGCCGGTACCATCAAAACCGGGCAGTTCAGCCGCCGGTAGCGCTCGTAAGTTTTAAATTCCCACATCGCGCCCACGATCTGCATATGACGCTCGAAGCTTAATCGCGGGGCGATGGTTTCGTCTTCCAGCGATCGCTCTTCAATAATGTCGAAATTGGACAGAAGGATAGAGATCGCCTGGTCATCCGGCTGCCACCCGCTTTGCCCATCCTTCAACCTTTCCAGGAAAGTCGAGAGCTTCCAACCGGCCAGCCGCGGCGGCTTCAAACGTTCCTGTACTTGTTCCCAGGAGGCGTCCGGCGCATCATCCAATTGGCTCATGCCTCCGTCCACCAGGACGACTCCGGATGGCGCACGCTGCCCCACAATGAAGCGGGAAGCATAGTCTAAAGCCACCATCGCCCCCCATGAATGCCCTACCAGCAGTGGCCGTTCGACTTCCCAGGCATCCAGGAGCGCCAGCAGGTCACGCAAATGCGTTTCGAAACCGTAATCCCCGTCCGGTTTGTCCGTCAGGCCGTGCCCTCGCAGGTCCGGCGCCAGGGGAGCCAGGCCACCCTGGACCAGGTAAGGCGCCACTTTTTCCCAGATGCGCGCGTTCGAAGCGAGTCCATGCAGCAGGACGACCGGCTTCCCCGCGTCTTCCCGGTTCCAGAAAAGATAATGGAAGCGTAAGCCATTCAGGAAAAGATAAGAAGAGGGCATTTTTTTCCTAAGGTTTGGATCTGCCTGGGATTCCCCCACATGCCGGAGCATCCAATCAATTCAAGAGTTCTTCCAGCAGGGACCGTACCCGTTGTGGGTCGGCTTTGCCTCGGGATTTTCTCATCGCTTGCCCGACAAACCAGCCGATCAGGCTGACCTTGCCGCCCTTATAGCTGGTGACCTGTTCCGGGTTCTCGGCAAGAACTTCTGCACACAATGCTCGAATGGCCTCCTGATCGCTGACCTGCGCCAGGCATTCAGCTTTCACGATTTCTCCAGGCTGCCGGCCGGTTTTTTCTACTTTCTCCAGCAGCGACTTCCCGGTAGAAGTATTAATCGCGCCGCTGTCTACCAGTTTTATGATCTCGGCCAGGTGGGCAGGGGTGAGTTGCAGGCTCTCCGCTGGGATGCCGCTTTCATTGATCGTGCGCATCACGTCGTTCATCAGCCAGTTAGAAAGCCGTTTTGGGTCGCCTCCATATTCCCGAACCCCGGTTTCGAAATAGTCCGAAAGACCTCGTTCGCTGGTGAGAATATCGGCATCGTACTCAGGCAGGCTGTATTGTTCCTTGAACCTGGCCCGCCGCTCGAGAGGCAGCTCGGGAAGCCGGGAAAGGATGCCCTGGCGCCATTCGTCATCTAACAGCACTGGCAGCAAATCAGGCTCGCGGAAATAACGGTAATCGGCTTCGGTTTCCTTCGATCGCATCTTGCGCAGCATTCCGCTGTCCTCGTCCCATTCCAATGTCCAGGCAGAGATCCGGTGTCCAGCTTCCACTTCACGGATCTGGCGCTCGATCTCGGTCTGGATTGCATCCCGTACTGCGACAATTGAGTTGACATTCTTGATTTCAGTTTTTGGGTTGAGAATTTCACTTCCTCTAAGCCGGATAGAGACATTCGCATCGCAGCGCAGATGCGCTTTTTCCATGTCCCCTTCGGATATGCCGATCCAGCGCAGGAGCTGCCGCAAGCGGATAATATATTGGGCTGCTTCATCAGCCGAGCGCAGGTCAGGGGCTGTGACCATCTCCACCAACGGCACGCCGCAGCGGTTAAAATCGATCAGCCGCTGGCCATTCTCATTCTTTGTTTTGCCGGCGTCCTCTTCCATATGGAGCTTATGAATCCGGACCCGGCGGGTGTAGCCTTGCGGCATAGGCACATCCAGGTGGCCGCCGCGAGCCAGGGGCTGGTCGTATTGAGAGATCTGGTACCCTTTTGGCAAATCGGGATAAAAGTAATTTTTGCGGTCGAAGTAAGAGACCGGTTGAATGTCAGCATGCATGGCGGCGGCGAGCAACACGGCTTTTTCGACGACCGCCTTGTTTAACACCGGCAGCACACCGGGCAGGCCGGTGCAGACCGGGCAAATATTGGAGTTGGGCGGGTCGTTCCAAGAATCTGCTTTGCAGGCGCAGAAAATTTTGGTGGTCGTATTCAATTGAATATGGGTCTCAAGGCCGATCACGGCTTCATATTCGTGCATAGTTTTCTCTCAAGCGGCGCTACGTGTTGGGCGTCGAATGAATAGCGGATCATCAAAATCGATTAATTTGCCATAGTTTTACCACAACTCAACTGGCCTATCGAGGTCAAATTACGGCGGCTGCCCTTACCCGGTGAAATTTTCGATCCATTGGCCAACTTCTCCGGTTCGGATGTTAAAGCAAGGTAAAATACTTTGACCATGATTTATATTTTTTGGATCATGCTGATTTTCGTCTTGTTTTTTGAACGGAGGTATTTGGATGGCTGCAAGCCCTGGCGCCAATGCGAACAAAACAACCGAAGGTGTGACGTTAAGCAGGGATTTGAATTTGCTCACCATTACAATGATCGGCGTGGGCGGGATGATCGGGGCAGGCATATTCGTCCTGACCGGGATTGCTGCTGGTGTGGCAGGCCCGGCCCTGGTGTTGGTCTTTTTCTTGAACGGTATAGTGACCCTGTTTACTGCAATGGTTTATGCAGAATTGGGGTCAGCTTTCCCGGAGGCTGGGGGAGGATACCTGTGGGTTAAAGAGGGCCTGGGAGGGGCAAATGGTTTTTTGGCGGGATGGATGAGCTGGTTCGCTCATGCTGTGGCTGGCAGCCTGTATGGTCTAGGGTTTGGGCGTTTTGCAGCGGAGTTCTGGATTATTGTAGGGTTCCCCACATTTGGATTAACGGTTCATAATCTGACCCTGATTCTGATGACTTTGATCGTCATCCTTTTTACGTCGATCAATTACCGGGGTGCCTCGGAAACCGGCACAGTTGGCAATATCATTACGATAACCAAGATATCCATTCTTGGGTTGTTCGTGATCTTCGGCGTCCTGGCTATGCTGCGCACAGAGGCTTGGCACACGCGCTTTACTACGGGCTTTATGCCGAATGGTTTCCTGGGTGTACTGACCGCCATGGGTCTGACCTTTATCGCTTTTGAGGGCTATGAGATCATCGCTCAATCGGGAGAAGAGGTGATAAATCCAAAACGGAATATACCTCGCGCCATCTTCCTGGCGATCGGGATTGCTATTACAATCTATATTCTGGTCGGGACAGTCACCATCGGTGCCATCCAGGCCCCATCAGGGCTCAAGGCTTACGAATACCTGGGTCAACAGAAAGAAGTAGCGGTGGTGGAGGTCGCCCAACAGACTTTCCCTGGAGGGATTGGGGGGATTGTTTTGCTGTTCAGCGGCCTGGTTTCTACGATGTCTGCTTTGAATGCAACGACATATTCTTCTTCACGGGTTTCGTTTGCGATGGGGCGCGATCACAACTTGCCGGTGGTTTTCGCCCGTGTTCATCCACGCCGGCACACCCCTTATTGGGCGGTGGTGATTTCCGGGGTGCTGATGCTGGTGATGGCTTGGTCCCTGCCGATTGAGGGGGTGGCTGCTGCCGCTGACATTATGTTTCTGCTGCTCTTTTTCCAGGTCAACCTGTCGGTGATGACTTTGCGTCACAAGATGCCAGAGTTGGATCGCGGTTACATAATCCCGTGGTATCCGGTAGTACCTATAATTGGTTTGCTGACGAAGGCGACCCTGGCAATTACCCTGTTCCATTACAGCCCGACTGCCTGGTTTACTGCCATCGGCTGGATTATCGTTGGACTCATGGCTTATTATATGTACTTCTCCAAAATCGAGGCGATGGAAAAACCGAAGGAGATCTTCCTGGAGGAAGTGTTGGTCAGCCGGGATTATTCCGTGGTTGTGCCGGTAGCCACTTTGGAGCAGGCCCGTATCCTGGGTAAAATCGGGGCGATCCTGGCCCAGGACCGCAGTGGAGAAGCGCTGGCGTTGCATGTCGTCATGGTGCCGCCGCAGCTCACCTTGGGCGAAGGGCGTCTGTTGCTCAAAGAGGGCCGGCCGTACATGGAAACCGTCATCCAACAAGCAAAGGGATTAAATGTCCCAGTTCATACCGTCCTGCGGCTGGGTCGCAACGTGGCCGAATCCATCCGGAAGACTGTGGAGGAAAACGCGGCCGACCTGGTCGTCCTGGGTTGGCCCGGTTATACGAACACAGCCGGCAGATTGTTTGGATCTGTCATTGACCCGATTGTGGATGACCCTCCCACCGATATTGCCCTGGTCCGTTATCGCGCCTTCCATCCGCTGCATTCGGTGTTGGTGCCGGTTGGTGGTGGGCCGAACAGCCGCCGCGCTCTGAAACTGGCTGTCAGCATGGCGCGCCAGGATGCTGAAGGGCCGGCGAGGGTTACTTTGCTGCATGTCGTGCCGATCGGCGCCTCGCCCAGCTCGCGTGTGCGCGCCGAACAGGTTTTCAAAGAGCTGCTCGAAGGGATTGATTTCGATTCGATCCAATGCGAGGTTATCGAAGGCAGCGATGTCGCCGCAGCCATTCTGGGGCGGGCAAAAGGCACTAAGGACGAAAAGCCTTATGACTTAATAGTGGTGGGGGCGACAAATGAGCCGCTTTTTAAGAACTTATTGGTCGGTAATCCGGTGGAGAAAATTGCCCGGGACGCCGAAGTAACGGTCATCGTGGTGAAGCGTCGCAGCAGCCCCCTGCATTCTTTCTTGCGCCAGACGGTCCTTGAACCCAGCACGAACGGGCACGAGCAAGCCGGAGCGCCTAAAAACTGAATTCGGCCCAGCCTTTTCCCTGGAATGATCAAGTTATACGGATTGCAATACCCTGGGTTTTACCTGCCGCCAGGCATCTTTTTCTGTGGCCATCTCGAAGGCGCGCCCGATGCGCAGCAGGGCGCCTTCTGAGAAATCCGGTCCGAGAATCTGGATGCCGATGGGTAGACCATCCCGGTCCAAACCGCCCGGGAGCGATAGGCCGGGTATACCCGCGTGGTTGGCGGTCACCGTGAGCTGGTCGGCGTATTGCATCAGGACCGTATCGCCGAACACCTCCCCGATTGGAAACGCAGTAGTTGGGGTGGTCGGGGTAAGCAGGGCGTCCAGCCGGTAGGACCCGTGCGGATCGAAAGCCTGGACGAAATCCCTGCGGATCAAGGTGCGCACGCGAAGCGCCCGGTTGTAATATTGCTCGCTGTACTGCGCTGCGCTGACGTACATCCCCATCAATATTCTCAGCTTGGGTTGTAATCCAAACCCTTGGGCGCGCGTTTTCCGATATAGCTCCGACAATTCATTCACAGGATCCGGGGTTCGATAACCGTATTTCACACCGTCATAGCGGTGCAGGTTGGAGGCAGCTTCGACGCGCGATATGACGAAATAGGTCGGGATGCCGTAGCGGGTGTGCGCCATGGGCACATCTTCGACGATGTCCGCTCCCATTTCTGCCAGGCGGCCGGCGGCCCGCAGAACTGCGGCCTGGATGTCATCCGTGATCGGGTCCTGGCGTAATTCTCCACTTTCGGGGTCCGGATAGGTGATTCGAAAATAGTCAGGAGACAGCCCAATACGCAGTCCGCGGATGCTTTTCTCCAGTTGTTCGCTATATCTTGGCACGGGGACGTTGGCGGCAGTGCCATCCCGAGCGTCGGGCCCGGCGATCACTTGCAGCATCAGCGCTGCGTCGGTAACATCCCTTGCCAGAGGGCCCGGACTGTCCAACGAAGACCCAAAAGCAATCAGCCCGTAGCGCGAAACCCGCCCATAGGTGGGCTTCAGGCCAACCACTCCGCAAAATGCAGCCGGCTGGCGGATAGAGCCGGAAGTGTCTGTGCCGATGGAGAGCGCTCCTTCGCCGGCTGCGACTGCGCTGGCGCTGCCTCCCGAAGACCCGCCCGGTACCCGGCTGGTATTCCAGGGGTTGCGCGGGCTTGGTTGAAAGGCAGAGGATTCGTTCGACGAACCATAGGTGAATTCATCCAGGTTGACTTTCCCCAACAGGACTGCCCCGGCGGCCTGCATGCGAACGACCGGGGTTGCGCTGTAAGGGGCGATGAAATTTGCCAGGATCTTCGATCCGGCGGTGGAGCGTGTGTCTTTGACCGTGAAGATGTCTTTTACGGTGAAAGGCACGCCAGCCAGCGGGCCGGGGTCTTCGCCTTCAGCGATCTGTCGATCGATTTCTTTTGCCTGTAGGCGGGCCCTTTCTGCATACAGGCTGATGAAAGAATGCACTTTTTGGGCATCGTTTGACCTCTCAGAGATGCGCTCAAGGCTCCCGGGTTGGCCATCGACCGCGGTGATCCTTTCCAGGGTAGAGTCCAGGATTTCAAGCGCCGAAACTTCACGGTTGCGGATCAGCCTTATCAGCTCGTGGGCGGGTAAATCGCATAGGGCCATATTCTATTCCAGGTCGATGTGTGGGATGTCTGGAACGACGATGTACCCATCCTCGCTCTCGGGTGCTTGAGCTAATATTTCTTCCGGGTTGGGGAAAGGCTCCCATTCGTCCGCACGAATGGGCGGGCTGATTTGAGCCGTATAAGGGACGCCGTGCGAAGTGATCGGAGTCGCGGAGTCCAGGGGAATGGCTTCCAATTCGTGGACCGCTTTGAGCTGGTTGTTCAATTCCTTGCGCAGGTATTCCGCCTCTTCAAAGGAAAGCTCTAAAGCAGCAAGCTGGGCCAGGTGATTGAAGATTTCCGGGGTGATAGAATCGGCTTTATCATCGGTAGCCATACGAGTACCCTCCTCCTGAATGCGAGGGTGAGTATATCCCACTTTCGCGGCCTGTCAAGCAAGGCGCTGCCTGTATGCGCTTTCAGCGAGCGCTGCCGGTGTGCGTCATTCGCTTGCGTTATTGGCTTGGAGCGCTTGTACCGGCGAATGAAATTCCAGGGTGGTCCGGATAGGATTTCTACACCGTGGATGATGAGGCATGCTATAATGAAAATCATCACCAAGGGTTTGTTTTGGAGGACAAAATGACCAGTAACGGGATGGTTGCCTTAACCGAAGAACACGAAATGATCCGCCAGGCCGCCAGAGATTTTGCCCAGAAGGAAATCGCCCCGATCGCAGCCGAATTCGATGAGACGGGCGAATTCCCATATGAGACCATCAAGAAAATGGGTGGAATGGGGTTCATGGGCATCGAGGTGCCGGAGGAATATGGGGGCGCCGGGATGGACAGCCTGGCATATGTTCTCGCCTTAGAGGAGATTTGTAAAGCGGATGCTTCTCATGGGGCGATCATGTCGGTGAATAACTCGCTGTTCTGCTATGGCCTGCTTCACTACGGAACGGAAGCGCAAAAGCAGAAATATATGCGAGCAGTCGCCTCAGGGGAAGCGATTGGCGCCTACTCGCTGACCGAACCCATGTCGGGCTCGGATGCAGGCACAATGCGCAGCCGGGCTGTGATAGACGGCGATCAATATGTTATTAATGGGCGCAAATCCTGGGTAACCAGCGGGCCCGTTGCAGATATCATCGTTCTCTTTACTATGACTGCGCCGGAGAAGAAACATAAAGGCATCACTGCTTTTATCATCGAGACCGATAAACCCGGATTTACGGTCGGGAAGAAAGAGCCGAAGCTGGGCATTCGCGCCTCAGCCACCAGTGAGATCCTTTTCGAGGATTACTGTGTGCCAGCATCTAACCGCCTGGGCAAGGAGGGGGATGGCTTTAAAATCGCCATGACCGTTCTGGATGCCGGTAGGATTGGGATTGCGGCCCAAGCGTTAGGGATCTCGGAAGCCGCCTATGAAGCCAGCCTGACTTACGCCAAAGAGCGCGAGGCTTTTGGCCAAAAAATCGGCGAGTTTGAAGGGGTTTCTTTCAAGCTGGCCGATATGAAGACGCGCATCGAAGCGACGCGCTTGCTCACCTACAATGCTGCGATGAAGAAGGAGACGTCTAAGAAAAGTGGCGAACGATTCACACTGGATGCCGCGATGGCGAAATTATTCGCATCCGAGACGGCGATGTTCGTAACGCATGCCGCAGTACAGATTCACGGCGGGATGGGGTACAGCAAAGAACTGCCTGTAGAACGTTATTTTCGAGATGCAAAGATCACGGAGATTTACGAGGGCACGAGCGAGATCCAACGCCTGGTGATCTCAAGATTGGAGACCGGTTTGCGCTAGGTTCAGGGATTGGCGTCCGGGATGGTCCCAGAGAACACTTCAAATGAACCAGCAGTACCAGCCAACGCGCCTGAGCCGGGGTTGAGCCAGGCCGCGCCGGATGCGAGCAGCGCTGTTAACCCGGCTGATGAGCCAACGAATGGGGACCGGCAGCCGGAAGTTGAGGAACAGGCTGCCGATTCGATCCTCTCGCCAGAAAAGCCTTTAATCGCAAATGTCCAGTTGTCGCTGCAACTGGCAGAAGGGGCGCGGGTGCGAATCATTGTGGAGGCGCTCGGCCCCTCAAATAATGGCGATGCAGAAGCTGAACCTGTCGCCAGCACCGTGTTTGTCAGCCAACCTGGCAGCGCATGGAGCGTTCCCTTGGAAGTCTCCCTTCCCCTACGACAACGGCAGCCAGGCAGTGTGGAGGTTGCGACGGCCTATGCCCCTTCTGCGAGCCAACGACTCTGGGCTGGCTGGAGAGCCTGGCCTTATACGTTGCAAACGACTCTTTTCGGGCTGGCAATTGGCGTCTATCTGCTGACTCGATTGATAGGGCTTTCGAATTTTCCAATTTATTTTTTCACCGACGAAGCAGTACAGACAGTCCTGGCAAGCGACTTGATCCGGGATAATTTCAAAAATTATGCCGGCGATTTCCTGCCGACGTTTTTCGAAAATGGGGGTAAGTACCGCCTCAGCACCAGCGTCTATTTGCAAGTTTTCCCTTATTTATTATTTGGAAAATCGGTTTTTGCGACTCGGGCCACATCGGTAATTATCAGTCTGGCGGCGGCGCTGGCAGTAGGCTTGATTTTACGCAATATTTTTAAGCAGAAATACTGGTGGAGCGGGGTGATGCTGCTTTCAATAACCCCGGCCTGGTTCCTTCACTCTCGAACTGCCTTCGAATACGCCACTGCTGTTGCCTTCTACGCCCTGTTTCTCTATTTCTATTTGCTCTATCGCTATAAAGAAACTCGTTTTCTTTATCCGGCTTTGATCATGGGGGCATTGGCCTTCTACACTTATAGCCCAGTCCAGGCGGTTGTCCTGGTAACCGGTTTTTTGCTTGTAATCTCGGACCTGCGCTACCATTGGGAAAACCGGAATGTGGGACTGCGCGGCCTGGGCTTGCTCGTCCTATTGGCAATGCCCTACATCCGTTTTTTGGTCACCCACAGCGGCGCCAATCATGTGACCATGAGCGCCCTCGGGTCCTATTGGGTCCAGCCCATTTCATTCACGGAGAAATTGCGATTGTACCTGGCGCAGTACGCTCGCGGCCTGAGCCCGGGGTACTGGTTCAGCCCGAACCAGCCAGAATTGATCCGTCACCTGATGAAAGGATATGGCCATTTACTGCAGGCCACTTTGCCATTTTGCCTGTTCGGGCTGGGCCTGGCGATCAAAAATATTCGCTCTTCTGCCCACCGGGTTCTGCTAATCGCATTGCTGGCCGCGCCGGCTGGGGCAGCGCTGGTGGATATGGGCGTCACCCGCGCTCTGGTGATTGTCGTGCCGGCTGCGCTGTTGACAGCCTTGGGATTGATCCAAATCTTTACCTGGCTGGAGCGCTTCCGGCTTTCCTACCCGGCTTTGTCGGTTGGATTGTTCGCTGTTCTGGCGCTGATAAATTTTTCCATGCTGCGCAGTGCTCTGGCAGATGGGCCGACCTGGTATGATAATTACGGGTTAGGCGGGATGCAGTACGGCGCCCAGCAGGTCTTCTCAGCTATAAAGGATTATCTCAAAGAAAAGCCGGGCACTGCGATTGTTTTCTCCCCGAACTGGGCGAATGGCGCGGATGTCCTGGCGCGGTTCTTTCTGCCCGACCCGCTGCCGATCCAGATTGGCAGTATTGACGGTTACCTTTACCAACACCTGTCGCTTAACATGAGCACACTATTTGTCATGACACCCGAAGAGTACGATCAGGCCCAAACCAGCGGCAAATTCAAACAGATCGAAATTGAAAAGACCTTGCCTTACCCGAACGGTCAGCCTGGATTTTACTTTGCCCATCTGGAATATGCTGATAATATTGACGATATACTCGCCACTGAAAAGGAAGCCCGCCGCGCCCTGCAGGAAACCGAGCTGAAGATCGACGATCAGTTGGTCAAGGCGCGCTTTTCAATGCTGGACTTGGGCCAGTTAGCGGACATGTTCGATGGCAACCCAGACACGCTGGCCCGAACTTTGGAAGCCAATCCGCTCGTAATCGAATTAACCTTCCCGGAGCCGCGGAGTATTTCCGGTCTGTCGATCAAATTGGGGAGCACTGAGGCGCGCCTCACCGCCCAGCTTTATTCGGACCCGGAGATCCGGCCGGTGGAGTTCGTGCAGGATTTGAGCGGAAATGTCGATAACCCTGAGGCAACTATGAATTTCGACCAGGCTGTCCAGACGAAAGTTTTGCACCTCGAGATCCAAGACCTGCACCAGGATGAACCAGGTCACGTTCATATCTGGGAAATTCAACTGCATTAAATAAGCGTGATATGAAAGCTGTACTGTTCTACCAACATGGAGGGCCTGAGGTCCTGAAATATGCCGACGTGCCGCTGCCTGAGCCGGGCGCCGGGCAAGTCTTGGTGCGTTTGCAGGCTGCGGCATTGAACCATATGGATTTGCTTGTCAGAGAAGGTTGGCCCGGGATCAAATTAACATATCCGCATATTCTCGGCGCGGATGGCGCCGGGGAAGTCGCCGGCCTGGGGAGCGGCGTCTCGCAATGGAAAGTCGGCGATCGCGTCGTGATCGACGCCAACATAAGCTGTGGAAAATGTGAGTTTTGCATCGCCGGTCAGGATAATATGTGCCGAAGCTGGCGCCTTCTGGGGGAGACTATCCCGGGTACTTATGCCGAGTTTGTGGCAGTACCTGAGCAGAATCTCTACCCCATCCCGGCAGATTTCGACAGCCGACCTGCGGCAGCAGCCGCGCTGGTATTTCAAACCGCCTGGCATTCCCTGGTTACCCGCGCTGGGCTTCAAGTGGGAGAATCGGTTCTGATCGTTGGGGCGTCTGGAGGTGTGAACACCGCCAGCATTCAGATAGCCAAATTAAGCGGAGCGACGGTGTACGTTGTCGGCTCATCGCCGGAGAAACTCTGCCTGGCGCAATCTCTCGGCGCAGACTTTCTCATCGACCGTACTGAAAATCCGGATTGGCCGGCTGCGCTCTATCGATTGACGGAGAAGCGTGGGGTAGATATCATCGTTGACAACGTTGGGACTACTTTCCCGTTGAGTTTTCGCGCTGCCAGAAAGGGAGGCCGCATCCTGACTGTAGGGAATTCCGGGGGGGCTAAGTTTGAAATCGACAACCGCTATATTTTCGGCAAGCATCTTTCCATCCTTGGGTCTACGATGAGCACCCGTCATGAATTCGCGATGGTCATGGATCTTGTTTTTACAGGCAAGTTGAATGCGGTGTTAGGCCAGGATTTTCCGTTATCGGAAGCAAGCCGCGCCCATGAAATCCTGTCAGATGGGAAACAATTGGGTAAAATAACACTTGCTATTGGGGAATGAACCGGGCCAACTTGCGCCGGCCGCGATGAAACAACGCAAACGACCTTTTGGCGTAACGTTGCTCGCTTGCGGGGTGTTAATCCTTACAGGGCTGAACTTTTTGCGCCTTATTGAGTTGATCAAACAATGGGGATTTTTGGCGCAGTTGCTCCCTGTTTCGCCTTTATACTTAGCCTTTACAGGTCTGGTGTGGACCGTTTTTGGAAGTCTGCTTTTTTGGGGACTTTGGCGGGGCTTGCCATGGGCGCCATCGTTTTCTAAACTGCTGACCGCGGCTTATCTCGCCTATTACTGGTTGGATCGTTTAGCGTTTGCCAACGCCCCCAACCGGCGCGTAAATTGGCCATTTGCTTCCGGCGCTACTGTTTTTGCCCTTTTTTATGTTTTCTGGTTATTATCTCGACCCAAGATAAAGGCATTTTTCGGAGAATCGTATGAACAATGATCACAATATCGATGAATTACGGGAATTGAAGTCTCAAGGACGCCTTGGCGGAGGACCGGATCGAATCGAAGCCCAGCACAAGCGCGGCCGTATGACCGCCAGGGAGAGGATAGACTTGCTCCTGGATAAGGGATCTTTTCGTGAGGTGGATCCTTTTGTCGTCCATCGTACCAACGATTTTGGCCTGGACCAGCAAAAATTTCTGGGCGACAGCGTCATCACCGGCTGGGGTACGATTGACGGGCGACTGGTTTTCGTTTACTCGCAAGATTTCACGGTATTTGGTGGCAGCCTGGGAGAGGTGCACGCGGAGAAAATCTGCAAGATTATGGATATGGCATTGAAGAACGGCGCCCCGATGATCGGGCTGAACGATTCTGGCGGAGCGCGTATCCAGGAAGGCGTTGTATCGTTGGGCGGGTATGCCGATATCTTCCTGCGCAATACACTTGCTTCTGGGGTTATCCCCCAAATCAGCGCTATTATGGGGCCATGCGCCGGGGGGGCGGTCTATTCCCCCGCTCTGACGGACTTTATCTTTATGGTGCGCAGCTCTTCTTATATGTTCGTCACGGGCCCGGAAGTGGTCAAGACGGTGACGCACGAGGAAGTCTCTTTTGAGGATTTGGGAGGCGCCAGCATTCATTCGGAGCTTTCTGGGGTATGTCATGTAGCGGTTGACGGCGAGGCCGATACCCTGTACCTGATTCGAAAGCTGCTTTCCTATTTGCCCCAAAATAACATGGAAGACCCCATCTTTATCCCTTCCGCAGATGATCCGCTGCGCATGGCGGAGGCGCTAGACAAGATTGTCCCGGATGATCCCAGCAAGCCTTACGATATGAAAGATATCATCCACATGGTTGTGGACGACGGGCAGTTCTTTGAAATTCACGAACATTTCGGCGCCAATATTGTTGTTGGTTTTGCCAGGCTAGGCGGACATAGCGTTGGGGTGATTGGCAGCCAACCGGCTGTCCTGGCAGGCGTATTGGATATCAATGCTTCCGAGAAGGCGGCGCGTTTCATCCGCTTCTGTGATGCCTTTAATATCCCTTTAGTCACCTTTGTGGATGTGCCAGGTTTCATGCCCGGAACAGTCCAGGAGCACGGCGGCATCATCCGCTCTGGCGCGAAACTATTGTACGCTTACTGCGAAGCCACCGTGCCCAAGCTGACCGTGGTGACACGCAAGGCTTACGGTGGGGCATATGATGTGATGAGCAGCAAGCATATCCGGGGCGACATAAACCTTGCCTGGCCGACCGCTGAGATTGCTGTGATGGGGCCGGACGGCGCGGTGAATATTATTTTCCGCAAGGAGCTTGCCAAAGCTGAAGATCCCATCGCTCGAAAAGCGGAATTGGTTGATGAATACCGCCAAAAATTTGCCAACCCCTACGTTGCGGCGACACGCGGCTATATTGACGATATCATTGAACCGCGCGAGACGCGGCCGCGCTTGATCAATGCTCTGGAAATGCTTTCGAATAAGCGCGACACCAATCCGGCTAAAAAGCACGGCTGTATCCCGTTATAGGGCAAGGATTTCAATTTATTGGAGAATAAGCTGGATGTTTAATAAAGTTCTGATTGCAAACCGGGGTGAGATCGCTGTGCGCATCATCCGTGCTTGCCGCGAGCTGGGCATGCAGACCGTAGCAGTGTTCTCTGAGGCTGACCGGCAGGCGCTGCATGTCCGTTATGCCGATGAGGCTTATCTATTGGGACCGGCGCCATCCCGCGAATCGTACCTGCGCGGCGAGAAGATTATCGAGATCGCCAAGAAGAGCGGCGCGGGTGGAATTCATCCTGGCTATGGTTTTTTGGCCGAGCGCGCTGATTTTGCCCAGGCCTGTATGGACGCCGGGCTGGCCTTTATCGGCCCCCGGCCATCAGCAATTGCAGCAATGGGCGATAAAGCCGTGGCGCGCGCCACTGTTTCGGCGGCTGGGGTGCAGGTGGTGCCCGGAACGGAAGGGGAAGGCTCATTACGAGATGAGGACCTGGTGATGTTGGCGCCTCAAATCGGCTTCCCATTGCTGATCAAAGCAACCGCTGGCGGCGGCGGTAAGGGCATGCGCGAGGTCCAGACAATGAGCGAAATGCCGGGTCTGCTGCAGGCAGCCCGGCGAGAGGCGGAGGCTTCCTTTGGGGACGGCAACGTCTACCTGGAGAAACTTCTGGAAGGCGCCCGCCATATCGAGTTCCAAATTCTCGCGGATAGCCACGGCAACGTTATCCACCTTGGCGAGCGTGAATGTTCCTTACAGCGCCGCCACCAGAAGCTGCTGGAGGAATTGCCGTCCCCATTTATAAGCGACGATGAGGACTTGCGCCAGCGAATGGGCGCCGTGGCTGTGCGAACAGCTCAGGCTGTGGATTATCTCAACGCCGGCACCATCGAATTTTTGGTGGACAAAGACAAGAATTATTTCTTCCTCGAGATGAACACCCGCCTGCAAGTAGAACATCCGGTGACCGAGATGATCACGGGTGTGGATATCGTCAAGGAGCAAATTCGCATCGCGCGCGGACGCCAGATGCGTTACAACCAGGAAAACGTCCATTTTAACGGCTGGGCCATTGAGTGCCGGATCAATGCAGAGGATCCGTATAACGGTTTTTTGCCTTCTACAGGGCGAATCACACACAGTCTGCTGCCCACAGGTCCGGGGGTGCGTGTGGATACGGGCGTTTACCCAGGGTTCGAGATCTCACCTTATTACGATGCTCTCATCTCTAAGCTTATCGTCTGGGGCGAAACGCGGGCCGAGGCAATTCTGCGGATGCGTCGCTCGCTTGAAGAGTACAAGATCGTCGGCGTGCGCACCAATATTCCTTTTCACCAAACTCTGATGGATTCGCACCGTTTCATGGGCGGGCAGTATGACACCCGCTTCGTTGAGGAGCGGTTTTCAATGGATTCTGCCGAAGATGGAGGCGATCAAGATTCGAGGACCGCGGCGATTATCGCCACTCTGGTCGCCCACCACCAAACACAACGCGCTGCCCAGATCATCCAGCGCAATGCCCGTGATACCAGCAATTGGAAGTGGTTGAGCCGTTGGGAAAGGCTGCAGCGCTGAGGAACCGGGAAGTGCGCCTGGACAGGTGGTGGCATTGTTTCCAAAATTATTCATGTTTTTAGTCGAGACCGTCAATGAAATATATAACCACGATCGGTGACCAGCAATACTTGATTGAAATCCTGGACGAAGACCACGTGGTGGTCGATGAACAGGTGTTCGAAGTCGATTTTGATTCAATCAGCGATCAGCCAGTGCATTCGATGATCGTTGATGGCCGTTCCTTCGAGGCTTATGTTTATCCAAGCGAAGAAGGCTGGCAGGTGCTTTTGCATGGAAAACTGTACCCCGCGGTCGTCGAAGATGAGCGCGAAAAGCGCCTGCGCGCCGCCGCAGGCTCACGGGTTGCGGAACGCGGCGAATTTCACCTTAAAGCCCCGATGCCCGGGCTGGTGGTTGGTATCCCGGTAGCGGAAGGCCAGGACGTGAAGAAAGGGGATGTCCTGATTATCCTCGAATCCATGAAGATGCAGAATGAGCTCAGGGCTCCACGCAAGGGCACAGTCATGCGCTTGCGGGTAGAAGCGGGCGATAGTGTGGAACAGCGCCAGACGCTGTTGACCGTCGTTTAAAGGCTGGTACAAGCGGCTTTTGCACAACTGGCAAGCGTTTGCGTCTGTGGGAACATGAAGTAAGCTGAAATTATTAAGCAGAGTGCTTGAAAAGGTCGTGTATGAAGGATCAAGAACTGGAAGTGAAGTTTTACGTCTCGGATTTGGCTGGATTACAGCAGAAATTGGAGCGCCTGGGCGCGCGTTTGGTTCAAGCGCGGGTCCATGAGATCAATCTGCGTTTCGACAACTCGCAAGGCGATCTAAAGCGTGGTTTCCAGGTGCTGCGTTTGCGCCGAGATCGGATATCCCGGCTGACCTATAAAGGTCCAAGCCAGACGAAGGAAGGCGTTCGGGTTCGCCAGGAAATTGAGATCACCGTAAGCGATTTTGAGGCTACCCGCGCTTTGCTGGAAGCGTTGGGTTATCATGTCGCGATGATGTACGAGAAATACCGCGCCTCTTATGATCTGGATCGTGTGGAGATCAGCCTGGATGAGCTTCCATATGGCAGCTTCGTTGAGCTGGAAGGCCCTGACCCGGCGCGAATTCAAGCAGTGAACCGCCAATTGGGTCTGGACTGGAGCGCGCGAGCACCGGAAAGCTATACGTCGCTCTTTGACCACCTTTGCACGGCGCGCGGCTTTCAATTCGCAGACCTTTCCTTTGAGAATTTCCGAGATATCGATGTTTCACCTGAAGAGATGGGGGTTTTTCCAGCAGACGCCAGGGGATGATCGCTGGTTTAGCCTGTAATCCGTTCGAAATCTTGGTCCTGGCAGTTTTAAACCTGGAGCAGTTCTTGCTGTCTCCAGGCGATTCTTCGCGCGGATGTTTGTATGCCCGCCAGTCCGGGTAGCAGCGACTCCAGGCGTGCAGGATCGCCTGTGGTCATAAAGCGTAGAAATCCGGGAGTTGACTGAATCTGCAGGGAGTCCAACGCCTGCAATCGCCGGCGCACCTGGCGGGCGACAGCCGGCGCGGGATCGACCACCCGCACCTGCGGTCCGGCGATCTCCTGGATGAGAGGGATGACAAATGGATAATGGGTGCAGCCCAATACCACGGTGTCGATGCCCTGGGCCAGCATCGGTCCCAGGGCCGCTTCCAGGATCGCGCGCGTCTCGTTTCCATCCAGGTTGCCAGCTTCGATCTGGTTTACCAAACCAGGGCATGTATCCTGCAAGACGGTCACATCCGCTGCGAAGCGCTCCAGCACCGAGGCGTACAAGGCGCCTTGAAAAGTAGCCGGCGTTGCCAGCACACCCACGACCCCACTGCGCGTCGATTCGGCTGCCGGTTTGACCGCCGGCTCCATCCCCACGATGGGTACATTTGGGAAAGTGCGGCGCAGATGGTGCAGCGCGGCTGCCGAGGCCGCATTGCAAGCTACGGTGACGAGTTTCGCGTCCAGGGAAATTAAGAAGCGAGTGATGTTTTCTGCGAATCCCTGAACTTCCTGCAGCGGTCGCGGCCCGTATGGGACATGCGCCTGGTCTGCCAGGAAAAGGATCGATTCGTATGGCAGTTCGCTGCGAATCGCCCGTAGAACGGAAAGCCCTCCAACGCCGGAATCGAAAACAGCGATAGGAGAACCTGGCAATGGGTGGGGATCCAAGATAGACCTGTCTTTTCAGAATTACTGCAAAGGAGAATTGAAGGACAGGCGTTGCCCTCAGGAACGAATTTCAGGTTGCGCTGCGCGGACAAAAGCCTGGAAGATGGCTGCCATTTCTGGGAGTTTAGTCAGGCATTCTGGGTGCCATTGGACGGCTAACCCGAATGGGTGGTCGGGCAGTTCGAGCGCCTCGATTACCCCATCCGGGGCAGCGGCGACGGCTCTTACCCCCGGGGCCAGGCGGCAGATACCCTGGTGGTGCATGCTGTTCACATTCAACGATGTCCTGCCAACGATCTGGGCAAGCCGGCTGGCGGGCTCGAGTTCGACCGGATGCGCCAGAAAGTCGGGCGCCTGTCCGGGGAACCGGTCGTGCTTCAAAGCGTCTGGACGTTGGTCGCAAATATCGGCGTACAGGTCGCCGCCCAGGGCAACGTTGATGACCTGGATGCCGCGGCAGATGCCCAGGAAAGGCAGCTCTTTGTTGACTGAATGGTTAATAAGCTGGATTTCAACCCGGTCACGGTCGCTGTCGATGGAGGCGATCAGCGGGTGGTTTTCCCCTCCGTATCGTTCCGGGTGTACATCGCCGCCTCCGCTGAACAGCAGGCCATCCAAACGGGAGAACAGGTCCCTCAAGGTGTCTTCGGGCAGGCCCAATGGGATCAGAACCGGGCAAGCTCCAGCCTGTGTGAGGGCCTGCACGTAGGTGTCCGAGATCCCCAAGACCGAGAAGCCCTCATCGCTTTTTCGGTGTGAAACTGTGATACCGATTAATGGTCGAGACAAGTGCGGCCTCCAGGGTTGATATTTAAAATGAGTAACGATAAAAGGGCGCAGCGCCTACTGGGGGCTGCACCCTTGTTTTTATTGGGTCTGTTTGGGCTAGCTCGTGAATTTTTGCTTGAGACGGGCGCGCTTTCCACGGCGTTCGCGCAGGAAATACAGTTGCGCCCGGCGCACTTGTGAACGGCGCTCGATGATTACCTTTTCGATGCGAGGCGAGCGGGTTAAGAAGGTGCGTTCAACGCCGATGCCGTTGCTGGCGACGCGGCGGACAGTAAAGTTTTCGCTGTTGCCACCGCCGCGCAGGCGAATGATCGTGCCTCTAAATTCCTGGGTGCGCTCATTCGCGCCTTCTTTAATTCGCAGGAACACTTTGACCATGTCGCCGGCGTGCAGTTCTGGGACGTTAGGATTCTTCTCTGCCTCAACAGACTTCATCAATTCATTCATGGTTCATTAATCCTTGCATGATTTCAGAAATTACCTGCAACACGCTGGCTGCAGCCCGTCGCGAACAGGTACATACAACACAAAGCCGCCCATGGCGGCGGAGCGTTATTATACCATGCACATCTTTAATTTGCATACAAGAAAGTCAAATTTTCATTTTTAGATCGTTTATAGGACAAAGACATACATTCTTGTTTGGAGCGTTTGCCTCCCTGTACCAGCTTCTTAACTCAGGTATAATAAAAACATGATGAATCTTACTGCACTTGAACCTGTCGATTATTTGGTAATAGGACACCTGACCTGCGACCTGACTTCGGATGGGCCGCAGCTAGGCGGCACCGCGGCATTTGCTGCGCTCACCGCTCGGGCCTTTGGCTTACGAGTAGGCGTGGTCACATCCTGGGGTGCGGAGCTTCCCATTGGCCCGATGGTTTCGATCCCGATTGCCAGTTTCCCGGCCGAGCAAAGTACTGTATTTGAAAATATCTCGAAGCCAGACGGGAGGATACAGTATATCCGCAATGTTGCGCCAAGTCTGGATCTGTACATGGTACCTGAACCCTGGCGTAGTGCGCCGATCGTCCATCTTGGGCCAGTGGCTCAAGAAGTAGAGCCTGGCCTGGTGCGCTCCTTCCCAACTGCACTGATCGGGGTCACACCTCAGGGTTGGCTGCGGGGTTGGAATAAGGACGGACTGGTCTACGACACTGAATGGCCCGAAGCATCGTTTGTTCTGCAGCGTGCGGGCGCGACCGTATTGAGCATTGATGATGTGAATGGTGATGAAGCGCGCATCGAAGAAATGGCCGCCTCCTGCCACATTCTGGCGGTCACGGAAGGATCCGCTGGCGCGCGGGTCTATTGGAATGGGGATGTGCGCCATTTTCGGGCGGTTGACGTCACAGAAGTAGATGCGACCGGAGCAGGGGATATCTTTGCAGCGGTGTTTTTCACCCGTTTGTATACGACCCGCGATCCCTGGGAGGCCGGCCGGGTTGCCACTCAGTTAGCCTCGTTATCGGTAGCTCGACCCCGGTTAGCGGGCATCCCAACAATGCAAGAAATTCAAGATTGCCTGGTGGAGGTTTATTAGCCCCTCAATGGGACGCATCTACACCTTAGTGAATCAGAAAGGCGGCGTGGGAAAGACCACAACCGCCATTAACCTGGGAGCCTATCTGGCCTATTTTGGCCAGCGTGTGCTTCTGGTTGATCTTGATCCGCAAGCGAACGCTACATCGTGTCTGAAAATCGATAAATATACGGTAAGAGGCGGAACCTACGATGTCTTGATCGATGGAACGCCTGCCTCAAACCATATCTTGCACAACCCACGATTGAAGCTTTCGCTCCTGCCGGCAACTCCTTCATTAGCCGGCGCCGAGGTGGAATTAGTCTCCGAACTGGCACGCGAAGTCCGCCTGAAACGCGCCTTAGAAGCCCTGGTCCAGCGCTTTGATTATATCCTGGTAGATTGTCCTCCCTCTCTGGGCCTGCTGACCCTTAATGGGCTCGTGGCTGCCCAGGATGGGGTTATCATCCCGGTTCAATGTGAATACCTGGCTTTAGAGGGCCTCAGCCAGCTCAACCAAACGATAAACCGCGTGCGCACAGCGCTTTTCCCTGAGCTAAAGCTGCGCGGGGTCCTTTTAACCATGTTTGACGGGCGCACGAACCTGGCGAATGACGTTGTCGAAGAAGTTCGCCGCTATTATCCGAATCAAGTGTTTCAAGCGGTAGTCCCCCGGTCGGTCCGTCTGGCTGAGGCGCCTTCCTATGGGCAGCCGATTTCCGTTTATGCGCCGGCTTCCACCGGAGCCCAGGCTTATGCTAACCTGGCCCGCGAGATCCTCGAAGGGGATGGAATCTATATCCCGGTGCCTGCAACTGAATGATGTCTTTTCAGGACCAAAATGCCCCGTAGAACTGGACTTGGAAGAGGCTTAGATGCGCTGATCCCCGGAAGCGAGCCCCCTTCGCGCGCCGGGGTAGAGCAGATCCCCGTAGACCGAATTTCACCAAATCCCCGCCAGCCTCGCAAGGATTTTGACTCGGAAGAATTGGCCGGTTTGGCTGCTTCGATCCAGGAGAACGGCGTATTGCAGCCTTTGATCCTTTCGCAGGGCGACCAGCCTGGCGAATATCTCCTGGTTGCAGGGGAGCGGCGTTTGCTGGCAGCTCGCCAGGCCGGGTTTGAGGTAGTCCCGGCGATCATACGTGAAGTGAGCGACCAGCAGCGCCTGGAGCTGGCTTTGATTGAAAACTTGCAGCGCGCTGATTTGAACCCGCTGGAAGCCGCGGAGGCTTACCGCCAGTTATCGGAGGAGTTTGGCCTGTCGCACGAAGAGATTGCCGGTAGAGTGGGTAAGAGCCGTACGGCAGTCACCAACACCTTGCGATTGATAAAACTGCCTGCCGAAGTCCGCCAGGCGCTTGTCGAAGACCGGATCAGCGAAGGTCACGCGCGCGCCTTGCTGGCGCTGGCGACATTGCAGGCCCAGGTCGCTGTCCTGCAAGTGATCCTGGATCGCGACTTGAATGTGCGCCAGACGGAAGAGCTTGTGCGCAAATATAGCGGTTTTAAGCCGGCTGCGGTGCAAAAACCTGCCCAGGCTCCTGAGATCGTCGCTTTAGAAGAGAAGCTGCGCAGGTCGCTGGGGACCCGGGTAAACCTGCGCCGGGGTCGTAATGGGGGAACGCTGACGATCCATTTCTATTCAGACGAAGAATTGAATTCGATCGTCGACTTCATCCTGGGCGAGGATTGACCAGACGAAGCCTGGCTACAAAACCTGGTGAGCTGAATTTCATATCAACTCGTCCGAGAGGTCTTGGATGGATATCTATCTGAACGCACGGATTTATACATTGGACCCCAACCGGCCTCAGGTTGGGGCAATCGTCGTCGATTCTGGAAGTGTTCTGGCAGCCGGTGATGCTGACGCCTTACTGGCAGAATATGGCGCCTGCGCGGAACGCCATGACCTGGGTGGGCATGTCGTCATCCCGGGTTTGACCGATGCCCACATTCACCTTGAGAATTACGCCTTGAGCCTGCAGAAAGTCGATTGTGAGACGGCTACGCGTGAAGAATGCCTGGGCAGGATCGCAGAACGCGTCCGATCAACTCCGCCGGGTGTATGGATTTTAGGCCATGGCTGGAACCAGAACAATTGGAAATCGGGATTCGGAGCTGCCGCGGACCTCGATGCAGTTGCTCCGGGCCACCCGGTTTATTTGACGGCGAAGTCCTTGCACGCGGGTTGGGCGAACAGCGCCGCGCTGAACAGCGCGCACATTTCCGCCTCCACACCGGACCCGCAAGATGGGCGGATTGGACGCTATCCAGGCGGCGAACCGGATGGTATTTTATATGAAAGCGCGATGGATTTCATGGAAGAGGCGATACCAGAGCCCACTTTGGAAGAGGTAGAGGGAGCGATCCGTGCAGCCATTCCAATCTTGTGGCGCATGGGGTTAACCGGCGTACATGATTTCGACCGGAAACGGTGTTTCGCAGCGCTTCAGCGCATCCACGCCAATGGACAATTGCGCTTTCGCGTAGTCAAAAGCATCCCGGTAGAAGATCTGTCTCACGCCGCGGCAATCGGCCTGCGCACCGGCTTCGGCGACGATTTTTTGAGAATCGGACAGGTAAAAGCCTTTGCCGATGGCGCCCTGGGACCGCGCACGGCTGCCATGCTGCAGCCCTATATCGGGGAGCCCGGCAACCGGGGGATGTTGATGATCGACGCCGAGGAGTTATTCGAGAGCGGGCGGCTGGCAGTCGATAACGGCCTGGCCCTAGCCGTTCACGCGATTGGCGACCTGGCAATCCACGAAATCTTGAATGGGTTCGAGCAACTACGAAAATACGAACAATCGCGGGCTTTACCGGCGCTGCGCCACAGAATTGAGCACGTCCAGGTCGTCCATCCGGGCGACGTCCACCGCCTGGGTGAATTGGGAGTGATCGCCTCCATGCAGCCAATCCACGCCACATCCGATATGTTGATGGCAGACAAGTATTGGGGTGAACGCGCCAGGCTGGCATATGCCTGGCGCGCCCAGGCCGATCACGCCGCCGTCCTGGCGTTTGGCTCCGACGCCCCAGTCGAATCCCCCAATCCATTTTGGGGCCTGCATGCGGCGGTAACCCGCCGCCGGGCGGATGGCTCACCTGGACCGCAAGGCTGGATTCCCGAGCAGCGGCTCACGGTCGAGGAGGCACTACTGGCCTTTACGTCAGGCGCTGCCTACGCTGCTGGGCAGGAAGGTAAGCTGGGCAGGCTGGCTCCTGGCTCTTTCGCCGACCTTTTGGTGCTGGATCGGGATCCGTTCAAATGCGAGCAGGAAGCGCTGCGCGAGATCCGGCCTCTGGCGACAATGGTCGCTGGCGAGTGGGTCTTTTCAGAGTTGTAGATCCGCTCTGGAACTCGCTTCTCTAGTTCCCCCGCTGTTCGCTGTACAATGACTTCACGTTCACCAGATCGCTGACGACGACCAGCCGTTTCAAATAAAACTGCGTGTTCGAGTCCCAATCGGTGCAGGTGATCAAGGTGAGTTTGGGTTGTTCGCTATTTTGTATCACTGAAAGATCCGTGCTTGATGTGGTAGCCTGCTGCTGGACCTGGTAAGTGTACATATTCTCATCGGTGTAGAGATAAATTAAATCCCCTGACCCCAGGTCGCTAAGGTAGCGAAATGGACCATTGCCGCCGCCAAGTAGTGTGACATGGCCGGCGAGGGCAGTATTGCCGCCCAGTCCAGGCCATGAAGTACTTCCCATCCAGGCCACTTCCTGCTTGAGGCCGGCGATCAACCAGGTCAATCCATCAAAGGGGACATACTTAACCACGGTATCCAAATCCATTGCAGGGACCACGATCCGGTTCACCGCGCTGGTATCCGGGGGTTTTTCGTTCGGGGCGCTAGTCGGCACCACAGAGGGTGTGGGGACGGGGAAATCCGGGAGCTTTTCCGGTTCATTCGAATGGCTCAAATCCCAGGCATCCTCCAGGTCATTGGACGGCCTGAAAGGTTGGATAGAATCTGCGGCAGGTGGCGGGTTGGTACCCACCAATAGCGAAATCGGCGAGTTCCCTCGGGAATCTTTTTTAAATCCATAGGCTGCCAGCGCGAACAAGATACCAGCAGTAAAGACCATCATCCCAGTTTTCAGGAACCAGTCGGACCATTGGGAATCCCGTTGTTTAGCCCGGAAACTGTAAATCATCGCAGCGATGCCCGCCGCGCCCAGCAGCGCGGCAATCAGCAAGGCTGGTAAGAAGAGGGTCGGCGCTTCGTCCAGATATGGCGCACCTCCAGTTCCCGGCAGGGTTGTCGTTCCGATCAACTGCACACTTATCGTATTAGAGCTGATCGTGCGTGTGGTCCCCGCATAGGTATACGACAGGTTAGCGTCGTTGCTGATGGTCGTCGTTGATTTGACGGTGCTATTTACCCGCGTGATGACAGAAATGGTGACGTTATCCCCCGGGTTTAGCGTGCCGATATTGACCGTAAAAGTGCGGGAGGTCGTATTGGTGGTGAAGGAGCCTTTGGTCGTCGTAACGCTCCTTAAATCCAGGAATGAAGAGAAGGAATCGGTTACGCTTACGCTCGTTGCAGGCGCATTTCCGCCATTAGTGACCTTTATCGTGTAGGTGACATCCTGGGTGGGTCGCGCTTCACGCGGGCTGACCGAATAGGTAATACCCGGGCTGGGGGTGATCGTTCCAGTAGCCGTTGAGGTGGGCGGCGTGCCGGTGACGGTTGGCGTGGGCGTTCGAGTATGCGTCGGTGTGATCGTTGCGGTGGGTGGGGTGCCGGTCACCGTTGATGTGCGTGTAAGAGTCGAGGTGGGCGGCGTACCGGTCGACGTTGGAGTGGATGATTGAGTAGGCGAAGGTGTAATGGTTGCTGTAGGTGGGGTGCCGGTTACCGTCGGTGTGCTTGTATTTGTCGGCGTTGGCGTGATCGTTGGGGTTAAGGTGGCCGTTGGAGTAATTGTATTCGTTGGAGATGGGGTGATCGTTGGGGTGGAGGTCACCGTCGGTGTGAAAGTCACCGTTGGTGTAAGTGTGGTGGTAGGCGTCAACGTTATCGTTGGCGTGGTTGTCGCAGTGGTGGTAATTTGGGCCGGTACGAGTACCGATGCCCTGGAGCTGCCGTGGATGCCGCCCGAACCAGCCTCTTTTGCCGTGGTTGTGACGTCAGCAGCGCCGGCTCCTTTCAGGCTGCTGAAGAAGGTTAGCCCCAGCCAGGCGATGCAAAGGACCGCGACCCACAGGAGGAAAACACGCCCTCCGTGGTTCTTTTCCTTGGCGCCGCTATTCTCTTCAAGCCCGGTTTTCATGCCGTCACTTTTCCACGCTATCCATTATAACATTTCATTTCAAGCGATGCACGTCCCCTTCGCGGGTCGAAATGCCAGAAGCATCCAGATATTCGAGTAAAGCCAGCGCGTAACGCCGGCTGGTATTAAAGTGGTCGCGCACCTGAGCGGCGGTGATCGTTTGATTTTGCTTAGAAAGCTGGCGGATTTCGGACACCATTTTCTCATAATCTTCTTTGCGGAAGACCACATCCGGGCTGGTTTTGACCAGTTTATCCAGGTCCAAAAGAGCCGCCAGGACCTCCTCGCCGACCTCGGCCTGGCATTCTTTGACGGTTGGAGGAGAATAAGGGGAGGCGGTAAAGCGCCTCATGAGATTCTCAATCGCCTGATCTTGCTGTGGGCTGAAGCGTATTGTATAACCCGGCAGCCTGACCAGGGGTCCCGCCTCCTCAAGCGCTGCCTCGGATGCGAGTTTATGGACGATAGCATTGAAAAGGCGAGGGGAAGGCCGGGGGATAGATCTTAGGCGGCTTTTGAGTTCTTCTCGCGGCATACCAAGCCGCAGGGGTGAGCTGCTGTGATAGTCCGTTAATTCTTGAACGATTTTTGCAGCAGTCTGCTCCCATGTCCCTTTGCTCATCACCAGGCTGTTGGGGGCGAATTCCGCTTCGGCGGACCCGTTTTCTAAATTTACCATTTGACCGGTGGAGGCCAATTCCCGGACAGCTTTTTCCGCGCTGGCAGCCTCCAAACTGGAGCGGGAGATGATATTTTTCACCGTATCCGCCCTGGAGGCAATCAGGGCCTGGAGAAGCACCTCTCCCGGTGTACCCTGTGCGAATGCTTCCAGCCTGGCGATCGCCTCGGCCGAAAATCGCTTGTGGCGCCCCTTTGGGTTTGGATCCACAACCTTTCCTCCGCCGAGGGTCTCTCCAGGGGAAGGCCGTCGCAAGATATAGCGGTCGCCGCGCATGGCAACAATCGGGACACTGGTCTCCAATTGCAGCCAACCGGCCTGACCTGGCATCAATTCTTCGCTGCCAAGCAAGCGGATGCGGGCGACAACCTCGGCTGCGCCGATGAACAATTTCGCTTCCGTGTTGTGCTTGACAGGGGTGCTGGCGTCTGGCAGCAATCGAAAGCGCACATCCAGGCGCCGGCTTGGACGGTAATCACCAGGATGGGCGACGACTTCGCCGCGTTGGACCTGGTCAACAGTCAGCCCGGAGATGTTGATCGCAGTCCGGCTCCCGGGAACAGCGACATCCTCTTTTCGCCTGTGGGTTTGCAAGCCACGAATTCGGCCACGCCCCCCATTTGGAAGGATGACCACATCCTCGCCAACCTTAAGCCGCCCATCGCTCAGTGTCCCGGTCACGACCGTTCCGAACCCGGCGATTGTGAAGACTCGATCCACCGGGAGGCGCGGCCGCTGGTAATCCGGCCGCGGTGGTTTATCGCTCAGGCAGGCGCTCAACGCTTGCAGCAGCCCGGGAATGCCTTCGCCGCTGCGGGCCGATACTCGCACTACAGGAGCGTTTTCCAGGACGGTGCCGGCGAAGGTCTCTTGCAGATCCGCCTCAACCAGATCCAACCAATCCTTATCCTGCATCAGGTCGATTTTCGTCAGTGCGACTACCCCGCCCGGGATTTGCAAGAGATCCAGGATGGCGAGGTGTTCTCGAGTTTGCGGCATCACGCCTTCATCGGCGGCGACGACAAATAGCGCCGCGTCGATGCCGCCAATCCCGGCAAGCATATTTTCGATGAAATCGCGGTGCCCAGGGACATCAACAATGCCCACCTCTTCCCCGCCAGGCAGGTTGAACCAGGCGAACCCGAGATCTATGGTCATCTCGCGCTCGCGCTCCTCTTTCAGACGGTCTGGGTGGGTGCCTGTCAGGGCCTGCACCAGGGTGGATTTCCCATGATCGACATGCCCCGCTGTGCCGATTACATGCATTGTAATCCTGATCGCTTAATTGTCGGGCTCCAGGCTGCCGGCTGAAATTCTGGCAGCCTCCGGTATGGAATAGCTGTTCGTATCAGCGAGCGCGCCCCATGGTGTTTTCGAACGTCGCCATCCATTCATGGGCAATTGCCAAAAGAGATTGCAAGCGTTTTTCCGTAATTTCGTTCATCTGGTGCAGCAGGTCCTGGATTTCTTGTATGCTGTCCTCCAGGTGCGTAACCCGTTCACCTAATTTCTCATACTGGCGCGAGGCTTCGCCGCGCTGCTCTTCGATTGTAAGCGTATAGTTCGTCCAACGCTTCTGGTCATCGGCTTTAAATGTGACCCATTCCTGGCGAAAACGTTCTTCGCTCAACCGTTGGATCTCTGTAATTTCGTTTATGCGTCTCTCAACTTTTTGCGATACCTCATCCACTAACTGCTGCGAGCGTTTCACCGCCCGGTGGGTGGCTTCGAGGGTTTGCAGGTGGGTTTCGATGTCGGCAGTTTGCGTTTCGATCAGGTCGAAACGTGCCTGCCATTCTTTCCAGACGCGATCCCGTTCCACTTCGCGCAGCGCCTGGTTCTCCAAAAAAGCTTCTTGCGCTTCCCGGCGCTCGGATTCTACAACGGAAAGCTCGTTCAGGCGAGTTTCGATTTTTCGAGTAGTGGATGTATTCAGCTCCACCAGGCCGCGCTGTTCGTCTACGCGTTTACGCACTGCACCGGCCTCGCCCTGTAGATCGGTCAAGCGCTTGGAATCCTGCCGGCGCCCATCCTCTAGCAAGCGAAATGCACGGGTGTATTCTTCTTCACTGCGTCGGACGGTGTCAATTCGCCCGCGCACTTCATCGATCAAGCGCGCCAGGCGGCTTTCCTCTTCAACCCTGGCTTTTAAGCTTCGTTTGAGCTCGGGTATCGGTTCCAATTCTTTGCGTAGTTCCGCCAGGCTTGCATCCAGAGCGCGCATTTCAACGCGGCGGACTTTCTCGCTTTCTTCTTCTCGCTTTCTGAACTGGCGCTCTAATTCCTCGAAATACTGTTTGGACTCCACACGTTGTTGGAGCAAGGATTCGTCGAAATGATCAATACGCGAAAGAAAAGCCGTAAGGCGCGTGAGTTCACTGCCCAGGTCCTTGATCTGGTGGGCGAAAGGTGGGATATTGCCTTCCAGGGCTGAAATTCTTTCCTCAATCGCCCCGATCTTTGTTTTATCTTTGCGCCTTTCCTCGTCTAACCAGTCAACTTGCTTCAGAATTTGTTCCATTTCCATGGGGTTACTCCATCGCCGATCGTTCGTGGATTTTCGTGATTATAGCATGGCATAACGGACACAAACCATTTTTCGCGGCTGTCCTTCATGCAACAGGGGGGCTGAAGCACTAATGTCCTGGAATTACCAATAACCGGGCCATATTTTCCAATAGCGGTGTGAACCACTGGGGGAATAAACCCAAAAAGAAGAGCGCCAACCAACCCAGGCCAAATAAACCTAATTGATACCTGGCTTCGGAGACGCGCCATCCTTCATTATCCGGTCCGGTCACCAGAATTGTCAGCGTCCGGACGCCTCCGACTAACAGGCCCAGGTTTCCCAGGATCGCTAAAAGCGCGATCGCCAGGGATTGGTTCGCTAAGGCAGACCATAATGCCAGGTGGGTGGGGAATCCTGCCAGGAGGGGGAAGCTGGCTAAGGAAAAATGCGCCAGGATTACACTGATTCCGGCAGCAGGATAGCGGTGCGCTACGCCCTGGATGTTGAAAAAACTTAAGTCCTTTGTATGGGCTTGAATCACCGCCAGCGCCAGCGCCCATAAACCCAGGCACACGCCGCGCGGCAGGAGCAGCGCAAAGAAGATCCCCAGCAGTGGGGCTGTCTCAGATCCAGGCGTTCCAAGGCTAAGTGCAAGCAGCGAAAGGCCAATTTCAATTATGGCTGCGTAGGCCAACATACGGCCGAGGTGGTGTTGAAAAGCTGCCCATATTCCCCCTGTGACCACCATTAACACCCCTAGCAGGCGTAAAACCGTGTACACTGCGGGTTCTGTTTGCATCCAGATGTAGCGATTCAGGAATTCCAGTCCAAAAATGGAGATCATCCCCGGCAGAACAAAGAAAACAAAAGCAGCAGCATAAGGGTGGGCCTCTTCTCCTGACATCGGAATCCAGGTGTGAAATGGGAAAATGCCGGTCAATAAGCTGAATCCCAGGACGGTCATGAAAGCCACCCGGACGATCAGCCCGGGGTCGTTAGGAGATGACTGTACTCCCGTGAGCAGCCATCCGGTAAGAAGGATGAACGGCATGCCCAGGGTCTGGAAAGTCAGGAATCGCAAAGCGCCGCGTCCCACTGGTTTGCCGGGTGGGGAGAGGATAGGGATACAGACCAGCGCGGCGATTTCGATCAGAAGTGCGGCGTAAAGGAAAGGTTCCACCGCCAGGGCGGCGGTCAGCAGTGCGCTCATTCCCAATCCCAATGGCACAAACAGCGGGTCGATTCCAGCGAAATAAGCGCCTCCAAACCAGAAAGCGATTGTTAAAAAAATGAAAAGTAAGAAGGGACGAGCGCTCTCGTCCAGGATAAAACGGCGGCCCAAAACAACCATGGTGTCTGCGAGCTCTACCGACGGTGCGCCTGGCCAAAAGCCCAGGGGTATCGGCTTACCGATCGGCAGCCTCCAGGCAAGCCAGGCCAGTCCCAGCGCGGCTAAAATACCGGCGGTATTCACCAGGCGCTTCCAGCCTCGCAGGAGATATAAAATGCCCGCCAGAAATCCAGGGAAGAGGATCCAGATGGTGGAGGTGTTCATCTGGCTTCGTCCATTTGGGGAGCCACCAGCAGGTAAGCGCCGATTAGAGCCAGCCCGAGGTTAACCGCCGCCAAGAGCCCGGCGACCAGGGTTGAATTTTCGACGACAGCATATAGAATTTCAAACCCTGCCAGGGCGGTCAATAAACCCATCACAGTCCGGAAAGGGCGGGATGTGAATCCGAGTTGCAACAGCCCCATGCCGATCAGGGTCAATGCGCCCCAGGCTTGCTCTAAGCGGACACCTCGCATCCAATCGAGCAATTGCGGTCCTAGCGAGATAACGGTCAACCCGACCAGGATGGCTGTAAAAAGGCGAAAAACGCGCCCCGAGCGTAAGTGGGCCCCAGGCATGCGGGTCTCTCTGGAGGCTGGCTCCTCGCCCTGGTTGTCCGAGCGAGCGGCCGGCAAGCTGACCACTGCCATCCAGATGACCATTGCGGAAATACAACCCGCAACCAGCTTGGCGCCTGCCCTTTCCAAAGGCCAGTTGAGCGCGACCAAAACAAAAACGGCAAAATCCTGGATGACCAACGCGATGAGGCTGGCTCGCCAATCCTCGCTGATGAGCAGCGTAAGGCTGGTCAGGGCCAGGATCACCACGGCAGGGAATGCAAGCGCTTGAAACACCTGTGGTTAACCTCCCTGACCAACTTGTGCCAGAAAAGAAAGCAACAGGGTCAGTAAAAGTAAAGTCCATAGAATGCCGCCCTCACCTTCCAGGATCAGGTTAATGAAGGCGATAAAGCGTCCGAGAGCCCGGTAGATGGACCAGACCAAGCGGTATAGCCAGTCGTAGCTGAAAACTCTGCGCAGCGAGTTGGCGAATTCGTACGGGCCGGTTATTGCGGCGACGCCCCCAGGCTGCGAGCAGGATGAAAAGCATCGTGACCACAAAGGCGGGCCAGGATTGCAGCAGCGGAGGAAAAAACTGTAACTGGAAAATGCTCGATGTAGTCCCCCAGCCTGTCATGATCATATGGCTCAAAGGGATAAGCGCCAGCCCCCAGGGATAAATCAGCCAAACCCAACGTTCTACCCCCGTTAATTGCTCTCCAGGACGCATAACATGGCGAAAAAACCCCGCCATAAGTAATGCGTGCGCCAGTAAGAAAAGCACGAGCGATGGGCTGAAAGGTGGGAAATAAAGGCGTACGCCCTCCCAATTCTGGGTAAAAGGCAGTGCAGATATCCCCAGCAGCCCCAGGAATTGAAGAGGCAAAAGGTTCCTGTGCCGCGCCGAGAACAAGAAAACAAGCCCGCCTGTGAGAACTGTCATGATGCCCCAGGCCAGGCAAGCAGCCGGCTGAGCACGAATTGCGGCCGCAAATGCGAATGCGGCGCCTCCAAGGATCCAGTAAGGCCGGCCCTCCAGCTCATCTTTTGCCACAGCCCAGGATGCGGCAGCAAACAGGGCGGTAAGCCCTGCTACTGCCAGTAAAAGGGGGTAAATTCCGCTTGGGACGCCTGCACTGGCTGTACGGGTAAGGAGCACCAGGCTGGCGCTCACCGGCACCAGCCGCAGCATTGTTCCCGGGCCGCGTCGTAAAAGCAGTTCACTCTGGAACGGCCGGAAAGGAGGCACTAACCCCAATCGCAACCCGGCCGCCAGCAAAAGATAGACATTCACCTGTGGAGAGATGGATGTAAAGGTGAGGCGCTCATTCATCGATTCGGTAATGATCCAGGCAACCAACAGCATCATAATCCCTGCGCTGCGAGCCGAGAACATGATGAGGATTTGCTCGCGAGTAGCGCTTTGCCCAATCCGGGCCATTAAAATCAGGAGCTCGAAGATATCAATCGCTGCCCATGCCAATAGAAGTGTCAGTGGATTTTCGGCCATCACTGCGACCAGGCCAAGCGCAGCGATCACCAGGCTGCCCGCCCAGGTAGACCAATTGCCCTCGCTGGCGCGGGCGACGTCGGTCAAGATCACTGCCAGCACCAAAGTACCCAGGGCGAACACAAAGGGCCAGGAAACCTGGTCCAGGAGTAAGCCTGGAGAGGCGTGAAAATAAGATTCCGGCTGCCAGTTCGCCAAAAGCGTTTCCTGTGGCAGGCGTAAACGCATCAAAAGGGTAATCGGCCACGCAAGCAAGGCGCCTGCGGCCGCGATCAGCCAGGTGTAAGCGAAATCTGGGCGAACAAAACGCAAGACCAGGATGAGGAGGCTGGTAAAAAGCAGGATCAGGATGGGAAGGATCAGGAGCATGGTGATGATATTAAACCTGGGTCACGGGTTGTGAGTGGTGGGCGGCAGCCAGTTGAATGCGTGTGCGTCTGAGCCGAACTCCGAACGCAAATCGTAAGCCTGCCGGCCATCGGAAGGAGCGAAATTGATTTCATCGCTCTGTCCTATGATCAACGCTCCAGACATATCCGGGGACCAGAGGACTGAACTCGACATCGTAGGGAATCTCATTGATTTCTTGCAGGGCGCCATATTTAAGATCAAATGTAAAAAGTAAGGGTGAAACTTGCATTTCTTTGACCCGGATCCCGAGGCCGAGCAACCTCTCGTTTAGGGCTGTCACCCAGTCGGGCGCCAGGTCTTCCTGCCTCGCGCCCAAATCAACCAGTTGGGTCAGGCTGTCGGAACTAAAATCGAACTCTTTTTTAAGGCTCACCAGGTTGTCGCGGGTATCGACGACCTGCCAGAGGGCTGCATGAGGCGGGCGATGGTTTTCTCCATCGCCGCGTTGGGCCACAAACAAGCTGCCATCCGGCAGCCATGCAGTTTTTACAGTGTGCTCTACATATTCGTAGGTATCCGGTATCTCAGATATCCGGCCGAGGCGGGTATCCACCAAAGACTGCCAATGAACTTCAGAAGGGATGGGCGAGACCTCCGCCAATACGTAGCGGCCTGCCGGAGACCAGGCCAGATTTGTGAAAGAAACGGTGATCTCTGTTTGTTCGCCCTTTGGATCGGTGACCTTTATCTTGCTTGGCGCTGCCAGGTGAGGAGGATCCGCTTCTACATCAGCGAGCCAGATACCTTGCTGGTCGCTCCATAACAATTCGCTGCTATCGGGCGACCAGGTAATGTTCGCGTCGCAGACCAGCTCGTGTTCACGGGCGCAGGTGCCGATTTTCACGGATTGCCCCGCAGAATTTGATGGAGTCAGGTAAATGGAGCCGCCTTGCTCCTGGGAAGTGTATGCAATCCGGAGGCTATCGGGCGAAATCAGGATGTTGAATAAGCGCGGCGAATTTTGCTCCAGAACTGTCGATTGGCGCGAATCCACTTCCATGAAGACAAGATCATAAAGCGTGATCCCATTCGCTGCCACGCCTTTCGTGCGTAATATCGCAATGCCTTGCCCATTTGCATTTAGTGAATAGTCGACCACGTTCATTGCCAGGACCGAAATGCGCCCACTGGCGTGATTCCAGCTCGCCAACCGCCCATCTGCCAGAAAAACGAGATCGCTGGTGACTCCCGGGAGCGGTGTAGTTGTCCCTTCAGGGGATGATTCTGGAGTGGGCGTTGTTTGAATCGTTTTAGCCAGCGTCGCACGGGCTGTCAGGGTGAAGTCGGGTGAGAGTGTAAGCGTGCTGAGCGGGCCGCCGGTTGAACTCGGCGAACCTGCATTTTCAGATGACTGGGGATTTCCACTTTCCGAAGTGGCGCTGATTAACCCGGGTTGGAGAGTAGGTCCAGCAGGCGTACGGGTTGCAGTCAAAGGCCAAAACGGCAGACCTGTACATGCCGTTGCAACCAGCAGGAATACTGCTGCCAGGCGTATGCATGCTCCCCGGCGTTGCCACGCCGCAAGCCTCTCGACGATGAATCGGTTCAAGGCACGGCCAATTTTATGCGCTATTTTCCAATCTTGCGAATGGAGATGCTCCAAATTGTTAGGCTGCACGTCAAAGGACTGGCGCTCCAGTCTCACGGTGGAGGAATTGGCCTGCGCCGGCTTTTCCCAGCCAGCGTTCCTGATCCACGATCAGGCGACCGCGTAAGAACACCTTTTCCGGAAAACCGGTTAATTCCCAACCCTCGAACAAGTTGTAATCTGTACGGTGCTGAGAATGGGCGACCCCGTAGGTCAGGCGGCGTTCCGGATCCCAAATCACCAGGTCCGCATCTGAGCCTGGCAGAATTGTGCCTTTCTTCGGATACAAACCAAAGATTTTAGCCGGGTTGGTGCTGGTGAGGGCGACAAACTGGTTGGGTGTCAGGCGCCCGAGGCGTACCCCGTATGTCCACAAAACCGGAAGGCGGTCGCCCACTGCCGGCAGACCGTTAGGAATTTTCGTGAAGTCGTCTTTTCCCAGCTCTTTGCCAGGGATAGCGACCTCTTTCCCTTCATAAAGGATCGGCAGCGTTCCATTGTAAAAGAAGGGGCAGTGATCCGTCCCGATCGTCTGGATAATCTCGCCAGAGAGGCCTTCCCAAAGGCGGGCGTTGTCTGCAGCAGTGCGCATCGGAGGCGAGCAAATCCATTTTGCCCCATCCGGGCGGCGCAGGTCATTCTCGCTGAAAAAAAGGTATTGGGGGCACGTCTCTCCCATCACTGGCAGCCCATGCTGGCGGGCATATTGAAGCTGGTCCACTTCACCGGCGGCGTTCATGTGGACGATGTAAAGGGGGGCCCCCGCCTGGGCAGCCAGGGCCGAGGCGCGCCAGGTGGCTTCGACCGCTCCCCAGGCAGGCCGAGTTTTAGCGTGCCATTCGGGCGTCGTATGGTTGGCGGCAAGCGCTTCGGCTACCAGGATGTCGATCACATCCCCGTTTTCGGCGTGCACCAGGGTCAGCATCCCCTGTTCTTTGGCAATACGCATCACCCGGAAAATGTCGCCATCCTGTAAGCGCAGGCGCCCATTATAAGCCGTGAAGACTTTCAGGCTGGTAATGCCGCGCTGTGGAAGTTGAGGGATTTGGCGAGCGATGGCATCGTCCAGGTGAGTGATGTTCATATGGAAGCTGTAATCAATTGCCGCCTTATCGTCCGCTTTGGCATGCCACGCGTCGACGCAGCGCCCCAACTCAGGGTAATCCTGAGAGACGAAATCGATGACTGTCGTTGTACCGCCGAAAGCTGCGGCTTTATGCCCGCTGTAATGATCATCAGAAGAAACGGTATTGAACATCGGCAAGTCGAAATGGGTGTGCGGATCAACGCCCCCGGGAAAGACCAGCTTGCCGGTTGCGTCGATGATTTCAGCGTCAGCCACATCCAGGTGAGCGCCGATCTCAGCGATTTCTTCAGCCTCGATCAGGATATCGCCGGAGTAAGTCTCTGAGGCCGTAACGATTGTGCCGGATTTGATCAATAGCGACATAGTTGTTTTATCCGTTCAGGGCCGGCCTGAAATCTTACTGCGTAATTTTCCCGCCAGGTGGATCCGAATTGTACGGGCCGGCTTCGATCTCCTTTACGCCCAGCAGGGCTGCCAGAAGCGCCGGATCGAGATCGACCTCAGGCAGGCTGGGGGCGCCGTAATTTTGCGCCTGGCTGGCGCGCTCCCGCAGCGCCTGCCAAAGGATGCGCCGCTCTTCCGATTCAACCACCAGGTCGTTCATTGTCCTGGCTTTAAGCAGATAATCGCCGGTCGTGTAAAGAAAAGTGATCCGCAGCCAGCCTTCTGCCAGGACTGGATTTGGCAGGCTTTCCAAAGGGCCAATTTGGATCTTGTAATATTCTTGTTGGGCGTGTGGGTGGTCTTGCTCTTCTTGCAGCAGCTCAGCCCGGGTGGTTAATTCGTGCCCGCGCACCGGTGCAACATAGAGGATGCGCCATTTTTCATCGCCGAACGCTGCTGTTTGGTAAAAGGCCAGGTAGTCGACATCGATCACTTTGGGAGCGCTGCGTAAAGGGATGCGATACCAACCCAACAACCGGGCGATTTCAAGATCGCGGCGGTTGTTCATAACAACGACAAGGATCAGGGAAGTGGGATTCGGCAGCATGGAAAAACTCTAGAGACCGCCCCTTGGATTGCAAGTGTCCCAAATAGTCTACCACCAGTCAGGAAAACTGCCAACTTCTCGGGGAGGCCTAACTAAACAAGTCATTTACATCTTGCGGCGTCAGGGACTTGAAAAAACCGCTCTCAGAAGTAATAAGCTGGTTAACCAGGTTTTTCTTCTGTTCCTGGAGCTGCAGTATTTTTTCCTCGACCGAATCGCGAGTGATTAATTTGTAAACAAACACCGGCTTGTCCTGGCCAATTCGGTGAGTGCGGTCGGTGGCTTGCATCTCGACCGCAGGATTCCACCAAGGATCGATGTGGATGACGTAGTCGGCTGCGGTGAGATTGAGACCCACGCCGCCAGCCCTGAGGCTGATCAGGAAAAAGGGGATATCCGCAGAATTCTGGAAAGCGTCCACGCGTTCCTGGCGGTTCTGGGTGTGCCCGTCCAGGTAGGCGTATGGGATCTTGCGTTCATCCAGGGGCTGGCGCACCAAGCGCAGCATTTGGACAAACTGGGAGAATACCAGGGCTTTATGATCCTCAGTCCGGAGAGTCTCCAAGGTTTCGAGCAGCAGTTCAAACTTAGTGGAGTCGCCGCGAAACTTGCTGTCTACCAATCGAGGGTGATTGGCGATCTGGCGCAGCCTCAGCAACCCCTCCAGGATTTTCATTCGCGTGGCCGATAATCCTTCCTTGTCGATCATTCCCAGCAGAAAGCCGCGGTAGTAATCGCGGGTCCGGTTGTAGAACTTGCGCTGGGCAGGCTCCATATCGCAAAAGAGAATCCGCTCGCTGCGCGGCGGCAGCTCTGGAGCGACCTGGGTTTTCGAACGGCGCAGGATGAAAGGGTGGACGATTTTTTGCAGAAGCTGGGCGGTCTTTTCGTCCCGTTTCTTTTCGATCATGAGGCTGAATTCTTTCTTAAAATACTCCAGGCTTCCGAGCAATCCGGGGTTCAGGAATGCAAACTGCGACCAAAGATCGACCGTTGAATTTTCGACCGGAGTCCCGGTCAGAACCAGCCTGTGCCGGGAGCGCAGCAGGCGCGCGGCTTTCGATGTCTGCGCCAGCGGGTTCTTTATCGCCTGGGATTCATCCGAAAGCGCGTAATTAAATGTGTATTCGCGCAGTTTTTCGATATCCCGCAGCATGATTCCATAGGTAGTGATGACCAGATCGTATTGGTCAAAATTCAGCAGCTCCTTCTCGCGGTTTGTTTCGAAGTATTCCAAAATGCGCAGGCCGGGTGTGAAGCGAGCCGCCTCACGCTGCCAGTTAACCAGCAAAGAGCGCGGCACAACCAGAAGGTCGGCGTGCTGCGGCGGGTCGCTGGTTTTAGATCCCAGCCCTTCGCGCAAGGATTGCAAGAAGACCAGCACCTGCACGGTCTTTCCCAGGCCCATATCATCCGCCAGGCATCCACCGAACCTGAAATCATGGAGAAAGTGAAGCCAGTCGTAACCGGCTTTCTGATACGAAGGCAGAACCCCGTGAAATCCTTTGGGCAGGTTGACCGGAGAAATCCCGGAGAAATCTCGCAATCGATCGCGCAGCCGTTTGAATTCCGTGTCTGCGCGCACGTTTTCCGCCCCTTGTAGGAGCTGGTCGATGATTGTCAACTGGCTTTGGGAGAGGCGAAGTCCGTTTTCAGTCTCCTCGCTCAGGCCAAATAAGTGTTTATACCGTTCGATCCATTCTTCCGGGATCTCGCCGATGCTCCCATCCGCCAGCTTAATATAGCGCTGGTTGCGGCGCACTGCTTTCCGCAGCTCTTTCAGCGAGACTTCCAACTCACCGAAATTGACCACCGTCTGTACGTCAAACCAGTCAATACCCGAAGAAATATTGAAAGATAATTTGGGCTTATTGCGGTTGACGTGAATGGTCTTCAGCCGTTCCTCGCCATAGATTTCATAGCCAGCCTCGATCAGTCGCGGTACGGAATGTAACAGGAAATCGACCGGATGTGCATTCGCCCGCAGGCTGAAAATCCCTGCCCTGGCAGGTTTCGGGGCGCGCTTCAAACGATATACACTGGTCGAAAGCGCACGGAAGCACTGCTCTTCTATCTCAGGCTGGCGCTGTACGCGTACCAGAGTCCAGGATTCTGGCTTTCGCACCACAGATTCCGCCTGCTTTGTGCTTTCGTACGGCAGCTCATATTCGCCATAGCCAAAGCGCAGATCAGCACGGAGCGCCCCCTTCGATTCACTCAGATATAAACGACTCACAGGTAGGGATTGATCGTTTTCCCAGGCAACACCTTCTCCCTCGATCTGCGTCTGTTGGGCAAGACGAAGGTAAAACTTCTCCAGAAATTCTTCTTCTTCATTGGATGGGACGAAAACCTGAGGCGTGGCAATCCAAGAAGACAGCAGTTCTCTCTGGTTTTCATCGGCCAGCTTTAGCAACTGGTTTCCCACCAGGATCCAGGTTGGGGTGGTGGGAAGGATCTGGATGTCCATCTCATCTAGAAACTGGAAATACTCGCCGGTAACGATTTTGGCGCGAATCTGAACGCCTGTCTCGCCTCGCTCGACCAGAAGCCGCATCTCACAAGGCTGTGAGAGGAATTCCAGGCGACGGGTCATTGGACTGCTCTCATCCCCTAAAAATATTGGCGCCTGAATGCTGCTCGAAAGCGCCAGAAGTTCACCCAACGTCAAGGAAGTATTTGTGTAACTGTAATTGCGCACCCGCTCAATCATCATATTAGCCAGGACAACGCTTTCAATCCCACAATTTACACATCCTTTCGGATTTAGTGTATTGAAAGGCGTCCTTGCCATTGAAGCCGATTCCAGGATTTCTTCCTCGCTCTTTTCAAAAGCGGCCTGCGGATCCGTTTTCAAAGACTCGGGCAGGTTTTGCGTCGGGATCATGTAGGGCTTGAAATTCCAGGATTCGTAATAGCTGTTAGCGTTATTTTGCAGGCTGAAAAACAGCAAATATGGACGCGGCCCGCCGCGCTGATTCCCGGCTTTTGGAGCCTGGAGCGCCTGGTTCAACTGCTCCGACCAATGAGGCGGCAGGTTCTTACGCAGGTAATCTCCAACCGCCAGGGCTGCCGCGACTTCGTGTTTGCAAACCACACCCTTCGTGGCATAAGGGCATTCGCATCTCAGGTAAAGGTAATTTTGGTCGATCGTGATTTCGACTTCATATAAATGGTTGCCTTGAACGAAACAAATGGCGCGCTGGCTGGTTACTTCATCAATTTTTACACGTCCCCACTGGAAGTAAGCCTCGCCTCGATCAAAAACCATTTGTCCGGCGGCGTTTTTCAGCCGGTCTCGGCTGAGCGCGGAAGGGTTAATATCTGGCATGGATCCTTTCAAATATCGCAGACAATAACTGGCAACTGGTCAATTCATCAAAAGGCTGGCGGGAATGCAACCAATGACGTATTGACCAGTTGGTGTAAAAAGCAGCGTTTCGGAAAGCGGTTGAAAGTTATTTTATCAGTCCAGCTTCCTTGTTGAAATCTTCAATCAATGAGTTGATTTCCGCAGCCTGCTCCTGGATGCTGGTCCAGTAATCCCGGTCGTACCATTGAGCCAAGATTTCTTCGTAAGTCTTGCCCTGCTGCTCCACCCAGGTGAAATATTTCAGGTTGTGGACACGGCGCCTGTCAGCGTAAGTCAATTCAAGCAGGTTGTCGGTGGACTGGCCATGCAGGTAGTGAGCGAAGTGGGCCGCGGCTTCGGTCTCGCTGAATTCGCCAAACTCAGCCCGCATCTCTTTCAGGCGACTGCCATAAAGCTCCATCGAGTCCGTCAAAACGGTCAGGACAATGTCTTGATCGCCCAATTCGTAATACTTCGCCATTTTGATGGCGGATAGAAGGTTGGAAATGCCGGAAAATCCTAGTAGGTCCAGGCGGGAAACAATCGCCTCAGGCACACCTTGTTTTACCAGGTAGGTCCGCCCCGTGGGCTCATTGAACAGCCTGGCCAGATTTACAACCGCATTGTCGTCAATGGCAACGACCATGTCGGTGTTTTTGACGTTATGGATCCAGGGGACGTGCTTATCGCCGATGCCTTCGATGCGGTGAGCCCCAAAGCCGTTCTCCAGCAAGGTTGGGCATTGCAAAGCTTCACTGGCGACGATCTTGCTGGCGGGAAATAGCTGTTTCATGTAATCGCCGCTGGCAATCGTCCCTGCAGAGCCCGTTGCCGAGGCCATGCCCCGGTAAGTGTCTCTTGGCCGCATTACTTTGTTCAACACCTCTTCCATCGCGTGCCCGGTCACTTCATAATGCCATAAATAGTTGCCAAATTCTTCGAACTGGTTGAAGATCATCAGGTCTTCGCCGGACTGCCTCAGCTCTTTGCATTTGTCGAAAATCTCTTTGACGTTTGATTCGCTGCCAGGTGTGGCGATCACTTCGCCAGCGATATTGGATAGCCATTCAAATCGTTCACGGCTCATCCCTTCCGGGAGGATAGCGATCGATTGTGTTGCCAGCAGGGCAGAGTCGTAGGCGCCGCCCCGGCAATAGTTACCAGTAGACGGCCAAACGGCTTTTTGCGCGGTTGGATCGAACTGCCCGGTCACCAGGCGCGGCGCCAGGCAGCCAAAAGCGGCGCCAACCTTGTGTGCTCCGGTGGGGAACCATTTACCGATCAAGACAATAATCCGGGCCTCTGTGCCCGTCAGGCTTTTGGGAAACTCAAGGTAATTAACGCCGCCGTATCCGCCTGCTGAGGCTACCGGTTCATTTTTCCAGGTGATGCGGAATAAATTGAGCGGGTTTACATCCCACAAGCCTACCTGGCTCAGTTTTTCTTTGACCTCAGCAGGGATCAGGCTGGGGTCTTTCATTTGGGCGAATGTGGGGATGATGATATTCCGTTGGCGCACACGCTGCAAGGCGCGTTCGCGGCGATCCTTGACGATGTGTAGATCGATTTTCATTTCTTGAGAACTCTCCTAGTTTTTGGGTTTTATTGATATGGGACGGGCAAATTTGAGATTTCGGTTATTTCCGCTCTGATGAGATTTCAGGTTCAGGAGGAACGTTATGGGGGGCCTCAACGTCCGCAGGGCTTTCTCGCACGATATACAAAGGCCGGCCCTTCGCCTCGTCGTACAGGCGGCCTATGTACTCTCCAAGGATGCCCAACGATATGAGCTGCACACCTCCCAGAAATAGCACAGCGATCAAAGTCGTCGCCTGGCCTAAGAAAGCCCGGGATCCAGCCAGGCGAGTGGCGACCACTACCGGGATCGCCAGAATAGCGATGCCCGCCGAGATAAAGCCCATATAGGTTGCGACTTGAAGCGGAAAGTAAGAAAAACCGGTGATCGCATCGCTGGCGAAGCGAAGCATTTTCTTTAGCGGATATTTTGTCTCTCCGGCATGCCGAGCGGCCCGCCGGTAGGAGACTCCCGTCTGCCGGAAGCCAACCCATACCGACATGCCACGCAAGAACCGGTGCCGCTCGCGCATCTGGTTGAGCACGTTGACGACCTTGCGGTCCAGCAGGCGGAAGTCGCCGGTATCCAGGGGGATATCGACGTCGGTGATGCGGTAAATCAAGCGGTAGAACAGGGAAGCGGTAAAGAGTTTGAACCAGTTTTCGCCTTCTCGCCCGGTTCGAACGGCATAAACAACCTCGAAACCCTCTTTCCACCTGGCGATCATCTCCAGAATTAACTCCGGTGGATCCTGCAGGTCGGAGTCGATGATGACCACTGCCTGGCCGCGGCTGTAATCCAGCCCGGCAGTAACAGCGATCTGGTGGCCAAAATTGCGGGCAAAGATCACTGGTTGCACGTGCGGATCCTGGCTGTGGAGCATTCGAATCAAATCGGTAGAGCCGTCCGTCGAGCCGTCGTCCACCAGGATCAGCTCCCAGGATTCTCCAGCCTGTTCCATCACCTGGCGGATGCGCTTGTAAAGCTCGGAGATGTTATCGGCTTCATTGTAAATCGGGGCAATAATTGAAATCGTGGGATCAGACATAGCCATTTTCACCCTGGAGAAATCAAAGACCAATTATTTTATCACTCTCTTGACAGCATCCAGGGATGGTTCGATCACCGGAGCTCCTGGGGCCGCCTGCATGGCGGCTTTGACATCTTTTAGCCCGCTGCCGGTGTTGATCACCAGGACCGGATCGCCCGAGGCGACCAACCCCTGATTTACAGCCTTGACCAAGCCGGCGTAGGACGCAGCCCCGGCTGGCTCTGCAAATATGCCAACCTGGCCGAGGGCTGCGATCGCTGCAAGAATTTCGCTATCAGTGACCGTGAGATATTCCCCACCGGTCTCTTTCGCGGCGCGCACTGCCCGTATTCCATCCCTTGGAAGGTCAACCGAGATACTGTCTGCCAGGGTGTTGGCCGTAACCGGAATAATCTTTTCATCCCCTGCAAAAAATGCGTTGGATATCGCTGCGGACCCTTCAGCTTGTACACCGTAAATCCGAGGGATATCCTCCATCCAACCCAGCATTTGCAAGTCTTTAAATCCCTTATGCAAGCCTGAGATGATATTCCCATCACCAACCGAAACAAAAACCCTCAAGCGCCGGGAAAGCGCCATTGGATCTGGTTGTAAATTAATAATGCCTCTGCGTATCAGCTCCCAAATCTCGAGGGCGGCGGTCTTCTTGCCCTCGGCTGTGAATGGATTGTAGCCCGTATTGCGGCAGTACCAGCCGAATTCCTCAGCCGCCAAAATGGTCAGGTCGAAGGCTTCGTCGTAGCTGCCATCCACCAACAGAACTTGAGCGCCGTAAATCAACAATTGGGCGATCTTTGCTGGAGGCGCCGTGCGCGGGGCGAAAATCACTGCCCTTTGACCGACAGCCGCAGCCATCCCGGCCAGGGCTGCCCCCGCGTTTCCGGTGGAGGCAGTCACGACCACCTGGGCTCCGATCTCAGCCGCCCGGGCTACGACGATCGCAGAGGCCCGGTCTTTGTAAGAGGCGGTTGGGTTGCGGCTTTCATCTTTGATCCACAGGTTCTCAAGGCCCAGTTCATCCGCCAGACGCGCCGGAGAATAAACCGGCGTCCAACCAGCCGCCCGTAAGGGGGTGCCTTCGTTGCTCGGATCTCCTACAGGCAGCAACGGCAGGTATCGCCACAGCGAGGGCTCGGGATTCGCCAGGATATCCTCGATTTGGTAATTCTGACGAATACTTAAATAATCCAGAACGACATCCAGGTTCCCACCGTCTACCGGGCAGGTATATTGAACTTCATTTGGGCTGTATTGTTGTTTGCATAGAGAGCATTGGTAGCCAAGGAATTTGTCCATAATTAACCTATTTCCAGGGTTGCCGCCAGGCCGAAATGGTCGGATGGATAAATCCTCGAATTCTCGTTCGAAGGCCGGTCGAGCACAACCTGGCAGTCCAACACCTTAAGTTTTTCGTCCACGAAAATATAATCCAGCGTACCGCGCCAGTTAGGGCGCAAGTCTTTGAGTTGCACGTAGCGAGAGAAGTGCAGCGCCATGCGCAGAAAAGCCAGCTTTGAGCGAGGCAGCCCGGTAGGGGTCGTGTAAGCTGGCTCATGCCCATGGATGGCTTCATAAGCCGAAGAATAAGCGCTTTTCATCTTTTGGATCGCCTGGGTCTGCGGCGTGCCGTTAAAGTCTCCACAAATCACTGTTGGCAGCTCGGGTGGCATCGCCTTCAACCGATTCAGCAGAATCTTCACTTGTTGGTTGCGCCCAGGCGATTCCCCAGGCTGCCAGAATAAATGGCAGTTGGTGATAAGCACCGGCGTATCGCCGATCTGAACCTGGACACACTGCGCCACACGGGATTGTGACCCAAGATCCAGTGTTGCCTGCCGAGCGAGCAGCGTTCGACTCAAGATGGCAATGCCCTCCCGTGATCCGGTCTCGCCTGTTTTTGGACTGATGTAAATGTACGGATAATCAAGTTCTTTTGCAAGCCATTCTGCCGTATGCGCGGCGATATTTACCTCTTGTAACGTTAACACATCCGGTTTAAGCCCGCCAAGCTCGCTGGTGAGCAGCGTACGGCGTTCCCCCCAGCGTGATAAATCGGAGAGGATATTGATTGTAACAATCCGGAAGATGGGCATGCAACCTTGAAGCGCTACAGTCCGGCCTGATCCATAAAGAACAGCCGTAAAATTTACAATTACAATCCCCGCTCACCTCGGATGTATGGATTCCCCAGGGCGGCCGGAGCTCCAAGACGCTTTCGTAAGGCTTCACGTGAACCAATGACCAGGACAATGATCGTAAAAGCATAAGGCAGCATTTGCAGGAAAAATCCCCAATACGGGTTATAGTAAAATGGATTTCGCAACCCCAGCAGGAGTGCCGGCCCTTGAATATCCAGGATAAGACGGCGAAGCGCGCCGAAAATGTAAGCGCCGAATGCGCCACGTAACGGATCCCATTGGGCAAAAATCACCAGGCCAACTGCGATCCACCCCTGGCCCGCAGTGGTTAGCTCGCTGAACCAACCCGGGGAGATCGCCAGACTGATGGTCGCCCCGGCCAGACCGGCCAGCAAGCCGCCTACGAAGACATAAAAGTAGCGCAAGCCATTCACGTTAATCCCCAGTGTATCTGCCGCAGCGGGGTGCTCGCCGATTGCCCGGAGATGCATGCCAGGGCGGGTAAAGTTGATGTAGTACCAGGCCAGTGGCGTCAAAATGAATCCCAGGTAGACCATCACGCTCTGGTTGGCGAAAAAAACCGGACCCAGGATCGGGATCTGTGACAGGATGGGGATGGAGAAATTTGGCAGCAGCGATACCGCGCCGGCTTTGCTCAATCCTTCCCCTACGACCAGGCTGATGCCCGTCCCCAGGAAAGTGAGCGCAAGCCCGCTGACTACCTGGTCTGCTTGCAAGGTAATGACAATGAACGCGTGGATCTGGCTGATCAATCCCGACACCAACATGGCCACCAGTACTCCCAACCACGGGCTTCCCGTAGAAAGCGCGACGCTGTAGGCGCTCATCGCTCCAATCAGCATCATCCCTTCCACGCCCAGGTTGATGACCCCGGAGCGCTCGGCGAAGATTTCTCCGAGAGCAGCGAATAAAAGCACTGTTCCATTGGCGACGCCAGCTTGCAGGATGACGATTAAATCCATGGATCAGGCCTCCACGCTTTCCCGGACGATACTAACCCGGTAGCGCAGTAAGAAATCACTGGCGATCAAGCTGACCAGAATAATGCCCTGGATCATTTTTGGGATGCCAGAAGGCTGGATCTCTCGTCCCGCCAGGAGCAGGGCTCCAAATAAAACCGAAACAAGAATGACTGCAAATGGGTTGAGCTTGGCCAGCCAGGCGATGATGATGCCAGTAAACCCATATCCTGGCGAGATGGCGCCTTGCAGGCGATGGACCACCCCGGTGATCTCAGACATTCCCGCCAGACCGGCGAGCGCGCCGGAAAGCATCATTACCAGGATCGTATTGCGGGTGATATTAATACCTGCATAGCGGGCAGCCTGCGGATTGTCGCCAATCAGGCGGATTTCATAGCCCCAACGGCTGCGGTAAATAATAAACCAGACGAGCACGGCCGCACCGACCCCGATTAAAAGCCCCAGGTGGGTGGTCAGCCCTCTGAAAAGCGGGATAGACGACGAAAAGTCCGTCAGGCGCGGCAGCCAGGCGTTCTTAGGGAAAACGGGGCTCATCTGGAAGCCACGTTCCGACCAGATGGCGAAGATGAAGAAATTATTCCAGGAGATGGCGATGTAATTCAGCATCAGGGTGGTGATGATCTCGTTGACGTTGAACCTGGCCTTCAAAAAACCAGGGATAAATCCCCACAACGCTCCAGCCAATAGACCTGCAACCATCATGGCGGGGATGAAGATCCACGGCGAAGTATCTGCTGGTAACAGCGGGGTAAGCACGACCGCGCTGGCCCCGAACGCGCCGAGGAAAAATTGGCCTTCAGCGCCAATGTTCCACAGCTTCATGCGAAAGGCCACCGAACAAGCCAGGCCGACCAGAATGAGGGGCGTGGCCTTGACGATGGTGTCCGAGAAAACGCCCAGGTCTCCAAAAGAGGCCTTGGCGATGTGCGCATAGGTGCGGATTGGATCGCCTCCGACGATCGCGATCAGGATGCCTCCCAGAAAGAGAGCAATAATGATCGCCCCGAGAGAGACGGCAAATGGGTACCAGCGCGGGGGTTCTTTCAGGTGTGGTTCGAGCTTGATCCTGAATTGAAGGCCAGCCCGGGCGCCTTTCGGCGGAGTCGAGGCGATATCAGCCATTCTGGGTCGCTCCTTGATCCAAAATTTGCTCCTGGGGCGTGCCGGTCATCATCAGGCCGATTGTGTCGATGAGTTCCTGCGGAGTTATCGTCCGAATCCACAATGACCTCGCCCATGATCTTGCCCTCGTAGATCACGTAAATGCGATCGCTCAGCGAGAGCAGCTCTTCCAGCTCCTCCGAGACCAATAAGATCGCCGCGCCGGTTTCCCGCTGCGCCAGTAACAGGCGATGCACTCCCTCGATCGCCCCAACGTCCAGGCCGCGGGTCGGTTGGACGGCGACCATGAGGACCGGGTTCCCGGAGATCTCTCGGGCCAGGATCACGCGCTGCAAATTGCCCCCGGATAGCAGCCGTACAGGGGTTTCGACCGTGGGGACGATAATGTCATAAGCCTCGCGCAGCTCCCGAGCAAAATGCGTCGCCGCTGGCATATCCAACATCCAACCGCGGGCGATCGGCGCGTGGCGGTATTTCTTCATGATGACATTATCGGTAACGCTCAGATTAGGCGCGCTGCCCACATGGTGGCGGTCTTCGGGCACGTAGGCTACGCCGCGCTGGATGGCGAAAAAACAGGGCCGGTTCTCAATTGCCTCGCCGTTCAACAATACGCTTCCCTGGATACATTTGCGCAGTCCGGTGAGCACCTGGGAGAGCTCTCTTTGTCCATTTCCGGCCACGCCAGCCAGCCCGACGATCTCGCCGGCTTTCACGTTTAGTGAGACGCCTTGCAAAGCAGGCAAGCCCTTGTCGTTTTCTGCAAAGACGGAAGTAATCTCCAGGACGGTTTCTCCAGGCTCCTGGCTTTCTTTATCCAGGCTAAATATTACATCCCGTCCGACCATCTGCTTGGCGAGCTCTTGACGCGTCGTCCCACGTGTCTTCAATCCAGAAGCGGTCACCGCGCCCTTGCGCAGGACGGTAACTCGGTCGGCAATCGCTGTCACCTCCTGCAGCTTGTGGCTGATAAAGATCACCGATTTGCCTTCGTGGGTCATGGCGCGTAAGGTACCGAACAGCCCATCGATCTCTTGAGGCGCCAGAACGGCGGTCGGCTCATCCATGATTAACACTTCAGCGCCGCGATAAAGCATTTTCAAGATTTCCACGCGCTGCTGTTCACCCACAGAAAGCTGCCAGACCTTAGCGCGCGGGTCAACGATCAATCCGAACTGGCTGCTGATCTCAGCGATCCGGTGTTCGTATTTGTGCAGGTTCAAGCGGAAACGAGGGTCGTCTAAACCCAGTAGGATGTTCTCAGTCACAGTCTGGGAGGGGACCAGCATGAAATGCTGGTGTACCATGCCGATCCCGGCCTTGATCGCGTCGCGCGGTGAAGAAAATTCAACAGGATTGCCTTTTATCAGGATCGCGCCGGCATCCTGGTGGTAAAGCCCGGCCAGGATATTCATTAAAGTGCTTTTGCCAGCGCCGTTCTCTCCGAGAAGTGCATGCACTTCGCCGGCTTGCAAGGAAAAATCGACGTGATCGTTCGCCAGGACCCCGGGGAATTGCTTGATGATGCCTCGCATTTCCACGATGGGTTGGCCATCTTGTGGTTGCAGTTCATCTTGTGACTGAGAAATTTCGTTTTCTTGGAGCACGATTTACTCACTGTAAAAATGGGGCCAGAACCCCAAGGCGGAAAAGTTCTCCGCTGAATTCTGGCCCCTGGATGAACGGATCGTTAACCGCCGGTATCGGGTAATTCGGCAGTAACACCGTCGGCCCACCAATACATGCAGTACTTGCATTCCAGACCAGGGGAACCGGGGGGGAACTGGTCGAGGTCGGCTTGTTCGAACTTCTCACCTGCAGGAACGACGACATTGCCCTTATTATCGTTAATCGGGCCGGAGAACACATCAAAGCGGTTGAATTCGCCGCTTTGCATCTTAGCCAGGGTGTCACGTACTTCCTGAATGACTTCGGGTGGAAGCTCTGACTCGCCTTTCGTGAGCTGTTGGCCTTCCATGAAACCATACAGGCCGAGGCCGCCCGAGTTGGCGTCAAAATAATCCCAGCCGACTTTGTAGGTCTTATCCATCACGCCTTTGACGAGGTTCGCGTAGACTGGACCCCAGTTCCAGTAGGGGGTTGTCAGGCAGCGTTCCACCTTGCAGGAGCCGCCCCAGTCGTATGTGATCCCCCATTTGCCCTTTTCCTGAGCTACGTCGGCCACCGCCGGAGTGTCGGCGCCAGTGAGGACGACCTGGGCCCCGCCGTCCATCAGGGAGGCGGCTGCGTCTTTCTCGCCAACCGGGTCGTGCCAGGTGTTAATCCATCGTACGTCCAAAGTACATTCGGGGCAGGCCTTCCTCATGCCCAGAGCGAAAGCGTTCCCCAGGCGCAGTTCTTCCGGGATCGGGAAGGTCGCCATATAACCCAGTTTCGGATTGCCATCCAGCTTGGCGCGCGCCCCAGCCAACATGCCGGCCAGGTACTTCATATCTTCCATTGCGCCAAACAAGTTGCCGAAATTGGTCTGGTTCGATTTGTAGCCGCTGATGTGGATATAGGTCGTGTCTGGGAACTCGCCCGCGACAGTCTCCATCGGGTCCATGTAGCCAAACGAGGTTCCGAGAATCAAGTTGAAACCCTTGCGCGAGAGGCTGCGGAAGATTTGCTCAGAATCGGCGCCCTCGGGCACGTTTTCAATGTAAGCTGTGTGCACGTTCGCCACGTTTTCCTGGACGTAAGCCAATCCTTCGTAGTGGGACTGGGACCAGCCGCCGTCGTCGTGGGGGCCGATTAATACGAAGGCGACGTTGAATTTGCCGTCTTCTATTTCTGGGATTTGAAAGCCTCCAACGTTCTCTACCGCAGGTTGGGTGGGTTGGGCCACGGCTTCGGTCTGGGCTGGAGCGCTGGTCGCGGCTGGCGCAGCCGGTTGAGGGGCACAGGCTGCCACCACCGTCGCGAGGATGGCGAAGAGAGCGAAAATGCGCCACAATTTTTTGTCAGGCATAATACTTCTCCTTCTTTCGATTAGATTTTGGGATTAAATTCCTTGGGTAATCATTTCATCAACTCTTTATCCATCAGCCTCCTTTGTAATACACCAAAAGAAATTCGAATTTTCTTCCCTGGATACAGCGGCCTCAGTCCTTTCACCGGTAAATAGTAACAGATATCACAAGCTTACTCGGACAAACCCTGTTTGTCCATGGTCATTCTTCCTGAAATAAATGCCTCATTTAGCATGACTCCGTTTTAACTGCTCTCCGTAGAAGCGACGCCAGCCATCATCAAGCCCAGCTCTTCAATCGTGGATTCATCCCGGTTTACAATGCCCATGATGCGGCCCTCATAGATGACAGCGATTCGATCTGAGATATTGCGTATTTCGTCTAAATCTTCAGAAATCAACAAGGTCGCCGTGTTATTGTTGCGTTGTTCAACCAGGCGTTTATGAATATACTCCGTGCTGCCAATATCTACACCGCGGGTAGGTTGAGATGCTATTAATACGCTGGGCTTGCGGGATAGCTCACGGGCCATGATGAGCTTTTGCACGTTTCCGCCAGAGAGATTGCGCAGCGGGGTCAGGCGTGATGGGGTTTTTATCTCGAAGTCCTGGATCAAACTATTCGTATGGGCCGCGATTTTCGGAAAATCCAGGAAAATACCGTGGGTAAATGGGGGCTGGCCGTGTTCTTCCAGCATAAGGTTTTCTTCCACGGTCAGGTCTTTTACCACGCCATCTCGGAAGCGCTCTTCGGAGATGTACGCCAGACCATGCTGGATGAGTTCTTCTGGACGCCATCCGGTTACAACTTGAGCGTCAATCTGAATGCTGCCCTGGGTTGGCTTGCGCAACCCGGCAATCGCCTCGGCCAGCTCGCGCTGTCCATTCCCTGAAACCCCGGCTATGCCCAGAATCTCTCCGGCGTGCACTTCCAGGTTAATGCCTCGAACGGCTGGCAGGCCTTTATCCCCATTCACCCACAGGTCGGAGACAGACAGGCGGGATGCGCCTGGCTCGAGCAACGCCCGCTCTGTATGCAGCAAGACTTCACGCCCGACCATCAGCCGGGCAAGCTCGTTGCGGTTGGTTTCAGCAGTCTTCACCGTTTGGACAACCCGGCCGCCGCGCAGTACGGTGACGCGGTCGCTGATGGACATCACCTCATGCAGCTTGTGGCTGATAAAAATCAGGGCATGACCTTCGGAAGCCATATGTCTCAAGGTGATGAAAAGCTCGTCGACCTCCTGAGGCGTTAGGACCGCGGTGGGCTCGTCCAGGATCAGCAAGGCTGCGCCGCGGTAAAGGGCTTTGAGGATCTCAACTCGTTGTTGTTCTCCAACCGAAAGCTGCCAGACCAACGCACCCGGGTCGACGTGCAGGCCGTATGCTTCGGAGAGCTCAATAACCCGCCGGGTAACGACATCCAGGTCAAGCAGTATTCCACGACTGGATGGAAGTCCCAGGGCGATATTCGCCGCCACGGTAAGCGTTGGTACCAGCATAAAATGTTGGTGGATCATTCCAAGGCCAAGGCGGATGGAATCGGCGGGAGAGTTGATGGTGACCGGCTTCCCATCGATGATGATCTGGCCCTCATCCGGCTGGTAAAGCCCATAAAGAATGCGCATCAGCGTCGTTTTCCCGGCGCCGTTCTCGCCAAGGAGCGCATGAACTTCACCGGCTTTAACATCAAAGTCAACGCAATCGTTGGCGAGCACGCCCGGGAAGCGTTTAACGATGCCGCTGAGCCTGACGCTAGAAAACCGTTGGGCGACGCTGGATGTCACGGGTTGAGTTCCTTTGGATCGGATGGCGGCCGGGCAGCTTCACCGGATTCATATTTTCAGATGAATTGGCGAGATGCCGCTGCCCGGCCTGTCAAGGTCTGGCTTTATTGCTCCGGTAGCGGCACGGTGATAGAGCCGTTCGAGATACCCTGGATGGTGTCCTGGGCTGCCTTGGATACGTCTTCTGGGAGCTTGTAATCGGGGTTAAATTCGATCACTTCGCCCTGGTTGGCCAGGTTGATTTTGAACGATTGGCCGCCCAGGGTTCCCTGGCCAATTAAAGTCATGATCTGTTGGATCACGCCTTGCCATTTATACACCTGGCTGGCGACGACCACGTTCGGGGCCAGCGAAGTCTGATTGGATTGAGTCCCAAACCACAGCACGCCCTTATCTTTGGCGACGCCGACCGCGCCGACGACCATTTGGGCTGAGCCCGTCAATGTATCTGCACCGGCGTTGATTTGGGTCTGCGCGGCTTCGGAGGCAAGGGCGACGTCGCTGAAAGAATTGATCCAGTTGACATTGACGCTGTCATCCGGCTTGGTCGCTTTGACCCCGGCTGTGAAGCCATCTACGTACAGCTTGGCGTCGCCGGTTTCAATTGGCCCAATCACTCCAATGACTCCACTCTTGGAGAGCATGGCAGCGACGACGCCGTTCACATAACCGCCTTCTTCTGAGCGCGCTTCGTATGCGAAGATATTGTTGATGCCTTGATCGGTGAAAGTATCAACTGTTGTACCCCAGGCGAAGCTGGTGTTTGGAAAATCGGGGGCGATTTCGGAAAGGGAGCTCCCGTATTGCGAGCCATGGCCGATCACCAGGTCATAGCCCTGGCTGGCGTAATCGCGAATGGCAGCCGCGGCATCCTCTACGACGAAGACGTTATCCGAGTAGACAAAATCGAATTTATCTGCGCCCATTTCACTTTTTATAGCCTGCAGAGAATCGTACATGCTTTGACTGAAGGCCAGGTCATTGATCTGGCTGGGCATGACCACCGCTACCCGGAAGGCTTTGGCTGGGGCCGCGGTCGGGGCCTCGGTAGGCACGGCGGTAGGCGCCTGGGTTGGGGCCGGAGTTGCAGCCGGCGCACAGGCAGCCAGGATCAGGGCTGCCACAAGGACCCAAACAAAAACGATGCTAAACCTTTTCATTTTCTTCTCCTCCATTGAGAATTTTAAGTGGTTCTTCCAAATCATTGGGGAACTGGGCTCAACCCCACCATATCAGTGGAGTCTTACTCCTATGGTTGAAAATGCCGGGTTTAACCTTCACCCCGTTCGAAAATCTTGGTGAGGGCGGCCGGCTGATTCACTTTGCGTACGGCAAATACCAAAGCCAGGATAGTCAATACATACGGCATCATTGTGGCAAAGGCGGCCGGAATAGGTATACGGAGCGTTTGTACCCAGAGTTGTAGTGCATTAACTGAACTGAAGAGCAGAGCACCCAAAAGGACTCCACCCGGTTTCCATCCGCCGAAGTATACCAGAGCAACGGCGATAAAACCCTTTCCAAAGGTCAGGTTTTGCTGAAAAACATTTAGAAGCGCAATCGATAAAGACGCGCCGGCGATACCGGACAGCACACCACCCAGGGTGACGGTGATATAGCGCACGGTGGAAACATTCACACCTAATGCGTCCGCAGCAGCCGGGTTTTGGCCGACCGCCTTTATTTTTAAGCCCCAGGTTGTCTTCTCCAGGATAAACCACGAAATTGGCACCAGGGCGAATGCGCCATAGACCAGGATGTTGTGGTTGAAAAATATATTGCTGATTTCAATTTTGGCGATGACGGGCAGGTCGGACAGAATTGGAATGTGAATTGGTTGAAAACCACTGACGGGCTCTACTGTTCCCAGGGTTTTTTGGAACAGTAAATCGCTCATTCCAAGGCCGAACAGGTAAATACCGATGCCGCTGATGCCTTGTTCGGCCTTGAGGGTAACGCTGATAAAAGCCATTGCCAGGCCCATCAACCCGCCCACAAGAATTGCGGCTAAAAGGCCGAGCCAGGGATTCCCGGTTTGAAAGGTTACGTAGAAACCGGCATATGCGCCCATCAACATAATGCCGTCCACGCCTAAATTCAGCACCCCGCTCAACTGGCCAAAAGTCTCGCCAATCGCGGCGTACAGGTAAGGGGTCGCTAACCGGATCCCAGAGATAATAATCCCATTGAGCACAGCCGCAGTGAAGAGCTGGCTGATCATACGGCTGCCTTCTCCTTTGAGGTGGTCAGGCTGGATTTCTCTAGCTCCTGTATTTCTCTTTGGCGAGACAACCGGCGCCGCCAAATATCGCTGCCAACGACGAAAATCACTACCAGGCCGTTAAGGGCGGTGATTAACGCTGAAGGGACCTGGACAACACGCTGCATCTTGTTGGCCCCAACCAGCAAAGCCCCGAAAATTAGCGAGGCCGGAATGGTGCCCAGGGGGTGAAGCTGGCCAAATAGAGCCGCAACGATGCCGTTAAACCCGGCGCTGCCGGTGAATCCGGTAGCCGATCCATCCGTAAACATACGGTGGCTGACGCCAAGCACCTGAGAAGCGCCGCCCAGGCCAGCCAGCGCACCCGAGAGCAGAAGGGCTAACACGGCGTATCGTTCGACCCGGATGCCCGCCCGGCGAGCCGCCTGCGGGCTCAACCCTACCGCGCGGATGCGAAAGCCGATCGTCGTCCGCCACAAGAGCGCCCAAACGAGGAAGGCAGTGATCACGGCTAACAGAACGCCTGCATGCAGTCGTGTAGGTACCAGGCGCGGCAGGTCGGCGGCTATTGGAAACCTTGCCGTTTGAGGAATGAATGAACCCGCTTGAATTTGTAATGGGTCCATCATCGGGCCGCTGAGCAGGTAATTCATCCCTAGCACGGCGATTTGGTTCATCATAATCGTCGTGAGGATTTCATTGACGTTGAGGTAAGCCTTTAAAAAGCCCGGGATCGCGCCCAAAGCGCGCCCCCCAAAAAGCCCAGCGCTAATGAAAAAGGGATTAGCGCCCAACCGGGCCAATTCGTAAAGGTAAGCGCAGCCCAGGTGGACGCCAGACCCCCGACCACAAACTGGCCTTCTCCACCGATATTGACCACGCCCCCCCGAAAAGCGATGCAAATCCCGGCACCGACGAATAAGAGCGGCGTCGCTTTTACAATGGTGTCTGCGATGGAATTTGGGCTGCCGAATGCACCGTCCAATAAAGCTGCGTATGCTTGAATTGGGTTCGCGCCCAGGGCCAGGAGCATCAGCCCGCCCACCAGGAAGGCAGCCAATGCTGCCAGGATGGGGGTCAATGGGCCCAACCAATAACGAGGGTTGAACAGGGTGCCGGGTTTTACCCAGCGCGTTAGTCGCATTCATTTCTCCTGAAACGCGCCTTCAAATTCTGGTTGAATTTCCAGCAAGTGTCTCTAGCTCCACGTCCTGCTATTATAGACGTTTATGAAACCTTTTTCAACCTTTCCAATTCGTGGACAAAAGTATAGGGCGTAATTTTAACCTCTAAGAGATCCCTGGTAAATTACCCATTAGGCTCATAATAAAGCAGCGGTCGGAGAAAGAAACTGTCACCAGGCTTGTCATCTCTCCGACCGCTGCTGAATACGGCATAGCACTAATCTGGAAGAATCCAGGTCCCGGTTTCTTTCCTGAGCGCCCGGCCGATGTTTTCCGGGTTTGTGATAATGGCTTGTTTGCCGCCAGCATCCAGGAAGCGGACAATCGCTTCGATTTTTGGCGCCATCGAGCCCTTGGCGAAATGGCTTCCCTGCGCCAGATACCCCTTGGCTTCAGAAACCGTCATGCTGTCAATCCACTTTTGGTCGGGCTTGCCAAAATTCAAGGCAACTTTCTCGACGGCTGTAGAGATCAAGAACAGATCGGCATTAATCTTCTGAGCCAGCAGGCTGCTGCCGAAATCCTTGTCGATGACGGCTGCGACGCCCTGGTAATCACCATCGCCGGTATCGATAACGGGAATCCCGCCGCCGCCGGTGGAGATCACGACCACGCCCGCGTCGATCAGAACTTTAATCGATTCCAGCTCCACGATCTCTTTCGGGAGGGGTGAAGGGACCACTCGCCGCCAGCCTCGGCCCGCATCCTCAACTACAGTCCAGCCCATCTCCCTTGCCCTTCGGCCGGCTTCCGTCTCATCCATGAATCCACCAATGGGCTTGGTAGGATTCTGGAAAGCCTTATCGTTTCGGTCGACGAGAACCTGGGTGATGATCGTTGCGACCGACTTTTGGACGCCGCGGTGGAACAGGTCATTTTGCAGTGTTTGCTGCAAGGCATATCCGATAGCGCCCTGGCTGTCGGCGCCACAGACATCCAGCGGGATTTCGTGCATCCCCTCTACCTTATGAGCGATCTCAGAGCGGCGCAGGATAAAGCCAACCTGGGGTCCATTCCCATGTCCAATGGCGACATCCCAACCTGCCTCGATCATATCGGCGATATGATGAGAAGTTTCCGCCGCCGCTTGATATTGATCCTCAACGGATTGGTGCTGCTTATCTTTGATCAGGGAGTTGCCACCAATTGCGATTACAGCGACTTTTTTCTCAGCCATTTTTACCTCATCGTCAAGGCCATTACAGCTTTTTGGGCATGTAAACGGTTCTCGGCTTCGTCGTAGACGACTGAATTCGGACCGTCCATGACGCCATCAGTGACTTCAATGTTCCGGTCGGCAGGCAAGGGGTGCATGTAGATGGCATCTGCTTTTGCTAACGCCATTTTGCGTTCATCCGTGATCCAGTGCTCGTATTTCTTGATAATTTCGGCGCCTTCTTTTGCATCCGGCGTGTGCACCATAGCCCCCCAAGACTTGGCGTAGACGATATCCGCATCTTTGAATGCAGCCTGCATGTCGTCGGTCACCTCAAACCCAGCGCCGAACTTACGAGCCTGCTCTTTGGCTTGTTCCATGATTTCCGGCATTAAACGGAATTCCGGAGGATGGGCCAGCACAACGTCCAGGCCGAAGCGTGGCATTTGCAGCACCAAAGAATGTGGGACAGACATCGGTTTCTGGTAGGAAGCGGCGTAAGCCCAGCTCACCACCATTTTCTTGCGGCGTAAATCCCGGCCCTTTTTCTCGATAATGGTCATCAGGTCGGCCAGAATCTGAAAAGGGTGGTAGATGTCACATTGCATGTTGAGCACCGGCACTCGCGAAGCTTCTGCGACCAGGTTGAGGTAGCGGTTGCCAACGCCCCAGTCTACGTGCCGTATGGCGATCCCATCGAAATAGCGCCCAAAGATCTCGCCCATTTCTTTCTCGGTGTCGCCATGTGAGATCTGGGTTGTGCGTGATTCAATGAAAGCCGCGTGCCCACCGAGCTGCGCCATGCCAGCTTCGAAGGAACCGCGCGTGCGTGTGCTGGAAAAAAAGAAAAGCATCGCCAGAACTTTGTCGCGCAAGTAAGCATGCCCCTCACCGAGGGCTCGCTTGCGTTTCAGGTCAAAAGCGACGTCCAAAACAGTCTCGACCTCTTCTTTGCTGAAATCGAGATCGCCAATTAGATCGCGTCCACGTAGGTCGGTCTGCATGATCTGCCTCCTGTAAGAATTATTTCTACTCCATCGCGCCCAAAACGAGAGCCAGAAGCGCCATTCTCACCACTACACCGTTGAAAGCCTCGATCCAGTAGCGGGCATGGCGTGTGCTGTCGACTTCCGCTGGTAATTCATCCATGCGCGGCAGGGAGTGCAGGATGATCGCATCTTGCTTGGCTTTTCGCAGCAGCTCCTTTGTAACTCGATAATTTGCCGGGGTCAGGCCAACGTCGCCGCTGCGTTCATCACGAGACTTGGTGTAATCGGGTTGGACCACCGGTTCCATATAAATAACATCCGCTTCGCCGATAGCTTGTTCGACATGCTCGATCTCGCGGAAGTTCAAGTTCAAGTCGACAAGTTCCTTCTTGAATTCTTCCGTCAGGCTCATCTCTGGCGGCGAGACGTAAAAAGCGTTGATATCGAACTGGGTCATGGCGTAAGAAATGCTGTGCATGGTACGCATCCGCATGTCGCCGATCAACAGGATATTCAACCCATCCAGGCGGCCCTTCTCGCCCAGGATAGTGTACAGGTCGGTAAGCACCTGGGTGGGATGTTCACCCCAGCCATCGCCAGCGTTGATCACCGGGATGCTCGCCCAGCGGGCAGCTTCTTTGGGCGCGCCTTGCTGAAAGTGGCGCATGACAATTGCATCGCCGTAAAATTCCAGCATGCGGACGGTGTCTTTGATCGATTCCTGGTAGAAGTCGCCGGCGCGGGTCATCTTGGCATCTGAGAAGCCGAGGACATGGCCTCCCAGGCGGTGCATCGCCGCTTCATGCGCCAGTCGTGTGCGCGTGCTTGGCTGGTAGAACGCAGTTACCAGCGTTTTCTCAGCCAATAGATCGGTGTTTCGCCGGTCTCGTGCAAACGGCGCCAGCTCATCCGCCACCTGGAATATTCGGAAATACTCTTCTCTGCCAAATTCTTTCAACGACAGGATATCTTGCCCAAGAAAACTACGCATTTTCTAACGCTCCTTCATATGGTTTGTTTTTGATTTTCGGGTTGCTAACGTTCAGCGAAGATTTTACGCTCCACCGGTTTTTGTTTCGAATCGTTGCCCGGCCGCCAAAAGCTGGCAGGCCACGCTAAGATCGAGATATCTAAATTTGTCCGACACGCCGGACGACGTGGAAACGAAAATAGCCGGGCAGGAAGTAGCTGTGGGAGTAATCCACGATCTGTCCGGAAGTCGTATACAGGAAAGCAATGAAGCGCAGCAGCACGTCTCCCCTTTGGATGCCCAGTGCACGAGCTACCTCGGAGGAGGCTGTGACAGCGTTAATTTCCGTGCGAGAGGTCAATAAGGAAGGCGAGCCGCGTTCCAATAGAAGGTCCAAAACAGAACCATTGAAGTCTTCATTCAGCTCTTCAGATTTGAGAATGTCATTGGGTAGTGTATCCACAAGAAAAGCCACCGGTCGATCTTCGACTCGGATGACTTCGCACCACGCTGACCACATCTGTGTCCGGTTCCAGCTCAAGCGCCTGGACTTCTTCCGGGCTGGCTGGACGGTGTTCTACTTTCCATTCGCCGACGGTTACAGGCAGGCCAATGCGCTCTGCCAGTGTTTCGATGCTTTCCAGGACTTCCAATCCACTTTCGATGACTGCTGATGGGCGTGCGACGTAAGTTCCCGAGCCTTGCTTGCGGTGGATCAGGCCCTGGGTTTCGAAAGTTCGCATGGCTTCCCGAAGCGTGGCCCGCGAGACACCCAGCTTCTTCGCCAACGTGGGTTCGGAAGGCAGCCGGTCGCCAGGCTCAGTCTCTGCGATGATGGTTCCGAGGTTTTCATGAAGACGTTGTGAGACGGTTTGATGAGGCATAGTTATTGTGATTTTGGTTGCCAGCTTGTAGCAAGTGAGAGGATTTTTAGTGCTGAGACGCCTAAACTTGTCTGACAACTTTAGTTTATCAGAAAAGGTTGGAGAAGTCAATAATTGTCAGACAAATTCTTTCCCAAAGGTCTGGCTTGACGAAAATACACCCGCCGATTAGAATATCAATGGAAACGTTAAGGTCGTTTAATAGTCCTGGGGTACGATAGCGCAAGGCCCTCGTTGAGAAAAGAAATATTCCCGACGAGGGTGACGAGGTGGAGGTTCCTCGCTGCAAGGCGAGGCTAATCTCGGGCAGTCCCTGGCAAGGTGCAAAATCCAGGGTTGCCGAGAGAAAATCGAGAGATCAGCGGATGCCTCCCGGGACAGCCACGTCCCGTGTCAACCCCTCCTTAAAGTGAAGCGATAAACCGGCGCGGGTAACCCGCCGACAGAATGCTTCACAGTGGTCCTCCCTGCCGGCTCGGTTGTGGAGTGATTATTGGGAGGGGCGCCCCAGAAATGGCTGGTCATCATGGGCACGCCCGGCGTGCCTGTTTGTTTTAATTCGCGGAGGCGTTTGTGAGTGTACGATCCAGGTACCATATTCCTGTCAAACCGGCGCAAGCCCCGGCTAGCGGTTATCCGGCTCAGTTTCAACTGGAAGAGGAAAGCAATTATGTAAAGTTTGGGCATCAAGTCTTCCAGGGGTCGTCGCAACGCGGCGATCCATATTGGACGGCAGAAATTATCACGCAAACCTGGTACCAGGCGGAGACCGGGCGAATCCCGATCTCGGGCGCCGGATATGGCGGGAAGTTTGCCGGATCGGGGTTTGATGGATTGTGGCTGGATATGAGCGAGATTGTGCGCCCGACAAGGGATGGTATTCACGGCCGCGAGTTCATCTCCACCCAAGTGGACCTGGGAGGCGGGGTGATGGCGCTCGAATTTGATGAGAATGGCCATATTTCCACCCAATTACCCGTTGCGCTCAGCCTGCCGTTCCCCATACTCTTAGGACCGCTGGTGGTGCCGCTGCCTGGTCGCGGTGCCTTGCGCGCTTTGGCGCAAGCTGCTGCTCGCCTGGAGGGTCTGGCAGTGATCTTCGCCGAAGAATACGAGGAAGACCTGGCGCCCTACCGGGAGTGGTTAGGAGCACGCCTCACGTCGCAGACGTTCGACCGGGTTCCGCCGGCCTGGCAGCCTCGCTACCTGGAGCTGGAAGAGGAGGACCTGGATAAGGTTTGCGAGCTTTTCCACCAGTCGGCGGAGCGCTGGCCTTCGGCTGTGATTGCTGCTCGCCTGCCATTATCGGAGGAGGCTGCCGGGCGAGCCATTGCCTGGGTGCGGGCCGGCATACCGGTCATCCACCTCTTTGCAGATGACATTGGACAGGATTTTTCCGGACGGCACCTGCCGCAGGCATTGCACGCAGTTCACCGAGGCCTGGTTGCAGAAGCGCTGCGTGACCGGGTGACTCTGGTCGCCAGCGGTGGGATTGCCGCAGCTGAGCATGTTGCCAAGGCAATCGCCTGCGGCGCTGACCTGGCGGCGATCGATTTCATCCTCCAGGTAGCCTGGGGCTGCGCCCTGTGGGCCGATAAGGGTAAATGCAGCCCGGAAACGGAAGAGCTTGAGGTTAGCTGGGGTTCGCAGCGGGTGATCAACCTGATGAATGCCTGGCGCGACCAGCTATTAGAGGCGTTGGGGGCAATGGGCATGCGCGAAGTCCGCCGGCTGCGCGGCGAAGTCGGGCGCACGATCTGGCACTCCACCGAAGAAAGCGCTTTTCGCAAGGGATTGGGTGGGAGCGCGCCAGCCGGGCGCTACCCGCGCCTGCCTCAGCCAATGGGCGTGGAAGGTGATTTTCGCTGGCCGACGGCGTTGCTGTTGGCTTCCCAGCAGCAGGCGCGCACCGGGGCTGTCCCAACGGGAGAGCTGGAATATCGCATCGGCGCCTCGGATGGCGGTTTCGACCGCCTGGCGTTTGCCTTCGAATTGGAGCGCGACCCGCGCCAGGCGCCATCTGCGGATCCGGCTGATTTTGACTTTCGCCTGCCGCTTAACCGCCGCGACCCCTCCCGGCCTGTCGTGACCCTGCCGCTGCCGTGGTATGGGGCTGGTATGTCTTATGGCAGCGTCGGTTTGCCGGTGATGTTGGCCAGGGTCCGCGCCGCCCGCGAGTTGGGAACCCTGACCTCAACCGGGGAAGGCGGCTACCCAGAAGAGCTGGAACCTTATTCTGGTTCCATGATCACGCAAGTAGCCACCGGGTTGTTCGGCGTTCGGGAAGAAACAATCCAGCGTGCTCCTGTAGTGGAGATTAAATATGCTCAAGGGGCTAAACCGGGGTTAGGCGGGCACTTGCTCGGCAACAAGAACACCGAGTTGGTAGCGAGATTGCGTGAGGCGGTTCAAGGCACTTCCCTGTTTTCGCCTTTTCCGTTCCATAGTGTCTATTCCGTCGAAGACCACAAAAAGCACGTGGATTGGCTCAAACAGGTCAGCCCTGAGGCGCTCATCAGTGTGAAGGTCTCCACACCGACTGATGTGGATATGGTGGCGGTGGGCTCGTATTATGCCGGGGCCCATATCGTCCACCTGGATGGGGCTTATGGCGGCACAGGGGCTGCCCCTGAAATCGCCAAAAAGAATATCGCCATGCCAATCGAATATGCGCTTCCGAAAGTACACCGCTTCCTGGTCTCGGAGGGCATCCGCGATGAGATCACTCTGATGGCTTCGGGCGGGCTGCGCTCTGCCTGGGACGTGGCTAAAGCCATCGCTTTAGGGGCAGATGGGGCCGTCCTGGGAACGGCCGAGCTGGTCGCGATCGGCTGTATTCGTATTGCCCAATGCGAAAAGGGGCTCGGCTGCCCATTCGGGATCACGACAACCGATCCGGAACATGCTCGCAAAATCGACGCAGATGTGGGTTTTCGCCAGATCGTAAACCTGTATACCGCCTGGCTTTGGCAGTTAGCAGGAATTTTGCAGATCCTCGGAATGCGCTCGATCGTGGAATTACGCGGCCGCAGTGATCTGCTCTTATATTTAGAATGATCGTTTCCAGCATTCGAGAGCGCAAGAATTGGGTGGCGTTTTTCGTGAGATTTCCTATAATGAATAGCGACTTTCAATTTTAAAGATCAGGAGAAAATCTTATGGATGTGAGCCCGATTGATTTTGAGACTGCTGCGGAAGATTATTACCGTATTGAACAGGCATTGGTTTTCCTGGAACGTCATTTTACTGAACAGCCCGGATTGCAAGAAATTTCGGCGAATGTCCACCTGAGCGAATACCACTTCCAGCGTCTCTTCACTCGCTGGGTGGGAATCAGCCCGAAACGCTTCTTGCAGTATTTGACCAAAGAGCACGCGAAACGCCTGTTGGAGAACTCGCACAGCTTATTGGACGCCGCTTACGAGAGTGGACTTTCAAGCCCAGGCCGGCTGCATGATCTTTTTGTGACCTGCGAAGCGGTAACGCCGGGCGAATATAAGCATGCCGGTGAAAATCTGGAGATTGCCTATGGCTTTCACCCTACGCCATTTGGAGACTGCCTGCTGGCAGTAACCGAGCGCGGCATTTGCAGCCTGGCATTCCTCGAGCAGGACGGCCGTCGACATGCTTTGCTAGAGCTGCAGAAAAAGTGGAGAAACGCTCGATTGCGAGAAGATCCACTTCTTACGCGGCCGCTGACAGAACAGGTCTTCGCCTTGATTTCAGGGGAAAGCCCCACTCCACTCACGCTTTTCCTGGAAGGCACCAATTTCCAGATCAAAGTCTGGGAAGCCCTGCTGCGCATCCCACCCGGATCGCTGGTCACCTACCAGGACATTGCCCTGTCGATCGGCCTGCCAACCGTGGCCCGGGCCGTAGGAGGGGCGGTCGGCCGTAACCCTATTCCGGTCGTCATCCCGTGCCATCGCGTGATCCGGAAGATGGGCGATCTTGGCGGTTACCGCTGGGGTACAGCACGCAAGAAAGCATTACTGGGTTGGGAAATGGCGAAAAAGGAAGCCTATACTGGAGTGATTGGATGAAATACCGTATCTGGATCGTGTTGATTGTTGTCTACCTGGTTTGGGGCTCTACTTACCTGGCAATCCGGTTCGCTGTGGAAACGCTGCCGCCTTTTTTGATGGCTGCCACCCGTTTCCTGGTTGCAGGATCCATTTTGTACGCGCTGCGGCGCTTCTCAGGTGATCCGGCCCCGAGCCGGCGAGAGTGGCGCTCATCCGCGATTGTGGGTCTCTTCCTTTTGATCGGCGGGAACGGCGGAGTGGTTTGGGCCGAGCAGCGTGTCGCCTCCGGGATCACTGCCCTGGTCGTCGGGTCGGCTCCGCTGTGGATGGTGTTGATTGACGCCGCGAATTCCTTCCTATCCCGGCGCTCCGGCGGTGGCCGCGGCAGAAAGTATTCTTTGCAGACCTATGCCGGTGTGGTCATCGGCCTGTTGGGTGTAACCCTGCTGATCGGACCGGTAGACCTGGCGCATGGTTCTCTGGCAATTGATCCTGCTGGAGCCATCGTGCTCTCTGTTTTCCGGGTTCTTCTGGGCAGTGGGTTCGCTGTATAACCGGGAGGCGTGCTTGCCAGCCTCCCCGCTGATTGGGACAGGCATGGAAATGCTGGTGGGCGGGGCAGGACTCCTGGTCTTGGGTACACTCACCGGGGAATGGAGCCGCTTGAACCTGCATGCCGTTTCGACTCCTTCTTTGATCGGCCTGGCTTATTTGATCTTTTTCGGTTCATTGGCAGGGTATTCGGCCTACACCTGGCTGCTGCGAACGGCCCCTACGCCGTTGGTGTCCACGTACGCTTATGTGAACCCCGTAATCGCCATTTTCCTGGGGAATCTGCTGGCTCACGAGCCGCTGACCCCACGAATTTTGCTGGCTACCGCTGTCATCCTGGGCGCCCTGGCGCTGATTAATACGGCCCGAGCTGCTCCGGCAAAAAGCCAGCCAGCTATCGTCGCCGCGGTAGCGGTGAATAAAGATTGCCTGTGAAGAATTGACGATGACCCATTCTTACGCTGAAAACATCCTCCAATCCAGAAAATTTCTAATCAATGAGGCTGCCGCATCCATTCGCTCACCGGATGCCGCGGAGGGAGGCTGCGGCGTGCTGGGATTCGCCGCGAATATCCCTGTGGCAGGCCGGCACGTGCTGGCAGCCTCGCGCCAGATGCACAATCGCGGCAATGGGAAAGGCGGCGGGATCGCCATGGCGGGTTTGGACCCCGCTCAGGCGTGGGTGGACCCGGTAACCTTACGCAGCCATTATTTACTGCAAATCGCACTGCTCGATCCAACCGCCCAGAAGGAAGTGGAAGCGCAGTTTATCCAGCCTAATTTCGAGATCGCTCAGGCATATCCCCTGGAACACCTCGACGATTTCCGCGAAATTCCCGGGCTGGAGATCCGCCCTCCAGATGTATGCCGGTATTTTGTCAGGCTAAAGGCGGAGGTGTTGGAGAAGTTCGCCGTGAGTCGCGACCTGGCGAGTATGCCGCGGCGGCCTTTGGAAGACGAATTTGTTTACCAAAATTCATTCCATCTGAACCGGCAATTCTACGCCAGCCTGGGCGAGAAACGCGCCTTCGTTTTAAGCCATGGTCGCAACTTATCGGTGTTGAAAATCGTTGGGTATGCAGAAGATGTGGTTTCCTACTACCGGCTTCAGGATCAGACCGGATATGTCTGGATCTCCCACCAGCGCTACCCTACAAAGGGAAAGGTCTGGCATCCCGCCGGAGCGCACCCGTTCATTGGGCTGAATGAGGCTCTGGTACATAACGGCGACTTCGCCAATTACCATGCAGTAAGCGAATACCTGCACCAGCGCAACATCGACCAGTTGTTCCTGACGGATACCGAGGTCAGCGTTCAGCTCTTTGACCTGTGGGATCGCGTCTACGGTTACCCGCTCGAGATCACGCTGGAAGCCATGGCTCCGACCAGCGAACACGATTTTGTGATGCTTCCGCCAGAAAAGCAGGCCCTCTACCAGGCTGTGCAACGCGCCCATATGCACGGCTCACCGGATGGCCCCTGGTTCTTCATCCTGGCTCGCTCCTTGCCGGGGAATGCCGGCCAGGAGGATCGTTTTGAACTGCTTGGCATCACCGATACAAGCATGCTGCGGCCCCAGGTATTTGCCCTGTACGAGAATTTAGCCGACGCAGAGCCCGGGGTTCAGATCGGGGTGATCGCATCCGAGCGCCAGGCAATCAATGCTTGCTTGCGTTCTCTTTCGGAGGAGGACGAGCGCTTCCAGCCGCTCGCAGATCGTTACTGGATGGCGCGCGGAGGGTCGCATACCGATGGCGGGGCTTTTCGCTTCCAGGTGAATTTGGCCGAGAATGGCGATTCTCGCCTGGTTTGCGAGAATAAATTCCTGGAGCCGGTCGTTTTGCCCGCCGGGCGCAGCCATGTCAGGACCAAGGACCTTGGCCCTGAGAGCGCTGGAGAAGGTTTTCGCCGGGTTTGGGTGGAGCGAGCCTTACGCGCCTTCCACGATGGCGGCTCACCTCTCTATTGGCGCTGGCTGGAAAAGGCAATGCCTGGCCTGGATTGGGATGAGCTCGCCTGGGGATTGGGTTGGCTGGACGAGTTTGCTTCAAGTGGAGACGATGAATGGCGTTTTGCGCTCGAAAGCCTGAACATGCTGCGAGATCGGGTCTATGATTGTGGTTCCAAGAAACGCGCTTCAGTGCTAACCCTGGTGGACCGTTCCTTAGAAAAGCTATTTTCCGCTGTCAGTCTGCTTACAGAGAATGGCAGGAAGGCAAAGATTTACCAGGCGCGCCGCCTGACCTGGCAGACTCGCCATTCATTAACCGGCCCCCCTGCTCCGGATAAGGCCAAGAATAGTATAAATGAGCTGCCGGTACTTGCGCTGGATGGTTTGGGTTTTCCGCCCGAAGGCGACCAGTCGGCTGCCCGTTGGCTGGTGCGCGCTTATCAGAAAGGCTGGCGGCAGTTTATTGCTTACAATTGGCGCGGCGGGCGCTTTGCCGCCTGCGGCCTGGGAGCCGGCAGCCATAATGTGCGCATGGACCTGTATGGCGATGTGGGCGATTACTCGGCTTCGGGGTTGGATGGCGCCGAGGTATACCTGCATGGCGACGGCCAGGATCAGGTCGGCCAGATTCTCAAAGACGGCCGGCTGGTCATTTATGGAGATGTGGGGCAGACTTTTTTGTATGGGGCTAAGGGCGGCGAGATTTACGTGCGCGGTTCGGCTGCAGGACGTCCGCTAATCAATGCAGCCGGCCGGCCGCGGGCCGTTATCAACGGCACCTGCCTGGATTACCTGGCTGAATCTTTCATGGCTGGCGACCCGTACCAGGGTGGCGGCTTTGTGGTCTTGAACGGCATGACTTTCAGCGACTCCGGTCAGGTGGAACCCCTGCAGAGCCCTTACCCTGGCGGAAATCTCTTTTCCCTGGCTTCTGGGGGGGCCATTTACCTGCGGGATCCTCACCGGCTGGTGCAGGCAGACCAGTTGAACGGCGGCGTATTCACAGATCTTAGCTCCCAGGATTGGGAGTTGATCCAGCCTTACCTTATGGAGAATGAGCGCCTGTTTGATATTTGCCTGGATGATTTGCTCACAGTCGACGGGCAGCTTCGCTCTCCGGCTGATGTTTATCGCAAGGTCGAGGTACATGGCGGGGGGGTTCTGCATGAAACCGAAAACCGTTGACCCTGGCAGCCGGTTTACAAGTGCCCGGCAAGCCAATTTCTAGTTATGCTCTGGATCTGCTGCGAATCCCAAACGCTTTTAAGAGCTGCGACCACGTTGGGATCGTACTGTGACCCAGAGCCGCGCACGATCTCCTGGTAGGCGTCTTCCAGGCTGCGGGCCGGGCTGTAGGGTCGCTCGGTGGTCATGGCGTCAAAGCCGTCAGCGATCGCCACAATTCGCGCCCCTAGTGGGATAACCTCTCCTGCCAGCCGGTCCGGGTAGCCCTGCCCGTCCCAACGTTCGTGATGGTGGCGTACGATCGGCACGGCCGGCACCAGGTAGGGAATATCCCGGATCATCTCAGCCCCGGTGATCGGATGGCGTTTGATTTCTTCCCATTCTTCGTCCGACAATGGACCGGCTTTAAACAGAGTTGATTCTCGGATGTGGATTTTCCCAATATCGTGCAGGATGGCCCCGAAGCGCAGTTGCTCGATGCGCCACTCCTGCCACCCCATTACTTTTGCCAGCGCCATGGCATACGCAGTGACCCTTTCTACGTGTCCGCGGGTATACCGGTCGCGCAGGTCGATAGCGTTTGCCAAAGCAGTCAGGCTGGCCTGGTAAGCTTGCTGAATTTGAGCCATGCGTAACTGGCGTGAACGCGCCAGGCGTGAGCGCACAGCAGTAACCAACTCCTCCCGGCTGACTGGCTTGACCAGGTAGTCTTCGGCGCCCAGGTTCTTGCCAGCCAAAACGTCTTCTTTCTCCGCCCGGGCCGTTAGAAATATAAATGGAATGGTCACCCAATCTGGCCGCGAGCGCACGGTGTTAAAAAATTCGAAACCGTCCATGACCGGCATAGTGATATCGGAAAGGATCAAGTCGGGAGAGAAGGTGCCCATCTGGTCCAGCGCCTCGCGCCCGTTCGAAGCGGTCAGCACTGAAAAACCTTCGAAGGACAACATTTCACTTAAACCTTCGCGCAGAACATAATTGTCGTCGACGACTAAAAGGGTCTCATTGCTCATGAATTTGCATCTTCTCGTTTTCTTTTAAGATAAGCTGCTCGCGGCGGGTAAGCCGGCGGCTGGTCGAGCAGCTTTAACAGCTCGTAGGATAGCCTGTGAAAAAACCTCCGCTGCGAAAGCGCCAATAATGTTGACATCCACGTTTTGCTGTCCAGTCGCCAGGACGAAGATCGTGTCGCCGTCGACCATCGTGTGCGCCGGGCGCACCGAACGAGCCAGACCGTCCTGGGCCATTTGAGCGACTTTGTTGGCGCTCTCTTTCGTCAGCTTGGCGTTGGTGGCGACAATCCCGATCACGGTGTGCTCTCGAGGCGAGAAGCCCAGTCGGGAGCGGCCGACCAACGACTTCATCACCTGCAAAGTGTCGGCGAAATAACCGCTTTGACCGGCAACAGCCGCTCCGCTCTGCGGACTGCGAGCGCCAGCGACGATTTGTCCATTTGCCGGGTCGATGATGTCGCCGAAAGCGTTGACTGCCGCCAGGGCAGCCACGACTGCGCCGGCGCCAATCCGCTGGCTGGCAGTGCCAATTCCGGATTTCATCGCCTGGCCCATGCCCAGGACCTTCCCGACCGTCGCTCCGCAGCCAGCGCCTACGTTCCCTTCGGCAGGTGGATCGGAGGTCGCATTTTGGCAGGCCAGGAAACCCATCTCAGCGTCCGGGCGTACATCCGCCCGTCCGATTCCCAGGTCGAACAGCACTGCGGCGGGTACGATCGGTACTCGCGCTACACCCACGTCAAAACCAATATTCCTTTGTTCCAGGTAACGTACTACGCCGCCGGCCGCGTCTAGGCCAAATGCCGACCCGCCGGTTAAAACAATCGCGTGCACCTGAGAAACCAGGTGCATGGTATGGAGTGCGTCGGTTTCGCGCGTCCCCGGCGCGCCTCCTCGCTGGTCCACACCGCCGGTCGCCCCAGCTTCGCAAAGCACGACCGTGCAGCCGGTTAACGCTTCTTCATTTTGCGCGTGCCCGACCCGCAGGCCAGATATATCCGTAATAGCGTTAAAAAATTTCCTGGCCATAGGGTTCTCGTACGGTGGTCGCAGTCCGTTGAAAAATAGTCCATCGATAAATAAAAGCCAGACGTCCCCTCCTTTATTTTGAAAGAGCGACGCTGGCTCGTGCGCACGGCTGCAACCAAGCGGTGATGCTATTATAACCATTACTACCTTACAGGCGCCTTACAAAGATGTGTATTCTCGTTCGGATGAGCAAACCCGCAGGATAGATTTCGGTTTGGGGTTTTGTTGACATCCGCGGTCTTTAGGGTATAATTTTCCTCCGCACGGCCCCGTAGCTCAATTGGCAGAGCAAGAAACTCTTAATTTCGAGGTTCTGGGTTCGACTCCCAGCGGGGTCACAACTTAATTTGCAGAATGGCGGCTGTCTATGGATGGCTGTGAATTGGTTCTTCTAACCTGTTGTTTATCAGTTGCGCGAGGGAGATATGAAGCGGTGTGCCACCTGCGGGCAACTAAAAGGCGAAGAAGATTATAACTGGCGTTACAAAATTCTGGGGGTAAGACATCCGACTTGCAGGGAATGCCACAAGGCCTATCGAAAGAATTGGTACGAAACCCACAAAGAGAAACACCTGACCAACGTTTACGAAAGGCAGCAGAAAGTGATTACCTACAGTCGTCAGTTTATCTGGGATTATCTTTCAACCCATCCTTGTGTAGACTGCGGAGAAAGCAATCCAGTGGTTTTAGAATTTGACCATGTTAGGGGAAAGAAGAAATTCAATATATCCCAAATGGCTGGACAGGGGTATTCTATAGCAACTATTCAAAAAGAGATCGCTAAAACTGAAGTAAGGTGCGCTAACTGTCATCGGATAAAAACCTCCAAAGAAAGAGGCTGGTTTTCTAAATAACCTGGCAGCGAAGATAATTGATGCGTAGCTAATTGAACTCAGCCGCTAAAAGAATAGCATTTGACTTGGCACGCTAGAATCCAAAGCGAGCAATGTCAAATTCATTTTAACTTAAGGTAGAATCTCCTTGTCAATTCGATTTTAAAAACCAAAACGAGGAGAGTGCATTGTGTCCATTGCTGAAATTCCGGACTTCATTCAGCAGAATTATGAAATCCACGAATGGCGTCATGCATCAGCAGTTCTCTATAAAGACTTCCCAAACGAATGGAACGATATTATGGAGGTCCTCAATAACTTCAGATTGTACAAAAGTCACATAGCCATTGGAGGCGGAAGAAAATCTGAAGTAGCAGATTCAATTGACCATGCATTTAGCAAACTTGGCTGGCAGGAAAAGCAATTCGATACAAGAATCGTGGTGGATGAAGGGGAAATCCACTCGCCGACTCACCAAGTTGATGAATTTAAGAATAAAATTGCAGTTGAAGTTGAATGGAATAACAAAGACCTGTTTTTTGACAGGGATTTAAATAACTTTCGGCTTCTTTTTGACTTACGAGTAATATCAGTTGGAGTTATAATAACTAGAACAGATGAGCTTCAGGAAATTTTTCATTCCTTAGGCAGAGGTAAATCATACGGAGCTTCAACCACCCACATGAGCAAGCTTCTTCCAAAGTTAGAAGGTGGTGGTGGAGGTGGATGTCCGATATTAATTTTTGGGATTAGCAGAAGTCTATATATACAGGATGAGTAATAGTGGACTTTCCAACCTATTTAGGGAAATTTAGTACAATCTTGGCCGATCCGCCGTGGAAATTTAGCAATCGAACGGGAAAGATCGCCCCAGAACATAAACGGTTATACAGATATGAAACAATGACGAATGAAGAAATAATAAATCTTCCTGTTAACTGTATAGCCTCTGATAAATCCCATTTATACCTTTGGGTTCCTAATGCGTTAGTAGGTTTAGGATTAGAGGTTATGGAAGCCTGGGGTTTTGAATATAAAACCAATATCATCTGGTACAAGGTAAGAAAAGACGGCGGTCCTGACAGGCGTGGTGTAGGTTTTTACTTTAGAAATGTTACTGAAATGGTGTTGTTTGGAGTTAAAGGCAAGATGCGTACTTTAAAACCAGGACGTACTATGCCAAATATCATTATTTCAAGAAAGCGAGAACATTCACGAAAGCCTGACCAACTATATCCAGTAATCGAAGCTTGCTCACCAGGACCATACATTGAGCTTTTTGCAAGAGTACCAAGAAACGGATGGGAATACTGGGGAAATGAAACTGGAGAATATAACCCTCCTGACAATATTTACAGTGGAATAAATGAAAATGAAATAGAGGGTAGGCAAATACGCTTCGGGATCATGGAGGGAAAGGAATAATCACTATTTATCTTTAAACTCAAAATTTCACATCATATTGTGGTTACAAGAAATTTGAATTTAAATTGAACAAAACGTTTCAGGTGCTATCGAGATTGAGGTATAGTTATCGGGGAGCGCATTCGGGATGGTAGACCAAAATAATGACGCTGAAGAAAACGGATCTCGCCTCCATTATTATCCGGAACGTAATTACAGCCGATTCCAGGATGAAATGGAAACACAGGCTTTGGAAGATCCAAACCAAAGGGTGCTGAAACGCAGGGGAGATGCAAAGCCGCCGCGAAAAGAGAATGTGCCGGTCGGCATGGCGCGCTGTGAAATCTGTGGCGCTTTGGTGCCTAAGAGCCGAATAGATGAGCACATCCAAAAAAGCCACGCCGAAAAGACCGAATCCCTGGTTGAACATTGCCCGGTTTGTAATGTTCAAGTTCGGGCCGACCGATTGGAGAAACATATCCGCAAAGTCCATCCGGAACATTAATTCCCCCCGGAACATTATTTCCCCCTGCGATACAGGCTCGGAAGCTTCGATCTAAAATCAGATTCAGCTTATTAATAGCATGCTCGTAAGGCCCCAGACGCCTCCTAATAAAGCCCCGGCAACAACGTCGCGAGGATAGTGAACGCCGATATACACACGCGAAAAGCCCACCAAGGCTGCCAATAAATAACAGGCGAAGCCTGCCCAAAGCCCTAATTGAAAATGCTGGACCAGTAATGACGCCAGGAAGAACGATTGTGAAGTGTGCCCGGATGGGAAAGAGCGTCCAAATTCTCGCCAGCCAACCACATTCGTTTCCGATAAGGTCAGGAACGGCCTGGCGCGGCCGGTAATTGCTTTAACCAGTTCCACGGTCAGCCAAAGGGTCAAGATCCCCAGGGCAAGCGTAAAGGCCAGCCTGCGGTCATTTTTCAGGAAAAATACCCCGGCCAGGCTGAGCCCAAATGCGCCGTTTCCGATCTGGGTCGTCAGCCACATCAACCCATCCAGCCAGCCTCTGCGCAGGCTGTGCCGGTTGAAATATATGAAAATCCAGGTATCCAGGCGTTGTCCGGCGGACCAAAGCAGCGAGAGGGTCAGCAGGACGAAAAACAACAGCAAACCGACCAGGATTTTTTCTTTAATCAGGTTGAAAAAAATGGTCGCAAGGATGGCGTTAGGGGTCAGGATCAAGACGATGATGACAGCCAGGCTGATGACCAGAATCGACAGGAGCCGGCGGTTGAAGCTGAGCTCCGCTCCCTTGCCATTTTGATTTGTTTGCGCCTGGTCCAGGCGGTCGTTAATTTTCTTCTTTTTTCCCAACGATGTTTTCGTCTTTTCCCCCCAACTGGCCCAAGATGAGGAGTAATCTCAAAGAATAGATTGATCTAACTCCGGGCGAGGTTTATTAGCTTTAACCCATTATAGTATACGCAGTACGATAAGGCAATCCGGGCGACACTCGTACGAGTGGAACGCGGTATAATTTTTCTATCCAGTTTGAACGGGGCGGGGTCAAGCTCAGGGTTTTAATGCACATTTTCCCATAATCTCTGATCAACGGAAGGGTGTAATGAGTGAAAGAAAAATCCGCGTGTTGGTTGCCAAACCGGGATTAGACGGTCATGACCGGGGTGCGAAGGTTGTCGCCCGGGCGTTGCGGGATGCAGGCATGGAAGTCATTTATACCGGTTTGCGCCAGACTCCGGAAATGATCTCAGAGGCCGCTTTACAAGAAGATGTGGATGTCGTTGGGTTATCGATCCTCTCCGGCGCGCACATGGCCCTGGTTCCCCGATTACTGGAATTGCTTACCGCCAACGGTCAGGGACTAGTTAAAGTATTCGTGGGCGGCATTATTCCGGATGAAGATGTCCCCCGTTTAAAGGAGATGGGTGTGGTGGGTATTTATGGTCCTGGCACCCGGACAGAGAATATTGTGAATGACATCCGCCAGGCTGTGTATGGCCAATCGGATCCCGCCCCGGCTGTCAATTAATGTTTTTTCCAGAATTAACGAAATGAACCTGGCTGAATCAGTCCTCGAGGGAAACCGCCTGGCATTGGCTCGCCTGTTGACACAGGTGGAAAATAACACCCCGGAAGGTCAGGCTGTCTTGAACGAATTGTTTTCTCACACCGGGAACGCTCATCTGATTGGCGTCACTGGCGCATCTGGCACCGGGAAATCCTCCCTGGTCAACCAGCTTGCCCGTTATTTTCGCAGCTCAGCCGGCAGCCATTCGCACGCTCCGATTCCACAAAATGAGGCAGACCAGCTCAGCATGGGCAGGCCTCCACGGGTAGGCATCGTGGCGGTGGATCCCACCAGCCCTTTCTCAGGTGGGGCTATCTTAGGCGATCGCATTCGGATGCGAGACCTGGCTGGCGATTCGGGGGTTTTTATCCGTTCGATGGCAACCCGAGGTTCGCTGGGTGGTCTGGCAACTGCGACCTCAGGCGTGGTCCAGGCCCTCGACGCGGCCGGTTTCGATGTGGTCCTGATCGAAACGGTCGGGGCGGGCCAGGCTGAAGTGGAAATCGCCAGTTTGGCGCATACCACATTGGTAGTTGAAGCGCCAGGCCTGGGTGATGACATTCAGGCCATTAAAGCCGGAATCCTGGAGATTGCCGACATCCTTGTTGTCAACAAAGCCGACCGGCCTGGCGTAGAGGCGACGGAAAGGGCGCTGCGCAGCATGCTGCAGCTTGCCCATCCGGCTCCACGCCGTTTACGCCATCATGGAAGTCTGCTCTCAAACGACTCCTCGGTAAGCGCGGCCCAGGACTCGCCGGGAACCCTGGCGGACGTGGGAATCTGGCAGCCACCAATCTACCGGACGGTCGCGACAGAAGGCGCCGGAATACCTGAATTAGCTCAATCGATATCGGAACACTTGCATTATTTACGGGAAAGCGGTGAATGGAACCAGAGGCAGCGTCTCCGCCTGCAAGCTGAATTGGACCTGTTGTTGCGGGAGACGGTGATTACGCGTTGGCGATCCTCGCTGCCCGAAGCGCGATACCACCAGGTGCTGGAGCGTTTAATCGAAAGGCGAATTTCGCCCAGGCAGGCGGTATCTGATTTGGTGAATGGAGTTGCACAGTGATTTTCGGCAAGAGGATACGCTTACGCGCTCCGGAACGCAGCGACCTGCATCAGTTCGTCGCCTGGTTAAATGACCCGGAAGTTCTCGCCGGCTTGTTGATTTATGCCCCGCTCTCTTCGGTTGACGAAGAATCCTGGTTTGAAAGTATGCTCAAACGCCCCATAGAAGAACACCCTTTGGTGATCGAAATCCGTCAGGGCGAGAATGAATGGCAGATGATCGGCAACTGCGGGTTCCACGCTTTCAACTGGCGTGTTCGTTCTGCCGAAGTTGGCATCTTTATTGGCGAAAAATCGAAATGGAACCAGGGATACGGCACGGAGGTCATGGAGCTGCTGCTTCAGTTTGGGTTTGATACATTGAATTTAAACCGGATTGCCTTGGAAGTTTATGAAAACAACCCGGGGGCGATTCGGGCTTATGATAAGGCCGGCTTCGTTATCGAGGGTCGCAAGCGACAGGCTATGTTCAAGGGTGGAGAATATGTCGATATTTTACTTATGAGCGTCATTCGCTCTGAATGGCAGGAGGCTGCGGATCGCTAATGCTTGTTTCCGAGTTACGACGGGATTGTGGAATGTATGGCGATATTAAACTTTTCGCTGGAACGGCTTCTCCTGAGCTGGCTAACCTGATCGCCCAATATCTGGGCAAACCGCTCAGTGGGAGAGATGTTATCCAGTTCCCAAACGAAAATCTGTTTATCCGCTTGCATAGCAGCGTGCGCGGCCAGGATGTCTACGTGATTCAGACAACCACAGCGCCGGTTCATCGAAACCTGATGGAATTGTTGATCATGCTGCAAACCCTGCGGCTGGATTCTGCCGGGCGGGTGACGGCAGTAATCCCTTATCTGGCTTATGCTCGCTCGGATAAAAAAGACCGCCCGCGCGTACCCATCACGGCTCGCCTGATTGCCGATATGATCGAAATTGCCGGGGCCGATCGCTACATGACGCTGGACCTGCATGCGGGCCAGATACAGGGCTTTTTTTCAATCCCAGGGGACGTTCTCTCCGCTTTCCACATCCTGACAAATCACCTGCAAACTATCCTGCCGAAAATGAAAGATCCGGTCGTTGTGGCCGCAGACCTTGGGTTCGCTAAAAAAGGCCGCAATTTTGCTGCAACAATCCATGCGCCCATTGCTTTTGTTGAAAAACGGCGCCGTGGGCAGGATGCCCTGGCAGAAGCCCTTACTTTAATTGGTAGTGTGAATGGAAATGATGTCATCATCGTCGACGACGAGGTGGATACAGGTGGGTCAATGGCCCAGGCGGTGAACCTGGTAAAAGCGCATGGGGCCCGGGACATCTTCTTAATGTTCGTTCACCCGGTGCTGTCCCACCCGGCTATCGATCGCCTGGCAGTGCTGCCGGTGACCGAGATCGTAACAACAGATACCGTCCCAATTTCCCCTGAGAAAAAAAAGATGTTGGAAGGTAAGCTCACCGTGCTTTCTGTGGCGCCGCTGCTGGGCGAAGTAATCATTAGAGCTCACGAGGGTCGCAGTGTGGGCGAAATGTTCCACGAATAAAGTTGCAGTTCGTTCAAAGCAGCATGTTTTTCCCACTGGAATTGTGGATCTTTCCGAAAAAGAATTGACGGGGTAAATAATGCCCGAACTTCCTGAAGTCGAGACGATTTGTAATAATCTCCGCCAGGGAAATGGTCATCCCTCACTATTAGGGATGACCATTCGCGCAGCTCAGGTTTATTGGGCTCGTACCCTGGAAACCCCTTCTGTAGACGAGTTTGTAGAACGAGTTCGCGGCCAGCTAATAGAATCGTTAGGTCGGCGTGGAAAATTCCTAATTTTCACGTTATCTCAAGACACCTTACTATTTCATTTGCGCATGAGCGGCGACTTATTGGTAGAATCAATTTTAGAAGACGTGCCCGTGCATCACCGCCTGGTTTTGGAACTTGATGAAGGTATTCGTCTGGCCTTCAACGACCCCCGTAAATTCGGGCGGGTGTGGCTGGTGTCCGATCCGCAGTCCGTGATCGGCTCCTTAGGGCCAGAACCGCTTGACCCGGGTTTCACAACCGATATGTTTTACCAGCGCTTGCATGCGCGCCGGCGGCAGTTAAAACCACTACTAATGGACCAGACATTTCTGGCCGGCCTGGGTAACATTTATACAGATGAAGCCTTGTTTCTATCCGGCATCCATCCGTTAAGCCTGTCCGACGGTTTGAGCCACGACCAGGTCGATCTTCTTCTGCACAATATCCGCCATGTGTTGGCGGAGGGTATCCGCCGCAACGGAGCCAGCATCGATTGGGTTTACCGCGGCGGCGACTTTCAAAACTATTTTCGGGTCTATGGGCGAACGGGCCAGGCCTGCCTGGTTTGCGGCGCTGAAATCCAGCGCATCCTGGTAGGCCAGCGCAGCACTCATTTTTGTCCACACTGCCAAGCGCCCAGGAACTCTTCCGAACAGATTTGATAGGCTTTGTGGAGCAGCACGGCACAAATTACTTTCGTCAAGTGGAATTGTGGTGAACCTATGAACGATCCTCTGGCATTGATGTTAGTCGCTTCGATCTGTATTGCGATCGGGGTGGTCTTAGGAAACTTAACTATTGGAACGCGCCGCGGCAAAACGGGTGAAGAAGACGATAATTCGGATGAGGATTTTATGGAGTTGGTGCGTATTGGCCGAGACCGGCGCAGCAATAAGCTGGTTGCCAGGCTGGACGGTAAGTCTTACCTGACTGCCCGCCAATTAACGGCCAGCCAACACGAACGGTTGGTCCAGGCAGTTGTAGAGCTGCGTTCGTGGCTGCTTCAGCCCAATTTAGCCAAGCCAGCCCCCGAAACGGCGCTTCCAGCGAGCGAGGCGCGAACGGAGAGCACTCCTGCTCCAGCGATAGAAAAGGTTGCCGCCCAACCGGTAGTAGTAGAAGAAAAGGTTAAAAAACCCAGTCTGAACCCGATCGAGGTGATCAGCCGCGCCATTCAATCCGATGTAGGTAAGCCAGCTCAGGAATTGAAGAGCATTGCCGCTCAGGTAGACGAAATTTTGCAGGATAAATTGGAGAATTCTCCCCTGGCCGATCGCGCCATCCGTCTGATGGAGCTTCCTGGGAAGGGCATGGTCGTCCTGGTTGGCCTGGACCAGTATGACGGTGTAGGCTCCGTACCAGACCCCGAGATTCGCGATTTGCTGCGCGAGTGTGTCGCCGAATGGGAAAAACGGGTTAGCAGTTAGTTACGCCTTGTTCGACCTCAATCGGCGCGGCCTGGATTCCCCCGCTTAAACAACTTTTCCAAATTCTCTCGCCAGCTCCTCCTTGAGGAGCTGGCGTTCTGCATCAGGCAAAAAGGCCGCCTCTGCCGCGGCGAGGACTCGCTCGCGGAGTTTTTCCAGGCTCAACCCCAGGTCCTCACAAGCCAGTCGATATTCATCGCTCAAAGTGATCTGAGAGATGCTGGGATCGTCCGTATTGATGGTAGCGTTCAGACCCAGGGAAAGCATTCGTCCAAGAGGATGGACGCTGAGTTCAGGGATTACCCCGGATTGATAATTGCTGGTGATGCAAACTTCGAATGGAATGCCACGTTCGCGCGCCAGGATAGTAGCGCTGGGGTCCTCAAGTACGCGCACACCGTGTCCGATGCGTTCGGCGCGTAAATGGCGGATCGCTTCACTGACGTTCTGAGCGCCGCCCCACTCCCCTGCATGAATGGTGATATGCAATCCGGCCTGCTGGGCTTCTTTAAACACACCGGTGAAGAGCAATCCTGAGAACCCTGCTTCGTCGCCGGCAAGATCGACACCAACCAGCCCATCGGTGAGGTGCTCGGCAGCAATTTTGACTACCTGGGCTGCCAGGTCCGGGCTTTCGTGGCGGTTCATGCTGACGATCAGGCGGGTCTTGACGTTGTACTCCGCCTCAGCCTTGTGGGTCCCGTCAATCACCCATTGAATGACCTGCTCCAAAGGAAACCCTTCCGCCCGGCCTAATGCCACCGGTGTGAAACGCAGCTCAAGGTATCGCACGTTGTCCGCAGCCGCGTCTCCAATGGCTTCGTGGGTGATACGTTCGATGATTTCAGGTGAGCGGTAAAACAAGCGCAGGGTTTGAAACTTGGAGAGGAAGTTTTCAAAAGTAAATACTTCGTCGTCTCCGATTTGAACTAATTCACGCAAGCGATTGGTGTTAGGCAAGCTAAGACCATGGGCGCGACCGACTTCAAGAAGCGTGCGTAACCTGAGCGATCCTTCCAGGTGGCGATGTAAATCAACTTTTGGCAGCGACTGGTAGAATCCGGCTGGTCGGGAAGATTTGATCGGTCTCGTTTTAGGATTAGATCGCATGGCCTTGGTTTCTGATCAGTGTCGTCGGCGCCGGCGTTTCTTCGATACAGGTGTGGATTTCTTTTGGTCCATTCCTTTAGGAGGGCTTTCTACCGCTGGCATCGTACTCTCTTCAACCAGCTCGGCTTCCTCATCACTGAGATTCTCCTCTTCCATTTCGGTTCTCTCTTCCAATTGAGCTGGCTCGCTGCGTGTAACCGTCGATTGCACGCTGCTGATATCCCTAGGCTGGTAAGTGAACATCCGGGTTACGACGCCCATACGCATGTCACTCAGCAGGTTTTGGAAGAGCTCAAAGGCCCGGTTTTTATATTGTACCAGTGGGTCGCGTTGTGCATAAGCTTCCAGGCCAATTGAGACTCGCAAGGCTTCCATTTGGGTCAGATAATCTACCCAAAGTTCTGTCACCACGCTGAGGATCAATTGGCGGTAGATGGCCGTAAGCGCCTGGCGCCCAAGCTCGTCGACGATTTCTTCCCAGTCGGGGCGGTCCAACTGGTTAAAAGGTTGGCTGGCAAGCTGCTGGTAATGCTCTTCCCCGAGGAAATTCTCCAGGCCGAGGCGAGATTTCTCATCCAGGTCTGCCATAGATGAAGCGCCGATCCGGGAGGCTTCCGCCTGGCCCCAGGCTTTACGCATGGCGCTTTGGGCGGCTTCCAGATGTTCTAGCACCTGGCTGGCGATCTCATCCGGGTCCTGGTTTTCCAGGGCGAGCGCGGCGAAATACACGTAGGTCAGCCGGACCGTTCTTTGCCAGACCCTGCGGTGAGTGCGTTTGTCGAACATGGCACGCGCTCCCTGGGGTATCATGATCAGCAGGCGGCGCAGGTGGTCGCGGGTCACCTCACCATCCAGGCGCGCCAGGGCGTTTTCTATGTCCTTTGTGATCTGGCCCTGTTCTCCAAGATAGCGTTCGATGCGCCTGTCAAAAACCGCTTCGATCGCGTTCAGAATGGCATCGGCGAGCGTATCCCAGTCGACTTCATCAAACTGGTTTCCGGGGATATCCAGCGAATCTTCAAGCCTGCGCTCAACCGAACCCACCAACCGGGTAATTGCCTGAGTAACCAGGGTGTTTTCGACTTGATCGCGGATTTCATCCGCCACCTGTTCTGGATCCTCCTTCAGGGAACGCTGTTGTTCGCTGGTCAGCTTTAAAGGCAGGTGGACGGCGTTTGAAAGCTCATTAATGATGTCGGCGGGCCGGCGGTTTCCGGTCTCATCCTCAAGACTGAGCCCCTCAATGAAGGTATCCAGGGTCTCCATGCGCTCGTTGACCTGGCTTTCCAGTCGATCTTGTGTCTGGTTGAGCAGGGCATTGACTGTGGTTAACAGGCGCTGTTCCTCAGCCTTGAGCGATTCCTGGGCCACGTTCAGCAGTGCGGCTTTGGCGGCCTCGCTGCTGATGCTGCCGTTAGGATCTCCGCCGCTCGCCGTTTGCCAGATGTGGTCGACGAGCAAACGCATTGAGAATGAAGGAAATATGGAGCCGTCGATGGTCAACGGCGGCTGGATCTGTTCCAGCCAGGCGAGCAGTTTCCAGGGACCTTCTTCGTCTTTCAGCGCTTCCGGGACGCGCTGCGTGACTTCTGTGCGCAGCATATCGGTCACATCTTCGCTTAAGTCGTCTTTCGTGAAGACCCGGTTGCGCTGGGCGTAAATTTTGGAGCGCTGGGTATTGAGCACATCATCGTATTCCAGCAGATGTTTACGCACATCGAAGTTAGCGCCTTCAACGCGGGTTTGGGACTGTTCGACGATACGGCTGACCAGGCCGACTTCCAGCGGCAGCGCGTCGTCGATCTTCAAGCGCTGCATCAGGTTGTCTGCCTGCTGCCCGCCAAACAGGCGCATTAATTCGTCTTCCATTGAGAGATAGAAGCGTGAAGACCCTGGGTCACCCTGGCGTGCCGCACGACCGCGCAATTGGTTGTCGATGCGGCGGGCTTCGTGGCGTTCCGAGCCGATCACATGCAGCCCTCCCAACTGGCGTACCCGTTCCATATCTTTCATATGCTGCAAGTAATAATTGACTTCAGATTCATAAATGCTGAATTCGGCGAGATCCATTTGGAGAAGGGCCTCGCGGCGCTTTTCCATTGTCATATCATATGGATCGTCTTGTCCCCCGCGCCGTAATACTCGATTTACGGAGGCCAGGATTTCTTCAGCCAGCTCGCCGCCCAATTTGATGTCGACGCCGCGCCCGGCCATATTCGTCGCAATCGTTACCGCCCCGTAAGAGCCTGCCCCGGCTATGATTTGGCTCTCTTCGGTGTGCTTACGGGCGTTGAGCACTTCGTGAGGAATTCCAGCCTGAAAAACGGATACCAGCCGCTCCTTATCCTCGCTGGCCAATTCCAGGATGGATGTCAGGCGTTCGATGTTTGCGCCATCTTCCGGATTAAAAGAAATGGCCAATTCACGCGCAAGCTTGCGCATTTCGGAGATATCGAGCTTTTCCAGGGATTCGTTCAGAAACTGTAATTCGGGGATCTGCCGCCCGTCTTCTTCACGATTGTGATTGTCCATCCAGCTGCTGCGCAGCAGTTGCACCAGGGCAAGCCGGCGCAGCGGCTCGGATCGCAGCCGGTTAGAGACGTGCTCGCTGAGCTCTACCGATGTGGTGCCTACCAGCAGCGGCCGGCCCTGCACGTGGTAGCGCAAGATCTCGAGAGCAATGGCGCGCAGCTTCGCCTCTTCAGTGCGGTAGACGACATCAGGGTAATCTTTGCGTTTCCAAAATACTGGCTTGTGTTCCTGGTCGTCGCTGCGAGTGTAGTAGCGATATTTATATCCTTGTTCATCGCGACCCTCTAACTCAAGCAATCCCGAATCGGGCGCGTTGCCTGGTATTCCAGGTTGGTTGGAATCGCTAAAACGTCCAGCTTGTAGATTTCGTCAAATTCTTCCGCTTCAGTTACAGCAGTACCGGTCATGCCGGATAGCTTTTCATACATGCGGAAGTAATTCTGGATTGTGATTGTCGCATAGGTGACCGATTTGCTTTGGACGCGCACGCCTTCTTTGGCTTCGACAGCCTGGTGCAAACCATCTGACCAGCGGCGACCGGGCATTAACCTGCCTGTAAACTCGTCGATGATGACGACCTTCCCGGCCTGCACCAGGTAATCTTTGTTTCGGCGGAACAGGAATTGCGCCCGCAGCGCCTGCTCCAGATAGCCCAGCAGGCGCGCCTGCTCGTGAGTCACATCCTCAGGACGATCCGGGTCGCGCAGCGCCATCCCCAGGATCTCTTCGACTCGCATTTCGCCGACCTCAGTAAGCGTAACCGTTCGATCTTTCTCGCTGACCTCATAATCTTCACCTCGAAGCTGTTTGACAACTTGAGCCATGCGAATGTACCATTCTGCTTCGTCCTGGGCCGGGCCGGAGATGATCAGAGGGGTGCGTGCTTCATCGATGAGCACATTATCCACCTCATCCACGATGGCGAAGTAATGGCCTCGCTGTACACGATCCTCCATGTTCATCGTCATGTTATCGCGCAGGTAATCGAAGCCGAACTCACTGTTGGTCCCATAGGTGATGTCGGCCTGGTAAGCTTCCGCGCGCGGCGCCATGCGAAGTTGGTGCTGGTCTTCATGCGGCGATTCGCGTTCCAGATCCACAAGAAAAGCCTTTTTCCCGTTTTCCGTGCGGGCCGCCATTTGTAACACGCCAACACTCATCCCGAGCGCATCGTAGATTGGGGCCATCCAACGAGCGTCTCGCCGGGCTAGGTAATCGTTGACCGTGATCAAGTGGACGCCTTTGCCAGTCAATGCGTTTAAATACATGGGAAGTGTCGCAACCAGCGTTTTCCCCTCGCCGGTGCGCATCTCGGCGATTTTCCCCTGGTGCATGGCCGATCCGCCGATCAGCTGCACATCATAGTGCCGTAAACCGATCGTGCGCTTGCTGGCTTCACGCACAGCGGCGAATGCTTCCGGTAGGATTTCGTCCAGCGTTTCATCTTCCGCCAATCTGAGGCGAAACTCGTCGGTCTTGAGGCGCAGCGCTTCGTTGCTTAAAGTCTCGAATTCGGCCTCCAGGCCGTTGATTTCATCGACAAGATCCGAATATTTTTCTATTTCACGCTTGTTGGGGTCACCCCCGAAAATTCGCACGAATTTTTTAAGCATTTATAAACACCTCGCGGCCGCGATTATAGCATAGGGATATAAGAATAAGGTAAACAAGAATTCTCATCTTAAAACTTCGACCCTCAAAAGGACCCCTATGCTATAATCTTTGGACAAGACGGGTTTTAGGGATTTGCGGTCAGGTAATTATGTCCTTCGTCCACCTTCACGTCCATTCTGAATACTCCTTGCTGGATGGTTTCAGCAACATTAAAAAGTTGGTGAATCGCGCCAAAGAGATGAACATGCCTGCTCTGGCGCTGACTGACCATGGCACGATGTTCGGGGTAATCGATTTTTACCGGACTGCGAAAGCAGCCGGGGTTAAACCGATTATCGGGGTGGAATCTTATCTGGCAGCCCGGTCGATGAAGGAACATGATGCACAGTTCGATAAGCGCTCCACTCATTTGCTGTTGCTCGCAGAAAATCAAACTGGCTATCTCAATTTATTGAGGATTGCCAGCGCGGCCCAGTTGGATGGTTTTTATTATTTCCCGCGCGTCGACCACGAATTCCTGGCGCAGCACGCTGAAGGGTTGATCTGCACTTCCGGATGTATGTCGGCAGAAATCCCGCGCATGATACAGAATGGCCAATTCCAGGCCGCGCGCAAGCAGCTCGACTGGTATTATGAAGTATTTGGCGCAGATAATTTCTTCCTGGAGCTCCAGCAGCATGATATCAAAGAATTGGAATCGATCAATAAGAATCTGATCGACCTGGGACGGCGTTACGATGCCCGCTTTGTCGCCACGAATGACGTCCACTACGTCGATCGCGGCGATGCTCGCTTACAGGATATTCTGCTCGCCATCCAGACCGGGTGTTTGCTCAGCGACCCGAGCCGGATGCGTATGTCGGACGAATCCTATTATTTGCGCAGCCCCCAGGAAATGGCCGGCCTCTTCTCCGAAGTGCCGCAAGCTTTGAGTAATACACTATTGATCGCCGAACGCTGCAATATCGACCTGGACTTTAAAGGTTACCGCCTGCCGCATTTTAATGTCCCGCAAGGTTATGACACAGAGAGCTATTTGCGCAGCTTGTGCGAGGCCGGGATCGAGCGTCGTTACGGACCGCACTCCGGTGACCCGGACGTGATTCAGCGCCTGAACTACGAGTTAGGGATCATCCACCAGATGGGCTTCGACGCCTACTTCCTGATCGTTTGGGATCTATGCCGGTATGCCCGCCAGCAGGGCATCTGGTATAACGCCCGAGGTTCAGCGGCTGGATCGATCGTTGCGTATTCCCTGGACATAACGCTGGTGGATCCGATCGAACATGGCTTGATCTTCGAGCGTTTTCTTAACCCGGGCCGTATTTCTATGCCGGATATCGACCTCGATTTCCGTGACGACCGCCGCGCTGAGATGATGGAATATACAGCCAAAACGTATGGCGATGACAAGGTAGCCCAGATCATCACTTTTGGTACCCTGGGAGCGCGGGCTGCGATTCGCGATGTCGGTCGTGTGATGGATATCCCGCTCTCCGAAGTGGACCGGGTGGCGAAGTTGATCCCCAATATCCCCGGGAAACCGGTAACGATCGAAAACGCGCTGGATGAGGTCGTCGAATTCAAACAACTTTACCAAACAACGCCATATTTGCGCGATCTGATCGATACCGCCAAACAGATGGAGGGAGTTGTACGGAATGCCGGCACGCACGCCGCCGGAGTCATTATCACCGACAAACCGATTATTGAATACCTGCCTCTTCATCGCCCAACCGGGGGTTCTTCGGCCGAAAGTCCGGTCAAGACTGTAACCCAGTTCGAAATGTCCATCCTGGATTCATTAGGCCTGCTCAAAGTGGATTTCTTGGGCCTGGCCACATTAACCATCATGGCGCGTGCCTGCGACTTAATCTGCGAGCGGCATGGGGTGGATCTCAACCTGGATAATATCCCGACGGACGATCCTGAGACCTATGAGCTCCTCGGTCGTGGTGAAACCGCGGGCGTATTCCAAGTCGAAGGTTCGGGCATGCGTCGCTACCTGATGCAGATGAGGCCCAAAGAGCTTGCCAACGTTATTGCTATGGTGGCGCTTTTCCGGCCCGGCCCGATGGACTTTATCCCGGGCTATATCCGCCGGATGCATGGGGAAGAAGAAGTCCAATACCGTCACCCATTGTTGGAATCGATATTCGATGAGACATACGGCTATCCGGTTTACCAGGAACAGTTGATGTTTGCGGCGATGAACCTGGCTGGCTATTCCGCCCCTGAAGCCGATGACCTTCGCAAAGCCATCGCCAAGAAATTAAAAGAAAAACTGCTCAAGCACCGCCAGAAGTTTATCACTGGCTGTATTACAAATGGTATCACTGAAGATACTGCCGGCGCGATATTCGACGATTGGGAAGAGTTCGCCCGTTATGGCTTTAATAAGAGTTCACGCCGTCGATTATGGCGTGATCTCCGTTCAGACCGGTTATCTTAAGACGCACTACCCCGTTGAATATATGACTGCCCTGCTATCCGTCAGTAAGAACGACACAGCCAAGGTGGCTTTTTATGTGGCGGATTGCAGACGTATGGGCCTGGCGGTTGAACCTCCGGATGTCAACGCCAGCGAGTGGGATTTTGCAATAGAAGATCGTGACGATGGCACATCTGTGATTCGCTTTGGCCTGGGAGCTGTAAAAAATGTTGGACAGAGTCCAGTGGACGCGATCCTGGAGGCGCGTGGCAGCCAGCCGTTCACCGATTTGAACGATATCGCCAGGCGGGTTGATTTACGCCATGTAGGCAAACGCGCCTTGGAAAGTTTGACCCGGGTAGGTGCATTGGATTGTTTCGGCCCGCGCACTGCAATACTGGAAGCATTGGATCGCATTATAGCCGTCAGCACCTCTCATTTCCGCGCCGCAGAAATGGGGCAAATGAGCTTGTTTGGCGAACATACAGGCCTGGAAGAAGAGATTGCCTTGCCAGCCGCGACCATGGAAATCAGCCGCCGTGAAATCTTGAATTGGGAGCGCGAGTTGATCGGCCTGTATGTGTCGGATCACCCACTTAGCCCGGTGATGAAAGAGCTGAACGATGCAGTTACGCATTTTTCTGCCCAGCTTTCTGAGGCTGGACCGAATGAGCATGTCCGTGTAGCGGGGCTGATCATCCGTATCCGCCACCACCAGAGCAAAGCCGGCAAACCGATGGGGTTTGTTACGCTGGAGGACCTGCAAGGCGCTATAGAGCTGGTAATTTTCCCCCGCGTATGGGCTAAATTCTCGGATTTAATCGATTATGACCGCATAATCCTGGTGGAAGGGCGTCTCGATACAGAAGGAGCAGAACCCAAGGTATTGGTGGATAATATCACCACTGAATTTACCACGGTCAACCCTTTGAATGAACGACCTTTGGAGAGATCGACACAAAACCCTGCATCCCAGACGGCCTGGAGCGCGGGTAAATCCAGAGATGCCGGGTCGACGCGACCCAATGAACTTGAATCCTCCAGCGATAATCTGCAGCCAGCGCACAAGGTTTCCGAGCGTATCGACGAAGATCCTGAAAGGAAACCGGTTCCTGATAGCTCTGATTTTAACGAATGGGAATCCGACTCGCCGCCGCCTCCGGATATCTTTCCCCCGGGTTGGGAAAGCTACGACCAGGTTCTGACCATTCCAGAGTCCCGCCTCCAGGAAAACCCGCAGGTTGTGCCAGCGCCATCAACCGAAACCCAGCCTGTCATGACCCAGGTGGAATTTTCTGTTCACGCCGGAGCGCCAACGGTTGTTCTGGCGGTTGCGCCAGAAAGCGAAGAATCCGTAATATCACGCCCGGCATTGCCCGCAGCGCCTCCGTCCGCGGAAATAAAAAACGAGCCCGAAGGACTGCGAGCCTCCGCGCTGCCCCTCTACCTGGTTTCTCCAGCGACAAAGACGGAGGATTACGACGGGACGGTCTATATGCTTACCGTCGTGCTGCGCTCAACCGGAGATAAAACCCGCGACGTCTTGCGTTTAAGACGAATGCACGGCATTATTACGTCATATCCGGGGAACGACCGTTTTGCCTTCCACCTGTTCGAGCGCGGTCGCGGCTATTTGCTGGAGTTTCCCAATTTTACTGCTGGGGTCTGTCCCGAATTAATGAGCCGATTGACGGCTCTAATCGGGCTGGAAAACGTGCGTGTAGAGCCGATTACTTTCCAATAGCCTGCTGGATCCAGTTTAATACAGGAACATGGGTTTATCGTATACCGACCGGACGCGCGGGCGATAATTCTCGGCGTCATACAATTCATCCACGTCGACTCGCTTGACGCCCATGGATACCGTATTCGCCGGCACGTGTGTATAACGGCCTCCTTGCAAAGCGACCATACGTCCGAATTCTTTTGCGGCAATTAAGTCCATCGTCAGGTTAGCATAATTTACCCCGACCATCAGGTCGAGCGAATCAGGCGCTCCGCTGCGCATCAAATAAGCGAACTGCTGGTATATGGTGTTCAGTCCGGTGATTTCTTTGAGCGCTTCTGCAGTTAGCATACCGATGCCTCCCAATTTTTTATGTCCGAATGCATCGGCCTGCCCGTATTCGATAATCTTCCCCCCGGTGAAGCGCGCCCCCTCCGAAATCGTTACCATCGCATAATTGCTGGGATTGTTTTCGCGATCGGCCAGGAGCAGGCGCGCCAATTTTTCCGGGTCAAAAGGGACTTCGGAGATGAGCGCCCGATCTACGCCTGCCAGGTGAGATGAGATCAGGCAGGTTTCACCGGAATTTCTGCCGAATAATTCGATGATAGCCAGCCGCTCGTGAGAACCGGCAGAGGTGCGCAATTGGTGAATGAATTGCACGCTGCGGGTTATCGCTGTTGAAAATCCGATGCAGTAATCGGTGCCGAAAACATCGTTGTCCATCGTTTTGGGGATTGCGATAACGGGGAAATTTTCCTCGTGCAGGCATGCCCCGTAGCTCAGGGTGTCATCTCCGCCAATAGGAACGACCACATCAATCCGGGCATGCGCCAGCACTTTCAGGATATGCGGCGTGAAATCCAGGGTTGATTGGCTGTCTTCTTCAAAATCGCTGCGCAAAAATGGCGGCGCTTCATTCGGTCGCACGCTGGACGGGTTTAATCGGCTTGTGTGTAGGATGGTTCCGCCGGTGCGGTCGATGGTCCGGGTATTCTGGTTGTCCAACGACAGTATGCACTTTTCCCAGGTATCTGGATCATCCGGGTTGTAATTCAACAGCCCCGACCAGCCTTTGCGGATTCCAATCACTTCGTGGCCCGATTCGTTCGCACGTTGAACCAGGGCCTTGATACAGGGATTTAATCCAGGGACATCACCACCGCCGGTTAATACCCCGATTCGCATCTTATTCACTCGTCATAATAAACAGAGGTTTCATTTCGAAGCTCTTGTAGTGCGGGCGAAGTCTTTCGATATTATAAAATCTCTCTACGTTGACCGTTTTCTTTGAGCTTGAAACGACCTCGATCGGTACATTATCATAGCGTCCATTTTTTAAGACGACCAGGCGGCCATGAAATCCGTCCAGGATCAAGTCCAACGCCAGGTTGCCATAAGCCATTGGGACGATTGAATCGATTGCGTCTGGATCGCCGCCGCGCACCAGATAGCCGAGTTTTTGGTTGATCACATTGATCGGCTTTCCGTTGTTAAATTGAGGTGAAAGGTCCTTCAATCTGGCTGAAAGGATATCACCAATCCCACCCAATTTCGCGTGGCCATACATATCAGTGGCTGTGTTTTCAAACACCATCTCGCCCCCTTCAAACATCGCGCCTTCGGATACCAAAACGACCGAATATTTGCTTGGATTTTTAGCGCGATCATATGCGAGCAGCTCAGCCAAATTTTCAACATGAAATCTATATTCAGGAATCACGCAGCGGTTGGCTGCGCCTGCCATGGTAGGCAGCATGGCGGTAAATCCGGCGTAGCGGCCGAAAACTTCCAGGACCAGAAAGCGCTCGTGGGAACCGGCAGTGGTGCGCAGGCTGTTGGTCATCATGATCGTGCGAGTGACGCAGGTGCTGAAACCGATACAGTAATCGGTGCCCGGCACATCATTATCCATGGTTTTGGGGATCGCCACGACCTTAATCCCATCTTTGTACAGCCGCACGGCATAGCTTAAGGTATCATCGCCGCCGATAGGGATCAGGTAGTCGATTCCGAGGTAATCCAGGTTTTTGATCACCTCTGCGGTCAAATCATTCAAGTCTTCTTTGTAAGTGTCCTGCAGATGCAGCGGTACATTGGCTTTCGGTACGTGGCTGGGGCGTGTTCGTGATGTGTGCAGGAAGGTACCCCCGGTGCGCCCGGCTTTGTTTACAATTTCTTCCGTCAGAATCTGGATATACTCGCTATTATCTGCCTTCGGGTCACGCTGCATACTCATTACACCAGCCCAGCCTCTGCGCAGCCCGATCACCTGGTAGCCCTCCCGTAAAGCCCGGATGGTGACTGCTCGAATAGCGGGGTTTAACCCAGGCACATCGCCGCCTCCTGTCAGAATACCGATCACCCCTTTTTTCTTTTGGACATTCGCCATGTCACAGCCTCCAAGATAAGATTTTGAGTTTTATGGTATTTCCCAAAAATTGGGGCGTTCCCCCAATTTTTTAGAAAATACAATTTTTTTGGAAAAGTTACCGGCGTTTTGGCTTAGATCCAGGTGGGCTCCTCGTAAACGCCAAAAACTTCTTTCATCACTCCCACGACCTCACCCAGGGTAGCGTAAGCGCGCACTGCCTCCAATATAAAGGGCATCGTGTTTTCCGTTCCCTGGCAGGCAATTCTCAGCCTGTCCAACGACTGGCCAACGCAGCCCGAGTCGCGTTCCTGGCGCACAGCGTTCAGCCGGGAGACCTGGCGTTTGTAGCCCTGTGGATCCATCTCCAAAATCGGTATGGCTACCCGTTTTTTATCTTCGTAAGCGTTCACGCCAACAATCTTACGTTTGCCATCGTCGATCTCGCGTTGGTAACGGTAGGCTGCATCCGAAATCTCTTTCTGCAGAAAACCCTGCTCGATGGCAGGCAGCAAACCACCCAATTCGTTGATGCGGCGGAAATAATTATAAGCCTGGCTTTCGATGTGGTTTGTTTGCGCTTCGACGAAGAAGGATCCACCCAGGGGATCGATGGTGTTGGCGACGCCGGATTCTTCGGCGATCACTTGTTGAGTGCGCAGCGCAATGGTCACTGCGTGTTCAGAGGGCAGCGCCAGGGCCTCGTCCATGCTGTTGGTATGCAGCGACTGCGTACCGCCAAGAACTGCCGCCAGGGCCTGCAAGGCGACGCGAACGATATTGTTTTCCGGCTGTTGGGCTGTGAGCGAAACGCCAGCGGTTTGCGTGTGAAAGCGCATCAACCAGGAGCGTGGGTTTTCCGCATGGAATGTCTGGCGCATTTCGTGCGCCCAAATTCTACGGGCAGCCCGGTATTTACCGATCTCTTCAAAGAAGTCGTTGTGCGCGTTGAAAAAGAAAGACAGGCGCGGCGCGAAATCATCTACCTGCAGGCCGCGCTGCAATGCCCAGCGAACGTATTCCAGCCCATCCGCCAGGGTGAAGGCCAGCTCTTGGGCTGCTGTGGAGCCGGCTTCGCGGATATGGTAACCGGATATGCTGATGGGATTCCACTGCGGTACGGATTGCGTGCCGAACTCAATGGTGTCCACCACCAGGCGCATGGAAGGCTCAGGTGGGAAGATGTATTCTTTTTGGGCGATATATTCCTTCAAAATATCGTTTTGAGTGGTCCCGCGCAGTTGATCCGGGCGCAGCCCCTGTTTCTCCGCCGTGGCGATATACATGGCCCAGATGATTGCCGCCGGCGAGTTGATGGTCATACTGGTAGAAACTTTATCCAGGGGGATGCCCTCGAACAAGAGCTCCATGTCCTTCAAAGAGGATACAGCAACCCCACACTTGCCAAATTCCCCCAGAGATTCGGTCGCGTCCGTATCGTAGCCCATCAGCGTGGGTAAATCAAAGGCGACAGAAAGCCCGGTCTGGCCTTGTTCCAGCAGGTATTTAAAGCGCAAATTGGTTTCTTCAGCCGTGCCGAAACCCGCGAACATGCGCATGGTCCACAAGCGGCTGCGGTGCATGGTGGGATGGATGCCGCGTGTGAATGGGTATTCGCCTGGCAGCCCCAGGTCTTCCAGGTAATCCATATCGCTTACATCCAGCGGGGTGTAAAGGCGATCAACTGGCTCCGAAGAGGTGGTGGAGAATTCATCTTTACGCTCTGGCAGGCGCGCCAGGCTTTGCTGCAGGGTGGTCTCCTCCCATTTTTCCATCTTCTGCCTTAACTGGTCCAGCTTTTGCCGGTCGTACATTCTTCTCTCCCATAATGATAAATATCTGAAATCGTGTTGCGTGGCTGGTGAATTTACAGCGCGTCCAACACTTTGGCAACAGAAGACCTTCATTAAACGCGTACAAATATGACGATTTTCTAGGAAATCGCCATCTATGCCCGACTGACTCTGCATTATAGCACGGGCAGTAACCAGACGGTGAAGGTGCTGCCCCGGTCAGGTTCGCTCGTTACGGCGATCCATCCCCCTAACCGGTCGATGATCTCTTTCGAAATAGCTAAGCCCAGGCCGGTTCCGGGTGATTCGGTCCGGTGGCTTGCCGATCCCCGAAAGAAACGGTCAAAAATTTGGGCGCGTTCTTCTGGCAGGATACCGTATCCTGTATCCGAAATGGCTACGGTTACCCAGGTGCGTCCTTTGTGTGGCTGCAATGCGGTTTGGATGTGGACGTTGCCATTCTGAGGAGTGTAATTCAGGGCATTGGTCAGCAAGTTTGAAAGCACCTGGGTTAACAGGCGTTGGTCCGCTTGAGCCTCAGGCAAGTTAGGATCGGTCGAGTAGTTCAAGACAAGCCCCTTGCTGGTCGCCAGCGCGGCGCGGTCATTCGCCAGATCCAGAACTAATAAGTTGACGTTCACAGGCTTGATGGTGATTTCCAACCGCCCGGCCTCTAACCTGGAGATCGTAAGCAAATCCTCAATAAGGTCAGTCAATCGCTCGGTCTCACGAAGCAGGGTCGCATGATAATGTTTTTGCCTTTTTGGATCGTCGATATTGCTCAATAATTCCAGATAGATCGTCAGGTTGGTCAGGGGCGTTCGCAGCTCGTGGGAGATATCCGAGACGAACTCCGATTTCATTTTGTCCAGTTCGCGAAACCGGGTGACATCTCGAAATACGATCACAAGCCCAGTCCGGTGGCCTTTGAAAGGCAGTGAGGAGGCCACCGCCTGGTAAGCCCTGTCCTGGACTTCCAGGATGGTTTTTTCATCCGGGGTGGCGCCGTCTTTTAATTTTCTCAGGTAGTCGGGGGAAAAAAGGTCAATTCCTTCCTGGTTCGCTTTTACAATCAGCTCTTCCCCGGCAGGGTTAGCCTGGACGAGATTTTCTTTTTCATTCAAAACGAAGACGGCATCGGGCACCGAGACCAGGATGCGCTCAATCCGTTCTTTCGCTGCACTGAGCTCGGCGGTCCGTTCGAGAACACGGTCTTCCAGCTCTTGGGTGTGAGTTTGCAGATCGTTGAACATGCGAGCATTTTGGATCGCGGTGGCTGCCGTGGAGGCGAAAGCTTGCAGGCGGAGCACCGTTTCGTCGGTAAAGAAGTTGATGCGGTCGCTGTTCATGTTCAAGAAACCGATGATTTCCTGGCGCAGGCTGAGTGGCGCGCCGGCGTAAGAACGGATCCAGGATGTCTGGCCCATGCTGCGCCATAATGAATCCTGCAGGGTGTTCGAGATCAGGATTGGAGCCTCTGAATGGATCATCTTTTGCAGTGTTGGCGTCGTCAGTGGAAAACTGGTTCCGGTTACCGGGCGGATGATTTCGTATGGGTCCGAGTGATCCATATGTCTTACGACGCGCGCCTGGTCGCCTTCGATCAACATCAGGTTCACCGACCTGCAAGGGATCACGCTGAGCGTCTGTTCCAGAATATGGTCTAAGACTTTATTCAAGTCCAGACTGCTGTTCAGGATCGCGGCAGATTTTGCCAGGGCTTCGGAAAGCTGCCGTTGGCTGCGCTCGGATTGGTAGAGCTGTGCGTTGTAAAGCGTGATTGCCAGGGTGTGGGTCACCGTAGAGCTGAGCTGTTTTTCTTCCTCGGTGAAAGTATGAGGGTTTTTGTAATACAGGCCGAAAGTCCCTAATGATTTATCCAGGTAGAGGATCGGTAGGAGCATCATGGCCCGGATCTCGCCATTCATCAGGATTTGAAGTTGTTTCAAATTGTCAGGCGCCTTATACGTATCACATACGAAAACCGGTTCGTTTGATAGCAGCGGCCTGGCGTATGGGAATGCGACGAATTCTCTCTTCAGGCGTTCCGCAGTTTGCGTGGAAAAATTGTGCGTGTGCACCTCGGAAAACATTCCACTATCCACGTGCAATAAGTAAATGGCGCTGTAATCCGCTCCTAGTAATTTTTCGCTGGCATTCAGGATGGTGTCCAGCAATGTCTGCGGGTCATGGGACTGGACCATATCGTTAGTTACCTGATTTAAAGTCAGGAGCTGTTGTTCGTACATTTTCCGGTTTGTCGTGTCCCGCAGACTGATGACGATATGTTCGCTGTGAGCCTGCGTGTCTCGGGCGATCGTCCCCACAACCGAGAAATAAACCGTCTCGCCTTTCGGATTTGGGAGATCGATTTCAGTCGTGAACCGGCCTTCTCTCAGCAGCAAAGGCCAATGCTGGTGAGTGAACGCCTCGGCCTGTTCTGGCTTCAGGAAATCGAGTATGTTTTTGTTTTTGAAGTCTTGCGGTTGTCCCGCCAGGGTTTCTGCAAATGTTGGGTTGATATAAACCACCTCACCCCGCAAGGTGGTAATCAAAAGCCCATCACGCATTGTCTCGGCAGCGGATTGCAAGATCAAGCGCTGGCGCCTGGCATCCAGGCTAACCAGGGCGAAGGCCAGGTCGTCGGCCAATTCCTGGAGAAGCTTCACCTCACCCTGGATTTCAAACGGGTTGGCCCGGTCAGCGTAAACATTGAGAACTCCCCATATCTTGCCGGCATAGCGCATGGGAAACGCTGCGGATGAAAGGAAGCCATAACGCAGCGCACGCTCACGCCAGGGGCCAAACGCCAGGTCTTTGGAAATATCCTCAGCCAGGGCAGCCTGGCCTGTTTTCAATGCCTGGCTTGTTGGACCGCTCACCAAGGTTGTTTTGTCTTGCTGGATCGTGATCGAATCCAGAAAGTGGGATTGAGGGCCGCCCCATGCCGCGGGATCCATTGCATCCTGCCCATTTTGAACGAGCCCGATCCAAACCAGGGGATATTCGCGCCCGGTGGCCAGCAGGTGGCACGCTCCTTCCAGAAGGCCGCGTGCATTATTGGAGTGGCTGATTAACTGGTGGATTTGGCTTAAGGTGTGGAACAGGCTGTAATAGTAGCGGGCCCGGCTTTCAAGCTGAATGCGAGACGCCAAAACCCCTAATCCGGGGATATCCGAGGAGGAAATTTTCGCGGATGATCCGGCCCGGTTGGCTCGAAAATAAAGACTGATAAGAGGCCAGAGGGCCAGGGTAGGCAGCGCCTGGCCTGCCAGGCCGCCAGAGAGTAAGGCGACCCACCCGGTTTTTCCGAAGAACGCCAACCCATAGAATAGAAGCGCATCGCCCACCAGCGCGCAAAAAAGCGCAAGTGTAGCTGCAAGGTGACCAGGAATGGTTTCTCGGCGTTCTGCGAAGGCCCGGTAAGCGCCCAAGGCGATCGCCAGCGCGCCAGCCCGGGCAATCCCGGCTGCAAGGATCAGGCGGGCGGACTCCAATCCATTGGTGAATGATCCCCCGTTTGGAACCTCGTAGATCAATTGGAAAAGAGCCGCAATGGAGATCACCAGGAGAAGACCGTTGAATGTGGATTGCGCCTGGCTGCGGCCTCCTTCCTGGTAAACCAGCAGCAAACCGAGCAGAATCGTAGGGAAAAGGATTTGAGCGGTGAAGGATACCGGCAGGGCCCCCAGGCGAAATTCTGGACTCGAAACCCAGGGGAATTGTACAATGGTCAATAATGAGCCCAACACGAGGATGCAAATCGAGGGGTTTGCGCGGCGAGTCAGCCTGCGCAGGCCGAACAGAGCCAGGGAAAATAGCCATAACTGGATGATGAGGATCAGCGACATTAAAACTGGCATTTGGACCGCCCACCCGAAATCCACATTCGTTAACAAAATTATATCCCCCTTCACGGTTATCGTAGGCGAACACTTCTGTTAGAACCTGGCGGCGGAAAGGTCTGATAGATATAAGCCAGCGCCCGGAGGCGATCGCCTCCGGGCGCTGGCATCTAAGATTTGCTCGAGGCGAAAAGTATCAGGGCTGGTCGGTCAGTTGGAAAGAATAGGTGCCCATCCCATCGTTTCGTACGTCTCCTACTTCGATCCTATATTCTCCGGCGAGAGTCAAGGTAATCACCCCTGGATCCCCGCAGCCGAGACAACGATTGAAAAGCTGGCCCCCGTTTGGATCCAACAGTTTCCAGGAGACCTGTGGCACTCCGGATTGTGAAAGGACATCAAAAAGCACATTTTGACCGGCAGAGGCCGTGAAATTATAGATATCCGTCACACCCGGCAATTCAATATTGCCGGCTCCCGGCCCGGGGACGCCGTCCGAGACTGTGTCGCCAATGGCGATGTCGAAGGTCTGCGGCGGCGGGACGTCCCAAAGCTGCACCTGGTAGGTGCCTACCTGGTCATTGCGGGCCTCGCCGACGGTGAGCGTGTAAATGCCGCCTTGCGCCAGTGTGTACACGCCCGGGTCGCCGCAGCCCAGGCAGGTGCTGAAAAGCTGGGCGCCCAGGCTGTCGACCAGCCTCCAATCCATTTGGCTGAGCCCGGACTGGGCCTGGACGTCGAAGAATACCGACTGCCCGGGTGTGGCTGTGAAATGATAAATATCATTTACGCCTGGCGATTCAATATTGCCGGCTCCCGGTCCGGGGACGCCGTCCGAGACTGTGTCGCCAATGGCGATGTCGAAGGTCTGCGGCGGCGGGACATTCCAAAGCTGCACCTGGTAGGTGCCCACCTGGTCATTGTGGGGCTCGCCGACGGTGAGTGTATAAACGCCGCCTTGCGTCAGCGAAAACACACCCGGGTCGCCGCAGCCCAGGCAGGTCGAGAAAAGCTGGCTGCCCAGGCTGTCGACGAGGGACCAATTCATCAAGCTGAGCCCGGACTGCGCCTGGGTGTCGAAGAAGACCGACTGCCCTGGCGTGGCTGTGAAATGATAGATATCCTTGGCGCCCGGCGATTCGATATTGCCGGCGCCCGGACCAGGGACATCATCTGAGATCACGTCACCGATACTGATAGCGAATACATCTGGCGGCGGCACATCCCAGAGTTGCACCTGGTAGGCGCCGGTCGCCGTACTGCCGCCTTCGCCAATTGCCAGGATATAAGTCCCGCCGGTGGTTAATGTATAGACGCCGGCATCGCCGCAACCCAGGCAGGTGCGGAATACCTGGTTGCCAAACTGGTCCGATACCTGCCAGTTGGTCAAGCCAATCCCGCTTTGATTGAGCACATCAAAGAAGACCTGCTGCCCGGCCTGGGCTGTAAAGGAATACAGGTCGATCTCGCCAGGAGCGCTGATCGTGCTGCTGATCACATCGCCGATGTTGACCGTTGTCGTGCCGCTCACTTCTTCGGTGAGGAAATTGAAGAACATATAGGTCGAGTCCCCTTGCTCCGGCCCGATTCCTTGTACAGAACGTGTCTTCCCGCTCAAAGTATCGATTGCCAGGGCTGTGAAAGGCTCGCCTTCCGGGATCAGTGGGATGAAGAAATAGCCGCCCGGATCGGTCATCCCGGTGAAGGGGATCGGCGCTCCACCGGAAAAGATTTTGACCACGTAACGGCCGGCTGCCAGATCCGCGCTCTGGCTGGATAAACCGGTTCCCTGTCCTCCGCCCGTCGCGCTGCCGCAACCGTTGCCTCCCGAGGGGGCGCGGAGCCCATGCCGGTCGTACCGCTGCCGGAGTTGCTTTGAGCTGGCGGGCATTTTTCGGGTGGAGCCAGGCGGTCAAGACAGTTGCCTCCTCCAAGTAATTTACAGGCGAAATAAATCGCCGAGATTAAAGCTGCACCAAATGCGACTCCAGCAGCAAAAGCTGCAAATGCAGTCGTAATGGCAGCCAGGCCGGCGATGATCCCCAGCATTGCAGCAATGCTTCCCAATAAGCCCAGGAAATCACCAAATAAGGCGTCATTCGTGTAACCGGTCACCCCGGCAGGCGCTTTTTGGGACCCAGCGACGATGTACAAATTGGAATTATTGATCATTAAGGCGACGTCGTCCAAGGCCTGCTGCTCGTCGGGGTTCAGGCCGTCGCTCAGCAGTTGGGCGAGCTGATCGCGGGACTGTTGCAAAGCCGCAGTCACGTCGGAAATCCCGGATGCCTGGCTGGAAGCCGCTGCCGGCAGGCTGTTGAGGTAAGTGATCGTGTCTGCCAGGTATTCGTCCAGAATTTGACCGGCCGGTTTCGGCAGCGGCGCCGGGGTTGTAATCGTAACGTCGATTGGATCGACGGAAGAGCCGGTGCTATCATTGCGCAGCGTCACGGTCGCCGCTCCGGTTGGCAGAGGTGGAATGACTGCTTTGAAGATCTGCATTGAGCTGTCTGTTGGGTCGGTTTCGACCAGACCGGGAACTTCATAAGTGGTTCCATCGACCGAGGAAGTCCAGACCGCCACATTGCCATACTGGGAAAGCGGGTTGAATCCGCTGACTTCAAACTTCAGCAAAACGCCGGGCGGCCCGCTGACGCCGGCTGCCAGGGCGTGAAACGTACCTAAACCGACCTTCACCTGGGCCGCGCCGGGGGCGATGGCAGCCTGCGGGACAGGATCCGAGATCACATCCTCGTTGGGGGCGACACTGGCGGTGTTGACCGCCACGATCTCATCGACCCCATCTCCGTTGACGTCCGGAATGATGCGGTAGTTGACCACCGCCTGCCCGGGCTGGACGCGGTTGCCGAAGCCGGCCGACTGTACGCCTAGAGGCTTGGAGAATTCAGCACCGGACGTCACAACCTGAGCCCCCAGAAAGGTTACGCCCATGTTTTCCCACTGGATGCCGGTGTCGGCGGTGACCTCTGCCTGGGTCTTTTCTAAAACCGAGACGTTGGTCCCGGCAGGCACACTTCCCGGTGGGACGTTAATGATGCTGCCGATCTGGGTTGCAAACGCGCCGCCCTGGGCGCTGACGGCGCCGCTGGCGGGCGGGTTGGGTTCGACGTTCACCGAGATGGATTTGGCAACCTCGCCGCTTGGTCCGTTGGCGGTGGCGGTGAGCTGCAGCGCCCCCGCTGGGAGCGCTTTCGTGTCCAGAAAGACTTTGAAACCGTCCTGTGAAGTGGCATCCACACCCAGGTCAACGGTTCCGGCCTGGAAGTGCACGCTGGAGACAGTTCTCGACTCGGTCGGTTGGACGGCGAAATAGCTAACTCCGCTGACCATCCCGCCGGAGGGCGGCGAGATGATCTCGAAAGCCGGCGGCCCGGGTGGGGTCAGGATGAGCGGCATATACAGGCTGAGATCCTGAGCAGGTTGAACCGGTTCTTGGCCGGTTTGAGCCCGAGCCGCCAGCCGGGCGCCTGGCCCGAAGGGCTGAATGAGCATCGCAAGGATCAGAGCAGATCCAACAATGGCAAAGCGGATGCGTTTCATTTTTATTCTCCTCAATTCGAATGAAAAATAAACGAAGTGTGAAATGCCACACTTCTCTCAAGGCGCCGCGAATGGCGCCGTCTGTGGACCGATCGTGCGTAAAAAAGCCGCCAGGTCGACGATTTGCTGCTCGTCCAGGCCATTTCCATGCCCAAGCGGGTCCGGATGCCCGCTGCTGAGAAGCGCCTCCAGATCGGGCATCGAACCATCGTGCATATAAGGGGCAGTCAGGCCAACATCTAACAGCGAAGGCGGGTCAAAGCCTGACTCACCACGAACATCTTGCGGGTTATGGACGCCAACCTCTCTCAATGCGCTGTCCACCATTCCATTGCCATCCGGATCGAGCGTACCGGCAGGCCCGGGCAGCGCGCTGAGAGTCCAGGCCGGCCCGCCGTGACAGGCATTGCATCCGGCAGTAAGGAAGATCTCGGCTCCCCGGCTGGCGTCCCCACTGTCCGGTAGATTGACCGGGCGAATCCCCTTGGATAGAAATGCCCCCAGGTCGTCCAGGTCTTCAGAGCGCCCGCTGTTCGGCAGCCCTAACTGGGGTGGGTCGACGCCGGGAGCCAGCCCCAAACCGTGCTGGATCACCTGGATTGTGTTTTCTACATCCTGGGCTTCATCCAACGCGGCCGACCAGTGCCAGGGCAGTGTCTGAGCCGCGTTCCACAAAGGCGGGGTCTGGCGCGGGCCGTCCGGGAAGATCCAGGTCACGCCATCTGACCCGCCATCGGGATGGCAGCTTGCGCAGGAGACCCAGGAGCCCTGGCTCAAGCGCGGGTTGCTGGCGTTGTTGAAGTAAATCTTGCCGTACAGGACTTCGGTGGGAAGGGTTTCTCCGGTCACGGGAATTTCCTTTATAACTGAAAAGGCGTTCAGATCCAGGATGGTGAGCGAACGGGAGAGGTAATTCATCACATAAGCCCAATGGCCGTCTGGGCTGAGGGCCAGGCCGCGCGGGTTGCGTCCGGTGGGCAGAAAGCCGACTAACCTGGGTTGGCCCGGATGGGAGACGTCCACCGCCTCGATCAGGTCGCTGCCGCCCAGGACGATATATAAGGTTTGCCCATCCGGCGCAGGTATGGCGGCCATCGGGTTGTTCACCGGCGAGCCAAAAATGTCCTGATCGTTTAAGGGCAGAGAGTTTTCTGGCGCTTCACGATCCCCAGCCAGGTCCAGGGCTGCGACCGAAGCGAACACGGTGGTCGTCAAGCTGTTGGGAAGCGCCGGGGCGGACCTTTCAACAGGGACCCAGGCGCGATCCTTGCTCAGGCTGATCCCGCGCAGAAGATTCGGTGAGCCATGTTCGTCGGGAAGCAGCGCAATCCCATCTACCAGAGCGTTTGTGGCTACGGAAATCACGCTGACGAAAGCCTGGCGGCTGTCATCGGAGGCTTCCGAGCTGCCCGGACGCGGCGCGCCTAACAAATGGGTGATGTAGACCCTTTCGTCGTCGTCCTGTGAGTTGCCGTTGTCGCTGACCGCAACTGCAAATGGCCAGGCCTTTACTTGAACATGGGAGAGGACCGAAAGGCGCTCCAGGTCTACGACCAGCACCTGCCCGGATGTCGAGAGCGAAACATAAGCCAGGCGGCCGCTCGGTGTGAGCGCGATGCCGGCCGGCTCCGGGCCGAGAGCCAGGCGCCTCATCACCCGGTTGGCCTGAGCGTCCAACTCGATGAGCTTTCCCGCGGCGCGATCGACCACGTACACCCTTTGGCCGTCCGGTGAAATCGCCAGAGACCAGGGCTGCACCCCGACCGGGATTTCCAACGTCTCAAGGGTAAGCGTTTCAAGGCGGGTAACCGAGCCGGAATCCGGGTTGGCGACCCAGACAACCAGGCCGGATGGATCGACAGCGACCGGCGAGCTCCAGGAAGCGCGGCCGTCTGAGGGCGCCTGGTAGATGGTACGCGCATTCAGAATCGCCGGGGCGTATACAACCCAGACTCCTTCTTTGGCGGCAGCCCGGGCGGCAAGCGTCTGGTAATCCTGCCAGCGACCGCTGAAATGGTACAGTCCAATCGCTGCGATGGTCGCGGCCACAACCTCGGCGACCTGGAGGGCGAGCTTTATTCGTCTCAAAAATTTCACAATCAAAAACCCCATAATTGTGGAATGACAAACACGGTCTGAACAATATCTAATCTAATAAATATTATACAGAATATCCAATTTCTATGCATCGGGAACTCCACCCCATTTTTGTTATTGCATTCCCTATTTTTGTTTGAGGCAACCGGTTTGTTGACGAAGGAGGGAGCGCGTGGTAGAATTTCCCCGCTTTCAAGCCCCCATCGTCTAGAGGCCCAGGACGTGGCCCTCTCAAGGCCAAAACAGGGGTTCGAGTCCCCTTGGGGGCATGAGTTTTTGGAAACCGTTCAACTAATAACGTGGAACGGTTTTTGTCATCCTATGGAGGGATTTTACAAGGTTGGCTTTCCCACCCGTGGGTGGGGGATCTCTACTTTAAGCAGTGTACCCCCTTCAGGCAGGCGCTGCAAGCTCATCCGGCCGCTGAGCAGCGCCACACGCTCGCTGATCCCAAGCAGGCCGTAGTGCTCTTCGCTGGAAAGGGCGTTCAGGTCGAAGACTTCCGGGAGGCCTACCCCGTCATCGATAATGGAGATCATCAAAGCGCGGGGGGAGGTGTGCTGCATGCACACCTGGGCCTTATTGGCAAAGGCGTGCTTGCGGATATTGTTTAATCCCTCCTGGATGATGCGGAAAATTGAGAGCTCGATCTCAATGGGTAAACGTCCCAGGTTTGGATCCAATTCAAGAGTGAGGCCAATGCCGCTGCGTTCCGACCACTCCTGGGCGTAAGATTGTAGGGCCGCACCCAGACCCAGGCTGTCGATAGTGAGCGGGCGCAGGTTGCTGCACAGCCGGCGCAGTTCTTCGACCATATCCCGAATGTCCTCCCGGACCTGTTCCAGCTCTTTATTGACCTCCAGCTTATCGCCCTCTTCGCTTTGGATGTCTTCTAATTGATAATTGACGCTTAACAAATCCTGGATGACCTGATCGTGCAGCTCGCGAGCCAGGTGTTTGCGCTCCTGCTCTCGTTCGGTCAGCAGGCGGCGGTGGGCTTCCTGCAGAGCAAGATTGGCGTGGTCCAGGGCCTGAACTTGCTCGGCAAGTTGGTTCACCAGTTGCTGGTTGAGTGTATCCTGGGCTGCCAGGTCCTTCTCCAAAAGCATCTGGTGGTAGCGCAATCGCTCGGCCTGTTCCCTGGACCGGTAATTGCTGTCAAAGGTCCAGACCGCCAGGGGGATCTGCTGCCGGTCTACCTTCCCTACCAGGAGCGCAACGACCTCCTCCCGGTTGGTCTCGTCGGTGCGCAAGTCGGACGTTTTCGTACCCTGCGAAAGGGTGATGATCCGGTCGGTAGCGGCGAATAAATGATCCAGGTTGTTGCTGCTGAAAATGACCGCCATCCCCTGCTGGCGCCAGCTTTGGATCAACGAGAGCAGTTTTTGCTGGTATGGATAGCTTAAAAGCAAGGTGGGCTCGTCGATGATCACCAGCTTCCGCGAGCGGATCATTGCCCGTGCAATTGCGATCAATTGGCGCTGTTCGCTGGTTAGATTTCTCACCTTTTCACGCAGCGAGTCGACTTGCAAATCTAACTGGTCCAGGACATGCTTGGCCTCCCGGTCCATTCGCTGCCGGCTGGTGATTCTCAGCCAGCCTGCGATAGAGGGCCACCCGATTTCATTTCCCAGGAAAATATTGCTGGTGATATCCAACCGGTGTGCAAGCTCTGGCTTTTGATGGATCACGCCAATCCCCAGGGCCTGGGACTGAAACGGCCAGCTAAGTCGCTGGTTATCGAAATAAATATCGCCTTCATTCGGGGCATATAAACCGGCCAGCAGCATCACGAGCACTGATTTTCCGGATCCACTACGGCCCGCTAAACCGACAACCTCCCCGGGAAAAACATCGAAGCTCACGCCCTGGACCGCTGGGAGTGTGCCGAAATTCTTGGAAAGGTTGATCACTCGTAATAAGGGTTCCATCTCTTATGGATTTGAAATCGATTGGCTGAAATCGTTGTTTTCCCATGCTTTCAGCATGGCATCGACGTTATCTTTTGTGACGATATCAATGCCAGAATCTACAAAGGCAGGATAATTTCTCCCGTGGACGATGTGGTCGTAGATCATTTGCAGGGTTCTGTATCCCCAATCCCAGTATTTTTGACCCACCAGCCCTGATATGTAGCCATCCCGGAGCAGCTCGAGCTCGACCGGAAGGGTATCAAAAGCTACGGTCTGCATGCCTTTATGCAGGGCGGCATCTTCCCATAAAGGCATCGAATCACGATCGGCAAAAAGCGGCCACATGCCGGCAAAAAACCAACCGTTAAGATCGGGGTGCGCCTGCATGGCCTCTTCGATGACCTGAACGCCCAGGTTGATATCGTCATTGGATACCACGGTGGTGACAATATGTATCTCGGGAAATTCAACCATAACCTCTTTGAACCCACGAATGCGTTCTTCCAGGTTATATGCTCCTGGTACGCCGGTGAGTATGGCTACTTTCCCGTGTCCCTTCAGGCTGCTGACCAACAGGTTCCCCGCCACTTTTCCAGCCAAATAATTGTCTACACCCAGATAAGTAAAACGGTCGCTTTGGGGAAAGTCGGAATCCCAGGTCATGACCGGGATGCCAGCCCCCACAGCCCGGTTGATCGGGTCGGTGCATGCGGTAGGGTCGTTACAAGAGATGGCGATGCCGTCCACACCGCGCCCGATTACATCCTCCATCACCCGCATCTGTTCGGCTGCATCCGAGGCGACGGAACCGATATAAAGCAGGTTAACCTTGACCGGTCCACTGGCTGACAATTCTGCGGCTCTTTTTTCAGCCCCCCGCCGGCCAAGCTCGAACACTGGGTTGTCCAGCGCTTTGGGGATCCAGGCGATAGTCAGCGTCTTTTGATCCGGCGCTGCGCCATTTCCCTGGCAAGCGCCGATCAACAATAGTACAAGCCAGGCGAGTGGGCGAAATCGCCGGGTCCGGGGAGCTTTCCCTAGCCTGTCAGGATGGGCGGTCATAAAGCGTAAGACGTTTTGAGAGCTCATGAAGGCTCCCTTTGCAGGCGAAAGTGATCGAACAGCAGGGCTGCCAGGATCATCGCCCCTATAGCGGCTGACTGCCAGTAAGCTGGAAAACCAAGGATCACCAGCCCGTTGCGCAAAACCTGCATAAAAGCCGCGCCCAACAAAACGCCGAAAATGCTGCCTTCGCCGCCGTAAAAGCGCGTGCCGCCTATCACAGCCGCGGCGATGATATCCAATTCATACCCAACCGCGGCGGTTGGGGCAGCCACCCCGAGGCGAGCGGTCATTAACATCCCGCCGATAGCTGCAAAAACCCCGCTGAGCGTGTAGACGATCACCTTGACCAGCGTGAGATTGACCCCCGAAAAATGCAGCGCCCTTTCACTGCTGCCTAAGGTATAGATATAGCGCCCCAGGACGGTGTATTCCAGCAGGAAGATGACGAGCACGGCCAGGCCCAGCACGATGAGGACCGGCATTGGCAGGTACCAGCTCGCGATGTTCAAGTCAAATTGGCCCAAAAGACGGAATTGCTGCGGCAGGTCGCGCACCGGCCAGCCTCCGGTCAGCCCGAAAGTAACCCCACGGGCGATGCTCATCGTGCCCAGTGTAACCACGAAAGGCGGCAGTCGGGTGCGTCCAACCAACACACCGTTGATCCAACCCACCAGGCCGCCGGTCAGGAGCCCGCTGAGCACCGCGAGCGGCATGGAAAGCCCGGCTTGCAGGCAAAGCGCTACGATCAAACCTGCCAGCGCCATCACCCCGCCGACTGAAAGGTCGATCCCCCCGATGATGATGACCATGCTTTCCCCGAAAGCTGCGATCGCAATCCAGGAAAAAGCACGGGCGATATTCGACAGGTTGTTCGCTGTCAGGAAGATGTTCGTTCGCAGGCCGAGAAAAGCTCCTACGATCAGCAGGAGCAGCAATACAAAGAATTCTTGCCGGCTCACCCAGTTCCGCCAAACCTGGGGCGGCGGTAGGCGCTTCAGGTTCTTCTTCCCGGCTGCTTTCCAAACCTCAATCAAGGAGGAGCTTTTAAATTCCATCACCCTTTTAATGCGCCGGCTAAAATCCCGCGGATAAAGTAGCGTCCCAGGAACAAAAAGATCAAGAGGGGCACAGCAACGGTCAACAAGGATGCCGCCATCTGTAAATTATAAGGGGAAATTGTGCTTCCTTGGGTCATTGCCATAGCAACCTGGGCAGTTTGTGTTTTCGGCGTGCTAAGCGTCAGAGAAATGAAAAACTCGTTCCACACCTGGGTAAAAATAATAATCGCCACAGACGCGTAAGCCGGCAGGGAAATAGGATTTACAACCCTGAAGAAAATCTGGATTTTATTAGCGCCATCCACTTCTGCCGCTTCCTCCAGCTCCCTGGGAACGCCCAAAAAGAAGGTGCCCAACAAGACTGAAGACAAAGGCAGGTTGATGATCAGGTAGCAGAAAATTAATCCGAGATGCGAATTTGCCAACCCGCTTTTTGCCGTTATCGTTGTCAAGGGGATGATCACTGCCTGGTAAGGTAAGTAAAGGGCAATGCCGACGAGGACAAAGATCACCCGGGCGAAAGTGGTCTTGGTCCGGCTTAAATAATAACCGCCCAGACCTCCAAAGAATGCGGCCAGCACCGTTACGGTAATCGCAATAATCGTGGAGTTAATGATCGGCAACCGCATTGGGATCAAGAATTCCGGGCTGCCAAACAATGCGGTCGTATAGTTCTGAAATTGGGGTAGGATGGGGAATGCCATGTAAGTCCGCTGTTGGATTTCCGGCAGCGTTTTCAGAGAGTTTGTGATCATCACATAGATCGGTAAAAGATAGACAAAGGTCAACGCAATGAGGACCACAAAAACAACGATTTTTAGGGTTATGCTTTTACTCTTCATTCGAACCACTTCCTAAGGGCATAGATGGTGTAAGGAATGACAAGAATGAACGCTATTAAGAAAATGATTACACCGATCGCCGCGCCGGCCGAGGCCAGGCGCTGGTCATAAGCGGTGACGATCATGTTCGTCGCCAACACATCGGTCGCAATACCTGGGCCATTTCTCGTTACGATCCAAACAATGTCAAACACCTTCAAAGTATTGATCAACAAAAGCGACACCAATACCAGCAGGCCGGAGCGGATATTGGGGAGAATAACCGAAAAAAGGATTCTGAGCCTGGAGGCGCCATCAACGATAGCGGCTTCGATCATCTCTTGCAGTTCGGATGTGCGGAATGAGGATTGGATGATAATTACGGAAAACCCCAGGTATTGCCAGATGAAAATTACGATCAGCCAATATGTGGCTGTATCCGGGTTATTGGTATAGGTCAAGGGAGAATGAATCCCAAGGCTGCCCAGAATGGTATTGAACACGCCCCTCTCCGGCTGGTACATCCACGACCAGATCGTGCCGGTTACAACGAAAGACATGGCGACCGGGTATAAGATCAGCGTTCTGACGTACGATTCGATGCCTGGGAAAGGCGCCAATTCTAACAGATATGCCAGGAAGATCGCCAGTATCGTGGTAGGAAGCACCCCCAGAATCAGCCATTTCAAGTTATTTTGGACATCGACCCAGAAACGACCCTGGGAGAACAGGTAGTGGTACCATTTCAACCCGGAAAAGGTGTAGTCAGCAGCCGTACTGACCCAGTTCGCCATGGAAACATAGACATTCCAGAACAGCGTGCCATACAGAATGGCCAAGAAAACCAGCAGGGGCAATGTAAAAACCAGGAACTCTGCAATGGATGCCCTTATATTTCGTCTTTTTTGAGTCTGTACCGAGATCACCTTGATCACCTCGCTTGAATGATTTCCTACATCAGGAGAACGCCCCCCATTCGCCAGTGTAAGCAAGGTAGGGATACAGGAGCATCCTGTATCCCTACCCAAGCGCTAATTCTTATAGACCAGCTCGAACCTTGCTGGAGAGTTTTGGCTCATCTGGCAGCCAATTTCTGCTAACCAGTTACGGCCATTGATACCAGGATGCACCTTCCTTGACGCTGAAAGTTGTCATCATGTCGGCTGTCTCTTGTATCGTCCCGGCGACATCCGGTTTCGACGCAGAGAAGAAGGTCGAAATGATTACCCGGTACTGAACCTGAGCAGGGTTGGGCAGGATGGTGCCGTGCTGGTCGAGGATCAGCTTGTCTGGGTTATTGCTTACATATTCTTGCATCTCCTGGCGGATGGGATCTGGGAATTCCTTCGGGTCGATATCGGTGCGGGCGAACATACCGCCCTGTGTGACGTCGGTGGGGATTTGCAGCTCGGGTGAAGCTACGACCGACAGCCAGTCCAAACATGACTGTGGGTCTGGAGCGCCAACCGTGCAGCCGTAGGTATCCGGGTGGAAGAGCAGGATACGCTCAGGTTTCGTCGGGTAGTTTACAGCGCCAAAATCGACGCCCGGCTGCCAGTTCGAGCCCTTGATAAAGGCGCCAATCGCCCAGGTGCCCATGATGGTCATAGCAGCCTGTCCAGCGCCAACCACGCCAACCGCCTGGTCCCAGGTCAGGCTGGAATGATCTCTGTTGATATAAGGCTGCAGCTTGGCGAACTTGTCCAGCGACTCCTTGAAGATGGGGTCAGTGGCGACATCCACGTCCCCTTTGAAGAATTTGACGTAATATTCGGGCCCACCCAACTCCATCATGATGGTATCGAGCACGAAGACATCCGACCAGTTGTCCTTCGAGCCGACAGCCAGGCAGGACATGTCTGGTTTAGCTGCCTTGATAGCCTCGCAGGCTGCGATCAGGTCGTCATAGCCTGTGGGGGCACTGAGCTGCAGTTCGTCGAATAACTTCTGATTGTAGTACAAAATATTTTCCAGGTGCATGTTCAACGGGACGGAATAGGGGTGCCCGTTGATCGTGACGGCGTTCAGCAGCGGCTTGGGGATCACGTCGGCGTAACCTGTTTGTGCGTAGAAATCATCCAGGGGCACCAAGACGTTGCTGTCGACGTAGTCCTTAAGCTCCGCGCCGCCCAGGGTCTGGAAGGTGTCAGGCGGGATGCCGGCAGTAATTCGGGCTTTCAAGACAACCCGGTGCTCAGTGCCACCACCGCCCGGTACGGGATTCTCGACGAGCTGGATGTCTGGATACTTGTCAGCCAGCGCGGCGAACATGGCGTCTGCTGCTTCGCGCTCGCCTGGGGCTGTCCACCAGTGGAAGATTTCCAGCTTTTTCTGCTCTGGCTCTGGAGTCGCCGTAACGACGACCTCTTTAACGACCTCCTTCACCTGAGGTGTGCCCGCAACCTCGACGACCTGGGTAACCACGACAGTTTGGACGATCGGGGTTTGCGGAGCCTGGGTCGCAGGCTGAGCGCAACCCGATAGAACCATACTGATGGCTACCAGGATGCTGAAGAAAGACAAGATCTGCTTACTTTTCATAGTCAATCTCCTCCTAACTAGGAAAAATGGGTGGTTGGTTTACAAATTTGGAATTCTTACCTGAGGCAGTTGAAATCCGACTGCAACGACTGTTCTTGAAATTCTCACCTCCTCTCATATTCAAAAAAGGTCGTTCCGATTTACTCAACACGGCGGTGTGAAAAAAGGCGCCAGGTCTATCGCAGATTGCTATTACAATCTGGTCGTTGGTTATTGGATGAAGCGGGAATGCTTGTTATTTTATAGAATAGCTGAAAAAAATATCGAATGCAAAACCGTTTCCCCCCATTTGAATAGGGGATTTCCCCTATTTTGAGGTCGTTCTGACACCGTGTTGCTTGGCTGGCTAATATTTTCTTAGCAGCGACCGCTGGCCTGATGCCAGGGGCAGCACAGCTAACGCTCTTATGGTATAACTGAAACATGCAATTTGTTCGAGTCGTGCTGGCCGACGATCACGCGGTGGTACGGGCGGGGATACGCAGGGTGGTTGAAGAAATCCCAGGTCTAAAAGTTGTCGCCGAGGTAGGCAGCGGCCCGGAACTGCTGCCGGTGATCGAGCAATTCCAACCGGATTGCATGCTGATCGACGTGGCGATGCCTGATTTCGATCCGGTAAAAACAATCCATCAAATCCGCCTCGAATATCCTGAAATGACCATCCTGGTGGTCAGCGCCTATAATGATGATATCTACGTCCAGGGACTGCTATCGGCCGGGGTAAACGGCTATCACTTGAAAGACCAGCCCTTGCACGATCTGCAGCTTGCCCTGCAGCGGGTGCTGGCTGGCGAACGTTGGTTATCCAGCCCGCTGATCGAAAGGCTGGTTCGCCAGAAAGAATCACAGGCCAGTCTGCCGCAATTGACCGCTCGACAAAAGGAATTGGCGCGTTTATTGAAAAAGGGGCTGGATAACTATGCCATCGCTGCGGAGACTGGCCTCAGCATCAAAACAATCGAAAATCACCTGACGCGCCTGTACCGCCAGCTGCGCGTCCACAGTCGTTTGGAAGCTGCTAACTTTGTGATGGAACACCCGGAAATCCTGGGGATCACAGGCGAAACAGCAATTCAGTCGCAGCCTCAAATAGATCAGGGCAGCCAAAAGCAGTTGACCGTGTTAGTGGTGGATGATAACGCCCGTTACCGGCAGCAGCTTCAGCGTATGATCGGCAAAGTCTGCCCGCAGGCGATTATTTACGAGGCCGACAATATCGAGATGGCTGCTCACTTAGCCCAGCGTTTGGCTCCAAAGTTAGCCCTGGTGGATGTGGTCTTGGGGGAGGAGGAAGACGGCATTCGCTGCACCCGCCGGATCAAGGCGATTTCTCCCCTCTCGCGGGTGATCTTAATCAGCGCCTATCCCGACCGCGAATTCCACCGGTTGGGTTTAAAGCCGGCGCGGTGGCCTTTCTGGATAAAAAAGACCTAGATGTCCCTACCTTGCGCCACGTGATCGATGACCTGGGGGCCTGTTAAACCCAGGCGATTGGGTCGATCCCGCTCAGGATCACTTCGCCGCCTGGGGAGATCAGAACTTCGGCCTCTGGCACGGGCTGCAAATCCGTTTCGGAATAGCGCCCCGAAAGAAAATGGAGCCTTTTATTGGCCGAACCGCGCAGGTCCTGGGCCAGGCGCTGCGAAGCGTCATAGCGCCCGGCGATGAGCAGATCGACGCACGCCAAAAGTGTTTCCACATCCGGAAAGTGTTGAATCTCCTCCCAGGTAAAGCCGCTGAACAACAGCACGCTAAGCCGGGTCTCCAACCGAATCCGGCTCAGCAAATGGATCAACGGGCGGTATTGTTGCAAAGGCTCGCCGCCGCTGATGGTGATGCCTTCGATCTGGCTTTGAATTGCGATTAATCTTTGGAATAACGCTTCTACCGGGATTGACTTTCCCGGCTCGAAAGCGTGTGTCTCCGGGTTGAAGCAGCCGTGGCAGCCTAAAGAGCAGCCCTGGACCCAGATTACGGCGCGTGTACCCGGACCGTTCGCCCGGCTGTGGGCCAGGAATTGGTGAATTCTCAGCAAATCTTTGTGCGAAGTGGCGCTTGGGGAGCCGGGGGTCATATTTTTCTGCGCTGTCGTTGCTGCTCTTCTTCTTGCACCGGGTTCTGTTCGACCTCGTAAGCCTCGGCGGTCATTTCACGCGCTTCGATCTGCCCGCCCAGGGCTTCCTCCAGGTCCTTGGTCAGCTCCAGGCAGGAGAGGCCTTTAGCTCCGCGCACCTGGATTCGCACGCGTCCATCTTTCTCGATAAAGACTTCGATTTCTTGCATTTCCACGGGTAATCCCTCCAGTATCCGCCGGCTTGAATTTCAATTGACGCGGCGCAGCATCAAGTGTACCTGCCCATCTTGCAGCGTTTCTTCGCTGACCAGGGTGAACCCCTGGGCTTCTAACTTTGCCCGGGCGGCATGGTAGGCGTATTTCTGAGTGATTTGTTGGTTGAATTTGTCACGCGCAGCGCTGCGGGTCCCCCACCAATCTGCCACGATTTCGTACGCGTTCCCGGACTTTTTGAAGCCAACCTTGTCAGCATGGCTGCCGGATGAGATCTTGATATCGACGTGGGTGCGCTGTCCAGCGAAGCCGCGGATATCGACATCGCCGGCTTCCCACTTGAAACCTAAGTCTTCAAGGGCGCGTGTAAGGTGCTCCTTTTCCACCATTTGGGTCTTTATCTTTGTAAAATGTGACATTTAACGACCTCCTGTATCTACTGGCGATCTACTGGGGATAAATTAACAGTCTTTGGGATTGAAGCTGTGTAAACCGGGCAGACGAAACTGCCCTGTTGGGCCCTCAGGTCAGCTTAACAACCGGGAAGTCCTGCAGGATGGTGCGATTGCTTTTTAAATCGTGGGCTGTGACCATCAGGCGTTTATTCCCATCGATATTAAATGAAACCTCAAAGCGGGCTTCGCCTTGCTCGGCGGGTGGTTCTGCTTTTAAAAAAGTGGGATTGTGTTCATTCATCCAGAACAGGGCGCGTTGTTCTTCTTCATCCGGTGTGAGTCTCAGCACCCGCGCTGCTCCGGAAGGGTCAAACACCAGCTCCACTTTTGGATTCTCGCTGGCCTGCAGGCGCTCGCCGATCTCGAAGATGGCGATGCCAAGCTGGGTTTGCCCGTCGAATGTGGCTTTTATGACCATTCGGGCGACTGCCTCCTGGCTTGGGTAAGGCGTGCCTCGCTGAACGATTGTGCGATAATCATAGTCTCCTTTTTCCCGGTTGATATAGCGGATGGCGTAATTGTGCTGGATGTGGTCGTAAAAGTCGATCCCGGCGATGAAGGCGGCCGCGCCGCGGGCGATCGCGTCCAGTGGGCGGTTCAACATAACGCGCTCCCGGCCAAAAATTCGCCGCAAGGTGCTTTGAACGGAAGGGATCTGGCTGCTGCCGCCGACCATCAGAACTGCTTTGACATTCTCTTCGCTGTACCCGCGTTCTCGAGCCCCGTTCAATGCCCGCCGGATCGTCCGGTCGATCTGGGCGAACGCTTCGTGCCGGTCGAGCAGGTCTTCGAAGGTGCTTTGGGTGAATTCTGCAGTCAGCGCGCTGCCCGTATCCGGGTTAACCACGCTCAAGTCGGCCTGCTGGTTGAAAGACAGGCGTTCCTTCGCCCGTTCGCATTCGACCAGCAGCGCATTGCTCACCTGGCGAACCGTTTCGTCTGCGTCGCTGCAATTGTTCATGCGCAGCACTTCTTCAAAAATCCACTGGTCAATCGTCATGCCGCCCAGGTCGACGCCGGCTTTGCCCAAGACCCTGCAGCGCCGGCCGCTCCTGGCTGCATCTTCTTCCTCAATCAATACGATGGCGATGTCCAGCGTACCACCGCCGAAGTCAAAAATCAAGTACACGTCTCCGGGTTGTATATTCGCGCCGTATCCAAGGGCGGCGGCGGAGGGTTCGTCGATTAAGCGAAAGCGACTCATCCTGGCCTGTTCGGCTGTTTCAGCCAGCCAATCTTCATAATGTTCGAAGGACTCGACCGGCACTGTAAGGGCGATTTCTTCATCGCCTATGGATAGCTCTTCCCCGGCGAAAAGCAGAACGCTGGTCAGGAAATCTTTACCCGCCTGTTGGTGGGTAATCGTCTTGCCCTTGAAATTTAGTTTTATCGGGCTGCGGTTGATGATATAGCGTTTCATCCAGCGCAGGGTTTGCGGGGATTGGTAAAGGTTGCGCTGTAATACCTGGTTGCCGATCCAGCGCCGGTCATCTGCGGTATAGTGGATCAAGGACGGCACGACAGAGATTTGCTCTTGCCCCTGAAGGATCAGGCGGCCGTAATCTGGAATGTGCAGCGGCATTCCTTCCTTGCGAGTTTCATCCCAAACCGCCACTACAGAATTGGATGTGCCGAAATCAACAGCCAGCCTTCCAGTCATGGATTAGCCTTCTTTCTCAACAAGCGATACACCCGCTTTACTCAGCAGCTTCCCCTGGTACGCAATGCCGGAGAAGCGGATCTTTACCGGTTGGCCGTTCTGGATAGGCGGCTCGTGACCGAGCGAGCCATGACTGAGCAGCTCGTGCAGGTTTGGGTCAAAAGGCTGCAGGTCGCCAATCCGGTTTTCCACGCTCAGTCCGTGCGCCTGGAGAGCGCCTACCAATCGCCTGGCGACTGCCAGAATATCCCTGACGGCCACAGGTTTCTGCTCGACATCCACCAGGTGGATTTGGGTGAGCAGTTGCGAGACGGGCGCGGCGGCGTCCTGCATCAGCGCAGCCATCTGGGTCTGGACGGATGCCATTAAGGCGGCTTGTGCACCACTGCGCTGGCGCTCGATCTCCTGTTTCAGATTGGCAATCATGCGCTCGTTTTCTTCGATAGTCAGGCGCAGCGTTTGCAGCTCTTTTTCCGATTCCAGGTTGCGGGCGTCTACATTTGGCGGCTTGGACCTCTTTGTCAGCTTCGCAAGCAAGCGATCCATTCGGTTATCACCTCAATCCTCGATCTCGATCTCGTATTCGCCCATTTTAATCATCGGCGCTTCACCGATTTCGATGTCAAAGCGGAACTTGTAGCGCAGCAGCATCTCGATGAAAATCATGGCGTTTTTAGAGGGTTCTGGAAGGTTCCCGTTTTCGGTCAAGATTTGCAGAGCCGCCAGGTGGTTTGGCGTGCAGCCGGCAAATGGACGTTCGAACAAGGATGGCACGTCCAGTACGCGCAGGTCCCACAAGGTCAGGGATGCGTCCGAGTCGCCAGTCGCCATAAAACAGCCATCCGCTGAGATATGCAATGAGGTGAGCTGTCGCCCCAGGTCGTGAATTCTGCCCAACTCTGAGCGGTCAGACGATTGATAAAATTGGATCTGGCCGTCCGAACCGGCGGTGACGACGATGCCGCGACTGGACAGGGAGCCGATCCCTTCCACTCGCCCCTGGTGTTTTCCCAACGCGACCCGTTGCGAGCCATCCGTGGGATCCGGGAATAAACTGATTTCCCCATTATATTTTCCCGTCACCAGGCCGCCTTCGGGCGCAAACGCGGCGCAGCGTGAGACGCCATTCATCGTATAACTGCTGATTTGATTGATGACGCCCAATTCGGGCAGGCCTATCAGGGTGATGCCTTCATGGAGTAATGCTGCCCTCTCGGAATCCATGGACAAGCCGATCGCACGCGCCCAAAAAGGGAACTTTTTCGGCCCGGATATCACCTGCATTCGCTCTAAATCCAGCATGACGATCATCTGGTTACGCCCGGCAATCAGGGCCAGGTTGTTTTCTAACGGTTCGATCGCTGTGATTGCGCCTGTGCTCTGCCACAGAGGCGTTCGCTCGCGGCCGCGCAGGACATAAACCGCGCAGTTTGATCTGCGGCTGGAGCGTTCGCCTGCCAGCAGCGTATCTGCCTGGGTGAATGCCACTTCGCCGATCGAATGGTCGAACCCGTTGAAGACCTGTTCTCTGCGGCCTTCCTGGAAATCCCACAATGCGATTTTTCGCTGCGAGGAGCCAATGGCAATCAGCGGGCGAGCACTGGAAAAAGCGATATCGTTGATGCGCCCATTTAATACCCTTGTACGGGCGCGTTGAACGGCGGGAGGTAAGTTACGGCGAATCCGGTCGCTGGATGTTTCCAGGTCTTTGAAGGCCAGATGGCTCAATCTTGCCAGAAGCGCTTTCTCCTCCTCTGAATCCGGCGCCCAGCCGCGCTCTACCAGGGTCCGAATGATCTTCAGACAGGAATCCAGCCCATATTCGAACGTTTTCTCCCATAATTTCGCCCATTGCTGCTGTTCGATCAGCATTTGTACGACAAAAGCCGTTTCACTGAGGGTCATCACCGCCGTGCGCGTACGCTTTTCGCCTCCGGCGATGACCACGAGAAAATCTACCTTACCCGACAGGCGTATTTTTTCGCTAATGCGCTGGCGCAAGCTGGCGTTGGCGGCTTCGTAAGCGGTTGAGAGCAGACGGCGATCGAAATCCAGCGCTTCGTACGCTTCCCAGGATTCGGTCAAGAAGAAATAAAGCGCTCGTTGAAAGGAGTCGCTCGGCAGGTAGCCGGCCTTTTCGGCTGCCCGTCTGGCGATTGGATCATCATTTTCAATAAAAGCCCTGCAGACAACGTCCCTGGCTTTCGGATTTTCAAGCTGGCAAAGCGCTTGCCAGCCGAGCTTCGCGATCTGTTCGTCATTGTCCTTGCAGGCGCGGATGAGCGCTTCGGCCGTCTTTTCGCCGCTGCTCCGCAGAACCTCGACTTTGCCGCACTTCAAGGCGCTGTATACGCGCGCTGGCGGCGGGCGCCTGGCTGTGTAACTTGACCGGACGATGGCATTTTCAAGCAGCGGCTGGCGCGAATCCAGCCAAAGGGAACAAAGCGCGTCGATTGCAGCCGGGTTCTCTAATTTCAGCAGGCAATCCTGGGCTTGCTGGCGAATGGAAGGTTCTTGATCTTCGCAGGCCTGGACTAACGCGGGCAGGATTTCAGCCCCTTCATTTTGCAGCAGGTCATTCCGGCCTTGAAATAAAGCGGTGAATACGTGCACATCCGGCGGCGCACTGGCAATCCAGGCCTTGGTCCGCAGCCAGCCGCCCAACCAACGATCCCGGCTGGCTCGCCAGGCAGAACAAATCGCATCGATGCCGGGCTGATCGCTTACTTCCTGGATGGCCTGCATAGCGATGCGCTGCACCCCCTTATCGGGATTTTCTGCCAGCGCACGGGCCAGGATGGCCAACGCTTCAGGCGAACGGCTCCGTGCCAGGGCGCGCCCGGCCTGTCTCCGGATCAAGGCGCCGATCAGTGGAATCCGGCTGTTCAGCCGGCGTTCCAGCCATTTTAATTGGCGCCCGTCAATCTGGCCTGGCAACACGATCTTTCATCCTGAAATTTCGATATCAAAGTCGCCGACCAGGATATGATCTGGCGCATCACTGATCTCAATATCAAACCTGCGCTGCCAGTGAATGAGCGCCAGGCAGAATTCGATCCAATGTTGTTCTCGCTCCGAAATGTCAGCGCTCCAAAGGCTTTCCTCGAAACGGTTAATTGCTTCGCGGCTGATTTGCCTTCCAGGGTTACGGAAAAGCGGGCTCAAGTCGTCAACCGGTAGGATCCGCAGCGAGCCCTTATCCGCGCTCACCAGGGATTGGCCCGCCGGCGTGAATCTCAGGAGATGCACAGGCCCAGACTGACCCTCCAAGGTTTGCAGCGGTTTGCCTTGCGGAATTTGCCAGAGGCGGATGGTCTCATCCTGGCTGGCGCTTACCAAAAGCTGCCCATCCGGGCTGAAAGCAATGGCAGTGATTGGACGGGTGTGCCCTGCTAATATCACGGGCTCTGCTTTGGCTTGTATCCTGACCAGGTTCAGGTCATTCCGATCGCTGGCCGCCAACCAGGATCCATCCGGGCTCAAAGCCAGGCGTTTTCCATCGATATGCCCGGGCAGAGTTTGCAGCAATTCTGCGGAGGGCAGGCGCCAGAGTCTTAACCGGCCGTAAGAGCTGGCGCTTACCAGTTGACTGCCGTCCGGGGTCAGCCCCCAGGCGCTGACAGTTTCCATGAGGGTGGTCTGGTTCTGCCCATCGGGGATCTGCCACAGGTGCAAGCTTTGATCTTGCAACCCTGCGATCAGCAGATTCTCATGCAGCGTTATGCTGAGCGCCTGGCTGGCTGCCGCATCTGCGTCCAGGATTCTGAAAAGCCTGCCGGAGGGAATTTGCCACAGGCGCACCGCGTGGGCATCGCCGCTGGCGAGCAGCTCCCCGGAGGGGTGAAACGCCAGCGCTGCCACCTCGCCGGTATGACCGGCTAAAGTTGTCGCCAAATCGCCGCCTGGCAGGCCCCACAGGCGGGTAGTTTTGTCACCGCTGCCGCTCGCCAGCCACCTTCCGTCCGGGCTGACAGCCAGGGAAAGCACGAAGGATGTATGCCCATTCAGGGTTTTTACCAGATCAGCGGAAGGCAAGTTCCACAAACGGACCGTGCGGTCTGCGCTGGCGCTTATCAGGGTCTCGCCTTGCGAGCCAAATGCCAGGTCAGTGACCTTGCCTGTATGTCCCTCCAGAATTTTTTGGGAACGGATGAACTTCTCCACCGGCCGGCCGTGTTCCAGGCAGGCTGCCGCTGATTGCGCCAGGGCAGCAAATGCGCTTTGCTCCTCGGGTTTTTCGGGCGCCCATCCCGCTTCCTGCAGGATTTGCAACAGTCCGGCGCTCCAGAAGGGTGGGGCTGCCTGAGCCAACCACCACAGGTCTTCCCAACGACGGTTACGGGTCAGGATCGTCTGGATCACGTCCCATTCGACTTCGCTCAACGCGCCCAACCGGCGGGAGATTTGTTTCCCGGCGACAGCATCGACGAATCCCGCCCAGCCGGCCTGGCGCGCTAACGCCGCGATTTTAGCCCGCTTGGGCGCATCCACCGTTTCGTAAACCGTTCGGAGCAGACTGGAGTCGAAGTCAAGCTGCTCGTAGCGTTCCCACTGCTCTGTCAGGATGTAGAACAATGCCCGGCGCTGAGGCTCACGCGGGGCATAACCGCAGGCGATGGCTGCCTGGCGGGCCAACGAATGGTCGTGTTCGATCACCTGGCGGCAAAGTTCTTCCTGCGCAGCCGCATTCTGCAAATGGGTTAGCACTTCTCTTGCGCCCTGAACGATCACCTGGTCTTTGTCCTCGCAAGCAGCCAGGAGCGACTCGATAATTTCTGCGCTTTCATTCAGGATCGTTTCCGGACGGCCCAGCTTCAGCGCGCTCAACAACTTGATATTTGCGGGGGAGGTCGCCGGCAGGGACTTCTTACATAAAAATGTCTCCAGGTGTGTGTCCCGGCAGCGCGCCCAGGTGGCCCAAACCATGTCAATTCCCGGCTGGTCGTTGATGTTTTCCAGACCTTTAAGTACCCCCTGGCGGATTGAAGCTTCCCGGATGCGGGGTACCGATTCGGCGATCGCTCGAACGACTTCGAGCGATCCATCTTGTAACAATTCTTTGGAGAGCATTTCCGCGCCCTGGCGCCGCTCGATTTCATTATTCAAATTTTCGCCTGTCCTTAAACCTGCCGGCCCGGTTCGATTTGAAGCGGGACGAACTGCCGTTCTGCGTCCTTCGTCTCTTCAAAAGAGGCCGACTGCGCTCGTCCCTCGCGCAGCCAATTGCGCAGCGCTTCCACCGTCTCTCGTTGGGAAACGGATAGGGGTACCTGTCGTCCGATGGCAGCGGAAATGTCGCCGGTTGTGAATTCCCGGCTCGCATTGAACCCGACGTACATGGCGTCGATGACGGCTTGCTCGATCTCAGCGCCGACGTAGCCCTCGGATTCCTGGGCCAGGCGGTCCAGGTCGAAATCTTGGGGCAGTCGGTTGCGTTTCCTCAGGTGAACTGCAAAGATCTCCCGGCGCTCTTCATTTGTGGGTAGATCCAGGAAGAATATCTCGTCGAAACGCCCTTTGCGCAGCAGCTCGGCCGGCAGGCTGGCGATGTCGTTGGCTGTAGCGACTACGAAACAAGGTGCGGTTTTCTCTTGCATCCAGGTCAAAATGCTGCCAAAAACCCGCGTGCTCGTGCCGCTGTCCAATCCGCCGTGGGCAAGCGCTTTTTCCATCTCGTCAATCCAAACCAGGCATGGCGCAACGGTCTCCGCAACATGCAGCGCCCGGCGGGTGCGCTCTTCCGATTCCCCCACCAGGCTGCCGAACAACGAACCCACATCCAGGCGTAAAAGCGGCAGCCGCCATAAACCACCGATCATCTTCGCCGTCAGGCTTTTCCCTGTGCCCGGAATGCCGATCAGGGCGATGCCTTTCGGGGCCGGCAGCCCGTACTGACGCGCTTCCTGGGAGAAGGCGCGCTCCCGCAGGCGCAGCCATTCCTTCAAAACGCCCAGGCCGCCGACATCGTTCGGGGTCTCGGTGACGGCATAGAACTCCAGAGCTTCGCTTTCGCGGATGATTTGTTTTTTCTCTTCCGTCACCAGGTCAATATCCCGGTCGTCCAACACGCCATCCGAGACGATTGCTTTGGCAAACACCCGCTGCGCTTGAGCAGCGGTGAGCCCCAGCGCAGCCTGGACGAGCTTCTCCCGGCCCAAATTCGTCAGGTTCACTTTCACGCCGGGGGTTTGGGTCAGGCGTTCCAGGACAGATTCCAGCTCTTCGGCATCCGGGGCGGGGAAATCCACGATTACGGCTTCGTCCTTCAGTTCATCGGGAATTTTAGCGCTCGGCGTTGTGATGAGGATAGATTTCTTGGTGAATTTCAATTTTTGGACCGTGCTTCGCAGCTTGCGTTTGATTTGCGGGTTTGTCCAGGCCTCATGGAAATCTTTCAATACGAAGAGCGCGCCCGAATTTGTCTTTTCCACCTGCTCCAATGCGGTGAGCGGATCGCGGCCGGACGGCATCGCGCCTGTGACCGCGGTCAGAGCCTGGAAGCCATCGGCGATATCCCAGGTAAAACAGGCGCGCTGGGTGTTTTCACAAACGGATTTAATCACCTGTAAAGCGCGTTCTTCTTCACTTGTAACGATGACGACCAGGGTGAACCTGGCTCGCAAATATATATCCAATTCTTTTTCAAAATCCATGATCTTAATCTCGTAGAAACCGGTTGGAGGCGCTCAGGAATCCAGCCCCGGATGATCCGAAATCAACCGGACCCAGCCAATGAGAATATTCCAGTTATACCAGAATTGCCAGAGTCCGGCCCTTATTATCCCGGATGAGGTATTGAGAGTCAAGTGAATCCCTAATATTGCCATAGTAGTTTCAAGCGCTCACCCCGGACCCACGAGGCTGCGTTGGCCGATCTTTAAAATGTCCTCCGCGTAGGTGATAGCCGGGCATGGCTTGGGCTTATAATTAGCGCCAGATTACACAATATTATTGTAGCTTCTCAATCAATGGGAGTTAGAATGCCCCACCTTTTTGAGAAGGTACGAATTATCTTCATCTTCGTTAAGGAGTCGCTGTATGAAAATCAATGGTATTGCTGGAGAAATTCAACAATCTCTAGCAGACACACTCATCCTGAACCTGTTTGAAGGCGAAACTAACCCCGGCGGCGCTCCCGCAGCAGTGGACCAGGCCCTGGGTGGCGCGATCCAGGCTCTAATCGCCCAGGGCGACATACGAGGCAAAATAGGCGAAGTGACCGTCCTGTACCCGCGTGGGGTTATCCCGGCTAGCCGCCTCCTGGTCGTGGGCCTGGGAAAGCGGGCGGAAATTAACCTGGAAAGCATTCGCAAGGCTGTGGGTGAAGCCCTCAAGCGGGCGCGCGAGCTGGGCGCCCGGCATGTTGCAAGCATCGTTCATGGCGCCGGGGCCGCCGGCCTGCCGCTTTCCGATGCTGCCCAGGCAACTGCCGAAGGCGCGCTGTTGGCCTTGTATCGCTATGCTGCTCCCAGGCAGAAACAAGCAGAAGGCGTTGAGATCGAAGAGCTTACGATCGTCGAATCCGACCTGGCGAAATTAGAGCCGGTCGAGACCGCTGTTAAAAAGGCTGAAGCGATCGCCGCTGGCGTATTCCTGGCGCGTGATTTGGTCAATATGCCGCCCAATGTGGCCACCCCGACTAAATTAGCGCAGGTTGCCTCTCAAGTCGCGGCGCGATATGGGATGAATATCACGGTGGGCGATCGCCAATGGGCCGCTGAGCGCAATATGGGTGGATTTTTGGCGGTAGCGAAAGGCGCTGGCGAGCCGCCGAAATTTATCGTTCTGGAATATAACGCCGGGCGTGAAGACCTGGACAGCGTGGTGTTGGTAGGTAAAGGGATTACCTTCGACACAGGCGGGATTTCCCTCAAGCCGGGCGAACGAATGGGAAATATGAAGTCCGATATGGGCGGAGCGGCTGCGGTCCTGGCGACCATGCAAACCATTGGTCAGCTCCAACTCCCGCTCAGGGTGACCGGTATTGCTCCTTGCACCGAAAATATGCCCGACAGCCTGGCCTACCGTCCTGCCGATGTGATCACAGCCAGCAACGGAAAGACGATTGAAATCATCAGCACTGACGCCGAAGGCCGCATGGTCCTGGCAGATGGCCTGGTATATGCCGCCCGCTACAATCCAAAACTGGTCATCGACCTGGCGACTCTGACGGGCGCTTGCGTAACGGCCCTTGGCGAAGGCATCGCGGCCGGGCTTTTCAGCAACGATGTGCGCTGGCAGGATAGGCTGGTCGCCAGCGGCATGCGCACCCACGAACGCGTCTGGCCCATGCCGCTTTGGGACGATTATCAGGATGCGATCAAATCGGAAGTCGCAGACATAAAAAACAGCGGGGGTCGCTTTGGAGGGGTTGGCACCTCGGCGATCTTTCTCAAACAATTTACCAGTTATCCCTGGATGCATGTGGATATCGCCGGGATGGCCCTGTCCGGCAAGGACAGCGCTTACATCCCAGCCGGCGGGACCGGTTTTGGCGTGCGCCTGTTAACAGATTTCCTGTCAAATTGGAATCAGTGAACGTTGAGGTATTAAGAACCGCTGGCAATCCATCATTCGGGTTGCTCGACCTGCACTTCTGCTGGATGGGCAGGGCTTTCCTCAGATTTAGGCTCGTTCAGGACCTTGCGAACATTTAAGATGCAGTCGCGTTCACACAGCGCGGTGACAACGTCGCCAACAAACAATTTTGTATCCCCGTGAGGGATAACCAGTTCATGCCCACGGCGGATCGAGACCAGCACCGCCGCCCGCGGCAGCTTCAAGTCGGCGATTGTTTTTCCCTCCACGTTTGAGTTGGGCGGAACGTGCAAGTCGATGAATTGGGCCTGGGTATCGCTGACCGATTGGGTCGTCTCTGCCCTGCGCCGCGCCTCTTCCCGGCGCAGGGCGCCGACTTCGTATGCGCGCACGATATCGTTACGCCGGACCACGCCCAACAGTCGCCTCGGGTCGTCGCGGGCGACAACCGGCAGCCTGGAAAGATCGCGCGGCGCCATACGCCGTAGCACCATATCAACCGTTTCGTCTGGGAAGGCCGTGATTGGATTGCGGGTGGTGATCTGTTCTACGGTGAGTTTGCTCAAATCAACATCCCCCTGGTTGGAGGCGCGCCGGTAGTCTTCCAGCGAAACGATGCCCACCAGTCCGCCCTCTTCATCGATAACAGGAAATCCATGCCTTCCGGTGCGTAGAAACTCGTTTGCCAGGAGCGAGGCCGGCAGGCTGGCGGGCACGGTGACGGGTGGGCGCATCATCACTTCTTCAACCTGAACCGATTCCATCACATCCACATCCCGGCCGCGCCGCAGGCGGATGCCTCGGCGCGTCAATTTCAAGGTGTAGATCGAATCCTCATGCAGACGCTCGGCGACGATCATGCTGATGATTACACCTGCCATCAGGGGGATAATCAGGCGGTAATCGTCGGTCATTTCAAAGACGATCAGGATCGCTGTGAACGGCGCCCGGGCAGCGCCGGCGAAAACAGCCGCCATTCCGACAATGGCAAATGCACCCGGGCCGGCAGTTGCCTGAGGGGCGATGGCTTCCACAATGCGCCCAAAAGCACCCCCCAGGGCTGCGCCGGTGAACAACGCCGGGGCAAAGACGCCTCCGGAATTCCCAGATCCCAGGGTTAGCGAAGTTGCCAGGGGTTTCAACAGGATTAAGCGAAAAGCAGCCCGAAGGACAATTCTCCCAGCAGCGCTCCTTCGATCACGGGAAATCCCGAGCCAAATACGTGGGGGATGTTCTCTGCCACAGGCAGGCCGAGCAAGGCCTCTTCATTCGGAACGAATCCCAGGCCCAGGATCATCGGGTAAAAAAAGGCCAGTACGCCAAGCGCCAATCCGCCGACCGCCGGTTTAAGCGATTGAGGGAATTTCCATTCATCGAATTGATCTTCTAAGAAATAGAGCAGGCGTATAAAGGCCACCGCGACCAGGGCCGATAAAACGCCCAACAAAGCATATAGCAGCACTTCCCAGGGTGTTTTTATTTCATATTGAGGGATAGAGAAAGCCGGACGGCTGCCTAAAAAGATGCGCGCCATTGTCGAGGCGGTCAATGCTGAGACCACCACACTGCCCATATCTCCCAGGTGCAGCTCGCCCAGGATGATCTCCATAGCAAAAATGACGCCGGCAATCGGGGCGTTGAAAGTCGCCGAGATCCCGGCAGCCGCGCCGCAGGCGACCAGGTTGCGGATGCGCCCTTCGGAAAAATGCAGCCATTGGCCGATGGTGGAACCCAGGGCAGCGCCCACCTGCACGATGGGTCCTTCACGACCGGCAGATCCGCCGCTGCCGATGCACAGACCAGAGGCGATGATTTTCGCGATCCCTACTCTCGGCCGGATGCGACCACCACTCAATGCGATTGCCTGCATCACCTCCGGAACGCCATGCCCCTTGGCTTCCTTCGCGAAGAAGGCGATGATCGGCCCGGCGAGAAGGCCTCCCAGGGCAGGGATCAGGATAAAAAGACCCCGGCCCATGAAGCCGAGCACCGTTTGCCCGCCCTCGAAGAAAATTCGCTGGATGGTCTCGATCAGCCGTATGAACAAAACCGCGCCCAGGCCGGTGCCTGCGCCAACGACGACCGCCGTGACCAGCAGCACCGATGTAGACGAGGGCTGTAACCGGTCAATAAAGTGCGGCAGACGGGCTTTGATCGAGCTCAACTGCATCGAATTCTCCGTTGATATTTTCTGAAATAGCGCGGATCGCTAGGATTTAAGATGATTCTGGCAAATGCGCTTAAACTCGTCACGGGCTTCCCCTTCGGCCACGGCGACGATGACATCGCCTGGCTTTAAAACCGTATCGCCGTGGGGAATCAGAAATTGCCGCCCGCGCCGTACGGTCGCGAGCACACATTCTTGAGGCCATTCCACTTCACTCACCCGTTTGCCGACGCAAGGGGCGTCTTTCTGGATGACCATTTCCGTTACGCTGACCAGCTCCCCGCTCAAGGAACCCAATCGCACCTGGTGAGCCCGGTGGCGCAGGGCCGCACGGCGGGTGAGGGCCACATCATAAGCGCGGATCACGTCTGACCGGCGCAGCAGCCCGACCAGCTTGCGTGAGTTATCACGAGCCACTACCGGCAGGCGTCCAAGGTCGCGGGTGCTCATTTTGCGCATTGCTGAGCCGATGGTTTCATCCGGGTAAGCCACCTCCATATCACGGGTGCATACTTCACCTACAGTTGTTTTAAGCTTGCCTTCATTATGCGCCCGGTCAATATCTGAGACGGTCAGTATTCCGACGAGCTCACCAGTGTCATTTACGACCGGCAGACCGTGGTGGCGTGTGCGGATGAACACTTCCGAAGCCTCCTGGAGTGTGTCCGATTCCTTCAGGCTCATTACGTTGGTTTGCATCACTTCTTCAACCCGGATCGCCTGCATCACCTCGACATCCCGGCCGCGCTCGAGGCGAATGCCCTTGCGCGCCAGGCCCAGCGTGTAAACTGACTCACGCTGTATCCATTGAGAGATGAGCAGGCTAACCACCACCGCTAACATCAAAGGCAAGATGATACGGTAATCGTTCGTCATTTCAAATAGCAAAAGGACCGCCGTAAGCGGCGAATGAACGGCCCCAGCCAGAACGGCTGCCATGCCCACCATCGCAAATGCAGGTGGGGTGATCGGTAAGCCTGGAAAAAAACGGGCGGCGATAGTGCCGTAGGCGGCGCCGAGTGTTGCGCCCAGGTACAATGCCGGCGCGAACACGCCGCCCATGAAGCCGCCGCCGATACTGACGGAGGTCATGATTAATTTGGCAACCAGCAGGATAATCATAAATCCCGCAGACATCGAGGTCGCTAAAAGGGTCCGTTCGATGGTGCTATAGCCAACACCGAAAATATCGGGCAGGAAAATTCCCGTGACTCCCACCGCGAGCCCGGCCACGGCCGGCTTGAGCCAATCTGGCATGGGACGATCATGAAAGAAATCTTGCGCCAGGTAGAGCGCCCGTACGTAGAGCGCCGAAATGGGTCCGGCGATCACGCCCAGGCCGACATATAGCGGTAATTCCTTCACTGTGTGAAAAGCGTACGTTGGCACCTGGAATGCTGGCTGGGGTCCGGAGACAGCCTGCGTGAAAACTGCTGAAACGACCGAAGCAATAACGATGATGCCTAACGCGCTGCCGCTGATTTCTCCAAGGATGATCTCCAGGGAGAAGAACACGCCGGCGATAGGCGCATTGAAGGCTGCTGCAATCCCTGCCGCGGCCCCAGCCGCGGCTAATGAGCGCATTCGTTCATCGGATAAGTGCAGAAGCTGGCCAAACATCGAACCGATGTTGGCGCCGATCTGGACGGACGGGTCTTCCGGTCCAACCGATGCGCCGCTGCCGATGCTGAGAGCAGAAACGATCGCCTTAGGCACCACCCGCTTGTAGCGCAAGCGCCCGCCTGCCAGGGCAACGGCCTCCATAATCCCGGCTACACCGTGGTGTTTTTCCTGGCCGACGAAATACCGGACAATCAATCCGACTGCCAGCCCGCCGATAACGGGTAGCAGCGCCACCGTCCAGTGACCAAGCGGCGCCAGGACGCCCCCGATATCCTGAAAGGCGAGTATATTGAACAGGTCGATCAAGCGTTTGAAGAGCCAGACCCCAGCGCCGCTGGCGAAGCCTACAACAATAGCGATAACGCTTAAAACAAATAATTCGTTGGGTTGCCAGCGCTCCAATAGATATAAAAACTTTTTAAATATTTTGTTCCTTATCGTCATTCTTCTTTCTTACCACCGCGTTAAATAAAATTAGTATACCTGAATTAGAGCAAGTTGAACCTATTTGCTTAAGTTATTTTTCGAATTAGCGGCTGGATGCAGGGGTTAAAAACAAGAAGCCGCCCTGGTGGACGGCTCCTTGCAGCGCTGCGGCTCCCTATGAAACCACGAGGAGGGATGCCGCAGCGCTTCGTAAGGTACTACTATCGTACATTTTGGCATCACCTCCTCATTAGTGGGATAGCGATTTTGAGGGCCTTGCCACCAGTAATCCGGCAGGTCAGCCGTTGAGATCGCTGGGGTTTCATCCACCAACGACCTCGATAGTATCACACAAAATAGTTTAAATGTCAATACTGATAGAGTTGGTCCGATATTATCAACAATATTTGTTTGAACTAAACTTGCAAACCAGGCCAGGTATTCAGTGGGGCGCTGGAGCGCACCAAATGCATACCGGCTTGCGCGAATTTTTCATAAGCCTCATCCGCTTGATCGCTATAATCAACGACGCCGGGTACAACCACCGGAGAAGTACAGTCTTCCAACAAGTACACCTTTTCGGCAAGCCGTTCATCTTTAAGGCGCAGCTCCGCCAGCAGATCGGAAATCGTCCAGGCAACGCAGTGGCTCTTAGCCTGTCCGGCGACAATCAGCGCGTCGAACCGCTGGAGTTTCTCAAACAGCTTTCCACTTTTGTGTGCGATCTCCTCATTGTTTGGCCCGCGTTGGACTTCCGGCCCGATGGCGGAATAACTTTCGGTCAGCGGGTTATCTCCCTTGAGAATGATGTCGGCCTGCCAGTTGCGGGCAATGCTGTGAAAGAAGAGCGCCTCTTCGAAGGCGGCGACCAATGCGTGGCCAATGCCTCCCAGCATGGCGTGATAAGGCCAGATCGTCAGTTCATATTTCTGGTTACTTTTCAACTGCTCCACGTAATTTTGTAGGTGTTCCTGTCCATAAGTTGGGTCAATCCCCAGGCTGTCGGCGACAGCCGGGTTAAATTTCCAGCGTCCATTGCGGATGTCTTCAGCCGAAATCAATGTGAGCGGATCGGGATGGTTGCCATGCTCGTCGATCAGATAGATGGAATGAAAGATTTGAAAAGCCTGGTGGGTGTCCATCGTAGCCGAGATTTCCGTGATGCGGCCCAGGTTGCGGTAGATGAATTCGCATAGCCTTCGGTTATCATCCATTGCGCCAGTTCCCGAGCGGCCAGCCACGTACAGCTCAAACCCTGGCAGGCAAAACGTATTTTGGATGTCGATGCCAATCAATGCAATTTTGAACCGGTCCGCGCTGGATGGTTGGATGTGATATTGCTCGGCCCATTGGCGGGCTTCCCCGGCGCGCTGTTGGTATGGCACTCGCCAAACCTGGCCCACCCGGTCAGGATCAAAATGGGGCGGAAGGGGGATTTCTTGGGGAGATTGAGGGTTCGGCATTTGCCTCTTATCGGAGGTTTACTTAATCGATGAACGGCGTCCCTTGCTGCTGCGCTGCTTCCCCAGGCGCGGGCCGCCATGGTAGGCAGGCACAGTGATTGCATAAATGGTGCAGATTCGCCGGTCCAGCATCCGGCTACGCAGTCGTGGGTCGATTTCATCCATCGTATCCGAGGTCGTGATCACGGTCGGGAGCTCGGCATTATAACGATAATTGAACAGTTGATAGAGTTTCTCGCGTACCCAGGGGGTCATGGATTGGGTGCCGAGGTCATCCAGAATCAGCAGGGAGGTGGTGCGAACTTCTTCGAAGCGCCTGTCCAGGCTGATGCTGCTGGTTGGGCTGAATGTGGCCCGCAAATGGTCCAGCAGATCCGGAACCACGACGAAAAGCGGCGGGTATCCAATTGTAGCGCGCTCGTTGGCAATGGCAGCAGCCAGGTGAGTCTTTCCACAGCCGTAAGGGCCGCTGAAAACCAACCAGCCGCGCGGGTTTTCGGCATAAGCCCTGGCTGCCAGGATGGCTTTTTCCAGACTCTGCAGGTCCTCAGCCGGGATGTCTTCATCCTGGCGTAAGACCAGGTGGGCAAAGGTGCGGTCATGCAGAAGTTCCAGCGAGGAAAGCTCGTGGTGTCCAATATCTTTTGTCGGGCGGCGATAATCTGGCGCCAGGATGCGAATAACACTGACCAGGCCAGGATCCTGCAATCGTGAGCGGATGCGCCCTTCGATTTCTTCCAAGGTTAAATTGGTGGTGACCACCAGGGGAAGCTGGTTGATGTAGCGGTAATTCAAGATCTGGAAGAGCTTTTCCTGAGCCCAGGTGGTGGCGTTTTGCGTGCCAAAATCGTCGAGGACCAGGAATGGGGCAGCGCGGATCTCCTCAAAACGCTCCTCAAAAGTGGCCTGCGGATCCTGGTAAGCGAATCGCAGCGAATCCAGCAGATCGGGTACGGTGATGAACAAGGTCGGCACACCCATGCCGACGGCAAAGTTGGCAATCGCGGCTGCCAGGTGGGTTTTCCCACAGCCATAGCCGCCCTGCAGCAGCAGCCAGCCTTTCAAGGATTGGGCAAACTGGCGCGAGAGGTTGTAAGCCTGCTCCAGGGAGTTGGCCTGCAGAGGCCACAAGCCTAGGTGGCCGCTCGGTTCGAAATTTTCGAACGTAAGATGGCTCAGCTCTTCCAACTGGCTCAGGGCGAACAGGCGCTGGCGCACCTGCTGGTTGATGTCCTGGTGGCGGCAGGTGCAGACCTCGATCTTGCCGAAGTCCGGGTGGCCAACTGGCAGGTCGCGGCGCACGTAACCCAGCCCGCCGCAATATGGGCAGTCTGGGGCGCCGAGAAATCCGGCCCGCCTGCGGTTGATCTCAGTGTTCGATAAAGTCTGAGAATTCGCCTTCGGCGTAGCGCCGGCGATCTTTTTCAGAGTCTCGTCTATCTTTTCGCTCATCACGTCCTTCTCGTTGCCAGCGTTCCAGGATTACCGTTATATAACGCCAGTTGCGAGCGTTATTCTTTACGGCGATGCGCATGGCATCTTCGATCCACTGGACCGGGTAAGTTTGTTCCGCGTCACGCAGGGCCTCGGCGATCATTGGGGTTAACGGCCCGATATTCTCTTCATACAACCGGTAGATGTTGGCAGGCTCAACAGGCAGCTCATCCGGGGCCGGCAGCTCTGCCTGCGGTCGCCACTCGCCGCGCCCGATCGCCGCAACGCCGGCGCGCCCTTTTGGCGAGTTCAAGAAGTATAGCGCTTCCTCGCTGGTCTCCGACTCTAAGACCGTCCGCAGCAGCGTTCCCCTGGAGACCGCCCGTTCCAACGCCTGGTCCAGGGCATTTTGGTCAATTTCTGGCTGAGCGCTCAGGCTGCGCAGGAACATCTCATCTCCGGCGAAATCCTCGCGTCTCAAGTAACGGAAGGCGCCTTCCATGTGATCCAGCCGCCAGAAGACGTACAATGTCAGCTTAAGCTCTGCCAGATCGTCAATTTGGGGCAGAAGCTCGCTGAAAAACGGGTCTGGGACGGGAGTGAGGCGCAGCTTCCCTTCAGGAAAACCGGAGAAGGTTGCCAGGGGATGGTTCATATTTCCTTGATGTTCTTGAGGCCTTTATGCTTTGATTAACGAACTGTGGACAGATCTACCGTGCGTGTCGCAGCATTCTCGAATTTTGCGATATTGTTGCGGAAAACCAGCTCTATAGTGCCTACCGGCCCGTTGCGGTGTTTGGCGATTTTGATTTGGGCGATGTTTTGCTTGAGTGTATCTTTTTCATACATCTCGGGCCGGTGGATGAACATCACGATATCTGAGTCCTGTTCGAGGGAGCCGGATTCCCGCAGGTCGGAGAGCTGGGGTTCTTTGTCGGCGCGCTGTTCGACGGCCCGTGAAAGCTGGGCCGCTGCCAGCACCGGTACGTTCAACTCGCGCGCCAGGATCTTCAGGTTGCGAGAAATATGCGAAACTTCCTGGACCCGGTTGTCGGTGCGGATGCCGCCGCTCATGAGCTGCAGGTAATCGATGATGACCAGGTCTAACTGGAATTCCAGGTGCAAGCGGCGGCACTTAGTGCGGAGCTGCAAGGGAGTCAGCCCGGGCGTATCATCCAGGAACATGTGGGTATCGCTGAGCACTTCGATCGCGTGCGTGAACAGCGGCCACTCATCTTCTTCCAGCTTGCCAGTGCGCAGCCGTTGGGAGTCGATGCCTGTCTCCTGGGCGATCAGGCGCTGCACGAGTTGCTCGCTGGACATCTCAAGGGAAAAAATCGCCACGTGCTTCTTGTGGATTTGAGCCGCGTTTTTAGCCGCCGAAAGCATGAAAGCCGTTTTTCCCGTTCCCGGCCGGCCGGCGATGATGAGCAGATCGGAAGGCTGCATTCCTACCAACAGCCGGTCCAGGTCGATGAACCCGGTTGGCACGCCGTAGATGTCTTCCCCGCGGGTGGCAAGCTGGTCGATACGATCGTAATATTCAGAAAGAACCTGCTGGATCGACTGCAGGTCGCGGGTCATCAATCTTTCGCTCACCCCGAAGATGGCCTTTTCAGCGTCATCCATCACCGCATCGATGCCGATATCTTCCTGGTAGGCCAGCTTGGCGATATCGTTGGCGGCTGTGAGCATCCGCCGGCGGATGGCGGTCTCTTCGACGATGTGGCCATAAGCTTCTGCATGTAACGAAGTCGGTACATTGTTGATCATTGCGGTAAGGTATGCCGGCCCGCCAATTTCAGCCAGGTGGCCCATCTGGTCCAATTCTTCCGAAACGGTGAGGAAGTCAATCGGGACGCGCTGTTCATGCAGGTGGGTGAATGTCTGCCAGATCCAACGGTGGCGATGGATGTAAAAGTCGTCCTCTTTCAGGAATTGGGCGACATCATAATACGCTTCCGGGTTAATTAATACCGAGCCGATAACCGCTTCTTCGGCTTCCCGGCTTTGCGGAATAATTTGTGGAGCAGATGAGCTGCTGGTTTCTGATGGAGAATAATCGTTCATCGCAAAAACAAGAAAACAAGGCGGGCTTTAGACGAAAAACCGGGGCAGCCAGTTAACGCTCTGGCTTACCCCGGTGAGGGGCCCGAAAGCGTTGCGGCTAGTTATCGCCTCCCTTATCATCGCCTTCGTCCTCACCATCCTCTTCATCATTATTGAGATCTTCGAGATCCAAGCCTTCCAAGAAATCCTGAAATACAGACAGGCGTTCTTCCCCGCCCTCGGCTTCTGCTTCTGTCTCGGCTGCCGGGCTTTCTCCGCCTTCTTCCTGCAGATCTTCCTCAGGGATGATTCCGGCTACGTCCATAACAGATTTCGCAACCAGGATAGGGACATGCGAGCGCACAGCAATTGCCAGGGCGTCAGATGGACGCGAATCGATATTTAACGTGCGGCCATTCACTTCAGCGACGATGTTGCCGTAGAAAGTGTCGTCCTTCAGCGCAACTACTTCCACCTGTAGAATGCGTGCGTCCAGTTCTGTGAAGATGTTTTTCATCAAATCGTGAGTCAGCGGCCGGGCGACCTCCACTTCCTGGAGGGCGATCGTTATTGATTCGGCTTCATATACCCCAATCCAAATGGGCAGGTAGCGGTCGGCGTTGCGTTCACGAAGTATCACGATCCGTTGCTGTGACATCAGGCTGACCCGGATGCTGTCAATAGCAACTTCTAACATTTCCGCCATAAGGGCCTCCGTACGCGACGGTAATATTTATAATGTATTCTAACATGGGGAAGGCGGAGATGCAACCAAAAGCGGGATTCCCGAAAAATTAGAATGTTAAAGAAATTTCCAGAGTCTTGTTGCTAATTTTTAAGAATCCGATTATAATCTTTTAAGCTAAAGCATCTTCTCGACAAAGTGATGATCGGGGTTTGTGCAGGTGAGAAGCCCATAGGGGACTGTTAATTTTGCCGAACTGGTGAGAAGATACAAGCCAAAGACCTTTTTCGGGGGCTGCCGGTAATTGGTCTTGATTCTTTTAAGAGGGAAACCGGTGACAAAGGCCAAAATATTGTGGATCGAGGGAAAACGGGCTGACAGCCCGTCTTTTATCCCCGCAATGCGTAAAAAAGGATATGATGTCGAAATCGTTTCGACCGGGAACGAAGCTCTGGCGCGTCTCAGGGAATTGAACCCGGATGTCGTGGTCTTGAATGCAGCCTCGATGCGTACCAACGGCAAGCGCATCTGCCGGGCGCTGCGTGAGCAAATGGATGGGCTTCCCATTGTCGTTATTGGGACGGAGGATCTCTCAATCAAGGGAGAGTCGTGCGCCAACGTGGTTCTCGAGCTGCCTTTTACAGAGCGCAAGCTGGTCAACCGGATTGTACCTTTGCTGCCGGGAACCGGCAAAAAATCAATTCATGTAGGACCTGTTCGCCTGGATATGGAGCGTAAGCGGGTTCGCTGCCAGGGGCGGGAAGCGCGCCTGACACCCCGGCTTGCGCTTCTTTTGAAAACGTTGATGGAACACCCCGGCGAGGTGCTGGAGCGCGAACACCTGTTCCGGGAGGTCTGGAACACGGAATATACCGGCGACACCCGCACCCTGGACGTGCATATAAACTGGCTGCGCAAGGCAATTGAGAAAGACCCACACAAGCCGCGATTATTGAAGACCATTCGTGGGGTAGGCTACCGGCTGGATGCCTGATCTTGAAATCTTACAAGAAGGGGAAGGGCAGGCTACCGGCCTGCTTTTTTATTTTCCCCGCCTGAATTGGACCTGATCTCCGTCAACCTGGGTAATCCTGGCGCAGATAACCCCTGTCTCAACGTCTTCCGGGAATTGTATCCTGGCTGCGACAGGTTGGCCATCTCGAGGCCGGCTGGCTTGCGCTGCGCTGCGAAATACGCTCCCATCCCAGTCAGGATCGGCTTCCCAAAAGTCAATTTCGGGCAAAGTATCCGTTTTGAGCTGCAGCATATTTTCTTCAAAACGCAGACCGTCTTTTACGGGCATCTCTCTTACGATCTGCAACTGGCTCTCACGCAAGATCTTAAATGGCCTGCAGCCGCGATCAACTAGGCGAACCCGGGTGGTGTGCACGGCGCGCCAGGCCAGGTCGGCTGCGATGAAGGGCCTTCCCAAACGAGAGGCTGCCAGCGGTGTCGTCCCTGAGCCGCAGAAAAAGTCGGCTACCAGGTCGCCGGGGTTAGAAGAGGCCAGGATCATGCGCTCCAACAGCGCCTCCGGCTTTTGGGTTGGGTAGCCGGTGCGCTCTTTGTGTAACCGGGCGACGACCGGAAAGTACCACCAATCTTCCGGAACCTTACCTCGCTCGAGATCGGGAATCTTTCCGAAACCAGCCTTCGGTGAAGACTCAAATGTCTTCACCGTGTTCGGGTTGTAGGGCTCGCGCACTTCATCCACGTTAAAAATATAATCCCGGGATTTCGTATATGCCAGGATGGTATCGTGCTTGCGGTTGAATGCGCTGCGTATGGGCGAAGGTCCGTGATACACCCAAATTATTTCGTTCAACAAGCGGTCTGGTCCAAAGATTTCGTCCAGCAGCAGGCGGGCGTAATGGTTAGCGTGCCAGTCCAGGTGCAGGTACAAGGTGCCTTCGGGCGCCAGCAAGCGGTGCATCAAATGCAGCCGGGGGTAGAGCATATCCAGGTAATCATCGCTGTCTGCCCAGTGATCGGGATAGCCTTCCGCCAGCCTCCATCGTTCCGGCCGGCGAGAATCCTCCCCCCGGCCAACACGCGCCGGGTAGCGCCGGTTGGTGAGAAAAGGCGGGTCAGCGTAAATCAGTTGGATACGGCCTTCGTAATCCGGCAGCAGTGCTGACATGACCGCCAGGTTGTCCCCAAGAATGAGTTGGTCGACGGGATCGCGGGCGGGATAACCGGCGCCATGCGGGTAAACCAGGCTGTCTAATTCCAGGGTGGAAGGTACCGGCTCGGGGAGCGATTTGGAGGCCCAATGCAAGGATGGCATGTCCTTATCCCCAGAAACTACATCACTTCAGGCGCGGCGATATCCAGCAGCCTCAAGGCGTTCGCCAGGCCCTGCTTTGCCGCAGCAACCAGGCGCAGCCTGGCGGCTCGCTCTGCTTCCGTGTCTGCCTGGATGACGGGCACGGCGTGGTAAAAGCTGTGGAATTTGCTCGCCAGATCGTAAGCGTAATTAGCAATGATCAAAGGGCGGTACTCTTGCGCCGCCATCTGCACAGTCTGAGGGAAGCGAGACAACCCGTCGATCAACTCGATCTCGTGGGTAGTTAAAGGGTATTCGAAGCTGGCGCTTGCCGGCAGATCTCCAGCCTTTCTCAGAATGCTGTTGGCCCGCACGTGGGCGTTTTGGATATAGGGCGCCGTACGGCCGTCGAAATTGAGCGCCGCTTCCATTTCAAAGACGATATCCTTGTTATTGTCCACGGAAAGCATGGCATAGACTAGCGCTCCCAGGCCAATTTGCAAAGCCACCTCGTCGCGCTGCGCGACCGGCAGATCGGGGTTTTTCTCGGCGATCACGCTCAACACCCGGCGCACGGCCTCGTCGGCGACGGATTTAAACAGCACCAGCCTGCCTTTACGGGCCGACATGGCGCCTTCCGGCAGGCTGACGAACCCGTATCCCAGGTGATAGCATTTTTCCGCCTGGGGGAATCCCCAAAGCTCCAGGATCTTGAAAACCTGCTGCATATACAGGCTCTGGCGCACGTCGATCACATAAATCGAGCGGTCCACGTGATATTTTTCGAATTTGACTTTGGCCAGGGCCAGGTCCTTTGTCAGGTAGAGCGAGGTGCCATCGCTGCGCAAGATCACATTTGTACGGTATTTTTCTTTCTTTAAACCCAGCTTTTCGTCAATTTTTACGATCACCGGGCCTTCAGGTCGTTCATCTTCAGCGATGCCCAGATCGATCAGCTCCTGGACGATCCCTTTCGCCATCTCGTCCACATCGCTCTCGAAGAACCACACGTCGATGTGGATATCCAGCATTTCGAGGATGGCGTGCAGCTCGTCCAGACTCCACTGGCGGGTCACCCGCCACAGCTCGCGAACCTGTGGATCTCCGGCGGACCATTTGCGCAGCATCTCACGCCTTTCAGCGTCATACTCCTCCCGCTGGCGGCGTTCTTCTGGGGTCTCGTTCTCTTTAGGCTCGAGCAGGTTGGTAGCCTCGGTGTAAATCTTCAACAGCCACTGGCCGCGTTCATGCACGCCGGTTGGTTCCTGGCCGCGGTAAAACCTCTGGTAAGCCCACAAGATTGTGATCACACCCAGCCCGATGTCGCCCGGGTAGGAAGCCCGGATGGTGGGGAATCCGGAAAATTCCACCATCCGGGATAAGGCTTCGCCCAGGATGGCGTTGCGGGCGTGGCCGATGTGGAAAGAATGGTGCGTATTGGGTTGGGCGTATTCGACCATGATCCGGTCGCTCTTGGGCGCCCCTCGCCCAAAATCCGGGCCCTGGTCGATGACCTCGTCCACAACCCGGCGGGCGAATTCACTCGTTTCGTAGAACAGGTTAAGGTAGCCTTTCGTCGCTTCGACCCGCTTGAAGCCTGGGGGAGCGCCCAAATATTCCGCCACTTCGGCGGCGATTTCTTGGGCGCGCTGCGGCACGGGCTTGCCAGGGGCGCCGGTTTTGCGGCGTGCTTCCTGGGCGGCGAGCTGAAAAAAGGAAGTCGAGATTCCCCATTCTCCTGAGAAAGGGATGGGGCTCCATTGCAGTCCTTCTGGCGCCGGTAGTCCGATTTCGTTGCAGTGGGTTAGAATTTTGGATTCGATCGCCTTTTGTTCGGCGCTGAACATTTTTTTCCACCTGTTAACTCTGGGAGAAGGTTTTCGCACACCTGTCCGGGTTTTGCCAGCCAGTCCAGCCGCCAATCCGGGTTTCCCGGTTCCACCGCCATCGACCTGGGTGAGGTGGGTACGCTGGTCCGTGAGGAGCGATTATAACATGCGCCTCACAACGACAGGCGCGAGGAGCGATAAAAACACGCAAAAACAGCGGGAGCACATCTGGCTCCCGCTGGCAGATTTGGCCGGTGATTCAAAACTTAAATTTCGGTGGAATTATTCATCTGCCTTTTCGAGCTCATTAAGGCGTCGCATCAGGCGGCTCTTGCGCCGGGCAGCGTTGTTCTTATGAATAATTCCTTTTTCGGCGGCTCGATCCAGGGCTATGATCGCCTCCTGGGTGGCCTGGCGTGCATCTTGCAGCTCGCCGTCGCCGATCGCCTGGCGGGCCTTTTTAACGAATGTTCGGGCGCGGCCGGCGAAGATGCGGTTGCGAACCCGCCGTTTTTCATTTTGCTTATTGCGCTTGATCGCGGATTTGATATTTGCCAAAGCGGTCCTCCAAATAATGCATTCCTTACAACCGATTAATTCTGGTAAAGGCACATTATTTTACATGAAGGCGCTGAATTTGTCCAGAAAGAATCGCGCCCGACATATCGCCCATGGTGGGAAAAAATCGCTCGCATCGATTGCGCTAAATGCGCCGCGCCTAACTTTTCAAATTGACGGAATGACCTGGGGATAGTATCATTAAATTCTCAGGCCGGTCGGGCGATCGCGGCTTTGCAAACTTTGTTTGCAGGGTCGAGGAAAGTCCGCACTCCTTAGAGCATGATGCCGGGTAACACCCGGGGCGGGGCATCCCGGTTTCCGGGCAACCTGCCGGATCGGGCCACAGAAACAGACCGCTACAGCCGTCTCGATGGAGACTGCCAGTAAGGGTGAAAAGGTGGGAGGTTGGAAGGAGGCCGGCCTCTTGAGCGGGCCGCCAGGCCTGCCAGTGTAAGAGACCACCGGCGCGTGTAGCAATATGCGCGGCCAGGCAACCCCCATCAGGAGCAAGGCCAAGCAGGGACGATCTCACTCAGGTGAGTTAGAGGCTGCTCGTCTCTCAGTCCCGGGTAGGCTGCTAGAGCCGTACGGAGACGCACGGCCCAGATAGATGATCGCCAGGCAGGAGTCGAATAAACGCCTGCCTACAGAATGCGGCTTATAGACTGGCCTGGGAGTCCTTTATGAATGATCAACAAGTGATTTATTCGATGGTGCGAGTTGGGCGAATGTACCCGGTGAACAAACAGGTTCTGCGGGATATTTCGCTCGGTTTTTATTATGGGGCTAAGATCGGCGTGCTGGGCCTGAATGGGGCCGGCAAGAGCACCTTGCTGCATATTATGGCTGGCCTGGACGAGGGTTATAGCGGGGAGATCGCCCTATCAAAGGGCTACACGGTGGGGATGCTGGAGCAAGAGCCCTGGCTGGACCCAACCAAGACCGTGAAGGAAGTTGTCGAGGAGGCGGTCCGCCCGATCATGGAGCTGTTGGCGGCATTTGAGCAGGTCAATGAGAAATTCGCCGATCCAGACGCCGATTTTGACGCCTTGATCGCCGAACAGGCGCGCATCCAGGAAGCATTGGATAAGCAAGATGCCTGGACGTTGGACAACCGCCTGGAGATGGCGATGGATGCCCTGCGCTGCCCGCCTGGCGAGACAGCCATCACGGTCCTGTCCGGAGGTGAGCGCCGCAGGGTGGCGTTGACCCGTCTGCTCCTGACTGAGCCGGATATCCTCCTGCTCGACGAGCCCACCAACCACCTGGACGCCGAATTGGTCGCCTGGCTAGAGCGCCACCTGCAGCAATATAAGGGCACCGTCATCGCGGTGACCCACGACCGCTATTTCCTGGATAATGTCGCCGGCTGGATCCTGGAATTGGATCGCGGCTTTGGCATCCCCTGGAAGGGCAACTATTCTTCCTGGCTGGAACAAAAGAGAGACCGCCTGGCTCAGGAGGAAAAAGGCGAAAGCAAGCGCCAGAAGACCCTGCAGCGTGAGCTGGATTGGATCCATATGTCGCCAAAAGCGCGCCAGGCCAAGGGTAAAGCGCGCGTGACCGCCTATGAGAACCTGCTTGGGGAGGAGTACGAAATCCGCCGCGAGGACCTGGAAATTTACATCCCTCCCGGGCCGCGCCTTGGTGATATCGTAATCGATTTTAAGGGAGTATCTAAGGGTTTCGATAACCGCTTGCTGATCGACCACTTGGATCTATCGATTCCACCTGGCAGCATCATCGGTGTTATAGGCCCAAACGGGGCCGGCAAGACTACCCTGCTGCGCATGATCACCGGGCAAGAAAAACCCGATTCGGGTACTGTCCGAGTCGGCGAAACGGTGAGCCTTGCATACGTCGACCAGAGCCGCGAAACTCTAGACCCGCAGAAAACCGTGTGGGAGGAGATCAGCGCCGGCGAGGAGCAGATCGACCTGGGTGGGCGCAAGCGTAATTCGAGGGCTTACGTCGCCTCGTTCAACTTCCTTGGCTCCGACCAGCAGAAGAAAGTCGGCGTGTTGTCGGGCGGCGAGCGCAACCGCGTTCACCTGGCCAAAGTGCTCACCCAAGGCGCGAACTTGATCCTTCTGGATGAGCCTACCAACGACTTGGATGTGAACACCCTGCGCGCCCTGGAAGAAGCTCTGGAGAATTTCGCCGGCTGCGCGGTCGTGGTGTCGCATGACCGCTGGTTTCTGGATCGCGTCGCCACCCATATCCTGGCATTCGAGGGGGAGAGCCAGGTGCGCTGGTTTGAGGGCAACTGGACGGATTACGAGGCCGATCTCAAGCGCCGCCTGGGCATCGCCGCCGAAACCCCGCACCGCATTAAGTATCGCAGCCTGACCCGCTAAAGGGTACGATGCCGAGCAGGCACTGGCTTTTTTTGCCAGTTTTGCTCGCAATGAAGTGGCGTTGGATCAAAACTGGCTGCTTCGATGATGACATCCGCGCGTTTTGAGTTCATAGCCGGCCTCAAGGCCGAGCTGCCCCTGCTGATCGGCGTAATCCCGTTTGGGATGATCTACGGTGTATTGGCTTTGAGCGCCGGGATTCCTCCACTCCAGGCCCAGGCGATGTCGGCTGTCGTCTTCGCCGGTTCTTCGCAGTTCGTCGCTGCCCAATTGATCGCGGTCGGCGCGCCGGGACTGGTGATTGTGTTATCCGCCGGGATTGTGAACCTGCGCCATTCCCTGTACTCTGCCTCGTTGGCGCCGTATTTCAAAAGGCTCGCCCTCCCCTGGAAATGGCTGTTGCCCTATTTACTGACCGACGAAGCTTACGCGGTAACGATCACCAATTATCAAAAGGATGCTGCGGTCGGGGCGCAGGAAGCGAGCTCAACCCTGCCAGTCATCGCCAGGCCTAACCAGCATTGGTATTTCCTGGGCGCAGGTCTCACCCTTTGGACTACCTGGCAGACCAGCACTGCACTGGGCATCTTCTTAGGCACCCAGATTCCCGCCAGTTGGTCCCTTGATTTCACCCTTGCCTTAACATTCATCGCCCTGGTTGTCCCGGCTTTGAAGGACAGGCCCAGCATTGCGGCGGCGCTATCAGCCGGGATCACCGCCCTGCTGGCGAACGGCCTGCCTTATAGACTTGGACTTGTGGTCGCTTCTTTGGTGGGCATTCTGGTTGGGCTGTGGAGCGAGGCGCAAAGATGAACCTTTGGTTGGTCTTCATTGCTGCAGGCCTGATCACTTACGGAATTCGCCTTTCGTTCATTCTGCTTATGGATCGTATGGAAATCCCGCTTGTGGTCCAGCGGGGGCTGCGCTTCGTCCCGCCGGCGGTGCTGACTGCGATTATTTTCCCCGAATTGTTCGTGCAGGAAGGAACCTTAAACTTATCGCCAGCCAACGCGCGCTTGCTGGCTGGCCTGCTGGCGGCCTGGGTTGCCTGGCGCACCAAGAATATTGTCCTGACGATTGCGGTGGGGATGGCAGCACTGCTGATTTTGCAGGTATTGCTGGGTTGAGGCCAGAGCCTCGCCCTTTCATGGCAGTAACCGGTTTAGTCGCCGGTAACATTCTCCGGAGCGAGCGGGCTGGCGGCCACTTCGGCCAGAGCGTTTACCCGCTCACCGCCGCGAAGATACAAAAAGAGATATCCACTCACCGCGACCATCGATACGATCCCGGATGCATACCAGACCCAATTGGGGTCATATCGGTCCATAATCACCCCGGCAGCCAGCGGTCCCAGTGCGGTGGGAAGCAGCCAGCTTAACCCATAAAGCGCCATGTAGCGGCCGCGCATATCCTCGGGCGCCAGCCGGGCGACCAGCGCCTGGGAGGTCGGAACAACGATCATCTCGCCAATTGTGATGATGACCATCGCTGTCAGGAAGAGCAGGTAGCTGGATACAAAGCCGTATAAAGCGAACCCAAGGGCATAGAACAGCGTTCCAAAGGCCATCAGCGCCATGGGAGCGCGCCGGGAGATTCGCCGGGTGACCCAAAATTGGAATAAGACGACCATCCCGGCGTTGAAGCTCAGCATGGAGCCGAACCCTTGTGTTGAAATACCATGTACATCCCGCAAGAATACCGGCAAAGTGCTGTTCATCTGCACATATACCGTGATGGAAAGTACGGATACCAACAAGAAAGTCATAAAGATCCAATCTCTCAAGGCCAGCCGGTAGCCTCTAACGGTTTGTCCCAGGCTCTGAGGCGGCTCGCCTTCCTTGGGGGCAGGCAAGGTTTCCGGTATCACCGCGAACACGATCCCGGCTGTGATCGTGCTGGTGACTGCATCGCCTATGAACAGAAACAGGTAAGATCTTGCCGCCAAAATTCCCCCGATGGCCGGGCCGATCGTGACCGCCAGGTTCATGATCACTCTCAAGATGCCAAACCCCTCGGAATGTTTCTCTTTGGGGAGCAAATCCGCGACCATTGCCTGTTGGGCGGGTCCACCAGTGTTCGAAAGCAGCCCAACCAACGCTGCCAGCAAGTAAAACAGCGCCAATTTATCGACCAGGCCCATCATCAGACTGGTGAAGGCGCTGAAAATTAAACCGAACAGGATCATTTTGCGCCGGCCGAACTTGTCCGCCATTGCGCCTGCCAAAGCGCTGCCAAACAGGCTTGCGACAGCAAATATGGCGAATAACTGCCCGACCTGGATCATTCCAATGTGGAATCTTTGGGTGATGTAAAGCGCCAGGAACGGGAAAACCAGCGCCCCACCAAGCTGGTCGATAAAAGACGCCCCAATCAGCGTCCAAAAGGTTACGGGGAACTCCCGGTAAATGTTCTGCGCTTTTTCGAGCATGGCATTTCAAGGCATAGCTTCTTGAAGCTTAGTATATCCTAATTTGAAGGTAGGGAAATCCCTACCCTATATGGGGGAAATCCCCAGTTGAAACCAGCGTAAGAATGGACTATAGTTATTGCGGACAGAGAAAACCGATTGGGGAATCGGACGGAAGGTTGGTAGGGTTGAATGGGGGTAATAAAGAAATTTTTATTTAGTTTATGAGTTCGCGGCGCCAGTGGGTGAAGAAGCTGCGAACTCATCGTTTAAACCAGCGCTCACTTTCAGTGATCTCCCTTCATCACCCGCTGGAGGTCATCCAGCGGCAGGGCGTAAGCCTTATGGCCATTGAATCCGGTCATCGTCTCGGCCGCAACCAGGGCGTTGAAGATCGCTTCTTCGACTGCTTCCGCGACAGCTTGAAAGAGTGGATTCATGAGATGGTTTGGCAGCATTTGTATCTCGAGCGGTTGTTGGGCGCTGGCCTGGATATGGTTGCCGGTCGCGAAAGCCAGGAAAATATCCCCGCTGCTGTTGTGCCCAATACCGCCAGTCCGTCCATATCCAATTACTGCCCGCTTCGCCAATCTCAGGCACTGCCCGGGCAGAAGCGGCGCGTCGGTGGCGATGACGATGATGATGGACCCGGCTTCAGGATGCTCGACCCAGGGCGAGGGGACGATCTGTGTGCTGATATGCTGGCCAACGGGAACCCCGTTCAAGTGCAAGTCTTCCCGGTCGCCGTAGTTGGTTTGGACCAGGACTCCAACGCAGTACTGTGCGCCTTTGGTTTCCACCAGGCGTGAAGAAGTGCCAATGCCGCCCTTGAAATCATGGCAAATCATCCCGGTGCCGCCGCCGACATTGCCTTCGGCCACAGGCCCAGGCCCGGCATTGTCCAGGGCCTCGACCACATCCGCTTTGGTTACATGGAAGGCGTCTAAATCGTTCAACCAGCCATCCCAGGTCTCCGCCACGACCGCCAGCGAAGAGAATTGGGTCAGTCCTTTCTCCTGCCCGTAAGCAACCAGCGCCTCATGCACCGTGCCAACCTGGTGTGTGTTCGTCAGCGCGACCGGGTAGCATAGCAGCCCTGATTCACCCACCCAGTGCATCCCGGTCATCTCCCCCGTGCCATTATAGGTGTGGCAGGCGGCGAAAGCATTGTCTTGCCAGATCGCCCCGGCACGCGGCACGATTACTGTTACGCCTGTGCGGGCGACGCGCGGTCGGTCGTAGATCAATGTTTTGTGGCCGACCCAAATGTCCGCCACGTCGGTGATGGCATTGTTTGGCCCGGTAGGCAGCGTTCCAATCTGGATGCCGAGATCGCGCAGTCTTGGTTTGGTCATGGATGTGCCTCCGCTGGTTATGAATGTCACGGTGTGAGATATTTCTCGGCCGGAAACAAGCCGCAGGACCCTTTCTAATAGTTTACGCTTCCTTCTACGATAACCCGCAAAGGCTCTGTAGAGAGGGCCATATGGTGGTCGTTCAGTTCTTCAAGGGTCAGGCGTAAGTTCAGACTGCCGTGATCCCCTAGCCGGTCAACGCGCGCCATGATGGCCTCGTCTGCCTGGACGCCGAAAATTTTTAGCAGTTTGCGGATCTCATTGTGGGTGTCTTCTGTGGTCATCTTCTCCCTCCATCAGTTTCCCCCTATTTTACTCCATGGATGCAGCCTGCTTTTGCCAAAATGCGGAACTCTCCATGAATTATCCCAAAGACTCGCAAAAATCTTGACAGTCCCCCCCTATCGAGTATAATCCGGTCAACTTTGTCCCTTTTTAGTTGATGGAATCGACACCTTTTTGCTGCACACAGATCGATGATTTACCGCCCAGCGGATGCGCAGCGTACCCTTTCACCTTCGGGTGATCTGTAAGACAATCTGGAAGAATCCCCTTTAGACCTGGTGGGGCGTTTGAGACATTTGAATAGCGCAAAACTAACCATTCGCAGAGGTCCTTCGCCTGGTCAAGTATATAATTTGATCGGCGAGGAAATAACCATCGGCCGTGAGGCAGGTGTGGATTGGGTTATTCCAGCCCCATCGGTCTCCCGCCTCCACGTTCGCCTTTGGTATATCGAGGGAACCTACTGGATCGAGGATCTGGGCAGCAGCAATGGCACTTACGTCAACGGGACTCGCCTGGAACACCCTGTTAGTTTGCAAACGGGGGATTTGATCGGGCTTGGACAGGCGGTTCAGGTTTCCTATGAAGCTTTACCGGAAAGCCCGCCGGCGCCGGCTGCTAGCGACGGATTCTCGCGACCTGTAGCTGCAACTGCACTGGAAGAGGAACTACCTCTGGTGGAAAAACTTGGCGCTGCCCGGCTCATCGTCAGCGTTGCCGGGAATCCCCCCAAACTTATCAACTGACACAAGACTTTCTTACCATAGGCAGGCCGGCGACAACGATATCGTTGTGGCTTCGCCGTTGATCTCCCGCCATCACGCCAGGTTGGAGGAGATTGAAAGCGGATACCAGTTCACGCCATTGAGCGATGCCGCCAATCCGGTCTTTTTCCGTGGCAAGCCGCTCTCCAGGCCGATATCTCTCCACCATGGCGATAAGCTGCGCGTTGGCAGCCAGGATCCTGGGATGATGGTCACCCTGGAGTTTTTATCCAAGTCCACAATTGAAGCGGCGGTCGGGATTAAGACCATTGTATTTAATGATCAAGGGGCGGTGACGATTGGCCGCGATCCGGGTAATGAGGTTGTTTTGGATTCCCCTACCGTTTCGCGATACCATGCCCAGGTTGAGAAGATAGGACAACGCTACCGGATCCGAGACCTGCACAGTTCGAATGGGACCTACGTGAATGACCAGGCAATCGAGGCAGAGCACTGGCTAAAGCCCGAAGATACGATCCGGATCGGACCTCACCGCTTCATGGTTGGCCCGGATCGGCTGGCGCAATTTGAAGAAGCAAGCGGACTGCGGGTGGAGGCATTGAGCCTCAATAAGTGGGTGCGCAAAGATCTGAATATCTTGCAAGATATCTCTCTGATATTCCAGCCGCGCGAATTTGTTGTCGTGGTTGGTCAAAGCGGCGGCGGGAAATCCACCCTGGTAGATGCAATTGCCGGCTACCGGCCGGCGACGCACGGCAAGGTCCTGGTCAACGGCATCGACGTCTATCGAAATTTCGACGCGATCCGCAGCGAGATCGGTTTTGTGCCACAAAAAGACATCATTCATATGGAGCTGACCGTTTACCAGGCGCTGGATTATGCCGCCCAACTGCGCATGCCGCCGGATACCAGCAAAACTGAACGCCGCCGGCGGGTGATGGAAGTGCTGCAAGACCTGGATCTGGTCCATCGCAAGGATGTGCAGATTAGCGGGCTAAGCGGAGGGCAGCAAAAAAGAGTTTCAATTGGGGTCGAGCTGTTGACGAAGCCAGGTCTGTTTTTCCTGGACGAGCCGACCTCGGGCCTCGATCCGGGCACAGAGACCGCCCTGATGCAGCTTATGCGGCGCCTGGCCGATCAGGGTCGAACGATTGTGCTGATCACCCATGCGACCAAGAATGTGATGCTGGCGGATAAGGTCGTATTCCTGGCGCGCGGCGGTTATCTGGCCTGGTTTGGACCGCCAGAAGAAGCGCTGGAATATTTTGACAGCTTTCGCTCGGAACGAGACCGCCGCCTCGGGGCAATGGAATTTGACACGATATACCCTATCCTGGACGATCCGCACAACGGCAGTCCTGCGGATTGGGCTCAGCGTTACCGCCAGCATCCTGCGTACCAAAAATATATCGACCAACCGCTGCGAGGAAAGGCTGCTGCTCCTGGCGCTGACCGGCCTCGCCAAAGCCAGCCGGCTCGTCCGCCTCGACGCAGGAAGGTATCCGCGCTGCGCCAGTTCTTTATTTTGTCGGCTCGTAACCTGAAGATCCTGACACGTGATCGCTTTGCTCTGTTTCTCATGCTGGCTACGGCGCCGGTCGTCAGCTTGTTGGATGTTGTCCTGGCGCTGGCGCTGGGTCGCAATCCGTTTGGGTTTGTTGACGGCAACCTGGCCGCGATCATGACTTCTTTGTTCCTCCTGGCTGTTTACGGCGTAATGGTCGGGGGCATCTCCCAGATGCGCGAGTTCGTCAAAGAGGCCGATATTTATAAACGTGAGCGGCTGGTCAACCTGAAGCTGCTCCCTTACGTGGCTTCGAAAATCTGGGTAGCGGGTTTACTGGCCCTTTACCAATCCGCAGCTTACGTCATTATCCGTTACCTGGCTTTCAAGATGCCTGGGGGCTCACTGGAATTCTTGCTGATTTACATCACCCTGGTCCTGGCGACCATGTCCGGGATGATGCTTGGGTTGTTTGCCTCTGCATTCGCCCCGAATTCAAATTCTGCCCCGTTGATTTTGATCATATTGATGCTGCCGCAGATCGTCCTGGGCGGCGCATTAATTGCCTTGCCGGACCCGATCACGGCCCCTACATCCACCCGTTGGCCTTTCCAGGCTTTCATGGGCATCACCGGGGTGGGCTCGGATGTAGTCGCCGATCCTTGCTGGGCGCTTACCCAGGACCTACGCGAATCGATGGATATCGAGGCAAAACAGTCCTTTGGCTGTCGTTGTATGGGATTGAACGCACTCAACCAACGGTCGTGCAACTTCCCCTCAGTGGGCAGGTTTTACGACGCCTCGCTGGAGCAGGCGGCTCCTGCTGAGCCAGACCCATTAGGCGACGCGCCGGCCGAACCCATTTTTCCGCCTTCCCCGCCGGAACCTGAAAACCAGGCAGACACGGTTGCCGTAGCCCAATATCTCGATGAATTGAAACAGTACCAGGGGGAAGTTGAGCTAATGCAGGCCGATTACAAAGCCAAAGTAGAAGCCTACCAGGCCCAGGCGAATATTTACCAGGCCCAGGTGATCTCTTATCAGGAAGACCTTGCTCGCTGGCAAATTAATCGGAATGCTGCAGTTGGCAAGGCGGAAGGTTTGATCGGCCAGTTTTTCAAGGATTTTGGCTGGACTTTCGTCGATAAGAGTGACCCACCTGCCTTTTGGGAGCGGATTTTCTTTACCTGGGCGGCGCAGGGCATGATTATCTTTTTACTTTTTATCGTGATTTTGTTTTTGGTAAAGCGAAAGGACCACAACCAATGAGCCGGTATAAACTGTCGGGGTGGCCTTTTCTTTTCTTGCTGGTCGCCGCAGCAATCTCCTGCAATTTTAACCCCCCGGCAGGCGGCAGGCCCTCAGGCAGCGGAATGCAAGCGACTGTTCAGACCCTGGAGCAGTTCATCGCGGGAACAGCAACAGCCTCCGCTGGAATGCGATCAGGATCTGGTGCCGCCATTCAGGATGCCCAGATTCAAGCGACTGAGGCAGCGCTTTCACTCGCGGAAACGCAAGCCGCACAATCCGCATTGAGCCAGGAGGTACGCTCTGCGACTGCAGCCGCTTTTGAGCCCATTCTCTCTGAGCTGCCTCATTTTGGCGTCGAACCCGCCGGTGGACATCCAGGTTGGCTGCACCCACCTCTGACTCTGGAATTGGACAGTTACCATAGTTACGACTACGCCAACCAATTTCTTGGAATTGTCGCCGCTGATTTCGTTGTCTCCGCCGATATCGCCTGGAATACCCAATATGGCGGTTCCGGCTGCGGGTTTGTGCTACGTTCGGATGGGAATAAAGCTGCTCTAAATCAGTATCTGGTCATCGCCACGCGGGGCGCTAGCGGGCACGTAGTTTTCGCTACCATGGCAAATGGCGAAGTGGTCACCGGAAAGGATATCTATGCCTATGGGTTGGATCCGGTTTTCGATTGGAAGAATGACGCGACCAACCGCCTGACCGTCGTCGGGAAGGGGAATTCTTTCAATATTTACACCAACGAAACGCTGATCGGGGAAGTGAATCCCAGCGACCCCCCGCCCCAACCGCGTATCCCCCCTGAGCCGCAGGAGCCAGCCGATAAGAAGGATGCAATAGCAATGGCGGAGTATGCTAAGAAAAAAGTTGAGTACCAGACCGTTGTGGCGAAAATCCGGGCCGATTACAGCGCCCGGGTGCGGGCGTACCAGGAAGCCGATACAACGTTCGAGCGCGGCTTCGTCGCGATGGTGGCTTTGAGTGAATCAGGGCATACGATTTGCCATTTCAATAACGCCTGGTTATGGTTGATTGACAATTAGCCGCTTCTTGAGCTGGCTGGATGAGTTTTGAAAGATATCGGTTAAGGAGGGTCCAAATGAGCCAACCGAGCTGGATTGGGCAGTCCCTGGGTGGACGCTACAAGATTGAAGAGATTCTCGGTCAAGGTGGGATGTCTACCGTGTATAAAGCCACCGACGCCAATTTGAAGCGGGTAGTGGCAGTGAAATTGATCCACCCGCATCTTTCTAACGATCAGGATTTCGTGCGTCGTTTTGAAGAGGAAGCGACAACCGTAGCGCAGCTTCGCCATCCGAATATCGTCCAGGTGTTCGATTTCAATCACGACGGCGATATTTACTATATGGTTTTGGAATTTATCCCCGGAGAGACGCTGCAAGCTCGCTTAAGGCGTCTTAACATTTCGGATAGGCGACTTTCAATCGAGGAGTCGATAAAATTCGGCATCCATATTTGTGAAGCCGACGGTTACGCTCACAAGCGGGGCATGATCCACAGGGATATAAAGCCCGCCAATATTATGCTGGATATTTTCGGCAAGGCGATCTTGATGGATTTTGGAGTGGTCAAGATCATGGGCGGGCAGCAGCACACCGCCACCGGGGCGGTGGTCGGGACGGCGCAGTATATGTCGCCGGAGCAAATCATGGGCGAGCCCGCAGATGAAAGGACGGATATTTATTCCATTGGCGTCAGCCTGTTTGAGATGGTGAGCGGACGTCCGCCATTCGAAGCCGATTCGGCAATGACATTGATGATGATGCACCTGAACGACCCGTTGCCTGACCTTCACAAGCTGCAGCCGAATATTTCGGACGATCTGGTGGCGGTCATTGAAAAGGCCCTGGCGAAAAAGCGCTCTGACCGGTATCAGTCTACGGCGCAAATGGCTGCCGACTTGAAAAATGTCATTGTTCGCCAAAGCGGCGATCTTCCTGCCGGCCAATCCACGACGGAAGAGGCGCCTTCTCCCCAGGCGACTTTCATCGAGCCGCCTGTGGATAGGCTAGGCCCAGATTTGGAGGCAGAATTGCAGCCCGAGCGTGGCACTCTGCTTGAGACTCCTCCTGAAATGAGCCCGCCATCCAGAACGCAAATTGAAAACGCCTCTGCTGTCGCAGCCGAATCGCCTTCTGCCGGGGGAATAACTGGTGGGCGACCTCCGGGCGGGCAAGCGCCGCCCGGAGCTTACGGCGGCGCTTCTGGTCGGCCTGCTCAGCCGTCCAGCCTGCAACTTCCCTGGAAGCGAAGGTTGAGCCTTATTGTTGCTGGTGGAATTGTGGTCTTGATTGGCGTAGTGTGCTTGATCGCAGGAGGAATCTTGATTTACAATCGAATTTATTCCGGCGCTGGAGCGCCGATCTCTGCCTCCCTCCCAAGTCCAACCATGACGGCTGCTGCCCTTGCCGCTGTGAATAGCCCACTGCCAACGGCGACCCCTACCGCCACGGCCACGCTTGCGCCTCCCACGCAGACCCTTCCGCCTACCGATACACCGCTGCCATCTCTGACTCCCACCCCCACTGTACCGCCTGGCATTCTCTATGTCAGGATCAACAGCATCACGATCGACGATCAGAACCGCTACGTGGTGGCTTATGAGACGTTTGAATATACGGAAAAGTTGCCTGGGATGCACGTACATTTCTTCTTCAACACGGTTAAGCCGGAGGATGCCGGGAATCCGGGTAAAGGGCCCTGGTTTCTATACGGTGGGCCGCGCCCGTTTACCGGTTACAAAGTAACCGATCGCCCTAAGGCCGCCAACCAGATGTGCGCCCTGGTGGCTAATCCAAATCACTCGATCCACCTGGATAGTGGGAATTGCGTCGATTTGCCCGTTACCCCCTAACCGAAAATCCGGTTATTTAGCTTTCTTCATTCTCTTCGAGCTCCTCGCGTTTGCGTAAAATCTGGCGCACTCTCCATATTGCGAGCAGGATGAAAAAAACAGTCGTCGCCAGAGCCAGATATTGGACCCCCTTTTCAATCTGGCGGATCGCCTCCGCGGCATAATATCCCAGGAGAACCAGGGAGCCTGTCCACAACATCTCCCCTGAGAGCACAACCGGGAACCAGCGTCGCAAGGGAACTTTGGCAAGACCGGCCGCGATCAGAGTCGGGATGACGAATCCAGCGGTTAGTTTTGCGATGAGCAGGAATTTGATCGCATGTTCGCTAATCTCGTGTTGGAGCCTGTCCAGATGTTTGCGGCGTATCCCGATATACCTGCTGTAACGGAGCAGCCACTCGACTTTGCCCAGGTATCCCAATGTATACCAGAGGATATCCGCGGTTAGATTGCCAGTCGCAGCGCACACAAATACGAGCGAGGGGCGCAAAAGGCCCGCCGAAGCGGCTGCCGCTCCTAATAAAGTCGCTATCGGGCCTTCGATGAGCACCAGGATCGCCAGCACTAAGTAGCTCGATACGCCCAATTGCGGAAGCTGGCCGGCTTGAAGGTTTGTCCAGAAGGTTTGAATCCAATCCATGGGTATTGACCTGCGGCGTATTATAACAACCCCCGGCTATTCCAGGGGCAGATAGCCATTTCTTATATGATGAATCTCTATTTATCCCTACGCGTGGTGCGCCACAAGCGCCCAACACTATTCCGATGAAAGTAGATTAGGCATTGTTATGGTGGATATCCGGCAACTGGATCTCAAAAACCTGGTCAACTGACCAGGTTTAAAACCGCCCAACTGACCAGGCGAAATTCTCCCCATCTGCCCAATTACGTTACATATCAGATCGATTATCATGTTAAAAGAATGGAAAAACAGAATCCTGAAATTCATGTGTTGGTAGCCGACGACCAGCCAGAGGTACGTTCGGCATTGAGGCTTTTGTTAGAACAAGAAGCCGGTATGCGGACAGTGGGTGAGGCCGTGGATGTCGGCGATCTGCTCCGCCAAGTTAAAGAACAAGCTCCTGACCTGGTTTTATTGGATTGGGAGCTTCCAGGTTTGCAGTCTTCACAAGTCAATCATAAGGGCAAGGATTTTTCGCCTCTCCCGGCTGATCTGGTTGTCGAAGAAATGCGCAGGGCTCAGCCTGGTTTAAAGGTGATTGTCCTGATTGGTCGATTGGAATCGCGCACCAACGCTTTTTCAGTCAACGCCGATTCTTTTGTCTGTAAAGGTGATCCTCCAGAGGTATTGGTCGAAGCGTTGCGCAAGAATTTAAAATCGTGAGTCTTTTTTCTCTTCCAGAGAAGCGCCCTGCCGGTTTTTTACTCCGGCAGGGCGCTTCTGAATTTGTGTTCAATTCGCCCTTTGGCATAATAGACCGGGACGCTGGAAACCCTATCCATCTTGGAAGGGTTTTTGGGTTGTCACCAGGCTATGGAGCGAGTAAAATCACGATATGTCGCTGGAAATTTACGATAAGTGCTGTGGGCGCTTTGTGATCCACAACATAGATCTACCGGTAAGTCTATAAAAAGCGGAGTAATATTGGTGATGAATAAGATGCCCGATAAAAGCACGGACAAGGAATTTCCGGAAAATTACCCGGCAGATGTTGCAGAGACTACCTGGTTAATTGATGAAACGCCGGTATCGATCCGGCCGATTCGCCCGGATGACGCATCCCGCTTGCAGGCTGGCTTTACCCGGCTATCCCCACAAAGTGTTTATTTACGGTTTTTGGAGTCGTTTTCTCAGCTTACAGATGCACAGGCGCGTGAGTTCACAAAGGTCGATTATCTCAATCAGATGGCTTTGGTCGCAGAAGTGGACGAGGCAGGCGCGAAAAGCCTGGTCGGGGTTGCTCGCTATGCGCTGGTGCAGCCCGGCCTGGCGGAGTGTGCAGTCGTGGTGATCGATGAGTATCAAGGTCGAGGGTTAGGGACGGTCTTATTGAACCGACTGGTGACGTATGCTCGAAATCACGGGGTGAAAGAATTCCTGGCGACTGTACACCATACCAATTCGCAAATCATCCGGTTCGTGCAGCGCAGTGGGTTCCCGGCGGAAAGGAAAATGCTCGAGCCCGGGGTTTGGGAGATCCGAGTGAGATTGGTTGATGATCCCTGATCCAGCACCGCGTTTTCTGGGCTGCTTGCTGGGCTTAGCGGTCGGGGATGCTCTGGGCACCAGCGTTGAATTTCAACCGCCGGGGACATTCGAACCCGTCCAGGAAATGCGTGGAGGCGGCCCTTTTAATTTAGAGCCCGGGCAGTGGACCGACGATACTTCTATGGCGCTTTGCCTGGCAGAAAGCCTGATTGAATGCCAGGAATTCGACCCGCGTGACCAGATGGAGCGCTATCTGCTCTGGTACCAACAAGGTCACTTGAGCAGCAACGGAGCCTGTTTCGATATCGGCGGGACAGTCCGGGCTGCCCTCGAGCATTACCAGGCTACGCTCGAACCATTCAGCGGGTCGACCGATCCACACAGCGCCGGCAACGGCTCGCTGATGCGCCTCGCCCCAGTGCCAATGGCCTACGCCTCCAATCCGCTACAAGCAATCCAGCAATCAGGCCATAGCTCACGAACAACCCACGCTGCCGCCGCGGCGGTTGATGCCTGCCGCTATTTTGGCGCGCTCCTGGTAGGGGCGTTGGCAGGCGTCTCGAAGGATATTTTGCTCTCGGCATCCTTCAGCCCTGCGCCGGGCTGTTGGGACGAGCAGCCGCTGGACGGCAAGATCGATGAGATTGCCAGGGGTTCATTTAAAGAACGCCAACCGCCGCAGATACGCGGCAGCGGCTACGTTGTGAATGCGCTTGAAGCAGCCTTGTGGGCCTTTTATAACAGCCGGGATTTTGCCGAAGGTTGCTTGATGGCGGTTAACCTGGGGGATGACGCCGACACTACGGCGGCGATCTATGGGCAGCTTGCTGGCGCTTATTATGGAGAGGCTGGCATACCCGAGCGTTGGCGGGAGATGGTTGCAAGGCCTGATTTGATCCGTTCTTACGCGCTGAGTCTGTTCGAGCTCAGCCGCGGGCGATTTGCTTCAAAATAGTTTTTCTGCTTATCTTCACGGCGTTTCCAGGGCAAATACGCTGTAATTCTTATCTTCGTATACCGGGTGCAGTTGGGGGCAAGGATCTTTTGAGTCCTCCCGGCTTATGACCACATGGGTAACCCCTGCTTCAGCGACGATTTGGCCTAACAGGCTGCAGTCGCCCGTTTGGTAAAACCGGTCGGCCAATTTGTTGCGCTGGTACCATCGGAGCACATCCTGGTCCCGGTACGGGATGGATTTAAATTCGATATATACCGGCGAGCCTGTCGCCAGGCGGAAATCCTGCATTTTCGTAGGCGTCAGGTAGATCTCATCTGAGGCGTTGTGCCCGGCGACATAAGCCATCACCGCAAAATCATCTGCACTGGATTTACGTTGCAGGTCAAGGACGAAACGGGTGGCTCCGATCAGAACGACCGCAGCGATGACTGCCAGGCTGGCAGCCTGCAGGACGAGCACATGGCGGGAGAAGAAGCCTGGAAAGCGCTCGCTGGCCGTTTCGACCAGGAACCCAAGCAGCAAGGAAGTGGCGCAGGGAAGTAGAAATATCGAAAGCCGCCAGGGAAAGATCAATGCCAGGGCGTAGCTGTGCAATGCTAATTGAAGGAGGGTCAGTCCCAGACTGATGATCGTGGGAACCAGCAGGATTAGAAACAAGCGACTTTTGCGAATGAGAAACCAGGCTGTGCTGATGAAAATCAGCTTGGTTACTACGGTCGCGTCGAACCACCAGGAGAGTAGGGTATGGTGCGGAATGCGGAAATTCACCAGGATGTCGTTGGCCTTCGCGCTTGCTTCCGCGGATGTGCCGCTGAAATTTATAAATACATAGACCAAAATCGGCGCGACCGCCGCCAGCGCCAGCAGACCAAGCATCAAGGGCAGCCTGAGCTGGCTAACGAACCGGTTTGCGGGACTGGCAACCTCGCTAACGACCTGCAGGTTATCACTGCTTTTGTTGGCAAATAAGCCGGCTTCACGAGCCAGGACCAGCATGTAAGCCAAGGTCAGCGCTGCAGCGCTCAGCAGGTATGTAGGATGGATGCTGGCGGCTGCAACCGAGGCCAGGACAGCCAGGTAAGGGTGATCTTGCAAAAAGAGGTAAATGGAAAGCACCAACAGCACTCCGAAAACGCTGGGCTGGAAAACGAGCCCCAACAGTCGCTGGTCGGCGACACCATCTTCAAAGACGTAGGTCCAATTATCTCCCAGGAGGCGGGAGAGGCCAAAGCGTAGGGCGGCAGAATGCATGCCTATGAAGAAAGCCAGGAAGACCAGGCTGCGGGTTTTTGAGCTGCGGATATCGAAAACACTGGCTACAATCCCGGTCATGCTGATGAGATATACGCCCATTAGCAGTGCATAGAAAACGTAAAAAATTGCTGCCAGGTGTGTCAAGCGATAGGTGAGCTCGACCAGCAGGCTGAAGAGCGGAGTTGGGTCGAGGGTGTTGGCGAGCCAATCGTTCTGCAAGTAGCCGAGACCCGCCCTGGCTAAGCCGTGTAAAAAGTATTGGTTTTGGTTGGACGTGTAGAGCGGGGATTGCGCATAGGCAATGGCGAAGGTAAAAGTGAGCAAGAGGTAACTCGCGGCTTTATGAATGAGCTTCGCGCCGTTCCGGTTTTGTGGCTGCATAACCCCAGATATAATCCAAATGATGGTTTTCCGCAAGACTTGTGTGCGCCGGCATCCCCACTCAACCGAGCGCCGCAAGGCAAATGAGACTTGATGCAACTGGAAGGCGCTTCCTGCGTATAAATAAACAGAACGTAAGGAGACTTACAATGGATGCACATGTAAAGATTTTGGGATGGTTATACATCATCCTGGGAGTCCTGGGTCTGTTGATCGCAGGGCTGGTTGTATTGGCGGTTGCTGGGGGAGGGTTAATCTCGGGGGATCGTACAGCCATCACGGTCACAGCGATCGTTTCTGCTGTGATCGGTGGGATTTTATTCCTGGTCTCAGCTCCCGGAATTGTCGCCGGCATCGGGCTGCTCAATTTCCAGCCCTGGGCCCGCATCCTGGGGATCGTGCTTGGTATTTTTAACTTGCCGGGTTTTCCGATTGGGACCGCCCTGGGAGTTTATACGCTTTACGTTTTGTTGGACGACGAAAGCTCTCGCCTCTTTGCTACCAGGGACTAAGACAATTTAGCGAAGGGTATACGAGCTCGCGCCGCATTTATGTAAAAATGGACGGCCTATCGACCCGTGCTGGCGGGTTTGCAGGCATTTAGCCAACGCGCCGCCAGCAACAGGCCGGTCCATTCAAATCTTGGAAGTTAGCAGAACCTGATTTCGTCGCCTTCAAACTGGCGTTACGTCCCGCTTCGCTTCACATGCCCGGATTCTTGAGCGCCTTCCTCGGATTGGACATGCGCGCTAGCATGGCAAGCATAAACCCGCTCGCGGTTAGGGCGGCGAGTGCGATCTTTGTGGCGTCTACCACAGGCTCGACGCGCACACCTTCTGGTGATGAAATGATCACCGCGACCGGACGGGACAGGACGCGCCCTCCTCCTCCACCCCCGCCGCCTCCACCGGTTTTCTGCTGTTTTTCGCCTTCAGCCGATTGCGGTCCATAGCCGGCTCCGGTGCCGAAGCCGATTCCGGATAGGATCTCGGCCGCCGGTATGATCAACGTATCCCCGTTTTCAATCGGCTGTCCGTATACAGCATTTACGCTGGCAGCTTCAAGAAAAGTGTTCATCGTGTCCTGGATGACGTCAAACGCCTGTTCAACCCCTAGAATTAACTCTTGTTCTTCCATCGAATTCGAGTTGGTTTCCTCGTTCATTATCGCCTCCTATACGAGTTTTAGATGTTGTCGCTTCCCAGATACTTAGCGGAATCTGTGAACGCGGTCTTAATCTATCGATCTGGAAGTTATTTCCGGTTCATGAGAGAAATCAGCCCCATCATAAAGACGCTTAGCAGACTGGCTGCCAGCAGAGACCAGGTTATCTGGCGTGTGACGTCATTGACCGGCAAAACCTGTTCGCGGCCGTCATTCGTTTGAACCAACACAGACACAGGCCGGTTCCAAATAATCCCACCGGGAAAACCGGGAAACTGCAGCCGGACGGTCTTCGAAAAAAGCGTCAGGGTTTTATCTTGAAAGGTTATCGGGGCGCTGCCTTTTGTCTCGGTCAAGAGCATTTGCGCCATCATTTTGTCTCCTGATCTTCACCTTTCTGTGCACTTTCAGCCTTTCCTGAGGATTGGCCTGTAAGGCGAGAGATCGCTTGCTCCAATTCTGCGTTCGCGCGTTTCAAAAAAGCGATCAATTCGTCACGCGTTTTGGACTGTACTTCGCTGCTGCTGACTTTCTGGCGAACACCCTCGATATCAGATTTGAGGCGTTGCCCGGTTGGGCTCTCCCGAAAAGTATCTGCTTCTTTTTTGAAGGTGGCGCTCAATTCCGCTATTCCGGTCTCAATCTCATCCTGGAACTTTTTGCGTTCCGGGCTTTCCCAGGCCGCCCGCATGGCATCGGATAAGTTTTTACCCAGGTTACGGAATTCTTCAGCCAGATCATTGGCTCGTTCTTTTTCATTTTCATCCATGACATTTCTCCTTAAAATACACGCCTTTCGTCGGTTTTGTTAGATCCTGCCCCTGTCCCTTATTTTGCCCCAATTATTCTGGGAATGCAAGGTGAGTTTTATAGGGTCTCTAGGAATCGCTGTGGTGAACCCCGGATTTGGGGGTGTGAGCGTGCGTACGCACGCTCACACCCCCAAATCCTGCCCCTATCCCAGAAAATCCCAAAGAGCCGTTTTATAGCTTGCCGCGCAAACTTACCTGTGAGATACTTTAGAAATGAGCGATCCAATTATGGTAGGGGAAAAGTAATGCGGAGAAAGACGACCCTGAGCGTACTGGGGTTAGGCGCGGTCGGGCTTTTTCTTTATCGTTTCCGCCGGCAGTTATTCGGGCGCTTGTTGGGTCTGCGGCCGGCGCGCCATGAAGTGACGGTTGTGCGCGGCTTACCTTTGACCATGCCGGATGGGGTGGTATTGGTAGCCGACTTTTACCGCCCTAAAGCTCAGCGGTTGTTCCCCACGATTTTGATTCGGACCCCATACGGGCGTGGGCGAACGGTGGGGGTAAGCGGCTTGCTTCCGAATTTCATCGCCCAACGCTTCGCCGAGCGCGGCTACAATGTCATCGTTCAGGATGTGCGCGGCCGGTTTGAATCGGGTGGGGACTTTAAGCCTTTTGAGTATGAATCCAGGGATGGACGCGCCACCTTGGATTGGATCGGAAAACAATCCTGGTTCAACGGCGTTTTAGGCATGTGGGGGCAGAGTTATGTCGGCTATATCCAATGGGCTGTCGCCGGTCAGGCTCCGCTTTTCCTCAAAGCGCTGGTGCCTGGAATTACAGGAACCCAGCTCCCTATTGCTGGATTTCATGATGGCGCTCTTGCTCTGGACATGCTCTTCCGCTGGATCTTGCAATTGGACTCCTTGAACGCACGCGGAAAATTTGGTCGTGTGCGCGGATGGGCTCGCTTGTTCCCAGCCATCGAAGAGCGCATTCTGGCGCGCGCCTTTGGTCACTTGCCTCTGAAAAGCGCCGATCAAACCCTAGTTGGGCATCCGGTATCGTTTTACCAGGATTGGCTGGCTCATCCAAACCTGGAAGACCCATACTGGCAGGAACTGGATCAAAGCCAGGTGCTTCCCGAAATTACCGCCTCAGCCCATCTGGTTTCAGGGTGGTATGACATTTTCTTGCGTGAGACGATTTCTGATTACTCGAGGCTGTATGCCAGTGGTCACGGACCGTACCTGACCATCGGTCCCTGGCACCACCTGGATCGGGAATGTACCCTGGAGACCTTGCGCCAGGGAATTATCTGGTTCGATTCGATTTTAAAAGGCGACCGCCGCCTGTTGCGCAAGCTGCCAGTTCGTATTCATGTGATGGGGGTGAATGAATGGCGCGAGATGGAAAGCTGGCCTCCGGCCACGCAGGACCGATCCTTGACCCTGCAAGGGGAGGGTCGCAACGGCGGCCGGCTTTCATCAGGTGAGGCGCAGGCCGACACATATGACACTTATGTTTACGATCCTGCCCACCCAACCCCTTCGGTTGGCGGTCCTTTGATGAGTCCAGGTGGCGGGCCACAGGACAATCGTAAGCTGGAAGCGCGTCCGGATGTTTTGACATTTACGACTGATGCTCTTGCCAGGGATGTGGAAGTCATGGGGCCTGGCAATCTGGTTTTATACGTCCGCTCGGACCTGGAAAATACTGATTTCTTTGGACGATTATGCGACGTCTACCCGGACGGGCGTTCGATCAACGTGTGCGATGGCTTCTCCCGTATCTTGCCTGGCAGCGGGCTGCCTCAACCGGATGGCAGTATTCGGATCGAAATCGACCTTTGGCCAACCGCCTACCAGTTTCGATCCGGGCACGCAATCCGATTACAGGTTTCGAGCGGCGCACATCCACGCTGGAATCGTAATCTGGGCAGCGGAGAACCGCTTGCCAGCGGGAGCCGCATGAAAATTGCCCACCAATGCCTGTATCATGATCGCGAACATCCTTCAGCCCTTTTCCTGCCTTGCACGACTGGGGAGATCGAATTGCAGGCTGGACCATAACGGGCTCCAAACCCCTGATCTTCGCTCTAAAATCTAAAAACGAACTTTGGCGCGACTTTATGAATCTCCTGGCGTATATCAGTATGCACATCAGGTTCAATTTCTAATAATCTGCTTATACAAGCTGGAGGATGTAACTCATGATAAGAAAACCCTTACTTCTCGCCATATTCGTTTTGCTTTTCGCCGGAATGGCCTGCAATGTTTCGATCAACCTTCCTGTCACAAAAATAAATACCGGTCCAACTCAAACGGATGAGATCTCTTTACCCATGCCAGATGCGTCCAATGCCGATGTAACCCTTGAATTCGGCTACGGGGAGCTTAACCTGGCCCCTGGCGCCGAAACAGCCCTGCTGGAAGGCACGGCGACTTACAATGTCCCCGAGCTTAAGCCCAAGACATCCACCAGTGGGAATACCATCCGTGTAGAGACGGGTGATCTAAATATTAAAGGGATTCCCAGTTTCAGTGATAATGTAAAAAACACCTGGGACTTGAAACTCGGCGATATGCCCATGGATTTGCATATCAAGGCTGGCGCCTATAAGGGTCGCTTCGAATTAGGCGGTCTTTCCCTGACTTCTCTGGATATTGGTGATGGCGCTTCAGATGTGGAATTGAATTTCTCTGAGCAGAATCTGGTTGAGATGACGACCCTGCACTACGAAACCGGTGCATCAAACATCCATCTCAGCGGACTGGGAAATGCCAATTTCCAATCCATGGATTTCCATAGCGGCGCCGGAAATTACAGCCTTGATTTTTCGGGGGATTTTCAGCGGGATGCTAATGTCAGCATCGAGTTGGGTGTCAGTCACCTGGAAATAACGGTCCCTCAAGGCGTCAACGCTACGGTTGTGTTCGATGGCAGCATTTCCAACGTGAATCCATCCGGAGGTTGGTCGAAATCTGGCAATAACTACACGTTGTCTGGCAGCGGCCATTCTCTGTCGATCAATGTCAAAATAGGCGCTGGCAGCATGGATTTGCTGACCAAGTGAAAATGCTTGTCAAATGATCTGCCGGCCAGTTAAGAAGGTTTGCAGATGGAATGTATTTCAAGTTTTAATGGAATGCAAAAAGAGGAAGCGTTCTGCTTCCTCTTTTTTTAGCATAATCGATCAATCTAACGCGCTGTAACCTGGGCCGCTGGTGAAATAATCGTAGTTTGGCTGATTGTCTTCTGTCAGGTCGACCACTTCACCGGCCTGCAGTTCTCGAACTGTGTCGAGGACGACTTTCTCGCCGTGATGGTTCTCACCTTCCCAATGGCCTGTAAGGCCCACGCGGCTGAGAAATTCGCCGCCGCGAGCGGTGTAACCTTCTGGCACTTCATCTTCTGGAAAGATCGCTTCAAACGGGCACTCGGGAATGCAAGCCCCGCAGTCGATGCAGGTGTCTGGATCGATGTAATACCAGGGCCATTCTTCCTGGGGTTTCCCCGGAACAATGCACTCGACTGGACAAACATCCACGCAACCTGAATCGCGTAAACAAAGACCGGTAATTATATGTGTCATTAGAAAAATTCCTCCTGCGGAAAGAGTTTTGTTATCCAGATGTTGCCTTTTACTCCGTTTTTGCCAAAGGGCAGCCAGAATTCAGATATCAAAGATTTTAGCCTCCCCCTTTCCCTTTGTCAAGCAAAAGCCTTCCTATGTGAATTTTCCTTCAAACAGCGTTGCGCGCTGAGTGGGCTGTGCAAGTGCCAGGTTTTATGCGGTAAACTGCCCGATTTGGCCCGCGCCTTCATCTTATCTTGACAATCTCTGTCTTTATCAGTATGATCATTTCTGACGGTGAAGCCGTCTCGGCAGGTGGGAATCCTACCGAATGATCTCACAACCTAAATCTATAAAAGAGGAGGAAATTATGATTTACGAGCTCGTTCAAGCATTGGATAAGCGGGTTAAGTTTACCGAGGCCAAAGCACATTGTGATATCCCTTGCGGAATCTATGACCCGATAACAGCCCAAATCGCTGCATTGACCGTGGTGCGCATGGTCGATTTAATGAGCGACTTTCAAAAAACACATTCCGATCATGATGTGGAATACCACAATACAATGGCGCGCTACGTTGAAGTGAAGGAAGAACACGCTGAGAAGACCAAGCACGAGATCCGCGTGATTTGGGGCGATTATATTAAAGCTCAACATATTGAAAAGCATCCCGATCTGCACGGTCTGGTTCACCGGATCATGCAGTTAGGCTCAAAGAGCCGCCAAACTGCCGATCGTGAGACGGCTGTTCAATTGGTTGAAGCTGTAAACCAGTTCGCTGAAATTTTCTGGGATACAAAAGGCATCGCTATTAAGCGCGCCAAAGCCCCATATAACCCTCCACTCGAGATGGTGTATCCAGATCTTAAATGATCCGCTTGATCAAAGTATCAGGCAGCAGTCTGGTTCCTGATTATGAGGAAGGGGATTTTGTCTTAATCGCCAAAATCCCCTTTTTCTTAAATTCCTACCGGGTTGGGGATGTGGTGGTTTTTAACCACCCGGTATTTGGGATCATGATCAAGAAAATTGAACAGGTACTGGCGAGCGGAAACGAGTTTTTTGTGGTTGGCAGCCACGAGCGCAGTGTCGACAGTCGCCAATTTGGCGCTGTTGAAAAAGGTGTGATCCTTGGTAAAGTAATCTGGCATATCCGGAAACCCGAACTACAAGCACACGAATAAGCTTTGCGGAGATTTCAATCTCTTTTCATTCAAGCATTTTCCGGAAGAATATGAACAATGCGCAACGCCCTCCCACCGTACCGCCGATAGCCGGATTGACATTCGGCATTCTGGCTGTCTCCACAGCGGCAATTTTTGTTCGTTACGCCCAGGTTTACGCCCCGTCTTTAGTCATATCGGCATACCGTCTTTCCATCGCCAGCCTGTTGCTCGCTCCCATGGCCCTGATCCGCTACCGGTCGGAATTGAGGTCGCTGAGTGGGCGAGAGCTTTTATTAGCCCTGTTTTCCGGTTTTTTTCTGGCCCTCCATTTTGCCACCTGGATCACTTCTCTGGAGTATACGACGGTTGCGAGCTCCGTCGTTCTGGTAACGACTACTCCGCTATGGGTCGCGCTTCTATCACCCTTTACGATTAAAGAGCCATTGACGCGGCCCATCTTGATTGGAATGGGAACAGCATTGATCGGAGGGATCATCGTCGGGTTAAGCGATTCCTGCAACTGGTCGGGCGCGAGATTGGTTTGCCCGGCCTTTGCGGACATCCTGAAAGGGCAGGCTTTCTTCGGCGATCTTCTAGCAGTAGCCGGCTCGGTGATGGCCGCCGCTTATCTGTTGATCGGTCGTAGATTGCGCGGAAAGATGTCTTTAATCCCTTATATTTTCGTCGTATATGGCATGGCCGCTGTCGCCCTGGTTGTTTTTACAATAGGCGCACGGCAATCCTTCAGTGGATATCCACGGCTGGCCTACCTTTGGTTCGTCCTCCTTGCGATCATCCCACAATTGCTGGGCCACTCCACATTTAACTGGGCGCTGCGTTATGCAACAGCCGCGTTTGTTTCAATCTCGCTCTTGGGTGAGCCGGTGGGTTCAACGATTCTGGCTTATTTTAATTCTAAAAGAGACGCCCACGGTGTTGAAATTAATTGGTGCTATACTTATTTTGGCCGGGATTTACCTGGCCTCTCGCAGAGAGCCCGGCTCTCTGGAGCCCGGCTCTCTTGAGCCCGCTCTTTAGAGCCAAGCTCTTTTGAGCCGTCAATTGAATATTGCCAGAAGGGATTTCTTTGTTTAGCGATTAGCGGCTTAAGTTGGATAGGCCTCCGTCAGCCGGTCTCGGAAAAAATAATGAGTATGCGTTCCAAGGATAACCAGGCTTCCCCGCAGCCTTCGCGTACAGGCGCTAACCCGCTGCCTGGTTCGCAGCCGCCTCCTTTGGATAAGACCATGCGTCTATTGACGCGCTTTGAGCGTTTTATTTGGGATATCGGCGGCGTTGCCCTCCTGGCTTTTGCATTTATGACCTTGTTAGCGCTGGCGCTTCCGGGGCTTACGCGCGGCTTCTTACTCTCCTGGTGGGCAGATAAGCTCTCTCTTTGGTTTGGCTGGGGCAGCGTTTGGGTTATCGTCGCTACCGGTTTTTGTGGGCTGTGGATGCTCCGCCGCCGGCACGCTCCTGGCCTGTATTCCATTAATTGGGGCCACGTTATCGCCCTCGAGATCTGCGCCTTTTCATCTCTGGCGCTGCTCTCCGTTATTGGCGGGGCATCCTTGGAAAAAGCGGAAGCCGGCCTGGATGGCGGGACGATAGGTTGGGGATTGGAAGAATTATCGCGGATTCTTTTGGAACCATTCGGGCTTTCGGCGCTTTTCGTGCGCGGATTTCTCTTTGCTTTGTTGCTTTTGGCCAGCCTGATTTTTGGAACCGGTCTTTCAGGGACTTTGCTTGCCTGGGCAAGAAGGACATCTCCGGGTGTTTCTTTGGGTCAAGAAATCACCGTCGGCCTTGGACCCGCGGTAAGCGAGGCTCCCATCCAAGGCCAGGAGGCGCAAAGCCTTTCTTCCACTGATTCCAGAAAGAAACGCTCGTCCTTGCCGGCTCAATTCCGTAAGAATTTCCGCGTCCAGCCGCAGGTAGAAGAAACAGGAACCGCGCCGCCGCGCGATGACCGACTGCCTGCGCTGGAACTGCTGGTGAACGAGCAGTCCCAACGTCCGGATGAGCGCAACATCAACCTGACCGCCGGGTTAATAGAGAAGACCCTGGCAGAATTCGGCATCCCCGCCAAAGTGATTGGTTTCCGCGTTGGGCCAACGGTGACCCAATTCGCTGTCGAACCGGGATTTGTTGAAAAGGAAAAATCCGGCTCGGATGGCGATATCAACCGCCAAAAGGTTCGCGTGGCGCAAATTGCTTCTCTCTCCCGCGATCTGGCCCTGGCTTTATCAGCGGAGCGACTGCGCATCGAAGCGCCTGTGCCGGGCCGTCCTTATGTCGGTATTGAAGTTCCCAATTCGCGTTCGACGGTCGTACGCTTACGGCCGATCCTTGAATCCGAGGCCTTTTACAAGGTTGGGTCACCGCTGGCAATCGGATTAGGCCGGGATGTCTCAGGCCAACCTGTGGTCGCCGATCTGGCTGGTATGCCCCATCTGCTTATCGCCGGTACAACCGGTTCTGGCAAGTCGGTTTGCATCGCTGCAATAACGACCTGCCTGGTGATGAATAACACTCCGCAGGATCTCCGCCTGGTGATGGTAGATCCCAAAATGGTTGAGCTGGTGCGATTTAATGGCCTGCCTCACCTGTTGGGCAAGGTGGAAACCGACCTGGAGCGTATCCTGGCGGTTTTGCGTTGGACGGTGGCTGAGATGGACCAGCGCTATAAATTATTGGAGGCTTCTCGCTCCCGGAATATTGATTCATACAATCGCAAGGTGCGCCGCCGCAAAGGTGAGCAGCCTCTAGCGCGCATCGTCTTGATGATCGATGAGCTGGCTGACCTGATGATGTCAGCGCCTGACCAGACCGAGCACAATCTCGTACGCCTGGCCCAAATGGCTCGGGCAACAGGTATTCATCTCGTAGTCGCCACACAGCGTCCAAGCACCGACGTCGTCACAGGTTTAATTAAGGCGAATTTTCCGGCGCGTATCTCCTTTGCTGTAGCTTCTTCAATCGATTCGCGTGTAATCCTGGATGGACAGGGGGCCGAATTGCTCTTAGGACGCGGTGATATGTTGTTCTTACAGCCTGAGTCCTCTGCCCCGGTCCGTTCTCAAGGGGCCATGGTGACCGATCAGGAAATAGAGCGTGTGATCACTTTCTGGCAGAAGGAAATCCCCGCGGGAGAAGAAGCCGAAAAAACACCCTGGGAAGAAATGCTCGAGAAAGAGGCTTTCCTGGCAGACAAGGATGACCTGGTTCAGCAAGCGGTGGAAATTGTCCGCAAAACCCAACGGGCAAGCGCTTCATTGCTTCAGCGCCGCTTGCGGATTGGATACCCACGGGCGGCTCGCCTGATCGATGAGCTTGAAGCGTTAGGGATGGTCGGCCCATCCCAAGGTGGAGGCAAAGAACGCCAGGTTCTGCTTGGCCCGGATGAGAGTGTAGTCCATGGAGATTGAGGGTTGGACGGCGCCGCCCGGAAAATTACAAATTTCGCTTGACAGCCTACCTGCCATGCGATAGCATACACCGGCATGTAAAAAACGTTCATTGGAAAGGCGGCTTTATTCGTGGAACATACTGCCGACAGAAAACAACGTTTGACTTTAACTGACCAAATGCGCCTGCGATTTAAAGGGATCCTGGATCCTATGGGCGCTTTTCTTAATCGTCTCGGGTTGATGCCAAACACGATCACGATCATTGGCCTGGTCGGGAACGTTGTTGGCGCCTTCTTTTTAGCCCAGGGATTTATGACTCTTGGTGGTGTTTTGATCTTGCTGATGGGCCCGGTAGACGCCCTGGATGGGACGATGGCCCGTCTGCGCGGCGAGGCCAGCGAGTTTGGCGCATTCGTGGATTCGGTAACCGATCGCTATTCTGAATTGGTGATCTTCGGCGGCCTGCTGTATTATTTTACCCGGCAGGCAAATACACTCGCCATCAGCCTGGTTTTCCTGGCTGCCGCAGGCTCGGTATTGGTATCTTATGTTCGCGCCCGGGCTCAATCCCTTGGTTTAGAGACCAAAGTGGGTATCCTGACCCGTATGGAACGATACCTGGTGCTGGCTCCCGCCCTGTTGTTGAATTTACCGCTGTATGGGTTGTGGATCATTGCAGTGTTAGCAAATGTCACTGCAGTGCAGCGCATCGTCGATGTACGCCGCCAATTCTACAAGACTCAAAAGTAAAACATTTCGATTCATTCATATCGTTTGAGGAAACTCATGCCAACCGGATTTCAAATCGGACCGCTTACTATTCGTTATTACGGAATTATCTTGATGTTAGGCGCTTTGGCGGCAGCCTGGCTGGCGGAACGTGAAGCTCGCCGCCGCGATCAGGATGGCGAGTTGGTTTGGGATGGGCTGATCTGGGTCCTGGTGGGAGGCATCATCGGCGCTCGCCTCTGGCATATCTTTACCCCGCCTCCTTCCATGATCGCTCAAGGCATCACGCCCCGCTTCTATCTCACCCATCCATTGGATGCCCTGGCGATCTGGCACGGGGGCCTGGGCATACCGGGGGCAGTGATCGGCGGTGTTCTGGCCTTGTACCTTTTCAGCCGGCGGCGCAAGCTGAATTTTGCCTTATGGCTGGATATCGCTGCGCCAGCCCTGGCCTTAGGCCAGGCGATCGGTCGCTGGGGAAATTTCGTGAACCAGGAGCTTTATGGCGCGCCCACCAATTTACCATGGGCGATTTTTATTGACCCACAGCACCGCCTGCCCGGCTATCAAGATATCGCTTATTATCACCCATTGTTCCTTTACGAATCGATATGGAACTTTTTTAATATGGGTTTGCTGTTGTGGCTTGCCAGGCGCTACCCAAAGCGTTTGCTGCCAGGGGATTTGTTCTTGATCTATATGATCGTCTATCCGATTGGGAGGTTTTTCCTGGAATTCGTACGCCTGGATGCCTCCCAGGTCGCTGGGCTGAACGCCAACCAGGCTTTTGTGCTGGTTGTAATGTTGGTCTCAGCCGGGGTCTTAATCTGGCGGCACAATCGAAACCAGACGGATGCCGAAGAGGCGGAGCCAGAATCTCAGGAGACAGATTCAGAAGAAATGTCGCTGGATGAGGGCGTTTTGGATGAGTCTCCCCTGGATGAGAACGTCTGATTTTCATCTGATAGCGCTTTCTTTCCCCAACGGAAATGTTATACGAAGGGATTCGTCCCCTGAGCGTGGTATAAACCTGCGCTGAGGGGTTTTTCAATTCAAAAAGTGTTGGATGCCTTTGGCGCACCTCATGTAAAGATGAAATGAGAACCATCCTGAGAGGAAAACCTAACAGGACTGTTGTTCGGATGGTTTCGAAAATCACGATGGATAGATTAAAATGGGGGTAGCGCCTTAATTTGTAGAATAAAGATTAAGAATGATACTCACGAACGATCTTAGCAAGCGGTTTGACGATTTTTTAGCAGTAGACGGGATCACGTTGCATGTCGAGGCAGGACAGGTCCTGGCGCTTCTCGGGCCGAATGGGGCCGGGAAAACGACGACTGTGCGGATGTTGACTTCGATTTTAAGGCCGAGCCGCGGCTGGGCGCGCATCGCTGGTTACGACGTTGTGGAGCAGGCTGCCCAGGTGCGCGCTTCGGTAGGCGTGTTGACCGAGCAGCATGGGCTTTACAATCGTATGCCTGCCGGGGAATACCTGGATTTCTTCGGCCAGCTCTATCACATGGAAACGGGAAGACGCCAAAGACGTATTCGCCAGTTGCTGGAGAGTTTTGGCTTATTGGAGGACAGCAAGCGGCGCATCGGCGAATATTCCAAAGGTATGCGCCAGAAGCTTGCCCTGGCGCGCGCACTGCTGCACGAGCCTGCGGTGCTGTTGCTGGATGAGCCCACTTCTGCGATGGACCCGGAGAGCGCCCGCCTCGTCCGGGATTCCATTCGCGCATTGCGATCGGCAGAGCGGGCGGTAATCATTTGCACGCATAATCTTGCCGAAGCCGAAGAGCTCGCCGATCAAATTGCAATCATCCGTCTTGGAAGGATCATCGCCAAAGGTTCGCCGGATTTTCTGAAAACCAGCCTGCTTGGCCCACCAGAATTTGAAGTGCGCCTGGGAAGCCTGTTGGATGGGCAAGATTTGCCTGTGCTGCCCGGGGTCGTGTTCACCCGGCGGGAGGTCGATTGGCTGCGCTATCAAACCAGCGCTCCGGCTCAGGATAATCCTTTGATCTTGCGTTTCTTGCTGAATCAGGGGATGCCGGTGATCAGTCTCCAAGAGGTTCCACGCAGCCTGGAACAGGTATACCTCCATGCTATGAGCCGGGCATCTGCCTATGCGCCAGGCCAGGCAGCCGGCGTTGACAACGTTTTGGGAGGCCTGGATGTTCGCTGATCTGCGGCACGCCTTGACCATCACCCGGCGGGAAGTGCGCGATCAATTTCGCGATTGGCGCATCATCTTTCCAATTGTGGTGCTTACCATTTTTTTCCCCGGATTGATGAATTTCACTGCCAGCCAGGCGGTAGGTTTTGTCGAACGATATGGCGCGCCCGTTGTTGGGGAGCGCCTGATCCCCTTCCTTTTGATGATCGTCGGATTTTTCCCGATCTCCATTTCATTGGTAATTGCCCTTGAAAGCTTTGTCGGAGAGAAAGAGCGCCACAGCATTGAGCCTTTGCTGAGCACCCCTTTAACCGATGGACAGGTTTACCTGGGCAAGCTGCTGGCTGCTATGGTGCCGCCGCTATTAGGCAGCTACCTAGGGATTGGCGTTTACCTGGTCGGAGTAAGCCTGCAAGTGGGCTGGCAACCACCACCGGTTCTGCTGCTTCAAATTCTACTGCTCACGCTCGTACAAGGGGTCGTGATGGTGAGTGGGGCAGTCGTTGTCTCCTCGCAAACCACCTCGGTCCGGGCAGCCAACCTTTTGGCCTCATTTATTATCGTCCCGATGGCCCTCCTGATCCAGGGCGAGAGTATCGTGATGTTTTGGGCGCGCTACCAGGTTCTTTGGTGGTCGATTATCGGGCAAGTGGTTCTGGCAGGATTGTTGATCCGAACCGGAGTTGCCCATTTCAACCGTGAGGAACTGCTCGGTCGCGAGCTGGATACCATTAATTTACGCTGGGGATGGCGGACCTTTATTAAAGCGTTTGTTGGGCGAGCGCATACGGTCAAGGAATGGTATCGTTATGAAGTTTTTACAACCTTGCGCCGTCTGATTGTCCCAGTGTCCTGCATGATCCTGGCCTTGTTTATCGGGTTGGCGGCGGGAGCTAGCCAGGCGCGCGTGTTCCAATTACCCCCGGCTATTGTCAATATGGATAACTTGGGAAAAGGGTTCATCGAAGGTCTGGATGCCGTCCGCTTTTTCTCGCCCGCCGGGATCGGAACCGTCTGGCTGCACAATCTGCGAGCAATCCTGCTGGCGACCGTACTGGGAATATTTTCGTTCGGGGTGTTGGGCGTGATTGTTCTGATGCTGCCGATGATGCTGATCGGATATTTTGCCGCCAGCGTTTCGGCGGCAGGCATTTCACCTTTTATTTTCCTGGCAGCGCTTGTAGCGCCACACGGTATCCTGGAAATCCCGGCAATTATTCTGGCGGGCGCTGTAATCATGGGGCTGGGTAAAGCCCTGGCAGCCCCGGACCGCGAAAAAACCATCGGCGAAGCCTGGTTGACTTCGTTCGCCGACTGGGCCAAAATCATGCTGGCTGTCGTAACGCCTCTCCTGCTTGGCGCTGCTGTGATCGAGGTGATGTTGACTCCCCATCTGGCTGTGCTGATCCTTAACCGGTGAACATTCTGGGCTTATTTGAGGCGTTTTGGAAAGTGTTGGGCGCTTGTGGCGCACCACGCACTAAGATGAAAAGAGATTCATCAAAATAGGATAATTACATGCCCAAATTGATCATTCTAGGATCTTCGAACGCTATCCCAGATGAGTCCCATGAAAACACGCATATGGCGATCGTTGGTAAAAAGCGTGTCATCTTAATTGATTGTGTCAACAACCCGATCGTCAGGCTGCGCCAGGCGGGAATAGATATTAACCGGCTAACCGACATGATTTTGACACATTTCCATCCGGATCATGTTTCCGGAGTTCCCTCTTTACTGATGAACAGCTGGCTTCTGGGCCGGACGGCCCCGTTGGATATTTACGGTTTGGCGTACACATTGGACCGTATCGAAGCGCTGATGGGTTTTTACGATTGGGATGCCTGGCCTAATTTCTTCCCGGTTTATTTTCACCGGATACCCGACGAGGAAATGACGCCCGTTCTCCAGGATGAGGAGTTTCACATCTATGCCTCGCCGGTCAACCACCTCGTGCCAACCATTGGTCTACGCCTTGAATTCCCCCAGGTCGAAAAAGTATTGGCTTATTCCTGCGACACCGAACCCACTCATAAGGTGGTTGATCTGGCAGCCGGCGCGGATGTTTTAATCCACGAAGCTACAGGCGCAACATTGGGGCATTCATCCGCCGCTCAGGCGGGTGCAATTGCGCGCGAAGCCGAAGTCGGAAAGCTTTACCTGATCCATTACCGGACGGGAGAGGCCGATCCAACCTCTTTGTTAGGCGAAGCCCACGAGGAATTCCACGGATCTGTAGATTTAGCGAAAGATTTTATGGAGCTGGACTTTTAATCCCGTTACCAGCCTTCCACGAACGGCAGCCATTCCTCATTTTCTTTGATATGCCGCCCGAAAATATACATCGCTGAAGCCGGAGGCTCGGAAGGCGAGTGCAGGAGATGCATATGCGCCTGGTCCAATGTCCGTCCGCCCTTGCGGTGGTTGCAAGCCGGGCAGGCAGCCACCAAATTTTCCCAGGTGTGGTTGCCGCCCAGGTGGCGAGGAGTGATGTGGTCTATGGTCAGCACGGGCGCGTGCTGCCCGCAGTACTGGCAGGTGAAATCATCGCGTCTTAAAATTTCTCGCTTGGTCAGGCGGACGCGTGGGTGGGGCCGTTTGATCATTTTTGACAGGCGAATGATCGACGGGCGTGGATAGGAGCGCGAGACTGTTTTGATCTCGCCACGTCCGTTCAGCACAAGGCTGGCTTTTCCGGTCAAAACAAGGCTGATCGCCCGTCGTGTATTGCAGACATTGATCGGCTCAAAGTTGGCATTGAGGACCAAAACCGGTAGATACATGGTTCTCTCCGAAACTCTGCGAATTATAGCACGTGTTTAATTTGAAGATATAATAATCAACCATGCAACCGGAAAGTTCTTTAATGGAATATCATCCGGAATTGCTTTCTCGCCGGGGAGAGCTGACCGCCTGGGGACTGGCAATCGTATTGGCGGCAACCTGGTTCGTGTTACAATTGAACGGTAAATCGGTTTCCTGGGTGATGCCTTTAATGACGATTTTCTTCATTTTCGCCGCCCTGGGCATCAGCTTATCGAACTGGATGGACCGTAAAACTTCGATCCGCCTGGATGCATCCGGTGTTACCTTCAAAAACGGCCTCCGCCAAACGCCTCTCGGTTGGGGCGAGATCCATAAGATCGAAGTTTTTCCCTCCTCCTGGGGGAAAAAGGTGCGAGTCTTCGGCGGTACCGGTTATTTTGAATTTCGCACATTGACCGAAGTAAAATATATGGGTGAGGTGAAAGGGCGTATGGGGTTTATGCAAGGTGAAATCATTCTGGCAAAAATATTGGATGGGACTGGTTTGAAAGAGATCAGTCATTCGGGTCCTGGCAGCTATTACGCGCGTGAGTGAGCACCCTCTGCGGTGAGTTGCTCGCGCCCTCTCCGCAGAGGGCGCGTTTTATTTTCTACGAGGATTTTGTTTTCGTTCAATCCATTGCCAAAAGCATTTGATTGGAGACCAGCATGGAAAAAATGAACATCGACGAACAAGTTGAATACTTGATGCAAGGCACCGAGTACGGAGACGAGACCCTCAAGCAGGCCATGGCGCAGGAGCTGCGAGAGCGCCTGGGACAGGCCGGGCGAGAAGGACGGCCTTTGAGAATTTACTGCGGATTCGATCCGCGCACCAGCGATCTGCATCTGGGGCATACTGTTCCCATGCGCAAGCTGCGCCAGTTCCAGGAGTTAGGCCACGAAGTGGTTTTCTTGGTCGGAAACTATACATCGTTGATCGGCGATCCATCGGATAAGGATAAGCTGCGCCCTCAGCTTACCGCCGAGCAGGTGGAACAAAATGCCCGCACCTATGCAGAACAAGCTTATAAAGTGCTGGATAAAGAGAGGACTTTAATCCGCTTCAACGCCGAGTGGCTTTCAAAGCTTTCCTTTGCTGAGTTGATCAATCTTGCCTCAAATTTCACCATCCAACAGTTCTTGACGCGCGAGAATTTCAAACTGCGCTTCGAGAATGGTGACGCGATTTATTTACACGAGACTTTTTACGCATTAATGCAGGGCTATGACGCTTACGCCCTGCGCGCGGATGTGCAGGTGGGAGGCACCGACCAGTTGTTCAACATCGTAACCGCGGCGCGCAAGCTGATGACCTTCCTGGGGGCCCTGCCGAATATTGCCATCATCATGGGTATCTTACCGGGCACCGATGGGGAGGTGAAAATGAGTAAATCTCTCGGAAATCACATTCCCTTACTCTCCTCTCCAGAGGATATGTATGGCAAGATCATGAGCGTCCCGGATAAAGCCATGGGTCAGTACTTCCGGTTGTTGACTCGCTGGATACCACCTGAAATTGAGGCGTTAGAAGAAGGGATACAGTCGGGTCGTTTACATCCGCGTGACGTGAAAATGAAATTGGCCCGGGAGATCGTGTCTATTTACCATTCCGCTCAGGCCGCGGTTGAAGCAGAGCAGGCTTTTATTCGCGTCTTCCAGCAGGGCGCTACCCCCGAGGAAATACCCCAATACCGGGTCCAGCCTGGCGACACGGTACTCAGTGTATTAATGAAAAACGAGCTGGTGACCAGCGGTAGTGCAGGGCGGCGGATGCTCGCTCAGAACGCGGTGCGGTTGGACGGGGAGACTTTGACCGATGGCAGCCAGGCGTTTCCCCACCCCGGCGTTCTGCAAGTCGGCAAACGGCGATTCTTGCGAGTAGTGAATTAGCTGGTCTTGCAGATTAAGGCTGCATGGCTGCCTGGAGCACGGAAGAGCCTATTTTTTCAACCAGGCGGGGGTTATCTTCCTCAATTAAAACTGCTATCGCCAGGGGTGCGCCTTCCCGATCGGGCTGGGTGCCGCCCAGAAACCAGGTGACGGCCTTATTTGGACCGTTAGGGGCAATTGCGATGGATTGCCAGGAATCCTGGCCTTCATCCGTCAGCAAGTGCGCAGTGACGTTAGCGGCTGCTGGCATGATCGCTTCTTCGGCTGTGTCGACCGCTGGCAGGATCACCCAGCCAGCTTGCAGGGTGTTGACGCCGGTAACCAGGTAAGCGGGCGGGCGAATCCCATAGGCGCTTAGTGTCGCCGCGGCGTACGCCATCTGCAGCGGGCTGGCGCTCAGCGCTTGGCTGGACTGGCTGGAACCATTTTCTGAGGATGGCGATAAGCCCAGGACGGCTGAAGCCGGGTCCGTGATCTCGACGGGCCTGGCTGCACTGGCTGCCGGGATCCTCAACTTCGGGGTGGAATAAAGCCCTAACTTCTGTAAAAGCTGCAAAAGCCCGTCACTGCCCAACGTTTTTGCTAAATCCCCGGCTGCCCCGGGACAGCCGCTGGCAAGGACGGCTCGCCAGTTTTGCTCTTCCGGCTGGATCGCGCATTCCAGGGTCTTTCCTTCCCATCGATAGGATAAATTTCCCGGAAGCGCGGGGGCATTCCCATCGGCGGTAACTGCGGCCATCAAGATCGGGCCCAGAGACGCCCCGCTTGGATAAAGGCCCATGGCGGCTCGATTGAGGAGTGGGGCGCGGGGGTCTTTAACGAGCTTCTCCCAATCTTGCTCCAACCGGTTGGCGTCGAAAGTGGGGCGCGATACCATCGCCAGGATCTCCCCTGTTTGGGCATTAATCAGGACCAAAGCCCCGCTGTGGCTGCCTATCTGGTCGTCAGCGAGGCGCTGCAGTTTCAGGTCCAGGCTGGTGCGGATATCCAGGCCGTCCGGGGGCTGGCCATAGAGCAAGTGGCTCCACCAGACCGTCAGGCCCGGATTACCCTGCTGGCCGCGCAGCGTGTCGTCCATGCTGGCCTCCAGGCCAGTTTGCCCGTAGATGGGATCGTTATAGCCTACGATTGAGCTCAGCTCCGGAATTAATATTTTGCGGGTCAGCTCGCCTGTCGAACCGGTTGTCTCGCTGATCGGTGTGTTGCGCCTGTCCAAAATTGATCCACGGCGAACATACCGGTCGGCGATGGCCCGGCGGGCATTATCGGTGCGCGCCAGGAGGGCTGGGGCACGGTAGACGGACCACCACCCTGAAACGATCGCGGCGGCTGCGACGCCAATGAATAAGAAAGCGCCTAACTGTAAATAAGGTCGCATTTCTGTCGCCGGGATGGGTCGGGCTGTCGATTGGGCGCTGATATGTAGCAAGAGCAGCAAGGAGAGAAAGGATGTTACCAGAGAAGACCCCCCATAGGAGACAAAGGGCAGGGTCACCCCCGTCAGAGGAAGCAGTCGCAAATTGCCGCCGATAATCAAGATGCTTTGGGAAACCAGGTATGCTGTCAGTCCGGCTGCCAGGTAGCGGCGGAAAGCATCCGGGGCTTTTAATGTTGTCCAGATGCCGCGACCGGCGAATAAAGCGATCAGGATCAGCAAGCCCAGCCCTCCCACCAGCCCGGTCTCTTCTGAGATTGCGGCGAAGATGAAATCGGAATGAGGCACAGGCACAAGGTTGGGGCTGCCCAGCCCGGGTCCACGTCCGAACAAGCCACCGTTAGCGATAGCCAGCAAGGATTGCACGATCTGGTAAGAACGTCCGCTGGGGTCCAACCAGGGGTTAAGCCAGGCGTCGATTCGCAAGCGCACAACTTCGAAGAGCAGTGTCCCCGCAACCCCAGCCAATATCAGGATGGCTACACCACCCAATAAGATGCTCTTGCGGCCGCTTGTAACGTAAACGATCGTTGTGTAAAGAAAAATAAAGATCGAGGCGGTTCCCAGGTCGCGCTGTACCAGCAGAAGCGCGAGCGCCACACCGGTCATCATCAACGTGGGCGCCAGCAAAGGTAATAAAGGCATCTCACCCAGCCCCCCGATGCTGGCTGCCAGGACCGGCAGCCGCTCGGCCAGGTAGGCTGCCAGGTAGACGATTAACAGCAGCTTCAACGGCTCCGAAGGTTGAACGTAAATGCCACAGCAGCCCAACCACATGCGCGGCCCGTAACCAAGCGGGTTGGTGCCCACGACCAGCGTCAGCCCGGTCAGCAGCAAGCCGCTTGTCAGCCACAGATATCTGTATTGCCGCAAGAATTTTAAGTCTGGTGGAAAGCGAAAACCAAGGGTGAGAAAAAGGATTGAAAATGAAAGCCAGATTGCCTGGCGCAGCCCGAAGTTCGGGAACAGGCGCCAGATCATCATCAACCCCCACCCGCTCAGTAAGGCCGCGATGGGCAGCAAAAAGGGATCGCGGCCGGGAAGCCAACGGATGCTTTGGCGATGGGCGGCATAGAAAAAAACCACCCACAAAGCCCAGGCGATCCAATAGTCCCATCGCAAGCTCCCCTGCCCGGAACCGGTTCGCACCACCGGGGCCAGGCTGAGCGCGATGGCATACAGGCTCATGAAAATCGCTGCCAACAGGAGCAGCCGGCCCTGTTTCCGGTCGTTCGATAATGCAGAATCAGGCAAGTCTCAATACCACCGGGATGAAAATTCTAAAACTCCCCCGCTGGATTTCCCTTTACTTGAAATATTTGTCAACTAATAACCCCAAGCGGGCGCGGGTTTCTGGGGGAATAACCTCTGGGCGGGTGATAAGGGCATCCGCCAGGGCGTTGGCGCAGTTGCAGGATCGCTCGTCGCTAAGATCTTCGGCCAGGTAAGCTACAGCATTTTGGGCGACCCGGGTGTTTTTATGGAGGATTTCGATCACCTTTTCAACCGTAACCGGCTTTTCGGTGATATGCCACACATCGTAATCGGTGACGTGAGCCATCACCGCATAGCATATCTCAGCCTCTCGAGCTAAAAATGCCTCGGGTGAAGCGGTCATCCCGATCAGCGCCATACCCCAGGAACGATAAACGTTCGATTCTGCCCGCGTCGAAAATCGGGGTCCTTCGATTGTAATGAACGCCCCGCTCTGGTGAACAGTTGCTCCGGTTCGCTGTACGGCTTTGCCGAGTTGATGGGACAGATCCGCGCAAAAGGGATCGGCGACGCTGATGTGGGCTACAAAACCGCTTTCGAAAAAACTGCGTTTGCGCTCACAGGTATGGTCGAAAAGCTGGTCGGGGATGACAATGTCGCCCGGCGAATAGTCTTCACGCAGCGACCCGCAAGCGCTGATGCTCACAATGCGCTCAACCCCCAGGGATTTGAGGGCGTAAATATTGGCGCGGTAATTGATTTCCGTCGGTGAAATATGGTGGCCTAACCCATGTCGCGCCAGAAAAGCCACCTTCCGCCTGGCAAGCGTCCCAACCACAATCGGGGCGCTGGGCTTGCCAAATGCGGTCGTCAGGTCATATTCCCGTACATCTTGCAGACCTGGCATTTCATAAAGGCCAGATCCGCCGATCACTGCCAGGCTAGGGTATTCTTCCATGGTCTCTCTCCAGGTCTCAATGAGGAATTAGTCTCTGAGCGCTTAATATCGTTTTATCAGTCGCCAGGCATTCAGGTTCCGAACGCTTCTTCCAGATCAGGGGCCTCTTTCATCGTGATTTGGAGGGTAAGCTGGCCGCAGCGCAGCTCGTCTCCAGAAGTCAGAACAAGCGGTTCAGAAACGGGATTCTGATTTAAGAATGTCCCGTTCGTAGAATGCAGATCCTCCACCCACCATTGCCCGTGATGGTAATCCAGGCGGGCATGCTGCGCAGAGATCGTCTGGTCCTCCAGATGGCAATCACTGGCTGGATCGCGACCAATGATTACCTGCGAGCTTGTGAAGCGGAAAGATCGGCTATCGCTCCCCGCGTAAACGATTAACGATAGGGGAGGCGTGCGAGAGCTGACCAGTTGCTTGCTTTGCTGCTTGAGATCGTTCCAGATCGTGTATAAAGACCAGCCGAGAAAGGCGTAAAGGGCCACGGCGAGGGCAATTCTCAATATGAGCAGAATTGGACCGCTCATAGCTTAACTACTTTCACTGAAATTACTTTCGCCGGATATTCTTACTTCCGGGTCTGGCGGAATATCCGTGGGTCTGAAGAGGGACGGGTCATAATCCTGGGTTTCGCCTGCACCGGTTGTGTCCTGGCCATACACCAGGGGTACGCCAGAAAGTGAGATGACATCACCCGGGCGTAAAGAAAACTGGTTTATGCGCGCGCCGTTAACGAACGTGCCGCCGGTCGAGTTTAGATCGAATAGGATATAGTGACCTTTCACTGCCCGCAGTTGTGCATGAGTTCTCGAGACGCGTGGATCATCGATGAAGAGCTGGTTGTCAGGGCGCCGGCCGATGTTGATGACCGTGGATTGAAGCGCGAAAATGCGCGTGCCATCAACGATCAGGAATGCGTTGAGCGGGAGCGCGTTGATCTCATTCCACTCGTCTAATGCCAGGTCCGAAGTTTGAGCCAGGTTTTCTCGGCTGTTTCGCGCCGCAACGCGCACATCTCCTAAGGGGATCGAGTTTTCACCAAGAATGTGAATTACCACCGGGCCTGAGAACTTCAAGTTAAATTCTTCGCCGGCTTCCTGCAAGGTCCGAGCCAGCCCTTCAAGCAAAGAATGATTTGCCTGTATAGCCTTGACCTGGCTGGTGTTTACAGTAAGGGTAAATAAGTTTGGAACTACAGGGACGGAGTCCGTCCCAGGTTTAATGCCGGAGTACATTGCTTCCAATAAACGCGATACCAAATTTGCCTGGTGCCTTTTGGAAGGGAAAAGCCACGCTGCGCTGCCTTCCACCAACCCCTGAAGGCGCGCCTCGATGTGTGCGAGCTTGAATCTCATGGCGATCATTATAACCCAGTCGCCAATCCTTCTAAAACCCTGGTTGTATTATAATTCAATGAGAAGATCGTTTAGATAGATCGGGTTTTTCTTTGTTTGGAGCAGACCAGGGGGTGGTAACAATGCTCCGGCTGGGGAGATATGAGCGCTGATACCGCCGGTTTTCGTGAAGTCGAACACACCGCCGATTGGGAGCTAGAAGTCTGGGCTGTTGATTTTTCAGGGCTTTTGGAACAGGCAGCGAATGGTATGTACCGGTTGATGGGGCTCCAATTCGTTCCAGGCGAGCGCCAGACCCGGAAACTGGCCCTGCAAGCGGAAGATCGTGAAGGCCTCCTGGTGGCGTTTTTAAACGAACTGCTCTACTTCGCCGAATTGGAGAAGCTCGGTTTCGACCAGTACCGGCTGTTGATCGACGGCCTCAGGCTATCCGCTCGGATCAGTGGGGTTGCAATCATGGCGCAATCGAAGGAGATAAAGGCTGCAACCTACCACCAGCTCGACATTCGAGAGAACGATCGAGGCTTGCGAGTCAACATCGTCTTCGACGTTTAAGGTAACCAGGTATTTTTCCAATGAACCTTCAGGATATGAAAAGAATCAGTCCTTATGAATGGGAAATCCCCAAGGATTTCCGGGCGGATATGCGTGCGCCGGTGCGGATCTTTGCTACACGAGAGCTTCTCGAGGCGATATTGGGTGACAAATCCCTCGATCAGGCAGTCAACGCAGCGACGCTGCCCGGGTTGGTTGGCCATGTAGTCGTCATGCCGGATATGCACCAGGGTTATGGATTTCCGATAGGCGGGGTCGCCGCGACCCGCTTTCCGGATGGGGTGATATCGCCTGGGGCTATCGGTTACGATATTAACTGTGGTGTGCGCCTGCTGGGTTCTCAAATTGAGTACGAGGCGGCAAGCCCCTACCTGGACGATCTGGCTACCGCGTTGGACCATTATTGCCCCAGCGGCGTCGGAACCAAGGGAGATGTGCGTTTGAGCGTCGAAGAGCTGGACCAGGTCTGCCGCCAGGGATCTCACTGGGCGCTCAAACGGGGCTACGCAACCGAGGCAGATGTGCGCCGCACCGAAGAAAACGGTTGCCTGGAGGGGGCCGGCCCTGAAAAAGTGAGCCAGCGCGCCAAAGAGCGCGGCCGCCAGCAGATCGGAACCCTTGGCGCGGGAAACCACTTTATCGAAGTGGATGTGGTGGACCGGATTTTCGCCCTGGATGCCGCCCAGGCCATGGGCTTGCAGGAAGGCTATCTGGTTGTATTGATCCATTGCGGATCGCGAGGATTCGGGCACCAGGTCTGCACGGATTACGTGCGGGAATTCCAGGGGGCGGTGAAACGTTACGGCATTCGCCTGGCCGACCGCGAATTGGTCTGCGCTCCAATGGATTCCCCAGAAGGGAGATCTTACCTGGCTGCAATGCGCAGCGCGGCGAATTTCGCCTTTGCCAACCGCCAGGTGCTGGCCCATTTTGCCCGCCGGGCTTTCGAGGAGACCTTTGCCGGGAAAATCTCCAACTGGCATTTGCACCAGGTCTATGATATCGCTCACAATATGGGAAAAATCGAGACGCACACCGTCGAGCGGGAGACTCTCAAGGTTTGCGTTCATCGCAAAGGGGCGACCCGCGCCTTTGGTCCGGGTTTTGAGGGCTTGCCGGAAGAGTATCGTTCTATCGGGCAGCCGGTATTGGTGCCGGGCAGTATGGGCACGGCCTCCTGGGTTTTAGCAGGCACTCAAGGCAGCATGGAACGTTCCTTTGGCTCCACCTGTCATGGCGCCGGCCGGACGATGAGCCGCAGCCAGGCAAAAAAGAAGGTGCGTGGAGAGGATTTGCGAGCCGAGCTTCAGGCCAGAGGCATCCATGTGCGCGCCGGATCCCTGCCAGGGTTGGCTGAAGAAGCCCCGCAGGCTTATAAAGATGTGGATATCGTTGTCAACACGGTATCCGCCGCCGGAATTGCCCGTAAAGTCGCCCGCCTGAGACCGGTGGCAGTGATTAAGGGTTAACCAGAAATTGTCAATGGGTCAGGATTTGTGAGAGGAAGAGCTTTGTCCGGTCCTCTTGTGGGTTGGTGAAGATTTCTTGAGGGGTCCCGCTCTCCACAATCTGGCCCTGATCGAAAAAGAACATGCGTTTCGCCACGCTGCGGGCGAATCCCATCTCGTGGGTGACCACCAGCATCGTCATACCCGACTTTGCCAGCTCGATCATCACATCCAGCACCTCTTTGATCATCTCAGGGTCCAGGGCGGAAGTAGGCTCGTCGAAAAGCATGATTTTTGGCTGCATAGCCAGAGCGCGGGCGATTGCCACACGCTGTTGTTGGCCGCCGGAGAGCTGGGCGGGAAATTTGTTAGCTTGCTCCGGTATGCCCACCCGTTCCAGGAGTTGTATCCCAATCTCTTCCGCCTTATCTTTGTTCCATTTGCGCACCCGGATGGGGGCCAGCGTGATGTTTTGCATCACCGTCATGTGCGGAAAAAGGTTGAATTGTTGGAAAACCATCCCCGCTTCCATGCGGATTTTCTCGATATTGCGAATATCGTGAGTCAGTTCTATCCCATCGACGATGATCTGGCCCTTTTGATGTTCTTCCAGGCGGTTGATCGTGCGAATGAAGGTCGATTTTCCAGAGCCGGAGGGACCGAAGATCACGATCACTTCCCCTTTCTGCACCTCCATGTTAATGCCGCGCAGGGCATGGAACTCGCCGTACCATTTATGTACGTCACGGCAGATGATGATCGGTTCGTTGTTGTTATCCATTGGGTCCATGATGTTTTCCTCTGGCGCGATCCGAAGCAGCAGTTATCCTCGCCTTGTGAATTTCAAGGCCCGCCTGGTGATTTCTAGTACTCTTCCAGGCCAACCTAGCGTTCTCCTACGCCCAGAACGACTTCCAGGCGCTGGCTGAAAAATGACATAATATAGCTAAACACCCAATAAATCAATCCAACGAAAGTTAAAACTTCGATCTGGCGGCCAATGAAACTTGGCTGGGCCAGGACCGTGCGGGCAATTCCGAGCAAATCCAGCAAGCCGACGATGGCGACCAGCGTGGTATCTTTGAACAGAGCGATGAACATTCCAACCAGGATCGGGATGACCGCCCGCAGCGCCTGGGGCAAGATTATCCGCAGCGTTGTTTGAAAAGTGCTCAACCCGAGCGCATGAGCGGCTTCATACTGGCCTTTCGGGATCGCCTGCAGCCCACCGCGCACATTTTCAGCCAGGTATGCCGCGCTGAACAAAATGATGCCGACCGCCGCTCGCAGAACGCGGTCGATGGTGACATTGGCAGGCAAGAAGAGCGGCAGCATCAATTGGGCCATGAACAAGATCGTTATCAATGGGACGCCGCGGATCACCTCGATATACAGGACACAGAAAGTGCGCACGATGGTGAGGTTGCTGCGTCTTCCCAGGGCAAGCAAAACGCCAATTGGAAACGAGACGACGATGCCGGCAAAAGTGAGCATGAAGGTGAGCATCAACCCGCCCCACAAAGTCGTCGGAACGGTGGGGAATCCGCTTCCTTCTTTGCCCAAACCGCGGATCAGAATAATGAAGAATGGAAAATATAAAATCCAGGCGGCGATTGTGACTCGCGACAGCGCCTTCGGGAACCTGCTGCCCGCCGCCCAACCCAGGATACCGATGAGCGACAAACCCACCAGGCGTAATCGTACATCCAAGCTGAAGGGCAGGACCGCAAGACCTAATGTGAAAGCGAAAATCAGGATGCCAAACCAGATTAATTTTCGTCCCCAAAGGCCCCAGGACAAACCGATCAGAATGGCCAGGGTGAAGAGAGAAACCCAGGACCTCCAAAGTTGGTCAGCCGGGTATTGTCCAACCAGGAAAAGGCGTAAATTCGTGGGGATAACTGCCCATTGAGCCTGGTTGAACGCCCAGTTCAGGAAGTTTTTTAATACGAGATAGGCCAGAATCGCTCCCAGGATCGTGAGAATGGAGTCGAACCAGTTGCTGAAGAGATTTTTTCGCAGCCAACCCAACAGGCTATATCGCTCGGTGGGCGGCGGCAGTACCTGATTTTGTGTGATTGCTGCCATGATTAACGCTCCACCAGGCGGATTTTGCGGTTATACCAGTTCATCAGGATCGAGGTCAGCAGGCTGAAAAACAGGTAGATGAGCATGACCAGCGAGATCATCTCCACGGCGCGACCGGTTTGGTTTTGGATCGTACTGGATACATAGAACAGGTCAGGAAATGCGATGGCGACCGCCAGGGAGGAGTTTTTCGTCAGGTTAAGATATTGGCTGGTTAGGGGTGGGATGATCACCCGTAAGGATTGAGGGAATATCACCAGGCGCAAGGTTTCCAGGCTGGATAAGCCGAGCGCTCGTGAGGCTTCGACCTGTCCTTTGGACACCGCCTGGATGCCGGCGCGAACAACTTCTCCGATGAATGCAGCGGTGTATAGCACCAATGCCGAGAGCAATGCCATAAATTCAGGGCTCAGAACTAACCCCCCGTCCAAATTCAGCCCGCTGACAAAGGGCAGATCGGGGTCAACCGGCGCCGCGGGGAGAACGAACCAACCCACGACCGCCACGAGGAGGAAGCTCAACAGGCTCCAGAAGCTTACCAACGGCATTCTCCCGGTGCGCTTCCCCTGGCGCGTCAGGATCACAGCGACGATGATCGCCAAAAGCAACCCGGCTGCCAGGATTCCAATGTAGGTGGCGAACGTCGATGTGGGCTTTCCCCAGGGAATCGCTACGCCTCGATTTGTGAGAAACACGGGCCCGGGTAAAACCGTTGCCTGGTTTACCCTCGGCATTTTTAAGAATATAGCGGTATACCAAAAGATCAAGAATACCAGCAGGGGGATGTTGCGGATCAGCTCGATGTAAATTCTGGAAATGCGGTTGATGATGAAATTGGTAGAAAGACGAGCCACGCCAATGATGATACCCAGGACGGTTGAAAAAACGATGCCGAGCGTGCTGATCAGTAACGTATTCAGCAAACCGACCACGAAGGCCCGCAGGTAAGTCTCGTTGCGGGAATATTCAATCAGGTGTTCGCTGATATCGAATCCGGCGAGCTGATCAATGAACGAAAACCCCAGGGTCATCCCCTGTCTTTGCAAACCGCTGATCATATTTCGAATAAGGGCCAGGGCTGCCAGGGCGAGGACGAAGACAAAAATTACCTGCCAGAGGACCTGAAGGACGCGTTCATCTCGCCAAAAAGGGATCGCCTGAGGATTTGTGCTCGTATTCTTCATCATTCAATAAAACGATATGCTTGTAGAATGGAATAAAGCCTGAAACCGGGGGACAGGCAGGCCCTGTCCTCCGGTCTCTATTAAATTTTTGGTTTACCGGAAAGGCGGCGCGTAGAGAATACCGCCATTGGTGTACAGGCTGTTCTGGCCGCGGGGAATGTAGGTTGGCGTGTCGGGTCCCAGGTTGCGATTGTAGACCTCCTCATAATTTCCTACTGTTTTGAGGATGTTGTAAGCCCAGTCGTTGCTCAAGCCCAATTTTGCGCCCATTTCTCCTTCGACACCCAGGATGCGCCGGATTTCGGGGTTGGTAGAGTTGGCTTTCATGTCATCCACGTTAGCCGAGGTAAGACCGTATTCCTCACCTGAGATCAGCGTAAATACGGTCCATTGAGCGATATCGAACCACTGGTCATCGCCATGGCGCACCATCGGGCCTAGCGGTTCCTTGGACATCGTCTCGTCCAAAATGACATGATTTTCCGGATCTGGCAGCACAGCTCGACGGGCGACCAGGCCGGATTTATCGGTTGTGACCGCGTCACAGCGGCCTTCAGAGTAAGCATTGAAAGTGCCATCTGCGTCCTCATACACTGCCGGGGTGTAAGAAATGCCGCGGGCCGCCATAACATCAGCCAGGTTGAGCTCTGTGGTCGTGCCGGTTTGAACGCAGACTGTACCACCATTTAGATCCTCAAGCGAATTGATCCCAGAATCCTTGGGAACCATCATCCCTTGCCCATCGTAGAACGTAGTTTGGGTGAAATTGCCGCCCAATTCCGTGTCACGGGCAAGCGTCCAGGTGGTATTGCGGCTGAGCACGTCGATCTCGCCGCTTTGCAGGGCGGTGAAGCGCTCCGTAGCAGTTACTGGGCGAAACTCGATCTTATTGGGATCTCCAAACACAGCTGCGGATAGGGCATGACAGAAATCGACATCGAAACCGGCGTAATTGCCGGCTGAATCTACATAGCCAAACCCAGGCACTTGCGAATTGACTCCGCAGATGATTTTGCCGCGACTTTGAACGGTTTTCAAGGTTTCGCCAAAGCCGCTGGGAGCTGGCGGTTGAGCCTGGCCTGCTGGAGCTGCTGCGGCAGTCTCGGTTGGCTGCTCTGCGGGAGCTGCGGTAGGTGTGGGCGCAGGGCTGCAGGCCGTCGCAGCGATAGCGATCAAAATGAACAAAGTAATCATGGGTACTAGTTTGCGTTTCATGTTTCTCCTCCTCCTAGCGAATAATCTGTATGGTCTTCGAATTTCTCTCTTCTTCTGAAGAACTCCTCACCTTATATACTGCATCACCTCCTCTTCAAGTCTGAACTGGGTATATGAAACCCGGCGCAGCGGTATGCGCCTTATCAACAGCCGAAATGATTTTGGTGCCTAGAACAGGATGATCGTGGGCGGCGTCTTCCAGGCAGGAGACAGTCGCTATTTGCGTCTGACGCTACTCGCGCCGAACGCCATTCGCGTCATAATCGATTGTTAGGCCAATAATCGATAACAATAGAATACCCCAGATACCAGCCAAATGGACGTTTCCCAATTATAGGGAAAAATTGGCAAGTAAGCAAGTCATTTTCAAAGATTTTTGATGGGATATTTATATTTTATTCTGGTTTATGACTGATTGGGGCGAATTTGGCGTTAGCCAGGGTGAGGATTGCATGAGGAGAGAGGCGCAAGTTCAATCCGCGCTGGCCTGCGGAGATGTAAATTTCTGCCATGGTTTCTGCGGACTTATCCAGGATCACCTGAAAGCCGCGCTGGATAAGCGCCAGGGGAGAAATACCGCCGGCCTGCAGTCCGGTCAGCCGCTCGGCTTCACGTTCGCTAGGCAAATGGACCTTCTTTTCACCAAGAGCCTGTGCCAGTGCTTTTAGATCTACCTCATTGGGCCCTGGAACGACCGCCAGGATTGGCTTTCCGCTTCCCTGGCGTACCACAACGATCGTTTTAAAAACCTGCTCGGGCGGGACACCCAACAGGCGGGCCGCCTCAACTGCACCCAACTTTTCTGCAGGAAGCTCAAAAGCGGTGAAGGGGATATCTTTCGCCTCCAGGAAGCGGGTTACATTGTTGGGTTTCATTTCATTGATTAACTGGCAGTGTGAGTGTCAACAACGCGCCGCCTTGCGGGTGGTTAGCGGCCGTCAGGCGGCCGCCGTGGGCTTCGGCAAGCTGGCTGGCGATGGTAAGGCCAAGTCCGCTCCCGCCTTCCTCACGGCTGCGCGAATGATCGGCGCGATAGAAGCGTTCGAAAATATGCGCCAGAGCTTCCGGCGGGATACCCGGACCGCTGTCGTGGACGTACAAAATGGCGTCTTTTTGATTGTGCTGCTCTTGCAAGCGCAGCTCGACGGAAATTCTTCCATTCTGTGGTGTGTAGCGCAGCGCGTTTGAGATCAGGTTGCCCAGAATCTGCTCGACGCGCCCTGAGTCCAGGGTCATCGCTGGGAATTGGCTGGGAGTATTTACGTCCAGCGCAATCTGCCTCGCATCGGTTTGCGGCTTAAATCGTTCTGCCACGCGCTGCACCAGGGCAGTCAAATCCGTGGGGGAGCATTCGAGGACCAACTGGCCTGAATCTACGGATGCCAGGGTGCGCAGGTCTTCTACCAGGCGGGTGAGCAGGTGATTTTGCTCCAAAATCGGCTCCAGGTTTTCGGATGTGAGGGGGTAAATCCCGTCTTGCAGTGCTTCCAGGTTGGCGCGCTGCACAGCTAAAGGATTGCGCAGCTCATGGGCGATATCGGCGGTCATGGCGCGCCGGCTTTCTTCAGATTGTTGTAATGAAATAGCCATTTGATTAAAAGCTTGCCCCAGGGTAGCCAGCTCATCCTCGCCGCGCACGGGCACTCGTTGAGCCAGGTTCCCATGGGCCAGTTGGGCGGCTGCGTAGGTTAGTTCGCGCACCGGGCGCAAGAGACGGTAAGCCAGCAGAAAGGCAAACAGCAGCGATAACCCGCCGCCGACCAGGCCAGCCGTCAGAGCGGCGCGGCTCAGGCGGCTTACCAGCAAGCTCTCGTCAGCCTGAGTAAACGTCACTCCGCCTTCAGCCAGCAAGTAGCCGACTGGTTTGCCGCCTGAATGCAATGCGAAAGCATTTTCCAGTTCTGAGGCGCTTAATGTACCGCCGGCCGGGCTGCCATCGCTGTTTGCCAGGATGTTCCCTTGGGCGTCAGCCAGGCGCAGACGCTGGGTCATCATGTTTCCCTGCCCGCCAGCCCCGCCCGCGCCTGATCCACCTGCGCCCTGTGCGCCCCTTCCCTGGCCTTCCAATCCTTGGGCCCCCATTCCTTGGGCCCCCATTCCTTGGGCTCCCATTCCTTGGGCCCCCATTCCGTGCCCGGACGATTGGAGCAGGCTTTCGACCCCTTGCCAGGAGCTGTTGGCGCTGTAATAGCTTTCCAATGCGCTGACCAGGCCGTTAGCGCCGTTCATCCCGCCACGAAACATAAACGCGCGCACTTCGTTGGCTGCTCCAAAATGGACGATGAGCACCACGGTTGCAACCGAGACAACCACTATGAGAATAAAAGAAAGGACGAGGCGCAGTCGCATAGCTTGATTATTGATCTTTATTGAACCTGTACCCAACTCCAAAAACTGTCTCGATGTATTGGGGTTTTTTCGGCTCGCGCTCGATCTTGGCGCGCAAGTTTTTGATATGGGCGTCGATCGAGCGCTCGTAACCCTCGTAAGCGTTGCCCTGGCTGGCCTCCAGGAGCTGCAGCCGGGAGAAGGCGCGTCCTGGCTGGCCTGCCAGAGTTGTGAGCAGGTTGAATTCCGTTGGGGTCAATTCCATAGGCTTGCCAGCGCGGGTGACTGTGTGGGCATCCAGGTCGATCTCCAGGTCGGCAACGCGCAGCACCTGAACAGTATTGGGCTCGGCATCTGCCCGGCGCAGCAGGGCGCGCACGCGCGCTACGACTACCCGAGGAGAAAATGGCTTACTGATATAATCGTCGGCGCCTAATTCCAGCCCGATGAGCTGGTCAGTCTCTTCAACACGGGCGGTCAGCATGATAATCGGGGTGTCGGCCTTGCGGCGAATTTCACGGGCTACATCCAACCCATCTATCCCCGGCAAGTTCAGGTCGAGGATCACCAGGTCAGGGCGTTTGTGTTCCCAGGTGGAGAGACCCGTATCGCCGCGGTAAGCGCTGAAAACGGTGTAACCGGCCTGTTCCAGGTAAGAGCGCAGCACTTTGACCAGTTGAGGTTCGTCTTCAATGATCAGGATTGTTGCCATGGTCCAATGTGGCAAAATTATAAACGGAAAATGGGTAGCGGACATCCGCTACCCAGTCCCAACTTCCCCTTCTGGCTGGGTTGGCCTGCCTCAGGGTGATTACTGGTGAACTTTCGTGGGGCATTATTTGAACTGAAATTCATGGATTGGATTGGTTTGCCCATCTGCCACCCATACCTCTTCCGGACCTCTGTTGGGACATCATTCCGCTGCCATCACAGTTCATCGACCCGGGTCCGAAACCGCTCTGCCCCATCTGGTTCGTACGGTTGAGCATGAAGTCGGCTTGTGCTTGGGTGAGCGTTCCTTCGGCGACAGCCTGATTCATGGCCTGAGTGCGCGCCTGGATCAAGATCGTTTGAAACTGGTCGGCGCTGATGCCCTGTGACTGGGCGATGCTCCAGAGAGTCTCGCCGGCATTTCGGCGCGCCAGCAGCTCATCCGGCGTCAGGTCAAGCGCGCTCGCCAGGGCCGGGTACATGGCATCGTGCAAGGGCCCGAATTCACCATCCACAGCCTGGCTGCTGAAGCCGTTCATCATACTGCCCTGTCCGTATCCACCGGACTGCCCGCCGCGCGGCATGACGCCTGGGGCATTCGGGTTAGCAGGCGCGTTTGGGGTTTGAGTTTGCGCATAGGCGAAACCGGCCGCCCCAAGTGCGACCAGGGCCACGACAACAACTGCTGCGACGATAAAGATTTTCTTCATTTGCATTCACTCCTTCAAGATTATGGTGTGCATGGCTCCTCCCTCCAGGTGGGGCTCCCCCGGCCCTTATCCATTTGGAGAGAAGGGACTTGCTTGTTGGACTATTCGTATAGTAGCGTAGAGATGTGAAGAAGGTGTGAAGGCGCTCTGAAGGAGGTATGAAGGATCTCGATCTTTGCTTCAAAGAGATCCTTTTTAAACAGCGCCAGGAACGAATTGTGCGGTTTATTCTTCCCCGGAGAGCAGGCGCACCTTTTCCCAGGGAGGCAGGTTGGATTCTTCCGCCAGGATGGCGCGTAGCTCATAGATCTGGTCTCGAAGTACGGCAGCTTTTTCAAATTCCAGGTCTTTGGCGGCAATTTTCATTTGCTTTTCCAGCTCGGCAATCACTTTTCTGATTTCAGGCTGGGGTAGGCCCGCAGCGCCCTTTACCCTGTACTCCGCGTGCGGCTCGGCTACCGCCCGCACCGAAAGCTGGTCGGTTAGATCGCGCACTTCTTTGAGAATACTGACCGGCTTGATGCCATGCGCTTCGTTGAAAGCGACTTGTTTTTCTCTGCGCCGGTTGGTCTCGTCGATGGCGCGCGTCATAGAATCGGTCATCTTATCCGCGTACATGATCACTTTGCCGTTCACGTGCCGGGCAGCGCGGCCGATGGTCTGGATCAGGGCTGTCCCCGAGCGTAAAAAGCCCTCTTTATCCGCGTCCAGAATGGCGACCAGGGAAACTTCTGGCAGGTCTAAGCCCTCGCGCAGCAGGTTGATGCCGACCACCACGTCAAATACTCCCAGGCGCAGATCGCGCAAGATTCCGACTCGCTCAAGCGTCTCGATCTCGGAGTGTAAATAATGGACCTTAATGCCCAATTCCATCAAGTAATCCGACAGCTTTTCCGCCATGCGCTTGGTCAGCGTCGTCACCAGGGTGCGTTGGCCCGCTTCGACGCGCTGCCGGATCTCAGCGACCAGGTCATCCACCTGGCCCTCGATCGGACGGACTTCTACTTCGGGGTCGACCAGGCCGGTAGGGCGAATAATCTGCTCGACGATCCGGTCGGCAAGTTTCATCTCATAAGGCCCGGGCGTGGCTGAAGTGTAAATTGTGTAGCCCTTGTGTTTTTCGAATTCATCAAATTGCAGAGGGCGGTTATCCAGGGCGGACGGCAAGCGGAAACCGTATTCCACCAGGGTCTCTTTGCGCGAGCGGTCGCCATTGAACATGCCCCTGATCTGTGGCACGGTCATGTGCGATTCGTCAATGACCAGCAGATAATCGCCAGGCATGTAATCCATGAGCGTCCAGGGCGGCGAACCCACCGGGCGCTGATCCAGGTGGCGTGAGTAGTTTTCGATCCCCGAACAATAGCCGACCTCGCGCAGCATTTCCAGGTCGTACAATGTGCGCTGTTCCAGGCGCTGGGCCTCCAGCAGTTGTTCGTGCTCCCGCAGATAAGTCACTCGTTCGGAAAGCTCTGCCTCGATATCTCGAATAGCTTTTTTCAGCTTTTCTTCTTCCGTGATGAAATGCTTGGCAGGGTAAATCTGGATGGTTTGCAGCTCCCGGCGCAGCTCACCGGTGACAGCGTCGAACTCAACAATGCGCTCGATTTCATCCCCGAAAAAGGCGATTCGATACCCCAGGCGTTCCTGGTAGGCTGGGACCAGGTCCAGGCTGTCGCCGCGCACCCGGAACGTCCCCGGGCGCAGCTCCAGGTCGTTGCGCTGGTAGTGGCTTTCAACCAGTTGGCGCAGCAACGCATTGCGGCGGTAGATATTTCCACTCTCCAGGTTGATCACCACTCGTCCATAAGCTTCGGGACTGCCGATGCCGTATATGCACGAAACCGACGCAACGATGACCACGTCCCGGCGTGACAGCAGGGCGGTCGTCGCAGCCAGGCGAAGACGCTCGATTTCTTCGTTGATATCCGCGTCTTTTTCGATGTAAAGATCGTGACGCGGCACATAGGCCTCGGGCTGGTAATAGTCGTAGTACGAAACAAAGTACTCGACTGCGTTCTCGGGAAAGAACTCCTTAAATTCGGCATATAACTGGGCTGCCAGGGTCTTATTATGCGCCATCACCAGGGCAGGTTTTTGAACCCTTTCTATCACGGATGCGATCGTGAAGGTTTTGCCTGTCCCGGTCGCGCCGAGAAGCACCTGATCCTGGCAGTTTTGTTCGATACCTTCCACCAGTTGGCGAATTGCTTCCGGTTGGTCCCCGGTAGGTTTATAGGGAGCGTTAAGTTTGAATTCCATAAGTCATTATTTTAAATCGGAGTAGGCCGAAAAGTCAATGATTTTCGGAAAACTCGTACATGTGTTCGATTAATTACGGATGAAAGTCGCAGAATTTGCCCAAAATAAGGCTTTTATCTGCCAGGCCTTATTGCGATATGGGCTCGGGTGGGAATGCCCCGGAGGGCGCGTCCCAATCGGTAATATCGGCTCCGCCGGTTCGCTCGCCGGCTTTAACCACAATTTCAATCAGGTTATGGTTTCCATCCGCGTAGCCGCCGGCGTCCCCATTCTCATCGTAGGCGACAATCTGGTATCTGCCCGGCGGCAGCTCGTTGATGGTATAGGAGCTCCTGCCGGCGATGATATTTACGTAATACCAGTTATGTGTATCGAGATTGAACGCAAAGACTCGTAAGACCGGGACGCCGCCCGGGTAGGTGATGCTGCCCGAGATGCTGCCCGTGATTTCCCCTGGCTCTTTCCCAGGCGGGTAAGGGACGTTGAACGGACCGGCAAACCAATCGCACAGGTCGATATTCTCAAGCGCCTCATCTTTGCCATGCTGAAAGGTCAACGGGCTGTGATCTTCGCAGTTCGACTTTAATCCACACGAGACAGCGTGTGAATACAGGCCGCCGCGCGAAAAATCTTCCAGCCAGGCGTAAGCCAGGTAAGTGCCGGCAGGCAGGTTGATCTCATAATGGTCCTGGTTTTTCTGAATTTTCAGTTCGGTCACAGAATTCGTGCCGGTTTCTACGAAGTAAGCTGTCATCGCCGGAATAGGTTCCCCTGGAAAGCAGACTTTGCCGGAGACATTGGCAGCTGGTTGAGTGGGGGTTGTCGTTGGGGTTGGTGTGAGCGTCGCGGTTGGGATAGGTGTAGCGCTTGGGTTCGCCGCAGCGGTAGCAGCCGGCGCAGGTTCGGTCGTTTGCTGCGTGCTGGCTTCTGTCAGCCTGGCCGCTACCAGGGTTTCCAATTGGTTCACTGAAGTAGGCGCAGCCGTGGTTGCTTGCGGCGACTGGCATGCGCTTAGAACCAGCCCACAGCTCAGGGCAGCCAGAAAAAAAGCTTTCGCGAATGCCCGCCGGATTGGCTGGGATAAAATAAACCCAAAATGAATAATGGTCCGCATAAGTGGTCTCCGCTCGGCGAATCGCCGAAATATCCGTAATTGGTCCTGAAAAAGACGTTTAAAACCCCGCCAGTGTTCCAATTAATCAGTACGGATATAGATGGGATTGCTGAAGATCCACCCTCTCAGGCGGCCGAGATATTGTATATAAGCTTCAACGCGATATACGCCCGGTTCTGTAGTGATGTGAGTACAGGTCTCGCGTTTCTGCCAGGTCTTGATCACCTTCCCATCTTTGATTAGCCGGCATTCTACCGCCTGCGGCAGACGAATCTGCATGGTGACGCCAAACTTGGCAGAGATCTCCCCGCCCATCCAGACTTTTTGATCTTTCCCCTGGGCTGTAAAGCGAAAGCCGCGCGTTGAAGCCGGCAGGTCATAGCCGACATAAGCCCGTCCGGCGGCAAGAGCGTCCAGTATTTTTCGCCGGTCTTCGGCCAGATCGCCGGTCAAGGCCGTCTGGAGATAAAGATGGGTATTGATCGCTCGAAAATGAAATTCGTAAGGGAACAGCGTCCGGTGCAGGGGCCCTAATCTTCCGGGCAGTGCGTGGGCGTCCGAGCCCCCGACCGCAACAACCTGCCTGCCGCCTACCAGCAGCTCGTCCCATTTGCGCAGCACTTCGGGAAAAGGTCCTTGGGCGATATAAGCAGGGTTGAAAGCATAAAAGATGGCATGCAGCTTGGTTTTCAACCGGGACTTGAATTCTGAAAGGCCGTTCCAAAGCTCGATGCCCGTAAAACCCTGCACCTGCCAGTCCACCCAGGAGATATCCTTCTCTCCAACCGCTTTGGATTCTGGGTCATACGGGTGGGCAATAAAGGACAACCCACCGGCCTGTCGCACCGCATCGATCAAGCGCTGTGGATCAGGCGCCTGATCGGCCAGCTCGCGGTCCGCGCCGAAAACCAACAGGTGATTTTTTTGTGGTTGGCGGGCCTGATCGTGGATCTCCTCACCCACCAGAAGCATCACGGCGTGATCCCCGTCTCTATAATAATCTTCCGGCCCGTTTACCCACACGTTGTGGTCGGTGACGATCACCGCATCCAACCCGGCGTTTAGAGCTGCTTTAGCGATATCGGCATGGCTGACATGTCCATCCGAATAGCGAGTGTGCATATGCAGGTTGATAACGACTTCTTCCATGGGTCTGCCAAAACGCAAGATTGTTCTTGGACATTATCCCTGGCGATGTTATACGGGTTATGTAAAGTCTTGAATTGGAATCACGACTTTTTGAAGACCCTCGCCGACCCTAAATGCCCGGTTGACGAATTCGCGTGGTAAAAGGTATAATCCGCCTGCCTGTAAACCGATTTCAATCTTGATACGGAGGCTTTTGTGGAGAACTATCTTGATATTGCACTGATTATAACGTCAATTGCCCTGATGATAAGCGTGATCTTGCAGAGTAAGGGCGCGGGTTTGGGCGGGTTGACCGGCGCAGATACGGGGGGTATTTTCACTGCCCGACGCGGAATCGAAAAAACACTCTTTCGGGTTACGATCGTCCTGAGTGCGATCTTTTTCCTCCTGGCGTTGGGAACGGTTATCGTCACCGGGTAATTTCGAAAAAGTGGTGGGCGCTTTGCCCCTGGCCGCAGGCCAGTGGTCGGCGCACTGCGCATTGTGATGATAAGAGATCCATCAAGATAGGAGCGTAATCAGGGTTTTTAGGCCGTTTGAGAGAACAGCCCATGGGCGGCTCGCGGTCAGACCGGTGAGCGCCCTTTTTTGTTGTTTATGAAAAAATTGCGTTGGCAACTTTTGGTTGTTATCCTGGCTTTGGTAGCAATCGCCATCCTTTTAATGAGCCAACAGCCCGCTCTGCTGCCAGGCATTGCCGAACCACAGATCCAGCCAACTACCGGGGGAATCTACACTGAAGCTCTGATCGGCGAATTTGGCCGCTTGAACCCGCTGCTCGATTACTACAATTCCGCCGATCGGGATGTGGATCGCTTGATTTTCAGCGGATTGGTTCGCTTTGACGATCGTGGTTTGCCAGAGGGCGACCTGGCGGATTCCTGGGGAATCTCACGCGACGGCACCAGCTACAGCTTTTCGATACGACCTGAGGCGGTCTGGCACGATGGCCAGCCGGTCACTAGCGATGATGTCGTTTTTACTGTAGGTTTGATGCGCGATGAGAATATCCCTATTCCGGCAGATCTACGCGATTTCTGGAAACAGGTGGATGCCAAAGTATTGAACGACAAGACCGTCCAGTTCAAACTGCCGGAGGCGTTTGCCCCATTTCTGGATTACCTGACCTTTGGCGTGCTGCCGAAACACATCCTGGGCGATATCAGCCCACAGGCGTTGATCGACGACTCATTCAATTTACAGCCGGTAGGCAGCGGTCCTTTCCGTTTTGACCATGTGATCGCCGATAGTGGCCAGGTCCAGGCGGTCGTAATGGACGCCTTCGACCAATTCTACGGCCAGCGTCCTTTCATCGACCAGGTGATTTTTCACTATTACCCGGACGAAACTGCCGGCATGGCTGCCTATCAGCAAGGAGATGTTCTAGGCATCAGCCAGGTGATGTCCGGGACCCTCTCGACAGCGCTCCAAGAGCCCGATTTAAGCGTCTACACCGGAAGGCTGCCCAACCTGACCCTGGTTTACTTCAATCTAAACAACCCAGAAGTCCCATTTTTGCAAAGCTCAGCCGTGCGGCGTGCGCTGCTGATGGGGATCAACCGCCAGTGGATGATCGATCACCTGTTGAATTCCCAGGCAATCGTCGCCGACGGGCCGATTTTCCCCGGCACGTGGGCCTATTATGAGGGCATCGAACACCTGGATTACGATCCTCAGGCCGCCCTGGCTGCTCTCAAGAATGAAGGTTACACGATCCCGGCTGAGGGCGGCAATGTGCGCGCCAAAGATGGCGTGGCGCTCTCCTTCGAGATGGTTTACCCGGATGAAGGGATTTACCCCTCTCTGGCAGAGACAATCCAAAAAAGCTGGCAGGAGCTAGGCGTAAATGTGGAGTTAAAGCCGGTATCATACGAGGAGTTGGTCGACGGTTACCTGCAGCCGCGCAAATACCAGGCGGCTTTGGTTGAGCTGAACATGGCCCATTCTCCGGACCCGGACCCTTACCCATTTTGGCACCAGGCCCAGAGCACAGGTGGGCAGAATTATGCCCAATGGGATGATCGCCAGGCGAGCGAATACCTGGAGCAAGCGCGCACCGCCAGCGACATCGGCGAAAGGGTAAAACCCTACCGAAATTTCCAGGTACGATTCACCGCTGAAATGCCATCTCTGCCGCTCTTCTACCCTGTGTATTCCTACGCGGTAAACTCACAAGTACAGGGAGTGCGCATGGGGCCGTTGTTTGAACCAAGCGACCGCCTGGATACGATCACCTCCTGGTTCTTGCTCGCCAAGCGCTCGACTGAACCGCCCGCTTCAGCAACAGCTACCCCTTGACAGGACCTAGCCCAATTTTGGCCAGGCCTTCTGGTAACCGTCCAGGATGGTTTCGATAATCTGGTCGAATCGCGCATCCACCTGCCTGCGCCTCGGGTCGGCGTCGTACCAATCGATGATCTCCCGCGCGCCGGTTGAGAATGGGATGGTTGCTTTGAATTCCGGCACCAGGCGTTTGATTTTTGAGTTATCAAAGATCATGCTGTGCGTTTTGTCCCCCAACAGGCTGTCCCCCCAGGGCGGGTCATAAGCGGCGATCAATTCAGAAGGGACATGCACGAGGTGAGCGGTTGCCCCAGCGGCCTGGGCTAATATTTCGTAGATTTGATTCCAGTTAAGCAATTCATCCGATGTGATTTGGAATGCTTCACCGATAGCGTGGGCATTCCCAAGCAGCCCCAGGAACCCCTTGGCGAAATCCCGGTGGTGGGTGAGAACCCACAACGAAGTGCCATCGCCATGCACGATCACCGGTTTGCCCTTGCGCATGCGGTCGATCATGGTATAGCCTCCATGGGTAGGCAGCAAGGTCTGGTCATAGGTGTGCGAGGGCCGTACGATCGTAATCGGAAATTTCTCCTCGCGATAGGCTTTAACCAAGCGTTCTTCGCAGGCGATCTTGTTGCGTGAGTACTCCCAAACCGGGTTATCCAGCGGGGTCAATTCACTCACGGGCAGACCGGCGGGGGGTGTCTGGTATGCAGAAGCTGAGCTGATGAAGATGTATTGGCGCGTGCGATCCCGGAACAGCTCGAGGTCCGTCTCGATCTGTTCGGGAGTGAAGACGATCCAGTCGACGACCACGTCAAATTCCAAATTGCCCAACGTGGTTCGGGTGTTCGCGACATCGCGTATGTCACTGTGGAGCATGTGTGCGCCGGCTGGGGCGGGTCTTGAGGTCTTTCCGCGGTTCAAAAGATAGAGATCATGACCGTGCTCGACGGCAAGCTGCGAGCAGGCCGAGCTGATCACGCCCGTCCCGCCGATAAAAAGGATTTTCATCGCTAGTCTCCTTTGTTAAGAATCGATCTCATGAGCCCTGGCGAAGAATAAAGGGCAATAAAATGCTATCACTGGTCAAGGATTGGCCGTTCACCCAGCCAATTGTGCCGCTGAAATCGACTTTCCACCAATAAACTCCCTTCGTCAGGATACCTTCCAGGTGATTCATATCCTCGACCAGTTGTACTTTTGTCTGCGCTGGAATCGTCGCCAGGCTGGCATAATTCGTGCCTGGTCCCAGGCGTACAGCGGTCGGGGTGCGGGTGGTTACCTGGCTGCCGGGTTGGAAAGCGTGCGATTGCAGGCGCGGCTCCACTGCAACCATCATCATCCCGTTGGCGATCAGGCTTTCCGGCGCATTTGCCTGGGGGTCCCATATTAATTCGGGTTGGCTGCCATCAGGCCTGGGGAGATCGTTGAGGTTGGAGTTTGGTCCGGGATTGTAATTGAAAGTGCTGGTGATGCATTGGGTGGTGGCGTTGCAGAGGGTATTATTCACTACCGCGCCATTTACAACCATCGTTGATGAACTTCCGCTGTCCTGGGAGACCCCTTCGACAGCCCCGAGCGTATCCCGGGCGAACCGGGCCACCTCGCTGATTTTCATCCCAATACTCACTCCCGAGTGGCGGCCATCGACAACGATAAAGAAGATGTATGCGTCGTTGAACGCAATTGCTGTGCGCGGTACACGGGTATTGGCAGCCGGTTTGTCTGGATAGCTGTCGATTACGCCGTTCCTGAGAAAGTGAAAATCGCCGCCGATGCTGGCGTAGACCTTCGTCCAGCTCGCCGAATTCTTCGTTTTGCAATCATCCTGGTAATGAGTGATCTCCTGCGAGATCCCAATCTCGTCGCCCAATTGCAGGTCGAAGCTCAGCAGCTTGACAGCCAGGTCTCCAGAGGCGGAGAGCACGATTGAATCGAACGGGATGGGGGTATTGCCTTTGTTATTACGGATCGCCCGTATGCGTCCTACCGCCATTGCTGGTTCTGGCAGAATCAAATTGGGGCGGCTCATCTCGACGACTACCTCCAGGCCCGCGGTATCCGTATGAGTGGAGGAGTCGTACTGTGGTGTGTAGATCACCAATTCGTTATCGCCGCGCGGCACATTAGTACCTGAGAACTTCTGCGTTTCGCTCATTTTCAGCAGGGTAATGAATTGGTTGGCGGGAATATGCGCCACGCAGCCGCCAATGAAGGCGTTCCGGTTCAAGCCCCAGGCGAAGCCGCTGCCATTCTCGTAATCGTCGAAGCGCTTGGCGTACCAGCCGGACAGCACCTGCCCGCGCCAGGGCTGCCCGGTGTCTGCATCATAGTAATAACCATTGATCGCCGTCACCACGTGGTTGCGCCCGCCCCATTCCTGGCCCCAATAATTGATCGATTGCTCATAACGACTTGCCATCGAGCTGACCGATTCTCTACCGCTGGCCAGCCTCCCCTGGGCGATGCTGCTGTCGATGGTGACGTTTGGGTCGCTGCGATCCATCCGGGTGACGAACACATTGTTTGGGTCGGATAAATGGAACGCCTGGTAATCAATCCCAGGGCCGATCACCGTCCAACCGTTTGCAGCGCCTTGAGCGGGTTGGATGATTACGGCAAGAAAAAAGACCAGCAACAGGTAGGAGAGGAGGTGTTTGTGTTTCATGGTCTGCAGGGTCGTCAGCCTTTCTTCGTTATTAGGTTTTTTGGATTATGGCGTGCGGTCGTAGATTCGCCGATAAATGTTGAAGATCTCGTAAATCCTGCGGATGTAATCGCGGGTTTCGGAATAGCGTACGGTTTCCAAAAAAAGGTCAGGGTCGTTCGGAGCCAGCTTATTCCAGGCGATCGCGTTGCCGGGTCCGGCATTGTAGGCTGCCAAAGCGGCGTACATGCCGCCATCAAAGGTATTGCTTTGAGTCTGCAGGTAATCGGCTCCGAGCTTCAAGCTGACCAGCGGGCGGTAAAGATCGGAATCCTGGTAATTCGGAGGCCAACCCAGGTTGCCGGCAATGTACTCCCCGGTTGCCGGGATAATTTGCATCAGCCCGCTGGCAGCCGCTGAGGATTGGACGAAGCTTTCAAACAGGCTTTCCTGGCGAACGATGCTGAAGAGCAACAGCGGGTGAAAACCATATTCCTGGGCGATAGGGATGATCAGATCGGAAAAATAGGTGCCAAAGCGGATGTGGTTGAAGTAAGCCGGCGCAACCATGGTAGCGGCGTCATTCATCCCTGCCAGGTTCAGCACCTGGCGCGCCGATAAGATCGCTGAGCGGTAAAGCCCTAACTGAAGGAGGTAATTGGTCAGGCGATAGGTCTGTACGACATCATCTTGGACGTTCTGGCGCAGTTGTTCAAATTCAGACCTCGCATCGTCATACAAACCCAACTGCCATAATTCGGCGCCCCGGGTCAGGTAGCCATCTTCAGCCAGTGGGCCTAAACCGGAAAGATCGGTATCTGTACTCAGGTCAAATGTGGTGCGCAGCCATTCTTCGGCTTTGGCTCGTTCGCCGGCCATGTCGCTGCTCAGATCGTACGCTTGCGGAGGCGTGAAGGGGGCGCGTTGGCGCAGGATATCCAAGGCGCGCTCGCTGTAATAGCCGGTAGGATCAACGCTGGCAGTTTGCTCCCAGGTAGCCCGCGCCGCCTCATGATCTCCCAGCGCCTCCTGGCATTTTCCGATCCAAAGGTCAGCAGCCGAGCGCTCTTCCAGCGTGGTTGCGATCCCCAGGGCGCGTTGGAATGCTGCCAGCGCGATGCTGTAATTGCTCAGCCGGTAATATGCCACACCTGCCAGGTAAATCGCCCTTTGACTTTGGTCGTAACCCGGATACTCGTTTAGAACCCGTTCATATAGTTCCGCCGCCTGGTCGAATTTCCCATCCAGTTCGGCGACCTGGGCGGCGTCGAAGAGAAATTCTCCTGCCCGTGGATGGTTCGGGACGGCCGAGACGAAATCGAGTAAGGTCTGGATCGCAGCGCTGTACTGGTCCAGGTAAGACCATTGCGTGAAAGCTTTTTGTTCCCAGGTATCGTCCCAATGGCTGTGATTGGGATAATTGTTGATAACCTTGTCCCACTCATTCACTGCCCCTTGATAGCCTCCCAGAGCCCGCAGGGTCAGGCCATAATAATAGTAAGCGGTCGCCGGATCAGCGGGATTATCTTGCAGGTAACGGTCGAAGGCTGCCTGGGCGACACCGTATTGGCCGGCAAAATAATCGACCAACCCGCGGTTCAATTCATTCACGGGTACACCGGCATCTACCAACGCCAGCAAGGCTGAGTAACTGTCGTAGGAAGTCGGATAATTTTCTACCGCGTCCTGGTATACAGCATAAGTCTGGTCCATATCGCCCAGCGCAGTGAAAATCTGGCCTTTCCTGAGGTCGATCAGGGCTTTGGTATTGTCATTGGTGGTGCGTGTTTTGATGTCATCATAAAGGGTCAGAGCGGTGGTGTAATCGCCGGAGAGTGCATAAGCGCGCGCCAGTTTCATCTGGACCAGGATGGTATCGTTCAAACTGGGGCTTTGCAGCGAAGCCTGGAAATCGGTCGCTGCCTCGGCGTAATTGCCGGCGGCAAACAGAGCGTCGCCGCGCATGTCTAGAATATAACCATCCACAATTCCAGGTTTCAAGGTAAGGTAAATCAGATACTCCTGGGCAGCGTCACCATACTGCGCCAGGGCGGAGTAGACTTGCGCCAGGAAAAAGTGCGCCTGGGCCAGGTGGGCCGATGAAGGATAACGCTGGATGAAGTCCGTGAAGGTTTGTTGGGCGTCCTCGTATTTGCCTGCCATGAGCTGCGTCCTGCCGACACCCAGGGCAGCGGCCGATTGGACGCCCGGATCGCTGCTCGCCTGAAGAGCGGTATCGAACTCTACCAGGGCGGAATCCCAATCGCCATTGAAAAGGGCGCGGTCGCCGCTCTCGATGCGGGCTGCTGGGACTGGTGTTGGCGTAGGAAGCGGGGTCGGAGTAGGTACAGGAGTGGGAGTAGCGCTTGGGGTCGGGCTTGCAGTGGGAGTGGAGGTTGGCCCCATAAAGGGAAGATTGCTGGCCAGGGAACAGGAGAGGAGCAGAAGCGCGGCCAATGTGCAGAGCATGGCTGGTTTTAATTTCATACTGGCGACTATAATCGAGGCTATGTTGGATGTCAATGTTTGTCCGGATGCCCGCCGGGCTAAAGCTTTGACAAAGACGAGTTTGCATGTTAAACTCTGTCCGGTTTTACTGCGTTCTTTGCCGCTACGCTCTCCAAAGAGGGCGTTTTTTGTGTGTGTATAGAGATGAGAACTGTAGCTTGGGATTATGAGCGCTTCCAGGTTTGCTTGATTGACCAGCGTCTGCTGCCTGGTGAGTTCCGATTAGCTTATTATGGTGATTACCGCCAGTTGGCGCAGGCAATCACCGACATGGTTGTGCGCGGAGCCCCTGCAATCGGCGCCACCGCGGCTTTCGGAATAGCCCTGGCCGCCCAGCAATCGTCGGCAACCAGCCCGACTGCGCTGCGCGCCGAATTGAAAGATGCCGCTGAAGTGCTGCAGGCGTCCCGCCCAACCGCGGCAAACCTGGTTTGGGGGCTGAAACGCATGTTGAAAGTCGCCGTCCAGGTGCAGGGCGGCGCGGCAGATTTGCGGGCGGCTTTATTAGCCGAGGCGCAGAGAATCGCCGACGAAGATGTCGCCATCAACCGACGCATGGCCCGGCATGGCGCCGCCTTGATCGAGGACCGCGACACGATCATCCACCATTGCAACACCGGCGCCCTGGCGACGGTCGATTGGGGCACTGCCCTGGGTGTTATTCGCATGGCTCATGAACTGGGGAAGCATATCCACGTCCTGGTTGATGAAACCCGGCCGCGCCTGCAAGGCGCCCGTTTGACCGCCTGGGAGCTCGAGCAGTACGGCATCTCGTATGAGATCATCAGCGATAACGCCGCTGGATATTTTCTTCGTACAGGCCAGGTTCAAAAGGCGTTTTTCGGCGCCGATCGAATTACGGCCAACGGCGATGTGGCCAATAAGATAGGCACTTATATGCTGGCAGTGGCTGCATATGACAATCAGGTTCCAGCCTACTCAGTTGCCCCAACCTCTACAGTTGACCTTTCGCTGGCGAATGGCAGCCAGATCCCAATCGAAGAGCGTTCTCCAGGGGAAGTTCTGGAAATCGAGGTGGGGGGGCAGCCTGTGGCGCCCGCCGGCGCGAAAGCCCGCAACCCGGCATTCGATGTTACGCCAAACCGCCTGTTGACGGCTATCGTCACCGAAAATGGCGTCGTTTACCCGCCTTTTGAAGAGAACCTGGCCAGGGCCGTACGGGGCGAAATCCCAGGCGGCGGATAAGTTTTGCATCGACCCCGTTGTGAAGCTCGGCCCGCTGCGAAGCCCAGCGCAGGAATTTAAAGAGTAAGGGAGCTAACTCACCAAATGAATATTGTCCTGACAGGTTCGGTCGCATTTGATTACCTGATGACTTTTCCAGGTTATTTTCGAGATCACCTTCTGCCCGACCGCCTGGATGCGATCAGCCTTTCTTTCCTGGTCGATTCCTTGGTCCGGGAGCGGGGCGGCATCGCGCCCAATATCGCCTATAGCCTGGCCCTGCTGGGTGAGCGACCACGCCTCTTCGCGACGGTGGGTGAGGATTTCGAAGAATACCGTCTCTGGCTTGAAAGCGTAGGGGTGGACACCTCCTGGGCTCGCGTGATCGAAGGCGAATATACGGCCACTTTCTTCGCAAATATCGACCGGGCCAACGCCCAAATCGCCAGTTTTTACCCCGGGGCGATGGCTTATGCATCTCAGTTGTCTCTGCGAGACCTGGAAGATTCCCCCCCTGACCTGGTCGTTATTTCGCCGAACGACCCGTTGGCAATGAGCTGCTATGTGACCGAATGCCGGGAACTGGCGATCCCTTACATTTACGATCCCAGCCAGCAGATTGTACGCCTTTCAGCGGAGGACCTGCGCAAAGGGATAAAGTCATCTCGGGCTTTGTTTGTGAACGATTACGAATATGCGCTCGTCCAGAAAATAACCGGAATGCGACCTGAGGAGATCCTGGGTTCCGGGCTCAGCCTGGCGCAGACATTTATGGTGGTGACACGCGGAAAAGACGGCGCGACGATCTACGCGGATGGCGAAGAGGTGCAAGTGCCGATCGTGCCCCCGGTGCGTATCCTGGATCCTACCGGAGTGGGCGATGCCTTTCGCGGCGGTTTCCTGGCCGGGTTCTCCCAACGCCTGGATTGGGTAACCTGCGGGCGTATGGGTGTATTGACTGCCACCTATTGCCTGGAACAGCGCGGCCCCCAGGGGCATTCCTTTACCCACGAAGAATTCATCGAGCGTTACAGGCAGAATTTTGATGGCCAGGAGATGTTGAGCTTTTTGCTAAATGACGCTTGAATCGCTGCGGAGTCTCCGTGCGGAGTCTCCGTGCAGATTTTTCGTACAGAGGTTCGGGCTGGACTTCCGTCAGCGCTGTTTGTACGGATAAACCATGAGGGATAAAATTTGTGTGATGGAGATGACAAATGGAAAATTATGATATCAAAGATTCAAAACTGGCTGAAGGAGGTCGCCGGCGCATTGAATGGGCCGAACGAGAAATGCCTGTGCTGCGTTTAATCCGCGAACGCTTTGCTAAAGAGCGACCTTTGCAGGGACTGCGGATTTCTGCTTGTTTGCACGTGACGACCGAGACCGCTAACTTAATGCAAACGCTGCACGAAGGCGGCGCGGATGTCGTTTTGACCGCCTCGAACCCACTTTCGACCCAGGACGATGTCGCTGCATCCCTGGTGACGCATTTCGAGATCCCGGTTTATGCAATTAAAGGCGAGAGCAATACAGTCTACTACCGCCATATCAACGCTGCATTGGATCACAAGCCTCAAATGACCATGGACGATGGCGCTGACCTGGTTGGCACCCTGCACAAAGACCGCCGTGAGCTGCTGCCAGGAGTGATCGGCGGCACCGAAGAAACCACCACCGGCGTGATCCGGCTGCGGGCGATGGCTGCGGACGGCGCGCTCAAATTCCCCGTACTCGCCGTGAATGATGCCATGACCAAGCACTTCTTTGATAACCGTTACGGCACCGGTCAATCGACGATTGATGGGATCGTACGCGCAACGAATATTCTTTTGGCCGGAAAAACGTTCGTAGTGGCAGGTTATGGCTGGTGTGGGCGCGGCCTGGCGATGCGCGCCCGCGGTATGGGTTCTAATGTAGTCGTCACCGAAGTCAACCCGCTGCCGGCCCTGGAAGCCGTGATGGATGGCTTTCGCGTCATGCCGATGGACGAGGCCGCAAAAATTGGAGATATCTTCGTTACCCTCACCGGCGATATTAACGTGATCGACCGCAATCACTTTGAGCTCATGAAAGACGGCGCCATCATAGCCAACTCCGGCCATTTCAATGTCGAGATCAATATCCCTGCCCTGGAAGCGTTGTCCCAGGAAAAACGCCTGGTGCGGCCATTTGTGGAGCAGTACGATCTGGCGGATGGACGCCGTATCCACATCCTGGGCGAAGGCCGGTTGATAAACCTGGCAGCCGCCGAAGGCCATCCTGCCAGCGTGATGGATATGTCTTTCGCTAATCAAGCGCTCAGCGCAGAATATATGCTGAAAAATGCCGGCATTTTGGAAAATAAGGTCTACAGCGTGCCAGGGGATATCGACCGCGAGATCGCCCGTTTGAAACTCGAAGGGATGGGTATCTCGATTGACGCGCTCACCTCCGAGCAAGTTGCCTACCTGAATTCATGGCAGGAGGGCACTTAAGCCCGGTATCCTGTACCAAAATATAAAAACCGCCGGCTTCATACCGGCGGTTTTTATTATGGGTTTGCAGCCCCAGCGACGACTACGACTTCGATGAAGAATGGGTCCCCAAAAGTTCCCCCTTGAGGGTCATAAGCCTGCCAGGCGCTCCGGTAGGTCCCCGGATCGTTTGGGGCAGTGAAGAGGATACGGATTGGCGCCTGGGTGCCGCTGCGCGCCGGGTAAAGCGCCTGCTCTGGGGGGGCGTCCAGGTCCGGCCCGGCGATTAATTGCAGGTGATAGGTATCATCCCAATTGCAGGTGCCGGAATTTTCCACTTGCCAGCGCTTGTCGATAACTTCCCCCGGAGTAACCTGTGTGCCATCTGGGATAGAAAGATCCTCGATAAAGCTGAGATTATTGATACAGGCCGGGGTTGGCGAGGGATGGAATGCTGGATTCGATGCGGCGGATGGGCTTGGCGGCGCAGTTGGCAGGGAAGTGCTGGTAACGGCTGCTGCTGGCGGCTTGTAGAGAGTATCGTTGTCCGCCGGGGAAGGACCGGCGCCCGTACAAGCCGCCAGAGCTGCGCCGAACCCTATCACAAAAAATAACTGCAGCAGCGCTGCGCCTCTGCCGACTCCAGAAAATTCCCTTGTCATTGCACTTGTGCCACCGTGCCGGATGAGGCTCTGCCGGGTTACAATTCGCTGTCTTCCAGCTCGCCCTCTTCGGCGCCATCGTCCCCGCCGCTGTAACCACTCGGAACCTGTCCATTGAGCGACTGCTGGCGGATCGCGAGTTCGACCTCTTCTGCGAGGTCGGCGTTCTGCCTGAGAAAATCTTTAGAGTTCTCGCGTCCCTGGCCCAGACGAACATCCCCATAGGAATAAAATGAGCCGCGCTTGGAGATGATATCCAGGCTTACTGCCAGGTCGATCAAGTCACCGGCTTTGGAGATGCCTTCATTGTACATGATGTCGAATTCGGCGGTGCGGAAGGGCGGCGCAACCTTGTTTTTCACCACGCGCACCCGCGTCCGGCTGCCGATGATCTCCGAACCGAGTTTAATGGATTGAATCCGGCGTACGTCCAGGCGAACGGAGGCGTAGAATTTCAAAGCCATACCGCCGGTGGTGGTTTCCGGGTTCCCGAACATCACGCCAATCTTCTGGCGAAGCTGGTTGGTAAAAACGACTGCAGTGTTGGTTTGCTTGATCGCCCCAGAGAGCTTGCGTAACGCTTGCGACATTAACCGGGCCTGCATACCCATGGGCGAGTCGCCCATGTCGCCTTCGATCTCTGCCCGAGGCACCAGGGCGGCGACCGAATCAACGACCACGATGTCCACGGCTCCGGAGCGTACCAGGGTCTCGGTGATCTCCAGTGCCTGCTCGCCCATATCCGGTTGGGAAATCAGCAGGTTGTCGACGTTAACGCCGCAGCGGGCTGCGTAAGCGGGATCCAGGGCGTGTTCCATATCCACGAAGGCGCAGGTGCCGCCCAGGCGCTGGGCTTCGGCGATAATGTGCTGGCAAATTGTGGTCTTGCCGGAGGAACTCGGGGCCATAGATCTCGGTGATCCGGCCGCGCGGGATGCCCCCTACACCCAGGGCGATATCTAAAGAAAGCGCGCCAGTTGGGATCGATTCGACGACCATATGGTGCGCTTCACCCAGGCGCATGATGGCGCCGTCGCCGTAGCGCTTGGTGATATCCCCCAAGGCTTTGTCCAGGGCGACCTGACGGGATTCGTCGGATTCATTTGAGGAAGAACTTCTTCGGGCCATGTTTTCGATACTCCTGATTAAGATATTCGTTTCGAAGAGGTGCTGGTCTATGTTCTATTAAAACCAATTCAGTGTGTAAAAGCCCACTGAGTATAGCACATCCGTTCTGTTTGTCAAGGTATGGAAGTCAAAGTCGCCGGCGGAGGCGTGTAATCGGCCCCAGGCTCTGCGGGTAAACCGGTTCTAAAACCGTTTCTGCCTCGAAAGGTGAAATAGGTTACCAGCCCCGGCTGGATTTTCAAGTCCAGGTTATAGATTATGCCGGCGAAGGGCACCCAGACTTCATAGTTTCCGGCCGGAAGGTCGCCCATCACCAGGTTTTCGTGATAGTAGGGATCTTCATTGAGCTTACCATGCCCGTAGCTTTTTACATCCCAGTATTGGTTCGTGTCATAAGAATGGATCTTGACATCAACGCGCTCCAACAATTCCCCGTTCGTGCTCATGATGCGCGCTGCCAGCACGCCCCAGCCCTGGGGAGGCGACATCCACAATTCGGGATTTCGTGAGCCGAAAAAGTTGTTTTTCCCGATGCGCACTTCGAAGTGCAGGTGTACACCGGTGACTTTTCCAGTATCGCCGACTAGCCCAATCACGTCTCCGCTTTCCACGTGCTGCCCTTTGGCAACGAAAATCTGGTCCATGTGGCCGTAAATCGAATACAGCGTTTCCCCCTGGTAGCCGAAATCGTGGCGGATCGCGACGGCCAGGCCATAGGGATCGTTTGGATCCTCTTGCAGGGCGTAAAGACCGTATCCCGCCCAGGTGACTTTACCGGGACCTGCTGCCAGAACTGGCGTGCCGCGCGGTGCAGGGATGTCAACCCCGGTATGGACGACATTGTCGAAGAAAACGCCTCCATAGCGGTAATCCGCGAGCGGCCAGTTGACCTGGTCGGCGCCAATGGGGCGGGCGAAATAGAAATGGTCGTACGGGGTTGGCGCCCAGGGTGTAGGGTATAAGGGGGGACGCCAGGCTGAAACAGGGGCAGGCCTGGCTGTCGGGAAGACAAAGCGCAGCGGGTCGGAAGAAGGAGTCGCAAGCGCACCCGACGGCAGTCCATCCCCGGCAACCACTGCCGGGTTTGACGGGACCAGGACGGAAGTTGGGGTGGGTCCCAAAGGATTGTCCAATCCCAATTCTGGCGGGATTGGGGAAGAGAAGGGCTCAGTTTCTATCACTGGAAGGCTGGTTGGTGCCGGCGTCTCCGGTCGGCAGCCTGTCGAAATAACCAGGAGTATTCCAATGAGTAAACACGCCAGTCCAGGCCGATCATTTCGGCAGAATGCCAGGCTTTTGAGCTTGTGTTTAGTAGGACCCACCTCGGGAAGGTGCGCATAGTCAGAAAATAGACTATTCCTGGAGAGTCCGGACCTTGCGCTCATGGAGTGGGGCTGGGAGTTCGTGTCGGGTAGGGTCTGCGCGTTGGAGTCGGCGTACGGGTCGGGCGCGCGGTAGGGCTGGGAAGCTGGGTTGTTGGGATGACGGCTGTCGGCGTGATCAACACTTCAGCGGGGTAAATCTCAAGCATGGCGTCGCGCCAGTCCAGTTGGTCGCTGAGGACGAACTCATTGAAATGGGCGGTTGCAGCAGCCGAGCGCCAGGTATTCAAGGCGGGCAGCCGCTCCCAGCCATAGGCTGCGGTCAATGCTGTGAAATCCAGCCAGTATCCGGATGGTACCATTTGAAGCAGGGTGCCGCCTTGTTCGTAGGACCGCGGGTCGCCGCTGAAGCGGGCGTTGAAATTCCACGGCTGGCTGTGAAGCGGCTCTCCTTGGGAGCCATCCTGAAAGCGCGTCCTCAGGTAAACCCGCCAGTAGGTCTGCGATCCGAAATCTTCCCGCACAACCAACACCCAGCCGGCGTTAATCGGCAGGGTATTGAATGCAAAGGCGCGCCCCGTGTGCAGCCAATCTTCCCCCATACCAGGCGCTAAGGGAGAGGTCAAAGGGACGAAGGCGTTCTCCAGATTGGAGAGAAAATCCCAACCAGTTTCGACCGCGATTCTCTGGCGCAGGGCTAGAAATGACTTGTCCACCATATCGTTGAGCATGGGGTTGGGCGCGTCGACGTCCGCTAACTTCACCACCCGCTGCCTTCCGTTCGGTACGTCGGCCATCGGCGTCAAGGCGGGGCGCCAGAGCGCATTGGGCGTTGCCTGTGAAGCCTGCTCAAAGGCCACGGGAAGAGGTTCGGGTAAGCCGGCGCTGCCCCAATCCAACCCTTTTAGAGCTCCGGACAAGGCGAGTGGCGGTAGGATCAATCCCAGGCGACCGCGATCGTAGCCAGTCAGGAAAGTCTGGTTTGGCATTTGTATTCCGGCCAGCAGGTCGTTCCCATCCGGGCTCCAGGTTGGCCAATAGCCGCTGCCAGAGAAGCGGGCGTGGCTCCCATCCCAAACGAAAAGACCCTGAACGCCTTCCTTGGAAGTGGACGCCCAGGCTAAGTTCGCGCCATTCGGCGACCAGGTGGGGTGATCTTCGCTGCTGTCCTGGTTTCGGCTGAGATTTTGAAAGCGGTTATCCACCTGGTCCAGGTCCGCCAGCCAGATATCCGCATCGCCGCTGCGGTTGGAGACGAAAGCGATCTGGCGGCCCAGCGGCGACCACGCCGGTGAATAGTCGGCTGCGGGGTCGTTCGTCAGCCGGATCGGATCTTGCTGGTTATCCAGGGAGCGAATGTAAATTTCTAACCCGCCGCCGTCTTCGTCGACTAAGGTCTCATAAGCCAGCCAGCGCCCGTCAGGTGAAAACGATGGGGCGCCATCGTAAGCGGAGGTGTCAGTCAATCGCTGTACAACTCCAGTTGAAATTTCCAGCAGGTACAGATCCCACTGGCCATCTCGGTTGGAACTGAAAGCGATTTGCGAGCCATCCGGACTGATGGCCGGGGTAATGTCGTCCCAGGCTCCCCAGGTCAGGCGGATTAATGGCTGGGTTTGAGGTCGATAGACAAACAGGTGGTTGAACCCGTTTTCTCTAGCCGCCAGAACGATCAGCCCTTGATCTAAAGGCGTTGGCAGGCTGGCGGCAAGAGCCGGCTGCGGCGATGTGGGGCTGGGAAGCGCGGTTAGGCTGGGCTCGGGTGAAGCGGTTGGAGAAGGGCTGGCGGTGGCAGTCCCGGTCGGGGTAGAGGGGACCAGAGTCGTAACCTCGGGCGATTGCATGCGCGCCTGAACGATAGGCCAGGCGACGACGCTGGCTATCAGCGCTGCTCCGAATACGAGAATCAACAGCAGGCGGCGCGCCTGGCGGTATTGAGGTTGTGATTTGCCAGAACTTTTATTCCTTGCCATCATCTCAGGCTAATTAAACCATCAATGAGGCAAAGAAACGGGCTCACTTACAAAATTGCAACTCATTGCTCCTCAAAACCGAGGCTGTATAGTTGAAAGTAATACCCGCTTCTGCCGAGTAGCTCGGTGTGTGTGCCTTCCTCGACGATGTGCCCATCTTGAACCACCACGATGCGGTCTGCGTTAATCACTGTAGAGAGGCGGTGAGCGATTACAAATGCCGTCCGCCCTTTGAGCAGCCTCCCAAGCGCGTTTTGAATGATGATCTCGGTTTGGGTGTCCACACTGGATGTTGCTTCATCCAGGATCAAGATATGTGGGTCGGCCAACAAAGCGCGGGCGAAGGAGATCAATTGCCTCTGGCCCACTGAAAGGACCATGCCGCCTTCTTCAACCGCGGTTTCATAGCCACGGCGCAGGCGCATAATGAATTCGTGCGCGCCTACTGCCTGGGCAGCTGCTATCACCTCGGCCTGGCTGGCCTCTAATCGCCCGAAACGGATGTTTTCCGCCACCGTACCCCCGAAAAGGAAAGGATCCTGAAGTACGATGCCCATCTGGCTGCGCAAGCTGTTTTGGTTTACCGTGCGCAGGTCGTGACCATCGACAATCAGCCTCCCATGAGTGGGATCGTGAAAACGACTGAGAAGCTTGACCAGCGTGGTTTTTCCCGCCCCGGTTTTACCCACCAGGGCTACTGTTTCTCCGGGTTTGACTTTCAGGTTGATATCCACCAGCACCGGGGTAGGATCGTCGATGTAAGAGAATGAGACCTGATCGAATTGCACCTCGCCACGGATGGGCGGGATTTCGATCGCCTCCGGGATGTCTTGCACTTCGGGCGGTGTGTCCAACAAGGCGAAGATGCGTTCGCCGCCTGCCATGGTGGATTGGAAAGTGTCGAACCGGCGGCTCAGATCGCGGATTGGGTCGAAAAAGCGCCCGATGTAAAGGACAAACGCGACCAGGACCCCGGGTGTGATCGCGCTGTTGCTGCGCAGGGCAGTCGCGCCGCCGATCCAAACCACCAGGGCCATTGCCAGCGCTCCTAGAAAATCGATCGCGGCCGGGAAGGCCGCTGCGACGCGTGCAGCTTGCAGGTTCGAATCCAGGTTATATTTGTTCACCTCGTCCCGGTAGAAGGCATAATTGACCGGCTGGCGCGAGAAAGCCTGTACGACTCGTACGCCATTGATGTTTTCCGCCAGCACCGAGTTCACCCAACTGATGGCAGCTCGCACCCGGCGATAGTTTTCGCGTGCTTGCCTCCGGAATAGGATGGTGATAACCAGCATGACTGGCAGCACGGTGAAGGTGAGCAGCGAAAGGCGAACGTTCATCGCCAGCATGGCGGCTAATATTCCCAACAATGTGAAAATATCCCTGGCGATGGCAAGCACTGCCCAGGTGATGAATTCTCTCAAGACCCCAACATCGTTGATCACGCGCGTAATGACCCGTCCGACGCTGAATCGCGAATAAAAGCTGAGTGAGAGCTGTTGCAAGTGTTCGAACAGCCTGCCTCGCAGATCGTAAATAATCGATTGGCCCACGCGCGCCATGATATTGACGCGAATAAAGGTAGCCAGCCATTGCACGCCTGCTGCAGCCAGGTAAAACAAGACGGCCTGGCGCAGGGCCGGCAGCGAGCCGGCTTCCAACCCCGAATCCAGCGCTACTTTTACCAGGTAAGGTCCGGCGACGGCTGCTGCCGATGCAATGAGCATGAACAGCAAGGCTGCAAAGAGCTGCAGGCGGTACGGCCTGGCGTAAGCCAGCAGCCGGCGAGTGACCTGGGGATCAAAGCCTTTGAGCAAGATGTCTTCATTGATTGGCGGTTGAGTCAAACTGAGTTACTCGCTTTCGATCTGCCGAGGGTCTCTTTGCGCCCGGATCGTGAGACCTGGATGCCCGTTTTTATTCAAGCTCTCGATCTCATCCATGAATTGTTCCTGGTCCCGGAGCTGCAGGTCGTAGATCTGCCGGTACGGGCCGCCTTGATTCAGGAGCCGCTCGTGAGAGCCGCGCTCCACGATACGTCCTTTGTCCATCACCAGGATGAGATCTGCCCGCCGTACGGTGGAGAGGCGGTGAGCGATGATGAAGGTCGTGCGGTTTTTCATCAGCTCAGCCAGCGCTTTTTGGATCAGCAGTTCGGTCTCCATATCGACGCTGGAAGTAGAATCATCCAGAATCAGGATGCGCGGGTTCATAAGCAAGGCGCGGGCGATCGCAATCCTTTGGCGCTGCCCACCGGATAGGGTAATTCCGCGTTCGCCGACGATAGTATCGTATCCAGCCGGAAGCTCCTGGATGAATTCGTGCGCCTGAGCGGCCTGGGCAGCAGCAACGATTTCCTCCTGGCTGGCGTCCGGCCTGCCGTAGGCGATATTCTCGGCGATCGTAGTCGAAAAAAGCAGCGAGGATTGCAGCACGATCCCGATTTGTTTGCGCAGCGAGGGCAGGTCGACCGTTTTTACATCATAATCGTCGACCAGGACTTTCCCCCGGCTCGCCTCGTAAAAACGCGGGATCAGGTTGACCAATGTTGTTTTACCGGAACCGGTTGGGCCGATCAGGGCGATGACCTGGTTCGGTTCGATTTTCAATTGGATGCCATCCAACGCTGGCAGTTTTTCTCCCAGGTACTGGAAGCATACGTCCCGAAATTCCACCCTCCCTGCGAGGGCGCCTACTGCTAAGGCATTCGGCGGAGATTGAATTTCCGGGATGATATCCAGAACCTCGAAAGTTCGCTGCACGCCTGCGACGGCTTCTCCCGCTAGGTTGACCAGCCAGGTGAGCTGCTGGGCCGGCGAGGCCAGCAAAAGCAAGTAGCCGTTAAACGCGACCACCTCCCCAATCGTCATTTGTCCATGCAGCACCATTTGGCCGCCAAACCAAAGGATCAAGATCGTTCCAATGGTAATGAGCAGCGAAGAAGTCGGCATAATTTTTGACCACTCCCCGATCACGGTCACCCGCGCATTATAAAGGACCCGGTTTGCCTGGTCGAAACGCTGGATTTCATAAGGCTCGCGAGCGAAAGCGCGCACCACCTGCACGCCGCTGACATTTTCCTGGAGATGGGAGGATAATTCGCCAAGGGAGTTGTCTACTTTAAGGAAATAAACGCCAATACGCCGCCCAAAATTGGTCGTCAAAAGGACGAGTGGGATCAACGGAAGCAGGGCGATGGCAGCCAGGCGCGGCTGTTGTACAAACAGCAGCGTTACGATGCCGATCAAGAGCAAGCATAACTGAATTAATTCCACCACGCCGTGGCCAGTAAAGCGTTCGATCGAGCGAACATCTTCAATGCAACGGCTGATTAGTTGTCCAGTTTGCGAGTGATCGTGGTAGGTAAATGACAGGTGTTGGATGTGGTTGTACAAACGGTTGCGCAGATCGTAACCGATGTGGGAGGCGATCCATTCGCTCAGGTAGCCCTGGACGTAGGTCAGTCCAGTCTGGAGAGCTCCAATTCCCAGGATAAGCAGGGCTGAGAAAACGAGAACACCATAATCTCCGCGTGCCAGGCCAACGTCAATCACTTGTTGGATTATGGCTGGCACAGCCAGGCTGGCAGCTGTCAGGAGCAGAATTGACAGCAGGGCGATTGAAATCTGGAACCAGTAAGGGCGGATGAATTCGCGTAGTCGAATTAAAGGTCCCATCAGACTTTGTTGGACATCGGTTGGATCTTCATCATTCTTGGGGAACGGTTTCCATAACGTCTCTTTCAGGATGCGAGGCTGAATCTCGCTTGAGCTCGATCGACCACCTTGTGTTCCGGCTCAGGCGGCTCCATTTCAGCAGGTTTATCCTGGCTGTCGTTTGGTCCGGCATAAAACAGGACCGCCTGGATGGTATAATCCCCCGGTTTTTTTTCACCGCGCAAGTGCATCGTAAATTCCATCTTGCGGTCGATGGTCTCAATGATACTCACCGAAGCGACTTCTTCATTGATGTTATTCAGAATACTGATTTCCGCATTTGGCCTCTTTTGGAATGGGTCGATTTCAAGGTAAACCCGCACCCGCTGTCCGTCTGACCAGGGTTGGGCTTTCAGTTCGCGAATCCGCACCTCAGCCGGCGGCAGGGGAATTTCTCCAGGGTCTTGAAAAAAAATGTCCATAGTTCGTGGAACCCTTAATTCAGTCCAAGGATATCATCGATTTGAGCGGTCAGCCATTGCAGATCGTTTAGGGTCAGGTCGCCCATATGAGCGATTCGGAAACATTTCTCTTTCAAATCGCCATATCCATTAGAAATCATCGCTCCACGCTTGCCCAGTTCTTGATTGAGATCGGCCACGCTGATCCCGGGCGTGTTTTCGATGTTGGTGACCGTGTTGGAAAGATAACGCTCGTCGCCATAGAGTTTAAAGTTTTTGCGGGCCCAGGAGCGGACGTATTCGGCCATCTGGATATGGCGCCTCCATCGATTTTCCAGCCCTTCGACGAAGATATCGTCCATTTGCCGGTTGAGGGCCTGGATCAAGCTGATAGCAGGGGTAGCCGGCGTCTGGTTTTTATCATATTTGCTGTCCATGGCGTCCCAGGCAAAATAATAGCCGCGGTCAGGGATGGTTTTACCGCGCGCTCTCGCCCGGTCGCTGACGGCGCAAACGGTCAGCCCCGGAGGTAAGGCGAAACACTTCTGTACGCCTGCCATGCATGCGTCCAAACCCCAGGCGTCGAACTCAATTTTGACGCCAGCCATACAGCTCACCGCGTCGACCAGGATTAAAACATCGGGGTATTTCTGATGGATCATCGCCGCGATTTCCTCGACCGGGTTCATGATGCCGGTCGCGGTTTCATTCATGGTCAGTGTGACCGAGTTGTAATCGTCTAGGCTCAAAGCGCGGTCCACCAAATCGACGGTGGTGGCCTGGCCTGGGGGGACTTCCAGTTTTCCGCACGGAATCCCATTGGCCTCGATGATCTCATACCAGCGTTTGGAGAACGCCCCACAGATGGTGCCTAAAATCTTCTTGTGTGAGGCCTGGCGGATAGCGCCTTCCATGACCCCGGTTGACGAGGAAGCAAACAGGTAAACTCGCTGCTGCGTGTAGAGCAATTTCTGGAGCTTGGGAGTGACTTCGGCCTGTAAGTCTGAATATTCCTTGGCCCTGTGACCGATCATCGGGACCGCCTGAGCTTGCAGGATTTCATCTCTCACATGGGTAGGTCCGGGGATGAATAATTTTTTATACATTCAGGTCCTCTCCTGGTATTATAGAAATTGCCTGTGCCAGCAAAAAGGTGAGAATTTATTCTGGTTCACGCGCATATCCCAATTCTCTCCCGATTGGGACAAATCGTCATTCTGCGACTGCTTGAGTAGATTATAAGCGTTAAGCGACGGGAAAGAAACCTGCGGTTAGGAGGATTGGTGCTCTTCATCCCCAGGTTGGGGATGGGCGTGAGCGTGAGAATGGCGGTGCAGGTGGGTATGTTCGGGTTGGTCCCCATGCCGGTGGCGGTGTACGTGGACCAAATTGCATGCAACCAATAATTCGGTGTCATTCAACAATGTCTCCGGCTTACCTTCAGCAGCCAGGCGGTGTTCTTCATCCAGGATGTAAATACGATCGGCGATGCTTTCGGCCAGGCCCAGATCGTGGGTCGTAGTGACCATGGTTTTATCGGCTTTGCGTTGTTCGAGGATAAAATCAATTAACCAGGATTGGCTGCGCGGGTCCAGCCCGGCTGTGGGCTCGTCCATCAGCCAGACTGGCGGGTTCAGGCTGAGCACGCTGGCAAGAGCGACACGCTTTTTCTCCCCACTCGAGAGTCGATGTGGAGGGCGGTTTTGCAGTTTTTCAATCCGCAAAGCTTCCAACGCCAATGAAACGCGCCTTTCAATTTCACTTGTCTCCAAACCCAACTGCAAGGGCGCGAAAGCCACTTCATCCCACACGGAGGGGGAAAACAACTGCACGTCGCTATCCTGAAACACCAGGCTTACCTGGCGGCGGAAGTTAAAGTTAAAGGACTCATCCTGAAAGGTCGCCTCACTCAAAGCCTGGCCGAAAGCTTTGATCGAACCGGAGACGGGATAATATAACCCGTCCAGCAGTTTGAGCAGTGTGCTCTTGCCACATCCATTGGAGCCGAGAATCGCGACGCTTTCGCCCTTTCCGATGCTCATGCTGACGCCATCTAGGGCAATCTGTCCTTCCCCGTAATTGTAGGTCAGCTTATCAACTTCAAAGACCGGGATTTCCTTGGCGATGATCTTATCAGCCTGCATGGAGAACCTCAATCGATTAACGACCGAACCAAATAGCCATAGCCGTGATGACCAGGGTGACGGCGATAAATAGCCAATCGCCAACTTTTAATTGAAAGGAATCCATCGTGCGTGGATAACCATGAAATCCGCGACTTTGCATCGCCAGGTAAACTTCTTCGCTCATTTGCAGCGATCGATCCAGCAGGGTAGCCGCGCTTCCGGCAATTAGTCGCCGTTGAGCTGTGCTATCCAGCCGTGTAATAATACGGCTTTTGCGTGAGAGAAACATATCGTTGGCTGCAAGTAAGAACAGGTAGATATACCGGTATGTCATCCCCAGAATGAGTACGATTACATCCGGCAGGCGCAAGACTCCCAGGGCTTTCAGGACAGTGTTCCAGGGTGTGGTGAGAACAAACAAAGCTGCTGTTGATACTGAAGCGGCGACTCGTAAAAGTAAAAAAAGGGCAGTCGTCAGGCCGCTTTGAGTGATTACAATTCCAAACGGCAGATGCGCCAGTGCAGGTCCAGGGGTGATAAACAGCGCTGGCAGGGCGATGATGCCGGTGAAGAACGGCATAAAAAGCCAGACCCGTTTGATAAAAAAACCCATTGGGACGGAGGAGACCCAGGCCAGCCCTAGCAGGAGGAAATACAACCCGACGATGATCAGCAGGCTGTGAGAAAGGCTGATCGCCAACAGTAACGAGAACATTGCCAGTACTTTCATGCGGGCGTCCAGCCCTTGCAGCAAGCCCGGCTGATGGGCGATCTGTTCGGCAAAAAGGGTTTGCTCCAGTGCGTTGCTGATATCTGCCAGGCTCTTTTCAATGAACGACTTACTGTGGCGCATGTGAAAAACAGGCATCTCCAAAATTGTTTTTGAATCGCTCATGGGATCAGTGCTGTATGTTTTGCGCCTGTTTCTCTCTTGTGAACAGCGCAGAGAAGAGCCACACAACCAGACCTATCAGAACCACTCCGACCAATGCAGAGAGCACATAGCCCAGGTTGGCATTGCCAAGCGCTGGCAGGTCGTAATCCGCCAGCGGCGCTCCCCACAAACTTTCTAAACTGGCCAATCCCTGCGGGATGAAATTCAACCCCAGCCCGGCCAGTTGGTCTGAACCCCATTCGCCCCAGGCTGTCCCGGGCGCCAGCAATCCCAACGGGGCGGCGAGGATTGCTATCGCCAGGATGGCCCACAAAGCTCTCCATTTGCCAAAACTGAAAGCGTCTGAGCCTGCTTCGGTGCTGGCCTCGAGCTGCAAAGCCTTTTGATTGGAACGTTGTATGTACGCGACAACAAGTCCGGTGAACAGGCCTTCAATCACGGATGCCACCAACAAGTGTGGAATGACCATCGTCGGGATAGAGACTGCCAGCGGGTAAGGGGCATACAGCGGAACTCCATTTGCGGTGTGAAAAAGCAGGGGTTGGATGCCAAACTCCACCCCGGCAAAGAAAGCTGCGATGGTCAATCCGGCCCATCCTCCAACCGCGGCCGCGATTGGACGTAACTTCGAGGAGATGGGAGTTTTTCCGGATATAGCCTGATAAAGATAGTAGGCGATATATGGCAAGACCACCGCCATATTGAAGCAATTGGCGCCTATTGCCAGGATTCCCCCATCGCCGAAAAAGAAAGCCTGGATGACCAGGGCGATGGATATGGCGATTGTGGCAATTTCAGGCCCCAGGAGGATGGCAGCCAGAGCGCCGCCCACGGCGTGGCCTGTGGTGCCGCCGGGCAAAGGCACGTTGAACATCATGATCACGAAAGAAAACGCAGCAAAAAGAGCAATGAGTGGCACGTTTTTGGCGTTGATCGTCTTGCGCAGCTTCTGAACACCGCGCACCCAAAACGGCAGTACCAATAAGAACATGACCAGCGAGGTGGATGGGCTGAGATAGCCGTCCGGGATATGCATGGCGGTGGTTGCGAGCCATGCGCCAACAGCCAGGTAGTAAATTACAAACCACTTTGGAAAAGATGGATTGGCGAATTTCATCGATAATCTCCCCGCACCGGATGGATTCTTTATTCTGAATAGGGCTGTTTTAGTCTTGGGACTTTTGGCAATTCGGGCAATATCCGTACAACGCCAAATGGGAAGTCACCAATTCAAAACCTTGTTTCTCAATTTCCTGGAAGAGCGGCTCTACAAATGAATGGTCAAACGGAATGATCTTGTTACAGCTCAGGCAGACCAGGTGGTGGTGAGCGCCTTCCTGGACTGCCTCGAACACCATCCCACTGCCCAGGTCGGTCGCGGAGACCTTCCCTTGGTCCGCCAGTGTTTTCAGATTGCGATAGACGGTCGACAGGCTGATCTCTGGCATCTCCAATTTAACCTGTTCGTAAACCGTCTCGGCAGTGACGTGGGTGCCCGAATCGCGGACGGCTACCAGGATTTTTCTGCGCTGGATCGTATTACGGGTTTTTCTGCCGGATCCGGGAGTGGATTTTCGTGTGTTCTGGGGCGCTATTTTGGACTTATCCATTATTGCGATTATTCCTTATCGCAAATTTTAGCATTTAAATTGTACCTGTCAAGATCATCTTTTATGAAGATCCTTTTTTGTCTTGTCTCCCGGGAGTTTCGCGACTAAAATGAAGTCCACGGCTGGTGGGGAATCCTGCTTGCCAGAACTAAGAAATTCGACACTTGTCTGGAGCTGATAAGCTGATGCATTTCGAAACCTTAACCATTCATGCGGGTCAAAAACCGGATCCTTCAACTGGGGCCGTCATGACCCCGATTTACCAGACTTCGACTTACCAGCAGGATGGGGTAGGCCGGCATCGCGGCTACGAATATTCCAGGACAGGCAATCCAACCCGGGCTGCTTTAGAGGCCTGCCTGGCCGCGCTCGAATCAGCGGACTTCAGCCTGGCCTTTGCTTCCGGCATGGCGGCGACCGACACGATCTTGCGCCTTCTGGCGCCTGGAGATCACGTTTTAGCGGGCAACGATATTTATGGAGGCACTTATCGCTTGTTTGAACGGGTGTTGCGATCGTATGGTCTGGATTTTACCTATATCGATACAACCAATCTCCAGCAGGTGGCAGACCAGCTTCGCCCAAATACCCGCTTGGTTTGGCTGGAATCGCCTTCCAACCCTATGCTAAGCGTTACCGATATTCAGGCAGTCACAGAAATCGTACACCAGCGTATCCCCAAGGCTCTCCTGGTGGTGGACAATACCTTCGCCACCCCTTACTTGCAGCGCCCGCTGGAATTGGGCGCTGACCTCGTCTTGCATTCCACCACGAAATACCTCGGCGGTCATTCGGATGTCATCGGCGGAGCGCTGATGGGTCATTCAGCGGAGCTTTACGAACGCCTCGCTTTTTTGCAGAATGCGGTTGGGGCAGTGCCCGGGCCGATGGATTGTTTTTTGGTCCTGCGCGGCGTCAAAACCCTGGCCTTGCGCATGCAGCGCCATGCTGAGAACGCGCATTCCCTGGCGGAATTCCTGGCAAGCCATCCAAAAGTGGAGAGAGTCCTTTATCCTTTCCATCCCACCCACCCTCAATACCAAATTGCTTGCCGGCAGATGCGGTTGGGGGGCGGAATGATCTCAATCGTTATTCGAGGTGGGGAACAAGCCGCCCGGCGTGTGGTGGAAAGCACCAGGATTTTTTCATTGGCCGAATCCCTCGGTGGCGTGGAATCTTTAATCGAAGTGCCGGCGGCGATGACCCATGCTTCGACTGCGGATTCTCCCCTGGCAGTGGATCCGGGTCTGGTGCGCCTTTCTGTGGGGCTGGAGCACATCGATGATTTGGTCGCGGATTTAGAGGCGGCCCTGGAGCAGGCATAACCTCCAGAGTCCGTCCCTGCGCCCACCCTTATTCATCGAACAAGAAAGTGGGTTCGGCGTAATATCGCACGCCTTTACGTTCGATTCGTTCTTGCAGCCACTTGTGCAGTTGGGCGTTTTTCTCTTCCAGCGGTTTGTCGGCAGCCAGCTCATCCAAGGGATAGTTGACGTGCAGGGCGCGCGGCGAGATCGTGAAACGGGTGATCCCACTGGGAAGCAGGTAGCCTTTGCTCGCCAGACCCATGACATCCTCGATCAGGAAATTGGGGAAAATCACCAGGGCGCTAAACTGCGGGTAGATTTTCGAGAGCAGCGCCACGTCTCGCGAGCTGGTACGATCCAGGCGAGCCCGATCTCTGTAGCTGTTCACAATCGCATTCAGCAGGTCGACTCGCTCTACCAGCAGCTCGGATTCGGTGCACAATTGATATTGACGATTATCACACATGCCGATCAAAGCCAGGCCGCAGTCCCCAGCGATATTTGGCTGATCCTTTTCATCGCTCGATAGGACAATTTGGATGCCATCGATTTCATGGATCCCGGCTAAAAATCTGGCCGGGTTCAATTCCCAGACGACGTGATTCCAGTTTTGCAGACCCAGACCAGGGTCATCCGGTTGGACAACCTGAACCAGGGCATGCAAAAATCCCATTTCTTTTAAGGCAGTGATCCTGTTCGCGCCGTCCAGGACCATATAGCTCCCGTTGGGAATTTGTAGGGGTAAGACGATGGGTGGATTTCGAAAAACGCCGCTGTTGCGTATTCGCAGGACCAATGGGTAGACGCGCTGGTCATCGTGGCGTTCGTGGATCAACAGGCTGTCGACTGGAACGAACGCGAGTGTAGGCAGGTCTGAAGGCATAGACGATGGAGTCTCTTGCATGAAAGATGGTTTGATCTGCTCTAATGGATTTCTTGGGCGACGAAATCCAGGATATCGATTTTTGTAAGAATGCCAACTGGCCGGTTGGCTTCAGTCACCAGGATTACATACCCGTCGACGATGTCTGGCAGAACTTCTTCCAACAAGGTGTGTGAAGGGTAGATCGCCTTTGCATCCTCGACGATTGCTTCGATCGTTTCGTCACGCGGAATTCCCTGGTTGCTTTCCAACATATGCTTTAGCAGATCCACTTCGGTAACCAGGCCGGCAATTTGCCCCTGCGGGTCCAGGGCGGGGACCTGGGAAATATCATTGGATTTCATCAAAGCGATGACGTCTGTGATATGGTCTTCCATCCTGGCGGTGATCAGTTCTTTGAAAGGTTTTCTGGCCAACACTTCGCCAAGGGTGATTTCAGTCCATTCCGCTTCGAGGAAGCCGTTTTCACGCATCCATTTATCGTCGAAAACCTTGGAAAGGTAGCGGGACCCGGTATCTGGCAAAAGCACGACCACCAGGTGACCGGCATCCAGGGTTTGAGCGTAGCGCATAGCCGCTGCCACAGCCGAGCCGGATGAGCCTCCGCAAAAGATGCCTTCCTCTTTTACCAGGCGGCGGGTCCATAAAAATGACTCTTTATCCGTCACTCGAATCACCTGGTCGATGATCGAAAGGTCAAGGGTCGAGGGGAGAAAATCCTCGCCAATCCCTTCGACTTTATACGTGCTGGCCTGCAGGTCTTTTGAAAAGTGGCCAAGCTGCCAGGCTTCGAGTAAGATAGAGCCCGTCGGATCGACCCCTATCATGCGAATTGCAGGGTTCTTCTCCTTCAAGTAGTGCCCGATGCCTGAAATCGTGCCCCCGGTCCCCATAGCGATTACGACGTCTGTCACCTGGCCTTTCGTCTGCTCCCAGATCTCGGGTCCGGTGGTTTGGTAGTGGCTATTTGGGTTCTCAGGATTATGGTATTGGTTTGCCAGGATGGCGTTGGGCGTTTCGTCCACGATGCGCCTGGCGACGTTGTAATACGAACGCGGGTCCTCAGGAGCGACCGCTGTGGGTGTGATGACCACCTTCGCGCCGTAAGCCCGCAAAACCTGGATTTTTTCCTGGCTCATTTTGTCTGGCATCACAAAAATGGCTTTGTAGCCTTTCAATGCGCAGACAATTGCCAATCCTACACCGGTATTTCCAGAGGTGGATTCCACCACAGTTCCCCCTGGCTTAAGTCTGCCGCTGCGCTCAGCTTCTTCAATCATGTTTAAAGCGATCCGGTCTTTCACCGAACCGCCCGGGTTGAAAGCTTCCACTTTCGCATAAAGCGGGCAGGGCAGGCTGCGCCCCAACCGGCCAAGTTTTACCAGCGGGGTTTTCCCAATTGTATCCAGAATATTATCGTAAACCCGTAAGGAGTCAGAAGTCAGGGGCTCAGATGCGTTCATATTCATTGACTCCGAGAGTGGGAGCGTAAGGGTTGTTTTCCTAATCCAATCAACTTCCAGGCCCGGGGATTCTTGTGAGTGTCATTCACCAGCCGTGTTCCGCCCACTTCACGGCCTGCCATAAGCGTACCACGATTTAAGGCAAGCGTCAAAAAGAATTTTCACGCCGCTCGCTGGCGCTCTGTGAACTTTTTCGAGTGGACAGATAGCACAAAAAGCAGCCGGGCCTCCCGATTAAAATAACGGAAAGCCCGGCCGGATCAGTCAAAAACAGAGATTTACATTCCAGCTATAAACGCCAACCCTACGGTGCCTGGGCCGGCGTGGTTTCCGACCACCGGGCTGACTTCGGTAAAGATGCTCTCCTCGGCCTCGATTTTCTCGCTGGCCAGATCCAGAAGCAATTGGGCGTCTTCCGGCGCGTTTGCGTGCAGGGTTGCCAGGCTGACTGGTTTTCTCCCTGCAATCCTTTGCTCGACCAGCTCGATCAAGCGGCTGATGGATTTTCGCCGGGTGCGGATTCTTTCGACTGCTTCCACGTGACCCTCGCGCAGCTCCAAGATGGGTTTCAGGTTGAGGGCGGTGCCTAACAAGCGCGCCCCTCCACCGATCCGCCCGCCGCGATGCAGAAATTCTAATGTGTCGACGGCGAAGATGACGCCGGTGTGGTCGCGGGCCTCTTCGGCAACCGCTTTGCATTCGGCCAGGCTGGCTCCCTTGGCTGCCGCCCGAGCGGCCATCAGGACCTGAAATCCCATCGCCATTGCTGCTGAATTCGAATCGACGATTTCTATAGAGGCGCCCGGAAATTGCTCCAGGGCCTGGTACGCCGAGGCAATTGTGCCGGAAAGTTGGCCGGAGATCAACACTGCCAGGATTTCACAGCCCTGGCTTAACAATCTTTCGAATATCTCATTGAAAGATTTTGCCGAGGCCTGAGAAGTGGTCGGCATGGTTTTCGCAGTCTGCAGACGCGAATAAAATTCTTCTGGCTGGATATCGACGCCGTCCAGGTAGGTTTCCTCCCCCCATATGAGAACCTGGGGCGCCACGCTAATTTGATATTTTTCCAGGAGTTCCTTGGGTATATTGGCGGTGCTGTCGGTGACAAGCGCCACATTGGCCATAATTGAGCGCTCCTTGCCAAACAAGAATGGGGATTCAATATGAATCCGGTAACATAGGACGAATGTTACCCTAATTCGTTAATTTCAAGAAAAGATCGTCTGAAAAGCCCTACACGCTACTAGGGTATAACCCTGACGAACTTGAGTAGTTACGGTCGATTGTCCCCAGGTTCTACAATCCCCTGCCTTATCTTCAGTATTTTCCTTGACCTATGGACGCTTCCGGGCTAAAATGCAGTGCTATGTTTGAGAACCTGACTGAGCGCCTGAATGAAGTCTTTAAAGAACTCCGCCGCCATGGTAAATTAAGCGACGCCGACGTCGATACGGCCATGCGCCAGGTCCGCCTGGCTTTGCTCGAGGCGGATGTCAATTATGGCGTGGTCAAGGATTTCGTCGCCCGCGTGCGTGAACGCTCCATTGGCCAGGAAGTTTCGCGTGCCCTGAATCCGGGGCAGCAGGTCGTAAAGATCGTCAATGAGGAGCTTATTGCCACGCTGGGAGACCCCGAGCGGCTGAATTTGAGCGGCCCACGTCCCCGCCCAATCATGCTGGTTGGTTTGCAAGGCTCCGGAAAGACCACCGCCGCCGGCAAGCTTGCCCGTTTGCTGCGCTCCCAGGGGGAACGCGTGATGCTGGTTGCCGCCGACCCCTACCGCCCGGCGGCTGTACGCCAGTTGGAAACGCTGGGCGAACGGTTGAGCGTACCCGTTTTTTACGAGCAAGGCGTCCCACCTCCGCAACTGGCCTACCAGGCGTTGGATAAAGCCCAAAAGGGTGGTTTTACAATCATCATCCTGGATACAGCCGGCCGGTCACAGCTTGACAATGCGTTGATGTCAGAGCTGCAAGCTATCCAAAAACGCGTTCAGCCGGCGGAGATTTTACTCGTCGCCGATGCGATGATCGGTCAGGAAGCGGTAAACGTCGCCAAAGGGTTTAAGGAGGCGATCCCGCTAACCGGCCTGATATTAACCAAGATGGACGGTGACGCTCGCGGCGGGGCCGCGATCTCAATTCGCTCCGTGACCGGTGTGCCGATAAAGTTCTTGGGCACCGGCGAGGGATTGGAGGCGCTGGAGGTCTTTGATCCTGGCCGGCTGTCATCTCGCATCTTAGGCATGGGCGACCTTATTGGCTTAATCGAAAGAGCAGAAGCTTCTTTCGATCAGAAAACGGCCCAGGCGCAGGCCGAAAAGATGATGTCAGGCGATTTTACACTCCAGGATTTCGCCGATCAGTTGCGCCAGGTGCGAAAATTAGGTCCTTTAGGACAATTGTTGGAAATGCTGCCCGGGGGAATGGGCCAGATGGCCCGCCAGATTTCTCCTCAAGATGCGGAACAGCAGCTTAAAATGACTGAGGCGATCATCAATTCGATGACCACGGTAGAAAGGCGCCGGCCGGATATTCTCAATGCCTCCCGCCGCCGGCGCATCGCCAGCGGCTCTGGCACCCAGGTGCAGGACGTGAACCGGTTAATGAAACAATTTCGCGAGGCCCAGCGCCTATTCAAAACTATCAAGAAGTCAGGAATACGCGGCTTACCGCGTCTATTCGGTTGAATATCGTGAGAGAACACGAAGGAGAAAAGATCTATGGTACGTATTCGCCTGCGCCGCGTTGGCGCTAAGCGCCAACCCAGTTATCGCCTCGTTGCTGCTGATAAAGAGGCTCCGCGGGATGGCGCATTTTTGGAAATCCTGGGTTTCTATAACCCTCGCACAGACCCGGCAACGATCCAGTTAAAGGAAGATCGAATTTACGATTGGATGCACAAAGGCGCTCAACCGAGCGAATCCGCCCTGCTAGTCTTTCGCAGCGCCGGCTTATTGGATCGCTATGAGCGCTACAAGAAGGGTGAAGAGCTCGAGACTTTGCTGGCTGAAGCCCGTTCCGCAGAGGAAGCCCGCAATATCAACCCAAAGACTGAGCGAACTTCTATAGTAAATAAGACAAAGAAAGCTAAAGAAACAGAGGCCGATTAGCACGGGCGGCCCGCTTCTCGGGAGGGGACTTATGAAGGAATTGATCGAGTTTATCGCCTGCTCTTTGGTGGACGACCCCACTCAAGTAAACGTCAGCCAGATGCGACGTGGAGCGCAGATCGTACTGCGCCTTCAAGTTGCGAAAGAAGATATGGGACGCGTGATCGGAAAAAGCGGCCGGGTAGCGAACGCCATGAGGGTCCTTTTACGGGTGGCGGGTGCACAAGACGGTAAGCGCGCCTCTCTGGACATCGTCGAGCCGGAATGACCGGGCGCAGACTTTCTAGACCTAAGGAGCAGCCTGCAGGCTCGCCTTCGTCTGGCGAGCCTGTGTTCTTAGTCGTTGGGATGCTGCGTCGCCCGCATGGGATGCGAGGTGAGATCCTGATGGACATTCTCACGGATTTCCCCGAGCGCTTGCAGGCCGGAAAAGTGGTCTTTGTGGGTGAGGACCACCAGGAGGAAACGATCGATAAGCTGCGGGAGCATGGTAAAGCGCTTCTAATAAGTTTCAAGTCTTATAATACGCCAGAGGCCGTTGCGGAGCTCCGCAACCAATGGGTCTTCGTGCGCGCCGAAGATCTCCCTGCGCTTCCGGAGGGAGAGTATTATCATCACGAGCTTATCGGTTTACGTGTGGTCGATGAAGATGGCAATCCCTTAGGTGTTGTTACCCATATTCTGGATACCGGCGCGAATGACGTTTATGTGATTCAACCTGAAAGCGGACCGGAGATATTAATTCCGGCGATCGACAGTGTAATTTTGAATATTGATCTTCGTAAGGCGCAGATCCAGGTGCATATTCTGCCAGGTCTTATTCCGGATTAGCACTTGTGTTCTAAATTACCCCTTTTGTTTTCTCCAACGATGTGGTATTCTAAACTGTTGTAAATGGACGGCTACCGGATGTCTTCGCGAAAAGAAGAGCTGGGGGTGTGCAGTTTTGGATGATCTCAGGAAATATTGGGTGGGATTTAACCTGGTTAAAGGCATTGGATCCGCCCGCCTGCGCGCATTATTGAGCATCTTTGGCGATGTTGAGACAGCCTGGAATGCTCCAGCGGATTCAATTCGCGCGGTTGGACTTGGGTCGAAAATCGTTGAATCATTTTTGAAGGTCCGCTCAGAGGTTTCGCTGGATAAGGTATGGGAGTTTATTCAGGCTCAGGGTATTAAGGTAATCACATGGGAAGATGACAGTTATCCTCGTTATCTCAAGGAAATCGATCAGCCGCCGCCTGTACTCTATCTGCGCGGCGACCTGCACACAGAAGACGAATGGGCGGTTTCGATTGTCGGCACTCGCAGGGTGACCGCCTATGGTCGCCAGGTAACCGAGGAAGTGGCGGCTGCACTGGCGCGCAGCGGTGTAACAATTGTCAGTGGGTTAGCGCGCGGGGTGGATGCGATCGCTCACCAGGCCGCATTGAATGCGGGTGGGCGCACGCTGGCTGTATTAGGCAGCGGCGTCGACCGGATTTACCCCCCTGAGCACCGGCGTCTTGCGGAGCAGGTTATTGCCAACGGCGCACTGCTTAGCGATTACGCGCCAGGGACCGCACCGGACGCCGTAAACTTTCCGCCTCGAAATCGTATTATCTCTGGTCTCTCTCGGGCAGTGGTCGTCGTCGAGGCCGGGGAACGAAGCGGCGCGCTGATTACCGCTGAGTTCGCTGTCGAGCAGGGTCGTGAAGTTTTCGCAGTTCCTGGCAACATTAACGCGCCGCAAAGCAAAGGGACCAATTATCTGATCCAACAGGGGGCCCGCCCACTGCTGGAACCCAAGGATATCCTCGAAACGCTGGATTTAACCCTGATCAATGAACACCGGGCGGCGCGCACGGTTTTACCCGCGGATGCGACCGAAGCCCGCCTGTTTGAACTTCTCGGTCAGGAGCCTTTGCATGTGGACGAAATTCGCCAGCGGGCGGAATTACCGATCGAAAAGGTATCTGCAGCCTTGGCGCTGATGGAGCTGAAGGGTTTGGTGCGCCAGGTTGGGGGCATGCATTACGTAGCAGTCCACGAGCAGCAAGGAGATTACTTGTGAGCGAACATTTTTTCGCAGTCATTATGGCGGGTGGAGGTGGGACTCGCTTATGGCCTCTTTCCAGGCAAGCGCGGCCGAAACAGATGATCAGCCTGTTTGATGAGCGTTCTTTGTTCCAGACCGCGGTCCATCGTTTGTTTGATTTGGTCCCTCCGGATCGAATCCTGGTTGTGACCGTCGATGGGCAGGCTAGAGAACTGCAGGCCCAGGTGCCTGAAATCCCGATGGAGAACTACTTGCTTGAACCGATGCCGCGCGGCACCGCTTCTGTAGTTGGACTGGCGGCCGTTGCTCTGAAAAAGCGCGACCCACAGGCGGTTATGGCAATTTTGACTTCCGACCACTACATGGGCAACGAGGCCAGGTTTCGGGAGTTGCTTGTAACCGCTCAGGAAGTAGCCCGTGAGGGTTACCTGGTGACCCTGGGTATCGAACCGACCTTCCCGGCAACAGGCTATGGGTACATTCAGGTCGGCGAGAAGATCGGGGTTTATAACGGCATGGAGGTCTTTCGAGCGCTAAAATTCAAGGAAAAGCCCAATTCCAGGCAAGCCAGCGACTTTCTGGAAAGCGGTGACCACGCCTGGAATTCTGGGATGTTCGTCTGGCGCGTGGACCGGATTTGGGAAGAATTCGCCTGCCAGATGCCCGACTTGACGAAGGGCCTGGAAGAGATTTACCAGGCCTGGGGCACGCCCCAAGAACAAAACGTTTTGCAAGCAATATGGCCCGCGCTCAAGAAGGAGACGATTGACTACGGCATCATGGAGGCGGCCAGAAACGTTGTGGTGATTCCGGCTGCCGGCTTACAATGGAGCGATGTCGGTAGTTGGGACGCCCTGTTCGATGTTCTGGAGGGCGATGAGTTTGGTAATATTGTCATGGGTGGTAAGCATATCGGCCTGGACACCAAAAAGTCACTGATATATGTCACCCAAAACCGGCGCTTGATCGTGACCATTGGAGTCGAAGAACTTGTGCTCGTCGATACCGGCGATGTCCTGCTGGTTTGTCGCAAGGACGAAGCCCAAAGGGTCCGCCAGGTCGTCGACCAGTTGAAGCAGGATGGGCAGGACTATTTATAAATTCATCTGGCGAGGGCTTTCCTCGGTATATGAAGATGATAACGAAGCATTGTTTGTGCTTTACGGGCCTGGAAATACGATTTCAGGCACATAATAAACTAGGAGAAATTATCGTTGGAAGCTTACTGTGTGAAATGTAAAACGAAACGTGAGATTCAAAATCCTCAAGCGGTGTTTACTGAAAACGGAGCGCCGGCAACCAAAGGCGTTTGCCCGGTTTGTGGTACGAAGATGTTCCGTATGGGTCGAACCGAGGCTCACGCCAATCTCGAGCCTCCGCAAAAAAACAGCGCCCCTCGTACCAGGCGTTCCGGCAAGCTGGTTATTGTCGAATCGCCCGCAAAAGCTCGCACGGTGGGCCGTTTTCTGGGCAAAGGATATACCGTAAAGGCTTCCGTGGGACATGTGCGCGATTTATTGCGCTCTCAGCTCTCTGTGGATGTGGAGAATGATTTTGCCCCGAAGTATCGGGTGCCTAACGAAAAACGCCCGGTTGTTAAAGAGATCAAATCCCTGGCAAAATCAGCCGAGGAGGTTTACCTGGCGACAGACCCGGATCGTGAAGGGGAGGCGATCGCCTGGCATTTATTGGAATCAGCCGAGATCGATCCGGATATCACCCGCCGGGTTGTCTTTCACGAAATCACCGAGCCGGCAGTGGAGGAAGCGTTTGCTCACCCGCGCGGCATCAACATGGATTTGGTAGACGCACAACAGGCACGCCGGGTGCTCGACCGCCTGGTTGGCTACAATTTGAGCCCGCTTCTTTGGCGTAAGGTGCGCGGTCGTCTTTCGGCGGGGCGCGTCCAATCTGTCGCCTTGCGCCTGATCGTCGAGCGTGAGCGTGAGATCGCGGCCTTTGTCCCGGAGGAATACTGGACGATCGCGGCAGAATTTCTGCCGGAAGGCTTAAAAGACACCTTCATCGCCAAGCTTGCCAGGCTGGATGATGTAGAACCGCTCCTTCAAAATGAGGCGGATGTCAAACCGCTCCTTGTGGATATGGAAACGGCGGGTTACGCCATAACGAAAATCAAGCGCGGCGAGCGCAAGCGGTCGCCGGCAGCACCTTTCACAACCAGCACGCTCCAACAAGAGGCCTCCCGGCGGTTGGGTTACACCGCCAAGCGTACGATGGCGCTCGCCCAGCAGCTTTATGAAGGTATCGATGTCGGCGAAGGCGGTAACATCGGTTTGATCACTTATATGCGCACCGATTCCACCAATGTCTCCGAGCTTGCCCAACAGGAGGCGCGCAAGTACATTTCTCAGCGCTATGGCGACAGTTTTCTGCCCGACCAACCGCCACAATATAAAACCAAAGTCCGCGGCGCCCAGGAGGCCCACGAGGCGATCCGCCCGACATCGGTCTTGCGCCAGCCGGAATCGATCAAGGGATTCTTAAACCGGGACCAGTTCCGTCTCTACCAACTGATCTGGCAGCGCTTTGTTGCTTCCCAAATGGCTGTCGCAATCTACAACACGCTGTCTGTCGAGGTCACAGGGAAATCAGCATCACATGAATACTTGCTGCGCGCCTCAGGCTCAACCATTCAATTCCAGGGTTTTTTGATCGTTTACGAAGAAACCCGGGACGAAGACCAGACTGCAGACGATGAGGAAAATTCTCGCATCCCGGCTGGCCTGGAGGAAGGGCAATCTCAGAAATTGCGCCGGTTGATCCCCGAACAGCACTTCACCCAGCCCCCGCCGCGCTTCTCTGAGGCCTCACTTGTGCGGACATTGGAGGAAAACGGCATCGGCCGGCCTTCGACCTATGCGCCCATCCTAGGTACTCTGCAGCAGCGGGGTTACGTTCAGCGGGAAAACAAAAGGCTCGTGCCCACCGAAACCGGAGCCCTGGTCAATGATTTGCTCATTGAGCATTTTCCAGATGTAGTCGATGTGGGCTTTACCGCTCGAATGGAGGAGGATCTTGACCGGGTCGCCTCGGGCGAGTTGAAGTGGGTATCGGTCGTGCGCGAGTTTTATAACCCGTTCTCGGAGAAAGTTGAAAAAGCTGAGGAACTGATTCCTCAAATGAATATGGAACCCGAGCTGGTAGGGCGACTTTGTCCCGTAAGTGGGCATGAACTGGTGATCCGCTGGGGCCGCTTCGGGAAATTTATTAGCTGCAGCAACTTCCCTGAGTGCCGTTATACAGAGCCCTGGTTGGAAAAAATCGGGGTTTGCTGCCCGAAAGATGGCGGTGAGATCGTGGAACGCAAAACCCGTAAGGGCCGGGTCTTTTATGGCTGCTCCAATTACCCGGAATGCGATTTCACTTCGTGGAAGCGCCCGCTACCCAAGCCCTGCCCGGTGTGCGGCGGTTTGTTGGTCGTCGCCGATAAGCGTTTTGCGCAATGCACCCAATGTGAAGAACGATTTCCTCTCGAACAGGTATCGGAAGACGAATTAGCCGAATCTACGAACGCGGCATGAGTCTTGCATCTCCATTCTCTGGAAGTGGTGAACTCTACGAAACGACAGGCTGAGGTCAACAATGCGAGCGGCGTCCTGTAAGGAAATGCCAACTTGACCTGACAAAATTGTTTGCTTGAAATTCAAATCATAAAGGATTGGGATTGCCTGCTAGAGTTGCATAATTTGTAACTATCGTCTAAAATTAGAACAATTAAGCGATGTTTGTTTGCTAATTCTTCTAATAAGAGTTGCTTGGCCCTTTCCTTATGAATAGAATTCATCTTTGGAGAAGAAAGCTATGGATGCGATCCGCGAGCAATTAAACAAACCGCTGGCAGCGGGAGTTGTTGGTCTTGTTGTGGGGATAATCTTCGGGCTGGTTGTATTGGGCTGGTGGCTCTGGCCCGTTAAATACTCAGGCGCCGGGCCAAAAGATCTACGCTACGATCAAAAAGTGGAATACATGCGCATGGCTGTGGAGGCTTTTGGCCAGACGAAGGACGTCGCCGAAGCCAAGTCCCGCTATGAGGCTTTAGGATCGGATGCCGATAAGGTCTTGCAAGATGTCGCCAGCAGCTCCCCCGGACTAAGCCCGGAATTAGTACAGGCTTATGGCATCGCTGTGTTAGGCGCCGGGCCGTCTGTTAGCCCATCCCTTCCAGCACCGGGTACCGAAGCAACGGCGACTGCAGCCGCAGGGGGCTCTCAGGTTGGTGGATTCTTGCGATCGCTCCTGCCGGTGTTATGCCTGATTGTGCTCTTATTGGCGGCTGTCTTGATTGTCGTATTCATCCTGCGCGGCCGCAGCAGCTCAGTCCGGACTGGCGAGCCAACCCCCGCCATGCAAGCCCAGCAAGCAGCCCGCCAGGCTGCCTGGACGGATTACACCTCTACAGGTGCAGAACCGCCAATGGCGCAATTCATGGCTTCCTACAAACTGGGCGACGATCTTTTTGATGACTTTTTCAGCATTGATTCGCCCGCTGGTGAGTTCATGGGAGAATGCGGCGTCGGCATTTCCGAGACCATCGGTGTTGGCGACCCGAAGAAAGTGACCGCTTTCGAAGTCTGGTTGTTCGATAAGAACGACATACAAACGGTCACGAAAGTCTTGATGAGCAGCCATGCATTCGAAGATGACGCCACCCGGCAACGCCTGGCTGCAAAAGGCGAGCCGCTCCTTGCTGAACCGGGAACCGAGACTGTCTTGGAGACCCAGACCCTTCAATTGGTCGCTCGAGTGGTGGATATGGGCTATGGAGATGGCGCTTTGCCGGCCGAAAGCTTCTTCGATCGTTTCATCCTGGAATTAGCGGTCTGGCCGAAGGCCTGATCCATTCTTCGAAAATAAACGGCGGCTGCCTGAGCAGCCGCCGTTTGAATTTAAAGGGAAGGCGCCGCTGAGAGCGGATCGCCTGTTTCCGCTTTTCGATAAGTTTCTATTCAATTTTCAAGATTTTGAGGCGGACCTGCCCGTTAGGGGTTTCAGCGACCGCGACCTGGCCTTCCTTTAGTCCCATTAATGCTCTGCCGATGGGAGATTTGTTTGATATTTTGCCATTGCGCGGGTCTGCTTCTTTCGCACCCACCAGGTGATAGGTTTCTGGAGGATAGTCCTCTTCCTGGATCGTGACGCTCGCGCCTACCTCTACCTGGTCTCGTTTGCCGTTGTGCTCTTCGACGATAATCGCATTGCGAAGCACATATTCTAATTCCTGGATCCGGCCCTCGATAAATCCCTGCTCCTCTTTGGTAGAAATGTAATCAGCATTTTCAGAAAGGTCGCCCTGTTGGATTGCGGCGTGTAAACGCCCTGCTATTTCTTCTCGAACAGGCCCCTTCAGCCGGGCTAATTCAACTTTCAGGCGTTCAGCGCCCTCAGCAGTTAGGTAGGGTTGGTCAGTCATTCGCTTTCTCCAAGAATCATCGAAATCGACAAAATCTGGAACTCGTGAGACGTTACGGATTTTTCCGTCCCACAGTTTCACAGGCTTGCAAGCCGATTCGCTTAGGGTCGAGTTGTTGGATCTAATAACTTCTGGTGTTCTTCGATGGCGTAGCGGTCTGTCATGCCAGCGATATAGTCACAAATCGTTCGTTCCAGTCCTCGATCTTCCACTAAATTTTGCACGGGAAGGGGCAGCATGGCGGGCTCCGAGCGATAGGCGTTGAAGAGAACTGTGATGATTCGTTCTGCTTTCACTGCCATCCGCACAACCCGGTGATGGCGGTAAAGGTTGGCGTACAGGAAGTCCTTGAGCTGCCGGTTTCTCCGGTGCATATCTTCACTGAAACCAATCACATTATACGGAAGTTTTTGCAATTCTTCAACCGATTTCACATTGCTCTCGCGCAATCGCTGGTCGGTTGCCTGTAACAGGTCTGTCACCTCGATCCCAATTAACCGGCGGATCAGGCGATGGCGTGTGAGCTCGTCCAGCACATTGCTGTGCCAGCCGATGCTTTCCGCGAGGATCTCCCACAAAGTAATACCTTCCAGCATCAATGGGGTGATCATCCCGGATCGCAGACCGTCGTCAAGGTCGTGGGCGCTGTAGGCAAGTTCATCGGCCACATTCGCAATCTGGGCCTCCAGATGGCCGCGCAAGTCGGGATTGTAATCGGAAGCATCGGAAATATCGTATTCGGATTCGTGTTTAACGATGCCTTCGCGCACCTCCCAGGTCAGGTTGAGCCCGGGAAAGTCCAGGTAGCGTTGTTCGAGTTTGGTGACGATGCGCAGCGACTGTTTGTTGTGGTCGAACCCGCCCCAGTCCTTCATCAGGCGGGCCAGCGCTACTTCGCCGGAATGCCCGAAAGGAGGGTGGCCCAGGTCGTGAGCTAGGCATATGGTTTCAATCAGGTCTTCATTTGCTCCCAGGGCGCGGGCGATCGTGCGTCCAATTTGAGACACTTCCAGGGTATGGGTCAACCTTGTGCGGTAATAATCCCCTTCGTAATTGATAAAAACCTGCGTTTTGTATTCTAGCCGCCGGAAAGCGGTAGTGTGCAAAATGCGGTCACGATCTCGTTGGAATGCCGTGCGATAATCGGGCTCATCTTCAGGATACTGGCGTCCCTTTGAATTCTTGCTTCTACAGCCATAGGGAGCCAGGGCCTGATCTTCCAGATTCTCAAGTTGTATGCGATCAAAATACATCGTTATTTTATTTACGCAGTATCGACCTGCTCAGGAACCCATTCTGAAATTTCTGGTTGAGTTACCGCCCTCTCATATTCCGACTGCCCCCGGTTGCCAGTGGCGGGCTGCATGGATGAGTCTAACGCAGGATGAACAAGCTGTCAACCGCACGCTGAGATAGCGCATGCTGAGAAAGCGCGGGCTTCGGTAGCGCATATAATGAAGTGGTATTGAGACCATAGGCCTCATGTAAAGGTTAATTCGCAATAATTTACTGCATTTCCATGGTTACTTTTTAAAAATTATTGGTATACTAGTAAATTATCCCGCTCTTGTGCACGATGAAGTGCTTTTAGCGCGCCGGCTATAAGTGGATGTCTGTAGAGCGCCTCGTAATTGCTGACTCCCAGCTTCAAAGGCGAGAAAATGGTTCCTAACATGGATTGAGGGGTTTACTTTTATCCAGGCGCTGCCGTTCAAAAACTTAGGTGCTGAAGTGGAAAATCGTATAGCTTTCGATCCGGATGGCATCGCAGTCGAGCTCCGAGACGTTGTAAAACAATTTGGAGAAGTGACTGCTGTCGACAATGTTTCCATTCAGGTGAAAGATGGCGAGTTCTTTTCACTGTTAGGTCCCAGCGGGTGTGGAAAGACCACCACTTTGCGGATGATCGCCGGTTTTGAGATGGCGACTTCCGGCCAAATCCTGATCGGGGGAAAGCCTCAAGGATACCTGCCTGCCCACCGCCGCCCGGTGAATACCGTTTTTCAAAATTATGCGCTTTTCCCTCACATGAGTGTTTACCAAAATGTTGCTTTCGGACTGGAGATGCAGGGGATCTCAAAGCAAGAGACGAACCAGCGAGTAGAGGAAGCCCTGAATCTCGTCCACTTGGAAGGGATGCAGCGACGCCGGCCGAAACAGCTCTCGGGCGGCCAGCAGCAGCGCGTGGCCCTGGCGCGTGCGCTCGTCAACCGCCCCAAAGTCTTGCTTCTTGACGAGCCATTAGGAGCGTTAGATCTCAAGCTGCGCAAAGCGATGCAGTTAGAGCTCAAGACTTTACAGGAGGAGGTGGGCATTACCTTTATTTACGTGACTCACGATCAAGAAGAAGCCTTGACGATGTCGGATCGCATCGCGGTGATGAACCGCGGCAAGCTTTTGCAAGTAGGTTTGCCGCAGGAGATCTATGAATTGCCAGCGAACCGTTTCGTCGCAGATTTTATCGGAGAAACGAACCTGATCCCGGGAAAACTGCTTTATGAGGAGGATACTTTAGGAATTGAGATCCTCGAGAGCGCCTTCACATCCGCGGGCTGGATTGAAGAAGGCTTAAAGGAAGGCGAGCTGGCCTTGCTTTCGATCCGGCCTGAGAAAATTCACCTTTATCCGGTCAATTACCCCCAGACTCCCCTGCATATGACCCGTCTGAAAGCGCATATCGAGCAAGTAATCTATGTCGGCACAGACACTCGTTATGTCGTCCGCCTGGGTAATCGAGTCCACCTGGTTGGCCGCCAGCAAAATACGATCCCCGGCGGCGGCCAGTTCCAGCCAAATGATGAAGTTATCCTTTGCTGGGACCCGGATCACGCCCGAATCCTTAAGGAGTAAACGGATGGAACAGACTCTCCGGCGCTTCCCTGCTTTACAAGCCTGGCTGCTGCTTTTGCCTGCTGTAGCCTGGCTGACGGTTTTTTTCGTGGCTCCGCTCCTGATCGTCGTCATCTACGCTTTCCTGGAGCGCGGCACTTATGGGGGCGTGACCTGGGTATACACTCTGGAAAACATCCGCCGGGTTTTTGACCCTTTGTATTTGAGCACTTTCTTACGCTCCGCCTATATTGCCATCATCACAACTGTCGCCTGCTTGTTGATCGGTTATCCCCTGGCATATTACATCGCTACACGGCCGGCGCGCAAGCGCAATGCGCTTTTATTGGCTTTAATGATCCCGTTTTGGACCAATTTTCTCATCCGCACTTATGCCTGGTTGACGCTGCTGCGCACAAACACCGGTTTGATCAACGGCGCCTTGATCTCTCTGGGGATCATAAGTAAACCCCTGCCATTGTTCGGCAACGATTTTGCCATCATTCTGGGCCTGGTATATGGCTGGCTGCCGGACATGGTGCTGCCCCTTTATGCGGCCCTGGAACGCATGGATTGGGGGCTGATCGAAGCCGCCGGCGATCTGTATGCCAATGGACCCAAGGCGTTCTTGCGCATTATCTGGCCCCTTTCGCTGCCTGGTGTGGTTGCAGGATCGATGCTGGTTTTCATCCCCTCCCTGGGAGCATTTGTGACACCTGCGATTTTAGGGGGCGGGAAATCTTTGATGATTGGGAATGTGATTAGCAACCAGTTCCTGTCCGCCCACGATTGGCCTTTCGGAGCGGCGCTCTCCACCCTCATGATGGGATTAATGCTGTTCGCTACCCTGGTTTACTTCCGCTCGACCGCCCAAAAAGGAGCACAGGCATGACCCCGCCAGCAGAACAGTCTTCCCGATTATCCGGCGGGCAGGCGGGCGCCCTTTCCGCTGCGGCTGCCTCGCTCCCTGAAACTGCCGCCAGCCGGGCGGCGCGCTGGGCCAACCGGTTGAGTCACCTCGGTTTGTCAGGTTATGGCATCCTTGGCTATCTGTTTCTTTACCTGCCCATCATCATCCTGGTTTTTTTCTCATTTAACGCCTCCCGTTCGACGGCTCAGTGGAATGGCTTCAGCGCGGATTGGTATCGCGTGATGATTCACGATGACCAGATCATCCTGGCGCTGTGGAACAGCCTGTTCCTGGCGGTCGTGTCCACAATTATTTCCACCGTGATTGGCACTTTGGCTGCTATGGCAATGGAGCGTTATTTTTTCCGCGGCAAGCTGTTGACGGATGCCCTGCTTTATTTGCCGATCATCATCCCGGACATCGCCATGGCGATCATGCTGTTGATTTTCTTAACATCACCGGGATTGGGTTTGAGCCGTGGAAATTGAATATTTTCGGGATCGAATTTGCGGTGCCCTATTCGGTGATCATCGGGCATGTCGCTTTTAATATCTCTTTTGTCGCGATCGTCGTACGCGCTCGACTGGCGCAAATGGACCGCACCCTGGAGGAAGCGGCGCATGATTTGTACGCCGATAACCTGCAAGCTTTTCGGTTGGTGACGCTGCCGATGATGATGCCTGGCATCATCGGGGGGGCTCTTCTAGCTTTTACGCTTTCATTGGATGATTTTGTCATCACATTTTTCACCAGCGGCGCTGGCTTCAATACCCTCCCAGTGCGTGTGTACGCCATGATTAAGAAAGGGGTTACGCCTGAGATTAACGCCGTCTCAACGCTTATGTTGGCGGGCTCCCTTTTGCTGGTTCTTCTTTCACTCGTTTTTAGGGGAGGAGGTGATGATTCGACCATCGATATTGGCGTATAAATAGATCCGTTCGTCAGGATACGTTCCACAAGGAGGAAGAAGATGAATGAAAAGAAACGGATTACCATGACCGCCGTGGTATTTCTAATCCTGTCCAGCATGATTTTAGGCGCATGCGGCGGAGCGGCGACGACTGCGCCGCCGAGCCCGACTGAGGCAGCGCCTCCTACGGCTGCCGAGCAGCCAACCAACGCGCCGGCTGAGCCGACCAGCATGCCAGCCGAGCCAACCAGCCCGCCGGCTGAACCAACCAATACGCCAACAGTGTCTGCCCAGGTTGAGCCAGCCAAGGAAATCGTAATTTACAACTGGGCCGAATATATTGATCCAGACATCTACACCCAATTCGAGGACGAATTCGGCATCAAAATCACTGAGGACAATTTCTCGAACAACGAAGAGCTTCTGGCGAAACTTCAGGGTGGGGCAACCGGTTATTCATTAATTGTCCCCTCGGATTATACCGTCAGCATCATGAAGGAAGGCGGCTTGCTCGCCAAGCTGGATCCTAACAACGTCCCTAACTTAAGCAACCTTTCGGACCAATTTAAGAATGTGCCTTACGATCCTGGCAACGAATACTGCGCGCCTTACCAATGGGGTACGACAGGCATCGGCTACCTATCAGATCAAGTGGATGAGCCAACCAGTTGGTCCGTGATCTTTGATCCTGACCCGAATTCGGCGACTTATGGCAGGATGACCATGCTGGACGACGTACGCGAAGCTTTTGCCGCCGCCCTGGTCTACCTGGGCTACGATATCAACACGACCGACGAAGCCCAGCTCCAGGAAGCGAAAGGCCTGTTGATGAAGGCTAAAGCTGGTTTGTCCGGATACGACAGCGATACCTATGAAGACCTGGTTGCCTCCGGTGAGAATTTAATGGCCCACGGATGGAATGGAGACTTTTTAGTAGCCCAGCAACAAAATGAGAATGTGGCTTACACCATCCCCAAAGAAGGCGGCGTGGTCTGGGTAGATAACATCTGCATCCCCAGCAAGGTGAACCCTGAGGAGAAACTCGCTGCGGAGATGTTCATAAACTTCTTGCTGCGACCAGATATTGGCGCGCAACTCTCCGAATTCAACTATTATGCCAGCCCGAACAAGGCTGCTGAAGCGAATTTGGATGCGGATTTCCTCAATGACCCCGCAGTTTACCCGTCTGCCGATGTGTTGGATAAGCTGCAGTACATCCATCCGGTAGGGGAGGCCGAATCAATCTACCAACGCCTGTGGGATGAGGTTAAATCCGCCTCTGCGATGCTGCCTTGATTTGGAAGAATGCCTGTGGAAGTATATGTACATTGAGGGAAAGCGAACAGCCGGTCAGGCTGAAGGGATAATCCCGGTCCTGAATCCGGCGACGGAAGAAGTCCTTGGAGAGGTGCCGCGTGGCACCTCTCAGGACGTTCAGGGCGCTGTCCAGGCAGCCACTCGAGCTTTTGAGCAATGGAGGTGTACGCCGGCCTCTGAGCGCGCGGCTGCTCTCCAACAGGTAGCGGAGAATATGCGCTCCCACCATGACGAGCTGGTGCGCCTGCTTACGATGGAGCAGGGCAAACCGCTGCCGGAAAACGAGGAGGAAGTATGGTGGAGCGAGGAGACTTTTGATTATTACGCCGGATTAGCTCGTAATGAACGCGGCCGGGTGCTCCCGCCCGGAGAGCCCGGCCAGTTTAACTTTATGATTCGCGAGCCATATGGCGTTGTGGGCTGTATCGTCCCCTGGAATTACCCGCTCTTGCTGCTGGCCTGGAAGATCGCCCCCGCCCTGGCCGCGGGCAACACCGTGGTTGTCAAGCCTTCCGAGCTGACGCCGCTCTCGACCTTGCGCCTGGTCGAGGTCGCCTGTGATCACCTCCCACCAGGTGTGTTGAACGTGGTGACCGGTTTTGGACCGGAAGCCGGCGAGCCATTGGTCATTCACCCGGACGTTCCGGTGATCGCTTTCACGGGCTCGTTGGCGGTTGGCAAGCGGATCGCCGGCCTGGCAGGGCCAATGATGAAGAAACTGCACCTCGAGCTGGGGGGAAAGGATCCGATGGTCATCGCGCCCGATTATGAAATCGATGCGGCGGTCAGCGGCCTGGCTTATGCCGGGCTGTTGAACGCCGGGCAGGTCTGCACCAGCACCGAGCGGGTTTACATCCATGAGAGCAAATTCACCCAATTTAGCGAGGAGCTCGCAGATTTCGTGAGCAGGCTGCGCCTCGGCAATGGCCTGGAAGCCCATACCGACATCGGGCCGATGATCCGTAATCGATTCCGCGAGAAGGTAGAAGGACAGCTTTCTGAAGCAGTAGCTGCCGGCGCGCAGGTCCTGGTGGGAGGCCGCAGACCGGCAGACTTGCCGCGCGGCTTTTTCTTGCAGCCTGCAGTCGTCTTAAATGTGAGCCATACGATGCGGCTGATGCGCGAAGAGACCTTTGGCCCGGTTATCCCACTCATGCCCTACCGGGATTTTGATGAGGCCATTCGCCTGGCGAATGATAGTGATTATGGCTTGGGCGCTTCGTTGATGACCCATGACGCCCGTTTGGTTAAGCGATTTTACGAAGATGTGCGCGCCGGCACGATTTGGATCAACGATCCACTGACGGATAATTTCGCCGGTCCATTTGGCGGGATGAAAATGAGCGGTTTGGGTCGCGAGCTCGGTCTGGAGGGACTGGACGAGTTCACCGAAGTCAAGCACATCCACTGGGATATCGATGGCGGCCTCAAAGATTATTGGTACCCTTACTAACCGATTGATGGCGGTCAAATCCAACCCATTAAATAGGGCCGGGTGTATACCGGAAGGTATTCGGACAATGGGTTCGCCAACCGGCCCAATTTCTTCGTCAACCAGGAGGGGATTCTCGTGCGTGCTTTGGTTTTAGGGGCTGCAGGAGCGGTCTGTAAGGAGACCACCCGCGATCTGGCGGCTTTCAGCGATTTTGAAGAGATCGTCGTCGCGGATTACAACCTTAAAGCGATCTCCAAATTGGTGGATTCTATTGGCGATGAACGCCTGAAGCCGCTCTTTTTCGACGCGGAAGATGAGTTGGCGGCGGTCGAGTTATTTCGGGGATTTGATATCGTGGTCAACGGGCTGCCGTTCAAGTATGATCTCCGGGTGAATAAGGCTTGTGTTGAAGCCGGGGTGAATGGTTTGGACCTTTCCAGCGATGATCCCCAGTTCAAGCTGCACGAGCAGGCGCTCAAGAAGGAACTGTTATTCGTTCCTGGGGTGGGGGCGACGCCAGGCATCACCAATATGATGGTGCGCCGTGCGGCAGAGATCCTCGATCGCCTGGATGAGGTGGAGATTTACTTCGCCGCCTTTCGCTGTCTGGCACCCGCGCCAGGGCTGCTTCAGACGACATTGTGGGAGTTCAACCCCGAGGAGGCGGATCGCAGCGAAGTTTATTTCCAGGAGGGCGAATGGCGTCCGGCCCCACCACTATCTGGTGAAGTCGCCGTGCGGTTTCACGAACAGATCGGGGTGCAAAATGTATATTACGTACCCCATGATGAGGCCAACACGCTACCACGCTCTTTTCCAACACTGCGGCGGGTGGCTGTACGAGGCTGTTTTCCGCCGCATGTCATGTCACTTATGGGCGCGCTGATGCGCTCCGGCCTGTTGTCCAGCCGGCGGTTTTGCATTGGCGAAGTAGAAGTGCCAATCATTGAAGTGGTTCGTAAGATTTTGGCGGAAATCCCTGAATCGCAAGAAAGTCCGGTTTGGGCATACGGCCTGGTGGTCGAAGTTCGCGGTGAGCGAGCTGGCCGCACGGTCACCTGCACCTACCGCAGCCACCACCCACCCCAGGATTCGTGGGGCGGAAAATCCGCCTATTTTAAGAACGTCGGCATTCCGCTCTCGATTGGAGCGCAGTTGATCGCGAATGAAAAGACCACCGCCCGGGGTGTCCGCCCGCCGGAACTGGCTTTTCCAGTCCGCCCTTTTTTCGAAGCGTTAGCTCAACGTGGGATCACCGTGGAGGAGATGATCCATGAAGAAGGGACACTGGTTAATGAGTGAAAGAGATTCATCAAGAGACGAGATGTTAATCAGGAGAATGACTCAATGACGCTGCAAGGAGAAAAAACGAAAGCGCTTTACCAGCAGGCAATGAAAGTTATCCCTTATGGGGTGAACTCAAACTTCCGTTACTGGGGCCCGGAAGATACGCTGGTCATCAGCCGCGGCCAGGGTGCATATATTTGGGACGCAGATGACAAACGCTATATCGATTACCGCCTGGGTTTTGGCCCAGTCATACTGGGACATGCTTATCCACCGGTGGTAAAGCGTGTCCAGGAAGCGATCCAGGAGGGGACCATATTCGCCTGGACCACCCCGCTGGAGATTAAGGTCGCAGAACGCATCGTCCAGATGACCGGGGTGGATAAAGTGCGCCTGACCAATACCGGCACCGAGGCGACCATGCACGCCTTGCGCATCGCCCGGGCTCACACCGGCAGGGAGAAATTCATAAAGTTTGAAGGCACGTACCACGGTATGGCGGATTATTTCATGTTCAGCACGGCTTCAGCCAATCTTGGGATGTTAGGCTCGCCGCGCAGCCCGATCGCCGCGCCGGTGACATCCGGAATTCCCAAGGCCATCAACCAGTACGTTATCCTGCTGCCCTTCAATGACTTTGAACGCCTGGAGGAGACCGTCGCTGCCAGGTGGGGCGAGATCGCCGCGATCTTCATCGAACCCATTATGGGGAATACTGCGGGGATCATGCCTAAACCCGGCTACCTGGAGAAGGTGCGCGAATTGTGCGACCGGTACGGAATCTTGATGGTCTTCGATGAAGTAAAAACGGGATTCCGAGTCGCCAAAGGCGGCGCACAAGAGCTCTTCAATATTCGCGCCGATCTGGTGACCTATGCTAAAGCGCTTGGGAATGGATTCCCGATCGCTGCGATTGCAGGGAAAGAAGAGGTGATGATGACTGTGAACCCAGGTACGGTTGCCCACGGCGGTACGTACACCGGCAATATCGCTGGCGTTGCCGCTGCCGATGCAACGCTGGGGATTCTGGATTCGGAGCCGGTGCTCGAAACGATCCAACAACGCGGCCGGGTTTTGATGGATGGAATCGGTGAGATCTTGAGCGAAGCCGGTATACCGCATGTGGTGACCGGGGTGCCTTCGATGTTCAGCGTCTTCCTGGGAAGCGAGGAGGAGCCGCACGATTTCCGCGATTACCTGGCGGGCGATGCAGAATTGTACGAGGCGATCGCAATGGAAATGTGCTTGCACGGGGTTATGCCGGACGCCGATGGGCGCGAACCCTGGTTCTTGTGCTATTCCCTGGGCGAGCAGGATGTCGCCGAGACGTTGAATGTCTTTAACGACGCGGTCAAAACAGCGAAGCAGCGTTGAGGTTTGCGCATAGCCGTGGTCGTTTTAACTGGAAAAGATTGGGCAGGAGGCGCTCATGCGGAAATTGTGGATCAATAATGAATTGATCTCTGGATCGGGCGGGAGCCGGCCTGTAATCGATCCAGCCACAGAAGAAACCATTGGCGAGGTCTCCTGGGGGACTGAGGCCGAAGCGTCACAGGCAGTCGCGGCTGCAAAACAGGCTTTCGATGCCTGGCGGCGGGTTCCGGGGGTCCGGCGAGCGGGCTTGCTGCATGAGGTTGCCCGGCGGCTGCGCAAGGAGCTGGAGAACGTCGCAGTCGAGTTGACCCTGGAGACCGGGCGTACCTTGCGCAAGAATCGAGGTTATGTCGAGTGGTCCGCCCAATGCTTTGATTATTACGCCGAGCTGGCCCGTCACGAGGCCGGGCGCGTCATTCCTTCTCCTGAATCCAGCCAGCTTTCGTTGGTGTTGAAAGTGCCGGTTGGCGTCGTCGCCTGCATTGTGCCCTGGAATTACCCCCTGCTGCTTCTGGCATGGAAGCTGGCCCCGGCTCTGGCAGCCGGCAATACGGTGGTCGTAAAGCCTGCTTCTTATACGCCCTGGACGACGCTGGGTTTGAACAAGGTTTTTGATCATCTCCCGCCAGGAGTTTTCAATGTAATCACCGGCTCCGGTTCGGAGGTAGGCGAAGTGCTGGTGGCGCACCCAGACGTGCGCATGATCGCTTTCACCGGCAGCACTTCCACGGGGCAGCGGATCATGCGGACGGCTGCTGAAGATATCAAGCATCTGCATCTCGAGCTGGGCGGCAAAGACCCGGTTATCGTCTGCGCGGATGCCAACCTGGAAGCGGCTGCACGTGGCACGCTGTGGGGCGCTTTCTTGAATGCCGGACAGGTCTGCACTTCGGTCGAGCGAGCTTACGTAGAGAAACAGGTGTACCCTGCTTTCGTCGACCGCGTGGTTGAGCTGAGCCGCAACTTGGTGATCGGACCCGGGATGGATCTAAACAGCGAGGTCACCCCAATGATACGGCCTGTGGAACGCCAGAAGGTTATCGACCAGGTGCAGGACGCGGGCAGCCATGGCGCCCAGGTGTTGACCGGCGGGCGCATCCCACCCGGGTTTTCGCACGGATATTATTATGAGCCCACTATACTCGTGGACGTAAAACCCGACTCACCGGTGCTATGCGAAGAGACTTTTGGCCCGGTGCTGCCGGTTGTCCCGGTAGAAAGTTTCGAAGAGGGTTTGTGGCGGTCAAACCAATCCCCTTATGGCCTGGGCGCCACGCTCTTTACAACAGACGCTCGTAAGGTGAAGCAGTACATGCTGGAAATCGAAGCAGGAAATGTATGGGTCAATGACCCCCTGATCGATAATGTCGCCGGACCATTCGGCGGGATGAAACGATCCGGCCTGGGGCGTGAACTAGGGTTGGAAGGGTTCGAAGATTTCCGTGAGACCAAGCACGTTCATTGGGAGATGGAACCCGGCATTAAACCATGGTGGTACCCCTACAAGGAATAAATCTTATCTGGGCGGGAGCCGGCTGCGGGCTTTCGCCTTTTTTGGAGGAGGAAGGATCATGTCACGAATCGTGGTTTTGGGAGGCGCAGGGATCATCGGGCAGGCGATCGCTCTTGACCTTTCTGAAGATGTCCAGGAAGTGGTCATTGCGGACCTCAATGAGAACGCTGCCAGGGAAGTGGCTGAAAAAATTGGGCGCGGCTGCATTGCTCGCAAAGTTGACGTCACAGACCCGAGTTCGCTCGACTCGGTTTTGGGCGGAGCGGATGCCTGCATCAACAGCGCCCAGTACTATTTCAATCTGGATGTGATGCGCGGCTGTCTGCGCAATCACCTGCCGTATATCGATCTTGGGGGTTTGTTCCATATTACGCGAAAACAACTGGCGCTTCACGAGGAATTCGAAAAGGCTGGTGTTATGGCCATCCTAGGCCTGGGAAGCTGCCCGGGTGTGGCGAATGTCCAGGCTGGTTATCTGGGCGGGATGCTCGATACGGTCGAATCCGTAAAGATTTTCAACGGCAGCACGATCGACGAAGGCGAGTCACTCTCTTGGGCCTATTCAGTGGAGACGATATTGGATGAAATCAGTAAACCTTCCATTGTCTTTCGCGGCGGGGAATTCCATGAAATGGCGCCGTTAAGCGAAGAAGAGTATTTTCTATTCCCCGAGCCGATTGGGTACGCAAAAACGCATTTGAGCCTGCATTCTGAAGTGGCTACCATCCCACTCAGCCTGGCGGCTAAAGGCATCCAGGAGTGCTTCTTCAAGATTACATTCTTCGGATATTCTGAAGCAGCCCTGCGTAAGATGCAATTTCTGGCCGAACTGGGCTTGGCGAGTAAGGAGCTTCTCGAGGTAAAAGGGGTTCGAGTTGCACCGCGTGACGTTTTAATAGCCCTTTTAAACCAATCACCGGCAGCGCACACGCCGCCGGTGAACAAAGGCTACAAAGATATCGCCACGCTGGTGCGCGGCACAAAAGAGGGTCGCCGGATGACCTTACGTCTGGATACCTGGGCCTGGCCCCACGAGCGCTGGGGCATCTCCGGCAGTAAATTGATGGTCGCCAGCCCGCCGGCGATTGTGGCGCGCTGGCTGGCAGAAGGCAGCTTGAACCAACCCGGGGTGTGGGCTCCCGAACAGGTGGTTGACGGCGATCCCTTCTTTGAAGAGTTAGCCTGTCGCGGCGCGGGTACCAGCCTGGCTCGCGAGGAAGCCATTCATTAAATCGGCCCAGGTTACAGCGTTTCGGTGACCTTCGTTATCCCGCTTGGCTGGTCGGGGTTCAGCCCTTTTTCGATGGCGAGCTGCATGCTCAAGATTTGACCTGGAACGACGGTGACCAGGGGAGTGAGCCACTCGGGCAGCCCCGGCGGGATGGGCAAGGGCAGGTTGGCTGTGGACAAAAGGTCTGGGTCGTCCGAGACAATGATCGTCTCGGCGCCCAGACTTTGAATTTCTCCCGCCAGATCGAGCAGATCGGGATAAATCACCCCGTGCGGCGCGATCAGGATCACCGGGAAACCTTTATGGACTGTGGCAATGGGTCCGTGACGGAAATCGGCGGAGGAAAACGGCTCTGCAATGACGTGGGTAAGTTCTTTTACTTTTAGGGCGATTTCAAATGCTGTGCAGTAGTTATAGCCCCTGCTTAGGACCACGCAATGCTCCATATAGCGATAGCGGTCGATGCGCGGCAGGACTTCGCTCGTCTTCGCGATCGTCTCTCGCATGTATCTGGGCACTTCGATCAGGCTGTCCAATCTTTTGGGATTCTCCTCCAATGCGCATGAAAGCAGGGCCAGGGCTGTAAGTGAAGTTGTGTAAGTCTTGGTAGCAGCGGTAGCTTTTTCAGGGCCGGCATGCAGCGCCAGCGTATGCTCCGCGGCCAGCGCCAGGGGAGAGTTGGTCTCGTTGGTGATGGCAAGCGTCGGACAGCCCTGTTTTTTACCTTCGGCGATCACTGAGACGATATCCGGGGATTGGCCTGATTGTGACACTCCGATCACCAGCGCTTCGGAGAGATCCGGGGGGGCGCTGTAAATTGAAATGAGCGAGGGGGTAGCCAGGGCTACCTGCAGCCGGTTGTGGGCGCCGAACAGGTATTGGGCGTAACGGGCGGCGTTGTCGGAGGTGCCCCGCGCTGCAATGATAACGTAACGAAATTTGCCCCGCAAATTCCCGGCAATCTGGCTGGCGTGCTCTTTTTCTTTGGCGATCAGGTTGTCGATAACGTCTGGCTGTTCCGATATTTCCGCACTTAAGAATTTTGAGATCATAACTGGTGGGTCTCCTGGCGCTTTTTCTTGAACAGGAATGAGTTTGGCAGTTTTTGGAATCACTTTGCTTAAAATTCGAGCGGGGGGTTTTGAACGTCCCGATTTTATGCTAAACGAATCGCTGGGGTTTGTCAAGCGAGTTGGCTCCTTCTTATGAAGGAGATCAGTATTATTTCTATCACCCAATTTCGAGATAAATGTTAGTTTGTCTCTACTATACAAAATGCTAGAATGGATAAATGCTTTCCCCAGTCGTTGATTGATTATGGACCTCCTCCTGTTCTTATTTCGAAGCGGTTTGATCGGGGTGCTTTTCTCCGCGAGGTTTCATCTCTCCCCTGTACCAATGGATGTCTCACCCCCAGTCTGGCAGATCTGGTGGGTTCAGTTGCTGGGGGGGGCTGCCCTGGCGGCGATATTAGGCGGCGCGTTTTTTTGGTGGTTGAAGAAGGTCCGTGACCAAAAGACGATTTTTGAAGAGCTGGTCGCCCAGCGCACCGAGGATCTGCGTCTGGCAAACCGGCAGTTAGAAAATGAGATTATCTTGCGCAAACGGGCTGAAGAGTCCTTGTCCAAACGCGCCACGGATGAGCTGCGGGCTTCTGAAGTGCGCTTTCGGGCCATGTTCGAGAACTCCGCGATTGGAATGGCGTTAATGGGGTTTGACCGCCGGCCTTGGGCGGTGAACGATGCGCTGGCAAAGATGTCCGGTTATAGCATTGACGAGCTGCTGCAAACCAGTGGAGATGTGCTCACCTATGAAGAAGACCGCCAAATTGGTATGGAGGAATTTCGCCAATTATTGGCGGGCGAGCGGGAATCATTCCAGGTAGAGAAACGTTATGTTTGTAAGGATGGCCGGATTTACTGGGTTCGCCTGACCAGCTCCATTGTTCGCGATGCGCAGGGTAAGCCTCCCTACATTGCTGTGATGATTGAAGATATCGATGAAAATAAAAGGAATCAAGAAGGATTACGAAAATCCGAGGCGCGCTTTCGGGCGATGTTCGACAACATGGCTGTCGGGATTGCAGTGATGAGCCTGGACCGCCATATTCTGGCCGTGAACCAGACCGTGGAACGCATCACTGGCTATACAGATGAGGAGATGCACGATATCGATCCGACCAACATGATTTATACGGCAGACCGGTACATGGATCGCCAATTATATCAAGAGCTGGTTAATGGGCAGCGTGACCAGTACTTAATGGAAAAGCGCTACCTGCGCAAAGACGGCGAGATTTTTTGGGGAAGGCTGACTTATTCGTTGGTACGAGATGAGGCAGGTAAGCCTGAATATTTGATCGGACTGATCGAGGATATCAGCGAGGAGAAGCGCGCCCAGGAGAAGCTTGCAGCCCAGGCTTCTGAGTATCGCCGCAAATTGGAACGCAGGGTGGAAGAACGCACCCGTGAGCTGCAGCAGGAGATGGAGCAGCGCCAGCGCGCCGAGCAAGCGTTAGCCGATAAGGCCGCCGAAGCCGCTGTTGTAGCCGAGCGCACGCGCCTGGCGCGCGACCTGCATGACGCTGTGACCCAGACGCTCTTCTCCGCCAGCCTGATCGCCGAAGTGCTGCCCGATTTGTGGAAGATCAACCAGCCCGAAGCCTTTCGGCGCCTGGACGAGCTGCGCCAGCTCACTCGCGGCGCTCTGGCTGAGATGCGCACCCTGTTAGTGGAACTGCGTCCCAATGCTCTGGTGGAAATACCCTTGCCGGATTTATTGAAACAATTGTGCGAGTTGTTAATTGGTCGCGCCCGACTGCCAATCCACCTGGATGTTGAAGGAAAGGGAAAACTGCCGCCGAACGTCCAGGTTGGCTTATATCGCATTACACAAGAAGCCTTGAACAATGTAATCAAACATGCCAAGGCTACCCAGGTCGTTGTGACTTTGCGGATGAATGACAACGTCAGGCTGGTGGTTGTCGATAATGGCTGTGGATTTGATCCGGTAAAGGTGCCGCCTGACCACCTGGGCCTTAAAATAATGAGCGAACGGGCTGAGGCGTTTGGAGCGTCGTGCTCAATATATAGCGAACCGGGTGAAGGCACCCAGGTTTCTATCATCTGGCAAGGAAATGGTGAGAAAGGGAATTAGAAAAATGACTGATGAACCGCGGATTCGTGTGATGATTGTGGATGACCATGCAGTAGTTCGCAGTGGGTTAGGGGCGTTTCTCTCGGTAATTCCCGACCTGGAGATGGTTGGAGAGGCCGAAAATGGGAATGAAGCCGTCGTCCGTTGCGGCTTATTGAAGCCCGATGTGGTTTTGATGGATTTGATGATGCCGGTTACCGATGGCGTGACCGCCACCCGCCTGATCGGCGAGAAATATCCAACCGTACGTGTGATCGCCCTCACCAGTTTCCGGGAAGATTCGCTCGTCCAGGGCGCCCTTCAGGCCGGAGCAATCGGTTACCTGATGAAGAACGTCTCGGCAACGGAGTTGGCTACCGCTATTCGTTCGGCTTATGCCGGCAAGATGACCCTTTCCCCCGAAGCGGCGGAAGCGCTGATCCATCTTTCCACCCAGGCGAAGGACCGAGATGAGCTTACTGGGCGCGAGAGGGATGTTTTGAAATTAATGGTGGACGGCTTGAATAACGCCGAAATTGCCGACCGTCTTGTGGTCAGCCTCTCGACCGTAAAATACCATATCAGCAATATTCTATCCAAGCTGGGGGTTGAAAACCGGGTGGCTGCTGTGACGCTTGCGATCCAGAAGAAATTGGTGAATTAATCTCGTTCACCGGCAGGCGGCTGGCATGGTATCTCAGGAAAGCCGCCTGCCAGGCGTTTTGCTATTTCGTTTCAATCGATTTCGTTTTTATTAATCTGACCACTTGACCAGGGGGAAACCCATCCAGGGGACAGGGACAATCCGCCTCTTTCGTTATAAACTGCTATCAGGTGAATTCATGAAACGCATCTTGTTAGCAGATGACAATGCTGAATTACGCTCCGCTTTACGCTTGCTGCTAGAGACGCGATTGGATTTACAACTGGTTACCGAAGCAAGGGATATGGAGCACGTCCTGGCTCAAGTTGAAGATTCTGCCCCAGATTGTGTCATCCTGGATTGGGAGCTCCCCGGTCGTCCAACTCGCGGGCGGGTTCAAGTGCTGCGAGCTTTGCTGCCCGGCTTGAAGATTGTTTTCACCAGCGCCAGGCCTGAAGTTGCCGAAGAAGCCTGTTTGGAAGGGGCGGATGCGTTCATTTGCAAAATCGACCCTCCAGATAAAATCCATTTGGTTCTGCAAAATATGGTTTAGGAAAACGGGGTCGCATTGATGCAGGCGCCTGAATTTCAAACCAAAATCCCCGATCTTTAAGATTCAATTGGATTTTGTTGTGATTCCTAACGGCAAGATATCGATCAGGGTCATTTGATCCAGGGTATATACCAACATCTCCCTCAGCGAAAATCGTTCGTTAATCGTGTGCGGAACCTGGCCTTCCAGAAGCAGGGATACAAAACCGTGCACGCAGCTCCAAACACTTAGCGCCAATAGATCAGGGGGTCCCGCTCGCAGGATGCCAGCCGATTGGCAGGCTGTGATAATTTCTACTACCTGCAAAAAATTTTTTCGGGAAATCTCGACGAAGTCCGGGTATTCTCTCTCCTTTTCCAACACGCTGGAGAGCGTAATCTTGAAGTGATCCGGGTCGTTGACCGCAAACTGGACGTATGCCCAGCCGGCTTCCACTAATTGCCGGCCGGGGTCGCCGCGAAAAGCTTCAACGGCCGCGCGAATTTGTTCGTAAAGCCTTTTGAATCCCTGGGTGGATATCGCCGCGATGAGCGCCTGTTTGTCAGAGAAGTGTGCATACGGAGCGGAATGGCTCACCCCAACCTTTCTTGCTGCTTTACGCAGAGACAACCCGCTCGCACCTTCTTTCGAAAGAATCTCGATCCCGGATTTGATGAGAGCATTTTTCAAATCGCCATGATGGTATTTTTTTGTGGGCATAGCGCTTCCTTGGATGAATCTTGACACTGTAAAGATTATGGTCTAAAATTATTAATGTGTCAAGATCAAATCCAACTGCAGACCGGTGAATGCATGGAAAGCTTCTCCCTCGCCAAACAACAGGTCGTCGATACTTGTCATACACTGTTAGAACGCGGCTATCTTAAAGCAACCGAAGGCAATATTTCCCAACGCGTTTCGGGAGAAAAGGCTTTCGCCATCACCCCTTCAAATTATGATTACGACAGGATAACTCAGGACGATATTTGCCTGTTGGACTTCGAGCTGAAAGCGCTCGAGGCCGGGCGCAAACCATCTATTGAAAGTGGGATGCACGCCGCCGTTTACCAGCACCGTGCGGATGTCCATTCTATCATTCACACGCACCAGCCCTATGCCAGCGCTCTGGCGCTCATCCACGCGCCGATCCCTGCATTGTTTGATGAGCAGGTGCGCTACCTGGGTCGCTCTGTCGAGATTATTGCTTACGCGCCCTCGGGGACTGCATTTCTCAAAAATAATGTAAAATCAAAAATCAAAAACGGCAGCAATGCTTATATCCTGCAAAACCATGGGGTATTGGTGTTAGGCGTAGACATGCAGCGCGCTATGCAAAACACAGCCCTGCTTGAAAAGTGCGCCCTGGCATACTTGTTAGCGCTCCTCACCGAGAAAAAAGTCAGCAAGATTCCCCTGGTAGTTCGTGAAGTGGCTTTCGCCAAATTGAAAGCAGATGAAAAGAAATACGCACAGGACCTAAATGACTGAGCTTCAACAATACGCAATTTCCGAATGGCACAATACGGATGAGATTTATGCGCGCTTAGGCGCCCTCATTAAACAGCCGATACGCCCGCTCCGCCGGGAATGTATGCAGGAAGTCCTGGAAACCTTCGATCGAAAATGTAAGCGCTCGAAAGCGTTGAACGATGAAGCCAGGAATTTCATCCCCGGAGGAGTGCAGCATAATCTGGCCTTCAATTATCCATTCCCGATCGCAGTCGAAAAAGCTGATGGCGCTTACCTGTGGGATGTGGACGGGAACCGCTACATCGACTTTCTCCAGGCCGGCGGCCCGACGATGTTGGGCAGCAACTATGCCCCGGTGCGCGAAAAGGTTTTTGAGCTCCTGCAAACTTGCGGGCCGGTAACCGGGTTGTTTCACGAATACGAGCTCAAGCTGGCCCAATTGGTCAACCGCTTCATGCCTTCCATTGAGATGTTCCGTATGCTCGGCTCCGGGAGCGAGGGCGTCATGGCGGCAATACGCGCTGCCCGGGCCTTCACTGGCAAGAAATTCGTTATCAAGGCCGGTGGGGCCTACCACGGCTGGAGTGACCCGATGGTTTACGGGCTGCATATCCCGGGTACGCGCCGCAAAGAGGCGACCGGGATTCCGCGCGGCGCCAGCGCTGCCACCCAGGAGTTCTATCCTACCAGCCTCTCCGATTTGCGCCGTAAGCTGCTCGTGAACCGCCGGCGCGGCGGTACAGCGGCGGTCATCCTCGAGCCGGTAGGCCCTGAAAGTGGTACTCGCCCTGTGCCTTTTGACTTCAATCGCCAGGCGCGCGAGCTGTGCGACCAGTTCGGCGCCTTGCTCATTTTTGATGAAGTGGTTACCGGATTTCGCCTGGGTATGGGCGGAGCGCAGGGATACTTTGGAGTCCGTCCGGACCTGACCGTTTTCGGCAAATGTATCACCGGCGGTTACCCAATGGCCGGCGGCGTAGGCGGCCGGCGGGACGTGATGCAGCGCTTCGCCGCCGGTATCGGTGGTACGGGCGAGCGCGCCTATATCGGCGGGACGCTTTCGGCAAACCCGCTTTCTTGCGTAGCTGGATATCACGCACTGCTCGAAATGGAACGGACCCAAGCCCCTGTAGTTGCAGGCAGGGCTGGTGACCGCCTGACCCGCGGCCTGCAGGAAGTAATCGAGCGCCTTCGCCTGCCGTTCGTGGCTTACAACCAGGGATCGATCGTCCACCTTGAGACTTCTGGCGTTATGCTGTTGGATTTCCGCAATCCGCTCCGGTTGGCGCGCCAGCTTAAACCCCGTAAGCACATGATGGAAGAGATGGGCGCCGCCTATATGGCTCACGGCATCGTCACTTTGGCGGGCAGCCGCATGTACACCAGTATTGCAGATACCGACGATGTAATCGACGAAGCCCTCAACCGGTTTGAAGATGTATTGAAAGGCGTGGAAGGGGTTTAAACCCAGTCGCTTACCCTTCCGGTCGGTGTTGCTTCCAAACCACTACCCCATTGGAGAGGCTTATGCCTGGACAAAAGATTGTGCTCGCCGTCGATCTGGGTACTTCGGGAGTCAAAGCCGCCCTCATAACCTTTAGCGGCCAGGTGTTGGGATGGGAGTCCCAACCAGTTGGGCTGCACATTCTCCCGGGCGGCGGTGCGGAGCAGGTCCCCGAGGAATGGTGGCAAGCCTTTCTGGCTGTTGCTCGCCGGCTGGTCCAACGCGAGCCGGGTTTGGGCCGGGAGATCGAAGCAGTCTGCTGCTCGACCCAGGGCGAGGGGACCGTGCCGGTCGATTCGCAAGGGATGGCGCTCTCCAATTGCATCCTTTGGATGGATATGCGCGGCGCTGCTAACCTGCGCAAACAGGTTGGAGGCCTGCTCAATCTGGATGGCGCGGATATTCTTAAGGTGCTTAATTGGGTGCGTCTGACCGGGGGCATGCCCTCGATGACCGGTAAGGATCCAGCCGGTCACATGCTATGGATCCGGGATGCCATGCCCGAGATTTACAGCCGGACGTTCAAATTTTTGAACGTGCTGGATTACATGAACATGCGCCTGACCGGGGAATTTGTCGCCTCGTTCGATTCGATTGTCACCTCCTGGGTGACCGACAACCGCGACCCGGACGCCGTTTGCTATAACGATAACTTGATCGCAGCATTAGGGATTGACCGGGCGAAGTTGCCTGATATTGTGCCATGTACAGCGCTAATCGGGACTCTCCGGAAGGATGTAGCCGGAGAATTGGGACTGTCTTCAAGCGTCAAGGTGATCGCCGGCTCGATTGACAACACCGCCGCGGCGATTGGCTCTGGGGCAGTGGAAGATTATTTGCCTCATCTATACATCGGCACTTCCTCATGGATCGCCGCTCACGTCCCTTTTAAAAAGACGGATGTCTTTTCCAGCCTGGCTTCTATCCCTTGCGCAATCCCGGGACGCTACCTGCTGACCGCGCTGCAAGCCACAGCCGGCGGAAACCTGGCCTTTTTACGCGACCAGGTATTATTTCCAGAAGATGAACTCTTTGTGAAAGAGAATCTCCCGGATGTATTCAAGCTGTTCGATCAAATCGCTGGACGTGTTCCCGCCGGGAGCAACGGCGTGCTTTACACGCCCTGGATTTGGGGTGAGCGCGCCCCGGTGGAAGATCGCTCATTGCGCGCCGGTTTGTATAACCTTTCGATCCACAACGATCGCGCCGACATCATCCGTGCTTTTTTTGAAGGTGTGGCCTTTAACACTCGCTGGCTGCTCAGCCCGGTAGAAAAATTCTTGGGGCGGGGTATTTCCAGGATCAACCTGGCGGGTGGGGGCGGCAGGTCGAGCGTATGGTGCCAGATCTTCGCGGATGTTTTGGATGTTCAGGTGCGCCAGGTTAAAGAACCCATCCAGGTTAATGCTCGAGGTGCAGCCTGGATCGCCGCCGCTGGGCTGGGGGAGATTTCCTTTAGCGACCTGCCCGATCTGGTGGAGTTCGAATGTGTGTACGAGCCGGATCCGAAGCATCGCAGCTTGTACGACGAGCGCTTTGAGGTGTTTAAGCAAATTTACCGCCAGATGCGCCCGGTTTACCGGCGCCTTAACGGATGATGGCCCTTAAATTGTTTACATCAATTTCCTGCTTGACAGCCAGCCCAAAAATGCTATAATGTTATAAACTGACTGGTCGGTCTATTATCCAAAGGAGATTTATGTCCCCTCGACCGGACGTAAGCGAAGAACGCAAAAATCAGATCCTGGACGCAGCCACACAAGTCTTCATGAAGAAGGGATTCGACAAGGCCCGTATGGACGATATCGTCGAGGAAACCGGGCTTAGCAAAGGGGCTTTGTACTGGTATTTCAAAAGCAAATATGACATCATTATCAGCATCCTCGACCGCATTTTCATGAACTCCTTCAAACAGCTCGACTTGCAGAAAGAAGAGCAGGTCGATGCGACCGCAGCGATCTGGCAGTTTACGGAAGTCGCCATCCAGGATTATAAAAAGATGCTGCGCATGATGCCAATTGCCTATGAGTTCCTGGCCCTTGCATTTCGTAATAAGATCGTTCAAAAAGCTCTCAAGCAGTATATGGATTATTACATGGACTTCCTGGTCCCGATCATTGAAAAAGGCATCGAGTTCGGGCGAGTTCTATCCGGTCGATGCGCGCGAAGCTGCTATCGCTGCCGGGGCTATCTTTGAAGGCACCGTCCTGCTGTGGGTTTACGACCAGGAACTTGTAGATCCCGAGCGCCATATTCGCTCTGGAATCAAGATTTGGCTGGCTGGGATCAAGGCTTCCGCATGATAATAACCGCTTTTTTTTGTGCAGATAATAGACTGACTGGTCAGTTGATAAAATTCTAAAGGAGTGTGCTTTGTGCAAATCGCGATCTTGATCCTGATTATGGTTGTTGTCGGCCTGGTCGTTGGCTGGCTTGCCGGCCCGATATGGAAAGACAATCGTCCAATGGGCGTCAGCGGCGACTATCTGACCGCGGTGATCTCGGCAGTCGCCATTGGATTGCTCGACTGGATTGTGATCCCGGCGATGGGGTTTAGTGATTCGATCAAATACCTGGGCGTCGCGATCGAGCCGGCCTTGGGGGCGCTGCTCGTGCTTTGGGTGATTCGATTGGCCAGGAGATGATGGATCGACCGGGCCAATCTCCAGGAAAGCCAGCCGGCAGAATGGAAGATATGAACCGGATGGCGAGCGCGACGGCGATCATTGAAACGCACGACCTCACGCGTACATTCAAGACGGTCTGGGCGGTAGAGGCGCTGAATTTATCGATCCAGCCAGGCGCGCTTTTTGGACTGGTTGGGCCGGATGGGGCCGGCAAGACGACCACGCTGCGTTTGTTGGCTGGTCTGCTCGACATCAGCTCAGGCTCTGCGACCATCGCCGGTTTTGACTTGAGGCGCCAGCCTGAGGCGATCAAGCCGCACGTGGGGTATATGGCCCAACAATTCAGCATGTACGCCGAGCTGTCCGTTCTGGAGAATTTACAGTTCTTCGCCGAAATTTTTGACGTAAGCCCTGCTGACTTGAAAACCCGTACGGAACGCTTGCTCTCCTTTGCCGGGCTGACCGAATTCAAGGATCGCCGGGCGGCTCACCTTTCCGGCGGCATGCAGAAAAAGCTTGCGCTGGCCTGTACGCTCATCCACCAGCCCGAGATCCTGCTTCTGGACGAGCCCACCACCGGAGTGGATCCGATCTCCCGTCGCGAGTTTTGGGATATTCTGACCGAATTGTATATCGGCGGAACGACGATCGTGGTCAGCACGCCTTATATGGATGAAGCAGATCGCTGCTCGCAAGTCGGGCTCATGTACGCCGGGCGTATGGTGATCTGCGACTCCCCCCAGCAAATTCGGAGCCAACTGGAAGGGGATATCATCGAACTGCAGCCAGAAAATTGGCAATCTGCAAAAGAGATCGCAGCCAGCTTACCCGGAGTCCGGGAGGTGCAGACCTACGGCGAATCCTTACATCTGTTGGTCGATTCCGGTGAGAAGCGCCTGCCTCAGATCAGGAAAGCCTTGAAGGAACGCCGGTTGGGCTATCACAATATTCGTATCGCCCCGCCGCGTATGGAAGAGGCTTTCATCTCGCTGATCCGAAAAATGGAGGCCTGAAGTGTCCTTTCGCCATATTTGGGCTGTCACGAAAAAAGAATTTCACCACATCCTGCGCGACCGCAGCACACTGATCCTGGTGCTTTTTACGCCGACCTTGCTGCTTTTATTAATGGCATATGCGCTCACGGTCGATATCAAACACGTCCCGATCGCGGTTCTGGATTACGACCGCAGCCCGGCCTCGACCCTGTTCGTCCAGCAGATGACTGCCGGTGAGGACCTGGACATTTACACGTATGCCGCCTCGATGCAGCAGGTCGATTCGCTCCTGATGCAGGGCAGGATTAAGGCTGCATTGATCCTTAACCCCGGGTTCGCGAGCGATATGGCTTCCCTGAAGGGATTGCCGCTCCAGGTGATCATCGACGGCACCGAACCCGAAAGCGGCAATTTTGCCGTTGACCAGATTGCCTCGCGGGCGCAGGAATTTGTTTTTCAATCGCTGGCGAAGCAGATGCAATCCCTGGGCATTTCATCCGGTTCGTTACAACCGATCGATTTGCGCGTCCGTACCTGGTATAACCCCGACATGAAACCCCGCAACGATCTTATTCCCGGCCTGATCTCGATGGTAATGGGGTTCCCGGCGCTTTCCGTCGCGCTCACCCTGGCGCATGAACGCGAGCATGGCACACTCGAGCAGTTAATGGCGACGCCTATTGGGCGGGCCGAGCTTATGCTGGGTAAGATGCTCCCCTACGTGATCGTCGGCCTGGCAAACGTGGTTATGATCCCGGCTCTCGCGATGGTCTGGTTTCAGGTTCCTTTTAACGGGAACTTCGCCCTGTTTTTCGGGCTTTCAGTCATATTCCTTTTCTCGGTATTAGGCATGGGGATCGTCGTCGGTGTTTTCATGCGCACCCAGGCCGCTGCTTTGGCGCTTTCCTTCCTGGTGATTTTCTTCCCCGGCTTTTTCCTGACCGGGATCTTCTTCCCACTGGCTTCTATGCCGGAGGTAGTCCGTCTGGAGGCCCTGTCACTGCCCGGAACCCATTATGCCATTATCACACGCGGCGTGTTCCTGACTGGCGTCGGGCTGGATGTGCTTTGGCCTTACGCGGTCATGATGGCCTTTCTGGGAGTTCTTTTCACGGGAGTGGCCGCGCTGTTTTTCCGTAAGAAATTGGGCTGAGGCAGTTATGTTTAGACGCATCTGGTCATTAACCGTCAAAGAATTCATACACCTGCGCAATGATTGGTGGTTGCCCGCCTTCATGTTACTCGGCGGCGCGTCGGAGCTGCTTCTGGTTGGTTGGGCGACCTCCCAGCCCATCACGAACCTTCCCATGATGGTGTTCGACCAGGATAAAAGCGCTGCCAGCCGTTCTGTTGTCACCGCACTAGAAAATACCGGCACGTTCCGTCTCCAGGCGCAGGTCGAAGATATGCAAACCATTCAGGACGCCCTTGACCGCGGCCAGATTAACGCTGCACTGGTTATACCGCCCGGCTTCAATGAGCAGGAAGATTCGCCAGTCGGAAAACCTGTGCTCTTTGTAATCCTCAATGGCGCCGAGAGCACGCCTGCCAATGCCGCCTTGCGCGCCGTCCAGGGAGTCGCCAACGATTTGGGAGAAAAGATTGCGATTCGACGCATGGGTCTGGATTCTGCCCAACTGGCCGGCTTTAACCCCAGCTTGCGAGTTTGGTTCAATGAGACCCTCAGTGAAGCTTTTTACACGACCCCGGCCGAGCTTGGCCTGATGTTAGAGTTTACAGTCCTCCTCTTTGCGGCCCTGACCTTCTCGCGCGAGCGCGAGCTGGGCACGTTGGAGCAATTGCTGGTGATGCCTTTTTCTTCGCTGGAGATCATCGCCGGAAAATCCATCCCGGTTGTCATCGTAGGATTCTGCGATTTCTTACTCATGTTGGTGATGGTCCATTTTGCTTTTGGCGTCCCATTGCGCGGCTCGCTGCCCCTTCTGCTCATCCTCGCTTTTGCTTACCTGCTGGTTGAGTTGAGCAAAGGCCTGGTCATCTCGGTGGTCTCGCACACTCAGCACCAGGCTTTTTTACTGGTGATGCTGGTAGGGATGGCAGATTTCATGTTCACTGGATATGCAGCCCCGGTTGAAAGTATGCCGGTAGCTCTGCAATGGTTTGCGAATCTGGTTCCCGCCCACCACTGGCTTTCCATCTTGCGCGGCCTGTTGTTGAAGGGCGCCGGCCTGGAAGTGCTTTGGCCGCACGTGTTAGCTCTGGTTGCCTTAGGATTGGTGATCGGAACATTCTCCTTGCGTTTTGTCCGCCAGGCATTGGACTGAAATGATGAACGAGAAAATCTCCACTGCGATCGCAGCACACAACCTCACCCGGCGTTTTGGCGATTTCACAGCCGTCGACGGCATCGATTTTGAGGTTTTCCACGGCGAGATATTTGGATTTTTAGGTCCGAATGGATCCGGCAAAACCACCACAATCCGCATGACCCTCGGTTTGCTGCAGCCCAGTGAAGGCTCAGTCGAAGTTCTCGGGATCCCTGTCAGCAAGTCCCCCAGCCAAATCCGCCCGCGGGTGGGGTACATGTCTCAACGCTTTAGCCTGTATAACGACCTGACTGTGCTACAAAACCTGCGCTTTTACGGCGTCGCCTATGGCTTGAGCAACAGCCAGCTCGAAAATCGCCTGCAGCAAGCCCTGGAAATGGCCGGATTGCAGGGTCGTGAAGCCGTTAAGACAAAAGACCTCTCCGGCGGCTGGCGCCAGCGATTAGCCTTAAGCGCTGCGATCCTGCACAGGCCGGAGCTTCTTTTTCTCGACGAACCGACCGCCGGCGTCGACCCGCTTTCCAGGCGAGAATTTTGGGATTTGCTTTACCGTTTAGTCGCCGAAGGAGTCACGGTCTTTATCACCACCCATTATATGGACGAAGCTGAACACTGTCACCGCCTGGCTTTCATCCAACACGGTAAGATCATCGCCTATGGTTCTCCAGCCTGGATAAAAAACGAGATGATGGCTGGCAAAGTGTTGGAGATCGCGCCATCAGATGCAATCCGGGCGATCCAGGTCCTGCGCTCCGCTCAGGAAACAGGTCGTCTTCCCCTGGAAAAAGTGGAGCTTTACGGATCGCTGGTGCACGTCATTGCTCCAAAGATCGAGAAACACCCGGAAGCCGTCGCTGCTGAGCTGAAAAAAGCTGGCATTGAGCCCGGCTCGATTTCCTTAATTGAGCCGACGCTGGAAGACGTTTTCATCGCCAGCATGAAGGCGTGACCACCGGTCTGCACAATAAAAAAAATCCGACAATGGTCTTGGAGGTCGTCATGAAGTACTCATTGAAATGGTCCCAGATCGTCCTGGGAATGCTGTTATCGGTTTCGATTGCCGGGTGCAGTGCGCTGGGCGCAAATACATCCAATGCAATTCAAGCTTCGGGGATCATCGAAGCGACAGAGATCGCAGTTTCTTCAGAGCTGAGCGGTCGTGTTGTCCAGGTAAGTGCGCGAGAAGGGGATAAGGTAAAAAGCGGCGACGAGCTGTTTCGCCTGGACGATACCCTTTTGCAGGCGCAGAGGAAAGTCGCCGCGGCGGCTGTGAATGCGGCTCATATCGCTGTCCAGACTGCCCAGGCAAGCCTGGATTCGGCGAATGCCCAGTACCAGATGATTTTAGATGCAGCCCGCGCTGCCAACCAGGAAACTCGTACGAGTGGTTGGAGCAATTCTTCCTCGAGCGCTTTCAAGCTGCCGGACTGGTATTTCACCCAGTCCGAAAAGCTTAGCGCCGCTCTAAGCGAGGTCGAGGCTGCTCAGGCCGCTCTGGTTAGCGCGCAATCTAATCTGGAAAAAGTGGTGAATAACCTGGAAAACGCTGGTTTTCTGGCTGCAGAAAAGCGGTTAACGGTGGCCCGCATTGCATTCGAAATCGCGGATGAAGTCCAAAGTCGCGCTCAGGGGGGCAGCAATGTTGATTTGCGCAATGGAGCCAAAGACGCTTACGATGATGCAAAAGATGAGCTGGACAGAGCTCAGCAAGCGTATGATGATATGCTTACCACTCAGGCGGCTAAAGATGTGCTCAAAGCTCGGGCGGAATTCGCTGTTGCCCAGGAGGGCTACGATACGGCCCGGGATCAACTGCGCGCTTTACAGACTGGAGAACTTGCGCCGCAGGTGATAGCCGTCCAAAAAACCGTCCAGGAAGCTGAGGTTGGGCTACAGCAAGCGCAGACCGGCGTCAACCAGGCTGAAGCCCAATTAGGCTTGATCGATGCTCAGATTGAGAAGCTGGTTGTGTCCGCCCCTGTTGATGGCGTCGTCCTTAGCCGCAGTATCCAGCCTGGCGAAGTGCTCCAGGCCGGGATGACTGCCTTGACGATCGGCAAATTGGATACGCTGAAAGTTACGGTTTATTTACCCGAAGACCGGTATGGCCAGGTTCACTTAGGCGACCATGCCAATCTTTCCGTGGATTCTTTCCCCAATGAGACCTTTGACTCCATGGTATCTCGTATCGCAGACCAGGCAGAATATACGCCTCGCAATGTGCAAACAAAGGAAGAACGCCAGACGACTGTGTACGCCGTCGAGCTATCGATCCTCGACCCGCAAGGAAAACTGATACCCGGCATGCCGACTGATGTGGAATTTCCACAGTAGAGTCACGAAAACAGGCTTAACCCAGGTGGGTCAGGGAAGGATAGCGCGGAAAGTGCCGTTGAACCGGCTCGTCCGACTCCCCGGGGGTCTGTAGAATGAGCAGGAAACTCGCTTCATGGTCCGTTACGTTTCGCCAAATATGGGGAAGCTGGGCTTCGAAAAGCAGGAAATCGCCCACTTCCAAATTATAAATTGTGCCGTCGATAATGTATTCGACCTGCCCCTGCAGGCAGTAAACAAATTCGTGGCCTGTGTGAACAACCTGGCGGTTTCCAATCTCGGAGTGTGGTTCCAGGGTAATTCGGAACGGCTCGATTTCCTGGTGATCTAATTCCCTCCCAATCCCCTCGATGCGTACACCGTAGCTGGCAATGGAGGGGCGCGATTCCGCTTTTACATGCAGAACCTGTTGCGTCTCGTCGTTGTCGAAGAAATAACTGATTTTAATATGGAGGGCCGAAGCCAGGCTCTGCAATGTGGCCACGCTGGGCGAGTTTTCGTCGCGCTCGATCAGGCTGATGGCATTCGCAGAAAGGCCTGCACGCTGGGCTAATTCTCGTTGAGAAAGCCCACGTTCGTCGCGAATCGACCGCAGCTTTGCGCCCAGTGAAATTCCTGCTTCCATAAATGTCTGCTCCGCTGGTTCTCGTTTTGATCGATATGCATATTCTATCCTATTTTGGTTCTTCAGGGAATTTTGTGAGAGAGTCCAGATTTGGGGGTGTGAGCGTGCGGCCGCACGCTCACACCCCCAAATCTGGTATAGGCCCGACTGGAAGGACGGCGTAGTAGTATAATTCCAACTCTTTCTGATAAAATTATCCTGAGTGGTCCTTTGAGCATTGCCGGGGATTATTTGCTCCTCGAAATTCGTGAATGTGTATTGAAAGGAGGTGATGCCCAAGGTTCAAGGTTTTAAGATGGGGATCTATAACTTAAATGGTTCAAACCAAAGACAAGGAGAAGAAAAACACATGTCCAAGAAACTGTCGTATCGATTGTTGGTGGGATTTGTGATTGCAGCCACCATTCTTTCAGCCTGCGCTACAGCCACGACCCAGGCACCAGCTGAAACTATGGCTCCCGCCGAAACCGTGGCTCCCGCTGAGACGATGGCGCCAGCGCCAACCCAGGTCGAGGTTTTCTCGTGGTGGGTTGGTCCGGGCGAAGCAGATGGCCTGGCCGCCATGGTCAAGGTCTTCAATCAGATGTATCCGGACGTCAAGTTCGTTAACGCGGCAGTTGCCGGCGGCGCAGGGACAAACGCCCGCGCGGTCCTGGCTACTCGCCTGTCTGCTAACGACCCGCCCGACTCCTGGCAGGCTCACGCTGGCCAGGAAATCATCGGCACTTACGTGGCGGCCAACCAGGTTGCGCCATTAGATGATTTCTTTACATCCCAGGGCTTCTATGATGTCCTCCCTGCGACCCTCGTCCCGCTGATCTCTAAAGATGGCCATCCATATTCGGTGCCCGTGAACATCCACCGCTCGAATGTGATGTGGTACAACCCGAAAGTTCTTCAGGAAGCCGGCGTCGACGCAGTCCCCACAACCTATGACGAGTTCTTCGCTGCCTGTGATAAGATCCAGGCCGCGGGCAAGATCTGCCTGGCCCTGGGACCGCAGTGGACCGCGATGCACCTGATGGAGAACGTGATGCTGGGCTCTTTGGGCGGTGATGGTTGGAGCGGCCTATGGACCGGCTCAACGGATTGGAGCAGTCCAGAGGTGAAGCAGGGGCTGGAGAACTTTGCCAAGGCGCTGTCTTACACCAACAGCGATCACTCATCTCTGTCCGACTGGCAGCCTGCCGCTAAGCTGATGACCGACGGCGACGCAGCATTCAACATCATGGGCGACTGGGCGTATGGGTACTTTGCCAACCCGGACCCCAATGGCCTGGCTCTGAAGCCGCATGAGGACTTCGATTGGGCCCCGCCTCCCGGCACGAATGGCCTGTTCTTGTTCCTGGCCGACAGCTTCGTACTGCCTGCCAATGGGAAGAACCCGGAAGGCACCAACGACTGGTTGACCGTCGCTGCGTCGAAGGCGGGCCAGGAAGCTTTTAACCCGCTTAAAGGCTCGATTTGTGCTCGCACCGACTGCGATCCATCGCTCTTTAGTGAGTACTCGCAAGCCGCTGCAAAAGATTGGACCAGCAACACAGTGGTCGGCAGCCTGACCCATGGCGTGGTCGCTAACGACGCCTGGAAGGCGAAAATTGACACCGCACTCGGTCTCTTTGTAGCCGACCCGACAAAATTGGATGATTTCCAGACAGCCCTGGCCGCGGCTTGCGCCTCGGATGGGGCCTGCCAGTAATAAGCCAGTAACCTTTTGTTCGTTGAATGGGCGGTTCGTTATTGAACCGCCCATTACATATCTTGACATATAAGCACCCGGCCACTATGATTGAAATTGAAGGGCGTAATCGTTACCGCTTTAAGGGAGGTAAACAATGTCTCGCTTAATGCTTCGCTCGCCGAAGATTGTTTTGGCGCTCCTCCTGATGCTAGGCGGGGTAGCCTCGATCTTTTTCCTGACGAAAACTAAGCTACTCATCGGGGGAAAAGATTTTACCTCTATCGCCCTGCTGCTGAGCGGATTGGTCTTTTACTCAGGTATCGTAGTCATCGTTAATCTTTTCGAGAATGAAACCTGGCTCTCGATCACATTGCTCTTTCCTTCGATCCTGGCGATCGCCGTTTTTGTATACGGGTTTATCGCCTGGTCGGTGCGAGTTTCTTTTAGCAAGTGGAAAGGCCTCAACCCGGATTACACATTTGTCGGATTGCAGCAATATATCGACTTATTCCATGACCAGCGCTTCACGATTGACGTGCGCAATACGGGGGTCTTTACGGTAGGTTTTCTCGTGGGTTGTATTGTCATTGGGCTGGGGTTGGCCATCCTGCTCGACCAAAAGCTGCACGGGGAGTCGCTTTTTCGTGGTATTTTCCTCTTCCCCATGTCGATCTCGTTCATCGCCTCGGGCGTCGTATGGGGCTGGCTGATGAATCCCGCAACTGGAAACCGGATAACCGGAATCAACCTTATCTTTCAATCACTGGGCCTCGATTTCCTTATCAGCAAATGGCACACCACTTCGCCTCCATGGGGTATGGCATTTACGGTGATCCCGGCCGTGTGGCAGCTCTCAGGCTTCACCATGGCGCTTTATTTGGGCGGCATCCGCAGCATCCCGGAAGAGGTGCGTGAAGCCGCCCGGGTGGATGGGGCCAGTGAATTTCAGATTTATCGATATGTGATCATGCCGCTGCTCCAGCCGGTGACTCTTAGCGCGGTGATCATCCTGGGGCATATGTCGCTTAAGATATTTGATCTGATTGTGGCGATCGGCAACAAAGACATACGGCTGGATGTCCCCGGCATTTATATGTGGACTACCACCTTCGATGGCACCAACTATGCCCAAGGGGCCGCGATTGGGATTCTCATGCTGGTCAGTGTGGCCATCCTGGTGGTTCCTTACCTGATTTACAGCATGCGTACGGAGGCTGAGGTATGATCAGCCGCCGCTTCCCGCTCCGGACTATTTTTTACCTGCTCGTGTTCGCCCTGGCGATTTATTATTTGCTCCCCATCTATTTAATGGTTTTGACCGGGCTGAAGTCAATAAGCGAGGTGGATTTGAAGACGATGTGGAGCCTGCCCACCAACGGCCTGCATATAGATAACTTCATCGCCGGTTTTAAACAGCTCGCTCCGAACTTGCGAAATAGCCTGGTCATGGTGATCCCAGAAGCCCTTCTTTCGTCGCTGCTGGGCTCATTTAATGGCTACCTGCTTGCCAAGTGGAAGTTTCGCGGTTCGAGCCTGATCTTCTCGTTGATCCTGTTTGGGATGTTCATCCCTTATCAAAGCATTCTGATCCCACTGGTGAAGTTCATGCAGTTCATCCGCTTATATGGCGATCTTCCCGGCCTGGTTTTGGTTCATATCATTTATGGCATCCCGATCACGACGCTAATCTTCCGTAATTATTATGCCGGGATATCCACTGAGATCATCGAAGCGGCGCGCATCGACGGCTCGGCGCTGTTGGGGATTTACCGTTACATCATGCTGCCGCTCTCTGCGCCGAGTTTTGCCGTGGTCATCATCTGGCAGTTCACCCAGGCCTGGAATGAGTTCCTGTTCGCAGTGATCCTGACCAACCAGTCGCATTGGCCGGTGACAGTGGCGCTCAACAACCTGGCTGGCAGCCAGCTTGTGCAGTGGAATGTTTTGATGGCCGCCACTTTTCTCGCAGCGCTGCCAACCCTGCTGGTTTACATTTTCCTTGGCCGCTATTTCTTGCGCGGTTTGATGGCTGGCGCCCTTAAGGGGTAGGCGGCCGTCCTGTTCGGGCTTGCGCATAGCTATCGCGAACCGAATAACGGTTTGCCGCGAAAAAATAAAATTTCTTCACCCTCCTATGGCAACAGCAATCTGAACTTCTCGTATGCCTTCCGGCGGGATAGGGATGACCGTCCCTTGAATGGCCTTGCCGTCTACTTCCAATTGCACGTTATTCCCCTGGCCTTTTCGCAGGACCTGGATGTTGTAGCGCACCCCCCGGTAATGGCGCACCGCCTCGAAACCATCCCAATCCGCGGGGATAACAGGAGCGACCTGCAGACCTTCAAACCCTGGGCGGATGCCTAAAATCCACTGCGTTATGGCGACATAATTCCAGGCTGCTGTTCCGGTCAGCCAGGAATTCTTGGCTTCCCCGTATGTCGCTGCATCCCGTCCCGCGATCATCTGAGAATACACATAGGGCTCGCATTTGTGCACTTCGCTGAACTCCTCGCGTTGGGAGGGATTGATCCGCAGGTAATAATCGTGAGCGCGATCGCCGCGGCCGGCTTTCGCTTCAGCGATCATGATCCACGGGTTGGTGTGGCAGAAGATACCCGCGTTTTCTTTGTATCCGGGTGGGTAGGAAGAGATCTCGCCCAGGTGCAGGTAATAGCGGCTGTAAGCCGGCTGCTGCAGGATGATCCCGTGCGGGGTTGCCAGGCGTGCAGCCACCGAATCGAGCGCCTGGATGGCGCGCCGATCGTCGATCCCTAAGCCAGCCATCACACACATACCCTGCGGCTCAATGAAGATCTGCCCCTCATCGCATTCTTTCGACCCGACCGGATTGCCGTAGTCATCATATGCCCGCCGAAACCATTCACCATCCCAGCCTGCCTCCCAGACCGCTTTCTCCATTTGTCTGGCTGCCTGGCGGACCTCACCCGCATCCTGGCCTCTGTTGGTGCGCCGGGCGATCTCTGCCATTTCCCCGGCAGCCAGGACGAACAAACCAGCAATGAAAACACTCTCAGCGACTTTGCCATCTTTATTAGTTGTGGTTTGAAAGGATTGTCCGGGCGTATCGGAGAAGCAGTTCAGGTTCAGGCAGTCATTCCAATCCGCCCGGCCAATTAAAGGCAGGTCATGCGGGCCTAAGCGGTCCAATGTGTACTGGATCGAGCGATGTAGATGATTGTAAAGCGTCTCTTCCGTGCCCGGCGTGTTGTCATACGGCGCGAGCTCGTCGAGGATCCTCCAGTCGCCTGTTTCTTTGATATAGGCAGCCACGGATAACACCAACCAAAGCGGATCGTCGTTAAAGTCGCTGCCGACTTCATTGTTTCCGCGCTTCGTCAGGGGCTGGTATTGGTGGTATGCTCCGCCATTGGGGAGCTGGGTCGCCGCCAGGTCGAGAATGCGCTCGCGGCCGCGCTCAGGGATCAGGTGCATGAAACCGAGCAGGTCCTGGTTGGAATCGCGGAAACCCATACCACGCCCGATGCCTGACTCGAAGTAGGAAGCTGAACGCGAGAAGTTAAAAGTGACCATGACCTGGTAGGCGTTCCAGATATTCACCATGCGATTCGTATGAAGGTCGGGTGTAGACACGTGCAGCTTGTCGAGCAGCTCATCCCAATAGGCCCGCAGCGCTTGAAAGGCGTTACGCACTTGATCAGCCTGCAAATAGCGCTCGATGACCGGTTTCACAGTGCGCTTGTTAACCGTTTGCGAACCGGGCGGGTCGAATTTTTCGTCCTGAGGGTTCTCGTGATACCCCAGGACGAAGAGAACCGTTTTCTGTTCACCCGCCCTCAACTGCACCAGGATGTGCTGTGCTCCGATAGGTTGCCAGCCGTGGGCAATCGAGCCGGAGGTCTGGCCGGTTTCCACAGCCAAAGGCGCATCCCAGCCGCGGTAAGCCCCCAGGAATGCCTCTCGTTGGGTTTCGAATCCCGCCAGCTTCTCGGAACAAGCCAGGTATGCGAAGTGGTTGCGCCGCTCGCGATATTCCGTCTTGTGGTAGATGACTTCGTCGACGACTTCGACCTGCCCCACGGACAGGTTGCGCTGGAAGTTGCTGGCATCTTCCAGGGCGTCCCACAGACAGAACTCCAAAGCAGAAAATACGGACAGGTTTGCGGCCTGGCCGCGCTGGTTGGTAAGCGTTAGCTCCCAGATTTCAAGGTTCTCGCCCAGCGGAACAAAATAACGAATTTGAGATTGGATGCCAGCCAGTTTGGACCGGATGGTTGTATATCCCATCCCATGGCGGCATTCATATTCATCCAGAGGGCGACGGACCGGCTGCCAGGATGGCGACCAGAATAAAGGCGCAGCGAGCGACGGATCGTCATCCCGCAAGTAGATGTAACGCCCACCCGAATCCAACGGTGCATTATTGTAGCGATAGCGAGTGATGCGCCGCAGGCGGGCATCTTTATAAAAGGAATACCCACCGGCGGTGTTGGAAATGATCCCAAAATAAGCTTCGCTGCCCAGGAAGTTGATCCAGGGTAAGGGGGTATCGGGACGATCAATTACATATTCACGTTGTTCGTCATCAAAATGTCCGAAGCGCATTGTTGGCCTTAGAATCAATTTTTTTCAGGGATGCAAATGAATCATAAACCGAGAAAACCTTAAACGCAGCGCGCGCCTGTTCCAATGTCCAACTTTCAGGCAGCGGGCAGGTGACAAGAACTTTCCGGCCGGTTGGCAAATCGAAATAGTTATCGCTGAATAGAACCTGCAGCCCTTCCAGGGATAATTCCAGCATGCGCGCCAGGGATTGTGATGTCAGTTCAATCAGCAACTGGCCGTCCTTATTGTGCAGTGTTGCATATACAGCGGGATCGGTCAACTTAAGGTGTTTGGTTGGCGCGAAGGTCGCCGTCTGCAGCGCCAGGCGTTTGCCCGCCTGCCAAAGCTCGGCGACAAAAACCAGGTCGCGCCGGTTTTCGTCTGAAATTCGATCCGAAAAGTCGAAGGAGCCCACATGTGTGCAAGACTGTGGTTCAGCTTTTACCTGTGCTTCGCCGTCTGCCAGGACCTCACCGTGGATTGTTTCCAACGACCAATGGATCGCGCCATTCCATGGCTCGAGCAGATCATTGGTCACGTAAATCCCCATCTCGAAATCCTGATCCTCAATGGATAGCAGCAACGGTGCGTAAAAGCGGCGTGCGGCGTAGTGCAATGCCTTCCAATTCCCGTAATAATCCAGGCTTGACCAGGAGGCGACCGGCCAGCAGTCGTTCAATTGCCAGTAAAGGGTTCCCGAAACGCGGTCCAAATGTCGCCGCCAGTGTTCGATGCCGTAGCGAATCCCCTCCGCTTGCAGCACCATGCTCAGGTAGACCAGCGAGGGAAAGTCCTTGGGCAAACGGTATTGATCTGTCATTTGAGCGATGATCAAGCCGTTTCCGTTGGCATTCTTCTGATGTTGTTCCATGATATAGGAGGTCAGATTCCAATCCGCTTCGTCCGAAACCGTACGGACGGTTGCCAGCGGCGGCAACGCCTGAAAGCCGAACTCGCTCATAAAGCGTGGATACTGTTCACGGTAAGCCGTGAACGGCTTGTGTCCATGCCAGACGTCCCAATAATGTGCATCCCCAAAAAGCTGCCCGTTCGGGTTCTCGAATGGAATATCTGAGGAAGGGGAACTTGGCCAATAGCTGTGATCCGGATCATCAGCCATACACCAGGCTGGCAGTGTATGGTGGAAAAATTTATCGTAGGCGCGCTTCAAATCCTGCAGCTCGGCCCTTTCCCAGTCCCCCTTCTCCCAGATCCACTCCATCTCATTATTGCCGCACCATAAAGCCAGGCTGGCTCGATGGCGCAGGCGCCGGATATTCTCCATTACCTCCAGGCGCACATTCTCAATAAATTCAGCGTCATCCAGGGGATAGATGCTGCAGGAAAAAATAAATTCCTGCCAAACCAGTATGCCATATCGATCGCAAAGATCGTAAAAGCGCTCTTCTTCATAAAATCCACCTCCCCAGACGCGCAGCATATTCTGGTACGTCTCGGCTGCCGAGCGGATCAGACATTCCAGATGTTCATCTGTAATGCGGGTGGGGAAGGAATTGGCCGGGATCCAATTGGAACCCTTACAAAAGATTGGAATGCCATTGACGACAAAGACAAATGAGCGCCCCCACTGGTCTTGTTCCTGGCGCAATTCAATCCTACGCAACCCGACCTGAACCCTGTGCTGGTCTAGCACCCCTTCCTGGGAAGGGTTTTTGCTTCTGAGAGAGACTTCCACCTGATAGAGTGGTTGTCCACCGTACCCATTCGGCCACCAGAGCTTAGGATTGGGGATCGGCAATTTCACAAGGACTTCACCTTGCATTGCAATAGCAGCTTCTTTTTCAATGGTCTCCCCATTCGGAGGCGTGATACGAACTACCGCAGACAGCGGCAATTCCCCCCAATGCTCGCTGGTGACCCGGGTCTCGACGGTCACTTTTCCACCCTCATGATACTGGCGCAAGTGAACTTCAGCAAGGCGCGCCTCATGATAACCTTCCAGGCGGATATCCTTCCAGATACCGATCGGCGGGAGCTGGGGCCCCCAATCCCAGCCAAACTGACATGGAGCCTTTCGCAGGTATGGACCTCCAGGGATAGCCTGAGAAACCCCAGGAAGCGGGCGAATGGATTGCATCTCCACTGCAAATTTCAGTGGAGAATAGAAAGAAATCGTTAACTCATTCGCTTCATTAATATTTAAAAATGATTTGACTTCCCATTCATACCGGCGAAACATGTTACCGGTGCGCCCAAGTTCATGACCGTTGAGGACGACAGTCGCCAGCGTATCCAATCCTTCACAAACCAGAAGGATCTTTTCTTCAGCCAGTAATTCAGGGGAACAGCTAAAACGATGCCGGTAGACCCAATCGGACTCCGCAACCCATTGGACGCGTTTCTCGTTATCGGCTACAAAGGGATCGGGGATGTGACCCAGGGATAGTAGATCGGTATGCACGCTGCCAGGGACTGTCGCGGGTAGCCACTCTTCTGTGTCCGCCTGGCGAAGCTCCCAGGCGCCTGCCAAAGATTGAAATCTCATGAAGGGTTTTTACTGTGGAATGGCTTACACCGTTGAGAGATCCCATTCCTCGTAGATCTTTGGGACATCACTGATCAAGCGTTGAGTGTAAGCGCCTTTGGGATGCAGAATCACCTCATCGGCGGAACCGCTTTCGACAAATTTTCCATGCTCCATGATATATACGCTGTCAGAGACATAATACGCCAGGCCAATGTCATGGGTGACGAAAATAACCGTCATCCCAATTTCGTCACGCAATTGCATCAGCATATCCAGGATAGTGGCGCGTGAACATGCGTCGATCATCGATGTAGGTTCATCAGCCAGGAGGATCTTTGGCTTTAACAAGAAGATGCGGGCAATCATCAGGCGCTGCATCTGTCCGCCTGAGAGCTCAAAGGGATATTTGTTGGTCAATTCCGCGAACTTCAAGTTGACAAAGCTGCACGCCTCCGCCATCAGTTCCACTTTTTCTGTGCGCGGAAGCTTTCGACCGCCGCGCATGTTGATACAATCCAGAAGCACGGCATCGATCTTGTTAAAAATGTTATAGGAAGAGTATGGATCCTGAAAGATCGCCTGAATATTTTTCCAGTATTCCTTTTTCTTTTTTTGTGTTCTGATATCACGCTTTTGCCCCTGGAAGTAAATCTCCCCCTCGGTAGGATTGATCAATCCCAAAAGCATTTTTGTAAAAGTGGTCTTTCCACTGCCGGACTCGCCTACAATCGAGACGACTTCGCCCTCATAGAGATCGATATTCACATGATCGACGGCGACGGTTTTCTGGCGGCCAATCCCAAATACCTTGGTAAGCCCTGAGGCGCTCAGGCACACATTTTTTTTATCGGGCATTTTGACCAACCTCCCTCTTATAGATTTCCCTCAGTTCTTCTTCTGGGAGGATACAGCGGTATACGCGACCGCCCGCAATATCACGTAGTCTCACTGAAACCTCCTTGCATTCTTCCCGAACATATTTACATCGTTCAGCAAACCGGCAACCGGGAGGTGGATTTTTGAGATTGGGCGGTACCCCTGGGATAGCAGTCAGTTTAACATCCCTCAGGCCGCTTTCCGGCACTATGATCGAGCCCATGAGACCTTTGGCGTACGGGTGGAGTGGATCAAACACAGCTTCTTTTGCATTGGCCTTCTCCACGAGTTGCCCCGCATACATGACCATAATATCGTCGGTCACGTTATATAACAATGGAAGCTCATGGGTGATGAAGATCAGCGAACTGATCAAGTCTAATTCCATCAATTGCTTCAGCATCTTGATGACCATCTTCTGTGAAGTGACATCCAGTGCGGAGGTGGGCTCATCGGCGATCAACACTTTTGGTAAAAGCAGCACAGATATTGCAATCACCGTGCGCTGTTTCATGCCGCCAGAAAGTTCAACAGGATATTTTTCCAATACATTCGCTGGAAGCCCAAGGGTCTCAAACAAATCTTTGGCACGGTCATAGATGTCTTTCTTGGTGATGTATAAATCGTGTGCTTGAAGGACATCCTCAATAAAGTGGATGATTTTTTGAGTTGGATTGAGCGCGTTCATCGCTGCCTGGGGGATATAAGCGATCTCCTTCCCCAATATCGATTTACGAATTTCATCGGGGTCCATCCCGGTGATATTACGCCCGTCGATGATGATCTCGCCGCTGATGTAGTGTAACGGGGCGAAGTAATATCCCATCAGGCTGAGCGCCAGGGTCGACTTTCCGCAGCCTGATTCTCCTGCAATTCCCAGCGATTTCCCCTCTTCGACCTGAAAAGATACGTGGTCGACGGCGTAAACATCTTCTCGAAACCGGGTGATGTATTTTGTGGTTAATTCCCTTACCTCTAACGTCACGTTTGCCATATCAATCCACCTAGTCTCTCAATGCCGGATTGAAAATCTGATCGAGACCTGTATTCATCAGGTTCATCGAGAATGTAATCAGAGCGATGGTTACAACCACAGGAAAGAACGCCCACCATTTTCCGAGTATTGGCGCCTGGTAGATCAATGCCCAGTTCATCATCAAACCCAGGGTTGGCACTTCTGTGGTTCGGGGTCCCAACCCAATGATGGAGAGCCCGGCCTCTTGTAAAATCCCAAAGGAAGTCTGCAGGATAAACGCCATCACGACATATGAGGCGATGTAAGGCAGGATGTCGGCGACGATGATGTAAATGATGGAATGCCCGGATATTTTCGATAGGTTGACATGATCGCGATTACGGAGGGAAATCACCTGCGCCCGCACCGCCCGGGTAGTCCACACCCAGGAGGTAAACCCGATCACCACTGCGATGGTCACGGGACCGCGTTTTTCCTGCCCGATGCTGAAGGAGATCAAGATCAACAACACAAAAGTGGGGATGACGGTAAAGAGATTGGTGATGAACATGATGATGTCATCCGTCATACCACCGACATAACCCGCCAGCAATCCCAGGATCAAACCGATCAAGGTCGCGATGATGCCGGCGACAAGACCGATCTGCAGGGATACACCGGTGGCCTTAACCAGCTCCGTCAGCACATCCCTGCCGAAGTTATCGGTTCCAAGCGGCAACACTCGTACGTTAGGGATCTTGCTGACGTTCACGTAATCCGTTTGTTTGACGACGCCTGTCTGCTCCAGGGAGCCCGTTTGCGAGTCATCTGCTGCAATGATCGCCCCCTCGGTTGATAGAATTCCTTGCAGCGAGGCATTCAGCCTCTGATAATATCTTTGCTTGGCAAAGGTCATCCCAGGAAAGCTTTTGTTGGGGTCATAATTGTTTGTCCACAGATCCAGGAGATTTTGGTTGTCCTCGATATCGATGTCTTCTTCGTGAATCCCATCCGCCACAAGCCAGGCCTGCATGTCAAGTCGGTCCTGACCGTTCAACTTGCTGGCAATTCGCCTGGCAGCGGCATCATCCAGCATAAGCGTATTGGCGGGGGAATTAATGCTGTCATAAACACTCACATAGATCCCCGGTTCAAAGAAAGTTCCCTGACCGATAATCAGCAATGGGGGATCTTTTATGATCAGTGGATAAATTAACACCGTTAGCACTAATGCCATGAAGATCACAAAACCAATCACAAAATTAGGAGAACGAAAGACCTGTCGAATCGTATGTTTCATAACCGCACCTCTCCCTAATCCGACTGGGCCGCTTTAATGCGTGGGTCAATAATGCCATAAATGAGTTCGATTATAAACATCGCGATCAGCACCATCAAGGTGATGATCAATGCGGTGGCAGAGATCAGCGGATAATCTTGTCCTAATACAGCACTTAGTATCGTGGAACCAAGCCCCGGATAGCTAAATATGATCTCCGCTACCAGCGCTCCACCGACCATAGTCCCGATCGATAAAGCCAGACCGGTCACCTGCGGCAGCATGGCATTCCGAAATACATAACCGATGATCTTGCGATCTTTGATCCCCATGAAACGGCTGTATTTCACATAATCCGCATTCAACTCATAGATGGACATGGAGCGCATGCCGATCGCCTGCCCACCGATGGCGATAATCACGATCGACCAGAAAGGCAATTGGTAATGAACGATCACCGACCACAAGAATTTCCAGCTAACGTTAGGAATCAGATCAAACCCATACCCTCCCGAGCTTGGGAACCATTTTAATCCAGTTCCAAAAATGACTAGCAAGACAACCGCCATGCCAAATGCCGGGAAATTACTCACAAAAATACTGACCGGCATGAGGACTTTATCAAAGCCACCCTTGAGATAAGCCGCCAACGCTCCGAGCGTGTTCCCGACCAGCCAGCCGACGATGATCGCCGGGAACTGCAGACACATTGTCCACAAGATGGAAGATTTGATAACGCTTGCCACTGTTCTGGGATATTGGCTGAACGAGAATCCAAAGTCACCATGGAATACATTTCTCATGTAGATGATGAACTGTTCAAGCATTGGTTTGTTGGTGCCAAACAGCTCTGTGTATTGCTTATAAATCGCTTGGACTCCGGCCGCGTTGGACTGGCCTTGTGCCATCCTTGCTACGATGCCTGCCACAGGATCTCCCGGCATCAGGCGTGGCAGGGTAAAATTCAAAATGAAGGCGCAAACGAGGGTGATAAGGAACCAAACCAGCTTGTTAAGGAAATACTTTCGGTATCCTTTCAACTCATTACCTCCTCTTAATTTACGTGAGTTCGGGATAACCTGTACTCAATCCCAGCAGGGATCTTCCATCTTGGATAGGGTTGGATGCGCTTCCCGGACCCAGCAATTGTTTCATATATTCATACCAAATCCGGACACCTTCACGGAAAAACCCGAAGCACCACTTTATCCGTATTCAAGTTTACTATAAAACGGACAGCCATGTTCCGGGGTTGGTGGAACATGGCTGTCTTAATTATGATCGTTTACTGGTTGACCAACGTAAGGTTATAGAGACACGCAATACTATAACCATCAACACATACCATCGGTGGGATGGGCGGGTTGCTGCCATCACCATCGTGTGGGAAGCCTGTCCAGACACTCTCGTTCACCGTCATGAACAGATCGGGACGGTACATTAGAGAGAAAGAGGGAATATCAGCCAGGTACATCTTGACCAATTCAGTGTAGGTTGCCTTAATTTCGGCGGGGTCGGTTAACCCAGGGAGCTTATTGATCAATTCATCTACGGCAGGATTGGAATACTGGCCCCAGTTGCCATTCCAGTTGACCGCATTGCCAACGAATTGAGAGCTCAACAGGTGGTAGATACGTGCCCAGGGTTGGGTTGGACCAGCGCCGTCAGTCCACATCATGAAGATGTCGTAGCCTTCAGGAAGGGGGGCATCAGATTTGGTAACGACAGTTTGATACACGCCCCACTCTGGGTAGTTGCTGGTTATGTCAATGCCGATCTTTTTACCGGCGGCAGCGACTACTTCGATTGCAGCCTGCCAGTCAGACCAGCCATTGGGACAGGTGGCAACGTAATGAAGGTTCTGCCCGTTGTATTCCCGCCAGCCATCACCATCCTTGTCAACGATGCCGGCGTCGTCGAGCAGCTTCTTGGCGCCTTCGATATCGTTGCCAGCCCACTGGAGGTCAGCCACAGCCGCTTCGTCGTACAGAGCCTGCTCACCGGTGGTCGGGTTCATCAACGAGCGTGGAACCTGGTCGAAGGTCGCTGACTGGTTGGTCATAGCGTTGGCAATGATGGTTGGATAGTCCACTGCGATGGCGATCGCTTTGCGCACTGCCAGCTGATCCAAACCGTAGGATTTCAGGTTGAAATAGGCGGTCGGCAGGGTGGCGCCGATCATATATGGAGGGTCTGGCAGATAGGTGGAGATGGGTAGACCATAGCTCTCCCACAAAACCTGGACATTGGAGTTGAACTGCTGGCTGATATCCACTTCACCCTGCGCCAGCGCTACTGACCCAGCCGCGTTATCCTTGAAGATTGTGTGGGCAATATACTTGGGAGCAGGCAGCTTGCCCCACATGGAAGCATCCTGACCCCAGTAATTGTCATCACGGACGTAAACCACCTTCGTATCGTCAGAGAAGTACTTGTAGTAAGGACCGGACCAAACAACATCGTCAGCAGGATCAGCTAAGAATTGAGTCGGATCGCCGCCGGTGCGGTCTTCCAGTTTTTGGGTCCAGGCTTTCTGGATCACATAGTTGAAGTCCAGGTATTCAGCGACCACCAGAGGATTCACCGGTTTACCATCCGCGTCCAGTGTGGGCTTGACCGAAACCGTCTGGGCATCCACTGCTGTGATAAAGTCGATGAAAGGTAAAAAGTTATTGCCGGCATTGGTTGCATATTTGACAGAAGAATCCCAGGTATAGGCGACATCATCCGCAGTTACTGGTGTTCCATCGCTCCAATGGGCAGCTTTTTTGAGCTTGAAAGTGAGCTCAGTCATGTCCGCGTTCCATGTATACGGACCATCCGCCAGCAGAGGATAGCTCTTGCCGTCGATCATGTCGTACATGTACGGGGTTTCAAACATGACCTCGCGGGCAGCGTCTTTGGCAGTGACAGCCATGGCATTGTTCATGCTGGAAGAGTATGGATTCCAGCCGACAACCGCGCTCCACTGAAAACCATTGAAGTACAACGTTTCATCGCGTGGAAGCTCTGAACCTGGTGCTACCGGAGCCGCAGTTGGAGTTACCTCGACCACCGAGGTCTCCTTGACCACCTGGGTTTCCTTGACAACCTGGGTCTGAATGACCGGAACTTCAACGGTTGTGACGACGGTCTCTGGTGTAGGTGTTGCGCAGGCTCCGAGCACCATGCTCATCACCATCAGCAGAGCTATTACGAAATAAAAGTGTTTCATTTTCATCCTCTTTCTCCTAAGTGTTTTTCGATAGGGATATGCAATGATTTGGTCCGTTAGATCAGATTTTTATGTGGATAATTCAACACCTCCTCATATTTGAAGGGCGATAAATCTTTGGGATCAAAGCCCTCGGTATCATGCTCAACTAAAAAAATCACGCAGTGGACATTTTTTGCTTTGCGCCACAACTGTCGCGAATGACCAGCTCGGTGGTCATGATAATGCGGCGAGCTGGATTCACACCGTTTTCGATCAGGTCGATCAGGATTTCGACCGCTTTGAACCCAAATCGATAGATCGGTTGGCGGACAGTCGTCAACTGGGGGTCCGGAATGGTTGCCAGAGGAATGTCATCAAAACCGACGACAGCGACGTCATCCGGGATGCTGAGACCCGCCTCACGGATGGCGCGCATCGCGCCGATGGCCATTAAATCGGATGCGGCGAAGACCGCGTTAGGCCTGGCGGACAGCAATTGCTGCATCGCGTAGTACCCACCGGTCTCAGTAAAATCCCCAACGGCAATTAAAGATTGATCAACATCCCGACCACGCTCGGATAAGGCTTTAATGTAGCCTTCCTGCCGGTCGAGGCCAACCGTGCTGTTCGCCCCGCCAGTGATCGTCGCGATGCGCTGGTACCCCAGCCGGATCAGGTGGCTGACCGCGTTATAGGCGGCGTTCACGTTGTCTACATCAATGTAGCTGACATCGCTCGATGTAAATGGCCGGCCAACGATAACCACGGGTATACCGGAATCGACCAGGCGATCGATCAATTGGTCGCCAAACTGGCTGGATTGGATCAACATCCCATCCAACAACCCGTTGCGTGACAAACGCGGGTAAATTTTTTCTTCGTCATCTTTGGTGCTAACCAGGAACAATCCCAGGGTATAGTTATTTATGTTACATGCCTGGGCAATTCCCTGGGTGAGACGAGGGAAATACGGGTCCGAGAAAAAAGAGCTGACGCTGCGGGGGAGAACTAATCCAACCATCAAGGAGCGCTGTGAAGCAAGCGAGCGTGCGGCCGCGTTGGGCTGGTATCCGGTTAACCGAATAACTTCCTGAACGCGCTTTCTTACATTGTCGCGTACGTTGGGATGATCATTGACCACCCGGGATACGGTCGAGCGAGAAACCCCAGCCCTTTTAGCGATATCTTCCAGCGTTAAATCTGCCATTTTGGCACTCAATCTTGGAAAATGTAACTTTTATAGTCTATTTTATAGATTTTAGTAAATTGGAAGCGCTCCCAAAGCCAAAAAGATTATATAAAATTTTTACTTAAATGTCAAGTGCTTTAAATGAGAGATTAGATTAATGTTAATTCCAGGTGAAAACGACCAGTTTCGCATTCATAAATAGCGAAATCCAGGGGGTATACAGAGGAAATCCATCGAATAAATGCGAGAATCGCTTGACAAACCTCAGTAGGGTGCTAAAATATTAGTTATAGTTATTAAAATTTTGTTTAAAATTTCTAAATTATGAGGGAAAATGAAGAGGAAAGTCAAAATCAGCGACATTGCCCGCAAGAGCGGGGTCTCAGTGTCTACAGTTTCTCTTGTCTTGAACAATAAACCGGGTGTATCTCAAGAGACGCGCTCAAAGGTTTTTGAAGTTGCTGGTGAGCTCGGTTATCCGATCAAGCCTGCCGCTGCACAGGGAGCCAGTCACCTGACGACAATCGGGATGGCGATTAAAATCGATCCGGACACCTCTCCGCAGGCGAATCCGTTTTATTCAAAGGTCATTTTGGGCATTGAGGATGCTTGCCGGCGCAAGGGGATTAATCTTCTCTTCGCCACACTTCCGGTGGATGAAAATAACCGGCCGCTGGAGGTGCCTCCGCTTCTATACAATGACCTGGTGGATGGCTTATTGATGGTGGGGACCTATATTGATGAGACTTTCTTATTCATATCCAAAAACCATTCGGTACCTGTCGTATTAGTAGACGGCTACTCGAACATGGACAGCTATGATACAGTCGTCACCGACAATTTCCGTGCCGCCTACCAGGCGGTGGAATTCCTGATTGAAAAGGGCCATCGCCATATTGGGCTGGCAGGCAGCGAAGAGAATTGTTACCCCAGTTTGAAAGAACGGCGGAACGGGTACTTGCGCGCCTTAAAAGAAAATGATATTAGCGATTTTTATATCGCTAATTTCAATATTAATAAATCCCACGGCTACCAGGAGACGACCGCGCTTTTGAAAGAGCATCCCCAAATCACTGCGTTGTTCTGCGTAAACGACGATGTTGGCAATGCAACCATCAAGGTGGTGCAAGACCTGGGCAGACTAGTGCCGGATGATTTTTCGATCGTTGGGTTTGATGATACGTTTGTCGCCTCAGCCGCCTGTCCAGCGCTGACGACGATCCATGTGGATACATTTGCAATGGGGCGAGCCGCGGTGCATCTGCTCTCCCTGCGCCTGGATAACCGCGATTCGTCTCGCATGACTTTAACGATCCATCCCTGGCTTGTAGAACGCGAATCCGTTGGGACTGTCCAATCCACTTCCCTAAAGAAGGAGGCCGCCCCTCTATGACCTATCCCCCGTTGCCCAATATTCCTTGGGAAGACCGCCCGGCCGGATGTTCTGATGTTCTTTGGCGTTACAGTAGAAACCCAATTATCCCTCGGAACCTGATCCCATCCGCGAACAGTATTTTCAACAGCGCAGTTGTGTCATTTAATGGGAGTTTTGCAGGCGTTTTCCGCTGCGATAATAAAAAGCGCGATATGAACCTGCATCGCGGCTTCAGCACGAATGGCGTCGATTGGCAGTTGGATGACGCCCCAATTGAATGGCAGTGCGATGACCTCGAGATCGGCAGGTTCCAGTATCGCTACGATCCACGCGTAGTTCAGCTCGAAGATGGGTTTTATGTGACCTGGTGTAATGGCTATCATGGACCGACCATCGGAATCGGGTACACCATCGATTTTCGAGAGTTCTATTTTCTGGAAAATGCGCTTCTGCCGTTTAATCGAAATGGTGTGCTCTTTCCACGCAAAATCAATGGCAAGTATTTCATGTTGAGCCGCCCGAGCGACAATGGGCACACACCTTTTGGGGACATCTACGTCAGCCAAAGTCCAGATCTGATTCATTGGGGAAAACACCGCTTTGTAATGGGCGTTAAGGGCGGCTGGCAAAGCACCAAGATCGGGGCTGGGCCGGTCCCAATTGAGACCCCGGAAGGCTGGCTGCTCTTTTACCACGGGGTGCTTACTTCTTGCAATGGGTTTGTATACAGCTTTGGCGCTGCCTTACTCGATCTTGAGCAGCCCTGGAAAGTAATCTGCCGCGGCGGCCCTTACCTGCTTTCCCCCCAAACCTGTTACGAGTGCATTGGCGATGTGCCCAACGTGGCATTCCCCTGCGCTTCCCTGTATGACCCGCCGACAGGCAGGATAGCGATCTATTATGGCGGCGCCGATACCGTTACCGCCCTGGCGTTCACCAGGCTTGACGAAGTCCTTGATTTTGTCAAATCGACCTCAGAACTCTGAAATAAATCACACCACAACCCCACCTGGAATAGGGGCAATACGGCGGCGCAGTTTTATCAGCAGCACCGTCGCCAATGTTATTGTCTCGGCTGTCGCCGTAACTGCAAAAGCAACTGGGATTGCGATTGCGCCCAGCCTGGCGACCAGAAAGGTCATGATCACGGCTCTCCCGATCAATTGCAGCGTGTTGGTCACCAGCGGAGTACGGGTGTCGAGCAGCGCGATCAGGCCGCGAGTGACGAGCTCCGTGGCGACGTAGGCTGGCAGCGCCAGGGCGTAGATGGCGAGTACATTGTAGGTCAGAAGCCCGGCCTGCGCATCAAATTTACCCCGTTCGAAAAGCAGGTGAATCACCGGCCTCCCCAGGAAAATTAATGCCAGCAAAGCCGGAACCGCCAGAGCGATTGCAGCGGCTAACGATTGCAACAGTGAGCGACGTAATTTAGCCCAATCGCCTTCGGATGCCAGGGCCGCCAGGCGCGGAAATGCTGCCTGGCCTATCGCCTGTCCGAGCAGGGCAATCGGCAGGCCGACCAGCAGCCAGGCATTATAGATGGCGGGCAAGGCTGCCATCTCGGCTGCCCTGGAGGCAAAAGCTGTATCCACGATAAATCCGGCGTAGTTAACGCTGACGGATAGCCCGTTCGGGATCAGCAGGCGAATGATCTCTCGCAAGCGATTGTCCCCGGGATCCCATACAGGCCGGTAATGGTTTCCCTGCCCGACAAGGCCAGGCAGCAGGATGACTGCCTGCAACACGGCTCCGCCGATGACACCCAGGGTCGGACCGTAAATCCCCAGCGGTGGGAATAATTTCGTCGCCAGAATACCCAGAATCAAGGCGACATTGTGCGCCGCGACGGACAAGGCGGTTGCGAAAAACTGGTTGCGGCTGTTGAGCACTGCTGTAGCCACGCTGCCCATCACCAGGATCAAGGGCTGCACCAACATGATGCGGGTCAACGAGATCGTCAACTGGCTGGTCTCGGCGTCGAATCCAGGGGCCAGGATGTTGTTGACAAATGCCGGTGTGAATATCTCACCGGCAATTACGATCAGTGCAAAGAATGCCAGCAGGACATTCGTCACCAGGCTGGTGAGACGCTGGCCAGCCTGCTTGCCATCCTGGCGAATGGTGCTCAAAAGCACCGGGATCATCGCGCTGGACAGGGCGCCGCCGGCGATCAGGCTGAATAACGTGTCCGGCAGGCGGAAAGCAGCGTAATAGGCATTCGCTTCCAGGCTGGTCCCGAACAGGGCATTGAACAAGACCTGGCGTACCGCGCCCAGCAGGGCGGAAGTAAAAAAGGAAGCCATCAGGATGAAGCTTGCTTCTGCGATGCTGAATTCACGGGTTAGCAGTCCGGCGATCCGGATGCGGGGCAGGCGCGGGATGACGATCTTCCAGCCTGGCGCGGCTGCAGGCGAATTGCGCAGCGGCTCGAGCACCTCCGTCGCCTGGACGCTTCCCATCCAGGCGCTTTCAGCCAGTGCGCTATAGCCGCCCAACATAAGGGGCGTTTTCCCCTCAGGCGTGGTCTGGAGATCCATTGCAGGAGCAGAAACAGCCATGGGAACCTATCCTTTCAACGATGCGGTCCGGAAAAGAATTCGGATTGTCTATTAAGCAGCGAATCCCCGCTCCATGGATGCATCCACCCGGCTGATCAATGCGTTGCGCAGCTCGGAGTAAGATTTGAGCAGCTCATCTTCTTCTTCGCTCAGCCAAGGGCTGTTCTCCACTCTGCCTTCATTAACCCAGCGATCGGAAAATACCATGGCCTGCGCCCGGTGAAAGGCAGCCGGCTGCGCCTCAAGCGGGTTTAATCCGTAGGCCACGGTATACAAACTTACCAGCGCATCCACCAGCTCCTGGTTCTGTGTTTGGCCGAATAACTTGCGATGTACGACCCACCAGTTCACATCCAGGTGGGCTGCCTGATCGACATCCAGATCCAGATGGTGGATTTTCTTTATAAAACCATAAAAGCGTTGCATGTATTTTTCCGCCCGCGGGATGTCGTTATCCGGGAATGGCGCTGCAGCGATCTCAGCTCGCCCCACCAGGTAGGCGCAATAAACTGCCTGCCAGAGAGAAAGGTGGAAAGCCTCTTTGACCATTCCTACCGATACGCGCAGCAGTCTCAGCCAGCGCTTCTGATAGTACGCCACCCAATTCTCTTTCTCATAATAAGCCACCTTGCGCGGGTCAAATTTGCTCAATTCACTATTGGTCTTCATCAATGCTCACCCTGAACCTCGTAAATAAATGTAAAACTGGCCTGAAGCCGGTTTCTACCAACCGGACACCCATCGGCATTCTTACTTATACCGCCAGAAATCTCATTTTTCCAGTCCATAAAGTGATCAATTTTTGTCCAATTTTTCCATGCTCGCCTTTAAATCTTTGAAGGGAGCAATCCAAACCGGAGCCGGTCAGGCCTTTTCGAAAGTTTACGAACGGTGTTTATGGTTGGTAGAACAGCAGTCGCCGTGGGGATTAAACGGCGGCTTCGGCTAAGAAACGGATATAGGTTTCAATCCCCCGGTAGAAAGTAGGTAAGTGCTGCTTCTCGTTCGGCGCGTGCGGGTTATCGTCCGGCAAGCCAAAACCAAGCAGGAGGCTGTCGATCCCAAGCCTGTCTTTGATCAGCCCAACGACTGGCACAGAGCCGCCATCGCGAGTGAACAGGGGCGCTTTCCCCCACACTCGCTCCAGAGCCTTGCTGGCAGCCCGCACACCCTTGAAATCGCGGGAGGAAATACTCGATCGAGCGCTGTGCATCTCAACCAGTTCGCAAGTGACGGTATCGGGTACGTGCTCTGCCAGGTAAGCCCTCAAACCTCGCTGCACATCTTCGGGTGTCTGATCTGGAACCAGGCGCATGGAGATTTTCGCCATCGCGCTGGAGGGTAATACTGTCTTCGATCCTTCACCAGTAAAACCACTCAAAAGACCGTTGATATCGAGAGTCGGCCGGGCGGTTGCACGTTCGGTTGCGGAATAGCCTGTGTCCTGGCGCAGGGCTTTCGCCCCGGTCTGTTCCAGCCACCAGGCATCCGCCTGTGGCAGCCGGGCGATCTCAGCCCGGTCCTCAGCAGATAACAGCCGGACATTGTCATAAAATCCAGGCAGTGTTATCCGCCCGTGCTCGTCCCGCATTCCGGCGATCAATTCACAAAGCACCAGTGCGGGGTTTTCAATAGCGCCTCCGAATTTACCGGAATGCAGGTCCGCGGCCGGTCCTTTCAGGTGGATTTCAAAATAGGCCAGGCCCCGCAACCCAAACATGATCGAAGGTACCTCAGGCGCTAAAATGCCCGCATCCAGATTGAGACAAAAATCGCTGGATAGCAAGTCCTGGTTCTGTAAAATAATGCTTTCTAGATGTTCGGAGCCAACCTCCTCTTCTCCTTCGATTAAGAATTTTAAGTTTACCGGGGGAGTTGAGGTGTGGAAATAGGCTTTTAGCGCTTCCAAGAAGGCGACCAATTGGGCTTTCATATCCGTGGCGCCACGTGCAAAAATATTGTCTCCCCGGATCTCAGGGTCGAAAGGGGGACTCTTCCACTCTTCGATCGGGTCGACGGGCTGGACATCATAGTGACCGTAAACCAAAATCGTAGGCTTATCATCCCCGGCTTGCAACCAGGAGCCATAAACTACAGGGTGCCCGCCGGTGGGAAGTACTTGAACGGTGTCGACGCCGATATCAGTCAACTGCCCGGCAACCCATTCTGCCGCCCTGGCAACCTCTGCCTGATAGGTAGAAAGAGCGGAAATGGAGGCAATTTGCAGAAATTTTGCCAGGTCTTGAAGAGATTCCTGCTGATTTTCACTGGCGTAATGGACTGCTGCTTCAGTTCTATTCATTGGATTTCCTAAATAATGCCCGTTCAGGACTAAGGCACCTTCCCAGCTACAGCTACGTAGACGGCAAACTCCTCTTCACCATCCAGGCCGAGCAGGGCGTCAATTTCGAGCTGATTATAGGTTCCTAAGGCGCAGGCTCCGGCGCCGATGGATTCGCAGGCCAGATAAAGATTTTGACAGATATGCCCGGTCTCCTGGGCAATGACTTTGTGCGCCAGAAAGCTGTAGCGCCATTCTGTCCGGTATGGGATTGCGGACATTATGAAAACCAGGGCGCCGTTCTTCACAAATTCCTGATAGCAGGCGATGTAAACTTTGTCTGCGAGATCTGGTTCTGCATACAGGAAAACCAAACGATGTTCGATCGCCAGGTATCGATAAAGCCCGGAGGCCAACCCCTCGACGCGATTGATAAAAAGATAGATTTCAAAAGGGTGGCGAGCGCCCCCGGAAGGGACGGTTCTCGTGGTGGCAGTGCCTTCACGAATAAAGCCGTGGACCCCTTGCATCGCCCATAACATGTAGGACAGCTCTTCGAGAGTGAACGGCTGCTGGCTATATTCTCGATGGCTTCGGCGCCTGGCAATGGCCTCAAACACCGACATATTCCCCAGGCTAATTTCTTCCGGGGGAATGAGATCGAAGAATTGTGCACCGGGAGGGCAGGGCTTTTGCTGAGGCGGTTGAGGAAAATTTTTCCTCTGGTCGGTAAGCAGATCGCGCAGTTTCCATTCCCCCCATAAATGGGCTTTCAAGAATTCACGGTTGCTGGCGATTTTCTCCTGTAAGACTGCTGGGTCGGATAGATTGGCAATTTTTCTGTTGGCGGCTGGTTTTGAATCACGTTGCAACTGCGACACGAAAAATCTCCTTGGCAGGTCTTTGTATTTATTCGCCTCTTAACAAGATGCAGCTTTCTCTAGCCCAGGCCACCTGCGCCTCATCGCCAACGTGCAAGATATTGTCGGTCTCATTTGGCGACTCGACCAGCAGCACTGTACCCCCCTCTAAAATGGCGTTGTAACGGATGATCGAACCCATAAAAGTCGCGTTCTTGATACGACCCACGAACACATTGTCCGTAACCGGTGAATTATTCTTGCCTGCCTCAGGGAGCCGGGGGAGCAGCTTGATTTTCTCCGGCCGGATGGACATATGAACCGTGCTGTTTGTTGGAAGTGAATTGCCGCCTCCGCCTGCAGCCCGGATCGTTAAACCCTGGCTCTCAATCATCAATGTGTCGCCGTCTTTACTTACGATGTTTCCATCCAGGAGATTCGTATCGCCAATAAATTGGGCGACGAATTTTGTGGCTGGTCGAGAATAGATCACCTCGCTTGGCGCGACCTGCTCGATGTGGCCTTTATTTATCACTGCAATCCGGTCGGACATGGTAATCGCTTCGCCTTGGTCGTGCGTGACGTAGATGAAAGTTGTGCCTACCCGCTGTTGAATGGCTTTCAGCTCGACCTGCATTTGCAATCTCAGCTTCAAATCCAGCGCGCCGAGCGGCTCATCCAGCAACAACACGGTCGGCTCGTTGATTAATGCTCGCGCGATTGCAATCCGTTGTTGTTGTCCACCGCTAAGCTGTTGGATGAGTTTGTTCTCGTAGCCGCTCAGCTCCACAAGATCCAACACCCTCTTTACGCGCTCTTTGATTTCTGATTTGCCTAGCTTGCGCTTGACGGTCGGCCCAAAAGCGATGTTATCGTATACATCCATATGCGGAAATAGGGCCAGTTGCTGGAACACCAGGTTGGTATCCCTTTCGTAAGCCGGCACACCGTTCATCAGCCTGCCTTTAATATAAACCTGGCCCTGTGTTGGATGGGCAAAACCTGCGACCATGCGCAAGGTCGTGGTCTTGCCGCATCCACTCGGCCCCAGGAGAGAGAAGAACTCACCGAACATGATATCCAGAGAGATATTGTCGACGGCGACCACATCCCCATACCGCTTGGTGACATCGATCAGCTCTACGGCGGGTTGGTTTGCAGGATTATCCATTTTTGATTGAACACATCTTTACTTTTCGAAGGCGATGAAGGCCACGTGCTCGCCTGTGCCAGCCGCCTGGTTGTTGATCATTGGCCAGGCCAGCAGCCATCCATCGACCGGACTGACGATATCTTCGACCGGATCCCCATACACATTAACAATTTGGCCGATGACCTCACCTTTTTTGATGGCATCGCCTACGCCGGCGATCTCTTTCACCAGACCTCCACGTGTAGCGTTGAGCTCTGTGCGACTTATCTGCCCCTGGATGACGGGCACGTTTTCTTGTGACTCAATCTCACCGTCCAACATTCCGATGGATTTCATCACATTGAGCACACCGCGCACGCCTACTTTGACAGCTTTCGGATCGATCCTGCGCCAGGGAGTCAGCTCGATCGTCATATTCGGCTTTCCGGAATCGCCGGCTGTATCGCCCATGGTTCCACTGCGATGCGCTTCATATTTGAGGATCATTTCGATGGTTGTGATGCCAAAAGCTTTGGCCATCTGCTGGCTCTTCTGCCAGGCTTCTTTATTAGAAGTTTCCTTGATGATGGAGAAGTACATGGCAGTCTCGACGTTGCAGTGAAAATCGATCAAATAATCGCTCTTCTTGATCCCTTCTTCGTAGACCATGTTTGCCAAACGATGGGTCAGCAAGCCTTTCGGGTCGCCTGGGAAAACCCTGTTGATATTGTATCCATCTTCGGGGGTGAAATAGGTCCTGCCATTGAAAGAGAAAGGGTTGAGCAAGGGAGCGCCTACCACGGTCCCGCGCAGTTGCCGCGGGTCCACCCGCTCTTTTACGATCTCCCACACGACTGGAATGCCGGAAAGCTCCTGACCGTGCATAGCAGCTCCGACCCACAAAACCGGCCCATCTTCCAATCCTCTGACTGCCATCAGGGGAATGGATACCGGGGTGCCATCCGAAAGATAAACCGTTCCTAAAGCACCAAATTTTCTTTCCCCAGGGTCGATAGCGATGTTGCCTACATGAAAAGTACTCATTGTGATTTCTCCTTAAGTTTTATTGCTGGGTTGGTTGGCTCTGCTCCCGAGTTCAACTCGGGGAGAATTTTAGGTTTATTTACAGGCAGGGTGGACGATCTCTCCATTTTTAACGATGAGCTCGTCATCCAAAAAAAAGTCGTGGTTTAACATCGAACCACCCCAATGGATGCCTGGCGGTGCGGTCTTCCCATTGAGACCGCTAAACCGGCAAGGAGTGTTGAAAATATTAACGCCATAGTGCATCATCACGCAGCCGTAATAGCTTTCCCAATCGGCGTGGGAGAAGCGATATCCGCCGCCCCAAATCGCCCTGTCCTGTGTGCCCCAGCCGATGTGAGCGATGCGGTATCCGCCGTCGTTTGCATTGGCTTCCAGGTAGCGCCGTAACATGAGGGCGGTATGGCCTCCGCTGATGTCGACGATCTTGCCCGCACGAAATGTCAACTTGATCGGCTCCGGGTTGATCCGGTGCCGGTCCCCAAAAGGCACCTGGCCGGCGGAATTGCCGGCATCCAGCACCACGGTTCCTTCTGCGCTGTCCTCCAGGGGAGCGCAGGCGACCAGTCCAAAGCCGTAATTGTCCCACATTCCGGGCTCGTCTACGATCCCGGTTTGTTTATGCCCTTTACGCCCTTTCTTGCTTAAACGCAGGTCGGTGCCGGCTTGCGAACGGATGCGGATGTTTTCCGCTTTTTCCATTAATTCCACGCCTGCCATCGTGCGGTCGATGAGCGCCTGGTTGGGGAACAACCTGCGCATCGCTCCTTCATTGATGACAACATTTAGCCAGCGCGTCCCGGTTGCCAGAATTTCACTGAAGATTTCATCGTACATGAAGATGTCCGGCAGTTGTGGATGGTCTTCGGTGACTGGATTTAACACCATATTTGCTTGCTTGAGAACCTCCGCAGCAAAGGGACCTAAAGGTTGAACCAACTGCCCGTCCACCGCACGGCGCGGCAACAGGATCCGCAAAGCTTCCGCTCCGCTTTCCTCAACGCCCGCCATATAGGCGTCAAGGATTTTCGGATCGCACTCGGAGTTCGTAACCAGCGCTACACGCTCGCCATCCAGGACTTTACATAGTTTTAGGATATTGGTGACCAGGCCAGCCAGTGTCGTTCTCATGCTTTTTCCTTTGAATTCGAATTCAGCGACTATCGTTGGGTAGATGATTTCGTGGCTATCAGGATCCGTTTCAGCGCAGCATCTTCCTGGATTCCGCCTGGCGGCGCATGAATGGGATCAAGATCAACACTGCTACGAATGTAACCGCGATCAGCAGGGTGGAGAGTGCAGCCAAAGAGGGGTTCTGGTATTCTTGCAGATACAGGAACATTTCAATCGGGAGCGTATTGTTCGCCGGTCGAACCAGGAACAGCGAGGTCTCCAGATTATCAAACGAGATAATGAAAGCAAATAAACAAGAGACAACCAGACCGGCCCGCATTTGCGGCAATGTTACTTTGATAAAGGTCTCCAGTGGCTTACATCCCAAATCCTGGGCGGCTTCTTCCAAGGCCGGATCGATCCCCAGCATAACCGCCGACATGATGGAGATCACAAAGGGCAGGCCCAACAATGAGTGGGCCAGGATCAAACCGAGCTTGCCTCCATACAGGCCGATCCGAATGTAATACAGGAAGAGTCCTGCGCCAATGGCGATAGCTGGTACCAGGGCGGGCGAGAAGAGCAGAGAGCGGATGATATTGCTGCCCTTGAACCAGTAGTTGACAAAGGCGCGGGACGCCATCGTGCCGGTCGTCACCGCGATGAGCATCGCGCCTACGCCGACGATGACCGAATTGATGAAGGCCGGCCTGAATGTGGGATAATTGAGGACGACGCCGAACCATTTCAATGAAAATCCCTGGGGCGGGAATACATTGTAAGCAGCGCTGTTAAAGGCGTTGATAACCACGAAGATCAGGGGAGCCAGGATATAGAGCGCTACGACCGCCAGCAGGACCGCGAAGATGATATTGAAACTATCAAATCGTTTTTGTTCGGTCATAATTCTCCCATCCGCGGGACTTTATAGAACAAACCGATCAGCTTATTGAAAATGAAGACGATCGTTAATGAAATTGCCAGCAGAACCATGGCCTGGACTGCGGCGATCGGCCAATTCAATACCACGATCGATTGGTAGATTTGTTCGGGCAGTACGACCACCCGTCCGCCGCCGAGGATGGATGGGGTTGCATAGGCCCCTGAGGCCAGGACGAAGGTAATTTGCGCGCCTGAGATCAACCCTGGGAGGGAAAGAGGCCAGGTCACTCGCCGGAAAGTCTCCCAGCGGTTGGCGCCCAGGTCGTTGGCGGCTTCTTTCAAGGTTGGATCCATCTGGGTCATGACGCTCAGGATCGGGAAGATTGTGAAAGGCAGCAGCACATGCGCCAGGGCAATGGTTACCCCCAAGAAGTTGTAGATCATCTTGAACGGTTCCTCGATGATCCGCAAAGCCATTAAAATGTAATTGATGAATCCCAAATCCCCGAGCAGGATCAGCCAACCAAAAGAACGGATGACGACGCTGGTCAGCAGGGGGGAAAAGATCAAAACGAAAAATGCGAATTTAATCCCAGAGTTGTGGATGCGGGCGACAGCGTAGGCTGTAGGGTAACCGATAACAACCGTAACGGTAGTGACTACCGCCCCTAACCAGAGCGTCCGGCGCAAAACGTTCCAATAGAATGGATCTGTGAAGAACTTTGGCCAGGCTTCAAAAGTAACAATGCGCTCGATCTTCAGACCGGTAAAGTGATAAGCGCTGTTCACAAAAAGCATCAGCATACCGACCAGGAAGACCGCCACCATAAGGAGTATGGCTGGGCTGAGCAGCCCAAAGGGAGTCAGCCTGCGCCAGAACCGACGTCTCTCTATGAGATCTTCCGAATAGCGCGCTTCGCGCTCGCGCTGACCTGATGCGGTTGTTAATTGCCTATCGACAGTCATATTATCATCCAATAGTCAGTGATGAATTTGATGGGAGGAGGCGAGTACAAGAAAATCGTTTAGGGTGAAACGATTTCCATGCACTCGCGCTCCGCATTCCCTTCTCGGAAAATCTTCTCTGCTACGGCATAACTGCCTTGACTTCGCGATCCCAGCGCTCATGCCACTCGACGTCTCTGGCGGCGATGGTTTCCCAGTCCATGTTCATGGCCCGGTCGATAGTTTCCTTAGAGAAATCCGGATCCGCAGCGATTTCGGGATCAAGCACCGCAGTCTTGCTGGTGGAGGGTGTCTTCGTCAGGCTGCAATAGCGGGCAAGCGTCTCAGCAGACAGGTAGGTGTTGATAATCTCCGAGGCTACGTCGATTTGCGCCTGGGTGCTGCCCTTGACGATCTGGAAGAGCAGTGGGAAGACCATGAAACCTTCCTTCGGCTCGGCAACTGCCAGCGGGGCGCCTTCGTCAGTTGCCCAGGCCTTAGCCAATGCCGTAAACCAGGGAGCGATCAGGGCTTCTCCGCGCACAACCGGGCTCTTAACGTCCTCGTTGCTGCTTCCGAATGCCAGGAACTGGCCGCGTTTGGCTGCTTCCGTGATCAGCTTCCAGGCCCCTTCATCATCCTTTTCGCTGCCGCCGATCGAGCGGGCGATCGTGCAAAGGAAGTCATTGAACGAATAGTCGAACATCACCACTTTACCCTGCCACTTCGGATCCACAAGGTCCAACCAGGATGTGGGCGGGTCTTTCACCAGATCGGTGTTATACATGATCCCCATCTCGGAAACTCCCCAGGCAATTCCTTTGTTATCAGGCCGCCAATATTGGGGGTAGATGTCATTCATATTCGGGATTTTATTCGGATCCAGGCTCATCCACATGTCATCTTTAGCGCCCTTGACGGTGGCATCGATGTTGAAAAAGCCAAAATTGATCAGTGGGTTATTGGGATCGGCTTCCTTGGCCGCGACCATCTTCGGGTAAGTTACGGAGTTAGTGCCCTCATAAAGCTCGATGTGGACATTAGGATGCGCTTGCTCGTAGGCCGGCACTACCTCGCGGGGAACGATCCCTTGTCCACCGCCCACCCATACGAAGTGGGTTAAGTTAACATCTTGCGGTTTCGACGAGCAAGCTGCCAGCAGACTTCCCCCAGCCAGCGCAGCCCCGAAGGTGCCGGTTAACTTTAAAAATTCTCGTCGAGAAATGTCAAACTGATTATGGCTGCCAGTCATCTCCTACCTCCTTAATTTAATAGTTGGATCGAAGTCCGGATTGCTGGAATTTAGCGAACTGTTGAATGATTGACCTTGTTTCGAAAGAGAATTGTCATCTATTCGGAAATACGGCCTCCTTTCTCTGAAAGACTTTCAGTGTTTAACGGCCAGGTTGGCGCTGCTTTCCAACCGGTAGCCCAGGCGGGCTGAAAGCTTGGCTGCTGACTCGCGAATCTTTTCAGCCAGGCCAGCAGCCTTTTCTTTGGTGATCCGCCCGGTTGGACCGGAGACGCTGATGGCGCCGAAGACTTTTCCATCTTCTGAAAACACTGGCACAGCCACACAGCGGATCCCGACTTCCCACTCTTCGTTATCCACAGAGTAACCTTGCTCGCGCACATGCTTTAATTCATCTAATAGCTGGCTCAGGTCGGTAATGGTGTTGGGGGTGTTGGGCACCAGGCCTTCAGCTTCAACGACCTTGACAACATCCAATGGTTCCAGATGCGATAAGATGGATTTTCCTACGGCAGTACAGTGCAAAGGGGCCAGCGATCCACTTTGCAGCGATACATCTAACGACCGGCCGCTGGCAGCTTTGGCAATCGCCATCGCGTGGTTGCCGCTGCGAATTGCCATCGTGGTGCTTTCGTTCGTTATCCGGGAGATCTCCTGCAAGATGGGGGTCACAAAATTGCGTAAGGCCTGGGAGGGCTGCCCACCTTGCGCCGGGTAGAGCAATTTTGGGCCGAGTGTGTAGAGCCGGGTGTCAGCATCCTGGTAAACAAAGCGGCGAAGCTCCAGAGTAGCCAGGATGCGATGCGCTGTCGACGGGTGCAGCTTGACGCGTTCGCTCAGTTCGACCAGACTGATGGGCGAAGATTGCGCCATGAGTTCTTCGAGGAGATCTACAGCGCGTTCGACAGATCTTACTGTGTTCCCATCTCCATCTGAAGAGGTTTTGATTGCCATACGCACCTCTAATTTCTATTTTGATGAATCTCTTTTCATCATATTGCGTGGTGCGCCACAAGCGCCCGACACTTATTGAGATGAACGATGCGTAAAATTTTAATGGGCCGGAAGGGTATTCTGGAGGAATGGTTTGAAATTATCAGTTAGTGAAATAAATCACATCATGAAATTTGAATATCACCTGATAAAATAACTCAGGTTGTGAAAATTATATATCACCTGGTAAAATTGTCAAGAGGAAATTGGATTATTTTTGCTGAAAAATACCGGTTACGATCCTTCTCATCTCTCGATAGGGGAACAACGTGGCTGTGAATTCTGAATCGGATGTTGTTATTGTAGGAGCCGGCGCGGTCGGCTGCTCAATCGCCTGTTTTCTGGCTTTGCGCGGCGTAAAAGCGGTGGTTGTCGAGGCGGGAGGAATTGCAGCGGGTACTTCCAGCGCCACGCTGGGTTTGGTTTGGGTGCAAGGAAAAGAGCCGCCAGAATACATGCAGCTAAATCTTGCCAGCTCAAGGCTGCACGCCCAGATGGCGGAAAAATATGACGAAGATGTTGGACTGCGCCAACCCGGCGGGTTGATGATCAGCACCGAGCCGGAAGACTTCGAGAAATTACTGGGCGTTATGGAACGACTGAATACGCAAAGCCCATCCTACCAGGCGCGTAAGCTCACCCCCGAGCAGGTGCGAGCGATAGAGCCCCTGGTTTCTACGGAAATTATCGGAGGCATTTACGGCCCGCACGATGGACACATCGATCCGATCAAATTGGTTCTCAACCTGGCTCGCCTGGCAGGTCGAAATGGCGCCCGGTTCATGCTGCATACCCGAGTAGACCGCATACTGACCGATGCTTCCGGAGTCAGCGGCGTCAGCACATCCCAGGGGACGGTGCGTACGCGGCAAGTTGTGGTTGCAGCGGGTATTGGCGTTCCGGCCTTAGTGGAACCCCTGGGGGTTAAAATTCCCCTGGATTTTGTGCGGGGTGAAATTCTAGTCACCGCGCCGGTCGATCCTATCCTGCGCTTCCCTTCTCGTCACGTTCGCCAAACTGTATCGGGAAACTTTCTTTTGGGATCCACGCACGATCGCGGCGTGCGGGATACGACGACCACTGCAAGTGCAGCGCAGCAAATCGCGACTAATGCCATACGGACCGTACCCCTGTTGAAGGATCTACCCGTGATCCGCCACTTCGCAGGGATACGCCCCATGCCGGTCGACGGCAAACCCTACCTGGGGCCGGTCGAGCGCGTGCCAGGATTGTACGTGGCGGTTTCTCACAGCGGGATTACACTCTCGCCGATTTTTGGAAGTGTGATCAGCGACTTAATCGTCGAAGGCCGTAGCCAGGTTCCCCTGGATCTATACCGTCCGGAACGCCACGCGGATGGTTTTCAGAAAGTTTCCAGGCCGGATTATGTCTGATAAAAAGCCAGACCTCCCCAATTCATCCTTACGCCTCCTGCCGCTCAAACCGGAGGAGAGTGTGGTCATTCGGGTCAACGGTTTGGAGGTGACCTGTCGATCCGGCGAGACGCTCGGCGCAGCGCTCCTGGCCACCGGTTTCCGCACTTTACGCCACAGTCTGAGCGGCGCGCCGCGCGGGCTGATGTGTGGGATGGGTGTTTGTTACGACTGCCTGCTGACAGTCGACGGAAAACCCATGCAGCGTGCCTGCCTGACCCGTGTTGAAGCGGGTATGCAGGTGGAAACGGAGGCTCGATGGCTGAAAGCCTGATCCAAGAATTGCAAACGAGTTTTGCCGTCATTGGCGCAGGTCCGGCTGGGTTAGCCGCAGCGGCCGCGGCCGCTCAATTTGGCCTGGATGGCGTCCTGGTGGAGCACTGGGACCGGTTGGGCGGACAATATGGCATGGCTCACATGCCAGGATTTACAGCCCGCAAATATGATCTGGATCTGGCGGATCTGCGTTGGCGAATGGAATTTCTGGAGAAATCAAATTGGCGAATCATTTTCCACAGCATTATAGAGCGTATAGACCCAGCCGGTGGGCTCCAAATCTATTATGGGGACCGCCGCGTTCGAATTAAGTTTGAGGCGCTCCTTGCGGCGACCGGCGCACGGGAGTGGGTCCGTCCTTTTTTGGGGTGGACGCTTCCGGGTGTTTTCACCACCGGCGCGGCGGTTCGACTGGCTGTGCAGGACGGAATCGCGCCGGGCAGGCGGGTATTAGTCGCTGGGAGTGGACCACTTTTGTTGAGCAGCGCGGCCCAATTAATTCGCGCCAAAGTCCCGGTAATTGCTCTGGTCGAGGCTACCTCAATCCGGCAGCTTTTATACAGGGGAATCCGCATCGTTTTTCGCAGTCCCGGCAGGTTTTCCCAATTTATGGACGATTGGCTCACCCTCCGGCGCGCCAAAGCGCCGGTTCTTTTTGGCCATGGCCTGCTTGAGGCGATTGGCGACGAGCGAGTCAGCATGGTTAAAACAGCCTGCTTGGATGTGGCCGGAAATTTCATTCCTGGAAGCGAGCGGCGTTGGGAGGTCGATGCGCTTACGGTCAGCCATGGCATGCAACCGGATACGCGCATTTGCCGCGCCCTGGGATGTGACCTGGAGTACGACTCGCAAACGGGGACTTATTATGCCGGTCATAACAGGGATATGACCACCAGTTGCCCGTTCGTTTATGTTGCCGGCGAGGCGGCTGGAATAGGCGGCGTGAGAAAAGCGCTGGTGGAAGGGGAAATTGCTGGCTTGCAGGTGGTCATTGCACACGGCCTGGCTTCGGCAGCGGAGTTGGAACCTCGGCTGGCAAGGCTTCGACGACAGAGGCGTAAATGGATTGGCCTATACCGGGACCTTCAGGCGGCGTTTATGCCTGCGTTTCGGATCCCACTTGGCTTGGACCCCAAAACCCTGGTCTGCCGTTGTGAGGAGGTCAGTCTGGGAGCTTTGCACGCGGCTTTCAGTGAAGGAGATGGAACCTTGCGCGATCTCAAGCTACGGACACGTTTCGGGATGGGAATTTGCCAGGGAAGAATGTGTGAGACGAATGTGGCTCACGAGCTGGCCTGGGTGACCCGCCAGAGCCCGGATCAAATCGAGCCGCTGCGCGTTCGCCCACCGATCGAGCCAATCCCCCTGTCTTTGCTGGCTGTCGCAAACGAGTGACTAGTCACCGATCGGACTTGGCGCAATTGCATTTTTCATACAGTTCAATCTATCCTGTCAGAACTTGCAGCAGGGTAAGGTCTGGCGCACAACCGGGCAGGAGTGACCCCGTTACCTGCGGCCTCCCGTCCCCAACGCCGAGTTGCGACGCGCCGGAATATCCAGCGATAGCTTGAAAAGGGGCGGGAAGTATGGGAGGGAGTTATGAACTGGTCAAGTGGTCAGGTTGAGAAAAGGTGGGTCGCCTGCATTTGCTGTGCAGGTCAATAATAATACTAGCCGGCCAACAGGAAACAACGCCCACGCCTTGAAACCCCGTCTTTGCCGCAAGGAGATGGAGCCCAGCAAAACGGGTGAGGATGCCAATTTGTCATTTATCTATGGAACGGAAATGATCTGGTAAGTCCCCGTGTATTCGTTGACGCTCAGGTAAGCCGCCGAGGTGAAGGATTGCACGACGCGTGTTTGCCCGGAGGCAGTCTGGTCGACCAGATTCAGGTAACCTGAAACATAACCGCTGCCGGTCTCAGTGATCCGAAAGCGCGCCGAGAGGCTCAATGGCTGCCCCGCCTGGAGCTGCCCGCGCCAGGCGACATCGCCCATGCTGATCACGGGTTCTCGGGACACGGGTATAGGGAGGACCACGTCCTGGACTTGAAAACCCATGGGTGGATAATCCAGCCCAATGACGGCGTCGGGGATATCTACATTGGCGGTCACGATATGGGTGATCGTCACCTCTCCGTCCAACCGGGGGTTATCGGAAATTACGAGTACCCCCTGGTAGCGCTCATCCGGTTCAATGAGCGGGTAGTTCTGCGCCTGATTGGGTGATATCCAGTGATTCGGCGAAGGATTCAAAGACGATTTGCCTTTCCCTTCCGAACCGCTCAAATAGATCGTCTCCGAATTGCCGAATTGACCTTCAACCGGGGTGGCGTATACAGTGACCGCCCATTCTCCTGGCTGGGTTACTTCCAGCCAAACCGCGCTGACCGATTTTCCTTCTCCGGGCACCTCTACACGCCAGATTGGTTCACCATCGACTACTGCGACTCCTGGTGGCAGATCTAAAGAAATTTCCGCTTCTGTATTCGAGACCGAAGCACTCCTCACGTTGACCACCAATTCCACCGGATTTCCTACTCTAGGTGTGCCGTTGATCTTCAGCGCTACGCAATAATACCTGTCAAAAGGGCAGGAAAGCGCATTACTGGCTAACCAATAAATCCCTCCAACGAACGCCGCGGCCAGAAGCAGGGTTATCCCGACTACGATACCACAGCCAGGCCTGTTCCAATTTCGACGAAAACCTTTTTCTGCCATTCGTTCAATAAATTACCTGATTCGTTTGTCCCCAGGATTGTAGGGTTTTTTATGGCCAGGAGACTGGTTGTCCAATCGGACGAGGAAAATTGTATCCTTGTTTATGAATTTGCCAAACGGCGTTGGGAAATTCTCTTGATGGCTACTCATCGGTTTGCCTCAACCTCTGGGCATTCATCGCGATCATAAAAAACCTCAGATTTAACCGCTCAAATATTTCGCGTGCTTCCTGCCACATGCGCTCACCTTCGCATTTGGTTCCATAGGATAATTCGTATTGCGCCCAATTCCACAACACAACGGCGCGATTTCGTTCCAGTTTCAAGTCGGAGAAAACCGCTAAACTCTGCCGCGAAACAAGCCGGGGCGTCATAGGTTGTGGCTTGTTGCGCCTCGGCCGGTACCGGCGCATTCATCTGGTGGGCAATACAGCCTAACAAACGCCAGGCCTGACCGATATCATATGGATAGTTAGAGGATTTGGCATAAGCAAGGGCAATCTGAGCGGCTTCCAAAGCAAGAATTGGATTCCTTTGCCCGATATAAGCTTCCGCTAAAAATCGATGGGCTTCCGATAGAATTCGCCAATCTTTGGGTCCGTAGGCAATCACTTTTAGCAAAGAAACCGCCGCGACGTCATACATCCCAAGGCCAACCTGAGCAGAACTCAGGTTTAGAAGATAGATCATCTCCCTTGTCCGATTTCCAATCTCCTGGGCAGTTTCCACAGAGGCTTGATAATAACGCCTAGCTTCCGGATAATTTCCTTGGATCCGCGCATTTTCCCCCAAATTTGTCAAGACTGTCCCCTCAGCGAAGCGGTCCCCAATTTCCCTGAACAAACCTAAAGCCTGTATTAAATACCGGCTGGCTAACTCGTGGTCTGACAGTAAGTAGTAGGCAATGACGCCCAGCAAATTGTAACTGTTGCCGATCGTATACAAATGATGCGCCTCTTCGCCCAATTCCCTGCTTTCATTTGCTGCTTTCTGAGCGGCTGAAGCCTGGCCGAGTCGGAAAAAGACCCACCCCTTTCGGTGCAAAGCCTCAGCCAACCAGACCGGATTGGGCGGGTTTGCCATCCTTAGCCAATACTCAGCACGCTCTAGATATTGGAGCGCATCTTTATCAATCCCTTGACTTTCCAGCGCTCTGCTTAATAACACACCTGCCCGTCCCAGGGTACCAATATCCCCAACCTTTTCCGCTGCAGCGATAGCTTTTTCGAGGACCAATTGTGCGCTTTTAAATTCTCCGATTTCACGCAAATGGCGTCCTAGCGCAGCAGCCAGACGAGGCGCCTGTTCACTCGACAGTTTCAAGGCAGTATCCGTTACAAAACGTAAATTATCGAGTGAAAAAGTCAATTTGCCCAGGTATCTCACCTCTTCGAGCTGGGGGGAAAGGTGGAGGAGCATCGCTTGTTCAACAGCAACCTGAGCGCCACTATCCAGAACAGAATCCTTAGTGAACGCTACCAACAAGGGGTGCATGACCACAAATCCGTCGCTTTCCATCTTTAGAAATCCCAAAGCGACCAGCCTGGCAAGTCCGTCTTCGGCCAGTAAATTTGCCAGCAGTTCTTCCGAGTTCGCTTGCACGGTAGACAGCAACAAATTCCTGGCTACTGGCTTGCCGGGAGCAAAACAGGCCGCGCGGGCGAGGATTTGGCGGGCTACTGCATCGGTTTCCATGCTGGGATCCAATTGCTTTAAATTGACAGAAAAGGTACGGGCTACCTCGAGTTCGTGGCCGGTGGGGGAATGGGTGATGCCGCGGCCTTGTAAAGAGGGATGTTGTAATAATTTTTTGCTTCTTAATTGAGCCAGGTACTGGACGGCGCTCACCTGTGGATAACGGCGCAAAAAACTGCCGGCCAGATGCAAAGCTAATGGCAAATGGCCCATTTCAGCCGCGATTTCTGCCGCTTCCTGATCGGTCACCCTGGGGACGAGTTGTTGTAAGAACGATACACTTTCCGCAGGCGACAGAACGGATAGAGATAACGTCGTTATTTGGTGTTCACGCGACCAGTTTCCCCGCCGGCAGGTAATCAGCACCCGGCATCCGCCTGTAACCGGCAGCCATTCCGTTAGCAAGTCTTCTTCCTCACAGTTATCAAAGATGAGCAAGCGCGGCAGCGGCTCTTGCCAGGCTCTTTGCACCCGTCCTACCTGATCTGCGAGGGTCAGCCGCTCCGCCTCCTGGAAAAGACCCATTCCGCGTTCTCCGCCAATGGCAGCCACTTCTTCGGCCACATTTTGCGCTTCAGCAAAGCTAATCCAATAGACGCCGCCGGGATAATACCGGCCGTAACGATAAGCAAATTCCACCGCCAACTGGGTCTTACCCAGCCCACCCATCCCGGTGATCGCGACCGCACCTTTTACTTCTCCAGCCGTATCCGGCCTGGGTAACAGCAGTTTTGCCAGTTGAAGAAGCGTGTCTTGGCGGCCGGTAAAATCCTCATTGCGCCGGTAAGGCAAACAGGTATTTGGTGGCAAAGCACCCGGCTCAGCCAGTACCCCCAATTCCGGCAGGTTGGTCGTTGGTACCTGGGCAAAATCCCAGATCAGGCGGTCCGTTTTATGTGCTTGAATATCTTCCAGATTATGGACCAGCTCAATCGTCTCCGGTTCCGGTTCGACTCCCAGCGCTTCCCACAGCCGCTGCTTTGAGTAGTTGTATTGCTGCAAAGCAGCCCCTGCCTGACCACTAGCAGCTAAAAAGCTTAACAATTTCCGCAAAGCAGCTTCATCCAGTTCGTCAATCGCCAGCCAACGGCGGGCGGTCTCAATCCCCTGCGACCACAGTCCTTGATCCGCATAGGCTGCGCATAGGCGTTGGTAGCCATCCAACATACGCATTCGCAGCCGCTCTCGCGTTAAAAACAGCCATTCGTTGAAGCGAGGCGCGTCATCAATATAAAAGCCGGCTAATAGATTGCCCTGATAGAGGCGCAAGGCTTGATCTAGTTGGGACCAGTCACTCGTTTCCAGCTTTGCTTCATGCTGGAAGAGATCCACAATGGTATCCGGCTGGGGTTGGAAAGATATGGTTTCGCGGCTGATGGCTAGCTCCGGGATCCATTGGCGAATCCTGGGCAGCAACGAGCGTAAATTCTTGAGCGATTGTCTGGTGGAAATGGCTTCCCACAACAGGTCGGCTACAGCTTCCCGGCTGTGCGCCTGCCTGGTGACGATGAGATAGGAAAGCAGTGCGCTCCCTTTGAAGCTTTTCACCACCGGCGACGGCCGGCATTCCTGCGTGATTTCCAGTGAGCCGAGGAGTTTGAACAGGCGTGGCATTCAAAAACCCTATACATATTATTTTTCAAGTGTTTGGCGCGCGCGCTCCTTTCGTACAATTAATTGTAGCACATGAAATTTGGATACGTTAGCTCCAAAACGATTATTGGCAAATTCGGTTCGTGTGGCGTTCGTGTGGCGTTTAATGAGTAGACTGAATGAATGAAGGATGATTACCGGGCTTACTTGCTGCGCATGCAGCGTAGGAAAGGCCATTCGACGTGGCGGGCTACGTTGGAGAACGCTCACACCGGTGAAATTCTTCATTTTGCTTCGCAGACAGAACTATTACTCCATTTGCTGCACATAATGAGCGGGGATTTAAGCCAGGAATCAACAACGAATTGTCCCCATATAACGAATAAAAGTCACTGAAAATAGATCCGGAATACGCTCTTATTGGAGGGTCTTAGCATGAGAAAGCCGCGCCGTATCTTTCGTTTTATTCCTCTGTTCGGTCTGCTTTTAGTATTAGCTCTCTTACCTCGGCCGACAGGGGCCAATGAACCGGATGCACAAGACCTGCAGACCGTCTGGGAACACGTGCGCCAGTCCGGCGATTACTCATTCATTGCCGATTTAACGCAGACCACAAGCACTCACGGCGCAGTCCATATCTTCGGCCCTTCGACCCAAAAATCGAGCGTTCACCTGGAAGGACACACTGACTTACCGGCCGGGTCCATGGAACTGACGTTGTGGAAGGGGGGTGGAAGCGTTCTTTTGCCGGAGACGGGAACCCAAATCAAGATCGCTGATGGGCGCGCCATGGCGCGCCAGGGCGGCGGATCCTGGCAAGAAGTGGATGATTTTTCCCAACTCATGGCCCCCGGCGGCGATTTCCTGGCTTTCTTAAGTGCGGCTAACAATGTTGTCCGGAATGCTCCGGAAACGATGTCCACCGCGCTGGGCGAGTTGACCATCACCCGGTTTACTTTCGATATTGATGGCCCGCAGTTTGCCGCCTATATGCGCGACCTCCTCAACAAACAAATGACGGCGCGCGGTGAGCTGCCTGTGGGAGTAAAGGTGGACCTGCCCAAGGTATACGCCGGTATGACCGGCAGGGGCGAATTGTGGGTGGGAGAAGATGGGCTGCCGGTTAGCCAGGAATTCGACCTGGAATTTCCCGGAGGCGCTTATGGCAAGGGCGATGCGTCCAGTTCGGCGCATATCGCAGTCACCTTTTCCCAATTTGCCACCCCACCGGCAACAATCTTCATCCCCTTGGACAACCCGGCGGCGACGAAATTGAACCAGGCGATAACCCAGAGCACGAAAGCACTGGCAGGTGTTAATTCCTTCAACACTGTGCTTGCCGTCCTGGCGGCTATTGTAGTCATCTTCGTGATGTTGATGATCGTGCGGCGCAGCGGATCCCGGCTGGTTTATGCTGCGATCGCTGTGAGTGTGTCCTTCTCCATGTTGGCTTCTCCATTTTTAAACAGCATGCATGTTGCGGCATACGGCCAAAAGCAGTTTGAACAGCAGGCTGCCCAGGATGCTCAACAAGCCAACGCCGAAACAGCCGATGCCTGGCAATCGGCGCTCGACAACCCGGGCTTTGACCCGCATTCCAACCCACTGGATGTGGCTAAAACCCGCCAGGAAACGGAACGGGCCGTGCAGGCCGGCGACAGTGCGAATAACGCCGGAAGTATGACTACCGTCACCAGCAGCAGTACCTACTTCGACAGTTCTTGTGAAACCGACCCCGGCAATGATGATGATGGTGATTTGCTGACCAACCTGGAAGAATGTTTGATTGGCACCCTTCCCGGCGCGGCCGACACGGACTTGGACGGCGTAGATGATGGTTTGGAAGTCAAAGGGTTCGTGCTGGATAACGGCAGCAACGTCACCTGGTATACCAATCCACTACATCAAGACACCAACCGTGACGGCTTGGGCGACGGCGCCGAGTGGTATTCGGATAAAAATGGCGATGGGTTGCCGGACGACACCGATGGCGACGGCATCCCCGACCTGTGGGATGATGACAACGATGGCGACGGTGTGCCAGACGACCTGGACCTTTCCCCGTACGGCACAACCAAAGACACGAACGTCTTCGCCGGCGACAATCCCTTTCAGCTTATCGTGAACGACCTGGGTGAGGGGTTGATTACCAAGGTCGAGTTCCAATTAAGCCCGACCAACCCTAAGCACCTTTGGTATACCAACAATGTCCTGGATTGGGCGACTGGCGACCAGCAGGGACAGATGCAGGATGCCGACGGCGCTACCTTCTACGACGTCCAGAACACAGTTGACAATCCTATCGATCCATGGCCCAGTGACCTGGGCGACGTGCGCCTGGTGCCGATGTTGGAGATTGAAATGACCGGGACGCCCAACAACTTACCGGACCAGGATACGCTCGATATGTTTGGCATTTCAGTGGTGACCGCAACGGCCGATACCAAAATCGCATATGTGCCGGTGCAGTTGGTAACGGACAATACCGGGGCTAGAAACGTGGCCTTTCACGGGGCCATGTATTATCGAGCCAACAGCTCCTGGGGCAACGCCCAATCCGTACGTCTGGTTTGGCTGGTGCAAGCGCTGGTTGACGTCTGTGACACCTACAAGAACGGTATCTGCGACACGTACAGCGCATACAATGACTTACAGGTAATCCACGATTATGACGATGAATGGTATTTGACCGGTATGGAAGTGAGTGAAGAGCGCGGCACGAATATGGCCATTATCTATGAAGACCCGGCAGTCGAGAAATCTGACGGGCCGCTTTACATGAACACACTGTATCAGATGGCCTATGGACTGGATCGCACCTTTTTGGCCGGCGCAGACTGTGAAGTGTTGGACGCGAATGACAATTGTGTGAGCGGCAATGGCCAACTCGACCTGACCGTCGCCGACATCTACACCCGCTTCAACCATACGACAAACAGCGGCGTTCCTAGTGTAGAACGTTGGGGTTTGCCGAATATTTTAGGCGTTGAAACGAACAGCTACGAAGCGGTTGAAACAGCCATGATGGCATCTGTTATTACGGAAACGAAAGCCATCCTCGATAATCACTTCACCGGCGTAACCTCGGTAACGGATCCCATTACCCCCACCGTGATGTTTGCCTGGGAACACAACTACCGCGTCGTGAGTTTGAGCAGTGATAATCTGTCCTGGTCGGATAAAATTTTAACCGTTGACGTGGCAACGAGCGGCGATAATATTGTCCCGCTCGAACAGGAAAACGGCATGAAGTGGGCGCCTTTCGCTTACTCCAGCGACGATGATTGGTATGCCGCCGATATCAATGCCTACTGGAACAATCTAGACAATTTGTTACCCGGTTATATGAGCGGCTCCGATGACGTCCCCACAGATGTGGCCATGTCTAAGTTACTTTATTTTGGCATGAACAGCGGGGAGACCAACATTGTAAAGATTAATGATCGTGTTGTGATTAAGGATTATGAGACAGCCGATGTGCCGTTACAACTTAAATTTAGTTCGATCGTCGGCACCGGCGTCAGAAAAGTTGTCTCTTTTTATTTTGGCGGCAACAGCGCAGTCGAGCGAATTGTCAGGGGGGCTGTTGAGGAACTCGATGAAGACATCAACGTTCTTGAGCGTTTCAGCCTTAAATTTGCGGATACGGTTGCTAATTTTTTCGCCAGTTTGCGGTCGTTTAATACATTTGGCCTCAGCTTGATGATACTAACTACCTTTACCCTCCTTATTGTGGCCGGGTATTACCTCTATCGCAAGTATGTCGCCCACAATAACGCTGGCACCGGCTGGCGTATCGCCGGGAGTGTAGCAATAGGGACGATTGCCTTTGCACTTATCGTCGTTAAACAGATCTATAGCATGGTCAACCAGGTCAGAACCCTGGTAGAAATCGGGGATGCGGCAGATACGGCCGAAGCAGTGGAGATGGTGTTCGCCTTCGAAGGCGCCCCCTCGATCGAATATAACGTCCTGGGCCTGATCATCAGCTTTACCCTGGCTGTCGCAATTTTCCTGACATTGGTAATCAGCGGTCAGGTTAAGGTCGGGACAATCGCTTTTAGCACCGAATTAGCCCAAACAATTGCCGCCATTATCGTGGCTCTGATAATCTTTCTCATCAACTTGACCGGGATTGGGGCCTTATTGTTGGCTATTGCAACCGTCATCGACCTTATCCTATTAGCGCTGGGTATAAATTTCTCCATTCTTGGAAAGCTAACGGATTTTATAGCCGACCTTTTGTATGGATTTACCATGTCTGGGAAGTTGGACGTGGAAACGGGGGGCATGGCGACCGCATTGGCAAATCCGGATGCCGGCATCCAAGCCGGGAATAAGATGATATATTCCATGCCGATTACGACAGTAATCACCCAATCCAGCCAATTAGACTTGAGCTTGGATCAATTCCGCTCTAACAGCTTCAAATACGACATGGACTCACTGGACGCGTATCAGGCCGGCCTTTCCACCACGCATGGCGATCGGGCAAACGATTGGGTTTTGGTCGGAGTTGGCGGCGGTACAACCCGGTCTATAGGAACGATGACGGACACTGTCTCCTTTGAAACGACACTCTCGGCCGGCGTTAACGAGTTCGACCGTTTTCTATCTCGACGTGGCCTACGATCTGTTGGGCGAGTCTTGCTGGATTATAGCTGGCTGTAAGGACAAATATGTGAACGGAACCAGTTCGACCGAAATTGGTTCCTCCCTGGTTTTCGACATCTATCCCGCCACTTTAGATGGATTCGTAGATGTAACCAGTTGGAGCAACGGCCAGCTAAGTTTCCCGGACGCCGACGGCGACGGCTTGCTGCCTCTGGGGGCGGGGGGCACCGATCCGGACAACACGACCTGGGATGTGGATGGCGACAATCTCTCCGACCAATATGAATTGGATATGCGCGCTCTGACGGTCGAGGAAGGGGGCGAGGAACTGGATCCCATGCTGAAAGACACCGATGGCGATGGGATTCTTGACAACGAAGAACTGCGCCTGGGAACCAACCCGGCCAATGCCGATTCCGATGGAGACGGCCTGCCCGACATTGTTGAAGCAGCCCGCGCCGACGAAGACCGGACTGCCTTGAGCGGCGGCTGGCTCTTCGCCTACAATGTCAATGCGTTCACCCGTGTGTGGAGCGACCCCAACACCGCCGACTATGACGGCGACGGGATGACAGACCCATTCGAGCTGACTCAGGACACTTGCCCATCCTGCACACCCTGGGCGGACCCGGACACCCCGCAGCTTTTCAGTCCCTATGTCTATAATGAAAATCCGGTGCCGATCTTCCTCAGAGACAACACCAGCGACGGCTTTGTCAGCCCCTCCACCAGCTTTGTATATTCGACGACGACAGAAAACAATCTCAGCAGCGGCATTTTGTTGGCCGGCGATGTGTCGTTGGCGCTGCCGGATATTTTCAGCGGCAACCCGCTCACGGCTGAGGTGGCTTTAACCAGCGGCTACAGCGAAACCCTGGCCAGCACGATCACGCCTCAGGCTTCCAGCAGCGCCACCGGCATACTGACCAGCACGATGGATTTAGCCGCCTACGAGGACGTGGTTTGGTCCTGGGATCCGGCCGATGAGAACATCATGACGCCGGTAGGTGGTGACATTCAACAGCTCGACGCCGCGGCCTCGCCCGGTTTTAGCGATTTGTTCGTGTTCACCGCCTTGGAGATTGATGGCAGTGGGGAACAGCATATCACCGCCTACGCGGCCGGGAATGATGGTAACCCCAGCGCATCGGCCATCCTGTACAGGCTGCCCCAAAGCCTCGGCACCTATGGCGCTCCAGAAATAGCCTGTAATGATGCCGGCAACTGCCTGATTGTGTGGGAGGCTGTTGACGGGAGTGGAACGGGACAAATTTTAGGTACTATCCTGAACCAGTCGATCGGCGACCACTCTGGAGCTTTGTTATTCCGGTTTGCCAGTTCCACTACGCTATCCTCGCCGGTTGTCGCCAGCAACGGAGACGATTTCATGATCGGTTGGACAGAAGATACCGGGAGTGAGGCGAGTACTTCGGTCATGCGAGTTTATCCAGACGGAAGTTCGTCAACCCCTCTACAGGTTTGGAAGATTGGCAATCATGGCAGTAACCCTTTAGGGATTGTATGGACCGGTTCGACCTATCTTGCTGTCTGGATCAATGCATACAACGGCGCAATGTACCGTGCAGAAATTGACACGTCACTTGATGTTGGGCCGGTGACGACAGTCCCGGGCGAGGCTGAAATCTTCGCTAACGTAAACGGCGTGGTCGGACCACTTAGCCTTACCTATGATCCGCTCAGTGATCAGGCACTGGTGGTTTATCGCGATTTGGACCAATATGTGGCAAATGCTGAATACATTAGCGCCCGGCGCCTGACCCCAGCCGGCTCGTCTGTGGAAATGAACCTGGATACCGTCGATAACGATGGCGGCGTCTATTATGGCGATGTGGCCGCCTGCGCCGATCCCCAGAACGGAGGCTGGATCGCGGTCTGGTCGAAAAATTCGGTAGCGCCGAACGGCGACCGGAATATCCATTATCAGGCCATTGCGCCGGACGGCAGCCTGCGCGGCAGCGAACAGGCGGTGAGCACCAGCAATGAGAATGCAGCCGTGGCCATCGCCTGCCGGTCGCCGCACCCCCTGCTGGATCTCGAATTCGATGAACAAACGACCTCCGTTGCTTATGCCGACTCCACCCAATATGGAAATGACGCCATCTGCAAACCAACCGGGGACACCTGCCCGGTGGGAGGCGAGGAAGGCCGCTTTGGCAACGGCGTGATTTTCGATGGCGTAAATGACCAGCTAACCAGCTCTTTTACCCAACCAACCGGCGAATTCACAGTCGAATTCTGGCTGAAAACGACCTGCCAGAACTGTGATATTTTAAATCACCTGGGCGGAAAATCCTCTATTTATCTGAAAAACGGGGAAATATGCGCCAAGGCGGTTGGGTCGTCCGGCAGCGGTACAAATTGCTCATCTTCTGGCACGAACTTCGCGGATGGAGAGTGGCATCATGTCTTCCGCGCCTTTGACGCCGGGGCGCAGATCCTGTATTTCGATGGCCATATCAGCGACTATACAAGTTTTAGCTTTAGCAATGTAGCCTGCACCAGCAATTGCGACCAGTTTGTACTGGGGACCGCCGGCAATAATTTCTTTAAGGGTACGCTGGACCGGGTGATTTTTCACGATCGGCGCTTATCCAACGCCGAGATGCAAAAATCCTTCAGCGCCGCGGTCACCATTTTGGACCTGGACGAGACGGCCGGCGCCACTACCGCTTACGACGCGGCCAATCACGGCTTTAACGCCACCTGTTCGGGTTCGACCTGCCCCACCTTCGGCGCGGCGGGTGTGGCGAACACGGCGGCCGAATTTGATGGGTCGAATGACTTCCTGGAGATTGACACCCAAAAGCAAACGCTGGAATCCCTGGTGTATGAATTTGAAGATGGCGATACCTCTGGTTGGAGCAAGGGCGCGCTTTCTTCTGCCACGCGCAATGGAAGTACGACCCATTACCTGGGCAATTTCGGCAACCAGGAGGTAACTTTGAACCTGTCCAATCTGCCCACGCATGATACGGTCACGCTGGCCTTTGATCTGTATGTCCTGGGTTCCTGGGACGGCAATCGCACGGACACGGGTCCGGATTTATGGGAGTATGGACATGACGGCACTTCGCTCTTGCATACGACCTTTTCCAACCAGCCGGATACTTCGCCCAACTACCAGACCTACCCGGCCGGGGCCCCGTTTTACGTTGGAGGCATCACCCTGTATGAGAATAGCAATTTCAGCGGTGACCATGAATTGTTCCAAGAAGATGACCCGGATCTGAGAGACAACAACTGCAGCACCTGCATTGGCAATGACCGCACCAGCGCCGTAACCATTTTCGGAGATACAACATCCATCCTATACGACAATATAAATTACGGCGGTACGAGCTGGATCATGGATCCCAAGCGTGGAAACAATAATGTGCCTACCAATGACAAGGTCTCTTCGCTGCGTGTTTTTTCCTCCCTTTATCCGCCTAAATACCGGTCCAGCGGAGACGCGCTAAAGGCAAGTGGTTTTTCGGAAACGTCCGTTTACCATTTAGAATATACCCTCGACGACCACATCGCAGACACGTTGAGCCTGTATTTCGAGGGGTTGGCCTCTGATGACGGTCAAGAGCGCTGGGGACTGGACAATGTCGTCGTCCAGGTGCAGAGTGACGGCGGCAGTATCCCGCTCACGAACGCAAGTTTCACCCTTTCCGCCTGGGCCAAGCGCGACCCGGGCACTTCCAATGACTACATCATCAGCCAGGGAACGACCGTCAATAATCAAGGTGTTTATTTTGGCTATGAAGGCAACAAATTGGTCTGTTCCATATGGGGAAGTGTCCTCACCTGGACGGTAGCCAATGACAGCGATTGGCACCACGTGGCCTGTGCCTTTTACTCCCCGTCTTTGTTACGAAAACTGGTTCTCTATTATGACGGCGCCCCGGTTGGTACTTCGACCGCGGCGGCGGATTATAGCGGTTTTGGCAGCACCTATATCGGCAAGCGATTCCCGGGCACCGGCGACGCCGGCTACTTCGGTGGAACGCTGGATGAAGTTGCGATCTGGACCCAGCCGCTTACCGACGACCAGATTCTGGAGCTTTATCAAAAGGTGCGGGTGGAAGACCAGTCGGTGTTAAATGCGCTGGTTCCGGTGCAAGAAGACGCAGACCTGTTCACGGAGGACCTCATCCTGCGCGAAACAGCGACCGGGGCGGGCACGGAGGCCCAGGTGGTAACCAGAACGTTGAGCATTGACGCCGATGCCCCCTCCACCGCCATTCTGGCCCCAGCCGCCGGCGATTATCTCAGTGGACTGAACACGCTGGAAATCTCCGGAGCCGCCACAGATCCCACATCTTATGTCAATGGGGTCGAAGTAAAAATTGACGGCGGGAGCTGGCTGGACGCCTCCGGCACCGGCACCTGGAGCTATATCCTCCCGGCCGGGACGCTGGCCGACGGGTTACACACCGTTACCGCCCGCGCAACAGACGTAGTTGGCAACTCCAGCAGCGCCGCTAGCGTGCAATTTGTTGTGGATGACGCCGCGCCGAACACCACCATTGACACCCTGGGTACGTTACGATCCATTCGCGATAACCAGGGACGCTGGTTTGTACCCATCCACGGCACAGCTAGTGAACCGGCTGCCGGTTCACAGCCGGGCAGCGGGTTGGTATCCGTCGATGTGCTGTTGCAAGGCGGGCCGAATGTCGTGGGGAACGGCTGGCAAACCACAACTTTGAGCGCCGGCGACTGGGCGCTGGACTACATCTTACCGCAGGTGGGAACAGGGGATAAAGCCGTAGGGAGTCCCTCCGGCGTTTATACCGTGACGGTCAGGGCCACGGATGCCGTGGGCAACACGACGCCAGCGGCAGAATACACCACGGAGCAGTTGATACTGGATATAGATGCTCCCATTCCAACACTGGCAACCAGCTTACCTGTGACCCAACCGATCACCACCGCCCTTAAGCTATCCGGGCAAATATTGGACGCATCTCTGATCGATTCGGTAGAAGTCGACTTCTCGCCGGGCGGGCAAGTGGACGTGCTCAGCGGGTCGATCTTGCACCTGCCTTTGGATGAAAATCAGGAGCAAACACAGTACTTCTCCGACCTGTCGGGGTCCAACCATCCAGCCGTATGTAATACTGGCAACTGTCCCACGGTCGGCCAAACTGGCCAGCGAGACCAGGCTCTCGACTTCGATGGCGTGGATGACTATCTCTCCGCCGGGGGTATCGAACTTGCCAACCACTCCTTTACCGTGGCAGCCTGGGCTAAAAGGGACGTGATCAATCAGAATCATGTCATTGTCTCGCATGGGCAGGCTATAACAAATCATGGCTTCATTCTCTTATTGCTCAACAGCAATCAGGCACGCTGTTCTTTCTGGGCGAATAATCTGACAACGACCGAGACCTATACGGATACAAACTGGCATCTTTGGGCCTGTTCCTATGATATGGACACTGGACTGCGTACAATGTACCGCGATGGTGTGCAGATCGCCCAGGACAATCCCGGCGTCATTTACCAGGGTTCCGGTGACTTATTGATTGGCCGGCGTCAGGACAATACTCGCTATTTTGACGGCTTAATCGACGAGGTAATTGTTTATGACCGCGCCCTGGCAGATTATGAGATTGCTAACCTTAATAATTATGGCCTGACCACCTGGGAACCGGTTATTTTTGACAACAGCGTGCTCAACCCCAACTGGAGTTACACGATTCCTGAAGGCCTGGGTGGACTGGAAGGTATTGTTCAGCTTAACGCGCGCGCCACAGATGTGCTCGGCAATGTGACCCAGTTGGGCGGCCAGCGGCTGTGGCGCGGCGAAATCGACACCTTACCACCCCGATCCGTATTCACCGCAACACAGGTTGCTGTCGCCGGCTACCCCGATGTCACCAATTACACCTGTGAGGTTTTCGACTTCAATTTAGACGTGGATGCCTCCTGTGTGGTACAGTCCCCGGACACCATTCCCGTTTTTGATAATCCCGATCTTCAATTCGTCGCTTACGCTTCTTATGACCCCTGGTATGCCAGTGTCATCAGCGACACATCGCGGCTGTACTCCATGCTGGGCCAGAAAGTCTACAACGGCGACCAGCCCACAGACATGTCGGTGCAGTCTTGTGACGCCTTTGGCCGCTGCACGATTGTTTCCAATGCCAGCGCCCCTCAGGCGATTGCATCCAGTGAACAAACCCCGCCAGATATAGTGGTTGCGCATCAGGAAAGGCAGGAGGCGCTGAATTTAGGCGCCGGGGTCATCACCCCCACCAATGGGAGTATCCTGACCACCACTGAACCGCAGAAGGTAAAGGGATTTGCCTTTGCCTCAGACGGCTTGAAAGCCTTATCTGTCACCGCCAATGATGTAGAAGTCTACAGTCAGAATTGGCCGGTCACCCACACGATTACCAATACAGCATGGAAGTTTACCTGGGAGCCGGCCGATCAAGGAATCTACCACTTCCAGACGATTGTCCAGGATTGGACCGGCAACACGACCTCAGGTCTGTACCCTTCAACTTTCTATGTGGACACTGAACCGCCTCTCGTGCAATTCAGCTCCACCGTGCTTACGACCACAAACCAGTTCGGAGACCGTTCGGTGTTACTGCGGGGAACTGCCTTGGATGCCGTGCAGGCCAGGCGGGTGGAGGTATCGATTGATGGCGGCGCCTGGCAAGATGCTGGTCTGGATGAGACCGGGAGCTGGCAATGGCCCTGGCCATTCAACGCACAACCCGACGGGGAGTTGTTTGAAGTGAGGGCGCGCGCGACCGACCTGGCCGGCCGGATGACGGTGGAGGCGCGATCCGTGCTCGTCGATATCACGCCGCCGAAGCCGGCGACGATCACGCTGAGTTACTTGAATGACCAGGGAGAGACCCAGGCAGTCCAGGCCGGCGATACGCTGACTGACGCTTTATCCCTGCAAGTGAGCTGGACTGTCAGCAGCGATGGCAGCGGCGTTGCCAGCTACCACGTGGGCTGGACTTAAAGCCCGGTTCCCAACCAGGCCGAGTTGACCACCTATCCCGGCGCTGGCACACACACACAGGCTGTGGGCGAAGCGGAAACCTGGTACGCGCACGTGCTGGTTGTCGACGGCGCCGGAAACACCACCACCCAAACATTGGGGCCGGTCTATGTGGATGGCCTGCTCACCCCAGATGAAATCGATGATCTGAGCTATCACGGCTGGGCTAACGAGATTTGTTCCATTGAAGGCGTCGACCAGCGCCTGGCCCTGACCCACCCCGACCTGTACGGCGACTTGCAGCAGCGCTTCTACGTCTCCTGGGATGAGACCGCCTTGCGCCTGTACTGGCAAGGGGCCAATTGGAACCATACCGGCGACCTGTTTGTCTACCTGGACACTCGCCCGGGCGGCAGCGACCGGCTGTACAATCCTTATCCGAAAGACCAGGGTACCACTATATTCCTGCCGGGTAACCTGCCCGACCCGGTGGCTGGCGCCGGGGAGCGGCAGTTGCAGGCGCAGGCCAGCATCACGCCAAAAACCAGCCAGTCTGGGATGGGCGCCGATTATTTGGTTTGGGTGGAGGACCGTGGACAGGCTGGCCTTTATGTATGGGACGGCTTTGCCTGGAGCCTGCAACAGGATCTGGATAGCGACCACTTCCGCCTGAACCTGGGGGTATCCAGCAGCGACACTGACCTGCGGCTGCCCTTTGCCGAGCTCAAAATCGCCGACCCCAGCATTGCCGCGCTGGGCTTGCTGGCAGTAGCCACCGAGGAAGATGCGCTGCAATTGTGGGCGACTATGCCGGTGCGCAACCCGGTGAACAGTTCTACGGTGGTTAATCCCATTGCCGGCTTGACCGATAACCACACCTTCCCACTGGTGCGGAGTTACTTCTGGGACAGCCTGGGCAGCGGACTGTGCAGCGATGGCCGGTTGAATGGGGATGGGATTGGTCCCACCGGCGGTCCTTTCGCAGACAGCGACTTGCAGCTCAGCCTCGCCGCCGAGCCGGTGGGCACAACCTATTCCTTTATGAATGATGAGATGGCCTGGTTATGGCCGCTGCTGTTCGGCTTTGCAAATGCGCCGGTGGTGCCCAGCGAGCTGTTTACCCACCTGGACACCGACCACCCGCCTTTGGGAGCGGGGAAGGTGGTTACCTATACCATCCAATATGAAAATCTGGGCACGGAGACCGCCAGGGGGGTCACTGTTAGGCTGAATGCCTGGTACAGTCTGCAATTGCCCGGCGGCTCCACCCTGGCGTTGGGCGACATTCCGCCCGGCGCTTCGGGCAGGGCGCAGATTTCCGGTCTTATCGACCCGGCCGGGCTGACCCCCGATGAGCAGGCATGGGCTTCCCTGGATGCCTTTGTCTACGATGAACAGCACCCTGAAAATCCGTCCGGCGGCTCCTGGTCCTCGGCCCCGTTGGAATGGCTGTGGAGCGACCAGCGCGTGGACGTCGAGCCGCCGTCAGCCGTAACAATCACCGCGCCGGACTTTGTGATCCCGGCCGGGCTGGTGACCGTGCGCGGACTGGTGGTAGATGAGTCGCCGGTGCCCGTGATCGACATCGAGGTATTGGACGAGGCGAGGAATGTCAAAACCGTTGCCTGCGCCGATGAGACCCCAACCGACGGCCACTGGGCGTGTACCTGGGATGCCGGGAACGCGAGCGATGGCGACACCTACCAGGTGCGCGCCCAGGCCACCGACATCTTCGGTCAGGCCAGTGAATGGACAGAATGGAGAACCTTTGAAGTGGACGCTGTGGCGCCAGAAATTTCGCTGGCCTTAAAAAATACCGTATTTGGAACGGGCATCCATTCGATCAATGGTAGCTTCAAGGATGAACGGGAGATTGGTTCTGTACATATTTGCCGCGAAGATGGAGAATGCTCCATTCATGAAGTTGACCCGCGGTTGGATCTACCTCCTGGGGCTGTAGCCGACACCGGGGTCTGGTCTGCCTATTTGCAGCCGCCCTCCGACGTCAAGGTGGACGGCCAGATGCAAACGCTGTGGTTGTATGGCGAGGATGCGGTCGGGAACCGCTCGGAACCCATATCGGTCACTTACCAGATCGATAATACACCGCCGGAATTGGGTGTTACCTTCGTAGCCGGTTTCGTTCCGGACATTGGCGCGAATCTCATCATGGAAGGAACGGTTTCCGATGGCACCAGTGTGGATGTCAATGTGCTGGTAGCGCCTCCTACCGGGTTGCGACAGCGAATGAAGGCGTCTGTCGCCGGGAATGAGTGGTCTTTCACGCAAACCTGGACGGAAACCGGCATTTATTCCCTGTGGGTGCAAGCCACAGACGCGGCCGGGAATGGGACTACGATTGGGCCTTTTACTGTACTTGTAGGGACCGGGAATCAGGTTTTCTTGCCGAGCGTCTTTCAACATGCGGGGGTGATTCCTGGTTCGCAGGAAATCGACCTGCCAAAAAGGCGTAAATGATGCCCTATTTTGACGTATTTCTAAAATCGTGCTGCCTGGCTCGTAAAGCTCGCCCGACGCTTTCAACACTTTTGTAGGCGAAGCGATTAATGCAATTTTAGAGGAAAGCGCAGTAATGGTTCAAAAACCAAAATCCGGTCTCAAAAGATACCCGATCTACCTGTGCGCTCCAGTCAACGCGCTCGTGGAAGGCGTGTACGAGGAATGCATCCCATATTCCGAGATTAAAAAACACGGTGATTTCGGACTTGGCACCTTCGACAGTCTGGACGGCGAGATGGTCATGTTGGACGGGAACATCTACCAGATCAGCGCGGATGGGCGCGTTCACCCACGAGATGACGCAGCGTTCACCCCCTTTGCCTGTGTCACGTTCTACCAGCCGGCAACACACGACCAATTGATCGAACCATCGAATTATGAAGACTTCCTGGCCTGGCTCGAAGGATTGCTGCCCTCGCCTAACATTTTTTATGCCCTGCGCATCGATGGGACGTTCTCGGACGTCAGGGTCCGTTCTGTCCCCAAACAGGATTGTTACAAACCGCTGGTGGAGGTCACCAAAGACCAGCCCGTGTTCGAATACACGGACGTGGATGGTACGCTGGTAGGCTTTTTCACGCCTTCCTTCCTGGATTCACTCAGCGTGCCAGGCTGGCATCTACACTTCCTGTCATCTGATTTTCTGCGCGGGGGGCATCTCTTGGAGTGCCATTCGAACGGCATCCGCGCGGGTGTGCAATTTATCAACTCGGTCGAATTAGGCCTGCCCATGAGCCTGGATTATCTGACTCTGGATTTTCAAAGGGATACTGAGAAGGACCTGGATCGGGCTGAGAAGTAGCGGTATCAAATTTGGCATGAAACGCAAACCGTCGGACTACCCAGTTTTGAGTGGTCCGACGGTCTTTAGTAAATCGGCAGTAGCGGGGAGAGGATTCGAACCTCTGACCTTCGGGTTATGAGCCCGACGAGCTGCCACTGCTCCACCCCGCATCGTTGTTCTGCCCTTTACAAGGCGGCCCACATTGTAACATGCCCAATTGAAGCCGTCAAGGCGAGTCTGTGCCAACAAAAAGCGAAAGCCAGCGCTGGATGTTGCTGACTTCAGTTGGCTTGACCACTGGTTTGGGCGTTGGGACCGGGGTGCTGTTGGCTGGCGAGATCGGCACCACCGGGACATCGCCGGGACGGACCAGGTGCCCGTACTCGTATGCCCAGCGGACCACAGAAGCCTCGGAGGTGGCGTATGCAATTTGAGATTCCAGGGCAGCCTGCGTGGCCCTTTCGCCTTCGAGCTGTGCACTCACTTGTTCGCGTTCGGCGCTCAGCCGGCGTAATTCCGCCGTACGTGAATTGAAATCCATCACCATCATCGCCAGAATCGCCAGGCCAAAGACCAACAGTGCATATTTCCAACCCGCTTTTTGAGCTTTCATAGCTTCATCTTACCTCAGCCCCGGTTTTGATGCAAGACTAATTTCTACATACAATTTTGCCAACCCTGCCTTTTTCCCGTTAAAATAACTTCCCCTCACTGGTTGCAAGATCAGTACCGCCAGGAGGGGACTAATGCCGAAGGAGGGATTTGAACCCTCACGAGCGTAAGCTCACTACGCCCTGAACGTAGCGCGTCTGCCAATTCCGCCACTTCGGCATGCGGAAGCGATTTTACCCTTAATCTCATTTTTGTCAACCTTTTAACATTATTAGAAAAGCTGATTAACGCCATGCTATAATGGCACCTGGAAAACCACAATGGGACCTTTTTTTCAACAAATCATCGCGCTTTTCAACACTGATGCCGGCAGTCTCGTTTATCAATTAGTGCTGGCATTTTCTATCCTGGGCGCCTTCCAGGCCGAGCTCAACGATTTCCGGGTGAATAAAACTTCACCAGGACGCCGGATGCTGGCAGGGTTAGGAGTGCTTTTTTTAATTCGCATGGCTCTCTTTGTGCTTGGCGGTTTGATCTTACAGGGCCTGTTCACGACCCCATCGTTGCTGCCGCCGATAGACCGGGGAGCTGCTATCCTCAGCTTGATCGTCATCATCTGGCTTTGGGCTTTTCCCGCTCCACTGCGCCTTGCCGACGCGGCTGCCTTGCTTTTGGTTTTGCTCACCCTCACCCTCCTGGCGTTGGGGGTAGCCTGGTGGTCTACACAGCCGGGTAATGGTACATTTAATGCTTCTTTGCCAGATACGATTGCAGATGCCAGCGCTCTGTTCTTAATATTCATCGGGGTTTTTCTGTTATTGATCCGCCGCCCTCCAGGCTGGGGTTTTGCGTTGGCGATGCTGGGCCTGCTCGCCGCCGGACATTTATTTTACCTTCTTGCACCGCAAACCCAGGCAAATTATTCCGTGGTTGTTCGCCTGTCTGAAATGGCAGCCTACCCGCTGTTGCTCGTCCTACCCCAGCGGTTCTCGGTATCGGCTGAAGGCTCCATACGTGGGCAGGGTTTCCTGAGTCCCGTTCGCCAGGGGCTGGATCCTCAACTCATTCCCACCATCCTGGAAATGGCGATCGACGCGGATCCTCAGAAAAATTGCCAGGCCATCACCAGCAACGTTTCCCGCGCGATGCAAGCTGATTTATGCCTGTTGATCTCCCCCGCAGACAACGCCGGCATGATGAGCGTCATATGTGGATTTGACCTTGTGAACTCGCAATCGCTTAACCCCCAGCCGCTTGACAGCCAGCAGGTCCCTGTCCTGGCTGCCGCCCTGCGCAGCGGTCATCCGCTAAATTTGCCAGGAGGCAGCAGCTCGCCGGATCTGGTTGCCCTGGCGCAACAGTTAGGCATTCAGCGCACCGGTGGATTGCTTGCCGTCTCGTTGAACCCGCCTCAAGAGTCCACGATTTTTGCGATCGTTTTACTTTCCCCTCACGCCCGGCGTAATTGGACCTCGAAAGATGAGGCCTATCTCACCAGCATCGCCGGTACTCTGGTACAGCTCTTGCAACGTAATCAGCAGTTGGCTGAACACCAATTGGACCTTGCCCAGGCTCAAACAACGGTGAAAGACAGCCGTGATCAGGTTGAACAGTTGCAGCGCGAGAAAGCATCGCTCATGGATCAGATCAGCCTGCTCAGCAGCAGCCTGCAAAAGGACCGCTCTCAGCTCGAGAGTTCTGGCTGCAATGGTATCTGTTCAGGACAATGTCCAGGAAACCCTCACCAGGCTGCAGATGGAAAATGAGGCTCTCAAACAAGGAGCTCATTTATTTCCAGAAGCCAACTCCGACCAGGTTAAATCCCTGGAAGAGGAGCTGAGGTTAACCTTGCAAGAGGTAGCTTTGTTGAAGACTGCATTATTAGAAGCCGATCAGAAGCTGGCAGGGTTGAAAAATAGCCTGCCGGTGGGTGCGGGTCCGAATCACCGGTCGGACGAAGTGGCCGCTCTGGCGCAAGAGCTGCGCCAGCCGCTTTCCTCGATTGTCGGGTACACTGATTTTTTGCTCAGCGAATTGGTTGGGCTGCTTGGCTCCTTGCAGCAGAAATTTCTTCAGCGAATTGAAGGCTCCGCACGACGCTTGTCCCACCTGGTAGACGATTTAATCCTGGTGACCACCTCACCTGCCAACCAGAATTCTTCGGAGGCAGGGAGCGTCGACTTATTATCGGTGATTGACGAGGCGATTGCCCAGACAAGCGCCAATCTTCGCGAAAAGAATATCTATTTGCGCCTGAACTTGCCAGAAAGCCTGCCGCACCTGAATGCCGACGAGCAAGTTCTACAACAGATTGTCGCTGGGCTGGTGCAAAACGCCGGGAATGCTACTCCGGTTCGTGGAAATATATATTTGCGCGCGGCTGTCGAACGGGGCGAAACAGGGCAGGACTTTGTCCTGCTCCAGATCGCGGATACCGGTGCGGGCATCGATCCGGAAAACTTGTCTGGCGTCTTTGGGGAAGCCTCCAATCAAGAAGGCCGCCAGGCTCTTGATGCAGGTGTGGATTTTAGCCTTGATCTATCGGCCATAAAAGCCCTGGTGGAACCCATGGGGGGGAGGATTTGGATGGATAGTGATCCTGGCCATGGCACCGCTTACAGCATTCTTCTTCCAGTTTCACAACGCCCGCTTGAAAATGCTGGAGAAAGTCAATGACGTCTGCACGCCAAATCTGGCTTGGCGTTCTCTCGGCGCTGCTTTCCAGCGCCGTAATTTTAGGTAGTCTCGCCCTGGCTTTGGTTGAAAGTGGTTCGGCGATCGCTTTAGTCCCTGCATCCACGGAAACCTCCGCAGCCACACAGGAACAAGGGGTCATTTCAACGGTTGCAACCTCATCGGGACCCGCTCCAGCCCCGACCAGACCACCGATACCCTCCCCGACGCCGACCCTTAACTGTCCTCCGCCTCCCGGGTGGGTGCAAATTACCAGCGAGGTGGATGACACCTGGGAATCCCTGGCCCAGCGGTATGGCTTGTTGTTGGTCGAGTTTAAACATTTCAATTGTGTGGGTGAGATCAAAACTTTTCCGCCTGAATCAATTATCAACGTACCCGTCATTGTCCCCAGCCCAACGGTCACACCGACCACTATCCCCTCCTCCACACCTGTGCCTTCGAAAACAGCCATCGCTTGTGGTCCACCGCCGGGATGGGTCACCTACCGGGTGCGTTTTGGGGATAACTTGTACAGCCTCGCCCAAAGGCTGGGTACAACCGTTTCGCAGCTTCAAAAGGCAAATTGCATTAAGGATCCTTCAAAGATTTATATTGGCCTGCTGATTTACGTGCCTTTCGTTCCCGCTCCTGTAGTCCCGACCCGCACCCCACTGCCGGGCGCCACTTCTACCCCTATCCCGACCGCCCTGCCCTCGGCCACAGCTCGCCCCACAAACACCCTTCCGCCGCCGGCGTCTACCCGCACGGCAACAGTCCCAGCAGCCTCGCCAACCTCGACGCTCAGGCCCACCCAGGCGCCTACGGATACGTCTATTCCAACCCCTATACCGCCATCGGCAACCTCCCAACCGCCAACGGTTACCCAGGCGCCGCCCACGTCCACATTAGCTCCGCCCACTGCTACTGTGGCGCCGCCGACTGCAACCCAGGCGCCGCCCACAGCCACACATGTGCCGCCGACTGCTACCCAGGCGCTGCCAACCAATACCCTGATGCCGGCGCCGACCAAGACCAGGCCCGTGCCGTCCTCGCCAACACCGGCTCAAACTTGAACCTTATTTTGATGGTCCGTTAGGAAAAAACCGCACCCCTATGTAATCATTGAGTGGATTCAAAAAACCAATATCTTAGATCCTTGGGAACTACGACAGAACCGTTATGCGCTACCTAAAACAAACATCCCTTCTCGTAATACTGGCAGTTTTCTTGATCGGTTGTTACCCATTACCCGCTTTGAGCGCCCCGGCGGTGCTGCCCGAGGATACGCCATCGCCGACGCCCAGCCCTACTTACATCCAGGCTCCGGCGGATGCAACTGCAACGCCGACGCCATTTCAGCCTGTGCCTCCCACCGCGGTATACTTTCCCACGGATACTCCGCTCCCCTCTGCGACGCCCCTTCCGCCGACGCCGACCTTTACGCCGCTCCCTAAAAAAAGCAAGAACAATGGTGGTCTCTCCCAACCCGCCGGACAGGTGAACATCCTGCTGTTGGGGTCCGACCAGCGCCCTCATGATAAAAATTTCCGCACCGACACGATTATATTAGCCACTTTAAATTTCGACCTGGGCACCGTCAACCTGACATCTTTCCCGCGCGATTTATATCTAATGCTGCCAAATTATGGCATGCAGCGCATCAACACGGCTTATGAATTCGGCGGTTTCCGCATGTTGGCGAATACATTTGAATATAATTTTGGCGTCCGTCCGGAACATTATGTCTTGATCAACTTCCAATCCTTCAAACAGGTGATCGATAGCCTGGGTGGCCTGGATGTGAAAGTGACCAACGCGGTTTCCGATTATCGCGCCGGGCGTTGGGTGACCATTTCCAAAGGGATGACCCATATGGATGCGGATGATGTTTTGTGGTACGTCCGAACTCGCAAAACGACCAACGACTTTCAACGCACCCGCCGCCAGCAGGAAGTTCTCCAGGCCTTATACGAAAAAATGCTCAGCCTGGATGCCATCCGGCGCGTGCCCGAGTTATACAACATCTATGAACAGAATGTCACCACCGATCTCTCTTTCGTCGATGTCATTCGCTACTTACCGCTGGCTGCCAAGATCACCGATACCTCGCATATCAACCAATATTTTGTCGGCCCGCAGCAGGTTTATGATTGGATCACTCCTGAAGGCGGTATGGTTCTGCTCCCCAGGCAGGATGCCATAATGGACGTTCTTCGTAAATCCCTGAATATTCGTTGAGCAGAAGGTTAGTGAGAATTGGAAAATGAGCGTACAGGGAAAAGGCTTCTTTATCTGGAAAGTCCGCGATTGTGAAAATGGCGACGCCAACGCGATTGCAAATTTAGCCCACCAATCCAACTTCACTCACGTCCTGGTAAAAATTGCGGACGGCAGCAACAGTTACAATGTTGATATTACCTCCGGCGTGGATTTGGTCCCCCCCGTCGCTCAAGCGCTTCGAGCCCGCGGCATACAGGTGTGGGGCTGGCATTATGTCTATGGGTATGATCCCATCGGGGAAGCTAATATCGCGATCCAGCGCATTCAACAGCTCAACCTGAGCGGTTATGTGATCGATGCCGAAGCCGAATACAAACAGCCCGGAAAAGATTTGGCCGCCCGCCAGTTTATGAACCGCTTGCGGTCTGCGCTTCCGAATTTTCCGATTGCCCTGAGCTCTTATCGCTACCCATCCTATCACCCCCAATTACCCTGGCAGGCGTTTTTGGAAAAATGTGATTTGAACATGCCCCAGGTTTATTGGCTCCAAAACCATAACCCTGGCGAACAACTGATCCGCACCCTACAGGAATTCCAATCTCTGGCCCCCTTTCGCCCCATAATCCCTACCGGCTCAGCATTCAAAGAACATAACTGGGCGCCAACTGTGAGCGACATCAATGAGTTCATACAGAACACTCGCAGCCTCAACCTGACCGCCGTAAACTTTTGGGAGTGGTCCAACTGCCGTCTGTATCTGCCGGAAGTGTGGGACGCAATCCAGGCTTACAATTGGGATACGGACCCCTTGCCTCAGGACATCACCCAGCAATACGTGGATACGCTCAATACCCACGATACGAATAAGATGGTCTCGCTCTACATGCCGAACGGTGTGCATGTCACCTCGGCCCGCACCATTCAGGGCGCGGCTGCCCTGCGCACCTGGTATAACACCTTTCTCGGCCAGATCTTGCCCAATGCCAAATTTACGCTAACAGGATTTTCAGGGACAGGCACCTCCCGGCACATGACCTGGACGGCGACTTCTAGCGCTGGCAATGTCTATAATGGGAGTGATACATTTGGGCTCTTGAATGATAAGATTGCATATCACTACACTTTTTTTACTGTTACGAAATAAAGATATGGGAGTGTGAGCGTGCGGCACACGCTCACACTCCCATATCGGGTATACCACTCCAAAGCGGCTAAATTAGCTGGTTGGTTTCGTTTTAGGCGCGCCGCCTTTTTTGGGCGGTGTGCTTTTCTGTTGTGTGTTCGTTCTGCTGGCAGCGCTATTGCTTTCTCCGCTGGCGCTTTGTTTCCCACTTGTCGAGCTCCTCGCTCCGCCGCTTGAGCTACTCCTGCGGGATGTCCGGCTTTTTACACCAGCGCCTGGGCTTTTTCTTTCGCTTGCCGTCTTTCTGCTAGTCCCAGTTTGGCTCTTCCTGGCGGCGGCAGTGGCCTTCTTCCCCGCCGTCCCGCCGCCATCTCGTGGCGCGGGTGGCGCAGGGGTTACTTCCTTCGATTTCAGCAGCGGGCGCGCCAATTCGAGAGGGACTGTCAAACCGCTGATGCGGTCCCCGGGTTTTAATTCAACAACTGTCTGGCTGCGTGCGCTGCGCCCCAACAGGGGGGCTTCGTCCAGCCGGATGGACTTTGGCGCCAGTTCGCCCAGGTGAACCGTGGCGCGGGTGGTCCCTTTTCCAATCGTCATCCCAACCACGGTCGTATTTTCCGGGAGCTTCCAGGCCGAGACGCCTTGCCCATACCGTCCTTGCTGGGGGAAGTTTTTCGCGGCTACCCGTTTCGCGCTGCCGTCCGAAGCGATCAAGAAAACGTCCCCGGGCTGCGGCAGCAGCTCAATCCCTACAACCTCATCTCCTTCTTGTAGTTTGATGCCCATCACACCGGCTGCGACCAGCCCCATTGGGCGTACGTCCTCCTCGCTGAAGCGGATCGCCATCCCGCTGGCAGTCTCTAATAAGACTTCAGATTTCCCGTTGCTGATCCGCAACCAGCCCAGGCGGTCTCCTTCGTTCACACGAACCAGCGTAAATGTGTTCGCAGAAGCGCCCGGCAGCTCGCCAATGGCCGATTTCTTCAGCATCCCTTGCCGGGTAGCCGTCAGAATGAACCATTTTTCATCCCGCTCTCCCTTCGCCGGCAGTGTGAATACAACAGCCAGCTTTTGGTTTTCTTTTAGAGCCGATATTCTCGCTAGGGGGATTCCTTCCGAAGGTTTCTCGGCCTCCGGGAGGGCGTGCATTGGAACAGCCGCTGTTTCGCCTTGTTCGCAAGCCAGGTAAAGTGTATCGCGTGTATTTGCCTGCAGCAGCCAGCCGGCCACGTCTCTTCCGCTCAGACGCGGCGTTTTCTCATCCCGTGTTCGCGAGATCAAGCCGTCCGGGCTGACCATAACCCACACCGTTTTTTCAGGGGTCGTATCGGTTGTGGTCAGTACTTCCAATTTCTCTTCGCCTTCTCTCAGGCGCACGATCTGCGTCCGGCGCCGGTCCCCGTATAAATCGCTTACAGCTTGCAGCTCATTCGAAGCCATTTCGCGCATCCGCCGGGGAGAACGCAGCAGGCTTTCGAGCTCCTTGATTTGGGCCAGGAGTTCTTTGTATTCTTCTTCGATTTTCTTGCGCTCGAGAGAGGCCAGCCTGCGGAGCTGCATATCCAGGATCGCTTGAGCCTGGATTTCACTGAGATTGAAACGCTTCATAAGCCGGGTGCGGGCTGTTTCTACATCGGGTGATTTGCGAATTAAATCGATGACCTCGTCGAGGTTCTTGAGCGCAACCCGCAGCCCCTCCAGGATGTGCGCCCGGTTGCGGGCTTTCTCCAGATCGTATTCACTCCGCCGGCGAATGATCTCCAGGCGGTGCTCCAGGTAAACCCGCAGGGCTTGTTTTATGCCGAGCAGGCGCGGCTCACCATCCACCAGGGCCAGCATAATGATGCTGAAAGTGCTCTGCATCGGCGTAATTTTATAAAGATTTCTCAGGACCGATTCCGGGTCTGTGCCGCGAGTCAATTCGATGACGATGCGCATCCCCTGCCGGTCGGATTCGTCTCGCAGGTCGGCGATGCCGTCCAGCCTCTCCTCCCGAACCAGGCTGGCTATCCGTTCGATAAGCGAGGCTTTGTTAGTCATGTAGGGCAGCTCGGTCACGATAATCCGGTTGCGACCACGTTCCATCTCCTCCAGGTGGGCCCGGGCCTGTACGGTCACCTTGCCGCGCCCAGTTCCATAGGCGCCGATAAGGCCGTCTCCCTGTGGGTCCTGGATGATCACGCCGCCGGTTGGAAAGTCCGGTCCCTGGATGAATTTCATCAAATCCTCCAGGTTGATGTCGTCCATCTTTTCCCAGTTCGCCAGCAGAAATTTCAAGGCATTGACAACCTCGCCAAGATTGTGAGGCGGGATGCTGGTGGACATGCCCACGGCGATTCCTGTCGCTCCGTTTACCAGTAAGTTCGGTATCGCCGAGGGCAGAACGCTGGGCTCTTTCAGGGTGCCGTCGAAATTATCCTCGAAATCCACCGTGTCCTTGTTGATATCGGCCAGAATATCGAGCGCTGGGGCTTGCAGCCTGGCTTCGGTGTAGCGCATCGCTGCCGGAGGATCGCCATCCACACTTCCGAAATTTCCCTGTCCATCCACCAGCATGTAGCGCATGGAGAAATCCTGGGCCATACGCGCCATAGCCTCGTAAACAGCCATATCGCCGTGGGGATGGTACTTCCCCAACACCTCTCCGACGATCCGGGCGGACTTCTTATAAACTGAATCAGGCCGCAAGCCCATGTCATACATGGCATATAGAATACGCCGGTGGACCGGTTTGAGGCCATCGCGAGCATCCGGCAGCGCCCGGGCAACGATTACGCTCATGGCGTAATCCAGGTAGGCCTGCTGCATCTCGTCATCAATGTCGATTTTTTGAACTAAGCCGACTTCCATACAAGCTCTCCAGAAGGGATTTATGAGGCTGTAGAACTTTAGAATGTTTGTGCTGGTGATATCTTAAGGGGAAAATGGGGAAAAGTCAACCCAAGTTTTTTAGGCTCTCAAGCAGTTTTCCAGGCACTCATTTCTAAGCGCATGTTAGAATCGGGCTTGTAATTTCGGACCAGTCTCAGCCTTTGACTTAGACCTGGCAAGGTGGGTAAAATCGAATGGATGAAACAAAATGGATATCCGTCCAATAATACTAACAGGCCGCTTCGTCCGTCTGGAACCGCTGTCTGAAGACCATATTTCCGACTTGGCCCAAGCCGGGAAGGACGAAGCGATTTGGCGGTATATGCGCTATGGGTTTGTCAATTCGCCACCCCAGATGCAGGCCTGGGTTGAAAATCTGCTCCGCCTCCAGGCTCAAGGCACCGATCTTCCCTTTGCTGTTTTCCATTTGGCGGATGAACGGGTGATCGGCGCGACGCGTTTCCTGGAAATTCGCTCTACCGACCGGGCGCTGGAAGTCGGCGGGACATGGTATGGCAGGCCTTATTGGGGCAGCGCTGTTAACCCTGAATGTAAGTATCTTCTTTTCAAGCACGCATTCGAGGTTTTAGGTTGTGTACGGGTCCAGCTTAAGACCGATCTGCGCAACATCCATTCCCAACATGCGATCGAGCGCCTGGGGGCGGTTCGAGAGGGCGTTTTGCGCAACCATATGATCCTTCCAGACGGATACCGGCGCTTCTCTGTCTTTTATAGCATCCTGGACGAGGAATGGCCGGCTGTCAAGTCCAGCCTGGAACACAGGTTGGCTGAATTCTCTCCCGGATAATTCAAGACCGTTTCATTAGGCTAAAAAAAAGAAACCGGGTTTTCCTGAAAAACCCGGTTTCTATTCGTTTCTTATACACCCAAGGATGGGTGTTGGATAGAAAGGGACTGCTCTCTACCCGGCATCAGTCTGCCAGGCTGAGCTCGATGTCAGACAGGTCTTCTTCATCCTCTTCAGAGGTCATATCCCCGCCGTTATGCGAAACGCTCTCCATGATGTGAGATCCGTCATCCTCTTCGGCAAATCGGCCACGCACGAAGCCTGTTCCGGCCGGGATAAGCTTCCCGATGATCACGTTTTCCTTCAAGCCAAACAATGGGTCTTCGGTGGACGCAATCGCGGCTCCGGCGAGCACTTTGATCGTGTGCTGGAAAGAGGACGCGGACAGGAAGGAATCGGTGCTTAAGGAAGCCTTGGTAATCCCAAGCAGAACATCCATGAACTTCGCCGGCCGCTTGCCTTGAGTTAGGATTTGGTCGTTGACTTGCTTCAGCTCGAGGAAATCCACCAGGTCGCCGGGCAGGTAGTTGGTGTCGCCTGGACGGGTGACCGTCACCTTGGACATCATCTTGCGGACGATGACCTCAAAGTGTTTGTCGTTGATATTCTGCCCCTGTGAGCGGTAAACCTTCTGCACCTCGGAAAGCAGGTACATCTGGCAGGCTTCACGACCCTGGATGCGCAGGATACGGTGCGGGTTGAGCGATCCTTCGGTCAGCGGTTGACCGGCTTCGACATGGTCGCCCTCTCGAACGAGCAGCCGGGATGTGCTGGGGATCTCGTATTCCGCCTCCTGGCGAATCTCGTAAGAAACGACGACTTTATCCGCGTTCCCATTCTGCCCGGCATCGATGCGCACTCGCCCACCGTTTTGAGCCGTCACGGTTGCCTCTTCACCCAAATAGGCCAGGACATCCCCCTGGCCTATTTCGGCTTCCTCAGTAACAGCAATCGTCCAACCCTCGGGCAAATCATATTCATCCTGAATCATTTCGCTATGCTCGACCTGGGCAATGCGCAGGTCGCTGTAGCGATCAGATTGAGTCACATGCACGGTCCCACCGATCTCGGTGACGACGGCTTCGCCTTTCGGGGTCTTTCTGGCTTCGAACAGCTCTTCCACACGGGGTAAGCCGGTTGTGATATCGCCGCCGGCTGCCACGCCGCCGGTATGAAAAGTTCGCAGGGTGAGCTGTGTGCCTGGCTCGCCGATGGACTGTGCAGCCACGATCCCAACCGCCGAACCGACTTCTACCATCTTGCCGCGGCCCAGGTCCAGGCCATAGCATTTGGTGCAGATGCCGTGGGTCAGCTCACAGGTGAATGGCGAGCGGACTTTAATCTCTTGCACGGTTGAGTTAGCAATGCGCCGGACCCTGTCGTGGGTCAGCGTCTGGTCGCGCTCTGCAAGGATCTCACCCGTTTGCGGATCGATCACGTTCTCGGCGACCAGGCGGCCGTACAGGCGGCTGCTTATTGATTGCCCAGCGACGTCGTCGGACCTGCGGATCCAAACGCCGTTCGTGGTTTCGCAGTCGTCTTCATTGATGATCACATCCTGGGCTACATCGACCAGGCGGCGGGTTAGATAGCCGGCGTCTGCTGTACGCAGGGCAGTATCTGCAAGGCCCTTGCGAGCGCCGTGCGTCGAGATGAAATATTCCAGGGCGTTCAGCCCTTCACGGAAATTCGAGCGAATCGGCAGCGGGATGATGCGACCGGAAGGATCAGCCATCAACCCGCGCATCCCTGCCAACTGAGAAATTGGGCCAAATCCACCTTTGGTAGCGCCGGAAATTGCCTGTGCGGCCAGGTTTCCATTCGGATCCATGGCTGACTTCACTGCGTCAGCCACCAGGGTGGTCGTCCGTTGCCAGATCTCGATCACGCGCTCGTTCTGCTCTTGCTCGGTCAGCAGACCGCGGCGGAAGTCGCGCGTCACAGCTTCGGCGTCTTGAAGCGCCTGGTTGATGATTTCCGGCTTCGATTCGGGCACGGTGATGTCCGAAACCGCCAGGGAATAGCCTGAACGGGTTGCATATTTAAATCCGATATCTTTAATCGCATCGGCGATGTCCGGTGTGCTTTCTTCACCGCAAATCTCGTACAGTTCGGCCACCAGGTCCTTCAAGCCGCCTTTGTCCAGGCTCCAGTTTACAAATTGGATCTGTTCTGGCAGAATACGATTGAAGATCACCCGTCCGACCGTCGTATTGATGAGGCGATTTACCGGTTCCGCCAGGCGATTATTTTGTTCGTCATACCAGGTTTTGCCTAAAAGTCGAATTTTGGAGTGAATTTCCACCTGGTCCATAGAATAGGCGATCTCGACTTCATCCATATCTGCAAAAGCACGACCGTCGCCTCTATGGCTCAGTTCGTCTCCTTTGGTCAGGTAATAGACACCCAGAACCATATCTTTCGAGGGGCTAATGATTGGCTCGCCATCGGCTGGCTTGAGCAGGTTTTTGGATGAAAGCATCAACTGGCGCGCTTCCCAAACGGCTTTTTGCGCCAAAGGCACGTGCACAGCCATTTGGTCTCCGTCGAAGTCAGCATTGAAGGCTGTGGTTACGAGCGGGTGCAGTTGGATCGCGCTCCCCTCGATCAGGATGGGCTCAAACGCCTGGATGCCAAGGCGGTGCAATGTAGGCGCACGGTTGAGCAGCACAGGACGTTCGCGGATAACTTCCTCCAGCACCTCCCAGACCTCCGGGCGGTTGCGTTCGATGAAGCGCTTGGCGCCTTTTACGTTAGCAGCATAATTGTGACTCACCAATCGCGAAATCACGAAGGGCCGGTAAAGCTCCAACGCCATAGCCTTCGGTAGTCCACACTGGTAAAGCTTTAATTTCGGACCCACCACGATAACAGATCGCCCGGAATAATCTACACGCTTGCCTAACAGATTTCGGCGGAAGCGACCTTTCTTGCCCTTTAGCATATCGCTTAAAGATTTCAGCTCACGCCGGCCGCGCCGCGAGAGCGCCTTGCCGCGCTGTGAATTATCGATCAATGAATCGACCGCTTCTTGAAGCATGCGCTTTTCATTTCGAACGATGACGTCTGGGGCGCCCAACTCCAACAGCCGCTTGAGGCGGTTGTTGCGGTTGATCACCCGCCGGTACAGGTCGTTCAAGTCGGAGGTGGCAAAGCGACCGCCGTCCAGTTGTACCATCGGGCGCAGGTCAGGCGGAATTACCGGAAGAACGGTGAGAACCATCCATTCCGGCCGGTTGCCGGATCGCCGGAAGGCTTCAACTACCTTCAAACGTTTCGTGGCTTTCTTTCGTTTTTGCTTGCTGCGTGAAGTCCGCACTTCATGCCAGAGCTCTTCTGCCAGCTTGTCCAGGTCCAATCGGCGCAAGATATCATAAAAAGCCTCTGCACCCATGTCCGCCCGGAATACCTGACCCCAACGGGACTTTAGCTCACGAAAGCGTGATTCTCCCATGAAGGTCAGAGGGCGTAGCTCAAGCAGCTCATCCCGCAGGCGGGAATTCTCATCCCGCACGGCTGAAGATTGGTCGTCGAGCTGGTTGCGTAAGTCCTCCATGCCGAGATCCGCTTCAGCTCGCACTCGATCGATTTCCAGGCGATTTTGTTCGAGCTCACGTTGGCGCTGGTCTTGTAATTCACTTTCTAATTCTTCCAGGCGTTCTTTTACAACTCGCTGTACCTTACTGAGGTGCGAGTTGGCGATTGTTTCGCCGGCTTCAACCAATACAATGTCAGTGTCGGGGAAGTGGATGGGCGTGCGAGTCACTTCGCCCAATTGCTCTCGCAACAGGGTCTCAGTCCGCTGGCCAGCTTTGATGATTGGGTCCAATTCAACCGCGACCATCTCGTCAAAGCGCTGTTCGGTGAAGGCCTTGCGCTGTTGAAGTTCATTTAAATTGCGATCACGCCCCGCTTTGACTTCTGCAATTTTGGCATTGATCTTTGTCGCCTGTTCGCGTTCGGTTAGAGTGATCCGCTCTTCCAGCCGTTTTAAAGCCTTCTGGCGGGCGTCTTCATCAACATAGGTCACCACATATTGGGCAAAGTAAAGCACCCGGTCCAAATTGCGACGAGAAATATCCAGCAGCAACCCTAAATAAGAGGGAATTCTGCGGGTGTACCAAACGTGGGCTACAGGCGCGGAAAGCTCGATGTGGCCCATGCGTTCGCGGCGCACCGATGAACGCGTGACTTCCACGCCGCACTTGTCGCAAATTATTCCTTTGTAGCGAATATTCTTATACTTCCCGCAGTAACATTGCCAATCGCGCGTAGGACCAAAGATCGCCTCGCAAAACAGGCCGTCTTTTTCAGGGCGTAACCGGCGATAATTGATCGTCTCAGGCTTGAGAACTTCACCATAAGACCAACTGCGGATTGTCTCTGGCGAAGCCAGGCTGATGCGTAATGCAGTCAAACCTTTAGTTTCCACTTAATGCCTCCTAACGCTGGTTCAAAAAGTTACCAGACAAATTTACCCTATCGCAGCAGCGAGTCGCTGCTGATCTATTATTAACTAACCGTGTGCTCAATCCGAAGAAGAGTTGGGGAGTGGAAAACAATACTAATCTATTGACTATAAGACAAACAAAGGCAAGCGCATGAGATTTCTCCTCAAGCGCTCACCGCGAAAGCTCCGATTTTGAGATTACAATGCGCAAATTATAACAAGAGATGTCCAGTTAGGCAAGCCCCTGGCGGCAATTCTGGCAAATTTATATAAACTATTAATGTTTTTTGATCACCGCGCTTTCATTCACACGCTTCGGCTGGCGAATGGGCAGAGAGACAAAGAAAGTGCTGCCCTTTCCAAGCTGGCTTTCCACCCAAACCTGGCCTTTATGCCGTTCAACAATGGACTTAACAATCGCAAGACCCAGGCCAGTTCCTTGTTGATCCTTAGAGCCCTGCTGCGCTCCCCGGTAGAATTTCTCAAAGAGGCGCGGCTGGTCCATGGGTGAAACGCCGATCCCATTATCTGTAACATCGAAAACCATTCGATCCTGGCGGGCTTTGGCTCCAATGGTTACTTTGCCTTCTGCACGTGTGTATTTGATCGCATTTTCCACCAGATTGTGAAGCGCTTGTTGAAGCAAAGCCTGGTCTGCTTCAATGAGCGGGACAGTCTGTTGGGGGATGTCGATGTTCAGTTGAATTCGTTTCTGTGTAGCTTGCAGTTGGAGTGCGCTTACGACTTTTTCAACGATATCCCGCACCAGAACCATTTCAAGCTGCAAATCGATGCCCGCCTCGATCCTGCCCAGGTCGAGCAAATTGTTCACCAGGCGCGACATACTCTCGACTCCCGAGACGATTTTACGCACGTAGTTGGTCTGTTGTTCGTTCAACTCGCCAACCATTTCCAGCATGGTTGCGTAGCCGCGCATCAGAGTGAGCGGAGAGCGCAGATCGTGGCTCACCGTGGAAACAAAGTCCGATTTCAAGGCGTCCAGTTCTTTGAAGTATGTCACATCCCGCAGCACGCAGATACGCCCAACGCGTTGGCCCTCTGCAAGAACCGATGTGGCAGTCGCCAAATAAGTTCGGCCATTCGGGAGTGGTACTTCAATGGACTGCTTCTCCGCTGTGGAAGAGCGCAGAAGTCTCGTCAGCTCTTTTTCCGAAATCACCCGATCGATGGGCTTTCCGTCGTCCGAATCCATGCCTAACCCAAGAACTTGCCAGGCAGCGGGGTTTGCCAGTAACAAGCGGTCGTGCTGGTCGGTGACCAGCACCGGGTCAGGGGTGGACGCCAGGATTGCGGCAAGGCGCTGCCGGCCGATTTCAGCGTTCAAGAACAAGCGGGAGTTTGCTGCCGCTAACGCTGCCTGGCCTGCCAGGGTTGCCAGGAAGCGTACTTCTTCTTCGATGAACATGTGGGCGCGATCGTAAACGACCCATAGTGTCCCATAATAGGTATTCTCGTGTCTTAGAGCGACTGCCAGCAGAGCTTCGGGGCGCGGTGAGCCTGGGGTGAAACTGAGCAATCTCGGGCGGGATGGATTGGTCAAGATCAGGCGGTCCTGTTGGCGGGTCAGGTTGAGCACCTGTTCATCCAGATCGCTGTAAAGCTCCCGGGCTGGACCGATTCCAAAACTGGTTGGAGTGGGTGCATCACTGTCCAGATCTGGCATGATGGCTGGAGTCAGCACCACACGCGCCGCACTGGCGCCTGTTGCTAAAGCAGCTTCCAGGATAGGCTTTACCGCCTCGCCCATGTCCAGGCTGGAGGCGACACCTTGGCTGACTACCAGCAAGCGGTTTAGTTCATCCAGGCGCTCTTTGAGACTGATGCGCATCTGTTCGAATGAGCGCCGCAGTCTGCCTACTTCGTCTTCGCCATCTACCGCAAGTGGATGGTCGAGCTGTCCTTGGGCGATGCGTCCTGCTTCGAGAGAAAGGTTTTGTAACGATCCGGTGACCGCCCGCAGAACCCAGCTTAGAACGACCGTCGCCACCAAGGATAAAAATACGATCATCGCCAGCAACGGCGCGGCGATGTTTATGGCAAGCTGCTGGGTAAAGCTGGCAGGGACGGTCAAAACGACAGCCCACGGGTGGCCCACAACTGGCTGGTAATATACCAGGCGGCGGGTTCCATCGGGAGCCGTGCCGTCGTAGAATATGGCTTCGGTCGGCGTCCGGCTGGTATACGGCGACATCACCATCTTCGGATCCGTGTGATAGATCACGCGGTTATTCTCGTCGATCAGAAGCCCTTCGCCGCCCACCGATGAAAGTGTGTTGATGCTGGTTATTACGGATTGCGAAAAGGGATTGTTGGCAAGATCACTGTGCCCGATCAGGATGCGGTCGACATTTCCCAGCGTGTTCGTTATCGTTGCGATGAAAGTTACCTGAGCGGAAGATTCACCGGATTCTGGCGGAATCGCATAGGCTTGAACCGGGATTCCATCTAGAGCAATATCGAACCCTTCTTGTTCTTCTGGAGGCGCTTGCGCGGGGAAATAGTCAGCCGGTGGGTAACTGGCAAGCATACTTCCCGAGGTATCCAGGATGTAAAGCTGCCGGAAAAAGGGAATCGTGTGAAAGTCTTGGGATAGCAGACTATCTAACTGGGCCGGATTGGCGCTGTCGAGCTGTGGGTTTGATGCCAGTTCGGAAATAAGACTCTGGCCAGTTTCAAGAAAGTAGGGGAGGCTCTTCGCCGCCATCTCGGCTGCGTTAGCCATACGTTCGCGCAGCATATCCCGCGCGGCATTGCCTGCTACAAGCCAATCGCCAACCATGAGAGAGATGATCAAGGTCAGGGCGAGTGGGAACATACTGTACAGGAAGCGGGCTTGCAGGCTGTTCTCGGGCGGAGAAGGCTTTAAAGACTCGTTTTTCCCCCACACGCTAGGGAAGGCGATAGCGATTACCTCTGCAAAGATGCTGGCAACCAGAAGCTCGATCCCCATAGACAATGTGGCGCCCCCCAAATGTGTCAGGGCATAATCCAGGCGGTTGACAAGCAGACCTTGGGCGGTGAGGATTGTGTCGAAGAGCGAGAAAAGCGGATAAATTAGCGCGAATAAAACTGCTGCTGGAAGGGGATGTCTGAGTAATCTGAAAAGAGGCGTGCGATAACGCTGGTTGAGGGCGACGCTGAACAATGTCGCCAGCAATGCCATCTCCAGTGGCGTGAAAAGGCTGTGGGTGTCCCATAAGGCCCTCAAAAGGCCTGAGAATAAAGCCATGCCGGCTGCAGGCAGCGGTCCAAAAAAACCTGCGGCTAGAACCCAGGGCAACGCTGAAAATATCATGACCGCCGCGCCTGTAGGATCTTCCGGGATTTGAGGCGGGGGTAGTGCAGAGCCTGGCGGCAGCTTGAAGCCAATGAAAAGAACGGTTATCGGGGTGAGAAAAAGAAGGAGAACGAATAACCAGCGCTGGGTTTTCTCCCACGGCTTGATATAACTTTTCCAATTCCAGAGTAGTAACCCCAGGAGGACGCCCAGCATTAACCAACCCGCCCATCCAACCAGTCCTAGTGAGAAATCAAGTTTTGGATTTGGCGAGAACAGCGTGAAGAAAATCTTCATAAGATTGCCTGTTGCAAGGAACGTGCCAACTTTTTCCGGCCCGAATGGGATGAGCGCCGAATGCTCTTACAACTAAAGGATTTACCGTCCATCCAATTTTATCAGCATCTCTGAACCGCCGACCTTACAAACTATCCAGGGTTTCCTCAGTTGCCTGGCTGAGATCTGCGTACACACCGCGTTGGGAAGGAGGCAGCATACTGGCTAAAATATACATGGCTTCATCGGTCATCCGGCGCAAGTCTTCTCGACCTGCGTGCCGGTAAACCGCCTTATAACGAAAAGGTCGTCCAAACGTGAGATGAGCGCCCGGTCCTTTCCAGGGTGCAGTGAAACGCAGGGCTGGAAAACCCCGTGTGCCTGTAATGGCTACGGGGATAACCGGAGCGCCGCTGCGGCTGGCTAAATATGCAATGCCTTCTTTCCCTAGTTGTAGTTGCGGGCCGCGCGTCCCTTCTGGCGCCACCAATACGATTTCCCCTACTCCCAGCACTTCCAGCACCTGCTGAACAGCCCGGCGGTCAAATTCATCTCTACGCACTGGAATCACACCCCAGAGCTTTGGGAAGATACCGATGATTGGGTAATTATAGACTTCAATTTTAGCCAGTGGGACGATGTTCCTTGGAAGAACGTGTAAAACTACAATGGGGTCGATAAAGGCAATGTGGTTAATCGATTAATATCGCAGGGCCATAGGCAGGCACATTTTCGAGCCCCTCAACCTTATCCAGTTTCGCGAGCAGAGTGAAGCCGATGGATTGGATCAGGAAGCGCAGGATCCTGCGACGATTTTCATAGTGGGTGTGATTGTAACCTGATGTTTTAAGACGTTTTCGTTCTATCGAATGCTGCATGGCGTTTCAGGTTTCATTTTGGTAAACACCCTGATAATCTGCAGGGAGCTGTACTGCCAGCTTGCGCATAATCGTCTGTGTCCCATGCAGGATAGAGGCGTGCTGGCTTTCTTGGTGGGATAAAGTAAATGGTTTTCCGACTGTAAGGCTGACTGCTGTACGGCGCAAACGTCTCATGTTACCATAGAAATGAATGTTCTCAGTGCCGGTGAATGTGACAGGCACAAGTTTAACGTTGGTTTTTATTGCCAGGTAGGCAGCTCCATGGGTGCCTTCTTCCAGGGCGCCTGTCAGGCTCTCACGAGCCTCCGGAGCTATCCCGATGATCCGGTTTTCCGCTAACCCTTGAAGTGCAATCCGAATCGCCCGGCGGTCGGGCTGGCCGCGATGAACCCAAATAACGCCAAAAGCATCCATCAATAACCCCACCAGCGGGAAATCATACAATTCAGATTTCGCCAGTGCGTCGATCCTGGGCGGCAGGTAAGCAACTCCCAGGATGATATCCGCATCTCCCAGGTGATTAACAACCACCAATGCAGGCCCATCCTCGGGAAAATTTTCCAACCCACATATCGTCGCGCGAGTAAAGATCACAATCAGCAGACGGCAGGCTAATTTCCACAGCCAACGTACGATCCGGCGGAAAGGCGTGAGGCCAGGTAAACGGGTAATTTCAGGACGGATTCGTTCAGTTTTTGGCTTGGAAGAGATTGGCAGTTTGGCTGGCATAAACTCCACGGTATTCCTCAGGCACCAGGCTGGCGATCTGCATCATGATGCTATCGGCATTCTCCTGACGCGCCTCCCGCCTTGCTTTTCCTTTGCCTGCTATCGAAGGGAGGCAGACCGGCTTGCCGATATGCATTTCCAGCCTTGGGCGTTTCCCGTGAATGGCTCGTGAGAAAAAATCACTTGTTGTACCCACCACCCCTACCGGAATGACTGGCACGCCAGCCTGCTCGATGATGTATGCAACTCCGGGGAGAGCCCTGCGCATGCCAGGGAGATGTGAACGCCCGCCTTCTGGGGCGATTAATACCGGAAGACCGGACCGCAAAGCGGCCAGGATCGTGTCGAGGAGCTTACGATCGTATTGACCGCGATGGACCTGGATTCCGCCGTAGAGCCTGGCAAGCAAGGATTGGCCGTGCCGCTCCCAAATATCCACAGCGCCAACGGCTTCGGGCGCCACCGGCCAAAAGGCCAACATAAATGGGGGTTCATAGATCGATATATGGTTGATCGCTATGATATAGGCGCCCTGTTGAGGAATATTCTCAACGCCGTCAATTTTCACCTGGCTGAGAAAATTGAAAATTCCTCGAAAAAGCGGACGCATGATCCTGCGAATCAGACGAGTATGAATGGGAACTTGATAACTACCCATTTTGGGAAAGCGGGCCCTGATGCGCTCAGGGCCGTGTTTCATCCTTGTGAACCAATTTTATGATCCGTTCAAGCACCTGATCCGCCGTGTATTCGTCAGAATTTAGGATTACTGCATCCTCCGCCGCCCGGAGCGGAGCGATTTGGCGGGTTGAATCGATTTGATCCCTGTTCCGCATCGCGGCCAGGATTTCATCCATTTCAGCAGGCTCATTTCTTTGGATGAGCTCTTCATAGCGGCGGCGGGCGCGTTCTTCCGCGGATGCATCCAAATAGATTTTTAATTCTGCCTCAGGCATCACGACTGTGCCGATATCACGCCCGACCATAACGACGCTTCCGCGCATTCCGATCCGGCGCTGCTGGACTAATAACTCCTTACGGACGCCGGGATAGGCCGAGACGATCGAAACACTGGCGTCGACTTCTGGCCTGCGGATCTCCCAAGTAATGTCTTGACCGTTCACCAGGACATCATAACTGCGACCATCATCAGTGGTGGGAGCTCGGACGTCGATATTCACTTGATTAGCCAAGGAAGTTAATGCGGCTTCATCATCCAGTGGGATTCCATTCATGAGAGCGATCCAGGTGATCGCACGGTACATCACACCGGTATCAAAAAAAAAGTACCCTAATTCGTCTGCCAATCTCTTTCCCAAAGTAGACTTTCCCGAAGCAGCCGGACCATCAATAGCGATCGTTTTGACCGTTCTCATTCTCACTCCAGAGTCAAGGCTGGGTCGGCGGGTTTTCTTCTGAAGAGACCGATCCGCCGGGGAAGATATCGCTGCGCGCCCACAAGATCAAGTGGTCTTGTTCAACCGGAGCCTGGCGCGAGACAATCCATAGGGGAATATTGGGCGGCAGTGGCCCTGTCCATCCCGGTCTGGCCCACCAAACGAAATCCTGGCCGCGGTAGGCAGATGTCAAGATCGGCTGCTGCTCCTGGGGCGTGATAATTACCGAGGGAAGATCGCCGGTTGCTGGTTCGGTATCGAAGCGTGCATTTGGATAATCGCGCAAGAGCCATCGTAAAGATGGCGCACTGGTTTCAGAAAGGATGTCAATTTGTTGGCGGAAACCGGTATGCCATTCTGAAATATCTCCCAGCGTTTCTAACAAAAGGTTGGCTTGTCCCGTTCCGTCTGCCACGTTCCACAGCTCTGCCGGCTGGTTCGGCCTGAGCTGCGATGCTCCCCAAAGTGTGGCGAATAAGAAGGCTCCAAAAGCGATGCTCGCGCCCCAAACCAACCCGTTTCGAGCGGTCTCCCAACTCCAACCGAGTGAAATTAATACGGATGTCAGCCCGCCCAAAGCGATGATGCCGATCATAATGCCCAAACGTGCGCCTAACTCCTCGGCTCCGGGGACAGTCCTGGCTAAACCGGCCAGCGTGAGCCAGAACAAAGCGAGCAAGACAACTACCAAAGCCGCCTGACCAAAGGCGATGAGAGGGTTCTCCGGGAGGGAAAGGTAATCGGAGAGTTTTATGGCTGCCAGGGCCCAAACAGGCGCCAGCACCCATGCCAGATCTTCAACCTGGCGAGAAGGGTAAACCAGGATCAGGAGCAGCGCAAAAATTGCAAAGGACAAGATGGCTGCATATCTTCGTTCGCCAAGCCTGCCATTGAGCAAATTGTACAGGATCCCAACGACGGCAAAGATCAAGGCGAAGGGTTGGTATACAAGCAGCGCTGCCAGAACACGCAAAGCAGGAACGCCGCCGTGCGAAACCCAACCATGAAGGTAAGCTGGAAGTGTATCGATCCAGGCTGCCAGACCTTCAGGGAAGCGAAAGAACATTGTGCCTGCCAGGAGGATCGTTCCGCAGATCGCCAAAAGAACTTGCAAGCCCGACTTTTGAGGCGCCGTGGTCTTATCGGGAATCCAGGCTTCGTCTTGATAAGCATTTGGACCGGACCTGGAACCAAGCCAGCGGCTCAGCGTATAAGCGAATGCCAGGCTGACGATTCCGGTGAGGACCGGCGGGCCTGAAAGCAAGGCAAAGCCCAAAGAAATACCGCTCAAAACCGGTTTTCCGGACTGCCATAGGCCAATTCCAAACAATAAGAATGCGACCGCCAGGATCGGGCCGCCAGCTTGCCTCGAGAGAGCCACCAATCCTGGGTCCAGCGCGATTCCGATGGCAAAAATAATCCCGGTGAAGCGCCCAACGCCCATCCGGCGGAGATCAGCGGAGAAAAAGAACGGTAAAAGCGCCATCAAGCTGCCTGCAAGCGCAGGCCAAAAACGGGCCAGGAAATTCGTGCTGCTGAGCAGCGAAAACAGAGCGCTGGTGAGCAGGATATAAGCAGGTTGCGGTCCTAAAATCAGTGTCTCGCCTGGAACAGCGTCCTTGGCTGCCTGAAGCGCTTGAAGCGCCCAGCCCGCTTCTGTATCTGACAAGGGCGCTGCGCCAAGGTTAAAAAACCGCAAACCCATAGCGAATAAGAAAGCCAGAAGAATAAGAGCGTGTTCGTAGGAGAGATTTCGTACATTCATTCGGATATTTTTCTCAATTGCCGTCCGGCTTTATGGAGATCTCCCCGCCCTGGATTCCATTGGATGAAATAGTATCTGCGCCGGGGACTTCATATATTTTTAGCTCACCTTGTTGAAAAACAACCGGAAAAGCCAGGTCAAATTTACGCAGAGCGCTGGATAAATTACAGGCGCGGCCGGCTTCATCGCATTTTTGCTGGATATAACGGCGCTCCGAATCGCCGACGATCACAAATTTTACACGCCATTTTTTTAAAAGTTCGAGAGCCTGCTGGCTGTCTTTTGTCGTGTAAATCGTGATGATATCTGGCTCGCGCTTGCCTTGTTCGTCATAATTGCCGCGCCACTGGCTTTCGTGGACAGCCCAGCCTAACAGGGCCGGGTCTCCACTGAACGCGCTGATGCGACCCTCGTATTTATAGGAGTTTGCCGGCGCTTCCAAAATGGTTGGGACGTCTCCATCTTGGGGATCGGTGTTAGCACGCAGCCACTCAATTGCAGCCCAATCGTCAGGATTGTCTTGGGCAACACCGCTGGCCCCGTTGATGTTTGGCTGGCTTCTGAAACCTTCCGCCCGGCTGTAATAACCCATGGCCGGATAAACCATACCGGCGGCAATTAACAAGACAGCGCCTGTAAGGAAGATACCCCTCATCACACCCGAGATCACTTGCCGGCCCGGATTAAGCAGCCACCACAACCCGTAGGCGCTGGCAATTCCGAGCATCACCCAACCCTGGTAGTAAAACTTGAATACGGTATTCATCCGTACGCCGAAGCTATCGCGCAGGTAGAAAAATTCTACACTGAATGTCAATGCCAGACCAACGAAGATAAGCACGCTGACGAATAAATCGCTAACTGCTGGAAGGTCTTTGGGAGTTTGTAAATCCTCTGTGTTTGAAGAATGGCGCTCTTTCAGCAGCTTCATCCCTGTTATCGTGATGGCAATGAGCGCAGAAAGCACGAGGAACAACCAGGGGTCGGCCAGGCGATAGAGAATAACCGCTCGCAGAGCTTCTCCGACGCCGAACTTTCCTATTGAAGCCTGAATCGTTGGATCGTTAAGCACCCTTTGAATTAACCGCCGGCCTGCTTCGCTGATCCCGAAGAGCGTCAGCAAGAGGACATAAACGCCAAAGGTCGCCAGGATGACCCAACCCCAGGCGCTCAGTACCTTGCGCAACAATCCTTTGCCTGGATTCTGAGCAGCACGCTGTTTCAAGCTGGCGATCAAAAACCAGGTGACGATGAAAATATAGATGCCAAACATCACCAGGTATTGCGGCAGGCGGGTTGGGGGAAATACATACGGCAAGACGCCTCCAGCCTGCGAACCAAAGCTTAAATAAAACAGGATGTATAACAACACGGAAGCGATCAACAAGGCGGCTGCCAGAGCGATCGTACGCAGGATCAATTCCAAATCCAGCTTTCGTCTGAGCACATAACTCCCGGCCCCGTAGGCAATCGCGATGACGCCGATATAAATCGGCATATCCCAGGTGTTCAAGAATCCCAGCGAACCGATGCAAAGCGCATAAATTATGAAAAGCAAGGGATCGTGATGGAAAACGCCGTCGACTGGATTCCACCAGGCGGATGCGCCTGCCGCATCCACACCAGATTTGCCTGCGCTGAACTGCCAGCGCATTAAGTTCAACCCCAGGCCGATTACTAAGAGGACGAAAGGCAGGGCTAAAACGTGCGGGTGGTTGTCTCCAAGCAAGAAGCTAAAAAAGGGAAACTCCGTGATGGAATTGATCGGGTTGGGGTTGATTGGGTCATCGAATAACACCCGCGAAGCTCGCCACCACCACCAGCCCTCGGATGTGCCTGGAAAAAAAGTGCCGTTTACCGGGATTTTTGCCAGATCGGGAATGTTTAGCCAGCTCCAAAACCCCGGGCTAAACAGGCCTTTTGCATGCAAGGCCTCCAGAAATCCTTCCAGGTTGCCCATGACAACGACCAGCAGAGACCCAAGCATCCCATAACCTAATGCCTGTGAATTGGCGCCCAAGGCTGTATCTGGATCGCGCCGCTTCCAGCCTGCTACGAGATTGTAAACCACCCCGAACACTCCCACCACCGTTAAAGCAAACAAGAGCGCATCGTAAAGATCAAACCCGACCCCCGGCGCGGCTCCGGAAAGGCGCGTTAACATCGCCATCATGACATAGCCAAAATAATAATAGGAGATCGCAAAACCGGAAAGCCAGGGGTCCAACGGCGGAAGGTTGATGCTCTGCAAAGTGCCATTCAGGAAGGCAATCTCCATGAATTTTTCGCCGCCGGTGGGCATAATCTTATACGTGGCGTAAGCTCGCAGAACAGCCCAGGCGGCCAGGGCGACGGTGAAGAGAATTTCTACCACCAATACCAGCTTTTTATTGGCGTTTAAAAAACCCCATAAGTTCGGCGTTGAAACATCTTTCTGGTTGGATCGAATCAAAAACCAGGCTGAAACGATCGCGACGAGCAGAACGCTGGCAATGATCCCACCGGCATTATTGTTTAGGAAGCCAGTCGACGCGCCAATCCACAGGAAGTAACTGGCTAACAGCAGCCCAAGCGCTTTGCTGAAGCTATAACCGCGATCCGGAAGCCAGCGGAAGATCCGAAATGCCAGCGGCAGCGCCGTCCATCCGATGAGCTCGACCATCAACCACCAGATTAAAACCTGGATCACGTTAACGACTCCTGAAGAAAGTGAATGCGCAAATTATCAATTCGGTACAACCTCGTAGATCGTTGTCGCGCCCTGGCTGTAGACTTCGCGCCACAATACCCCGTTAGCTGCCGGAAATTTACCCAATCCAACACTCGGGTAATGGTTGCGTTCAAGCTGCCCGACGACAATATACTTCACATCGTACTTGCGCAGGAAATCCTGGGCCAGCTTTAAGTCTGTGGTCTGGTAGAAGTCATCGATCTCCGCAATTCGATCGCTAATCCAATTCCCCGGAATCAGCGCCCGCTGTTGCTGCTCGTGCCATTCCCAGCCTACCACGCCCGGCAGGCCGGTGTAGATGGAGAAACGGGAGCCCCAACGGTACAAGTCCCGCAAGTTCGCTTCGACGATAACCGGGGACCCCTGTACATTCTCTTGCATCCAACGGATGGCTGCGTAATCCTGGCTCAAATCCATATCCCCCTCCCAGTTGTACTGGGCGTAATCCATGTACAACATACCATCTAGCGTGTGTGGGGCTTCCTCGACCATCCTGTCTTTCACTTTGGCCAAGCCAGCCATCAAGGGGTACAAGGCTGCCCCTAGAACCAGTGCGACCAGCGCAACCTGCCAGGGCTTACGCCAGCGAGGCAGCCAAAAAGGCAAATCCAAAAGCAGCCAGCCAAGCGCCGCGGCTGCGCTAATAGCTAACAACGTCCATACTTGTAAGTAGAATTTAAAGACGGTGTTCATGCGCCCGATGTCGCCGCGCAGGACGATCAATTCGACCATCAATGTCAGCACCATTCCAGTGCCGACAAGGAAAAGAATAAATCGTTTGGCATCGGTCTGTCCAGGCCGCAAGATCAATACACCAGCCCAGGCTGCCAGCGGCAGCGCCAACCAGGCGATTTGCACTTTCAAAAACAGCAGGCCAAGCAGTACAGCGACGAGTAACAGGATGCTCGACTGGATCAATCCTTTATAGGGTTCCAGCTTTCGCAGGGATGAGAACGGCGTTCTCGCGAGCCAATCCCGCGTCTCCCAGACCATCCACGAAACAATGATAAACAAGGAAAGACCCCAATGGGTCAAGTAAGCGCTGACAGGTGTATTGCTCCCCTTCCACAGGTCAACTTTTCCATAACCCAGCCCGTACCATTGGGCGTAAGGCTGGTAGAGCAGGAATGCCAGGGCAATCAATACCAGGACTCCACCCAGAGCGGCAATTAACCTGAGGCTCGCTTCTGGAAGTTCTACCAGGAAGGGCAGCCTTTTGAGCGTTTTTTCATCAGGCTGGAAGTAAAACAATAAGGGATACCCCACTGCAACGACACCTAGGGCCAGGTAAGGGTAAAAATCCCAGGTGTTAGTCGGACGCAAGGCGCCGATAGCCAGTCCTCCGATCAAGAAGCCGGCCGCTGCGCCGAGCATGCTTTTCCAGCGGGCGTGGCTGAGCACGACTGCCAGGGCGAATCCTAGCACCAACAGGGCGATCGGTAGGGCGAATAAATGGGCGTGTGGGTCGCCATAGAGAACGGTGAAAAAAGGGAACTCAGTGATTGGTTCAACATCCCCAGGGGCCGGGATCGCCCGGCTGGGATTCCAATACCAATCTCCGATCGCATAGGGCAGGGAGGCGCCGCTGATTGCCAATAAGAAACCGCGCGCTGCCCAAACCCAGCGTACGATCAAATTAGCCCCTTCGATCACCCCTCCTGGCGCTGCAAGCTTCTCATAGCCCTGGAAAATCATCCTGACCGTGCCAAGATTTCCAAGCAGGGCCATGCCAAGCGCGGCGGAAATCCCGCCGATAAAAGGCAGCCTGGGCAGGGCCGGGCGGACTTCTTCCGGCGGTTCTCCTGGCGGCGGAATTTCATCAATTGGGATCTCTACCCGCGGAGGTCCCCTGCGCTCATTCACTTTGGATAGCAAATTCCAGCCGAGTGAGAACGCCCCCATAGCGACCATGCTGAAGATGGTGGGTAAAATCAGGTTATAGGCGATGGACGGCACGATCCCGAGCCACTTGACCAAAACCCCTACAAAGACAAACCCGTAATAGTAATAATTCAGATAGCCGCCGGCATACCAGGGATCGTACGGAGGAAAAGTGGTGCTTTTCAGGACCGCGTTGAAATACGAAAAATCCATCGGCTTTTCGCCGCCTTTGTACGGGTGCCAAAGATCTGGATTTCCGAAGCGGATAAGCAGATCCAGCGCAAAGAAGGCCAGGAATAAAGCCTCCATTACCAGGAAATAATTGCTCTTCTGGGTTAGCTCGCGGCGGAGCTCGTCACGCTGGTGAAAAGCCAGGAAACCGCCCAGGATGGCGATCAACGCGATCACCACGCTGATGGTTAGACGGGAGAAAGGGATCTGAAATGAGCCTGCCAGCCATACCAGGTAAGAGAGCATCAGCATGCCGGCGATACGCGCCAGTGGGTAACCGTGGTCGGAAAGGCCTGGGAACGCAATCCGAAGCAACGGATAGGTGAACAACCCGAGTAAGAAGAGGCTGATATACCAGATCACTACGCCGAGGAATTGGAAGCGATTCTGCAGCGCCTGGGTATCAAATAGCTGCGACCATGTGCCGCCCGCTTGCTCTTCCGCCAGGCGTTCTGAGGGCAGCATCAAGTTGGCCGGATAAGAGCCGGCCTTTAGTGGGGGTATCCGAATCACCTGTGAAAAATCCACGGCGCTGAGGGTTTCCTGCACTCGTTGAGCGTCGTAATTTTTGGATTTTTGAAAGATGAACACTTTAGGGTGGTCGTAGACAGTGAAAGCTTCTTCGGAGAATTGATCGTTGATATGAACCGGGCCGACATCCGGGTCGGATTCGAAGACTTTTATCAAGTCAAACCCCAAACCACTCTTGAACATCCCCGGTTGTGCTACGTTATAGCACCATTCAATAGTTTTCTCCGCCGGGCAGCCGATCAAATTGCGGTAATAGATCGTGGTCATCGGGAAGCGCTCGGGGAGGCGCGGCAAGCTGCCCCACTGCCGGCTGGATGTGATGACGATATCATCCGACTCGTTCAATATTTTTATGAATCGTGCCAGCTTGTCGGGATTGTCATCCCAGTACATATTAAAGTTGATATCGGGGGGATAAATCCCGCCCATGGCGTCATATCCATCCACGCGTAAAGGCAGTCCATCATCCCACTCCCCTTCGTTCGCCAGCGTTGCGCCGGCCAGGGAAACACCGTTGTCGCTTGGGGGCAGCAATAGGAGGATCTGGTAACGTTCTTCCTGGAAAACCTGGAAGGGTTCGTTCAGGCTTACCGCATACCCTGCACCGCGCGAATCGTCTGGTGAGACGGGGATCGCTTGCAGCGTATCCGATACCAGCGGTTCTGCAATCCCTGCAAGGTGGATAACTACGTTCAATGGTTGGGGCTGCAAGGCGCCGGCCTGCCCGGCCTGCAAAGGCAGGAATACTTGCGTGAGTTCAGCATCCGCAGTGACGTCGAAATCAGTAATTATTGGGGTATTTTTGCCGAGGTTAAAGTTTAAAAACGGAAGCGTCTCGTCGGTGATATTCCCATCGCTCATCTGTAAACGGATGCTGGCTTGCCCACCCACGGGCAGACTGCTCTTTTGACCGAGAACTTCCAGTTGTAAATAATAACTCTGGTCTTTTACCACCGGCACCGGCTGGCTCAAGGCCAGGGTGTAAGCGTCTCCACGATCATCCTGGATTGGGGTGAAATCGGTGGAGATTGTGGCTGTTGCAAGGGAATTTTCATCTCCAGGACGGTCTGAGATCGTCAGGACCAGGCTTTGGGTCTCGTGCTGGTCACGGACGTTTTTAACATGAGGTAAATAGACTTCCGTCAGTACGCCAGAGGCTTTCGCCTGAAAAATAGCCGTGTACGGCAGGTCTGAATTAATATGCCCGCTGTAGGAGAACGGTAGCGATTGGCTGAAATCGCCGTCTACCGCCTGAATATGCAGGTTGATTGGCCCAGGAATATTCTCATAAATCCATCTTGAGGCAGCCACGCGCGTGATTGGGCGTAAATAGATCTGGCTGAATCCATAGGCGTATCCGTATGTCGCGACCAGAACAACCGCACCAACCAGGATGGCAAGCAGGCGCGACCGACGGTTGGCTGGCCTTGCGAGTGGTTCTAAGCCCTCTCCGCTGGGAAGCGCTTGTTTCAATTTCCCACGTTGATCCCATAAAGCGACAATCGCCCATCCTGCGAAAATTTCCAAAGTGGGATAAACGGGAAGCTGGTAACGCATGGTTGGATTTAACGCCAGCGATTGCCAGGAGAAATACAGCGCCGTCCAACCCCAGATCAGCGTGTGGCGCTGCCATTCGCCTTTCAGTATCCGCCAGCCAGCCCACAGGAAACCAGACCAGGCGAGGATTCCCAAGGGCAGACCAAATCCCCATGAGACCATATTCTGGAATGAAAACCAGATCGGGCGACGAGCCCACTGCATGGCAGGAGGAAAATCTACCTCAACGGTATTCTGGTTGCGCAATTCACGCAGGTTTGCCAGCCATTGCGGATTGAGCTTCAGACCGAAGAAACCGGGTCCACTGAAAGCATATGGCTGAAGAATCCGGAATACCAGGACGCTGACAAAACCAGCCATGACCAGGTAACCAAATGCCTTATATGCCCGCTCCCGGCGTTCTTCTGGAGGTAGCTTGACCAGGCGTAGGATCATTGCAGCCGGTAAAACCAGGGCTACCGGGGCAGCATTAATCTTGGAGGCTACAGCCATGCCATACGCAATGCCAAATCCCAGGCTGGGAAGGAAGAGTGGGTGGTGGAAAAACCCAGAGACTGCCCCCTTCGCCCCTGCTTGGTCTCTCTTCAGAAGCTCCGCCTCGCCAGGCGTATCTCCTGCTTCTGTGGTACTGCTGAATGGGTTAACCGCTAAAGGCTCCTGGACTATGACCGTTGAGTCTTCAGCCACATCCCAGGCAGGGTTGTTCACCAACACTCGCACCGCGAAATAAAATGCAAGGAGCGTGAAAAAGTTGATGAATGTATCCATGGTGAAGAAATGGGATTGCTGGATTTGCAGCACGGTTGCGGCTGAGAAAGCCGCAGCCAGTAATCCCACTCGCCGGTCGTAAAGGCGTTCACCTACCAGGTACACAAGCAGAATGGTGAAAAGGTCGATCAAAGCCGAGAGGGCCCTGCCAACCTGGGTCATTTCCATGAAACCGGAATGTCCGAAGACCCACTGGACGACGTAACGGGTCAGGAACATCGGCAAAGTGCCGTAAACGTAAAACCCGTGGCCCCGGTTGTTGGGGTTCAGCGTAGAGGCGGCGGTATTAAAGTATTCCGAAAAGCTCATCCAGCGCTGCTGGTCCGGTGGGCAAGCATTAATTTCAATGGAAGAATCCAGGCATTTCAGGGGCGTGATGTCCGAACCAACCCAAACCAGAAAGCGCTCATCGGGATGCAGATACTGGTATTCTCCCCAATAAAGTCCTGATAAGCGGAAATAAGCCCCCATAAGCAGCACGTAAACCAGGAGCAAGTCGAGTACCCAGGGACGGATCGATCGTTTTTTGCCCCCGATAGATTCAATTGTTGTTTCAGTCGCCATATTCTTTGAACTCGTCCGCGCCGCGCCGTTTCAAATCACCGGCGGGCTCCAGCGGATCGAAGTCAGTTAATCCGGTGGGACGAAAAACATCAGAAAGTTTTTCGTCTCGATTTTGGATTGATATTCCTTCAAAGATCCCCGCGGATAAAGCTGGCGTAAGGCAATAACGGAAGATGCATCCTCCTGGTTGATGAGAAACAATTTTGCCCCAGGATTTGCCGGGGTCTCCTGTAACTGGTCCGTCAAGATGACAAAATCCTTGGTGGGATAGCCAGCGGTCATCCCCACCAGGCGGGTGTCTACCCAGTATGGATAACCCACGACATAGGCATTGTCAGGGCTTCCAATCGTGTCGGCGAAATCGCGTATTACCTGACCCATTTCAGATGTGTTCCAGGAAGATAGGGCATATTCCTGGTAGTACTGGGTAAATACCAGATTGTAATTCTGGAAAGCAGACCATCCTAAAAGCACCAGGCCGAGGCCGGCAGCGAAGCGGGCTCCGGTTGGAGGGATTAGAGAAGCGCGTATTTTTGAGAGTAATCCTTCCATTGCCAGGCCGACCATCAAAAAGGCCGGGATGATCGCGCCGCCTGTGCGGCTGAGCACAGGATTTTCATTCGGAAACGCAAGGGAAAGGATCGAAGGCAGCATCAGAAGGGGGACGGACAGGATGAGGAAAATGTCCAACCAATGACGCTTGCGTATGTAGCGCACGAGCAGCATGATCATCCCCAGGACGAACAAGGCTCCGGAAACGATCCCCAGTGCGGGACGGTGAGGGATTGAGGTCGTCCACACCTCGCCGTTGTCCCAATTGAAAGAAATCATGGCATTCCACAAGTTCTTCAGAAAAATCTGCCAGGCAGGTCCAGGCAAGGGACGTTCCCAATCGGCCAGTCGGGTGAATGAACGGTAAGCGAACAATTCTGGGTTTTCCTGGGCGTAACGCAGCAGGGGTAGAAACAACACCAGGGAGATCATTGCCAGCAAGACCAGATAAATCAGCGTCTTCTTGCGCGCCCCGGAAGATTGGCGATGGAGCAGGTAAATGCCTACCGCGATCACGACCACGAAAGGCAAGATACGGATTGGGGTATACCCGTGCAGGCCAATCCCCAGGGCGATCCCTGAGAGAATGAAGTCATTGCGGTTGGACCTGCGGATGCCGCGTATCAAGAAATACAAGGTAGGGGCTACGAACAGCGGGTAAAGCGCGAAACGCAAGGCGATGCGGCCGATAACGTTCGGCCAATATGCAACCGTGGTAAAAGCAGTTGCCCAAAACCCCACCTCCCGGTTACCGATCTCTTTTCCGAGCAGGTAGATAAATGGAAGTGTGACCAAACCTGCCAGCAGCGTACCCAGCTTCAGGCTGATAAACGAAATGCCCGTCCCTAAAAAGCGTGCGATCGTGGCGGTCAGATAAAACTGGATTGCCTCACGGCCGGTATTGCGTGGGAAAAAGATGTGCGTTTGACCGTGTAATACATCGTATACATCCAAAAGCTTTTCGGCATGGTCGCTGTTCATCTCTGGAGGCACTTGCGCAAGGTGATAGGCGCGAAAAAAAACGGCCAAACCCATCACGGCTACCATCAGCAGCGTCCACCGTGAAATAGCGATATTCCAATTCGGACGTGCAATGAATGCGCGCAAGCGCCGGAGGGGAGGGCCAGCGTCCAGATCTCCTAACCAAAAAGCGCGGAAAATAAAAACGACTGCTAGGTACCAAAGCAGCAGGTTCAACGAGGTGAACAAATTCCCGCCAAACGACAGATAAGCGCCAAGAGCAAGCGGCAATCCGATCAATAAGGCCGTCCGATGAATAGTCAGCGGGTCAGCGCTGCGCTCATCCTGCCGTAAAGATGCCAGGCTCCAGTCGCCGCGCAAGTTGGTCCAAACGAGCCATACGGCAGCCAGCCCGAAGAAAATCGCCCCCGTGACCCAGGAACGATCCGGACGTGGTTCGAGGGCCCGTTGGGCCAGGAGGGCTAAACCCAATGCTAGAAACGCTCGCCATGGCCAGGCGATTGTCCAAACAGCCGGTTTCGGCTGAACGGCAGCTTCCGTTTGCTGCACAGGCGCCGTGCCCATTGGCGGGTAAGGGCTTTCTTGCGCTGGCTGAAAAGACGCCTCCGCAGGGGGGAATTCCAGCGAGCTGCGCCTCCACGGGGTCAGTTTTGATTTAAGATAATCAAGAACGCTCGGTTCTTCGCTCATAAAAATCTCAATTTCACGGGGTTAAGGCTGTACCCAAGCGTGAATGGTACACCATCCCCACATAACTTTCAAGTGCTGATACAAGTTTTACGCCGGGTTATGTAAAAGGTGCAGACGCCGTCCTCGCAGATAGGGTCTGCTTCATAATATGGGCGCGTCAGGCGTTCGGTGAGGGCCAGGTTCCAATGGGATGGAATGAGTATCCAGCGCCCGGTGAGCTTGTTAATCACCAAAGAGGGCAGGCCAAAATAATGTCCCCATTCGGAAATGTGCAGAGCTTTTGGAGGGAAATAGTGCCACCAGCGCTCGATTTCAAAGCCGTTATTTTCCAGGCGAGCTTTCCAGACTTCGGGCGGGTCGCAGTGGTGATGGCGAGAAATACGGTTGAAGAACCCCCGGTATGAATTTGCCAGCGGGTGTAAGCCGATGCGATCGAGTGCGCTGCTTACGGATAGGGAGGCTAAAAAGTTGTGGTTGGGCACACAAAAAGCAAATACAGCCCCAGGTTTAACACCCGGGCCGTCTCGGCGATAACGCTTTCGAGGTGTGGGATGTGTTCTAAAACGGAATTACTGAATGAGCTGGCAAAATATGCATCCGGGAAAGGCATCTTCGCGCCATCTGCCCTTACCAATTGGCGGTAAATGCCCCGCTTGCTTGCCTCGCGGATCGGGCCCTCCCAGGGGTCCAGGCCGACATCCAATGGGTGGTCGAATGCAATCGTCGCAAAGTGTCCGTCCCCGCAACCCACATCTAATACCGGGGCGGGAAATTGGATATCTCTGTAGAAGCGAGCCTCTACGGCCCGCATGAGCGACCGGAAATAGGGCAGCTCGCGCAGATGAAGCCACAGGTAGTCTTTCATAGGCGTGCATTGTCTTTATGGTAGAGCGCGAGCTGGGTGTTCGCAATCTCAACCACCTGATCCAGCGGCACACAATCACGGATCGCCAGAGTTACATCGTTGTAGTCGCCGAAATTTGCGAAGTCATGCCAAAGGATTAACCCGTTCGGTTTTACCATTTTCAGAGCATTTTCGCTGTCAGACTTGACTGCTTGATAATTGTGCGCACCATCCACAAAAACCAGGTCGATCTCCCCGTAATAGGGGGAAAAATCAAAAGTTAAGGAATTTCCAAAAAGCTGGATGATTTTATGGGAGATGTCTTTTCCCATGAAATCTTCACCTGGAGCCGCGCGCTGGATAATCTCGGTATCCGTCCGGTAAACCCCTTCCTGCGGCACGACCTTTTCCTGAGCAGGCAGGTCGAGGGTATAAACCTTGCAGTCGTCGGGCGAATTCAAGGCAAAATTCAAAGCGGTCCGGCCGCGAAAGGTGCCGATTTCGAACACCTTTCGTGGTTGGATCGTCTTGGTGATAAAAGCCAGGTAAGCCAGCTCGTCAATGGGCGTCCCAACGCCTTTGCCAGGCAGGTGCTCGATCGTAATTCGTACGCCTTGGTCCTGGGGGAAGATCTCAAAAATATCTTTACTGGACCAGCGGTCTTCCCCAACCAGGCTCATGTAATCGCGAAATACCCTCCCGGGGTATGTCTGGACGCGATCTGGTTTTTTGAGAAACAATTTAAGAGTAAGCAAATTAAATGTGACAACTGCGCCTGCGATCAAGTGCAAAGTTTTATTCTTTGTCAAGAGCATAATTTAATCCTGATCTATTGCAGGGCTGCGGGTTAGATGGGTTTCCCAGGATTGCAGCCCATTCCGTTCGAAGCTAAAATCCACGCGCATCGCGCCTAACGCCTCAAGCCTCTCGGTAATCGCCGGCTGGGTTTCATAAGGGCAATACAGGAACATGTAACCACCGCCGCCGGCACCGCTGATTTTTCCGCCCAAGGCGCCAAGCTTGCGCGCTTCTTCATAAATTTCGTCAATTTGAGGCGTCGTGATCGAGACTGCCATCTTCTTTTTATTGGTCCAGGATTTGTGAAGAAACTGGCCAAAATCTTCCAGGCGTCCCTGAAGAAGGGCATTTTTTGTCTCAGTGGTCAACCTTTTTACTTCATCCATAGCTGCAACCACGTCTTCACGTCTCGTTACGAAACCCTCGGTCTGCTTATCGATAATATGCGCGGACAGGCGAGTACCGCCAGTGTAGAAGAGCATTAAGCTGTAATGTAATTCGTTCAAGATGTCATCCGGCACGCGCAATGGATTGACGATCACCCGGTCGCCATAAAATTCCATCAGATTAAAACCACCAAAAGCCGCGGCGTATTGGTCCTGGCGGCCCCCTTTGATGCCAAGATCGAGGCGTTCGATCTGATAGGCCAGGGAAGCGATCTCATAATTTGTAAGCGGCAGGCGCAGCCACTGGATGAAAACGCCGATGATCGCGACGACCAGGGCGGATGAAGATCCCAGGCCGGATCCTGGGGGGGCGTCGGTGTGCAAGAAGAGCTCAAAACCCTGGCTTGAATCATTCTGGACCGGCCCATTGAGACGGCGGATGGTCGCCTTGACCAGATCCAACTGCCCATCATAGACCAGAGGTTGGTCCAGATCGAATTTGGCAATGGTATGGTAATCCAGAGATTTAATGGTAATGGAATGGTCGTTCGTTACCTGTAAGGTGGCATAGGCATATTTATCCACTGTGGCATTTAACACCAGCCCGCCGCGTTCGTCCGCATACGGAGATACATCCGTGCCGCCGCCAGCAAAGCTTATCCGCAGGGGCGCCTTGGCGCGATAAATCTTCATGAAGCATCCCCAGGGCCTTGGAAAAGCGATCTTTCCACGATCTCGCAAATCACGTGAATGATCACGGCATGGCCTTCCTGGACCCGCGCTGTTTCGCCGGACGGCACCGAGATGATCTCATCCGAGACCGGGGCGCATTGGGAACTATCCTGTCCAAGCAGAGCGACTGTGTAAGCTCCGATCTTTTTTGCAGCTAGCAGGCCGGCGATGACATTGGGGGAGCGCCCGCTGGTGCTGATCCCGACGACAATGTCGCCCTGTTGGGCGAAGGCTTCAACCTGGCGGGAAAAAATCTCGCGGAATCCATAATCATTCCCAACAGCCGTCAGCAGGGAGGTATCTGTTGTGAGCGCCAGGGCTGGCAGGCTCGGGCGGTCCCTGCGGTAGCGACCGACGAGTTCAGATGCGAAATGTTGGGCGTCGGCTGCGGACCCGCCGTTGCCAAATATCATCACTTTACTGCCGGCTTGTAAGCGCTCAAGGATCAACCCGGCAACGCGGGCGATCTGGCCTGAAGAAACAACAGCCAGTTGTTGGATCAGGTTGGCCGAGGCGTTCAATTCAGAGGCGACTAACTGCTTGAAATCCATATCAAACTTTCCGAGGGTACACCGAATTGAACCATAAATTCTTTTTACCCGAACGGACATCCTGTTCAAACTGATTCAGGCTTTCCGGTGTGCCGATATCTACAAAAAAACCTGCCTGAACCTGTCCTGTCAAAAGGCCCTTTTTTGCCAGCTCCGGAAACACCTGGCGTTCAAGCGAAACCGGCTCGCCTGGGATCACTGAACTCAACGCCTGAGGTGTAAGGATATAGACGCCGCCGTTCACCAACGCCGGTTGGCTTTGGTTGGCTTTCTCGTCGAAGGACTGGATATAACCTTCGTCCGTCATACGGACGCATCCGCGCTGGCGAACTTCAACGGCCTGCAGCAATGCCAACGATCCACTCGAATGGTGCGTCTTGTGAAAGCGCCAGAGGGATTGCAGATCGATCAAAAAAAGCGTATCGCCATTCAAGGCGAAAAAGGGAGCGGATTCTGCCAGACTTGCCTTGCGTAAAGCGCCGCCTGTGCCTAAAGGGTTTTGTTCCGTAGAGACCTGGATGTCTAAACCTGATTGAGCGGAAACTTGCGCATAGTCAAGAATAGAATTCGCTAAATACCCGGCGCATAATACGATGCGAGTGATCCCCTGAGCTAAAAGGTAATTTAGAAGATAATCCAAAAAAGGCTGCCCATTGACTTGGGCCAGGACTTTTGGCCTGTCTTTTACCATCGGCTGCAAGCGGGTGCCAAACCCGCCAGCCAGGATGTATGCCGTAGACGGCATCGACTCGTCTCGATTGAAAGTATTCATCGTGATCGCATTTGCCGCCTCTAGCGATCCAGAATTTCACTCTTCTGCGGTTCTATACTGCTGTGCTTAAGGGCGAGGTGGAATACCGTCTCATATTCCACTGCAACCGCTTCTGGAGTAGAAGGCTTTATGACAGTTTCGGGTGAGCCTTTATAAGCTTGCGGATTGTCGAGGATCGAGAGGATGCCTCGGGCTAATTCCTCTGCATTACCAGGTTGGACGACGACGCCCATTCCGGTCTTGACCACTGGTACGCGCACCCCCGGAATATTCGAGGCGACTACGGGCGTTCCGCAAGTCATGGACTCGACCTGCACAAGTCCGTAGGACTCCGTGCTGTTGATGCTGGGCAGCACGGTTACATCGCACACATGAAAGAAAGACGCCATTTCAACCGGTGAAATGACCCCCAGGAATGACCAGTGGTCTTCAAGCTGGCGAATTAACGGCGTCAATCGCCGGGCATATTCTTCTTCCCCAACGACGTTCTGGTACGGACCGACGAAAAGCACACGCGCCTGCGGGTATTTCTGCATCACATTCGATAGCGCCTGGGCAAGATATTCGGCGCCTTTTTCAGTCGCCAGACGGGCAGCCATTCCAATAATCTGTTGGCCGGGTTGCAATCCATATTTCTGGCGAAAGGCCAGGATGTCTTCAGGAGTAACCAGGGTAACTTCCACCGGCGGCAGGATTGGATACACCTTATCCAGGTATTTTTTAAGGAATGGCGAATATTCGGCATAATCGTGGGTGTTATGAACGATAACGTCGGACAAGCGGGCTGTAATCCGGTTTGTGAAATTCGAGACCTGGTTGGCGATGCTGTGAACGATGCCCTTGGGCAGTTGCAGGTCGCAGTGGTAGGTCAGGACAACCGGTTTTCCCAGCAGCTTGCTTATAACGGCGATGAAAACCGCGTCCAGTTGAGGGACATGCAAGTGAATTACATCCGCTTGACGGACCAGCTTCAATGCCCAATAAGGCATGCTCGGCATAATCACACCTTTACTGACATGCATGAGCACGGCTGGGCGGATAATTTGCACACCATCGACGGTCTCACGCGCCGGCAAGCGGTCATCGAATCGTGAAGTCAATACGGTAACATGGTGCCCGCGCGCGACCAGTGCGCGTGCTTCCCGTTCAGCATGGATGGTCAGTCCCGAGTAGTGCGGCCGGTAATAAGTGAGTGCGATCAGTATCCGCATGAAAACTTGATCCGTTGTTATTATGCAGAGTTTTGAGGTATTCGGCGCACCCTGCGGTAAAGCCCGGTCAGGGATTGCCCATCCTTTCCGAGGGCATAGGCGCCTAATACGCCGTTTGAAATATAGTTGAATAAATGCGCTGTCAACGCGTAAGCCAGGGCTGTTGAGCTGTTTAAGCCGAATACTGCCAGGGCGCCAACGATTGAAAGTTCTAACACGCCGACCGCCCCTGGCGAAGAGGGCGCGGCGATCCCCAAGGCGCCGACGCCAAGAACAAAAGCTCCCCAAAGGAGTTTTGCTCCCGGGAAGAAGGCGTATAGCAGGATGTAAAACTGCAACAAAGCCACGGCCCAATTGACCAGCATCCAGGCGATAACCCGTAAAAAACGGCTGCCATCGGTTAAAACAGCTAACCCTGAAAAAAAGGCCTGGATTCGGTCGTCGCCAATTCGATGCAGCAAGGGCCAGCGTTCTGCCAATCGCTCAAACTGCCTTATCGCCCATTCCCGGTAGCGCGCCAGCAGGTAAAGGGTGATCAGCCCAACCAGGACAATGGATCCCGCGCCTGCTGCAGCTTGTAACGCCCAGGCCGCCCCAACCACAAATGGCAAGGTGCTTAACAATAAGCCGGCTGCCATGGCGAGATCCAGAACCCGCTCGATTATAATTGTCGAAAATACAGCCCAAAATTCAAGGTTGGCTTTCTGGCTGAGTAGAAAGGCACGCGCCACTTCTCCTAACCGGAAAGGCAGCACATTATTGAGAAGGTAGCCTTCGGTGATGGTGAAGAAGACCTCGCCGTAGGTCGCTTTTTCCTGAAGCAAGGTCCGCCAGACGATTCCCCGAACGACCAACCAGAGAAAAGAAATACAAAAGGCGCCGGCAACAAAGCGATAGTCCGCCAGGCGGATCGCCTGCAGCATTTGTTTCAGGTCTGCAAAATAAAAAACGACGGCGAGAGATACAATACTGACAACCAGGCCGGGCAGAATCCTCTTCCAATCTCTATTTTTTGACGACTGTTCAGAAAGTTTTATTTCAGTCTTCTCCAACACGTAAAACCGTCAGGAAAGCTTCCTGGGGGATCTCTACATTGCCGACCATTTTCATTCGTTTTTTGCCGCGCTTTTGTTTTTCGAGCAGCTTTTTCTTGCGGCTTATATCACCGCCGTAACATTTTGCCAGTACATCCTTGCGAAGCGCTTTGACATTGGCTCGTGAGATAACCCGGCCGGCGGCGTAAGCCTGTATCGGGACCACGAAAAGCTGTCGTGGAATGATGTCCTTGAGTTTTGAGATGATTGCCTGGCCCTTATGGTAGGCGTCATCCCGATGTACAATCGTCGCAAGAGCGTCTACCGGCTCTTCGTTTACAAGGATCTCGAGCTTGACCAGGTCGTCAGGCCGGTATTCGGCGAACTGGTAGTCTAATGAGGCGTATCCGCGTGTACGGGATTTTAGCTGGTCGAAAAAATCGACGATCAATTCGGCTAACGGAATTTCAAAATTCAACTGCACCCGGTTCGGCGCAGGATAATCTTGGTCGATAAAGATGCCACGTCGCCTGGTCGTCAGCTCCATAACGGTGCCGTAATATTCTGTCGGTGTAAAAATCTGGATCTTCATCCAGGGTTCGCGGATCTGCTCGATTTGCGCCTCGCCCGGCAGTTCCGCAGGAGAGTTGATCCGCAATAGCTTTCCATCGATCAAAAGCACTTCGTACTCTACAGATGGCGCGGTGACGACGATATCCAGGTCGTATTCCCGCTCCAGGCGCTCCTGGATGATCTCCATGTGGAACATACCCAGAAAGCCGCAGCGGAATCCGAAATTCAGAGCCTGAGAAGTTTCAGGTTCATAAACCAGGGAAGCATCGTTTAGCTGCAATTTTTCAAGGGCATCTTTCAGGTCGGCGTAATCCTCTCCTTCAACCGGGTAAATTCCAGCATATACCATCGGCTTGACCTTAATGTATCCAGGCAGCGGCGCTGGCGCTGGCTGATCGGTATGGGTCAGCGTATCCCCGACACGGCATTCTCGAACGGTCTTCAAACCGGTGGCGACGTAACCAACTTCGCCCGCTGAAAGTCCGGAGGCAGGGCGCAGGTCCGGGGAAAAAATGCCAATTTCAACAGGTTTGAAGTCGACGCCGCTCGCCATTGGACGCAGGAGATCGATCGGCGTGATGCAACCTTCCATCACCCTTACATAAGCTACAACTCCTTTATAGAGGTCATAATGTGAATCGAAGATTAAAGCCTGTAGCGGGGCCTTTTCATCGCCTACCGGCTTGGGGACCTGTTTTACGATGGCTTCGAGAACAGCCGGGACATTGATGCCATCCTTGGCTGAAATTCGGATGATTTCCTCTGGTTTGGAGCCCAACAGGCTGCTGATTTCTTCAGCAACTTCATCGGGATGAGCAGATGGCAGGTCGATTTTATTGATGACCGGGATGATCTCCAGGTCAGCTTCCAGGGCCATGTACAGGTTTGCCAGGGTTTGGGCTTCCACCCCCTGGCTGGCATCGACCACTAACAACGCTCCCTCGCATGCGTACAAGGCGCGGCTGACCTCGTAACCAAAGTCCACGTGTCCTGGGGTATCGATCAGGTTCAGCTCGTAAGATCGCCCATCCTGTGCATTGTAGTTCATGCGCACGGCGGACGCCTTGATGGTGACGCCTTTCTCGCGTTCCAAATCCATAGCATCCAGCACCTGCTCGGTCATATCCCGGTCGGATATCGTTCCGGTGAGCTGGAGCAGGCGATCGGCCAGCGTGGATTTGCCATGATCGATGTGCGCGATGATACAAAAATTGCGAATGGTTTCCGTAGACATAGCAACGAGTAAGTATAACCGAATTTTTTTGGGCGGGCATTCCAAGTCTCAGGCGGGGAGTGACAGGGCTCTGTACACCAATTGTTCCAGATCGCCCCCATTCGCTTTCGGATAGCCCAGCCAGGCGAGAAATTCGACGTTTCCTTTGGGCCCAATTAAAGGTGAGCGGATCAGACCACAAACTGTGAAATTTTCATCCTGGGCGAATCTCAGGATGTCGAGCAAAACAGTCCGGTGGACAGTTGGGTCTCGAATAACGCCCGAGCCACGCGAGGCCTCCTTTCGACCGGCTTCGAACTGCGGTTTCACCAAAGCCACTACTTGACCGCCGCCTGAAGGCAACCAACTGCATATCACAGGCAGTAGAATTTTTAGCGAGATGAAAGATGCGTCGATCGTGACCAGGCTGGCAGGTTCCGGAAGCTTTTCCAGATGGCGAGCGTTCGTACGTTCCATAACAACCACGCGCTTATCCTGGCGCAGCTTCCAATGCAGTATCCCATAGCCAACATCGATTGCATACACCCGTTCGGCGCCGTTTTGCAACAAGCAGTCGGTAAATCCGCCTGTGGAGGCGCCGACATCCGCGCACACCAGCCCGCGGGCGTCCAAATCGAAGGTCGCAAGGGCAGATTGAAGCTTTTCTCCACCACGCGAAACAAATGGAGGCCCTTGATCTACTTCCAGAAGCGTTTCCGGTTTGACCGTCATGGCTGGCTTGTTGATGACCTGGCCGTCGGCTCGCACCTGGCCTGCCATGACCAGGCGCTGGGCTTGAGAGCGGCTTTCCGCAAGGCCGCGTTCTACGAGCAACAGGTCGACGCGAACTTTCTGCATAAAATTATTGTAACATTATAGAGCGAATGTGAATTTTCCCCCTTTTACAATAGCTTATGCTATGATTGCCCCATGCTCTTGGATCTACTCAAAACAATGCGTCCACGCCAGTGGACAAAAAACGGGGCGATATTTGCCGCGTTGGTGTTCGATCGAAAGCTAACCCATATCCCCGCATTTTTACACACACTGGCAGGTTTTGCAATTTTCTGTGCTTTGTCGGGCGTCGTCTACATTATCAACGATATCATCGATATTGAAGCAGATCGAAACCATCCCGATAAGAAGAACCGGCCAATTGCCTCTGGAAAGCTTCCGTTGCCTGTTGCGCGCAGCGCGGTGGTCATTCTTTTGCTCATCCTGGCTCCGGTATCTTATTTATTATCGCCAAAATTCGCCGCAGTTGCCCTGGCATACCTGATCCTGAACCTGGTTTATTCCCAGTGGATCAAACACATCCCCCTGCTAGACGTTTTCTCGATCGCGTTGGGTTTTGTTTTGCGGGTGGCGGCTGGTGTGATGTTGATCCAGGTAGAGCGCTTCTCGCCCTGGTTATACGTGGTCACTACCCTGGGGGCTTTGTACCTTGGCTTTGGCAAGCGCCGGGCGGAATTAGCCCTGATGGCCGGTGAGGCGAACGCTCATCGACGCGTCCTTTCGGGCTACACCATCCCTTTGTTGGATCAATTCATTTTGATCGTCTCAAGCACTACGATCATCGCCTACAGTTTATACACTTTTTCGGCTCCCAACCTGCCCGAAAACCATACGATGATGCTCACAATACCATTTGTCCTGTATGGCGTGCTGCGCTACCTTTACCTGATCCAAGTCACCCATCAGGCGGGAGCCCCCGAAGAGGTGTTGTTGTCCGATCGACCTTTGCAGCTTACAATTATTTTGTGGGGGCTATCAGTAATTGCCATCTTTTACCTATTCCCTGCAGCAGCCAGTTAACAGGCGACGTCGTATGCCAGCTTTTACAGCCAGCGCACATGGGAAGATCATCTTATTTGGTGAGCATGCCGTTGTATATGGCCGGCCGGCAATCGCCGTCCCGGTAGCTCAGGTGCAGGCTCGCGCTGTCGTTTCGGTCAAACCGCAGGGGGCGCCTGGCAGCATCCTGATCCAGGCGCCCGCAATCGGTGTGGATCAGGAGCTTACCAGCCTCCCGCCAACGAATCCGTTAGCGGCCGTCATTCTGAAAGTGATGGCCGCCCTGGAAATTTCCAGGCCGCCGGCGTGTAAAATCCGGATCACTTCTACGATCCCGGTTGCAGCCGGGCTTGGCTCAGGCGCTGCGGTGTCCGTCGCCATCCTCCGTGCGTTCTCGGCATTCCTTGGAAAACCTTTGGCGGATGAGAGCGTTTCAGCCCTGGCTTATGAAATCGAGAAATACTATCATGGCACCCCCTCCGGCATCGATAACACGGTCATTACATATGATAAGCCCGTCTTCTTCGTGCGCGGGCAGGCTATAGAGCTGTTGAACGTTCACCTCCCCTTCCAGATTGTGATTGGGGATACAGGCATTGCCAGCCCTACCTCTGTCGCGGTTGGGGACTTGCGCCGGCTCTGGCAAGAGGAGCCGGAGCGATATAACCGCCTGTTCGACGGGACCGCTCAAATCGTCCAACAGGCGCGCCGAATCATTGAACAGGGAGATCCTGCGAAACTTGGGACATTGATGGATGAAAACCAGCGGCTTTTACAGGAGATGGGCGTTTCATCCCAAGAGTTAGACACGCTGGTCAATGCAGCCCGCACGGCAGGGGCCCTGGGGGCGAAGCTCAGTGGAGGCGGCGGGGGTGGAAATATGATCGCTTTGGTCGGCGCCGTTCCTGGCGAGGCTGAGGCCGGCGAGCGTATCGTCCAGGCGCTTTTGGATGCCGGCGCGGTGCGCACCCTGCTGACCTGGGTAGGCGGGTGAACATACCCTCTCTTGCAAGCGCCCTTGTATTCCTGAAGTTGGGCGGCTCGTTGATCACCGAGAAAGGCCGCCCGCATACGCCGCGCCTTGATGTTCTGGACCGGCTGGCGGGCGAAATTGGTCAGGCCCGGGCGAAGAACCCAGGCCTGCACCTGGTGCTCGGGCACGGTTCCGGTTCCTTTGGCCATACGCCGGCGCGTAAGTACGGCACAAGGTCAGGCGTTCACAGCAAGCAAGAATGGAGCGGCTTTGTCGAAGTCTGGCGCGAGGCCTCCGCTTTGAACCAATTAGTGATGGAAGCCTTGCATCGCTCCGAAGTGCCTGCCCTGGCATTCTCTGCGCTTTCCAGTGTCGTCGCAGAAGGAGGGGTTTTGCATTCCTGGTACCTGGAACCGCTTCAAACTGCGCTGAAAGCCGGGCTGCTGCCAGTCGTTTACGGAGATGTCGTGTTCGATAGGCAGCGAGGAGGCACAATTCTCTCGACGGAGGATTTGTTCACCCACCTGGCGCGCGAGATGCAGCCGCAGCGCATCCTTTTAGCGGGCCTGGAACCCGGCGTCTGGGTGGATTTCCCAGCAAACACCCTTTTAGCGCCGGAGATCACCCCAGAAAATGTGCACCAGATGCATATCGGGTTAGGTGGGTCTGTGGACCCGGATGTTACCGGGGGAATGGCAAGTAAAGTCCAACAAAGCCTGGCGCTGGTGCGGGATGTGGCTGGTCTCTCGGTCGAGATCTTCTCGGGTGTGCCTGCCGAATCCGTCCGGCGGGCGATCGAAGGCGAACGTCTCGGAACCTTGATTCGTTCAGGAAAGTGAGTTATATCCCCTGTTTTGAGCGCCATTCTTGAATTTGAAGACGGTGCTCGGATTCATGCCGAAAACTATCCTCAGCAATCCATTCCCACAACGGCTGGTTTTTGAGCCAAGGATAGCGTTTTGGATCGTTTAGCTCCTGGTCCGAAAATCCATCCAGGCGCCGGATCGTTTGCTTGCGAACCGCGTAATAATCGGATAAGACTCGCTCAAGCGGGCGGGACTGGTTCTCCTGGAACCATTTTTCGTTAAGCGCGTCGACGGGGGTATTGAGCAATTGAGCGCTGGTTGGCTTGCTGCCTTGGCGGACTTGCCACAAGAGCTTGACTAATTCGGCCTCCCAATACGAGAGATGAGCGATGATATCCTTAACCGACCACTCTCTTGTCACACCAGGTATCTGAAGTTGTTCATCGCTTAAACCATCAAATGCGTCCAGGAATTTCTCGCGCTCGTCTTCCAGCATGTCGAGCAGCTCATCTTTATTCAGAGTCCGCTCCTTCCACAGTAAAACCGATCTTGATCGTCACCTGCCAATAAGCGACCTTATTTTCCTCGATGTAGCCGCGGGTCTCGACGACTTCGAACCAGCGCATATTGCGTATGGATTCGCTGGCTTTTGCAACCGCTTTCTGTACTGCGTCTTCGATACTGGTGGTGGATGAGCCGGTAAGCTCTATTTTCTTGTAGATATGCGTGTCCATGCCTGCTCCTAATTTGATGTTTATATAAAATCATATTGCGTGGCTGGCTAACTTTCGGTTAGCACCAAAGCGTGCCCAACACTTTAGAACTGCACGATTTAGATTATTTGCACAGCCGGTACAGGACGGTGTGCTTTAACAAAAGGGTCTCGATCTTTTCACAACCGGCCTTTCTGGCCAAAGCGGCAACTTCTTCCGCTTTCAAGCGATAGGCTAACGGCGGCCCAAATTCTTCCGCCACATAGGGCCATTCCAAAATCGCCACGCGTTGGCGTGCGACCCGGTGTGCTTCCTGAAAGGCTCTTAACGAATCATCTGTCTCATGATAAACCAACCCCAGGAAGACTAGGTCAAAAGCGTTGTCGGGGAATGGCAGGTCTTCGGCTGGAGCAACCTGAAAGTTACTATCTGGCACCTGCCGGCTGGCAGCCTGGATCATCTCCGGATTTACATCTACCCCGGTGACGTTCAAGCCGAGCGATGCGAACGCCTCGGCAAACAAACCTGTGCCGGTACCCACATCCAGGACGTTTTCGGCATCGATGTCCTCCAGGCTTAATTTCAATACCTGTTCGATTTGGAGCCGTTGTAACCGCTCAGGCGAGCGCAGACGATCCAAATCGCCGTCGAATTGTCGCTCGTGCTGCTCTGATTTGCGCGAGGCGAGCTTACTATCCGCGGCGGCTTTACTCAACTCCTCTGCCAATTGAGCCGCCTGTTTAGGGGTGAGGAAGATGTTGGTTTCGTCTGCCCGAAATATTTTTTCGTTCTCGGGACATTCTTCCTGAAAGCATATGCAGATATTATCTTCAAAATCGGCGTCGGGTTCTTCATAAAAGACTTGTACGCGCAGGCTGTTATCCAGAAGTAATATGATCATCTCCGCTGAACTCCTACGATCAAGATTTTCGTGGTTTAAGATCACCAAAGAAAGTTTTAGACCTTTCTGGCGATTAAGAGGGTCGCCATTAAAGCGCTCAGCCAGGCAAGTCCGGTGCAAATGAACATGATCACCTGAAAAGTGTCTGCGAAAGCCAGGTCTATCGATTGTTGGACGGCTGTTTTATTCTCAGCTTGCACCTGGGTGGGGACATGAGTGGCGCCCAGGTTTTGCGCTTGAGCCATGAGCTCCTGGCGCGCCGGCTCAGAAAGGTTGATTTCAGCGCTACGCGATTGCAAGGCATTCGAAAAAACGGTTAGCGCGACTGAGCCGAGGACTGCAATCGCCAGCACGCCGGCAGTGCGCGCCACTGCGTTATTTATGCCCGAAGCTGTGCCGGCAAGGTGCGTATCAACGGCGTTCATGACCGCGGTGGTTAACGGCGCAACGGTAATGCCCATCCCCAGGCCTAAAGCGACGACCCCTGGAAAGAACGTCCTCCAGTAATCCTGAGGGCCATTGGTGAGACCTGTAAACCCCATCAAAAGGAATCCAACGCCGGCCAGGAAGGGGCCGATGATCAGCAGCCACCGGGGTCCATGAAGGTCCGCCCAACTTCCAGCAAGGCGAGATAAGGATGCCAGAAGGATTGAAAAGGGAAGGAAAGAAAAACCTGCTAACGAAGGGTTGTAACCCTGCACCTGGACGAGGTTGAGAGAGAAAAAGAAGCTGAAACCGTAAAGACCCGCATATAAAAACAATGTCAACAAATTGGCGCCGCTGAAAGTCGAGGATTTGAAGACTTTTAACGGCATCATCGGGTTTTCAACACGAGCTTCACGTAAAACGAAAAGCAGCAGGGCAGCGACGCCGGTGATCAATGCCCCATAAACGCGCCGGTCGCTAAAACTGTAAGCGGGTGCAGAGATGAACCCGTAAGCTAATCCTGCCAGAGCCAGGGCCGCCAAAAAAGCACCCAAATAATCGATTTTTCCAGTCTCCAATTCGTCGCGGCTTTCGGGAACGTGAAGGTATGTCAGCAGCAGTGCAAAAACGCCAATGAGAATATTGATTAAGAATACACCGCGCCAAAAGCCGATGTTCGCTAAGAAGCCACCCAGCACAGGCCCGGCCACAGTGACAATTGTGGTTGCCGCAGACCAGGTGCCGATGGCCTGGCCTCGTTGGCCGGCGTCGAAAAACGTGGTGATAATCGCCAGGCTGCCAGGGATCATTACCGCTCCGCCTATCCCCTGCAACACGCGAGCAGCGATGATGAATTCCACGCTTGGCGACAGGCCGCAGGCCAGTGACCCGAGAAGGAAGAGCGTGATCCCGGCCATAAACACCTTTTTACGCCCAAGCCTATCCCCCAGCGATCCACCCACCAGGATTAAGGCAGCCAGCATCAACAAATAGGCATTCACGATCCAAAGCAGTTGGCCTCCGGAAGCCTGCAAATCCTTCTGCAGGACAGGCAAGGCAACGTTCAGCGCTGTGCTATCGATAAATGCCATGCTGGATGCCAGAATCGCGGCAGCCAACACCCACCTCCCGGTATTGAGTTGGTCCTGCTTAGATTTTGCAACCGTATCTTCCATTTTCAGGTTACCATTAATGTTGGCGCTAATTTTAATAAGCGTCTAAATCGATAATAAATCCGGTAATCGCCAGGTGGAGTTTTCGATCCGCGGTCGAATAATTTTGGCTTTCCCACTTGACTGGTATGAGCAAGCTATCCTGCTTATGCCCGCCGATGGTGCTATCGGTGATAAATCCGGTCGCCGTGATGGAAAGTCCGCTGTCAGTGGGTAGGGACAGCTCAATGTCGCCTATGAAACAGTAAATATTAATGGTTGTTTCCCCGCTCGGGATCAGTGCTTCACGCAAGTCAAGGCGGACTTCTCCAATGAAGGCCCATAATTCTTCATTACTTACTTCCCATTTCCCGGAGCGGTTAAAATTTCCCAGAAATCTGTAATCAAACCTGCTGCCGGATGAGATCATCCTGGGACGGACGACCAGCCATACCCCTAACAAGATCAAACCAATTGGCCAGCAAAATGACCAGATATTTACCTGAAACAGATTGCCTAGCAATAACATCACGCCGATTAGAAGTAAAAATCCCCCAAATATCAGTTGCCCTTGATTGCGCATAGCGGTCTCCTGAAGATTTCTACTTAAAAAATTCTTGTTCAAAGAGTGAGATTTGCGCTGGTTTACCCTTACGGCTCAGGGTTGGAAAACCCAGGAGGCAATGACAGTGTTGAAAAGACTTTCTAAATCGCTTTTGACCTGGGGATGATCATCCTCTGTGGGAGCGAAAGTCAGTTTAAAAACCAGGTTATTGGCTTCGGCGAACAAGACCCGTGTGCCCGTACGTCCTGGCAGCCCTTCAACCTGTATCGCCTGTATGGAATTTCCCAGATCAACTTCGCTTTGGTTGATCTCTAACCCCGGGGCGGCGCTAGCGATTTGGCCGGAGACGTATTCTTGGAGAGATTTTCCTGCAAGATCGAAGGTCGTAATGGTTAATGTGGCCTGAACGGGTTCAGGACCTTCACCATAAGATGGACCCACCAGGATTGTAACTCCCGGGGTAGATGGTGGAACGGCGGTGAAATTGGCTGGGAACAAGAAGCAATAGCCAATCCCAGTGGTGGGATCATTATTACTGAACTGCTGCGTGCTCATCCCAGGCGCCGGGCAGGCTGATTCGCCAGACTGGATGTTTTCTTGTGACAACGTGAAAGTCTCCGAAATCCCGTAAGCCTCAACTGTATAAGTCCCGGCCGGCAGGCCTTCCATATCCAAAGGAACAGTTTCTTGAAATGGCACTCCAGTAGAGCTATTGCAATCCACGCCCTCAATGGGCTGGCTGTAAAAAGTGATCGTAAACGTGGTATCTTTCCGGAGGGGCGAGATATTCGTGACTTGCGTGCATCCATTCGTTAGATGTCCTTGAAGCGTCACGTTGACCTGCACCGGCGCAGATTCCAGGATATTGATTTGAATAGCGTCGACTTTGACCAGCTCTCCACTTTTTACCTGCTGTTCCGGCGGTTCCCCGGTTGAACCCGGTCGTTGGCCAGGCCCAAGCTCGGTAGTGGAGGCCTGGCCGGAGCTGCAGGCGCAAAGGAAGAGGGCCAGCATCGCCAGGGAAAGTGTTGGGCGCTTGTGGCGCACGACGCAATAGGATGAAGAGCTGCGGCTACGCCGCAATCTCCAGAGATTCGTCAAAATAGGATCCTGCGATTGCATAACGGGCTTTGCATCCATTTCACCTAATTCCTGCGTGGGCAGCGAATTTCTGGAGCGCCGCCAGATGATCGCCGGGTGTGGCCAATCCGGACCCCATTGTATTGATTGAAATGTGGGTTGCTCCGGCATTCTGCCATTCTTCGATCCGCTCCAGCCAGAGGTCCGGGTCGCCATTACCATAGGAGATACGCGCCTCGATCCCCAGGTCGGAGCGCGGTCGGCCAGCTTCTTCCAGGAATTGGCTCAGGAGCTCGAGGGTCTTTTGCGCATCCGCGGCCTGGCGAAAATTGGTTATCCAGCCATCGCCAATCCGGGCGATGCGTTTTAAGACGGTCTCAGCATGACCACCGAACCAAATTGGAATCGGACGTTGGAGGGGGAGTGGATTGATCCCTGCGTCTGGGATCGTGTGCCAGCGGCCTGAAAAGTTCACCAGGGGCTGAGTCCATAATTTACGCAACAGGATGACCTGTTCTTCACTTCGCCTACCGCGGGTGTGAAAATCCTGGTTTAAGGCGATGTATTCGACGGGATTCCAGCCGATCCCCAACCCAATTCGCAAGCGTCCGCTGCTGAGCACATCCAGTGTGGCTGCCTGCTTGGCGAATAAAGCCGTCTGGCGTTGGGGCAGGATGATGATGCCGGTGGTGAACTCCACTTTGAGAGTCGCTGCGGCCATGAAAGCAAATAAAACCAGAGGTTCCTGGAATGCGGATTTAAACGTATAAGGACCCTGCCAACCGCCCGGGCGGTCGGGGTTCGCCCCTAAGACGTGGTCATACGCCAAAATGTGGGTAAACCCCAGGCCCTCCACGGTTTGGGCATAGTCTCGGATCGCGGTTGGATCGCTTCCGAACTCAGTTTGAGGGTAAACTACTCCGATTTTCATCTTATCGTTCTGTCATCTGATAATCCTGGTACTGTGCCCGCAGGATTTTCTTGTCGAATTTTCCCACGCTGGTTTTTGGGATGCTCTCAATAAAAACAAAGTCGTCAGGGAGCGCCCAACTGGCAAAATGAGGCCGGATGTGTTCGTACAGCTCTTCTTTGGTCAGATCATCCTTAAATTCGGGCTTGGAGACGACGCATGCTAAAGGCCGTTCTTGCCACTTCGGGTGTGGCACAGCGATCACTGCGGCTTCCAGTACTTTGGGATGAGACATAATCATATTTTCCAGGTCGACGCTGGAAATCCACTCGCCGCCGCTTTTTACCAGATCCTTGGTGCGGTCGACGATTTGCATGAATCCCTCCGGGTCGATCGTTACCACGTCGCCGGTGCGAAACCATCCATCCTGGAAGGCCTCACTGGTGCGCTCATCGTTATAATAACCACTGACAACCCAGGGACCGCGCACCTGGAGCTCACCAAAAGCCTTACCATCCCAGGCGATTTCTTCGCCTTGTTCGTTGACTGCGCGAATTTCAACCCCAGGGACAGCCATCCCCTGCTTGGCCCGGATGCTGAATTTTTCGGCTGGCGGTAGACCAAGCTGCGTGCTCTTCAGCCGGCTGACTGTGCCTAAGGGTGAAGTTTCCGTCATCCCCCAGGCGTGCATGACGTTCAGCCCATGCTTATTCTCGAATTCTTCGATCATCCACTGCGGCGCGGCGGAGCCGCCAACGATCATGCCTCGCAGGCTGGAGAGGTCGTAACGTTCATTCTCGAGCAGGCGCAGGATGCCAATCCACAGGGTGGGTACGCCGGCAGTCAAGGTAACTTTCTCTTCCTGGATAAGGGAAACCAGGTCACGAGGCGTCAAAAATGGGCCTGGAAAGATTAGCTTGGTGCCCAACATTGTACAGGCGTATGGTGTACCCCAGGCGAGCACGTGGAACATAGGGACAACCGGCAAGAAAACATCCCGCTCGGACAGCCCGAAGGAGTTGGTCATGGTCAAGCCCAGGCTGTGCAAGAAAATTGAACGATGAGAGTACACGACACCCTTCGGATTCCCTGTTGTTCCAGATGTGTAACACATTCCTGCAGCATCATTTTCATCTAATCGTGGCCAGGGATAATCCGTCCCAACTTCCCGCAACAGCTCTTCGTATGCATGAATGGGCTTCAGTGTGGTATTCTCCGGGACCTTATCGGACAGTACGACATAATGACGAACGCTTTTTAGATTTGGGGCTAATTTTTCGATCACGGGCAGGAGAGTCGGGTCTACAAACAGGACCTGGTCATCGGCATGCTGAATAATATAGATTAACTGGTCGGCGGGTAATCGTATGTTCAATGGATGAAGCACGGCTCCCATGCAAGGCGCTGCGAAATACAATTCCAGATGGCTGGCGTTGTTCCAGGCAAAAGTAGCCACCCGATCGCCACGCCGGACCCCCAATTTTTCGAGCGCATTGGCTAAACGCCCAACACGCTCGGCCATGTCGCTGTAGGTATAGCGATGAAACCCTGCAGCAGTTTTGGTTACGATCTCTTTTTTCGGGAAAAGACGTTGGGCTCGCAGCAGCAAAGGTGTTAGAGTCAGTGGGTAATCCATCATCAAGCCGTCCATAATAGCCTCCTTTGGTCAGACCGGTCGATTATTATTGATTATAGAGTATCAGGATTGAAAGTCAAGCGTAATGTTTAAAGCCGCACAAATCTTGATGGGAATCGTAGCAATTCGCCTATGAGCTTAAAGCCGCTAACTGGCTGCGCAGTTTCTCGGCAGTCTCCTGGAAGGCTTGAAGTTTTTCGCGTTCTTTCAGGACCACTGCCGGGGGAGCCTTTTCCGCGAACGGGCTTGAAAGCAAATTTTGTAACCGCTCGATCTGCGTTTCAACTTCCAGAAGGTCCTTCTCCAGCCGCCTGCGCTCTTCATCCAGATCGATCAAGCCGGGAAGAGGCAGGTAAATCTCCACCGGGCCAATGACCAGGACGATTTGGCCTTCAGGTTTTTCATCTAGGCTGGGAAGGATAAAAAGCTTATCCGTGTCCAGCCCGCTGAGGAGGGCGATGGCTTTGGCTTGTTCTCCCAGCATTTTGTAATGATCCACAGAAACCAGGGTGGCTGGAATTCGGCGCCCGGGTTTAACATTTTTCTCGGCTCGCAAGTTTCGGATGGCTCTGACAATCTCTTGCAGCAGGTTAAAGTCGGCGACTTTGGCCGGCTCCCAGCCTTCTATCGGACGAGGTTCTGGCCAGGCAGCGATGATGAGCGCAGCCTCTTCAATCGTAAAAAGTTCAGGGTTGAAATTGCCTTGAACAGCCTGCTTCAAATGACCCCATATCTCTTCGCTAATGAATGGGATAAACGGGTGCAGCAGCCTCAAGCAGATATCCAGCACACGCGCCAGCGTCTCAATCGTATAATACGCCCGGTCACTGCCTTCTTCAAGCTGAAGTTTTGCGATCTCTATATACCAATCGGCGAATTCGTTCCAGAAGAATTCGTAAATTTGGCGCCCGGCTTCTCCGTACTGGTAGCTGGCGAACAAACGCTCAACATCTCGCACAACATCCTGCAGACGTGCCCAAACCCATGAATCTGGCAGAGTCCAATCCGGTTCACCTTGAGGCTCACCTGGCGCAGAATCCATTGCGCCCAGGACGAAGCGAGCGGCATTCCACAACTTGTTGGCGAAATTGCGGTTAAACTCCACCTTTTTGAGGCTCAGGTTCATATCGTTTCCAGGAGTCGAGCCTACCAGCAACGTGAAGCGCAGGGCATCCGTGCCCAGATCATCCATCACGCCCAGGGGGTCGATCACATTTCCATAGGATTTGCTCATTTTTCGGCCGTGCTCGTCGCGGATCAGTCCATGCAAGTAAACGGTGTGGAAAGGAATCTGACCGGTAAATTCCAGCCCCGCCATGATCATGCGCGCAACCCAGAAAAACAGAATATCGTAGCCGGTCTCCATCATCGAGGTGGGGTAAAAGTACAGATAATCTGGGGTCTCATCCGGCCAACCCAGGGTGGAGAACGGCCAAAGTCCCGATGAGAACCATGTGTCTAATACATCCGGATCCTGTTCCAGTTTCGTGCTGCCGCAATGGCTGCATTGAGAGGGATCCACTCTCGAGACGGTCATCTGCCCACAGTCGCTGCAGTACCATACCGGGATGCGGTGTCCCCACCAGAGCTGGCGCGAAATGCACCAATCTTCGATATTCTCCAGCCAGTTGTAATACACCTTGGTAAATCGCTCCGGCACGATGCGAATGCGCCCATCCCGTACGACCTGCAAAGCCGCATCCGCCAGCGGCCTGGTTTTCACAAACCACTGAGTAGAGACCATGGGTTCGATGATTTCACCGCCGCGTTGGGAGCGCGGCACATTCAACGTGTAGGGTTCCTCTTTAATAACCAGCCCGGCGCGGCGCATATCCTCCCACAGATTCTTTCGAGCTTCAAAGCGATCCTGTCCTGCGTAAGGTCCGCCATTTTGGTTGACGCGCGCAGCTTCGTCCAAAATGGAGATCACCTCCAGACCGTGCCGTTCTCCGATGGCGAAGTCATTCGGGTCATGGCCCGGGGTGATTTTAAAGCGCCAGTGCCGAATTCGCGATCGACATAATCGTCGGCGATCACCGGAATCTCACGCCCAAGGCTGGGCACAATGGCTTTCTTGCCGATATACTTCTGGTAGCGCGGGTCTTCCGGATGCACCGCAACTGCCGTATCGCCCAGGATGGTTTCTGGCCGGGTTGTCGCAACCGGGATGAATTCTTCTGAACCTGCAAGCATGTACTTGAAGTAGTAAAGCGTCCCGGGTTCTTCCGAGTATTCCACCTCCAGGTCCGACACCGCGGTCTTCAATCCTGGCGACCAGTTGATCAATCTAGGGCCGCGGTAGATCAGGCCTTTTTCAAATAAGCGCACAAATGCTTCGCGAACAGCTCGAGAGAGGCCCTCATCCAATGTAAAGCGCTCTCGATCCCAATCACAGGAAGCCCCCAAACGGCGAATCTGCTGGGTGATAATGCCACCGTACTTCTCCTTCCACTCCCAGGTACGTCGCAGGAATTCTTCGCGCCCCACTTCCTCCCGGCTGGTCCCTTCCCTGCGCAGCATTCTCTCGACCTGAAGCTGGGTGGCAATGCCGGCGTGGTCTGTTCCCGGCACCCACAACGTTGGGATGCCTTTCATCCGGTGGTAGCGAATCATCAGGTCTTCCATGGATACGAACATGGCGTGTCCCAGGTGCAGCTCGCCGGTTACGTTGGGAGGTGGGATAGAAATCACAAAGGGCTTGATCTCGGCGTCGAAACCAGGCTTGTTGGGGCCGTTTGAGGGTTTAAAATAGCCGTTTTTCTCCCACATTTCGTAGATGCCCTGTTCTGTTTCACGAAAATTGTAGGTTTTAGGGATTGCATGCTCTGGCATGAATTTTCTCCAGTAAAAATTTCTCTATATTGACGTATTTTTAGCTGTCCCTGTTCATTAAGACGCAAGCTCGCCTCGCAGGACGGCAACTGCTTGCCCGCCCATCGGTATTGAAAATCACCGCGCAAGGGTTGCCATTCAGGGGGCGGTTTGTGAAGGCATCTACCTGGATGAAGGGGAAAGTCTGCATCGATTAAACCTGTCCTGTGAGATCTTCTATCCCGGCCGATATTTTTCTATCCAATTCTAATTTAATGAGGCCCGGAGAAAGGGATTTTACGATTTCTATTTTCCTGGCACGGGTGATGGAGGCCAGATCGCTGATAGCCCCTTTTAGCGGGTCGAGAAGCTCACCATCGCCAGCCGCCAATTGTAATCGATTCAACTCGGTTCTAAGGGGCAGGTTGTTTTCGCTCTTATAGCGACGAATGGCAGTGGCGATCTCTACAAGGAGACTTCCGATCTGTTGTGAAGCATCGTCCAGGAGCGCTTCAATCGCCTGTGGCCAGGCGGATGTGTGGATCGAGCCAGACCCATCGATCCCGTTAAAACCCATTTGAAAGTAAATCTCCTCCGTAACGTAAGGGAGAATTGGGGCCAGCAGCTTAATGGTCGTCGTCAGGAGGTGATAAATTGTGAAGAGGGCTCCCTTGCGAGATGGGTGGCTCTCATCGTAAAGTCGCTGTTTGCACATCTCCAGGTAGTTGTCTGCCATCTCGGTCCAAAAGAACGTTTCAATCTCGCTTTTCGCGCTGGCATATTCGTATTTTTCGAAAAATTCGGTTACTCGAAGAACGACTTGTTGAGACCGCGACAGGATCCAGCGGTCAGCCGGCGTCAGCTCTTGCAACCTAATGGACCCATGCGGGGACCTTTGATTTGCTTGCCTTTCCAGGGCGGGATCGAGCAAGTCTGATGGATCATATCCCTGCAGGAATCTTTCGCAGAAGCGAGCGACGTTCCACAATTTTGTGACCAGCTTATTGCCCATCTGGATTTTTTCTTCACTGATGATAGCGTCTTTGCCGGTAGCGGCGCTGGAGGCCCAATAACGCACCGCATCCGCCGAGTAACGTTCGATCATTTCGAGCGGAGCAATTAATCCGCTGCTGCGGCTCTTGCTGAGCTTGCCCATCCCTTCTCCAGCTAAACCCCAGCCAGAGATCATCACTTCTTTCCAGGGAATAGTGTTGCAGTGATAATGGGATTTTACGATTGTATAGAAAGCCCAGGTGCGGATAATCTCTTGCCCCTGAGGGCGAAGAGCGTAGGGGAAAACGCGCCGGTAAATTCCTCCACCCGCTTCACCCGGTTGGCAGGGTTCTCCCACCTGGATTTCGCCTGCGATTTGGGGTGAGAGCGATGAAGTAGCCCAGGTATCCATAACATCTTTTTCCGCCTCGAATTCAAAGCTTCCACAGTTCGGGCAGGGATGACTGGGCTTGTCCTCTACTGGATCTACAGGAAGTTGTTCAACCTCAGCTAAGAGGATCTCTCCACAACTGACGCAGTACCACACGGGAAAAGGCACACCGAAATAACGCTGGCGTGAGATGCACCAATCCCAGCTCAAATTCTCAACCCAGGCCTTATAACGGGTATGCATGTGCTCCGGATGCCAGAGGATTCGTTCGCCGGCTTGCAAAAATGCCTGGCGATTTTCCAGCAGCCGGACGAACCACTGGCGGGTGACGATGTATTCGACCGGTGTATCACAGCGCTCATGAACGCGCACAGATTGAAGGGTCGTCTGGCGGTCAAGGATCATCCCGCAGGCTTCCAGATCGGTTTTAATGCGCTGCCTGGCTTCCTCTACAGGCAGTCCCGCGTATTCACCTGCGGCTGAGCTCATTTTACCTTCGCGATTCAAGGTCTCTACCAGGGGCAGCTTATGGGTGTACCACCAGGACACATCCGTGCTGTCTCCAAATGTACAACACATCACCACGCCAGTCCCTTTTTCTGGATCGGCCGCAGAATCAAATAAGATCGGCACCTTTTGCCCGAATAATGGCACGATAGCTTGTTCCCCGGCGAACCCTTGCCAACGGCGATCTTCCGGATGGATGAATATCGCCACGCAGGCCGGCAACAACTCGGGACGTGTCGTGGCGACCGGGATGTTTCGGCCATCTTCCAGGTGGAAGTTAAGAGTGACAAATTCGCTGGCGCGCTCGAGATCGTTTAACTCGGCTTGCGCAATCGCCGTGTGGCACTCTGGACACCAGATCGTTGGGGCCTCCTGCCGGTAAATCAGCCCTTTCCTGTATAACTCAATGAAAGAAAACTGCGAATAGCGTCTGGAAGCCGCCTCAATGGAGCGATATGTATAACGCCAATCGATCGATAATCCCAGGCGCTGCCAAAGGGCCTGGTAATCTTTTTCTGATTCTTCCGATACCTGCAGGCATTTTTCAATAAACGCCTTTCGACCGACTTGTTCTGCCGTGATTCCCATCCGTTTTTCAACGAGCCGCTCGGTAGGCAAGCCGTTATCATCAAATCCCATTGGATAAAAAACGTTGAAACCGCGCATTCGCCAGAAGCGGGCAATAAAATCAGCGTGACTGTAGGAATAGACGTGCCCAAGGTGTAATTGGCCTGAGACGGTGGGCGGCGGGGTATCTATCGAGAATATCGGGGCTTGCTCGTCTGGCGAGAAGCGGTAAATCCCTTTCTCCTGCCATTCTGCTTTCAGACGAGGTTCTGTGATTCCAGGGTCATACCTTTTTACTAGAGCCATTCTTCTTGCCTCCACACCCATTGAACTCCAGGGATATCTTTGTCTTCAAGGCCGGCGATAAAGCCTTTCAAGGTCCGACACAAATTGGCTGAAGTTAAACAAAAAACCTCCGTCCATTCGATGAGGACGAAGGTCAAGACCTCCGCGGTACCACCTCAATTCGCCGCATAATCTCTAGCAGCGCTCTTATTTCCCAGACATGCTGTCCAAACAGGTCAGCAAATCGGGCTTCGCTGTAACGGGCTCACCCGTGCCGGTCTACTGGGGAGAATCTGATATCTACAACCTTTTCTTCGGCAAATATCCCGGGCGACATTCGGACCTGGATTGCTGCGGGGGCTCTCAGCCATAGGCCACACCTTCTCTGCGTATCCGGTTAAAGTCTTTTCTGCTTTACAACCGGATGCTCCAGGTTTACCAGGAACCTACTCCTCCCGGGTTACCAACGAAGAGCAATTCAGTTTGACGCAACGTATTCAAACCGGTTTATGCTTTCCGCCAGTATTATTCAATTTATGAATAGGATTATAGCCGGTTTCTACACGACGGTCAATCAATTGGCTGATTATCGGATTTAAATAAGCAAATTATGTAAATGATTCTTGATTTTGCCCTTGCTTTGTGCTATCCTCCGCCGCAGTACTGGGAATTAAGGTTCTTTCATTCACAATAATTTACTGATCATGGATTTATGACCCAACGCGAACGCATAGCCGATAACGTTTATTCTTTCCAGAGTGAAGTTTACGCCCAGGTCACCGCTGGTGCAGTAATTGGCGCGAATTGGGCTGTCGTAATTGATACCCTGGCCCTTCCGGAAGAGACCCTTGCCATCCGGGATTTCATCGAACAAGAGCTGAATGTTCCTGTCCGTTATGTAATTAATACGCATTCTCACGCGGATCACAGTTGGGGGAATATTTTCTTCCCAGGAGCAACGATTATCGCTCATTCCTTATGCCGGGAGCTGTTAGATACGGTTGGCAGAAGATCTCTCGAGGAAACTCGCCGCCAAAATCTCATGTTTCGAAATGTGAAAATCGTTTTACCACAGATAACTTTCGATGACGGTCACCTGAACTTGCGGGTGGGTAAAAAGAACCTTTCGATCTCTCCGCTTCCAGGACACAGTCCGGATAATATTGCCATACTGGTTGAAGAGGACCGGGTGCTCTTTGCAGGCGATGCCGCGATGCCCTTGCCTTACATCGTCGATGGGGATATCGACGATCTTGTAGCCTCGCTAAAGAAAATCGGAAAGATGGGCCTCGAGAACGTAGTTCAGGGGCACGGAGATATTATCCTGCGCGGTGAGATCGATAATTCGATTAAAGATAACCTTTCCTATCTTTCCAACATCCGCAAGGTGGTACGCAAAGCTGCCCGGCGAAAATACCCGCTGGACATTTTAGATGAAGCCACAGTTGAGTCATGCGGGAAAAGCCGGGTGCTCATCGGCGGGCTGGCAGGCGAACTTCACCGGCGCAATTTGCGAGCTTTGTACAGGCAAATGTTCGGTGAGCTTCCGCTTGCTTCTGATGACGAAGACGAAGATTATGAGGAAGAAGAGGAAGAATACGAAGAAGAATGACTCGGCGGATTTTAAGCGTTGTTCTGGCTTTTGAATCTGCGAGCGCGCCAACCTACAACACGCTCCGTTCCATTGATCAACCGGCGAATATTCGGAAGCAGGGATATGATTAAGATAATCTCTGCTACAGCGCCGTAAAAAATGTACTGCCAGGGTGAAGCGCCGATCAGCGCGCGGTATCCAAAGATCAAAATTGCGATCAACGCCGCGCTCATGGTGGCGACAGAGGCATAGCCCACTCCAAAGAGGATTATTGCGCCAACCGGAACGATGATAAGAATGCTAGGCGCCCACAAGCCCATAGCGCCGCCCACCGTAGTCGCTCCTCCGGCTCCACCACGGAATCTCAATCGCCCATTTATGTCTCGCTCGGTTAAGAATACCGAGTAATTGTGACCGACGATGGCTGCCACCGGGGCTAAGACTTGCAGCCATAAATTCCCAGGAGCCAGTAATCGGGCTATCCAAACCACGAATGCGCCTTTAATTAAATCCATTATGGCAGTGCCTATTCCGGCCCAAATCCCGGCGGCTCGCATTGCGTTTGTCCCCCCGGTCCGACCACTTTCAACCCGGCGAATATCTTTCCCGGTGCTTAACCTTACGATCAAAAGCCCAAATGGGATTGAGCCGACGATATAAGAAAGCACCAACAAAACGAGCATCATTATAATTTGCATTTCTTTTTTGTTCACTCCTGAAATTATAAATAAGCGGCTGTTCTGATACCGTTAATCGGATGCATTCGATTCAGCGAGGATAAGAGATTTGACTGGTCACAGGTGTTACCTTTATTTGGTGAATTTCACGCTTTTTAAGTTGGCTTCCGGAATTCCAGTATTCAACAGAAGTGTACACTTCAAGTAACACATACACAGCTAAAAGGTTGCTCTAAAAATTGAGAATCAATGGAATTTCAAGGACCTGGTTTGCCTGGATCAGGAAAGCACGCGCCTGCCATTCATCTTTGAAGGGATGAAGGATCAGGTTCGCAGTCTCCGGGTAGGCGGCTTCAGCAATATCAGTCGCCGAGGGGAAGGCAGGCCCCTGTGGGTGAGAGTGGTAAATAGCCAGCATATCCCAACTCTTTTCATCCATCTCCAGCATTGCATCGAGCTGCTGCTGCGGGTCCATGCGGAACCGCACCGGGCTGGAAAGCCTATTTCTAATCTCGAAGACTTTTATGCTCACTCCAGCCACTCCTGCGATCAACCCGCAGGCTTCCTTAGGAGCGCGAGCACGCACATCGGAAAGAATTTGCAGCCAGTGTTGGCCGGTTAAGGTGATCTGTTGCAGACTGACCATCAGCGGACCAAGATTGCAGCACCCCAGACCACCAGGAGCACGATCCCGGGTTCTATCAAGGCCTGGCGCACAGGCTCGCCTTCCGCCAGCCCGGCAATCAGGCTGGTGAGCCCATACGCTGGCCCGAGCAAGGCCAGGCCAAATGCTACCGAAGAAAGCGGCCAATAGTATAAGGCAGCCGCGATTTGCCCCAACACCAAAGCTACAATCCCCGCTTCGACGGGAGCCCATTGTCCGTGCAGCCGCAGGTGAAGGGCCCGCAGGCTGACCAGGCCCGAGGTAAAAGCCAGCGCCGGGAGGATTAGAAAGAGGCGAACTCCGGCGAACCGAAGGGAAACACATAAAGCCAAATATAGAGCGAACGAGACTGCGGTCAAACCAGCAGCGGCAGGTGGTTGGCGGACATCATCCGGATCGACAACGATAAATTCCGCTACCAAAACGAACATCAAAAGACCACCTCCCAGGGCAAACCCCGCCCACCAGAGAATTCCAAGCGGCATCTGGAAGAGCGGCAGGCCGATCACCCAGGCAGTGAGGGCGGGAAGCAGCCAGTGCTCGATCGTGTTGCGGTTGCCTAAGCCAGGATGATCTCGCAGCAGCCAATCCGCTCCGGTCGCGGTCAAGCCCGCGACCAGGAAGGTGACAAATGTTCGCACGTTCACCTGCGCTGACAGATATAATCCGGGCAATTGTACAGCCAGTTCACGCGAAGGCAGGTCAATGAACCGCGCCAGCGCATAAGCCAATAAGATCGTTGCCGCCAAGACGCTCAGGCGTTCGGGATCAGGCAGATAACGAGACTTCAACACGGCTGCATTTTACCCGCCCAGGCATAAATTGCCAAGAATCCTTCTATAAGTGTCGGGCGCTTGTGGCGCAGCTCGCATTATGATGAAAAGAGATTCATCAAAATAGTGAACATTCTGGTGAACCAGGCTGATTATGGGAATACCTTGCGTCAAAACTAACATTGCTATATAGTTGTTTCAGGGTGAATCCTTAAATCGAGAAGAGGCGTTCATGCGCATAGGAATGATGGCGGACGTATATACGCCGCATGTGAGCGGGATAACCAATTATATTACATTGAATAAGCGCCATTTGGAGCGGGGTGGTCACGAGGTTTATGTTTTTACGTTTGGGGATGAGGAATATGCAGACAATGAACCCAATGTGATCCGCTCACCCGGGCTTCCCTTGTTGGACACCGGCTATTACATCAGCTTAAGTATCGGCCGGGAAGCTCGAAAGCTGTTGAGAACCATGGATATTGTCCATGTGCACCATCCATTCTTAAGCGGCTCATTGGCCCTTCGCTACTGCCGGCCGCGTGCGATCCCCCTGGTTTTCACCAATCACACCCGTTATGATTTGTACGCCCAGGCTTACCTGCCTGTCCTGCCAGATATTATCGGCGAGACAGCGCTTGAGGCTTATTTGCCATCCTTCTGCCGGTCCTGCGATCTGGTGATTACCCCTTCCAATGGGATGCGCGAGATACTGAAGAGATTTGGGGTAGATGTGCCAGTCGATGTTGTTCCGAATGGCGTCGACCTGGTGCCGTTTCAATCTCCAAGTGGAAAGATATCCCGGCTTGACCTTGGTTTTGATCCCCAGGATATTCTTCTGGTTTACACCGGAAGGCTTGGACCTGAGAAGAATTTAACTTTCCTGCTGCGCGCATTCAACGGTGCATCACAAGCATTCGAACATCTCGGTTTATTGATTGTTGGTGATGGCGTCGAAAAGGATAATTTAATGGATCGAGTGCATCACATGGGCATTGAAAATCGGGTCCATTTTACCGGCATGGTTTCTTATGATGAGATGCCAGATTACCTGGCCCTGGCGGATGCATACGTGACCGCCTCAGTCACAGAAGTCCATCCCCTTTCGGTTATTGAAGCAATGGCCGCGGGTTTACCGGTCCTTGGGATCCAGTCCCCCGGGGTCGGAGATACAGTCATAGATGGTGAGACTGGTTTTTTGACGGCTGAAGAAGACCTGGCTGCATTTACTGCAAAAATGGTGCGTCTCGTTACAGATGATGATCAGAGGCGTAAGATGGGAATGCAAGCCCGCCAGGCCTCCCAGGCATATGCCATCGAACGGACCACGAAGATGATGCTGGAACGCTACGAACGTGTCATCGATCAAGTGCGCGGGCGCAAATGGCGCTTTCGTACTCGCTTGACTCAAATCATGGACGAGCTGCGACGATGAGCAAGGAAAAGCGAGAATTAGGTATTTGGGGTGAAAATTTAGCGGCAAAATATCTCGCCGATCACGGATACACGATTCTGGACCGAAATGCACGCACGCCTTATGGGGAGATCGATCTGGTCGCGCGCGAAAAGGATGTGACGGTCTTCGTAGAAGTAAAGACGCGCAGCTCGAATTCGTTCGGTTACCCGGAGGAGGCTGTGACCCCGGCGAAACAAGCGCACTTTCTGGCAGCGGTGCAGGCCTATATTCAGGCTCACCCGGAGCTGGACGGCGACTGGCGCCTGGATGTGATCGCCGTCCGCCGTTATCCGACCGGGCGAAGCCCCGGTATTCGCCATTTCGAGAATGCCATCCATTGAACCGCCCGTGCCTTATGAAACCAGCCAGCCTCTGGTTGTCATCCTGGGACCCACGGCAGTTGGAAAAACGGATATCGCCATCCAACTCGCCGAGCGGCTGGATGGTGAAATCGTCTCGGCGGATTCGCGCCTCTTCTATCGCGGTATGGATATCGGAACTGCAAAACCGACTCCTGCCCAACGCCTGCGCGTTCCACACCATCTTATCGATGTTGCCGAACCGGATGAGACCTGGAGCCTGGCCCGTTTCCAACAAGAGGCCTGTAACAAGATCGCTTTGATTCATAGCCGCGGGCGCTTGCCTTTTTTAGTAGGAGGCACCGGTCAGTATGTGCGCGCCGTAACCGAGGGTTGGCAGCCTCCTGAATCAAAGCCGGACCCGGGGCTGCGCCGGGCTTTGGAAACCTGGGCGCTGGAAATCGGCCGCCAAGGCCTGTATGAACGCCTGGCGCGCCTGGATCCACAGGCAGCCGCAGCGATCGATTACCGGAACATGCGCCGCACGATCCGTGCATTGGAGGTGATTTTTACAACCGGGCGCCTTTTTTCTGAACAGCGCAGCGCTGGTCCTTCTCCTTTCCGGCTGCTCAGAATTGGTTTAGCCATGCCCAGGCCGGAGCTCTACGCGCGCATCGATGCACGCATTCGGGAGATGTTCGCTTCTGGCCTGGTCGAAGAAGTCCAGGCGCTTCTTTCGAAGGGATTTTCACCAGACCTGCCGGCGTTCTCGGCGATAGGATACTGGCAGGTGGCTGCTGCAATCCGTGGCGAGATCTCGTTCGAAGAAGCGGAACAACAGATGAAGCGCGCCACGCGGATATTTGTCCGCCGCCAGGCGAATTGGTTCAAGCCGGACGACCCTCACATCCTCTGGTTTCAGGTGAATTCTGAACCTTTGGATGAGATTGAGGCCCTTATTCTAAGCTGGTTAATTCGATGATTGCGGCGATCCCCATTTTTTAAGAAGTTACCAATTATTTGACTTTCATCGGAAAAGTATCTATACTATGAATGGCAACCCTTTAACCAGAATTACACAATAACGATTTAGGAGGCGGAAATGGAGGATCGTCCGTGGCTTGCTTATTATGATGAGGGCGTGCCCCATCATATCGATTATCCTGAAGTTCCTTTAACCTTTCTACTAGAAGAATCGGCGCGGAAATACCCTGAAAGTCCCTGCACGATCTTTAAGGGCGCCAGGATCACCTACCGGGAAATGAATGAAATTTGCGACCGGTTGGCGGCCGGGTTGGCTGATTTGGGGGTGAAAAAGGGCGATCGGGTGGGGATTTTTATGCCGAACACGCCACAGTTCGTCATGGCTTTTTATGCCATTTTGAAGTTGGGGGCAGTTGTCGTGGCGACCAACCCCCTTTACAGTGCACGTGAGATTGAGCACCAGTTGAACGACGCCGGCATCGAAGTGATGCTTGTGATGAGCAATTTCTATAACCTGATCAAGGAAGTCCAGCCCAAAACCCCCCTGCGGACGCTGGTTGTCACAAATATCAAGGAAACCCTTCCCCCGGTATTAAGCCTGCTGTTCACCTTGACCAAAGAGAAGAAAGATGGCTTCCGGGTGCAGCCTGCCGAGGGAGATGTCTGGCTGCAGGATCTGATCAACAAGCATAAACCCGAAGATCGTCCGAAGGTGGATATAGGTCCAGATGATATCGCCCTATTTCAATACAGCGGTGGTACGACGGGGGTCTCGAAAGCAGCGGTCGCCTTGCATCGCAATCTGATTGCCAACGCTCTCCAGATCCGGTATTGGATGGTAAACGCGGAAGATGGAAAGGAAGTCGTATTGATGGCAATCCCACTCTTCCACGTCTACGGTCTGGTTGCAGGGATGTGTTTTGCCATGCGCCTGGGGGCATCCATGGTGATGGTGCCAAACCCACGCGATCTCAAAGACGTATTAGCCAACATCCAGAAATATCAGGCGTCCATTTTCCCTGGCGTCCCAACCCTGTATAACGCGATTAACAACCACCCAGACGTTTTGGCAGGGAAATACAACCTGAGCACCATTAAGGCGTGTATCTCCGGGTCCGCTCCGCTGCTGCGCGAAACCAAGGATAAATTTGAGGCTTTGACAGGCGGCAAGTTGTTCGAGGGTTACGGCCTTTCCGAAGCGCCTACTGCAACCCACTGCAACCCGATGTTTGGAGAGAACCCTCCCGGTTCTATCGGTCTGCCCTTGCCGGATGTAGATGTACGCATCATCAGCCTGGAAGACGAAGTAACCGTTTTGCCTGTGGATGAAATTGGCGAGCTGGTGGTCAAAGGCCCGCAAGTGATGAAAGGCTATCACAACATGCCAACCGAGACTGCCAATTCCCTCCGAGACGGCTGGCTGTTCACCGGGGATATCGCTCGCATGGATGAAAAGGGCTTCTTTTACATCGTCGACCGTAAGAAAGAGCTGATCAAGCCCGGGGGATACCAGGTATGGCCGCGTGAAGTGGAGGAAGTAATTGCCGATAATCCAAAAGTGCTGGAAGTAGGTGTTGCAGGTATCCCAGACCCGTACCGTGGAGAGACCGTTAAAGCCTGGGTCGTTATCAAAACAGGGGAATCGGCCAGCGAGGACGAGATCAAGGATTGGTGCCGCGAGCGCCTGGCGAAGTTTAAGGTCCCGACGCATATCGAATTTCGGACCGAGCTGCCGAAAACCACAGTGGGGAAGATTCTGCGCCGAGAATTGGTCCGCCAGCACAAGGAGAACGAACAAGTCGCCTCGTAATCCTGCCGCTGCGTTAAACTCAGCAGGAGTTTTGAACGGTTGGCTGGTCCGTTCAAAACTCCTGCTCGTTAACCCCCGGATTTTCTAGATTCAGGTCAGGATAGCTTTTTCATTTTCACGGACGCAAACTGGCTTCAGGCAGGAAGATACGAAATGAGAACCCAGCGATCCTCCGACAGCCGGGTTTGACCTACTTCGATATACCCAATCCGTAAGTAGTATATTGCGGCGCGAGGCACGAAGCGCGCCCATTGGGAGCATACACATCGAAATTCACGAAAGTGGGGCACTTTTTCCAATTTCCGTCGCGCACATTGAAATAATAGATGCTCAGTTTATTCTTATCCCAGGCATGGTTCTCGTTGCTGTTCAGGTTGAAAAAGACGTAAGTCAGGATATAAGGTGTACTGCTGGAATGGCCGCTGTCGTCCACGAAATGCAGAGTCATCAGAGAACGGCTAAACTTCACCGGGGCTCCACCCAGGCCTCCTTTAGAAGTTCGTTCAATCCAGACATTATTGGGATTGAACCCGTTCGGTAAGTAGATTCCTAAATTCCCAATTTGATAGGTCTTAGAGGTGATATATGCCGCAGATGCGTTGTGCCACACACCGGCGAAAATCACGGCTGCCAGGATTAGGGTTACGATTAGTGTGATCTTGAGTTTACTGCGCATGTTTTGCTATCCTCCATGAAACGACTGCGATGACTTCATTGTTAAACACAATATTTGAATGCCTGTCTGCATTCAGTCTGCGTTGCCGTTATGTCAATTTACCCCCAATTAATGAAAAACTTTCCTTACTATTCATTTTATAAATTCTTAACCTATATCTCAATGGGGGATTTCCCTACCTTGCTGTTATGATATGCACATTCGCGCCGCTTTGTGGAGAGGGATTTACGGGATGATCGAAAATAAGCGAGTTGTAATCACCGGTATGGGGGTCGTTTCTCCGGTTGGTTTAAATGTAGCAGAGATGTGGAAGAGCCTCCTCCAGGGATGTTCTGGGATAGGACCGATCAGCAGCTTTGATACGAGCGAGTTTGATGTCCGCATTGGCGGTGAGGTCCGCTCATTTGATCCGCAGAATTATATGCCAGCAAAGGATGCACGCCGGATGGATCGGTTTACCCAATATGCAGTTGCGGCGCTGACACAATCTTTGAGCCAGTCTGGTCTCAAGGTTGACGACGGAAACGCCCACGAAATTGGCGCTGTGGTTGGTTCAGGTGTGGGGGGGATTTGGACCTATACCCAGGAGTTAGATGCACTTCGAGCCAACGGGCCGCGGCGAGTGAGTCCATTCTTAATCCCTGCCATAACTGTTGATATTCCATCGGTTCATATCGCCTTGCTCACCGGTGCGAAAGGGCCCAATTTTGGGGTTGCCTCGGCCTGCGCAACCGGCGCACAGGCGATCGGAGAAGCGTATGAAATCATCAGGCGCGGCCACGCCCAAGCGATGTTTGCCGGTGGGACAGAGGCAGCCCTGACTCCGATCGGTGTGGCATCTTTCGACCGAATGCGGGCATTGTCTCGCCGTAACGATGATCCCCAAAGCGCAAGCCGGCCCTTTGAATTGGAACGGGACGGCTTTGTGATTTCCGACGGCGGAGCCGTGTTGGTGCTCGAAGCGCTTGATTTTGCGCTCCAGCGTGGAGCCCAACCCCTGGCTGAAATAATGGCTTATGCTACCACTTCGGATGCGGCGCACCTGGCCGCGCCGGACGTGAACGCCAAAGGTGCTGCGACCTGTATGACTTTGGCAATCCAACGAGCGGGGTTGCACCCGGCTGAAATTTCCTACATCAACGCCCATGGAACCAGTACGCAGGTTGGCGACGCGGCGGAAACCCGGGCGATCAAACAGGTGTTTGGCACAGCCGCCGCTCAGATGCCGGTCAGCTCGACGAAGTCGATGACCGGGCACATGCTCGGCGGAGCAGGCGCGGTGGAGGCGGTCATTTGCGTTCAGGCGCTCCTGAATGGCTTTATCCCCCCGACCATCAATCTGCATAAGCCTGACCCGGAATGCGATTTGGACTACGTCGCGAATCATGCCCGGCCGGCCTCCTTACAGACGGTTCTATCCAATTCATTTGGATTTGGCGGGCACAATGTATGCCTGGTTTTCGGGCGTTATGACCCTAAATGAGTCTCATCCCGATAACCGCGGGAACGCCAAAATTTTGGAGAAGTCCTTAAAATTCGTTCAAATACCAGCAACCCGTCATACCGACAGGAATTCGAGGATCGCCGGGGCGATGTCTGCCAGGTTGTGCAGGTTCCGGGTGAAATTACGGCGTAGTTCAGGCGCTCCGAAGACCAGCGCCGGTACCGGGTTGGTCGTATGACGGCGCGTGCTCAGGTCTTCCATGTTCCCGTGGTCTGAAGTGACCAACACCAGCCCTTGCCGGTCTTCCCAGCTTTCTAGGAGGCCATCCAACACACCATCCAAGGTCTGCAACAAGCGGACAGCTCCAGGCATATCTTGCTGGTGGCCGGCGTAATCGCTGAGCCAGAACTCGAAAAACGTGAAGTCGCAAGCGTAAGACAGTTGGGCCAGGCGGGCGCCAGCCTCCTGGGGGGAGAGTGGTTGGATATCCGCCTGTCCAAGATTCTCCACCCAGCCTTGGGATGTGAAATCTGCTGAAAGCGCTCGACCAGCGCGCAAATCTTCAACCGTTTTCAATTTAAGGCCGCTGGCAGTGGCTGCCATGGGGATAGCGGAGTAATTGCGTTTTCCGGAATCAATGGCATCGAAATAGCGCGGTGGATAAGCGTTTATGAACTCCGCACAACGGCTAGATTTTCTCAGGTTTCCAAACAGGTTTCCGTTTTTCAGGAATTCGGCTACCGGAGGGTTAGGTTTTGGGCCATAGTGATAACCAATCGCAGCGGGAACATTTTTGCCGGTTAATAAGGTGGTCTGACCAGTCGCAGACTGAGGGATGCCTGCCACTCCCAGGCAGGCATCCAGAGCGAGCAGCGAGGCGCGTTGGTTTTCCAATGGGGCAGAACCGGCGAGCAGGCGTTTACCTCCCAGGATTTCCTCCAGGAAAGGCATTTCGCCATTTGCAAATGGGTTGATCTGCGGGTCTGGCTCTCCCAGGCCAACACCATCTAAAAAAATAAATAAGAACTTCTTTCTGTTCATGGTTTGGTGTTTGCCGATATAGGTTCAGTTGGTCGTGGAATTTGTTGGCCTGCTTTTTTGAAAATGAACCAGGCAGAAGGGAGCCGGCCGCGATCGTTTCCGTCCTTACGAGCCACGAGCTCAAGCTCAGTGCTAAGCGCCTCAAGATCCGCCGGGAAAATTCCCGGGGGGCTGTCCCCGTTCTCCGCGCCCAGAAATGCATACAGGAGGTACACGCCTCCCGGCGCTAGGAGCCTCAAAAGGTTGCGTCGATAGGCTTGCCGGCCGGCAGCGCCCAGACTGTGAAAACAGCCCATATCCAGAATCAAATCATAGCCCCCCGGAATTCCCTTGAGGTTGGTAACGTCCCCAATATCGAAGCTGGCCGCGACATTTGCCTGGCGAGCTTTCCTGCGGGCGATGTGGATGGCGCGCGGAGCGAAATCCACCCCGGCTGCCTGCCAGCCGTGCTTCGCCAGGGTGATGACGTTCGTCCCAGTTCCGCATCCCAGGTCTAGCGCTCGGCCGGGAGGCCGGGTATGAATATGCTCCATCAGCTCAGGAGGTGAAATCCCGGTATCCCAGGGAGGCTTCTTGTAATACCAGAGGCTGAAGAAAAGCCGCCGCATTATCCTCATATGCGACGATTTTACTCCATTATTCTTTAACAAATCGGGTCTTTAGAATTTTCTTTGAAGGTTTTTCAACACGGCGATTCTGAAAGCGCCAATAAATCTGACTTTGACAAGGACAGCGACATAACTTACAATCTAAGACTGTCAGATCCAAATCACCTTAGGAAGGGTTCCCAAATGAAAGAGTACACAACTGAATTTATTCGGAATATTGCCCTGGCCTCGCACAGTAGTACGGGGAAGACAATGTTAGCTGAAGCTCTCCTGCATATCACCGGGGCGACCACGCGCTTGGGAAGGATCGAAGATGGCACAACCATCGCCGATTTTGAAGAAGAAGAAGTTCGCCGGGGGCTCTCTTTGTCGACCGCCGTGGTCCCGGTCGAGTATAAGGATCACAAAATCAATATTTTGGATACCCCAGGATATACGGATTTCGTTGGAGAGATGATTTCGGCTTTGCGTGTTGCCGATGGCGCGATCATTGTTGTGGACCCGGTCGCTGGGGTTGAAGTGGGCACTGAAATTGCCTGGGATTATTGCGACGAATTTAACTTGCCACGCTTTGTGCTCATCAACAAGATGAATCGGGATAATGCCAATTTCCGTAAATCGCTTGAATCCGTACAAAACCTTTCGGATACCCGCTTGTTGCCGCTGGAGCTCCCTTATGGCGAGCGGGGCGACTTTAAAGGTGTTCTGGACCTGCTCACGATGAAAGCCTTCCTGGGCGATGGCAGCACTCCTCAGGAGATTCCGGCGGAATACCAGGAGGAAGCGGAGACTGCCCGAATGGAATTAATCGAAGCGGCTGCAGAAGGCGAGGATGCGCTTCTGGAGAAATATCTGGAAGGCGAGGAGCTAAGCGCAGACGAGATCATGCGTGGGCTGCGAGAGGTTGTCCGTAGTGGAGCGTTTATTCCGGTATTTGTGGCCGCTGGTTCAGCGGAGATCGGCCTGTTTCCCCTATTGGAGTCCATGATAAAGCTTTTCCCTTCTCCTGCTGAAGTTCCAACGGTGACAGCGCATGGGAAATCGGGGGATGAGGACCTGACAGCCAATGACGCCGGCCCGCTGGCGGCCTATGTCTGGAAAACAACCGCGGATCCCTTCGTCGGCAAGATCACGTATTTTCGAGTGTATTCTGGGTTGATCTCCTCCGATACGCGCGTGTGGAATTCTTCCAAAGAAACGGAAGAGCGCCTGGGCACTTTGCACTTGCTGCGTGGCAAGGAACAGATCGCGGTTAAAGTTGTCCATTCTGGCGACATTGCTACAGTGTCTAAATTAGGATCTACTTCGACCGGGGATATATTATGTGATCGCGGCCATCCTTTGACGATGTCGCTGCCGCAATATCCGCATGCACTTTACCAGGTAGCAATCAGTCCAAAAACGCAGGCGGATTCAGCCAAGATCAGTGCGACGCTAACCCGGTTATGCGAAGAGGATATGACCCTATCCTGGCACAATGAGCAAAGCACCAACCAGACGATCTTGCAGGGAATGGGTGACCAGCACATCGATATCGCAGTTCGTAAAGCAGAGACAAAGTTTCAAACCGGCTTGAATATTGAAGAGCCGCGCGTTCCCTATCAGGAGACCATCACCCGCCAGGGTCAGGCGACCTATCGCCACAAGAAACAAACCGGCGGATCCGGGCAATTCGGTGAAGTAACCATGCGCGTCGAACCCGATCCAGAAGAAGAATTTGAATTTAAAAATGAGGTCTTCGGCGGCGCCATTTCGTCCAGCTATATGCCGGCCATTGAAAAAGGCGTCAAAGGCGTGATGAAAGAAGGGGTGGTAGCCGGCTTTCCTGTAAAAAACATTAAGGTCGCAGTATTGGATGGTAAAGAACACCCGGTAAACTCAAAACCGGTGGCATTTGAGATCGCCGGGCGGGAAGCCTTTAAACTGGCGGTAAAAGATGCTGCCCCTGTGCTGCTGGAGCCGATCATGAATGTCCGCATCGTCGTCCCTGAGGCGAACATGGGAGATATCTTGGGCGATTTAAACACCCGCCGCGCCCGGGTTCAGGGCATGGACACGGAAAAGGGGCGTTCCGTTGTGACCGCTCAGGTGCCTTTAGCTGAAATGCAGCGCTACACCACCGAACTGCGCTCGATGACTGGAGGCCGGGGAGTATTCCAGATGGAATTTTCGCATTACGAAGTCGTGCCTCAGCATATTGCCCAGGATGTGATCAACAACCGGCAGAAGGAGATGGCGGCTGCCCGGGAAGATTGACCTCGTCAGTTCAGCCCGGAAACCGGGAAAATTTGGCTAAAAAAAACAGGCGCTGGTTCCTTGGAAGTTAAACGTATTCTTCCTCAGGGATTGGCGCCTGTGAAGCTTGTTCGGCCGAGAGCGCCGCAGGAGAGAATCTGGCGCTGGCAGCAAGCGACACAAGGATCACGAGAATGCTGAAAGAATATGTCCAGGAAGGATTACGAGTGTAAAGATACCCCGCCAGCAATGGGGCCAGAATGGTTGCCAGGGCAGCAGCGGTCTCGGTGACTCCATAGGCCAGGCCCATATTGCTGGAAGGCGTTAAAGAGCGAGTTTGGGCGACCGCCAGGACTCGGGTAGTTTTATAACCCCCTAACAAGAGATAAGCCAGCGCGTAGACAGGCAAGCTGTTGCCCTTCCAAATAAATAGAGCGAAGGCGCCCACCGCCACCTGGGCGAGCAGAAATCCCAGCCTGGGATTTAGGTGGCCCAGCGCCAGGTTGAGAACCGCGACGCCCAACCCGGTCATTGAAGTCAGGATGCCGATGGTTCCCAGGGTAAGGCCGCGCTCATTGCTGAGGAAATTTTGGGAAAGCGGCTGCGGCAGATAGGTTGCAAATACTACCAGGAAGACGGCGCCCAGGTAAGCGAGATACTGCGGGTTGAGCAAAAATTTGCCGTGCTTGTCAATGGGGTTTGGGCTCTCGACGGGTTGAGGCTGGATTAAAAATATGAATACGGTCGAGACCATGAATACCAGTGCTGAAATGAAGAAGATCTGGCGGATGCCAGAATTCTCGCCGACGAAGCCTCCAATCAGGGGACCAAAAACCATACCGAGATTGAATGCTGCGCTGATCAGGGTAATCGCTCGCCCAACCGACCATCGTCCTCGAGAAGCGGTAACATAGCTATCTAATGGAACGGTGACGAAACCGGTCAGGCCGTAAACCAGCATGCCCCCCACAAACCATGGCAAGCTTCTGGCATTTGCCATAATCCAGGTTGCCAAAACGCCCAAGATCCAGGCAATCCACATCATCCGCCGGCGGCCCAGGCGATCGGACAGATAGCCGGCGGGTATGTGGGTTAGGACCATCGAGCCACCAACGGCGCCGATAAAAACGCCGATTTGCAGTGGATCGGCGCCTAATTGTTGCAAATAAATCGGTTGAAAATAGAGAAACATCCCCTCCCCTATGCCCCATAGGAAGAGGGAAATTGCGACCCATATTAAATCGATACTCATCGGCTCACCACGTTGTTTTAGAGGATGAATTGGGTAGCCGTATCCAAATTAATTCATCCCGCGTTGGATGCGATCTACCGCATCCTTTGCGTCTTTCAGACCCAGGCCGGTGTTCTCCCGGTACCATTTGACAGCTTCGATCTTGCGGCCCTGTTCGAGAAGCTCGATCACTCGGTCCTGCCAACCGGCTGGCGCTGTTGTTGGTTGGTTCTCAGCTTGGTCAGGAGGCGAGCCGCGTTCAATCCGTTCGACCGCCTCTTTGGTTTCCTTTAATCCCAAACCTGTCTCAGAGCGGTAGAGCTTGATGGCTTCGATCTTGCGGCCTTGATTGACAAACTCCATCACCTGACCCTGCAAATTGGATGGGGCCTTTGCAGGTTGGATAGAAGGCGCGCCGCTCTGCCCTCGTTCGATCGCCTCTTTGGCCTCCTTCAAGCCCAAACTGGTCTCATACCGGTATTGCTTGATGGCTTCAATCTTGCTGCCTTGATCGAGCAAGGTTTGAACTTGCACGCTAAAGCTTTCGCCAGGGCCAGATTGCTGTGTTAGCGTTTTTAAGGTCGGGAGATTCTCCGTTGCTCTTTTTTCCTGGTTATTCTGGATCCAAATGACGATCGCAAGCGCGATCACTGCAAAGGCCACCAGCAGGCATAACCCGATCAAAATGACCGCGAGATTGCTCATTGTTAGCCTACGTTAGAAAGAGCCCTGGGTAAGCTGGTCAAGGTCTCGACTCCCGATTCGGTCACTACCACATCGTCTTCAATCCGCACACCACCTCGCCCAGGCAGATAGATTCCCGGTTCGATCGTGAACGTCATCCCGGTTTCCAGCCTTTGCGAGTTTCCCTGGCGAATATAAGGCGCTTCATGGCCTTCCATTCCAATACCGTGACCGGTCCTGTGAATGAAAAAGGGACCATAACCGGCGGCTTCGATCACACTGCGAGCGGCTTGATCTACCTGCTCGGCGCGGATACCTGGTCGAACGGCGGCGCGGCCGGCAGAATTTGCGTTTTCGACAGCTCGAGCAATCTCAGACAGCTCGGCTGGTATCTCACCCACTGCAAATGTTCGGGTGATGTCCGAAATGTATCCTGCGTAGATCGCGCCCCAATCGATCACCAGTAAGTCTCCCTCTTGCAAAGGCCGGTCGCCAGGTACGGCGTGTGGATTCGCACTGTTCGGCCCGCCCGACACGATTGGAGAAAAGGGGAAATTCGGATCGGACCCGGCTTTCAAGAGCTGCAAAGTCAGCTCGGATGCCAATTCGCGTTCTGTCATCCCGGTTCTTATTTTAGGAGTGGTCTCCAGAAGCGCCCGTTGGGAAATGTCGACCGCTTGCGCCATAGCAGCGATCTCATTTTGGTCTTTACTTATCCGCAGTTCGTCCAGGCAGTCTTCCGCGGAGAGAAACTCGGTCGTGTCTGCCGCCGATTCCAATATGCGCAGCTCGAGCACCCGCAATTGCCTGGGTTCAATGCCCACCTTGCGCTTATCCAGTTTCGCTGCATGGGCCGCCTGCCTGAATGCGGCGCCCCAAACAGCCGGGTCTTCGCCGTATGGGAAAACCTGGACTGCGAAGGGCAGGTCCCTGGTTTTCCCGGCCTCCAGCTCCGGCAGCACTAAAACAGGCGGGGAGTGTGGGGTGAATAACGCCACGACAGGACGTTCCATCAGGTGGAATTGAAGACCGGTTAAATAGGTCAGTGTGGGTCCAGGATTTAACGCCAGAGCGTCCAGGTTGTAGCCATAGAGCTTTGTCGCAAGCCTGGCATGGCGGCTTGAAAATAAGGCCTGGGTCGATTTGGTTTCGGTTTGCGCTGATTCGAGCTGGGACATTCTTCCTCCTTAAACGATGGTTCTCTATTCATCCGCCCCTGGCCGCAGGCCAGGGGCAAAGCGCCCGATACTATTCATTTGCGAGTGTGGGCCTGATTATAGCCTCAACCGCATGATGGGGGTAGTTACCCGCAGTGCGTACACATGCTCACCCCCACATTCGGGGTTCCATCACCGGTTCCTGAAGACCCCATGATTTTGAAAGGCTGATCTGAATGGCGAGCATGATAGAATACACGGATATTTCCGGATTCGAAATTCGATGGACGAATTGCCTCTTTTTCCCCTCAATACTGTGCTTTTTCCAGGCATTCCGCTCAATTTACACATCTTCGAAGAGCGGTATAAACAGATGATCCAGGTCTGCCTGGAAAAAAACCAGCCCTTTGGCGTGGTGTTGATCCGCAGCGGCGTCGAGGCAAATGGCCCATTGGCAGAACCCTTTCTAATTGGCTGTTCAGCGAAAATTGTTCAATTGCAGCCGCTGTCCGCAGGGCGGTTCAATCTCGTCGCAACCGGGCAGGAGCGTTTCCGTATTCTTGCGCTGGAGCGGGAGAAATTCCCATACTTGGTGGGCGCGGTCGTCCCTTATCCGTTGGGCAAAGGCAGCCCGCCCGCCCTGGAGGATGAGGGAGAACGGCTGGGATCCAGGGTGAGGCGCTACCTGGGGATGCTGGCAGAGTTTGATTTGATCCGGATCGACGAATTGCAGATCCCTGAAGACCCGGTCTCGCTGGCTTATATGGCCTCATCCTTGCTGCAGGTTTCGCCCGTTCAAAAACAGCAGCTCCTCAGCATTCACGATGATCTAGGCCTTATCAAGGAGTTGAACAAAATATACCAGCGCGAGATCGTCCTTCTCAAAAGAATGCTCACCAAACTTGAAGGGGAGCATGGGTCGTTTTCAAGGAATTAAAGGTTGTCGGCCAAAAATAATTGTAAGCATAATCCCGGCAGTGAGGAGGAAACACTTTGGCGCGTATAAAACCACAAATGACGATGATGGATCGAAGCGATTGCTTGATGATTTACCAGGCCTCATTAGAAATTCTGCGTGAAACCGGTATCCAGGTATTCAGCGAAAAGGGCGTCGAACTGCTTCGCAAAGCAGGGGCTGACGTCGAGAGCGAAAGGATCCGAATCCCGCCTTCTCTGGTGGAATGGGCGTTGTCGACTGTGCCCGGGAATTTCAATTTATACAAACGCGGCAGCCATGAAGTCGGTATGTATTTGAACGGCGAAGAAGTCTATTTTGGTCCTGGTTCTGACACGCTGCGTTATCTCGATCCACGAACCGGAGGCAGACGAGAATTCAAGCTGGCGGATATCGACGATTGTATCCGGGTTTGTGATGCCCTGCCGGAGATAGGTTTCGTTATGTCGGTCGGCGTGCCCCAGGACGCGCCTCAGGAAAAGTATTACCGTTACCAGTATGCCTCGATGCTGCGAAATACGACCAAGCCGGCGATGGTGGTTTGTAACAACCTGGCAGACCTGGAAGCCATTGCAGCGATGGCTTCTGCGGCTATGGGCGGGATGGATGCGCTGTCGAAATTTCCGAATTTTGCCGTCTATTCCGAACCGAGCACCCCATTGCAACATTCATTGGAAGCGACCGAGAAGCTGCTGTTTTGCGCGGAACATTCCATCCCGGTCACCCATTCCCCGGCCCCGATGATGGGTGGCACTGCTCCCGTTACCCTGGCGGGTGCTGTGACATTAGGGAACGCTGAAATGCTCAGCGGATTGGTGATGCACCAGCTTCAAAATCCTGGCGCACCATTCATGTATGGTCATGGGGTCCACAACCTGGATATGAAGACCATGATCAGTGTGTATGGATCGCCTGAATTTCAGCTCGCCCGAATGATGGCAGCCGGGATGGGGGGGTTTTATCATCTACCGGTATGGGGCTATGCCGCCCACAGCGATAGTAAAGTGATCGACGGGCAGGCAGCCATAGATGCCCAGTTTTCCGTTATGGTGGCCATGATGGCCAAAACCAATTTCAATCACGATGTCGGTTATCTCGAGAGCGGGTTGACGAACTCCCCTGAAATGATGGTTTTGACCGATGAAGTGATTTCTATGAATTGGGCCTTTTTCGACGGCGTAAGGATCGATGCGGATACGCTGGCCCTGGATGTGATCCATAAAGCCGGACCGGGAGGCCAATTCATGAATACGGACCACACCTTTGAACACTGGCGCGATCTATGGACTCCGCACCTGTTCGATCGCCAGCGGCTGGAACGTTGGGAGGCGCGCGGCGCAAAAGATATCAACGCCCGAATGCGTGAAAAAACGCTCGCTTTGATCGACGAACACAATGTTGAGACTTTGCCTGGGCAGGTAGAAGATGAGATTGAAAGGATCTTGAGTTCTTAATTAGGTGGAGGTTGGTAGATGGCACACGTAGTCAATGATTTCATCGCAGCCACAGAAGCATCGGATCAACAGATTTTAAGCGGAGTCTGTGGAGTGTGCCCGGCGGGATGCGGGATCAATATTTACCTGGTTGATGGTGAGATCGATCACATCTCCCCCCGCAAGAATCATCCGCAGGGAAGCGTCTGCCCGCGTGGGATGGCAGCCAGAGAGATCGTTTATTCCAAAGACCGCATCCTTTACCCGCAGCGCCGGATTGGGGCGAAGGGGGAAGGGAAATTCGAGCGGATTTCCTGGGATGAAGCGTATGACCACATCGTTGATGGGCTGAACCGCACTGCCGAAAGATATGGGCCGGAAGCAGCCGCGATCTATACCGGACGCGGCAATTTCGAATTTGCTTTGAATGAAACCTTCGCGCCCGATGGGCCGGTGGAGTTGTCGGCAAACTCAGTCCTTTTTCCCTTCGGCTCTCCGAACACGACCGGTGTAGGCTCACTTTGTTACGTCTCGTATGGTATGGTCGCTTCTCGGGCTTGCTTCGGGGATTATTTACGCAATATCCGCGAGGATATCGATCGAGCGGACCTGATCCTCATTTGGGGAGAAAATCCGGCCACGGATTCGCCCCCAATGGATTTACGGCGTTTGAAGGAAGCTCAACGCCGGGGGGCACGCGTGATCGTCATCGATCCCCGTCGCAGTGAAACTGCGCAGGCTTTGCGCGTCGAATGGATTGGGATCCGTCCGGGGACGGATGGCGCTTTGGCGTTGGCCGCAATTCACGTATTGATCGAAGAGGATCTTTACGACCACCGATTTGTAGAGAAATGGACGCACGGGTTTGATGAGCTGCGCTCCTATGTGGAGTTGTTCACGCCGGAGTACGCTCAGAAAATCACCCAGGTGCCGGCGGAGCGCATTCGCCAATTGGCACGCGAGATTGGAGGTTCTAAGGGCTGCTCCATTCTGACTTACACCGGCCTGGAATATTCAAACACCGGCCTGCAAGCCATCCGCGCTGTATGGATCTTGCAAGCCCTGGCAGGGCATTTAGATGTACCCGGGGGAAAGCTGTTTATGATGCGCGACCGGCTGCAATTAAACCGCCTGGTACGGCAGCCGCCTGCCAATGCGCCAAAACCGGTCGGCGCGAAAGAATACCCGCTCTACTACGAAGTGCGCAAAGAAGCGCATGCTGCGCTGCTGCCGCGGGCCATCCTGGAAAATGATCCCTACCCGGTGCGTTCGTTGATCGTCAGCGGGGCTTCGTTGATCACCTCCTGGCCGAACCCAGGCTTATGGCGAAAAGCGCTGGCAGCATTGGACCTGTTAGTTGTTGTCAATCGCTTCCCGACGGCGGATACAAAATATGCCGATATCCTGCTCCCGGCGACCACGATGTTTGAGATCGAATCGTATATGATTTATGACGGTTATCTCCAGCTTCGCCAACGTGTGATCCCGCCGCTCGGAGAGGCGCGCAACGATTACCTCATTTTTGCCGAGCTGGCCCAGCGGCTTGGTTACGGGCATCTTTGGCCACAATCCGAAGAGGAATTGATTCGGTTCGCATTGAAGGGGACCGGGATCACTCTGGAGGAATTGCGCACCCATCCTGATGGAATACCTTTTCAGGTGCCTGAGTTGCACTATCGCAAATATGAAACCGGGGAGCTGCGTGAGGATGGCAAGCCGGGTTTTCAAACCCCGACCGGGTTGTTTGAAATCTGCTCGGAGTGGTTAGGTTCGTTCGGCTACGAACGCCTGCCCGAGTATATCGAGCCGATTGAAGGTCCTCTGGCTTCACCGGAGTTAATAGACCAATACCCCTTGATCTTTAATTCGGGCGCCCGCACACAAAACGCCTTCCGTTCGCAGCACCTAAATATCCCATCGTTGATCGCACGCCAACCCTGGCCCTGGGTACATATGCACCGGGTGGATGCAGAAGCGCGCGGCATACAAGATGGCGACGACGTTTTTGTCGTCTCAGCGTGTGGACGTATCCCGTTTCGCGCTCGGGTTTCTGAAGATATTCTCCAGGGGGTCGTTGAGGTGAATATGGGCGGCGGCGGGCCGCTCGGACCGAGAGCCTGGCAGGAAGCTAACGTCAACGAGCTCACCGATTTTGAAAACCGGGAACCCATCCTGGGATTTCCGGTTTATAAAGCGCTGTTATGTAATGTTTTAAAGGGGGAACCTGATATATAATTGAAAAAGGCAGGTGATTGGGACTCCAAACCTTTTCGTGCAGTACTTTAGAAAAAGAAAATCGTCGTGTATCTCCCAATAACCAGGGGAGAAATGACTCCAAACCTTGTATATTGGGAGGCTATTTATTCAGGACTATAGAAGGATAAGAGGAGAAAGCTATGAAGAAAACTTTTCGATTTAAACTAAAAAAAGGCGCTTCGTTAGGTTGGGTCTTGCTTATCATCTCTGTCATTTTGCTGCAGGCCTGCTCGGGTACCGCCGCGACCCCCACCCCGGCCCCAGTTCAGACAGAAGCACCGCAGCCCACACAGCCCGAGCCGACCGCCGCCCCGCCGACGACGGAGGCCCCACAGGCAACCGAGCCTCCCGCACCCGAGCCTACTGCGACCACACCCCCTGCGGCAGCCGCCCGCCAGGGGGATTTCCGGGTCGCCATGCAGCCCCTGGTTCAGATCGACCCGGCCTTGGTTTCATCGGATCCGGAAGTATTCTTTGCCAATCACGTCTATGATTACCTGGTCGATGTGACGCCCCAAAACACGATTGCGCCGCGCCTGGCGACCGATTGGAAAGTCAGCGACGATGGGTTGACCTACGTCTTCACGCTGGCCGAGGGGGTTACCTTTCACGATAGCAGCGCCCTGAGCGCCAATGACGTGGTTTGGACCTTCAACCGCCTGAAAGATCCCAGCCTGGGCTCGCCGACGGCGGATCTTTACGCCAACATCACCAATATTGAAGCGACCGGGGATCTGGAAGTGACCTTCACCCTGGAAACTCCCAACCCATTTTTCCTTTATGACTTAAGCGACAACCACGCCCTGGTTCTCAAGGCCGATACCACCGATTTCAGCAAGTTCAACGGCACCGGGCCATTTGTCGTAACCAATTACAGCCCTGAAGACCGCATGGTGATGCAAGCAAATGAAAACTACTTTGTGGCGGGCGAGCCGAAACTGTCCGGGTTGGAGTTGATTTTCTTCAACGACCAGACGGCGCAGGCAGACGCGCTGCGCAGCGGGCAGGTTGACCTGGTTATGGCGCTTGGCACAGACCTGTATAACAGCTTGAAAGATGACGCCAACCTCAACCTGTTGGATGTTCCTACCAACCAGTTCGACCTGGTGCGTCTGCGTTCCGACCGGGCGCCGGGCAACGATCCGAATGTCATCCAGGCGTTCAAATTGGCCACCGACCGGGAAGCCGTTTACCAGTTGGTCCAGCAGGGGTTTGGAAGGATTGGCCGCGACAGCCCCATTGGGCCGCTTTACACCCAATATTATTCCGAGGACACACCTATCCCAGCCAGGGACGTCGCCAAAGCTCGGGATTTGTTGACCCAGGCAGGCTACCCGGATGGGTTGAAAATTGACATGCACACGCCTGACACCGGCGACCGTCCGAACCTGGCTGTAGTATTGAAAGAGCAATGGGCTGAGGCCGGGATCGATGTCAACGTCATCGTCGAGCCGGAGAGTGTTTACTACGGCGATAATGGCTGGCTGGATGTTGATTTGGGCATCACCGGTTGGGGATCGCGACCATACCCGCAGTTTTACCTGGATGTTATGCTGGTGACCGGGGCGAAATGGAATGAATCCCACTTTTCTGACCCCGAGTTTGACCAACTGGCGATGGTAGCCGGCACGAGCATGGACGAGCAAGCACGCGTCCAGGCATACAAAGACATGCAGCGCATCTTGATCGAGCGCGGGCCGATCATCATCCCTTACTTCTACACCCAATTGGCGGCGATAAGCAACCAGTTCCAGGGTTTTGAGCTGAAATCTTTCTCCGGGCGGTCAGATGTCCGCACGGTAAGTGTTGCCCCATAATCTGGCAGACTTGCTCGCCGGGAAGAGGCGTTATCTCGTTTGTCTCTTCCCGGCAAAGATCGAAATCGTTTGTGACGTTACAAGATTCGACCTCGATAGGTAGTTATGGCGAGGGAGCGCCGCCTGGCGGAGAACCGCCAGGTGTAGCTTCCCCGCCGCTGCCGGCTGCCCGCCGCGGCGGAGCATTGGCCGGCATGATGCGCGGTTTGTACTCCAAAACCGCCTCCGCCCTGGGCACGACGATCTTCTTGCTGTTTGTCGTTCTGGCGGTTTTAGGGCCGTTCGTCGCGCCCTATGGTTCAAACCAGCAGATTGTTTCGGATGCAAGGCAGGCCCCTTCCAAAACCCACTGGTTCGGCACGGATAACCTGGGCCGGGACGTATACAGCCGGGTGATCCTGGGGGCGCGGGATATCCTGTCCCTGGCCGGGTTGGGTACGTCCCTGGCCCTGGTCAGCGGCGTTTCCTTTGGATTGATCAGCGGTTATCGCGGCGGCTGGTTCGACGAAATCCTGATGCGGTTTTTCGACAGCCTTTTGGCAATGCCCGCCTTGCTGCTCTCGCTTCTTTTGTTAGGGACGTTAGGGCCGTCCCGCCAGAGTGTTCTAATCGTCATTATTATTGCCTACACCCCGATTGTCGCCCGGGTGGTGCGCAGCATGGTCCTATCGGTCAAGACACGCGGTTTCGTCGAGGCGGCGCGCCTGCAAGGGGAATCCCTGGGCGCGATCCTTTTCCGAGAGATCCTGCCTTCGGTCCTGCCCGCTCTGGCTGTTGAAGCCGCTCTGCGTTTTTCATATGCGATTTTCCTGGTGGCCTCACTCGGTTTTTTAGGAGTTGGGGTGCAGCCTCCCAGCCCTGATTGGGGATTGATGGTGAAGGAAGCCCGAACCAGCGCCAGCCAGATGCCCTGGGCGTTATTCTTCCCGGCCGGGGCGATCGCCCTGGTCGTTGTCGGCGTAAACCTGATGGCCGACGGGCTCAAGCGTGTCTGGCAGTCGGCGAGTTCTTAATAAAATGGCTTCTTCAACACCAACGCATCCGGTTCTCCAGGTCGAGGATCTCACCGTAGCCTACCAGCAAGGGGCGGACTGGCTGGACGCAGTGCGTGATTTTTCCATGCAGATCGAGCCTGGCCAGACTTACGGTTTGGTCGGAGAAAGTGGATCGGGGAAGACTACCATTGCGATGGCAATTATGCGCTACCTCGGAGAAGAGGGCCGCGTCCGAAAGGGCAGGATTGCGTTCGAGGGGCGCGATCTGTTGGCTTTAAGCGATTCCCAGATGCGGCGGGTCTGGGGCGCTAAAATGAGCCTGGTTCCGCAAAACCCGCTTTCCTCACTCAACCCTTCCATTCGGGTTGGGGAACAGTTGGCCGAAGTGCTGCGCTTCCATGAAGGCCTGGATCATGCCGCGGCTAAGGCGCGCGTCTTGCAACTATTACGCATGGTGCGCTTGCCTGACCCAGAAAGAGTTGCCAGCAACTACCCGCATCAGATCAGCGGGGGGATGCAGCAGCGAGTCCTGATCGCCATGGCGCTCAGCACAGCGCCCCATCTTTTGGTTTTGGACGAGCCAACGACCAGCCTGGACGTCACGACCCAGGCTTCGATCCTGGATCTCTTCCGGGATTTGATCCAGGGGATACAGTCGGCGGTGTTATATGTCACCCACAACCTGGGAGTGGTAGCCCAGATCTGCGACCGGGTGGTCGTCCTTTACGCCGGGGAGCTGGTCGAGGATGCGCCTTTGGAGGCATTGTTCCGCCAACCGCTGCACCCCTACACGCAAGGCTTGCTCGACAGTGTGCCGAAGCTAGGCCAAAACAAGAATCAAGTGCAGCTCCAGTCGATCCAGGGACAAATCCCCCCCTTGGGGGCGCGAGCCAGCGGCTGTGTGTTTATCGATCGCTGCCCTTTGGCAATCGAGGTCTGCCGTGATCGCCCGCCGCTTTATTCGCCGAATTCCAGCCGGCGTTCGCGCTGCCACCGTTGGGACGAAATCGCAGCCGGAAAAGTCAGCGCCAAACAGCCATCCCTGTTCCCGGACCCTCACCAGAACGAACCCGAACAAGCTGCCGAAGGTGAGCCTCACTCCCCCGTCCTCAGCATGCAGGACATCAAAGTGTACTTCGAGATCCGGCGCAACCTGGCCCAGGTGTTGTCCGGCCAACCGGCGCGCCAGGTCAGGGCCGTCGATGGCGTCAATCTTGAAATCCCGGCCGGCAGGACGATGGGATTGGTTGGGGAGAGCGGCAGCGGTAAAACCACCCTGGCGCGTGCGGTCGTCGGCCTGGTGGAGCGGACCGGCGGGAATATCGAGCTGCTCGGGTTGCCCTTGCCACCCACGCTTTCCAGGCGCAGCCAGGAAATTTTGAAGCACTTGCAAATGGTTTTCCAGAACCCGGAAGAAGCGCTTAATCCCTATCTGAGTGTAGGCGCTTCTTTACGGAGGCCGTTGATGACCCTGATGGGTAAATCCCGCCAGGAGGCGGATGCGGAAGTCCAGAAGCTGCTGGCGTCCGTACGCCTGCCCGGAGACTATTCCCGCCGAATGCCCGGACAGTTAAGCGGAGGAGAAAAACAAAGGATCGCCATTGCACGCGCCTTCGCCTCCAGCCCGGACTTGCTGCTCGCAGACGAGCCTGTTTCTTCCCTGGATGTTTCGGTGCAGGCGTCGATCCTGAACTTGCTCAATAAACTGCAGATGGAAGAATCCAGCACCTTGCTGTTCATCTCGCACGACCTGGCCGTAGTCGGCTACCTGGCGGACGTAATCGCAGTGATCTATTTGGGTCAAATAATGGAGATCACCCGCGCCGAGAACCTCTTTGAGCCGCCATACCACCCGTATACGGAAGCGCTGCTTTCTGCGATCCCCGTGCCGGACCCGGCAGCCAGGCAAGAGAATATCCGCCTGGAAGGCGACATCCCCAGCCCGGCAGACGGCCTGAGTGGCTGCCCGTTTCATACTCGCTGCCCGCGCTTCCTGGGAGATATTTGCGTTGAAGTTACCCCACCCTGGCGGGTGGATGAGCGCACTGGCAAAGGATATGCCTGCCACATCCCACAAGAGGAGCTGTTCGCCGTGCAGGTCGAAGTGATTCAAAAGAATTGAAACGTAAGAAGTGAATTATGGCTCGATATATTTTCCGCCGTCTCGGTTTTCTGGTCCTGACTGTCCTTCTGACCTCCCTCATCATATTTACCGTGACCCAGCTTTTGCCGGGAGACGTTGCCCGAGTTATCCTGGGGCGTGAGGCAGGTGAGGAGGCGTTGCAGGCCCTGCGCAAGCAATTGGGGCTGAACGATCCGCTGCCGCTGCAGTACCTGCACTGGCTGGGAAATTTCGTCACCGGAAACTGGGGGACATCTTTCAGCACCAGGACCCCGATTTTGCCGTTGGTAATGGGCCGGGTGCGAAACTCGTTAATGTTAACCTTTCTGACCCTGATCCTATCGGTGCCTTTGGCAGTGTTTTTGGGGGTTGTTGCAGGGTTAAATGAGAATAAATTCGTTGACAACCTGATCAGCATCAGCTCTCTGTCGATGGTTGGTCTGCCGGAGTTCGTCACCGGGCTCGTGTTGATCCAGATTATTGCCTTCAAGCTTCACTTACTCCCTGCCAATTCCTCGATCCCGCCGGATGCCTCGTTTTCCGATGCTCTGCCGATGTTGATCTTGCCGGCTCTGACTGCTACCCTGGTGCTGCTGGCCTACATTGCCCGCCTGACGCGGGCTGGCGTGGTTGAGGAATTGAAGAAGTCGTACGTCAGGACCGCGGTCTTGAAAGGCATTCCCTGGCAGACAGTGGTTGTAAAGCATGTTTTACGCAATGCGTTGATGCCAACAATCACCGTGATCGCCATCAGTTTTGGCTGGTTGATCAGCGGTCTTATCGTGATTGAGAATGTTTACAATTACCCGGGGCTCGGGCGGCTGCTGGTTTTCGCGATCGACCGGCGCGACCTGCCGCTTTTGCAGGCTGTCACGTTGCTGACGGTGCTCGGGTTTGCACTGGCAAACCTGGTGGCAGATTTATTGTACGCTGCCCTGAACCCTCTCATCCGCCTGGGATAATCTTTCGATGATCCCCGGCTACACACTCACGCGGCCGCCGGGAATGAAGCTCAGATCATGAACCGAATCGTCATCGACACAGATCCGGGCGTCGACGATGCCCATGCGATCCTGCTCGCTTTGGCGCATCCCGAGGCGAAAGTGGAAGCGCTTTCGATTGTCGCCGGGAACGTCAGTCTCCAGCAGGCGACGACGAATGCCTTGATCCTCCTGGAAATGTCAGGTAAAGATGTCCCGGTGTATGCAGGTTGCGCCGATGCCCTGGTCTGGCCCACACCCCGCAGGGCGACCTCGCATGGGGCTGACGGCCTGGGCGATACAGGCTATCCGCCGCCTGTCCGGAAAGCCTCGGCGGAGCACGCTGTAAACGCTCTCATCCGTCTGGCGAATGAGTCGCCCGGCGAATTGACCCTGGTCGCTATCGGCCCGCTGACGAATATTGCCCTGGCTACCTGCCTGGATCCCGAATTGCCCTGTAAATACAAGCGGCTGGTCATTTTGGGCGGAGCGATCCGGGCCACGGGTAATTCGTGGAGCCCGGCAGTGGAGTTCAACTTCTACGTTGATCCTGAGGCATCCGCCATCGTCTTGAGCCGCTGGCCAGGCCTGACCCTGGTCCCCTGGGAAACGGTCATGGGTCACGGGTTGTCGCCCAACCAGGTGGAAGAGCTTTTCTCCATGGGGACACAGAAGGCAGATTTTTTTCGCCGGTCCAACCGGAATCGCTATTTGAAGCAAATCCCGGGGGTGAAGATGCTCTTTGAACCCGACCCCTTGGCTATGGTTGTCGCCCTCGAGCCGGATATTGTTTCCAGGGCTGAATCGCATACCGTCGAAGTCGAGCTTGGGGGAAAGGGGACGCGCGGCCAGGTAGTGGTAGACTGGTTCGGTGTTACCGAGCAGCCACCGAACGCCAGCCTGGTCCTGGAAATCGATCGAGAACGTTTTTTTGAATGGATGAAGCGCAGCCTGAGGTAGCGAGAGGCGGATTTTTGACTGCTTGACAGGCGGTATGCTCTCGGGATACAATAGCTTTCGCTTCACAAAAAGGGCCTGTAGCGCAGTTGGGAGCGCACTTCAATCGCACTGAAGGGGTCGAGGGTTCGAATCCCTCCAGGTCCACTGATTACCGGTTGATTGACGGATATTTTGTTTCCAGGTAAAATTCGCACACTTGGAAAAAGCTGGGGCCCATAGCGCAGTTGGGAGCGCGTCTCAATGGCATTGAGAAGGTCGTGGGTTCGAATCCCACTGGGTCCACTCACCTGGATCAATATATATAATGTCATAGCAGGAGTAGTAAGCCATCCGCCAGCGAGCCGGGAGAGCGAGGTGTGAGCCCGGCAGAGTGCCCACGGAGCACAATTTACCCTGCGAAGAACCAGGGTTTTTGGTTGAACTCGCCTGCTGTCCCAGTACAGGGATAGACATCGCCGGTGAATGCTGCCCGACAGCTCCATATTGGATGAATCCCAATATGCGGCGGAGCAGGGCAGGATAGCTGGCGGCGGGATTCGCCCGTTAGCGCGATCCGGAGCGGCAGGCCTGATGAATGAATATCAGGCCATGCAAGCAGGGTGGTACCGCGGAGCAATCCTTCGTCCCTGAATGGCGAGGGATTTTTCTTTTTGTACCTTAAGAATTGGATCGAGGGAGTCGCTCATGGGTTGACGACTTCTAAGAAAGCGTCGACGATGTTTGGGTCGAAATGCGTGCCTACGGCGCGTCTAAGCTCCTGGGAAGCCTTCAGCGGACTGCACGCTTTGCGATAAACCCGGTCGTTGGTCATCGCTTCGTAAGCGTCGGAAACTGCCAGGATACGCGCCTCAATGGGGATCTCTTCTCCACGCAGGCCTAAGGGGTAACCGCTTCCGTCAAACCGTTCCTGGTGGGCATAAATCACTGGAGCGATATGGGCGATGCTTTTCTGGGATTTAACAATGTTTGCCCCAACGGTTGGATGCAGGCGGATCATGATCCATTCCTGTTCGGAAAGAGGCCCTGCTTTGGATAAAACAGCGTCTGGCACGCCTATTTTTCCAATATCATGCAGCAGTGCGGCCCAGAAAATAGCGATTTCGTCGATCTCCTGGATCGCCAGCTTGCGGGCAGTCGATTTAGCCCAGAGGGCAACCTGAGCGCTGTGCCGGCCGTTGAATGAAACACGCGAGTCGATATAGCGTGAAAGATTAATTAAAAATTGGATCCAGACTTCTTGCGGGGGTTCGTCCATATTCGCCTCAGCGTCTTTCGTCCCTGATCAGACGGTTTTTCGAAAGAATTCTTGATAGCGTGAATTCAGGCGGCTCATTGCAAAAAAGGTTATCTTGAAAGGTTCTACTGGCAGAATCAGGTGCAAATTTCATACCAGAATGAGCGGCAACTGTATGGGTATTTAGAAAACAGATGGAGGTGCGTAATGTCTGGTTCAAACAAACCATGGCCTGTGTACAATCCACAGGTTATCGAACCGAAATGGCAGCAAAATTGGGAAAATGCCAGGCTTTACCGCGCCTTTGAAGGTGGAAACAAACCGAAGTTTTACTGCCTGGATTTTTTCCCCTATCCGTCCGGAGACGGTTTGCACGTCGGTCACTGCCGGAATTACGTTCCCACGGATCTGATCTCGCGTTATAAGCGCATGAGCGGCTTTCAATGTGCTGCACCCCATGGGTTGGGATGCTTTTGGCGAGCCAGCCGAGCAGTATGCTGTGTCTCATGGCGTCCATCCCCGGGTGACCACCGATCTCAATACCGCTAACTTCCGCCGCCAGATGCGGATGATCGGCACGAGCTACGACTGGAGCAGAGAAATTGATTCTTCCAGGCCGGAATTCTATCGTTGGACTCAGTGGTTCTTTTTGCTGCTTTACCGCCGCGGCCTGGCTTACCGAGACACGAATTTCCAGTGGTGGTGTCCCGTTTGCCAGACAACCCTATCCAGCCACGAGGTGTCCGGCGGCGTATGCTGGCGCGGCCATACCGGCGTCACCCGGCGAGAAATCCCGGCCTGGTATTTTCGCATCACAGCCTACGCGGATGAATTAATTTCCGGCCTGGACGAGATCGACTGGCCTGAAGCGATCAAGCTCCAGCAGCGCAATTGGATCGGGCGATCCGAAGGGGTTGAGATTCTATTCCCATTGGCCGAGCCGGGAGCTGAGGCCCAACCGGTCGCGGTTTTCACCACTCGTCCCGATACGCTGTATGGCATCACTTTCTTCGTCCTGGCCCCTGAACATCCCCTGGTGAAGGAGATCACAACCGCAGAACAAAGCTCACAGGTGCAGGCGTACATTGCCGAGGCGGCAGGTAAAAGCGAGATCGAGCGGATGGTCGAAACGCGAGAGAAGACCGGTGTGTTTACCGGGGGGTACGTACTCAACCCGCTCAGTAGCGAGAAAATACCGGTTTGGATCGCCGACTATGTATTGCCCGGTTATGGGACCGGCGCGGTGATGGGCGTGCCGGCCCACGACCAGCGGGATTTTGAGTTCGCTCACAGCTATGGGCTGCCAATCGTCGTCGTAATCGCCGCAGACCCGGATACCGTACTGGATGAAAGCGATCTTCAGCAGGCTTATGAAGAGCCAGGCTGGATGGTTAATTCTGGCCCATTTAGTGGTTTGGCCAGCCAACAGGGGGCTGAGGCGATTCTCGCCGAGCTGGAAAGACGGCAGATGGGTTGCGCTGCCGTGAATTATCGCATGCGCGATTGGTTGATCAGCCGCCAGCGCTATTGGGGCACGCCAATCCCAATTGTTTACTGCCAGGATTGCGGAGAGACGCCGTTGGATGAAAAGGATCTGCCGGTGCTGCTGCCGGAAATGGAGGATTTTCAACCCGATGGCAGCGGCCGATCTCCACTGGCGCGCCGGCCTGATTTCGTTAATACGACCTGCCCGCGCTGTGGCGGTCCCGCTCAACGCGAAACCGACACGATGGGTGGTTTTGCGGATTCGTCATGGTACTTCTTGCGCTTTACCAGCCCGCATGATGACCAGGGACCCTTCGAGCCATCTGCGATGAATTACTGGATGCCGGTAGACCTGTATGTTGGCGGCGCCGAACACGCGGTTCTGCACTTGCTTTACGCCCGCTTTTGGACGAAAGTAATGGCGGATGCCGGCTTGGTGCCGTTCCGCGAGCCTTTTTCAAAATTAATGAACCAGGGCCAGCTTTTGGCCCCGGACGGCACCCGCATGTCGAAATCCCGCGGCAATGCCATTACCCCGGACGAGATGGTCGCCCGATATGGCGCGGATGCATTGCGGGTGTACGAATTGTTCATGGCGCCATTCGAGCAGGATATCCGTTGGAATCCGGACGGGATCAGCGGTGCATTACGCTTCTTGAAGCGGGTCTGGAACCTTTATGAGCGCACTTATGCGGAAAGCGCCACGGCCCAAGGAATGGATGATGACCTGGAGCGGCTAACCCACCGGGCGATCTCGCAGGTGAGTGAGCGCATTGAAACTTTTCGCCTGAACACGATGGTCTCAGCAATTATGGAATTCGTCAATTCTATCCATGACCGGCTGCGTTCAGGGACCTGGCGAACGGCGGTTTACCACCAGGCTCTAGAAATTCTACTGGTTTTGCTGGCCCCCGCCGCGCCGCATATTAGCGAGGAATTATGGCAGCTCACAGGACATCCGGGCAGCGTTCACGAACAGCCCTGGCCAGAATGGAACCTTGAGCTTACCCGCCAGGAAAAGCTGCAAATTCCGATCCAGATCAACGGAAAACTCCGGGATGTGATTGAGATTCTTCCGGATGCCGCTGAAGAGGAAGTTCGGGAATTGGCGCTTTCCCGGCCCCGGGTACTCCCATTATTAAAGGGTCAGAAGATTGTCAGGCTTTTTTACGTCCCTGGAAAAATCTTGAGCGCCGTCACCCGGCCGGCTGCAGAAAAAACCCACCAGGATGATCGTAGGGAATAAAGCAAAGTCGGTTTCGGGTAGAGATGCAGATATAATTTATGCTGTTTTTATTGCATGAAAAGCGGAGAAGAAAATGACAGATCAAGCGAACTACGATCCCGCAGAAATTGAGCCAAAATGGCAGGCCCGATGGGAGTCTGACGGCCTGTACAACGCGGATGTCGATCCTGCGCGCAGCAAACATTACGCCCTGACGATGCTGCCCTACCCCTCAGGGGACCTGCACATTGGTCACTGGTATGCGATGACGCCCTCGGATGCACGCGCACGCTATAAGCGGATGCGCGGCTTCAACGTGCTCTTCCCAATTGGCTTCGACGCCTTCGGCCTGCCGGCTGAAAACGCAGCGATCAACCATGGCATCCACCCAAAGGAATGGACTTACGCCAATATCGAGCGGATGCGCCGCCAGCTCAAAACGATGGGCTCGATGTTCGATTGGCGCCGGGAGGCCGTCTCTTCGGATCCCGAATACTATCGCTGGACGGAATGGTTTTTCAGCCAGTTGTTCAAGCACAACCTGGCTTACCGGAAGATGTCGCCGGTGGATTGGTGCCCTCATTGTAATACGACCCTGGCGCGCGAGCAGGTCTGGGGCGAAGACCGCCACTGTGAGCGCTGCGGAACCCCGGTGATCAAGAAAGACCTGGAGCAGTGGTTCTTCCGAACGACAGATTACGCCGAAGAGCTGCTGGACTTCTCACACCTGGATTGGCCTGAGCGGGTCCAAACGCTGCAAACGAATTGGATCGGGCGGTCGGAAGGCGCTTTAGTCACATTTCATACCGAACAAGGCGATCCGCTCGAGATTTTCACGACCCGGCCAGATACGCTCTGGGGCGCGACCTTTATGGTGCTGGCCCCGGAACATCCGTTGGTGCAGAAAATCACATCGGCTGGCCAAAAGGCTGAAGTTGAGGCTTATGTCAATGAGACCAAGCGCCAGTCGGACATCCAGCGCGAATCGGCGGACCGGGAAAAAACCGGCGTATTCACCGGAGGCTACGCGATCAACCCGGTGAATGATGAGCGCATTCCGATCTGGATAGCTGACTATGTGCTCATGACCTATGGCACGGGCGCAATTATGGCGGTGCCAGCCCACGATCAACGCGATTTTGAATTCGCCCGCAAGTATGGATTGGAGGTGCGCGTGGTCGTAGTGTCTGAAGACGATCCCAATCTGGACGAGGCCAGCATGGTTGAAGCGCTGCCGATCTATGGGAAAATGATCAATTCCGGTCCGCTGACGGGGACTCCGGGTGATCAAGCCTTTGAAAAGACGGTCGCCTACCTGGAAGAACATGGGATCGGTAAAAAATCCATCAACTACCGGCTGCGCGATTGGCTGATATCCCGCCAGCGCTATTGGGGAGCCCCGATCCCAATCGTTTATTGCCCTGAGCATGGCGCCGTCGTCGTCCCGGATGACGAGCTTCCGGTTCTCCTGCCGGACGACGTCGAATGGCTGCCCACAGGGGTGAGCCCGCTCAAGCTGCACCCGACCTGGAAACAAACCACATGCCCGGAATGTGGCGGCCCAGCCGTGCGGGAGACGGACACCATGGATACATTCATGTGTTCATCCTGGTATCATCTACGTTATTTGAGCCCGCACTATGACCAGTGGCCATTTGACCCGCTTGAATACGATTATTGGATGCCGGTAGATACCTATACCGGGGGCATCGAACATGCTACTATGCACCTGATCTATACCCGCTTTTTCCATAAAGCAGGGCGCGATATGGGGGTTATGCGTGGACCCGAACCAATGCTGCAACTGCGCAACCAGGGCATCATTTTGGGCGAGGATTTGGAGAAAATGTCCAAGAGCCGCGGCAATGTCGTCGCCCCGGATGACCTGGTAGCCCGCTACGGCGCGGATACGGTGCGGGCGTATTTAATGTTCTTCGCCCGCTGGGATATGGGCGCGCCCTGGAACAGCAGCGGCATCGAAGGGGCGGCCCGCTGGGTTCGCCGAGTTTGGTCTCTGTTCACAGAGCCGTCCGTACACGGAGACCCAACGGCGGAGACGCTGCGCAATCTGCGTCGCAAGTTACACCAGACCCTGAAGCGGGTAACTCACGATTACGAAAGATTCGAGTTCAACACCATCATCTCAGGATTGATGGAGTTATTGAATGAGATGTATAAAGCCCGTGACCTGGGTGCGGCAGTCTCCCCTGAATGGGTGGAAGCCCAGGATGTTTACTTGCGCATGATGGCGCCGGCGACGCCGCATATCGCAGAGGAGCTGTGGGCTCGCCTGAGGAAACCTTATTCGGTTCATACCCAGCCCTGGCCCGAATTCGATGCCGCTGCAGCCGAAGAAGAGGAGATCACCCTGGTGGTCCAGGTGAATGGCAAGGTGCGCGACCGTATTAACGTCTCGGCAGAGATCAGCCCGGAGGAAGCTAAAGCAACAGCGCTTGCCAGCGAGGCTGTGCAGCGCTATCTGGAAGGCAAATCACCGCGCAAGGTGATCCTGGTGCCGGGCAAACTGGTCAATGTAGTGATCTGATCGGGACTCCGGCCCCGGTCCACTGGAGCTATTTCTTTTGAGACCCGACCAAAAGCCTCAGATGAAAGGAAGCTTGAGCCACCACGCCCGTTGTGAAGAAGCGTTTTTTCTGCCCGCAGCGGGTGCGTTTTTCTACGGTTCGAGAGGATTGTTTAACCCGGAATGCGCTCGCGATCGCGATTTACCCGCTGGTTCATTGGGCTCGTGTTCCTGGGCGGGCTAATCTTGCTGTCCCCTCAAGCGGTCAGGATAGCGGGTGTGCACGTTGCCGTTCCGACTCCAGCGCCCGGCAGCGTAACGGCCGAAGCCGGCGATTTGGCTGAGCCAGGCCCACCTCCAGGGTTGAACGGCTCCATTCTTAAACTGGCAGCGTTGGGGATAGGGGTAACCCTACTGTTTTCTTTATCCGGGCTAGCGTTAGGCATATGGGTGTCTCGTCGCAACGGTCCAGATTCCCGATGAGCGCTGTGCGTCGATTGGGCTGGTTGGTTTTGATGGGTTATTTTTTCGCTTCTGGCTGCAGTATTGCTTCTCAAGCGGGGGCAGCTTCTTCCAGCCCAGCCCCATTCAAAGTCACAACTGAGCGTCCCATGCAGACTGCTGCTTTTACAGCCACAACTGTCTATACCCCGAAAACGCCAACGCTGACGATGACCGCGACGCCGCTGCCGCCTGGCTCGCTTTCATTCGCTTTGCAGCGAACAGCGCAGTCCTGGCTCGCACCGACTTCGACTGCAGAAACAGGGAATAGCCAGGCGGTCTTCCGGGGGATCGGCAATGTGGGCGTTCTGGCCTTGTCAGTCCCGGCTGGAACGGCGCCGGTTTGGGCGGTGTATTCGCAGGGTTCGCGCAGCTACAATCCCCCGCAGAACCATTCTCTGGCCCTTTTTACGTTGGCAAAAGAAGGCTGGCGGGAGATCTCCAGGTTGGAATTGCAGAATCCGGATTTTCTCGGCAGCCAGGCGGTAAAACAAGTGAATTTCGATTCCAGCTCGATTTATTTACAAGTGCAAAGCGGGGCCGGTGCACATTCGGGTTGTTTCGACCTGCTTGCTTTTGATGGCAGCTTACTTCACGAAGTGCTCACTCATTGTTCGCCTGGACCGGCGGCAGGAGCGTTAAGGGATCTCGATTCGGATGGCATCCTTGAGATTCTGTTGGATTTGAGCGATCCGTACATATTATGCTATACCTGTGGTGTGCGCCTTGTAAATTACCAGGTTTGGCGCTGGAACGGCAGCGGGCTCGAGCTGGTTCAATTAAAGCCTCTGCCAGCCTCAGCGCCGCAAGAAATCCGGAGGCTAAATGACCGAGCGCTGGAGCTGGCAAGAGCGGACTTGTGGAAAGATGCTCAGGTCCAAATCAATGCGGCGGCCGCAATGGGTGAAAAGGATGAAACCCTGAAATGGAACCTGGTGGATATTAATTTAATCGCTGGCAGCCGGGCGGAAATCGCCCTTTCCGGATCCGCATACCCGCTGCTTAACGATATCTTCGCCGGAGACTACCAGGCTGCGGTGGATCTTTTCCGTCCATACCGGCCTACAGATATCTTCAGTCCAAAGTCGCCCTTGATCGCGGCGAGCGTGGCAGAGGGCCGGGAAGAAGCGCTTTCGGAATGGATCACACAGTATTCTGACCGCGCTTTGCAGGTTGCCCCAGACCTGGCAGCGGCTTATTTTCTGCGCGGATGGGCCGCCCACCTTACCCGGCCTGCCAGCACTACGTCGATTGCCGATATCCTGCACGCGGCAAAATTGGCGCCGGAGGATGATTTCTACGTTCACTGCGCAGGATACTTTGGCCAAAATTAGGGTTAGGCGCCTTTGGTGTACCACCCGTAAGGAGAAAAAGAGCTTCATCATACAGGGAGAAGGATGATATGCGCCTAGAAGAGTTAAACTGGTTCGATGTGGAAAGATACCTGGAGCAGGACGACCGGTTGGTGTTGGTCTTAGGCGCCTGTGAGCAGCATGGTTATCTCAGCTTGTTGACCGATGTGAAAATCCCGCTTGCCCTCGCCGACGCAGCCAGCCGGCAGACGGGCGTGCTGGTAGGGCCGCCTTTGAATTTTGGCAGTTCGCCTTACTTTCTCGGTTACCCGGGAACTCTCAGTTTGCGGGTATCGACGCTGCTCGATCTGGTCGAAGACTTGGTCCGCTCGGCCTACGGACACGGTTTTCGCCGCATCCTGCTGCTGAATGGACATGGAGGCAACGATCCTGCCCGGGCGAGATTATATGAGCTTGCCAATTCGCTGACCGGGTTACGACTGGCATGGTATGCCTGGTGGCAGGCTCACGCTGTGCTCGATGTGGCCGAGAAACACGAGCTTAAACCCATGCATGCAAGCTGGTTAGAGGCCTTTTCGTTCACTCGCGTTGCCGACCTGCCGGATGGAGAGAAAAATCCCCCCCACGTACCCGGTTTAATGGGTGCAAAAGAAGCCCGCCAGGTTTATGGGGATGGGGTGTTCGGCGGAGCCTATTCCGCCGATCCCGCGATTATGGATGAGGTTTTTGAGGCAGCTTTGGCGGACGTCCTACAGTTGTTGAAGTTTGAATGAGGCGCTGCGCTGGAGCAAGATGTCCACTTGCTTTGACGTGTAAGCTTGTTCGCATTAAAATCTATCCCTATTGAGCAGTACTCTTTTAAATCTAAAGAAAATCGAGGAAATTATGGCTAGTCACAAAGTAATCGCTACTGATAAAGCGCCAAAAGCGCTTGGACCCTATTCGGCCGGCATTCTTGCCGGCAAATTCGTATTTGCCGCCGGGCAGGCAGGCATCGATCCCCAAAGCAGCGAATTGGTCGCTGGCGGAATCGAAGCGGAAACCCGCCAGGCGCTGACCAACTTGCAGCACGTGCTCGAGGCGGGCGGCGTTTCGCTCTCGGACGTCGTCAAAACGACAGTTTTTTTGCGCGACATGGGTGATTTCTCGAAGATGAACGCGGTTTACGCCCAATTTTTCACTTCAAATCCTCCCGCCCGCTCGACGGTCCAGGTTGCAGCATTGCCGAAAGCTGCCGCAGTCGAGATTGAATTGATAGCAATTGCCTCTGAATGAGAAAAATAGCGGTTCGATTTCTGCCTATAATAAGAGCGATCTGGATGCCCCCGGTTCGGGTAGCGTTTTTGTGGTAAAACTACCCTTCGTTGCGCAGCCCAGCGAGATTCCCCGGGACCGCAGGAATGTTTCAAGCCGTTCGACGCGCAATTGAGAGAAAGGCAAGTAGCCTGCAATTGCGGGTTGGAATGTTTCCATAGTAGGGTTGACCGCGTGTCTCTCGTTTCGATCATCGTCCCATGTTACAATGAGCAAGCGACTATTCGCCTGCTGCTCGAAGCATTGTATGGGCAGACTTTTCCTCGAAATCAAATGGAAGTGGTGATCGCCGACGGCCTTTCTACAGATCATACACTGGAGGAAATCGCCACCTTTCAGCGCAGCCGCCCTGAGTTTTGCGTGCGGGTAGTGGAAAATGCAAAGCGCAATATTCCTGCCGGGTTGAACCAGGCTATCCGGGCAGCCGAAGGTGAGATCATCGTGAGGCTGGATGCCCATTCGATGCCGCGTCCCGACTATGTTGCCCGCTGTGTCGAAGCGCTCAACCAGGGCCTGGGGGTGAACATTGGCGGTGTTTGGGAGATCCAACCAGGAGCGCCGGGCTGGGTCGCCCGGGGGATCGCCGCTGCTGCTTCTCATCCCTTCGGCGTTGGCGATGCGCATTATCGCTTCAGCGAGCGCGCCCAGGCGGTGGATACGGTGCCTTTCGGCGCATTCCATACCAGCTTGATCCAGCGGATTGGTCCTTTTGATGAAACCTTATTGACAAACGAGGATTATGAATTTAACACCCGCGTTCGCCGGTCTGGAGGTAGAATCTGGCTGGACCCGGCGATTCGGGCGACTTATTTTGCACGCCCAAACCTGAAAGCACTGGCGGGTCAGTACTGGCGTTATGGGTATTGGAAAGCGCGTATGCTGCGCCGTTATCCCATGTCCTTACGTTGGCGCCAGGCGCTGCCGCCGGTATTTATCCTCAGCTTGCTCATCCTCGCCTTATTAACTCCCTGGTTCCTTCTTCCTCGCCTGGTGTTGGCCGCCGAGCTGATTTTATACACTCTGGCGTTGCTCGCGGCCGGTGCGCAGATCGCAGCTCGTGAAAAGGATTTTGCTTTAATTTTTTCGGTGGTCCTGGCAATCGCCACGATGCATCTTACCTGGGGAAGCGCTTTCTTGTGGAGTTTGATCTTTTATCGTGAACCCTGAAGTGGCAATCTCGAAGCAGGTACAGAAATCGAGTCCCTGGCAATTGCGCATAGGTGAGAGGCGCGCGGTTTTACTGGTCGGCGATCTACTCATGGCGCTGATCTCCTGGGGGTTGGCCCTGTATTTTTGGGCAAGCAGCGAAAAGTTTCTCGGCATTTCCGCAGAATTTCTGCAAAAACGAGTAAACCCTCAACCCTGGTTCTACCTGATGCCTTTAATCTGGTTGGTGCTGCTTGTGGAGCTCTACGATGTTCACCGCGCCGGCGATTGGGGCAGGACAATTCGTGGGGTCGCGCTTGCCGCCTTGGTCGGCCTGGTGTTGTACGTGCTGCTTTACTTCTATTATGTTGATCCCCCCCGGTCTTTACTGCCCCGGCGTGGGGTCGCAGGTTTTTTGGTGGCTGTCTCTCTTTAACCCTCATCTGGCGGCGGGTGTACATCCAGGTATTCACCGCGCCGCAGTTCTTGCGCCGTGCAATCCTGGTTGGCGGTGGAAAAACCGGCGAGATTTTATTGAGGATCATCAATGAGATCCATCCTTCACCTTTCTTCCTGGTCGGAATCGTAGATGACGATCCCAAAAAATTAGGCGCAAAGATCGAAGGCGCGACCGTGATTGGCGGAAGCGATTGTCTGCTGGAGATCCTCGCCAAGAACGCCGTAACGGATGTGATCGTCGCAATCTCGGGGGAGATGCATGGGACCATGTTCCAGGCGCTATTGGACGCCCAGGAGCACGGCCTGGAGATCATTCGAATGCCGGTGGTTTACGAGGAGCTTCTAAACCGTGTGCCGATCCGAGTTCTTGAGGCGGATTGGATCTTGCGTTCTTTTGTCGATGAAGCCAGGGTCAGCGGGTTTTACGAGCTGGGCAAACGCCTCCTGGACATCGCTGGAGGATTGGTCGGTACCTTGATTTTCCTGGTAATCTTACCGTTCGCGGCCTTGGCGATTTTTGTCGACGACAAACTGCCGGTTTTTTACGACCAAACACGTTCCGGACGCGGCGGCCAGCCTTATAAAATCGTCAAATTTCGCACAATGAGGCGCGATGCCGAACCGGATGGTAAGCCCCAGTGGGCGAAAGAAGACGATGAACGCGCCACGCGGGTTGGGAAGTTATTGCGAAAAACTCATTTGGACGAGCTGCCGCAATTTCTGAATGTCCTTCGGGGGGATATGAGCCTGGTGGGTCCGAGAGCAGAACGTCCGGAACTGGTCGAGCTCTTTCAAAAACACGTCCCATTTTACCGGGCGCGCCTGTTGGTTAAGCCTGGGATCACTGGTTGGGCTCAGGTTAATTTTGGGTACGCCTCCTCGATCGATGAGACGATTACGAAATTGGAGTATGATTTGTACTATATCAAACACCGCAGCTTGATAATGGATCTTGTGATTTTACTGCGAACGCCGGCGACGATGCTGGGATTCAGAGGGAGATAAGGGAGCGAGTGCGAATGAAACCCCGTGTGCTTCTGCGAAACCGGTTGGTGCTCTTGGGGGATTTGTCGCTCATCGTTATCGCTGCCCTGGGCAGCTTCGCTTTACGTCTCGACCTGGGCCCATTATTTATCTTCTATTTACCCCAGGCGGTCTGGCTGGTTGGGGTGGCGCTCCTCATTAAGCCGGTGGTGTTTTATTCCTTCGGCTTATACCGGCGGTTATGGGTGTATGCCAGTATTCACGAGCTCTTGCTGATCGTAATCGCAGTCAGTACCTCCTCGGTGCTGGTTTCAATGGCGGTAGTAGGCCTGCTGGCCTTAAATGTCGTTCCGAATTTCCCGCGCGGCGCACTGCCGATCGACTGGCTCCTTTCTTTAGCCCTGATCGGAGGGCTGAGATTCTCGCTGCGGGTCTTGGCCGAAAACCAATCTAACCTCGCCGGTGGAGGTCCCCAATCCCGGCGGGTCCTGGTGGTGGGCGCAGGAGACGCCGGCGCGCTGGTTGTAAGGGAGATGCAGAAGAATACCGGCCTGCCGGTCACGCCGGTATGTTTTATTGACGACGATCCCGATAAACAAAAACAGCAGATCCATGGAGTCCCGGTGGTGGGAACTTTGGCCGACATGCCCCGAATTCTCGATTCCAAGCGCATCGAAGAAGTGATCATTGCGATCCCAAGCGCGCCCGGCAGGGTGGTGCGCCAGGTTGCGGATGTCTGCCGTTTGAAAGGTATGCCTTTCCGGACGATGCCTGGGATTTACGAGCTCATCGGTGGAAAGGTTAACGTCAGCCGCCTGCGTGAAGTCGATATCACTGACCTGCTCCGGCGTGAGACGGCGCATATGGATGAGCGCTTGATCGGCGAAAGCCTGGGAGGACGGCGGGTGCTGATTACCGGGGCCGGCGGCTCCATTGGGCGTGAGCTATGCCGCCAGGTGGCTCGCTGGGGCCCATCCGCTTTGATTTTACTTGGGCATGGGGAAAACAGCATCTTCGAAACCCTGGTCGATTTGGAAGACAATTTTCCGGCGCTGCCAGTTCATCCGGTGATCGCGGATGTGCGTGACCTGGATCGGTTAATGATCGTGTTCGATAACCTCAGGCCACAAGTCGTCTTTCACGCGGCTGCGCACAAGCATGTCCCGCTCATGGAGGCCAATGTAGAGGAAGCGATCACGAATAATGTGATTGGCTCACGCAACGTTGTAGAGGTTGCCCTGAACTACGGCGTTGAGCGTTTGGTCATGATCTCTTCGGATAAGGCTATCCGGCCGACGAGCGTGATGGGCGCGGCAAAGAGGTTAGCCGAAATGATCGTATTGGATGCTGCCCATCGTTCGGGATTGGCTTTTTCCGTGGTTCGCTTTGGGAATGTTCTAGGGAGCAGGGGGAGTGTAATCCCGCTGTTTAAACGCCAAATAGCCCATGGCGGCCCGATCACGATTACACACCCTGACATGAAGCGTTATTTTATGACCATTCCGGAGGCCGTACACCTGGTGCTGCAGGCCTCTGCCATGGGGAACGGGGCCGAGGTTTTTGTCCTAAACATGGGTGAACAGGTGCGCATCCTGGACCTGGCTGAAGATTTAATCCGCCTGTCCGGCCTGGAACCGGGAAGAGATATTGAGATTGTATTTACGGGCATCCGGCCTGGGGAAAAGTTGAGCGAAGAGCTGTGGGATAAGTGGGCGCGTTACGAGCCAACTCAGCATCCTGACATTGTGCTGCTGGCAGAAGAAGATGTGATGACCGGCGCGGCTTTAATCCGCTCTGTGGATGAGCTGAGCCTGCTCGCTCGCGAGGGGGATTCGGCGGCGATTGTCCGCCTGTTGGACGAATTTATCCCCGGCGCAGCGGTCCGGAGTGCGCCTCCACCCGACCTCACCTCGATTTTGTAAGAATGCCTGAATTATCCGCAGCAGAATGGGATGGTTTTTTAAACCGATTCCCGGATGCGCATCTCCTTCAATCAGGCCCTTGGGGTGAATTGAAAGCCGGATTTGGATGGGAACCTGTTCGAGTTGCTGCTGCCGGTATGGGCGCCCAGGTGCTCTTTCGGCGACTGCCCTTCGGACTTACACTGGCCTACATTCCCAAGGGCCCGGTAGGGGGAAAAATCTGTCAGAAACAGCAAGATGGTACGTTTCCCCAGGCAGCAGGTGCGGGATGGCCTGAGCTCCTGGCAGAAATCGATGCAATCTGCCGTAGACGCAGGTCGGTATTATTGAAGATTGAACCGGATTTGTGGACGCAAGATGTCGCCGGATTGAGCCCAGGTGGTGCGAAAACCTCAATTCCGGTTGGATTTCGTTCAGGAGAACAAACCGTACAGCCAAAAAACACGCTGCTGGTGAATATCGACGAAGATGAAGAGCGGATTTTAGGGCGAATGAAACAAAAAACGCGCTATAACATCCGGCTTGCTTTAAAAAAGGGGATTGTCGTTCACCCTTCTGCTGACCTGGATGCATTCTATCGATTAATGCAGGTTACCGGAGGCCGGGAAACCTTTGGCGTTCACAGTTTGGAATATTACCGCCGCGCTTACGAGCTATTCCATCCGCTAGGCCGTTGTGAAATGCTGGTTGCCGAATTCCAGGGCGAACCACTGGCCGCGTTGATGGTATTCGCCCGCGGAAAGCGGGCCTGGTATTTTTACGGCGCCTCCGCAAACGAAAATCGCGAGCGTATGCCTACGTATTTACTCCAATGGGAAGCTATGCGTTGGGCCCGTGCCCAGGGCTGCTCGTTGTATGATCTCTGGGGGATTCCGGATGCCGACGAGCCGGCCCTCGAAGCGAACTTCACCCAGAGATCGGATGGGTTATGGGGGGTGTACCGGTTTAAGCGCGGATTTGGAGGCCGCTTCGCGCGTGCCGCCGGACCCTGGGATCGGGTATACAAGCCAGCCGGTTATTTGCTCTATCGTTTATGGGCGAGGAACCGGGCAGGCGAAGGCTGACGACTTCCAGTTTAAATCGGTAAACAACCGTGGAACTTTTGATTGGATATCACCCAAATTGGATCCTGCCGAATGGAATTCGGTTATCTCGGCTTTGCCCCAACCCCACCTGCTGCAAACCTGGGAATGGGGACAGGCGAAAGCGCAATATGGATGGCAGCCGCTGCCTCAATTATGGCTGAATGAAAAAAAGGAAATTATTGCTGCAGCGCTGGTCTTGAAACGCACAGGCCCGGTCGGAGTTTTCCCCGCCCGTCTTAGCATGTTGTACGTCCCGCGTGGGCCATTGATGGACTGGCAAAATGAACCTTTGCGCAGCCGGGTCCTGGCGGATTTGGCCCATCTGGCTTACAGCCAGGGGGCGATCTTCCTGAAGATAGACCCGGACGTCCCCCTGGGTGCAGGAGTTCCTGGCCAGCCCGGAACGTCTGCGTGTGAGCTGGGAAAAGATGTCATCAATAGCCTGCAAAAGAGCGGCTGGCAGTTCTCGGATGACCAGGTCCAGTTTCGGAATACGGTGGTGGTGGACCTGACGCCAGATGAAAACCAACTTTTGGCGAAAATGAAACAGAAGACGCGCTATAATATCCGCCTCGCTGTACGCAAAGGAGTCAACATACGTCCTGGGAGGGCGACAGATCTGGGGCTGCTTTACCGTATGTATGCGGATACCTCGCTTCGAGATGGGTTTGTTATTCGGGAGGAAAATTATTACCGGATGCTGTGGGGAAAATTCATGGCGAGCAAGGCAGGAAGCCAGTCGCCGGTCGCCGAACCATTGATCGCCGAGGTGGATGGGGAGCCAGTCGCCGCGCTGTTATTTTTTCGATTTGCTCGAAAAGCATGGTATATGTACGGCATGTCTCGCGAAGTCCACCGCGAAAAAATGCCAAATTACCTTTTACAATGGGAGGCGATGCGCAGAGCTAAGGCCCACGGCTGCACGCTTTATGATCTTTGGGGCGCCCCGGATGAATTTAATGAAGACGATCCAATGTGGGGGGTGTACCGCTTTAAAGAAGGCCTGGGTGGGCAGGTTGTGCGCCATATCGGAGCCTGGGACCTGGCCGTCCATAAGCTTTTGTTCCGGCTTTACAACCAGGCGCTGCCTCGAATTTTAGGATTTATGCGGCGGCGCGGGGTGAACCGCACACGAGAGCGTGTTCAAATTGACAATTAAGCCTGCAAGGATGCGGGCGCCTGGGAGTTATCCAATGAGAAGCTTGCCCAAAATAAAAATCGCTCATCTTCCGACACCTGTCGAATCCCTGACTCGACTTTCTGAGGAGTTAGCCGGCCCGCGCTTGCTTGTCAAGCGCGATGACCAAACCGGACTGGCTATGGGGGGCAATAAGATCCGCAAGCTGGAATTCTTGCTTGCTGAAGCGCAAGCCCAAGAAGCGCGTACGTTGATTACTTCCGGAGCGGTGCAATCCAACCATTGCCGCCAGACGGCGGCTGCAGCGGCTAAATATGGTTATGACTGCATCCTTGTACTTTCCGGGGAAGCGCCGCCGGCGCTTTCGGGCAACCTTCTTTTAGACCGGTTGTTAGGAGCAGAATTCGTTTGGGCAGGTTTCGACCGGAGAGACCAGTTTTTGCAAGATGCATTCCAAAACGCCTGGGAAGCAGGAAAGAGACCCTTTCTGATCCCATACGGGGGTTCAAACCCCACCGGAGCGGCTGCATATGTTTATGCGTTTAAAGAGCTCCTGGATCAAGACATCCATCCGGATTGGATTGTTTTCGCTTCTTCTTCGGGAGGAACTCAGGCCGGACTCACTTTAGGAGCGCGTTTATTTGACCCTGGAGTAAAAATCCTGGGGATCAGTGTGGATGAAACGGAGAAATCGCTGCAAAAGCATGTAGCCGGTTTGGCCAGTGATACCGCTGACTTCTTGGGAGAAAAAATTGAGTTTCGCCCGGAGGAAATTCTTGTTAATGCGGATTATCTTGGAGGCGGCTACGGTGTGATGGGCGAACCGGAGCGCCAGGCGATCACGTCGTTTGCCCGCAGCGAGGGACTGCTTCTGGATCCCGTTTACACCGGTCGAGCCGCGGCCGGCTTGCTTGACTTGTTGAAGAAAGGATTTTTTGCAGCCAATGAGACGGTCCTGTTCTGGCACACCGGGGGAACACCAGCCCTGTTTGCCACTCAATATCGTGACCCTTTATTCCCTCTTGATGAGGATCATTCTTAATCGAGTTCCCAGGATTTCGTACACTTCGATGGGTTGGCTTTTTCCTTTGGCGAACATCGTTTCGACAATTTGAGATTTAACTTTGCCAGCAACGTGAACGTAAGCGGTTTCGCTGATCAGAATTTGCTCGGATGCCGCGTTTTCCTGTATCCGCTTTGCAGTGTTCACGCTGTCGCCAATAACCGTGTAATCCATGCGCTTTTCTGTCCCGATCAAACCCACCACAGCCTCACCACAATGGATCCCGGCCCCGAAGGAAAGATGAAATTCCTTTGGCAGTTTGGTTTTCAGGCGGTCAACTGCTAATCGAATGCCCGCGGCGGCCTGGACGGCTTTCCAGGTCTGGTCCGCCAGTGAAGAAGGCGTGTAAAACCAGGCCATTACAGAATCGCCCATGAACTTGTCGATAGTACCCCCATAGGCGAGAATGGCTTCCGCAGCCGCCGCCAGGTAAAGATTGAGGACGGCGACCAGGCGTTCGGGTTTAATCTGTTCGCTAAATCTGGTAAACCCGCGGATGTCTGCGAAGAGTATGGAAATTTCAGCGCGCCTGCCACCTAATTTCACCTGATCCGGGTCTAGTTGGTTTATCACTGCAGGAGAGACCATACGCTCGAACAGTCGTTGCTGCGCTTCCAGCCGCTTTCTTTCTGTGAGATCCTCGATGACGATTGCGAGTCCCTGGGATGCCTCCTTAAGGGGTGAAAGGCTGATACTCAATGTGATTCTGCCGCGTCCCGGGAGGTCAGGGCTGAACTCCAACCCGACGAAGTTGCGGTCATTTTGCCTCACTTCCGTGAGATAGCGATAAATATCCGTGGGGACTGGCGCCAATATCTCTTCGAGCTTGCGGCCGATAAGCCGTGATTCGTCATGTCCTAAGATTTTCTGGGCAGCGCGATTGCACATTGTAATCCGGTTATCTGAATCGGTAGTCAACACACCACTGGCGATTGAGGCGAAAACATTGTCATTCAATGTTTTCAATTGGGTAACCTCTTCCAGCGTTTGGCGGACGGATTCGAACAGGCGAGCGTTTTCGATCGCAACGGCAGCCTGATTGGCGAAAGCAGTAAGCAAGTTGCGCTCGGCTTCCTTGAATATCCCCGTCCGCACCCTGTTATCGGCGTATATCACGCCGATCAAATCTCCTTTAACGACCAGCGGAACGCATAAAATCGATCTCAGGTTGTAGACGATGATACTTTCTCTGCTTTCAAAACGCGGGTCTTGCAAAGCATTGGTAGTCAAAACAGCCTGACCATCTACGACAACCTGGTTAATGATCGTCTGGCTGAGGGCATATTCGGATGGGTCGATGGATTCTTGTTCCCAGTTCCGAGCGATGCGGGTGGTAAGTTCATCCGTTTTATTTTTTAGCATTAAGAAGCCGCGTTCTGCGCCGGTCAGGCGGATGATGTTATCCATTACAATACGCAGCACTTCATCCAGGTCCAGGGAAGAATTTATCACTTTGCCGATCTCGACCAGCGCTACCAGGTTGTCTTGTTCCACCTTTCGTTGAGTTGTCCGCTGGGATATCTCAGCTAAATTGTCCAACAAGGCGCTCAAGCTTTCGGATAGCCGAGAATTGAGATAACCGTTGTCCTCCGCTAATAGGAAGCGGATCTGTTCAATCACCTGGTTGATATCGGTCAGTTGCTGCTTGGCAGTTGGGCTGGTTTTCATAAGGGTAACAGGTTTTAGCAAAAGCTCCTTTCCCCATATTTTATCAGGCAAAAAGCCCAACGTTGTTGGGCCATTAATAAAGTCTGCTGAAATTGCCAGATCGAAGGGTTTCCCGAAAGCGTTCGTCAGCGCCTGGTAAATCGCTGAATCGGAATAGGACGCTCAGGTCGTTGAAAGCGGTGGAACAGCCCACCGGTAAACTTTTTGAACATCGCCCGGTAGGAAAGTTTGCGGATTTCCATGCCGGCTTTCCAAACTGTCGTAAGGTCAGCAGAGGCTTGTGATGGGTGGCTGAAGGTCGCCCTCTGGTATTCGGATATCAGTGTTTGCGCCGGCGGCTCGGCCCCGGGGAGAATTTTGATCAACTTCCCGGCGCGTTCTGTAGGCGTCTCTGCCGGCGGCGATTTGCTCCCTAGGCGGGACAATGCGTGGTTTATTTCCATATAGGCTTTTGCCAGGGGCGGCAGCATCGAACGACGTGACCAGGCTTTTATCCTTTCGGGCGGTCGCATTCCGATGCGCATCATAGAGGATTCCATTACGACTGGGAAAGGCGGCAGATGGATGCGCTTACTGAGCTGCCACAAAAGCGCGGAGAGGATACCTATGCCTGCTGCCAGCGGAACCGCCGTGTATAAGATTCGCGCCAGGGTTGATGGGCCGCCTCCCTGTGCGGTGGCCGGGCTGAGTAAGCGGTCTTCCCTCAGAGCAGCCAGCTCTTCTTCCAATTGTCTGCGTTGCAGCGCTTCCAGATCGTCGATAGATTGCGTATCCGCATTGGGATCGGCGCTGGATGGGTCCCCTGCCAGGCGCAGGAGGGCGGGTTGCGATGCGGTTGGCTCAAATTCCACCCAGCCAAGTTCCGGAAAATAAACTTCGGGCCAGGCGTGTGCGTCCTTTTGGCGGACGAGGTAGGTGCCATCATCCTGAAGCTCTCCCTGGGCGTAGCCAACTGCCCAGCGCGAAGGAATACCAAGCGAGCGAAGCAGGATGATCTCTGCCGAAGAGTAGTAATTGCAAAACCCCTCTCGGGAATCGAACAGGAACCAATCGACTACATCCTGGTTTGAAGGCAGGCTGGGTAAAACTTCGTTGTAGGTGATGTTTTGGCGTAAATAATTGGTGATGGCTACTACCTTGTCATAAGGGGTCTCCAAACCGGCTGTCGCGTTTCGCGCCAGCAGAATAGTTCGCTCAGTGATCGTATCCGGGAGCTGAAGATACTGCTCTTTGATCCAGGTTGGATAATCGCTGCCAGCAGCGCGCATTTGAGAGACAGTCGCATTGCTTACTGTGGCTACCACCTTATACAACTCTCCTGGATTGACCGTTGGATCAGCTCGGAATGAGGATAAATCTGCGCTGCCGTCCGGATCCATTCTCACATCGGCCTTCGCTGGGCGGCTGACCCATTGTGGTTGGGAAGGTGTAAACATGGTCGAGATAGCTGTCGATGCATAAAACTCAAAGGTCCCCGTCCAACGTCCTTGTTGAGCGGGCAGGAGGATCTCGTCATTTTGGGGGTTAAAGCTCACCGTGCGACCCCCTGTGCTGATCCATTGGCCGTCTTGATAGGTATCGTAGGTACGGGCTCGCCAGTAAAAGCGAACCCCTGCTGGGACATCGTTTGGCGCTTTTACGATGAAGGCCTGGGTATCGGTCAACTTGTTGCCGCGCCCGAGAAGCAGGCTGCTGCCGTAATAGTCGCTGACCACCCCTACGGAGGAGCGTAAGGAGGCGAAAGCGTTGTCAAAGCGGTCACGGGCTTCGTCCCAGGGCTGCTTAATGCGCTGGAACACCCTGGCAGCAACCGGTATCGAGTTTGCCAGGGCCGGGGCCGTCCAGGCAAATAATACGATGATCGCGGCTGCTAACAGGGTGAAACGTATAAAATCAAGGCCAAGGTGTGGAGGCAGCGCGGTGCGACTCTGTTCCCAGCCCTCCTTTTGGTGAAGATAAGAAACGCGTGCAACCAATACCAGTGCAAAGAACAGGTATACCGCCAGGTACCACGCCCTCTGGGTAAGGACTGCATCAAATGAATGGATTACAAATAAGGCCAATCCGGCAGGCAACACGGCTCGCCAGGCGTTGCCATAGCGAGTCAGCGTGTAGCCGGCATAGGTCCCCAAAAACCAGAACAATATCGACATTAAAACCAAAAAGAGCAGCGAGTCTTGAACAACTTCCTGGTAGACCAATTGGTGGATGATCACGGTCAACCGTTGGATCAGGATGCTCAAGCGGTCCGACCACAGATTATTCCGTTCCACCGTGAGACCAAGCTGCCAGGGAACCGCGAATGCGCCGTAAATCAGGGCCAGGAATCCTGCCAATCTTGACGAAAAGCGGCTTTGGCCGAGGGCCAGGCCGGCGATGACACCAAACAATGCCAGGTTTTGAACGACATTCAGATTTCTGGTCCATTGGGTTGCGACCAGGCGCGTGCTGGCCGTCAACAATGCGACGACGATCAAAGAAGCTGCGGGCAGGTCCCACCAGCGAGTTGCAGATTTATTTTCCATAATTCTTGACTCAGTTTTAGTCGAACCACCATTAATCCATAATTCTGTTGGCGATATATCTACAAGTTCAGCCGGTGGCAGGTTCAGTTTCCCGGTGCTTCTGGCTGGCTATGCCCATTATATACGCATTCCATTAAGGTTGGCTAAAAAGATATGGTGGATTTATGGTAAAATTTTCCCCGTTAGTTCCCAAAAGTATTATTGGATGGGTTTAGATCAATTATTAATATCTAATTCTCTTTTATAGGCATATTAGTGTCGGGCGCTATGCCCCTGGCCGTAGGCCAGTGGTCGGCGCACCACACAAAATGATGGAGAGTTGCGGCTACGCCGCAATCTCCAGAGATTCGTCAAAATAGGTGATCTTATCGCATGAGGAGAATTTATGCTGAGTGAACAATGGCTGTATATTGGCATCTTTTTGGTGCTTGCCCCCGTGTTTCCTGCCCTGGCCCTGGTGATTCCTAGATTGGTCGCACCCCGGAAACCGAATACGATAAAATCCCAGGCTTATGAGTGCGGGATAGAAACCGTCGGTGAGACCTGGGTACAATTCAAGGTTCAATATTATATTTTTGCCCTGGTATTTTTAATCTTTGATGTGGAGACAGTCTTCTTGTTTCCATGGGCTGCCGCGTTTGATCTATTACCGCTGTTTGCCGTGCTGGAGGGGGTGTTATTTATCCTGATCCTCGTCGGCGGCCTGGTGTATGCCTGGCGTAAAGGCGCATTGGAGTGGATGTAGGCTGGGGAAACGCACCCATTAAAGGCTGAAGGATGAAATTCCCTCAGCCTTTTATTCGTATTTCGGAATAACGTCCATGGGCTGCATGCTTGGCAGTCCGTTCGATGGTGCAGTATAGGGTTTATTGCAGGAGCGTAAGCATGACGGATCCAATCACTTTAATTGCAAATTGGTTATCGGGGTTGTTGGCAGGTTGGGGCCTGTCCTCAGGCCTGGTGACTTTCATAATGAGTTTTATCGGTGTTGGCGCGCTTGCTACTTTTGTTTTGTTAATGGACATTTTCCTGGTGTGGGTTGAACGCAAGGTAGTCGCACGCTTCCAGGATCGTTTAGGACCTAATCGCCTTGGACCTTTCGGCTTGATCCAACCGATTGCGGACGTGATCAAGTTATTGATCAAGGAAGATATCACTCCCGAAGGCGCCGATCGCTTTGTATTCAACCTGGCTCCAATTATTGCTCTGGCGACCGTGCTCCTCCTTTGGGCAGTCATCCCATTTGCGCCGACGATCCTGGGTTCTGATGTGAATGTTGGTGTCCTTTATATCGTGGCGGTAGGGGCGATCAGCACCCTGGGGATCATCATGGCGGGTTGGTCGTCGAACAATAAATTCGCCTTATTGGGCGCTTTCCGGACTGTGGCTCAGATGGTGTCGTATGAGGTTCCGATGGTGATCACCCTGCTCGTGCCGGTGATCCTGGCGCGCTCGATGGGGGTTGATGTAATCGTCAAGTCCCAGAGTATCTGGTTTATTGTAAGCGCTCCCATCGCAGCTTTGATCTTCTTAATCACCTCGATTGCCGAAATCGGAAGGGCGCCTTTCGATCTGGTGGAGGCGGAGTCCGAGATTGTCGCCGGCTTCCATATCGAATATACCGGGATGAAATTTGGCCTGTTCTATGCCGGCGAGCTTCTGCACGCCTTGACGATCTCAGCCCTATTTTCGACCTTATTCCTGGGGGGCTGGCGCGGCCCGTTCGCCGAGCAATGGCCTATTCTGGGGGTCATTTATCTCTTTATCAAAGCCTTTTTTATGTATTTCGTCGTCATGTGGGTGAAATATTCACTGCCGCGCATCCGTATCGACCATATGTTGAATTTCAACTGGAAATTTCTTACACCATTGTCTTTGGTTGTATTGATCGTAACGGCGATTATGGATAAGGTTTTAGCTGGATCGGCAACCTGGGTGTATGCCCTGGGAATGCTGGTCGCCAATCTGGTCATCGGTTGGATCACCCTGATCATTTTGCGAGAATATGCACGCGGTGAACGAAAACGCGTCGGGGAAGATCGACCAGTGGCTGCTCCGGTTGAAACACCAGCTTCTCCTTCAACGCCATAGGTTCTGGAGGTTATTGATGACTCCTATTCAAATATTGTTCCTGGTGGTTGCAGTGGGGACTCTTGGGTCGGCGCTGATGGTGGTTACGACCCGCAATCTGGTGCACGCAGCTCTTTACCTGGTTGTGGCGCTTTTCGGAATTGCCGTGTATTACGTCATGTTGAGCGCCGGTTTCCTGGCGGTAGCGCAGGTTGTCATCTATATCGGCGCGATCGCGATCTTGATGATCTTTGCGATCATGCTCACCCGCCGGGTGGCGGATGACACCCGCTCGCAGGTCAATTCGAATTGGGCCTGGGGAGCCTTGATCGCTTTGGTGATCTTCGCGGGATTGGTGTGGATTTTGAATAGTTGGCCGGAGATCAACACCTCACTGCCAACGCTGAGCGCCAATGCCAATCCTTTGGTAGATTTAGGCCAGGCCCTGGTCTCACCCAATGGTTATGTCCTGCCTTTTGAAGTCGCTTCCGTGCTGCTTCTTGCCGCCCTGATCGGGGCGATTATTGTCGCCTGGGATAGGAAGTAGGCCGAGGAGAATTTGATGATCCCGCTGTCATGGTACTTAATTTTTGCTGCAGCCCTTTTCTGCATCGGTTTATACGGCGTTTTAGCCCGTAAAAATGCGATAGCCATCCTGATGGGCGTGGAGCTGATGCTCAATGCCGTCAATATTAACCTGGTTGCCTTTTGGCGCTACCGCGCTCCGGAAGTGATCGCGGGCCAAGCTTTTGCCGTAGTCGTGTTCGCCGTCGCTGCTGCTGAAGTTGCGGTCGGTTTAGCGCTCTTTATCTCGATTTATCGCCGCCGGAACACGGTAGCTGCGGACGAGATCGATTTGCTGAAATGGTAAAGTGTGTTGGTCGATGGGATCCAACCGGGAACTGAGTCACCTCATCCATCGACCGGCATTTGACGAATAGAGGAATTCCATGAGAATAGAAACGATCATCTGGCTTATCCCCTTACCCCCTTTGCTGGCATTTTTCTTGATTGTCCTATTCACCAACCGCAACAAAGCGCTCAGCCATACAATTGCTATAGGCGCAGCTCTGCTCTCCTGGCTGGGTAGTATGGTTGTCTTCTGGCGCGCTTTGCAGGTTGAAAACCTTGGGGAGCATCCATTCATTTCCTATATCAACTGGCTGCCGCTTGGCGATAAATGGTTCCGCATCGGAGTGCAGGTAGACCCGCTTACGGCCGCGGTCCTCTTCTTCGTCGCATGGACCGTGTTGATGATCTTCCTTTACAGCGTCGGTTACCATAATTTCGGCCAGCCGAAAGGAGACCACGATCAGCCTGGTCTACAGCCCCATGGAGCGACGATTGTTGACGGCCACGGACATAAACACCTGGTCCCATCTATTGAGCCGATGTATTCTCGCTTCTTCGCTTTCATCGGCCTGTTCGCTTTTGGTATGTATACGCTGGTGGTATCCGATAACCTGCTGACTCTGTTCATCGGCTGGGAGATCATGGGCCTGTGTTCGTACCTGTTGATCGGCTTTTGGTATGCCAAGCCTTCGGCGCGAGCGGCGATGATTAAGGCTTTCATGACTACCCGCGTAGGCGATGTCTTCATGCTCCTGGGGATCGCCTACCTGTACTCCGCGACTGGCACCTTGAATTACCGGGAAGTTTTATATAACGCCGATGTTTTACACCAATTGGCAACTACACCCTCGAATTTCTTGGGCTTTTCCGCTGCCGGTTTGATCGGTTTGCTTTTGTTCATCGGGGCGGTTGGAAAATCTGCGCAATGGCCGCTGCATGTTTGGCTGCCGGATGCAATGGAAGGCCCGACGCCGGTTTCCGCCATGATCCATGCTGCCACGATGGTTTCAGCAGGTGTGTATATGACCATCCGGGTTTTTCCCTTGATCACAGCCGGATGGGATGGACATGTTCTTACGCCCACGATGGTAATCGTTTCTTTCATCGGGGCATTTACTGCGCTCTTCGCCGCGACCATCGCCGTGTCGCAAAACGATATCAAGCGCGTGCTGGCTTATTCGACGATTTCTCAGTTGGGGTATATGATCGCCGCCCTGGGAATTGGCGCGTACGTTGCAGCGGCTTTCCACCTGATCACGCATGCATTTTTCAAAGCCTTGCTTTTTCTCGGTTCCGGCTCTGTAATTCATGGCGTCGAGCACGGTGTAATGCATACGGGCGAACATGTTGACCCGCAGGATATGTTCAATATGGGCGGGCTGCGCAAGAAAATGCCGATCACTTTTTGGACATTCTTGATCGGCGGGTTTGCCCTGTCCGGTTTCCCGATTATCACGGCTGGATTTTGGTCGAAAGATGAAATTTTTGCGGATGCTTTCACTCATGGTCATTGGGCTGTCTTTCTAACGCTGGCGGTGGCGGCATTATTGACCGCTTTTTACACAATGCGCCAGATTACACTCACCTTTTTAGGCGAGCCTCGCACCCAGTCAGCCGAGCACGCCCAGGAAACCCCCTGGACGATGACCTTGCCATTGATCGTCCTGGCAGTGTTGGCGATCTGCGCCGGTTGGGTGGGCATCCCTGAAGGGTTTCCGGTCTTGAGCTTGTTCGTCCACAATTTCTTCCACGAGTTCGTGGGTGGGACCCTGATCGAACGTCCCGAGGCGATCTTGTTTAATATCATACCGCTTCTGACTTCACTGGTGGTCGCCCTGGGTGGGTTAACCCTGGGTTGGTGGGTGTATCGAAACGTACAAGCCGGACAGCCGGATCCGTTGAAGAAACCGCTCGGTGTTGTCTATACCTGGTTGCAAAACAAGTATTATTTCGATGAATTGTACGATTTCCTGTTTGTCAAGCCCTCTTATTGGCTGGCTGAAACCTTCACTTCCAAATGGCTGGATCAAGGTGTTATTGACGGTTTCCTGCATGGATTAGCCAGGCTCTCGAGCATAATTGGAAGCGGTCTGCGGAACTATTTCGACAAGCCCATCATTAATGGTTTCGGCGACCTGGTTGGCGAGAGCTTTAAGAAATTGGGCCGGACGTTTCGCACAGTCCAAACCGGGCGTGTGCAGCAATACATGATCCTGGCATTGATAAGCGTCGCAGCGTTCAGCGCGCTGTTTTATTATCTGCTGGTCTTTTCCCGATAGACCGGTTTGAGGAGTAACGACCGATGGATTTCATCGCAAATCATTTACTCACATTCATCTTGTTCTCGCCTTTACTGGCAGCCATTATTTTATTTATATTGCCGGGCGAACAAGTGAGTCTTATCCGCTGGGCCGCGTTTGTGCTCAGCCTGGTCCCGCTGGCTCTGTCTTTGGCGCTTTGGTTTGGGTTCAACACCGGCCAACCTGGCTTCCAATTTGAAGAGCAGTACATTTGGTACGCAGCAATCAACTCTACATACCATGTTGGGGTGGACGGAATATCGCTGACGATGGTTCTGCTGACCACACTGCTCAACCCCCTCGCCATTCTGGCATCTTTCTCGATCAAAGACCAGGTCAAAGCGTATATGATTCTGTTCTTCTTACTGGAAATGGGGATGCTGGGAGTTTTTATCTCGTTGGACCTCTTGATTTTCTTTGTCTTCTGGGAGTTTGGCCTGGTGCCAATGTATTTTCTCATCAACCAGTGGGGAAGTGAAAAAGGCGAGCGCCAGATTTGGGCCGGTCGAACAATCCCTGCCCGCACATATGCTTCGTTCAAGTTCATGATCTATACCATGGCGGGCTCGCTGGGTTTGCTCCTGGCTATTCAAATGATCGGTGTAGTCTCCGGGACGTTTGATTTACCGGTGTTATTTGCTAAATGGCCTACATTAGACGGGACGCTATTTGGTCTGCCAATTGGCACTGTAAAAGCTATCGCTTTCTGGGCATTTACCATTGCCTTCGCCATTAAAGTTCCGATCTGGCCATTCCACACCTGGCTCCCCGACGCCCATACCGAAGCGCCAACTGCTGGCTCGATGATCCTGGCAGGTGTGCTGCTTAAGTTAGGAGCCTACGGTTTTCTGCGGTTGGTGCTTCCCTTGTACCCGGTCGAAGCCAAATTTTACGCCGGTGCGTTGGCTTTCCTCGCGACGATGGCGATCATCTTCGGAGCGTTGGCTTCTTTTGGCCAGGATGATTTCAAACGGTTGGTGGCCTATTCCTCAGTCAACCATATGGGCTTCGTTGTGCTGGGCATCGCCGCGGCTGCCTACGCTACAGGTACCGAGAGTGCGACGATCGCCTTGAACGGCGCTGTGCTGCAAATGTTCAACCACGGCCTGTCTGCTGCAGGGATGTTTTTCCTGGTTGGCGTTATTTATGAGCGCACGCATACCCGCGACTTAAATGAATATGGCGGCCTGTTCCCTCTGGTGCCTTTATATGGAGGCATTTTGATATTCACTTCGATGGCCTCCCTGGGACTTCCGGGTTTAAATGGGTTTATCTCCGAGTTTCTGGTTGTGAGAGGCACCTGGCCAATTTTCACGGTATATACAGCCTTAGCAATGATCGGCTTGTTTTTCACAGGCGCTTACATCCTTAAAGGCATAAAAAAGGTTTTGCATGGGCCTTTGAACGAGCACTGGGTCGGCCATCTGACCGAGATCAACCCTCGTGAAATTTTTGTGATTGTCCCCTTGATGATCTTGATGCTTTGGATCGGCGTCTACCCGGCCTGGATTCTCAATGTGATCAACCGGGCTGTTATGATGTTTTTCTAAGCGAGTTTTGAGGTGAAGAATGCAATTTCCAATACTTAGCGTCATCGTTTTTACACCAATTCTCGCGGGATTGTTGATTCTTCTAATCCCTGCAGATCGCAAAACGGAGGTTCGTATGGCTGCGCTGGCTGCCGCTGCCATCGCGATGCTATTATCTGTTTGGGTTTATTTTTCGTATGATATCTCTGCAGGGGGCTATCAATTTGTCGAAAAATACGACTGGCTTCCGGCATTCGGCATTTCCTATCATGTAGGCGTTGATGGATTAAATGCTCCCCTGGTATTGCTAACCGGGGTGGTGATGTTCACCGGAGTTCTCATTTCATGGGGGATTGACGACCGTCCGCGCGAGTTCTTCGCATTCTTATTTATCCTGGCTACCGGCGTTTTCGGCGTTTTCGTCGCGCTGGACTTGTTTATGTTGTTCTTCTTTTATGAAATCGCCGTTTTTCCCATGTACTTGCTGATCTCGATTTGGGGTTGGAAAGTGACTCGGGAATACGCCGCCATGAAGCTGACCCTTTACCTCTTCATTGGCTCGGTAATTGCCCTGGTTGGCGCTTTGGCGATGTATTTCACCAGTGGTTTGGGTACATTTGATATGCTGGCCCTGCAAGGCGCTGGATTTTCCCCAGAATTTCAGAAATTTTGGTTCCCGTTTGTGTTTTTGGGGTTTGCAGTTTTAGGCGGTATTTTCCCCTTTCATAACTGGAGCCCGGATGGACATGTGGCTGCGCCAACGGCTGTATCGATGTTTCATGCCGGAGTGCTGATGAAACTGGGCGCGTTTGCCGCCCTGCGCGTGGGAATTATGCTGCTGCCGGAGGGGGCCAAAGCGCATATGTGGTGGATTATCTTACTTGCCCTCGTGAATGTGGTATATGGAGCCTTCATCGCCAGCGTGCAGACAGATTTCAAGTACGTCATTGGTTTCTCATCCGTTTCCCATATGGGCCTGGTCATGATGGGTTTTGCCACACTCAATCGAGACGGATTCATCGGCTCAGGCGTACAGATGTTTTCACACGGCGTGATGACGGCTCTTTTCTTCGCCGTCGTCGGTATGGTTTATGACCAGGCTCATACCCGCGAGATCCCTAAGCTTGGAGGCTTTCGCAAATTGATGCCATTAGTCGCCGTAGCTTTCATCATAGGTGGCCTGGTTTCCATGGGCATGCCGGGCTTTTCCGGCTTCGTTGCTGAATTCCCGATTTTCATGGGTGTTTGGCAGTCCAACCCTTGGATCGCTATTGTTGCAGCGATTTCGATTGTGATCACGGCTTCGTACATCGTGCGTGTTATCGGGCGAGTATTTTTTGGGCAGTTACCCGAGGAATTCGAGGGTCACGTCCACGATGTGACGGCGCTGGACAAGGTCGCCCTGGTTTTCCTTTCGGCGATTTTGATTCTGGTTGGGGTATTTCCAGCTCTTATGGTCCCGTTGGTACAATCCGGCGTGAATAATGTCTTACGCCTGCTGGGAGGTGCATAAGTGATTGCAGGAGGCTTTGATCCTTCGACTTTGTTGGCGATACTGCCAGAAATCTTGCTGGTTGTGCTGGGCGCTATTGTCCTGGTCTGCGATCTGGTGCTGCCTGAGGAACGGCGGGATTTCTTGGGTTGGATCACGGCAACCGGTTTGGGGTTGATTCTGGTTGTGAGCTTGCTTGTCGCACGACCGGGAGTGGAACCGAGATTGGTTTGGGGAGGAATGGTCCGTCAGGATTGGCTGGCATTTATTTTCAAAATGCTTTTCATCTTCAGCGCCGGGATCACTTCGCTTTTCTCGATGGGTTACGAGCGTCTGGGCCGCCGTGGCGAATTTTACATTTTATTGTTGGCGTCTACGCTTGGGATGAATATGATGGCTTCGGCCGCCGATTTGATTATGCTCTACCTGGCGATTGAGACTACATCGATTCCCTTGTACGTGTTGGCTGGCTTTATGACGAACGAAGATAAATCCACCGAGGCAGGTTTCAAATATTTGTTGTTCGGCGCGATGACCTCGGCGGTCATGCTTTACGGTTTTAGCCTGCTGTATGGATTTGCGGGTACGACGAATATCTACGAACTTGCCCAGGGAATTGCCGCTGGCAGTCTGCCTGCTGCCGCATTGATCGGCAGCCTGATGCTGGTCCTGGTGGGTTTCGGGTTCAAAATCTCAGCCGTACCGCTGCATTTTTGGGCGCCGGATGTTTATGAAGGCGCGCCTACACCGGTCGCCGGTTTTCTTTCCACAGCGTCGAAAGCAGCGGGTTTTGCGGTGTTACTGCGCGTGTTGCTGGTTGCCTTCCCGAATGTCTCTCTTCAGTGGGGTGCAGTGGTTGCAGCGCTTTCCGTAGCAACGATGACCCTGGGTAACCTGTTAGCTCTGGCGCAGCGAAATATCAAGCGGATGCTGGCCTATTCCTCTATCGCTCATGCCGGCTACGCTCTGATCGGGGTTGTATCCATCTCGAGTCTTGGCGTGGCCAGCGTGGTGCTCTATTTGATCGCTTATATCATTACAAATCTGGCAGCGTTTGGCGTGGTGGCGGCATTTGGACGAATTTCCGGATCGGATGAGATTGCTGCCTATGCTGGATTGAGCCGCCGGGCGCCGGGCCTGGCCCTGGTGATGCTGGTGGCGTTTCTATCGCTGGCTGGAATGCCGCCTCTGGGTGGATTTGTGGTGAAGTTCTTCGTTTTTGCTGCCGCCGTCAATTCCAACTTGATCTGGCTGGCAGTTATCGGCGTATTGAATTCGATCGTCGGGCTGTACTACTATATGACGGTTCTTAAGTACGTCTACCTGTATCGCTCGGAGGATGAGGAGAAGCCTTTACCAATCACCCGATCCATCCGGCTGGCCCTGGTCGTGCTGACTTTTGGCATTATCCTGGTTGGAACATTGTTCGCGCCCTGGTTTAGCTGGGCGTCCAGCGCGGCAGCAGCGATTTTTAATCGCCAGTTTCGCTGATTTCCATCAAATACCCTCTGCGCTCCTCGCAGGTCGCAGGGAGAGGTTTTTGGACAATTTTAGTAGGTTTATTGACGACTTTTAGTTGCTTGTGATACAATTCTCGAACGATGAGCCCATCCAGTGAGCCGTCCGAGAAAAATCGAGCCCAGCACGCCTTTAATATAGCCCTGGCAACGGTAGCGAGCCTGGTGGGCTTTCTGACTCTACTGATTGTCCTGTTAGCTCTTTTTGGTGGATTGTGGTTGGACAGCCGGTTAGATACCAAGCCGGTATTTACAATTGTGTTGATGGTCGCCAGCGTTCCGGTGACGGTGGTCATGATGTTCTGGGTTGTCAGGAAAGCCACTTCCCGGATACAAGTGTCGACGAAGCAGAATCCCGACCAATCTCAGGAGGAAGCCAAAAGTGGAAGAAACTCGTAAATGGCGCTGGGGGGTGAATCGTTGGTTCGTGTTGTTGTTTATTATTTTGGGTTATATAGGCCAGAGAGCATTCGCGCCTGTTTTGCCTCATATTCAGCTTCCGGCAGAAGTCACCGGTCATATCGGAAGTTTTGCCTGGACGAACACCTTAACCGCCATGGTGATCGTGGATGTGCTTATCCTGCTGTTGGCCTGGGTTGTCCGCCGCGCCATAGCCAGCGGAAACCTGGTGCCGAAGGGCCTGCCCGGCGCAATGGAGGCGCTGTTCGAGGCACTATATAATCTCACCGAGTTGACAGCCGGCAAGTGGGCGCGTTCTATTTTCCCATATTTCGCGACCATTACATTGTTTGTATTGATCGCGAACTGGATGGAATTGATCCCCGGCGTGGATAGTATCGGCATCATCGAGCATGCAGCCCAAGAAGGCGGGCACGCCATACAACAGATCGCCCCCGGCATCGTCAGCATTGTGAAAGGCGATGGGGAATATGCCCTGGTTCCTTTTGTGCGTGTGCTGTCAACCGACCTGAATTTCACTGTTGCTCTGGCCTTAATCGCAGTGGTGATGGTGCAGGTTTTCGGTGTGCGAGCCTTAGGCCTCAGCTACTTCACGAAGTTTATCAACACCGGCGGGTTGTTTACGCGACCGGTTTTTGGGGTGATCGATTTTGGTGTTGGCATCCTCGAGGCCATCACAGAGCTTTCCCGTATCCTCTCGTTCTCCTTTCGTTTGTTTGGTAATATTTTCGCCGGTTCAGTGCTGCTGTTTGTGATTGGATCACTGGTCCCGGTATTTGCGCAGTCCATCTTCTTGATGTTGGAATTCTTCGTCGGGATCATCCAGGCACTCGTGTTTGGGATGCTTACAATGGTGTTTATGGCCCAGGCAACCCAAGGCCATGGAGAGCATGAAGAAGGACACGCCTGACCTATTGATTCGCCCTGGCAAAAGGCCAGTGGTCGTCGCTGCTAACCGAAGGTTAGCCAGCCATGCGAGACAAATTCAGACGATATATTAATATAGGAGGCTAGAAAACTAAATGGAAGTAGCAGCAGCAAAACTCATCGGCGCAGGCCTTGCCATGATCGGCACAATTGGTGCCGGCTTGGGAATTGGCGTAGTGGTCAATGGTGCCGTACAGGGCATCGCCAGAAATCCGGATGCCAGTGGCACAGTACAGGTCAACATGATTCTTGGGATCGCTTTCGCCGAGTCAGTTGCAATTTACTGCCTGGTCATCGCACTCCTGATCCTGTTCGTAAGTGGTTAATTAAATTTGAATTAAAAAGGTTTCTTGCATCGTATGACCCTTCGATCGGATTTGTAGGCATCAATTTTTAAGGAGTATAGCCTTGGAAGCTCTCGGCATAAGTTTAGGATACCTGTTGGTTCAAGTATTTAACTTCGCGATCATTTTTGTCGTGCTGCGGGTTTGGGTGATCAAACCAATCCTTGGTTTGCTAGAAACTCGCCGAACGGCAATCGCCCAGGGCCTGGAGGATGCTCGCATCGCTGCAGAGGCGTGTGCCAACGCTGAAAAGGACGCAAAAGAGATCATCGCGGAAGCGCAAGCCCAGGCCTCTCAAAAATTACGTGAGGCCACGGAGCGAGCAGAAGCTGCAGGACGAGAAATCATGGCGCAGGCGGAAGCGGACGCTGCGAAGGCCCGCGAAGCCGCCCTGGCTGAGGCGGCTCAGGAGCGTGAAAGAATTTTAGGCGACCTGCGCAGCCAGGTGGCTTCGCTTGCGATGGCTGCTGCACAAAAACTCATCGGCGAGGCTCTGGATGAAAAACGCCAGCGCGCCCTCATTGAAGAGTTCTTCTCAGGTGTTAAGTCGGGCAAGGTCGTTCTTCTTGAAGACGCAAATGTAAGCGGCTCTTCTGCTGAAGTGACCAGCGCCCTTCCGCTAACATCGGAAGAAAAAGATGCGGTCCGGCAGGATATTCTCGCTAAAGCTGGCGCTCAAGCCACTGTTGCTTTTCGCGTCGACCCAACAATCCTGGGTGGGTTGGTCGTACGGATTGGGGATAAGGTGGTCGATGGATCAGTAGCGGGTCAATTGGATACACTTCGCAGCAATCTGCGCTAACTCGCACTGAAATTGGTATTTGAAGACATTTATTGATCCTCGGCGCCCGGGGTTTTACTTCCTGGGCGTCTTTGACTTTCAGAAAATCCATGGCGGCAGCATCCAACCCAAAGATCACGGGTGAGCGGCGAGTCCGGTTGGCGGATCTGCTCCTGGCTTTGCCCGAAATACACCCCTCCGGCGCAGATTCGTGGGTTACAGGGGTCGCATTCGATTCGCGCCAGGTTCGACCTGGATATCTCTTTGTGGCCCTGGTAGGAGAAACGGATGACGGTCACCGCTTTATCCCGGATGCGATAGCCCGCGGTGCAGTAGCCGTGATCGGCACGGGGAGCCTGCCCACACTGGCTGTGCCTTACTTCAGAGTGGGAGACAGCCGGCTGGCTTTGGCGCAGCTTTCTGCGGCGTTTTATGGATTCCCGGCTCGCCGGCTTATGATGATCGGAATTACAGGCACGGACGGTAAAACGACGACGGCCAATTTGATCTACGAAATCCTAAAAGCCAGTGGTCTGCGCGCCGGGATCATCTCGACGGTCAATGCTGTGATTGGGGACATGGTATTGGACACGGGGCTGCACGTCACAACCCCGGAAGCGCCGGATATTCAGCGCTACCTGGCGCAAATGGCTGCTGAGGGAACCACCCATGTGGTTCTAGAGACGACTTCACACGGTCTGGCCCAGCGGCGAACAGCAGCCTGCGATTTTGACATTGGCGTGATCACGAATATCACCCACGAACACCTGGATTACCACGGCAGCTATGAGGCCTACCGGGCTGCCAAAGGCATTCTTTTTGAAGACCTGGCAAAGACAAAGCCAAAGAACATCGGTGAAGTGCGCGCGGCAGTGTTAAACAGAGATGACGGATCTTACGAATATATGCGCAAGATTACGCAGGTGCCGGTTCTGAGCTATGGGTTGAACCCTGGATCGGATGTACGCGCGGAAGAAATCCAACATACGCCGATTGGCATGACGTTTGAAGCGATCCATGAGGGCATCCACATCCCAGTGAAAACCTCCCTGCTGGGGATTTACAATGTGCAGAACTGCCTGGGGGCGATCGCTGTTACGGCTGGCATCTTGAAGCTGCCGGTTGAGCCCATAAGCCAGGGAATCGCCGCTTTAACCGGCGTTCCCGGCCGGATGGAACGTATTGACCTGGGACAGCGGTTTCTGGCTTTTGTCGATTTCGCTCATACGCCGAACGCTTTACGCCGCACACTGGAAACAGGAAGGGGCATGGTCGGGCAAGGGCGCGTGATCGCCATCTTCGGATCTGCAGGATTGCGCGATCGTGCGAAACGCGGCTTGATGGCGCAAACTTCAGCCGATCTGGCCGACCTGACGATCCTGACCGCCGAGGACCCGCGCAGCGAATCACTTGGGGCTATTCTGGATGAAATGGCGTCTGGGGCAGCCGAGCGCGGCGCGGTCGAAGGTAGAGATTTCTGGCGGATCCCTGACCGCGGTGAGGCTTTGAGATTTGCGGTCGGACTTGCTGGACCTGGCGATATCATTATCGCTTGCGGAAAAGGCCACGAACAATCTATGTGTTTTGGGGAGCGGGAATACCCCTGGGACGACCGGACCGCCCTTCAAGCGGCGTTGGCGGAACACCTGGCGCTTCCTGGTCCCCAGATGCCGAAGCTGCCGACAAGTGGTTAGGGATCACCAGCGAGTTAGATTTCGCTCCATAAAAATTTTCTCATGGTTTGCCAACCCGCAAATAGACTGCCCAGTATATTGCTGCAACCAGGATTGAGCCCCCAATAATATTCCCGACCGTAACCGGGATCAAGTTGTTAACCAAGAACGTCCCCCAGGTCAGCCCGTTTAGATCCAGGCCACTGTTGGCGGCAAATGCCGGGTCAAAAGTTTTGATCAGCAACCCCATCGGTATGAAGTACATATTTGCAACACTGTGTTCGAAACCGGCAGCGACGAATGCCGTAATGGGGAAGATGATTGCTGCAATCTTATCGACAGTACTACGAGCGCTGAAAGTCAACCAAACCGCCAGACAGACCAGGGCGTTGCACAAGACGCCCAAAACAATCGCCTGGACAAACCCTAAATGGACTTTGCCGTTGGCGATGGATAGGGCTGTGATCCCAACCGCGCCTTGAGGGCCAAAAGTATACTGTTTGGCCAAGAAAATCATAACCGCTGTTCCGATCGAACCGACGAAATTGCCGATGTAAACGATCACCCAATTCCGCAGTAAGGCAGAGGTGCTCACCTTTCCACCCGCCCAGGCCATGACAATCAGGTTATTGCCGGTAAAAAGCTCTGCTCCACCGACGATGACCAGGATCAAGCCCAGGCAAAAAACCAGACCACTGAGTAACTTGGCGAATCCAAAAGGCCAGGCGCCAGACATCCCGGCTGAGACCGTTGTGGCAAAAATCGCCCCCAGGGCGATAAACGCCCCCGCCAAAATTGCCAGGGCAAACATGGTCAGGATTGGGGCTTCAGATTTGCGTATGCCAACATTCTCGGCGCGCTGCGCCATTTCCTGGGGTAGTAAGGCGTCAATCCGTAATTCGGTAGTCATCGCGATGCATTCTCCTTGCAAATTGTGAATTTTGTTACATAATAAATACTTGCTGTTTGTCTATTTGGAAAGTGACATAAATCACCTTCGGCTGGAGGGAGGTCATTTCTTTAAAATACGCACCCATTCGAACTAACGTTTGCCTGCCAGGAAGGTCAGGATTAGACTCAAGCCCGAACCGGCTAACAGCATTTCGCCAAATGGTGTGTAGCCGGCCAGGAAGAGCTGGATACCCCCTAAGAGCAAGGCTGCAAAAATGATCCCGCCAGCCACCTGCCGGATGGCATGATCCATTTGTCTGACCTGGCGCGAGATTTCTGGAGCGCGGACCGCGACCTCGCCGCGTTCCATCTTACCCAAAATCGAATCCAGCTTGCGTGGAACCGAGACGAGCGCACGGACAAGCTCGCCAATTTCCGAAAGCAAGGCAGCGCCACCAGGGCGGCCCTCTTCTGCGATTAATTTTCGAGCATAAGGCGCCAGGTGGTCCCACAAATTGAATTTTGGGTCCAACCCGGTGCACATTCCCGAGAGGATGCTGACCGTTCTGGCCAGGAAAATCATATCGTGCGGCACCTGGAAAGGCATGCTGTAAATCAATTCTCTGAATTCTCCGGTAAATTCGCGCACTTCCTGAGGGCTGATATGGCTGAGCTCGGTCATATTCTTACCCCAAAACTGTTCAAAGGCCCGCGCTTCAGCTTTTTCGATCAATTCCAGGTCGGCGCCCGGTAATAGCACGCCTAACATCTTGTATGAATTAACCACTCGGTGTGCATTTTGAGTCCCGACCCCGATCAGTAACTCTCGCAGGCCAGCAATTAAGTTGGGTGCCACATGACCCACCATGCCGAAATCCACAAACGTTAACTGCCATTCACGGTCGGCCCCGGCGAGACCTTCTTTCTCATCCGGGTATGGCAGCGGGTTTACGAACAGATTCCCAGGGTGCGGGTCGGCATGGAAAAAACCATCCTCAAATATCTGCTGCAAATAGGTGTTCAGCAGCCGGGTCGCTACCTGGGAGGGATCGATACCGGCAAAGGAGATCGCCTCATAATCTGTTATTTTGATCGCCCAAACGTTTTCAAGCGTCAGGGCCCGTTTTGTCGTGTATGACCAATAAATTGCGGGGACTCGGATTCCTGGTTGATCCCGGAAATTATCTGCGAAGGTTTCGGCGTTATGGCCTTCGGCGATATAGTCGATTTCCTCGTAAAGAATGCGGGTGAACTCATCCAACAAGGCAGGGATATCTGCCCGGCGGCGAATGGGTCCATAATGGTGCAGCCAGTTGCCTACGGTCCTTAAGGCAGCCAGGTCTGTGCTGATGATATTTTCGATGTTGGGTCGTTGGATTTTGACGACCACTTCCTGTTTTTTCTCGCGACCGTCTTCCACAATGGATATCAAGGCGCGGTGCGCCTGGCCCAAAGATGCGGCAGCCAGGGGAGTCGCCTCAAAACGAACAAATTTTTCGCTGACCGCCATCCCGAATTCCCCTTCGGCGACGGCGCAAATATCCTGAAAGTTTACGGGGGGTACTTCATCCTGTAAGCCGGACAACTCCGTCGTGATCTCCTGGGGCAGGACATCCACACGGGTCGATAGGAACTGGCCAACCTTTATCATCACGCCGCCCATTTGGATGGCAAGTCTGCGAAAAGCGATTGCACTGCTTCGCAGCCTTTGGGGTCGGGTTCGCCGGGAAAGCCAGCGCATCCCAATCCGGGGTAGGATCAGGTCCCAAATTGCAAAACTTAGAATAATCCATCCAAAAAAGAGGATGATCCGCTGATAGCGTGTACGTATCATGATTTCTGAGAATTATACCCGAGGCTTGTGCCAGAATTCTCATACTCTTCTCAAAAGAGCTTTGCCAATAATCTGGACCTTCTCAAAGAGTCCCACGAAGAGCCAATTTCGAGGGGGAGGCAATAATGAAAATTTTGTGGTATCCTCACTTCTATGTCTGAATTAAAGCGTGATGAATTTCCATCTCTGTATGCCGGTTTTCATGCGCCGATCGCCGAGCTAAACTGTGGTGAAAAATGTGCGCCATACAACGAACGAGGTGTGCCGTTCTGCTGCGATACGAGCCATGCGGTGCCTACAGCCTTCTCGACGGAGTGGGACTACCTGCGAGAGAACACAGACCTCTGGCATCTTTGGCAGGGGAATAACTCTCAGCAGGAAAAAGACCTCGAAGCTCAGGTTCCGGATGGGCAGGTATTGGTAGCCTGTCTGGGGTATAACCTCTGCCAGCGCGGTTTCCGGACGATCACCTGCCGGGCTTTTCCTTTTTTCCCATATATTGACAAATTGGGAAATTTTATTGGCCTATCCTATTATTGGGAATATGAGGATCGTTGTTGGGTGATCAGCAATTTGCAAGTTGTCTCAGCGCAGTATCGCACCGAATTTATCAACACCTTTGAGAGGCTCTTCGAGCGCGTTCCGGAAGAGAAGGAAAATTTTCGCTATCAGTCTATGCTCATCCGGCAAGTTTTTGGTCGCAGCCGGCGTGCAATTCCGCTTTTACACCGGAATGGAAAAATATATAAAATCTCGCCTCGCAGTGGGAGAATGGTTCGAATTCCGGTCGAGCGGTTGCCAAAGTTTGGACCTTATAAGATAGCGGCTGAAATGCCTTTCCCCGATGAATTAGTCCCTGAGTAATCTATCAGGTAAAGAATTACGACCGACGGGTGCAATTCCAGGATGTTCTATTGCGCTGGGTGATTCCGATTGGAGATCTATGGCGACAACCACGCTAAATGCTGAGTTCAGTTTACCAAAACAACGATCTACGGACAGGTCCGGTCCGGCGCGCTGGATCTTTTCGCACGCAATGCATCACTGGCCTCTCGTTCTTACAATGGTTAGCGGTGCAGTGGGTAACGCGGCTCTGGCGGCGCTTGTACCTGTGCTCATAGGCCAGGCGTTTAACGGGATCCTGTCGACCCCGCCTCAGGTCGACATATTGCTCCGCCTGGCGTTTTGGATTGGAGCCTCCCAGGTTACAAGAGGCGTTCTGCAACTTGGCCGAAATTTCAGCGCGGAATTAATCGGACAGCGCTTGGAACGGGATATCCGCCATGAGCTCTATGTCAGCCTGTTGGGTAAGAGTATGACCTTCCACAGCCTTCAACCGGTAGGCGATACGATGGCGCGGGCTACAAACGACGTGCGCGAAGTGAACCTGCTTTTCAGTCCTGGGATCAACCTGGTTATCGGCTCGGCGAATTTCCTTTTAATGCCAATCCTGTTCGCGCCGCGCTACCATCCGGCGTTAATACTGACGCCAACTTTGTTTATGATCGCTTATTTCCTGGCCCTATGGCAGTATCTGCGGGAATTGCAACCGATCACCGCGGATGTACGTCGTTCTTTTGGGAAATTGAACACACGCCTGGCCGAGGCGATCGACGGGATCGAGACGGTGAAAGGTATGGCGCAAGAACGGAGTGAGGTTGGACGCTTTGATGCGAACGCGCGGCGGTTTCGAAACGCCTTTGTGAAACAAGGTGATGTAGAAGCTCGTTTTCTGCCGCTGCTGCTGCTGGGTGTGGCTCAGGCTGGCGGGCTGCTGCATTCCTTGATTCTTTTCCGTCAGGGATTGCTCAATGTAGGCGAAGTTGTCGGATACTTTGGTATGCTTCAGCTTTTCGGGTTCCCAACTTTCGTTTCTCTTTTCGCTTATTCGCAAGTTTCTCTGGGTATCGCCGGCGCGAATCGGATCCTGGAATTAATTAATCGTGAGACCAACCTGGACCAAAACGTAAATGGTTATGCGGGATCGATGCAAGGTGAAATCGAGTTTCGCAATGTGACATTCGCTTACGATGATGGCGAGCCGGTTTTACAGGATGTTTCGTTCAAAGTTAAGCCTGGGCAGACCGTGGCAATCGTCGGCCAGACGGGATCCGGAAAGACTTCCTTAGTGAAGCTGGTAAACCGTACCTATGACGTCACTTCAGGACAGGTTCTTGTAGACGGAATTGATGTGCGCGATTGGAACATGGAAGTGCTGAGAAGAAAGATCTCGATTATCGAGCAAGATATATTTTTGTTTTCACGTTCCGTTGCGAACAACATCGCTTTTGGGAATCAAGAGGCAACCATTGAGAAGATCGAATCCGCCGCACAGGCGGCGCAGGCCCACGACTTTATCACGACCTTCAATGACGGTTATCAAACCGTTATCGGTGAGCGCGGCGTCACGCTTTCTGGTGGACAGCGCCAACGGTTGGCGTTGGCGCGGGCATTTCTCACCGATCCCAGCATTTTGATATTGGATGATTCGACCAGCGCGATTGACAGCGCTACCGAGGATAAAATCCAGCGTGCTATATATGCCGCTTCGCGTGGCCGCACCACGTTGATCATCACCCACCGCCTGTCACAAATCCGCTGGGCCAATTTGATCTTGGTGCTGCGCGAAGGACGCGTTGCGGCGATTGGGACTCATGAAGAGCTTTTGCAAACATCAGAGGCTTATCGAAGAATATTTAACGAATAATTGATATGGGATTTTTCACCGGATTAGACAGCGAAGGTTACGATCGACAGTATTCAGACCGCCAGCTTGTGAAACGAATGGCGGGGTATTTTCGCCCCTACGGACGCCAACTGGTCGTGGTGTTCGTGCTGCTTGTGGTGATTGCTCTGGCGGGTGCAGCCCTGCCGGTCATCGTTTCGCGCGGCATCGACCTGCTTAAGACCAATCTAACAACATTCACCATCAGTTTGTTGAGCGGGATGGTTCTTGCCGTTGGCGTGATCGTATGGGGGGCCAACTGGATGCGCCGTCGAATGGTTGTTCGTATGATCGGCGACATCGTACTGGCCCTGCGAACGGACGGATTTCGTGCTTCCGCCGAGCACGACTTATCTTTCTATGACGAATTCGCCTCTGGCAAGATCGTCTCCCGTATAACTTCCGATACACAAGATTTCGGCCAGACCGTCGTGCTGATCACCGATTTGTTGTCACAGTTTGTCCAGGCGATCATCTTAGGGACCGTTTTAGTGACTATCGAGTGGCGGTTATCCTTACTGCTTTTCGCATTCCTCCCGATCCTTTTCATCGCCGCGCTGAGTTTTCGCCAGCTTGCCCGCAAGGTGACCCGCGCCGGTATGCGCGCAATGGCAAACGTGAATTCCTCGATCAAAGAGACTGTGAGTGGGATCTCGATAGCGAAAAATTTCCGCCAGGAAGCCTCTGTATTTGATGAATTTAACGATGCCAACGTGCAATCTTACCGGGTGAATGTGCAGCGTGGTTTCGTGCTTTCGCTGGTTTTCCCCAGTCTGAACGCCTTGGGAGGCATCGCTACCGGCACCCTGGTGTATGTGGGCGGTTTAACTGCCGCCCAGGGGATTGTCACCGCCGGCGCCTGGTTCCTGTTCCTGCAAAGTCTGGACAGCTTTTTCTTTCCCGTTCTTAACCTGTCTGCTTTTTGGGCGCAAGTACAATCCGGATTATCGGCGGCTGAAAGGGTGTTTGCCTTGATCGACGCCGAATTGGTTGTCACCCAAACCGACAACCGCCCGGTTCCGCCGCTCCTGGGGGATATCCGCTTCGAAAATCTCTGGTTCCATTATTCCGAAAAAGAACCGGTCCTGGAAGATTTCAACCTGCACATTCGCCCAGGCGAGACAATCGCACTCGTAGGCCATACCGGCGCGGGCAAATCTTCAATCGCCAAGCTGATTGCCCGTTTCTATGAATACCAGAAAGGCGTGATCCTGGTCGATGGTTACGACATCCGGAATTTTGACCTGAGTGAATACCGCCGCCAGTTGGGGATCGTTTCCCAATCTCCATTCTTGTTTTCCGGCACAATCGCTGAGAATATCTGTTACGCATGCCCGCGGGATACATCCAACGAAGAAATCCTGAACCTGGCATACCAGATCGGAGAGGGGGAGTGGTTAAGAACCTTACCGCGGGGATTGGATACCGAGGTAGGTGAACGCGGCGGGCGATTGTCAATGGGACAGCGCCAACTGGTCTCACTCATGCGAGTCCTGGTACACCGACCGACAATCTTCATTTTGGATGAAGCGACTGCCAGCATCGATCCGTTCACGGAGTGGCAAATCCAACAGGCGTTGAATTTGATTCTGCGAGATACAACCAGTATCTTGATCGCCCACCGCCTCTCAACCGTAAAGGCGGCAGATCGAATCATTGTCCTGGAAAAAGGGCAGATCATCGAAGAGGGAAATCACGAGAGCTTGCTTGCCATGGGAGGCCATTATGCCTCTCTTTACAACACGTATTTTCGTCACCAAAGCCTGGCTTATATCGAACAGTCTCGAGCGCTGGCAGAAGGAGATTGATGCCCGAGTACCCGCTGAGTATTTCTTTACGCTCAGACCACCCGAATTTCCTGGACCTTCCTTGGGGCTTGCCGCTCTCCACTTGGCCCGGTATGGTGCCGAATTTAGAGGAAGTGTCAAAAGGCCTTTCGCGTCATCCGGTTGTCTTCATCAATTACAACGGCGTCCTTTTTGCCCTGAAAGAGTTGCCTCCCGACCTGGCAGTAAAAGAATATGAGCAGCTATTGCGAGCGGAAGAGCTGCACCTCCCGGTTGTATCCCCGGTGGGGCACGTCCTGACGCAAACAACACAAGGTAAATTCAGTGTGCTCATCACTCGCTACCTTGAGCGCTCCCTGCCTTATCGCACGCTTTTTATGCGCAGCAGTCTGGAGCGTTATCGTGAACACCTGCTGGATGCGATTTCAGGTTTGTTGGTGCAGCTTCACCTTGTAGGCGTATTTTGGGGAGATTGCTCGCTCTCAAATACATTGTTCCGCCGGGATGCTGGCAAGCTGCAGGCATACCTCGTTGATGCGGAAACAACGGAAATACATCCAAACCGTCTCTTACCTGCCTTACGTTTTCAGGATTTACAAATTATGGAGGAAAACATCGATGGAGAGATCGGCGATTTGCGCGCCTCAGGCTTGCTTTATGGCAGCGTCCCAGGCGCGCCGGGCGCAGCGGTAGCAGATATCGGAGGTTATATCCGTCTCCGCTACCAGCTTCTTTGGGAAGAGATCACTCGTGAAGTTATTATCAACCCTGGAGAACATTACCGCATCCAAGAGCGCATCCGGGCGTTGAATGAGTTGGGTTTTTCAGTGGGCGAAGTTGATCTGGTGGGGAAGGATGGCGGCGGCCAACTGCGGCTGCGCGTTGTTGTGACTGACCGGAATTTTCATCGGGATCAATTGCAAGGCTTGACTGGTTTAGATGCCGAAGAAATGCAGGCTCGCAAGATGATGAACGAGATACTGGAATTAAAAGCTACACTATCACACGATCAAAACCAAAGCATACCTCTCAGCGTAGTCGCATTCCATTGGTTGAGAAATATGTACCAACCCACGCTAGAGCAGTTGACACCTTTGATTGACGAACACACCGATCCCGCTGAATTGTACTGCCAGGTTTTAGAGCATAAGTGGTTTTTATCCGAAAAAGCGCATGGAGATGTCGGACACCAGGTTGCTGCAGAGGATTACTTGCGGAAATTTGGGAGTAAATGAAAGCAGCTTGCAAATGTTTGATTCCGGCAACGCTTTACGTGGAATAACGCTCAAGAAACTGACAATTTAATTAGTTCTGGGGTTGTTGAATTGTCATTTGTACCAGTCTGACATACAATTGGAATATGCCAGATTCCTCACATTCTGAATTCTCACAAAAAATTAGACCTTTTGAAAACCGGGCGATCATAGGGATCGTTTTTCTATATCAGGTAGCAGCGCTGATTTGTTTCGCCATCCTGCCATTTTGGGCGTTGGAATGGTCTCGGGCGCCGTTTATAGGAGCATTCGTAGAAAATACGATGGTTTTGAATAAAGTTGAGCCGACTCGGCCGGGATCCTGGGAATTGCGTAGGCTGGACCTGCCTTATGGTTACCGGATTTTGGCTGTGGACGACCACAATGTAGAAACCAATACACAATTGAACCAGGTACTATCAAAGTATACCTTTGGTGAAACTGTAGCGCTTTCCCTGCAGAGTCCTGCAGGTGCTATCGAAAAGATGTCGATGCGCCTGGAGCAGTTTTCCCCTGCGGACGCGATCGGTTACTTTTTGGTGCCATATCTCATCGGGTTAATTTACCTTGCCAGCAGCCTGTATGTTTTTTTTATCCGCCGGGGTACGCCGGCAGGACGTGCATTTTCTTTATTCGCTACATCTGTAGCGATAACAACTGCCGGCTTGTTTGATTTATACACGACAAACCGCCTGGTCTTTTTATGGACCTTGTCGTTGGCTTTGGCGGGAGGGGCTCTTTTCAACCTGGCTTCTCTATTCCCTGAAGAGCTGCCCTGGGTGTCTCGTTATCCATCATTGCGATGGCTTGGTTATATTCCTGCGCTCTTATTAGCTGTATATGCTTTCCCAAAACTCTACGGTTATGCCAACCCCACTGCTTACGCCGGCGCCTGGCGATTAGAATATTTATTTGCCACTTTCGCGTGTCTTTTCTTTTTTAGCTCTACATTGATTCTCAGGCGCAGCTCCTCGTCGCCAATCGTACGCGAACAAACACGCTTGATCCTTCTAGGGTTCCTGGTTTCATTCGGGCCCATGGCGATTTGGTTCATCCTTACTCTGCTTCAGCCGGCAGTTTCTTTCTCGCCCTATTTGCTCATACCCCTGGCAATTTTTCCAATTGCAACCAGTTATGCGATTATCCGCTACCGCTTGTTGAATGCCGATTACCTGATCAGCCAGGCGAGCCTCTACGCCATTCTTACTATACTGGCTGCAACGGGTTATGGGCTGCTTGTAAGCGGGTTTAGCTTGATATTTGGAAGCGCCATCTCACCGACCAACCCGGTTCTTATTGGTCTGCTGGTCTTTATCCTGGCTGTCTTCCTGTCTCCAATCCGTTCTAGATTGCAAAGATTGATCGATTCGGCTTTCTTTCGAGGACAGGCCGTGTATCGCATCCGCCTCCAGGAGTTCAGCCGTGAGTTAACCAGCCTCATGGAATTATCGGCTATTATCAAGCTTCTACGCCGGTATGCCCAACAGGCGCTACTACCATCTCAGCTCCATATATTCATTCATAATCCGCTAAGCGACCAATATATCGCCAGTCCGGATGAAAACGGACGTCCGACGACGGATATTCGTTTTTCATCCGCAAGCGTGCTTGTTCAAATGCTTTCGGGCGTGCGGGAGGCAATGTTTCTGGGAGATCTGGCCAGTTTACCTAAACTTCTCGAACCAGAAAGCGCACGACTGGCCATCCTGGGCTGCCAGGTATTTATGCCATTACCCGGTCGTCAGGGTTTGACTGGCTGGCTGGCGCTTAGCCAGCGGCTCTCCGGGGAGCCTTACTCTGGCGCGGCGCTCGATTTTCTGGCGTCTTTGAGCGACCAGGCAGTTCTGGCGATTGAGCGCGCTCAAGTGGTGGATGATTTGGAACGGCGGGTCCGTGAGATGAATGTTTTGACCCGCGTCGCACAGGGCACCAATTTCACTGTAAATTTTGATGATATCCTGGAGCTGATTTACGCTCAGACAAACCAGGTGATCTCGACACGTGATTTTTTTGTCGCGATCTATGATACTCGCAAAGACACCCTGGTTCACGTATTTGACCTGGAAAACGACGAACGCATCCTGGAGCGGGAGAATAAACCTCTGCATGAAGGGATGGGTTTGGAGTGGGAAGTTGTTCACAGCCAGAGACCGCTAATTTGCAGCGAATATGATCAAGAGTGTCATTCTCGCGGTGTTTCTCCAATACTCCAGAATGTATATGCCTGGATGGGCGTTCCCCTGAATGCTGGAGCTGAGACTGTTGGGGTCATCAGCATCGCCAACCGGGATGCAGCACTTGCTTACACAGAGGAGCAGCGCAATTTGCTGCAAGCTATCGCCGACCAGTCGGCGGGTGCAGTGGTAAAGGCGCGCTTGCTGTTGGAATCGGAGGGGCGTGCTCGTCAATTGGCTACCTTGAATGAGATCGGGCGTAGCCTGACCTCCACCCTCGAATTAAATCCACTGCTGAATCAGATCCTGGAAAGCGCGACACAAATCCTAAATTGTGAAGCCGGGAGCCTCTTTTTAGTGGATAACCAGACTGGAGAGCTGGTTTTTGAAGTTGTCAATGGCCCTGTGGCTTCCGACCTGGTTGGAAAAAGGATCCCACCCGGAAAGGGCCTGGTGGGGGAGGCAGTTGAAACGCATAAGGCAATCATTGCCAACGACGCCCGGCGGCGTAAACGATGGTTTGAAGTCACGGATCTGCAAACAGGTTTTACGACCCAAGATTTGCTTGTCGTACCCATGGCAGTGAAAGATGATGTAATTGGCGTAATTGAGGTAATTAACAAAGGTGACGGCTCGCCCTTCAACCAGGATGACCAGGAGCTGCTGACCACCTTCGCCAGCCAGGCGACAATTGCTATCGAAAACGCACGTCTATATACGATGACAGATCAGGCGTTGGCTGCGAGGGTGGAAGAGCTCTCGGTGATGCAGCGAATCGACCGCGAGTTAAATGCCAGCCTGGACGTCGATCGGGCGTTGCAAATAACCTTGGATTGGGCGATGAGCCAATCCGGTGCAGATGCCGGTTTTGTAGGAATGGTGACAAACGAGGGGGTACAACTGATGGCTTCCAAAGGGTATGGCAGTGCGTTGGAAGCTTATCAAGACAGGAATGAAGACAACAGCGATTTTTCCCGGGATTTTGTTGCTCTTAAGCGTGTCATTCAAAGCGGGCAGCCAGAACAGGCGGCATTAGGTTCATCCAATTCATCGAACGGCAGAGGCGAGCCGGAGGAATTTAGTTTATTGGTTGGTGCGCGTAGCCAAATTGCAGTCCCAATTCAGCGGGATGTGGATGTAATCGGTGTGTTGTTATTGGAGTGCAAAGCTGGAGATGGGTATTCTGAGGAAGTGACTTCTTTCCTCACACGTTTGAGCGATCACGCAGCGATCGCAATCGCGAATGCTCAGCTATACAAGGAAGTCCAGGAAGCTAACCTGGCAAAAAGTAAATTCGTTTCTTTCGTAGCCCATGAGCTCAAGAATCCCATGGCATCTATCAAGGGTTATACAGAACTGGTCGCAGGCGGGATGGCGGGCGCGGTGAATGAAATGCAATCCAGCTTTTTATCCACCGTGCGTACGAATGTTGATCGGATGAATACCATCGTCTCGGATTTGAACGACCTGACTAAAATCCAGGTTGGAAGTCTTCGCCTGGATTTTAAAGCCGTACAGTCGATCGAAGTTGTTGAGGAAGTGATCCGCACGATGAGACGCGAGGTTGAGGAAAAAGAACAGCAGTTAAAATGCGAGTTACCTGAGGATTTGCCATTGGTATGGGCAGATCAGTTTCGCCTGGGGCAAATTTTGACCAACCTGATAAGTAACGCAAATAAGTACACTCCAAAGGGCGGGAAGATCCTAATTTCGGCAGAGCGGTCGCCGGAAAATGAGAGGCCCCCGGGTGGATTGGAAGTCGTTCACATGTGGGTGCAGGATTCCGGTATTGGGATCGATTTAACGGATCAAGAGAATATTTTCCAGCAATACTTTCGAACTGAAGCCTCCCGAGAGATCGCAGCGGGAACCGGCTTGGGTCTGAACATCACGAAGAGCCTTGTTGAAATGCAAGGGGGGCGAATCTGGTTCGAAAGTGTCCCTGGACAGGGAACTACTTTCCACTTCACCATTCCAATCGCTGAAACGACGTAGGATCTGTCGAATTATTGCCGGGATTTTAGAATGATCACCAGGCCCGGCGCGATGAGCATTTCTTGAAATTTGGAAAGGCGGTGAGGAGATATGCCCAGGCCTGGGCAGGTAAGGTCCGCCATTCCGCATTCATCTACCAATTCCTTGATGAACCCGACCATCCCGTAATCGTGACTGGGGAATTGGTTTACGCTAACTTCGCCTGCTTCCGCTTTTCCCAGCCAGCGGTTGAAAAGCCTTAGCGGCAAGGGTAGTCTCTTTTGATCTGCGGTTCTTTCCTCTGCTTCGTTCTGGAAAAGGCGACCATCGGGCCAGCTTGCCCAATATCCTGTCCCCCAATCTTCTATCGCATAAATCCCGCCAGGCTTGAGATAATTGTCGAACAAATGCCAAAAGCTGGTTCGAGAAAGCGCTCCGATATGAGAACAATCGTCGATGATGATGTCAAAGCCAGACGGCGCCTGTTCCCAGGCGATCTGGTCCAGAAGGCGCGTGTCTTCTTGACGGCCCTGGTAGACAATGATCCTGCCACTTAGATCCTGGATTGTCACAGGGTTAATATCTAGGCCGATGATCCGCCCCTGCGAAAAATAATCTCGCCACAGCAACAGCGAGCCTCCTTTGTAAACCCCCAACTCAAGCAAGACAATTTCCCGTTCGGTGAACGGGCTAAAGTAGCGCATATAGGTTTCCAAATGTAAGGCGTGCTGGATTTTGTCGGTATCATAGGGGCTCACATCAAATTCACCAGACATCTTTTCTCCAAATCGTCAGGAGTGACAACTTAAGATTCAGGCAGGCGCCCGCGCAAATCCTCGATCTTGAAAGGCCCAGCTGAAGCGACCAACCTCCTGGCAGGGGCTAGTTGTCCCCAAACATTCCAGAGGAGAACACCCCTGACACGGCCTTCTTTCAAGTAGTAAACCACGCCCTTCTGGTAGGGCTCTTGCCAATCGGCGAAAATTTGCAGTTTGGGGTTCAGCTCACCTACTGCTTCAAATCCCAGGTCGAACAAGTCAGAATAGAAGAAGGGTTGGTGGGTGTATGGTCTTTCGTCACTCCCGATAACCTGGCGGGCCATATTTTGTCCGGCCTGGTTGCCCATAGCGATTGCATTATCTTCATGTTCGACCCGCATCTGCTCTCCCAGGCCTGTATGAGGAAAGAATGCGACATCTCCTGCCGCGAAAATGTCTGTATGACTGGTATGCAGAAATTCATTCACCACAATGCCATTGTCAATTTTTAAACCTGCATTCTGCGCCAGTTCTATGTTTGGCTGGATACCAATTCCAGCAAGAATATAGTCGGCGGGAATTTCTCTGGCATTGTCGGTCTTGATGATCAGCTTGCCGCCAATATTTTCCAGGTCCGTCGCTAATTCCCCCGGGATCACTTCCACTCCTTGCTGCTGGTAATACTGATTCAGATAATTCGATAGGTCGGACGGAAAGATCAGCGCTCCAATCCCCGGTTCTGGAAAGACCATTGACACTGATTCTCCATTCATCGCCAGGGCCGCTGCCAATTCCCATCCAATAAACCCGGCGCCAATGATTGAAAAATGTTTTCCGGAACCACAGGCATTGCGAAGCTCCTGGTAATCGTCGAGTGTACGATAATAATGGATCTGCCTGTCTCCGAATGGCAGTCTCCGAGGTTTTCCTCCAGTTGCCAGGAGTAGTTTCTCGTAAGTGAATAGATCGCCTTGTTCATCCACCAACTGCTTTTGCGCTGCATCCAGCGTCCGGATCCGACGATTTAAGAGGTAATCTACCCCCCCGTCACTTTTTTTGAGCCAGATTTTATCGAGGGGTTTTCCCTTCCAAAGCCCCTTTGTTAGAAGTGGGCGTTTGTACGGGAGGTGTTCTTCGATGCTTACTAATCCTATCGATCCGTCTGGATCCACTTGACGAATTCCGCTCACAGCGGCGTCAGCAGTCATGCCTCCCCCAACGATAAAATACTTATAATGAGCCATTGTTGCCTCCCAATTGGCGGTCCCGATGGCGGGTACGGACAGTTAAAGTGTTACCCACCGATTTTATCTCACCTGCCAGAACCTGGCTATAGTCGGGCAACACCATTGACAAGCAGAAGGGAGTGTCGAGGATCAATATTTGGCCTCCTGCATAAAAAAGTCTCCCAGGAATTCGATTCTTGGGAGACTTTTTGTGGCAACCGGCTGGGAGATCAAGCCAGGTTTGGTACCTTGGGGAGCTCAGCCATTGCAGCCTCGATTTCTTTTTCCGGATATTCATAATCCTGGAGCTGCCCGCTGAGGTAAGCCTGATATGCACCCATATCAAAATTGCCATGCCCGGAGAGATTGAATAAAATTACCCGTTTTGCACCCTTCTCTTTTGCATCCAGGGCTTCATCGATGGCCAAGCGGATTGCGTGGGCGCTCTCTGGGGCGGGTACAATCCCTTCACAGCGTGCGAATTGGATGGCGGCATCAAAAGTAGCCAATTGGTGGACCGCGACCGCCTGGATATAGCCGGCATCGTATAATGCGCACAGGCTGGGAGCCATTCCATGGTAACGCAGACCGCCAGCATGAATGGGAGCGGGAACGAAACCATGTCCGAGGGTGTACATCTTAACGACCGGGGCCATACAAGCCGAATCGCCATAATCGAAGGTATATGTGCCGCGAGTCAGGGAGGGAGCTGCCTGCGGCTCAACCGCTAAAATGCGGGTGCGCTGGCCTTCAAGCAGGTTTTGGCGCAGGAAAGGATAAGCAAGCCCCGAGAAATTGCTGCCGCCGCCTACACACCCAATGACCACATCCGGATATTCACCAGCCATGTCCATTTGTTTCAGCGCTTCTTCGCCTACCACGGTCTGGTGCAATAGAACGTGGTTTAGAACTGAACCCAGGCTGTATTTCTTCTTTCCCCCGGATGTGGCCGCGACTTCCACAGCTTCGGAGATCGCAATTCCTAGCGACCCTGCATTTTCTGGGTTCTGGGCTAAGAGCGACCGGCCGAATTGAGTCCGGTCCGACGGGCTAGGATACACTTCCGCGCCGTAGGTCTCCATCAGCACCCGGCGGTAAGGTTTCTGATCGTAAGAAGCTCGCACCATATATACTTCGATTTCCAGGTCGAAGAAAGCCCCGGCCATCGCCAGCGCAGTACCCCATTGGCCGGCGCCAGTTTCCGTCGTCAGGCTATGGGTTCCGGAGATTTTGTTGTAGTAAGCCTGAGCCACCGCAGTGTTGGGTTTGTGACTGCCGGTTGGGGAGGTGCCTTCATACTTGTAATAGATGTGAGCGGTGGTATCGAGCGCTTTTTCAAGCCTGCGAGCGCGCAGCAGCGGGGTGGGTCGCCACAATTTGTAAATCTCACGCACTTCCTCTGGAATTTGTATATACCGCTCGGCGCTTACTTCTTGCATGATCAATTCCATTGGGAAGAGTACGGCAAGGAAATCCGGCGTCACGGGTTCCAATGTTTGTGGGTTAAGTACCGGCGCAGGTGGGACCGGCATATCGGCGTTAATGTTGTACCATTGGGTGGGCAGGTCAGTTTGGTTCAAGATGAAACGAGTTTGCTCAGACATAGTTTTCCTCCTCGAAAATACAGGTGCATAGGGTTGGATAAGTACGGTAAATCCTGAAAATTGATTCGACGACGATATAAAACAAAGCGCGTTCATCCCACTTGGGGACGAACGCGCTTAACGTCCGCGGTGCCACCCCGTTTAGACTGGCTCGAGTTCGTAAGATCTACCACGAACCCTTTCTTGGAATAAAAAACCCCGCCAGTGTTGCGACGGGGATAGAGGCCAGCCTCACTCGGTAGGGGTACGTTATAGGGATGGGTAGTAAGTATTAACCTTCACCCGGTCCCTGATTTATACCCTTTGCCAGGATAACGGTGGCAACTCCGGCTCAGGCTACTAAGCGATTGACTAAATCGCGTTTCACCTTGCAACTCCGAGGTCCATTCAACACAGACGCCTGGGCAGGATTCGCACCACTCACCCGCTCTCTGTACCGGCGAACCGGCGTTTACTCTTCCTCTTCAAAGTATTTTTCTATCGGATTAGTCGGATTATAAGCGAAAGGCAGTTTTTGTCAAGACCTCTTTCAACAGCGCTCAGGCTAACGCCTTTTGCTTTCTCTCAAGAAGGTGGAATGTGGACGAATATTGATTTTTATCGTCCGCTGGCTGGTAAGAAGAATTTAGAACCGCCCAATCGCGCTTATTCAGCTCTGGGAAGAACACATCTGTTGGTCCGCTCATATGAACGCGGGTAAAGTAAATCCGGTCAGCCAGGGGAATAGCTTCAGCATAGACCTCGCCGCCGCCGATAATGAAAACCTCATCTTCCCCATCGTTTTCGGCGAGACGCAGCGCCTCTTGCAGAGAGTGGACAACCTGACAGTCAGGTTTTTCACACGTTACCTCAGGCTGGAATTCGGCGTTACGGCTCATGATAATCGTCGCCCGACCGGGGAGGAGATGGCCAATTGCTTCGAAGGTTTTCCTGCCCATAATCAGGTGGTGGCCCATCGTGATCCGTTTAAAGCGCTGTAGATCATCGACTAACTTCCAGGGGATGCGGTTTTCCAGAGAGATACCGCCGCTTTCATTCACTGCAACAATGATCGATAGGATCATACTGCGACCTCCGCCCGGATGTGCGGGTGGGCCTGATAATTCCGGAGTTCGAAATCTTCATATCGAAACCCGAATATTGAATCGATCTCCGGATTGAGCTGCATTTGAGGCAGCGGGTAAGGTTGGCGAGTTAATTGCAATCTGGCCTGTTCATTATGGTTGTTATACAAATGTGCATCGCCAAAGGTGTGGATAAACTCGCCTGCCTCCAGTTTGCAAACCTGCGCCACCATCATTGTCAGCAGAGAATAGGAGGCGATGTTGAACGGCACACCCAGAAAGACGTCCGCCGAGCGCTGATAAAGCTGGCAGGACAGCTTACCTTCTGCAACGTAAAACTGAAAAAGAACGTGGCAGGGCGGCAGCGCCATGCGATCGATTTCGCCGACATTCCAGGCATTTACAATCAATCTGCGGGAGTACGGGCGCGTCTTGATTTCCTGTATCAAACGCGAGATCTGGTCGATCGTTCGCCCGTTTGCCTGCCAGGAACGCCACTGGGCGCCGTACACCGGTCCTAAATTGCCGTTCTCATCCGCCCATTCGTTCCAAATGCGCACATTGTTGTCTTGCAAGTACTTAATGTTGGTATCCCCCATAAGAAACCAGAGAAGCTCATAAATAATGGATTTTACGTGCAGCTTCTTTGTCGTGATCAATGGAAACCCGGCTTGTAAGTCAAAGCGCATCTGGTAACCAAAAACTGAGAGCGTGCCAGTACCCGTACGATCTTCCTTTCTCACTCCTTGATCCAGGATATGTTGTAAGAGATCCAGGTATTGTCGCATTTCAACCTCCCTTACCAGCCGGTTGATGATTGGCGAGGATCGTACGACCACGTTCGATATCACGGTGAATTTGATCGACGAGCGCTTGTACGCCGGAGAACCGTTTTTCATCTCTCAGGTGGTCGATGAAAGAAAGCTCGATGGACTCGCCATACAAATCCTCATCGAATTCCAACAAATGCGCCTCAACTCGCGGCGACACCGGTTGACTTTCAAAAGTCGGCCGCACGCCGACGTTAGCGACGGCGCCATATTCATTCTCTTTGATGGTCGCCCGGCAAACATAAACGCCGGCCCTGGGTAATAGTTTTTCAGGCCAAACGTTGAGATTTGCAGTTGGAATGCCGATCGAACGGCCGCGCCCATCACCGTAAACAACTGTGCCTCGAACCGAGTAGGGTCTTTCCAGGAGCCTGGCAGCCTGTTTTACATTACCCGCAACCAGGGCAGTTCGCACCTGGCTCGAAGAGACAATGACGCCATCGATCATCACTGGATCAAAAACGTGGAGCTTATACCCGAACTCTTCTCCCAGTTCACTTAATTTATACGCGTCGCCTTCTCGATCACGTCCCAGGGCGAAGTCGTATCCAATCCATAAACTGACCATACCCAGATGTTCGTGGAGATTTTGGATAAAGTCATGCGCCGATGTATTGGCGACCGAACGGTCAAAGGGGTGGGTAATGACGTAGTCGATGCCCAGATCACCCAGAATACTTGCTTTCTCATCAGGAGAGGTCAAGTAGAATGGATCTTGACGCTTGCCAAGAACAATAGATGGGTGCGGGTGGAATGTCAAAACAACAGCGGGAGCGCCATGAGCATGTGCCTGCGACATCATCTTTTCCGCCAGCTTGCGATGGCCCGCATGCACACCGTCAAAAGAACCGATTGTCAACCAGGTGTTTTCTAGGTGAACATCTTCCAGCGATCTGAAATGTTGCATACCGGTATTAACTCAGCGACACAAATTGATCGATGGGTTTCAGAGAATGGACCAAATTTACCCTCAAGATTGGAAGAAGACCTTACGGGGCTGCCATTCGCCCGATTCCTCGTCCGCTTCTAACAGAGCTACCAAATCGCCCTGTTGGCTCACGCCTCGCGCCCAACCTTTTTGGACGGTTTCCACGGGAACGCGATGACCATGGCGGATCAGCTCAACCTGATCGGCATCCAGCTCCACCATCGGCCAATCGGCAAGCGCCTCAGCCGCCGGGATCAGGTATTTGTACCAATTGCCGGCATCGAACGCTTCTTGCAAGCGGCGCAGCGGAACGGCGTCGCGGAGTGTGAACCGCCCGCTTTTCGTTCGCCGCAGGCCGACCAGGTGCGCGCCGGTTCCCAGGTCCTTCCCCAGATCGTTTGCGAGGGAGCGCACGTAGGTTCCGGAGGAACAATATACGTCAATAACTGCTTCTGGAGGCGCCCATTCCAGGATTTCTAAGCTGTAAACATTGATTATCCGGGGTTCTAGTTCTACCTCTTCCCCTTTTCGCGCCATTTCATAGGCTTTGCGACCTTTTACTTTGATCGCCGAATATGGAGGCGGCACCTGTTCCATCTCACCCACAAATTTTTGCAGGATCTCGTCAAACTGTTCTTCAGTGATATCCCCAATGTCGGATGAACTGGTGATGACTCCTTCTGAATCGTAGGTATCTGTGGAACTTCCTAATCGAATCGTCGCCTGGTAGCGCTTGTCGGATGCGGATACATATTCGCTCAGGCGTACAGCCGGTCCGATCAAGATGACCAGAACACCTGAAGCACGCGGATCCAGTGTCCCCGTATGTCCTGCCCGGCGGATACCTGTCCCTCGACGTATAATTTGAACGACATCGTGTGATGTCAGTCCGATGGGTTTGTCCACTACCAACACTCCGGAGACAACATTTTTCAGATCGTCTTTCTCCATCTCATCCATCCCTCTATTTCCATTTTGTACCGCATTTAAATTCATTTTTCAAATTCTTTCCGATTTAGATTTTTTTCGCCACGCCGTTTCTTTCAAAAAGCGCCCGGGTGGCACGTAATACACTCGCCTGTACTTCTTCCAGATCACCGGCAATTTCAGCGCCTGAGGCTGCTGGATGACCCCCGCCCCCGAAATTCAAGGCAATTTGGGAGACATCTAAACCAGGTTGGGCTCTCCAACTGACTTTTACATACTCATTGGGCTGTTCTACAAAGATCACAGCAACATCCGCCCCATCAATGGAAGAGAGAATATTGACCAGATCGGCATCATCTCTACCAGAGTAGCCGGCTGCTTTCCGGTCGGTTGTGGTTAATGTGGTCCAAACGATTGGCCCATCACGCTTAATGTTTGACAGCCCAAATCCCCAAAAACGAGTTGCCTCAAAAGACCGTCCGACAAGCGCCCGTCGGTATAATTCGGGCAGGTCTATCCCCAGTTCCATTAAGTCGGCTGCTGTGCGTAGTGCTTCCGGCGTCATGTTGGAAGTGCGAAACCCCAAAGTATCTGTAATTATACCCGTCAACAACGCCTCTGCAACAATTTGTGTGACCGGCAAGCCAACCAACGGTATGAATTTCGCCAAGATCTCGGCTGTTGCAACCGCTTTTGGCATCACCAGGTTCAAATCAGCAAAATTCAAATTGGTTACATGGTGGTCAATATTGATATCGGGTTTGGATGAGTTATCCAATACGTCGCCTACCCTGGTTAAATCGGAGCAATCCAGCGTGCAGATCAGGTCGAACGCTCTCTTCGGTCGTTGTATTATCTGGTTGCTGCCTTCCAAATGGCGGAAATTCTGCGGCACGCCATCCGATAACACCATTTGAACATCTTTTCCGGCTGTAATTAAAGATAAACCCAAGCCTAACAAAGAACCAACTGCGTCACCGTCCGGGCGAATGTGCGAGAGCAGTAATATTCGCTGCCCGTTTAGAAGCTTTCGGCCAATTGTATTTACAAGTTCCTTATCAATCACCATTCTAATCGTCAGAAGTCTCAGTAAAGTTGTTTTCAGCGGCCGGTTTCATGGACGAACGCTTGTCCACTTTCGGCGAAGGATCACCAGGGTCATTTTCCTGATGGTGTAAGGATGAAATTAATCTATCGATCGTTTCGGCGCGCTCGGTAGTTGGATCCCAGTGGAATCGCAGTCGAGGGAAGGTTCGTAAATCAATCCGGTGGGCCAATTCACGCCGGATAAACCCCTGGGCGTGTTCTAACCCGTCCAGGATTTCTTCAGACCTTGCAGAGCCTTCTATTGCGGAAACGTAGATGGTCGCAAAGGTAAGCTCACGATCCACTTCAACATCGGTGACCGTTATACCTCCCAGACGAGGGTCCGAGATTTCGCGGATTAACATTTCGGACAGCTCTTCGCGCATTCGCTCGGATATGCGCTGGAGGCGCATTTTTGAAACCAAGATATACCTCTCAATCTCCAGCGGTTTACTCAATCGCTACTTTTTCGACGGTAAAGCTTTCCAAAATATCGCCAGTCTGGAAATCATCGAACCCTTTCAGTGCAATGCCACACTCGAAACCGGCCCGAACTTCACGGACGTCATCTTGAAGGTGTTTCAGGGATGATATGGGTCCTTCTTGTATCATCTCTCCATCGCGTAAAACGCGCATTCGTGCGTTTCTGCGAATTTCCCCGTCAATCACCCGGCAACCAGCGATATTCCCCACCCTAGATATGTGGAAGACCGCCCTTACTTCAGCATGACCGATAACCGTTATTTTCTCTTCGGGTTCGAGCATGCCTTTCAGCGCTTTTTCGACATCTTCCGTAAGTCTGTAAATAATATCATATAACCGGATAGATACACCTTCAGCTTCCGCAAGCCTCCTGGAAGCGGCATCTGCCTGCACATTAAACCCGATCACAATTGCATCGGATGCGGATGCCAGCATGACATCATTTTCACCAATATTTCCGGTCTCAGCATGTAAAATGTTGATTTTGATATCGCCCTGGCTCATTTCGTTAAGGGAAGAAACGATAGGCTCTAAAGAGCCCTGGACATCGGCTTTAATGATCAGACGCAGCTCACGCACGTCCCCGGCCTGGTAGCGTTCGAACAACTGCTCCAAAGAAACGGCGCTCCTTTGTCCAGTGGATACACGTTTTTGAGATGATTGCCGTTCCGCAACGTACGCGCGCGCTTCTTTTTCGGATTCGAACACCTGGAAAAGATCACCAGCCTGGGGGACATCGTTCAAACCCATGACGGAAGCCGGCGTCGAAGGTCCGGCTTTACGGATTTTACGCCCACGAAAATCGAACATCGCTCGTAAGCGCCCGTGAGCTTTCCCGGCCACCACAGTATCCCCGACGTTTAGCGTGCCATTTTGGACCAATAAGCTCGCAAGCACACCTCTGGAGCGGTCAATTTCAGCTTCAATCACCGTACCGATGGTGACGCCCTTTGGATTAGCCTTGATATTGAGGTTATCTGCAACCAGGTTGATCGCTTCCAATAAGTCGTCCAACCCGCGCTGCTGTTTCGCTGAGATCGGGACGACGATGGTATCCCCATCCCAATCATCGGGGACCAAGCCAATCTCAGCCAACTGCTGTTTGACCCGGTCGGGGTCCGCGTTGGATTTATCGATCTTGTTCATGGCTACGATGATGGGTACATGAGCCGCTTTTGCGTGAGCTGCAGCTTCCCGAGTTTGCGGCATCACGCCGTCATCCGCCGCGATTACCAGGACAACGATATCTGCACCTTGCGCGCCACGAGCGCGCATGGCAGTGAAAGCAGCATGACCTGGGGTATCCAGGAAGGTGATCAGCCGCCCGTTGTGTTCGACCTGGTAAGCGCCGATATGTTGTGTGATCCCACCTGCTTCGCCGCCGGCGACATTCGTATGGCGAATGGCATCCAACAGTGTAGTCTTACCGTGGTCGACATGTCCCAATATGGTAACAACCGGCGATCGATTCACCAGGTCGCCTGGGTTTTCATCCGCGATCAGCCGCCGCCAAAGCGGGATTTCACCGGCTTCTTCTTCTGTTGAAACTTCTGGAGTCTCAAGGCTGGCTTCGTAGCCCATCTCAGCGGCGACGACTGCAGCCGTGTCGAAATCAATTTGCTGGTTTATATTCGCCATGACGCCATTCGCCATCAAAGTTTTAATCACTTCGATAGGACTGGCTTCGATTGCAAGCGCGAGCTCGCGCACGGTTATTGTAGCGGGGAGTTCGATAGACTTCGAAATATGCCCGTTATCGCTCATTTGGCACCTCTTTTCTAAAAAATTTTTACGCGCCCCAATGAGCGGTAAGGCTTGTACAGGCTTACTCGTTCATCGAAAGCTCCTGGGTAAACCGCGCGATTCCTTTTTCATCCGGCTTTCAAATCGTAGGCATGTATACCTGATTGATTGACCGAATCCGATCCTACAGATCAAAGAGCGCTCACCTGGCATCTCTTGCCTCCTCGGCAGGAGATTCATCCGGAAATGACTTCATGAAGTCTAACAAGTTCTGGCGGTCTCGTTCAGTTAGCTCCGTCTTCAAAGCGTGAGCAAGCGCTCCTTGTAATCCATTTGCCCAACACGAACGGCGGTCGTGTAAGTAAGCACCGCGTCCTGCGATTTTTCCTGTCGGATCCACCATAATTGCGTCCGGAGTGCGTACTACACGGATCAGCGATCGTTTTGGAAGAACTTCGCGACAACCCACACAGGTCCGTTGGGGCACGTGTTTTCGCTTGATTGTCTTTTTTGACACCCGAATTCTCTGATATCAGCTCAACTTAAGTTGGGATTAGAATTTCCAACTGTTGTCATCCCAATCTTCCAATCCACCACGTTTTCGCTTCTTCTTGACAATCATGGCGTCTTTTTCGGGGTCATACTCCATCTCAATAAATTTCTTCTTCTTTCTCTTCTTCTTTTTCTTCGGAAGATCGTCGTCTTCTTCGTCCTCTTCATCATCGCCTACGTCGCCTAACTCTAAGACTTCAGGGCGCAAGGCAAAGAGCTCATCCATTGAAGTTGTTTCTTCAATAGCTCCTTCAGGTACTGACCCGACTTCAACCTCGACTTCTTCCGGCGTTTCGATTTCCGCAACAGGAGCTTCGCCTTCAAGGATCGCCTCGGGTTCCGAAATCTCCTCTTCTACGGGTGCAGTGAACTCTTCGGTTACAGCTTCAGCCGGCATTTCTTCAGTTGCCACAGGCTGAGCGGAGACAACCTCGGGGACGAATTCCTCAGATACACCCATCTTTTCTTCGCCTGCCAGGGCGGTTTCGGTCGCGGTTTCGGCCGCAACGGTGGGTTCGGCAGCTTCTACACTTACAGGAGCTTCCTCGACAACCTCAGGCAGTTCTTCGGCCTGTACAGTCGCTACTTCGGCTGCGGCTGCTTCAGATTCCAACCTGGACTTTAATTCAGCCAACGCCGTTTCCAGTTCTCGCATGGCCTTTGGGCCCATCCCGCTCAATCCAAGGATGGCGTCTGGATTGGTGTTCATCTGTACCATGAGATCGCCAATTGACTGATATCCTGCTTCGCTTATGACCGCAAAAAGCCGGTCAGAGATCTCGAAATCTTGGATTGGGATGTCGAATGCTGCCTGAGGGACATTGGCATGGGCGATGCGCTGCCGCTCTTCTTCGGCTTGTTTTTCTGACTGGCGCTGGCGAATCACGCCGCGTTCCACGCGGTCCACAAATTGGGTCAATACCTGGTATTCTTCTGGGGTAACTGGGCGGCCTTCCGCCTTCTTCGCCAGGATCAGATCCAGCTGGGGGACGGTCTCTGTCTCTTCGACAGCAAGCTCGGCCAGGCGAGTTTCATTCTGCAGCTTGTAAAGCGCATCGGTAGCCGCCTCTGGCAGGCTCTTGATATCAATCCGCCAGGAGGTGAGCTTCGCTGCAAGCCGTGCGTTCTGACCATCTCGACCGATTGCCAGGCTGAGCTGGTCTTCCGGGACGACGACCGTTGCGGTTTTCGCGCCTTTCGCATGCTCGTTCAGATAAACCCCTGAAACGCGCGCCGGGCTAAGCGCCTTGGCGATGTAAACGGCGGGGTCCTGGCTCCATTCTATTACATCGATCTTCTCATCATTCAATTCACGCACGATCGCTTGGATGCGGACGCCTCGAATGCCAACGCAGGCGCCAACCGGGTCGACCCCTGGCTGGAGAGCAGCTACGGCTACTTTCGAACGTTGGCCGGGTTCGCGGGCTATCGAGCGGATCTCAACCAGACCGTGGTAAATCTCGGGGACTTCATTCTCCAGCAGACGACGCAAGAAATTGCGGTGGGCGCGTGAAAGAATAATTTGTGGGCCGCGGGTGGAAATTTTCACCTCAAGTAATAAAGAACGCACCCGGTCGTGTACACGGAATCGCTCCCCTGGGATTTGTTGGTTGCGAGGCATGATCCCTTCGGCTTTCATGTCCAATCCCAGGGTCACTCCCTGGGCGTTGACTGCCTGGACAACGCCGCTAACGATCTCGCCGAGCTGCTTGCTGTAATGTGAGAATTGAGCTTCGCGTTCAGCCTCGCGGATGCGCTGTTGGATGACCTGGCGAGCAGTTTGAGCCGCCACACGACCAAAGTTACGCGGGGTCGTTTCGACGATCACCATACTACCGATTTGGGCGTTGGCATCTACTTTGTGGGCTTCTTTTACAGAAACCTCGGTTCGCGGATCCTGGACGGTATCGACGACCTCTTTCTCGGCGTAGATGACAACTTTTCCTGTCTCTGGGTCAACCTTGGCTTCAACCTGTTGGGCGTTTGAAGCATTCACAGCGCGTCGATAGGCCGAAATCATAGCGGCCTCTAGCGCCTCCATCACAATCTCTTTTGGAAGTTGTTTTTCTTCCAAAACTTCATTGAAAGCCAGAGCAAACTCGTTCTTCATTCTTGGTCTTTCTCCACCTATATCTTTCTAACTACACTAATATGCAGAAAAGTGGGGGTTGCCCACTTTTCGCCAATACACCTATCTATACCACGTACCGAAGCGGCATATATTTTAACACGGAACAAATACCGTTGCAAGGTTTAAACATGAGGTTGAAAAAAATCTAACGGAATATTAACATCCAACAATTCGCTTTAACTGTTTTTCCATTCTCCAGGCCGGTTCGATCACTTCGTGAAAAATACCGTGGTCATCTTGATAGGACCAACGGCCGGGCTCGGAAGCGATGACATGGTACCCCCTCCTTTCGTAAAGCCGCCGGGCGCCGGGGTTGTCAATCCCAACATTTAAGGTGACATTCTGAAAACCGCGTTTCGCCAAGTCTGTTTCTACCGTTTGCAGCATTAAAGTGCCAATACCCCTGCTCCGGTAGGCGGATTGAATCCGAAAACTATAAATATAGGCGCGAGTGCTCCCGTTGGCAAGCTCCTTGCGAGCACTTTTCAGTTGAACAAACATCTGTCCGATCAGGCCGACTTCTGTGAGTTCAGCCGCCCACATGAGGGCTTTTCCACTCAGGACGCTTTGATAAATTTCTGCGTACAAGCGTCGAAAGTGGGTGTATTCACCATTCCATTCCAGGGCAGGCAGGTCTTTTTCCGCTATTAGACGTATGATTACCTGTTTGAGCAAAGCAGGGGATGAGGTGACAGGTTCTGCAGTCATATTTGATTTATACGATGGATCAATTTCTGAATTAACGCTTCCTCTTGTTCGTGTGAGGTGATCTCACCATTTAACCAGGCATCCTGCAGGGAGTTTAGAATACGGCGATAGGAAGGTCCAGGTGGCAGGCCGAGAGCGCGCAAATCGTGTCCGTCTATCGTTGGCTTGATTTTCCGCCAGCGAGTGGAATAATTTACCAGAACCTGGCAACTTTGCGGATCTTCGGAAGCCAAATAAACCGTAAATCGGGCCAGGGGTGAGGTTTTTTCGAGACGCCAGGTTACCTCACTGGGTTTGGCCCCAACCAGGCGTGGCAGGTCTTGCCACAGCGTGCAGGCGTCCAGGACGGCATTCCTTAATTCAGTGGACAATTTCAAGCGCTTGCTCAGTCCGAAAACTTGCTCCTCAGGAAGACGGATGGAGAGAAGAATATAGGCAAGACCGGCTACCAGCAATCCTTTATCGGATTTGTACTTCTCCAGTTGCCAATCGGCTCCTGGTGCAATTTTCTGCAAGGCCTGAAAACGTTGGTGCAGCCAATTGTCCCAAAAAAGGGCAGGATGGATTGCCTGCAGTAACCCCAACTCTTGCAGGCGGGCCAGAATCAAGTGGGCGTTCTCCTCTACGAAAATATGATTCAACTCGTGGCGGATACGGTCCCCAGAGACTCGATCCAGAAGGGAAATAGCTTCTTTGAGCAGATCAAGTGTGCGCTGCTCTATATGAAAGTCGAAACGCTGTTCAAAACGCACGGCGCGCAGCATCCGGGTGGGATCGTCGACAAAAGAAAGCGAGTGCAAAACGCGCAAAATGTGATGGTTAAGATCATTGAGGCCACCCCAATAATCGTGGAGCTCACCATAATGACGCCCGTCCAGGCGTAAAGCCAGGGTGTTAATGGTGAAATCGCGGCGATGCAGGTCCAGTTTAATGCTGCCGCGCTCGATGGTTGGGAGCGCAGAAGGATAATTGTAGAATTCGGTCCGAGCTGTCACAAGGTCGAGCGTTTCAGGAATATCTTCAACGGGATTTTCCGAAAGCCCGGCAAACTGATGGCGTATTTCGGCAATGTGCCATTTTGCTGTGCCAAAGCGGGCATGGGTGGTTACGCGCCCGCCGAATCTCCCGGCAAGTGCACGCGCCAGAGAGATGGCGTCTCCTTCGACGACCAGATCGAAATCGACGCTGGGCCGGTTGAGCAACAAATCCCGTACAAAACCGCCGACAATGTAAAGGGCCGAATGCTCTTTATAGGCAGCCTGAGCTACTGCCTTGAGCAGGGCTAAACGGGCTGGGGCGAGTGCGGCTTCCAGGCGATTTGCCAGATTCTCGGGGCTGGGAACCCTGGAGCTAGGCGTAAGGGTTTTCAAAAGGTCGGTGCGGGTAACGATGCCGATGATTTCACCGCTCTCTGGCCCAATCACGGGGATCTGACCCCAGCCGCTGTCAGTCATCAAGCGTTGCAAATGCTCGATCGAATCATCCGGATGAACGTGATATTCACCGGCGTCCATCAGACTAGAGGCAGTTTTATTTAGCTGGTGGGATAGGGCCCGGTCCACTGCCCGGCGAGTCAGCAGTCCAATCACCTTCCCCTGCCGTACAACCGGATAACCTTCATAGCCGTACCGGCGCATTCGCTCGGCGGCTTTCTCGGCTGTTGTTTCCGGTGAAAGCAACTGCGGGCCGCGTGACATAATTTGAGCGACTGTGATCGCGGGTTGGACGTAGCGCGGCAGGATTTGCTCCAATTCCATATGGATGGATTCGATCTCCCGGTCACGAATCAAGGCTGCGGCTGCACGTTCGTGGCCGCCGCCTCCAAAATTGGAGACGACGGCGGCTACATCAATATTTTCACTGGTAGAACGAGCGATTAATTGGACGCCGCTGCGGGTTGTCAGCAGCAAGAAAAGACCATCTGGGTCCAGCAGATCGCGGAGTTTGTGCGCGATCGTAGAAAGCTCTTCGTCGATCTCGCGAGCATCTCCACAGGCCACCAGGATATTATGACCGTGAATGCGGAGATTCTCTGCGTTGCTACGCAGATGGTCATAAAGGGCTTGCTGCTTATCTGAAAGTGGATGGTTTAGGAAATCGTTGGCGATTTTCAGGCTGGCGCCCTGCTCCAACAAGTACGCTGCGGCGCGCACATCCCGTGGGGTGGTGCGTGTGTATGTCAATGAGCCAGTGTCTTCATAAATGCCCAAAAGTAAAAGCGTGGCTTGTATTGTGGATAACTCCCCGTTTTTTTCGCGAAGCGTCTCGATCAAAATCGTAGCATTTGCCCCGATTTCATTCGTGTCTACCGACCAGTTTGGCGGGATATTTTCGCGGCGCTGGTGGTGGTCAATCGCTTTAACCCTTGTTTCGGGTCCCATGCCCTTGATACTGACCATTGATTGCGTATCGACCAGAGTGACGGCTTCGATTGGGCCGCCAGGAAGATCGCGTGGGTCGATGAAAGGTAAGTCACCCCCATACAGGGTTAGGAAGGCGTGCACATTTCGGTTCATTCTCCTGGGAAGAACTGGAACTGCGCCTTCGTCCAGCAGGTAAGCAGCCAGCAAGGAAGCAAGGGCATCGAAATCAGCCTGTTCGTGGGTTAAAATGATTCGCATGAGACATGATTGGCGAACTACGCGGTCCTGTGAAGAATCGGACCTGAGCCGATAAGCAACCTCCAGCACTATTTTACTCTAGTACGAGGGTCCAGCCAGTCATTTAACCCATCCCCCAAAAGGTTCCAACCAATTCCAAAAAAAACCAGCGCAAAAGTGGCTGGAATGAATGCCCACCAATAGACCAGCGGATTACCCCCGGGAGCAATAATCCAATTTCTGCCCAGAGCAAGCAGGTTTCCCCAGGTGGAATTCCCTCCCATTCCGATAAAGGAAAAGGACGCTTGCAGGAGAACAATACCACCTACATCGCGGGCCGCCAACACAATCGCCGGTGAAATGGCGTTGGGGATGATATGGCGCACAATGATCCTCGAATTTCTCACTCCCACAGTGCGGGCGGCTTGCACAAATTCCTCGTTCTTCGTACGCTGAACCATCCCATTCATTATGCGGGCATAAGGCATCCATGAAAATAAGATCAAGGCCAGCATAACCGGATCGAGGGAGATTAACAGCGCTTGGAAGCTGGAAAGTTTTCCGATGATATCATAGGTGCCGTTAAAGAAAACTGTGATCCCACTGCTCTGAACTTCCATCAGAATGAGTTGGCGCATCAAAACAATACCGGCGATTACCGGGAACGCCAGGAATGCATCTGTGACACGCATGACCAGGGAATTGATCCACCCCCCAAAATAAGCACTGGTTGAGCCGATGAGGATGCCAATGATTGCAGTGGTCAAAGCGACAACAAGGCCGAATCCAAGTTCAGATCTCGTTCCCGACAAGATCGTGTGCAGTACATCAACCTGGTTCTGGATCGGGTTCCTCGGGATTGTGCCCAGCCAGGCTTTTGAATCAGGGGGATGGGGATCTAATCCTCTTAATTTATTTATCGTTTGAAACCCGTTATCTTCGACGAGGTTCTCTGTTTCGCTTAGGGATGGCCCTACGATGGCTGCCAGAATGAATAAGCAGACCAAAATTAATCCAATCAGGTTTTGCCGACGGCTAAAGAAGCGGCGCAATGTTCTTATCCCTTTATCAAACCTTCTCGCACTCGCGGATCAGCGATGACTTGAATGATATCTAAAACAAACATGATTATCAGGATGACAGTGACACTATAAAGGCTGAAACCGAGGGCAGCTGAGGCGTCTGGAGCGCCTCGCAGTCCGTTTACGATCAAATCAGAAATCCCTTTGAAGTTGAAAATCACTTCGATGACAAAAACGCTGGTGAATAATGAGGCGGCAGAAAGCGCGCTGCTGGATAAAGCTGGTACGAGCGTGTTGGGAAAGGCATGGCGCCACACCAGCCTGCTTTCCGGGATCCCCCTGGCTCTGCCGGCAACGATATAATCTTTTCTGAGCTCCTCGATGATCGCAGCGCGTGTCACCCTTCCCAGTGTAGCCCAATGTAATAAACTCAGCGTAATCACAGGCAGTACAAGGTGACGAGCAGCCTCCAGACTGATGTCTGGTTGATGGTTAAGTAACCCATCGATTGTAAGCAAACCTGTGTAAGTGATGAATCCTGGCGCGCGGATAGCCTGGCTGCCGGCGACGCCGAGTTGCTCGGGTGGAAACCAATGCAGGACGACGTAAAAAATTGATATTAAAACTAACCCCAGGATGAATGGCGGTAGGGATGTGGAGATATAAGCGGCAAAGCGAAAACGATGATCTGGTCCGTGATTTTGCCTCCACCCGGCGATCACTCCACTCAGTAAACCCAATGGAATAAACATGAGCAGAGAATAGATTGTCAACTCAGCCGTTATGGGAGTTCGTCGAAGCAATGCGTCGAACACGTAGTCCTGAAGTGTAGGGCTATAACCCCAGTGATCATGGAGCAAATACGAAATCCAGTAACCATATTGAATCGGAAAAGGCTCATCCAGATGATAACGTTTAACGATCTGGATCGTTAAGAAACGCAATTCTTCTTGAGTTGGATTCGATTCACGGATCTTTTTTGGCAGGTAAAGACCGGCCCGGATTTCTGGCGGGGAAAGCATCACCGTCCCATATAAAACCAGTGTGATGATAAATAGCGTAATCAGGGTTGACAAAATCCGCGTCAGTAGAAAACGAATCATTAAATTCATGATTACTCCTGGTCGAAGTTGGCTTCATGCTCAATTTGTAAAATCAACACAATGATTTTTGCCATTGCCCAATCACCGATTGCCCAATATAATTCATCCGATGGATATCTCGGAATTGACTGAAGCCATGCACCGCTTCGTACGAGCCCAGGGTTGGTACGAAAAGGATAGCCCCAAGCGGCAGACTCTGAGAAACCTTGCGATTTCGCTTAATCTGGAAGCGGCCGAAGTTTTAGAACATTTTCAATGGGGTGAGGAACTGCTAGATTCACCCGGGTTAGCAGAGGAGCTGGCGGACGTTGCGCTTTACCTTCTGCAAATTGCAAGCATCGCAGGTATTGACCTGGAAGAAGCTATACTCATAAAGCTCGAACGGAATTATCATCGAGACTGGAGTGAAGATCAAGGGCCTCGATCCTAATTCATACCTGCCTGGACGGGATTGGAATCAAACCAGTTAGCACCTACAACGATGAAGCGGATTTCTGTTTTTGGTGGATCAAAACCTAATCCCGGGGAACCGGCGTATTCGCAGGCGCTGCACCTGGGTTCTATATTGGGGGCTTCGGGATATACTGTGCAAACCGGCGGGTATATCGGTACGATGGAGGCCGTTTCACGTGGCGCGGCTGAGGCCGGTGGGCACGTGATCGGAATTACCTGCGACGAGATCGAAGCCTGGCGGCCGGTTCGCAGCAATCCCTGGGTGCAAGAAGAGATACGATTCGAGAAGCTGCGCGATAGGCTGTATGCCCTGGTTGTTGATAATGAGGCGGCCATGGCGTTGCCAGGCGGGCCTGGCACCTTAACGGAGATTGCGACCATGTGGAACCTGCTTTTGGTGAATGCCATCCCTGCCCGGCCTTTGATCCTGATTGGGCCAGAGTGGGAGGCTACTTTTGAGCGGCTTTTCCAGGTCCTCGCGGATTATGTCCCCCAAGAGCAGCGCCGCTGGCTTTCTTTTGTTCCCGACGTGGATTCGGCAATTACGATCCTGAAAAAACAGCTTCCGGCATAAGATGAAAAGAGATACATTAAAATAGATATGTCAAACGATAAGCTTCCCCTTCGCAAAGAAAACTTTTCGGAATGGTACAACCAATTGGTTCAAAAGGCAGAGCTGGCGGATTACGCTCCTGTCCGTGGATGTATGGTGGTTAGACCCTACGGCTGGGCCTTGTGGGAGAATATCCAAGAAGCCCTAAACCGACGCTTCAAAGCCACCGGACATGTCAACGCGGCGTTCCCACTGCTCATCCCAATGTCTTTCATGGAGAAAGAAAAAGCACATGTTGAAGGATTTTCGCCTGAACTGGCTGTCGTTACGATTGGGGGCGGAGAAAAGTTAGAAGAGCCGCTGGTCGTGCGCCCAACCTCCGAAACCATTATAGGTTATATGTACTCGAAGTGGATTAAATCTTATCGCGACCTACCAGTGCTCATCAACCAGTGGGGGAATGTCGTCCGCTGGGAACTGAGGACGCGACTGTTTTTGCGAACGTTAGAGTTTTATTGGCAGGAAGGGCATACAGCTCACGCCACCGCAGAAGAAGCCGAGGAAGAAACATTGCGAATGCTAAATGTTTATGCAGATTTCGCGGTGAATGAGGCTGCGGTACCGGTCGTCCCCGGTCTGAAGAGCGAAAAGGAGAAATTTGCAGGAGCGGTCAGGTCTTATTCCATCGAAAGTATGATGGGAGATACACGCGCCTTACAAGCGGGCACCTCTCATTTCCTGGGCCAGAATTTCGCCAGGGCATTTGACATTCAATTCCTGGATTGGAACAATGAGCTTCAATATGCTTGGACGACTTCCTGGGGGTTCTCGACCCGGTTTATCGGGGCCATTATCATGACCCACGGTGATGACCAGGGATTGATTCTGCCGCCTAAACTGGCGCCCATACAAGTCGTGATCGTTCCAATTTACAAGAACGACGAGGAGCAAACGGGGGTAATGGAAGTCGTGGACCGGATCGAAAAGGAGCTGCAAGGCTTTCGTGTCCACGTGGATAAGCGCAGTGAGCTTACCCCCGGATTCAAATTTAATGATTGGGAGCTGCGCGGCGTTCCTTTAAGGGTAGAAATTGGCCCGAAAGATGTTGCTAAAAATACGGTGGCACTTGCCCGTCGAGATTTACCGGGAAAGCAGGGTAAAACTTTTGTCTCACAGGATCAGCTCTCTACCCAGGTCGGCGAGATGTTGACGACAATTCAGGCTGCATTGTATGAACGCGCCCAAACGTTCCTTCGTGAAAATACCTATGATCCCAAGGATTATGAAGAGTTCAAAGAAGATCTGAAGAAAGGCTGGGTTTTCTCCTGGTGGTGTGGCAGTGCAGAGTGTGAGGCCAAGGTCAAGGAAGATACAAAGGCGACGTCGCGCTGCATTCCTTTAGACCAGCCGGAAGGGGAAGGACGCTGCCTGGTTTGCGGACGGCGAGCCACTTCGAAGGTCTATTTCGCCAGGGCGTATTAGATATACATCCAAATCGCTACAATAAATTAAACGAGCCATGCCAGCCATCCAACCCGCCCGCCTCAAACAACAAGCAGCCCTGGTGGCACAGTATTTTGACCAACCAGCTTCATTCTTGCGAAGTTTGCATCATTTGCTTGAGTTTTACGCAGATCGTGCTCGCCGGCCCGGGCAGGGTGGCGCTCTCCCCCCGTTATTAGAGACCTACAATGTACGGCCGCCAGTGCTCCGCCTTTTGGCGCAGGAACTGGCGCCCCTTGCTGAAAAGAATCCAGATGCTGGCCTGGCATTATGCGATGCTCTTTGGAGCCAGGCCAAATTGGAGTTTCGTTGGCTGGCCGCCGTGCTCCTGGGTCAAATTTCTCCAAACCCTGCCAGCCCGATCTTGGAACGCACCCAGGCCTGGTTAAGTTCCAAGCCAGAGAAACGATTGATCGACGTCATTCTTGAGTCAGGTCTAAAAAGGCTGAGGCAAGAAAACCCGGAACGCTTGATCCATACGGCAGAAGATTGGCTTTTGGCGGAGGATCTCTTTTTCACCCGCCTTGGTTTACGAGCGCTTTTGCCACTTATCGTCGATCCACATCATGAAAACTTGCCCGTGTTCTTTCGGTTGGTCCAGCCGCTTACTCGCAGGACGCCCCCGTCCGTCCGCCCGGAGTTGTTGGAAGTTTTTATTACTCTGGCAAAACGTTCACCTCGAGAGACTGCTTTTTTCTTGAGGCAGAATCTGGAAATGGTCGGAAGCGCCGATACGGCCTGGTTGATTCGCCAATCGCTCAAGGGCTTTCCGGAGGATGTTCAAGAGAGCCTGCGCGTCGCTGTGCGATCCGGTGAATGGAAAACAGTATCACCTTCCTAGTGGATGAATTGGTCGCAATTCAGGACAACCTTGTCGCTCGAGATGCAATTTGGTATAATCTGCCCACTCTGACTAGACCGGCCTGCGGTCCGCCATACGAGACGGTACTGCTGGCCTGGAGACCTGCCCCAGAGAACTAAATTTTAAAGGAGTGTGCAGACGTCATGCCGCTAGATAAAGAAATAAAAAGCAAATTAATTGAGGAATTTTCTCGCCATGAGAACGACACCGGATCGCCAGAAGTGCAAATTGCGATCTTGACGAGTCGTATTAATCAGCTCACCGATCACCTGCGAGCTAACGCCCATGATGAATCATCCCGGCGAGGATTATTAAAGCTTGTAGGCCAGCGCCGCCGTTTGCTGGCATACGTGCGCCGGACGGATTTCGTGCGATACATGGCCCTGACAGATCGCTTAAGTATCCGCCGCAAGTAAATGGATCTCTTCGAGTAGGTGGTGCGCAGTTCCTCCATCTACTCAATTTTTTTAATTCCAAGGGCGGCGAAGGTCCAACGAACCATTCTCACACCAAAAAGAACAGGTTGTGAAAAGGGATATAATGATAAGGTGGCTTAGCCGTGACAGCTTTACGGCCTGGCCCACAACCTGAGGGCGGGGTTACTTCCCTGTTTTCAGGAATTTACCACATACGCCCATAGGTTGGGTATTGAAATGTGTCGGCTAACAACACGTCGCTTCTGGCGTGGTTGGCGGCACCTCTCAGTCCCTAACCTGATGGGCCACAATCAGGAGAAAGAAATGCAACCAGAAGTAAAACAATATCCTATCCGGTTAGAAGACAAGGATTTTACCTTTGAGACCGGAAAATTGGCCGGACAGGCCGGAGGGGCAGTGACCCTGCGCTTGGGGGATACCGTCGCATTCGCTGCCGCAACCATGTCCTCTCAAATCAGGACAGGGATAGATTTTTTTCCTCTTACCGTCGATTATGAGGAACGAATGTACGCTGGGGGACGGATTCCCGGCTCGTTCTTCCGCCGGGAAGGGCGACCCACAGAAGAAGCGATCCTGACCGCACGCTTGACCGATCGCCCACTGCGCCCGCTCTTTCCGAAGGATTTGCGCAATGACGTGCAGGTCATTATTTACTCGTTTTCCGCGGATACTGAGAATCCGATCGACATCCTGGCAGTCAACGCGGCCTCGGCAGCTCTGATGATTTCGGATATCCCCTGGGGCGGGCCAGTCGGCGCCGTCCGGGTGGGGCGAGTTGACGGCAAGTTCGTTGTAAACCCCACTTATACTGATCTAGAATCTTCCGATCTGGATTTGCGCCTGGCAGGGACCCGAGACGCGATCTTGATGGTGGAATGTGGGGCCCAAGAAATTTCTGAAGAAATCATGGTAGCTGCGTTGGAGTTCGGCCACAACGCGATTAAGCCCTTGATCGAAACCCAGGAAAGAATGGCGGCTGAATTAGGGAAGCCAAAACGAGAATACCAGCCCTTCGGCGTGGACCCGTCTCTACAAGAGGCAGTTTCTGCTCGCGCCCGCGAGGCGCTGAACGAAATTCTCGAGCGCCCGTATGTAAAAGCCGAGACATATGGCGCAGTTGACGAGCTGGGTGATTCCATCTCGAAGGAGATCGCTGGAGAAGATGAAACCCTGATCGGAAGTGTGAAGTCGGCGTTCGAAGAAGTGTACCGGTCAGTCGTTAGGGAAAGAATTCTCGAACGCAGCCTCCGCCCGGACGGGCGCGGCACTACGGATATTCGACCGATCTGGTGCGAGGTAGATGTCAGCCCGCGTGCACATGGCTCTGGGCTCTTCACCCGCGGTGAGACCCAGGTCTTGACCCTGGCAACCCTGGGCACGCCACGGGAAGCCCAGGAATTAGACAGCCTGACTTCATCAGACTCTAAGCGTTATATTCACCATTATAATTTTCCGCCTTTTTCGACCGGCGAAGCCAAGCCATTGCGCGGCGCTTCAAGGCGAGACGTTGGGCACGGCGCACTTGCAGAACGGGCATTGGTGCCAGTCATTCCGCCTGAAAGTGAATTCCCTTACACACTGCGCCTGGTATCCGAAGTTCTTTCCTCGAACGGATCGTCGTCAATGGCGTCTGTTTGCGGCTCGACCCTGGCGCTGATGGATACGGGGGTGCCGATCAAGGCGCCCGTTGCTGGCGTCGCCATGGGTCTGATAAAGGAAGGTGAACGATATGCCATCCTTACAGATATCCTGGGGGCCGAAGATCACCTGGGAGATATGGATTTCAAAGTCGCCGGTACAAAGCAAGGGATCACTGCTTTGCAGATGGATATTAAGATCGGTGGTCTGACTTCTGAGATCATGGCGCGCGCCCTAGAACAGGCTCGCGAGGCCAGATTGTTCATCCTGGGTAAGATGTTGGATGTTTTGCCAGAACCGCGCCCAGATCTGAAACCGCATGCGCCGCGTATCTCGGTCGTGCAAATCCCTGTGGAAAAAATCGGAGCTGTGATTGGCCCAGGAGGGAAGACAATTCGCAGTATCCAGGAGGAAACCGGCGCCAAGATCGATGTCGGCGAAGATGGTTCGGTGTTCATTGCCACATCGGATGGCGAGAGCGCTCGTCGAGCTCGTGAGCGTGTAGAGGCCCTGACAGAATTGGCAGTTATCGGCCGGATTTACACCGGAAAGGTTGTACGCGTCGCGGATTTCGGCGCATTTGTCGAAATCCTTCCGAACATGGATGGGTTGGTCCATATTTCTCAACTGGACACCCAACGTGTGGACAAGGTTGAAGATGTTGTCCGTCTGGGAGACGAAATCACCGTCATGGTGACCGACATCGACCCACAAGGGAAGATCCGCCTCTCTCGCCAGGCCGTGTTGGAAGGTTGGACGGCTGAAGAGGCTGCCGAGCACGACCGGCCGCGCGGCGGCAGGCCCGGAGGCCAACGCTCATCGGGAAGGGGCGGCGACCGGCGGGGCCCCAATAAATATAATAAGCGCTGAGAGTCCATGCTCGAGGATGGAGCGGTGTCATTTTTGGCACCGCTTTTTCTTTGTATTCCCCAGTGGAAGAGATATAATTAATGGATCGAAGGTTCCGGGAGCTGGGTCATTCGCAATTTCTTGAAAAGGCGATGCCGAAAACAGATCGAGGTGCGCGATGAGAACGGATCAAACTGTAATCCAGGCAAAACGATTTGGCGTTTTTAGTTGTGATCAAGACAAAACGTTATGCGAGGCCGGTCAGCAGATGGTTGAGGAGGATATCAGCGCCCTGGTCGTAGTGGATGCAGATGGCTACCTTGCAGGCATTATCACTCGAACAGATCTCTTGCGAGCTTTCGTCGAGAACGAGGATTGGGATAACCAAATTGTGCGAAATTATATGAACCCGGAGGTTGTGTTTGTCTCCCCACAAACACGTCTGGACCGTGTAGCGGAACTGCTTTTGGACAAGCAAATCCATCGCGTGGTCGTCGCACGTGAAGAAAACGGCAAGATGCGCCCAATATCGGTTGTATCCGCAGCCGACCTGGTTTACCACATGGTTAAGGATACTTGATAGGAAATTCTTAGATTCTCCGGGAATTTCTGTGGCGGTATCCTAGATTTGGGGTGTGAGCGTGCGGCCGCACGCTCACATCCCAAATCTGAAGCTCTTTGCAGAATACTCTGAAGAGCCAATTCCTAGGGGGATTTTCAATTTGGCTGCGGTTGTACGAATATTCACAAAATGGTAATTTATTCCGAATTTATGCCCGTTTGACGTCTTATTTCCAGGGACGGGATGTATTTGTCCAGGATGCGAACGCTGCTGCGGACCCAGTTTACCGCCTGCCGATTCGGGTTGTCACCGAGACCGCCTGGCACAGCCTCTTCGCCAGGAATTTATTCATTCGCGAGAAATTCGATGACTTGCCTGGGCATGTGCCTCCATACACGATCTTACATGCACCTGGATTTCACGCTATCCCTCAAGAGGATGGTACAAACTCCGAGAATTTTGTGATTCTCAATTTAGATAAACGAATGATCTTAATTGGCGGCACCAGTCATGCTGGAGAGATTAAGAAATCCGTGTTCTCGGTCCTAAATTTTCTGCTGCCTCAGGAAGGGGTGCTTTCAATGCACTGTTCTGCCAATGTCGGCCGCAAGCATGGAGATGTTGCCTTGTTTTTTGGCCTTTCGGGAACAGGTAAAACCACGCTTTCGTCCGATCCGGATCGCATCCTGATTGGAGATGATGAACATGGCTGGGGCGAAGATGGCGTTTTCAATTTCGAGGGCGGGTGTTACGCGAAAGTCATCCATTTGGACCGCGAGCTCGAGCCGCTGATCTGGGCAGCGACACGGCATTTCGGCACTGTCCTGGAAAATGTAAATATCGATCCAAATTCACGCCGGGTAGATTTTGAAGATCCGAGCCTGACAGAAAATACTCGAGCGGCTTACCCAATCGGATTTTTAGATTCCTTTGTAGCCGAAGGCCGGGCCGGGCATCCGTCCAATGTGTTCTTCCTCACAGTCGATGCCTTTGGCGTCTTACCACCTCTGGCGCGCCTCGACCGGGACCAGGCGATCTATTATTTTTTGTCCGGATATACCTCAAAGCTGGCAGGGACTGAAAAGGGCCTGGGTTCTGAGCCTCAAGCTACATTCTCCACCTGTTTTGCTGCGCCATTCCTGCCGCTGCGCCCGATCGTTGGGGGAAAAGCTTGAGAAATATAATGCAAAAGTGTGGCTGGTAAACACCGGGTGGACCGGCGGACCTTATGGGGTGGGTAAACGCATCCATTTGCCATACACCCGGGCAATGATTGCCGCCGTTTTAAATGGCGAGCTTGAAAACGTTCCGATGCACAAAGATGAATTCTTCGGCCTGGAAATCCCCGAACACGTGCCAGGTGTGCCGGACAATGTGCTTGACCCGCGAAAAACCTGGCCGAATTCGGAAGAATACGATCGTAAGGCTCTGGAAATGGTGAATCGTTTTAAGGAAAATTATAAATTATCTAACAAAAGAGGTAGTTTTTTAGCGAAAGAAAAGATCCAAGGGCGTCGACACATTTTACCTGTCGACGCTTCGAATAAAAACAGGTTTTGCAAAAACGGAAGGCCTTCGTGCGTCTCGATGAGTTTATCAATTTTAAATCCGGTTATAATTATCGGTGAGATAGGAAATCTCTAACACGCTTCGTGTTAGGCTCTTTGCCCCTGGCCGAAGGCCAGGGACGGATGAAAAGAGATTCATCAACATAGGAGACTTAAATGAAATCTGATTTTATCTGGATGGATGGCGAATTGGTCCCATATGAACAGGCGACGGTGCACTTCATCACCCCCACACTGCATTACGGGATGGGTGTTTTTGAAGGTATCCGCTGCTACCAAACCCCCAAGGGCCCGGCTGTCTTTCGCCTGCGCGAGCACCTGCTTCGTTTTCTGGATTCAATCCATATTTTAGGGATTAACGATTTCCCCTATTCGGTGGATGAACTGCGCCAGGCGACGCATCAGACCATTCGGGTAAATGGTTTCACAGAGTGCTATATCCGCCCGCTGATGTTCTTGGAAGGGCCGATGGGACTTAATATGGACAACTCTCGCCCGCGGGTCGGTATCGCAGCCTGGGAGTGGGGACCCTACCTGGGTGAAGCAGCAAAAGAAAAAGGCATTCATTTGATGGTTTCCTCCTTCAGCAGGTTGCATCCAAATGTCAATATGACGAAATCCAAAGTCTCCGGGAACTATGTCAATTCTATGCTGGTGAAAACGCTGGCTCTGCGTTCGGGATATGACGAAGCAGTCATTCTCGATACGCAGGGCTTTGTTGCTGAATGCACCGGGGAAAACTTATTCATGGTTCGCGATGGCATCCTTTTTACGCCACCCAAATCCATAGTTCTCGAAGGGATCACGCGCGATTCAATTTTAACTCTGGCAGGTGAGCTGGGAATCCCTTTCAAAGAAGCGATGATCACTCGCGACCAATTGTATATTGCCGATGAAGTGTTCATCAGTGGGACAGCGGCAGAAATTGTTAGCGTGCGTGCGATCGATTACCGGCAAATTGGGGAAGGAAAACCTGGGCCAATTACGACTGGGTTATCAAAAGCCTTTTATCAAAATATTCATGGCGAAGGCAGCCATTCACTAGAATGGCTGGATTTTGTAACCCAGGGTGAACCACAAATCGCTCTCTAGACAGGTAAATCTTTCTGCTTACGAAAGGTTAATAAGGTTCTAATGAAACTTTTTTGACCTCAGCGCATCAGAAAGGGTGGAAGTCTTGTAAGAAAATCTTTCCTATGAGTGATTGAGGCGATATTATGGATTTAAATTTGATGAATTTTTCTTCTAGCAGTTCAGAGGTGGAGGAGATGCGGGTCAAGGTATTGGTTCTGGGATCCGGGCCGGCAGGCTTTTCAGCCGCGCTTTATGCGGCCCGGGCAGACCTCGAACCGGTGGTGCTCACTGGGATGGAACACGGGGGACAGGTTTCATTGACGTATATCGTTGAAAATTACCCGGGTTTTCCGGAGGGCATCGGCGGTACGGAGATGGTCGAGCTATTCCAGAAACAGGCAGAGCGTTTTGGCGCCAGAGTTGAGTTCGATACAGCCACAGAGGTGGACCTGTCGCAGCGGCCTTTCCGCATAAGAACCTACAATACCACATATTTGGCCGACTTTTTGATTATCACCACCGGGGCGACTCCGCGGCATCTAAATGTGCCGGGAGAGACTGAACTTACCGGGCGGGGCGTCTCGTACTGCGCTACCTGCGATGGGTGGTTTTTTAAGGGAAAAGATGTCGTTGTGGTTGGGGGAGGCGACAGCGCCCTGGAGGAGGGCATTTTCCTGACCCGTTATGCGAATTCAGTCACGATTATACACCGACGCGATTCACTGCGTGGTGGACAAATCCTTCAAAATCGCGCCACGTCAAATCCTAAGATCAAATTCATATGGAATACGGTCATCACCGAAATTGTCGGCGAAGAAGCTGTGAAATCGATTAAGCTTAAAAATGTCGTCACCGGGGAGCAACAGGAAGAACCGATTGATGGCGTGTTCATCTTTATCGGCCATACGCCCAACACAGAGCTTTTCAAAGGCCAGCTCGAAATGGACGAGAAGGGATATCTTATCGTCGATCGTTTCATGAATACGGATGTACCCGGGGTGTTTGCTGCCGGCGAAGCTGCTGACCCGCATTTTCGCCAGGTTGTCACATCTGCAGGGATGGGGGCGGCTGCAGCGATGCAGGCTGTTCAATACCTTGAGGAGCCTGTTGAGTATGAGATGAATTCGATTCCCCCCGGAGTAATTTACCGGGGGTTTTTTAAAATTTTCGCACAGGAGAAGACTATGAAAAATAAAATATCAATTATCGGCGCAGGGATGACCGGCTCGACCTCCGCCCACTGGTTGGCTGAGAAAGAAATAGCGGACCTCGTGCTCGTGGATGTCGTGGAAGGGATGCCCCAGGGAAAGGCTCTTGACTTGCAAGAGGCTTTGCCTGTAATCGGTAAAGATGTTACAGTCGTCGGAAGCAACGAGTACGAAGCTACTACCGGGTCGGATATCGTCGTGATTACTGCAGGGCTGCCGCGCAAGCCGGGTATGAGCCGGGATGATCTTTTGGCTGCAAATGCCGAAATCGTGCGTAAAGCAGCAGAAGAGACCATCAAATTTTCTCCTGACACGATTTTTATTGTTCTTACCAATCCTTTGGATGTTATGGCCTATTTGACCATGAAGGTCACCAGGGTCGAACCGCACCGGGTCGTTGGACAAGCCGGGATCCTGGATTCGGCCCGCATGAGAGCGTTTGTTTCGATGGAATTGGGCGTCAGCGTAGAAAATATTCATTGTTATGTCCTCGGGGGGCACGGCGACGATATGGTCCCCCTGACGAAGGCATCAAACGTTGCTGGGGTACCCCTTGACGATATGCTGACGCCTGAGCGCCTGGAAGCCATCGTCTCTCGGACCCGCAAGGGCGGTGGTGAGATCGTCAGTCTGCTTAAGACCGGAAGCGCTTATTATGCCCCTGCCGCAGCTATCGCTCAAATGGCGGATGCCATACTCAAAGATAAACACCTGATCGTGCCGGCGGCTGCGTATTTGCAAGGCCAATATGGCTTAAATGATATTTTCTTCGGCGTGCCGGTTCAATTAGGCCGCAAAGGCGTGGAAAATATCATCGAATACAAGCTTAGCGATGAAGAGATCGCTGCCTTGAAGAAATCTGCTCAGGGAGTTGCTGAGAATATCGGGAAATTGAAAGTTTAATTTTTAGAAGGCAAGCCTTAGGAGGAACCAAAATGATACTCAAAAATAAGATCGAAGCTCAACTTCCAGCGTGGAGAGAGCGGGTGAAGAAACTGGTGATGGAGCATGGCGATGTAAAGGTTGGAGATATCACCATCTCACAGGTCTATGGCGGCATGCGCGGGGTAAAAGGACTGGTCACCGATATTTCGTATGTCGACCCAAACGAAGGCATCCGGCTGAGAGGTTACACGATACCGGAACTGTTGGAAAAGCTGCCGAAAAAGGCAGGCGCGGAGATTCCGCTGGTTGCCGGCTTGTATTATTTGTTGTTGGTCGGAGAAATCCCTACTTTGGAGCAGGCCCAAAGCGTGGAAGACGAGTGGAAGGCTCGTTGGGAAGTTCCGAGTTACGTTTACGATGTGCTAAAAGCAATGCCTGCGGATAGCCATCCGATGACTCTTTTCTCCCAGGCGATCTTATCGATGCAGCGTGAGTTTATTTTTGCCAGGCGTTACCACGAAGGAATGCACAAGGAAGATTATTGGGAGCCGATGCTGGAAGACAGCCTAAACTTGACTGCCAAGCTGCCCTCGATTGCAGCCTTTATTTACCGGATGAAGTACAAAGATGGCTCGGTCATCCCCCCGGATCCCAACCTGGACCTGGGAGCGAATTTCGCCCACATGATGGATGTAACCATGACAGGCTACAATGAACTGGCCCGCCTGTATTTCATCATCCATTCGGACCACGAAAGTGGAAATGTCAGCGCCCATGCCACTCACCTGGTTGGATCTGCGCTTTCCGATGTTTATTACGCTGCCTCGGCAGCCATGGATGGCCTGGCAGGGCCTTTGCATGGATTGGCAAACCAGGAATGCCTCGGCTGGCTGTTAAGTGTGTATGAAAAATTCGCCGGTGTGCCGAGCAGGGAACAACTGGCCCAGTTTGCCTGGGACACTCTAAACTCGGGACAGGTGATCCCCGGGTACGGCCACGCGGTCTTACGCAAAACCGATCCGCGTTACGCCGCTCAATTTGATTTTGCGAAGAAGCACATGCCGGATGACGACCTCTTCAAACTCGCAAGCCTGGTCTATGAAGTCGTCCCGGGCATATTGAAAGAACAAGGCAAAGCCAAAAACCCATGGCCAAACGTGGACGCAATTAGTGGAACGCTCCAATATCATTATGGCGTCAAGGAGTTCGACTTTTATACGGTGATGTTTGGCGTCAGCCGAATCATGGGCGTTTCAGCGAATATCGTGTGGGCGCGCGCTTTAGGACAGCCTATTGAGCGTCCAAAATCGTTAACAACCGAGATGTTAGAAGAAATTGCTGTGCAGATGAAGGTGGGTTAACGGATCGAATGGTTTCGCAAATAAATGAGCCGCCGCAAAAATCGCGGCGGCTTTTTGATCGACGCTTTTAAGCGCTTCAAAAGAACTTCAGTCGGTTTACGCTCAATCAGGGCGATTGGGTCGCTGAGGCGACTCCCGACCAGGCAAATACTCGCGGCGCGCTTTGAGCGCCGGCTGCCTCCCAAACCGGGTTACCGTCTGCATCTGTGTCAACCTGACGCACCGTCAGAATCGTCCAGCGGAAGATATGGGGTGAATTGTCGTTCGGGCGTAATGAGTTCGGAAGGATGTACTTGGTGTCTGTCAGGTATTCAACCGTTCGACGCCCTTGTCCTTGGGTGACATCTTCAATCGTCACCGCATAGGCCTCATTCTGGCGCAACGTGCCTACCGCAGCCCATTGCAGGGTGATTTCCTCGTCGGCAAGGTTGAACGTAGCGCCATCCGGTGGGAGCAAGAGGTTTGGTGGACCGTAAGGTGGAGGCGGTGTAGGCGTGGGCGACGGACCGGGGGTAGCAGCACGCTCACACAGGGGTATGGTGAGCGACTGGCCAAAGCGGATAACGTCGTTCACCAACCCATTGTACTGGCTGATGGCCTCTTTAGGTACATTATAATTCGCCGCAATGGCACCCAGGGTATCGCCCTCTTTTACGGTGTAATCTACCTTCGGGCAGGCCGCCTCGGTCGCCTCAGCAGCGCTGAGCGTCGCTGTAGGCAGGGCGGTTGCTGTCGGCGTGGGTTGAGGGATAAATAATTTTTGACCTTCAAAAAGGGTGTCGCAAGTCGCCGGCAGATCATTCAAGACGACAATACTCTGGACGGACACGCCAAATGAATTGGCAATCCCAAGACAGCTATCGCCTAATTTCACTGTGTAGGCCAGCGGGGTAGGACTGGGTTCGGGGGTATTCGTTGGAGTAGGCGTCACCGGCGTTGGACTGATCGTGGGTGTGACCGTCAGCGTAATTGTCGGCGTCACGGTAGGATCGACGACCTGTCCCGACTGCCTTAATGCGAAATAGACCAGGATCGCGCCTATGCTGAGAAATAAGGTCAACAAGCCCAGCGCGGCGGGGAGGCTGACGGTGACGGCTGGCATGCGGCTGCCCTGGACAACCTGGGTGGGTCGATTAGTTTTTTCGCTATTGGTTAAATCTGTTCCGCAAACTAAGCAGCGGGTGGCATCTTCATGTACTCGTGTCCCACAAGTAGGACACAGTTTTGTGGGGGTAGATGGTTTTTCAATGCTCATAAGTTTATCAGACTGGCAAACCCATTCGTTAGAGCCATGGTATTTGCCGCGACCCTGGCGATTATACCAGCCTTCTCAAAAAGGTAAAGGGCCGAAAGAATTGTCCATTTGCTCGTTCAGGAGCAATGTTCAACCATTTTCCCTTAAATTTGGCGTGGTATACTCCACAATCATGGTGCCTCTAAGTGTTTATTTGCACATCCCCTTTTGCAGACACCGCTGCGGCTATTGCGATTTCAATACCTACGCAGGCATCGAACATCTCATCTCGGCCTACGTCAGCGCGCTTTGCAACGAGATCGAGTTCGCTGTAGACAGCGCTCAGGAACTGCTGCCCGTACATACGGTGTTCTTCGGCGGCGGGACGCCTTCTTTACTGCCGTCGGGGGAACTGGATCGCATTTTACGAACGCTAAGGCATCGATTTGATTTACTTCCCGGAGTGGAAATAACGCTGGAGGCAAATCCAGGCAGCCTGTCGCTTCAGTATTTGCAGTCTATTCGTGAGGCCGGAATTAACCGTTTGAGCCTTGGGATGCAGTCTGCCCAACCGGAGGAATTGCGACTTTTGGACCGCCAACATGATTACCCGGATGTCATTCAGGCAGTCAGGTGGGCTCGCAAAGCGGGTTTTGACAATATCAACCTGGATTTGATATTCGGGCTGCCCAGCCAATCGTTGGAAAGTTGGATGCACACCTTGAGCCTGGCGTTGGGCCTGTTCCCGGATCATTTCTCCCTGTATGCATTGACCCTGGAACATGGCACTCCCCTGGCTCATTGGGCCGCTCGCGGCTTGGTGGCAGAGCCGGACCCCGATCAGGCTGCTGAAATGTACGAGTGGGCTACAGATCAATTAGATGCAGCCGGTTACCAGCAGTACGAGATTTCCAATTGGGGACGCAGACGGGACCAGGAATGGATGGCTTGCCGACATAATTTGCAATACTGGCGAAATTTACCTTATCTCGGCTTTGGCGCAGGCGCGCATGGCTTCGCAGCGGGCTGCAGGACAGCGAACGTGCTTTCACCGGCTGCTTATATCCAGCGCTGTTCGCCTGTGTATGAAAATGGTGGCGAGCCGGTTGTTTTCCCCCGCACCCCTGCAACGCAAAATTGGCGGCCAATTGACAGAGCCACGGAAATCGGCGAAACCATGATGATGGGGCTGCGATTGACCCAGGAAGGGGTGGATAACGCCGGCTTCCAACACCGGTTTGGACAAACCCTGGGACAGGTTTTCGGGCCTCAAATTTCTGAATTACTGGATTACGGCTTGATCGAGTGGGCAGGGAAGGGGGGCGAATTGCTGCGCTTAACTAGCCGGGGTCGTTTGCTGGGCAACCAGGTTTTCTACCGGTTCATTTAGAAAACTAAAATTGCATTTTCGACCGGGAGAACCTTAAACCGGTCAGGAGGCTATACCTGGCGATTAAGAAGACTCAAAGCCAGGGATCGCAGCGTTTCACCGGCGTCGGACACAGGGCGGGCGCGTGCCAATGCCTCTAGTGCCTGTTCGGTCAATTGGTTGGCGCGTTCCTTCGCATAGTCATAAGCCCCCTCGATTTTGAGCTGGTCTGCGATTGCAGAGACTTCAGCCGAGCTTATCGTACCCTGCGCCCAGCGGTTTGAGAAAGGGCCATTTTGACCCAGTCCATAAAGGACCGGCAGCGATTTTTTCCCCGAGACCAGGTCGCTTTCGGCTGACTTGCCGGTTTTATTGGCGTCGCCCCAAATTCCCAGCAGGTCATCCTGCGCCTGGAAGGCCAGCCCCAGTGAGCTGCCAAACTGGCGAAATGCCTCCCGGACACTTTTTTCGGCTCCTGCGATCAGTGCGCCCAGCTCCGTGCAGGCAGCCAGCAGGGCGGCGGTTTTTCCTGCCACCATCGGCCAATAGGACTGCACATTGAGATCCGTGCGACCCTCGTAGGAAATATCCAGGAATTGTCCCTCGGTAAGCTGCAAGCAGGTTGCCAGCAGAATGCGTGCAGCCTCCAGTGTAATTTTTACTGAAGTAGTTTCTCCCAGGCGCAGGATCGCCAGGTTTGCTAAAGCGAACATCGCATCCCCTGCGTTGATTCCATGGGCAAGCCCCCATAATTTCCATACCGTCGGTCTGCCGCGCCGTAAAGGGCTGTTATCTTCGATATCATCATGGATCAGGGAAAAGTTATGGATTAATTCCACCGCGGCCGCGGCGGGCAATGCCTCCTTCCATTCACCACCGGCGGCAGAAGTTGTCAAAAGCAATAAAATGGGCCGGATGCGTTTACCTCGAGCTTCGGGGCCGGCGCCTTCGCCCTCCCAACCCAGGTGGTAGGAAAGCATATAACGGAGCGGGTCGAGGTCCGTCCCGTCCAATCGTTCAAGAGTTTGGCGGAGCTCTGCCTCGATGGCTGGCAAATAGGATTGGATCAGGGAATCGAGAGGCATGGTCGAAATTCCTTAGATCTTGCCGGTTTGTTTTTCGACGAGAGGTGTCTGGCTCAACTGCTCCAGGTTACCTGCCCCGGCTGCAAACATGCACACTTGAATTTCCCGGCTGATCTCATTTATCGTTCGTGTTACTTCCTCAAGGGACAGGACAGCAGCTTTGAGAAATGGCCCTGCCATGCCCCCCAGGGACGCGCCTAAGGCGATGCATTTGGCGATATCGATGCCGGTTCGCAAGCCGCCTGAGGCGAATATCTTAAGATCTTTATCCACCTCTCGTACATTGAGGATCGATTCGGAAGTTGGGATCCCCCAATCAATAAACGCCGCCGCCAAATGGGCCTGGATTTCCGATTTGGCGCGGTGCATTTCCACCTGGGACCAGGAAGTTCCTCCGGCGCCAGCGACATCGATCGCTGCTACGCCGGCCTCAGAAAGCAGGCGCGCCGATTGCTTTGAGAACCCCCAGCCGACTTCCTTGGCGATCACTGGAACTGGCAGTTTGCGGCAGATCGTTTCAATTTTCTTGAGCAGTCCGGAAAAATGTGTATCTCCTTCCGGTTGGAGCGCTTCCTGCAAAGCGTTCAGGTGCAGGATCAGGCCATCGGCCTGGATCATCTCCACAGCCCGCAGGCATTCTTCAATCCCATATTGATAATTGAGCTGAATCGCGCCCAGATTCGCGAACAGTAAAATGTCTGGGGCAACCGAGCGTACCTGGAACGTGCTTGCCAGCTCAGGGTGTTCGATCGCGGCCCGCTGCGATCCCAGGCCCATGGCGATGCCAGTCTCCTGCGCTGCAGCAGCCAGGGTGCGGTTAATAAGCGCCGATTTTTCCGTGCCTCCAGTCATGGAGGAAATAAGAATCGGAGCTTTCAAATGACGACCCATTAAATCTAAAGAAAGATTGACGGATTCAAGATCGAGTTCCGGAAGGGCCTGATGGATGAATTGGTAATTTTCCAGGCCGGTCGTCAGGCCAGAGCTTACGTCTTCTTCCAGGTTGATTCGAATGTGGTCTGATTTTCTTGCGCCGATCGGCGTAACTTTTTCCATGGCATGGTGTTCCTTCGTGTTGGAGCTATCTTACCAGTCTGATTTTTGGCTGTCAATGAGCTGGTGTTCTATGGCACGTCGTAAATCGTCAGAATACAGATATGCCACAACTGGCTCTGAATGTGTTATTATTCTCCTGGTCACCGAGAAGGTTTTGCGAAATATTCAAACTATAGCTTTGTTTGATAAATCCTTGCATGGGGTATCCAGGTTGCAGGGGTTGACAGAATTTGTAGTGTGATTACAATTGGCCGAGATTGGCTAAATTAAAAAATTTAAGGAGGATCTCCCATGGCAGACACTTTCGAAGAGGTCAAAGATATCATTATTGAATTACTGGGTGTAGATGGAGATAAGGTTACAATGGATGCCCGGTTCCGGGAGGAACTGGAAGCCGATTCTTTGGACCTCGTGGAATTAATCATGGCATTTGAGGATAAATTCGGAGGAGAGATATCCGACGACGACGCACAGACCATCACCACAGTAGGCGAAGCGGTAGACTACATCGAAAAAAGGATGAAATCATAATCATATTTGCTGAAGGTTATTTATAGATTTCTGGCTATTTGATATTATTTAGTTAGGAAACCTCTTAGCAAATTTTTCCAGCAGGTAAATTGCTAGGAATTTGTAAACTGCAATATCCAAAAAGTCCACTCACTGAAGGGTGGACTTTTTACTATTTTTGAACAACCTCGGCGGAAACGGGTTAATCAAGAAACAGGCTTGGAATTTCCTCTGGATGTTTGGCGACGCGCACCCCGACAGCTTCCAGAACTTTTATCTTGTCCTTCGCCAGGCCCGAGCCTCCTTCGACGATGGCCCCGGCATGTCCCATGCGCTTGCCCGGAGGCGCGGTTTGTCCGGCGATAAACCCAACCACCGGCTTGGTCATGTGATCGGCGATAAACTCGGCTGCTTTTTCTTCATCCGATCCGCCTATTTCACCGATCAGCACGGCTTTCTCGGTATACGGGTCTTCCTCGAACATACTCAAGCAATCGATAAAATTCGTTCCATTGATCGGATCGCCGCCAATGCCGACACATGTGCTTACGCCCATCCCGGACTGTTTTAATGCGTAAAGGACTTCATACGTAAGTGTGCCCGAGCGCGATACAACGCCGATATTACCGGGAATTGCGATATCTCCCGGGATAATCCCAACTTTCGATTCATTTGGCGTGAGCAGGCCGGGGCAGTTGGGACCGACCAGGCGGACTTCTTTTTGATCCAGGTAATTCCGGACGCGCATCATGTCTTGCACCGGTATTCCTTCGGTGATGCATACGATCAATGGGATGCCTGCATCTGCAGCCTCAAAGATGGAATCGGCTGCAAAACGGGCCGGGACAAAAATCACACTGGCATTTGCCCCGGTAGCGTCTTTAGCGAATCTGACCGAATCGAAAACGGGGATCTTGCCTTCCAACACCCATTCGCCGCCTTTTCCGGGAGTTACCCCCGAAACGACATTTGTCCCGAACTCAACCATCTGTTGGGTGTGGAAAAGACCTTCTTTGCCTGTAATCGCCTGGACCAGCAAGCGGGTATTTTTGTTAATTAGGATGCTCATGCCGCAACGACTCCCTTCGATATTGCTACGGCTTTTTTAGCAGCCTCCACCAGAGTTTCAGCCGTGATCATTTCCGCGTCGGATAAGATTTTAAGGCCTTCTTCAGCGTTTGTTCCAACCAAGCGGACCACCATTGGAACGTAAGTCTTAATTTCATTCAGCGCTGCCAAAACGCCATGGGCTACCTCATCGCCACGGGTAATGCCGCCGAAAATGTTAAACAAAATCGCTTTTACATTCGGATCAGAAAGGATAATGCGCAATGCCGCCGCAACTTTTTCTGCGCTGGCGCCGCCGCCGATATCCAGAAAATTTGCTGGCTCGCCGCCGAAGAGCTTGATGATATCCATCGTGGTCATCGCCAGACCGGCGCCGTTCACCATGCATCCGATATTTCCATCTAGCTTAATAAAAGATAGGCCATACTTACGCGCTTCAATTTCCGAAGGCGCTTCGACATCCAGATCGCGCATCTCAGCCAGGTCAGGATGGCGAAAAAGCGCGTTGTCATCCAATACCATTTTTCCATCCACGGCCAGCAGCCGGTTTTCCTCGGTCAAGACCAGTGGATTAATTTCTGCCAGAGTAGCGTCGCAGTTCTCGTAAGCGTTCCAGAGTCCGCTGGCGATCTGTCCGAATGTGCGCCAATTTTCTCGTGGGAGATCGATGCCTGCGGCGATATCACGCGCCTGGTAGTCACGTAAGCCCAGAAGTGGATCAATATGAACTCGGACAATTTTTTCCGGGGTTTCACGGGCTACTTCTTCGATTTCAACGCCTCCGGCGGCGGAAGCCATTAAGACTGGCTTACGCGCGGCGCGGTCGTTTGTGATTCCTAAATAGATTTCCGAATCAATGTCGGCGGCTTCGTCTACAAGGACTTTCCGTACTGGCAATCCTTTGATCTCCATCGCCAGTATTTGGGTCGCCAGCTCCTCAGCCGATTCAGGGTTTTTTGCCAATCTTATCCCGCCTGCCTTACCGCGTCCTCCGACAAGAACTTGAGATTTAATAACAACGCGGCCACCTAATTCTTCGGCGATTTGCTTTGCCTCTGCTGCGGTAGCCGCTACCCTTCCTTTTGGGATGGGAATGCCGTACTTCGCGAAAATCTGTTTTGATTGGTACTCATGTAGCTTCATGCAGGTCTTTTCTCCCTTACGACCTTTCATTTGATAATGTGCACGATGATTATACCATGCAGGCTCTTTAGGAGATTCTTTGAGAGGGTATACCACTCCAGGATTTCCCAGAGACCCACCATGCTGGTTGTTGGCCGATTTTTAAAGAATAACATCCCTTAGGCTGGCCTGCGGGATGTTATTATGGTGGAAGGATACGATACGCCACTCTTCAGGCTGGGGGTCGAGGATTCGAACCTCGGCATACAGATCCAGAGTCTGCTGTCCTACCACTAGACGAACCCCCAAATAAAGCGACGGACATTCTACCACGATTGCGACCTCTCGTCAAATCCAGCCAATGGCAGTCGTTTAGAAACATTGCGTTAGCCAGATTAAGATTTGGATTTGGTTTGCCATGAGTTTTGCAGTTTTTTGCTATCCCATATATAATTACTGGATCAGGATGATAAAAAAGAGATGTTTATGCCCAACAACGAAAAGAGCACGAAAAATATGACAGCAGACGAACAAGCGCTCAAGACCCAGTCTACGGAATCGAATGGACCGGGAGATTTTATCCGGGCAATTATTGCCGAAGATATTAAGAACAACAAATTTGGTGGAAGAGTGCATACCCGCTTCCCGCCAGAGCCTAATGGTTACTTGCATATCGGTCATGCCAAATCGATCAGTTTGAATTTCGGTGTTGCAGCAGAATTTGGAGGTCTTTGCAACCTGAGATTCGACGATACCAATCCAAGCAAAGAGGATGTCGAGTACGTCGAATCGATATTGGAGGATGTCCGCTGGCTTGGATTCGATTGGGAAGACCGGCTGTATTATGCCTCCGACTACTTCGAGCAGCTTTACGAATTTGCGATTAAGCTGATCAAAAAAGGTAAGGCCTATGTAGACGATCTTAACGCCGAGGAAATCCGGGCGTACCGCGGTACATTGACCGAACCTGGAAAAGAAAGCCCGTATCGCGACCGGACCGTTGCCGAAAACCTGGACTTGTTCGAACGAATGCGCGCCGGGGAATTCGAAGACGGCTCGCGAGTCCTGCGTGCGAAAATCGATATGTCCTCAGGGAATCTTAACCTGCGTGACCCTGTGCTGTACCGGATACTGCGCCAAACTCATCACCGCACGGGAGATAAGTGGTGCATCTATCCGATGTACGATTTTGCCCATGGCCAGTGCGATTCTATCGAAAGGGTCACGCATTCATTGTGCACCCTCGAGTTCCAGGATCACCGCCCTTTGTACGATTGGTTCCTGGATGAGCTTGAAATCTATCACTCGCAGCAGATCGAGTTTGCCCGCCTTAACTTGAACTATACCGTTCTAAGCAAGCGGAAATTACTCCGGTTGGTGAAAGAAGGAATCGTAACTGGCTGGGATGATCCTCGAATGCCGACTCTATCGGGTTTGCGCCGGCGCGGCTATACCCCGGAAGCGGTTCGTGATTTTTGCGATCGAATTGGTGTAGCCAGAAATGACAGCATCGTCGATATGGCTTTGCTGGAATACTGCATCCGCCAGGATCTTAATGCCAGAGCGCCGCGGGTGATGGGTATTCTGGATCCCATAAAGGTCGTTATCGACAATTATCCAGAGGGCCTGGTCGAGGAGATGGATGCGATCAACAACCCTGAAGATGAGACGATGGGCACTCGCAAAGTCCCATTTTCACGGGTGCTATTTATCGAACGGGATGATTTCCGTGAAGATCCGCCAAAAAAGTATTTTCGCATGGCGCCGGGACGTGAGGTGCGCCTGCGCTATGCTTACTTCATCACCTGCGTAGATTTTATCAAAGATGAGCGGACCGGGGAGATCGTTGAACTTCATTGCACCTATGATCCAGCCACGCGCGGAGGCGATGCGCCGGATGGCAGGAAGGTTAAAGCGACCCTTCACTGGGTCTCAGCAGCACACGCGTTGCCAGTCGAAGTTCGTCTTTACGACCGGCTTTTCATGAAAGAGAATCCTGATGATGTCGAGGAAGGCAAGGACTTCCGCTCGAATATCAATCCGAATTCTTTACAGACATTGACCCAATGTTATGTGGAGCGAAATCTGGTTAGCGCCAACCCGGGAAATATTTTCCAATTCGAAAGGCAGGGATATTTCTGCGTCGACAAGGACACTCGAGACGGCAAATTCATTTTTAACCGAACAGTGCCATTAAGAATTCCTGGGCAAGGATAGAAGCTTCACAGCAGCCGAATTAACAATAACGCTACTCGTTCGTAACGCTCTCCAAGAAATTTATCGCTTTTTGGATGCG
>CAWCPR010000002.1:0-58578 GCA_963797475.1 uncultured Chloroflexia bacterium | reverse complement strand
CGCAGTCATCCGCTATCCGGATGAGTTGATCCGTGCGCAAGCGCCTGCAACCAAATGCCAGGACAATCAATAAGTCTGCATATTGAGGTTTCTTCAGGATGCTCATTTATGAGAACTGTGACGATAACCGATTGTAAACAGATTTAGCTATTACATCAACCTGGCCATAGCTGGGGAACCGATCATCATCACCCGCTATAGCAAACCTGTAGTTGTGATGGTTAAATATGTGGGAACGACTGAAGCGCCGCAACAGGGAGGGGCTCCTGCGCCTGAACAGGATGACCCACGGCTCCTCAAGAACCTCAACAATTATGAGCGAACCTTGAACAGATGAGATACGAGACCATTCTAAATGAACTGGCAGCAGCCAGCGAATATGCCGGCGAGCTGATCGCCCAGATCAGCAATCATCCCGGAGATCCTGGATGGCGGCTCAGCGGCAGGGCAGTAATTTCGCGGGAGATTGTTGAAAATGGGCAGCGCACAAATGGAAGGTAATTCCCCAGACGACTCTCCACCTTCTGCTTCAGGGCCTCGAAACGGATGGGAAGAAGCCTTTCGGCAAGCGGAAGCCGAAAGAAACGGAATTTTGGAAATGGTCAAAGTGCCCATTTCGACGCTCAAGAAAACCCCCGGCCGGGTTATCGATATGGCATTTGAAAATCGGGTCATTCTGATCACCCGCTATGGTAAACCCGTGGTTGGTTTGGTATCGATAACCGACCCCGAAGACGCCTCTCTAACGCCAGACCCTGAAGGACAGGTCACCATCCAGGTCGAAGTGCTCGAAGAGCTGTTTGCCGAGGCGCTGCATTATGCCTTCCTGGCTGGTCAGAGCCTGAATGAATTCATTGTCCAAGCCTTCCTGAATGCGATCAACGCTGAAAACATGGATGCAGACGCCTGGTGAAACACAATCCGTAATTTGGCTCTTCATCATCGTAGATTGGCAGAGCAATCTATTCTCTCATCGACAATCAGGTGGGAAGCGATACGTCGAATTTCCCGGTGGGCGTTCTTGTCATACCAGGGAACCGGCTGCCGGAGACCTCGCACGTTTTTCCATGCCACGATCGCGTCCCAAACCAGAGAATTGGCACAATTGAGCCGCTTCGATGTCTGATCTACAAAGGAAAGTTCCCATTCTAAAGGCGTAACGCCGACCAAACGATCTCGGTGGTGGACGCCTATCAACCGCAGCCCGGCGCGCCACCGCGCCCGTCCCGCCAAATCGCCGGAAGGCGCAAATCAAATCTGTCCGCCCGTTCGCCGTCAGCTCGGCCAGACCTGGCATGACCCCTGGCGTGCCATGGGCATCGATATAGGCATTCAGCTCTCGCTCCAGATTGGAGATATCCGTCCAGTAGCCAAACGGACGTTTTTCGAGATCGGATACACCCGATGATCCCAGCGAGCTCGCCACAGCGGACAATTGTTTGTTGCAAGACATAAGCACACTCTCCATGAAATGTTTTCGATACCATTTGACGCGGAACGAGGTGAAATTGGCATGATTGTCCACCGATTTGGGATGATGGGTGTTATCTACGGAATCCGATGAAGTCCTGACCTGATAGCGTGACGAAGACCAGATGCACGTCCCTGAAGTCATCGAATTACCCCACGCTAAGTTCGATGAACAGATCGATGAGGATAGGAGGTATGAATCAGAGCGCAGGGGAATGCTACTTGCGAAGGTGGGACCAGGGTAACTCATCGATGATCTGATGGTGGTTGAGCAGGTCTTTGATCCGAATAGTCAGGGCATCACCCTGCACCTGGATGCGGGCGAGTGTCACAGGCAGGCCGAAGCGGTGCGGTCCGGCCGCGCCCGGATTGAGCAGCAGTACGCCGTCTGCTCCGCGATAACCAACCGGTGGAAGTGCTCGCTCACCCCGATCTGCATTCCAGATGCGTTCGGGGAAATGTCAAGCTCGTATAAATCATGCAGCAGATATATCCAAACCCCCGGCGATTTCGATTAACTCGGTCCGTGGAGGCGGGTCGGCTTACAGACTTGTATCATTATTGCCGCGAGAAGCCGTCACCGGAGCAATTGACCGCAATCCATCCAGCACATCTATACCTGCATTATGGGTTTTTCAGGATGAGTGTCAAGTAGTTAAGGAGTATTGGAGGTGGAACGGTTGCCGTCGGGGTTTTTGAAACGGTGGATGTGGCTGTGCTGGTGGGCGTTGGGGTTCTGCTTGGCGTGCTTGAGGCTGTTTTTGTCGGAGTTGGTGTACTGGTTCCTGTGCGTGTCGGAGTTGTGGAAGGTGTAGTTGTGGGAGTAGACGTGCAGCCATAGTTTAGAGTGATTTCATCTTCTGCGGATAAACCGGTAGCATTGTCTGTTACAGCAGCAATAACCTGATTTACACCCGCGCTCAAGTTTATCGAGAGCGACCAACGATCGCCTTCGACCATTGCAGGATAGCCATTCACCGTTACTACGGGGATGCCGGAGGAGTACACCAATCCAGAGACAGTAATTGGATTTTGGCAGGTTTGGATGCCATCTTGGGGAGACTTGATGACAATTGCAGGTCCGACTGCATGGACATAGATAGGATCCGTATATAATTCGGATCCGGTGATTAAGGGATTCAAGTCTTCGGTGCTGATAGTGTATACGTAGAGACCCTTTTCGCCAGTAAGCTGCTGGACGATCAGATGATCCTCATCGACCCAGGCCGGGTTGGCGGCGTTTGCCAGAACCAGGCGGTTGTCGCTTCCATCCTGGTTGGCGATCCTTAATCCTGTCAGGTCGACGTAGGCAATCTGGTTGCAATTGGGCGAAAAATGGAGCGCGCTGATATTGATATCATCAGCAACATTTCTGGTTTGTCCGGTATCTAAATCGATGATCTTCACACTGCCGCCGGTGCTATAAGCTATCTCATTCAGAACATGACACCAATCTTCGTTATAGGCGATGGCGATATCGTTACCCAGACCGCTCCCGATACCGGCGGCGACGGTTCCTGTGATCAGGTGGGTTGTTGAGCCATAACGATTTGTGATGGCTGCAAACTGGGTCCCATCGCCGTCGAAACTGCCCCAATTATCGTAACTGGTCCCAAATGGATCGACGGTCAAACGTCGAACTGCGCCGCTGTTTAAATTTAGCGTGTAAATTCTTTGGCTGGCGTTTACCTTGTAATTATCTGCGTCGAAGATCAGGAATTGACCGTCGGCTGAGGCGGATAGATGGTGTGGGTCGCTGATGACAGCATCCGTTAAAGGCCATGGTTCGCCGATCGGCTCTAGATTTTCATCGAGGGGTAAAAAGTAAGGGTGCGCCTGGCCTTCATCGCGGTCGGAAATGAACGCTATTCCCTGGCGGCGCGCTGAATACATGCTTTCGAAATCGTCCGCAGCAAGCGACACATTGTACGAGAATTCATATAGCGTACCATACGACAAATTGGCAGCGAAGAAAACATTGACGGTTTCGTTTGCTTCCGGGTTGGTTGATGCCAGGTCCACGGATACTTGCGAACGCCTGAGGGATATGGAGCCGGCTGTGCTGCCAGTTAACTTCATGATGATGTCGGTCCGCTGGTCGTAGCCGGGATCGGGAAATTTCGAAAAATAATTCACGGCGTTCTGCGGTTGGTCGAGAACGATTTTCGAATTGACGGCGATATCGCCGTCGACCGTTTCCTGAACGACGGTATCCGTCAAAATCGGCGAGATCAAGAGAGTGGGAGTGATTGATCCATTGGCGTTGACCAGAAACAAGGTGCGACCATCGTGGAACGCTTCAATCCCCTCTTCAGGCGTTCCAAATTCTGACGCCAGGCCCGATAAGGTAGGGCCTTTCATAAAATCGTACCCCGCAAACCCCAAACCAACCGGTGAAGGAAGTCCGGATCGAACTGCGTGGGCGGAGCGGATATCTATACGGGGTTGTTCGTTGACGTCGTCCCAGGTAACTTCCAATTCTAAGACCCCTTCGCCGGCTTCCGAATGGACGTTGCAGAGAATAATCAATGAATTGTTGCCAACCACGGTAATGCTTACCTCGTCAACGTGCTGTAGATAATCGTTGACGCTAAACGGCTCGCCGAAAAAGCCAACCCGCACGGCAGCCCCCTGCAACTTGGGTGGGTTCGCGCCGGCTGGATTAAAAAAACCATCTGGGGTCAGGACAAGAACAATTGGATAGCCATTACTCGCCTTATGGATGAACCACAGGCGATTGACAGTTTTTCCCGTCGCATAATGTGAATCCAAAACTGTCTGGGGTATTCCGCTGGCCCCCGGAGTGCAGTGTACTGGCGTCCACGGTGTATCGTTGAGAACGTTGTTATCGAACTCCAAAAAAGGACGTCCACCCGTCCGCATCTCGATGGACCAACCATTCGGGTTATCAACGGGCTTCGGGCAACTCAACTGGTTAATTTGATCGAAGGAATATTGATCCAACCCCGTCACCACATCGCGGAATGGATCGTCGACGAATGACTCTTCTGCAAGGGTCAGGAGGTGTGATTTGCGCGTATCGTAGTCGTCCTGAGTGGGGCGTAAGGCTTGCGCAATAGATGATCCGGCGATGGTGAACAGAACAAAGAGCAGTGGTAGCAGCAGGATCCAAATGATTGGGCGGAAATTCGGTGGGCTACTTTCGTTGCGCCCGGTATTCGAAAACGCTTTATTCACGAAACGCCTCCTGTTACCTGAGCGATTTATCGACAGCCGCGAAAGAAAACGAGTTAATATCGAGTTCCCAATCTCTTCAAATACCTCACGCTCCGGATCATACCAATTATGAAAAACACCGCCGTAACTGCCAGACATGCCAGGGAGTAAGCGTCGACGCTCAGGTCGGGGATGAAATACAGAATCGCCGCACCAATCGCTGTTGCGAGGCCGGTCGCCAGCAGCCACTTGCCGGAATATGCATTGACCGCGTACCACAAGTCTGGATTTTCCAGCGTCTGGCGGACGCGAAATCCGTACCAACCATTGGACTTAATCCGGCGTTGGATCAGCGGCACTGCCAACGCTGCGAGCAGCAGACCGGAGCAAATGTAGACGATCAGCAGGAGGGTCACGTTGCTCTGATTATATTCCAGATAAGGGATTTTACGATCGACTCTCAAGTCTGAATAAGAGGGGGAACAGAAATTTCTTGGATAGTGTGGAAAGACAATATTGAAACTGGGTTGGTCTCCGCGTCGAGAAATGGTTATCTACCCGCTATATCTAAACAGAGGCTCACGGGCAACTTGAGGCCCTGCCTCTCAACGGAGAAAACACCATGGCAACACGCAACGACGTTTCGGAGATCCAGCAGATTCCAATTGCCAGCAGTATATTATCTCTGCTCAATGCATTCTAATCTTCAAAATCTGGCTTTTTCCTGTGGACAAGAGTGAGTTTTGCCATGGTTGTGCATCTATCTAACGTGAATAACACCAAATTTTCTGCGATACAGATCTATCCACTACTTGGGTTGAAAGCCATTCGAACCAAGCGCGGCGGTGCATGGCGCGCCTGGTCGATCATCAGGAACCTGGATCCCAGGGGTGCAGGTGTTGTTCAGCAGCAGGAGGCGGATCAACTCGCAGCGCAATCGGGGATTCCTGGCAGGCGTTGGAAGCGTTGGGTAGCCCAGGCAATCGATGAGGGATTTATCCATACGTACACTCGCCATCGCGATGGCCAAGCAATCAACGTTTTCGGCTACTCAGGTGCGGTCAGCGTTGCGCAACTCCTGGAATGCAACTCGGTTGGAAAACGGATGGTCGATTTATCCATTGACTTGCTCATCAGGCACAATTGTCTGAGCTATGTTTGGGCTGCGTACCTGAGTACATTCGATGATCGGCCGGTTAGCCGGACAACCTTGCGGATATCCTCTGGGGTACCTGAGCGGACTCAGGTCCGTTATGAAGATGGGTTGCGTATTTTGAAATATCAGAATTTTGCTGTTTCCAAATGGCCAGCAGAAAATATCGCTGGTATTCAAGAGTTTTTTATTCCTCACGCTTTTGTGTGGATAGATCCCGACTCTGGGGGAAAAAGTTGTCGCCTGGAGAATTCCCGATTACAGGGTCGTCAAAGAAGCTGGTATTCAACCCCGCCGCGCAGGTTCCAACAGGCGTGTTAATCGCGAGTTGAAGAAGTCTATCTTGGCAAGTGTAGGCCAGGATCGAGATGAAGATCACATTCGCGTTTATCACAACACCGACAAGGGCTATAAAAATGCCCAAAACAAGATGAGGCGGAATGATATCAAGCAGGTCTCCTACGAACGACCGGAGATGATGTTTAACAAACGACCTCGTGATTGTACCAGGATCCGGAAGCATCCACCATCTCCGGCCAACATCTACGATGTGGAGGAGTTGTGAACCTGTGAACCAACGTTACCAAAGTTGGCATGTATTATATAGCTGGGGTCTGGGAGGTGCCCTGTTTGGGAAGATCGACGCCTGTCTGGCTACTGGATATGGGGACTGGAGCCTGGCCGATCCCTGTAGACTCTCCTTCGGGAGGAAGGTCAGGGGGTCTCGTGTAATCCCCGGGTATCCCTTCATGCCCTGCCGTTCAGACAAGGGGGCCAGAGACCAAGCGGAAGAGGACTGGCATCCTTGCCGGCCTCGCGACGATCAAAGCGCCCGCCTCAGTTTCAGGATTGTTCTTCCGACAGGCGCTCCCTTTGGGAAAAAAGCCAGAGGTCTCGGGGTATACCCAGGTCTCCGTGGGTGGCCTGCCATATCAACAGGGGGGCCAGGGATCAAGCGGTTGTGGATTTGCGTCCTTGCCTGCTTTGCAATGATCAAGCATCATTCCCAGGTCGAGGTCCTTCGGAAGGAAGGTCATGGGTGTTTCGATACGACAGCAGGGATGCGGTGACTTGGTAGTACGAGCGTGGCAGTTATTGATCTCTGGATGGAAGTACAGCAGCGATGTCAGAACTGACAATGATCTTTATCTTTGCCCCCTATCGTTGTTGCAAATCTTTCGGTTGAGTTAAGGATGATGTACGCCAGTGACGAATTACATGTCTCTCCAGGAATTAATTACTTGGCTCATGCGGAATATCCGTTATACTGATATATGGGTTTGAGGACACTCAGGAGTGAGAGTATGGGTAACATATTTCAGGTTCGGGTAGTGCGCCGGGGAGTAATAACTCTGCCGAGAGAATTACGAGAACGAAATAACATCGAGGAGGGCGATATCATTACATTGATCGATTTAGGCGATGGGGTGGTTGTCATAAGTCCCAGGCGTTCACGCGTTGATGTAATTGTTGACAAACTCGCTGCCGAGTGGCAGGAGTTGGGGGAAACTTTGGAGTCAATGCTGGCTGCTTTAAGGGAAGTCAGAGCCGAATATGACTTCTCAAAACCCATAGGGTGTTTTTGAATACAAGTGTTGTCTTCGCTGCTGTACTTCCCCCTTCAGGCGGAGTGTAAATTATTTCAACTCGGCGAAGCCGGCGTGTTGCGATTATACATAGGGTCCAACATCTTGAGAGAGTGTGAGGCGGAGACTGTGTGGTGGAAGAAGAACGATTTAAAGAATTTCTTGAAAGCGTACGGCAGGGTTGTGCGATTTTGCGAGGCGAGGCTGAACCTTCCCGTTTATTTCATGTCGATGGCAGCTTGGATATCAAACAAATGCGCGAGCGAAACGGCTTGTCGCAACGAGAGTTTGCATCAGCATTGGGGATTAGCATGCGGACGCTTCAAAATTGGGAGCAAGGCCGGCGGTTTCCCAAAGGACCAGCCAGGATTCTCTTGAGCATCTTTGATCGTTACCCCGAGATTTTCATCGATTTGCCTCGATCTATTGGCTCAGGCAGATAAAACGGTTGGATTTCAAAACAGCAAACTGAAAGCAAGGCTGGCCAACTTATTGATGAAGCGAATCATATTAGTTCGCAATTCTGTGCATATAAACACCGCTTCACTTGTATCCTTGTAATTTAGGGTAAGGCAAGACTTTTTAGGCGAAAAATCGCAACCTAACAATACTTCGACGAGTTAGCAGGAAAACTCACCCTTCCAGGGCCTTTGCAACCGCGCGCTCGGCATCATTGTAGAACACCAGGTCCACCTTCTCGACGACTTCCTCTGGCAAACCTGAAAATTGGGCTTTATTGAGCATGGGGATAATCGCCCGCAGCGCCCCGTTCTCCATCGATATCATCAATGGCTCGATCAGGGAGAGCAGTCCTTTGATATTGCCCTGTATCGTGAGATCGCCCAGGATGATCGTCCCGCCCTGGACGCGGCGGTTCTGCAACGCCGAGATAATCGCCGTATAAAAAGCCACCCCGCAAGCGCATTCCACATTTCCGCCGCTCAGATCAACCGCTTCAGCATAAATGTCTTTCTTCGCCAAAAGCTCCTCGATCCCCAGGCGGGATTTCACATTCTGCAGGTACGCCAGCGCCCGGTTGAGTGATTCTTTAATCGACGCATCCAGGCTGGATGGGACGCGCAACTTTCCCGTACCTTCGGTGAGAGTTACCTCAAGCCGAAATAAACCCACCCGGCTCTCATTATCAGCAGCCGCGGTGAACACAATCCCGGGGGGCTGGGGGTCGCCCGGAATCGCTCCGGTGCCGCCTTGCTCGGGTACGCCGACGGTTCGTTCAACCCCATCCTCGCCGTCAATATATGAGAAGCTGGTTTTGTAGAATTCGAACGAGCCGCGCTCTTTAAGCTGTTCTTTTACCCGCCGCCGGCCCTCCATCGCCAGTTCCAGATATTCACGAATATCATCCTTCGTGTAACCCCCGCCCGGGTGCAGCAGTTTTAGAAAACCAGCGACCGTCCGTTTTATCGCGGTTGCGTCGTGGCCCTCGACGTGAGAACCGAAGCGGTAAAAGCGGTCGACGACATCAAACAAGTTTTGCTTTCGCAAGACCCGGAAGGCTTCCGCCAGGTAATCCGTCACAAACCCATAATTATGGGTAAGCAAATCCTTGGAGGTTTTGGGGATTTCCCAGCCTGGGAGATAAAAATGAAGACGGTCGATCAGCGCCAGATCAAAGGTCGTTGGCAGAGGTTGGAACAGGTCGGTGGCGCTGTTTTGGACCAGCGTTTCGACCGATTGGTTCAGATTTCCGACAAAAACAAACGAAGCGTCAGCAAGAACCTGGGTGACGCCACGCGAGAAACGACCGTTTGCCATGAAATCCTTCATGATCTGGAATGTGTCGGGGTCCGTAGCTTTCATACCACTAACCTCATCGAAGGCGACCACATCCCAGAAGCCGACCAGCCCGACGACTCTCCGGGCGTTGTTGTAAAAGAGATTTGCGGAGCTTGCCTTGCCGCCCGAAATTAAAATCGAGTATGGGGACATTTCCGAATAGACGTAGCTTTTACCCGTGCCACGCGGCCCAAGCTCAATGAAGTTGAAGTTCTTCTCGACAAAGGGGATGAGTTTGGAAATGAGTAGCAGTTTTGTGCGCAGCTCCAATCGCGCTGGCTCCAATCCTATGGTGCGTAAAATTACGTCAAGCCATTCGTCCCGGTTGAAGGCTTTTCTTCCTTCGACGAACTCATCCATATCAAAGCGCGCCAACTGGATAGGTCGCAATTCAGCCACGTGAAATGGATGGTCGCGATGGCCTTCTTCGGGGGGCTGGAATTCGATATCCACTTGCGCCCAGATGCCGCCTTCCAGGAGGCGGTCGTAGCGACGGTAATACTCTTCCGGGATATGGATGAAGTTGTAACTGAAGTTGTCTAGCGACGCCCAATACTTGTTCTCTGACGGCACATAGCGCACTTCAATCCGGTCGATAAACCGGTGGCGACCATGACGTTCCACCAGCGATTGGGCTTTGTTGGCCTCATCATGCCGGAAGTAATTCGCAGTGAGGGTATCCTTGACAACTGCAATCCCAACGCCGATCTCCATGGGATCGTCGGAGGCCGTATATTTTCCCAGCAAATATTCCAACACATAGGTTGGAACATTCGCCCCGCCTTTCAACTGGTGCAACAAATCCTTGCGAACTACTTTCCCGCCAAAGAACTGGTTTAGTTTCTGGTCCAGCGCGTCTTTTTCCATTTTTCAATCCAGCATCCCATTTTTCAGCGTCAGGCGTTCCCAGATACGCTGTGTGTCTGGGTCAATGACGTGGATTTCAACGCTTTCCCCACTGAAGTCCCGCTCCAGTAAAACCGGAACAGGTGTCTCCACCCCTGCGGAAAGGACAACTTCATGCGTAATCTCATCTCTGGCTTCACATTCAGCCACCTCGCCTACTCGTTTGGCCCGCGCGCCCGGACCGTCAAAGGCTTCCACCTTAACCCTTAACTGCGATGAGAATAAAGAGGTGAAGAAGAGCTTCAAGCCGATCACCGAGCTTGTAAAGATTTTCTTGGTATAGATGATCTGTATCTGCTCCGCTGTTTGAGTTGCCGGCTGAACGGTCGCGCGCAGAGTAATTAAAGGCAAGATGGTTTCTTGCAAGCTGACGCCGCCGTGAAAGTATCCAGAACCCGTAGCGTATACGCCGAACCCGGAGGGGACGATAAGCTCCTCGGGGTCTCCCTGAATCCCCAGGCGCTTGGCCGGCATGGATACCGTCCCGGCAGATTCTCTCGCCTGACGGCCAAGGCGGACCCGGCGTTTGGACAAACCCCATTCACCAGCAGGCGGGGAGAACACCTCCCCCGGTAAGATTTCAGGCAGCAGGATATGACCATGGTCTGTTGCGACCACGAACCGGTTGTAACCTAGCCTCAGCAACAGAGAAATCGCCGTCTTTAAATCGCCGAGCATCTCCGACATGAAGCGGCGGGCCTCGTGCAAAGGCACATTTTCGCCCAATGCGTCGATGCGCGTGTCCCGCAAGATCACCAGATCGGCGTTTCCAACCAAGGCTTGCTGGTGCCTTTGCGAGGGAGAAGAGAGGAATTTGCTGATTTCCACTTCGCTCATGCGGTCCCCAAGCCGCTCCTTGAAATAAGCTAAACGAGCGGTCAAATCCTTCAATGGACGTTCGCCCAGATGGGGGATCAGATCATCGTTCAGCTCCCTGAGCGACAGTGCGCCATCTGCGCCGGGCAAAAGAGCAGCCATTCCAACCGCGGTAACGGTTGGCAGGCTGGCTGTGATGCACTGCAACTCAGCCTGGCCGAGATCATCCACCGCGCGCAAAAGATCGCGACCCATTTCAAAGCGCAGCGAATCGCTCAGAACATAGACAACTTTTTCTCGATTTGCCAGCGGCGGGGCGACAAAGCGATCATACACCTGGGTCTGGCGTAAGAAACCTTCCGGGGGCCAGCCTTCATCTTTAACGAATTGAAGAAAGCGGCGCTGGATCCCATCGATCACCTGACGGTAGCGGGAACGGCACAAGGAGATTAGCTCTTCCAGCTCGTCCTGTGCGGAGAAACGCGCCAGGACATGCTCCATCAATCGTTGCGTTCGGTCGAGCTCGCTCCAACCGTTTTCAACGGTATAGTTCGAAATCATCTCACTCAGCGAGCCGGCCTGCTGTTGCCAGGACGCCTCCACTCGATCAGCGACTTCCAGTAAATCCGCGCACCGTTCGGCAACGCGCCAGACCTGTTCCCGCTCGGGGACATAACGCCAGACGGATTGCCGAAATTCCTCCACCATTTCCCTTGCAGCAGTCAAATTTCGGTTTTGAAGCAGGTCGACGAATGTGGACAGCCGGCATCGTTCCTGGAATGGGAAGGTGAGTCCCTGACCACCCGCCGGGCGATCCCTGAAATGTTCCTCCAGCTTCAACTCCTGCTCAACCTGTCCAGCCAGGGCCAAATACGTTTCACGGTAGGCATCCATCTGCCGCAGCCGTTCGGCGACGGCCCGGACGCGCTGAATGGGGACATTGGGAGAAGGCGAAAGGCTTTCCAAAGCTGACGGTAGATCGTCTAAAATGTCGAAAGCGAATTCGTTGTAAAGGACAAAGCGGGCGAGCTGCCTGCGCACCTTGGTGGGATCGCTCTCCCCGCGCCGTGCAGAAAACCCAAGCTCGTCTAATAGAAGGCGCAGCAGTTCCAGAAAACAGCCTTTTACGGCGAGGACGCGCTCCAATGTCTTTGGATCGCCTAAAAGAATGGAAGCCGCATCAACCACCGCGTGCGTCCCCAATGCCTGGTCAACCAACGGATATGTCGGGGCTTGCTCCAGACGATCCAGGACTTCGAGGGTGGGGCTGCCTTCTTTGAATAAACGCTCGACCTGATCCCGAAAATCCGGCAGCGCCTGAAGCGCCAGCGAACGAAGCTGCTCGGCTTCATCGTCTCCGAAGGATTCTCCCGCCACGGCGAAGGCTTCAAACGGGCCTTGCAGGCGGCCATCACCTTGAGCGCGTGGAAAGGGGAGGTACACCAGAAGTTGCCTGTTCTTGACATCCAACGGCGCATCGGGTTGGTCGATCTGCCTGTATTTTTCTTCGGCTTCGCGGCGAGCGCAGCAGGCGCGAGCCGGTCATTCTTACGACCTGAACGTCTGGATCGCTAAAGCTGGCAACAAGACCCTCAAAGGCGCGCTCGCCATCATACCAAACCAAGATACGTTTTTGATCCAGTAACGCCGCGATTAATTTATTTACATGTGCGCTGACGGTCATCGAGCATCCTGCAAGACTCTGGGTCTTAATCGATTCGACTTTGGGACACAAGAACTCTGTGCGAATGATACCACCTTACCAGGGTGGAAAATTGTTTTACAGCGGTTGGATCATGTTTTTTGCAATCACAACAAAATCGGATGGGATTTCGCCTTCTCGATCGGCCGCCTTGATGGAGGCAAGATATTCCACCGCCCTTATTTTTTTTCGATCTTGAAACAGATATAAATCGGGTTCGAAGCGACATAAATTTCTTGCCTGGGAAATGCGCCCTGAAACTGCCAACACTTCAACTAGCATTTGCAGAGGCGATTTATAGCCAGGCGTAAGTTCTTTGCGAAGTTCCATTAGGACGATGGCCAACATATCTGCTTCTTCTGGATTATTCCGCCAATCGAATAAGTCGCGGAGGAACACGAGTTGCCGATAATCGACTTTATGCCGGATATCTCCGGGCGATTTCGCGTAAGTAGGCTTTGAATTTTTTAATCTGGTTCGCTAGATGGATTGCGTTTTTCCATCGGGGGATTGGATGGTCTGTAGGCAACCTGGCAATGTCATCCATATTCCCATCTTCTATATTTTTCTCCAGGATAAGGTCGCTGATTTCCATGAGTTGGCCGACTACCTTCTGCCCAGGCAAACCCCTTGATGATAAAGATATGAGTAAATCTTCGAACAACGAAGGTGAACGTAAATACAAATGCAGCCAATGTTTTATAAAGAGTCGCCGGATTTTGTCATCCACCAAAACGAAATCGAGGACCGTATTTTGAAGAATCGGAATGGCTTGATAAAGGTCTGAAGCTCTGGCTGCCAACGGGATTAAGACTCTGTTAATCCTTTTATTCTCGTTTGGTCTCCTTCTCCGGAAAATTCCAATTCTGATTTCCAGATTTCAAAGTCCTTCCATCTGGTAAGTTTAACAAAAGGCAATAGAAGCTGTATCACCTGGGACGATTTCGCATCGGTGGTTGTATACCTCGCTACCGTTTCGATCGCTGGTTGACCTTTTGAAGCAATAATGTTTACCAATCTTTCGATTTTCGAGGCTTCCAGACTTCTTCCGGTCTCCAGGTACTTCAACCCAAGCGATAGCAATACTTGTTCGTCTTGCTCGCTCTCAAAGACGGTTTCCACAAGGCGACTTGATTTGAGGATTAGCTCTTCCGAGCAGAACGGTAAAATGACGCGAAGCGCCGGGTCAGGCCAGTCCAGGATTAATTCGGGTCGGCGATCCAGCCACTTGCGAAAGGTCTTCAATTTGTCAGCGGGTTTGCCTTTCAACCAGGCAATAAACAGGGCAGCCAGGTTTTTCGCTTTTCCTGAGATCTGAGTCTGCGCCTCGATTTCTGCAAGAACCGCCTCCCAACCCCAATGATGAGCCGTTTGTTCATACCAACCCAGGCTGTCCTTGTAATCCATCGCTGCTCGACCAGCATACCCCGACCATTTTTGGTAGCTCTCATTATCAGGTATAGGGCCATTTTCGCGAGTTAGTTCAGCCAGCCGGATGGCAGTATTGTAGAGCCGCTCTCGATCTGGCGGATCCTGTTTTTCCTCACAGGTGAGGGTTATTTCAAGGAAAGATGCCTCTCTTGAAAATTGCCCCAAACGACGGGCGACCTGGGCGCGGACCTGGAAATAAGCAAGGTCGTCTTCAAACTCTGCCGCAAAAGCCTCCAGAATTTCATCGATGCGGGGGAGCATGGCATCCGGGACGCCGTCAGCAAACTGGCGGCTTAGGTTGAGAAGCTCTTGTGGCTGGGGCGGGATTATCCCGCGCGCCATGCCCTCCAGACGCAGCCATTTCGCGGTCTTATGGTCCGGCAAGTCGTCCAGCAGCTTGCCCGACCAACCCGTAAAATACCTGTAAAGCGATCGCTGTTCGGCTTCCTCCGCAGCTATCTGTTCGAAGAATTGATCGATTGCGTCTGCCGGCGGGTAAAAGTCCTCATTATCTTTTAGCTTCTTGAAAAGCTCCACCAGTCCAGGCTTCATGCTTGTAACTGCATTTTGCCGCTGCTCCCAGGTAAACTGCTCATAGTGGCCGTCCGGGACGCAATTGCTGCAGCTAAAACACTTCCCATCGACAACCACTTCGTAAGATTCCAGATAACCAAGAAGAACGGAGCGCAGGCAATCATGCTGCTCTGCCTTGGGTGGAATACTGCCATCTTCACGCACGCCGATATAGTCCGTCAATAAGCGATAGAAGGAAGCCCAGTCGTTCTGCTTGCGCTCGTCATGGAGCCGCATAAACGCCCCGAGGAACTCCGGGAAATTCGCTTCGAAGGCCGGCCCAGGCAATACTTCCCAACCGGTGGATTTGCTGATCTCTTTCCATCCGAAATAGTCATCAATGTTAGGTTTATTGCGCCTGTTTCTTTTGGCGTTTTCTTTGGGTTTGGACGAACGACGGTAAGCGCCTGCATAATCACGCCATCCTTGAAGACTATTTTTATCTGCGGCTGGACCGAACAACGGGGCGGGGATAAAGCTGAAGTTCAATAGGTCGCCGCGCCATTTTCCATTCGCAAAACGGCCTTCGGCAAATTTGATGTCATTAAGAAGGCCCGCAAGCTCTTTGACGGTCAGGTTCATCCGTCCGGCAAATGCCAGTAAATCCCCAGATTCCATCGCCGCCAAGAACTCCGCTCTCGTCACCTGGCGCATCCGCAGAATCTCCCCGAAGTAGGCGTTCGAGTGATGAATTTTCGCCCAGTGGCAGGTGAAACTATCGCCTTTTACCAGCCGCGCGCCGGTTTCCTGGACGCTCTCCAAAAAAGCCCAGTTTGGCTTTCCGGCAATCGTTGGGCGGATGCGGAAAAGGGCAGCCAGAATCCGGTTAATATATTTGGTCTTTTCAGTATAGACGTGCCCACGGTCCAGGATTTCTTTGTGTAAACCGAAATCTTTCTTTTCGTTTACCTCTCGCTCGGGAAATTTTGGCCATTCATACTTGCCCGACAATCCTCCGTTTGCCGGCGTGTATTGGCATTGATCGAAAAACTGGATGGCTTCGTCGCAGGTGAAATACAGATAGGCGCGGCCAGGCAACTCATTTTCTCCCCGGATTGATAGACGGTGCTGCACCTGCTGAAGAAAGGCGCGCATCACGATGACATCTTCGCGCCGGATATAGCGGCCGCTCAGGAAATCCTCTTGGATCTGGTGGTCCGATTTTACGTTCTGCTGGTAAGGTTTTTCGCCGTTTTCCTGGACCTCGTCATCCCCATCCATGGTAGCATCCGGGCTGTAATACAGAATGGCGGTGGCCATCTCGCCGTCCCGCCCGGCGCGGCCAGACTCCTGGGCATAGGCTTCCATGTTCGTGGTCGGGGAGCGGTGGATCACCAGGCGGATGTTGGGCTTGTCGATCCCCATCCCGAAGCCCTTGGTCGCCACCATGATATCCACCCCGGTGGAGGCGCTTTCGATGAAATTGGTCTGTTCTTGGACGCGAGTGCGGCCAGACAGGTCTCCCAGAGGTTTTTTCTTCGCGTCCGAAACGCCGTCCAGCTCTTCCGGTTCCTCAATCTCGGATTCCATTTTTCCGTGATAAATGGCCACTTTGCGACCCAACGTGCGCTCCAGATACGAAGCAAATCCAGTCACGCCGGCGCTGTTACGCCCCTGCTGAGAGCCGAGTTTTTCAGGCAAATAGCGCCAGGTGTTTTCCGGGCTGCCCCCGGTATGAGGCAAAAATACCAGGGTTGAACCGGGATTCAGATTGTGGTTGTTCTCGCGCTGGAACTGGCGCAGCTCGTCGAGAATATCGCTCACCTTCTCATCGGTCGTATGTTTGACCCGCACTTCCAGGTTAATCTCGGGACGGTTGGAGGAGTAGACGAAGACGTCGCCGCCCTGATCAACTGAAAGCGGGTTAAGATTCAACTCCTCGCAAGCATCCTGCCGAACGCGCGGGCTGGCGGTGGCGGTCAGGGCGATGATGGTTGGACAAACCCCATACTCGCGCAATCTGCGCAGGATGTTTAAGTAGCTGGGCCGGAAATCATGCCCCCATTGGCTGATGCAATGAGCCTCGTCCATCGCCAGATAGCGAATCCCGATCGAGGCGTTCGCCCGGCGCAGGCTGTCCAGGATGTAACCACGCTCCAACTGTTCCGGTGTGAAATAGACCAGCTTGTAGTACCCCAACTCCATGCGCTTCAAACGGGCCTGGCGTTCTTCGAACTTTACATCGCCATTAATTGTAGTTGCCAGATCTCCCAACCCAAACCGCTGGCTGATGCGCTGGTTATATTGGTCAGTCATCAACGAGAGCAGCGGCGAGATTACAATCGTGACGCCGGGCAGGATCATCGCCGGCAGGATATAACACTCGCTTTTGCCTCCGCCGGTCGCCGCGATGCCCAAAATACTCCGGCCTTGCAGCACCCGGCTGAGGATGTCGTGCTGGAAATCTCGCATCCCCTGGAAACCGAACAGGCGGTAAGCCAACTCATCCACAGTCCGGCGGGTCTGGATATCGTAGCGGCTTAAAAAGCCTGCCGTTCCCTGACCCGATCCTGAAACGGGGTGCGCCAGGGGATCGATGACGGTTTGCCCATCTTCCTGCGGGATGAGGCGGAAACAATTCGCCTTTTTCTCAAGGTGATCGACGTTAAGGTTCGTCGCAGTGAACTGCTGGCCATAGCGCAGCCTGGGAATTTGAAATCCCTGGCTGCGCTCCAGCGCCACGGTGCGCGCTTCGGGGAAACTTAAAGAGCAAATCTTGAGATATTCATTCCATGATCGCTCCTCACGCTGGGTGGGGTCTTTATCCACCGGGTAATCCACGAGCAGGTAATTCTCTTGAGAGGTTTTCTTATGAAATGCGCCTAAGTAACGCAGCCGGACCGGTCCGGGGAGCACGCTGCCTGTTTTCAGGACCTGACCGCCAGCTTCACGCACCGGATGGGGCTGGAATGCGCCTTTTTTCAGGATAATGTAACTCCACGAGAGCAGGTTGTTTTCATAATCGTCGAAGTTGAGCTTACCCACCTTATCCTTTTCATAGGCGCTGCGGAAGGCCAGATAAAGCGGCGGTTGGTGGAACGACTCGCGCCGGGCCGCCCAACAGTTCGAGCAAGAGCCATTCTGAACCGGTGAAAGCTCATCCCCGCAAGGGGCTATGGAAACGAAAGCCGGGGATTGGGAAATGAAGTCGGACCGCCACTTCATCAACCGGGTAGTTTTGCCCTGATCCCCCGGCTCGATCAGTACAGCCAACGACCCACCTGGAAGGCCGCTCAGATATTCTTCCACATGCCGCAATGCAGGCGACGCCAGTTCATTCAGGACATTCGAGATGACCACCAGGTTCGTTTTCGGATTGGTGGACAATGGCTGGTTGTCCAAATCTAATTGCTCCCAGGTCGCGTTTTGCGACCAGGCAATTATTTTCTCCAACAATTCCATAGAGGGCCGCTCTTCGGGGTTTTGCAGAGCGAACGAATCCATCCGGCGGCGCAGCGCCTGCCCGTAAGCGGCGAGCATTCGACCAGAAAAATCGAGAGCCAGACTGCTCTTGTCCACGCCCAAAAGGTTGAGATCCTCAACCGGGAAGGGCTGGTGGTGAAGCTCGCAAGCCAGTCCCCAGGCGTACAGGAAGTCGAGCAAGGCGACGGCGGTTGAGCCTGCGCCTACCCCGATATCCACGGCATGGATTTCCCCGGCAAGCTGCCCGCGACGAGCCAGGTCGAGAAGCAGGATTTGCAGCTTGCTGACGTTGACGCTGAAGTAATACAGCGCATACATCTGCATGAAGGCCGGGGTCTCGTAATTCTTTGCTGAAAACTCCCCCTGGGTTTCTCTCCAGGTTTGCGCCAGTTTCTTTACCAGCCCCTGGTTTTGCTTTAGGATGGCCTGGATGTTGTCGTGCCGCCGGCGGTCGTCTGGCCACGCGCCGGTCAGCAGGTAGATTTGAGCCGATTCGACAAATGGGGATAAACGGGCTTTTTGACCCGGGGCAAGCAAAACTTCAAGCGTTTGGTCTACTTTGGGATGAAGAGAATAGCCTGGAACAGTGTTCATTCTGCGTCGTCAAACAGGCTCATCTGGCTGGCCTTCTCCTTTTTCGGCTTTGTCGGGGCGGGTTGGCTGGCCTGGGTCGGCTCGTACCAACCGACCAGCGAAGGGGAATCGGGGCGGTGTTCATCGTGGCGGCGGTGGGCCAGCTCGAAAGACTGCGTGGCGTAGCAATACTGGCAGCCGAACAGGCAGCTATCGTACATGCCGATATCTTTGCTTACGACGCAACCACAGGCTTTGCGCTGGGAGGGGTCTTTCTTTGAGCCAACCTGGATGCCAAAGACTTGTTGGATGTATTCATCATCCACACACTTGCCCGGACGGACGCCATGCGGGTGCAGGTCCAGCTCTTCGGCGCAGCTTACGATCTCCATACTGTGCTGGCCGGCCGTTTCGACGAGGGCCGGGATGAGCTGCTGGATAGAGTCAGTGCTCTCCTGCGGATCGAGCAGCCGGAATCCCTGGTGTTCCAGCCGGCTTAACCTGCTGCGGGCTTTGGCGTAGTGATCCATGATGCTGATTACCGAGCGGCGGGTCGCGCCCTGGAGCGCCGCCGCGATCCGCCGGTAGGCGTCACTATGAAAAGCCGCGCCAGTTTGACCGGTGAAAACGATGGGATCGTAGCGCCAGATCAACCGCTCCGGCCCGATGCGCTGCGCCAGTTCACGAAAAGCGCGAATGGCCGCCTCGGCGGGCGGGGACTTGGGATCGATCTCCCTGGGGTGATCCAGGATCGTGTACTGAAAATAATAAGAATACCCGAGCTGGTCGAGTTCTTGCAGATAGGGGAATAAAGGCCGGGGGTTGCGCGTCCAGAAGACGATGACCTCGACGTCTTCCGGGAGCAGGGAAACTCTCGTCACCTGGTCGCGGTTGAACGGGTTCGGCACGCCGCAGTAGCCGGCGCGGATCCGATTGACGAACCACTCGGCGTAGAAGGCGGGGATATCGGTGCGGCGGCTGGCGGAAATAATCATCTGTTTTTGAGTCTATTTGCGATGGAAATTCGCCATCATGATAGAGAATCCTGCTGAATTGCTTGCAATAATTCCACCAGGTCGTCAGGCGGATCGTTATGGAGGACCATATACGCACCCAATACGTCATCCCAGGCTTGGTCGCCACTTAACTTGATAGGGAAATGCTCCCTGAACAGCTTGAGTACATACTTTCCGGAAACGAGTTCTTCCCAATCTGAAAAAGCCATCGCTTGTAAGTTGGAAAGACGTTCATGATAAAGGTCGACCAGGTTCTCATTAAATACAGCTTGCTGTTGAATGTTTCGAAGACAGGTTGGTGCATCGATCTTCTCAAATGCCTTGGGGTGTTCCCGATATCTACGGTCTTTTTCTGGAATGCTCTGAAACAACCCATAATCCATCTGTCTTGCTTGGCGAAGTACCCAATTGAAAGCGGATAGAGATAAACATTCCTGGTATAGCCTCTCCAGGTTCGATGACACTTTCTCTACCGAATCCCAATTTGGCTTAGGGTTGCGAGCCGAATGGGGGAGCAGATATTCGTACCAGCAACGGGGATTGAGCAGATAATTCTCCAGCGTATACTTTCGGGTGCGCAAGTTGCCATCCGCTGGAAAGGGGTTGACCTGAGCGACTGGTTCAAAATCCCGATCGACGATCCCGTAGACGGATTTCTCTCCAATCTGAAGGCGCAGGGCGGCAACTGCATCCCTCACTTTTTCCCAGCCATCCTGAGGGAAAAAAGTAAATCGCCGAGCCTGACCACCGAACCAGTGATTATAGAACCAGGGATCATCCAGAGCAGTTTGCCCCTCGACGATGATACAAACGCCGCTCCGAGATTTTTCCCATTCGATCTCGATGTCGGTCAGCGTAGGATAACTGCTCATTACACCCCCTCAGTCTCTTCTTCTGGCAATGGAAGATTAAAACGACTTTCTGGGTAGTCTAGATTGATAAACGCGCCACCACGCACCGAGTTGATCACTTCCAGAGAGTGGGTGGCGACGATAACCTGGGCATCCCATTCCCGCGCCAGCCGGCGCAAATTCCACATTACAAGACGTTGCAAGGTGGGATGTAGACTATTCTCTACCTCATCGATAGCGATAACCACATCTTTCCTCCGCCAGCGAGCCAATTCCCCAAATAAAAGTAGAACTTGCTGCTCACCTGAAGGAAGCTGATCAAGTGTAACGTTTGTCGTGTCACCATTTTTTGCTGTCCATCCAACGGGGACATAGACTTGTCCTTGCTCAATCGAAACCTTTCGATATTCTCCAAGGACATTTTCAACACTCTCTACAAATGGGGCCAGGTTGGTGTTCTCATCAGTACCCTTTTCTAAATCCAGGTAATTTTGCCACACCCAGAGCTGTTCCAGACTTCCTTGCCATCGATTGGGAGTTGTATAACGGAATACCCATTCATTTTTTGATTTAGGACGTTCGATAGCCCCCATGCGAACTTTTCCAAGTTGGCGATCAAAGGGGAAATATAGAAGTCCACCCAATATATGGTTGTCTTTAAGATTGCGAATATCTGAAAGTTTGTCTCGTAGTTTCTCTGCTAAAAAGGAAGGCCAATTCCCCAAAAAAAGATTTGAGCTTCCATCTGCCATGATGCCGTATGCATTGTCTGGTTCATTTTCTCGGATCAAATCGAGGTATTTCGATTCTAAAGTGAAGTTGCCCACCACGAAATGGAACGTTAAATCGCTGGGCAAATCGATAAAAAGTGATTTTTTTTCGCTCGCGATCCAATTAACTTCCTCATCTGAAACTTCAACAGTCATAATGACGAGGCTGGAGTGTAGAGCTTGCCTAAGAATCTCTGCTGGCTTGTTCGGTTCAACTATTAATCGCAGCAGCGCCTCAATGGTCTCCAACACGGTCGTCTTACCGGAGCCATTCGACCCAGCCAAAACCGTCACTGGTCGAACCATACCGGTGTTCGGATCAACAAAGGAGATGCGATGTTCTCCACGAAAAGATCGAAAATTGTTGAAATATAACTCACGGATGCGCATCAAATCCTCCTGAACAAAACAGGATGTTTACCATTTGTTCCCAAATTCATTATACAGTCCTATTCGCTTACTATACTATCAATCATCATTCTTGTAATGAGTAACTGTTTTCTTCTGTTTTCGCAAACGAAAGCCGGCAACCAAGAGTGCAGCCATGGACAAGGGGATGGGTGGACAGATTGTTGAGACTTGCTTTTTGATCCAGTCCTCTATCAACTTCTGGATATCTTCTTTGCCCTCTTCGATCCATTGTTTGATTTGGTTCTCTAGCTCCTGGCGCTTCTGCTCCAATTTTTCCGGAATGACCACTGTTGTAATCGTAACCGGGTTGCCGGGAAATGATTTCCCGTCGATGGCCATCTGCCAGGATGTCTTGGGAAGACCCCAATTGGAAATCGGCTCAGTCTGAAACTCGAAAACAACCTCTTCGCCCGGTTTCACATCTTTTGGCAGGGGCTGAGGGCTGGAAGCTCCCAGTGGGTTGCTCACGTTGACCAGGGAATATTTTCCTTTCATCCAGGTGTCCGCTCCACTGTTCTTCAACACGATCCGAATCTTTAGCGTCTCTTTTTCAACAATCACCGGCCATTTCGGTTGTTCAACAACCGTCGCTGATTGTAGATAGAACACGAGCAGCCCGGCGGCTACCGGCCGGTTGGCATTGCTGCTCACCAATTCGTCTCCGGCATACCAGAGCTGGGACGAGCCGCCCCCGTCCACTTTGATCGCCTGCCGGACATGGAGGGCTTCAAGGGTGGTTTTTACATTGGAATAAGGCGTGACCATCCAAACCATTTCTTGGTCATCGGTAAGACCAATAGCAGACCAGCGTTTACTTGGAGCGTCCCAATCCCCTGTATCGAGAAAACATTCACCGTTGATGTTGTCATTATTATTAGGAGATCGGCATCCGGTATTGCGCGGATGAGGCAGTCCGCGCGCGTCCATTCCCAGGCTCCATCGAAAACAACCTGAGGACCGCCACCAGTAGCTTGATAGAACTGGCTCTTATCCAGCTCTTCCTTATCATCTTCCAGACGGGTGATTTGAACGCGAATTGGCTGTGCGCCGCCATCCAACCCCGGCTGGCTGATCGCCAGGCTGCTCCGGTTAACATCATTATTGTCATTGTCGCCTTGAACAATCCCAGAATAGCGCGTTCCATTTATGATCGTCAGCCCTTCCGGACCGTGACCTGCGCCAAAATAATCTGTGTTGATGGCTGCTGCCGCGCCTGGATGGTCAAAGGCCATATCGCGGACGAATTCTCGACTGCTTGTGTTGACACTCCCGGCGTTATTGGCGATGACCGTCTCGAAGCGGACATGCGGATCATTGAGGTCAATGAAAATTACCTGGGTTTGCCCGCTGTCGCGCGAGCAGGAGGTAATCCCTGGATAAGCCGCATCCGTCTTATTGCAAAGGTTGGCTACACTGCCAGTTGGCTCAGCTCCAGCATCATCTTGTACCTTGCGTAGAAAAGACTCTGCCGCCCAACCTTTAACGGTTGAGTTCTCTATCTTCCACCACCGGTAGCCATCCGCCTCCTTTGGCCCATCGACCACCATCAGGCGCGTCCCACTCAGCAGTTTCCCCACAATGTCAAAATCCAGCCCAGGTCCTGTACGCAAATTGAGGTTCGAACCACCCGAGGCGACTTCTACTGTATCACCAATCCCGATCCCGGTTTGAACCACAACGTTGGAAGGAGCAAATCCGATGAACCCAAATGATAAGAATACCAGCCCGGTGAGTAGTATCTTTCGAAAGATGATTGCGTACATAGCAATTCACTCCTCTCAAACCTGGCTGTAACTGCTCTATCTCAAGTTCTACCTGTAATAGTATTACGTCCGATACTTATGATCGCCTCGCATCGGCATAAGGGTCGATCCAAATTAATATTGTAATAAGAGGTCTTATTCATGGCGGATATTAGAGAGCAAAAACATCAAGTCTCATATTTCACTCGCAAATCACGGTTTTCGTAGAATACTTATTCAGTGAGTTCCATCTCATCCTGCTCGAAATCCTCATCTTCCCGGGTCGATTTCTTCTTGCTTTTCTTTCCCGGCTTTTCCACATACAGCTCCTCCAACCCGTGGGCGATGGCGATGGACTTATCCTGCTTGCACGCCTCCCGCACCCGCTCAGGCCAGATGTTATAGGCGATATGCGCCCAGTCATACTTGCCCGCTTCGAGTTTCTTCCAGGCGTCGTCTGTAGCTTTCGCCCATTTGGAAAGCCGGAACAGCTTGTGGAACGGGGCGGCGTTCAGGATCACCCCGTCGTTCAGGTCGGGCTTGAAAGGCAGGGCGGCGATGCGCAGCAGCTCGTCGCGAAATGCGCGCAGCTCGGCCAGGAAATCGCGCAAATCATCCAGCTCGTCGCGCAGAGCGGTGGAAGACCTGCCTCCGCCAGATTCAGACAGCGGCGCGCTCAGGCTGGCTTGTAGATCGGCCATCCGGCGCTCCACCTGGCCGATCTTGGGTTCGAGGTAGCGGTTGACGGCGGTATACAAGATGTCGTCGCTCAAGCGATGGTAGTAAACCCACAGGGTGTAGCGCCCACTTTCTGTGGAGAGCGGCCAATAGATCGGGGCTTGCCGGCGGCTCTTGGAATAGCGTTTCAGGTGATCGGCGAAGAAGCCAGACGGCTTGCGGAAGTATTCGCGCAGCTCGCTAACGCTCAGGATTTCACAGGCTTCGGCTTCGATTGCGTCATGATTATTGGCCCACAGGACAGCCAGCACTTCACGCACCCGCCGCACGATGTCGGCCGGGTGCAGGGATTTCTCATCAAGCCCGGGATCGTCCACCAGAATTCCGTCCCACTGGATCTGAATGGGATATTTTTCATCGGGAATAGTAGCGGGGTATAACTTGCCATCTTTCCCTATGACAGACCCCAGCTCATCCATCGTCGGAAGGGTGATTGCGTCCGGCCGCGCCCGCAGCCAGGCTTCGCTGACAATCCTTCCTTGATGGCCTGGCATTCCTTCCGGCCCTATCAGCATACCCGGTGGATATTTGGGAAGGGCAACGAAAAGGTCTTCAGGTAAGGCTGGAATGAGGGTATTATCGATAGTAAAGCGAATATCCCAATTACCATAAACAAAACCGAGTGCTTGATTTATGATAAAACTAGAATACGAAGTAATTGTTCCCATTCCATCTTCATCAAAAATGGATGTGGCATTTGAGGTTGGTCTTTGAGACAAGAATTTCTTAACTTCTGGTATCTCTTGCCAAGTTGGAGGGAAGTAAAACCATGAAGCAACTTCATCGGCAACAGCTATATCTACCTTATCTAGGTCAATATCGAGATTTCGAATCATTGAGACGAAACTGCTATGCCCTTCCTTCAAAGAGTGTGATAGAGGAAGGGAAGTAAATAATGGTGAACTTTCGTCCATTTGCAATAGGTTACGTTTTCGCTGTAAAACATCGGTAAGAATGGCTAGAAGAGATAGACTTAATCTCCAGGAAGGGCGGAATGGAAGTTTATTTACATAACCAACATGCTTATGCTGTCCACTATAGTACGAAAGTAAAACTTGCACTGGGGTAGAATTGAGAAACGCTAATAATGTTAATCTATTTTCTGTTGAATTAGGAAAGCAAGCTAATCCTTCAACTGTAAAAGTTTGCCCTTCTGGTAATGGGTGGGCATCTAAAAACACACCTCGTTTTCCATAGCACACTCCGCTTTTATAGTGGAAACGTTCATTTCTTAGGAAAGTTGTTTCATCAGAGACTACTTCTAGGTCGTTTGGATATTTGGTCATTCGGTTACGGGTAATGAATTGGTAGGATGAGTAGGGAGCGCCATTATATACATAAGATCCACCATTTTTTACTTCCCACCATAGTCGGAGAAATCTATCGGACTTCCATTGGTGGCCAACCCTTGCTGCTGCGGATGTTTCGCCTAATTTCGGAATATTCCCAAAAGCGTTGAGAACGAAGTCGGGAATATCCCCAGAAATCACCCGATTTGGGAGCATGCTAAATGAATAGTTTGGTATCCAGGCAACCTTCTCCGGTTGAAAAATTTCAATTTCTTTTAGAAGGAAACTAGACCTAACTGAGCGAGAATTTCCAAGAATTGCAGAAACTTCAACATATGCATCGAGTGTTCCCCATCCAAAATTAGCGAATCCCATTAAATGAGATTTGGGATCGCCTACGAAAAGATTTCGAAAACCTTCATGAGTTTTCCTAATTAACAAGGATCGATCTACTACCATTCCAAGAAAGATAGATTTTTGTAGATATCTTTCAGCAAAAGGAGCAGCTATGTTATCTGTGTAAGTCATGTAGCCTTGAAAATAATCATCACTGTTTGAAGTTGATGTGCCAAATGGGGGATTCATCAAAACAATGTCATAAAACATCTGAATAAGATGAATAAACCCAAAACCTTCTTCGGCATCTTGGACAAACAGTCGTCGGCGCACCCTGTTACCATTTTGCGCGAGCTTTGCATACTCATGTAGCGCCTCCAGAGCCATCTCCTCTGCCCGATCCCAAAAAGTTTCGTCACTGATGCCGCTAATATCGAACAGAGCCAACTGCTCGGCTTTTGGGCGGCTTTTTTCTGGCCATAAGGTGAGCTGCTCGGCCTTTGACTTCTTCAACCATTGTTGTTTTGCCTGGCGTATTGGCTCGCGGATCTCTTCATCGATCTTCAGCAGCGAGCCGGCTTCGCCAGCCAGCTCCATCTTCTCGAACACGGTCTGCACCAGATAGCGAATAAAAGGCTGCCGGATGGTCTGTAAAAATTCTTCGCGCAACGTAAGGTCCCCGGGCATGGGTTCGGCCACCACGATGTTGCTCTTTTCGATACGCGGCCGCTCGGCCGGGCGCAGCTTCAACTCCTGGTAGGCGCGCTGGGAGCGCAGCCACAAGGCTAAGGCGGCGATCTGGGCGGCGCGCGGGTCGATCTCGATCCCATGCAGGTTATGGCTCAGGATCAGCCCCGGCGCGGCCCGGCGCAAATCGTCGAGATCGGCGTAATCCTGGGCCAGGTAGGTATGAGTTGCTTCGCAGGGAGGCAGGTCAGGGTCGCCCCAGGCTTCTTCGTAAATCGCCAGCAGCAGGTCGAAGGCGTAGAGCAGGAAATGGCCGCTGCCGCAGGCCGGGTCGAGGATTTTGAGATCGCGTGGGTCTTTCTTCTCTCGAAAGGTGATGAACTCCACTTCCCAGTCCCAACGCTCGCAGATCGCCTGGTAGAGGGCTTCGATCGTTTCGCGCTCATCGCCCTCCGGTCCGCGCCCGAAATGGTGGTAGCGCCGCTGCTCGAAAAATAAACAGCAGCGCAGCTCCTCGAAGCCGCCCTCCCACTTGCCGGTCTCGTGAAACTTTTTCAACCGCTCGTTGGCCAGTTCGCCGCATTCCCGGCCCAGGCGCTCCCGGGCGTAATCGTAACCGCCGACGGTCAAAGCGTAATAGAAGATTCCGCCGGTGTCATCGATCTCAGGGTTTGGCCGCACCCACATCTCACCCGGCAGGTCAGGGTCGCTGAAGCCATCCCGGACCGGGTCGTACGGCTCGGGTGGCTGCCCACCTGTCCGCAGGAAAACCGGGTGTTTTCGTCGCACAAGGTAGCGGCACTCATCAATGAGGCGCGTCTCGCCCTGGCGCATCTCGTACCAGGTGCGTCCCAAGGTGTTATCCGTCAGGAACTCGACCACGTAGCGCGGGGTGAAAAACTGGTTGCGCACGGCCAGCTCGCGGCTGTTGCGCGGCGCTTGCGATTCATCGCGCATCTTCTTGCGTTCGGCCGGATCGTTGTAATACTGGTAAATCCAGCCGATGGTCTCGTCCTGCTGCCAGATTTCCAGGGCGGCCAGCTCGGATTTGTTTAACTCAGCCAGAACGCCAACCAGGGCGGCCTCGCTGGGGAAGACGTGCGAATGGGGCGTGCGCCGGTCGAACAACACGCCCAGGTCCAGGGCCAGCTCGTCAAACAGGCTTTCGGTGAAGGCCCGGTAGGTTTCGTAGCGGTTGCCCAACGCGCCGCCCGCCAGGCGGTCATACAGGCGGAAACCGTCCGATTCCATGCCCTTCCGCACGCACTCGACCAGCAGGCCGCGCTCCTCGCACAGGCGCAGGGCCGCCAGGCGGTTGAGCAGGGTGAACCCGATCTCGCGCACCAGCCGCGGATAAGCGGCCTTCAGGCGCGCCTGTGCCTTATCTCTTTTCCTCTGCTCCCCAGGTTCGGAGCTTGCATAGTGCTCCCACAAGGCTCCCAGCTCGGCGGCGGCGCGGCGAGCCGCTTCGGTGCGCGCCACGTCCAGGGTCGAGCCGTCCGGGTACAGACCGTAGCGGGATTGAAGCTGGTCGGAAATGTCGGCGGCCAGCAGGTCGTGGCAGGCCGCGACGGTTTTGGCAAGCAAGTTTCGGGTGGATTTATCGAAGGACATAATCAGTCACTTTTTTCTCGCAAAGGCGCAAAGTTCGCAAAGGTTTTTAATTTTTTTCTTCTTGGCGTTCTTTGCGTCTTAGCGTGACCTCTTTAATCACGGAATATCACGCTTCGCCCCTTTTTTAGATATTCTTCCACCACGGCGCGCAGGGTCGCCAGCCAGGCGTCCAGTTCGCCGCGGCTGGCGAGGGGCTGGCTGGGCAGCAAATCCTCGATGGATAGGGTCTCAACTTCCTGGGGCGGCCCATTTCCATTGCCCGGGGGAGGCGTAACCGTCGTTTGCGGGACGCGGCTTTCCGCTTCAGCCTGAAGCTCTTGCAGCAGGGCCGGCAGGCTGCGCAGGCGCACGAGCAGAGTGCGATAGCCCGGCAGCTCCCGATCCGCGGCGGGCTGGCCGGGCAGGTCGTTTTGCAGACGGGAAGCCAGTTCAGCGCGATCGGCGTCCTCCAGCTTCAACCAATCCGGCTGGTTCTGCAGGACGATTTCCGCCTCGCTCAACGCCTGGTTATAGTCGTTCCAGCACTCCTGGTAAGCGTGGATCGTCGTCCTCAGAATAACCTGCACCTGGCTGCGGACGTCGGCCAGCTTCTCGGCGAAATTTTCGGATTTCAACGCTTCCCGGATAAGCCGGGGTTCTTCGTGGGGAGCCAGCCGGCGCGTCTCGCCTGGGAAAAGGCTATCCAGTTCATCCAGGCTGGCCAGGACGGCCCGCGCCCGGCGGATGTCTGCTTCCCCGCCCTGATCCAGCGCATGGTTAGCCTGGCGCGCCCAGGCGATCTCCTGGGGTAAGTCGGTATCCGCTGCGCCCAGGTAGACTGGCGCGTCGCTGCCGTCGCCCTTGAGCAGATTGGACAGCGCCGCCAGCAAATCATCGGCCCGTTCCTCGCCGGGCAATCCCAGCAGCCGCAGCCGGCTGGGCAGCGCGCCCAGGGCTGTGATCAGCGGGGGGAAATGCTTGCGGGCCGCCTGGGCGACATGATCTTCCAACGGCAGCACCTGCTCGCCGAACAGGTCTTCCATTCTCCGCGCCGCCCGGTCGAGCGCCTCGGGCGACGGGCCGCTGTCGCGCAACCCGACGCCGACGCCGTTAAATGCCACCGTCGAGCGAACTGCATCCGCGGCAGATTGGACGGCGGTGCGCAGCGTCTGTCCATCGACCACGAATTCCACTTTGCCTGCTTCCAGCAGGGCGGCGAACAGATAGCGCACGGCGTCCTTTGACCAGCCATACGGCTGAGATGCAAACGTGTCCTGGATGGCTTTACCGGGCAAACGCCCGCTGCCAGCCGCGTCGGCCTTCTCTTTGAACGCTCGCAGAGTCTCCGTCAGGGCCGGATGATTGACGTCGATGCGCACCGACTGCCGGTTCACGAATTTGAGCGGGTCAAGCTCGGCCGGCATGTTCCGCAAATTGGTGACTTCCAGAAAGCGGGCCGCCAGGTTGGTCGGCGGCCGGATCTTCACCAGGTGGAACTGGTGGAAGACTTTGCCGGCGGCTTCGGATAGGATGGCCTGGGCGGCGTTCGTCAGATCGCTGCCCGCCTGGCGCACCGGAGTGGGTTTACCCCGGAAGATGAACAGCCCATCCAGTAGGGCTTCTTTCAGCCGGGCCAACGCGGCTTCGCGACCGGCCCCGGCCCGGCGCAGTTCCGCCCGGGCGTATTGCGCCAGGTCGCGGTCGGCGGCGTGCTCGCTGATCTCCCCGGCGATGAACTCGGATTTGCAGATGTCCACCAGGTCGGATTCAAGCAGCGCATCGTGCTTGAATATCCATAGGATCGCGGCGCGATGCTCGGTCGCCTGGGCGGTTTCGGCCAGCAGCGCGCTGCGGCGTGTCTCCCAGGCTTCCGGATCGACGATTTCGAGCTGGAAGTTGATGTCGAGCTTATCCCCAAGGATCACGCTGCGCCCGATCAGGACGCCGGCCGGCACATCTTTCACGCCTTCAAGACGGGCGGAAGGCTGGGCGGCGATGGCCGCCTGCAGCAGCTCATTGCGCAAGCGCGCCACCTCCCCACCGGTCGGCTCATGCTCGCTGCGTTTGCGGCGCAGCGGCTCGACGGACTCGCTCAGGAACTGGTATCCGCCGGATTGGGGGTCGTCGATCAGGCCAATGCCGCGCGTTTTGCCTATTTCCAGTAGTGCCGCCCGGATATCGTCAATCTGGCCCGGTTCGCCGATCTGTGGATAGATCAGCGCGGCGATATTCTCAGGCGTGCGCGGAAAATCCTCCAGAAACTGCAGGGCGGCCACAGCCTGAGCGACCTGGATGTAAAGCTCTCTGCCAGCATACAATTCTTCAACTTTGTCGACGGCGACGACGACATGCGGCAGGGTTTTCAGGATATCGAAGCGCAGCGTTTTGTAGAAATCCGAAACCGTCGCCAGCGATCCCACCGGGCGGTCCGCCAGTTTCACGTCGCCGGCCGGGAGGATGCGGTTCGTGTCGACCAGGACATCCTGGATGACGCGGATGGCGGAACGCAGGCCGACGCCGCCGGTGCGACGGGCCAGGACGCGGATCAACTGCATCAAAACGTCGAAATGCTGCGGCAGGAACGGGTAAAAGCGGACGAAATCCTCCGCGCTGGGATCGTCTTTGTACAGCGAGGTCCCGGTCAGGCGGGTGTGCTGGATCATCGATTGGCCCTTATCCTGGAACAACTTTCGCAAATCTGCCTCGCCCTGCGGCGATTTGGTGAGCAGCCGCAGGTAAGTGATCTCGCGAATATCGCGGGCGTCCAATTCGACGGAAATGGGGAACCGGTCGCGCAGCTTGTTCAGCTCGGCCGAGTTATAGGCGGCGCTCTCGACAATCTCGCTCAGGGTTTGCTGGCCGGTGGCCACGACCCACACCTTCCCCTGTCCCAACTCTTTAAAGGCTCGCGCCAGGCCGTCCAGGTTGAGGATGAGCTGGCCTTTGGGCGCGACGTACTGTCCAGCCTCGTCGATCAGGAACAGGATGTTCTGCACACCGGTCGTTCTGCGAACCAGATCGATCATCCGCTGGGCCAGGTCGCGCACGCTGTCGGTGGTCTCGTATTTCAATTTAAGGAACATCAACTCGTTGGGGAAGGTCTCAGGCAGGATGGACGGCAGGATTTGGGAAGCCCGGGCGACGCTGATCGAGGGGTCGTTATGGATTTCTTCCCAGGTTTCCCCAAAGCGGGTCGAATAATCCGACTTGAATTTCTCGTACAGGCCGCGCTGAGAGAGGCTGAACTCCAGTTCCGCCAATTTTTGTTCTTTGGAAAACCCGGCCAGTTGCAGCACTTTCCAGTAAAGCACATTCGTGACGGTGGCGTTAGGGCTGCTGGCGAGCTGGTCTGTGCCCAAATCAAGCATGACCACCGCGGTGGGAATGCGCATTGCCACAGTAGTCAGAAGGGCGCGCACGTCGGAGGAGCGCAGCCGGTCCTTGAGGAGTTCGAGAAATGGGCGGCCGCCCACGCTCCGTGCAGGGTCGAGAGCGAAACCCAGATATTTGGTGAACGACGACTTGCCCGAACCGTAGAAGCCGGACACCCAGATGCCCACTTCGGTCACATCTCCAGCCAAAACGCCGGCCTGGTAGGTCTCCAGGAACTTGCGGAAACAGCTCTCCACATTCGAGGTGGCTTCATATTCGCTGATTTCAGCTTCCAGGCGGTCTTCAGTCTGGGCGGCGTAGTCGATCACCTTCTCGATGCGGCGGTCGATCTTCCGTCCTTCCGAGAAGAGCGTTCTGATTGTTTTCATTCCAGACCTCCGACGATAGTGGACCGGTAGCCAGAGTCCTCGGGATAGAACTCCAAAAATCGCAGGCCATACTGGCCTACACGCCGGCCGGGATAGAAGAAAACCACCGGCGCTACGGTTTGCTGGTGCAGGGCGTGTTCGATCGGGCGAGTGCGCGCGTAGGGATGCAGCAGTTCGATATCCGTGAGGAATACGATGTCTCCGGGCCCGGCTGCGGCTTTTACGCGATCGACGACCGCCCGGATCAACGCCTCATTTTGCTCCAGGGCGCTGCTGACCGAGCGGTTCATCTCCTCGATCTCGAAATCTTCTTCCAGCCCCAGCCAGGTCTCCCACCTGCCCGAAGCCTGGATCACCTCGTCGACGATCTCGGCTACGGAGATGAGATGCACGTTCAGCCGGTCACGCTCGGCCAGTCGCGCCTTCCAGACCGGCAGGAGCTTGCGCACGGTGAGTATCTGCCTGGGCGGATAGACGAAGTAAAAGACCGGCGCGCTCTGCAGCGGGTTGAGCGCGTTGGGCGATTTTAACTTCTTTACCAGCTCTTCGAAGTTCTCCTCCAGACGGGCTTCATCCGTCGGCAGGGTTTCCGAAACAGGCATGAATCACCTCATCCATCGTGTTATACAGCCAGGTGATGCGGACCACCGAGCCGGCCTGCTGCACGATCAGACCATACTGCTCGGGCAGGGCAGAGAGCCGCTCCAGGGTTCTTTCCCGGTTCAGGCCGAAAAGCTGAAAATCCGGGTGTTCCACCAGGGCGGCATCGCTGACGCCGCTCAAATGCAGGTCGTAAGCCAGGTAGGCCAGGGAAAAATCCGAAGGGCGAAAGCGCGCAAAGGCGTACTGGTAACGCTTTTCTTCGACCAGCAAGCCGGCAGCCAACAACGCTGCCATCATCCCTTGAGCTGTGCGTTCTATCGTATTTTTAGACCAGGGCTTTTTTGAACGCCCGCTTTCCTGAGCGTGGTTGAGGAAGTCCTGGACCTCCTGGGGGCGTAAGTACAGCGCGCCTTCCTCGTAGGTCGGCCAGAATTGTTCCAGCATGAAATCCTTCAGGGCCGGCTCGCCCCGCGCCCGGTACAAAAACAGCAGCTCGTTTAAGATCTGGCGATCGTTAGTATGTTGGAACAACTGCTGTAGCTGTTCGGCCGGGCGTTGGTCCGGCTTCAAGAACCACGTTTTGAAGACGATCAGGACCAGGTCTTGCAGGCGGGTGGCGGTAGCCTTGGTCAGGATTCCTTGGGATTGCACCCGGTGAGCGAAGTCGATGACCAGCTCGTCGGGTCGCCAATTGAGCAATAAGGTCCGCACTTCATCCAGTGAGATTGAGCCTTTGATCAGGCTGGAGACAGTGTAAAGCTCGGAGGAAGGATAGGCGTTTGAATTCAATTCAGGCGACAATTTTCTCAAAGTATGGGTAAACCTGGTTTCCATGTCGGAAGGCTTGTAAATAGACGGCGGCCAAGGATTGGGTTAATGATGCCTCGTCGAAATCAATTTGAACCGGTCCTTGCGCTTCAACCGCTGGCTTGCCGGCGGTGAAGGTGGACAACGTTTGCAACAGCCCGTCGTGTGAGTCGCAAAGCGGCGCGTAAACAGCCTCAAACTCTGCCGCCCGGTTGGTGAGCTGCTCCTCCAGCTCAAATTCTTGCTCTCCTGGCAGCCGGAATAAATGAAAAACCTGGCCTTTGCCGATATTGGCGTCGTGGACGATCAAGGCGCTGCGCGCCGCGGAGCGAACGGCTGCGGCGAACCGGCTCCGCGGGGTGATCCGATCCAGGAAAGAAAGCCCGGTGGGCGAGAGAAACTGCGATTTCCACCAGCCGGCATGCTGGCTCTCCCCAAGAGAAGAGACGAGAATGCGCAGGTGGAGCAGAGCATCGATGTTGAGCATGATATGAATTCAACCCTTAACGGCGAGAATTGCACCGAGGCAAGCGGGTGCCCGTTTTCTGGACCCCACTATCTTTACTTTGGAGAAACGAAATGGCAACGATTTGAAAAGCCCGTCAATCAAATTATAGCCTTCACGGTGGAATCTGGCAAATTAGTGGCAGAAGTCTGCAATTTTGTTAATGCTAACGGGGAATTAAGAGATGAGGTTCCCGAGGGGAAAAATTGACTGACAGATCTGTCAACCCGAAAATGCTTTATCGAAGTTATAAATATCTCGCAGAAGTAATACGATCGACTCATCTTTGGCGGACACCATTCGCTTGCGATGTCCCGTAAACAGAACAGAAAGGAAGAAAGTATATGTCAAAGGCTGCCCGCACACTTTCCCTTTTCATTGTGATGCTGCTGGCGTCGGCTCTTTTATCCGGCTGCTTCAACATGGCAGAGGAATTTACTTTCAACACAGATGGATCTGGGGCATTTTCCCTGGATATCGGAATGTCGGAAGGGTTGCTCGCCATAGCGGAAGCCCAAAATGATTCCGGTTCTCCGCTCGCCGCCCCAGGAGAGATGGAGCAATCATTCAAAGATAATCCATTCGTCACCCAAGTCAAAACCAGCCAGACCACCGAAAACGGATACCGCCATTTAACTTGAGTTTAGAGTTCTAACCGAAAAACCTGGACCTTAACAAAAAGTGGAATTGCTGGTAAAAGTTTGGCTTGTGACAGACAAACTCATCCAACAATTCCGAAATGCAGTATACCAGAGCTTGCTGAAACGCCCAGATGCGGTTCTGGACTTGATTGACGCCCTGACAGTGGCCGGTCATGTTGAATCTCCCGTAGCCTTGAGTGAAGAAACGCCTTTCCGACGCAAATTCAGCATGGTCTACGACACCCTGAGTCATGCGGTCATCGATTTGGATGCGCTGCTACACACCCTGCTTGACTATCAGCCTACCGACAGTGAAACGATTGGCGGGTACGAAGTATACGGGCTGGATGCGACCAAGGACGAAAGACCCGAAGCGGAGACCCTGCCGGAGCGCTGCTCGTTGAAGAGCCAGAAAGATGAGCCGGTGGTTTATGGGCACAAGTATTCCTGGCTGGTGCGTTTGGTGGGCTGGGGAACTTCTTGGGTTGCCCCGCAAGATACCCTGCGGATCGATCCGGAGTTGAGTGACAGCCAGGTGGGAAGCCAGCAGGTCAAAGAGTTAGCCGGGCGGAGCCCCAAACCAAAGGTGGTGGTGGCAGACAGTCTGTATGGCAACCATGTCTTTCTGGCGATCTTCCTGTTGCTCCAGAACACCTTTGCCCTGGTGCGGATGCGGAGCAACAACGTGCTGTACGAGCAGCCTGAGCCTCGCCCACCGGGCAAGAAAGGCGCTCCCAAGAAACATGGCGCCAGGTTCAAGCTCTCCAGCCCGGCTCGTCCGGCAGATACGGCCGAAACCTTCCTACTCGGCGCACAAACCGTCCACATCCAGGCCTGGAACGGGCTGCATCTCAAGAAGCTGCCCAAACTGATCGTCAGGCTGCTGCGGGTCGAATTCTTGAAGCCGGACGGCAAACCCCGCTACAAACAGCCCATGTGGTTGCTTTGGACTGGACCAACCGGCGTCTCTTTGCAAGCCTTGTGCAGGATGTATTTGTGGCGCTTCGCCATCGAGCACATGTTCCGGTTTCTCAAACAAAACATGGGGCTCAACAGCAGTCGCTCAAATGATCTGGTTGCCACCGAGCAATGGATGTGGATGTGTGCTCTGGCCTACTGGCAGTTGCTGCTCATGCGACACCTGGTTGAAGAGGCTCGTCCGGCCTGGCACCCCCGTTTTCGAGACGGGCCAAGCAAACCACTGACACCCGGACAGGTACAGCGAGCGGCTTTTGGATATTTGTTGCAGTTGGGCACACCGGCCAAAGCACCCAAAGTCGCTGGAAAAGGAAAAGGTCGCTCGAGAGGCTACCGTCCAGCCCCGCGAAAGCGCTATCCAGTGGTCAGAAAGGCGAAAACTGGGCAAAATCGGGTCTCGGCGAGCCCGTAATCGCAATTTTGGTTGACTGCATCGGTTTTTAAGGTTCAGGAATTTTGTGAACGCGTTTGTGCATTCAACTTTGCATCTCTAAACTCAAGATTTAAAGATCGATGCTGATATCAAAGATATGATCACTTTCATGCAGACCTGGCAGGATGAAAGTGATCCAACTGGTCAAATCACTCTGGAAAAGTTGGATAACGGCAACGTGCGTTTTCACCAAGTCATCGATATGTCCAATGCCACAGCGGACGCCAGTGAGGAGGGTGCCTCACTGGAAATGGGAATGCTGTCGGCTGTTTTATCGGATCAATATTGGGTGGTCAGACTACATACCCCCAATATTGTAGAAACAAATGGCGAGTGGGACAAGGAGACTAAAACCGTCGAGTGGAAAATCCCGATGGCTCAACTCCTCAGCTCGAACTCGCCGACAGAACTGACAGCAGAGTTCAAAATTGGCAGCGAATTTCCCTGGTTTATCGTGGGCGTTGTTGCTGCGGCAATCGTTGTTGTGTCATTTATTGGCATCGGCATAGCTTTCTTTATATGGCGGCGCAGAAAGCCTGCCTCTGCTGGCGAATCCCTTTCCGAACCAGTTCAACTTCCTTAGAAATGCTTTTTGGAGGTGAGACGCGCCCGCCAAAATCATTGGCGGGCGCGTCTTCGTTTTCCAATTTCAAACGATCCTTGGCAGGAACTGTCATACGCCAGTCGCACTTATTTAGAAGACTCTTCGGCGTGTTCATTCATTGAGGAATAAATGGGGAAATTCTCCATTTTATCTGTAAAATTTCACAGATGATCTCAATTGGTAGCGCGCGTCACTCCCACTACCAATGCGTTTCAAATTCCGGTGTTAGTGTAAACTTCTTTCTGCAATTTCTTTACGCCCAATAAGCGATGGGTCTGGTGAATCCTTCAGGTTACCACACCAACAAAGGAGACCACCATGAACTACCAAGTCGATTTTCCCTTACCATTCGAACTCTTAGAGCAAATTGTTAATTAAGGCTTCGACATATTGCCGGAAGAGATCCGGATCGTGATCTATGCCGCCATGCCAGCCGAGCGCCAGTAGTATCTGGGAGCCGCACCTTACCAACATTCACTCGCTTGGCGGGGCGCAATCCGTTGGCTGGCAGGAAAGAGACATCAGCGGTTTGGTTGCCGCTTTCACCGCTTCTGTTTTGTTGACTTTGGGGAGCGGAAGAGCTTTTCGCGGATCCCGAGAGCTTTCTCGATCAAACCGAGGGAGCCCAAGATGAGTCCGCCGACGATTGATAAGATTGCCCAAAGGCGCGAGGAGATGCCGGATTGGGGATTTACTTGCAGGCTGACAAAAGAAGCCACTGGGCCGTTAAATCCGTGTAGTCCGTTCAGATTGACTTGTAACCCTTGCTTACCTTGCGCTTCGGTCTTAGGCGCGATCACAAAGGCGGCATGAACTGGCTCCCCTACTCGCATCATCAGACTTTGGGAGTCAGGTCCAACCTCGAAGTTCGGGGCATCCAGGATCAGCGTAGCACTGACCGGCTGGACGGGAACGGACACCGGATTTTCCACATTTATGTCAGGGGTCGTGAAGCGGTCAAGCAAGGAGACGGTCACGTTCAAGCGAACGCTCGAACCGGTGAACAGGACAGGTTCCTCCACGCTTGCGTCAAGCCTGAGTGGGTAAATCGCCGGCATATTCTGGGCGACAGAAGGAGGGATGTTCTCTGGATATTCACATACCCCGGTCATCACATCCTCAACCGGCTCATAAAGCGGAGCTTCCAAACCTTCTGCTGGAAAAGTTTTGTAATCAGGATCGCTTAAATCGGTGCCGGCGGCCCTGTTTGTCGTAGTAGATTCTGCCGCATCCACCACCGCCAGCATATCCCCATTGCGCACCCAGTACCTTTACAGACGTAGGCGCGCCGAACCATAACATGATTGACAGCAGCAGGAGCGTAACTGCCCCCACCAGCATGCCGAGCCGGAAGAATTGGGGAAAAAGGGCATGCATAGCGACCCTCCCATATTGTTCTATTCTGATACGATTTGGTAATTATACCTGATCACTACCTCGCTGATTGTATTCCGGAGGGCAGGAAGAGTATCTATCCATCAAGAAAAACAAATGGCGACCTGAGCCATGGTAGCGATAGCGCCAGCTTCGTTTTGAAACCAGAGGCTGAACGGCAACGGTGTCGCAGGCAGAAGCCAAAGAGCTTATCGCTTCTTTTTGTGATCCCGCCTGAGCCAATCCTCCGGCCACCCGTCTCAGCACCCAGTCTTTCTCCCCTTTATCCTGGATAATTTCGGCGGCGGCCAGGGCGCTCTGAGCTGCTTGTAAGGCTAGATCGATCTCCCCCAACTGGGCCAGCACCCCGGCTACATAACTCAGCGCCTGGACTTTTCACATTTCGTCGCAAATGGCTTCTGTGGCGATCAGGACTTTTTTAAGACCAATTTCGCTAAATTGACATCTCCCTTGGCAAGGACTGCCTCTCCAATCCGTTTTGTAAGGCAAATCCCCCCGCAAAATCATAGTCAGCGGGCTATGAAATCGGGATTTGGGCATCTACCCGCTATATCGTTATTAGAGAAACAAAACCAAAACAACAAGGAGACTTCTAATAACACGATGAACACGAGACAGAATTACCGCAAACAAGCCGAACAACGCGTCAAGAACACACCTGAGATGCGGTCTTTGCTACACCTCTTCAAAAGATCGTGGGGCAACTGTGACGAGCTGTGGGAGACACTGGCAACCAGGCCCACAAGTGAAATCATCCAATTCATCCTTGACTTGAATGAATACGCACTGACAAAAACTGCCTATCACGAGGCAGGGCATTTGGTCATTGCCATTCTGGTAGGTTTGGAATATGAGTATGCGACTATCGTGCCTGGAATTAAGGGAGAGGAATACATCAGAGGTCATCTATATTCCGGCAAAGACTTGGTCAGACATAATGGCTTTGCTTTCTTCATCTGGCGCAGACTGGTAATGTTTGTAGCCGGGGCCGCTGCTACTCTGAGGTTAACAAAGGAAAAACCGGGTGAATGTAAATCTGATATGGCAGCCGCTGTCAATATTCTGGGAAAAAATCTCCACCAGGATGTCTTCAGCGAGTGGCTGGAAATCACAGGTTATTCAATAGTGAGGTTGATCGATGATTCGGCCATCTGGACGGCCATCGATTGGTTTGCTCAACAACTGTTGATCCGAGGAACTATTCAAATCACCCCCTCAATTCAAAAGCGGATAAAAAAGTTTATCGAGAATAGTGGTAGCAAGCCATCCGCAGCTTTTCACCTGGGACGGATGCTTTCTGCTTGTGATAATTACACAGGGCAAACCAATGAGGAATTAGAGTTGCAACGGGATCGGGCAAACGGTCTTTTCTATCATGAGGTTGATCTGCTTACTGATGAACGGTTCTTTAAAAATAACATCAACCGCCAGCGTCTCAGCAATGAGGCGGAACAAGACTATCTTCTTAACTACATCACATCGACCTGGCTAAAAAATAATCCTGGTGGGGCACAGCCTTCCGTTTCTGAAATCCAGCGAAGAGCTATTGTCAACCAGTACCCCTTTACAAAAAATGTCGGCCCATCACAGTTGACAAACCCGTCAAAATGTCGAAAATGGTGGACATTATCAACCGTCCGGAGTGCATCGTGGTAATTAATGCAGCAACCCCTGTCAAATCCTCCATCATCCGCCGCCCGCACGGAACGATCGAGAATGCGGAAAATCACCTGTATATTGGCGATAACCTGGAGATCATGCGTCAACTGAGGGGTGAGTTTAGCGGTCTTATCAATGCCGCCTATCTGGACCCGCCTTATCCGCGCGGCCATGCCGATACCCCCTATGTCGATACATTCCCAAATCCAACGGAATGGATTGCCTGGCTGCGGCCGCGGCTGCAAATCCTCAAATCGCTATTATCGGATGATGGCGTGGCGATGATCAGCGCAAATGACCATGCCATCCACCACCTGCGCTACATGATGGATGATGTCTTCGGAGCCAATTACTATGTGGGGACGATCACCTGGCACTATGCCGCCATGTCTCGACATTGGAAGGGGCGGATAAGGCCGGCAGCCGAATGGATTGTCGTATACGCCAAAGACCAACGGTTTATTACCGTCAACTCGATCAAGGTCGAAAAAAGGAAATTTCAGAATGTTATCAGGACGGTCCGCCGGCTCTCGTATCATCTCAACTTCCCCATCGAGGATGGGCTATCTGCCCTGGGAATTGAACATGATAATGAGCGTGGATACTATGAATGGTATAACCGTCAGACCAGGCAAAAAGATTTTTTTCTCACCGAAATCGACAGCGTGTGGGATATCCCTGTGGTCAATAGGATTTCACCAGATTATGTTCCGGGCTTCTTCGGACAAAAACCGGTTGAATTGATCCAAAGGCTGCTACAGGTATTTGCCGGTCCTAACGCTTTAGTGTTGGATCCGTTCGCCGGCACCGGCACGACGGCTCAGGCGGTATGGGAACTGAATGCACAGAATAATGGGAAACGCCGGTTCATCTTGATCCAGACCCCCGAACCCGTGATTTCCGATCGTCTTAAGTCAGATGGATGCCGGGTGATATCGGATATCACCCGGGCACGGCTGGAGCGCGTCGCTAAACGATTGTCCGATTCTGATATAGAGGTTGCCTGGACGTTACATCATTCAGCCTAGCGCCGTAACTTCGCCTCCACGTTCAGTTTCCCGGTTTAAACGCCAGCACCGCGATTTCCAGGAATTCCTCCCAAACATCCGCCCCTGCAGCACGCCGGCTATGCCGAATGGCTGCCAATGCCGTCGTGCCGCTGCCGGCGTAGGGGTCGACGACCAGATCGCCCGGGTTGGATAGCGCCAGGACCAGCCTTTCCACCAGGCTGAGGGGGTACTGGCATGGGTGAGCGGTATTCTCCGCGTGATTGGCCTTGACGTTGGTGATTGGCCAGACGTCTCCCAGGTTTTTACCGAGTGGGTTACAGGTCAGTTCTCCTCGCCGTGGGCCGCGGAAGGCGCGTTTGCCGGGGTAGAGCTGAGGGATGCGAACCGGGTCCAGGTGAAACGTATAGTCAGGGGTTGGGCGGGTAAACCATAAGATCGTCACGTGCCGGCCTGAGAACCTGTATCTGTCTTGCAAGCCATGCCCGAACGTCCAGATAACCGGTTTTTCAGCACCAACCCAAATTTCTTAAATACCGGATACAGAAGCAAGGTCCAGTGGAAAGGGTTCCTTTGTTCGGCCAGACCCTTAAATCATGTGCCCCACTTGCCAACAAATGTTGCCGGTTGGCGACAGGATCTCCAGGCACGCCCGCACCGTCGCCCGCTGGGAGGCGATATATTCACCCTGGCTGGTTCGGGTTTCCCGAGAGCGGCCAGTGTTGTAAGGCAGGCTGGTCACGATCAGTTCGGCTTTGTCGCCGCTTTGCTTGATCTGGTGGAGCAGGTCTAACCGGTCCCCATGGATAAGTTTTACAGGGAGTCCGTGGTCGTATTGAGAGCGGTATTGGTGCAGTGTTGGATGCTGGTTGGTCACGTCTATCTCTCCAAGGTGGGTCTTTGTGAGAGGTAGACACGCCAGAATAGCTGGTCGCAGTTTTAGATGAACGATAGATCAGGTCATCAAGAAATAACGCGCTCCCAGGCTACATCAAGCCATGGATTATCAGGGATATAAATGGGTTGTTTGGGGGAAATGCCCGTGGTTTACGCTGTCGCGTTTGCTACCAGCCGTCGTGATGATGGCGGTCATCATCGAAGACGTCTGGCATATTCAGGCCGATTGCTATGGCGGCGATGATCGCTGCGAGAATCTTGATGAACTTCCAGATTGCTTTCACGCCTTCTTCTAAGATCTTTATCACAGGATGTTCCCTCCGAAGCCCATCGCTAATGGTTGCTTGCATAGCTTTGTCAGTCTTTAGTTGACCTAATGCCTTTTTGTTCATGTGTTGATTCAAACGAGAAAGATCGACAGCCAACTCACACCTTACTACATCAAGACGCACAAGCGGCGGTTAATGCCAAGAAAGGTTACGACTGCTCGCTCCGAGCCTCGCTCGGCCTCTCCAGTTTAGCGAAAAGGTAAGAAAAAGCAAGGCTTTTTTACGGAATTGTAAGCGGCCGAAATCAGGTGAGTAGAGTCGCCAATGACCCATCTAAAGACCAGGCGTTATAATTACCCTCTGGGCGAGCCTTCGAAAACTTAATTGGTTCGGGTCTGTTCGTGGATATCGATCGTTCTGCACCCGAAATAGTTACGGTGTATCGTACAAGCAAAATTGACAAGTATTGGAGCAAAGAGCCATGAAAGTGACATATGATCGTGAAACGGATACCCTCACAGTCGTCTTTAATGAAGGACCTGTTGCGGAGAGCGACGAGGACAAGCCAGGGATCATCCTGGATTACGACGCGACTGGAAACCTGGTTTCGCTGGAGATCCTGGACGCATCCCAACGGGTGACGGTGCCGAGCCGCATCGAGTATCAGGTGGAGCCGCCTGCTCTATGGTAACGCGGGAAATAAGGTTATATTTTCTGCTGGTCAACCTGAGCCCAGGCGCAATGCGTCGGTAACGCGCCCGCGGGCGCAAACGGTAAGCCGAGATTTAATTAAAGTAAGAGAATAATTGCATATGAAGCGTAATCAGTGATTTGACTGGTTCCGCTTTTTTCATCCAAAATGTAATCAGTGGCGTAATCACTCCTAACTCGTCCAACCCTCTATATATAGCATTGAATTTAATAATTCTATGCTATGGGTTTTGAAAAGTTGGACCTGCCACGTTATTTGTGTAATCGTTATCGGTAAGGTTTGGAGACGAATTTTTGTCATACCAAATCCCATAAAAATAATTGTCAATAATTATGCTATGGCTTATTGTCGGAGAGGCGCGTAAGATATGTATTGCCCCATACTTATCACCTTGGAAACGGCCCGCGTACTTGATCGTACTATACTCAATGATGCAATTATTGTCATTACTATCATCGTAAACCCGTATCATTGTCCAATCACCAGGCGAGGGGGCGCTTGAACTTGTGTCACCATTCGTGTCTCCCCCAAAAGAATCATCCTTTATGGATGTAAATATAACTCGTTGTTCACTGTTCCCAATCGCTCTGAATGAACCATCTATATCGATATAGGTATTTTCAACGAATTTTACGATGATACCTGGCTCAATACTTAGCGTCGCTGAATTCTGGATCTTTACCGGACCTGTCAAGGCATATACGATATCAGTATTTTGCCAAGCACCACTTTTTACCATATCTCCACCACGTATCTCTAGCCCATTTCCGTAATTTTCAATGATTTGATTATTGGTAACAACAGGAAAGGAATCAACATCTGCACTAATTGCAAACCAAGAATTCTGGCTGATCTTATTATCAGTAATTGTTGGGGAAGCACCTTCCAATTGAATGGCACCAAAACGATTCCCTTGATGTTCACCAGCAAATTTTATCAATGCATGCTGAATAAGAGAATTGGCATCATTGCTTTCATTTCGGAAACGTATAGTGGTCCAATCGCCAGGATTAGGGGCGCTTGAGTTGCCATCGCCATTCGTGTCCCCTCCCAGAGTCGTCGTCTCGGAATGTGTCAATGATTTGAGACAACTTATTTCAGAATTTAGTGAGCAAATGCTGTAACTTTTCTTTTCGGAAGACTTCCTCTCGGGGCGGAAGGCTGTGGAAAAGTGGACAGAAGAACACTGCCCACTTTTCCACAGCCACTACTACGACGGCGACGACGGCGATGGTTCTTCCTGCTTCAGCGCCGGCGGCGGATTGATCCACACCGCATCAGGCAATCGGGGTGGTATGGGTAGCCCTTTAACAAATCGTTCCGGGTTCTTCAGGTAGGCTGCTTGCAGCACGAGCTGGCGCCGCTGGATCACAGCCTGAGCCCGATCATAATGGACATCCGCTGGCGTCAGCAGAGCCAAAGCTGTATGGTGATGTTCGTAGTTGTACCAGTCAAAGAAATCTTTGGCCCAAAGACGAGCATCCTGCCGACATCCAAACCGTTCGGGGTAATCTGGCTGGTACTTCAAAGTCTTGAACTGGGCTTCGGAGTAGGGGTTATCGTTGGAAACGTGCGGTCGGGAGTGGGTTTTGGTCACCCCCAGGTCTGCCATTAGAAACGCCACCGGTTTGGAAGTCATCGAGCTGCCCCGGTCAGCGTGAATGGTGAGTTGATCCGGCTGAATGCCTTGCCGGGCACAGGTTTCAGCGATCAATGCCTGGGCCAGATTAGCTGATTTCGCGCTCAGCGATCGTCCAGCCGACCACGAAACGGCTGAAAACATCCAGGATGACGTACAGATAGAAGTAGGTCCATTTGGCAGGTCCCAGCAGCTTGGTGATATCCCAACTCCACAACTCTTTGGGCTGGGTCGCCAGCAGCTCCGGCTTGACGTAGTTTGGGTGGCGCAATTGATTACGTCGCTCGCACACTTCGTCATTTTCATCCAGAATACGGTACATCGTCCGCCAGGAGCACAGATATTGGCCTTCGTCCAGCAGCGTCGCATAAACCTCCCGCGGGGCGCTATCCTGAAAACGTTCGTTGTTAAGGATCTGACGTACTTCTGCCTTCTCCACCTGGCTCAATGCTCGCAGCGGTGTGGCCGGTCTTGAAGGCAGCCTCTCTGCTGCGAGATCCCGGCGGGCTCGATAAAGACTGGCTCTGGGCACCTCCAACGCCTGACAGGCGGTCGAAATCCCGACGGCTTGGCCCAACTGCTCAGCAGAATGGATCAACTCGCTTCGTCCAGATCGTGCTCTGCGATCGGCGCTCCAAGCATCTGGGCAACTTTTTTTTGGGCTTCAATGATCAACTCGGCTTTCCTAAGCCGTTCACGCAAACGCTCATTCTCGCGCTTCAGCCGAGCCATTTCAGCCGCCTGGGGATCTCCTTTCGGCCCACGTTTGTGCCATCCTAATCCTTCCAGGCTGCCTTGTTCGCGCTGCTGGCGCCACTTGCTGACCAAGGATGAATACAGCCCTTCCCGCCGCAGCAGAGCCCCAACTTGCCCTTTGCCCTGGCAGGCATCGACTTCGCCCAGGATGCGCAACTTGTATTCAGCAGAATATTGCCGGCGTTTCGCCTTTTCTACTACTTCTGTTTCCAGCATACCTTCTCGTACCTTACCATTCGCGTTCTGAGACATGATTTTCCTCCTCCGCCCTGCACCCTAAATTATTGGCCGGAGTTGTCTCACCATTATAGTCACAGAGGGTCTTTTATTGATGTAAGAGTTATTTGATTTTCCGAATCTCCCTTAACTCTCAAGGATCCGTATACATCGAAGTATACGTTATCCCCAAATTTAACAATCACTCGGGGATGAATTGTAAGCGTTGCACTTCCATCAATTGTAAGCGGCCCAGTAACAGAATAAACAATCGATGTGTTTTTCCAATCCCCACTCGCGGATAAAGTACCTCCTCGTATTTCCAGCCCATTTCCAGAATTGTCATGCACGTTATTATTTAGAACCGTCGGGAATGAACCTGAATCAGCACTAATGGCATAACCTTGATTATTTAGAATTTCATTGTTAATGAAACTGGGTGAAGATTCATTCAGGCGTATAGCGCCTTCGTTGTTACTACCAGCATACTCTACGTCTATGAATACTTTGATCCACAAAAAGGCTTTGCTGCTGTGCCATTTGTCGAGCGCGGGGGATCTGCCCAGCGCCAATTCGCCAAAGATGGCAGCCCCAAATGCGCTGCTGGACTGCCCATGCATTTACGCGGCAGGTTCTGGTGCAAAACCACGCTCATTCCACATGAGCGCGCCCGCTATGTCTGCCCACTGCGCTATCCAGAGCAAACTGCGGATGCCTGTCCGGTCAACGATGAGCACTGGCTCAAAAAGGGCTGCATCACCACCATCGCGGCCAGCATCGGAGCACGCCTGCGCTATCAAATCGATCGCTCCAGCCAGCAGTTCAAAGATGTTCTCAAGCAGCGTACTGCCACAGAGCGCATCAACAGCCAGGCTGTTGACCTGGGCATCGAGCGGCCAAAGCTGCGCAACGCCGCCTCCATTGCCAACCACAACACCCTGACCTATGTTTTGATAAACTTGCACGCCCTCCAGCGGGTTCGCCAGCGCCGAGCACAGCGCAATCAGGATCACGCCTCCTGAAAAGCGTGCAAACCCATTCTAATCTCTTTTTATCTCGGCTGGGGTGCGGTTCCTGGCCAGTTCCCGGATCGCCTGGATCCGGTTTTTTTGTTTTAATGTGCCATTTTACCGTATTCCGTTTTCACGGTCCGGTATTCCGCTTATATTCCGTTTGCTTGCTCAAAACGGAATACGTATTCCGCTAAAACGGAACCTGAACGGAATATCAGCGGAATATGCTTTACCGAGTCCTACCCTCACCTCCGGAAACTTACACAATCCCGCCGGGTGGCAGGTCTTAAATCGGGCCTCTTTGCAGTTATGCCATTTTAGTTTTCAATTGATAATCTGTCATGCGGGTTTTCCCGTAATTTTGAGATTGTAGTACAGGCTCAAAAGAGTGACCAGGCTGGTGCGATTGACCCCTTCCAATTCCCAGTGGGCAGCCGCTTTGACATACGCCGAGCGCAGATGCTGTTCAACTGTGCGCGGGGATAGCACCAGTCGTTCGGCGATCTCGGCGTCGCTCAAACCATCCACGACCAGTAATTCCACGACCCGTCGCTCGGAAGCCGTCAAAGAACCCAGGATGAAGGCGCGCGCCATCGTTAATTTCTCGGCAATTTGCAATTTGCGCACCTGGTCCGCCGCTTCATAGGGGTCGTTCATCTCTTGCAAGTTGGTCATTATGGGCGACACCTGGCTCCAGGGTATAAATGGGATTTCAACCAAACGAACCTGATCTCCGGAGGATGGGTGGAGACGCTTCTCCTCCAGGAATTCGCCGGCCGAGATCAGATGCTACAGGTGATCATTCTCATCGAAGAGTAATTGTGCGGTTGACATGCCGAAAACGGCCATCGTCTTTCGGCCTCCAGCAATGGAAAGGTGTACCCTGTCGCCTCGAAGTTTGGCTTTATGTACTTGTTTGTAGATGGTGCGAAAGGCCGCCTGGGCTGCAGCGTGCGTTTCGACGTCCGAAAAGGGAAAACCGCGTTCGTCGAGGATCGCTTCCAGTTCTAGGCAAACACCCGTTTCCTTGTATGTTTTATTGAAAACTCCTTGGAGACGTTCGACGGCAGCAGAGATAATTGTTCCTGGACCGAAGGTGTGGATCACAACAGTACGAGTGATCGGCTCGCCTCTCTGGAGCAACAGGTCAAGCGCCGCTGTCACTACCTGGGGTTCAGACCCCAGGGTGGCGATCAGCGTTGCCGGTAGTTTGATCTCATTTGACATGCCTGTATAGATCTTCCCCCTGGGGGGCAACCGGGTCACATTGGAAAAGCCAGCGCGGTAATCAGCGATTTTTATTTTATATGAATTTGACGATTATGGCAAATGTCTTTCTAAAATTCCGCGCCGCTCTTTGAATGCATCTATGAAGGCGACAGAATGGCCGGCCTGGTGGCTATATCTGTATAGAGCAGTTGCGCTCTCTCAAACCTACCAATCCGAAAGGATGGATATCATGTACCAAACAGTAACAATCCTTGGTTTTCTGGGGCGAGACCCTATGCTCACTTATGCCCCAAATGGCGTTGCAGTCGCGAATTTCTCCCTGGCGACTTCCCGCAAGTACCTCCGGTCGGACGGTATCGAGGTTCGGGAGACCGTCTGTTTCCAGATTGAGGTTTGGGGGACTTATGGAGAAACGGTTGCCAGATACCTGCATAAGGGAAGCCAGGCGATGGTAGTCGGACGGCTGGTGCCGGATCCCAAAACCGGCAGTCCGAAAATCTACACCCGACGCGACGGCACGCCTGGTGCGTCATTTGTCGTGCGTGCGAGCACTGTCAAGTTTCTCGATCCTAAGCCAGTCACAGATGGCTTGAGCGACGCCGACGACGGTCAGGTTGGCAGCCAGGATGAGAACGGCAATCTTGACGGCCAACTGGATCCAGGCAAGTCAATCCCGTTTTAGGCACTTGAGAGGAATGTGGACTTGACTGAGTGTCTGGCTCAGTCAAGTCCACGTTTGGTCTGGAGCACTTTGATCAAAATCCCAATTAAAATATCATATCCATTTGGTGAAGAAGCACCTTGCTAAATTGTAATCTTTTCCCTACCATATAGCTCTCAATTTTGCTTGTTTTTGTACGGATTTTTGCTACAATAGGTGCTTAAGAGGTCGTTTGCTTCAAATGCCCCCATATAAATAAAGTAAATACAAGGAGAATGTCATGCTTCGTCGAAATCCGATCTGGTTTTTGCTTGCTATTTTTCTGGTAATCTCTCTTGCATGTTCGTCAACCACGCCTACTCCAGAAGCCCCCGCAAATGAAAGCAGTCAAGGAGAACAAGCGAAAACCGAGACACAACCAGCAAATAATCCAACCAGCGTTCCCAAAGAGACCGAAGTTCCACCAACTGCCACATCTACACCCAAACCAACTATCAGTAAAGTCGGCGACCGTGTGGAGAGCGCCGGCATTGCCTTGACTGTCCTAAATGTCCAGAAAATGAAATCTGCCGGTTTCATTACAGCAGAAGAAGGAAATGAACTTGTAGATATCGAAGTAGTTCTTGAAAATATGGATAGAGACGACAAGGCTCCTTACAACCCGTTCTACTTCAAGGTTAAAGATGCAGATGGCTATGAATATGATACCAGCTTCGGCTCATTGGATCCTTCTCTGCAAAGCGGCGACCTGAGTAAAGGAGAGCGAGCGCGTGGGCATGTGGCGTTCGAAGTTCCGGAACATGCCATAGGGCTGGTCGTCAGCTATGAGCCGATAGTGTTGTTTGGCGGGTATAACCCTTTGAAGGTAAACCTGGAGGAGATGAGCGAAAATCCGGTGGACATTGGTGAGGCGCAAGCGACCGCGCCAGCCGGTAAAGTCGGGGAGCGCGTTGAATCCGCAGGGATTGCATTCATTATCCTGAATGTTCAAAAGGTGAAGTCCGCAGGTTTTGTCAATGCGGAAGCCGGGAATATTTTGGTGGATATCGAAGTCACTATCCAGAATGCAAGCCGAGATGAAACAACCCCTTATAATCCATACTACTTCAAGCTCAAGGACTCACAATCTTTCGAATACAATTCGACGATGAGCGCCGTCGAGCCATCCCTAATGAGCGGCGAGCTTGAGAAGGGCGATGTGGTACGTGGGCACATAACCTTTGAAGCGCCTGAGAAGGCGACAGGCTTGATCGTTACCTATGAACCAGAAGTTCTATTCGGAGGCTACCAACCCGTCAGAGTTAATCTGGATGAGAATGCGGAAAAAGCAGCCGATATCCCAGCACCCTTGACATTCTCGGAAAATAAAATTGGCGATCCAGCCAAATCGGCTGGTGTCACCTTAACTATCCTGAACACTCAGAAGGTGAAGTCGGTGGGTGGAATGTCAACCAAATCCGGCTACACTTACCTGGATATTGAGGTAGAAATCGCGAATACCGGGCGCTCCGATCCCTCTCCGTATAATCCACTTTACTTTAAGGTTCGGGACTCCCAAGGTTATGAATACGGAGCATCATTTGCCTCAGTGGACCCATCACTGACATCCGGTGAATTGGCACAGGGAGAAAAAGTCCGAGGCCACGTGACGTTTGAGATCCCAAAGGAAGCAAAGGGGTTGCTCGTCATGTACGAACCGCAAGTTCTTTTCGGCGGTTACCGAATTATCCGCATCGATCTGGGACAGTAAAATCTCATACCACTTCTAATTTCTTGCCGACCCATAGCCTGTTGAGGGCAATTTCCGGTAGGCGCACATTACTGAATGCCCACCGGAAACCCTCATGGTGTGTCCCGAATCTTCAGCCGTCTCCGGTACACCCCTACGTCCCGCCCGGCAGCACATTGAATCTTGCCTCAGGCTACCGGGAGGACACAGGGAAACCTCAGTGTAGTGTAGAGTAAAGTGCTCGCCATTTTTCGGTACACCCCTACGTCCCCCGCATTTGGCTTATTTGCTACCAGATACGGTTAATGGGATGCAGGGAGAAAAAAGCATATGGTTCAAAGCGTCGACCTGATTTCGGTACACCCCTACGTCCAGTTTGCATGGCAAGATTATCGCTGGATGCAGGGAGACTACACTGGGAATCTATGGTCCTGTACATATTCGGAACACTTCCATATCCCGTCCAATATGCAAGACGGTCGCTGAATATAATTGGACGGGATTAGCGTGAACGAACAGATTTCCCCCATCTTTTTCTTCAATCCAGTATTCGGTTTGTAAAGTTCCGGGCAGCGCAATACGCTGCTACTCCGTTATAGCCACCTGGAAGGAGATTTTCGCGTCAAGACGAAAAACTGATCCGACTGGCTATCTCCATTCATTGCAGAAGCCATGCGGGTGAACACGTAATAGGCTCCTATGAGAGATATAGCCGGCACGAGTTGAAAATCTCATTGTGCAGCGTACCTGCTCTGCGAGTAATCGTTTTTCTAAGGTACTGAGCAGCGGAATATGCTGTTACTACGTTTTAGCCACCTGCCGCCATTTTTTGTAGCCGGAAACAAAAATGCTCTCTATTGACGGCGCGCTCTCCTAAGAAGATGCATTAGGGAGCAAGAAAGCAATTTGCATCTATTTGGATATAGCCGTTACCCACCATTTTTCCCTGACTGTATTCATTTCAGGAAAAACAATGGCTACGATCCCACTGACCGCCGGCGCAGTTCAGCGCGTGCAGCTTGGCTGACCATCTCGACGGTATGATATGCGCTCGACCACTCGTATGGCATGATCGGTTCTCCTGCTGTCTGTTGCAGGGTGAACTCGCAATAATCCAACACAAGGCCAAACTCATCCTGGATCCACTGCGGAGTCGTCACCGAGAAACGAAGCCCGGTTGCCGTCAGATAGCAGCCGGCGAGCGTCGTGAGAATGTCGTAGTCGCATGACTGGACGAATTGGTTGATTTGTTCGGTGATGCTCATGGTGCGTGCTCCTTGCTACCGCCGGAATAACCGTCGTTAATAGACACACTCATCTACTCGTTTGCAAATTTACCTGGCCAACTGCAGCCGCTTCCTAATAGCCAGGAAAGGGTTTGTCCTTCAGCTATAGCTCTGGCTGTAGAGGGATTTTTCAGATGCGCCAGTCATTTTCGACGGCTGGCGTATGACCTGGACCATCTTAGGCGAACCACAATCTCCTTTAGAACCTTTGGCGATCCTCTTGTAAAAGGCCATGCCAGAAGTGGCCTATCTATCGAGGCAAAAATTACGGGTTTTGGACGAACATACCTGGTTTGCTTTAATCGTGGCATCCAAATTAGCGGCGAGTTTACAGTTTTGTTTGGGGTGACGTTCGTCACTTGATATCTTGTCTCTGATTGTGTATCCTCCAAGAAGTAATTATTTCATGGCCATGTGGTTCTACTAAACAATCTTTTCATCGTACTGTCGAGAAACGGCTCAACCCTCAAGGGGGTTATCCTGAAGTGTGTTTACCACAAACAGAAAATTAAATCGCAGGAGCGTAAAATGCCATCGTCTCGCTTCCATCCCATTCGTTTATTGCTCCCCATTTTCCTGGCCGGGTTGTTTCTCGCCCTGGGACTGGCGCTGCTGCAGAACAGCGCCCGCGCCTTTGCGGCTGCAGACCCCGAGGGTTTGCCTGTTCCCCCATCCGGTTGGATACCGAGGCCAGCATTTGCCTCACCAGGGATAAACGCAACCGGCATTGCGCCCTCACCGGATGCGCCAGCCTTCACTCCGGATCACGTCCTCGTCAAGTTCCGAACTGCCGTTCAAGTCAAGCAGGCTGCTGGATCTATGCCGCAAACCGGCGCGCCTGGACTGGATCGAGTTCTCTCTCAGCAGCATGTGCTTTCTGCCGAGAAGCTGTTTCCATCGATAGCTGACAGCCAGCCAGAACTGGCTAATATCCATCTCCTGCGTTTAGGGAAGAAAGCGGACGTCCTGGCGACCGTGCGAGCCTTGCAGGCCGATCCAAACGTCGAATGGGCCGAGCCGGATTACCTGGCCAAAGCCGCCTCCGCGCCCCTGTTCACAACGCCCGATGACCCGCTGTTCCCCCAGCAGTGGGGGCTGACCCAGGTCTCCGCCCCGGACGCCTGGGATGTGGTCACCGGCACACAGACGGTCGTCATCGCCATATTGGACAGCGGCGTCGATTTCGCCCACGTCGACTTTGCCGGTCAGTTGTGGACCAACCCGGGCGAGGTGGCCGGCAACGGGTTGGACGATGACAACAACGGGTTTGTCGATGACGTCAAGGGGTGGGATTTCGTCAACGACGACAACAACCCGGCCGATGACAACGGCCACGGCACCCAGGTGGCCGGCATCGCCGCCGCGGCCGCCGACAACAGCGCCGGCATCGCCGGGATGTGCTGGAACTGCCGCATCATGCCGGTCAAGGTCATGCAGGTCAGCGGGGTGGCCAACTACTCGGACGTCGCCGATGGGGTTCTGTACGCCGCCAAAAAAGGGGCCAAGGTGATCAACATCTCCCTGGGCGGCTACGGCAACTCCTCCGCCCTGCTCTCGGCCATCCGCACGGCGGTGAATGAGTATGGCGCGATCGTGGTGGGCGGGGCGGGCAACGACAACGTGAGCGCCCCCTTCTACCCGGCCGCCTATGAAGAAGTGCTGGCAGTGGCCGGGACGGATGAGGGTGATTTGAAAGCAGGATATTCCAACTACGGTTCCTGGGTCGACCTGGCTGCTCCGGGCACCAATATCACCACCACCTTCCTGGGCGGCGACTGGGGTCCGGCCAACGGCTCATCCTTTGCAGCTCCCTTCGTCTCCGGTCTTGCGGGGCTGATCCGCTCCCAGCACACCGATTGGCCTGCGGCGCTCGTGCAGGCGCAGATCGATCACACCACCGACCCGATCGACGCCTTGAACCCGGCCTACGCCAGTCAGCTCGGCAGTGGGCGGATCAACGCCGCCACAGCCGTAACCCAGCCTCCTCACCCGATCCTGTCGCTGCAATCCACGGCAGTCGACGGCGACCCACAAGGCCGGCCCACGCCGGGTGAAGCGGCTTCCCTGAACGTCAGCCTGTATAACGACTGGCTGGCGGCGACCGGCGTCACCGGCGCGCTTTCCACTTCGGACCCCTACGTCACGATTGGGGTGGGGACGTCTTTCTTCGGCGGGATTGCTTCTGGGGCGACCGGTTCGAATGCGCCAGCCTTTACCTTCACCGTCGATCTGGCTGCCGGCTACAACCACCCGATCCCATTCAGCCTGTCCATCTCGGCCAACGGAGGCGAGTATGCAGTCACCATTCCACTCACGATCACGACCCGCAGCGCCAACGAACCGGTGGGGGGCACGATCACTGAAGACACGGTCTGGACCAGCGACAAGACCTATATCGTCAATGCAAACCTTGGCATCCCACCCGGGATCACCCTGACCATCCAGTCCGGCGCCGAGGTGCGTTTCAACGGGAATTACAACCTGAACGTGGGCGGCATGCTCATCGCCGGTGGGACGTCCGCTCAACCCATCCGCTTCCTGTCGCACACAGGGGCCAACTGGGGGAGGATCTTCTTCGATGATCCGGGTGTGGATGCCACAGCCACGATCAGCGGGACGTACTTGAGCGGCAGCATCCTGCGCTGGGTGGAAGTGAAAAGCGCCGCGCAAGGGATCGGCTGCACGAATGCCACGCCTTACCTCTCGAATGTCGCAGTAGATGGCGGCGGGGTGAACTGCACGCCGGGCGGCACACCGGTGTGGGTGCTTGAGAGCAGCCTGGCAGGCGGGCTGACAATCGAAGGCGGTGGATACGCCTGGGGAAATACGATTACCAATGGTGGGTTGAGCATCAGCAGTCAGACCCAGGCGTTGAACAACGTCGTTAATGCAGGGATCAGTGTTGGGAGTGGCTCCACGGTACAAAATAACACCGCTGCGGGAGCAATTAATGCGCCGGGAGACAGCACGGTCACGGAAAACACGGTCAGTGGGGGCGGGATAGTTGTGGGTTCTTCAGCCCTCGTCAGTGAGAATACCGTAAAGAACGGTAGCATTTCTGCAAGTAACACGACTCAGGTGCTGACTAACACGATCACAGGCGGCGGGATCAACGCCGGTAATGGCAGCACGATCCGGCGCAACGATATTGAAGGGTCTACCGGTTGGGGCATCTCCACCACCGGTTCGGTCACTGTGCTTCAAAACCGGTTGGTGGGCAATGCTGGCGGCATCTACACCGGTGGGGGCCTGGTTCAGGGCAACCTGATCGCCAACAGCGGCGGGGTGGGCATCGAAGTCCATGGGGATGTGCAGGTCATCAGCAACACGCTGCATGGCAGCGCCGGCAGCGCGATCAAGTTGGTTTCGGGCTTTTCGATAGACATATCGGGCAACAACCTGGAGTTCAACACCGGCGCTTACGATGTCGAAGATCGGATCCCCAAGACCACCCTGATGATGGTCCCGGCCAACGACAACTGGTGGGGAACCACGAACAATGCAGCCATCGCCCAGCGCATCTGGGATTTTGGCGACGATTACAACATGGGCCAGGTGCTCTACGCTCTCAATGCCAGCGGACCGGTGCAGAGCGCACCGGCTTACGTGCGCTTCGTAACCCTCGATCCCCCCAGCCCGGTCGGGATCGAGACAGCCGCCTTCGACCTGGAGTTCAGCCGTCCGATGGTTGACACGGAGATCGTCGATCTTCAGTTGGCTGCCGATTATGACTGGACAACCCGCGCCAGCATGCCCACCGCCCGTCGTGACCTGGGCGTGGCTGCTGCCAGCAACGGCAAGATCTACGCCATCGGCGGGATAGGAGGTCCAACCACTGTGGAGGAATACGACCCGGCTACAGACGCCTGGACGGCGCGGGCCAGTATGCTTACTGGCCGGTGGGACCTGGGCGTGGCCGCGGCCAGCAACGGCAAAATCTACGCCATCGGGGGGTGCTGCAATGGCGACTTTTTTCTTGCCACGGTGGAGGAATACGACCCGGCCACAGATATCTGGACCGCGCGGGCCAGTATGCCCACTGCCCGGGGTTTTCTGGGTGTAGCCGCGGCCAGCAACGGCAAGATCTACGCCATTGGCGGGTGGGGAGATATCGACGGTCTTGCCACGGTGGAGGAATACGACCCGGCCACGGATACCTGGACAGCGCGGGCCAATATGCCCACTGCCCGGTGGGGCCTGGGTGTGGCCGCGGCCAACAATGGCAAGATTTACGCAATCGGTGGGGTTAATGTTAATGGCTACGCTCTAGCCACTGTGGAGGAATACAATCCGGCTACCGACACCTGGACGGCGCGGGCCAGTATGCCCAATGCCCGGTCTAACCTCGGCGTGGCTGCGGCAAGCAATTTTAAAATCTACGCTATTGGCGGATCGAACAATTACGGTGATCTAGCCACAGTGGAGGAATACGACCCGGCCACGGATACCTGGACGGCGCAAGCCAGTATGCCCACTGGCCGAACTGAGCTTGGCGTGGCCGCGGCGAGCAACGGCGCGATCTATGCCATCGGCGGGTTGGGTTATAACGATCTAGCCACGGTGGAAGAATGGCGCGTACCCTTTAGAGAGAATAGTTTTTATGGAACAGGATGGCTGTCCAATACCCACTATGGCGCGTATCAAGATATTACTTCGCGTATACCCCGCGGCGATTATATCCTCGCCATCGAGGGGGCAGCCGGCCTGGATGGGATCGAGATTGCCCCCAATTCCACCTTTACTTTCACCGTTGATTACGCCGGCGCGATCGGAGACACGACCCCGCCGCCGGCTCCAACCGTTCTGGCCTGCGGAGCGGCCAGCTCGGATACACTCTCCGCCCGCTGGTCGGCATACGACCCAGAAAGCGCCATCACCCGCTTCCAATACGCTATCGGAACAGCGCCTGGCGGAATCGACGTGGTCGGTTGGACCGATACACAGGACACCTCTTTTACCCGCACCGATCTGAGTTTGACTGCCGGGCAGACCTACTACATCTCGGTCAAGGCTCGCAACGAAGGCGGCATCTGGAGCGAAGCCGGCGTCAGCTCAGGGGTGATGGCCGGCTCGGGCTCCTGCCCCTCGGCTGGACTCAGCGCAAACCATCCCAGCGGGTACGCGCCACTCAACGTGCAGTTCACCGATGCGTCCACCGGCGCGGTCACATCCTTGGCCTGGGATTTCGGCGACGGCGCGACCAGCAGCCTGCAAAACCCGTCGCACACCTATGTTTCAACTGGGACCTACACTGTCACCCTGGGCGTCAGCGGACCGGGTGGAAATGATATGCGTATCGAACCGGGTTACATCACGGTCAACCCGCTCCCCGGCCCACCGTCCGCGGGCTTTAGCGCCTCTCCAACTTCCGGGGTTGCCCCGCTCGTGGTCACCTTCACGAACACCACCACCGGCGTTTTCACTTCCACCTTGTGGGGTTTTGGCGACGGAAGCACGAGCGGCCAAATCAGTCCGGCCCACACCTTTACAGGTAAAGCCGTGTACACCGTCACCTTGATCGCAACAGGTCCAGGGGGAATGGATGTCGAGACAAAACCGTCTCTTATCACGGTTTATGAACCGATTTCGGCCGGATTCTCCGCCGTGCCAACTTCAGGTGTGATACCGCTCCAGGTTGCGTTCAGTAATCAATCATCCGGCGATTTTGCGTCCAGCAGTTGGGACTTTGGCGATGGAGCTACCAGTAACCAGAAAAATCCAGCCCATACCTACGTTTCTCCAGGCGTGTATACCGTTAGCCTGACTATCTCCGGGCCGGGCGGAACCGATAGTGAAGTGAAGTCAGGCTACATCTCGGTCAGTGTTCCCGCGCCGGTTGCCGGCTTCACCGCCAGTCCCCAATCCGGCCAGCCGCCTTTGAATGTGGTTTTCACCGATGGATCGACCGGCGATATCGCCGCCTGGGCGTGGGACTTTGGAGATGGTGGGACGAGCACGGTTCGGAATCCCAGCCACAGCTACACTTCCGTGGGTGTCTATACTGTGACGCTTGAAGTCTCTGGTCCAGGCGGCAGCGATACGAAGACTAAGACGGACTACATCATCGTAAGCCATGCCCTAGTGATTGCCAACTTCTCCGCCCAACCAACCAGCGGGACAGCCCCGTTGAACGTCCAGTTCAGCGATGGATCGGCGGGAGATGTTACCACCTGGCTGTGGAATTTTGGTGACGGCGCGACCAGCACAGTTCAGAATCCCAGCCACAGCTATGCGACTGCGGGAACATACACCGTCAGCCTGACCGTCTCCGGTCCGGGCGGGACCGATAGTGAAGTGAAGTCAGGCTACATCTCGGTCAATGTGCCCGCGCCGGTGGCCGGCTTCACCGCCAGTCCCCAGTCCGGCCAGCCGCCTTTGAATGTGGTTTTCACCGATGGATCAACTGGAGATATCACCGCCTGGGCGTGGGATTTTGGAGACAGCGCGACCAGCACGGTTCAGAACCCCAGCCACAGCTACACTTCTGTTGGCGTCTACACCGTGACGCTTGAGGTCTCCGGTCCAGGCGGCAGCGATACAGAGACCAAGACGGACTATATCATTGTGAGTTATGACCCGCTGATTGCCAACTTCTCGGCCCTACCGACCAGCGGGACAGCCCCGTTGAACGTCCAGTTTAGCGACGGATCGGCGGGAGACATTACCACCTGGTTCGTGGGGCTTTGGGGATGGGGGGATCAGCACGGTCCAGAACCCCACACACAACTACACTTCTGTGGGTGTCTACACCGTAACGCTCGAAGTATCCGGTCCAGGCGGCAGCGATACGAAGACCAAGACGGACTACATCATCGTAAGCCATGCCCTAATGATTGCCAACTTCTCCGCTCAACCAACCAGCGGGATAGCCCCGTTGAATGTCCAGTTCAGCGACGGATCGGTGGGAGATATCAATGCCTGGTTGTGGGATTTCGGCGACAGCGCGACCGACACGGTTCAGAATCCCAGCCACACCTATGCGACTGTTGGAACATACACCGTCAGCCTGACCGTCTCCGGCCCGGGTGGATCCGACTCGATCTCGCGGCCTAACTTGATTCAAGTTATTGTTTCTGAAGAGAAATTCAAACTCTTCCTGCCTGTCACTATGCATTAAGCGTGTGTCGAGAATGGGTTTATACATGGCATTTTGCATGCGGTGTCAATTTATGTTTAAGCCAGCACTAGGGTGAATGGTTAACGATCTACTACATATTCTCCAAAACAAAAGGGCTGCCTCCGCTTACGCAGTCGCCGAGGCACTTGAAGGGATCAGGCAACCCGAGAGCACCACACCATAACAGGGCAAGGTAATCCTCGAAGCCTTAAACAATGAGTTCGTAACCCACCATGTCTGCAAGACGTTTATATTCTTGAAGAAAATAAGACGCATTCAAGGGTTACTTAGATAAGGCTTTTTATCAAGCCCTGGTCAAATTGGCAAAAGGAATGCGTGGCTGAGAATGTTATAATATGGTGGATATCATGACCGTGTCTTGAGCGAATTTCGTGAGCTATATATCGTAAATCTCAATTATCCCAGACTGATCCAAAACCGTGTGCTTAATTGATCGTGTGCCGAAAAATGTGCTAATGGGATAATTACTATGGACAATTTTCGAGATAAAAGGAGAAATTCCAGCACGTACGTTCTAAGAATACACTGGTATTACCGCCATATATGGCGGTTAGATGTGCAGAACCGCCATATATGGGTATAGTTTCATTCAAACCAAA
>CAWCPR010000001.1:0-3054499 GCA_963797475.1 uncultured Chloroflexia bacterium | reverse complement strand
AAAAAGGCTACAAAGGCCTGCCCATGGAAGGCGTAATCGCAAGCTGGTACGCCAGGACGACTCTCAAGGATTTGAACCGCCACAAGCTGATAGCCACCCAATTGGCTCCGAAAATCCCCGCGGTTGGCCGAGTGCTCGAGATCGCGCCCGGTCTGGGATTTTCTGCATCGAGCTTGCAAAGCATGGAGATTACAGCATCAGCGGCCTCGACATCAGCAAATCCTTTGTGGAGATCGCCAAGAAGAACGCGGCTGAAGCCGGCTATGAGATCGATTTCCGGCTGGGCAACGCCTCGGCCATGCCGTTCGAAGACGAAACCTTCGACTTCACTTTTTGCCAGGCAGCTTTCAAGAATTTCAGCCAGCCCGTCCAGGCCATTGCGGAGATGTATCGTGTGCTGCGCCCGAACGGCGCTGCGGTCATCGTTGACATGCGCCACGACGCCACGCCCGAAGAAATCGAGCGGGAAGTAAAAGGGATGCGCCTCGGCCGGCTGAATGAAACGATCGTCCGTTGGACTTTCAAGCAAATGCTGTTGAAAAGCGCTTACACTGTTCCCGAAATGCAGTCCATGATCTCCCAGACTCCATTTAGCCAGGGCAGGATCGAAGTGAGCGGGATCGGGTTCCAGGCCTGGCTCGAAAAATGAACTGAGGCAAAAATGAACCCTCTACGCGGAGGCGCCGGGGCAAGTCGCTTCATTCAAAGACGACTCCTGCTTACCGGCGCCTGATCCAGTACCAGGCTGAGGCGTGGCCGTGGTCGGCGCTGTCTTCAACCCGGTCGAGCAAAAATTGGGGGCCAAAGCACTCAGCGACCTCTTCAGCGCTAACCCCAATCCCAAAGTGGCCTTGCTCTTGCATCGCCCATAGCAAAAACAGGCTGCCTGGGTGAGTGAGGCGAGTCAGATTTTCTGCGTAGCGATTGCGCTCAGCCTTGTTTAAGCCGTGAAAGCAGCCGACATCCAGGGCGATGTCAAAGGGATCCTGCAAAAAGTCAAGCCGGGTGGCGTCCCCAAGCCGGAAATCCACAATCACACCTGCCTGGTGGGCTTTCTGGCGCGCCAGGGCAATCGCTTTCGGTGAGAAATCCACCCCTACGACGGTATAACCCTGTTTGGCCAGGAAAATCGAATGAGTCCCTGTGCCGCAGCCCAGGTCAAGAGCGCACCTGCCGGGAATGCCATCCCCAGCCAGCGCCGCCACCTCGGGCGAGATGGAATCTTTATCCCAGTTTGGCCTGGAAAAGCGATACGACACTACTTCGAGCAAGAAGGCAGCCTGCTATTCAGACATGTGCAAAGGCACGAAGGCCTGTATCGCGGCATTCTTCAAAATCAGGAATTCATCCTTAAGCTTAAGAAGTTGTTGGCCCGGCGAGTTGAAGCGCACATCCAGCGCAACGATGCTGATCTGGAAGATCCGGCTTTTCCAATCGAGCTGGCTGCTCATCACATGGTCGTCTCGCTGGTAGGTTTGATCGAGTGGTGGCTGGAAGAAGATTTGCCGCTGCCCGTCGAAGAAATGGCCCGCGTCTACAAACGGCTGATTATTCAGGCCACCTGGTATGCCCTTTCAGCCAGGAACGAGCTGCCCATGCCCGAGCGCCAGGAACATTAGGGCTATAATACCGGCTGTCCAGCCGGGATATATTCAGGCTGCTTTTCCTGCTGCGGGGTTTCCTGCTGCGCCACTTGCCCGTCGGGGAGGTAGAAATAGTTCACCAGTTGGCGCAGGCTGTGGGCCATTTCCGCTAACGATTGCGCAGACTGGATGACGTCGTCCATCTCGGCGCTCATATCACGCGTGGCCGTGTTCAGGCTGCTGGCTGCGGCCTGGTTCTGTGAGCTCACCCCGGCGATCTCGTCAATCGACCGCTTCACTTCACTGGAGCTGGCTGCAATTTGCTGGGTCGCGGCTGTATTCTCTTCGACCACGACCGAGACCGTTTGCATGCCGTCCACCAGGCCGCTGAAAGCCGTTTGCATCTTCTGCGCCTCTTTGGCTGCCTGTTCCACCTGCTCGGAGGCCGTTTCGGCGGCAGAGCGGATCTCTGAAAGCACCTGGCTGGCCTCATCCGAACGGACCGAGCCATCTGTAATCATCCGGGAGCCCTCATCGATTGCCGAAACCGCTTCGGCCACGGTGTGTTGGATTTCCCGCACCAGCCTGGAGATCTCTCCCGCAGCGGAGGCGGACGCCTCGGCCAGCTTGCGCACTTCTCCGGCGACCACAGCAAATCCCTTGCCCTGCTCCCCAGCCCGCGCGGCTTCGATGGCGGCGTTCAGCGCCAGCAGGTTGGTCTGGCTGGCCAGGTCGCCGATCGTTTCAACAATATCCCCGATCTGCTCGGAGCGCGACCCCAGCGCCCGAATTTTCAGGGCCGAATTCTCCACAGTCCCGGTCACCTCGGTGATCGTCTGCTGGATCTTGTGCAGCACCTGGTCCGCCCGGCGGGTGGCCTGTGCAGCCGAGGCTGAGGCTACAGAGCCCGCCTGTGTGGCGCCTGCCAGTGTCTCCATAGCGGCGCTCAAACCCTGCGCAACCTGGGCGGTTTGGTTGGCTATCCCGGCTTGCTCGCCTGCGCCGCGGGCGATCCCATCGATCGACTGGGCAATTTTCCCCATCGAATCCGCTGACTGCTGGACGGCTTCGGTTTGCAGGTCGCTGCCGCGTCCCACCCTGGCAGTGATGGCGTTGATCTTATCCGTCACCTGCCCGGCGCTTCCAGCCGCCTGGGCCAGATTCTCGGAGGCTTCTTCCAGGCCGGCCGCGCTCCCGGCAAGCTGGCGCACCATCTCTTGCAGGTGAGTGGCCATCCCCTGAAAAGCCAGGCCTAATTCGTCTTTCTCCGAGCGCGGGGTCACTTTCACGGTCAGGTCGCCGGCTGCGATACGTGCGGCCAAGCCCGCCATCTCTTGCAGATAATTCTCGGTTCCCGCCAATCCAACGCCCACCGAGCCGATTTCATCTCGGCGGCTTGTGATGGCTAATTTCGTTTCCGGCGGAATGTCTACATTCAATTCCCCTCGGGAGAGTCTCACGGCAGCCTTGGCCATTAACACCAGGGGCTGGTTGATGCTGCGCGTGATCAGCACGGCAATGAGGGCCGCCAGCAGCACCCCCAGCACCCAGGCCCCGACCTGTAAGCGCGACGACCAGGTGAAAGTATCTGCGCCATGCGCCTGGGCCTGCTGCGCCAGGTCCTGGTTGATGGCGATCAATTTTTCGATCGCCTGTTCCGCGGTCTCCTGGCTGTGTAAGGCCTGGCCTCCCACCAGCTCGTGCAGCGCCTGGCGCTCATTGCCATCCTCGACCAGGCTCAGAATCTCCTGGATCGTGTTTTGGTCGTTCGCCCAGGCAGTCTCGAATACCGCCAGTTGCGCCTTTTCCTGTTCGGATAAATCGTAGGACTGGTAGCGGTCTAACTTCTCGTTCACCATGTCGATCTGGGCCGTAACCTGCTGCCTGGCGCTTTGCCGCTGTTGGGCGATCACCTCATTTGAATGGCAGGCCGCGCACTCCGATTCTTGAGTGGTCAGGTCGGCGCTGGTGGTCGCCGCGGCCTCTGGAGCGGCGTTGGACTTGCTGTGATCCGGATTGTTCACCTGAACGGCATGGCAGCCCGCGCAGATACTCTTCTCAGTTCCGATTTGACTGGCATCGAACTTTACCGGATGTTGGGCGGATTGAACCTGTTGGATGTGGCAGTCGAGGCAATTCGCCCTCGTCGCCGCTTCGGCAGTGGGGACTGGCGCACTTTCCGCCTGGGCCTGGCTGTGCGGCGCCGGGATGACGACATACTTGTTCACATCGCCGGGCAGCCGGTACAGGTGGGCGTTTACTTCACCCAACAGCCCGATCGGCACTGTCCGGTCCGAATACATAAAGGCCATATCGGTGTTGATTGACTTCATTCCACTGTACCCCACTGCCACTCCGCCAGCCAACACCAGGACAACGAACAGGAAACCGCCCGCCAGTTTATGCCCAACTTTGAAATGGTCGATGAATTGCATAGCGCCTCAAATCGCAGCTCAACGCTGCTCTACAATCCGAAAATCGCCGGTACTGCCATTTAAGTTATATAATCGATCGGCAAGCAATTGAATAAATTTGAGGTAAAGAGGACTTAAACCGCGTGTGAATTCCCCCGGCAGCAGCGAAAGAACGCGCCTGTCTAAAATTAAACCTGACAGGCCGGGTATCTTTCCCGGCCCGTTTTCTTACTAATCCGATGATTTAGTCGGTCAGCAGCTTATTTCGGCACGACCGTATCCAATTTCGGAAGCGACTGCAAGTACAAAAAGATAGCGGTTATCTCGTCGTCGGTGCGATTTTGAAACTCTTTCCAGGGCATGGCGTCCAGCATCTGGTGGCCGCTGGGAGTGACCCCGGTGCGGAAGGTCGTGATCAAATCGGACGCTTTCCAGACGACCAGCTCGCCGCCGGGGGTCAGATTAGGGGCTGGCGGAGCGCCGGGTTCGGGGCTTTTGCCGCCGGCCAGATCCTTCCCATGGCAGGTGCGGCAGCCGTTGATGTTGACCAGATACTGGCCATACTCGGCCGTGACTCCCGCCGGAGGAGCATAGGGGCGGATGCTGTGATCTGGGATGGCAGAGGCTTTCAACTGGTTGCCAAAAGCGCCCATAGCGTACAGGATTTTCCCAAACGGCTTGAAATTGCGCGGGCGAGGCTCATTGTCGACCGCAGGAATGGTTTTGAGATAAGCGATGATCGCGCCCAGGTCGGTATCGTTCATCAAGAATAAATCGTCGGCCGGCATGATAAATACCGACCGGCCGTCATCCCGGACCCCATGGCGGATGGCCAGCACCCAATCGGAATCCTTAAAAGTAGCCCCTTTGCCGCCTTTACCAGAGGTCAGGTTGGCAGAATCGACAGTCCCAATTGCCGGATCATCAAAGAACTCGCCCCCTGCCAGGTTATCGTGGTGACAGCCAACGCACATCGAGATCACCAGCCGGTGCCCGTATTCGATTGAAGCAGCGTCTGTCGGGATAACCACCGCCTCCGGGGTGATATTGTAGGTTTTGTTCAATTTAAGGGTGGCGCTCAGGATCATCCCGCCTGCCACAACCACGACCAGGAGCAACAGGGCTCCCAACACAATTCCAATCCATTTCAATGCCTTCCTCATGTGATCTCCTCATAAAATTGATTTGGGGGTCCCTCTTAATGGGTTTCGGACGGCGCATGCAACAGGCCAGAATGCAAAAACATTCTGGCTGCGCGAATATTTAATTAAATAAGGATCGCTGTTCGCCTCAACCCGGCGGGTATATCTTGTGGGCGCTGCCCGCTGGATTTCCCCGAGAAAATACGCCTTCAAGGCCTATTATATCGTATTACGATTGAGTCACAAGGGAATTGGCCCAGACAGCCTTAAGCCAGCTCCATCACAATCACCGCTGCCTCGATGCTCTCCTGCCCGAATTCTCTGGCGACCGAGATGCGATGATGGCCGTCCCGGATGAAATAAATCGGGCCGACCTGAACCAGTTCGACCGGCGGTAAGGCAGTCCCTTTCACCCGGGCGGCGGCGACGCTCAACCAACGCGAGCGGGTATGCTCCTTAACCGGCCGCAGGCAGGCGTCGAAATCTTCCACCCGCCCTTGGCTGCCGAGTATCCTGTCGATTGGCACAATCCGGACGCCTCCGTCGAAACTGTTGCGGATGTCGCCGTTCTTCAGCGCGGCCTGCAGGTCGATCAAGCGCCTTTCACGATGAAAAAAGCGCCCGATCCCCTGGTTCAACCGGCCACGCAGGAATGCGCGTGTAAACATCCAGGAGATCGCCTGGTGAAACTGCTGCTCCGGCAACTGGAAAGCTTGAGATTGCATCATCAGAGACCCGTCCATCGCTTCGCTCCTTTCAATTTCTGATCCCATCCTATCCTGCTGAACCCATCATAAGGAAAGAGCGTCACAACAGGGTGCGCACGTGCGTCACAAAACGCGTCCTCTGGAAAATAATGTATCGGTTAGAATTAGACCGAACGGAGGAAATTATTTGCCCGAGTTGAAGCTGTTTCTCCTTGGCTACCCGCAAGTCGAGCTGGATGGATCAACGGTCGAGCTGGACACGCGCAAAACCCTGGCGCTCCTGGCGTACCTGGCGATAGAGGCCAAACTGTTCAGCCGCGAGGCGCTGGCGGCGATGCTCTGGCCTGATAACGAGCCGAAGAGCGCTTACCATAACCTGCGCCGCAGCCTGTGGACACTCAATAAAAGGCTTGGCCAGGAATGGCTGGAAGCCGACCGGACCAGCGTTCGATTGAACTCCGAAATCGGCGTCTGGATCGACGCGGCCGCCTTCCGGGATCACATCCATGAAAGTGACCGGCACGCCCACGCGGGCGATGAACTGTGTCCCGCATGCTTGCTGAACCTGGGCGCGGCCGTGGATCTTTATCGCGGCGGCTTTATGGAGGGTTTCACGCTGCCCGATAGCCCGGCTTTCGACGAGTGGCAGTTTTTCATCCGGGAGGATCTGGAAAAACAGGCTGCGCAGGCGTTGAAGAAATTGGCCTGCTATCATGAGGATTCCGGGGAATGGGCGCCAGCAATCGGCCTTGCCAGACGCTGGCTGGCGATGGATTTGCTGAACGAGGCGGCCCATCGCCTGCTGATGCGCTTGTATGCCCGCAGCGACCAGCAGCCGGCCGCGCTGCGCCAATATGAAATCTGCGTTCAGACGCTGCAAAAAGAATTAGGCGCCGCGCCCCAACCCGAGACGACGGCGCTCTACGAGCAGATCCGGGCGAGAGCAGCGGCCTCACCCGCGCCGGACGAAACCCGGGCAGACGATTCGCCGGCGGCTCCCGAGCCAGAATCCCCCGATCAGAGATCGTCCGGCCTCCCGCTTGCAGCGTTTCCCCAGCCGCTGACCCCTTTCGTCGGCAGGCGCTCGGAATTGAAAGAAGTGGGCGATTTGCTCAGCGATCCGGGCGTGCGCCTGCTGACTTTACTCGGCCCGGGCGGGATGGGCAAAACCCGCCTGGCGATCGAAGCTGCAAGAGAAGAAAGCCTTGCCTTTCGCGACGGCGCTCATTTCGTTCCCCTCGCGCCGCTTTCCTCTTCCGAATACATCCTTTCCACGATTGCAAAATCGCTGCGGTTCAACGTTCGCGAAAGCCCGGATAGCTTGCTGGCGCAGATGGGCGCCTACCTGCGTCCCAAAGAAATTCTGCTGGTCCTGGACAACTTCGACCACCTGATCACGGCCCAAAGCGTCGAAGAGCTGATTAAGCTTTTGGAGAACGCCCCGCGCTTAAAGCTCCTGGTGACTTCCAGAGCGCGATTGGCCCTGAACAGCGAGACAGTTTACCCGGTGAAAGGGATGCGTTTTCCAGAACTGGACCCCATCCGAATGGATCCGCAGGAAATGGAAAAGTATAGCGCCTTGCAGCTTTTTCTGCAAAGCGCCCGCAGGGTCAGGCCTGATTTTCATCTGAGCATTGAAAACTTCAATTCGGTGATCCGCATCTGTAAGGCCGTGCAGGGAATGCCGCTTGGCATCGAGCTGGCTACGGCATGGATGGAGCTGTTGAGCCTGGAAGAAATTGTCGCCGAAATCCATAACTGCCTGGACTTCCTGGAAACCACCCAGCGCGACGTTCCGGAGCGCCAGCGCAGCATCCGGGCCGTCTTCAACGCCTCCTGGAAGATGCTCAACCCGTCCGAGCGGGACCTGTTCAAGCGCTTATCCATTTTCCGCGGCAGCTTCAGCCGCCATGCGGCCGGCGAAGTCGCCAGCGCCGGGCTGCCTGAGCTTTCCGGCCTGGTGAGCAAGTCCTTTGTTTACAGCCTGGCAGAGGGCAGATTTGTCGTTCATGAATTGCTGCGCCAGTTTGGGGTTGATGAGCTGCAACAAGATAGCGGCGAGTGGGAAGCGGTTCAAGACCGGCACAGCGCTTATTTCCTCTCCCTGATTGCAGAACGCGCCCCGGATTTATTCGGCCCGAAATACCAGGCGACGTTGGAAGCGCTGGATGCTGAGATCGAAAACCTGCGCGCCGCCTGGGATTGGGCTGTCGAGCAAAGCCGGTTCGAGCCGGTCGACCACGCGCTCTTCGGCCTGTATGCTTATTTCACCACTCGCAGCCTGTATTGGGAATTTGCCGCTCGATTGCAGAGGACCGCCCAGGCCCTGGAATCCTCCCTGGCAGTTGCTCCGCAGGATGCGCCCCGCCGGCTTTTGCTGGCGAAAATCCTGCCGTTGATCTCCGCCACGACCTACGACTTTGTTTCGGACGCGCGCGCCCAACTGGTGCTGCGCAGTCTGGATCTGGTGAACGAGCTGGGCGCTGAGCGCCAGATGGGGGTGATGTTCAGCTATCTGGCCCGTGAGTATGGAGACCGGCTCGATCCTCTCCAGGCGGTCGGCATGCTGCAGCGCAGCCTGAACTGGCTGCGAGAGAGCGGCGACGAGCTGGCGGTAACTTTGACGCTCCAGTTTTTAGGGTCTCTGCTGATCCGAGTCGGGCAGCCGGCGCAGGCGAAGCCGGTGCTGGAAGAAGCAGTCGCCATCTGCAAGAGAAGGGCAGATCGGATCAGCCTGGCTACCAGCAACGCCTTGCTGGCCGATCAGCTTCGCTTTCGCTGGAAAGGCGCTTACGTAGAAGCCGAACGCATCCTGCTGGATTGTATTGAGATCTATGAATCCATCGGGTCGCGATTTAACGCCTCCCTGGTATTGCTCCAATTGGCCCAGCTTGCGGATGGCTTCGGAGAGTATCAGAAAACCATCTCCTGGTGCCAAAAAGGCCGCCAGATCTCGATAGAAATAGGGCGGCTCGACCTGGTTGCCGCCTGGTTAAGCTGGGAAAGCATCGCCAATTTACGCCTGGGGGACCTGGAACAAGCCCGGAAGCTTCGCCAGCAGAGCCTGCAGGTCGCCCGGGAAACCAATTCGCGCACGGATATCATTTGGGGCCTGCTGGAAATGGGGGAGATCGAGCGTGTCGCCGGCAACCTGGCTCTCGCCGAAAAATTCTATCAGGAATGCGCCGCCAGCCATAGCGATAACCCGATGTCTCAGATCATGGCCTTCTACCACAAAGGCATGGGGGACCTCTCACTCAGCCGGGGAGATCTCAAGTCTGCCCGCCGGCATTTTGAGGAAAGCCAGACCTATGCCCGCCGGGATTACAACTTCTGGTGCGCAGCCTACGTGACCAGCAGCCTGGGCCAGGTGGCCCTGGGGTCAGGGGAGATCGCTGCGGCTCGCCAGCATTTTATGGATGCTTTGCAGCAGGCCAAAGACCTGGGCAATCCGGCCCTGATGGCCTTCTGCCTGTCCGGACTGGCGCGATGGTACGCCGCCAGCGGGGATAATGAGCGGGCGATCGAGCTGGGGACGCTTTTGATGCCCCTGCCGGCAACCTGGCAAGAGACCCGCGATCAGGTCAGCCAGATTGTGATCCAGGCCGCCTCCCGGCTGGCGGCGGACCGCGCCGCTGCGGCGCAGGAGCGCGCCCGCGGCAAGGATTTGGACGCCGCCCTCGGCGAGATTTTAGAGCCGGATCATGAACCAGGATGATCGCCCCAAAGGGCGCGAAAACCACGGCGCTCAAGTGAACCATAGCGTCCACGAACAGTTGTTCCGTCGCAAATTCTGGGTATCGCTGGCGCTCTCCATCCCCGTGCTGCTGTTCAGCCCCTCGATCCAGGCCTGGCTGGACTACAGACTGCCAGCCTTCCCCGGCAGCCAGTGGATCACGCCGGTGTTCGCGGTGATTGTCTTCCTGTACGGGGGCATCCCCTTCCTGCAAATGGCCGTTCCTGAGCTGAGGCAGCGCCAGCCGGGCATGATGACCCTGATCTCTTTGGCCATCAGCGTGGCGTTCGTCTACAGCCTGGCGGCCCTGTTCTTGCCGGTGGGCGCCACATTCTTTTGGGAATTGGTCACCCTGATCGACATCATGCTGCTGGGTCACTGGATCGAGATGCGCAGCGTGCGCCAGGCCTCGGGGGCTTTGAAGGAGCTGGCCAAATTGCTGCCCGACACCGCCGAGCGCATTCGACCGGACGGCGGCGCCGAAAGCGTGCCGGTGGCCCAGCTCAAGTACGGCGACCTGGTGCTGGTGCGCCCGGGCGCCAGCCTGCCGGCCGATGGAGAAGTGCAAGAAGGCGAGACGCACGTCAACGAGGCTCTGATCAGCGGGGAATCGAAGCCGGTCAAGAAACGACCGGGCGACAAAGTCATCGCCGGCACGATCAATACGGGCGCCGGGGAAGGCGCAGGCAGCCTGCGGGTGAAAGTGACCGCCACTGGAGACGAAACCGCCCTGGCGGGCATCCTGCGCCTGGTCGAGCAGGCCCAACAGGGCAAAACCAACACCCAGGTCCTGGCGGATAAAGCGGCCGGCTGGTTGTTTTACGTGGCTGTAGGCGTGGCTGCCATTACAGCGCTGGCCTGGACGATTGCAGTTGGGTTTAATGTGGAGGTCATCGCCCGTGTCGCCACGGTGCTTGTGATTGCCTGCCCGCACGCCCTGGGCCTGGCGGTCCCACTGGTGGTGGCGATCACGACCGCCAAGGGCGCCCAGAACGGCATCCTGGTGCGCGACCGCCTGGCGTTGGAAAAAGCGCGCCTGATCAACCTGGTCGTCTTCGACAAGACCGGCACCCTGACCGAGGCTGAGTTCGGCGTGGTTGCCATCGCCGCCGTGGCCGGCTGGAGCGAAGACGAGGCGCTCGCTCTGGCAGCCGCCACCGAGGCCAACTCGGAGCACACCATTGCCGGCGCAGTCCGCAAGTCGGCCCAAGAACGCCAACTTTCTTTGCCATCCGTCTCAGATTTCGAGGCCATCCAGGGCCGCGGCGTGCGCGTTCGGACAGGCGGCCGCACGGTTTATGTCGGCGGTCCGCGCTTGCTGGAGATGCTGGAAATTGGCCTGCCCGACCGCCTGGCTCAATTCGAACAGCAGGCCAACCAAAAAGGCCAGAGCGTGATCAACCTGGTGCAGGATGGCCTGAATGGAAGGCGGGCGATAGCCGCCTTTGCCCTGGCAGACGTCATCCGCCCGGAGAGCGCTCCGGCGATCCAGAAATTGCGCCTGATGGGTGTGGAAGTTGCCATGCTGACCGGCGACAGCCAGGCGGTCGCCAAAGCGGTGGCGGATGAATTGGGCATCCGCACTTACTTTGCGGAGATCCTGCCCGAACAAAAAGTCCAGAAGGTGGCTAAGCTGCAAAAGCAGGGCTGGCGCGTGGCGATGGTGGGCGACGGCGTCAACGACGCCCCTGCCCTGGCCCGCGCCGACGTGGGCATCGCCATCGGCAGCGGCACGGATGTGGCGATTGAATTGGCCGGCATCATCCTGGTGCGCAGCAACCCGCTGGACGTGGTCAAGATCATCGATTTGAGCCGGGCCAGCTACCGAAAAATGGTCCAGAACCTGGTCTGGGCGACCGGCTATAATCTCTTCGCATTGCCTTTGGCCGCTGGAATCCTGGCGCCCTTCGGCGTCCTGCTCTCGCCGGCTGTCGGAGCGCTGCTCATGTCGCTCAGCACGGTGATCGTCGCCATCAACGCCCAGCTCCTGCGCGGCTACGATCTAACCGCCTGATCCCGCGCCCGGAAGAACCCCCTTTCGTTCTACAAATCAGCCGGACCCATGAAAGCCGGAATTCATATCACGCCGTTTTAGCGATGTACTGCACCCCTGCTAACCCTGCGAAGTGTGCATCCTGCGTCCATAATGTGGCATCATAAGTGGACGCAGTGGCAAGGATGATGCTGTCCGCCATGGGCAGTTTCAGCTCATAGGAGAGTTCGGCGGCCACTATTGCCAGATTATCGTCTAAATCGACTACCTGTCCATTTCTCATCAGCGCGATAGCTTCCAGGGCATCCTCCCTGTTTTTTTCTATCAGGACACGTTTATAAACTTCGAAAAGGCTGATGGTCGGTACGAGCACCTCTTCGCTATTTTCGATCGCCGGCGCAAAAAAGTTCGCATTGCCGCCATCGATGAAATATTCGAGCCAGCCTGACGAATCGACCACGTTCATACGCGATCTTCCTCGTCACGCTCGATTTCGCTGCTCATGCCCTTCAGAAAGCCTCGTGCTTCTTTGATGTCACGCACCGGAATGACTTCGAGGTGGTTGCCATGCACGATAAGCCGTACTTTTTGGCCCGGTTTGATATCCCATTTTTCTCGAATAGCACGCGGGATGACCATCTGGTATTTGGAAGAAATCGTTACCGTGTCCATTATTTTACCCTTTCTGATCGATGAAGAATTCGTAAGATAATTATACCGCTTTATCGGCCCGCTAAAGCAACTATTTTTCGGCTGGAGCGCTTTATGCCCAGAACTGCGCTGCCTGCCACGGTGATAATGACAATCTAACCCTGCAGAAGCGGCTTATCGCCCGTTATGCTTGAGCCAATCCAGCAGGGCGTTGATGCTGCCTGTGGCCCGGGCGATGCAGGCGTCGGCGGCGCCGTAGTAGAGATTGAGCGTATCGCCGTCCTCCCCGGTCGTGCAGCCGCAGGGAAAAACCGCGTTGGGCACATCCCCCTGGCGCTCATACGGGGTTTCCGGGCCAAAAATCCAGGGTTCGCCGCGCATCCGGCAGCGCTCGGGCTGCTCCAAATCGAACAGCGCCAGGCCTAAGCGGTAGAGGCTGCCGCCCCCCGCCTGGCGTACGCCGTGATAGATCACCAGCCAGCCCTCGGACGTTTCGATGGGCGGCGGCGAAAGGCCGATCTTGTTCGCATCCCACCAGGCTCCGCTGCGCGCCGCCAGCATGATCTTATGATCCCCCCAATGGCGCAGGTCGGGCGAAAAAGAAATCCAGATGTGGGCGCTCGTGGGCCCGACCGGACGGTGGATCAAGGCCCAACGGCCGTTAAACCGGCGCGGCAGCAGAGCGGCGTCTTTATCCTCCGGCGGCATCACCACGCCGAGGCGCTCAAACGTGCGAAAATCCCTGGTAAGGGCCAGCGAAACGCCCGGCCCGCCGGGCGCATAAGACGTGTAGGCGATGGCGTACTTTTCCAATTCGGGCACGTAAGTGATGCGCGGGTCCTCAACGCCCCACAGCTCCTGCGGGTGTTTTTCAGGGTCGGGTGGCAAGGTGGGCTGCGCATCGATCTGCCAGCCATCCAGGCCGTTGGCCGAGCGGGCGGCGCACAGGTGCGAGATGCCGGTTCGCGCCTCGACCCGGCAGAGCAGCAGCGTCGTACCGTCCGGAAGGCGCGCCGCCCCAGGGTTGAACACGCTGTGGGCCGGGTAAGGCCAATCCGCCGCCGTCAGGATCGGGTTCTCCGGGCGGCGCTGAAATAATACCGGGTACGGGTTGCTAGGCATAGAGTTCCTCCTTCGAGCAGAATAGGGTGAAATCCCCCAAGTCACAGGACGCTAAACTGAGGCGGCAAGCCCGCCTTCAAACCATATTATAATGAAAGGACTGGTCCTAACCCGTTTAGAAAGTGTTGGGCGCTTTGCCCCTGGCCGCAGGCCAGTGGTCGGCGCCCCACACAAAATGATGGAGAGTTGCGGATACGCCGCAATCTCCAGAGATTCACCAAGATAGGGGAAAATGCAATGTTCAAGAAAACGTTATTCATTTGGGCGCTCATCAGCAGCATCGTGCTGGGGTTATCAGTCTCGGCCAGCAAAACTTCCCTTTACGATTGGCTTCAGTTCAACGGCGATCCCCAACACAGCGGCAACAACACCCTGGAGACCTTGATCAGCGGCGATAACGTCGCGCAGCTTGAAAGGGTCTACCAGGTATCCCTGCCGGGCGTGGCCGACGGCGCGCCGGCCTACCTGAGCTCGGTCAGCACGCCGGATGGCGTCAAGAACCTGATTTTCGTCACCACCAAGGGCGGCACGATCGCCGCCATCGATACCCAGACGGGCGGGGTGGCCTGGAGCCGCCAAAACCCGGCCGGGAGCTGCCGCATCAACAACGGCGCATCCGTGTGCTTTACCACTTCCTCGCCGGCCATCGACCCCAACCGCCAGTACGTTTACAGCTACGGGCTGGACGGCTTCGTGCACAAATACCAGGTTGGCGACGGGATGGAGATCACCAGCGGCGGCTGGCCGCAGTTAACGACCTTGAAGGCCTTCGACGAGAAAGGCTCGCCGCCTGTGACCATCGCCGCCGCCCAGAACGGCAAGAGCTACCTGTACGCAGCCAACGGCGGCTATCCGGGCGACGCGGGCGACTACCAGGGCCATATCACCGCCATCGATCTCTCCAGCGGGGCGCAGACGGTCTTCAACGCGGCTTGCAGCGACCAGGCCGTGCATTTCGTCGAGCAGCCCGGCTCCCCGGACTGCCCGGCGGTGCAGAGCGCCATTTGGGCGCGGGCAGCCGTGGTGTACGACCCCGCCCTGGACAAGATCTTCATGGCGACCGGCAACGGGGACTTCGTCCCCGCCAGCCATTACTGGGGGGATACGGTCTTTGCGCTGCACCCGGACGGGACGGGCGCCGGCGGCGACCCGTTGGACAGCTTCACCCCCACCGATTTCCAACACCTGCAAGACGCCGACCTGGACCTGGGCAGCACCGCGCCGGCCCTGCTGCCCGCGCCGGTCACCAGCGCCGTCCAGCACCTGGGGCTGCAATCGGGTAAGGACGCCAAGCTGCGCCTGCTCGACCTGGATAATCTCAGCGGCCAGGGCGGGCCGGGCCATACCGGCGGCGAGGTGGGTACGGTCATCGCCGTCCCGCAGGGCGGCGAGGTTTTGACCGCGCCGGCGGTCTGGGTGAACCCCGCAGACGGTACGACCTGGGTCTTCGTCGCCAACGGTAAGGGGATTTCCGGGCTGAGGCTGGCGATTGCCGGCGACGGCACGCCCGGCCTCTCTCCCGAATGGCAGGACGGTGTTGGCGGCACGTCGCCAATCCTGGCAAACGGCGTGCTTTTCTACGCCACGTCCGGGCGCGTGCGCGCCTTGGACCCGCTCAGCGGGCACGAGCTCTGGTCGGACGCCCAGATTGGCGGGATCCACTGGGAGAGCCCGATCGTGGCCAACGGGGCGCTGTACATCACCGACGAAAACGCCCACCTCACCGTGTACGCCCTGGGCGGGACGCTTTCCACCCCCACGCCTTCCCGCACGGCGACTCCAACGGTCACGGGCGCGCCCTTCGCCACTGCAACCCCGACTCGCACGCCGACGGCGACGATCCCGCCGGCAGCCACGCCAACCCTTACGACAACGCCAAACGCTACCCCGGATCCCTGGCCGTTCCGTTTGTATCTGCCCCAGTTGGGACGAGGCTAAAGCCTCGTCCTGAAAGTGTTGGGCGCTTCGCCCCTGGCCGCAGGCCAGTGGTCGGCGCACCACGCACTATGATGGAGAGTTGCGGCTACGCCATTCTTCATCATTTTATGCCACTTTTGATCGGCGTGGCCCTATTAATAAGGAAGGGGGACGATCGTGCGCCTGCCTTAGTTCCCCTGCGCTGGATGCGCCTTCAGCCATTGACGGCCGGAGCGCAGGATGGAAACCTGGACGGCTCGCCGGCCTGCGACATCGGCGCTTACGAGCTGGCGCCGCAGGTGATTTTCTTGCCGGTGGTGAAGAGGTAGGTATCCGATGAATTATGGGGTTTAATTCCCAAAATTTGCACCAATATTGGGAATTCAACCACCCGCTGGGTTTACCCTTAGGCTCGTCCTCATGTACCCTGTAAAAAATCCAGGTAGTTTTCCTGGTTAATTAACCGGACCTCAGTCTTATAAGACCTCGTGAATGAATTTGCTCCACGACCGAGTTCGGAACTGCCAAATTTGAACTCGTAAGCGCGCATCTGGCCTGCCCGACCCTCCTCGATATAATCCACTTCCGCGCCGCTATAGGCGCGCCAGAAACGACCTTGAGCGGGCAGGCCCTGGTTCAAATAATACTTATAACGTTCGATGATCAGGAAGTTCTCCCATAAAGCTCCCCGGTCTGGTCGCAGCGAAAGGTCATTGAAATCGCCAATCAGGGCATTGCGGATGCCGAGATCGAGAAAATAGATTTTGCTCTGTTTCCCGATCTCACGCCGGGGATTACGCGAGAATGGCGGCAGGCGAGTTATCACGAAGGATTTTTCCAGGATATCGATATAATTCAAGATCGTCTTGCGATCCATCTTAAGCCGGTTCGCCAGCTCATTTTCATTGACTTCATTGCCAATCTGGTAAGCCAGGGCGCGGGCTAAATCGACGATCCCCTGTGAATAACGCACCCGCTGAAAAGCCAGGATATCCTTGAACAGATAGCTTTCGACAAGCTTAACCAGCAGCTTTTGCTTGATGACCGGATTGGCCTCCAGATACACCTCCGGATACAGCCCGTGACGCAGGATATCCGCCAGCAGCACATCTGCGCCGGGTTTCCGTAAGGCCGGGTCCTGGCCTACGCCGGCGAAATCAAGGACCTCTAACATGGATATGGGATATAAAAGAAAATCGATATAGCGCCCGGTCAGGGTTTCGATCATCTGATTACGGAGCTCGAAACGAGACGAACCGGTGACCAGTATTTTCAATTGGGGATACCGGTCTACCAGGATTTTTAAGGTCAGGCCGGGATTTTCCAGACGCTGGATTTCATCGATGAAGATGGCATTCATACCAGCCGTCAGCCGGTCTAGCAGAACTCGGGAAGTAGTATCGGCTGCCTGCCGTTCTTCCTCCAGATCGCAGTTGAGATATCGCACCGAATCACCCCGGTCCTCCAGGCGCTTTTGCAAGGCTTGCAGCAGGGTTGTCTTGCCCACCTGCCGCGCGCCCAACACGATGATGGCCTTATGCAGGCGGTTCATCATCTCATACACGGTTTCTTCAATGAATCTTGGGATCATATTCCCAACTATAACTCAAATTTTGGGAATTTCAGCGCCGGCCGGCGCGATTCCGACTACCGGCGGATTTACCCGGCAGCGACGCTTTTTCAGGGATTTATTGTAAGTCGTTCAGGCCGCGGCTTGAATGTACTGATTCAGGCCTGGTCGCTGAGCGCTGCGGTTGGCCCGGCCCGTTTTACGGCCTCAATCCCGTTGTCCCGGGCCTGCTGGCTGCCGTACATCTCGCTGGTCCCAATCGTCTGGTTGTTGGCGGCCCGCAGGCGAAAATAAAACTGGCCATTCGAGGCGGTCAGCTTTTCGTAACGGGCGTCGACGGGCGAGTTTTCCTTGACGGATTGGATCCCGTTCAGCGCCCCGCTTTTCGAGGTGTACTGCTCGCTGGCCAGGATTTTCTCGTTGTTGGCGGCGGTCAGGCTGAAATAGTACTGGTCGTTGCTTGACTTGCGTAGGATGTATTGGGATGGCATTTTTAGTTCTCCTTTTTAGTGATAATACTGCGTGTCTTGGTATCGACGACATCCATTGAGGTGATAACGAAGGAAAATCAACACTGGATGTCCACCTTTCCTGCTTTTCTACAATGATTTAACCCTTTATATTCATCCTAAAAAGAATTAGATGGTTGTTAAAACTTCAGATCCAAAAAGGTTTGACATTCCAAACTGGCATGAAACGTTCAGTAAGGGACATTCTGCACAGTCTGGGTTCCGAGGGTGGCATATGATGTGTGCCAAATCGATCAAGGCATAATAAAAGTCTCGTGGTTTAACTGGATCCACTACAGTCGTGATAGCCTCGATGACCACTTTCTTTCGCCGGGCCTCTCCGCTGAGATCCAGCCCAATTACACGCCCAACAACCCGGACAATATTGCTATCAATCAGGGTCAAGGGCTTGTTCGAGGTAAAACACACAACAGCTCCGGCGATGTACTGTCCAACCGTGGGAACGGATATTAATCGACCATAATCCATTGGAACACCACGATATTTATGCCAGAAATTATCTAGAGCATCCAACATCCCCTGTATACGCCACTGAAGCCCGAGTGGCTTAAGAATTTGCTCTACGTCCTCCCGATTTGCGCCAGCGAATTCTTGCAAAGTCGGATATAAGCCGATAAAAAGCTCGTAAATTGGGACAACTTGGCGCGTCTGAGTGCGATGCAGCATAAACTCAGACACAATAACCTGATAGGGGTCATCGACGTAACGCCATGGATAAGAACGGATATTATTATCACCCCAGGCTAACAGAATCGAACGAAATCGATTGGTTTTTTCGGGTAAATTTTCTATATAATGGGGTTGATCTTTCATCATTCTAAAGCGAATTTGATGCAAGGGTTCGACTGTCTGCTTTCAAGTAAATTGAGTTTGAACGGCTTGCAGTCCGTTTCAGCAGCTCAATTATCGTCTTTGCGAGCTCGTATGTCAGGAGGGGTGGAACTGCGTTTCCAATCTGTTTGAAAGCAGGGTTCATTGGCCCAGTGAATTCGAAACCATCAGGAAATGATTGCAGTCTGGCAGCTTCGCGAACAGAAATAACCCGCGCTTGATTGCTATCGTAATGGATATGACTGTAGGTATCTTTACTTATATGCGCTGTCAGAGTACGTGAAGGTGCCTGCGGAATCAACTTCCACCATTTATTGGGAAATTTCTCCGTATTGTAGGGTGGGACGCATTCTTTCCAGAGCTTTTTATATTCATCAGAACCTTCGGGAATCAATTTACCCAATTCCTGCTCCCTGGCACCAAGTCTTTCGAGGAAGATTTCTACAGCAATCTCATGTGCACGTGGATATTCTTCACCAGGTTTCATGCGTTTGAAGATTTCGTAATCACGAGGGAGAAAGCGGATCACATGATCCCGGATACTCTTTCCTGCTTCAAAACTAGGCCATTCGCGCATCTGCGTGGCAAATTCTGAAAGCTGGACATTATTACGGTATGGCAATTGTTTATCAAAAGCACGAACTATATGTCGTTTCTCACGATTAAGATGCTCATAAAGAAGAGGTAAATCTTCCAGAGCTTCTTGGGCGCTCACAGCCTGGGGTAGTTTTTCGTCTGGTTCGCCAGGTTCCACAAAAAAACCATTAGCGAGTTGGATATCAAACAACTCCTTTTGATTTGCAATTTTCTTCTGGGCTGGCTCGAGCATCTTCAACGCCACAGCACGATTATATTGATACCCTATCGGGATATCTGCTCGGTGTGTGGGTTGAGGAAAATCGGGTTTTATATGCATCTCCTTCAGAAAAGCTATCAGAATAAATCTAAGACGGAACTGAGGCACACCGTAATTGGCTGTATTTAACAACGTATAGCGGCTCTCATATCCCATATCATCGAGAGAAGCCACAATTTCTTCGGCCACGTTGCGCCCGCCGTAATTCAAGATATCGGGAACGTTTTCTATCAGGACTACCAGAGGGCGGAAAAATTCAACATACTCCAAGAAATATATATACAGACTTGCACGGTCATCGTTCAAGAAAGCCTGAGGATGGTTCATAATATTCCGTATCTTTGCACGACCAATCCGAGCGAAAGCCTGACAGGGTGGGCCTCCTATAATCACATCTACCAGATTGAATGGTACTTCGGCCCCACAAATTTCTTGCATAAAATCCGATGGAGAGAAACTGGTGATATCCCGGGGTTCTGCATGCTTTGATAAAAATTCTTCTGATTCTCCTTTAAAGAAATTGCGCGCATGTGTTTGGGCGGCCTTTGCATCCATCTCAACGACGCCCAAAATCGAGCTACCGGCGCGATGAAAACCAAGAGATAATCCACCGCATCCAGCAAAAAGGTCCACCACACGGGGTGCTTCACCAGTCGCCAGACGATTAAACTTCACGAGGAAATCTGAAGGGCCGTTTCGGTTTGAATTATTCATTTGACGATCCATGTAAAGTACATAGGGTCTCGATTCATTATACATCTGCTTTAGAGGGCTCACAAAGTTCCGAATAAACTTACTTACCAACGAACCAGAAACAAATCATCCCAGTCGAGCCGCTGCAGACTGGACTAAACCTTGTTTTCCTGTGTATTTGTGCCAGATTAAACTACAACTCATTTAGTTAACCCACATGTACCGCCCCTTTTATTCCTACACCCAGACAAAAACCTGATGTTGCGTATGGTTCAAACACACCCAAAGGATAGGGAGGAAGGATAATCGTCCTTCTTTCATAAGTCATCAAGCCGGTCATCAATGGAAGGAAACGCCATCTGCGATCAGAAGATTTGGTGCGCAGAAATGCTTCGAGATCGATTTGATAAGAGACATCCATTAAACTCAATGGTATTGGTTTCTTTTGCCCATCCCTAAGCCAAGCCAAAACGAGCCGAACTTGCCCTATACTTTCCTGCGGAATCAATCCGATTCTTGCACCAGGTAGAACCTGTGCCCAAATAAGATCCTGTACCCGGTTCGCCAGTTCGGAATTAGGGAAAAGAGACGTTGAAACACAGGAGGAATCATCGATATCCCCTGGAAGACCTGTTTCAAAGAAGTGTTCCTCTTCGGATCCCTGTCCAAGATATCGCTCGTGTCTGGAAGGACCTGTAAATGAATACATCACAGGCAGACCATGCCGCCCCAGGCGTAGAATTTGCTCACGTGCTCTTGTTGCAGCCACGTACAGCACTCGAGCCTCTTCAAGTGTGGTTTTTGCGTCCATTTTTCCGCTTTGTTCTGGAGGAAGCAAGATCACTTCATCATACTCGCGACCTTTGGATTGATGGATGGTGGTGGTCAAAATAATGCCTTCTGCTTTTTGAGCTTCTGAGTCAAAAGTCCAATCGATCCCTTTGCGCAATCGGCTTTTTAACTGATCCAGGTTAAGATCCTGTCGGTCGCGCCCTTCCAGGCTTTTTAACAGATTCCAGGCTTGATCTACACTCGGTTGATGGTTTTGTCCAATTAATACTTGCCAGCGCTCTTCAAAGATAGGTCGCGTCATCGTACGGTATATCCAGGAAGAAAACACGCGCCCGACCCAGGCCGGGATTCCTCTTTCTTCCACAGACGGTGGAATAAGGCAAGGGATCTTTTGTTCAAGCAACAGGTTGGCGCTGAAAAGCACATCGGCATTTGTTCTGCATAGCAAAGCAATTCGCTTTTTCTTCTGTCGCAGAAATGCATGGTTCACCTGGGAAATGGATCCGGCATTGTCCAGCCCTGCCACAATCTCCTTCAAGGTCTGATACGCTTTCAATCCGTCTTTATTGCCACCAAGCACCAAGTTCCTGGCTCTGGTGGCTACTTCAGCAGAGGGTGAGGTAACCCGAAAATTGTGTTTCAAATCGAGTACAATCAATTCCTTTCTCCAGGTTCTGTGTAGCCACGTCAGGAACTCGAGTGACGTTGGACCCTGATATGGTTTTTCAACCAGATAATCATAGATACCCTGTGCCGGGTCTCCGAGCAGGGTAAAACCACCCCTGACCAGTTCCAGAATCTTCTGAACAAGTTGTGCTCGAGGGCCGACCAAATCCTGAATTTCATCCACCACAATATGGCGGAAGCGACGAATCATTTCAGCTTCGGGCGAATCAAGAACAGCCAGTTTTTTGACTGCCAGAGCAATCCGAGCATCATAGCCCATGCCAGAGATGTCCAGGTCTTCGTCTGCAGCCGCCATTAAACGGGTGGCCAGCGAGTCAAAGGTGCGTACATTTAGAAAACGGAGGTCGTCTGGCGCCCCCTGTTTCACCAATTCTGCCAGACGCGACCGGATTTCCGCTATTGAGGCTCTGGAAAAGCTTACTACCAGGATTTCTCGATGAGGTAAGAGCCCTTCCAAAAGGATCAGATGAACCAATCGCATGATCATAGTGTGCGTCTTGCCAGTACCTGGACCAGCCAATACCAGTAAACGGGTATCAGTCGGGGAGAAGGCAATCTTCTTTTGCTCAGGCGAAAAATTCTAAAGAAGTCCTGATAGTTCATATAATCATTTTTGTTAGCATCAATTTACTTAACCTGTTTATAATAACAACTGAGTTTACACCAGGTCGAAGAACCGGTAAAGAGAGAGTGTGGAACGTGCAAGAATTGATAGAAGAAAAAGAGGAGAAAATTCGGTCAGAAGAAGAGCCTGATCTAAGGGACGACTTGTTCCAGGAACTTGAGGACTTGGTCGAGGTGCCCACCGAAGAATTGGTTGAAGATGCCTCTGATGAAGATTTACCTGATGAATTGCTTGACGAACTCGGATCGCTTTTCCATGATATCAACTTACAACCCTTACTCAGCCGAGCAGATGAATTTCGTCTGTTTGTTTTGATCCAGGCTGGTCGTAAACTTGATGAAGTATTGTTAAGATGGGAGAATATAAACGACTTTGATAACGTCATCAATGCTACTCTGAATATATATCAGAAAACTGCTGATATCTGGAACGAATTTAGCGATGTTTGTACTGCCTTAGAAATTCCTCAACCAGATCTAGGTGAAATATTCTCGGAAATATTCTTGCAACGTATCCTCCATTTATCGTATAACTCAACGAGCCTCGCTGATTGGTTCGATATCCTTCCTGCTGAAGGGCCAGTTCGAGAAAAGGTCGGCCAACTGATTCTTGAAATTCCTATTTCAACAATGATCTTACCCGTTGAGGCTATCACTTGGATATCAGGACACCTTGCCAGAAACGAACGAAAATTTCCTGATTTATCTGATCTGGCCAATTGGATAATCAACGCTTATGGCCTTAAATTTGACACACAGGAGTTGATGGAAACATCCCAACAGGCGCACGATAAAATGGTTCTCTCCAATTTGCGGCTGGTGGTTTGGATAGCAAAACGATATCAAGGAAGAGGCATCGAACTTGCGGATCTCGTTCAGGTTGGAACAATTGGATTGCTGAAAGCAGTTGAGAAATTTAACCCTGTTAAGGGATACAAATTCAGTACCTATGCCACTTGGTGGGTTCGGCAGACAATAACTCGAGATATTGCAGATAACTCGAGATTAATACGGCTCCCGGTTCATTTGCATGATAGGGTCGTCCATGTGCTTAGAATTCGTGACAATCTCATCCAAAGACTGCATCGCCGACCTACTCCAGATGAAATTGCTTCCGAGACCCCAGATCTTACTGCTGATAAGGTACGATGGATTTTACTGACATCCAGAGAACCTCTTTCTCTAGATATGAAAACAGGTAAAAATGACGAAGAAAATGTTTTAGGAGATTTTATTCCCGATGTTGAGCATTCAGATATCCTTCTGACTGTGGAACACAAAATTTTTCGGGAAGTTCTGGATAGCGTATTGGATCACCTACCACCTCGAGAAAGAAAAGTTCTTGCTCTGCGTTATGGGCTGGATGGTGATAAGGCTCGGACACTTGAAGAAGTGGGTGAAAAGATGGGAGTTACGCGGGAACGGATCCGTCAAATCGAAAATGTTGCCTTAACTCGGTTGCGGCGCCCTAATATAAGACGATTGCTTAGGGATTCTTGGTAACCATCATTCATCTATACCAAAACCGAGTAAATTCAAGTTTGTCTCCTAGGTAATCATCTCCAAATGGTTACAAGCGCGTGAAATCCCAACATACATTAATTCATTATACTGTTCCAGACCTGGGGGTATAAGCAAAATGACTACCGGGCTTTCCAATCCTTTGAACAGGCGGATAGTGGTACTGTAAATATCAGTGCTGCCTTCCGGGCGCACAGGCACTAACCGGAATGAACCTGGTTGTGCCAGCTTTGATAAGGGGGGATTCTCCTGTCCACCTGGTGATAATACAACAATATCTTCAGGTCGTACGGCTTCAGCATAAATAAGGCGTGCAAGCACTTCCGTTAGAGTAGCGCGAAGGCTGACCGTGTTATCGATATACTGGTTGTAGCTAACATCACGCCCCTGAGGTCCCTTGGAACGCAGCTTGAGGTCTGATCGGTAATATCCGCTGAGGGCCTTGAATATCGGTTGCGTATTGCGACAGTTTACTGTCAATGCAAAAGGGATTTCTTCTACTGGCAGATTGATCTGGCGCGGATAGATCAGTTGATTGTCATCATAGAAGATGTAGAACACACCGGACTGGGGCTCTGCAAGCAACAGTTCCAGGGCGGCCCACCAGGAAGGTGAAAAATCCTGGCCTTCATCTGTAATTATGGCGTCAAACCGATAGCTCTCATCACCGGATGTGGCAGCCTCAAGCAAAGCCTCAGGCATGATTTTATCGAAAAAATCCTCCCGATGCTCATCCCACGTAGGCTGCTGGTCAAATCCCGTCCGGGCAGCATACTCTCGGCACAATCCATGAAAAGTACGAACCTTGAGACGTGGTCGCCGTCCAGCAGTATTCGCCAGTTCTTCAGCCAGATTTCGATTGTAGCAGGTTAAAAAGTACCCTGAAGCCTTCAACCGCCAGTTGTTGAGCTTTATGTACAGCCAGCAATGTCTTGCCAGAGCCGGCACATCCACGGATGGCCGCCCTGGGATGTCCAGCCAGCATTTCAAGCACCTGAAATTGTTCTTCTGTATATCGATCAATCGCCGCAGATTCCGGGCCAATCTTCTCACCCAGGCGAGGTTCTCGAAGCAGCCAGGATCGAGCCAGCAGTTCACGCAGCGCCTGGACACCATATTCTCCAGGTTGAACAAATTTCTCTCCAGCCCAGAATTTCAAACAAGCACGCACCCAGCCATCCACATCTGCAAGATCTTCATAAAGCATGATAATTTCACGTGGCGATTCTGGAGTTAGCTCAGGCAAACTGATCGTGCCATCTGGAAAGGCAACGGCATGACCGAGGGTGGGAATAGATCCCTGCCAGTTCGGCAGGCTATCCAGTTTGTGTAAAAGCGCATATTTGTTTGAACGTACCTGCTGAAACGGATTTTTAATACCAACATGGGAATGATCTTTGCGTATGCTGTACCATCCTTCAGCCGGGTCGTACCCTACAATACCCCCCTTCACTTCGATCAGCAGGATACCCATGCGAGGATGTGCCAAAATAAAGTCCGTCTCACCATCCGAGGGCTTATCACTATGGGAGCGAATTCCCAGCCAGGCCACGCTGTGAAAGATGTAGAAATCATCACCCAATTGATCTCTGAAGGAGTGGTAGAGTTTAATTTCTGCCTGACTTTTAATTTCAGATTCGATCAATGTTTCAGGATAGATGTGAGCTGTCATGCGTATTGATCCAGATATTGACTGAAAAAGCCTGATTCAGGAGCTGTCAGCGTACCCACCACAACACCACGGTCCAGAAAGCGATTGAATTCTTCACAACAGGTCTCTGAAAGCAGCAGACAGGCATGGCAGGCAGCCAGATTGGTAGCATCGTTGCCCTGTCCTTCACTCTCAATACACAAGGGGTCCGAAGAGCACCAGGAAGCTTCCATCAGCGCGTCGTGTACGAGAGGTCCAAAACGATCTGGTTTCCCCTGCCTCACGAGACCTCCCAGACTGCCCTCAGAGTCAGGAGTTGAGGTATACAGGAGAAATCCAGCGATACCCGGATTATCCCCCAGTTCTCCCGGCTCAAATGAATACAGTCGTTCCCGCAGGGAAGCTGATGAATACCCTGACTCAAGTCCAAGCTGTCGGATGAGGATATGTGCCATGGCATGCACAAGCAAAAAGCGAGGGGAAATTTCTCGATCGGGTTCCCACTCTTTTCTTTCACACATCTTCAAATAGGACTGGTGCAATTTCCCGGCTCGATCCGCGATTGATTTTTGACCTCCGACCCACTTTGGAATCGCGGCCTCATCAAACTCGACATAAATGCCCTCGCCGCGAATCTCAACCGCCGGGTACCAATCCTTACGAACACGAGATATCGGCACCAGACTTACAGAAAGCCGGCTTGTAGGATCCGGCGGGTTGATGCGAGTGAAACCTATCAGCGCCCTCACTTCTCTCAACCGCTCAACCAGCATCACTTTTGAGATCAAACCTTTCAGGATATCCGGAACTTCTGCCGGCAGGGTTTTGAAATCTGAATAGATTTCTTCATCCCCGATCGCCTGACGAAGGGCCCGGCATTCCAGATGTCTTAACTGCTTCTCATTGAAATTCTCATCACTAATTTTCTCGTGATCCTTTCGTTGCTGGATGGCCTCCACGATATCACTCACACTCATGTTCAATTGGGCAGGCAAATTAAGGCCCATAACAGTGGCTTCCAGGGCAATATCTGGCATGGCCTTGAAAATAGACCAGTGAGGATTTAGCTTCGTGAACACCGCTCTGGACCAGGGTGGGATCGAGATCGAGCTGACCTGTACTGAAAAATAGACGTTTGAAGCGCCGCGTTGCATGGGGCGAACGGGATCTCCACAATTTTCTTTATCCAGTAACCAGGGGCGCTTTCCCTCGCAGCGGTGAAACTTCAGGTTATCCTTTTCTGTTGCACCACTCAGGCTGGTATGGGCATCACAGTCTGCCCCTTTGCAACGGATTTCCAGATCAGCCAGTGAGGAGGAAAAGCCTCTGGCACGCAAGAACAGCACTGGCCTCGTGCAAATCTCTTTGCCAGATCTAAGATGTACCCATTCCACCCAGGGGAAATCATCAACATGACCGTGCTCACAGGCGACGATCAAACGAGCCGGATAAACCTGGACTTTACATTCAGGACACCTAATAGTTTTACCGGATCCATGTAACGCGCCTGCAAAATATTCATATGGGGCAAGGCGGTTACATCTGGGACAGACCATCCAGCGGGGGAAGACCACTGCGGGCAGGTCTTTGCCATCTCCCTGATCTGCTGTTGTGGGCAATCGAAAACCATCCACATGCAGGGCATGCTCCAGATTGGGCTCATGGGTTTCAATGATGTGATCGTCTTTCCAGAAGTCTGTTCCCACCATCATTGCCGACCCGTTACGCAGATCCACAATAGCACCCGGGCCAAAGATTGTGATGGCCTGGCTGCGGCGAATTCCAGGACGTTTGAACCAGTTTGCCATTTCCTCACCCTTCGTAATTTTTATAATGGATACCACACTCTCCCTCGACATCTCGTAATGAGTTGAGCGTAGGGAAAGATAGCATGTCAGCTGACCGCACCTCTTCGGCCGGGTCCATCAAATGGGGAAGGCCAGGATTCTTATATGCCCGTCTGTAACTGAGATTATCCATCTCCGTCAATTGTGCCCATCGCGAACGGATGTAATCCAGTTCGTGTCTGACTTCCTCTAATTCAATTGGATCAATTTCCTTCACGCGTGCCAGGATTTCTTCCATCACTCGTTCTACGTAAGGAGCGTCCGGGTCAAAATCCTTTGCTGCCTGCTCAGGATTAAGTTCTGGATACAGGTGTCTGATCAGGGTAATGAAAACCCCATGCAGCCCTCGATCGCGCGCCCGATTCGAATATGGGGTCACGGAAGTGGGTTCAACCTGGCTGTAGATCGAGGCATGATACGGGATAAACCGTTCATAATGAGAACGATCACGAGGCCTGGTCCAGTTAAAAAGTGTGACAACCAACCCGGGAAACTGGCGGCCAATCCGACTGGTAGCCTGGATATATTCCGACGTCATTTTCGGCTGCCCATTGACGACCATTAAACCCAAACGATCAATGTCCATGCCAACAGATATCATGTTGGTGGCCAGTACGACATCGATCGCCGAGGGATTTCTAATCGACTTTGCCATATGATCCAGGATTTCGGGGATTTCGTCAGATCCGATGCGGCTGTTGAGCTCCCGATAATAATTTAGATACCTCTGTTTCTCCCCCGCCCGAGAGGCAATCAACTTCATACGATCGCGCACGTCGTCCTCGACCAGACGGACAGCGCCGCCCAGTTCTCGCAGGCTGTTGAAGTAACCAACCAGCGTCCAGTAAGGATCCCTCACACCAGGATCTGCAGTATGTTCAGAAATCCTTTGTAGCAACAATGCATAAATACGTAGTAGGGCGGTTTTAATACTTTTGCCAGGTGCTTGCACACCAACGTAAAGCCGCCCAGGACTGACATCTGGAGAGACCTGCCAGGAAAAGAAGTTGTCTCGGGAATCCAGGGCCGGGGGCGGAAACTGGCTTAAGCCACGGTTGAATAGTCCCTTGCTTTGTTCAGCAGCGCGGCGGATGGTTGCAGTAGAAGCAATCACTTTAGGAGGAATACCATCGTGCCGGCTCAGACGATCGACGGCTGTTTCATACAATCCAACCAATGAACCGAGCGGCCCGGAAATCAGGTGCAGCTCATCCTGGATAATCAATTCAGGGGGAAGCGTTTCACCATCTGGCCTTCCAAAGATTGCCCCGGCTTCCGCCAGCCACGGCAGGCGAGCGAATTTATCCACAGTCCCAATCAGAAGTGAGGGGCGGCGTCTGTAGACATCCTCATCCACCAGATAAAGCGGCAGAGCTTTTGCAAACTCACAGGCTTCATTGGGGCATTGAATCACGAGGGTCACCCCAATACGGTAGTGATGTGGTGTGATCGCTGTTCCACACCATGGGCAGCTATGGATTTGATAAGGGCTGCCTTCGAGAACGCGCTCACCATGCAAAAGTTGTTCCAACGCAATTTTTGCCTGATCGAGGCGGTTTGGCGTGGCCGCTCCTCCCACCCACAGACCAAGGCTGATCTCGTCTTTGCCCAACTTTTTTATGCTTTGACGTCGAATCTGCTCGCAAGCCACGATCAACATGGATGCCCGCTGGAACTGCTGAATGGTCAACAATCTCAAGGTATACCGCATCAGCACAGTCACACCGGATGACGTTTTTCTGCCACCTCCTCTCATACGCCGCAGGAAGATGGTGAATGCAGTGAGCCCAAGATAAGCCTCTGTTTTTCCACCTCCGGTCGGGAACCACAGCAGGTCAACCAGACTGCGACCGGGATCTTCCAGGTTGGCTATGGTGGGCAGCACCATAAGAATGAAAGCCAGCTGAAACGGGCGCCAGATATGAGTCCCATCCAAATCAGGCTCAGGCGGCCGCTGATCAGCTGACTTTTTCAACCATACTACCCTTGCACGCTGATTTCAGCATGGCTCGATTGGCAAGCTGAAATGCTTCCCGGACCTGCTCATCCTCATCTATCAGGCGAATACCTTGTTCAATACGAGCAGCAACAATCTCACATTCTCTGATGTTCTGCCTGGCCATTTCCTGCAGATCAGCAGGCCTATCCTCTGGCTTTAATCCTCCCAGCCACTCACGATACCGGGCAGGCAGAACCCGTAATCCCTGTATCAGATCATCCTTTTTGGAATCTGAGAGGAAAGACATTTCGAGAGCAGTAAAGTGTTCTCGCGCTTTAGGAGTGAGCTGCAACAGCTCATAAGACGGGATCATGCTCGTTCGTAATTGAGTTGCAGGCTCACCTTCCAGAGCATCCCACTCGACGCCACAACCGTGCCCCACAGCGTATTCAGGTGCATGCTGGTATAAAAGTTCACTCAAAGTTCGGTCCGGGTCAGCGTAACCACCCTCCCTTCCATGGCGCGGTTTAAATACAGGCTTGCCCGAGGTAGTAGATGAAACCTGGATTTCCGGCTGGAAGAAACAGTATTGATCCGGTCGAGTATCCCGGGCGACTCGATGGGTATTCATCAGTGACAGTGTTACGATCCGTTGTTCGCCTCTGGCGCGCACACGATAAAACAACTTCAGCCCGGTAACGATTGTGATTGTCTTAGTCCTGACCCTTTTGACATTAAGAACAATTGGTTTTACATCCAGTGACTGTCTTTTCCAGCTGGAAGGCTTGTTCTCTTGTTTATCTTCCAGGTATACGGCTACGGATAATGATATAGTGAGTATCTCACTGGCATCGGTCGCAAAAGTTAACCCAATCGTGGATGGATTTGTGGCCGTTGCCATGAGTGTCCCGGTATCGACCTCATCATCAATTTCATCCGCTGCGTCTCCCGAATCTCTGTCTTCTTCAGGATTTATATCAGTATCTGCTGGGAATAAAATTCCTGAAAGGTAATATGAAGTTGGCCCTTCAGTCAATTCTTCATCTTCTTTCTGAGGACCGACAATATCCTTCTTCAATTCCTCAACCAGATACGCACGTATATCCCGATGGGTTGGTTCCATAATCATCTCTCCAATGAAATTTTTGCCATGCCGCGCAAGCGTAAACCCAAGCAGAAATCCGATTTTGAAAATGGCTCTTTTACATTTTCAGGATAAGGTGGCGAAATCTCTATCACCACAGTAACAACGTGCAATGTGCTCCAGTAGTCCGAATAATAGAATCTTTCGCCCTGGTTCAAATAACTAATCTTCGTTTTGAGATCTTCATTAAAAGAAAAGGGTAGCTGGGCGAGATTAGGAGAATCAAACCCTGAGTTCAATGAAGCATGATAAGGCGGAAAAAACGTTTTCCCTCCATCTTTCCTATGGATGTATAACAGTCTCTCAGATCGAATGTCCTGCCAGAATAAATCCTGTGTTTTATATGCATCAGAAAGATTAGGGCAGCCGGGGTTGAAGTTGGTGAGCTTGTAGATCCCAATTGAGTATAACTTTGCTTTACTTGACTTGGCCAAGCAGGTGTATACCCCAGGGGACCGCTATCCAGGGATTGCTCTATAAACAAACTACGCAAAAATAACCAACAGGTTATTGAGGATGGTTGGGCTAACCAGAAATCAATCCCCATGGACATCCCAAATCCACCAACCAGAACCCACCGGATAAAGCATTTTATCCCCATCTTCTGTGGCTGTCATACTGGCTTCTATATCGAAAGGCGCTTCGGGATCTTCAAGGTCAATTATTACCCCCCGGTCTTTATCCACTCTCAACTGCCCCTTGCCCGACCAATCATTGATCCATGTTGTGATCCTGACGGCTACAGACCATTCGAAATACGGAACCGCCCAACCATTCCACCGTTTTTCCGGGTCATGATATCCTTTAAAAGGCATCATTCCTTCGATAGAGAATGTTTCTTTGGAAAGCGCCATAACTGATTTTAAATAAGTGGTTCAATCGGAATCTGCTTTAAAGCCGAACGAAACTGCGATTTCCGAATCGAATTCACCAACCTGGATTACCCATTCATTATTGCTTGTCGATGGCTCGAGCTCTTTAAAGGACCCGAACTCCAACAAACTGCCAGTCCTGATCTGTGTCGCGTAATATCAAAGCATAATGCGTCGTACCAGGTAATTGAGCCTGGTAGTCAGCCAGTGAGTTTGCAAATCCTGGTCTCAATCTTGGGAGCACATATTTCTGAAATGCTTCCTCGTCAAGCACTCTAATTTCCATGCGATTTCCAAATGCCTGGTTTCCTTCAGCATTTCGCATCCATTGATATCGTTTAACAATCAAGTCATCGCTGCCCATAAATATATTATACAAGGTTATAGGGGAGACAGGAATGTTAATTATGGTATCGAATAAAAGAGGGGTATATAAACTGAATACCCAAAAAGTATGATTGTCTAAAGCTTGCGTGCCAACCGCACGCCGAGCGACCGCCAACCTCCCATTGGCTTTCCCCTCCAATCTTAAAAATCCTTGATTTTCGACTCGAATATTGCTAAAATAGTTGTAACAGTTGGCGTCCTGGGGGCAAATGGGGTCCAGGCTGGACAATTAAATGAAGCCGCAGCGCCGGGCAAGGATAGAACCATGGAGGCACCCATGAAGCGTACACTTTTTGCTGGCTTAAGTCTCATCGCAGCGCTTTTAACCACCGGTTTCGGATACCCTGGGGCTTCCGCCAGGCCGCCCGCTTCTTGGGAGACGGCTGCGACAAGGTTCCTGGAATTTTTTATCAAGCAGCCGGATATCCCGCTCTGCCCGGCGGGGATCGCTTACGGCGAAACGATCGAATGCTCGATCGACGCCAACGAGACGGATTCCTACACTTTCTCCGGGAGCGCCGGCGACCGGGTCATTGCCCGCGTTCAAATCACTTCCGGCGCGCTGGATCCGGCCCTCAGCATCGACCCGCCCGGCGGCTGCACGGACAGCACGATCTTCAATCTCCTGGAATTGAGCTGCACGCTCACCTCCAACGGGACTCATACCGTCCAGGTCTCCGGTTCGCCGAACCAGACCGGGGCTTACAACCTGCACCTGCAGCGCTCCAACGACCCGGCCGACCAGACCCCCATCGCCTACGGCGACAGCCTGTCAGGCGGCATCGACATCGCCCCCGAGATGGACGTGTTCGCCTTCAGCGGCAGCAGCGGCGACCGGGTGATCGTGCGCATGCAGATCACCTCCGGCGCCCTGGACCCCTACCTGCGCATCTACAACCCGAACGGCAGCCAGCTCTGCAACAGCGACACGATCTTCAACCTGCTCGAGCTCAACTGCACCCTGACCACGGACGGCCTGCACACCATCTTCGCCTTCGGCGGCGACAACCAGACCGGGGCTTACAACCTGCACCTGCAGCGCTCCAACGACCCGGCCGACCAGACCCCCATCGCCTACGGCGACAGCCTGTCAGGCGGCATCGACATCGCCCCCGAGATGGACGTGTTCGCCTTCAGCGGCAGCAGCGGCGACCGGGTGATCGTGCGCATGCAGATCACCTCCGGCGCCCTGGACCCCTACCTGCGCATCTACAACCCGAACGGCAGCCAGCTTTGCAACAGCGACACGATCTTCAACCTGCTCGAGCTCAACTGCACCCTGACCACCAGCGGCCTGCACACCATCTTCGCCTTCGGCGGCGACAACCAGACCGGGGCTTATAACCTGCACCTGCAGCGCTCCAACGACCCGGCCAACCAGACCCCCATCGCCTACGGCGACAGCCTGTCAGGCGGCATCGACATCGCCCCCGAGATGGACGTGTTCGCCTTCAGCGGCAGCAGCGGCGACCGGGTGATCGTGCGCATGCAGATCACCTCCGGCGCCCTGGACCCCTACCTGCGCATCTACAACCCGAACGGCAGCCAGCTTTGCAACAGCGACACCATCTTCAACCTGCTCGAGCTCAACTGCACCCTGACCACCAGACGGCCTGCACACCATCTTCGCCTTCGGCGGCGACAACCAGACCGGGGCTTACAACCTGCACCTGCAGCGCTCCAACGACCCGGCCAACCAGACTGGCATCGATTACGGGCATACCCTGCTGGGCGAGATCACGGTCCCGCCGGAGATGGATGTCTTTAAGATTGGAACGCAAGTGACGGCCGGCGATACGCTGGTCGCACACTTCAGGACGAGCGCGGCTAACCTGGACCCTTATCTGCGAATATACCGGCCAAACGGCGTTTTGCTTTGCGAGGACAGCACGATATTTAACGAGCTGGTGTTGAGCTGTAAGGTGAGCGCGACCGGCTTTTACACCGTTTTCGTCTTCGGCGGCGACAACCAAACCGGCTCGTATGAAATTTGCGTCAATGACGATGCGACCAGTTGCGATTACCGCATCTATTTACCGCAGGTGGTTCGATAACCTGGGCCGGCTGTAAAGCTGAATTGCGGCTGGCAGGTCCTGGGTCGCCCCTTGCCAATTGAGAATTTTTGTAGATTGCAGGATCGTTCTCGTTGTTTAAGGCTTGGGGAATTGGATGGCGCTCCCAATCGAGACTTCCTGGTAGGCCTGCGGGAAAGCCGAGCGAAATGCCGCCAGGACTCCCGGACCGCTGTCGTGCGGCGACAGGGCCACCAGCCTGGGCTGGCGAGATTGCAGGAACTGGATGTGCGCGGCGAGCGTTTGGGCGTCCGCCTCCAGGTAGTGCAAGCCGCCGACCACGCCAATCACGGGCTGGCCGTACAGGGCTTCGGCCCGCGCCACCAGCCGCTCCAGGGTGGGGTGCCCGCAGCCGGTGATGAGCACCAGGCCTTGCCCGGCCACGTTGACGACCAGGGCCTGTTCGCCACCTTTCGGCGTAAACAAGGAGACCGGGAAGAGTTCCAGGTAAGGGACCGCGCCGGTGGTAGCCGCATCCGGGCTGATCGAGGCCGGCTCTGTAGCGAGGATGGCGCCCGGGAACTTCATCGGGGAGGGGACGTAAACCGGCAGGTCGCCGGCAGCCTCGGCCGCATCGCCGAGAGCGATGGTGTTCTGCCTCCAGGCGTCCACACCGCCCAGGTGGTCGGGGTGCAGGTGGGAGATGACCAGGGCGTCGATCTCATCCCAGCCAATGCCCAAAGCCTGCATATTTTGGTCGAAAGGCGCGGGCGCCAGCTTGCCGGGATTGTCGCCCACGTCCATCAAGATGGTGGCGGAATCGGTGCGTATTAAATAGGAAACGCCGTGCCCGCCGATATATCCTTCATCCAGGCTGGCCGCCTCATACAGGGGCAGGATCTCCAGGCGGCTGGTCACCGCCAGTTGGGGAGCCTGGGCCGGGACATTTTGCGACTCGCGCTCGATCTCACGGGCGGCCAACGCTCTGCGTACGACGAAAAACAGGATGGGGATCGCCGCCAAAACGGCGAGGGTCAAGAGGATGCGTGAAAGTGTTTTCTTCATTTCGGGTCTCCTGGGTTGAAATCTAAATTGAGTTTAAAAGAAAATCTCCCCGAAAGCCCCCGCTTTTCGGAGAGAATCCCCCTGGACTCCAGGTTGGTTTTTCAACTGGTCAGGTGACCAGTTCGGTAGTAAATCGAGGTGTGTCAAGCAAGCTTGCAACTATACCACCAATAATGACCTCCTAATCATTAAGTGCGGAGAGCAAATTTTGTAAGGCCTGGAGCGGAGCTAAGAGCGGGGTTACACTCTTGGGAACTCGTTATCGTTATTTCCTTTTGCTTTGCCCATCGTTCAAACACTTCCAATTCGCTAAGATCGGGCTGTAGCAGATCTAAACCTTTGGCCATACCATAAGCGGCATTTAGCTGCCGCCAATGTAATTCTAGAGATACAGATCTCCGTTCTTCGGCTTGTATGGCTGCCACTGCTTGCCAGAGAGCCAGAAAAGATTACAAGTCTTTCATAAGTGCCATGTCTCAAATTATTCGATATCGTCGAACAAGGTTAATTGATCTTCTTCCCGTTCCCGAAGTCGGCCGGTCGAAGCAGGCGGCTTGACGTCCAACGATTTTTGCTCACCCGCACGATGTAAGTCCAGTTTCAGATGCATATCCGCTTCGATCTTGGCTTGCAGAACGCCGATAAATTCATCCTTTGAAGGGATATCTGGGTTGTTGCGAAAGGAGTTGAACAACTGGTCAATTGAAGCTGAGGTCATGCGGGAAGCAACCAGTTCGAATCGTTCTTCTCGGTCTACAAGATTGTATATCGCAAAGTTTGTGGAATGCTCTTGCCCAAAACCAATTTCGTGCAGGTTATAGCGCTCTTCGAAATTCTGATATACCGGTTCTTGAACCACCCAGAAAATCTTGTGGCCCCAACTTTCTAGAATGATGCCCTTATTCAGCACCTGAGTAAAGGTGCGTTTCCAAACGTCATACAAGTTAAGCCCGAATCCATAATTTCTATAAGCAATGCTCTCACCGCTGAGAAAATCTTTGAAACCTTGGACTAACTGACCTGTACCAGTTGTCTGCCCGGTTTGAAACTCGATAACAATGAAATCTTCGATCTCGATAGATAATGGCGCGTGCTTCAACATCACGAAATCGAAGCTGCCTGTTTTTGGCAATCGCACTTCCGAAAAAACCAAAATGTCGCTGACCGAACCAAAGTAATGCAAGGCGATGTCCCCAAATATCCTGTTCTTATCCAGGAAGCGCCGTGGACAGACAGCAACATCTTCGCCGTTGAAGTGGGTGCTGCATACGCCGAAAGGGATCTCTACAAGTCGACTCTGCTTATAACATTTCTTGTCAACAAATGGGCACCAATGGTTTTCCCTCGCATTTCCAGCCTCTTTGCTACGGTTGTAATAAGGATAACCGAAAATTTCCGATGGGTATTTTGCCACCCTTAGTCTCCTAGGGCATTGTCCCAGATTTCGAAGACTTTTTCATCGCTGACATCGGCTTGCAAGCAATAACCCAGCAAATCGGCGCACTGTGAACAAAACCGGTAACTATCTTCCGTATCAATTCGCTCAACAATCTTTCGGTGCTTCTCGTTCTTATCATCCCGCGGGCGCAACACCAGGATCGAATCATGCTTTAAGGCTTTGAGCTGTCGGATGTGCACCGAGATTGGGTTTTCGGAATTCACGGTATAAGATGTCAATAGTTGAAAACTAGCTTTCTTCAAGGACAGTGTCAGGTGCGCCCATGCCTCCGGCCGCCAGTGATGAAAGGTGAAAACCAGACGACCTTCAGGCCGTTTAAGCACCCGATTACACTCGCGCCAAATAGCACCAAGCACTTTCTGGTATTTTTCTCCGTCCCGGATAGTCTCTGCCACTGCACTGTCTTTCAATTCATAATCCCAATCGGCCCCTTCCGGGAGGAACCAGCCCAGCCAGGCCCGGAAGAACTGCGCTAAGTCACTGTACTGCACACTATCAAAGTAAGGGGGATCAGTGACGATATGGTCAACAGAGCTATCAGGCAGCGGCATGATGGACGAATCTTGCTGGCGAATCCAGAAAGATTGGGTGGTTTTTGTCAAGGCCTCCATACGGTTCACTGGGACGCCCCGATCTTTCTCCCCTACCAGTTTAACTTTCGTCCAACCTTTTCCAGTCGGTTTTCGTTCAACAGGCGCCTCAGCCCATGCGGCTCCCGCCTCAATCCGGTCTTGGTAAAGCAATCCGATGGTGCCTGAAGTGTTGCCGGAGAAGACCGGATTATTCTCAAGTGCAGTGTATGGAAACGAGTATGCGTGATGGGAAAAGACATGTCGTATCGCGCCAGGACGACGCTTATCCCCACCCTTGTAGCCGCAAAGTAGTGAATTGAATTCGAGAGAAGTGGAGACAAGGATGCTCAGCCACAGGCGGTGTTTTTCTTCAACCTTATCAAGAAACTCTTTGGCTGCCGCCAGATATATCTGCTGGCGGGGCGAAAAAACATCAGCGAACGTCTCGACGCCACGCGTAAGCAGGTCGCAAGACTTAGGACCATCCTTTACCTTCAAAATCTCCAGTGGCATCTGGACTCTTTTGGTGACAAAATCCTTGGCTTTTGCAATGTTTGAAAGATCTCGAGCATCCGGCGTCTTAAAGAATTTCCCATGCTGGGGACAATAACCGAAAACGGCCACCGGACGATACCGTTCAGCAAACGGTTCGGACCGGTACTCTTGAAATGTTTCCCCACACACCGGACAGTATTTGATCTGCTTTTCGTATATATATGGGCATCCTCTGTCTAGATCAGAAGAATCCCCCGGAACCTCGAGATGCAACCCTTCATTCGGTGAGAGGCGAATCCCACTCCCGTCTGGATTCTCTCGCAGCAAATAGCTATCAACCAACAGCCTTTCGCCGCATGCACATTGTTTTCGTAGTCCGTATAAAATAAACTGGCTTTCGCAGTCTTGATCACATTTTGGACATGTAGATTTATAAAATGGGTCCAGGCGGTTTTGAAGGGCAGCATAAAACGAGGCAAAAACTGCTCTCTTTTCCTTTATGGGGATGTATGTCAAACTGGCCTTAGCCTGTAGAACGGGAATAGGATCAATATCGAAACCTACCACTGAAGCGCCCAAGCGAATAGCTTCGTGTATGATCGTACCACCACCCATCATCGGGTCAAGAATGGTTTTCCCTTCTAATCCACCTACCTCATAATAATAACGCTTGTCGTTCTGTTCTACGAATTGTTTGAGAATATATCGAAAGGTAGTGCTGGATCTCCTGGCCCACCACTTGTGCAGGTATGTATTGGGCCGATAAAGATGCTTGTTGTAATTCTCCAATGCAGCCAACTGGTTCGCTTCAGCGGATGGAAAGTTGCGATCCAATGGGACGCCTGAATAGTCATTTCCGTCTAAGCGATTCTCATGTTCGCTAAATTGCAAATTAAATTTTAGTTGGCGGGGAGAGAGGTTTGTGAATTCTTCCATATCTGGTACCATTGAAAACTTAACGAGTCTGATAGATTTTATCATGCAAATCACACTTCCCCCACCAACCGATAATTCTTAGCGATTCACACCGGACCGGCGACCGCCTCGCGTTTTTCCGCGTAAAGGTCCAGGTCGGCCTGCTTGGCCAGGCTCTCGAAATCACTGCTGGCCTGGCTGAATTCGGAAATCCCGATGCTGACGCTCAAGGGAATGGTATGGCCGCCAAACGAAAAAGGGGCTTCCTGAATCACCTTTTTCAGTCTTTCGGCGATCATGCGGCTGGTGGCGCCATCCGTGCCCGGCAGCAGAGCGGAGAACTCATCGCCCCCCAGGCGGAAGAGCATGTCCTGAGCGCGCAGATGGTTTCGGATGAGATCGCCGATTTGTTTCAGAGCGCGATCCCCCACCTGGTGCCCAAAGGTGTCATTAATGTGCTTGAAGTTATCTGCATCGATCATCATATAGGATAACGGCTCGTTGGCGCGCCGGGCGTGCGAGATCGCCTGCCGCGACAGCTCTTCCAGGGCGCGGCGGTTGTATAGGCCGGTCAGCGTATCACTGCGCGCTAGCTGCTTCAGCTCGTCGTTGAATTTCTCGTTGCACATCAGCAGGAAGCCAAACGTCACCAATACGATTCCCAGGACGCCGGCGCCGAAGACAAAGGATTCGATGGGCGAGCCTGCGAATATCGATTGGATATTCCTCCTGTCTGCAAGGAGGTAATCCAGCGCCCGCACGGCAAAGACCCCGGTCATGCCCCAGAATCCCAGGCAGGTGATGGCATGGCTCTTGGAAAATACGGCCCCGCGGATGGGGGCGGCCTGCACGGCAGCCAGGCCGTAAAGCACGGCAACGCTGGTCGAAATGATCACGACCCGGATGGACAGGTTGTTCTTTACCAGGAAAAAGTAAGCGTTGGCCAACAATCCCGAAGCGACCAGCGCCAGGGTTAGCTTCCTGATAGGCAGGCGCCCCTCAAACTGGCGCAGCGCCTGGATGATTTCGGACTGCGCCAGCAGGAGAAAGCCATTTCCAAATATCACAGCCACGACTTCGGGCAGAAAGTTTCTGGATGCGCTCAACCCCCATCCCAGCATTGCAAGGATATACGCTGCTCCCCAGGTTTTCATGCTCAAGCGCACGCTGCCGCTGTGATCTTTATAAAGCAACAAAAAGATTACACCGACCAGCAGGCTGTAAAAAAAGGCGAGCAAATAAATTGTACGGGTATCCAGGAGCATTGGCGATCGTGGGATTGGGTCAGATTTCTATCATCGTGGGCTGTTGTGTCTAAGCTGGCTCATTATAAATGCCAATAGATCATCCTTCCTTACAACATCTTTACATTTTATAGGGCTTCCACCAGGGTTGGAAGGATTCAACACTTAGGACGCCGACGACCACCTGGTCAGGAGAGGCTTCGGTCGCAGGCGGTGGAAGATCGCCTTAAACACCCCTCCATGACATTATTGATAGCGCCCTGCTATACAAAAAAATAAAATTTGGTGTATCCTATGGAGACCATTTACTGCGTGGGAAATCATTGTTTGGAGATCTTTAGGTTTGATAGAAAAATCAAAATCTGCCAATCCTTTTCAGTCTGCACAACCTTCCGACAGACTGGTATATCTGGTAACAAACGATTTCGATTTTGCCTCGCATATATCTCAACAAATCGTCCATTTTGGATATTTTGTCCAGCACGTCCGAGATATTAAGAGTTTACCCAATATCATCGCCGACCAGAATTCTGTCGCGATCCTATTAGATATTCCTGCCAACGATGATCAACCGCATGAAAAAGATATTTTCATTGAAATTAGCGCGCTTCAGCATACCTACAACAATTTTATTTTTACCTCGGATCATGATGATCAAACGGTAAGGTTAAAATCAATTCGAGCTGGCGGCGCGGCATTCTTTACCAAACCGATTAATATCGTTAGTTTGATTGACAAACTGGACTCCTTGAATAGGAACTCCTCCATGCCACAACCTTCTAAAGTGTTGATCATTGAGGATCAGCACACGATCGCCAGCTACTACCAGATGGTATTGAAGATGTCCGGATTGGACGCTCAGATTATCGCCAACCCGGGCAACATTCTTGAGCAGATGCGCGAATTCCACCCGGACCTGATCCTGATGAACACCTTCCTGTCGGATATCAACACGGCCGATCTGGCCAGAGTGATCCGCCAGATCGATGACTTCGTGAGCATCCCGATCATATTCCTTTCCAATGAAGATGACTTTGGAAAGCGAATAGAAGCTCTAGATTTAGGCGGGGATGATTTTCTCGTCAAGCCTATCAAAGCTTCCCATATGATGGCGGTCGTGCGCAGCCGGCTTGAACGCTCAAAAACTCTGCGTTCTTACATGGTGCGCGATAGCCTTACGAACTTATTGAACCATACGGCTTTCCGCAATGTCTTGTCCCAAGAAGTAAACCGCTGCAAGCGACAAAATGCCGCCCTGGCATTGGCGATGATGGATATTGACAATTTCAAGATGGTAAACGACACCTACGGACATGCCGCAGGGGATAGCGCTCTTAAAGGCCTGTCGCGTTTGCTACAGCAGCGACTGCGTAAGAGTGACATTGTCGGTCGGTACGGCGGAGACGAATTTGTTGCCTTGTTGATCGATTGTGAAGCTGACCAGGCCACGAAAATCATGAACGAGATACGGATCCATTTCTCCGAAATTGAATTCTATCCAAACGAAGCCAGATCCTTATCCCTTACTTTTAGCTGTGGAATATCTACGTTTCCAAAATATCAAAGCGCTGAAAGCTTGAGCGATTCCGCCGATCAAGCTTTGTACATCGCCAAGGCGGGTCACCGAAACCGGGTGGTTATTTCCACGCCTTGAGCGTATTTTATGGAGACGGTAGTATGAACGATTGTCCTCACTGCGGCTTCCAGAACCCCGATGGTATTCACATCTGCCTGAATTGCGCCTCGTCGTTGAAATTGAGGTGCCAGAAGTGCAATGCGGAGGTTCCATTCGGTAATCGCTTTTGCGGACAATGCGGCGCGCCTTTAGAAGCCCCGGATGCAGCGTCTCAAGAGCAACCCCCGGCCTCCTCAGCGAATATCAACATGCAAGAGCGCATGTTGCGCGATCTGCGCAAAAAAATGCCCTCCTCGATGGTGAACAAATTTATCCAGGGATCAAAAGACCTCTACGGACAAAGGCGAGAAGTCACGGTGCTGGATGTTGAAATTGCGAATTTTCTATCCATTTCCAAGGAAATAGACAGCGAGACAGTCTACCTGGCGGTTGACGAAATTGTTCATCTGCTGGCGGACATTGTTTATAAGTATGAAGGGACGATTGATAAATATTCCGGCAATGGAATGATGGCTTTATTCGGCCTGCCGTTGAATCACGAAAACGACCCCGAACGGGCTGTGCGAGCCGCTTTGGAAATGCAATATCGAATGAGCCAGTTGCGCGATCATCTCATCGATCGGTATCTACATGATTTTCAAATCCAAATTGGCATTAATACTGGCTCGGTCATCGCTGGTTACATGACGGACCAACAGCATCTTGAATATACCGTAATCGGTGATACGGTCCATTTGGCTTCACAACTGCAAAGGTCCGCCAGCCCCGGAAATATCCTGGTCAGTTTCAGCGCCTACCAACGTTCGCGGCCTATATTTGACTTTCAAAGCATGCCTCCTATTCAACTTGAGGGGGTCTCAGAGCCGGCAAAGGTTTTCCAACCACTCGGCATCCGCCTTACCCCTGGCCAGGTGCGTGGATTGCCGGGCTTACAGGTGCCCATGATTGGCCGAAGAGAACAATTGGATCAGCTCGTTGGGGTTTTCAAGCAAGTCATTGGTACCAATTCCAGCGAGATTGTGCTTTGCAGTGGAGAAGCCGGGATCGGTAAATCCAGGTTGGTGGCTGAATTCAGAAATTATTTAGCGGCCCACCCGGTTAGCATCGTACAAGGCACGTGCGCCCTGTACATGCGTATCACGCCATACCGGGTACTGGCCGACGTTCTGCGGAACATCCTGGGTATCTCCGAACTCGATCCAACCAGCGAGCAGCGGAAAACCTTGCAGCGACATCTCGAGCAGTTTGGCCTGGATCGCAATGATATTCTGCCCTATATGATGCATGTGCTTGGAATTTTGCATTCGGATCCCGTTCTGGAAGTCCGGATTAAATTATTAGATCCCTCGATGCTGCGCAGACAAACCCATTTTGCGCTGCGCATGTTTTTCATTGCCGAATCGCATCGCACTCCCCTGGTTCTGGTATTTGACGATTTGCATTGGGTCGACCAACCCTCCGGACAATTTCTTGAATATCTTTGCCAATCTCTCGAAGCCGCTCCAATTCTATTGATGATGGTGGCGCGCGATTTTGATAAATATTCCTTCGCCCAGTCTATACGTACTGCTGCGAATAAGCATGTCCGGAAACCCCATGACATCTATATCCAACCTTTGACCGAATCGGATGCCCATCTCCTGGTCGACCAATTGGTTCACGAGGATACAAAACCTGCCAAAGAAATGAAGACTTTAATTACAGCCCGGGCAGGCGGCAACCCTTATTACACCGAAGAACTGGTCCGCATCCTCATGGATCATGGTGGGTTGATCAATTGGGACGGGGATTGGCACCTGACAGCTTCTGCAGCCAATCTCATTCGTGAGGTGCCGGGCACGTTAGGGGACATTATCCTGGCCCGCTTCGATCATCTACCCGACCAACTGAAAAATGTGCTTCTGCGGGCATCCGTTCTCGGAGACTCGTTCTCAGTCAGATTGTTACATGCGCTGGTGAGCGAAGAAAACGATAATTTATCCAACGCGTTGATGGAGCTGGAAGAACGAGACTTTCTGATCCACACGAAATTTGATGTTGAAGACGGCTATATTTTCAAACATCCACTCGTCCAGGAAACCATTTACAAAACGCTGCTAAAACGCGATTCAAGGAAACTTCACTCGCAGGTCGCGCAGGCAATTGAGGCCGGCGATTACTGGCTCCCAGGAGAACGCAACCAGGTGCTCGCATACCACCTGTCTGAGAGCGCCAAACCCGCCAGGGCGATCCCGTATTTGCTCATCTCCGCCGAAAAGGCCTACCAACACTTTGCGAATGACACCGTCGTGCAGCTCTACCGGCAGGTGCTGGCGCTGATGGATACGGTTGCCGATTCCCAAATCGACCAGAAGGAAAAGGCCCAGGTGGGACTGGCTCAAGCGCTCAAATTTACCGGTGAGCTCGAGGAGGCGGCCCATTTGCTGATCGATATCGTCGATCGGATGCCAAAAAGTCTTGATAACCAGGAATACACTGCCAGCCCTTCTTTCCAAATCCAGATCGAAGCCCTGCGCGAGCTGGCGGATATCCGCGCCCGCGAAGGCGAGCTGGATTACGCCGTTCAACTCCTGAAACAAGGGATGGATCTGCTGTCTGAATCGGGCAGAAAAGTGTTTCCGATCATCTGGCGCCGCCTGGCCGACCGCCTTGCCTGGGTGTATTTTCGCCAAAGAAACCTTGATGAGGCCTATAACCTGGTAGATTTAGCCTTGCTGGATACCGCCACCTGGGAAACCGAAGACCCCATAACGATGGCTTCGCTTTACAACACTATCGGCGGCATCTATTGGACCCGCTCGCGCTTTGCGGATGCCATTGAAAGTGTAGAACACAGCCTGGTGATTTATAAAAATCTAAACTACCACTGGGGAATGGCGATTTCGTTGGCGAATTTGGGCACGCTTCATTATTCGACGGAGAAATGGTCGCAAGCCGTTGAGTACCTGGAACAGGCGGACAGATTGCGGCGGGAATATGGCGACGACCCTGAGCGCCCCATTAATTTGAAGAATTTAGGCGAAGTTTTGATTGACTTAGGCGATCATCAGCATGCCCGCACAAACCTTGAGACCAGCAGAGAGATCAGCCAACGCCTCGGATTGAACATCTCCCAGGCTTATGCAGAATTTGGGCTATGCCGGTTGGCGCTTGTCGAAGGCAATCCATCTGACGCCAGGCTGCACCTGCAAAAAGCCGGTGCGTTGTTGGATTCATTGGAAGAGACAAACGAACGGGTGGCGAATTATTATCAATTACAGGCCCAGATCGAAATTCAGGATGGCAATTTTCAAAAAGCCAAGAAATCGGCCGAACTGGCGCTCCAGATTTCTCAGCGCGGCAGTATCTCCGATAAGCAAGTCGATGCCCTCAGGGTTTTGGGGACGATATCCACGAAGATCGATGAATTCGAACAGTCCGAAACCTTCCTTTATAACTCGATCGAGCTCGCTCAACAATTGAATGATCGCTTCAGCGAAGCAAAAGCTCGCTACGAACTGGGCTTGTTATTCTGGAGCTGGAGCGGACGAGATCCGTCTCAACAAAGGCAGCATTTAGATCAGGCAGTGAGATCACTGGATGCGGCGATACGGGTCTTCGAAGCGCTGGGTGCAAAACACGATCTACATCAGGCGAAAAACACGCGCATCCTGTTGCCAACACCCGAAAATGACGATAAGAATTTGAGGGAAGAAGCAGAGATCGAAAAGCAAACGAACAAGCTTCGCGCCCAACTCCATCTGCCGGATGGCGAGTGGTACCCGGCTGCAATCATTTCAGCAGTCTTGACGCCTCAACCGGGATTGGACGAAGAATTAATATTTGAGACGATTGCTTTTCTGATCCCGCCCCTGACCGAATTAATGCAAGAAAATGGATGCCAGGTTCTCCGCCACCAGGATGGAATCACCGCAATCTTTGGTGCGCCGGTCACTCACGAGGATGATCCCGAGCGAGCCGTCGATTCCGTGATGCAAATCGTTAATTTCTATAATGAGCTCGATCAGCAGACAGAGCTGCCCATAACGATTCACCTGGGTGTTGCTATGGGAAAGATTGTTGCCGGCAAGGTTGGGATAGAACAAACTGCTGAATTTATGGCGGCTGGAGAACCCATTCAAACCGCACGGATCATGGCCGAGGCCTGTCCATCGGGCCGGGTATGGGTGACGCAATCCGTCCGCAATCACACTTCCTATCGTTTCGAATACACGCCGGTCCCCTCCAGTATAGTTGAAAATTTACCTGTAGCCATTTTCCAATTAGAGGGTCTGCGTGAACAGATCCTGCCTGTGCGCGGGTTGATTGGTCTTAAAACACCATTTATTGGCCGTGATAAAGAACTTGCTGAAATGTATCGCATGGGCCAGGTCTTAAAGGGAGAGACCGGGGGGATCATTTGGATTGAAGGAGAGGCTGGCATCGGCAAAAGCCGTTTGATGCGCGAGTTTTCGAAGCAGGTTGACGAGTTTAAACCGCTCATCCTGGGCGGCGTATGCACCGCACGCCATTCAGAATACGCATTTTCATTGTTTTCAGATTTGTTGATGCAGATCTTCGATATTCAGCACCATTACACTCCCAAGCAAATCGATGAACAAATCGATCAAAAAATAAACCTCTGGTCTCCCGATTTGATCGAAACCCGCCCGTTTCTCCAGCTCTTGTTAGGTGTCCAGCCGAGTGGAGCGCAAGGGGAACGGATCACATCGATGGAACCAGAACAGCTCCGCCGCCAGACCTTTGTGGCGATCCACCACTTATTCAGCGATCTGGCTTTAAGACAACCATTGATGTTCATCTTGGACGATTTACAATGGATCGATTCGATTTCAGCCGACCTGCTTCTATATCTTTCGCACCTGGTAGTTTCCCGATCGATCTTGTTCGTTTGTGCGCAGCGGCAAAATGAAATCAGCCCATTCGAGCCAGTCCTGGCGCGGACTCGCAGTATGCACCCGGATCATTACATCCACCTATCGATCAACCCACTCACCATTGCCGAGTGCAGGCAGCTCCTGAATGAATTCCTTGCTTCTGCCGATCTTCCGGATTCGTTCTTATCCCTCATTATTCAACAAAGCGGCGGCAACCCATATTTTATCGAAGAGTTTGTACGCTTATTGGTTGAAAAAGATTTCCTGCGTCTGGTTCGAGGCAAATTGGTTGCGAATCGCACCTTGCAGGCCGATGCCCTGGTCGTACCTGCGTCCTTGGAGAGCCTGATCAGAGCCCGGGTTGACGCACTCGATATCTCAGCCAAGCAACTGCTGCAGATCGCATCGGTTATTGGACATCGCTTCAACAGCGCCCTGCTGGCCCAGGTGGCGGAGCGTGAAGATAACAATTTGATCTTATCCCGTCTTCACACCCGCGGCATGTTGAATCCAACCATCGAAGAAGATTACTGGGAGTTCAGCCATCCCTTGATTGAAGTGATCGTTTATAACTCGGTGTTAAGAGCGCAAAGGCGCATCCTGCACCACCGCACAGCTATCGCCCTGGAGAATCAGTGGCGGGGGAGTGAAGATGAGCATGCCGAGGACCTGGCGTATCACTTTAGAAAAGCCGAAGTCTACGACCGGGCGCTGCATTACTTGATTTTAGCCGGCGAGAGAGCCGCGGTAAGGCATGCGAACGACGTTGCAGTGTCCTTTTTTGAACAAGCGGCCGAATTACTGAGCGCTGTCCCCGATGTAGGAGACGAAGCCCGCTGGAGAATTATTCACCAGATGGGTGAGGTGTACCAGTTTATCGGAAACTATGACACTTCCCTGGCAGTGCTCCAGAGCGGCCTGGATCTTCTGCAAAGCACTTTGCTAACCCCCGCCCAACAAGCTGGTCTCTTCCGGCGGATGGGCGATACAGCCCATAAGAAAGGGGATCAGGAACAAGCAATTATCTATCTTACCCAGGCATTGGAAGTGATCGCCGAACCGGATGACACCCAGTCCAGGGTAGAAGCAGCCCTGATTTATGCCCGCCTGGGTTGGTGCCATTTCGTGCAATCCGATTTTGAATCTGCCAAAGAGGCCGTTATGAAGTCGATGCATTACGCCGGCATGGCCAATAATCTAACCACACTGGCTATGGCAGAGAATTACCTGGGTGGGATATTTTTCCGGCAGGGTGATCTCGAGCAGGCGATGCAGCACACGCGGACGGCAATGGCTTACTGGCAAGAGATTGGCTACAGTTGGGGAGTGGCTGCCGCCTTGAGTAATTTGGGCATCCTCGAAAGCGTGTCCGGAAACTGGCAAGCTGCCTATAATTCCATTAAGCGCAGCCTGGATCTGCGCCAGAAAATGGGCGACGTCGACGGGGTAGCGATTACAAACCACAACCTGGGCCAGCTTGTGCGCAGTTTAGGGGATGTCGAACAGGCCGAGCTATATTATCGTGACAGCCTGGCTGTTTCCAGGCCATTTCAAATGAACTGGCATGCCGCTAATTCCTTTGTCGGTTTAGCGCAATCTCTGTTGAGCCAGGGAAAGATCGCTGAAGCCTCCGAATCGCTCCAGGATAGTTTTCGCCTTGCGCAGGAAATTAACGCTCCAGATGTGATTGTAGAAGCCTACTGCACATTGGCTGAGATCCAACTGGCAGAGGACAGGCTGCTTGAGGCTGAAGAAAGCGCTCAAAGCGCTGCAAAGCTGGCTTCTCAAATTGGTGTCAGCCCTCTGCTCGCCACTGCCTGGAGATTAACTTCTGCCAGCTTACTCCGCCAAGGGCAAATCGAAGACGCCAGGCAGGCACTCGAAAGCGCCTGGAAAGCTTTGGAAGATGGCCCGGATCGAATAGAAGATGGACGGCTGCATGTACAGGCTATGCTGATTGCGTTGGCAGGTAATGATCAGGAACAGGCGCTAACGCATCGCACGGCGGCAGAGCAAGTGTTTAAACAATTGGGCGCTTCTCGAGATCTCTCATTATTGGAAGCGGTAAAAATCCAATGAAACCCGGGAAACCGATTATTTATAAGGCCTGCATAACAAAACTGTAAGTGTCTTGACTTGACTCTTATTGAAAAATTGTGTATATTATTAACAGTATCTTAACAATAGCGCAGAAACGGCAAATCCATTGAAAGATGGAGACGCAAAGCTAAAGGGTCTAATCAGGGTTCCTCCTTGCATGACAGCCTGGCTGCCTAGGCAATAAATTTCGCACAGAAACGGCAAATTCATCAAAAGATGAAGGCGCAAAGCTACGGTCTAAGCGGTAAAGAACAACGATTACCGTAAGATGGTCGGGCTACCTAGGCGGACGAATATAAATTTTCATCCCTATGGTAGCTGGTCACCGTAGGGATTTTTTTTAGGTCTTCATCTGGCGCACCTGGTAGCCACTGAATTGAAAGGAGGGCTGCAATTATCAAACGAATTCGATTAATCGATCAACCTGTATGAAACTGTAGGAACCTATCGACATCCAAAATTTAATCAATCTCTATCAAAAACTTGATTGAGGGAGAGATATGAGTAAAAACCAGAAAATAATCATCATCGTCATCGGCCTGCTGGTACTGGCATCTCTCTTTGCTCCTATGGCCATGGCTCGCATTTCAAACGCCTCACATCAATCCATTGCGGGTAACCTGGTCTGGTCTGGTGGTTGGCTGTGGTCCGGGGGTTGGCTGTGGTCGGGCGGTTGGCTCTGGTCCGGCGGCTGGTTGTGGTCAGGTGGCTGGCTGTGGTCGGGCGGTTGGCTCTGGTCCGGCGGCTGGCTGTGGTCCGGATAAACCTGAGAATAAGTGATTTAAATTCGAATTAGCCTCCTCAAATCACGCACCCTGTTCTCAACTGGAGCATGATCGCTTTTCCGGCTTAGCTGTGGAAAAGTGGAAAAAAGGAGATGTGGGGTTGTTTGCGGGCTTCGTCTGCAAACAACCCCACATCTGGCCCTTAACAGGGAAGCCCCCAGTTTCTCCAATTATTGGGAAAACACTCATCGATTTGAAAGGGATCACAGGCATGTTGGATGCCGGCAAACAGCGCCTGAAGGATCAAGAAACGTCAGTTCCAGGAAATAGCCATCCAATTAGCCAGGGCCGTGAATGGCTCCTGTCCACCATCGAGCGCGCCGATGAAATTGCGGGCGCAGCAGAATCCGCACGCATGGTCCAGGATATGTTAGATCTGATGATCGAGATTACCCTGGCCGATTCGGCTCATTTCTTTCAACTGGATGCGGCTGCAGATGAATTAGTCTTAACGCACGTGCGCGGCGATGCTGAAAGCCAGTATCTGGTGGGTTTGCGTCTGAACCGCCAACAAGGCTTACCAGGGATATCGCTCTGCGATACCCGGGTCATGGTAATTGGCGACTTGCCGTCGGATCCAGATTGGCTGCGCACGGTGGATCCGGTGAACGCCGCTCGCAAGAAAAACGTGATCAATTTACCGGTCGCCAACAAGGGGCATACGCTTGGCGTCATCCAGATCTTCAATTTTCAACACGCTGAATCGGACCTGCTTTTGGTTTTAGGCAGTCGCCTTGCAAGCGAGCTGGATCGTCGCAGAGAAATCGATACTGTCCAGCGATCAAACCAACGCCTCCTGACACTGGTGGACATGTTGGGAGAGGTCGCCGGAACCTTGGACCGCAATCATTTATTACACCTGGTAACTGAAAACGCAGCTCGTCTGGTGAATGCCGAACGCAGCTCGCTCTTTCTGGTCGATCCTACGACGAGCGAGATGATCTTTCAGGTAGCTTACCAGCCGCCGGAGCAAGGGCGTGCGCCTTCATCTGCCGAAAATACTGGCAGGCAGGCCAGATTATCCAGATCGAGCCAACATACCCGAAGTAATTTCAGCCGGCAAACTCGCCTGGCGAATTTGCAGGAAGGGGAATTCTCGTATTTCAACCGCTCGGCAATCACCGTGCCTTTACGAAGTGGGCCGCTTACGCAGGATCGTGCAGAGGATCGCAAGCACGTGCTCGGCGGTCTGATGGTGCTTAACAAACCCAGTGCTTCTTTCCAGGAAGAGGATGCGCAGTTGATGCGGATTCTCGTCGATCAAGCCAGCACCTTTCTGCAAGTAGCCGAAATGTATGAGAGCACTGAAGAATTGTTCCTGGGGGTCATTAAATCATTGATTACGGCTATTGACGCCAAGGACCCCTATACGCAAGGTCACTCCCAACGTGTATCCGATTATTCGGTGTTAATTGCGCTGGAGCTTGGCTTGGATGAACCATTGGTGAATGATATTCGCATTGGCAGCTTGCTCCACGATATCGGTAAAATCGGCATTCCGGATTCGATTTTATTGAAAAACGGCATGCTCAATCTGGAAGAAATTGAATTAATGAAAGAGCATCCACGTACTGGCGTGAATATCCTGAGCCAGGTTAAGTTGTTGGACCCAATGTGGCCGGCAATATTGGAGCATCATGAGCGGCTGGATGGAACAGGGTATCCCGCAAAACTGACGGACAAGCAAATTTCGTTGATGGGCCGAATCGTTGCCGTTGCAGATGTTTTCGATGCGATGACCAGCAACCGCCCCTACCGGCAAGCGTTGAGCGTTGAGGAAGTGCTGTCCTACCTGAATGAACAAGCCGGCGTTTTGTTTGACGCATCCTGTGTTCAGTCCCTGGATAACTCCCTGGCCCGATCGAATTAGGGCCTGACCCACGCGGCCTTTGCAAACCTGGAAGCCTCCCCATGAAATTAAATATTCAACGAAAGCAAGTCTTTAAGCTGCTTGGTGTGATTGCTTTATGCGTCTTGTCCTTCGGCGCCGGTTTTTGGTTCAATGGGAGGGGGGAAAGCTCGGATGAAAAACTGCTTGACGCCGCCTATCGCAGGATTGCGGGCGATTCATTTTTCAACCAGCAGTCAAGCAGCGAATTATCCTATGCCGCTATCCGGGGTATGCTCGACACGATCGATGACCCGTACGCAGAGCTGATAGAACCCGAGGCCGCTCATAATTTCACCAGCACATTTAGCGGGCAAACCGGAGTGGTCGGCCTGTATGCGGAGAAAAAATCCGATCAAGTCGTCATCTCAATTGTCTTCCCAAACGGGACTGCCGATAAGGCCGGCTTACAGGTTGGAGACGTCATTCTGGCGATTGACAATGTGACATTGGATAAAGATACGGACTCATCGGAAACCGGCTTGATGATCCGCGGCGCCCCAGGTTCCACGGTGCATCTCAAGGTCCGCCGCGATAACCAGGTTCTCGAATTCGACCTGGTCCGCCAGGTGCGAGAATATGTCGATTCCCGCATGCTTCCGGAAGGGATCGGATATGTATCGCTAAATGCATTCAATCGCACAGCCAGCCAGCAGATGAAGGATGCCATCGAAGGGCTCATGGCGCAGAAACCCATCGGCCTGATTTGGGATCTGCGCAATAACGAAGGTGGGGATATGCAGGCGGCCCAAGATATCCTCAGTTATTTCATCAAAGATGGATTGCTCTTCTCCGCAGAGCTGACCCACGATCGAACGGTCCGGTTTTATGCGAAAGGAAAGCCTATCGCTCGCGGATATCCCCCTGGTGGTCTTAATGGATAAGACGACCTATTCGGCTGCCGAAACCTGCGCAGCCGTCATCGCCGAATCCGGCAGGGGCAAAACCATCGGGAGCAGTTCCTTCGGCAAAGGCGTGATCCAGGCCACGATTCCCTTAGTGGATGATACCCTGCTGCAAATGACGATAGCCAAGTGGCTCTCACCCAATGGAGAGTGGTATCATGGGCGCGGCGTCCCGCCACAGATCGAAGTCAGCGACGATCCGGCAACGGAAACCGACGAACCGCTGCAGAGGGCTGTGGAGATATTATCGAATTGATCCTCAATCACGCTAAGAACAACGTTCAAGCGCTCCTTTAAAAATGGCCAGGAAAATCTGTATTTTGACGTTCGGGACGCGCGGCGATGTGCAGCCGTATGTCGCCCTGGGTTTGGGGTTAAAGGCAGCCGGGTATGAAGTGACGATTGCGACCCTGGCAGAATTCAAGCCGCTCGTGATGGATTATGGACTGCAGCATGATGCTTTGCGCGGCGATTTCTTGAAAGCCGCCCAAACAGCCGAGGGCAAGTCTGCGCTGGAAGGACGCGGCAATCCAATCAAACTCCTGCGGCAATATATCCGCATGGCGCGCGACACCTTGGAGGATGAGTGGGCCAGCGCTCAAAAGGCCGATGTGCTGATCTATAATTCGGCAGCATTAGGTGGCTATCCATATCGCCGAGAAATTGGGCGTTCCGGCCTTCGCCTCTTTCCCCGCGCCGCTCTACTCGCCAACCCGAGAGTTCCCCAGCCCGTTCTTGCCCTTTCGCGACCTGGGACCCTTCAACAAAATGAGCCACCGCTTGTTTGCGGCTATAGGGCCAACGATGTACCGCCGCCCGATTAACGAATGGCGCCGGGATAGGCTCGGTTTGCCGCCGCCGAAGGGCGAAGACCGGCTGCGCGGCAAGCCGGTTACGAAGCTGTATGCTTACAGCCCATCTGTAGTGCCTCGTCCTGCCGACTGGGATGAATCGTCGGTGGTCACCGGATACTGGTTTTTGGATGCGCCCGGCGATTGGCGACCACAACCGGCGCTGGTCGAGTTCCTGCAAGCAGGCTCGCCGCCGGTGTATATGGGATTCGGCAGCATGTTCATGAATGGCGGGGAGCGCAAAACGGAAACCGTTCTCAATGCCCTGAAGCTTGCCGGGCAGCGGGGAATTATCGCGACCGGTTGGGGAGGGCTGACCGCGGAGAACGCCCCGCAAGGCACCTTTGTCCTGGATGCCGCCCCGCATGATTGGCTCTTCCCCCAGGTAGCGGCGGTCGTTCAGCATGGCGGCGCGGGCACGACCGGGGCGGCGCTGCGCGCCGGCAAGCCGACCGTGATCTGCCCGTTCGTCGGCGACCAGCCTTTCTGGGGCCGCCGCGTGGCTGCGTTGGGGGTTGGTCCACCCCCCATTCCACAGCGAAAGTTGACCGCTGAAAGCTTGGCGAATGCGATTGAAAAAGCTGTGACCGATCAGGATATGCGCCAGCGAGCCGCCTCTTTGGGAGAAGCCATCCGCGCCGAGGACGGCGTCGGACAGGCGATCGCAATCATCAACAGCCAGATTGAAATATCATAATTATCATTGCAGGGAAATCCCTTAAGGCAAATTAGGGTTAATCCCTATTTACAGATCGGTTTCATATTATTAATATTAAATTCAGACAAAAAGATAAGGCGGTAAAAGCGGGCGAAGAACGCCCGTGCACTGCCACACCGCCAAATCTTCAGAGGGACATCAAGTCAGGAGAGATGAAATGGATACAACTTCGATAGTTGTGGTCGTTATCGCAGCGCTGGTTTTATTGATATTCGGAGGGTGGTTGGCTGTAATATTTGCCCGTCGCCAGCGCTCGAAGAAATTGCACCAAAAGTTTGGCCCGGAATACGACCACGTGGTTCAGCAAGTGGGGGATAAAGAAGAGGCCGAATCGGCTCTCGCGGATCGCCTGGAGCATGTCAAACAATTGAATCTTCATCCACTCTCGATGGAACAGAAAGAGCGTTTTGCGGATGCCTGGCGCCAGACCCAGGCATTGTTTGTAGACCAGCCCAATGCGGCGATACGACAGGCAAACCAGTTAGTGAAAGAAGTTATGACAGCCAAAGGATATCCTGTGGCTGATTCCGAGCAGCGCATTGCAGATTTGTCGGTTGATTATCCCGAATTGATCTCGAACTATCGACTGGTAAATGAAATTGCTGCAAAGAACGAGCAAGACGGGCTTAGCACTGAAGAGATGCGTCAAGCTATGATCCATTGCCGAAATCTGTTTAAAGAGCTCCTTGGCAGTGAGGTCCTTGAGAATACTGAACAGAAGGAGAAAATAGAATGAACGAAGAAGAAAGAGAAAGTCGATTAAGCACAGCAGATCTTGTTGCAGAAACGGATGAACTGAAAGAACGTCGCGAAACTAATAATGAAGTTCTCAGTGAGCAAAAGGAATCCCTTGGGATGGAAGAAGTTGAGCCATTGTTTGAAGCTAAAACGATAGAGGATTTTCGGTCGCGTTGGCTGGATATTCAGACAAGATTTGTCGATGCTCCCAAAGAATCCGTGCGAGATGCTGATGAACTGGTTGCCGAAGTGATCAAGAACATTGCTGAGATTTTTGCGGAAGAACGTTCCTACCTGGAAGATCAATGGAAGTTAGGAAGTGAAGTCTCTACCGAAGACCTGCGCATCTCCCTTACAAGGTACAGATCCTTCTTTAACAGGTTGTTGAAGGTGGGTAAATAGATATAACGGCCCTCATTGGATCACCCCGTTCTGTGTAGTTACTTGCGCTGTCTGTAATCCGATTGCGTGATTGCCGGGGTCGGTTTGGGTTTGGTCCTGGCATAGTCCATATCCACTCTCGATCAGCTCCACCAACCGTCGTGTAAAACGGGCCGCCGGAGCCCCGTCGATCACGTCGTGGTTGAACATCACCGTCAGATTGAGGATCTCACGCGGTTCGATTCGTCCCTCGATGATAGCTGGCTTCAAAGCTGTACCTCCCACCACCAGAGCGAGTGGTTGGGGTGTGGGAGAAAGCCCCCAACCGCTATGGCTTCCGCCAAACATCCCCACAGAGGATATGCTGATCGTGCCTGCCATTGACACGGGAATCGTCGGGTCACGGCGCATGGCCATGCCGAGCAGAGCCTTGAACAGCCTGGACAGGGGTCCCGGCAGCAGCATGGCAGAACGGTACCAGGCGGGCATGCCTCTGCCCGGCGGCACTGGATTCGACTGCGCCGAGCGGATCTCCTGGTGGATCTCCCGGTACGTCTTGTGGTTGGCGCCCCGGATGACATACCCCATTAAAGCGTGCTTTTCCCCGATCTTGCCTTCGATCATCAACCCAACGTCCACATCCTCAAACAGGACGAGCTGTTTTTGACCTTTAAGGTAGGCCTGTACCGACTTGTCCTCATCCACCGCGCGGGCCAGGCAGAAAGTCAGGTAGCCGGTGAAGGACAGCGCCTCACCGGTGCGCCTCTTGTACTCCGCGATGAACCGACGGGCGAGTGTCACATCCACTTCCAGCATGCCGTAGATGCTATGGGCTGGCCAAGATAGATCGAGTGTGTTCAGCCACACACGGCGCCCAGGTGAGAGGTCGACGACATGGTAAGGTCCGATGTTCATGGTAGGGTATCCTCCACGCGAATCAGGTGAACGAAACGTACCGATGGTCAGCCTCCTCGCTGGGCGCCGGGCCGCCTGACGAAGGGCAGGGACTACAAGACCCTTCGCAGGGCCCGCAGGATCAAGCCGGTGCGCAGGATGGCCCATATCCCGGCGGAACCGCCGCTGATCCGGGCGATCCAGGCAAGGTCGGGCATAAACAGGTGCAAGAAACGGATCAGGCGGCTGGACTGTAGATAGATCAGGATAGCCGCCAGCGATAGGTTAGGGATCAGCGGGAGCAGGATATACTGCCCCCAGGCGCGCTCACGACTTGGGCGGCGCTCCGGGTTAGCTTGCCAGCCGCGGATCAGCCGCAAGCTGGCGAAGACGCCCACGATCTGGAGAACCGGGATCAACGGCAAGAGGCGCATGATCCACTGAATGAAATCCAGTTTGATTGGGGCGGGCTGCTGGCCGGCTAGCAGGGCTGTCACACCCATCCCAACCTCCTCCAGGACGATAGGTAATCCATAAGGGTCAGCGTTGAGGAGCAGGACCAGGCCTTTCTTTTGGCCTGGAACGAGCGCCATAAAGGCAGAAAAGTCCGGTACGTTGCCGCCGTGCGAATAGGTTTTCACTTGGCCGAGGTCAATGTCGAACCAACCCATGCCGTAAAATCCCCCGGATAAATCTCCCATTTTTAATTCCATCACCCCGCGGTGCATCTCGTCGATCCCATCCCCCGACAGGATCTGCGCGTCCCCATAGCGGCCTCGGTTGAGATGGGCGATCAGGTAGTGCGTCATGTCTTCAGCGCATGAGATAAGCTGGCCGGAGGGAAGCGAGCCGCGCGGGACGGGCAGATTGGGAGCCGGGAAGGGATGACCAAACCAGTGGCGGTAGCCCACAGCCAGCCCGCCTGGTTTCGCAGCAGCCTTCGAAGTATAGCTGTGCCTCATTTCCAAGGGGTTAAAGATATGGTTTTGAAGGTAATCGGTGTAGGATTCTCCGCTGGCGGTCTCGACGATCAACCCCAGGATGTTGTAGTTAAAGTTGCTGTATTCGCACTTCGAACCGGCCGGGCGGGTGGTCTTGAGCGTGGATAAGGCCCGCGCCTGGCGCTCAACGGCGTCCGGGCTGTCATCGAAATCTGACAGGGCTATTTCCGAGGGCCACAGGGGCAGGCTACTGGTCTGGTTCAACAGGTGGCGTACCGTCATCTGGGCAGATGCATCGGGATCCGCCACGTGGAACCAGGGCAGGTAGCGTTGAACCGGGGCATCCAGCGCTACCTTGCCGGCTTCGGCGAGCTGCATCACAGCCAGCGCAGTGAACGATTTGGTGAGCGAGCCAATAAAGAAGGGCGTCTGTGGGACTGGCGCTTTTCCACCAGGGCGGGCGTGCCCAAAGCCGCGCAGGTGCACGATCCTGTCGCCTTCGACGATGGCGAGCGATACTCCCGGGATGTTCAGACGGCGCATTTGCCCCTCGATATAAGCGTCAATCGCTTCGTACGAAGCGACTGCCTCGCAGGAGGAGCTTTCGGCTGGTTTCACTTGTTCAGTATTGCGCAATTTTCTCTCAGGCATAGGCTGGATTCACTTCGGTGATAAAGTTTTTGATGATCTCGATCACTTCAGCAGGCCGCTCCATGTGTGGATTATGACCGGCGCGCTCGATAATCTCCAGGCGGGCGTTGGTTATTCCAGCCGCAAGCGCCGCCTGATGTTCGGTCGGAAACAGAAAGTCATGACGCCCCGCCAAAACCAGGGTGGGAGCCTGGATCTCGCTGAGCCGGTCCATCACCGTCCAGCCATTGAGCAGATGGTTGTAACCAAAGATGAGGGCTTCGGGGCGTGTTTTCGGCATATGACCGGCGACCACATCTTTGACCACTGCCAGGAGGCTGTTGTGGTAGTTGTATGCGCTCATAAACTTCATCAGGGTGGGAAGGAACTCGCCGGGTGTCACCTGGCCGTTATAGAAACGGCGAGCCGCTTGCACGGCGCTTTCGCTGAAGCCCCGTTTCACCAGGATCTCCGGAGCATTCCGATTCACCCACCATTGGTCGCCGCCGGTATCCATCAATATCATGTGCGAGAGACTTTGCGGATAACGGAGCGCATACTCCAGGGCTACATTGCCGCCAAAGGAATGCCCGAGCACCGCCCACCGATCGAAGCCAAGGGTCTGGCGCAGCGCGTCTGCATCTGCAGTCAGATTCTCGAACGTCATGGAGGTGACTTCCGCCCCCTGCGAGCGGCCGTTGCAGCGGTGGTCATAGAAGATCAGAGTGAATTGATCCGCAAGAGGCTGTAAAGGCAGCAGGGTCGTGTAATCCAGGCCAGGGCCGCCATGCATGAGGACCAGTGGATATCCCTGCCCCATGACTTTCACGAAAAGGGACACGTCTCGAACTTGCATGGTTGTCATTTTCTACTCTCCTGGCAAGCGTCGCACTGAGCAGCGCCCGAGGTTGATTCTATGGACTTCTATATTGATGAATCTCTGGAGATTGCGGCATAGCCGCAACTCTCCATCCTATCGCGGGGTGCGCCGACCACTTGCCTACGGCCAGGGGCATAGCGCCCAACCCTGCTCCCCCGGAGATCAACATAGCCGGATAGGGATCATCACGACAGTCTGCACAGCTTTCTCGACTTCTTCTGATCTTGGATTTCCGGACTCGTCGAAGGTCACGCCATAATATCTGGCGTCACTCGGCACCTTGCGCAAATGGGCTGCCAGCCCAGCGGCGATGGCTCGCTTATCCTCGGCGACCGGTTCTGCCAGGCCCTGGAGCTCCCGGCCGCGAATACGCAATGTGACCGCTGCGCCGCCGCGCAGGTTCTTCCACCAGTCTGCATGGGTGAAAATGGTCACCTGATCGCCGTCTTGCGAGTAGTCTACCGGGGTTGTGTAGGTCTTACCGCTCTTGCGCCCGGTGAAAGTGATCAGCAGGACAGTTTTACTGACCATCCCATGTGCAGGCGAGCGTAACACAAGTTTCATGCCGCGATTGACGATTGGAGGGACAGTTGTTGTTTGGGACATTTCAGCCTCTTCTTGTGGTTTCGCTTGTTCAGCCAGGTATGAACTGTTGATGACAGCTCAATTTAATAAATTGCCACGTTTATAGCATAGTGAAAACCAGGCTGAGTCGCAACAGTCGAGTACCAGGATACGATTAGGTCTTGTGGGTAGTTTTTTACCTGGTCAAGCGACCATTCTTCAACCGAGGATCACAGCCTCGGTATCGGAAATGGGACGGAGCACCGGTGACATTTTTCCTGCCGCGCAGAAGCCGCTCTATGATTAGTGCTACTGGCGCAATCAGACATCTAATATATAATATCCTCTACGAACAAACGGGCCAGGCCCATTTCGATCATTTGATTTTTCCTGTCAACGGGGGTAGTTGGTTGGGGAGGAGTTTGGCAATGAGTGACAACCATGCAGGTAAATATTTTCAGCGGCTTTCCGGCTCACCGCGGGTGCCGCTCGGCGGGGATTACTGGGACGCCGCACCCACTGCGCCGTTGTGGGGCTTTGCCGATACCCACGCCCATTTGATGGCCCACCTGGCTTTCGGCGGCAAGGCCTTTTGGGGTGAGCCTTATAGCCCCGAACACCCGGGAGAGGAGGGCATGCAGTACGCCCTGGCCTCCTGTGAGCCGATCCATGGCGGCTTGATCAACATCAATCCCGAATTTGGCCACGTCGCCAGCGGCGGCTGGCCGGATTTCATCGTATGGCCGCGCTTCACCACCCTGGTCCACCAGCAGGCTTACATCGATTGGATCTACCGCGCCTACCAAGGTGGTCTGCGCCTGATCACCTGCCTGGCAGTGAATAATGAGCTGCTGGCTTTTAAGACCACCCCGACTCTGCCTCACGACGATAAAACCGCCATCGAGGTGCAGGTGACGGCGATGAAAGCCATGGCAGCCCATGTCGAAGCGCAGTGCGGCGGGCCGGGCAAGGGCTGGCTCGAGATCGTCTATACTCCCGAACAGGCGCGCAAGGTGATCGCAGAGAACCGCCTGGCGATCGTTTTGGGGGTCGAAGTGGACTCGCTGGGCAACTGGCGCAGCGTGGCCGATCTGGATAAGGCCAGCCAGCGCGACCTGCACAAAGCTCGCGAGCTGATCGCCCAAGAGCTGGATTGGCTGTACGAGCTGGGCATTCGCCAGATCACCCCCATCCACCTGAGCAACAACGCTTTTGGCGGCACTGCCATTTATTTGCGCCTGTTGGAAGCAATCACAATCTTCCTGACCGGCGAGCGCTGGGCGGTGGAAGACGCCTGGGAGACCGGCGTGCGCTACCGCCTCGACAGCGACGGCGACGACCTGCTCGACAACGCCGAACGCGTGGCGGTCGTCTCCGGGCCGCCATTGCGCGCGATGCACCGCCAGACCTTGCTGGACCGCATCCCCGGCGCCCGCGATCTGCTTGAGGCCTTTGATGCACCGAAATCGCAAGGCGGCCATGCCAACACGCGCGGCCTGAACCAATACGGCGTGGTGCTTTTGGAAGAGCTGATGAAGCGCGGCATGATCATCGACGTAGACCACATGTCCGAAAAATCCACCGACCAGACGCTGGCGATGATGGAGCAGCGCCAATACCCGGTGATCTGTTCGCATACCTGGTTCCGCGATCTGCTCTTCAGCGGGCAGGTTGAGTTCGATGCCCGCACCCAGCAAGAGTACGGCACCAGCGACGTGCACAAGGTGGCGCACGAAGCAGGCAAGCGTGAAGACCAGATCGAGCGCATCGGGCGCCTGGGCGGGTTGGTGGCGCCAATCATTAACCAGGGCGATCTGGCAGGGCTGCGGCGCTGCATGCCGGAACTGGTTGAAAAAATCACGAACCCGTGCGCCGGATCAAGCACATCCTGGGCGCAGGCTTACCTGTACGCCAGCGCCATGATGGGTGGGCGCGGCGTGGCGATCGGGACGGACATCAATGGCGCCGCCGGGATGCCCGGACCGCGCTTTGGGGCCTATGCAGCTTACGGCGCAGTGAAAGACAAGCGCCGGATGGCCGACCGCCGCACAGAAATCGACTGCCAGACCAACGGCGTGGCCTACAACACTCCGCTCCGCGACTATCGCTGGTATCGCTTCGAATCCAGCGGCCCCGGCGATTACGATGATGAAGAAGCGGACATCTGGCAGGGGATCGCCCAATACGAAGCCGGGTTCGACCCCAGCCGCCACGAGCATCCCGCCAGCGATTTTCCCCAGAACACCCTGCGGGAGGCCTTCGAGTTCGTGCGGCTGCACTACGAACAGAAAGGCGTGGATCAAATTACCAGCGGCTTCTGGCTTGCAGACGAGCAAGAGGCGCCGGAGGCGCGGGAGTTGGACGAGTGGCCGCGCCGCCAGCGAGCCGCCTACCTGGTGAAGAAGGGCATTGACCCAGCAGGCAACTCGAATCACGACGACGAGACGGTGCGGATTGCCATGCGGATCGCAGCTATCTGGAAGAAGTGGCAGGAAATGAAGGGGGATAACCGCCCGCTGGAGCGCTCGACTGCCGGGGAGCGGCGCGACTTTGACATCAACATCGACGGGATGGCCCATTATGGCATGCTGCCCGATTTTCTCCAGGATATCCGCAACTGCGGCTTATCCGCGGAGGACCTGGCGCCGTTGTTCCGCTCGGCGTACGATTACATCCAGGTATGGGAGACGTGCAAGAAGCAGGCGGCTGAGATGGGCCAGGCGTGAATATGAGAGGAGCGCCGCGGCGGCAGTCTTATTCCGGTCTGCGAGTCATCATTTCCCATGCAAGTCCATGCCCTGTCAGAATGATGATGGAAAGCAGAAAGGCTTCCACCTGGATGGGGGCCAGGCCGGTGGGCGCGGCCAGGCTGGGAAACAACCCCAGGACAAGCACAACCAAATAAAGCAGGATCACCAGCCAGCGACTGCGGGCAAAAAAGCCGGGCTTGGTCATTTTGCTGACGTGCGCCAGCATCCTTGTTGTGAAGAACATGCCTGACAGCGCCAGGATAACAAAGGCAGAGCGCCAGACCAGCTTGTTATCGCCACCAATTTGTGCTCCGATTGCCATCGTCCCGGGGATCAGAAAGGAGGCATACACCCCACCCGCCAGGCTGCGCATACGCGGGTTGTCCAGCCAATCCTTGCGTCCCTCAACGACATTCCACCACAGGCCGGTCAATGCAAAACATATACCGCTCATGATCCCATAAACGCCAGACAGATCCATGATCCCTCCCTTATTTGATGAATCTCTGGAGATTGCGGCGTAGCCGCAACTCTCCATCCTATTACGGGGTGCGCCGACCACCGGCCTGCTGCCAAGGGCAATGCGCCCAACACTTATAACCACTCGGGAGCCAACAAGACCAGGTTTCCGGTTACCTGACCGCTTTCCAGCAGCCTGTAAGCCCTCTCCGCTTCCAGGAGAGGATATTTGCCTGCGATGACGGGCTTTATTTTGCCGTCTTCCAGCAGCTTGAAGAGCGTGGTCCAGTCCTCCTTGAAAAGGTCGACGCCTAATCGATGCGTTCCGTATCCCTTGATCGATTTGCCATTCGGCAGGACGTTGTACAGGAGGAGCCTGGCAACCAGAAGCATAAAATGCGCCAGGCTCTGCGGTGCGCCGTAATGGACCAGGACCCCACCCCGCCGCAGCACGGCCAGGCCGCGCTCGAAATACTCCTCGCCCATCCCGTTGAATACGTAATCGATGCCTTGCGGCTCCGCCAGGCGGAGCACCTCGACAAAATCCTGGGTGTGATAGTCGATGGGCGTGGCTCCATATTCACTCAAGATAGGGTGTTTGCTGGGTGAAGCCAACCCGTACATCTCAAGCCCAGCCAGCCTGCCAAGCTGCAAAAAAGCAGTCCCAACACCTCCGCTGGCGCCGATCAAGAGCACCTTATCCCCTGTTTTGACCTGCGCGACCCTGTGCAGAATCTGGTATGCGACCAGATAATTCAGGATCAGCGTCACAGCCTCAGCCGGATCCAGGGATTCGGGGACGGGAACCAGCCCATGCGCATCCCAATAGATGGTCTCCGCATGGCTGCCAAATTGTGTCAGAGCAGCGACGCGGTCCCCAACCTTCACATCCCTGACCCCCTCGCCAACTGCATCGACGATGCCGATGAAGGAATAACCCGGCACAAAAGGCGGCTTTTTCAGAAAAGGCCGGTTGCCCAGGCGGATGGCGACATCATCCTGGCATACTGCTGTGGCAAGGATCCGGATGCGCGCCTCGCCTTCAGTTGGCGGACGCAAGTCGTTTTCCACAATTTGAAGCATTTCCGGACCGCCCCGTTGGATCACGATAACACTTTTATATGTCATTCTTTCTCCTGTATGTGGTTCAGAAATTCCGTTGCGCCTTCGCTAGTATAACGCAAGTCAGAGGCGAAGAGGTGGATCAATCCATTGGGGGAATAATAGACGATGGCGACCTGCGCCAGGTCGCCATCGCTTTCAAATAGAAACTTATTATAGCAAATTACGCATACCCAAGCACGGGATGCGGCTTGATAGGCTTCTTCCATGTGCTGGATCTCCTCGGCCGTGAGTTGGATGGAGAGGGCGGCTACGGCATCATCCAGGTGATGCGGCTTGGTGGCGCCGATGATCGGGGCGGTCACGACCGGTTTGGAAAGCATCCAGGCTAAAGCAATTTGCGCCATCGGCACGCGGCGCGCTTCAGCCACCTCATACACCCGCTGCGCGATGGTCAAATCTTCTTCCGTGTACAGCCGTTTGCCGACCGCATCGGTCTGGGCGCGCAGCGTTTCGTTGCGTTCCTTGTTGGGTTTGCGGGCCAGCAGCCCTTTCGCCAATGGTGAATAGGGGATGACCCCGATCTTTTGATCCTGGCAGAGCTTGAGCATCTCGCGTTCCTCTTCCCGGTAGATCAGGTTGTAATGCGGCTGCATGGAGACGAAGCGCGTCCAGCCATGCAGATCCGCGCTGAACAGGGCCTTGGCAAACTGCCAGGCATACATCGCAGACGCGCCGAGGTAGCGGGCTTTGCCGGCCCGCACCACGTCAGTCAAGGCTTCCAGGGTCTCTTCAATGGGAGTTTCATAATCCCAGCGGTGGATCTGGTAGATATCGACATAATCCGTCCCCAGGCGTTTGAGGCTGGCGTCGATCGAGCTGAGGATGTGTTTGCGAGAGAGGCCGCGGTCATTGGGGCCTGGGCCTATCTTGAAATAAACTTTGCTGGCAATCACCACCTCATCCCTGGAAGCAGCGAAATCGTGCAGGGCTTTGCCAACGATCTCTTCGCTTCTCCCATTGGAGTAAACGTTGGCGGTGTCAAAGAAATTGATGCCCAACTCCAGCGCACGCTGGATAAACGGCCGGCTGTGCTCTTCATCGAGCGCCCACGGCCAGCCCTCGCTCGGCCCCCCGTAGCTCATACAGCCCAGGCAAATGGGCGAAACTTTAAGACCCGTTGATCCAAATCGAACGTATTCCATTGCTTTTTCCTTTCCAATGATCTTTTGACAGATGTCATCTTTTCACTGATGACCAACGATGGGATGCGGCACATACGGCTCTTCCAGATAGGCGACATCTTCCTGAGTTAGTTTAACGTACAGAGCGCCGATGGCATCTTCCAAATGCGAGATCTTCGTTGCCCCGATGATTGGCGCAGTCACCGGCTCCTTCTGTAACAGCCAGGCCAGCGCGATATGAACGCGCGGAACCCCGTACTTCTCCGCGATTTCCGCCCCCCGCTCCACGACCTGTCGATCGGTTTCGGCCGTCGCATCGTATTTGCTTTTCGCGATTTGGTCGGTTTCGGAACGAAGCGTGCTTTCCGCTGACCAGTCACGCGCCAATCTTCCTGATGCCAGTGGACTATACGGGATCACCCCGATCTTCTCTTCACGGCAGAGCGGCAGCATCTCCCGTTCTTCTTCACGGTAGAGGAGGTTCAGGTGATCCTGCATCGAGGCGAAGCGGGTCCACCCATGCTTCTCTGCCACGTGCAGCGCCTTCTGGAACTGCCACGCGAACATGGCGGAGGCGCCGATATATCGGGCCTTGCCAGCCCTTACCACGTCATGCAGTGCCTCCATCGTCTCCTCGATTGGGGTTTGGTAATCCCAGCGATGGATCTGGTAGAGGTCCACGTAATCTGTCCCAAGCCGCTTCAGGCTATTGTCGATCTCGCTCAGGATCGCTTTGCGCGATAGCCCGGAGCCATTCGGTCCATCGTGCATTTTGCCATACACCTTAGTAGCGATGACGATCTCGTCCCGATTGGCGAAGTCCTTCAAAGCGCGTCCGAGGATCTTTTCACTCGTCCCAATGGAGTAGACGTTAGCCGTGTCGAAGAAATTGATCCCCAACTCGAGGGCTTTCTGGATGATCGGCCGGCTGTTTTCTTCGTTAAGCACCCATTTGTGAATCCAACGTTCCGCCTCTCCGAACCCCATGCAACCGAGGCAGATGCGAGACACGTCCATTCCGGTGTTCCCCAGCTTCGTGTATTCCATGGCATTTTTTCTTATTTTGATGAATCTCTGGAGATTGCGGCGTAGCCGCAACTCTCCATCCTATTGCGGGGTGCTCCGACCACTGGCCTGCAGCCAGGGGCAAAGCGCCCAACACTTTCCAATGATCTGGCTAGAGATCTTGCTTTTGAATTTGTTCACGAAGCTATCGAGCGCGGCGCAAGCTTAATGGTCGCGGCGCGCGCCCCAGGGACCAGCATGGGGGCAACTCCTTCTTTAGAACTCAATCATTGCCTTTATCACTGAGCGCTCATTCATCGCCCGGTAACCATCTGGCGCTTGATCGAGCCGGCCAACCCAATCGAAGACGCGACCGGGTTCGATCCGGCCAGATATTGCTCGTCGCTGACCTTTTCCATCCAGTCGGTGGATTTGCCGGCGAGATTTTCCTGAATGGCAATGTGGGTCATGGCTGTGGTTGGCGCGGCGCCATGCCAGTGTTTCTCACCCGGAAGGATCGAGACCACGTCCCCCGGCCGGATTTCCTCGATTGGGCCACCCCAACGCTGTACCCGGCCGCAGCCGGCCGTCACGATCAGAGTCTGCCCCAGAAGGTGACTGTGCCATGCCGTGCGAGCGCCGGGCTCGAAGGTGACACTGGCGCCGCCCACGCGGGCCGGGTCTTTTGCATTGAACAAGGGGTCAACTCGCACACTGCCGGTAAAATTCTCTGCCGGTCCCTTGCCGGAAGGTTGTGAGCCGCTTCTTTTGATTTCCATTTTCGAACTCCTTCTCTTATCTCATTACTCAGGCAGGATTTCATTCAGGCATCTGATGGCATTTAAGGCTCTTGGATACCCTACATAAGGTATTAATTGGGTCACAACACTCAGCAATGTCTGTTTATCATTCCCAACATTAATATTGCCCTGGATATGCCCCTTTAACTGAGGTTCACAGCCGCCCAAAGATAGAAGCATGGAAAACGTTAAAAGCTCTCTTGTTTTCAGGTCTATTCCGTTTCTGGCAACGTAATCTCCAAAGCAATTTGCTGATAAATATCTTTGGATGTGGATTTGGTTAGCAGGTGAATCCTGGTACATCTTATCAATCCTGGCTCCCGCAATGGCTTTTTGTACTGCCAGACCTTTTTCAAAGCGCGTTTCCGGTGAAGTGGTAGACTGTCCTTCCACTGGCAGCTTTACGCCTCTGCTTTCCAGGATTTCGTTTGCGGCATGGATAAAATCGTACACTTTGGCCATACCCACATAGGGCACCGCCTGATACACAATTTCTTTTACTTCAACCGGGGTTACCCCGACATTCAGCGCGCCGCCCAGCATCACTTGATATTCACCTAGCGCCTGGCTGGCAATCATGGATGCCAGAATGACCATCAGCCTTGTTCTTGTATCCAAATTTCCATAACCAGGCACTTCATCAAAGGCAAAATTATCGAAGACCTCCATCAGCTCGGGATCGGTTACCGATAATTCCGATTTGTAGTTTGGGAACAATTCCTCATGGTTTTTGTTGGCTGTTTCGCTAATACTCATCGCTCTTTCCTTTCCAAGTTGGCGCTTCTGCATCATTCTTTCACCTTTATTCCTCTACTTGGATCATTTCTTTCTCTTTTGTCAAAACAGCTTTTTCATACACTTCAATTTTATGGTCCAGGATGTCTAGCGTTTTTTGCAATTCTTTCATCCTGGCCACAAGCAACTCCCGCTGCCCTTTCAGGATTTCTTTCCTGGCTTCAATGGTCCGGTCGCCCTGCTGAACCAGTCCGACATACTCAATCAGCACTTCGATGGGAAGTCCGGCGCTCCTCATGCACTTAATGAAATCGACCCGCCGAACATCGATTTCGTTGTAATCTCGAATACCGCTTTCAGTTCGATTTACGGACGGGATGAGTCCGATACGCTCATAGTAGCGCAGTGTATCCGATGAAATGCCATATTGTTCACTTACTTCCGCGATCCTCATAATTTCACCTCCAAGAGTGAGTGTATCACTTAGAGTCGACTCCAAGTCAAGGGTTAATTGAAAATATGGAGAAGAAATCCTTGAAAAAGACGGTGGGCGGAATCGATAAAAGCCTGGATCGAGGACTGATTCAGAGAATCGGCGCATGCCAATGCAGATCTGCTAATCACCAACCCTCGCCGGGTATAGGCTGGCCTCGACCTGGTCAGTTTTGCACGGTGGTATTCCTGGGAATCGAGTATTTACTATGTCAGCCTGTCGATGAGAAGGGCGGGATATCGATTGGCGTCAATCATCGACTGTAGACTACTACCTGCCAAACCAGAGTCTTGTAATAAGAACGTCGCTTGAGACCGTTCCCCCCTAATATAGCTTCAACCGTCTTAGTTGGATGGACAAAGCCGCGATAGGCGCTTCGGCGCAACTTGAAGAAAAAGTTCCCTACAGCCAAAGCGATCCTGATCCACCAGTTATCGCGTGGGTAGACAAGACCATAGATCTTGCGGGCACGCTTTGCCGAGAGGCTAACCAGCATTTCCATATCGGGATAGCAGCAGATCACCCGGTCGAGCGTGACAATATCCGCCGGCTCGATCTCCGGCGCCAGGTCGACAAAGTCCCCATGCTGGTAACTTATATGGTCTGAGAGTGCTCGTCTCTGAGCTTCCGCCTTGGACGCCATGAGGTAGGCTGTCGAGGCTTCCACACTCGTAACATCGTGTACACCTGCGTTGATCAACGCATGCTGAACGGCTCCCACTCCTCCGCCGATGTCAAGAAGCGTCAATCCATCGACTCCTTCCTTTTTAATGGCCTGCGTCAGCATTCGAGTTGTCTTGTCCGGGCCTTTGGCGCGGTAGTCTGAGAGTTCTTTGTCGACATATTGCTGGCTGAATAATTCCTCAATCCCCTGGCATTGGCAGCAGTTCATAGTCGATATCCTATACAAAAAAAGCCAAAAAACCTGATAGATTCCCTCATATTTTACTCCAACCTTCATACGTGGCGTCAGGAATTGCCCGGCATCAGGGCTCAGCGATCAGGTTTCAATTAGCGGGTCGGGCTACATACCTTTGTTTAAGAGGCAGGGTCTCAACCATCACAACTGCCACGACCACGCCCGACAGGAAAGTCAAAGCGGCGATGACAGCTATGGTGAACGGAATACCCAGGGCGTCGGCGAGTACCCCTGAGACCAGCCCGCCAACTGCATAACCTCCGTCGCGCCACAGGCGATAAACCCCCAGGGCCGAGGCGCGCCACTCGGGGCGGGCAACATCCGACACGGCCGCCAGGAGCGTCGGATACACCAGCCCGGCGCCCAACCCGAGCACGACTGCTGCCGCCAGAAAGCCCGAGAATCTTTGCAGGACGACGAACAGTCCAATCCCAATCGCCTGACACCACATCCCCAACGCAATCATCCATTTCCGCCCCCAGCGATCGCTTAACGGCCCGGTGAATAGCTGGCTCACTCCCCAAACTCCCGGGTAGAGCGCGGCCACGATCCCAATGCGACCGATCGCCAGGCCCTTCGCAGCCAGGAAAATCGGCATCAACCCCCATACCACGCCATCGTTGAGGTTCTTCATCAATCCGGCCTGGCTGGCAGCGAACAAAGCCCGGTTCTTCCAACTGGTCAAGTAGAAGACCTGCAGAAAAGTTGGTTGGCTGGATGTGGATTGGGATGGGTCATCTGCCGAATGTGGGGAAGAGATCTGCGCTTCCAATGTGGCGTATTTCTTGGTCTCGCGTGCAAAAAACAGCGAAAGCGCCAGGCCGAGCAGTGCAAAAGCAACCCCGGGATAGAAGGGGACCGGGTACGGGCCATAGGCAGTTGCCAGGAAGCCGGTCATCAACGTGGACAACGCCACCGCGCTATAGCCAGCAAATTCGTTAACCCCGGTCGCCACCCCGCGCCATTTGGGCCCGACCAGGTCGACCTTCATGATGACCGTAGTAGACCAACACAGTCCTTGATTAACGCCTAAAAGAATATTGGCAGCGATCACCCAGCCCCAGCTTTGAGCGAAGATCAGGAGGAGTGGAACGGCCAGGCCAACCACCCAGCCTGCAACCAGGATCTTTTTCCTGCCCAGGTGTTCCGAAAGGCGGCCGGCAAACAGGTTGGTCAGCGCTTTGGTTACCCCAAAGCTGATTAAAAAGGAAAGGACAATCAAGGAGGATTGGATGCCAAATTCACCTTTGGCGATCAGTGGCACGAGAGTGCGTTCCAATCCGACCATCGCGCCGACAAAAGCGTTGATTACAGCTAAAAGGGTGAACTGCCTCCAGTTCGCCCGCAGCCCCAAGATAATTGGGGGATCACTCATGATCCTGAACCTCGGGATATCCGGCCGCATGCCAGCCGCTGTAGCCACCTTCTAACAGGGCCAGGTTGCGGTACCCACGCCGTTCCAGGACGGATATCCCTACCGTCGTACGCTCTGAATGGCCGCAATGAATGACTTTGAGCTCGTCCTGTGGGAGCGACAAATCCGCCTCAGGCAGCCGCCCGGCCTCGACGTGGATGGCCTTTGGCAAGTGTCCGGCGCGCCACTCCGCATCCGAACGCACATCTAGGATCGGCGGAGCTTTACCTCGTTTTAGTTGCTGGGCTAATTCTTCGGCCGGTAGGATGCGAACTGTTGAAACTGGCAGGCCCTCCGCTTCCCAGGCTGGCATACCTCCTTCCAGGTAGCCGCGCAGATCGTCGAACCCGATGCGGATCAACTGGCGAACAGCCTCTTCGCGCTCAGCCGGATAGTCTGCCAGCAAGATCATGGGTGTGCCGAAGGGAATCACCCAGCCTGCCCAGGTGACCAGTGGTGTAGTCAGCGGTATCCCGTAGGCGCCCGGAATATGGCCGGCGGCGAAATCACGCGGTGGGCGCGCATCGACGACCACCACACCTTGAGTGCTTAGCCCGAAGACCTCTTCAGGCTTGAGCGGCTTGAGAAGCGGCAGGCCGCCAAGCACAACCGGGCCCTGCCGGTTGATGCGGCGCAAATGTTTGAAATAAGACGGATAAGATGGCAGGTCATCCAGCGCGCGATAAACAAATTCGTCTTCATCTTTCGCCAGGACCAATGGATTCCAGCAACGTTCCTTCCCGATGGTTGACGTCCGGTCTGCGACCGTCGGAGCCGCGCAGAAAGATCCTGCCCCATGGGTTGGGTAAATGGCGACATCATCTGGAAAAGGCAGCAATTTGTCGTGGATGGTGTGATACAGGCTGCGGGCTAAAGGCTCGGCCTGGGCATCACCCAGCAGATCCGTGCGGGCTGCGCCGCCGACGATGAGCGCCCCGCCGGTGAACAGGGCGGTGGGCGCTGGCTTTCCGGCCTCGGTCAGGCTGAAGCTGATGTGCTCGGGTGTGTGCCCGGGGGTAGCCAGGACACGAATGCTCAAATCCCCCAATTGAAGGAGGTTGCCATCTTGCAAAGGTAAGTGATCGAAGCTCAGCTCCGCTATGCTGCTGGCGCCGACCTGGACGCCCGCCCGGGCAGCAAGCTCGCGTGACCCACTGATAAAATCGTTGTGCAGGTGAGTGTCCAGCGTATAGGCCAGGCGCAGACCCAGCCCCTCGGATACCTGGATGTAACGATCAATATCGCGCTGGGGATCCAGGACGGCGGCCAGGCCGGTTTCCTCCGAGGCAATAAGATAAGAGGAATTACCCAACGCTTCATCTACGAATTGTTTCACCAACATGGTCATTATCTGCCTCTCTATACCGCTAAGGTTGAAACCGGAAAAACAACCACTCGGCTGGCCTTCCTACCCGAGGAAAAACGAACCGCTTTTATCTAAAATACCAGCACCTGATCTGCCTCGACTGTCCAATCCCCCTGCAACGTTATGTTTCCCATCACCACGCAATCGATTAATTCTTCAGGCTCGAGCCCGCGGGCCTCACAACACGAGCCTCAGGTAGCTACCCTGCCGCGAGTAGCTATCACTTTGATCAGTCGCTCAACGTTGTAATACCCGTCCGGCGTCCTCTGTCCCTTCCTGGCACAAAATACTCCATCGCCTGTCAGGAACAGGCTAACTTGCGTCCCTTCTCGCTTAGCCAGGTTGTGAGCCAGCCGCAGGGCGTTGTAGGGGCGCTCGTCCCCGTAAGGCGCATTATTGATGATAAACAGGTAGCTTTTTGATCCTCCGGCCATGAGTTTTTCTCCTGCGACGATGATTTGTGCGACACTTGAAAGGCATCATTACGCTCAGGGACGAACCTAGCTAAGGTTCATCTTTCAAGGAGGTTGCCGGCAAATTGCCACTCGGCAATGCCCTCTTCCAGCCTGGCTACATTCCGGCCTCTGCTAGAGAGCAGGTCGAGCGCCTGGTCTGCAAAAACGCAATAGGGTCCGCGGCAATAGGCGACGATTAGCCTGTCCGCAGGGAGCTCACCCATGCGTTGCTCCAGCTCGTCCAGCGAGATCGAAACCGCACCGGGCAGATGGCCGGCCTGGAACTCGACTTCAGGTCGCACATCGAGCAGCAAGACTTCGCCCTTGCTCATTCGTTCTTGAAGATCATCGACTGAAATTCTTTGGAAATCGTAACGATGTGGGCGATAGTCGCTTAACGCCCGGTCTACCTGCGCCAGTTGGTGATCCGCCACACTGCGCAGCTCCAGCCACAAGCGAACGACCGCTGGACCGGCCAGGCGGTAGCGAATGAAAAGCCCCTCGCGCTCGGATACCACCAGATTAGCTTGCTTCAGGCGCTGCAAGTGCTGGGAGGTGTTAGCCACACCCATATGAGCCTCCCGCGCCAGATCTTCGACGGTGCGCGGCGCCTGCGCTAAAAGGTCGAGCAGCTCCAGGCGATGGGGATTGGCCATGGCGTCTGCCAGGCTTGCAAATAGTTGGTAGAGTTGTCCTTTAGTACGGTGTTTATCTTCCATAGACCTCCCAGAATATTTTAGTGTTCAATAGAATAGTTGAATTCTATTTCGAAATGCTTCGCCTGTCAAGCGAGCTTAACGGTTATTAGATATAAAATGTATTTTTTGGTATAATTGGTTATCTTTATTCTCTATCCCTTATATCCGAAGGATAAATATCATAACGGGGATATACAACACAGAGGGCGTCATGAAAAAATTCGGTTTAATCGTACTCGGGATAATTTCAGGGATTATTTTGACAGTTGGCTTGCTGTGGATGGGATCGAAAGGCAGCGTGCTGGCCCAATCAGGGCCGGCCTCACAATCTGCCACGGCGACGCCAACGGCGCTTTTGTCGGATGAAGGCGCAGTGGTTGAAACGCTTCAGCCCGCGGGCGGGGACGATGAGTTGCCGCAAGCCGGCACCGGCAGCCAGCCGCAGGCGCCGGACTTTATTCTCCCCACCCCTATTCCGGGTGAAACTCTGCTATATTTTGTTCCTACGGACAATGATGCGACTGCCACTGTGCTGTACCTGTATAATACCGATTCCGTCGGTCACACGGTCGCCCTGCGGGGGTTCAACTACGACGGCGCTATGGTGTACGCCCAAAATATTGCTGTGGCAGCATCGAGCTTTCTTCGCCTGACCAGTGATTTCGATCGCGGCTGCCCCGCCCCCCAGTTGGGCCACCCCTGCACCGATCACCACCAACTTCACCGATTTCGTCTACTTTGCCAGCCTGTCGTTACCCAAGGGCGTCAAAGCGGAAGGTTACACGCTGTTCAATCCGGGAACGGGCACGGTCAATCCGCGCCTGGACCAGGGGGCGATTCCCCTGCGGTTCAGCACCGACCCGCCGACCGTATTCCTGCCGTAGGGGCAGAATCCCCTTTAGATGCCAGAAGCCCAGTCCAACACTCGTAAGGCGCGCAGGGTGTTCCACCGGCTGGGCCTGCCCTCGCCCTCGTCTATCTCGACCGGCATCACGCCGGGATAGCGGGTCTCGAGCGGCCACCGCCCGTCGCCGTCGCGCTTCGACGCGACCAGCTCGATCGCCTCGGCCACCCGGTCTGCGGGTGTGACGCCCGCGCTGCGCAGGTACTCGAGTCCGCGCAGCACGTCGTAGTGCCACCAGGTCGGGAAGGCAAAGCGCGTCCACGCCGCGCCGCCCTTGCGATCTCGCTCGATCACCTCGCCGGTCGACCGCCGCCGGAAGAGCTGGCGCTCGAGGAGGTATTCCTGCCCACGCAGACGGGCCTCGGTCGCCTCCGGGCTGCCTCCGGTCGCTCGTTCGTGCTCGAGCAGCGCCTCCAGCACGCAGATTGTGGTGTTGAACGACGACCGCGTCGAGCCGTTCTCGGCCTCGCAGTTCCAGCCGCCATCGGAAAGCTGCTCGCCGAGCAGCCGGTCGACGATGCCGCGGACGTCCTGGCCGAAGTAAGCGCCGGCCGACGCCACTTGCCCGTTGATGCACGGTTCCAACTCTCCGGCAAAGAATGGGTTGTCGTCGCACTCCTGCGGGCCGCAACCCTTCCAGGTCACGCCGTCACGGACGAGTCCTACCGCGCGCCGCGCCTCCGTGCTGGCGGGATCGAGACCCAGGTCGCGCAGCAGCATCAGGACGTGCATCGTGGAGTTCCAGCCGTGGTTCCACGCTGCGCCGCTCCACCGCCCGTCGGCCCCTTGCAGGGCAAGCAGCCGTGCGCCCCAGCCCTCGGTGGCGACCCTGGCGCGCTCGGCCGCGACTTCATGCGCGGGCGCACCGGTCAGGTCTCGCATCACCTGCCAGCGGATCGAAGGGTCGGAATCAAGCAGCCAGTGTATGACCGGTCTCTTTGGCTTCGGGGCTTGCCGTTTGGGCGGATGGGTCGCCATCTACTGGTTCCTCCTTATATGATGTATCTCTATTCATCGTAAAGCGTGGTGCGCCACAAGCGCCCGTCACTTATCCAACCTCCACAAAGTTAATTTCCATCCCATGACAGCGCCAGCGGTGACCGCGGCGGTGATATTACCGAGCGCCAGCACCGTCAACATGGTGGCGCGTGCCGCTGCGTTTGGCGCGCCGATCACCCAGCCCAGGGACTCCATCGTCAGGTTGACAACCAAAAAGGTCAACGCAGCGGTCAAACCCACCTGCCAGAACAGGCTGCGCCCCAGTTTCGGGCGATCAAGCCCCCGACCCATCGCCCAGGCGCTGACTCCCGCGATGATAAAGGCCGAGGGCACAAACAGCAGGGTAAAGACGCGATGGATCGGCTGGCCGCGTGCGCCTAAATAACCCACGATGACCGGTTCTGCCAGACCCAACCCTGCCGCCAGCAGGATCGTGACCGGCGCGAAGCCCAGCATACCGGCCATGGACAGCCGGCGGGTTTCCGTGTTGCCTGCCAGCTTGCCCATCTGCACGCCCCAGGCTGCGCCCCCCGCCAGAAAACCAGCCAGCGCAGGGATGGCTGCAATGGCTGCGTGTCCCAGCTTGACATCCTCCAGGCTGCTGCCAGGGATCAAGTGAAAAACGAGGTCGCCAAGCGCCAATCCGGCCAGCAAACCGCCGAAGAGGGTCAACACCGTTAGAAAGGCGCCGCGCAAAGCAGCTTTGTAAGTCGTCATAGCGTAATTCCTCCCAGCAATTGGCTACTTCAGCCACCCGAGGCCCGCAGCGATTCCTGCTACGCCGCCGGCCGCTAACAAACCGCCGATGAACTTGCGCTTCCGGACTAGACCCAGCAGAGCGCCCAGGCCGAGAAAACCTGCACCCAGGCCCAGGCTGGTCTTGCGTACCGTCCGATCCGCTTGCTCGGGAGATTGGCCCGCCTCTACCAGTTTCCATTTCAGGATAATTCCGCCGTCGACCATCGGCAGAGGCGCCAGGCTGCCCAACAGGATAAAGCTGTGGCCGGCCAGGGAAACCTCCGAAAGTTCGCGACTGAGCGATCCAGGCGCTGAACTGCGCCGCCACAGCAGGCTGATCGTGAAACCGATCAGGCTATAAATCGGGCCGCCCAGCGAGCGTTGGATATGCGTTTGCGGGGAGACGGCGTTGTCCCGATAGAGCGTGCGCGGCATCCCCGATGAGAGCAGAATTTCATCCATAGGCGCACCGGAAAGGCGGGCGCTGATAGTATGCGCCATGGCGTGACCGATATCGGCGAACCATGCGATTGGCATTGCCAGTAAAGCAACGCCCAGGCGCTGGAGCCAGGAGCGTTCCGGTTTGCGCAGCCCGGCGACCCAGGCTAACAAGGCGGTTACCAAGATAGGGGCGGGCCAGAAATCAGGCTGCGCCACAACGGGTACCCCGTTGAAGCGATAGAGTGTGGTTCCTGTGGGAAGTGAAGAGGAGTTTTGGTTTTGTGATTTCATCGGCAGTCACCTGGTCAAAATATTACCACGACCCGGGCATCCTTACCCCTCATTGGGTTGGGCCTTCCACCGGTGGCAGCGCATGAAGATAAGTATACATGTCTTTCAAATCGTCATCGCTTGTGACTGCACGCACCACCGGCCAGGGCATCCTGGGTTCCGAGAAGCCGCTGTTTAGCGTGAGAATGGGGACTTGACTGCCCCCGGGCATTGTACCCGTATTGAAGAAAGCCATAAATTCTTCTTCCGTCCAGTGTGGAATGATCAGGGTCAGGTTGGGGCCAGCAGGCGGACCAGGCTGGCCATTCTCCACCCTGCCCTGCAACTGGTCTCCGTGGCAGTCCCGGCAGCCGAGGATATCCACCAGGTATTTACCGTAGTTAGGTGTTCCGGTCTGGGGGGCAGTTACGTGACTCACCGGCGCCTGCGCCGTGCGAAAATCAGACAGATTCATAAAGATCGCGCCAAGGATGTTAAATTGATTTTTTGGGGTGGGTCCGCCCGTGGCGGGCTGTGAGCGCAGGTAAGCCACCAGAGCCTGGATATCCTCGTCGCTCATATTGCGAAAATCAGCCGATGGCATAATCAGCAGCGAGCGGCCATTTTTATGCACGCCTTCCCGGATGGCGCGAATGACTTCCCCATCGGTCCAATCCTGGATATCGCCGGTTGGAGTGAGATTCGGCGCGTAGAGCGTGCCGAAGAGCGGAAAATCGAACTTCGCCGCAAAATTGCTCCCGGAGAGCGGCAACTGGGAGCCAGGGGTATGGCAGCTTACGCAGATGTTCGCCAGTTTTTCACCGCGGGCGATTTGCGCCGCTGTCCCGGCTACCTGAATCTCAGCTACCGGATCATCGAAGCGTTGGTTCAGTTTGTAAAAGCCAATCAGCGCAAGTACCAGCATGGCTACCGGGATCAAGGTCAGCAGGCCCGCCAGGAGGGCGCCAATCCATTTCAACCAGCGACGCTTTGTTTTCCAGGCGCGAACCGTCAAGAAGCCAAAAATCAAGATCAAAACAACCAAAAGAGCGACACCTGCAATATCAAACATCAGAAAGTCTCCTTTCATCCGGTCCGAATGGGGCGCTAAACGCGCCTAATCCTATTTTGATGAATCTCTTTTCATCATTTTGTGTGGTGCGCCACAAGCGCCCGACACTTATTTCCACGGGTTTATCCAAAGATCAGAGCGACGCCGATCAATAACGGCATAAATGAGTGCAGAATTGGGAAGTAGATATCACTGGGTGAGAGCCGTGGAATCGCCGCCAACCAGCCCAAATTCCAGACAATACACACCCAGCCGACCCAGGCAGCCGTCAGCCCAGATTGGAGGATAGCTACCCCGATACTCGCCTGTGAAAGAAATGCCAGGATGACATAAATATTGATGATCGGATAAAGCTTCTCGTATCCAATCGTCAGGCTGAGCGCTTCGGCGGTGACAACTAAAACGCCGCCGAACAGATACGCAACTGCGCCCGTCAAGCCGAATACCAAACCGCTCTGGTTTTGAAGGGCTGCGGCGAGAACCACAAACCCAATGGTTCTCGGAACGACCGATCCCATAACGAAACTGCGCTCCCATACAAAGTGGGCCCGGCTGCGAGGCGCGCCGCCTTTATGCCCGGCGCGCAGCCAAAACATGATCAGGCCAGGCCACTGAACCAGATCGCTTAATACCAGGAAGAGACCCGCGGCCTGGGCAATACCCCAAGATGGAAGCTCCAGCATTGGTCGCCTCCTCATCCCATGGGCCGCTTAACGGGATTTGAGACCGGATTCTTGCGGAAGAACCTGGGGCTCGAAAGCAGTAACATAGTAAAGATTTTCTCCTAAGAGAAAGGCCCTGTCCAAATGGATAGACCGATCCAGATCAAAGAAAGGGCAAGGACAATCCCGAAGAACGCCGAGCCGATCTGTCCCGTAATGGGCGGCAGGAACTCGGCGATCAAAAACGTGAAGAAGATAGCAGCTGTAGCCAGGAGGAGCATGATGCCTGACCACAGCGGAAAGACTTTTGCCTGGATGGTGGCGATCCCGGTCAGGAGCAGGCCAAAGATCAGGGCGATACCCAGCAGAAAGACCACTATATTTTCACCGGATGGCGTCTTGATAGATGGGTAAAGGATCGGCGTTGAAGCGATCACAACCAGCAAGAGTATCCCGGTCTGGAGCAATGCAAAACCTGCCGGACCCAGCCAGCCGGCCGAATTCGCCTGCTTCATGTACATCCCTGGAAGGGACAGCAAAAGCAATATCGATGAGAGGAGAAAAACCCGGCTGATTCCTGGCGTGAACTGCTGATTAACCACTGGTCGAAACGATACTGTGACGATGGCGAAGCCTAACAGAGCCGCGCCAGCGATCAATAACAAACCACTCCACCGTATGGCATTATTTACCATCATTCCACCTACCTTCGCGCCGCCTGGATGGAGGCACAATCCCAAGCTGCTGCAGGATTCCTAATTGATCGGTCAGGGTCCAATCTTCAATGAGGCGCCCGTTTTCAGTCCTCCCAAATATGGTCCCCAGCACATCAACCTGCTTCCCAGTCGGTGGATTGCCAAGGAACATCCCCCGGTATGTGCCATGTATCGACCAGCGCACGGCAAATCTGTCACCCTCCACGATCTCATCCTCAACATTACAACGAAGGTCAGGGAAGGCAGCGCGAAACAGGCTGACCACCAGTTTAAGACCTTGCGGGCCGTTGGGAGCGCCGGCAATGACGTTGTGGGTGAATAGATCGGGAGAGGTCACCTCTCCGATGACAGCCAGGTTGCCCAGGTTGAAGGCTTCTTCGAAAATCCGGCGAATGGGGGAGGGTGAATTCATGGAAGACACAAACGATTTCTCCTGGAGAAGGTTGAACGAGAAGAAATAATGTGATGCTTACTATTATGATAAATATTATCTAAATTGCCATCCGTATTTATACGGAGAAGCCTACGTAGGTTTACACGTAATTTAAAAAGATAGCGGCTGCACCTGATGTGCAGCCGCCGGGGTATCCATGGATGTTATTTTAGCGGATGGGATCTTTGGCCAACTCTTGATCCAGCGCCCAACGCATAACCTGCGCCCGGCCCGCCAATCCGAGTTTCGCCAAGATATGACGGATATGGCTTTCCACGGTGCGCTTGCTCAACACCAGCTCGGCGGCGATCTCGCCGTTCGACATTCCCTGCCCGATGAGCCCGGCGATCTCCAGCTCGCGTTCTGTCAGGCCGCCGGCTCGTTCAGCTTTTGCCAATTCTGTTTCCGATGCAGCATTTGTCTGGGATGAGAGATGCACGGCGAGATTAACGGCTTGCTCCAGAGACAGCCCGCTACCGGCAGCCTGTTCCGCTTGGAAGTCGTCGTTCGTGAGCTTTGCGCGGGCAAAGCCCAGATGTTGTTTATATTCCATCTGTGTCGCTGGCCAGGTCGAAGCGGCAGGCAGCCCGGAAAGGGCTTCGGCCGCTGACAACAGGCGTACTCCGGCGTCAGGCAAGCCGGCCTGGATTGCGCTGGCAGCCAATCCAACCAGATTATCAATCATGCCGCGCTGGTTTTGTACTTCCTGGTAAATCGCCATACTTTCATGGAATTTAGCCCGAGCGGGCTCAATTTCTCCCATGTGTAAGAAGGTGAATCCCAGGTTGCTCAATATCGATGCCAGGTAGCCCTGTGCATTCAGCTCGCGCAGAAGCGCTTCACTTTCCTGGTACTTAGAGACCGCCTCGGCGTAATTCTGCTCCATCCGGGCCAGATCGCCTAAGTAGTTCAGGCTGTAAGCGATGCGAAAGGTGTCCTGGTCCTTTTGGGCCAGCGACAAACTCTCGCTCCACCGCTCTCGGGCGATCGCGTAGTTCCCCATACAAAAAGCAATTTCTCCTTGTGATAACAGGGCCATACCCAGGCTCAACGGCGAACTTGATTCACGATACACCTGCAACGCCTGTTCGCCAGTTGAAAATGCCGCGGGATAATCTCCCACTGTTTTCTCACCCGAAGCCAGGCCGGCCAGGGCGAACGCCATGACCTCTTTTCCCTCTTCGCCTCCAGATTCCGCCAATGCGACCGCTTCACGCCCATACTTCAGGCTCAGCACACCATCGCCAAGGAACGTGGCCAGAAAAGAAGCAAAAACGATGGCATTCATACGCACATCCAGGGAAATTCTATCGTCCGCACGGGCCAGCAAACGCCTGAACCATTCCAATCCCTCTTTCAGCTCCCCTTTCATCCCCCAATAATACATCAGGGCGCTGGCAATGCGCAGGCCGGCTTCGAGGTGTGCGATCTCCTGCTGGCTGCCTTTTTCGCTTTCCAGCGCCCGGGCCAGAGCGCCGCGCAGGTCGTCATGCTCATCGTCCAGCCAGTTGAGCCAGAGCTGCTGGTAGGTCCCGCCCAGTTTCGGCATCGCCTCTTCGGCTCGCGCCAAAAACAGGTCCAGATGGCGGTCGCGCCAGGTCTCCGCTTCGCCAGCCTGATCTAATTTTTCAAGCAAATATTGGCGAATTGTCTCCAAAAGGCGGTAGCGGATCTGAGCCCTGCCCGTGGTTTCCGCTACGACCAGGGATTTATTCACCAGCGAGGAGATCAGGTTGAGGCTGGTTTCTCCCGGATGCAGTTCGCCGGCATAAAAGGCTTCAAGCATATCCAGGGTACACCCGGCCGTAAACACAGCCATCCGGCGCAGCAGCGCTTGTTCGTTGGCCTTTAACAGGTCGTAGCTCCAGTCGATGGCTGCCCGCAGCGTATGATGGCGGGGGTCACCCCCCCTGCGGGTCTCCGCGGTAAGCAGGGTAAACCGGTCGTTGAGACGGCTGGCAATTTCCTGGATGGTCAACACATTGAGGCGGGCGCTGGCTAATTCCAGCGCCAGGGGCATCCCTTCCAGCCGCCTGCAAACTTCAACAATGGCCGAGGCATTTTCAAGTGTAATGCCGAATTGAGGGAGGATGGCGCGGCCTCGTTCGACAAGCAAATTCACCGCGTCAAAGTTCATCAATTCTTGCGGATCGATGCAGCTCTGTCCATCCTGTCTGGTATCTTTGCCAACGGTGGGATAAGCCAGGCCGGACACCGGGTAGATGCTTTCGCCGACCAGCGCCAGCGCCTCCCGGCTGGTCGCCAGTATGCGCAGGTTGGGAGATTGGGACAGCAACTGCATGATCAACTCGGCGCAGGCATCCGCAAGGTGCTCGCAGTTATCCAGAATAAGCAGCATCTGCTTTGTGCTGATGAAGGTTAACAGTGATTCCAAAAGGGGTAAGTCTGGAGCCGGGCGGATACCGAGTGCCTGAGCCACGAACTGCGGAACTAGCGCTGGCTCAAGCAGCGAGGCCAGCTCCACCAGCCAGACACCGTCCGCATAGCTGCTGCTGATTTGAGACACCATCTGCAGCCCAAGCCGGGTCTTTCCACTCCCGCCCGGACCAATGAGTGTAACCAGGCGAGATGTGGAAAGCAATTGCGCTGCGGCTCGCAAATCGTCCTGTCGCCCAATAAAGCTCGTCAATTGTACAGGTAGATTAGCAGAGGCCATTTTAATCCCACCAGGACCCAAGACCTAACTCCATGCAAATCAAACTGACACGAAAAGATAATTTTATTTTACCAAATTTATCCAATCTATTTAGTGCAGGTCTTTTCTGACCCGACGCAATCCACATACTGCAAGAAATACCGCCATGGGATCAACGCCAAGCAATGGCGAACGCAATTCGTTCGCCCGCTGCCCTGGATCGCTGAGCACGTCATACGCCAGGTTTATTCTGGATTTCTCATAAGTCAAAGGCAATAGTGTTGGGCGCTTGTGGCGCACCACGCGTAAGGATGAATAGAGATTCATCATATAAGGAACAAAACTATTAAAACATGATAAAAACGATAAATCTGGTCTTGATTAATATTTAAATAATTTATATAATCAATCAAATAACTTTGAATAATCCTTGACCTTTGAAAGGATGCCAGTGAAAGAACTTACCACCAATTGTGAAGATGCATCCGACAAACCAATTGATTACAGTTATTTACCCGAGTTGGTTGGTCATTTACTGGGTTTAGCCCATCTGGCGATAACGCAATTATGCACCGAAGTGATGGAGCCGCTCCAATTGACTCCAAAGCAATTCGTTGCAATGGAGTTCATCTCGAAGAACCCTTGCATTTCCCAAAAAAACATCGCTGAAAACATAGGAACCGCCCCGGCCGTGATGGTCGGGATTTTAGACTACTTGAGTAAGCGTGGTTTGCTCAAACGAAAGCGCTCGCCGCACGATAGGCGCGAATATTATGTCCAGCTTACACCGAAAGGTTTGGATATGCTTGCGGAAATTCGAAGATTGGCGTTCAAGGTAGAGGACTTGTATCAAGAAAAGACCGGCTTGACTGATGAAGAGAGGGAGACCATCTTACCTATCCTGCGAAAGATAACGAACCGGTAGTGTACTCATTTATAGCAGGTGAATATGAGTTTTACGACTGGGAACGGTATCACGATCCACTATGCGTTCGAGGGCCCCAGGGAAGAGATTCCCCTGGTTTTCGTCAACGCGCTCGGAACCGACCTGCGTATCTGGGATGAGGTTGCGCAGCATTTTATAAACCGCTATCCGGTCGTCCGGTATGACAAGCGGGGGCATGGACTTTCTGACTCCCCTCCAGCGCCGTACTCAATTCATGATTTCTCCACTGATTTGCTCCGTTTATTGGAGCATCTGGAACTATCGAGGGTAATCTTATTGGGCATCTCAGTGGGGGGCATGATCGCATTGGATTTCGCTGCAAGTTGGCCGGAGCTGGTGCATTCTATGGTCTTATTCGATACGGCTCCCGTTATTGGAACGGCTGATTTATGGAATGACCGCATCGACAAACTGCGCGAGAATGGGTTGCAATCGATGGCTGATGCCATTTTGGCTCGTTGGTTTGCTCCCACTTTTAAGGAAAGATCACCTGCTGCTTATCAAGGATATTACAACATGCTCACCCGCATGCCTGTGGAGGGATATACCGGCACCTGTGCAGCTATTCGGGATGCGGATTTGACAGAAGCTACCAGAACAATTGAGGCGCACACTTTAATTCTTTGTGGTACAGAAGATGTCTCCACGCCACCCGATTTAGTTCGCAGGTTGGTGGAGCTCCTGCCGAATGCGGAATTCCAGGAGATCCCTGGCGCCGGTCATTCGACCTGTATCGAGCAACCAGACGCTGTTGCGAAACACATCGAGCGGTTCTTATGAACGATAGCATGGACGACGATAAATTTGAAGAAGGCATGAAAATAAGGCGAGCGGTTTTAGGTGATGCCCATGTTGATCGTGCCGAAGCCAACAAAACGCCCTTCGACGCAGATTTTCAACGATTCATAACGGAATCAGCCTGGGGGTCAGTTTGGGCGCGCCCGGGATTAGACCGCCGAACACGTCACTTGATCACCCTGGCTATGTTGGCTGCATTGGGCAAGGAGCACGAATTGGCAATGCACATTCGCGCAACTCAGAATACCGGTGTGACACAAGAAGAGTTGAAAGAGGTGTTTTTGCAAGTCGCAATCTATGCTGGTGTGCCATCTGCCAATACTGCATTCTCTGTTGCCAAAAGAGTGTATGCCGAATTGAGCGGAAAGGAAGCTGCTGATGAGTGAATTCGTGAAATATAACTGGCTGGATTGGAAGGTGCAACCGCCGTATCTCTACCCCGCATACAAGTCGACTGTCAAGCGTTCCCCGAGCCGTCCATTGGTTCCCCTGACACAATCTCTTTCGGAACTAACTGGACCGGTTTACGGCCGTGACGAAATCCATCCACTCGATAACGACCTGACCAAAAACTCTGTCAAGGCCGGCGAACCGCTAGGGGAACGGATTATCGTGACAGGACGCCTGCTGGATGACCGCGGCAAGCCCATCCGGAACGCGCTGATCGAGATTTGGCAGGCCAACTCAGCCGGTCGTTATATGCACAAAGTGGACCAGCACGATGCGCCCCTCGATCCGAATTTCCACGGCGCAGGTCGTACGTTGACAGATGCGAATGGTGTTTATCGCTTCACCACCATCAAGCCCGGGTCGTATCCATGGCGCAATCATCTCAATGCATGGAGACCCCGTCATATCCACTTTTCCGTTTTCGGCGCGAATTTCCTGCAACGCCTGGTAACCCAGATGTATTTTCCGGGCGATCCGCTCCTGCCGCTTGATCCAATTTATAACGGCGTTCCCGACGAGGAAGCCCGCAAGCGGCTGATTTCTATCTACGACCATGACGTGACCACACCGGAATGGGCGCTGGGCTACCGTTTCGACATCGTGGTCTGCGGCCCGCGCCAGACGCCATTTGAGTAGAAGGTTAGAGAAGTGAGTGCCATGATGAAACAGTCAGCAAGCCAGACCGTCGGTCCATTTTTCCGCATCGGACTGATCTATGGTCAGGCGCAAAGTAATTTGGTGAATGAAAATACTACGGGTGAACGCATCACACTCACCGGTGTTGTGCTCGATGGAGACGGCCAGCCTATCCCGGATGCGATGATCGAAATCTGGCAGCCAGATTCTACCGGCATCTTCAACCACCCCCTCGACCCCCTGCAAGACCAGGCCGATCCCCACTTTCGTGGATTTGGCCGGGCGGAAAACCGCAATGCGGGGAAATACGAATTCAAGACCATCAAACCCGGCGGTCGAGATGGAATGCCCCCCTATATCAATGTGCATGTTTTCGCGCGCGGCATGTTGATCCATGCCATGACCCGCATCTATTTTTCGGATGAACCGGCCAATGCCGAAGATCCAGTCCTGAATTCGGTGGAGTCGGACAGGCGGCACACGCTGATCGCAACCCGCGAAGAATCCGATGGTCCACCCGTTTACCGCTTCGATATCCATATGCAGGGCGAGAACGAAACGGTGTTTTTCAATCCCTGATACAGTCACTGTATGTTCGTCTAGCAGAAGGGAACAAGGATGACCTGTATGCGCTCAAATCCCAACATTGGGTCAGGGAATACCAGAGGAAGTAGTTTCTACCTGGAGGTCAAATTATGTCAAGAATATCCCCACCTTATCGAGCTGACCACGTAGGCAGCCTGCTCAGACCGCAAGAATTGCTCGATGCACGCGGGCGTTTTCATCGGGGAGAAATATCAGCAGCGGAGCTACGAGCAGCCGAAGACGAGGCTATTGCGACCGCCATCAAGAATGAGGAATCAGTTGGCCTGCACAGCATCACCGACGGTGAGTTTCGACGGACCTTCTTCCATCTCGATTTCCTCGAACAGCTAGGAGGTGTTACGGTCAGCGGCTCGATTGCCGCAAATCCGGATGCCAAAACTGTCAACGATGGTTTTACCCCGCCCCGGCTGGCAGTGACCGGCAAATTGCAACATAAAAAGAACATTCAAGTCGATGATTTCCTCTACCTGAAATCTCAGGTCGGCCCAAACTCCACACCCAAAGTATCGATCCCCTCACCTACCATGGTGCACTTCCGTGGCGGACGCAAAGCCATCGATATTGAAGCCTATCCAGATATGGATGAGTTCTTCGAAGATCTGGCGCAGGTCTACCGCGAAGAGATCAACGCCCTGTACAAGGCTGGTAGTCGTTACATCCAATTGGATGATACCAACCTGGCCTACCTGTGCGACCCAAACATGCGCCAGGGCGCGGTTGAGCGCGGCGATGATCCTGATGAACTACCGCGCACTTACGCGGCATTGATCAACGATGTTATCAATGATCGCCCGGAAGATTTGACGGTGGGTGTGCATCTCTGCCGCGGCAACTTCCGCAGCACCTGGTTTGCCCAAGGCGGATATGAACCGGTGGCTGAGGTCTTGTTCAACGATTTGAACGTGGACGCGTACTTCCTGGAATACGATGACGAACGCTCCGGTGACTTTTCCCCGCTGCGCTTTGTACCCGATAACAAGACAGTTGTGCTGGGGGCTGTGACCTCGAAGAGAGGTGATTTGGAAGACAAAAATTTTGTCATCAAGCGAATCAAGGAGGCGGCGGAGTATGTGCCGCTGGAAAATATGTGCCTGAGTCCGCAGTGCGGCTTCTCCAGCACGGTTCATGGCAACGAACTGACCCACGAAGCGCAGTGGGCCAAACTGGAAATGATCGTGAATGTGGCCCGGGAAGTGTGGGGAGATTGATCCTGTTTTTAGGACACGTCATGCCCAGGAAAGGAGAGGTTCATAGATGTATCTTTATCAATTCTAGAACTTAATGTCATTAACCAACTTTAGATATAGGAGGAACCATGAGCAAGAAAAATGAACAAACTGCTCGAAAGATCGCCTTGCGGATTTTCCCTGTTCTGTTGGTTACCACCATGATCCTGGCAGCGTGCGGAACGCCTGCTACAACGCAAGCGCCTGCCCCTACTCAGGCCCCCGCTACAACGGAAGCGCCTGCTCCCACCCAGGCCCCCGCTGCGACCTCGGCTCCTACCGCTACAGAAGCGCCGGCCGTTACGGAAGCCCCGACTTCTGAACCGGCAGGCCCGATCAAGATCGGCCAGTTGAGCGACCTGACGAGCACCTTCACGCCCTGGGGTCTCAATGTTCGCGACGGCATGGCGCTCGCTGCTAAGGAGATCAATGATGCGGGCGGGGTCAATGGTCGTATGATCGAGATCATTATCCAGGATTCCGAGAACAATGGGGACACCGGCGTTGATCGCTTCGAGCGACTTGTCGAAGATGGTGTAGTGGCCGTCGGCGGCATCCTTTCCAGCGGCGTCGGCGCGCCAGTCGCCGCAGACGCCGAGAAACTCCATGTGCCGGTCTTCCTGGTGAAGTCGGGCACCGAGACCGCCCTCACCAGGGACAGCCGGTACACCTTCCGGACCTGTCTGCCAGCCGCGCCGATGACAGCCGGGCCGATCCTCCAGTACGCCCAGGAGCAGGGGTACACCAAGGTCGGAGCCATCGTCGCCGACTACCCGTGGGGACAGTCGTTCAAGTCCGCCATGGAGAATACGTTCGAGGGTTCGGGCATTGACTACACCATCGAGGTTGCCCCGGTACCGCCGAACACCGACTTCACCCCATTCGTACGGAAAATGGCGGATTTCGGTGCGCAAATGATCGTGGCTACTGGCCATCCGCCAGGAAACGCGGCGATCGTGAGCCTGTCGGCTGACCTGGCCGGGAACGTGCCGGTCACCGGCGCCTGGACTCCGCCGGATCTTTCGGTCGGAGGTTTGAAGGATCTCGCTGTCGGGCGCTTCAGCGATTTCGCCTGCGCCGATTACCTGGGTGACAGCTATGCCGAACTGGCCCGGCGCTACCTGGCCTTCTCCGACAACAAGTTCATGTCGGACGATGCCGTCGCCGGGTATGCGATCGTGAAGATTGTCGCCGAGGCGGTCGGGGCGGTCGGTGATGATCCAACAGCGGTTGCTGAGTATGTGCACTCCCACACGTTCGACATGCCGGGCTATGCCCACCCGTTGAGCTGGACCGAGTGGGGCGAGTTGGCCGAGTCTGCTCCAATCTTCTTCCAAATAACAGAAGGGCCGGCGCCGGATGGGTTGAATGAAGCAGGCGACTGGTGGTTAGAGTTACTGTCCCATTCCGCGCCACTCCCGCCCTACGAGCCGGGGCAATAACGCCAGTGGCAATACTCGAACTGGATAAGATCGCGAAACACTTTGGCGGACTAGCCGCTGTCAACGGCGTGACCATTAAGGCCGACGATGGCGAAATTCTCGCCATCGTCGGCCCAAACGGTGCCGGAAAAAGCACTCTGCTCAAGCTGATTGTCGGTCTCGAGGTGCCAACCAGGGGCACGATCAGATTCGCTGGCGAGGACATCACCCGTTACCCAGCCCATCGCGTTCGCCAGATGGGGATTGCCATGGTGCAACAGACTCCCCGTCACTTTCGTACGATGACAGTGCTTGAGAATGTGGCGCTTGGGGCTCTCTTTGGCAAGGCGGGAGCACATCGAAAGGAAGGGCAGGCTCTCGAGCTTGCCGGTGAGGCGCTTTCCTTCGTCGGCCTGGTAGACCAAAGCCACGATCCTGTCGGCAATCTCAACCTGAACGAGCAGCGGTTTCTTGCACTGGCGCGGGCTATCGCCGGACAACCCCGGCTTCTCGTACTGGACGAGGTGATGGCGGGTCTCAACGACGCCGAGTTGGAGGCCTTTATAAAAATAATCCGAACGATTCGCGATCAGTTCAACGTGACCATTATCTGGGTCGAGCACGTCATGAAGGCGGTGATGAGTTTCGCCGAGCGGACGGTGGTTCTCAACTTCGGGAATATCCTGACCGAAGGTCTGCCCAAAGATGTGATGCGCCACCCGGCAGTAATTGAGGCCTACCTGGGCGAGAAGATCAAATATGCTTGAGGTCAACGGCCTCTCAGCCGGATACCATGGTAAGGATGTCGTCCACGATGTGACCTTTCGCGTCAACCCGGGTGAGGCGGTCATGATCATCGGCTCTAACGGCGCCGGGAAGACGACCCTGTTCCAGGCAATGTGTGGGCTGCTCTCGCCTTCGTCAGGGAAGGTTCTCTTCGAGGGCGGCGACATCACCTGGTTCCCGGCCGAGCGAATCGCCCGGCTTGGGATGAGGTTCGTATCCGCCGCGCGTCATTTGTTTCCCCGGATGACGGTTGAGGAGCACCTGCTCCTTGGAGCGTATCCGCACAAACCCGATCCCGAGACCCTATCCATCGTCCTTGAGCTTTTTCCCCGTTTGGCTGAGCGGCGGCGGCAACGCGCCGGGACGATGAGCGGCGGCGAGCAGCAGATGCTCGCAGTGGGGCGGGCGTTAATGTCAAATCCCCGACTCCTCGTACTTGATGAACCAAGCACCGGGCTCGCCCCCTTGTTGGCTCGGGCGGCCTACAAGGCCCTCGATGTGTTGCGGAAGCAAGGGCTGACAGTGCTAATCTCCGAACAGCAGGTTCCGCTGGCGATGGCTTTCTGCGATCGCGGTTACGTTCTCGAAAATGGATTCATTCGACTCGAAGGGACGACTGAACAACTGGCAGCAAATCCGGCAGTCCGCAGCGCATATCTGGGAGTGACATGACCGCTAATATACTCGATGGAATAGTACTTGGGCTCCAGTTCGGCCTGCTCGCGACCGGGCTCACTCTGGTCTACGGGCTGGGTGGTGTGCTCAACCTGGGCTACGGGCAGATAGCAGTGACCTCCGCCATGACCGTCGCGGTCGCCATGGATGCTGGCATCCCTATCTTGCCTGCGGTCGCGCTCGGCCTTCTCGCAGGCGGTCTGTTTGGTTTAATCCTCGATCTAACGATCCTGCGCCCGGTCTACCGTCTGCGCGGTGAGGCGCGTGTCCTGCTCAGCCTGCTGCTCACGCTGGGCGTATCTTTCATCGTTGACGGCTTTCTCAACTGGCGCTATCCCCTGAAGGCCTTGAGCCTGTACATCGGAGGTGGGGCCGTCGAGATTCTGGGGGTGCCGATGCGGCGGGGAAGCCTGGTAGCCTCGGCGATAACGCTCGTTACTTTTGCGGGTCTGTTCGTCTTCTTCGGACGCACCTCCCTGGGGCGGGCGATACGATCGGTAATCGAAGACGAGGAAGGAGCCAGGCTGATCGGCATCGATCCAAAGCAGATGCTTCGCCTGATCCTGATCTTGAGCGGTGTCCTGGCTGGGCTGGTAGCGGTCACTCGTTCGATGGTCGCTCCAGTGGACACCAGGTCCGGGCTCTCCATCACCGTGTTCGCCCTGATCGTCACCGTGGTCGGGGGTCTTGGCAACGTCGTGGGGGCATTGCTTGCAGGCATCATTCTGGGAATTATCAACGTCATCGCCGCAGACCTCATCGGATCCTATATATCGCTGATCATCCTGCTCGGGGCAGCAGCGGTGACCATCCTCATCCGCCCGGCAGGTTTGCTGGGAGTCAAGGAATGAGCGGTCAATTCACTGGCAGCACCGGTACCTTCCTGATCGGCGGGACTGAGGCGCGCGCCTCTCGATCCCTCCCTGCGCTGCTCATACCCCTTGCCACGCTGGGTGCAGTACTTGCTCTGGTCCCACTCTGGGTAGGCGACTCACGCGTGCTCATGGGTGTTGCCGTCCTCGGGCTGGCGTTTGTCTGTTATGCCATTGGTTTCAATGTGATCTTTGGCAGCACCGGGCAGTTGTTTCTGTGTGTAGGCGCCCTCGCCGGTATCGGTGGCTTCGGTGCAGCCATTCTTGCCGATAACGTGGGGTTGCCTATCGTGGTGAGCATCCTCGTGGCAACCCTCGCCGCTACGTTGATCGGCGGGCTGCTCAGCTATATCGCAGTGCGACGTTCTCTCGGGGTCATCTTCACCGGGATCGTCACGCTGATTTTCTCGCTTTCGTTCGATGCCCTGCTGCTTGGGCTCAGCCACCTGACCGGTGGGGATACGGGTCGCTCGATCGATTCCGGCACTGGCACCTTCCTTCGGGCCCAGGTCCCGCCTTACTACGTGATGCTTGGCCTCGTGCTTATCTTTCTTCTTGCCCACGGTCTGCTGCAGCGCTCCTACGTAGGGTGGGCTTTTCGCGCCCTCCGCGACGACGAGGTTGCCGCGGAGTTGGCCGGCGTCGATGTTGCCCGTTACCGGGTCTACGGAGCGCTGATCGGGGCGGCGATGCTCGGTCTGGCTGGCTCGACCTACGCCTTCACCGAAGGACGGATCAGCCCGACCACCTTTGGGTTCGGCCAGGTGGATGTCGTGGTGCTGGTGATGCTGGCCTTTGGCGGGATCGGCACTCTGTTCGGCCCGATCCTCGGAGCGGTCACCTTCACCATCGTCGACGAGATCCTGATCGATTTCGGCCAGCTGCGGCAGGTAGCCTATGGAATTCTCGTCATTGTTTTGTTTCTGTGGATGCCGCGCGGCCTGATCCCCACTGCGGCCTCTCTTTGGCGCCGTGTCCGCAGGCTGTTGGAAGTGAGAGCATAATGGGGAATGCCGTTATTATCGGATGCGGTTATGCCGGGTTGGCGGCTGCGCTGGAATTGCGTTCTCGCCTGCCTGCCAGCCAAACCGTCACGGTTGTCTCCCTCAGTGATCAGTTCATTTTCTTCCCGTCCCTGATCTGGGTCGTACAGGGGGAAAGGGAACTCACAGACATCTCGTTTCCCATTCGACCGATTCTGGAAAAGGCCGGTATAACCTTTGTGCTTGCCCGCCTCGTGCGGATCAACGCCGAGGAAAGCAGCATCACACTCAGCGATGGGCAGGAATTGCCTTTCGAGAGGCTGCTAATCGCGACTGGCGGTGAATGGGATTGGGGGAATACGCCCGGTCTTCAGCCAAAACCGCAAGGTTTTACCACCTCTATGCTGTCACCGGGTGCAGCGCTGGATGCACGGAAGGACTGGCAAGCCCTGCTGGCCGATCCAGGTCCTATTATCATCGGCCTGGACCTGAACGCCAGCCTGTACGGCGCTGCCTACGAATTTGCCCTTAACCTGGATATTGCTTTGCGCAAAGCCGGCGTACGTGAAGAAGCACAAATAACTTTTATAACTCCGGAACCCTTTCTCGGACACTTTGGCCACGACAGCCTGGGGAACTCACGTCAGATCATTGAAGGTGCGTTTGCCAGACAGGATATTACCTATCTCACGGAGGCGCAGATCGATCACATTGAAGAGGAAACTGTGGTGCTGGGCAATATGCACGCACGGCTGCCCTCCAGGCTCACCATGATCGTGCCGCCGTACCGGGGTATCGGAGCGGTACGCGATGTGCCAGGCCTGGGCGATGAAAAAGGTCATATCCCGGTGGATGCGACCTACCGCAGTCAACGATACCCGAATATCTTTGCTGCCGGCGCGGCCATCCAACTCAAGCCACAGGTGATAACCGGGCTGCCCTGTGGTGTGCTCGTACCCGGCACAGCCAGCGCCGAAATGGGGCGTGTGGCCGCCACGAATATCGCTGCCGATCTTGGATACGGGAAACCCATCGAGAAACCCGCCACAGCAATGAAGTCGTTCTACGTTCTGGATTCTGCCGGACATGGCCTGTTCATGTCGCTGGGACCGCAATCCTGGCTCAACGTACAGCTCAATGTCCCCGGCCCCTGGGGGCATTGGGCCAAAATCATGACCGAGAAGTACCAAATGTGGCAGCTTCAATCTGGGCGGTATTGAAATGGCAGGGCCACCGATGGACTCGTCTCTGTTTTCTCCTCTGTTCAGCGACGCCGAAATCTCTGAGCGATTCTCGGACGTCCAATTTGTGCGGGCGATGCTGGAGGTGGAGTCTGCTCTGGCAACGGTACAGGGGCGGCTGGGCGTGATACCGGCCGAGGCAGCCGCCCAAATTGTCGCTGTCGCGGCCAGGCCGGAGCTCGATTTTGAGCAGTTGCGCAGCGGGGTTGAAAAATCAGGCGTCCCGGTGATTGAGCTGGTGCGCCAGCTTCGTGAGCAGGTAGGAGGCGAGGCCGGCGACTTCGTTCATTGGGGCGCAACCAGCCAGGATATTTTCGACACGGCTCGGGGTTTGCAAATCCGGGCTGGGTTGACTGTTTTGGAATCGAGGTTGGCAAGCCTCATCCAAAATCTGTCCAGGCTGGCTGACAGGCATCGTCACACCTTAATGGCAGGTCGAACCCATTCGCAACAGGCGCTGCCCATCACGTTCGGCTTTAAAGTGGCTGGGTGGCTGGCGCCTTTGCTGCGTCACCGTGAACGGTTGGCTGAGATGAGACCGCGCCTGCTGGTGGTGCAGTTCGGAGGCGCGGTCGGGACGCTGGCTGCCCTGGGCGAATCCGGAACGCAGGTGCAAGAAGCTCTGGCTGCTGAGCTGCATCTCAATCTGCCCCCCATCCCCTGGCACACCCAACGGGACAACATGGCGGAATTGGCAAGCTGGTTATCGCTGGTCAGCGGCAGCCTGGCCAAAATGGCCCAGGACACCATTCTGCTGGCGCAGTCCGAGGTCGGGGAGCTGCGTGAATCAGGGGATGCCTGGCGCGGCGGCTCTAGCAGCATGCCGCAAAAGAACAATCCAATCCTCAGCGAGCTTATTATCACTGCTGCCCGTATCAATGCCTCACTACTGTCATCCATGCACCAGGCACAGGTGCAGGAGCACGAACGAGGCACCCACGGCTGGCAGATGGAGTGGCTGGTTTTGCCCCAGATGTTTAACCTTACAGCCGCGGCATTGAACAAAGCCCTCTTTTTGAGCCAAAACCTGGTGGTTGATGAAGAGCGTATGCGCCAAAATGTCGCCGCTTCAAACGGGCTCCTGCTGGCCGAGGCTGTCAGTTACGCGCTCGCCAAGACCTCTATGAGCAGGGCGGATGCCAAAGAGCTCACCAGGGAAGCCAGCCAGGTTGTGAAGCAAGAGGGTCGCCACCTGATTGATGTGATCCGGGAGAGAACAGATGCTCCCGTGGACTGGAAAGCATTGCGCGAAGAATCCGCTTATCTGGGTTCGACGGATGCTTTCATCGATCGCGTTTTGCAAGCAGTCACGCACGGGCTGGAAGGCAGGGCAGATTAGAAATTAGGGTTTCCGTGCGGACCAGGAGCAGGAAATGAGAACTCAAGTCGGCATTATTGGCTCTGGGCCATCAGGGTTGTTATTGGCGCGGCTGTTACATCTTCAAGGGATTGACACGGTTATTCTAGAACTTCGCAGCCGGGAATATGTGCTCGGTCGCATTCGCGCGGGTGTGATCGAACAGGGCATGGCCGACTTGCTGAGGCAGGCCAAAGTTGGCGAGCGCATGGACCGCGAAGGGCTCATCCATGAAGGCATAAATATCGCGTTCGACGGTCGTCTCGAGCGGATCGATTTTCCCAAGCACACCAACGGCAAAGTCGTGATGGTCTACGGGCAGACAGAAATCACGGACGACTTGATGCAGGCCCACATTGACCAGGCCGGTGGTATTGTCCATTACGAAGCGCCGGCCATCCGCGTGGAAGATTACGATACGGATTCTCCTCGGATCATCTACGAGCAGGATGGGGAACAAAAAGAACTGGTTTGTGATTTTGTGGCTGGTTGTGATGGCTTCCATGGCGTTGCCAGGAAAAGTGTGCCAGCCGATCGACACATAAACTACGAAAGGACTTATCCCTTTGGTTGGCTGGGAATTCTTTCCGATGTGCCGCCGGTAAACGAAGAACTCATCTATGCCAATCATGAGCGCGGCTTTGCGTTGTGCAGCATGCGCTCTCATGCGCGCAGTCGTTATTACATCCAATGCGAGGCAAGCGATGAGGTTGAAAACTGGAGCGATGATGCTTTCTGGGAAGAATTGCGCCGCCGCCTGCCTCCGCATGCAGCCGGAAAGGTCACTACCGGGCCTCGCCTCGAGATGAGCATCACGCCCCTGCACAGCTTCGTTGCCGAGCCCTTGCGCTTCGGTCGCCTGTACCTGGCGGGCGATGCGGGACATATCGTGCCTCCTACCGGCGCGAAAGGACTCAATCTGGCCGCCTCCGACATCTACTACCTTTCCCGCGCGCTCATCGCCTTTTACAAGGAAAAGCGTACCGATTTGCTCGATCGATATTCTGATGCCGCATTACGCCGTGTCTGGAAAGCCATCCGCTTCTCCTGGTGGTACACGTCCCTTTTGCACAAATATGACGAAGACCCGATGAGCAGGCGTCTGCAAGTTGCCGAGCTTGATTATCTCACCGGCTCAGAGGCAGGACAGACAGTGCTCTCTGAAAATTATGTGGGTTTACCTTACGAAAAGTTCGAATAATACTTTGAAACGAACAGGCAGCGATCATGATTATTGCAATTTTGGGCATTGGTGAAGCGGGAGGTGCGCTTGCCTGCGATTTAATCGCCAAAGGGGTGCAGGTGCGCGGCTGGGACCCTGACCCGCGTAATCTCCCCCTTGAATTGGAGTTTGCTGCCAGCAATCCTGCTGCTGCATCGAGTGCAGATATTGTGCTCAGCGTCAATTGGGCGTCGGTCGCAATTGAAGTTGCAAAGGAAGTGGCTCCAGTGCTCCAACCGAATCAACTCTATGCGGATCTGAACACGGCTGCGCCTCAACTTAAACGTGCTATTGCATCCATCATTGAGAAAACGGGTGCATCCTTCGTAGACGCAGCCTTGATGGAACCCGTGCTACCCAAGGGGTTGGGTACGCAAGTCTATGCATCTGGAAGTGGGGCGGAGCTATTTACGAAAATGATGACCCCACTTGGGATGCCCGTCACTTATCTGGATCGTGAAGCTGGGAATGCGGCGACGCATAAACTGGTAAGAAGTATTCTGTACAAGGGGGTCGCAGCCGTGATCCTGGAGTGCCTGGAAGCAGCAGAGGCGCTCAACATGTCCGAATATGCCCGCGCCCAAATGTTGAAGATCATCTGTGATGAACCGATGCTAGACCGCTTTGTCAGTGGCAGTATCAAACATGCCAGGCGCAGGATGCATGAAATGGAAGCAGTGGTCGAGATGTTGAATTCGATGGGTGTTTCTGCCTTTACAAGTCAAGCCGCCGTGCAGAGATTGAAAGAGATGATGGAGAAAACGGGATGACAAAAAAAATACTCGTTGTTGGAGCGCACTCCGCTGATTTCGTTTGGCGCGCGGCGGGGACGATTGCCGTCATCACATCACAGGGTGGCAGCGCCAGCGTTGTCGCTCTCTCGTATGGCGAAAGGGGAGAATCTGGCGAGTTGTGGAAGGAACCGAATCAAACGGTCGAGAACGTGAAGCGGATTCGCCATGAAGAGGCCAAGACAGCCGCTGAGGCGGTCGGCGCAGAATTAAGTTGCCTGGACCTCGGCGACTATCCATTGAATATGACAGATGCCGCGATTGAGCAGTTGATTGGCATCTTTCAGGATTTCCAGCCGAATATCGTGCTTACGCACAACCCTGTTGACCCGTTTAACCCTGACCATCCAGTTGCCTCACAGATCGTGCAGAAGGCGCGGCTCTTATCGACAGGTGCAGGCGTTGCCAGCGCATTCAAGAGGATCACCCCGCCCGAACTTTATTTCTTCGAACCGCATCAGCCCGAACTGTGCGACTTCAAACCCAACGTGTTCGTAGACATTACGCCTGTGATGGAAAAGAAAACCAAAGCGATGGAGGCGATGAAAGCGCAGAGTTACCTGCATCAATATTACAGCGAACTCGCTTCGCGCCGTGCCACCCATGCCCGCAGAATCTCTGGCAATGGGGATATCAAATTTGCAGAGGCGCACTTTCGAACCTTGCCCTGGGTGGTGGCAAGCTTATGAACCCTGATGACATCACCCGCTTAAGTGAACTCGGCGTGGCAACGGTGTATGAAGCCTCTGGGCGTGATGGCTTGATCGACATCCCTCTTATTCAACTGATGCCGAATAGTCGCGTGGCAGGTCCTGCCCGCACCGCCATGTGCGGGCAGGATGATAACTTGATGGTCCATGCCGTCATCGAACACATCCAGCCTGGGGAGGTGCTGGTCTTGAGCATGCCTGAACCCGCTCCGGTCGCGCTGGTCGGCGAATTGCTGGCGACGCAGGCCAAGGTCAGGGGCGCGGCGGGGATCTTGGTGGATGCGTCGGTTCGGGATGTGAGCGAATTGATCGAGTTGGGTCTGCCAATCTGGGGTCATTTCATCCGTGTGCGAGGCGCGACCAAGACAAAGATCGGCGAACTGAACAGGGCGGTCACCGTTGGCGGAACGGATATCGCCCCAGGCGACATTGTTGTGATGGATGCTGATGGTGGGGTTCGCGTCAAGCGCGAGCGCGTAGAGGAGGTGCTCAAAGCCTCTGAGGAACGACTGGCGAGGGAAGATGCCTTGCGCAAGAAATTGCTTGCGGGACAAACATCTTATGATTTGCATGGTCTGCGTGATTATGTGGAAAGGAATCAAAAATGACAAGCCTGGATGAACCCATCCATGATATTGCCCATCTCGGTCACGTGGAATTGTTGACCCCGAAGCCTGAGGAGAGTCTGCGGTTTTTTGTTGACGTAATGGGCATGACCGAAAGCGGACGAAAAGGCGATTCGTTCTACCTTCGGGGTTGGGATGATTATGAACATCATTCGCTTCAACTGACAGCTTCTCCAAAGCCAGGGCTGGGTCATTATGCTTTTCGCGCCATGAGTCCGCCAGCACTTCAGCGGCGCGTGGAAGCTATCAAGAAAACAGGTTTGGGCAAAGGCTGGAAGGATGATAACGTTGGGCATGGTCCTGCGTATTGCTTTACAACTCCCGACGGTCACCAAATGGAAATTTACTATGAGACGGAATGGTATCAAGCGCCAGCCGGGTTAAAGCCTGCATTGAAGAATCAGGCGTCCCGATTTTCTGACCGTGGTGTGGGGGTGCGGCGGCTGGATCATATCAACCTTCTCGCAGCGGATGTACATGCCACGTGGGTGTTTCTGGTGGAGTCTCTAGGGGGACGATTGACCGAGCAAATCGTTTTCGACGATGGCTCCGAGAAGGGCGCGTGGGTAACCTTCACAAACAAGTCGTATGACGTTGCAATCGCCGAAGATGCCTATGGAGCAAAGGGACGTCTGCATCACTTCACCTATGCAGTGGACAATCGTGAAGCAGTTCTGCGCGCGGCGGATATTTGTTTGGAGCACGGCGTCTTCATCGAAACAGGTCCGCACAAACATGCCATCCAGCAGACATTCTTTTTGTATGTGTACGAACCGGGCGGTAATCGTTTTGAAATTGCCAACGCAGGCGCGCGCCTGATCCTTGCGCCCGATTGGAAGACGATTGTCTGGAGTGAAGAGGAACGCAAGAAAGGACAGGCCTGGGGATTGAAGACGATCGAGTCGTTCCATAAGCACGGCACACCGCCTGTGGAAGAATAACAGAGGACTGTATGCCACACCTGACGCTTGAGTATACCGATAACATCGATGTTGATGTCCAGCCATTGTTGGCACGTTTGCACGAGGAAGTCGTCGCCACAGGCGCGATCAATCTAAAAGGCATCAAGAGCCGCGCCATCAAACACACCCAATACCGCATTGCGGATGGCGATCCCGATTATGCTTTTGTGCATGTGGGTTTGTTGATCCGAGAGGGACGCCCGATCGAAGTTCAAAAGGATGCAACACGGCGCGTGATGAAGGTTTTGAAGGAGACTTTTGGGATCTTTTTCGAGACGCGTAAATTGTCGCTTTCAGTGGATCTCAAAGAGATGCGCGAAGGCATCGCACTGACGGAACATAATATCCCGGCGGTAGAATGATCAGGAAAAATACAGTTGATAACCCTGCTCTACTCATAAACTTCCTGATACGCCGGCTACCTTCGTGATTTGGGCGCCTTGACAGCGCCCGCAAGGCTAACCGCTCAAGATGTGAGTCCATCAGATCAGATTCCGCCATCGCTTTATAGGCCCATATTCCTCGTCTGTTAATGAAATTCATGAAGGCCCGGCCCCCTCTGCCTTTTTCGGCTGAAGCCGGGCCTCCACTTTGAACTCACGCTTCCCCTGCCTGATGTACCCGGTTGCTCCGGGATGGCTGTGCAGCTTACTCTGATTTAGACGCTGCGCCTGTAGGTTTTTATGGAGGGGTTATATAGATCGGTCGTGAGTTATTTGTCGCGGTTAATGATCAATCGTCGTTTGATCCGATCCGTTTTCAGGACTGGCGAGTTCCTTAATTTCACCTGTTTTTTTATTCTCCAGCGTCGCATCCTCTTTGGGCAGGCCATCCCTGGGTGGACAGCCCTGTTCAGCAGGCTTTTCTGCCTTAAGCCTTTTTACCTCAGGCTCTTTTGCCTCTGTCTCCGGCAAGGTCAGCGCCTCATCGGCCGGATTTGCCCCTCGTCGATGTGAGCGGCTTCCGAAAAATCTCTTGAGAAAACGATCGCCAATCAGACCTTGCATTGTAACTTGACCTCTTAGTCATTCCTTAGCTGGTCCCTCATCTGCCTTGATTGGCTTCGAGGGATTTCAAAAAAACTATCGTTCATAACTGTGCATAGGATACCAACCTTGGGTAAAGCTGTCATGAATCCAAAGTGCTATAAAAGTATTATTTCTGCCTCCGGCCTGCGGATCGATGGAATCCTGGTGGTATGCGCCAAGAATGACACTTTTCTCAAACTTTCGTTTGATGACAGCCATTCTTAAAGCCGGTAAGATAAAGCTAAGATGAAAACAACCTGGAGCAAACCTACAAAATATTTGGTCGCGGCTGGCTTAGTACTCTTGGGGATCTTTATCCTGTATCTGAGCCGCCCAGTAATGCCTCTGCTGGCCGTGGCCGCGCTCATCGCGGCGATCGTTCGGCCCGTCGTTCTATGGCTGCAGCGCCTCTTCCATCTGCCACGCGGCCTGGCCGTAGGATTGGTTTACCTGTGCCTGGCGATTCTGGTTCCGCTGGTAGTATTGCTCAGCCTCCCGACGATCATCGACACGTTGGACTATTTCGTAAACCTGGATTATCAAAGCAGTCTCCAGAGCAGCGCAGAATGGCTGCGGTCAACGCTCACAACGATCAAGGCCGCCCAACTCCCAATCGCCGGATTGGATGTTTACATCGACAGAGCTATAGAAACGCTGCTCGAAGGGTTTCAGCCGTTATCAACCCCCGCGGCAGTTTCCCCAAACCTCACCCCGATCCTCCAACCACTCAGCTCCGCGCTAAAGTCGGTAGTGGAAGCCAGCACAAATCTGGTTGGGACGGTAATCTCGCAAGCCGCAAAGATCGGCTTTATATTTCTGGCATCCATCTATATTAGCCTGGAGGCGCATACCTATCGCGGCGCACTCCTTAAATCACTACCGGCTGCCTACCGGTCTGAAATATCCATCCTGCTGTCTCGGATTGAGCGAGTGTGGAACGCCTTTTTCCACGGCGAGCTGATATTGATGCTCGTGATTGGGGTGATGACCACAATTGGTCTGACTGCGCTGGGCATGCCCGGCGCGCTATACCTGGGGATTATCGCCGGCCTGCTTGAGATCATCCCAAACTTTGGCCCGATCATCGCCACAGTTCCAGCGGTGATTGTGGCGTTGATCCAAGGGTCGGCTACCCTCCCGATCAGCCACCTGTACTTCGCTGGGCTGGTCATCCTTTTCTATATCCTGGTGCAGCAGGTGGAAAATAACTTGATTGTCCCGCGCGTGCTGGGCGACGCGGTTGAGCTGCCGCCTCTGATCGTCATGACCGGGGTAGTGGTCGGCGCTTCGGCTGGTGGGATATTAGGCGCGCTGCTGGCAACGCCGGTCATTGCTACCGGCCGCGAAGTCCTGAGCTATATTCACCGCAAGATATGGAATCAGGAGCTCATACAAACTGAGTCTACAGCTCCGGAGTCAGGCACTCCCTCTTCCGGGAATTGGCTCTCCTCCTTGCTCGCAGAGTTTCAGAGGTGGATCCGGTCTCGATCCCCCAAGTCTCGCCAGGGCAGTGGGGAAGAATGACACTTTTATAGCACTTTAGATTCATGACAACTTCATCCCAGGTTGGTATCCTATGCACAGTTACGAACGATAATTTTGTTGAAACCCTCGAAGCCGAAAAGGGCAGATGAGGGAAGACCAGGAAAATAAGGAGAGTACCATGAAAAAGCTATCAGAACAACTTAAGGAACTATCAGACCGCGTATCAAAGGCACAGACGAAAGCGGCAACCGCTGCGCAAGAATCGAAGGAGAAGGTGGAAGCATCTATCCAGAAATCAAAAGCGGATGCTAAAGCCAGGCAAGCATCGTTCAAGGCAAGTGTTATGGAGGGCCAGGCAGCTACTGCAGCACAATGGGGAGAGCTCCAGGATAACTATAACCAGAAGATGCAACAGATCAAGAACAAGATTGAGGCTGAGAAAGACGCTCGTGAGGTAAAGAAGGCGAACAAGCGGGCTGATGATGCAGAGTCGTATGCTGAGGCTGCAATCTATTTTGCTGCAATGGCAATAGATGAAGCTGAGATTGCTGTATTGGAGGCGATCGACGCACAGGCTTACGCTGATTTGTTAGCTTAATCAGAAAGTATCGATTAATTGATTGATACCAGTCTCTATTGATTGACGGGTCCCCTGCTTCATGAAGCAGCGATCGATTGGCTGCCAGCTTAGCCTCCCGGGCATAAGCTGGCAGCCTGGCTTATTTCCTATGTCTTCATACCGTATTCACCGGTGAACATCAGAGATGTCTATGCTCGCGGCGGTTAGACCTGAGCCAATTGCTCGGGGCTGGTGCTCCCTTCGTCATAGACAGCTCCCAGTGTATGCAGCGCCTGCCGCTGCGCGTCGGTGATACCCGTCAGGCCGGTGATGTCCAGGCGCTCGTAGCGGCGATCGCTCCGCAGGGTGCGCAGACAGGTGCCACTCGGTGTCTCCCACAGCCGAACCTTCCCATCCCAGCCGCCGCTGGCCAACAGGTGTCCATCGGCGGAGAGCGCTACCCCCCACACCCCGCCGGTGTGACCCTGCAAGGTCGCCAGCGGCCGCCCGCTCGACGCCTCCCACAGCCGCACCGTCCCCTCAAGGCCGCCGCTGGCCAACAGGTGTCCATCGGCGGAGAGCGCTACCCCCCAAACCAGGCCAGTGTGGCCCTGGAGGGTTGCCAGCGGCCGCCCGCTCGGCGCCTCCCACAGCCGCACAACCCCATCCTGGCTACCACTTGCCACCAGGTGCCCGTCGGCGGAGAGCGCCACGGCAAAGACCGGGCCGATGTGGCCCTCCAGGGTCGCCAGCGGCCGCCCGCTCGACGCCTCCCACAGCCGTATCGTTCTATCCGCGCTACCGCTGGCCAGCAAGTGTCCGTCGGCGGAGAGCGCTACCCCGCGGGCTGCACCGGTGTGACCTTCAAGAGTCGCCAACAGCCGCCCGTTCGGCGCCTCCCACAACTGAAGGGTCCCGTCCGCATTGCCGCTAGCCAGCAGGTGTCCGTCGGCGGAGAGCGCTACCCCCCAGGCCCCACCAGTGTGGCCTTCAAGGGTCGCCAATGACCGCCCGCTCGACGCCTCCCACAGTCGCACCACCCCATCCTGGCTACCACTGGCCAGCAAGTGTCCGTCGGCGGAGAGCGCCACGGCAAAGACCGGGCCAGTATGGCCGTGCAACGCGGCCAGCGGCAGCCCGCTCGGCGCCTTCCACAACCGCACCATCCAGTCCTGGCTACCGCTGGCTACCAGGTGTCCATTGGCGGAGAGCGCCACCCCAGTGACTCCGTTGGTCTGGCCCTGCAGGGTAGCCAGTGGCCGCCCGCTCGGCGCCTCCCACAGCCGTACCGTTCCCTCAATACCACCGCTGGCCAGCAGGTATCCGTCGGCGGAGAGCGCTATCCCCCGGACCCCACTGGTGTGGCCCTGGAACGCGGCCAACGGCCGCCCGCTCGGCGCCTCCCACAGCCGCAGCGTCCCACCCCCACCGCTGCTAGCCAGAAGGTGTCCATCAGCGGAGAGCGCTACCCCCCAGACACCGGTATGGCCTTCCAGGGTCGCCAGCGGTCTCCCATTTGGCACCTCCCACAACCGTACCGTCCCGTCCGCGCCGCCGCTGGCCAGCAAGTGTCCATCAGCGGAGAGCGCTACCCTCCAGACCCCGCCGGCGTGGCCCTGGAGGGCGGCCAATGGCTGCCCACTCGGCACCTCCCACAGCCGCACCGTCCCACCCCCACCACTGCTGGCCAGCAGGTGTCCGTCAGCTGAGAGCGCTACCCCCCAGACCCCGCCGGTGTGGCCTCGAGCGTGGCCAGCAATCGCCTGGTGCTCGCGTCCCATATCCGTACCGTCCCGTCCACGCTGCCGCTGGCAAGTACGTGTCCATTGGCGGAAAGGGCTACCCCCCAAACCCCGCCGGTGTGGCCTTCGAGCGTGGCCAGCAGTTGCCCGGTGCTCGCGTCCCACAGCCGCACCGTCCCATCTCCTTGACCGCTGGCCAGCAGGTGTCCATCAGCGGAGAGCGCCATGGCAAAGACCGGGCCGATGTGGCCTTCGAGCGTCATCAGCAGCGTGCGATCGGCCACCCGCCATAGCCACACTTGCCCGGTGGCGGTCCCCGCTGCCAGCAGCGCACCGTCGTCACTCAGCGCCACTGAGCCAGGGAAAACGAACGCCTCAGCCAGCACGGTCTCGGTCAGGTGGACGCCCACCAGGCGGGCGTCCTGGGCATCCACCTGCGCCAGGTAGGCCTGCCGGATCGCCAGACGGGAGAGGTCGAGCCCGCGCAGGTCGCCCCGCAGCAGCCTGAGGAGATTGACCACGTTACCCGGCCCATACCCCTGCTCCACGGCCGGGCGAGCGCGCCACCCCTCCAGCAGCGCCAGCAACCGCTGCTCTGCTCCATCCTGGCCCTGGCGTACTCTCAGCCGCTCAAGGATGGACGCGCCGATCAGCCGCTCCTGCGTCTGCCGCACGTAGTCCCTGGTCTGCGCCTGGATCAACGCTTGTTCGACCAGCAGCGCCGGCTGGCCGTGTTCAACCTCCTCGACTACGTCCTCCACCAGGCGGTCGGTCACGTACTCCAGCACTACCGATTGCAGGGTGAACACGGTTGCGCCAGTCGCCTCGACCCGCTCCACCAACGAGCGCCGGCGCAGCGCCTCCACCGCCTCCAGCACCGGCCTGCGGCCGAGGCGCGGAGTCAGCGTAGCCAACAACTCGGCCAAGCGCAGCGGCTCGCACGCCAGTGCCAGAGCCTGCAGTACCTGCTGCTCAGGCGCCGAGCTGCGCCCGACCTGCTCTGCCAGGAGCTGCCGGATGCCGCCGAACACACTACTGGCCCCCGCCTCCTCTAGAAACAGGCCAATATCCCCGCCGAAGAGCTCGCGGATGCGCTCGCCGACCAGCTTGAGCGCCAGACCATTACCCCCGAACCGGCCTGTCAGCTCGGCCCACTGCTGAGGGCTGCCCACGAGCTGCTTGTGTGCTAACACCAGATGCGCCTCGTCTACCCCCAGACCGCCCAGGTGGAATGTGCGCACCGCATCGCCGCCGAGGATGCCCAGCTCCGCCGGAGCCTCCCGGCTGGTGAACACCAGGCAGCTCTGGTGGCTGGCTTCTCCAATTGCCTGGAGAAGACGACCGTACCCTGCCAGGCCTGCCCGGTAGCTCCCTTCCGCTTGGCCGGGCTCGAACAGCGTGTCGAAGTTATCCAGCACTAGCAGGCAGCGCCCTGTGCGCAGCAACTGCAGCAAGGCCGCCAGCCGCTCCGAGTTGGCCGGCGGCGGCACGACTTGCTGGTTGGAAAGGAAGCCGATAGCGCCGGCCAGCCACTCGCCGGGGGGCGGGGCATCGCGCAGGCTGCGCCAGTACACGCGCTCGAAGCGCGGCGCCACCTCCTGAGCCAGCCGGGCGGCCAGGCTGGTCTTGCCGATGCCGCCCATGCCCAGCACGCTCACCACCCGGCAGCGCTGTGCCAGCAGCCAATCGCTCAAGAGGGCGAGTTCGGGCTCGCGCCCGTAAAATTTCGACACTTCGGGTGCATCTCCCCAGTCCACTTGAGGTACAGGGTCTGGCGGTTCCGCGCCAACGCTCGGCGATTGCGATGCAGTGGCAGTAGGTGAGTCCGGCAGATGCTCCAGCAGGTGCGTGAGCCAGGTTTCATCCAGCGGCATGCGCTGATTTGAGCTCTGCCACAAGAGGCGGATTTCTTCGGCTTCCTGCCCGCCGTGGAAGGCGTGGTGCTGCAAACATAGCTCGATTAAGTGCCTGAGATGCTGTGGGGAGGGATAATAAGTGCCGGATTCCCAACCGACGATGGTCTGGCGTGAGACGCCCAGAAATTCGGCAAGCCCGGATTGGGTAAAATTGCTTTCAGTGCGGAGGGCAAGGATGCGTGAACCGAAACCATAATCATGCTCGGAATAGGTCGAGTGGCGCATGGCAGTTGACCTCCTTCCAGGCCTCTCAGCGCATCGAGCTGACAAGTTATGACAAGCCAACTGCTAAGTTCTGTAGAGTTACTTTCGTGTGTACGTTTGCTATACTCGTCATCAGTGGATGCGCTGCAGCAGATCCACCGTGGTTCAGGTAGCCCGGTGAAAGCATAGGAGAATCCGGGCTGCCTGGATTCATGATAGCACACATGACACACCGGGACAAGAGGCAGTCTGTGATACACAGGAGGGTGCTATGTTCGATCAACCTCTCCTTCGTACGAAAATCTCATCTCCCCAGATCCCGTCTGGGTCCATTTCCCGGCCGCGCCTGATTGAACAAATCCAGCGCGGCGTCGAAGGCCCATTGACGCTGCTCGCCGCGCCGGCCGGTTTTGGAAAGACCCATCTTCTGCTTGAATGGACAAAAGAAACCCGTCTCCCTGTCGCCTGGCTGACCCTGGACAGCGACGATAACGATCTCAGCCGCTTTTTCCGCTATCTGATTGGCGCTTTACAGACCCTGGAGGCCAGGTTGGGGGAAGAAGCGTTGGATTTTAGCCAGGCTTCCACGGGCGGTGGATTAGAGGTGGGGCTGACCCTGTTGATCAACGAGCTATCCGCCCTGCCGAAAGAAATCGCCCTGGTGCTCGACGATTTCCAGGTTCTGGAAAATCCACTGGCTCTCCAGGGGGTAGGCTTTCTGCTCAAATACCAGCCCCCCAACCTGCACCTGGTGATCGCCAGCCGCAGCGAGCCCGAGCTGGATCTGGCCTTCCTGCACGCCAAGGGCCGGGTGGTCGAAGTCGGCGCCGAGGAGCTGCGCTTCACCGGCGATGAGGTGGCGCGTTATTTTCAGAAGGGGATCAGGCTGCAGCTCTCGCCCGAGACGGTCCAGGCGCTGGAGGAACGCACGGATGGCTGGATCACTTCACTGCAATTGACGGCGATCTCGCTCAACAACCAGGCGGACCCAGCGACCCTGCTGGCCCACCTGCAAGGCAAGACGCATCACCTGGCGGGTTTCCTGGCCGAAGAGGTCCTGGACCGCCAGCCGGAGGAGATGCGCCAGTTCCTGCTAAGAAGCTCTATCCTGGAGACCCTCAGCGGCCCGCTGTGCGAGGCGGTGGTCAACCCGGACGCCCAGCCGGGATATGGCGCGGTCATGTTGAACCGCCTGGAGCATGCCCATCTGTTCATCTCGGCTCTGGATGATAAGCACGAGTGGTTCCGCTACCATCCATTGTTTGCCGATTTTCTGCGCCAGATCCAGGCGGAGGTCAACCCGGCCGAGACCCGGGAGCTACACAAACGGGCGGCGCTGTGGCTCGAAGGGAACGGTAACCTGGACGAAGCTTTTCGGCACGCGCTGGCCACCCGGGATATGGAATGGGCGGCGGATATGATCCGTCGTAACACCCCAGTGATGCTCAATATAGGCGAAGTTTCTGCGCTCGCGCGCTGGATAGGCAGGCTGCCGGATGAGATCATCCGCCAGCGCCCGCGCCTCGTTCTGGCTTATGCTTGGGCGCTGATCGTAACCCACCAGCTGGACCTCGCCCGATACTGGCTGGATGATGTCCTGCAGTTTGTCGACCGGCTGGAAAAGCATACGGATGCAGCGCCAATCCTCGATGAGCAGGAAACCATGGAAGGTTTTGGAAAAGACGATTTGCAGTATTTTCGGGGTAGTTTAGCGGTCTGTCGATCCATCCTGGCGATATTGAGCGGCGATATGGAACAGGCTGCCGAGTTCTCCCGGCAGGCGACCCGCTATATATCGGAAGAAAATGTATATCTGCGCAGCTTGCTTGCACTGGATGACAGCCTTTATTTCATCTCATCTGGCGACACCCAGAAAGCAATCGAGTCGTTGCGCGCTACAATGCGGATTGCCCGGCAGGCGAACAATCTGCTCGCGATGATCATTGCCGCCTGCGCACTGGCTGATATGCAAGCCTTGCAAGGCCAGCTTAGCAAGGCCTGGGAAACCTACCAACGAGCGCAGTATTGGGCCCAGGGGCCGGAGGGGAAACCACATCCCTTGGCCGGATTGGTGGATATGGGGCTCGGAGAGATTTTGCTCGAACACGACTTACTGCCGGAAGCCGGGGTTTACCTGGAGCAAGGCTGCCAGGTCATCCAGTCGATGTGGTATCTCGGCAGCCTGGATGGAATGGTCTCGCTGGCCCGCCTTCGCCAGGCCATGGGGGATATTCCCGGGGCACAGTCCATCCTTGCGGAAGCTATGCGCATGGCGCTCAGTACCGAATCCAGCCAGTGGGATGATGCCTTCGTAGCTGCAACCGCGATCCGGCTGGCCCTGCAGCGCAATGACCTGGCGGCCGCTGAACAGTGGTGGCATAAGGGTGGGTTCCCCGATCTTAACACCCCGATCTCTTTAGAGCATTACTCGTATCACATCTTTGAATACTTACTGCTCACCCAGGCCAGGTTCCTGCTGGTCAGGGGTCAAGAAACAGGCAATGCGGGCGATCTAAAGCAAGCGGCAGAGCTCTTGGAGACGCTCCTGCTCGAAGCGGAGCGGTTACAACGGTTGACCTCGCAAATTGAGAATTTGGTTCTGCAGGCGAGGGTGCAGTTTGCTCTGGGAGATGAAGGGGCGAAAAAGACCTTACTGCGCGCCCTGGCGCTGGGCGAGCCGGAAGGCTACCGGCGGATCTACCTGGATGAAAGTCGGCGGTTGGCTGATCTCCTACGCCAGTGCCGCTCCGTGCAGCAAGAATCGGGCAGCCATCTCCCCTCCCTGGCCTTTATTGATCGCTTGTTGGAAGCCATCCAGCAGAGTGAGGGCGCTAAGCCAGCCAATGAGCAGCAGGTCGAGAAGTCCACTGGCCGAACCATCGCCTATCTGGAAGATGGTTTTCCCCTTGCCCTCTCGGCCCGCGAGATAGAGGTGCTGGCCTTGATTGCCAAGGGGAAATCCAATCAAGAAATCTCGTCTGATCTCTTCCTGGCGCTCAACACCGTCAAGCGCCACGCCTATAACATCTATGCAAAACTCGAAGTCAACAAACGCACCCACGCCGTTTCAAAAGCCCGACAACTGGGCTTGATCGCCTGATTTCACTTCCGTAGATAACCGATCAAGTTCTCTCGGCTCAACGTTCCCACACAGCGGCCATCGGCGATCACCGGGAGTTGGTTGACATCATCCCGGTCCATCTCTTCCAGAACATCCCACAATCCTGAATCAGGCTGGACGCGCTTCACCTCGCTCATGGGAAGCATCGCTTGGGCGGCTATGATGGTAGCCCGCCGCAAGCTGTGCGTGATTTTCCATACAATGGCCCGGAAGATATGGTATGTTTGTTCATGCCCGCCTACCAGGTTAACGCTCTTTCGCGTCTATCTTCTGTGGGCATCAGCTTGGCCATCAGCATACCTGCAACAAAACCGCCAACATGGGCCCAAACGGCTACCCCGCCAACATCTGCTCCACCCAGGGCCGCCACACCTTCAAATAACTGCAGGACAAACCACAAGCCCAGGACGACCGCCGCCGGAACTAATGTCAGTCGATAGAAACGTCCCAATGGAATGAACGTCGCGACCTGGCTTCCTGGGAAAAGCACCAGATAAGCGCCAAGCACAGCCGCTATCGCGCCGCTGGCCCCAACTGTTGGCAGGTCTGAACCCCAGTTAGTGGCCAGGTGGGTCAGGGATGCGACCACGCCGCCTACCAGGTAAAACACCAGGTAGCGACCATGCCCCAGGCGGTCTTCTACATTGTCCCCGAAGATCCACAGATAAAGCATGTTTCCGCCGATATGCGCCCACCCGGCGTGCATGAACATGCTGGTGAAAATGGTCATAACAGCTGCCAGAGTTACCCCGTCGGCGAAATGCGACGGGACCATAGCGTACTTGTTTACAAACGCTTCCAGGGCTGAATCGGGCAAAAACAACATCCACACGAAGACCAGGATATTGGCAGCGATGAGCAGGTAATTGACTACCGGGGTTTCCCGGGTAGGAATTTCGTCTCGGATGGGGATCATCGTTTTACTCCTTTTGGATCTACATTCGTTTTGCGTAGCAGGGGCGAGGCACCTTTGAGGTGGGTCGCCCCTGCTCAGATTTCTAGACTGTTTCAGGCTCTACCAGGGCTTGCGCAACTGCCGCGTCACCCACGGATTCTGTATCAGCCAGGGCTTGCTGGACTGCCGCGCCATCCACGGTTTCGGTTTCCAGCAGTTGCCGGGTCAGGCTTTCCAGGGCAGTCCGGTGGTCCTGCAACAACTGCTGGGCCCGTTCGTACTGCTCACCGATCATCCGCTGGACTTCTTCGTCGATAATCTTCAGCGTCTCCGGGCTGGCAGAGGCGGTTGTTTCGCCAGACAGGAATTGGTATTGCTGGGTGGCATAACGCACCGTTCCCAGCTTGTCGCTCATGCCAAATTCCATCACCATGCGGCGGGCCAGCTCGCTTGCTCTCTGGATATCATCGCTGGCGCCGGTGCTGATCATTCCGAACACCACCTGTTCGGCTGCCCGCCCGCCGAGCATGACTGCCAGGCGATCCTCCAGCTCTTCACGCGTCAGCAGGTAGCGGTCCTCGGTGGGCATCTGCATGGTGTAGCCCAAGGCGCCGCGGCCGTGCGGCACAATGCTCACCTTGGCGACCGGGTCGGCGTGGGGCACCAGCTCGGCCACCAGGGCATGGCCGCTCTCGTGATAAGCCACGGTGGTGCGCTCCTGCTCGTTCATGATGCGAGACTTCTTTTCCAGCCCGGCGACCACCCGCTCGATGGCGGCCTCGTAATCCTGCATCGTCACCGCCACTGCGCTGCGGCGGGCTGCCAGCAAGGCGGCCTCGTTCATCACGTTCTCCAGGTCCGCTCCGCTGAAGCCGGGTGTCATCCGGGCCGCACGGTCCAGATCGAAATCCGGCGCAAGCTGGATATTCCGGCTGTGGATACGCAAGATTTGCAGGCGGCCGGTCAGGTCGGGGGCCGATACGGTGATCTGGCGGTCGAAGCGGCCGGCGCGCAGCAAGGCCGGGTCGAGCACTTCCGGCCGGTTGGTGGCGGCCATGATGATGACCGGCTTATCCTTCTCGGCGTTAAACCCATCGATCTCGCTCAAGAGCTGGTTGAGGGTCTGCTCGCGCTCGTCGTTGCCTCCCATCTGGATTTTCCCACCACGAGATTGCCCGATCGCATCGATTTCGTCGATGAAGATGATCGCCGGGGCTGTCTTGCGGGCCTGTTCGAACAGGTCGCGCACCCGCGCCGCGCCGACGCCCACGAACATCTCGACAAACTCCGAGCCGCTGGTTTCAAAGAAAGGTACGCCTGCCTCGCCGGCGGTCGCCTTCGCCAGGAGCGTTTTGCCGGTGCCGGGAGGGCCGACCAGCAGCACACCTTTGGGAATGCGCCCACCCAGGCGGGAAAACTTCTCGGGAGTTTTCAGAAACTGGATGATCTCCTGCAGTTCAGTAATGGCTTCATCGGCGCCGCCCACATCCTTGAATGTGATGCCGATCGTTTCCGGCTTGACTTCAGTGGCTTTGCTCTTGCCCACCCCAAAAATCCCGCCCGCGCCCATGCCGCCTCCGGCCATCTGGCGATAGCCCATGTAATAGACGCCGCCGATCAATGCCAGCGGGAGGCCATACGCCAGCAGGAAGTTCCCCAACGGGCTGGGGGGCTCGCTGACGCTGTACTTGACGCCGGCCTCATCCAGGGCCGGGATTAACGTCGCGTCGCCATCCGGGACTGCATTGGTAGTAAAGGGGACGGTAGGATTTTTCGTATCGGCTGCATCCGGATTCTTCATCGTTCCCACGATCCGCTCCTGCCCCAGGGTCACTTCGACGATCTCCCCTGAGGCGATCTTGGCTTTGAACTCGCTGTAGGGGATTTGCGTTTCGTGGATCAACAAGGGCGTCAGGATGAACTGCTGGAACAGCCATATCCCGATTAAGTTGACGATCAGGAAGCTGATCGCAGAAGGGATCTGTTTCTGTAGCCATTTCTGGAATTGTTTATCATCTTTGTTACCTTTGCCATCTCCAGGTGGCATTTTCGGATTACGCATTTCGCACCTTCCTTCATGACTCACATAAATCGATTGATTGTCGCCAGCATTGGCTCCGGGCAAGCCGGTACCTATGCACAAAAAACCTCGTTGGCTATGATCCAAGCATACCAATGGGGAGATTAGTTGTCATGAATCCAAAGTGCTATAAAAGTGTCATTCTTGCCCCAACTTTTCTCCTTATCTCACTGAATAATTAAAAAAGTTGCAGCAAACGGCAATTTGCGCCGCTTGCTGCAACATCTGGGTCAGGTCAAGTCTACTTTGACAGCGCCTCTTTGGTGAGTTCCCGTGCTTGCTTGAGCAGCTCGCTGCGCCGCTTCTGATCGGCCTGCAGCTCGGCGATGCGCGCCTCGCGCTTTGCTTTCCGTTCGCCGCTTTCCTTGGCTGCCTGCTCCTGCAAGGACTTGATCTTCGCTTCCATCTCTTGCTGGCTCGCCTCGATTTTCGCCTCGAAAGCGTCCAGTGCAGTTTGCAACCTGGTTCTGGCCGCATCTACCCGCTTCTGGAGTTTCGCCTTGGCCTCACCGGTTGCCTGGTTATATTCGGCCTCCAGCTCTTCAAGGTCGGCGTTGAGCGCCGCAACATCCCGGTCGATTTGGGCGTCCAGGAATTCGCTGCGTGAACGGCGGAAGACAACCCCGCCAAGGGCCTCCATTCGATCATCAACCGGCAGCGTCCACTCCTCCCAAGCTTCGGCAACGACGGCTGCCTTGCCTGGCTGCAGATATTGTTCGACTTCGGCGAGGAAATCTTCGCCGATCCCGAGGTTCGCCAGGTCGTATACCATGCCCCCGAACGTCCCGGCGTAAGCGCCGATGGCGACACCTACCGGCCCGCCGATCAAGCCGATCAGGCTCCCGGTGAGCAGGCCCACGGCCGTCCCGACCGGGCCCATGTCGCCCTGCTGCTTGACCGCTGCCTTCCCGCTGGCGTCTCTGGCGATCACAGCCTTTGCGTACAGGTTGATGCTGCCTTCATTCTGCAGCTCCTGAAGGGCCTTTGAGCCCTCATAGGCTTTGATCTCACTATCGAATACAACTACAAGCATTTTGTCCATCATTTTTCTCCTTATTGAATTGAAATCTAATATGTAACCCTCCGAGGAAATCCTCAAAGGAAAATAAGCGCCTATTTCTAAGCGCACTCTTTCGTGTTCATCTTGCGGCCAACGTTGTATGGGCGTTGTTGGCAATTGTTCGACGCTCTGCCGGTCGAGCTTCAGGTAAATCGTGTCTTCATCGATGTGGTCAATCTGTGAGACGGGGATGGTTATCTCCCTGTGCTTCAAGATGTGCCTCTCAAGCAGTACAAGGTGCGTGACCTGCATATTGTTCGAGTTGACCAGCAGCTCATCAACCTGGCCCACGGTACCATCCGTCGCTTCCACGTGCGCGCCGCGACGCAGGGTCAATGCGTCTGGTGGGATATTCCGGACTTTCACTGGAAAATGGCTAACCACCAATTCGTCATGAAATCCTCTGGCAGGAAGAATAGACGGCCAGTGTAGATTGTCAGGAGCTTTGGCGGCAACATAGTCCTCATATTCAAAAGGCTCCATCTTCTCAAGATCGTTTCTGGTGCACTTCAACCTGATCCGGTCGGGAGTGGTCTCTTCCACCTGGTCAACAGGCACGAGAGTTTCGCGAAATGGAGGCCACTCGCTTTTTACCACCAGGTGCGTCATCTGGTGAGTAACCGGATTGCCGATGAAGTAGGTGGTGTGCCCGGCAGGGCCATCCGAACAATGCACTTCAGCTTTCGTAGGAAGATCGATCATCTTTACCTCTCACTCGATATCTTTCCGCTGTCCTTCTGACCGGCGCTCAGGAACGCACCCAACAACGCCTCAGTAGGCCAGCATCAGAGACTAGATGAACTAGCTGTCGCTAACTCATGCCCCAGGCTGCGCAGGCGGAAGGCTAAGATAATCAGCGTGATCCCGAAAGTGATGGCGTAAATGCCGATCAGCCACACCAGGCTCACGGCGCCCGCGCCCGGAAAAACGAACAGCAAAACGCCGAAGAGGATCGAGAGCAGACCGCTGAGTATCAACGCCCATTCCCCCGTGATCACACTCCGGAGCTGGATAGCAGCCACGATCTCGAAAATGCCCGTGACGAGCGCCCAGGCGGCAATGAAATACAGCAGGACGAGTGCGGTTATGTTGGGCCAGAAGAAGGTCAATAATCCAAAGGCGATACCCGCCACGCCTTCCAATAACACCGCCCACCAGCGTTCGAAGTATCGACGGAATGCGATACCGGCGGCCACAGAAAAGATGCCATCCACCAGCGCATAAGCGCCGAACACCAGAACCAGGGCCTGCAGCGTCTGTCCGGGCCAGATCAGCGCCACGACGCCGAAGATGATGGCGACCACTCCGCGCACCGCGTACATCCACCAGTTATTTGTAATCTTTTCTAACATAGTCATATCCTCCAAATCAAAATTTGAGATTGGGATAACTGTGTTCAACGACACAAATTATCCGTAAGTTTTGTTATCCATAAGATACTATCGAGCAGGGGAGTTGTCATGAATCCAAAGTGCTATAAAAGTGCTATTCTCCCCTATTCAGGAAGAGGCCGCCGCCCAGGCGAGATCAGCCACATCATAAGCAGCCCGCGGGTGTCCCAGTTTGCGGGCATTTTGAGCCTGCTGGCGATGGAGGCGCCGATCGTTTTCCAACCAGTGATACACTGTTTCGAGGACTTCGATCGGGTCGCGCGCCAACACCCCGGCGTTGCCGGAGACCACATGGTTCGCATTCCCGGTTTCCTGGCCAGGGATGACGTCGATCAGGATCAGCGGCAGGCCGCAGGCCAGCGCCTCGGAGACGGTTAGACCACCGGCTTTACCCAAGATGCAGTCCGCGGCTCTCATGAAAGTTCCCATCTCGGTCACAAAATTGTAACGATGCGTTTCTACGTGCCATTCCGTCTCCTGAAAGCGCTGGTAGAGCTCATCATCCCCGCCTGCGACCACCACCAATTGCAGCGGCAGTCCGGAATGATTCAGGACTCTCGAGCGCGTCGTACAGATGCTCGACGCGCTTGCTCCCAATGGCAAGCACCGTAAACAGATCCGCGTCCCATCCCAGGCTCCGCCGCAGGGAGGCCTGGTCCTGGTTCCCTTTTACAAGTTCTGGACGGACCGGGATGCCCGTGATCTTGATCTTTTCGGGCGCAAGTCCGGCCTCGATCGCCAGGTCATAGACAGTTTGGGTGGGCACCAGGCACAGATCGGCGGCCGGGTGGAACCACAATGGTTGTACGGTTTCCAGGTCGGTGACAACAGTCAGCAATGGGATGTGGCGTTTTTCACTCGCAAATACTGCGGATAAGATGCCCTGGTAGAACAGGTACGTGCAGATAATGACGTCCGGCTGTTTCTGGCGGATAACCTCGCGCAGCACGTTGAATAACGCCAGGGTAAAGGTGCTTTTGATCAGGCTGCCTGCCAGCCGGGATTCACTGACCTGATATCCCAATTTATACAGGTCAGGCGCCTCTCGGACCATCCTGTCGTAGTCATTTTGATTTTCTTTAAAGAAAGCCGGGGCGCGTGGATCATCCAGGGGGTTGACGATTTCCACCTTACAATCCTGCCCATGTGTTTCTTGCAGCGCTTCCGCAATCGCATTCGCCGCGCTGCGATGTCCATAGCCATAATCGGCTGTTAAAATGAGGATCTTCTTCATACTTCCTCCAAATCTGAATTCATCATGTAGAAACCGCTCACGAACCGGCCTGTGCCATCATCTGTTCCGGAGCCCCCTGGATCTCCGTCCCAGCTTTTGTTTCGGGCTGAGATCCTGGCCAGCTCTGCGCTTCCAGGATTTCCCGGAGTGACCAGCGTACCTCGCCGGCGGTGTAAGGGTAAGGCGCTTTCCAGGTGGACTCGGCCAGCGGATATTCATCCGGATCCAACGCCGGATAGGCGTCCAGAGCGTGAGCTGGCTTCGCCAGTCTCTGCCCATTTCGCTGGAGAAAAATGCTTTCGTTCTTCACCAGATCGCTGGCCTCGAGCGGGATGACTGTTTCACGAGCTACAAGATTGCCATCTGTGATCTCTTTGGAACGGACTACGATATGTGTAACCAGCCGGTTGTCGGGTTGGATCACCACCTGGGTGAGGAACCCCATCTCCCCATCCTGCCCGTACACGACGGCTCCAATGCGAGGCTGAGCGGGGCGGTGCATTTTGGGTGGGTTCTCGCCGGCTATCCTGGGCAGGATGGTCACGCCGCGCACCCCGGACACCCCTGCGACCACTTTCTCCGCCACCTGCTGGAGCTCGTGGGTGGGCACTTCCCCACCGACATGAATCCATCCATGGAAGGCGTCCACCGGAAGAATGTATGGGCGGGTGCGCTCGTCGTTGGCGAGGGCCTGGGCAACCCGAATGATCAGATCGCGATCTAAGATCATGTGGCTGTGGACAGCCACGACGCCCACAACGGACCGGACGATACTTTCGATCAGCAGCCGGTTATTTTCCTGGGCCAGGTGCCCATCCAGATAGACTTCTCCATCCTTTACATCGATCGACAGGCTGCCCAGATCCAGGGAGCGAAAAGTATCTACTTTCCACAGCGCATCCCAAATGTCAGCCAGGATGCCGTCATTGGTTCGCAGGTGGTTATGAACCTCCACGACGCCTGCAACGGAGTAGATAGTACATTCGATCAGCGGCAGGCAATTGTCCTGGGAAAGGTACCCATTCAAGTAGACTTCACCGCCTTTTACATCGATCGACAGGCTGCCCAGATCCAGGGAACGAATGGTAGCTTCTTTCTGCAGCGCATCCCAAATGTCGGCCAGGATGCCGTCCTCTGCTCGAATGAGCTGCGCAGGATTGTCTTCTGGAATCATCATTTTCTCTCCTTCGATGGTTGTGCATTTGGATGCTCCATCGTAGCAATCCAAGCATACCCATTCGGAGATAGGCTGTCATGAATCCAAAGTGCTATTAAAGTGTCAATTCAGAGTGGGGGGATTACGGGATCAAACCTAACTGGCGGGCTTTCGAAACGGCGTGGGTGCGTTTCTTGACTTCGAGTTTTGCATAGATGTTATAGGCGTGGCGCTTGACGGTGTTGAGCGCCAGGTAGAGCTCAGACGAGATTTCTTGATTGGATTTCCCCTCGGCAATCAAGGCCAGCACCTGCATCTCGCGCGCCGAGAGGGAGATGGGTAGCCCATCTTCCAGGTGGGCGGTCGTCGGGCCTGCCCGCTGTTCGACCGGCCGTTGATCGAGCTGCCGCCCGCTGCCTGCGCGCTGGATGGCTTCTAATAAGCTATCGAGAAAGGCCAGGGAAGGGAGATGGCTGCCGGACTCTGCTGCGCGGACCGGCACTGGCGCAGTAGATTGGCCAATCGCCAGCCCTCATCCAGGTAGACCCGCCGGTAGCCTTCCGGTTCGCCCAGCGCCATGGCGCGCAACAGGGTCTTTTTCGCCCCTTCATCTCCCAGCGCAGAATGCGCCGCAGACTGCGCCATCGCCTGCAGAACCAAAATCTCAATTTGCGAGGTCACCCGTTGTAACCGCTCTGCTTCGAGCAGGAGCGTCTCCAAGAGCTCTGCCGCTTGCTTTAGATCGCCCGCACTTGCCTGTTTCTTGACTTTTGACCAGCAGGAACATGGCCTGGGTGAGCAGCAAATATTCAAAGACGTGATACGGATAATTCTCTAAAGCGATTGGCGTGTTAAGATCGGGGAACCCACCTTTTTTCCACCATTGTTCAGCAGCCGCCAGGTCGTCGCGCTGCAGGGCCAGCCGGACCGCGACTGCAGGTGCGACGACGTCGTCCCACTCACTGGCGTCCGTACTGAGCGCCATGCGCGCGGCTTCCTCAATGACTTCCAGCGTGCCGGGGATATCCCCCATCGCCTGCCGCAGGCGGGCCAGAGAGATCACGCCATGCAGGCTGCCGATATACCACATCGATCGGGTGATCCGGACGCCGCGCTCCAGGTAATCCCTGGCTTCCTCCAGTAAGTCGTGTTCGAGCAGAATCTCTCCGAGCCCCATATCCACCAATCCGGCCAGGGGAAGCGGCTTCCCCTCCGGCTCCCGGGTCCAATACTGCACTCGTTGGAGGGTTTCCCACGCCTTGCTAAGCTGTCCTTTCAGCGCTTGCATATCAGCCAGTGCGCAGCCGGCAATGATCATCACGAATTGATTGTTCGCCTGCCGGGCAATCCTGGTCGCGGCGCGCAAGGACTCGATTGCTTTCTGGGTGTCGCCAGATAAGATGGAGGAGATGCTGTCGTCCAGGGCAACAATGCTGCGGAAATATGTGGAACTGTAATATGGTCCCTCATCATGGAGATAGCTGGTCGCCTGCTGGGATAGCTCGGCGGCCTGCTCCATGTCGCCGCTCGCCATCGCCAGGTAGGATTCACACAGCGCTAACCCACCCCATATAGTGGACCAATTTACTTTTTCAAAACCTTCGACGGATCCCAAATCCTCGAGGATTGGCGCTGCAGCCGTTTGTTTTTCATGCTGGTCGAGCAACCGCCGCAACTCATCCAGCCAGTATCGGGCGAGGTCCGGCCGGTGGGTGACGATCAGCGCCCAAGCATAAGCCAGAATGAGGGGCGGGCGCTGGCGGGTGATATCATCCGGCAGCCTGCCTATCCAGCGAGCGAGCGCAATCACTTCACCCATATTGATCATCGGTAAAGCGTTACGCTCGATCAAATCCGCCGCCCATTCCACACCCCGGGAGGCCAGCGCATGCCGGAATGCTTCGCCCAGGTTGCCGTTCCCTTCGAGCCACAAAGCCGCCCGCTGATGCAGCTCCGGGATCTCGCCCGGGTTGACTTCCGCCTGGACCTGGCGCAGAAAATCGGCAAACAATGGATGGTAGCGGAACCACTCGTGCTTATCATCCAGAGCCGAGATGAACAGATGGGCATGCTCCAGGCGGTTCAACATGACCGCGCCATATCCCGGCTGGGCGTCTGGATTGACCACTGCCTCGCACAGCGGGCCGCTGAGGGTCTCCATGATAGAGCTTCTTAGCAGGAACTGGCGCATCTCCTCCGGCTGGCGGTCCAAAATCTCCTCGGCCAGGAAACCCGCCAGATGATACGCGTTGCCCTGCAGGTGGGCCAGCAGGGTCTCCGGATCCGCCTGGTTGTTAAGAGAGATTGCCGCCATTTGCAGTGAAGTGATCCAGCCATCCGTGCGTTCCTCCAGCGCCTGGACCGTCTCGGGCGAGAGCTGCAATCCGACCGCCTGCCGGAAATACCGCGCCACCTCATCGCCGGTGAAGCGCAGCTCGTCGGCGCCGACTTCGACCACCCGGCCCTTGGCGCGCAGGAAGGCCAGGTCCAGCTCGGGCTCGCTGCGGCTGGCGATCACCAGGTGCAGGTTGGGGGGCAGGTATTTGAGCAGAAAGCCGATCCCCTGGAGAGCCAGTGGATTTTCCAGAACCTGGAAATCGTCGAGCACCAGGGCGATTTCTTTCGGCAGGGCGGATAGCTCGTTGATCAGCAGGGTCAGTCCCACTTCCAAGCCATCGCCCGTGGAAGATTGGGTATAATCCTTCTCTTCTTCCCCCAACCCAGCCTCCAGGGTCTGTAAAGCGCCAATTAGATAACGGAAAAAACGGCTGAGATCGTTATCGTCGCTGTCCAGTGTCAGCCAGGCGATCGGAAGATCCGCTTCTTTCGTCCATTCAAGCAGAAGTTGGGTCTTTCCAAAACCAGCCGGCGCAGCGAGCAGCGTCAATGGGCCTTCGGCGCCGCGCTGGATTTGTTCAATCAGGCGTGGCCGGGAAATGGACCCAGACGGGATCTGGGGAACTGAGATTTTCGTTCGCAGGAGTGGCGGCTCTGTCAGGGTGGATGGTGAAATGGTCATACCCTACCCCTTCTCCAGACGTGAAAAATGAAATTGAAACAGCCCGTAGAATAGCTACTATTTTATTATACTGGATTTTCTAGTTGGGCACGGCATCCAGAACGCCAATAAAAGAGCGAACAACTTGTGACCGAGCACCGCGAGGCACTTCCAACAGACCAGTTCGTCCGAAAGCCAGCCTGAGAACAATTAGACGAATCGAACCAAGCGAGGAGCATAATCAGCTTGTGTACTCCATGGTCCAGGATGTTGTTTGTGATGGGGGCACCAAGCGTATTCGCTGGATCAGGACCATCCCAATTTCGAGATCCTCTTTCAGCTAATCGGCAGCCTGCGCCCAGGCGGTTACCGTCTTTACTGGATTCAGGAGGAGATTGGAGGCTTGATGAGCAATTGGAGAATAGTGGAAGACACTGGACAGATTGACCGGTGTCGAAAACATCTTTCAAATGTCCCACAATTTCTTGACAAAGACCGAAGAGCATGTAAATTGAGGGTACCGCACTTTAAAAGTGAGAGCGCCCAGCAGGAACTGAGCGATCTCAGGCGTGAAGGGCATGTAAACATGCCTCACGCCAGTCGCAAGCCCTCAGTCTGAAAGGTCTGTTCCACGAGCATTACCGTGGTGCGGAGCGGGGAGGGGGAGGGTCTTCAGCCCAGCCTCTCCCCGCTAGTGCAAATCTATGCCGCGCTCAACAGCTCGTTCGTTTCCGTTTTCCTAGACTTGGAGGCACTTACAGACGGATTGAACCCTTTCACGATCAGCCAAACCGCCAAGACCATTTCCTGCAAAGCAATGGGTGCCGCCAGGGGAATGTAGCTGGTAATACGGTTACCGCTGAACAAGGCCAACACGCACGCGGCCATCATCAGGATGATCGCGACGATACCGAAGCCCGACAGCCAGCGGGGAATGAGCCGTGATTGGAAGAACAGATAGTAGTACATAAATGCACCCAGGCAGAAGGCGAACACCGCCACCAGCGCGGCCTGGTCTCGAAAGCTCACCAGCAAATTGCCGATCGCCTGAAGCGAGGTACGATCGGCAGCTCCCGCTGCTGTGAACTGCTGGCCGAGTGCCCGCAGGGCCAGCAGGCACACGACCTCGATCATGTAAAATGCCGCCTCCAGGGCCCTGAAGACCACAGATCCAAGCGCCAGACCTGCATTCGACTCCTTCATGACCGGATACATCGCGATGGCGATGCCGCCACTTGCAAAAGCGGTGACGAGATAGGCGAGCGCTCCTGCGGCCACCTGGTTCGTATGTGCTGAGAACCGGGTGAGGTAGTCCGTACCAGTCAGACCAGGTGTGAGGGCATCAGCCACGAAAACGAGGACGGTAGCCAGGATGAAAATCACGCCTGTAATCACGGCAATCTTTCGGGTTGAATTCATTTTGTATCTCCTTTTTTTTACTTAGCTCAAATAGGTTCAACGACTGGTTTCCACTGCCAGGCCAACCAGATTATCAACAAAATACACGCAACTTCCACGCTGGTAAAAAACACATAGTACAAACCATGTCCGCCTACAATGATTTGTACAATCATGAATACACCAATGACGATGTTCACCCAGCGATTTACTTTGTAGTTCAATAGCCAGGACAGGATAACCATGGCAATCGATGTTTCCATTACGATTGCGCCCGCAAACAATCCTCCCGCGGGCAGTGGTGCTCCCGCCATGATGCCGCGGATCACGGATGTGGGATCCATCAAAGAAAGGATATCCGCATAAGCCATATTGAGTATTACAAATATCCATAAGAAGGAAAGTTTTACTTTTGGATCTATTCTGGTAATCAATTTGTTTGTGTTCATTTTTTCTCCTTGATTGAACGATACGGATGAGTTTCATTAAATTGGGCTTGGCGGTTTGACATTTGACCCATCTGCCTGACCTGTCCCGCGCGTAGTGTGGGGCCCGGGTTCGACAGGACAAACCGAGACCAAGGGCATGCCCAGGTCTCGCACTTTTTTCAGCAATCCATGCAACGCGGCCTGATCAACCACGGGTCCGGTTAAAAGCGTATCGCCAGCCTCTTCCAGCGTGATGGTCAGGTCCTCAAACCAGTCAGTCCACTCACAGCTCAGATGGCCTTTGATCCTGATCTGATAGACCACTGGTTGATCCGAATTAGTTTTAGGTTCGAGTTCGTTTGACATTACCTTGTACCTTTTGTGGCCGGTCATTTCAGTCCGCGCCACTTGCTCAATGTACAAGGATCATATCCCCCACACGGTGTTAAAGAACAGACACTTTAGTGTGGGTTATCGGTGTTGTTTTTAGTTATTGTGGGGAAATGTTGAGGAAAATTGAACCTTACAACAAACCCAGCTCGTGGGCGCGGGCTACAGCTTCGGTGCGACTTTGAACCTGAAGTTTGTCAAAAATTTTGCGGTTATACCCTTTGATCGTGTCCAGGGCGAGGAAAAGCCTCTCGCCAATCTCTCGATTCGATAGTCCCTGGGCAATGAGTTGTAGTATTTTTAACTCGCGTTGGCTTAACGCCTCGATTAGAGGCGCTGGCTCGCTCATGGGCTGGGCAGGTGAGACAGGGAGCAGATCAGGTTTGTCTTCGCTTTTCCGCTTCTCAGCTTTAAATGCAGCCAGTAGCTTACCGATATATTCCTGCATAACCCCATGAGAAGCTGCTTCGAGCAATAGTAGAGCCATTGGGGCACCTTCATCAACAAAGATACGGATAAAGCCGCCCGGCTCTGCCAGCGTTAACGCCTCACCCAGCAGTTGCACAGCATGGTCTTTTTCGCGATGGGCATAGAAGGCGACCGCCTGGAGAACCATCACCTTGAGCTGTTCGTCCGCCCAACCCTTCGCCTCCATCTGCTGGAGCAATGGCGAAAGTAAAGCCAACGCGGCAGATGGGTCACCTTGGGCGAGGAGCACACGGGCCAGGCTGAAGGGAAGATCATGAGCCTGCGCGAGATGTGCCGCTGCCGCCAAATCGCCCTGTCGAAGCAGGACAAGCACTTGTGCAGCAGCTACCTCAGGTATCCGATGCACGAAGTTATTTTGGCGCACAGACTGCTCGGTCTCTGCTAACATAGCAGCCGCACCAGCCACATCGCCACGGGCCAGTTTCAGGCGGGCGAGAAACACCTCAGAGAAAATGAATCTGTCAATCACGCGGTCATACTGCCGCGCCAGTTGGAGGCTCTGCTGCCCGTGCTGTTCAGCAGCATCCAGGTCGTTCCACTCGTAGCAGATACGGGCCAGGCCAAGATACGCTTCGCTGGCACTCGGAGTGCGAATAATCACCAACCAGTTGCAGAACACGCCGGTAGGTTTCGGTCGCCAGGTAGAGCTGGTTTTCCAATTCCTGTATCTGGCCGAGACTGATTGTAGCCAATATGGTGCCTCTAATATTCCCAGACGCCTGGGCGATAGATAAGGCTTCGGCAAAGGCCCGCCCGGCTACGGCACGTTCTCCCCGGAAATGGTAGGCCATCGCCATCGTCCAATTTGCCCCAAAGCGGGAAGGCAGGTTGTCGGGGTACAGATACTTCAGGGCGCGGCGCGCCTGGGTGATCATGGCTTCCGGCTGGTAGCGGGTGAGAGCCAGCGTGGCCCTTGCGGCGGCAATTTGTCCAATCAGGTCGCGGGTCTTGTCGTCTGGCTCTGCGCCTTGCAGGGCGGCAGCTATAGCCGCCTCAGCCGCTTGCAGTTTCTCTTCAACGCCGGTCGTTTGTCCCGTAGCCAGCAACAACGAGGCATACCTCACTTCCAACGAGGGCCTGGCGTCCAATACTGTCTTTGGGAGCGACGCCAGCCAGTTCAGTATGGCGGCCACCGCACCACGAAAGTGCAGTGGGATGCCCTTTCCTTCAATTATCCGCTCGGCGCGTTCAATATCGTTGGCCGCAGCCGCATGCTGAAATGCTTCAATCGTCAGGCCATTGTCTTCATACCACTGGCAGGCGCGCGTGTGCAATTCGTTCACGCTCCTCTTTTCTTTCCCTGTAGTTAAGGCGCTGCTTCGCAGTAGTCGTTGCCGCAGTAAATCTGCAAAAAGATGGTGATAGCGGTACCAACGCCGCTCGTTGTCCAATGGGACGATGAACAGGTTGGCGTGTTCGAGATATTCCAAAGTCTCCTGTGCGGAGACCGTTTCCTGCCCGGAAGTAGAAGGGTCGAGCAGAACAGCGTCGCAAAGGGAGCCGCACATCCGGTCAAGAATAGATGTGCGCAGCAGGAAGGTCTGTACTCTTTCAGGCTGCTGCTGTAGGACTTCTTCCATCAGATAGTCCAGCACGAAATGGTGGCTGCCGGTGAAAGATTGGATGAAGCTGGTGGAGTCTTCATGTCCCTGCATTGAGATCGCGGCCAATTGCAGACCGGCAATCCAGCCTTCAGTGCGGGTTTCCAGTGCGGCGATGTCTTCTGCCGAGAGGTTCAGGCCCATCACCTGGTTGAGGAACTCGGCGGCTTCGGAGGGGGTAAAACGCAAGTCGGCGGCGCGCAGCTCGGTCAATTGGCCGCGGGCGCGCAGCCGCGCCAGGGGCAGATGGGGATCTTCCCGGGTTGCGATGACCAGGTGCATCCGGGGCGGCAGGTGCTCGAGCAGAAAGGTGAGGGCCTCGTCGACGGACGTCGACCCGTCCACCGGTTCGGAATCAATTATGTGGTAGTCGTCAAGAACGAAGATGAAGTTGTCTGGGATGGTGGTGATTTCATTGAGCAGGCCCGTCAGAATCGCTTCGGTGGACGGTGGCTGAGGGGCTTGGAGTGCAGCCAATACGCCTGCTCCGATATTCGCTGCGATCGTCTGCAAAGCCGCGACGAGGTAAGTCAGAAAGCGTGTTAGATCGCTATCCCCTTCGTCCAACGACAGCCAGGCAACCGGTCGCCCGCAACTGGCAACCCACTCACTTACCAACGTGGTTTTCCCAAAACCGGCAGAGGCAGAGATAAGGGTCAGTTTGCATTGCAGACCCTCGTTCAATCGCTCGATCAGGCGTGGACGGAGGACAACCTTAGGTCGAGGCGGGGGGATATATAGTTTGGTGGCTAAAATTGACGTAGCCATAGATCAATTATAAGATAAACACATCCATAATCCAAATAACGCCAAAGTTATTGGCAACGGACTTTAAAAAAGGTTCCGAAAGACCGTCCCAACCAGTCCCGGTTATGTTCTCTAATACCTATTTTGATGAATCTCTTTTCATCATATTGCGTTGTGCGCCACAAGCGCCCGATACTAATCAGTTGTGTTCTACCGATTTTATTGCTACTTAACTGTAAGCAGAGTTGAGACATCCCTTAACTGACGGTTAATTTGGCCGTATTAAAGGATAAGGATAGATTCACTTTTATTCTCTACAATTAAGACAAAATTACGCCGGTAAGCAGGAGAAAAGGAGTCAAGCGGGTATGCTAAAAAAGTACGGCATTTTCTTCGGCCTGGCGGTTCTTTTAAGTGCCTGCCAATCGTCACCAACTTTCCTGAATTCAGCTTCTACTATTTCTGGCCATGAAGCTAGCCTTTATAGAATCAATCTCATTTTGGCATTGGTTGTTTTTGTCATGGTTGAAGGCGCGCTGATTTGGATTCTCATTCGCGACCGTAAACAACCTGGCGATCAATCCCTGCCGCGCCAGATCTATGGCAATACACGCCTCGAAGTAATCTGGACCGTTATCCCGATTTTAATAGTTATCGTATTGTTTATCCTGACTGTACAGACTGTAAATGCGGTTTCCGCTCCCTCCCCCCAGTCCACTGATCTAAATCTGCGCATCGTAGGGCATCGCTGGTGGTGGGAATTCGATTACCTGGATCAAGAGGTTGCCACGGCCAACGAGTTGCATATCCCAGTTGGTAAAACTGTGCAGGTTTCACTTGAATCGGTGGATGTCATTCACAGTTTTTGGGTGCCCCAACTTTCTGGCAAGACAGATGTTATCCCTGGTCAACACAACACTATGTGGCTGAAAGGAGATCAAGTAGGGGTATATCTGGGGCAATGTGCGGAATTCTGTGGGACGGAACATGCCCTCATGCGCTTCAAAGTATTTGTCGATTTGCAAGATGATTTCGATACCTGGGTAGCCAATCAGCAGAAAAAAGCCTACCAACCTCAAACGCCCGATGAGCAGGCTGGTCATAAGCTGCTGGCGACCGGTGTATGTGCGCCCTGTCACTCCATCGACCCATCTGAAGTTGAATCCGAAAAGACAGGGCCAAATCTGGCTCATTTATTCTCCCGGACGACTTTTGCCGGCGGAACTTTTGATTTGAACGAAGAAAACCTGCGAAACTGGCTTAAAGATACACAGGCCATGAAACCGGAGAATGATATGGAAATCCAGGTTTCACCGAAAGAAATCGACCAGGCAATTGCTTACCTCACCAACCTTCGATGACAGGATAGAAATAATATGACAGTACAAGCACAAGCACAAGGGCTACCACAGCAGAAACTTGGGTCAAGCGGTTTGCTCTCATGGATCATGACCGTGGACCACAAACGGATCGGCTTGCTGTACATATTCAGCGCTTTCACATTCTTTATTGTAGGAGGGGTCGAAGCGCTGCTCATGCGCACTCAGTTGGCCCTGCCGGAGAATAAATTCCTCAGCCCTGATATCTACAATCAGGTTTTCACCATGCATGGCACAACCATGATCTTTCTCGTTGTGATGCCTTTAGCGGCAGGTTTTAGCAATTATCTCGTTCCACTGATGATTGGCGCACGCGACATGGCTTTTCCGAAACTAAACGCACTAAGCTATTGGACTTATCTCTTTGGGGGCATTTTCATGTACAGCAGTTTCGTGTTCGGAGGTGCTCCTAATGACGGATGGTTCAGCTACGCGCCCCTCACCGAAAAATCATTTTCACCTACCCACGGCATGGATTTCTGGATTATGGGCATTTTACTGCTGGGCCTGGCGACCACTATCGGCTCGATCAACTTTATTGTCACTACGATCCAGCTGCGCGCCCCGGGTATGTCATTTAACAAGCTGCCGCTTTTTGTGTGGACTACTTTTATCACTTCTTTTTTAGCGGTATTCTCTCTCCCTTCCCTGACTACTGCAGTACTGCTCCTTCTGTTTGATCGCCAACTGGGTGCCCATTTTTATAACGTCTCACAAGGTGGTACTGCTTTGCTCTGGCAGCACCTCTTCTGGTTCTTTGGTCATCCAGAAGTGTATATTCTAATTTTGCCAGCTATGGGCATTGTGTCGATGGTGATTCCCACATTTTCATCAAGGCCACTCTTTGGCTATCCCGCCGTAGTTTTCTCAGCCATCGCCATCGGCTTTTTAGGTTTCACGGTCTGGGCGCATCATATGTTTGCAACAGGCATGCCTACTACCTCCCTGTTGTTCTTCTCAGCCGACAGCTTCCTGATCGGTGTACCAACCGGGGTAAAGATTTTTGCCTGGTTGGGCACTATGTGGAAAAGCAAGCTTCGCTTCGCAGCTCCCATGCTGTTTTCGATTGGCTTTGTGGCCCTCTTCCTGATCGGTGGGTTGGATGGCATCCATATGGCGGTTGTTCCTATTGATTGGCAGATCACCGACAGCTATTATGTAGTGGCACATATTCACTATGTGCTCTTCGGCGGCGCCATTTTCGGCCTGTTTTCTGGCATTTACTATTGGTTCCCCAAAATGTTTGGACGGCAGTTGAGTGAAACAATTGGGAAATGGCACTTCTGGCTGATGTTCATTGGTATGAATTTGGTCTTTATGCCCATGCACATATTAGGAGTTGAAGGCATGCCTCGGCGCATATACACCTACGGACCTGGGCGCGGCTGGGAAATCTGGAATTTTATTGAAACCATTGGCGCTTTCATCATCGCCGTTAGTATTCTCACTTTTATGATTAACTTTTTTGTCACCATGCGGAAAGCACCGACCAACGAACAAGATCCCTGGGATGGATTCACACTCGAATGGACAACATCTTCTCCCCCACCAGACTACAACTTCGCTGCGATACCCGCTGTCAAAAGCCGTCGTCCATTATGGGACAAAAAGCATCCCGAGTTAGCTGATTGGAAATTGGCAAAATGAGTGCAACGACAACCACCCCTTCGATGTCGAATATTAGCTCCGGAAAGCTTGCATTGCTGATCACACTCAGCACCGAATCGGTGTTTTTTGCTACGGTTCTGGTGGCTTATGCCGCCCTGCGTGACCAGGTCAATTGGACCCTCCCCCATACCCTGGAACGGCTTGCATTTCCACTAGCCAATTCGATCATCCTATTGGCCAGCGTATTGACCATCAGATGGTCAGAGAAAGCGATCCGACGGGGTAAGCAGTCTGGGCTTCAGAGTGGATTGCTGGTTACTTTGCTGCTCGGTCTCGTCTTTGTGGCAGGACAAATCTTTGAATTCAACCATGCCGGTATGAGGATTGATGATCCATCTTTTGGCGGAGTATTCTTCACTTTGATCGGATTTCATGCTGTGCATGTCCTGGCTGGGATTGTATTTCTTAGCCTCAACCTGGTTCGAGCCAATCTGGGTGATTTCACCGCCGAATGGCACGAAGCGGTTGTATTAGGCAATTGGTTCTGGTACTACGTGACTGTGGTTTGGATTGTGCTCTTCATTGCACTCTATCTGGTATGAACACCCTCCTCCAGGTTGGATGGACTTGGTATCCCAGTGTAATCATTGGTTTCGGCGTATGGACGATTTCTTATATATTCACCATACGACACGGGTCCCCGACACTATTGGTACGCCAAATTGCCTTTCATATTGGGACATTCGTTGGATTGTTGGCGCTGGTTTCACCCCTGGATAAACTTGGGGATGAATATCTTTTCAGCGCACATATGCTCCAGCACCTTTTGTTAATTTTCATTACTGCCCCATTGTGGCTGGTAGGAACGCCGGGGTGGGTGATTGACAGGATCATCCCGCAACAGAGAAAAACCTGGGTTATCCGGTTGGCAAACCCAATCTCAACGTTTGTGGTGTTTGTGGGCGTTTTATGGTTCTGGCACATTCCTTTTATCTACGAAATGGCCCAGGAAAGTGAAGCTGTCCATGCGCTTGAACACCTTTCATTTATTGGGGCAGCTCTTGTGGGCTGGTGGCCGGTAGCGGGTCCGGAAACATCCGAGATCATCAAACCTCAACCGCCCGTGAGGATATTGTATCTCTTTCTATTGGCAATCCCGTGTACCAGTCTGGCAGCAATCCTAACCTTTGCTCACACGCCGATGTATTCGTTTTATGTGACTGCCCCACACATTTTCGGACTCGGCGCCCTGCAAGATCAACATCTGGGTGGTCTGTTAATGTGGCTGCCAACTCATATGATTCTCTTGCTCTCACTGGGTATTACTTTTATAAACTGGTTCAAAGCCTCCGAACATTCGCCCGAACTGGACTTAGTGGATTCGTGACCTTAGGAGAAGAAAATGAAAGAACAACAACCTGATATCCATTTGCCTTCGCCGAGCTTCTGGCCAATCGTTCTTGCCTTTGGAATGGCGCTAATCGCCACCGGCGTAGTATCAACATTCATTGTCAGCATAGTGGGCGTGGTTGTTCTGCTGGTTGCAATTGCTGGATGGTCGATGGAAAACCGGACTGCCGGGAAGGATGAACAGCATGACTGAAGTGCAAGCATCAAGCCCTGCCCCAATCACCCAGCATGACAACACCAAACTTGCCATGTGGGTTTTTTTAGGCGGCGAGGTGGTTTTTTTCGCCTCGTTAATCCTGCTTATCATCTTCACCCGGCTAACCCATTCTGATTATAATGCTCAGTTTCGTTCACATTTGAGCATACCGGTTATCGCCGTGAATACTTTTATCCTGGTAACCAGCAGCTACTTCGTAGTCCGCGCCCTAGAAGCCATTCGAATGGATGATAATCGTAAAGCACTCAGAAACAATCTAATCCTGGTAATCGTACTCGGATTGCTTTTCTTGGCGGGCCAGGCTTTTGAGTGGGCTACGCTTCTCAACGATGGCGTTGATTTAACCAATACGTACGGCTCAGCATTCTTCACCGTGACAGGTTTACATGGAACCCATGTTTTCGTAGGTATTCTCTGGGCAATCTACCTTATCGTTTTTCATCATCGCAAACCATTCACAAAAGAAAATCACCTCGGAATCGAAAATTTTGGCTTGTACTGGCACTTTGTAGATATTGTTTGGATCGTGCTGTTTACTGTTATTTATCTGATTTAAGAGTTTCATAGTAAATCGATAAGATAAATCGAGCTCCTGAACGGCAAAACATTCAATCAATTCGCTGTTTTAAGGCACGAGTTTGACTAGTTTTTTCCCGGCGAATTGTAATGGAGGCTCCATGAAAAATGAAAAACGCCCTAATTACTTGTTAGTGTTTATCGCCCTGGCTTTTTTTACACTGGTCGAGACATTGGTCAGTTACATACAGCAACAGTCCATCAAATTCCCCACATTGGTCATCCTTTCCATTGTCAAGGTGCTGCTGGTGCTGCTTTACTTTATGCATCTGAAATTCGACTCGAAGGTTTATTGGTATCTCTTCGCTGCTGGATGCATCTTGACCATACCTTTGATATTAATTCTCACCATCGTCATGCCGATGATTGTTTAAGAACCTATCCTGAAATTAATCTATGTGGTTGTTGGTAGGTGCTTCGCACCTACCAACAACCACATACCATCTGGATTTTCAGATGGATACTAAGAATAACTGCGAGTGGTTCGTACCAGAAAACGAGCATTACCGTCCGGAGCTATAAAGAGACCAATCCGGGTCTTTATCTGTGGCATAGGGATGATCTTTTTCGCCCTGAGCCTCTCTCTCCTGTTCAATCCGCTGCTAGCAATATCCAACGCTCTAGGCGCACTCATCTATATACTCATCTACATAATTTAGCTGAAGCCCCGCACAATCCTTAATATCGTGATCGGAGGAGCTGCGGGAAGTATGGCTGTTATCAGTGGTGGAACTGCTGTAAATTCTTGGGATAAACCGGGCGTGCTATTATTGGCCCTTCTAGTCTTTGCCTGGACCCCCACTCATTTTTGGAGTCTCACATTGGCTTATCGTAAGGACTATGCCAGGGCTGGCTTTCCAATGCTGCCTGTGCTTGTTACCACACGTCAAGCAGCCTGGTGGATTGCTGTCCATACTTTTACGACCGGATTAATAGCAATTGCTATAGCATTAAATCCCTCTCTTGGCCTCATTGTATAATCTACAGGCTTTTCGAGCACCCAAATCCAGGATGAGGTTGCATCTTGCGATTAAGTAGTGTACACTCAATTTGCCATGCCAAGTTATCATATTTTAGTTGTAGATGACGATCCGTTAGTTTGTAAGGGATTGAAATTTAATTTAGAACAGGCTGGCTACAAGGTGTCTACAGCCAGTACAGCACACACAGCCCTGGAATTATCCGGACGCAATGCCTTCGATGCCGCTATACTCGATATCGGCCTGCCGGACGATAATGGGCTGGATCTGTGTAAAAAACTCAAATCGCAGCGTGATTTACCGGTCGTATTTTTAACCGCTCGCCGACGTGAACTCGACGAAATCGTGGGGCTGGAAATTGGTGCAGACGATTACATCACCAAACCATTCAGTGCAGATGTACTTATTGCCCATCTGCGAGCCGTCTTAAGGCGTGCGTCCAAGCCTATCCTCGGACCGGACTTCGTAAAAGATCCAATCAAAACGGGCCCATTTGAGTTAAACCCTGTCCAGCACGCTGCTCAAAAAAACAACAAGGCGCTCGAGCTTGCTCCACGTGAATTCGAACTGTTGCATATGTTTATGTCGCATCCCGAACAAGCTTTTACCAGTGATGAACTGATTGAAGGTGTGTGGGGTGTAGAATTTATAGGTGAACCCCAGGTCCTGTACGTTCAGGTACGCAGTTTACGCATGAAGATCGAAGATGACCCGTCTACCCCGAAACATATTTTGACTCTGCGCGGAGTCGGCTATAAATTCATGCCTTGAAAAAAACACTCAGCATTAAGGTTTACTTAGGCATCAGCTATGCGCTTCTCTTGATTATCCCTCTGGGGGCGATCGGTTTCATATGGTCACGTAACGAATATCGGTTAATTTCCCGCGAGATGCAAAATTTGATGCTCGATCGTGTATCCTTGCTGTCGAACATCATCAGTCACGAAATTGAAGAGCGTGGCGAGGTGGAACTGGAAAGGGGGGATTTTCCCATTCTCAACCAGGAAGAACATCTCGTGGCAGTTTTTATAGACCGTTCGGACTCTTTATATGAACTGGTTCCGGGCACAGTCAGTCAATACCAGCAAGACCTATTATTAAAACTCAGCAGCGAATATTCAGATTATAAATATAGCTTCGCCACCTTGCTTCAATCAGAAAGTGAAGCAGCCAGTATATACGCGATGGCACCAGTGCTCGGATCCGACAACCAGACTTTAGGAATAGTTTGCCTGCTTTTACCGATTGAAGAACTGGAATCCTATATAACACGCTTGCATTGGATGTTGTTGGCTGCAATTCTGGTCGTCACGCTATTGGGAGTAGGAATAAGCATCTTACTGACGAATTTTATCTCGCGCCAGTTCACGCAAGCCAAATTGCTGGCGAAGATGGTCACCGATGGCGATTACGATTTGCGTATTCCAGAAGGTGGACTGACAGAGCTGCATGACCTATCTCATTACCTGAATGTAATGGCAGAAAGGCTACAAATCCAATCAAATACGCGTCGGACACTCCTGGCCAATGTAGCTCATGAGTTAGCACGTCCATTGGCGGGATTACTTTTGGGTATAGAAAGTCTTCGCAAAGGTGCAATCCAATACCCTGACCTGGCGGATGACATGCTGGTCAACATGGGTCAAACAATCCATCGTCTTGAGAGTTTGATTGATGATATATCTCTGGCTGCACAACCAGAAGCTCTCCCCATCAAACTCCGCCTCACATCACTGCCTGTTGAGCCGTTCTTACAAGGTGTGGCTACTCGGTTCTGGTCCCTGGCTGAATCACGCGGGCTTAAACTTGAGGTTTATGTGCCTGACGGAGTGCCTCCGGTAGTTGCAGATGAGAAGCGCCTAAACCAGATCATCGGTAATCTGCTAGATAATGCAATCAAATTCACGCCGCGTGACAAAACCATTCTTATTTCTTCGGAATATGATGGTAAGAGCAATGTATGCTTGATGATCCATGATGGTGGTGACGGTATCTCACCAGGCGAAGCCGAACATCTCTTTGAGCCATTCTTCCAGGGCAATACCGGTAGGCGCATCAAGCAAGGTATGGGGTTGGGGCTGGCCATAGCTCAGCAATTAGCACAGGCGCAGGGTGGAAATTTGACGCTTGAAAACCATCCAGACGGTGGTGCCCTAGCCATCCTGACATTACCTGCAGCAGACGCTTAATTCACCCAAAGGTAACCCGTATGCTCGATTAAGGTGATGAATATGTCCATCGTGTATACTTTAAGAAACTTTAACAATTGGATGAAAACCCATGATCCAACGTTATGTCCTGCTCCACGATGGCAGCACCCAGAGTTGGCAGAGTGCCTATTTGGCATTTCATGTGGCTGCCCAGTTGGGAGCGTCTTTACTGGTAATCCTGGTTAATCCATCTGCCGAAAAAATAGACTTATCCAATATAGCCTCTCAGGTTGAAGTAGGTGCACGCGCCGCGGGAGTGGCAATCGAAACAAATCAAGCGTCAGAGTTTACAGTGGATATTCTGCCAGCTATTTTAGAGTCGATGGATGGTCTTATTATTCCTCAACAACTCATGCGCGATCTCGATCCGAAGTCAGGTTATTTAGAGGCCTTATCTTGCCCAACATGGATTGTCTCTAAAGATCCCGAGGTGGATGGTATGGTTGTGCTGGTTGCCAATTTAAACGAAACTGAGGAATTGGTCCGTTATGCAGTAAACTTATCACACCGCTTGCAGCAATCTCTGATCGGCCTTGTCCAGGAAAGCCACAAGGTAATTGAGCCCAACGATCAGATGGCGATAACATGGATCTCTCTACCCAATTTCAACAGAGCTGTCATTAAAGCCACCCTTGATCAAATTGGGTCGGGATTACTTGTTACTTCTTACTCCACCCTCCCCTTGGTAGAAAATCTCTCCGTCAATTTAATAGTTTACCCTGCATAAAAAGGGAGCGGTTAAGTTTTGTGGCTAACTGCTGTTTATTGAGCGGATTTGGCAACAACCGTTACCTAAACCATTCAGCAGTTCTGCACATCTTGAGTACACTCGTAAAAGTTCCTTAGGCAACTCCAGTGACAAATGGGAAATGTGGGGGTCGTTTTGTCGATTTTGACGGCAGAACACCCCCCACTTATATACACCCGTGCAAATCCACAAGGCTCCCCAAAAAGATGCTTAAGTTAAGATTAAGTTGACTAATGCCAACTCTAAGGACTTTTTAGATGGAATTTATATAATTAATATAACCGTTTAGTCAAATCATTTGTGGAAAAAGGAGAAGACATGTTATCTAGAAAGTTACTTACTAAAATCGTGTTCGCCATCTTCATAATACCCTTATTAGCTGCTTGTGGCCCTGCCAAAATTGATGCAGCCTTGACATCTTATAAAATCACCCTGTCTCAAGATAGTGCAAGCAACGGTCATATCATATTTCATGTTCACAATGATGCCACCGACTTAAAGCATGAGTTCGTCATCTTTAAAACCGACTTGCCAGAAGACCAAATGCCCCTCACTGCTGAGGGAGTGGTCGACGAGAATGGACAAGGCATCACACACATTGATGAAGTGGAAGTCGAACCCGGTCAAGCTGCGGACCTGGAGGTTAACCTGGAAAAGGGTAATTATGTACTCCTATGCAACGTTGATTTAGATCAAATGCATTACCAGCATGGCATGCATGTCTCGTTTGTTGTTAAGTAGGATGATTGTTTATCGGATTCCCTTAACCCCGGGGGTTCAACTAAATTTCTGAATGGGATTTGGTTCAAACCGTACATAACCCTTCAAATATTCTGGTCTGCCCCAGAGATGTTGTGGGGGCTGTCCAAAAAGAAGTGGGCAGCCCCCTTTGCGAAACGGGGAAAATGTGATTCAATAGGGGGTATGACCCTCTGTGACTATAATAATGAGACAACTTCTGCCAATAATTTAGTGGAGGGCGGGAGGAGAAAAAGATGTCTCATAAGGAAAATGGTAAGGTAAGCGGTGAAGCGCCCGAGACGGAGGTTGCGCCGAAAGCGCAGCGCCGCCAGTATAGTTACGAATACAAGCAGGGTATTCTGGCAGAGATCGATGCCTGCACGCAACCTGGAGAGGCGGGGGGATATATAGTTTAGTGGCTAAAATTGACGTAGCCATAGATCAATTATAAGATAAACACATCCATAATCCAAATAACGCCAAAGTTATTGGCAACGGACTTTAAAAAAGTATCCGAAAGACCGTCCCAACCAGTCCCGGTTATGTTCTCTAATACCTATTTTGATGAATCTCTTTTCATCATATTGCGTGGTGCCCCACAAGCGCCCGATACTAATCAGTTGGCTAAAGCTGCTTTAGGTTTCTACAAGCCATATAAACAATAAGCGCATCGTGTGAGTCAAAATCAATCCGGACAACGAGATCCTCTTCAAGCTGATGGTTGGTGTTCGTTTTGTGAGGCTGACGCTGCACAAAACGAACGCCAATCAGCGGCCTCCCAGGGAATTTTCGCCTGTACCAGAATTGAAAAGGTTCTGAGCGCTTTTGTCCGGTACTATGATGAGCGGTATATAGGTATACCACGCTTCGGGTACCGGGATCGGTTCCTCATCATATACTACAAGGATCAGGGGCAGGCTATCCTCGAACTGCGTGGCCTGCCCTTCCACCGGCAGGTGGTAGGTGCCGGCAGGCGTATCGGGGGATGTGGCTACGACCAGGTAAACGCTGGCTGGTGGAATCAGGCTAATCTCGACCGGCGCGCCAGCCGAATCTTCGAGTGCTTTCCGAACCGGACCGGCTATAAAACCGGCCGAGGTTTGAAGTGGGAGGTTCTCCTCCTTCACCGTCAGTGTTACGGGCAGCGTCCAGCCATTGATCGCGGCCAGGTCGATTGCATAAGCAGCGATGTCTCCCGCTCGAAGTTGTAGGCGTGGAATTGTAGACTGGATCTTAAATTCTGGCTTGACCAGGTTGACCGTCAGGCCGGCAGTCTCGTTATTCTCGCCATCTTCTCCCTCGAGAGTAAGCGCATAGCTCCCATGTTCCGCGATCATCGTATCGGTCAGGGTCAGGGTGACGCTCTCCCCTGGCCGAATTACCGGACTGTCGAAGCTCCAGGATAGCCCGACCGGCGCGCCCGTCATCTCCACATAGATCGGGTCGGCTTCCTCATTGATCCTATTTGCGCTGATTCGCACGTCGATGGATTTGCCGCGCATCAGCGTTACAATTGCCGGCTCCGCCTGGAGCGAGAAGCGCGGCTCGTGCACGACCAGTTCTATCTCCAAATAGTGTGAGACGCCGCCTCCGGTGGCGATCACCGGTAGTTGGTAGCGTCCATCCGGCAGCGAGGCTGTTGTGGAAAGTGTCAGAGAGATCGCCTGCCCACTTGTCAGCGGCACTGCGACCGGCTGGGACAAGCTGGCATGGATGCCATCCAGGGTATCGCAGGCGATCGGCTTCTGTATGGCTGCAGCAGAAGGTAGGCCAGATGCCAGGTTCCCAGATAACGGCAGGCCATTCGTGAGCAGCGGCAGATAAACACTGAAGTTATTCTCAATATGGACACAGCCAATTGTTAACCTTACTGCCTCTGGGTAAGGCGTCAAGCCGGTAGTCAAGTTGAGTAAAATCTCTCGGCTTTGGCCCCCGACAATTTGTTTCTGCCCGGGCCCAGTCAGATCAAACTCGGCGACCTGGGTTTTAGCTGAGAATTCGGCCGAAAGTTCGCTCCAGCCCGTTTCCTTGTCCAGGGCCTGCACGGCCAGGTAGTACATTTTCCCAGGGTCCAGGGAGAGGATCGATGCGGAAGTGCGATCCTCGACTGTGATCACATCACTGGCCAACAGTGGCGTTGCCTCCCCGGGTGATTCGCTCAAATACAACACGTAGCTATCGATATCTGGATTTGGATAGCGGTCCCAACTGGCGAACAATTGGCGGAAACCACCGGTAATATTCATATCCGCATCCCACGCACTGGAACCCGGTGTTCCCTGGTTTTGAGTGTCCGGGTTGTGGTCGATCTCGAGCGGAACCGGGGCATAAGTACGCACAGGAGGATTGCGGCCGTCCTCAGCTTCCAGCCACAGCCAGTAAGTGCCGCTTTCTAGCTGGCTTAGATCCAGGGTATGGGTAAAGGGCGTCCCATCGACCGGCCCGTGGAGGCCGGTTTCCAGGGCTGTACCGGTATACAGCGGCTTGGTCAGGGTAGAAGGCAGCCCATCGGGACCGGTGATGATTTGGGTGCGGGTGATCGGCCCGGTCGTCACGTAGACGTCCACAAGGGTTGCGATTTCGTCCGATGTAAGCCGCCAGCCCACCTGCCCGATTTGTGAATCGCTTTGGGATACAGAGACTTCGCTGAGCGCCGGTGGGGGGTTCGAGCCCAGGATCGAAAGCAGATAGCTTTCTTCCGGCCCGACATCGCCGCTTAACTTTACCGTCCAAGTGCCGGCTTGAGCCTGATCGACCGAATACGTCAACTGCTCATTGCGCTGTGAATTCGCATCGGAATGAATTGTCAGTTGCAGGACGGGAGCGCCCTCGACAATCTCGGTCATCGCGATCAAGGTAACGACGCTGCCCTCGCTAAAAGTGATGTTGGGATAGATCAGGGTTGGCGTGACGATCCCCTCTGAACGTACCTCCAGGGTGTAGGCGCCGGCTTCTACGGTAATATAGTCGCTGGCGCTTTCGTAAGGTACGTCGCTGAACCAGGCTGGGCCGCCCTGGCTTTCGATGGTCAGGCTGCCGCCCGCCGCAGGAGCGTCCGGAGAGAGATGCACGAAGCGCACACGCACTTTGCCAAAGACCGGGATGGTATTGTCGTCCGCCAGATAGAACGTCTTCGGGTCCCCGGCTGGGCCGTACAGGATCAGGGTGTTGTCACTGTTGGGCGGCAGGTCCAGACTGGCTGTTGTGAGCGGATTGCTGCTGCCAGATTCAGAGAGCTGCACCTCCAGCTCGCCGGCCTCCAGGGGCAGGTAGGAGGTCGTATCAGAGAAAATTACGCTGCTGAAGATGGTCGTACCCAGAACGTCTACGTCAACCGCCGGTGCGTCCTGAGAAGCATTGACAAATTGCAAACGGGCGGGCCGCTCGACATCGAGGTTGGAGAATGCCTGAAGAGCGGGCTGGCCGTTCGGGTCGTCGTAGACCACCAGGGTGTTGACGGTGCCTTCCGCCAGCGTGATTGCGGGCAGATTGAGGGCCGCGGTCATCGTCTTCGTGCTGCGCAGTTCGAAGTTGTAGGTTCCGGCCTCGAGTTGTGCATATTTGGGCACGGTCTTATAAGCTTGTTGGGTAAATATCGCACGGCTACCCTGAACGAGCAGGTCCAGCTCGCCGGCCAGGGGCGAAGCCTGCACGAAACGTAAGCGTGCATCGCCTACCTCGGGTAATGCGTTGTCGTCCGCCAACAGCAGCATTTGGGCCGCGCCGCCATCTTCAACCAGAACCAGCGAATAATCCTTTCCGGCCTCCAACTGCAGGGTCGCGCTGATCAATTCCGGTTGGGTCGTTCCGGCCGGAACCAGCTCGAGCGTATGCGTGCCGGAGTCCAGCGGTTGATAGGCGCTGGTCAGGGTGGCGCTAATCTGACCGGCCAACAGCGTATCGTCTGAGATAAGATCGACGGCTGGCAATTCAGGCGCGGCATGTATCAAGCGCAGCCGCGCCTGGTCGCTCCCAGCTAAAGCAAGTGGTTGAATCTGGCAGGTTTGCAACGGCTGGGAAATGACCTCGGTCGAAGCGAGCGGTCCGGGTGTGGCTTGGTATAGCTTCGAGGCGCCCGCCAGGCCGGCCACAGCCAGTTGCGCCATCTCGGCCGGGACGCCCAAGGTACTGGTGACCGTCTGGCTGTAACTGACGTTCGCTGGCAAGCTGTCCGGTGTGATCAGATTGCCCTGCGGGTCGATCAGGGTGAATTCAGGCTCATCGCTATTGCGGCTCAACGCAAACATCACATCGGTCGTTTGGCTGACCGGGATGGTCAGGAATACATCGCCATTCGGTTGCAAAGTCAACGGTCCACTCGACCAGGGCAGGTCGGCGGAGATCAGGCCATTTTCCTGAAGGCGCTTTTGCAAGCGGCGAGCCGCAGCGACTTGATTGCTGTCAAGCAAGTGGTATTTGTCCACATTGCCCACACTGAGATCCCCTTCATCGTCCACAAAGAAACCAGCGTCGTAGCCCATCAGGCTGACCCAGCCTTTGAAGCCATAGGCTGTGCCATTGGATACTACGAACTCACCAAACTCAGCATTCACGTTGCCGAGATTCCAATCACTGGGTGGGATGGTCACACAGGTATGGCACCAACTGCAGTCGATGCTGCAGGACGGATAGCCTCCCCACCATTTGTGCACCCAATGGCAACTGGCGCTGCAGCAGGGGTAGGGAATACAGCCGGTCCAAATTTGGCCCTGAGGGATGCCAATATCGATCGTCGCAGAACCAGTCAGGTGGAAATCCCCTGCGCTGCTCCAGGCATGGACGCTAAATTGGCCGCGAGCTACGATTGCCTCGATCCACAAGGTGGCGCGGAATCCGTCGCTCTCTCTGATGGTGGCATCGAGCTGCCCGGCATGGAAAGCGAAAACGTAGATACTGCCAGACAGTCCGAATTGAGCCGGGTTGGTCGACATGGACATATCCAGGTCGCCTCGCAGTACGGCATGGCCGGCTACCACCAGCTCTGTGCTCTCCACGCTGACGCCCAGGCTGATGTTGGTGCTGCCCGAGCTAAGCGTAACTTCTCCTTCCACCCGCGTCAGTCCGAAACCGGTAGCGCCGATCGGTATGGTACAACCGTAAAGGCCTAGCTTCACGTCCCGTAACGATACATGATCAGGCCCAACCGGGGAGAACAAGAAATTATCCTTAATCAACTGGCTGACAGGCTGCACCACGCCCATGGATTGGGTATCTTGCGGCTCGGAAAGTTTCAGCACCAGCTCGTTCATGCTGTTGATAAAAATCGTAGCGTCGACCCCGATGGCGCAAGAGCCGCTTTCGCCCAGGCCGGGGACCCCGAACTGGCCGCCGCCGCTGATCTGGTAACCGTTGCCAGTGTTCTTCAATTCACCATAAACGCCTTTCAGGGAGAAACCGCCGGCATCGATATTGGGCATGGTGAATTTTCCGCCCCCGATGACGATTCCATCATCGGGCGAGACGGTCACATTGTAAACGGCGGCGGAGGCACCACCCCATTCACTGGGCACATTCAATACTGCCGAAGCTGCTGAGAGCGTGTCGCCATCGATCTTGACGTCGGTGACTTTCAGTTCCAATCCGGCAACGGTCAGATCGAAGGCACTGACGCTGCCGCTCAGGTTGCCATTACTGTCGACCGAGATCGAGCCTGTAGCACTGGCGTTCGTGCCGGGCGCTGAAATCCCCACCGTGCCCGCCAGGCTGACTTTATAACTCCGGTCGTTGGCGAGCAGCAAGGTGGCGCTTACATTGGTCACGCTGAAGCCGCTGCTGCTGCCCATTTTGAAGTCGGGAAATGCGAAGGTGGCGCCTGCTCCGCCGATATGCAGTCCATCCCCATCCACGCGCACGTTCTCTACTTCACCAGAGGCGCTCCCTAGGCTGGATGGCAACTGCAGCGTGCCGGCGGCTACGGACAAGCCCTGGTTGTCGAACGTGACTCCCGCCAGTTTCAAGCTTAAGCTGGCCATGTTCAGGGTTAGCGTATCTACCTGGGCGCTGATTTGCCCATGGGTGTCTATATTTGCCTGGATCGGGATATCCTGGCTGTTTTGGGGCAGGCGCAGCATCAACGTGCCGCTGATGCTGAATTTGTAGCCTCCGTTCGCAGCGGAAATCGTGGCAGAGGGGTTGTCGATCTTGACCTTGGAGCCGTCTCCAATCTTGATGTCTGGCAGGCTGATGGAGCCGCCAGTGATACTCAAACCCGAGCTGTCGATCTTGATCCCGGTGACTGTGCCGGTCTCAGCGCCTAAAGATTCGGGTAACTGCAAAGAGGCGGTGGCAACCGTCAGGCCGCTATTGGTCAGAACGATCTGTTTCATGCTCAGGGTCGCGCCTGCCAGGGTCAGGCTAAGCTGGTCAAGTCTGCCGGTCATGGCGCCATCCGAGTCAAGCTGGAAATCGATCTGGATCGTCTGGCTGTTGGCCGGTAAATTCAATTGGAGTGTCCCGGAAGCCGAGAGGGAATAGCTCTTCCCCAGCATGGCCAGCTCGGCCGTAATGGCCGTGATCTTCACTTTGGAGCCATCCCCAATCCGCACTTCGGGCAGACTGAAGCTGCCCCCGCCAATGCTCAAGCCATCTTCCGTAATGGCGACGTTCGTCAGGCTGGCGCTTGCCCCTCCCAGGCTGGAAGGCAGAGTAAGGCTGGCGGACAGAACGTTCAAACCCTGGTTATCGAAATCAATGGTGTTTAAGGCCAGGTCAGCGCCGGCAACTTTCAAGTTGATCGCTGATAGGCTGGCATCGAATTCGCCCGCCTGAATGCTAAAACTCAGGTTGATATCTTGTGAATTATCAGGCAGTCGCAATTGCAGCATACCGGAGCCGGAGAGGCGGTAGGAATTTTGCTCGGTTGCCAATGTGACCGAGGCGGAGGTAACTTTCATCTGGCTGCCGTCGCCGCCAAATACGATATCGGGCAGGTTGAACGTGCCGCTGCCGATGCTAAGGCCGGAGGAGTTGACGCGGATTCGATTCAGGGTCACTGCGCCGCCTAACGATTCGGGCAGGGTCAGCGTAGCCTGGTCGACGCTCAAGCCGGTGTTGTCCAAAGCCAGACTCGTCATCGCCAGGTTTGCCCCGGCGACATTCAGGCTGAGCTGGCTCAGTGTGCCGGATAGGAGGTAGCTGGCCCCATCTTTCACGATGGTGAAATTGAACTCGCTGGTCTGGGCATTATCCGGCAAATTCAACTGGATCTGCGAGCTGACGCTGAATCGGAAGTGATCTCCCTGGACCTGAAGCTTCGCCAGGTTATTGAGCAGCGCCAAAGGGGCAGATGCGGCAGCCAAAGCGGGGCTGGACAGCCCGGGGGCGCGCCTCAACTGGCTCCGGGCCGCCGCCCCCCCAAAGGAGATATCCGGCAAGGGGATTTGGGCATTCGCCTGGCCCATCGTCAGGCCGGCGCTGGTAATGCCAACGTCCTCGATCACCGCCGTACTGCCGCCCAGGTCTTCTGGCAGCACCAGGGTAGCCGTGTCCACGTGCAGGCCATCCTCCTGAATGTCGATTTGCTCCATCTTGAGCGTCAGTCCAGCCACACTCAGATCCAGTCCGCTGACCGATCCAGCGATCTCATAGCTATCCAAGTCGGTTTTCAGCGTAAATGTGATGGCCTGGTGTTGGTCGTTTTCCGGCAGATTCACATCCACTTGGCCTGCAACAGTCAGTAGGTACTGGTCGCCGCCGGCGGTAACACTCAGATCGGCGTTGTTTTCGATGAAACTTAAGCTCTCGCCAAACTTGATATCCGGAAGGTCAACCTTGAGATCTGCCGTGCCAAAAGCTAATCCGAATCTGGTGATGCGCACTTCTGAAATGGAAGCGCTGGCGCCTCCCAACTCGGGCGGCATTTGCAGGGAAGCACTGCCAGCCACCAGACCGGCATTGCTCAAGGACACATCTTGTAAGGCCAAGGTTGTCCCGGCCAGTTTCAAGCTTAAAGCAGACAGGCTACCCTGCAGGTTGCCGTCCTGATTGACTTGAAAATCCAGAGCGATGCTTTGTTCGTTTTCAGGCAGATGCAGGTACAGCGTGCTGCTCGCCTCAAATTGGTATCCTCCATCCAGGGCCTGTAAGCTTGCGACTGTTTCCTGCAAATCAATTTTTCCATCTGCCAGCGAGAGATCGGGGAGCTCAAAACTGCCATGATTGATCTGCAAACCGTCTGCGGTGATGCTCACCTGCTCCAGGGTAACCACACCGCTGCCAAGCTCCTTTGGCATGGTCAGGCTGGCTTGATCGACGCTGAAACCCTGGTTGTTGAGGGTGAGGTTTTTCATGGCCAGGTCGGCGTTGGCGATGGTCAAATCCAAAGCCGCCAATTGCCCTTGGATCAGGAAACCGGACGCTTTGTTATGCTCAAGGATGAACGAGAACGGGTGCTGCTGGACATTTCCAGGCAGGTTGACGCTTAAAGTGCCATCCGCCTGGAAGATAAAGCCGCTTCCGTCTACCTGGGTCTTCAGGCTGGCCTGATTGCCGGTCAGGCTCAAAGCCGGTTCGGCGGCCTGGGCAAGGGCGGCCAGGCCGGGACCGCGCCTGGATGCGGCCTGGTTGTCAGCCGAAAAGACAATATCCGGTAGCGGAAAAATAGCTCCGGCCTGCCCAAAGACCAATCCCTGGTCGCCGATTTGCACGTTATTGATCGAGGCAGTTGCGGCGCCCAGGGAATCTGGCAGCGTGAGGGTGGCAGTCATAACTTGCAGACCATCATTGGAGAGGGTCAGGTCATTCATAGCCAGGTCGGCCCCAGCTACCGATAAGTGCAGCGCGCTCGAGCGACCCGCTGATCTGGCCAGAAGACAGGCTGAAATTGGCGCCAATGGTTTGGTCATTCTCGGGTAAGCTCAGGATCAAATCAGCGTTGACGTCCATCTTGTAAGCGCCGCCTTTTACGGCTAGCGTGGCCTGTCCACGATGCAGTGAGAGCTCATCCCCGTCGCCAAGCTGGATGTTCGGAAGCAGGAACTGGCCTGCACCGATAGCCAGGCCGCTGCCCCCCAGGCGGACGTTCGATACGACGGACGTGGAACCGCCCAAGGCCTTCGGCAAGGTGAGGGTGGCGGATGCCACGCCTAATCCGGTATTGTCCAGGCTCAGGGCGTTCATATCCAGGCTCGCGCCGGCCATCTCCAGGCTCAACTGGTCCAGCGATCCACTCAACTGGGATTCACCATGTTCGCTTTGCAATTCCACCGATAACTGTCTGGTTTTATGATTTTCAGGCAGGTCGATCGTCAGCGTGCTGGTGATATCCAGGCGGTATTCATTATCGCCTGGATAATAATAAAACAGGGCCTGGTTGCCTGTCAGGCTCAAGTGGCTGCCATTACCAAAAAGCATATCCGGGAAACTAAAAGCAACACCGTTCTGGCCCAGACTCAGACCGCTCGGCGTGATCGTTAGATTGTCGACGTTCATGGATGCGCCGCCCAGCCCCGCGGGTAATACCAGGCTTACCTGGGGAGCGGACAATAAACCGTTGCTGATAGAAGCTCCTGTTGGTACGGACAGCGTTACCCCGGCAGTATCCAGTTGGAAGGCAGCAGCTGTGGCGCTGAAAACCGCGCCGGGCGCCAGGGTAAAAGTTACTGTGGCTGAAGCATCGACGCCGGGTGGCGTCAGGTGCAGTCCACTTTGCCCCGTGACCAGCGCTTGTGGAAGATCGATTTGGTCAATTCTGAGTGTGTTATCGACCTCGAATTCAGCCACCTGATCGAGCAGGTAGGCCGCCCCATCTGACAGTGTAGCCAGCCCGGTCGCTCCGTCAGCCACGAAGCTCCCGCTGAACAACTGCAAGTTCCCGGCAATGTACGCCAGGTTTCCGGTACCAGTAACTATGTTCGTATCGTAAATCAGGTTGGCGCCAGATCCGGTGACCTTCAGGTAATCCCCCAACTGGATGTTCCCTATGGCCTGGGTTAATCCGCCGCCCAAATCGGTAAAATCATCAGCCGTGATCGTTATCAGACCGACATTACGGGTTTCACGGATCTGGGCAAGGATCCGGGTTGCCGGCCCCAAGGTAAAACCCAATGAAACGCCAACAAAAACGGCTAATAAAATTAACCCAATTCGGTGTGGGGTGCTGATGTGATTATGCATATCATTCTCCGTGGGCAGGGAGCTCCAATAAGCTGAGCGATCTTGCTTCTGTGTAACTTCTCTTAAGCGATCGGCGGCAAGATCTCGATTGACATTCCGGCTGGTGTTCCAGTGCTGGCTCGTTAAAGGCAAATTTTCAATAATACTGTTGTGCCAGGAAGGAATAAATATCTTCCCACACTGTCACAAATAATTGTGTGAGTATTTGCACTATTGCAAATTATATATATTCGGTCTTTTTACCTGAGATAACCAGGGGTTCTTTATCCAGCCAGCGCCCATGCTGGGCGCACAAAGTGAGATCGCCCAGTTGGAACTGGGCGATCTCGCGCGTGATGCATGTTTATATGCCGATCACGCCAATCGCAAGCCCTCAGTTTGTTAGGACGACATCATCCAGCGATTGAGGCCGGCGATAATGTGCAGCCACTGTCACTATGTGACACCGCTGCTATGAGGATCTTCCGACCTGCGGACACGCTTTGTCAACCCCCAATTCGTAAAAAAGACGCAATAATCAATCGGTGCCGGAACGATCGTTTCGGCCCGTTTGTGACTATGGGATGCCAAGGGTGGACCAATCCAATCTGCCTCTCCAGTCATGCGCTCCCATAAAATAGAACGTCGTCAAATCTTCGGTTTGCTGCGTGCTGCCCGCTGTTGAAAATGATAAGCTTCGTCGTAGGGTTGGTGAGTTTGCCAGAGCTTCCAGGCGATCGCCAACCAGCGGTTGGCCACGCATCGATAAGCGTGGTGACGGTTGTGGCAGCGGGGACGGATTTGCTCGAAATAGGCGATCGCCACTGGAGATCTGGCTCGGTTTACCAAAGCAATCGCCCAAGCCTGAGAGAGCGAACGCCACTCCCGGTCGCAAGCCTTGCGGAATTTGATCACCTTCCGCTTGCCGCTTTTGTCGGTGACCGGACAGGTGCCTGCCAGGGCTTGCACGCTGGCAGGGGTTGGAAAACGCTGGCGGTCATCCCCAAATTTGGCTAATAAGGCTGGTCCCAGCAGTTCCCCAGCTCCTGGCAACGAGCTGAAAATCGAGTAATCGGGATGTTGGCGATATAGAGCTTGTAATTCCCGTAGGGCAGTCAGTTTGGTTTGTGTCGTCTGCAAAAGCAGGTTCGCCAACTGGACGGCTTCATCCTGGTAGACCAGCACGGTCTCCTGGCTGGCTTGAGGCTAGTCACCCTTCAGGCGTGTGAAACAGCCGGGCAGTTTCTATGGTTGATGTGCGTCTTGACCGTACTCGCCGCGATCCCGGTATGGTTCAGGGTATGCAGGCTTGCGGGTGAAACTCAGTTCTTGATCACGGTCGGCAGATAGATACGATGCTCGAATTCCAGACCGCCCTCGTCCACCAGGAACCCGGCCCCGGTCTGCAGCGAGACGGGTATGGGAATGCTCTGCCCGTTATCGCCGCTAACGGTCAAGGTGGTGTTGTAGACCGTGTCTTCCGCCAGACCAGTGGGATCGGCGCTGAGGGTCAGCGTATAGGGTGCCGTACCGGAGAGGGCATCCACTTGAAGCCAGTCTGGCGCCGGGCTTACCTGCACCTGCCAGTTAATATCGCCCGGCCCGCCGGCCTTGAGGATGCTCAACGAAGTCGTCTGCACGCCGGTATCACCATTGGGCGCCTGCATGGCGACGCCGTCGGAGGCGACGAACAGGCTGGGCGGCGGATCGCCGATATCGTCGCCGATGTGGATCTGTACGCTGCTTTCCGCCACCATACCCATGCTGTTGGTCGCCTGCAGGCTGATGTCGACTGCCCCGGCGACATCCATGCCGGTCAGTCCGACCTTTGGACCGACATCGATCGGTCCTTCTGGCCCGCTCCACAACAGGTTTGAAACATCTTGCAGAATGCCATCCTGCGGGTCCTGGGCGTAGCCCACCAGGTTGATCGGTTGCCCGTATTGGATCTGCATGCCGTCAACCGGCGAGAGGATGTGCACGGCGGGGGCTTTCATCGTTACCGGGATGGTAGCGCTGTCAGCATGAGCGGTGTTGACCCCATCCGAAGCCAGCACGCGGAAGACGCCGCCGCCGCCCAGTTCGGAAGTGTCGAAGGTATAGCTCTTTTCGCTCAAACCGCCGGCCAGCAGCCTGAAAGCGCCGCCATTGGCGCTGTAGAGCACTTCGTAAGACAGGGCGTCGCCATCCGGATCGGAAGCCTGCCAGGTCAGGGTAACGCTGTCTTTCAGGGGCGAAGCCGCGCCGGGTAATTCCACATTGGAAACCACCGGCGGGTTGGCGCTGACGGTCTTTTCGGCGAGCACGCTGACGTCACTATTGGCCACCACTTGCACCTGGCGCGTCCCGGCGACGAACGGCACCGTCTCAATGAAATTCATCCACTCAGTCATATCTTCACCGGCAATTGGCGTAAAAAGGTAGTTGGCCAATGCTGTGCCACCTGCATCCAAAAGGCGCAGTGTGTAATCCCCAGGTATCTGTGGCGGTGCCAGGGCCATATCGCTTGTGCGCCGGAGTTGGTTTATTTCGGCCAGCGAGCCGTCGGCGGTTATTGCCCCGGAAACGGTGAGCCAATCGTTTGCTTTTTCCAAGGCCAGACGGTTCTGTATGGTTGGACCTGGGTGCTCAAACGCGTATGTGTAAATACCGTTATAAGTGTAGTCGCTCAACCATTTCAGGTGTCCGCTGCAGTAGCCCATGACATCATTGGAGTTGACCCGGTATGGTGGACAATGATATGCTTGGCAGGAAAGGAGCACAAAATGCCAAGAAGTCACCCACCCTATCCACCGGAATTTCGGCGGCAGATGGTAGAGTTGGTCCGAGCAGGTCGCACGCCGAATGAGCTGGCCCTCGAATTCGAGCCAACTGCGGAGAGCATCCGCAATTGGGTCAAACAGGCGGAGATCGATGAGGGACAACGCTCGGATGGCTTAACGACAGACGAGAAGCAAGAACTGGCTCGTTTACGGCGCGAGAACAAGCAGTTGCGCCTGGAACGGGAGATCCTGGCAAAAGCAACCGCCTGGTTCGCTCGGGAGACCGGCTCGGTTCCACCCAAGTCTTCGAGTTCGTGAAAGCGCACCAGGAGCAGTATCCGATTACCACGATGTGCCGTGTACTGGAAGTCTCCACCAGTGGCTACTATGCGTGGTTGAAGCGGCCGCCGTCCAGACGGGCGCAGGAAGATCAGGTCTTGACCCGGGAGATCAAACGCATCCATGACCGCTCGAAAGGCACCTACGGTGCGCCCCGGATCCACGCCCAGTTGGCCCGAGAAGGGATCCATGTGGGTCGCAAGCGGGTGGCGCGGCTGATGCAAGAGGCTGAATTGCAGGGCGTTAGCCGGCGTAAGCGGTATGGAACCACCCTGCGTCAGCCGGATGCCCGTCCGGCGCCGGACCTGGTCGAGCGCAACTTCAGCGCCAAGGGTCCCGATGAACTTTGGGTCGCAGACATCCCATACGTCTCCACCTGGAGCGGCTGGCTGTATCTGGCCGTGGTAATCGACGCCTGGAGCCGCCGGGTAGTCGGTTGGGCGATGGACACCCACCTGCGCACTCAACTGGTGCTGGATGCGCTGACGATGGCTATCGGGCAGCGCCGACCGGAAGCGGTGATCCATCATTCCGATCAAGGCAGTCAATACACCTCGCTGCTTTCGGGAAGCGCTGCCGGGAAGCCGGCATCCGGCCCTCGATGGGTTCGGTCGGCGATTGTTTCGATAACGCTCTGTGCGAGAGCTTCTTCGCTACTCTGGAGTGTGAATTGCTGGACCGAGAAAGCTTCCATTCTCCAGCCGAGGCCAGACGCGCGGTCTTTGCTTTCATCGAAGGTTGGTACAATCTTCATCGCCTGCACTCAGCCCTGGACTATGTCTCCCCCATCCAGTTTGAAGAGGCATACGCCCAGCTTATTGTTTCGCCAAGCTCTCAACTATCCACTATAACGGGGTAACTCCAGAAGCCCGCTTCTCGGTATTGATCCAGGTTATCCGGAAGGACTTGATAAAATGCTGGCTGCCAGTCATTTTTCGTGCAGTATTCTTTGAGCTCTTCGATGGTAGACTATACATCCTCCGCCGGTCCGATCGGATCGCCCAGCGCAACAGCAATCCGCCCCTTTTCAACGTAAGCGATGACTGACCCGCCTAGGCTGAAGAAATAGGATTTATCATCAAATAAGGTAAAGCGCGCCAGCGAGGAGCAGCCATAGGCTTCGACGATGCGGCGGGCACGCTCCCGTTCCTCTTCGGTTGCCGTTTGCCGGAGGATCACGGGCAGGATGAGCATCAGCAGCGCAAAAAACAGGGTTGCAGCCCAAACCACATAGATCGAAGCGGCGAAGTAGCTTCCGAAACCCGTTACCGGATGCAAGCCGGGGTCGTAAAATTGGGTGAACATCACGATCGTCTGCTAGACCGCAGCTTACTATCCGTTCGCTTTGACCCACTTGTTGATTAACCGTTTCAATCAGGCTGGCCTGCTGACAGATCCCGGCTACGATGCCAAGATGGTCGATCCGTTGGGTTTCAAATCGTTGTTCGGGACTCATACTCCTAGCTTACTCGATATTCTCAAAACCGCTACCGAAAGGTGCGGAAAATGGGCTTGATGATAGCTGTTTAACGCTGCTTTTTCAAGGGTTTTTTTAGACGCGATTGCCCTACCTCTGGCGCTGATGACGCACAGGGGGGTAAGAGATGAACCGCCGCGGGTGTGCGAACCGAAAAGGGTGATCTTTTCAGTTTGGCTGGTATCTACGACCCTGCGGATGATCTCGAGCAGCTTGGTGATTGACTCCATTACGCAAAGCAATGCATGGAATCAGGAGTTGCACAAAATTGGGTTTGTTCGATAACAACCCCAATTTTGCACTCCTTCTATCTGCCCTTATACCTGCCGCGCTTTGTTCGAGAGCGTCTCGTCTGTGATTTGGCACCTTTTAGCTGTGACGATTCCCAATATGGCACGGACCATGTGCGCTTACCTGTCGGACTCAGGTACGGTACCCTGATCATGACCATGTATTCTCCCGTGTCTGGATCTACAGCCGGGATGATCTCCAATGTCGTTCCAAGCCGCCAGGTTTCCCCCCTCTCATGGCGGGCGTTCATAACGGCGACCATCTCGTGGAAGCTACCCGTGAGGAAACTATCCAGATCAGACAGGGGATTCCGTAAGAACCTGCGTATCGTACCGTAATAGATGGCAGATATACCCTGCTCACGCTCGTCGATGCCGCGCACAGTAGAGGCGTAAACGATTGGGTACAGATCTGCATCGACTGGGATGTAACCCATCAGGGAGGGATGCATCGGGGGCATGCGGCTGATATCTCCCCTGGAATGTACCTGGGCGATGCGCCACATGGATAGGTAGTCCATGGTTTGGGGGTGGCGGACCTCATAGCGTTCAACCAGCCCGATCGAGGTGGGCGGGGTCGATGTCTGGCTGATTAACCGGGCGAGGTCTGCCTTTTGTTGGTCTATTGCACTTTTGAAGCCCTGGGGAAAGTTATCAGCAGGAGCCCTACCTGTAAATCCAAATAAGGCAATTCCTTTCCCAGGTGGCGGCAGGGGATCGTTCTGCTCCTGAGGTAGTGCAATGTGGCAACGGAGTGCGATAGCTGATACGCTCATTGTTTAGTGCTCCTTGATGTGTGGTTTTCCAGCATTTGCTGGTCTATTTTGATATAGCCGCTTTGAACTCAGTTTTGATTATCAGTGGAGATGAAGCGGCTTTATCTTTCCCAATAGATGCATAACTTAGGAGGTTCGCAATTTGCGTATCCTCATAAGTGTGCATCTATGAAGTGACTGGATGCCAATCACTCACGAGGAGATCGATGACGATGGACGAAAATGCACATTATTGGGGCGTAAGAAGACGTGACGGACGGGCGATGCCCGGTTTTGGGCACAGCCACGCCCGCTCGCCTGATTACGATGAAAATGAGGCCTGCCGCCGTAGACGAATACGCGAAGCCAAGAAAATAACGATCTAGTGTGATACGACGGACGGCGAATTGAAGCGTGTGCGCGGCCAGTTTCGGGGATGGCTGCCGTCAACCTTAAGCTAGATCATAGGGGAGGATGTCTGGGATGCTGCCATCGATCACCATCGTATCGCGCACGTTTTGATTGCCCCCAAATCGCTCGCAAAACTGCCACCAACCCCAGATCAAGAGCCTGCCCCATCTCCAGGCGAGACAAGATAAGCTCCATTATTGAGATCTGCAGCAAAATCAGGTGGAAATGAAGACAAACCGGCTATATCAAGATAGGTGACAAAATTTTAAGCTGGAGGATCTCGTCCATGACACAAAACACCTATCAATACACTCCAAGACAGACGGATAGCGCCTTAATGCGGTACTCTCAAGAGCTGCTTGCTCAGCGCCGCATCACAGCTGGCATCGTTGAAAGGCTGGGAATTACAGCCGGAGTGCACGGCTGGCATTATCCTGTACCCGGTGGTGCGGACCGCGTGCGCATCAAGGCTTACGACAGCCAGGCGCAAGCCAAATACCGCTGGCAGCCAGGGAAGCCGGCATACGCGCGCGACTATCACGCGCTGAATTTTCAAGAGGCTGTTGTCCGGTCGAGAGGCGCAGCCTGGTATGTCTCGGGCGAGGCGGATGTGTGGGCGCTGCTGAGCGCTGGGATCGATCATGTATTCAGCGGCTACTCGGAGGCGTCCGTACCTGCAGATTTCCTGGAGTATCTGCAATAGGCGGGCATCACGCGCCTGCTCACAGCGCCGGATCTCGACGAGACCGGGCAGCGTTGGGCGCGCCAGCTCGTACGCAAATTGCGAGGCTCAGGAATTGGCTTCGCAGCTTACCAGCTGCCCGATACGCTCTGCAAGCACGGTGACCTGGGCAAAGCTTGGCAGCAGTTTCACGGACAGCCGTCAGATTTCGAGCCCTGGCTGCTCTCTCTGCCGCTAATGGAGATTCCCCTGGAAGATAACGCAACTGCCATCACTCCTAAGTTGCCAAGATTTCATCATGATGATGTGCCGTCAGAATACAGGCTGCAGATCATCCAGGCATTAGGCGTTACGGGATTTAACGAGGAGGATTTCAGCTTGGACAACGTGATTTGTCCCTTTCATCCCGATGATCGCCCGTCGGCACAGGTGCACAGGCGCTATGGGCTGTACTGCTTCCACGGCAAGGGATGGATTTGCTGGATCGATGTGGGCGATAAGTTAGGCTTGGGGAGTCTGAGTGATTACTACCTGGATCGTTCCGTGGTCACACCAGTGCAGCTCTCAACGGAAACTCGCGAGGCATTGCTGCGCAGTGGGCTAGCAAGCGCGGCGCGCGTATTGGATATCCTGTATCAGTCGGGATGTACTCCAGGTGAGGCACTGAGCATTGCAGAGATCGCCGACGCCTGCGCCAGATACACGGTTGCTCTCAGCAGCATCTACCGTGTCGTCTCCACACAGATCGAGGATGACGGAAAGGATAATTTTTCTCAAAAAGTTCCGTCTTATTTATTTCAGCAAGTTTTAGACGGAAAAAAAGAGAAAAATAAAGATCGCGGTCGGACTCCCGCGAAATACATCCTGCCAGAACCTGCGCACATTGCTAAACTGATGAAAATACAATCTTCCGGGAGGCAGCACTATGACCCCATGCAAGAGCAGGCATTGCAATCGATCAAAAATTATCGGGCAGAGGTACATGCCGCATTCGTCCGCCGCTTTCCTGGGATGTATACACGCGCATGGCTGGGAGAGCGCATCGGCGTATGCGGACGAACTATCTATACCTATGATAATTTGGTGGATATCCAGGTAACCCCCAATCATAAGCGCCAGGAGCTAGATGCATTTGCAGCAGCTTGCCTACCCGATAAACGGAGAGATGCGCCCGGTAATCAGTGGCTGGAGGACGATTTTGGGAATCGTTTCCCGCCAGTGCGCCGTGCGGCGGAGATGCTGCTCAGACGCGGCCTACAGGTTTGGCTGGTTAAGCGATTAGCAAATACCTATGCACCTAAGTCGGAGACACCGCTCGATATAGGAAAGCACGGGCACGAGGCCGACACCCAACTGTGATAGTATTGGCCGACGGCTGAGGAAATGCTCAGTCTGGATATCCTGCATTCAAACAGCATCGGACTTGGCCAGATGGAAACCATCACCTACTGTGGCATCCGCATTGCGGACTTAATCGTGCCCCCGGCGAGCTGGATGTCGTTTCTCTCGCGCTCGGGAAGGACGGCTATATCGTCGCCCCGATCCACAACATGCAGAGCGACGTACCGCCGAAAAATCTGGTCGAGATCAGTTATGCCATCGAGGCCTACGGGTGTTATCCCCCGGAGGAATATGGCAGCGCGAACTCTTGCTCATCCCTTTGCTTTTTCCACCCAAATGCCATCGCGAGGGTAAACCTGCGCCAGCCAAAATTGCATCGTCAGCACTGACCAGTAGGTTACCGGGCGATCCAAACAGCAATGCCAGAGACCACTTAAAGGATAGGACGAGATGTCTCCGGGCAAGTTATCAAGAGTTTGGATTAATTCCAGGTAAGGTTTTCCAGTGGGGCATAATAAGCCACATAATGCTGCCGTAATTTTACGACAGCCGGATTGCGATCCGGTCCGGAGAATCTCCCAGAAAGGCGAGATAAGCGTCAGACACCCATACTACAGTGATCGTAATAAACTTGCCGGGCATAGCTCTCGACGGGATTGTCGGTGCGCCTGTCAGATTGATACTGCACGGCGGAAAATCTATGTGGGAGTCTCCTGATTTCGGATACGGCAGCCGCCTCGCTTCACCATCCCCCAGCGGCCAGCGAACACGAAAGTGCAGCCGGCGGCTGATTGTTTTAAAAGAGATAAACATGTTTGCTAGATTACAGCGTCACATTCTGCTGTTTGCGTCGATATGCATTTCGGCAAACTGAGAATTGGGAGCATCTCACTGGTTAATATTTGTGCTTTTGTCCGCTTTCCCGATTAGCTCAATGTACTTTTTTTCTCGGTGGCCAGTAATTAGCACCCATGCTGCCATTTCATTGAATTCAGCCCGGGAAAAATACCCCAAAACTCACAGCAAACAACAACCAAATTTGGCCTTTGTACTGGCTATATCATAGTAGACCACATTTAGCGGAGGCTGCTACCATGCAGATCAAACACAACTACCTAGATATCCATGTATACACCAGTGGGCTCTGCGAGCCCAACCAGGGTGGGATCGCTACATACGGCGTCGTCGCTTACCAAGGTGACCATCAAGCCTTAATTATCGAGGATCAGGGGCTTAGCTCCTTGGGAGAGGGAAGCACGAGCGATACGGCTACGCTTGCCGCCATCCAGATAGCTTTGTCTCAGCTGCTTGAATGCGGACAGCGAGGCAAATCTGTGTGTATTCATTTGGATGACCAACTCTGTCTCGGTCAGCTTATGATTGGCGATATTCGATCGATCAACCCAAATCTGGTGGGATTGCATTACCAGATTATGGATCTGGAGCGAGAGTTTGGCGAAGTGCATTACATGTATGTGCCTATAACACTCAATGAGGCAGTGGATTATGCACGCCAGGCATATTGGGAGGTCCTTCATGAAATGGATATTTGGTAGCTTATAACCGGATTTGCGAATCGAATGAGCTGTGCATCTATCTCAACGTCGATCGATACGGTAGCCAGCAAAAAGGTACGTAGATGGCTATATCAAACCAGATACTATCACCAACTACCATCAGGAGGATGAAATGCCGAAACACAACTATGCTCACCACCCCCAAGGTAGGTCAAACACTCTAAACGTGTACTGTTGCGCATACCAAACCAACGGCCATTATCCGGTCACTACCTTTGGATGTGTAATTTTGCCAATCCTTAAGAAGGGTTATGTGCGCCACGATTATGGAGTCTTGTATGTTGGTGCGCCATCATCGGCCGTACATGCCGAGCTCCTGGCGGTTAAAGCATCTCTCGGATCCATCATTTCATACAGGTTAACTCGCTGGCCGCTGAAGGTAATCACCAGCAGCCAAACAGTGTACCGGATGCTTACATTTGGCGGTAAGCCAGCATCGTCGGCTGAAGCAGCCACTATTGATGATATCGCCCGGCTATCGAAACGGTGCGTCAGCGTATGCTACAAGCCGGTAAACCGAGCCAATAACCCAGCGGAGAGCTATGCCCGGCAAGCTTATTACGATCACCGTAGTATGGGTGTCTGACGCTTATTTCGCCTTTCTGGGATGTTTTCCGATCAGCAACCGCAATTCGCTGCCGGTCGGAGACATTCAGCGTACCCAGGTGCTGATAAAAAAGCGGTTCTGACTGCTATATCAATATAGATCAAGTTCAATTTTTTTCAAGGAGGCCAGCATGGCTACAGTTACTTATGCTGATTACGGTTGTGATCAGTGCCACTATCAATCTGCCTGGTACGACCGGGATACTCGTAGAGACATCCTGTATATTGCCTGTCCCATTTGCGGTATGCGCTATGAGTGGAAACCCATCTTTGACCGCAAGGCGATGCAGGACAGTCCTGGAGAGTACGTCTATAAACGCACCAAAGATGGGTCGTGGATCTGGAGGGAATATTATCGCCCAGGTTTAGGGGCTTACTACTTCCGGTACGGTTCCGGGCATGTCGTGCGTGGTCGATTTAGCCATATCTTGGATGATGATGAGATTAAAGCGTTCGTTGCTCAAAAAACTAAGCTCTGGAAGGAAAATCTTGTCGTAGGGTTTGTCACTACTTGGGATAAGCCGTCCCAAACCTTGAAAGTTGTGTACGGTAACATTCCTCGATCGCTTTATGAGGATGATAACGATGAAGATCAAGGCGATCTTGAGCTGGGCCCACGTGAACCGCCATATGACGAATATGGATTCCCCGTAACGCCATTTTAGCCTGTGTTTTATAGAACCTACGCAAGGTTAGTCCGATCCTACTTCCTGGACTAACCCTGCTCGCCAGATTTCTGCAGGTAGTATTGATACAACCTGCTGGTGGTCAATTTCGCTTAATAAAAAAGAAAACTGGTTCTTACGTTCAGGCACAATTCCGCATCAGGAAATTACACCGAACATCGGGCGAATACAAGGAATTCGATTGGTGGGAGTTAATTCTTGATCTGCCCATCAGCATTCGATGTGAGTACCAAAAATTGAGGAGAACTAAGATGGAACAGCATCCAATTACCCCGACAGATCCAAAGCAAGATCCTATTTATCATACTGATTTGCCAAGCGCCTATCACGATATCTGTGATTTTGACTCGCTGAATGACGTTCAAATAATTGGCATGCAGTTGAAATTCGCCTGTTAAATCCGAGAGTTCAATCTTTCCACTTGGATTACGCATATCGGCTTGCATAGAACCATGATTACCTATGCAGCGCATAAAGGTGAGCGGCCTTATCAGTCTCGGCATATTAAACCGGATGCGCTAATTGGCAAAATCGAATTACATGGCAAGGAGGGTAAGACCAAGCAATGTGAGGCGTATCAGTCACTAGCCGATCTGCTCGAAATTGTTGAGGCTTTACCGGTCCGATTGACGAATAAAGAGGGCGTGCGGTGGCACCTTGAAAGACAACTGCCCGTGCCACCTGAGATTTTGATGAATTATCCTGACTTACTGCTTGATTACGGAGTTTAGTAGATCCTAGCCTAACTCGGTCGGCTGTAAGCTGTGGGGAATTTACCTGGCTAAATTAGTCCAACTCCACCTGTTTCCAGAATTCCCTGAATTTAACCACTCTCTTTACCTGCTCCTCCGTGATTAAAACGGTGCCACATCCTGTGCCAGGGCCTCAAAATCAAAATCCTCGATCTTCAAAAGCAGTTCCTTGCGCAGATTTTCGGGAGAGCTGATACCCATCTTCTGGTGAATAAACCCATAATCCGGCTTAGTTTTCCTCAATAGAAATGCAATATCAGAAAAAGCGTGGCAGGGAAGACTTTGCCAATCCCTGCCGCGCTGATTCTTTAAAATTGAAGGCTTCGATAAATGAACCGTTAGTATAATTGGTAAGGTGAACGCACAAGAAGCTCTTGAATTGATCGAAGCCGTGCGCAGCGGGGAGTACGAAGACGCTGGTTTGGAAGTCAAACGCGCCCAGCGAGGTTTACCCCAACATCTCTTTGAAACGCTCTCTGCCTTTGCGAACCAGGCCGGTGGGGGTGTGATTTTACTTGGAATAGATGAAAGCCAGGGTTTTCGCCTGGCAGGCGTCGAAGCTGCACAAACAGTGATCAGCGAGCTGACTGACCTGGCCGGTAAGATGGTTCCACCATTGGCGCTGGAGATCACACCGGTTGAGATAGAAGGCAAAACAGTCATCGTGGTCGATGTGCCTGAGTGCGATTACAAGCACAAACCCTGCCACTATGGGCCATCCGGCATGCAAGGTGGTTCGTTTCTACGCGTCGGCAACCAAAACCGACGTATGTCAGCTTACGAGGTGTTCACATTTGTCACCGGGCGCGGCCAGCCAACATTTGACCAGGAGCTTGTCAAAAAAGCCAGCATTGAAGATTTGGATCAAACGGCCCTGGAAGCCTATTTCAGCCGTCTGAAGCAAAGCCGGCGTGGGCTGTGGCAACGCCTACGTCTGGATGAAAAAGACATGGTGGAGCGCTTACTGGCGCTAGAAATCTTGGGCCGGGACTGCGATGTGCCGCGCCCGACACTGGCTGGGCTGTTGGCCTTTGGCACCTGGCCGCAGAAATATTACCCGTCCCTGATGATCACTTTCGTGCGTTATGTCAGCACGGATCGCTCTCAAAAAGGGCCGCGCGGCGAGCGTTTTATGGACAACGCCCAGTTTGACGGACGCATGGAGGAGATGGTAGGTGAAGCAGTAGGACGTTGCCTGATGAACATGCGCCAGAGCACGCTCATTGAAGGCATTCTCCACCGCGATATCCCCGAATATCCCGAAGAAGCAGTGCGCGAGGCGCTGATCAACGCCATTGCCCACCGTGATTACAGCCCTTACATGGTGGGCAGTCAAGTGCGGATTGAGATGTTCGCTGACCGACTGGAGATTATGACTCCCGGCGGATTGTTTGGCCCGGTTAACGAATCCAACCTTGAAAGCACCCAATCCACCCGCAACCAACTGCTGATGCGCATTTTGAGCGAGATCGGTCTGGTGGAAAATCGCGGTTCGGGTATTGAAGCAATGTTGACTTCGCTCCGTGAGGCGCATTTAGAGCCGCCGCGCTTCCAGGATACACGCACCTACTTCACAGTCAGATTTTCCAACCAGACTTTGCTAGACCCGGAAACTGTCGCCTGGTTAAACCTTTATGCCAGCCTGCCGATTAATCCACACCAGCGCACCGCTCTGGCTTATTTGCACCGTCACAAGCAGATTACCAACCCGGATTATTGCCGCTTGAATAATGTGGATAGCCTGGTGGCCACGCGTGAACTGCGCGGGTTAGTGGATGCTGGGGCGATTACAATGCATGGATCAAGGCGATGGGCATATTACTCACTGGTTGACAAAGCGACCGCGCAACAAATAACACTAGGAGTATTACCAGAAATTAACCCTCGCCAACAGGCTGCCTTGGAATACCTACGCCAACATGGCCAGATTACCAGCGCAGACTACGTACGTCTTTCTGGCGGAAAAATCACGCAGCGGACGGCCCAAAATGACCTCTCTAAGCTAGAAAAATTGGGCTTGTTACGCCAAATGGGCAGCAAACGCGCCACCTATTACATTCTGATTTCCGATAATTTCCGATAATTTCCGAAATCGGTTGTTATGCACCGGGAATCTCCTGAGTTATCAAGTTGAAGCTGGTCATACGTGCCGATGTGACGTATAAAACAATAGACAATCCCGATTATGAGAGACCTGAACGATATCAACCTTTTGATCGCTGCAACCGAGGCGGAACTCTCAGAACTGAACACCCGCCAATCTGAACTCATAGCGCGATTAGCAGAATTACAACATGAAAGAGCGACTCTGCTCCGGCCGATTACAGCGCCGGGTGTTGGTGATAGCGAGCCCAGGCGAAACTCAGTCTCGGGCGTGTCCGGCACGTCCAGTTCCAGATTGGCCTTGCCGTAGCCACCCTGGAACAGCACCTCGTCGCCGCGCGCCACGAGCACCGCCCCCATGAATTTCCCGGTCGCCAGGTGCGCCTGGTCAAAGGCCTCCATTTCCTGCTGCTGGGTGGGCTGGGGCGTGGCCCCCAGGCCGATTTGCCCACAGCCCGCCACCGCCAGCAAGGCCAAGGCCAGAATGACGGTTCGAATGCAAGTTTTCCAGGACATGATTGCGCCTCCTTATTGTTTCTCAATGGCGGATAAAGAACGCCGGGCCGATATGCTGATATCATATCCGCCTGGCGGGTGGAGCGTCATCCACCGAAAGGTGGATGAGCGGGTGGAAATCGCCTCACACTTTGGGGGCCGCGCGCCACCCAGGGCGATCCCCCAGAAGACGGCCTGGGGATGGCGCTTGATAAAAGATGTGGTTGGGTTCATTTGATTCTCCTTTCGAAATAAAAAGCAAACTGATATGGTATCCATATCAGTTTGCCGGGTGGAATGTCGACCACCAAAGGGTGGATTCGAGGGGTTGATTCTGTTATGGGTAGGGTGGATCAACCTTATGTCAAGCCCAGGTCACGCGCGATGGCGACGGCCTGGACGCGGCTGCGCACGCCGAATTTTCCGTACAAATGGTTGATGTGGGTCTTGACCGTACTCACCGCGATCACGAGCTGGTCGGCGATCTCCTGGTTGGTAAGCCCGCCGTTGATCAGGTGCAGGACTTCCAGCTCGCGCTCGCTCACTGGCTCGACCAGTTCCTCAGACTGTGAAAAAGCCTCTTTTTGCGCTTGGGGAAACATGCCTAGCAGTGAAATTACGTAGCGGAGCAGGTTTTGGGGATAACTATCTGCCGTCAGAATTTGTTGCTTTTGTATCTGGGTCTGAAAACCGCACAACAGGGATCGCATCGCCTCGCCCTCATCGAGGAAGATACGCACATACTCTTCCGGCTCGGCCAGGGTCAGGGCTCGTTCCAGGCAAATATAAGCACTGGCCTCGTTACCCATATCGCCCATGATTAAACCTTTCAGTATAAGAATTGTGATTGCGCTTCCGGCCCGCTCTTCTACTTCCGCAGACTGCATAAGCCGGTCCAGCAAGGAAAGCGCTTCACGGCGTCTACCCCGGGCGAACAATACCCGGGCGAGCGATAGGTACTCCACTTCCCGCCAGCCCGGATGGCTGGCTTCCTCGTCTTGGGGATTGAGCTTGCTGGTCTTCGCCCACCGCTCAGCAGCCTCAGTATCGCCTTGAGTGATTTGCAGGCAGGCGCGCATTGCGGCGGCCTGCTTTGTGACAAGTCCTACTTGAGCCCGGTGGCCACTCTGATATGCCTGTTCCAACGCATCCAGGGCCCCGGCCAGGTTCCCACGCGCCACGTGTATGCGAGCCAGCTCACGATTGAGAATGAAGCCCGACCAGGCGCCTCCCGCCTGCTCGAGTTGCTCCATCCCGGCCTGAATGTGATCGTAGGCGGCGTCAAGCTGGTTGCGCTCACACAAGATGTGCGCCAGGCCGGCGTGTGCCATTACGCTGCCTTTTTGTGGTAGACCTGCTTCGGACCAGGTTAATACCTGCTCGTAGATCGCTCCGGCCCGATTGAGGCGCCCTTGGTAGATCTGTATTTCGCCGAGAAAGCTGGCAGCCGCTAATTGAATGAAATGGGCGCCATTGGGCTGGCTTAGTTGGATGGCTTCTTCGAAGACCGGGGCCGCGGCAGCCAGGTCGCCGGCCAGGTAATGAGCGGTACCGAGACAAAAGGCTACTGCACTGCGCCAGGGACTATCGCGGGGCAGATCGTCTAGCGCCAGGCGTGCGAGCTCGATACTGCGCTCCACCTCACTTCGGGTTGCGGCGATCATCGCCTGGAGCGCGGCGACCTCACCGGTGAGGCCGGGATCGAGCGATCCTTGCACCTTCGCTACTTGTAAAGCGAGCCGGGACCACTCGTCTGCGGCCTCGAGATCGAGACCTGCGCCCATGAAGTAGGCCCAACCGCGCGCCAGGCACAAAAGGGGGCGCGCACGAATCGTATCTTCGGGCATGGCATCCAGCCATGCGGCCAGTGAAGTGGATGCGCCTCGGCGGAGCAAATTGCCGGCTGCGGTCTCGATCAGGTGGGCGGCGCGCTCAAGATCACCGCCGGCTATCGCGTGACGCGTGGCCTCATCGATCAGGCCCTGGCGCTCGTACCAGTCGCCCGCCCGGCGATGGAGTTCGGGCGCCAGGTCGGGCCGGTTCCGATGCAATCGCACCTGCAGCACCTCGGCGAAGAGATGGTGGTAGCGATACCACCTGCCTTCGTCATCAAGCGGCACGATCAACAGGTTGGCCTGTTCCAGGCTTTCCAGCATCGCCTGTCCATCCGATTGGCCAGTCAACGCATTGCAAAGGTCGGCGCACATCCGGTCCAGGATAGATGTACGCAGCATGAATTCCAACGTACCCCTGGGCCGCTGGTCGAGCACCTCCTCGGCGAGATACCCCAGGATGTGACGGTGGCTGCCGGAGAAAGCCCGGACGAACCCGGGAATGTCCGTGTGCCCCTGCATGGATAGGGCCGCAATCTGCAGACCAGCAACCCAGCCCTCAGTGCGCGCATCCAACGCGGCGACTTCATCAACAGACAAGTCGATCCTCATCACCTGGGAGAGAAAAGCGGCGGATTCTTCCATAGTGAATCGCAGGTCGCCGGCGCGTATTTCAACCAGTTGGCCGCGAGCACGCATCCGGGCCAACGGCAAAGGAGGGTCTGCCCGAGTTGTGATGATCAGGTGCACATTACTCGGCATGTGAGTCACCAGGAACGTCAACGCGGTGTGAACGCTCTCAAGATCGATCACGTGATAATCGTCGAGCACCATCGAAAAGGCTGCCGGGAAAGCGCCGATCTCGTTGATCAGGGTGGTCAGGATGGTTGTGATCGGGGTAGACTGCGTGGATTGTAAGAGTTTCAAGGCGGCGCCACCGAGTTGAGGATCGAGTTGTTGCAAAGATGTGATAAAGTAAGTCCAAAACTGGGCTGGATCACGATCGCCTTCATCCAATGAAAGCCACGTTACGGGGTGGTTACTCTGGTGAATCCATTCACTCAGCAATGTGGTTTTCCCAAATCCGGCCGGGGCGGCGATCAGGGTTAGTTTTCGATCCATACCGGCGTTGAGACGTTCGATCAACTGTGGGCGAGGGATATAGCTCTTCCGTAGATGTGGGACATAAAATTTCGTACTCAGTAGCTCGCTCATTGAGACCTCTTTTCCTCGGGCGTGATACCTGTTTCAGGACTCTAATGAAAAGTTACAAACCACGGCCCGAATACTCTGCAAGCAGTTCCAGGGATTTCCTATGCGCTCGCCGGAGAAAGAAACCCAGAATCATGCGTTCAAGGAAACCCTGCAAGCCTGGAACGGTAGGGCTGTCGGTAGTGATCGTCACCAGCGATTGGTTGCTGCCGTTAATTGGATCGACACAGTACGTTGTCCTCCAACCGGTCTTCTCATCCGATTCCACCAATAGTCTGCCCGGTTCTGGCTCACTCACCCGTGGTCGTAAGACCCGTTTCAACCCATAAACATCCATGTGGACTTCCAGGTAAGTACCGGCTCCTTGTCCGCCACCAGCCAGGACCAGTTTCGGGAAATATTGCCTGGGCAGGATCGCCGGTCGGCTGGTTCGGTAATCTGCCAATATGGCGTAAATATCGGCCGGGTCGGCCTCGATGGATGTGGAAACTTCAATTCGCAACCGGTTCAACGCTTACACCTTCGGTTTCTTCGTTTTTTTTACCTTCGTCCCGTTCAGATCCATACATAATATAGCCCGGAATACTTACCTCGACATCGTAAGAAATGACTAAATTCGTGCCTGCGCTATACGTATATTCGTTCCACACGTACTCCTGGCACGGGCTTTCTGAAGATTAATATTCTGATATTATGGGTCTTTAGGAATCGCTGTGGTGGAACCCCGGAAAATCACAAAGAGCCGATATTATGGCTACGATTTGAAAATTCAAGCGTATAATACTGGGAACTTATTCGCTCAATTTCAGATACTGTCCATACACCCGCTATCCTAATCGACCCTTCACCGCCAATCGAAGCTTAGACCACGGAGGGTTATGTAAAGGAAGAGAAATATGTCTGAGCGTCAACTCGCGGCTTCAATTGCCAATCAAATCGTGTGGACTCATGGGACATTCATTACAGTCGTCCAGGAATTAACCGAAGCTCAACTCTCAGTTCTTCCGGAAAACTCCACCTCCCCGTGCATCGCCTGGCATTTCTGGCATGCTGCCCGCCTGGCGGACAGGGTACAGGCGGGCCTGAGCGACAAAACCGGCTTGTTAGACCGCAGTGGCGCTATTGAGAATGAGCACTGGGCGCGAGAAAAGCTGGCCCTGGCCTGGGGACTCGATCCTGTGAATCTCGGCGTTTTTGAGATCGGCTCGGAGATGGATTTTGCCTCCTCCACGTATGCAATCCAGGCCGGTAAAATGGCTCTCCAGGATTACGCGCAATCTGCGTTTGTCTCACTCAACGCGATCGTGGAAGCGTTGTGTGATGCAGACTTGTTCGCGCCCATGAAAACGGTGGCAAATTTCACCTGGGAGCGTGGAGTTCCAGGCTCGATGACCGTCGTGCCTCCAAAAGAGGTTATGATCATCGATGAGCTATTGTTCTACGAGGGGCACACCTCCAGACACCTCGGCATGGTGGAAGCGCTGCGCGGATTGTTGATGGAGCGGGGTACTGCCACGATTTGAGCATTTCGTTCATCTCGAAATCAGTCATTTGCCCGGTGTTGATCGGGCGTTCTGCGATCCTCGAGGCGTTCGAGGGCCTGATCGAACAGGCCGAGCTTGAGGAGACCTCTCCGCGGATTGCGCTGGTTTCGGGTGATGCCGGGGTGGGCAAGTCTCGCATGGTGACCGAAATTAAATCCCGCACGGTCCAGCGTGGGTGGGAGCTTTTACAGGGAAATTGCTTCGAGACCGATCGGACCCTGCCCTACGCTCCTTTTCTGGATATGTTGCAAGCGTTCTGCGCCAAGAATCCCGTTGACGTGATCACGGCGGAGTTTGCCCAGGTTGCGCCCGAGCTGATCCCTTTGCTTCCCGACCTAAAAATCTACTTCCCTGAGATCGATACCACTCCGCTGCTTGACCCAGACCCGGAAAAGCACAGGATTTTCCACGCGCTGTCCCAATTCTTCACCCAACTCATCAGGAGCAGGCCGCGACTGATCGTGATCGAAGATCTACAATGGACGGACGATACCAGCCTGGAATTCATCCATTACCTGGCCCGCCGCTTGTCGGCCCAGCCCGGATCCTATGCGTTGTTACTGACATTTCGGAGCGAGGAGTTGCATCCGGTCTTAAGACACTTTCTCGCCGAACTGGATCGCAACCGCTTTGCCAGAGAGTTTCGCCTTCCCCTTCTCACCCGCGACGAAGTCTCCAGCATGCTGCGCAGCATCTTCGAACAGCCGCGCCCGGTGCGCATCGAATTCCTGAATACGATCTACGAGTTGACCGAAGGCAACCCTTTCTTCATCGAGGAAGTCTTGAAATCGCTGCTGGTAGCGGGGGATATTTTCTACTCGGCAAAAGACGGCATCTGGGACCGCAAACCGATGCGCGAACTTCGCATCCCGCGCAGCGTGCAGGATGCAGTCCACCGCCGGACCGAGCACTTGAGCCTGCCAGCCAGACAGATCATGATCCTCGCCGCGGTGATCGGGCGCGGTTTCCACTTTTCACATTTGCAGTCCCTGGCAGATTTGATCGGGCCAGGCCGCTATGCAAGCAGCGAAACCGAACTCCTGGAATTGCTCAAGGAATTAATTAACGCCCAGCTACTGGTTGAAGAAGCCGGCGACCAGTTTTCCTTCCGCCATACACTAATCCGCCAGGCGGTTTACTCGCAACTCCTTGCGCGTGAGCGCCAATCCTTACACCGCCAGGTCGCGGAGATGATGGAGTTTGTTTACACCGATTCCGCCCATATAGACGCTCACCTGGAAGAGTTGTCCTATCACTTTTTTGAGGCTGCGGATTGGGGCAAAGCGCTGATTTACGCGCAAAAAGCCGGTCACAAGGCCAGGAAATTGTATGCATCCCGGCAGGCAATCGATCATTTTTCGCGCGCCCTGCATGCTGCGGGCCAAATCCCTGGCGAGGAACCGTTTAGCCTGTACCAGGCCCGCGGGCAGTCCTACAAGGACCTCGACCAATTCGAACGCGCCGAGGCCGATTACCTGGCAGCTCTGGAACTTGCCGAAAGCTCTGGTGATCAGCGCAAGGTGTGGTCGGCCTTGCTAGACCTGGGACTGCTCTGGTCGGGCCATGATTACGTGCGCGGCGGGGAATATTTTCGGAGCGCCCTCAACATCGCTCGCGGTCTCAACAATCCCGCGATATTGGCGCACACACTCAACCGCATCGGCAATTGGAATCTGAACCGTGGCAATCCAACACAAGCGCTCGGATACCATAATGAAGCCTTAGAAATTTTCGAAGGCTTGCAAGACAAGCACGGCATTGCGCAAACCCTGGATTTGCTCGGCATTGCACTGTACGTTGGCGGCGATCTGATTAACGGCTCCAGGCGCTACGAACAGTCCCTCGACTTATTCCGGGAATTGCACGACCGCCAGGGCATGATCAACAGCCTGACCTATCTGGGAGTTCGGAGCCGCTTCACGACCGAAGTGTTGGGTGTAGAATCCCTCGATCAGTTATTGCCGGCATGTGAGACCGGGCTTCAACTTGCACGCGAGATTGGCTGGCGCTCGGCCGAGAGCGCCCTGATCTGCTCGCTGGCGCACTGCCTGACGGTGATGGGCGAATATGGCATGGCTTTGGATTCGGGCCAGGCTGCCCTTGAAATCGCTGAAGATATCCAGCATTTCGAATGGATATGCAGCGCGAGCTGGGCACTCGGCTCAATTTACCACCATCTCTTCCACTTCCATGAAGCCCAATCCCTACTCGAGAAAGCGCTGGCGATGGCGACCGCAATCCGGTCGACGCTCTATATTCAGGATGTGTCCGCGACCCTGGCGCTGAACCTAATCGCACTGGGAGAGCTCGCCCAGGCACAGACTGTGCTGGATGGCATCCTTATGCCAGGCGAAACCTGGGAAACGTGGGGGCTACGCTTGTGCCAGTGTTCTTATGCAGAACTCGAACTGGCGCGTGGTAATCCGGAGCGGGCGCTGGAGATCGTGGATGGCTTAATTGCTTCAGCTAAAAACATCGCCGCTGCCGGTCGCCGCTCGATCCCTCGTCTCGCCTACCTGCGCGGAAAGGCCCTGGCGGGCCTCGATATGGCGGAGGATGCCGAGATCGAGCTCCGGGCTGCCCGGGATGTGGCAGGTCTGCAAGCCCGCAAGCCATTGCTCTGGCGAGCACATATCGAGCTGGGCAAGGTACTTTTGACCTTGAAACAAGATGACGCTGCGCAAGTTGAGTTTTTCGCCGCGCAAACACTCGTGGAGGAACTTGCAGCCGGCATTTCGGACGAAACTTTAGGAAGCGACTTTCGACGCCACGCCGGGGAGTTGATCCCCACGTCACCGCTCCAAACACCTCGCCAGGCCGCAAAGCTAAAGTACGATGGCCTGACCGAGCGCGAACGAGAAGTCGCCGTGCTGGTTGCGCGGGGGAAATCCAACCGCGAGATCGCCCAGGAACTTGTCGTCAGTGAACGGACCGCCGCCACTCACATCAGCAATATCTTGAATAAATTGGATTTCTCGTCTCGGGTGCAGATTGCTGCCTGGGCGCTGGAAACCGGCCTGGCGGATCAGAATCCGGAGTAACTCATATCGAGCGACATTGGTGCAGGAGCGTGTTCGTATCATCAATCGCCTTCAGAAGGTCCTCGAAGGTACCAATCTCAAACTGGCTTCGGTCGTTTCGGACAACATCGGTTTGTCGGCTCGGGCGTGGATGGCATGTAAACGTTCACCACAACCGGTCGCAAGCTCTCAGTCGGTTAGGACCATATCACCAGGCGATTGAGGCCGGCGATGATGCGCAGCCATTGTCACTCTGTGACACGCGGCTATGAGGATCTTCCGACCTGCGGAGAGGGTGGGTGCCCTCTCCGCAGTCTGACCACATGATCTCCAGCACCCGCAGGTAAATCTTTTCCCGGCCTCCCGTTCGAGGCGGTCAGGGCAGCGACCTCGTCAAACATGTCCAGCTCATCCGGATTATCAGGCGTTTCGCTCAGCATCAACCCCCAGGAGTCCCAGGGCAGCAGCTCCATTTTTAATGAGCGAAGTTAGATCACGCAGGAGGTTGCCGCGCAAAAAACACTCGATTTTCCCCTGATTTCCAGGGGCAAAGATAACCGCTCTGGCCTAACGTCACCCATTTCCCGCCTACGCGGTGATAACGTCATCGTGTAGAAGGGCGTAAATCTCAACATCCCGATGCTTGCCCTTGTGATACCACGCGCCACGCGCCGTGCCCTCGTGACGAAACCCGCATTTTTCCGCCAGCCGCCGAGACGCCGCATTGTTGGGATGAATGATCAGCCTGATCCGGTTGACCCGTTTGGTCTCGAACAAGTATCGGACTAGCAACTGGACGGCTTCCGTCGCCACGCCCTTGCCGCGCTGTTCGGGGGCGTAGACCTGGTAAGAAAGTTCATACTCATCCAGATAATTGACCGTCTTGAAGAATTCGATGTGCCCTAGCAGTGCGTCGTCCGGCGAGACGATGACCAGCATACCTTCGTCCTTGCTCCAGAATCCGGTATCTTGGAACTGTTTTTGGAAAGCCGGTTGGGAAAGCAGGCCGCGTGGAAAAAAATCGCCCCGGTTGTCGATGTCGATGTGAAAAGAATAAAGTTGATCGAGGTCGGTGTCAAGGACCGGGCGAAGGGTGATCGTGTTACCTTTGAGCATACTGCATTCCACTCTCACTTGAATGGCGTGTTTAACGGTTTACGTTACCCGCTCGTGGGTGGGCGTTGACCATGCGTATTATACAGAAAATGCCGAGGAATAGAATCATCTCCTTATTGCGGCACAGTTCCCATCAGTTAGGTGCGTGCGGAGCTGGTTTTCTTCTCGACCAGATAGACAACTCTGGATAGCCTTTTTTCAGTAGTCAGGCGATGTACTGCTGCAAAGAATTGCTGAAGACCTTCAAAGCGCTCTTCACCCTCAATCCGAAGCAAGGCATCTTTATAACGCTGCCGTGCCTGGTGCCACCGTCCTGAGACCAATGCGGCATTTTCGGTGACGTCTTCCTGTTGGACGAGATGAAAACCTACATTTTCAATAAGTTGTTCGTTTACGCCGGGCGGCACGAACAAAAAGAAACCAATTGAGCTGCGCAGCGCCAATTCGTCGTTGGTCACTGGTCCAGTAATTAGCACCGGATCGGTGAAGACGGCGTGCTGGCCGGGACGAAGAACACGCTGCCACTCCTGCAGCACACTCAGTCGATGTGGAAAATGGTTCATCGAGTCAATACACATGAGCGCATCGAAAGTGTCGTTCTCAAAAAGCAGAGGCGCATTCGCGTCGGCCAATTTGAAGCTTACCCGATTAGTTTGATTTGACTTGACCGCACTCTGAGTGGCTGTAGCGATGCCACTTTCATTGGCGTCAATGCCAGTTACACGGCAACCCACCTGGTTGGCGAGGTATAGGGCGGGGCCACTGGAGCCACTTGCCACTTCGAGGATGTGATGCTCAGGTGTAAGGCGAAGCCAGGAGATGAAGTGGTCGTATTCGTCGACCGTCAGCCAACTGTTCTGGCCGATATCCTGGCCGAACGTTTCTTTGCGGATGGCTTCCAGGACTTGCTCGGTGAAGTGGTTGTAAGTGCTATCGAAGAGATCAATACGTCTGGTCATCATAGGGCTCAGGAATTGAATCGGTCAACTCGGCTCAAGCCGTTTCTTTTTCATAGAAAAGCGCCATCGTATCAGCCGGCCAATCCATCGGGCGATTCGTGCCTTTGTCGATGTAGGCGACGATCATGAGGCAGCTCGAAACATTATTCCCGGCCCCATCGACCATGATGCACTCGATGTGTGCATAAGGCCCAAGGAACTCCCGCACGAACGACGTAATGGTGATCTCTTGATCTCCGATAGCAGGCCGGAGAAAGTCGACCTCCATTCTCCTGACCCAGAACATGAACGGCAGCTTCGCAAGGGTCTTCAGATCCCATCCGGCATGTTCACGCAGGCCGTCCATTCTATGATCGACATAGTAGCCCGAATAAACCGCCGTGCGCATATGGTTATAAGGATCGAGCTCGGAGAACTTAATCCTGTGCGTGCTCTTGTAGACAACCGGTGTCTTCGACATTCATTACCTCGTTTACAAGTTGGGGGTTTTAGCCTGTAAAAGCCACGCCGTTATAGCGGCTGTGGTGCAGTCACGCCGGCTTGATGTTCTGGTTCACCCGGAAAAGGTTTTGCGGATCATATTTGGCCTTGACCTTTGCCAGGCGTGCGTAGTTGTCGCGGTAAGCAGCTATGACCCGCTCCTGGCCCTCATCCATCATCATGTTGACATAGGCTCCCCCGGCCGAGTAAGGGTGCATCTTGCGCCAGTATTCCTTCGACCAGGCGATGGTGCGCGAGTTGTTAGCCGGGTCAGGGTCTACGCCGACGATCACCTGAACGAAGTTGGCTTCGCGGTAGCTCCAGGCGGTGTCGTTCTTGCCCACGCGGTGTGGTGCGCCGTTGATAGGGTATAGGTGCATGGTCGAATGCACGCTGGGCAACTGGTTAGCGTATTGTAAATGCAGGTCAACTGCCGCGTCAGTGAGGTCGGTGACGAAATCGGCATTCCAGTACCACTGCAAACCGGGCGGATACAGCCCGTCGAACAGGCTCTGCAACGCCGGGAGCGGGATCTGCCCGGCGAAGTCCATCGCTGCTGGTGCTACCTCCCGGATCGACTTGAAGACCTGCTCGGCCTGGTCCAGATCGCCAGTGTAGCACCAGGTGATGACAGCCATCTTTTTCAGATGATGCTCCTGGGGGAACATCCCCACCGGCGGCACGGTATGAAAACCGAACCAGCCGTTGAGCTCCTCGGAGCCGGTCAGGATCAGGTCGCGCCAGAAACGCATCACGGTGGCAGCGTGCTCCAGCGGCCAGAAGATTGGGCCGCCATAAACGACCCGCCCGGCTGGCTGACCTTGGAACAAGAAAGAGGTGACGACACCGAAATTCCCGCCACCACCGCGCACCGCCCAGAAAAGGTCGGAGTTCTCATTCATATTGGCGGTGACAAATCTGCCATCGGCCAGTACCATGTCCACGCCCAGCAGGTTATCGATGGTCAGGCCATAACGCCGGGTGAGGTAACCCACTCCACCGCCGAGGGTGAGGCCGCCCACACCGGTGCTAGAGATGAAACCGGTGGGCACGGCCAGGCCGAAGGGATGGGTAGCGTGATCGACGTCGCCCCAGGTGCAGCCGCCTTCGACGCGCACTTCACCGCGGGCCGCGTCAACCCGGATACTCTTCATAAGTGAGAGATCGATGACCAGGCCGCCATCACAGGATCCCAGCCCGGCGCCGTTGTGCCCCCCGCCGCGCACAGCAATCAACAGGTCGTGTTCCCGGCCAAAATTGACCGCCGCAATCACATCGGCTGCATCTACACAACGGGCGATGAACGCCGGGCGCTTATCGATCATGGCATTGTAAAGCTGGCGAGCGTTGTCGTAGCTGGCGTCGCCGGGTTGGATTAATTCGCCGCGCATACTGGCCCTGAAAGTGGCTAGCGCAGACTCGTCCAGCGTGCTGGCTGCCTTGCTTGTTTCCATCACTTTTTCAACCATCAGATACCTCCTGAATGCGATTTATTCGCTCTCAACGCGAACAGCATCATCTTAGCAAGATATCCCACTAAAATCATCTGCAAAGGGTTTATTTGTGAGGTTTATTTTGAGAGGAATAATGGCTCAGCGGGATATAAACCGCTTGTTGGCCTGTTCGTATCGCGCTGTGCCCAACCGCTACAATAAACGCAGCTCACGCCCCCTGGATACGGCCTGGACGCGGTTATTTACACCCAGCTTGCTGTAGATATTTGCAGTATGCGCTTTGACGGTCCCGCCTGAAATCATCAGTTTTTCAGCGATGGAAGGGTTCGACAAACCTTCAGCGATGAGTTGCAGTACTTCTAATTCTCGCGTGGTCAGGTCAGCGGGATATTTTTTCCGGACAGGATTTGCTCGACCTGGAAGATCATTAACCCCTCGAGCTTGTAATTCTTGCCTTAGAATGTCTGCGGCTGGCCTGGCGCCCAGGTTTTCAAAGATGGCCAGGGCTTCCAGTTTAGCCGCCTCGTCTCCCTCCGCCAGCGCCATAGCCCGCTCGAATGGGCAGCCGATCTGCTCCCACTCCAATGCCGCGGATTTCCAATCTCCCCGAACCATCAACATATACGGTCGCGCCAGCCTGTCCATGGGTACATCCTGGAAGCCAGCGCGCCACATCCAATATGCAAGCTGCCCTAAAATCCAGGGGTCATTCCGGGTCAGGGCCAGCTCGTAAGCAGGAGTTGCTTCGGCTACGACCTGATCTAGATCGCCTCGCAGCCAGGCGGCTTCGGCGCGGGCGGCTGCCAGCGGGCCGAGCCTCTGCAGCTCACCGGTCGGGAGCGACAGAGAGCGGGCTCGATCCAGGAACTCCATTGCAGTTGGTTCGCCCTGCCGCACCTTCAAATGACCCAGGGCAATCAGCGCCGGGATCGGGGTGATGGTTTCGGTCCGCACTAAATGCAGCGCTTCGACCGCACTTTCTTCCGCTTCGGCCCAGCGCCCAGTCTCGAAGCACATTTGCGCCTGCCAGCCAATTAGATAGACACTGTATGTATCCAGGTCCCTGGCTGTTGTGTATTCGAGCCCTTCTTCCAGCCAATGACGGAACTGTGCATAGCGGTGGAATTGTACGCAGGAAGAAGCCAGGTTGACATAACAGCGGGAGGCGTGATCGTGCATTTCATGTTCCCGGGCAATCTGTAGGGCGCGCTCGATTTTCTCCCTCCCGGCCTCAAAATTGATCAGGAATTCGATTGAGCCGACGTTGGTCATCGCATGAACCAGGATTTCCACAGCGCCTAATTCCTCAGCCAGCTCAATGGCTCGATTTCCCCACTCCAGGGCCGGTTCTACTTCCCAGGCCACCATATGAAGCCCAGATTTATTGCTGAACGCCATCGCTAACGCCGGGCCGGGGGGGAGCGCTGTGAGCGTTTCGATGGCCTGATCGGCGTATTTCTCCGCTTCCTTTCGATTCCCTGCGGACCAGTACAATCTAGAGAGCCAGCGGCTGCAATCACCCGCTCGCTCGATGCGATCCAGTCGCTTCCAGATCTGGTTCGCCTGTTCTCGAGCTTGAATTGCCGTTTCGATATTATCGATCAGGTAATTTTCAAAAGATAAACCTTCGAGCAGCTCGGCGTGCGCCTCTGGCGATAGGCGGCGCGCAAAGGAGAGCGACGTCTGGTAGAGCGCGGCTGCCTCGCGATGGGCGCCCATGGCGCTGGCCCGGCGAGCCGCCGGAGGCGCGAATCGCAGGGTGGCCTGCTCATCCCCGGCCAGGGTAGCGTGGTGAACCAGCCGGGCCAGGGCGCCTGGCTCGGTCTCCCGGCTCAATAATGCGGCCAGAATTCTGCCGTGCAGGTCGTGCGTTCGCCCAATCGGAAGCGAGTCTACGACCGACTGTCGCGCCAGCTCGTGGCGAAATGCTAAGCTGTTCTCTGTGGACCGTAACATCCCACGCTCCACACATTCGTCTATTGCCGTTGAATCTGGGTGAAGGATTGCCTCAATCAGCCACACTTCTGCTTCTCCTGGCATCAGTGAGGCCAACTCGACAATTTCTTTTGCGGCGGGAGAGAGCCTGGAGAAGCGGGCGAGAACTGCATCTCGGACGGAGGGTGGGATGCCTTCGGTCTTGCTGGTGAGAATTTCCGTCACGAAAAAGGGGTTTCCGCCCGTGACACGGTATAACCCCTCCAACCGGCGTTCTGCCTGCAGCGCTAACCGGTCAACCGCGACCTGTGAGAACCGGGGTAGGGCGATCCGCACAGTCAGGTGCACTGGAAAATCACCGAGTAAAAACGCCAGTGGATGTTCCCTGCTTACCTCATCGTCGCGATAGGACAAAATCAGGAGAGTTTTTGTGTGCTGGATGCGGCGGCCTAGGAACTTCACCACATCCAGGGTCGCCTCATCTGCCCAATGTAGATCTTCCAGGACGAGGATGACTGGCGTAGGGTTTTTCTGCAAATGGAGGAAGAGCTCGGCGGAAAAGGCTAAACGGTCTGCCCCAGACTGAATTAAGCGCTGCAGATCAGATTGGATCTGGATGGCAATTTCTATGAAAGGGCCGAGCGGCTGAGGGCTGAATAAATCATCGCAGGCCCCTGTCAGCACGCGCGCCGATCTGCCCTGCTCGGAGACAAAGCGCTCGATCAGTGAAGTTTTTCCAATACCCGCCTCCCCGCTAACCAGCATAATCCGGCCTTTCCCGGATATGACCTGGTTCCAGGCGTCTCTTAAACTCTTTATTTGCTGTTCGCGTTCGATGAGATCTATCAATACTACATCTTTTACCGGCTAACTCTTGATTGCCCTTCTCTGATTCTATCAGAAATAGCCGTATTCCTTAAGGCCTTCACCACCCACTTGACGAAACCACAATAAACAGGTAAGAAATTTCCTTTTCCGACAAGTTCAAATTTCCCGGATAATTCTGCGAGATCCGCAGTTAGCTGCGCCTGACATGAGACAATTTCGAATGGTGGCTGTGTGAAGGGGAAGCTGGCTTTAATGGAACGCGCCCCCGGACCAGCCATCAACCGGGCGGCTCGTACGCTGCTCGACTTGCGCAAAACCTGGGAATGCACCACCAAGGAAGAGTGCAAGGATCTTGTTCACATCATGATCCAGGAATTTGGCGTTGACGTGGAAATCAAACGTGTCCTGTGGGTGAAAGCCCGACCGGATTACGAGCACCTCTTCTCTATCCTGGATGGGATGCGCCAAGATGCCAGTAGACGGTTTTAGATTGAGCAAACAGAGGCGCCAGAGAACAATTGTGACGTAGAGGAAGATACAGGACAAGTGAGTGTCGGTGTCGAAATCGTGCTGCAGATGTCCCACAATACCTTGACGAGAGCAGAGGAGTATATATAATGAAGGGAGAGCAATTAAAAGTGAGATCGCCCAGCTGACACTGAGCGATCTCGGTCGCAGATCCCTTGCACTTTGACAGTCCTACCACCAGGATTATTAAGTCCGGCAATAAGTGCAGCCTAAGCTGGCTTGGGGGAATCTCTTGCTAACTTGCATGAAGCTGGGAATGGGCCACCAAGGAAGAGCGCAAGGATGCTGGTACGCATCATGATCCAGGAAGTTGGCGTGCGATGTGGGCACCAAGCGCATCATGTGGGTCAAAGCCCGCCCGGATTACGAGATTCTCTTCCAGCTGATGGATAGGCTGCGCCATGATGCCGAACGACGCTTCTGGATCGAGAACATAGAGGCAGAAGAGGACATATTGTGACATAGAGGAAGATATGGGACAGATGAGTGACGGAAGTCAAAATCGCCTTCCCGATGTCCCACAATATCTTGACAATAGTCGAGGAGTATATATAATGAAGGAGTATGCGCTTAAAAGTGAGATCGCCCAGCGGACACTGAGCGATCTCGGGCGTGAAGACCCTCAGCCAAGCGTTAAGATCCCGTTCATTCACCAACCGTTTTTCAGCAGATCGAGAGCCGTAAGCTGCTCTGAGACTTTACGCTCTGCGGAGAGGGTGGGATTCGAACCCACGGTGGCCGCAAGGGCCACAACGGTTTTCGAGACCGCCCCATTCGTCCACTCTGGCACCTCTCCTATCTATCCGGCGAACGCTATTATAGCAAAAAAGCGATGATTTTACCTTTGGATTTAGCCGCCCATCTGCAAAGCTTCGACTGGAACGCGGTCTACCACATCATCCTGGCGGCGATATTGGGCGGCATCGTCGGCGCCGAACGGGAGCTCAGCGGCCACCCGGCCGGCCTGCGCACCAATATCCTGATTGCCACCAGCTCGTGCCTGTTCACCCTGCTGTCCATTTATGCTTTTCCCGGCACTCCCCGCGATACAGCCCGCGTGGCGGCCCAGATCGTAACCGGGGTCGGCTTCCTGGGGGCCGGGGCGGTCATCCAGACCCGGCGGGCCGTGCACGGGCTGACGACCGCAGCGACGATCTGGATGGTCGCCGCGGTGGGAATGGCTGCCGCCACCGATCTTTATCTACTGGGCGTGGCGACCACGCTGCTGACCACCGTCACCCTGGTCCTGCTGGCGCCGTTGAGCGCCCGCCTGGCAGCCAGGGCAGAAAGGCAGAAAAAGAAGGCCCCCAGCATGGATACCAGCTCGAATGAACCCGATGATTTAGAATAATCGCTTCGTCAAGAGGCCGGCTGCCCACGAGCGCTTGCTCCGGATCGGTCGTCCTGCCTGCCGAATGCGACCGCATGGCCTTCGATCAGGCGCACTGCATTCCCCACGCCATCTTCGCCGCGGATCAGGCGCCCGATCTCCCGGGCGCGGCCTTGCAGCGCGGGATCCTGGGCCTGGGCGAATGCAGCGGCCAACGTCTGGACGGACAGCTTGTTCAAAGGGATAGGCGCCGGTCCGGCGCCAATGGCGGCGACGCGCCGGCCCCAAAACGGCTGGTCGCCGGCGTGGGGCAGGACGATGTTCGGGATGCCGGCGCGCAAGCCAGCCGCGGTCGTCCCGGCCCCGCCGTGGTGGACGACAAATTTGCAACGCGGCAAAAGCCAATCGTGCGGCGCAGACTGCAAGCTAAGCAAATGGTCATCGCCCTCGCCCGGCTCTCTCCCACCCCAGCCGGTGAGCAGGATTGCGCGCTGGCCAGCCTGGGCCAGCGCGAGGCACAGAACGCCGTCGATCTGCCCGGCCTGGCGGTTGAGCATGCTGCCAAACGTCACGCACACCGGGGCCTCCCCGGCGGCCAGGAAGTCGATAAGCTCTTGCGGGGGCTGGTACGTCTCGGGGGTATTCAGGAAAAAATAGCCGCTGATGTGGATGTAAGGAGCGGTCCAGTCGGCCGGCCGGGGAAGAACAACCGGGCTGTAAGCAAAGATCAAAGGCGTGTGAACCGGGCTGGCAGCCTCGAAGGGCCAGTACAATTTAAAAGGCTGGATTGGGTCGATATTGAAAAGATCCGGCTCGGCGTGGCGCAGCCGCCGAAATCCCAGGTTTCCGACGCGCCAAAAAATTTGAGAGGCGAGCCAGTGGCTGAAGTAGCTCCTCGCGCCCGGCGGTGTGTTCGCCATTGCGGCCATCGGAAAGGCGCGCGTCGGGGCGAAAATTGGGAAACCCTGCACGGACACATCCGGGATGCCGCGCAGTCGCGCCAGCGAGTGCGCGCCGGTAGTGAATAGAAATGAATGCACGATGAGGTCAGCGTCGTCGCAGGCCGCGAAGGCAACCCGGGCAACCGGGCCGGCGATGGAAAATACGTAATCCGCCATAGATTTGACCGCCCGAAGCACGTTGTCATGGGCGTCGTTCAGGCGCAGGCTCATTTCCTCGGGATCGCCCGCCAGGCCGACAAAAGGAATGCCGAGCTCGGCGGCAAAACTGGCGAAGCGCTGCGGGGCCGCCAGGCGCACGCTGTGGCCGGCCTTTTGCAGCCCAAGCGCCAGGGCGGCGAAAGGCTGCACGTCCCCGCGGGAGCCATAAGTAAGCAGGCTGATTTTCAAAGGCTACCGTGATCGGGGATTATCCGGCCGGGGCCATGCTGCCCAGGATGAGCGGCAGAATTTGCCCGACATACTCGCCAGCCGGCGCTTTCTGCTCCTGGTGGGTCCATTGAACCGCCGCGCCGTAGATCGCCCAACTGGCGACCATCGCCGCTTGTTCGGCCGTGGGGCTTTGCCGCGATTCCCCCGCCGGCCCTTCGGACAGCCAGCCTGCCAGAATTTCGTTCAGCTCGGCCTTGATCTGTTTCTCCATCAACGGTTCCATGTGCCCGTGCGGCGGCGGGCACACACGCCCGATCTCACCCAAAAACTCACAAACGGTCAAGATCAGCAAGGCCAGATTCTCGCGGCTGTAGGGCGCTCCTTCAGGCAGGCGGCTGTGCACCTGCTTGCGGATCATCTCGCGGATGGTGTACTCCAACAGGGCGTATTTGTCGGCGAAATGGGCGTAGAAGGTCACCCGGTTGATGGTCGCCCGGGCAGCGATGTCTTGAATGGTGATCGCCTGGAAGCTTTTCTCCTGCAGCAGTTCCGTGAAGGCCTGCATGATCAACTGGCGGGTGCGTACGACCCGCGGATCCTCCCTGCGAGCCGATTCAACCTGAGTACTTGTATCCTGCGGATGCACTTCATTCGGAGGACCCTGCGAATCGGCCTGGTTTGAACCTTGTTTAAGCAACATTTTCTTACCTGTGTAGTTTAGACAACAATTCTATGCATTTGTGGGTTGACAAAGATTTAAAGAAAAATATCATATACCTATTAAACCACAACTGTAGTTTTTACGACAGTTGTTTGTTATAAAGGCTCTTTGGGAATCGCCGTTGGTAAACCCTGATTTGGGGTAAGAGCGTGTGTACACACGCTCTTACCCCAAATCAGGCCACCTTCTCGGAAGTCCGCAAAGACCCCTGGGAAATTACGGGATAAAATGAACGCTATATGAGGCAGCTTTGACAGTACCAGAGATTTCAGAGGGCGGCGAACCAAATACTGGCGAAGACGTCTGCCTTCCCAATATCAGCCCGGCTGAAAGGCGCAAAAGGCTGGCGGCCGGCGGCATCCAATTCATGCTCGGCCTGGTTATTCTGGCCGCCCTGATCGCAACCGGGGTATCGCGTTGGTGGCGCCTGGCGCTGCTGCTCCCCTTTATGGGAGCCGCCTCGGGCTTCTTCCAATGGCGCGATAAAACCTGAGTGGGCCTTTCGGCGCGAGGTTCGCGCCAGTTGGGGGCTCAGGTGGAAAAAATTGAAGACCCGGCCGAGCTGGCCCAGGTGCGACGGCAGGCGCGCCGGGTGCAGATCGAGGCCTTGCTGGCCGGGACCGTTTTGACCGTGATCGGGCTGGTACTTCCATAGGAATAGAGATGAATACGAACCTGCAAAACCAAATTGAACAAGGTTATTCAATCCCCCCGGCTACCCGGATCGGAACTGTGCACCTGACCGTGGCGAACCTGGATCGCCAGATCGAGTTTTACCAGCAGGTCATCGGCTTGCAACTGCACTGGCGGGAGGCGGCTGCGGCCGGCCTGGGGGCCGGGGGCCAGGATCTGCTGCGGCTGAGTGAAGTGCGCGGCGCACGGCGTGTACGCGGCGCAACCGGGATTTACCACTTTGCAATCCTTTTCCCCAATCGCCGCGAGCTGGCGCGCGCCGTCGCGCGGCTGTTCTCAATGGGTTATCCGAATTACCCTACCGACCACATCATGACCAAGACAACTTACCTGGACGATCCCGAAGGAAACAATATCGAGCTGTATGCCGATACGCCCGAGGATGGCTTTTTCGGATTCGCCAACGGCGAGCTTGTCGCCCGGCGCAAAGACGGCAGCCTGAGCAACGGAAGAGAAGCGCTTGACGTGCAGGCGTTATTTCGCCAACTGGCTCCGGATGACCGCCTGGACGAGATGGCGCCGCCCGATACCGTCATCGGCCACGTGCACCTTTACGTGGCCGACCTGGACGCCGCCATGCGCTTTTATCACGGCCTGCTCGGCTTCGACGATATGGGCATGGCGCGTTCCTTTCGTATGGGCATGGTCTCTGCCGGCGGGTACCACCATCACATTGGATTCAACACCTGGGTGGGCGAAGGGGCTCCCCCGCCGCCGCCCGATTCGCTCGGGCTGCGCTACTTCACGGTTATGCTGCCGGACAAAACCGAGCTGGAATCCATCGCAGAACGCATCGCCAAGGCTGGCCTGGCGGCGGAGCAATTCGAATCTGGCATTCTGGTCCGCGATCCATCCCAGAACGGCGTCCTGCTGACTTCTAAAAACCAGACATAGAGATGATTCCAAAAACAATGGGGGCCAGGAGAATTTGAAATGTCAAACGAACCCATGCAAGCCATCCGAATTCATGATTATGGCGGGCCGGAATTGCTGCTTCTGGAGCAAGCGCAGCGCCCACAGCCTCAATCCGGCCAGGTACAGGTCCGGATCCTGGCGGCAGGGGTCAACCCCGCCGATTGGAAATGGCGCTCCGGCATGTCCAAAGCGTTCATGCCGCTCCAATTTCCCTGGACGCCCGGACTGGAAGGCGCTGGGATCGTCGAGGCGGTGGGGGCGGACGTCAAAGAATTCCGTCCAGGGCAAGCGGTCTACGGCCGCATCGCCGGGTCGTACGCAGAATACGCCGTTGCGCCTGCCAGCGATTTGCAGCCTAAACCGGCGGACCTGACGTTTGAGGAGGCGGCGTCCGTGCCGGTAGGGGCGCTCACCGCCTGGCAGGCCGTGATCGAAATTGCCCAGGTCCAGGCTGGCCAACGCGTCCTGGTCCACGGCGCGGCGGGAGGCGTAGGGCATTTCGCCGTGCAGCTCTCCCGCTGGAAAGGGGCACGGGTGACCGGCACGGCATCTGCTGCCAATCTCGAGTTCGTGCGCTCCCTGGGCGCCGAAGAGGCGATCGACTACAACGCCGCCCCGTTCGAGACGGTCGTTCACGATATGGATGTGGTCGTGGATACCGTTGGCGGCGACCTGCCTGAACGCTCCTTGAAGGTGATCCGCCCGGGCGGGGCGTTGGTTTCGGCGGCCGCACGCCTGACCCCGGAAATGGGCCAGGCGCTAAATGTACGGACGCTGGCTCTGGGGCGCGCCTCGGCCGAAACGCTAAAATCGATCTCGGAGCTGCTCGAGTCGAAGCAAATCAGGCCGGTGGTCGGCGTGGTATTCTCGCTTTCCGAAGCCCGCCAGGCTCACGAGCTGAGCCAGACCGGACACGGAAGAGGCCGGATCATCCTGCGTATTACGAATGGATAAGGTTAGTTCAGAAAGCAGAAATTTGGGCCATGGATGAACGCTGCTCCTGAAATCCATACGAAGAATGTGGACGTGCCCCGGCCTCGATCTCCGCACCGTCAGATGCAGGCTTATTTTGCCAGCCCGGATGGCCCCGGACCGTTTCCCGGCGTGGTGGTGATTCACGAAATCCTGGGGCTCAATGACAATATCCGCGACATCGCAAGGCGCTTTGCCGGCGAAGGTTTCGCCGCGCTGGCGGTGGACCTGTTTTCCACCGCCAACCGGGCGGCCTGTATGGCGCGGGTCTTCCATGGCATATTCATCCGCCCTTTGAAGAATGGGGTCGTAGGCGACCTGCTGGCGGCGTTAGGCTTTCTGGGCGCTTTTCCCGAGGTAGATCCTGCCGCGCCTGGGCGCCATCGGTTTCTGCATGGGCGGCAGCTACGCACTGCAACTGGCTTGCGTCGCCGCTGGCCTGCGGGCAGCCTCGGTCTTTTACGGCCAGAACCCGCGTCCCCTGGAAGCGTTGGCCCACGCCTGTCCCGTCGTGGGCAATTACCCGGAACTAGATTACACCGCCAAGGAGGCGCGCCAGCTTCAGCTCGTTTTAGAACAGTACCAGGTGGCGCACGACATCAAGCTTTATCCGGGCGCCAGGCATTCGTTCTTCAACGACCAGGGCAGGACTTATCAAGCCGAGGCCGCCCGAGATGCCTGGAGGCGGACAATGGCGTTTTTCGACGCCCACCTTCGGGAACCAGCTCCGGGCGCCTAGATTGACTCGAAATGGAGGTTTGCGATGAAAATCGCCTTAAGCATCCTTGCTGTGTTGATCATTCTTGCCGGGATCGTCTGGTTCTTGCAAGGCATTGGCGTTTTGCCGGGAACCTTGATGTCCGGCCAAATCCAGTGGGCGATCTACGGCGCCATCGCGTTTATCGTGGGGGTCGGGCTGCTCGTGTTTACTAACCGGCGGACAGCTTCCCCACCCAAGAATTGACCACCTAAATTTCATTCAAATCCACCAGGCCGTAGCGCAAGGCAATCAAGGCCGCCTGCGTGCGGTCCGAAACGCCCAGCTTGGCGAAGATTGAGCTGACATAATTCTTCACCGTCCCCTCCGATAGATACAGGCGCTGGGCGATGTCGGCGTTGGAAAGGCCACGCGCCACCAGGCGCAGCACCTCGCGCTCCCGGTCGCTGAGCGACTCCCCGATGGATGTGTCTGGCTCAGGCGTGTTCTGGGCGATTTGAGTGAATAATTTGCCCGCCACGCCCGGGTCTACGTGCGTTTTCCCGGCGGCAGTGCCTTTTACAGCGGCGATCAATTCCTCCCTGGGGGTGTCTTTGAGCAGGTAACCCGAAGCCCCGCCTCGGATGGCGTCGAACACCCATTCATCCGCATCGTAGGTCGTCAGCACCAGCACCCGCACCTGTGGGTACAGCTCGCGGATGCGGCGTGTCGCCTGGATGCCGTTCATCCCGGGCATCTTCAGATCCATCAAGATCACGTCCGGCTGGACCTTCGGAATCAACTCGACAGCCTGCGCGCCGTCGTGAGCCATGCCGGCCACTTCGATGCCAGGGGCCGCCCGCAAAATCGCCTGCAGCCCTTCCAGGACAAGATCCTGGTCATCACAAAGAAGAACTCGGATCACGCTTTAGCCTCCCACACCAGGTGAATGGTGGTTCCGCCTCCGGGGCGGCTTTCCACCGTCAATTCCCCGTCCAGGATGTCGCTGTGCTCACGCATGCCGCGCAGTCCAAACCGGTCCTCCTGGCCCACGCTTAGAAGATCGAAGCCATGCCCATCGTCCGCTACCGTTAACTCAACGCCTGTATTCTTGTGAGCCAGGCGCACTTTCACGTGCTGGGCCTGGGCGTGCCGGCTGACATTTTCAAGGGCCTCCTGGGCCACCCGGTAAATGCCCACTTCAACGTCTGGCGGGAGATTATCCAAATTCTCCGGCAGCTCGAGATCCAGCGAGAGGCCGTAACGGGCGGCGGCAAATTCAGCCAGGTTGCGGATCGCGAGCGCCAGGCCAAGATCCTCGAGCGGGCTGGCCCGCAAGGCTTGCAGGGCGCGGCGGGTCTCGGTGAGGCCATTGCGAGTGGTAGCCAGGGAGCGATCCAACATCGCCCGGGCCTCTTCCGGGCTGTCTCCCCATAAGGTCTTGACGGCTTCCAATTGTACGGCGACCCCGCTGAGTGAGTGGGCCAGCGTGTCGTGCAGCTCGCGCGCCAGGCGATTGCGCTCGCGGCTGGTCGCCAGGTGCTCGAGGGTCGTGGCGTAATGGACCAACTGGGCGTTGGCTTCAGCCAGGGCGCGGCGCTGCTCGCGCTGCGCCCCCATCAGCCGCACCACCATGTAGCCCACCAGGATTAAAGAAACCGTCCGGGTAAACAGGATGCCGGCCAGAGGGATCGTGCGTACCAGGCCGGGTCCGGCTGCAAGGATAATCTTGGTCGTAATTACTCCCAGGGCTCCATCCAGCAGGGCAGTCCCTAAAGAGAAGAGGATCACACTGCGGAAATCGTACTGCCAACCGATCAGGATCAGGGGAATGAACAAAAGGATGAATACCTGCAGGGCGCCCGCGGATTGCGCCTCAATCCCGGGTTCGATCCGGGCCAACAAAACCAGATTCTGTTCGACAATCGGCCCCAACGAAGCAAACAACAACGCCACGGGCAGATAAGCCTTGCCCATGCGCTGCTGCAGCGCCGGCCAGGACAGGTAACCCAACAGAAGCGCCGCCTCAAGAAAAGGCAACCAGAAAATAGGGCCATTCGGTCGTTCCGGGAGGTTGGGGATCGCCAGGCGAATCCCCAGGCCTGCAACGAAGCCTAAAGTCACAATTGCCAGGCGCAGCCCGGTGAACAGCCGGAACACCGCCAGCAAGCCGGGTTCCAAAGTAGAGGACCTCATACGCTTATTATATTCCTCGCCAGGTAGTCACAAGAAAATCGATTCTCTGGGAATTTCCGTGATGGGGCTCCTTGCAGAATTCCCGGAAGACCCGGAAAATCCTTCACGTAGCCATCTTAGCACAATTCGCATTTTTTCTACAATGACCGGGGTAACCAGCCGCTATGACCCCGGTCACATCGCGAAGTAGCCCGGTTCATGTCCAATCATGACCCCTGGCACTGATTCCTCATCAGCTCTTTGGGCTATAGTAAGGCGCTATGAAAAAAACCTTCGCAAAGATCACGCTACTACTGCTTGCCGCAGGCGCCTTCTTCTTCGCCGGGCTTCGGTTTTGGCCTGGGACGCCTTCCGGGCCAGCCGCGGTGCAGGCCTACGCCGCCCAGGATACTCAACCGCCAGCCGTCGAAGCCGACGGTGTCGTGCGCGCCAACCAGAGCGCGCTGCTCACCTGGCGGTCATCCGGCGTTGTGGACCGCATCCAGGTAAGCGCTAACCAGGCCGTGTCCGCCGGCCAGGAGCTGGCTTCGCTGGACCCGGCCTCGCTGCCCAATAACGTCATCCTGGCCCAGGCCAACCTGATTTCCGCCCAGAAAGCCCTGGACGAGCTGGCGGACTCCAACCTGCAGCGGGCCCGGGCGGAAAAGGCTGTCGAGGACGCCCAACAGGCGCTCGACGACCTGCTGCACCCGGATACAGCCCAGGCGCAAGCCCTGGAAGAGGTCGCCTCCGCGCAGGAAGCGCTCGACCAGGCCGAGCTCCAGGTGTACATCCTGACCACGCCGCCGGCGCAGACGGTCGTAGAGCAGGCTCATGCCAACCTGCTGATGGCGGAGAAAAAAGTGGATAACACGCATGCTCAGTTAGAGCGGGTGCACAAACAGCAGCAGAAGCTGACCCGGCTTCCGCCTGCGGTTCGCGGCAGTGTCCGAGCTTCTTTAAAGAAGGGGGTCGATGGCCTGGAAGCGCAGCTTAATCGAGACCAGATCAGGTTAGATGAGGTCACTCAGAAATATAACGATTTGCTGGCGCCGGCCGACCCCAGCGACGTGGCTGTGGCTGAGTTAGACCTGGCAGTTGCACGGGCCCGTCTGGCCCAGGCGCAAGGCGCTTACGAGGATCAAAAAGACGGTCCCAGCCCGGGGGAGCTTGCCCAGGCCCAGGCCCGGTTGGCCGATGCGCAGCGCGAATGGGAACGCCTGAAAGACGGGGCCGACCCGGCCGATATCGCCGCCGCCCAGGCTCGCGTGGCGGCAGCTCAGGCTGTCCTCGGCCAGGCGCGCCTTACGGCGCCCTTCGCCGGCATGATCACCCGCCTGGAGGCGCAGCCGGGCGACCGGGTCAAACCCGGCGACCTGGCCTTCCGCCTGGACGACCTGTCCAGCCTGTATGTGGACGTTCAGGTCTCCGAGATCGACGTCAACCGGGTGCATGTCGGACAATCCGCCGACCTGGTTTTTGACGGCATCCCCGGCCGGGAATATCACGGCACGGTCGTGGCTGTGGCTCCGGTCGGCGCGGTCTCGCAGGGCGCTGGCAGCTTCACAACCACCATCGAGCTGAGCGACGCCGACCAGGCCGTCCGCCCGGGCATGACCGTCACGGCTCATATCCAGAGATTCATCAAATTAGGAGAATTTGTTAAATGAAAAGAACCATCCTGATTATCGTAGCCATCCTGATCCTGGCAGCCGGCTATCTCGGCTACGGGCTGATCAGCCAGCGCCAGGCCGCCAGGGCGGCGCAAAACAACCTGCAGACTTCCCCGCTCGAGCGCGGCGCACTGGTCGCCCAGATCGGCGCCTCCGGGACCGTACGCTCCAACCAGAGCGCAAGCCTCGACTGGCAGACTTCCGGTACCGTAGCAACAGTGGGTGTATCGGTAGGAGACCCGGTGCCCGAAGGCACAGTGCTGGCCTCCCTGGCCGAATCTTCTTTGTCGCAGGGCGTGATCCTGGCCCAGGCTGACCTGGTGGAGGCGCAGAAATCCCTGGACAACCTGTTGAACTCGGACCTGCAATCCGCCCAGGCGCTGCAAGCCGTCGAAGACGCCCAGCAGGCCCTGGACGACGCCCGCGATCCGGCTCTATCTCAGGCCGAGGCCCAGCAGGCTATCGCCGATGCACAGAAATCCGTGGAGCAAGCCGAGATCAACCTGAGGAACGCCCATTCTTCCGCCAGCCAGAGTTTTATCGACGAAGCTGAATCGAGGGTCGTCCTTGCCAAAGATAAGCTGGATAAGGCCCGCCAGAAATACGCGCCGTATGAGAACAAGCCCGAGGATAACCTGACCCGCGCCAGCCTGCTGAGCGACTATGCCGCCGCTCAGCAAGAATACGACGCGGCCGTGCGCCAACTGAACGGCCTGCAGGGCACCGCCAGCGCTACCGATGTTGCCCAGCGGGAGGCCGAGCTGGCCAAGGCGCAGGCCCAACTGGCCGACGCCAAGCGCCAGTGGCAGCGGCTTAAGGATGGGCCCAGCCAGGCGGAGATCGCCACGCTGGAAGCGCAGCTTGCCGACGCTCAACGGGAATGGGAGCGACTGAAAGACGGCCCCGACCCGGACGACGTGGCCGCGGCGCGGGCGCGAGTAGCCGCCGCTCAGGCCTCGCTCAACCAGAGGCGCATCACAGCGCCGTTCGCCGGCGAAATCACCCAGGTCTCCAGCAAAACCGGCGACCAGGTGAGCCCCAACACCCCGGCCTTCCGGCTTGACGATCTGTCGCGCTTGCTGGTGGACGTGCAGGTGTCCGAAGTGGATGTCAACCAGGTTCAAGTGGGGCAGCCAGTCGTCTTGGCCTTCAACTCCATCCCCAACCAGGAATACCACGGTAAAGTCGTGGAAGTGTCTGCTGTGGGCGAACAAGACCAGGGGGTGGTGAACTTCACGGTAACGGTGGCGCTGACCGACGTGGACGAGCAGGTCAAGCCGGGGATGACCGCGGCGGTCACAGTTACCGTCAGCGAGCTGAATGACGTGCTGCTGGTCCCCAACCGGGCGGTACGCGCCCAGGATGGGCAGCGCCTGGTCTACGTGCTGCGTAACGGCGCTGCGACCGCTGTCCCAGTTACCCTGGGCCACTCTTCGGACACTTACAGCGAGCTGCTGCAAGGCGACCTGCAGGCCGGCGACCCGATCGTGCTCAACCCGCCCTCCGACAACAGCCAGTTTGGGCCGGGAAATAATAACCCCGGCGCACTATTCGGCAAATCGGGAGGTGGATAATGGCCGCTGAGAAGAACAGCGGGGCCGCTGAAGAACAAAATGGGGCCAAGACAAAGAACGGCTGGGTGATCGAAGCCGAGCAATTGACCAAGGTTTACCAGATGGGCAACGGCGATGAAGACCATCGCGGCGATAGCGGACATCGCCTGGAAGTGCAAGCGCTGCGCGGCCTCTCCATGCGGGTCGCCAGGGGTGAGGTCGTGGCCATCATGGGTCCCTCCGGCTCGGGAAAATCGACCCTGATGAACATCATCGGCTGCCTGGACCGGCCTACTTCAGGAAGATACATCATTGACGGCGAGGTAGCCTCCGACCTGAGCGGCGACCAGTTGGCGGCGATCCGCAACCGCAAGGTGGGCTTTATCTTTCAAAGCTTCAACCTGCTCTCTCGCACCACGGCGCTGGCCAACGTGGAGCTGCCCATGCGCTACGCCGGGGTCACTCAGGGCCGCAAGCAGCGCGCCAGGGCCGCCCTGGAAGCGGTCGGCCTGGGCGAGCGGGTCGACCACCGGCCCAACGAGCTGTCCGGAGGCCAACAGCAGCGCGTGGCCATCGCCCGCGCCCTGGTCAACGACCCGGCCATCTTGCTGGCCGATGAGCCGACCGGCAACCTGGACAGCAAATCCGGCGAGGAGATCATGGACCTGTTGCTCGGTTTGAACAAAGCGCGCGGCACGACCCTGGTGATCGTCACCCACGACCTGGATGTCGCTGCCCAGACCCAGCGGATCATCCACATCCGGGATGGGGTTGTGGCAGCGCAGGAGAAATGAAAGATGGATTACATACAGGCAATTTTCGAGGCGCTCGAGAGCCTTTCGGCAAACAAGATGCGTTCCACGCTGACCGTGCTGGGGGTCGTCATCGGCGTAGCGGCGGTCATTGCCATGCTGGCGATCGGGAACGGCGCCCAGAACTCGATTACCGGTTCGATCGAGGGCATCGGCACTAACCTGCTCTCCATTACCAGGACCCGGTCCACGGACATCCGCAATCCCAAGCCGCTCACACTCAAGGACGCTCAGGCCATCGCCGACCCGCTCCAGGCACCGGCAGTCGCTCGGGTCGCCCCGCTGGTCCAGGGCAGCCTGGAGCTGTCCTATGAAGGCAAGACCACTTCCACTGGCGTGTCCGGCGTCACCCCGGAATACGCCCAGGTGCGCAATGTCGAAATAGCAGAGGGTGAATTCATCAGCCAGGGGCAAAATCTGGGGCGCTCTTCGGTCGTCGTGCTGGGTCCCGATACGGCCGAGACCTTGTTTGGGCGCAGCGAAGGGGTGGTCGGTGAAACGATACGCATCGCCGGGCAGCCTTTCCGCGTGATCGGCGTGCTTAAATCCAAGGGCGGCTCTTCCTTTGGCAACCAGGACGACCTGGCCCTGGTGCCGCTCGCCAGCGCCCAGGCCCGCCTGCTGCGCCGCTCGACCGCAGATACCGTCGACTCGATCCAGGTGCAGGCAGCAGACGCCGGCAGCGTGGCGCAGGCCACAGACCAGATCGCTCAGATCCTGCGCGCCCACCACCGGACCGCGGTCGGAAGCGACGATTTTGAGATTCTCATCGCAGCAATCCTTCCTGGACACCGCCCAGACCATCACCGGCGTGTTCACCATTTTCCTGGGCGGCATTGCGGCGATTTCTTTGCTGGTAGGCGGCATCGGCATCATGAACATCATGCTGGTCTCGGTCACCGAGCGAACGCGCGAGATCGGTTTGCGCAAGGCATTGGGGGCGCGCCGGCTGGATATTCTGACCCAGTTCCTGGCCGAATCGATGGTGCTCAGCCTGCTCGGCGGGGCCATCGGCATCCTGCTGGGCTGGCTCATCTCCACTGCCGTGGGGAGCATCGCGGCGGCCAGCAATACGCCCATCAACCCGGCGGTCAGCCTGAGTACCGTGCTGTTGGCGACCCTGTTTTCGACCTTCGTCGGCCTGTTCTTCGGCATCTACCCCGCCAACCGGGCCGCCGGCCTGGAGCCGGTGGAGGCGCTACGCTATGAATAGACTGGTTATCCAATTGCAGGGGCATCGATGACGATTGTTTCAAGAGCAGCCAAGTTTTCAGCATATTGCAGATAAACTAAGGGTGGACAATCAGCCAGTTTTTTCTGTGAGACGGCTAGCTTTAACGCAAAGGTATAACAGGTTGGCTCACCGCATTGTTTGCAATTCGTGCGCGGCAACAGCGTAAAGATTGCCATTGGTGTGGGGCGTTGGCGTGATTCGTAATTGGGTGTAATCTCTGAACGGCGTTCCCAGGTGCGATTGACCAGATCGACCAACCCCTTGAGCTCCGTTTCTGCACCCAGACGGTCTTCGACATTGCTGGTGGCAATCTCATACGCGTGGAAAGCGACGCTATGCCCACCTTTCTTCCAGGTCAGGGCATTCGCCTCAATGTGATACACTGCCCCGCGCAGAGTGGCATTGAGATAGGGTAAAACATCAGTGACATCCACCACCAGGTATGCACGCGCAGCGTACCGTTCGGCTCCTGGCTCGCAGGGTGGTGTGAAGACTTCCACTTCGTACGTTTCGATCAGCATCACTTCCTCCCCTATCTGGCTTCAACGGCTTTATTCTGGGAAGAGAGAGATACGGGAATGTCTTGAAGGCGAACCCTCAAGACATCCCACAATCAGGTGCGGTTTTATGCCGCCGCCGAACCTTCTTCGGCGGCCTGGAACACCGGCAGCATCTGTTCGATAGCATCCAGAGCATGAGCGGCATAAATCGAGCCCGGACCGCCGCCCATAAACAGACCCACGCCGACCGCCTCAAGAAGCTCGCCGCGCGTGGCGCCTGCCTGGATGGCATCCTGCACGTGATAGGCAATGCAGCCTTCACAGCCCACCACAATGCTGATCGCCAAGGCCATGAGCTCCTTAACTTTGCCGCTGAGTGCCCCATCTTCCACCCCTTTGCGATGCAGACGGGCAAACCCGGTCATCGGTCCGGGGATCTCTTTGCCCAATTGGGTCAAACGCTCTTCAAGATGCTTTCTTAATTCGACGTAGTTCACGCTACACATGATTGCCCAGAAATTGTCACTTATGCCATCACGGCATCTGCCAGCCAACTGGAGACTTCCGCTTGGTTGGGGATGCGACCGCCGCAGACCAGTTTTTCGTCGATGACCAGCCCGGGGGTAGCCAGGATGGGGTACTTTTTGATCTCGGCCCAATCGGTAACTTTGACAAAATTGGCCGCCAGGCTCATGCCGGCCGCCGCCTGGCGGGCCACTGCTTCCATCTTTTTGCAGTTATCGCAGCCAGGTCCAAGGATTTTTATCGTTAACATTTCAGTCTCCTATTATTTAACTTACGGGTTGGATGGGTTCAAGAGCCCTATTGGGGACAGTTTCACCACGCAAGATTTCTATTGTGGGTTCGACAATAACTTCGGACTTCACCGAGTTTGCTACCAGACTGTATTTCTGGGCCGCCTGAAGCGCCCGGCGCACACGCGCTTCGACCGCGGCGGGATTGTCGCTGCCAGCTTCGACGCGGATTTGCGGCCACAGGCGCAGGTGGGTGAAGATTTCGGTGCGGTCCAGCTCGATGAGCTTGGTACCTTCCGCCCTGCATTCGTAGGAAATCAGGTTGAGCTTGAAGCGCTCGACCGCCCAGATGAACATCATCATGACGCAGGTATTGGCGGCGGCGACAAAGGCGTCTTCCGGCGTGAACACGCCCGGGTGACCCTCGGCGTCCGGCGGGGCAGAGAAATCCATCTCCGGCCCGTTGCCCATAGCGATGTGGCCCCAATGCTCCTCCTTCCAGTTTACGGTGGTGTGGTAGGTGGCTGTTTTACTCATGGACCAACTCCTTTTCTTGGCAAAAGGCGATGTACTCGCCTAAGATCGTTTCTGTGTAGGCGTCTTCTGCACCTTCAGGGACAGGGTTATAGACCTTCACCGTCTCAAACAGCTCTCGTGCTACAGCCTCTGAGGGCAACTTACCCGCCGTATGCATCTGCTCGAAGATCAGCGGCAAGGCGATGAGGGTTACCTGTTGACCGCCAATGGAAACTTTCTGGACCGGTATCCCTGACCCGCAGGAACAGGTAGCCTGCAGCGGCTCGTGTGCAACTTCAATCTCCTCGGGTACCATGATTTCCCCCGTTCGACGGCTCCAGCGCTTCTCAAGCAGTTCGTCGACCATCTCCGCCATGCGCGCCGCGCTGAGATCAACGGCTTTCAGGCCGGCCTCGTTCAGCCGGCGGCAGCCTTGGGGCGCCTCCAGGCCGGACTCTGCCAGTAGCTCGCTGACTACCAGGCTGGCTGCCGGTTTGCCCGAATACATCTGCGTGGCCCGCGCCGCGCAGCGCTTTTCACAGCCATCCACTGCAATGGTTGGATAAAAGCGGGCGAAAGCCCGGTCTCCTTCGCCGCCGGCCAGAAACAACGGCAGGCAAATCGTCACCGTCTCTCCAGGGCGCAACTGCTCCAATACCTTCAGGGCCGCGAGGCGGGTGACCGTGCCTTCTGGCAGCTCTTCGCCGGAACAGGCGACGATGCCAACTTTTTTCGTGGGCAGCTCAACCATTCTGGCCTCCTTGGATCTCATCCACCACGCCAGCGATCTCTTCTGCCAGGGCCCGCGCCAGCTTTTGCCCGCCCTCGTTTAATTCGGCGATGCCTTGAGGTTTAAATTGTTTATAGCGCCGGTACACCTCGAGCACCGCAAAGTCTCTGGCGATCTTGCCGCCGCTTTCCTGCACCATCTTCGTGGCGCAAGCCAGCTTGCAGCCGTCGATAGTCACCGCCGGGTATGCCGCTACCGCCTCGCGGGCAGCTTCATCTCCCAAAACCAGCAGGGAAAGCGCCACAAGCTGCGTTTCTTGAGGCCGCACCGCTTCGGTGATCTCGTAAGCCGCCTCGCGGCTGACCGTGCCATAGGTCTTTCCAATGCCGCTGCATGGCACGATCACCACTTTATGGGCAGTTTCATTTGAGGCGGGTTCGTTCATGGTTTTTTTACCTCGTTTTCCGCTTCCTCTTTCATGCGAGCGAAATAGGCTTCCGCATCCAGCAGCTTTAACCGGTCGGCTTCCCAATCCGAGGCCTGGATCACCGCCAGCCAGCCCGCGCCATACGGATCCTGGTTGATCGCCTCCGGTCCATCTTCCATCGCCGGATTAACCTCGACCGTCTTTCCGGAAACCGGGGAAGAGAAAGCAATGTTTACCTTGATGGTTTCGATCACGGCGACTTCGTCCCCGAAATGGAGCTCGGTGTCTTCCGGTTTTACCTCAGCGAAGGCCACGTCCCCGCTGCGCTGCTGGATGAAATCGGATAAGCCGATGCGGACTCGATCCCCATCCGCTTTAGCCCACAGGCCTTCCTGGTTGTAGTACCGGTCGGTCGCCACCCGGAAGATAAACTTGTCCACGGTGGTTTCAAGGAATTCTGTCATTTTTCCTCCGCAAGGGTCTGCCCGGTGCTGCACTTGGGGCAGCAGCAATCTGCGGGCTTGAAATCCAAAAGCAGGGACTGATTAAAATCAAAGCGCGGCCTGCCGTACAATTCCAGGGCGGCATCGATCACCGCATAAATTTCCGGCTTGATGACCCTGTAAAAATTATTCCACCCGTCCCGGCGGTTTTCTACCAGGTTGATATCCCGCAAGGTCATCAACTGCTGGGAGATATAGGCCTGGCGCAGGCCAAGCACCGCCTCCATGTGGCAGACGCATTCCTCGCCATCGCGTAAGATGCCCAGGATCGCCAGGCGAACCGGATGGGACAAAGCTTTATATAACTCGACCTGCTCTTCAAATAAATCCATGCTGACCTACCTGCCAAATCATATTCAATAGTCTGAATATGATTGTATATTATTCTGGCGAGCTCAGGGAAGAGTAGATCGTCACACGATTCCGGTTACATTCGTTATGAGCCCTATCGCCGCGCAAAAAAGACGGCGCTCGTCCAGGTCACGCAAAGCCGGGTCCACAACCGGGCATGCCGAAGCGTCCCTTGCTCCTTCTTAAACTGGGTCGCAGCTATAGAGCGTAAGAATATTATGGAAACACTGCTGCCGGACCACCAGCTTCAAACGGGCTTCGGCGAGCAGCGCCTGGAGATCATTCTCGAGATAATCTTTTATCCAGATCAATTCATCGAATACCACGGCTATTCCGAGGTAGAGCAGGCGTAAAAGAGGATGGCCCGGCGCCTGGGGTTCGACAATGACCACTCGCCGCCGGGCAACCCGGTAAATCTCGCCTAAAGCATGCTTCATAACCGGCACAGGCATGTCGTGCAAAGCCAGGCTTACGGCGACAACGTCAAAAGCGTTTTCCCTGAAAGGCAAATTGGACGCATCTGCAACCACCCAACTTAAGATGGCCTGTGGATGCCGCTTCCTGGCCAACAGAGTGCGGTCGAAAATATAATCCATCCCAACCGTAAAGTGACTGCGGGCGGCAAATGCAGCCGCCTGGAATCCGACCCCAGTAGCCAGGTCGAGCACGGTTTCACCCGGCTTGAGCTCAGCCAGCTCAACCATGCTGGAGCGTACCGGCGCCCATTTGTCCTCGATCACTTCCCAATAAGGGTTGTTAGCCCGTGAATAATATTCGGTTAAATATTCGCTATACTTCTTACCGCCCCGGCGGAAAAACATCCACTTGATATGCAGCGTTTTTGCCAGAAGCCGGTAAAATGGCAGGCTAAAAAAGGGCAATGCATCCAAGACCAGACGGCTTGATCGCTCTTTACCGAGAGCTTCGTCCTTCACAGATCACCCTTCCTATTAAATGAAGGCTCTACGCAAATAGCATGTTAGCGCCAGGCTGCAACCAAGTTATATGCTTTTTGCCGGCTGGGGATAAATTCCACTTTCCATCCGGGATGCGCCTGGCGAACGAGCTCCAGAAGTTCCGCCTGGGTGTACAGGGTATACAGCCCGAAACCAAACCGGTCGGCGAATAAACTGATGAAGCGGTTAAAAAGATGGTAGAAGGTATAAGACCGGATTTGCCAACCAGGTCCAAAGGCGTATCGTGCGAGCGAACGCTCGGGGTGAATCACGGCCAGGGTCCCGCCAGGCGCAAGCTGTTTCCCGGCTGCGCTCAGGAGCAGGGCGGCTTCTTCGGGCCGCATATAAAGGCTACGTTTAAACAGGATCAAATCCCACCCCGGACGTTCTGGAAAACCTTTCCTCAGGTCTTTGAAAAGCTGCGGATTGAAGGCGGCCTGGACCGTCACGACCTCTTCGCCAGTGCAGGCTGCTAGGCGCCGGCGGGTTTGAGCCAGCATTGCCGGGTTGGCGTCCAGGGCAACTACCCGCGCCGCGCCATGCCGCAACAGCTTTTCGACGACGACCCCGGGGCCACAGCCGCAGTCCAACACAACCGCCCCCTGAATCCGCTTGCCCAAATACTGCAGCAGGTCGGCGTCTACCTGGTGGGCTATTTGAAGATAGGAAAACCGGTAAACCAGCGAAGAAAGGTACCATCGCCAGAGTGGATCCCCGGCCTGAACCCAGGCTGCCATTTTTACACCGGTTCTATCGGATGGTTTTTCCATACGAGAGTGTCTTGAAGCATGAGGAAGTTGAGATCCGAACGGGCAAATACGTCCAAAGCATTGTGTAAATCGTTGATCCCTATTTTGATAGGTTGTCTCATATCATAAGTGTGGCTGGCTAACCTTCGGTTAACACCAAAGTGCGCCCAACCTATATCTTCATCTTAACGACGGCTTATTTCCAACGCAGCGCTCTTTGGATCAGTTCGTTTAAAGAGACTCTGCCTACGTTCGCCTCAAGGTCTGGGCAGGCAAGATCAGCCGGCGCCGGCTGGCGAGGCAATACCCGGTACAGGTTCGCTTCCGGGACGAGCTTGAATTCCTCGTATAGTTCCGTCGCTGGAAATGAAACCGGATTCAGGGAAGACAGGTAAATCGGCCGGCACCCGATTTGCTGGCGGATCAGCATGAGGACGGTTGCGGGCATATCGTCGCTCGGGCCAAACAGGAGCATATCCAGGCGGACATCCGGGCGAAGCCCCTCCACCTTTTGAAAGTAGCGCAAGATGACGTAAGCTTCTTGCTCGCTGGTTTTTGGGGTTAATACGATCGCCTGGGGAGCAAGGCGTTCCAGGGTTGAGCGACCGAAGATTGCAGCCGAGTCATCGCCGCGTTTATTGGGATTCAGAAAGTACCCCAGGGTATCGCGAACGCCCGTGCCGATGGGATAAATCCCAACCGTTGCTTCACTTACGCCTAGCTGGCGTAAAAGGGCAGGCGTAATGACATACAAAGCGGGGGCTGCCAGCACTGTAAAGACCAGGAATCCGATCTGGAAAAGTCCATCCAGGAGGGCGCTGCCGTGCGAAATTTTATTCTTCAAAATGCGCTGCAGCTCAGCAGCGCCCCACATCATCCCGAGGGCAAAGATCGTGTACGAGGGTAGGTGGAAGTTAAATTGATCGGCGACCGAAAAGTTCGCTGAAAAAGCGATATGGATCCCAAGCATGGCAATTAGAAACCAAAAAAGTAGAGGCCTTTGGCCACGCATCCGCAAAAACCCATAAGCGCCCAGGCCTACGCCGAGCGGAGTGAACTGGTAGGTCAGCCAGGCGAGATAAAGCGCCAGGTTGCGGACAAGCCCCTCCCACGACCCAGAGGCAAGCCTGCTTTCGATTAACTTAAACGTTGTCGCCATCTCCAGGGTCGGCCCTACACCAAGCAGGCGGGCCATGCGCCCGAACTGAACCCACCAAGGCGCAAATCCAACCAGGAAGGCAATCACGACGATCAATACTGGCCAACCCCACAGCGTTTTTACCCATCCCTTCCAAAGCTTTAATGAGAACAGATCCTTCACCCGAGATGAACCTGCTTTAGCCACAATCCAGGTTTTGATCATGTAAGCAACGGCCGTGACCAGCGGCAAGACAAACAAGCGGTGATTGGCAAGCCCCAGGCCTCCAACCAGGGAAAATCCTATCAGGATACGCCAATCCTTTTTCTGCAGCCAATAGAGAGCCAAACCCAGCAGGCAAATAAATAAGAGGATATTGAGCGTATACACCTCACTCGTCACGGAATGAAACCAAAAAGTATGGGAAACCGCCAGGGCTAACGCGCCGAGCAAAACTGCCCAATGGTTTCTTATGAGATATTCTCCCAAAAAGAACAACAGGCTGATGGCAAGCGCGCCAGCCAGGGCAGACAGCAAATTAATGCGATATAAGGGCTCGCCGATGGGCAGTTGGGCGAATAAATGGCCTACCATGACATATAGAGGGTGATCCCAGGCAGCCACTCCCAGGCGGTCGAAGGGCAAACCATCGGTCGCCAAATGGCTGACTTCTTCCAGGTAAGCATAAGATGACCCACCCAGCATCACGTCCATCTGCATGCGGGCAGCATCCGCCCAGTTCAGAGAAGGCGCCAGGGTGTACAAGTAAAAACAGAAAACCAAAAGGAACAGGCCAATGGAGACGATAAACGAGCCTGCCGGTGAAGTTTTCAATCCGCAGCGCACAGACAGCGGTTTCATTTAATTAGTTGGTCGATCAACCGCCGAACGGCAGTAGGGAAGTCGCCAGATCGATCAAGATCGAAATCAGCACCGGGACCAGAGGAGCTGTCACCACCGTGAAGAAACGCCGCAGGTTACTGATATCAAAAGGCCACACGGGAAATTCTGAGGCAATCCCATACAGCTTCTTTAAATTTTCAAGCTTTTTTAGATCCGCTTCGAAATCCTGTTCCTTGTTTTCCAGATTGCTCTTCAACTGTTCGTAAACGCTGTCGAATCGATGGGCAAATTTCAACAGTTCAGCATCCTTGGCCTCCTGCATGGCATTATGAGCGGTGCCTAACGGCCAAAAGAAGAATACCGGAGCGAAAATCAGGTAAACAATGATCCCCAAAATGATCGGATAAGCAGCGCCGAGCGACCGGTGGGAAATTTCATAAACGGCTGCGGCAGAGATCACCAGGCCAGCCGAGGCGATCGCCCAGGCAACTCTCATCGAATATTGACTGATGCTGATCAACCCTCCGCAGCGGTCGGGATGGAGCGGCAGGATTTTAATCTCTTTCGTTCGAAACATCTTCCGCAATGTCATCACGGTGATCGCAACGTTATAAGCCCCGAAAGCCAGGGTATAAAGATTGAGGAACCAAAAAGGACCGCGAAAATAGCTCATCGCCGGATTCGAGTCGAGGTAGCCGCCGGCCGACTTCCAGGGGACCCATCCGAGATAAGCCCCAAGTTGAGAGAGCATATACAGTAAAGAGAGCGCCAAAAACCCATAAAAAATATAGCGGTTTTTGAAAAGGGGCCGGCTTTCGTTGACTGTCTCGACAACGATTTCTTCCGACTTAAAAACACGCGCCTGGAGAAGCTGGCGGAATAATTTTGTTGCGCCAATTGGAGTCCACAAGTAGATGCCAGCGATGACCGGCATTGAAACAAAATCCACTACCAGGGCGGTTAAATCCTGCAACAGGCCTGGGTATGCAGAATCTTTCGCAGTGATAAATATATTAAATCGCCATCCCAGCCATGCGTCGACGATCACATTGGCGACCAGAACCAGGATACCAAAGCCCCAAGGAGTTAAGTGGAGGCTCTCGCGAAAAAAGCGCCCGATAGGATCGTAATTTTCTACCGGCAAGATCGAGTCTTCCAGACTGGCATCCATTTTCACATCCCCATAAGTCAAATCGTAACGCTTTCGTGCAGCTCCGGGTAATGAACCCGGTCGAGGCCTATTAAGCCCAGCTTTTCGGTCAGGGCAGCCGCGGGTTTCTCCTCGCCGTGCACCAGGTAAACATCCCGCACCGAGCCCCTGACAGCCTGGGCGTACTCGATTAAGAACGTCTGCCCGGCGTGGGCGGAAAGGCCACCGATCGTTTCCACTTCGGCGCGGCGTTCGTAGACCTCTCCGAAAATCTTCACCTGCTTTTCGCGGTCTGCCAGGCGGCGGCCCAGGGTATAGGGGGCTTGCCAGGAAACGATCAGGATTGTGTTGCGCGGGTCCTGGATATTGTTCTTCAGGTGGTGCAAAATCCGTCCGGTTTCAGCCATGCCCGAAGCCGAAATGATAATCATCGGATCCTTGCGATAATTCAGCGCCTTGGATTCCTCCACCGAGCGGGTGTAGGTCAACAGGTCAAATCCCAGGGCGGCTTTATGGCGGTCCTGGCGGATAAAATCGCGGGTTTCCTGGTCGAAGCACTCGGGGTGGGCGCGGAAAACATCCGATACGTTGACCGCCAGCGGGCTGTCCACGATCACAGGAACGTGCGGGACCTCGCCGCGGTCGATCATCTGGTGCAGGTCGTACACCAGCTCCTGGGTGCGCCCGACCGCAAAAGCGGGGATAATCACCTTACCGCCGCGGTTCACCGTACGGCTAACAACCTGGCGCAGCTCCTCGTAAGCCAGCTCTGGCTCGCGGTGCGGCTTGTCGCCATAGGTGCATTCCATAATCATATAATCTGCGGCGGTGGGCAGCACCGGATCGCGCAGCAGCGGCAGGTCGCGCCGGCCAATATCCCCAGAAAACCACAGGCGGGTTTTGCGCCCGTGCTCTTGGATATCCAAAACCACAGCCGCCGCCCCAAGGATATGTCCGGCATCCACCAGGTGGGCCGTCACCCCAGGCACCGGCTCGAACTGCTGGTCGTAGTTCAGCGGATGGAAAAACTCCGCCACCCGGCCGGCGTCCTCCAATGTATAAATGGGTTCAATAGGCTCTTCACCATTTCGGCGGCGTTTGCGGTTTACATACTCGACGTCGGATTCCTGGATATGCCCGGCGTCCATCAGCATCACGTTCGCCAGGTGCGCCGAGGCTTCCACCGTGTAAATGGGGCCGCGGTAGCCGCTTTTCACCAGGTTAGGCAGGTTGCCGCTGTGGTCAATATGGGCGTGCGAAAGGATGACCGCATCGATGCCCGTGGCGTCAAAGGGCAAGTGCAGATTTCGTGCGTAGGATTCTGCCCGGCGCCCCTGATAGAGGCCGCATTCCAACAACAGCTTTGAGCCATTCACTTCGATCAGGTGCTGCGAACCGGTGACCGTATGCGCCGCGCCGTGAAATGTAATTTTCATAAAAACGATCTTATCAATTTTCAGCGATGGCGCGTAAGCGCCTGGAGGATCTGGCCGCCAAAATGCTCCAGCCGCCAGGGCACGTCTTTCAAAACGTAGGACAAAGATTGCAGGTTTTTGGGATTGTGTTCGGCGATGGCGAAAAGCAGATCGCGCGGCATGACCACATCTGACTTTACCCCCATCTCCTGAGCGGTTTGTTTACGCCAGCGCCGGAGAATTTCCAATCGATCGACAAACTGTTCATGCGGGCGAGGAGAGCGGGGCGGGAAAATGGGATCGGCCTGCAGGCCGCGCTGAGTGGCCGCCAGCAGCGATTTTCCATGGCGCTTCATCTGGCCGTGCGTCATCCCGGCAAGCTGGCCCAGCTCTTGAAGCGAGCGGGGGGTATCCCTGGCAATCTCAAACAGGGTGCGGTCGTTGATCACCTTAAACAGCGGGCGGTCGAGCACCTGGGCGACTTTATCACGATAGATGCACAGCTCTTGGAGGACAGCCACCTGCTGGGGATCCAGATCGTAGGCGCCGTTAATGCGCCAACAGTTTACTGTGTTCTCATCCGGATCTCGCCCGTTAAGGCTCACGTGGGTCAGCCGGTGAAAATCCTCTTGCGCCAGTTGCCACAATCCGTTCCCTCCCAGCTCGGCGCGCAGGCGTTGGCGCAGGGAGATCAGGTAATGCGTATCCAGGCGAGCGTAAGCCAGCAGGTCCGGCGGTAGTGGGCGTTGGCCCCAATTGGCGCGTTGGTAGCGCTTCTCCAGATGTATGCCAAACTCATCCTCGAGGATAGCCCCCAGCCCGACTGCATTGCGTCCTAAAATGCGGGATGCCACCATGGTATCGAAAAGGTTGTTGAACTCGAAATTAAAGTCGCGTTTCAAACACAGCAAATCATATTCGGCTGCGTGAAAAACCTTTTCGATCTTTGGATCTGCAAAAATCGGCCCCAGGGGCGAGAGATCGTCCAGGGTGAGCGGATCCACCAGGTAATCCACCTGCGGGATCGAGAATTGGATCAGACAGACCTGCTCGCGATAGGCGTGCAGGCTGTTCGATTCGGTGTCGACCGCCACGACCGGCTCGGGTTGCAGCGCCTCGACCATCTTGTTCAGCGTAAATGGGCGAGTGATGAGGATGGGATCGGATAAATCGCCGCTGCTCATGCGGTAATTATAGCCCAGATTATCTTTTTCTTTTTCAGCGGGCGTGTCTGCGTTTGGCATTAATAATGCTGTTTCTCCATGATCAGCGCGTCCTCGCGGTCCTGATAATAAGCGGGCCAGCGCCCAACTTGCATGTAACCCAGCCGGTGGTAGAGGTTAATAGCGGTCTTATTCGAAACGCGCACGTTCAGGCGAATACTGGAGACCGCCAACTGGTCTTCACAGGTGAGCAGCAGCGCCGACCCGATGCCGCGCCCGCGCTGCTCGGGCAGCACGCCGATCGTGGCAATCCAGGCCATGTTCTCACTGGGGCGCACGTCCGCGGCGATAAACCCAACCATCTGGTCATCCAATACCGCTTTCAGACGCACCACGTTGGGCAAGGTCAGCACGCCGATCAAATCCCAAAGCGGCCAGGCATCCTTAGGGAAACACTGCTTCTCCACATAGCGCAAGGCGTTCAGGTCGCGCCAGGAGGCCGAGACAATCGCCGCCGGGCTGCGGGAGGCTGCCGAAACGGTGGAATCCATCCGCATATTATAAATGAAAAGGATACGCACTACGTCTGCAACGCAGTGCGTATCCGGATAAATTAGATCGGATTTTTTAGTCAGGCTGCTTCTTAAGCATGGTTCCCAACATACTGGTGAATTCCAGCGGGAAAATATACTTGGTGGATGGGCTGGCGCCGATGCTCTTGAGCGCTTCGAAGTATTGCAGAGTCATGGTGTTCATATCCACCGTTTGGGCGACACTGTAAATCTTTTCCAGGGCTGAAGTGAAGCCTTCGGCGCGCAGGAGTTGGGCCTGCTTTTCGCCTTCGGCGCGCAGGATGTTCGACTGGCGCTCGCCTTCGGCGCGCAAGATTGCGGACTGTTTCTCGCCTTCGGCCACGTTGATCGCCGCTTCACGAGTGCCGGTCGATTCGGTCACCACCGCACGGCGGATGCGCTCGGCCGACATCTGGCGATTCATGGCGTCCTGGACCTCGCGGGGCGGGATAATCTCGCGGATTTCCACATTCGTCACTTTGACGCCCCAGCGCTCGGTTACCTCATCCAGGCGGTTGCGGAGCATGTTGTTGATATGCTCGCGTTCCGAAAGGACATCGTCCAGCGGGATTCCGCCGATGACCGCCCGCAGCGTGGTGGTAGCCATACCCTGGGCAGCCGTCTCGAAGTTTCCTACCTGCAGCACGCTCTCGGTGGGGTCGAGCACCTTGTAATACCACAAGAAGTCGATCGAGATCGGGGCGTTATCTTTCGTAATCGAGGTCTGGTGCGGGATTTCACGCACCTGCTCGCGCAGATCTACCTTCACGGCCCGGTCAACTACGGGGATCAAGATGACGATCCCGGGGCCTTTAGCGCCAACGCAGCGGCCCAGGCGAAAAACCACCAGGCGCTGGTATTCCGGCACGATGCGGATGGCGTTGGCGAGGAAAACCAGGGCGATTAAAACTGCCGCCCCAACGATGCATAATACCGAACTAGATACGAGGTCCATGTTTCATCTCCTGAGCAATGCTATGATTGATCCTAACCCAATCGGATGTTAAGGCGCTTCATAAGAACCAACGAAAGTAGCGGCGCGGAAAAGAACGCCCGCTGCCCGGCTCAAACCTGCGAGGCCCGTGCTGGCTCCACTTCAAGAATAAACCCCTCCCGGCTGACGACGCGCACCCGCTCCCCAGAGTGGATCGGCTGGCGGCTGGTCGCGCTCCAAAGCTCACCATCTACCTGAACCGAGCCATCGCCGTTGATGTCGGATTTGGCCTCGCCGAACGCGCCGATCAAGGCGCCGAGATCGTGGGTGGGCCTGGCACTTTCCGCCTCCAGGACTTTGCGGGTTACGATCCAGAGAAAACCACCGGAGATCCCGGAAACCACGATCGCCAGGAGCGGGTTCACCGCTGGCAGCCACCAGACCTCGCTTCTGAACAGGAAGACGGAGCCGACGATCGCAGCCAGGATTGAGATCACCAGGTAAATTAACTGGCCTGACCGGCGCACAGCCAGTAGGAAGGGAATCACCCCCACGATCAAAAGCAGGAACGCCCAAAGATTAATGGGCAATTGCGACATACTGTAACCCGCCAGCAGCAGCGCAAACAAGGCCCCAATCTCGAGCAAACCGGTCCCCGGACTGAGCAAGGCCAAAATCGCCAGCATCAGGCCGCCGGCTAACACCAGGTAAGCAATATTAGGATCGAGCAAGAGTTCCATCGGATTAGCCTCGTGAGTTCACCAGTTTACGCCGATTTGATTATACATCCAGTCCTATCCCATGGCAACTTGGGTCTGGGATGGATAATCGTTCTTAACTTGCGCCCACGCTCCATGGACGCCAGGGCTGTATGACCGGGGTACCAGGGCCGGACCCGAAGGAACGGCTTTGCCAGGAACGCGTGGTATCATTGAGTTGTGGTTGCGTTCTACCTCCCGGGCGGCGTTGCTGTGTACGCTTATCCGCTCAGCATCGGCCTGGGCGTGTTCTTCGGCCTGGCCTGGGTGGCCTGGAAGGCGCCGGCAAAAGCCTCGCTCGTCCGGGTAAATGCGGGGATATGGGCATTGCTCGGCGGGTTGGTAGGTGGACGCGCCGCTTTCGCTGTCCTTAACTGGGGTTATTTTGCGGCCCACCCACTGGAGGCGCTGCAGGTTTTCCAGGGCGGGCTCACCTGGCCGGGCGTTTTGGCAGGGGCCATGCTGGCCCTGGGCGGGTTTTCTGCACTCTCCCGGCAGTCGCTCAGAAAGCTGGCAGACGACTTGATACCCCTGGCTGCCACACTGGTCGTCGCGGCCTGGTTGGGGTGCTGGCTGGAGGGCTGCGCTTACGGGCCAGCCGCCTCAGGCTGGTGGGGAGTGCCCGCCAGCGATGAGTGGGGGAAAATCGCCTTGCGTTTCCCCACCCAACTGTTGGGCGCTGTGCTTGCCTTGGTTACTTTCTGGCTTTTGGAATACAGCCCTGCTGCCCTCGACCGGGACCAGCGCTTCCTCCCGGGGCAGACTGCCAGCCTGGGGTTGGTCGTGCTGGCGCTGCAGCTCTTCGGCCTCTCCTTCTTGCGGGCCGACCCGGCGCTTTATTGGGCCGGAGTGCGATTGGATGCCTGGGCGGCGCTGGGTTTTGCCGCTATTGGGGGGCTGGCCCTGGGTTTACTCATCAGAAGAGGCGGTTGATTGACCCCCGTAAGTGTTGGAGGCGCTTTGGCGCTAACCGAAGGTTAGCCAGCCCCGCAGCCCGATTTCAGAACTATTATAAAATAGAATGCCATGAAACTTACCCTCGCCCTCGCCCAAATTAACACCCACCTGGGAAATGTACAGGCGAACCTGGAAAAGCACCTGGACATGGCGCAGCAAGCGCGCAGCGCAGGGGCCGATTTGCTGGTTTTTCCCGAGCTTTCACTGACCGGCTACGTCCTGCAAGACCTGGCTTCCACCGTAGCCCACAGGCCAGAACCGGCTGACCCGATCTTCAGCAGCCTGCTGGAGGCCAGCCGGGAGCTTGACCTGGTCGTAGGGTTTGTCGACGAAGATAACCGCCATCGCTTTTTCATCTCGGCTGCCTACCTGGCGCAAGGCGAGGTGCTGCACGTCCATCACAAGCTGTACCTGCCTACTTACGGGCTGTTCGATGAGGGGCGTTTCTTTGCCTGGGGCAATGCCGTGCGCGCCTTCGATACCCGCTTTGGCAGAGTGGGAATCTTAATCTGCGAGGATTTCTGGCATGCTTCCCCCCCTTACCTGCTCTGGCTGGATGGCGCAGATCTGCTGCTTTTCTCCTCCGCCTCCCCGGGCCGCGGCCTGAGAAACGAACCGCAGTTGGAATCGGCCCGCTGGGTGGAGCTTCTCAACCGCGCCTATGCCAGCCTGTTCACCGCTTTTGTGGCCCATGCAAACCGGGTCGGGTATGAAGATGGTTTAAGTTTTTGGGGTGGGTCGACTCTGTTTGACCCAAATGGGGAGTTGGTAGCGAAGGGGCCTTACCAAGAGGAGGCCCTGACATTCGCAGAGATCGACCTGAACCAATTGCACCGCACGCGCGCCCGCCTGCCGCTGCTGCGAGACGAGCGTACATCGTTGGTGCAACACGAAATGGAAAGGATTCTCAGTGAAAGAAAAGGAAACGATCGGGGGAACGAATAAAGAGAAATTACAGAAGAAATTCAGGAGCTTTTGGCGGATGCTGGCTGGCCTGCCAGGAGCGGGCAGGATTTCCGTAAGCCAGAAACTGGCGATGCTTATCTTTATCGCCGGGCTTGGGCTGGCTTTCTTCACCGTGTTCGGACAGTCCGGAACGGCGATCGCCGCCCAAGAGGGGTATATTATCTCCGGGCTGTTGAAAGATGGGCAAGGGCAGCCGGTAATTGAGGCCAGGGTGCAGGCTCTCGCGCCTCAAGCCGGCCAACCCATCGCCGAAACAGAGAGCCAGCAGGATGGAAGCTGGGCTTTGCAAGTGTCCGAGCTGCCGGCCCAGGCGCTGCACATCAAGATCGAGCGCGCCCATTTCGAGACCCAGATCTTCACCCTGGAGAAAGAAGATCTGGACACCCTGGCTCAGGAGCGCATCTACCGTCTGGGGGAAATTACCCTGGAGCGGCGCATCAGCGCCGGTTTTTGGGTCGCCACACTCGTCTTCGTCGCTGTTTTGCTGCTGATCGCTTTCGAAGTGCTGCACAGTACCACGGCTGCGTTGGCGGGTTTTTCCGCTCTTTTTATTGTTTCCTATGTGCTGGGTGCAATCAACGAGAATTTCTTCATATTTAGCTTTGAGCGCGGCCTGACTTATATCAACTGGGAGGTGATCTTCCTGGTCATGGGCATGATGATCATCATCGCCGTCATCGAGGGCACCGGCATCTTTCAGTGGATGGCCTTCCAGGCTTACCGGTTGAGCCGCGGCAAACTTTGGCTGCTTGCAATCATCTTAATGAGTATCACTGCCCTGGCCTCCGCCCTCCTGGATAACTTCACCACCATGCTGCTGATGACGCCGATCAGCCTGCAGATTGGCCTGGCGCTGGGCATCAACCCGCTGGCCTTGATCATACCCGAGGTACTGGCCTCCAACGTGGGCGGAATCAGCACCCTGGTGGGCACTCCCACAAACATTCTGATCGGCGCCTATGCCGGCATTGGCTTTAACGACTTCCTGATTAACCAAACGGCCGGCGTGATCCTGGCCCTGGCTGCCATGGCGGGTTTCGTTCTGTACTACTACCGCAAGGAGTTCCGCAAGCAGAGCAGCGGCATTTCACCCAAGCTGTACGGCAAGCTGAAAGAAAACGCCCGGCTGGAAGACCCAAAGAGCCTGCTGAAATCCGGGGTGGTATTTCTCCTGGTTTTGCTTGGTTTTATCCTGGGCGAGCGGGTGCATATGGTCCCGGCGGTGCCGGCCCTGGCTGGGGCGACGCTTCTGCTGGTCTGGTTGAAACCCGACGTCCATCAAATGATCAAAGCCGTCGATTGGACTACACTGGTGTTCTTCATGGCCCTTTTCATCGTCGTTGGAGCCATCCAGGAAGTGGGCCTGATCAGCCTGATCGCGGTCGGCATGAGCGAGCTGGTCGGCCAAAACCTGGTGCTGGCGGCCTTTGTCGTGATCTTTGGCGTTGGCACTGTCTCGACTGCCATCGCCAACATCCCCCTGACGGCCTCCATGCTGCCAATCGTCAAGTTTCTGACAACCACCATCCCCGGAGCGAATAGCAATATGCTCTATTATGCGCTCTCCATGGGCGCCGCAATGGGCGGCAACGGCCTGCTGATCGGCGGAGAAGCCAACCTCGTGACCGCTGGCATCACCGGGCAGACGGACAGCCCGATCTCTTTCGCACAATTTTTGAAAATCGGCCTGCCGGTCACCTACCTGACATTAACCGTGGGATTTCTGTGGCTGCTGATCCGCTTCTGAACCGAGGCGAGGCAATTGCGTGAACGACAACGGGAGAATTGCACAATGACGGAAAAAATACTCTGCCCAACGCGTGGAGGCAAGGCCAGCTACCCGAACCAGGACTGGGCGGTTGCACTGGCGAAAGAACGCCAGGCTGAATTGATATTTCTTTACGTCTCAAATGTCCGTTACCTCGGCCTGACTGCGCGGCCCGTCGTGGTCGATATCGAAACCGAGCTGGATGAGATGGGCGATTTCATCCTCACGATGGCCCAGGAGCGGGCCGAAAAAGCCGGCGTCTCTGCCCAGATCGCCGTCGAGCGCGGCGTTTTCCGTGAAGTTTTGAAGGAGGTGATTCGCGAGCAGAACATCGCCATCGTCGTCCTGGGCAGCTCAACGGAGAGCACCGGCGTTACCACCATCGACTACATACGGGAGCTGGGCAAGGAGCTCAGCCTGGAGACCGGCGTCGAGTTTATCATCTTGCAAGATGGAAAAGTCCTGGATGTAATCCAACCCTGAGGAATTTGCCAGGCAGGCAGAAATTTCAACAGGCTCCCAGATCAACCTGCGGGCAGGAGTATAATACTCGCACGCTCAATAAGGGCCGCCCGGTAAGGGCCGCCCTTTGAAATGGGCGCCTCACCAGGCTGCACTTCAGGATGCCCGAGACTGGCGCCAGCTTACGCCTCGACCCAGTATGCAAACGATTCACGCAAACACCGATCTGACCATCAATACGGATTTAGCGCGCACCATCCTGACCGGATTCATCCATTCCGAAACCCACCGCGCTCGGATTCACGCATGGCATCATCGGGCTTTCCGGCGGAGTCGATTCGGCCCTTTCCTGTTACCTGGCAGCCCTGGCGCTCGGCCCTGAGAATGTCCTGGCAGTGTGCATGCCCTACCGCAGCTCCTCGCCGGAGTCGCTCGAGCACGCTCAACTGGTGATCCGGGAATTGGGCGTGCAGTCATTAACCGTCGAGATCACCGCTATGGTCGACCCGCTCTTCGAACGATTTGCGGAGGCCGACAGTGTGCGGCGCGGCAACGCTATGGCGCGCGCCCGCATGATCGTCCTCTACGACCAATCCATGGCCTTCAACGGCCTGGTGATCGGCACCGGCAACAAGACCGAGATCCTGCTCGGCTACACCACCCTGTACGGCGACTCGGCCTGCGCCATCAACCCAAACGGCGATTTATACAAAACCCAGGTACGCCAGCTCGCCCGGGCCCTGCGCGTGCCGGATGTTATCATCCAGAAGCCGCCCACCGCCGACTTGTGGCTGGGTCAAACGGACGAGGACGAGCTCGGATTCACGTACGAAGAGGTTGACAGGCTGCTTTATCTGCTGGTGGACCAGCGTTACAGCCCGGAGGACTGCATCGAGGCCGGGTTTTCAGAGATATTTGTGAGCCGGGTGGTCGAGCGCGTGCGGCGTAATCATTTCAAGCGCGTGCTGCCGCCCATCGCCAAACTGAGCAACCGCACGGTCGGTTATGATTACCTGTATTTACGCGATTGGGGCACATGATCCATATCCCACCCTCTCTCCATCACCGTCGCTTTCGCCTGCTGTGGCTGGGACTGATAATCTCGGTCGCCGGCACCCAGATGCAGGTGTGGGCATTGTTCTGGCATATCCGCACGCTAACCGACCAGCCGATCGCTCTAGGGGCTGTCGGCCTGGTGCGCATCCTGCCGCTCATCCTGTTCTCGCTGGTCGGCGGCGCTATGGCAGACGTGGTCAACCGGCGCAACGTGCTTTTCATCACCCAGACTGCTATGGCGTTGATCGCACTGGCCCTGGCGCTCCTGACCTTCGGGGGTCACATCGCCCTGTGGCACATCTACGCCCTGACCGCTATCCAGGCCGTAGCGGTTGCCTTTGATTTGCCGGCCCGCCAATCGCTGGTGCCCAACCTGGTGCCAACGCACGATCTGCCCAATGCCTTCAGCCTGACCTCCATCGCATTTCAGACCGGGTCCATCGTCGGCCCGGCATTGAGCGGCCTGGTGATCGCCTACTGGGGCCAATCCTATACTTACCTCTTAAACGCCGTCTCTTACCTGGCGGTGCTGGTCGCCCTGGTCATGATGGGAAATGTCCCCCAGCAGACCGCCCAGGGCCGGCGCGCCGTGGTCAGCCTGCCAGCCATCCGGGAAGGAATCCAGTTCATCCGCCACCAACCCATCATCCTCTCGACCATGATCATGGATTTCTTCGCCACTTTCTTCTCTTCGGCCAATACGCTTATGCCGATTTTCACCCGCGACGTGTTGCACGTTGGCGCACTAGAATATGGCTGGCTCTCTGCGGCGCAATCCATCGGGGCGATGGTCGCGGCCCTGATCCTCTCGCAGGTTAACGAAATACGCCGCCAGGGGCCAATATTCCTGGGCGCGGTCATCGCTTTCGGGCTGGCGACCATCGGATTCGGCATGGCGCGCAGCGTCGCCCTGGCAGTGGCGGGCCTGATCATCGTGGGCGCGTCCGATTCGGTCAGCACCATCATCCGCAACACCATCCGCCAGTTACAAACCCCGGATTACATCCGCGGGCGCATGACCAGCATCAACCAGATTTTCTTCATGGGCGGCCCGCAGCTCGGCGAGATGGAAGCCGGGGTAGCTGCACAGCTCTTTGGGGCGCCGATCGCCATCATCAGCGGCGGGATCGGCTGCATTATTGCCATGATCCTGATCGCCCAGCGCTGGCCGCAGTTGCGAAAGTTCAACGGCGACGAGCCGGTCATGGCTGGAGCGGTGGCAGACTAAAAAGCGCGACGCCTTCGAAGGCGTCGCGCTTGTGACTTCGGTCGCAGGAACAGAATTCAGCTTTCCACCGGTGCGTGCAACTGCTCCCATTCCGCCATCAGATCATCCAGCTCTTTCTGTACCCGCACATACTCTTCGCCCAGGCGCTGTACTTTGCCGGGGTCGGCCGGGGGATTCTCCAGGCGGCGCGAGAGGGTATCCAGGTGCGCTTCCAGAGAAGTGATGAGCGTTTCTACCTCTTTCAGACGGGAACGCCGGCGGCGCTCTTCCTGGGATGGGCGGTTGTCCGGCTTTGTGTTTGGGACCAGCGAAACCTGGCGGGCGCTGGCCTGCACTTCTTCTTTTCGCATTTCCTGGTAAGCCCGGTACTGGCTGTAAGTGCCCTCGAATACCTGCAAGGCGGCTTCGTCCGGCTCGATCTCCCAGATCTGCGTCCCCAGGGCATCGATTAAATAGCGGTCGTGTGAAACCAGCATGATCGTGCCCTGGTAGTCGGCCAGCACTTCCTGGAGAATTTCCTGAGAGGGGATATCCAGGTGGTTGGTCGGCTCGTCGAGCAGCAGCAGGTTGGCGTCGGTGAGTGAGAGCTTGGCAAGGGCCAGGCGGCCGCGCTCGCCGCCCGAGAGCACCGCTACCTTCTTAAAAACGTCATCGCCGCTGAACAGGAAGCGCGCCAGGTAAGAACGGATGTCAGCCAGGAGCATCTCGGGGGCTACCGCATCGATCTCTTCGACCAGGCTGCGTTCAGGGCGCAAGTGCTCGTGCGCCTGGGCGAAATAGCCGATGTCCAGGCTGGCGCCCAAAATCACCTCCCCCGAGAGGGGCGCCATCTGGCCCAGGAGCGTCTTCAGAAATGTGGTCTTGCCGGCCCCGTTCGGACCGATGACCGCCGCGCACTCGCCGCGCTTGAGCAGCAAGTCGGGAGCCTTGAATAGCGGGCGGCCTTCATCCGGGTAGCCGATCTCCAGGCTGCGCGTGCGCAGGACCAGGTCTCCGGAGCGTTGGTCGGCCTTCAGGTTGAGATGAAGCTGCGGCGGGCGATGGGAGGGGATGCGCAAAGAGCGGATGCGCCGTTCAACCTCGTCCACGCTCATCGCATGTTCGGAGATATCCGCCAGGCTGCTGATCTCGCTCCAGTTTTTGCCCCGCACGACATCCAAACCGAGGCTTTCGATCGCTTCCACTTCCCGGCTTAAGCGGCGCAGCTTGCCCTTGGCTTGCTGTGTGCGTTGGCCGGAAATATTGCGCTTGACGTAGTCCACTTCTTTTTCCAGGCGCTCTTTTTCCGCTTCGAAAACCTGCTGGCGGTGCTCCCAACGAACCTGGCGCTGTTGGACATATGCGCTGTAGTTGCCGCGGTAAACCTCCATGCGCTCCTGGCTCATCTCCCAGATGTGGTCGACCACTTTATCCAGGAAATAGCGGTCGTGAGAGACGATCAATGCCGCCCCCTCCCACTGGCTCAGGTAGCCCTCCAGCCATTCTACGGCGGCGATATCCAGATGGTTGGTGGGCTCGTCCAGGATCAGCAGGTCTGGACTCGAGAGCAGCAGGCGCGCCAGGAGCGCCCGGGTGCGCTGGCCCCCGGAAAGCTGAGATATCGGGCGCAGGTAATCGCTGCCATCGAACCCCAATCCGGTCAAGGTCTGGCGTATGCGGGTCTCGTATGTATAACCGCCGCGGCGCTCGAAGGCCTCTTGAAGCTGCCCGTAGCGGGGTAGGATCTCGCCCGCCTTTTTGGGATCGCTCATCTCGGCTTCCAGACGGCCGAGCTCGGCTTCCTGCTCGCGCAACTCGGCTACGGCTTTCAGGCATTCTTCCCACAAGCTGTGTGCGCCGGTCAATCCGGCTTCCTGGGGCAGGTAGCCGACGCTCAAACCGCGCGCACGCTGAACGCTGCCTGAGGAGGGCTCCTCCAGGCCAACCAGCACGCGCAGCAGCGTGGTTTTCCCAATCCCATTCGGGCCCACAATGGCGATGCGCGCCGCGTGCGGGATGCCTAAAGACAGGCCGGTGAAAATATCCAGCGGCCCATAGGATTTGGAAAGGTCTTCTGCGGAAAGTAACGGCATCGTCTTAAAACCAGGAGGGGACTCGGCGCCAGTACCTGGCGTGCGCCAGTGTCTGGCGAGCGCCAGCCCCTGAGGGGGACGCCCTGCTGCGTAGGCACGGCAGGCTAATCGAGCGTTTATTATACCGTGATATAATCGCTGCGTTTCCGGTTAATCCTGCAATGTGCAGGTTGGCGTCTGCGTAAATAAATCTATAGCCAAACCATGCTGCATTGCTCCGGAAACAAGTAAAGGAAACAATAAGTTTTATGGAAAGCACACAACCTACACAAGCCCAAAAACCAGCACCCGGTGAAAGCCGGATGAATATTGGGTTGAAAATTGCTTTGCTGGTCGCTTTTTTGATCGCGGCGGTCCTGACGGCCTATCTCACATTCATCTCCGTGCGCGACTTCGTCACTTCCTGGGAGCTTACCGGCCTGCCCGGCGTGACCATTCGGGAGCCAACCCCTACGGCGGATCCATCTACGGGCGTCATTTCAAACCCGCAAACCCCGCTCCAGCCCGCCGGCGGACCGGAGCCGCCTGCCTGGGATGGAGCCAGCCGCGTCACGATGTTGGTCATGGGGCTGGATTATCGCGACTGGCTGGCAGGGGAAGGCCCGCCGCGCACCGATACCATGATCCTGCTGACCATCGACCCAATCCACCGCACCGCCGGCATGCTATCCATCCCACGTGACCTGTGGGTCAACATCCCTGGCGGGTTCAACTACGGCAAGATCAACACCGCTTACCAGTTGGGCGAAGCCTTCAAGCTGCCTAACGGCGGCCCGGGGCTGGCGATGGATACCGTAGAAGAGCTGCTGGGCGTGCCAATCGATTTCTACGCCCAGATCGACTTCGAGGCCTTCGTAAAATTTATCGACGAGATCGGTGGTGTGAAGATCGACGTCCCGGAGACGATCACCATCGACCCGCTGGGCGATGACAACACCAAGAAGCTCAAACCAGGGGTGCAAACCCTGCCCGGCGAGCTGGCCCTGGCCTATGCCCGGGCGCGCCACACCGAGGGCGGGGATTTCGACCGCGCCCAGCGCCAGCAGCAGGTGATCCTCGGCATCCGAAATCAACTTGCGCGAGTCGGTATGCTGCCAACGTTGATCCAGAAGGCGCCTATTTTGTACCAGGAGATTTCCAGCGGGGTGCATACCAATATGAACCTGGACCAGGCCATCAAGCTGGCCTGGCTGGCCCAACAAATCCCCCCTGAACAGATCAAGAGGGCGATCATCGGTGAGGACCAGGTCAGTTTCCAGAAATCGCCGGACGGCCTGGACATCCTCAAACCGCTGCCGGACAAAGTCCGCGCCGTGCGCGATGAAGTCTTTACCGAAAGCGGCCCAGCCAGCCCAGCCGCGGCGGATATGAACCTGGCTGACTTGCTGCAAGCAGAGGGGGCTAAAGTTTCGGTGTTGAACGGCACTTATACTGCAGGATTGGCGGCGAGCACCTCCGATTACTTGAAAACCCAGGGCGTGAACGTCACCGTGGCGGACAATGCCCAGCAGGTTTCCACCTATACGGAAATCACGTTCTACACCGGTAAGCCTTACACGGTGAAATACCTGGTAGATCTGATGAAGATCGATCCCTTCCGCATCCACCATTTTTACGACCCGACCAACCCGGTGGACATCGCGGTAACGCTCGGCCAGGATTGGGTCAACAGCAATCCCATGCCTTAAGAACGCTCCCCAACCTGGGAAGAATGGGGTAAAAAAACCGGACGCAATAAAAATGGAAACGCTCAGCGGATCAGTGGAGCGCATTACATACTATAACCCGGAGAACGGATATAGCGTGCTGCGCATGCGCCCGGACCGCAGCAAGGTGCCCGGGCTGAGCCGCGAAGGCCTGGTCACTGTAACCGGGAACTTGCCCGAGCTTTCACCCGGGGAGCACCTGCGCCTGCAAGGGAGCTGGAGCAACCACCCCAAGCACGGGATGCAATTCCAATCCGAGATCTGCGAACAAACCTTGCCCGCCAGCGTGGCGGGCATTCGCCGTTATATGGGCTCCGGGCTGATCAAAGGCATCGGGCCGCGCCTGGCCGAGCGCATTGTCGCCAGCTTCGGAAGCGAGACCCTGGAGGTGATTGAAAACCAGCCCGAGCGCCTGCTGGAAGTGCCTGACATCGGCCCAAAACGCTCACGCCTGATTGCTGCGGCCTGGCAGGAACAAAAACAGGTGAAGGAGATCATGCTCTTCCTGCACGGCCACGGCGTGAGCACCAACCTGGCGATCAAGATTTACAAGCAGTACGGCGACCAGGCCCTGGCTATCGTGCAGTCCGACCCCTACCGGCTGGCGCGCGATATCTACGGCGTGGGATTTAAAACAGCCGACCGCATCGCCCAGGCGCTTGGCCTGCCCGCCGATCACCCCTCGCGCATCGAAGCCGGCGTGATTTACGCCCTGAACGAGGCCGTGGACGATGGAAACGTCTACGCCCCGCGCCCTTCGTTGGAGCAGCGCGCCGCCGAGCTCCTGGGCGTGGGGGCAGAGCTGATCCCGCCGGCGCTGGAACGCCTTTCCCAGGACGACCGCGTTCGCCAGGAGATCCTGCCTTTCCTGGACGAGAGGGCTCAAAATGGCAGCGGCTCGCCGGAAGGGAAAAGCATCGCCGAGGCAGGCGCGCCTTACGGACAGCCGGCCGTTTACCTGACGCCCCTGTATCGTAGCGAAACCGGCCTCGCCGAGCGCTTGTATGCCCTGGCGACCTGTCTGCCCACCCGGTTAAGCGACCTGCCGCCGGCTTTCATCCGCCTGGATCCAATGCTCTCTCCCGAGCAGCAATCCGCCGTGCAGACGGCCCTGAGCCACCCGCTGAGTGTGCTCACCGGGGGGCCGGGGACGGGCAAGACCACCTGCCTGAAAGCCCTGATCGCTGCCTTGGAAGGGGCTCGCAAACGCTATGGCCTGGCCTCGCCCACCGGGCGGGCTGCCAAGCGCCTTTCGCAGGCCACCGGAAGGCAGGCCAGCACGATCCATCGCCTGCTCGGATTTTCACCCGGCGAGGGTTTCAAATATAACGCTGAACACCCGCTGGAGATCGACCTGCTAGTCGTCGACGAGACCTCCATGCTCGACCTGGTCCTGGCCAACAACCTGCTCAAAGCGCTCGAGCCAGGCACCCACCTGCTGCTGGTGGGGGATGTGGACCAACTGCCTTCCGTCGGCGCCGGCGATGTGCTCCGAGATGTGATCGCCAGCGAGCTTGCTCCGGTGACTCGCTTGAGCGTCATCTTCCGCCAGGCGGCCGACTCGCGCATCATCACCAACGCCCACCGCATAAACCACGGGCAAATGCCGGTCTTCCCGCCGGCTGCGGCGGGTGAGAACGGCGCCCCGGCGGGCGATTTCTTCCTCTTTCCCGCTGAAACGCCCGAAGATGCCGCCAATTGGGTCGAGGATGTGGTTTGCCGGCGCATCCCGGCCACATTTGGCCTGGACCCCAGGGATGAGATCCAGGTTCTTGCGCCGATGTACCGCGGCCCATGCGGGGTAACCGCATTGAACGAGCGCCTGCAAGCCAACCTGAACCCACCCCAACTGATGAAACCGGAGAAGACCCTGTACGGACAGACTTTTCGCCCCGGCGACAAAGTGATGCAAACGCAGAATAATTATGATAAGGATGTTTACAACGGGGATATCGGCATCGTCGCCGCGATCGATCCTATCGACCAGACGCTTACGGTCGACTTTGAGGGGCGCGGGGTGGAATACGATTGGAGCGAGGCCGACCAGGTGATTCTGGCCTACGCCGTTTCGGTGCACAAAGCCCAGGGGTCGGAATTCGCGGCGGTGGTTATCCCCCTGGTTACCCAGCATTACCTGATGCTGCAGCGCAATCTGTTGTACACGGCAGTGACGCGCGCCCGGCGCCTGTGTGTGCTGGTTGGCAGCCGGCGCGCCATCGGTATCGCCGTGCGCAACGATCATGTGGCGCAGCGCTTTACGGCGTTGGATTGGCGTCTGAAGCGCCGTTTATAAGGGTTTGAAAAGCTATTCCGGCGGCGGAGATTGCCCGGAACGGCGGGTGCGCACCACCATGGTCAAGAATTCCACCAGGTGGCGCAGCGGGTTAATGTGGCTTGCCTCCCCGGCATAGATGGTGCGGATCGGGACCCAACCCAGGCGGTAGCCGCCTCGCACGCAAACCACGATCATCTCCACTTCGAATTGAAAACCTTGTTCTTTGCTCGCTAAAAGCGCCTGAACCAGGCGGCTGCTGACCAGGCGGTAACCGGATTGGTTATCCCGCACGGGCTGCCCGAGCGCCCAGGAGAACGAGATGCGACCGAGGGTGTTTGCAAGCCGGCGCACCGCAGGGATATGCCTGAAATCACGTTCCCCGATAATCAGGTCGGCCTGTTGGCTACGGTAAGCTTCCAGGAAGCGCGGGATCTCGGCCGGGTCATGCTGGCCATCCGCGTCCAGAGTCAAGACGGCTTCATAACCCCACTGCAGGGCCTGGCGAAAGCCGGCTTTGAGCGCCGCACCTTTGCCCTGGTTGAGTTCTTGATGCAGCACCCGGGCGCCGGCCTGCTGCGCCTGGACAGCCGTTTCATCCGTCGACCCGTCGTCGACCACCAGAACGGGCAGGTAGGCGCGCGCCCCGGCTACCACCGCGCCGATATGGACCGCCTCGTTATAAGCAGGGACCAGCGCCAGGATTTTCTCTGCAGAGGCTTCCAAATCGGTTTATGGATTTGCGGCCTGCTGTTTCTCCCAGGCCAGCCGCCAGCCATCGTACACTTCGCCGCGATTGCTTTCGTCGACCACCAGCACTTTATCGCTGCCATCCCGGTCGTGGATGGTAAAGGTGATTTCCGGACGGCCATCGTCCGAGACTTCCAGGGTGCAATCTACCGGTGTGATCTCTTGACCCAAGAAATGCGAGCCGAAATGGGCTTCACAGGCGGCATCCCAACAATTACACGAGCGCTGGTCCAATACGATCTTCATTTCTACCTCCACGCGATCCTGAATAACCGCTTCTCGGTAAGCCGGCGGAACGCCCCGCTTACTCGAGAAGGTATCCTGAAAACTTATTTTGTCCGTTACAGCGTACCAGATACCCGCTCCGGCAGGTAGCGACATTTGTCCCAATTTTCCGGGAATTATGACCTGTTTTCGATGATTAAGGGGTAATCCGCTCAAGGCTGCTCAAAAGTCAGGCGCCAGGCCCCCCAGGTGCGCCCGCTTCCGGGCTGGTCGCACTCAGCAGCGGTCAGGCCAGTGACCGGCTGGCCCCCTTCCGCCAGGCGCAGGTTATATTGTGTGCCTTCCACCATCGTGTAATCCGCATATCCGAGATCCACTTCCGGCTTCAACCCGGTGTAGAAATGCTCTTCCCCGCCGTCCCAGTTGACGATCACCTCCACACCCGGCACCGGCTCGCCGGCGGCGTCTAATGCTTCGACCTGGAGCAACGGCTCGGGCAAAGATGGGGAGCAGATTTTCTGGCGGTTTTTAAGCACGAACGGCGCGCCCGGCGTGGCAGTTGCCGTGCGCGTTGGAAGAGGGGTAAACGTCGGGGCCAGCGAGGGAGACGGGCGCGGCGTGGTGGAGGGCCGCGCAGAGGCTTGCGGGCTGGGGGAGAGACTGGTTTGCGGGCTTTCAAGCGGCTGAACGGCAGCGGTCGTTTGCGGCGCAGGGGTCGTAGAGGCCGCTGTGGCTGCCGGCAGCGTGGTCTCCGGCGCGGCCTGTGTCTCCGTTATTGTAGCGGATGGCAGCATTCCCAATTCCGCCATCAGGGTTTCCATGGCCTGGGTAGGTTGTGTGTCGGCGGGGGTAAGGTTTTGCGCCGCTGTGCCGCTAACCGGGCCGGCAGCCTGGCCAAGGGCGACCGATAAAAGCCCCAGGGCGCGGGCTTCTTCCGGGGCGCTTCCTTCCGCCAGCCAGCGCTGGGCTTGTTCCGCCAGGGTCGCATAGATATCCGCATCTTTCAGCAAGGCAAGGCGAGCTTTGGCGCGCACCAGGTCGCCATCTGCTTCATAAGCCAGGGCGATCAACGCCCGGTATTTATCTTTATATTCCTCACGCAGGGAAGCCGGCGATGTGTTGACATATCGCACCGGGCGAAAAATCCAGGAATAAACGACGCCAATTGCCAGTCCGAGCAGCACCCCGGTCAACAGGTACCATGAACCGCGGTTCTCGCTCATGGAGCGGGAGTCTCCAGGTTGGGCGACTGCGCTTCAATCGCATTGGCCAGACCTCGCATCAGCGCCAGGTCGGCGTCCGAATAGTGGTTTTGTTCGCCAAATAAGATCGCCTGCAAAACCATTTCACCCGGCGGCGTTTCGCCCAATATCGCCAGGCGCTGCTCGGCCTGGGAGATGTCGTTTTTCGCCTGGTAAATTTCGGCGACCATTAAGACATAATCAGATTTGTAATCCACGCGCAAGGTATCGGGGGTGGTATCGACATATTTGACCGGGTTGAGCACCCAGCCGTAGGCCAAACCACCCGCGATCCCAACGATGATGACGAGAAAAAATCGAAACCAGCGTGAAGCCATGCCGGATGTATTGTGCCACAGACCCGCGCGCAGGGCAAGGGAAAGAGCCAAAACACGCCAAAAACCTTATTTTCTTCCGCCGTTAATCTCATCCAGGGCGTGCACGAAGATCTCGTTTTCTTCCAGCGTGTTATAGAAATAAGGCGCGACCCGCACGGCTCCAGGCCGTTTATCCACGATGATGCGCCGGTCGGCGAGCCGGCGAGTGACTCCCATCGGATCCTCAATCTCCAGGATGGTGATGCCGGCATGCCGCTGTGGGTCCTGAGGAATGCGCAGCCGGTAGCCGCGCTCCCGCAGCCGTTCAACCAGGTCTTGATTGAGCTGCGCTGTGCGCTGGCGCAGGTTCGAAGCGCCGATCTCGTTGATGATCTCCAGGCCGGCTTTGGCGGCATACACGGCTGCAACTGAGGGCGTGCCGCCTTCGAAGCGTTGGGCATCCTCACGGAATTCGAGCGTGAACGGGTCAAAATCGAACTGCCGGCGCTGACCAAACCAGCCGGCGACCGTGGGTTGAAGCTCGTCGATCAGCTCGCGGCGCACGTACAGGTAAGCCACGCCTGGGCCGCCGATCAGCCACTTCAAACCGCCTGTAACCAGAAAGTCCAATCCAGCAGCCTTGACATCCACAGGCACCTGGCCTGTGCCCTGGTAATCGTCCACCAGGCACAGGGCGCCTTTGCGGTGGGCAATCTCCGCCAGGGCGCGCACATCCTGAATATAGCCGCTGGTGAAATACACCCGGCAGGTAGCCAGCAGGGCCGTTTCCTCGTCAACAGCCTTTTCGAAGGCATCCAGGGGCACGCCGACCTGGTCTGGGGATTTCAGGATTTGCTCGTCCACGCCCTGGGGAGCCTTGGCCAGGAAATGGTGGGTGATGGTTGGGAAGTCAAGCTCGCAAGAAACGACCCGCTTGCGCCGGGAGAAATCCAGGCTGGAGCTGACTGCCGCCAGGGCTGATGAAATATTGGGCAGGATGGCGACCTCATCCACGCTGGCGCCGATCAGGCGGGCAAATTCTCGGCGCAGGCCGTCCAGCTCTTTCAGCCAGTATCCGTACCAGGCGGACGCGCCGCGCTCCTCCCACAAATCCAGAAAACGATTCATCGCCGAGCGTGAGCGCCTGGATAGCTGCCCGAGTGAAACGGTGTTCAAGTAGGTGCTTTTTTGAAGCCCGGGAAATTCCCGGCGCCAGTCTTCCCAGTTGGGTTGGTTCATCGCCTTCACATTTTACTCCAACAATCCCGCGGGTTGCTGTTCAGCAGGTGTTTGCTGCTCAGCAGGTGGTTCCTGCCCGAACCGAATTCCCCTCTTGACAAACTCGAATAATGGTATACAATTATACAAAGGTACAATTATACAATCAAACAATGCTACAATATTAAGAAGGAGCGGCATGCGGATCAAAATTGATTTTCGTTCTGGGATCCCGATCTACGTACAGATCATGGACCAGATCAAGAATCTCATCGCCAACGGCGAATTACAACCAGAAGACCAGCTCCCTACTGTTCGCCAGTTGGCCAGCGATCTTCGGGTGAACTTCAACACAATCGCCAGGGCCTACCGCTTGCTGGATGAGGCCGGCCTGATTTCTACCCAACACGGCCGGGGAACCTACATCCTGGCCCCGCCCGATGAACAGATCACCCAACGAGTACGCCAGGAAGCCATGCAAGGCCTGACCCGCCGCTACCTGGCAAACGCAGCTCACCTGGGATATTCCCCAGACGAGCTTACCCAAATCTTCGAGCAGTACATCCTCTCCTGGAAAGAGCGAGGCCAGCCGTTCGAAGAAACAGATGACGATTAAATAAGATGATGAGGTTGACAATGAACAAAAAGATGAAAAGCACAGAACGCCAGCCGGCATATACCCAGCCCAACCCGCACATTAGCGGCGTCGCGATTTTTTTTTCGATTCTCTTTTTCCTGGCGGCATTCCTGGGAGCCATCCTGATGGCCAGCGCGGGAGGCTCTGATCTCTTGGTGGGCGGGTATACGATCGTGATGGTCCTGATTGCCCTGTACGTCCTGACCGCCCTGAAGATCGCCGCGCAATGGGAGAAGGCCGTGGTGCTGCGCCTGGGGAAATTCAAGAAACTGTACGGCCCAGGGCTGTTCTGGATCGTACCGGTCGTTGACACGGTCGCCAACTGGATCGACCACCGCGTCATGGTGACCCCTTTCAGCGCCGAAAAGACTCTGACGAAGGACACCGTCCCGGTCGACGTGGACGCGGTACTCTTCTGGTTGGTGTGGGACGCCGAAAAAGCCGTCCTGGAAGTGGAGGACTACCGCCCGGCCATCGCCTGGGCTGCCCAGACGGCCCTGCGCGAGATCATCGGCCAGATGAACCTGGCGGATATCCTGGTCGGCAGGGCCAAGATGGACGCCGACCTGCAGAAGATCATCGACCAGCGCACCACACCCTGGGGCATCACCGTCCAGTCGGTGGAAATCCGCGATGTGGTTATCCCCCAGGACCTGGAAGACGCCATGAGCCGCCAGGCGCAGGCCGAGCGCGAGCGCCAGGCACGCGTCATCCTGGGCGAGTCCGAGATGCAGATCGCCCACAGCTTCGCGGAGGCTTCCCAGGCTTACCAGAACAACCCTACCGCGCTGCACCTGCGCGCCATGAACATGCTCTTCGAGGGGTTAAAGAAAAAGGCGCCCTGGTCATCGTGCCCAGCAGCGCGGTCGAAACCATGAACTTGGGAAGCATGAGCGGATTGGTATCTTTGGGATTCAGCCAGGCAAATAAGGGCGCCAACCAGGAGTAAGTAATGGCCGAAACCACGCAATGGGAATATCGCCTTGAAGGGTTTGGCTCCTTTTGGAGTATGATCAAGGATGGAGAGTTGGAAGCCATCCTCAACCAATGGGGCGAAGAGGGCTGGGGTGTTGTCAGCGTTTACACGCACCATGGCTCTAACAAGACTTTTGTGGTCGCCAAGCGCCCGCTGACCGGCGAGAGCCGCCGGCGAAAGAGCTGGCCGGGTTAAAATCAACCTGGAGTTCATGAGCTTCCTTTTTTCAGAGGAGCTGCTTCTGCGCACCGATTTTATCGAAGCCAACCTGCGCGCTTTGGATCAGGTCGTCGAGCGGAGCCGGAGTTTGACCACCATCATGGGTTTCGTCGACTTACAGGACGATCTCCATAATGTCACCGCCGTCTCGAGGCCTTCTCGTTATTCATCAGAGGGGGCGTGACCGATGCGGTTGAATTAGCCAGGGACCTGGGCATTACCCTTCGTTGCGCGCGACCAACAGCCCAGCGTCCAAGGACGACTCCAAGGGGAGCAACCAGTGCGACAAGCCAGGCCGGGCCGCCCGAGTTTAATACCGTTACGATAATGAAGCCCTCGAACAACGAAATAAGCGTAAAGCCAATGTGCTCAATGGCTGCTTGCTCCCAGTTCTCCTGCTGGTTACCGAGCAACTGGTACGCTCTGCCAGCCCGGTAGAGCATATACAATCCCAGGCCAAACAAACTGGGAAAAAGAATCCGCTCGATCGTCGAATACTGCCCCCAGTACACCAGGATGGCGCCCGCCAGGAAAACGACCAACCCGCTGAGGAATCCTGCATACAGGCCAAACAACCGCCGGTTCGCGACCTGCCGGGGAAGTGAGATGAGCAAGCTGCCTGTGATAAAACTGACCACGCCGGATGCGGCGTGCAGGGCAATGAAAATTGTGTGCATGGAATGAATATCCATCATTAAACTCCTTGTTATTAACCAAACGATATACGAAATCCTAACATTGTTCAGGCACAAGCAAAAAAACATCACGCTTGAAGGCCGCGGCCGAACGCCTGCAAAGCTTCCCGTTCGGTGGCTGCGAGATCCATTGGAAGTTCGACCAGATAAGTGATGCGCAGCATGGCAATGCCGTGAACCAGCGCCCAGGCTGAGTACGTCATCTCGGCCAGGCCATAATTTGCCCGCGCCCGGAAGACCCCGGCCTCCAGGCCGCGGCGGATCGCCTCCAGCAGCACCGGGTAGGAAGAGGATTCACTGAGCATTCTCTCGATACTGGCCGGGGCAGGCGGCGTGGTGAACATCAGCAGGTAATAGTCCGGGTTGGTCCGGGCAAACTCGATATACGCCAGGCCGAGGGCCAGCAGGTAATCGGCGGGAGGCAGGTCCGTGTCCACCTGGAGCAGGTGGTCACGCAGGCGCACGTGGCCCTGCGTGGAGAGCGCCTGAAGGATTTCCTCCTTGCTGTTGAAATATTCATACAACCCGGCCGGGCTGTAGTCGATCCGCTCGGCGATCGCCCGCATGGAGAGCTGGCTGGCTCCCTGCTGGGTGATGATCTGCCGTGCGGCGTCCAGGATAGACTGTTGGGTGCGTTCTTGGCGGCGTTGGCGAGGTTTCTGCATCGTCCCTTCCTAACGTGATTAAATATCCGAACATTATTCGGAATTATAACGGTATTCATCTTTTTTGTCAAGCTTTCAAGAGGCTGGTTTACCCTGGTCACCCTTACCTCAAAGATTTGAGTTTCACACAATCCCACCCGGCGCAGAGGGGTTACTGGTCCTTTAAAGCAGCGCCCTCTCGTCGCTGCATTTCCTGAAGGTGTTTTCGGGGAATCTGGAAGGCGATGAAGGCCATGAATGCGCCCAGGGCCATCATGGCGATGATCACGGGCCACTGAAATTCAGGTGGAAGAATAAACGCAAGGAACCAACTGCGCTCGAGTGCAGGCCCGCCCCCGCTTCCACTAAGCTTCATAACGAGCGCCAGGATGCCCTGAACAGACAGCGGAATCCAGAAAAGCCCCCCGCAAATCCAAACGATCACTTTCTTCCATACAGGCAGCTCCTTCCAGGCCCTTTTTGAAATGTCGTCGTCCTCGATTTTTCCCCGAGGAGTCGATCCTTTGAGCAAAAGATTGAGCAGTTCAGGGCCTCTCCTCTCCAGCCGCCGGTAGGCGATGCGCCCCAGCCACCAGGCGAATAATGCACCCGTGCCAATTCCAACCGGCAGGCCGGCCCATTGAATTAAAGGATCATCTAGCAGCAATCCGATCCCTACGACGCTGGCGGCAGGCAGAGCGGTGACAGCCGCCAGCCAGGGCATGAGGATGATCTCGTTCAGCGTACCCCCGGAGGAGTCCATCGGGTTCTGGCGCAGGTTGGGGTCGATCCCCGGGGAGGGAAACCATACGGAGAAAAGCGGCGCGAGCCCGGCGGTCCCCCCGAGCAAGGCGAACAGCAGCGACAGCACGAGCGGCCATGTCCAGTTGTGTCCACTGAGCAGGGTGAAAACAACGGTGGCAAAAATAGAAACCGGCGCAAAGATCAACAGCCAGGCCCACTGCCTGCCACGCACATCGATCCGTTCGGCGCCCGGGGTCAAGAGAGTCTGCCAAAGCGCGCTGCCATCCCCGCCATACAGGTTTCCGGAAACTGCGCCGCCCATGAGAACGATGAGGACACCCACGAAAGGGAGAAAATCTACCCATCCGATCAGCAGGGGAAGTGCGCCGATGAGCAGGCCTGTCCAAAGCGCAATGCGGAGATTGAGGGCGCGCCATGGATCTCGCCTCCAGGTGTTGAGTTCCTTGGAGATCACCGCGCCAACTCGAGTGGCGGGCAGCCCGGGAAAATGGGCGGCCTGACTGGACGTGGGTCTGCTGCGAACGGCGTAGCTGGCGGGTTTCGAGGTCGTGCGGCGCACGAGCAGCGCAGCCCACACCAGCAGCAAGCCCCCGATCAACACTGCAAAGCCAAGGAATACGACCAGCGCCAGCCCCCAATCTTCTATACCGGCGGCCTCTACGGCGATCAATCCCCAGCCCGATGGAAGGAGGCGAAAGAGGCTGGCGATTAGCGGGGGCCATCCTTCAGCCAGTATCTGGTCAATCTGTCCGGCGACCGGTTGAATGACGAACCACCCCACGCTCACCGCTGCAAGAAATAACGCAAATTGCAGCGCTACGAGTTCCATCCCCAGGCGTGTTTGCATGGCTGCGCCCATCAGGGTGTATACCAGGCGCGCCAGCAATACCGCGAGAAGCAATTGCAGGAGCGCGGCAAGTACGCCGACCAGGCCCGGGACGAGGCCGAGCTGGAATCCATAAATGACGAGCGCTGCGAAAGCGACCAGCGCGATAGCAGGCGCAACCCCAACGATCGCTGCGCCGGCCAGCCCGACCGCCAGGCGGCGCGGCGGAATCGGCAGCAGCGCGAAATGTTCCGGTCGGATCCCGCCGCCTCCCCCGCCGAACACCGGCGCGATCGCCAGGAACAGAGTCCAGGCAGCGAACGCTGAAGCCAATAGATCTACCAGGATGACCGGGGTATCCTTTTTGATCACGCTCAGCACCAGGGTGCCCAAGGCAAGGATGAATCCAACGATAACCCAGAAGATATACATTCCGCTGCGTGAGTTTCGCTGCATCGCCAGGTTCATCCGGATCAGGATGCCAACCAAGATAACCCCTCCTCTCCGCTGACACGAGCGCCGACGAGTTCTACGAACACCGCCTCCAGGCTCTGATCGCCACGGACTTGATCTACTGCGCCAGCGGCGATCACACGCCCTTTGGCGAGGATCGCGACATGATCGCAGATTTGCTCGACCAACGGCATGACATGGCTGGACATGATCACAGAGCCGCCGGATGCCACGAACCTTTGCAGGATCGTTTTAATCGTAGAGACCGAGATCGGATCGACGGCTTCGAACGGTTCGTCGAGGATCAACAGCCTCGGGCTGTGCAGCAACGCCAGGGCCAAGCCGATCTTCTTGCGCATACCAGCCGAATATTGGATCAGGAGCGTCTTTTCCGCATCAGCCAGTTCTAAGACTGCTAGCAGCTCACCGGCGCGATGTGCAACTGTTTTTTCGTCCAGGCCTCGCAGCAGCCCGAGATAGGTCAAAGCTTCGCGCCCCGTGAGCCGTTCCGGCAGCGCCATGCCATCCGGAAGTACCCCGATCAGAGCCTTGGCGCGGCTGGGCTCAGCCCACATGTCGACGCCAAAAATCCGTGCGCTCCCCGCATCGGGACGCAGCAGGCCTACTGCCATTGACAGGGTTGTGGTTTTCCCGGCGCCATTTGGCCCGACCAACCCGAAAAATGAGCCGTGTGGCACACTCAGGTTCACCCGGTCGGCGGCGACAGTCTCACCAAAGGTTTTGCTCAGCCCGATGAGTTCCAGGGCCGGAGTCGATTCATTTGGGATGATCTCCACTTCATTCATTCGATATATCCTCCTTTCCCCCACGCCTTCTCACTGCCTAACGGTATTTCATTAGGAAAGTGGCTCGCGACCTTATCCTGCAGCCAATAGCATAGCACCCAGAAACAGGTTTGTCAAAGCTAAAAAAAGCCATTCCGCGGACTCATGGATCAATCCGTTTCATCGGGAAGGTCTCAAGCGAGGATCTGCCGCGCTACTACCGGACGGCGACAATCTTCTCCGCTCCTTCAACCGGCTCGGAGAGCTTCGGTATCATTCTGTTAGAAGCCATGGCAGCCGGTTTGCCAGTCGTCGCCTCGGACATCGCCGGGTATCGCAGCGTGCTCACCCACAACCAGGAAGGCTTGCTGGTCGAGCCCGAGAACGAAATGGCGATCGCCGAGGCGATCACAGCTTTGCTGGAGGACCCACAGATGCGCAGCCGCATGGCAGCCAAAGGCCGGCGCACCGCCCAGCGCTACGACTGGAAAGTCATCGCCCCGCGTATATTGGATTACTATCGCGAGCGGCTCGAAGCGAGCTCGGCCCAGAAACGCAAGCCTGGGGAAAAAGGACTGGCTCTAAATTGGAGATTACAACCTTCCATAAAAATACCAGTCGTCTTGAATTTCAATAATCACAGGGTTGGCGGGAGGAGCCAGTAATTACGCTGCTGAGCATCGCTCACCGGCACAGGGCCGAGAGTTAAACGCCCTCGGCCCCAATGTTGATCTCTTATTCCTTGCTACCTTGTCACCCATCTCGTACCAGGGCTTGCGCATTTGCTCAAAATATGACATAATACTGTCATGTCAACTCGTCAACCACAACGACAGCATACTGCCAAGTTTCAATCAGAAAGCATGGATGTTTCGGCTGTCCCATCCCAGCGCTCACCTGCCGGAGAGGCCTTCACCACACTCGTGGATCAGGTCGTCCATCTGGTCCGGTATTTCACCACCGCCGGGGATAAGCTGGCAGAGCCCTCAGGCCAGACTCTCGCTCGCTGGCTGGTTCTCGAAGCTGTCGAGGCGGCGCCGGCTTCGGTAGCGCAAATCGCACGTGGGCTGAGGCTGGCCCGCCAGAGCGTGCAGCGTGTGGCGGACCTGCTCGTACGGGATGGGCTCGCCGTCTACGAGGAGAATCCCAGGCATCGCCGGTCCAAACTCCTGCGCCTCACACCTCAAGGCCTATCCGTACTGCGCCAAATCCAAAAAGCGCAGCGGGAGTGGGCCGATGCATCGGGCGCCGAGATTGGGGAGGCTGACCTGCGCCAGGCGAGCGCCATCCTCTACCGGGTGCTGCGAGCTGTTGCGGAACAATGATCCTGCATCATTCAATCGAAGCGCAAAAGTGCAAACGCCAACGCATTTAACAACGGGTGTGCTGATCGACCAGGCTGTGCCGGATATTAAACCCGGTTATATCCGGGGTCTCGTGATCGCGCTGCTGGGCGTTTATTCCCACATTTTCCTGGATGCACTCTCAGCGCTTACCTACCATCCCCCTGACCCGGCTCCCAGGGACCGGTTCTGGCTTGGTTACCATGTAGGAGTTGCCGCGCTCTCGCTCGAGGCTTGGAAAGAGAACCAGCAAAGGCACAAATGGGCTATGATCTTTTCCATTACTGGCTTTTAAAATGAAAATCCACCTGGTCGACGGCACCTACGAACTCTTCCGCAGCTTCTACGGCGCGCCCGGGAAGAAAGCGCCCGATGGCCGAGAGATCGGCGCCACGCTCGGTCTGCTCAAAAGCCTGCTCGCCCTCATCTCCAGGTCAGGCGCGACTCATATCGCCTGCGCGTTTGATCACGTCATTGAGTCGTTTCGCAACGACCTGTTCCCAGGCTACAAGACGAGCGCAGGGGTCGATCCAAACCTGCTTGCCCAGTTCCCGCTCGCCGAAGAGGCCGTGAACGCATTGGGCCTAGTAGTCTGGCCCATGGTCGAGTTCGAGGCGGATGACGCGCTCGCTTCGGCTGTGTTTCGCTTTCAAGACGAGCCCGCTGTAGACCAGATCGTCATCTGTTCGCCCGACAAGGATCTGGCCCAACTGGTGAGAGGCTCGCGCGTGGTGTGCTGGGATCGCCGCCGAGATATCCTGTATGACGAAGCGGCGGTGGTCGAGAAGTACGGCGTCCCACCCGCCTCAATCCCCGATTGGCTGGCGCTGGTGGGCGATTCGGCCGATGGCTACCCGGGAGTCCCGGCCTGGGGGGCTAAGTCCGCATCTGCCGTGCTCTCCAGGTACGAACACATCCAGGATATCCCTGGCGATTACCACCAATGGGGGCTGCCTGCCAGCCGCGCGCTTCGCCTGGCCGAGAATCTCAGAGCCAACCAGGACGAAGCAATGCTTTACCTGCGCCTGGCAACGCTTCGCCGAGACGTACCCCTAAAAGAGAGCCTCGCTGACCTGGAGTGGACCGGCGCGCAGGAGAGTTTGAGAACGCTGTGTGTGGAATTGGGCGATACGGATCTACCGGACCGAGTGCCGCGCTGGACCGCCATGCCATAGCCGCTCACAACTGCACCAGAATACCCACCAGGACAACCCCTGCGCCTGCCGCTTTGATCCCACGGCTACCAACTAATGCAAACCAAGCGCCTGATCGACCTCAGGCTGAAAGGCCCGAAACCAATAGAAGTATCCCTTACTGTTCAAGTGAGGTAAAAGCCACGAGAAGATGTCCAGGCGGCGTCCCTCGCCATTAAATACTCGCGCAAAGTCAGCGCGCCGGATCCCCCGCTCGCGCGCGGCTTGCTGAAAAATTTCCTGGTAAGCGCTGCGGCCAGGTTCGATGGGAAAATCGGAGAAAACGGTCTCTTCCGGTGGAAGCGCCCGCAGCAGTGTGCGAAGATTGGTGCGGTAGGTATCCATACGTTTCTTTCTCAACATCGTGAATTCTACCCTTTATCCGATGGGGTCGTACTTGTGAATGCCATATCGGATGCCTCCCGCTTACTGAGCCGCGCTCGCCGGCGGGATGTTCTGGTTGAGCCGGAAGAGATTGGTCGGATCGTAACGCCGTTTTACTGCCGCAAGCCGTTCCCAGGTTGGTCCCGGATAGGCTTCGCGCACCCGCGCTTCACCTTCGTCGCCCAGGAAGTTCACATACGCGCCAGAGTCGCCCTGGCGCAAGGAGCCGGCGAAGCCGTTAACCCATGCCTGTCGTATAGCTTGATCCTCGGGACCAGTGTAGAAAGCAGCCAGGTTGACCATGATGCGGGCTCTACGGTGGGCGAACGCGGTTGCCTCGACCGGCACACGGGCCATCGCCCCACCCAGCACCCGAAGTTGCGCTACCCGCACCGCCGCGTCGGAGGACTGAAGGTGCTCTACGATCGTTCTGGCAATATCCCGGTCGATCGTGTTGACGAACATCGTGCGGCCGGCCGCCGTGGGGTGGTAGTCGCTCTCTTCGGGCGGGTACATCTCGGGATAACGCATCGGCCGGAGCATGTCAGCGAGCGGTGTTGCGAGCGCCCGGAACGGCGCCACGGCTTGCTCTCCGGCAGCGACATCGCCAGCGTAAGCCATCAGAGCCATCACCACCAGCTTGCCATGCTGTTCCGCAGGCAGGAAAGGCATCGGCGGCGCTGGCATGACGTTGGCAATCGTCGACAGCTCCTCCGGTGCAGCCTCCGCCGCTGCGATGAACCCGGCGATAACGTCGGGAGTCGCCGGCAGGAGCAGCATCCCGCCCACGATCGTATCGACCTCGTGCAGGCGGAACTGGAAGCGGGTGGCGACGCCAAAATTGCCTCCGCCGCCTCGGAGCCCCCAGAACAAATCCGGATGTGTCTCTGCATCGACGCGCAAGATCTGCCCGTCCGCGGTCACGACCTCGGCAGCCAGCAGGTCGTCGATGGTGAGGCCATGTTTGCGGACGAGATAGCCGACGCCGCCGCCCAGTGTGATCCCCCCAATCCCGACCGAGCCGGTGTCGCCGAACCCGGTTGCCAGGCCGTAAGCTCCTGCCGCGGACGTGTACTCGCCGCTGGTCAGGCCTGTCTCAGCCCAGGCTGTCCGTCGTTCTACGTCGATCTGCAGCGCCCGCATGTCCCCCAGGTCGAGCACTATGCCGCCGTCGGAGACGCTATGACCGGCGTTGCTATGCCCGCCGCTGCGCACGGCGATCTCCAACCCGGTCTGGCGGGCGAGCGAGATAACTTGGGCGACACCGGTCGCATCTGCGGGCCGGGCGATGACAGCCGGCCGGCGGTCAATCCCGCCGTAAAATACGGTCCTGAGCCTGGTCGTACCCGGCGTCGCCTGGGGCGATCACCTGTCCTTTAAGCATGGCGCGGAGCCGTGGGATCGAAACCCCCTCCCGTGCGAGGGCCTGGACAGGCGCATCGCCGTTGGATCCACTGTCTGCATTAATTTTAGACTTCGTGTTTTTCGGTGACATTTCTATTTCCTCCTGGTAAAGCAAATTTTTTATCATCTACTCGTCCGGCGGCCGGTCTTCCCACCGATCTCACGCCTCACGATGGCATCGGCTACTGGCGGCGCCAGGCGGCTGAGCACTGCCAGGGCACCGATCTGCCCGATGCGAATCTCGAACCGCTCGCCTCGCAGACCGGCGATGATCTCGGCAGCCACCCGCTGTGGGGTTAGCTTGGTCCGGCCGACGCCCTGCGCCAATTCCGTATCGACGAAAGGTGGGAGCACGTCGAACACCTTGACCTGACCTGCCAGCTCGGCCCGCAGTGAACGAGCGACCGAATGAACAGCAGCCTTCGTCGCGGCGTAGGAGGCCAAACCCGGCGCGGCCGTCAGAGCCAGAGCAGACGACAGGAAGACGACTGCCCCATCTGCTGAGCGGCGCAGATGCGGCAAGGCCAGCCGGGTCATGCGAATCGATCCAAGCAGATTTACGGCGACCTCTTCTTCGACGGCTCGCTCAGATGCGTCTGTTTCTATGCCGACAGGGCGCAGCACACCCGCGCTGTTCACAAGGATGTCAATGCCCCCAAGCTGCTCCAGCGCCCATTTTACCACCATTCGAGACTGCTCCTCCGCAGTGACGTCCAGAGGGAGGCTGCGCAAGCCTGGATTGGCGGCCGTAGCGCGCTCCAATTTAGCAGGATCACGGCTTGCCACGACGACATTGTTACCACCGGCCAGGCCGAGCGCCAGCGCCAGCCCAATGCCCGAACCGCCCCCAGTGATCAGGACTCTTTGGTTCTTCAGGTTCATGATTGGAACCCTCCAATTTTAGATGTCTTCTGTACGCCTGACCTGGTCCGGCAAGAAGAGAAATGTCAGAATCATTATGTGTATATACACACTTGAAGTCAAAAATTTATCGCCGGTACAGGGTCGCCTTACCCTGCTCGCGTCAGCTCGGCGATATCCGCTAGCTGTTTGAGCAAAGCATCATACCGTTCCTCACTCAGGCCCTGGACCATGCGAGCCTGCGCTTCTTCCCAAATGGGCAGGACATTGCGCAGTACTTCCTTGCCGCGTTCGGTTAAAGTCACCAGGCGCGTGCGCTGGTCGTCGCCAGAGGCGATCTCGAGCAGTCCCGCCTCTTCCAGCGGCTTAAGGTTTCGAGAGAGCGTTGTCCGGTCGAGCTCCAGTTTCGTCGCAAACTCGTTGATGCTTTGCGGGCCTGCCAGGTAGAGAACCACCAACGGTGGAATTTGAGTTCCCCGCAGTCTGCACGCCGCCAGGAAAATATTGTCGTAGTAGTTGGAGACCGCCCGCGCGGCCCGGCGCAGATTAATGTTGGCGCAGGTGCGCGCCAGCCTGGCAATACGGTCGTGTTCTGAAAGCTTGTTCATAGATAGGAGTATATACACTTATCTTTGATTTGTCAAGGGGCGACAATTTACTTCTTCGTAAACCCTTCTCGCCAGGCGTAGATAGCCGCCTGAGTCCGGTCAGCGACGTGTAATTTGCCGAGAATGTTGTTGATGTGGCTCTTAACTGTCCGCTCGCTGATGAAAAGCTGTTCCGCAATCTGGGCGTTCTTCAAGCCCTGCGCTATGAGCTGGAGCACCTCCTTCTCCCGTTCGCTCAACGTGGCATAGAGATTTGCGGATTCCAGCCGGAATTTCGTTTCCGTGGGAAACGCAGATTCCGCCGGAGCTTCATGCAATTCCTGAACGATCCTGGCGGCCACCTGGGGATGCATCACCGCCTCGCCCCTGGCTGCTTTCCGTATCGCCTGCGCCAATTCGGCTAAGGCGACCCCTTTCAATAAATAAGACAGCGCCCCGGCCCGGATGGCCGGGAAGATGTTCTCGTCCTCATGGTAAGAAGTCAGGACGATGATCTGCGAGCGTGGACTTTCTCGCTTGAGAAGGCGAGTCGCCTGCACGCCGTCCATCCCGGGCATGATGAGATCCATCAACACTACGTCTGGGGCCAGGTCCGCCGCCAGGATTAACCCATGTTCGCAGGCCACCAATTGAGCCAGATTAGGTTTTTAATGCCTTTAGCAGGATTGAAGCTGCCGGATGACTGGCGTGCGGCCTGTAAACGGGGCAGGAACATGCCGGTGCGCTGCCTATAGTCCACATACTGCTGCCCGAACTCCTGCACCATATCCGCCTCTTCCTTACGCGCCAGCCGGTAATAAACGACTGCCAGGATCGGCCACATGATGAGCAGCGGCAGCGTCGCCCACTCGAAGATCATGCCGAGCGTGACGAGCATGAAGCCGGTGTACTGCGGGTGGCGAATGTAGCGGTAGATGCCGCGCGTGACCAGATAGCCCTCACTGCGTTCCTTACTCCAGTACAGCCGGAAAATCTCTTTCCAGCCAAAGATCACCAGCAGCGCGCCGGCGATCTGGATCGCAATGCCGATGTTGGTTGGCGCCAGGCCGAAAACCCCGATCAGCGTGTGCCCCCACAAGATGCCATCCGGAAGGGTGAAGCCCATAATCCAGGTGAGGACGTACATGCTCATGGGCACGCCGAACATCTCCAGTGCAAAGGCGACCACGAAGGCGAGATATGCGCCTGAAGGTTTCACCTTGCTCTTTTTGTAAAAAGGCAAGAATACGATAAACGCGCCATAGACGATGGCGTAGATTGCGAATGTCAGCCAATGGCCGGGACCGAAGTGATTCAAAACGGGGTCCATTTTTCATTCTCCTTAATTTTCTTTTACTCGCCACGAACAAGAATGAGGCTTTAGTAGATTTTTGGTAATGGGGTTGCCATCTCTACTTTACAAAAAAAAAACTACCCCGGCGCATCCGCCATCCAGGTAGAATTTTCTTAGACAGAAGACCAAATTCCACCCTGGTCAGCTGACCAGGCCAGATTGCGATTGGCGAGGAAAATTTTGATGACCTGCGGGCTTCCAGAATTCCCCCAGTTTACGGAGTCTCGGCCTGATGAGCGTGGACTGCCCCTCGAAAGGGAATTGTGAGAAAGAGGTCAGGCGGGTCGTTCAGAGGATTGCACCGTCGAGAGCAGCCAGGCCAGCAAACCGAGCAGAACGACAGTCAGAGCGCCGATTGGCGCAACCACTCCCCAGGCGGCAGTTTCACCACGCGCGGCCTGGACAACCGGCGTGAGCAGGATGGGGATACCGGTCAGCACCAGGAAGACAATGAACGCTGGCGCCAGAGTATAGGCGAGCGGCTTCTTTTTGAGCAGCATCACGGCCGTGGCGATGACCGCCGGCAGGAAGAAACCCAGGTCAAGGATGTGGACCGGGTTGGTCGGCAGGGCCATATCGATGACGCTCTGGGGCCGGCTGCCGGAAAGCAGGGCGGGCACATCTTCCGAGAGCCAGAGCAAGCCGAAGAGTACCGCCGTGACGATCAGGAACCAGGCAATCGCGACGACAGCCCGGCGGCTCGTAAAAGACGATTCGACAGTCTTATGATCCACCGAGGCGACGCCGCCGATCAGCGCGTACAGGCTGAGTCCCAACACGGCGACCCATAATAAGAACAGCGGCCCGAACGGGACCGAGAAGGTATAGATCACATAGTTATAGACGGTGAAAGTGAGCACGCCCAGCCAGAGAAGATAGGAACGCAGCGAACCGCGCAACGCCAGCGCCGCCAGGACCAGCCAGGCCGGCGAGACAAGCGCCAGGTTGGCGATATCCTGAGCCAGCGCCTGCGGCAGGAAGGCGGGCGTCAGGCTGGTGTAAATGCTCGGGACCGACAGCGCAATGATGCTGCCAGCCACAGCCAGCAGGGCCGCCAGGATCGACAGCCACAACCATGTGACGGCGCCGCGAGAAGGAACCTTTCGTTCAACTTTGCCTGAGTCAGCCTGGATGGTCATTGTCATTTCCCGAAGATGGATTTCGACCTGCAAACCAGCGCTGGGATGATTTTACCCCAACAAGCGCTCCTATCTACCGGTCAATCAACACGCCATCCATGCCAGCATGCTCGCTCTCGGGCAGCCCATAACCACGCTCGATCAATTCTTTAAAGCGTTGCGTGAAGCGCGCCGCCGGCGCCCCGTCGACGATATCGTGATCAAAGCTGACCGTAACGCTCAGATATTCCCGGACCTCAATTCGGCCCTCAATGACTCCTGGTTTCTCGGCGATGCCGCCGAGTGTGACCTGCAAGGTGTGGTTGGATGCAGGAATCCCCCAGCCGCCTCCACTCCCGAACATGCCCACAGCGGTCATGGACACCGTTCCATTCATTTCTTTCAGCCAGTGTGGGTTCTTAAAAAGTACCCCAAGAAAAAACCGCCGGATAAATCCCGGCAGCATGACAAACCATCCGATGAAATTCCCCTCTCGACTGCCCTCGTGTTCAGCCTGGAATGCCCGGATCTCTTCATGAATATCTCGCACGGTTTTCTTGTTTACGGCTCTGATAATGTGAGGCCGGATGATCTTGTGACCGCCGACTTCGACTTCGAACATGGTGTTCACGTCCACATCCTCAAAAACAATAAGTTGATTCCGCCAGTTCCGGTAGGCATGCATATGTTTGTTCATGCCGACGGAATGCCCCAGGCAGGCCATAACGAACGCCGTAAACGAGAGAGTCTCGCCGGTTTGTAACTTATGGTCGCGTATTGCCTGGTGTGCGTGAGTTACGTCCATTTCAACCAGCCCGTGAATCACGTGTTTCTGGCGGGCCAAACGCCCGCCGTCCACCATCAGCCGCCGGATCTTTGGGTAAGGCAGGGTTGTGTAACTGTTGTCGTTCCCATTCATCGATCACGCTCCCAGGTAATCCCTTATGACTTTCACAGCATTGCCCACGCCGTCTTCCGAGCGGATTGCCTCACCCAGCCCGGCAGCCCGTCGCTTGATCTCGGGTTGCTGGACGGCCTCCTGAATGGCTTGGGCCAGCTTACCGGCAGTCAGCTTTCTAAAGGGGATGGGTTCTGGCCCAACGCCCAGGGCTTTAACCCGCTTTCCCCAAAAAGCCTGGTCCACTGCGAAGGGCAGGATCAGCGAGGGCACCCCGGCGCGTAACCCTTCTGCGGTTGTCCCCGCGCCTCCGTGGTGGACAACCGCCGCCATACGAGGGAAAAGCCAGCCGTGCGGCGCGGAATCCACCACGAACACGTTCTCCGGTACGGACAATGCCCGAATACCGCCCCAGCCTGTGAGCAGCAGGCCGCGCCGGCCGCTGTTCGCCAGGGCTTCCAGGACGAGCGCCGCCAATCGCTCTGGACGGCGTCCGGACATACTGCCAAACCCGACATAGACCGGTGGATCGCCGGAATCCAGGAATGTTTTTAATTCACCTTCAGGTTTCCATTCTGGTTGCGGGTCAAGAAACCAATATCCGCTGATATGAACGGTTTCCGGCCAATCCGGGGGATGCGGGATTACCTTGTCGCTATAGGCGCCTAACAAGGGGGTCGAGGTCAGTATTTGATAGAAACTGGCAGCGGTATAGGGAGGCAGCCCAAAACGACGCCGAAAACTGTTGACGAAAGGAGCGTACCACTGCCACAGCACCTGGAGCATGGCATGCCCGGAAAGGCGGTTATGCAGGCCGCCCAGGTTTCTCTGAACCGGCCAACCGGGAGCCGGGAAGGCCTGCGTCGGAAGCACCGGGGTCGGTTCAACATGGATCAATGGGATACGCCTTACCTCGGCAATCGATTTCGCAAAAGTAGCGAATACGGCTAAGGAAATCAACGCATCCGCCTCCTGGCAGGCTTCAAGGGCATCTTCAGCCATTTGCAGGGCCACAGGCCCAAGCATGGTTCGCATGGCGCGGATGGATTGGAGGAGATTGGCGCTGCCTTTCTCCATAAATCCACGCCCGGTCTCGCTCGCCATGATCTGCTGGACATCGCCTCGCAGCGGGTGAAAACACAGGCCCTGCTCTTGTATGAAAGCGGCAAAGTTCTCAGGGGCAGCCAGCAGAACATCAAAGCCCGCTTGTTGCAGCGCTCTGCCGAGAACGACGCAAGGCTGAATGTCGCCCCGGGAACCTGCTGCGAAAATCGTGATGCGCATAACTCGGCAACTAAAGGGTCAAGAGTCCTGGCTTCGGCCCTCCGAAGCTGGCAATGCGGCTTTTTTGGAAGTTTCCATACTTTTCTCAGCGATTAAAGATCATGAAAACGTATCGGTTTTCTGCGCTTCGAGCTGGAACGCTGCCGGGATGCCAGCCGCCCATGAGCGGATTGCCGGCCAATTTCGCCGCTCTCCGGCTGGGGCGCGGATGACCAACATGGCGAACAACACAGCCCACCACTTCAAGCGGCCGTATTCCAGCCGGCCGCCGAAAACCCCGATGCTCGCTGGTTTGGCCGGACGGGTAGCCTGAAGAACCGGTTGAAGATAATGTGAAAGCCGGGCATAGCGTTCCCTGAAGTTCAGGCTGCCTTCTTTTTCAGGCGGCTTGGGCAGTTTTTCGTCCACAGTGACCGGCATGCCGCCCACGTTCGTTTCGCCGGTCTGCGTCAAACTCATCGCCAGGACAAATACCGCCAGCGGGATACGCTGGAAGGCATCCCGGTGTTTCTTGAGGAATCCCGAGGCAGCCCGGTGCCAGCCCATGATCATGGGCCCTCCGACCACCACACCGTCATACGCCTCCAGGTTCTTGACCTGGCTGATGGGCAGGACTTCCACCTGCACACCGCTGTTGGCGATCTCCTCACCCACTGCCTGGGCGACCTCAGCGGTCGAACCGGCCATCGTAGCATAGGCAACCAGAATTTTTTTCATCGCAAGTCCTCCTGAGGAAAGGGCACGACGAGGCATTTTCAAATTTTTTGATCTCAGGCGCGGCGTGCCCTTGAGGTTCCGGAGAAATTTTATGGTCTCATTTAGTTGACGCTATGAAAACCAAGCGTGCGGAACATCACCCGCATCATCGTGTGACCGAAATCCGGCTTCAGGAATTGGTTCGGACAGGTGCCAGGGATCACGGTTATCCCATTCTCCCGGCACATACGCACCGCATCTTGCGAGACGCTGGTCATCCCGGATGCCAGGCCAGGCTTTGTGCCCATCAAGCAGTGCATCCAAACGTATTGGACGCCCACATCAACACACTGCTGGACAACTTGTTCTGTGATTTTGGGGTTGGTGAGAATAAAAACCGCATCCGGCTTCTCAGGGATCGATTTCAGGTCCGGATAGCACGGGTCGCCTTCGAAAGTCGACAACCGCGGGTTGACCGCGCTGACAGTGTATCCGGCCTCCTTAAATTTGCGATAAGCCAGGTTACAGCCCGTCTCGCGTTTGTCTGAAACGCCGACGACGGCGATCTTCTTCTGAGCGAAAAAGCCTTTCACGAGGGGATCAATCTTGGACATGGGAGCTCCTTTCATATATCCTTGATACGCGCCGCGCATCCTTCTATCAATTAAAAAAACGCTCTCATCTAGGTGCGGGAGAGTGTTTCCCTTCTGTAATGCAACACCTGCACAAAGGACGCGGGGACGTCAGAAAATCAGGTTAATATTAGTGAATCGCATTGCGAAAATCAAGTGAGTTATGTAACCCGGCTGTATATGACAAATTACATGAAATCCATCCAGACAACCCGCTGGCGATTTGTTTGCAGCAGGGCTATGGCGACGGTTCGACCGGAAGTGGCCCACCAACGGACGCAAGAGCAATTCGCTCTCCTTCGGAGACAACCAGTTTGCGTCCCAGGGGCTTGAGATATCTTTCTTGATACGCTGCATTCCCAACATCTGCGATCAGAGAAAGATGAAATGGTTGCAGGTAAACCGGGATGCCGGATGGTTCCAGGCCAAAAAGCCAGGGTGATTCATTCGCCACGGTGTCCATGAGTTTATCCGCACCCGGAATATCCGAACGCCGCTCGATGATGCTTTTCAAGACGTAGGTAAACACAAGTCTGCTCCCGGGCGCCGATTTTCCAACAAATGCCAGGGTCCGCCGGACGGCCAGGCGCTTTTCGATCTGTTGGATAAGGACGGGCAAACCGCAGGGGGAGGGCAGGGAAGCCTCAAAGATCGAATTCGAAACATTATGTTCAGGGTCTACGAGGAAGGTAAAAGGGAAGGCTATATCGAGGAAAGCCTGTCCTTTGAGCTGCTCAACATCTATTCGGAAATATTTCAGGCCGGATTTAAGGCCAAATTGGTTGACTTAGAAGCAGTCCTCAACGATCCAGAAACGTATGAGCAACTACTGCATTTATTCTTTTTTGGGATTATGCGCAGGAGTGAATAAAACAGGGGTGTCGTTCCCAAAGAACCCGACCATCGCTTCCTTTATCTCGCCAGAATCGCTTATAATTCGGATAATTTCAACACCAGGCTCGTTTCGTCGAAAAGAGATTTCCCCGTTTTGATGAAACGCTCCTAATCCTTCGGCTGGGCGTGCCGTGTGCGCCTGGTCCTATTCAAGAGGGAGATTGCACATGTTATCGATCTATGAAGAGATCTTCTTACTCGCCCTGGACGATGAAAAGGGGAATGTCTTTCCCTTTGCCAAGAAAACCCTGGCTTACGGCCTCTCCGGCGGCATCCTGGCAGAGCTGGCTTTGCTGGGGAAAGCCTGCAGCAACGAGAAACACCGCCTGGAATTGATGGATACTACCCCGACCGGGGATATGATCCTCGACGAGGCCATGCAAGAGATCCAGGCTTCAGAGAAACCGCGCAAGCTGAGCTACTGGGTGAGCCAGTTCAGCGCCAAACCGAAAAAGCTGCGCGAGCGCATTGGCGAGCGGATGGTCGCCAAGGGTGAGCTCAACCAGGAAGACAAACACTACTTCTTGAAGCCGGCTGCTTCGGAAAATGGGCAGCCGCCGGTTGCTTCCAGGTTTGAAATGAAAAACCCGCTGCGGGCCGCGATCCTCGCGACGGATCAAAGCGACGAACGCAGCCTGGCGCTGCTGAATGTGAGCAGCGCAAGCAACCTGCTCAACCTGATCTTCACCCAAGACGAGCTGCCGGCAGCAAAAGAGCGCATTCACGAGAAGGTGGTCCGGGCGGCGCTGGAGAATCCGGTTCTGCAGACGATCGAAGAGATCGAGCGAGCCATCATTTCAAGCCTGGACGACGACAACGATTGACAGAATATGCCGGACGGGCATCCGATGAGCAGCTCGGACCCGGCTTGCTCTAAAGGCCCTCCCGCGCAGCTTGAGCCCGTTTACCTGTTGTTAATTTAGAATTATCCTCTTCTTTACCTGGCGTTGCCAGGTTGTTAAACATATAGGCATATGATAGAAGGGTGGATTTAAGATTCCCCACCGCAAGGTGGGTCCTCAGGACTTCTCATTATCTGATAGGATGTTTTGGAGGTTTCCATGAAACAAAACGGGACCCTGATCGATATTAATCCTTGGGACCTGCTCCAGCAGCCGGCGCGTCCCACCGGCTCGGTAGATCCGCGTTTCCGGTTGCTGCTTGCCGCCCTGGACCAGGGTTGGGAGGTCGAAGAACCTGTATATTTCCGTCCACGCTGGAACGAGGCTGGAAATTGGGTTTTTCATTTCATTCTGAAGCAGCCGGCGCGTGATCAGAAACATATCCTGACCATTTCTGATCATGAAGAAGTTGAGTATCTAATCAAGCAAGAAGGATGGTCCCTGGACAGGATGAAACCCTCCAATCCGGGCAAGCCAGGTGTGTTTGACGATGACCTTCTGGGAGTGATCTTTTCAGATTGGGATGGAAGTCAAAATTCAAGCCTTCACTAGCCTGGCTGAAGGAATATTGTTTAAATGCTTTCGAATTGATATTCTCTAGGAGCGCCTGTTGAAAATTCTCGTAACGAACGACGACGGGTTTTACAGCCCGGGCTTAGCCACGCTCGCAGAGGCGGCTTCGCGTTTCGGCGACGTGTTGGTTATGGCGCCGGACGAAGACCAATCGGCGACCAGCATGGCGATTACTATCAGACGGCCTTTGACGTACCAACCCATCAAAATTGGCGATTTTGAGGCTTACCGCTCGCCCGCCAGGGCTTCCAATGAATCCGCCCTGGATATGGGATGTTTTCACGAGCTTAGCAAAGCCGAGCGCAACCGCCAAATCCCAATAACCAGGAATACCGCGCTGTAGCCGGCAACTACAGCCACGTCGATCAGGGATCGAGCGGGCAGGATCCGGTCGATCATTGCATTATATATGCCTTCTGCCACGAAGTACGTGGGCAAAATTTCCACCAGGCGCAGGACAGGGTTGGAGATTGGCGGGGTAAATGCGCCGACAAAGAAGGCCGGAAAGAGAAAGACCAGGCTGATCAGACCCACAAACGCTCCCACCGCGCCGCCGGTTTTTAGAACGCTGCTCGCCAGCAATCCAACCGAGATTGCGAAGATGGACGCCAACAAGGTGAAAAGCAGCACAAGGGACGCTTGGCCGGAAAAACCGCTCTGGATCAACAGGATTGCCACGGCGATAAAGATTTGATATCCCAGCCCTACGAGAACCTTTCCTCCGATCACATCCAGCCAGGACGCTCGTGAAATCCCCAGCAGGCGGATGGTCTGCTTCTCTTTTTCCTCCACAATCAGGCTGGGAACAAAAGCAGCCCCGACGAAGAGGCTGCCCACCAGGTTTGCCATTGCCAGAAATTTCTTGATATCTTCCAACGGATGGGTCCCTGGAGAAGGGTGAACGGAGACCAGGCGAATACCGGTCTGCAGCAGCGGGTCGCCAACCTTCCGCACGTACCCTTCGATGGCGGCCTCCATCAGCCGGGCTTGCGACTCGCGAACCAGCTCACCATTGACGAATAAGCTGATTTGAGGCTGGTCGCCGCTCTTTATGGCGCTTTCCAACCCGCCTGGAACAATCAGCCCCATGGCATAGGGGATATCTTTTTGACGATCACCTTCAGCGAAGGCATCGCTGACTGCCGCGGGAGATTGCACATAGGTAATCGTAGGGTTTTCGAACGTGCCGGTGAGGATCTGCTCGACTTCGGAATGATCCGGGTTATAAACCAGGATAGCGACCTCTCCACTCAAACTGACGTTGGTCAGTACCACAAATACAACCGCCAAGATTAAAGGGGTTATCAGGGCAACCAGGGTGGTGGTGTTCAGGATGATTTCACGAGCATCCTTACGCGCAATGGCCAGGATCATTCTCGGGTGCATCAGCTATTTTCCTTGAAGCCGCTTGCAAGCGTTTCGCCAGCAAGCGGCTCCGATGAGTTCACAGGGATCATTCAGTTGCATCAGGATGGGATTCGCTGGTCTTCTGGTTTCATAGCGGGCGAGAGAGGTTGATTAGCCGGCGCTGTTGGTGAGTTTTCCGGGATCGGAGCGACCGGCAGGCGATGCGTAATGACCAGGACGAAGATGACAACCAGCGGAAGAATCCAGCCCGTCCATCCGGTCAAACCGACCACAGCCGAGTCCAGGGCAGCCCCGGCCTGGCCGAAGACCAGGATAGCGCCGGCGCTGGCATCGATCCCGGCGTGTCCCAGCACTGCCGGCCAAAGGCTTCCGCTCGCCAGCCGGGTCCATCCCAGGAGCACCCCAAAAATCACGCACACGATTGTCATCAGGAAAACTCCGGCAACCGGATGCTGAGGGTAATTGTATCCCAACAGGACAATCGGCGCATGGAAAAGCCCCCAGAAAATCCCGCTGAGGATTAAGGCCCTCCATTGACCCAGGGGCAGGAGTTGCGGCAGTAAATATCCGCGCCAGCCAAGCTCCTCGCCAAAATTTAGCGGCGAGATCACCAACGCATAGACCAGGGTGATTAAGAACCCAACCAGCACCACCCACTGGATCGAGCCAAGCCCCAGAAGCTGTTCGCCCGCCGGCTGGAGGGCCAACATGGCGCGAAAGGCGGAGAAATGGACCAGGTCCAACGGATAACGGCCAAAGAGGGCAGCAACAAAGGGCGCAGCAATGGCAAAAGCGATAAAACCCAACCAGCCGAAGAGATAATACCAGCCCCAGCGGCTGCTTTTAACCCCCAACCTGAGGCCGGTCGCCTGGCGAAAATGGGGCAGTGGACTGATCCAGCGGGCGACGATGACCGTTGCGATGGCAGGGGTAAAGTTCATGAGCAGGATCAGGCTCGACCAGGGCGAGTTGAGCCCATTTCCATCCAACCACATCGGTAAGGCCAGGAGCATGACCAGGCTATAGGTGATGCCCAGGAACCAGGCGATGCCCTTCAAATCAAGTTTTCCAGACGGGTTTGCGATCATGATTCTTTCCTCCTGTCTCCGGTAATACGTAGTTTTTTGCAGCGGCGGTTTTCAGACCACCAGCTACTGCTGAAAAAGATAGCCTGGCTGATCAAGATGACCGTCAGCCCGCTTGTGTCTCCGCGGATCAGGAAGAAAAAACCGGCTGACAGCACCAGGATGCTCAGGATCCATATCGATAATCTTGCTATTTGTTTGAATTTCATCGGGTTACTTGCCTGTATTGCCTCACCTTTCAGGGAATAAAAATCGTCTACGACAATGATCCCAGCATAACAGGAAGGAAAACCGGTTTCAACAATTTCCGAGTATTCGGAGTAAATACGGGGTCAACAGGCGTCAGAACCGGGTTGAGTGGAGCAGAGCCGGATGGCCAAAACCCGGCTTATCTGCGGAAAGCAGCCCGGTCTATGCTAAAATCGCAGCAGGATGGTGAGTGAATGGTTGGCGAGCGAGTTGGGGAAAAGCGGCAGTGTTACATGTGAAGCAGTTGGAGAAGATAATTGAACAGCGCCTCGTGCTCTCCATCGACCGCCTGGAGGTGATGGCCGGTGAAACCGTGGTTGTGTTGGGTCCGCCTGGAAGCGGCAAAACGCTCCTGATCCGGATCTTGAGCGGCGATCTCATCCCGAGTGGTGGGAGCATCCTGCTGGATGGCAAAGATATAGAGCGTTTTCCGGAATCGCGCGACCGGATCGGCGTTCTTTTCGATCAAGACCTTTTGTACGAGCGCCAAACTGCTGTAAAGAATCTGGAGTTTTTCTGCCGCCTGAGAGGCGTCCCGGCCAGCCAGGTCAGGCAGGCTTTGACCGCTGTGGGGCTGAGCGACCAGGTGGATCAACGCCCTTCCAACTTATCTGCGAACAACCAGCGCCGCCTGGCATTTGCCCGGCTTCTCATCGGAAAGCCAACCTTGTGGCTGCTCGACCAACCCGCGCTGCGCACCGATTTGGATACTCAGGCGCTTTTCGAGCGTTTGATCAGGCAGGCCGCCGCTCAGGGGACCGCGGTCTTGCTCACCGACGAGGATCTTTCCTGGGCCGGAAAATTCTGCAGCCGGGCGGTGGAATTGGAATCGGGGCACATCACGAATGATTACGAGTTACTGGCAGGACAGGGCCGCTCTACGCCTGAGCATTTCGTCCCCTATAAGGTGCCTGCGCGCAAAGAAGACCGGGTTTTCTTATTTGATCCGGGTGAAATCCTTTATGCGACCAGCCGGGATGGGAAAACTTATTTGCGCACTTCCGCACAGGAAGCTTTCACGAATTTGAACCTCCAGGAACTCGAAACTCGCCTGGCCGGACGAGGCTTTTTCAAGGCTCATCGCGCCTACTTGGTCAACCTGCAGCATATCAAAGCAGTGATCCAATTTACACGCAACAGCTACTCTCTGCAAATGGATGATGAGGCGGGTACGATGGTCCCCTTGAGCAAACAATCCGAGAAGGAGCTGCGAGACTTACTTGGGTATTGATTGGGGCTGAATAACGCATGCCCAGGCCGTGGGAGAATTCTTCAGACACTTGCCAGCGCCTTCAGCGACTCTCCGCTAAGGCGGAACACCGTTAAATTGTCGAGCGGGACCGCACCGAGCCGTTTGTAGAATTCAATAGCCGAGTCGTTCCAATCCAGCACGGCCCATTCGAATTTGCCGCAGCCTCGCTCGACCGCCAGTTTGGCGAGATAGGTCAAGAGCGCTTTGCCGATCCCCCGGCTGCGAAATTCAGGAAGAACAAACAGGTCCTCCAGATAAATTCCGGGCCTTCCGAGGAATGTCGAAAAATTGTGAAAGAAGATGGCAAAGCCAACCGGGAGATCATCGAGTTCTTGCGATGACGACTTCGGCATACCGTTTCGGTCCGAAAAGCGTCTCACGAAGGATTTCTTCCGTTGCAAGAACCTCATGGGATGATTTCACGAAGGCCGCAAACTCCTTGATGAAGGAGAAGATGAGCGCAAGGTCGGCTTCGGAGGCAGGATCAATGGTTAAGTTTGTCATGATTAAGCTCTGGAAAGAGGCCATCTTACGCGCTGATCGCTCGAATGTACCGCTCGGCGGATCGTTTCAACGCAGCCTTGGCGTTGGGAGCAACGATGTAGTCCCACCAGCCGCCATAGATGCGGTCAAATTCAAAGGGTTCGACCGCCTGGACAATGCGCTCGACGGCGCGCTGGTTCAAGGGGATCATGTTGGGATAACTGTACATGAAACTGACGTAGCGCCTGTCCTGGGCAACCTGCATGGTATCGCCGCTCAACAGCGCGCCGCGGCCTTCGGCGCCCTGCGCCCAGTGCAATATGTCCGAGCCTTCGAAGTGACCGCCGCAGCGGATCAAGGTAACCCCATCCAGCACGGGTTGCGTCTCCCCTTCCCAGAACACATAGGCGGGGTCGGGTCGCATCACCCATTCCCGGTTGTCCGCGTGCCAGTAAATCGGGGCATTGTCGAAGGCGCGGCTCCAATCTACGATTGCCCCAACCAGATGCGGGTGCGAGACGGCAATCGCCGAGATCCCGCCGCGCCCGCGAATGGCTTCAACCGTGGCGTCATCCAGCAGGCTGACGCAGTCCCAGAGCACGTTGCCGTTGGGCGTCTGGACCAGAAGGGCGCGTTGGCCGATTGCAAAGCCGGGGACGGAGCCGATGCCGGTCAGGTTGGGATCGACCTCCTCAATGCGGTTGTGGTATCCGCTCTGCATTTCTGCCGGAGTTGTCCAGCGCTGGCCATTGTGCCCGATGTACTGTCTCTTATCCTCACAAATGGGACAATGTTCGGGCGGCGCGTTGGTTTCCCCATGTTGAACGCCGCAAGTGACACAAATATAGTGGGTCATTTTTCTCTCCTCATCGCGAAGCATCCATCTTCTCGCTGTGACTCGCCCGCCGGACATATTCCCCTGGCGACACGCCGATCATCTTCTTGAAATCTTTGATGAAATGCGCCTGGTCGTAGTAACCCAGGTCTGCCGCCAGCCTCGGCCAGTCCACGATCTCGCTCCTGTCCAGCCGATCAGCGGCTTCATAAAGCCGGTAGCGCCGGATGACCCAACTGGGACTGATGCCTACGTAACGGCTGAAGAGCCGTTCAAGCGTTCTCTTCGCCAAATTGAAGTGGCTCTAATCTTTCTCGCTTGCCATAGGGCCCAATATATCACGGAATTTCTATCTATTTTGTCGCTTTTTTACAATCGACCGGCTTGGCACTGTGCTAGAATAGACTGTAAATCCGTTATGCCAGTCCTTGACCTGGCATTTGCGCCATTGAAAGTGTTGGGCGCTTTGCCCCTGGCTGCAAGCCAGTGGTCGGCGCACCGCGCGTAAAGATGAATAGAGAACCATCATATAAGGAAAAAGCCATGACTACAGAAAGAAAATTCGTCGCGAGACAATCGATCGTCATCCATACCGATGTTGCACGAGTTTGGGAGGCGCTCACAAAGCCAGACCTGATCAAGCAATACATGTTTGGCACCGAAGTAACCACCGATTGGCGGGAAGGCAGCCCTATCACGTACAAAGGCGTCTGGGAGGGCAAGGCTTATGAAGACAAGGGCCGAGTTTTGCAAATCGAGCCGGGAAAGCTGTTGGTCTCCACCTTCTGGAGCTCCTTCTCGGGCTTGCCTGACATCCCCGAAAATTACCAGACCGTCCGCTATGAATTAACCCCTGAAGGCGACGGGACCCGGCTGACCATAACGCAAGATAACAACGCCTCCCAGGAAGAAGCCGACCATTCCGAGCAAAATTGGAAAATGGTGCTCGAGGGGATAAAAACACTGCTTGAAGGCTGAGCGGCAAATCTTTTAAGGCCGCGGGGGGTTCTCCGGGCAGAAAAAATTTACTTTACAAAGCGAAAGCGAAGATGGGTTCTCCCGCCAGGAAGCTCCATCACCTTCAACCGTTCCAATTGAACGGGTTCCAGGCCGGCATCTTCAAACAGCCGCAGGCCGCCGCCGAGCAGCACCGGCATGATGTCCACGTGCAGCTCATCCGCCAGGCCTGCCCGGATGCATTGCAGCGCGGTGCTCGCCGCGCCGATGATGTTCACATCTTTGTCGCCTGCGGCTGCTTTGGCCTGTGTGATGGCGCTTTCGATGCCGTCCGTCACAAAAGTGAAGGTCAAACGCTCATTCTCTTTGGGCTTCTTTTTGGGGGCCGCATGGGTCAGGACGAAGATCGGGACTTGATACTCGTAATTATCTGCAATCGAATCCGGGTCATCCGCCATCGCAAACGAGTTCCGCCCCATGACGACCGCGCCGGTGTTTTGGATCGATTCTCGTCCCGGTTCCGTGTATCGCCAGGTATCGAGATCAGGATACAGTGCAGCCACACTGCCACTGCGGTCGTTGATAAAGCCATCGATTGACATCGTCGTTCCTAAAACCACTTTTCCCATGGAACACTCCTATTTCTCGAGAAATTCATCTACACCCATCGTTACTTGCACCTTGCTTTACTTGGCAGGCTGATAGCGCTGAAATACGACCCCGGTTGGAAGCGCCTGTGATTCGAGGAGCTCCAAGTTGATGCGCTTCCCCTCTGGGAACAATCGCTTGCCGCCGCCCAACACGAGAGGGTAGACGTGCAGATTGTATTCGTCCACCAGATCGTTCTCAACCAGGGTGTGAATCAGCACGCTGCTGCCGTCAATAAGAATGTTTTTGCCGGGTTGTGCTTTCAGCTTGCGCACTTCTTCGACGACATTGCCGCTGATAAGAGTTGAATTTCGCCAGGCTGAGGCCGATTTCAGCGTGGTGGATACCACAACCTTACGGACGCCGTTCATCACATCCCCAAATGGGTCCCCAGCAGGCATCGGCTCGAACGCCTCACCGTGGGTTTGCCAGGTCTTTCTTCCCAGCAACAGCGTGTCGGCCTGCGCGATCACCTGAAAGAAGTGTTTGCCGATGTCATCATGCCAATACGGTCCTGTCCAACCGCCGTACACAAAGCCGCCATCGGTATCTTCGTCCACGCCGCCCGGCGCCTGGATCACGCCATCCAGCGTAATGAACTCATGAACGATTATTTTTCTCATGACTACTCCTGTTTATCGTGATTGAAAATGAAACTCAAGCAGTACCTTGACGACGGTACTTCAATCGAAAACCCACCGTTCAGCGGTGGGTTTCGTACCTTACGAGAGCGACGCCGGCGCCCTCCCATGTGCGTGCTTCGACAAGCCGGAGCGAACCCGGCGGTTTGCCATCGAAGATGGGAGTACCTGCGCCTAGCACGACCGGGCCGGTCATCAGGTGGATCTCTTCGACCAGACCATTCGCCAGCAGATCATTCCAAAGCGTGCGGCTGCCAAATACCAGGATATCGCCTGGGCTGTTTTGGCGTTTGAGCTCGGCGATCTGCTCGTGAGCGTCTGCTCGGCGGATGATCCGGGTGTTATGCCATGGGTCCGTCTGCTCGGGTGTCAGGCTGTCGGAAATGACCACTTTGTCGATGGCGTTATCGAGCCGGGATATCTCCTGTTGGATGGGCGTGGCGTTGGGATCTTCTGCCACAGGCGGCCAATAGCCCTTGAACCCATCGTAGGAAGTCCGTCCCAGCAGCAGGGTGCCGGCCGCGCGCAGCCGTTCGGCGTTATAGGCGTCAAAGCTTTCATCCTCCGGGTAGGTCCAGCGATAGTCGAACAGGGCCATGACATTTTTACCCGGCCCCTCATAATAGCCATCCAGCGACATGAGGTTGCAGACAATAAGTTTACGCACTACCAATCTCCATGTATTTTACGTTTCCTATCACCGGAGAGACATCATAGACTAATGGCTGTCTTGGAAATAGGTTGGATTTCCATTGTTCGGGGTGGATGGTATCCATGGTATCTCTTTGGGGTTTTCTGGGGTAGGGGTTCCACCACAGCGATTCCTAGAAACCCAGACTAATTGGGCCAATATTAGCACATATGTTCGATATAATATACCCTTGTTTATTCAATTTGTCAAGTTTGGTTCCGCTACCAACTCCTCTTGACCCTGTTCCAGGTCCGCCACGAAGCCTCCCCTCCGACGATCATATTGATCCATAGTTGTCTCCACCAGCCCTTAATTTTGAATTCGCCGCCGGATGCACCAAAAGGCCAGGGCAACCAGGCCAGCCGCCAGGGCCAGGAATATTAGCGTCTCAATGCCCTGGAAGAGCCAGAAGCGGCTAAGCGGTTGGTACACCTGTTGGGTGAAAATGCCGTTCGCCTGGTAACAGGCAGTGATCCCTGCTTTCGTCTGGTCGATCCTGTTCACACAAGCCTTAAGAGCATCGAATCCAAGCCTGCGCCCTGCCTGATCCACATAGAACTGCTTGAGGACCCAATCGTGGTTTGGGGGTTTTCGCCGATGAAATCCCAGATTGCGCTGAGAGGCGGCAGATATGAGGTCCGAAGCAACTCGATCCCTGCCCTGACTGACAGGAAAGCCGGAATGGTGAGCGCCATGGCCGGGACCGTTTTCCCCAGGAGGGCGCCCAGGGCGACTCCCAGAGCAAGCCCAAAGAGTCCATAAGCGAAGATGACCGGCCCCTGTTCATCAAAAGTTCGGAAAGCGCTCAGTATTGCATCCACCGGCCGGTTCCACCAGGCCAATACCGCAAACAAGACCCCAAAAGTAAGCAGCGTTGCCAGCCCCAATAAGACCAGTTTTACCCGCAGCCATTGGAAGGGAGATACCCCTTGGGTCCAGACCAGCCGATAAGTCCCTTGCTCCAGTTCTCTGGCTACCAACGGCGCGCCGACAAACATCCCCAAGAGTAAGGGTAACAAATTGAGGGGTGGGAGGAGCGGGATGTTGTAAGAATCAAGCAAGTGGACTACCAATCCCGATTCCAGATCTTGTGCAGCCGAAAACAGGTTCAGGCCGGTAAATATCAGGGCGCACACCATAAGGGCAAGTAGAGCAGCCGAAAACAGCGCTTCAGAGCGATGCTGGCGCCACGTAAGCCATATCATAGGGAATACTCCTTTTTGACTTGCAAAGCTTTGTTCGGAAAAGCCAGGTAGCCAAGGATGATATCTTCCAGAGAAGCATCGCGGACGTCCCAACCTGGACGGGCGCCAGGATGTTCCATTCTTATCAGGGATGTGCTCATCCGGCTGGAATGATTGGCTTGCAAAACTAATCCATTCTGAGAAACGCCATCCGCCTGGTCGTGTGGACAGGCCGACCATTTATGCGTTGCTAATAAAGCCTCGATATCTTCTGCCACTTGAATGCGCCCTGAAGATAATAGGATCAGGTAATCACTGATCCGGGCCAGGTCCGCATCCCAGCGCTGGTTTAATTTTGCGCCCAATTGGAGCATGTCTTCGACTGTAAAGGATGGGTACAAGGGGCGGTTTTGGGCGACAAAACCCACGTGATTTAACACCTGAAGAGTCTGCGCCTGAGGATCCCGGTCAAAAACACGGATTATGCCCGTCGAAGGCGCTAACAACCCCACCGCTAAATGCATCAGGGTCGTTTTACCGGCCCCATTCGGCCCTACGAGGCCGGCGATCTTTCCAACCGGGAGTGAAAAAGTACAATCCTGCAAAGCCCACAGGTTTTTATAACGCCGGCTCAGTCCGGCGGTTTCGATCGCACGGTTTCGACCGCATTCATTCGAGGTTTACCTCCGTTCGAAACTGGTACAACGTATCCCTGAATAAAGCTTTGATGCTCTCCTCATCCAGCCCGGCTCGCTCAGCTTCTTGCAGCCATTGGACGAGTTTATGGCGCAATGCTTCATGGCTGGCAAGTGAAGCGTCAGCCAGGGTATCGATGATGAATGTCCCCAACCCTGGTCGACTTTCCACCAGGCCTTCCATCTCAAGTTCCCGATAGGCTTTGAAAACGGTATTTGGGTTGATTGCCAGTTGGGAGACCACTTCTCGCATGGTGGGGACCTGGTCGCCGATTTGCAAAAAGCCCAATCGTAAAGCCCCTTTAACCTGCTGTACGAGCTGCAGATAAGGCGGCACGCCTGAGCGATTGTCAAGATGAAACTCGATGGATGATTTTTTGTTCTCCATAGGATTGGGATGGGGTTCCTTGTCCATTTTACTATATAACTAATATCATAGCAAAAGTATAAAATTATTCCAGGATTCTGTCAAGGCTCAATAACAGCTACGAACATTCTTACCAACACGATAGCGGGTCGTGCGGGCTGCACTTTTATTACGACTTACAGCGATTGCACCCGTACAACATCGGCTGGTTGTTCCCCGCCGGCGCTGCATCGCGGGCAGGTTTTGCCAGTTATCGAGGCCACACTCGATTAGACGATAGGCTGCGCGCCTTTGTCAGCGATTCTTTTGGACAAGCGACAAATGGTCGACATGGAGGTTTCTTCCCTTACCGGCGACTGCCAGCCACGACTGGTGAGGTTTTCCGGATCGGTGATGCCGCTGGCCAATGCCTGCCTTTTACCGGTGAAGGCATACGGCCTGCGCTGTTTTTTGGCGCCGAGGTAGGACACCTGGCAAAGCGCGTACTGGAGCACAAGATGCTTCTATGCGATGCGATGCTTGCTTATCGGGAGTACGTTGAAAGCCATGCCGCGCCGCATCGATTTTTGCTCGCCGTACAAAAAATCTTACCCGGCCTTCCCATGCAATGGATTGAATCCCTGGCAGTGTTACTTCAGCCGGATGTGCGTGTCACTGCAGTCCTGCAGCTTTACCGGAAGGCGATGGATCTCTCGAAGATGAAATGGCCCCCAGCCGTGAGATGAAAAGCCAGACATGGATAACAACGCCTACGGAAGAGGCGGCAGCGGATCTCAATGGCGGCGGCAAGGACTATTTACCACTATCCATTGGGTAGGCTTGAAAGTCGGTCTGGCAGGGCAGACCGTTCGCCAGGTAAATGGTTTTCTGTCGAGGGCGGAATATTAATGAGGCGATCGTGCCTGAATGGAGCTCGATCGCTGGGTGACGGCAAATGGAATTGAGGGGCCCGCGATGGCTGGACATGAGCCCTTCCGCCCAGGCCAGGTCAACCCGGCCGCGCCCCTCTTGCAAGGCCTGCTGGACATGCATATAACGGGCCAGGGAGTTTCCTTGAAGTCCAGACGGCTCGCGATCAATCCATTGGTTGCATAACTGCGGCGTGACGTAGTGGTTGGTTGTAACCACGAATCCTCCTTCAGGCAGCACGACGCCAGGGTGTTCATGCCCGGTTTCGAAGACAGCCATATCTCCATAAGCATCCACCAGAGCCAGTGTTCCATTTCCGACATGAGGGGCATCTCGCAGGTAATCAAGCGCTGACCCGACTGTCTCATGACGTTCAAGGATCTCCATCATCAATGCATAGCGGGGCAAACCCGGCCCAATGTCCAGAGATGCGACATGAGTATCCGCCACTGCCAGTCCGGCCTCGTTCATACCAGCGCTGAACACGCCCGGGCTCCCGGCGCTGGTCAAATACAGATAATTGTAGCCCTGACGAGGATGGGCGTTAGCCAAACATTGAAGCTGGCGATGGTCGAGCCAGTAATCACGGTTTTTGGCGAGGAGAGGCTCATCGTCAACCGTCACAGGCCCGGCTGCCCCCCAGACTGTGCAGCCTTTTCCCTCGGAAGAAAAACCACGGGCGCGATCGGTTAAGTAGGAGGCGATTGTATATTTGAAAAATCGCTCATCGGGCAAGCCCAGGGCGTCGCCCAAACCGCGCAGCATGTCCATCGTGGGCCGGGCAGCTTCTTTCCAAAGGTCCAATTGCTCGTCGATATAGTTTTTTAGGTTGATACCCAACTTTTCGAGGGTTTCCAACCGGTTTTCCATGGCAGACGCCAGGAAGGGTTGTAAATCTATCACCTGACGCCCGTGCTGGCGACCCATCGTGTAGTGGTCGCCAGCCAGTCGAATGTTTTTAATCAACAGGGGTCTCCGCACTGGGGTTGAACGCGGCGCTTTCATCCATTTCAGCGCTCTGAGATTGGAGCTGCACTTCAGCAGGAAGTGCGGAATTTTGCGCTAACGGCTGATCTTGATAAATCCAGCAAGACACTTTTTGTTCCCCTACCTGGAAAAAGGGAGGCCGCTCTTGCTCGCAAATGGGTCCAACCCGGGCAAAACAACGCGGGTGGAATGGGCAACCGGATGGGGGGTCGATGGGGCTGGGTACTCCACCCGGTAAGATAATACGCTGCCGCCGGGCAGCTTTGCTGACTCGCGGGATAGCAGCCAAAAGCGCCTGGGTGTATGGGTGGAGTGGGTTTTCAAACAGGGTGTCAGTCTGGCCTTCTTCGACGAGGTGACCTAAATACATCACTGCCACTCGGTCGCTGATGTAATAGATGACACTGAGATCGTGAGCGATAAACAGGTAGGTTAATTGAAATTCATCCTGCAGCTCTTCGAGCAGATTGATCACCTGGGCTTGAATGGAAACATCCAGGGACGAGACCGGCTCGTCAGCAACGATAAAGCGCGGGCGCATGGCTAAAGCGTGGGCGATGCCTATGCGCTGGCGCTGTCCACCTGAAAACTGGTGGGGATACGAATTGATGTGGCGCTCGCTCAAACCAACCCGGCGCAGCAGTTGCAGACACTCCGCTTCACGTTGCAAGGGATCATCGACCCCCCGGTTGCGCAGAGGAGTGCCTAAAATATCACGCACCGTCTTGCGCGGATTGAGCGACGAATAAGGATTCTGAAAAATGATTTGGGCCAGGTGATGGTAATTGACCGGTTGGAGCGGACCTTCGCTGCCGACGGAATCGAGAATTTTGTCTCCCTCCAGTTGGCGACCTTTGTAATAGATCTGGCCGCGTGTAGGGGCATGCAGGCGAACCAACACCCGGCCCAGAGTGGTTTTGCCGCAGCCGCTCTCCCCTACCAGGCCAAGCGTTTCACCTGGCCAAACTGAAAGGTCAACGCCGTCCACGGCCCGCACCGTTTTGAGACGAGCACCCGCCAGATAACGAGTTAAAAGGCTGGGGCGGATGGCAAAGTGTTTGTAAATTTGGCGCGCCTCGACCAACGGAGGGGTCGCCTCGCTTGAATCCAGAAGTTTCATAACTCGGCCCCCACTCTGTCGTGCCAATCCCACTCAGGGTTGCGCTGGAACTGGTTGTGGACCAAGCAGCGGCTGAGGTGATCCATTTCGATAGACATCAGGGGGATAGGTCCGTCCTCGCAAACCGCCCGGCGGTAGGGACAACGTGAGGCAAACGCGCAACCAGGCGGCAGAGCAGCCAGGTCGGGAACGTTGCCAGGGATGGGTTGGACGCGTAACTGGCGCATGGAGATACGCGGCCGGCACTCGAGCAACCCCTGCGTGTACGGATGCTGGGGGTTTTCCACTACCTGGTCCACTGTGCCTTGTTCCACGATGCGCCCGGCATACATAACCGCAATACGGCTACAGAACTCAGCCGCCATACCCAGATCGTGGGTGACCAGGATGATGGCGGTCCCATGTTCCTGGTTGATCCGGCGCATCAGATCCAGAATTTGGGCCTGAATGGTGACATCCAGGGCTGTGGTTGGCTCATCAGCCAACAGGAGCGCCGGCCCGCACACCAAGCTGATCGCGATCAGGGCGCGTTGCTGCATCCCGCCGGAAAACTGGTGAGGGTAAGCTGCATAGCGGTCCATCGGGGAAGGGATGCCAACCTCTTTCATTACTGCCAATGCGCGCTCTTTCTCCTGGATGCGGCGGGCGCGATCCAAGGGCCAGGGAAGGTGTGAACCTGGAATGATTTGGTGCAGGCGCAAGGATTTACGAATCTGCTCGCCAACCGTGAATGCGGGGTTTAGGGTTGAAAGGGGGTCCTGGAAGATCATCGCGATCTCTTTGCCGCGCACAGCGCGCATCTCAGAATCCGAAAAGGTGCTCAAGTCGCGGCCTCGGAAGACAACCTGTCCTTTAGCAACCCTTCCAGGCGGACGCACCAGGCGCATGATGGAAAGTAAAGCTGTGCTCTTGCCGCAACCCGATTCGCCAACGATTCCCAAAATCTCGCCCTCTGAAAGGGTAAGGTTAACGCCATCCACAGCCCGGACCTCCCCTCGGCGGGTAGGGAATACGGTGGTCAAGTCTCGCAACTCTAATAAAAACGAATTAGCCAATACCGGCCTCCACTGCTGGCTCGTGATAGCCTGATCAAGCCCTGGTGAGATTCATCCCTCGATCTTCAAGCGCGGATCGAGGATATCCCGCAAGCCCTCGCCAAACAGATTGATCGCCAGAACCAGGACTACAATTGCCAGCCCGGGGAAGGTAGAAACCCACCAGGCAACCAGCATATAATCGCGGCCGGCAGCCACCATCGACCCCCAGGCAGGGATTTGTGGCGGGATGCCCAGGCCAAGAAAGCTCAAACTGGCTTCCATAATGATCATATAGCCCATGCGCAGGGTGCCCAGGACAAAAACGGATTGAATGATGTTAGGCAGAATCTCATTAGCGATGATCGCCAGGTGGCTTTGCCCGGTGGCGCGGGCCGCCTCCACGTACTCCTGGGTTTTCTCGCCGAGCATCTCGCCGCGCACCAGCCGGAAAAATTCTACCCAGCCTTTGAAAGTGAGGGCCAGGATCAGGTTTACGAAGCCGGGTCCAAGGAAAGCCATGACCCCGATGGCAAAAATTAGAAATGGAAATGCCAGGAGCAGGTCAGCGAAGCGCGATATAAAGGAATTGAAACGACCGCGGAAATAACCAGCCAGAGTGCCGGTGATAAGCCCAATGACGACTGAGATGCCCACGGAGAGGAAACCCACCAGCAAGGAAACTCGCGCCCCGTAGATTATGCGCGTCAGGAGATCGCGACCCTGGGAATCCGTTCCCAGAGGATAACTCCAACTACCACCCTCCGACCAGGCGGGGGGATCCAGACGCAGGCGCAGATTGCCACGTGTGGGATCGTGGGCGGTGATTTGGGGAGCGAAGATTGCTGCAAGTAAGTAGAGCAGGATGATAATGCCGCTGAATAATGCCAAAGGATGTCCCCCCAACTGCCTCAGGAAATCCAGGCTGTCTCGCCGCATGAGGCGCAGGCGCAAGCGCCACAAATAACGCTGGCGCTGTAAAGGGGTGACGACTTCTGGGGCAATCTCCATCGAATGCTCTCATTCTAAAGGCTGATCTTGGGGTTCAGGTAGGTGTAAAGCACGTCAACGATCAAGTTCGCTATCACAAAAGTGAAAGCATACACCATCACCGAGCCTTGAATCAACGGAAAATCTCGATTAAATATTGCATCGACTACCATGCGTCCCAGCCCGGGCCAACTGAAGACGGTCTCGATGATCATATTCCCGCCCAGCAGTATTCCGACCTGCAGCCCGACCACGGTGACCGTCGGGATCAGGGCGTTTCGCAGGGCGTGTTTCAAGACGACGATGGGCTCCGAGGCGCCCTTGCTGCGAGCCAGGACAACGTAATCGGAGCGCAAAGTCTCCAGCATACTGGATCGCAAAACGCGGGCGACCACCGCGGCAACTGGAGCCCCGAGGGTGATGGAAGGCAAGATCAGGTGTTTAAGACTGCTGGCCAGCGCAACCCGGTTGCCGGTCAGCAGGCTGTCGATGAGAAAGAATCCGGTAATTTCCTGCAAGTGAGTTTCGACGCCGATGCGCCCTTGTACCGGTAATATATTCAACCTGACAGAGAAAAACAAGATTAAGATGATCCCTAACCAGAAACCAGGCATCGAAATGCCTAAGAAAGCGCCTGCCATGCTCAGGCGATCGACCATTGAGTTCTGCCGGACTGCGGAGACGATGCCCACCGGCAGGGCTATAAGCAGGCTGATGAGCAGAGCGCCGGCAGCCAGCTCGATGGTGGCAGGCAAGCGCTCCGAGATCAGCGCAGTGACCGGGCGTTTTAGGATGTAGGAATAACCCAGGTCGCCGCGCACTGCATCCTTTATAAACAGCCCGAGCTGTACCCACAGCGGTTGGTCCAGGTGAAATTCCTGGCGTAGCTGCTGTATCTCGCCTTCGGATACCGCGCCCCCCTGGCCCATCATGATGTCAACCGGATCGCCTGGGGTCAGGCGGATGAAGAAAAACACCACAATCGCCACACCAAACATCAGCGGAAAGGTGGCCAGGAGGCGCTCAAGGATTTTGACAGCTTTCAAGGCAGGGTACTCCGCTCATTCATCCAACCGAGACGAGTAGGGCCACACCTGCCCTACTCGCTCGCAGTGGAATCACAGGTTCATTGAGCCAGGCACACGTCATGCATGTTCTCGCGGCTGTCGGAAGCCGGAGACCAGTTCTGAACCCGAGAAGAAGCGGCTTCGGCTTCTTCCGGCAGGATCAGGAACACGGCCGGAGCATCGTCGTAAACGAGCTGTTGCGCTTCGTCGTAGATGGTTTGGCGCTGGTTGGTATCGGCGGTGGTCTCGCCCAGCTTGATCAGCTCATCCTCGCGAGGATTATTGTAGCCCGAAAAATTGGCGCGGCCATAAGTCGAGCCCTCTTCATAACTGTGCCATTTGGCTTCGAAGTGACCCACCGGGTCGAAAGCCGAATCGCCCCAGTCATCCAGGTAAGCCTGGCGCTCGCCTGCCAAGAGCTGCGGTTGGACCACGCTGTACTCCCAGAAGCGCACGTTGGCGTCGATGCCGATATCGCGGAACATTCCGGCGACCGCCTCAGCCAGTGAGCGCCAGTCTTCCAACGTGTCGATCGTGAAGGAGAATGGTTGGCCGTTTTTATCCAGGATTCCATCGCCGTTCGTATCGGTCCAGCCGGCGTCACTGAGCAGCGACAGAGCTTTATCGGGATCGTATGCGTAAGGCTTCAGGCTTTTGTTGACAAAGTTATTATATGGCGAGAGCGGGCCGGGTAACGCCACGGCGCGGCCGCCGTAGATCTCCTGGATGATGAGATCCTTGTCCACGGCGTAATTCATCGCCTGGCGGACATTCACATCGTCGAAGGGCGCCTTGTTGACGTTCATCTCCATCCACTTCGGCTGGGTTCCCGGGGCGGTCTTAACCTGGATGCCGGGTGTTTGCGTCAGCGTGTCAATCAGCTCGGCGGGTACAGACTGAATGATATCCACTTCGCCAGCCAGCAATGCGGCCACGCGGGTGGAAGCCTCCGGAATAGCGCGGAAGATGACGCCGGAAACGCAGGCGGTGCCGTCCGGTGTAAGGTCCGGCGCGCCGCCATAATAATCATCAAACCGCTCCATAACCACTTCTTCGAGGCCGGATTGAGTGGAGACGAATTTGAATGGGCCAGTGCCGATTGGATTTGCAATAAAACCTTCGGTGCCCACCTCTTCCAGATAATGCTGAGGAACGATCTGCTGGTGGACCAGGAGCTGCATCGCCGGCGGCCAGGGACCGCTGAAGTGCATGACGACCGTGTCGTCGGCGGTCTTTTCAATCGATTCCAATGGGGCGATCAGACCTTTGCGCGGGGAAGTATGCGGCTCTGGGTAATCGATGGCGTTTTCCTGGATGATCCGGTTGAAAGTATAGACCACGTCGTCGGCAGTCATTTCGGTGCCATCGTGAAACTTGATCCCCGAGCGCAGCTTGATCTCGAGGGTCTTCTCGTCCAACCAGTTCATGCTTTCTGCGATCTCCATATGGACGCCGCTGGTGTTATCGCGAGTTACGAGTTCATCGAACATGTTGCGGATCACAGTCTCGGATTCGCGGCTGCGGTGGTCAGCCGGGTCCAGGGAGACAGGCGGCTGGGCCAGCGCGATGACGATCGTCTGCCGTCCGGGTTGCGCAGTAGGCGTGACAACCTTTTCAACCTCCTCTTTTTCGGTGACGACGACCGTTTCCTTTACTACAACAGTCTGCTCAACGACTTTTTCCTGGATGACGGTCTCCGGAGTTGCCTGGGCGCACCCCGTTAAAATTAAAACCAGGGGCAAAAGCGCTCTAAACAAGAAAAGTTTTCTAGTGTTCATAATCCTCCTCCAGCATTATTTAATTGATTAATTCTGCCAGTTCAAAGATACAGGCTCTACCGGCACAGACGAAAATTCGGTAGACCCCCCGCTGAAAGACTTGAGCGCTTCTTTCTCACACCTCCTTCTTCATAAGAAAATTCATTACCTTTGCCCGGCTGCTTCTTTCTCCAGCTTGCCTGCCAGAACGGTATCGAGCGGAAGCAGCTCGCGCTTCATCATACGCAGGGCCTGCTCGGGCGCCACCCGCCCATAAAGCCCGCCCAGGATGCTCACCAGGTACTTGGCATCCAATAGAATCCGCCCGTTGGAACGCAAGATGTGATCTTCGACAGGATTGTAGAGCACACCGTCGGAAATTACCGCAAGGTCTTCCTGGTAGCCGGGTTGGCGGTCCCGGCACTTATGATAAATGGTGCCGCCGATCAGCAGGATAGTCACAGGTTGGTTGAAGTAATTCACGCCGTATTGCAGGAAATAAGTCTCGGTCTCATCCACACGGCCAACATGCTTACTCGTAGCGACCGCCATAATCTCTTTCGCCAGGAAGGCGTTGGCGGAATCTTCCAGGGGCGACTTGGGGGTCTCGTGAGGGTTTTGGCTGACCCAGCTCAGGTAGCCGTCCAGGTCCAATTCCGTGGCGCCGTTCCTGCCATGCACGAAGCGGCGGAACTGGTCGGATCCGGTTACAAATTGGGAGGGGTACCGTTTTGCCAGATAAGCGCTCAAATCGGAGGCCATTTTTCCATTAATGAAGCGTGGCAGTTCCTTCAGATTTTCGGCGTTGTAACTCAATCCGTACTTACCTTCCACCCGGCGGTAGATCAGCGGCACATTGGGTGTTTTCAGGATGGTACGTTTCACTTTGCGCTGCGAGTCATCGCCCGGATACAGGTAAAGGGGATTGTCGCTCACGTTGGAGTAGAAATCTGTAGTGGCGCCTCCAATATCTAGAGCGATCATGTTACCAAGCCCCGGCTCGTTGCCAAAGCCGTGAGCGAGCAGATTAATGCCGCGGAAGGCGGCTCGTGGGGTGGGAATAAAGGGGGCGTCCATATATTCTTCGACCACGTCAAAGCCTTTCCCGCGGATAATCACAGTCTGGAACAGGCTGCGGATGGCCTCGTTAACCACCTCGATATGAAAATCGTTAATCTCAGGCATGACGTTAGGGGTGGTGCGCACATCGATATAGCGGTAGCGGAAAATGTTCTCAATCCGCTCGCGAATATCCTGGTTACCGGCATAGATGACAGGCACACCGTAATCCGCGTACGTTGCGTACCGGGCTGCTTTTGCCAGCAGACGGGCATTGTGCAGTTGGGTGGCTGAATCGCCTCCGAGATCGGTGCCGCCCGCCAGCAAGATAATCTCCGGTTGGTCGACTTCATAAATGTGACGGGCTTGCTCAGGAGTTAATTGACCATCATAGGTAGCCACCAACTTCGCCCCAGCACTGAGAGCTGCCAATTCGGTGGCAAAACCAAATTCTTCCTTCACTAACGCCACTGTGACCATCTTGAGGCCGCCTTTGGCGCTGGAACAGGGCAGGCGCACCGCAAATTCACGCATCTTGCGCGACAGGGGCTTCCAATCTCCGCTTTCCCGGCAGGCTTCCAGCACTTCCAGCCCGTCTGCCAGGCCGATGCGGATATCATCGACAGTTGTGGGCTTGTAACGCAATTCAAAAGTTTCACGCTTTGTATCGAAGATGCCAACCTTGGTGTAAGTGCTGCCGAAATCGACCACCAGGATTTTCTCGTCCGCCAGGCCGGTGACGCCGATCTCTTTTCGGAAGCTCGCTATCGCTTCTTCATCCACTCGCTCGACCTCGGCGTCCTCTACGATGTAGCTGGGCTCGTCAGCGCGGGTGATTTCCTTGTAGAAGTACCATGGGTACTTCTTGCGGACCAGATCAACACGTTCCATTTCGCTGTACACCCGGATGCCGTTCCACTCATCGATGCGGCACATCCCGTTAACCACCTTGGTCCGGCAGGCGCCAGCCATCTCATAACGCCGGTCGATGACAGTAATGTGCGGTCCCTGGAACAGGCCAATCTGCAAGCCGAGATCGAGCGTGTCGCCGGCGATCAGCCCACAGATTCCGGTGGGATAATTGGCTTCGTCGATCAGGCTGAGCAGCATCGTCTCGTAGTTTTTCTCCGGGTCTTCCTTCGGTTCTTTTGCCCATTCCTGGAAGTTTTCCGGGCGGATAGGTCCCTCATAACCGCCCAGGATGGCGGCGTGGACGACGTTGTACATGGCCCCCCGCTTTAATTCTTTGATCCGCTTCCGCACCACACGATCGGCCCAAATTTCAGGTACGTTGCCCTTGGCGAAATCCCAGCAGACCTGCTTGACGATCTCGCAGGACTCGATAATATCATCGGCGCTGGCTTCGTGATGGGCCTCGGAATGGGTGACCACATGTAAAATATCGGGATCCATGTAAAGCTGGGTGTAAATGCCGAAAGCCAGATGGCCTTTCGCCTGGTTGAGATTCGGGGGAAAACTGGGTAAGCCCGAACGGGTCTGGCGCAGGATATTAAAGTCAAAGTGGCGCGTCAATGGTTCAGCCAGCTCGTAAGCTGCCTTCATCTTGGCCAAATCGTCCATGGCAGAGATCTCGGGAGGCAGCTCGAACATCATCTGCATCACGTAATGCTTGATGCCTTTCTTAAGGGCAATCACAGCACAGAGGACGTGGTCGGTAACCTGCATGTCATCACTGGCATAGCGCAGCCCCCACTGGTGGGGGTCGTTAATTTCCAGGGGCTTGCCAATGCCTGCCCAGTATTCGATGGTGCGAAAATGCTCATCGAACGCATCGCGGATGCTGATTGGCCCGCGTCCATCCAATTCATTGTAGAAAAAGATAGGAACGGCCGGAAAGCAGATGTTAAGGTGCGCCTCCCACAGGTGCGCCAGGGTCACCAGCTCGTCGGTGCCGGTATAGATACGAGTCATCGGAAAATTGCCACGCTGGGTTGTGGCTTTAAGGCGCTGGAGATCTTCAATGGAGCGGATAGGCGCGCCGCCCTGTCCTGCCAGGTATTTGCCGGGATCTTCCTCTTTGCGGATAAACTTGGCGAGCAATTCCTGTGAAGTCTGGTCTGGGGCCAGAGAGACGATCTCGAAAGCGCTGGCGTCCGCTAACTTCTCGATTGCCTTGACGGTAGGCTCGATGGTCTCGGCGGCAATGCCGATATGGGCGCGGATGATCGGCCGGTTTTCACGCTCGCGCACCTGCCGGATGCGCTCGACCAGGTGATCGGACCAGGGCGATTCTTTATGCAAGTGGCTGGTAGTCCGCCGGCGGGCGAAATCTTCCAGCTCCTCCATAGAGACGAAGTCATCGACGACCAGCTCAAAGAAACCTTTGAAATGCTCTTTCTGTTGATAAGACTGGGCGACCGCCTGGAAGTCGTAGTGCTTTTCGTCTTCACGGATGAAACGATCTTCTTCCAACGGCATCCCGGTCATGGCGCGCACCAGGTTTGCTGCGGGTCGCAATCCACCGAAAGAGTAACGAATGCCGCTATCCTTGGGATGCAGGCCATATTGGGTGGCAGTCTCGACAAACTCGGTAATCAATTTATCCACGTGCAAATCGCCCAGACGCATGGATACGCCCACTACTTCGGGACGGGCTTCGCGGACTTTATTAATGACTTCATAAATCGGCACTGCCGGGCCCAGTTTGACGGTCACATACCCCAGACCAAGATCTTGCATCCAATCCGCGAAATTTTCAACTCCCAGGTTGTGGACACATTTGCCAATGGCGCCGACCATCACTCTCCGTTTCCCTTGATTTTTGGCGGATTTACCATTAGACGATCTCTTGTGATTTGGCATAAATACTTTCTCCTAATATGATGTATCTCTATTCATCCTGAAGCGTGGTGGGCCGACCACTGGCCTGCGGCCAGGGGCAAAGCGCCCAACCCTGTATGGCTGAATCTCCGGAGATTTCGGCAAAGCCGTAACACTCCATCTTGTGCGTGCTGATTGTGTTTTTATGAAGGATGCAATGAATCGTGATCGCAGATCAGGCTGCCAGCCCAACGCGATCTATAAATTGTTCGAGTGAGTGGAGTCCGTAACGCTGTGGAGCGCGGGTGGACTCCAGGTGACGGCCGCGCAGTCTCCCATTGACCAGGTATTCCTGATCCAGTTTGTCTTGTGCCCACAGAATGACCTGATCGATGACCGGCGTCTCGACCTCTGCCAGTTCCGCGATTCCACGGGTTGGGATTAACCCATACGGGATGTCTTCGGAAAGATAACGGGATTGGAAATCGGGTTGCACCCCACTGGATTGTGATCCGTGAGTATCTGGGCGCACAGGGACTCGCAGTCCGGCGTAGCTCCGGTTATTGTTAAACATCGCCTGGAGGCAGGAGAAATCGAGGATATCGTCAGGATAGGAGCGCTGCAACCATTCCCCCAGTGGGCGGACGGCGGAAAGATCCTGGGATGGAAAATGTGCCTGGAGATTATGGCGTAATTCCTGGATTTCTGCGCTCATCGCCTCCAGGGTATCGGCTGTTTTTCCATCGACGCCCTGATAGAAAAGCGGCGCATCAGCCAGCAGGCTGCCGTCCCAATCCCGGAACCTGCCATAAAGGATGCCCGGGTGGATGAGTTGACCGGTGTTCCCCAGAGTGAGGTTGAGGAAATCTGATGCAGGATCCAGGCGAATGCCCAACAACCCGCCAAGCTGGTTGGCAATGGTAGCAGTGTGGGATGTAGGCCAGGCAGCCAGGTCAGAGGCGCGCTTTGACCCCCAGGATTTTTACCGATTGGCCGTATTCAAGAATCCGGCAGGCCCAAGGTAGCGACTGCAAGCCAAAAATGGTCAAGGAATAGCATTTTTCGCGCAGCGTATCCCATACACATAGGTCGAAACAGCCGCGAGCAGGGATGGCGCCCAGCCAGGCGCCATCCTCCAGATAGTCCGAGATTTCGATCAAAACGGTCCGGTGGGCAAAGGCCGGAAGAGCCAGCAGTACCAGTTCAGAACCTGGAATTACTTCTGATGGGTCGGAACTGACCCTATGCGGGCGGCCGAGGGCGGTTGTATCTCTCATCAGCACCTCTATCCCACCTTGGGAAGCGATGCCTGCCTGCCAGCGTTGGACCTCGCTTTCGAACGTGAGATAAACGTTGACGATATTGCTGCCTTGAGCCGCTAGAAGCCCCACCAAAGTATGAGCGGCATTCCCACCGCCACAGACGGTGATCTGCATTTCTACTCCAGTACGAGAAGATGATTGTCCAGGTAATTCGAATCGACCCGGCGCAGCGATTCCATGGTCTGTTTTGGTACGAGATAGGATAAAGAAGCAATGATTACATTGATCAAAGACAATACGGCCGTCGACGAAAGGCTATGAGCGACGCCATCCGCGGCAACCTCGAAGGCAAAATCGGCCATTTGAGCCACCGGAGAGACGATGCTATCTGAGATGGCAATGATGTGGGCGCCATGTTTTTTGGCGGTTGTAAGGGTATTGGTCGTCGAGCGGACATACCGCCACAAATCCAATGCGATAACCAATGTATCTGGGCCAAATTGAGCAGCATCTACGGCTAACGACAAGCCTTCGTTGATATTAAAACGAGCATCGAAACCAATGATCTTCAAAGAGTGCGCCAGATACATGGCGCTGGCAGAAGAAATACCTGAGCCAATCACCCAAATGTGCCTCACCTCAATGATCGCCCGCAAGGCTCCATCCAGATCCGCCGCCATCAAATTGTTCGCAGTTCGTTCAATATTGGCGATATCGGTGTAAAACACTTTTTGCGGGAGGTCGTCAGGTTCAGTCGAGGATTCCAGCCGCTCCTGAATTCGTTCTACAGCCGACATATAACTGGGTAGATCCGCCCGGATGGCTGCCTGCATCTCCGCGAAGCCCTCATAGCCCAGGGACTGTGCAAACCGTACAACTGTCGCTGCGCTTGTGCCGGTTTTTTCACCAGCCTGGCTGGCTGAAGCGAAAGACATAAAGTATTTGTTGTCCAGGATGAAGCGAGCCAGGCGCTTGTGTTTGGGACTGAGGTCGCTGTGAGCGGTGGAGATGCGCTGCTCCAGGCTTTGTTGTAGATCGGGTTGAAGTTCCTTTAAAATCGACATGGTTAATACCATAATACCTGAAGTTAACTAAAATTGCAATAGACGTTCCAATTTTCTAATCTTTGGAACGTTCGTTTCACAATTTGAAAAGGACCGTTAGGAAAGTGAACGCATCCGAACAAATTACCAAACGGAGGCGCTAAAGGATCTAATCCGCGCCGCCGCTGCTCTCAACAATGCGAAATCAAAGGCGGGTTGACCGGCAGATATCTGCCGGCTTTACTTTTCGCTCATTAACCAATTCGCCAGCTCAGGAAAAGCCCCGAACGCGCTGAAGAATTCGTTGCCGGCCGGCGTCGGTGTAGGGTACGAACTAAACTTAGCGATCACCATCTTTGCGGCCGGATCGATGTACAGCATTTGCCCACCGTAACCCAACCCCATATAGGCGCTGTGCGCGTTGTGGGATACCCACCACTGGTGGTGATACGACCAACCCCGATTTCCGGGACTGGCCGCCGGTCCACGGGCAAAAGCATCCGCATCTGCGCCTCGTTCGATATCTTCCACAACCTCGACCAGCAGGATTTGCTGGCCATTAAATTGCCCTTTCTGCAGCAGCATTTGCCCAAAGCGGGCCATATCCCGCAGGGTGGTCAACAGCCCCGATCCGGAGGTCTCCACTGCAAGCGGACCCACAATCCAAAAAGCGTCTCGCTCCACGCCAAGTTTCGACCAGATCCTTGCATGCATGATCTCGGCCAGGGATTGATCCAGCAAACGCTTCATCAGCCAGGCCAGCACATCCGTGTTGGGGGTCAGGTAGGCAAACCGCTGTCCGTGTTTGCCGTCCCTCTGCACCAACGGCAGGTAATCATAGGCGCTGATCGGACCGGTATACCCTTGCGGGGGCAGGCGCCAGCCCATCGCGACGGCGTACTTCCAGTTCTCAGCTACCGGGTCGACCTCTTCCTCCGGAAAACAAATCCTGGCAGTCATGTCCATCACCTGGCGAATCGTTGCGTCGCCAAAGCCGCTGTCTTTCAACTCGGGCAGATAGAACGAAACAAAAGCATGCGGATCAAACAGCCCTTCATGCATCAGCAGTGCGGCTAATGTACCGGTCATCGACTTGCTGCAGGAGGCCCATGCGTGCAGCTTGTGGGGCTGCATCCCATTCAGGTAGCGCTCAAAAATAATTTTTCCATCGTGCAGGACGACAATCCCGTCCGTATAGCTCATCTCGACCATATCCGCGAAAGTGAATGAAGCGCCTGCCAGGTTCTGGAACGTCACCGCGGAGAGATCCAGCGGGTTATATTCGAGCTCAGCCAGGGGTTTATCCCCTCGCCACACATCCACGACCGGGTTAAGCGGCAGCTCATTTTGAAAGCTCCAGCAGTTATACGGAGCGAGAAGCTGATTCTCATGGGTAACAACCTGCTCGGGCGGCGGAGGAAATCCGCGCATCAAGCCCAGTTCAGCAGAAGTTTGGCTTCTTTCTGAAAGCGTAGACATTAATCATCTTCTTCCTTTGGCTTTAAAATGTCCAGTTCAACTGGAGCCAGCCAGTACTTTCCTCCGCCGCGTTCGCGGCGCAGGTACCCGAAATCAACAAGGTCGCGGCGCAGGCTGACGTAATCTTTCTCGTACACAGCCCTCAAAATATTGTTGACTTCGGTCTCGCTGTAAAGCACGTCTGGCTGGAACAGGGTTGCCAGCCAGCGTAAAATAACCAGCAGCCTCTTCTGTTTACTAGGCAAGCGGATAAGCTTCCTGTCATGAGTGTACTCATGTAAAACCTTCTGATCCTCAACATCCCAATCTAACCGGGGGATCCATGCTTCATCCGTCTCCACGGACTCCGGCGCGACCGGCAGGCGCTCGATCTCTCCCGCCAACTGTTTAAAGCGATCCAATCCGCCGGAGTTCACCCGGTAAAAGCGCTGGTTGCCGGCCATACGCAGGGTAACCAGCCCTGCTTTGCGCAGCCGGGTCAGGTGGTGTGAAACGGTTGGCGCGCCCAAACCGACCAATTCAGCCAGATCTCCTACGGTGTATTCCTTCTGGCTCACCAACCGCAATAAAGCCAGACGGCTTTCGTCGGCCAGAGCCCTCAACATTTCCAGAATCGTCTCGGAACGCCTGATCTCCATGGGTTATCCTCCAAGCCATAATTTTGATATCTATCAATTTTGAGGATAATCGAAATTATAAGCTTTGTCAAGGGAATCCGTCCCCGCAATCCTATGGTTTTGGGCCGTTCTAAAACTTCTGTAATTGCCTGATCAAATCAATGGATAAAGCTGGTTCAGCCAAACCGCTCTTGCAAATACTCCCCAAAGCGACGGATCACCTGCGGCAGGTCCTGGCGGCCGAAACCGATCCGGATGTGGTGGTCGCCAAATTGGAAAATTCGCGAAGGCACCAGCATGATGCCCGCCTCTACGACCACCTGTTCGCAGAATTCGTAGCTGTCCGGCCCAGCCAGCAAGCGCGGAAAGCCGATCGACCCGCCTTTAGGGCGGTTCCAGGCGATCAATTGCCTGTATTCCTTAAAGAATTGATCCAGCACGTCCAGGTTGCGGCGCAGGCGCGCCAACTGCCTGCCCAGGATGGTTTCCCGGCCGCGCAGGGCGATGATCGCAAGCAGCTCGGAAGGAGCGGGGCTGCAGATGGTAGTGTAGTCCTTGAACAGGCTCACCCGCTCGAGCAGCTCTCGGTCCCGGGAAGCCAGCCAGCCGATGCGCAGCCCGGGCAGCCCGAAAGACTTCGACAGGCCCGAAAGGGATACAGCCCGCTCGTACAGCTCGCAGGCTGCCGGCAGGGCAGCTCCATCCGCGGCTGTCAGGTATTGGTACATCTCATCCGACAGCAGCGTAATCCCATTCTGGCGCACAAGATCGATCAAGGCCTGGAAGTCCGCCAGGGGCGGCAGGTAACCGGTCGGATTATGAGGGAAATTTACCACCACCAGCCGGGTGTCTGGGCGCAGCAGGCTGGCCAGGTCTTCTAGGTCGAAACGCCAGCCTTGGGCTTCGTGCGGTTCCCAGAGCGAGACCTGGCAGCCCAGGGAACGGGCGACTTCATACAACGACTGGTAGCCCGGAAAGGTGCAAACCACGTGATCGCCTGTCTCCAGCAGCGCCTGCATGAACAGGAAAATGGCTTCCTCGGGCGCGGCCACCAGGACCTCGTTTGCCGTGTAGTCCCGGTACAACCCGGCGATGGCTTGCCGCAGCAATGGGTGGCCCTGGCTTTCGGTGTAACCCAATCTTAGCTCTTGCCACAGCTCCATTAGCTCTGCATCGGCCAACCTCAGCAGCTCCGCCATCGACAGGGCTTCACAGTCCGAGCTGGACAGCAGGTAACGGGCAGAAAATTCGTAGCGGGCGAAATAGCGCTCCAACTGGAAAGGGGGGATCTCCATAATGTCTTCCTTAAAATGTTATCCTACCGGCGAAGCGAGCGAACACAGGGATCGCAGGATTCGATTGCCGGTTTATTTTACTTTAGGATGCCCCAAAGCTCGCGGCAAGCGGTTATGTTATCATCAGGGCCATGAAGACTCTCGTCATTGGCGATATCCACGGATGTTACGTTGAATTGAACAACCTGCTGGAACGCGCCGGGCTGGCCTCAGAGGACGCCATCATTGCCCTGGGTGACATCGTCGACCGCGGGCCGGAAACACCCGAAGTGTTGGAATTCTTCCGCCAGCAGGCCAACACTCGTTCCCTGATGGGCAATCACGAACGGAAACACATTCGATCCTATCGCCGGGAGATCAAACCGGCGCTGTCGCAGTTGATCTCCAAATCCCAGTTGGGAACAGCGTACCCGGAGGCGGTGGCATTCATGGATACCTTTCCAACTTTCATCGAGATGCCAGAGGCCATCCTGGTCCACGGGTATTTAGAGCCCGGCGTCCCGCTGGCAGAGCAATTTCCGACGGTTTTGTGCGGAACGATGGGTGGAGAGCATTACCTGTACGCCCGCTACGACAAACCCTGGTATGAGCTTTACGAGCGGGACAAGCCAGTGCTTTTCGGGCATCACGACCATTTGAAAAATGGCCAACCCTTCATTTACCAGGACAGGGCCTTTGGGCTGGACACCAGTTGCGTTCTGGGCAAAACCCTCACCGGTTTGATCCTGCCGGATTTCCAGATCATTTCGGTGCCCAGCCGCGCCGATCACTGGTCGCGGATGCGCCAGGAGCATCGTCCGCTCAAGCCAACCGCGCAGCCTCAGCGCAGAAGTCCCAAACCCGAGGCACGGGATGAGGAGAGCGAAAAAGCCCTGCAAGAGATCGTAGATTATATAACCCGTGAAAACGAGCGCGTATTGGCCCAATTACGGGAAAAGCCTGGTTTTGCCGAACAGACGCCTCGCCAGCAGGCCAAAACCTATGCGGCACAGATTGGAAACACGCCGTTGGCGCCGCTGCTGCACCTGGCCAGGAGGGGCGAACTGGATTTGAGCAAGGCATGGCGAGTAGTAAAAGACCCCAAGCAAATCCGACTCATGATCATATCCCGGTAACGGACCGTTGGACAAACGCCAGGACCCCCGCAATCAGGAACAGGACGATGGCGGATATCGTCCAGCCTCTCCCTGCCAGGGAGGCGCAATTCCAGATCACTCGCTTTGGATGGGGCTTCGAAAACCTTTTTTTCGGCGGGCCTGGTTGTCGCCAAAGATAAAATGAGACAAGGCCGACTTTCCCGGCGGGATGGAAGACCAGTACAGCAGTGTCATAATAACCGCGGACGCCAGGCACCAGGCGCAGGTTGCGCCGATCACGAATGGTTCCAGGAAAGTCAGGTAGATGGAAAACACGATACCTGAGAATGTCATCCCCAGCAGCGCCAGCGAAGCCAGGTACGCCGAACTTTTCGATCCAAAACGGCCTACCAGCCAGGCTGCCAGGAGGGCTGCATAACCAACCAGGCCCAGAACGCCGATGGGCAATACCCCAAACAGGCGAGCATACTCGCTCTGCTGCACGGCGTTGCAATCGCCGACCGGACCGCACACTGCTTCCACTTGAGCCGTTTCGACGTAAGTCAGGTATCCAGCCACAGCAATCCCTGCCAGACAAAGGATGAGAATCCAGACCGATGGACGCATCAACTGGCCCACAGCCGCGGCCGGACGGAGGAGCTTGATGCTCCCCACGATCAAAATGAACATCGCCAGCAGCACAGCGATCGCCAGGGAATTGCCCAATGGATCCCGCCCCAGGCGCTCGCCCAGCCCCGGCTTGGCGTAACCGGGAAGGATCATGCCGGCAGTCGCTGCGGTTGGCGGCGGAGGAGAAATGGCTTCTTGAGTCACTGGCGGCTCGGGTTGGGCCACTTCGGTTGCCTGAACAGCTCCCTGAGCGGATTTGCCCGGGATAGGCGTTGAAGCTGGGGCGGCTGTGGATTCGGCCTGGTCGCTTGCCAGCGCTTCGCGCAGCCCGGGGATGTCCGGCCAATCGACCCCTCCCTGAGCCAGGTATCGTTCAATAAGCCCGGGGAACTGCACAGGAATTTCCATCGAACCCAGCAGGATGGTATCGGCGACGACCAGCATGGGGACGGCCTGGCGTTCGGCTGGGATCGCAAATCGCTGAATGGCGACATCGAACAGGGCTGAACCGCCGGTGGAAGTGATATCTACCCCAACCATTTGAAGCCGCTCGCCGTACTGCTCAAACAGCGGGGGCAGCACTTCCTGGATCACATGTTGGCAGTGCGGGCAGGTGGGTGAATAGAACAAAACGGCGTGCACGACGGCGCTCTGCGCGCCAACCGAGGCTGGCTGGAGCCAGCCGGAAAACGAGAGGACGAGCAGCGCAACCAGAAGAAATCGTTTTAAACGATGGGGCATCATTACTCCGGTTTTTCACTCTTTTCAAGCCAGCCTACACGGACCCCATCTTTCCGGTCAAATTCGGGTACGTAAGGTTTGATGTCCAGCAGGGGCGTTCCATCCAGGACATCCACCGCCTCGATCTCCAAGATGTTACCAGCTTTGGAAATCAGCCTAACGATGGAAAGGCCGATTGGGTTCGGGCGGTATGGGTAGCGCGTGGCGAACAAGCCGTGCATCTGGTTGTCGAGGAAAGGTTTTACCCACAACGAATAACCTTCCGAACGGTGGAAGACGTACAGGAGAATGATGTGGGAGAAACCCTCCAGGTCATGCAGGCCTTCGACAAATTCCGGAAATACTTCGACCTGCCCCTTTGTACGAGAGCGGGAAGGCTGGATGGGCGTGAATTCCTTCTCTCGAAAAGAAGAATGAATGAGGCCGATTGGCCTCATTAAATAATCCATCAAGCGGGTCTCCTTAAAACTTTATTTCGAGGCGGATCATTTTATGTCTTGTCTCGCAATTGTCAGCAGCCGCACAGCCTGGATCTGTTGGAAGGTTGCTCCTTGAGCGACTGCGCCCAGAACCACATCCTCGTCCGTTACTAAGGTGCCAGACAGGAGGGATACGCCGTGGTCGAATAAGACCGGGGAAAGGGGCGTGCTCGGCCCGAGCACAACGACCAGCGCATCCGGCCGGCAGAGAGCGAGCAAATGATCCAGGGTATGGTTGATCAAGGCGCTGCCGGTCAGCGCGACCACATCTGCCTGGGGGATCAGGTCTACGGCTGCCTGAGCCGAGTATTCGCCATCCGCCGGGCGCTGCTCGATGACCCACAACTGGCTCGCAGCCTGGCGCAGGTCCGGGATGAACGGGAAGTGCCCAACCAGGGCGACGTTCTTCCCCCGGCCGTGGCTAATCAGCACATCGCCGGCGTTCACCTCCACGGCCTGGCCTTCATCGACATCCAGCAGGGAGTTGATGGCTGCCACGCCGATGCTGGCTTCCAGGAGGTTCTCAGAGCGGGCATATTCGGCCAGCTCGCAGGCGCTCTTCTGGTGCAAGCGACCGACGTCCCGTACTTTCTCGTGACCGTGCGGCTTTTCCCTTATGATGGTTGAAGCCATCCCGCAGCGCCGGCTGCACACAACCGTCCAGTGCGCGCCAACCAGGATCGAGCGCACCGGCGCATCTGCTTTCAAACTGTTCAATAAATCATCCAAAAAACTCATCTTTTTCCTACCCATATTCGAGACCCAAATTCCCCAAATTCACCAGAAGTTTACAATCCCTTTCAATTTACACACCTCCAGCATCTCTTCGGATGCATCCAGGCCAAAGACCTCCAACCCGGCTTTATGGAAAAGCGTGGCCGAAAGCCCGGTCATCCAACCTTTGATCCATCTTTAAGCCTATTTTGATCAATCTCTTTTCATCATATTGCGAGTTGCGCCACAAGCGCCCGACACTTTCTCTGGCGGTTCCGTCCGATCTTTTTCAGGTTTAGATAAAGTATATCTCAGCCTTGAATAAATCAATGCAGCCGTTCCACCCGGTCCACGATCCTCCCTTCAACGTAAGCGATCACCGCCAGGTCAATCTCTCGAATTTCTGTTACCACCGGCTTGATTCCGCAGGCGATCATGCTCTGGTATGCCCCCATACCCATCCCGCCGCACAGGAGCGCCTCACAGTCAGCAATCGCTTCAGCCATTTGAAGGTGTTTGTTGTGAGACGAGGCGTCCATCCCATGGGGCTGGCCTGGCAGCTCCTGCTCATGCGGCTGGCTCGCGAACTGGGAATGACCCAGCTTGTCTCGCTGCTCACGTCCCACAATCTGCCCATTTTCAAAAGTCAAGACCAGATAATAGGGCGCTCGCCCAAAATGCTGGCTGATCGTTTTTCCATCGTCGGTAATGGCAGCAATCTTCATTATTGTCTCCTTGATTAAATGATTATTTGTACGTTCTCAATAGTAGGGGCCGGATTCCAATACAGCCATTCCAAAAGACCCTTATTTTGAAGGTAAGAATGGACTTCGGTGATGAGCTTTATTCCACAGTAAAAATGCTAAGATGGCAACCAATACCAGGGCCAGGCAAATCAATTCAGGATACTGGAGGGTTACCGGCGCGCTGATCGGTTCTGGGGTTAGCAGAATAACAAGCCGGAAATCCTTGCCTGAGGCTGATGGAAACGAGGGCTGCGGCGTCGGCGCCTGGCTGACCGGGATTACGCCCAAAGCAGCCCCAAAGCGATCGGCTTTAGCTTCATAATCGCTAGGGTGGCAGGCATAACAGTCGGCGTAGGTATCCTTCAGCGGTTGCAGGGTCATGCCCAGGTGAGCCACGTCTTTGTCCACAGCCTGGGCATTGCCGCCATGGCAATTCCAGCAACAATCCTTTCTGGCATGAATCTCATGCCATTCGCCTTTTCCAAAGACCGGATCGGTTTGCTCATGGCAGGTGTAACAAGTAGAATTCGCCGGATAATCACCGCACTGCGCCACAGCCAATGAAGGTGTTATCGCCCACACGGCAATCATCAAGCCGATCCATGCCGAACCCAACACCAAGCGTTCTAGAAATCGCGAGGTAGACATAAACACCTCCTGAAGCGACAAGACTACTCCTGAATAAAATGACGTTCTGTCGGATTGTCCCGATCGTCCGTAGGAAAAAGCACCAGGATGGATCGCGACTTCGTCGGACAAAGATTTTGCCAGCGATGCGGGAGATGCGCTTCAAACAGCAAGCTGTCTCCCGGTTCTAAGAGATAAGTGTGCTTTTCGATGGTGTACACAATGCAGCCCTCAAGGCAATAGATGAATTCATAACCCGTGTGGACGATATCTTGGGAACCGCTGCCGGCATCCTGTTCCAATGTCACGATAAACGGTTCGACAGCTTGAATATTCGACCCCGCCGCCAGGTCTTCCAGGATTCCATGATCAAAGATGGATCGCATCCGGCAGTCGCTCTTGATGTAGGCGATATTGCTCTTCGGAGCGCCGGTTTTAAAAAAGGCGGTGATGGGCACATTGAGTCCCATTGCCAACTGCTGGAGCGTGCTAACACTGGGCGAAGTCTTTCCGTTCTCGATCAAGCTCAGTGTATTAATGGCCAGGCCGCTTTTTTCTGCCAGGGCGCGGAGCGTAAGATTGCGTCCTTCGCGCAACTGGCGCAGGTTGCCGCCGACATCGACATCCATCGCCGCATCTGCGCCATTTCCAGAATCATTCGCCGGTGGCTGCAAATATTGCCAACGCAGCCCGCTGTTCTTCCCAAATGGCGGTCCTTTTCTTGACATTGGCAGACTCCTAATTTACTTTTCTATCTACCAATATTTTAGTACAAATATTCAAAAAGTCAAGCATTATTACCAAATATTTAGTATATTGATATATCTATTTGGTAGATCGATATTTATCGAAAAATAGAGGCATCCTTAGAAGCAAAGGAAGTAACCAGAGAGATCATGGCCGAAATTACCGAACCGAATGTTGGACTGCGCTTGCGGTCACTGAGGGAGCAGCAAGGGTTATCTCTGCGCGCATTGGCAGAGCGCTGTGGTTTATCGATCAATGCCATCAGCCAAATCGAGCGCGGTGAAAATTCCCCCACAGTATCCTCTCTTCACCGCCTGGCTGTCGCGCTGAACGTACCGATCACGGATTTCTTTCAGGAAGAAGCCAGGCAGACGATGGTCTTCGTTAAACGAGACCAGGGGTTAAGTTCCCATAGCAACGGTGTGGTGATGGAAAGCCTGGGGATTGGCCTGTTCAACCAGCAGCTAGAGCCGTTCCGGATTACGATTTAACCCGGAGTGGGGAATATGGAAGACCCTATCTCTCACTCAGGGGAAGAGTTTATCCATTGCCTGGAAGGGGAAGTCGAATATTGCATTGGCGATCGTATCTTTCGCTTAGAGCACGGGGACAGCCTGTTATTCGATGCCGTTCAGCGCCATGCGTACAACAATCCAACCCAGAAAGCCTGCTGCCGTTCTCATGGTCTACCAAGTATCTCGAGACCAATCCCTTGTGCAACAACTTCATATGGAAATATCGGGCTTTATTGCCTGTCGCTAGATTTCGTGCCGCTACTCTTCCGTGCCCCCTCAATCCTTACAACACCTGCACCACGTAATCGAAGATGCGGCGCTGGATGCGCAGGCTGTTGAGGGCTGCACCCAGGGCAGCGATCTCCTCATCTGGCTGGTACAGACTTTCTTCAGTCGATACCCCGCCCTGCTCAAGCTTACGCTGGTTGAGCAGCAGGGAGAGCTGCAGTTCCAGGCACTCCCGCTCGAGGATGAAGCCGCGGTGCTGCTGGCGCAGGCGCTCGGCGCCCTGGCATTGTGATATAGCCGCGCTGTTCTCTTTTATCTGGTCGCTCAAGATGATAATTTGTGCCTCCAGCCGGGCCAGCACAGCCGGGTCTGGAGATCCATGATTTTCTCCTACCCGCCAGACTGGCGCTGAGAGCAGCTCGATTTCTGCGGGAGGATTGTCCTGACTTCCGCAGGCAAAGCTTTCGATGTTTTGGACCAGCAAGCTGGCGATGTGTTTCGAAGCCACGTCAGTGATTTGCGCCTTGGACTGACCCCATACATCGGTCTCAGGATACGATCGGGATAAGCTCTGGGCTTGGGAGGTGGGGTTATAGAAACGGGCCAGCAAGGCGCCATCCTGGAGTTGTAGACTGCTTAGAGGCAGGTCTTCTTGCAAGGCTTGCCAGCTCGTGTTCTCCCCACCGCCCCGAGTACGGACGATAAGGGGCGGGTTTAAAAAAGCCGCAGCCAGGCGTTGAAAGGCGATTGAATCGATAGACTGCGGCCCGGTCACGTAGGCCAGCTCGTGGCGCACCCGCCGCTCGCAGCGTGCATCTGGCACGTAGAAGAACGGCCCGGCGTCGCCAACGCGCTTGCGCAAATTGGGGCGGGTAAGCCACTCCAGCGTGCGGCGCAGAGTGAGACTGATCACGCCGGCCTGTACGGAGCAGGCGTGCAGGCCCCTTGCCAGCACCGCCGCTGACACGCTCGGGCTGGAAATGCCGACCAGGCCGTGGAACGGGAAGGATTTAACCGCTTCGAGCTCACGCTGCCCTATCAGCACGTTTTCCAGCTCTGCGGGCAACTGGCGAGGCAGGAGATCGGTATCGACCTCGGGCCGGGCCACCAGATCGAAGGGCATACCAGCGATCACTTCTCCTTGCAGGCCGGTCTCGAAGACCATCTCCACCCGCAGGTCTGCGCCGCGCGAGTCCAGCTCGATCTCCCAGCGCACCAGGGGAGATGGGTCGAAGTGGATACGAACCCCAGCAGCGACCATCCTTTCCGAGGCGCTCCATTCGCAGTTATAAGCCACTACACAGTGCCGGGAGCTTTTCTCGATCACAACTGGCTGTGAGCGCGGCAGTAGGACTCCCAACCGCTCGCCTAGCTCTTCCGAATAGGCGTCGCCGTCCTCGGCATAGACCAGCAGCCTGCCCAGGGTGCCTTCCCCCAGGTGAACTAACCCGTCCGGGCCGAGGTGGGCCTCGTAATAAGCGTTGCGCCAGGTGAAGACCTGCACCGGCTCGTCGCTGGCCTGCACGGGAAAGCTGGCGATCACCGGCCACAACCCCACGCCGTGGGTATGCGCCTGGAACAGGGCGCTGCCTACCACCTGCCATGTTTCTTGTTCAAAAGGGTCGCTGCTGATGGCGTACAAGCCAGGCGCGAAATCCCACAACAGTTTCCCCAGCAGTGGGCGCAAACCTGCCTGCAGCTCGTCGAAGACCTGGCGGTAGCTGACCTCCATCTTCTCATGGACCTGGTCGATGCTCACCCCGCAGATACAGTCGTGGACTGCGTTCTGAAGCAGCTTCCGCCCCCAGCTTTCGATCCGCTCGCCAGGATATGGAACTCCGGTTTTCAAGGAAGCCAGAGCCGCAAGAGGCTCGACCAGTGTATACAGCAGGCGCTGGCAATCGTAGGCCATGATTTTTAAATACGTGCGGGTGGAGAAAACCCCTGGGAATGTGGCTCCATATTTACCGGAGTTCAATTCGCCTTCCAGCGTGGGCAGGGACAAATGTAGTTGGGCAATGTAGTGGGCGAAGGACTGTGGGGTGGCTTCAAGGAGCGTCAGGTCCGGATCGAGTTCTGCGGATTGCGCGTAAAAAGACAGCGGGTCTTCGGGGTTGTCTTCCAGGTCGTAGCCGTCGAAAAGGGGGATGTCAGGGGTGGGATAAAACGGCTTGAGCTTGGCGACTTCCGCCAGCAAGCGCCTCACCGCCACCTCGGGGGCGCGCGTGACGCCGTACAGGTTGCGGTAGCCGCCGAACAGGTTAATGGTCAGCAGGCGGCTGCCATCCGAACCCCGCCAGTTAAAATAGGGTTCCAGCCTGGGCACACCACGCCATATATACACCGCGTGGATGCCAAACATACGGTGGATCTGCGGCGCCTGGCTGATATGCCCGAACACATCCACCAGCCAACCGGTTTGCATCCAGCCACCGGGCGGCATCCAGCCGCCGAGGCGGCGCATATCCTGCTGGCCATAAAGCAGGTTACGGATCAAGAGCTCACCGGCGGAGAGCTGCCAGTCTGGTTGGCAGTAATAGGGACCGGTGGTGAGGTTGCCCGCTGAGATCAGCGCCTGCACCTGCCTGGCAGCCTGCGGCTTTACTGCCAACAAGTCCTCCACCACCAAGGTCTGGCCGTCCAACAGGAAGCGGAACCCCGGATTGGCTGCGGCACGCTGCTCCAGGCTGTCGATCAAGCCCGGGATCCAGCGACTGGTATAGATAGAGGTGAGGAACCATTCCCGATCCCAGTGGGTATGGTTGATGATATGAAGGTTGGTGGGCAAAGGTGATTTCCCGGGTGCCAGTCAAGCTCCCCGGCGGCCGCGCAGTCTCAGGCGTACAGCACCTGCTCGCTGTCGCGGTCTACCCAGCGGATTTTATCTGCCGGGAAGCGCAGCCAGACATCGGTGTCTGGGGCGACGTCGAAGGTAGGATGGGTGGCTACCTTGACCGTATCATCGCCGATATTGACGGTTAACAGGTTCTGCGACCCCAGGGGTTCCACGACCAGCACCCGCACCTGGATGGCATCCTCAGCCGGGCTGGCGAGGGTTTCCATGTTCTCCGCCCGGATGCCCAGGGTGACTTGTTTGCCATCGTACAGGCCCAGAAGAGGTTGGAGCGCCGCAGCCGGGATCAGGCTGAAATCGCCGATCTGCACCTGAAGCTGGCCGTTCCCGCCGCGCACTTTGCCGGTCAGGAAATTCATGGGCGGGTTGCCGATAAAGCCGCCCACGAACTGGTTGGAGGGCATGTCGTAAACGATAGAGGGGTGGTCGATCTGCTGGATGACGCCGCTCTTCATTACCGCGATACGGTCTCCCATGCTGAGAGCTTCGATCTGGTCATGGGTCACGTAGATCGTGGTGGCTTTCAGCTCGTGCAGCAGGCGTTTCAGTTCGGCGCGCATCTCGAGGCGTAGCAGGGCGTCCAGGTTGCTGAGCGGCTCGTCCATCAGCAGGACCTCGGCCTGCATAGCGATGGCGCGTGCCACTGCCACTCGCTGGCGCTGACCGCCGCTCATGTTGCTTGGATAACGGTCGAGCATCATTTCAATGTGCAGCATCTCAGCCGCCCGGTGCACCCGCTGGCGGATCTCATTGGGATCCATTTTCTTCATCTTTAGCCCAAAAGCCACGTTATCGAATACGTTCATGTGCGGGAAGATGGCATAGCTCTGGAAGACCATCGAGATGTTGCGCTGGCGCGGCGGCAGGTAGGTCACATCTCGACCGCCGATGCTGATTCGTCCTTCGTCGGCCACCCCCAGCCCGGCAATGGCCCGCAGCAAGGTAGTTTTGCCGCAGCCACTGGGACCCAGCAGCACCACAAATTCCTGGTCCTGAACTGTCAAACCGATGTTATCCACCGCGACGAAATTGCCGAAGCGTTTGGTCACATTTTCAATTTTGATCTCTGCCATGGGCTAATTCCTTTGCTTACTTGGAAACCTGTCCCCACATATTGAAGAGGTAGCGCCGGATAATGAATATAAAAATCAATGAGGGAACGAGCATGAAGAACCCACCAGCGAACCTGTAGGGTTCGGAGGATTGGCTCAACGCACTCAGAACCTGGGCTGGCAGGGTGCGGTTCTGGATGGTGAGCACGCTGGCGGCGAAGACTTCGTTCCAGGACATGACGAAGGTGAAAATGGCCGTAGCGGCAATCCCCGGCAGGACCAGCGGCAGCACCACATGGCGGAAGGCCTGGGCCGGCGAGCAGCCAAAAACCAGGGCAGCCTCTTCCAGCTCGTAGGGGATGCTGGCGAATACACTCCCGATAATGAGCACTGTAGTGGGCAGGGTGAGAGCAGTGTGCATCAGGGCCAGGCTGTAGATGCTGTCATACATGCCCAGGCTAAGGAAAACAACTGCCAACGGAATGGCAAGGATCACGATCGGGAAAGCACGCACCGCCAGGATAGCCAGGCGGAAGAAATTGCGGCCAGGGAAAATGTAGCGCGAGAGGGCGTAGCCGGCCGGAGCCGCGATGACCGTGGAGAGCACGAGGGTGATGACGGCAACCAGCACACTGTTGATCACTCCCGGGATGATGCCTTGCGAGCTGAGGAAGAAGCGCATCGTATCCCACGAGAATGGGATGAATGGCAGCACCGATTTGGGGTAGGCGCGCACTTGAGCGGGTGTGGTCAGGGCCATCGAGCCGATGAACAGGATGGGGAGCAATATCCACAGCGCGAGTAAGATTCCCACCATGTAGGTCAGCAGACGCCCACGCTGCCGGCGGCGAAGCATCTGGCGGTGCAGCGCCTGCACTTCGGGGGATGCCTGTACAAAAGTCCGGGTTTCGCTGGTGGTCGTCATGCGGCTGCCTCCTCCTGGGTGCGTACCAGGCGCAGGTAAATCGCGGCGCTGAACATGGATAAAATCAGGATGAAGCCGGCATACGCTGCCGCGACGTTGGGATTGCGAAAATCGTAGTACTGGCGGTAGGTCTCATTGGCAAGCACGGTGACGATATCACCGCCGCTGAGAGCGATGACCACCGCAAACACCTGCAAGGCCAGGATCGTGCGCAAGATCAAGGCCACCTGCAAACTGGGGCGCAAGAGGGGCAGGATTACATATCGAATGCGCTGCCAGAGCGAAGCTCCGAAGAGCTCGGCCGCCTCCAGCACTTCTTCGGAGATGGCTTGCAGCCCAGAGACGACGATGATCATCACAATCGAAGTTGCCCTCCAGACCTCCGCCAGGAAGATGGCGGCAATGATCCACGAGCGGGTATTCGCCGATAGATATGTGATTGGTGATTGGATGAGACCCAATCCTTGCAATATGGAGTTGAGAAAACCGGATTGAGTAAAAATGGAGAACCAGACGATGCCTACCGCCAGATCAGACACACCCAATGGGATGGCGAAAATGTAGAGCAGGAGAGCACTGCCGCGCAGCCGGGCCTGTATGACCAGGGCCATGACGATCGCAACTACGAATTGGACCGGGATTATGAGGACCATGAGCAGGAAAGTGTCGCGCAAGGCAGGCATAAAGAACCGATCGTTGATCATTTTGGATATGAATTCTGTTGTAAACACCCCGGCGTTGCCGCGATCCACCCGACCACGATTCTCTTCTCCAAAGACCTGGATGAAGCGCGAAGGCGACCACCCGGTGACGGGCTGCCCATCCAGGCTGCTCTGGACCTGATACCAGACCTCCAGGGTCGCCGTTTCGGCGATGGCGACAGGGGTATTGGGCTCCATTCGGCCCACAATAGGGCTGCCGGCACTCGGTTCGGCGTACAGGTCGGTGAGTGGGTCGGCGCTGGCGCCCAATTTTGTACGCACAGTGCCGCCGGTTGGCGTGCCGTCCTCAGCTTGCTGGCGCACCCGGATGCGGCTTTCAGATGTCCACCCTTCGATTGAAGTCCCATCCTCGCCAGCGCCGCTGACCTTGAACCAGATCTCGGTGAGCGTATTGGCTGATTGCAATGCTTCAGGCGAGACCAGGTTCCCCTGCCGGTTGAGGACATCGACCTGCAATCCCTGCGGCAGCCGCCCAACAACCGGGCTGCTCTGGTCGGCAGCCTCACGCAAGAGCAGCACCCCATCGTTATCCCAGACAGCAAGTTTCAGGGCCTGCACCATAGGCCATGCAAAGAAGAGAGCAAGATAGATGGCGGTGGGCAGGATGAGCAGATAAGGCGCCCATTGGCGTTTCTTGTTCATACGGGCCTCTTTCAAGCGAGGGGAGCATTCCGGCAGATGCTGTCCGGAATGCCCCTCGCAGGTTAAAACAGGGTTGGTTTACTTCACTTCACACGGTCCAGTGCTGGGCGGATCCGGAGCCCAGCAGGGTGCGCCCGTTTCGTTCATCAAGGCCTGCAAATTGGCGCCCTCTTCGGCCAGCACAGTGTCGATATCCTCGCCGTTGATCACCACCCGATCGAAGGCATTGCGGAAGATCTGGTTGATCTCGCCGCCGCGCTCTCCAAGGCCGACCGGCAGCAGAGCGGGCAGCGCATCGGACGAACCGGATTGGGCTGTAACAGCCGCCGCTTCGATGGCGATGCCTTCCGGCAGACTGGAGAAGTCCACGCCACTCACCACCGGGAAGAAGCCCAGGTCATTCAAGATCTTACCCTGCACCTCAGGACGGGTGAGGAATTCGATCAGGTCGACGGCGGCGTCGGGGTGAGGGGCGTCTACCGGGATGCCCAGGCCTACCACCACCGGCATGAAGCCGCGCCCGGCTGGTCCAGAGGGGGCCGGGAATGCTACGAAATCTGCCGGCTTCTGATTGAAGGCATCCAGCAGGCGGGCGGTATGATCGAATGCAACCCACACCTCGCCGGCGAGCAGGGGCTCCTGCATGAACTCGTAATTGATGGACTGCGGATTGATCGTGGGCCACAGTGAATCGCGCGCCCAGGCCAGCATGTCAGCCGCCGCCTGAGACTTGAATTCGGTCACCATACCCCCGGTGAAAGAGGGCCACAAGTAGCCTTCCAGGAAGCGATGGAAGAGCCCGGCATGCGGCATACCGCAGCGTGGAGAGCCGGTCTGGTCCAGCAAATTCTGGCACCACTCGCCTAACTGCTCCCAGGTCAAGGTGTTGATATCCGCCCCCGCCGGCAGGTATTCCAAGGCCTGGGTGTGAGCAGCCATGATGTAGGTAGCCTGCATCCAGGGGATGTAGTAAAGAAAATCATCTGTCCCCAGCAAGCCGGTATCCAGGTAGGCGGGGGTGATGTCGCGGCTGGTAGATAGGTCATCGGCCACATCGATCATGTTTTTCAAAGCATCAGCGCGCGCCAATGGCGGGAAGGTGCCATGCAGAGCGCCAACCACATCCACCTGACCGCCGCCTGCCAGTACGATATCCAACAGCGGGCCTTCTTCAGAGCCGGTCACGTCGAAACCGCCGGTTTTCAGGATAGCCCGGAACTTCTCTTGCTCCTCAACCGGGACGAATTGGGTCGAGAAGAAGATCACATCCGACATGGCCTCGCCGCCACTGGGCGTCGCAGGCTCCTCAGTCATGGCGGGTTCTTCGGTCATGGCTGGTTCTTCGGTCATAGCTGGCTCTTCGGTCATGGCGGGTTCCTCTGTCATTGCAGGGGCTTCCGTCATGGCTGGCACTTCAGTCGCCTCAGGGGCAACAGTGGCTGTAGGTGTCGCGGCACCTGCGCAGGCTGAGAGGATCAAAGCCAGCAGTACAAATAAGATAGACAGTTTGTAGAGCCCTTTCATTTTGCTTCTCCTTAATTGAAATTTGAAATTCCTGTAAAGAACGCTTCTGGTTGGTTACAGGTTGGAGGATATGGGACCGGCTCAAAGCGGCGGGTTGAATAGCGGTCAGCGGCGAGGCTGCGGTGGGGCGCTGGACTGGCGGATCACCAGGGACGGCTCGATAATGGTGTGTTTCTCTTTGGGCAGCGCGCCCCGGATGATGCTCACGAGCATGCGAGCTACCATCGCGCCCAATTCTTCGGCGGGCTGGAACACGGTGGTGAGGGGCGGATTGGCATACGCTGCCAGCAAAATATCGTCGTAGCCGGTGATGCTGACATCGCCTCCAACGGTCAGGCCTAGCTCCTGGGCGGCGCCCTCTGCGCCCAAGGCTAAAAGATCATTGGATGCGACGATTGCGGTGGGTGGCTCAGGCAGGGTCAGAAGCTGGTGAGCGCTGGCTTTCCCAGAGCGCTGGCGGAAGTTTGCTTCGACTACGAACTGCGGGTCGTAAGTCAGGTTGTGAGTCTGCAATCCCTGCAAAAAGCCTTGCAAACGGTTGAACGATTTGGTGAAGAAGCTCGGTTCGGCGATGAAGCCCAGGCGGGTGTGCCCCAGGGCAACCAGGTGGTCCACAATTTGGTGGATGCCCAGTGTGTCGTCGCCATCGACATAATAGAAGTCATTTTCGGTTTGCGTACGCCCGTAGGCCACAAATGGGATTTTGTTCTCTCGCAAGAGGTCGATGCGGCGGTCCTGGCGGCGGGTGCGCATGACGATAAAGCCATCCACCCGCCGGCTGCGGTAATGGCTGAGATAGGTCTCGATCTCGTCTTGCAAGTCGCCAACCGAGATATTCAGGTTGAAGCCGTCATGGGTGGTCTCGGCGACGATTCCAGAGAGGAATTCGCTAAAGAATGGGTCTGAAACTCTCAGGTAATCCGGTGAAGGCAGGATCAGGGCGATGGTGTCCGTGCGCTGCTTTTGCAGATTGCGACCGGTGATATTGGGCACATAGCCCATTTCACGCGCCACACGCTGCACTTCTTCACGAGTTTCAAGACTGATATCTTCGAATCCGGCGAGAGCGCGAGAGACAGTGGGTATCGATTTGCCGATACGTTCAGCGATGTCCTTCAAAGTGACGGGCATCCTTCTCTTTCAATTTCTCCCCGTATGGAAATTACACTAAAGCGTTTTAGCCATTTCAATATAACCTAAAACGTTTTAGCTGTCAAGCATATTGATCAATAGAGACAGTGTATGCTTCTCTTATTTTATTTCACCCCACTTGCCCCCTCGAAAACAATGGGGTCTCCGCCAAAAACAACTTGTTTTACCGTCACTTCCAGTTTGTTCCCAGTAAACTTGAATTGATATTCCAACTCTCCTAATTCGCCCAGAACTGTTCCTCCCGGGGGATAAGGGTAGTCGATTACGAAGATATTCTCATCGACCCACAGACCGCGCAAAAGAAGCGCGCCAAGCGGTTCTCCAACGGACAGGCGGTAGATATTATCCAGGCCAAATTCGAGAAGAGAGAAATCGTTTAGCTGAATATGACCCGTATTCACGCCCTGTTCAAAAACAAATTCAATTTTCTCCCAACCTGAGGGGTTTTCCCCGAAAGTGTAGGTTTTTCCGGAGATATCCAGCGCGGTCGCAGGAAGGGGGGCCACAGGCTGGAGGGGATTTGCCGCTGTTTCGATAGCTGCCTGAAGCCGGGAATTACCGGCCGGGTTATCTGCCAGTGGGTTGTCAGATTTAACCGCCGGCAGAATATAAGTATTGAGCAAATTCTCGATCTCCGGCGCTTCCGCAAAAGATTCCAACGAGGCGGTCACGATCACGATCAGGTTGCGAGAAGGGTAGACATGGATTTGCTGCCCACCCAGGCCTAAAGCGGCATAATGACCGGATTCCGGATAAACCGTCCAGAGATAGCCATATCCGCTCCCATCTTCTTTTTTTATGTGTTCGGTCGTTGAATCGGCCACCCACTGGGCAGGGATGATTTGCTGGCCATCCCATTTGCCTTTATTGAGATACAGGTAGGCGAGTTTCGCCATATCCACCGGTTTGAGATGGAGCCCAAAACCGGCGATGGTGATTTTCTGCGGGTCGCTGCCCCAATCCGTTTCATCCACAGCCGGGATACCCAATGGCTGGAACAACTCCTGGTTGGCATATTCACGGGCTTTCATCCCGGTCGCTTCTTCCAAGATCGCCGAGAGCAAATGAGCGTTCCCATTGCAATAGCCAAAGACTTTTCCAGGCGACTCTGCCATTGGCAAATCCAGCATATATTGAACCCATGCCGAGGTTTGCTCCATCCCGGGTCCCGAACCTGAGAATTCCTGGCAATCCAAACCAGAGGACATGGAAAGCAAATGTTTTAACTGGATGGAATCTTTCTGGCTGCTCGGGTTGGCATAAAGACGGTCTTGATGAAAGCTGACTAGCTTTTCATTTTCGCTTTTGATATACCCCTCTTGGATCGCTTTCCCTACCAGCATACCAATCACGCTTTTTGTGACGGACTGGATATGCATTTTCGTGTCGCGCTGGTAAGGATGGAAATAGGCCTCTGCCAGCATGTATCCATTGCGAATAACGAGAAGGGAATGGATGCGCGTATTGTTGGATGAAATTTCTTCCAGCATCTTCGCCAACAAGGCCGAATCCATGCCTTGAGCTTCGGGCGTCGAACTCTTCCAGCCAGCGGTAGGCCAGTAATCCGGTTCTGGAACCTGAACGGATAAAGATTTTGATGAGGAGCACCCACTGACTAACAAGGTAAGCGCCAGGAAAAAACCCACGATAGTTTTTTGGGCCATCTTGCTTTTCATCCCTTCCAAAAAAGAATAACGTGTTTTCGTCTCAACTACCACAGGCAGTTCAGCGGCATTTTTAAAGGGTTAGCCATCGTGCATTGCTTTCTGATGCGCATTCCCTGGCTTATCTTCATCAGGCCGAAGGTCGGTTGCGCCGCGGAAGCAGGTTGGAGATTAACAGGATGACTCCAAGCCCGATCAACAGCCCGGGCCAGCACAGCCAGGCCGCCCCGAAGTGAAAGCCGCTGATCCCGAGCACCAGCTCGAAGAAAAACCCGCCGAAGACGAAAATGGCCAACCCGACCCCGGTCAGAGTTATGCCGCTCTTGACCTGGTCTTCCAATCCGCGCACACCCCCGTAAACCAGCTTCGCCAGTCCGATCGAAGTCGGGGCGATCAGCGCCCAGGCGTAGGCCCAGCTTGCATACAGATCGAAGGTATTCTGGATCAACAGAATGACCCCTGTTGTGGACACCATGGCGCCGAAAATCGCCAGGTTGATCCCCGCCCGATGTTCAAGAGCGAAGGAGGCCAGGAACATCAATAATCCCGGAATAATGATGAAGAACGGCCAGGTGTAATGCCCGAAATCAAAATCAAATAGCGTGCCGACGTATCTTCCAATCAGAAACAGGATCCCCAGCAGGATGAGGCCCGCCCCCAACAACGTACTGACGATATTCGAACTAAATTTGAATCCTGATTTGTCGTTCATCTTTTTTCTCCTGATAGGATTAATTTCTTTTCATCCGCCTCTGGCCTGCGGCCAGGGGCAAAGCGCCCAACACTTTCGCAATTATCTTACTGAATTAAAACTGAAGACTCCCCCACCAGCGGGAGAGTCTTCGCCCTGGTCAAGTGGATAGAATCTCAGCGGAGCTCGATATCGTGTGTGAACCCGGCAAGGAAGGTCAGCGGAAGCAGGGCTAGCATGAAATAACCGAGCGCAGGCTTTCAGCCCAGGCCCGGATGGCGTCCCAATCCCGGTGGTCGCCCTGCGACCAGACGCCGAACAGCACGCTCAGGCGAAATTTCAAGCGATCGCTCAGGGTGGGCACTTTGCGAATGTCCAACACTCCTGCGAAGAGTCCCTCGCTCACGGGCTTCACCAGGGCGCGCACGGGAGCCAGGAATTCAGCCACAAACGGGCGATAGGTCTCCCCGTTGCGCATGGCCAGGGTCATGCACACCAAAAAGGCAGCGAAGGGTTTGCGACCCAGCTCCACCTGGTGCGCCCGGATGAACTGCATGGCCTCCGGCAGCCATTGTTTATTTTGGATGGCGCTGCCAGCCACCACCGCCTGGTAAGGGGCCAGGTCCTTGACCTCCTGCATGGGCAGCACATCCACCTGCGCGCCGCCTTCAGCCAGGGTTTTGCCAATCGCTTCAGCCACACCGCGGGTAGAACCTGTACAGGTGGCGTAAGTCACGAGGATTTTGTTCGCCATAAAGGATTGTCCTCCTATAAATCCGGCCCGAGCAGTACGATATTGCCAGCCACCTGCCCGCTTTCGAGCAGCTCATTGGCCTTTCTTGCCTCCAGGAGGGGCAGTTGGGTCGAGATGATGGGCTTGATCTTGCCTTCCTCGAGCAATTTGAAGAGCCGTGGCAAATCCTCCATAAATGGTTTTTTGTCTCTAAGGTAAAGGGCGTATATTCCATAGAAATCGGCCGACTTCCCATTGGGCAGCAGGTTGACGTAGGCCAGCTTTAGCGCGCCCATTAGCATCGACCGAAGCCCGGTGGGAGCGGCGTACCCCACCAGCTTGCCGCCGGGTCGCAGTACGACTAAGCCGCGCTCCCCTTCTTCGCCGCCCATCCCGTCGAACACGAAATCGAGGCCATTGGGCTCCGCCTGCCGGATTACTTGGACAAAATCCTGGCTGTGGTAATCGATCGGAATTGCGCCCAGATCGGTCAGGATTTGGTGTTTATTGGAAGAGGCAGTTCCATACATTTTGAGCCCTGCCAGTTGCCCCAGTTGCAGCAAAGCCGTCCCCATGCCGCCGCTTGCGCCAATCACCAGCGCTTTATCGCCAGCCTTGACCCTGGCTACCCGGTGCAGCATTTGATAAGCCGACACATAATTCAAAATCAGCGTGACGACCTGCGCCGGTTCCAGGGATGGGGGCACGGGCACAAGATGCTCCTGGCGGAGGTAAATCACTTCGCTGTAGCCGCCATGGCCCGTCAAAGCCGCCACCCGGTCACCCACGGCAACCTCGACCCCAGCGCCAGATGGTCGCTCGGGGCGACCTACCGCATCCACCACACCCATGACCTCATACCCCGGCACAAAGGGGGTTTTTGGCGAAAAGGGGGAGTAGCCGTAGCGGTAATTAATATCGGTCCGGCCCACGCCTGTTGCGAGCACCCGGATGCGCGCTTCCCCGGCGGCAGGCGGGCGCAGCGCATTCTCTTCGATTTGCAGGACTTCTGGGCCGCCCCGTCTCGTCACAACCACGCTTTTGTAATTCTTATCAGGATTTTCAATTGAAATTTGCGACATTTTACTTTCCAGGTAGGGAAGTACGGACATCATACGCATATGCGCTGTAAACGGAAACGGGAAGCATCACAAGGATGAAGAGCAGGCCAAATCCCACCAGGCTTTTCATCATATCACCGAAGAAATATCCCAGGGGAAACTGCCCGAATATCCACACCAGAAATATGACCAGCGACCAGGGCCACAGCGACGCTGCGAAACGCAAGACAGCGCCGGCAGGCCTCCAACCCAGGGGCTGGTTAATTCGAATCCCAGCCGCGCCGCCGATCAGGCCGATTAAAGGCGGGAAGATGCCGCCGCCAAACAGCAGCAAAGCAACTGAGAGCAAGAGCAGAACCAACCCGCCGTTCTTACGCTGAATAAGGGCTGCCGACCAAACCAGGATCAGCAGGCCGAGAATTACCGCCAGAATGCCCGTGATCAGGAAATTGGGCAGGATTGTCATGGCGGGTTCACAGGCATTCCAAACCTGTTCCGGGACGCAAGGCGGGCCCATCGATGCAATCATCAGGCCATGAGGTTTGGCATTTCTCTGAAGGATTTCGAAATAGCCATGTTCTAAGCCCGCAATTCCTGCGGAAAAACCAAGCCATGTTGCTACTGTTTTCGTTGCTTTTCTCATATCTGCACGTCCTCACGGTATCTCGAGGTCTTCAGCTTCATTCAGCTTATTCCTATATAAAGCTCTACTTATCTCGAAGAGCTTGAATGCAATCAGGATGTACCATGTCACCCGGAACGGGGCAGAGAGAACAAATGGAAGGACTATTAGGGCTGGCGCAAAGGCTAAAACGGCGAAATAACCTAACCCGAAGCCATTTGCCAAAATTCCCGTCCAGGCAGTTATCTTGTTAAAGACATCGCTGCGCAGCATAACAATTGAGATGATCAGGCCGGCCAAAAGCACCAGGAACAGGCTGGCATAAATCCCTGTACCCTGGTAGAGCGCCCCAGGGTTATTGATCGCCAGCAGCGCCTCTCCAGCGGCTAGGTACAGGAGGCGCTGCGCGTCTGTCGCTGCCGCAGCGTATCGTTCGCTGAGCGAAAACATGGCAAAAGCCTGGTTGGAAGCGAAGTAAACCGCGATCCCCATCAAGCCAGCAGCGGTCGCAGCCATCATGAGGCTGCTGTTGGCCCGTCTCAGGGCGGCATAAGTAGCCAGAAAGATCAATCCCACCAGGGCATATTCGATCAGGTCAAAGACGTTGAGCAAGGCGAGGCCGACGAAAGTGTTGCTTTGAAGCAGGGCAAACCATTCGGTTGCACGGGTCGGCATCATCGCGGGCACGCTAAAGATCCCAAAACCCTTGAAACCCATGAGCTCTGCCCCCAAATTTCTTCTGAAAACGAATGCAGCGACCAGGGCCGCAATAGCGCCAATCCTGTAGAGAGGCCCCCAGGTCGATTGGGTTAGATCGAGATTGGTTCTTGCCATATGCAGGGTTATCCTCTTCTTCCAACTATTTCGACCCAAGCGCAGCAGGTCACGGGCCAGCACCGAGAACCAGACCAGGTAAGAGGGTGTCGAAGCTTGAAAAGCCTGCGGCTCTGTCCAAAGTAAAGCAAATGAACCAGGCCGTGTAAAACAAGAAACGCGCCAGTTATGATCGTCTGCATAGAAACACCTCTTACTAAAGGGTCCAAGTGAGTGGTCGTTCATGATTCGTATCCTTGGGTAGATGTTCATTAAAAAATTGAGACATTTTACACTCCGGCAAGGCGGACAGTATGCGTTATGTGGTGTGAACGGAAGCGGATATATTCTTTAGATCCAGGCTTTTCCATTGGCTTTCCTACCCTACTGCTGACCTTTCACGCTGAATATCGTGGGCAAATCCCGCGACGAAGGTGAAAAGGAACAATCCAAAGGCCACGAACAGGAACGACCAGCACACGTGGAGAATGAGATCGGGGTCGCTCAAACCGGGGGCGAACCCAAAAACGGCCAATTCGAGCGCGATTAAGAAACAGATCAAACCAGCAATCAGCGAGGTGGGCCATAGCTTTGCCAGGACTTGCCGGACGTTCTCCGGGAGAACCTTTCGCCACCAGGCCAACGGTTTGTTGATACGAGTTGAGACGAGCCAGATTGGGACAAAGAACACAATTTGCCCAACCCCACCGCCTACCAGGAACAGCAGGACGCACAGCAGGATAAAAATGGACGAGCCGTGCTTCTTTTGCACAAAACCAAGCGACCAGATCATAATGGCGAGGCTGACTGTGATCGCCAGGATGCCAGTGACGAGAAAATTGGGGATGATGGTAAAGGCTTCTTCGGTGCCGTGCAGCCACATCCGATTTCCTGCACCAATGGCCTGAATGATCAAACCGCCGGTGGGGGTATTTCCTTGCAGGGTCTCGAAAAGGCCGTGATCTATCCCAGCTAAGGCGAGCATGACACCCAGGCTGGATACGATGGTTCTGGTGGTGTGATTTATTTGGATACAACCCCGCGGGCGAACAGGATGAAGGGGATGAAACAGATTACTGTCATGGCGCAAACCACGATAACGTCGACCAGAACAAAAGGAGCACCGGTTAACACGGGTTGTAGCAAGAGAAATATGATTAAGGCTATGAATAACATGTTCGCTGCAAAGAGCAGCCCCAACCCGCTGGCGTAGCCGAGGGGCATCCGCCTTAGCAGCAAAGCGCCGCCAGTGATCAAGAGCGCTGAGAGGACCAGATCGGCGACCAGCACGCCAATTTCAGAAGCCGGCAGCGTTGTTTGGTTCGTGATGGTTGGGGCGATCACACCGATTGTTCTCATGATGAATAGGGAGCCCAACAGGACCATCGTCCAACCGGAGATTTTTACTGGCACAACCCCGGATAGCCGCTCCCGTACAAATTTCTTATCGATGCTATGCAGGAGATCGAAGATGACGTAGGCGCTCAGCAATACCAGGGCAAGATAGACGAAAGTGACTCCACCGAAAGGAATCCCAATAACGTATGCAATGTAGTTATAGAGGACATACAGCAGCGCACCCGGCCAAAAGAGCAGGCCGATCAGCTTGCCGCGCCGCGTGAGCCACATGGAGGCGAGCAGGATTGGAAGTCCAATGAACAGGGTGACGATATCGTTGGCGACAAATGTCTTATAAAGCTCATCCGTTAGATACATGCTTCTTTGAAATAGCAGGCCCGCCAGGGAAACGCCAGCCACCAGCAAGCCGGCAACGAGGGAGAGACCATACGCCAGCGTGAGGTCGCCCGGGATCAGGGTTTGGGAACGATTCATCGTGTTTCCTGCACTTTCCCGGAATTCCGCCCGAGCCGGAAAAGATCCCGTGCCAGCAGGGGAAACCACACCAGGTAAAGTGGGCCGGCGATCACCATCAAGGCGACTCCCCCGGCGGGCAGGAACAACCCGACCAGGATGTGCGCTAAATCGAGCCCATGGGTTAAGACGCCGATGTAGGCTGTCGGTTTGGCGAAAGTTTTACTCCACAGCATCACTACCGAAAGCATCAGCGCGCCGCTTTGCACCAGCAGGCCGCCTATGAAAGCGCCGGAGCCATGCCACATATCCGAAGCCAGAATGGCCTCACCCGCAGCCAGAAACCTGGCTTTCTCCGCTTCAGTGGCCGCCGCGGCAAATTTATCGCTGAGGGCCAGCCAGGAGAGGGCTGAAGGTGTGGCAAGAACGAGCGTTACGCCCGCAAAAATAAGCACCGCGCCCATCAAGGCATAAGCGCTATTTGTATTCTTCAGGCCGGCGTAGATACCCAAAAAGAGCAGGTAATACAAGGGAATGACCAGGATGGTCAGCACATCCAGCCGCAAAAGACCCACCAGCCGGTTCTCTTGCAGCATGGCAAAACCTTCCTGAGCATTTTCGGGTTGGCCGCCGATCATCACCAGGAGGATCATCGTCGCCAGGGAGTAGAACAACAGGAGCAAGGCAGCATAGCCGCCAATTCTCGGCAGGCTCCTCCAGGGAGTATCCACGACCTCGAAGTATGATTCGTTGGCTTTTGTTTTGGTCTGAGTGAACATTTCGTTTTTTCCCTTCAAGAGGCTTGTTTGGCAAGGATAATGATAAAATAAGTCAGCCCTATCGCCTATGATCTTCCCTGCAATTATTGTGGCTTTTCGTGTAATTAAGTTGGTATTGACAATATGAATCAATACGTTTCACTTGAACCGATCACCGTTTCTGTGACCGTCCTGTCACAGATGTTCCTTTATCTGGCATCGCTAGAAGTAGACAGCGATGCCTTCCTGCGCTCGCTGGGGGTCGATCCGGCGGAGGTCAAATCGCCCGATGCCAGGATACCCGTCGAGACGTATTTGCTTATCCAGGACGAAGCCGCGGAATATACGGGTGACCCGTACTTTGGTCTGCACATGGGGGAATTTGCCGAAGCGGGAAGCTGGTCCATCCTGGGCTACATGATGATGAACAGTAAAACGTTGGGTGAGGCTTTCGAAAAAGCAGCCCGTTACTCTCGCATCATCGGCAATCTGATCGAAGCCCAGGCTGAGTTTCAAATCAATAAAATCAAGATCGTTTATTCGACGCCGCCTCAAGCCCCGCTGATGTCCCGTCACTGTTTTGAGGCGACTTTTTCGAGCAGCGTGCGCATGATGCAGACGCTCACCGGGGTCGAGCTCAATCCGCGCGAAGTTCGATTTATTTATCCCCAACCCGAGTCGACTGTGGAATATGAACGTATATTTCGCTGCCCGGTGTATTTCGAGCAGAAGCAAAACTCCCTGACGATTGATACGAAGATCATCCATACGCCAATCTTGCTGCCCAACCCGGAGCTGTTACAGTACTTCGAAAACTACGCCCAGGAAATCCTGGCCAAACTGGAACGCAAGAATGAACACACTCGCCGGGTGTCGAAAATTATCCTCTCGCGCCTGGACGATGAAGCTCTCTCCATCGACATTGTTGCCAGTGAGATGTGCGTCAGCGTTCGGACGCTGCAAAACCATCTCAATGAGGAGGGGGTCGTGTTCAGCGAATTGCTCCAGGAGATACGCGAAAAACTCGCGAAAAAATATCTTAAGGAAAGATATTCCGTAGAAACGATCACTTACTTGCTCGGTTTTTCCGAACCCAGCGTTTTCCGCAAGGCATTCAAGCGCTGGTCAGGGGTCACGCCACGCCAATTTCGGGAAAATACGTCGTTGAGCAGGACTTCGATTTAATTTATACGATTGTAGAGGTATGTGAAATGCAGATCATTCGTGGTCGAGCTCAGAGAGACGATTGCGAAGGCGATCCACTGTGATCCGCATTACCTGGATAGCGAAAAACGGGGTTTGCTGCACCAGGAAGGTGAAGCGCTTTTCGTCGATGGGCACCAGTTTGCAATCCGTCCTGGCCTTAACCGTCGCACTGCGCGGTCCAGAATCGATAATTGCCATCTCGCCGACAATCCCTCCCGGCCCGCAGGTCTCGATCACCCGGCCGTTCAAAAGAACTTCTACTTCGCCTTCGATCACTGCATACATGATATCGCCTTGCTCGCCGGCTTCGAAAACCGTCTCGCCGGTTTTGAATTCCTGAGCGTTATCGGCGTTCCGAAATAATGAGATGCTAGATAAAGTCGCCATATTTTTCCTCTTGTATAGGGTCTGATGGGTCGATTAATAGCATGCCCCACAAACTGCGCCCAACCTGTTAACTCTCAGGCCGGCCAATCAACAGGCCGCTCTGCCCAAATTTATCTTGCAGGAAGCGGCCATGCGCCACCAGGCGTTGCTCGTCGGATTTGTAAATATCCTGAACGATCTCTTTCATCTCCCGGTCAAGGATATCCAACTGCTCCACCAGCAACTGCCGGGCGGTCTTGCCGTCCTTGATTGGGTGCACGTTGGCATAAGCCTTGGGGAGATTCAAGTAGTTTTCCAGTGTTTGTGGCAGGTAGTCCAGGGCCGTCTGGCGAATCACGAAAATATTCTGGTCGCTGCTGCTCATGTCGACCAGTTGGGGAAGCACCTCCAGGATGGAGCCCTTGATGCTCTCGACCTTTGCCAGGATCTCTTTAGGCGCTTTTCCGCGGATCTTGCGAGTGAGCGCCTCCAATTCGCTGCGGATCTCGTCGACCGAAAGCTGGTTCTGGATTTGTAGATCGTAAACCGGGCTTTTCGGAGTCGCCAATACGCCGATGATATACAAGCCGATCACAATTAAAATCCAGAAGTTGTCGATCACCCCCATGAAGTACAGAGCGAGTCCAAACAATCCGAGCAAGGCGCCCACAATGTTGGGGGTGCTGTAGATAAAAAGTAGAAGCCGCCTTCTAGAATCCATAATCCCTTGGTAAATTTCACGCCGCGCGGCGCCTGTTGTCGATGATCTTACTGGTAACCGCGAATTTCTTTGAAAATCTCATTCAGCGGCGTAGAACGAGCGTCGAACAGCCGGCCGCCCGTCAGGTCGGCAATCGACTGCATGTCCTTCACATCCGCCTCGCCAAACAAGATAACAAAGGTCTTGATGTTCACGGCTTGCGGAGACGATTTATAGAAAGAAGTGAAATCTCGCAGCGACTCCCCGGCCGTGTTCTCCCCGTCGCTCATCAGGACGATCGAGTAATAACGGTTCGGGTCCTGCTGGCGGGCCTGGATCGCCAGGGTGTAAGCCTCCTTCAAGGTCGAAAAGATGGCCGTCTTCCCATCTGCGTAAAGTGAATTGACGAAATCCCGGATCGCCCGGATGCTTTCCGGCTGGCTGAGAGTGACCTCGAAATCCTGCTGGTCCTGGATTTGATCGTTGAAAGTCAGGATCGTCACCCGTTCCCGGTCACGGAAGCGAGCGAACTGACCGGTCAGGCTGGTGTCGGTTCCGGTGAGGCGGTTCATGGCATCTATCAAGCTGTCCAGCCGCTCGCCTTCCATCGACCCGCTGACGTCCAGAACGAAGAAGGCATGCGGCGGAACGCTCTGCTTGTCCAGGTAGGCGAACAACAGCTTATCAACCACTTCGCGATTGTTGGGGAATGGCAGCTCGACCAGAAGCCGGTCGGGAAAATCGGAGCTAAGAGGCACATCGGGGATAACTGGGCGGCGCAGGGTCAGCTCCATCATCTTTTTTTGGAACTCCGGTGTGCGCAGATATTCGACCAGCCGGTTGTATGCATCCCTCTTGTCTTCATTAATAAGGAGCAGCGGGTAGTCAGCGGTCAGTATACCTTCCTTAGGATAGATCAGGTAGAGCGACTCATGCAGCTTCCCGCTTTTATTGAGCGCCAACAGGACGGATTCGTAGTTGATGATACCGTCCAGGTGATCCTGCTCGAGCACGTATTGGTCAGCCAGCCAGCCAGAGCTCCCGGCGGTCAGCGCCTGGCCTTTGAAGAACTCACTGAGCTGGTCGTTGACCTTATCGATATCGGCCGCCTGGAGCGCGTCCCCGCTGCCAGAGAGGGCGGCTGCCGCCCCGACCAGGGCGGTAAAACCTGAGTTCGAAGAGGCCGGGTTAGTCATGGCGTAATGCAGCTCGCCGCTGCCGGCTTTCTCGACGATTTCTTTCCAGGTCAGGTTGGGGTTATCCACCCAGCCCCAGGCTTCCGCCTTGCTTTGCTTTACGCCCAGGACGACCGGAGAGAGCATGATCTTTTCCTGGGCCAGGACCCGGCTTTTGGCCTCCTGGATCAGGTTGAGATACTTGGCATGCGAAAACCAGGCCAGGTCCGTCTGCTCGCCATCAATCAGCCTCTCGGTCCCATCCAGCGTGCCGGTATAGGTCATCTGCAGCTCGACCCCGGTATTCCGGCGGATATCCCCAAACAGAGGCTCCAGGTCCTTGAGCTCCGAGCCAGCCAGGACAGTCAATACGCTGGCCTTGTTGCCCCCGGGAGCCAGTCCGCAGGCAAGCTGCACACCCAGAAAGAGGATGGCCAGGAAGGCAACCGGGATAAAACGTCTTTTGAACATATTATTCTCTCTACAACCGATCAAATTCCATGCAGGGTGGGTCCAGAATTTTCCGGAACACCATCATCCGGAAGTCTAGGCCCGCCCCTGCTATATATGAATCTCATTATCTGGAGCCGACAGGTCAATATCGCCCGCGGCGCGGGCTGCATCTTCCGCCCGCACACGGTCCAGGTAGCTCTGGGCCTTTTCGACCTCGGCTGAAAGGGCATCGACCGTCTGGCGCATGCTCACCAGGGCCTCGGTCTTGAACTGCGAGATCATATCCATCGAGGCGTAGATATTGTCAAAAGCCCGCTGGAGCTGTTCGATATTGATCGTGGCGCTGGCAGCCTGCTGGTGGATATCCACCGTCTGCTTTCTGAGCAGTTGAGAGGTCAATTCGATCAGATTGCTGGTGGTTGTGTTCAGCGCGGTGATTTGATCCAGGACCAGCTTCTGGTTGGCGAGGGCCTGAGCGACGATCACGGCGGTGCGCAGGGCGGAAACGGTGGTCGTCGTCGCCCGGTCCACCCCTTTGATCAGCTCCAGGTTGTTCCGGCGGACCATATCCAGCGCCAGATAACCCTGGATATCCACCGCCAGTTGGGTCAGTAAATCCTGGACCTTTTGGCGCACATAAAACAGCATCTCTTCCCGCACAATGCGGGCCTTTTCCGGGTCGCTGGATTCGATTTCCGACAGCCGGGTTTCCAGCGCAGCGTCGATCTTTTTGCCCACGTAGACATACTGTTGGAGCTGCCCCATCAGCTCCCACAGGTTCACCTTCTCCTGCTCGATAGCGGCGTTATCCTTGCGCAGCTCATCCTGGCCTTTATACAGGGCATTAATAATGGCGTTGATGTGGCTCTGGGATGATTGGTAGCGCATGAAGTAATCCCGTATTTTGTTGCCCAGGGGAATGACGCCCAGGAGCTTTTGCGGGGAGAACAGGTCGCCCTGGCGGGAAGGATCCAGGTCTTCTACAGTTTTTCGCAGCTCGATCAGGGAACGCGAAACCGGCGTCGTATCGTTGAACAACCCGCCTTCCATTGACTTAACCGGCCGGTCGAGCATGCGGTTCGAGACGCTGGCCGAAGCGCGGATCTCTTTATTGCCCATATTGTGGATGGCTGAGACGCGCTCCCGGAATGGATCACTCTGCACGTCCGAACGGATAACAATATCGGTAAATTCTTTCACTTTTTCGTCCAGGCTCCCGGTGGTGGATGCATCCAAACGCACCATCTGGCCGGCCTGTTCCTGGGGGATAGGCTTGACGGGTTCGGGAGGCGTCAGGCTTTCCGAAGGGCTGATACTGGTTGGAGGGGTGAGTTCATTTGACATGGTTGCTCCTTAAACCGAATTTGCAGATTTTTGGATAGGGCCGTTGCGAGCGCCTATGCCGCTTACAATTGCCCCACGGGATTTATTGATACTTTTGCTCGATGATCTGGATCATTTGTTCCAGGATCTCATAACTGGGGGGCTCGACGACGTTGACCAGCGTGTCCGGCAAAGACAGATTGTGGCTGTTCTTAATCTCCTGGAAGTAGGCTGTACTGGTGTTGCGGAAACCGTGTTCGACCTCCAGGCGCTGTAATTCCGGGTCATTTTGCAGCAGCTCGCCAAGCTGGGCGCCGCCGTCACTCAACGCCACCAGGATATGCTTGCTGTAAATGGTCGGCTCGGGATACATCAAGACCATCTCGCTGCTGATCCCGTTCGCATTATTTAACACCTCGCCGATATATTGGGCTTCGTAGATCATGACCAGTGGGGCCTTGCCCATGCCCATCACCAGGTAATCTTCAAAAGGGGCCTCGGAAGAATATTCGGTATACCCCTGCTTGAGGAACAGGTCTTCCATGAGGGAGATCACTTTTTGAACGTCCGCTCCATTCTGGACTACGTTGCTCCCATTGGCGACAAAGCTGGCCAGCGCCAGATACATGGCGGCGGAATTGGATTTGCGCACATCGGTGGACGAGATCAGGACGCTCTTATTCACCGGGTAATCGCCGTTATTTGCGAGATCGCTCCAGCGCTTGCCCTCGGCGACCAACTGTAGGTAAGCGGCCATATCCAGCGTGTAATAGCCGCCGTGATCCTGGGCAATGCCGTTGGCGACCAGGATTTGGGCGATCGGCTTCCAGGAAGCTATCGCCATCGGTGTGAAAAAGGGGTCGTAGGATTTGGCCGTGGGATGATCGCGGCGGATCTTTTCAGCCGCCGGCACGCCGGCGGGGAAAGCAAAATCGTACTCATCCAGGTTATAACCGGTGGCGATCTGGCGCGAGCCGGCTTTTTCCGCCTGAACATCCAAACCACCCTTGCGCAGGGCGGCGATTACCCGAGGATCCTGAAAGAACTCTTCTTTCTCCGAGCCAATCAGCCCGCGCACCTGGATGACCCGGCGCACGGCGAATTGTTCCCGGGCAGAAAGAAAAATAGCTGCTCCCACCCCGAGGATGAGCACAGCCAGCAGCAAAGGGCCTAGAAACCGCTTCATAATGATATTCCCTGATTCATTGCCACGAATGCAATGGTCGAAAGACATTTCTCCTGATGAAGTCTAACAGGCCGCTATTAACAAGCGAATAACGCCCATTTAATGATTTGTTAAATCGCATCTGCCCTCCAAACTCTCGCATAACCGTATCAATTTTATCCGAATATTTCTACGCAAGGGAAGACAAAAAGTTTCGCAAAAAATTAGAAAAATAAACCAGCCATTGAACAGGCAACTCGCTATAATCCTGGGAAGAAAGCTCCACAATTTGTTCCGCTAGACGGCCTTGCGCCTGGGACAGCCTGCCATTCTTGACCTCCTGGTCAAGCGTCCGCTGACCGCCGGGAGCCGCAGGCAAAGGAGTTGACAGGGATGTTGATCGTGATGGCCGGGCTGCCCGGCACAGGAAAGAGCACCCTGGCGGAGGCGTTGGCGCAGGCGCTTACAGGGTTAGTCCTGAACAAAGACCAGTTGCGCGCCGCCCTCTTCCCGCCTGAGGAAATCGCTTATTCCACGCAGCAGGATGATTTGGTCGTGCACATCCTGCTGCTGGTGGCGGCCTACCACCAAAGCCTGGATCCTCAGCGCCAGGTTATCCTGGATGGTCGTCCCTTTACCCGGCGACGCCAGGTGCAGCAGGTTTTGGATTTTTGTGCGCCTCGGGATATCTCGGTGCGTTTCATCGAGTGTGTGTGTTCTGAAGCAGCCGCATGCCAGCGCCTGGATCATGCTGTCCAGGCTGGTATCCACATGGCAGCGAACCGTGATTTCAGCTTATACCGCCAAATGAAGGCCCAGGCTGAACCCATTCAGATTCCCCATCTGGTGGTAGATACCGAGGCGGACTTGCTAACCTGCCTGCAGCAGTGCCTGGATCACCTGCAGGAAGATGGCAGCCTCGGGGATTAGTGATCACGCTTTTTTTGCATCATCTCAATAATCTGAATTCGGTCACCCCAGGGATTTCACCATCGCCTGGGGATAGAACTGTTCGATGTCTTTGAGATAACATTCGGCGGTGCCTTCAGTAAGCACCACAGCCGCGCTGGCGGCTACGGCCCAACGCAAGGCTTCAGGCCACGGATCGCCCAACGCCAGGCGGTAAACCAGGCTGGCGGAGACGGCGTCGCCCGCGCCTGCAGCGTTGACTGCTTCCAGCCGCGGCCCATTTGCCAGATAAGCGCCCTGCTCGGTAATGGCCAGAATGCCTTCCGCTCCGCCAGTGACCACCAGGTTGGCGATAGCTTTTTCTTGCATCAACGCGCGCCCCGGCGCTACCAGCTCTCCCAAACTGCGACAATCGTTCCCGAAGGTCTGGTTGAATTCGTCACGGTTCATCTTGGCGATGGTTGGCCCGGCCGCCAGGGCCTGGAGCATCGGCTCTCCGGGGCAGTCGATCAGCGTACGGGCGCCAGCGGTCATCCCGACCTGGATGATCTGGGTGTAAAAATCTTGGGGGGCGCCATCTGGAAGTGAACCCCCCAGGACCAGCCATTCCGCCTGAGGGGCGATGGCCGCCGCCTGCTGCAGGAATTGGGCGCAGTCTGCCAGTGTAACGCTGTAACCGGGGGTCATCACGTGGCTGTGACGGTGATAGGCGGTTTCTACAATCACATGGGCCGTCCGCGTGTCGCCTGCCACCCAAACCAATTGGTGATGTACGCCATAGCGCTCCAGGGCCTGCACCAACAACTCGCCCGTTTTTCCGGCAATGAAGCTCAGCGCCTGGTAAGGCGCACCCAGCACACTCAGCACAACAGCCGCATCCAGGCCCTTGCCGCCCACACAGTCGATGGTGCGGCTGGCCCGCATCAACGTAGTCGGTTCGAAGCGATCGATGAAGATTACACGGTCGAGCGCCGCGTTGGTATTGATGGTGAGGATCACAAAATAGCCTGTGGGCTCAACATTCGCTGCGCCAGGATTACCCAGGCATTGGTATCGATGCGCTCCAGCGCATCCACCACGGCGAACAGGTCCGGGCCAGCCAGGATGATGCCGTGGCGCGGCATGAGCACTGCCCCGGCCAGCTTGCGGATTTCGGCCTCCTTGTCCTTCAGGCCTGCAACCACATTTTTAGCGAGGCTCAGGCTGTGAGCAGGAGCAAACTGGATCAACTCGATCGTGCCGAGTTTTTCTGTCGCTTCCATCACCGGCTGAATGGGGATACCCGCTACGGCAAAAGGCTGTACATGGAAGGGGTGGGCGTGGATCACCGCATGTGCGTCCGGAAATGTGCGGTAGATCTCCAGGTGCGCCTTACCTTCGCGCGAGAACAACGGGTCCTCCAGCAGTTCATCGCTGCCAACCGGACCGGAGATGATCTGCTCGGGTACAAGCTGCCAGTGATGCTTTGCGCCCGAGTAGCGGGGTGAGATGTAGATTATGTTGCCATCGCGGGCGCTGATATTCCCGCCAGCCATATCGGTCAGCCGGCGTTCAAACATCCTGCGGCCGACAAGCGCAATTTGTTCAGGGAGCGTCAACATAAGTTTGCCTTTCTGGAGATCTCAAGATTAGTGTTCCAGGCGCTGTTCTGTAACCGCCAGGATCGTTTAGGCGCAGGGATTGAAGGCTTTGGCAAATGTTGCGATACAGGCCGAGCACATCCCAATACAGGTGCCCCATCAGCTCGATGGGGCCGTTTTCAAATCGGTGCAACACTTCCAGAGACAGCCGTTCTCCATCAAACTGGCCTGTTACACAACGCCCGTTTGAAGCGCCCAGGTCGATCGCGACGTAACGCCTCATTTGAATAGCGCCTGGCGGAAAAATCGGGAGGTGGCGATGGGATCGTTTTGTTCAATCAGGCTGGTGAAAGCTTGCTGCCCGTTCTGCTCCACAAAGCGAAGCAAAGTCTCCAGCCAGCTCAGGCTCTCGTAGACGGAGGCGGGGCCATCCACACGATAGGCGAAAATATCGATAGCGTACCAACCTTTGTAGCCGCCGCGCTCCAGCCAGTAAAGCATTTCGATAAACTCGAACAGGCGCACGGAGGCGAAGTTCATGTCCCAATCCCAATCCGAGTAGTTGTCGTTGAGATGCAGATGGAAAAGCTTTTTCTTGCGCTGCGCCAGGTGGACCACATCGCCAAGATTCTCGTGCTGAACCAGGGCGTGGCCTACGTCCAGGACCATGCCTACATTTGGCCGGTCGATGTCTGCAATCATCAGCAAGGTCTTCGGAGCCGTATCGATCGTGGAATGGGTGCGCGGTTCGTAGGGTTTGTATTCCAGAGACAGCTTGATGCCCGGATTGTAGTCGGCGCATTCCTGCATGGCAGACACCCAGCAGTCGTACAGCCGCTCATAATCTTCCTCAAACACGTAATCGTAACCATCCTGCCCGGGCCAGATGCCCACCGCCGGGCAGTTCAATTCGGCTGCCAGTTCCATTGCTTCTTTCACCCGTTCAATGGCTTGCTGGCGGATGCTGTCTGAACGGCTGCCAAGGGTGCCGCGGGCCCACTGAATCTCGCCCCACAAATTGGGGTTAAGCGAGCAAACCTCCAGGCCGTTGTCCTGCACGGCCAGGCGCACTTCCTGGTAGTTCTGGCGGTTAACGTCGTTATGCTCGCCCTGAACCAGCTCCACGCCGCTGACCAGTTCTTGCTGGCCGGCGATTTTCAGGCGCTCGAAAACATTCGGGGCGCTCGTTTTATAGCCACCCCTCATGAAGCGGTCAGAGGGTTTTCCATAAACGCCCAGGATCGTTGCAAATTTCTGATTGGTCATGATTGTATTCCTATTTTGATGAATCTCTTTTCATCACATTGCGTGGTGCGCCACAAGCGCCCAACACTTTTCTTGAGGTGGGTGGTTAGCTTCATTATAGGGATCAGGTTACCAATTGTCAACCGCCGATGTCAAATCAAATTTCTTGATTGCACTCTGTCCACTTGACCAGGTTAAAAACTCCCCCTTCGAAGAGGGAGTTTTTTTCTTGGATGCTCTATACTTAGAGGCGCAAATCCACAGTTGAGCGAGGAACGCAATGCAAAAAACCGTCGACTCTTTCCGTTTCATCAGCGGCATCACCAGGCGCATGATCAAGAATTGGATCAGCATGGAGGAGCCGCGCCCCATCCCCTGGACGCCGCTTTCTAAGCCGCTCTCTGAATGCAGCGTGGCGATGCTCAGTTCGGCGGGGATTGCGCTTAAGACCGACGTACCCTTCGATCAGGAGGGCGAGCGCAAGAACCCCTGGTGGGGCGACCCTTCCTACCGCATTCTGCCGAAAACGGCCACCCAGGAGGAAGTGCGTTTATATCACCTGCACATTGACCCATCCTATGCGCAGCAGGATTTGAACTGCCTTTTCCCTCTCCAGCGCTTGCAAGAGATGGAAGCCAACGGGCGGATCGGGCAAATGAGCCCGCGCCACTACTCGATCATGGGCTATATCCTCAACCCTGAGCGGCTCTTGAATGAGACGGTCCCGGCGCTCATTCGTAACCTGAAAGAAGACCTGGCGGACGTGGTCGTTTTGGTGCCTGCCTGACCGATTTGCTGCTGGTCCGTTGGACTGGTGCAACGCGAGCTCGAAGCCGCCGGCTTTACTACAATCTGCCTGACCCCCGTGCCGGATTTGACCGCATCGGTAAGCGTGCCGCGCATCGCCGCCATCGAATACCCGCTCGGGCGCACGCTCGGCCAACCCTGCGACGCCCCCGGGCAAATGGCTGTGCTGGAAGCGACTTTGAAGGCGCTGGAAGCGATCCAAACCCCAGGCGAAATGGTTCACCTGCCGTTCGAATGGCCAGAAGCGCCCAAAGACGTGCGCAATCACCCGCCGGAGGACCCGCCCATCGGGCGCTACCTGGCGCGCAATCCCTGGTTCCTGCCGCGCCTGCTCTCTCGCAATGTGCCAGGCTAACCCGCCACATTCATGAATTTACGCTATAAGATTTAATCTGGAGATTTCGATGACCACAAAAACTGAGGGAACACTTGCCGTGCTGGCCGCGCTGTTCGTCCTCTTTTCCGCCATGTGGGACCCGCGCATTTCGGTGGTGATCTCTATCGCCGCCTTGGGAGCATTAGGGATCTATAAATTCTTAATAGCGTTAGGGATCTATAAATTCGTATACAAAGAAAAATAAGCCTCGTTTGTGAAAAATTTCTAGCCATCTGACAGTTTCGCATCAGCGGTAGGAACATAGCAGAACCCGATATGAAAGAGCATTGATTACACACCTTTCTATGAAAGGCAAGCCAATTTGGAAGGTGCTCAAATCGCGGCGATCCGCACGATCAACCAAATCTCGTAAGCCATCCCGAGTTGACCGGGTAAATCTTCTTGACTGTCAGATAGCCTTTTCCTAGCCAGAAACTCTGACCGGGCTTATGGATATAACAACCGAACGTTTGCCAAGCGCTTTTTTCACTGAACCAGACACTATTATCGATTTTCTGACGCAGAACATAGAACCAATGCCACCTGTCCAACTGACGCAAGACCGCTACCGAGCCAAATTCGCAGTCACCGACCAGAAAAACAGCCGCCCCTCTGGGGATCAGTTGACGCACATGGGCCAACAAAGCCAATTGCTTGGCAGCGGTGCGGTGTCCTTTGACATGCTTGACCCACGTCCAGGCTATCGGGATGGCTCTCTTGCGGTAGACTAGGCCGACGATCAACAGCTGATGCCCAAAGCCAATCTTGGTGCCATCTACGATCAAATGGGTTTCTCCCAGATGTCGGAACTGAGTTTCCAGCCACTGCCGGGCAATGGGTTCGTACCATTCCCGGACTCGGATGGCAGGGTTGTCCAGCAGCCGGCTCAAGCGGCGGGTCATGCTCAATAACTTGGCTGGACCGGGTATCTTCCCGGCAGTCCGGCTCAGACACACCGAACGGCTTTGATAGATGCAAATGATCAGCCACACAAAGTTGCGGATTTGAGTGATGCGCTGGTTCGGTCTCAATTCTTGAATGCGCTGAAACCAAGTATGATAGAGGGTGTTGATCGGCATGATGATCCTCCGGTGAGTAAATTCTGTCGCAGGAACTACTCTAACCGGATTTTCTCTGCCGATCAACTGCTCTTTTGTTAAAGTGTCAGGTCGCTAGTTTTAATTTTCCTTTAATGTTATAATAATTTAATAAGCTCAGTAGATCTGTTAGTAATCTGGCAATAACCTTATTAAGAGACCTTCAAGCTCGAGGTGAGTGCGTATCACTAGATCCACAGAGTCCTACTTGTCGTTCGCGACTCTTTTGTCAGCGCAATTCCCAATCAAGGAGGCCCTCATGAAAACTCGCTTATTCGCCGTATCCCTTTTGCCGGCATTGCTGCTGATACTGGTATTCGGTTTAACACGAGGCGTTACTGCGCGGGATGATCAGCGCTTCGAAAAGCCCGAGATGACATTGAGCGCCGACTTGACGTTACTTTCCATTTCCCCTTCCAGTTTTGCCAATGAGGTCAACATGCCCGTGACCATCCTGGGCAGTAATCTGGACACCGTTATATCGGCGACGCTGGGAACCGTGGCGCTGCGCAACCTGGAGATCATTAGCAGCACCCAGGTCGCCGCCCTCGTTCCCTGGTCAATTGCGCCGGGTAACTACGATCTGAAAGCAATGAACTCGATCGGACAAAGCGTGACGCTGACCGAGGCGATAACGGTGAGCGCCGCTCTGCCGGGTTGGACCTCAAACGGCCCTTATGGCGGCGAACTCTATAAAGTCGTTGTGGACCCCGTGGATCCATCTCGGGTGTACGTTTCGGCTGCCCGTTCGGGCCTGTGGAAATCCCAAGACGGAGGCGCCCATTGGGATTATTCGCTGATCACTCTGTTCCCCTACCAAACCCAGATTGTTTATCCCACGTCTGGCCAGCCGCCGGTCATGTACCTGGGAGGAGATGCCAACCTGGGCATGGTTCGCTCTTTGGACTATGGCCAGAACTGGGTGCTCAAGGTCCCCGACGAGTTTAATGTCTTGCGATCTGCCGGTGGGGTTGTAGTTCATTCGTTTATCCGCCCCGACCAGCCCAATGGGGTCTACGTGACTTTTCAGAGCCAGCGGCAAGCCAACGACCCTCTAGCCGGTCTGTACCACTCGACCGATCGTGGGGACACCTGGTCGGAGGTGATCAGCAGCACGAGCGGATTGAATTTGACCATGCTGGCGTTTGACCCCGCACAGCCCGACCTCAACTGGGTCATTGGCACAGACAGCGGGCAAGTGTATACCACGACCAACGGCGGCGTCACCTGGGGCGACCCGATCACCTTCAACCATGCCAACTACATCGGCGGGTTGGTATTCGCGCCCACTCTGAACGACGAGGGTCACCACACTCTCTGGGCCATTAGTATTACCGGCGACTCGGATAACAGCGGCACGGATTTTGCATATCGGAGCGCCGACGGCGGCACTACCTGGACAGAGGTCCAGGTGGCTCCCGGCTCATTTAATTCTGGCGTTGCCTACCACGACTCGATCTCCGGCTTGCTGTGGTCGGCCGTGGGCCACGGTTACTATTCCGAAGATGACGGGGATACCTGGCATCCCCTCGGCGCGGCCTCGATGAAGTTCACGGCTTTGGGGTTATGCCGGGCGCGACCAGCCGGCAAACGACTACCCTTTTCGCGGCTACCAAGTCTGGTTTGTATAAGAGCACCGATGGCGGCGATAGCTGGCAGGAGACTGATGCCGGGCTGGGCGCAGTGCTGGCGCGCACGATCGCCATTTCACCGTTCAACGCCGATGAGGCCTACGCTGCGACGCAGGCCAAAGGGTTGCTGCACACCTTCGATGGCGGCCGGAGCTGGCAAAGCCTGCCCATACCAATTAGCGGAAGCGCTGCGGCGATTGCTATCGATCCCTTTACCAATGGAAAAGTCTATTTTGGCGATGACGTTGTCTCGGGCTATTTCTTGCCGCCTACGGTGCGGGTTTCCCACGATCACGGCAGCACCTTCAATGAATATGCCATCCCTTTGCCGCCTGAATTTGCAGGTGAAACGGCCGCGCTGGCTGCAATTGCGCCTGACCCTCAAACCTCAGATTGGCTCTTGGCGGGCATTTGCCGGTTCGGCAGTCCGGGGTTTGGGCTGATTTACGCCAGCACCAACGGCGGCATCACCTGGACCCAGCAGACGACCCCGGAAGACATCACGGGTATCGTGGACCTGGTTTTTGATCCTAATAATCCGAACGTGGTCTATGCTGGGTCGGTCAGCTCTGGCCTGCTGCGCAGTATAGATCGCGGAGCTACCTGGACGCTCCTGGCAAACCAGCCGACTACAGCCAGTGTTCAATCCCTGGTGATCGACCCAAGCAATTCAAATTCGATCTATCTCAGCACCTACAGTAGCGCCGGTGATGATGGCGTGTTTGCCACTCATGACGGCGGCGAGACCTGGGTGAATATGACCGGCATCGGAGGGGGCTTCATCCCGAAGCTGAAACTTGTCAAGGTAGGAACAGGCTACTGGCTCTACGCCGCCACCACGAACGGCTTGCGGTACTTGAGATCCATCCCGGACGATCCAACCACTCCTTGGGAGACGGGCAGCGGCATTGCCGGGACAGCGGCGGTTGCCGGTTTCAACGCCGCGACAGAAGAAGGACGGATTGTGTACTATATCGGCACTTCCGGTGGGACCATCTTTACCTCATCTGGTGCTTCCCGACGCCTGGCGGCCGCGCCTGGCTCTCAAAACTTAGCTGGCGGCATTTACCGTCGCATGGACAGGATCGACCTGGTGTTTCTGCCACTGGTCGGACGGTAACAACAACCAGCCGAACCTCGTCGCCCGGCATGAGTCACCGTTCCTGAATGCGAGTGCGCGGCCCCGATGCCGCCTAACAACTCGCTGGGGCGGACGCAGCCTCAGCGTTATTTCATGGACGATGCAGATTGGCTGTGCCGCTCAGCTCGAGGCCGTAGGGCAGTTCCTTGCATAATCAAGTTGGGTAAGATGAAGAATTAAAGAATAAATGAAATCGGGAAACAGCAAGAAGACTCCCAAAAAAGTTCCTTTACCTCCAGTTTCATTGGGTATTACGGTAGAGGAAAATCTGCCGTTTTCCGTTGTTCATTACCCAAATCACTATGGTACTTTTATAGCCTTCTCTAAAGATAATAAGTCGAAGCCTTATCTCTGTTCGTGCACTCGTTCAGCAGTGGAAAACTACATCAAACTTCGCCCTTTACAATACCCGAATTCAACATTTGAGGGGCTATCTAACGCTCCTTTGAGCAAAAGTGAATTCCCCAATCTTATCGCTGAAATCTCACAAAACATGTCTTTTGAAAATGGCGCAAGTAAATCTATTTTCGCCCCGAATTTATGCCATCGTTGCAACATGAAAACGCCGTCTGTTCGTTGGTGTCACGAAATGTATGGAGTAACATTTGTTCATTATTACGGATGGTATATCAATCTAACTTATTTCAGACTTGGTGTTTTCCCTGGTGCATTTTCAAATACCTATTTACGAGAAGTTTGTCCAGATGAAATTCAACAAGATATACAAGCTGCGAAATTCGCTCCTGAACCATAGCATCGTACGGCGCTATTTGGGGACCTTCCCAAACTCGCAAAAAAATTGAGGGGGCGTAAACCGGGCTATTGCAGCAGCGCATCCACGGCGCGTATCAGGTGGGCCGCTCGTTCTGCCAGCAGGTGTGCGATCAGGTGGTAAATCGTCGCTGCCAAAGCCGGGTCAGAGCTTTCCATCTCCTTCAAGCGGGCGAGTGACAGGCGGTAAACCATCGTCGGTTCATCCGCGCGAACCGTAGCGGTGCGGGCAAAGCTGAGATAGAACCCAATCTCGCCAACCACCCTGCCGCCGCGCATCGTTTCCAGACGGGCCTGCGCTTCGCCAGGACCAGCCTCAAGCTGCGCTGTCACCTGGCCCTTTTCGATGAAGTACAACCTGTCGGGCTCGTCGCCCTGGCGCATCAAATCCTCTCCTGAGGCGAACTCTTCCCGTTCCAGGTACCCCAACAGCGCCTCCAGATTGTCCGCCTCTGGCAAAATCAAAACCAAATGATCCAGCAGGGATTCGTCCACATCGCCGGCGTCCGCAGCCTGTAAAATTTCCTCTTCGCACCATTCCACGCCGCGATCCAGGTCCGGGTAAACCTTAACACCATCGACTTCGCCCAGCCCGTTGTTCGCAAACTGGGCCAGGATTTCAGGAGAAAGGGCAGTAAAGATCAAGATCAGGCCCAGTTCGTCGGCAATCTGCTTCATCTTTATGAAGCTGAGGACAGCAGTCGAATCAAGCCCGGTCACCTGGCGAAAATCCAGAACCAGGAATCGCACCTGCGACAGGCCATTTTGAGCCAGCCGCTGGCGAACTTGCTGCAGAAGATGGTATGCCGTACCGAAAAACAGGTAGCCTTGCAACTGCAAAATGTGGATCTGTTCGCCGCGTGCGAGGAGGATCGCCCGCTGGCTACCCAGGCGGGTCACCCGGCTCTGGAACGACACACCAGAAAGTGCGCGCTTGACAACATTGATCCGGCTGTAGTTGACAATAAACAGGACCAGCGCGGCCAGCAGGCCAACCACCACTCCTTGTAAGAAGCCGAGCACGGCTGCGACCGCCAGGATCAACAGGACAATGAAATAATCCAGAGGTGGGAACCGACTGCGGGCCTGGAGGACCCACTCCTCGAGCAACGATAATCCTAAATACGCCAACATGCCGCCAAGGATAAACTTGGGAAGATAAGCCAACACCAGCGGGCCAAGCAGGACGAAAAGCAAACAAACCGCGGAGCTGACCAGGGCGGTGATCCGGCTGCTGTTGGCCATGCGGTGATTTAAGCTCGAAAAACTGATTGCGTGGAAAGTGACGATAGCCCCAAAGGTCCCCCCTACCAGGTTGCCCACTCCCGCCACGATTAATTCCTGGTTCAAATTGATATCCTGCTTGACGATCAGTTCCATGCCGCTTACGTTGAGCAGCAACATTACCATGCTGATTAGCAGAATGGGCAGCATGTTTTGGAGGCTGCTCGCAAGCGTGCCCCAATTCACCTGGCCTAAATGGGTTGGGTCGAGAGGAAACTGCCACAGCCCACCCGCCGGAAACTCGCCCAACAGCCAGCCCTGGGCGCTGAGGTTGGGCAGGGAGGCTCCACTGACCCAAACGAAAAGATAGAACAGGGAAACGGCGGCGGTTACCACACCTGGGATGATGAGCGGATGATCGACGCGCCTCAATACAACCATCAAAATGAGGGCGAAGACGACGCCAGGCAGCCAGTGGACGAACATATCGAGGCGCAGGATCGTGGCAATGGACCGGTCCCCGGCCATGATCCCAATTCCACCGATAAGCAAGAGCCAACCCGTCCCAGCCAGAAACCCGCCGATGACCGGATAAGGGAGAAAACGCACCAACCCCCCTAATTTAAAATATCCCAGGGCGAGAAAACACAGGCCGGTGAGCAGGGTGGCGCCTGTAATCAGCAGCACGGCAGTGAAAAACCTTTGCGCATCCCCGGTTCCGGGAGGCATCCCCACCAGAGCCGCAGCGACGACCGGCGCCAGGATAGCCGCGGGGACATCCTGGCTGACTGCGATGCTGCTGGGATGCGAGCTGGTCAAGGCGATCAGCGTTCCCACGACCGCATCGCCGATTAGAACCATGCCGATGCCGGTGGGCAGCCTGGCTGCCAGTTCGCCGGAAAAGATCAGCGCCGCCAAAGACATGGCGAGCATGACATTCAGAATGCCGGTGACGAGGCCAGCCACGAGACCCGGCAAAAGCCGGCCCGGGCGTAAATCTTGGGCGAGCTGCGCCAGTGGATTTTCAGAAGGTTTGGAGATGGGGCCGGTCATCTAAACTGCTCCCATGGGGGTAGGATCACCAGCGGTTCAAGGGGATCAGACGGCAGCCGCGATGCGCAGGATGGCCTCCAGGCTGCGCGCTACATCCACATCGGTTGTCGCCCAGGACGAGACGCTGATGCGCATGGCCGTGTGTCCTTGCCAGACCGTGCCCCCACACCAGCAGGTGCCATCCTTCTGCACCTCCGCGATCACCTGCCGGGTTTTGTCTGCCTCCCCGAAAGAAACCAGCACTTGATTAAGCTGCACATCGTTCAGAACCGTGTAACCGGCTGAGGCAAGCCCTTCGGCGAAGCGGGTCGCGTGCCGGCAGCAGCCTTCTACCATATTCGCCAGGCCGGAGCGGCCCAGCGAGCGCAGCGCAGCCCATACTTCCACGCCACGCGCCCGGCGCGACATCTCGGGCGTGTAATCCATCGGCTCGCGCTGCTCGCTCCCCGGCAGGTAGGCGGCTGTGCTGTAAGTCAAGGCCGCCCGCAGTTCTCTGGCCCGCCGGCAGAAGACCAGGCCGCAATCATAGGGCACGTTGAGCCATTTATGGGCGTCGGTGGCCCACGAATTGGCTTCGCCCACGCCCTCGACCAGGTGCGCCCGGCCCGGGGTTGAAGCAGCCCACAAGCCGAACGCGCCATCCACATGCACCCAGGCGCCGGCTGCGTGGGCGATCTGGCAGATCTCACGAGCCGGGTCGAATGCGCCGGTGTTGACATTGCCAGCCTGCAGGCAGACGATGGTCGGACCGGAGATCTCGGGCATGGCCTGCGCAAGCATCCGGCCCTGGCCATCTACCGGCACGCGCGCCACTCGCTCCCGCCCCAGGCCCAACAAGCTCAAGGCCTTCAGCAGACTGACGTGCACCTCGTCGCCGACGATTACTGTAATTGGCGGGGCGCCAAACAGGCCCTTCGCTTCCACGTCCCAGCCAAGCTGGCGGAGTATGGCGTGGCGAGCGGCTGCCAGCCCGCCGAAGTTGGCCATGGTCGCGCCGCTGACGAATCCGCCCCCGGATTGAGGCGGCAGTCCCAACACATCCAACAACCAGCCTAAAGCGACCGTTTCCAACCTGGCTGCCACCGGCGAGGAGACCAGCATACCGGCGTTCTGGTCCCAGGCCCCGGCCAGCCAGTTGGCAGCCTGGGCAGCGGGCAGTGTTCCACCTATGACAAAACCAAAGTAACGTCCCCCGGTCGAAGCCACCGTGGCCGGCGAGCCGGCCTCATCCAGAAGGGCCAGTGTCTCCTGCGGGTCAAGAGGCTCTTCCGGCAGCGGCCCATCGAAAGCCGCCAATCCTGCCAGGGCTTCGGGGGAAGGAAAAACACGGCGCTTCTCCAATTCATCCAGGTAGCAGCTTGCCCGCCGGGCAGTTTCAACCAATAAGTCGTTCATCGTTTTTCCTCCAAACAAAATGTCGATCGTCTATTAAAAAAGCGTCTTTCATAACCCACCCCTTTGGACCGTCGTTAAAGGCGCGATATTTACGGCGCCGGGGTAACCGTTATCGTCGACTCTGACGCCGTCGACTCGGGCGCCGGGGTAGGCGTGTTTCCGCTTACCGGGATTCTCAGCGTTTGGCCCTCCTGGATCTGGTCGGGGCTGTCCAGGTTGTTTTCCTGGACGATAGCGTCGACGGTGCTGCCATAGCGATCGGCGATCACAGCCAGGGTGTCGCCGGCAACAACCGTGTATTCGACGGTCGTTTGAAAACCAGACAGGATGGAGGTGGGCGTAGTGAGCCCGCCTCCTTGAACGGGAACCGAAAGTTGATCCCCGACGTTGAGAAACTCGGGTGTGATGGAGGGGTTAAGAGCGACCAAGGTGGGCAAGTTAATTCCGAATTGCCCGGCGATGCCAACCAGGGTCTCTCCCTGTCTGACCGTGTAGGTGGTGATCCCAGCCGCGGCGGGGACCCCGCTGGACGCCTCGTTTGGCGCTGGCGTTTCTGTTTGCTCCAGCGATTGGGTGTTGGTTGGGGCGGAGATGGTGGCTGTAGGCGAGCTTTGGGCGGCGGTTTCCGTCAGGGTGGCGGTCTCTGTGATATTAAGCGCTTGCTGCGAACCAGTGGACTTTAATAGACGGTAAATCAGGAAACCGGCGCCGATCACCAAAAGCATAATCCCGACCCAGAAAACCAGCAGCAATCGCTCGGCTCTTTCCTGTCGTTTCCGGTAAGCCGCGATCACGCTGGGTACCCTTTCGTTGTCTTTCATGAAATTCTCCTTTACCGCCAGGGAATGGCACAAAGAATGTAATCCTGCGGCCACTTCTTTTTCAATCCACCACTTTTACAACTCAATCCTGATTCTACCTGATGGAATCCATATTTCCATCGATCTCTTTAAACCAATCTGGCACCCGGCGCCAACGCCGGATGCCAGATTCATGGTTATCAGGGGTGTGTTTTGGCTACGGATTGATTGCGGTGCGGCAGATGAGATCATCCGAGGCCAGGTCTTTGAGGCAGACGCTCAATGTGAGCGTAGTCCTCAAATCGTCGGGCACGTTATAAGAGAAGCTGGCGGCCTTGTTCTTTTTGACTTCGATAAAGCCAAGCTTATACCAGCCCCCAGAACCCGTGTACACATCGCGGACCTTCACAAGGTAGTTGTGGTCATCGGAAAACTTGGAAAGATCCAGGTAAATGCGCTTCGCCGAGATGGTGAGTGTGTACTTGGCGTTCTTTTCGTCTTCGGTAAAATCGTGGGTCTTCTTGTTCGATGTGCTGGTGTCTTCATCGCTTTTGTTTTTCGTGCTTTTATCGGAGGACGGGATGCACAGCCGCTGGCCCACCTCAAGCTTATCCCACGGGTCCATGTCATTGGCGGTAGCGATATCCTTCCACTTAAAACCGAAAGTATGGGAAATGTAAGGGGTCGTATCGCCTTCCCTGACGGTGTAATAAGCCTGGCAAGTCGTCGCAGCCTGAGCAGATCGAGGCAGCGCGGCCGTCATAAACGCCAGAACCAACGCCAGGCTGAGCAGGATCCTTGGAAAATGGGACAGTTTATTCGATTGTCGGTTGGGTTTCATCTTTAAAACTCCTTTATATTTAATCGGGCAATCACTAGGTCGCCTGCTTTTTAACATCATAACATCAAAATTGCCTTAATTTTTATTAAAAAATGCCACTGTTTCATCTATCATACAAGAAAAACGCCCAGATGTCCATGTTTGGAGAGCCGGCGGGAAGCGCAAACGCACTCTGGCAATTTGTCCTCACCGCAAGGGAATGTGGGTGAATTGGAAAAGGTTGACAAAGTGAAGAATAGTTTATATACTATGTTTAGTATAAACTAAACGTTCAGAACAGAGGTATCATCATGGACGAAACGCTATCCCAAACTCGCCGGCACCTGACCCTGGGGCTGAGCCGGGTCAGCAATTTTTGGGGATTCCCCAAAGCCATGGGCGCCATCTACGCCACACTGTACCTCTCCCCCGAGCCGCTCTGCCTGGATGATCTGGTCGAGCAGGTCAGCGTGACCAAGGGCGCCGTCAGCACGAATGTGCGCATGCTGGAACGGCTGGGCATGGTGCGCCAGCAGGTCAAGATCGGCGAGCGCAGGGATTATTACGAGGCGGAGACCGATTTCTGGAAAATTGCCAGGGGGATCCTGAAAGAACGGGAGAAGAGCGAGTTCGACCGCGCTCTGCGCACCGTGGATGAGAGCCTCGAGATGGTCCAATCCGCCCAGCCCGGGCCAGACGAAGCCGGGCTGGCCCTCTTTTACCAGCAGCGCCTGCAAGGCATGCTCACCTTCTTTCACGCCCTGGATAACCTGGTCGCTACCATCCTGGCCCTGGACGAGCTGCGCCAGGGAACGATCCAACGCTTGTTTGGAAAACTGAAAGACGAATCGTAGGGTTGGGCGGGCTGTCTCCGGTTGAAGGCTAAGGATCGGCGCAGCACGCGGACCGCTGGCCGATGGCCAGGGGCGGATGAAAAGAGATCCGGGATATCCGGCGAGATTGAGGGAATTGCGATGGACTCAAAATCAAATTACCAACGTTCTCTGGAGCTGGTTGCGGCATTCATCGGAGCCGTGGACTGCCTGGCGGTGGTGATCCTGTTCAGCGTTTCGCAGGCCTCCTTCCCGGGGAGCCGCTTCTCCGACCTTTGGCCGATTCCCGGGTTTTATTTCCTCGAGATCTCCGCCCTGGCGATCCTCATGCTGGTTGCTGTTTCTGGCCAGCGATTTCCAGCATCCTCCTTCTGGCAGAACTCCCCCTGGATCGCAGCCGGGATCCTGCTGGCTTTCGTCGTCCTAGGCGCCTGGACGATCGGATTCTTCCTGCTCCCGGCCCTGCTGGCCTTTTTGGCCCTCGGCCTGCTGGTGGATTCTCGCTCCCAACAGGGTTTTTCAAGGAAGCAGGTCGCCTATCTGATTACCGGCGTCATCCTGACAGTGTTAGCCCTCCTTGGCGCCTGGTCGCGTGGGATCCTTTTCCTGGTCCCGCTCCTGCTCGCAATCCTGGGAACCGCGCTGATCGTCGACGCCCGCCTGGCAGGTAGCCGCTTCGTGAATCGCCTGGTTTCCTTTTTGATCGCAGGGTTCGGCCAGGCGCTGCTCATTTACCTGCTCCTGCTGCCAAATCTGAGTTAAGCACCAGGCCGGTATAAAAAACCTATGAAGAGCTTCAGATTTTTAAACCTCGATCTCGCCTTATGCATCGCCCTCATGTTTCTGGTCGTTGCCTCCTGGCTTGGTTTCACCAGCTTCCTCCAACGGAGTTCCTCCGAAAGCGCGGGGTTCCGGTTCATGGTCCGGCATCTATCCCTGGGAGAAACTCCTGAATTCGTCCTGAACATCGCAGGTGAAGGTCTTGCGCAGCCTCTGGAAATAATCGCCACCCGGAAAGAATTCCAAGCTGCGAGCATCATCACCACTCTCCACCTTTTTGGGCTGGTGTGGCTATCCTTGCGAGTGATGAGTTGAAGCAAACGGCGTCTGGAATGATCTTTGGCGCGCACCCCCTGAGCTTTTTCACCCGCCTGGTGCACGTGGCTTCCATGGCCTACCTGCTGGGGGGCAGCCTGCTCCTGTGGGCTCTGTTTGCAGGAGAACATCTAAATTCCGCAGGCGAGCGCAGCCGCTTCATGGCGGACCTAGCGTGTAAATACGAATTGCTCTTCTGGCTGGCAACTGGCCTGATTGTCCTGACCGGCGTTGGTAACCTGGGCGTTTTTGGGAACGGCTTGCCCGGGCCAGGGGCAATTTGGGGCGCCAAACTGGTGATCAAGCTGTGCGCTATCCTGATCTTCGTGGCCCTTTCGCTGCTGCGTACCTTTTTGGTCGCTGGATATCCATTAACCACTCCTGAATCCAATATATTCACGCCAGGCCGCCCGTTTCAGGCGTACTATGCGCTGACCGCCGTCTACCTGGTTGGAATCCTCTTTCTGGCGCTCTCCCTGGCCCATGGCTGAAGAATCTCCTCACGACCGTCTGTTGGAATGGAGCCTGGGTTCTTTCCACACCTGCTTTTTCGTCCTGACCCTAGTGATCCTGCTCTACACCCGCGGGGTCCTGGGCGAGTTGCTGGGCAGCCTCAACACGCTGATCGGTTTTGCGCTGTTCGCCGCCCTGTGGTGCACTACACTGTGGTGCACGCGCCGGGCGCTGCGCGCTATAGCCCTTCGCCAGGGCAGAACGGCACCTATCCTGTCGGATCCACTGGATCTATGGACAGCAAGCATCCTGTGGGGTGGAGTCAACGGAGCGCTCTTCTTTCTCATTTTAATCCTCTTCATCCTCATCCCCAGCCTCGCCTCTCCGGCTTCCCTGCTTGGCTTGCCGGTCTACTTGCTGATCGGCGTTTCTTTAGCCGCTGTGGTTGGCGGCGCAGCCGGATTATCTCTGGCCCTCCTGGACAGCCTGCTTCTGGCCTTCGCCCGGGCGCTCCTCCCTTCCAAGGCCAGACGCAAATAGGTCCGGTCCTCACCAGGGAACCGCAGGAGCCGGAGCGGTGTAATTCCTATCGAATGAGAAACAACTTGCCCGGATGGGAGGCGCCGCATGGCTAAATTGGCAGTCCGCCAGCCATTCAGCATCCTGTATTTATTGTTCGCCATTTTCCTGAACGGCTGTGCGAGCGCGGGCCAACCGTTTCCAATGGCCATGTCTGCGAACGGGGGAGAAGCTCCGCAAACCGCCACCCCACAGGCGACTCCCCGGCCGGGCAGCTTGATCTACGTCGTCAACCTGGGGGACCGGGCAGGGGATCGCCTGACCCAGATATCCGCTGTCGACCTGGATACTTTGCAGGTCGCGTTCTCCTTCGAGACGCGCTACGCCCCGGTCGCAGCGCTTTCGCCGGACGGTCGCCGCCTTTACGTTACAGACACTTACCTGGAGCGCGCCACGCGCGGGGAATCCCACGATGTCCTTAGCGTCTACGACGGCCTGTCCGGGCGGCTGGTCATCGACGACCGGCCTGTTCCGGGCCGCGCCCTCCCGATCGGCGCCGCGCCTGATAACATGTTCCTTTTCTCCTCCGTCGAAGGCGACCGGCTCTATTTGCTGGAATACGGGCCGGCCTCGGATTACGGAGCGTTGCGTATTGCCCAACTCGACCCCGAAAGCCTGGAAAAGCAGGAGGAATTCGATTGGCCTGTTGCCTGTGGTCGCCCGATCCGCGCCGAGGACAGCGCCTGGCTCTGTTCCAGAGGCGGTGAACTGCTGCGCATCGACCCACAGAACGGCGATGCGCTGGAAGTGGTCGCATCCTTCAACGAAGCAGTGGCTGGCGCGGCTTTAAGCGTGGACGGCAAGCGGCTGTACCTGCTTCTCCAAAATCAAACCGGCCCGCAAGCCCAAATCGTCCAGGTGGACCTGCCAGCCGGGAAGATCATTTCCAAAACGGGGATAACCGCCCCGCCGGGCTGGGTATTGATCGGACGAAACCTCGCCGTAGCCCAAAACGGCGAGCTCGTTTACCTGGGCGCTGAGTCAGAAAATGAAAGCACCGGCTACGCCCAAGAAGTCTGGGGGTTCAAAACCGCCAGCGGTCAGCAGGCAGCCGCTTTCGAGGTGGGCGGCCGGATCGACGATTTTGCGACCAATCCTGATGGCAGCCAGCTTTACATCGCCAGCGGGGAAGCCGCCAGCCTGACCATCATCGATTCCACGACTCAAGCGGCCCTCGAGACGTTAAAAGGGACCGGCCGCTACCCAGCCAAGCTCCTCATACCCGCGCGCTGACACGGATCAGGCCAAACCGAGGCAGTTTACTGGCTGCAGTCCGGGTTTTGAGCGCTGCGGCAGAATTTCGGCAGGGCGGCAATCTCCACGCCCGCCCGGACGACATGTACCTGCAGCGCGCTCTCGTTCCCTGCGAAGCGGATCACCTGGAAGCCGGCAGCCGGCTCGACGGCTACCAGGTAATGATCGCCCAACCGCCGGACCTCCTGCGCGCGGTAACCCAGCAGCCAGACCTCTACCCGGCGGCGAGCCAGTAAATCTTCCAATGTCCCAGCGTCATAGGCCGGCGAATCCAGGAAGTCAGGCGCGTTCCACTCGCTGGGGGGCCGGCAGGTGGCTCCCATAGCCGAGAATGATGCCGCCCTCAACGCTGGCAGAACCCGGAGCGGGCGTCGCCACAACCGGCAGCGGCCCGCCGCTGAGCGTGACCAGAGGGGCGTACACCCAGCCGGTCTGGCCCGAGCCGGGCGGGTATTCGACCTGGATCCAATCGCCCGCGGCGGTCTTCCCCAATGCAGGCAACTGGCTCCCCGCCGGCAGGGTGGCCAGAATCGCATCCGCCGTGCTGGGGCCGGCGCGCAGGTCGACCATCGCCACGGATGAGTCGCCAGAAGTAAAAGTCACATAGGCGCCGCCTGCTTGCCCATCGCTTGCTTCGAGTACGGAGGCAGCGCCCGAACCTGCGCCTGCCTTCGCAGGCAGCCAGCAGGGGTTGGCGGCTTCCAGTGTGCGCGGCGTGAGGGCCAGCTCCAATCCCAGCAGCCCGGAGCCGTCCGCACGCGTCTCGAAAATCCCGCTGGGGACGCCTTCCCTGGTGGAATAAAAGAGGATTCGGCCTCCATCCGGTGACCAAACCGGCGCCATATCGCGCTGCAGGCGTCCTGAGGCTGTGCCTGTTAGATTGGCGCTGCCCGTCAAGGGGGCGATGTCCGATCCGTCGCGGGTCATCACATAAATGGCCTCCTGGCCATTCCCGCCGCGGTCGGGCGAATAAAAAGCGATCTTCTTCCCATCCGGCGACCAGGCCGGCCCGAAATCGGATGCAGGGCTGTTGGATAGGTTGTCTAATCCGGAGCCATCCGCGTTCATGCGGTAGATCTGCGAGCGCCCCTCCCGGTCGGAGGTGAACAGGAGCTGAATCCCATCCGGCGACCAGGCCGGGGATAGATCGTTCGCCGGGTCGTCCGTCAGCCGGGTCGCTTCCGTACCATCGAGGTTCATCACGTAGATCTCCGGGTTGCCGTCACGCTCGGAAACGAAAGCGATCCGGGTCCCATCCGGCGAGAACGCCGGCTCGGAATCGTCAGCCGGGTCATTCGTGAGAGAGATTTCGTTGGAGCCGTCCGGGTCGATGAGATCAATATCCTTCTGCCCCTCTCGTAAAGCGCTGAAAGCGATGCGACTCCCATCCGGGGCGCAGGCCGGCTCGACGTCAAGCGACTGGTCGTGAGTCAACTGGACCAAATCAGCCCCAGTGTCGGAGGCCACAAAAAGCTCGACGCCCTGCGGAGTAATGGCCTGAAAAACCACCTTCAATGGGGGTGAATCGGGCGCCGGCTGTGCGGGAAGGTTCGCTTCGGGCGTGGGCAGCGCGGCCGGAGGCGCCTCGAAGCGGGTTCCGCCCAGGTCCTGGGGATTCAGCAAGCCCGCTGGCAGCGGCAGGTCGTAGAGCACAGCCTGCAAGGCGATATCGCTGCTCACCTCGCCGTCCTCGGCGCGCGTTTGCTGGCGCAGCAAGACCCCGGTCTTTGCGTCCACCCACAGGCGATATTTTGCCCAATCCACCACCAGCGCCGGGCGCCCGGCCTGGGCGCTCATCTCGACGACTTGCAGCTCTTCGCTGCGCAGCGCCAGGTAAGACGGGAACAACATCCCGATCGTCTCCCCGGAGGCTTCCAAAGGATGGCTGACCCATTCCTTCGTCGCCGCGCTCGGGTCGAATTGCCCGCTGCGCTGGTCGAACAAGGTCAAGGAGCTGCCGTCGCTGACCCACACCCAGCGCGGGTCCATATCCAGGGTGAAGCCCAGGCTGCCAAACAGCGGGTCAGTAGTCAAAACGCGCCCGGCGCCTGGCCGCTCCAGCCAACCCTGGACGTATGTGTTTTGTTGCAGGCCGTTGGGTGAATAGACGCTCGCCTCTCCCTGCGCCCACAGGGTCTCCCAGGCCGGATCCAGGATGCGCTGGCGGATCTCTTCAGGCGATGATTGCAGCGAAAGAGGTGTCTGTGAGCCTGGCCCGGCTGTGGGGGTCATAGGTGCGGGCGTTGTCCCTTCAGTGGTGGCTGCGCCGGTTGGACCGGCATCCAGGCTGGCTTGCCGCAACGGCTGCCACCAGTTCAGAAGCTCATCCCAATCGACGTGACCGTAGGTTCCAAACCAGCGGTCATCGGCCGAGAGGCCACCAACATCTTGCGGAGCCGCCAACGACTCCACGACCTGGCGCGGCTCGCCCCCGGCTGCAGGCAGCATCCACACGGAGGCCTGGCCGGCTCCATCCAGGCGAACGAATAGCAACTGGCTGCCATCCCGCGACCAGAGCGGGCGCTCATCTCGATAGGCCGGATCCCCGGTCAACTGGCGGGTCTCCCCACTCAGGAGATCCACAGACCAGATATGGCGACCCGCTAATGCCCGGGGTACCGCATCCGAGCTGGAATCCTGACCGGCGCTTTTTGTGCTTACGTAAGCGATTTGCGAGCCATCGAACGACCAGGCAGGCGACGAGACCGCCCGGTCGAGCGAAGTCAAAAGGCCGGCATGCCCATTGACATACAATGCCAGGCCCTTATCTTTCCAGGTTTCGCGCCCTGCGCCGGCGATATACGCCAGACGGCCCGAGCCGGATGGGTCCGTGCTCAAAAAATCGCCGAAAACTAAAACTGTATCCGGCAGCATCTGTGGTTCATCACCTGCGGCAGTCGCCAGACCTAGAGGGGCACCATCCGCCTGCATCGAAGCCGAATATTGGTCGTTGCCAGTCCAGAAAATCAGCGAGCGCCCATCCGCGCTCCAGCCAGCCAGGGTCGCCGGACCGGAATAGACCTCTTGCGGATCACCCCCTTCAACCGGGACTTTCCAAAGGCCGTTATCCGCTATGGTCTGGTTCTCGGCCTGCTCGAGCCACTCGAAGGCGATCCAGCGCCCATCCGGGCTAAAGGCCAGGCGCGCGATCTGGCCAGATCCCACCGCAGAAACCAGGGTGCGGTCATCCCCCGCGCCAGCCTGGGTCAAATGCAGTTCGCCGTCATTGGCGACGTAAGCGATCTGGTCTTTCACGGGCGACCAGGCGAACGCGCCAAGCGGGCCGGCGTTGGACAGGGGATGAGCGGCGCTGCCGTCCGCTTCCGAGATCCAAACCTGGTCGGTGCCTTTGTAGAAAGCCAGCCACTCCCCGGAAGGCGACCAGCGCGGCTCTCGGTTCAGGCCGTCCGAGGTCAGGCGCTGCGGTTCGCTATCCGGCAAAGTCACAACCCAGAGCTCTCCTGCGCTAACATAGACCAGTTTCCCCAATCCTGGCTGCGTCGCAGGAGTTTGCGAGGCAGGTAGGCTGCCAGGAGTCAACAGGGCAGGCGGGCTGCCAGAAGGTTGCAGAGCTGGGCGTCCGCCGGTGGGCGGCTCTACCGGGAGTAGGTGGCTGATGACCCAGGCCAGCGCCAGCACCAGCAAGAGCGCCGCGCCGCCCCAGGCCAGCATGCGGCTCGGGGAAGAGAAAAAAATGGTCCTGAGCTGCGGCTTCTGCGGACGCTGGCCTGATGTCCCCTCAATCCGAGCCAGCAGGCGCGCTTCCAGCCGGCTGGCAAAATCCGGGTCAGGCGAGCCCGGATGGAAAAGCTCATCCAATTGGCGTTCCAGTTCCGAATAAGGGCCACTTTGCTCAGGCTCATTCATGACCGGCCTCCAAGTAACGCTGCAAGCGCGCCAGCAAACGGTAATAAGCCATCTTGACCGCCGATTCTTTTCGCTTCAACAATTTGGCGATTTCCCCAAAGCGCAGACCGGCGGCGAAACGCAGGCGCAGCAGCTCTTTTTCTTCCTGGCTCAAGCTGGAGACCAACCGGGCCAGGCTCTCCAGGTCTTCCTGGCGAGCTAAATGTATCGATGGGTCCTGTTCAGGATCGACCAGGTCGGGCGCATGCTCCAGGGACAACTCGGATTTGCGGCGATAATGATCCACAGCCTGGTTACGGGCGATCGTAAACAGCCAGGCTGCGAAATGGCCGTGGTGGCGGTAATCCTTTAACCCCTCCAGAACATCGAGGAAAACCTGAGAAGCCAGGTCCTCAGCCTCGCTGCGGTTACCTACCTTGCTCAACAGGTAGTAGTAAACCGGATGGAGATAATGGCGGTAAAGGCTGGCGAATGCGCTGGCGGCCGTGCCCGGATTGTATTGGATGCTCTCGACCAGAGCGGTTTCTTCGTCTTCGGATAGCGAGTCCTGCCGCGACGAGGTTGAGATCATTGGCTGCATCACTCTCCTTTGCCCCACATAATTTCCTTCTGACCCTGGAAATTCAGAATGATCCTGAATGGCGGCAGATGGCACGGCTCAGGCCCGGCAAGGGGAAAGGGAGGAGCGGCAAAGGCTACGATCAGATGCATAAGCTTTAACGGTATCGAAGCCAAGGGGAAAAAGTCACAATAATCCGTATTATAAGACCACCAGCGGCTAAAGAAACCAAGCGCCTTGACAGTCTCAAGCCAGACGGGTATTATTAATGAATGAAGTTCATTCATTTAAAAGGAGGCGCAAGATGTCACGAAAAGCCGACCCGGCTCGCCGAGATGCGATCCTGAAAGCCGCCCGTAAAATTTTTCAAGACGTGGGCTTTGAGGCGGCTAACATGGCCCAAATCGCCACCCTTGCCGGCAGCGCCGTCGGCACATTGTATCTGCACTTCGAGTCAAAAACGGACCTGGCGCTGGCCCTGGGAGACGAATACATGATCCAACTGGCAGAGGCCCTCGCCCCGGCGCTCGCTCACCCGGATCCGAGAAGAGCGCTCGCCGAGACCATCCACCGCGTCCTGGCGTTTTCGGCGGAGAATATCGATTTGTTGCGCTTATTCAGCCTCAACCTCGACCTGGCGACCCCGGAAAACCTGCATTTCCGCCCGCAGCGCCAGGAGTTGGAACGTTATCTTGCAGAATGGCTGGTGAAAAGGATGGCCCTCGGCCAAATCCGGCGCTTCGATCCGGCTGTTCTAGCCAGGACCATGTGGGGGCTGATGAAATCGACCTGTGAGACTTGTTTGCTGCGCGGTTCTGGTTCCGTGGTGCGCTATGAGTCCACCCTGATCCGGATGATCGAGCAATCCCTGCTGGCGAGCCAAAGCGACTGAAGTCGAAATTTGGCCCTTTTAAGGATGTATAAATGTTTCACGTGAAACATTTATACATCCTTTTTTTTCGGCGCAACCGCTGACCCATTACAGCGATTAGGATAGGCGCTTAAGCGCCGTTTGCTTGCGCCCAGCCGTCGACGGTCTCTTCCACCATGTCCAGGTAAGCATCCAGGGCTTTCACCCGCTCTTCAAATCCAGCGCCGATCAAACCCAATTGTCTGAAGGCTGAGCGCCAGCTTTCCAAAGCAGGCGATTCGAGAGGCAACTCGCAGGCTGCCAGCGTCCAGGTGCTCAGCAAAAGCATTAAGGCCGTTTGAGGTTGGCCGCTGTTGAGCAATGATTCTAAGGCCTTCTGGTAATACGGTTTGCGGATGGGGTTCAGCCGGGCTGGAGCTTTATCTGCGGGCACATGATCGTATGCTTCCTGCCAGGCCCCCAGCCAGGCGGACAGAACCGCTGGCTCAATATTTGGAGCCCCAAGCAGGCCTAACAATCCCGCATACAGGCCGGGACGCTCAACGGCCTGGGCGCGGGCAGGAAAATTTAACAGGAATCGCCTTTCTGCCAGAGGCGGCCCGTTCAGGCTGGCGACGGCGTTTGCGGCGTGCTCCACAGCCCGTAAATAAACCAACACCTCCGCCGGCCCCGCTTCTGGCAGATCATTAAAATAGGAAAGCCAGATCTGGCGCGCCTGGTCGACAAGCTTACGCACACGCTCGAGGACATGGTCGGAGCGGTAAAATTGGCCGCGCACACTGGCCTGTGTAAAATCCATGAAATGCTGCGGGTCGTACAGGACCTGACAGGAAAAGATCGTTGGCCCTAACCAGGGATGCACCCGCAGGCTGCGAGTCTGGCGATAGGTACGATAGAGGTGATGGGCAATGTCCAGGTGAACATCTTCAGTCAGATGTACGATCTCGCGCTCTTCCGTGACCGCATCGGTGTGAATGAATACCAGGTCGATGTCTGCCGCTCCTCCCAGCAGATAATCTTCACCCAACAAAGAGCCGCATAAATAGACCGACATCAGGTTGCGGTCGGCCCGCGTTCGCTGTGAAACGGTGGTTCGAACGACTTTGATTAATGTATCCCGGTTGACTCGCATGATCACACCTCCCTGGGAACTATAGAAGAGGCATTGGGTGAAAAACACTGGCAAGTTATCGAGGTCATTCTTCCCCCAAGGCTTCTTCCAGGGGCAGTTCTGGCTGGAAGGGGGTCAACTTCAAAGCCTGGCGAACGCGATTCTCCACCCGGTTTAGATCCTCGGGTTTTCGGACATAGTCTAAAGCATTCGTGTCGATTACAAGCACCGGCGAACGGCGATGCCTGTGGTCGCCGAAGAAGTCGTCATACGCCTTGTTTAAATCGTTGATATAGTCCCATTCCATATTCCGTTCATAGGGACGGTCGCGCATGGCGATGCGCTGCATGAGGAGGTCCGTGTCGGCGCGCAGGTAAACGATTAAGCCCGGGGGAGGGATTTTCTCGGCAAGGGCCTCATGAACCCGGTAATACATTTCCAGCTCGTCGCCGCTTAAGTTGATGCGGGCGAATAAAGCGTCCTTTTCAAACGTATAATCGCTGATCAGGCTCGCACCCTGGCGCAGATAGTCTGGTACTGCATTGCGCTGCTGGTGGTAGCGGCTGAGCAGGAAAAATATCTGGGTTTGGAATGCGTAACGATCACGATCGGAATAAAAATCGGAGAGAAAGGGATTCTCTTCAAACACTTCTAAAAGCAGCTTTGTTTGAAGAGCCTGGTGAAGCATACGAGCCAGGGTGGTTTTGCCGACCCCGATTACGCCTTCGATTGCGATATACATTGTCATCTGTTCTGAATGTTCAGGGTTTTCACCTGCTTGGGTAGGATCGGAGGCATTCAAAGCCCTTGAGGCAGCCTATCCTGTCCGAGGTCTAGAATACCAGCGAATGGCGTAGAACGCAACCAGTATTATGGCGAAATGATTTACTTGACAATTAAAAAACTTCCGCTAAACTGTATATATTCGTTTTCTCAAGCCATCTCCCAATTTTTAGGAGACAATCTATGCCTGCTCTAAACCGCGTACAGTTGATTGGAAACCTGGGCAAAGATCCAGAGACGCGCTTCACACCCAGCGGGAAGAAAGTTACCAGTTTCAGCGTGGCTGTAGATCGCCGTTGGCGCAGCAGCGAGGGTGAAACCAAAGAGGCGACCGATTGGTTCAACATCGAGGCCTGGGGCCGGCTGGGTGAGATCTGCCAGGAATACTTGCATAAGGGCAGCCTGGTCTTCCTCGAAGGCCGTTTGCGAACAGACCGCTATGAACAGGGCGGAGAGACGCGATCCTTCATCAAGGTCGTCCTTACGCAAATGCAGATGCTGGACCGCCGGTCTATGGAGGTCGAGGAGACTGAACCGCTGCCGTCTGAAGAGGCGTACGAGGAAGAATAGCGCAGCCGTCCCGGTAACCCGCTTGCATCGCGACGCCCTGATCCGTGCATTCCTTATGAATCCTGGGTAAGCTCTTATCCAAAGCTTTGCAAGTCTCCAGCGGACTGGTTCATCGCCTGTAGAAAGGCCTGTACGGCCAGTTTTCCAGATTGGTAGCGATAGGGAACACGGCTTAAAGGGCTTACAGAAACGGCCGCGTCCGCCAGAATCTCACTTTTGCTGCCGCCGCGCTGTTTAGCTTGCAAGTAAGACATCCCCAATTCAAAAATGTAGCCTAAATCCATTGGGTTCTTTGCGGCATCCGAATCGGGCTCGTCGCTTTCGGACTGCTGCCAACCCGCCAGGCCGGCGAGCAGCGCTTTTAACACCTGCGCGCTCCCAGGATCGCCGTCCTTCGTTTGCGCCTCAAGTCCGCCCGGAGCGCCATTCTTTTCTTTCAACACGCTCTGTACGTAAGCGACGAGCATCTCCAAAGTAATCGCGAACTTTTCGAACTGGCGTGCAAATTGGTTCAATCCATGCGCGTAAACCTGAGCCGAACCGTTGTTTGGGTTTCGGCGCAGCTCCTGGCTGGCGAAAAACATGGCTCCCGCCAGGTCGCCGGCTGGATCCTGGCTGGCAGCCTGGGCTGCGATCTGAAAAATCTCTAGCATGTGATCGCCATGGTTCCCGTTCCAGGTATCCGCCTGGTTGAGAGCCTCCTGGTTCTGCTGCATTGCCTGCGAGACAAACTCGAAAAGCCGGGGCAGGCTAGCAGGGAGCATCGTATCCTTCCCTATTATTCATAATATATTGCAATATATGTATACATTTCAATTAATATTACATGTCTTGCTTGGACGAACGGGCGGCCGCGGCCAGTTGATCCAACATGCCGGCGATGACATCAAATCCGCCTTGCCAGAATTCGGCGCTATAAATGTCGATCCCGGCTGCAGAAAGGACCTTCACCGGCGCGTCTGAACCTCCGGCTGAGAGAATATCCCAGTAGCGCGGCTTAAAAGCCGCCCCTTCTTCTTTATACTGCTGGTAAAGCGACAGCACCAGCAGCTGCCCGAAAGCGTAGGCGTAAACGTAAAACGGCACCTGGTAAATATGCGGGATCGAGATCCATTCCCAGCGGAACTCATCGCTCACCTGGATCGCATCGCCAAACTGGCCTTTTAAGTTATCCATATAGGCAGCGGAAAGATCGTCCGTAGAGGCCCCTGCATGGATCATTTCGTGGGCCTGGCGCTCGAAGAGGGCAAAGAATGCCTGGCGTATGATCGTTGCATACGCGCCGTCCACCTGCCGGAAGAGCAAGTCGCGGCGCACGGCTTCATCGCTCTCCCGGGACAATAAGTAATCGACCAGGGCCATCTCGCCGAAAGTTGAGGCCGTCTCAGCCAGGGGCAATGAGGGATGGTAAGTAAATATTTTGTGGTGGGCAGACAGCATGGAATGCACGGCATGGCCCAGCTCGTGGGCCATGGTCGCCACATCATCCGGACGCCCCTGGAAATTCACCAGCACCCAGGGCGTGAGGTCTGGCGTCACCGACATGCAGAACGCGCCATCCCGCTTGCCTTTACGCACCTGGCTGTCAATATGACCGGCTTCAAAGACCTGCCGCGCCAGGCCGGCGAAACGGGGATCGAACATTTTGAACGAATCCAAAACCATCTCGGCCGCATCCCCAAAAGAATACGTTTTGTCGGCCCTGGCAACCGGGGCGTAGATATCATACCTTCGCAAGCGCTCCAGGCCCAACATACCCGCTTTTATGCGGAAAAACCGTTGGAACAGCACAGCGTTGTTCTGGCAAACCTCTAACAGGGTGTCCGTCACTTCATCGGGGATATCGTTGAGCAGGTTACGGGCGGCGATGGGGGAGTTGAAGCGGCGCAAATCCACTTGTTCGTTGCGCCAATCGCGCACCTGGGTCTGGTAGATGTAGGCCAGGTTAGGCCCTTCCTGTCCATAAACCCGGTAAAGCTCCTGGTAAGCTGCGGCGCGCAGATCCGGATCGTGATGGCGGGCGTAAACCATGATCTCGCCGCGTGTAAGATCGCGTATTTCGCCATCCACCGTTAAATGAAAGGTGTAGCGGCTGGTCATCAAATCGTATAGATTGTTTAGCGCGTTCGCGCCAGTGACATTCTTAATATTGATGATCTTTTCTTCAGGCTCAGAGAGGGTGTGCTCCTTAAAGTTGCGCATCTCCTGCAGCCAGTATTGATAATCCCCGCTGCCAGCCATCAGCCGCTCAGCAGTCTCGTAATCCAGGCCCTTCCACCACAGGCTGAAGAAAAGGGTGCGATTCTCCATGCTGGCTAAAAACTGTTCGACGCGGGCCAATAAGGCTTGCGCGGCCTGATCCTGGGTATCAGCGGCGAAACGCAAACTCGAAAAGCCATAGATCCGGTAAGCCAGCAGGTTGATCTGCTCAAGGTTCGAGATCACCTGCATGAAATCGTCCGGGGTTATCTCCCCGCCCAACCGGGGCCGGTATCGCTCAAACTCGCCCACCAGGGTCTCGATTTGGGCAAAATCCGCCTGAAGCTGCGGATCGTCCTGAGAGGGATATAAGTCTGATAAATCCCAACGTGATTGTGTGAAGGTTGAAATTGTGCTCAATTTTTACTCTCCAGGAGTGGATGCGCGCTCATTCCGGCGGATCAAGGTATTGTTCGCGGAATAACTGGCGCAGGTGATCGATTGGCCGGCGCTCCCCCGTCTCGCGGTCCTGGTAATACCACAGCTCCCAACCATTGCAAGGCGCCTGGCGTAAAAGCCTGGCGATCTGGTGGATCGAACCGCGCTGCCCATTATACTCGATGGCGCCGTCCGCCAGAACGAGCGCCTGGCCTTCTCCGTCTCCCCCAAAATAAAGAACCTGGCCCGGCTCGATCAAAGCATACTCCAACAGCCGCCCAAACGGAACGCGAGGGCTCTTGCGCGGATTGGGAGTAGAGAAAACAGCCTCGGAATAAGGCTCCCTGGGTGTGTTCTCGATGCGCTGGCGGGCGAGCTCAATATAGCCTGGTTCGCGCTCGATGCCAATCCAGCGCCGGTGCAGGCGCCGGGCGACTACGCCTGTCGTCCCGGTGCCAAAGAATGGGTCCAGGACCACGTCGCCCGGGTTGGAGCTGGCCGAAATGACCCGGTACAACAGGGCTTCGGGCTTTTGCGCGGAGTGCAACTTCTCACCATCTTTTCGCAAGCGTTCACGACCGGAACAGATCGGCAGGTACCAGTCACTGCGCATCTGCAAGCCATCGTTGATCGCCTTCATCGCCTGGTGGTTAAATGTGTAGGAGGCGCCAGGCTCTTTCTGCGCCCAGATCAAAGTCTCCTGAGCGTTCGTGAAGCGCACCCCGCGGAAATTCGGCATTGGATTATGCTTGACCCACACCAGATCGTTCAAGATCCAAAATTTCATGTCCTGTAAAATAGCCCCCACCCGGTAGATGTTGTGATAGGTGCCGATCACCCACAACGTACCGCTGCGCTTAAGGACGCGCCGGCAGGCTTGCAGCCAGGAGCGGGTAAACTGGTCGTACGCCTGAAAATCAGAAAATTGATCCCAGGCATCGTCAACCGCGTCGACTTTGGTGAGGTTTGGCCGCCAAAGGTCCTGGCGTAACTGCAGGTTGTAAGGCGGATCGGCGAAGATTAAATCCACCGACTCGGCCGGCAAGGTAGCCAGGATTTCGACGCAATCACCAGGTAAGATTTGATCCAGCGGTAAGGGAGCCAATTTTCGAGACATTCCCCTCAAATATTGAAGCGAATATGGACGATCTCGCCATCCTGGACGAGGTAATCTTTCCCTTCCAGGCGCAGCCTTCCCTTCGAGCGGGCTTCATTCAGGCCTCCCAGGGATAGCAGCTCGTCGTAACCGATCACCTCAGCGCGGATAAAGCCTTTCTGCAGATCGGTATGGATAGCCCCGGCTGCTTCAACAGCCGTAGCGCCGCACCGCACCGTCCAGGCGCGCACTTCATCGGGTCCGACGGTGAAGAAGGATTGCAGTCCCAACAAATCGTAAGAAAGGCGAATGACGCGCTGCAAGCCGAGCTCTTCAATGCCATATTCTGCCATGAAAATCTCGGCTTCCTCGGGCGGGAGCTGGACAATTTCCATCTCGAGCTTCCCCTGCAGGCCCACCCGCGCGCTTTTCTGGTGCCTGTGTTTCAGATCAGGCGCCGGCTGCCCTTCGGACAAATTCAATATCGCCAGCACCGGCTTACGCGTCAGGAAGCCAAAACCCGAGAGGGTCTTTTCCTCCTCCGCACTGAGGTCCAGGGCGCGCAGCGGCTCTTCGTCGGAAAGGGCGCGGTTTAATTTCTCGAACAGGGCAATCTCCCGTTCAATCAAGGCACGATCCCGCCCGCCGCCCTTGCGGCGCTCGTCGTTTAAACGCTCCATTTTGCGCTCGACGGCGATCAGATCATTGATTAACAGCTCACTGTCCATGGCGTCGACATCGCGCTCGAGGGTCTACGCTTCCCGCCGGGTGGGGGACATTTGCATCTTCGAAGCAGCGTACGACGTGAACGAAGCCGTCCATTTGAGAAAGCTGGTTGAGCAAGGCGCCCGAGATACCGGTCTTGCTGGCGCCCCCCTCCAACCCGGCAATGTCTGCGTAAGTCACTTTGGCGTAAATCGTCTTTTCCGGGTGGAACAACTCGCTCAGGCGATCGACGCGCGAATCGGGCACATCCACCACGGCGGTATGCACGTCAAACCTGCCGCCGCTCATCGACGTAGGCTGGTCGCCGCGCGTCAAGGCGTTAAAAATCGTCGTTTTTCCGGATTGGGGCAGTCCTATGATCCCTAGTTTCATCCATGTCCATCCGAAGGGCCACAAATCTTCAACCAGGCCCCAAATTTTTACTTTCGCTCAATTATAACCTTTCGAACCCACAGGATAGCACAATCCAGAAAGGGAAGGTAAAATAAACCCAGGGATCGGTTATTGTCCCTGGAAGAGAGAAGTTCAAATGAGACCCAAGGTCCCCCATAAAGGACGCATGCGACCGGGGCATTGGCTGGCGATATTTTTCGCCTTGCTGGCTGGACTGGCCTTTTTGGGATTCGGGTCATCCCAATCCGGTCTGGCAGACGGCGGCGTCCCTTCTATAGGCACAGCTACGGTCATCCCGACCGTCACGCCGACCTTCTTTCTGGCGCTGCCTTCACCTACTTCACCTTTTTATCCCATGGCGACCCTGCCGCTGGTGATCACAGGAGAAAGGCCGGCCAGCAGCGGTTTCTGCTGGCCTTTTGCGCTGACCCTGATCATAGTCGTCATGCTCACTTCGATGGTTTTGATTCGCAGGCAAAGCTAAATACTGCGGCGCAGATCGGGCCGGGCGGCGTAGACCAGGCCGGGCGGCGTAGACCAGGCCGGGCGGCGTAGATCAGGCCGGGCGGCGTAGATCGGGCCAGGCGGCGTAGACCAGGCCGGTGGCCAATCCCTCTCGCCGCTATCACCAACCATCCACGCAAAACACCTGCACTTCGCCTGGCCCGTGCACGCCGATCGTCAAGGTCATCTCGATATCGGCCGTGCGAGATGGCCCGGTCACCAGCACCACCGAGCTGGCTCCGTCCGGCTGGCGCAGGCCGGCAAATGCCGGATCCTCGAAGGACTGCGCCAGGCTGGGGTAAATCGCCTCAGGACGCAGCAGGGCAATATGCACCTCGGGCAGCAGAGAGATGGAGAGCGGGCGCCCAGGGCCGGCGGGCAGGACCAGGGAGCCGGTATCGGCCAGGGCGGCCGGCGCGCCGGTCAGTCCCACCCGCACCTCGGGGTCGGGTTGGCTGGACACCCGGATGCCGGCCTGCTGCAGCGCTTCCAGCAGGCCATCCGGAAGCTGGCTGGGCTCCCAGGTCTGGATCGTCTCGACCTGCCGTTCCTGCAAGAAAGCCAGCAGACGGCCCGCCAGCGCCTCGACCTGGCAGCGCTCGAAACTACCTCCCAGGAGGCGCAGCTCTTCGGCAAACCTTTCCACCAGGGCCTCCGTTTCAACAGTTGGCGCACGTAAAGCGCTTGCCCGCAAAGCCTCCGATTGCAAGGCGCCCGCCTGCAAGGCGCCCTTATGCGGCTTCCCATCCGGCGAGGGCTCGGGCTGCGCCTGGACAGGCGCAGGCTGGCTGGAGGCGGCTCCGATCTCGCCTTTCTCCCAACGGGTGCGGAAAGTGCGGGCTGCCGGCCGCGGGAAGTCGCGGCTGTAGCCCCATCCGGTGAAAGCCGGCAGGCGCAGCCATTGAGAAAAGGGCGCCGCCAGCCGCCCGAAAAAGCCCGCCGCCCACTGCGCAAAGGTAAAGCGCCCGGGTGCAGCGATAAACCAGGCATAAACACGCAGGGCGGCAGCCAGGGCGGGCGGTACGCTGCGGGATGGCTGCGGGGCATTCATCTCGACCCCGCCGGCGCGCACACGCAACAACAGCCTGGGTAGATCGATGTCGACCGGGCAGGCCTCTTTGCAAGCCCCACACAGGCTGGAGGCGCGCGCCAGTTGGCCGAATTCAGCCTGCCCAAACAGGGCCGGCGAAACAATTGAGCCGATTGGCCCAGGGTAAGGGCTGCCCTCACCCTTCTCGCCAACGTAGGCGTGCCCGCCAATCTCCCGGAAGACCGGGCAGGCATTCAGGCAGGCTCCGCAGCGGATGCAAAGCAGCGCTTCGGACAGGGGCGAAGCGCGCAGCGCGCTGCGGCCATTGTCGACAATGATCAAGTGGCGCTGGAGCGGGCCGTCCATCTCGCCCGGACGGCGCGGACCGTTCATCAGGTTGGTGTACACCGTGAGCTTCTGACCGGTGGCCGAACGCGGCAGTAAAGCCAGCATTAACGCCAGGTCGTTCAGGCTGGGGACCAGGCGCTCCATCCCCATCAGGGCGATGTGCACGGGCGGCAGGGTGCTGATCATACGCCCATTGCCCTCATTGGTGATCACACACAGGCTGCCGGTTTCGGCTACTCCGAAATTCACCCCGGATATTCCCAGGTCGGCGTTCAGGAAAGTCTGGCGCAAGATGCGCCGCGCCACACTGGTCAGCGTCGACACTTCCTCTGTGTAGGGAATGCCCAGCTTCTCCTGGAAAGTGCGCCCTACATCGCCGCGCCGCAGGTGCACCGCAGGAGTGATAATGTGCGCCGGGCGTTCGTGGCGCAGTTGGACGATATACTCCCCCAGGTCCGTCTCAACCACCTCCATTCCCTGCGCTTCCAGGGCCTCGTTGATCTCAATCTCCTCGCCCACCATCGTCTTGGATTTTGCTACCAGGTGAACCTTGTTTTGCCGGGCGATCTGCAGCACGATCTGGACCGCCTGGGCCGCGTCCGCGGCGCGGTGGACGGTGGTGCCGTTCGCCTGAACGTTCTTGATGAACTGCTCCAGGTAGCGATCCAGGTTATCGATGGTTTTTTGGCGCACGGAATGGGCGCGGCTGCGCATGGTCTGCAGGTCTTCGGGCAAGGAAGCGAAAGACTGCTCACGGGCGTTCAAGCGCCGTTCGGCATTCGCATCCAGCGCAGCTTGCAATCCCGGGTTTGCCAGAGAGGTTCGAATATGGGCGTGAAATGAATCCGTCATAAGCTGGTTTGTCAGGGGGTATAAAGGCTTTCCAAGACGAAAGCTACCCGGCAGAAGCGCTACGTCATCGCCAGCACCTCGGCGATGTGCATGGCGCGCTGCGACAGGCTGCGTCTGTGCAGGCCGCCATTGATATTGGTAATGCAGCCCGAGTTGCAGGAAACGATCACCGGCGCGCTGCTGGCCTGGATATTGCCGATCTTGCGTTCCAGCATTGCAGTAGAGATCTCGGGGTGTTCGGCTGAGAATACACCGCCAAAACCGCAGCAATCTTCGGCGAAAGGCAGGTCCACCAGCTCCGCCTGGCGTACAGCTTCCAGCAGCAGGCGTGGCTGGCGGCTGACGCCCAGGTCGCGCAGCAAGTGGCAGGAAGAATGATAAGCGATCTTACCGGGGAAACGCGCCCCCACGTCGACAATGCCAAGGTAATCCACCAGGAACTCACTGAATTCATAGGTGCGCTTGGCCAGCGCCTGGGCGCGCGGCAGCCAGGCCGGATCACCGGCGAACAACTCCGCATAACCATGCCGGATCATGGCTGCGCAAGACCCGGAGGGCACCACAACCGGCCCTTCAGTTTGCTCAAAAACCCGGATGGTCTGCATCGCCGCCGGCCGCGCCTGGGCGCGCAGCCCGGCATTGAAAGCTGGCTGGCCGCAGCAGGTTTGACCGGCAGGGAAAGCAACTTGCGCCCCGACCCGCTCCAGCACACGCACCACCGCATCCCCCACCTGGGGGTAAAGTGTATCCAGGATACAGGTGACAAAAAGTTGAACGGTTTCAGGCATATGGACTCAGCGATGACGACCAGAGCGGAATAAGGGTTAGGTACTCTGCCCGGATGAAAAGAGATTCATCAAAACAGGACTATTGTATCCCCACCCTATCGATACGGCAAGCCACCGAAAAGGCCGCATTCTTAACCAATCGCCTGTGGTAAGATTATTCCCGCAATGATCAATCCGGTACGATCTCCCGAGAAATCTTAACTCTTTCCAGCTTGAGGAATTAATTTATGCTACCCTTTCGCGCCGAAATCCCCAACAATTTTAGCCTGCCGCGTCGCATCTCTCGCCTGGGGGAGCTGGCGTATAACCTGTGGTGGACATGGAATCCGGATGCGCAGCGCCTGTTTACGCGCATCGATCCGGAGCTGTGGGAAGCCGCCTATCATAACCCGGTGCGCTTTTTGCACCAGGTCGAGCGCTCGCATTTGAACGCAGTCACCCACAATCGTTACTACCTGGATTATTACGACCGAATATTCCGTACGTTTGACCAGTATTTGACCGCAACGGATACCTGGTTCTCGCGCACCTACCCGGAGCTGGTAAACCGCCCGATCGCCTATTTTTCAATGGAATATGGGCTGCATGAGACCTTCCCAATCTATGCCGGCGGCCTGGGTGTGCTTTCGGGCGACCACACCAAGGAAGCCAGCGACCTGGGTTTGCCCTTTGTGGCAATCGGATTCTTTTACAGCGAAGGCTATTTTTCCCAGCACATCACCGAAGATGGCTGGCAGGAGGCCCGCTACAATCGCCACAACCTGGAGGATTTGCCAGTCATCCCGGTAATCGACGCAGCCGGCAAGCCGGTCACGGTGACGGTAGAGCTTCCCGGCCGCGACGTACACGCCCGTATCTGGGAAATTCACGTAGGGCGGGTGCCGGTTTATATGCTCGATACCGATGTCGATCCCAACTCACCCGCCGATCGCGCCCTTACTTCACGATTGTACAGCAGCGACCTGGATCTCAAAATCTCTCAGGAGATCCTGCTCGGGATTGGCGGCACCCGGGCGCTGCGCATCATGGGCTATAACCCGACCGTATGGCATATGAACGAAGGTCATTCGGCATTCATGGTGCTGGAGCGCATCCGCGAGCTGGTGGAAGCCGATCACACCTTTGAAGAAGCCGCCGAACTCGTGCGCCGGAGCAATGTGTTCACCACCCACACCCCGGTGCCAGCCGGGAACGATGAGTTTGCCCTCTGGTTGGTGGACAAGTACTTCTCGCACTTATGGCCCCAACTGGGATTAGACCGGGAGAAATTCGTCGACCTGGCCCGCCATACGGTTTCCTGGGGAGACAGCTTCAGCATGCCGGTGCTGGCCTTAAGAATGTCGGAAGGGCGCAATGCCGTCTCCGAACTGCACGGGCATATTTCCCGCAAGATGTGGCAGTTCATGTGGCCCGATCGCAGTGTAGAAGAAGTGCCGATCATCCATATCACCAACGGGATTCACACCGGCACCTGGCTGGCCCGCCGCCTGAGAATGCTCTACGACCGCTACCTGGGCCCGGATTGGATGGACCACATTGACGACCCCGATATTTGGGAGCTGGTGAGCAATATCCCTGACGAACAGCTTTGGGCCGTACGCCGGCACGTGAAGCGCAAGCTGGCTGCTTACGTGCGCGAGCGCGCCCGCCAGCAGTGGCTGCGAGGCACCGCCCACCCGGTGCAAGTGGTGGCTTCCGGGGTGCTTTTGGACCCTTACGCTTTGACGATTGGTTTTGCTCGCCGCTTTGCCCCCTACAAGCGCGCCAACCTGATCCTGCGCGACCTGGACCGCCTGCTCAAGATGGTCAACCGGCCCGGTATGCCCGTTCAGATCATATTCGCCGGCAAGTCGCACCCGGACCATGAGGGCGGCAAGCTGCTCATCCAGCAGGTTTACAGGGCAGTGAAGAAAGCAGAGAGCGGGGGGCGCCTGGTTTTCCTGGAAGACTACGACATGAATCTGGCGCGATATCTCACCCAGGGCGTGGATGTGTGGCTCAACACCCCGCGCCGCCCCAACGAGGCTTCGGGTACATCTGGGCAAAAGGCTGCCTTGAACGGCGTGCTCAACTTCTCCGTGTTGGACGGCTGGTGGCGAGAGGGTTACAATGGCGAAAATGGTTGGGCGATCGGCAGGGATACCGACTACGATGACCCGGAGCTGCAAGACGAAACGGATGCGGAAAGCCTGTTCGATATCCTCGAAAATGAGATCGTGCCGCTCTATTATCGTGTGCGCTCTTCCGACGGTCTGCCCGCTGACTGGATCGCCCGAGTCAAAGAATCGATCCGCACGCTGTCGCCCCAATTCAGCATGCGCCGCATGGTCGTGGATTATGTAGAGCGGCTGTACCTGCCAGCGGCGATGCCGCGCAGCGCCATCGAAATAAGCCAGAAAGACGTTTAGCGGAGCAAATGGGAATGCAAGAGTTCTTCTCGGCACAAGCCTGGCTGGGAGCAGGCTTAATTTTCTTGCTGCGCGTCAGCGATATGAGCCTGGACACGCTGCGGGTGTTAATGGTCATGCGCGGGCGCAAAGCAATCGCCTGGGTGCTGGGGTTCTTCCAGGCTGGCATCTTCATCCTGGCGATCAGTTCCGTATTAAGCCATCTGGATAACCCGCTCAATGTGATCGGATATGCCGCCGGGTTTGCCACCGGCAACGTGGTTGGAATGTTGATCGAGGAGCGCCTGGCGATCGGGCACATCGGTCTGAGCATCATCAGCTCGCGCCGCGGCGCAGCCATTGCAGAACGCATGCGCGCGGAGGGCTATGCCATTACCGAGATCCCGGCGCGCGGCAAAGACGGCACCGTCGCCTTGCTCAACTGCAGCGTGCTGCGCAAAAACGTCGATAAGGTGCATAAAATCGTCAACGATGTGGACAGGGAGGCGTTTATCACTGCCGAAGATGTGCGCCCGGTGCGGCGCGGCTTCTGGCGCGCCTGAACCGGCCGGAAGATGGTTTCCCTGCTGGAATCGGCTGCCCTGATCTTTGGCCTGCGCGTGGTGGACATTTCTCTTTACACCATGCGCTTAATGATGGTGGTGCGCGGCCGTAAACAATTCGCCTGGCTTTTCGGTTTCTGCCAGGCTGCAGTGTACGTCATCGCCATCCGCTTTGTCCTGGCTGACATTGGCAACTGGGCCAAGATCGCCGGCTATGCATCCGGGTTTGCAACCGGTCTGGTGGTCGGTATGCTGATCGAGGAACGACTGGCAATCGGCCATACCCACCTGCAAATCATCAGCTCTCGGCAGGGGACTGCGATTGGCGAATGCCTGCGGGCGGAAGGTTACGGCGTCACTGAAATTGCGGCTCGCGGCAAAGACGGCATGGTGACGATGCTGAGCTGCAACTTGCAGCGCAAACACGCGGGCGAGGTCCTGGATCTCGTCACACAAATCGACCCGGAGGCATTCATCACCTCTGAATCTGTTCGCCCGGTGCAGCGCGGCTTCTGGGAAGCATAGTGCATCAGGATTAGCGTGGGGGGTATCTGCTGCGGCAAATTCATGTCGCAGCTTTTTGTTTTGCCGGCAACCCTCGCTTCTATGTGATATTTATCACATAATAAGGATGATCTTCTATAGTTGACCGGGATCCGCAGATTGTTTACTATTTTCGTAATCGTTGAGGTTTTTGGTAAACAATACTGGGCTGTTGTTTTCGCGCTTCTGGAGGTAAGGACGTGTTTCGCATCAACCGCAGAACCGATTATTCCGTCCGAGTGATGTTAGCCCTGGCCAAACGCTCTTATGGGGTCCGACTGTCCACCCGCGCCATCCAGGATGAGATGCTCGTGCCGCGTCCGTTCTTACAGCGCATCATCGCCGATTTATCCAAAGCCGGGCTTATTTTCACCCAGCCTGGGCCTGGCGGCGGCCTTCAATTGGCCTTTCCCGCGGAGCACATCACCCTGCGCCACATTTGGGAGGCGATTGAAGGACCACTGTTGGTCTCCGAATGTTTGAGCGCCTGTGGTGAGTGCCCTCTGGACAAAGGCTGCCCGGTGCAATCCCGCTGGGGGCGACTTCAGGCGCTGATCGTCCAGGAATTGGAAGGGATCAACCTGCAGGAGCTCGCTAGCCAGGCTAACGCTACGGCAGCGACGCTCCTCAACGTGGCGGATGAAGATTTCGTGGCCTCATTCGATAATGAAGATCTGGTAAGCTGCTCGCGCTCTGCGGGCCTCGCAAAACAGGTTGCTTGAGCACAACTTTCAACCAGAATGGGAGTTCAAGATATGGATCCAGTACTGCTCGCACGCTTGCAATTCGGCATTACAACCGTCTATCACTTTTTCTTCGTTCCCCTAACCCTGGGCCTTTCTGTCCTGGTTGCCTTGATGGAGACGCTATACGTGCGCACCGGCCAGAACGTTTACAAGAGAATGACCCAGTTTTGGGGCAAGCTTTTCCTGATCAACTTCGCCCTGGGCGTCGTGACCGGAATCGTGCAAGAGTTCCAGTTTGGGATGAACTGGTCGGAGTATTCGCGCTTCGTCGGCGATATCTTCGGCGCTCCGCTGGCGATCGAGGCCTTGCTGGCTTTTTTCCTCGAGTCCACCTTCCTGGGCATCTGGATCTTCGGTTGGGATAAGCTCTCCAAAGGCCAACATGCGGCCACGATCTGGCTGGTCGCTATCGGCTCCAACCTTTCTGCCCTGTGGATCTTAATCGCCAATTCGTTTATGCAGGAGCCGGTCGGTTTCGTCCTGCGCAACGGGCGGGCTGAAATGACCGATTTCTTCGCCTTGCTGTTCAATCCGAACGTCGGCGTACAGTTTTCCCACACGGTCCTGGCTGGCTTCTCCACCGCGGCCTTCTTCGTCATCGGCATCAGCGTGTACCACCTGTTGAAAAAGCAGGATTTGGACCTGTTCCGGCGCTCTTTCCAGATTGCCGCCATCGTCGGGACCATATCGATCGTCATGGTGGTGCTTAACGGTCACAGCCAGGCCCAGCACATGGTCGAATCGCAGCCGATGAAGATGGCGGCTGCCGAAGCGCTCTGGGAAAGCATGGACCCGGCTTCTTTCTCCTTGCTTACCATCGGCGACCTGTCCCAGCGGCGGGACGTCTTCGCCATTCGCCTGCCGCGCCTGCTCAGCCTGCTGGCATACAACCAGCTTAGCGGGAAAGTGGAGGGCATTTATGATCTCCAGGCGCAATACCAGCAGACTTACGGACCCGGCAATTACATCCCGCCGGTCGCCACCGTCTACTGGTCCTTCCGCATTATGGTTGGAGCCGGATTCTTAATGCTTGCGCTGGCTGTTTATGCGCTGTTCATGGTGATGGGCGACATGTTTGAAACCCGCCCGCGCGTTCTGCGCCTGTTCTTGTGGGCGATCGCCCTGCCTTACATCGCCAACACTGCCGGCTGGCTGATGACCGAACTGGGGCGGGCGCCATGGGTGGTTTTCGGCCTGATGAAGATCGAAGACGGTGTTTCGACCGCCGTCCCTGCCGGCGCTGTGCTTACCAGCCTGGTAGGCTTTACGCTGGTTTACGGGGCTTTGATGGCTGCCGATATTTACCTGTTGAACAAATTTGCCAAAGCGGGACCACCTGCTGAGGGGCAGGAGGCGCCCGGCGGCGCAGGCGACCCGGTTCCATCTTTCGTCGGCGCTCAAGACTAAGGGGAGCAGGAGGCAAAACATGGATCTCAACACCCTCTGGTTCATCCTGATCGCGGTTCTCTACATTGGTTTCTTCCTGTTGGAAGGTTTCGACTTCGGGGTCGGAATCCTCTTGCCCTTCCTCAGCCGGGACAAGGACCCCGGCGAAGTGGACAAGAAGCGCCGCGTTATCATCAATACCATTGGCCCACATTGGGACGGCAACGAGGTCTGGCTGCTGACCGCCGGCGGGGCTACCTTCGCAGCCTTCCCAAACTGGTACGCCACCCTGTTCAGCGGCTTCTACCTGGCGCTATTCCTGCTTTTGCTGGCCTTGATCGTACGCGGCGTAGCCTTCGAATTCCGCAGCAAAGACGAGAACCCCCGTTGGCGCAGCCTGTGGGACTGGGGCATCTTCCTTGGCAGCGCCATCCCCGCTTTGCTGCTCGGGGTCGCCTTCGGCAACCTGGTGCACGGCGTTCCAATTGACGCTAACATGAATTACGTAGGCGGTTTCTTCAACCTGCTCAACCCTTACGCACTGCTGGCTGGCGCGGCTTCCCTGGTTACGTTTACGTTATACGGGGCAATCTTCCTCAGCATGAAAACAACCGGCGAACTGGCTGCCCGGGCGCAGCTAGCCGCCCGGCGGCTCTGGCTGCCCGTAGTAGCAGTGCTGGTGCTCTTCTTAATCGCCACTTACCTGGCGACCGACATCCTCGCCCGGCTGGGCGTGAACCCCGGCGTGGTCCCCATCGCCGGTATGATCGCCATCTTGTTGAGCGGCTATTTCCTGCGCCGGGAACGCAGCGGCTGGGCCTTCGTCATGACCGCCGCGACCATCGCCTTTGCGGTCATCACCCTGTTCATGATCCTGTTCCCGCGCGTTATGGTGTCCAGCCTGAACCCGGATTGGAGCCTGACGATTTACAACGCCTCTTCCAGCCCGTATACCCTGCAGGTCATGACCGTTGTAGCGGTCATCTTTGTTCCCATCGTCCTGATCTACCAGGGTTGGAGCTACCGGGTATTCCGCAAGCGCATCGAGAACAAGCCCGAATCGCTGACCTACTGATGATTGCAAAGGTTTAAACAGGCTGCCGGGGGTTGCGAGCATCGCGTGCGAAGCCCGAAGCCACGGCAGCTTTTACGCCCTCATGAAGCTCGACCCGCGCCTGCTCCGTTTAACCCGCCAAAGCCGCTGGCTGCTCGCCCTGACGGTCGGCCTGGGTTTGGCCGCCGGTTTGCTGGCCGTATTGCAGGCCCGCTATTTGAGCCTGGCGATCAGCCGGGTGTTCCTGGACGGGCAAAGGTTGGACGATATAGCCGGCCTGTTGAGACTGCTGCTGGCGGTCATCCTGGCCCGTGCCTTTCTGGCCTGGGCCAGCGAGGCGTCTGCCAGCGCGATCGCCCTGCGGATCAAGACCGCGCTGCGCGAGCGGCTGTTCGCCCACCTGCTGGCGCTCGGGCCGGCTTATGCTCACGGCGAGTGCAGCGGGGAGCTGACGCATGTCGCCGTTGAAGGCGTCGATGCGCTGGAAGCCTATTTCAGCCAGTACTTGCCGCAGCTCGCACTGGCGGCGCTTGTCCCAATCTCCTTCCTCCTGCTGGTCTTCCCTCTCGACCTGCTTTCGGGCGTAATCCTGCTGGCCACCGCCCCGCTCATCCCGCTTTTCATGATCTTGATCGGCAACCTGGCCCAGGACCTGACCCAGCGCCAGTGGCTAACCCTCAGCCGGATGAGCGCCTATTTCCTGGACGTTCTGCAGGGCTTGACGACTCTCAAAATGCTGGGGCGCAGTAAATCTCAGGAGAAAGTCATCGCCCAGGTGAGCGAGCGATTCGGCGATATAACCATGGGCGTGCTGCGGGTGACATTCCTCTCGGCGTTGGCCCTTGAGATGGTTTCGACACTCAGCACGGCGGTGGTGGCAGTAGCAGTCGGCCTGCGGCTGCTTTACGGCTGGCTGACTTTCGAACAGGCTTTTTTCATCCTGCTGCTGGCCCCGGAGTTTTACCTGCCGCTGCGCACGCTGGGGACCCGCTTCCACGCCGGGATGTCCGGTGTGAGCGCCGCCAAACGCATTTTCGAAATATTGGAGACCCCGCCGGCTGTTGTCCAGGCGGGACAGGTCGCGGCGCCCGACGGTTCGGGACCCAACAACCTGCAGCGCTCCCCAGAAGGAATCCAAATCCGCTTCGAAGACGTGCATTTCACCTACCCGGACGGGCGCCCAGCGCTGCAAGGCGTCACATTCGAAATCGAAGCCGGCCAAACGGTAGCCCTGGTGGGGCCCAGCGGAGCAGGGAAAAGCACGCTCGCCAGCCTGCTGCTGGGTTTTATCGGGACCAGACAGGGCCACATCACCGTTAACGGCCTGCCCGTGGAGAGCCTGGACCCGGCTGAGTGGCGCGCCCAGGTTGCCTGGGTGCCGCAACACCCCCATCTTTTCCAGGCAAGCGTGGCCGACAACATTCGCCTGGGACGGCCACAGGCCAGCCTGGAACAGGTTATCCGGGCAGCCCGCCTGGCGCAGGCCGAAGCGTTCATTAACGAGCTGCCCCAGGGGTACGACACCTTGATCGGCGAGCGAGGCGCGCGCCTGAGCGGCGGGCAGGCCCAGCGCATTGCCCTGGCGCGCGCATTTTTGAAAGACGCGCCTGTTTTGATCCTGGATGAAGCCAGCGCCAACCTGGACCCGCTGCACGAGGCGGACCTGCGGGAAGCAACCAGGCGGCTGCTGTCCGGGCGAACGGCGCTGATCATCGCCCATCGCTTGAGCAGCGTTTACCAGGCCGGGCGGATCGTAGTGCTGGATCACGGCCGCGTGGTCGAAAGCGGCGCCCATGCCGGGCTCCTGCGGCAGGAAGGGCTTTACCAGCGCCTGGTGGACGCCGCTCGAGGAGCGGCTGAGTGGGGCCCGCAGACGCAAAGCCAGGCGCCGGCCGCTACGGCTCTCCCCCCTCGTGCGCCTCACCCCATCCCCTCTGACACGTTCTCACCTGCACTCGCAGCGCGTTCCCCTTTGCTGCGCCTGTTCAACAGGATGGCGCCGTTCAAAGGGCAGGTCGCTTTTTCGGTTCTAATGGGCTTTGCCACCATCGCCAGCAGCATTGGCTTGATGACTACCTCTGCTTACATCATTTCGGCCGCCGCGCTGCACCCTTCCATCGCCGTTTTACAGGTAGCGATTGTTGGCGTGCGCTTTTTTGGCATCACACGCGGCCTGTTTCGTTACCTGGAACGCTACAGCGCCCACCGGGTTACTTTTCGTTTGCTGGCGCAGTTGCGCAGCGGGTTTTACGGCGCCCTGGAACCACTAGCTCCAGCCCGACTGATGCGCTTCCATAGTGGAGATATGCTGGCCCGCATCCTGGCGGATATCGAGTCCCTGGAGACTTTTTACGTGCGCGCCGTCGCCCCGCCCCTGGTGGCGCTGCTGGTGGCGCTGGCGTCCGTGCTCTTTATGGCCCACTTCGCGCCCTCCCTGGTTCCGGCGCTGCTGGCTTTCCTCCTGGCAGCCGGAGTTGGAACCCCGATAGTCAGCCGCTGGCTGGCGGCGCAGCCAGGACGGGCATTGGTTCAGCAACGCGCCGCCCTCAACGCCTGCCTGGTGGACGGGATCCAGGGCATGGCCGACCTGCTGGCGTTCGACCAGGGTCCGCGCCAGCGCGCTCGGGTCGCCGGTATCGACCGCTCCCTGGCAAAGATCCAGGCTCGCATGGCCAACATCAGCGGCTTGCAAAGCGCTCTTGGGGGCCTGTCGGCCAATTTATGCGCCTGGACGGTGCTCACTTTGGCGATACCGCAGGTTCGCAGCGGGCAAATCGAAGGCGTCTTCCTGGCGGTTCTGGTTCTGGCAGCCATGACCAGCTTCAAAGCGCTGCTGCCGCTGCCCCAGGCGGCGCAGTATTTACAGGCCAATCTGCAGGCCGCCGGGCGGCTGTTCGAGATCGTCGACGCCCAACCGGAGGTGGTCGACCTCCCCTCGCCGCTGCCGTTGCCCAGGGATTGCGATTTGAACGTCCAGCATCTGAGCTTCCAATACCCGCATCCCTTCTCCCAAAGTTCGTCTAACCCCTCTCCCCTGGGCGGGCCCCGCTACGCCTTGAAAGATCTGTCCTTCTCCCTGCCGCAAGGCAAGCGCCTGGCGATCGTCGGCCCCAGCGGAGCGGGCAAATCCACGCTGGCGCACCTGCTCCAACGCTTCTGGGAATACCGCCAAGGCAGCATTTTGCTCGGCGGAGGCGAATTGAAAGCGTACGCCCAGGACGAGTTGCGCGCGCTTTGCAGTGTTGTGGCGCAGAACACCTTCCTGTTCAACGCCAGCGTGCGCGATAACCTGCGGATCGCCAGGCCAGATGCCAGCGACGCAGAAATCACGCTGGCGGCCAGCCTGGCCCAAATCCACGACTTTATCCAGGCGCTGCCGCAGGGCTACGATACCTGGATTGGGGAACAAGGCCTGCGCTTGAGCGGCGGCGAACGCCAGCGCCTGGCAATCGCCAGGGCGCTGCTCAAAAACGCCCCGCTGCTCATCCTGGATGAAGCCACCGCGAACCTGGACGCAGCGACCGGGCTCGAAGTCTGGCGCTGCCTCGAATCCTTGATGACCGGCAGATCGACCCTGGTGATCACGCACCAACTGGCGGGACTGGAGAGCATGGATGAAATTCTGGTTCTGCAGGCAGGCCAGGTGATCGAGCGCGGCTCCCACGTCCGTCTGCTGGCATCCGGCGGTCTTTATTGCCGCATGTGGGAGCTGGAGCGCCAGGTTTTTGCCGGGCAGGAAACCATCCAGATATAAAATCCAAGTCGTCGCCTTTTCCGTATGGTTTGATAGCTCTTCAACCTATCAGGAGGAAAAAGGATGAACGACAAGTCTTTCAATTCGTATGCTAAGAAAACAGCAGGATGGTTCAGTGCATTGTCCCTGCTGGTGCTGATCCTGGCGGCCTGCCAGGGCGCAGCAGCTCAACCCACTGCGCCTGCCGCGACTTCTGCGCCTGCCGAAACGGCGGCGCCCGCCGCCACGGAGGCCCCGGCTGAAGCGACCATCAACGTGGTCGCAGAGGCCAAGCTGGGCAACATCCTGGTGGATGGCAGCGGGATGACTCTGTACATTTACACCAAGGATGAGCCGGACAAGGTCAATTGCAGCGGCAAGTGCATTGATAACTGGCCGCCCCTGCTCACCCAGGGCAGTCCCAACCTGGGTGATGGGGTCGACGCTTCGTTGATCGGCACGGCGCCCCTGCCAGACGGCACTATGATCGTGACCTACGATCACCGGCCGCTGTATTACTTTGTTAAAGACAAGCAGGCCGGCGATATCGTTGGCCAGGGCAACAACGATGTCTGGTATGTCGTCGCCCCGGACGGCACGCCAGTCGGGTACCAGGCCCCTGGCGGATAAAAGCGCCAGACCTTTTCCAATCCATCCAGAGAGGCTCCACTCGAAGGTCTGGGGCCTCTCGACTTTTTTAAGTTTCTGGTGACCGGCCTCCCAATAACGCGATCAAGCGATCCGGGTAATCGCTGATCAGGCCGTCCACTCCCCAACCGAACACCCGGCGCATATCATTCTTCTCGTTGACCGTCCAAACATGCATTCACTGTTGTGAGCGTGAGCGTCTGAGATGAAACGAGGCGTGATCAGGCGCAGCACCCCGGTGTATTCCGGGATTTGGAAAGCTTGCACCCTGAGAGGATAAATCGCCCTGGAGCTCTGCCGGGACTGCGCCGAAGAGTACGAGGCCCTGCTGCGAATTCTCCGGTCTTCGGCAACCTGAAAATTCTGCTTTCCCCACTTATTGATGCAGATTAACCTACCGGCTTTTCCTCGTGCGAGCTGTGCTCGCAGCAAACCAGCCAGGAGCGGCGATCCCTGTTTACCAGGTGATCGGCCTCCACGGGTCCCCAACTACCCGGCTGATACGGCACCAGCGGGGGGGCTTCCATCGCCTCCCACTCGTGCAACCAGGGGGTGATCAGCTCCCAGGCGCGCTCGATCTCGTCGCTGCGGGCGAACAATGAGGCATCTCCCTGCAATGCATCCAGGAGCAGGCGCTCGTAGGCATCCGGGATCGCCTTCGGGCCGAAGACATCCTCGTAATGGAAATCCATATCTACAGGCGAAGTGCGCATCTCCACGCCAGGCATCTTCAGCTCGAATCGCAAGTGCATGCCTTCATCGGGTTGGATGCAGATCGACAGATGATTCGATTCCATCTTCGGATTATTTGAGAAGATCAAATGCGGCACCTGCTTGAATTGCAAGGTGATCTCCGTGTCTTTGCGGGCCAGGTTTTTGCCCGTACGCAGGTAAAAAGGAACTCCCTGCCAACGCCAGTTATCCACATAAAGCTTCAAAGCCGCGAAGGTGGGCGTCAGCGAGCCAGGCGCCACCCCTTCCTCTGCCAGGTAACCGCGGTATTGGCCCCACACGCCGTCTTCCATCCGGACCGGTCGCACCGCCTGAAGCACTTTCACTTTTTCGTCGCGCAGCGACTTGGCGTTTATTGCCGCCGGCGGCTCCATGGCGGTCAGCGCCAGAAGCTGAAGCATATGGTTTTGGACCATATCGCGCATCACGCCGGCCCGGTCATAATAGCCCGCCCGGTGCTCCAGGCCTACGTCTTCGGCAGCGGTGATCTGTACGTTGTCGACGTAGTTCCGGCCCCACAGCTCCTGGAAAATAAAATTCGCGAAGCGGAAGGCGAGCAGGTTTTGCACCGTCTCTTTCCCCAGGTAGTGGTCGATGCGATAGACCTGCTCCTCTTTGAAATAGCGATGGACGAAATCGTTCAGCTCGCGGGCGCTATCCAGGTCGCGGCCGAAAGGTTTTTCGATAATGATACGCGTCCAGCCTGCTCCGGCGCGGCTTAAGTCAAATTCCCCCAGGTGGCGCACCACGGCCATGTAGAGCTCGGGCGGGATCGCCAGGTAGAAAAGGCGGTTCTTAGAAGTTATTGCTCCCGCCTCCAGCTCGCTCAGGCGCTCTCTCAGGCGCCGGCAGGTTTCCGGATCGTCGTAGGATCCGGGCATATAAGAAAGCCGGTCGGCGAACGCACCCCAGACATGGGGCTCCAACCGCCCGTACTTTTCCACACCATCTCGCGCTCTTTGGCGAAATTCCTGGTCAGAGAGCCTGGTGCGAGCGATTCCTAAGATCTTCAAGTCCGCCGGCAGTTGCCCCGCACAATCCAGGCTGTGCAATGCCGGGATCAGCTTGCGATGGGTCAGGTCGCCGGAAGCGCCAAATATGACCAGCGTACAGGCCTGGTCCTCCATAGGCGCCGAGACATCTGGTGCCATCCGTATTTTAAGAGCTTCCACTTTTCACTCCCCTGGTATTCACGACTAAAGCTGCTATCTAAAAGACGAACTTGCCATCCTGATAAATCAGGTCGCCGTCCACAATAATTTGCGAATCGTGGCGGAGATCGCAAATCATGTCCCAGTGAATGATGCTCTTATTGCGGCTGCCTGTTTCGGGGTAACCGGAGCCCAATGCCATATGGAAGCTGCCGCCGATCTTCTCATCGAACAGGATGCTGCGAGTGAACCGGTCGATCTCGTAGTTGGTGCCGATGGCAAACTCTCCCAGGTAAGAGGCGCCGGCGTCGGCGTTGACCATCTGCAGCAGATAATCCTGGTTTTTTTGGGCGCTGGCCTGGACAACCTTGCCCGCTTCAAATTTCAGCTCGACGCCTTCGACCACCATCCCCTTATAAATAGCGGGATAAGTGAAGCGCACCCAGCCCTCGACCGATTGCTCAACCGGCCCGGTGTATACCTCGCCATCTGGCATGTTATGCTCGCCGCAAGCGTTGATGAACTTGCGCCCCTTAATCGAAAGGGTCAGGTCTGCGTTCGGACCGCACACCTTAACCACATCGTGCTCCTCGAGACGCTCGATGATCTGCTGCTGTTCTCGCTCGACGCTGCGCCAGAAGGCGACCGGGTCAGGAGTAAGCTCATCCGTATGGCAGGCCCGGTAGACGAAATCCTGGTACTCCTGGTAGCCCATTTCCGCCTCAGAAGCAAGCGCCCGAGTGGGGAAAAGGGTGCTCATCCAGCGCAAGGAGCCGTCCGCGCCGCGCCGCATCTGGGCCTCCAGCAGGGCGGCCATTCCCCGCTGCCGGCGAGACTGGCGGACCGCACCAACGCCGTTCAGTGCACGCGTATTCATATCGGCGCGCACCTTGAACAACACGTCGAATTCTTCAAAAGCGATTTTATGGAAGAAAGGGACGGTCTCCAACTGGGCATCGCTGGCTTTTTTGAACAGGATCTCTTCCTGATCGGCAAAATCCAACAAAACGTAAGGGTACGCCTCCCGTTCCAAAATCAAGGCATATAGCGCCTGAATCAGCGGTTCGGCGGCGTAATTCGTCGTAATGACGACGCGCTCGCCAGGCTGGACGCTGGCAGAATAATCCACCAGCAGGCGAGCAAACTTTTCAACACGAGTGTCAGTCAAAATAAGCTCCGTAATTTAAAACTGTGGGGGTGTCTTTCAGGCCTCGCTCGAAAGACACCCCCACGAGTGTTCCTGGAAAGCCATTATAACACTGGCGTAATTTCCGCGCTATAATGACGAAAATGAAACAGCTTCTGCAAAATATGCGCAACGGCGAAACGGTCGTCGCTGATATCCCCATCCCGACACCACAAAACGGTGAGGTCTTAGTTTGCAACGCAGCCTCGCTGGTCTCGGCCGGCACCGAACGGATGCTGGTTGAATTTGCCGAAAAATCCCTGCTGGGCAAGGCTCAATCCCGCCCCGACTTGGTGCGCCAGGTGCTCGACAAGGCGCGCCGGGAGGGATTATTGACCACCATAGAAGCCGCATTCAACCGCCTGGAGCAGCCCATGACCCTGGGCTATTCCTCGGCTGGCAGGATTGCCGCCCTGGGACCTGGAGTGGAGGGCCTGCGAGTGGGGCAGCGGGTGGCCTGCGCCGGGGGTGGTTACGCCGTTCACGCCGAATACATCAGCGTCCCGAAGAACTTGCTGGCGCCCCTGCCCGACAGCGTGGATTACGAATCAGCCGCCTTCACCACGCTGGGGGCGATCGCGCTGCACGGCTTCCGGCTGGCAGGGGTTCAATTGGGCGAGCATGTTGCCGTGATTGGGCTGGGATTGCTGGGCCAGTTGGCCGCCGGCATCGCAAAAGCCGCTGGCTGTCATGTCCTGGGGATAGACCTGGATCCTGATCGGGTCGCGCTGGCGCGGGAAATAGGGGCCGAATCCGTCCTGCGGGCGGAGGCCGGAGAGGCCGCCCAGAGCTTCAGCCGCGGCCAAGGCTGCGATGCCGTGCTGATCTGCGCGGATACCCCCTCCTCCGACCCGGTCGAGCTGGCGGGGGAGATCGCCCGCGACCGCGCCCGGGTGGTCGCCATCGGCGCGGTGGGGCTGGAGATCCCGCGCAAAATTTATTACGAAAAAGAGCTCAGCTTTGTCAACTCGCGCTCCTATGGTCCCGGGCGCTACGATCCATCCTATGAGGAGGCCGGCCGCGATTACCCGATCGGCTACGTGCGCTGGACGGAAGGGCGCAACCTGGAAGCCTTCGTGGATCTTTTAGCTGGCGGGCGCCTGGACGTGCGCCCGCTGATCAGCCACCGCTTCCCGATCGAGCGCGCTCCGCAGGCTTACGAGCTCATTACAGCTAAAAGCGGCGAACCCTTTCTTGGCGTGCTGCTGACTTACCCTCAACCACCGGAAGGCGCTTCAGCAGACCGGTTGGTGCAGACTGGCGCTCTGACCCCGCCTGGCGAAACAGGCGAGCCGCCCTCTGGCGTACGCCTGGGCGTGCTCGGCGCTGGAAATTTCGCCAGCGCCGTTCTGCTGCCAGCGCTGAGCAAGCTGCCCGATATGGAGCTGGTCGGCGTGGTCTCCGCTTCCGGCTCGAGCGCCCAGCACGCCGCCCGGCGGTTCGGATTCCGCTACGCGGCCAGCGACGAAATTCAGCTCCTCGAGGACAAGCAGGTGAACACCATCGCCGTGCTCACCCGCCATAACCTGCACGCCCGCCAGATTCTTGCAGCCCTGCGGGCCGGCAAGCACGTGTTCTGTGAAAAACCCCTGGCGCTGAACCCGGCAGAATTAGATGAGATCGCGTCCCAGTTGAATTGGGAGAGTAAAAGCAGGCTGGAAGCCCAATCGCCTTCCCCTTTGTTAATGGTGGGATTTAACCGTCGCTTCGCCCCCCTGGCGCTGCGCCTGCAAGCCTTTCTCGCCGGGAGGCAGGAGCCGCTCTACGCCCACTACCGCGTCAACGCCGGATATCTGCCTGCGGCGCACTGGCTGCACGATCCCGAACAAGGCGGCGGGCGGCTGATCGGGGAGGGCTGCCACTTCGTGGACTTCCTCTCCTTCCTGGTGGGCCAGCCGCCGGTCGCGGTGAGCGCCCTGGCGCTGCCAGATGCAGGCCGCTATCGGGAGGACAACCTGGCCTTGACCTTCTCGTTTGCGGATGGCTCAGTCGGGACGCTCAGCTACCTGGCGAACGGCGATAAAGCTTTCCCAAAGGAACGCCTGGAAGTTTTCTGTGCCGGCCGCGCCGCAGCGCTGGACGATTTCCGCAGCCTGGAGATGGCTCAAGATGGTCGCCGCCAGGGGCTGCGAACGCGCCTGCGCCAGGATAAGGGCCATCGTGGCGAATGGGAGGCCTTCCAGGCCGCCATCCTCAGCGGCGGACCGCCGCCCATCCCTTACGCCCACCTGCTGGGCGTGGCACGCGCTACGTTTGCCGCCCTCGAGGCGCTGCGCAGCGGTGAGAAAGTGCAAATCTCGTAGGGCGACATCCATCTTATGGGAGATAACCCATGAAACAAAAGAAACTTGCAAAACTTCTAAATCAATTGTCGGCAGAGCTGGCGCAAATTCTCTGCGAAAAGCTTGAGCGAATACTATTATATGGCTCATATGCACGTGGTGAAGCGCGGCATGACTCCGATCTGGATATCTTGATTGTAATACGCGGCGATTTTGACTATGCCGATATGATCCGGCACACCTCAGAACTGATTGCTCGATTGTCCCTTGATAACGATGTTGTTATCTCGCGAACTTTCATCAGTAAAGAACGCTTTGAAAACGAATGCTCTCCCTTCACTCTGAATGTTCAGCGAGAAGGAATTCCAATATGAAATTTGAAACGCAAGCACTGCTCGAAAAGGCTCGCCAAAGCTTGCAAGCCGCGGAAAATTTACGGAAGGACGGGTTTCTGGATTTTTCTGCTTCTCGCACCTATTACGCTATGTTTTACACCGCTGAAGCCTTGCTGATTGAACAAGGTTTATCCTACAACAGCCATTCGGCAGTAATTGCTGCATTTGGAAAAAGATTCGCGAAAACCGGCTTACTGGACTCGAGGTTTCACCGCTATTTATTGGATGCGCAGGGCACTCGAAATATTTTGGTATTGGACCAGGGGTTTCGGAGGATCAGGTCCAAGAAACCATGAAGTGGGCAGAAGAATTCCTGAAAGCTGCCGAATTTCTGCTGTAGATGCTTTTCAAGGTACAAATGCTGGACTTTGAACACATTGATTTGCCAAACCAGCACTAGGTAAAGAAAAAGATCGAAAAATGCCCGACTATCAAATCACTACCCTATCGATCAATGGATATGCCGGCCGGCCCGTGCCTAACCGCTTATTCCGGCAGGCGCAGACAGCCGAGACGCTGGGCGTGATTCTGCCCGGCCTGCGCTATACCTGCGATATGCCCCTGCTCTACTACACCGCCCAACTGCTCCTGCAGCGTAAGGGGGACGTACTGCAGCTCCACACTGATTACACCGGGCCGGAATACCAGCGCGCGGCCCCCGGCGAACAAGGCCTCTGGCTGGCGCAAGACGCCCTATCCGCCTTGCAAACCGGCTGGTCGCAGCGAGAATACCAGCGGCTGGTCCTGGTCGGCAAATCCATCGGAACGCTGGCGCTGGCGCACCTGGTCAGCACCCCATTCGGCGCACAGGCCAGCGTCATCTGGCTGACGCCGCTGCTGCACCAGGCGCACCTGGTAGAGGCCGCGCTGCACGCGAAAGGCCCGGCGCTGTTTGTTTGCGGCAGCGGCGACCCGACCTACGATGCAGCCGCTTTTCAGCGCCTGGCGGAGAGAAAGAACGCCAGCGGCCTGGTGATCGAAGCCGCCAACCACAGCCTGGAAATACCCGGCGAGCTGTTCCGCTCGCTGCAGGTGATCAATCACGTAGTGCACGGGGTAGCCGACTTCCTGGAAGCTTCTATCCAGAGTTAAACTACAGCCAGCCTCAGCGCAGGAAAACCAGATTCAGGCAGCCCGTGAGGGTCGGTACCTTTGACGCAACGCGCGGCGGCCGGCTGTAGTCCACGATTTCCTTTTTTTGAGACAAACGATAGTCTCCTGCCGGTGATATACTAAGAAATATGGACAAGATTTGTGTTGTTCACTGGCTGGGAGTGATGCCATACGACGCTGCCTGGAAGCTGCAAGAGCGCCTGGCGCTGGAAATCGCCTCGGGCGAGCGCCGGCCTACACTGCTCCTGCTGGAGCACCCCTCTACCTACACCTTTGGGCGCAGCGGGCACAGCGATAACCTGCTGTGGGATGAAGCCGAATTGCAGCGCCGCGGCGTCAGCGTGCATTGGGTGGATCGCGGCGGCGACGTGACCTACCATGGTCCTGGCCAGTTGGTAGGCTACCCACTGCTGCCCCTGGCGCCAGGCGGCCTGTGGGTCGCTGGCGGGGCCGGCGGCGAGGCAAAAAAGCCGCACCTGCCGCAGGCTGATTACGTCGGCTATGTGCGCAGGCTGGAGGAGATGCTGATCGCCGCCCTGATGCACCTGGGGGTGGCAAGCGGGCAAATTAATGGCCTGACCGGCGTTTGGGTGCAGCCGGATGCGGTCTCGCGCTGCAGTGACTGCTCGCCCGAGCGGCGCAGCCCTCCGGCCAAAATTGCCGCGATCGGCGTGAAAGTGGACGTACACGGCGTTTCGCGCCACGGGTTCGCCTTAAACGTGAACCCGGATATGGATTTCTGGGGGGGGATCGTCGGCTGCGGGCTGAAGGATCACCCGGTTGCCAGCCTGGCGGAACTGATCGACCCGCCGCCGGCTATGCAGCTCGTGCGTAACGCAGTCGTGAGCGCTTTCGGCCAGGTGTTTGGCTATCGCATGGTTGAGGCTAAACTGACCGAGATGCGAGACCAGCAGCCGGCCTCATGAAGTCCAGACCCATCCTGCTCCGCCGCTCCCTTGGCATATTATCCATCCTACTCGGATTAGGATTCTCAGGGTTTTCTCTCGCAGCCGCGCGCGGTAACCCGGCGCAGCCGGTCCGCATGGCGAGCGTGCAGCCCGATCCTTTCATCCAGGAGATGATCTCCCAGGTGCAGGCCTCCAGCCTTTACTCGTATACCGGCAGCCTGAGCGGCGAGTGGCCGGTGACTATCGGCGGCTCGGCCTACACCATCTCGCGGCGCAGCACTTACAGCGGTGAACCGATTCAACAAGCCACCCGGTTCGTGTACGAACACTTCCAAAAACTGGGTTTAGCGGTCCAATACGTGTATTGGAGCGATACAACCAACCCGGACGTCATCGCCGAACAGCCCGGGCAGGGGCAGTCTGGCTGCCTGTATTTCATAACGGCCCACCTGGATGACATCCCGCCCTTGGTGGACGCCCCCGGCGCGGACGACAACGCCAGCGGCTCCAGCGGCGTGCTGGCGGCGGCCGACATCCTCAGCCAGTACCGCTTCGATTGCACGCTGCGCTACGCCCTGTTCACCGGCGAAGAGCAGGGGCTGCTGGGCAGCGGCGCATATGTCCAGGGGATTTTCAAACAGGGCCAACAGGTGAGCGGCGACTTGAACCTGGATATGATCGCTTATAACTCGGACAAATTTCCAATCCTGCACCTGCATATCCGGGCCGGCGAGCCAGGCGACCAGGCCATCGCCGGTCTTTTTACCGAAACGGTGAGCGCCTACGGCATCGACCTGCTGCCCCAGATCCTGGTGGACGGCATGGGGCGCAGCGACCACGCCTCCTTCTGGCGCTTCGGCTACCCAGCCCTGCTGGCAATCGAAGATGAGGCTGACTTCACGCCTTTCTACCACACGGTGAATGACCGCCTGGCGACGCTCGACCTGGATTTCTTTACCCGCTTCACCCAGGCGGCGGTCGGCACGTTCGCCCACCTGGGTGGGCTGCAGCAGGGCTCGCTGAGCGGCGCCATCCTCGACCAGGAGACCGGCGACCCGCTGCCTGGAGCAGAGTTAACGGCCCGGCTGAGCCCCAGGCTGGCCTGGTCGGCGGCCAGCCAGGCGGACGGGAGCTACAGCCTGCCACTGCCAGCCGGCAATTACGCCCTGAGCGTCAGTGCGCCAAGTTACCTCCCCAACCAGATGGACGGGTTCAATATGGCAGGCGGCGAGCAGGCCAGCCAGAACTTCCTGATGTTGAAATGCAAGGCCATCCAGTCCGCGGATTTCTCTTTCAGCCCGGCGCTGCCATTCACCGGGGGCGCCGTCAATTTCAGCGTCACAACGGCGCAGGGCAGCACCTTGCCAGTGGGCTTCACCTGGGATTTCGGCGATGGGGGGTCTGCCAACGGCCAGGACGTCGAGCATGTCTACGCCCACGCTGGAGATTACCCGCTGGTGATGACCGCCAGCAACTGCGCGGGGACGGTCGCAGTATCGGGTACGCTCCAGGTGGCGCCGGCGGCGGATATCGCCGTGATACCGGAGGCCCTCAACCTGAGCCTCACCCCGGGCGAGCAGTCCCAGGCAAGCATCAACCTGGAAAACGCCGGCGACCTGCCCCTGAACTGGTCCCTTGCAGGGGCTCCTTTACCGCCCTGGCTGCAGGTCTCCTCCCAGGCCGGAGAGGTGGCTCCGTACTCCAGCCAGCCCCTCACCCTGACCTTACAGGCGCCTTCCGCTACGGGCGAGTATACGGCAAGCCTGGAGATCTCCAGCGACGATCCCGACGAATCCCTGGTCAACCTGCCGCTGCGCCTGCAGGTGCTCCTGAGCCTGTTCCTGCCGCAGGTGAAACGCCTCGCGCCAGGCCCATAAACGCTGGCTCGATTCTTGCAACCCGGTTAGCCTGGACCGGGTTATTATTTCAGTAAACATTGCGCTTGTGGGCACGATCTGCTAAAATCAGTACATCTTACGGGAGCTTTCGAATGCGGGGGCAATGCTGGTTTGCGCCAGCATTGGCGTCCACACACTGACACGGAAGAGTTCACCAGGAGGATGAAGAAATGGCTCCACAAACCTTTCAGTTGGTCATGCGCTCCGGCCCCAATCCAGGCAAGACCTTTGAATTGGATAAGAACGAGCTGACGATCGGCCGGGATATTACCAACGATATCGTCATCAACGACCCGGAAATTTCTCGCCACCACGCCCGTCTGCTGGCTCAGGCAGGGGGATTTGTAATCGAAGATACCGGATCCACCAACGGAACTTTTGTCGACGGGCAGCGCTTGATGGGACCGCACCTGCTGCGACTCGGAGAACTGATCTTGCTGGGTGAGAACATCAGCCTGGGATTCGAAGCCCCGCAGTATGACGCAGACGCCACCATGGTGGCCTCCTCCGGAATACCGAGCATGCCGCCGGTCGAACCCTCGCCGGTTGCGCCGCCCCCGTTCGCAGCCGCCCCACCCCCACGCCAGACCTATACCCCTCCACCCCAGCCCCGACCACAGCCGCCGGTTGCGCCGCCGGTAGGACCCCCGCTTCAACCGGCGTACAGCGGCGCCGTCCCTCCCGGCCCGGCTTACGAGATGCCTGAAGAAGAGCCGCGCAGATCCCGCACCTGGCTGTATGTCGGCTGTGGCTGCCTGGTGATCCTGCTATGTATTGTGGTCGTAGGTGCTTTCGCTTTTGATTACTTCAACTTGTATTGCACGCCCCCGTTCAACGGCATTTTCCCTTGCTCTTGAGCTCCTCAAGCGCCTCTAATGGATGGCCTGTGAGCGGCCCGGCGATACCAGGAAAGCCTGTTTTAAACTGAGTTGCGGGAAAGAAACGTTAAAAAATGTGTTCGGATGCGAATACACATCCAGCATCGCGTTGATCGCTTGCAGTGTGCGATCCATTCGTTCGTAATCGCCATTCAATAAACTCTCATCTGCCGAAACCAGCAGGGTTTCAATCGCCACGTTCTCCGGGGCATCCGGGTGGCGCAGATAGTCGGCGACAATCCCGCGTTGGCGCATGAGGTCCGCGTCCGGGATCCAGGCATTCAGGAAATAAGCCGATGGGTCCAGAATCTGCTGGTAGCGGCGGACCGTATTGTAGAAAGCGACGGTCAGGCGGACGTCCTCCACGACCGCCTCGGTCACCTCCTCCTGGCGCAGCGCTTTAATATAGCGGGTTTCCAATTCATCAAACGTGATGCCGAAGTGCTGCTGCAAGGCGGCATCCATAACCTGGGACTGCGATTCGCCTGAACGGCTGTGAATATCCCGGTAAAAAGCGGAGAAATCTTGCCAGCCCCAGGTCTCTAGCATGTACTCGACCAGGGAGCCGGCTTCTATGTAGCCGATTTCGTGCTGAGAGAAATAAAAATTGTCGGTCAGGGGCCGCAGCGGCAGGTAGCGATCCAGGCTGCAGACCGGCCCCGCCAGGTTGAATGAAACGGTCCCGGGCGCATAGGAGGCCGACACACAGCCCACAATGGGCGGCAGAAGGGCAGCCGCCCGCGGCATAAGCGCCTCTTTCTTGAAATGCCCACCGGTCAAGTATACAGCCAGGCCCTCTACCAGGATGGTCGGGCGTAAATCGCCTCCCAGGCGCCCGTCCAGCAGATGCACCATTTCGTGATGCAGCACCAGGGCGAAGCTGCTGCCGGCGTAGTTGCGATCCAGGTAGGAGACCTCGATCTCCTTCGAAGTGAAGCCGCCGTGACCCAGCAGGCGCGGCAGCAAGACCACGGGAACAGGATCGCCGAATTTAGCCCCCATGCGCTGGCTGACATCGGTAGCCTGTTCGTCTGCCGTCTCCAGCAGCTTCTGCAAGTCACGCTCCGCTGCCGTGCCGGTGATATAGTACAGAATGCAGCACTGGCTGCTGGCCTGCGCCCACTTGGCCTGCGGTTCGGGAGGCGGCACCTGGTCGCCCGGCAGCAGGGTTACCTGTTCCGTCCAGGTAGGCCCCTGGGGTAAAACGGAAAAAGTCAGGCTGTGCTCGCCCGCTTGCAAACCGGAGGTATCCCAGGCCCACAGCAGGGTGGCTTCTGGGCGCCCGCCGATACCAAAATTTCCGAAATCCACCGCTGCCAGCGATTTGCCGTCCGGAGCGTCCACCTGGACCTGAACCGAGTAGCCCCTCAAATCGTTGTCTTGCGGCGCAAGCACTTCTATGCTGACCAGGTCACCGGCGTACAGCGACCCGTCCGGATGGATAAGGACGCGCAGCGCTGTCTCCGGCGCAGGCGCCGTGGCAAGCGGAGCGGTCGGTTGCGGAGACTCGGACGGCGGGACTACTGCCTGGGAAGACCCGCCCTGCGAATTCCCGCTGCCGGGTGTTGGGTCCGGTGTAGACGCGCCTGGCAAGGCGGGCAGGGTCAGAACCGGTGGACTGGCAGGTGGCGCCGGCGTTCCGCTGACTGGGACTAACGCACGGCATGCCAGAAGCAGCAGAAATAAAGGCAGCAAAAAACGATAAAAAGCCCGTCGCATGGGATTATTATAGCAGTATCAAAAGCCATGCAAAAACATCCTGGACAAACTTACGAAATCAGACTGACCGGTTTTGCATACGGCGGGGAGGCTATCGGCCGGCTCCCAGATGGGCGCGCCGTGTTTGTTCCCTTCGCCCTGCCGGGCGAGCAGGTGCGCATCCGGCTGGTTGAGGAGAAGCGCGGTCACGCTCGAGCCGAGCTGTTGGATGTTTTGGAGGTCTCCCCGGCGCGCGGCGCGCCGCGCTGCCTGCACTTTGGAGAGTGCGGCGGCTGCCATTACCAACACATGCCCTATCCGGCGCAGCTTGCAGCCAAACAAGAGATCTTGCGCGACCAGCTCATGCGCATTGGCGGGCTGAGCGACCCTCCTGTCGAGGCCACCGTCGCCTGCCCGGCTCCCTATGGCTACCGCAATCACGTGCAGTTCCACCTCACCCCGAGCGGCCAAATGGGGTATTACAAAGCCAATTCAAGGCAGTTGTTTGCCATTCAGGAATGCCACCTGCCGCAAGCGCCGATAGCCGTCGTCTGGCCGCAGTTGGAATTCGAAGCGCTGCCAGAATTGGAACGCATTGGCCTGCGCCTGGGCACAGGCGACGACTTGCAGCTCATCTTGGAGAGCAGCGACCCGCAGCCGCCGGACTTCAGTGTGGAGGATCTGCCGATCTCCGCAGTACATCTCAGCTCAGCGGGAACCGTGGTGCTGGCAGGCAGCGATTATGTGATTTTCGAGGTCCTTGACCGCCGCTTTCGCGTTTCGGCCGGCTCGTTTTTCCAGGTGAACACCCTGATGGCAGAGACCCTGGTGGAACACCTGCTCGCCGGAATCTCGGAATTTCACCCGCTCAATCCCCAGACCGTGCTGTTGGATGTTTACTGCGGAGTCGGCCTGTTCAGCGCCTTCCTTGCGAATCGCGCCGGACAGTTAATCGGGATCGAAGCCTCACCCAGCGCCTGTGAAGATTTCGTCGCCAACCTGGACGAGTTTGACAATGTGGAGCTTTACGAAGACCGGGCGGAGTTGGCGCTGTCTTCGCTGGATGTAAGCCCGGAGGTGATCCTGGTCGACCCGCCGCGCGCCGGCCTGGATCGAGGCGCTTTGGATGCGATCCTGACGCTGAAACCAGCGCTGCTGGTCTACGTTTCTTGCGACCCGGCTACTCTAGGGAGGGATGCCCGCCGCCTGGCTGCCGGCGGCTATTCCCTGGCCCGTGCGACGCCTCTCGACCTTTTCCCCCAAACCTACCACATCGAAAGCCTCAGCTTTTGGCTGCGGTAAGATTTGAAAAATTCCCTATTGACGGAACATCTGTTCTGATATAAAATAGAACTAACGTTCTAGATTATATATCAGGTAATTCCCGGTGCAGGCTGTGTTCTCATCCAGCCTACCCAGGGTAATTAAGACAGGATGTTCACATGTTATCCCCAGACGAACGCTTAATGATTGGATTGAAGGTTTTAGAGCGGCTGAAACCTCGCCTGTCCAACCAGCGCCTGCGCAGGTCGCAAAAAAATGCTCCCGGCCTGCCGGGTCAACTGGATGGCGGTCCGGACGGCGGCTCGCCGTCCGAAGAGGATGAAACCGGGGCCATCAATCCGGAAGCATTGCCCGACTTGCAAGCCATGTTGTTGTTGGCTGGCCCGTTGCCGCCCTATTCACTCATTTTAGGCGCCTGCGATGATGGTCTGCCCTTCCTGCTGGACCTGGCGAACCCTGCCCCCGGCGCCCTGATGATCGCTGCCGACGCCGGCGCGGGAAAACGCGCTTGCTGCGCGCCATTCTGGCCTCGGCTGCTGCCTTGAACGGCCCAGAGCAGGTACTCATCAGCCTGTTCACCCACAGCCCGGGGGCGTTTAGCGATCTCTCAAAGGTCCCGAACTGCCAGGAAATCCTGGGCCCCGGCGAGGAGGCTGCCGTTCCTGCACTGGTCCACTCGCTGGCCGATTCAGTTGAACAGCGCCGGCGCGGCAGCGTGCGCGGCCCGGCGCTGATCCTGGCGATCGACGACCTGGCATCTTTCAACAGCGAGCTGGACGATGATGGCATCTCCCAGTTCCATTCCATTCTGGTTCACGGGCCGCGCACCAGGATTTGGACCCTGGCAACGCTGGCGTCGGAAGACGCCGGAAGCGTCGACGAGCGCCTGCTCTCAGCATTCCGCACACGACTGATCGGGAAAATCAACGACCCCAGGCTGGCCGAATACCTGGCTAACGACGCCGCTTCAGGAGCAGGGGAACTGTCAGGTGGGTACCAGTTCTGTGTCCCCTTCGGCGAAGAATGGATCCGCTTTTGGGTTTGTAGTGAGAGGTGAGAATATGAATATCGGAATGTTGTGGTTTGATAATGACAGTAAATCCGACATTGGGGTGAAGATTGAGCGGGCTGCACATTATTATCGCAGCAAATACGGCAAGACCCCCACACTGTGCTTCGTACATCCATCGATGCTGCCCGCGCCGGCTGTTAAAGCCGGGGATAACCTGGCAGAGAAGGACGCCGAAAAATTGCCTGCAAGGAAACCCAGCGTCACCAGCGCTGGCATCGAAGTGCGCCCTAATCGGGCCGTCCTGCCGAACCATTTTTGGATCGGCGTGAACGGCAATAACGAGGTCAGCCCGGCTGCGCCGTAAAATCGGCTACAAACGTATCCAGCGCCAGGTCCGCGTTCATCTGGCTGGTTTTCATCGCTTCGTCAATCTCAAGCAGGCGGTGATAAACGGCTTCCAACGCCGGCAGGGTGAAGCGGCGGGCCTGGGCGCTCATCTTTTCAGCGACGAATGGATGCACACCCAGCGCGCGGGCGATATCCGCGCTTGAAGTGTGCACACCGGATTGCCCGCCGGATTCACCGCCCTTATCGATAATCTCGCGCGTCAAAAGCAGCAGGCGAAACTGGCGCACAACCATTCCAAAAATTTGAAAAGGTTCCTGCTGTTCCAGTAATAGCTGGAGCATACTCATCGCCCGGCGGCTGTCTTTATTCCCAAGCGCATCCACCATGGCGAAGATGTCCCCCTGTCCATAATCCGCGGTCAGGTTTTCCACATCGTCCGGCTCTACCGGGCGGCGGAAGTTTGTGTAAGCCAGCAGCTTTTCGATTTCCTGGCTTGCAAGGCGAGGGTCATCGGCGACCAGGCTGGCCAGCAGGGCGGCGGCCTGGGGCGTAAATTGGCCCCCAAGCGCTCTGGCCTGTTCCTGGATCCAACGTCCCATGGCAGCGCCTTTCGGCAGCCTGAATTCCTTCAAGTAAACCCGCTGCTTATGCTTGGCGGCCCACTTTTCCAGCCAGTGATCTATCCCCTTGCGCCGCTCGCGGTCTTCCACTAACAGCCTGTATTCCGCCAGCACCAACGCCGTCGTCGCCGGCAGCCTCTCAAGAATTTCAAGGAATTTCTTTCGCGGTTGAGGGCCGCTCAGGCGCGCCAGCGGGTGTTCCAACACCACGACCCGGCGCTTTGCCAGGAAAGGCATTGCCGCAGCAATCGCCTCCAGGTCTTCCAGCCCAGCCGAGCGCCCATCCAGACGGGTGAAGTTCATCACCGCCGTGCTGGCATCGCCCAGCTTGGCCTCCAGGTCGGAAATTGCCCGCGAGATAGCAAACTCATCGTCCCCATAAAAAATGTAAACAACCGGGGCAGAATCGGCCATTCTGACTACCCCTGCGTGACCACCCGGTGGGTCGTGATCCGGCCGCGCGTGGAAGGGATAATGTCGACCACCTCCAGATCCCCCGGCTTACCCGAGGTGGTGACCCGCTCCTGAATCAGCAAACCCATTGGCTGGGCTACCATCAGCGCCAGAGTTGCCAGGGAGGCCGCCAGTGGAATGCGCTCCAGCTTATCACGCAGCCGCCGCCCGGCCCCGAACATCGCCAGTGAAGCTGCAACGCCGGCAAAGGTGCCGGCGGTGACGAAATTCGTACCGCAGTTGGGATGGACGGCCAGCTCTTCCTCGCCGCCGCGCATGCGTTGCAGCGCTTCCCCAACCGTTTCTCTCAGTGCGGCGGTGTCTACATCTCCCAGGATCCAAAACCCGCCCACATCCGAATGGCCGGCCATGCTGGTCCTGGGATAGCGCTTTGCCAGCAGGTGCAGCGTGGCATGTTCCAATCCATGGTTGCGACGGATGCGTGAAATCGGGAAAGACCCGAGCATCGAACCAAACAATCCGGAAAATTCTTCACTCATTTTCAACTCCAATACCGTGATGGTGACCGACCGGTAAAAGCCCCTGATCGCTAACAATGAGCCGATTGTACCACCTTATAGATACGCCGCTTGCGGGCATGAAATTCACCTGGCGCAGCCCCAGAGATACATCGACGAAATCATTAAATTTGTCGATCACCTTAGAGACGAGAACAAACTGCCCCTGGGGGCACCAGGGGCATCCAGGTAAAAACGATTTACAGGCAAAGATTGGTGTGAGCTTAGCGCGGCCCAGCGTGGGCTAGCGCGAGGCGGGTGTGGCGATGGGTGCCTGCTGTTCAGCCGGCTTTGCAGCGGTGGCCTGTATAAACCCAAAATACATCAACACCACGCCGATAAACTCGCTGACATATAACCAATCTACCAGGCCAGCCTTGACAAAAGAGCCTGCCATGGCGGGCATCAAGGCCCCTGCGGCGATCAAAATGTTGCCCAAAACACGGTTGAGAAGCACCTTTTTACGCCAGAAAAGGAACGCCGAGTAGATCGCCCCACCCACCAGGGTGAGCGTGCCGTAGATATTGAGCAAAATGGTCAGGAGAATAATCCCGCCGCTGCGGGTCAGAAGTTCTTTATACTGGACGGAAACCGGTTGTCCGACATCGTAGCCAGCCGCAGCCGAGGTGAGCGGCGCGGCCAGGATCAGTCCAAAGGCCGCCAGCGACACCAGGGCCAGAACGACCGTCAGGGCCGGTGCGACGCCGCGCCTGCGAATCAGCAGGAACACCGTCCCCTGGCCCAACCAGGCAGCCGTCAGCATCGCCCCACAAAGATACCAGAGCTTCAAAGCCAGCGGGTTAAACGTAAAGGACAGAACAACTTCTGTCAGAGTCCCTAAGCCATAAAAAATCAAGCCGATCCCCCATAATAGCAGGTGGCTGCCTTTTTTATAGCGGTAGCGGGTTAACACTGCGATGGCGAAAATAAATGTGACGACTGTAGAAAGGATCGAAATGTAATGCATAGGTGCCTCCAAAGAAATCAGGTAAATTCAAAAGCCAGGGGTCAGGCCGATCAAAGAAAGGATCACGATCGCGACCGTTACAAGCAAGCCAATCGCCAGCAGCGCCAGCAAGAAAGGGATCAGGCGCTCAGACCATTTTGTGGGGTTAAAACGCTTGCTTTGACGGTTCATAAATTCGCCCGCTGGTACGCATCGTAGGTATCCATGAGGGTCAGTAAGATCTGGTCGGTGAAGGCGTTGACTTTGCGGAACATGTCGCTCCAGGCAACCGGAGAGCTGACCGCCGCGGCCTCGTAGACGCTCAGCATCGATTCGAACAGCACGCTGCGGAAAAAGAGGAATGCGCGGGTGGCTTCATTGGTGCTCAACCCGCAGCGGCGGCCGCGAGAAGCGTATTCGTAACCCAGGGCTTGCGCTTCGGCAGTCGCCGTAGTCCCGTCTGCATTCATATAGCTGATTAAGCCTTGCAGCAGGGACCGCCCGCTGGAGCGATACTGGTTGCGCGCTTCGTCGTCCAACCGGTTGTACCATCCTTCAGCCGTCAGGTGGCCTTCGCTGATTTGAAAACGGGTATTGCGCAGCGCATTCTGTACCACCAGGTGGAGATCCGCCGGCCGGTCCGCTCGCTTGGATTGTATCCACAATTCCACTTCGCTGCGCAGGTAACGGCGGTGACCGCCCTGGGTGCGGTGGACGGGTAAAACACCCTGATCTGACCAATTCCGTACAGTGCTGGGATGGACGCCTAACAACTGGGCTGCTTTGCTCAGACTTATCCAATCAGATGCCATAGGCTCTCCGCAGAAAATTATCCGGCAATGGCGGCTCGCTCGACCAGAGAAGCTTGTTCGGTCTGGCGGCGGAATGCACCCACATCAATCCTGCGCAGCAGAAAGAGCGAGACGACCAGCATCAACGCTTCCATCCCAAAGACGATAACGTACCCGCTCACCGGATCCTGGGCGATCTGGCTGGCCAGGTCGCGAACAATGCCGCTGACTACCGAGCCTGTCAGGCGCGCCAGAGCGTCGGCCATCCCCCACGCGCCGATGAAAAGACCAACTTTGCCAGCAATGGTCATATCCAGCATCAAGGAAAGGTTTGAAACCGTTGCCAACCCGGTCGCCAGGCCCAGCAGCACCACACCGCTGTAAAATACACTTTTGTTGATCAAAATGCCGCTGGCCGCGATCAAGATGAACGCAGCCACCGCTCCCAGGGCGCCGATTATGACCACCTTTCGCTTCGCCACCCGGCCTTCCAACAAGCCGGCGACCAGTAGAGACAGCAAAACGCAGGCGCCCCAGACCGAAGTAATGCGTGTGGTCGCCTGTACCGGCAATTGGAAAGCTTCGCCGGCAAATGGCTCCAGGAGCACATCCTGGCCCAGGATCGCCGCCAACAAAAAGATCAAGTACCAGAAGAAAAGCAGCACCTGCCTGTTTTCCACAACCGTCTGCCACAGGCCCCTCAGAGTATTGCGCTCCGCGAGCGGAACGACGGCCTCTCCGGAGCGCTCTTCCAGCCGGATCAGGCCGATCCCCCCCAGGGCCAGGGCAAACAGGGCCACAAAACGGAAGGCTTTTATCAGCAACTCAGGAGAATAGGGATCCAACAGCCGGCTGAGGGCGATGGCGGTCACAATAATGCTGGCGATCATCATGAAGAACATGATCGCGACCGTTCGCGAGCGCCCTTTTTCACCGGAGATCTCGGAAGCCAGGGAGAAATAAGAAACCGTGGCAAAGTTAAACCCCATGCCCCAGGCGCCAAACGTCAAGATCCCCAGGCCCAGTCCAGCCCACCAGTTGTGCGGAAGGAGGAATGCCGCCTGCGGCGACAGCATCATCCCCAACGCGCACAACACCAATCCAAGGACGATGTACGGCGTACGCCGGTAGCCCCGGAGTGGGTGGCGGTCGGAGTATGAGCCAATCGCCAACTGAACCGGGGAAAACAGGTAAGGCAGTGACGCCAACACGGCAACCAGCGTGGCCGAAAGAGCCAGTTCTTTGATCATCACCCGGTTCAAAGTGCTGTTGATCGGCACAAGAGTCATTGCTACAGCGACATGGATTAACCCCAATTGGAGGCGCTTGCGCAACATGATGTTGATCCCCTTTTTGAGATCATCTGCATGATGATAATTTATCAGAATCCAGCCATTGGTCAATGTAAGTTTACGTAGATTTTGTTTACGCCAGTATTAATAGCTGTGTTTCGAGGAGCTCCAAAAATTCGTCAGGCCGTTCACAGGTAAGCAATCGCTGGCGCTGCTCACGGCTCAACGGGATAGGACTCAGGTAGCGGCTGGCGTGCTTACGAAAAAGCACCAGTCCATAATCCCCATCATAAAAGGACAGCATCCGCTCCAGATGGCGCAGCATGCCAGCTTTCACCTGCCAGGGGGGCACCTGGCTGCGATCAAGATGCGAGAAGATCCACGGGTTGCCGATTGCAGCGCGGCCGATCATCACCGCCTCACAGCCAGTCTGGGCCTTCATTCGCTCAATATCGGCGACCGTCCGCACATCGCCGTTCCCGATCACCGGGATCGAGAGGGCGGCTTTGATCTCCCCGATTGCCTCCCAATCTGCATTTCCACCATACCCCTGGGCTTTTGTGCGCCCATGAACGGCGACCAAAGCCCCTCCGTTCTCTTCGACGATGCGGGCGATCACCAGATAGTTGCGCACATCCTGGTCCCACCCCAGGCGTATTTTCGCGGTCACAGGAACCTGCAGCGCCCGGCTGAGTTTTTGGAAGATTTGCGCAACTTTAAGCGGCGTGCGCAGTAATCCCGCGCCGGCGCCGCGCCCAGAAACAGTTTTAGCCGAGCAGCCCATATTAATATCGATTATATCCGGGCCTCGTTCTTGCAGGCGGAGTGCAACTTCCAATAACCGCTGCGGGTCATCGTCATAGATCTGAAAGACGACCGGGCGCTCCTGCACCAGAAAAGCGAACTTCTGCTCAATGTGCGGGTGGCCATTGAGGATATCCTGGGCATTGATGAATTCGGTGTAGCTCATTGCCGAACCCAATTCCCGGCAGAAGGAGCGGAAAGGCAGGTCGGAGAACCCATCCATTGGAGACAGGATGAGATCGCCAAAAACCGGGACAGACCCAACAAAAAAGCTGGCTTCTTCGGGATTGGATTGAGGCTGGATATCGGACATGCGCGGGTTAAGAACTGTCCCCTGAGCCCTCGGCCAGTAAAGCATGATCCAATGCCTGGCGCAAAGAGCGTACTTCGACAATCTGGATACCATCCGGCCAGGGCACAGTCTGGCGAACGCGGCGTGGCACGACGGCCGTTTTAAAGCCCAGCTTGGCGGCTTCCCGCAAGCGGGCGGGCATCTGGCCGACCATGCGCAGCTCACCGGAAAGGCCGACTTCTCCGATCAGGACCGTATCGGCGCGCAGCGGCACATTTCGATAAGAAGAGGCAATTGCCGCCGCCACCCCCAGGTCGGCAGCCGGCTCATCCACCACCAGGCCGCCTACCACATTGACGAAAATATCCTGCTCCCCCAGGCGCAGCCCCACCCGGCGGGTGAGAACCGCCACGGTGAGCAAGAGTTGGTTGAAATCAATCCCATTCGGGGTGCGGCGCGGGTTACCAAATGAGGTCGGGCTGGTCAGGCCCTGGATTTCCACCAGCAGCGGGCGGGTGCCCTCCATCGTAACGGCAATTGCAGAGCCAGGGGCGTTGACCATGCGTTCTGCCAGGAAGGCTTCCGAGGGATTGGTGACCTCCACCATACCCCGATCGCGCATCTCGAACACGCCCACTTCAGAAGTCGCCCCGAAGCGGTTTTTCACCGAGCGCAGCAGCCGGTAGGATTGGAAGCGGTCGCCTTCCAGGTAAAGCACCGTATCGACGATGTGCTCCAACACGCGCGGGCCGGCGATGGTGCCCTCTTTGGTGACATGACCGATCAAAAAGACCGCCAGCCCGGAAGATTTGGCCAGTTCTCTCAAGCGGGAGGAGGTCTCGCGCACCTGCGAGACCGAGCCGGCCGACGACTCCAATTCGGGCATATAGGTGGTTTGTACCGAGTCAACCACCAGCAGCCCAGGCTGCACCTCTTCGATATGCTCAAGGATGGTGTTGAGATTGGTCTCAGTGACCAGGAACAGGTCCTCCGGGATGCCGGCGAGACCACCATCACCCTGTGCGGAGATCCCCTCGTTCTGGGCCTCGCCTACGGCCCTCAGCAGGCGCAAGGCGCGCATTTTGATCTGGCGCTCCGATTCCTCCCCTGAAACGTATAAAATCCGCACCCGGCGCGCCATCTCCAGTGCAACCTGGAGCAGCAGCGTCGACTTTCCAATGCCCGGATCGCCGCCGATCAGGACCACTGAGCCGGGGACTACCCCGCCACCCAGCACCCGGGCAAACTCCTCGATCGACAACGGCAGCCTTTCCTCAACATCCCCGCTAATCTCGGATAGGCGCCTCGGGCTGGATAAGCCCGACTGCCCGGAGGCGACCTTTCGAGAAGCGGCGCTGGGGGCCAGCACGACCTCCTCCACCATACTGTTCCAGGCGCCGCATTGTGGGCAGCGCCCCATTTCGCGGGCCGACTTACGGCCGCATTGCTGACAGACATACTGCGTACGGGTTTTTGCCATGATGTTATTATAGCCAAAGAGAACGCAGAGGCAAATCCCTGCGTTCTCTTAAACCTTTATGGTTTTCCCGGCGGAGCCGGGAAAGAGCCACTGTCACTTGTTTGAGAAACGGCCTGCGATTTGCGTCCGGAGTTAGCCGGTCGCCACCGCTTCGGCAGGCGGAGAGAGCTGGCTCTCGCCGCGGTGCAGCACCACTTCGCCCTCCTCCACGTCCACAACGATCACATCGCTGTCAGAAAAATCGCCTGAGAGCAGCGCATCCGACAATGGATCTTCTACTTTTTGCTGGATAATCCGGCGCAGCGGGCGAGCGCCCATCTCAGGATCATAGCCCTGCTCCGAAAGCAGGCTCAAGGCAGCCGGGGTGGCGCTCAAGACGATATCGTGCTCCTCCAGGCGATGGGCGACCTTATTCAATTCCAGCTCCACGATCTGCTCGATATCCTGCTTGTTCAGCGAGCGGAAAACGATCACGCTGTCGACTCGGTTGATAAACTCCGGCCGAAACACACGCTTGAGCGAATCGATCAGCTTCTTGCGCATTTCATCGTAGGCCGCTCGCTCCTGAGTTTCCTCATCCCGCTTGAAGCTGAATCCCAATGAGGCCTGGCGCTTGATCACATCCGCGCCGACGTTGGAGGTCATCACGATGATGGCGTTGCGGAAATCCACCTTACGGCCGCGGGCGTCGGAAAGATGGCCTTCTTCCATGATCTGCAGCAGCATATTGTGCGCTTCGGGGTGCGCCTTCTCGATCTCGTCGAAGACAACGATCGAGTAGGGCCTGCGCCGCAGCGCTTCGGTGAGCTGGCCTGACTCTTCATAACCTACATATCCCGGAGGCGCTCCAACCAACCGGCTGACCGTGTGGCGCTCCATGAATTCGGACATGTCCAGTTGGATGAGGGCGTCCTCGCTGCCAAACAAGAAGCGCGCCAGCGCTTTGGTCAGCTCGGTCTTCCCCACCCCGGTTGGCCCGAGGAAAATAAAGGATCCAATCGGGCGGCGCGGATCCTTCAAGCCGGCGCGCGCCCGCCGGACCGCTTTGGATATCGACTGAATGGCTTCTTCCTGCCCGACGATCTGCTGGCGCAGCTCATCTTCCATCCGCAGCAGGCGCAGGGATTCCTCCTGGGCGATCTGCATGACCGGTACGCCAGTCCACATGGAAACAACCTCGGCGATATCGTCCGCCGTCACGATTGGGCTGGTCGAGCGATCCCAACCGGTGCGCAGGCGCTCCAACTGGCGCTCCAGGGCTTCCTGGCGGTCCAGGTAATCCTGGGCATCGTCATTGCGCCCGTCTTCCAGGGCCAGAGCGTGATTTTGGCGGATCTCGCGCAACTGGTTCATCAGATCTTTGGCCGTCTTGGCCGCCGGGCTTTTGTACATGCGCACCCGTGAAGAGGATTCGTCGATCAGGTCAATGGCCTTATCCGGCAAGAATCGCTCGGTCACATAGCGGGCGGAAAGGTGCGCCGCCGCGTCCAACGCCTCATCCGAGATGGTCAGCCGGTGGTGCTCCTCGTAGGCGCTGCGCACGCCGCGCAGGATGTCGATCGTCTCGTCGATGGTCGGTTCTTCCACGATCACCGGCTGGAACCGGCGCTCAAGCGCTGCGTCGCTCTCGATATGCTTGCGGTATTCGTCCAGCGTTGTGGCGCCGATCACCTGCAGCTCGCCGCGCGATAAAGCCGGCTTAAGGATATTGGCTGCGTCTACGGAGGAACCGGCCGCGCCGGCCCCCACTAACATGTGGACTTCGTCGATGAACAGGATCGCGCCGGACGCTTTCAGCTCTTCGATCACCCGCTTGAGGCGCTCCTCGAACTGGCCGCGGTACATGGTGCCTGCGACCAGGGAGCCAACGTCCAACTGCAGCACGCGCTTATCCAGCAGCGGCCCGGGCACATCGCCATCGATGATGCGCTGCGCCAGGCCTTCGACGATTGCGGTCTTGCCAACGCCAGGCTCACCGATCAGAGCCGGGTTGTTCTTCGTCCGGCGAGCCAGAATTTGTATGACTCGCTCGATTTCCATCTGGCGGCCAATCACCGGGTCGAGTTTCCCGTCTTCGGCGAGCGCCGTCAGGTCAGTTGCCAATTGGTCCACCATGGGCGTTTTGGGCCGGGCTTGTTCCGGCTTGGTGGATTTCGCTTCACCAGTGCTCGTTCGGCGTGTAGCGCTGGTTTCCTGCAACACACGGCGCGTCTGGCGCCGGATTTGTTCCGGCGATACGCCCAGCTTGCGCAGCACATCCAGGGCGACCCCTTCTCCATAACGTACCAGGCCTAAAAGAATGTGTTCCGTACCAATGTAATGATGGCCCATCCGGCGGGCTTCTTCCACAGCATATTCCAAAACCTGCTGCGTGCCCGGGGAAAGGTCCAGCTTCCCGCCTCGGTATTGACCCGGCCCAGTCAACCGTTCCACGATTTCCTGGACTCGGTTGGCATCCAGCCCCAGTTCGCGCAAAACGCGCCCGGCGACTCCACCTTCTTCACGGATCAAACCCAGGAGAAGATGCTCCGTACCAATATAATTATGGCGCATTTGTTCGGCTTCCTGATGAGCCAGGCTAAGTACCCGTCGCGCCCTTTGCGTAAATCGTTCCATGCCAGCCATGGTACTACCTCCTAACCTATAACAGTACCATAATGTAGACTTCCTTGTAAATCTCAGCACTGTTCAACGCTGATTATGAGACTTTTTGTCCAATTGGATTCTACCAGAGTTTGTCAAGAGCGGACGGTTTTCAAGCTTACCGAGAACGGTTATTAACACAATTCTTAGGCAAAGGCATTCGCCTTGACAGAAACCCGCTTGAAAGTGTTGGGCGCGCTTTGCGGGCCACGCAACACGATTTCAGATATTCATCAAAATAGGAAAAGAGCGCACTGCTTTCGGTGCGCTCTTTTCCCCAAAACAAACCGGCTCAAGCGTAGGAAAGATTCTTTAGCCTCTCCTAAGCCTCATCCGCTGTTTCTTCTTCCTCATCTGAGCCGTCATCGCTGGCTTCTTCCGCTTCGATCTGCTCTTCGATTTCAGCCATTACCTCTTCAGCTTCTATTTCCGCTTCGATCTGCTCTTCGATTTCAGCCATTACCTCTTCAGCTTCTATTTCCGCTTCGATCTGCTCTTCGACCTCGGCCAGCGCTTCTTCAGCTTCTATTTCCTCTTCGATCTGCTCTTCGACCTCGGCCAGCGCTTCTTCAGCTTCTATTTCCTCTTCGATCTGCTCTTCGACCTCGGCCAGCGCTTCTTCAGCTTCTATTTCCTCTTCGATCTGCTCTTCGACCTCGGCCAGCGCTTCTTCAGCTTCTATTTCCTCTTCGATCTGCTCTTCGACCTCGGCCAGCGCTTCTTCAGCTTGTAGATCTTCAACCAACGCCTCTATCTCGGTCTCTTCCTCGCTGGTCGCTTTACCGGGCTCATGCTCTGTGGCTTTATCAACCTCATCTGCCAGAGCCATCTTCCAGTCGAAATCGGCGTAGGCAGGCGAATCCACTTTTCGCAGGCTCAATCCAATGCGGCGTCTTTCCGGGTCGAGCTTGATTACTCGCAATGTAAGCACGTCGCCCTCGTGGACAACTTCCTTCGGGTGCCCGACGCGCTGGTCGCTCAATTCAGAAACGTGGATCAGGCCTTCCAGCTCCTCGTCCAGGCGGGCAAAAGCGCCAAACTTCGTCAGGTGGGTGATGGTGCCCTCGATCAACATGCCCTCTTTTAGCTTCTCTACCCGTTCCAACCACGGGTCTCTCTGCAGTTGGCGGATGGAAAGGCCGATGCGCTTGCGCTCCTGCTCGACGCTGATCACCTTGACTTTGACTTCCTGTCCGACTTTGAGCACCTCGCTCGGGTGCTGGATGCGATCCCAGGAGATTTCCGAGAGATGCACCAGGCCATCCGCGCCTTCGATGTTGACGAATGCGCCAAAGTCCGCCAGGCTGGTCACGCGGCCCGTGCGAATATCGCCTACGGAGAGCTCTTCCAGAAGGCGCTCTTTCAAGGTCTCACGCGTCTCTTGCAGAGCCAGGCGTTCGGAGAGGATCAAGCGCCGGCGCTCGCGATCCACTTCGATCACGCGCACTTTGATCTCTTCTCCCACCATTTTGCCCCAGCGCTGCTCGGGTGTATCGCCGCCCGAGGCCGTTCGGCGCACCAGGCTAATTTGCGAGGCCGGCACAAAACCGCGCAGCCCGCCGATCGGAACAATCAACCCACCCTTATTGTAGCCAATGATTTTGCTAGGATAAGCCTCGCCTGAGGCGAGCATGGATTCGACGACTTCCCAATCCTTTTCTTCGCGGGCGCGGATGTAAGAGAGCACCACGTTCCCGTTTTGATCTTCTGGGGCGACGACATAAACCGGGATTTCTTGACCCACGTGAAATGCTTCCCGTTCTTCCGGTGGGATTTGTTCCAGCTCCCGGCCTGAAAGCACGCCTTCAGATTTTGTTCCAACACTGACCAAAATCTCATTCTCGCGAATGGTGGCGATGATCCCCTGGCGAATTTCACCCGGTTTGGGAAAATCAAGGCTGAGACCCTGCTCTTCCAAAAGGCTCTCCATAGAAGGCATCTCTGGAGCGGGGCGCTCTTTTGTCTCCTGGTCATGCGCTTGCGCTTCGACCTGTTTATTTTCGGGTTCAACCTCTTGCCCGATAAGGGCGTTATTGTGTTCCATAAGCTTACAAACTCCGGATTGTGGATAAGATATAAATTGTATTATAAAGGTAGAAAGGTAAGTTGGCAACCTTTGTGATAATATTAGGGGAGGTTAATAATGCCCGCCATTTATCCGTTCACTGCAATTGTCGGCCAGGAGCGCATGAAACGCGCCCTGGTTTTGAATGCCGTAGACTCTCGGATTGGCGGCGTCCTGATCCGCGGCGAGCGAGGCACTGCCAAGTCCACCGCGGCGCGGGCCATGGCCGCCTTGCTGCCGCTGATTGAAGTCTTCCGCGACTCGCCTTTCAACGATGATCCGCACGCCGGCAACACCTGGTCCGACTGGGTGAAGGAACAAATGCGCCAGGGTATGGAACTGGTGACAGAAAAGCGCCAGATCCGCTTTGTAGATCTCCCGGTCAGCGCCACCGAGGACCGGGTAGTTGGCACCCTGGATATCGAAAAGGCCATTCAGCAGGGGGAGCGCCATTTCGAGCCGGGCGTTTTAGCTGCGGCCAATCGCGGCCTGCTTTATATTGATGAAGTCAATTTACTGGACGATCACGTGGTCGACCTGCTCCTCGATTCGGCCGCGATGGGGGTAAATATCGTCGAACGGGAGGGCATTTCCTTCGCCCACCCGGCCCGGTTCATCCTGGTGGGCACCATGAATCCAGAAGAGGGCGATTTGCGCCCGCAACTGCTGGATCGTTTTGCGCTCTCGGTTGAAATCCACGGCATCCGTGACGCCCGCGAGCGGGTATTGATCATGCAGCGCAACCTGGGATTCGAAGCCGACCCGGAGGGCTTTCGCCAGCAGTGGTTGCCAAAAGAGCAGGACCTCTCGCGCCGGATCGAACAGGCGCGCACGCTGGTAGATAAAGTAACGTATACGAACCGGGATTTGCTCTCCATTGCTGCGTTGACCTCCTCACTGAATGTCGATGGTCACCGGGCCGATCTGGTGATCCTGAAAACGGCCCGCGCCCATGCCGCTTTTGAAGGGCGCCTGGCGATTACTGACAGGGATATCGCCCTGGCGGCCGAGCTTGCCCTGCCCCACCGGATCAAACGCGGCCCCTTCAACCAGGCGGAGATTACGATGAGCGAGCTGCAGGAGCGCATCGAGCAACTGCAGGGCGAATCGGACAGTAGCGCAGAGCCGGAGCCGGCCCCAAGCGAAGAGCCGGTCAGCGAAAAAAAAAAGGCGTGAGCCAGGAAATTCAGGTCGAGGACTCTGATCAGGAACACAACCCGGCTGAGCCTGCACCGCAAGATGTTTTCGATTCCGGCAATGCTTATTGGTGGGATGGCGGTGAGAAGGTCAAGATCGGGCAAACTTTTTCGCCGCGCAGGATCGATAACCCGCTGGATAAGATGACCCGCCGCCACGGGGGTCGCCGTTCGCGCACGCGCACCGACCGCAAGCGCGGCCGCTACATTATGGCCCGCCCGGCAATGGGGAAAATCGACGACCTGGCCTTCGACGCCACGCTGCGGGCCGCCGCCCCTTTCCAAAAAGATCGAAAGGAACAGCGCAAGCGGGTGGCCTTTGCCATTCAATCCAGCGATTTCCAGCGCAAAATTCGGGTCAAGAAAGCCGCCAACCTGGTTCTGTTTGTCGTGGATGCCTCCTGGTCGATGGCCGTCGCCGAAAGAATGGCGGCGACCAAAGGGGCGATCCTCTCTCTGCTCACCGATGCATACCAGCGCCGCGACCGGGTCGGGCTGGTGGTTTTTCAGAAGGATCGCGCCACCTTGATTTTGCAGCCCACCAACTCCATCCAATTAGCCCAACGGGCTCTGGTGGAAATCCCAGTCGGCGGCAAAACGCCGCTCTCGGCTGGCCTGTTATTGGCCCACCAGGTGATCCAGAAAGAGCGCATCTTGCATTCGGACGTAATGCCGCTGATCATTCTGCTCACGGATGGCGCCGGCAACGTCTCTATGACCAACCTGCCGCCGCAGGATGAATCACACCGCATCGCCGACCGCATCGCTGATGACGATATCCGCTGCGTGGTGGTCAACATGGAGCACGCCGCTTTCGACCAGGGGCTGGCGCAGGCGCTCGCAAACCACCTGGACGCGCCTTGCTATACACTCAGCGAGCTGAAAGCCGAAACCCTGTACCAGAAAGTGCGTGAAGAGATGGACGTTTGAAATAGCGCCTGCCTAGCCAGGCTGCGAACCGCCTGATTCCGGCCCGACCCTGTCCATGCCTACGACCTCCACTCGCCTGCATTATTTCACCGAATCCGTCATTCGCGAAATGTCCCGCGTCGCCGAAGAACATGGCGCCATCAACCTCTCACAGGGTTACCCAGATTTCGACCCGCCCTCCGAACTGCTGGCCGCGGCGGAACGCGCTCTGCGTTCGGGCTACAACCAATACGCCATCACCTGGGGATCGCCACGTTTTCGCCAGGCCCTGGCGACGAAGCAAAGTCATTTCATGGGCCTGGAGCTTCACCCGGACGAAAACATCACCGTCACCTGCGGCAGCACGGAGGCAATGATGGCGGCCTTATTGACTGTCTGCAATCCAGGTGAAAAAGTTATCATCTTCTCCCCCTTTTATGAAAATTACGGCGCCGACACCCTCCTCTCCGGCGCGCAGCCTATCTTCGTCCCGCTGCGGCCTCCGGCGTTCGAATTCGATCCGGACGAACTGCGCCGGGCTTTCCAGCAGGGCGTTAAAGCGCTGGTGCTGTGCAACCCATCCAACCCGAGCGGCAAGGTTTTTTCCCGGCAAGAACTGCAAACCATAGCCGACTTAGCCCTGGAATACGACGCGTTTGTGATCACCGACGAGGTCTACGAACACATCGTCTATGAACCCCACCAGCACACATACATCGCCAGTCTGCCGGGCATGTTCGAGCGGACGATATCTTGCAGCTCCCTTTCGAAGACCTATGCGATCACCGGCTGGCGGTTGGGGACCATCATCACCTCCCGGGAGGTGAGCGCAGGGATCCGCAAGGTGCACGACTTTCTAACCGTCGGCGCGCCGGCCCCTTTGCAGGAGGCGGCGGTTACCGCATTATCGTTCCCCGAAAGTTATTATCGCCAGCTCCAGGCGGATTACACCCGCCGGAGGGACCTGTTTTTGGGCTATCTGGAACAAGTTGGGCTGCAATACAACCAACCGCAGGGGGCTTATTACGTTCTGTTCGATATCTCCCCCTTTGGTTTTGAAAACGACACGCAGTTTTGCTACTGGTTGGCAGACGAGATTGGCGTGGCTGCCGTACCGGGGTCCAGTTTTTTCAACGAACCGGTCAACCACCTCGCTCGCCTGAACTTCGCTAAGAGCGAAGAAACCCTGAGGCTGGCGGGGGAGCGGCTGCTGCGCCTTAAAGAGAAGATTTAGACGGACACGTTCACCGGCACCGCTCGTAGGTACCCTGCATGCGAAGCAGTATAGGCTCCCTCGGCGGCCAGGGTAATCTCCATCCCTTCATAGGCAGCGACGGCGCCCGAGAAACGCCGCCGGGCGTCCGCTTCATTCTGGGCTATGATGCGGTCATCGTAGCCCGGGTCGTGATGGAATAAAGCCAGACGTCTGACGCCGGCCGACCGGGCCATATCGCAGGCCATCGCGATGGTGGAATGGCCCCAGCCCTGGGTGGCAGGCAGACCCGGCATCAAGCCGTGGTAATGAGGGTCCGTAAACTGGGCGTCATGGATTAAAAGGTCTGCGCCGCGAGCAAAATTCACCAGCCGCCAATTGCTGCCAGAAAAGCTTTCTGTGTCCGAAGCGTAAACGATAGAGCGCCCACGCCATTCGAGGCGGAAAACCAATACGCTCCCTGGATGGGCATAGGAGCGCAAGGTGCGGATGCAGATCGGGTCGCCCGGGTTCTGCAAGGCAAACGCGCCGATTCCTGCCCGGTCTGCGGGATGAATGACCTGCGGCCGGCCGGATTCGCCCATCCACAGCGCCTGGCCTTCGTGAATGCTCTCAACGGTCTTGGCCGCATTGATTTCGTCCCAGGCAATCGGGAAAACCGGCGAAGTCATGTTCTGCGCTAAAACTTGCTCCAAATCGCTGCCAAAGAAATCCGGCCCATAAATCCGCAACCGGGTTGTGTTTGTGTAGGCAGGCGAGAAGAAAGGCAGCCCCTGGGTGTGGTCGTGGTGCAGGTGGCTTAAAAGCAAGGTCGCCTCGACCGGCTTGCCCATCAGGTTTGAACGCCGGGTGAGATCGCGACCCAGGGGGATGAGCCCGGTCCCGGCGTCCAGAATGATTGTCCGCTCCTGGATTCGTATTTCAACGCAAGGGGTGTTGCCTCCATACCGCACGGTTTCTGGACCAGGGGCAGGGTGGCTGCCGCGCACACCCCAAAACTTCACGATGATGGCATCGATCATTCACGCCTCCAGGCGAAATCTCAAAGATCTGCGTTTCGCTCTCATGATTTGATGATTTCTAAAAGTTTAGGTGCAATATAAGTGCCAGTTTTCTTTCCACTCGCAGTAGTAGAATAGCGCTATGCACTCCCGGAACCGCCTCCTCATGACCAGTTTATTGGCTTTCCTGCTGGCGCTTACAGCTTGCAAGCCTGGCAGGTTCATTCCTGAGACGCTTGTGGCAAGCTTTACACCGCAATCCATCCCAACCTCGACGGTTCCGGCGACCCCAGTCTCCAATACGCCGGCGCCAATCCTCCCCACGACAACCTCCCTGGTGAATGATCCAGCGTCAACACCGGCTCCCGTCCAGCCTCAAAACACTCGTTACGAGCTTACTGCCAGGCTCAATTATGCCCTACACCAGCTCGTTGTGGAAGAGAAAATCCACTATACCAACAATTCGACCGATAGGCTGCCAGACCTGCTTCTGATGGTCGATTCGCTTTATTACCCGAACACCTTCCATCTCAACAGCCTGGAATGGGGCGATGGCCAATCGGTCGCAGACTTCACATTGGAAAATGCACAGTTACGCATTCATTTGCCGGAAGCATTGCAGCCGGGCGGTCGCGTGGATTTTGCGATCTCTTACGAGTTGAATCTGCCCTCGCCCGTGCCTTCGTCGACGACCCGCCCGGTTCCATTTGGGTATACGGCCCGCCAGACGAACCTGGTGGACTGGTACCCTTTCATTCCACCGTACGCGAGCGGAAAGGGTTGGCTGGCGCACCAGGCTGGTTATTTCGGCGAACACCTGGTCTACGATGAATCCGATTATCAGGTCAATATCCAGATCACGGACCAACGCACAGACCTGACCGTAGCCGCCAGCGTGCCTGCCGAAATTAACGGATCCAGCCGCTCTTACCAGATGGCGGACGCCCGCAATTTCGTCTGGTCGGTCAGCCCCGGGTACCAGGTCTTGACGCAGACCGTGGGCACGGTCACTGTGGTGGGCTACGCCTTCCCGTTTCACGCCGAGGCGGGCAAGGCGGCGCTCGAAACCACAGCCCAGGCTCTTGCCCTTTACAGCCGGCTGTACGCCCCCTACCCGCGCCAGATGCTTTCCGTTGTCGAAGCCGATTTTTTGGATGGCATGGAATATGACGGTTTATACTTCTTGAGCAACGGGTTTTACAACCTGTACACGGGGACTCCCGGCGAGTACCTGGTGTCCATTGCCGCCCATGAGACGGCCCACCAATGGTGGTATGCCCTGGTCGGCAGCGACCAGGCGCTGGAACCCTGGCTGGATGAAGCCCTGAGCACGTACAGCGAGCGCCTGTTCTACGAGAACGTTTACCCGCAGTCCCTGGATTGGTGGTGGCAGTACCGGGTCGATTACTACGATCCGCAAGGTTGGGTGAATGGAAGCATCTACAACCCCAAGGGCTACCGTGCATACCGGGATGCCGTTTATCTGAACGGTGCCCATTTCCTGGAAGATTTGCGCCAATTGATCGGCGATCCTGCCTTCTTCGACTTTTTAAAGGATTACGCCCGCCAGGAAACTCACCGGATTGCAACCGGGCAGGATTTCTTCAGGATCCTGGGTGAGCATACCCGGGTGGATCTTACCCCTTTGTTAGCCAAATATTTCCAACCTGCTCAATAACATCTTCAGTTTCCTTTCTATTTTGATGAATATCTGGAGATTGCGGCGTAGCCGCAACTCTCCATCATAATGCGTGGTGCGCCACAAGCGCCCGACACTTATCCAATAGAATTGATTCTCTTTATAAGTATTAACTGTTAATCGTAATCGTAGTAGAGCTTGTGGATATGTGGATAACAGGCCGGTTGGGTAAGCTGCGCCCTGAAACCTGGGGGTGGGGGCCGCAATCCAGGGCATATGCAGGGGGAGACGGACCGTAATTTGACCACAACCTGCCTGGGGAGAATAACCGGGTTTCCTGCCAGAATTCCACCATCCCACAGACGAAAAAGCTATTTGGGAGGGTCCTTAAGATGCCCCCCATATCTGGGGGTGTGTAATTCTTAGAATTTCGAACAAAAGAGTGAGTTTTCCCCAGTTCGAGGGTTTTATCCACAGTTTTTCGCGAGTTATCCACAGTTCCCGTAAAGCGGGTCGACCGTGGCTCTCTTTGGACAGGCGGCAATACCCCCATATCTGGGTGTATTTTTCACCCGAGAATCAAAATAGTTTGGATTAAAAGTACTTGACAAGGCCAATAAATTAGGCTATTATCTAATTAGATATATATCTAACTTAGATTCAGGTCTAACAGTACTCGGAGATCGACACGGGTTGGGCGCTTCAGCGCCCCGGCGGTCCGCTGGCTGAGGCTAGCGGCGGATGAATACAGGTTCATCGAAATTGGAGGTTGCCATGTTGTACCTGACGAACAGGCTGGTGGATGCGTACCAAAAGCAGATGTTGGACGCCGGCAGGGATCCCCAGGATCCGGAATTTGCCCAGGTGATAAAACCCCCCTTGTTCGACCGGCTGAAGCTGCTTTTGGGTGAGGCGTTAATTTCATTAGGGTGTAAAATTCGTAGCGCCAGCGCCTACTCCCGGCTTTCCAATGAGTGTTTATAAGATTATAGGCAGATGAATAGAGATTCATTATATAAGGGCTTATGAGTGATACGCAGCCAGCGCCGGCAATTCAATGGGACTATGGAACGGCTTACGACTTCTTTATAAGCCAGCAGGTCCTGCACGAACCGGAAAAATATGGCCTGCGCGCCTCCTGGGCAGCGGGAGTCCGCTCGCGGCTTCCTGCGGACGAGCGCAAGACCCTCGAGTTAGCCCAGGATGTGCTCCACATGCCGGTAGAATGGGTCTATTCGCTCCCTGAGCCCAAAGACGCCAACAGCGCATTATGGGCGCTGCGCCAGATTCCGCCAGAGCAGCGCCTGCCAGCGCTCGCCTTTTTACCCGGAAAAGAATGGCCAGTCGCGCAATTTCTTAAAGATATCGCCGGGAGGGGGAGTTGGGAGGAAAAGGATCTGGAAGGGCTGCGCAACGCTTTTCGCGAACATAAAGAAGAAATCCCCAAAACCCCACTTTTGATCCAGATACTGGATATCTGGGTGGACGCCGGGCCGTTTGGCGAGCGTTACCTGGCTGCGCTGCAGATCTACCAGCAAGCTTTTTTTTCGGAGGAAGAGAAGCGCATCGCCCCGTTTCTAAAGCAGGAGCTGGCGGCTGCCCAGGCGCTCGCGGAGCGGCTGTCTTTTCTGGATCTGCTGGAAGAGCTATCTCAAGGGGTGCACCTGGAATCTCTCCTGGATGTAGAGACCTTGTTCCTGGTGCCTTCTTTTTGGATTTCCCCTTTTATCACCCTGGCTTCACTCGGTTCGCAGCGCGGCATGATGGTGTTCGGCGCCCGCCCGGCAAACGTCGCGTTGATCCCTGGCGAGGCGGTCCCGGATATCTTGCTGCGCGGGCTTAAGGCAGTCGCCGACCCGACGCGCCTGCGTATCTTACGTTTTTTGGCCGAAGAGCCGCTAACACCCGCCCAAATCTCACGCCGCCTGCGGCTGCGCGCCCCAACCGTCACCCACCATCTCAGCGCGCTGCGCCTGGCCGGCCTGGTGCACTTGACTTTGAATTCGCATGAAGAAAAACGTTATGCCGCTCGCCTGGAAGCGATCGACGCTATTTTTGCAAGCCTGAAAGAATACCTGGAGGACATACAGGCAGAGTAATTTGTGAATACTGTAACCTTTTTGCAGCCGCCGCATCAAAAGGGATGAAAACCAAACAAATCCCATTTCGGAGGAATAAGTTTATGGAAATGTTGATTGACTTCCCAGGCGGCGCACGCGTGGACGCCCACTTTGGGCCTTACACAATTATGACAGACCAGCCGCCGGCGGGCGGAGGCGAAGGATCGGCCCCGACGCCATTTGCGATCTTTTTAGCCTCGATCGGCACCTGCGCCGGAATTTACGTGCTTGGCTTCTGCAAGCAGCGTGGACTGCCCACGGAGGGTATCCGCATCATCCAGCGCATGCACAGCGACCCAATTACCGGTATGATCGCCAGGGTCGACCTAGAGATCCAGGCGCCCCCCACTTTTCCGGAGAAATACCTGCCTTCCCTGGTGCGCTCGGCCGAGCTATGCGCGGTCAAGAAGCACTTTGAGCGCGCCCCGAAGTTCGACATTTTTACGAATGTGGTTGAGACTGCCTGACCCGAGTCCCCTCTTTTCATTAAGATACTGAATTCGAGCCAATAATCAGAGCCCCTACCATGCAGAGAACCAGGAGGTACGCATTTCTGGCGGCTGCCGGCCGGGGCTCTGGTTTGTTTTCTCGCTTGCTAATCCGGGCCGATATAGGTCCCTGGATAAAGCGTCGTGCTCTTGGGTATGACCACGATCCCATCCTGCACGACCCAGTTGCCTTCATCCATTTCGGTCCCAGGCGGGAAAGATTTAATCACCACCCCCTCGCCAATACGGGCGTTCTTATCGATAATCGCCCCTTCGATCACGCAGTTTTTTCCAATCCCAATCGGGATTTGGCTGGCGAGGCGCTCCTCGTCCGGCGTCTTGTAATAATCCGCCCCCATCAGGATGGAGTTTTCAATCTGCACGTCGTCCGAGATCTGGCTGCGCAGGCCGACTACTGAATTTGTGATCGTCGCCCGGCATATCTGGCAGCCGTCGGCAAGCAGGACGTTTTCCAGGCGTCGCGCCGTCGATCACCGAGCCGGGTAAAAAGCGCGGGTGAGTGTAGATCGGCCGGATCGGATCGTAAAAATTAAACGGCGCGTCCGGGTGGGCCAGGAGCAGGTTGGTCTCGTAAAATGAGCGGATGGTCCCGATATCTTCCCAGTAACCGTCGAAATCGAAGCCGAAGATGGCGTGGGTTTGAATGGCGTTGGGGATGATCTGGCCGCCGAAGTCGTCATAGGTGGAGTTTTCCAACAGGTCGATCAGCACTTCGGTCTTGAACATGTAGATGCCCATGGATCCCAGGTAGGGACGCAGCGGGTCCTCGCGGCTGACGAATTGTTCCAAAACTGCCGGGTCGCGCGGCTTTTCCACGAAAGCCGCGATGCGCTCGTCGGGGGTGCGCTTCAACAGCCCGAAGCGGAAGGCCTCTTGTTTGGGGACCGGCTGGACCGCTACCGTGATGTCCGCATCGTGCTCCCAATGGAAATGGGCCATGACATCGTAGTCCATCCGGTAGAGGTGATCGCCGGCCAGGATCACCACATAACCCAGCCGGGTGGCTTTGATCTCGAAGAGCTGTTTGCGAACCGCGTCGGCTGTGCCCTGGTACCAATCTGTGCTGCGCGGCGTTTGTTCGGCCGCCAGGATCTGCACCCATCCCTGGTGGAAGGCATCGAAGTGGTAGGTCTGGGTGATGTGCCTGTGCAAGGAAACCGAGTTAAACTGAGTCAAGACGGCGATGCTGTGGATGCCGGAGTTGATGCAGTTGCTGATGGGTACATCGATCAGCCGGTATTTGCCGGCGATCGGCACGGCGGGTTTGGCGCGCTGCTTGGTGAGCGGGTACAGGCGCTTGCCTACGCCGCCGCCCAGGATGACCGCCAGGATATCGCTAGAGGAAGGCATGGGGTTTCTCCTTAAAAAAAGACGCAACTCCAGACCAATCAGTCTATGGATGCGTCTTCATGGATGAACATTGAACTGTACGGGTGAAAGACTTGATGCCGAAGGTGGGAATCGAACCCACACTCCCGAAGGAACACGAGTTTGAGTCGTGCGCGTCTGCCTGTTCCGCCACTTCGGCGTTGTTTTTTAAGTGCACACCAAGTATATCGAAAGATGGATGCAGGGTCAAGATGAAGGTTATGATTCAGCTTTCCGGCGAGGCCGGTGGGCGGCGCAGGCGCTTGATCTCAGCGCGGCGGCGCTTTTCTTCCAGGCGGCGCCGCCTGGATTCCGGCGTCGGGTTGGTCTTCTTGCGCACCCGCGGTTTCTGGGCGGCGGTACGCAGCAGCCCTGCCAGTCGCGCTACGGCCTCCTGGCGGTTCTGCTCCTGGGTGCGCTGCTGCCTGGCTTCGATGATCAGGACCCCTTCGGCGTTGATGCGTTTATGAGCGATGCGCTTTAACCGGCTGCGGACCTCCTCCGTCAGCGAAGCGGAATGCTCGACGTCGAAGCGCAGCTGCACCGCGCTGGACACTTTATTCACATTCTGTCCCCCCGGCCCGGATGCGCGAATGAAGTCGAACGCAAGCTCGTTTTCGTCGATGGCGAGGTCTTTTGTGATCTGGATCATAATTATCCCCGATGACGATCTAAATTATATCAAACCCAAGAGCTCGTAGTTCGTAGGGCGGTTTTCAAAACCGCCGGAAACGAACCCCAACCCATAACCCAACCTTAAGCGATTTACAGCCTTCTCCTATCCATGGCGCCCTCGTTTTATGTATACTTAGCGCATGGCGAATCCATTAATCCAAAAAAAATACGTAATTTTCATAGCCATGATCTCACTCGCCCTGCTGCGTTCGAAGATGGCCGCCGCACCGCATCAAATCTTCCCGCCCCTGGTACGTAATACGACCAACAGCAGTCCACCGCCTCCCACCTCCGCCTTGGCGATCAGCGACATCTCCGACAATCGCTCTGATTACAGCGGCGACCAGATCCCACGCTACAAGAAATTGGAGATCACCTTCCAGGTTCAGAACACGGTCGCTCAGAACTTCCAGATCCCCTACGACCCTTCCCCGCCGCCGGGAATGGACCCGTCTTACCCCGGGCATCGGGGGATCAGCGTGGATGCGTCCTTCCTGCCGCCGGGAGCCAGCGATTGGAACCAGGCCTACCGCCAGCCCAGCTTCTACTACCCGTACTTCGACGATCAAATCAAAAGAAGCTGGGATGGCAGAGACCGGGAGTGGGATTATCCTACCGGGGAAGTCGCCTGGAAAGTGCGCTTTTCGCCCAACCAGACCGGCGTCTGGCAGTACCGGCTGGCCGTTCAGGACGCCGGCGGCAGCTACCAGACCTCGCCGCAGTCCTTCACGGTTGTCGCTTCAAACGACCCGGGGTTCATAAAAGTCAGCCCAACCGACCAGCGCTATTTTGAATTCGATAACGGCCAGCCCTTTTTCGCCCTGGGCTTTCAGGGCGCCGGCGCTTTCGATGACCCGGTTCTGGGCAATGAGCCGGAATTCCAGAAAGACAGCCAGAACGGCGTTAACCTCGACCGGATTTGGATCAGCGGCATGTACGGGACCTCCTGGCTGGAATGGCTTGGGGGGAGAAACATCTACGACGGCTATCTGCCCAGGCCGGGGACGGAGGCCTTTCACGATCCGGTGCGCGACCAGGACGTATTGACCCTGCGCATCGACTACGAAACCGATGGGGATAACGGCTGGTACGATGCCTGCCGTTTCCAGTTTTGGGACGACCCAGAAGCTGTCAAGCCGCATACCAATTATCGTCTGAGCATTAAATATTGGGGCCAAAATATCAGCGGGCCGCGCCTCCCGAGCTCTCCAAACTATGGACTGGTTGGGAAGATCAGCAGTGATTGGGTCGATAACTGCTACGAACCGGGAACTGGCACAGTGGTCACCAGCTACGGGGGCGACAGCTCGGATTGGGCGACGATCGAAGGCGACTGGAACTCAGGCGATAACAATTTCCTCCCCAGGGTGTACCTGGGAATGGAAAACGTTACCCAGGGCAAAGCCTATATTCGGTCTATTTCGCTGCGCGAAGACCTGGGGAATGGCCAATATGGCCCGGAGATCCTGGCAGAGCCCTCCCTGGAATACCAGCTTTACTATCCGGAGCAGAGCGCCTACGCCCTGGATAAAATCGTCAACCTGGCCGAGCAATATGGCGTCTATTTGAAGCTCGTGCTCATGGAAAAGAACGACATGATTTACTACAAGCTGGATGACGATGGCACGTTCGTGATCGGCAGCGAAGAGGATAACCAGGACGGCTTCTATGGGTTAGGCCGGGGGATGAACAAGACCCGCTGGCTGCAGCAGGCCTGGTGGCGTTACTTGCAAGCCCGTTGGGGGTATTCACCGCAAATCCATTCGTGGGAGCTGACCAATGAGGGCGACCCGTGGCTGGCGAGCCATTGGGAATTGACCGACGAGCTGGGCAAATTCATGCACTGCCGGGTCTTTGGGATTCAGGTTGGCAGCGGGGATGGGGCCAAATGCAGCTATGACCATCCCGACGATCACCTGGTCACCACGAGCTTCTGGGCTTCATTTCCAGGCGAGCAGTTTTGGGGCAGTCCCGATTATCCAAATGTCGATTACGCCGACGTACACGCCTATGTCAGCACCGGCTGGCTGGGAAATCCAGCCTACGAGAGCGACGCGGCCCTCTTCCACCTGGATTACAGCGCCGACGTCAGAAGCAACCTGGATTATTATTCGGCTCAGAACGGCATTGCTACCAAGCCGATCATGCGCGGCGAGGCCGGTATCGACTTTGCGGGCGACCAAACCGAACAGCCGGACCTGGCTTTAGACAAGACCGGGGTCTGGCTGCACAATTACACCTGGGCGCAGCTCGACCCGGGCGCTATGATGGAGCTCTACTGGTGGGGGGAAAACAGCGAGAACCAGCCCGGGCCGGACGGCAACCGGGGTCTCTACGAAATCTACGGGTATTTCCACGATTTCATCCAGGACATCCCCATCAACAACGGCCATTACCAGGATGCCGGCGCCCAGGCCAGCGACCCGGACCTGCGCGTTGTCGGCCAAAAGGATACAGTGGACGAGCGGGCTCACCTGTGGGTTCAAAATAAAAACCACACCTGGAGAAATGTGGTCGATGGCGTTAATAATATCAGCGGGCTGTCCGGCACGGTTACGTTGAGTGGATTTACGCCAAACAGCACGTTAAGCGTCCAGTGGTACGAGTTTACCACCCAGGGCGTCCCGGACATCCAGACCTCCACGGTCGACGCAAACGGCGCCGGCAATATCGTCCTGAATCTGCCAACCGGCCCTCAAATCAGCGATGTCGGGATTAAGATCGGCGATTATAGCCGTTAGTTATCTTCGATTCCCAGCAGCTTCGTAAGCTGCGCCAGATCGTAATCCAGAACGACCTTACCCTGGAACTCGAAGGTGGGCGTGATCTCCTGCCCGCCGCCCCAGGCGCGCAGGCGTTGGGCGGCAGCCCGGTCGCGGCTGACGTCCACTTCGACGTAAGAAATGCCGTGCAATTCAAGGAAACGACGCGCCCGCTTGCAATCCGGGCACCAGGGCGTGCAGTATAAAACCAGGTCCTGCGGGGAAGCCTCAGGCTGCCGCGTTTCATTGGGCTCGGCAGCCTCTGAGCTCAGCGCAGCCTCTGAAGTTTGCGCCGCGCCTGATCTTTGCGCCGCGCCTGAACTCCGCGCCGCGCCTGAACTCTGCGCCGCCCAACGCCTCGCCAGCTCGGGCTCCATCTCCGCCAGAACGGCGAACAGCACTTCATTGTCGGGCTGCTGGTCGATATCGTGCACGTCGGCGTAGCGGATGATACCGTGCCTGTCGATGACGAACAGGGCACGCTCGCTGTAGCCTTCCGGGCGCAGAATGCCGTATTCCTGGGCGATTTTTCCATGCGGCCAAAAATCGCTCAGCAGCGGGTAGTAAATGCCTCCCAGGCTGTCCGCCCAGGCCCGCAAGCAAGGGACGCTGTCAACGCTTAGGCCCAGAACCTGGGCCTGGACCCCATCGAACCGGTCGAGAGCGGACTGGTAGGATGGGATCTGGCTCGTTCAGACCCGCGTCCAGGCCAGCGGGAAAAAGGCCAGGACGACATTGCATATCCCGCGATAATCGCTCAAGCGGATGGATTGCCCGAGGTGGCTCTCCAGGCAAATGTCGGGGGCGGGTTTTCCAACAAGGATGCTCATCGGAAGCTCCTGCAGTTTCAAAATTTGCCGGGGAAATCCCCGTTATTGATCATTCATCATTCCGGGCAAGCTGCCCAGGCAGGCTGCGAAACACACCGTCTCCATCCGGGGGGAAAGGCAGCGCGGCGATCACGGCGTCCGTATTCAGCGGCCCGTAAATGTGCGGAAAGACCTGCCCGTCCGCCGCTTCCCAGCGGATCTCCGGGATCACTTTCTGCGGATCGATCCACAACAAGACCAGGTCGTTCGCCGGGGCGAAAATATCATTCGCCGGGGCGAAAATATCATTCGCCGGGGCGAAAAGTTCGTTCGCCACATGCAGGACCTGCTCGGGGCGCGAGCAGTGAATGAAACCGGCTGACTCCAGCGATTCGGCCCGGTATTCGGATTTACCCAGGGCAGCCCGCCATTCGGAATTTGAACAGATGTGAAGAATAGGGTCCATCGCTTGTGATTATATCCTCTTATCTCCAGATCCTTGCTCGTATTCCTCGCGGGTGATCCCAAACACCCAGTCGTCGATCGCCTGGCCGCGCTTGCGCAGCGCTTTGCGCAGGGTGCCTTCGAGCTGGAAGCCGTTTGTCTCGTGGATGCGCCGGCTGGCCCAGTTGCCGCTGAAGACATAGGCATCGATTTTCTCGAGCCCCAGCTTCTCGAAGCCATAAACCACCAGCCAGCGCACGGTTGCGCGGCCGTAACCCTTGCCCTGGTAGGGCTGCCCGATCCACAGGCCGATGGTGGCATGGAAAAACTCGCCGTCCGGGCGGATGCTGGCAGACCCAATCGGGAGCTCTGAGCCGGGTTCAAGGACGGTGAAAGAGTGCAACCGGCCCTGGCGCACCATCTGCTCGCGCTCTGCCAGGGACTGGCGGAACGATTCCAGCGATTCTGGCCCGTCCCAGACCAGCGTGTCGGTGACCGGGCTGTTGAAAGCCAGGGCGAAAAGCGCTTCGGCGTCCTGGGCCAGGACCGGACGCAGGGCGATCATCGCTCCTGCTCCGCAAGCAAGGCTGCGACGCGTGCCAGCACCTCGCCGGCTACCGCTTCTTTGCTCATCAGGGGCAGCGCCTCGACATTTCCATCCGGAAACAGCAAAGTGACCCGGTTGGTATCCCCGGCGAAGCCAGAGTCCGCCGCGCGGATGTCGTTGGCGACAATGAAGTCCAGGCGCTTAGCCTGCAGCTTGAGGCGGGCATTCGCCAGCAGGTCCTGGGATTCGGCGGCGAAACCGACTACGACCCGCGGCCAGCCGCTTACCTCACGGCGGGGCGCCAGGCTGGCTAAAATATCCGGGGCGGCCTCTAGTTGAATCTGGGGGATGCCCGATTCCTTCTTGATCTTCTGCCCGGCCGGGTGGGCCGGCCTGAAGTCCGCCACCGCCGCCGCCATGATCAAAGCATCGGCTTGCTCGGTTGCGGCGCTGACGGCTTGCAGCATCTCCTGGGCGCTTTCCACGTCTACTCGCCGGGCGCCAACCGGCGCTTCCAGGCAGGTGGCGGCCGCGACCAGGGTCACCTCGGCGCCCAAATCCAGGGCGGCCTGGGCCAGGGCGAATCCCTGCTTGCCTGACGAGCGGTTGGCGATGGCCCGCACCGGGTCGATTGGCTCGCGCGTGCCGCCGGCGGTCACCACCACCTTGCGCCCCTGCAGCGGGCCGGCGCGGCTCAGCAGCAGGCGGATGCGCCCCAGCAGCTCGGACGGTTCCAGCATGCGCCCGGGGCCTACCAGCCCGGAGGCCAGGTGGCCTTCCGCCGGGCCGGCGATCACGGCCCCGCGGCCGGCCAGCGCCGCCAGGTTCGCCTGGGTGGCCGGGTGGGCGAACATACCGCCGTCCATCGCCGGGGCGACCAGCAGCGGGCAGCGCGCCGCAAGCGCCGTCACGCTCAGCAGGTTATCCGCCAGGCCGTGGGCCAGCTTCGCCAGCGTGTTGGCGGAGGCCGGCGCGACCACCAGCAGGTCGGCGCTTTTACCCAGGCCAATGTGCTGAACGTGTCCTTCCCTGCCCCACAGATCGTCGTCCGTGTAGACGCGCCGCCCGGTCACGGATTGGAAAGTGAGCGGGGCGACGAATTGGGTCGCGGCCTGGGTCAGGATCACGTCCACATCGGCCCCGCTCTGGGCGAGCTTGGAGGCCAGGTCGGCGGCTTTATAGGCGGCGATCGAGCCGGTCACGCCCAGAAGGACGCGCTTGTTTTGAAAAGGGGTGTTCATAGCCAGCCTCGCAGGCGATAAACGAACAATCCGAGATATTCTTTCAACACCCGGCTGGTCAGCGCCAGATCTTCGGCGCTGGGCAGCAGGTTAAACGCCTGGTTCAACAGATAATCCACCCCGCCGGGCTGCGCCTGCGCCTGGGTCGCAGTGAAATCGGTAGGCGCCGGGATGACCTGCAGGCCCTGTTTTTCGAAAAGCCCCACAGCGCGCGGCATGTGCATGGCGGAAGTTACCAGGATGATGCGCCGGATGCCTTTCGCCTGCAGGATCTGGCGGCTGTTGACGGCGTTTTCGTAGGTGTTTTGCGAAGTTGATTCTAACCAGATTGCCTGCTGGGGGACGCCCATTTTCCCCAGCAGGTCGGCCATATTTTCAGCCGGCGAGGGGCCGCTGGAGAGCCAGTCGATCACTCCGCCGCTGAGCAGCAGGTGGGGCGCTTTCCCTTGTTTGTAAAGCCAGGCGGCGTAAATCACCCGGTCGCCAGCCCCGTTGACCTCGACGATGGGGCGTGGGTATTGGGCCGCCAGGGTGCTGCCGCCCAGCACCACGATCACATCCGCCTCGGGCATTTCCGCAGGCGGCAGGTAGCGCCATTCCAGCGAACGCGCCAGCCCGTTGGAAACCCAACGGCTGCTCCCGGCGAGCAGGGCGAATAAAGCAACTCCCGTAAACAGCCGCTGCCAGGCCGGCCGCCTGGTTAAGAGCAGCGCCAATACGAGCAGGAGGCAGGCCAGGCCGAGGGGGTAGAGGAATAGCGGCAGAAATTTGGAAAGGATGACAAACATATTTTGCAGCCGGCGGCTTTACTCGCTGGCCAGCGGGTAGGCGATGAAACTCAGGATTAATCTTACCTCATCATTGGTCTTGAGGATGCCGGCCATATCGATCGGGCCAAAGCCAAAATCGCTCATCAGGATGGTCACGCCGGCCTGACCGCTGAGTGTATCGCCCTGCAGGCCCACCAGCGCCTCGAAGGTGACCGGGCGGGTCGCTTCGCGAATGGTTACGTCGCTGTTGATCTTCAGATCGTAGCTCTGGCCTTCCTGGATGGTCTCGGGCAGGCCTTCAATGCTTTTTGGGACGATAGTGACGGTGGGATACTTCGACGATTCCAGGAAGCGCTGGCGGATCTGATTATCGCGCCGCCCGCTGTCGGAAGTGAACTTGCTGATGTCGATGGTGATGGCGCTGATGGCGCTGTTCTGCGGGTTGGCGCGGTCGACGGTGATCTCGCCATGGATCTCGCGCGTGACCCCAACCGCGGTGTTGAGGCGGTTGTTCTCGTTGAACAAGACTTCATCGACGTGGTATTCCAGGCTGGACTGCCCCGGATTGATGGAATAGGTGACCACCTGGCCCCCCGCGGCCGGGGTTTGCAGGATAGAGGCGCTGCCGGAGACGGTCGGCTTGGGCCGTGCGGTCGGGCTGGCTTCCGGCGCGGTCTGGGTGGGAGCTTGGCTGCTGCACGCCGCCAGGATTAAGGCCAGGGCGGTCAAAAGCGAGGAAATGCTGCGCATCTCGATCTCCTTCGAAATATTCGTAAGTTGTAAACTGCCGGAAGCGAGCGCCAGCCCGCCTCCGGATGGGGACCGGAAATATACCCAATTTTACGAAGAAAAAGCCAGGACAGATTGCCATCGCCTGATTTTCTCAGCCAATATTAACGATTTTCAAAAGGCGCTCTTTCCCTGCCAGGTCGCGCAGCACCTGGACTTCCGCATGGGGGAATATCGAGCGGGCCAGGGCCAGCGCCCGGCTGCCCTGGGAGGCCTCGATCTCGAGCAAAATCATCCCGCCAGGAGCCAGGCGTGGCGGCGCCGATCGCAGCAAGCGCCCGATCAGGTCGAGCCCGTCCGCGCCGCTGGAGAGGGCCAGGAGCGGCTCGTAGCGATAGACTGGCAGGGATTTCAGCTCCGAAAGGGGGATATAGGGCAGGTTGGCGCAGATCAGGTCGAACGGCTGCGCCGCCGGGGGGAGCAGGTCCGCCAGGACGAAGTCGACCCGCCCGGCTACCTGGTGTTTCTGGGCGTTGCGGCGCGCTACCTGCAGGGCCGGGGATGAAATATCGCTGGCGAGCAGGCGCAGGCCGGGCAGGTTAACCGCCAGGGCCACGGCAATGCAGCCCGATCCGGCGCCGACGTCCACGACGCTGCGCTTTTCAGAATGCTGGCTAAGCCACTGGATGGCCTGCTCCACCAGCAGCTCCGTCTCCGGGCGCGGGATGAGCACTTCCGGCGAGACGATCAGGTCCAACCCGAAGAACTCCCAATGCCCGAGCACGTACGGCAGGGGTTCGCCGCGCTCCAGGCGGACCAGGGCGGCCTTCAAGGCGCCAGCCTGCTGTTGCGATAGCTGCGCCTCGGGATGGGCCAGCACCCGGGCGCGGGATACCTCCAGCAGGTGCGCCAGGAGCACCTGCCCGTCCAGGGCGGCGGATTCGCTGATTGGCGCCAGCCGGCGGCGGGCTTCGTTCAGAGCGGTGCCGGTATCCACGGAGTTTCTTTGGGCTGCCGGCAGGGTACGAGAAGCTCCCCCCGTTCCCTGCCTCAGGTGTTTCTCTTAGTCTTCGAGTCCAACCGCCGCCAGGCGTTCGGCCTCGTCGCGCGTGGCCAGCTCGTCGATAAACTGGTCGATATCGCCGTCCATCACCGCCGCCAGGTTGTAGGAGGACAGGTTGATGCGGTGGTCCGTGACCCGCGACTGCGGGTAATTGTAGGTGCGGATTTTCTCGGATCGTTCACCGCTGCCCACCTGCGAGCGGCGCGTCTCTTCAACTTCCAGGCGCTGCTTTTCCTCTTCGATCTCGTACAGGCGGGCGCGCAGGATGCTCATCGCCCGCAGGCGGTTCTGGAGCTGCGAGCGTTCGTCCTGGCACTGCACCACGATCCCGGTTGGGATGTGGGTGATGCGGATGGCGGTGGCGTTTTTCTGCACGTTTTGGCCGCCGGCGCCGGCCGACTTATACACATCCACCCGGATATCGTTCTCGGGGATGTCGATCTCGACCTCGTCGACCTCCGCCAGCACGGCGACCGTGGCTGTGGAGGTGTGGATGCGCCCCTGCAACTCGGTGACCGGGACACGCTGGACGCGATGCACGCCGGACTCGTACTTCATACGCGAATAGGCGCTGCGGCCCTTGACATTGAAGATGATCTCCTTAAATCCGCCGATGCCGATCTCGCTGGACGAGAGCACCTCTACCGACCAGCTCTTGCGTTCTGCATAGCGGCTGTACATGCGAAACAGGTCAGCGGCGAACAGGGCGGCCTCGTCGCCGCCCGTGCCGGCGCGGATCTCTACGATCACATTGCGCTGGTCGCGCTTATCTGAGGGCAGCAGCATACTCTTGATCTCTTTTTCCAGGCGCTCGATCTGCGGGTCGATGTCCGCCAGCTCGGCTTCGGCCAGCAGGCGCAGCTCTTCATCCTCGCCTTCCAGCAGCGCCCGGGCTTCTTCCTTGCGCTGCAGCAGGCCGCGGTACTGGCGCGCCTTGTTCACCAGCGGCTCGATCTCGGCGCGCTCGATCCCCAGCTCGGCGGCGCGATGGTAGTCGTTGCCCACATCTATGAGCAGTTGGTTCAGTTCATCGTATCGTTCTTCAATTCCGGCAAGCTTGTCTAACATAAAATCCTGTTGCAAAAGTGTTGGGCGCTTATGGCGCGGCGCACATCAGAATGATAGAGATTTATCTTATAGGGTTGGTTTCATGACAAGGGCACAAAGCGACCGCAGTCCTTTGTGCCCCGCGATTAAATTATACCATCAAGCCCGGCCGGGGCGTTAAGCGCTGAATTTTGGCTCTCAGGGTTTTCATAAAGCCAATCTTGCCCCAGTCTCATGACTGAGTTAGAAAATGCGATAGGGTGACAGTCGTACGGGTCTGGGGTACACTATACTCTATGGCTCCTTCGGACGATTTCTATACGCTGTTGTCCGGCCTGCTCCAACAAACGGCTCAGAACCCGGATGCGCCTGCCGCCATTCCTCTCAAGCGCTGGCCGGCTGGATCACCAGAACAATTCTTGCTGGAAGATCTTCAAGCGGCGTTGGCAGCCTTGCGAACCGGCAATCAAAACCACCCATCACAGGCTAAAGAAAGGGAACGGCAATATCGGAACATCTTCGAAATCGCCAGTGACGGGCTGATCATCAATGATTTAGAGACCGGCCTTGTGGTCGAGGCTAATCCTGCGGCTTGCAGGATGTACGGTTATGCTCGCGATGAATTCATCGGCCTGCACCCAACCCGCTTCATCCACCCTGATAGCGCGCACCAGTTCACCAAATACGTCCAGTCGGTTCAGTCTCACGGCACGTACGTAGCGCTACAGGTCCACCTGCGCCGGGATGGCTCTCAATTCTATGTTGAATTGAGCGGGACCGTATATATGGATCAGGACCGCTCAGTTCTCCTGAGCATCGTTCGTGACGTCAGCCAGCGAGTTCATTCGGATCAGTTGCTCCAACAACGGGTGGAAGCTCGCACTCGCGAACAGTCCACCTTGTTGGAGATCTCTCAAACGCTGGCTTCCGCTCTTGAACTACGGCCGGGCCTGATCCTGGACCAACTGCGGGTGATTATCGATTATTCGCAGGCCGGACTTTTTAAGCTGGAGGAATCGACCCTGGTCGCCCTGGCAGTGCGTGGGCCACAACCGCTGGAGCGTGCCATGCCTTTCCAAATCCGTATGCAAAGTCCGCAAGCTGTGACGATGTTGTTCAACGAGCGCCAGCCTACCCGAATCGCCGATGTGCAAAGTTCTGACCCGCCGGCGCAGTTTCTCCGCTCACTCATGAATGAACAGGCTAGCATTCTACTGGAGGGTGTGCAGTCGTGGATGTGGGTCCCCCTGGCCATCAAAGGCCGCATAATCGGGGCCGTGGGCGTTGCCCATACCGAGCGGAATTTCTTCACTGCCCACCACGCTGGCCTGGCCCTGACTGTTGCCAACCAGGCGGCGATCACGATGGCCAATGCCGAGCTGTACGAAAATGCTCAAACACTTGCCACACTTCAGGAACGGCAACGCCTGGCGCAAAACCTGCACGACGCTGTCAACCAGTCGCTCTTCTCTGCCGGCCTGATTGCAGAAGTTCTGCCGCGCCTGTGGGAGCGAGACCCGGATGAAGGGCGCCAGTCCTTGGAGGATTTACGCCGGTTGACCCGCGGCGCACAGGCCGATCTGCGCCTGCTGCTGGCCGAGCTGCGTCCTTCGACCCTGACGGATGCAGAACTGGGCGACCTGCTGCGCCTGTTGGGAAATGCACTGGCAGGCCGGACGAACATCCCGATCAGCGTGACTATCGCCGGAGAAGGGAAATTGCCCGCTGATGTGCAAGTAGCGCTGTACCGCCTGTGCCAGGAAGGGGTGAATAATATTGCCAAACATGCCGGGGCCAGCCAGGTGGAAATCCAGCTACAATATGAGACCGGTGGGGTTGAACTCCACATTCGAGATGACGGCCGCGGCTTTGACCCCGAACAAGCGCCCCCCGGTCATTATGGGTTAAGCATGATGCATGAGCGCGCGGCAGCCGTAGGGGCGATGCTATCCATCACCAGCCAGCCGGGACACGGCACAGAAATTGTGATTCGCTGGGTGGAGACCCAGGAACAGAAGGCCGGTTAACGATGAGCCCTTCCCAATCGATTCGAGTGATGTTGGTCGATGACCATGCGATGGTGCGCCGGGGGTTGGCAACCTTCTTGAAGGTCTTTGACGACCTGGAACTGGCGGGCGAGGCCGCCAGCGGGGAGGCCGCCCTGGCACTCTGTGGCCAGATCTTACCCGATGTCATCCTGATGGACATGATGATGGCGGATATGGATGGGGCGACTGCCACACGCCTCATCCGCCAGCAGTATCCTAACGTACAGGTCGTTGCCCTGACAAGCTTCAAAGAGCAGGAGCTGGTCCAGAACGCGCTGCAGGCTGGTGCGATCGGCTATTTGCTCAAAGATGTTTCGGCCGATGAGCTGGCCCGAGCCATCCGTGCAGCGCACCAGGGGCGCGCCACCCTCTCCCCAGAGGCAGCCCAGGCGCTTGTAAACGCGGCTAACCAGCCGCCCGCTCCAGGCCACGATCTAACCGAGCGTGAGCGGGATGTACTGGCTCTGATGGTCGAAGGTTTGAACAACACCCAGATCGCCGCAAGGCTGGTGGTCAGCCCGTCTACCATCAAAACCCACGTCAGCAATATCCTTTCCAAATTGGGTGTCGCCAGCCGGTCAGAAGCTGTGGCATTGGCTTTACGCAGCGGACTGGTTGCCTGACAACCAACCCCGGTCGCTGCATCCCGATACTCCCCCAACTGGCGGAGACAGACACCCCCCAGCCGATGGATGCAGCCGAGGGGTGTCTGTTATAAAATAAATTCATGAAGACCAGCGAAAAGAGGCGGCCTGAGAACGATCGGAGCGAGCGCCAGCAGATCGAGGCAGCCCTGATAGCTTCCGAGGTTCGCTACCGGCGGCTTTTTGAAACCGCTAAAGATGGTATCCTCCTTCTGGATGCAGAAACAGGGCAGATCGCTGACGTAAACCCATTTCTGCAAAATCTGCTGGGTTATTCTCATAACGAGTTGCTCGGCAGGGCTCTTTGGGAAATTGGCCCGTTCAAAGATATCGCTGCCAGCCAGAGCGCGTTTCGACAATTACAAAACCAGGAGTACGTTCGTTACGAAAACCTTCCCCTGGAAACAAAAGATGGACAGCGCCGGCAGGTGGAGTTCGTCAGCAATGTCTATCTGGTGGATGACCGGCGGGTGATTCAATGCAATATACGCGACATTACCTCCCGAAAACAAACAGAGGCAGAGGTACGGAAAGCGAATGAGCTACTGGTGGAATTGGTCGCCGAGCTGAAAAAGCGCGACCAGGAAATGCAGCTGCTCAATCGGATGAATGATCTGCTTCAGGCCTGCACGACCCAGGTTGAGGCTTATCAGGTGATTACCTTGATCTCTGGCGAACTATTTGCCGGCAAGACCGGCTGCCTGGCGATCTCGCATGAGCGGAGTCAGCATTTTGAGGTGGTGGCGCGCTGGGGGAGTGAAGGGCCAATGGAGATGGTTTTTTCCTGGGAGGACTGTTGGGCTATGCGGCGCGGCCAACTTCATGAAGTCGTGGATCCTCAGGCTGGCTTGGTATGCCATCATTTTGTTCACCCATTAGAAACCGGCTATTTGTGTGTACCTCTGATGGTTCAAGGCGAAACACTGGGGGCCTTATGTCTTCTGGGCGGAGAACGGAAAGGTGGACATTTCGTCGACCAGCAGCTTGCCGTAGCGATGGGCGAAGGGATCAAACTGGCTTTGTCCAATATAAAACTGCGGGAGGAACTACGCAAGCAGGCTATACACGACCCGCTGACCGGGCTATACAACCGTCGCTACCTGGAAGATAGCCTGGCACGTGAGTTATATCGCGCCCAGCGCCAGAATACATCCTTGTGCGTCTCGATTCTCGACATCGACCACTTCAAGTTTATTAATGACACTTTTGGACATGCCACCGGTGATGCGCTGTTGCGCGAACTGGGTCGAATCCTGCGTGAGAACCTGCGGATGAGCGACATCGCCTGCCGTTATGGTGGGGATGAGTTTGTGCTGATTTTGCCCGACTCATCACTGGACGATACCCGCCACCGAGTGCAGCAGATCCTGAAGCTGGTCAAAGAACTGCGCATTTGGCATGCTGATCAACTGGTCGAATCGCGGACAGTATCGGCTGGCGTTGCTGTGGCGCACGAACACAACTTTAATGGGCGCGAAATCCTGCGGGCGGCAGACGAGGCTTTGTATGCCGCCAAGCAGGTCGAGCGCGACCCAATCGTAACAAACCCTGGGGAGGATTGATATTCGCGGTAGGGTCTCACTCCGAAAATAGTTTTCTTTTCCCCCAAGTGGCGGATACAAACACCCCCCGGCTGATGGATGTGGCCATGGGGGATTTACTATAGAATGAAGGTATGAAACGTGTCTATTTAGCCGATGCCCAGATCGATGAAAGACTGGCCTTCCGTCTTATATTGCAAGATCTCAAAATGCAGGTGGTCGGCGAAGCCGCCGACTGGCCTACTGTTTTAGCCGAGGCTCCCGCCACGAACCCGGATATGTTGATGGTGGATTGGGGGTTGGTCGCTGCCGGATCTGGCGCAGACCTGGCAGAACTGCGCATGGCTTGCCCGGCTGCAGTTGTGATCGTACTCATCAGCCCTCTGAGTGCCCGTGAACAAGCTGCTTTATCGGCCGGGGCGGATGCGTTTATCAGTAAAGGCGAGACGTCCGACCGGGTGGCTGAACGCCTGCGAAACGCGGTCGCAAGTATTGCTGCTTACGGATGAACCCGATTGCCCAGGTTGGGATCCGTATCAAGGGGGAATTGTGGTTTGAAAACCTGTAGAAGAATTACTGCTTGAAACTTCGCCATTAAGTAAACATCAGCTAGAAAGTCAACTGCCACTCGTTCAACTGACCGGTGGCTTCCATTCGCTCATTCAAAAGGAGAAATCTCATGTTGTGGACTATCGTCGTAATTCTAGTCATACTGTGGCTGCTCGGCTTTTTCGGTCGGAACATAAGTCCAAGGTTTCCGCAAACAGGAGGTTGGATTCATGCTCTGATCGTAATCGCTGTCATACTCGTTGTGTTGAACCTGCTAGGAGTTATAAACATCTGAAGCAGCCAAGCCAGCACACACTCAACTGCCGTTATGGGTAACTCTCGTGTTCGTTGCCTTCCAGTCGTGATCTGCGAGTCCTCCGGCTTGCCGCAGGGCTGCTTCCCGGAGCGCCGGCGGAAACAGTAGCGGCAGCATATAGAAACGATTAAGAGGATTACATTATGAACAAGGATATTTTCGAGGGAAAGTGGAAGGAAATGCGCGGCCAGATCAAAGAGTGGTGGGGCAAACTCACCGACGATGATCTGGAACAAGCGGGCGGTAACACCGAACAAATCGTCGGCTTGCTCCAACAGAAGTATGGCTACACTCGCCAGCGTGCCGAAGAGGAATTCAACCGGCGGATAAAGGATCTGAAAGGGGCGGTTAAATAGAGTTTGAGGTTTATGAAAGGTGTGCCCTGGCGGTGGGCTGAAAGTAAGTCTTGTGCTCTTAGCTGGCGCCGTGCCCCTTCTCCAGCGAGAAGGGGCACGGGGACGGGGATTTGGACCTTGAGCACGGATAGCCTTGCATACACGGATGGCCCCGTCTAACTCAAACACTCACAAAGAGCAGGGAAAGCATGACACTCCATCCACTTCCACAACCGTATCAATGGACATTTCGGCGCGTCATGTGGGCGACTCTCGTACTCGTTTTTGTCGCACTTAGTTTCTGGCTTCTCTACCGCTTCAGCCAGGTCGTTTTCATCTTGTTTATCGCCATCGTGATGGGCACGGTGATCAGGCCAGTTGTAGCCTGGTTGCACCGGCGAGGACTCCCCCGTATAGCGGGGGTCATTCTCGTCTGTTTTCTGCTGCTCATCGTTATCATCGGCTTCGCGTTATTGTTATTTCCGTTAATTGTCGAGCAAGGCACAACGATTGCTGCTGCACTGCCGGGTTACTACCAAAACCTGCGTGAGTGGATGGTTAATGATCCCAATCAATGGATTGTGCGCTTAAGCGAGTTCCTCCCAGCGACACTACCGGGCCTGGAGCCGGTAGCACAAACGGGACAGCAGATGCTGGCTTCTGCGGGGCAGGCGTTGGGTTACGTGGGCTCGGCGGCTAAGGCCATCCTTATGGCCACAGCGATTCTATTATTGGCCTTTCACTGGACACTCGATGGACCGCGAACCATCCGGTCATTGTTGCTGCTTCTCCCAAAGGATCAGCGCGAGAGTATCAGCGAACTGATTTCGGCCATGGAAACCAAAGTTGGTTTCTACATTGCTGGACAAGGCCTCCTTTGCCTGGTCATCGGCATCCTGGCGCTGGTTGCCTATCTGCTCATCGGCCTGCCCAATGCCCTGGTGCTGGCGCTGGTGGCGGGCGTGCTGGAGGCCGTACCGATGGTTGGGCCGCTGCTTGGCGCCATTCCTGCAGCGGTCATTGCCCTTTCCATCGCGCCGTCCAAGTTGGCCTGGGTGCTCGTCGCTACGATCGTGATTCAGCAGGTGGAAAACAGTCTGCTTGTGCCGCGCGTCATGCGGAAGGCGGTGGGGGTCAATCCGTTCGTCTCCTTGCTGGCGATTTTTGCCTTTAGCTCTTTGTTCGGCATTGCCGGCGCGCTGATGGCAATTCCCATAGCGGCCATTGTTCAACTCTTACTCGATCGCTTCATCTTTCATCCAGGAACGATGGAAGCGGAAATCTCGGCCGGCCGTGACTATGCCAGCCGGCTGCGTTATGAAGCGCAAGACCTGGCTCAAGATCTGCGCAAGCAGGCCCGGCTCAATAAAGGAGGCTCGGACCTAAGGGTCATGCAAACCGATCAGGTGATGGATGAGATTGAGGCGATTACCACCGACCTCGATTCTCTGCTGGCCCAGGTCAATACTTCAGGTGCACCATGACGAAGCAACTGGTGGGGTTCGGTACGGCGGTTATGACCACGTTGCTGGCGCTGGTGGTGCTGTGGCAGTTCCGTATTGTTGTCGTTTACGTGTTGATCTCGCTGACGCTTGCGGCAGCGCTGCGTCCATTGGTTAACCGCCTGGTCGGGCGAGGCTTCGTGGTGCGTGCGGCCTGGATTCTCCTGTACCTGGCAGCCCTGGGCAGTTTCGGCTTCTTACTCTTCCTGACCGGTGAGACCGCGATCCATGAGATTCAACAATTGGGCCAGACTGTGTCGGTGCAGGATGCGTGGAGGCTGCCGATATGGTTGCAGGGCAGCTCGTTCCAACAGGCGCTGGTTGTGCGGCTGCCACCGCCGAGTAAGCTCTTCGAAGCAGTTACCGGCGACCAGGGCCAGCTCGTGCTGCCGGCCATATTCGGCTTCACTCAGGGCCTTGGCGGCGCCGTGAGCGGCGTCCTCATCATTCTGTTCTTGAGCGTCTATTGGAGCATCAATCAAAATCATTTTGAACGACTCTGGCTCTCGCTGCTTCCATCTGGCCAGCGCAAGCAGGCGCGTGATATTTGGCGGACAGTCGAACCCGACATCGGCGCTTACATACGCGGTGAGGTAATCCAGAGTCTCCTGGCCGGGCTGCTATTAGGCCTTGGTTACTGGCTGCTCGGGTCCCCATACCCCGCTCTCCTGGCGCTGGCGGGCGCGCTGGCATGCCTGATACCCGTGGTTGGGGTGGTCTTGGCGGTCATTCCAGTGCTTTTGGTGGGGCTGCTGACCAGTGTGCAGCTCAGCCTGTTTACGGCTTTCTATGCGCTCGTCGCCTTGATTGCCCTGGGAGTATGGGTCAAGCCACGGCTTTTCAACCGCAGATGGGAGAATCCCATTCTGACCGTAGTTCTGCTCATTGCCCTGGCAGACGCTTTTGGCCTGGTCGGCATCATCGTAGCGCCACCTTTGTCCGTTGTATGTCAAATCCTGTGGAGCCGCCTGGTCAGCCGCCGCGTGGTTTCAGGGGCTGCGGCCCAGGTTTCAGACCTCAAGGAGCGGCAAGCACTGGTGTGGGCCGCAATAAAAGCGATGGATGAACCGCCTCCACCCTTGGTGACCAGCAGCATGGAGCGGCTCACTCATCTGATTGAGAAAGCTGAACCCATTCTGCAAGCCGGTCTGCCGGCCGCCGGTCTGCCGGCCGCGACCCCGCTGGTTGAAGCTTCCGGGCTATTATTACCCATTACGCCCCTGCCCGGGCAGGAAGAGCGCTTTGGTCGCACCCAAGATGGCTAAAGATTTGACACAGCTTTGGCAGCAGAGCATCCGCAGCGCGCAAAGGCTTAATGAGCGTACACACGGCTGGTTAGGGATTTTGGCGGGCGCAACCAGAGAAGCCTTAAAGCCCGACTCGGCGATTACGGCTGCGGCGATTGCCTACTTTGCCCTCTTCTCTCTATTTCCCCTCACCCTCTTGAGCATTTCCATTGCCAGCTTCAACATTGGCCCATCGATGGACCAGCATCTCATCGTACAAAAGCTAGAGTTTATTGCACCAGCCTTGGGCCAGTTGTTGGGCCAAAATATTGACGAAATCATCCGTGCGCGCGGACCCGTTACCAGTGCCGCTTTAGTTGGTCTGATCTGGTCTGCCTCTACAGTTTTTTACACGCTTACCCAAACTCTGAATGAAATTTGGGGCAACAAACGAAGTCGCCCTGTTTGGAAGCGGCGTGGCCTGGCAATCCTATTTGTCCTGACCTTCGTTGGCCCGGCCCTCTTCCTGGCTTCGTTTGCCAGCAGTATGGCTGCCAACCTTCGCACCTGGTTGCCCGAACAAATCGTCCCGGTTGGGGTCTTTATTAGTTTTATAGCGGCGATCTTGCTCGATATTGCCTTATTCATGGTGCTCTACATCCTGCTTCCACATGGCGCTTCAACCTGGCGCGAGATTTTACCCGGCGCGATTGGGGCCGGCCTGCTCTGGGAGCTTGCCAAGAAAGCCTTTTTGTTCTTTGTTTCCACCTACATCTCCGTCTCGAACCTGGTCTATGGTTCCGTGGCAGCCATTATCGCCTTCCTGGCCTGGGCCTATCTGAGCGGCCATATCTTCCTTTTTGGCGCTTACTTGAGCGTTTCTCTTTTCCGGATAAAAGAACCGCAACCAGAGGCGTCAGGCCAAACACATCAGGAAAAATCTGAAAATTGAACTGGAGGCAGCGATGTTAAGCGAGAACGAACCGAAATTTGCCAGAATTGAAAATAGGCCTGATTTAATCCTTGGTGTGATATTCCTTGCGATTATTCTCTTGGCGATCTGTGGCTTGAGTGTTATGTTGCTAAACCCACAGAAGGAACCCCCCCCAACACCGCAGCAGGATATGCCAGTAATATTGATACCGACGGCATCGCTGCCGACAGCAATGCCAGCCAACCATTTTTCGGAACGTTTGCCTCTTATCCTGTCCGGGTCCGTTTCCGTTTTTGTTTCCGTATCCGAGCAGATCTGGAAAGTAACGAAAATTAAAAAACAGGGATATGAATTGGATGGTAAGCGCTACGACTTAGCAACATTTAAACGCATCGACGGCGAAGACACAGTAAAGGGATATTGTATAAATCGGGGGTGGGACATACCCGATATAGGAACTGAGTATTTGTTAACAGCAGAAGGTATATTCGTTCCTGTGCAGGAACCTGATGCCGGTCCCTTCCAGCGTTTTTTAATGATCAAATAAGAAAAGTGTTGGGCGCTTTGAGAGTTGCGGCTTCGCCGCAATCTCCGCGCACCACGCATTAAGATGAAAAGAGAATCATCAAAATAGGTGTGTGGGAGAGGCATTTGTCTTATGCCGTTGAGCCGACCTGATCGAGAAGAAATAATAGACCATCCATTCCCATCTGTTTTAATCTCCCCCAACTGGTGTAGCAAAATATCCCCTCACTGGTGGATGTGTCTTGGAGCCTTTGATTATAGAATGAATTGTGCCTCCTTCTCGATCACATCACCGCCTCATCCAGTCCTTTAATGGTTTTGTAGGAGGAGAAGCAGTTTGAAGATCCGGCGCACTACGCTGTCCCGAGCGCCGGCGCAATATGGGGCAGCTTACCTAACAGTAGTATGGCTACTCCCGCGAACGCGCCGAACAGGAATTCAACCGGCGGTTAGCAGAAGCGAAACGGAATTACAGTCGAAGATAAATGGAGAATTGATATGGGAATACTGACCTGGATCGTTGTTGGTTTGATCGCCGGCTGGTTAGCCGGAAAAGTCATGTCAGGGGGAGGCTACGGTTTGGTTGGCGACATCATTGTCGGCGTGCTTGGTGGACTGTTGGGAGGCTTTATTGCTACATCAGTCCTGCATATAAGTGCTGCCATGACAGGGTTCAATCTGGAGTCAATCCTGGTTGCATTCTGCGGGGCAGTAGTGCTGCTCGTTGGACTGCGCCTGTTGAGCGGCGGTAGACGGGGCATTTTCCGCTAAGACCACGATATACCCCCCCGCATATATGAGACGATAAACAGCGGGTTGAGGGAGGCGGATACAGATGCCGATAAGCGTTTAAACTCTTCCCGGTGTCGGGAAACGCCTCTCCATCCGCCCACTCCTCACCAAAAGCACGTCCCATTGGCCCCCGAAATTTGGGGAGAAACAGGAGACTACAATATGTATGAGAATGAACAGATCAATGACGTCGCTGTGGATCGCCGGGAAGAAACGGTGACCACTCAACAACCAGGCTACGCGTCGACCGAGCAGGTGATCCGCGATGTTGCGGCGGAACGGCGGCTTGGTTTGTTCCAGATCACAAGGATCATGTGGACCGTTTTGGGTATTCTGGAGGTTTTGCTAGGGCTCCGCTTCATGTTGAAGTTGATTGCAGCCAATCCGGAGAGCGGCTTCGCCTGGTTCATCTATGGAATTACAGGGCTGTTCGCCAAGCCGTTCACGGATTTGGTGTCCACCTGGAGCAGCGGTAAAACGATTCTAGAAGTGACGACACTCATCGCCATGGCGGTTTATGCACTGTTATTTTGGGGTATAGTGCGCGTGACCCGGATCGTTGCGGATCGTCCCAGCGCGCTCTCGGTCACGCGATCGACGCGTGAGCAGACGCCAGGAGGTACGGGAAACGAGCGTACGACGCACACCACTCGCAGCGGCTAACATGTTTTTTTGATCGCTCAAGCCCGGTGCATGATTAATAATCGTAGACCAGTAAACCAGATCGATAAGAGATAGAGGCTTATTATGACAATCGGAATGGATTTAATCTCCTGGATCGTTGTTGGTTTGATCGCCGGCTTTCTAGCTGGAAAGGTCATGAGAGAGGGTGGTTATGGATTGATTGGCGACATCGTCGTCGGCGTGCTGGGTGGGCTGTTAGGAGGCTATCTTGCTACCAATCTTTTACATATCAAACAATCAGTGACGGGGATCAACGTTGAGTTGATCCTGGTCGCCCTCTGTGGGGCAGTAGTGCTGCTCGTTGGGCTGCGCCTGTTGGGTGGTGGTAGAAGACGCAGAATTTTTAGATAAGTCAAGCCATACATTCAAAGGGCTGCCGCCGTGAAATGACAGGATGCAGCCCTTAGGATGCGCCAACAGGCGTGAGACGTAGTATAGTATTATCTTTAGGATGGGTGCTGGATCCCTAAATGCTCGTGAACGAGCCACAACAGGGGGCAGCTTGAACATGAAACATCCGACGCCCAAGCGAGCGATATAATAACAATATTACGCCCAGAGAAGTTGCATGAAACTCCTCTCCACTCTTACTACCAGCATACCACCCAAAAAAACGGGGCAAAAAGTCGCCCAGGCATCTCCAGGGGCTTATTGGAGCCTCGCACCCGAGCAACTCCTCTCCACACTGCACGCTTCCAGGAACGGTCTGCAACCTTCAGACGCTGAGCAGCGTCTGAAGCAATTCGGGCTGAACACAATCAGAGCACAGCAGCAAGCAACCGCGTTGCGCCTTTTGTTGAGCCAATTCAAAAGCCCGCTCGTTCTCATCCTCATCTTTGCCGCAATTGTCTCCGGCATCGTGGGGGAGTGGGTAGATGCCAGCATAGTGCTTGCCATAGTGCTTGGCAGCACGATCCTTGGCTTTGTGCAGGAATACTCCGCCAGCAACGCCGTCGAGAAATTACGCTCACAAGTCACGATCAAATCCAGCTTGCTGCGTGGCGGCCAGCCGCAGATGCTGCCCTCCGATCAAGTAGTGCCAGGCGATGTGGTGGTGCTCTCCGCGGGCAGCCTGATCCCAGCGGATGGCATCGTGCTGGAAGCCAATGACTTCTTTGTCAACCAGGCCGTGCTTACCGGAGAAACCTTCCCGGTAGAGAAGGAACCGGGGACTGTCCCTGCAAATGCCAGCCTGGCGGAGCGTACTAATTGCGTTTTCATGGGCACCAGCGCTGGTAGCGGAACCGCACAGGTGCTGATTGTGCAGACGGGAAAGGCCACGGTATTCGGCCAGGTGGCGGAAAGGCTGAGACTACGCCCGCCGGAGACCGAGTTTGAACGCGGCATCCGCCACTTCGGCAACCTGCTCACGCAGGTCATGCTGGTGATGGTGGTCATCGTATTGTCAGTCAACATCTTCCTCGCCAAGCCGTTTTTAGACTCGCTTCTCTTTACGCTGGCACTGGCGGTAGGCCTGACGCCCGAGCTCTTGCCTGCCATTATCAGCATCACACTCTCCCACGGCGCACAGCAGATGGCCAGGCGCGGTGTGATCGTACGCCGTCTGACCTCCATCGAGAACTTCGGCAGCATGGACGTGCTTTGCACCGACAAGACTGGCACACTTACCGAAGGCGTCGTTCGTCTCGACGGCGCGCTCGATATGCAAGGGCAACCATCCGAAGTCGTTCTGCGCTACGCTTATCTCAACGCGCACTACCAGACCGGGCTGAACAACCCGTTGGATGAAGCGATTCAATCTGCCGCACAGAAGGCTGGGCTGGACATCAGCGCCGAGCAAAAATTGGAGGAAATCCCCTACGACTTCGTGCGCAAGCGCCTGAGTGTGGTCGTTGCCGATGCCCAGGGCGAGCGTACCCTCATCACCAAGGGCGCGCTGGATAACATTCTGAGCATCTGCAACGGCGTGCAATGTGAGGATGGCGCCCATCCCTTAGACGCGACAAAGCGGGCAGAGATTGAACAGCGGTACAGCGAATGGAGCGAAAAAGGCTTCCGTGTAATCGGCCTGGCGACGAAGACGGTAGACGGGCGGCCTGATTCCTATTCGCACACCGATGAAAACGAGCTCACCTTCGCCGGCTTTTTGCTCTTCTTCGATCCACCCAAGGCCGATGTGCAACAAGTCATTGTCGATCTGGCTAAGCGAGGGGTGCAGCTCAAGATCATCACCGGCGACAACCAGAAAGTAGCCCGCCACGTCGCGGAGGCGGTGAGCCTTCCGCTCCAAGGCGTGCTGACCGGAAGCCAGTTGAACGACCTGCGTGACGAGGCGCTCTGGCACCTTGCCGAACGCACCACCCTCTTCGCGGAAGTGGATCCCAACCAGAAAGAGCGCATCATCCTCGCGCTGAAAAAGACCAGGCACGTGGTTGGCTATATGGGAGATGGCATCAACGACGCGCCGGCCCTGCACGCCGCGGACGTGGGCATCTCTGTGGACACGGCAGTGGATGTGGCCAAAGACGCGGCTGACTTTGTTTTACTTAAGAAGGATTTGTCCATCTTGCGGCAGGGTATTGATGAAGGCCGCGTTACGTTCTCCAACACGCTCAAATACATCATCACAACCATCAGCGCCAACTTCGGCAACATGTTTAGCATGGCTGGGGCTTCGGTACTCCTGTCATTTCTGCCCTTGCTTGCTCCGCAAATCCTGCTCAATAATTTCCTTTCCGACATTCCCGCCGTAACAATCGCCGGCGACAATGTGGACCCAGAATTGGTGGAGAAGCCGCGTCGCTGGAACACCAGGTTCATCCGCAACTACATGGTGCTCTTCGGTCTGGTTAGTTCGATTTTCGATTTCCTGACTTTCGGGACGTTGCTGTTTCTGTTTCGCGCTTCCCCGGAGGAGTTCCGCACCGGCTGGTTCATCGAGTCCCTGATAACAGAGTTGGTCATCGCCCTGGTGGTGCGAACGCGCCATCTTTTCTTCCGCAGCCGCCCAGGCACACTTTTGCTGGCGAGTACAATGATCTTTATTGCGATTACCCTCCTAATACCGTACCTGCCGTTCATCTCGCTGTTTGGTTTTGTCCCCTTGCCCGCATCGCTCATGCTGACAATGCTCGGGCTGACGGCGCTGTATGTCCTGGCTACCGAGTTGACCAAGAAGTATTTCTACTCTCGATCGGAGAATGCTATGGCTTAGGTCAAGTCCAATTAGGGTGCTCAAACACTATCTGCGCTCACCCATGCTTGCAATGGACACGCCGCTTCGCCAAGTTCGGTGGTTATCTAAGGTATGAATACTAAACCTCTCCCCACAAAAAAACGCCCTATGCGGGCCAAGCTGATCTTTAATCCCGGTTCGGGGGCGGCCGGCGAGTTGCCTGTGCAGCTCATGGATGTGATTGGCGCGATGCAGGCCTGGAAACTCGTGCCGGAAGCCTTTTTGGTCGAACCGGGCTGCGATCTGCCGGCTATGGTCCAGGACGCCCTCGAGGATGGGATCCGCATGTTCGTGGTATGCGGGGGCGACGGCACCATCGACGTCATGGCTGGAGCCCTGGCTGGCACGCCCGCCACACTGGGGATCATTCCCACCGGTACGCAGAATAATGTGGCTCTCAGCCTGGGGATTCCGGCGGATATCCCGGCTGCCATCGCCATCCTGCGCACAGGAAAGCGCGTCAAAGTGGACATGGGCCTGGCCGAATGCGGCGAAATAAAGCGGGCTTTCCTGGAGGTTTGCTCGGTGGGGCTGCTTTCAGCCCTCTACCCGGCGGGCGATGATATCCAGCACGGTAACCTGACGCGGGTTGGCGATTTCCTGGCGGTGCTGGTGGCTTCTCCGCCAGCCGAGATGCACCTGATACTGGATGGCAAGCGGAAGATCAAAACCGTGTGTCACGTATTGCTGGTCTCCAATATGCCCTACATCGGCCCACATTTCCAGGTTGGCTCTCCAGCCTCGTACAATGATGGTTTGCTGGATGTGCTGCTCTTCGCCGACCTATCCAAGTTGGACCTTCTGAGCAACGTTGTTCAGGTGGCCGCGGGTGGGTTGGAAGACCCCCGCATCCAGCACCACCACGTGCGCAAAGTTGATATTGATTCTCATCCCGCCATGCTGGTGATGGCGGATGGAACGGCGTTAGGTGAAGGGCCGCTGCACATCAACATACAGCGGCACGCCCTGGCGGTTATGGTCGGCGAGCCGACGCCAGCGGTGTTGCCTGCCCAGGGCGTGATCCTTGAGGAGCCAACCGGTGAATTCACTGAACAAAAAGAGATTACCCGAAGATAAAGTTTCCGGTGCCTGGGCGCGCCTGATCCTTGTGATGAGTGAGTACCGACAGGTTGCCTGGCTGGTGTTCCTCACAGCCAGCCTGGTCCTGTTCCTTACATGGATGCCTTCCCAGATGCGGATTATTCTTTGGCACGGCCTGGTGGCTCGGGGAATCCTGTTGAGTATGCTACTTGTATTCAGCTTACTAGCGGTCTCATTGGTCTGGTCAGCAGGCCAACGCATAGACGTCTGGGCTTTCCTGTTCTTTAATCTGCGGGGGCTGCGACCGCTCTGGATGGACAGGGCGATGTTGGTTTTCACCCAGGTCGGCAGCGGCATTGCTGCCATGACGATTGGGCTGGTCTTGTTTTTTGCCGGCGATCGCCTGGTGGCGTCCGAGCTCATTCTCGGGACATTAACGTTATGGATAGTGGTGGAGTTGGTGAAAGCTCTTGTGCGACGGTCAAGGCCTTTTGTCCGAGTAACCCAGGCGCGCATCGTCGGCTCCCGGGCTGGCGGGCGATCTTTCCCGAGCGGGCATACCAGCCAGGCTTTCTTCATGGCGACGCTGATAGCCCGGCATTTCCATGCCAGCCCTTGGGCAGTGTTTCTGTTGTTCAGTGTCGCCTCGATCATAGGAATCACGCGCATGTACGTGGGGGCGCACTACCCGCGGGATGTGCTGGCGGGGGCTATCCTGGGCAGCGCCTGGGGACTTCTAGGAGCGCTTTTAGACGGGTATGTGATGAATAGAATTGGGTAAACTACATCTTAACTACCCGATAGAGTGGTGGGTCGCATGAAAAAGTGTTGGGCGCTTGTGGCGCACCACACAAAATGATAAAAAGAGATTCATCAAAATAGGAAATGATGATGAAACAATTTCGCTATCTGGCCATTCTTTTGAGCCTGGTTCTGGCCTTGATGGCCTGCCAGTTGCCACAACAGTTATGGAAGCAGCCCGCAGACCCAGCCAACGTAACCTCCGCCAGCCATGAAAAGGCCACCCCGACGGATGAAGCCTCCCAAATCGAGCAAGCAGATCCCGCCGAAACACAGGCGCCGAAAAAAGACAACCCTGATCCCACCGTGCGGGATACTCCCCCCCAATCCCAGGCAGCAGAAATCCGGCCAAAAGAAATGCGCACAGAAGTGACCCATCTCACCAACTTAATTGGGTACCAGGTGCTGGATGAGAATGGGGACAAACTGGGTATCGCCAGCGACTACATCGTTAATACCTGCGAGACCTATATCATTTACATCCTGATGGAGCCGGTAACCAGCCTTAACATCGCGCCCGGAAGCCGGGTTGTGATACCTTTCGAAGCAGTAACGATCAACAGCGGGGTGTTGGACGCCGAGAATAAGGCGATCCAGTTGCGCCTGATCCCAGAGCAGTTCTCGGGTGCACCGGCTTTTCCCGCCGGGCAACAGCTTACGCCAACCGATTGGGAAGCTGCAGTACGGGACTTCTGGTCGAAAGCGGTGCGCATCGGAAAGCTGGCGACCAGTTGCAATGTCCCTGGTGGCCCGGTGTACAAGGTCGCCTACGCAACCCAACTATTGGGGGTCGATCTGTACGATGGACAGAGCAACCTGCTCGGCGCAGTCCAGGAAGCTATTCTAGAGCCTGAAAGTGGCAAAGTCGGTTTCTACATCGTTAAGCCTGCGAAAGGCGATGGGTTGGTGATGGTCAATTTGCGAGCCATCAACATTCCGAAAGAGGCGCTCTTATCCGGCGGCGAGCTCACGCTTGTCCTGCTGGCCGATCCGCAAGTATTTTGGGACGCGCCGCGTATCACCAGTGTCGACGAAGCCGACGACGTAGCGCTGCAAAGCAAGATGCGGCAAGTATTGGGATAGGTAGATCATAATCATACAGCCTGCGCTCGAAGCTCTCTCGCATCAAAACGCAGCTGACCGCGGATTTCCTTGCGCTCGGCTTCGGGGTCAACCTGATCATGTTGTTCATGGAGCATCTGACGCACAATCGGCTCCCAGTTCTCCGGAAGAAGAAACAGTTATCCTATTATCCCCCAACTGGCGTAGTCAAACTTCGCCCAGCCGGTGGATGTGTCATTGAGCCTTTGTTTATAAAATGGTTTATGCATTCTTCTTGATCCTATCACCACCTCATCCAGTCCCGTAATGGTTTTTTAGGAGGAGAAACAGGTTTACTGGTAATCCGATGAACACAACCAGGCGGCATATAGCGACACTTTTGAAACTCTGCGCCAATCGTAAAGTTGGGTAGTTCCAAGCCTGGCTATAACAGCAACCTCAAAGGGAAGCATTTGACGACTCTGCAAGCTCTCTTGCAACCTACTAGATCACGTCCGACCAACATTTTAACCTTCTATTAAATTGAAAGGGAACCCTCTATAAGAAGATTCACATGGAATATTAGGATGCTCTTGCTAGCCGTCTGGCTCATTGCCTCTGGGGGTTGGTGTCACTTATCCCGACTCTAAACGACTTGGGCCTTTTCCTGGCGGCTCTCGCCCTCGCCGCCAGAATTTTCATCTTGCTGAACCGTCAGGTCAACTGCCACTCGGCCAACCCGGCCAGGTGGCTTCAAAAAGATCATTAGATCAATCAAAAGGAGAAATCTCATGTTGTGGATAATCGTCGTAATTCTAGTAGTACTCTGGCTGCTTGGCTTTTTCGGTCGGAGTATAAGCCCAAGGTTTCCGCAAACAGGCGGTTGGATTCATGCTCTGATCGTAATTGCTATCATACTCGTTGTGTTGAACCTGCTAGGAGTTATAAACATCTGAAGTAACCAATACACACTCAACTGCCGTTTTGGGTAACCTCGTTCGTTGGCTTCCAGGAGTGCGGGAGGAAACAGCAGGGTCAGCTTTGTAAGAGAAAGATTAAGAGGATCACTTTATGAACAAGGATATTTTCGAAGGCAAGTGGAAAGAAATGCGAGGCCAGATCAAAGAGTGGTGGGGTGAGCTCACCGACGACGACCTGGATCAGGCGGCCGGCAATGCCGAACAAATTGTCGGCTTGCTCCAACAGAAATATGGCTACACCCGCCAGCGCGCCGAAGAGGAATTCAACCGGCGGGTAGAGGATTTGAAGGAGGCCGTTGATCAAGACTGAAGCCAATATGGAAGCCATGTCCTGAGGGCAAGCTGATGGCTGGGCTCTTAACTTCGCTCAAATCACCCCTCCTACATTGGGCGAGGGGAATAATCTTGCAAACACGGGCAACCTGTGTGTCTCAAACATTCGAATAAGGAGAGTACTAATGAACCTACTCATATATCTCATTGCCGGCGCGATTGTCGGCTACATAGCCAGCAGGATCATGCGGACGAATTCGCAACAGGGTTTAATCCTCGATATCGTGGTAGGCGTTGTTGGCGCATTTGTGGCAGGCTGGTTCCTTACCCCTATTTTCGGTGTCGGGACGATCAACGATGCGATCACCCTTCCAACCATGTTGGTGACGCTGGGAGGCGCGATCGTCCTCTTATTCATCGTCAAGCTTATCCGCCGCCTATAAGGTGCCCGCTGACGCTTGCACTTGACCCAACACAAACTTGTTGTGGCAGGCAGTGTTGTCAAGCGTGAACTGTATCCTGCTCGAGAGCCTACACCGTGTTGTTCCAATAGGAGTTGCTGGATAAGGAGAAAATAACAAAAGCCAATTGCGCAGCAACTTGCGCTGGGTGCTGGTGACGCTGTTAGCCTTTGGGCTGGGTGCGCTGTTCATCGCCTTCGCGCTTTATATCCCTACCCGGCAGAAGCTCGAAATAGCCAACACAGACCTGGAACACGCCAACGCGATGATCACCGGCAATACCGAACAGATCACAACGTTGCAGACGGGTAACGAGGCCTTGCTAGAGACCCTGGATTCCGCCATGCTGACAAGGATGTCTCTACAGCTTCAGGTGAGGGAGGGTGGTAACGGGTAGTTTTTAAGGTGAAGATTACGATAACCTCACCGTGCGTGTAAATTAAGACTGTAAATATGTGAGCAGTTATCCCAATAGCTGTTTCATGAGATATAAGGAGATATTTTATGAATACTACAACTATGATTATCACCGTTGTTCTGATATTGGTGATAATAGGCGCCATATTAGGTCTGGTTTTTGCTCGCCGCAGACGGTCGGAGCGGCTCCAAGATCAGTTTGGACCCGAGTATGATCACACTGTGCAGGCCATGGGTGACGAGAAGAAAGCACAAACAGAGCTGGATGAACGGCAGAAGCATGTTAAGGCTTTGGATATTCGTCCACTTTCTGTTAGCGAGCGCGAGCGTTATCTGGCCGATTGGACTGCTGTCCAATCCAAATTTGTCGACGAACCGGAACAGGCGATAGTAGATGCCGACCGCCTGATCATAGAAGTCATGCAGGTTCGTGCCTATCCAGTATCTGATTTTGAGCAGCGGGCGGCGGATATCTCGGTCAATTATCCTGCATTGGTGAGTAATTACCGCGCCGCGCGGGAGATCGCCATCAAAAATGAGCAGCACCAGGCAAATACTGAAGAATTACGGCAGGCAATGATTTATTACCGGTCTCTGTTCGAGGAACTCCTCAAAACAGAGGCCAGTCGTTGAAGAGGAGAAAAAGAGATGAATGAACAGGATTTTAGAGAACGTTTTAATTTCTCAGATAGCGTTGAGGGAACCGATAAGGACACGAACAGCCCATTAGTAAATTCGGATCCTCTTGCCGACAAAGTCCCGGTGGATACGGCTCTTATCCACGAGACCCCAATGGTCGGGACCGTTGCTGCTATTGGGCCAGTGGACGGGCCTCTTGCCGATGAGATCCCGATGTCTGAGACTCCTGTCGACGAGATTCATATGGAGACTGATGCTATAGATGTTCCAATGGACGAGACGATTGTCCACGAGGCTCCTGTGAGCGAGACGGTCCCCTACCAGGCGCCAATGGGCGAGACAATTACATACGAAGCCCCTATCGGTACGAATGCCGGATCATTGGCAGGCCTGCTTGACCGTGAGGAATCAGAGCATTTTCGCACTCGCTGGAATGAGATCCAGGGTGAATTTGTGGACGGACCGCGCGCTGCTGTCCAGCAGGCGGATGCGCTGGTATCTGAGGTTATCGAGCAAATCACCCAGATGTTCGCCAGGGAACACAGCTCACTGGAGGGCCAGTGGAATCAGGGCAATGATGTCTCAACTGAAGATCTCCGCATGGCCTTGCAGCGTTACCGCTCCTTCTTCAACCGTCTGGTTGTTTGATGAAAGCTGATGGAGTTAAACAAAGACTTATAAAAATTCGCAATTGCAAAATGACCTGACACGCAATACCAGGGGGGCCAGGTCATTCATGTGTTGAATGAAATTCAAGCTGCTTGTGGAGTGAAAAGGAGAATTCTTATGAAAAAATGCAATGAAGTGATGACGAAAAACCCCGTTTGCTGCCGGCCAGATGACATGGTGACAAAAGTGGCGCAATTGATGCAAAGCGAGAATATCGGTTCGATCCCTGTTATTGAAAACGAGCAGACCAAAAAGTTGGTCGGTATCGTGACCGATCGCGATCTGGTTTTGAAGATAATAGCCAAAGGGCACGATGTCAAATCCACGAAAGTGGAGTTGGTGATGACACGCCAAATTGTGACCTGTCGGGTTGAGGATGACTTGCAGGTGGCGATAGATGCGATGGCTGAGCATCAATTACGCCGCATTCCTATCGTGGACAACGACGCTAAGATTGTAGGGATCATTGCCCAGGCGGATGTTGCAACGCGCGTGAACCTGCCAGAAGAAACCGCCACAATGGTTAAGGAAATATCGCAATCCAAGGCGAAGTAAGAAAGTCCTTTGTGATCACTTGCACAAAGGGCGTCGCGCCATATACGGGCACCATCATCCTAACTGCTGCCTGGTCTTGTGATCGAGTGGCAGATAACTCGGGCTTTCCTCGATTTTACAACGAACAAAGAAAGCCTTGCCAAGAATAAGCGATTTTACAAGTTGAGGGGGTGTGTAGTGTGTAGCCGTGGATCGTAACACAGCCCGACGGGGCACCCCGCTGATCGTAACTAATGCCACAGCGGTTATAGTGTTGGCGTTCAGCCTTTCATTCTATTTCACCCTGGCCAGCGCTGATTCAACTTTCGCCCTCGAATCCGGTTCAGAGGCCAGTTAATCCATCGGCCAGAAACGGAGCGCAGTTGTCCAATCAACCCTCGGAAAAGGAGCGCGCCGATAGCGACATTGTCCTGAATGCACTTCGATCACAATTAGACAAACTGATCAAGGCGAAGCCGATTCTGGCTCGAAATCAATACGTGCCGCCGAACGAGATTGCGCGGAAGAAGCGTCAGTTCGCCCCTGCTGCTCGCGGCCTGTGCATCACGCCCGCGGTCGATGGAGTTGAGTGGAACTGCCTGGGGGACAGGGACTTTTAGCTCGAACGGTGAACGCATCTATTTCACTGCCACCAGTGAACGTGTTATCGCAATCGACTATACGGGTGGTCCGGCGTCGAATGGCTGGATGATGGGCGGTGGTGGCCGCCTGGCGTGTGCTTCATGCCATGGCCCGGATGGGCGCGGCGGCATACACAGCATGGGCATGATGCAGGTGATGGATGCCAAAGACATTCGCTGGTCAGTCTTGGAAGGTGAGTTCGACCCCGAAAAATTTCGCCTAGCGGTTGTGGAAGGTAAAGATCCTGATGGCACACAGTTAAACACGGATATGCCGCGCTGGGACATCGGCAACGACGACCTGGCTGACTTGATCGTTTACCTCAAAACATTACCTTAACATGGGAGATTACTCGATGGCAACCGACATTGGTGTTCATACTACAGTGAACCTGCCCTACGAGTAAGCCGTCCAGAAAACCACGGACGCGCTCAAGGCAGAAAGCTTTGGTGTGCTGACGCAGATTGACGTGAAGGCCACGTTGAAGGTGAGGACGTGGTCGAAGGCAAGGATCACGAGGTATAGCGTATTTTTACTAGGAGAAAGAAAATGGATATTTTGACCAAGGCCGAGCTAGAACAGTTAATGCGTAGAGAAGAGCAATGGTGCGTTTCAATCTATATGCCGACCCATCGTACCGGGGCGGAGACCCAGCAGGATCCGATTCGGCTGAAAAACCTGCTCGGAGGGGCTGAGAAGCACTTATCGGATGAGGGCGTAGGCAGGCGCGATATTCAAAAAATGCTCGAGCCGGCCAGCAAGCTGTTGCAGGAATCTTATTTCTGGCAGCATCAGAGCGATGGTCTGGCGATTTTTCTCTCTGCTAACAGAATTCGTCGCTATCGTCTCCCATTGAATTTTGCAGAATTGATGGTTGTCACAGACCACTTCCACATCAGTCCGCTGCTGCCGCTCTTCACTGGCGACGGCCAATTCTACGTCCTGGCGTTGAGCCAGAACGAAGTCAGGTTGCTGCTTGGCACGCGCTACAGCGTCAGCGAGGTTGACATCGGGCAGGTGGGCGGCAGTCTGGCTGAAGCCATCCCATCTCTCAATCATCAAATGAGTTTTCAACTCCATGCTTCTGGTTCCACCGGCGGGATGCCCGGGAGTGGTTCCGTAACATTCCATGGGCAAGGCGGTGGCAGCGACGAAAGCGCCAAGAATGAGCTGCTGCGCTACTTTCGCCTTGTCTCGGATGGTTTGACGGAATTTCTTAAAGGAGACCGGGTACCGCTCGTGTTGGCGGGAGTTGAATATTTGCTTCCGATCTATAAAGAAGCCAACACGTATCCGAACTTGATCGACGCGGTCATCAAGGGCAACCCTGATTTGCTGAGTGCGGACGAGTTACACAAAAGCGCCTGGGATATTCTTGGACCACACTTCCAGGCAGCACAAGAAGAGGCTTTCGCCCATTACCAACAACTTGCCGGCCAGGCAAGCGAACGAGTCGCAGACACATTGGAAAAGATCGTTCCGGCCGCTTATGATGGCCGGGTTGAAACGCTGTTCGTCGCCGCTGGAGTGCAGCAATGGGGCGTCTTTAATCCAGTTACAAATGAGATTGAAATCCATGCTCAAATAGAGTCCGGCGACGAACCCCTGCTGGACATGGCGGCCGTTCAGACCTACTTGAAAGGTGGAATAGTCTACGCCGTGGGACCAGAAAAAGTACCGAGTGGTACATCTGCCGCCGCTGTGCTCCGCTATTGATCAAGCGTCATTACTCTGCCTGGCGGGACGATTGCACGCTTGATTACGCCTGCAACAACGCCAGTCATGGGGGTGAATAAAACCTGACGGCGGATTTACAGCATCGCTGATTGGAAAAAGGTCACTGTAAATATTAGATGTTTAGGGCTCAGGTAGGGGGCCTTAATTTTAAATCTCCCCCAACTGGCGGAGATCAACACACCCGTGTCGGTGGATGTAGCCGAGGCGGCTTTATTGTAAAATTAATTAATCAGAAGAGTCTATCTGGCCGGCGATGCCGTGCTGAAACCAAAAACTGCAGCGCCGACCCGGGATAAGGAGTGTACGAGATGAATCCCATAATCTGGCTTTTCGCCGGCGCTGTCACCGGCTGGCTCGCCTCAATCGTCAGTCGCCGCCGCCACTCGGCCCTACTGCTCAATATCATTGTGGGCATGGTTGGAGCATTTGTGGCTGGCTACCTTTTACCATCTGTTATTGGGATCGGCAAAATCAACCCAGCAGGGACCTTCAGCCTGCCGGCCCTGATGATTTCGCTGGGGGGGGCGGTTTTCCTGCTGGCGGTCGTAAATTTCTTGCGCAGGGAAAATAACGTCAAAAGCGCGGTGATTGAACGCAAGTGGGCCCAGGTGCATCGCAAAATCCACGCGCGGTGGGGCAAACTCACCGAGGAAGATGTCGCTGAGATCGATGGCAATCACAACCGGTTTAATGCCACAATTCAAGCGCGTTATGGTTGTAGTAATGATGAGGCTGAGGATCAGATCCAAAGATATTTAAAGGCAGTTTTGGTCAATTCCAGGCGCTCTTTAGTGTTCGATCGGGCACAGGTTGTCGATCAATTGCCCAGTCGTCACCCATAAACCATTGAAAAGAAGTGTAAAGGAGTTTATCCATGCGAATCGATTTTCCAGATGACAAACGGCTGCAGATACGCGGCAGGAAACGCGCTCATTGGGGCATACTCACCCTGGATGATCTTCCCAAAACCAATGGGAAATATACCCACTTGATTGCTCTACTTCAGGCCCGCTATAAAGCCGCCAAAGAGTTGGGCGATGATAAACCCAACCCAGAAATCTAAAGATTCTTCGATTTAGAAGGAGATCCCCCATGCCCGCGGAGAAACGGTTTAGCTACAATGAAGCCAAGCAAATTGGTGATTCTTTAGGGATCGATTGGCATGCGTTTGGTGTCGAACAGTTCCAGATCGGCCTTGAAGTGGAGCTTGAGCATGGCGCCAGAGATAAACAAACCAACGTAACAGATGATGACGCTTTGACAACTGGAAAAATCGCTTTGGCTCATCTCAAAGAATTTCCGGATTACTACACACGCCTGGCGGCAATGGAAAAAGAGGCGGATGAATATTGGGCAAATGTATAGAGCACTGCATGGAGGAATTCCAAGAGCTGGACAAGGAGAAATTATGTTAGCAGAAAAAGTGGACCGCGCCTTATGGAATAATGGCGTTCTGCGCAGTACGGATTATGGGGAGATCGATGTTGCTGTAAAAGGTCGAATCGTTTTCTTGAGCGGCCATGTCATCAGCACAGGCAATCAACAGCTAGCTGAAACTGCAGCTCGCACGATCCCTGGTGTACTGGATGTAAAAAACGATCTGGTTCCAGATGACAACCTCATCCGGGAAGTGGCCGCAGCGTTGGGAAAGATCGAGCATGCATATGGGGTTAAATTCTTCACGGGAGCGCAGAATGGGGTCGTTGTGCTGAATGGCGAAGTGAGCAGTACTGACATACGCACATTGGCCGAAAAATGCGCAGCCGATATCCCTGGAGTCCGAGGTGTGATCAATTATGTGCGTTCCCCTGAGATTGATTTGCGGACAGAGGACCAGCGCTTTTTACAACCTGGTATCGGAGAGCAGATCTATTTTCGCGACGGCCTGTGTGGAACAGTTCAAAGAGTGGTTATTAATCCGAACAACCGGCGCGTAGTTTCTATGATCGTCCAAAGACAGATTTCTAACCACCAATCAGAACTTGGGTCCTTGATGGGTGGCAAAACCTTACTGCCCGAAGGACTCGTCATCATTCCCATGAACATCATTCGCTATATGACCAGGAGCTCAGGGTATCTTCATATCCACAGCGCAGATACAGCCAAGTATAGCGATTTTGATCCGGCATTTTTTATTGCTCCAGAAAAAGCCTGGACACCGCCATATCCCTATTGTCAGGATGACGTATTGTTCCAGGTTGAATCCTTTGACGAAATGAACCGAACGGAGCGTGCGCCGGCTAACATACCCGAGATGTTCCCCTGGATACAACCTGTGATGCAAAGCGTAGTTCCGGAAAGTAAAGTGAACATCATCATCAAAAACAGTGAGGGCAGAGGCGAGCTTACACCGCTAAGGCTAAGAATTAGGCGATTTAAACAGCGAACGAAAAATTCCTGAAGTATAAGATATTAGAGAAGATTCCAAGCTACTGTGAGAGGAAAGAAAATGGGAAACCAAATTGTATGCCCGAATTGCAAGAAAACGATCTCCAACCCGATGATTGACGCAGCGGTGAATGGAGAAGGCCTTGGGTCGCAATCCTTCAATTGCGATTGTGGAGAAAGAATAACTTTTTGGCAAATTACCGCCCAGCTCAGGGATCAAAAAACGATTGGCCACAGATTCCAAAATTGGGTCCGGACTTTATCCCACAGCCGGGGCTAAAGCAGCGTTGAAGCGAGCAGCGTGTGGTGCTGCTATCTCGACTGCTATGGTCATCACCGGCGGGCTGGCAGAGATCACAGCCGGTTCCATCGCTATGGGTTAGATATCGAGTCACGCGCTCGCGGCCCTGCTGATCTTCGGCTACGGAAATGGCCGCTTCAGCCTTCAGCGGAGCAAGGCCACTCCGCAAGCGCTCTTCAGAGCGCCCTGATTGAGGGCTTGTCTGCCGCGGCCGCATAGGGCCTGTCCATAGCAATTTCGAAATGAGATGGATTTTATGAACACGAACAATCAACATCATCGTGCGATCTTAGAGGAAATTGCCGAGAGAGCGATGCTGGAAAGAGGCTTGCTCCCCGACTTTTCTGCCCTGGCGCTTGCCGAACTAAACAGGATTCAATCCCCTGCACGAAGGAACGGCACGCCAATTCGTGATCTGACGAAGCTGCTGTGGGTCTCGATTGATAATGATGACTCGCGCGATCTGGATCAACTTACGGTTGCCGAAGCGATGCCCGGCAACACTCTAAAGGTTCAGGTGGCGGTGGCTAACGTAGATGCGCTGGTTAAAGATGGATCGGCGATTGACGAACACGCTCGCCATAATACAACCACAGTATATACCCCCGCCAAGATATTCCCGATGCTTCCCGAAAAGCTTTCCACAAACCTCACTTCCTTGAATTTCAACCAGGACCGCCTATCGATTGTGGTTGAAATGGTGATTGGAGCGGATGGATCCCTTCAAGAATCAGACATCTACCCGGCGTTAGTGCGCAATCACGCAAAGCTTACCTACGATGGTGTGGCGGCCTGGCTGGAAGGGAAAGATCCAGCCCCCAAATCGGTGGCGGTCGTAAATGGGTTGGCGGAGAGCCTGCGTCTGCAGGATGAGGCGGCGCAAAAGTTGAAGAATCTCCAGCATATGCATGGGGCACTCAGTCTGGAAACGATCGAGGCAAGACCGATATTCGATGGCGATGAAATTCGGGACCTTGAGGTAGAGCAGAACAATCGTGCGAAGGAAATCATTGAGAATTTCATGATCGCTGCCAACGGCGTTACTGCCCGGTACCTTTCTGCCAAAAAATTTGCGTCGCTGCGCCGGGTAGTTCGCACTCCGAAAAGATGGGATCGGATGGTTATGATAGCCGGGGAACACGGTTTCGAATTACCCGGCAGCCCGAATTCAGGAGCACTGGAAGAGTTTTTAACCAGGGCGAAAGCCGCCGATCCGCTGCGCTTCCCTGACCTATCCCTGGCAATGATCAAACTGATGGGGGCAGGTGAATACATTGCAGAACTTCCTGGCCAAAATACCGGGGGGCATTTCGGTCTGGCTGTCAGGGACTATACCCATTCTACAGCACCGAATCGCCGCTATAGCGACCTGATCACGCAGCGTTTATTGAAAGCTGCCATTGAGGGGAGACCTTCACCCTATCGACTGGCTGATCTGGAGACTTTGGCTGCACACTGTACCGCAGAGGAGGATGCCGCAAATAAAGTCGAACGACAGGTCATCAAGTCCGCGGCGGCGCTGCTGCTGGAGGGGAGAATCGGCGAACAATTCGATGCGATTGTGACAGGTGCTTCTGAGAAAGGCACCTGGGTCCGGCTGATCAGCCTGCCGGTTGAAGGTAAGCTGATGCATGGGTTCGAGGGCGTAGATGTCGGCGATCGGATGCACGTGCGGTTAGATTTTGTTGATGTTGAACGAGGATATATTGATTTCAGTAAGGTCGGTTCGCCCAGGCAAAAATTGGGTAGGAATTAAACTCAGAGTTCAAATAGTGTTGGGCGCGCTTTGCGGGCCACGCAACACGAATTTAGATAAACATCAAAACAGGAGTTATTAATAATGGCAAACAAAACAAGCAAGACGAATAACAAACGGTTGTCGAAAGGGCAACGCACTCACATCCGCCGGTTGAAGCAAGCGGCACGCAAGGAAGTAGGCGTTAACGTCCCACATTCCAGTCCAGCGGCGCAGCCGGTGCGAGAACAAAAGAAGCAGGACCAATCCTAAAGAGGTGAATGATGGATTCTCAAAAACCGGGAGGATTTATGGATGAGAAGCAGTTGATACGGGAGATGGTAGATCATTACACCCAGACTGGGAGTGAGCAAAAAGGTGAAATTAAGGTCAAGCGCGTGCAGGATCGCAAAACGACTTATGTAGAGCAAAGCGGCGAAAGTGGGCGATCCGTCATGATGAATGAATACAAAGTGGATGGAATAACTTACTGGGCAGGGTACAGCCCGCGCAGCCAGACAGTATATTTCAGCCTCACGGCCTGAGTTCTGCCGGAAGTGAATGCCAGTCAATTAATATCATCAAGGATGATGAACCTTTAATTGGATCCATCCTACATGGCATTGGCATCTTTCGTCAGGTAATCATCATTTTCCAGGAAGGTAGAACAAGCAATGGAAGGCCAGCCCGTGAAACGCCGGTTTAATATCTCGATCACATCCCTGGTCGGGATCGCTCTGATCACCATTTTTGTGTATCGCCTGATCTCTGGCATGAATACGCCAGTGAAAGAGATTCCGTACAGTGAATTTAAGATAGACCTTACTCAAGGACAGGTTGGCAGCGTGCTCGTTAGCGCATCCAGCATTAACGGAAAGCTGCGCGATGGTACTGCTTTCACCACGGTGCGGGTGGAGGATCCGGAACTGACCCAGTCACTAGAAGCGCAAAAAGTGGAGATCCGCGGGCAGGTGGAAGACAACGGTGGAATCCTGGGTTTCCTGTTGACATGGATCTTCCCGATACTGTTGATGGCCGGACTTTGGTATTGGCTTCTGGGGCGGAACAAAGGCGGGGCCGGCTCGATGGGCAACATCTTCTCCTTCGGAAAAAGCAAGGCGCGAGTGGTTCAAGGCGAGCAGACCGGCGTAACCTTTAAAGACGTTGGCGGCGCGGGGGAGGCCGTGACGGATCTCAAAGAGGTGACCGAATTCCTTAAAAACCCGGATCACTTCCAGCGTCTGGGTGGTAAAATGCCCAAAGGTGTTCTACTGGTTGGGCCGCCTGGCACCGGAAAGACCCTGCTTGCCCGGGCGACTGCCGGAGAGGCTGGCGGGCAGTTCTTCAACCTGAGCGGAGCCGAATTTGTGGAAATGTTCGTCGGCGTTGGCGCCTCCCGCGTGCGAGATCTCTTTGAACAAGCCAAGAAAAGCGCGCCTTCGATCATTTTCATTGATGAAATTGATGCCATTGGGGGCCGGCGCGCCGGCGCAGGAGCGATTGGGGTGCATGAGGAGCGCGAGCAAACACTCAACCAATTGTTGGCCGAAATGGATGGTTTTGAAACCGCCCGGGGGGTGATCGTAATGGCTGCCACTAACCGGCCTGAGATTTTGGATCCGGCCCTTTTGCGGCCCGGTCGTTTTGATCGCCAGGTTATGGTTGAACTTCCGGACCGCCAGGGCCGTCTGGAAATTTTAACCATCCACGCCCGATTGGTCACCCTGGGGAAGGATGTAAACCTGGAGGCGGTTGCACAGATGACGCCGGGCTTTTCGGGGGCAGATCTGGCCAACCTGGTGAACGAAGCGGCGCTTCTGGCATCGCGAAATGGCAAAGAAGCTGTCGATATGGCAGACTTCGATGGGGCATTTGAACGCGTTGTTGCCGGATCAGAACACCGTACACGCACCATCTCCCCGAAAGAGAAGAAGGTGATCGCGATCCACGAAGCGGGGCATGCGCTGATCGCCAGCCTGACCCCCTATGCAGATAAGGTGCACAAAGTGACGATCGTCCCGCGCGGGCGTGCGTTAGGATATACCATGCAGCTTCCCACCCATGACCGCTACGTGCTGGGTGAAAGTGAGCTGGAAAATCGGTTGACGATCCTGGTAGGGGGCAGGGCGGCAGAATCGTTGGTTTTCGGGGAAGCATCCACCGGCGCTGCCGATGATCTCGCGCGTGCTACAGACCTGGCGCGCCAGATGGTTACAGAATTTGGTATGAGCACTGTTCTAGGTCCGGTGCGCCTGGCTGCCGATATGCAGGCCAATTTCCTGAGCCAGCAATTCGGCCTGGATGCTCGGGTGAGCCCAGAAACTGCTGCTCTGGTGGATATGGAAACTCGCCGGATCCTGGAAGAAGCGGTGGATAAAGCCAGCAGCATTCTGAAAAGCCACCGGCTGGCATTAGAAAGCCTGGCAGATCTGCTTTGCGAACACGAAACGGTCGATGGAGAGCAGATTTATGCGATTCTCAGCCAGACGGATAAGCAAGAGCAAGAGGAAGGAAGGGTATTTCCAGGGTCTGCCCCAAACGGGCACAAGCCATTTCAAATGGTTGCATCGATCGCATCGATCAAGGACGATAAGCGGCCGCCAATTGAAGCTGAGTTGGATGGACTCCCGCGTTGGGAGAATGAAGGCGGGCGAATTGTAAACCGTGTAAACGAGGTGTATTATGGGCGATAAAAGTCCTAAGAACAAAGAGAAGAAAAAGAAAAAGCAGGCCACCAAGCGAGATAATAATAAGAAGAAACAGGGTCTTATTTCTCCCCCCATCACCGATAAGAAATAAGCAGCAAGCCAAGCGAAGCGGTTGGGTAATTTACCGGTGCGCTTACACGTTGACGATGTTGGGTAAGATCACCGGGCGGGATTGGGTCTTGCGGTAAAAGAAGTTCTGCAGGGTTTCCTGAACAGTTTGTCCGTGATCCTGTTTGTGCCCGCGGCCATTCCGTTGTAAATTTCGTTTTACTTCTGCCTGAGCCGCTTCCATCAGATCGCCAGAACCATCCGTGGTTGAAAAACCGCGGCTAAGAATGCGGGGTTCGCCGGCTAACTTACGCTGCCTGTCAATCGGCACATTCACGACCACGAATCCATCCTGAGCAAGCTGCTCCCGCTCATGAAGGACTCGCTCCCCGATCTCGCCTACCAGGAAGCCATCCACATAGACGTCGGATGCAGGCACCGTTTCACCAATCCAGGCTTTTTCACCATCAGTTACCCAGGTTACCCCATTCTGTAGGATAAAGATATCCGCGGCATTCCGGCCGTTTTGCTGCGCCAGGCGAGCATGTAAGTGCAGGTGGCGCATTTCGCCGTGGACCGGGATCAGGTAGCGCGGGTTTACCGCCGCGAGCATGATGCGCATATCCTCCCGGTTGCCATGTCCGGATACGTGGACGGTTGCCAGCGGTCCATAAATCACGTTGGCGCCGCGGGCGAATAGGTGGTTCAACATCCGGCCCACATCTTCCTCATTGCCCGGAATGGCGCTGCCGGATAGGATAATCGTGTCGCCCTCGTGGACCTGGACCTGTGCGTGTTTCCCCAGGGCCATGCGGTTGAGAGCCGAGAGCGGCTCGCCTTGCGATCCGGTGGAAAGGATAACCAGCCGGTCATCCGGAATATTGCTGCGAATATCGACCAGCAGTCCATTGGGAACCTGCATGTAGCCCAAATCTCTGGCCAGCTCCACATTTTGCTGCAGGCTGCGGCCGGTTAACGCTACTTTTCGGCCATGTTTTTGGGCCAATCTCATGATCTCTTGCAGCCGGGCAAGCAGGGTGGAGAAAGTGGCGATGATAATGCGCTTACCGGCAGCTTCGGCGAACAGCCCGTCCAGGGAGTTGGCCACCAATTGTTCGGTCGGCGTACGTCCAGGCTGGTCGGCGTTTGTGCTGTCCGCCAGCATGGCAAGCACGCCGTTTGGCGTTAGCTGGCGCAGCCGTTGGATATCGGTGGTACGGCCGCCGGTGGGCGTTTCGTCCATCTTGTAATCGCCGGTGTGAACGACGGCCCCAACCGGGGTGTCGATGACCAGCCCTACGGCTGCCGGGATCGAATGGGCCACGGCGTAAGGACTGATCCGGAACGGTCCCAGGGGCAGGGTCTGGCGGTCGTCAATCACTTGCAGGTTGGCGCGCTCCCGTACTCCCATCTCTTCCAGCTTGCGTTCCACCATGCCGATCGTCAGGGCTGTTCCGTACACGGGTACGCCCTCTTCGAGCGCGTTGAGGCGTTTCAGTAGATAAGGCAAACCGCCAATATGATCCTGGTGACCATGGGTCAGCACAATGCCGCGTAAGATCTCCTGGTTTTCCAGGATGTAATCGAATTGAGGCAGAACAAGGTCAATGCCGTACAGGTCGCTCTCGGGGAACATCACCCCGCAGTCTACGATAATTTGGTTGCGGCCGTATTCCAAGATCGTCATGTTTTTCCCGATTTCCCCCAGGCCGCCCAGGGGAATTATTTTCAAATTCTTACTCATAAATATTGTTCGTTCATTTCCTTTAGTCAAAATAAAATTGCAATGCCGCCAGGAAGTCCGTATGCTGTTTACAATACACGATTCTCACCAGCTCGCCATGCAAACGTACAGGGCAGGCATAGCTGGCCTGGCTTTCTGAAGATTTCTGAAATCTTTGCAAGATGTGAGTTGAGCGGGGGAATCAGAGATAAACAGTAAAAGGCTTGTCGCGTTACATTACGCCACCATCATAACACAAAAGTGTAAGAATGGTATTAACCTGTTCGATTTGTTAGATTTCTCCTTACGGCGTGTAATTCTGCACATGGTTTTACAGTAATGATTGTAGACAAAAACTCCGGTTTAAACCAAACGTTTTATCAGGATTTCGTGACCAGTAAATTTTGGCGTAGGTTTTGCTCTGGTTGTTCCACTTCCATGTTAGCGGAAATAAAGCTCAAGGATCTGTTGATAAATCTGAATTTCCAGGTTTATATACTGACTTCTTAGTCCAAACATCTATGTTAGAGGTGCAGGACAATTAGAAAGGCTTACCAGGTGACGAAACCCTGGCTTCTAGAAACCCTTTCTGCAACTCTGCAAGCTCACCCCAGGAACTTTTGTGAAAATTTAACCGTCATGGGAGTAGATTGTTACCCAAATATAACCCGGAGAAATTGCCCTGTCACCCGGGCGCCTGAGAATGTCGGAGGTACCCCATGAAGACCACCCGCCTGGTATTGATCCTTACCTTGCTGCTGCTCGCCTTTCCCGCCTCGGCCCGCGCCGACGGGATCATCGTCCCCGAGCCCCCCATCTGCGACCCCTGCTTACCACCGCCGCCCTGCCTGGAGCCGGGGCCGTGCCCCATCCCCTCGCCGGTCTCCCAGCTAGCCGTGCGCTACCACAAGGTGGACGTAACCATCCGGGACCAAGTGTCGGTCACCCATGTCGACCAGGTTTTCTTCAACCCTAACGATTGGGCAGTGGAAGGGACGTACATGTTCCCGCTGCCGGCCGACGCGGCGGTGACCTCCTTCAGTCTGTGGATCGACGGCGAGCCGGTCGAAGGCCAGGTGCTGGACGCCGAGCAGGCCCGCCAGCAGTACCAGGAGATCGTCAACCGCATGCGCGACCCGGCCTTGCTGGAATACGCCGGTCGCGGCGCGGTCCAGGCGCATATCTTCCCCATCCCGCCCCAGGGCGAGCGCCGGGTGGAGCTGGAATACACCCAGGCGCTGGCGGCTGAGAACGGATTGGTGCGCTACGTCTATCCTCTGAACACTGAAAAATTCTCCCTGCTGCCGCTCGAGAAGGTCTCCATCAGCGTGGATGTGCGCGCCGGCATACCCATCCAGGCGGTGTACTCGCCCAGCCACAACGTCGATATCAGCCGGGATGGAGAGCAGCACGTCAGCGCCGGCTACGAGGCCGAGAACGTGCTCCCGGACACCGATTTCGCCCTGTATTATTCGCTCGGCGAGAGCCAGGCTTTTCACGTACTGACCTACCGCGATCCCAGTGACGAGACCGATCCGGGCGGCTTTTTCTTGCTGCTGCTCGCCCCCCAGCCGGACGTCTCCGAACAGCAGGCGCTTGCCAAGGACGTGATCCTGGTGCTGGACCGCTCCGGCAGCATGGAGGGCGACAAGTTCAGCCAGGCCCAAGAGGCGCTGCGCTACATCTTAAACCACCTCAACCCGGAGGATCGCTTCAACGTGATCTCCTTCAGCACCGGGCTGGAGAGCTACGCCGGAGGGCTTCGCCCGGCCTCCGAGGCCAGAGAAGCCCTGGGCTGGGTGGACCGCTTGAGCGCTGCCGGCAGCACCGACATCAACCGGGCCTTGCTGGAAGCCGCAGCCGTCGCCGACCGCGAGCGCCCGACCTACCTGATCTTTCTGACGGATGGCTTGCCGACCGAAGGCGTGACGGACAGCCAGAAGATCCTGGATAACCTGGCCGAAGCCGCCTCAAGCAACCTGCGCCTGTTCGCTTTCGGCGTGGGCTACGACGTGGACACATTTTTGCTGGATTCGCTCTCGCAGGCCCATCATGGGGCCAGCACGTACGTCCTGCCCGGCGAGCGCCTGGATGAGACCCTGTCGGCCTTTTACGCCAAGATCAGCACACCGGTGCTGACGGACCTCTCCCTGGATTTCGGCGACATCTCCGTCTACGACCAGTACCCCTCGCCCCTGCCCGACCTGTTCAGCGGCTCGCAGATCATCGCGGTTGGGCGCTACCGCCAGCCGGGCACAGCCGACATCCTCCTGACCGGCAGCACGAATGGTCAGGCTCAGACCTTCCGCTTCACGGACCAGGTTTTCGCAGAGGATACCCGCCAGGCGGACGCGACCCTGGCAGCCCTGCCGCGCCTGTGGGCCACGCGCAAGATCGGCTACCTGCTCAACCAGGCGCGCCTGAAAGGCCCCGACCAGGAAACCATCGACCAGATCGTGCGCCTGAGCATCCGTTACGGCATCGTCACGCCCTACACATCCTACCTGGTGACCGAGCCGGCCGCCCTGGGAGCTTCACAGCAGGAGCGCATTGCCAACGACGCATTCAACCAGATGCAGGCTGCGCCGCCTGAGGCCAGCTCGGGCCAGGCGGCGGTGGAGAAAGCCGCCGAACAGGGTTCAATGCAGGCGGCGGAGGCCCCGGCGATGCAGGAGGCTGAGGCGGCGGACGTGGTGCACATCGTTGGAGCGCGCACCTTTGTCCTGGCAGAAGGCAAATGGGTGGATACAGCCTTTGACCCCGAGAAGCAGCAGACCGTGAAGGTTGCCTTCCTCTCGGACGATTACTTCGCCCTGGCGCAGGCGCGCCCCGACCTGGCGGCGGCCTTCTCCCTCGGGCAGGCGGTCATCGCAATCTCGGATAGCGTGGCTTACGAGGTCGTCCCGAACGGTGCGGACAGCCAGCCGCTGGATATCCCGCCCACTTTCACCCCTGCGCCTCTCGGAACAGCCGCCACCCCGGCCGTTTTCCCAGGGACGCCTGGGGCCGGACAGCCGGCTGCTACCGGCGCAGCGCCCGCAGGGAAATCGTTCGCCCTGCCCTGCATTGGCGGTTTGCTGCCGGCCTTCCTGCTCCCGCTCGGACTGCTGTGGCTGCAGCGCCGCCGGAAGATTTAGCTTCTTTGCAGTGAGAATCAGGGGTGTGCGACCGGTGGCCCAATCCGGGACAGGCAAGATATAATTCATCTACCAGCGTTTTTATTGCACTAGGGTCGAGAAGGCATACCTGGCTTTTCTGATGATCGTAAACGAAGGAGAAGAAGATGGCGCCCACTCATTTTCGATTGTCTGTCCTCCTGGTGTTGGTCTTGTTCCTTCTCGGATCCTGCAATATGCCGGGCAGGAGCGAGCCAACCCAATCCGGGGCCGGATTCATCTACACCGCCGCGGCCCAAACGGTGCAGGCGCAGCTCACCGAGGTGCACCAACTACCGGCGACGGTTGTAGGACAGACGCCCGCCCCGCCTGCAGCGGGCACGCCGACACCGCCCGGCGTCTTGCCCACCGCGACTTCAGGAGCGAGCCAGTCCTCCTGCGACCAGGCGAAATTCGACCAGGACGTGACCTATCCGGACAACACCGATGTGGCCCCAGGGGCGACTTTCGTGAAAACCTGGCGGCTGCAGAACACCGGCACGTGCTCCTGGACATCGGCCTATTCGCTGGTCTTTACCGGAGGAGACGCGCTGGAGGCGCCGGCCTCGCAGCCTTTGACGACCGGCTCGGTCGCTCCTGGCGAGAAAGTGGACGTTTCGGTCACCCTCAAGGCCCCAGACGCCGGCGGGAGTTACCGCGGCGAATGGAAGCTGCGTAACGCCAGCAACCAGGTCTTCGGGGTGGGCAGCGACGGCTCCAAGCCGTTCTGGGTGCAGATCAGCGTCGCTCTTTCGAAGGGGATCGTTTACGATTTCATCGCCAGGGCTTCCGTTGCGGATTGGGCCAGCGGCGCCGGCGACAGCCAGGGTTCGGCCCTGGCGTTCGGGGGCCCGCGCGATAGTCCCGACGGCGTAGCCACGATTGTAGACCGGGTCCGGCTGGAGACTGGCGCCACATCCGGCAAGGTGCTGCTCACGGTCCCGAAAAACGTCAGCGACGGGTTTGTTTCGAGCCTATACCCGGCTTATACCATCCAGCCCGGCGATCATTTCAAGGCCCGCCTGGGTTTCTTGGCTTCGGATGGCGCCTGCGGCTCCGGCAAGGTCGTTTTTCGCCTGCTTTACCTGGAAAACGGGGTTCTAAGCACCCTGAACTCCTGGAATAAGAGCTGTGACGGCAAGCTGCTGCCGGTCGACGTGAACCTCTCCAGCCTGAAGGGTAAAACGGTGCGCTTCGCCCTGGTCGTGGATGCGAACGGCAGCTACAATGACGATTGGGCCATCTGGAATTCGGCCTTGATCGAGAATTAAGCCGCCCGGGCGCATGCTTGCGGGCGCAGGCTTGCGGGCGCAGTTTTACGGGCGCAATTTCCGCGATGACATGCGCCTAAGAAGCGTGTATACTTTGGGCCACGCAAACAGGTTGCCTGGGAACAACTTTCAACCTGCTAAATTGCAAATTTCAACTTGATTTAGGAGCTGCAATGGATAGAAAGATAAGCAGATTATGGGCCCTGCTGGCGGCGTTTGCCATCCTGCTGGCGTCCTGTAGACCCGCCGGACCAGCGGAGCCAACAGCCACCCAGATGGATCCCAACGCCGTGTTTACCGCAGCAGCCCATACTGCCGATGCGAAGATGACGGAGCTGGCTGCGGTCACGCCCTCGCCGCTGCCTGCCACTGCAACGGATACCCCCGCCCCGGCGACAGACACGCCGGCCCCCACCCAATCGCCGCTGACCGCCACGCTCACCCTGGCGCCCACCAGCCCGCCGGCCGGCGCCGGCAGCGACCGGGCCGAATTCGTCGCCGACATCACCGTGCCGGACGGCACGAACTACAATCCTGCGGCCACATTTGTCAAGACCTGGGAGCTGAAAAACGCCGGCACGACCACCTGGACGACCGGCTACTCGCTGGTCTTCGTCAGCGGGGCCCAGATGGGCGGACCGGCCTCCGTGCCGTTGACGGGTGAAGTCGTCCCGGGCCAGACGGTGAACGTCTCGGTCAACCTGGTCGCGCCTAACGACGCTGGCAATTACAAGGGTTTTTGGCGGATGAGCAACGCCTCCGGCGCGCTTTTCGATACCTCGGTGTATGTCGATATTAAACGTGACCGGAGCGGGCAGCGCGGCGACCAACACCCCTGGCACGCCGGGCGTCCCAACCCCAACCTCCACGCCGGGCTCGAGCGCCGGGGTCCTATCCAACGTGACCATCAGCGTCGATGAAGCCACGGTCGAGGACACCTGCCCGCACACCTTCACCTTTACGGCCCATTTCAAGCTCAGCAAGGCCTCGCAGGTCTCCTACCGCCTGGAAGCGCTGACCGGCTTCGATATCACCCTGCCGGACCCGGTCACGGAAAATTATGGCGCCGGAACCACCGACCTGGTATACAACCTGGATTTCTCCGCCTCGGTCAGCGGTTGGGCCCAGCTTCACATCACCGCCCCCGAAGACGTGGTTTCGAACCAGGCCAACTTCTCGCTGACCTGTAAATAGCCTGGCGCGCCTGCACGGCGTTTTCGCTTGCAGGCGCGCTTTCCGCCTCACATGTCCCAACTGGCGCAAGCGATCAAGGAGGAAGCCGCCCGCCTGGGCTTCCAGCTCGCCGGGATCACCACACCCGGCCCGCCGCCGCATTACCCCCAATTTGAGGATTGGCTGGCTGCCGGCCGCCAGGGTGAGATGGGCTATTTGAACAGCGAGCGCTCCCGCCAGCGGCGCGGCGACCCGCGCCAGATTCTGGCGGAATGCCGTTCGATCCTGGTGCTGGCGGCGCGCTACCCGGCGGCCTCGGATCCTGACCCGGATGCAGGCTCGCAAGCTGGGGAGCAAGTGGCGCCTGTCCCACAGGCGCCCATTGGACGCGTGGCCTCTTATGCCTGGGGGGCGGACTATCACGATGTGCTGGCGGCGCGCCTGCAAGCGCTGGTGGCCTTCATCGAAAAACAGGTGGGCGGGCCGGTCGCGAACCGCTGGTACACGGACAGCGGTCCGGTCCTGGAACGCGACCTGGCCCAGCGCGCCGGCCTGGGCTGGATCGGGAAGAACACCTGCCTGATCCACCCCCAGCAGGGCTCGTATTTCTTGCTGGCCGAGATTTTGCTTGGGATCGAGCTGGAGCCCGACCCGCCTTTCGCCGCCGACCGCTGCGGAACCTGCACGCGCTGCCTGGAGGCCTGCCCAACCGCCTGCATCCTGCCCGACCGCACCATCGACGCCCGGCGCTGCATCTCTTACCTGACCATCGAGCTGAAGGGGGCCATCCCGCCGGATCTGCGCCCGCAGATGGGCGATTGGGTGTTTGGCTGCGATATCTGCCAGCAGGTGTGTCCCTGGAACCTACGCTTCGCCGCTCCCGGAGGCGACCCGGCTTTCACGCCGCGCCCGGGGGTCCCGCAGCCCGAATTGATCGCGGAGATCGCGCTTTCCGATGAGGCTTTCAGGCGCAAGTTCAAGGGCAGCCCGCTCAAGCGCGCCAAGCGAGGCGGCTACCTGCGCAACGTCGCCGTGGCGTTGGGCAATTCCGGCGCCCCGGCCGCCGTCACTGCCCTGGCCGCAGCCCTGCAAAGCGACCCCCAGGCGCTGGTGCGCGGCCACGCTGCCTGGGCCCTGGGACAAATTGGGGGCGATTCCGCCCGCCGGGCGCTCCTGGATGCCCTTGCAGGTGAAGAGGACGAGGGAGTCATCGCGGAAATTCAGGCCGCCCTGGGCTCGCGAGACGAATCCTACCCGTAGGGACACGGCGAGCCAATTCAATGCCATGGCTACGATAAAGTTCCGCCGTGTCCCTACATCACGGTAAACCTTGAATTCCAGCGCGAAAAATCGGACTTTTTCCGGTGATATAATGCCCCCATGCGAAAAAGGTTCGTAATGACCGCCCTGGTCGCCAGCCTGGCCTGCTGCCTGCTGGCGGCCGCGGCCTACAACTTGCCCTCCGTGCATTCGCGCCTGGCCTGGCGCCTGGAGAGCCTGCTGACCGACGTCCGCTACGCGTTCAACCCGCCCGAGCAGGTGGTCTTCGTGCCGCAGGGACTGGCTGAACGAAGTTCAGGCCTGGATTCCGGCCCGGCCCTGGCGACCATGGATGCCATCGTCCAGGCTACCATCGGGGCTTTGCCGCCCAAGGCTACCCAGCCCCCGCCCGCTAAGGTCGGTTCCACCGAGTCGCCCACATCTCCCGGTCCAACTGCCACGCCCGAGCCAACCGCCGCGCCCACCTTCACGCCGGCGCCCCTGCCGGAAAAGGCCATCCTGGGCGGCGTGCGCCACGAGTTCCAGCAGATGAACAACTGCGGGCCGACCACCCTGGCGATGGCGCTCTCCTTCTGGGGCTGGCAGGGCGACCAGCGCGACACGCGCGCCTATCTGCGCCCTAATTTCCAGCAGGTGGACGATAAGAACGTCATGCCGTCCGAGCTGGTGGATTACATTCAAACCCAGACCGGCCTGAAGGCCCTGGCGCGCTTCGGCGGAGACCTGGACCTGCTCAAGCGCTTCATCGCCGCCGGTTTCCCGGTCATCATCGAAAAAGGCTTGCAGCCTCATCCCGGGGATTGGATGGGCCACTACGCCCTGGTGACCGGCTACGACGATAACAAGCAGCGTTTCATCACCCAGGATTCGTACACCGGCCCGGGCGTGGACGTCAAGGTGCCCTACGAGCAGGTCGGCGCACACTGGTGGCGGGATTTCGATTATGTCTACCTGGTCGTTTATCCAGCCGAGAGCGAAAATGAAGTGTTGGCAATCCTCGGGCCGCAGGCCGACGAGAGCGCCAACTACCGCTATGCGGCCGATAAGGCTCGCCAGGAAATCGCCAGCCTTTCGGGCCGCGACCTGTATTTCGCCTGGTATAACCTGGGATCGAACCTGGCGGCCCTGCAGGATTACGCGGCGGCCGCCCAGGCCTACGACCAGGCTTTCGCCCTTTACACATCCATCCCCGAGCCCGACCGGCCCTGGCGCATCCTCTGGTACCAGACCGGCCCGTACGCGGCCTATTACTACACGGGCCGCTACCAGGACGTGATCTCGCTCGGCAACCAGACCCTGAACCTGGTGGGCAAGCCCATCCTGGAAGAGACCCTGTTCTGGATGGGCATGGCGCGCCAGGCCCAGGGCGAAATGGATAAAGCCATTTTGGATTTCCGCCGGGCGGCGGAGATCAACCCGCGTTCTACCCCGGCCCTGGAGCAGCTCAACCTCCTGGGAGTCGCCTTCCCGTAATCCCTCTTATCGTTATGCGTAAGCCCATCCTCTATCTCGCCATTGGAATCCCGCTTTTCCTGCTGTCAGCAGTTTTCGTTTACAATCTGCCGCCGGTTCACGAACGCCTGTCCTGGCGCCTCGACAATTTCATCGCCAGCGTCCAATACGCCCTCAACCCGCCGGAGCAGGTGGTGTTTGTGCCCCAGGGGAACGCCGCCGGCGGGGGCGGCGACATCGCCACCATGGAAGCGATCGTCGCGGCCACCCTGCAGGCGCTGCCGAGCGCCACGCCCAGCCCCAGCCCCGCCCCCACCCGGCCCGGCCCGACCGCCACGCCCACAACGGTCCCCACAGCCACCTCCACGCCCACCCCGCTGCCGGACAAGGCCAGCCTCAAGGGCATCCTGCACGAATATCAAAAGTGGAACAACTGCGGCCCGGCCAACCTGGCTATGGAGCTTTCCTTCTGGGGCTGGCAGGGCGACCAGCTCGATACGGCCGCTGTCCTAAAGCCCAATTCGCGCGACAAGAACGTCATGCCCTATGAGATGGTGGATTTCGTTCAGGAGCACACCGGGCTCAAGGCCCTGGCGCGGGTCGGCGGCGATTTGCTGCTCATCAAGAGCTTCCTGGCTGCCGGTTTTCCGGTGATCGTGGAAAAGGGCTTCGAAGGGCCGAGTTTTGACGGCTGGATGGGCCATTACGAGGTCGTCAGCGGCTACGATGAGGCCAAAGCGCGCTTCACCACCCAGGATTCCTACCTTGGGGCGAACCTGGCGGTGAGCTACGCTGACATGGCCGAATACTGGCAGGCCTTCAACTACCTGTACATCGTCGTTTACCCGGCCGAGCGCGAGGCCGAAGTGCTCGCCATCCTGGGGCCGCAGGCAGATGAAGCCTTTAACTACCAGTACGCCGCCCAGCTCGCCTCGCAGGAGATCGCCTCCAAGTCCGGCCGCGACCAGTTCTTCGCCTGGTACAACCGCGGCACGGATTTGATGTACTTGCAGGACTACAGCGGCGCGGCGGACGCCTACGATCAGGCTTTCGCCCTTTACCCGGGCATCCCCGAGAAAGAGCGCCCCTGGCGCATGCTCTGGTACCAGACCGGCCCGTACATCGCCTATTTCTTCACCCAGCGCTATTACGACGTGGTCAGCCTGGCGACCAGCACCATCGATACCGCCAACGAGCCGGCCATCGAGGAGAGCTTCTACTGGCGGGCGCGCGCCTTCTACGAGCTTTATAAACTGGAGGGCAAGCAGGATTACCGGGCCCACGCCGTCGAAGACTTCCAGACCAGCCTGAAGTGGCACCCGGATTTCGCCCCCAGCCTGGCGCAGCTCCAGGATATCGGGGTAAGCCAGTAAGGGCCGATGCGCAAGAAGCTGCTTTCTCTGGCGATTGGGATCCCACTGGTCTGTATCCTGGCCCTGCTGGTTTATTCCCTGCCCCCGGTGCATGGCCGGCTGTCCTGGCGAGTGGACGAGCAAATCCTGCGGATCCGCTACGCCCTGCACCCGCCTGAAAAGGTGGTTTTCGTGCCGCAGGGTCTGGCTGAACGAAGTTCAACCACGGATTCCGGTCCCGCCCTGGCGACCATGGACGCCATCGTCCAGGCAACCCTGGCAGCCCTGCCCCCCACGCCTACCCAGGCGCCCACCTTCACCCCCACGCCAGCCGGCCCCACCCAGACGCCCGCCCCGACCGCCACGCCGACCCCGGCCCCCACGCCTTTACCCTCCCAGGTGCGCATCGACAACGTGCGCTACGAGGACCAGCACGGGCGTTGGAACTACTGCGCCCCGGCCAACCTGGCGATGGCGCTTTCTTTTTGGGGCTGGCAGGGAAACCGTGATACGGTCGGGCCTTACCTGAAGCCGGATAGCAAAGATAAAAACGTCATGCCTTACGAGATGGTGGATTACATCCAGAACCAGACCGGCCTGCAGGTGGCCTACCGGGCGGCCGGCGACCTGGACCTGCTCAAGCGCTTTTTGGCGGCGGGATTTCCGGTGCTGATCGAAAAAGGCACCTATCTCAACGACCTGAGCGGGGTCGTAAGCTGGATGGGCCATTACGAGGTGGTCACCGGCTACGACGATCCGGGCGGCTATTTCATCACCCAGGATTTGTATATCGGCCCGGACTACCAGGTGCCCTACGATGTGATGATCTCCAACTGGCGGGCGTTTAACGATACCTACCTGATCGTCTACCCGCCGGACCGGGAAGCCGAGGCGCTGGGACTGCTTGGCCCGGACGCCGACGAGGCCTACAACCAGCGCCACGCCTACGAAAAGGCCTCCCAGGAGATTTACGAGACCAGCGGTATCGACCAGTTCTTCGCCTGGTTCAACCGCGGCACCAGCCTGGTGGCGCTGCAGGATTACAATGGGGCCGCGGCAGCCTACGACGAAGCTTTCGGGGACATCTACCCGGCTATCCCGGAGAAGCAGCGCCCGTGGCGCATGATGTGGTACCAGACCGGCCCGTACTTTGCCTATTTCTACAGCGGGCGTTATTACGACGTGCTGACCCTGGCGAATAACACGCTGGATGCCATGCAAAGCGACAAAAACCTGGAAGAGAGCTATTACTGGCGCGGCATGGCGAAAGCCGCCCTGGGCGACGCCTCCGGGGCCGCCGAGGATTTCCGCGCCAGCTTAAAATTCCACAAGGAGTTCGGACCGAGCGTTTACCAGCTCAGTCTGTTAGGATTGGCCCCCTGACCATGCTGACCATCTTGCATTTCGCCGACGCGCACATCGATATGAGCAACTACGGACGCCACGACGCCGAGAGCGGGCTGCCGGTGCGGGTGATGGATTTCCTCAAGTCCCTGGACACGATCGTCGACGCCGCCATCCGCGAGAAAGTGGACCTGGTGCTGTTCGCCGGCGACGCCTACAAAGACCGCAGCCCGGCGCCCACCTTCCAGCGCGAGTGGGGCCGGCGCATCATGCGCCTGTCGCGGGCGGGCATCCCGACCCTGCTGCTGGTGGGCAACCATGACCTCTCGCCCTCTTTAGGCCGGGCGCACGCCCTGGAGACTTTCGACACCCTGGAAGTGCCGCACGTGCAGGTGCTGGACCACCCGGTTTTCCTGCACCCGGACGACCTGGAAGGCTTGCCACTGCAGGTGCTGGCGCTGCCCTGGATCGCCCGCTCCGGGCTGATGGCCCAGTTGGGGCTGACCGGCGCCGACCCGCAGCAGGTCTACGAGGAGCTGGAGCAGCGCCTGACCGAGCTGTTGCACGGCTGGCTGGAAGAGGCCGACCCGTCCCTGCCGGTGATCCTGGCTGCCCACGCCTCGGTGCAGGGCGCCAGGTACGGCGGCGAGCGGGCGGTGATGCTGGGCGGCGACCTGGTCCTGCCCGGCTCGCTGGTGCGCGACCCGCGCCTGGATTACGTCGCCCTGGGGCACATCCACAAGGCCCAGAACCTGAACGAGAACGCCCACCCGCCGGTGATCTACCCCGGCTCGATCGAGCGGGTGGATTTCGGCGAGGCCGGCGACGAGAAATTCTTCGTCGTCGCCCGTATCCGCCGCGGGGAGACCCAGGTGGAGTGGCGCAAGCTGGCGGAGATTCGCCCCTTCATCGACCGCTACCTGCGCCTGGAGAGCAGCGAAGACATCCCGGGGCAGCTTCGCGCCGCCCTGCCTGCCCCCGGGCGGATGGAGGGGGCGATCATGCGCCTGGTGCTGGAATACCCGCGTGACTGGGAGTCCCTGATCGACGACGCCGGCCTGCGCCTCGAAACGGCCCCCTGCTTCGAGTTCCACCTGGTCAAGCGCCCGCAGATGGAGACGCGTATCCGCCTGCCCGGCGACCAGGCCATCGGCAGCCTGGCGCCCCTGGAGCTGCTGGACACCTACTGGCGCGCCAGCCACGCCGACCCGCAGGAATTGGAGGAGTTGAGCAAGTTAGCCGCCCAGGTGATTGCCGAGGTGAGCGAGGCCGGGCAATAGACCAAATAACCCGGGTTGACGTCGACCAGCGCGGAGCTCTCCTCTTGCTTTTTACGTGGTTTGCTGCGAAATTTGGGCCTCAGCTAAAGCGGATGAGATGACCTCATCCTTCACACCATTTCTACGCAGGCTTTCGATCAGCGCCGAGATTTCTATTCCGCCTTCCAAACGCTCAAGGTCGGCCCGTAATCCCTGACCAATATAAGCCTTAATCAATGCCTGGTAACCGGAAAAACCAAGCATGGGCGCAACACGCTTGAGGTCATCAACAACATCTACAGGGATACGGAAACTAACCATCGTCATTGGGCGATCTTTCTGCAAACGCTGAACAAGTTTATTGATTTTCATAGGCAACATTATGCTTGCGGAGGTTGGCAGCCGCTTTTTGACTATCCCATTCAAAGGTAATATTGTGAAGCGAATATTTGACATTCACCATAATTAGTATAGTTATTTGTATGTACTTTGTCAATACAATTGATCGACGCTTATCCCTTTAAAAATTAATTCCATTCGTCCTGACCGAAAATGAATCCTGAGCGTCTCCGCGCTACTCATTCAGCCAAACACCGCCTGTATGCGCTGCGCCAAACGAGCTTACTAACAGAAAAATTATGTAGGGAGCGGTGCGTCGCGACGCACCGCTCCTATCGGATAATACATTACGGGGTGATCTGAATGGATTGGATCAGCAAATCCAGTTGGTCGATCGTGGGGGTAAAAGCCTCTGGCGAGGCGGCATTTAGCTGTTCGGTTACGGCGGCGTAGTAGCCCGACCAATCAGCGTTGGGGTCGTTGACGTCGGGTAAAGCAACTCCTGCGGGGGGAACGACCGCCCCGGGGTCGCTGGTTTCTGCCAGCGTTGGGGCCGTGATCGGCAAAATCGCGATGATGTAATATTCTCCATCGCGGGTCACCCCTTGGAAATGATAGAAGAGATCGTGGTTGTTGACCGGGGCGGCATATTGGGCGTACTCGGTCAGGAAGCGCACGCCGCCGCCTCCCTGGAATGAGATGACCTGGATATTAGAGGCAAAAACTTGCGCGGCGTTGAAAAACGGCACGGTGGGAAGCTGCTCGTCGCTGATCGGGGCGGGAGGGCCGTACAGGATGTTATCCAAGCGGTGGATGCTTTCGAATGCGCCGGGAAGCAGCACGGCGTACTCCATAGCCGGGTAAACGAAGATCTGCGGCTGGTGGAAACGCCCTTGCAGCAGATAGCCGTCTAGCTCGACCTGCGTGTGGCCCGGGGTGACCTCCCATGGGGCGACGCCTTCCCCTTCGGCGCGTGGATATTGGCTGCCGGTCACCCCGCTGGCTACGCCGGGCGGCAGGGTGAGATTCAACAGTCCGTAAGATACCGCCGCTCCTTCGAAGGGTGGTTGCGGCGCGGTGGGCGTCTCGCCAGGGGCTTCCGTTGCCGGCGCAGCGGTTGCAGAAGCTGGAATTTGGATGGGGGTCTCCGATGCCAGGACCAGAGGTTTCGTGGGCGCGGGAGGCTGGCTGGTGGGGGTCGCTGCCGCGAAGGGCAGGTTGCACGCCAGCGCTGCCAGGATGAATATGGAGAGAAACAAGAAGTTTTTTTTCAAGATCGTGCTGTGCATGGTCGAATTTCCTTTTTTTTGTTAAATCATAGCCAAAAGCTGTAAAAACCTTCCGTACCGGTCTGAAGCCTGGCTTTGCTCATACCCCCAGTATAGCCATGCAATGAAAAAAACTCCCCGTCCGTGGGGGGAGTTTAGTTCCTGGTCAGGTGGACAGGATTAGCAGGCGCGCTTTTGGCAATTCTCAATTCGCGCCTGAACTGGTATATTCAATAGTTCCAACCCCTTTATTGGTACCCACCCTTGAACAAGCAGGGTGCGCCGCGACGCACCACGACCTTTGAGATGATGATTTTGAACGCATACTACAAACTTATCTTTGATTCGTTTGTCTCCAACCGCTACAACCATATCGGTTTGGGGCACCTGATTCCAGCCGGCTCGAATGTGAGCGGCGAATACCTGTACGATGGCGACGGCAACCGGGCAGCAAGCTTGAACGAGTATCAGAACCTGGCGGCCGGCGCGCCGGTCAGCAGCGACGTGACGCTCGGCAACGCCGATGTGGCCACCAACGGCGACACCTGGGCCAACAGCGGGTCGAGCACGAGCCGTGAATTCGCCAATGGGACCAGCGGCCTGCACTACGCCCAGGTCGACCTGGGGGCGGCTTACCCGGTAGACAAGATCATCGTCTGGCACTACGCCGGGGATGGGCGCACTTACCACGGGACCAAGACCCAGGTAAGTACGGATGGGGTCAACTGGACTACGGAGTTCGACAGCGCCACTCAAGGCGAGTACCCAGAGACAGCAGCCGGCAAACGGTAAGCGCAGCGCCGCGACCATCACCTTCACCAGCCGCCAGGTGCGCTACGTGCGCGATTGGCTGAACGGCTCGACCAGCAACGCCTACAACCACTAAGCGGGTGATCTTCACCCGCCAGGAGATCGAAGTGTGGGGCAAAGCCGCGACCGCCTACGTGGGTAACTATTTCGAGTGGCATGGCTCGACGACCACGATGGTGAAGTATTACGGGGATATAGAGCATCCCTTTGCCGGCGGGCAGCGGGTAGCCATGCGCCAGGGGAATGGGACAGGTGTGAGCCAACTGTACTGGCTGTTGAGCGACCACCTGGGCGGCACAGCAATGCAGGTAGACGCGGTCAACGCCAACCCGCTGACCGACCTGCGCTACAAACCCTGGGGTGAGGCACGCGCTGGCGATCGTCAAGGCGACACGCCCACCGATTTTCAGTACACCGGCCAGCGAATTGACAGTTACATTAACATCTACTGGTATGGCTCAAGGTGGTACGACCCGGCGCTATCACGGTGGATTCAACCCGACTCCATTGTGCCCGATCCGGGTAACCCTGCCAGTTGGGACAGGTATTCGTATACATTCAATCGACCTACCGTCCTGATCGACCCGACAGGCCATAAAGCATGCGACGCCGAATTCGGCTGCTCGGAGGTAGCTCCACCCAAAACCAGCCACAGTTCACAAGGCCAATCCTTGACTAAAGAGGAGAAGAAATGCGGAGGAGGTGGTTGCGGTCTTGAGAAGATCAACAAGAATAAAAGTGGAAACCAGCGCCTAACCTTAACAGACAAGATAAAGCTTGGTGATACTCAAGCACTTGCCCAACTCCTTATCCCGTCTCATATCGGGGGTAGGTTACAACTTGAAGTATCGTTTACTCTGATAATTGGAGTATCAGTTAGCGGAGGTGTAAATTTGGTTTACAATCGAAATTCCGATGAGCTTGCCGCAAACGTGGATTGGACAATTGAAGGAGGCGCTGGGTTAGGGGCAGGGGCATCTGGGACAGGGGGATTACTTATTGGATGGGGATCTAGTAGCGTTGGTGATATAACAAAAGGGTTCTCAGGAATAGTCAGTGGAACGGCGGCAGCAGAAGTTGCCGTATCAGCAGCAGTTACCGCTCCGCTAGACGAAAAAGGGTTACATGTTGATCCATATTCTGGCCAAGTACCTCCTACTGGTTATGTTGGGGTAGGTGCTGGGGGTGGATATGCGGGCGTTGGTGGTGGTATTAATGGACCTACAGGGATTCACGTCAACCTTACCTCATTGTTACCCTGGCATTGGTTCAAATAAATGATCCTTTGATATGCTAAAGGTTGCTATGGATTTAAAAACAATCAAAATAGTATATGGGGTAGTTTTACCAATTGCAGTTATTATTCTATTGCTTGGGGTTGCCTCATTCAATAGCAGGCCACGAATTTTAGGGTCAATGGTTTCTGATTTGTTCATTCGATTCCTTCTTACCATTTGGTTTTGTATCCTTTATATAAGATTATCTCGGATATCCTCATTTAGTTACTATCCTAATAAGAAATGGACTAAAGCTGATGTTGGATCGTTAGAAAAATATTTTTATTGGGGGATGGGTGTTTTTTTCGGTGTTGTTTGCGGGATAATAACGTGGTGGGTAATTCAATGGTTTTTACCGAGCTTATCAAATTTCGCATATGTGATTTCTGCCTTAAATAGCCTGATTATTATATTATCTTTAGTGACTCACTACTGGGTATTTAAACTTTGATAGCAAGTTGGATTCATTTTGTCAATAGGCAAACGGAACAAGCAGCAAGTAGGGTGCGTCGCGACGCACCACGCCCTTGAAGATGCTGCGTTGCTAACGCTGGTACACCCAGGGTGGGCGGCTGCGCTACCTGAAGACTGGAACTCCTGCCGATATCGACTCCTTGCAGTATTTTGAATACCACTATGACAATGTCGGGAACATCAACTGGATCAAAGATTACAATGCCGGCGGGACGCAGACCCAGACTTTTCATTACGACCAGCTCAACCGGCTAATTGACGCGGCGACGAGCGGCGGGTCGAACGGGACTTACCCTCTGGAAGAATATGAATATAATACGGATACCGGCAACCTGAGCAGCAAGGCCGGGGTAAACTACACCTACAATTCCGGTAAGCCCCACGCGGTCAGATCGCTGACGGGCTGGTCGTTCAGTTACGACGATCGCGGCAACATGACCCAGCAGGTAGGGTGCGTCGCGACGCACCACGCCTTCTACTAATACGCTAGTCACACATCCGCCAACTGGAGACCGGCGCGCCGGACGGTCTCGCCTCCTTGTGGATGAGCTTTATCCGCGCAGAATTTCGAGTACCATTATGATACCGTGGGGAACATCGACTGGATCATGGATTATGACCAGACGGGACGGCAGGATGATGTGGATCTGGCGGCTTTACAGGTTTATATAGCCAGTATGCCGTGGGTTGTTTTCGTATTGCGAGGGACGAGAGTGAAGGTTCAATTTCCACGCAGGGCTAAGACTTCCTTCTGGATCGTGTCGGCATATTCCTGCTTGGCCTTGCGCAAGTCATACTCCAGTTGAAGACCCAGCCACAACTCGGCTGAGGTTCCCAAGGCCTGGCCAAGGCGCAGGGCGGTTTCGGCAGTGATCGCCCGCCTGCCATGCACGATGGCATGAATGCGGTTGGGGGGGACGCGCATACTACGGGCAAGTTGGCTTTATCCATGCCCTTCGTGCTCCGCAACGGAGGCGTGCTCGTGGAAGAAACCCTGGGCGTGCATGCGGTTGTGCAGGCGGCGGTGGGCCGAGGTGAGCGCCAGGCGCATGCGCTTGTAGACCTGGTCGGCGGCGCGGGCGCCGGTCGTATCCAGGTACACCATTGCCCCTTCGATCTGCTCCAGGATCGTCACCGCATCGGGCGCGGAGAGCATCGGCGAGCCTTCCACCATCGCCATGACCGGCGAGGAATGGGCCGCGATCATCTCCGCCTGGTCGGCGTAATGGCCCCTCACCAGCAGGCCCAGCCAGGAGCTCTTCTCCACGTGCACCGTCCAGCTTCCGCTGCCGCCCTCCGGCGGAACGGCGGCGCTCTCGCACACCTCGCCGTTGACCACCAGCTCCACGCGCGAGATGGGTACGGTCACGCTGGCGACCTCCCAATGCACGTCTAACCTCCCGCCGCGGGCCGGCAGTTGCAGTTTGCTGCCCACCGGCTTCCCTTCCACCCGGAAATCGAGCAGCGGGCCGTAGGTGACGAACGTTTCCGCCCGGCGGATGGCTTCCTTCCAGGCCTCGTAGGTGAAAGGCTCGTTTGGGTCTGTATGGGCGTACGTCCGCACGGTCCCGACCGCGGTGGCCGCGTCCATTTTATCGGTCCCGCCCACCGCCGCGACCAGGTAGCCGCAGTTCAAATAGCGGTACCAATCCACCAGCGAGTAGGGGTTGATGCCCAGGTAATGCTCGTGCCAGGAAGTCATCTCGACCGCGTCGATGACGCCCTCGACGATCGAAGCGGCCTGCTCCAGGTGCGGGTAGGGGAAGTGCGGCAGCACCACCACCCCCTCCTGTTGTTTGCACTGCCTGGCCCATTCGGTCAGCAAGATTTCAACCGGGTCGCCCAGGGCCGATTCGTCCGGGCCGCCGGTGGTCATGGGAGCGATGATCGGGCCGCGGTAACCCAGCAAGGAGATATGGCCCATGACGTGCTGGCGGTTCTCGCTCCCCACCCGCACCAGGTATTCGCCCTCGCCGCCGGCTTCTTTCGAGCCCCAGGTGGTCTGCCCGTCGAAATCGCCCACGTTGGTCACCAGCTCCCCCCACTGGCTGGCCAGCAGGTTGATGACGTTTACGCCTTCGCCGGCGCCCTCTAAGAGGGCGGTCGTTGGGGACAGGAAATGGACGTGGGTGTCGGCGGTGACCCAGCCTTTTTCTCGCCAGGGCAGCGCCTTCTCGATCTCGATAATGACCTCACCCGTATCCGCCATGATCGTAACGCTGCGCCGCAGCGGGCGGATCTCGAACCCTTTCGAAACCTCGATGTACACTTTGCCGAGCGGCAGGTCGATGCGGGTTTCGCCGGGGATATAGGTGCAGTAGTGCCGGCCCTGGTGGGCGAAGTCGGCGCTGTAATCTTCGAACCAGGCCGGATTCGGGATGCGGTGCCGGTCGAGCGGCTGCAAGTACTCTCCGGACGTGCCGTGCACGTGCAGCTTCACGGCGACCGGCTTCCCGCTCCTTTTTTCGACGGCCCGGATGACCACTCGCCGGGTCGCCGGTTCTACGGGCTGGATGGCGCCGGCCTGCCCGCTTTCAACCTGCGCGACCGGCGCCGTCGCCTCCCCTGGGAGATGGAAGCAGGCTTCCGGGTGGGCGGTGTATTCCACCAGAACCTGGTTCTCAGAGAGGTCCGGGAGCTGGTTATCGTAGGTGCGCTCCCAATCTGCATCCGGGTACAAAGGCCGCGGCTGGGCGGAGATCACCTGGCCCAGGTCGAGCTGGATCTGCTGGAGCAGGCCGCGCCCATCCATCTGGGGGTCAAATTTCTCTGCCTCTGGCAGATGGAGAATGGCCTTGCGCCGGCTTCGCCAGCGCAGGGGCGAGGTAGCGGTGTTCCCGCACGAAACCGCCGAGAGGATCACGACCCCGTTCACGGGCTCCAAGGATAAGCCGCGGATGGCTTTCTGCGGATGGGGGTTTTCCCAGGCCCACAGCCATTCGGTATACGGGCCGTAGTCGGCGGGGTCTACCCGGGTCTGGCTTTCGCCCCACGGCCCGCCGGCCTGTTCGTGATGGGGGCGCAGCGGAAAAGGTTTTTGGCTGGCGACTGCTTCGTAACAGGATATGCCCCAGTGGCGTTGGAACGGGCCAATCTGGTAGTTCCGGCGGATGGGCAGCGCGATTTCCGAGCCATCCTGGTAGCGGACCGTATAGCGGGCCGCGATCTGGTGGTCTCTGCCCTGTCCCATCTGGGGCGGGATAAGGCTGGAGCTGCCGATGCGGGTGGGCACAGTATCGCTGGTGTGCAAGAAAACCAGCCACCTGGCTTTCAGCGGCTCGAGCGCCACGCTGACCGGTTCGTGAGCGAGGAGGGCCACCCGGTCGATCTCGAAGGGGATGCCCCAGCCCGTGCAGGATCCTTCTGAGGCTTCTTTTAGGGCCGCGGCCATCTCGCCCGAGAGCAGGCTGCCGTCCAGCGCGGCCAGGGTGGTGTTCCAACGCAAAACCAAGGGGGAAAAATAGGGCGAACGTGGACCGTCATTTTTGGCGGGCATGATTAACTCCTTGGGATCATCCGGAACCCCATTGTGGCAAAGTGCCTGTCGAAGGTAAAGACCTCCTCGATCCCGCGCTCCTGCATGACCACAAAGCTGACCGCGTCCGCAAAGCTGAAGTCCTGGTCGCTGTGTTTCGCCAGGATCTCCTCCGCCTTGGATTCCAGATTGGCGTCGGACCAGATCTTTTGCAGGCGCGGGCTGCCGCGCAGCGAGCGTAACAGGCCCATCGCCTGGGTGTGCCCGGCTGTGCGCCGGATGAGGATGTAGGTCTCGGCGACGACCAGGTTGGTGGTGACGAAAGTGCGGCGATCTTCGATCAGGCGGCTGTAGGCGGGGCGGGCAGCAGCGTGGTACTTGTCGCCGGCGTCGCTGGCGGCAATCCATGCGCTGGTGTCGACGAACACCTCATGGCTCACGGCGGCTCTCTTCCTGGATCATTCGAGCCAGATGCTCGTCGTGCTTTTCCGCCAGGTCGTGGACGCCCGAGTTGTACAGGCCGAGGATGTCGAGCAGCGGGTCCTCGTCCGGCGGCAGCCCTTCGAGCAGGATGTCGACACCCTGCCGCACCAGGGCGGCGATCGATTCGCCTCGCCGCTCCGCCACGGTCCTGAGCGCTTCGAGCTGGTCTTCGCGCAGGTAGACCTGCAAGGGCTTTTTTTTCGTGTCCGTCATTGTTCACCTCGGATGTGATGTATAAGATGCCTATATCATAATGGATGATATAGGTATTGTCAATGTAGGTAAAGTTGGGTGTGAGCGGGCGCGCCTCACTCGTAGCGCAAGGCGGCGATGGGGTCCAGGCGGGTGGCGCGCAGGGCCGGGTAGATGCCGGAAATCACCCCGATAAAACCGGCGAACAGGATCGCAAAGAGCATTAAGCCGGCCGGCGTGTAAACCAGCGAGGGGGCCTCGAACTCCGTCGCCCCACCCTGCAGCGCCATGGAGGTCAGGTACGAGCCGCCGATCAGGTTGATCACCAGGCCGGCCAGCCAGGCCAGGATCACGCCTCCGACGCCTCCAAGCAGGCCGATCGTCCCGGCCTCCCCCAAAAACACGAACATCACGTCCCGGTTGCGGGCCCCGACCGCCTTCATCAGGCCGATCTCGCGGGTGCGCTCGTAGATCGACATGATCATGGCGTTGGCAATGCCAAAGCCGGCCACCAGCAGGGCTACCGCGCCGATGCCGCCCAGGATCACCTGAATCACCAGGAAAAGCTGGTTCATGCTGCGCAGCGTCGACTGGGCAGAGTAAGCCAGGAAACCTTGCTGGGTGATGGCAAACTCGACCGCCCTGACCTGGGTGGATTCGGCCACCTTGACCAGCACGTTGTCGTAGCCGTCCGCGTTGATGTTCGGGCGGCTGCCCAGCACCCAGGCGTTCAGGTCCATCACTTCGTTAAGGTTCATCAGCACGCTGTAATCGTTTTGCCCGCCGCCCTCTTTGAGCACGCCCATCACCCGCAGCCGGACGGTGCGAGAGAGCATTTGCCCGCTGCTGTCCGTCGAGCTGATCACCATTTGTAATGTCTGTCCCTGCAAATTGGGCGGATTGGCTAAAGGAGCGTTGTTCAGCGAGTCGCGGAAGTTGCTGGCGACCTTGCCTCCCACCAACACCTGGCCCTTGCCCAATCTCGCAACCCCGCTGGCGAGCTCGAGACCCAGGTGTCCCAACACGCGCGCGTCGATGCCGCGCAGGTTGGCGTAAGTCTCGGCGCGTTTTAGCTGCAGGGTCGTCCCTGCTCGCACCGGTTCCAGGGGCGTGACCGCGACCACGCCGGGCAGCTCGCGAAAGGTTCTCAACGTGCGGTCGTTGAGCACGGCCTGATCCTGGGCGCCGCTGCTGGCGATTCCCCCGAAGCCGCGCGTGCTGTATACGTTGATCTCGGTCAGCGACCCGATGGACCCCAAATCTTGCAGGGCGAAACGCTGCAGCCCGACTCCCAGGGAGACCAGCAAGATCACCGCCGCCGTGCCGATCAGCACCCCCATGGCTGTCATGGCGACCCGGATCTTCATGCGCACCAGGTTACGCCGCACCAGGAAGAACAGGTTGCGCCAGGTCATCTTTCAACTTCCCAGGCCGAAGAGCCCCCGGAAAAAGCGGGCCAGCCTATCCCAGAAACTGGCGGGCTGTCCTTCGGACGCGAAGCTTCCGCTGCCTTCCTGGGCCGGCCCTACCGGTGTGGGAGCCGGCTGTTCCACTTCCACACTCAAGGTTTGTGTGATGGTCTGAGGCTGGTTGAAGTCGTCCAGGTAGCTCACAGTGATCAAGACCGGCAGCGTTCCACCCTTTTCGGGGATCACCTGGGCGTCCAGGGTGCCCGATGTGCCGCCATCCAGGGCGCCGACGAAAGCCGATCCCTCCAGCACCTGCAGCCCCTCGCCGCTGGCCCGGATCGTGCTGACGTTGACCAGGTTGCGTCCAATGTTCACCACTTCGATGGGCAGTTCCAGCGGCTGGCCAACCTGTCCGACCGGGGCAGGCGCATAATAATCGACGGTCAGGCTGGGCTTACGGCTGACCAGCAGGTTGACGACCGCGTTCTCGCTGTGCCCGGCCTGATCCGGGCCTTCGTAGGCCAGGCTGACCGGCAGGTTATACACGCCGGAATCGGCTGAGCCATCCAGGATCAACTGCAAATCCAGGTCGTATTGCCCCCCGGCCTGGAGATTCGGGACGAACTGAACGTTGCCAGAGCCAAGGATCGCAAAGGGCCGGGTGTCGCTCGGATGACTGCTATCCGCGCTATCCTGCCCGCCCAGGGTGACCAGCAGTTGAGAGGCGGGCTGCCCACCTACGTTGGCCAGTTCCAGGTGCAAAGTAAAGGCATCTCCCGGGGAAAGCGAGGCCGGCCGGGTCTCGTAGGTGCGCAGCAGCACCAGGGGCTGCCCGCCGGCGGCATTTCCCACGTTCAACCCGACGTTCTGCTGTGAAGTGTAGTCGCGCAGGTAGTAATCGGAGTACTCGAGGCTGAGCGGCAGGCTGAGATAGCCGGACGGCGCCTCCTGGTTCAAGACCAGCAAAAGCTCCACGGTCGCTTGCTGCCCGGCGTCCAGTTTTTCCAGCACCACCAGGTTGCTGCCCTGGCGGGGCACGGCCTGGTCCGTGGAGGCCAGGGCGACCCGGATGCCGGTGGCGGTATAGCCGCCGTGGTTGACCACTTGCAGCCGCAGGGTGAACGTGCTGCCCGGGCGGACCGGGTCCGGCTCGCTCTCGGCTGCCTGGATCACCAATTCGGGCTTCGCCACGGCGACCAGGGTCCCGGGCTTGGGGGTGTCGGTCGGCTCGGGCAGTGAAGAGCGGATGCGCACGGCGTTGCTCACCCGCAGGCTGGTCCCGTCGCTCTGGATCACCTCTACCCCATAGCGCCCTTCCGCCAGGCCCGGCGGCACGACCGCCCGGATGGCAGTCGGGTTGAGCAGCGCGGCGTCCAGCAGCCCGTAGCCGACCAGCCGGACGGCGATCCCCGCCCTGAAGCCGCTGCCGTAGATGCTCAGCGTCCCGCCGCTTTCTCTGGAGATGCGGTCCGGCTCGATTTTTTGAAGCGTGAATTCCTGCTCTGGCGGTGTAGAGGTGGAGGAAGCCAGCGGCTGCGTCGGGGCGGGTGAAATCGGGGGCTGGGTTGATGTGGGCGGCGCAGGATAAGGTGCCGGGGACGGGGTTGCAGTAGGCAGCGGCTGCGTTGGCGCAGGTGGGGTATGGGTGGGAGGCTGAACGGTGACGGTGGCTATTTTGGTCGGGGCGGGCGAAGTCGCCTGAGGCGGCGTATTTGTGGGGGCCGGGGGCGCAGTCGGCGGAATGGCTGTGGAGGTGGGTGGCGGGGCCAGGGTGGGTGTGTCCACCGGCGTTTCGGTATTTTGCTCCGGCGCCAGGGCGATGTTGCCGGCAAACCCCAGGCTGCGCGCGCCATCCCAGGCGGCAGGCGCGATGAACCCGAGGATCGACCAGAATGAAAGCAGGACCAGGGATAGGCGGACCGCTTTATGCATGCTTGTACTCCTTCGCCGGAGGTTCCTCTTCCAGGATCCGGCCGTCGTGCAGGCGAATGCTGCGCTGCGCGCCCAAGATCACATCCGGATCGTGAGACACGACGATGAGAGTCCGGCCCTGTTGGTTCAGTTGGTTCAGAACGCTCATGACCTCACTCCCTGAATGGCTGTCCAGGTTGCCGGTGGGCTCGTCCGCCAGGATAATGGGCGGGTCGTTGATCAAGGCGCGGGCGATTGCCACACGCTGCTGCTGCCCGCCGGAGAGCTCTGTCGGGCGGTGACCGAGACGGTCGCCCAGGCCGACCAGCTCGAGCAGGCCGGCGGCCCGCTGGCGGCGCTGCTGGGCGGAGGTCTTGCTGAACATCAGCGGGAACTCCACGTTCTCCAGGGCGGTCATCGTCGGAATCAGGTTGAACATTTGAAAGATAAAGCCGATGGTGTGCTGGCGGTAGGCTGCCAGGCCGTCCTCGTCCAGGCTGCTGATCTCTTCGCCGTTCACCCAAATCTTGCCGGAGGTGGGGTGATCCAACCCGCCTAACAGGTAAAGCAGGGTGGATTTTCCCGATCCGGACGTGCCTGTGATGCCTATAAACTCGCCTTCTTGCACCTCCAGGTGGATGCCATCCAGGGCCAGCACCAGCTCCTGGCCCATTTTGAAATGACGGCGCAGGTCATCCGCGCGAATAATGCTGGCCTGGTTCATGCAAAACCGCTGGCAAGCAGCGTGGGCACGATGGCCAACGCCATGCGCGCCGCCAGGAACAGGACCCACACACCCAGGGTGATCAAAACGGCCTTGCGGGCGGACACACGGGCCGTGACCATCACAGCGACGACCAGCAAGACGATGTTCCAGATGTTGAAGATATCGATTTGAGCGAGCAGTGTCTGCAAGGCCAGAGCGCCGGCCCCGGGCGGGGAGGCGATTAAATCCGTCACGCTGCGCTCCTGGGTCACCAGCCCGGAAAGCCCCGGATTGGCGATGACCGTTCCGGTAACCAGCACGAAGCCGATCTGAATGATGTTGCGCAGGATGAGCGGGAGCGAGCTCCAGACCACGGTGCGCCACATGCTTCCGAACTGGCTGTCCCCGCCGACCATCACGCTCAGCAGGTGCAGGGCGCCGGCCCATAACAGCCAGCTGATGAAGAGCCCGATCAGCGTGGTGACGCCTGGGACCACCACGGTGAAGAGAGGGTTGGCGGCAAACTCAGTGATGCGCTGCTGTGCTTCGGGGTCAAGCGGCTGTGAAGCGGCGCCGGCCTGGGCTTCGAACGTGGCCTGCATGGTTTCACGCGCTAGGCGGGTTGAGATCGGGGCGACAGCCACGATCAAAAACACGGCGGACAGGATAGCCAACAACGCGATGAGGATCCAGGAACGCTGGCGGGCGTCCCGGATATAGGCCAGGGTGGATCTCGGTCTGCGCACGATCCCCCACAGCAAGCCGAATACACTCTTATGGGGTGGAGGCGGTACGGCTTCTTCGGCCATAGTTGCTCCTTTTGAATTTACTTTTACTTAGAACGCCATTCGCCCGATAGACACATCGGTTTGTTAATTCTATCATTATTGAGACCTCCTCCCCCGGTTTCTAAGGTTCGCACTCTGGGTAACCGCATTTGGCCGAATTGTTCCCACTGCCCTCGCCTGCCTTCCAGGCTGCGGTCGGTGGTAAAATTCACCTCAACCGCAACCCTCGCCTGCGTTCGCCCAGCCGCCCGGCGGGTGGAAGCGCGGCGAGATCGACCCCTCCAATATCCCCCTTTCGGCCCAGCAAATGCAGGAGGAAACATGTTCGTTCGCAGCTATATGACGCCTGACCCGATCGGTGTCGGCCCGGATGTCGCATTCCCGGAAGCCATGGGCATCCTGCGCCGCCAGAAGATCCGCCGCCTGCCCGTGCTGGATAAAGGCCGCCTGATCGGGATCGTCGTCGAAAAGGACATGCTCTCGAACCAGCCCTCGCCGGCGACCACCTTGAGCATCCACGAAATGTACGCCCTTTTGGAGCGGCTGCGCGTCCGCCAGATCATGAGCCGCCCGGTGTTCACCGTGCAAGGCGACTGCCCGTTGGAAGAGGCAGCCCGGATCATGGTGGAGCAAAAAATCGGCTGCCTGCCGGTGATGGACGGCGACCGGCTGGTTGGCATCATCACCGAGACGGATATTTTTAAGACGCTGGTGGAAGCCCTGGGCGGCCAAGAGACCGGGACGCGCCTGACCCTGCGCCTGCCCGACCGGGTCGGCGAGCTGGCGAAGATTTCTTCCGACATCGCGCAGGCGGGCGGCAACATTTTCGCCGTGACCACCTCGCGCCTTTTGGATGGCTCCCGGCGGGAAGTGACCATCAAGGAGACCGGCGCAGAGGCGGACAAATTGATGCAGAGCCTGCAAGGCGGCGACGTGACCATCGTCGATGTCCGTCTCAGCTCCCCTTACCAGCCGCGCCTGTTTGGACAGTGATTTTGTCAATTTCCGCACTGCGGGTGGCTGGGCGCAGAAGCTGGGCCGGTCTTGCCCTCCATGAGCGGGCATGCTATACTGTTTTTACGGGCTATTCGCCCGTTGTAGACAAGACATGCGGCCCGGCCCGCTTTTCAGGCCTTGGGCTGCGGAAGCGGATTGATTTGTATTTGTATAGGAAGTCCTATGACGACAAAAGCTGAGCTTGAAAGCGCCATGCAAGAAGCGCTGCGCCAGGGCGACGACCTGCGCAAACGCACGCTGCGCATGGCGGTTTCGGCGGTTCGCCTGGTTGAAATCGACAAGGGCAGCCTCCTGGACGAGGCCGCTGTGCTCGCCATCCTGCAGAAAGAAGTCAAGTCACGCCAGGAGGCGTTGGCCGAAGCGCAGCAAGCCAACCGTCCCGACCTGGTGGAAGAAGCCCTGGAAGAGATCGCCGTGTTGGAGCAGTATCTGCCCAGCCAGCTCTCGGCCGAGGAGCTGGAAGCGCTGGCGCGCCAGGCGATTGCCGAGATCGGCGCAACCTCGCCCAAGGAGATGGGCCAGGTGATGAAGGTGCTCGTGCCGCGCCTGCAAGGGCGCGCCAGCGGGAGCGAAGCCAGCCAGATGGTGCGTAAGCTCCTGGAGTCTTGATCCGCGCCAAAGATGTCAACCCCTACACCTGCCCGCCGGTCGATCCGGCGCTCGATTTTCCTGGTGCTTTTCTTGTTGGTCAGCGCGACTCTGGCGCTGGTCGCCTTGATGCTGCCCCTGGTTGCCCGCCTGATCTCGCCCAGCCTGCAGGTAGGCCAGGTGGCCGACCAGGATTACCGCGCTCCACAGGCAGTCACCTTCACCAGTGATGTGCTAACCCGCCAGCGCCAGGATTCTGCCGAGCGCGCCGTTTCCCCTGTTTATACCCAACCCGACCCCAGCATCGCACGCGACCAGTTGGAGCGCTTGCAATCCGCCCTGGCCTATATTACCAACGTGCGCGCCGATGCTTATGCCGCCAACCGCCAAAAGATGGACGACCTGGCGGCCCTGGACGACCTCCACCTGGTGCAGGAGACCGCTTCCGCCATCCTGGCTTTGAGCGATTCGCGCTGGCAGGCGGTCCAGCAGGAGACTATCGTCGTCCTCGAGCAGGTGATGCGCAGCACCATCCGCCCCGACCTGGTGGAAGATGCCCGCAGCAGCGTTCCGACGCTGGTGAGCCTGTCGTTATCCGAGCAGCAAGCAGCCATCGTCGCCGAGCTGGCCGCCGCGTTCGTCGCGCCAAACAGCCTTTATAGCGAAAGTCTGACCGATGCCGCCCGCGAAAAAGCCCGCGAATCGGTTTCTCCGGTCGCCCAGGCGTACATGTCCGGGGAGACCGTGGTCCTGCGCGGCCAGGTGTTGAGCGCCGCCGACGTGGAGGCCTTACAGCACATGGGCTTGGGACAGCCTCAGGAGCAGTGGCAGGATGTCGCCAGCGCCGCAGCGCTGGTAACGCTGATGGTCGCTTTCATGCTGTTCTATATGCTGCGTGGAGCCGCCATCACCCAGGACCTGCGCGGTCTGCTGCTGATGGGGTCGCTTTTTCTGGTTTTCTTGTTGGGCGGTCGCCTGGCGATCCCGGGCCATACGGTCATCCCTTATGCCTTCCCTGTGGCAGCCTACGGTCTGTGCATCGCCTCCTTGTTCGGGGCTGAGCTTGCCCTGGTCACTTCCCTGCCGCTGGCGGTGATGGTCGCTTTCGGCCTGCCCAACGCTCTGGAGCTGACTATTTACTATACCATGGGCAGCTTGTTCGGCATCCTGGCCCTTGGGCGGGCGCGGCGGATCACATCCTTCTTCTGGGCGGGCCTGGCAGTGGCGCTCTCCAGCGCCCTGGTGGTCCTGGTCTATCGCCTGCCCATGCCGACTACCGACCTGGTTGGGTTGGCGACCCTGGCGGGCGCAGGGCTGTTTAACGGCCTGGCGGCTGCCAGCCTGACGGTGCTGCTGCAATTCTTCCTGGCCCAGATCCTGGGGCTGACCACCCCGATGCAGCTCATGGAGCTCACCCGGCCCGACCAGCCACTCCTGCAGATCATCCTCCGCGAGGCCCCCGGCACTTACCAGCACAGTTTGCAGGTTGCCAACCTGGCGGAACAGGCCGCCGAATGTATCCACGCCGATGCGCTGGTGACCCGGGTTGGGGCGCTTTACCACGATGTGGGCAAAGCCAACAACCCGGTGTATTTCATCGAGAACCAGGTGCCCGGTTTTCCAAACCCGCACGACGAGCTGGACCCGCTGGAGAGCTCCGCCATCATCATCCGGCATGTAAGCGACGGCCTGGAAATGGCGCGCAAGCATCGCCTGCCGCGGCGCATCTCCGATTTTATCTCCGAGCATCACGGGACCATGATCACCCGCTACCAGTATGTCAACGCGCTGTCCGCTGCGAATGGAAACGAAAGCAAAGTGGACATCGAACGTTTCCGCTACCCGGGCCCGCGTCCGCAGTCCCGCGAGACCGCCATCCTGATGTTGGCGGATGGCAGCGAAGCGCGCGTGCGCGCCGAGAGGCCCAAAGAAGAGCATGAGCTGCGCCAGTTAGTCAAGAGCACGATCGATGACCGGGTCGCCCTCGGGCAGTTGGACGACACCGACCTGACCCTGCACGACCTGAGCATGATCGTGGATTCTTTTACGGCAACGCTGCGCGGCGTCTACCACCCGCGGGTCAAGTACCCCAAGCTGGAGGCCGCACCAGCTCCTGAGCCGACCGTCCCGGTCTCCGCCGTCCCCCAACCACAGCGGCAAGCTCCGGAGGCCCCGGCCGGCGCCTCCCTGGACTCCACTTCCCTGGACTCATCCTCCCCTGCATCTTGAGATAAGGCGATGATCTTTCTTGAACTGGCAGAATCGCTGGGCCCCGAGGCGCTTGCCCTGCTCACAAGCCTGGGCCTGGCAGACGGCGGCCTTCTGGAGCGCGCCGCCGGCGAGGCGCTGGCGCTCGGCCGGGCGGAGGTTGGCGCTGAGGCGGGCGCGGATGCGACCATCTTGCTGAGCGATGACGCCCAACTGCGCGACCTGAACCGCCAGTACCTGGGCATCGACGCGCCCACCGACGTGCTGTCCTTCCCGGCCGGCGAGCTCGACCCGGATTCGCAAGTTTTCTACCTGGGGGATATCGTGATCTCCTTAGCGCGCGCCGGAGAGCAGGCCGCTGCCGCTGGCCACACGCTGCAGGATGAGCTGCAGCTCCTGGTGGTGCACGGCATGCTGCACCTGCTCGGCTACGATCACGCCAAAGAGCAGGAGAAATCCGCCATGTGGGCTTTGCAAGGGCGCATCCTCGAGCGCCTGGGTTGTTCGATCAGCGCGCCGCCCGGTTGATGCGGACCTTCAAGGCCGTTTTTCGGTTTCGATCCCAATCACGGCTGCTATGCGACCCTTTTTCCAAACTCGTGCGCTTTCGTTCCGCTATGCCTTCTCCGGTTGGTGGTTCGTCATTCGCACCCAGCGCAACGCCTGGATTCACGCTGTAATCAGCGTCGTCGTTTTGATCCTGTCCTTCTGGTTGGGGCTGTCGGCCCGCGATTGGGCTGTGATCGTTTTGGCGATCGCCATGGTATGGACGGCCGAGTTCCTGAATACCGCCCTGGAGGCGGTGGTGGACCTGGCCAGCCCGAGCCAGCATTTCCTGGCGAAGGTGGGGAAAGATGTCGGCGCGGCCGCGGTGTTGATCGCGGCCGGCAGCGCAGCCCTGATCGGTTTCCTGATCCTGGGGCCTCCCCTGGTTGAGCGCCTGAAGCTATTATTCTTTTAAGGGCAGCGCTTTCCCGGCTGCCCCATTCACACACTTTGAGGTTTGTCATGTCCCCACTTTCATTTCGATTCGGGACAGTTGGTTCGCCGATTTCCACGCCCAAAAAACCCGGGGGCAGCGTTGGCGCCCTGCTGCGCACCCGCGAGCTTGACCTGGCCGCGCTTGAGCTGGGCTGGGTGCGGGCCGTGCGCGTCAGCGAAAAGACTTGCCAGGAGATCCGGGATGCCGCCCAGGAGGTGGATGTCCTGGTCAGTATCCACGCCCCGTATTTCATCAACCTGAACGGCGACGACCAGGAATGGCCCAAGTCGCGCCAGCGCCTGATGGACGCGGCCGTTTACGGGCGCCTGGCAGGGGCAACGGATATCATCTTCCACCCGGGCTCGTATTTTGAGCGCCCGCCGCAGGAAGTGCTGCCCCTGGCGATCCAACGCCTGGAGGGCTGCGTGCAGGAGCTGCGCCTGGCTGGCAACCCGGTCACGCTGCGCCCGGAGACCATGGGCAAATCCGCCATGCTCGGCTCGCTGGAAGATACCCTGGAGATGAGCCGGGCGATTCGGGATGTACAGCCCTGCCTGGATTTTGCTCACCTGCACGCCCGACCCGGCGACGGCACGATGAACACCTATGAGGAGTGGTCGCGCCTGCTCGAAACGTACGGCGAAGCTCTTGGCGCGGATGCGCTGCAGCGTTTGCACATCCACATGTCGGGCATCGAATACGGCGAAAAGGGCGAGAAGAACCACCTGCGGCTGGAAGAGGCGGACCTGGACCTGAATGCGATCCTGCGCGCCCTGCAAGCCTTCGGCGCCGGCGGGCGCATCTTGTGCGAAAGCCCGGCAATGGAGGATGACGCCCTGTTGATGCAGAAGGCCTGGATGGCGTTGAGTGGGGAGAGCCTGGAGGCATGAACCTCGAAGCCTCTTCGCCGCCGTCGCTGCAAGCGCTGCACGAGCGCATGGGCCGCTGCCGCCTGTGCCTGCAGGCCGGCTACGACGTTTTCCCGCGGGCGATCTTCTCCGGCGGAATGCAGGCGCGCATCATGATCATCGGCCAGGCGCCCGGCGTCACCGAGAAGGAAGCCGGGCGGCCGTTCAACGCCGGCAGCGGGAAGCGCCTGTTTCAATGGCTTGCCCAGGCCGGGATCCAGGAGGCCTGGTTTCGCCGCACGCAGTACATGACCGCGGTGACTAAGTGTTACCCCGGGCGGGCCAAATCAGGGAGCGGCGACCGGGTGCCGACTCGCGCTGAACAGGCGCTCTGCCGCCCTTTTTTAGATGCGGAGCTTTCCCTGGTCCACCCCGAGCTGGTCATTCCGGTGGGCCGCCTGGCGATCAACCTGTTTTTCCCACCTGGCTCAACCCTGGAAGAAGTGATCGGCAGCCAGAAGCAGGTGGATGGGCGTTGGGTGGTGCCGCTGCCGCACCCCTCCGGCGCCAGCCGCTGGCACCAGGTTGAGGCCAACCGGGCCCGGCTGCGCCAGGCGCTCGACCTGATTTGCGCCCAATACGAGCGACTGTATGCGCCTTAATCGCGGAGGCGTCTCTGCGCTGAGGCTGCATGAGTGCTAACCGCCAACCCTTCGATGCAGGCGCGCCCCTATCACCCGACCTGGATTGGATGCTGTCCGACAGCCGGGTGGGCGATCCGGCCCTGGCGGCTCTTCTCACCAGCGAATATTCCGCTGCGCTGGCTGGCCTGGCGGCGTTCTGCCTCGACCAACGTGCGCAGGTAGACGATGCCCTCCGCCGCACCCTGGCGCGGGCGATCTTGGAACGTCACCGGTTTCGGGGAAACACCAGCGGGCGGGCCTGGCTGCTTGCGCTTTGCCTGGACGAATGCCGGCGAATCTCCGGGCTAAGCGGCGGGCGCCTCCTGCCGCAATTGCGCGCTCTGTTCCTGGACTGCGCTTCCAGCGACGAGATGGATTCTCACCTGCTTCAAACGGTCGCCGGGCTGGGCGAGGCTTGTTTTCTACCACTGGCGCTTTGCTACGCCCAGGGCCTTTCCCAGGAAGAGGCCGCCTACGTGCTGGAAATAGCCCCGCCGCAGCTTGAAAGGGACCTGGCGGCCGTAAAAAGCGCCTTGCTCGACCACCAGGTTGGCTGTGCTCACTGCCGCCGTCTGGCGGGCGGGCTGAAAGGGATGGAACAGCGCCTGGGCTCGGCCCTGCAGGCCTGCGTGCAGCCCCTGCACTCAGGGCAGATGCAGGTGGAAATCTTGCAGCAAGTGGTCGTCGCCCAGGTGGCAAAAAAGCGCCGCAATGGGCGCATCGCCATCCAGCTCAAAGAAATCGCCTTGATTGGGGTCATGCTCGTCATCGCCCTGGTGATCGGCCGGGCAGCCAACCGCATCGAGATCGAACTCGCAGTCCCAACAGCAGGCCGCCCTGCTGCTTACGCCCAGCCCAACGCCGGACACATCCTTCACCTACATTGTCCGCCCCGGGGATACCCTGGAGGGGATCGCCCGCAAGGCCGGCGTTTCGGCCGGCGAGCTGCTCTCGCTCAACCGGCTGCCGTCCGGGGCGGGAGTGTACCCGGGCCAGGTCCTGCGCTTACCTGGGGCGCAGCGGGTAGACTGGCTGGCGCCTCCGCCGCCGTTTACGCCCCTGGCGCCTCCGCCCGCTTTAGGCGGGAAATCCAGCATAGAAGAGGTCCAACAGCGCATCGAGCATAGCAAGGATTACTGGCAAACATTGTGGGCCGATGTCCAGGTGATCAATTACGGCCTGCCCGGCTTTATCGGCCCGCCCCAATCGCAGGTTCGCAAGCAAGTCTGGATCCGCCAGCCCTCCCTGACACGCGTCATCTCCGGGCCGGCCGGCGGCGATCCTTATGAGACCTACGCGATCAACAGCGGGCATGTCTACGCCCAGAACCTGGTGGGCGGGGCGGTCTACGAATACCTGTCGGATGCCTGGCCCTTTGATTTCGAGCTGGGGGCGCTGTTCCTTCCCCAGGCGGACGCCAATACGGATGGACACTTCGAGCTGGCCGGAGAGGACCGGATTGCCAACCGCCTGGCCCTGGTGCTGGACCGCATCAACGTCGATGGTAAGCGGATTTACCGGGTTTGCGTGGACGAAATTTACGGCGTGCTCCTATGCCGCCGGGAATACGGAGGCGGGGACTTCAATACCGTCCTGGTGGATACAATCGTGAACGCTATCGACTTCGACGTGGATTTCCCCCCGTCTATTTTTGATCCATTCCTGTACCCGGGCGGGCATTTTGCCAGAAATTCCCTCGGCCAGCCAGCCGGACCGGTCAATTCTCTGGCCAACGGAGCGCCGCTTCCGGCCTGGATGGCGCAAACCGGGCACGAGCGCTTATCCCACCTGCCCGCGCCAGCGGGCTTTGACCCGGCCAGGAGCCGCCTGACGTTCCAATCCCGGCTGGCCTCGGATGGACAGCCCGGGCTGGATTTGTTCGCCGGCGATTACTATTTGGGGAGATTGCCCGCCAGCAGCGATTCAATTCTGGCCTGTGAACGCTCGCAGGATGGCCGGCGGATCGTCTACAGCCTCTTGCCGGGCAGAGCCGGCCGCGGCGCGGCGAGCCTGTTTTGGGCGGACCTCTCGGCCGTCGAGCAGGCCCACCCGGTGCAGCCGGGGGACAGGCTGGTGGGCGATTTCGCGATATCGGCCGATGGACGCCTGTTGGCCTATTTTGGTTGCACGGCGGGCACCAGTGAGTGCGGCGTGTTCGTGGTAGACACCGCCAGCGGCCGCCAGGACCAGCTAATTTCCCTGGCGTTTGCCGATTACCTGCTGTGGAAGCCGGATGGCTCTCAAATCGCCTTGCTGGGCTCTCAGCGCGGCCTGGGCGACTGGACTTACGATGTGATCGATATTGCCAGCCAGGGCATCCTTTACCAGCAGCTCTTTGATTGGAAGAGACTGGGCGCGCTGCCCGATTCGCCCACCCAGGATTGGGGGGTGCCTTTCCAGGCCCAATACGGCGGCCTGCAAGGCTGCGTCGACCCGCCCGGTTAAAGCCTGGACCTTTTCTTGACCTATTCTTGACCCTTTCCCCAAATCTTTGACCCTTTCTTGACCTCTTTTCGGGTTTAATCATCTCCTGGAAAAGAAAATTACTGGGAGGTGATGAGCTATGGACCTGATCTACTTAGGGGTCGTTTTGATCTTCTTCGCCCTGACCTGGGCATTTATTAAATTGTGTGAGCGTTTATTGGGAGGGCAGCCATGAACCTGCTTTACCTGATCGCCGGGATCATCGCCTTAGGCCTGCTCGTCTATTTGTTCCTGGCCTTGTTGAAACCAGAGATGTTCGGATGATCTGGCCATTCTTAGAGGAAATGATTCGATGACCATTAACGGCGTTCTTCAAATTTCTGTTTACCTGATTGTGCTTATCCTGCTGGCGAAACCGCTGGGCGCGTTCATGGCGCGCGTCTACCAGGGCGAACACACATTCTTAGATCGTATCCTCGTTCCCGTCGAGCGGCTGGTCTATCGCCTGGCGCGCGTCGATCCGGCCCAGGAGATGGACTGGAAAGTCTACGCGGTTGCGATGTTGGTGTTCAACCTGTTGGGCCTGCTGGTGGTTTACGCGCTGCAACGGTTACAGCCCCTCTTACCTCTGAACCCACAGGGGATGGCCGCCGTGACCCCGAATGCCTCGTTCAATACAGCCGTCAGCTTCGCCAGTAACACGAACTGGCAGGGCTATGGCGGAGAGACGACGATGAGCTATCTGACCCAAATGCTGGGCCTGACGGTGCAGAACTTCGTTTCCTCCGCTACCGGCATGGCTATCCTGGTCGCCTTTATCCGCAGCCTGGTGCGCCATTCGACACAGGGTCTGGGCAACTTCTGGGTGGATCTGACCCGCACAACCCTGTACATCCTGCTGCCGCTCTCGGCCGTCCTAGCGCTGGTTTTGGTCTCACAAGGTGTGGTGCAGAATTTCTCGCCCTACCAGACCGCCGCGTTGGTCCAACCGGCTATCGATGCAAACGGCAGTCCGGTCGCCGAGCAGGTCCTGGCAGTCGGCCCGGCAGCCTCGCAGATCGCTATCAAGCAGTTGGGCACCAACGGGGGCGGCTTTTTCAATGTGAACTCGTCCCATCCCTTTGAGAACCCGACTCCCATCTCGAACTTTCTAGAGATGTTGTCCATCCTGCTCATCCCGGCTGCGCTGTGCTACACCTTTGGCAAAATGGTGGGCGATACGCGCCAGGGCTGGGCGCTGCTGGCGGCGATGACCGCGATTCTGGTCGTCTTCTTGTTCGGAGCTTATGCAGCCGAAGCCGCCGGCAATCCGCGCCTGGCGGCCCTGGGGGTGGACCAGCAGGCCAGCAACCTGAACCCGGGCGGGAACATGGAAGGCAAAGAAGTGCGTTTCGGCGTCCCGAACTCCGCGCTGTGGGCAACCGCCACTACCGCGGCTTCGAACGGCTCGGTCAACTCGATGCACGATTCATTCACTCCCCTGGGTGGGTTGGTGCCTCTGGTCATGATGCACTTCGGAGAAGTTGTGTTCGGCGGAGTTGGCTCCGGCCTGTACGGCATGTTGGCTTTCGTGATCGTGGCTGTGTTCGTGGCCGGGCTGATGGTCGGGCGCACCCCCGAATACCTGGGCAAGAAGATCGAAGCCTATGAGATGAAGATGGCTTCGCTCTTGATCCTGATCATGCCGCTGATCGTGCTGGGCTTTACCGCCCTGGCGGTGATTACGCCGGCGGGCAGGGCCGGACCGCCGAACCCGGGACCGCACGGATTCAGCGAGATCCTGTATGCCTTCTCCTCGCAGGGCAACAACAACGGCAGCGCCTTTGCCGGCATAGGGGCCAACACGCCTTTCTACAACCTGACCGGCGGACTGGCGATGCTGGTCGCCCGTTACTGGCTGGCAGTGCCCACCCTGGCGTTGGCGGGCTCGCTGGTGCGCAAGAAAAAGGTCCCAACCAGCGCGGGTACCCTGCCCACCCACACCCCGCTGTTCGTCGGCTGGCTGATCGCCATCGTGATCATTGTCGCCGCGCTGAACTTCATCCCCGCCCTGGCTTTGGGGCCAATCGTGGAGCATTTGTTGTTGGTTTTATAGGAATGATTTGAATGACCACTCAACCGATTACTTCTCATCCTGAAAAGAAGGCGACCGTCCTGCGCGGCGCGTTGTACCAGCGCGCCGTAGTGGACGCCTTCAAAAAGCTCGACCCGCGCTGGATGGCGCGCAACCCGGTCATGTTCGTAGTAGAAGTGGGCAGCTTGCTCACCACCGCCTTGTGGTTCCAGGCTCTTTCAGGCCGGGGAGAGGCCCCGGCTGGCTTCATCGGCGCAGTAGCGATCTGGCTGTGGTTTACGGTGCTATTCGCCAACTTTTCCGAGGCGCTGGCTGAGGGACGCGGCAAGGCCCAGGCCGATGCACTGCGCCGCACCCGCAAAGAGACCCCCGCCAGGCGCCTGCGCCAGCCGCAGCGCGGCGGGGAGGTGGATATCGTCTCTTCCACCGAGCTGCATCAGGGCGATTATTACCTGGTAGAAGCAGGCGACATCATCCCGGCCGACGGCGAAGTCATCGAAGGGATCGCCTCGGTGGACGAAAGCGCCGTGACCGGCGAAAGCGCCCCGGTGATCCGCGAATCCGGCGGCGACCGCAGCGCCGTCACCGGCGGCACGCGCCTGCTCTCGGACTGGCTGATCATCCAGGTGACCGCTAACCCCGGCGAGGGTTTCCTCGACCGCATGATCGGCCTGATCGAAGGCGCCAAGCGCCAGAAGACGCCCAACGAGATTGCCCTGAACATTCTGCTGGCCGCTTTTACCATTATCTTTTTGGGAGTCTGCATCACCCTCCTGCCTTTCTCGCTTTACAGCGTCGAAACCGCCGGGCAAGGTACGCCGATCACCATCACCGTGCTGATCGCCCTGCTGGTCTGCCTGATCCCAACCACCATCGGCGGGCTGCTCTCCGCCATCGGCATCGCCGGGATGGACCGCATGATCCAGCGCAACGTGATCGCCATGTCCGGGCGGGCCGTTGAAGCCGCCGGAGATGTTGACGTGCTGCTGTTGGATAAGACCGGCACCATCACCCTGGGTAATCGCCAGGCTGTGGAGTTCATCCCGGTCAGGGGCGTTAACGAGCGTGACCTCGCCGAAGCCACGCAGCTTTCTTCTCTGGCCGATGAGACGCCCGAGGGGCGCAGCATTGTGGTGCTGGCCAAAGAGAAGTACGGCTTACGCGGGCGGACGGTCGGTGCGCCGGAGAAACTGGTGGGGGAATCCTCTGTGTTGGAGACTGCCGCCGTCCACGTTCCGGGAGAGCTCTACACCCAGGAAGCGGCCGCTGCTTCCGCAGAACACCTCTCTCCTGGGATGCGTTTCATCCCATTTTCGGCCCAAACGCGCATGAGCGGGGTAGATTTTGAAGATGGCAACTCGCAGGTCAGCATCCGCAAGGGCGCTCCGGATGCGATGGTCGCTCTAATTCAGGAACAGGGTAAGCCGGTGCCTCCGGATTTACAGACGATGGTGGAATCGATCGCACGCAACGGCGGTACGCCTCTGGTGGTTACTCGCAATGGGGAAGCCCTGGGCGTGATCCATTTGAAGGACATCGTTAAAGGCGGCATCAAAGAGCGCTTCGGCCACCTGCACAAAATGGGCATCAAGACGGTGATGATCACCGGCGACAACCCGCTGACCGCCGCGGCGATTGCCGCCGAGGCCGGGGTGGACGATTTCCTGGCCCAGGCCACGCCGGAAGCCAAGCTCAAGCTGATCCGCGAGTATCAGACGGGCGGGCGGCTGGTGGCGATGACCGGCGATGGCACCAACGACGCCCCGGCCCTGGCCCAGGCTGACGTAGCTGTGGCGATGAACACCGGCACCCAGCCGGCGCGTGAGGCCTCCAACATGATCGACCTGGACAGCAACCCCACCAAGCTGATCGAGATCGTGGAGATCGGCAAGCAGCTTTTGATGACGCGCGGCGCGCTGACCACCTTCAGCATTGCCAACGACGTTGCCAAGTACTTCGCCATCATCCCGGCCGCTTTTGCCAGCACCTACCCGGTGTTGGGGGCGCTAAACGTACTGCGCCTGGCCACGCCGGAAAGCGCCATTCTTTCGGCGGTGATCTTCAATGCCTTGATCATCATCGCCCTGATCCCGCTGGCGCTGCGCGGCGTGCCCTACCGCCCGGTCGGAGCGGCTCAACTGCTGCGCGACAACTTGTTGATTTACGGGCTGGGCGGGTTGGTCGCCCCGTTTATTGGGATTAAGCTGGTCGACCTGATTCTGGTCGCCTTGAGGCTGGTATGAAAAACAATATGTCCGCACAACTACGTCCCGCTGCCGTTATCTTAGGCCTCCTGACTCTGCTGACGGGCTTAATCTACCCGCTGGCTGTTACGGGGGTCGCCCAGTTGATTTTCCCACATCAGGCCAATGGCAGCCTGATCGATCGCGACGGCCAAATCGTTGGCTCGGAGCTGATCGGCCAGCCTTTCGACGATCCCCGCTACTTCTGGGGGCGCCCTTCGGCGACCGGCCCGTTCCCGTACAACGCTGCGGCTTCTACCGGCTCTAACCTCGGGCCTACCAATCCGGCTCTAGAGCAGGCTGTGAAGGCGCGCCTGGAAGCCCTGCACGCCGTGGACCCTGGCAACATCCAACCCATCCCGGTGGACCTGGTGACGGCTTCGGGCAGCGGCCTGGACCCGAATATCTCGGTTGCCGCGGCTCTGTACCAGGTCGCCCGTGTGGCGCGTGAACGCGGCTTGAGCCAGGACCAGGTTCTTACCCTGGTGGACGAGTACACGCAAGGCCGGCAGCTTGGCTTCCTTGGCGAGCCGCGCATCAACGTACTGAAGTTGAATCTGGCCCTGGACGCGCTTAAGTAGGGAGATAGTTATGAAAACGCCCAGAAAACGCCTTCATTTCTCTCTCTCACTTCAGGACCTGGAAAATATCGTGCTGGCTGTGGTGGCCGTGGCAGGCCTGACCGGGAGCATGTTCCTGGTTGGGCGCGACCAACTGGGCGAAGGCGTAATCGCCCTGTTGTACCTGGTTCCGATCAGTTGGAGCACGGCCCGCTGGGGCCAACAAGCCGGGATTACGGCGGCGGTGATCGCCGCGCTTTGCTTCAACTTCTTCTTCATCCCACCCTATTACACATTTTACATCGGCAGTTTGGAAGGATGGCTGCTGCTGGGGATTTTTCTGGCAGTGGCGATCGTGGTCGTCGGGCGCATCCAGGCGAGCCTGAAACAGGCCCAGGCGCGTGAGCACGAAGCGATCCTGATGTACGATTTGAGCAATGACCTGGCCACAGCCCGCACGCGGGAATTGATTGCTCAGGTGCTGGCGGCGAATGTTCAGGAGTTCTATCAGGCCCAGTTGGTCCAGGCTGTCGTCGAAGGTGGAGATGCGCCAGTCATTGCCAGCATTCCTATTCAGGTTCCCGTCCAAAGAAAACCGGATCTGGTTATCCCGATCCTATCGGCCAAAGACCTGATCGGTGAAGTTCGCATCTGGAAAGGGAATTTTACTTTGCCGCTAGAACAAGACCGTCTGTTGAGAAACCTGACGAACCAGAGCGCGCTTGCCCTGGAAAGATCACAGTTGGTTAAAGCCGGCAATGGTTCCTCTTAAGCGAACATGGACTCGCCCAAATCATCCCGTCCCGACCCCGACCAACTGCTGGCCCGCATTCAGGCGGAAGAGCAGCAGCGTGGAAAGCTGACGATCTTCCTGGGCTATGCAGCCGGGGTCGGTAAAACTTATGCCATGCTCGAGGCCGCCCACCAGCGCGTGGCGGAAGGCGTCGATGTGGTTGTAGGCTATGTGGAGACCCACCATTTATTTGTTGGGCGTCGTGGTCTCTTCGTACTTTCTTGGGCGAGGGCCTTCCATCCTGGTGTCCATCGCAAGCGTATTATCGTACGATTTCTTTTTTGTTCCCCCATATCTCACCTTTGCCGTTTCGGACACACAATATGTTCTGACTTTTGTAGGCCTGATGGCGGTCAGTCTGGTGATCAGCCAGCTCTCGGCGGAAGTGAGCGAGCGAGCTCAGGCCGCTCAACAGCGAGAAACCGACACGGCCACGCTCTATTCTCTGAGCCGTGATTTGGCCGCCGCGGAAGGTCTGGACGAGATCCTGCGCGTGTTTTTAGACCACGTCAGCCAGACGTTCGGCCGCGAAGTTGTAATCTTTATGGCGGACGCGGAGAAAAAGGGGATTCTGGAACCTTATACAAACAGCCTGCACTTCGTTCTGGATGAAAACGAGCGTGCGGTTGCGGTCTGGTCTTACCTGCACGGCCAAGCTGCCGGGCGCGGCACTAATACCTTGTCGGCGGCGGAAGCCCGTTATCTCCCACTCAAAACAGTCCATGGCACGGTGGGGGTGCTGGGCATAAAACCCCGAGAGCCCGCCTCGCCTCTGGAACCTGAACAGCGCCGTTTGCTGGAGGCGTTTGCCAGCCAGGCGGCGCTGGCGATTGAACGCGCCCAGCTTGCTGAGCAGGCGCACCAGGCTGAGCTCAGCCACGAGACGGAACGGCTGCAAACTGCCCTGCTCAACTCCATCTCCCACGATTTGCGCACGCCCTTAGTTTCTATCACCGGCGTAATCAGCATCTTGCGAGAACAAAGAGCCCACCTGGATGAAGGGACTCTTCAAAGCCTGCTGGATACGGCGGGAGAAGAGGCCGAACGGCTGAACCGCCTGGTTGGTAACCTTTTGAACATGACCAGGATTGAAGCCGGAGCGATGCGGGTAGTATTGGAGCCGGTGGAGGTTCAGGATCTGATAGAATCCGCGCTGGAGCAAGTCGGAGATCGCGGCAGAGACCGTACCATCACCGTAGATGTGCCGGACGATCTACCCCTCGTCCAGATGGATTTCGTCCTGATGGTCCAGGTGCTGATTAACCTGATCGATAACGCTATGAAATTTTCTTCTCCCGATACGCCCATTGATATTCGAGCTTACAAAGCCGGAGCTTTTGTAGAGATCGAGGTGGCTGACAGGGGGGTGGGAATCCCAAAAGAAGACCTGAAGCGCGTCTTTGAAAAATTCTACCGGGTCCAACGCCCAGATCAGATCAGCGGCACCGGGTTGGGTTTATCCATCTGTAAAGGGATCCTGGAAGCGCATGGCGGTTTCATCGGCGCCGAAAACCGCCCAGGAGGTGGGACGATTATCACCCTGGCGCTGCCGCTTGAACCGGTCGCCGGGGAGAAATCTGGCGTTGAGGCTGAGAATTGGAATAGTCCTGTCAGGTTATCGTCTTCAGATGGCGTTCACGTCATCCCGCCCGGCGAAGATGTAAACGGGGACGTCCGGTCTGGCGGCCCATTGCGGCGCAGTGTTTCCACGGTCTTGGCGTCGCCGCGCTCCGTCGAGAACTCGAGCGCCAGCTCATAGCCCATACGGGTTTGTTTACATTCCAGCCGCGGATCGTGATCCATTGTTCTGTCCCATAGAGCGTCACCTTTTCCAGCGTTGCGATGGAACCTGGGATCGCTTTGCCATCCGCGCCGGCGATGGCTGGGGTCGCGGCGAAAAGCTGAGAGGCGGCGATCGCAATCAAAATCACCCATACCATTCCGCCGAAGCCGGCCAAAACGTTGCGTCCGGTGGGCCTGACCCGAAATAGTAAGAAGGCTAACGCGGCATCCGCCAGCGCCAGGGGCATCCAGACCCAGGCCGGCGCAGCAGTGGATAAGGGCAGCAAGGCGACCGGCAGGAACAGCAAAGGGGAAGCTACGCCTGGCTTAGCGCACCTGCTTGAAGTTCAGGATGATCAGGTTCTTGTCGCAGTCGGCGGTGGTGTCGAAATAGATCTTGTCGGACATCGACAGGCCAGCCTGGTCCAGGAGCTGCACCCACAGGGCATGCCTGGAAGCGATGGGCTTGTCCGCCAGGGTGAACTCGTAATAACCGGGCCCGTATTCGGGGGCCAGGCCGGTCAGGGTGAGCATCTCACCACCCGGCAAAGGCTGCCCGCCCAGGACTCCGCCCAACTGCACCTGCTGGCCCGGCACGGCTGCGCCGGTCAAATCGAGCACCTGCCCGGCGACGCCCATCCAGTTGCAGGCCAGTTCGGGGTGAGCGATATTGGCGATGGAGACCGGGCTGCCTTCCTGGAGCACGAAGGGCATGCCTCCGCTGGTGACGGTTGGGGTTCCCGGGCCGGGAGTCACCAGGGAGAAGGGCGTATCAGTGAGCGGCAGCGTCGCGCTGGGGCGCGGCGTGCCGGTCGCCGTCGGTTCCAGGGTAGCGGTCGGAGTCCAGGTGGGGGGCAGGTTGACGCCGGCTGTGGCGGTGGCCGTCGGATAAGTGAGCGCCACAGGCAGGGTGGGCGGTGGGAAGGGGTTGAAGCTCACGTAGGGATTGACGAAGACCGCCGCAAACACGCCCAGGATACACAGGGCGCCCAACAGGATCAACACGGTTAAGATATTGAACAACATCGCAGTATACCTGTGGATGGGCCGGGGTAAATCATTGGTATCGAAAGTCTCCATGATGTCCTCTAAGGCAGCAAGACCTGGATATCGCTCTGGCTGCGGCGCTGGTCCAGCCAGTCCTGCAAGGCATGGCCTTGCAGCGCCAGGCGGGCGTCTGGGGTCAAGGATCGCTGCGGGTCGCGCTCGATCACCTGCAGGATGTGGAAGCCGGTGGAGGAGGCGATCACGTCGCTGAACTGGTCCGGCTGCAGGCTGAAAGCGGCCGCCTCGATTTTCGGGTCCGGCAGGTAGCCGCGTGGGAACCAGCCCAGGTCGCCCTCGGTCACCGGGTCGTTCTCGGCTGCCAGGTTGGCGAAGTCTGCGCCGGCCTTCAACTGGGCAAGCGCCTGGTTGGCCTGGTCGGCCGTATCCAGCAGGATCTGGCGGACATGCACCTGATCGGCGGTTTGCGGCACGCTGGCGATGATCTGATCGCGCTTCCATGCCGCGGCGATCGAGCGGGCCAGGTCCTGGCGGAAGTCCGCCTGCACGTAGCCGTTGGCCGCCATCCAATCCGAAAGCGCCTGGGCGCTCCCCAATTTGGAGGTGAGCTGGTCTATGCGATCCTGGAGCATGTTGTCGTCTACCACAAATCCATCTTCTCGGGCGCCCTGGGCCAACAGGGTCTGGTTGATCAGGTCATCCAATACCCGCTGTTCATCCTCAGGTGCCAGTTCTGTGCCAACTGCGGCCTTATAGCGGGCCAGCTCGGCCTGAAATTCCGCCAGGCTGATCCCGGCGTCGTTGACTTGCGCCGCCAGAGGCGGCGGAGTTGCTGAAGGTTGAAAAGGCGTTGGAGAATTTGCCGGACCGGTCGGGCTTAGCCCGGCGCTGGGAGCAGAGGTCGGCGAAGCGCCGGCAGGCAGCGTCGCGGGTGTCTGGCGGGCCAGGCTGCAGGCTGCCAGCGTTAGCGCCAGGAAGGCCAGCCGCGCCAGGCCTTTGAATGGTTGTAAGAACCGGGACATGACAGTCTAGATTATACCTGCAATCCAGTGTGGCGTGTTCGGGCGGAAATTCATCCATTTTTGGATTGTAGCATCAACTGTGCGCAGATAAAATTACAGAATAGATAAGTGTTGGGCGCTCTTACCGTATTACGCGTCAGGATGAATAAAATTCGTCAAAATCGTGTTGGGCGCTCTTACCGTATTACGCGTCAGGATGAATAAAATTCGTCAAAACAGGGGCCGGCTTTTCGATCAAGCAGGGATTGAGGGTTTGTGCAAAATGTAACCTTTTGAGCTTTCGCGCGTCTAAAGGATATAAGCCAGGCCCAGGTTGTGGGCCTGGATGGATCGAAGACGTTTGGATCAAAATTGGAATTAAAAAGATCGCTAAATCTCGCAGGAGGATTGAAAAATGTTGAAGCTAAATGAAGCTGGCTGGGATCGGATCGTGCGAATATTGCTGGGGATCGTTCTGATCTACCTGGGGTGGGGCGTGTTCGCTGGCGGCCTTGGGCTGGCGTTTAAGATCGTCGGCCTGGTGCCGCTGCTCACCGGGTTGGTTGGCTGGTGCCCGCTGTATGCCCTGTTTCACTTCAGCACCAAGACAGCCTGAAACTCAGAAGTACCCGAATCTTTCGGAACGCCGGATCAGCACAAGATCCGGCGTTCTGTGCGCAGTGGGGATAATCTGACATTTTGGAGTTTATATGTCTGATGAGAAGGCGTTTTACAACAGCCTGCGCCTCAACCCGCGCCCGCTGGTGGTTGATTTTTGGGCGCCCTGGTGCGGGCCATGTCGCAGTATCGAGCCGTCCCTGAAGCGGCTGGGCCAGGAGTACGACGGGCGCGTCGACGTGTGGAAGATCAACGCCGACGAGCAGCCCGGGCTGCTGCGCCAGCTTGGGGTTTACGGCATTCCAACCTTGATCGTTTATCGCTCTGGACAGGAAGTGACCCGCCAGACGGGCGCTGGCGGGCCCGAACGCTTGCGAGCCCTATTTGAATCCGGGTTAAGCGGCGAAAAGCCGGCTGCCTCCAGCCTGACGGTTCGTGAGCGCTTGCTGCGCCTGGTCTTGGGCGGGGCGCTGTTGGCCCTGGCGTATTCGGGCGCATTCGCCGGTTTCTACCTGGTTCTGGCGGGCCTGGGCGGCCTGGTGATGTTCAGCGCAGTTCACGACCGCTGCCCGGTCTGGCAGGCGCTTGCCCCGCGCCTCAAGGCGCTGATCCGTCAAATCTATTCACGCACGTGACGTTTTCAGTCACGCACGTGAATGCCCTACTCACGCACGTGGCGATCTATTCACGCACGTGACGCTCTTTATTCACGCACGTGATAGTTCCCTTCGATCACCCACTTGTAGGTGGTCAGCTCGCGCAGCCCCATCGGGCCGCGGGCGTGCAGGCGCTGGGTAGAAACGGCCACTTCGGCTCCCAGGCCGAGCTGGGCCCCGTCGGTGAAGCGCGTGCTGGCGTTGACGTACACGGCTGCCGAGTCCACGATGCCGGTAAAGCGCCGGGCGTTGGCCTCGTCGCCGGTCAGGATGCCGTCGGAGTGCCCGGTGCTGTGCGCCTGGATGTGTTCGACGGCTTCTTCCAGGCCGGAGACCACTTTCAGGCCAAGCACTAGCGCGAGCCACTCGGTGTCGAAATCCTGAGGGCCGGCCGGGCCTACGTTGGGGAGCAAGGCTTTACCCCCATCTTCGCAAAGGAACGGCAGGGCATTGGCGTGCGCCCGAAAGCGGCAGCCTGATTCGCTCAGGTGGGCGACCAGCCGGGGCAGGAATTCCGCCGCCAGCGCCTGGTGGACCAGAACGGTATCCAGGGCGTTGCACACCGAGGGGCGCTGCACCTTGGCGTTTTCGATCACTTTCAGCGCCGCCCCCAGGTCGGCGCTCTGATCTACGAAAAGGTGGCAGATACCGATGCCGCCGGTGATGACCGGGATGCGGCTGTTCTCGCGGCAGTACCGGTGCAGCGCCGCCCCGCCGCGCGGGATGAGCATATCCACGTACTCGTACATCTGCAGCAGCTCGCCCACCCGGGCCCGGTCCGGGTCGTCGATGAACTGGATGGCGTCCACCGGCAGTCCGCCGGCGTCCAGGCCGCGCTGGATGGCGGCGACCAGCAGGCGGTTGGATTGGATCGTCTCGCTGCCGCCGCGCAGGATGGCGGCGTTGCCGGTTTTCAGAGCCAGGCCGGCCACGTCCACGGTCACGTTGGGGCGCGCCTCGTAGATCACGCCCAGCACGCCCAGCGGGACGCGCTGCTTGTGCACCTTCAGCCCGTTGGGCAGGGTCGCCTGTTCGAAGACCTCGCCGACCGGGTCGGGCAGGTCCGCCACGCCGCGCAGGTCGGCGACCAGCCCTTGCAGGCGGGCCGGGTTGAGGCTCAGGCGGTCGAGCAGCGCCGGGCTCAGGCCGGCCTGTTGGCCGGCGGCGACGTCGGCCGCGTTGGCGGCCAGGATCTGCGACGAGCCCCCCAGGATCTCGGCGGCGATGGCCTGCAGAGCGGCGTTTTTCGCCGGGCTGGAAGCGCCGGCCAGGCGTCTCGCCGCCTGGCGCCCTTTTACCCCGATTTCGATCATGTTCATAACAGCACCATATTGTTGTGGTGGATCACTTCATCCCCATAGGCATAGCCGAGAATGGCTTCGATTTCTTCCGATTGGCGGCCCTGGATGCGGGCCAGGTCGGCGGCGGCGTAATTCGCCAGGCCGCGCGCCACTTCGCGCCCACCTGGTTCCAAAACGCGCACGCTGTCGCCGCGCTCGAATTCGCCGTCCAGGCCGCGCACCCCAACCGGCAGCAGGCTGCCGCCGCGGCGCAGGGCCTGGGCCGCGCCCGGGTCGACCTGCACCTGGCCGGCGGTGCGCCCGCCGGCCAGGATGTAGCGCTTGCGGCTCTCGAGCGGGCTGGCGGCAGGGAAAAAGCGCGTCCCGAGCGCTTCGCCGTCCGCCAGGCGCAAGATCACATCCCGCTCGCCGCCGCGGGCGATAGCCACTGTGGCCCCCGAGCGGCGGGCCAGGTCGGCGGCTTGCAGCTTGGTGAACATGCCGCCCGTCCCCAGCCCGTCCACCGTCCCGCCGGCCGCCTGCCAGAGCGCAGCCGGGATGTCTGCCCCGCGCACTTCGCTGACCAGCTCGGCGCCGGAAACCCGGCGCGGGTCGGCGTTGAACAGCCCGGGCTGGTCGGTGAGCAGCGCCAGCAAATCGGCTTCGATCAGGTTGGCCACCAGGGCGGAAAGGTTGTCGTTGTCGCCGACGCGGATCTCCTCGGTGGCGACGGTGTCATTCTCATTGACCACCGGGATCACGCCCTGGCTCAGCAGGGCAGCCAGCGTGTTGCGCGAGTTCAGGTAACGACGGCGGTCCGCCAGGTCGCTGCGCGTCAGCAGCACCTGGGCGATGGTCAAGCCATACAGGCCAAAAAGCTGCTCGTAGAGCGCCATCAGGAGCGGCTGCCCGACTGCCGCCAGCATCTGCTTGGCGGGGATATCCTTGGGGAGCTGCGGGGAGCCCAGGCGTTCCCGGCCAACGGCGATCGCCCCGGAGGAAACCACCAGGACCTCGCAGCCGCGTTCGCGCAGGTGGGCCATCTGGCGCACCAGCTCGACCAGGCGCGGCGGCGAGAGCCGCGCCGTGCCAGCGGTCAGCGTGGAGGTACCCAGTTTTACGACGATGCGTTGGAAGCTCATGCCTGCCATCCCAACCGGGCGCCCGGCCCGCTAAGATACCCGCAAGTTTATCACGTTCGCGCGGCTCGAATCAGAATCTCTGAAAGAGTCTGAATCAAAAACTCCACCGGGAAACGGTGGAGTTTTTGATTCAGACTTGCGTGACTCTCTTAGACAGCCACGACGTTGGCGGCCTGCAAACCCTTGGGACCCTGCTCGATGGAAAACTCCACCCGCTGGCCTTCTTCCAGGGTGCGGTAGCCGTCGGTCTGGATGGCGGAAAAGTGGACAAAGACGTCTGCGCCGGATTCCTGCTCGATAAAGCCATAGCCTTTACCGGCATTGAACCACTTGACCGTGCCGATGATACGTTCGGACATTTGATTGATCTCCTTCAACATAAGAAAAGAATGTATGTATGAGGCGCCGTACTTGTTCCATCGGATCGGCCAAAGCAAATCGGCCCAAGCCTGGTAAGTCTTGAGCCGTTGTCTTTCTACTGCGTCCAACGTGAACTTACTAGCATCCTACTACGGCGTAGTATACACGCGCCGTATAGAAAAGTCAAGATTAAAACAGGTTAAATAACCAATAGATATTGCTTAAGTTGGGGCGCCTCGCAAAGATGAATTCATGGCTGTTTGGGATTTTCTGGGGGTAAGGGCGTTCCACCACAGCGATTCTTAAAGACCCGAATTCATCCGGTTGCCGGGAATCGTGGGTATAATAGAAAGGTGGAGAGGGATAGCGACCGAAGGATTAGGGAGAGATCGAAAATGAAAAACGGCAGGATGGAAAAAGTGAACCAGCGCATACGCCTGGTTGGCGAGATCGTCTCGCAGGCATTGAACGTGCCGATCCTTTCGGGGGCGATGATCACGTTCCTGTTCTTCAAGCTGCCCAATAACGTGCCCAACCGCCTGGCGGGTTACGGCTGGACGCTGGTCTTCCTCTCGTTGATCCCACTTTGCAGCTTATTCTTTTACATTCCCGGCAAGATTCGCGACTGGCCCAAGATCTTCAAGCGCCAGCGCATCGCCAGCTTCGTATTCATGATCGTCAGCTACCCGGTCGGGTTCTTGATCCTGTACCTGACCCACGCCCCCAAGATCTACCAGGCCATCGCCGTGACTTACACCCTGGTCACGCTGGGCCTGATCGTTTTCAATCTGCTGCTGCGATTCAAAGCCAGCGGGCACGCCGCCGGGGTCGCCGGGCCGGTGGGGGCGATGATCTACCTGTACGGGCTGATCGCCGCCCCGTTGGTCGCCCTGCTGCCGCTGGTCACCTGGGCGCGCCTGGCTGCTAAGGGCCACGACGTCTGGCAGACGGTGGTCGGAGCGCTGCTCTCGCTGGCGATCACTATCGGCGTTCTGTGGGCGTATGGCTTCCTGCCCTTGAAGGGCATCCTGTATTGACCGGCCGCGCCGCGACCCGGAATTCTATTGCTTTTCGTCTTTTACCCCAGAATGGATGGAGCTGGTCATGTTTGAACATATCCTCGTTCCATTAGATGGGTCTCAACTTGCGGAATGTGTCCTTCCACACGTGGTTGCCATCGCTCGCGCCAACGATTCTCGAGTTTCGTTGTTGCGCGTCCTGGATCCGATTGGGGCTGCCACCCGTCCTCAATCTGTAGATCCGTTCGATTGGCAGATTCGGAAGGCTGAAGCAGAGACATACCTGAGAGACCGGGCCTCTACCCTGGAGAAAGCCGGCCTCAATTCGATGGTTGAAGTTCTAGAGGGCAAAGCGGCAGAGACAACCATCGAGTATGCTCACGACCATGGTGTGAAACTGATCCTGATGAGCAGCCACGGGCAGAGCGGGATCAGCGGCTGGAATGTTAGCAGTGTCGTCCAAAAAATAATCCTGCGCGCCCAAACCTCGATCATGATCGTGCGTGCTTATAAACCGCCCTCAGAAGCGATTGGCGAATTGCACTACCAGCGCATTTTAGTTCCCCTGGATGGCTCGCGGAGAGCCGAGATCGTGCTGCCGGCCGCGATTGCCCTGGGCCGCTACTATGGAGGCGAAGTCCTTGTCGCACATGTGGTCAAGAAACCGGATATGCCGCGCCGGACGCCTCCCAGCCAGGACGATGTCGAATTGGCAAATCAGGTTATTGAGCGCAATCGAATAGAAGCCGCCCGGTATTTGGATGATTTGACCTCCCGTCAGGATGTGAAAATCGGGCCTCGCCTGGTTGTCGGCGAGAATGTCACGGCTTCTTTGCATGATATTGTGGATCAAAGCAATGTCGATCTCGTATTTTTAAGCGCGCATGGCTACTCCGGCGAAACCAAGTGGCCTTATGGAAGCATCGTCATCAGTTTTATTGCCTATGGTACGACGCCGCTGTTGGTCGTTCAGGACCTCCCCGGTGACCGGATTGAACCGACTGAGGCAGAACTTGCCGCAAGAGAACAGGGAAGGCGCTAGCGGATGACCGGCAAAACCCCTGAAGTTGATTTCGCTGCAGACAAAGAAGACCAGGGAAAGGAATCAGAAGCAAGTCAAGAGGCGGTTGAAAGTCATCTAGAAAGTTTTGCCCGGCACCTGGCAGCCAGCCATGTCCCCGTCCAGCGGAGCCGTGGACGCACATCCATTTCCAAATTTCTCGAAGACTATCGCTCAGACTTTCAGGAGGCTGTCCAGTATTTCCGCCAGGCAGGCGAGCAGGAGCTGGCCCAGTCCTATGCTGCTGAATGGACGTTGGACAACTATTACCTGGTGCTGCAGGCGCTGCGCCAGATCGCAGAAGATCTTCCACCCCGTTATTACCAGCAGTTACCGAAATTGATTGGCGGTCCTCTGGAAGGCCAGCCGCGGGTTTATGCACTGGCCCGTGAAGTGATCGTCTTTGAAAAGGCGCACCTGGACGTGGACCGGGTTCAACGCTTTGTCCGCGCTTATGAGGCCGTTACGCCCCTGACGATGGGGGAGTTGTGGGCTTTCCCGATTATGCTCCGCCTGGGGATCTCGCAATGCCTGGTATTCGCTGTCGGCCGGATAACCGGGCGGAAGCCAAAAAAGGAACGCCCGGAGCCCCCGGACATCGACCTTTCCGACCAACTAAAGGATGATGAAGTGGTGGCAAACTGCTTTATCAGCCTGCGCTTGCTCTCGGCAATAGATTGGAAGGAATTTTTCGAAAGCTTGAGCCTGGTCGAGTCCATCCTGGGCCAGGATCCGGCTGGCTACTACGCCGGCATGGACTTCGAGACCCGCGATCATTATCGTAAAGTGGTTGAAGAGCTTGCTTTGCAGACGGGCAAAGACGAACTGGGTATTGCCAGAGAGACGATCCGGCTGGCGCAGGCCGAGCTCGCTCGTACCGGCGCCAGTACAGGAACCGGACCGGAACAGGGGGATGGCAGGGATCCAAACCGCGGACAGGCGGCTGCCGCCACGGCTGCGACAGGTTCCATTGCCTCAAAAGCAGGGTTTAAGGGATGGCCAGATCTCAACACGCCGCGTGAGGCTCACGTGGGTTACTACTTGCTCGACGAGGGCCGCCGGGCATTAGAAGCCTGTCTGGATTTCCGGCCTGTCTGGCAACGGCGTTTCCATCGCTGGGTTTTTGCCCACCCGACCTTGGTGTACCTGGGGAGCGTTTCCGGCATAACGTTGCTGTTAGTATTTCTGCTGGTTCGTTTTACCCTGAACGCCGGCAGTTCGGGGTGGCAGGGGGTTCTGGCGGGCATCCTGGGCTTGATTCCCTTCCTGACCGTTGCGGTTAACCTTGTCAACTGGGTGATCACGAATGCCGTTAAGCCACGCGTGCTGCCCAAAATGGATTTTAAAGACGGCCTTCCTATCGATTGTTCAAGCGTGGTCGTGGTTCCTACCCTGCTTTCCAATACAGAGGAAGTTAAATCGCTGCTCCATCAATTGGAATTGCATTATCTACGCAACCCCGACCCTTTTTTATTCTTCGCTCTACTGACCGACCTTGCCGATGGGCTCCAACAGCATTTGCCGGGAGATGAAGCGCTGCTCACCCAGGCGCAGGAAGGGGTGCGTCTCCTGAATGAGAAATACCGGCGAGAGACAGGAGGCCCTTTTTACCTTCTCCACCGGGAGCGCCGCTGGAATCCGGCCGAGGGGCTGTGGATGGGTTGGGAACGAAAACGGGGAAAGCTCCACGAACTAAACCAGTTGCTCTTGGGGAGCAGCGAGACCTCGTATACGATCAAAATCGGCGAATTGAGCGCGCTGCCTACCATTAAGTACGTGATCACCCTGGACACGGATACCATTTTGCCCCGTGAGAGCGCGGCGCGCCTTATAGCCACCCTGGCCCACCCTTTAAACCGCGCCAAATTTGACCCGCAAGGTGAAGAGGTAGTTGCCGGTTACACCATTCTCCAGCCCCGGACTGAGATCAATCCATCCAGGATCTACCAATCCTGGTTCACCCGCATTTTTACCGGCGACACAGGCCTGGATCTTTATACCCTGGCTGTATCCGACGTATACCAGGACTTCTTTGGTGAGGGGATTTACGTGGGCAAGGGTATCTACGATATCCGGGCATTTGAGCGCAGCCTTGCGGGGCGTATTCCCGAAAATGCGCTGCTAAGCCATGACCTGTTCGAGGGGATTTCCGGCCGGGCAGGCCTGGTGACGGATATCGTCTTGATCGAGGATTATCCGCCCAATTACCTTGCCTATGTTCACCGCCTGCACCGCTGGGTGCGCGGCGATTGGCAGTTACTGCCCTGGCTGCTCCCCAGGGTCCCCTCGCCCAGCGGGAAGCGCCTGCCGAACCGGCTGTCTTTGATCGACCACTGGAAGATCTTCGATAATCTGCGTCGCAGCCTGGATTCGCCGGTTTTACTGGCGTTCTTCATGGTCGGCTGGTTATGGCTGCCCCGTTCGCCCATCATCTGGACCTTGCTGGGTGCTTTTTCGCTTTCCATTCCCTTCCTGACCGGGCTGGGCGCTTCCCTCGTTCAATTATTCAAAGGCGCGGGACTGCGCAAGGAAGCACTGAACGTTCGAGATAGTGCGATTCGCTGGCTCCTGGCCCTGGCGTTCCTCCCCTATGAGGCTATCCTGGACCTGGATGCCATCCTTACCACCCTTGTCCGCCTGCTTATCACGCGTAAGCGGATGCTGCAGTGGACCACTGCAGCCCAAGATGCACATATTTTCGTGGAGGAGCTTAACGCCCAAAATACCCGTAAGCGCATGATCATCGGGCTTTTATTAAGCCTGGCGCTGGCCTTGTTGCTCGGCCTCTATGACCCCCACGTTCTGCTTGCAGCGATCCCGCTGCTGGTCCTGTGGCTGCTCTCGTCGGAAATCGCCTACTGGATCAGCCTGCCGACTGAGCGCAAGCCAGCGCTGCTGTCTGAAAGCCAACGAAATGAGCTGCGCAACCTGGCTCGCCGCACCTGGCTGTTTTTTGAACAGTTTCTTGGGCCGGAAGACCACTGGCTGCCTCCTGACCACTTCCAGGAGGTCCCCTTGGGGGTGATTGCCCATCGTACCTCGCCGACCAACATGGGTCTTGCTCTGCTCTCCTCCCTGGGTGCCTACGATCTCGGTTATATCGGTCTCTTCGATTTGGCTGCGCGGCTGCGGACCACCTTCGAAAACATGGAAAAGCTGGAGCGTTATCGCGGCCATTTTCTGAACTGGTACGATACGCGTAGCCTGGATCCGCTCCCGCCCGGCTATGTTTCAACAGTCGACAGCGGAAACCTGGCTGCCTGCCTGATCGCCCTCGGGCAGGGCTGCCTGGCGATTCGGAATGCCGACGTGCTGCGCTGGGAAAATTGGGCCGGTTTGCTGGATACATTGGCCTTAATGGTCGAGTTGATTGAGGGCTTCGAAGACGCTCAAGCTACTTCGGCGGTTAAAGGTCTATATGAACACCTGGCGCAAATCCGCCAGCAGGTTTTGTCCTTAAAAGAACAACCCGATGTCTGGATGCCTCGCTTATACGAGCTGTCCGGTCAGGTCTGGGAAGAGCTCGACCGGCGCTTAATGGCTTTGGTTGAAATGAGCAGCGCCACATTGGGCTCCGAGAACTTACGCAGGCTGCGGATTATCGCCAGCCGGGTGCGCCATCACCTGGACAACATGATCCGCGAAATTGATTTATTACTCCCCTGGCTGGAACTTATTCACCAACCGCCCGCCATTTTTGAGGATCCCGGCGCAGGTCCAGCGTTAATGACTTCCTGGCAAAACCTCATCCAAATCCTCGAGCGTTCACCGAACCTGAATGAAATCGGCGAAATCGAGAGTGCAGGACAGGCCCAGGTAACAGAATTGCAGCGCCTGTTGGCGGAAATGACTGGGCCTTCAGAACTGGTGCGAGCGGCCAGCGACTGGTGTAAGCGGCTTTCAAAGAGCCTGGATTCGGCCGCGATGACCGCCAAAATCCTGATCATCGGTTATCAGGAACTTTACCGGCAGGCGGAGGATTACGTTCGGGATATGGACTTCCAATTCTTATTCGATCCAGGGCGACAGGTTTTCCATATCGGCTATAACCTCTCCTTAGGCAAGCTGGATAACAATTATTACGATTTATTGGAATCGGAGGCGCGCATTGCCAGCCTGATTGCTATTGCCAAAGGCGATATTCCGCAAAGCCATTGGCTGCATCTCAGCCGCCCGCTGACCCAGGTGGATGGCAACCGGGTGCTGCTTTCCTGGAGCGCGACCATGTTTGAGTATCTCATGCCAGACTTGCTGCTGCGTAGCTATCCGGGCACCCTGCTGGATCACAGCGCCAGTGGCGCGGTGGATTATCAAATCGACTATGGAAAAGGTAAGAAAGTCCCTTGGGGCATTTCGGAATCCGGTTATTACCGTTTCGACGCCAACATGGTTTACCAATATCGAGCGTTTGGGGTGCCTGGGTTAGGTTTCAAGCGCGGCCTTGGAGATGATCTCGTGATCAGCCCTTATGCTTCTCTGTTAGCCCTGCCGCTGCGCCCACAAGAAGTGTCGAAGAATATCGCCGATTTGAAGCAATTGCAAATGATGGGCACCTACGGCCTTTACGAAGCGATCGATTTTACCGAGTCGCGCCTGTCTTTGGGTCATTCCTATGAAATCGTACAGGAATATATGGCTCACCACCAGGGCATGATCCTTCTTTCCCTGGTGAATTATGACAAAACCGATATCATGGTGCATCGTTTCCACGCCTCCCCGCGCATTCAGAGCGTGGGCCTGCTTCTGCAAGAGCAGATCCCGCAGAATGCCCCGATTGAGGAGCCGTATGCAGAGGATGGGCGGGCAGTACAGGTAGCCCAGTCTAAGGTCGTAACCACGCCCTGGCGGGTAAGGGTGCACCCGCTTTATCCTCAGGTGCATTTCCTTTCGAATGGGCGATATGGCCTGCTGATTACCAACTCGGGTGGAGGGTTTAGCGTCTGGCAGGATGTTGACTTAACCCGCTGGCAGGCCGATACCACCCTTAACAATTGGGGCGCCTGGATTTACATTCGGGACCTGGAAAGCGGCGCCTTGTGGTCGGCCAGTTTCCAGCCGATGGCTGTCCCTACCCAGAGCCGGGACGTGTATTATAGCCCGCACATGGCTGAGTTCCACCGGCGAGATCAGGAGATCTCTTCGGTCATGGAAATCAGCGTGGCTCCCGAGGAAGATGTCGAAATTCGCCGGATCACGCTAACCAATCATGGCGATAGGCTTCGCCGGTTAAGCCTGACAAGTTATGGGGAGGTGATCCTGGCGCCGCACGCCGCGGATTTGCGCCATCCGGCCTTCAATAAGTTATTTATCGAGAGCGAATATTTACCCCAACTCAACGCTCTTTTGTATCGCAGGCGGCCGCGCTCGGAGGCCGAAAAACCCGTTTATTTGCTGCATTCCCTGGTGGTAGAGGCGGGCCAGCCGGTTACCGGCATCTATGAGGGCGACCGCCTCGGCTTCCTCGGTCGCGATCGGACTGTGCGTTCGCCAGCGGCTCTTAGAAGCGACAAACGGCAGAGCGGCGTCATTGGCGCTACTCTGGATCCCATCCTCTCGCTCAGTCAATTTGTCGATCTGGAACCGAACGAATCGCGCCAGGTTACCTTCTTGACCCTGGCTGCCGGCTCGCGCCCCAGGCGCTCGAGCTGGCAGGCCGCTACCAGGCCCGGCATGTGATCGACCGGGCTTTCAACCAGGCTCGCTCCCAGGCGGAGGTCGAGCTGCTCCAACTGGGTCTCTCCAGCCCCGACCTGGAGCGAGCCGGTCGCCTGTTATCGCTGCTGCTTTATCCGCATTCTGCGTTGCGGCCTCCCGCCGGTGTTTTAAAGGCCAACCAGAAGGGACAACCCGGATTGTGGGCGTTCAGCATCTCTGGCGATTATCCGATCCTGGTCGTGCGAGTAGAGAGCCAGGACGACCTGCCCCTGGTCCAGGAGCTGCTTCAGGCCCATATCTATTGGCGCAACCGCCGCATGATGATCGACCTGGTCATTCTGAACGCTCAGGGTACGGATTACGGGCAGGAGCTAAACGCTCAACTGCGCCGCCTGCTGGTGAAAATGAACAGCGATGCCTGGCTGAACCGGCGGGGAGGCATCTTTTTGCTGCTCGTCGACCAGATGGCGGAGGGCGATCGCGTTTTGTTGGAGACTGCAGCTCGCGTCATCCTGGATGGGAAGGATGGATCTCTCGCCCAGCAGATGGAGAGGGTCAGCCGGCAGCCGCCCCGCCTGCCGCCTTTTACTGGCGGGCTTCCTCCAAGCGCAAACGATGAGCCAACTCCCGCTTTGACCCGGCCGGTTGATCTGCTTTACGATCAAGGCCTGGGCGGGTTTAGCCCGGATGGCCGCGAGTACCTCATCTATCTATCTCCGGACAGCCATACACCCGCACCCTGGATTAACGTGATTGCCAACCCGCACTTTGGCTTCCTGGTTTCGGAGGCTGGCAGTGGTTATACCTGGTCGATCAACAGCGGCGAAAATCGCCTGACGCCCTGGAGCAACGACCCGGTCTCCGACGCTCCCGGGGAGGCTCTTTACCTGCGCGATGAGGAGACCGCCCAGGTCTGGTCGCCAACGCCTCTGCCGGCCGGCGCTCCAGCGCCTTACCTGGTGCGGCATGGCGCCGGTTATTCGATTTTCGAACATAACAGTCATGGTTTGAAGCAGCGCTTGCGTTTGTTTGCCAGCCCCAAGGCGCCTGTTAAAATGATTTAATTGCAGTTGGAGAACACACTGGACAGCCCCCGGCGCATCACGGCTACTTATTACGTCGAGTGGGTTTTGGGGGTTGCGCGCGAGTTTGCTCAGCAATACATCGTGCCCGAGTATGACAATGAGAGCCAGGCGCTCCTGGCCCGCAATGCGTATAACGTCGAGTTCGGCGGGCGGGTAGCCTTCGCCGCTGGGAGCAAGCCCCTGCATGGCCTGACCGCCGACCGGACGGAGTTCCTGGGCAGGCTGGGCAGCCTGGCCTCCCCGGCCGGATTGAAACGCATCGGCTTATCGGGCAGGGTGGAAGCCGGGGATGATCCCTGCGCTGCCTTGCAGCTCCACATCGATTTGCAGCCCGCTGAAACCCAGGAGGTTTACTTCCTGCTGGGTCAGGGCTCCGACCGGGAGGACGCCCTGCGGCTGGTGCGGCAGTATCAGGACGAAAGCCAGGTCGCGTCCGCCTGGGAAGCGGTGGGCAGGTTGTGGGAAGGGCTCTTAGGATCGGTTCAAGTGAAAACGCCCGAACCGTCTATGGACCTGCTGATGAACCATTGGCTGCTTTACCAGACGCTGGCCTGCCGCCTGTGGGGCCGTTCTGCCTTCTACCAATCCAGCGGCGCTTACGGTTTCCGAGACCAACTGCAGGATGTGATGGCGCTGACCTTCGCCGCTCCCGAGCTGGCCCGCGAGCACCTGCTGCGCTCAGCCGCCTATCAATTCGAGGCCGGCGATGTGCTGCATTGGTGGCACCCGCCATCCGGACGGGGTGTGCGCACCCGTTTTTCGGACGATTTATTGTGGCTGCCTTTTGTCACGGCCTGCTACGTGAACGCCACCGGGGATGAGTCCGTCCTGGCTGAGAAAGCGCCTTTTCAGCAAGGCCCGCTGCTCGAGCAGGGACAGGAAGAACGATACGGGCAGTACCAGGCCTCGCTGGTGGCCTATACCTTGTTCGAGCACTGCCGGCGAGCCCTGGAGAAAGGAACAACCTCCGGGCCGCACGGCCTGCCGTTGATCGGGACGGGGGATTGGAACGACGGGATGAACCGGGTCGGGCGGGAAGGCCGCGGCGAGAGCGTCTGGCTGGGTTGGTTTTTGTACAGCAGCCTGGTTTCCTTCGCCGCGGTCTGCGAGCGCCAGAAGAACGGAGAGCTGGCTGCTTTTTACCGGCAGCAGGCGCAAGAGCTGCGCCGAGCGCTCGAGGAGCACGCCTGGGACGGAGCCTGGTTCTTGCGCGCCTTTTATGATGACGGCGCCCCGTTGGGTTCTTCAGAGAACCGCGAATGCCGCATCGACTCGATCGCCCAGTCGTGGGCGGTGCTGTCTGGGGCCGGGGATCCGCAGCGTGCGGCGAGGGCCATGCAATCGGTTTCAGAGCAGTTAGTGCGCCCGGAAGAGAATTTATTCTTGTTATTCACCCCGCCGTTCGATCAAACCGCTCGCGATCCGGGTTATATCAAGGGTTACCCGCCCGGCATCCGGGAGAATGGCGGCCAATACACCCATGCGGCGTTGTGGTCGGTATGGGCCTTTGCTGAGCTGGGCCAGGGGGATACCGCCGAAAGCCTTTTCCGCCTGCTCAACCCGATCCACCACGCGGATACACCCCAGAAGATGGAGCTTTACAAGGTCGAGCCCTACGTGGTCGCTGCGGACGTTTACAGCGTGCCGCCGCACGTGGGCCGGGGTGGTTGGACCTGGTACACCGGCTCCAGCGGCTGGATGTACCGTCTGGGCCTGGAGGCGATCCTGGGGATGCGGCTGGAGGGCGGCTCGCTCCGGATCGATCCCTGCATACCGAAAAGCTGGCCCGGCTACGAGATCGTCTACCGCAAAGGCGCGACCACTTTCCGCATTCGAGTGGAGAATCCATCCGGCGTCAACCGCGGTGTCAAGGAGATCAAGCTGGATGGGAACCCCCTGCCCGAGGGGTTGATCCCGCTCGAGGAAGATGGCAAGGAGCACGAGGTGTACGTACGATTGGGAGAATGATTTGGTCATTCCCCAAAGGAAGTTCTATTTCTTAATGTTCTATGATCGGAGTCAATGATTTTTCCCCTCAAGTTTATCACGAAGGTCGTATCACTGATCTTCACCTCTTCGGTTGTCCCATAATCTTTTGATAATACGACTGGCAGTGAGTATTCCTTTGATACATTTCGGAATGTCTCCCCTAAATATCCATACGCGACATTCATAGTACACAACTGCTCGCTGATTTCAATCCCCCGTGCATAGGCATTTGTACTTGATATCGCCCGTTCCTCGCCGCCACCTGGTCGTTTATCCGGGTACGCACCTGCTCGTTTGGGCGATGCGCCCGGCGGCCGTTTCGGCTATCATCAAAGCATCTTGAAAGACAGGAACGGTAATGACAGATTTGAAGGAGAAAAAACTGATGTCCAACGAAAATGATAATCCCCTGGCGGCCCTTTCCAACGCCATGGCGGACGCGGTCGAGAAAGCCGGCGCTTCCACCGTGCTGGTGGACGGGCGGCGGCGCTTCCCAGCCAGCGGCATCGCCTATGCCTCCGGGCTGGTGCTGACCGCCGACCACGTCGTCGAACGCGACGACGACATCCGCATCCTCACCGCGGACGGCGGGCAGGCTTCGGCCTCCGTCGCCGGGCGCGATTCCGGCAGCGACCTGGCCTTGCTGCGCCTGGGCTCGGCCAACCTGGTCCCGGCCGAAGCGGCTCCCCAGCCGGCGCGCATCGGGCAGTTGGCCCTGGCGCTCGGGCGGCCTTCCGAGGAAGGCATCCAGGCCAGCCTGGGCGTGGTCAGCGCGGTTGGCGGGCCAATCCGCACCGGGCGCGGCGGGCTTTTGGAGCAGTACCTGCGCACCGACACCATCCCCTACCCGGGCTTCTCGGGCGGGCCGCTGGTGGACGCCGCCGGGCGTGTGCTCGGCCTGAACACCTCTGGCCTGGCGCGCGGCGCTTCGATCACTATCCCGGCCGCGCTGGCCTGGCAGGTGGCCGCTACATTGGAGCAGCACGGCCACGTGCGGCGCGGCTACCTGGGCATCCGCAGCCAGCCGGTGGATCTCCCCGCCGCTCAGCGCCAGTCCTTGGGCCGCGAGCAGGCGACCGGCCTGCTGCTGGTGGGCGTGGAGGATGACAGCCCGGCTTCCCAGGGCGGTTTGCTGGTGGGCGACATCCTGGTGGCCCTGGCCGGCCAGCCGGTGAGCGACCCGGACGAGCTGCTCTCCCGGTTAGTGGGCACCATCGTCGGCCAACCCACGCCTGTGCAGGTGCTGCGCGGCGGCCAGCCGGCGACGGTTACGGTTACAATTGGGGAACGGAAATAAAAGGCAGGTTGAAGTGTCAGTCGTATTGGATCTTTTTACGAATTTAGATGAGGCCATGGCGGCTGCCATCCAGGGCGTCAAGCGCAGCCTGGTGGTGGTGCGCAGCGGGCGGGATGGCGCAGGGGCGGGCGTCGTCTGGCGGCCTGGGGGCTGGATCCTCACCAACAATCACGTCGTCGCCCGCAACCGGGTCTCGGTCATCCTGCCGGACGGCCGCGAGACGGTGGTGCAGCAGGTTTTGAAAGCGCCTGAGATCGACCTGGCGCTGCTGCAGATCGACGAAACAGACGTGCCGGCGGCAGACATCGCCGACTCGCGCAGCCTGCGCGTCGGCCAGCTTGCCCTGGCGGTTGGGCATCCCTGGGGCCAGCGCGGCATGGTCACGGCCGGCGTGATCAGCAGCCTGGGCAGGGTGCAGTCCAGGGATGGCGGCGAGGTGGATGTCATCCGCTCCGACGCCCGCCTGGCGCCGGGAAACTCGGGCGGGCCGCTGGTGAACGCCAACGGCGCCGTGATCGGCATCAACACCATGATCGTCGGCGGCGACATGGGATTGGCGATCCCCAGCCACGTGGCGAATGCCTTCGTGGAGCGGGTGCTCGCCCAATCCGGGCCTTCGACCAATGGCCACAAGACGACGTGGGTGTGAAGGGGAGAATGGTTATGGAGCGGACGGCGAGCGGCGACCCGGGGACCGGTCAATGATTCGCATCGCCGTGATCGCCCAGGTGCCGGCAGTGCGGGCCGGGCTGCGCGCCCTGCTGGAGCAGGCCTTGCTCGAGCAGGCGCCGCTCGCTCCCGCCCTGGATGTGATCGGCGAGTCTGCCGGCCTCACTGGTTCGCATCCCCTGCCGCCCGAAGCGGATGTGCTTTTGGTGGTTGGGGATGCGTTCGATGTGGAAAGCCTGGGCCAGGGCTTTGGCCCAGGCCAGGGCCGGAGCCTTGGCGACATCGCCCTGCTACTCCTAAGCGAAGACCGCCAGGCGGCTCGCCAGCTTGCAATGCTGCCGCTGCGCGCCTGGGGGGTCCTGGCCCTGGAAGCCTCGGCGGAAGAGCTGGTTGCGGCGGTGCGGGCTCTCTACGAGGGCCTGGTCGTGGCTGCCCCGGGCCTGCTGCCGCTGCCCGAGCCGTCCCTGTTTCTCGGCGGAGAGGAGCGAGCCGGCGAGCGCCCGGCAGGAACGCTCACGGAGCGCGAAAGCCAGGTGCTGCAGCTCCTGGCCCAGGGGTTAGCGAACAAACAGATCGCCGCTGCGCTGGGCATCAGCGAGCACACGGTGAAATTTCACGTATCTTCTTTGTACGCCAAGCTGGGCGCCACGAACCGGGCTGAGGCGGTGCGCCTGGGGGTGCAGTCCGGTTTTGTCTTGCTTTAAACCGGTTAATCCGCCTCTTCACCTGCTCCGTCATCGTCTTTGTGGTGGCTGTGAACGTGGCCGTGGGCCAATTCCGTTTCGCTGGCCGGTCTCAAGCCGACCACTTCGATCGAGAAATGCAGCTCTTTGCCTGCCAGGGGGTGGTTGAAATCCAGGCGGATCATTTTTTCGCCGACATTGATAATATGGGCCTCAAGCTCTTCGCCGTCCTGGTCGCGGAACTGCAGCGCTATGCCGACTTCCAGGGGGATTTTCGGAGGAAATTCACTGCGTGGGATATCCGCAAAGGCTTTCTCGTCGATGTCGCCGTAACCATCATCCGATGAGACAACCAGCTGCTTGCTTTCTCCAACCTCCATGCCGTACAGGCTGTTTTCTAACCCGGTAATGATATGGCCCTGGCCTTGAATAAACTCGATTGGATCCCCCCCTTCAGAGCTATCGACCACTTCGCCGTCCACCTTTAATATATAGTTCAGTGAGACCACAGTCCCATCTTGTACTGTTTTGCGTTCTTCTTTCAGATCGCTCATCGTTCGCTCCTTCGTTGAAGTTCTCTGCCCCTAACCACAGTAAAAATCATTGGGAGAGCCAGAGAGATTTGCATCATCCAGCTTACGCGCCCCGCCCATCGCCTGGCTTGCACCGCCCGGCTGCCGGTTGGCCGCGAGCTTTGGTTGTTTAATTTCGAGGGCTTCTACGCCGTGTTAACGGTCCGTTCCCGTGTAATTATCAGCGGCCTGGCAGTGTAGAGCATCTCGATTCCCCCCAATGCGAGCGATTCTATCACGGAAAGCCCAAAACCCCAAAAATCAACAGCGCCGCACACCAGCTCTCTGTGCGGCGCTGCCCGAATAAATGAATGCCTGGCCTAGCCGAAAAGCGCGCCAATGCCTCCCAGGATGAACGCCAGGATGATGTAACCGATCACGACAACGACAAAGCCGATGACAATAGTTAAGAGAGCTTTCGTATTGTCCAGGTCCAGCCCCTGGCGGATGGCGATGAACCCGGCGATTAATGACCAGATCAAGCCGACGATGCCGCCGATGCAGGGGATGATGCCCAGGACCTGGGGAGCGTAGGCGAACCCGATCACCCGCAGCATCTCATCCACCGTGGCCTGGCCTCCGAACAGCGCCGTCCCGACGAAATAGGAGACGACCGACCATAAAAACCAGCCGACGAAGGTCCAAAGCAGCGTTCCGAAGAAGCTGGAGATAAAGGAACTGTTGGATATGGATGAATAAATCCCGCTGCCCAATGCCGAGAGCACTGCGACAATGGCGACGATCAAGGCTGCCTGCCCGGTGGCGCTGGTGTCGTGCTCGATAGCCTCGAAGGTATTTGCGTCTAGCTTGAGAACCCCGATGATGCGATCAAACATAGCTGCCTCCTATTGATAGAAATAGATTAAAAAAGGTGAGTTCGCACGCAATTATAACCCCGCTGGCACAATTGCGTTACGTTGAAAGCTGCGCAGGCAGATTCCCCTGGTAGAATTGAGGCCGGGGAGCGATAAGCGCTCGAAGTATGCCTTCGCCAGCGCTGGACCCCTGCGAACGCGGATCAAAGACAATAATGAGCCCAAACCCTCCCATTGACCTGGCGCAAGCCCTGCGTGTATTCTTGATCCTGGCTGGGATCGGACTGCTGCTGACTCTCCTCCTGCTGGGATGGGTGGTCTGGCGGGTCCGGCGCATTCAATTGCCGCCAGACGCAGATTTTCTGACCGCCTTGCGCCTCACCCCGCTGGCGGTGGTGGTCTTGCTCGACCTGCTGGATTTCAGTCTGGATTTTCTGTCTGCCCCCTTCTCCTGGACTTTGCTAGGTTACCTGGGCTTGAAGCCGCTGCGCGGCGTCAGCGTTGTGGAGGCGCTTATCCCCGGCACCCAGTTTTTACCGACCATGACGGTGGCCTGGCTGCTGGCGCGTTATGTTTTTCCGGATCGCCAAATATAGGGCCCACCCGAAACAACCAGGCCAGGTGAGCAACCTGACCTGCTGCGAAACGAAATGGGGTTTTTGCGAGCTGGTCTGGCCCGCAAAAACCCCGTGAAGTGTTGCGCAGAGGCCAGGCCCTTACCTGGCTGCCAGCGGCAACTAAGGCTTACTTGCCAACCACCGGTAAGTAGGAATAGTTGTCGTAGACCACACCTTTGGCGAATTTCAAATCGCCGTTCGTCAGGTCATAGTAGGTGATGCGCGGGTCTCCCAAACCGGTGAGCGCCAGGGAAGTGTACATCCCGACGTTACCGGTGCTGTCCAGGGTTTGGATCACCCACTGGCTGCCGTTCCAATACGTAAATTTCAAGTCGCCGTTGGTAGCATCGTAGTAGCTCATCTCGGGGATGTAGCCCTGGCTTAGCGCGATCGAGGAATATTGTCCCACTTTTCCGTTGGTATCCACCGGGGTGGTGTACCAGGAACTGGGGGAATAAGTGGCGTATTTCAAGTCGCTATTGGTAGAGTCGTAGTAGCTGATGCGCGGCAGGCCATCGACGGTAAACGCCAGGGAAGTGTACAATCCGACATTGCCGGTCGAATCCACGGTCTGGATATCCCACGCCCCCGTCCAGATAACGTATTTCAAATCGCCGTTGGTTACGTCGTAATAGCTGATGCCCGGGTTGCCGAACTTGTCCAACCCGATCGAGGTGTACTGGCCGACATCGCCGCCGGTATCCACAGTGACGATGTTCCACGCCGTTCCGGTCCAGGCGGCATATTTCAGGTTGTCACTGGTCGCATCGTAGTAGCTCATGAAGGGGCGGTCCTGATCATTTAACACCATGGATACGTAACGGCCCACATCATTGCTCGAGTCGACGGTCTGGAAAACCCAATTGGCCCCGTTCCAGTAGGCATACTTGAGGTCGCCGTTGCTGCCATCGTAGTAAGCGATGTGCGGATTGCCGAGACTGTCGAGCTTGATGGAAGAATACATGCCCACGCTGCCGGTCGTAACCAGGTCGGTCGTAAACCAGCCGGTGCCGGAATCGGTGCCATATTTCATGTCGTCGGTGGCATCGTCGAAGTAACTGATGTAGATACGCCCATTGTTTTGGTTGACCGCCAGCGAAGTGGACAGGCCGACGTCGTTGGCTTGCGCCGCAGTGCGCAATACCCAGGCGCTGCCGTTGTATTGGATGTAATCCAACTGGCCTTCCTCAGAGTCGTAGAAGGAAATACCTGGACGGTCGTTTTTATCCATCATGATGGAGGAGTACAAGCCGGCAGTGCCGCTGTCGGTCAGTTTGCTGATCGACCAGGAGCTGCCGTTAAAGTGGGCGTATTTCAGGCGTTGGTTGGAGAAGTCGAAGTAGCTGATGTGTGCATCCCCATCGTTATCAATCGCCAGGGAGGTGTACCCGCCCACGTCCCCATCTTTATCCACGCTGACTTTCGTCCAACCGCCGCTGCCGCGTACGGCGTACTTCAGGTCGCCGTTTGTAAAATCGTAATAGCTGATGTGCGGCTGGTTATTGTCGTCCAGAGCCAGGGAGCAGTACGCGCCCACATTGACGTCCGGGTCGGCTTCGCCGTCGACCACCTCGACGATCCAGTCTTTTCCGGTGTCATGAGCGTAGCGCAGCTCGTTAAACGAATCGTTGAAGTACGCGATATGAGCGTGGTTGTTCGAATCCACCCGGATCGAGGTGTACAGGCCGAGATCGCCCTTCGAGTCGATTGTGCTGGTGTGCCAGCCTGAGCCGTCCCAATAGGCGTATTTCAAATCCTGATTGGCCACATCGAGATAGCTGATATGGATGTGGTTCTTGCCGTCCACTGCGATGGAAGTGTACTCTCCGACGCCGCCCGAGGCGTTCGGCTTGAGCGGGTTGGTTGCTAAGGGCTCATTTCCACTGGCGTCAACTCCCAACAGGTCGTTTTGCCAGGGCCGGTATTGGTCTGCTGCGCTGCGCCCGTCCGGCGCGGCCGTGGCGCTTTCCTGCTCAACTGCCTGATTGGCGCCTGAGCTGTCGATCGTTTGGATGGACCAACTGCTCCCATTGTAATAGGCGAATTTTAGGGCGCCGTTTTTGGAGTCGTAATAGCTGATGTAAATGTTATCGGATTTATCCAGGGCAATCGAGGCGTATTCCCCGACGCCGTAATTATTATCCACCATCGTCTCATGGAACGAGCCGTCATAATAATTATAGTAAAGATGATCTCCCCCGTAGGCAAAATGAATGGTCCCATCCGAGTCTTTGCGGATGCTGCGATCGCTCATATTGTAGAAAAGCTCGGGGGTGTCTACATATTCTGTGTACCATTGGACTGTGGTGGGGTTGGCGACTTCTGGCATGGGAATCGGCGGCGCCCCGGCAGCCGGGCTCACTGCAATGCCAATCAGCGCCAGCAAAGTCAGCAAAGACGATAAGCTCCAGCGGCTGGGCCGAGAGCGAGCATTTCCCCGCCGGTTGGAAAAAGAATCTCCTTTCATTTTAGACGTCTCCTTTAGGGTACAGTTCTCAGCAGGGAGAAGCGGTAAAAAAACAGCCTCCCCTGCTGAGCCGGGCCGGTCACCGGTAGATCGAGGACATTTCCTTAATTTCGACATGCCTGGATATGTTCCCCGGCCGGCCTTGTCTCAAGTGAAGTATAGCACGAAAGACACCAGGCAGAATCAGCCTTTACGATAGACGAAATTAGCGCAGCACATGTTCCCTTTTCCGCAGTATACTTTTCGCGGGGATACCTAATTTTACCTGGGAGGGAGCATTGGTTGATTTATCCGGCCTTTCGAATGTCTGGAAGAATGTAAAAGAAGTCGATTTGCGCCCCCTGCGCCAGGAGGCCCAGCAGGAGCCGAAAATCGTCCTGGCAGGGCAGGAAGGAACAGGCCGCCGCTCCCTGGCGCGCCAGATGCGCCGCGATCCACAGCGCGAAGGCCAGGAGACCGACGCCCCGCTGGCGATCCTGGACTTGGATGAAGCCCAGGCGGCGCAGGGTTTCGACCTGGCCATTTTGCTGTTGGATCCCAATGCCGGCGACCTGGAGCGAGAAAAAAGCCTGTACCGGGAGTGGAGCGCCCGGGGAGTTAAAGCGATCGTGTTCGCCAATTCCGGGCAGCCTCAGCCAGCCCCCGGCAGCCTGGCGGGCGATCCGGCCTACAGTCGCGCCATCTTTGGATCCGTGGAGCAGGTTGGCTTCTTGCAGGAAAAGTTTGTCCCGCTTGTGGTCGAGCTCCTGCATGACCGGGCGCTGGCCCTGGGCCGCAGCTTCCCGCTTTTCCGGGTGGCGATAGCAAACCGCCTGATCAACGAAACCAGCTTATCCAACGCGGCTTATTCTTTGAGCACCGGGCTGGCGGAAATCGTGCCGGTTTTTGACATCCCGCTCAACGTGGCGGACATGGTCGTATTGAGCAAAGCCCAGGCCTTCCTGGTCTACCGGTTGGGTCTCGCCCTGGGTCTTTCGACCGAATGGCAGAGTTACGTCGCCGAATTTGGCAGCGTGTTAGGTGGGGGGTTTCTCTGGCGCCAGATCGCCCGCGGCATGATCGGCCTGGTGCCCGCCTGGGGTATCATCCCCAAGGTAGCGGTCGCTTACGCCGGCACCTATGTGGTTGGGCACGTGGTTTTGCAGTGGTACCTTACCGGGCGGCACGTTACGCGCAAGCAAATGAATGCGCTCTACCGGCAGGCCTTTGCCCGCGGAAAGGATGTGGCTGGCAGGCTGTTGGGAAAGGTGCCGCGCCCGCGCCTGGGCCGCCGCAAACCCGTGGCGCTGCCGGAGCCGGCCATGCAGGTTTGCGAAAACTGCGGGCGCCAGAGTGCCGCGGATGCCAGCTTCTGCCAGTACTGCGGCCATATTTTTGATAGATCGGCCTGACCCCTCACCAGGCCAATCATGGGTTAAACCCAAAGAGTTTGAAGTTCAGCGGGAGAAAGATCTTCCCCGGAGCCAGGCTAATCTCGATGGGCGCCGCTTCGTTGTCTAACAGGGCCAGGATCGCATCCGTGCCCTCGGCGGTTGCCCGGTAAGTTGTTTCGGCCAGCCCAACGCTGGTTGCCGCCGGGCTATCGATGCTGCCAATGTTGGTCCGGAAAAAGATCAGTGTGCCGTCTGGGATTGCGCCTTTTAGCCCAGTGATGGAAGCCTGGACGCTGGTCTGTTGTCCAATCCATAGTGTTGAAGCTGCTGCGCTGGCGGTTAATTCAAGCTGCCCGGTAAAAATAACGGGCCCGGCGGTTGTATCACAGCCGGGCTCGTTAGGCCCGTTGTTGCAGCCCCACCAGTTGGATTGGGCGTCCTGGATAATATTGGCGTTAGCGCCTTTCACCCCCGTGGTATTGCCGGCGATGCGATTGTTGAAGGCGCTGATGTGGCTGGGGTCGGTTATGGAAGCGCCGACCAGGATGCCGTAGGCCGAGTCCAGCAAGGTGTTGCTGCTGATCTCAGCGCTGGAGGCGCCGGACTGCTGGCAGACGAAAGTGCTCGAATCGACCCGGATGGCGGCGGATTCCAGGCCGAGATAGCCGCCGCTGTTATTGGAGATGCTGTTGTGGTCGATGCTGGCGCTGGCGCCGCCGCCGACCCAGGCGGCAACGTCCAGGCGGTCGCTGGCGCCCTTGCCGTGATAGGTGTTGGCGCTGAAGATCAGCTCGGCGTTGGGGCCGCAGGCCAGCGCCCCGATGCGGCCGATGTTCTCGAACAGGTTGTTGCGCACGGTGGTGGCGGCCTGGTCGAGGAAGATGGCGGTGCCGGACTTCTGCAGGTCGCTGACCGAATCGAGCCGGTCGAAGCGCAGGTTGCGGAAGGTGTTGAACTCGATCACGCCGCTGCCGTGGGATTGGATGGCTTCCAGGATGTGGAAGCCGTCGCCGTCCAGGATGAAGTGGTTGAGGGAAAAGGAGACGCCGGGATCGACGATGATCCAGGCCCGGTCGGAACCGGCGTTGGAGCCGGTATCGCGGTCGGGGCGCAGGATGGGGGGATTGTTGGGGTCGGCGGCGGTGAGGAGGACGTTCTTGGAGATGAAGATCTTATCGACTTCGTTGTAAGCGCCGGGGCCGACCAGCAGGGTGGAGCCGGGGGGAGCGTTTGCCAGGCCGGCCTGGATGGTGGGGTAATCACAGCCGGAAGGACAGATGTGGATGGTGGCAGCCGGAGCCAGGCTGGCGCCGGCCTGGCCCAGCGGCGCCAACGCCAGCGCCAACAGCAGCCCCACCAGGAGCGGGTGGAAGGGCTGGTGCGCAAAGCGCGGTTTGGGTCCTGAACGGAATTTTGAGTTCATTTTGTTTCCTCCTGAGTTTTTTTACCTGCACGTTTCATAACATTAAGGCGAGAACTCGTAATAGTGCGGAACAAGACTAATGCTCACGCTGCGGGTTGGGAGAAGGCGGTTTCCCAGGGCGTCGTAAACAGCCAGCGGCAGGCCGGGCAGCTCGATAGGGTGCTCCTCGCCATCCAGCGACCAGAGAAGCCATATCCGGCGCTGTTCGCCGCCAAATGCGTACCCCATCACGCCCGGATAAGCCTGGATTTCGCCCAAGGGGCTGGCCGTATTGAGCTCTCGGCGGGCAAATTTATAAGCAAAATAGGCCGGCCGTGGTGAAAAGTCGTCGTTGAACAGGCCGGAACCGCGCCAATCCTGCGCCTTATGCCAGATATTGGCCTGTAAGCCGCGGGTGATCGCGCCTGCGTAGGATTGGACCAGGTAATAGGCTTTGGTGGCTTCAAAAACCGGGTCGTTGGAGCAGACATCGCACAGCAGCCCATTTTCGGTGTTCAGGATGAGCTTGCCGGAAATGTTGTATTCTGCCAGCTTCCGGCGGATATAATCCGCCTTGGCGTTGGCGATCCCCCCGGTCGTATCCCAGGAGCTCGCCCAATTGGGATTGTAGAATTGGCCCAGGCTGCCCAGGTAGTAGTCATAGGCGTGGAAGGCCACGCCGTCGAAATTTGTCCCACCCGCGCTGCGCAGGATTCCCTCCAGAAAGCTGGACGAGCGGCAGTCTTTCCAGGGGGGCGGGTTTTCAGGGTCGCAGTCCAGCACCAGGCCGCCGGTGATCACCTGGGCTTGTGGATCGGCGGCCTTAACCTGCGGGTACACCGCCTGGAGCATTTCGCCGAATGCCTCGCCCCCGAAATATGCGGCCTGATCGTCCCCCCAGCAGCCCCACACGCTGGTTGGGACGACCAGCGAGACCGGGATATCCGGCTCGTTGTAAATCTCCCAATATTTCACCTGAAACGGTGGGCCGCTGTAGCGGGTGACCAGGGCGTTCATGAAACGGGCAAATGCCGGCAGTTTCTCAGGCAGGATGGCGCTGCAGGAATATCCGCTGGATTTTTGCGCCCACTGCGGGGTCCCGCGCACGACCAGGATCACCTGGATATGGTTCAAGGCGGCCTTTTTGAGGCTTGTCTCGAGCGACTGCAGCGCGTCCCAGTTGTAAACGCCTTCATTGGCCTCGACGCTCGCCCAGTTCACCCCATTCCATGAGAAACGCATCCAGGAGGTGCCGGCGTACAGCATTTGTTGGAAGGCGCTGTTGTCGCCCAGGCCCTCCATTTCCAGGCCGAACGCCGTATCGGCGGGCAGGAGCGTCTCGCGACCCACCAGGGGCAGAAAGGTCCTCCTGTCTCCCGGAGCTGCGCCGGCGCGGCCGGGCCCAGCCGGCGACGGGAAGAGAAAGAGCGCACCGGCAGCCATCCAGGCGAGCGTTAAAGCGCGCCCAACCCTATTGGGCTGGCGCGACATTGTCAATCGTCACCCAGGTATTCCAGTATGCCTGATCGTTAACGAAGTCCGGCTGGTACTCCCGGCTCCAAAGCGCAAAGTACAGCGTTATATTATGATCCACAAAGGCGCTCAGATCGAGGCGCAGGGTCTGAACGTCGTAATCCTTAAGGATCTTTGTATTGCCAACACCTCCAGCGCAGAAGACCAGGCCGTTTTGAGCCGTCACACTTGGGCTGGCTGCATCCGGGCTGGTGCATCCCAGCGCATTGCGAGCGGCGTCGCTGATCAGGTTAGGCGGGGTGTTCACCGAAACCTCGAACGTGTCGAAGTAGCGTTGCCCGCTGCCCAGGAAGATATCATACGTCACCAGGTGGTAGTCGAAATCCAGGTAGCGCTCTCTTACGGTGAAGGTCTGGGCAAGAAAGGCGTAGCCGACCGGGATATCGTCATCCTGAGCGTTTGGGTCGCCCAACAGCGCCGGGTTGCTGCCGGCCACAGGGGGCAATCCGCTGCCATGGCCCATGAATGGACCTTTCGCGTCGCTCCACCCTTGCCAGCCATTGTCGAACCCGCCGTTTGTGAAGGGGATGAAATTGATCAGGAAGCGCTTGAAGCCGAGCGGGAGGTAGGTTTCTCCGTTCACTTCCACCGTCGTGGTGACCGTTTGCTGGTCGAGCATCGCCGCCAGCGTGGCTGTACCTGCGAATGCTCTGGCGGTGTAATTCGCCGTAGCCACCCCGCTGGAAGTCACTGCGGACGCATCCAGACTGCCCAGGTCTGCCTGGAGGGAGATCGTGGTGCCATCGGGAATGTAGCTTCCATCGCGGGTGACGCTGGCTGTGACATTGGCGCTTTGACCGGTTTCGATGGCGGCAGGCGAAGCGCTCAACTTAAGCTGTAAGGGAAATTGGATGAGGACCGTCCCCAGCGCTTTGTCACAAAGAACCTGGTTGGCGCCGTTGTTGCAGCCCCACCAGTTGTGTTGGGCGTCCTGGATAATGTTGGCGTTAGCGCCTTTCACCCCCGTGATATTGCCGGCGATGCGGTTGTTGAAGGCGCTGATGTGGCTGGGGTCGGTTGGGGAAGCGCCGACCAGGATGCCGTAGGCCGAGTCCAGCAAGGTGTTGCTGCTGATCACGGCGCTGGAGGCGCCGGACTGCTGGCAGACGAAGGTGCTCGAATTCGACCCGGATGGCGGCGGATTCGAGTCCCAGATAGCCGCCGCTGTTGTTGGAGATGCTGTTGTGGTCTATGCTGGCGCTGGCGCCGCCGGCGACCCAGGCCGCAACGTCCAGGCGGTCGCTGGCGCCCTTGCCGTGATAGGTGTTGGCGCTGAAGATCAGCTCGGCGTTGGGGCCGCAGGCCAGCGCCCCGATGCGGCCGATGTTCTCGAACAGGTTGTTGCGCACGGTGGTGGCGGCCTGGTCGAGGAAGATGGCGGTGCCGGACTTCTGCAGGTCGCTGACCGAATCGAGCCGGTCGAAGCGCAGGTTGCGGAAGGTGTTGAACTCGATCACGCCGCTGCCGTGGGATTGGATGGCTTCCAGGATGTGGAAGCCGTCGCCGTCCAGGATGAAGTGGCTGAGGGAAAAGGAGACGCCGGGATCGACGATGATCCAGGCCCGGTCGGAACCGGCGTTGGAGCCGGTATCGCGGTCGGGGCGCAGGATGGGGGGATTGTTGGGGTCGGCGGCGGTGAGGATGACGTCCTTGGAGATGAAGATCTTATCGACTTCGTTGTAAGTGCCGGGGTCGACCAGCAGGGTGGAGCCGGGGGAAGCGTTTGCCAGGCCGGCCTGGATGGTGGGGTAATCACAGCCGGAAGGGCAGATGTGGATGGTGTCAGCCGGAGCCAGGCTGGCGCCGGCCTGGCCCAGCGGCGCCAACGCCAGCGCCAACAGCAGCCCCACCAGGGCCAGGCACTTAAACCGGGAGAGCTTTCCGGCGCCGTTTTGGTTTTTTATTTGCATGGAATTCCTCCATCTTCAGTTCATTTCCTCGGGTTCGAAGATCACCTCTTCTTTTCCGGTCAGTTTTTCCTGGACCTTGCGCACGACCAGATCCAGGTGCCACGAATTGGCGACGAAATCCAGGTCGTCGGCCGGCACCGTCAGCACCGGGCACAGGCTGAAGCGGCCGATCCATTCCTCGTACAGTTTGTTTAATTGCTCCAGGTATTCCGCCGAGATCTGGCGTTCGTATGCCCGGCCGCGATGTTGGATGCGATCCATCAGGGTGGGAACCGAGGCGCGCAGGTAGACCACCAGGTCGGGGGGTGGGAGGAAATCCGCCAGCACCTGGTACAGCTCGCGGTAAGAGCGGTAATCGCGTTCGTCGATCAATCCCTGGCGGTACAGGTTGCGGGCGAAGACTTCCGCGTCTTCGTACACGCTGCGATCTTGAATCGCCGAGGTCGGGTGGTCGAGCAACTGGCGGTGGGAGCGCAGCCGGTGGGTCAGGAAGAAGATTTGTGAATGGAATGCCCAGGTGCGCATATCCTCGTAAAAATCGCTGAGATAAGGGTTTTCTGCAACCGGTTCGTAAAATGGCTGCCAGCCCAATCGCTCGCATAATAAAGTAACCAGGCTGGATTTACCCACCCCAATATTTCCCGCTACGGCGATGAATTTTTTCATCCGGTTTCCTTTAGTTCGGCTCCAGGTAAGCCACCGAGCGCCCCTGATCGTTGTCCATCACCAATTCCAGGTGGTGGTCCGTCCGGAAATCTTCCACCCGGATCAGGCACAAGGTATTGGCGGTATCCGTTTCGTTGGGGAGCACGTCCAAAAGGTGGTTTGAGGTGCCGTAGAAGAAGTCGCGATTAAAAACCGCATCCTCGTCGTCCAGGTAAATGGCAAGGGGATAAATGTTGGATTCGACCAGGTCCTGGAAGAAATGCGTGCCGAAGGAGGCTTCCGGAGCTGCGCCGATCCCATGCCCGGCGATCTCGATCAAGGCGCGCGTATTATAGATATCCGCATAACCGATCTTCACGCCCAGGTCCGGATTCGACGTTCCCCAGCGCCCGGGACCCAAACAGATGAAGGTTTCGTCCTTCAGGGCGGCATTCAGGCGTCCGACGGCGCGCCCCAGCCTGGAGCGGGCATCGGTGGTCGGCAAGGTGAAATAGGCCTCGGGCAGCACAAATACGACGTATTTTATATCGCTGACCTTGCCCTGGGGCGCCATACGCCGGCTGGAAAAAATGATATCCTCCTCGCGCAGGTCCTGCGGCAGGCGCCCCTCGCTCTCCAGGAGCTGGCTTTGCGGGCGGCACTGCAGGAGCGTGATATGGATTTCCGGCTGCAGGTCGGACGGGTTGTCCACCTGGACGGTAAATTCGGTGTCCACCGGCGCGTGGTAGTTGTCCTCCAGGATATTGAGCATCTTCTTCAGGCGCTCCGCCAGCGGGGTCCGGCGCAGCAGCTCGTCGAATGTCAGCACCAATTGGCTTGTGTCGCCTTCCAAAAGCACGCTGCGCAGCGGCATCAAATAGCCGCCCTGGTCCAATTGCGCCAGGAAGCGCAGCAGAGGATAGTGCGCCTCCAGCACTTCGTGCACCGGCAGAGTCTTCACCTGGTTGCTTTCCAGGTCGATCAGGTCGACGAACTGCTGCGAGTAGCGCCGGATCGATTTTGGAGAGGCCTCCGGATGCAGCAAGGGGTGGCTCAGAGCAACCAGGCGCGGGTAATCGTTTCCGACGCGTTCTACCGCCCGGGTTCCCAGGCCCCACACCAGGCGGGCAAAACCGTCATCGCGGCGAATTTGCGGCGACCAGCGGTACAGGTTGCGGCTGAACCCCACGCCTGCCGCGTGAGGCAGGTAGTAGCGCCCGAATTGTTCCCCCTGGACGACCTGGATAAGGATCGCCATGCGCTCGTCGTAATCTTGCAAGCCTTTGGCCCGGCGGTAAAGCAGCGCATCCGGATTCAGAATGCTGGCATAAATCTGGGAGATGGTCCGCGCCAGTGTAGCCAGGTTTTCCTCGAGCGTACCCTGGTTGGGACAGAAGTAGCTGTCATATTTTCCGGCAAAGGAAGTGCCGAAATTGTCCTCTAAAAGGCTTGAGGAGCGCACGATCAAGGGTTTGCGCCCGACCTCATCCAGGATGCCCCGCAATTGATCGAGAATGTCCGGGGGAAACTCTCCCTTTTGAAAGTCTTCCTGAATTTGGGGGTAATCGGCGCGGATCTGGTCTTCGAGCTTGTATTTCTGGTCGGACCAGTGCATCAGGCCGTTCAGCGCCATGAAGGTATAGGTCATGTCCGCGCCGATAAAGAAGGATTCCGGGATGCGCAAAGTGGAACGGATTTCTTCGTCGCCGGCCTCGATCAAAATGCGCGCTGCCAGCAGCATGCCGGCCGATTTGCCGCCAATCTTACCGTGGCCGATCTTGCGGGAGCGGATCTCGGTCAAATCGGAGATGGTGAACCATTCCTTGGCGATCTTCAGGTAGCCGAGCTGGTCGCTGATCATGGTGCGGATCAGCACCACTTTGATCTCTTGCAAGCGCGCTTTAGCCTGCTGCTGCAAATCTTGGGGCATTTTTTCCATGGCAAGCGCCTGCTCGAAGAGCATATTTTGCGGAGCAAGCTCCGGGTTGAAAGAGATTTGAATGTCTTCGGGGCCTGCGCCGCGTTCGGTGAGCGTGTCGCGCACGATGCGCTCGAAGAGATCATATGGCAGGTTGTAAGCGAAGTAAAAATCCGTCAGGTGCTCACGCACTCGCGACAGGCGCATCTCCCAGATATCGGTAGGTTCTTCAGCAAAGGGGTTATGCAGCCCTTCCGTGGCTTGCGAGCGGATCGCTTTGGCGCGCACTTCCGCTTCGAAAGCCTGCGATGTGATGACGCCGCGTTTAAACAGCTCCCGGCGCATCCGAGCGCGGATCTGTGTGCTCAAGATCGGATACTGAGCCAGGGAGAGATAAATATTAAGGGTGCGGTCAGAAGAGGCTGGTGGCAGCGTCATTGCCAGGTTGCTGGCCCGCTTATCCGGCTCCTAACTCCCCAGGTGCATGGGCATGATAACATGCAGAAATTCGGACCGCTGGCCTTCGGCCAGGGGCTCACTGGCCTGCCCGCCGACAGGGCGGATGACGCCCGGGCTGGTCTCGCCGGTCGTTTCGATGGCGACATTTGGGGTCTTCACCACATCCAGGACCTCGCGCAGGAAGCGCACGTTGAAGGCAATCAACAGGTTTGGCCCCTCGATGCTGGCGTCTACTATGCTCTGATTGTAGCCGGTCTCATCCGACTGCCCAGAGATCTCCACCGTCCCGGGCGTCAGCTCTCCTCCCGGGGTAATATTGATTCGAGCGATATGCGAACCTTCGCGGGCGAAGATTTCAGCTTGCTTGCACGCCTTCAGGAAAGCAGGGGTTGAAAGGACCGCGCGGGTGTCGCAGCGTCTTGGGATGATCTGCTCGTATGGCGGGAAAGTCCCTTCAATTAATTGAGAGACCAGCTCGGCGTTACGCATGTGAAAGATCACCTGGCCACGGCCAGGAGGCATGATCATGGTCACTACCTGGTCCCCGTCTGCGGAGATACGCGCCAGCTCACTCAGCGCCCGGGCTGGGATGACTGCGCTAACCGGGCGCGGGATGGGCGCAGAGAGCTCCGCATTGCGCACGGATAGACGAAAACCGTCCGCCGCAGCCATGGTGATTTTGTTGCCGTCCACTTTCACCAAAACCCCGGTCAGGATCGGTCGGGCTTCATCTGCTGAAGCCGCGAAGACCACCTGCTGGATCATTTCCCTGAGATCGGCAACGTTTAGTTGGATGCCCTGGGTTTCATCCGCCACCGGCATCGGGGGGAATTCTTGTGAATCAATGCATTTCAGATCGGTGTTGGATGCACCGCAAACCAGGTTGAGCGTCTGGTTGCGAACGTTGAGCTCCATATCCACCTGCTTATCCGAGAGGGTTCCCACCAGGTCGGTGAATGTGCGCGCCGGTACGGTGGTGGATCCCTCTTCCTGGATTTTAGCGCCAATCCAGCAGGTGATGCCCAGCTCCAAATTGGTGGCCGAAAGCCGCAGGCGGCCTTCGTCGGTGGCGATCAAGATATTTGCCAGAACGGGCAGTGTGCTGCGCGGCGATACTGCCCTGGATACGACGCTCAAACCATGAGCGAGGTTTTCTTGCAAGACGGATACTTTCATGATAACGGTCCTCTCCTCGGGCTGGGCGCCAGTATCGTAGGATTGGCCCTTCGATGCCGGCGTTCAGCTAATCATTCCTCTGGCAAGCCGGGGAAAACGCCCCTTTACCCCTGCCGGCGTGTTTGTCTCATGGCAACATCACTTTCGTCGTTCTTTACGAAGGAAGGGAACTGAATGTCAAGAGTATACAACGAGTGGCAAATTTTGCCAACTCGATTTCTGGCCCTGTCTGCCCTGGATTGCTGAACTCGAACTGAGCCGGGTTAGCGCAGGATCAGAGAGGCGACCAGAGCCAGCAGGCCGGCGATTAGCTCCAGGGCAAACAAGGCTGCAAAGACATAAATGGCGATCATCCATGGCGCAGACTCGCGAGGCGCCTGCCCTTGTTCTCCTTCAGCCAGGCGGCGCACGATCCGGGCGGCCTGGTTTGCCTGGGAAGCCAGCGAACCATCGCTTCCGAACACCCAGTACCAGTCCCGCGTAGCAGTTGGGATGACGATTCGGGCGCCATCGTAGGATTGCAGCCACAACCGCAGGGCCTCTGAGGGCCTGGCGGCCAGCTCGGCGGTCAGGATGACCGCCCGCGCCGCCGAGAGGGTGATGTCCGGCGCGCCCTGGGCTGCCGGGTGAACGGCGACAGGCAGCGCCGGCGCCTGGCGGTGTAAAGCGTTCAAAACCGCGCTGGCAAACCCTGTTTCGTCCTCCGGCGCCTGTTCCCGGGCCGGGAATTCGGCCTGCGCAGGCCCAGCCCTGCTGCCTGGCGCCAGCACCAACACCGGAAATTGGGCGTGCCGGCGCGATAGCGAGCGTTCTGCCAGGCGGTTATCAGCCCGCAGGACGATCCAATGGTAGCCCAGCACCAAAGCAAACAGCAGCAAAATGCGGGACTGCTGCAAGACCTGCGGTAGCAAGTCGTCCGGCGCGTTGCCCAGTGCAGCGTTTATCAGTTGGTTTAGCAGGCCGCCGGCGCTGAACATTACGCCGATTACACCGGCGAAAAGGACCAAAAACAAGTAGCCCTTGCGCACGGTGGAGCGCCGGGCGTGATCGCCGGCTTCTCCCGCGGCGGCTGCTTCAACGATCGCCTGACGCCAGGCATAAAACCAGAGCGGAGTCCCCACTGCAAGATCGGCGAGCGCCCTTGCCAATTGATCGCGCCCACTCACCCCAAAAACAGCGCCGGGGCTCACAATGGCATCCAGAAGAAAGGAAAACAGCAGTTGCAGACCTATGAAGGCGGTGCCCAGGCCGAACAGTGAGAGGATGTAGACATACAGGCGGCGCAGAGTGACCCGCTGCAGCCAGTTCTCCCCTTGAGCGGCTGCCGGCTCGGCCCGTACGGCGGTTTCCAGGTTCAACCTTCTGCCGTAATAAGCCCAAATTGCGCCGAGCGGCGCGGCGGACGATAGCGGTATGGCGACGCTGGCGAGAAACTGGCTCATCCCCATCTCCTCGCCCAGGGCGACCCGCAGCGAAATGTCTAATGTGAGCACAGCCGAAACGAGCACACCCCCCATACTGAGCAGCGCCAGCAGATAAAGCACCACAAGGCGTAAAAGGGATTGTCTCTCGGCGGCTGCAAAAAGAGAGCGCTGGATCACCTGGTTGGCGAAGTACCAAAGCGGCGCGCCGATTAGAAGCAGGGAAAGCCCGTTTGCAAACAAGACCAAGGAGGCGCCGCCAGTTCCCTGGGGAAGAAGCAGGATGAACTGGAACACCTGTTGGGCGCCTAACACGGCTAAACCTAAGCCATACACTTGCCAAGTGTAACGATAGAGCCGGCGGATAAGGGCCGTGTAGTTCACGGCCAGCATCTGGCGCATTTCCAGGAGGTGGTCGCCAGGCAGGGCGGCGCTGCTCTCTCCCCCGGGTTCGGTTTCCCAAGGCTGCCAGTTATCGCTCAGGACGAAAAAGAAATAAGCTGCCGCCAGGGCGTTCAACAGGATGGCGGCGATGTTGTCCGAGAGGCTTTGCCCGCCGCCGACCATTGCCAAATCGGCGCTCAATCCGAAAAGGATGGTCAACCCCCGGTCGAAAACCGCCAGGATGTTTTGGACTACGGGGACCAGCGTTGCCAACAGCGTGCCGTATAAGAAAAAGGCCCGGATGCGGGCGTAACGCTCCTCTTCATCCTGGGCAGCGTTGCGCTGCACCAACATCCAGTGCAGGAGGAATACGGGCACTCCTACCAGGATGAGCGAAAGCGCCCCTGCCAGTTGCCCGGTCCGGGCTTCCAGAGAGCCTCCGGGCAGGATCGAACGCACCAGCCGGATAGCGCCCCACAGTACAGTTTCCAGGCTGACGAAAGCTACGGCGTACAGGTACAGGCGGCGAATGGTCGACATGTGAATTCGATCCGGCTTACTGGCGTGGTGGCCTGACGGGCCGCCTCAGCGGGCGATGCCATAGCAGCAGGGCTTGCCGAAGTTTGGCGCAAGACGGCGCCGGTTTTTGAGTTAATTGGAGCTTCGCATCAAGGGGACAGCTCTTCGCGCTGACTGCCCGGGCGCGTCAGGATGACCAGAAAGGGGCCGATTAGCGGAACCAGCAGGATCAGCAGCCCCCACCCAAAATAGGCCGTCAGGGAAAGACGCCGCCGCCTTAAAAACAACGCTGCCAATAGCGGCATGCCAAGCAGGCAAAAGAAAAGAAACAAGCGCATAACATCTGCGGAGAGCAACATCTTGTTTAGATTGTATAGTAAATAGAGGGAAAATGCAAGCAGGATTGCAGTGAAAGTTGCGGCTTTTTCGCAGATCAATACGCCTGGGGATGCAGCCAGCCTGCACTTTAAGTGGGCAGCCCGGCGAGGATTCCCACCGGGCTGCAAGGGGCGGCGTTTCTGAAATTGTGACTTATAACCAGCCGCGCAGTTCCATTGATTTGACGACGCGCCCAATTGCGACCATATAGGCCGCATCGCGCATGTAAACTTTTTCGCTCTCTGCCATCTCGAGAACGCTGTTGAATGCCAGGGTGATTTTTGTGTCCAGGCGCTGCAAGACCTCTTCTTGTGTCCAATAATAATTCATATCGTTTTGAACACTTTCAAAGTAAGAGACGGTTACCCCGCCCGCGTTGCACAGGAAGTCGGGGATCAGAAAAACCCCGCGGCTCTTCAAAACTTCATCGGCCTCGGGGGTGGTAGGTCCGTTGGCGCCTTCTGCGACCAGGCGCACACGCCCGCTCATCCTTTGGACTGTTTCAGCATTAATCTGTCCTTCCAAAGCGGCCGGGATGAGTATATCGACATCTTTACAAATCCATTCGTCGCCGTCCTCGATAACATACCCGGCTTTGATTGCCTGGCCCTTATCGATTGAGCCGTACACGTCGGTGATCGACTGCAGGAAGCGCACATTGATGCCGTTTCTGTGGCTGACGGTGTATGAGGTCCGGTCTTCACGGTCCCAATAGGAAACGCAGGCGACCTTGCCCCCCAGCAGCTCACCAAAGGCCAGGGCCGCATATTGGGACACGTTGCCAAAACCCTGGAAAGCGACGACCGACTTGCTTGGATCGAGCTTGAGGTGCTTCATCGCCTCGCGCACGGTGTGGATCACGCCGAAACCGGTCGCTTCGGTCCGGCCCAGCGACCCGCCGCCGCCCACCGGCTTGCCGGTGATGACGCCCGGGGTAAATTGGCCGACCAGCTTAGAATACTCGTCCATCATCCAGCCCATCATGCGCGGGTTGGTACCCACGTCGGGGGCCGGGACGTCCTGGCGTGGGCCGATATTCCGCCAGGCCTGGTCAATCCAGCCGCGGCAGAGTTTTTCCTGCTCGCTGATGGAAAGGGAGGCTGAGTCGACCGCCACGCCGCCTTTCCCGCCGCCCAGGGGGATATCCGCCACGGCGGTTTTCCAGGTCATCCACATGGCCAGGGCGCGCACGGTGTCCATCGTCTCGGACGGGTGGAAGCGGATGCCGCCTTTTGACGGCCCGCGTGCATCGTTATGCTGGACGCGGTAACCGAAAAACACGCGGATCGTCCCGTCATCCATGCGCACGGGGATTTGGAACTTAAACTCACGGGTGGGCCAACGCAGCATTTCGGCCACTTCCGGATCCAGGTTTAGCTCTTTGGCCACGCGGTCAAATTGGCCCTGGGCCATCTTAAACGCATTGATCAAATCTTCCATTCAAAGGTCTCCTGTTTTGTTGAATCTCTTTTATCCAAATTCATAAAGCACTAAGCACGCTCAACCCTGTTATTGCAAATAGTTCGAAATCGAAAAATATAAGCGGGCACTCCGGTCTGGTGCCCGCTTGCGTTTGCTGAAGCAGTCAGTATAAAAATCAGTTGGCTCACGTTCACAACCTTGCAGCTTCTTTGACTCTCTCTATAAGCGTAACAAATGTCAGACAAATCGTCAAGTGACGAGCAATATCTTTACAGGATGACTTTATTCACCCTCTGCGCTGGAATCAGCCTGCGCTGGAACCTGCGGCTCTCTTTAGCGCCCCGAGCTGGCGCTCGAGCTCTCGCTGCACAACTTGCGGGTTGGCCTGGCCGGCGGCGGCGCGCATCACTGCGCCGAAGAACCATTGTGCGACGGCGGCCTTGCCAGCCAGGTAGGTTTGTACCTGGTGGGGGTTCTCGTTAAGCACGTCCCGGACCAGCCCGGCGATCTGTTCGCTGTCTGAAATCTGGCGCAGCCCGCGCTCGGCCACGATCTCTCCGGCGCTCTGGCCTGAAGCGAACATGGCGGCGAGCACGCCTTTGGCCGTGGGCTGGTTGATCTCTCCGCCAACGACCATGCCCACCAGCTCGGCCAGCGCCTGGGGCGAGACACGCGCATCGTTGATGCTCTCTCCGGCCTGGTTGAGCAGGCTGAAGAGCTCGCCGCTGACCCAATTGGCGATGAGCTTGGGCGCCACCGCCGGGGCAGCGGCCACCGCCCTCTCAAAATAATCCGCCACCGGTGGTTCTGCCACCAGCACACCGGCGTCATACTCGTTGAGCTCGTATTGGGCTATGAATCGATGCAATTTGGCATGCGGCAGCTCCGGAAGCCCGAGGCGGATCTGTTCGATCCAGGCTTCTTCAATTACCAGCGGCGGCAGATCGGGCTCAGGAAAATAGCGGTAATCGTGAGCCTCCTCTTTACTGCGTTGTGGGACGGTTACACCCTGGTTCTCATCCCAGCCCAGGGTTTGCTGGATCACACGCTTCCCGCTGCGCAGCAGCTCGCTTTGGCGCTGGATCTCGTATTCGACTGAATTTTCCAGGGCGCGAAAGCTGTTCAAATTCTTAATCTCGGTGCGCGTCCCGTAAGTTTGGCTGCCCAGCGGGCGCACCGATACGTTAGGCTCGATGCGCATGACCCCTTTTTGCATATCGCCGGAATTGACTCGCAGGTAGCGCAGCAGGCTGCGCAGGGCCATGGCGTAGGCGCGCACTTCTTCGGCCGAATGCAGGTCCGGCTCAGAGACAATTTCCAGGAGTGGGACGCCAGCCCGGTTCAAATCCACCAGAGAATGCGGATCGCCGTTTTCCGGGCTGCCGTCGCCATCGACGTGGGTCAGCTTGCCGGTGTCCTCTTCCAGGTGCACCCGGCGGATGCGGATCGTACGTTCGCCTTTGGAGGTGTGAATTTTCAGCCGCCCATTCACCGCCAGCGGCTGCTCATATTGAGAGATTTGGTAGCCCTTGGGCAGGTCCGGGTAAAAGTAATTCTTGCGGGCGAAGATGCTGGTATGCGCCACCTCGCATTCCAGGGCCAGCGCCACGCGCACACCGTATTCCACCGCCCGCTGGTTGACAACCGGCAGCACGCCCGGCATCCCCGCGCACACGGGACACACGGCGATGTTTGGCGAGGCTTCGCTGGTATCCACCACCGGGCAAGCGCAGAACATTTTCGATTTCGTCTCGAGCTCGGCGTGCACCTCGAGACCGATGACAGGCTCAAATTCCATAGAGCTGAGGCCGAAATTTATCCGTATCGCTGCATAAAGTGCTGTATCCGCCGCAGGGCCTCTTCAATCTTCTCATAGGCGGTCGCGTAGGAGCAGCGCACGTATCCTTCCCCGCCGGGGCCGAAAGCGGAGCCTGGCACGACTGCCACGCGCTCTTCTTGCAGCAGTTTTTGGGCGAAATCCTCATCATCCAGGCCGGTGACGGAAACATTGGGGAAAGCGTAAAAAGCGCCATGCGGCTCAAATGTCGGCAGTCCCAGGCTGTTCAGGCCGGGGACGATCAACTTCCGCCGCCGGTCGTATTCGCGGCGCATTGCCTCCACGTGCGGCCCGCCGGCCTGCAGAGCTGCCAGAGCAGCGGTCTGGGCAGTCGTTGGGGCCGACATGATGGTGTACTGGTGAACACGCACCAATCCCTTAATGATGTCCGCCGGCCCGGCCGCGAATCCGATCCGCCAGCCAGTCATGGCGTAATTCTTGGAGAACCCGCCCAGCAGCACAGTACGGCTGCGCATCCCAGGCAGTCCGGGGAAGCAAACATGCTCCACACCATAGACCAGTTGGTCGTACAGCTCGTCGGAGACGACCACCAGATCATGTTTTTCGGCAATTTCGGCGATTTCAAGCAGCGTCTGGCGCGTGGCCACTGCCCCGGTCGGGTTGCTGGGATAGCCAATCAGGATCGCCTTGGTCCGTTCGTTGATGGCGGCTTCCAGGTCCATTGGGCTTAGCTGGAATCCGTTCTGCACGGTTGTAGGCACTTCCACGGGCACCCCGCCAGCCAGGATGACCTCCGCCTGGTAAGAGACGAAGCAGGGTGTGGGGATGATAACCTCCTCGCCCGGGTTCAAGATGGCTGTCATTGCCAGATACAACGCCTCGGATGCACCCACCGTGATGAGGATCTCTGTCTGCGGGTCGTAGGTTACGCCGTGCAGCTTATTCAGGTGCTCGGCAACATGTTGGCGCAGCTCGAGGATTCCAAAGTTGGAGGTATAGTGCGTCTCCCCGGCCTGCAAAGAACGGATGCCGGCCTGTACGATGGGTTCGGGTGTGACGAAGTCGGGTTCGCCGATGCCGAGCGAAATTACATCCTTCATCGTTGCGACGATGTCGAAGAATTTGCGGATCCCGGACGGTTTTAATTTGACCACCCGCTGGGCGAGGTAGCTTTGATCCACTTTAGCTCCTTTGATTTGAGGTTCTTCTGGCTGCCTGTTTTTTTGGTCTACCATGATTTGATCTGCCATTCTCCGCTCCCTTCATTATAAAACAGCTCGAACACCTGGCCTTCCAGCGTTCTCACCCGGAAGCGCTTGCCGCCCGGTTCTCGCCAGCGGGCGATGATTTCATCGATCGCCAGGCGGTTTCCCTGCCAGTATAGGGCTACCGGCCGTTCGGCAAATTCACTCCCGGAATGGCAAACGACCTGTCCCGTCCGTCTGCTCGCATCTTCCTCGGCTGGCCCGCCCATAAAGCTTGATCACAGGGTCACAACGGTGTTGTCGCCGGCATTGATGACTCCGGCCCGGCGGCGAAGCTGGGCTCGGCGGCCTACCAGCGAGCCTTCTAAAATCACGTTGTAAGCTTGCGCCTCGTCTTCCAGGATCGAATTCTGGATGATGCAGTTTTCCACGTGGCAGCAGGCTCCCAGCGAGACATTTGGGCCGATGATCGAGCCTTTGATCTCGGCTGTCGGGTGGATAAAAACGGGGGAGGTGATGACGATTCCGTCGTGTTGGCAGGCTTCCGCGCTGTTGTCGAGCCCGTGCCCCAGCAGGTAACAGTTGGTCTCCAGCAGCGCTTCGGGCGTGCCGGCGTCCAGCCAGATATCGACTTTTTGGGTGCGCATCTTCAAGTCTTGTTCCAGCATGATGTTAATGGCGTCCGCCAGGAAGAATTCGCCTTTCAACTGCAAATTACGCTGCATCTGCTCGTCGATGGCTTCCAGCAAATCTTCAGCTTTCTTGAAGTAATAGAAGCCAACCACCGCCAGGTTATTGGTCATATCCTGCGGTTTCTCGATCAGGCGGGTTACCCACCCATCTTCGCCGGTTACGGCTACGCCAAATCGGCGCGGGTCCTCGACGGGTTTGACCCAGGCCACTGCTTCGGCTGTTTCCTGCGTAAGGAAGCTCAAATCGGTTTCGATCAGCGTATCGGCGAAGACCATGAGCATAGGCCCTTCCAGGTACTGGCGGGCGAGCTGGATCGCGTGGGATTGGCCGCGCGGGTCTTCTTGCACCACGTAATGGGACTTTAAATCGGGGTAATGCTCCCGGATATAGGCCTCAATCTGCTCGCCCAGGTAACCGACGATATTGACCAGTTCGATATCGAACTCATCCGGCAGGGTCGAAAGGGTGTCCAGGACATGGTCAAGCACGACTTTACCCGCCACACTGACCAACTGCTTGGGCTTGCTCCAGGTATGCGGGCGAAGCCGGGTCCCCAGCCCAGCCATTGGGATCACGATCTTTAATTTTGTTTTTGGCATCAAATTGGTTTCCACTCGATCAGGTGATAATCGCCTTTATGGGTTGTGCAAGTCAGAAGGATACGATATTATTATACTATCTCTGGCGTGGCGCGATGCTTAGAGCGAAGCTAGATCAAGCTTTCATCAATATGGGAGACTCCATTTCATGAAGAATAGAAAACTCGTGAAGCGGCTGGCAGTCTTGCTGGCTGTATCCGTGTTGGCATTGGCGGCGGGCCAGGGGGTGACATTGGCGGGGCCCGAAAATGCACCTATGATCTACCTGCAATACGCGCAGTTTGACCCGCTGCAGGGAGAGCCAAACCTGCCCGCTGCGCAGCTTGAGCTGGCTCAGGCCAACCCTTCGACGACTTACCTGCTGCAATTCTCGGGCCCGGTCATGGAAGATTGGGTGGCAGACGTGGAAGCTGCGGGGGCGCGTCTTTACGGATACGTGCCCGATTACACCTTCATCGCCCGCATCGACGCACAGGCGCTGGATGCCGTCCGGGCGCTGCCATTTGTGCGTTGGGTTGGCCCATTTTATCCGGCATACCGCATGCCAGCCGGTTTTCAGGCCCAGGCGGTTAAAGCCCAATCCGGCGCGGATCCATCCGTGCCAGTCACCGTGCTGACGCTGCCGGATGTAAATCTGGACGACCTGGCTGCCCGGTCGGCGGCGTTGGGCGCTGAAACCACCTCCCAGGCGCTTACCGACTTCGCCGGCACCCTTCAAATGAATGTGCCTGCGGATCGTTTGTCCGCCCTGGCTGCTCAGGATGGCGTCCTTTGGGTGGAGCCTTACCTGCCGCGCCAGCTTTTCAACGATGTGGCCGGCGGGACGATCATGCACGCCAACAATGTTCGCAACGCCCTGCACCTGTATGGCGCCAATCAGATCGTCGCCGTGGCCGATACCGGCCTGGACGTGGGTAACCCTGCCACCATCAGCGCCGATTTCTCCGGGCGCATCGTGAAGGGGATGTCCATCTGCGCCAATTACAATGGCGGGCGCACCACCTGGAATGACTTCGATGCCCATGGCACGCACGTTGCCGGGAGCGTTTTGGGCAGCGGCGTGCTTTCCGGCAGCAATCCGGCTGCCCACCAGTATGGCGGCTCTTTCGCCGGGGTGGCGCCGGAGGCGCGCCTGGTTTTCCAGGCAATCGATAACGCGCCGGGGGGCGGCCTGGAGTGTATCCCGGATGATATGGCTGCTTATATCTTTGGCCCGGCCTACACCCAGGGGGCGCGCGTGCACACCAACTCCTGGGGCGGGCCAACTGGCGGCACCGCCCAAAGCCCGCAGTACGGCGGCTACGACGCGATCTCGGCCCGCGCCGACGAAGCCGCCTGGAAATACAAGGACCTGTTAATTTTGTACGCCGCCGGCAACAGCGGCATAGACGCCAACGCGGATGGCCTGGTCGACCCGGATTCGCTTGGCTCCCCGGGAACTGCCAAGGATGTCCTTACGGTAGGGGCCTCTGAGAATAACCGGCCGGCGTTCAGCATTACCTGGGGACTGGGTTGGCCGGCGGACTTCACGGCAAACCCGATTGCCGACGACCAGCTTGCCAACAACATCAATGGAATGGCGGCCTTTTCAAGCCGCGGCCCGACCGATGACGGGCGCATCAAGCCGGACATTACCGCCCCGGGCACGTTCATCATCTCCGACCGTTCGCACGATCCTGCTGCCGGCACCGGTTGGGGAGTTTATGACGCCAATTACATCTACGAAGGCGGCACCAGCATGGCGACGCCGCTGACCGCCGGCGCGGCCGCGGTCGTTCGCGAATGGCTGGTCAAGTCGCGCGGCATCCTCAACCCCAGCGCGGCCCTGATGAAGGCTGCGCTGATCAACGGGGCGGCCGATATGAGCCCGGGCCAGTACACCAACCCGCAGGAGATTCCCAACCACCGCCCGAATATCGTCTCCGGCTGGGGGCGGGTTGACCTGGATGGCAGCTTGAACCCGGCTTCGCCGCGCAAGATTTGGGTAGAAGACAACAACAGCGGGCTCAACACCGGCGCCACCATCACCTACCAGGTGACCATTGGCAACCAGTTGGCGCTGGCGGGCGCTGGCGGAGATTCACCGGCAGAAGCTGCGCCCGAAGCTGAGGCGCAAGCCGAGCCGGCAATTGAAGCGCCGGCGGGCGAGCCGTCGCTGCAAGGCACCCCCGAACCGCAGCTCACCCCAGAGCCTCCGGGACGCAAGCTGCAGGATCTCCCCAGGGAGAAACTGCCGGGAGCCGAAAGCGTCTCGCCCGGATCCCCGGCAGGGACGAGCCAGCTTTTGCAGAACCCGGGATTTGAAAGCGGCACGTCGCCCTGGGTGTTATTCGGGCTGCCCAGCCTGAGCACCCTGGTCTATCATTCTGGTGTCTGGTCGGCCCATTTTGGCGGCTACGATCTTGCCAACGACCAGGTCTACCAGACGGTCAGCGTCCCAGCCAACGCCAGCAGCGCGACGGTGGAATTCTGGTATAAGACGCAGACCGTCGAGACCTTTGCCAGCGCAGATTACTTTTGCTTCGGCATGTGGGATCTGAGCGGGAATGTGCTGTGGGGCAACTGCTGGTGGGACTTTGGTGTGTCCGGGACAGTCGGTTGGACGAAGCTGAGCTATACCCTGACGGCGCAAGAGCTTGCCCTGGCTGCCGGGCAAAACGTCCTTTTCGGGTATCAGCTTGCGACCGATTTTTCCGATATCAGCGAAGGCTGGATCGACGACATAGCTTTGAATGTGACGACCCCGGACGGCCAGCCTACCCCGACATTTACGCCTACGCCGACGAAAACACCTACGCCGACCGCCACTTCCACCCAGTCCGTTTGTCCCTTAAGGGTCGTCGACGGCGGGTTTGAACAGGCCGTCAACAATACGACCCATCCGAACTGGAACGTCTCGGGCAACGCCCGTTTCACGATCAACCAGGGCATCGCCCACGGCGGTAAAAACGCCGCTATTATGGGTTGGACGGATACGCCGGCGACCGGGGATTTGTGGCAGGCGTCGAGCCTGCCGGCGGGTCTCAGCTCCGGGGACCTCAGCTTCTACTACCAGACCCAGGGCGACGGCAGCTTTACGCTGGACGTGGATATTACCGACGGCGCGGGCGCGGTCGTTAACGTACATGTAGGCACCCTGACTTCGGCAACCTCAACCTGGCAGCAGTTCAGCCATACGTTTACAGCCGGCGAGCTGGCTTCACTCTCCGGGAAAAGCACCCGCCTGCGATTCCGGATCCGCAATGTCAGCGGACCGGAAAATGTGAATATTGACGATGTTTCCTGGCACCTGTGCGCCGGAAGCCCGCCGACCCCCACACCTACGCCAAAACCTGTATTAGGCGGCCCGCTGCACTTCACCCTGGTATGGACGGATTACCCAGGCCTGCCGCTGTCTGCCCGGAATTTGGTGAACGATCTCGATTTAGAGGTGATCGCACCGGATGGCAGCCATTATTACGGCAACGCCGGCACTTATGCCAGCGGGCAGTGCCTGCGGGATGGCAAGTGGGATGCCTGCAACACCGTGGAAGGGCTGACCATCCCCAAGGCGCAGTACGGCACTTACAGCGTGATCGTTCATGGGGTCAACATCCCCCAGGGCGGCCAACAACCGTTCGCGTTAGCAGGCTCAGGGGATTACCTGCGCCAGGGAGGCGGCCCGGCCATTAATCTCTACCTGCCGGTCGTCAGGCGCTGAGGCGGGGCATTAAGACCCGGGCGCGCCAATCTGCCCTATTAGCTGTGCTCCAGCACGGAGTGAGGCTGGTAGGGCTCTTCCAACGAGGCCATTTCTTCTGCGGAGAGCCCGATCTCGAGGGCGGCGACCGCCTGTTCGAGGTGCTGGATTGTGCGAGCCCCGACGATCGGAGCGGTGACCCCTGGCTTGTGGTATAACCAGGCCAGGGCGATCTGCGCCGGGGCAAGCCCGCGGCGCTGCGCCAGAGCAGTCACACGGTCCACTACCTCGAAGTCCGCATCCTGGTAGTACAGTTGGTGGGAAAAGTCGTCGGTTTTGGCGCGCGTTGTGCCTCCCCAATCCTGGCGCGAGCGATTACCTGTCAGGAAACCACGCGCCAGCGGGCTCCAGGGGATGAGGCCGATGCCCTCAGCCCGGCATAAGGGGATCATTTCGCGTTCTTCCTCGCGGTAGACCAGGTTGTAATGATTTTGCATGCTGGCGAAGCGGGTCCAGCCGTGCAGATCGGCCAGGTAAAGCGCTTTGGTGAATTGCCAGGCGAACATGCTGGAAGCGCCAATATAGCGCGCTTTGCCGGCTTTCACCACGTCGTGCAGCGCCTCCAGGGTCTCCTGGATGGGTGTCTCCTTATCCCAACGATGGATCTGGTACAAATCCACATAATCCGTGCCCAGGCGGCGCAGGGAGGCATCGATGGCGTTCATAATATGGAGGCGCGACAGGCCGCGCTGGTTTTGGCCTTCGCCGGTCGGGAAATAAACCTTGGTCGCAATGACCACTTCTTCCCTGCGGGCAAAGTCGCGCAGCGCTCGCCCGGTAATTTCCTCGCTGACCCCATTTGAATAGCTATCCGAGGTATCGAAAAAAATTATCCCCAATTCCAGGGCGCGCCGGATAACCGGGCGGCTTTCTTCCTCTTCCAGCACCCAATCATGCCATTTGCGCGAGCCGTACGTCATCATCCCCAGGCAAAGGCGGGAAACTTTAAGCCCGCAAGCGCCCAAATTCAAATACTGCATAAATCCCTCCTTCAAGGCTGTGGTTGAAAACGGGCGTCTCCGATTCGGAAGCGCTGCACGGTCATTGGCTGATCCTGTCCTCGAGCGAGGCGATAGTTTCTTCAACCAGTTGCACCGCTGCGCCCAACGTCTCTGCATCGAAGGCAAAAGTCGCCCCGGCAGATTTGTAAAGCTGCGGAAGGTTAGCCGTACCTCCCAGGCAGAGGGCTTGCCGGTAGTGCTCCACCGAGGCGGCTTGATCCTGCAGGGCATTTCGCCATACCTGAACCGCGCCAAGCTGGGCGACCCCGTATTCGACGTAATAGAACGGGTAGCGAAAGATATGCTGTTTGCGATGCCAGCCGGTCATCGCCTCAGCTTCCAGGCCGCTCCAATCTACGCCTGGCATGAATCTTTCCCAAAGCTCGAGCCAGTGTGCATCGCAGTTGGCAGGCTCGCTGGCCAGGTCGTGGTGTGTGTAAGCCCAGTGTTGGAAAGCATCCACTACCGCCATGTAAGGCCAGAATAGAAGGATGCGCTCGAGTTGTTCCGTGAGCGCCAGAGCGGCATCTGGCTCATTGTAAAAACCACCCTGGCTTTTTGCCAGGTAGGGCGAGGTTAACAATTCCATGGACATGGAGGCCACTTCGGAAAATTCCAGGCCGGGGTTGCGTTGCTGGGCGTAAGGCAGACGGATGCGCTCGAAATTATGGAAAGCGTGCCCGGACTCGTGTAAGATGGTGCGAACATCGCCAGGCAGGCCGACGGCGTTCATAAAAATGAAGGGCCGCCGGGTGACAGGAAAACCGGTGCAATAGCCTCCTGGCGCTTTGCCTTTGTAGTTTGCCAGGTTGAGCAGGCCCTCGCGGCGCATGATGTGGAAATATTGGCCAAACGTAGAGTCCACTTTATGGAAGATCGCCTCGGCCGTGCTTTCAAGGTTCTCCACGCTGCCGTAGGAGGGCAGTCCGGGCAGGCGGATGGGATACAGATCCTGGTCCAGGTCCCAGGGTCGCAGCCGCTCAACCGCCAGGCGCTGGCGTTGTTTTTCATACACCCGCCTGGCGGCGGGTACGGCGACCTGCTCGATCGCGGCCTGGAATTGCAAGCAGTCATCCGGTGTGTAATCCAATCGCAACAACTGCTGCCAGCGGTAAAGGCGGTAATCGGGAAGGCCGGCGTTTCGCCTCAGTTGGTCACGCAGGGTCATAAACTGCCGCCAAAGATCGTCGATGGCGGCGCGGTCCGCCAACTGGCGGGCGGCGGATAAGCGCCAGGCGTTTTCGCGCACTTCCCTTTGAGGCGTCTGGTAAACCGGGCGCAGTTGCTGCAGCGTGCGCTCCTTCCCCTCCCAGGTCACGGTCTGGGCGCCGATGATGCGGTTGTACTGTGAGGCGAGCTTGCGTTCCTGCGAGAGCAGCGGCAGGTTTTCTTCCCGGAAGAGGGCGGCCTCGGTGCGCATTTTGCGTAAAGGCACTTCGAACCCATCCGGCTCTAACCCGCTGGCGAGCAACAGGTCTTTAAGTTTTTGTTCGGCTGCCTGCCAGCCAGGGAAGATGTCATCCAGAAATGCGTTGAATTGCTCTTCGGCGATCGGATCGCTGGTGTCCAGCGTGGTCGCCACCGTCAAGCGGGCGTAGCGCTCGCTGAGCAGGTCGTTCAAGCGTGACCAGCTTGACAGCCATTGATGGATATTCTGTTCGTCTAAAGCCTGGGCCTGGAGCTCCTTGAAATGGGGTTCAATTTGTGTCCAGGTCCATTCCATGAAAGGTTCGATCCCGGTGGGTAATGAATCAATTAAGGGAGTCTCCATCCAAATTGGCCTCCGTATCCGTTTGCCGGATGTTTGATCGTAAGGTTGTGGTTATTTTAACCCCGGCGACCGCTTCCAGCGAAGCGATCGTATCCTCCAACAGCTTTACAGCCGCCCTGAGAGACTCGCTGTCGAATGCGAAGCGCGCGCCTGCCGCGCTGAAAAGCTGCGGCAAGGGGACGCTCCCGCCCAGGGATAATGCCCTGCGGTAGCCGGCTACAGCGCCGGCCTGGTCCTGCAATGCGTTGTGAAAGACCTGAACTGCGCCCAATTGCGCCAGGCCGTACTCCACGTAATAAAAGGGTGCCTGGTGGATATGCCCCTTGCGCTGCCAGCCGGTCATCATTTCTTGCTCCAGGCCGCTCCAGTCCACACCGCCCCTGAACCGCTCCCACAGCTCTGCCCATTGAGCGTCGCAGTTGGATGGATTGGAGGCATCTTGTGGGTGGGTATAGACCCAGTGTTGGAAAGCGTCGACGATCGCCATGTAAGGCCAGAACAGAAGGGTCTGTTCCAGGTGCTCGATCCTGGCCCGGGCGGCGTCTTTTTCCGTATAAAAGCCCCCGCTTGCGGCCGTCAGGTACGGCGCGGCCAGAAGCTCCATCCCCATCGAGGCGACTTCCGCGAATTCCATGGGGACCTGTTTCAATTGGCGGTAGGGCAGGTGACCGGATTCAAAAACGTGAAAGGCATGTCCGCCTTCGTGCAGCATTGTTTGCACATCGTCGTAAATGCCGACTGTGTTGGCGAAAATAAAGGGGCGCCGGTCGGCTTCAAATTCAATGCAAAAAGCTCCGGGAGCTTTCCCCTTACGATTTTCCACGTCCAGCAGGCCCTCCTGGCGCATGGATGCAAAATATTCGCCTAGCTGTGGGTCTACCTGGCAGAAGATCGTTTCGACCTTGCGCTCCAATTCGTCCGTAGCGCCAAATGGGCGCAGCGGCGCCCGCCCAAAAACGTCGACATCCAGGTCCCAAGGTCGCAGGCTTTCCACTCCCAGGCGCTGGCGGCGTTTTTCATAGATGCGCCGCGCCGCCGGGACGACCGCCGACCCGATTGCCTGGTGGAACTGGATGCAGTCAGCGGGTGTATAGTCGAAGCGCAGCATCTCCTGCCATTTGAAGGCCCTGTAGTCGGGCTTGCCGGCATTCGCCGCGATTCTCAGGCGTAAATCCAGGAGTTTCTGCCAAAGCTTGTTGATCGATTGCCGGTCTGCGAGCTGGCGAGCGCTTGCCAGCCGCCAGGCCTGCTCCCGCTGGTCCCGGTCTGGATTCTGGTAATGGGGCTGCATTTGCGCGACCGTGATCTCCTCGCCATGCCAGCTTACGGTTTGGGCGCCGATGATGCGGTCGTATTCTATTCCCAGCTTTAGCTCCTCGCTGAGCAGCTCCAGATTGGCCTCACAATACAGGTCCGCCTCGGCGCGCAGGTTTCGCAAAGGGATGGCGAATCCCTGCGGCTCAAGCCGGCTGGAAAGCAGCTTTTCTTTCAGGCGCTGTTCCATGCTTTGCTGCAAGGGATAGATCTCATCCAGGAATGCGGTATAACGCTGCGCGGCCTGCTCATCGCGGGTATTTACCGCGGTCGCCAGAAAGGATCGCTGGAATCTTTCTGAGAGCAGGCTCGCCAGTTCAGTCCAATCCGCCAGCCAGGCATACACGCTCTGATCGTCCAGGGGACGGTCGATCAATTCCTGGTAGTAGGGCTCGATTTGAGCCCAGGTCCAGTTTTGGAATTCAATTGCAGTAGCAGGTAGTTTTATCATTGTTCCCATCCCAATGCCCAGGTAGCATAGGGCCTTGTGCCCGGCGCCGACAAGCGGCTATGCTACCAGTTGGTGTGCCCACCAGTTTTACGGCGTAGGGGCCGTGTGCCCATCCCAACGCCCAGGTAGCGTAGGGCCTTGTGCCCGGCGCCGACAAGCGGCTATGCTACGATAATGGCAGCTCATTAAAATTTCCACACCAGGGCCATTTATTGGGCGAGTCCGTCAGGCTCTTCCGAACAGGATTTTCGAGGATATACACTGCAATCCTGCGCAGTTCATCCTCCGATCTCACCACTTGATCAAAGAATCGGGGCTGCCAGAGTTTTCCACGCCAGCCGAGTTTCCAACTGGAATTTGTGGTTTTTCCCTTGAACTGGTCGGTATACGCCAGGACGGAAGAGCCGTCCATTCGCGGGCTGATCAGGAAATGGATGTGGTTGGGCATCAGGCAATAGGTGTAGACATTGCATCTCAACCGATCTTGCTCGGCATTGAGCGTATCGACGACCATTTGGTTGATGGCTGAGCCCGTGAAAGGCACCAGGTTACTGTAGGCGCGGATGGTAACGAACGTCACCAGCCCGGACTCCTGATATATTTCGGGTGTGAGCCGTTGGTTGGCAGGTGGTTTACAGGGTTTTGTCCATGGCATAAAACTACCCCATTTACAATTGCGCATCCACGAACCCTGCGTCCGCGTAGCATAGGGCCTTGTGCCCGTCGCGTGCCCGGCCTGTCGCCCACAAGGGGCTATACTACGGGTTAACATTCAATCCGGCGCCCAGGTAGCATAGGGCCTTGTGCCCGGCGCCGACAAGCGGCTATGCTACCGGTTCGTCGCGAAAATTCGCCGGCGATTTTGTATGCCAATCGGTCGCCTGTTGGTAGGCATACGCGGCCTGGAAGAGGATCTCCTCGTGGAAGTGCGGCCCCATCAACTGCATCCCGACAGGCAGCCCGCGGCTGTCGAAACCTACCGGGAAAGTCAGCCCAGGGACGCCAGCCAGGTTGGCCGGCAGGGTGAAAACATCTTCCAGGTACATCGAGAGCGGGTCGCCGGCGTGCTCTCCGATGCGGAAGGCGGTCGTCGGAGCAACCGGAGCGGCGATCACATCGACCTGTTCAAAAGCCTGCTCGAAATCCTGCTTGATCAGGGTGCGTACTTTCTGCGCCTGGCCATAATAAGCGTCATAGTACCCGGCTGAAAGCGCATAGGTGCCCAACATAATACGGCGCTTCACCTCCGGGCCGAATCTCTCGCCGCGGGTGCGCCGGAAAACCTCCCAAATCGTTTCTGCGGGCTGGCGCGGTCCATAGCGAATGCCGTCGAAGCGGGCCAGGTTGGCGGAAGCTTCTGCCGGGGCGATCAGATAATAGACCGGCAGGGCGTATTCGGTGTGGGGCAAACTGACCGGCTGCACCTGGGCGCCGAGGGACTCGAGCACGGCAATCGCCTGGCGGACAGCGCTTTCCACCTCGGGCTGAATGCCGGCGATGAAATATTCTTGTGGCACCCCCAGCCTCAAGCCGCCAAGGTCGCCTCGTTGCAGATGGATCTCAGGAACCGGCAGCTCGATGGAGGTTGCGTCCAACGGGTCATGTCCGGCAATCAAGCTGAACAGGATGGAGACATCCTCGGCGGACCGGCCAATAGCGCCGACCACATCCAGCGACGATCCGTAGGCGATCAGCCCGTAGCGCGAAACCCGGCCATACGTGGGCTTGATGCCTGTGACGCCGCAGAAGGAGGCCGGCTGGCGAACACTGCCGCCTGTATCGGTGCCCAAAGCAGCCAGGGCCAGACGGGCGGCTACCGCAGCCGCACTGCCTCCGCTCGAACCGCCGGGCACGCATTCCAGATTCCAGGGGTTGTGCGTGGTGAAATAGGCCGAGTTTTCCGTGGAGGATCCCATGGCAAATTCATCGGTGTTGGTTTTGCCCAGGATGACCGCCCCGGCAGCCAGCAAATGCCCAACGGCGGTCGCATTGAACGGCGGGACGAAATTTTCCAGGATGAGCGACCCGCAAGTGCAGGGCACATCTTTAAGGCATAAAACATCCTTGATCGCCAGAGGCGCGCCCAGCAAAGGCGGCAGCGGTTCAGACGGATCCCTGCGCCAGGCGACCAGCCGGTCATCGGCTGCGCCAGCCTGAGCCAGCGCTAATTCGGGCGTCAGGGTCAGGAAAGTTTGCAGGCTGCCTTCCAGGCGGTTGATGCGATCCAGGAAAGCCTGGGTCAGTTCTCGGCTGGAGAACTCACCTTGGCGCAGAGATTTAACGGCATCTGCCAGGGTTAAGTCGGTCAGATCGGGCATAATCGCTTTGTTCGGTTGTGAAAAATGCGAAAGCGTCTGCCGGTAAAGCCGCGGCTGTACGGCTTTCGCAAACAATGGGATCAGGCCTGTTCGGGAATTTCAATCCAGCACAGGTGGCACGCGGAACTGATCTTTTTCGATTTGTGGGGCATTGCGCAGCAGATCTTCCAGGCTCAAACCCGGGCGAGGCTCGTCCGGTCGCAGGACGCTGCGTTCTGGCAGCACACTTGAAGTTGGCTGGATGCCGGTGGTATCCAGGCTCTGCAGGCGAGCTGCATACTCCAGGATATCCGAGAGCTGCTCGCGAAAGCGATTCTTTTCCTCAGGGCTCAATTCCAGGCGCGCCAGCCCGGCGATGTGTTCCACTTCTTCAAGGGTCAGCTTCATGGGCAAGATTATAACATCAAGGCATAATTGCCCGACTACCATCCCTGGGCGTAGAAACGGAGATACAGCTCAACGTGTGATCGCCAGTAGTCTTCTTCATGGTAGCCGGGAAACAGATGCCATTCGTGGGGAATATTTTTATCGGCGAGGACGGATTCGAACCAAAGCGTGGATCGGATCAGGTAATCTTTTTCTCCGGTATCCATAAAAATGCGCGGCATGGATTGCGGAGGAATGGCATCCAGCCAGGCACGCAGGTGGGATGTGTCGGCCCAAAAAACCGGCAGGCTGTGCGCTCCGATGGCGCCAAACAGCTCCCAATGGGACAGTCCCAGGTGAATGGCCCAGGCTGCGCCCCTGGAAAGCCCGCCTATGGCGCGGAAGGCGCGATCCGGGAGTGTCCGGTAATTTTGGTCGATGTAGGGGATCAGGTCTTCGACTAACGCCTGGCCGAATCCATCTTTCGTCGGTCGGGTCCAGGACCGGTCGCGCGGCATCACGATGATGAAAGGTGAGAGCTCGCCCGAGCCGATCAGCCTGTCGGCGGTTTCATCGGCGCCCAGGCGATCCCACTGGTCATTGTTATAGCTTTGCCCGTGGATCAGGTAAAGTACGGGGTAGCGTCGCTCGGGCTGCTCCGCATAGCAAGGCGGGAGGTAGACGAAATATTCGAGGGGCAGAGGCACCCATTGGTTGCGCAGGCTTCCGGCTTTGATCTGCCCGCCCTGTCGCCAGCAAGCTAACGCTGTAGGAGTGGGCGTGGGACTGGGCCTGGCAGTGGGGCTGGGAGAAGCGGTAAGCGTTGGGGTGGGGGTAGGCCGGGCGGTTGGGGTAAAGGTGGGCTGCGGACTTGCCGGCAGTTGGATTGGGGCCGTTGTAGGCGCTGGCTGGCTGGCAGTCTTGCCATGCGGATCGGACTGGACGCTGCAGCCGGCCCCTAGAAAAGCAGACAACAGAGTCAAAATCAACAGCCGCTGTAGCGTGGCCCAAAAGATGCGCGTCGAATGTACCACAACCAGCAGATTATAAACTGTACTTTGTACCTTTAAAGGCCCGAAAGATTAAGCGCGCACATGCAGCTTTGCGCACCAGCGGCGCGGGCTTTATTGTTCGCGAAACGAGACGGGGAGTTCCCCCACACTGTTAAAGACCAAGTGACAATTCCAGGTAGGGTTTTAAGGCTAGCGTAGCTCGACGACAAACTTAATCGCTGTGCGTATCTTATCCTCGATCTCGACATCCACAAACTCGGGGATAAATATGACGTTGTAGCCATCCTCCTCCAGGTAGCCTTTTGCAAGCGCCAGGGCCTTGACAGCCTGGTTGACTGCGATCGCTCCGATTGCTTGAACCTCGGCGTGTTTGTTCTCCCGGAAAACTCCCGCGATGGCGCCAGCAACAGCGGAGGTTCGCGATGTTCCTGAGACTTTGATGATATCCATTTCGGAAGTTCCTCCCTGTCAAGAACCTTGCTTGGTCTAATTGTGCATAAGAAGAGAGTCATTAAGATTTTACTGGATTTTAGGGCGGGAAGCAAGCAGTAATATTTTAAAATAACCGTATGGTTTAATTGTATGATTGTACACGACCCTTCGAATTTTCTGAAGGGTAATATGTTATACTAAGCCAACTCCCACCTCATTTCTATAAATAGGAACGTTTCAGCCTTTGGGGCAAAATGTTTTGGGGTATAAGAGGGTATTGTATTTATTGACTTAGAAACCATAACAGCAACTCTAGGTCTCACGGGAGGGTTTGATATGGATTTCAGTCGTGGACCAGCGGAAATTGAGGAGTGGGGGGACATGCTTTGGGGGACACATTTCTGCTTCTTTTACGAGACCAGGCAAGATTTGCTTGAGACAATCGTTGCTTACTTCAAAGAGGGTTTGGAGAGCCATGATTATTGCCTGTGGCTCACATCCGCCTCTGGCGTCGAAGAAGCCAGGAAAGCGTTGAGGCAGGCAATTCCAGGCATCGATGAAATTAAAGAAAAAGGGGAGATCGAGATCCTCCCTGCCCGGCAATGGTATCTCGAAGACGGTGTTTTTGACTCTGAAGGCGTGATCAACAAATTGAATACAAAGCTTGCTCAGGCGCTGGCCAAAGGTTATGCCCGCTTGAGAGTGGCGGCGGACGAAGCCTGGCTTGAGCAGACATACTGGACTGCCTTTTTAACCTATGAGAAAAAACTGGACGAGGTCACTTCCGACAAGGATATCCTGATATTGTGCGCCTATCCAACCAGCGCACGAACCGCGAACGATATCCTGGATATTGCATGGACGCACCGTTTTGCCGCCGCCAAACGGTCTGGGAAGTGGGAAATCCTCGAGGCGCCTGAGTTGAAGCGTGCCTTACAGAAAGCCCGTGACGAATTAGAGGAAAAGGTCCAGGAGCGGACTACAGATCTCATACGGATCAACCAGGCGCTGCAAGCCGAAATCGTCGAACACAAGCGGACCGAAAAAGCGCTTCGAGAAAGCGAGACCAAGCTGAAGGAAGCCCAGCAGCTTGCACATATCGGTTACTGGGAAAGGGACCTTATCGCCGACCGGATCACCGGGTCAGAGGAGACCCACCGCATCTTTGGGCTGAAATCCCTCGATGGCATCCTTTCCCTGGCTGATTTACAAGAAATGATCTATCCTGATGATCGCCAAATCCAACGGCAAGCGTTGATCGAAGCGCTGCAAGGAAGGCGGCTCTACGACGTGGAATACCGTATTGTCCGCCCCGATGGCGACCTACGATTTGTGCACGTCCGGGACGAAATCGAATATGACGAGTTGGGCCGGCCAATCCGCATGTTCGGCGCGGTGCAGGACGTCACCGAACGCAAGCATGCCGAGGAGGCTACCCGTCAGCAGGCAGCCCGGGCTCAGTTACTCGCGGATATCTCTCAGTCCTGCGCCGAAGCGGGCCTGGATTATCAGAAAGTTCTGGAGACAATCACTTGGCGGACTGCGGAGCTGATCGGCGATGCATGTATGATTTTACAATTATCGGAAGACCGGCAGCGCCTGAGGCCGGCGGCATTTCATCACCCCAATCCCCAGGCCTTCGCCTTGATGCAGGAAATCCTGTCCAATGCCTGGACGGGGAGCCTGGACGCGCCGATTTCCGGCAATCTACTGGCAGGAGAGCCGGTGCGGATACCGGAAGTGACATCCGAGGAGATCCGTCCCCTTATTCCCCACGAACTTTGGCCATTCGTGGACCGTGTCGGTATTTCCAGCCTGCTGGCTGTACCCTTACGTGTGCAAGGCCAGGTGATCGGCATACTCAGCCTGTCACGCGACCGGCCTGGTCTGCTCTATACGCAGGAGGATCAGGCCCTCTTACAAGACATTGCCGACCGGGCCGCGCTTACGATTGAGAATGCCCGTTTGTTCCAATCCGTCAGCGAGCAGCGGGAAAGGCTGCGCGCCCTCAGCGCCAGGCTGGTGGAGGCGCGCGAGGTCGAGCGCCGCACGGTCGCCCGTGAGCTGCATGACGAGGTGGGCCAGCTCCTCACCGGCCTGCAGATCACCCTGAAGATGAGCAGCCGCCTGGCGCCGGAAGCGGCCCGCGCCCGTCTGAGCGAGTCCCAAAAGCTGGTCGAGCAATTATTGGACCGGGTCCAAAACCTGTCGTTGGACCTGCGACCAGCAGTGTTGGACGACCTGGGCCTGGTGCCGGCTTTATTATGGCAATTCGAGCGCTACACGCGCCAAACAGGTATCCAGGTGCGCTTCGATCATCGCGGTCTCGGCCGGCGCTTTGCCTCCGAGGTCGAGACGGCTGTCTACCGGATCGTTCAGGAAGGGCTGACCAATGTCGCCCGCTATGCTGGCGTGCAAGAGGCGGTTGTGCGCGTTTGGACCGAGAATAGCACACTCGGCCTGCAGATCGAGGACCTGGGGACAAGCTTTGATGTTCAGTATGCACAGGACGCGCGCACCTCAACCGGTCTGAGTGGGATGCAGGAGCAGGCCGAGCTGTTGGGCGGCCAGCTCACGATCGAGTCGGCGCCTGGCGCAGGGACTCTGATCACGGTAGAATTGCCACTGCGTGAAGCGCAGGAAGGGGATCACGATGAGCGTGACGATACTGCTGGCAGATGACCATCCTGTCGTGCGGCAAGGTCTGCGCTTACTGCTGGAAGAGGAAGCGGACTTCCGTGTCATCGGCGAAACCGGCGACGGGTTGGAAGTGATCGGATCGGTCGAACGCTTACGACCGGACGTGCTGGTGTTGGACTTGATGATGCCCGGTCTGAGCGGGCTGGAAGTCGCCCGGCAGGTTCAGCTCCAATCGACAGCAACTCGGGTTGTGATCCTTTCGATGTATACCAGTGTGCCCTACGTGGCGGAGTCCCTGGCAGCCGGCGCAAAGGCATACGTACTGAAAAAGTCCACCGCGGAGGAGCTGGTACACGCTATTCGCCAGGTGGTCGCCGGGCGACAATATCTGAGCCCGGCCCTATCCGAAGAGGCGGGCGATATAGAATATCGCATTGCGCTTCATTATAAACATGCCGGCGATACGCTGGATCCCTATGAAACCCTCACTCGCCGCGAGCGAGAAGTGCTGCACCTGGTTGGGGAAGGCCTCACCAGCGCAGAGATCGCCGACCGGCTGGTCATCAGCCCGCGCACGGTCGACATGCATCGCCGCAACATGGCGCGGAAACTGGGCCTGAGCGGCCAGGCTGCGCTGGTGCGCTACTCCCTTCAGCACGGCATCATTCCCCCGCAAGAATGAAGCACCCACGGCCTTAAAAAATACCCCTGGCAAAATACGGTACTCCTGAGTATAGACAATCCCTTTTGAATCCATCAGAATAGGGTCCGCAGGCACTGGCTGTGCGACGCAGGTTGTGTGGTCTTTTACCCTGCTCGGCGTCAGCCTAGCAGCCCTACTGTTCGACTTTCGAGCGCCCATCGATTCCTGGGCTCTGATTGCACCCCTTGGAAATTGCTAAGAACTGGTGTAGAGAGAGCTTGGCTGTCAAATTGGGCTGGGAATGATAATTTGTGACTGGCTGTCGCCCCGAGGGTTACCGTGGTCTGCAATAAAATCGTAAAGGTGGATATTAAAGATCTATGCGACACCTCAGGGGTAGTCTGCGGTTCCGTTTAATTCTGCTCGTTTTTCTTGCCATTCTCCCCGGGATCCTTCTGACAATTTATTCGGAGGTCGTAAAGCAGCATTACGATGGGCTGGTGATCCTTACGATTGGGGTCTCCTCACTCCTCGTGGCATGGTTTGGGGCGGATTTCCTGGTCCTACGCAGGGTTAAAGCGCTCATCAACCTGACGAAGCTTATCGCTGGTGGTGATTTTACTGCACGCACGAGACTGAAAGATCAATTTGGCTTGCTGGGCGAGCTCTCCCAGGCTTTCGACCAGATGGCCGGCTCACTGGAACAACGAACATTGCAATTAAAGCAGTCGTATGAAGAAACCCGTACCCGCCTCCTGGAACTCGAGTCAATAAATGATCTTTCTATCGCGCTGCGCCTCGCCCAATATATCGACGAAATGGCGCCCATCTTATTGGATAAAACGATAAGGATCCTCAATGCAGCCGGGGGCGTCGTTTGGCTTTACGCGCCAGCAGAGAATATATTACGACCGGCGGCGTCCTCAGGAATTCCGGGTATTGAAATACCCATCAGGCCGGGAGGGGGGATCGCCGGCACGGTTTTTGTCAGCGGGCAGCCCTACTTCACCCAGGATATTCGAGCGGACCCATTAACACATGCCCTGGTGCGCCCACACATCCCGGCCGGTTTGAGCGGCGCCTGCATCCCGATCCATACCGCCCAAGCGATCGTGGGCGTCCTCTTCTATGGATTCCAACCCCCACAGCAGTTGACCGGCGACCAGGTCCGCCTGCTCACAACCATTTCCGAGATCGCCGGCAACGCCATCCACCGGATGCAGTTGCACGAACAAACCAAAAGCCAGCTTCAACGGCTGAGCGCATTGCACACTATCGATTTATCCATCACAGGCAGTCTGGATCTCGGGAATACCTTGAATTTGTTGCTCGACCAGGTGCTCTTGCAGCTCGGCGTGGATGCAGCTTGCGTGCTGGTTTTCAACCGTCATGAGCAAACCCTCGAATTCGCGGCGAGTTGTGGATTTACTACGGACGCTCTACGGTTTACTCGTTTGCGGTTTGGCGAGGGCCAGGCCGGCCAGGCCGCATTCGAGAAGCGGACGATCCACGTCGCAAACCTGCAAAAAAACAAGACGGATTTCTTTCGTTCCCCCTCTTTCGCCGGCGAGCATTTTGTTTCCTACTACGCGGTCCCTTTAGTGGCCAAGAGCCAGGCCAAAGGTGTGCTGGAAGTCTTCCACCGCTCTCCACTCGAGCACGACCGGGAATGGCTGGATTTTCTGGAAGCGTTGGCCAGCCAGGCTGCCATCGCGGTTGAAAACGCCTCACTGTTCAACGATTTGCAGCGCTCCAATATCGAATTAAACCTGGCCTATAATTCGACTCTGGAGGGTTGGTCGCGTGCGCTCGATCTGCGTGATAGAGAAACCGAGGGTCACAGCCAGCGCGTTGCAGAGATCGCCTCACGCCTTGCCAGGGCGATGTCGCTCAACGAGCCGGACCTGGTTCATATCCGCCGCGGCGCGCTTTTGCACGACATCGGCAAACTGGGCATTCCCGACAGTATCCTGTTAAAACCAGGTCCGCTCGACGAAGAAGAAATGGATATGATTCGAAAACACCCGGAAATTGCCTATGAAATGCTCTCCCCAATCACCTATCTCCACCCGGCGTTGGATATCCCTTATTGCCATCATGAAAAGTGGGACGGCAGCGGCTACCCGCGCGGGCTGAAAGGGGAACAGATTCCGCTGGCGGCGCGCATCTTCGCGGTCGCAGATGTCTGGGATGCCTTGCTCTCGGACCGCCCGTATCGAAAGGGCTGGCCGGAAGAGAAGGCTCGCGCCTATATCCTGGAACAGGCCGGCAGACATTTCGATCCCCAGGTAGTAGGTGTATTTTTCGCCCTGCTTTCCGCCGAAGAAAATGCCAGACAGGCTGAATAACCTGGACACCACCGGTCGCATCCTTATCGCCGATCCGAACGAGAGCGTATTATTAACCACTGCCGATCTGCTTCGAAAAGAGGGATATGAATGCGCCCCCGTCCGGGATGGTCTGGAAGCGATCCGGGCGCTGGAAGCGAATGAATACGATCTTATGATCGCCGAGATTAATATGCCCGGTAATGAGGAGCTGGAGTTAGTCCAGGCAGCCTCCCGTTGCGAACAGGGGATGCCTGTAATCGTTTATACCGGGTATCCTACGTTGCGGTCGGCAATTGCCTCGATCCAACTCCCCGTGACTGCCTACCTGGTCAAGCCGGTCGAGTTTAGTGTGCTGCTGGATCAGGTTAAAGCGAGCATTGCCAACCATCCGGCTTTCAAAAGAAGGGGGGCTTTATTGGAGAGCTTTCAAATCAAGCAGGACAAGCTGGACCAAATCGATCTGCTCACCAGGGCAATCCAAGAAACCATCCAGGTGCTTGAAGCAACCCGGAGCGCCTTCAAATCCAAACAATTAGCCGCCTTACGCCGGAAACTGGAGCGAATTTTAGCGCGCGAACTACTTGAATAAGAAAGTTTTATCCAACTTTTACAGCAAGTTAAGCTCGTGTTTATTCCCCTTTCGGTCATTGTTGAATATGATTCTGCCATAGCTCTAATCGATTGTTGAGCGAGAGGTAAGAACACCCCCTACAGACCGGTGTGGGGCGCCTTTTCGAGCAGGTGGAAGGCCTGAGAGTGAAGGACACGATCGGACCCCGCGCTTTCGCGGAGGGAACGGGCGGGTCCTTTTTTATATACTTTGACAAAAGGGTTGGGCGCGCTTTGCGGGCCACGCAACACGATTTTAGATAAACATCAAGAAAGGAGAATACTAAAACGATTATGTTTGGTAAATTGAGATTTATCTGGAAATTCTCTATCCTGGCCGCACTGATCCCGGTTACTGCTATGATTATTTTGATCCTGGGGGTTGCAGGCGCTGGATCGCTCAAGGCTCAATATGACAACCTGTATAGTTTCATGCTCATCCCAATCGACAACATCCAAGATGCCAACATTCACCTTAAGAATATCATGGCTGGGATGACAGCGTTAAACAACACCAGCCTGACGGAAGCGCAAAGGAGTGCACTGGGGGATACGATCAAAAAAGAAGATCAGGACATGTCGGCAATTTTGTCTCGCTATGAAAATGAGTGGGTCACCACCTTGAGCCCGGAGTTTACCGAAGCATTGGCCGGGTTTGGGAAGTCTTCTCTGCAAACGGAAGAAGCGGATGCCTTGAACCAATATCAAGACGCTTATGCGATTTATGCGATCCAACGAGACGCAGCGATCTCTGAGCCATTGACCAACCTGGATGAGCTTACGAATTCATTAAACAAGATGGATACGAGTATCTCAAAACTTGTAGACGTAAATTTGGCCTTTGCCGATGTATCGAACACCTGGGCGCAGGATGTGATCAACCAAATGCGAATGGAGTTGATCCTGGCGGCTGTAGTCGTCAGTTTGTTTGGGATCGGTTTCACCATTCTGCTCACCCGCTCGGTAACCCGGCCATTGTCTATAATTGAAGTTGATGCGACCCATATGGCGAAGGGAGACCTCAACCGGGATATGTCCGAAGCGACAAAGGAGACTGTACACCGCTTGAAAGACGAAGTAGGCGCTGTTGCTCGGGCTTTGACTGACACTCGACTGTATATGACAGAAATGGCAGAGACGGCTACCCGGATCGCGGCTGGAGATCTGACGGTGGCGATTACGCCAAAATCCGAGAAGGATGAACTTGGGATCGCTTTTCTACAGATGATCAATCGCTTGCATGAGATGGTTGCAGGCATCGCAGAAAATGCTTCCAGCTTGTCTGCTGCATCTGAGCAACTGGCAAGCGCAGCCAACCAATCCGGCCAGGCTTCCGGCCAGATTGCTGCAACCATCCAGCAGATCGCTAAAGGCACTGCCCAGCAGTCCGAATCGGTTACACGTACCGCTGGGTCCGTGGAACAGATGAGCCGGGCGATCGATGGCGTGGCCAAGGGCGCTCAGGAACAAGCTAACGCCGCTGGGCGTGCTTCAGACGTCACCAGCCAGATCACTGCCGCCATCCAACAGGTCTCCGCAAGCGCCAAAGCCCAGGCCAAGAACGCCGCCGAAGCGGTGCAAACAACCCGCTCCAGCGCCAGGACGGTCGAGGAGACCATCGGCGGCATGGGCAGGATCAAAGCCAAAGTAGACCTATCAGCTTCAAAAGTCGAGGAAATGGGCCAGCGCTCCGAGCAGATCGGCATGATCGTAGAGACCATCGACGACATCGCTTCCCAAACCAACCTGCTGGCGCTGAACGCTGCCATCGAAGCAGCCCGGGCCGGCGAGCATGGCAAAGGCTTTGCCGTGGTGGCCGATGAAGTCCGCAAGCTGGCTGAAAAATCCGCCTCAGCCACCAAAGAGATTGCGACATTGATCAAAGGCATCCGGGAAACTGTGGGAGAGGCCGTCCAGGCGATGAACGAGAGCGCCGGCGAGGTGGAAAACGGCGTGACCCTGGCCAACCAGTCCGGGCAGGCGCTGGATAACCTGTTACAGGCTTCCGAAACCGGCCAGCGTTCCGGGGTAGAAATCGCCGCGGCAGCCGAGAAGATGAGCGCCTTAGCCAACGAGCTGGTGGCTGCGATGGACAGCGTATCGGCGGTGGTGGAAGAAAACACCGCTTCCACGGAGGAAATGGCAGCCGGGTCGAGCGAAGTCACCCAGGCGATCGAGAACATCGCCAGCGTGAGCGAAGAGAACAGCGCGGCGGTAGAAGAGGTGAGCGCTTCGGCAGAAGAGATGAGCGCCCAGGTTGAAGAAGTGACCGCCTCCGCTCAATCCCTGGCCGAGATGGCTGAAGCGTTAAAACAGGTTGTGACCCGCTTCAAACTCTCAGAGGACGGGCAGGAGCAGCGTGGGGTAGTTGGGACATCGCTTCCCATCCATTCCACGTTTGCCGCCTCTGCGTATTATGGAAAAAACAGCCATTCCAGCGAGCCACAAAACCGGGTTTTGCAAAAAGCCTGACAGACAGGCTGAGAACGACTCGTCAGGGAAAAATCAGATTTGTTGCTTTCAGCTGGTTCGGAATCATATCGACGCTTGTGATTTCTTTGGCTGGCGCATCTGCTGCTGTGGTAAACTCTGTTCGCCGGGAATTTTATGAAACCAGAGCTTGCATCCCAGGGCGAGAGCCAGGCTGGAAAACGATTCGATCTGGTCGTTGTCGGCGATTTGAACGCCGATTTGATCTTGCGCGGTGATGTGGCGCCTGCCTTTGGGCAGGCTGAAAAATTGGTGGAGGATGCCACCCTGACGATCGGCAGCTCTGCAGCGATTTTTTCCTGCGGCGCGGCCCGCCTGGGCCTGCGGGTGGCCTTCATCGGGAAAGTGGGCGAGGACGAGTTCGGGCGCTTTATGCTGCGCTCGCTGGCGCAGCGCGGCGTGGATACCAGCGGCGTGGTGGTCGACCCGCGTATTCGCACCGGTTTATCCGTGATCCTGTCACGCGGCGGCGACCGGGCTATATTGACCTACCCTGGCTCGATCCCGGAGCTGCGCTTTTCGGACGTCAACCACGAGCTTTTAGCCCAAGGCCGCCACCTGCACCTGGGCAGTTACTTCCTGCTGGATGCACTGCGCCCGGACGTTCCGGCGCTCTTTGACCTGGCTCACCAGGCCGGCATGACGATCTCGCTGGATACCAACTACGACCCGCAGGAGAAATGGGATGGTGGATTGCAGCAGGCCCTGCAGAGGGTGGACATTTTCCTGCCAAACGAGGTAGAGTGCCGCCTCATTGCGAAGATCGAAGACGTTCACCTGGCGCTGCAATCCCTGGCGCAATTGGTGGGGATCGTGGCGGTCAAGCAGGGGGCGCAGGGTGCCCTGGCGCGCCAGGGGGGCCGCGCCGTACTGGAGCCGGCTCTCCCGGTTGAGGTGGTGGATACCGTCGGGGCCGGCAACTCCTTCGACGCCGGATTTATCTACGGCTTCTTGGCCGGCTGGGACTTGCATAAGTCGCTGCGGCTGGGTGTCGTTTGCGGAGCGTTATCTTTGCGGCAGGCGGGAGGCGTCCAGGCCCAGGCGACTTTCGCCGAGGCTGCCGCTTATCTCACAGAAAGAAGAAACAGTGTTGGGCGCTTTTGGCGCACCACGCAAAATGATGAGTAGACATTCATTAAAATAGAAAATGAAAACGATCAATGAGCTGATCCGCACCATCATCGATTTACGCCAGAGCGGTCGCGAACAGGTCACCTTGCTGGCCGTCTGTCCGAACTCCGCCGCCGTTCTGGAGGCCGCGGTGAAATCCGCAGCCGAAAACCGGATGCCCATGCTGTTCGCCGCCACCTTGAACCAGGTAGACACGGATGGCGGCTACACCGGTTGGACCCAAGAAGAATTCGTCTCCCAAATGCGGGCGTATGCGCGCAAGTACAACTGGGATGGCCCGTTATATCCCTGCCTGGATCATGGCGGCCCCTGGCTCAAGGACCGCCATACCCTGGAAGGCCTGTCGTTGCAGGAGACCATGGAGTTGGTCAAGCGCAGCCTGAGCGCCTGCCTGCAGGCCGGCTACCAGCTTCTGCACATCGACCCGACGGTGGATCGCAGCCTGCCGGCTGGAGAGCCGCTGCGTATCGACACGGTCATCGAACGCACGGTTGAGTTGGTCTCCCACGCCGAGGCGGAGCGCCTGCGCCTGGGCCTCTCTGCGGTGGCCTACGAAGTAGGCACCGAGGAAGTCCACGGCGGAATGGTGGATTTCGGCCAGTTCGAAGTGTTTATCGCCGGACTGAAGCAGGCTTTAGACCGGCACGGGCTCATGTACGCCTGGCCCTGTTTCGTTGTGGCCCAGGTCGGGACGGACCTGCACACCACTTATTTCGACCCCCAGGCGGCTCGCCGGCTTTACCAGGTGGTCGCGCCTTTAGGCTCGCTGGTCAAAGGGCACTACACCGATTGGGTGGAAAACCCGGGCGCCTACCCGCTTAGCGGCATGGGCGGGGCGAACGTCGGCCCCGAGTTCACTGCGGAAGAATTCCTGGCCTTGCAAGACCTGGCGGAAAAAGAACAGGCCCTGTGCCGCCGGCGGTCGGGGATATCCGCCTCGAATTTTATGGCCGTCCTCGAGCAGGCTGTGGTAAACTCAGGGCGTTGGAAGAAATGGCTCCAACCGGACGAAAAGGGATTGGAGTTCACGGCATTATCGCCCGAAAGACGGGCCTGGCTGGCGCAAACCGGGGCGCGTTACATCTGGACCCAGCCCGGCGTCTTGGACGCTCGCCGAAAGCTTTACGAAAACCTTTCCATTGTGATGCCTGACCCACATGCCTGCGTCCTGGATCGCATTGAGCGTGCGATCGATCGGTACGCAATTCGTTTCAACCTGTTTGATTCCCTGACCTTATTTGAGGAGCACATATGAGTTTAAGTATAGGTAAACGCCGTGGATTGGCGCAGAGTGCCACAGCGCGGGGCACTTTTGCCGTATTGGCGCTCGACCACCGCGGGAATCTGCGTCATTCGCTCAATCCCGCCAACCCCAATTCGGTCACATACGAGCGTATGGTCGAATTTAAGCAGCAGGTCGTTTCCGCCCTGACGCCCTATTCCAGCGCGGTCCTGTTGGACCCCGAATACGGCGTGGCGCCAGCTATCGCCGGGGATGCCCTGCCCGGCGGGGTTGGCTTGCTGGCGGCGGTGGAGGCGACGGGCTATACCGGCGATCCGACCGGGCGCGTCAGCCAGGTCCTGCTCGGCTGGAGCGTCGGAAAGATCAGCCGCCTTGGCGCCAGCGGCGTTAAGCTGCTTTTGTACTACCACCCCGACTCGGACCAGGCCCGTCACCAGGAGGAGCTTTTATCCGAAGTGGCGGAAGGCTGCGTGCGCTACGATCTCCCGCTTTTCGTAGAGCCGCTGCACTATTCCCTGGACCCTGCCAGGAAAAAAGTGCCCTCCGCCGAACGGCGCCAGATCGTCATCGAAACAGCCCGCCGCCTGACCCCGATGGGCATGGATATCCTTAAAGCCGAGTTCCCGGTCGAAATTCGCGAAGAGCCGGACCAGATGGTCTGGGCGCAGGCCTGTTCCGACCTGAACGAAGCTTCCACGGTCCCCTGGACGCTGCTTTCTGCAGGGGTTGAATTTGATGCCTATCTGCAGCAGGTGAAGGTCGCCTGCCTGGCGGGCTGCAGCGGCGTCCTTGCCGGGCGCGCCGTCTGGAAAGAGGCGACCGATTTGGACGGCCAGGCGCGCCTGGATTTCCTGCGAACCACGGCCGCCGAGCGGATGGTGCGCCTGCGCGACCTGTGCGACGCGCTGGGCCGCCCCTGGATAGAAGGCTACCCGCCTGCCGCCGTCCCAGAAGGCTGGTACGCGCAGTACCTTGATCCTCAATCTGACGCCTAACCCGTCTCTGGATCGGATCGCTATCGTCCCGGGTTTTAGCCCCGGGGGGACTTTTCATGCCGCCGAAACACGCTGGTATGCCGGCGGCAAAGGTTTTCATTTCTTGCGCGCCCTGCGCACTTTGGGGGAGACGGGCCGGCTGGTGGGCCCGCTGGGGGGCCACATTGGGCGCCTGCTCAACCAACAGGCCGAGGAGGAGGGGCTGGGCTGCATCCCGGTTTGGATCTCGGCGGAGACGCGCACCGGCCTGGTGATCCTCGACCCGCACAACAACGCCATCACCGAGCTGTACGAACCCGGCCCCCGCCTCCAGGAGCAGGAATGGGAGCAGGTGCAGCAAAACCTTGCCCGCGGTTTAGCGGAAGCGCAACTGTTGGCGGTAAGCGGAAGCTTCCCGTTAGGCGTACCTTCCTGCGCGCTGGCGGCGGTCGTCCAACAGGCCGGGATACCGGTCCTTTTAGACACTTACGGCGTGCAGTTCCAGGAGGCATTGAGCGCCCGGCCCGCATTGGTCAAGATCAACCACCTGGAAGCGGGCGAGCTGCTGCACGATACGATCCACAACCCGGGCGAAGGGCTGCGGGCGGCAGACGCGATCCGGGCTTTGGGCGCTCAAGCCGCCGTGATTACCCTGGGAGCGCTGGGAGCGGTTGGCGTGGACGCGAACGGCGCAGCCTTTGGTTGGGCTGCGCCGAAAATTGAGGCCGGGTTTGAGGTTGGCAGTGGGGATTTGTTCTTTGCCGGGCTGGCATCCGGCCTGGTTCGGGGACTGCCTTTGCAAGAAGCCGCCCGCCTGGCGGCAGCGGCTGGCTCAGCCAACGCCCTGGCGCTGGGTCCGGGTGTTTTTGAGCTAGCCCAGGTCGAGGCGCTGCTGGAAAAAATTACCCCTTTATAGCGCCGGGCGGCTGGGAGTGAATGACTTCCCTCAGGGCGTTCAAGGCGCCGGACGGATCGGGGTGCTGGAAGAGATTGCGCCCAAAAACCAGGCCGGCGCAGCCCGCTTTCACGGCTGCCCGAGCGCGTTCCAGGGCCTGGTTGAAATCCGCTTTGCGTGATCCACCCGCCAGCAGCACGGGCGCCGGGCAGGTGCGCACGATTTCCGCCAGGCTTTCGTCATCCCCAGGATCGATCACTTTCACCAGGTCGGCGCCGATCTCGGCGCTGATACGGGCGTAAAAGCGCATCACTGCCGAATCGGATTTGTCGTCCGGTTGGGCTTTTTCGCGGGCGCTGCGTGGTTCGATCATGAGCAGCAAGCCGTGCCGCTCGCAGGCCTGCACGAGGGCTGCGTTGCGAGTGATCTCCTTCTTCTCGCGTTGCGGGTCGTGGAAGCCCAGGTAAAGATAGCTCATCACGCCAACCCCGCCGGCTGCCGCCACCTGTTCCACCGTCGCCATGCTGGCGGCCGATCCCTCATCGTACGGCAGGACCGTGCGGCTGAAGCTCTGCCAGTCGATCTGCACGATCAATGCAGGCGCGTCCCGGCCGGTGAAGGCGTCTTCCAAGGCGGTCACCATTCCGGGTGAAACCATCAGGCCATCCGCCAGACGTAGCTCTGAAGCAGTGCGCTTCATTTCTTCCAGGGAGGTCATGCCTTCCATTGGCCCCATAAAGGACCCGTGGGAGTAGGCCACGATGAGAGTCCTGGCACTGATTGGGTCGAAAAGGCGCCCAAGGCGGATTTTCTTTCCCGTGCGTGAGTCCATAGGTTTTAGCGCTCCAATAAGAATGGGGTTGCAGCCCCGATCACACCTGCCAGGCCCATGAACAGGCTAAGCGAGATTTCGCAGTGGGTATATTCCGGGCCAGCCAGCTCAATAAAGCGCGCCCGGCAGGCGGCTAATAAAGGCGCGCCGGCTTCAGCCACACCCCCGCATAACACGACTTTCTCGGGCAGGAAAATAGGCGCCAGAGAAGCCAGCCACTGGCCCAGCCAGCTCCCGATAGCGCTCATAATCTCGACCGCCAACGGGTCCCTTTCCTGGCAGGCGCTGATGACTGCCTGGGCCGGGACGCGCCCGCCGCTATAGGCGGCTTGCAGACGGCCGGCGCGCGGGTCGTCTATCGCCATTAACGCGGCCCGTTCGACCCCCTGGGTCGAGACCAGCGCCTCGGCGCAGCCGCGGCAGCCAACCTGGCACCTGGGCCCATTGGGGTCCAGGATGACGTGGCCGCTGTCCCCGACCGTATGGCTGGAGAAACGCAGCAGCGCCCCATCGATGATGACCGCTGCGCCCAGGCCGGTGCCGATTGAAGCGCTGAGAAACCGCCGCGAGCCGCGCCCGGCGCCCAGGTGGTACTCGGCCAGGGCCGGCGCGTTCAGGTCTTGATCGATCTGCAGCTCCAGCCCCAGGGGCTCGAGCAGGTCGACGAAATCGACGCCGACCAGCGCAGGTGTGTTGGGGTTGAAAGTGATCGAGCGCCGCTCTTCGGAGAGAAACCCGGGCAAAGCCAGGCCAATCCCGCTGGGTTTCGGACGGCTGAGGGCGAACTCGCCAAGCGTTTCAACCAGCCGGTTGAGGTAAGGCCCCGGGTCCTGGCGCGCCACGGTTGGAAGCCTTGTCTGGCGCAGGATGCGCCCATCTGCCCGGACGAGGGCAACCTTGGTGAACGTACCGCCGATGTCCACGCCGATTGCGCAAGGCAGCTCCACCGGTCACTTCCCCAGGATGTGGGTCATCCCCTGCGAATAGTAGCGCTCGCGCCATTGGGGCGTGTCTGGCGTAGCGCCGCGCCGGCGCGCCACCCGGTAAGCCAGCAGCGCCAGGGGAGGCACCAGCGCCAGCGAGGCGAAAGCCTGGTATTCAGGCGCTTTCAACGGGAAGCGCCAGCCTCCCGCCGTTCCGGCCGGCCCGACCTCCAAAAGCTTTGCGCCCCACTGTGCGGCGTGCTGAGCCCCTTCCGAGGTGGCCTCGTCGCTTGGGTCGCCGCTGTAGAGCGCCACGCAAAAAGTCTTTTCGCCAACCATCGTCGCCGGGCCGGAGGCCATCTCCCAGGTCTCGCTGCCTTCGGCATGCAGCAGGGCCATTTCTTTCATCTTCAGGGCGCCTTCCAGGGCGGCCGCGTAGGCGTTGCCGGCCCCGAAGTAAAAACCTTGTTCGAACCCGGAGAGCGCTACGGCGATCTCCGGGATCAACGGTTCTGCGTTCGCCAGACCTTCGGCGCAGCGCTCCGCGCTCGCCGCCAGGTCATCCCAATAAGACTGCGGCGCGCCGAAATATTCCAACAACAGGACGTGGATCGCAGTCAGGGTGCTGGCGTAGGTCTTCGTCATGACGGGCACCTGGCTTGGGCCGCCTGCGGATACCAGGACCGCGTCTGCCAGTTTGGTTATGGATGAACCCGGGACGTGGGTGATGCCGATCCGCAGGCAGCGGCCCTGCAGGGCTTGGAACATCGCCAGCACGTCGCGGAATTCGCCGGAAGCGGACACGCCCACCACGATATCGTTTTCGCTCAGGCTGGGTGTGAAATAGCGAAAATCGCCGGCTGGCACCGCCAGCGCATAGGCGTCGCCAGGGGATTCCAGGGCGCGGGCGGTGTAAGCAGCCGCCATGCTGGAATACAGCGAAGTGCCGTTGCCGAGGATGAAAATTCTGCCAGTTTTGCGGGCGTGCATCAATTCGGCCGCCTGGCGTGCGGCCGGGCGAGTTTTTGCCAGGGTATCTCGGATTGCAGCGGGGGTTTCATGGATCTCTTGGGGGATCAGCTCACTCGTCATTCGTAACTCCTGAAATTGGATTCGATCTATTGTAGATCATTTTTCATAACCGGCCACCAGGCCGCGGACCAGGGCTCGTTGGCCGACGAAATAGAGCAGGATCATTGGAAGGGTGGCGACAGCCAGGCCTGCCATCAAGGCAGGCACATCCAGCGTAAACCTCTTTTGCAAGGAGACCGAAATGCCCACGATCAGCGTGCGCAGCTCTTCGGTCTGTAAGAACACCAGGGCGATCAGCAGCTCGTTCCAAACCCAGACCGCATTGACAAGGATGGAGGTGACCAGGGCAGGACGCGACAGCGGCAGGATGATGCGGGTTAACACATCGAACGACGAGCAGCCGTCGATCAACGCGGCTTCCTGTATTTCTTTAGGGATGGTGATAAAGAAGTTACGCAGCAGGAAAATGGTGAAAGGCAGCATCAAGCCCGAATAGATGATGATTGGCCCTGCCAGGTTGTTCACCAGGTCCAGCCGGCGAAAAATGACAAACAGCGGGATGACCATCACGATGGGCGGGATGACCATCAAGGGGGTGATCAGGTTGAAGAGCGTGTCTCGCCCGGGGAACTGCATATAAGCCAGGGCATAGGCCGCCAGAATGGAGACGAGCGTACAAATCCCGACGGAACCGAAAGTCAGGACCAGGCTGTTTCTAAACCAGGACAACAAATACGGATGTTGAAGGATCGTAATGAAGTTATCCAGCGTGGGTTGAGCCGGCAAGACGAGCTGGTTAGCCAGGAATTCGACCCGCTCCTTCAGCGCGCTGTTGAACATAAAGTAAAGGGGGAACAGGATCAGGGCGATCAGGGTCAGGATGGTTAACTGCTTGGCGGCTGCGCCTGGCAGGCGTTTGAGATTGTAAATATTCAGGCGTGAATACTTCAAAGGACCTGGTTTCTTTTGCATTTCGGAGGAAGAAGCTGGGTTAACCATGCAGCCCCTCCACCCGCTGGCGAGAGCGCGCCTGCAGGAACATCAGGGTCGCCGCAAAGACCAGCAGCAGCACCGCGCTGGCTGAGGCGATCTGCATCTGGCTATACGGAAACGCTTTCTGATAGATGAAGTATTCCATCACCCAGGTGCTTGTGCCCGGCCCACCCTTGGTCATCACCAGGATGTAGCTGAAAAGCCAGCTAAGCATGGTGATGCTATTGATGATCACGTAAAACTCGATAACGGTAGCCATCTGGGGGATGGTGACGTTAACGAGCTGCGCCCACCAGGAGGCGCCGTCCAGCTTGGCGGCGTCGAAAAGCTCTTCTGATATCGAGCTCATGCGCGCCAGGAACAAGACGATGCCAAAGCCCAGCTCTTTCCAGACGATGACGAACATAATCGCCCAAATGGCGGTTTTGGTGGAGCCCAGCCAATCGCGGGCGATCCCTTCCAGGCCGGCCGCGCCCAGGACCGTGTTAAAAACGCCGTGCAGTTGGAGAATATAGCTGAAAATGATGCCGACCACCGGGATGGCGAGTACGTATGGGATAAAGACCATCGTGCGATAAAAGCGCCAGCCGCGGATGCGTTCGAAGATTAACGAGGAGAAGACCAAAGAGAGAGCCACCAGGATGGGGACTGCCAGGAAGAGACGCAGGTTATTCGAGATTGAGATCCAAAACACCGGGTCGCTCAGGGCCAGGCGGTAGGCCAGGAGTCCGGTCCATTTGAGCGTGCCGTCTACCACCTGAGTGGTGCTGCGCTGGAGCAGGTCAAATACAGGGTAAACGAATACCAGCAGGATCAAGAGCAGAGCCGGCGACAGGTAGAGATACGGTAAGATCCTGTCCTTGAATGGCTTTTTCTTCACAAGTTGGTAACTCCAGGATGCGTGGATGCGATGTTGCAGCGCCGCCCGGCGCTTTCAGCGGACATCGTGAATAATAATGGAAGATCGGCCGTTTTTCCAGGGGAAAAGGGGGCGCAGCGGGGATTTCTGCGCCCCCAGGTCATCGACAGGCTGACAAACCTGCCCATCGATTGGAGAGGAGCTAGTTAGAGCCGCCGAACATCTCAGGCGGCAGGACCCATTTCTTATAGTCCTCAAGCTGCTGCGGGTTCTCCCGGCGGTTTTTATCTGCCAGATCCTGCCAGCGCTGAGCCGCCTGGTCGGGGGTGATATCGCCGGTCATGAGAAGCTGGCCGAGGGCGATAGCGCCTTCCGATTCCCACACCGGCGGGTAATAATACTGGTACCAAAACAAGGGGAATTCTTTACCCCATTGCACGATCTGCTTGTCGGAGTTGGTGTTCAACCAGTCGGGCTGGAAGCGCAGGTCTGGGGAGACCGCGCCGGCCTTTTGGTACATCAGTTGCATGATATCGTCCCGGTGCAGGAAGCGCAGGAAGTTGGCAGCCTCTTCCTTGTGGGGGGAGAAGGAGGTGATCGCCAGGGTTTGGGTTGGAATGCCAACGCTGTGCGCCAGCGTGCCGCTGCCGTAAACCGGCGTGCGCATCACGGCGACTGTGTCGGCTCCCAGCTTGCGCTCCAGGACGGCGATATACGGTTCGACGTGGTTGGTCATGGCAGACTGGCCCTGCTCGAACAGGTCTTGACCCTGGTAAAGGTCCAGCGACATGATATCATCGTTGAAGCATTGGTGATCGGTCATCTCCTTCCAACGCGACCACCATTCCGCGTACATCGGTTCGGTCAGGCTCTTTTCGCCGCGAACCGCGGCCATCAGGTCGTCGACGCTGTCGAAATTCTGCTGTCCCAGGTAGCTGACCATCCACCCGCCCAGCCAGCCGTCTTTGAAGCCGGTCCCGATTGGGGTGATGCCAGCCGAGCGCAAGGTATCGCAGGCGCTCATCCACTCATCCCAGGTTTCCGGGGGGTTTTCCGGGTCCAGCCCGGCTTGAGCGAACAATTTCTTGTTATATGCCCAGAAGGTGCCGATCTGGTAGAAAGGCATGCCCCACTGCTTGCCATCCCAAAATGTCTCGGCGCGCTGCCCGGCGGGGATATTGTTGATCTCTTCTTTTGTCCAAAAATCGCTCAGGGGGGCCAGGTTTCCCAGCCAGGCGTCTTCCAGAGTGAAGACCCCGCCAAAAAAGAATTGGATATCGGGCCCTTGTTTGGCTTCGGCCGCGGCGCGGAACGCCGGGTAGAGCGAGTTGGTTTCTTGCAGGACAGCATCCACGGTAATGTTGGGGTTCTCCTGCATGTAGATTTTCACTGCTTCTTCCATGAAATTCTTCATGCCGGGCGCTTCCTGCTCTCCCCAATACCACACAGTCAGTGTGAGCGGTTCTGCGCTGGCAGCCGGTGCGTTCTCTTGTGGGGCGGAGGTCTGTTGAGGCGCAGGTGTTTGCTGCTGCGCCGGGCCACAGGCTGTGGCGATCAACGCAAACAGGATCAACAATCCCATAAGCAATTGTAAGCGTTTCATCTTTTCTCCTGTACTCCTAGAATAGGTCGTCTAAAGCGGATCGAGATATTCGAGCGAATTCCGGATCGAGATCACCTCCTTATACGATGAATTTGTATTCATCCGCCCCTGGCCTTCGGCCAGTGGTCCGCGTAGTGCGCCAATGGCGCTCAACCCTTGTATTAGTTGCCGGGGAGGCAGCCACATTGACTCTGAATCTTGCTTATGCTACAATCACTTAATATACTAAGATTAACCACTTGGCCTTTTTATTATAGCACGGGCCGGGAGCAGATGCAATAGAAGGGCGCGAGTTCGTGACGAATGGCGATGGAGATACCGAATTCTTGGCTAGATGAGCTCGAGATTGACCATAATTCAATCCGGCCTTTATACGTCCAGGTAAAGGAGGAGCTGGAGCAGTGGATCGTCAGCAGGCTGCACGATGGCACGCTTTCGCCCGGCGACCGGCTGCCTTCAGAAAATAATTTGAGCGAACGCCTGGGCGTCAGTGTGATCACCGTTAAGCGGTCGCTGGATGAGCTCCGCCGCCAGGGGCTGATTCAGCGCATCCAGGGCCGCGGCTCTTTCGTGGCTGCCAAGCAGAAGATCGTGCTGAGTCTCCAGCGCCTGTTCAGCCTGACGGAATTTACAAAAGAACAGGGCATGCACCCGGCCCGGGTGACCATCGAAATCAACGAGACCAAGGCCAGCCGGGCGGTCGCCCGCCATCTTCATCTCGCGCCCGGGGAGCGCGTCGCCAAGCTGACGCGTGTCCGCCTGATGGATAAGCTCCCCGTAGCCGTAGAGACCTCTTACCTGACGATGGCCCTGCTGCCTGGTTTCCTGAACCGTTATAACGACCAGATCGCGCTTTACGAGCTGCTGGAAAACGAATACGGACAGGAGATCGTTCACGCCCGCGATATCCTGGAGGCCGTGTTGATCAACCCCTTTGAATTGCAGGTCCTGGAAGTGCCGGTCGGTTCGATGGGCATAATCCTGGAGAGGACCGGGTATACAAAGGAAGGTAGGCCGCTCGAATATACCAAAACCGTCTTCCGAGGCGATTTGTGCAGTTTCTCGATCGAATATGAAAAAGGCAGCGCGCCTTTTATAAGCCCAACAGTCCGGGCTGCAGACCACCCGGCGGACAAGGAGTTTCATGACGACCAACCAACTGCTTTTGGAGATTCTTGAACAGCCGCAGGCGTTGAGGCGAGTTCACCAGGAGTATATCTCTCAGGATCATCCCGCTTTTCAGCAGGCGGTTGCGATCTTGCAGCGTTCCAGCCCGGTGTTCATGACCGGCATGGCGACCTCGGAATATGCCTGCTATCCGGCATCCAGCCGGCTTAACCTGGGCGGCAGGCTCAGCTTCGTATACGATACCTCCGAGCTGCTTTACTACCACCTGCCCTCAATCCAGCCCGGTTCTTGCCTGGTGCTGGTATCTCAATCCGGCAATTCGGCCGAGATCGTCCACATTCTCAAGGAGTTGAACGGCAGGGTCCCGGTTATCGGCGTTTACAATGACGAAACTTCCTACCTGGCCCGCCACTGCGCGGTTGGCTTGCCGATTTACGCCGGGCCGCAGATGGCCTGCGGCAGCAAGACCAACCTGTCGTCTGTAGCTGTGCTCCTGCTGCTGGCGGAAGCCGTGTTGGGCGGAGAGCTGGAGCGAGCCGGCTGGAATTTAGCGCGCGCGGCTGAAAGCGTCGAGGATCTGTACGCCAACTGGGAAGCCCTGCTTGCGCCTGCTGCTGATTTTCTGCAAGATGCGCCTTATACGGTGTTCTTAGGGCGCGGGCCGGGCCGGGCAACCGCCATGTTTTCATCCTGCCTTTTTCGCGAGGTGCCCAAGGTCGTTTCCGAAGGCATGGGCGCAGCCATGTTCCGCCACGGCCTGCGCGAGATGATCCTCCCCGAGCACCGCCTGGTCATTTTCGCCCCTGCCGGCGGCAGCCATGGCCTGCTCGTAAAGCTGGCAAAAGATATGCTGGAGACCGGCGCTTCACTATTGGTGGTCAGCAACCGGGAAGTGGACCTGCCCGCCGGGCCGCGCTGCTACCTGGTTCGCACTGCCTCTCAGGACGAGTTTTGGGCTCCGCTGGTGGATATGGTCCCGCTGCAACTGGTCGGCTATATGCTGGCGCGGCGCAAGGGCCTGGAGCCAGGCGAATTGTTGGTTTGCAATTATGTCACGACCGTAGAGTAGATCATGCCAGAGTCGAAAGTGGCGATAGGGGTCGACATCGGAGGCAGCTCTACAAAGATCGGCCTGGTGGCTGCAACCGGGGAAGTGCTGCACAGCGCGGTGCAGCCCACCCCACAGCACTTACCTGGCGAGGTGATTTACCAGCTCATCGACGAAAAGCTGAGAGCCCTGGTGGTCTGGGCGCAGGAGCGCGCCTTGGACCCGCTGGGGATCGGGGTCGGCGTCTGCGGCTACCTGACGCCCTCCGGTGAGGAGCCGGATTATATCAATCTGCACGCCCTGGATCACTTCCCGGTGGTCCGGCGCCTCAGGGAGCAGTTTGGCCTTCCGGTTGTGATGGATAATGATATGAACTGCGGGGCGTTAGGCGAATATTATTTTGGCGGCGGGCGCGGCGAGACCCGGCTTATGGTCGTGACCGTGGGCACCGGGATCGGGATGGGCGTTGTCTTGGAAGGGCAGGTCGTGCGCCTGAATAGCGGTACGGTTGGAAACCCGGGCCACACGATCGTCGCCCCAGACGGGCCGGTGTGTGTGGCTGGCTGCCGCGGCTGCCTGGAGAGCCTGGCCTCCGCCGGCCCGATCGCTCGCCGGGCAGAGGACATGGCGCGCTCCCAACGCCCCACCTTGCTCGCAGAGCTGCTCGACCAGAAAGGCGCTCTGACCCCCGAGGATGTGTACCTGGCAGCCGAAGCCCAGGATCAATCCGCCCAGGAGATTTGGTTGGATGTTGGCCGCTGGTTGGGGCGCGGCCTGGCAACCTGGGTGGAGATCTTTGGCCCTGAAGTGGTGATCGTCGGAGGTGGAATCGCCCAGGCCGGGCATTGGCTGGTCGAGCCGATGGAGCGTGAGATGCGGCGCACCGGCGAGCCATATTTCGCCGGTCGCGTGCGGACGGTGAAGCGCAGCCAGCTCGGCAGAGAAGTGGCAATGCTGGGCGCAGCCTCCTTCTATCTCTATCCTGAAAACTCGCCTGCCTGGGGAAAACGATCGAATTGAAATCCGGTCCGAGGTTGCGACGCTTTGCGGGGTTGAAACCGCGCCAGGCGCCATAACCCGGAATTTGCAATTATTCCAAGAATTGAAAGGATGGCGCGTATGAGCGTGTGGGATGATATTACTTTGCAAGTCGACAACCTGCGTAAAGTGGTGGCGGCGCATTCTCGGGATCCACACCCGGAACTGGAGCGTGCAGCGGATCTTATCCGCAAGTCGGGGCGCGTGATTTTTACGGGCGTGGGCTCCGGGTTGAATGCGACCATCCCGGCCGCCTGTTACTTAATGACCCGCGGCTTCCCGGCCCAGTATGTCGATACGACCGAGGCCGTTTACGGCATGCTGCCGGGGATGAAAGGCGCGGCGCTGGTGTTCAACACCCGCTCGGGTGAAACCGCGGAGCTGGTAAAGCTGGCCAAAATGGCGCGCCAGGAAGGACTGCCGGTCGTAGCCGTCACCAATGATGCCGCTAGCAGCGTGGCCAGGCTGGCCGACTGCTGCCTGCCTACCGGCTCACGCTGGGACGACCTGGTGGTGATTTCGGCTTATTCCGGGATGCTGGCTACCGAGCTGATCCTGGCAGGGCAGGTCCTTTCGCAGCCAGAGCTTGTGCTTGCGGACCTGCGCGGCGCGGCGCAGGCATCCGCGGAAGTGCTCACCCAAACAGCAGACGTGCGCCGGGAGATGCTCAGCCTCTTTCAACGCGCTCGCCCGATTTACCTGCTCGGGCGTGGGCCTTCGTTGGCCTCCGCGTTGGGAGGCGAGCTGGTGCTGGAGGAGATGGGCCGCAGGCCGGCGGTGGCAATGGCAACCGGCCTCTTTCGCCAGGGGCCGCTGGAGGTGGTCGATAAGGATTTTAGGGCTATCATGTTTGCCGGCGTGGGCGAGCCGGCCCGCTTGAACGCCCTCCTGGCCCAGGAGCTGATCGCAATGGGCGCTGGCCTGATGTGGGTGGGTTCGACCTCTTTGCAGGGAGCGCTGAATATCCCCCTGCCAGAGCTGCCAGCGCACATTCTCCCATTGCTTGAGATCATGCCCAGCCAAATTCTGGCATACGACCTGGCGGTAATGAGCGGGGTCGAGCCAGGAAATGTGCGTTACATTCAAAAAGTCATTACAGGTGAGGAGGGCATCCCGGCCAACGAGCGCTGATCAGCGCGTATCCGCCGCCAAATTCGACTGGCCTAAAAAGCTTTCAAAATCCTGCGGAGCCAGTGCGTCCAGCCGGTTTACAACGACATCCGCGGCATGCAGCAATGCTGCCGGACGGGTGGTGGCGACGGCGATGCAGCGCATCCCGGCGTTTTTAGCGGCCTGTACGCCGGCGACAGCATCCTCGATGACGATGCAGCCTCGAGCGGGAATACCCACCTGGCCAGCGGCTTGCAAGAATATGGCGGGGTCGGGCTTACCAGGCAGGTTAGCGCTGGAGACGATGGCAGAAAAATAAGACCGGATGCCGGTTTCACGCACCAGCGTGTCTACGTTCTCCGGCGGGGCGGAGGAGGCCAGGGCCTGGATGACGCCTCGCTCACGCAGCCAATCCAGCCAGTATCTCACTCCTGGGAGCAGGGCCACCTTCCCTAGAATGGAACGGCGGAACAATTCCTCTTTGCGCTCGCCGATTTTTGCCACCTGGTCCGGTCCGAGCGCTTTTGCGAAAACCAGCGATAAAAAATCCTCGTTTTTCATGCCAAAGAATTGTTCGTGCATTTCGCGTGTATAGGCGACGCCAAGGCCTTGCAGCATTTTGGACCAGGCCAGAAAGTGGTATTCTGAGGTGTCGATCAAGACACCATCCATATCCCAGATCACACATTGTTGTAATGACATCGTTTGAGCCGCTTCGCTTGAAATTGGGAGTTTGTGCGACCAGATTTTATCAGGAATTGCCCTGTCGAGCCCCAACAGCACGACAAATTCCAATAAATTGAATTCAACTCCCAATCGAGAGGGACTGCGTCTGCCTGAACAAGACAAATGCAATCGCCCTTTTGAATGGATTGCATCACACCCAGCCGCATGGTAGAATGAAAAAGGTACAAAAAGTTTCCATCTGGAGGTAAATTATGGAGCAAGAAGTTGCTACATTTGCAGTAAAAAAGGGATTAGCGCAAATGTTAAAAGGCGGTGTAATCATGGACGTGGTTACACCGGAGCATGCCCGCATTGCGGAGGATGCCGGCGCCGTAGCCGTAATGGCCCTGGAACGTGTGCCGGCGGATATTCGTGCGGATGGCGGCGTGGCTCGCATGAGCGATCCCGAGCTGATCTTGAAGATTATGGATACGGTTTCGATCCCAGTGATGGCGAAATGCCGGATCGGCCATTTCGTAGAGGCTCAAATCTTAGAGGCGATTGGCGTCGATTACATTGATGAGTTGGAAGTGCTCACGCCCGCGGACGAAGCCCATCACATCAATAAGCACGATTTTAAGGTGCCCTTTGTTTGCGGCTGCCGTAACCTGGGGGAGGCGCTGCGGCGCATTGGCGAAGGCGCGGCGATGATCCGCACCAAAGGGGAAGCCGGCACCGGCGACGTCGTCGAGGCCGTTCGCCATGCCCGGTCCGTGCTGGGCGATATCCGCCGGTTGCAGAACATGCCGGAAGACGAGGTGATGGCATTTTCCAAGGAGCTCGGCGCCCCATATGAGCTGGTGATGGAGACCCGCGGTTTGGGCCGGCTGCCGGTGGTCAATTTCGCCGCAGGCGGTCTGGCCACTCCGGCGGACGCGGGCTTATTGATGCAGTTGGGAGTGGATGGCGTTTTCGTCGGCTCGGGCATTTTTAAGTCCGGTGACCCCGCCCGGCGTGCAGCCGCCATTGTCAAAGCGACAACCCATTTTAACGACCCGTATATCCTGGCAGAGGTAAGCCGTAACCTGGGTGAGCCGATGGTCGGGCGGCAGATTTCCGCCATCCCCGAAGCTGAGCTGATTGCCGGCAGAGGTTGGTAGGCAAGGGATCCGGTTCTTGCGTCTTACGAGTTCAGAAATTTGCTATATGCTGCCCCAGGCCGCCAGCCAGCCCAGTCTGCTTGACATTGACTGGTGTTTATGAAAATAGGTGTGCTTGCCCTTCAGGGAGATTTTGCCGAGCATGTGGTAATGCTGCGGCGAATTGGCGTTGAAGCCCAAGAAGTTCGTCTACCGGAGCAGCTTGAGGATCTGGACGGGTTGATCATCCCGGGCGGTGAGTCTACCACGATCGGTAAGCTTGCCAGTGACTTCGAGCTGATGGAGCCATTGCGCCGGTTTGGCCGGGAGAAAGCTATTTGGGGAACGTGCGCCGGGGCGATTTTTCTTTCGAAAGATGTCCACCGCCACCAACCCTTATTGACCTTGATGGATATCACCATAGAGCGCAATGCCTTTGGAAGGCAGATCGCCAGTTTTGAGACCGATCTCGAAGTGCCTGTCCTGCAAAAGGTAGCGCCGGATGAGCGGCCTTACCATGCGGTTTTCATTCGCGCCCCGTTGATCGAATCGGTTCAAGGCGAGGCCCAGGTTTTAGCGCAGCTCGACAATGGGAAGATCGTCGCCGCCCAACAAGGCCGGTTATTGGCGACCTCCTTCCATCCCGAATTGACGCCGGATGATCGCTTTCACCGCTATTTTGTGATGCTGGCCAGCTCCGATGCTGACATGCTCCGCGACCCGCTGGTTAGGATACGGACCAGTTAGAGGCCGAAAAAGTATATGACCGTGCGACCTTTCGATTGGCGTGACCTGCCCGCTTTGCTTCGCTATCGCAACCAAAGCGCCTTTCTGGATACTGCCCTGGTCTTGACACGCGGCCCCTTGTTAATCCCGGGAGCCCTGCTGTCCTACCTGGCGCCTGCCATGGGCATTTACACAACCGTGTGCAACGGCCAGGATGGCGTCGGGGAGTCTTTGATCGGGCAGATCATGCATACGCTGGGATCGCAGTTCGCCCATATGACCTTTCTGACGCCGCAATCTGCGCTGGAATTGCCGGCCCTGGCGGTTTTGTTAGAATACCTGACCACTTTTATGGGCGAGCGAGGGGCTTTCCGGCTGCTGGCAGAGGTGGACGAGCGCACTGCCGCTTACGACGCCCTGCACAGCGAGGGCTTCGCTATTTTCACCCGCCAGCGCATCTGGCAGTTGACCAGCGAGCTGGACGGCGGCGGGGAAACCGGCGCCTGGCGTGGCGCAACCGGGCAGGATATGATCGCGATTCGTTCGCTCTACAATAATATCGTGCCTGGCCTGGTACAACAGGTTGAGCCTTTTGTCGCCCAACAACCGCGCGGCCTGATCTACAGACAAGACGACGATCTGGTGGCGTATGTGGAATTGAAATATGGGCACCGCGGCATCTGGGCCCAACCTTTCATCCACCCGGATGCGGAGGATGTCGCCAAACACTTATTTGATTTGATGAAGAGTTTACCTTACCGGCGTACGCGGCCGGTGTATCTGTGTGTGCGCTCCTACCAGTCCTGGTTAGAGCCTGCAATAGAAGATCTTGGAGCGGAAGCCAGCCCCCGGCAGGCTGTCATGGTCAAACACCTGGCTGTCCCGCAAAAGGCCTTGCGTTCCTACGCACTCCCGGCCCTGGAGGGTGGACATCCTGAAATCTCTGCTCCGATAGCCCGTACGGAGAGCAAACAATAATTGATGGGACAACGAAAAATTACGGACGATTTACATGCTTTATTGGGCGTACTGCCTCCCGTGATCGCCCAGGCAGTCCGAAATGCGAACGATAGTGACAACCTTCTCGAGGTGATACTGGATCTTGGGCGTGTGCCCACGGCGCGCTTTGTAGATCGCGAAGTGGTTTTGAATAATGTGGAAGTCACGCATGCGGATATCGACTTTGTGGTTGGCAGGATCGGGGAATTCGACAGTGATAACCGGGCCGGGCTTGAGCGGACGCTGCACCGCATTTCAGCCATTCGTAACCGGCGCGGGCACATCGTCGGGCTGACCTGCCGTGTGGGGCGAGCTGTCTACGGGACCACCGACATCATCAAAGACCTGATCGAAAGCGGCAAAAGCCTGCTCATCCTGGGGCGCCCAGGGGTTGGCAAGACGACGATGCTGCGCGAGTCGGCCCGCATCCTGGCCGAGAGCAAGCGAGTCGTGATTGTGGATACCTCCAACGAGATCGGTGGAGACGGCGATGTGCCGCACCCGGCCGTTGGGCGCGCCCGCCGTATGCAGGTGGCGATGCCATCCCTCCAGCACGAAGTGATGATCGAAGCGGTGGAGAACCACAATCCGGAAGCCATCGTCATCGACGAGATCGGGCGGGAGCTGGAGGCCGCCGCGGCCCGTACGATTGCTGAGCGCGGCGTACAGCTTATCGGCACGGCTCACGGGAACACCCTGGAAAACTTGTTGTTAAACCCCACGCTCTCCGACCTGGTCGGAGGCATTGAGTCGGTGACGCTTTCGGATGAGGAAGCGCGCCGGCGGGGTACGCAGAAGACCGTCCTGGAAAGGCGATCGCCGCCCACCTTCGATGTGTTAATCGAGATCCAGCATCGCGACCGGCTGGCGGTTCACTCGGATGTCGCCGCAGCCGTGGATGCGCTCTTGCGCGGCTACCCCTTGCCGCCCGAGATCCGTTCGCGCGACGCCCGCGGCGGGATCCAGATCGAGAAAGCTGCAGCTCCTCCGCGGCCGCAGTCGAACGCCCAGCAAGGCTACCGCCGGCAAAGCGCGGATAACAACCAGGAGCGCCGGCCGGCGCAAAGAAACCAGGAGTTCCAGCCGGGTGTCGTGGAGCGATTGGCGCCAGATGGGCAGGCCAACCGCAGCCATAACGCCATCCAACCGATACGAATTTACCCGTATGGGGTGGCGCGCAATCGCCTGGTCCAGGCTGCCAAGCGCCTGGGTGTGCCGGCGCTGATCGTGAAAGAGGCCGGCGAGGCGGAGGTGCTGGTGACCTTGCGGGCTTATTACCGCAAGCGCCAGAGGACCATCGTCGACGCCGAGCACCGCAACGTTCCAATCTACGTGCTGCGCGCCAACACAGTCAACCAGATGCAGCAGTTTCTCAGCGACTTATTTAACCTTTCTTCCGAAGCCCCCGGCGAGCTGGGGCTAGACCCGGTCCTCCAAGAGACGCAGGCTGCGATTGACGCCGTTTTGAACGGGGAACGCTGGGTAGAGCTAACCCCGGCTGCTTCTTCCATCCGGCGCTTACAGCATCAAATGGCGCGCGACGCCAACCTGGTTTCCCATTCTTATGGCAAAGAACCTCGCCGGCGGGTGAGGATATTCAGAGAATAGCAAGCAGAAGCGAAGCGCGCCGGCAGTCGTCGCGTTTTTCAGACCTGGATCATCCCTTCTATGTTCATTACTTTCGAGGGCTCCGAAGGGAGCGGAAAAAGCTCCCAAATCAGCTTGCTGGCAGAATTCCTTTGCCAGCGGGGTTATTCTGTGTTCAACACACGTGAGCCAGGCGGGACGCCGATCGGGGAGCAAATTCGCACGGTGCTCTTCGACTTGAAAAACGAGGAGATGACGCAGCGCGCCGAAATCCTGCTTTTTCAAGCCGCTCGCGCCCAGCTTGTCGAGCAAAAGATTCGCCCCTTTCTGGCGAGCGGCGGGGTCGTCTTGTGTGATCGCTACGCGGACTCGACCCTGGCGTACCAGGGTTATGGATATGAGCTGGATCTCGATCGGTTGCGCTCCCTGATCGACTTCGCGACGGGTGGGTTGAAGCCGGATTTAACGTTGCTGTTGGATATGGACGTGGAAGAGGGGCTGCAGCGCCGTCTCAAGGGTGGGGAATGGAACCGCTTAGACGCGTACCAGCTCGCTTTCTACCAGCGCGTGCGCAATGGTTATCTTGAGATGGCCCAAAACGAGCCTGGGCGCTGGGTGTTGGTGGATGCCAGCCAGCCGCATGAACGCGTCCAAGCAGCTATTCGAGAGGTGATTCTGGAAAGGCTGCGGGCTATGCCGCAGCCCTGAAACCTGTTTGAAAGAACAGCTCGCTGCGAATTAAAAGTCGTCAAGGCCGCTGTCCATTGCATCGCTCCCGGGCTCGCCGAAATCCGGGATAGCCTTTTCGATCTCCTCCGGGCTCTGCCCGGCTTCCAGGCGGTTGATCACCTCGTCAAATTCGGGACCCATGTCTTCACCCATTTCGCCGCTCATCTGGCGCATCATTTTCCCCAAGGCGCGCGGGTCGTCTTCCAGGCCGTCCAGGTTGCTGGGGTCCGCCAGGTTTTCCAGGCGGCTTTCTTCCGAACGAGCAAATCGGATGCGTCCGATCCTGCGCTCGACGTTCTCGCTGCCGCAATGGATGCACTGCACGGGGCGACTCCCGTACTCAGCGTAAGTTATATAGATTTCAAACCGTTTTTTGCAGTCCAGGCATCGGTATTGGTAAGTTGGCATAGCTATCTCCGTAACGAATTTGTGCGTATCCTCTCAATCATTGGCCCGGTTTTCGGAAGGAAGAGGTCCCCGGCCCCTGATTTTTGTGAAGCTGTTTCTACGCTTTAAAATTATAATCAGGAAGTCAGGCAACCGGGCAGGTTTTTTGAAAATTCATCGCAATGAGCGAACCAGTGGTATTTGACCCATTTCATTCCGAACCCCTCTTGATCGTCATTTCCGGGCCATCCGGGGTCGGCAAAGACACAGTGATCCAGCGGATGAAGGACCGCAGGCTGCCGTTTCACTTCGTGGTGACGGCTACCACGCGTCCGGCGCGCCCAAATGAAGTGCATGGCGTCGATTATTATTTCGTCTCTAAAGATGACTTTGCCGAGATGATTGAACAGGGCGAACTGCTCGAGTATGCGATCGTTTATAACGATTATAAGGGCATCCCCAAGGATCAGGTTCGCAGGGCGCTCAGCACCGGGAAGGATGTGGTCATGCGGATCGACGTCCAGGGGGCGGCGACCATCCGGGAGCTTTGCCCGGAGGCGCTGCTGATCTTCCTGACCACCCAGGACGAACAAGAGATGGTCAACCGGCTCCTGGAACGGAAGACCGAAACCCCGGAGGGATTGAAACTGCGCATCGCCACCGCTCGCCAGGAGATGAGACGCATACTCGAGTTCGATTATGTGGTGGTCAACCCAGAGCTGCAATTGGATGAGGCTGTGGAGACAATTTTAGCCATTATCCGTTCAGAACATCATCGCGTGAGTCCGAGAAAGGTAACCTTGTGAGCCAAATGTATCCTCCCAGCGAAGAACTCCCCCCAACAGCGCCCAGAGATCTCGAGCACGATCCTACCTCGCAGATGCCCATCCCGCCGCGCCGCGTGGCGGTCAGGCTGCCAGGGGTTCAGCCTGTTGTGGTTTATGTCTTGATGGGCATCACGATTTTCGTTTTCCTCTTGCAAACCGCCAGCTTCTACCTGTTTAATGGCACCGATTGGCCCGAATTGCTGGGCATGAAAGTGAATTCGCTGATCTTGCAAGGCCAGCTCTGGCGCCTGTTCACGCCTATGCTCTTGCACGGCGGGCTGCTGCACATTGGGTTCAACATGTACGCCCTGTATATTTTCGGCCCCGGCCTCGAGCGCCATTATGGTCACTGGCGCTTTCTTATCCTGTACATCTTGTCCGGCTTCGCCGGCAACGTGATGTCGTTTTTGTTTTCGTCATCGCCTTCGCTGGGGTCTTCGACCTCGATCTTTGGCCTTTTGGGCGCCGAGGGTGTGTTTCTTTACCAAAACCGGAAAATATTTGGGGGCAATGCTCAAAGGGCGTTAAGCAATATCATCGTGATCGCGGTGATCAACCTGCTGATCGGCCTTTCGCCGGGCATTGATAACTGGGGACATGTAGGCGGCTTGTTGGGCGGCACGCTCTTCGCCTGGTCAGCCGGTCCGCTGCTGCATATCGAGGGACTCTACCCGGATCTGAAGGTCAGCGATGAGCGCGAGGATGGAGACACCTTGCGGGCCGGGCTGGGCGTCGGCCTGCTTTTTGCATTACTGGCCGCCGCGACCATATTTATTCGTACCCACTAAGCAGGCACCTGCTAAGTGGGCACTTACCAGCCGGGCGCCCGCTCAGCGGGCGCCCGCCGCCCGTCACTGGCTGTCGCGGCGATAGTCTGGCGGGCGTTTTTGCAAGAAGGCCTGTACGCCTTCTTTATGTTCCTGGCGTCCCCCGGCGATCTCCTGCACGTGAGCCTCGTAATCCAAAATCTGGTCCAGGTTGCCCAACACGGCCTTGTTAAAATCTCGCTTGGCTAACCCCATGGCCTGGACCGGGCCGTTCGCCAACTGGCGCGCCCAGGCCTGGGCCTGCTCCGTTAGCTCGGCTGGCGAGGCGAGGCGGTTGACCAATCCCCAGGCAAGGGCCTGTTCGGCGTTGATCGGGGCGTTGGTAAAGGCATATTCGGTTGCGCGCCCCAGGCCGATGAGCGCCGGCAAAAGCAGGGACACGGCTGAATCGGGCGCCAGGCCGATGCCCAGGAAGCCAACGACGAAACGCGCCTGCTCAGATGCGATGCGCAGATCGCAAGCCAACGCGATTCCCAGGGCGGCGCCGGATACCGCGCCGTTGATCGCCGCCAGTACAGGTTTTTCCAACCGGCGGATCTGGACAATCAGGGGATTGTAGGTGCGCAGCAAATGCTGGCGATAGGAGATATTTTCAGCCTGGGTGAACTCGCTCACATCTTGCCCGGCGCTGAAGACGTTGCCCTCGCCTGTCAACAGCACACAGCGGGCTAATGGATCCTTCTGAGCCTGTTTAAAGGCTGCCTGAGCGGCGGCAATCATTTCAAAGTTAAAGGCGTTGACTTTGGGCCGGTTCAGTGTAATGGAGAAGACCCCATCACTCAAATTGGTCGACACAACCTGCGAATCCGACATAATGCCTCCCTGGGGTGAAATCGGGTTTAACAAAAGGACCCGGGAGGGCCCGGGTCCTGTGTTGGATCATAAATCTTGAAATCCAAAATCGTCGTCTTCGAAATCATCTCCGACGTCGTCGTCATAACCCAATTCTAGTTCTACTTCCTCGTTGTTCAAGCGCACCCATAAAAGTAAAAGCTGACCGTCTTCAACCTCCATATAGCGAGCCGCCACGATAGGAGCCAGGGTTTCCAGCCCATCCGAGCTGCGAAACTCCAGGTATATGGCCTGTTTTTCACGCCAGGCCTTGTAGCAGCGCTCAACCAGTTGCGCGCCATTGAAGGTGCGCAGACGGGTGACCGCGATATCTGCCAGCGTAGGGCTCTCGTTCAGTCCTAACACCCAGCCTTCATCAACTGCTTCGAACGTAGGGGGGGGTCCCTCGATGATCGTGATTTTGTCGTCCATTTTTTTACTCCGTGGCTGCAATCATACCATGAATCCGTTTTTGCAAGCCAGTATTTTGAAGGCCCCCAAACAGGGCTGTAAGCTAGCCAGCGGTCAAGGGCAAAGCGCCCAGCCTTATCCATCCTTATTTTTAACCTCCGGAATAGCAGTCGAGCGGTAGCGCCCCCCACACTTTTTCGAGAATGCAATTCTGCAGAACGGGCATTATAATGAGCGTGGGAGAAAAGATGCACAAACTGGTGATTTTAATCGAGCGTCTGAAAGATTGGGAACCATTTGAGGCTGGATGGCCCGAGTTTTTACACCAGGTGGAGGAAATGCCGGGGCTGCTGAAAGAGTTGACCAGCCATGTAGAGAATTTCCTGTACGGCGGCATCCCGGTCGCTCAGGTACACGAATTATATTTCGATACCCTGGAAGCTGCCCAGCAGGCCATGGCTTCGATCCCAGGGCGAACTGCCGGCCGGCTGCTGCAGCGGATAACAGGTGGTCAAATGGCCTTATTTTTCGCCGAACACAAGGAAGATGACATCGAAAATCTCCGCAGATTCAAGGAGGCGAAACAGGATGGAGAGGGTTAAGCCTCTTTGGCGTTCTTCGCTTGGATGCAGCCCAAAATCATGAAGACATCCCGGTTTGTGGCACGCCCAAGGCGAATGGGATGCAGTAGGCCGGACGAGCGCCTGGATGCCGTCTAAACGACTTTGAAGTTGTTGATATCAGGAGTCATTATGGAAGATTTTAACGAACAGGTCGCCCTTGTCACGGGGGCGGGACGGGGAATTGGCAGGGCAATCGCCGAAGCATTCGCCGCCAGGGGCGCACGCGTCGCGGCCAACGATATCTCTCCGCTGAACCTGGATCAGACGCTGGCGCGGATCAAGCAGGCCGGGGGAACCGCTCGGGATTACGTGTGCGACATCTCCAAAAAAATGCCCGTCCAAACAATGGTGGAAGAAATCCTCGACGACTTCGGCCGCATCGACGTGCTGGTGAACAATGCGGGCGTGGAACCGCATGTCTCTCTTTTGGATATGGACGAGTGGGATTGGCGCCATACGATCGATGTCAACCTGAGCGGGCCGTTTTTTTTGATCCAGTCTGTGGGGCGGGTGATGCGCGAACAAGGCGGGGGCGCGATCGTGAATATTTCTTCGATCGCCGGCCGCGCCCACGGGTTGAGAGATCGCGTCGCCTATGTGGCCAGCAAGACCGGGCTGCTGGGACTGACACGCGAGGCTGCCCGCGAGCTGGCGGCTTACGGGATCCGCGTCAACGCCATATGCCCTGGAGTTATCGAGACTGAGATGACGGCTGCACTGCGCCAGGACGAAGCCATGATGCGTAAATGGCTGGAAGATATCCCCCAGGGGCGCCTGGGCCAACCTCAGGATGTGGTCCAACTGGTCCTGTTTCTGTGCAGCCCTGGCTCTGCTTATTTAACCGGGCAGGCCATCAATGTCGACGGCGGCAAAGTGATGTGCTGAGGGCGATTCGAAAGGTGAGATGAGCGGGGGAGTCCAGGATGGAAGAATTAATCGAATATCGCAGACGCCTGTTGGATCGTTATGAACAAGTTGCAGCAGAGTTGGCGCAATTGTTGAACCAAATCCCGGTGGAAGACCGGCGCAAACCATTGGCAAACTCCAGGTGGAGTCCGCATCACCTGGCTGCTCACCTGCGCAATGTTGAATCCCAAACGTTTTTGCCGCACTTCCGCAGGCTTCTAGGCAAAAACGGCCCCGGCTCGGAGCATTCTGACAGCGCCGTCTGGACGGACGAGAATTACGACCCGAATGAGCCTTTGCAGGAAATTCTGCAAGTATATGCGCGCATGCGCTTGCAAGAATTGGAGTGGCTGCAGAGCATGCCTGCCGAGGGTTGGAGCCGGACAGACCGCCACCCTGTTTTCGGATTACGCACGCTGCAGTGGTGGGTAGAGCGCAGCCTGGCGCACGCAGGAGAACACTTAATCGAGTTAAAGAAGAACGCCGGTGAGAATCGGCAATAATCTCGTATAATAATCTTACTTTCCTGAGCAGGAGTTCCTCCATGTCGAGCTATACATCCATACGGGTCGAAGAACATGGGCAAGTTGGGTTAGTGCGCTTGAATTGCCCGCAGGCGCTGAACGCCTTGAATGGCGTTTTGATGACGGAATTGATGGATGCATTGGCTGCATTTGACGCTGATGAACAGATCGGTGCGATTGTCATCAGTGGAAGCGAGCGTGCTTTCGCATCCGGTGCAGATATTAAGGAAATGTCTGGGGCTTCTGCCGTGGATATGCTCCTGCACGATAACATCGGCCAGTTCGATCGCATCCTCCAGGTTCATAAACCGGTGATCGCCGCAGTCTCGGGCTGGTGCCTGGGGGGTGGCAATGAGCTGGCGATGTCTTGCGACATGATCGTCGCCTCAGAATCCGCCCGCTTTGGCCAGCCGGAAATTACGATCGGGGTGATTCCAGGGGCAGGCGGCACGCAGCGCCTGACGCGCGCGGTTGGGAAGGCGATCGCGATGGAGATGGTCCTTAACAGCCGCTTTTTGACGGCTGACGAAGCGCTGGCCTATGGCCTGGTGAACCGGGTTGTGCCGGTAGAACGCTATCTGGATGAGGCGCTCAGCCTGGCGGCTGAGATTGCAGCCAGGGCGCCCCTGGCCGTCCGGCTCGCCAAAGAAGCGGTCAACCACGCCTTTGAATCCTTCCTGAGCGATGGATTGGCAGACGAGCGCCGCGCTTTCCATTTTCTTTTCACAAGCCAGGATCAAAAAGAGGGCATGGCGGCCTTTCTGGAGAAGCGTCCGGCGAATTGGAAAGGCAAATAGTTTTGACGACCACCTATCGCGACTTGATCACGGCCTTGCGCAAGCTGGACATCGACCACTACCAGCCGGTGATCGCCCACGCCTCGCTTTCCGCTTTTGGAAACGTAAATGGGGGCGCCGAGACGATGTTGGGTGCGCTGCTCTCCACCTTTCATTCGCTCATCATGCCTGTTTTTACCTACCGCTGCATGTTGATCCCGGAAAGCGGCCCGCCCAATAACGGAATTCAGTACGGCAGCGGGAATGACCGGAACTTAATGGCGGAATTTTTCCGCCATGATATGCCCGCCGACCGCTTAATGGGCGTTGTTCCCGAGACGCTCCGGCGCCATCCAAATGCTGGCCGTTCCAATCACCCTTTGTTATCCTTCGCCGGGGTGAATGCAGACCTGGCCCTTAAAGCACAGACACTATCCGAGCCTCTGGGACCGGTTAAAGTATTATTGGATTCGAAAGGCTGGGTTTTGCTTTTAGGAGTGGATCATACGGTGAATACCAGCATTCACCTGGGAGAGAAGCTGGCAGGCAGAAAGCAGTTCGTCCGCTGGGCGCTTACCCCCCAGGGTGTTGTGGAATGTCCAGGTTTCCCCGGTTGTTCGGAAGGATTTCAAGCGCTGGCCCCGCACGTGGAGGGCGTCGCTCGCCGGGCGGTGCTTGGAGAGGCTCAAATCCAGGCTTTTCCACTGGCGGAGATGATCGCTGTGGTGAGGTCGCTCATTTCCAAGGACCCGCTGGCTCTGCTTTGCAACCGTTCGTATTGTGAACGCTGTCAGGCCGTTGTTCAGGAAGTTGGGGAAGCCCGAAAGGCGTAATGCTTCTTTTTGTAGGATACTAAATAAAGCAGTTAAGGAGAGCACATCATGACGACTTTATCCACCCACCAGATTTACGATCTGCTTAACCGTCCTCACCCGTTATGGCTGGTGCGGATTGACTTGAGCGACGCCAATCTATGGTGGGCAGATTTGAGCGAATGTAATTTAAGTTGGGCGAACCTGACCCGCACAGATTTGAACTGGGCTAACATGATGAAGACCAACCTGACCAAGGCAAATCTCACCATGGCCAATCTTTTCGAGGCTCATATGAGCCTGGCAATCTTGAATGAAGCCAACCTGACCCGCGCCAATTTAACCCGAGTTCGATCTGGTGAAGGCCGACCTGACGCGCGCCATCCTTGTGGAGGCCAACCTTTCTAGGGCCAATGTTACCAAAGCAAGGCTGACTAAGATCAACCTGAACGGAGCAAATCTCGCCCGAGCTGACCTGAGCAAATCCGAATTGATTGAAGCCAATCTGAGCGGCGCCGATTTATTCCAGGCCAATTTATTCGAAGCGAACCTGTACAGGGCGAACCTGCATAATGCCAACCTGACTCGGGCGGATCTGACCGGGGCGAACCTGGCCGAAGCTGACCTGACCGGGGCGAAGTTAGAGGGTGCGGACCTGACCGACGCGATCTTACCTGAGAAAAAGGAAGAGTTGGCTGAGGAAGCCATGAAATAAGTGTCGGGCGCTTTGCCCCTGGCCGCAGGCCAGTGGTCGGCGCAACACGCATTATGATGAAAGAGATACATCCTATAAGGCGAAAGGGTTTCGGGCAGAGGTCTGGCTGAGACCGGGAATTTACTCGGCGGTAGGAAGTTCAACCCAAAAAGTCGAACCTCTTCCGATCTGGCTGTTGACGCCGATCTTGCCCCGGTGGTTTTCGACGATAGATTTGGCGATTGCCAGCCCCAGACCGCTGCCTTTAGAACTGCCAAAGCGGGGCCGGGTGGCCTCGACGCGATAGAAGCGCTCGAAAATGTGGGGGAGATCTGCTGAAGCAATACCAGGGCCGGTATCTTTTACCAGCACGCGCACGGTCCTGCCTTCCCGGCCGGAGGCCAGGAATAGATTGACCTGGCCCCCGCGTGGGGTGAACTTGATTGCGTTATCCACGAAATTATAGAAAACCCGGCGGAGCTGATCTTCGCTTCCCAAAACCAGGGACAAATTGGGCTCGACTTCCAGCGATAAATGGATGCCGGCCCGGTTGGCGCGGATGGTGAAGGTTTCATAAACGTCGGTGGCGACCGCGGCCAGATTGACCAGGGCGCGCTTATTGGATGCCAGGCCGGCCTCCATGCGCGAAAGGTCGAGCATATCGTTGACCATGCGCGCCAGGCGGTCGACCTCGCTCTCGATTTCTGCCAGGAATTGTTCTGCGACGCCTGGATCGTTCATTGCCCCGTCGCGCAAAGCTTCAGCGCGCAGCTTTACGACGGTGAGTGGAGTGCGCAGCTCATGGCTGGCATTTGCGACGAAGGTGCGCAGCTCGTTGACATGGTCCTGCAGGCGCCCGGCCATAATATTGAAGGCCTCCGCCAGGTGGTGCAGCTCCTCAGGCCCGGCCGGCTTGACTCGGGCGCTGAGGTCGCCGCGGGAGAGGGTGTCGGCAGTTTGGATCAGGTTTTGGATGGGCAGTGTCAGGTTTGAAGCCAGCAACCAGCCGAACAGCCCTACCCCAACAGTGACCAGCGCTGCTACCAGGACCAAAAGCGCCAGGGAACGCCTTGCGGATGCCATTGCCGGCTGCAAATACGCTCCCAGGCGTAATATACCTAAAACTTCATCTTCGCGTTGGACCCGTACGGCGACGTAATAAGTTTGCTTTCCACTGGCGTCCTTTCGGATGTTTTCACCTTCTCCGATTTCCCCCTGCATGGCTTCCCATACTTCGGGGGCATTCGCCAGATCGGCTTTTTGGGGGAGTTCGCTGTCGTGATTGACCAGCACGGTGCCGTCTGGCAGGAAGATCGTGTACTTCAGGTCGGGTTGGTCCGCCAGCAGATGCATGAGCGCTTCCTGCACCTGCTGAGGATCGTTGTTCCCGGCCTTAAATTCCTGCAGCGGCAGTTCCAGGACATTGCTGGCGGCAAAAGCCAGGTCTTCCAGGTTGTGCTCGGTATCCTTACGGGCGGCATTAAAGATCGCGGTTCCGGCGAATGCAGAGATCAGAATAATGCTAATGAGCGAAACCAGCAGATGCGAGATGATTAAACGATTGTTCAGCGAGGCTGTGATTTTCATCTAGACCGTTCAGGCGGCCTCAGGTTCAAGAGAGTTCCTCCAGCCCCGCAAAGCGATAGCCATAGCCGCGAACAGTCTGGATGAATTGTGGCGTGGCGGGGTCCTCCTCGACCTTCATGCGCAGCCAGCGCACGTGGACATCCAACGTGCGAGGATCGCCAATCCACTCTTCGCCCCATACTTTCGAAAGCAGCTCGTCGCGAACTCAAGGCGCGGCCGGCATTTTTCATTAAAAGAGCCAGCAGGTCAAACTCACGCGCAGAGAGCTGCAGTTCCTGATCCCCTTTGAAAACCCGCCTGGCGGTAGGGTCAAGGCTTAATTGTCTGAGCGTTACAGGTTGGAGTTGAGAAGCCTGCCGGTCAAGCTCCACCCGGCGCAGGATGGAGCGAATGCGCGCCAGCAGCTCGCGGAAAGAGAACGGCTTTGCCAGGTAGTCGTCCGCGCCTACCTCCAGACCCAATACCCGGTCGATCTCCTCGCCTCGGGCCGTAAGCATAATCACCGGCGTCGAGCTGTGGGCGCGCAAGCGCCGGCAGACTTCCAGCCCACTGATATCCGGCAGCATTAAATCCAAGACAATCAGGTCCGGGTCGGCCTCCTGGATAGCTTGCAGAGCCTGGGCGCCGTCCATAGCGGTTTTCACTTCATATCCTTCGCGCCGTAAGCTGTAAGAGATCGAGTCGGTGATTAAGGGTTCGTCGTCAACTAATAGAATGAGTGTCAAGGTTAACCTCCCCGGTTCCTGAAGCAAACGAATAGTAACACAATTTTAATCTAGAAATGGCAATCTGTCTTGTCCAGAAGGGCTTAACAATGCCATCCACAGGTTAAGTTTTACTTAAACTTTTTTCCCGCCCGCAACTTTTCCGCTTTTTACGCAACTCATAGTATAGCGAATTAAACCGCTTCTCAGCTTAATTTAATTGGCCCTTAATTATTAAGAACGGAATCTTTGTAAGAAGAGGCGTTGGGGTTCTCAAGCATGGCAACCCACTTGAGAAAGTTCGGATAAAGAGCTGAAACGCTAAAGGTTTGGATCAAAAGGTCTTTTTGCCTTTTGTATATGGGAACACGCAACATTCATCGTTGCCGCCCAAACCCCAGGGCATACCCATTTTTGGAGTCGAGATGCACGCTATCAGCGCTAACGGCGGGCTGGATGAAGTTGCCAAGACGGACACACATTGGGTGCGCCGTAACGCCCTGTCTTGGAGCCGGGTGGAAAAAGTAGAAGGCGCTTACGACTGGAACGCAGTAGCTTCCTTGGAACAGGAAATGATCAACGCCTCTCAAGATGGAATGCGATTGGTATTGATTGTGCGCAGTACACCGGATTGGGCGCAGCTGCTGCCGGGGGTTTCCTGTGGCAAGATCAAGTTTGACGCACTGTATGTATGAAACGACAGCACCCCTTGTTTTCCAGCCTTGGCCTGCTCTTTACAGCAATATTGTTAGCAGCTCTGGTTTTGATGGTCTGGCGCAGCGGTGGAAGGGCATTTAGCCCTGGAGCCCTGAGCGCCAAGAAAGCGCCTGGAATTGTGATGAATGGTTTCGCCTCGCATGCCGAATTTGAAACGCAGTGCAGCCTGTGTCATGCACCATTGGAGACCACGCAGGACGTTCTTTGCGAGGCCTGCCATACGGAGGTTAAAGCTCAGATCTATTCGCTGTCAGGCGCGCATGGAAAGATTGCAGATGTCAATCGCTGTGCAGTCTGTCATTCCGATCACCAGGGCAGAGATTTCGATCCTACCAATAGCGCGATGGCAGATTTCGATCACACAATGACGAGTTTCAGCCTGGAATGGCACCAGGTGAATTACGAAACCGCACTCATGGATTGCGAAGCCTGCCATACGGTGACAGGCGAATTTAAATCGGATGTGGCGAAATGCTTTGATTGCCATGACGTCCATGACCATCAGTTCATGCCGCAGCACGTCCTGGCCTTTGGAGAGAACTGTCTGGATTGTCACGACGGAAAGGATACGATGGCGCGTTTCGACCATGCCACAACTTCATTTCACCTGGACGGCAAGCATGCAGGGCTGAAGTGCGAGGATTGCCATGGTGTTCAGGCTGTGCAGATAAAACAAGCGGGCGATCAGCTTGCAGTTGCGCAACGCACGAAAATTAAACTGACGAATGCCACTTTTAAAGAGACGCCCTCCCAGTGTTTGGGCTGTCATGCCGAGCCGCAGGCGCACATGGGAATGTTTGGCTCAGACTGTTCCGATTGCCATACCACTACCTCCTGGAAGCCAGCGAAGTGGGATGAAAAGCTTTTCGACCACAATACCTTAACCGGCTTCAGCCTTATCCGGCACGGGACCGGCTACGAAGAAAATACGATGACCTGCCGGGATTGTCATGGAGTGGATGTGAAGCAGATCGATTTGCAGACCTGCGTTGCTTGCCATTCAACCGGCGGCGACCGGCCGCAGTTCATGAGCCAACACCTGGATCAATTTGGCCCAGCTTGCCTGGATTGTCATGACGGCGTGGACCGGCTGAGCAACTTCGACCACGCGACCTTCTTCCCCCTGGAAGATGCCCATGCGACGATTGAATGCGATGCCTGTCACATCGATAAAGTTTTTCGAGGCACGCCCACCGAATGCGTAAAGTGTCATGCTGAACCGGATATCCATGCCGGATTCTTCGGACTACAGTGTGGCAACTGCCACACCGCCCAGGCCTGGTCGCCAGCGGAGATGCAGGTGCACGGGTTCCCATTAGATCATGGCGGGCAGGGTGAAATGAGCTGCACCGTTTGCCATGTGGGCTCTTACGTTCAGTATACATGCTATGGTTGCCATGATCACCAGCCCGATGAGATCCGCGCCAGCCACATCCAGGCCAATGTCTCTCTGGTGGAGCTGCCAAATTGCGCCAGTTGCCATCCGAACGGATTGAAAGATGAAATCCATTAAACCAACCTTATGCCGAGGATTGAGATGGGTTTAGCGAAAGCGAGATCGATCAAGGAATTTAAGGACAGCGCGGTGAGGAGCGGCGACCCCGGATTCTGCAAAGCGCAGCGAACCGGGTTGGGGCGTTCACATTCTCCGCTCGAGAGGTGAGGAGGATCCATGCGAAGATTCTTACTCGTCGCCACAATCATAGTGTTTGTTTTGGCCTGCCTGGTCGCAGGCGCGGGCTTTGGGCTGGCTGAATACGGACCGTTCTCGACCGGGAGCGCCCTCTTTGTGTTCCAGCATTTTGCTGAGCAGCAGAGAGCCTCCATGATCTCGAGCGATTCTATCAAAGCACAGTACTTCATCCGCCTTGCCGAACACCGGGTAAGTGACCTGACGGCTGCTACAGGCACTGCGGATGAAGTAGAAATCCTTAAGTACCTCAACGAAAACCTGGACCAGGCAACGATGGCGGTCAGCGCCGCCTCGGTTGATGACCTGCAGGTGCTGAAGCCCCTGTTGTCAGCATTGGTCGATCATGTCGATCAGGCTCTGTCAGCGCTAAAAGTCGCGCCGCTGGAATCGGCCGAGTTTTACAGCAGTATGCAGGCTAAAGTTAGCGCGCTGCGCCGGATGATCGGGATTGCAGACCAAACCTTGAAAAAGCCCGACTTCATGGTGAATGGCGATCTAAACACTGTTCTGCTGCCATCCGTTATGAAGACGAGCGCGCCATCCGATAGCAGCGCCATACCTGACACCGGACTAATCGACCCGCACCTGGTATCTTTTCCGCCGGGCAGCGCCGGTGCGCTGCACGCATTTTTCCCACTAACCGGGCAGCATGCCGATCTTTCTTGCGATAGCTGCCACATCAATGGAAAATATGCCGGCACGCCAAACCAGTGCGAGGGCTGCCATACTAAAGACGAACCTGCCAACCACTTCGCCGGCGCGTGTGTGGCCTGCCATACCGCCAATTCCTGGCAGGATGTCCATTTCGACCACCAGGCCGCTGGCGCGACAAACTGCCAATCCTGCCACACCAAAGATAAGCCCGCCAACCACTTCGACGGGCAGTGTTCGGCCTGCCATTCTACCAGCGCCTGGAAGCCGGCCAGTTTCGACCACAAGGTTGCCGGGGCGACGGATTGTGTATCCTGCCATACCAAGGACAAGCCCGCCAACCACTTCGATGGGCAGTGCTCTGCTTGCCATAGTACCAGCACCTGGAAGAACGCCAGCTTTAACCACCAGGCAGCCAAGGCAACGGACTGCGTGTCTTGCCACACCCAGGATAAGCCCGCCAACCACTTCGCCGGTCAGTGCTCGAACTGTCACACCACCAGCGGTTGGAAAAACGCTACCTTCAACCACCAGGCGGCTGGAGCGACGGACTGTGTGTCCTGTCATACCAAGGATAAGCCCGCCAATCACTACGATGGTCAATGTTCAAGCTGCCACAGCACAAACGCCTGGAGGCCGGCCAATTTCAACCACAAAGCTGCCGGGGCGACAGACTGCGTGTCCTGCCACACCAAGGATAAACCAGCCAACCACTTCGCCGGGCAGTGTTCTGAATGCCATAACACCAACAGTTGGACCGGCGCCGGTTTCGATCACCAGGCGGCCAAGGCGACGGACTGCGTGTCTTGCCACACTAAAGATAAGCCCGCCAACCACTTCGCCGGGCAGTGCTCGACCTGCCATAATACCAGCGACTGGAAGAGCGCGACCTTCAATCACCAGGGCCAGACCGACTGCCTGTCCTGCCACACTAAGGATAAGCCTGCCAATCACTTCGCTGGGCAGTGCTCGACCTGCCATACCACCAATAGCTGGCAGGGAGCCAATTTCGATCACGCCGGGGCGACGGACTGCGTGTCTTGCCACACCAAAGATAAGCCCGCCAACCATTTCGCCGGGCAGTGCTCGACCTGCCATAATACCAGCGACTGGAAGAACGCGACCTTTAACCACCAGGGCCAGACGGACTGCCTGTCCTGCCATACTAAGGATAAGCCCGCCAATCACTTCGATGGGCAGTGCTCAACCTGCCATACGACGACCAGTTGGCAAGGCGCCACCTTCAACCATGCCGGGGCCACAGACTGCCAGTCTTGTCACAACAAAGATAAACCCGCTAACCATTACAGCGGACAATGTTCCACCTGCCACAACACCACCAGTTGGAAGGGCGCCACGTTCAATCACCAGGGCCAGACCGACTGCGTCTCTTGCCATACCAAAGATAAGCCCGATAACCACTTCAGCGGGCAGTGTTCAGCCTGTCATAACACTAATGCCTGGACGCCGGCCAATTTCAGCCACCAGGGCCAGACCGACTGCGTCTCTTGCCATACCAAAGATAAGCCCGCCAACCACTTCAGCGGTCAGTGTTCGGCCTGCCACAACACCAACGCCTGGACGCCGGCCAATTTCAGCCACCAGGGCCAGACGGACTGCGTCTCTTGCCATACTAAGGACAAACCGGCCAACCACTTCAGTGGTCAGTGCTCAGCCTGTCACAACACCAACGCCTGGACGCCGGCCAATTTCAGCCACCAGGGCCAGACGGACTGCGTCTCTTGCCATACTAAGGACAAACCCGCCAACCACTACGCCGGGCAGTGCTCCTTGTGCCATAGCACCAACGCATGGCAACCGGCGAACTTCAACCACCAGGGCCAGACCGACTGTCAATCCTGCCATAGCAATGACAAACCGGCCAACCACTACGCCGGGCAGTGCTCAGCCTGTCACAACACCAACGCCTGGACGCCGGCCAATTTCAGCCACCAGGGCCAGACCGACTGTCAATCCTGCCATAGCAATGACAAACCGGCCAACCACTACGCCGGGCAGTGCTCCTTGTGCCATAGCACCAACGCATGGCAACCGGCGAACTTCAACCACCAGGGCCAGACCGACTGTCAATCCTGCCATAGCAATGACAAACCGGCCAACCACTACGCCGGGCAGTGCTCCTTGTGCCATAGCACCAACGCCTGGCAGCCGGCGAACTTCAACCACCAGGGCCAGACCGACTGCCAGTCCTGCCATTCCCGCCCCGCGAATCACTGGGCCGGACAGTGCTCGCAGTGTCATAACACCAATGATTGGGGCAGCGTCGACGTAAACGGCCATAACTTCCCAATGAATCACGGGGATGCACATGGCAACTGCTCGAGCTGCCATCAGGGCACGAATACTTCGGTGAACTGCTATGTCTGTCACGATCAGACAAGGACCGAGCAGAAACATGCTGAGGAGAATATCTTGAATATCGCCGGACGCTGCCTGGAGTGCCATCCGAGAGGGAATGGGGATTAACTCTGAGGATTTGGATGATAGATATGAATTTGAAAAGTTTATTCCGACAAGAAACGACGCGCAGGCAGGCGCTGGTAACTGGGTATGTCGTCCCGGAATCAGCCCGCTGCGTGCAGTGCGGGATCTGTTCTTTCTACTGCCCGATCAATATCGACGTCCGCCGGCACGCCTGGGAAGGGGAGCCGGTGAAGGACAGCCACTGCTTGACCTGTGGGGAATGTGTGGCGCGCTGCCCGCGTGGCGTTCTAAGGTTTGAACGCACGAACCTCTTTGAAAAAGAAGAATGAATCGCTTTGTAATCATTGGCACAGGGGCTGCCGGGATCGGGGCGGCTGAAGCGATCCGCTGCCTGGACTCGAGAGTGAATATCATCCTGATCGGGGACGAGCCGCAAGGATATTATTCCCGGCCCGGCCTGGCATATTACCTGACCGGCGAAGTCCCTGATGAACAGTTGTATCCCTTTACGGACAGGGATTTCCGCCGCCTGAACGTTCAGCGAATCCAATCTCGCGTCTCCCGTATCCTCCCCCAGGTCCAGCGCGTGGAGCTGGAGAATGGGACCCGCCTAGATTACGACCGCCTGTTGATCGCCACCGGGGCGAAAGCGGCGCAGGTCCAGCTCCCAGGTATTCAGGCGCAGGGCGTGGTGAAGTTGGATAATTTCGAGGATGCGATGGGCATCCTCAAGCTGGCCCGCAAAGCGCGTGCTGCGGTAGTGGTCGGGGGAGGCATAACCGCCCTGGAGATTGTCGAAGGCCTGCGCGCCCGTGGGGTGAAAACCCATTATTTCTTACGCGGCGACCGTTATTGGAGCAACGTGCTCGACGAGACCGAGTTGAGAATCGTGGAGCATCGCCTTCGTGAAGACGGCGTGCAGATCCACTTCCATACCGAGCTGGCAGAGATATTGACGAAGCACGACCGGGTCGAGGCTGTGCTCACGAAAGATGGTCGCCAAATCAAGTGCGGCATCCTCGCTATCGCAATTGGCGTGCTGGCGCGCAAGGAGCTGGCTGTAGATTGCGGGTTGCAGACCGATCGGGGCATCCTGGTGAATGAATTTATGCAAACAAGCCAGGCGGATATTTATGCCGCCGGGGATGTTGCCCAGGTTTACGATCCTATGACGGGTAAACATGTGCTGGACAGCCTGTGGGGGCCGGCTCGCGATCAAGGAACCGCAGCCGGGTTGAATATGGCCGGCCAGGAAACCCCTTATTCCAAACTGATACCTTTTAACGTCACCCGGCTGGCAGGCTTGACGACAACGATCATCGGCAGGGTTGGCCATGGGACCGACATGGATTTGGTCGGCATCGCTCGGGGCGACAGCGAAGTCTGGCGCCAGTTGCCGGATGCAATTGCAGCCCAGGCAGATTTCGAAGTCAATCGCCTGCGGGTCCTGATCGGCGAGCAAACTTTAATTGGGGCAATCGTCATGGGGGACCAGACCCTTTCCAGGCCGCTGCATCACATGATCATCGAGCAGATGGATATCAGCGAAATACGCAACCAGTTGATGCAGCCAAATGCCCCCATCGCCGAAATCATCGCCGAATTTTGGGCGGCAGACAGGGAAAAACCGCGTTATGCGTCGAAACAGCCGTGAGCTCTGGTGGGCGTTCATCGCCATTCTCTCCATTTCTATAATCTACCTTTTCATGATCATCATGCTGGACGGCATTCCGCACGCCAGCGATTTTTTTGGCCACGCGATCGGCATCTTGGGGTTCGTTTTGATGCTGATGACAGAGACGCTCTATACCTTCCGGAAGCGCAGCCGCAGCGCTCGCTGGGGCCGTATGGCGGCCTGGCTCGACTTTCACATCTTCACTGGCGTGGTCGGGCCTTACATGGTGCTGCTGCATAGCTCCTGGAAATTCAACGGCCTGGCGGGAATTGTGATGCTGCTCACGATCGTTGTGGTGGCGAGTGGTTTTATCGGCCGTTATATTTATACGTCGGTGCCACGCACGGCAGATGGCGTTGAGATCGAGGCCAGCCAGTTAGAGTCGCAAATCACTGCGACCGAAGCTGAGCTGCAATCCCTGCTGCGCGGCCGCCCAGAAGTAGCGCAGCTTCTGGCACCCCAGTTGATTACGGTCCCGGAGGTTCCTCAAAATGCGCTGGCTGTCATTATGGAGCGGTCTCTGGTGGATCTGCGCCAGCGGGTCAATTGGTGGGTCGCCAAGCAACGCCTGGATCCCGATTCGAGAACGCAGATCGAACAATTTGAGAAGTTGATCAAACGCCAGAGTTTGCTGCGCCGCCAGCTCGCTTCGCTGGCGATGGCGCGCCGCCTCCTGGCGCTCTGGCATGCCGTGCATATCCCGATTGGCATGGCGCTTTTCACAGCCGCGTTCATTCACGTGGGTGCAGCGATTTATTACGCAACCCTTTTGCGCTGAAATTCACGCCTTTGGCGGGCCATACCCCCGAGTTGGGGTATAATCCCAGCCGTGCCCAAGAAAAAATCCGTTCAAGACCTGTCAGTAGACGAGCTGCGCTGGCTGTTGATGGAAAAGCGCCGCTCTGCGCGCCAGGATCGCATCGAGCGCTTCCGGCGCTCTGGGCGCGTCGTTATGGTCTCATCGGATGCCGAGCGCCCATCTCTGGAGAGCTGGCGCACGGGCCCGCTGGTGGACCTCGACGAGCCGCTGGAGACGCCGCGTTTCGCGCGGCAGGCGAATCCTGGACACTTTTTTACTGTTGGTCGAGGTCAGCGCAGTCGTCGGCTTTATCTTTGTCTTGTTCAACGGCCTGAACTTGATCCAGGAGCTGAACCGGGAAGTGGCCTCGGCGCTCGAACAACCCACCCTGACGCCCACTCCGCTGATTGTGGCGGTGGTGCTCCCTTCCGGGCACACCCCACCCAACTCCCCCGGTGGGACGCAGTTCAATGAAGCGGAGATCCCCGAACACCTGAGGCCTTTGGTGCAGACCCTGGCGAATGTCCCCATCCCTACACCCGGGCCAGAGCAGGCCATCCGCGTCCAGGTCCCGGCGATCAATGTCGACGCGCCGGTCGTTCAGGGGGATGGCTGGGACCAGTTAAAGAAAGGCGTCGGTCAGCACGCCGGCACGGTTAACCCGGGTGAGAAAGGCAACCTGGTGCTTTCCGCCCATAATGATATTTTTGGAGAAATCTTCCGAGATCTCGACCGGCTGAGTCCGGGCGATCAGATCACGCTTTTTACCAACGAACGCTCCTACGCCTATATCGTGGTCGACAAAGAAATTGTAGAGCCAACCCGGGTGGACGTGATGGCATCCAAGACGCAGCCGACCGTGACATTAATTTCGTGCTACCCTTATTTAAAGGATAACCAGCGTATCGTCATCACCGCTCGCCTGCAGAGCGGCGGTTAGCCGGCGCCGGTAAAGGTCCACAAGCGTTTCGTGGTAAGATCTAGTTTGAAGGAGTTATGTATGCCGAAGAAATCAAAGAGACAGGTACGCAAGACATCCAGCTCGCCCCGCGTCGATTCGACGTCGGTTATTTCCAGCAGCACACGTACATTTGAGCGCGAATTCAACCCGGATTACACGCACGTGTTGAATGATTTGCGCCGGATCGCCATGCTGGCGGGCAGCTTCTTTGTCCTCCTTGTCATCCTGGCGTTCATCTTAAGGTAAAAGGTAGTTTTTCAATCGTTGCGGGGAAACCCCACTTCATTTGAAGGCGCCTGTCACTCAAAAGAGTGGGGTTTGAGGTTATTGTTACGGTTCCCTTTTCCATTTGCCAATTTAATATAATCCGGCTAGAATGAAGGCATGGAACAATTTCGCCCGCGTTGGTCCTCGCGCACAAAAATTGTTGTCAGCCTGCTGATGCTGGCTTTCGGCGTTTATCTGCTGTATCGCTTCAGCGCCGTGCTGCCGCCGCTGATCCTGGCGCTAATTCTGGCTTATGTGCTCACGCCATTGGTAAACTTGTTTCAGCGCCGTTTTAATAGGAGCCGGACGCTGGCGACATTGAGCGCCTACTTCCTGTTGGTGATTCTGCTCATCACCATCCCCCTGGTGATCATCCCGCCGTTGGTGGCGCAATCGAGAGCTTTAAACCTTGATATTCAACGCATTTTTCTGGGGGTCGAATCCTGGTTGGGCAAAGAATACATTTTTGCCGGGCAGGTGATTGACGTGGATGCGATCTTCCAGCAACTCAGCGGTTCGTTGCAAGGGTTGTTGGAACCGTTTGTCGGCCAGACGCTCGGCTTTGTGCTGAATGTGATCACATCCCTGGTATGGGTGATCTTTATCCTGGTGGTATCGTTTTATCTGGTCAAGGATGGGCCGCAACTGCGAATTTGGGTTGAGATGGCCGCCCCGCTATCCTATCGAGACGATTTTATCCACCTGCGCGAAGAGATCAACCGCATTTGGAGCGCGTTTTTTCGCGGCCAGATTGTGCTGGCATTTGTGGTCGCCATCATTTTCTCTATCGTCGGATTTATCCTGGGCCTGCCGTTTGCCCTGGCGATGGGGGTCTTCGCCGGCATTTTGGAGTTCCTGCCCAGCATCGGGCACGGAGTATGGTTGTTAACAGCCTCTCTGTTAGCTTTGTTCGCTGGTTCAACCTGGCTGCCGCTTCCCAACTGGGTTTTCATGCTGGTGGTGATTGGCTTGCACCTGGTGTACCAGCAATTTGACTTGAATTATTTGATCCCGCGCATTATTGGCCGCAGCGTCCATTTGCCTCCGGTTGTGGTGATCCTGGGGATCGTCAGCGGCGCCGTAATGGCAGGCGTATTGGGCATTTTAATAGCCGCTCCAACCATCGCCTCCGCACGGGTTATCATCCGCTACGTTTACGCCAACCTGTTCGATATGGATCCATTCCCGGCCAGCGTGGCGCCGCTGCTGCCTCCGCCGGATCCGCAATGGTGGCGAAAAATGGCCCCAAACCGGGCAAACCAGAGCGATTCGTGAACGGAAATAAATTATGACAACGCCTCCTCCTCCCTCAACTTCCCCGAGCTGGGGGCCGATGACGAAATTAGTCGTCGGCTTGACGGTGGTCGCTATTTTTGCTGGCCTGATCGTCCAGTTTCGAGGGATTATCGGCCCGCTGATCCTGGCGTTCATCCTGACCTATCTAATCCACCCTGTCGCCGTCCGGTTGAGCAAAGTGACGAACCTGTCCTGGCGCGCTTCGGTTAACGTGGTCTACCTTATCCTGGTGATTATTCTAGGCGCGCTCTTCACGTTGACCGGCCTGGCGGTCGCCCAACAGTTGCAAAGCCTGGTTGGCCTGGTTCAGCGTTTCGTTACCGGCCTGCCCGAGCTGGCAGCCAACCTTTCCAGCCAGGTATTGCGGTTTGGCCCTTTTGAATTCAGCTTTAAGCAATTCGATTTGCAGGCCCTGACCAACCAGCTTCTGGCAACCGTCCAGCCTTTATTGGGCCGCGTGGGCAGTTTGGTAAGCAGCTTCGCTTCCAGCGCCGCCGTCACCCTGGGTTACGGGATCTTCGTCATGCTGGTTTCTTACTTCTTGCTCGCAGATGCCAGTCAGGTTTCGGACAGTGTGATTGGAGTAGATATCCCCGGATACAACACCGACATCCGCCGCCTGGGGAATGAGCTGCGCGAGATTTGGAACGCCTTCTTACGCGGCCAGTTGATCATCATTCTGTTGATCCTGGTCAGCTACACGCTCCTGATGGTCGTGCTGGGGATGCGCTATGCGCTCGGAATCGCTATAATGGCAGGCCTGGCGCGTTTTATCCCGTACGTTGGGCCATTAGCGACCTGGACGGTGGCGGCTTTGGTGGCTTTTTTTCAGAACAGCAACTACTTCGGCCTGCAGCCGCTGTATTACGCCATCCTGGTAGTAGCCTGCGCGTTGGTCCTGGACCAGGTGTTCGATAACTTTATCGGGCCGCGCATCCTGGGACATACACTTGGCGTACATCCGGCCGCAGTCCTGGTGGCAGCGATTATCGCCACGCGGCTGATCGGGATTGTTGGCCTGGTATTGGCCGCGCCTGTTCTGGCTTCCCTCGAGCTTTTAGGGCGTTACATTTTACGCAAGATGTTTGACCTGGACCCCTGGCCGCAGCCGGAGATGAAGCCGGAGCCCCGCGAGCTTCCCTGGAAGCGCGGAGTCCTGCGCCTGCAGGCCTGGTGGCGGCGCAGGCAGCAGCGCTCTTAGTAACAAAGTATAATAAGGGTTGGGCTCTAAGCCCCTGGCCGCAGGCCAGTGGTCAGTACCCCACACGTAAGGATGAAAAGAGATTCACCCAAATAGGGCAAATTCAATGTTAGCTGAGACAGATGCCAAAACAATTCGCCTGCTAAAACGACGTCTCGAACGCATTACACCTATTCGAAAGTTAGTTGTATATGGGTCACGTGCTCGTGGAGATGCAGTACCTGATTCGGACCTGGATGTTTTTATTGAGTTGCCTGAACTAACCCCGGATTTACGAAGACAAATCAGTGAGATTGCATGGGAAATCAGCCTGGCGAAGGGCTTGGTTATCTCAACCTTCGTTGTTTCAACAGACGCAGTTCAAAGCAGCCATTTAGCAGCTGATCCCATCCTGAAAGCCATTGAAAGCGAAGGCATTTCATATGAATGAGGGTTTTCGAGATGAACGGGTAGAATACCGAATTTCTCAAGCCCGCGAATCCTTGAAAGAAGCTGATGTTCTGTTTCGTGCATTACTCTTTCGAGGGGCAGTAAACCGCGCATATTATGCGATGTTCTATGCAACACTTGCCCTGACTGTGCTCAAAGGGCGCGTTGTTTCCAAGCATGGTGGGTTGATCGCATTTTTTGATCAGGAGTTCGTCAAGCCGGGCATTTTCCCCAAAGAGTTATCTAAAACACTCCACATTGCATTCGATCGACGACAATCGAATGATGATGGAGAAATATAGTCAGTGGATGGGTTAAGGTTGTTTATGGGCTGCCAGCCAGCGACCACCGGTTTTGGCCGTACAGATGTTCTTTGATATCGATCACCTGGCGGCGCAGGCGGTCGTCGCGTTCCAATAGGTCGGCGACTTTTTCGCAGCCGTATAGAACAGTGGTGTGGTCACGCCCCCCGAGAGTCTCTCCAATTTGGGGTAAGGAGATATTGGCTTCCTCACGCAGCAAGTACATCGCAATCTGGCGCGGTAGGGCGACTTCCCGCGAGCGGTCGCGGCCCAGGATGCGCTCGATCGTAACGCCGAACTCATCTGCCACGCGGCGGACGATCTCATCTGGCCGCACTTCACTGCGACGCGGCAGAAAGTCAACCAGGGCCACTTCAACCAGTTGCACCGTCAGCGGCAGTCCGCTTAATTCGGCAAAGGCGGCGACGCGCGTCAGGGCGCCTTCCAGCTCGCGGATATTGGACTGGACGCGGCGGGCGATCAGCTCCATCAGCTCGTTGGGAATACGATAACCGGCCCGGTCAGCTTTCGAGCGTAAAATCGCCTGGCGGGTTTCAAAATCGGGCGGCTGTATATCTGCAGCCAGGCCCCATTCGAAACGAGACAGCAGCCGCTCCTCGAGAGTCACCATTGCTTTAGGCGGCCGGTCGGAGGAGATCACGATTTGTTTGTCCTGGCCATGCAGGGTATTGAAGGTGTGGAAAAACTCTTCCTGCGTGGATTCTTTTCCGGCAATGAACTGGATGTCGTCGATCAGCAGCACGTCGGTCCGGCGATATTTCTCGCGGAAAGCCTGAGTCGTGTGCGTCCGGATGGCGTTGATCAGGTCATTGGTGAATTCCTCGGAAGAGACGTACAGAACCTGCAGCCCGCGCTGACTGCAAGCGTTGCCGATCGCATGCAGCAGGTGCGTTTTCCCCAGTCCAACGCCTCCGTACAAGAATAACGGGTTGTAGGCCTGTGCAGGCTTCTCGGCCACTGCCAGCGAGGCGGCGTGCGCCAGGCGGTTGCTGGCGCCAACGACGAAATTCTCGAAAGAATAGCGCGGGTTCAGGGTCGAATTTTGAATTTGTGCGGCAGACACCCGTATATCTGTTTGATCTTCTTGTGTTTCGGCCGTTTCGTTTGTATTTTGCCAGACGACAAAATTTACTTCGACGGTGCGGTTCATGATGCCTTTTAGGATGCGTGTCACTGTGCTTGCCAGGCGGTTTTCCAGCCAGTCGCGCGCGTATGCATTCTGTACGCCGATGATGAAGCTCCCGTCTTCGTATGAGATGAATTCTGTGTCACGGACCCAGGTATCGAAGGCAGCTTTCGGCATTTCCATTTGGAGCTGCCCAATGGCGGCGTGCCAGGCCTGATCAGCTTTCATAGCTACGTTCCTCCTTACTTTTTGGATAACAACACGAAATACACGCGCCTCCTGCTGCCAACGCAGCAGGAACGAAAGGCTCGAAATGAGAGCTAGATATTCGATTTAAAAATGCCACGAGAGGAATGGCGATTGTCCCCGTGAAACCTGCCAGGAGACCGTGACTTGCTTATTCTAGCAGATGTTAGGGCATTCGTGCAATACAATTAACCTACGGGTATCTAAAAAAAATAAATACTTTAAGATTGCCCAATCTTAAAACAAGGAGCGCGCGCAAACCCAATTCGGTCGTGTTTCTTGCGGCTTTCTAAATCCCCAAAGGTGGGGGAGCCCTATTGCTATCACCCTGTATATGCCTTGAAAATCAAGCCACGCAGCCACCGCGGGGTGCTGATCCCCGCTGAATCTTAAAAAATTGGGTGGAGAAAAACCAGTTTTGGAGAATGAATAGGATTCCGGATTCGGAATCTCCAAATTAGAAAATATTGATATTTCTCCTACATCTTGTTAACGTAGTTCTTGCTTTAAATGATTATCCTAAACTTGACGAAATAAAAGCTGGAAATTACAGACACGTTCTGTTCTGAGGGCCACAGAAACGGGTGGCGTAAATCTAGCGATGAAAAGAGGAAAATTTTATGGCGAAAATTATTGGTATCGATTTAGGCACTACAAATAGTGTCGTTGCGGTAATGGAAGGCGGCGATCCAACGGTTATTCCAACCGCAGAAGGCTCGCGCTTGCTGCCTTCAGTCGTCGCGTTCAATAAAAATGGCGAAAGGATGGTTGGTCAAACCGCCAAGCGGCAGGCCGTGGTTAACCCAGAAAACACGATCTTTTCCATCAAGCGTTTTATGGGCCGCCACTACGACGAGGTGGAAACCGAGCGAAAAATGGTTCCCTACCAGGTCGTGCACGGGTTGGCCGGCGATGCGCGCGTGAAAATCCCGGTGACCGGGAAAGAATACAGCCCGCAGGAGATTTCGGCGATGATCCTGGGTAAGCTGAAAGCGGACGCCGAAGCTTATTTAGGGGAGACGGTGACCAAAGCAGTGATTACCGTGCCGGCATATTTCAACGACAGCCAGCGCCAGGCGACCAAAGACGCTGGCAAAATTGCCGGCCTGGAAGTGCTGCGTATCATCAACGAGCCTACGGCTGCAGCCCTGGCGTACGGGCTGGATAAAAAAGAGAACGAAACCATCCTGGTCTTCGACCTCGGGGGTGGCACCTTTGATGTCAGCGTGCTGGATGTTGGCGAAGGTGTGATCGAGGTGAGATCCACAAATGGCGATACGCACCTGGGCGGCGATGACTGGGATGAGCGCATCGTGAATTGGATCTCGGAAGGGTTCAAGGGAGAATATGGCATCGATCTGCGCCAGGATCGCCAGGCATTGCAGCGCCTGCGCGAAGCTTCTGAAAAGGCAAAGATCGAGCTTTCCAGTGTGATGGAGACAGAGATCAACCTGCCCTATATTACCGCCGATGCTTCTGGCCCCAGGCACTTGCAGATGAAGTTGACCCGCTCCAAGTTCGACCAGTTAACCGAAGACCTGGTGGAACGACTGCGCGGTCCGTTCAACGCTGCGTTGAAGGACGCGAACCTGGGCCCGTCAGAGATCAACGAGGTTGTACTGGTAGGCGGCGCCACGCGTATGCCGATGGTCCAGGATCTGGTCCGCTCCTTGACCCAGAAAGAGCCGCACAAAGGCGTAAACCCGGATGAGGTCGTGGCGGTCGGAGCTGCCATCCAGGCAGGTGTATTGAGCGGTGAGGTAAAAGACGTGCTATTGCTGGATGTCACGCCGCTTTCGCTGGGCCTGGAGACCCTGGGCGGTGTAATGACCACCCTGATCGAGCGCAATACCACCATCCCGGTTAAGAAGGCCGAGGTTTTCTCGACCGCCGAAGATAACCAGACCGCAGTGGACGTGCATGTCCTGCAAGGTGAGCGCCCGATGGCGGCGGATAATATGAGCCTGGGTCGCTTCCGCCTGGAGGGGATCCCACCTGCGCCGCGCGGCCTTCCTCAAGTCGAAGTCACATTCGATATCGACGCGAACGGCATCATAAATGTGGCCGCTCGGGATAAAGCCACCGGCAAGGAACAGAAGGTGACGATCACCGCCTCCACCAACCTGAACAAGGATGAGATCGAGCGCATGGTTCAGCAGGCGCGTGAACACGAAGTGGAAGATCGTAATCGCCGTGAGCTGGTAGAAGCTCGCAACAACGCAGACAGTCTGGCTTACCAGACAGAAAAGACCCTCAACGAGCTGGGCGAAAAGGTGCCCGGCAGCGAGCGCCAGAATATCGAGAGCAAGATCGCTTCTCTTCGCGAAGCGACGAAAGGCGATGATGTCGCTAAAATTCGCTCGATCAGTGAAGACTTGCAAAATGCCTTCCATGCCATCAGCCAGCAGATGTACGCTCAACAGCAAGCGCCGGCTGGTGAACAAGCCGGCGGCGCAAATGGCTCCGCATCGAGGGGCAACGGCTCTTCTGGAAAGGGGCCTGAGGACGAAGGTGAAGTCATTGAAGGTGAATTTCGCGAAGCTTAATCTCTGAATAGAGATTTTAACGCCAGGCGGGTTGCCAGACCGGGGTTTGCAACTCGCCTGGTTTCATTTAATCTCCCAACCGGGGCCAGATTACAGTTGTCGCGCCGGCAGGCTGTAAGCGAATCGAATTTATCCGCAGAGGTGTTTCTGGCACGAAAAATGTACGGGTGATAGCGGGAGTAAAGTATAATGAATAGCGAAGAATTAAATTTGCAATCGAAACCTTTTGACATGGATGCTATGGAGTCACGAATTTCCCCTCCGGTTATCGCATTCCTCCCCACCGCGATTATCCTGATGATCCTGGGTTGGGGCGGGCTGATCGCTGTAACGCTATACACGTCTCCCAATGGCGGCACACGATGGGCGTTTTTCTTTGCCAGTGTGTTGGCGGTTACAGGGACAGCCCTGCCGGGGATCGCCTTCCTGAACAGGCGCTTTCCATCCACCCCTCCGCCGACTGCCTCGGTCGTCGTGCGGCAGGCGCTTTGGGTCGGTATTTATCTCCCAACCCTGGCCTGGCTGCAGATCGGACGGGTGCTGATCCCGGCCCTGGCGCTGCTGCTGGCTTTCGGCTTGATCCTGATCGAATGGCTGCTGCGCCTGCGCGAACGTAGCCAATGGAAGCCTTAATCTCTCCACCGGGCGCGGACCTGTCACGATGAATGAGTGATTTACGCGCTCTCCCCTCTGTTGACCGCCTTTTAAGAGCGCAGCAAGCGCTGGAATGGGTTGAAACTTACGGGCATTCGTTGACCGTAGACGCGCTGCGCGCCGTTCTGGACGAGGCGCGCGCTCGTTTTCCCACAGAGGGCTCGATCCCGGATGACGGAACGCTGTTGAAGCGCGCCAGTCAGCTCTTAACCGCCTGGACGGCGCCCACTTTGCTGCCCGTGATTAATGCGACCGGAGTGGTCCTGCATACCAATCTGGGCCGCGCCCCGCTTAGCCCAGCCGCCATGCAGGCCGCCCAACAGGTGGCAGCCGGCTATTCTAACCTGGAGTATGACCTGGATAAGGGCCGGCGCGGCTCGCGCCTGGAGCACACCGAGAGGCTGCTGCAGCGCCTCACCGGCGCGCAGGCCGCCCTGGTGGTCAATAACAATGCTGCGGCGGTGCTGCTGGCATTGATGGCCCTGGCGCGCCGCCGGGCGGTGGTGATTGCCCGCTCGCAGCTTGTGGAAATCGGCGGCGGCTTTCGTGTACCGGATGTAATGAAGCAGTCTGGCGCTCGCATGCTGGAGGTCGGGACGACGAACCGGGTTCACCTGGCGGATTATGAAAGCGCCCTGGAAGAATCGCCTGCCCTGTTGATGCGCGCCCACCGTTCGAACTTTCGCATCCTCGGCTTTACCAGCGAACCGGAACTGGCCGAAATCGCCCAGGTCGCCCGAAACGGTGGTGTTCCTTTAGTGGACGATCTCGGCTCGGGGGCATTGCTGGATACAGCTCCTTTTGGTCTGGCGCACGAACCGATGGTCCAGGAATCCCTGGCGGCTGGCGCCGACCTGGTCTGTTTTTCCGGGGATAAGCTGCTCGGCGGGCCTCAGGCAGGCATCATTGTCGGGCGGGCCGACCTGGTTGGCAAACTGAAAAAGCACCCCCTGGCGCGTGCCCTGCGCGCCGATAAATTATGCCTGGCGGCGTTGGCGGCGACCCTCCTGCACTATATCAAGGGCGAAGCTGAACATGAGATCCCGATCTGGCGCATGATCTGCACATCGCCGCAGGATCTGCAGCGGCGCGCCCAGGGCTGGCGGGATCTTTTGGGCCAGGGCGAGGTGCTTCCGGGCGAATCAACCATAGGCGGCGGCAGCCTGCCCGGCGAAACCCTGCCGACTAGCCTCCTTGGCCTGGCTGTCCGCCACCCGAACAGATTGCTGGAGCGGTTGCGCCTGGTCCAGCCGCCCATCATTGCCCGCCTGCAGGATGACCAGGTAGTTTTCGACCCTCGTACCGTTTTGCCAGAGCAGGATGAGATTCTGCTGGGCGGCGTTCAAAGCCAGCTTCAAGTATGAAAAGCGATCTGGATGCGATCATGCAGGCCCACAACCTGGACGCCTTGTTAGTGACAGGTCCTGGCAGGTATAACCCGGCGATGGTGTATTTAACCGGCGGCGCTAACCTGACCTGCTGCGAGCTGATCAAAAAACGCGGGGCTGAGCCGGTGCTGTACTACAATCTCATGGAGCGCGACGAGGCCGCCCGGACCGGCCTGGCGACTAAAAATCTGGGCGATTATCATCTCGAATTCCTGATTAAGAAATTTGGGGGCAATTTGTCGAAGGCCCTGGCAGCGCGCTACCAGAACATGCTGGCCGACCAGGACAGCGATTCCGGCCGGGTTGGGCTTTATGGGGTTTCGGACCCGGGCAGCGCGTACGCGGTGTTTTCTGAGCTAAAGAAGGCTGTCCCTGAGCTGGAGCTGGTCGGCGAGCCGGGGAATTCCGTATTGCTCGAGGCCATGCGCACCAAGGATGAGGCTGAAATCGCCCGCATCCGCCGCATGGGCCAGATCACAGTTAAGGTGGTCGCTGAAACGGCCGATTTTCTCAGCGCCCACAGGGTCAAAGATGGGGTTTTGATCCGGCCAGATGGCAGCCCCCTGGCAATTGCGGACGTGAAGGGTCGCATCAACCTGCGGTTGGCGGAGCTTGGTGCAGAGAATCCGGAAGGGACGATATTCGCCATGGCAGCCGACGCGGCAGTGCCGCACAGCGTTGGCTCCGATAGAGATATTCTGCGCCTGGGTGTGCCGGTTGTATTCGATATCTTCCCGCGCGAAGCGGGGGGCGGTTATTTCTACGATATGACTCGCACATGGTGCCTGGGATATGCTCCGGACGAAGTGGTTGCCGTATACAAGGACGTCCTGGACGTTTATAATCAGATCGTGCAAGAATTGCAACCCGGCGCGTTGTGCAAATCCTACCAGCAGCGGGCCTGTGAATTGTTCGAGGCGCGCGGCCACATGACGGTCAGGAATGATGCGAGCACACGCCAGGGGTATGTCCATGCGCTTGGCCACGGCGTCGGGTTAAATATCCACGAACTCCCCAGCTTTGCCGCGCACACCGGCGAAGATGACCGCTTCGTTCCCGGGGTCGTGTTCACGATCGAGCCCGGCTTGTATTACCCGCAGCGCGAGCTGGGGGTGCGCCTGGAAAATACGTTTTGGATGCGGCCTGATGGCCAATTTGAGCCGCTGGTAGATTACCCGCTGGATTTGGTTCTACCGCTCAAATAAGTAATAAACTTCATGTGAATGAGCCGGCGGTGTCCGGCCTTTTGGTACCGGTAAAATGTCTGAAATAAACGAATTTCCCCCTGCCCGAATTCTGGGCATTGAATCTTCTTGCGACGAGACCGCAGCTTCGATCGTTGAAAATGGGCGTACGATACTCTCCAACGTCGTAGCCTCTCAAGCCGACCTGCACGCTCAATTTGGCGGCGTCTTCCCCGAAGTGGCTTCGCGCCAGCATATCCGCACCATTTACGCGATCCTCGAGCAGGCTTTGCGCGAGGCGCACATGGATATTGGCGACGTGGACGCAATCGCCGTTACGCGTGGCCCGGGCCTGCCAGGATCGCTGGTTGTCGGGGTGAATGCGGCCAAAGGCCTGGTCCTGGGCAGCGGTCTGCCGATGGTGGGCATCAACCACCTGGAAGGCCACATCTATTCGGCCTGGTTGGACTGGCCACGTTCGGCGGATGGGCGCGCCGAGCAAGGGCTTGGAGTGGTGGCTCCAGCAAAGCCGGAGCCTCGTTTTCCATTGCTGGCTTTGATCGTTTCTGGGGGTCATACCGAGCTGGTTTTGATGAAGGACCATCTTCACTACCAGCGCCTGGGAGCCACCCTGGATGACGCCGCCGGTGAGGCTTTCGACAAAGTCGCCCGTCTGCTGGGTCTGGCTTACCCGGGTGGGCCATCCATTCAGCGCGCTGCAGAAGGCGGCGACTCGCGTATATTTGATTTCCCGCGCGCCTGGCTGGAGGATTCCTGGAATTTCTCATTCAGCGGTCTGAAAACAGCGGTGCTGCGCCAGGTGCGCGCTTTGGAAGGGCATGCCGTCACAATGCCGATTTCTGATTTGGCTGCCAGCTTCCAGGTGGCAGTGGTGGATGTTTTGGTCGGCAAAACTGTGAAAGCCGCTCAGGCTTTTGAAGTGGCCTCTATTTTGGTCGCCGGCGGCGTCTCGGCGAACCGCGCCCTGCGAGAGGCTATCCATGCCCAGGCCCCTTGCCCGGTCTACATCCCCCCGATCTCGCTTTGTACGGACAACGCGGCCATGATCGCCGGCGCCGGCTACTACCGCTTCGTGCGCGGCCAGAGCGACCGGATGGATATGGATGTGCTTCCCAACTGGCCGCTTTCTGAGGTCTGACGGCTCGCTGGTCCTATTTTGATGAATCTCTAATTACCCCCGAGCATTTCTTCCATCAGGCTGGCCAGTTTTTCTGCCAGGACGGCGCGGTCAAAATGCGCCTCCACATAACGCCTGCCGGCGCTTCCCATGTCCCGGCCTCTCTCCGGATGGTCCGCTAATGCCTGGATAACCTCTGCCAGGGCGGCGGGATCGCCCGGCGGCGTGAACACGCCCGCGCCGGCCTCTTCGATCACCTGGCGGATGACCCCATCGATCGCCAGGATGACCGGCTTGCCGGCTGCCATGTAGTCGAACACCTTGTTGGGATAGACCGTGGCGTACAGCCGGATGGGCTTGAGGATGGCGATGCAGGCATCCGCGGCTGCCAGCGCCTGCGGCATTTCGGCTTTAGGAACCGGCGTCAGGAAGCAGACGTTTTCCAGGTTCAGCGCTTCGGCCCGCCGCATCAGTACGTTTTTCTCTTTTCCGTCGCCGAGCAAGACGATGGAAATATCCGTTCGCCGGCGCAGCCGGTTCGCGGCTTCCAGGAGGACCTCCAGGTCATTCGACATGCCGTGCGCCCCGGCGTACAGGGCGATGAAGCCGCCTCCCAGGCCATAAGTCTGGCGGAATGCCCGCCCGTCAGCGCTGGGGTCAAACATGCGCGGGTCGGCGCCGTTGGGGATTAATTCCACCCGGCTGGCGCCGCGGGCGCGGACGTGGGAGATAAACCCAGGCGAATTGACCATCACCCGGTCGGCGTGACGGTATAAAAACCGTTCCAGCCACTCGGAGAGACGGATCAAGGAGGGCTGGCGCAGCACCCCAACTTCAACGGCGAATGCTGGCCACAAGTCGCGCACCTCAAAAAGAAACGGCGCGCCTTTCAAACGGGCCAGCGCCCAGGCTGTTACCCCCTGAAAAATGGGCGGGGAAGTGCCCCAAACCAGGTCTACATCTTTCACCTTCAACCCGGCGATGAACGAGGAGGCCATGAAGCTGAAAAAACTGAAGACTCGATGGACGAAGCTGCGATGCAGGGCCGCATAGGTGTACGTGCGCAAGATGGTGACCCCGGCTGTGTTCGCTCCGCCGGCAGCCTGCGCTTTTCCAGCAAAGGCCCCGGTCAGATAGCTGACCGGGCTGGTGATCACCGTGACGCGGTGGCCGCGCTCGGCCAGGTAGCGCGCCAGCTCGTGGTGGCGGGTGCCGCCCGGTTCGTCGAGCGCCGCAAAGGCCTGGTGGACGAGCAAAATATGCATCGCGTGGATTCTATCCCATCTCGGGGAGCAGCCAGCGGCTGGTCAGTGTCAAGGGCGGTTTGGCTATGACCGACAGGCTGAAGGAAAGGGCCGGGGTCTTATAGCCGTAGGTTGCAGAAGCCCAACCCGTGGCGGGCGATACGGGCCCTTCGCCGTACAGCAGCGCGCCGGCTCGGGCGAGCTGGAAGACCGGCGCCGGCTCGGGCGAGCCGCCAGGCTGCGGCTCCAGACCGGTTTCGAGCGAGACCCACCCATAAGGTGAACGGATGCGCAGGAGGCCGCCCTGCAACTCCCAGAGCCAATCCGGCAGCAGCCAGTGCAGGCGGGCGGTCAAGGCACGCATCCCCGATGCGGGTTGTTCGCTGGCAGGTATGGCAGCGCTGGCCAAAATTGTATCTTTGACCAGCCATTGGCCTGGCGAGCATTCCACCTGGCGCTGGTGGATGACCCCCAGGCGGTGGTAGCCATCCTGGCGGGCTGCCAGGCGCTCCCAGGAGCCATCCGCAGCCCGTTCACGGGCCACGACCTGCGCCTGGGCCCAATCCAGGAACAGGAAGCGCCCGGCGCGTAGCATCTGGTCCTGTCCTTCCACCGTGAGCGTGTTGTGAACCCGGGTGGAAACCAAAACATTGTCCCAGGGAGGCGGGGCGTTGTAAAGATAAGTGCCAGCGTCCTGGGCCAGGTTAAGGCCGCGCCACCACAGGTCCAGGTGAAGCTGGTCGGCGTGCCCGGGCCGGGCGTGGAAGCGCGCCGCCCGCAGATAGGCCCAGGAAGACGAGTGTGCCTCGTGCAGCACGTGCGGCGTGGATTGAAGAGCGCGGGCCTGAGGCCCGGGTACCCGAGATTCTGCCCCTGGGCCAGGTTCGGGATATGCTGGAAGGCCAAGCCACAGGCTCATTTCATCCCAAAGCCCGGGTTCTGGCCTGGCGCCTGGCTTCGCGCCTGGCATTTCGCTGAGGAATGCCCGGGCGGCGGCGCGCAGCACGGGACGATAATCCTGGAATGGGCAGACGCTGAGCGGCAGGATATAGGCCCCGTCGTTGGGCCCCAGGTTGGGCGCCTGCCCGCTTTCTTGATCGGATAGCCTCAGCAGCCAGGTGGTTGCCAGCGCCAGCTTGCGCCGGGTCTGGGTGGGAAAATCGGGTCCGGTGTGGGCCTGGGCGGGTTGCAAGTCCGGCATGCCAGCCAGCCAGTGCACCCACAGGGCAGTTTGCAGAGCCAGGCGCTGGTAATTGGCGCTTTGCTGGATATAAGCGCCGTCCTCGTCGATCTGGGCCTGCAAAGCCTGGTTAAACCAGCCCCAGCCCAGCTCGCGCCAGCGGGCGGCCTGCGGGTGTTGGGGCAGCAGCAAGCCAGCCGTATACAGGCCGGCGGCTTCGGTGAGCAGGTGGTTGTTATTCTGGGCGCGGGCGTATGCCAGCGTAGGCGGGATGCGCCCGGCGTGTTCCCCCAGCACGGCTGCCAGCCGGGCGGCTCGCTGCGATGTGGTGTGCTCGGATGCGGCGAACACCTGGGAGGCAAAAGCCAGCGCCATCAGGCGTAAAGCCACTTCCTGGGCGGACGCCCAGTGTGGGCCCAGGTTGGGCGGGTTGGCGTACAGAAACAGATCGCAATATTCCCAAAATGCCGCCGGATAGCGCTCGTCGCCGCTCAGATGGTAGGCCCGCCCCAGGGTAGCAGCCCATCCAAAGCGGGCCGGCTCCCAGGTCCACTTGATATCCAGGCCGTCAAGCTGATTGGTCCCCCGTTCGTATTCGCTCCAATGCGCCAGCGGCCCTTTTGGCGCCAGTTGCAAGGCGACCGGCGGGCCGCCGAACAGCCGCACCTGGCCTTGCACGATCTCATCCGCCTCGGCCAGCAGGCGCTCCCGGCCTTCTTCGCCCAACAAGGCAGCCAGCGATTCTCGAGAGGGCAGGCGCAGGCAGCCGGGCGGGATTTGAAGCTGCCCCGCTGCCTGCACTTGCTTGCGGGCCGGGGTCCGCCAGCGCAGATAGCCGCTGCGCAAGCTGACCTGGTACCAGGCGTAGAGGCTAACCTGCTCCAGGCCAAGCTGGCGCAGCGCTTTGATTGCCATTTGAATTCGAGACACAGTCACCTGCCGCGCAGATTGAAGCTGCTCGCCATCATATCACCCCATAAATTGGCTGTCAAATTCAGGGTGCAGGCTCGAGATGGCCTCTCTGGCGAGCTTTTTTATTGCAGGCGGCCTTTAGCTGATCATTCTCATATACGCCCTTAACGCTTTGCTAATGCTTTTCCTACAGAATCGGGTTAAACTAAATCTTGCAGGGAATGATTCCATTGCGATTCGCATTGAACACAATCATCCCTGGATATTGGGGAAATCTTAATGGTAAAAGCATGAGGAAGTAATTATGGATTTAAACAAATACACACAAAAATCGCAAGAAGCAATTTTAGGCGCCCAACATTTGGCGCAGGAATACTCCCACCAGTCCATCGAGCCGGCGCACCTGCTCCTGGCGCTGCTGCGCCAGGAAGACGGCGTCGTTCCGGCCCTGGTGACCAAGGTCGCCGGCAGCCCGCTGGCCCTGCGCGAGGATGTGTCCCAGGAGCTGGAGAAACACCCCAAGGTGTACGGAGCCGGCGGCGAGGTCGGCCTCTCCCGGCAGGCCTCTGACGTGCTGGCGGCGGCGGAACGCTACGCGAAAGGCATGCAAGATGAGTACGTCTCGACCGAGCATATCCTGCTGGGCCTTTCCGAAAGCAGCGAAGGCAAGCGCCTGAACCAGTATGGGCTGACGAAGGATGCTATTCTCAAAGCGTTAGCCAGCGTGCGCGGTACGCAGCGGGTCACTTCCCAGAACCCGGAAGACACCTACCAGGCGCTCGAGCGCTACGGGCGCGATCTGACAGCCCAGGCCCGTCAGGGCAAGATGGACCCGGTGATCGGACGCGATGAGGAGATCCGCCGGGTGATCCAGATCCTTTCCCGGCGCACCAAAAATAACCCGGCCCTGATCGGAGACCCAGGCGTCGGGAAGACCGCCATCGTCGAGGGGTTAGCCCAGCGTATGGTCAACGGCGATGTGCCCGAAGGTTTGAAGCATAAACGCCTGGTACAGCTCGATTTGAGCGCACTGGTCGCGGGGGCCAAGTACCGCGGCGAGTTCGAAGAGCGTTTGAAAGCTGTGCTCAAAGAGATCACCGACGCAGCCGGTGATATCATCCTGTTCATCGATGAGATGCACACTGTGGTCGGCGCAGGAGCAGCGGAAGGCGCTATGGACGCCGGCAATATGCTCAAGCCGATGCTGGCGCGCGGTGAGCTGCACATGATCGGCGCGACGACCGTCGACGAGTATCGCAAGTATGTGGAGAAGGACCCGGCCCTGGAGCGGCGCTTCCAGCCGGTTTTCGTCGATGAGCCCAGCGTGGAGGAGACGATCAGCATTTTGCGCGGCCTGAAGGAGCGCTACGAAGTGCATCACGGCGTGCGCATCACGGATGCAGCCGTAATTGCTGCCGCTACCCTCTCCAATCGCTACATTACCGACCGGCACCTGCCAGACAAAGCCATCGATTTAATCGATGAGGCTGCGGCGCGCCTGCGTACGGAGATCGAACTCCAAGCCGCAGGCGATCGATGAGGTTGACCGCCAGATCTTGCAGCTTGAGATCGAGCGCCAGGCCCTTTCCAAGGAGCGCGATAAGGCTTCCAAGGAGCGGCTGGAGCGCCTCGAGAAAGAATTGGCTGACCTGCGCGAGCGCTCCAATGAGCTGACCACACGCTGGCAGACGGAGAAAGAGGCCATCGCCAACCTGCAAAAGATCAAGGAGCAGATCGAGCAAACCCGCCTGGAGATGGAGCGCGCCGAGCGCCAAAACGAGCTGGAGAAAGTCGCCAGACTGCGCTATGGCACGCTGCGGGAGCTGGAGGCGAAGTTGGCGGAAGGCGAGGCGCGCATCAAGCAGATTCAGGGCGACGGCGCCTTGCTTAAAGAAGAGGTGGACGCCGAAGAAATCGCCCAGATCGTAGCGCGTTGGACCGGCATCCCGGTATCGCGCCTGTTAGAAGGTGAGACGGAGAAGTTGATCCACATGGAAGAGCGCCTGCACCAGCGGATAGTTGGCCAGGAGGATGCCTTGCGGGTGGTGTCCAATGCCGTTCGGCGCGCCCGTTCCGGTCTGCAGGACCCCAACCGCCCGATCGGCTCGTTTATTTTCCTGGGCCCGACCGGGGTAGGTAAAACCGAGCTGGCGCGCGCCCTGGCAGAGTTCTTGTTCGACGACGAGCGCGCCATGGTGCGCATCGACATGAGCGAATACCAGGAGAAGCACACCGTCTCTCGCCTGGTGGGAGCGCCCCCCGGCTACGTAGGCTACGAGGAGGGCGGCCAATTGACGGAAGCCGTGCGCCGCCGCCCATACAGCGTCATTCTCTTCGACGAGATCGAGAAGGCGCACCCAGAGGTCTTCAATGTGCTGCTCCAGCTTCTGGACGATGGCCGCCTGACCGATGGGCAAGGCCGCACGGTGGATTTCCGCAATGCAGTGGTGATCATGACCAGCAACCTGGGCAACCAGTTGTGGGGCGGCGGGCGCCAGGTTCGACGCGAGGAGATCACCCAGGTGCTGCAAGCGCACTTCCGCCCGGAGTTCCTCAACCGGATCGATGAGATCGTCGTCTTTCACCCGCTCAGCCGCGACGACCTGGCCCAGATCGTGAGCATCCAACTGCGCAGCCTATCCAGGACGGTTCAAGAGCGCGGCTTCCAGCTCGAAGTGAGCGAGGCGGCCCGTGAATACCTGGCTGAAGTGGGTTACGATCCTGATTTCGGCGCCCGGCCGCTCAAGCGGGCAATCCAGCGCGAGCTGCAGAACCCGCTGGCGATGCATATCCTTTCCGGTGATTTCCACGAGGGCGACACGATCCGCGTCGACCGCGGCCCGGAAGGATTGACCTTCACTGCGGTAGCCTCTGCCGAAGCGGTCGAAGCCTGATCGGAAGATTGAGTTTGGCGGCCGGCCGGCTAAATTCTTTAAGTTTTTGCCAACGGTCGCCAACTGCTCTTGACATCGCGGCCTTTTCGCGGATAATTAGGGTCACAACCAACTTGAAAAGGCTTTGACGGAGGAAAGTAGGCTGGTCGGGAGAAATTTTCCCGGCGAAACCGCCAGGGAGGCGCAGGGCATAGACTGAAACCCGCGCCCGGTGGAAGCTGGCCGAAGTTCCCTTCCGAGCCGCCCAGGGGAACGGGCGTGGCGCCGCCAATCGCAGGCGTGGCGATGCCAATCGCTCCAGTAGTTTGGGACGCAGCCCCAGCGTTAGCGGGGGAGCCAATCGCCGGCGACTAGCTCGTTGGCTGTTGGTGATCGAGCGGCCTGCCGTTGAGCAGGCAACCTGGGTGGTACCGCGGGATTTAATCCCGTCCCTCGAGGGACGGGATTTTTGATTCTATCGCCCGGTTTTTGAGAAGGCGCAAGAATTGGAGGTACGATGCTGGAAGAATTGGATCGAATTGAAAAGACTGCCATTGCTGAACTTGGCGACGTGCAGGAGCAGGAAGCCTTGCAGCGCTGGAGAGTGGCCCACCTGGGGCGCAGCTCTGCGCTGATGCAGGTCTTCGACCAATTGGGCAAGCTGCCGAAGGACGAACGCCCGGTCATCGGACGGCGCGCCAATCAGGTGAAGCAGGCCCTGGAAGCCGCCTTGCTGAGGAAAACCGAAGCCCTCGAGCAGGCGGAAATCCGCCGTTCCCTCGAGAAGGAGCGTCTGGACGTCAGCTTGCCGGGCCGGCCGCAGGCGGTTGGGCGCCTGCACCCCGCTACCCAGACCCTGCGGGAGATCTACCGCGTCTTTGCCGAGATGGGCTTCCAGGTCTACCGCTCGCGAGAAGTGGAAACCGACGAGTATAATTTCCAACTTTTGAATTTCCCGCCCAACCACCCGGCGCGCGAGATGCAAGATTCGATCTACGTTGCTACGGGTATAGATCGCGGCGACAACCCCATCCTGCTGCGCACACATACCTCGCCCGGGCAGATCCGCTCCATGCGCGAATTCTCTGCCCTGGACCCGGAAAACCCGCCGCCGGTGCGCATCATCCTGCCCGGCATGTGCTTTCGCTACGAGCAGGTTACCGCCCGCTCCGAGATGCAGTTCAACCAGGTGGAAGGGCTGGCGGTCGGCTACAGGATCACCATGGGCGACCTGAAAGGCACACTGAGCGACTTCGCCCGGCGCATGTTCGGGATGCAGGTGCGCACCCGCTTTCGCGCCAGCCACTTCCCCTTCACCGAGCCCAGCGCCGAGATGGACGTCGAGTGCTTTGTGTGCGGGGGCCAGGGCTGCCCAGTGTGCAAGCGCAGCGGCTGGCTGGAGATCCTGGGCTGCGGCATGGTCCATCCGGTGGTGCTGCGCAACGGCGGCTACGACCCCGAGCGTTATTCCGGCTTTGCCTTTGGCCTGGGGCCTGAGCGAATCACCATGCTTCGCCACCGGATCGAAGATATTCGCTATTTTTGGGCGAATGATTTGCGTTTTCTGGAGCAGTTCTAATGAAAATCCCTCTTTCCTGGATCAAAGATTTCGTCGACATCGACCTCCCCCTGGCCGAGCTGGCGCACCGGATGACTCTGGCAGACCTGGAAGTGGAGGAGATTCGCGTGGTTGGCTGGATGATCCCGACGGGCGATCACCAGGAATATAAGATCAGCGGCATTGCCTGGGAGCCGGATAAGATCATCGTAGCCGCGGTGCATGAGGTGACGCCGCATCCCAACGCCGACCGGCTGGTGCTTTGCCGGTTGGACGACGGCCAGCGTGAAAACATCGTCTTGACCGGCGCGCCCAATCTTTACCCGTACAAGGGCCTGGGCGCCCTGGATAAGCCCCTAAAAGTGGCCTATGCCCGGGAAGGCGCTCGCATCTATGACGGACACCAACCGGGGCAGGTGTTGACCACCCTCAAGCGCGCCAAAATTCGCGGTGTGGAGTTCCTACTCGATGATCTGCTCGGAGAAAGAGCTCGGCATTTCCGAGGATCACGAAGGCGTCATCATCCTGGACGAGGACGCCCCCGTGGGCGTACCGCTGGCGGAATATATGGGCGACGCCGTGTTTGACGTTGCCATCACCCCTAATATCGCCCGTGACGCCAACATGCTGGGCGTGGCGCGCGAGATCGCTGCCCTGACAGACAAGCCCTTGCGCCAGCCAACCTACGAGCTGGATGCCAGTGGGCCGCCCATCGCCGGACGGGCCTCCATCCAAATCCAAAATCCCGAGCTCAACCCGCGCTTCGTGCTCGGCCTGGTGACCGGCATCACGGTTGGACCCAGCCCGTACTGGGTGCAGCGCCGCCTGCGCCTGGCGGGCATGCGCCCGATCAATAACGTGGTGGACAGCACCAATTACGCCATGCTGGAGGTCGGCGAGCCGCTGCACGCTTTTGACTACGATGTGCTCGTGCAGCGCGCCGGTGGCAAAGCGCCGACGATCATCACCCGCCTTGCCCACCCTGGCGAGCGCCTGACTACCCTGGACGACGTGGAGCGCAGGTTGGACGATTTCACTGTCCTGGTCACCGACACCGCCGGCCCGCTCTCGATCGCCGGGGTTATGGGCGGCGCCGAATTGGAAGTCCATCCAGGCACGCGCAACGTGCTGCTGGAGGGCGCTGCCTGGAACTTCATCAATATCCGCCGCACGATCTCCGCCCGGCGCTTGCAGTCTGAAGCGGCGTACCGCTTCTCGCGCGGCGTGCACCCGGCCATGGCGGAGCGAGGCGTAAGGCGCGGCCTGGCGTTCATGCAGGCCTGGGCCGGCGGCAGCATCGCCTCAGGCCTGGTGGACAATTACCCGCTGCCGCCGCGTGACCCCATCGTTGAGATCACGCCGGAAGATGTTAAGCGCTGGCTGGACCTTGACCTTACTCTGGCCGAGATCGAGGCGATCCTGGAGCGCCTGGAGTTTGCCGTGGAAATCCACGGCCAAAAGCTGCGCGCCATCACGCCGGACCACCGACTGGATATCGGGGAAGGGGTTGTTGGGAAAGCAGACCTGATGGAGGAGATCGCCCGTATTTACGGCTATGATCGCATCCCTGAAACGCGTATGGCGGATGAGCTGCCGCCGCAGCGCTCGAACCCCTCCCTGGAACGCGAGGAGCGCGTGCGCGATCTGCTGGTGAACCTGGGTTTGCAGGAAGTGGTCACTTACCGTATGACCTCCATCGAGCGAGAAGCTCGCCTCCTGCCCAATGGGGCCAGCCTGGACGAGGACGCCTACGTCCGCCTGGCCAACCCCATCACCAGCGACCGGGGTGTCTTGCGGCAGAGCCTGGTTTCCAGCCTGCTGGAGGTGGTTGAGCGCAATGCGCGTCTGCGCCAGCGGCTGGCCTTGTTCGAGATCGGACCGGTTTTTCGCGCCTCGCCCCAGGGCGACTTGCCGGACGAGCTGCCGCGCCTGGCGATCGTGCTGAGCGGGCCGCGCGCCTTGCCGGCCTGGCAGCCCGCCGACAGCGCGCGCAATGGATTTCTACGATCTTAAAGGCGTTGTCAGCACCCTGATTGGCCGTCTGAGATTGGAAGAAGTGCGCTTTGAGCCAGGCAACGACCCCACCTATCACCCAGGAAAATGCGCCCGCCTGTGGCTCGGCGAGGCAGCGCTCGGCGTATTGGGCGAACTGAACCCGCTGGTGCGCGGCCATTACGAGCTGCCTGAGACGCCCGTTCTGGCTGCCGAGCTTGACCTGGAGCGCCTGCTGGAATTTATCCCGGAGCGCTACCCGGTTGAAGCTGTGCCGGCCTTTCCACCCGCCCTGGAAGACCTGGCGGTGATCGTGCCGGAGGAGCTTCCCGCGGCGCTGGTCGCCGGAGTGATCCACCTAGCAGGGGGCCGCACGGTGGAATCGGTGGAGCTGTTCGACCTGTATCGAGGCGAGCAAATCGGCGCCGGGAAGAAAAGTCTGGCCTACCGGGTTACCTACCAGGCCCTGGATCACACCCTGACGGAAAACGAGCTGGTCCAGGTACGCAGCCGCATCATCCGCCGCCTGGAACTGGACCTGGGAGCCCACCTGCGCAGCTAACAAGCGCCGCGAACAAGTGCCTTACCCTGCAATCCAAAAAGGGCGCTCAGCGCCCTTACAGGGTAAAATGGGTCCGTGCCGCTTGCTGGTATCGCAACTACTCTCATGACAGGAGGTTCTCGTATGGATAAAAGGACTGCCGGAATCATTGCCACGCTCGCCACGGTTTTGCTGTGCGGCCTGCCTGGGCTGATCGGCTTGTGTATGGGGGCCGTGTTTGCCCTGGTGAGCTTCATCCCCGGCGCCAATATCGATATGTTTGGCAGCAACGACCCGCGTTCCGCTTTCAACTTCGGCCTGGGGGCTTTGTGCCTGGGGATCTTGTTCGTGCTGATCCCGGTTGTCGTGGGTTTCCTGACTTTGCGCAATAGGCCCGCCGCCGGCGCTCCGGCGCCGCCTGCAACTGGCCCCACGCCGCCCGACGAGCCCATCCCGCCGGCGATATAGGATACGAAGAGGGGCTTATCCCTGTTTCAGCGGCAGCCTTCGGCCACCTCTGCCGCCAGGTCGTAGCGGTTGAAGGCTGGCATCAGGTAAATGCCGCTGGCCCAGGATTTCATTTGCTCGATCAGCTCCAGGGCGATGCGAACGCCTTCTTGAGGGGCGCGCTCGCCGGCCGCTCGCATGCGACCTTGAATTTCTTCGGAAATCGAGATCCCGGGCACTTCATTGTGCAGGAATGAGGCGTGGCGGGTGCTGTACAAAGGCAGCACACCCACCAGGATGGGGGTTTGCAGCGGGCCGTACTGGTCCGCGAAAAGCTTTAGAAACGCTTCGGCGTCTTCCGGCTGGTAGACCGGCTGGGTGAGGATGAAGTCTGCCCCTGCATCCAGCTTACGGCATAAATTTTTGATCTCGCGCTGTGGGTCCGGAGGGCACAGGTTCAACGCGCAGCCGACAAAGAACGAGGTTGGCTGGCCGATGTCCGCGCCGGCGTGGTCCATCCCGGCGTTGAAGTTGCGTTTGATGAGCTTGATCAGCCCGGAAGGCACCAGGTCGTAATCGTCCATCGCGTCCGGGTAGTCGCCGATTGCGGTAGGATCGCCCATCACGACAAAGACGTTGTGGATGCCCAGGGCGTGCGCCGCCAGCAGGTCGCCCTGAACGCGTAGCAGATTGCGGCCGCGGGTGGGGAAATGCAGGGTGGTGTCCACGTTAACCTGGCGCTGGATCAGCTCGCAGACCGCCCAAGGGCTCATGCGCATGCGCGCCATCGGGCTGTCGGCCACGTTGATAACGTCCGCGCCGGCTTCAGCCAGCAAACTGGCGCCTGCCAGCAGCTTGTTCGCCACCAGGCCACGCGGCGGGTCCATTTCGACCGAGACGATGAATTGTTTGGCGGACAGCTTTTGGGCCAGAGGCGAGGGTTTGACCGCGGCTTCGCCTTTCTCTTCGTCCACAGGCAAGACCAATTCCCCGATGGATGGGCCGCAGCCTTCTGGCGTTTGATCGATGGCGAGGCGCATGGCGGCGATGTGGCGGGGCGTGGTGCCGCAGCAGCCGCCGATCAGGCTGGCCCCCGCTTCGCAGAAGGCGCGGGCGTACTCGCCAAAGTAATCCGGGTTGGCCGGGTACATGATGCGCCCACCCACCTGTTCGGGCCAACCGGCGTTGGGCATCACCGAAAAACGCGCTGCGGGGACGGCCTGGCGCATCTGGCGCAGGACGCGGAAGAGCTGCGCCGGCCCGCCGGAACAGTTCACCCCGATCACGTCGGCGCCGAATTCAGTCAGCATGTGAGCCACTTTGGCAGGCCCATCGCCGAGCAGGGTGCGGTCGTCGCGGGTGAACGTCATGGAGGTCACTACCGGCAGGTCGCACACCTGGCGGGCCGCGGCCAGCGCTTCACGGACCTCGTACAAATCGCTGTTGGTTTCGACGATCAGCAGGTCGGCGCCGGCTTCCGCCAGGGCGCTGATCTGTTCCATGAAGGCCTGGCGGGCTTGCTCGGGCTGGACACGCCCGAATGGCGCCAGGCGCACCCCCAGCGGGCCGATGTCGCCGGCTACCAGCACCTCTTTGAAAGAGGCCAGCACCACCCTGCGGGCCAATTCGACCCCGGCGCGGTTGATCTCGCCTACCTTGTCTTCCAGGCCGTGTTCGGCGAGCTTGTAACGGTTGGCGCCAAAGGTGTTGGTCTGGATGATTTGCGATCCGGCCTCGATGTACGCCCGGTGGATCTCACCCACCACCGCCGGTTGGGTCAGGTTGAGACGATCGAAACACTCGTCGAACCCTACCCCGCGCGCGTTGAGCATCGTCCCCATTGCGCCATCGCTCAGCAAAGGGGTATCCGATTCTTCCAGCCAGGTGATAAATTTTGATTTCGCCATCGGGCGTTTTCCTCTCGATCATGGGTCGCCAAAAGATTGACCTATTTTACACCCCATGCGGCGATATCAGTGTTAATTGGTCCACTTTCGCACGACCGCCGTCCAGCAAAGGCGACCTTTGTTATAATCCTTCATTGCATATGATCCCAATCCAATTATCCCTGAGCGGGTTCCTGTCCTATCGGGAGCCCGTCGAACTCGATTTCACGACATTTGAGCTGGCCTGCATCGCCGGGCCGAATGGCGCGGGGAAATCTTCCCTGTTGGACGCGATCACCTGGGCTTTGTTTGGCCAGGCCCGCAAACGGGACAACTCGCTGATCAACGCCCAATCGCAGGCCGCCGAGGTTTGCCTGATTTTTGGCTACGAAGGCAATACTTACCGTGTGCAGCGCAGCAAGCCGCGCGATAAGACCACCCTGCTCGAATTTCATATCCTGCAAGGCAAGGCCGGGCAGGACGGTCCGCAGTCCTGGAAACCGCTCACCGAGCGCACCCTGCGCGAGACCGAAGCGCGTATCCAGCAGACCCTGCGTATGGATTACGAGACTTTTGTGAACGCCTCGTTCTTCCTGCAGGGCAAAGCCGACCAGTTCACCCAGCAGCGCTCGGGCGACCGTAAGCGCATCCTGGGCAGCATCCTGGGCCTGGAAGTCTGGGAGACCTACCGCCAGCGAGCGGCGGAAAGGCGCAGATTGGTCGAAGCGGAGATCGCCGCCCTGGACGGGCGTCTGCAGGAGATCAGCGCGGAGCTGGATGAAGAGACGGAGCGCAAGAGGCGCTTGAAAGTCCTGGAGACCGACCTGGAACGCCTGGGCAAAGAGCGCATGACCCAGGAAGCCGCGCTGGACAGCATTCGTAAGATCACAGCCACCCTGGCTGAGCAGCGCAAGCTGGTGGTGGCGCTCGCCCGCCAGTTGGAGGCCGTCCGCCAGCAGTTGCAAGAGCTGCAAGACCGCCGGGACTCTCGCCAGGAAGAGCGCCGCTCGTATGCTGAGCGGATCGGGCGCGCCGGCCAAATTGAGGCGGCCTACGCCGCCTGGCAAGCGGCGCGCCAGGAGCTCGAGCGCTGGGAAGAGGTCGCCGGACGCTTCCGGGAGCATGAAAAGCGCCGGGAGGCGCCGCGGGATGAGATCAACGCGGCGCGCGCCCGCCTGGCCCAGGAAATACAGACCCTGCAGATTCAGCAGGCTCAAATCGAAGCGGCGCACGCCGAAATCGCCGGCCTGCAGGCGCAGGCAGAAGTCGTGCGCCAGGCGCTTGCACAGGCCGAGGAACAGCTCTCCCACAAGGCCCGGTTGGATGAGGAATTGCAGGCTGCCCGCGTGCACCAGGCCGATGCCCGGGCTGATAACCTGCGGTTAAAGCCGTTAATGGATGAATTGAAGGAGCGGATTGACCAGTTAAGCCAGGCCGAAGGCGCGGATTGCCCGCTGTGCGGGGCGCCGCTCAGCCAGGAAGATCGCCAAAACCTGATCGAATCGCTCAAATTCCAGGGAAAAGAGATGGGCGATCGCTACCGGGCGAACTCGAGCCTGTTGAGCGAGGCTGAAAGCCGGGCGAAGGACCTGGAACGCGAAATTGCGGGCCTTTCCCGGGTGGAGGCCGAGCTGCGCGGCCATACGCAGAAGGCCGCTTATCTATCCAGCCGGATCGAAGGGCTGCAGGCTCAACAAACGGAATGGCAGTCCACGGGTTTGGCCCGCTTGGAAGAAGCGGACTGTATCCTGAAAGAAGAAAGCTTTGCGCCTGAGGCGCGCCGGCGCCTGGCGGAGATCGACGCCGAGTTAAAGGCGATCGGTTATGACGCCGCAGCGCACGACGCCGCCCGGCAGGCTGAGCTGGAAGGCCGGGCCTGCGAAGCCGAAGCCCGAGACCTGGAAAAGGCGCGGGCTGCGTTGGCCCCCCTGGAGCGCGAGCTTGCCGACCTGGAAGCGCAAATGGGCCGCCAACAAGAGCGTTTTGAGGATCAGCAGGCGGAATATGAGCAGGCGGCGGCCGCTTTGGCGGCGGCCGAAGCCCAGGCGCCGGATCTTAATGCCGCGGAGGGCAGCCTTTTCACGCTCCAGGAGCAGGAGAACCGCCTGCGCCTGGAGGTGGGAGCCGCCCGGCAGAAAGTGCTCGTGCTGGAGGATTTGAAGGCGCGCCGCAAGGATTTCCAGTCCCAGCGCGAAGAAAAGTCCCAAATGGTGCGCCAGTACAGGCAGCTAGAACGCGCCTTTGGCAAGGACGGCGTGCCGGCCCTGCTCATCGAACAGGCCCTGCCGCAGATCGAGATCAGGGCCAACGAAATCCTGGAACGGTTGAGCGGCGGCAATATGGCGGTGCGCTTCGTCACCCAGGCCGAGTACAAAGACAAGCACCGTGAAGATCTTAAAGAGACCCTGGATATCCAGATCAGCGATGGCGCCGGCGCGCGTGATTATGAAATGTTTTCCGGCGGCGAGGCTTTTCGCGTCGATTTCGCCATCCGCCTGGCCCTTTCAGAAGTGCTGGCGCAGCGCGCTGGCGCTCGCCTGCAAACCCTGGTGATCGACGAAGGCTTCGGCAGCCAGGATGCCCTGGGACGCCAGCGTTTAATCGAGGCCATTAACCTGGTGCGCCCGGATTTCGCCAAGATCCTGGTGATCACCCATATCGATGAGCTGAAGGACGCTTTTCCGACCCGCATCGAGGTGGAAAAAACCGAGCATGGCAGCGTGGTCCGAGTGGTATAGTTAACAGTTGCGTTGCAGCGGCGATGCAAATGAATGCCAAAATAGTGTTGGGCGCTCTTGGCGCACCACGCGGACCGCTGGCCGAAGGCCATGGGCGGATGAATAGAGATACATCCTATAAGGGAAGGTAATGAATGGAGACCGGTACAAATTCTAAAGCGAAAATGCTGGCCGTCCTGGCGCACCCGGACGACGAATTGTTCGGGATGGGCGGGACGCTGGCGCTCTACGCCCAGCGCGGCGCCTCCGTTTACTTGATCTGCGCCACACGCGGTGAAGTGGGTGATGTGGACGCCGAATACTTGCAGGGGTTCGATTCGGTCGCCCAGCGGCGCGAGCATGAGCTGCGCTGCGCGGCGCAAAAGCTAGGCCTGGCAGGGGTCTACTTCCTGGATTATCGCGATTCGGGCATGCCTGGGAAGGCGGATAACTACCATCCCCAGGCGTTGGCTGCTGCCTCACAAGAGGAGGTAGCCGCCCAGGTGGCGGAATACATCCGCCGCATCCGCCCGCAGGTAGTCATTACGTTCGACCCGATCGGGGGCTACCGCCACCCCGACCACATCGCCATCCACGAGGCCACCGTGCGCGCCTTCGCCCTTTCCGGCGATGAATCTTTTAAAACGAACGGGCTGGAGCCATACCAGCCGCAGAAGCTGTACTTTCACACCCTCTCGCGCCGCTTCCTGCGCATGGCGTTGAATGTGCTGCCTCTATTTGGCAAGGATCCGCATAAATGGGGCCGCAACGGGGATATCGACCTGGTCTCCCTGGCCAAAGACGATTTCCCCATTCACGCGGTTATTGATTTTGCTCCCGTTAGGGAATTAAAAAAAGAGGCTTCGTTGTGCCACGAAAGCCAGGGAGGTTCGGCCATGGTCCGTGGTGTTATGGGCTGGGTGCTGCGCCGCTCTGGCACAAAAGAGACTTTCATGCGAGCCTATCCCTCCCCGGCTCCGAAAAACCGTGAGTACGACCTTTTCGCCGGCGTGAGTCTGAATTGAGGCCGCTTGGTTAGCCCTGTCTGGCGGCTGGTCCACGAATTGGTTCTGTGTACGCCGCCAGGACCTAAAAAAGTTTTGCCGCTCGAGTCACGCCCGATCCAGCGCCTGGTCAAGGTCGTCGATCAGGTCCTGGGCGTTCTCGATTCCAACCGATAGGCGCACCAACCCATCTCGGATGCCCATGCGCAGGCGCTCTTCCGGCGGCACGCCGGAATGGGTCATGCTGGCTGGATGCTGGATGAGCGTATCCACGTTGCCCAGGCTGACCCCCAGGGTCGCCACGCGCACGGCTTCCATCAGCGCCGCGCCGGCCTGCAAGCCGCCCTTGAGCTCGAACGAGAGCATACCGCCGAAGGCGCGCATCTGCCGGCGGGCAATGGCATGGCCCGGGTCGCTTTCCAGGCCAGGATAGTGCACTTCGGCGACCTTTGGATGCGCCTGTAAGTAATGCGCCACGACCAGGGCGTTTTCACAGTGGCGCAGCATGCGCAGCTCGAAAGTCCTCAGCCCCAGGTTAGCCAGCCAGGCATCGAAGGGGCTGGAGATGCCGCCAAGTAGTTCCAGGCGCTGGTGCACTTCTTTGTGAATGTATTCCGGGTGTCTGCTGATCACTGCCCCTCCAACAACCACGCCGTGGCCGGCCAGGTATTTTGTCGTAGAATGAACGACTACATCTGCTCCCAGGCTGAGGGGACGCTGGCAAAAAGGCGTGGCGAAGGTGTTGTCAACCATCAGCCAGGCGCCGTGATTGTGCGCGATCTCGGCGATAGGCGCCAGCTCGACCACCCGCATGGTCGGGTTGACCGGGGATTCGGCGTAGGCCAGGCGAGCGTGCGGATGGGCGGCGAAGGCCTGCTCCCAACCGCCGGGTGTGGCATCGGTGACCCAAACGACCTGTATTCCCAGGCGCGGGGCGACTTCATGCAGGAAATTGAAGGTGGCCCCGTAAAGCGCCTGTTGGGCGATGATCGTCTCTCCGGCGGAAACCCGCGCCAGAACGGCGGATGTGATCGCCGCCATGCCCGATGCGAAAACCTCGGCGGCGACGATTTCATCTGCAGCCGTTTCCGGGCGGCCTCGCAGAAGCTCCAACCCTTCCAGCATGGCATATTTGCGAGCCAATTGGTGTGCGTTCGGGCTGCCTGCCCGGGTGTAGAAGTACCCCTCCTGTTCGCCGCGCTGGATGGCCGCGCCGGCGACGGTATCGGGGTAGCTGAATGTGACCGTCTGGTAAATCGGGGTGACGTGGGCGTTCAAAGGATTGCCGCTTTCCTGGTAGTGGTTCACCAGGGTGCTCAGGCCGCAGTCCAGTAAAAAGTGGTCCATGATATGCAACTCCTCTGGCAGGAATTTTTCGTTATGAGCGGGCGCGCATCCGGCGCTTTGGTCCGTAGCGCCTGGCGTTGGGAACTTCGCCAGAGGATTATACGTCTGATTCAAGGTGCGTGTTATGCACTGGTTGGGTCGCTCCGTCCATCTTCGCCCGGCCAGACGTTGGTGGCGGTGAAGGCAGCCGCCCTAAACCCCTTGGACCTGCACTTCGCGACTGGTCGCCATCAAGTCCGACCGACGCAGATTCCGTTCGTTCCTGGCTTCGATGGTCAACGGATGGTGCAAGATTTGTCGGCATGGCTGCTTGCCACTTCAAAACCAGTTCATGAAAATAAAACCGATGACTAAGAGACATGAGATACACCGAAATCATTTATGATCTGACTTTGGGCATCGAAATGAGATGAGCAAGGGCCATTTGGGGACTATTGATCCCGGCTCATCGAAATCGGCAGGGCATCGTGAGCGATGTTCTGATAGAACCGGAAGCCCTGCCTGGTTTGCCAACGTTGTGCGCTGATAACTCTGGGACTGAGCAAGATATCAAATTCCAATGAAAGGTCTGAAGCAATATCTATAATATTTCGTCTTAAAACCCGATCATCCTGGTTTACAATGATCAACACGTCCACATCTGAATCGGCATCGCTTTCCCCGCGCGCTTTCGATCCAAACAGCAAGACCTGGCGAATCTGGGTCGGAAAGGATTGCTGCAATCGCCTAACGAATGCTTGCAAAGCCTGCACCTCAGTTTGGCGAAGCGCGGTAGCCTCTAAATCCAATTTTCCTGTTTCAACCATTGTTGAACCTCGTGAACGAATCTTTCTGCATCAGCAAGGTTTAATTGTGCCTCTTGCTTGTCAATGGATAATCCCAATTCATAATCACTTTCATGGCGATCTTCCATCAGGCGACCATAGATCTTGCTATATTCTGGAGCGATCAGACCAGTTTTGATGAATTGCTGACGGAATGCACTGATAACGCCGCTATGCTTACCTTGACTTAACCCCTTCGTTACCAAGAGAGCGTTGGCGGCGTAAAAAACTGCGTAATAAACCCGATTGATTGTGGATGTGTAAAAGTCGTTTTCCAGCAGTATGCGAGACGCCGCTAACATTTCAAGAGCATTTTCGATGTAGAGGGCAATTTCTTGGTGTTGTGGCTTCATATTTCAATTATACAACACAGGCAGTTACCCCTTACCGGAAACTGCGCCAGGCCGCCTGATTTCGATAGTTTTGGTACAATTGGTCTATCGGTCTGCGGTTATCCATTGCGCCCGGCTGCGATCCAGCCGGCGCGGTTGATTTTTAGAAAAGGTCAGGATGGGTTCTTATACGCTCGCTCGAAAATCAAGCCTTTCAGCCCTCTCGCCTCTGCCACAGGTGTTTTTCGCCCTGGCCGGTGGAGTGGCTTTATTCTTCTGCCTGCTTGCGGCTGTTCTTATCGGTTATGATGCGCTGCACGCCGGGCAGATTTACCCTGGGGTGTCCGTCGCCGGGGTTGATGTTTCCGGCTTAAAGCCCGGAGAGGCCCAGGCGCTCCTGGGGCAGCGATTGACGTACCCGCAGGATGGCAGAGTCGTTTTTCAGGATGGCAAGCAGGTCTGGATCGCCAGGCCAATCGAGCTTGGCTTATTTCTGGATGTGGAGACCAGCGCCAGCGCGGCGTACAACCTGGGCCGGCATGGGGGCCCGTTCACCCGCCTGAAGGAACAATTCACCGCCTGGTATTCAGGCCAAGACCTGCCGCCCCTGCTGGTTTACGACGAACGGATGACCCGGCATTACCTGGAGGGGATTGCCGCCCAGGTCAACAAACCGACTGTCGAGGCTTCGCTCAGCGTCAGCGGCCTGGACGTGGTCGTGCACCTTGGCCAGGTTGGCCGGACCCTCTATATCCAATCCTCCATGGGGCCGGTGGAAGACCAACTGCGCAGCCTCAGCGATGGCATTGTCCCCCTGGTGATCAGCGAAACGCCGCCTGCGATCCTGGATGTGAGCCAGCAAGCAGAGGTAGCCCGCACTATCCTCAGCGCGCCGCTCACCCTGCTTTTACCCGAGCCCCAGGAGGGCGATCCCGGCCCGTGGACGTTCGAGCCGCAGAAGCTGGCCAGCATGCTGACCATCAACCGGATCGAGGCGCCGGACGGGGCTCACTACCAGGTCGGTATGGACACCACCCAGTTGCGCAACTTTCTGGAAGACCTGGCCCCCAGGTTGAGGCGCAATCCCGACAACGCCCGCTTCGTTTTTAACGATGACACACGCCAGATCGAGGTCATCCAGCACGCGGTTATCGGGCGCGCCCTGGATGTGGATGCCACCATCCAGGCTGTGAACGAGAAGCTGGTCCAGGGGGAGCACAAGATCCCCTTAAGCGTCATCGTAACGCCGCCGGCGGTTGGCGACGACGCGACCGCCCAACAGTTGGGGATCACAGACCTGGTCAGTAATCAAACCTCTTATTTTTACGGCTCGAGCGCCTCGCGTATCCAAAACATTCAAACTGCTGCCTCGCGTTTCCATGGCCTGCTGGTGCCGCCGGGAGGGACATTTTCGATGGCGGATGCACTCGGCGATGTCAGCCTGGATAACGGTTACTCGGAAGCGTTGATCATCTACGGCAACCGGACCATCAAAGGAGTGGGCGGCGGCGTTTGCCAGGTCAGTACGACCCTCTTCCGGACGGTTTTCTTCGGGGGATATCCGGTCGTGGAACGCTACTCGCATGCCTACCGGGTATATTATTATGAGCTCACCCGGGCCGGCAACGTGGATACCGACCTGGCCGGGCTGGATGCTACCGTCTTTGTGCCGGTCGTGGATTTCAAATTCACCAACGATACCCCAAACTGGCTGTTGATGGAGACATACGTCAATCCTTCCGCCCGCAGCTTGAATTGGAAGTTTTACTCCACCTCCGACGGGCGCACGGTAAATTGGGATACGACCGGGCTGCAGAACACGGTCGAACCGCCCGACCCGCTTTACCAGGAGAACCCTGACCTGGCGAAAGGCGAGATCGAGCAGGTGGATTGGGCCGTCGATGGCGCGGACGTGACGATCAGCCGGACTGTGCTAAAGGCTGGGGCGGTGTATTTCGACGACCAATTCAGCACCCATTACCTGCCCTGGCGCTCGGTCTTTGAATATGGCCCGGGCACCAAGCTGCCCAAAGACGCCGACACCGGTGGAAATTAAGATCGGTTCTCCACGGCGATTCCCGTAGAACCGAAGACCTTGAACCAGGAGAGATGCATGGTCAGCCAAGATTTGCTCGATATTTTACGATGCCCGAATTGCGTGCGCGAGAAGGAAGGCCTGTTGGATTACGTCAAGGAGGCCTGGCTGGTGTGCCGGGACTGCGGGCGCAAATATCCGATCCGCGACGATATTCCGGTCATGCTGATCGATGAAGGCGATAAGTGGATCGACGTAGCTGTAGACGACCTGCCCGTGCCGCCGCCGGACGAATAGCCTGCGAGCAACCTGAATGGATGCGTTAGGCAGTTTGATAGCAAAATTGACCGGGGGGGACGACGAACAGGCTGAGGCTGCTGTGCCCGCCGTCGCCGCCCAAGGCGCCGTCGCTTTGGATGCGCTCTTGGAGCTGCTTCGGGAACAGACCGGCCCTGAGCCTTGTGCGGTCGACGCTCGTTGGTGGGCCGTGCGAACGCTGGCTGAGATTCAAGATGAGCGTGTGCCGGGCTGCCTGGCGGCTGCCCTGGGCGATCCAGACGCTTCCGTGCGGCAGTGCGCCGCCCTGGGGCTGCGCGCGCTGGCGGAACGCGGCCAGGGGGTTTCTGAGCTGGCGCCGGCGCTGGCAAGCCTGCTGGCGGACCCGGATCCCTTGTGCGCCACGCTGGCGGGCGAGGCGCTCACGGTGATCGGCGCGCCGGCGGTGCCGGCTTTGCTGGACGCTTTACAAGATGGCCCGCAGGAAGTTCGCCTCAAGGCCGTGCGCGCCCTGGCGCTGATCGGCGATCCGCGTTCCATCGCGGCGCTTTTTAACGCCCTGGATGGCGATTCGGCCTTGATGGAGTATTGGGCGAACGAAGGGCTGGACCGCATGGGGATTGGAATGATGTTCTTTAAGCCCTGACTTTTTCAGCCAGATGGAATTCAACCCTGCCAGACCCACAGCCACCATAAAACCATCATGACCAGGCCGGTGGCAAAGCGCACGACGAACGATAAGCCCCAGCCAGACGCCAGGCCGCGCAGCGCATTCCAGGCCTGGTCCCAACTGCGATGGCGCCAGTATTCCAACAGCAGCACAGACAGCGGGGCGGCGATCACCCCACCGATCGGGGGCCACAGAAGAGTCCCCAGGATGCCGGCGACCAGGGCTACCAGGATCGAAAGCCAGGAGGCGCCCCCCTTGCGCGCTCCAACCCCCATCAGGACGTTATCGATTGTCACCCCAAAAAGCATCAGCAGCGTAAGAATAACGAAGATAACAATGCCCAGCGTTTGGAAGCCGGTTACGATGCCGTAGCCCAGTGCAGCCAGCCACATGACCACAATGCCGGGGAAGACCGGGACGATCAACCCGAACAACCCAACCAGCATGAAGATCTGGGTCAGGCCGAAAATGGAGATATCCAACCATTCCGGCACTAAGCCTGCTCCCGAGCGGCCTCCAAAGGCCGGATCACTTCGACCCCGCCCATCCAGGGGCGCAGCACTTCGGGCACGACTACCGACCCATCCGCCTGCTGGTAATTCTCCAGGACGGCGATCATAGTGCGCGGCATCCCCAGGCCTGATCCGTTCAAGGTGTGCACAAACTGCAGACGGCCTCCATCCGCCGGGCGGTATTTGATATTGGCCCGCCGCGCCTGGAAGTCGCCCACGTTCGAGACTGACGAGACTTCCAGCCAATCGCCGCAGCCAGGCGCCCAAACCTCGATGTCGTAGGTCATGCGCGCCGTGAAGCCCAGGTCGCCGGTGCACAATTGCTTGACCCGGTAGGTCAGCCCCAGCCCGGCGCAAGTCTCTTCGGCGTGCTGGCGCATCTGCTCCAGGGCCGCGTCCGAATCCTCCGGCTTGCAGAACATGTACATCTCCACCTTGTCGAACTGGTGGCCGCGCTTGATGCCGCGCACATCCCGCCCGGCGCTCATTTTCTCGCGCCGGAAGCAGGGCGTATAGGCGGCGTAATGCCGCGGCAGAGTGGCTTCCTCCAGGATTTCGTCCATATGCAGGCCGGTCAGGGGCACCTCCGCGGTGGGCACCAGCCACAGGTCTTCCTCGTGGTCGTGGTACAGGTTGTCGGCGAACTTGGGGAGCTGTCCCGCGGCGAACAGGGTTGCTTCTTTCACCACGAAGGGCGTGTACTTCTCGGTGTAGCCCTGGCGGATGTGCAGGTCCAGCATCCAGGCGATCAGCGCCCGCTGCAAGCGCGCCCCTGCGCCGCTGAGCACGTAAAAGCGCGAGCCGGTGATCTTCACCCCCTGCTCAAAATCGAGAATGCCCAATTCAGGCCCCAGGTCCCAATGCGGTTTGGGCTCGAAGTCGAGCTCAGGGATTTGCCCGGTTGTGCGCAAAACGACGTTCTCGTTCTCGTCCTTGCCGAGCGGGGTGCGCGGGTCCGGGATGTTCGGGATGCTCGCCATAACCTCATTAAGCTGGCTTTCCGCCAGCCGCAAGCGCTCGTCCAGCCCGGCGATGCGCTCGCCTACGAGGCGCATGGCGTCGATTTTGGCCTGGCGGCCGGCCGGGTCTTTCATCTTCCCGATCTCTTTCGAGACGGCGTTGCGCTCGGCTTTAAGCGCCTCGACTTCCTGGATCAGCGTACGGCGTTCTTCGTCCAGCTCGAGAACGCTGTCGACCGGCGCAGGCTCCATCTGGCGTTTGACCAGCGCCTGGCGAACCAGGTCAGGCTTTTCACGGATCAGGTTAATATCCAACATTTTGCACCTCCAGTTTTATGGCGGCGGGTGTTGGTTGGGCCCGCCTTTCCAAATAATAACGCCCCGCTCGCCATGCAGGACGAGGGGGGCGCTCGTGGTGCCACCTGCCTTCGCCGCTCTGGGGTCAACGCTACCTGGCCTGGAAACCGGGCGCCTCCTGGAACGGCCTCTTACTCGCGCTAACGGGCGAACCCGTTCCTCCTTACGATGAGCGTCCGAAACGCTCTTCCCTGCGGAGGACTTTGGCCCTTAGGGGCCGGCGGAGTGGATTTCACTGCCCAAACCTGCCGCCTCACACCTGCCGGCGGCTCTCTGGAAGGTCTTGCAGCTACTTATCTCCGCGCAAGTCTTTTTGGACTGAATGGTTGCGATTATACCTGAGGCTGTGCGGGTGTCAAGCCTGCGTGCGCCGGATCGGGGAGGCAACTCTCGACTCGCAAGAGAATAATGAGTATTGCTTCATTCACCTTTAATATTCATGAGGTATAATCAAATCGAGCGATGAGGCTCGCTCGGATTAAAAAACCGCCGGTTATCGGCTAATAGCCTCTGCTAACGACCCTGCGTCGATGGCAGAGGCTTTTTATATCGCCTAAATTCGAAAGTGAGTGGTTTCACTTATGGCTTTTCAAAGCATACTATCTAGAAATGCCAAAGACAGAATAAGAACGGATACGGTCGAGGCGCCCTCTTATTTCGTTGATTTAAATCTTGATCAGATCATTAATGCCATCATAGTCAAAAAGCAGGAATACAATCTCACGCCGTTTTTTTACACCCCCTTGAACAATGTCGAGACCATCCGCTATCGCCAGGAAGTGATGCAGGATATGGAAGAAGCAACAACGATGGCGCACATCAAATCATTTGCCGAAAAAATGATCATCGTGCGCCGCTATCTGGGGCTGGTGGAGAAACTGGATTTCAACTACTACAACTACTATAAAAGAGGCTGGTTCCTGGAGGCGGCGTTGGTCTATTGCGAAGCCGTGACCGGCCTGGCGCGCAACTTGACTCTGGCGGACTTGAAATCACGCGGCCTTTTAGCATTCCGAAAGTATATGACAGACTACGTCCAGTCGAATGAATTTCAATCGCTTCAGGCGGAGGCTCAGAAGGTCAAGGGCGAATTGCAAGGCTTGAAATATTGTGTGATCATCCAACTCGGCAAATTCAGCGTACGGAAATACGAAGAGGAAACGGATTACAGCATCGAGGTGGTGGAAACCTTTGAGAAATTCAAACAAGGCGCAGTGAAAGATTACCTGATTAAGCTGAACGAAACATCCAGCATGAATCATATCGAGGCGCAAATTCTTGCTTTTGTCGCCCGGCTTTATCCCGAACAGTTTGCCGCACTGGATCAGTTTTGCGAGCGGCAAAGCGATTTTGTGGATGAGACGATCCGGGGCTTTGACCGCGAAATTCAGTTTTATGTCGCCTATCTGGAATTCATTGCCAACTTCAAATACAAGGGCCTGTCCTTCTGTTACCCGCAGGTGAGCGCAACCAGCCGCGAGGTTTATGGTGTCGAAACGTTCGACCTGGCGCTGGCGCGCAGCTTGCTTTTTACCGAAAAACCTGTGATCTGCAATGACTTTTTTCTGAAAGACACGGAACGCATTATCGTTGTCTCGGGTCCGAACCAGGGCGGCAAAACCACCTTTGCCCGCACTTTTGGCCAGTTACATTATCTCGCCAGCCTCGGCTGCCCTGTACCAGGTAGGGAAGGGCGGCTTTTCCTGTTCGACCAGATTTTCACGCATTTCGAGAGAGAGGAAGACATCCATAACCTGCGCGGCAAATTGCAAGATGATCTGGTGCGCATTCACGCCATTCTCGACCAGGTCACGCCGAATAGCATTCTAATTTTGAATGAGATTTTCGCATCCACCACTTTAAAGGACGCCATTTTTCTGAGCAAAGAGATTATGGCCAGGGTGATGGAACTGGATTTGTTGTGCGTATGGGTGACGTTTATCGATGAGTTGTCGTCTTTGAGCGAGAAAACGATCAGCATGGTCAGCACAGTTTTTCCTGAAAATCCGGCCATGCGGACGTTTAAAATCGTCAGAAAACCTGCCGATGGGCTGGCTTATGCCTTTTCGCTTGCTAAAAAGCATCGCCTGACTTACGAGCAAATCAAGGAGCGCATCCAGTTATGAAGGTTTATCTCATGCATCCCGACCGGGATTTCGATCCAGAGCGAGAGCTCCCTTCTAATGAAGCGGCCCTGACGCAAGATCTGGAATTGAATACGTTGTTCGAGGCCATGGCGTTGCGGGACAAGTATTTGTTTACGGTTGCGCGACAGGCTGTTTTGTCCAGCCTGGACGACCTGGACACCATCCGCTATCGCCAGGAAATTCTCAAGGATTGCCTGAAGCATCCGGATGTCGTCAGGCAAATCTACGACATTCCCATCCAATCCATCAAAAGAAAGCAAAGGCATTGGTTAGGAATTTTCACCCGCTATCCGAGCGGAATCCTGAGCGGCGCATGGGAAATGCTTGTAATGTTCGTCGATTTGCTCAGGACTCTGAAACAAATCGCGGTCGAGCATGCCGAGGGATTCGAATCGCCGGGCTTTCGAAGGTTTTTTGCAATGATTCAGCAAGAACTGGACGACGAATACTTCGCCGTTGTAATACAGCATCTCAAAGAGCTGAAATTCCAAAGCGGCGTTTTGATCAGCGCCGAATTGGGAAAGGCTAACGAGGGTACGAGTTACATCCTTCGCAAAACCAATCCCAAGGACCAGAGTTGGATCGAGCGGGTTTTTAGCCGTAAATCACCGGTTTATTCCTATACCTTGCATCCGCGCGATGACGCCGGGGCGCGAGCGCTTGGCGAATTGCGGGACAGGGGCGTCAACCTGGTCGCCAATGCAGTGGCTCAGTCAGCCGACCATATCGACAGCTTTTTCAACGCGCTGCGGTTGGAACTGGCGTTTTACATCGGTTGCCTGAATTTATCCGAACAACTTACACAACTGGAAGAACCCATCGTTTTTCCCCAACCTGCGTCTGCCGGCGAGCGCCGGCTTTCGGTTGCCGGATTGTACGATGTCACTCTGGCGTTGACCATGAAGCAAAAGGTAGTAGGCAACGATCTAAACGCAGACGACAAAGATCTCGTAATCATCACCGGCGCCAATCAGGGGGGTAAATCCACTTTTTTGCGCAGCATCGGCCTGGCTACTTTGATGATGCAATGCGGCATGTTCGCGCCGGCCGAGTCTTTCTGTGCGAATGTCTGTGAAGGGCTTTTCACGCACTACAAACGGGAAGAAGATACCACCATGGAAAGCGGCAAATTCGATGAAGAGCTTGTCCGAATGAGCGATATCGTGGATCATGTAACCCCTGATTCTATCGTGCTGTTTAATGAATCATTTGCTGCGACCAACGAAAGAGAAGGGTCGGAGATCGCCAGGCAGATTACTTCCGCATTGCTGGATAGGCATATCAAGGTTTTCTATGTGACGCATTTATATGAACTGGCGAACGGATTTTTTGAGGAGCATAGGGAAAATGCCATTTTCTTGAGAGCGGAAAGGAAAGCCGGTGGAGAACGAACTTTCAAGTTAATCGTGGGCAAACCATTGCAGACCAGTTTTGGTAGAGATGTGTATAACAAGGTATTCGCAAAAGACAATCACGAACAAGAGCAAGCAAAATTGGCGCTCGAAGCTGATCGCGCGGGGTCAGAGGATCCAGAGTGAAGGTAGGGTTTGAGTGCTCGCGTGGGTACTGAAATAGAACAATTACGCCAGTATACCCGGACGAAACAAGCTATTGTCGATGTTATCCGGTCCGGGAAAAATGTTCTTCACACACTGGGTATGTTGGAGCAAGAAGAGCAGTTTCAAGCGTTGCTGGTCAAATTGGCTGAGGACCGTTTTAATCTCGCTGTAGTGGGCCAATTCAAACGCGGCAAGAGCTCGTTGATGAACGCCATCATCGGCCGCGATCTGTTACCCACCGGATTGCTGCCGCTTACATCGGCGATAACCACCCTTTGTTACGGGCCGGAAGAGAGAGTTGCGTTGCGGCGTAAGGGGTGGGTGTTGGAACAAGAGATCAAGCTCCACGACCTGGCGGAATATGTGACCGAACGCGGGAATCCGGGTAACGAGAAAGGTTTGATCGAGGCGCGGGTCGAATTGCCAGTGCCTTTCTTGCGGCGGGGGTTGTTTTTCATCGATACCCCTGGCATTGGCTCCGCCAATCAAGCCGCTACGGCGACGACTTATCAATTCTTGCCTGAGGCGGACGCAGTCATCCTGGTCACCAGCGTCGAGGCGCCCATGAGCGTGGTTGAAGAAAGCCTGCTGCGCGATATTCGCAAGGATGTGCGCAAGCTCTTCATCGTTATCAACAAGATCGATTTGTTGGTTGAACAAGATCGCGCTCCGCTGATCGATTACATCCGTACGGTTATCGCCCAAGATTTGGAGACCGATGAGATACGCCTCTACCCGGTTTCATCGCGAGTGGGGTTGCAGGCAAAGCAGCAACATGCTTCTGACCTGCTATTGGAGAGCGGTTTGCAGGCCTTTGAAGATGAATTGACCCGCTTCCTGGCAGGGGACAAAAGCCGGATCTTCCTGGTTTCCATCCTGGACCGCGCTCTTGAAATACTGGATTCCCAGCGGTCCGATGTCGGAAACGAAGGCGATCAATCGAATGGACTCGTTGCATTCCGATCTCGAATGCAATCTTTGCACATCGCTCTCTTGCAGGGCGAATTGCTCGCTGATTTCCAACAAGGAGCAGGACACACCCAGTTCGAGATCGATTCGCAGGCGCACCTGATCGATGATGCGATCGATGAACAGAAAACCAGGGCAGAATCGGCCGGTGGGCAGTTAGTACGCCCTATCCGTACCTGTCCCATCTGCGTAGCCCAGAGCCAGGCGGTGTTTGATTTTTTCGCAGGCTGGCAATACGCATTGTCTACAAACCCTGAAGCACGTCGCGAATTTGCTTTGGCGCGCGGCTTTTGTCACGTACATACCTGGCAATTCCAACAGATCGCCTCTCCCCTGGGAATCAGCGAAGGATATGCGCCTCTCATCGAGCGAGCGCGGGATGAACTCAAGCAGTTAGGCGGCAATTCGTCTACCGAGGTTCCGGATCGCATTCGAGCGCTGTTATCTGACCAGGATAGTTGTCCAGCCTGCCAATTAATTCGAAAAGTTGAAATGGAACGTGTACGCCAGTTCAATGAAGAGATTGCCTATAGCGAAGCCAAGGAAAAATACATCCATTCGCAGGGCCTATGCCTGCCGCATCTTCGCGCGGTATTGGACACTCAGCCCGATCCGGAAATCACACACTTCTTATTGGATGAACAATCCAGACGTCTGGATGAAATCTCTGAAGATATGCGCAGCTTTGTGCTTAAGCGAGACGCCCTGCGTCGAGGATTGCTGAACGCCAATGAAAAAGATGCCTGGCGACGCGCCCTGATCCTTCTTTCAGGGGAGCGCACCGCCCGGGCCATTTGAGGGTCAGCTCAAATTTCAACCCTCCAACCTGTAACATTCAACCAGCATGGAAGTGATAATGGAAACCCCAGCCAAGACCACGGATCACAATATTTCATCCAAAACGGCGCTGCGCTTCGTCGTGATGCTTGGCGTCGTGAGCCTCTTTGCGGACATGACGTATGAAGGCGCTCGCAGCATCAACGGCCCCTACCTAGCCATTCTCGGCGCCAGTGGGACCATCGTTGGGGTTGTCTCCGGGCTGGGGGAATTGATCGGTTATTCCCTGCGCCTGGTATCCGGATATTTCAGCGACGAGACAAGAAATTACTGGGCAATTACATTTCTGGGATATGGCGTCAATCTGATCGCTGTCCCGTTGCTGGCCCTGGCTGGCAATTGGGAGACCGCCGCCCTGCTCATGGTCGCCGAGCGGATTGGCAAAGGTATTCGCGTGCCGCCTCGCGACGCGATGTTGTCATATGCCACCTCTCACATGGGTCGAGGTTGGGGGTTTGGCCTGCACGAGGCCCTGGACCAGCTCGGAGCCATTCTTGGGCCTTTAATCGTTGCCGCTGTGCTCTATGTTAGGGGGGGATATCAGACCGGTTATGGCCTGTTGCTCATTCCTGCGCTGCTGGCTTTAGGTGTGCTCACGGCCGCCCGCTTCTTGTATCCGCGCCCCCGCGAGTTGGAGATCAGCCAATCCAAACTTCAGGTTCGTGGTTTTGCACGCAGATACTGGTTGTATGTTGTAGCCTCTATGCTGGTCGCGGCTGGCTATGCCGATTTTCCATTGATCGCTTATCATTTTCAAAAAGCATCGGTTGCATCTCCAGCTCTGATACCTGTTTTATATGCTGTGGCTATGGGCGTTGACGCCCTGGCTGCCCTGGTTTTTGGGCGTCTGTTTGACCGTTTTGGCCTGGCAACGTTAATGGTTGTTGCTGGTCTATCGGCTTTTTTTGCCCCGTTGGTGTTCTTTGGCGGCCTTTTCCCCGCCCTGGTCGGCATGGCCTTATGGGGCGCAGGAATGGGAGCTCAGGAGTTGATCATGCGCGCGGCTGTAGCGGATATGGTTGATCCCGACCGGCGTGGCCGAGCGTATGGTATCTTCAATACCGGCTATGGGATAGCATGGTTCCTGGGCAGCGTCTTGATTGGCATCCTGTATGATGTCTCCATACCCGGGCTGGTCGCCTTTTCGGTGATCGTGCAGCTTATATCCATCCCAGTTTTCTATTCCGTTAGTAAGCAGTTACGAGATTTTAGCCGGTAAATTACAAAGGGTAAAACTTACCCCACGGAAATTGAGACAATCTCCAGCGTATTGATTTCGCCGAGTGGTCAACTCCACATAGGCAAAGCATCCTTGCAGGGCGGACCGGGATTGATGATTTGGATCGATCCGATCCGGTCGATGCCCACGCTCTCGTGGATGTGGCCCGTAGAGCAAATTATATTTTAGGAGCTACCTCTGCTTAGCCTATCGCTGGCCAGTCGGTTCAGGCTGACCCCGGATTCCGCCGCTTCAAGCGCTAATTTCCGGTGAAGGTCGGGGGGCACACGCACCATGAAACGCCCGCTGTATTTTTTCCCAGCCAGTGGCTCGGGGACTTGTTCGCCGTTGGCATGCAAATCAGCCACGACATCGGCAACGACTTGACGGATTCCCCGAAGTGCATCTTCTGGTTTAGATGCTAACCAGCTCAGGCTGGGAAACTCAGCGCACAAGCCAATATACTCACCATCTTCTTCAGTCCAGGTGACTCGATAAGTATAGTGATCATTCTTTAACATGTCCTTCCACCTCCAATCGCTCTATGGCTTTGAGCACTTGCTTTACCTGATAAGCTGCTGAAACTCACCCCTTTGGGATTCCGGCGCATCATAGCAGGAATCTCTCTAATTTTTGTCACGATATTACGATATCACTATTGATACTATTGTCAAGAGGGGAATTGATCGAGACATATCTGGCCTTTAAATAATTCGGATTTTTTTGTGGAATCCCTGGAAGGGCTAAACTTGACACCCTTACCATCTCCCGGTAGAATCGTTCTCGAGCGATGAGGCTCGCTTAAATTCAAATAAACCGCCGAATCTTTGGCTGACAGCCTCTGTCAATGTATCTTATTAGCAGAGGCTTTTTTCTTGCCAGTGGAGAAATGAAGTTTGTGGGAGATTTCTTCTTGTCCGAATTGCTGAATCTGTCTCAAAAAATCGCGCTCCAGGTGGTGTTGCAGGCTTTCGAAGAAAACCTGTCGCAGGCAAAACACTGGTTATCCGGTTATGAAGAAAAAGGCGTTCTCTATCACCGCTATTTAAGTATGACAGACGAGAGCAGAATCGTGGCCGAAGAAAGGATAAAGGAAGCATTTACGGTTATCGAACGCCTGTCTCGAAAATTGGAGTTGGCTCAACGGGAGGAAATGCAGCCAGAATGATCATGGCCGAGATGAACTCAGCCTGGGTGAGTTTATCCGACAGCCGTGCGCGCAATCTCAAGGGGTATGGCCAGGTCAATCCGCAGTTGGAGGGGCTAATCGACCCGGAAATCAATAAGCTGGCGCAAATTGCTCTGGAATTAGCCAGAATATTTCAATAGAAAAAGATAAGGGAAAAAATGGATACCAAAATCGACTTTGTTCATGCAAGAGAGATCCTCGATTCGCGCGGTAACCCGACCGTGGAAGTCGAGATCGGTTTGGAAGGGGGCGCTCGTGGCCGCGCAGCCGTCCCATCCGGCGCTTCTATCGGGGTTCATGAAGCGCTTGAATTGCGCGATGGGGATAAGTCCCGTTACTCTGGCAAAGGCGTCTTGCAGGCTGTGAAGCATGTCAACAATGAGATTGCCGAAGCGCTCGTTGCTCTGAACGCGCTGGAGCAGTCCAATATCGATAAAACGATGCTGGATTTAGACGGCACGCCAAACAAATCCAAATTGGGAGCCAACGCCATCCTGGGCGTCAGCTTGGCCGTGGCGCGGCGCAGCCGCTGATGCGGTGGACCTCCCGCTTTATCGCTACCTGGGCGGGGTGCAGGCCAAGATTTTGCCGGTGCCGATGTTCAATATCCTGAATGGTGGCGTGCACGCCAACTGGCAGGGGACAGATCTGCAAGAATTCATGATCGCACCCGTCGGGGCGCCCAGCTTCCGGGAAGCGCTGCGTTATGGCAGCGAGGTGTATCACGCACTCAAGGCTGTTCTGAAAGAGGCAGGCTACACCACCGGCGTGGGGGATGAGGGGGCTTCGCGCCAGCATTGAAAAAGAATTCCGATGCGATCGAGCTCATCCTGAAGGCGATTGATAAAGCCGGATATAGGCCTGGCGAGCAAGTTGCTATCGCCATCGATCCGGCCTCCAGCGGTTTCTACGAAGAGGGGGTCTATAACCTGCGCACCGAGGGTCGTAAGGTGTCGGCAGCGGAGATGGTCGAGATGTACGCGGATTGGGCGGCGAAATACCCGCTCGTCGTCCTGGAAGATGGCCTGGCGGAGGATGATTGGGAGGGCTGGAAACTGCTCAACCAGAAATTGGGCGGCAAGATCGAGCTGGTTGGGGATGATCTTTTCGTGACCAACGTGAATCGTATCGCCCGCGGGATTGCAGAAAATGTGGCTAACGCTGTACTGATCAAATTAAACCAGATTGGGACGCTCAGCGAAACGATCTCTGCCATTCAAATGGCGCGCAAGGCCGGCTGGGGAGCCATGGTCTCGCATCGCAGCGGCGAAACCGTAGACAGCTTTATCGCCGATTTCACAGTGGCCATGAACACTGGGCACTTGAAGACTGGCGCGCCGGCCCGCGGCGAACGGGTCGAAAAGTACAATCAGTTGATGCGCATCGAGGAGGAATTGGGCGAGGCAGCCGAATACGCCGGAAGAGACGCATTTGTACGCTAGGAGCGGCGTTTCTTCCCGCCAAGAAGTCTACCCAATCATTCAAAGGGATGGGGGGAACTATTCGGTCCCCCCATCCAAGCAACCGGTAAATAATTGGTAGCATAGAGGCTATCGGTTCTGTCACCTGTTTAGGACAGCGTAGTCCAGGGTTGCGCTTGCTCTACTCAGTCTTCCCGCTCGCGCAGGTGTGGGAAGAGAATGACCTCGCGGATGTTGGGGTTGTCGGTCAGCAGCATGGTCAGGCGGTCGACCCCCATGCCGAATCCGCCGTTGGGGGGCATACCGTAGCGCATGGCGCGCAGGTAGTCTTCGTCCAACGGGTGGCGTTCTTCATCGTCTGCCTCGTAATCGCGGCCCATCTCCAGGAAGCGCGCCTCCTGGTCCAGGGGGTCGTTCAGCTCGGTAAATGCGTTGCATAATTCCATGCCGCCGATAAAGCCCTCGAAGCGCTCCACGATCTGGGGGTTGTCGGGCTTGCTCTTCGCCAGAGGGGAAATATCGCGCGGGTAGTTATAGATAAAAGTAGGTTGGGTCAGGTTGGGTTCGAGGAAATCTCCCAACATGGAATTGATCAATTTGCCGCGCGAGGCGTTCGGGTCCGGCTGTATATCGTGCGCGCGCATGGCTTTTGCCAGGCTTTCGGCGCTGGGGTGCTGTTTGATGTCGATGCCGGTCATCTCCAGCAGCCCTTCGCTGAGCTCCATGCGCTGCCAGGGCGGGTCGAGGCGGATCGTGCGGCCCTGGAAGGTCAGCTCGCGGCTGCCCAGCACCTGGTCGGCGACGTAGCAGATCATCTCCTCGGTGAATTCCATCACTTTAAGGTAATCGGCGTAAGCCCAATAAAATTCAAGCTGGGTGAACTCCGGGTTGTGGGTGCGGTCCACGCCTTCGTTGCGGAAGTCCCGGCCGATCTCGTAAACGCGCTCGTAGCCCCCGACCAGCAGGCGTTTGAGATACAGCTCGAACGATATGCGCAGGTAAAGGTCTTGCTTGAGCTGGTTGTGGTGGGTGATAAATGGCCGCGCCGCTGCGCCGCCATACAGCGGCTGCAAAATAGGCGTCTCCACTTCCAGAAACCCGTGTGAATCCAGGAATTCGCGCAAGGCTCGCACGATGGCAGCCCGCTTGCGGAAAATCTGGCGCACGTCCGGGTTTACTGCCAGGTCAGCGTAGCGCTGGCGGTAGCGCGTCTCTGGCTCGGAAAGCGTGGCGTAATGCACCACTGTCCCATCCACCACCTGGTCCTTGGCGGCCGGCAGGGGCGTGATGGCTTTTGCCAGCATGTGAAACTCGGTCACTCGCAGGGTAATCTCGCCCGTCCGGGTGCGGAAAAGCTCGCCGCTGGCTTGAACGAAGTCTCCCAGGTCGAATTCGCGGTTAAAGAGCTCGATGGCCTGCTCGCCGAGATCGTTAAGGCGCAGGAAGATCTGGATGCGCCCATCTCCATCTTCAATGTGGGCGAAGGTGATCTTCCCCATCGGGCGCATCGAGCGAATACGGCCCGCCAGTGTGGCGGTCACCGGATTGTTTTGACCGGCGGCTTCTGCGGCTTCAAAGGCTTTAATGGCTTGCTGGCTGGTGTGAGTGCGCTCGGCGCGGGTGGGGTAGGGCTCTACGTTTGCCTTGCGCAAACGCTCGAGTTTTTCCAGGCGAGTTAGTTCAAGGTTGTTGTATTTATTTTCCATGGGATGAATTCCTTGTTCTGTATAAAAGAAAAGCCCCGCGCAGGCATACACGCGTGGGGCTGTTTTCAGCTAGCCCCAGTTTATTCCACCTTGAGAATCCGAACCACAAAAGAACCGCCCGGCGCATCCACTTTGACGACATCCCCGGCGCGGTGGTCCATTAACGCCCGTCCCAGGGGTGATTTATTCGAAATGCGCCCCTGGCGAGGATTTGCCTCGGCTGGCCCGACGATCGTGTACACTTCAGGATCGGAGCCATCCTCCTGGATGGTGACCTTCGCGGCGACCTGTACCACTTCCATTTTGCCCGTTTCTTCGATGATACGGGCATTGGCGAGCAGTATTTCAAGCTCCTGGATGCGCCCCTCAACAAAAGCCTGTTCGTTTTTCGCGGCTTCGTACTCGGCATCTTCGATTAATTCACCCCCCTCCATCGCCTCGTGCAGGCGGTTGGCGACCTCCTGGCGCTTTGTCGTTCTTAAGTATTCAAGTTCTTCTTGCAGTTTCTGATAACCCTGGCGGGTTAAAAATGAAGGTGGCATTTCGGATCCTTAATCACCTGGATAAATAAAAACACTCCTTCGGGAGCGGTTTTGTCAAACAGCCACGATTTGAAAAGAGAGCGGCATTCTGGATTGTTTACGATCATTCCAGTGCCGCGCTGACATTTTAGCATAACTTTTCACGCAGCGCAAGTTTTGGCGAAATTAAACTTGATCGATTCAGGGACTGTGCAGGTGGGAGTGGGGTATCAAGGACGGGTTAGGCGGCCTGCGGCTCAATCTGGCGGCTGCCAAAGCCTGATTCCACCCATGGATTGCGCATAGGCTCGCAGCGCAGCTTGCATGGTCTTTGCGTCAGGCCAAAATGTGCTGATTTGCGATCCATGCGCCGCTACCGCCCTTCCCCAGGCTGCCAGCCCGTCCGCCATTATTGGAAAAACGGCGGCTCGCCATCCGGATTTTTGCAGACTCTCCAACCGGTCCTCTGCTTTCAACACATACGGGAAATCGGCGTAATACCACAGCGATCTCCCCATTTGCTCGGCCGCCAGGCGTGTCAGCTTGTGGTCCACGTGACCGCCAAGCGCCAGCGGGCAGACAATTTGTGTCGTTAGGGGCAGATCGTGCAGCAGTTCGGCGCTCAAACTTCCCACCCGGTCTATTTCCGCAGGGTGCAGCGGCCCGAACAGCGCCTCTTCCGTTGCATACAGGTGGTTCCCGCCCCCCGGGGCGCGGCGATAGATGCAGTCTGGGATGTCAAAATGGCGGTATGCCGCTTTCAGCCAACGGCAGGAGGCGGCGTCTTCCAGCCGGCGCTGCCGGATTGCGGCCGGCCCGGTTTCCCAGCGAGCGTGCAGGCTTTCGGCAAAGGCGGAAAACGGCCCCGGCGGGGGATCTCCGGCGCAAATCGTCCAAACAGCGGCAGGTTGGCCGGAACGGTTCTGCTGCCAGATCAATCCGCCGCAGGAAAGCGCCGCATCGTCCAGGTGCGGAGAGAGATAGACCCAATCCATCGGGCGTAATTCTAATGCATAAACTTGTCGAAAAGCTGTCCGGGCCAGAACGATCTGCGCAGCCGCGCTCCGGGACTTGTCACGCCCGAAGGCTGGTGTTATCATCTACCTCTCAGAGGGCCTGTCCGGCTCAGGGTGCTGTGTTCATATCGCGTTCGGACGGTCGCTAGGAACAATCTATGGGCATTCCCCCCGAAGCGCGTTTCCGTATTCGCTACATCCTCATCGCCGTCATCCTTGCCACGCTGCCCTGTTATTGTGCAGGCCTGTTCCTGGTCAACCAGGCAGAATGGCGCGCCTCTTTGCCCACTTTTACGCCAACACCCACGGCGACTCGTACGCCGACCCCAACAGTGACCCGCACAGCCACCGCGACCCTGTCGCCGACCCCCAGCCAGACGCCAAAAACGCCCACCCTTCTCCCAAGCGGGACCGTGACGAACACGCCCTCGCCGACAGCTTCACCCTCAGCGACCGCCTCGCCGTCGCCCACGCCTTCGGCGACGATCACCCCAATCCCCAGCCCATCGCCCTCCGCCACGTTCACCCAAATCCCGCCGCCGACTGCCAGCGATACCCCGCTGCCGCCCAGCCCAACGGATACATCCCTCCCGCCGGCAGACACCTCAACCCCGACGCCGACCGAAACGCCGTCGACCCCGCTGGATACCATCCCGCCGCCCACCAAGCCGGTGCCAACTACATTTGGACCTTTTAACTCCCCATGACAACTACAGATTTACTCCCTTTTCTCAAGCGAATCATCTCTGCTCCAGGCCTATCCGGGCATGAGGCCCCCATCCGCAACCTGATCGAAGAGACCTGGCGCCCGCTTTGTGATGAGATCAGCGTAAGCCGCCTGGGTTCGCTGCAAGCGCTGTGCAGGGGCGGCGGCCTCGAACCTCGCCCAAGCTTGCTTCTGGCTGCCCATATGGATGCGATTGGGCTGATGGTAACTGAAGTGATCGAGGGCTTTTTGCACTTCACCCAAATTGGGGGGGTCGACCCGCGCGTCCTGCCAGGGCAACTGGTCTCGGTACACGGCAGGCAAGAACTGCCTGGGGTCGTGGTACAGCCGCCGGCGTTCCTGCTGCCGGCCGGCCAGGGGGAAGGTCCGGTCGCAATGGAATATCTGCTGGTGGATACCGGCCTGGAGCCAGCGGACGTAGCGCGGTTGGTGCGGGTTGGCGACCTGGTTTCCTTCGCCCAGACGCCCATCGAGCTCTCAACGGATCTTCTGGCGGGGCATTCGTTGGATAACCGCGCCTCGATCGCGGCAGTGACGCATTGCCTGGCAGAGCTTCAGAATCGCAGTCATGCCTGGGACATTTGGGCGGTCGCCACCGTGCAGGAGGAGGAGACCCTTGGCGGCGCCTTTACCTCTGCCTACCACCTGAGCCCGGACCTGGCGGTCGCGATCGACGTCACATTTGGCGCCAGCCCAGGCAGTCCCAGCCATTTGACATTTCCTATCGGGGAAGGCATTGCGCTGGGTTGGGGGCCGAACATCCACCCGGCTTTGTACCGGGCATTCAAGGAACTGGCCGAACGCCTGGAAATACCTTATAAACTCGAGGCGATGCCGCGCCACTCTGGGACGGATGCCTATGCCATGCAGGTGGCCGCGCAGGGCATCCCTACCATGGTGGTGAGCATCCCCTTGCGCTACATGCACACGCCGGTGGAGATGGTCTCAATTGCCGATGTGCGCCGCGCCGGTCGTTTGCTGGCCGAATTCGCTGCCAGCTTGCAGCCCGATTTCATGGATACCCTTACCTGGGAAGCCTGATCTCGGGCGCCGTGGACCAACCTGTATACCAGGAGACATAGATACCGGAATGATCGATCAAAAACCTGAAACCCTGACGGGCGCGCCCCAGATTGGGGAGGAACAAGTCCGGCTGTTGGAGCGCCTGTGCAACGCCTGCGCCGTTTCTGGAGACGAGCAGGAAGTGCGCCTCATTGTCCTGGAACAACTGCGGGAAAACCTCCCGCAGGAGAGCAGCGTCAAAGTAGACGCCCTAGGAAACGTTCTGGTAACCCGTCCAGGAACGGCCCCAAACCGCCTGCGCGTGATGCTGGCGGCGCACATGGATGAAGTTGGCTTTATGCTCACGCACGACGAGGAGAAAGGCATCCTGCGCTTTGATACGGTGGGCGGCCTGGATGTGCGCCAACTGGCAGGAAAACCGGTCTGGGTCGGGCGGGATCATATCCCCGGCGTAATTGGCGCCAAACCGATCCATTTAACGGATAATGAAGAGCGCAAACGGGCTATCTCCCTGGATACCCTGCGCATCGACGTCGGCCCGAGCAACGGCGGTAAGGTAAAGGTCGGCGATCGGGCGACTTTTGCCACATCTTTCAGCCAGGTTGGGCCAAGCCTGCGCGCCAAGGCCCTGGACGACCGCCTTGGTGTGGCCACCCTGATCGAGCTGGTGAAACACGCCCCGGCGAATATCGATCTTTTGGCAGCTTTTACCGTCCAGGAAGAAGTGGGCTTGCGCGGAGCCGGGGTTGCAGCTTACGCCCTGGATCCGGATCTGGCGATTGCCCTGGACAGCACTCCGGCCTACGATCTCCCGGTCCTGGACCCACAAGCGGACGGTCCGTTAGAAAACACGCACGTAAATACCCGGCTGGGAGCCGGCCCGGCCATCTACCTGGCGGACCGCGTTACGATCTCCGACCCACGCCTCGTCCGCCACCTGGTGCGCACAGCCCAGGAGGCTGGCATCCCGTACCAGTTTCGCCAGCCGGGCGGCGGGGGGACGGACGCCGGGGCCATCCACAAGCAGCGGGCCGGGGTTCCAAGTGTGTCTCTCTCTGTACCCGGGCGTTATGCACATACTGCCGCCGGGATTGCCCGGCTTTCCGATTGGGCAAACACCCTGGCGCTGGCTTACCAGGTCCTGGCGCGAATAACGCCGGAGATTCTGGTGCAGGAAGCCTAAGCCTGCCTCCTGGATGCGCGGCCTCACGCTGGTGGCCCGGAGTTGCTAATTAACAGTTGGAAGCAGGAGTTTCTATGAAATCTTTGATCCGAGAACTTGTCGAAGCGATGGGCCCTTCCGGTTATGAGAGCCGGGTGCGGGCAATTGTGCGCGCTCATGTCGAGCCTCTGGCCGATGAGCTGCGCGTGGACAATCTTGGTAACTTGATCGCCCGAACCGGAAAGCGCAGCCCGGACGGGTGTACGATCATGCTGGCCGCGCACATCGACGAAATTGGCGTGATCGTCACTCACGTCGACCAAAAGGGTTTTGCCCGCTTTCTACCGGTCGGTGGGGTTTATCCTCGGAACTGCCCGGGCGGGCGGGTGCGGTTTTTAAACGGCTCCAGGGGGGTCATTGGCCTGGAGCGCCTGGAAGACGCCAATAAGACGCCGGGATTTGAGCACATGTTTATTGATTTCGGCGTGTCCGAGCAGCCGGCTTGCCCGGTCAAAACCGGCGATGTGGCCGTTTTCGAGCGCGACTTTTTGGATTTAGGAGAACGGCTGGTCTCCAAAGCCATGGACGACCGCATCGGCGTGGCCGTGTTGGTTGAGGCCCTTCGGCAAATTCGATCCCAGGGGATCGACTCGCCGCACGAGATCTATACCGTGTTCAGCGTCCAGGAAGAAGTCGGGCTGCGCGGCGCGACGACCGCCGCTTTCGGCTTGCAGCCAGACATCGGCCTGGCTTTGGACGTAACCGCCAGCGGGGATACGCCAAAAGGGCTGCGGATGGCGGTTGCCCTGGGAAAGGGCCCGGCTATCAAAGTGCGCGACCAGGGTATGCTCTCAGACCCGCGCCTGGTGAACTGGATGGCGGAAACGGCTGAGAAGGCCGGCCTGCCATACCAGTTGGAGGTTCTCGAGCGCGGAACGACCGACGCACGCGCCATTCAAATCGCCGCCGCCGGGGTCCCATCCGGGTGTATTTCCATTCCCTGCCGCTATATTCACTCTCCCTCGGAGATGGTCGATTATTCCGACGTTCAGAATGCAGTAAAGCTGGTGGTTGCGCTGCTGCGCGGCCCGGTGCAGTTGGGTGATGGTTAAAACGCGGGCTGGCTGGCGATTTCGACCGCTAAGAAACGTGAATCGATTGAAGGTCGCTCGTATTTTCGTGCTTTTCGTGGCGTTTCTGGTGGTTGCCTGTGGAGGCATCCTCTCGCCGCAGGCCACCCCAACGCTCCAGGCGACCCCGCAGGCCACGCAAACCAGGCTCCCAACCAAGGCCGTGTTGGAAACGCCCGCACAGACGGCGACGCCCCCCGGCCCGGTGACCCTGAGAATCTGGGTGCCGCCGCAGTTCGATCCGGCGCAGCAGACTCTCGCTGGCGAGCTGATGCGCAATCGCATCGCCGAGTTCAGCAGCCGGCGGCCCAATGTGCGCGTGGAAGTGCGCGTAAAGGCCGTGGATGGCCCAGGCGGGCTGCTGGACTCGCTGACCGCCGCCAGCGCGGCGGCTCCGTTAGCCTTGCCGGACTTGATCGCCCTGCCACGCCCGCTCCAGGAGACTGCGGCGTTGAAGGGCTTGCTGCACCCTTACGATAATTTAACCACGGCGCTGGACGACCCGGATTGGTTTGAGTTCGCCCGCCAGCTCGCTCTGCTGCAGAGCAGCACATTTGGGCTGCCGTTCGCCGGCGATGCCCTGATCGTGGCATACCACCCGGCTGTAATCGAGACCCCGCCGGCGAGCTGGCCACAGGCGCTGAATCTTACCAACCCGATGGCTTTCTCGGCCGCCGATCCTCAAGCTTTGTTCACCCTGGGACTCTACCAAAGCGCCGGAGGCGCGGTGCGCGATGACCAGGGGCGGCCTTTTTTGGAAACCAACCCGCTTACAGCCGTGCTGACTTTTTTCCAGGAAGCGGAAAAGCGCGGCCTCATGCCGGTCTGGCTGACCCAGGTTCAGAACGATGACCAGGTGTGGGAAGCATTCCAGGACGGCCGCGCCGATATGGCAGTGACCTGGACCTCGCGCTTCTTGGAGGAGCCGCCTGCAGACAGCGCAATGACTCCGATTCCGACTGTGGAAGGCAAGCCGTACACGCTGGCGACCGGTTGGGTGTGGGCGCTGGCTTCACCGCAGCCCGAACGGCAGGAGATCTCGGTGCAACTGGCGGAATTTTTGATCGAAACCGATTTTCTGGCCGGCTGGTCGCAGGCAGCCGGTTACCTGCCGCCTCGCCCGAGCGCATTAAGCGGCTGGTCCGACACGGCTCTGCAATCCTTACTGAACCAGATCGCGCTTTCAGCGCAGTTATACCCCTCAGCCGATGTGCTGACCAGCCTCGGGCCGCCTTTAGGTGACGCCACCGTTCAGGTTTTGAAACAGCAAACCGACCCGCTCACGGCGGCCCAGGCGGCAGTTGAGAGTCTGAAGACTCCATGAAACAGTACTGAGGCGCTAATTGACGAATCAGGCAGGGAATGTTATTATGCCTGAGGAGATAATTGCAAAAATGACCTCTGACCATTATCTTGAGGATTTTCCCGGTGAAGATGGGAAACCTCCTCAAAGGAAGGCGCCTGGAAAGCGAGCAGCGGAGCCGGATATCTTGAGAACGCCCGCTGCAACGCAGGAAACAGGCGCAGTCCCAGATCGGGCGGATAACGGCGAACTACAAAAAAATCGTTGGATGGGGGTATGGGAAGGAATTTCACGCGCCGGCCTGGCGGAGACCACGCTGCGCCTGGGTACGCACGCTTTGCTCGTAGCTTTAATCTTGATCGTCGCCCTGGGTATGCGCCAGTTTTATTTGCGCGCCCAGGTGAATGCCGCTGAGAAGCAGGGGGTTTTGGCAGCCTCGCTGCCCACGCCCACTCCAACCCAGATGCCGCCAGCGCTGCCTGAACTCCAGGCGCAGCTTTCTTACGCGCTGGGCATCCCCAGGCTGGCCTCTTTGCACACGGATATCCCCAGCCGGCCGCGCACGGACGTCATTACCTATACCGTACAATCCGGCGATACCCTTTTTGGCATCGCCGATAAGTTCGACTTGAAACCCGAGACGCTTTTATGGGGCAACCAGTTCGTTCTGGGCGACAATCCGCATAACTTGCGCCCAGGCCAGGAATTGAATATCTTGCCGGTCAACGGCACTTATCACCGCTGGTCGGAGGGTGATGGCCTGAATGGGGTGGCTAAATTCTTTGGTGTGAAACCGGAAGACATCATCAACTACCCAGGTAACCACCTGGACCCGGACACGATCGGCGATTGGTCGCACCCGAACATCGAGCCCGGCGCCTGGCTGATCATTCCGGGCGGCAAGCGTGAGTTTGTCAGTTGGAGCGCGCCGGAGATCCCGCGAAATAACCCGGGAGTGGCCAAAGTGCTTGGCCCTGGCGTCTGCGGATCGGTCGTCGACGGCGCGGAGGGGATCGGCTCCTTTATCTGGCCTGCCAATCACCACTATCTTTCCGGCTTTGACTACAACCCGGCCGCCAACCATCCCGCCATCGATATCGACGGCGACCTGGGCGACCCGGTTTACGCAGCCGATAACGGCGTTGTAGTGTACGCCGGCTGGAACAACTGGGGTTACGGGAACGTGATTGTCATCAACCATGGCAACGGCTGGCAGACGCTGTACGCCCACCTGAGCCTTTACAACGTCGGCTGCGGTCAAAGCGTTTACCAGGGCAGTGTGATCGGCGCCTTTGGCAGCACCGGCAACTCAACCGGACCGCATCTGCACTTCGAAATGATGTACCAGGGCGGCAAAGTGAACCCCCACAATTACCTGCCGTAACAAGCGAAAAGAATGACCCGCCCCGTGAACCCCGGTTACTGATCCGGGGCAATCTCACGGGGCTTTTTTTATCCCAGAGGCGCTGCCAAAAACGGGACTAACATCTCTTCCGGGTGCAGCCCTCCATGACGGCCTTGCATGGTGTTGTCTTTATTGGCCCACCACAGGTAGGCATGCTCCCGCCCAACCACCAGCAGGTCACCCAGGCGATCGTAAAGCCCTGGGTGAAGTTGGCCACTGCCGAACAAGCCAGCCTGGACCGCGAAGGCGGGATCGACCAGGCCGAACTGGTTCGGCCAGGTGCGCTCGATATATTCGCGCACCGCTTCGGTCTGGCCCGGGCGGATGAACAGGTAAGCCAGGCGGGTCTCCCCGGTGGGCAAGATGTGCAGGCGGCGCGCCAGGCTCGGGTGATTGCGAAGGTCGTAATACGGGTCGGGTTGGGTGGCGATCTGGCCGTGGTCGGCGACCAGGGCCAGCAACACGCCCTGGCGAGCCTGCGGGCTGAGGCGCTCCAGGAATAAACGCTCCAGCGCCGCGGTGAAGCTGGCGAACTCTGCAGCCGTGCGCTCGTCGTCCGGCCCGTAGTAGTGGGAGAGCGTATCCACGTCCGGCCAGTAGACCCATATATACTTGCGCTCCTGCGGGTCTTTTTCGACCAGCTCGCGCAGGTTGATAAATAAGTCCGCGGCGGTGATGAATGCGCGCGTGGTCACATCTTTGAAATACATCTGCGACAGGCCGGATTCGATGATGCTGTAGTGTTGGAAGGCATACGCCTGCACCCCGTTCGCTGCCAGATGGGGGCCAAGTGTGGGCAGCGACATGAAAGCCTGCGGCGTGAAACCGGCCTTCGCCAGGCTGCCGGCATCGTTCTTGAAGCTCATCGGAGCGTGAAAGATCGTGTTGGCGACCAGGCCGTATTCTTTCAGCCACAACTCATAGCCAACAATGCCGTGTTCTGCAGCGCTGCGCCCGGTCCACAGACTGGTGAGGGCGGCTGAGGTCGTGCTGGGCGTAATGGAAGTGAGCGGGGCCAGCACCCCTTTATCAGCCAGGCGTTTCAAAAGAGGGGCGCTGCCGTCGTTCATCCAACGCTGCATGCGGTGCAGGGCGAGCGCATCCAGCAGCACCAGGATGACGCAGCGGGCGTCGCTTTCCAGCGGCGAAAGGATCTCAGGGATCAGCGCAGGAGCGCCCATCTCGGGGACGCCCAACAGCCGGCAGATGCTGGATGGGATATTGAGTATGGATTGCCCATCGTAATTAGGGTAGATAAAGCCATCGCCAAGCTCTAAACCGGGTAAGCGGTGTTCTTTCAGGCGTGGCAGGAGTTCTTTGCTAAGATCGGCCATTGGGGATCAGACCACCCGCTCGCGCATATAGGAGCTCAAAAAGTCCATCATCGCCACCACGATGGCGATTGCCAGCATCTGGGCGCTGGCCGCCCGGTAGTTCAGCAGGTTGATGTTTTGGATCAGCAGGAAGCCAATACCGCCGCCGCCGGCAAAGCCGATGATGGTTGACATGCGCACGTTAATATCCCAACGGTACATGGTGAACGAGATATAAGGCGGGATGATCTGCGGGATCACGCCGTATATGACGGTTTGCAGGCGGGTGGCTCCAGTCGCCCTGATCGCCTCGAGCGGCCCGGTTGAGATACTTTCCACCTGTTCGGAATATAATTTCGCCAGGGCGGCAATGGTGTGCAGCGATAAAGCCAGCACGCCAGCGAAGGGGCCGATGCCCACCCACACCACGAAAACGATCGCCATGATCAACGCTTCAATCGCCCGCAAGGCGTTCAAGATTGTGCGGGTGACGTAATAAATGACCAGGCCGACCGGCAGGACGTCGCGCTGGCGGGTCAGGATAGCGGCGAACAGGCCCAGGACAGCGCCAACCCCCGCCGGCGCCCAGACAATTTTGACCGGATCGTTGATCTGGTACAGCCAGTTGATCCCGGCTCCCAACAATATCGCCAGGACCGCGCCGGCGATTGCGCCAAGCAGCAGATTCAGAATTGCGCGGGTTGCGAGCGGGAGTTTCAGGAAGACCGCTTTCTCGAGCTTGCCCGCTGCGCCGGCCAGGATACCCCCACCCGCCAGGGCGGCGATGAGCGTGATGATCAGGTTCAGAATTTCACCCAGGTTGGCGAGAAAAGTGCCAAGGAAGCCGGCTGCTCCCAGGCGCTCGGCCAGCGCCAGGCCCCAAATCGTCGCCAGGTGAGCGACTAAAAACAAGACCAGAATGATCGCAAGCCCGCTGAAGATCAGCACAGCCAGGCGAGCGATGCGCAGGCCCAAACCGGGGCGCCGCTCTTCTTCCTGAGGCAGCGCCCAGCGGACCGGGAACCAGACCAGCCCGGCGCTAACTGCAATGCTTGCCAGGCTCAACAGCGAATTGCCGGTCAACAGATGGATTTGTTCACCAATCCAGCCGGAAACCAGACCACCCAGCCAGATCCCGGCCGGCCAGGCAAGGATCGAGAGCGCCAGGCCGCTCAAGGTGCTGGTGATATCCTTCATCAAGTTGCGGGCGGCGAAAAAGCTGATCGGGATTGCCAGGAATACGCCCAGCGTAGTCGCCAAAAGCGCCAGGAAAACCGTCTCGACAATTTTATCCCAGGTAGCTTTGGCAGTTTGGGTAAAATGCGGGCTGCCGACGTTAACCCGTGTGATCGCGCGAATTTGTTGCACTGCTTCATCAGGCCTGGCTGGCAGCCTGGCCGTATTGACGAAGTGGCCGGTCTCATCAGTTTTAAACGTGCCCAGGTTCAAAGTGACTTCGCTGGTGGGGATGAAGGCTAACGGCCCTTCAGTATTGGGTTGGAAATTGAAGCCTTCGATTTGCACTTCCGTACGCGGGTCGGCGCAGGCCGGGCTCACCACCAGGTAAGCGCCGCTGGTATCGGGCTGGGATTGGGCCGGGTTGCCGCTCGGGCAGGGCACGTATATCGGGGTAACAATCGTTGTTTCCGCTTTCTCGTATTCGAGAATATCCGGGCGCGCCAGGGCCCGCAGCACGCGCGTCAGGCTTTCCTGCCGCCTGGGAGAGCTGATTTCATCCAGGCTCACCTGGGTGACTTGAAACCCGTAGGCATATACCACCAGCCCGGCCAAAATAGCCAGACCAAGGATGATGGATTTTCGTAAGGATTGGTTCTTTTTTTCGTTTTTCTGCATTATCCAACCCGTTCGGCGTCTTTGCCGTAGATTTCTTTGAAGCGTTTGTCGTCAATCTCATTGGGAAGACCGTCAAACACTAATTTACCTTCGTTGAGCGCCACCACCCGGTCAGCGTAGCGGTGCACCAGGTCGAGAAAGTGCAGGCTGCACAGCACCGTGACGCCGTCCTCATGATTGAAAAGCTCCAAATATTGCATGATACTGTGGGCCAGCACCGGATCCAGGCTGGCGACGGGCTCGTCCGCCAGGATCATTTCGGGGTCCTGCATCAAAGCGCGGGCGATCCCGACCCGCTGCTGCTGCCCGCCGCTCAGCTCGTCGGCGCGCTGGCTGGCTTTACTGGCGATCCCCACCCGCGCCAACTGCTGCCTGGCTTTTTCGATATCGCTCCTGGGGAAGCGGTTGAGCAGGCTCCAGGCCGGGTTGACGTAGCCCAAGCGGCCCCCCAAAACGTTGGTGAGCACGCTGGAGCGGCTGACGAGGTTAAAGTGTTGGAAGACCATGCCGATTTTTCGACGGATGCGGCGCAGCTCATCTTCGGATGCAGCCGTCACGTCCTGATCGTTCCAGAAGATTTTGCCATCCGTGGGCTCGATCAAGCGGTTGATGCAGCGCAACAGGGTGGATTTCCCGGAACCGCTCAGGCCGATCACAGCCAGGAATTGGCCGTCGGGGACTTCGAAACTGACATTATCCAATGCCAGCACGCCGCCTTCGTAGATCTTGGTCAGATTCTGTACTTTTAGCATGGCTTTTTTCTCGATAAAAACGTGTGTGAATTTTAATTCATTTCACGGGAGAAGCCAGGAATCGAGGCGTAAAAATCCCTGAACGCGCAGACCGCCCAGGAGATCTTCTCGCATCCCTTGGATTATTGAAAAAAAATCCTCCGAAGTCATAAGTTGGTTGCGACGCTTCTGGGCTTCGGAGGTTGGAAAAAGCTCCGGGGAGGAGCTCAGCCTCCCCGGAGCGAGTTCAAAAGGGCGTGCTTTACTGACCCAGGCTTTCGAGGGTCACACCGGCCGCCTCAACCAGCTTACGAACGAAGTCGTACTCTGGGTCGGTGGCAGGGTTGATGCCCGTCCAGCCGTAGAAGTCATTGCTGCCGATCGAGCTGGCCCAACCGTCCGTCTTCGAGAAGGCGATCAGGGCGTCTGAGACCTTGGCGCGCACGTCAGCCGGGAAGTCGGGTCCGAATGAAAGCGTATCGTTCGGAATGGCGGGCGAGATGGTCAGGATGCGCAGCTTCTGGACGACATCCGGGGCATCGGTGCGCAGGTTGGCGCGGGCGTCCAGCACCTGCCAGTCGCCGCACATCAGCTTGCTGCCATCCGCCGAGGGAGCGCATTCGGAAACCATGTCGTCGGGGATGTCCGGCGGGTCGCCGGGCTGCCAGGCCGGCTCTCCGGCCGGCTTTTGCGGCGGGCTGTAGAAAGTTGTGGAGAAGTCAACCGAGCCATCGTAAACCGCTTTCACAGATTGCGTATGGCCGCCGGTCTCGACCTTCTCGCCAGGCGTGATGCCGGCATCCTGGAACATCACCAACGGCACCAGGTAGCCGGAAGTCGAGCCTACGTCTCCGTAGCCCCATTTCTTGCCGTCGAGGTCTTCCAGGGTCTGGATATCGCTGTCGCGCGCGACCAGGATCTGCGCCCAGTAGACGTCGAAACCAAAGCGGACCGCCTTGAAGCCTACATCCACGCCGCACAACTGGTTGGCTAACACGTAACCGAAGGCGGGGATGAAGCCCATGGTATCGGTCCGAGAGGCGCACATCTCCTCGATGGTCGCCGCATAAGAGGTCGGTACACTGACCTCGAATTCCAGGCCGGTAGCCTCTTTCAAGGCTTTGGCCATCACATCGCCGCCTGTGGTGATGATGTTGGCTTCCACCGAGGGCACGAAGAGCACTTTGATGGGATGATCCGCCGTGCCGAGGTCGGTTACGGGCGCCGGGGTCGCGGTGGGCGGCGCAGGGGTGTTGGTCGGCACCGGGGTTGGCAGCGGCGAGGTCATCTGTTCGGCCAGGATGGAATTGGATTCCGTATTGGCGTCGGCCAGGGTGGTTTTCACGTCTTCGCCGTTGGCGATGGCGGCCATGGCATCCTGGGCTTTAAGACGTATGAAATCGTAGCCAGGCACGGGCGGCTCGAAAGTACCATACTCCAGCATGTCAAAGCCGGTCTTGTAGGCCGGGTTGGCCGTGAAGAAGTCCGCCAAGTTCTGGGCGACGCTTTGGCGCACCGGGAAGTACCCGCTGGCTATGGCCCATTCTGCCTGAACCTCAGGGGAGGTAAAGTACTTCAGGAACAGCCAGGCAGCCAGCTCCCGCTCCGGGGTGGTCTTGGGGATGCTGATGCTGGCGCCGTAGATGTTCATGACCGGATCGGGCGTGGTGTGCGGGATAGCTGCCACGCTCCAGTTGAATTTCGCGCCGGCATCCACCGCCTGCTGGTAAAAAGGCAGGCCGGAGCTGGAGCTGGTGGTGAAGAGCAGCTTGCCAGCGCCAAAGTCGGTCTGGTCGCCGAAGTTCTCGGTTATGATCGAGGCGCAACCCTGGTTGATCAGGTCCTGGATCATGGTCATCGAGTTGACCGCGGCTTGCGAATCGTAGGTGAACTGGTTGGCGCTGTAGTCGTAGATATCGCCGCCAAAAGCGAATGCCCAGGCCGCCAGGTGCGAGGCGTCGTTAGTCCCAAGCTCGTACCCCAGGCTGCCCCCGGCAGTCGCTTTGCTGAAGGGCTGGTCTTTGGCCTTACAAACCATCTCCTTAAATTGATCGGGAGTGGTCGGCGGGCCGTCATAACCCAGCTCCTTCAACCAATCCATGTTGTAATACAGAACTTCCATGGAACGGTAGCCTGGAAAGCCCAGGCGGGCGTTGTCGTAGGTGGGGAAAATATCCTGCTTCCAGAAACCCGGGAAAAAGTCTTTCTGGTCGGCCTCTGGCAGGCCCCACTTGGGGCTGTCAACCAGGCTGTTCATATCGACCAGGCTGTCCGCCAACTGGTAGGTAGCGGCCTGGTTCTGGTAAGCGACGACCAGATCAGGGGCATCTGGGGTGTTGAGATTGACCAGCATCTTATTGAAGATGTCGTTGTAGCTGCCCTGGTATTCAAAATCAATTGTGATTCCGTACTGGTTATTGGCGTTGAAATCTTCGGTCATCTTCGTCAGGGTATCCACTCGCGGTCCCGAGTGGTTGTGCCAGAAGACGACATTTTGCCCGGATGGGTCAACATCCGCCCAGGCGTCGGCAGGCATCGCCTCGGTGGGCTGGGCAGGGGGTTGGGTTGGCGCTTGAGCCGCCTGGGTCGGCGGAGGCGGGGCAGTCGGCGAGGGCGTGGCCGGGGAACAGGCGCCCAGGACCATGGCGGCAATCATCAGAACCGCCAAAAGGGTTAACCATGTTTTATTCTTCATTTGGTAATTCTCCTCCGTTTCAGAAATGTCTAAATCTATCGATCCATTGAACGGCGAAATTCAATTCAGAATGCTTTATCTCCTTTTTAACCTCCTTTGTATTTGGTTGATTTACCAGCTATCCGAGATTGCCGCGCAAGCGGCTTGATTTGAGCTACCCCTTTAAACCCGTTGTGGCAATCCCCTCGGTAAATTGCTTTTGAGTGAGAAAGTACAGGATGATGATCGGGATGACCGTGATCACCGCTCCAGCCATCAATAAGTTGGTCTGGGGGCCGGCCTCGCTTACGAAAGTCCACAGCCCGACCATCAGAGGCCGCCAGGTCTCCTTGGTCGTTACCAGCAGCGGCCACAGGAAAGCGTTCCAGGAGCCGATGAACGCGAAGATCAGCACCGTCAGGATCGGGGCCTTGCTGATCGGCAGTACGATCTGGATCAAGAAACGCAGGTGCCCGGCGCCGTCCATGCGAGCCGCATCCCAGAGCTCATCCGGGATTTTGACGAAAAATTGGCGCAGCAGGAAAATGCTGAAGGCGTTGGCCATGAACGGGACGGTTAAAGCCTGCAAGGAATTGAGCCAGGAGCCGCCCGGCAGGGGTATGACGTCTCCCCGGATAATTAAGAAGTTGGGGATCATAGTCACCGATTCCGGGATCATCATGGTGCTCAGCAGCAGGGCGAAAAGGAATTCGCGCCCGAAGAAATGGATCCGCCCGAAAGCATAGCCTGCCAGGATGGAGGTGGTCAGCAGCCCAACGATCGTCACGACGCTGATGACCACACTGTTGATGAAGTATTTGTAGAACCTGGCTTGCGTCCAGGCGTCAACGTAATTCTGCAACTGTAGGGATTTGGGCAGCCACTGGCGATTGATGGTTTCACCGAGGGTCATGAAAGAGGTCGAGACCATCCAGAAAAAGGGGATGATAGCGATGACCGCGCCCAGGATGAGGACCAGGTAGAGCAGCAAGCGGGTGGGGTGGAATTGGAACAGCCGGCGCGCCGAAGCCGGCGCCTCCTCTAAGGTTTTCTCTCCCAGACGGGCAGTATCAGCCATAAAACACCCTCTCGCCAAAAATCTTGTTCTGCAGGAAGGTCAGCACCAGGATAATCACGAACAGGATGATCGCCTGCGCAGCAGCGTAGCCGTACTGGTTGGCTTTGTAAAAAGTGTCGAAGATCGTGACGCTGGTCACGTCCACAGTGCCCTGGGCAGACGAGACGCGCATGACGTAGATGTGGTTGAAGGCCTTGAAGGTGCCAATGAAGGCGATCAAGGCCAGGTAGAACGTTACCGGAGAGAGCAGCGGTATGGTGATATGGCGAAACAAATGCCAGTTCCCGGCCCCGTCGATCTGGGCGGCCTCATACAGCTCAGGGGGAATGGAGCCCAAACCAGCCAGGAAGATGACTGTATTGTAACCCACGTAGGTCCAGATGCCGAAAAAGATAATGGAGACCAGCGCCATACTTGGGCCGGCCAGGAATCCTTGCAAATTGTTCAACCCAAACAGGATCTGGTTAATGGGCCGCGGCTCAAAAAGCCATTTTTGCGGGTCGATGTTAAAAAAAGACAGGAAAGTGTTTGCCAGGGAGGTGTCGCGGGCGCTGAAGATGGTGCGAAAAACAACCGCGGACGCCACGACCGGGGTGATATAGGGCAGGAAGTACAACATGCGGAAGAATTCTTGCCCGCGGATTTTTTGAAAGAGGATGTACGCCAGCACCAATGCCAGCGCTAATTCCAGGGGGACGGTGCCCAGGGCGTAATACAAGGTGATCGGCAGGGATTCGAGGAAGTGCTCGTCGCCGGCGACCATCATGCGGTTCCATCCCATCGGGATAACGATTCCTCCGGCGATTAAAATAAAGGCAGCCGCCAGTTTTATGATCGTGCCCCGATTGCTCTGTTGCTTCAATGCGCTATCCCAGGCAAAATATGCCAGGATCAAAAGGCCTACGCCGGCTGCGAAGATCAGCACGCCGGCCCAATCCCCGAGCGCTTTTTGATAGTTGTCCGGCCCGATAAATGGCCCTTTACGCACTCGCCAGTTATACAGGCTCATGTAGACTGCGTAACCAATCGGAAAGAACCCGAAAAGCGATATCAATACAACGGATGGCAGGATGAACAAATAGCCGGTTAGCTGTTCGCGTACATCTAACCAACGCAGGCGCTTACGTCCAGTTTGAGGCAATGGGGTCGCTGCCAATACAGTCCTCCTCGTCGCTCGGAACCGAACACTGTTCAGCTCAGGTTTGTACGACAGCCGGAGCTCCTGGGAAATGAAACCGGTAAGTTTTCCAGCAGACCGCCCACATTATAAAGCAAAAACCCCGAACTGTGAGATAAACGGGCGCGCTGTTTTTGGGTCTTAATAACCATCCTCGCAACCCTATCTAGCTTAACCCGCTGCAGTTAACGCCAGGTAAATGAGCGGTTAATGTTTTGGAAAACCGGGTTAACGATTGGGTTAAGATGATAAACTATTAAGCCTGACTCAAGAACAGGAGACATTTGACGGCAACGGAATGAAATTTCGCAGCTTTGGAAAGATGGGTTATCAATTGTTGTTGCTGGTAAGCGCTGCCGGCTGGCTGCTGGCTGGCTGTAATGAAACGCCTCTACCGGTAGCAAAGACCGAAACGGCCTCCACGCCGTTCGCCTCTGCAACTCCCGGGTTGCGGGCAACGCAACCCCAACCGGCGACGCCCAGCCCGAAACCTACCTCCCGCCCAACCAGCAGCCTGAAGGTTCAAGCTGCGGATCTAAGAAACGTTCGGGTAGCGCTCTGGCATCCCTGGTCGGGAGAGACGGGCGCCCTGGTGCAGGATCTGGTTAGAAAATTCAACCTGGAAAATGAGTGGGGAATACTGGCTCAGTCGACCTACCAGGGAAACCTGGATGGGCTCAACGATCAGGTGCAGGCGGCTTTGAAGTCCGGCTCGCTGCCCAACATCGTCGTTGGTACAAGCTACCAGGCGCAAAGCTGGAACGCCAACGGGAAGCTGGTCGATCTGGGCTCTCTTGTCGACGACCCGGTATGGGGGTTGACCTCTCAGGAACAGGCGGACTTTTACCCGGTCTTTTGGGAGCAAGATGATGCCGCCGGAAAGCGTTGGGGAGTCCCGGCGCAGTCTTCCGGACAGCTCCTCTTTTACAATCTCACCTGGGCCAATGCGCTGGGGTTTGATAAGCCGCCGCTGACGCCGGTGGAATTCAGGCAACAAGCCTGCGCGGCTTCCAAGGCCAACCTGCAAGACGACGATCCGGACAATGACCATACCGGCGGCTGGATCGTATCCAACGAATACAGCGCCCTGTTAGGCTGGATCTATGCTTTCGGCGGCGAGATGGTCGCCCCGAGCGGGAAAGGCTACCAGTTCGACACCAAGGCTGTCCGGGATGCTTTCACTTTTCTGCGCTCGTTGTACGATCAGGGCTGCGCCTGGCTGACTGAGAGCCAGGCTCCGGACAGCGATTTCGCCGCCCGGCGCGGCTTGTTTGCCGCTGGCAGCGTCACCGACCTGCCGTACCAGGATCAAGCTTTCCGGCAGGCCGGGAACAGCGACAGGTGGACGGTAATCGCTTTCCCTTCGCCGGCCCGAGAACCGGCCATCGACGTTTACGGGACCTCTTTCGAGATGTTCACCTCGCCGCCGGCGGAACAACTTGCAAGCTGGCTTTTCATCAAATGGCTGCTTACTCCTGAGAACCAGGCCAGGCTCGCGGCTGCCAGCAGCGCCTTTCCCCCGGGCGCATCCGCGCTGGACAGCATGCAGGCTTATGCTGGCAGCCATCCGCAGTGGTCCGCCGCGGCCGCGCTGCTGCCTGAGGCGCACGGCGAGCCCGCTCTCGAATCCTGGGGCACAGTGCGCTGGGCGCTGTTCGACGCCGGCACCCAGCTTTTCCGCTACTATTTCACGGTCGATCAGGTCTCCAACCTGACGAAACTGCTGGGCGAAACTGCTGCAGAATTAAACGCTCCCCGGCCGTAATGGATGCTGATGGATGCACTGCCTTCCGTAACGATTTATACCGACGGCGCGTGCAGCCCAAACCCCGGGCCGGGAGGCTGGGCGGCGCTGCTGCGTTTCGGGGGACACGAGAAGGCGTTGACCGGCAGCGAGGCGAATACGACCAACAATCGCATGGAACTGACGGCCGCGGTGATGGCCTTGCAGGCGCTTAAGCGGCCGAGTAAGGTGGCTTTTTACACCGATTCGGAATATCTGAAAAAAGGGATTACGGAATGGCTGCCAGGCTGGCGCAGGCGCAACTGGAAGCGTAAAGGCGGAGCGCTGGCGAATGTGGACCTGTGGCAGGCGCTGGACGCCGTTATCCGCCAGCATGAGATTGAATGGCACTGGGTGCGCGGGCACGCCGGCAACCGCTTCAACGAAAGAGTGGACTCCCTGGCGCGCCAGGCGATCCCATCAGGTTAAGATCCGCCGGTCGCCTGTAACCGCGCTCGCGGCCGGCGCTGCGCCGCTCAGCTCTGGACGGTTTCGCTGTCTTGCTGGGCGGCGGGGCTTTCCGCTACTTCGGGGGCTTCTTCAGGCGGCTCTGGCTCTTCTACGGTCACCTGTTCTTCCATGCGGATCTGGCCGCGCAAAAAAGCGCCTTCTTCCGTCGCGAAGGCTGCGGTTACCACGTTCCCCCACACTCTCCCAGTGGCGCGGATTTCCACTTTTTCGGCGGTAATGTCGCCGCGCACGGCCCCGGCGACGATCACAACATTGGCGCGCAGGTGTTCACAGGTCACCCGGCCGGTTTCACCCACCACCAGCAAACCACGCAAGTTGATATTCCCCTCGAAAGCGCCTTCAATACGCACACCGCCTGTGCCGCTCAAGTTTCCTTTCCAACTGATGCCAGCGCCGAGAACAGAGGTGATACGCTCAGTCGGCGCAGGCGGGTTGGCTGGAGGCGTGCTTTCGCCGCGTTTCCGGAACATCGTGTCTCCTGTAAAAACCGGACCTTTACCCTTAACCTACAGGCTCAGAGATGCCGAGGATATTGTAACCCGAGTCGACGTAGAGCACCTCGCCGGTGGTCTTGGCAGCCAGATCCGAGCACAGGAAAACCGCCGCTCCGCCTACGTCTTCGATGGTCACATTCTGGCGCAGCGGTGCGATCTCGGCGAACTGGCGGTACATGGATTTGAAGCCGGAGACGCCGGCTGCCGCCAGGGTGCGAATCGGGCCGGCGGATATGGCGTTTACGCGCACATTTTGCGGCCCAAAGTCATAAGCCAGGTAGCGCACCGAAGCTTCCAGGGCAGCTTTGGCCACGCCCATCACATTATAATTAGGGGACACCTTTTCTGCGCCGTAATACGTAAGAGTCAGCAGCGCCCCGCCCGAGCGCAGCAGCGGCTGGAAGGCTTTTGCCAGGGCAATCAAAGAATACACGCTGATGTCCATCGCCAGGTGAAAGCCTGCCCGGCTGGTATTGTAAAAGGGCCCGGTCAATTCGTCCCGATTGGCAAAAGCGATCGCGTGCACCAGGATATCGATCTGCCCGAACCGCTGAGCGGCTTTCTCGGCCACCTGCTGGATCTGGTCGTCGTACGCCACGTCGCAGGACTCGACGAAGTCGCAGCCCAGCGATTCGGCCAGGGGGCGCACCCGCCGTTCCAGGGCCTCCCCGGCGTAGCTCAGACCGATCATGGCGCCTTGCGCGTGAAAGGCTTTGGTAATCCCCCAGGCAATCGAGCGCTCATTAGCGACGCCAAACACCAACGCGTTTTTCCCATCCAGTAAGCCCATAGTTTCCTCCGTTTATCCTGTGATCTGGGTTTTGCACTTACCCCTTTATTTCCGCCAAAAAGCGCCAGGGTACGCTCTTCCACGGTTCTGGCACATTGTTTAACCCCACCCGTGGGCCTTTGGTCACGCACTCCTCGGGAATTGGTGGGTCCCATTCGACGAATATCTGCGCGTCCGCAGCGCATAAATCGGCCCCATTGAAGGTTTTATCGATATTCAACGCCTGGCAGATTTTCCCCGGCCCATTCGTCCAGAGTTTGCGCGGCTGGGCGTGGCGCCGGGCGGCGATGCGCTCCAGGCCCTCGGTCGGCTGGATGGCGCGGATCAGGATAGCCGCCGGGAAATCTTCGGGCTCAGCTACAAAGTTGAGCATCCAGTGCATCCCATAGGTAAAGTAAACATAAGCGTGACCTGGCGGGCCGTAAAGTACCTGGGTGCGCTTTGTGCGCCCGGCCCGGCAGTGACAGCCCTGGTCCTCCTCGCCGCGATAGGCCTCCGTTTCAACGATCGTCCCGGCCAGGCGCTGCCCGTTTTCCAGGCGCACCAGGCGCCTGCCCAACAATTCGCGCGCCAACTCCAGCGCCGGGCGGTCGAAAAACTCGCGGTTTAAGCGTTCCATCTCTGGCATGGGTTAATTGTAAACGAACTCCAGGGATCCGGCTCGCGGCCGCCGGGCGGCGGTTACGCCACCAAACCGGGTTACGCCGCTCAATGGCGGAAATGGCGCACCCCGGTGAACAGCATGGCGATCCCGTGGGCGTCGGCAGCCTGAATAGATTGGTCATCGCGCAGCGAGCCGCCGGGTTGGACGATGGCGCGGATCCCGGCTCCAGCGGCCTCTTCGACCGAATCGGGGAAGGGGAAAAAGGCATCCGAGGCCATTACGGCCCCGCGCGCTTTTTCGCCGGCTCGCTGAGCGGCGATGCGCACGCAGTCCACCCGGTTTGGCTGCCCGCCGCCAATCCCGACCGTGGCTTCGCCGCGGGCAAAGACGATGGCGTTGGACTTCACGTGCTGGCAAGCTTTCCAGGCGAAACGGAGCGCCTGCCATTCCGCTTCATCGGGCGCGCGGCGGGTCGCGACCCGCCATTCCGTGCCCGGCGGGTCGCCCAGGTCGACCGATTGGCGCAGGATGCCTGCGTTGATGGATCGCAGCTCGAAGAGCGGCCTGACCTGGGCGGCGGGCATGTCGACCAGGCGCAAGTTCTTGCGCCGGGAAAGGCTCTCGAGGGCTTCGGGGCTGAACCCGGGCGCAGCGATGCATTCGACAAATAAATCTCCCAAGTGCTCGGCGGTCGCAAGGTCGAAGCGCCGGTTGGCGGCGATGACCCCGCCGAAGGCCGAAACCGGGTCGGAAGCCAGCGCAGGGCCGAACGCCGCTGCCAGCGAGTCCGCCGAAGCCAGCCCGCAGGGAGAGAGATGCTTGACGATGCATATTGTGGGACGTTCGAAGGAGACGGCGGCCCGCCAGGCGGCGTCCAGGTCGAGCAGGTTGTTGTACGACAGCGCTTTGCCTTGCAGCGCCTGTCCCCCCAGCGCCCCGTCGCCGGCCCGGTAGGCGAACAGCGCCGCGGATTGGTGCGGGTTCTCGCCGTAACGCAGCTCCTGAACCGGAAATGCTTCGATGGTGAGCATCTCGCCCGGCGCCAGGTAGGCAGTGATGGCGGAGTTGTAGTGGGCGGTCTGGAGGAAGCCTTTGACCGCCAACCGCTTGCGCATCTCGGCCGGAACCCCTCCGGTCTGCAGGGCCTCCAACACCCGCGGGTAATCGGCCGGGTCGCTCGCCAGGGTGACGCGCTCGTGATTCTTGGCCGCCGCCCGGATCAAAGTCACGCCTCCGATGTCGATATTTTCTATCGCCTCTTCCATCGTTGCACCCGGCCTGGCGACGATTTGTTCAAATGGGTACAGGTTTACGGCAGCGAGATCGATGTTGTCCCAACCGTGCTTACCCAGTTCGGCCCGGTCGGATTCTGTAGACCGGGCCAACAGGCCGCCGTGGATGGCGGGATGCAGGGTCTTAACCCTCCCGGCGAGGATCTCTTCAGAGCCGGTGTATTCGGAGACTTCGATGACCTCGATCTGGTGATCGCGCAGCAGCCTGGCTGTGCCGCCTGAGGCGATCAGGGTCCATCCCAGGGCCTGCAGACCCTGGGCGAATGTCACCAGGCCGGTCTTATCATAAACAGATAGGATCGCTTTGGGCATTGTCTCTCCCTGGTATTTTGTTTTTGTGCGGCTTCATTTTGTAAATAGCGCAAAAGATCTCCCGGTTATGCTGCCGCCGCCCATCATACCAGAATTTGGGCTGGTGAACAGTTTCCGCGCTGAGGCAGATCTAGAATTTGACACTTTGGCGGTTGGAGGATATATTTCAAGTTGAGCGCCTATGCAACCGGAATTTGAAATCTACCAGTCCCCTTTTACCTGGCGATACGGCAGCCCGGAGATGCGCGCTATCTGGAGCGAGGCCCATAAGCGCCGCCTGTGGCGCCGGCTGTGGCTGGCGTTGGCGCAAGTGCAGGCGGGTTACGGCTTGGTTTCCCCCGAGCAGCTAAACGACCTGCGCGCTCACGCCGGAGAGGTGGACATGAGACGCAGCCTCGAAATCGAGGCTGAGATCCAGCACGACCTGATGGCGGAGTTGAAGGTTTTCTCCGAACAATCCCGGGTCGGAGGCGGCGCTCTGCACCTGGGAGCCACCTCGACGGATATCGAGGATAACGCGGATGTGCTGCGCATGCGCCAGTCGCTGGATTTGCTGCTCGAACGCCTGGGATCCCTGCTGGATGACTTCACAGACAGGATCGAGGCCTGGGCGGATGAGGCGTTGATCGCCTTCACCCACTTGCAGCCGGCGGAGCCTTCCACGCTCGGCTACCGGCTGGCGCTCTATGCTCAGGACCTGTGGATGGATTGGCAGGCGCTGAGCCGGGCGCGGGACGGGCTGCGCGGCAAAGGCTTTAAAGGCGCTGTGGGCAGCGGGGCGGCCTACGCGGAGCTGCTGGGCAAAGAAAAGCTGGCAGACTTCGAGCAGCAGCTCTCCGAATTGCTTGGGCTGAGGTTCTTCCCGGTCGCCAGCCAGGTTTACCCGCGCAAGCAAGATTATGAGGTCGCCTGTGCAATCGCCGGGTTGGGGGCCTCGCTCTACAAGTTCGCTTTCGACCTGCGCATCTTGCAGTCGCCTGCGCTGGGCGAGTTGAGCGAGCCGTTCGGCGAGAAACAGGTTGGGTCTTCGGCAATGCCCTTCAAACGCAACCCGGTGCGAGCGGAGAAGATCGATTCCCTGGCGCGCCTCCTGGCCCAAATGCCGCGCCTGGCCTGGGATAACGCCGCTCATTCCCTGCTGGAAAGGACGCTGGACGATTCCGCCAACCGGCGCAGCCTGCTGCCGGAGATGTTCCTTTGCGCCGAAGAGCTGCTGATCAGCGCCGCGCAGGTCGTCAGCGGTTTACAGGTGGATCGGCGGGCGATGCAGCGCAACCTGGAGATATTTGGGCCGTTCGCGGCAGTCGAGCGGGTCTTGATGGCCCTGGGCAAAGCCGGCGCCGACCGGCAGGCAATGCACGAGCTCCTGCGCCAGCACGCCATGAACGCCTGGGAGGCGGTCCGGGCCGGTCAGCCCAATCCGCTGGTGGAGAGCATCGTCCGGGATGCACGCCTGGGAGTTTATCTGGCGGAGGCCAGCCTGCGCGAATTGATGGATGCCAGCCAGCACCTGGGCAATGCTCCGGAAAGAGCGCGCCGCCTGGCGCAGCAAATCCGCAGCCGGGAGAGCGTTTCTGAGCTTAAAGGGGACCAATAATCTGGCAGGCGGGCTCCGCCAGGGACAGGATTACCCCCCTGGCGGGACGGGAATGATCTCATCCCGTCCGGGCCCAACCGACACCAGGCTGATCGGCGTTCCAACCAGCGCTTCAATTTTGCGCACGTATTGGCGGGCCGGCTGGGGCAGGTCGGCGAAGCGGCGGATGGGATGGGTATCCTGCTGCCAGCCCTCCATTTCCAGGTAGACCGGCTCGCAGCTTTCCAGCCAGCGGGCGTCTCCCTGCCAGTAATGCATCGCTGAAGCCTCCCCCGCTGCCGGTTCTCCGTTTTGAGGCAAGCAGGGACGGTACCCGGTGCAGATTTTCAAGGATGGCAGGCTGTCTAAAACGTCCAGTTTGGTGAGGGCGATTTCGTTGAACCCGTTAAGCTGGGCCGAAAAGCGCACCAGCTCGGCGTCGAACCAGCCGCAGCGCCTGGGCCGGCCTGTCACGGTGCCGTATTCCTGCCCTTCTTTAAGCAGGATTTCGCCCACCTGATCGAATAGCTCGGTTGGCATTGGGCCGCGCCCGACCCGGCTGGTGTAGGCCTTGGCGACGCCGATCACCCGGCTGATCCAGCGCGGGGCAATCCCCAGGCCGGCTGCCGACCCGCCTGCCAGGGTAGTGGAGGCGGTGCTGTAAGGATAGGTGCCCCAATCGGTATCCAGCAAGGCCGCCTGGGCGCCTTCCAGCAGGATTTCTTCTTGCGCAGCCAGCGCTTGCTGCAGCAGACCGAACGGCTCCCGGACCCACGGCCTGACCTGGGCGAATTGATCCAATTTCTCCTGCAAGACGGCTTCCAGCGAGAGGGGCTGCAAGCCGAATGCTTGCAAGATCGGGTTTTTAATCGCCAATTGGACTCTCAATTTTTCGGCGAATGTGGCTTCATCCGCCAGATCGTACAGGCGGATGCCGTTGTAGCTGACTTTATCGGCATAAACCGGCCCCATACCGCGTTTGGTCGTGCCAGTGCGAGCTTTGCCCCTGGCGCTTTCGAAAATTTCCTCCAACAGCGGGTGATAGGGCATGACGACATGACAGCGCGGCGAGACCCACAGCCGTTGGCGCAATTCGATGCCGAGTTGCTCGAGGCTGAAGATTTCGTCCATCAATGTCGCCAGGTTGACAGCCACACCAGGGCCGATCACGCAGGCGGCGTTCGGGTTCGAGAATCCGTTCGGAGTCAGGCGCAGCTTGAAGGTGCCCAACGGATTGACGACGGTGTGTCCGGCGTTGTCGCCTCCGTTAAAGCGGGCGACGATGGCAGCTTTCTCTGAAAGCAGGTCCACGATCTTGCCCTTGGCTTCGTCGCCCCATTGCGATCCGATCACTACAGTCACGCTCATAAACGCATCCTCCGGCCTTGAAAGGCGATTCCGGGCCTGCAGCCAGCCGCAGGTCGTGGGCGAACTTTGTCCGCCGGCGACTCATCGACGCAAGATGTTTAGCCCCGGATCACCGGTCGGGTGGGCGGCTCCTGGCGGAAGCGCGCATCCCGTTCCAGGGTAAGGCGTAAGCCCTCCGCCAGGGAGAAGCGCGGCGAATACCCCAGCTTTTCGCGGGCCAGGCCTAAGTCAGCGCACATGCGCGAGACGCCTGGGTCGGTGCGCGGGTTATTGATCACTTCGGCATTGGTGCCCGTGATCTCCATCACCAGCCGCACCAGCTCGCGAACGCTGGTCTCGCTCCCGCTGCCGATGTTAATGGTCATCTGGTTAATGCCTGGGGCGGTGGCTGCGGCGATCATCGCGGCTACCACATCATCGATGAAAACGTAGTCACGCGTTTGCGAGCCATCGCCGTGCATCACCAGGGTGCCGCTGCGCATCGCCTGGCGTAGATAATTGGGGATGACCGGCGGGTGGGAGGGCGGCAGGTGCTGCCCTGGCCCGTAAGCGTTGAACACCCTCAGGCTGAGATTTTCGATCCCCCATAAATCGCCGATCGTGCGGACGTAATATTCAGCAGCCAGCTTCGATACCGCGTAAGGCGAGCGTGGGTTGGGCGCGGCGCTCTCTTTCAAAGGCTGGACACCCTGGTCGCCGTAAACTGCGCCAGAAGAGATGAGAACAACCCGGCGCACCCCCACATCGCGCATGGCTTCCATCAGGCTGACCGTGCCTCCGACGTTCGTAGCGTTGTATTCGCGCGGGTAGAGGATGGATTCGGGCACCGAGACGCGCGCTGCCAGGTGGAAAACGCAGTCCACCTCCTGGAGCAAGGTCCACAGCTTGGGCCGGTCGTTGACGTCCCCACGCGTAAAAAGCACATCCGGGGAGAGCGATTGCGAGTCGCCGGTGGAAAGGTCGTCTAAGGCGCGAACTTGATGGCCCTCGCGCGCCAGGTGATTTGCCAGAGTTGAGCCCAAAAACCCGGCTGCGCCGGTGATTAGGAAGTTCATATAAGCCTGCCGCCTTGAACAGGTTGAATTCGCACACCTGAATTCACCTTCAAAGCATTATAGCACGACAATTTTGGGGGAATTCCAGGCTCCCAGGGAATTTACGGGATGGATCGCAGGTGAGCCGCGGCCGCAGGTGCACAGGCCCGGCGTGGTAGAATCAGCCGCAATGAAGCTCAGAGTCCTGTTTAGCCGGTTAATCCGATTGGTGGTGGCCATAGCGGTCACCGCCGTTCTTTTAGCAAGCAGCAGCCAGCCGCCCGGCGACTTTACCGAGCGCGCCCGGGAGTTTACTCGCGATATCGAGTTTGATTACGTGAGCTGGATTTTTGATGCACTGTGGGTCAAAGCCAACCAGATCGCCCTCGGGACGAGCGATTACATTTCTGCCGGCAATCGTCACGAGATCGTTCTCGAATATGTGGACCTGGTGAATGACTTGCAGCGCTCTCAGGCGCAGCTTACCGACATTTACGCCGACCCCAATGTCTCCGATCCGAAATCGGCCTCGGCCGTGCTGCAAAAGCATATCGGCGATTTGCAAGCCCGCAGGCGGCAGATTGGCCCGCTGGCTGAGGCGATCCTGCAAAGCCAGATCGGAAGTATGGCAGCCAGCATGGGGCTTACCCTGGGAGGCCAGCCGCTGCCGCCGGTGATGTATCACAGCACGCCGCTCCCCCAGGCGTTGATCATCAGCCCGCGGGATGTGATCCGCCAGGAGTCAGATATCTCCCTGGCGCCAGACCTGTCTGTCGCCCAAAGCGCCGAGTTGGAGAACAAGGTGGACCGGGCATTAAATGCCTCTTCTCTGGTAGTGGGAATTGGAGGTGTGGGCGTTTACCCAACCATGGTCGCCCAGACCGGCGATTTGAACTGGTTGTGCGAGACGGTGGCGCACGAGTGGACGCACAATTTCCTTACCCTGCGCCCGTTGGGCGTGAACTACTACGCCAGTCCCGAGCTGCGCACCATGAATGAAACCACGGCCTCGATTGCCGGCAAGGAGATTGGAAAGGCGGTGATCGAGCGCTACTACCCGGAGTTTGCGCCGAAGCCCCCACCTCCGGCGAGCTCAGGCGGCAAAACCGAGACGGCCCCTGCCGCCCCGATCTTCGATTTCCGCGCCGAAATGCACACCACACGCCTGCAGGTCGACGCCCTGCTGGCGGATGGCAAAATCCAAGAGGCTGAGGATTACATGGAGGCGCGGCGGGTGTTCTTTTGGGACCACGGCTACCATATCCGCAAGCTCAACCAGGCATATTTCGCATTTTATGGCGCGTACGCCGACCAGCCCGGTGGAGCGGCAGGCGTGGATCCCGTGGGCGCGGCGGTGCGTGCGCTGCGCGCCGGTAGTCCCAACCTGGCAGTTTTTCTGAACCGAATTTCCTGGATGTGGACCTTCGACCAACTCCAGAAGGCGGTGGGCGGGAATTCTCCTTGATAAAAGATTTGGTTTTGCTTGGTAAAATTGTTTGATAACGCCTGTTTTATGGAGAATTCCGTTGAGCGCAATGCCCCTGGCCAGGAATAAATGAAAAGAGATTCATCCAAGAAAAAGCAAATGTTAAAACAACCATTAATTGCAGTTTTATCGTTGGCGTTGGTACTGGCTGCCTGCCAGGCAGCAACTCCACAAGCCAGCACCCCGACATTTACACCGGTCTCAGCGGCGCCCACCGTGGTCGAGGAGAAAACGCCCGCCCCCACCTCCTCAGGCGCTCAGATGGCCTGTACGGTTGTCAGCCAGCAGCCGACGCCAGGGCCGACCGTGCAATCGCTCTTCCCGCCAGTGGGCGAACAAGACTGGGTGAGAGGGGCGGAAAATGCCTTCGTGACCATCATGGAGTATTCGGACTTCCAGTGCCCAAGCTGTGCGGGCATCGAGCCGATCCTGTCGCGTTTGGAGCAGGAACACCCGGACGATCTGCGAGTGGTTTACCGCCATTTTCCCCTGGTCTCGATCCACGATAAGGCCGCCATCGCCTCTGTCGCCGCCGAAGCCGCCGGCGCACAGGGTAGTTTCTGGCCGATGCACGACCTGCTGTTCGAGCGCCAGGCGGAATGGTCCGGTTTGTCGATCGATCTTTTCAAAGATTGGGTCACGGCGCGGGCTGGTGAGCTGGGGCTGGACAAGGATGCCTTCACAACGGATTTGAACAGCGATGCGAATGCCGCCAAAGCCCAGGAAGCCTGGGAGCGGAACCAGGCCATCGGCCTGCCTGGCACACCATTCTTATTGTTTAACGGTCAGCCTTACCAGGGGCCGCTGAATTATGCCAACATATCCACAGTCGTGAACCTGATCCTGCTGGAGAAGAAGCAGTTCACCACCTGCCCGCCGGTGGTTATCGATCAGGCCAGGCAGTACTTCGCCACTCTGCAAACCGTCAAAGGGGATATTGTTTTAGAGCTTTACGCCAATAAGACACCATTGGCGGTCGATAATTTCGTCTTCCTGGCGGAAAATGGCTGGTTTGACGGCGTGACCTTCCACCGCGTTCTCCCCGGATACATTGCCCAGGCTGGCGACCCAACTGCCAGCGGGTTCGGCGGTCCCGGTTATACTTTTGACAACGAAGTCTCACCCGATCTGAAATTTGACAAAGCCGGCATTCTGGGTATGGCGAACGCCGGTCCGGGCTCCAATGGCAGCCAGTTTTTCATCACTATGGCCCCCACCCCCAATCTGGACGGCGGCTATACTATTTTTGGGCAGGTCGTTTCCGGGATGGATGTCGTGCAACAGCTCACCCCGCGCGATCCCTCTCAAAATATGAACCTGCCCGCGGGGGACGAGATCCAGAAAGTGACGATCGAAGAGAAATAATCCGGCCTGACCCTTGGATAGACATCTGGCGACCTATGAATGAACAACTGACTGCCGTTCCACAAGAAATTAAGAAAGATCCTTTTCGCAACGAATGGCTTACGATCGGGCAGTTCGGTTTAAGCGCCCTGGCAATTTTTGGGCTGTGGAGCAGCGCATTGGGGTTGGCGCTCTACGGGGCGATCAGTTTTTTCGGCGCCGCCTCCCAGCAGACCCCCTTATCGCTGACCCTGGTCGCTGCCGGTGCAGGGGTCAGCGGCCTTCTGCTGCTGCCATCGGCGTTTTTTGCTTTCAGGCGCCTCATCGGGCGACCAATCAGCAAGACCCGCCTAAATCTGAGCTTCCTGCGCCCCACGATCTGGATCTTTAGCCTGCCGCTGGTGCTGCTGGCGGGCTACTTCGTCGCCCGAACCCCCAGGATCGCCTGGATCGCCCTGCCGCCGCTGCACGTGCTCGCCATCGGCCTGCCAGTCGCCTGGCTGCTTTATCTGAGCGTGCGCCGCCTCCCGCTTGGCTCCCCCCAGCGCGCCTGGGGCGTTTTTGGCAGCGGCCTGGTGTTAGGGCCGGCTTTAATCCTGGTCAGCGAAATGGCCGCGCTGGTATTGTCCGTGCTGCTGGCTTTGGCAGTGATAGCCAGCCAGCCGGATATGCTGGCACAACTTCAAAATCTGGCCGAACACCTGCGCATACCTGGCTTTTCCCCGGACCAGGCGCTCCCATTTTTCGAACCCTTTCTGGACAGGCCGTTTGTGATCCTGGCGATACTATCGTTCGGCGCGGTGATCGTCCCGCTGGTCGAGGAGTTTTTAAACCGATTGGGGTCTGGCTGCTGGTCGGCAGAAATCTCTCTCCCGCGGCAGGTTTCGCCGCGGGCGCATTGAGCGGGGCGGGGTATGCCTTGTTTGAAAGCCTGGCGCTGTCCAGCAGCGGCGATGAATGGACGTTTCTGGTGGTCGCCCGCATAGGGACGGCGGTCATCCATATCCTGACGACCGCGTTGACCGGCTGGGCGCTTTCACAATCCTGGCGAGATAGTCGCTACCTGCGCCTGGCAGCCGCCTACCTGACTGCCGTTCTGATCCACGGGTTCTGGAACGGGCTGACCTTGATCAGCTCCTATAACTCGCTATTGTCTCTGCAGCCCTCCCCGCCAGAAGTTTCGCTGATTACCAGGATCGGAGCCGCGGCTCCGCTTGGCCTGGCCATCTTGACCCTGGGGGCGCTGGCGCTGCTCCTGCGCTTTAACCAATTGCTTTTTCGCGCCGGCAATACCGGCGCTAAGAGCCCGCAAGGACCAGGCGAGACCCCTGCGCCTTCGCCCGAACAGGCTTAGTCCCCTTGCCTCCCATTTTGAACCCGAAAAAAGACCCGGTTATCCTAAAGAGTCTGTAAAGATTAGCGGCGGATAGCATGCTATAATCCCGCAGATATTAAATTCCGCGACGAACTTTTGATTTTTGGAAGGCCCCCATGGAGCCGATATGGAGTTGATTGGAACATTGGTTGAGCTGCTAAAGAAGTTAATCGATTTGTTTTTGCATCTGGATGTCCATTTAAGCACGGTTATCCAGACCTATGGAACCTGGACTTATTTACTGCTGTTTGTGATCATTTTTATGGAGACCGGTTTCGTTGTGACGCCGTTCCTGCCTGGGGATTCGCTTTTGTTCGCGGCCGGCACCTTCGCCTCCCCGGCGTTGGGCTCGCCGCTTAACATCTGGGTGATCTACATTTTATTGTGCTTTGCGGCCGTCGCTGGCGACACTGCCAATTACTGGATCGGGCATTTTATCGGCCCGCGCGCGTTTAGCGGCGATATCCGCTTCCTGAAAAAAGAATACCTGGATAGAACCGAAGCGTTTTACCAAAAGCACGGCGGCAAAACCATCGTCCTGGCCCGTTTCGTCCCGATTGTACGCACGTTTGCGCCTTTCGTCGCCGGGGTGGGCAAGATGAGTTACATTCATTTCATCACATATAACCTGGTCGGTGGGATTGCTTGGGTGACCTTGTTCACTTTTGGCGGCTATTTCTTCGGGAATTTGCAGTTTGTCAAGGACAATTTCAGCATCGTCGTATTGGCGATCATTCTGATCTCCCTGCTGCCGGCGGTTATTGAGATCGTCCGGGACCGGATGCGCCGGCCCACTCCCGAGTTGGAAGCTTAAGTCTAATCCGCTTCAAAACAGGTCATTTTTTTACTTCATCGAACCCATTCATTTGTTGGGTATAAAAGCCTTCTAGAGTTTTGCGCGCAGCATAGGAGAGGAAAATACGGTAATTAACAAACCTGGCAAAATTGCTTCTATCAATTGAGTGACTATATCCATTTTATTCTACCTTGTTACAACCAAATATTTGGTTTCAAAAGCCCCGGTCATTGAACCTAATCTTGGTCCTATTATTGCTCCACTAATTTTTTGTGGACCAATGTTTTCCAGCTTCCCAACGAAGGTCAAATTGTTCCCCATTAGCTGCAGCATTGACAACTGGCATTAGGAATTCTCGTAGTCTTGATAGAACGTCTGGAAAATCTTTTCTTTCACTTTCACCGGGATTAAAAGTATTGAGGAACGCTTTCCATTGTTTGTCGTTTGTTTCTGCATAGCTATTGGACAAAACCACAGGTAACTCTTTCGGAATTGGTGTAGCACGATTATTAAAAGTGTTAATTATTGCCTGTTGTAGTAGAACTCCTTCAAAATCAAATTGTTGTGAGATAAACCAAATATCATAGAAATCTTTTTGGCGGCTGGTTAAAGTTCCACGATAAATAATTGCGTGTAATTTTTCCGCTACAACCAACTCTTTGGGATATCCAAAGAGTTTTGGCTCTGGCATATCAAGGAAGGTTGGATAACTTAATATGTTTGCTGGAGGCGTAATCATATCCGAAAACCCCAAATCAACCTGCATCCTCACCTTTGTCTTCTCACCCATCCGTGCCCAAAGACGAATTCTAATTCCAGGATACTCTTTTTCTTCTAATATCGGCTCTGCTTCAATAGTTTCAGGTAAATATTCCATAGCATCCGCCTCGACAGGTTGGTTACAAACATCTTTAAAAATTTGGACGATGTTCTCAAAATCGTTACTTGTAAGTGCTCGAAAATCAATATCCTTTGTAAGTCTCCTAAGGGGCACTTCCCAACTGTTAAATCATTAATCCACCCTTCAGTACAAACTTGCGGCGATGCTCAGATTGCGAAATCCGGTATAAAAATCTTTCATTTGCATAATACTGTAACATCCATTCAGAAGGAAGGCCTATCTCTTTTGCCTTATTACGGAGGCGATTGAGCACAGAAGCTGCCAAATTTTTGATTTCCTTGCTCATACAATTGCCTCTATATAAGGTTTTATCACATTTTCTACATGGTCAATTCGAGCATAGTGAAGCAATTTCTCGATATCTCTGGTCGGCTCAGCCAAATAATCCTTCAATGCCTCTAGTGAGATATCCAGTCCTATCTTATTTCGGAATTTAAAGCAATCCGCCACTGTTTTTTCTTGATTATAGATATTTACATCAACTCCATCTAAAACATGCTTGTCGATACCAGAGCTATAGGCTTTTTCACCAAGCCTTATTACATCTATCGGCGGATAATCAATCTGGGGTCTATAGCTATTTCTTGGTATAGCGATATAAATTTTATATGGGGTCTGAGTGGTCAAAGCATGAAATGAAAGTGCAGATATTAAGCAAATAACGCTATTCGGTACACGTATAGCAATCTGTACCAGGTCAGGATTACTGAGTGGTGGAAGGTTGGCTAGCCTGTATACACCTCTCCCCTCCTTTTTAAGAATGCCGGTATCAACCATTTCTTGTAACGTTTTTAGGTCTATTCCAGCTCTTTTAGCCTCAGAAGCTCTCAGAATTCCTTTTTTTCTCTGGAACGTGTTTTTTGCGGATTCAAAACTTTTTCTCATAATTTATCCTAACAAGTTAAATGTTTTTCCCTTAAAACCACTCCACTTTTTAAAAAGTGGAGTGGTTTTAAGGGAATTATATCTTAAACTTGACCATTTTTGTAACGGCAAATTTTTTATTTGTGGTTATGAGAAATATATAAAAGTGTCCACAATGATAAAAATTGTACTAAATTTCCTACTGAAAAGTCTTAAGTGTCAGAAGCAATAAATGTCCAAAAAAATTTCTGGGATATCGAAGTGATAATGTGTTCCCATCACATATGCTGTATATATACAGCATATGTGATGGGACTTCTTAAATTTAAAGACCCAAATAGCCATTGGTTATCATTCGAGAAACAACCTATGAAATCAACATTAGTGGTTGCTAAACCTCAAATATTAGCTTTCTTTGATGCGTCTGATAAGGAGATCTATAGACATGGAGAAATGAGGAATATATTTCGAGAGAAACGAGATGAATGGGAATTAGCAACTTCCGCCGGATTTAATCGCTTTGTTAAATGGGTTGTGAATAAAACAAAGTTGAGGATGATAAAGCTAGCATTTAAGACACGACCCGAAATCCGATATACATGGGGTAAAGTCTCAGTATATGATTTGGCACTATCACTGAGGAGTGAAGCATATCTAAGCCACCAGACTGCCGCATTTCTAAATGGGCTAACTGATTTTCAACCAAAAAACGTTTATGTGAATGTTGAGCAATCAAGAAAGCCATCTAAGGGCACACTTACCCAGGAAAGAATTGACATGGCATTAAAGAATCCGGTCAGAGTGACGAAGAGCCATGCACAGTATGACGATATGACAATCTGGCTTCTCAATGGGATGTACACCGATAGTTATGGGGTTTTGGAAAGAAAAAATGACCGAGGGAAAAGCATCCGATTAACGAATGTAGAGAGAACGTTGATTGATATTTCAGTTCGCCCTGTTCATGCCGGGGGGGTTGATAAAGTTTTGAGAGCTTATCAGCTAGCGAAAGATAAAGTGTCAGTGGAACAACTAGCAGAAACCTTACGGGTGCTAAATTTTACGTATCCCTATCACCAGGTAGTCGGATTCTATTTAGAAAAAGCTGGAGGATATATGGTAAGTCAAATCGAGTTATTTACCCAATTTGACCAGGAGTACGATTTTTATCTGACACATGATATGGGTGAGACATTTTATTCCGAAAAATGGCGTTTGTACTACCCGAATAACCTATAAGAAATTCTGCTGCTCTAGTTGGGTGGTACCTTGAGGCTTCATTACGGACATTCTTTACCACTCCCTCAAATCAATTGTGTGAAGTGGTAACGCATGTCCCGGTTTGATAGATAGACCAAAATTACTAACCTTTGCACACAGAATGCGATCAAAATAGCCGCTCGTACTTCGTGGGTGAGACATCACTCGTAATACCCAAAATCGCTGTCTCACCTTCCTTCGGTGATCATAGTGACGAATGGCGCCCTTGCGGGGCTCTCACGAGCCATTCTGCTGATCTTAACCCCAGGGTTAACCCAAAATGTAAACCCTTTTGCCGAAACCTTCCTAGGTTTACTTAAAAATTAAACCGTTTACTCCTTGAAAAAGGCAATAATTACCGGGGGATGTGATAGCGATAAGCGTTTACACGCTCAGGGCGTTAACTGCAAATGCGCCTCGGCCTTTGTTTCAACCTCACTCCGATCCCACAGCATGGGGTGATATTGGATGTCCCGCCACAAATCTGCCTGGTCGACGTAGTGGCTCTGGTAGGCGTGCCCGGACTGACCGGTGGTGAGGATTGTCAAGGAATTCTGCAGATTGCCCAGGTCGACGATCATGCGCATAGAAGGCAGGGAGGTCACTTCGTACGACTCGGCGGTATTCCAGGATGTGGCATTGACGATCGATGAGCTTCCGGAAACGTCGAAGGGACCGCGGTTGAAAATTGCCTCGATCGGCGCGACGCCCGACTCGCCAAGGGTCTGGTTGCGGAAGACCAGGCGGTGCAGGTCGCCCCATTTCCAGTTATCCGGATTCTTGCCCAGGTTGGCATCCAGCTCGGAGACCGCTTCGCCGAGCGCCTGGCTGAAGATCTGGTCACGGGTTTCGATTTCTGGCGTACCCTGGATGTCCCACCAGGGGCTCTGCGGCTGCTGGACAAGCTGGCGCATCACTTCGTACCAGCGGTCGCCGCCGTCGGGCCAGTAATCCCCGGGTAGATCATTGTCGAATGTGTCGGCCAGCAAATGCTTCCAGAAGGCCTCGAAGAGCGCTGCCGCCGGCGAGCCCATGCTTGTCTGGCCATCCCAATTTACCAGCAGGGTGCGAGCCTGTTCCAGGCCGTTGTCCTCTGGAGGCAGCGCGGCGAGAACCGGCAGCAGCGCCTCGGCGTTCAGGTCTTTATCGTCGCCTTGCATTTTTTGAATGTAAGCGATGTCGACCGGGCCGGGGGCATTCTGGATCATGTCCACAATCCGGCGGGCGCGGTAGCCGTAATCCCAGTCTGTGGTGATCAGGTAAGGATAATCCGGGCCTACTACGGCGTTGTTGGCGGTCGCAATGAAACCTTCAGGTGGGTTGTAAGCGTAAGGGTGCTGGTCGAAGGGGACGTAGCCTGTCCATTCGTGCTCATCCGTCCAGCCTGGCACGGGCAGGTTGCCATCCCCGCTGGCTCGCACCGGCACGTTCCCGGGCATTTGATAGCCGATATTCCCTTCAAAATCAGCGTACAACAGGTTTTGGGCGGCGATCGTGAAGTTTTGGGCCGCGCGGCGGAAATCATCCCAATTTTGGGCGCGGTTGATCTGCAAGATCGCAGCGAAGATCACGCTTGGCTCCAGCGCGGTCCAGCGCAGAGCGATGGCGTAATTTTGGGGCAGCGAGACGCCAGCATTTTGCTTGAAATCTTTCAGGTCACCATAAGTGTCTGAGATGATCGGGCCGTGGCGAGTGTAGCGCACCGCCAATGGGACGGGTTGGCCTCCACCGACCTGCAAGGTCTCATTCACGATTTGCATATCCACCCACTGCCCGTTGACCTCGTACTGGTTGGGGTTATCCGGGTTGATTTTTTCGATGTACAAATCTTCCGTATCCATCCCGACGTTGGTGAACCCCCAGGCAATGCGGTCGTTGTGCCCAATAATCACCCCCGGCGTGCCGGCGAAGGAAAAGCCATCCAGGTCATAGGGGCAAGCTGGCCCTTTTTGGGTGCAGTGCAGCCCGACCTCGTACCATATAGAGGGCATTTGGGCGCTCAAGTGCGGGTCGTTGGCCAACAAGGGTTTCCCGGTGGCACTGAGCCGCCCGGAGATCGCCCAACTGTTCGAGCCGATGCCGTTGCCTGTAGGCCCAAGCAGGCCCTCTAGGGCGTCCAGGTTGCCCTGGATGCGCTCGAAGGCCTGGTCCAGGCGCTCTCCAGCAAGAAGAGGTTTCAAAGCAGCGACTTCCGGGGAGATGCCTGTATTCGAGGATGGGACAATAATCGGGTGGTCCGAAGGAAATGGCGGGTAGAGGTCGGCGACCTGCTGGGGGGTGAGCGTCTTGAGCAGGACCGCCCGGGCGATCTCATAATCTAGATTCCCACCCAGGTCCCAAGCCATGACCTTGCCCCAGGTCAGACTGTTTACCGGCTGCCAGGGGGCCGGCTTATAGCTGGGGGTCAGCAGTTTCAGAACAGCGTATTCCAGGCTGAGGGCGCTGCCCTGGTGATCTGCCAGGTAAGCGTTGACGCCATCGCTGTAGGCCTGCATGATTGCAATGGTGTCCGGATCATACTGGCCCAGTTCTTGCTGGGCGACTCGCCCCCAGCCTAAAGTGCGCAGGAATTTGTCCGTGTCCAGTTGGGATTCGCCAAACATCTCGGACAAATTGGCGGAGCCGATATGACGCCAGAAATCCATTTGCCAGAAGCGATCCTGGGCGTGTACGTAGCCCTGGGCGAAAAACAGGTCGTGTTGGGATGCGGCATAGATGTGAGGGATGCCGGACGAATCGCGGTAAATGTCCACGCTGCCGTCCAGGGCGGTGAGTTGGACGACTCCGCTCACCTGCGGAAAGGAGCGCCGGACCGTAACCGGTATAAAAATGGCAGCCAGTATAGCGATCACCAGGACGATGCTGGCGATAGTCCAAAGCAAACCACGCAAAAGGCGCGACATGGTCAACCTCCAGTGGAGATTCCATTGATTCGAATGGCAAGAATGGGGGTATCAAGGCCAGCCACAACTTTTATTATCCACCCGAAGGGTGAATCGATCAACCCCCGATCCGCGTTTGGTGGCTTCTTCCCGCAAGCAGGCGATGGATCAGCCAGGCCCGATGGCGATGGCGATGGCGCTGGCGTAAATACGGGTGTGGCTGAGACTGATAGACCAGGTGTGCAGCCCCAGGTCATCGGCCAGTTTCTGGGCGGCCCCGTGCAGGCGAAGAAACGGTTGGCGGGCCGGCCCGCGGCAGATCTCGATCTCCTGCCAGGCGACGGCGCCGATGCCGGTTCCCAGGGCCTTGGCGACCGCCTCCTTGGCGGCGAAGCGCGCCGCCAAGGAGGCCGGGTTTCCTCCGGTTTCCGCCAGCTCCTGTGCAGTGAAAACCCGGTTCAGCAGGCGCGCGCCGTGGCGCTCGATCGCGCTTCGCAGGCGTTCGATCTCGATCAGGTCGGTGCCGCTGGCGAGTTTTAAGTCGGGCATCAGCAGCTCTCAGGGGCCGGCGACGGCGATCCCCAGGCGTTTTGGATCCAGGTAGCGCCGGGCAGCTTCTAACACCTCATCCTGTGTGATCGCCCGGATGCGCTCGGGGTAGCGGCGGTAGTAATCCAGGCCCAGGCCGTAGCGCTCGATTTGAACCAGGGCGGCTGCCACCCCGGCGTTAGATTCCAGCGAGAGAGGCAGCCGTCCAACGAATTGATCCTGGCTGTCGCTCAGCTCTTCGGCGCTGACCGGCTCGCCGACGAAGCGGGTGATCTCTTCCAGGATCAAGTCGATGGCCCGTTCGACATTTTCGGGCGCGACCCCGGCCGACACCAGCCAGGGCCCGGGCCCAAAGCCGCCGGTCAAATCGCTGTGGGCATAGTAAGCCAGCCCGGCCTGTTCGCGAACCGCCTCGCCGATGCGGCCCATCATGCCGAACTGGCCCAGGACGCTGTTGCCCAGGGCTGCGGCCAGGAAATCCGGGGCGCGCCGCGCCGGGCCTGGCGCGCCCAGCAAAATATCGGACTGGTATTTGCCTGGGATGGTCGCTTTCCTGCGAACGGTTTGCTGCAGCGGTTGCAGATCGGGCAGGGAGGCGACTTCCGGCTGGGACGAGTTTTGCCAGTCTCCCAGGGCCTGGGACACCATTTCGACGGCCTGGGCCGGTTCGACGGCCCCGGTCACTGCGATCGTCAGGCCGTGCGGTCCATAGTGGCGGGAGTGAAAGGCAGCCAGATCATCACGCTGGATGGCCTGGACGGTCTCCGGATAGCCTTCATTCGGCCGGCTGTACGGGTGCTCGGGGTACAGAATTTGATCCAGGGTCAACGAGGCCATGTCGCCGGTGTCCTGGGAGCGGATCGCCAGGCTGGTCAGCAGTTGCGCCCGCAGGCGTTCCACCTCGTCGCCGGGGAAGGACGGCTGGCGCAGGGTCTCAGACAACAGAGAGAGCAGTAGGCCGAGATCCTCTGCCAGGGCTTTGCCGTGGAAACTGGTCGTGTGCACGCCTCCGCTGATTCCGAGGCTGGCGCCGGCCGATTCCAGCAGGTCGTATATTTCCTGGAAACTGTGCCTGGCCGAGCCGCGCATTAACGCCGCAGCGCAAAAATCTGCCAGGCCGAGCTTTTCATCCGGGTCTGAAATGCCGCCGGCCTGCAGAAATCCGCTCAGGACGACCGACGGGCTGTTGAAGTTGGGGCGTGACAGCACGACAATGCCGTTCGGCAATTGCAGGCGGGTGATGTCGTCCGGGCCAGGCGTGGAATAGGGCCGGGCGAGCGGGGCAGGCCGGTTTTGGCGCACTCTGTTTTGGGTCATGTCAGGCTCCCGGCTTGCATTTCTTCAGCTTCTTCACCCGGGCTTAAATTCGGGGTTTCGTCCCCCTGCGGCAGGTAAACACCCACCACGCGCTGCTGCGGGCGCAGATATTTTTGGGCGGCTGCCTGCACATTCTGGGGAGTCACCTCTGCCAACCTGTCCAGGTAAGTGAGAAACCAATCGTAGTCGGCGAACATCTCGCTGAAACCCAGCCAGAACGCCTGGTTGGTGATGGATTCGCTGCCATAAGCGAACAGGGCGCGCGCTTGCTTGACGGCCCGCTGGAGTTCCTCGCCGGAGGGCGGCTCATCTCGCAGGCGTTGAATCTCTTCATCCAGCGCTTGCAGGTTCTCTTCTACGCCGTGGTCAGGGTGGGGCAGGATGGTGATGGTGTAAAGGAATGGATCGATCGTGGCTTGCAGCCCACCAAACACGCTTACGGCTAATTCCCGGTCGACCAGGCGCCGGTAGAGGCGCGAGGTCTTGTTCGAGATGCCCTCGCCAAACATGTTCAGGCTGCTTGGCCCGGTCAGCAAGGAGTCCAGTACGGTCAATGCGAAAAAATCCGGGAGAGAGGCTTCTGGGGCGCGGTAGTCCACCTGCAGGTAGGTGGTATCGCCCGGGCCTTCCACAGTGACCCGGCGCTCTCCCAACTGCGGGGGTTCGAGCCGGGTGCGCCGGGGCGGTTCAGCGCCAGCCGGGATCGGCTCGAACAGCTCGCCCAGGCGACTCAGCATGGACCCGCTTTCAAAATCGCCGGCAATCGCCAGGACGGCGTTATTCGGAGCGTAAAACGTGCGGTAATGCTGGTAAAGATCCTCGCGCTGCATGGTCTGGAGATCGGCCAAATCCCCGATCACCTCGTGGTGATAAGAATGCACCCGGAAGGCAGCCGCCTGGATTTCTTCAGCCAGCAGGAAAAGCGGCTCGTTTTCGTTGCCCTGGCGCTCGGAGATGATCACGGTGCGCTCCGAATCGACTTCTTCGGGGGCGAACAGACTGTTTGCCATACGGTCGGCCTCCAGGCGCAGCGCAAGGTCGATTTTATCCGCCGGCAAGGTCTCGAAGTAAGTCGTCCAATCCAGGTAGGTGAAGGCATTCCAGACGCCTCCCAGGCGAGAGATTGCTTTATCCAACGAGCCAGTGGGGAATTGGGCAGTGCCTTTAAACTGCATGTGTTCCACCCAGTGAGAGATCCCGGTGGCGCCGGCAACTTCATTGCGCGAGCCAACCCGGTACCAGATCCAATGGCTGATCAACGGGGCGGTGTGGATTTCTTTCAAAAGCACCAGCAGCCCGTTGGATAATCGAAGTTTCTGTACCCCAGTTTGCATGAATTCTCCACGATTAATGTGTGTGATGGCGCCGGTTGTCAGCGCCATGTGACGCCGCAAATGGATCTGCGGCTGCGAGGCATAAAAAACACCCCTGCTGGCCTCTAATTATAAACCGTCTATTTACCCGACAGCCAGTTGCAGAAGAAATCCAGGCCGTTACGGCACACTGGCGTGTCGCTCCAGGTGTTTGGGCTGCTGGCAAGCAGCCGGTCATAGGGAGAGACGACTTTTTGCAGGCCGGTGAATGGATCGTGCAGCTCGGTTTTGTTCAAAGGGATATCGACCGGGACCTTCAGCGATATGGGCACAGTCGTGTTGACCGGGACAACGATGTTCAGCGATATGGGCAGCTTTGTTCCGGCCGGGAGGACGATGTTGGCAGGCGCCCGGGTAATGGAGAGCCCGCCCGTGCTCAGGTTGACGATGGCGTTCTTGATGCGGGTGTCTTTGGTCAGGACCACCGTGGTCTCGGTCTGGACGGGCAGATCGAAGGTCACCGGGATGATGTCGTCGACCTGGATGGTGGTGGTGATGCGCGCCTGGTCCATTTTGATGAAGTTCTCGTGCAGACCGCTGATCAGTTGGTCTGAAACCAAGCCCTTCAGGGCGAATAACTCCCGGCCAACCAGGATCAGAATGACCAACAAGATGATGTTGACGGTGAGGGACACCAGGCTGGCGATATTCCAAAACGCCGGCCCCACTTTCCCTTGCCAGAGCACGCGCCAGATCCGCGAGGTTGGTTTTTGGGGAGCCTCTTCTGCCGGAGCAGGGTCGAATTGGGAAGGATATGGCGGTTGCACAGTAATCTCCTCGTGTTTTTCAACACCAATAGAAGCATTCCTATAATAGTGCATCAAATATAGCATAGACTGGAATAAACAGACAATGCCTGCAGGTGCCAAAGCCAGGGACCTTACCAGTTTGATAGCTACAACAGCCGAAAGATTTATAAAATGAATGCAGGATGAAAATAGGTTCTAAGGCACTTGTGGAATCCCTTTGGCATGAATATAATGCCAGGGCCAGGTTGCAGTTGTGGGCGGCCTTTTTTAGTATGGGAGGGCAGAAATGACCAGCGAAGAACAAAATTCACATCTCGTCGCCGTTATTGGGGCCGGTCCTGCCGGCATTTTTGCCGCCAGGTACCTGGCGGCTGAGGGGGTGCGCGTCGTGCTGCTCAACCGGGATATCAAACCCGGCGGCCTGGCCGAATATGGCATTTATCACGACAAGCACAAGATGAAAGAGGGGCTGCGCAAGCAGTTTCGCCAGATCCTGCAAGGGGCAAATATCCAATATCTTGGCAATGTGACGGTCGGGGAGGAAAGCGGTTTAAGCCTGGAAGACTTGAAAGAGGCCGGTTTCCAGGCTATTTTGGTCACCGTAGGCGCACAAGGGACCAAGTGGCTCGGTCTGCCGGGGGAGGAGCTGGCCGGGGTGTATCACGCCAAGGACCTGGTTTACCATTACAACCGGCTGCCACCCTACAGCGTCCAGGATTACCGGATCGGGCAGCGCGTTGCCTTGATCGGGGTCGGCAACGTCATGCTGGATATCGCCCACTGGGTTGTCCGGGAACTGAAGGTGGCCGAGGTAGTGGCGGTGGCCCGCCGCGGCCCTGTCGAAGTGAAATTCTCTAAGAAAGAAATGGAAACCGTCATCCGCAACCTGGACCTGGCAGCTTTCGAAGCTGAGATCGCCCGGGTCGCGCCGGTGATGACGGCGATTGGCCAGGACGTGGATGGCGCCAAAGCTTTTATCCTTTCGGCCTTGCCAAAAGGCCTGGATGCCATCTCGGATACCCGCTTTCGCTTCGATTTCCTGGCCTCGCCAACGCGTATGCTGGGGGACGATCAAGGCCGGGTGTGCGCTTTAGAAGTCGAAGACACCACCCTGGTTCCGAAAAATAACGATACCAAAGCGGTCGGCCTGGGTACAAAACGCCTTCTGGACGTGGACACAGTCATATTTTGTATCGGCGACCGGGTCGAAGACCATTTCGGCCTGCCGGTAAGGTGGAATGAGTTTGTTAAGAACCCGGCGCCCGCCTACCCGGTGGAAAACCTGTCTTATGAAGCCTTTGATCCGGATTTGGGCAAGCCGTTGGAGGGCGTCTTTGTGGCCGGCTGGTCGCGTGAGGCGAGCAGCGGCCTGGTAGGAGTGGCCCGCAAAGATGGGGAAAATGGGGCCAAAGCGATTCTACAGTACCTGCAAACCCTGCCTGCCACGGATGCACAGACAGAAGCGCACAGCCTGGAGGCGTTAGGTCACCTGCTTGAGAAGCAGGGCTGCCGGGTGGTCGATTGGCAGGCGGTCACGCGCCTGGAAGCAGCCGAACAGGAACAGGCCAGGCGGCTTGGATTGGAAGAGTTTAAGATGAAAACGAATGAGGAGATGCTGGCCTGCATCGGCCCAGATGATTGAGCCGACCGGCTTTTTTTATCTTTTTCGCCCCTGGAAAGGGATCAGCAGTAAAAAGCCCAGGGCGATCATCGCCTCGCCGACCATAACGCCGGTCGCTTGCCAGGGCCCAAAATAGGGAATTTGGGGGAAAGGGTGGCTGCCAAATCCGAACACGTCGGCCATACCGGATGCGACGCTGATCACGTAGCCAGTGCTGACCAGCCGCAGGCCAATATCGGCGCCGATCGATTTTTGGGTGCCGTTCCAAAGCGCGTTTAGAGTGACATAGCCTCCCAGGCAGATCAACGCCAGTCCTATTAAGAGAACAGCGATCTGCACGAAACCTGTCACTGGGCTGCGATCCAATCCAAACAACCCGGGATCGGCTCCCAACACAAATATCAACAAACCCAGGATGAGGGTGCTCAATCCAATGCGGATGCGTAAGCGTTTGCTGCTTTGATTTTGTCCGTTGATCATCGCATTAAACCGAGCGTATTTTTAACCAGGCGCTGAGACCGCCGTTAAAAATCATTATACACTTACCGGCAGGCCGGTCTGCAGCAGGTCGAGCCAGTTGCCGCCCAGGATGGCGCCGATATCCTCCTGAGAATAACCTTTTTCGGCCAGGAGCGGCGCCAGCTTTTGCAGATCGGCGATGGTGTCGATTCCGGGCGGCGTGGATTGGAGGCCGAAGCCGCCGTCGAAATCGGTCCCCAGGCCAGCGTGTTTTGCATCGCCTGCCATCTGGCAGATATAGTCGAGCTGGGCAACGATGTGCTGCAGGCTCAGCAGGTCGCGCCGGTCGCCGCGCCGCCAGCCGGCCAGCAAAAACCCGTTATAGGGCACCACGCCGATGATGCCATCCCGTTCGAGCAGGCCCTGAATGACCCGGTCCGGCAGGTGGCGGTTGCCATCGTAGCCCTTGAGCAAGGCCTGGGCGTTGGCGTGGGTGGCTGCGATCCGGCCAGGATAAGCGTCCAGGGCTTGCAGGGCGGCCTCCTGGTCCATGTGGCTCAGATCGAGTGTAAAGCCAAGGCTCGCCATGCCTTCCAGCAGGGCGTATCCCTCGGATGTGAGCGGTCCGGGCTCGTTTGTGCCGCCGCAAAAGCGGTTGCCGGCCCAGGCTGGTCCGATCAGGCGTACGCCGCGCTGCCACCATTCTTCCAGCTCGTCCGGCGAGCGCACCGCCTCTGCACCCTCCATGAGCACCACCAGGCCGACCGGGTGGTGCTCGCTGTCGCTGTGCCAGTGATCCAGCACGGCCTGCAAATCGCCGCGACTCTGAACCGGGCGGAATTGGTCGGCGTGCTCGTCCGCCAGGCGCTCGTAAAGATCGAGCTGGGCGCTGTAAAGATGGCGGGCTTGCCTTTCATTGGCGTAAACCTGGGTGTCGTGCGAGCCTACCCCGGCGCGCAGCGGCGCGGCGAAAAGCGTGGCGAATACCAGCGCCACCTGGCCGCGCTGGTATTCGGGCCAGCCCAGCAGAGTATCATCGTTCTGCTGCGGGATGTCTGTCCCGGCTTCCCTGCGGCGCGTCTCGGCGGCTGGCAGGCTGTAATCCCGCCCGAAGGTAAGCATATTCCAGGCCAGGTCTTCGTGTGCGTCAACAATTAACATCTTCTCTATGCCTGTTTGTTTCTGGTTCAGGTGTTCGCCGCCGTGGCAGCCGGGACGCTCAGCCCTTTCGCTTCCATCAACCGGCGGGCAATCTGGCGGTCGATCTTGCCCATGGGATAATCCAGCAGCTCTTCCGGCTTAATCCAGCGCAGGTCCTTCACCTGGATAGGCTGCGGCTGGCTGCCGCCGGGCAGGCCGCTTGTGGGGATGCTGCAGCGAAAGGCGTGCAGCGTCACCCGGAAATGGGTGTAAGCGTGCCGGTAAACGCCGAACGAGGCGCCTACCTGAATTTTGAGGTTTAACTCTTCCTGGATTTCACGCTGCAAGCATGATGCCAACTCTTCACCTGGCTGCAGCTTACCGCCGGGGAATTCCCACAGCCCACCCAATAAGCCTTCCAGCGGGCGCTGGGTGATCAGCACCCGGCTGTCCTGCTCGATGACGGCGGCAGTGACGATGTAGTGGGGCGCCGGCGGCTTTCGAGAGAGGACGGGACGCTCGTTTTGCAGCCCCAGCCGGCGCGCCTGGCAGGCGTCTTCCAGCGGGCAGCGCTGGCATTCCGGGCTGCGCGGCGTGCAAATCGTCGCGCCCAGGTCCATCAATGCCTGGTTGTATTCCCCAGCCTGTCCCGGCGGCAGGTGTTCTGCTGCCAGCTCCCACAGGCGGCGTTCACCCTGGGGCGAACGAGCTGGCACGCTCACGTTGAACAGGCGCGCCAGCACCCGGCGGATATTGCCATCCAGGGCAGGCTCGTCCAGGCCGAAGGCGATGGAAGCGATGGCGGCGGCTGTATAACGCCCGACCCCCGGCAATTTGCCCAGCGCCTGGGAGTCCACCGGCAGCTCGCCCTCGTAGCATTCCAGGAGGATTTGGGCGGCCCGCTGCAGGTTGCGAGCGCGGCTATAGTAGCCCAAACCCTCCCAGGCGGCCAAAACATCCTGCTGGGAAGCTTGCGCCAGGGCTTGGACGTCCGGGAAGCGCTTCATCCAGCGAGTGAAGTAAGGGATGACGGTTTCCACCCGTGTCTGTTGCAGCATAATCTCCGAAACCCATACGGCGTAAGGCTGCGGATGGCCGCGCCAGGGCAGGGAGCGTGCGTTTTCATCGTACCACTGGAGGAGCTTTGTGGTGATGGCTGAGCGTGTCACATCTGGAAGCCGCTGCGAGCCTGTACCACTTTAAATTCGAAATTCTCGACGTAATCCATCAACTGCTGGGTCAGGTTTTTCCAATCCGCGGAGGCCAGGATGCGCTGCAGGGAATTAATGCTGGGCATTTGCGCCCCGGCCATAATCTGAGGTTGATCCCCGTACATTGTAAGCCAGGATTCGCTGGGCTCCATGCCCATACGCTGCAGCCCGGGGATGAAATCGCGGACTACAAACTCGAAGTATTCCTGTTCGCGGCCGGGTAAAATGTCCCATGTCATCAACAATTTGACAGCCAAGGCGTTGCTCCTTTGCTACGACCGTTGGTAGGCCAGCACCACAACGCTGGTTTCTTCCGGAACGGTCGTACGGCCGATCTTCAATGAAGGCTGCGGCTCGATGTTTCCAAGCCCCATCTCTTTGAGGAATTTGCCAATGGGGGCCAGCTTTATGCTGCCGGCAGGGGTCGCGAAGTGCATGGGAATGACGATTCCGGGCTCCAACAGGCTGACTACTTCCACCGCCTTGGCGGCATTTAGACCTCCGCCGCCTCCAACCGGCACCAGGGCAACGTGCACATTGCCGAGCGCTTCGATCTCGGTCTGGCTGGGCACAACGCGCAAATCGCCGAGGTGCGCCACGGTGATGCCGTCGTAATCGAAGACGTACAACGTATTGCGCGGCTCATCTTCGCCGGATTTTTTGTGGCCGTCGGTTTGCACACCAGTGATGAACACGCCGCCGATCTCATACTCTCCCGGCCCGGTGATCACGTGAGATTTTCCTTTCACAGAAGACGCATTGCTATGCCCTGGAGCTTCGTGGCTGATGGTGACGATGTCGGCTTTGAGCTTTAAAGGTTCGTATCCGACGGCAGCGTTGTCAAATGGGTCGGTAACCACCGTCGCCATCCCGCGTTCGGTAAGCCGGAAACAAGAATGTCCATACCAGGTAATTTCCATAGATCTCCTTTTCTAAGATTATACTTCATTCGAGGTTACACCACGGGGTCTCTAGGAATTGCTGTGGTGAACCCCCAAATCCGGCCCCTATCTCAGAAAATCCCAAAGAGCCACACCACGGCGATTCATGAAGGCCTCATTCGTGGTATCATCGGTGGGCCGTATGAAGAGAGTAGATTTTGAGGGAACGGGTCTGCAAAAGAACCTGACTGCCGGAGCCAGCGTGCAGGCGCTGGGCGAGCAGACCTGGCGGCTGGAGATCCCCGCCGGTGAAAAGGGCCGCTACCGACTGGCGCAACTGGATGATTACGGCCGCGGCCGGCGCAGCGATTTCTCCTGGCGCGCCCCGTTCAAGCTGGCCTTGCGCGGGCGCGCCTCGGCAAAGGACATCCCCGGCACCTGGGGCTTTGGCCTGTGGAACGATCCCTTTGGCATGGCAATATTAAGCGGCGCAGAGGCGCTGCGCCTGCCGGCCTTGCCCAACGCGGCCTGGTTTTTTTTCGCCTCGGCGCCCAACTACCTTTCGCTGCGCGACGACCTGCCCGCTCAAGGCGGGCTGGCGGCCACGTTCCGCTCGCCGCGTTGGCCTTCCCTGCTCCTGGCGCCGGGACTCCTGGCCTTGCCCCTGCTGCTCCTGCCGCCAACTGCAAGGCTCCTGCGCCGATTTGCTGGACGTTTTGTGCGCCAGGACGCCGTCCAATTGAAGCTCGACCCGCTGGAATGGCACGCCTACACCCTGGAATGGCGGGCGGACCGCGCCATCTTTGGCGTGGACGGCGAGACTGTCCTGGATACGGCGGTCGTCCCCCGGGGGCCGCTCGGCCTGGTGCTGTGGGTGGACAACCAGTACGCGGCGCTGCCGCCGGATGGCCGCCTGAGCTTCGGGAGCCTGGCGAACCCTGCGCCGGCCTGGATCGAGATCGCCGGACTGGCCTTTGGCGGCTAGTATGGATCGACTTCAAAAGACCCTGCGTTTCGCCCTCATCCTGGTGTGCCTGGCGGCAGGCTTGCTGCTGGCGATCGCTTCGTGGCTGCCGTTCGAGGTTTTAAAGCCGGTCGTCGATTCGCTCGGAAAAGGCGGGCAGGTCGAATTGTTCACGCCGGCCCTGTTTGCACAGATTGCGCCGGGTTTACGGCTGGGCGGGCTGGCTCTGCTGGGGGTCGCCGTCGCAGTCGCAGCCGCTCGAAGGGTCACAGAGCGGGCGATCGGGCGGGCCTTGCGAGCGCTGCAAGGCTTTTTCGCACGCCTGCCGGGCGATGCTCGCCAGATGCTGGCCTCTTCAGGCAGGGCTGTGAATCCGCGCCTTACGCTGCTGGCCTTGCTGTCGATCAGCGGGATCGCCGCCCTGAACAGCCTGATTTTCCTCTCGCAGCCGATGCGCTACGACGAATCCTATACCTTCCTGGCGTTCGCCATCCGCCCCTTTCGCTACGTGATTTCGGATTACCACCTGCCGAACAACCACATCTTTCACACCATCCTGGTATTTTTGGCTTACCACCTGCTGGGAAACCAGCCGTGGGCCATCCGGCTGCCGGCTTTCCTGGCAGGCGTTCTGGCGGTCCCGGCCTGCTATCTGCTGGCGAGCTTGCTTTACGACCGCGATACCGGCCTGTTGAGCGCCGGGCTGCTGGCGGCCTCGGCAGCCATGGTCGAGTACGCCACTAACGCCCGCGGCTACACCCTGGTCACCCTGTTCACCCTGCTGACCTTCGGGCTGGGGGCCTATTTAAAAGCGCACAAGAACGCCCTGGCCTGGGTCTTGTTTGTGCTGTTCTCGGCGCTCGGGTTTTATACCATCCCGATCATGCTTTACCCGTTTGGCATGTTGATGGCCTGGCTGTTCTTTTCCGCCTTGCTGAAAGATGTGGACCCGGATTATGGGGCGTCGTTCATCCCGCTGCTGGTCGCGGCCGGGGGCTGCGTCGTGTTACTGACCGCTGTGTTATATTTGCCCGTGTTCCGCAGCACGGGCGTTCAGGCGGTGGTGGGCAACCGCTTTGTGAGCGCTTTGGAGTGGGATGATTTCTCGGAAGGCGTAATCGCCCGGCTGCGCAACACCTGGTTATTTTGGAATACCAGCGCGCCGCCGTTCTTTGGCGCTGTGACTGCGGCCGGCTTCCTGGCTTCGCTCGGCTTGCATTGGAAGATCTCCCGCCAGCGCCTGCCCTATGCGCTGGTGGCGGCGCTGTGGTTCGCCCTCGTGCTCACCATTCAGAAAGTCGCCCCCTGGCCGCGCGTTTGGCTGTTCTTCTTGCCGCTTTTTTATATCGGCGCGGCAGCCGGGATCATGGTCCTGGCGCGCAAGGCGCTCGAGCTCGTGCGAGCCGTGAGGGCCAGGCAGGTGGTTTTCGTCCTGGCGGTGCTGGGAATTGCCGGGCTGCTGAGCATTTACCAGGCGCGGGACCAGGCCGGGAAATCGTTCAAGGCTCCCGGCTCGATGGGCGAATCGGAGGAAGTGACCCTGTATTTTAAGGGCCGCCTGCAGGCCGGCGATGCGGTGGCTATCGTCTCTCCGGTGAACATCCCGACCCATTACTATTTCATCCGCTATGGAGTCCCAACAGGTTACCTGTGCGGCGCTCGCTGCGATTCCGGCTTCCGCCAGGTTTTCGTCGTCGTCAACACGCGCGAGGGGCAGACCCTGGAGAGCGTGCTGGACCGGTTAAAGCTGTCCGGCTTGCTCGACCTGAATGCGGGCCAGGTCGTCCACCAATATGCGGCTACCACGATCTACGCCTTTGAGCGCAAAAAGGCCAGGACTCAGCCCACGTGGTTCCCGGAGGTATGGACAGTCCTGGCAGAGAGCCTGGTATAAGCAGCGCCCGGTTCGCGCCTCATTTTATGGATGCTGGACCGGGCGACTGCCAACTGAAATTAGGCTATGGGACTTATCCGGGTTTGCGCCGGCCTACCGCCAGGCGCAATAAACCAAAGATCAGCAGTCCGGCCGCTAAAAGCCACGGCAGGGTGGCGATGGCAAAATTGATGAGCCAATCGCTGAAAGCCTGGAAGCGCCCGACCAGGCGGCCCAGGGCCTGGCGGGCGGTCTCGGCCGGGCTCCAACCGCCGGGTTGGATGGGCTGGCTGAGAACAGATGGGGTAAGGACCACCTGGATGCTGGACAATTGGGCGGTCTCCTGCAAGTATTTCATGCGTCCCTGGATCGAAGCGATCTGGGTCTCGCGCTGGGTGAGCAGGCCCTCGGCCTGCAGCAGGTCGTCGGTGTTCTGGGCGGATTTCATGATCTCCAGCAGGCGCTGGCGGGCGGCCTGGAGCTGCTCGAGCTGGGCTTGCAGGTCAACGTATTCGGCGGTGACATCCTGGGCCGATTCGCTGCGCCCATCCACGCGCAGGGCCATGGCTGCCAGGGCGTCCATTACACCTTCGAAGCGGCCGGCGGGAACGCGCAGGGCCATCTGGATCACCGGCTGGATATCCCCCTGGCCGGAAACCGGCCCAGAGTTCAGCTCGCTGCTGGAAACCACGTAGGCGCCTTCGCCTTCCATACCGGTCACCAGGTCCTGGATGGCGTCGCGAATTCTGCGCGTATCCGTCACCACCAGGTTAAGGGAGCCATTCCGAACGATCAGGTGTTCACTCCCAGCAGGGGCGACTCCCTGCGGGGCGGGGTAAGGCTGGGCTCGCAGGCCCTCACCGCCGCCCATGGCTGGAGCTGGATAAGCAACTGGCGGTGGTTTGGCTGGAGCTTGCATGGCGGCGGGAGCCTGCACTGCCGCAGCAGTAGCCTGCACCGCCAGCCTCATCTGCTCTACATTAACGGTTTCGATGGCTCTTAATTGTTGCGGCTGGATCAGGATGGGGAACAGCGCAAAAATCCCAACCGCCGCCAATAGAACCACGAGCAGCCCAATTCCCAGGATCGCACCGGGGCGGACAGGATGGGTAGGGGCAGACGGCCGGCGAAGCCCTGCTAAAATGCGGTTAAAGAAGCGGCGTGGACGGTCCAGCCAGCCGGCCGCAGCTGCCCCAGCAGAGGTAAAACCTGCGGTGGGCGCTTCGGCTTGCTGGGAGGCCCCGCTTACATAGGCCTGGTTGAGCTCCAGGAGCAGGCGCTCCAGGTCGGGGTCGGCCTGGGCCAGTTGCAGGACTGCGGCGACGGCCTCGAAATCGCCGCGCTCCAGGGCGCTGCTGTAGCGGAACAGGATTTTTTCGTATTCAAGCGAGTTTGCTGCAGGGTGCATCGCGTCAGTCCTCCGGGTTAGCGCTCCAGGCCAGGCGCAGGCGGATGAGGGCGCGGTGCAGCCTTACGCGGGCTGCGCCCGGGGAAATCCCCAGCGCGGCGGCCAAATCCTGCCCGTTGAACCCGGCGATCACCGCCAGGCGCAGCACCTGGCGGTCGTCCGGGGCCAGCCGCTCCAGGCGGCGCTGCAAGGCCTCATCCTCGAGCAGCTTGCGCTCGGGATCGGAGCTGTCCTGGCCGGCCAGGCGGTCGAAAAATGCGTCCTCATCCGGAGCGCCGTCGGCGCCGTTGGCCAGATCGCCAGCCAGTGGCTCGCGCCGCTCCAGGCGGGCCAGGGCTGCCTGCTTGCGGCGGATCAGGTTGGCGGCGATGCCAAGCAGCCAGGCGCGCGCGCCGCGTTCGGCCTGGAAGCGACCGGCGCTCTCCATGGCAGCCACGGTCAGCTCGTTCAGCAGCTCCAACGCCAATTGCATGGCCTGCGCGCCCTGGGCCAGGCCGGCCCGCGCCACATAAAAGCGCAGGGTAGGCAGGAGCTCATCTGCCCGCTCCTGAATAAAGCGGCTCAACTGGTGCTGCTTGTCCGTCAACGCCTCGTCTGGCATGCGCCTCCCCTGCACGGTGCTGGAACAGTTTGCTTCTATACTGTATTCAAATACCAGCCCGGAAATGTTACACGTACCCCCCAATTTTAACGCTGCTTGACAATGGACACACAACTGTGTAAAATTATGGCGCTTCGGAGAAAGGTCACCGAACGTTTAGGCCGAGATAGCTCAGTTGGTAGAGCACGTGACTGAAAATCACGGTGTCGCCAGTCCGATTCTGGCTCTCGGCACTCTCGGCCTGACGAAGAGGCCGGCTATGCGGGCATAGTTCAGTTGGTAGAACACCTCCTTGCCAAGGAGAAGGTCACGGGTTCGAGTCCCGTTGCCCGCTTGATTTTCAGCAAATGGCTGATGGCATATGGCTCGACAGGCAGCAAGCCATTTGTCACCAGCCGATTTTTTACGGCGACGTGGCCAAGTGGTAAGGCAAGGGTCTGCAAAACCCTGATCACGGGTTCAAATCCCGTCGTCGCCTCAGAATGAAATAAACGCGGGCGCACGGAACTTTCCGTGCGCCCGCGCCCTTTCGTTCGTGTGCAGGCGCTCAGGGAATGGTCGCTTCCGGCCGCTCGTCCTGGCGCAGGAGAACCGCATAGGCGGCCGTCAGGCACAGCGCCGCCAGTAAGGCCAGAATCTGGAGCGGCGAGAAACTGACCCTAATCAAGTTGCTTAATGGAATGATAAGGACAACCAGAAAAGGGACCAGGGACCTTATCACCGAGCGGGCCACAGCTAAACTCGCCTGCAACAGGTTTGGGGAAAAACCTGCCGGCGGCTTTTGCAGGATGAAAGCTCCGATCACCCAATTCGTGACGGGCGCCAGGGCCAGGTCCACGAGAAACCCGATCAGGCCGGCGATCAGGATCGGGATGCCCCACCAACGCAGCCAGCCCTTGACCGAGCGTACGGCCAACAGCCAGATCAATAGCAGCAGGACCGCTGGCAGCAATAAGACCAATCGGATCCCGGTACGGACCATCCGGATGGCCCGCAGGAGGTTTCCAAGGGAGTCTTCTCCAGCCGCTGACGCTTTTTCAGCCGCCAACGCTCCTCCTCGAGAGCTGGCCTCGTTTTCTCCAACAGGCAATTGGAGGGTCGCTTGATCCGGGATGCCAGCGATCATCCCATTTAAGAAGATTTCTAACTGCGGGGTGAGTTTCGTTAACGTCTCTTGCGGATAACGGCAATACTGGATTGTTTCGAACCAGGAATTGTCTCGGATGGGTTGTTCATCCATCAGCCGGTCGAATTCACCTTCGCCAAGCGACTTTTTATAGCAGGCAATCAACTCGGGCGAGGCGGATGCCAGCATTCTTTCATCGATAAGCTGGTTAAGGGCATTGTCTCCCGGCTGCTCGCCCTCGCAAATATCCACGTTCTCGAGGCACGGGTTATAACCGGCGGTTACAATCATTTGCTCTACAACCAAAGTGTGGAATTGGGTGTAGAAATCCTGTTCGGTTAAGGCATGTTTGTAGGTATCCGGGGTCAAGAGCTGCCGCTCGAAGTTGAAAACCAGCAGCACTATAACGGTCACGAGTACAAATAAAATTGCCAGGAGAAAAGCAACTGCTTTACCCATAAAAGATAGACAACTGCGCATACTTTTATCATAGAGGCCGCTTCTGTGATTGTCAATCACAGTTTTTCAATGAGGCTTTTTAGAATCAAACTCCTCGGCAGAGGGTTTTTTCAAAGCGCGGTATGATATCATCGGACTTAATCCCGCGCCGACCGGAGAAAACCGATGTTGAAGCTGACGATCGAGAATCTTTCCAAGCAGTACCGTCGCGACGTTTGGGGTCTGCGCGACTTCGACCTGGAATTAGGCCCGGGTGTGATTGGCTTGCTCGGGCCGAATGGGGCGGGCAAATCCACACTGATGCGCATGCTGGCGACCATCACCCAACCTACCCAGGGCGTCATCCGCTGGAATGACGTAGAGGTCGCCCGATCACCCGACGTACTGCGCTCGGTTCTTGGCTATCTGCCGCAGGATTTTGGCGTCTATCCAAATCTGACCGCCGTCGAGTTCCTGGAATATATGGCTGCCATAAAAGGGCTGGATGGGAACGCGTCTCGCCGGCGCATCGATGAATTGCTGCAGGTGGTGAATCTGGTGGATGCCGCCAGGCGCCCGTTGGGCGGTTATTCGGGTGGGATGAAGCAGCGCGTCGGCATCGCTCAAGCCTTGCTCAACGACCCGCAACTGCTCATTGTGGATGAGCCTACCGTTGGCCTCGACCCCGAGGAGCGCGTCCGCTTCCGCAACCTGCTCTCGGACCTGGCTGGCGAGCGCATTATCCTCCTCTCTACACACATCGTTTCCGATGTGGAAGCCACCGCCACTGAAATTGTGGTCATTAATAAAGGGCGCAAACGCCAGCATGCCGCGCCTGAAAATCTCCTGTTGGTCCTGGAAGGCAAGGTCTGGCAGTGGATCGTCCCCAGCGTGGAATTGCCGGCTCTCAAAGAACAATACATCGTCAGCGGAACTGTCCGGCGCAGTGAAGGGGTGCATGTGCGCGTGGTCAGCGATGCAAGCCCGGCGGTGGAGGCGCAGCCGGTCCCTCCCAGCCTCGAAGACGTTTATCTGTACCTGGTTTCGCAGACCGAAGCCGGGGGATGAGCGCGCTGCGGATTCTCTACCACTTGGGTGACAGAATAGGGTGCAAGGATTGGAGTATCCAATGGACTCGCTGTTGATCGCTCGATTGAATTTCGCGCCGGATGCACTGCGCGGTGAGACGGTGATCGTCACCGGCGCAGGCGGTGGGATTGGCTATGAAGCTGCCCGCGCCCTGCTCTGGCTGGGCGCGAACGTGGTGATCGCCGAGATCGACCCGCAGACCGGCGCTCAGGCAGCCGAAAAACTGGTCGCAGCCTTCGACCCGCAGCATGTTCTCTTCGTTTGCACCGATGTGGGCGACGAGAGCAGCGTGCAGGCGCTTTCAAACGCCGCGCTGGATCGCTTTGGCAAGGTGGACGCGGTCATCAACAATGCGACCATCGCAGTGCTGGGGATGGTGAAAGACCTGCCGGTCGAGGAATGGGACCGCAGCTACCGGGTCAACCTGCGCGGGCCGGTGCTGATGGCGCGCGCCTTTTTGCCGGGTATGATTGCTCGCCGCCACGGGGTGTTCGCTTGCGTCTCGTCCACCGGCACGGCCTTTCTGGGCGGCTATGAAACCTTCAAGGCGGCCCAGGTGCATCTGGCCAACACGCTGGACGCCGAATTGGAAGGGACGGGCGTGATCGCCTTCACGATTGGCCCCGGTCTGGTGCCCACCGAAACCGCCAGTCGAGCGGTAGAGCGCCTGGCCCCTTGGATGGGCATGAGCGTGGATGCGTTTTTTAAGCTGAATCAGAACATGGTGCTTTCCATTGAGGAAGCCGGGGCAGGGTTCGCCGCTGCGGTGGCGTTGGCCAATCAATTTCAGGGGCAGGAGATCTCTTCCATCCAGGCGCTCAAAGCGGCCGGCTGGACCAGCGAGGCAGTGCAGCCAGAAACAAGCTCTGCGCCTGCTGCCGGGAATCTGGCGCAGGCCCTGGTGTTATGCGGGCAAGTCCGCAAGACGCTTTTGGAACAATCTTCGGATTGGAAGCGCCGCTCGCTTTTCGAGCGCCAGTGGGTCATCCGGGATTTCAAGAAGACCGCCGGCATGCCCGTGGAGGAGTGGCTGGATAACCTGGCCCGGCTCGAGGCCAGCTTACAGCCCGGCGGCGCATCCGCCCAGGTCCCCGGGCTGCCGCTCAGCCGTTTGGCCGCTTATTACAATCACCTGGCAGAGCTGGCCAAGGGCTACGAAAAGAACCCGGCAAAACTGGAGGAGAACCTGCGCTACGTTTACGGTTGGAAAGAGGAAGTGGAGAAGTTAATGGAGCTGGTGTCGAGCAGTACGCGGGTTTGATCTTTCAAGCAACCAGCGCCTCAGCGCGAAGGTTGCGCAGTAAAGCCGAATCCCCGGATTGCCACACAGATTCTTTAATAAATCTCCAGCTGATGGAAATACCATATTTCAATTCCCCAAAATTCCTTGTAACGATCTGGCCGGCTGCGAGACTAAAAGAACAGGGCTCATTTAGACGAAATTCTCCGGTCTAACAGGCACGGATGTATTCAGCCGGGCATCAAGAGCAATGGAATGAAGGAGGTAGAAGCGATGTACGATTTCAGCGATCAGGTGGTGATCGTTACCGGGGCGACCGGCAACCTGGGCAGCACAGTGACGCGCGCTTTCCACGCGGCCGGGGCCCATCTCGTCGCTCCCGACCGCAGCACTGGCCGCGCCCAGGAGCTTTTCCCCGACCTGGCTAACTCTGCGGATCACATCCTGGCGGATGGGGTGGATGTGACCAACCCCGAGGATATGGAAAAGCTGGTGCAGGCAGCCTTGGGTAGGTTTGGACGGGTGGACGTGCTGGTGAACACTGTAGGGGGCTACCGGGGCGGGACTCCCTTACACGAGACCCCGCTGGAGAATTGGGATTTTCTGTTTAACCTGAACGCCCGCAGCGTGTTCATTGCCAGCCGGGCCGTGATCCCTGCCATGCTGCAGCAAGGTCGCGGTAAGATTGTAAATATCGGTTCGCGCTCGGCCCTGGCCGGGCAGGCCAACGATGCGCTCTATAGCGCCGCCAAAAGCGCCGTGGTGCGCCTGACCGAGAGCATGTCGGCCGATTACAAACAACTGGGCATCCAGGTCAACGCCATCCTGCCGGCTGCCTTGGTTTCGGCGGCGGAGGTGCAGGCCGACCCCACCCGTGGGGTGACGCCCGATTCGATCGCCCAGGTGGTGCTGTTCCTGTGCTCAGAGGCTGCAAACATCATCAGCGGCGCGATCATCCCGGCTTTTGGCCGGCGTTTTTGAAATTGTTTGTTGGATTTCATCCTGATGTGGGGAAAGATTGGAAAATTTGAGGTAACCAGATGACATTTCCTAAATTAGAAAATTGGACCGAGACCGCTTTCGGACTTCATCGCGGCGCGCTGCTTTTAGGCGCGCTCCAGCGCCTGACACAACCGCCTAAGCCGGCGTATCTGGAGCTCGGGCTGCGGCTCCTGCCAAATGGCCTGGCCGCGGATGCGCTGCCAGGCGGCGGGCGGGTGGTGCTCGACTTTACGACAGGCAGCCTGGTGTATTCGCCAGCCGGCGGGGCAGTGGTCGACTTCCCATTGAACGGCAGCTCCCAGGCGCAGGTCTTCAACGGCCTGTTCGGATTGCTGGCAGCCGGCGAGCTGGCTGGCGCCCTGCCGGCAGGAGATGATCTTGCTGGGAGGGTAAGCGAAGGCATTGCTTTCCGGGGCGGGCGCTACCGCCCGCCTAAGCGTGAAGCGTTGTGGGATGAGACGCCTGTTCGGATCAACTCACAGACTTCCCAGGATTACCTGGACAGCTTGCAGGCGATCTTTACCGCCATCGCCCGCTTTCGGGCCCAGTTGCTCGGCACAATGACGCCCCTGGTGGTCTGGCCCGAACATTTCGACCTCTCCACTCTGTGGTTCGTGGGAACCGAGATCGATGAGAGCCAGCCGCATTTCAACTTTGGCTACGCCCCGTTCAGCGAGGGCCTGGAACAGCCCTACCTGTATGCTTATGCTTACCCCTATCCGGAGCATTACGATCCGCCGGCGATGCCGGAAGGAACGCGCTGGCACACGCAGGGCTGGACCGGGGCGGTATTGCCCTATGAAGTGATCGCCGCCCAGGCCGATCCGGTCGCATTCGTGGAACAGAGCTGCCAGGCGATCTATACCAGCTTGCTGGCCCTGCTATAAAGCAACCCAGGCGTTTTATATTCGCTTATTGTCAGCGCTCGCGGGTGGTCTTCCAATCCTGGAAGGCTTCCAGCAGGCTTTTTTGCGTCTCAGGGGGAATTGGGTCGTCCGTTATCCGGCCAAGCGCCTGGATGGTCTGGCGCATCTGTTCCAGGTAAGTCTGGCAGCCGCTACAGGTCTGCAGATGGGCCTCGAAACGGAGGCGTTCTTTGGCGGGCATGCTGCCCTCCAGGTATTCGGTAATGATCTCGACAACTTCCTTGCAGGTCAGGTTATTGCTGGCAGTCATGCGGCATCCATTTTTTCGTCGTAAAACAATTCCAGAGCCCGCCGCACTTTCGAGCGGGCACGGTGGAGAAGCACCCGCTGATTAGTCTCGGTTAGTCCCAAAACGTTACAGACTTCTTCCGAATCCCAGCCTTCAACGTCTCGCATGCCGATCACCAGGCGCTGGTTCTCGGGCAGCCGCTCGATGGCTGTGCGGATGCAGGCCAGCATCTCCCTGGAGAGGGTTTGCTCCTCGATGCTGCGCCCCCAGGGCTGCGGTTTTTCGGCCCAATCGCCAGCCCAACGGTGACCGGCAGGCAGGAAGCGGTCCGGGCTGACAGCCGGTTCATCCTCTTCCAGGGCCGGGTCCTCCATCGAGGAGAAGGGTACGCTGCGGCTTTCACGCTTGCCGCGCGAGCGGGCGTTGTTGGCCAGGATACTGAATAACCAGGTCTTAAGCGAGCTGCGCCCTTCGAAGCGTTTCAGCCCTTGCAGCATATCCAGCCAGGTGTCCTGCACAACTTCTTCAGCAACAGCCGGGTCGGCGACATACACCTGGCACACGCGCAGCATAGTGCTGTGGTGTTGTTCCACCAGAGAAACGAAAGCGTTCTCGTCGCCGCTGCGCAGGTCGGCGACGAAGCTCGCATCCTCTTCGGCAATCCTTGAGGCCATACGCCTGGCTCCTGAAAAGTTCTGAAATTCCCCGTAATAAGTGTTGGGCGCGCTTTGCGGGCCATGCAACACGATTTCAGATATTCATCAAAATAGTGTTGGGCGCTTGTGGCGCACCACGCGTAAGGATGAATAGAGATTCATCATATAAGGAAGAAATCGATTTGATTTCAGGTGTAACGGTTTTCTGCAAATCGAGACTAAATGGATAATTACGAGTGATTATATCGCTCTTTATTGAGGAGAGAGGCCGATGTACGAAAGAGACACCCTGGAGCATGGACGCCTGGCGCAAGCCCAGGCTGGAGAGGCGGATTGGCGCAAGTGGGGCCCTTATTTGAGCGAGCGGGCCTGGGGCACCGTGCGCGAAGATTACAGCCCGGGCGGCAGCGCCTGGGATTATTTCCCCCACGATCACGCCCGCTCGCGCGCTTACCGTTGGAACGAAGATGGGCTGGGCGGGGTGAGCAATACCTACCAGAATGTGTGCCTGGCGGTCGCTCTCTGGAACGAGCAGGACCCTATCCTTAAAGAGCGCCTTTTCGGGTTGTCCGGCTCGCAGGGCAACCATGGGGAAGACGTCAAAGAGTATTATTTTTACCTGGACAACACGCCCACCCACTCTTATATGAAGATGCTCTACAAATACCCGCAGGTCGTTTTCCCCTACGACCAACTGGTCGAAGAGAACCGCAGCCGGGACCGGCGAGCGCCGGAATTCGAGCTGGTGGATGCCTTGACTGAAGCTTTCGCCGAAGGCCGTTACTTCGACGTTTTTATCGAGTGGGCCAAGGCTTCGCCCGAGGATCTGCTGCTGCGCATCACCGCCGTCAATCGCGGCCCGCAGGCCGCGCCCGTGCACATCCTGCCGCACATCTGGTTTCGCAACACCTGGTCCTGGGGACATGACGCCGAGCGTCCGGGCTTGCGTCTCGTGGATGGGCGCAAGGTTTCTGTGGAGCATGAGCACCTGGGCCAACGCTACTTCTATGTGGACGGCGATGTCCCCTGGCTTTTTACGGAGAACGACACCAACTACGAGCGCATCTTTGGCGGTTCGAACGGCAGCGCCTATGTCAAGGATGGCATTAACGAGGCGGTCGTGAATGGGCGAGCCGAGCGGGTTAACCCGGCCCAGACCGGCACCAAGGCCGCCGCCCATTTTCAGGCCAGCCTGGCTCCCGGCGAATCCTTAACCGTCCGGCTGCGCTTCACGCCATCCGAGCTGGACGAGCCTTTCGCCGATTTCGACGCCACCTTCGCCAGCCGCATTGAAGAAGCCGGTGAGTTTTACAAACGCCTGCACCCGGCCGGGCTGAGCGAGGAGGAGCGCCAGATCCAGCGCCAGGCGCTGGCGGGCCTGCTGTGGAGCAAGCAGTTCTACCACTACAACGTGGAGCTGTGGCTCAAAGGCGACCCGGCCCAGCCGGCCCCGCCCGCCGGTCGCCGCCGCGGCCGTAACCATGAGTGGGGCCACCTCGACAACCTGGAGGTGCTTTCCATGCCGGATAAATGGGAATACCCCTGGTACGCCGCCTGGGACCTGGCCTTTCATATGGTCCCGCTGGCGATGGTCGACCCGGATTGGGCCAAAAGCCAGTTGGTCCTGCTCCTGCGTGAATGGTACATGCACCCCAACGGGCAGCTTCCTGCCTATGAGTGGGCGTACGGCGATGTGAACCCGCCGGTGCATGCCTGGGCGGCCCTTAAGGTTTACCAGATCGACCAGATCGCGACGGGCCAGGCGGACGTCTCTTTCCTGGAGCGGATTTTCCATAAGCTGCTGCTCAACTTCACCTGGTGGGTCAATCGCAAAGACCAGGATGGGAAGAACATCTTTCAGGGCGGATTTTTGGGGCTGGACAACATTGGCGTGTTCGACCGCAGCAAGTCGCTGCCTACCGGCGGTTACCTGGATCAGGCGGATGGCACGGCCTGGATGGCAATGTACTGCCTCAACATGCTGGCAATCTCCCTGGAGCTGGCCAGGTACAACTCCAGCTACGAGGATGTGGCTACCAAGTTCTTCGAGCACTTTATCTACATCGCAAACGCCTTTTATAACCTGGGCGATCAAAGCGCGAGTCTCTGGAACGAAGAAGATGGCTTCTTTTATGACGGCCTGCACACCCCGGATGGCGAGTATATCCCGCTGAAAGTGCGCTCGTTCGTCGGGCTGATCCCGCTCTTCGCCGTGGAGTCGCTGGAGCCGGAGATGTTGGATGCCTTGCCCAAGTTCAAGGGCCGCCTGGAGTGGTTCTTGAAGTACCGCCCCTGGCTGGTGAAGAACGTGGCCTCCCTGACTGAAATGGGCGCCCACGGGCACTACCAGCTTGCCGTCGTCGGACGCGATAAGCTGGAGCGTATCCTGGAGCGGGTTTGCGACCCGGACGAGTTCCTTTCGGACTATGGCCTGCGGGCGATCTCCCGCTATCACGCCGAGCACCCGTACACGTTCAATGTAGACGGGCAGGAGCACCGCGTGGATTACGAGCCGGCCGAGTCGACCAGCGGGCTGTTCGGGGGCAATTCGAACTGGCGCGGGCCAATCTGGTTCCCGGTCAATTACCTGCTGATCGACTCGCTGCGCAAATTCGGGCACCACTACGCCGACAGCCTGCGGGTGGAGATGCCGCGCGGCTCAGGGCAAATGCGCACCCTGGACCAGGCTGCGGACGAGCTTTCAAGGCGGCTGGTGAGTATTTTCCAGCGGGACTCGGCCGGCCGGCGGCCCGTTTTCGGCGCGGAGCAGATCTTCCAAAATGACCCGCACTGGCGCGACTACCTGCTCTTCTACGAGTACTTTCACGGCGACAACGGCGCCGGCGTAGGCGCCAGCCACCAGACGGGTTGGACCGCCCTGGCGGCTCAACTGGTCGCGGAGCTGAAGGGCATGGGCCTGGCTGAACGCGACGAGCGCCTGGATGCCGCCTGACCTGTCCGGCTTGAGCGCGCCGGTGGGTGTTTTAATGGACATTATCTTGTTTGCATGAAAATTGGTAAATAGCAAAATCTTGAGGAGATTATCATGAACGGCTTAAAGGGTAAAAACGTGTTGGTGACCGGTGGCACATCCGGGATCGGGCAGGCGATTGCAGTGCGCTTTGCCAAAGAGGGCTGCAATGTGGCCATCAATTATCGCTCGAATGTGGAAGACGCCGAGAAGACTCATGCCCTGTTCCACGATTACGAAGGCGAGATGGAAAAGACGGGTGTAAAGCACATCCCGGTGCGGGCGGATGTCTCGAAGGAGGAGGACATCCTGGCGATGTTCGACGCCGTGATGCAAGAAATGGGGCCGCTGGATATTCTCGTCAACAATGCCGGGTTCCAGATCCCGGGCAACTCGCATGAGATCCCCATCGAGGCATTCGACCGGGTCCTGGCGACCAACCTGCGCGGTTCTTACATCTGCGCCCGTGAAGCCATCAAGCAGATGCTGGCGGCGAACAAGCCGGGCGTGATTATCAATATCTCGTCGGTGCACCAGGAGATCCCCAAGCCGCGTTTCATCGGCTACTCGGTGAGCAAGGGCGGCATGCAAAACCTGACCCGCACGCTGGCGTTGGAGTACGCCGGGCGGGGTATCCGGGTGAATGGAATTGGTCCGGGGGCGACAGTTACCCCGATCAACCGGGCCTGGGTGGACGATCCCGAGAAGCGGGCGATGGTGGAGATGCACATCCCCATGGGGCGCGCCGGCACCTCTGAGGAGATGGCGGGGGTGACGGCTTTCCTGGCTTCAGATGACGCCGCCTATATCACCGGGCAGACGATTTTCGTCGACGGCGGGCTGACCCTGTACCCCGACTTCCGCACAGCCTGGTCGAGTGAGTGAGGATCGACGGGCCTTATTAGCCCAGGATGCCGCCCTGCGTCAGGCGGCGCATGTCACTCAGGGCGGCGGCAATCTCCTCAGCCGTCACCAGGCGCTCTTCCGACCGGTGGCGCAGCTCGCCGGCGGCTGCTTTCTCCATGGCGACCTGGCGTACGGTGCGGTTGGTCGCCAGGGCCTCCTTGACCAGCTTCGCGCCGGCGGCATAGCCGATGACCGGGTTGAGGGCGGTGATCACGATGGCGTTCTTCTCGAGCCAGCCTTCCGCCTTCTCCGCGTTCGCCTGCAATCCAAGCACCAGTTTTTCCCGAAAAGCGGTCATAGCGCCAATCGCGACCTGCATCATCTCGAACAGGTTGTGGGCGATGATGGGCATCATCACGTTCAGCTCTAACTGCCCGGCCTGGGAAGCCAGCGAGACGGTCAGGTCGCAGCCTTGCACGTGGAACATGGCCATATTCAACATCTCGGCCATGACCGGGTTGACCTTGCCCGGCATGATGCTGGAGCCGGGCTGCACTGCTGGCAGCAGGATCTCATCCAGGCCTGTGGCCGGGCCGGAGGCAAGCAGGCGGAAGTCGTTTGCGATGCGCGTCAGCGTGACTGCCAGGGTGCGCATGGAGGCGGAAAAATCGGCCGCGTCTGCCTGGGACTGCATGCTTTCGAACAGGTTGTCGGAGGGGAGGAGCTGCAGGCCGGTCAGCTCGGAAAGGCGCCTGACCATGCGGGCGTGATATTCCGGGTGGGCGTTCAAGCCGGTGCCGGTCGCTGTGCCGCCGATCCCCAGGCGACGCAGGCCCTCTGCCGACCGGTGGATGCGCTCGCCGTCGCGGCGCACCGCTTTGGCATAGCCGCTGAACTCCTGCCCCAGGCGCACAGGAACGGCGTCCTGCAAGTGGGTGCGACCCGATTTGACGATGCCGTCGAACGCCTCGGCTTTGTCCTGCAGCGCCTGCGCCAGGTCGTTTACAGCCGCCAGCAGCTCGTCCAGACGCCACAGGACCCCCAGGCGGATGGCGGTGGGAATGGTGTCATTGGTGGATTGGGCCATGTTGACGTGGTCGTTGGGATGGACGCGGTATTCGCCCGCTTTCCCTCCCAGGATTTGCGTGGCCCGGTTGGCGATCACTTCGTTGGCGTTCATATTGTGGCTGGTGCCTGCCCCGGCCTGGAAGGGATCGACGACAAACTGGTCGTCCCAGCGCCCTTCGATCACTTCCTGGGCGGCCTGGACGATCGCGGCAGCGCGCTCCTCGTCCAGCAGCCCCAGGTCGCGGTTGACTTCTGCGGCGGCGCGTTTGATCATCGCTATGGACCAGATGAAAGCCCGCCAGGGATGCAGGCCAGAGATGGGAAAATTCTGCACGGCGCGCTGCGTTTGCGCCCCGTACAGGGCAGCCGCCGGGACTTGAAGCTCCCCTAGTGAATCGCGTTCGATGCGATAGTTGTTTTCCATAAATATTTTATTCCCTCCTGGTACCGGGTGGTGCGCCGACCACTGGCCTTCGGCCAGGGGCAAAGCGCCCAACCCTGTTTGCCGGGAATTTCCGGATCGTAAAATAATTATACCCCGCCAGGACTCGAGGTTTGCCAAACTGCGCCAACAGTGGGATAATCCAGGTGGCGTTCCACAGCTACTCAAACCGGTCGTTTCCCCATCCCGCAGCCATGCTGATCCATTCCGCTTCCCAACTGCTAACGCTTGCCGGCGGCCCGCAGCGCGGGCGCGATCTTGGGCGCCTGGGCATCATTCCGGATGGCGCGCTGCTCATCCGCGACGAGAAGATCGTCGCCGTGGGCTCCAGCCAGGAGCTGCGCCAGTCTTACCCGGACGAGCCGGCCCTGGATGCCGCCGGACAGGTGGTGATGCCGGGCCTGGTGGACGCGCATACGCATGCGATCTGGGCCGGCGACCGGGCCGGCGAATTCGAGCAGCGCCTGCAAGGAAAATCCTACCAGGAGCTGCTGCTCTCCGGCAGCGGGTTGTACGCGACCGTGCGCGCCACCTGTGCAGCGCCTTTGGAGAAAATTCTTAAAGAGACACGCCCGCGCTTGTGGACAATGTTCAACTATGGCACAACCACGGCCGAAGTAAAAACCGGCTATGGCCTGAGCACTTCTACGGAGCTGCGCTTGCTGCAGGCGCTGCTGTCCCTGGACGTGGAAGGTCCGCTCGAACTGGCGATGACCTTCCTGGGCGCACATGCCATCCACCCGAACTACCTGGACCACCCCGAAGATTATGTCGAGTTGGTGTGCCAGACCATGTTGCCGATCCTTAAGGAGTGGTGGCCTCACCATGCGCCTTACCAGGACTTGCCGTTCGTCGATGTCTACTGTGAAGCGGGCGCCTTCGATTTGCAGCAGGCGCGCCAGGTGTTGGAGGCGGCGCGCCTTTTAGGTTTTCCACTGAAGATCCAGACTGACGAGCTGACTCATCTGGGCGGGGCCAGCCTGGCTGTGGAGCTGGGCGCAGTGTCGGCCGATCACCTGGTGAAGACCCCACCCGACGAGCTTGCCCGGTTGGCCAGCAGCCCTGCTGCTGCCGTGGCCCTGCCCTGCACACCTTTCGACCTGGCGCAGGGCAGCTTTATGCTAGCCCGGACCTTTCTCGAGGCGGGCGGCCTGCTGGCGCTGGGCAGCGACCTCAACCCAGGCTCCGCCTGGTGTGAGAGTATGCAGATGGTGATCGCCCTGGCCTGTCGTACCATGCACCTTACCCCCGCCGAGGCGATCGCTGCCGCTACGATCAACGCCGCGGCTGCCATCGCCCGCGCCGACCGCCTGGGCTCCCTGGAGCCCGGTAAGCAGGCCGATCTGCTTATCCTCTCCGCGCCTGACTACCGCCACCTGGGCTATCGTTTCGGCGTAAATCTGGTGCAAACGGTCATCAAGAAAGGGCGGATTTACCCGGTATAATCAATCGCCTATGAACGTTTTATTGACTTTACCCACGCTCGACCAGTTGACCGGAGTCGTCGTTTTCGTCCTGGCGCTCCTGGTGGTCTGGATTTTGGTGCGCATCTTCTTTCGCATCGCCATGCGCATCTTTACCCTGGGATGCGCGTTAATCCTGGTCATTGCACTGCTGCTGTTCGTAATGCGTTATTTCGGCAGCATTTAGCCGGGAACAGCTTCCCAGCCGGATTTCAAGGCTCGTAACGAGAAACTCTGTGCCCACCCTTGATCAGGCCAGCCTCTGGTATTCGCATTCCGATCCCGTGCACGGTTTCGACCATATCCTGCGGGTCTACCGTACAGCGGAGCGCCTGGCCCGCATGGAGGGCGCAGATGTTGAGGTGGTGCGGGCGGCGGCTTTGCTGCATGACGCCGAAGGCAGCGGCGTCGCCGGCGGCGAGGCCGGACGCATCGCTCACCAGCACGCCTCGGCCGGGTTCGCCGGTCAAGTGTTGCAGGGTGAAGGTTGGCCCTCCGAGCGGATTGCTGCCGTGCAGCACTGTATCCGCGCCCATCGCTTCCGTGACGATTCCGAGTTGCCGCAATCTCTGGAAGCCAGGGTTTTATTCGATGCCGATAAGCTGGACGCGATCGGGGCGATCGGCGTTGCCCGCGCAGTGGCCTATGCCGCCCTGCATGGGATGCCCGCTTATCTTGCCCCCTCAGAGCAATTTCTGAGGACCGGTGAGCTGGCCTCGGGGGAAATGCACAGCGCCTACCACGAATACCTGTTTAAATTACGAAAGTTGAAAGAGCGCATGCTCACATCCGCCGGGCGCGCCATCGCCGCTGAACGCCACGAGTTGATGCGGGTTTATTTTGAACGCCTGGCGATGGAAGTCGCTGGCGAGGCCTGACAGGCGCCTTGCAGTTTTGTTCGCCCGACTCTCCTATCCCGCGGATAAAATTGAGCGGAATAACGGAGTAACCTGAGCCTATGAACATCCCTTACGGTCCACTGCTTGTCGTCGACGATATTCCGAATATTCTGCAACTATTGGATGTCACCCTGCGCTTCAAGGGTTATCCCGTGGTGACCGCCACCAATGGCGAAGAGGCGCTGGAAGTTGTTAGATCGGAACACCCGGCGCTGGTGATTACCGACATTTTAATGCCCAAGCTGGACGGTTTTTCCCTGGTCCACAGGCTGCGCACCAACCCGAAAACGAAAGATATCCCCATTATCTTCCTCTCGGCTACTTATATCACGCCAGATGACAAGGATTTTGCTTTGCGGTTGGGGGCAGCGCGTTTCCTGGAAAAACCAGTGGACACGGAGGAGTTTTTGCTCACCGTCGCAGAAGTGTTGACTATGGGCCCCCCAAAGCTGCCGCCTCCCTTAGGGGATAGGGAATTTTACATGGGCTATCGCGAGCGGCTTGAGCAGAAATTGCGCTATAAGGGCTCGCAAATCGCCCGCACCGAGCGGCTGCTGGAGACCCTGCCGGTGGAGCAGAAGCCGGCCTTCCAGGCCCTGCTCCAGGAGGCGCGCAGCCAGGGCGACCAGATCCGGGAAGAGCTGGACGAGCTTTACCGCTTACTCAAGCAGCATGCCCCGCGGTAATATCCATAGAAAATGCCAACTTTAGCTGAACTTGAAAATCTGGCGCGCCAGGCAGGCGAGATCTTGCGCGCTGGCTACAATGGTCGGCCAGGCCTGGGCCAGCGGCTGCAAATTGATTATAAAAGCTTGCTCGACCCGGTTACAGAAGTGGACCGCCGTTCAGAAGCTTTCTTGCTGGGCGAGATCCGCAGGCAATACCCCGAAGACCGGGTGATCGCGGAAGAGAGCGGCAGCTCCCCGGGCAAGGACTGCTGCGTGTGGTACATCGACCCGCTGGACGGCACGGTAAACTTCTCCCATGGGGTCCCGATTTTTTGCGTCTCGATTGGGTATGCGCACGAAAACGTGATGCAGCTCGGCGTGGTTTACGACCCGCTGCGGGATGAGTGCTTCACAGGGCAGCGCGGCCTCGGCGCCTGGTTGAACGGCGAACCGCTCCGGGTTTCAGCGCAACATAACCTGGACCACAGCTTGCTTGTGACCGGCTTTCCTTACGATATTCGCACCAACTCGGATAATAATCTGGATGAATATGTCCGCTTTTCGTTGCGCGCCCAGGCTGTGCGGCGGCTTGGCTCGGCTGCCCTGGATCTCTGCTATGTGGCAGCCGGGCGCTTTGATGGATATTGGGAGATCCGGCTTTATCCCTGGGATTCCGCCGCCGGAGGGCTGATCGCTGAAGAGGCGGGCGCCAAAGTCACAAATCCGCTTGGCAAGCCCGACTATGTCTCGCCGCCCAGCTCGATTTTGGCTGCCAACCCGGCGCTGCACGCTCAAATGATGGCGGTGCTGCGGGGCGATTAAGAAGTTCAAAAAACAAGCGCAGCCTCTTTTCTGATTCTGGCGATAACTACCTGCGCGGCGCGGGTCATGCGCCGCGCAGGATTTCGTCCAGCGCTTTCAACGATACGCGCGAGGTCAGATCCAGGCTGAGGGGCGTAACCGAGACCAGCCGCTTGACCCGCACCGCATAAACGTCGCTTTCCAGTGAATCTTGGGCCGGGTCGCCCGCCTGGCGGTAGCCCACCTTGGTGGGCGTCTCCCAGGAGGCGCGCCGCGGCGGGATGGGCTCAAAATAAGGCATGTGCGACAGGCGGGTGATCTGCCAGGGGGTGTCTGGCGTGGCATCCGAGGGCACGTCAACCTTCAACACATCGACATCCTGCGGCAAGCTTTTTTCCATCAACAGCCGGCCGAAGAGGGCCGTGAAGTAGGCTGCAGCCGAGAAGTCCACCTCGGTCGAGTAGGAAAGGTGCAATCCGGTCTCGGTTTCGAGCGAAATAGCCAGCGCTGGAAGGCCCAGTGCAGAAGCTTCCAATGCGGCCCCCACCGTCCCGGAAGCGGTGATGCCCGTGCCCAGGTTTTCTCCGTAGTTGATCCCGGAGACGACCAGGGCCGGTTTCTCTGGGAGAATCTCCAGGACACCGTGCAGCACAGTCTGGGCCGGGGTGCCTCCGACCGCGTACACCTGCCAGGTCTTTCCATCGACGTACACTTCTTGAGGCTGGATAACCCCATCGGTAGTGATCGGCAGGCTGCGCCCGGCGCCGGAAAACTGGTCGCGCGGCGCGGCTACGTGGACAAAGCCCAGTTTCGAAAGCGCCTCTGCCGCAGCCCACAGCCCGGGCGACTGGATCCCATCGTCGTTGGTCAATAAGATCTGCGCTTTTGCCTTTTTCATTCCAGCCATTCGAATCCATTTTGGGCGATGACGCTCTTGTACCAGAGGGCGCTGTCTTTAAGGAGACGCTCCTGGGTCTGGAAATCCACCCAGATGATGCCAAAGCGCTGGCTGTAGCCGAGGGCCCATTCGAAGTTATCCATGAGCGACCATACGAAGTAGCCCGCCAACGGCACGCCGGCTTGCAGCGCCCGCTGGGCGGCGGCGAAATGGCTTTGCAGGTAAGCTGTTCGGCGTTCGTCGTGAACGCTTCCCGCGCCATTTGGGCCATCCCCGTAACTGGCGCCGTTTTCGGTAACGTAAATTTTTCCCGGCTGGTAGTCGAAGTAGATCCGGCAAAGCGCCTGGTATAGGCCCTCCGGATAGATCTCCCAATCCATTTCCGTCCATTCGGTCTCAGGAGCGGTGAAGACGGTGACCGGCAGGTTGTTGGCTGCGCTCTCATCACGCAGCACGGCGCGCGTGTAGTAATTAACGCCGATGAAATCCGTCGGAGCAGCGATCGCCTGCATGTCCCCCGGCTGGACGAATGCCATCCCCTGCGCTGGCAGGTGGCCTGCCAGGGTGTAATCGACCAGGATATCCGCCGGATAGCGGCGTCCGTAAAGCGGATCCAGGAACCAGCGGTTGACATGCCCGTCAAAAAAGCGCGCCGCGTGGAAGTCGGCAGAACTGGGAGAGGCGGGCATGGCGTGCGTGTAATTGAGGGTAATGCCCACTTCCGATCCGGGGCTGTTGCTGCGGATGACGGGCACGGCCCAGCCATGCGCTAATAGCAGGTGGTGAGCGGCGCGGATGGCGGACGTCCAGTCTTGCCAGCCGGGTGCATGGCGGCCCTCCTGGTATCCAATGAACGCCGAAACGTACGGCTCATTGAGGGTAATCCAATGCTTCACCCGGTCTCCAAGGTGGCGGCTGGCCAGGCCGGCGTATTCCACAAAAGCCTGTGCGCTGGCCCGTTCCGGCCAACCGCCCTCGTCCTGCAGCGCCTGGGGCAGGTCCCAGTGATAGAGCGTCACAACCGGGAGAATGCCCACTTCCAGCAGCCGGTCCACCAGGCGGCTGTAGAAATCAAGCCCGGCCTGGTTCACCGGGCCGCGGCCCTGCGGAAGTAAGCGCGACCAGGCTATAGAAAAGCGGTAGGCTTGCAGACCCAGGTCTTTCATCAGGTCTACGTCTTCCGCCCAGCGGTGGTAATGGTCGCAGGCGACGTCTCCGTTGTCACCGTTATGCACGGCGCCGGGCGTATGGGCGAACCGGTCCCAAATCGATTCGCCCTTGCCGTCCTCATTCCAGGCCCCTTCGATCTGGTACGAAGCGGTCGCTGATCCCCAGAGGAAGCCGGTGGGAAAGGTCAGTTTGGTCGTCATGACGTTATTCACCTCATTATGGATGTGTTGGGTCGCTTCTCAAAAAAGCGGGGCATTCCCCCCAATATTTGAGAGGCTACTATTAGATTTTACTTGAACTTTCGCCAGAGTAAAGCGCCAGAGTTAAACCCCTTTGAACTGCAGTAAGGATTGCTCCAGGGTTTGGGCCATTCCGGCCAGGTTTTGGGCCGCAGCGGTGACAGCCGAAACCAATTCGTTCACTTCCTCGGTTTTGGCGTTCACTTCCTCGACCGCGGCGCTGTTCTCTTCGCTTACACTGGCGATATCCTCGATCGAGTGGGTGATTTCCGCCGAGCCGGCAGCCATTTTCCCCGTCGAAGTCGAGTTTTTCTGGGTAACCGCCGAGACTGCATCCATTGCTTTAACCAATTCGTCGGAAGAGGCGACCATGCGCTGCACGATCGTTGAGGCTTCCTCCGCCTGGCGGTGGACTGTCTCCGCAACATCCAGGATGCTGGACAGCGCTTCGCCCGCCTGGTGCGTGTTTACAACGCCGCTTTCAACCTGGAGGGTGCTCTGATCCATTGCCAATACAGCTTCGCCAACGGATTTTTGGATGCTATGGACCAAGGCACCGATCTCTCGAGTCTCCAGGGCGACGCGCTCGGCCAGCTTGCGCACTTCCTCCGCAACAACGGCGAATCCATTTACCGAGCTGGAAAAGCTCAAAACGTAGCTGCCCGGTACGCCTGCCTGGATAATACCGCGCCGGTCTTTCCGGGAGATGCCGAGATACAAATAAGGTTTGCCATCCTGTTCGCGCGCCTGGACTGGTTGGCGAAGCACACCCGTACTGCTCTCGAGCAGCGAGCGAAAACCAGCAGCTTGCCCATGGCTGGATTCGGGAAAGCGAAAACCAACGTTTTCGGGCTGGCTGGAATAAAGAATAACGCCGTCCTCATCGGTCACCTGCAGCGTATCCACCTTGCTCATCTCTGCCAGGCGGGAAAGCTCCTCAGAATCGATCTTTTCTGGGTGGGAAGCCAGCAGCTCAGCCAGCAAACTACAGGCGCAAAATAGATGGTCCTGCAATAGTTTTTCGCTGAGGGTTTGCCAGGCGCCGCCAGCGTGGGCCGCCTCAATGGCTGCGTTCAACGCCAGTAGGTTGGTCTGCGAGGCGATGTCGTCAATCGTTTCGACAATCTCGCCGATCTGATTGGATCGCTGGCCCATGTCGCGCACTTTCTGGGTAGAAAGATCTACCTGGGATTTTATCGTATCCATCCCCTGGATGGCATGTTGGACCGTTTGGGCGCCGGAGCGGGCTGATTCAGCCGCCCTGGCCGAATTGTTCGAGAAGGCATTGACGTGGCTGGAAACCAACCGGATCGCATCCCCAATCTGGCCGACGACTGTAAAGGCGTTCTCCACGGTCCTGGCCTGGCCCTGCGCATCCTGAGCGACGGACTCGATCAGCCGGCCAATCTTTTCGACTGAAGCGGCGGTGTGGGCTGCCCCCTCAGCTTGCTGGTTGCTGCCGATCGCAACTTGCTTGACCGCCGCCGCAATCTGCATGGAGGCGTTATCTGTTTGCCTGGCGGAGTGCAAGAGCTGTTCGGATGCGGCCTTCAAACGTTTTACGTTGTCTGTAAACTGGCCGATTGTTGCGCGAAAACTCGCCGCCATGCGTTCGAAGCCCATTCCCAGATCGTCTTGTTGAGAGCGGGCAATCCCCCTGACGGTTAAGTCCCCCTGGGTAAGCGCCGCTGCAAACTCCTGGATGTGGTGGAGATAGGTCGCGAGTTCTACAAAAGCGCCGCCCATTTGCCCGATCTCGTCTCGACGGCTGCTTAATCTCTGGATGCTTTCCATTTCTCGCGTCCCAGGGGTTTCGCCGCGGGCGAATTTTTTAACGGCCCCGGTAAGTACCCCAACCGGGGCAGCCAAACGCTGCCCGAAAATCCAGCCTAATACCAGGGTTACGGGCAGCGAGATGGCGATCAACGCCAGGCCGGCCCATAAAGCGCGCCATTCTCGGGAGATAATGGATTCGGCGTTGATGTCGATTCCAACGATCCCCTCGCGCGACCCATCCGAGCGGTAGAAAGGGGCATAGGCGGACAACCAGGTGCCCCATTCGTCCGTGTAATAATCGTCCTCTGCCATGGGCTGGTCCATCGTGAGGAAATTCTGCCCGAGGACCGGACCGGGGTCGCTGTAGACCTCCCCTAATGGTTCAGGATCTTCAGCCCCATCCACAATCAACAAAATTTGGCCGGCCTCACCCGCGCGCATGGTATAAGCCGAGCCGAAATCCTGAGAGCCTCGTTGCAGGTCCATCAACGATTGCCAGATTTCCTGGTATGCAGGCCCCTGCTGGTCCTTAGGATTGTTCAGGAGCGCATGGTTATCGCCGTTTACCTGGGATGCCACCACGCTGGTCAGGTCTAGCAAGCGATCGCGGGTGCTTTGTCGTAGTTGGCCCCGAAACGTTGTGTAAGATACAACCGTCGAGAGAGCGATCAGGATAAAGGCTATGGCAGAAAAGCTGAGAGCCAGTTGCGCCCTCAGTTTTAATCCGCTTCTGTTTTCAGTCGTCTTTGCCATATTCGCTGGGAGGTGGGTGAAGTTTCAGGCAGCTACCGGCATTGCCTGGAGGCTGGATTTTTCCTGGATGGAAAGCACCTTGGTCAGATCCAGTAAGATGACCAGTTTGTCCTCCATCTTGGCGATGGCAGTGATGAAGCCCGAGTCCACCGTGGTCACCAGGGGTGAGGGCGGCTCGAGGGCGTCTTCTGAAACGCGCAGCACTTCAGATACGCCATCGACGATCATCCCGACTTTAATCTCGGCGATGGTGACGATCACGATGCGGGTGTTTTTGGTGGGCTGTGCTTCCGGGAGCCGGAACCGGCTGCGCAGATTGATGACCGGGAGAACGTTGCCGCGCAAATTGGTCACGCCTTCCACGAATGCCGGCGCATGAGGGACGACCGTGATCGACTGCATTTTAATAATGCTCTCTACCGTGCCGATATCTACACCATAATGTTCGCCTGCCAGCTCAAATACTACAATTTGCTTTTCCATGTTGCCTCCATAAAGTTGAATTTTCGCACCTTCTTAATAAACCGGGGGAACGGACTACTTTTTTGAGAAGTCATATTTTTTCTGATGTCCCTGGTGGTTGTGGCGCCGCATCTTTAGCCCAAGCGCTTAACGGATCACAGGCGTGGCTGAAACCGGGGTCTGAGCAGGGTTAAAATCGCTGTTGAAGTTTTCCCGAAGCGCCAGATGCACCATAAAATGGCAGGTGCCGTCGCTCAGCGGGACGGTCAAGCGTGGGTAATCCAGGGTTGAGATCACTGCGCCTTTACCTTGCAGCAAGGTGGGCGGGGAGATGTTGGATTTGAACCCAGCCTGGGAAAGCTTTACGCTTGCCCGCCCGGTGATCACGTTCCCCAGTTCCGCCACCCCGCTCTGCGCCAGGTTGTCAAAACCACTGAACGTTTCACCCAGCATGTGTTTCACCAGCTCCAGCGCAGTTCGCTCGTCCATACTGTAAAACACGATACCTTCAACCTGGCCAATCAGGCTGAGGATCACGGTCACATCGTCCGTGATATAGGCCTCTTTCTGCAGCCCGAGCTCACCGCGATTCATCACCAGACCTGTCTCTGTTTTCAAAACTTCGTGAGCGGCTTCAATAAAAGGGTTCAAGAACTTGACATTCATCGATGGGTCTCCAATTAAAGTCTGGTGAACGGTTGAGTTTGTTATGGGGTGGCGGTAGCCGGGATGGTCACCGGGACGAAATTCGTGCCTTGCATGCCGGGCGGGCTTTCTCGCAGCGCCAGGTGGACGACAACCTCCCCGTCATCGGTGTCCAGCGGGACCACAATCCGGGCGAAATCCAGGGTAGAGATCGTCACGCCTTTGCCAAGGATCAGTGTCGGCGGCGAAATATTCGAGGTATACCCGGCCTGGGAGAATTTCACTGTCGCACGGCCGGTGATCACATTAGCCAGCTCGGCAATACCGCTCTGGGCGAGGTTGTCAAAATCGGTGAATTTCTGTCCCATCATCCGAGATACCAGGTTCAGCGCGGTGGAAATGGACATTCCATACAGGACTACGCCTTGAATTTGGCCGACCAGGCTGATCATTGCAGTGATCTCGTCAGCCGTCATCGCGAGCTTCTGTAAAGAAATTGGGTTGCGCATCGCTTCCAGCTCGCATTCCGCTTTGAACACTTCTGCGGCGGCATCTAGAAAGGGATTTAAAAACTTTACATTCATGATCAATTTCTCCTTAACCGGATAAAATTATCCGCCTCATCGATGAATGGGATCACGCGTTCCAAAATATCGTTGAAATTGGCGTCATCCCAGCGCATGCGAGCGACGGCAATCGGATCTATCCGGTATTGCAGCCCGTCTCGACCAATGCCCACTCCGAGCATCATCATGGCCGCGTTGGCGAGATGGACTGCATCGACCAACTGCGTATTTTCCTTGACCACCGCCGGGTTATGGTGGTAGGCGATGGCAGTCACAAGATTCGCCGGTAAACCCCAGCGACGGGCGATCTCCGCGCCCAGGGTAGCATGGTCGACGCCGAAATGCAGTACTTCTAATTCTTCGAATGGGCGACCCTGCCATTCGGGAATATTGATATCGATCCCACGAAGAAGCACCTCGAACGCCAGTTTGCCGATATCACAAAGTAAGCCGGCATGGTAAGCCTCGTCGCCGGCCTGCTTACTAAATTGAGAGGCGATTATTCTCGCTCCGGCAGCCGTGCCGATGGAATGACGCCATAACTCCCCGCGATCCAGGCCGTATCCCGGCGCGGGTTGGTCCAGCAGGGAAGCCATCGAAGCCGCAAGGATCAAACCATGTACGGTTTTTTGACCCAATAAAGCCACTGCTTGCTGTACCGTAGGCACCGGGTACTTAAGGCCATAATAGGCTGAATTCACCCAGCGCAGCACCAGGCTGGTCATGGCCTCGTCCAACGCCAGGACCCTGGCAAGCTCGCTCATGTTGGATTGCGGGTCGCGAATCAAGGATAGGGCTTTCTGGGCGACCTGCGGCATGGGAGGTAGTTCTCCCATGCGTGAGATCAGCCGGTCTATGATTAATTGTGAGGTCATGCGTAACCCCTCCGGTAAAAACTGATCCCGTACGTTTGAAAACCGATCTCTTGGGGCCGGGGTATGATCTCGGTCGCGCCGACAAACAGAATGCCTCCCGGGCGCAGCGCCTGGTAGAACTTGCGGTAGATCTTTTCCTTCGCATCGCCGGTGAAGTAGATCACGACATTGCGGCAAATGATCAAATCAAAGCCTTCCGGGTAAGGATCCAGGACCAGGTCGTGCTCGCGGAACTCTATTTTTCGCTCCAGACCGGGTTTGAGGAAATGAGGCGGCCCCCCCGGCGCGAGAAAGCTGGCGCGTTGGGCAGATGTAAAGTTCTGGATTTCGTCCGAGGTGTAAGGGCCGCGCGCCTTGGCTTTGGACAAAGCGCCGCGATCCAGGTCTGTCGCCAGAATGTAGTGACGCCGGGAGGGGGAACATTCATCCAACAGGATCGAAAGGCTGTAAGGTTCCGCTCCAATCGAGCAGCCCGCACTCCACAAACGCAGACCGGGATTGGTCGGGTGGAGATTAAAGGCCTCTTGGAGGAGTTCGGGTACGATGACCTCTCTCAAAGCATGCCAGCGTTCGGTATCCCTGAAGAAGGCAGACACGTTGATCGTGAGGTAGTCCCGAAACCGGGAAAGTTCGTTTCCATCCTCTCTCAGGCGACCGAAATAGATTTCCCAATTGGGCGCTCCCGAGCGCACCAGCCAGGAATCCAAACGCCTGCGCATCTGCTCATCCTTGTAATATTCCAGGTTGATGTTGAGCAGTTTCTTTACTGAAAACTTAACCTTTGAGTAAACTTCTGTTTCCATGCAATCCTTGCGCGCTGCCAATATCTGGCCAATTTTCGGTTCACCTGCGAATGGATTCCTGGATGGCTTGCGCCACGCCATCCAGTGGAACAACGCGATCCACCACTCCGGCCTCGTACACGCTGCGCGGCATCCCCCAAACCACGCAGGTAGATTCGTCTTCAGCAATGATCTGCCCGCCAGCCTCGTGGATTAAGGCAGATCCATTGGTGCCATCGCTGCCCATACCGGTCAGGATCACCCCGACCACGGATTTACCGTAGCGCTTTGCTACGGACGCCATCGTGACGTCGATTGCCGGCCGGACGCCATGTACCGGGGGGTTCTGGTTTAAAGCGATCTTCCCATCGGTATCCAATGTCATGTGAAACCCGCCTGGAGCGACCAGTCCAAGGCCGACCTCCAACTGGTCTCCCGGAGCGGCCTCCTTGATCCTGAGCGCCGAATTGCTGTCCAGCCGTTCCGCCAGGGAGCGGGTAAACCCTACCGGCATGTGCTGCACGACCACCAGGGCTGCCCGCAGGTTCTTGGGGAGTTGTGGGATTACGGCGTTGAGGGCGCGCGGCCCTCCGGTTGAAGCGCCGATAATGACCACTTTGTCGCTTGCAGACAAGGGATGAGACTGTTTGGCCGGGCCATTGGCTGAGGGTTGAACCGGTTTGGGGGCAGGCGCAGACTGGAACACGCGCATCCCGGCGGCTTTGCGGATCTTTGTAGCCAGATCGTCAATAATGGTTTCGACATTCGCCTTGGTCTCGGGTTTGGCGATAAAATCTACCGCGCCCCAGGTCAATGCCTGGATCGTTTCCCGGGCTCCTTCAACGGTGAGGCTGCTCAACATGATGACTGGCCGCGGGTATTTCGCCATGATTGCCCGCAGAGTCGCCAGGCCGTCCATGCGCGGCATTTCGACATCCAGCGTGACGACATCCGGTAAAAGCCGGGGTATTAACTGCAAAGCTTCCTCGCCATCCCGTGCGGCGCCTACCACATTGATCCCTTCCGTTTCGGATAGGTGTTTGCTAACCGTGAAGCGCATGAAGGCCGAATCGTCCACAACCATCACGCGGATCGGCGGCTTTTCGCCAACAGCGCTGTTATTCGGAAATGTCATCCTGAGCCTGCCTATCCCTCATGCAAACGGTTTTGTTTCCGCCTGACGAAGGATTTGCCTGCGAGCCCTTATTAAGGCAGCAGCTTGCCAATAGCGTTTATCACGCGTTCTTGCTCGAAAGGCTTGACGACGAAATCACGGGCGCCGGATTTTATCGCTTCCAACACCACGGATTCCTGCCCGAGAGCCGTCAGCATCACGACCCTGGCTTTTGGGTCGAAGGACCGTATTGCTTTTAAGGCGCTCAAACCGTCCATCTCCGGCATGGTGATATCCATCAACACCAGGTCGGGTTTTTCGGTTTTGTATTTCTCCACCGCCCTGGCCCCGTTTTCAGCTTCGACGATTTCATAACCGTTGCCGGTAAGCATCTTTGAGATGCGCACTCTCAAGAACTCTGCGTCGTCAACTACCAGAATCTTTGCCATTCCTTATCTCCCAAGTAAACGTTTCTGCACTATCTCAATAAGCCGGGGAACCCCACCTGATTAAGACGTTACAATTTTTTTACTTTCTCAAACCTCTCGCTCCTGGTTGCCCATGGTGCGAATGGTCATTCGGCCGTCAGATACGTAGAACCGAACGGTCCTGCCTGTGTTTCCGCCGACTTCCTTGCTGGCGATTTTCAATTTCAATGCTGCCAATGAGGTGTAAGCAGCTTCAATATTCCGAGAACCGATGTTTAGAACCGTTGAAAACCCGGGGGCGATCAACATGTTCGCGCCTCCTGCCATGCGGATGACCATTCGGGCCGGGTTTGCACCCATAAAAGTCAGTTGGGCCAGGAGCGCCTGTAAGCCGCTGTCCACAAATTTCCCGGTACGCGCTTCGGTGCCATTTGTATGGTAAGGCAGCACCGCGTGCAGCAGCCCGGCGACGCGGGCGACAGGATCCTGCATCCCGATGCCCAAACAAGATCCAAGGCCGTAAGCCACCAGAATATCATCCGGGTCACGGCTCGTCTTGATTTCCCCTAAACCTACAGCGATACTATTCGCCATTCCCGGCGTTTTCCCTTCGGTTGACGAATTCCAGCGTGCTGTGATCCGGGATCACCCAAAAGCTGGCCTCAGCCTGGCGTTCACCGCGCATAAAGGTGGCCTGGATCATCAGGACGTTTTCACTCACGCCGTCCCAGGTTGCCAGAAGGATGTTAAGGATTGCGCCGATCATATCCACCATAACCGCCGGAGGTGAAGGGCGCCCATCCAGGCCGGTTAAATCCGCGACCGCGTTCAAAAAATAGGATCCCGTCATATTGCCCAGCTCGGCGAGGGCCGAGCGCTCCATCGCGCCGAGAGTCTGGGTCGTCCCAATGGGCTGCCCCAGCATCATGTCCACCAGCTCGATGGCCAAATTGAAAGGAATCACCATCATCATTTGGCCGGATAATTTGCGGTCCGTTCGCAGGTAAATCCCAACCGCTTCGTTCTCAGGACCTCCCAATAGGTCGGTGATCCTTGCGATTGGGACCATGCTGATTTTGGGGCAGCCGACGCTGATCTCTTCACCGATCATGCTGGAGATGCCTCGAGCAGCGTTACGCACCCCGGCATCTGCCATCTTTGCCAGGCTCAGAGTCATTTTTTCATCGTAACAATCTTCTTCGGGTATTTTCGTCATGCGTACACTTCCTCTTTCCTGACGCTGCGCTGGAATTGGGAAGCCAGCTTGAACAATCCCTGCACATCAACGATCAGCGCAACCTGACCATCGCCAAGTATGGCTGCGCTTGAAATTCCAACCACATCTCCGATCATTGCGCCCAACGACTTCACGACCACTTCCTGTTCGCCAACCAATGTGTCCACGATCAGGCCTAATTGGGTTTTTCCAGAGCGGACAACCACCACATATTGGTTGCGACGGGCGTCTCCGTTCGCTGAAAATTCGAAAACATCCGAAAGGCGGATGACCGGCAGCACGTGGTCGCGCAAAACAATCACGGGGCGGGAATTAATGGTCTGCACGTCATTGGCTGAAATCCGCATCGTCTCGGTGACCATCACCAGGGGGATCGCGAAAGTCGCGTTGTTGACCCGCACCAACAAGGTCGGCAAGATCGCCAGGGTTAAGGGCAGCACCATCTGGAATTGCGTTCCACTTCCCGGCCAGGTCTCGACCAGAATACTGCCGCTCAAGCGCTCCACGTTATTGCGAACGATATCCATACCCACCCCGCGGCCGGAAACGTCGCTGACGATTTTTGCCGTCGATAGTCCGGAGGCGAAAATCAGGTCGATGGCCTCGTCGTCCGATAATGCGCTGGCTTCTTTATCGGATAACAAACCTTTATCGACCGCTTTGGTCTTGACGGTTTCGAGGTCGATCCCCCGGCCGTCGTCTTCTACGGTGATGAAAATGCGACCTTGTTCGTAGCGGGCGGTTAATAAGATTGTGCCGCGCTCCAGCTTGCCCGCCGCCAATCGCTCTTCCGGGGTTTCCAGGCCATGATCCACCGCATTTCGTAGCAGGTGCAGCAAGGGATCGCTGATCTCCTCGATCACGGAGCGGTCCAATTCGGTGTCTTCTCCGCGGATCACCAGGTCGACCTGTTTATTCGCCCGGCGGGATAGATCGCGCACCATGCGGGGGAACTTGTTGAACACGTTGCTGACCGGCAGCATCCGAATGCCCATCACCTCAGCCTGTAATTGATCCGTGATCCGGCCAATATGCGTGATCGTTTCAGCCAGGGCGTCCGATTGGCCGTCGCCTCGCGAATGCTCTTCCAGGGTGCCGCGGATCATATAAAGGCGGTTGCGGTCGGTGATTAATTCACCCACCAGGTTCATCAAGTTGTCCAGCCGCTCGACGCTGGTGCGGACCATCTTGGCCCCCGCCCGGCCGCGGCCATGATCTTCGCTCGAAGATGGCTCTACAGCCCTCCGCTCGGCGGGCGTTGGACGATTTTGGTCGGCTAATACCTGGTCCAGGACTTCCTGGGTGATAAAACCCATTTTTACAAGCGCCTGTCCAACCAGAAGGGTTGGCCCCTTTGACCTGGCCTGCTCTGCCAGGGCAGCATCCAGTTGGGCCTGGGTGATCAGGCCGGATTCGAGCAAGGCCTTGCCGATTTGCATTTCCTTCGGATCCGCTTTGGCTGGCTCCCCGGTTTCCGGACCCGGTTCGGTGGTTTGACTCTCACCGGGTTTTCCAACAAAAAAGGATTCGATGTCGCCGATTTGCGAAAGTGATTTTTTAATTTCCGCGATCGTCTCAGGATTGACCGGTTTACTGGGGGCAAACTGGGCGGTAAATTCCTGCACCGGATTGGCCTGGTCGATCTGTTCCTGGGTGGGCTGCATGCTCAAGATCGTCCCCATTTCCTGGAGCGCCATCACGATTTGGAACGCCCTGGCTGCCGAAGCAATGCTGTCTTGCGAGATCGTAGCCTGAACCGTAAGCGCTTCATCCGGGTTGGAGCCATTTTGCGGGGGAGCAGGTGGATTTTTGGTCGTTTCGCTTGAGGCTGGAGACGAGGTGGAAGGGTTGCCGTATTCGGAAAAAGCCTGGGTCAATGGCAAGATGTCTACGGCGCTGGTTTTTAAGGTGGCTACCTCATCGCATAATAAATGCAAAGCGTCGACAGTCTCCAGGCAAATGTCGATCAAGGCTGTGTCGAATTGGATCTGTCCTTTTCGCACCCGGTCGAATGCTGTCTCCATCACATGGGTGACTTCAACCATGCGCTTGTGGCCGATCATACCGGCCGAGCCTTTGAGTGTATGCGCGGCGCGGAACAGGGTCTGGATTAGTTCTGTCTCTACGCCATCGCGCTCCAGCCGCAGCAGGCCCTCATCCAGGGCTTCCAGTTGGTCGTTGCATTCTGCCAGGAAAATCGGCAGCTCGTCTTCAGATATGTCAAATGCCAGATCCATTCGTTTGCCTTTTCTTTAGCCTGTGGCGTCCTGAAATTTTGCGGACAAAATCGAGCGCCCGATGCGGGGCACCGTTACATACTAGCATTTGCATGCAAGATGTGATGTAAAGGGAGCATAAATTGTTTGCAAAGGAATCGTGAAAATTGCACGTGGCAAGCGGGTGGATTACTGGAGCGTAAAACTGGTTGGGTTAATCTGTTTCCCCTTTCGACGAACTTCGTAATGCAAATGCGGGCCGGTGGAATTCCCGGTATTGCCCGAAAGGCCCACCAGCTCACCGGCTTTCACGGTCTGGCCAATTTTTACCGGGATTTTCGATAAGTGGGCGAAGTACGTCCGGTACGGGCCATTTTCTACGATCACCAGGTTGCCATAGCCTTCATTATTCCAACCGGCGTAGACGACTTTGCCGTCCATGGTGGCGTGTACCTTTGTGCCGACCGGCGCGCCGAAGTCCAGCGCCACATGTCCTGGGTGCGAAGACTGGGTCAGGCGGCCTTTGATCGGCATGCCGTGGGGCTCTGACTGGGAGGCGCTGATTTCCAGCGCTTGCGGTTCCTGGCTCGCCTGGGCGTCGCCGGCCGAGCTGCTCTGCACTTGCTGGGCCAGGAGCTGTTCGACAAGGGTCATCATCAGGGGAGCTATTATGTTCCCCAAACCCCCGCTTTCGTCCGTAGAACCGGGCATGCTGAAGCCCATCAGCATAGTCGCCAGGAGCTGGCGGAAATCCAGGTCTGTTTTGGCAGGCTCTTCTTTAGGCGCTGCCAGAGCCAGCGACTCGCCGGTCAGCACGGGCCAGGTGCGCAGGGAGTTGTTCGCTAAGAGTGGTTCACTCATAATACTTTGATTGTATAAATCCCTACCGGGTAGCTCCATAAACCCCGGGTAAATTTGAACGGAATTTAACGTTGAAAGTGCGTGAATCGGGCCAGCAGAAGGAATGAATGCACGATTCTGGCATTTATTTATTCTTCTTTTACGCGACTTTCAGGGCGGCTTTATAGAGTGATACGGGCCTTTATCGTAGATTAATAGGTGAAATTCTAGAACAGTCGATTTTTCTTTTGATTGAGGTTGAAATGACACCCACACAGGTTCAAGAACTCTTAGTCCAGGCCAACCGGGCCGCCGGCAGGGGCGATTGGCGGTCAACATACGAGGCGCTCAAAAGCGTAAACACTTTAGACCCTCAAAACCCCGGCGTGCTTTCCGGACTGGGCAGGTGCATGATCCAGCTTGGCCAGCCAGAGGATTCAATCGCTTACTTTCAGGATGCCGCTGATCTGGCTCCAGATTCTCCGGAAGCCTATAACAATCTTGGCGTGGCGTATTCGCTAAACGGGCAGCTTGAGGAGGCGCGCCTCGCTTACCTGAAAGCCCTGGATCTGAATACCCACCAGCCTCAGGTCTGGAAAAACCTGGCGCTCATCTTGCTTCAAACCGGTGAATGGGAAGAGGGCGTACAGTTCCTGGTGGCAGTGATCCAGGCGGACCCTGGCGACGCGGAAGCGCGCTTCATGTTAGGCCAATGCTACGAGGCCGGCGAAGATTTTGAATCGGCGCGCTTTCTTTATAAAGAAGTCCTTAACAGCCAGCCTGAGCACGAGGGCGCCCGGCAAGCGTTGGCGCGCCTGCCGCTGGCGGCTGCCGACCCGGTTCGCATCGCCCGGCCCGAACATGCCAGGAAGCTGGCGGCTTTAAAGGGGCTGCAGAATAAATCGAACGGCGCTCAAAAGCCTGCCGAAAAAGCCAGGCCGCTGCCGGCCGCTTTTTATGGCCCGGCCGAGGCTGCCACCGAGGTCCGCCTGGGTCCGGCGATTAAGACTCTGACCGCCCAAGGCGCACAAGTAAAGGTGGGCCTTAAGCTCGATCCGCAGGATCTGGAAACCTATACCACTTTTGTCTTTTTCCGGCCAAATGCATCTCAGGAGCTGATCGAGGGCCTGCAGCGTTGCAAGCAGGCCGGCAAGCGCGTGCTGGTCGATCTGGACCTGGACTTCCTGCGCTATCCCATGTCTTACCTGGGTTACGAACAGTTTGGCTCGGGCAACCCGGCTGCCATGCAGCGCCTGGAGGAAGCCCTGGTTCAGGCGGATATGGTGACGGTGCCGTCGAAAGAATTGGCAGAGCGCTACAAGCGTTACAACCCCCATGTAGAGGTAATCCCCTTCAGTTGGGACCGCACGAACCGGTTATGGGATAAGCCGGCTCCTGCCCGCAGTACGGTTAATCTCGGCCTGTTCGGGACGCACATCCGCCCGCAGGACGCCGCACAGGTGAAGGGCGTCGTAGATCATATTCTGAAAGAATTCCCACACACCCTGCTGGTCGCCGCGGTCGATTTAGGCCTGTTCTCAGCCTTTTCCGATATTCCCGAGGACCGCCGCATATTCCTGCCGCCCGGACGCCTGGACGATTATCCCAGCCTGCTGGCGGAAATCGATATCTTGCTCGTTCCCCTGGAAGACAATCCCTTCAACCAGGCGCTGGGTGACCTGCCGCTGCTGGAGGCCGGCCTGCGGGGCATCCCGTGGGTGGCTAGCCGCATCCCGGCTTTTGAGGCCTGGGGCGTGGGCGGGACTTTCGCCGCGGATAACAAGGCCTGGTTTGCCGCCATCGCGAAGCTGGTTAAAGACCCCGACTTGCGAAAGCTGTGGGGAGATGAGGGGCGGGAAAAAGCCGAAGAGCGCCAGGTGATGCTGGTTGGGTGAGATGGAGACTGCCTCCCAAAGTCATTTCCCCATGGTTAACTCTTTGTTGGGAGAACCTGCGCGGGTTTCGCCAGCAACCGGCTTCCGGCCCAATTTCCTGGGGATTGGCGCGGCGAAATCCGGCACCAGCTCGATTGCCCGGATGCTATCTACACATCCTGAGATCAGTTTTCCAACCAACGGCGCCAAAGAGCTGCATTACTTTGACGAAAATTATTTTATCCACAGCCAGGATTGGTACTTCGCTCAATTTGAAAAGAATGTTGCAGTGGGTGAGTTCACGCCAAGTTATTTATTTATGCCTGAATGCAGGGACCGCATTTTTGCGACATTGGGAGCGCAGGTGAAATTCATCGTCGCCCTGCGCAATCCTGTTGATCGGGCTTTTTCTCATTACTGTCATGCTGTAAATAATTGGAATGAGGATCGTTACCGCGAGCTGGGGTATCCGCTCGAGTCGTTGAGTTTTGAAGAGGCCCTGAAAAAGGAAAATGAACGCCTGGCGAGCGGTAAATATTCTATTCGACACCTGAGTTATTTTCAGAAAGGGCTTTATGCGCGCCAGCTCAAGTGGTATTTCCAGCGTTTTTCCCGCGAAAATTTTTTTGTTTACCTTCTCGAAGAGTATGCGCAAGACCCTGCCCGTATATTGGGTGAGGCGTGCGCTTTCCTGGGCGTCAACCCCGATTTTCAATTCCAGGGCGTGAGTAAAAAGGTCAACGCGCAAACGAATCGCCTGATCGAACCCCAGACCAAAGAAGACCTGTTGAGAAAGTACCTGGGTTCTATTGAGGAGTTGGAAGATTTATTGGGGCGCGAGCTTTATTTGTGGAAGGGGATTCCACCCGCGGAAACTTATCCTCTCGTTAAGAAGGTACAAAAAAAAGGCAGCCGGATCGAACAGCCAATTTTTATCGTGGGCTGCCCACGTTCGGGAACGACGCTTTTGCAGTGCATGTTGAGCGAGCACGAAAATACATTTTCGCTGCCTGAAACGCACTTTTTTCGGCCCATTCTGCCCATATTGAAGCTAAAGCCCATGGATGTACTGGCCCCTGAATCTCTGGAAAAAATTTATGCGGCTGTTGTGGAGAAAATGGGATTGGTTCTGCCCCAAGATGTACAGTCCAATAATTCGGTTCAGGCTGAAGAAGGGACGCTCACACCCGCTGACGTGTTTTGCCAGGTGGTCGAGCGCTACCGCCCGGAGAGAGACTTGCATAAAGCCCGCCGTCTGGTCGAGAAAACTCCTCTGCATGTTTTACACATGGAGGAAATATTGGGCTGTTTTCCAACAGCCCGTTTTATTAACCTGGTCCGTGACCCGCGCGATGTTGTCAGCTCTCGAATGAATTTGCCGTCCTCGCAATCCCGGCCCATAAAAAGCCTGGCGAAAGAATGGAATAAGTGCGTGAACGCGGCTGCCCGATTTTCAAATATCCATCCGGACCGGCTGCTGACTTTGCGCTACGAGGACCTGGTCTCCGACCCCATGCAGAGCCTGTACAGGGTTTGCCAGTTCCTGGAGCTTGAACCGCGCCCCGGCATGCTGACGGATTTCGCCCGGCAGTATGGCGCCTGTACATTGCCTGAACGAGAATACTGGAAAGAAGAGGTCAAGACTGGCAAGATCATCAACAAAACTGGCGTTTGGCGAGACCGGACCAGCGCCAGCCAGGCGCGAGAGATCGAAGAACAAACGCAGAAATTGATGGATGCCTACGGCTACATTGCCGAATACGTCGAGATATCACGCGCAGACTTGAGCGAGCCCGGGGAAGGGGGGCAAGCGGATGGAGAGGAGAGTCGGACCGGAATTAATTTTCTCTCTGCCCCGCAGGAAGTGAACGACCTGGAAGACTGCGTTCGTACGGCAGACCAGGCTGTTGCGCAAAGCGATTTTAAGTCTGCAGAAAAAATGGATGCAGCGAGCGTTAGAGATCGATCCGGATATCCCAGAACTCATGATCGGATTGGGCAATATCCGGGTACAGACTGGAGAAATTGAATCGGCAAGACAGATATTGCTCAAGGCAGCGACTCTGGCTCCAACCATGGTCTCTGCCCACACGAATCTGGCCGCTGTTCAGCTCTTATTGGGCGATTCTGAAGCGGCGTGGCAGTCTGTTGCTGTCGCGTTGTCTCTAGACCGGATGAACGCAGATGCGCAGGCTTTAGCCGAGCTGCTTGCTTCAAAAGTTTAATTGACAATTTCGAAAAAATTGGAGAAATTAAAACATGCAAGATCGTCTGGTATCCGTAGTCATCCCCTGCTACAACGCAGCCCTATCGCTGGAGAAGACCATCGCCTCGGCTCTTATCGATGAATATTCTAATTTCGAGGTGATCCTGGTAGACGACGGCAGCGAAGATAGTACTCCCGAAATCATCCGCAAGTTTGAACAATTGGACAGGCGCGTGCGCGGCTACCGGCAATTAAATGCGGGCGTTTCGACCGCCAGAAATACCGGGGTAGCCTTGTCCAGCGGCGAATATATCGCCTTTTTAGACGCGGACGACGTTTTTCTGGAGAACAGCTTATCCGCCCGAATGAGCGTTTTTGCCGAGGAGGATGAGGACAATCTGATCGGCGTTTTTTGCCCGGCTGTATTAATCGATAAGCAGGGACATCTCCTGCGTTCCAAACCCTTGTTCGATTACGGTTTTCCGGATGGGCGGGTCTATTTCTCTTCGACTCCGGAAAGTATTTTTAATCCATCCTGCGTGATCCTCAAGAAACAAAAGTTTATCCAGGCGGGGGGGTTCAATGTATCCTTGACTAATGGCGAAGATTATGAATTATGGCATAAATTGATGAGGCGCGGGGGGTATTTCAAGCAGATCAAGCAAGTTGGTGTTGGGTGGACTCAGCACCCGGACAGTGTCGTACATTCTAATTTAATCAAGCACTATTACAGTACGAAAAAAGTCAGTCAGGGACTTTTCGCTGCGGATTACGACGATTCTGCAGAAGAATATCAGCAGGGGTTTGGCTCCAGCGCGTATTTAGTCAGTTTGAACCAAAGGGCGTTCAGTTTTGTTATGAGAATGGCCGTAAATGGACAAAACGATGCAGCAAAACAGGTCGCCGGAGATCTAAACCCGCTTTACCTGGATCACATTGGGCCCGATCATCTCTTTTATATCCTGAAAACGAATATCGTGAGATTTTTATGCAGGTCTGAGCAGGAGTGGCCTGGAGTCTGGCTGGAGATCAAGGAAAAAGTTTTCCCTTTTGTCCGCTACCTGCTGCACAGGTTTGATGAAAATTGTTACAGCTTGAGCGCACTGCTCGCTCAACTCAATTCATTCGAAGAGGACAATGAGGAGCTGCAACGCCATAATTTCTCTGAGATGCAGTTAATCCGTCGATTTGTATCGGATACCCATCATGGGACCAAGGTCCACGTGGACGTAGGCGGGCATATTGGATCTACAGCCAGGTTGTTTGCCGAAATCGGTTGGCACGTGATTGCCTTCGAACCAGAGCCTCGCAATTACCGGGATTTATGCCGGAATCTAAGCTTGTTTGGGAATGTGCAGTGCGTTCAAAAAGCTGTATCGGATGTTTCCGGCCAGTCGGTGCCTTTTTATGTAAGCACTGAGCATTGGGGGATTCACGCATTGAAGCCCTTCCATCCTACTCACCAACAGTCTTTGACGGTGGAGACGATCCGTTTGGATGAAGCCCTGCAAGATTTGCCCGAAAATAGTGTCGGGGTTCTCAAAATCGATATCGAGGGAGCCGATTTTATGGCGTTGAAGAGTTTTGACTACACCCGCCAGCGGCCCGAAGTCATTATTTGCGAATTTATGGATGATCGCTCGCAAAAGATTTACTCCTATACGCACCATGATGTTGCCGCCTATATGGCCGGCCTGGGATATAAGACCTATGTTTCTGAGTGGTCGGCGTTCTCCGATTATGAGCAACAAGGGGATGATTCGCCGCATCGTTTCCTGGGGCTTGCGGCCTATCCGTTAGATCATGACCCTGCCTGGGGAAATCTGATTTTCATCCCTGACGAAAATGCGCCGGTGTTCGAAAAGTTCTCCGCTTCTTATTTCAAGGGCATCGGATTGGCAAATACCTCGGTGAAGAAAAAGAAGGTGATCTATTTGCCCGAATTTCAAACAGCCGAAGAATTCAAAGACCAATATTTCCGGATGCTTTGGTATCTTCACCCAATGATCGATGCAGTCGAGCGGATTTACCTCCCCTGCACCTCGAATTTTCTGGCGGGTGAACTTTCGATCCCCAACTATATGGATCCCGAAATACTGACTTTAAGGGACAAATTTAGAGACAAGGCGGTTCTTATACCGGGGAATGATCCCAATCTAATGTCAAACTACATGGATGAGGCGGATCTAATTGTCCATTGGAAGGAGGATGATCAGGAGGACAGTCCGCTTTCCAAAGCGCTGTCGGAGGCATCCAGGCAAGGAAGAAAGGTCGTGAAGGTGGATAATAAGAACGTGCGCTATGAGGGCTCATTCTACCTCAGGCTTTCTCACGATGCAAATCGGGACTACCAACACGATTTGCACATCTCACGGATGCGCTTTTTGGAACTACTGGAAGCGTTCAAAGGGGTTAAAAAAGGATACATATTTGGGACTGGGCCGACCCTTGCAGAATGGGAGAAACACGATTTCTCTGACGGGGAAGCGCTGGTTTGCAACAGCATGGTGAAGAATCTGCCCTTGCTAGAACGCCTGCAGCCGAAGATCGTGATCGTCGGTGATCCGATCTTCCACGCCGGCTGCTCGAGCTATGCGGGAGAATTTCGTGAGCACCTCTATCGTGTGATGGATGCATTCAACCCGAAACTGATCGTACCTTTTAGAGATTTCAAGTTGTATACCAGCAATTTACCTGCCAGGTACGCCGAAAAGGTTATCGGCATCCCAATGGAGCATTTTCCTGAGGTCAACCTTGATCTGAAGGCGAACTTTATAGTGCGATCCACCAGCAATATCCTGACGTTGTTACTCTTACCGGTGGCCTGCACTCTATTCGATGAGATCGGGATGATGGGTTTTGATGGCCGGAAAATTCAGGACAACCAGTATTTTTGGACTCATCATAAGGAATCGCAGTTCAACGAGCAAATGGAGTCGATTAAACAGGCGCACCCGGCGTTTTTCTCCATAGACTATGACGATTACTATTTGACCCACCTGTCCACGCTGGAAGAATGGCTGTCGGCAGGTGAGAATTTGGGTAAACGTTTCTACAGTTCCACAGAGTTGTATATTCCGGCGATCCAAAAAAGGATGCTGCCGGAGGCGACCGCCGAGGCGGTTGTCCTGCCGAATTATTAAAGGCGCACTTTTATCAGGAAACCAGGTTAATGAACGATACGATCCCAGGCTTGAGCCCCGTTTGCTCTATCGTTATTCGAGCTTTCAACGAAGAAAAGTATATTGGTAAGCTGCTGTTGGGGATCGCCCAACAAACAGTGAAAGATGTGGAGATTATTCTGGTTGACTCGGGTTCAACCGATTCAACGGTGGAGATCGCCTCGCGATTCCCCGTCCGGGTCGTTCAAATCCAGGCCAATGACTTTACTTTTGGCAGTTCGTTAAATCGCGGCATTCGTGAAGCGAAAGGTGAGCTCATCGTAATTGCCAGCGCTCACGTTTATCCCGTCTATACCGATTGGCTGGATAGTTTAATAAGGCTTTTTAGCGATCCTCAGGTTGCTCTCGTCTACGGGAAACAAAGAGGCGCGCAGGAGACAAAATTCTCCGAGCACCAAATCTTCGCTCGCTGGTTTCCAGAGGAGTCAAATTTAGACCAGGACCATCCATTTTGCAACAATGCAAATGCTGCCATTCGCAGGGCGATTTGGGAAAAATATCCTTACGATGAGACTCTCACCGGTTTGGAAGACCTGGAATGGGCGAACCGGGTGATGAAATCGGGTTACAAAATTGCCTATACAGCCGAGGCGGAGATCGTTCACGTGCACGAACAAACTTCTCGGGGCATCTATAACCGTTATCGCCGTGAAGCGATCGCTTTCAGAAGAATTTTTCCCCGGGAAAGGTTTCATTTCGGAGATTTCATCCGGTTGTTTATAGCCAACACGACCAGCGATATCTGGCATGCGTTCCATCAAAATACCTTGTTCGGAAGCGCATTCGATATTGTGATGTTTCGCTTGATGCAGTTTTGGGGGACCTTTCAAGGGTATCGATATTCCGGAGAAATCACGAAACAGTTGCGAAAAACCTTTTATTATCCACCCGGCAATGTTAAGACAATGGCGAAACCAGCCAGCGCAGTGAAGAACATCGATTACTCTCAGACCAGTTATTGCGAGGTGGAAACTCGCACAAGTTAATGGACCCATTTGAGATGGAAGATATTTTCGAAGCACTGGGCGATCCTGCTACTAATCTTGTTTATGGAGTTTGGATAGATGTCACAACCATGGAAGAACGAACTGGAAATAAGAAAGCGAACTGAACTATCGCAACTGGCCCTGGCCAAATATGAGAACATCCATGCGGGCGAGCGATGTGTGATTATCGGCAACGGTCCAAGCCTGAACCAGATGGATTTATCCTTCTTAAAAAATGAAATTACCTTTGGCTTGAATCGCATCTATCTCGGGTTCGAGCGCTGGAATTTTTCGCCCAGCTATTATGTTGCCGTCAATCCATTCGTTATCGAACAAAGCGCCAAGGAGATACAGAAGATTGCCTGTCCGAAATTTCTGAGCGCGAAGGCCATCCCCTATCTCTCCAGCCTGGATGAAAAGACTATGTTCTTGGAATCAATTCCAGAGTGGTTTTTCTCTCGAGATCCGAGAAAGGGCATTTGTGAGGGATTTACCGTCACTTATGTGGCGATGCAACTGGCGTATTTTATGGGTTTTAGCGAAGTATTTTTAATCGGCGTGGATCATAGCTTTGTGAGCCAGGGCGGGCCGAATGAGTTGGTGACTTCTACAGGAAAAGATCCGAACCACTTCGACCCAAATTACTTTGGGAAAGGAGTTCGTTGGCAGCTCCCGGATTTAAGGAACTCTGAAATTGCGTACCGTTTTGCAAAAGACGCATTTGAGGCTTCTGGAAGGTCGATCAAAGATGCAACCGCTGGCGGCAAGTTGGAAGTTTACCCCAAAGTAAACTATCGGGACATTTTTATGGAGAGCGCTGCATCCGGGGCGCCTTCTTCAGCAGGCAAACCGAAATACCTGCCGGCAGGTGTCGATCGGATTTCCGAGCAGCAAGACTACCTTGTTTCTGCGATCGTATCCACCTACAACGATGCACGCTTTATGCGCGGTCGCTTGCAGAATTTAGTTGATCAGACTCTTTACAAAAAAGGGGCGTTAGAGATCGTCGTCATCGATTCGAACTCGCCTGATCGAGAGCGAGAGATCGTAAGCGAGTTCATGTCGGGTCACACGGCAATCACTTATCTTCGTACTTCGGAGAGGGAGACAGTGTATGCCGCCTGGAATCGCGGCATCCGCTCATCCAAAGGCAAGTATGTCATCAATGCCAATGTCGATGACCGCTTTTCAATTGACGGCATTGAAAAATTGGCCGAGAAACTTAATTCGAACCTGGATGTGCAGGCGGCATACGGCGACTGGCTGGTCACCAATACAGAAAATGATACTTTCAACTCATCCAACCCAAAATCCCTCTTCGAATATCCTGATTATTACCCGCCCCTGTTCCTTTATTTTCAAATCACCTCTCATGCTGCCTTAATCCGAAAGCGTGTTTTCGATCAAATTGGATATTTCGATGAACGGTTTAAGGTTTTCGGCGATCGCGAATTGATGCTCCGTTTTGCGATTCATGGCTTGAAAGCGAGCCACATTCCCGAAGTGGTCGGGTTGTATCTGGAGAACGGTAATAGCTTGGAGCGTTCTGAAAAGGCAGCGCCCGAGGAGTTCGAATCCTTACGCGACCGTTATTTTTGGCCCGATACGCTGTCCAGGTTATTCGGTTATTCGAACATCCCGGATGCCAAATCCTTGGCTCAGCTCTACGCAACCGCCGGGGCTTATGGCAAAGATTTCTATACCTGGCGCGGCAATCCCGTCAGCGATCTTAATTTCGCCGCCCGGCTATTCCAGCAAGCTTTGGATTTCGACCCGGCGAATGTCATTGCGCTCAACAATCTGGGGGTCCTGGCTTGCTTGGCTGGCCAGGGACAATTTGGTGAGAAATTATTCCGAGAGGCTCAAGGTTCATGTACGCCAAACCAGCGGAAAGCTGTCCGGGCGAATGCCTCCGCCATACGAACAGGCGCTGCTTCCTCGGATAAATTTGAGTGGCTGCAACCCGAGGGCATCGAAACACAATTCCTGACGGAGAAACCCCAACCCAAAAATGGAAAACAGGCGAGTTCCCCCAGGACGAATGGAAAACCTGCCCGGCAGATGCCCGCCTCGGCCCCCGGCGATTTTCCTCTCGTATCGGTCATTGTACCCACCTACAATCGTCGCAAGAGTTTGGCGCGTACGGTTGAGAGCATTGCGAATCAAACCCATCCAAACCTGGAGATCATCGTCGTGAACGATGGCGGCGAAGATATTGCCTCTTCGCTTGAGCGATTCAAAGACAAATGCTCGCTGCGAACAATTTCAAATATCCGCAACCGGGGAGCAGGCGCTGCTCGAAACACCGGGCTGCGTTTAGCGACGGGAAAATACGTTGCTTTCCTGGATGACGACGATGTTTACCGGCCGAATCACATTGAGAAACTCGTATCAGAGTTAGAAAAAGAGGATCAACTGGTCGCAGCCTACTCGGACGCTTTGCAGGTTGAACAGCGTGAATCTCGGAAAAAATCCAAGGTGGTGAGCGAACAGGTTGTGTATTCTCTGGATTTTTCCCCCGCCGAACTATTCGTCCGGAATTATATCCCCATCCTTTGCCTGATGGCTCGGCGTGAAGCGTTGCCTAAAGCCGGCTTTTTCGATGAGACGATGCCAGCGTTAGAAGACTGGGAATGGCTGATCCGTCTTTCTCAGGTTGGACCCTTTCTTCACATTCCAGAAGTTACCGCTGAATATGTTGTCAGGCTGGATGGAAAATCGCGGAACATGTTGACTCGGGGACAAATCCAGGGTCTTTATCAAGGGATTTACCGGAAGCTCGCGGCTGGTACGACGGCAGAAGTCAGGAGCGCGCAACGCAAATTCTACGCGCTGACGGTTGGCCGCGATTTGGAAAAAGATCTCCCGGAATTGTTCGATCAAAATCCAACCGGCTCGGATAAAACCGGGCAATTCTTGCAATTTCTCCTGGACTCTGATGACATTGAGAAAGCGCTCCAGGAGCATGAAAGCGAGTTGGACGGCGAACTGCTGGCACTGGTGAACGCCAACGTCGATGGTGCCCGCCGGGATGGCGACGAGGAGCTTGCCGCCGGCCTGGAAGACCTGGCAGCCTACATCCAGCAGGCGGTTGATTCACACGTAGCTGTCAACGCCAATTGACCCCAAACATTCCCACCCATAAGGGATAATCCACCGGGACGGCTGGCCTTTACCATGACCCGTCCCGGTGCTTTTTTAAAAGTTACCTTTAGCTTTCCTTTACGCGACTTTCATTCCGCATTTACTGTAACAACAGGCCCCTGCTGGTAGAGTATATGCGAACGTAAACCTACGCAAAGACCGAGGATGATGATTAACCAGCAGACCCTAACTGAGAGAAAAGCGCGCGGCCGTGCCTTTCTGGATTCGAACCAGATGGATGAAGCGCTGCGACTTTACGCGGGGATTTTGAGGGATTACCCGGAAGATGGCGACACCTACACCATCATCGGAGACTGCTATCTGGCGGAAGGCGATGGGGATACGGCGCTTCTACTTTACGAAAAAGCCCGTGTTCTTGACCCTGAAGACCTCCAGATCGCCCGCAGGATCCAACTGGCTCACCTGGAATGTAAGGGCCAGCTCCCTGCCGCGGCTGAGCGCATACCCACCGATCCGCAGGAGGTCGCCGGCGTGTTGCAAGAATTGGTGCGCAGCCCCGAGCCGATCAGCGAGGATCAGGTCATTGACGCCACCAGGCTTTTGGAAGAAATTGTACGCAGCCCGCAGCCAGCTCAGGCTGTCGCCGAGCGCCTGGAGCGCATTGATGAGCTACTGCCGGCCCTGCTTGAGCTGAACATTCGCCAGGCACAGGCGGATGGCAGGCCGGACCTGGCGCAGGCTTTGCAAGAGCTGCTGACCCAAATCCAAATGCAAATCAACACGCAGGCGATGCAGTCCGAAGGCGCATCTGCCGGCGCCCTTGAACTGGATCTCAAAGCAACGCCGCGTGTCTTGTTCCTGGCCCCACCCAGAGAAAGAATCGAGTTTCGCCAGACACTTCCGGGGGAAGCGCTTTCCAATTTGGGTTGCGAGGTGACCGTCGCCAAGCAGTTTCCTCCAGATTTTCAGGAGCGCATCGATGTTGTGGTAGCTCGCCACCCGCACGGCGACCCAAAAATTGTCCAGGGTCTGGCGGCCTGCGCCGCAGCGGGTATTCGCATCGTTTTGGATATTGACCTGGATTACGAGCAGATGCCGCTCAACCACCCTAAATACCAGGAGTACGGCCTGGGTACCCCGGCAAATGTGAAATCCCACACTGCTATGATGCTGCTGGCCGATCAAATTGTCGTGCCGAATGAAGCGTTGGCCGAGCGGCTGCGCTCTGCCGGGTATTCAGTCCAGGTTATACCGGATGGCTGGAGTCGGGATAACCCCCTGTGGGAAAAACCGGCTCCCCACCGGTCCACGGTCAATATCGGCATTCTCAGCCAGCCTGGACAGCTTGAAGACGTGGCGATGATTCGCAGGATCGTCTTCCGCGTTTTGCGAGAGTTTTCGCAAACCGTCCTGGTCGTCGCCGGAGACCTGCAGACCTACCAGCTCTTCGATGGCCTGCCGGATTCGCGCCGGATTTTTCTCCCGCCTGTCAACCTGGAAGACTATCCGTACATTTTGGCCCAGATGGATATCCTTTTGAGCCCCGTGCGCAATACTTGTTTCAACCAGGCGGCCTCCGACCGGCCGTTGATGGAGGCCGGTATCCGTCGCATCCCCTGGGTGGCGTCGCCCAACCCGGCTGTGCTCAATTGGGGGTTGGGCGGGTTGGTCGCCGACACGCCGGATGAGTGGTACGCCATCCTGCGCCAGCTCATCCAGGAACCCAAGACCCGCCTGGCGTTAGGGCGGATTGGAAGGGAAAAGGCGGAGGAAAGAGAAATGAACCGGCTTGCCGGGGATTGGCACCGGCTGGTCAGTGGGTTAACGAGCTCCGCAAGGCTGCCTTGAAAGACGAATCCATTATAGAACCGGAGAGCGGATCATCGCAATGAAGATCGTTTATGTTTATGCCGACAGCCCGGATGAATGGAATTGCAGCGAATGGCGCTGCGCAGTTCCTGAACGGGCGATCAACCGCACAAAACGCCATTTCTCAGACTTGCTCAGCCTGAACGATTTCGCTTATAACACGACCAGGGCGCAGGAGCTGTGTACCTCAGCGGATGTGATCGTCGTTCAGCGCACACTTGTGGGCCCGGTCCTTGCCGCCATTCAACACTGGAAAGCACGCGATAAGATCGTCGTTGCCGATTTCGACGATGCTTACGACCTGATCCCCAAGACGAGCCCGGTTCACGATTATTGGATCAAAGGCCTGAGGCCAGCCAGCGAGCCAGGACAGAAACCAGTTAAGATCGAGCCTGCTCCGATAACTCAGTTCAAGTGGGGCTTGCGCATGGTCCACGCGGCCACGGTCCCTTCAAAGCGGCTGGCGGACGATTGGCGTGGCTACACGCGGGTACATTATTTGCCTAATTACATCGACCTGGGAAAATACCTGAACGTCACCCCTGAACCCCACGAGGGCATTATCCTGGGTTGGGGAGGCAGCACCTCGCACCTGCAAAGTTTTACGGAAAGCGGCGTGTTGAAGGCCTTAAAGCGAGTCTGCAGTGCCAGGCCCCAGGTGCGGGTCATGGTTTGCGGCAGCGACGCGCGCATCGTGGAGCGGCTGCCCATCCCTTCCAATCAGCTCATCGTCCAACCGTGGGTGCCCTATTCTCAATGGGCCAAGCACCTTTCTCAATTTGACATTGGCTTGGCGCCCCTTTTTGGTCCATATGACGAGCGGCGCAGTTGGATCAAGGTGCTGGAATATATGGTGATGAAAATCCCCTGGATCGCCAGCTCCGGGCCGGCCTATCACGAGCTGAGCCGCTACGGCTGGCTTGTCCGCAACGATCCCAGCGCCTGGGAGCGCGTCTTGTTGGATATGATCGACCACCTGGCCGATTATAAAGCTGAGGCCGCTCACGAGCCCTATTTCTTTGGCATCAGCCAGAGCATCGATGAAAACGTCGAGAAGATCATGGCCACCTACCAAACTATCGCCGCTCAGGTTACCGAGCAGGCGCCTCAGCCGGTGAATTGAAATGATGCGATGAACACAAAAAAAACTTCGCCCGTCCCAGCCTCCGATTCCCCGGAAATCAGGCAGCCTGAAATGCTGGCTGTCCCTGAGGGTTACGTTTTGATGGGGACCAGCGACGATCAGGTCCAGGATTTGCTGAGATCCGAGGAGTGGGCGGATGAATGGGTTGCCCGCGGTATGTTCCAGACGGAACAGCCGCAGAATACTGTCGATGTGGCGGCTTTCGAGATCGCTCGGTTCCCGAGCACGAACGCCGATTACCAGGAATTTGTTTGGGATACAGGCCATCGCGTGCCGCGCTCCTGGATGGGATTTCATTACCTGGAGGAGGAAGCCTTAAACCCGGTGGTGGAAGTTTCGCGCGGTGATGCGCTGGCTTACTGCGAATGGTTGAGCGACCGGGTCGGGTTGCTGGGGACCAGCCGCTACCGTTTACCCACGGAAGCGGAATGGGAGCGAGCTGCTCGAGGCGAGGATGATTGTGTTTTCCCCTGGGGAGATGCCTTTGATCCCTGGCGCTGTAACACTCAGGAAAGCAATTTCGGCGGGACGACTGCGGTGGGGATTTTCTCGCCGAGCGGCGACAGCCCCTGGGGGGTCGCGGATATGGCCGGCAACGTTTGGGAATGGACAAGCTGCCTGCTAAAGCCCTACCCTTACGACTCGCAAGATGGCCGGGAAGATCTGAATGCGAAAGGGGTGTGCGTGGTGCGCGGCGGTTCCTGGTATTACAGCCGCAAGCTGGCGCGCTGCGCCTCCCGCGAGGGCGTATTGGTGAATTTCACTTCTCCCGCGCTGGGGTTCCGGCTGGCGCGCACACCCTGAGATTTTACAGGGATGAAATTCTTTACGCGAAATTCACGCTCAGGACTTCAAGTTTGTTACGTGAGGGACGATAAGGTAAGTAGAAAGTAGGAAATCGAATAAGGATCTCGCCAGGAGGTGCCTTTTCGGAAAAACGAGAAAGCAGAACAGAGATCAGGTAAGATACAATTTGCCGCCGGAACGGGCTCACGGTGGCAGCACATACAAAACTTAGGGCCCAAAAACCCAGCACGACGGGGGAAGGATCCCCCGAATACACTCAAACATGGAGGTTTGAAATGGCTACAATAGACGTCACCCGCATTGCGGGCAATATCGGAGCGCTGAATGCGCTGAATTCTCTGCAATACATTAACAACCAGCTTTCGATCCACCAAACTCGTCTGGCGACCGGCAAGCGCATCAACGAAGCCGCGGACGATCCGGCCGGCATGACCATGGCGACCACCTTCGACGTGCGCCGCCAGGGCCTGAAGACCGCCCTGACCGCCATCGGCGACGCCAAGAACCTGATGTCCACCATGGAAGGCGGCCTCACAAAGATCCAGGACATCCTGGTTAAGATGCGCAACAAAGCCCTGGAAGCCAAAGGCGACACCATCGGCGACGACGAGCGATCGGCGATCCAATCACAACTGCGGGCCTTCCGTGATGAGATCGATGACATCGTCAAGCAGACCCAGTGGAACAACACCGACCTGCTTTCTGGCACCAGCGGCTCGGGCAGCACGGTCAAAAAGACCTTCCTGACCGGCCCGGAGGCCAGCGGCGGCACCAGCGCCTTCTCCTTCGCGGCTGGCACGAAGATCAAAGCCAACCAGGGTTTCCAGGCCAAGACGAGCTCCCTGGATGCAACCGGCCTCGGCCTGGACGACACCGCCCTGACCATCACCGACACAGATGATGCAGAAACGGTTGCTGGTCAGATTGAGGACGCGCTCAGCGCAGTAAAAGAAGGCGTCAGCCAGGTTGGCTCCTTCACCGCCCGGTTGACCTTCAAAGAGGAAGCATTGACGGTGCAGTACACCAACACCGAATCGGCTTATAACCGGATCATGAACGCCAATATGGCCGAAGAGCAGGTCGAAGCGAGCAAGTTCCTGATCCTGCAGCAAACGGCGACCGCCATGCTCTCCCAGGCCAATATGGCCCCGCAGTTCCTGCTCTCGCTCTTCCGCTAAAGCGCAGCAGCAACTGAGCGGTAAACAGTTGATCGAATGAGTTCTTCGGGGGGCGCTCACAGGCGCCCCCCGATAAGTGCTAATAAACGCAGAGCGTTCCGCACGAGCGGGTATCTTTCGTAAAAATTCAAGTCAGGAGAGAGTTTGATGGCCTCTGTCAGTGGTTTAGATAGCTACTTCGTAAACATCATCAACGATTTGATGTATTACGAGCGCCAGCCGCTTTACCAGATGCAGAACCGGCGCGATACCTTCCAGAAGCAGACCAGCGCGTATACAGCCCTGGACTCTCGCCTGAGCGATCTGCAATCCAGTGTTCGGGCGCTGATCTCCAGCGATGGTTTCTACTCGCTGAAAATCGGCCGGTCGGCCAGCGTCTCCGATGCGCCGGCAGACAAAACGGTTTTTTCCGCGACCACCAGCTCCAGCGCCGTCCCTGGGCAGTACGATATCGCCGTCACCAAGCTGGCCAAGGCCCAGCGGGTTGCTCTGCAGCCCAGAGCAGTTTTGACCAGGCCTTGGGCAAATCGGGTAAGCTTTGGTTGGGCGGCAGCGGAACCGCCGATTTCAGCCTGAATGCGCCGACTGCATCCGTCTCGGCGTTGGGGGTAGCTGCCGCCAGCGCAGGGGTTGCGGAACTGGGTACGGGGGCGTACACGGTTGAAGTCCGCGACAAGGATGGCAAGCTCCAGTTCCGGTTGAAGGACCAGGATGGGAACGCAGTCGCCATTGCCGACCGCAATAAGACCGACAACAGCCTGACGAGTAGTTGGCAGGATATCCCTGCTGGCGATACCTATGACACAAAGTGCGGGCTGACCATCACTTTCGGCGCAGCGCCGGAAGCCGGGACAACCAGCCTTTCTTACACCGCCGCCGGGGTCGCCGTCGATGTCGTAGGCACGGACACGCTGGTCAAAATTGCTAACAAGATCAACAAAGCCCTTCAGCCCTCTGGCCACAACCTGACCGCCACTGTGGTGGGCACCCAGTTGGTGCTGTCCGCCGCCAATACGGGCACCAATCACACCATGATCTATTCCACCGCAGACGGGCTGGACCTGGGTGTTTTTTCCACCTTGCAAAGCGCCGATAATGCTTCTTTCACCGTCAACAACATCGCCTTTACCCGCCAGGGGAATACCAGCCTGACGGATGTGATTAACGGGGTGACTCTCAACCTGGCAGCAGACGCCGAGGGCAAAAGCGCCAGGCTGACCGTCAATGAGGATGTATCCTCGGCTCGCAGCACCATAGACGCTTTCGTCAAGAGTTTCAACGATACGGTGAAATATATCTCGGATAATTCTGCCATTACCAAGGACGATACCGGAAATTACACTCGCGGCGACCTGGCCAACGATTACATCTTCGGCGAGCTGCGCGGCGATTTGCTGGCCCGCTTTATGGACAGCTACGCGACCACCGGTTCATTCAAGAGCCTGCGAGATATCGGCTTATCCATCGGCGACGACCTGACGGTTACCGTCAGCGACGCCGACAAACTGGCAGACGCGCTGGAAAACGACCTCAGCGGGGTTTCTGAGCTTTTGGATACCGCCATGGGGTCCATGAACACTTTGTTGGGGCGCTTCACCGGCTCTTCAAGCCAGACAGGCTACCTGGACAGCGCAATGAAATCCTTGAAAAACCAGGTCAGCGATCTCGACTATTCAATGAAAGATCTCGACAGTCGTTTGAACGACCGCGAGCAGTCTTTGTACGACCAATACTCTGAATTGCAAGCGCAGTTGCTCAGCCTGACTTACATGCAGCAGTCGTGGCAAAGCATTTATGGATCGGTGAGCCGTATGTTTTAGTGTTGGGCTGGCTTTGCTGGTCGGGCCAACGATCTTCCAGTTAGTCCGTAAAAGGGGAACCGGCGTTCCCTGGCCGCCAAAATGGGCCGAAATGCGCCGCAAAAGTACCCGAACAAGGATGTTCATCTGTAAGCAGGAGGGATCCTGGCATGTCTGATATATCACTTTCTTCCGTTAGTTGGGCCGATCCTAATGAGCGCGTTGCCCAACCAGAAAACAGCCCGGAGGCTGCCTCACAGGCTCAAAAGAGCCAGGCGCAGCCTGAGGCTGCTAAGGTCGAAGCGGGCGGCTCGAACGCAGATCAAATGCTGCATTCGGCCAATGACGTGACGATAAAGTTCAAAATCGACGAGAAGACGCAGGATGTAACTGTTTATCTCCTGGATCGCGCTTCTCGCAAGGTGGTGCGCACGATCCCACCGGAAGAGATCTCCAGGCTCAACCCAGGGGATTTGCTGGAACTGTTCGCCTGAGGTCCAGTCGAGTTCGGACTTGCGATTTCACGCAGGCTTCGTCTTGCTTGCCAGTATCTGGCAGGGCTACGTCCAGGCGCGTAGAACCTGCCTTGCTGGCCAATAACACTTTACCGGCGCATAATCTTTTGTGATGATCGGACAATGCTCGCGCAGGCTGGCGATGCATTTTTTTCGTTAACAGCGGCGCTGGTAGTTCGACCAGGGGGATTTTAATTCGCCTGGATCTGCCTTCTTGGATCTTTACTATTGTCAAAATCATTTACTTAGGCCAGAATAAGACCGTGGACCTTCCCCTACTTCCGACCGAAGAAGGGGATGGCGCTTTGCCCCTTGCTGCAGGCCGGTGGTCGGAGCGCTCCGCATACGGTTGAGAAGAGATCCGTTAAATCTGGAGGAAAATAATATGGACTGGTTCAGAGAGTTCCATGTCTTTAACAGGATAACCGAATCTGCTAAGATCAAGATTTCAATCCGGCCAGCTTGCATATTCTGGGGTCTGGTTTTTCTGATCACATTTGTCTGTTCACTTTCGTTCGCTACTCCGACCCTGGCCCAGACTGGGCCCACTCCCAACCCCAATCTCCCGCCGAATGAACCCACGCTAGAAGCGCCAAACAAGATCAATGTCGAGCCCGCTGTGCGGGATGAACAGATCCGACAACGCCTGCAATCCATCCTGGAAGCCACTGGATGGTTTTCGAACCCTCAAGCCCAGGTTCGAGAAGGTGTGGTCTTTCTCACAGGCCAGACAGCGACAGAAGAATATAAGAAATGGGCGGGAGATCTGGCCCGTAACACCCAGGATGTGGCTGCAGTGGTCAACCAAATTGAGCTGATCGAGCCCCCCGTTTGGAACTTTCAACCAGCCCTGGCTGGGTTGCAGGAAATGCGCCTCAGCCTGATACGATCGATCCCGCTGATTCTGTTCAGCTTGCTGGTCTTGTTGGTGACATTAGTAATTACCCGGCTCAGCATTGCTCTGGCCAGGCCTCCTCTGAGCCGTCGACTCTCCAGCCCCTTGCTTGGAGGCGTTGCCGCATATACCCTCGGGATTTTGATTTTCCTGATCGGTTTATATGTCGTCTTTCAAATAGCGGGATTGACCAGCGTGGCTTTGACGGTCGTTGGCGGAACCGGGCTCATCGGCCTCGTTTTAGGGATTGCTTTCCGAGATATTACCGAGAATTTCCTGGCCAGCATCTTTCTGAGCGTACAGAATCCCTTTGAAAGCGGCGACCTGGTGGAGATTGCTGGGATACGGGGTTTCGTGCAGGCGCTGACCACCCGGGCAACCGTGTTGATAACACTGGATGGAAACTATGTGCAAATCCCCAATGCCACGGTTTATAAGAGCAACATTCACAATTACACCAGCAATCCCCATCGCAGGGTGGACTTTTCCATAGGCATTGGTTATAACGATTCCATTACGGATGCCCAAGATGTGGCATTGAAAGTCTTGGAAGTACATCCGGCGGTATTGAAAGATCCGGAACCATGGGTTTTGGTGGATAATCTCGGACCTGCTACCGTCAACTTGCGTGTCTACTTCTGGTTGGACGGAAGCCAGCATTCCTGGTTAAAGGTCAAATCCTCGGTGATTCGTCTGGTGAAGCGTGCCTTCCAGGCTGAGGCGATCTCCATGCCGGACGAGGCTCGCGAAATGATTTTCCCCCAAGGGGTGTCTGTCCGGTTGTTAGAAGTCGACAGCGCAGAGAAAACAGGCACGGCTGTGCCTCAGCCGGCTGCGCCGAGGCCACCCGAAGAATCTGGGCCGGTATCGACTGAGGCTGAAGCAGGGCTGAGCAGTGAAGCGGAAGAGATTCGGGAACAGGCGCGCCAATCTCGCAAGCTTGAGGAAGGAGAAAACCTGCTGAAGCCTTCTGCCTCAGACTGAAGAATGGCTTGAAAATGATCTTCGGCGCCCGGTAACATTGATAACTCTAAGGGGGATGAGAAGGAGTTTGAGCAGGCATATTTCTTTAGGTAAATTTTACGCCCGTGCGCTCAAGTCTGTTGCCTCTTGACCGATAAGGTAGATAGTAGTGAACATTGAGAGAACACCAGCGTAATTAAGGAGATGCTACGAGATGTACAATGGTTATCGATCCCAAGAATACCGCCGCCAGGATGTGATGGGGGCCAGCCCGATTCATTTGATTGTGATGGCGTACGATCTGGCAATCCAGTCTTGCGAGCAGCAGGATTTTATTCAGGCGACACGCGTTGTGAGCGGCTTGCGTGATGCGTTGAATTTCGATTACGGCGAGGCGTCTCTGGGCCTTTTTCGCCTGTACCAATGGTGCCTCGAGTGCATCCGCCAGGGTGATTATGACAGCACCCTTCAGACTCTGCGAGAACTTCGCAGCGCCTGGGCCGCGGCGGAGAAGAACCTGACCCCAACCGTAGGGGTCATCCCACAAACCCGCCCACTGGAATCAATGGCCTTAATGAGCGCCTAAAGTTCGGGCGAACTTTACGCTGCCGCACAGCGAATCTCAGGACATCTATTGGTGAATGCTGATCTAAGGAGTATTTTCTTCAGGTAAGGCGAGTTTCCGGGGGGTAAGTAAACAATCTGTAAAAAAAGCGCGATACAAGGCGTCTCAGGCGGCTTGTATCGCGCTTCACTTTCACACCTTTTTTATTAAGCCTTCACAGGCGCTTTACTGATCTTAAACGGCGAAAATGCTAGGATTGGGGTGCAACAAAGCAGGGGACTCCTTGTGAGCCCCAAAGCGATTGAAAGATATTCAATCAGATCAGGAGTACGAGATGAGCGTCTGGAACATTCTACGCATCGGAGCATCTGCCCTAAGCGCCCAACGACTGAGGCTGGATGTGATCGCCAACAACATCGCCAATGCAGAAACCACCCGCACGGCGCAAGGCGGTCCTTACCAGAGGCAGGATGTGGTCTTTACTCCCCAGGGGAGCAATAATTTTCTGCCCCAGTTCCTGGCGGCTCGCCAGCAAGAAGACGGCCTCCCGCCATCCCAGATGGGGGGCGTCCAGGTTTCCACGATTACGACCGATCAACAAGCCGGCCCGCGAGTTTACGACCCCTCGCATCCAGACGCCGATGCAGAAGGATACGTTACCTATCCAAATGTCAACCTGGTTGTCGAGATGACCAATATGCTTTCCGCCTCGCGTTCCTATGAGGCCGGGATCTCCGTCGTCGAAGCAGCTAAAAGAATGGCGCTTAAAGCGCTGGATATTGGGAAATAAAGCGCATGACCATCCAAAGTATTCAACCCTCACTGACCACACCGGATATCAAGGGAATCCAGTACGGCGCTAATGCCTCCCAGACCCCGAAATCGGGTGAGTTGTCTTTCAACCAGGTCCTGGAGTCGCTCGACAATGCCCAGAATGACAGCGATGCTCTGCTTCAAAAGTTGGCTACAGGGGAAGAAGTCGACCTGCACCAGGTCATGATCGCCAGTGAACAGACCGATATCAGCTTCCGGATTGCAATCGCCATCCGCGACAAACTGGTAGATGCTTACCGCGAAGTAATGCGCATGAGCGTCTGAGGCGCCTGGACGTCTCAATAGTGATATTTTCATTTCAGATCATCGATTAACCAAATTCCATGCTGACACAGGCTCGCCAACAATTTCTAGAAATTTGGAAAAAACAAAGCACGGCCCAAAAGGCGGTATTGATCGGCTTGATTGTCGCCGCTATCGTTCTGATCGTGATATTCCTCTTATGGGCGAACACGCCCAGCTACGCAGTCGCTTTCAGCGGTTTGAGCGAGGCGGATGCCGGCCAAATCGTTCAGAAATTAGAGGAGCTGGGAATCACTTACCAGCTTCAAAGCGGCAGCACGATCCTGGTCCCTTCAGATAAAGTCTACGATGTGCGTCTCAACATGGCCCGCGAGGGGTTACCCGCCGGCGGCAACGTCGGCCTGGAACTTTTCAGCGGAAATACTTTCGGCATGACCGAATTTACCCAGCGCGTGAATTACCAGCGGGCGATGGAAGGGGAGTTGGAGCGCACAATCGGCAGCCTGGCTGCTGTACAGGCCGTGCGCGTACACGTGGTCACTCCGGAGAAAGCTCTGCTGAGCGTGGACCAGGCTCCGACAACGGCCTCAATCACTGTTCAGGAAAAGCCTGGATCCCATTTGGACAGCGCCCAGGTGCAGGCGATCACTCACCTGGTTGCCAGCAGCGTTGAAGGCCTCAAGCCAGAAAACGTGGTGGTAGTGGATGTAAATGGCAACCTGCTGGCAGCCGGCGCGAGCGAAGGCGACGGGGCGGCCGCAGCCCAAAATGACAGCCACCGGGCTGCCGAAGTGGCCGCCGCTAATGAGCTGAAAAAGAAAGTCCAGACTCTGCTTGACTCGGCCCTGGGCCCCAACCGATCTGTGGTCCAGGCGAATGTGACCATGGATTGGACGGCGCGCGAAACCACTCAGCAGACCTTCAACCCGGATACGGCTACCATACGCAGCTCGCAGCTCGTCACCGAGACCTACCTGACCAATGGCGCCCAAATCGGTGGTATCCCGGGCGTAGCCACAAACTTGCCTCCTATCGCTATTACAACCACAACGGACAACCAGGGCGCCTTGTACGAGCGTCACGAGGAAACCAAAAATTACGAAATCACCTCGACGGAAACCCATGAAACCAACGCTCCCGGGAAGATCGACCGGGTGAGCCTCTCCGTACTGGTAGACGGGGTCAGCGATGCCCAGCAGTTGCAATCCTTGCAATCCGTGATCGCCGCCGCAGCCGGGATCGATGAGACTCGCGGCGACGTGCTGGCAGTCCAATCTTTGGCCTTCGACCGCTCCTTCTACGAAGAGCAGGCCGCAGCAATGGACACTACCCAAAAAACTGACCTGTACTGGCGCATTGGCGAGATCGCCCTGGCAGTGATTGCCATGGCAGCCCTGCTCTGGTACGTACAGCGGTTGCTGTCCAATTTGAAATTGGCTTCTTCTCAAACCTGGACCCCTGTCCTGCGGACCGTTTCCGATATGGCCCTGCCAACCGGAGCGCAGGCTGCCGTCGAAAGGTACGACCGGCCTGCCAGGTTGGGGCTGGATGAGCCGGTGCCCTTCCTGGGGCAGCCTTCGGAGAATAAGCCGGTCGAGATTCCGGAGCCGAGATACGAGGCGCCTGTGCTTTCAGAAGAAGACGAACAACTGCAGCGATTGGTCGTGCACCTTGCTGAAGAAAACCCTGCTACCGTTGCAGATATCCTCCAGATGTGGTTGAGCGAGGACGAAAAATGATGATCGCTGGTGAAACTGGCAGGTTGAATCAAATTTCAGGTCTGCAGAAAGCAGCCGCCCTGGTGCTCATCTTAGGCGTTGAGCTCTCGTCCAAAGTATTGCAGTATATGGGCGAGGGAGAGTTGGAAAGGATCATGCTGGCGGTCAGCTCGACCGGTTCCATGCCGACGACCATCCGGAAAGAAGCGATTCAAGAGGCCTATGCGCTTTCCCTGGCGGGCGAGAGCATGGTTAGTGGGGGTTTGGAATATTCCCGGCAGCTTTTGGCGAAAGCTGTTGGACCCCGGCGCGGCTCTGAGATTATGGAGCGCATCTCCGCTCACCAGCAGATCTCGTCGTTTGAGATGCTGCGCAACGCCGACCCCACCCAAATCGCCGGTTTACTGCAAGAAGAACATCCGCAAACCATAGCCCTGGTTCTCTCTTACCTGGATTCGAAACTGGCTGCGGAGATATTGACCTTTATGCCGCAAGAGCTGCAAATCGACGTTACGCTTCGCCTGGCTACGATGGACCGCGTTTCTCCGCAGGTGGTGCAGGTCGTAGAACGCAGCCTGAAGCATAAACTCTCCGGGGTAATCAGCGAAGCCGATTTCCGGGCCACCGGCGGCGTGACCTTCCTGGTACAGGTTCTGAACCAGGTAGATCGCGGCGTGCAAAAAACCATCTTCGACGCGCTAGAGCCTACCAACCCCAAGCTGGTCGAAGAGATCCGGGCCAATATGTTTACATTTGACGACCTGATCAAGCTGGATGACCGCACAATCCAGCGCATTTTGCGAGATGTGAACAAACAAGACCTGGCGCTGGCGCTCAAAGGTGTCCCGGAAAAACTGCGGGACGTCATTTACCGGAATCTATCCGAACGCGCCCGGGAAAACCTGAAAGAAGAGGTCGAGATCCTTGGCCCGCAGTTGGCGAAGAATGTGTACGCTGCGCAGCGCAAGATTGTCGATGTCGTGCATTCACTGGAAGAATCCGAGGAAATTGTGATCAGCGGCGGCGGTGAGGAAAATGAAGTCATTAGCTAAGCTGATCCGCGTTGGCGAGATACCCGCTGCTCCCAATGCCTGGCGCCCGGTGGATCTGAATGGCCTGCCAGGGGGCGCCGAGCTGGCTGCTCCCACGGGTGGCCGGTCACAAGGCTCTGTAAACCTTTCCGAATTTGGGTCGTTTTATACCCCGGTTACAGAAGCACAGGCTGCAGCGGTTAAAGAAACCGCCGCTTTTAATGGCAACGGTTTTCACCCGCCAGAAAATGGCTCTCAACCTGGCCCGGTATCTGGCCAACCGCCTGTTGAGAATCTGCCTGCAGCTTATCCAAGCCAGGAAAATGGCGCGGTAAAAGCCTGGCTCCCAGAGGAACTTAACGGCAAGATCCAGGGGGAAGGGCTGTCATACGATCCGGCGGATCTCAAGGCCTTCCAGGAGAAAGCTTTTCGTGAGCTCAGAATGCGAGCCGAGAAGCAGGCCCAGGAACAGGCCATGGAAATTCAGCGCTCTGCTCGCCAGCAGGCGGATGAAATCATCCGCCAGGCGCAGGGAGCAGCCGCAAAGATCAGCGAACAGGCCCGCCAGGAAGGCGTAGCAGCGGCGCATGCCCAGGTGACCGGCCTGTTGAAAACCGCCGACAGCCTGGTTGCGGAAGTGGGACGCTGGCAGGAGACCATGCTCTCCAAAAGCGAGCCTATGGTTTTAAACCTGATCCATCTCATGGCTCACAAGATCTTCGGCAGTGGCATGACGCTTAGCCCGGAGATCCTTAAGGATAACTTCGAACGCGCCCTGGCTGAGGCGAAAACCTTGGGGCGCCTGCGGGTCAGCGCCCATCCTGAAGACGTTTCTGCATTGGGCGCTCTCTGGCCGGAGGAACAGAGATCGATGACCGGCCAGCATATTGAATTGGTGCCGAATAAAGAAATCTTGCGCGGCGGCTGCTATATCGATGGCGACTTCGGCACTGTCGATGCCCGGGTCGACACCCAGATCAAGCTGGTTACCGGCAAGTTGGCGAGCACTTTCGAAGAAAGCCGCCAACCCTTGACGCCCTTTGTGTCCTACGAGCCGGTGCTCGGAGATTAGCCCAAATGTTGATCCAGCTTCCCGATCTCACTCGCTATCAGCAGGCCCTGGAGGGGTTAAATACCATCCGCTTGGCCGGCCGCGTCGTGCAGGTCGTGGGATTGACCATCGAGGCCCAGGGTTTGGACTGCCAGATCGGCGAAGTGTGCGAGATCCACGCCAATGGACAGGACCGGCTGTATTCGGAAGTCGTTGGCTTTCGCGACCGCCGCACCTTGCTGATGCCGCTGGGTGAGATGCAAGGGGTGCAGCCGGGGAGCCCGATTTATCCAACCGGCGAATTTTTCCGCACTCCGGTTGGCATTTCCCTTTTGGGGCGCGTCCTGGACGGGTTGGGAAATCCGATTGATGATCTCGGGCCTCTGGACTCGGCCGAGAAGATTTCCACTTACAACAGCCCGCCGCACCCCCTTCACCGCCGTCCCATCTCTGAGCCACTGGTGACCGGCGTACGAGCCATCGATGGGTTGTTGACCATAGGGAAGGGCCAGCGTATTGGCATCTTTGCCGGCAGCGGCGTTGGCAAAAGCACTTTGATGGGCTCGATCGCCCGCAACTCGCGTGCGGATGTAAGCGTTATCGCCCTGGTCGGCGAGCGCGGCCGGGAGCTGCAAGAATTCATCGAGCGTGATCTGGGACCCGAGGGCCTGAAACGATCGGTCGTGGTCGTTTCCACTTCAGACCAGCCCGCACTGCTGCGCTTGAATGCCGCCTGGGTCGCAACCACTATCGCCGAATATTTTCGAGAACTGGGACTGGATGTGACCTTCCTGATGGACTCAGTCACACGTTTTGCCATGGCCCAGCGGGAAGTCGGCCTGGCAATCGGCGAGCCGCCCGCTTCGAAAGGCTATACCCCTTCGGTGTTCGCCCTGCTGCCCCGCCTGTTGGAGCGGACCGGCGCCAGCGAACACGGCACGATTACGGGGTTTTACACCGTCCTGGTGGAGGGCGATGATTTCAACGAGCCGATTTGCGACGCCGTGCGCAGCATCCTGGACGGGCACATCGTCCTCAGCCGCGACCTGGCTGCTCGCAATCATTATCCGGCGATCGACGTGCTGAACAGTGTATCGAGAGTGATGCCGGCAGTCACCGAAGCCGACCATCGCTCGGGCGCATCCCTGGCGCGTAAGCTGCTGGCTTCCTATGAAAAAGCCCGCGACCTGGTGAACATCGGCGCTTATGTCAGCGGGTCCGATCCCGATATCGATGCAGCTCTGGAAGCGCTTCCCAGGTTAACGGCCTTTTTACAGCAAGACCAAAACGATTCCTCGCCTTTCGAACAGACATTACACATGCTTGAACAGGTTTACTCCGGAGACTAATCCGATATGGCGCCAAAATTCTCTCTTCAGCCTGTTCTCGATTACCGCCAGCGCCGTGTAGAAGCGCTGGAAGTCGAGCTCAGCCAGCTACAAAGCGAACAACAGCTTGGGGCCAACTTTTTGGATAAGCTGCAGGATTACCAGGAAAACCTGTTTAAGGAGCTGCAACGGCAGCAGAACGGCGATCTTGACCTGACCGCGCTGAACTACCTGCACGCGAATCTGCGCACAGTAGAAGACCGCATTCACAAGCAGCAAGACTTCCTGAAAAAGCTGGCTGCGCAGGTCGAGGAGAAGCGCATGGAAATGATCAACGCCAGGCAAGATGAAGAAACGTTAAATAAGCTGAAAGAAAAGGCGTTCGCTCGATACCAGGAAGAACAGGCTCGTGAAGAAAACCGCCAGCAGGATGATATTTATATCTCCCAGGCGTTTCAACGATCGATGAGAGCGTAGCGACAGAGAACCGGTAAAGTATACGATATGGACAATTCATTCTTCAACTCTCAAATCCAGGCAGTATTCTCCCAGCTTCTGCTCAAATTGATGGAGCAGGTTGAGCCCAATAGTGAGGCGCCTAAGCCAACGTGGGTTTATGCCTCCACCGGCGCCGGAGCCGCGAAGGCCTCCGCCAAAGCCGGAAGTTTCGAAGACTTGATCCGAGAGGCGTCCCAGCGCTACGGGGTCGATGCTGACCTGATCAAATCCGTGATCCGGGCTGAATCCAATTTCAATCCGAAAGCGGTCTCCGGCGCCGGTGCCCTTGGCCTCATGCAGTTAATGCCCGGCACCGCGGCCGGGTTGGGGGTCGATGATCCATTGGATCCTCAGCAGAATGTGAATGGCGGCACAAAATTGCTGCACAGGCTGCTAAACCGTTACGATGGCAATGTATCCCTGGCTCTGGCTGCATATAACGCCGGTCCGGGCGCTGTTGACCGATATGGAGGCATTCCTCCTTATCACGAGACCCAGGTCTATGTTAAACGTGTCCTGTCTTATTACCAGACAGAGCAATCCAGGAGTGTGTAACAATGCTCGATCCCATTTTGAATGATAAGTCCCTTGAGATCGCCAAGCTGACCCTCGACGGCCTGGCCCAGCGCCAGGAAGTGATCGGCCAGAATCTTGCCAATGTGGATACGCCAGGATACCAGGCCCAGACCCTGAACTTTGAAGATTTGCTGAAACGCGCGATGAATGGATCCGCGCCCTTGAGTTTGGAGAGCACCAACCCGGCGCATATATCGCTCGGGTCGCAAGCGTCTACCTTCAGCACAGGGCTCCGCCAGGGCGGCTCCTGGCGTTCTGATGGCAATGACGTAGATATTGACGTAGAACTCAACCAGATGGCTGAGACCGGGATCCGCTACCAGGCGATCACGCAGTTGGTCAGCCAAAAATTTTCTCTGCTGAAAGCGCTGGCGGTCAGCAGGTGAAATAAACCAGAAATCGATCAATCGGAGGTGTAACTTGCCAAATGTAACTCCCCTCGAGGTCAATCCGGCGGTCGTCCAGCCAGGCAAACCCTGTCTGAAGAGCGATCCGCGCGCTGACCTTGATTTCGCCGCCTTTCTGAAAACGGAGATGCGCGCCTGGCCGGGGTCTCAGCGCAAAAACCGCGGCGGCGAGCCGCCAAAGGAACCGGGGTCCAAACCCGCCCCCAAAAGTGGGCGGCAAGGCCAGGTCGGAGAGCCCGATTTTCTTGAGGAAGAGGCGCCCGAGAAGTTTGCACCCGGGCGCAAGGAAGAGGGCGCACAGGGCGTAGCTTGCGTCCAGGCTGCCGTTGCGGGCGACCGGCCCGTGGAAGAAAAGGCCGTGCAGAAATCCGATCCGGATGGTGCCTCAGACGCGGCGCGAGCTCTTGGGAAGGCCGACAATCCTGTTGTTCCGGGTGCGCAGAAAGGGCTTGAAGGCGCTTCGAATCCAGGAAAGACCGGCGGAGCGGCTGAGAGCGCCGACCTGGTCCTGAAAGAGATCGTCGCCCAGACCCGCGCCGAAAGCAGTGAACCAGCAGGTTCAAAAGCGCAGGCGGGCAAAGCGGAGCAGCCTTCCAGCCAGGAGGATGGGTCCCCCGCCCAAATGAAACCAACAGCGCAGGGTGTAAAAGCGGACGCGGTGGCGCCGGCAGCCCAGGCAGCGCAAGGGGATCAAGCAGGGCTTGAAGGTCAGGCGGCGCCTAAAGATCAGGCGGCGCCTAAAGATCAAGCGGCGCCAACAAACCAGGCCAGCGCCAGCCATGTTCGCGGAGCAGCCGGACCTGTGAATGCGGCAGACGCCGCTCAGCGCACAGGCCAGGCCATGAATTCCGACGGCAGCGCCGAAGGGAGCGCTAAACTCTCGAATTCACAGCCCAAGGTCGAAACGCTCTCGGCCCGGCAGCCGGCCGGGGATAGCCCCGGACCAGACCCGGCTCAAGCAGCCGGCCTGAAAACGGCCTCGGAGACGCCGCCACTCAACGAGCCGGCCCGCATGGCGGAAGCTCGTGGCGCCGACATCGTCCGCCAGGCCGGTTTGGGCGTCGATAAGCTGGTGAAATCGGGCCAGTCTTCGATTCAATTGCATCTTCAACCTGAAGAGCTGGGCAGGATTGGTCTGCGCCTGACCAGCACTCCGGATGGGCTGGTGGTTGTGATCTCGGCCGAACAACAAACTGCAAGCCACCTGCTCGAGCGCCACATCGATCAATTGCGCCAATCTCTGGCAGATGCCGGTGTGAAACTTTCAAACTTGAGCGTCAATCAAAACCACGCTCAAGAACATGCAGCCGGCGACCAGCATGGGCGGCAGCACAAACCTGAATTCACAGGTTCTTCAACCCAATCAAAGCGAGAGCCAAATAAGGAGGTTCAAATCCATACTCACAAAGATCCATCTTCGCTTGTCGATTATCGCGTTTGAAAGTGTGTTTTCGAAGAATGGCGTAGTGTCATTCAACCTTATACTATAGAAAGTCTTCAGGAGCGACTATGAATATTTCTTCGACAGGAAACGTTTCAAATACCAGCTCAAGCCAGGGCGTATTGACCAATCCAACGTCAGCCCTGGGGGGCGACCAGTTTATGATGCTGTTGCTGGCCCAACTGCGTAACCAGAACCCTCTTGAGCCGATGGATGATAAGGATATGATGGCCCAGTTCACCCAGTTAAACTCGCTGGAGGAGCTGCAAAAGATCAACGATGGGCTGCAAGGACTGTACAGGTCGAACCAGTTGACCGAGGCTGCCGGCCTGATCGGCAAAGAGGTCGAGATCAGCACGGGCGATGGACAAAGCCAGACCGGGGTCGTCAGCGGCGTTTCGCTGGTCGAGGGCCAGGTGATGTTGTGGCTCAATGACCTGATGGTTCCCCTTTCCTCGCTGATCACCGTGCGAGCCCAACAGCCCGACAATGAGGTCTGACCGATGGCAAACCCCGTTCATCTGAACCCGTCCGGTCAAACCGGGCTCCCGGCGGATGTTCTCTCAAAAAGCCAGGCGGGCGCGCCGCCCGTCGCCAATGGGCCGAGCTTTAGCGAAGCCCTGGACCAGGCTCAGAACCTGCGGTTCTCCAACCATGCTCAAAAGCGCCTGCAGTCTCGCCATATCCAATTGACGGATGATGGCCTGGCTCGCCTGACGGACGCGGTTGACAAGGCTGGTCAGCGCGGAGGTCGTGAGTCGTTGGTCTTGATGGATGACCTGGCTTTCATTGTCAATGTGCCAGAACGCCTGGTAGTTACCGCCGTCGACGCCCAAAACCGTGGCGAAGGCGTGTTTACCCAAATCGATTCGGTTGTAATCGCACAGAAATACAAAGAACAGGAAGTTTGAACGCAAGCTAATTGTTTCACCCAACCAACAGGCTGGCCCTCTTGGAGGAAGCCTGTAACCTACACAACAAGAGAGGCATAAGAAATGTTACGTTCCATGTTTACCGCAATCAGCGCACTGCACCTGCACCAATACTTTATGGATGTGGTCGCTGACAATCTGGCGAATGCCAATACCTACGGCTTCAAAGCCAACCGTTTCTCATTCCAGGATCAATTTTCCCAAATGATCAGTGTCGGCTCTGCGCCGAACGGCAATATGGGTGGTGTGAATCCCATCCAGATCGGCCTGGGAACCCGCATTGGTACCACTACCCCGACCTTCACCCAGGGTTCATTGGAAGCGACCGGCCGGAATACCGACCTGGCGATGCAGGGCGATGGTTTCTTCATCTACTCGAATGGCCAAAAATCGTATTATTCCCGGGATGGCATGCTGGACATCGACGCGGATGGCTATCTGGTAAATTCCGCCACCGGGATGCGCGTCCAGGGCTGGCAGGCCCAGGGCGGCGTTATCGCTGGCGGCGGGGCGACTACAGGCATCCAACTCCCCATAGGGTCCACCCTGGCCCGGGCGACCACAAATACGCTGATCGGAGGCAATCTGGACTCCTCCCTGCCAATCGGCGACTCTTACGACCTGACCATGGGTGTGTACAACTCGCTGGGTGTTTTGCACGATGTCACCGTTACGATAACTCACGACGCCGACAATTCCTGGTCCTGGACAGCCAGCGGGGGCGGGGCGACTGGTTCCGGCACACTGACTTTCGACGCGGACGGCCAATACGTGAGCGGGGCTGGCACCATTACCATCCCCGGCACCGGCGGCGCTGCGGATACGACCTTCGATCTGGATCTCACCAGCGTTACGCAATTGGCTTCGGACTCCGATATCTCCCTTATCAACCAGGATGGGCTGGCGGCTGGCGATTTGACCACCTTCTACGTTTCATCCGATAACGGAGAAGTTTACGGCATCTATTCGAACGGGATGCAGGAATTGGTCGGCCAATTGGCGATTGCCCGCTTCGTTAACCCTTCTGGCCTGATACGCAGCGGCCAAAATATGTACGAGCAGGGTTTGAATTCTGGAGACGCCAGCGTCGGCACGGCTGGAACAGGCGGCCGCGGCGTGGTTGTTTCCGGTTATTTGGAAGGCTCAAATGTCGACATGGCCCAGGAATTCACCAATATGATCCTGGCGCAACGTGGGTTTCAAGCTTCCTCACGTGTCATCACCACATCCGACGAAATGCTGCAAGAACTTGTCAACATCAAACGCTAGAATAAAAGTGGAGGCATGAAATGGCTACTGTAGATCTCACTCGCATTGCTGGAAATATCGGCGCTCTGAACACGCTTAATTCGCTTCAATACATCAACTCACAACTCTCAATTCACCAGACTCGCCTGGCGACGGGCAAGCGCATCAACGAATCTGCAGATGACCCGGCGGGGATGAGTCTGGCGACCACCTTCGACGTTCGCCGCGAGGGGCTCAAAACCGTTCTCAAGGCCATCGGCGACGCGAAAAACCTGATGTCGACCATGGAAGGCGGCTTGAGCAAGATCCAGGATATCCTGGTCAAAATGCGCAACAAAGCCCTGGAAGCCAAAGGCGATACGATCGGACCCAACGAGCGGGCCGCGGTGCAGGAACAACTGCGCTCCTACGCCGAAGAAATCGACGATATCGTCAAGCAGACCCAGTGGAATAACACCAACCTGCTGACCGGCACAAGCGGCTCAGGGGCGACCTCGACCCTCACCTTCCTGACCGGGCCGGAAGCTTCCGGCGGCACCAGCACTTTCAAGTTCACCGCCCCGACTGGCGTCTCTGGCACGCACATTCTGAATAACCAGGGCTTTACAGGCAAAACCGCGGCTCTGGATAACACCGGGTTGGGCCTGGATAACACCGCCTTGACGATCACCGATACCGCCAGCGCCGATCTGGTCGCCCAGAGCGTGGACAACGCCCTCTCGGTTGTCAAAGAAGCGATCAGCCAGGTTGGCTCTTTCAACGCCCGCCTGACGTTCAAGGAAGATGCGCTCACTGTGCAATACACCAACACCGAGGCGGCCTACAACCGCATTATGAACGCCAATATGGCGGAGGAACAGGTCGAGGCCAGTAAGTTTATGATCCTGCAGCAAACTGCAACAGCAATGCTGGCCCAGGCTAACAGCTCACCGCAGTTCATCCTCTCGCTCTTCCGCTAATTGCGGCGTCAGGTTTAGACAACTGAATAGCTAGCGCCCTGCGGGACAGCCCGCTGCCCCGCAGGGCGGGATGATCTAAAAACCTTTCTTTGAATTTGGGGCTTTGCCCCACAGTTGGTACAAAAGCTCGATGAACGTTAGTGGCTCTTCCCCAATCGGCTCGATCTTCCAGCCGAATGACACGGCCATCATGCTGCGCCTCAACCAGCGCTTTTCGGCCGAAGTCATCCAGGTGGCTGGCGAGCGGGTGCTGCTTTCTATCGACGGCGTGCAGATCGTGGCGCGTATGACCACCCCGGACCAGGCAGCCGCCCTGGCGGAACACCACTCTGCGCAGTTCATCGTTCGAGATATTTCTGACCAGACTCTCAGCCTGCAATTAAGCCTCCCCAAGCCGGTCCAAACTGCAACTGCTGCCAGCACGCCGGCCAATCTGGCTGCCAGCCTGCTGCAGCAGGCCGGCCTGGAGGCAAGCGCTGAAAATTTGTTGTTAGCCCAGGCGCTGCTGGAACAAGGTCTCCCGGTGACGCCGGATCTGGTCTCCGAGCTAAGCCAACTGCTGGCGAGGGCCGGGCTTAAAACCGGAGAGGGCCAGACTGAGCAAGCTGCTCAGGTGGAGTGGGGCCAGCTTGAAGCGCAGATTGCCGCAGCTTTGAAAGCCGCGGGTCTGCCGATCAGCCCAGGAGCCCTCAACCTGATTGCGCAAAGCGGTACAGAGCCGATTCTCGAAGTCTATAAGCGCTTCCGAGCCAGGTTGTTGTCATCAGCGCAATCGCCGGACTCGCCTCAGACCGCACAACTGCTGAAGAACGTGCTGGCTTTCCTGGATTCGGCTGTAGTGGATTGGAGTGAGCCTCCCGAAACCATTGCCGAAAGCTTGCGCAATTCTGTGCGCTCCATGGGCCGTTCGCTCGAAAACGAGCTTGCGGAGATGATCCAGAAAGGGACGGCCTCGATCGAATCCCTTGCATCGGAGAAGGGCGTTTTCGCTCTGCTGATGCTGCGCCGCCAACTCGCTCGGGATGGCCAAAACGCTCTGGTTGACGAAATCGACCGTTTCCTGGACACCCTGCGCGCCCGGCAGTTTATGAACGCCGAACCCGCTACACCTGCTGTAAAAGACCATTGGCTCAGCCTGGACCTGTTGCTTGGCGCGCCGGCTGGCCTGCCAGCGAATGCGGACGACCTGCGCGAATCACACCTGCGCATCGCCTACAAACCGGAGGACCGTTCAGGAAAATTGGATCTTTCCAAATCCTGCCTGATTATCCAGGTCGATTTGCAAGACGGTGGGGTCATGGAGGTTGAGTTGTCGATCGTCGACCGGCAAATTGGCGCCCGCGTCACCGTCCCGGACCAGGGCCTGCGCCAAAGCGCTGAGGCTGCGATCCCTGAGCTGGAAACCGGGCTGGGCAAGCTCGGCTTCAATTTGCAGGCATTTCAATGTCAGGTTGGCGTGCCCAGCCGGACAGCGGTATTCACACACGCCTCAAATTCGGACCCGCTCCAATTTCGGCAGGTCAATGTCGCCGTATAGACGGATTAACCAGAGGACACTTTCCGATGTATTCCAGGCGCATTCGTTTCCGGCAGGCCCAACAAGGGATTGAACCCCTGGACGATTCCAGCCCCGCCCGTAAGCAGGCCGTTGCCCTGGGATATGACTCGGAAAAAGATATCGCGCCGCGCGTCCTGGCCTCTGGCAAAGGCGTCTTCGCCGAACAGATCATCGCCCTGGCCCAGGCTAACGACATCGCCATTCGCGAAGACCCTCTTCTGGCGGCAGCCCTGGCAAATGTGGAGGTCGATTCCCTGATTCCCCCGGAGCTGTACGCAGTAGTCGCTGAGGTGCTGGCGTATGTCTATCGAGTTTCCCGAGCCAAACACGGGTAAAAAAAAGCGGCCGCTCGTTGGTGAGCGATCGCTTATTTTTATGGTAGGTCGAAGCTATGAGGATCAGGCCTGTGCTGGGCTAAGCAGGCTTTTCTTCGGGCGGATCTTCCCCTTTTTCAGCATCTTTGGATTCAGAAGCCAACAATTCCCGCAGGCTATCGAATCCAGCCGGTTCTTCCCCGGCAGCCAGCTTTTCGGCGATTTGTTTTTGTTCCTGGATGGCTTGCCAGAGCTCCTGGCGCAACACTGCCAGTTCACGCGGCGCGTCGATGCCGATTTTGACCTTTTCACCGTCCACAGCCAGGACCGTAATGAAAATATTTTCCCCGATGACGATCTTTTCGTCGACACGCCGGGTCAGGATCAGCATAGGTTCATCAGCCCATCAAATCGAATAAATTAACCACCGAAATTGCCCTTTTACCTACTTCGAGGACGGCCTGGTAAACCGTTTCCTGGTTGCTAAGCTGGGAGATCGCTTCAGCCATGTTCACATCTTCTTTTTGCGACAACAAGCTTTTCAACTCCGTTTGGGTCTTCCCAATCCGGTCCATCGCGGCCTGAACCTGTCGTTGGCGAGCTCCATTGGTTGTGATCGCTCCATTCAGGTTGTCTGAGGCGGACTGTAACTGGCCCAAAGCGGTCTGGATGGCGGTCTTATCTCCAGAATTCAGTGCATCCCGAGCGCTGATTATGGCAGCGAACAGCGGCGAAAAAGCCGCATCCCCATTTACGTTTTGAGTAATGCTCTGTCCCGGGCCGATGTTGCGCAGGATCACGCCCGCATCGCCATTGTAGGTGACGCTATCATACTCGCCATCGGAATTGCTGTCAACCAGTGTAAAGGGCGGCGTGGTGGTCTTAAACCCGGCAAACAGGTAATTGCCCTGATTGGACGTATTTCCGATTTCCACTGCTTGTTTCAGAACGGTGTCCAGTTCGGCAGCCAGCGCCTGGCGCTCTCCAGGGCCCTGGGTATCCGAGACGCCTTCCATCGCCAGACTAATGGCGCGCTTGGCGACGTCTGACATCTGACCCAGGGAGAAATCTGTAGACGACATCCAATCGTTTGTAACCTGGGCGGTATTGAGGAAGGCCTGGCTCGTTTCCAGCGTGGAACGCAGCCCCAAGACTGCCGCCACACCACTGGGGTTATCCGAAGGGCGTTGGAACTGCTTTCCGGAGGCAACCTTTTCTTGAAGGGAGTTCAACCGCTGCAAGTTATCATCCATATAGTGTATGGCGTTATCCATCATCAATTTTTGTGTGACTCTCATACTGCACCTCTTTTGCAGGGTTTATCCTAGCGGCCGACCAATCCTAAACCGTTAATCACCCGGTCGAGCATATCGTCCATCGCTGTCAGCATCCTGGCCGCGGCCTCGAATGCACGCTGCTCCTTGATCAAATTGGCGGCTTCCTCATCCAGGTTTACACCGGTCGCCGACTCTTTCAACTTCATGAGTGAATCGGCCACAGAGCCGCGGTCTGCAGCCCGAATTTGCGCTTCCTGTACAGCCAGCCCAAACTCACCAATCTTCCCAACGTAAAAGCTGTTAAGGGTGGCGGTGCCTCCGTTCATCAGCATTTCATCTTTTACGTTGGCGATCTCGCCGGCCAGGTTGCCATTCCCGGGAGAGTCTGGATCCGTGGAGGCGGCGATATTCGCCAAATCATCGATGTCGCTCGAAACGTGGATTTCCAGGGCGTAATTGGTGGAGGTGAAGGGTTCGAAGAAATTCAAGCCGGTAGCATTGTTCAGGCCGTAGCCGCCTTGATGCAGCGTGTTCACCCGATCGGCAAGGGAGAAGGCCACGGAATTGAGTGCATCGAGCTGCGCAGGGATGACCCTGTCGCGAGCATCCAGCAAGCCGGCCAATTCACCTCGCTGTGGATCGAAATCCTTCCCATCCCCGGCCCATGTAATTTTCACCATGTTGCCGTTTGCCGGATCGGGATTTGCAGCTAATGCGAACGCCTCCGAGCCGACGACCAGGGCATGCCCGTTAATCGATACCAGGGCCTCGCCATTATCCTGGATGCTGACGGTGGCGCCGGTGATTTCTGCCAGGCCATCCATAAGCTGATCGCGCTGGTCGAGCAAATCGTTGGGGGCATCCCCAGCAGCCTGGACATTGGAGATCTCTACGTTCAGGTGAGCGATCTGGCTGGCCATGGCGTTGATGTCGTTCACTTTCTGAGAGATGGTCAGATCCTGATTTTTGCGAAGTTCCATCAAGGCATTCGCCCGCCAGTTCAGGCTGTCGGCTAACGCACTCGCTCGCTGGCGCAGGTCGGCGCGCAACGCCATGTTGGTAGGGTCGCTGCTCAGGGCCTGCCAACCGCTCCAAAACTCATCCAGCTTGGCAGCAACGCCGTCGTTGTCGGTCTCTGCCAGGGTGGCCTCGACCTGGTTCAGGACGTCGCCTTCCATTGACCAGCGTTTCGATTCAGACAGCTCTTTGCGGTAGCGGCCATCGAAGAAGTCCAGATTGAAGCGGCGGATGCTGTCCACCAGAACGCCAGAGCCCATCTGCCCGGGGAATATGCCTCCTTGCAGCCGGGGGGCAGGGTAGGGGAGCCCGGCAACCAGCACGGCCTGTTGGCGGTGATAGCCTGGCGTGTTGGCATTGGCGACATTGTGCTCAATGATTTCCATCGCTTGCTGGTGGGCCAGCATTGCTTGCAGGGCTAGGTTGATACCGGAGAATAACGGTGACATGGCGGCCTCCCTTTAGGCGATGTGATCCACTTCCCAGGATGAGACCGGCTCGCTCACCACGGGCGCTCCAGGCGGGCGATAGCCAACCGGCGATTGAAATAAATCCAACAGGAAGGTCTGCAAAGCATCGATCCGTTCCATGGAGGCGCTTGCCAGCGCCCAATTTACCCGGGTAAGCTCACGGACCTTGTCAAGGAGGATCTTGATCCCTTCTCTCAAGCGTCCTAATCTTTCGGATATCTCCGGCTCTAACATGGCCAGGATATGAGTTCAGGCCTGGCGCTTCTTCTTTGATTTCGAGCATGGTGCTGATTTCACCGACAAACATACGCCTGGCGTCGTCCAGCTTTCCCATCTCATCCAGAAGGGCCTCCTTCCGCTCGACCAGAGCGGGTAATGAGCCGGCTTCCTGGGCAGTCAGCAGCGCCTGTTCTTCTTTTGTCAGCGCCTCGAGCTTCTGGCAAGTCAAAAACTCCTTGACCAGAGTCTTTTCAAGGGAGTCCAGAAGTTCATGTAAGGTGTCTTTAGGTGTCATTGCTTGCGATCCTGTTTGTTGCTTTCAACTAAAATGCCCTGGAGGGGTTCCAGGCTATTCCATTCTCACCTGAGAGAGCAGCTTTCTGATGATTTGTTCGTGTGGAACCTGGTAGTTTCCTGAAAGGATTTTTTGGCGCAACTCGTCAACTTTATCGGAGCGCACCTCGTCGACTTCATCCAATTTACCACGCGCGTTCGCCAGCAGAAGCGCCTTTTCAGAGAGCGTGGCTTTGTCCTTGCCGCCTAAAACCTCTGCATTGGCGTTCGTCTCGGCGTAGTGGGAGGTCTTCTCGACGCTCAAAGCTCCATCCACTTCGCTGTGATTTAAGCGATTCAAACTATTCTTTTCGATTTCCATGGCCAGAACCTCCTGAACAGCGGATAACAAGCATTACACCTCTAATCTATTATCGGCCCATTTCGCCAAAACTTTACCCGCTGCGCATATGAATCGCTTGATCTAACATTTGATCGGTCTGCTGAAAAGTTTTCAGAGACATTTCGAACGAACGCTGCAATGAGATCAGCCGGGTCATCTCCTCGGCAAGATTGACATTCGATCGTTCCACTGCCTTACCGACAATCACTCCGTATCCATCCGAGTTTGGCGTCCCGGCCTGGGCAGCCCCAGAGGCGTCGCTCGCCAGCCAAAGATTTTGTCCATATCCCAACAACCCCAGTGGATTGGGAAATTTATTGGTCTGGATGGTCCCTGCCTGGGACCAGTTGCCATCTTGCAGAACCATCACGGACCCGTCAGGGTTGACATGGATATCCTCAGCCCCATCCGGTATATCCCCATCCCAGACCAGGGGAAATCCATTGGCATTAACGATTTGGCTGTCGCCATCCAGAAAGAATTGGCCATCCCGAGTATAGGCGGTACGGCCGTCCGGTAGACTTACGGCGAAGAAGCCTTCGCCGCTGATTGCCAGATCCAGGGAATTCTCGGTCTGGCTCAGGCTGCCCTGGCCCATCATCGTTTGAGTGCTGCTGATCTGAGTTCCGCTGAGCTGGCGGGCCGCCAGCATTTCCTGGAAGTTGGACCGGCTGGATTTAAAGCCGACTGTATTGACGTTGGACAGGTTGTTGCTCGCCACGTCTAGGTCCATCATCCGAGCCAACATCCCGCTGCGAGTCACATTGAGTATCTGGGTGAAAGAAGACATCGTTTTTATCCCTTAAGTAAAGCGCTGCGGCGTGGTTGGATTACAACCGCCCCAGAGTTGCAATGGATTGGCCCAGCAACTGGTCCTGGTTTTGAACCATCTGCTGAGCTGCTTCATACTGGCGACCGACCTGGATCATCTGGGTCATCAGTTGGGCCGGGTTGACATTGGCGGCTTCCAGATAACCCTGCGCCACCACGCCCAATTCCTGCCCCGTCGGCTGGCCGCCGGCGATATACATATTCGGAAGGTCCTTGGTAAGCTCTGCCTGGGGGTCTTCAAATGAAGCCAGGCCCAACTTGGCCTGCGCCTGCCCGTCGACAAACAAAGTGCCATCTCCGCTGACTGTCAGCTCCTGCCCATCCGGCAGCTTGATCGGCTGCCCGTTATCGTCCAGCACGAAATAACCATCTACTGTCACGAGATTTTTCTCGGCGTCCAGCAGGAAACGGCCATCCCGGGTATAGCGTTCGCCCTCTGGCGTCTTGATGCGGAAAAAACCAGGGCCCTGGATCGCCAGATCTAACGATTGCCCGGTGAATTGAAGCGCGCCTTCGCTAAAATCTACCGTTTCTGGACCGGTTTCCACTCCCAGCCCCAGGTAGCCGACCATGGTAAATCGGCCGGAGGAGGCCAGTTCTGCCGGGGGTTGGACGACAGGTGTATGGGTGAAATCGTCCAGGCTGAGTAAAAGCTGTTTGAATCCGGGTGTGTCCATGTTGGCGACGTTGTGGGCCAGGATATTTTGCTGGTTGACTCCAGCTAACATTGCAGAGGCGGCTGCGTATAATCCTTTAATCATTTCAATCCCTCGAATTTAGCGTCATTTTTTTGACTGGTGCTCAGAATTAAGCGGACTTCGTCACGAGTGATCCCCATGTGGCGGGCTATATCCAGATCGGCCATCCCTGCAGCGGACATCGAATTGATAATCTGGTTGCGGTCGGCCTGGTCCGTCGCCTGGGTTGTTTGCGGCCTGGATTGAACCGCGTTGAGTAAGGTCTGGAAATCTCTTTGAGCCATCAATCCAGCATGCGGCTCTGCTTTTGGCTGGCGCGCCGAGCTGACAATATTGCGCAAGTTTTCTTCAACCGGAGTCAGTTTTTCGGCCTGGGCCTCTTTGCCGCGAGCCAGGGCCATTTCCCGGGCCAACTGGACCAGGTTCAGTGTATCGTTGAGCAGTTCAGGCGAAATCTTAGTCATCGTATATCCATCCTACAGGCCAGTTCTAAACTTCAACCTCGGCATTCGTAAAGCTGTGGAGGGCGGCGCGTAAATTCATAATTGCACGTGCGTGCAACTGGCAGGCTCGTGATTCCGAGAAATTCAGGACTGCGCCGATCTCTTTTAATGTCAACCCATCATAATAATACAGGGATAAAACCATTTGCTCACGCTCGGGCAGGGATGCGAGGACATTCACCAGGTAAGATTTCAAATCGCGCTGCTCGAAATCATCGCCTGGCTCCAGTTGAGTCTCATCCGCAAGCATTTCATGCAGAGGGATTTCTTCCTCGCCATCGGTGTTTACCAGAGTATCCAGCGAGACGATCACATGGCTGGCATCGACCAGCGCCTTTTGCAGTGTTTCCGGGTCCAGGCCCAGAAAATCTCCCAGTTCTTCATCCGTGGGTAGCCTGCCCATACGGCGCCAGAGGACATCGATCGCATCCTGGACTGAGCGCGCTCTGCGCCGGGCGCCGCGTGAGAGCCAATCCAATGAACGCAGGTGGTCTAAAACACGGCCCCGGATTCGATAAGTGGCGTAGGTGCTGAACTGAGCCTCGCGACTGGCGTCGTAGCGATCTACCGCTTCGATCAACCCGATCATGCCCTGGCTGGCCGCATCCTCGTAATCCATTCCCATGGAACGTGAAATCCCGAGCCGGGACAGAACGTAATGCACTAACGGCACGTAGCGCAGGACGATCTCCTCCCGCAGCACCGGGTCGCGATTTGCGCAGTAGCGCTCGACCAATTCCACGTCTTCTTTCAGCATCACCATTGTGTCTTTTCAGGTTCCGAAAGTTCTACAAAACAGGGTTTTCTCAATCTCCCGGTCAGGCGCTTCTTTCGATTGTGCTTTCAACCGGTTCCTTTTCCGCTTTTTGCTGCAATTTTGCATAAGCGGCTTCCATTGTGTGCCGAGCCAGGTGCCAGTTCGCCAGCCACAATATCAGGCCAACCGCCAACAGAGCAGCCGCGCCGCGCAGCGCTGCAACCCACATGAGCGCGCCGGCAAGCAAAGAAAGAACCAGCGTAGATACGCCTACAACCAGGACCACGATCTGGGTTGCGGTGATTGAGGCATCCAACAATAAGGGCACAGGCACAGGCTGTTTCTTTTTTGCGCTTTCAGACTGCTGTTCTTGCCCGGCTGCCTCTTTTTCACTGGCCAGATTGTCTTGCTTGTCTTTCTTTTCTTCTTTGTCCTTTTTACCCATTTAATCACCTTATATGATGGTTCTCTATTCATCCGCCCCTGGCCGAAGGCCAGGGGCAAAGCGCCCAGCATTCCTAAAACGAAACCCACTTCCCATCAAAAAGCGCGTTCACCAATTGATCGGTCTGGGCAGGCTGAAGTGAGTCGGGGATTTGCGGGCCGTTTGAATAATAGACGACCGGCAGGCGGCTGCGCCAGGCCAGGTTGAATACGTTTCCAAATGAGCCCGTTTCATCCAGATGGGTCACCACCAGGCCGTCCAGGTTAAAATGGGCGGAACGTGTTTAATGCTTTGCTCAGGTCTTCATCCTTGGAATTCGCTGAAACAACCAGGTAAGTAGCGCGTGGTTTCAGGGCGGTGATCAGCTCCCCAAGCTCGATGACGCTGGTCTCTTTGTAGGGGTTGCAACTGGGTGTATCTACCAAAGTCAGGTCGGCGTCCAGGGTGTCTCCGACAGCCGCAGCCAGCTCCTGCGAAGTGTAAGTTTTATAGAGCGGAAGTCTTAAAGTGTCTGTAAATATGCGAGCTTGAGAGATCGCCCCGGCGCTGACCGTGTCTGCGCAGACCCAGGCGACTTTACGGTCCAGCTTCTGGCTATGGTAAGCAGCCAGCTTGGCGCAAGTGCTGGTTTTGCCAGAGCCATTCGGACCGATCAGGCAAATCACCCGCTCGTTATGGCGTCCGGCTCCCTGGAACTGGCGCAAGTGCGCCGCCAACTGGTGGGATAAGAACTCCCGCAGACGATCTGGATCTTGCAGGGATTTTGGGTTCAGGGTATCCAGGCAGGTGGCCACGAATTTTTGTACCAGCCCGGCGTTCACTCCTTGTGCGACCAGGTGGTTTTTCAGGGATTCGAGCGCCGGGGTGAGATTTACAGCCTGGGTAGGGGTGGATTTTACCGCTGGCGGGCTGGCCTGGAGTGGTTTTGGCACATATGGCATGGCAGGCTTTGGATGGACCTGCTTTGGTCCGGGAGCGGCGGGCAGGCCTTCGATTTTGGGTTCGGCGGCTGCCTGTTTGAGGTGCGCGCCAGACAGGGCGGCGGGCATTGCCACCACTTCTACCCCTGGACCGCGCCATGCCTGCCATAAAGGTCCGGATGGGATCTGGCGAACCGAGACTACCACAGCATCTGGGCCCATTTTTTGCTGGATCTCTTCCAGCGCGGCCATCACATTTGGAGCTCGAAATGTTTGTGTACTCATACCTTTTTAACCAATCTCCACAATTCCGTGGGCTTTCACTTTAGTCCCCTGGCTGACTTCCGAATAAGCCAGGACCACCAGGTTCGGGAAGGACCGCTCGACCAGCCGCCGAAACGCAAGGCGCAGCTCTCGCGGGCACAGCAGGATCGGGTAAAAACCCTGTTGAGCCATCTTCTCCATATTTTCACCGGTCTTCGTTAGAACGGCCTGCGCCACGGAAGCGTCAATCTGGAACCCAAGACCTCCGTCCGCTGGGCCTAAGGCTTCCCGCAGCATAGACTCCAGCTTCGGCGAAAGGGTGAAAATATGCAGGAATCCATCCGGGTCGCGATACTGGTTCGAGATCGTGCGTGCCATGGTTTGCCGAACCGCCTCAGCCAGCACGCTGGGGTCACGCGTGACGCCGGCATGGCTGGCCAGCACTTCCAGAATGCCGCTTAAGTCCCGGATCGTGACCCGCTCGGTCAACAGGTTTTTCAAGACTGCCTGCACATCGCTCAGGTTGAGCAGATCCGGCACCAGTCCATCCACGGCAGCCGGCATTTTGGAGCGCAATTGATTCAACATCTCCTGAACCATCTGGCGGCTGAGCAGGTCCATTGAATGTGAGCGGACTACCTCGGTCAGGTGTGTGCTCAAAACCGAGAGGGGGTTTACCACGGTGTAACCCATCAGCTCGGCCCGGCCTTTTTCAGCCTCGCCCACCCACAAAGCCGGCAAGCCAAAGGCAGGCTCGGTGGTCGACTCGCCTTGAAGCTGCCCGCTGGTCTCAGAGCCAGGGATAGCCAGGTAGCGGTTCAGCATCAACTCGCCGCGTGCAATTTCTTCGCCGCGGATTTTTATCCGGTAGGTTTGCGGGCCCAGCCGCAGGTTATCCCGGACGCGCACAACCGGGAGAACCACACCCAACTCGGATAGAACCTGGCGGCGAATCGCCGTAATCCGGCGCAGCAGGTTGTCGCTCTGGCTGTCGTCGATAAGTGGAATCAGGGCGTAGCCAACCTCCAGTTCCAGCGGATCGACGACCAGCATTTCGAGCATGTCCTGTGGCGTTTCTGGTTCGGTCGTGGCTGGCAGCCCCGCTGGCTCCACCAGCTTGAGCTTCATTCGTTGGGTCGCAAAGGCCGCCGCGCCCAATAAACCTGCTACCAGGAAGAAAGGCAGCTTGGGCAAACCGGGGACCAGGGCCAGGGCCCCGATAATGACCGCTCCGATCGACAGGGCGTTGAAATTGGAAAGCTGGCCGATCATATCGCTGCCCAGCGACTCTTCGGACGGGCTGCGCGTCACGATCAAGCCCGCCGCGGCCGAGATCAGCAGGGCCGGGATCTGGATCGCCAGGCCGGAACCGACGGTGAGCAGCGTGTAGTCCTGGAGCGCCTGCATGATATCCAAATTGCGCTGCAGAATCCCGATAATGAACCCGCCAAAGATATTGACCAGAATAATGATCACGGCCGCAACAGCGTCGCCTTTGACGAACTTGCTCGAGCCGTCCATTGCGCCATAAAAGTCTGCTTCCGACTCAATCTCTTTCCGGCGCGTGCGCGCCTGTTGTTCATCGATGATGCCGGCGTTCAAATCGGCATCAATAGAAAGCTGCTTGCCGGGCATGGCGTCCAGGGTAAAGCGGGCGGCGACTTCTGCCACGCGGCCGGCGCCGTTGTTGATTACGATGAACTGGATCACCATCAACATCAAGAAGACCACAACGCCGACGACGTAATTCCCACCAACCACCATGTTCCCGAAGGTGGTGATGACCTTGCCCGCATTCCCATTCAGCAAGATCAGGCGGCTGGCGGAAATATTCAGGCCCAGCCGGAACAGGGTGACCAGAAGCAAAACCGTTGGGAAAACTGAGAAATCCATCGGCTGCTTGATATACATGGTCAGGAGCATGACGCCGATCGATAATGCCAGATTCACAACGATCAACAGGTCCAAAGCAACAGGCGGGATTGGGATGATCATCAGGCCGATGATCAGCACCACACCCAGGGCCATCGAAGCGTCTTTGGACTTAAAAGCCCCGAGAAGATCAAATGAAGTTGAAGTTGTCGACGTCGTCATAATGCTTCAGGTTTAACAGCCAGTTTTACTCGTGAGCGCAGCTTGTAGACGTATGCCAGTACTTCGGCGAGAGCGGCATAAAGCTCGGGTGGAATCTCTTGATCGACTTCCACAGCCCGGTAGAGCGCCCGCGCCACCGGGATATTTTGAATGACAGGGATGTTGTGCTGGCGGGCCAGCTCGACAATCCGTTGAGCGGTGCGGTGTGCGCCTTTGGCCAGCACTTTTGGGGCGTTCATCTGTTCCGGCGAGTACTGGACGGCGACTGCAAGGTGGGTCGGGTTGGTGATGACAACATCAGCATGCTTTACATTTGCCATCATGCGCATCCGCGCCATGCGGCGCTGCTGGTTGCGGATACGGCCGCGGATGAAAGGATCCCCTTCGCTGCGCTTCATATCTTCCTTGACTTCTTCTTTCGTCATGCGCATCGACCGGGTGTACTCCCAGCGCTGGTACCCATAATCTACCAGCGCCAGCACCAGGTAAACAGAGCCTACCCGCAGCATCAAAGAAAGGGCCAACCCCGTCCACGCCCCCACTGCGGTGTTCAGCTCTGTCTGCCCAAAAGCCAGGATATCGCTGCTGTGACTGCGCAGAAAGGAATATGCCACCCAGCCTACCACCAGCAGCTTGAGCATAGCCTTTACCAGTTCGACCAACCCATGCGGAGAAAAAATCCTTTTTAACCCAGGCAGCGGGTTTAGCTTGCTGAATTTGAACCCAATCTTTTTCTTTGACCATAACAGCCCGGTTTGCGCCATGGTAACGGCGACGCCGGTGACCAATAACCCAATGAGAAAGATCGCCAACCCGGGAAGCATGCGCATCAGGTTTGAAAAGAAAAGTTCCTTCAGCCAGGCTTCCCCAGGCTCGACTCCCGGCAGGATGGCAGCCGTGTAAGTGATCAGGTTTTCGATCTCCGTCAACAGGCGCCCACCGGTGCCCTTTAACAGGTACGTTCCCAACAGGAGCGCCACAGCAGCGTTCAATTCCTGGCTGCGCGCAACTCGCCCTTCGTCGCGGGCTTCATGGATCTTTCGACCGGTAGGTTTCTCGGTGCGTTCGCTCAAGGTCAGGCTCCGATCAACTTAAGCATCTCGCGTCCCAATTCACCGAATATCTGTGAAAAGGTGGGCAGCAAGAGGCCGAAAGTCATTGCCAGGGCTATCAGGCCGATTGCCACCTTCAAGGGTATGCCCAGGAAGAATACCTGTACCTGGGGAGCGACGCGAGCAAACAGCCCGAGGGTCAGGTCGGCCAACAACAGTGCGCCAATGACCGGGAAAGCCATCTGGATGCCGGCAGTGATGAACTGGGCAAACAGGCGCAGCAGGTAGTCGGACGTCAGGTCTGGGATGGGGCTGTTGACCGGCAGATAATCGAAAGTGCGCTTGATCCCGAGCAAGAAGCCGTGATGCCCATTCATTATGAGGAAGATCAGCATGGTGACGATCAGGAAAAATTGGTCGATTGAAGACCCGGAGCTTTCCAGCGCCGGGTTGAGGATTTTGCCGGCAGTGAAGCCGCTGACCACGCTGATCATCTCCCCTGCGATCTGCAGCGCGGCGAAAGTCAGCGCGGCTGCAAATCCGGCCAGGGTTCCGATCAATAACTCCCTTGCGATTGCCCCGGTAAAAGGAAGGATCGCCATCGCCGAGGTTTCGGGTGGGAGCGGCTGCCAGGGAATTAACACCATAGCCAGCAAAACCCCGAATCCAATCTTCACCTGGTTTGGGATTAACGGCCCTGCAATGACCGGCACGTGGATGACGATTGCCAGAATTCGGGTCAGGGCCAGGAAGAAAAGTTGGGCTTGTGCGACCGAGATTAACAAAAGGGTTATCCTGCCAATTTTGATGTATATCTGAAATCGTGTTGCGGGGCTGGCTAACCGAAGGTTAGCGCCAAAGCGCGCCCGTCACTTTCTATACTCAAACAGGATAACCGAAGATGGATTACACGTCAGTAAATCGGTAGTGAAGCGTAGCTAAAGATGGCGTAAAAAAATGCCAAAAAACCTTAAGATGCGGAGCTTTCGTCCGATAACCCCTCTTCACCCGCCAGGGCGCGTTTGACCCGCTCAACCAGCCGGTCGGAGCTGAACGGCTTGACCACGAAGTCTGTCGCGCCGGCCCCCAGCGCCTGCTGAACGATCTCGCGATACCCTAACGCAGAGATCACAATGACCGGGGTAGCCTCCAACAGCCCTTCGCTTTTAGCTTGTTTCAAGAAATCCAGACCGTTCATGTTGGGCAGGAGGATGTCCAACAATATCAACCTTTGTGGATTCTGGCGCAGTACTTCCAAACCTTCGACCCCGTCGTAAGCGGCAATAATCCCAAATTTTTCGGTCTCGCCAGCGTTCATGCGTTTCAGAATCATCTTTACCAGGTCGCGCGTGATCGGATCGTCTTCAATTATCAAAATCGTGCCGGCATGGTCGTTCATAAGTAAAGACTTTCAGCGGTTTTCGAGGAGACATGTGGAGCCGTCAGGACAGCGGACGCACCGATAGAATTGGACATTACCTTGCGCATTTTCTCCAGGCCTTCTGCATCTATTTTAAGCACGTTCAAAGCTTCAGGGTGAATGATTCGGCCTTCCAGGAACGAACTCAGCTCGTTTTTTTCCTGGGTTATTGCATTGGCAACATTAACGATCGCAGCCAGCCTGGTATGGGAGAAAGCAAGCGAAGGGGCATGGTGGAAGCGGATGGTCTCGACCAGGGCTTCCGGAAATTCCCAGCGCGCTGCGATCAACCCTCCAACCCCAGCGTGGTCGATCCCATATATATTTTCCTCGACCTCCCATAAGAACATATGGTTTTGCTCCATTAATTCCCGTATCTTATTGTAGTCGTTTACGATGAATTGATCGAGCAGCAGTTTGCCGATGTCGTGCAGCAGGCCAGCTACGTAAGCCTCTTCCGGGGCCGGGTAAGCGAATGCCTGGGCGAGCCAGCGGGCGATGCTGGCGGTCCTCACCGAATGTTCCCACAACATCCCGCTGCCTATCCGGTAGCCATCCAGGCGCCGGTTGAGGGGACCTGCCGCCACGGTGCTTAATACCAGGGCGCGCACCTGGCGCAGACCAAGTCGCATCGTCGCGTCGTGCAAAGACGTACACGAAGAGGCATACCCCAGCCCTACCGAATTGGCCATGCGCAAGATGTACGCAGTGAGCGCCTGGTCGAGCAAGATCAGGTCGGCGATTATCCCGACATGTACGTTTGGATCCTCAATGGCGCGCAGAATGCGGGTTACGTTCGCGGAGAGCGGCTTTAGCCGGTTGACGCTGCTTAAGACCTGGGCTAATTCCAGGGAAACTGGCTTGGTAGATTCGATTATAGCCAAGGGGTTTTCACTCTCCGCAGAAAAACGCTAAAACTTGGTCCGTTCGATCGCGTTTCACGAGGGTCGCTGGCCCTTTAACGTGGCAGGTTTGGCAAGCTGATAAAAAGGTTGGATGTGAACGCCAGCATCTTTTGCGCCATCCACGAGCCCATCAACACCAAGACCAGGACGATCCCAATAATCTTTGGGATGAATGTCAGGGTGACCTCATTGATTTGGGTCGCCGACTGGATCAAACTGATCACAATGCCGATGACCAGGCTTGCAATCAGGATGGGCGCAGCCAACAACAAGGTTATCACCAGGGCATTTTGTGCAAAACTCAAGATATACGTTTCGGTCATTAGAATTTCCTCTGGGCTATCGCCGAATTTGATTATTTGTGGACCTGAAACCTGGCTGCGCCAGACCTGCTGCGCCCTGGGTCAGTGAAAACTGAGCGCAAGCGACCGGGCGATCAAAAACCACCCATCTACCATGACAAACAGCAGGAGCTTGAATGGCAAGGAGATTAAAGAGGGGGGCAGCATCATCATTCCCATTGCGAGCAAAACGCTGGATATCACCATGTCGATAATCAGGAACGGCACGTAGATGACAAATCCCATGGTGAAGGCTGTCCGCAGTTCGCTCAAAACGAACGCCGGCATCAATACAGTGGTGGGGATATCATCCAATGTATCCGGACGCCCTTGTCCGTTAATCTCCAGGAAAAGCTCGATGTCTTTGGAGCGGGTTTGGTTGAACATAAATTCTCGCACCGGTTTGACTGCCCGGTCCAGAGCGGTTGCCTGGTCGATTTCGTTGCGGGTATAGGGTTGGATCGCATCCTGATCCACTTTCGCGTACACCGGCGCCATGATGAAAAATGTCATTAAGAGAGAAAACCCGACGACGACCTGATTGGGGGGGATCGTCGGCGTGCCAATCGCATTGCGCAGCAGAGAAAGCACGATAATGATGCGAGTGAAAGAGGTCGCAAGCAGCAGGATTGCGGGCGCCAGCGAAAGGACTGTAATAAGAACCAGCAACTGCACGCCGGAACTCACCTGTTCTGGCTGCCCGGACGGGTCGATCGAGAGCGTCACACCGGGGGCGCTTAGCTGGGGTGATTCAGCACAGGCGCCTAAAAACAGGGACAGCAGGATCAAAATCGAAAAGATGCGGACAGAAGTCTTCTTCATAAATTATTGGGAAATGGACTGTCTGGCAAGCATGGATTTAAAATCTGCTGCTGGCGCGGGCTCAATTGGAGCGAAGGCCGCCTGTTTCGGGCTGGTCTCAGGTTCGAGTTCGCCCTTAACTTCTGTCAGCAGGGAAAGGTTTTGATCCGTCGCGCCGATCAGCACCAGGCGATCGCTCACTTTAACCAGGTGAAGGGATTGGCGCGGCGAAAGGCGCAAGGTTTCCATCACTGCAAGCTGGCGGACGGGAGCCCCAGGGAGGATCCCTTTCCAGCGGCGCAGCAGGTACAGGCTGGCATAAATCAACGCAATCACCAGGGCCAGCTTGAGAAAAACGCCCAGCGCCATGCCAGCGGTCTCAAATGGCGTGGAAATATTCGGGTTAGAAGCGGCGCTTGTGTCCGGGGTAGCCGCAAGCGCCGCGGCCCCCAACACTCCCAGGAAAACCAATCCCCAGGCCCAGGCTGGCAGTCTTTTCAAGAACGGCATCCGTTCCAATTGCTGTCTCAGCCAGGCATTTATCCGGTCTGCCATTATTTATCTCCGCTCGTTCCTTGCATAGAAACCAATTCGGTGATGCGGACGCCAAACTTATCGTCGACGACCACAACTTCACCACGCGCCAGGATATGCTCATTGATAAAAATATCGACTGCCTCGCCGGCGATCCGATCCAGCTCGATGACTGAGCCATTTTGTAGATCGAGCACCTGGCGTACGGTCATATGCGCCCGTCCCAGCTCAACGGTTAACTGCAAGGCAACGTCCATCAACATATCGATGTTGGACTGTTCACCTACCGGTTTGTTTCCGTTTCCGGGCCGCGCCGGTTGGCTTTTGGGGGCCAGGTTGGGCGGCTGCGACTTCTGAGCCGGCGGCTGTTGGGCAGGCTCGCTGGTCCGTCCAAGGGCGGCATCTACGCGCGCCTGGATCTCTTCCTCGGAGGCAGCTTCGTTATTTTCCCGTTCCAGCGGGGTATTCGTGTCTTGAATGATTTCATCAACCATGGTTACTCCAATTAACTTTAAAGGGGTTATTTCAGGTTCTTGAGGAAGTCGTTGCCTTCATCCGGAGGGATGACTTTGGTAATCTGTGCGGCAATATGGTTGCCCACTCGGCCTGCCTTCGCCTGAAAGCGCGGCCGGTTGGCAATTTTCACTTGCAGGTCCTGGTTGACAGAATGATCTAATTGAATGACGTCACCTGGTTGTAAGTTCAAAAGCTGCGAGAAAGTCAAATTCATGGTGCCCAGCAGCACCTGCACCGGCAGAGTCACTTTGGACAAATTTTCCAAGACGGCTCGTTTGTCTTCCGGGTTGGACTGCCGCTCACGCTGTCCGGAGATCCACAGGTAAGGATTGAGCACAGCCGCGATCGGTTTCAGCAAGGTGAAGGGGATGTAAACGTTCATCGTCCCGGTGACCGAAAGGATGGTCATTTCGAATGCAATCAACATGACGCGCTCGTTGCCCATGACCATCTGCACCCAGTGGTAGTTTACGGTTGTATCGTCCAGGCCCGGTTCCACCGCCACCATCTTGCTCCAGGCGGCTTTGATATCGTTCAACATGTGTTCCACCATGGCCCTCAAGAGGAACTGGTCGATTTCGGTCAGGTCGCGGCCGCCGCTTTGTTTTTCACTTTTTCCACCCAACTGCAATTCAAGGATGGTGTAGCTGATTTCAGGGCTGATCGTCAAGACGATTTGGCCGGGTAAAGGCGCCAGGGTGATCAGGTGAAAAAGACTGGCTGGCGGCAGGTCTTGCAGAAAATCGTGGAAGCGGCCTTGCTCGGTATGGACGACGCTGGGTCTGAGGTTCGTTCGCAGGAAAGTGGGCAGAGAAGCAGTCAATCTTTCGGCCAGATCCTCATGGATCATTTCAATCGCGCGCATCTGCTCCTTTGAAAACCGGTCGGGGGACCAGAAATTATAAGGCTTTACCAGGCCCGATCCCTTTTTGGGTTTTGCCGGCGCGGCGTGACTGTCGGAGGGCGATGACTGCTCCAACATCTCAGCTAAATTTACCCGATCTTCGCCGTTGGGTTGTTCGATCTCAATGGAACCGGATAATAAAGCGTCGATTTCCGCCTGCGATAACATAAGCTATCCTATATGGAGCTGCTCTCGAATGGATTTACTGGACCACAAACTCGGTGAAATACACGAAGACCACCCGGTATTCAGGCAATTGGGTGTTTATCGTTTCCTGGATTTGCTTGCGCAGCGCTTCCTTGCCCTCGGCTGTGTATACCGAGTTCGAAGGTCTGGCTTGCCAGCATGGTGATGATTACATCGTTGATCACCGGCAGTTTCAGGTTTACTTCCTCGTTGAATGTCGCCAGGAAAGCGGTGCGTTCCTCTTCGCTCATCGTGTAGTATTTCAAGTCCGTGGGAGCAAACTCCAGCACGATTCCGACCCGCAGATAGCGCCGGCCGGTCGGGTCAACCAGGTTGACGATTTTTGAACCGGTGTCGATCATTATCCCCTGGCCGGGCTTGATCTCCAGCATCGCAGGTGGAGCGGGCGTCTGCACTTCAGGTTGGCTTGCTCCACCTTTGGCGGCGTCTGTGTTCGAGGAGCTTGCGGAAGCAACCGGCGGGTCTGGGAATTTGTACACCAGATAAAAAGGCTTTGGCCATTGATCAGGGGCGAACATGATATAGGCCATAGCCAGGGTGATTGCGATCACCAGCACGTAGCCTGCAATGCGCCCGATTTTTCCTAGGAGAGAGAGCACTTTCTTCATGCGATTTTTATTGACCTCCGGGAACTGAAATATTAAGGTTAACGACCTCTGACTGCATCGAGTAGACGACGACAATCTCTGCCCGGCTGTTTAGAGCGCGGTGCATGTGCGAATCATTCGGAAAGATCGGCTTAAACTCGCCGCGGCCGGCGACCATGATCCTGGCTGGATCCAGGCCCCCTTGCTGAAAGTAATCTGCGATCACCATGGCCCGTCCAACGGATAGGTCCCAATTGTTTTGGAATTTCGGATCGATTGGGGGCGTGTCGTCTGTGTAACCGATCAAGCGAATATCGTTATCCAGTGGGAGCACCATCTTAAGGATCGTATCTAAAACCGGGTATGCTTCTGGCTGGAGCTCAGCCGTGCCGGACGCGAAAACCAGCTTTTCGCTCAACGAGATCAAAACACCTTCGACATTGTTTTGCACGCTGACGGCTCCGCCCAGGTTGGCTGAAGTGAGCAAATCGGTAAGCTCGCCGGCTACTTCCACGGAGTTAATCGGAGTTTGGGGGATGCCGGGGATGATGATCGGAGCGGCTTCTTTGTTTTCGTCTACTCCGCCGGCCTGGTCGATCCCAGGGTCGATAATTCGTACCGGCCCACCTTCGAATGCTGCTCGCAAGCCATTGGCAAGCTGCTTATAGCGCTGGATATCCGTTTGTCCCATGGAATAAAGGACGACGAAAAGCACCATCAACAAGGTGATGAAGTCGGCATAACTGACCAACCAGCGTTCGCTGCCGCCGCCACCGTGGCCGCTCATGCCTGCGCCTTTGCTTTCTGTGCGCCGCCGGCTTCACCTTCCGGAACCCCGCGTTCCTTTGGCGGCAAGAAGGCGCTCAACTTATCTCGCAGTATGCGTGGGTTTTCACCGGACTGTAAGGCCAGAATGCCTTCCAACATCATCCGGCGATAAGAGACTTCCTCTTCGCTCTTGGCGCGCAGCTTGCCTGCCAGGGGCAGCCAGATCAAGTTCGCCGAGAGGATCCCCCACAAGGTGGCCAGGAATGCGGCTGCAATCGATTTCCCCAACGAGCCGGGGTCATCCAGTTTTTGGAGCACGCTGATCAGGCCCATCACGGTGCCGATAATGCCCATCGTGGGGCCGTACCCACCCGCGGACGAGAAGAAATTGATGCCGCCCTGTTCGTGGCGCATTTCCATGTGGTGGATTTCAAGCTCCAGGATCGCTTTCACCTGAGAAGGATCTACGCCGTCCACCACCATCATCAGGCCTTTTTGTAGAAACTCGTCGGTGACCTTTTTGGATTCTTCCTCCAGGGCCAGTAAGCCTTCACGCCGTGCTTTGTCCGCCATATTTGCCAGCATGCCAATGGAGCTTTCCATTTCCAACTTGGGCCCTATGAAAGCCAGCATGAACCATTTGGGCAGCGATGTAACCAGTTTAAGGGGGTAAGAGATGATCGTGGCGGCCAAAGCGCCCCCGATGGTAAGCAGGATTGCAGAGGGGTGAGCTACCAGCTCTGCTGGCGAGCCGCCATCCATAATCATTACCACTGTTACGATCGTTAAGCCCAGGCCTAACCCGATTATCGTAGTCAGATCCATTCTTATTCTCCGATGTGCATGTCAAGCTGTGGATTATTGACAATGCGATGGTATTGAATGATCCGCTCTACCACTTGCTCCATCCGGTCTTTCACCAAAAGCTTGATTTCATTCGTCATTGTGATCACGGTATCCGGAGTACTCTCTACAGAGAGGATCATTTCTGCGTTCAGATAAAACTTCGTGCCATTGAAGCGGGTAACCTGTATCATGATTTTTCAGGTGTCTCTTTTTTTGAGTAAAGTGAGCCTGCCAGGGGCCGCCAGGAGGGATTTTTCACCAGATTTCTTCCGCCTGCCGTACACTGCACTCAGGCTAAAATTTAGCATACCGCAGCATGGCTTTGTATAAACGGGCCGTGAAGGGTGTGTAAAGAAGACCTAAAAAACTTTTCGGGCGAAAAAAAGCCTCGACTGGTGAGTACGCCCGGTCGAGGCTTTTTCGTAAATCTGTTGCAGGCAACGCTTTTCTCTCAGGTGATTGGCAAAACGACGGTGAACTGCGTCCCCTTATTCACCTGGCTGTCCACCAGGATATGGCCCTCATGTTGTTTGATGACCCGGTGGCAGACCGAAAGGCCTAAACCGGTGCCGCGACCAGGCGCTTTGGTTGTGTAAAACGGCTCAAAAATCCAGGTCAGCCGCTCGGGTGGTATGCCGTTGCCATTATCCGCCACCGTGACGCGGATCTTGTTGCCCTGCTGTCTGGAGGTGACTTTGATCTCACAGCGCCCATTCTCGGACGAATCTAAAGCGTTGGTCAGCAGATTAATCCACACGCCTTGCAAATGGTTCTCGCTGGCCATGATCTCAGGTAAATCGGGCGCCAGGTCCATTTTCAAGCTGGCAGAGCGGGAAACAATCTCGTGCTGGAGCAGGGAGACGGCCTTGTGGACGGTATTGTTTACGTCCGTAGGGACGAACTCGTATTGCTCCTTGCGGGCGAGATCCAACAGGTTGCGTACGACCTGAGTCGCGCGAGCCCCGGCGCTGGAGATCATCTCGACCAGCTCCTGCCGGTCATCCTCAGGCGGGATTTCGCGCTGTAAGAGCTGCGCGTTTGCGACAATGGCCGTCAGCGGGTTGTTGATCTCATGGGCGATCCCGGCTGCCAACTGCCCGACTGCCGCCAGCTTCTCAGATTGGGCTAAAGTCGCCTCCAGGCGCCGTTTTTCAGTTACGTCAACCTCCATGATGATCGCTTGCGACACTTTTTGGTCGGAGTCGAGAATGGGGAAGGATGTGATTTCCCATTCCTGCGCGTCGCCATCCGGCTGCCAATCCCGGCGCGTGCGCTCCGTCGTACACTCATCGAATAAAGTCTCCAGCACGCGGCAGCCAGGGCAAATATCTTCGCGATGGTAAAATGCCTCGTAGCACCGGTGCCCGACCAATATACTGGGATGCAACTCGGCCCGTTCGGAACGGGGTAGGTTGATCGCGGTGAGTGTAAACTGGGTGTCAATGATGTAGATCGAGGAAGGGATATTATCGAACGAAGTCCGCAGCGTGTTTCGTGAATTCTTTACCTGGAAGAACTTGACTTCCAGCTCTGCATTTGCAACCTTCAGCTTGCGGATCGTGTCGGCGTTGAAAATAGCCTGGGCAAAGACGTCTGCAACCCTTGTCAATAAGTCCAGGTCATGTTGAGTGAATTTTTTGATCCCATTGCCCAATACGATGAGCGCCCCCTTGTTCGTGTTCCCGGCGTTCAGCGGCGCGCAAAGTATCGAGGTGGGACGAAAGTTTTGGATAGGGGCGAAAATTTCCATATCGCCGATATCTGGACTTTGGTTTACAAAAAATGGATCCCCCGCCTGGATGCAGTCATTTAAAATCCGGCTGCGTTCCGAGTTTAAACTGGTGTTGTACGACCATGGCGGCTCATGCGGATTTGTCGATTTGAGAAAAACATCGTATTGATCGTTTTCCTGCAGAAGAATTGAACAAGCCTGCGCGTCCAGCAGCTTACACACTCTGACCGCCAGCCATTCTCGCAATGTCGCTGCGCCGGTCTCCTCTCGATTCGAATCCTCGACTAGCTTGTGAACCAACTGGCTCTGACACCGTTTTAAGTGATAATAATGGCGCCTGTTGGCCCTATGATTGGTTCTGTTGTTATCGGTCTTGCTCGCTTTAGTCATTGGCTTTTGTTGTCCGTTTTGACATCAACTATGCCGTTAAGATACCAGCGCAGAATTACAAGAGATCCGGAAAATATCGCACTTGGACCCAGTTCGTCCGGCTCACTTTCTCAGGCACGGGCGTGATTAAAGACAGGAATTCAGAAAATCTCGTCCGTGCAAGGTCGTAGAAAATGGGTGGATATGACCCATGCATGCGAAGATGATTTCACCGAAAGGGGGAAATCTTATTCTGCATCCGGGCTGACCGTATACCCGTATCCTGGCACTGTTTTTATAAACTTTGGGGCGCTGGGGCTGTCCTCGATCCGTTCTCTCAAGTTCTTAATATGGACTCGAACCAGGTCTGGGCTTCCGGAGCCAGTGGGGTAATCCCAAACTTCGTCTAGAAGTCGCCCTGGCGAGAAGATTTGCCCGGGGTGGGTCATCAAATGATACAGCAAATCGTATTGAACAGGGGTCAGGCGCAATTTCTCGTCGTTCGGTTTATGCAGCTCGTATAAACGAGTGTCGAGCATATATTCGCCAACCACCAGGCAGTGTTCCGGGGCCTGGGATTTCGCTTCCAGGCCGGCAAGCTGGGCGGGCAGAGCCTGCTCCTCCAGGGCTAAATCCTGGTCGACCAGGCCGACTGCGATGCTCATTTGCGACTGTGGCACACTTTTTCGAGTCCGGCGCAGAATAGCGCGCACTCGTAAGATCAATTCATCCACGTTAAAAGGCTTGCTTAAATAGTCGTCGGCGCCGGCATTGAACCCGGTGATTTTATCTTGATCTTTTACCTTGGCGGTCAGGAATAGAATGGGGACGTCCGAGGTGATTGGGTCTGCGCGCATCTCCCGGCATACAGTGTAGCCATCCATCCCTGGCATTACCACATCCAGGATGACCAAGTCCGGGAGAAGCTGGCGGGCTATCTTCAAGCCTTCCACACCGCTGCTCGCCTTGGTGATTTTGAATTCCGCCCCGCGCAAACTTCTCTCGATCGTGCGGGCTACGATTTCATCATCCTCTATGACTAAGATCTTCGCGTCTTCCATTTATACCTCCACGGGAAAGCGTACACGAAATGATGTCCCATCATCTGGGGAACTGGCTGCTGTGATCTCGCCTCGATGCTGCCGGACAATTTCCTGGCAGATGTTCAGCTCGATCCCGGTGCCGCGGCCACCGATTGGTGTAATAAAATTCGGCTCGAACAATATTTGCATCTCATCTGGCGGGATCGGTTCGCCGTCATCGCTGATCTCGACCTCGATTTCGACTTCCGATACCTGCCAGGAACGGACTCGGATTGTGTGCTGCGACTCGCCGGAGGTTGCGTCGCGGGCCAGCAGCAGCAGGTTCACCCAAAGATCTCCCAATTGGCGTTCGTTGCCCTGTACGACGGGCAGATTTTCAGTAAGCTCGATCCTGAGTGTTACGCCGGAAGAGATGATCTGATCTCCGATTAAGGATAACGCCGATTTTACCGTATGATTCACGGAAACCGGTTCCAATGTGTTTCCGGCCGGCCGGGAGAATTCTAGCAATTGCTGGACTGCTTTTTGCACTCGCCATCCGGACAGCTCGATCGCCTCAGCGGATTCGCGGGCGGCATGGTCTTCGGGTATATTTTGTAATAGGATTTGAGATTCGGCGATGATCGTTGTCAATGGGTTGTTGATGTGGTGGGCGACGCCGGAGGCAAGCTCGCCGATCGCTGCCAGCCGCGCTGAGTTGGTCAGGCGAACCTGGGCAGCCCGAATTTGGTTTTCCATAGATTTGTTCTCAGTGATGTTTTTACCAGCTCCGTAAATTCGGATGGCTCCGCCTCTCTCGTGATCGATCACCGGCCTGGCGTAATTTTGAATCCAGACTTCCTGGCCGTCGGAGGAAATTATGCGCAGCTCGCACACGTGCGGCTGGCCGGACTTCAATTCCGCGATCATTTTCTGAACGGTGGGTCCATCCTCGGGGTGGATGAACTTTGCCCAATCCCGTCTCAAATCCAACCTGCGAGGGTCGAGACCGACAAGGCGGTTAAAGGAATTGGTTGTCCACTCAATGTGGTATTTTCCACCCGAATCGATTGAAAAAGAATAAACGAAATCCGAGACCAGCTCTGAAACGGTCCGGTAGCGCTCTTCGCTGGCGCGCAAGGCCTGTTCTGCCCGGTTTCGCTCGGTAATATCGATCCCGGTCGCGATGACGTAATCCGTCCCCCCTTTCCGGTCCAGAATCACGGTGTTCGACCAGGAAATCAAATGACGCGAGCCATCTTTCGCGATCAGGTAGTTATCTTGCTGGTTGTGCTGCTTGCAGGACGATAATTCGTTGAACGATTGGAGGACCTGGGGTACTTCTTCTGGAACGATGAAAGAATTAACAAAGGACCTGCCGCGCATTTCTTCCAGGTTGTATCCGGTGATTTGCTCGAATGCACGGTTGAAACGGACCACCAGGCCGTTCGCGTCCAGGACGACCACCAGTGCGCCGACGGTGTTCAGCACGCCCGAGACAAAATTGCGTTCCGCCCGCAAGGCGTCCTCCGTCTGTTTGCGGCTGGTGATATCCCGAGAGACATCCATATAGCCGATCAGCTTGCTGTTGGCGCCGTAATCACGCAGCGCGTTGACCCGCGAGCTGACCCAAATCGTCCTGCCGTCTTTATGCACGAAACGGCGGCTCACCTCCTGCCCGCCGGTCCCCTCTCCGGGGGGTACGTTGACCGGGGGGTCGAACTCGGACAGGTAGAAATCGCTGACGGGTTTGCCGACCCGGTCTTTTACGGAATATCCGAACAAGATGGCGGCGGCGTAGTTCCAGTGCCGGATGATTCCATCCTTGTCCCAAACCACGATCGCATCGCGCACATTGTTGAGCAAAAGCGCCTGGTAGCGGATCTGTTCGTTTGACCGGTCGACCGAATCTTGCAGCTCTGCGGAACGGATCGCCTTTTGGATCAGGGCCGGCAGTGTCGGCAAAAAATCCGAGCCTTTAATCAGGTAGTCGACCGCTCCTTGCTGCATGGCGCGAACAGCCAGGCGTTCGTCTCCCTGTCCGGTGATCAAAACGGCCGGCGTCTTAATTCCGCGCCTTTGAAACTCTTCCAGGATTTCCAGCCCGGTACCGTCCGGCAGGCGGTAATCCAGCAAGATCGTGTGGTAGGAATTCGCTGCCAGGTGCTCCCATAGAAGGGCGACAGAACCGGCCCATTCGACGCAAAAGTCGCCGGAAATCTCGAGGAATTCCTTGATCAGCTCGGCCTGGCCGCGTTCGTCATCGACGATCAATATTCGGTAAGGATTGCGTTCTTGTTGGGACATCAAAATCCGGTCATCATCCATATTGCTGAGAAATTAAGCGCCATTCTGCCTCAATTTCTTTGGGTAAATTTTAGGCCTGGAGAAATCCTAACTTGGGATTTATAAAATGCACATAAAGAACCCGTTAAAATTTTTACGGGTTCACCTAACAAGATCGAGAGGTAGGGGGAGCGTTCAGTTCTTAAGCGGGGTATTGCCTTTTCCCTGCCGGGTCACTTCGACCCACAAGGAATTTGCCAGTTCGTAGCCAATCACGTGATCCTCCGGTTCCATTTGCAGGCGCAAAGGACCGTTGAAAGGCGCACAACTCAACAAGTGGAAAGGGGCGCCGGGCACCAGGCTTAATTCGGCGATGTACTGCAGCCGGTCCAGGTCGTGGGTGCGCACGCGGCTGATCACGCAGTCCGAGCCTGAAGGGACATGTACGAGCGGTCTGTCAACTACAACCGGCATAACGCCCTCCTTGCTGGGGATCGGCTCTCCGTGCGGGCAGCGGGTAGGATGCCCGGACAGATCGTCGATGCGATCTTCCAACTCCTCGTTCACGCCGCGCTCGAAAACATCCGCAAGCTGGTGGGCCGAACCCCAGTCGTAGCGCATCACCCGTACCAGGAAAACCTCCACCAGGCGATGCCGCCGCAGGGCAGGCATGGCGATCCTTTCGCCTTCCTCGGTCAACCGCACCCCCCGGTAAGGTTCGTGCACCAGGTAGCCGCCTTCATTCAGACGCCTGACCATGCGGGCAATTGCCTGAGCTGAAGCTTCTACCTGGGCGCTAAGCAGGGAAAGGGGGACTTGTTCGTAATCTTGTTGTAAGCGGTAAACCTCTGCGGCGTAACGCCGCATGGCTGGGCTGACATTCATGAAGGGTGGTTCACTCCACTAATAAGTATGAACCAATAAGTATCAACCGGGTTGAAAACCCGATTCAACCTGATAACAATCAATTTTAATATAAATATCTAGATTATATCGAATCGCTTCATTATACTATACCCCCGGCGCCGGTCCGGGCAATCCTATCAGGGTCCGCTGTGGTGGAACGCCCCTACCCCAGAAAATCCAAGAGAGCCTCATATCAGCCGTGGCTGGCCCGCACCGTTCGGATAAGGCAGGCAGCCGCTGATCCGGACCCCACTTCATCTTGTTCAGGAGGTTTCCTTATAATGCTTTTTCAAAATTTTACCAGGACCGCGCTGGCCGCCATCGCGCTGGTCTGTGCAGCTTGTTCCGGGGCAATCACTCCCACGGTTCCAGCCACCCAAGCGGCGAGCCGGGCTGATTTAAACGGTATTAAAACGTACCTGTCCGCTAAATTAAGGGATCTCAAGTCATCCAGTGAAGCGCTTGCGCTGGCCGGCGACCGCTATTACCAGTTAGCCCATGAATCCAATTTCGACTATGCCAGACTTTGGAAGGATCAGGCCCAGGAGACGGCCCAAACGCTGCAGGCTGCCAGGGCAGCCTGGCAGGCGGCCAGCCCGCTCTACGAACAGGTGGAAGGTATCGTGGGCGGAGTGCCCGAATTGAGCCAGTATGACCTCATTCTGGATGCAGGCGCTTCCGTCGAACAGGACCCGGAAAACGCTGTGCCTTTCGACTTGAACTTACCGGATGGCAGGGTTTTACCCAAACCCGGCAACTTGTTCGGTGTATTGGAAAGCGCCCTGTGGGGGACATACAAGCCGTTTATCATCCCCGCTGTGCAGGCCGACCTGGATGGAAATGGCAAGATTGAGTTTGGCGAGGTTTTGCCGGACGCCAACGTCTTGAAAGCTGCCGCCGACCTCCTGGACAGCTATGTCTCCGATTTGCTGGCGGCCGGCCAGGCCTGGCAGCCCAACGAAACGGACGCTTTCACTGCCCTGGTGGTGATGGTGCCCACGATGAGCGAGCTGTTCGAATCCTGGAAGAACTCGCGCTTCGTCCTTGGAGACGCCTCGACCCAAAGAGATTTCGCAGTGATCTCGCGTCTTTCAGACATCCAGGACATCCTCTCCAGCATTCAAGTGATTTACGCCGGCCTAAAACCGCTGGTGCAGAGCGTCGATGACGCCCAGGCCGAACAGATCGAGCGCGGCCTGAACGATCTAAAATCCTTCACTTTGGATCTATACCAGCAAGAAGAGGCTGGAAAACGTTTCACCCCGCAAGATGCAGATTTACTTGGTAGAGAAGCCCAGGACCGGGCCTCTGCGATCGCCGGGCAAATTTCCCAGGTTGCGCTGTTTGCGCCCTCAAGCCCTGGCCTGGCGGCCGCCGACTCCCCAACGCAAACGGCCGAGTCCATCCGCCTGGCTTTGTTCAACGCACAGCTTGATCTCGAAACAGACCCGCCTTCGGCGAAAGCGCTTCTTTCCCAGGCAAGATCCGCTTATAGGGGTTCCTTTGGCGGGGAAATTGCCGCTGCAGATGCCGTGGCAGACGCCGCCGTGCAAGATGGCTTCGCTCGCATGCAGGCCAGCGTTAGGAGAGAGGCGCTCTCCTGAATTTGCCGCTGGCAAGGCGCAGGTATGGACGGCAATCCTGGGCGGCAGCGCTCACATCGTCGAGCAAGCGCTGTCTTCCGGCGACGTCACGACCGCCCGGGCCTGGCTCCTGGTACGGGAGTTTCGCACGGCCACGCGTTTCAGCCGGCCCAATGCAGACGCTACCCTGGCCGTCAAAGGGGCGGCCGACGGCACGCTCGATTCGCAGAAGGCCATCCAGTTCGTCCACGCCGATTTGCTGGATACCTACCAGGCTCGCATGAACGGAGCCCTGCACGATCTGGATGCCGCCGGGCAGAATCATTTCGATGTCCGCCAGGCTGAGCTGGCTGCCCTGGCCTGGGGATATTTCCATATCCTGGCCCCGGCTTATGCACAACAGCGTGGGCCGCAGGCATTGGCCGAGATTAACCGCGCCTTTTCTGCGCTTCAGAACAAAGCCCTGACAGGCGGCCCAACCGGAGCAGAGCTCGAGGCTGTAGTCTCCCTGTTGGAAAACTTCCGCGCGGCCCCGCTCAGCCCGGCCGACCAAGAACGCAGGGCCAGCCAGCTCGTGCGCTACCTTAGCCTGGCGCCAGTCGAATACGGCCGCGGCGTCGCAGACGGGCGAGTGACGCGCCTTTTGGAGATCCAGGAAGCGCTGACCTTTCAACAGGCTGCCCAGGCGGCTTTTGATGACCTGCGGAGCCAATTGAGCCTGCTGGACGCAGGCCGTACCGCCCAGGCGGCGCAGAGCCTCGCTCGCCTGGGCGAGCAACTGAACGACGCCAGTACAGGCGCAGGCGTGCCCAACCCTGCGGATCTCCAGGCGTCTGCGGATAGCGTGTTGATGACCTTGAAAGCCGTTATGCCGGAGGGCTGGCAAAAAGGGGGCTCGTCCGGAGACTTCGACGTGATCGCCTCGATGCTGGACCAGATGGAGAGCGCCGTGCACAGCGGCGATTATCCCTCGGCCGAATCGGCGCGCCTGGAGGCTTACGCCGTGCTGGAAAGCGGCCCCGAAGCCCGCCTGGCGGTCCTGGATCCGCAGCGCAAGCAGCAGATCGAGGATTTGTTCTGGAATGGGCAGGGGGAGAACAAAGGCCTGGCTTATCTTTTACATCAAAATGCGCCGTCGAGCGAAATCCACGCCAGCCGGGCCGCCCTGGACTCCGAAATGGAGCAGGTTCAGGGTTTGCTGGCCCAGGAAAGCGCCCCGCTGGCGGTGGTTGGGAACGCCGGCATTATCGTCTTCCGCGAGGGGCTGGAGGCCGTCATCATCCTGGCTTCTTTGATGGGGAGCTTGAAGCGCGGCGAGGGGCGCAAATACCGCCTGCCCATGTGGTTGGGGGCCGGCCTGGCGCTGTGCGCTACCGCAGCCACCTGGATGCTGGCGCACAGCGTGCTGATGGCGATGGCCCGTTACGGCGAGAAGCTCGAAGCGCTGGTGTCTCTGATTGCAATTGCCGTTCTGCTGCTGATCACCAACTGGTTTTTCCATAAAAGCTATTGGAACGACTGGATCGCCTCCTTCCACGCCCGCAAGAAGCGCCTGTTCAGCGGGGAAACCGGCCTGCTGCTCGGCCTGGTTTCGTTGGGGTTCACCAGCGTCTATCGCGAAGGCTTTGAGACCGTGCTGTTCTTGCAGGCCCTGGTTCTCGAAGGGAATGCGAATTTGGTTTTGGCCGGGGTGGGCGTTGGGCTGGCGGTTACGTTCACGGTCGGCCTGCTGACATTCAAGCTGCAGAACCGCCTGCCCTACAAAGATATGCTCGTGGCGACCGGCGTCCTGATCGGCGGTGTGCTGCTGGTGATGGTGGGGAAAACCGTTCACGTGGTCCAGTTGGTCGGCTGGCTGCCGACCGGCCCAATCCCTGGGGTTTCCGTTCCTTACTGGCTGGGCGCCTGGTTCGGGGTTTACCCCACCTGGGAGGGCGCCGGCCTGCAGCTCGCCGCGGCGGCGCTCGTAATCGGCAGCTATTTCCTGGCCGAGGCGATGCGCAAGCGGCGCCTGGCGCTCCACTTGGGCGCGACTGCGGCATCCGAGGCGCCGCCCGCCGGCCCAAGGCAGGCGAACGAAATCCTGGCGGCTGCGCCTTTGATCTCAGACGGTTGGGAGGAGAATTCGTAGGTTCTGTCCATAACACGGGACAGAACCTACGAGCCAAACTAATCTGGTCAGTTGGAGGAATTTCCGAGCGCCACCGGCAGGTAGATCAGCCGGGCGACCAGGACGCTCTTTTCGTCGAGGTTATTGGCCATCTCCAGCTCGGGTGTCGCCGAGCCGATCTCGATCGTTGGCCGTCAGCGGTGCTGAACGCCGTGGCGCCGGTCGCTAGCGTGGCTGTGATGGTGAGGCTGAGCGGGCCGCTGCCGCCCGGCAGGTCGCCGACCTGCCAGACCGGGGCAGGCGAGGCGCTGGTTGGCGGCGCTTTCCAGTTCCAGCGCCCGGATATCCCGCTGCCCGCCGGACAGACGATAACCACCACATTCGATACGGTCGGCGTCTACATCCTCACCCTGAATGTCATGGATCACGGACGGGTTGGAAGCGATTCGATTAACGTGACCGTGCTGCCCAATTTTGACCGGGATGGGATGCCCGACGACTGGGAGCTGGCTCACAAGCTGAACCCGCTCGACCCAACCGACGCTTACGTGAACCCGGATGCCGACGGGCTTAAGAACTTGCAGGAATATCACCTCGGGACGAATCCACGCAAGGCGGATACGGTCGGCGACACGGCCACCGATGGGGCCGAGGTGACCGCCGGCACCGACCCGCTGCGCGCTGACCAGGCGCCGGCCAATACGCCGGTCCTGCTGGTGGGCTCGAACGATCTGCAATACGATCTGCAAACCGGCGACCCCGCCCCAGCCCCCGAGACGTTTTGGGTGTCCAACGCTGGAACGGGAACAATTGACTGGACTGCTTCCAGCGACGCGGCCTGGCTGCACGCCACGCCGCCCGGGGACAGCGCTCCGGCGCAGGTCACCCTCAGCCTGGATCCCAGCGGCCTGTCCATTGGGCTTTCCACCGGGCACGTGACCGTCCGCGCCAGCGGAGCGGCAGGCAGCCCGCACACGCTCACCGTCGAGATGCACATCTGGCGGCGGGGAGATTTGCCGGAGCTGTATTTGCCGATTCTGAGGAAGTAGGCCCGGAGAGAGCGATAGAAACAGGCGCTTTTAAGTCCCCTCATCGCCTAGCCGCCGCTGGGCCGTGGCGACCAGGCTCTGCATGCGGGCTGTCTCAGCTTCCAGCACCCGCCGGCCGCGTTGGCTGAGCCGGTAGGCCTTGCGAGGCTTTCCGGGGTGTTTGCCCTCGGCGATGTTCCCATCGGCGACGTTACCGTCAGCGACGCCGGCGCTGCTTTCGTCTTCCGGCTCAGGGGCATCCACGCGCTGGATCAATTGCTGGTCCAGCAGCCGGGCCAGCCCTTCGTACAACGTGCCGGTGCTCAACTTAACCTTTCCCCCGCTGAGCGCTTCAATTTCTTTCATTATGGCGTACCCGTGTTTTTCGCCCTGGGTCAGGCTGAGCAGAATGAAAAACGTCGGTTCACGGAGCGGCAGCAAGTCGGAAAAAGTTTCATTCGTCTGGTTCATAAGGGGGTATTCTTACTTTCTAGAGTACGATCACACAACCGATTCTATCATTAATCGATCTCAAGGTTTCTACCGGCAGCAATCCCCTTGACCACGATCGCTCGAAGAAAATCCCCCAGCTTTCTGCCCGTTTTGGCAGAATCTTTATCGCTGGCGATTTCTTTGCAAAATCGTTTGCCAGGCGCATTGACATTTTCCCACACCCTATCTAAACTAACACTATGCTTGCTCGAGTCTATTCTTGCGCGGTCATCGGCCTGGAAGGCGTCGTCGTCGAAGTCGAAGTGGACACTAACCAGGGCCTGCCGGCTATCGTCATTGTCGGTCTGCCGGATGCAGCCGTGCAAGAGAGCCGTGAGCGCGTCCAGGCCGCGATCAAGAACGCCGGCCTGTATTTCCCGCGCAAGCGATTAACGGTCAACCTGGCCCCTGCTTCGGTGCGCAAGGAAGGCCCTTCTTACGACTTGCCGATCGCCCTGGGCGTGTTGATCGCCGCCAACCAGCTTCCGCCCGAGTACGTCGAAAGCTCGTTGGTGGTAGGCGAGCTGTCGCTGGATGGCGGCGTGCGCCACGTGCGCGGCGTGCTGCCCATGGCGGCTTTGGCCCGCCAGGAGGGCTTCCGGCGGCTCTTTGTGCCCGAGAGCGACGCAGCCGAAGCCGCCTTGATCCCCGGCCTGGAGGTCATCCCGGTCGCCTCGCTGGCGTCTCTCTACGCCCACTTGACGGGCGAAATCCCCATCGCGAGCCAGGCGCCCATCCTGCCGGAAGACCTGCCGCTGCAGGCCCAAACCGATTTTTGTGAGATTAAAGGCCAGGAGCACGTCAAGCGCGCCCTGGAGGTCGCCGCTGCTGGCGGCCACAACGTGTTGATGACCGGCCCGCCCGGGGCCGGCAAGACCCTGCTGGCGCGCGCCATGCCCGGCATCCTGCCGCGCATGACCATTGAAGAAGCCCTGGACGTGACCCGCATCTACTCGGTCGCCGACCAGCTTCCCCCGGATGTGCCTCTGATCCGCAGCCGGCCCTTCCGCTCCCCGCACCACACCATCTCGCACGCCGGGCTGGTCGGCGGCGGAAACTGGCCCCATCCCGGCGAGATTTCCCTGGCGCACCGCGGCGTGCTTTTCCTGGACGAGCTGCCGGAGTTCGGGCCGCGTGTCCTGGAAGTGATGCGCCAGCCGATCGAGGATAAGGTCGTCACCATCAGCCGCGCCCAGGGCTCGCTGACATTTCCTGCGAATTTCCAATTGATCTCCGCCATGAATCCCTGTCCGTGCGGCTTTTTTGGCGACCCGGTCAAGCCCTGCACCTGCTCGGCGGGTACGGTCACCAAATACCAAAAACGCATCTCCGGCCCGTTGATGGACCGCATCGACATTCACATTGAAGTGCCGCGGGTCGAATTCGAGAAGCTGAGCGACCAGCGCGCCGGCGAGCCATCCGCCGCCATTCAGTCTCGGGTCGAAGCCGCCCGCCAGATCCAGAGGGACCGTTTTGAAGTTGCGGCCAACCCCGCTGGCGCCGCCCAACTGGATCGAGTCGCATGCAATGGCGATATGCGCGTGGCAGAGGTGCGCAAATTCTGCAAGCTGGACGACGCCAGCACGGCCTTGATGCGCACCGCCATGCGCCAACTGCAGCTTTCGGCGCGCGCCTACCACCGGGTGCTCAAGCTGGCGCGCACGATCGCCGATCTGGCGGGGACAGAGCAGATCGGGCCAAGCCACCTGGCCGAGGCGCTGCAGTACAGGCCCAAAACACTGATCACATCATGAAATGGAAGGGGAAAATGAGTGTGGATTTCGAGGCTATCTGTGTCAGTCCAATTAAAATTCTTATCGAAAAAATCTCAGCTAAAAACAAAATTTCCCTAAAAGAGTTATTTCCCTGGTCTTTCGCCATAGCGCTCGGGATGATGTTGTTTTTCGCGCCTCATCCAGAATGGCATGGCGACCTGGATGCTTTTCGAAATTACAGCGATACTTTGTGGCATCCTTATTGGGCTCGCTGGATTTTCAGTTCGCTGAACATTTTTTCCGAGCAAACCACCTACATCCTGCTCTCCTTGACCTCGATATTATTTCTGTTTTTTGCCAACAGGGTATTAGCAGGCCGGCATTGGATCGTGTTCACGTCATTTGCCTTCGCGTGGACACTCTATTATGGGCAGATCGACAGCCTGGTCGTTGGCGGCATAGCTTTTGCCTGGTGGGCATTAAATCACGATAAGCCAATTCTTATTGGAGCAGGCCTCATCTTGGCCAGCATCAAGCCTCAACTCTCTTTGCCTTTGATATTAATCATCTGGTGGTGGTCCCCGGGGCGATTAAAATCATTGATCATTCCTCTCATCGTCTTCATACTATCCCTGCTACAGTGGGGTTTTTGGGTCCCGGAGTGGCTCCTGAAAATTATGGAAACCGGTAATATTATCAATCTCTCCCGCAACTTATCTCTCTGGACGCTTTTGGGGCCAATCGTCTTGCTCATCTGGCCAGCACTATTTTGGCTGCCGCTGCCTCGAAATCGCAAGCTTCTGGCAATCGCGGCTGGCACTGCGATGACATTCCCTTATTTTCCTCTCCCATCTTCAATATTATTCCTGGCGATGCCGGTCCCGGTATGGCTGTATGTTTTATCCCAACTACCGCTGCTGGCGTCCGTAACAGGGTATGAGATTTATTATTTTATGAAGATCATCCCTATCGTTTTAGTGATTTGGGTAAGCTGGCCAGTAATAAAGCGCTACATTCGACAACCTTAATCCCGGTTCTCAGCAGAACCTGTGATACACGCGGGAATGAAATCCAGCTGGTTTCAAGGCATCGCATAAGATTAGGCGTGATTACATGCAAACGATAGAGTATGAAAGCAGGTTAACGAATTTTCAAAGATGAGTAAAAAGATCAATTATTTTCCAGCCGTTTCAATTACGCTTATAGTCATTATCTCTATGGCAATGATCACAATTGGCTATTTACTGGCAAGGGAAAATATTATCTTTGTGAAGCACATGGATGTTCTCGGTTTTGATTATCGCGATTTTTTCCGTGCTTCAGAAAGTTTACTGAACGGTAAAAGCCCGTACGCTGTCGAGAGATATGTCACGACTCCATTGCCAGCAATCCTCAACACAATTTTAGTCCCACTTGGCTTTGAAAAAGCACGCAACCTTTTTATTCTCATCGTTGCCTCATCAATGTTGTTCTCATATTGGACCATCAGCCATCTTTTCATACAGCATGAAACCTTCGGTGGCTTCGTCATCCTACTAAGCGGCCTCATCGTTATTGCTTTTAGTTATCCCTTTTATTTTCTAGTTGAACGAGCGAATATAGATAGTCTGGTCTTGTTGCTTATCTGTTCTGGTCTATATTTTGTGAAGAAAGGGAAGGGGGAATTTGTCAGCGCGTTTCTTTTCGCCGTGGCAATTGCGATGAAATTATATCCTGTGCTTCTTATCCTGCCAGTAATCTTGTATCAGCGCTGGAAACTTCTCTTGTGGGTTGGCCTCTGGATATTGATATTAGGTTTGCTGTTCATGCCCTGGTACGGAGAGCTTATCAACGCTCTGGCGAACCGATCTCAAGATTACTTCAGGTTTGATGAGAATAGTAGCATTGTCAATACGTTCGCTTTTATCATTCTTCTCATCAACCCAAAAGATCCGCTCCGCTCGATTAACCCCGCGCCGATTTACGCAGCATTAGCATATGGCGTGTTGATCTCGATGATAATTTATGCCGACATTCGGTCAGGCAAAACGGCAATGAGCGACCAGTTCATTGAAGCCTCAATGATGTATATTCCATTCATGGTAGTTCTTCCTCAAGTTGTCTACCATTACGAGTTATCGAGTCTCATCGTATTAATCCCTATTAGCTGTATCCTTTGGGGAAAAGCTGCCAATAGAACAGCGCGCCTTTCGCTTATCCTACTCATCGTTGGGATTGCACTCAGCCAATTGCAGGCAATCGCCATATTAAATCTGACAGGTAACCCGTTCGCAAATGCAATACCCGGTTTCGGGGCTTTCCTTGTGATGATTGGTATTGCCTTTTACAAGTTGGAAATGATAAAACGAGAACAAAAACTTGGAAGCACTAAATTAGTTTTCACAAAGAGCAGAATTTAAAGGGAATCAACAGGCACAGAGAAAACCGCTGATTTTCAAATTGGTTCATCTTATTTTCGTACAGAGCTCATCATTTTCCCCAGCCAACTTCATGATAATGATAGTATCGAAAATAAATGTGCAATCATGAAATAGGATCGATTTACGAACATAAGTACCGCCAGTCAACCTCAGCCTTAATAATAACGAAAACGACAATGAGTCGGTTAAGAATTTCAACTCGGTTCGATGTAAGTATGCTTAAACTGATCTCTCGATCGCTGATCTGGTGGCGGTGGAGTAGATCGGGACGGCAAATTTAATGGGTGATCACTATCAAACGAGCATCAATTGGAAATAATACCAATGGATCGGCCAAAATAGTCTTCCAACCGTGTTTTCGTCAAAATAAACCTAAGCTGCTATTCCAAAAGGGAATTGATACTACAAGCGAATACAAATATGGCGATTTTCAACTCAAAACTACAGGCAGTGACCGAATGGATTGACTTCGGCAAGAGTTGCTAAATCGTAATCCCGGTCGTTTCGATCACTTTCCGATACGAGGCTTACAGGTGTTTCACGGGTCTCTTCGAATTATGCGATGGCAATAGGGTACGGTTAGCTGTTTGGAAAGTATCTCCCAAAGTGTAATTCGTGTACGCTTTATCGGCACTCACCTAAGCTTCTTCGGGCAAGTCAAAGATATATCAATAAAAGGCACTAGTGTCCGAGTAACTACCGCGCGTTAGTAAGAAGTCAACCAGCTAGCTTTGCCTTCTTCAGTAACCAACAGATGAAATTTGAGATCATAAAAATAACCTATGCAATCCTCTTCCATTACATATGATCTTTTACATTCTATAATTAAACGGGTGATCCAGAGAGATATTGTCCTTATCTTTGGATTAGGGATTATCCTGATTGTCTTTTTCAGTCCTTATCTTAACCCGTTCGATACCCCGCTTATCTTTCCAAAATCCGAGCTCGGAACCGACCTACCTCGAGAGATCTGGCCTCTCGCGCGATTCGTTATTGATTCAATTCGAGATACTGGGGAAATTCCGCTTTGGAAACCTTACATGCTTAGTGGTGCACCTTTAATCGGGCATCCAACTTCGCCGTTGTTTTACCCCATGAGTTGGCTGGTTTTACTTTTGCCTCTCGCTCTGGCGCTTAACTTGTGGGTCGTGATTCACTTATGGCTGGCGGGGATTGGTATGTATTTATTCATTCGCATTCACTTTGGTATGAAGCCTACATCCTCCTTTGTCGGTGCAACGCTCTTCATGCTTTCACCCCGCTGGATAGGGTTGGTAAGCGGGGGACATTGGACACTCGTTGCAACAATTGGGCTCTTTCCTTGGGCATGGTTTTTCTTGTCTAGATCATTCAAATCACACAATTGGATCTGGGCGATTGCTTTGGGTTCTCTACTCAGCGGATTGGCCTTGTCTGACGGCAGAATGCTTGTAATAACGCTTGCAGGTCTGGGCAGCTACACCATATTCCAGTTAATCACCCAACGCACACTCCAAATCCGATTCATCTTCCTGAATTGGGGAATTGCCCTGTTCATTATGCTTGGTTTAGCGGCTGTTCAACTATTGCCTCTTCTCGAGCTACTGCCGCTGACCAGCCGATCAGCGTTGAGCATCAACGAGGCATCATTTGGCAGCCTTAACCCAGTCTTGTTAATAGGAATGCTGCTCTTACCGAAGATTCAGTTTCCTGAGTTCTTGATTTTTGCTGGAGTTAGCACTGTTGTTCTAGCTATACGAAGCTGGGCTTGCGGCTGGACAAAGAGCGAAAGGCAAATTGCAAGCTCAGGCCTGATCGGTGTGATCCTAAGCCTCGGTGTTTATACGCCCGTTTATCCTTTGCTATTACGCTTTATACCGGGCTTATCTTTGTTCCGAGTGCCCGCCCGCTGGTGGGTATACGCGATCTTTGCACTGGTTTTACTAGCAGCCTTTGGTTGGGAAAAGTGGTTGGATTACAAACCAATTACTCATCAATCTTATATACTATTATCTGTTTTTATAGCTCTAGTTTTGATCGCAGTTGAAATGATAGATGTGGCTTTTCCCAACATCTTGCCCTATTTTTCAATCTCATCGGCAGTATTCTTTGTGTTAATGGTTGGTGTACTTACATTGAGATCCTCTTCAATATCCTCGATTCTATTCATCTTTTTGACGATAGCAGAATTATTCTGGGTTGGCTCATCCTGGATCCGTCCCGTTGCAGAGGATATGATGCTAACTAGTGAAAATAAGCTGCCGTTATTGCAGACTCTCGAGAAAGGGAATGGGCGGATTTTTTTACCCGATTTTGATCTATCTGCAGCGGCTCTATTTAAAATCGGGCTACGAAGTGTAGATGGTTATGACCCCTTTCCCCTATCCTATTATAAAGATCTGATAAACCGAGCAATTGGCTGTGATTTTGATGGATATTCGGTAACAATACCTTCTCGAAAAGCAAACACTTTAGCGAAAGATCAATGCCCTTCTTTAAATACCAAGGAAGGTTTGCTTTCTTTGCTTAATATAGATTATGTAATCCTACGAGAACCAGGGATACCTTCTTTAGATCCTATCGCTAACTCTGATGGGGTATGGGTTTATCAGTTGCGCCAAACTCCGAGAGAAATCTTTGGTGTATCTCAGGTGACATTTTCATCACCTGAGACCTGTTTGGATGAACTGGAACACATTGATACGCGAGCGGAAGCGATTCTGGAAGAACCCTTGTTGTTACAAAACAGTAAAATCCAATTGATTATCCGACAGACAAAGTCCTTTCCCAACCAGGCTGATTATCAAGTGGAGATTGATCATCCAGGTTTGCTCATCCGGTCTGAGACCTGGGCACCTGGCTGGCAAGCTACGGTAGATGGAGTCTCCACCAAGATATTTCGTGTGGATTGTGCATTCCAGGGGATTAGTTTAGAGAAGGGATTGCATTCTGTACAATTCATCTATGCGCCGTTTGGATTCCGTCTTGGTCGTTGGATCACCCTATTCTCGCTGGTTCTAGTAATTGTTGTTGTGATTTTCTATTGGGTTTTTCATCAGAAGAGAATTAGAGGCTCACGGATCAGATGAAGGAGCGAAGAATTTTGGGAAGTGCTACAAATCTACCACGCTCCGCACTATGCTGTTACGAACGCTCGGCTGTTAGGTGGAGGCAACCGGCCTCATCAAGGATAACAACGCTTATTACGAAGAGTACATGTTCATTCCAGGATGAGGATAAATGACGCATCTGAGTTTCTTTCGGAACGCCAAAAAGGTATGGATAGTAGTGGTAGGAGGGGCAGTTGCCGGCGTAATTTTTTTCGCGCTTGCCTTCCAATTCGTTCAGTCTATCTCTTACGCAGACAGCGACTTCTTTTCCTTCTGGTATGCGGGCCATTCAGTTCTGACCGGGAACGATCCCTATAATGAAAGCTACTGGGTGAATGAGAGGTCGCAGTTTGGAGCGGTTTGGGTATCCGACGCGACCTTCCTTTATCCACTGCCGCTGGCAGTGCTGCTCGTCCCGCTTGGTCTGTTTCCTCTACTGTGGGCGTATACACTCTGGGTGGCGCTGTCTCTCGTGTTGGCCTTGCTTTCTGGTTTGATGATCTTATCTGTCCGCGACGGGTTACAGCGGAAAGCGTATGCCATTCCCATCCTGCTCGCCCTTCCGCTGTTTCGGCCCTTGTTGGTCGCCCTTCATAACGGCCAGATTAGCGCGGCACTGCTTTTCGCGTTGGCCTTATTTGTTTTATTGTGGGAACGAGGGCTTTGGTTTTTGGGCGGAATCGCATTGGCGATCCTGGCCCTTAAACCGGGCATCGGATTACCATTCCTGGTTTTGATGGGAGGCTGGGCATTTCGATCTCGAAAGCGTTCGGGGGTGGCAGGGTTGGCTGCCGGTTTGGTGGGGCTTTGCATCATAGGGCTGGCAAAAGACCCATGGTGGGTGATGAGATTCCAGGCAATTGGGAGCGGCAAGATGTTCTCGGCTCTCGGCTTCTCGGCTACCCTATGGGGAATAGCAGGGTTGGCCTGCCATCAGGCAAAAACTTGCACGCTTCTTGCGGGGGGAACGATTTCGCTCATATTGGTATCCGCCTGCGTTCTTTTCCTGTTGTTTCGCGGTGACCGCCTGGCGCCCATAGCTGTTGCCAGCCTGGGTGTCGTTGTGGTTCTATTGGTCACACCCTATCTATGGCCCTACGACCAGACATTGCTGATTTTGCCCATTATATTCGCTGTTTCAAGATTATTTGATCGAGCGCCCTACCTGCTGTCCGCCACGCTGTTTCTGTTTTATGACCTTTTGGGCCTCGTCTTGTTTTATCTGGCGCTAGCAACTGGCCATGAGGCCCCGAACTCGGTTCTAACCCTGGCTGTTCTAATTCTGGTCGCTATTAATCTTGGCGCGGGTGGTAGGGGGGATCGCGTTTTTACAGAGCTGGCAAACCCGGAGAACTAAAGGAAATGTAACGTTATTGGAGATAGGGTTTGCAAAGATGTAAGGGGAAAATACCTTTAAGGCAATTATAGTTGTATTAACGCTCCTTGCAGGTTGAAAAGGATTAGGCGTTTTGCGTGTTTAGAGATGGCGGAGCTAATTCTCGCTCCCTTGCAATCTCTGCGCACCACGCGGACCGCTGGCTGAAGGCCAGAGGCGGATGAAAAGGGATCCATCCTATAAGGGCTCGGCGCTCTTGGCACGCCCTGCGTAAAGATGAATAGAGACTCATCAAAATAGGTAGAAACTTTTGTACCAGGAACAGATTGCAGTCGCTAATGGACACTACGGTCTGGAAGCTTCTCAAAGGAGGTTGAATTGGAAGTGGGTTGTTGCCGTTTTCTTGGCCATGCGCTTGCTGATCAGCGGGATCGGTATATTTACTTTATGGCACGATGATCCCCTGCCGCCAGCCTGGGCGGTGCCTGGACACCCGGTTTTAGAAGCCGAAGATTTTGTGATTACCAGCCAATCACCCGCCGCGCGTTTATTGTTGAACGGCTGGTATCGTTGGGACACCGGCTGGTATTTGAAAGTCGCAATCTTCGGATATGACGCTCAGGACGGCAGTGTCGGTTACCAACCGCTTTATCCATTTTTGATCCGGTTGATGGCCTCCATCACAGGGGTTAATTATCTCCTGGTTGCATTGATCATATCGAACGCCTGCGCTTTGGTCGCCCTTTTCCTTTTTCATTTGTTCGCTTTTCAAGAGCTGGGGTCCACAGAATATGCTCATCAAGCGACAATCGCCCTTTTAGCCTTCCCGTCGGCATTCTTCCTCATTGCCGGCTACACGGAGTCTTTATTCCTGGCGCTTACGCTTGCAACATGGCTTCTGGCTAGGAATAATCGTTGGGGATGGGCAGCAGTGACGGCCGCTTTTGTTGTTCTGGCTCGAGTGCAGGGCCTGGCGATGATCATTCCCTTAGGGTGGATGTATCTGACCTTGGGACTAACAGATCACTCACAAAGCCCAGTCCAGGAAATAAAAACCGTTTTACGGTCTTCTTTGGATCTGGAATTATGGAAAAGAAGAATCGCGAACTGGCCCACGGCTGGGATGGCAGTTATTGCTCCGGTGATAGCTTATTTTGGGCAAAATCTTTACCTGAAATATGTTGGACTAGGTTCGGTATCGCAGGCGTATGGCAACTGGCTGGAGATCGTCTCTCCCTGGGTTGGCGTCATCCGATTACTGCAAAAATTGTTTTCGATCAGCCTGGGCATTCCGGACTGGATTGATTTATTCTTACTCGTTCTTTTCCTGGTCCTGGGAATTGTCGGGATTTATAAGATAAAACCAGCCTTATCCCTCTATCTATGGGCGACCCTTACATTGATTTTGATGCGAGGGAATTCATTCGGTTTATTACCTGGCTTCATGCGCTATATGATGACCACATTTCCGATTTTTATAATTTTCGTTCCCACGTTCAAGAACAAATGGGTTAGAAGCGCAACCCTCATTTCTTTCATGATCGTCCAGTGCGTTCTGGTATGGGCCTTTTTAAACTGGTTTTGGATAGCTTGAGGCATGGAAAACAACATGGATATCAGTCTCATCATCGCCTGTTACAATGAAGAGTTGCTGTTGGAAGAAAGTGTACAACAGGTGCTCGAAGTGCTCGAATCGACATGCTGGACCTACGAGTTGATTTTTGTCGATGATTGCAGCCAGGACCGGACCAGGGATATAATTCTTGACCTGGTTCAGAAATATCCATCTAAAAAATTCCGCTATTTGTTTCACGAACACAACCATGGGCGAGGGCGGACGGTGGTCGATGGATTTCGTATGGCCTCAGGAAACGTGGTTGGTTATATCGATATTGATCTGGAGGTGCACGCTCGCTACATTCCTTCCATGGTTACGGCGATCAGCCATGGCGCCGATATCGCCACTGCCTACAGGGTGTACAAGGTCGATCCCAGGATATTCCACAGGTTCGTTTTAAGTCGAGGTTACATTCACCTGGTACAAGGGTTGCTCAATATTTCTCTACAGGATACGGAGACCGGGTTTAAATTTTTTAGAAGAGACAAATTGATCCCGGTTTTGGAATTAGTCAAAGATGAAGGTTGGTTTTGGGACACGGAGATCATGGCAATTGCATCTATTCTTGGGTATCAAATCGTTGAAATTCCCTGCCTGTTTCTTAAACGATTTGACAAAAAATCATCGGTAAATGTCGTCAAAGATACGTTGGATTACATCCAGAAACTATGGACATTTCGACTGGCGCTTCATCAAATCAGGCAAAATGAACCATCGCCGCAATTAACAACTGTGATGGGTGATTGAGATGCAGTCGCAAGCTTCCTACCTTTATGCCAATCCCAACCTGTATCATTGGGTCATGCGCTTTCTATACGGGCGCTATTTTGAAGAGCGTTACCGCGCGGTAGCTGCAGAAATCGACCAAGGTGTAAAAATCGTTGAGCTATGTTCAGGAGATGCTTATCTCTACCGCAAATATCTAAAGCCAAAGCAGGTTGAATATCTTGGTCTGGATGTTTCACCCTATTTTGTCGCCTATGGAGTGAGGCATGGGGTCCCAATAAGGAAATTTAACCTTTGGGAAGATAGCATCCCGGCAACGGACGTTGTATTGATGCAAGCCAGTCTATATCAATTCTTGCCGAATGCAAAATACATCGTGGAAAAGATGTTGGCGGCAGCCAGGATTAAAAGTTATTATTTCAGAGCCCGTAAAAAATCTTACTTCTTCGAATAATCACTTCGTCGCTCAAATGAGTCACTGGCTGACCATCCCTCGTTCTTCAACAAAAGCCTATTCCGGCGTCCGTTTCAATGAACATTCCTTGCTCCAATTCTTCAAAATTTTCAAGGAGTTTGAACGGTATTATTTCATACCCGGTGAAAGAGAAGTTGTGGGAATATTTAAAGGTGGACGAATTGAATGAAAGAAGAGATCTATGCCCTGACTTTCGAGCTTGAACAGACCTATTGGTGGTATGTTGCCAGGAGGGAGATCATCCTTGACCAATTGGGTCAACATCCTAGCGCAAGCTCGCAGGCTTCCCCTCGCCAGTTTCGTATTTTAGATTTTGGATGTGGGACCGGGATCAATTTAATCGCTATGGAGAAATTTGGGGATGTTTACGGCGTAGACATCTCGACCAAGGCGATCGATTTTTGTAAGCAGCGTGGTCTTACGAACGTTTTGCAAATTAATCGAAATGACCTGCGGGATGAGAACCCATTTGGAGAAAAGTTCGATCTGCTCACAACCTTTGATGTGCTTGAACATATTGAAGATGAACAGGCCAAATTGCAGACTCTGGCGCACTGGATCAAGCCGGGTGGTTTCTTAGCCGTGACAGTGCCGGCGTATAAGTTTTTGTGGAGCGGTGAAGATTTCGTCTCGCAGCATCTCCGGCGTTATACGGCATCTCAATTGAAAATGCTCCTGCAACGATCCGGTTACCAAATTCACAAACTCACTTACTTCAATACGTTATTGTTTCCTTCTCAGGCGATTGCTATATTCTGGAAGCGCCTTTTTCAACCCGAATCTTTAACCCAATCGAAATCTTGACAAGTTACCGGATGGGCTAAACAAGCTGTTGACCCGGGTTATGTCATCCGAGAGATTTCTGCTAAGAAAGATGGATTTTCCAGTTGGGGGATCGATCTTTTGCGTGGCGCAAAATCCAGTTTAACAATCAAAGTAGTCCTCCGACTAACCGAGCAGGGTGCATCGCCCAATACGATGCTTCCGGCGCGCAGTACTTCCTGGGGGTTACGTTGGGAAGCAAGCCAGGTGGTGGACGCCCGTGGGGAAATGCTACTTTTGCATAGCTACCAGCCGTACGGCGAAGTGTTAGAAAGTATGAGAGAGGGGTAAGCAGCTATGGATTCGCCGGAGAAAGGATATCCGGTTATACTTAACCGGCAGCCAGTTTCCCCCCTGGCGAACACACCTAATTCGCTAAAAACATTCAGCCGGAAATCACAAAATGACCCTCTCAAAAGAAATCGTGATCTGCGGGGCGGGGATCGCCGGCATCAGCGCCGCTTACCACCTGGCCGTCAATGGCGGAATGCGCAGCGTGCTACTGGTCGATGAACGCCCGCCGCTCAGCCTGACCAGCGACAAGTCCACCGAGTGCTACCGCAACTGGTGGCCCGGGCCGGGGGACGCCATGGTGGCCCTGATGAACCGCAGCATCGACTGGATGGAGCGCCTGGCGGACGAGAGTGGGAACGCTTTCCACCTCAACCGGCGCGGCTATCTGTACCTGACTGCCGATGCGGGTAAGATCCCTGCCATGCAGGTCGAGGCCGAAGCGATCTCCAGGTCGGGCGCCGGCCCGCTGCGCATCCACACGGGCAGCCCCCACGACCCGCTTTACCAGCCGGCTGCTTCACAAGGCTTCAGCGGGCAGCCTGAGGGCGCGGATCTGATCCTGGAACCGGCCCTGCTGCGCCATTATTTTCCTACCATTACCCCTAAAGCTGCGGCCGGCCTGCATATCCGCCGGGCTGGATGGTTCAGCGCCCAACAATTGGGCGCTTACTTGCTGGAACAGGCCCGCCGGCACGGGGTCGAGCTGCTGCGAGAGCGGATCAGCGCCGTGGAGACTGGCGGCGGGCGGGTCCAGGCTGTGCGCCTTGCCGGGGGCGACCGAATCGAAACGCCTCGTTTTGTGAACGCCGGCGGCCCGCTGATTAACGAAGTCGCTCGGATGCTGGGCCTGGAGCTGCCGGTGTTCTCCGAGCTGCATCTTAAGGCCGCTTTTAAAGATCACCTGGGCCTCATCCCGCGCCAGGCGCCGCTGTTGATCTGGACTGATCCGCAAGAGCTGCCCTGGTCGCCGGAGGAGCGCCTCGACCTGGCCGGAGATCCACAGATGGGCTGGCTGCTGGACGAATTCCCCCCGGGCGTGCACACCCGCCCGGAAGGCGAGGGTGAATCCTCAGTTGTTTTAATGCTTTGGGAATATCATACGACCGAAATGTCCCCCACCTGGCCTATCCCACTCGACCCCCAATATCCTGAGATCGCCCTACGAGGCCTGGCGGCTATGATCCCGGCCTTGAGCCTCTATTTTGACAGGCTGCCGCGGCCCTATCTGGATGGCGGCTACTATACCAAGACCCGTGAGAATCGCCCGTTGATCGGCCCGCTGCCTATCCAGGGCGCTTACCTGATCGGGGCCCTTTCCGGCTTTGGGCTGATGGCCTCTTGCGCAGCCGGAGAGCTGCTGGCGGCCTACCTTTGCGAAAACCCCCTGCCGCCTTATGCGGAAGATTTCTCGCTGCAGCGCTACCAGAACCCGGATTATCTGAAGCACTTTGCAGACCAGCCTGGCGGCGGGCAGTTGTAGATCCGCTGGACGGATGACCGGCGCGAATATTCGCGCTTAAACACAAAAGCCCTGCCCGTTTTTAGGCAGAAGCTTTTGTGTCCCTGCGAAGGCACTTTTGAGTGAGCTTAATTCAGTTTAGCATATTTAAGCAAAATTGGACCTATCAAATCTGAAATTCGGGTTTAAACAAAAAAGACAAACTTCCTTGTTTGTCTTTTTTGCGACACTCGCTCAAATGTCGCTTATATTATAGATAATTTTCACCCAATTTGCATTAATACAGCATTAATATGGGTCTCTGGACCTTTTCACAGAATTCTCCGAAGAGCCATTAATATGTCAAGCTCAGGCGCGGATTTCCTGGCGCTGAAAGAGCACGTATCCCAGGGCGAATAACAGGATGGTGGCTGCCACCAGGCCGGTGAGCTGCGGCCAGCTCAGCAGCAGGCTCTGCCCCAGTGAAAGGGGCGTTCCGGGGATGGCCCCCTCGACCTGGGAGGGCAAAATAAACCCGAGCGATCGAACGGTGGGTTGGAGCAATGCGAACATAGCCTCGCCGTAGAGCGTGTTGGGAGAGATGCGCGTCAGCGCCAGTTGCAGTTGGGCCTGCGCCAGCACCTCCTGAGGCAGGCCAAACTGGATCGGCTTTAAAAGTTGGGCCAGCAGACCGGTCAGCATCTGCCAGAACACGGTGAATAAGAGCCAGACGGAGATCGCGGCCAGCGCGGCCGTGGCCGACTGGCGGAAAACGATCGAGAACGTCATCGCCAGCGCCAGCCAGATGCCGCCGTAAACCACGGTGCTGAGCAGGAACCATAAGCTGCGCCCGACTTCCTCGGTGCTGGGCGGCAGACCCAATGTGATAATGCCCAGGCCGTAAATCAGCAGCCAGATCGCCGTGAATACCAGCGCCAGGGTGAACAGACCCGCCAGGAACTTACCCAGCAGCAGGGCGTCCCGGTAAATCGGCTGCGCCAAAACGCGCGAGAGCGTCCTGCGGTTAAACTCGCCATTGATCGCGTCGAAGGCCAGGGCGATGGAAATCAGCGGCACCAGGAAAACCAGGAAACTGGCGAAGTTTGGCAGCGGATCGCGGGCGGTTGTAAACAGCTTGAGAAACAGGAAACGATCCTGGCCAACCGTGTCTTTCAAGCTCTGGGCCGCAGCGTAAATCGTGCCGCTGGCGGTTAAAACGATCAGGATCTCGAGAATGCGCATGCGCGCGCTGGTCAGGTGATCCGCCATTTCCTTGGCGATAACTGCCCCCAGGCCGGTCCAGGGTGAGCCCTCACGCACACGATGGGGGCGAGCCTGCTCGCTGCGAGCACGCTCGTTTTGAGCACGCTTTGCATCAACTGCCATGTTCCACCTCCTGGAAATAGCGGGCGTAGATATCGTCCAGGCTCTGGGTTTCCACGTCCAGTTTGAGCAGCCTGCCGCCGCAGTGGACTGCCGCTGTGGCGGCCTCTGCCCGCAGGTCGCTCTTCGCCTCGACTTCATAAACGCGTGTGTCCAGGCGGCGGACTTTGACCGCCCCCGGCAAACCTCCCAAAGCTTCCATCATGGTCGCCTCCGGGCCTTCCACCTCCATATAAATCCGGTAGGCGCCGCCAAGCACGCGTTGGGCCAGCTCTGCCACCGTGCCATCCAGCACCATGCGCCCGTGGTTGAACAAACCCACCCGGTCGCAAACAGCCTGCACCTGGTAAAGCAAGTGGGAAGATAAGAGGATCGAGATGGACTCCTCTTTCAAGCTGTGGATCATCTGCAAGAACTCGCGCGCACCTTCGGGGTCTAACCCCTGGGTGGGCTCATCCATAATGATTAATTCAGGCTGCTTAATCAAAACGTCCGCCACCCCCAGACGCTGGCGCATCCCGTGTGAGAACGTGGATACTCGCTGGTCGGCCACCGTGCTGAGCCCGACGCGCTCCAGGGATTCGTCGATGCGCTGGGAAGCTTCCTTGCGTGGGATGCCGTTGAGCTTGGTGGTGTAGATCAAATTTTCACGGGCGGTCAGCTCGTCGTAAAATCCGATTTCGTCCGGCATATAACCCACGTGCGCCTTCACGCTCAGGGGCCGGCGCGCCGGGTCAAATCCCAGGACACGCACCCGCCCGGAGGAGGGTTCGGTCAAACCCAGCAGCATCAGGATCGTTGTAGTTTTCCCGGCCCCATTCGGCCCGAGCAGTCCGAAGACTTCTCCTCGCTTGACCGCCAGGTCTAGATTGTCCACGGCCACAAAGTTGCCATACTTCTTGGTCAGATCTTTGGTTTCAACAACAAGATCGCTCATCGGCTGGCCTCCTAGCGCCGGCCGAAGCGCATCACAGCCAGGGCGACGACGCCTAAGGCTACTGCGATCAGGCCGATGCCGGCTACCCCCCAAAGCGTGGAGGTCAGCACCGTGATGCGAAAATCCGCCGATTGGTTGCTGCCATCCGCCGGCTTGGCGTTGACGGTAATCATATAATCGCCGGCGACGGATTGGTCGGAAGGATGGATGGTGGCGTTGACCTCCACTTGTTGTCCGGCCGGGATCGAATCGATCTGCTTCGGATCGAAATTAACGGTCCACCCGGATGGCGAGGTCGAGCTCACCTCGACGCCGTGCGCCGGGGCAGAGCCAGTGTTGCTGACAATAACCTTAAGCGAGGTATCGCGCCCGACGTAAGCCTGCCCCGAAAGGCGCCCATCCGGAGAGGTCACGCTCAGGCTGGTCTGCCCGGTCACATCCGCCTCCAGGTTGAGGTCCGCGTTGGCGTCCCCGCCCTGGGCATGGACGACAATCGGGTAGCTGCCGGCCTGGACATTTCCGACCGGTTGGGCCTGGACGCTCAGGCTTTTCGAGCTGTTGGCGGGCAAGGGGATGTTGGATACGTCCTGGCCGGAAAGCTGAAAAGTAACCTGAAATTCGCTGGGCGCGTCGGGAACCAGGTTGACGGACAGATCCTCATCCCCCTCGTTCTTGAGGGTAGCGTTGTAGCGAAAAGTGGTCTTGGGCGTGCCGACGATCGTCGGCAGGTCTACAGATAGGGACATGCGCGGCGGCAGTTTCTCCTGCACGGTTAGTTGAATGGGAAGCTCGGCCTTGAGCTGGTCTCCCTGGGCGAGGACGACGAAATTATACGTTCCCGACTGTTCGCCGCTCGGTGGATCGAGCCTGAGATCGACCTGCCCCGTGTTGTCGGGTTCCAGGTGGGCCGATTGGATAATTTGTCCGCCGCCCCGAAAAGTAGCTGTCCAGTCTTGAGGGATCGTTTCCATCTTCAACTGCACGGTTTGAGAGGTGTTTTCGACTTTCAGCTTCAAGCTGAAGCTGGCGGTTTCCCCGAGGCCGATCACCTGGCTGGGAAAATCGGTGTAAAGAGATAACTGCGGCGCTGCACTCGTCGGCGTAGCCTCCTGGGCCAATACAAGCGTTGGCGACTTGAACGCAATGAATGCCAGGGAAATCAGCAGTGGAATTATCCAGAACCGGCGCATTTTGGATCCTCCATCAAATGAATAAACGTTCGTACTGTATATGGCGGTAATCAACCCACCTCGGATATCACAGTCCAAACACGAATCATATTCACAATTTGATCTTTGTCCTTATACGAGCTTAAAGCCAAGCTTATGAGTACCTTAAATGGACGAAGCGGTTGAATGTCGTTTTGTTCCTGAGGGTTTAGCAGGCCGGCGGCGCCTTACTCAGTGCTGAAGAATGCGCCCAATTCTACGAAAATTACCTGCAGCGCTTTCCTGAGGCTGCGGATGCTCAGCCGATCCGGAGCAGAATGCAAGCCGCAGCGCAGCAACTGGCGCGTTTGAATTAATAGACAGGATTCGAATGGGAGGGGGAGATCCAAAAGAGCAAAAAAGGGCACACCGGTGGGCTGCCCTTTTTGTGTGACACTCGCTCAAGCGTCGGCATCATTATAGCCTTAAATGACTTAACTGGCCCTTAACGCATTCGTAAGGTGCCTGTAAGCTGACGATTTTGCAAGGTCTGGAAAGCAGGGTGGGAATGCACTTTTAGTCTCTCAGGGAGGACACCCGGAGCGGTCCGGCGACAAAATGAATTTGCTGCCCGAGAATCGCAAGGTTGGCATGAATCATGCTACCACTGATTTAGAGATTCGTGACCCACTGCCCCACCACGCATATAACATAACAATCTGGGCATTCTTAACTCGAGGGAGAGGACCATCCCTTGTGATGGATGTAACCAAAAGAACAAAGCTGCAACAGGCTGGCGATAAGTTCCATTCCGCTTTCCAGAGAATTCCGGCTGCGCGAGCTGCATTGGCGCGGCGCCTCCACGACCGCCACGAGCTGACACGGCTGAGCGTCTATCTGTCCGTCGCTCTGACCTTTATGGTCTTGCTCACCGTTGCTGTCTGGCTGATAACGCGCCCGCCCGGCAAGCCCCTCCCCGCCTCGGCTTTCTCGGTGATCAGCGAAATGTTCATGCCGTTGGATGTTATGCCGGTCGATGGCTGGTACGTATGCAAAGACCTGGGGATCGGCTTCGTGCCCGGCCTGCCTGAGCCTCGTCAGCGCTTCAAAATATGCCACGACCAGGGTTGGGAGTTGTTCGCTTATTGCATCGAAGTTGGCTTACCGGCGCCGCTTATAGGCACAACCTGCTCGCGGATCGACGATGACACTTTCTTCTGCGGCTCAGGCATCCAGAGCCTGAGGACATATCGCATCCTTGCTACCCCGCCGGCGAACACGGAAACCCCGCCCAGCCCAACTTTCACGCCCAGCAGCACACCCACGGTGACTCAAACCCCCACAGTGACCCAAACCCCCACGGTCACGCCGACGCCGACGGTCACGGCTACGCCCACCGCCTCGGCGACGCCTACCGCGTCGACCACGCCAACGCCCACTCAGACGCCTACCATCACGCCTACACCTTCGATCACGCTCACGCCCACCCCAGGTTCTGCCACGCCAACGGCCACGTTAGCCACCCCGCAAAGCAGCCCGACTCCCACCCCAACACGCCCCCCACGCCCCGGCGGCGGCGGAAACGCCCAATGGTTCAACCAGGTTGCAGGGATTGAATTAACATTGATCGTCCTGGCTGGAGCCGTCATTGCCTGGTCGATTAGCAAATTATGGAAAAAATCTTAGGTCTTCGAGGCCGCTGGATCGGGCCGGCCGTGCTGGCAGCCGCCGGACTTCTGGCTGCCCTGCTGGCTTGCTCTTCCGGCCAAACGGAGTCCCCACCCCAAGAGGTGGCGCTGGCGGTTACCAATCCGGCTCCAACTGCGGTTTCCCTGGCCGCGCCTCGGATCACGCGAACGCCTTCCAACCCGCGCCTCGCCGCTCGTGTGGGCCTCATCCCCGTGCTGCAAGCCCCTGCACAGCCCGAAAAGCAGCCCACCCCCCTGCCCGCCCCGTCCCTCGATTTTTACCGGATCGATTTCACCAACCAGCGCAAGCGGGTGAACATCCAGATCCGTCCCTCCGGAACACAGGTGAACCTGGGCAGGCCAATCATCATCAGTTTTTACCCCGGCGATACCTGTATCTTCGGGGACCAGCACGCCTGCATCAGTGTCTTCAGGACGGGAAACAGGCAGGAGGTCACTTTTATCACAGTTCATTCGGGGGTAGGCGGGGAGGGCCAGGCTTTTCGCCATGCTGTAGAAGGCAGTGGATTAAATCAGGCCGCATTTACCCGCAAACAAGTGCAGACAAATCTTAAGGCGCTGCAAGGGGCCGCTGTCACGATTTCCCAGGGGAAGAAAACGGTGGCGGGATTCGAGCTGGTAGCGCTGACCCGCATCCCTGCTGGCGATGTGGACGCTTATTTCGCCCTGCCGGTTGAAGAGGCGCTCAAACTGGCTGAAAACCTGGACCCGGCCTTCGCGACCCATATCCGCCCCGATATGCCGCTGGCGGTCTTTGAGACCTGCGGGTGGAAGATGCCAGGAGAGCCATGGGCGCCTGGCGTTAGCGCAACGACCGGATCGGTTTATCTTGGCGTTATTCAGAAACTGCACTGAAGCGGCTTTTCCCCAATTTACCGCTGTTGGTTTCTTGTAAGAAGTGTCCAGTCAACTCAACGGAGCCGTTTCATGCGGCCCCGTTGAGTTGTCTTTCAAAGCTGCGATAAGATTTTAAATAACCGGATCGCTTCGCTTATAGCGGAACCACACTGGAGGCCTGCAAACCTTTTGGGCTTTCTTCGATCGAAAACTCTACCTGCTGGCCTTTTTCCAGGCGGCGGTAGCCATTGTAATTGATGGCGGAAAAGTGGACGAATACATCCTCTCCGCTCTCGCTACCGATAAACCCGTAGCCCTTGGCAGAATTAAACCATTTGACGGTCCCGACGATACGTTTTGACATCTTTAACTCTCCTCACAAAAGTACGAACATTTTACGCAGCCACAGCGCGCTCAAAAACTTTCCGGCCAGTACGGCAGGATGGCTCGAACAGGCTGCATAAAACGCAGCTAATTCTTTTCGGGAGATTAGCGTGCGGCGAAAAGATTATCACCACTCACGCCGGGTGTCAAGAGACTTTGGTTTAATTTAACAAAACAGATAGCTTTCATTTAATTTCCCAGGCGCTCTCGAAATGCCTGGCTCAGCGCCGGCAGAATTTCGTACAGGTCGCCCACAACTCCAAAGCGAGCCAGTTTATAGATCGGGGCTTCGGGGTCTTTGTTGATGGCGACGATCACTTTGCTGGTGCGCATGCCTGCCAGATGCTGGATCGCCCCGGAGATTCCGCAGGCAATGTACAGGTTAGGCGATACGACCTTGCCCGTTTGGCCGACCTGGTGGGCGTAAGGGATATATCCGGCGTCTACAGCCGCCCGGCTGGCGCCGACCGCGCCGCCCAACGCGTCTGCTAGCTCGTAAACCAGCTTAAAACCCTGCTGGGCGCGCCAGATTTCGGCTTCCTTTTCATCCATGCCGGCCGGCGGTGTGAGACGCGGATTATTGGCGACCCCGCGCCCCCCGAAACAATTACGGCCGCGTCCCCCAGGCTGACGCCGCCCTCTGCCTGGGCGTACCCGACCACCCTGGAGGCGATCGCCGCTTCTGGCATCGCCGCTTCCACCAGCCTGGGTTCCCCTGTGCGGGAGGCGTCTGGTTGGGGCATGTCGAATGCCCGCCCGCGGGTTGTGATGATCTGAGGTGTGGCCTCGCAAATAACTTTGGAAAGCAATTTTCCTGCGTAAACCGGACGGGTGGCGACCAGCTTGCCGCCGTCCAACTCCAGGGCAATCACATCCGCCAGCACACCGCTCTGCAGGTCGATGGCGCTCATCGCAGCCAGCTCCCGGCCGCGGGTCGTCGTTGGGAACACCAGGATCTCTGGGGCTTGCTCTTTGGCCAGCCTGGCAACCCATGTGGTGTAGGGCTCTGGACGGTAATCTTGCAGGCTGGAGTTGTCGGCGTAAAAAACTTCATCCGCCCCGTACTGGAATGCCTGGCTTGCGACCTTTTTAGCGCCTTCGCCGATAACCAATGCTGCTATTCCCCCGCCGAGTTTCTCAGCCAGGGTACGCCCGGCGCCCAAAGCCTCCCAGGAAGCCGGCAGTGGGCTGCCTTTAAATTGATCGATGTAAACGAGAACTTTGTTGGCCATCACAGCACCTTCTCCGCCAGGATCTTATCGGCCAGTTTTTCGGCGGTGTCTTTCGGCCCATCGCCGCTGATGATTTCGGTCGTAACCTGGCGTTGAGGCGGGTTCATCACCTCCGGCCAGCGCACGACCGGCTGCGGGGCCTGGATGCCGAGATCGTCCAGACTCCAGACCGGGATGGACGCCCGCGAAGCCTTGCGGATACCCATGAATGAGGGGTAGCGCGGCTCGCCGATATCCTTGCTGACGCTGAGGACCGCCGGAAGTTTGCATTCCAGGATTTGGCGGCCCTCTTCGATATTGCGCTCCACCCGCAGGCCGCCAGAGGCGCTCGCCTGGATTGAGGACGCCAGGGTCAGGGCAGGCCAGCCCAACAGCCGCGCCGTTTGGGAGGCGACCACGCCGGTGTCCCCGTCGATCGCCTGCCTGCCGAAGAAGGCAATATCCACCTGGCCAATTTTTTGGATCGCTGCAGCCAGCACTTTTGCAGTCGCCTGGCTGTCGGCGCTCCCCAGGGCCGGATCGGAAATCAAGATCGCCTGGCCACAACCCATTGCCAGGGCGTTTTTCAAGGCTTCGTTTGCGCTCTCAGCCCCCATCGTCATAACCGTTACATCTCCCCCGCTGGCTTCCTTTTGCTGGAGGGCGGCCTCTACCGCGTATTCATCCCAGGGGTTCATCACCAGCGGCGCCTCCCCCCAGGTGACTCGCCCATTTTCCACTACCACCCGCGCCGCGGAATCGGGCACCTGTTTGATACAGACTACGATATTCAAATTGGCCTCCTGTTTTGATTTATGTCTGAAATCGCATTGCGTGGCTGGCTACCTTCGGTCAGCGCTGGCGGTTGGCCTGCGAACAGGGGCAGCGCCCCAACACTCAGATCTGCCACTTGTGCGCGTCGTAAGCCGGCAGCTCACAGCGCAGCGGTGAGTCCTGGCGATATTCAAGCGCGTAGCCGGCCTGCATTAACTGGTGGATTTCGCTGGTTCCCTCGTAAATAATCGCCCCTTTCGCATTGCGCAAATAGCGTTCTACATCGTATTCATCGCTGAATCCATAAGCGCCGTGCACCTGGACCGCTTCCGAGGCCGCCTCAAAGGAAGCGTCGGTAGCAAACCACTTCGCCAGCGAAGTTTCGCGCGTATTGCGCCTGCCCTGGTTTTTCATCCAACCAGCGCGCAGGTACAAAAGACGCGCTGCGTCATAAGATTTTACCATATGCGCAATTTTTTGCTGGATAAGCTGGTACTTTCCAATCTCGCGGCCGAAGGCGCGGCGCTCACGGGCGTAGCGGACGCTGGCTTCCAGGCAGGCGCGGATCAGGCCCGTCGCGCCGGACGCCACGGTGTAGCGCCCGTTATCCAGGCAAGACATGGCAATCTTAAAACCTTCGCCCTCTTCGCCGATGCGATCCCCGGCGGGGAGGCGCACGTCCTGGAAGGAAATCCAGCCTGTAGAGCCAGCCCGCACCCCAAGCTTGCCATGGATATCGCCGCGGCTCACGCCAGGACGGTCTAGCTCCACCAGGAAAGCCGATAGGCCGTCGTGTGGGTTTCCAGTCTGCGGGTTGGTGCATCCGAACCACAGCGCGTGCTGGGCCTTGCTCGCCAGAGAGATCCACATTTTCTCGCCGTTGAGCACGTAATCGTCCCCTTCCCGGCGGGCCGTGCTGCTCATCGCCGCCACGTCCGATCCGGCCCCCGGCTCGGTCAGGGCGAAGCAGGCGATCTTCTCGCCGCGCGCCTGAGGCGCTAAAAACCTCTGCTTCTGCTCTTCCGTCGCCCATTGAAACAAACCCAGGCTGTTTAACCCCACATGCACCGACATCACCACGCGCAAGGTGGTATCGACGGCTTCCAGCTCCTCGCATGCCAGTCCCAGGGCAATGTAATCCATCCCCTGACCGCCATAACTCACCGGCAAGCAGATGCCCAGGATGCCCAATTCTCCCATGCGCGGCAGAATGAACGCTGCCATCTCCTGCTTGCGGTCATATTCTTTAATGACCGGCGCAACCTCTTTCTGGGCAAACTCCCGCACCATCTGCTGCACCATCCGGTGCTCTTCGCTCAGGGTGAAATCCATGCAGCCGCCTCCCTGCGGACAAGAATATTGCAGAGCCTAAATTTTCCCAGCTTATCCCATCCCTTCTTCAATTATAGCCCGGGAGACGGGCCTGGACAACTCCGATCCGGAGCCAGCCTCTATCTCGGCAGGACAGCCGGCTATTCAGAGCAAATCTTACAAAATGGGTGCAAGTGACGTCCAGCAGGTCTCAGGATATAATCTGGGCTGATGAACGCGCTGCGCCGGATACCGGTCTTAAGCCGTCTTTTTCTGGCCCTGGTTTTAACCCCACTTTTAGGCCTCTCGCCGCGCCCGCACCAGGCCGATGCGAGCCTGGAGAGCGCTCGCCGCGCCGCGGCTTCTGGCGCTTATCTGCAAGCAGCAAGCCATGTTGGCGCGGCGGCCGGACGCCTGCCGGGCCGCGTGGATCTTTGGGAGCTGGCCGGGAGTTACGCCCTGCAGGGAGGCGACCCGCAGGCGGCTATCGGCTACCTGGAGTTGGCGCCCTTGGACAGGCTGCAGCCAGAAGCGCAGGTTGTCCTGGGCGACGCTTACCAGCAGGCCGGAGACCTGCCGGCAGCCATTCACACCTGGCAGGCCGTCCTCGACGCTCAAAAATACGTCGATGAAATGTACGCCCGCCTTTGGAAGGCAAGCCTCGACGAAGGCGATTATGACAACGCGATTGCAAGCCTGCAAAGCCTGGTCGTCCGCCACCCTGAAGACGCGCAACTGCAATACCGCTTGGGTTTGCTGATCGCCACGCAGCGGCCCGAATCGGCCCTGGCCCCCCTGGCCCAGGCTGCCAGAACCGATGCCAGCCTGTCTCCGGCTGTGGAAGCGATCAGCAGCAGCGTGGCCTCGGCCCGGCGCGCCGACGATCCGGCTTATTCGTTGTTGTCCGCCGGCCGCGCCCTGGCAAACCTGGATGAATGGGCTCTGGCGGAAGAAGCCTTTTTTCAGGCAACGCAAGCGCGCCCCGATTATTCCGAGGCCTGGGCCTACCTGGGCGAAGCCTGCCAGCATGGCAACACCCAACGCTGCCGGCAGGATGGCCTGTCTGAATTACAGCAGGCCCTAAATCTTGATCCCGCCTCCCTGTCCGCAAACACATTTCTGGCCCTTTATTGGCGGCGGCAGGGCCGTTACGACCAGGCCCTGGCAGTGCTAAAAGAGGCAGTCCGGTTGGAAGAGGGCAACCCGGTTTTGCAATCCGAGCTGGGCAACACCTTCGCCGCCCAGGGCGACTTACAGTCTGCCAGCCAGGCTTATCTGAAGGCTGTCGCTGCGGCCCCAAACGACGTCACCTTCTTGAAACTCTGCGCCGAGTTCTCCCTTCAATATGAGTTTGAGATCCATGAATTGGCTTTGCCTCTCGCCCGCCGGGCAGTGATCCTGGCTCCGAGCGATCCGGACGCCATGGATACGATGGCCCAGGTGCTAATAAAACTCAACGACCTGGTCAATGCAGAGCGCTTTTTGCTGCGCGCCTTGCAAGCCGATCCCAATTTCGCGCTCGCCCATCTGCACCTGGGGCTGCTCTATTTGCTGCGCAACGAAGGCGGGCGCGCCGCCCAGGAGATCAACCTGGCGAGCAGCCTGGACCCGAACGGTCCAGCTGCCGACCAGGCCCAACGCCTGCTGCAATCTTATTTCCCCTGAGCTTTTCAATATGCTAAAATATACCTTCTTGATTTTGACCGTTCTGCTTGCCGCGCTGCTGGCTTGCCGGCTGCCGCCCTTGATCGGTGGCCCGGCGGCGCAAAACAGCGTGCTCTTTAAGGATGATTTCTCGGATCCTGACAGCGGTTGGAGCCGGGCGAGCACACAGGATGGCGAGACCAACTACACCGGTGGCGCCTACCATATTCGGGTAAGCCAGCCTGACAGCGATATCCCTGCCCGCCCCGGCTTAAATTTCGGCGATGTGCGCGTTGAGGTGGAAACTGCTAAGGCGGCCGGGCCAGACGACAACCGGTTTGGCGTGCTCTGCCGGGTGCAGGATGACAGCCATTTTTATTTCTTCATTATCAGCAGCGATGGTTATTATGCCATCGGCAAAGCATCTGGAGATCCTCAGGAGCAGGCTGGCATGCCGGCGATGAAGCCCTCGGAGCTGATCGCCCAGGGCATGGCCGCCAACCACATTCGGGCCGACTGCGTGGGCGACATGCTGACCCTGTATGTGAATGGGCAAAAACTCGGCCAGATGAAGGACGACCAGTACGCAGGCGGTGACGTTGGCCTGATCGCCGGCGCTTACAAGACGCCGGGCACGGACGTTTATTTCGATAATTTTACGGTGCTCAAACCTTGATTCAGTGGGTAGTGAGGCGATGAAAATTTACCTGGATACCGTTGGCTGCCGCTTGAACCAGGCGGAGATCGAGCGATACGCCCGCCAATTCCGGGCGGCCGGGCATACCCTGGTGGCTGCTCCGGGTGAAGCCGACCTGGCGGTAGTCAACACCTGCGCGGTGACCACCGCGGCAGCCTCCGATTCGCGCCAAAAGATCCGCCAGGTTGCCCGGGCCGGCGCTGGCGAGGTGATCGTTACCGGGTGCTGGTCGACTTTAAAGCCCGCAGAGGCAGCCGCACTTCCCGGCGTCTCGCATGTGATCGCAAACCCTGAAAAGGACTGCCTGGTCCCTGATTTATTGCAGATCGATCCAGAGGCGTTTGACCTGGAACCGGTCGAGCGCGAGCCTATTCCAGGGGCGCGCCTGCGCACGCGCGCTTTTATCAAGGTCCAGGATGGCTGCGATAACCGCTGCACGTTCTGCGTCACCACCGTGGCGCGCGGCCCAGGCCGCAGCCGGCCTGTCAAAGAGATCCTGGCGGACATCCGCGCCGCCTTGCATGACGATCCTGGCATTGGGGACCGTAAAGCTGCGGGCGGCTACGCCGCAAGAGAAATCGTGCTCACAGGCGTCCACCTGGGTTCCTGGGGCCAAGATGCCAGTCCTGCCCGGCACCTGGGCGATCTCGTCCGGGCAGTCCTGCAGGAAATTGGGACAGCCCGTCTGCGCCTGTCCTCGCTGGAGCCCTGGGACCTGGACACCGATTTCTTCGGCCTCTGGAAAGACAGGCGTTTGTGCCGCCATCTGCACCTACCTTTGCAGTCGGGCTGCGCTGCCACACTGCGGCGCATGGCTCGTAAGACCACTCCCCAGTCTTTCTCCTCCCTGGTGCGGGCCGCCCGGGCTGCCATTCCAGGTGTGGCGATCACCACCGACGTCATTACCGGTTTCCCCGGTGAAAGCGAAGCTGAATTCGCCGAAAGCCTGACTTTTGTAAAGGAGATAGGTTTCGCCGGCGGGCACGTGTTCACCTATTCAGCGCGTCTCGGAACTGCGGCCGCACGCATGCCGGGGCAGGTGCCGGTCAGCTTGCGCAAAGATCGTAACGCCCAAATGCGGGCTGTTCTGGCCGGATCCGAATCGGCTTACCGGAACCAGTTCTTGGGCGAAGTGCTGCCTGTGCTTTGGGAATCGGCCTCGGCTTTCGGGCCGGGCGGATGGGACTTGAGCGGCCTGACCGACAACTACCTGCGCGTCAACACCCGCGCTCCGGGGCAGCTTTGGAACCAGGTCACCCCGGTGCGGTTGACGGCCCTCGACCACGGTAGATTGAAAGGTGAAATTGTCGAGTTCCCCTGGGACAGCGTGGCCGGTTAAACCATTATGAACATCGTTCTTAAGGAAAAGGTCTTGGCGACGGGCCAAAAGCTGCAATTGGTCCAGGGGGACCTGACCCAGGAGCCGGTCGATGCAATCGTCAACGCTGCCAATTCGCAGCTCCAACACGGCGGCGGCGTGGCCGCAGCGATCTCACGGCGCGGCGGGCCGCAGATCCAGGCCGAGAGCAGCGCCTGGGTGCGACAGCACGGCCCTGTACGGTGCGATTCGCCGGCTTATACCCGCGCCGGCAGCCTGCCCTGCCGCTACGTTATCCACGCTGTCGGCCCTATCTGGCAATCGGACGCACAGGCGAACGCCCGCCGCGCCGACGGCGACCTGTCTGGGGCTGTGCACGGCTCGTTAAAGCTGGCCGACCAGCTCGGGCTGGCTTCGATCGCTTTCCCGGCGATCTCCACCGGGATCTTTGGATTTCCAAAGCAGCGCGCTGCGGGCGTCATTCTGGCTGCTGTCCTGGAGTACTTCCAAAATAACCCGGCGTCCGGTCTAAAACAGGTGCGCCTGACGCTTTTTGACCAGCCGACGGTCGAGGCTTTCCAACAGGCGTGGAGAAATCAGGGGATCGAGGCTCAGGGCTCAAGATGAATCCCTTCTCGCTCTTAAAATGATCACGTCCGCCCAAAATCCCAAAGTCCAAAAGGTGCGCGCTTTGCAAGCCCACGCTCGCCTGCGCCAGGAAACCCAGGCTTTCGTTGTGGAAGGCGTGCGACTGGTGGAAGAAGCGCTGCTGGCCGGCTGGCCGGCGGAGCTGGTGCTTTATGGTGAAGGCCTCAGCGAGCGCGGCCTTTCGATAGTCGAAACCTATTCTCGGCTAGGAGCCGCAGTGGAGCAGGCCAGCGAGAAGGCGATGCGCGCTGCAAGCGATACGCAAACCCCGCAGGGCTTGCTGGCGGTTCTGCCCATGCGCGGGCCGTCTCTGCCAGAACGACCGGAGTTCGTATTTATTCCGGACGGCGTGCGCGACCCTGGAAACCTGGGCACCATGCTGCGCACCTGCGCGGCGGCCGGCGTGCGTGCGGTCTTTTTACCGCCCGGAAGCGTCGACCCCTTTTCTCCAAAGGTCATCAGGGCCGGGATGGGGGCCCATTTCCGTCTGCCTGTCTGTGAAATGGAGTGGCAGGAGATCGGCGACCGGCTAAAACAGGCCGGTTTGCAGGTTTTCCTGGCGGCTGCCGGGAAAGGGGAAGCTTACACCCAGGCCGATTTCTGCGCTCCCCTGGCGCTCATCATTGGTGGGGAAGCCCAGGGCGCCAGCCCGACCGGACGCGAAATGGCCGAAACCTGCGTGCACATCCCAATGCCCGGAGGCGGGGAGTCGCTCAACGCGGCCATCGCCGCGGCCGTTTTGCTTTTCGAAGTCGTTCGCCAGCGCGGCGCCAAAGATTAATCAAAATGAAGATTCGCTCGATCACAACCTTTTTCTCCCCCTCCTGGCCGATCAACGAGCGCGCATTCGAAAAAGCGGGGGCTTTTATCGCTGCCGCCCGGCCTGCATTCGAAGCTGCCGGTTACGAAGTTGAGACTGTTCGCCTGGCCTGTGTGCCGTTCTCGCGCCTGCTCGGTTCATTGGAGGCGGAGATTGTTATCGCATTCTTGCGCCAGGTGGAATCCCTGGCCCAGTCCCAGGGATTCAGCTATGTCTCCGCCGGACCGGCGCTGCCAGAATCACCGCAGAGCTTTACCATGATCCCACAGGCACTGGCGGCCACACAAAATGTTTTTTTCTCCGGGATGATGACCCTGCCAAACGGAGGCGTCTCGCTCAGGGCCGTACGCTTGTGCGCCGAAGTGATCCACCAAGCCGCTCCAATAACCCCGGATGGTTTTGCCAACTTGCGCTTTGCCGCCCTGGCCAATGTCCCGCCTGGCTCCCCGTTTTTCCCCGCAGCCTATGCCGGCCAGAACGCTCCAAGCTTCGCCCTGGCGACCGAAGCCGCCGACCTGGCCGTGCAGGCTTTCAGCCAGGCCGCCAGCCTGGAGGAGGCTCGCCGCAAGTTGGAGGCCTCCCTGGAAAGCCATGCCGGGGCGCTGAGCGCGGCGGCCCAGCTTCTGGCAGAGCAATTTCACATGCCATTTGGGGGCATCGATTTTTCGTTGGCTCCGTTCCCGGAGGAGGCGCTCTCATTGGGGACCGCCCTCGAGCGGCTGGGCGTACCCGCGGTTGGGCTGCACGGATCGTTGGCGGCTGCCGCTTTCCTGGCAGACACATTAGATCGCGCCCGCTTTCAGCACGCCGGCTTCAGCGGGTTGATGCTGCCGGTCCTGGAAGACGCTTCCCTGGCGAAACGCGCCGCCGAAGGGGTTTTGACGGTCAAAGATTTGCTGCTCTATTCGGCAGTATGCGGCACCGGCCTGGATACGATCCCCTTACCAGGCGACACCCAGGCGCAGGCGCTGGCCGCGATTCTGCTTGACCTGGCCGCCCTGGCTCAGCGGCTGGACAAGCCGCTCACCGCTCGCTTGATGCCCATCCCAGGCAAGTCCGCCGGAGACCCAACTCACTTCGATTTCGCCTATTTCGCCAACAGCCGGGTGATGGCGATCCAATCCGAGCCGCTGCGCGGCCCGCTCGCCGGCGAAGACAGTTTCGATCTGCGCCCGCGCCCGCAACAAGGCGGATCCTGACCAGGAATGAACCGAATGAACACCCACGCACAAAATGCCAATGTCCAGCCCGCCAACAATCGAAGAGCCACTCAGGCAGAGGGTTGATGTTTTTAGATATAGAGTTTGGGCTATAATCGAACGAGGCAAGCTAAGAGAACAGCGATTAAGCGAGGCAAAAGAGGTGCGCGATGCTCAAAAGGCTTTATATCGATAACTATAAATGCCTGGTCAATTTCGAAGTTAATCTGGACAAGACGAGTCTTTTCCTGGGCGACAATGGAAGCGGGAAATCGACAGTTTTTGATGTCCTCCACAAATTACAGGCCTTTATCGGCGGTGATGGCAAAGTCGATCTGATTTTCACGATGAGCGATCTTTGCCGGTGGCAGACATCGCTAGTCCAGTCTTACGAATTGGATATGGAATCGATAGATCTCGGTGGTGAATTCCACTATCGCCTTGCTATCGAATTCAGCGAGGCGGGCGATAAAAACAGGGTGAGCGAGGAGCAATTACTTTTCCAGGGTAGGCCTCTGTTCGAATTTAAGAAGGGTGAAGTGCAACTTTACCGGGATGATCACAGCGCCGGGCCAAGCTACCCCTTCGATTGGTCTGCATCCGGTCTCGCTTCTATTTACCCCCGGAATGAGAACAAGCTTCTCACCTGGTTCAAAAACCAGATGCAAAAAATGTTCATCGTTCGTCTCATTCCACCTTTGATGGAAGAGGAAACTGAGGAACGCGGCGAAACAAGATTATCGGAAATGGGGGGGAATTTTGTCAGTTGGTACTACTCTATTTCTCAGGATCAAGGGCTGGTGAATTGGCTGACCAGCGTGTTGCGAGAGGTGATCGAGGGCTTTGATTCGTTCAAATTCGACCCCTACGGGAAGCGTTATTTGTTGCTCACACGCTTCTCCTATGTCAATTTGAAATCACTGCTAAGTTATCGATTCAAAGAGCTTTCCGATGGCCAACGGATGCTGATTGTTCTTTATACGCTGCTCGAAGCGGCTCGGGAGGGTAACTACATCCTCTGCCTGGACGAGCCAGAAAACTTTATCTCATTGCCAGAGATTCAACCGTGGATCAACACATTGTGGGATATGTGCGATGAGAGCCAGGGCCAGGCAATTCTGATCTCACACCATCCAGAAATGATTGATCTATTAGCCAGCCACGCGTTCTGGTTTGAACGGCTGGATGGGCTGGCTACTCGTCTACACCCGTTACCCCAAGCAAATGAAGAAGATTTGCGAGTTTCCGAATTGATTGCCCGGCGATGGAACAACCATGGGTAAATATTCGGAAATCGTAATTCTGTGCGAGGATCTCCAACAGGCGGTATTCGCCAGGACTTTTTTGGCTAAATGCGGAATTATACGCCAAAGAATCCGGATTGCACCATTACCTGCTCAAGGGAGTGGAGAGGGATTTGTTCGCAAACAGTACCCTCTTGAGGTTCGGGCTTACCGCCGGACAATTCCTAAGAAGCAAGTCGGCTTGGTGGTGATGATCGATGCTGACAATCGATCGGTAGACGATCGTTTCACCGAACTTGACCGAGCGTTGGTCGAGAGCGGAATTGATGGACGCCAGCCAGGTGAGCAAATTGGGATTTATATCCCAAAGCGCAATATCGAAACCTGGATCTATTTCTTAAAGGGGAAACTGTGGACGAACAGACCGCTTATCGGTATTTCAAACACGAAAGCGAATGCCGACCCTTTGTCGAGGATCTTGCAGAGCACAGAACTCTACCTTTACCTGAAAACGCGCCACCCTCTTTGCAGCGTGCCTGTGAAGAGCTGGGAAGAATATTGCCAGAAGATTAACCTCTCACTTGCCCTAAATAAAAGGGTCAGTCAGCAGCGGCCCTCCAGGCCGTATACGTTGTAATACCTTTAGGCGCGGGCGCTCACCAGGCCAGCTTCTGCTAGGAGCGCCAGGTGGGAGACAGTAGATAGGCGCAAATGCAACATCTCGGCAATCTCTTCGACGGACAGGGGCTTCCCGGCTAACAACCTGACGAGCATCAGTCGCTGACCGGGATCATATTGCTTTTTTCTCCCAGGCAGATAAACGGGCGCAGGTACAGCCCGGTGAACGACTCGTCCATTTCGCACACATCTTCCGGAGTCCCCTCGGCGACAACCCAGCCCCCCCGATCGCCGCCCTCTGGCCCCAGGTCGATCAAGTAATCGGCCACTTTGACGATATCCAGGTTGTGCTCGATGATCACCACGCTGTTGCCGGCGTCTACCAGGCGTTGGAGGACTTCGATCAGCTTATGCACGTCGGCGGCGTGCAGCCCGACCGAGGGCTCATCCAAAACGTACATTGTGCGCCCGGTCGAGCGCTTGGAGAGCTCACGAGCCAGCTTGACGCGCTGCGCCTCGCCGCCTGACAGGGTAGGCGCCGGCTGGCCGAGACGAATATAACCCAGGCCGACATCTTGCAGGGTTTGCAGCCGGTTCACCATGGACGGGAAGGCGGAAAAGACCTCGAGAGCTTCATCGACCGTCAGGTCCAAGACGTCGGATATGCTCATATCCTTGAAGCGCACCTGCAGGGTCTCACGATTGAAACGGGCCCCGTGACAGACATCGCATGGCACATATACGTCCGGGAGGAATTGCATTTCGATGCGCAGTTGCCCCTGACCCTGGCAGGCCTCGCAGCGCCCGCCGTGCACGTTGAAAGAGAAGCGCCCGGGCTTATACCCCCGGATTTTGCTTTCCGGAAGTTCTGCAAACAGGCTGCGAATATGATCGAACAGGCCCGTGTAGGTGCCCGGGTTCGAGCGGGGCGTGCGCCCAATTGGAGACTGGTCGATGTTAATGATCTTGTCGAGATACGCTATCCCCTCGATGCGATCGTGGTCGCCGGGGAGCGTGTGGGCGCGGTTCAGCTCGCGCGCCAGGGCCTTATACAAGATCTCTACCATCAGTGTGGACTTGCCCGAGCCCGAAACGCCGGTGATACACACCAGCTTGCCGAGTGGAATGCGGACGTCGATATTCTTAAGGTTGTTTTCGCGGGCGCCGAACACCACCAAGGACTTCCCGTTGCCGTTGCGGCGTTTGTCCGGGATAGGCACACGCATACGCCCGGAGAGATAAGCGCCGGTCAAAGAGTTGGGAGAAGCCAGGATGTTCTCCACCGGCCCTTCAGCGATGACTTCGCCGCCATGCTCGCCCGCCCCGGGGCCCAGATCCAAGACCCAATCGGCCGATAGGATCGTGTCATTATCATGCTCGACCACCAGCACGGTATTGCCCAGGTCGCGCAGGCCTTTCAAAGTGCGCAGCAGGCGATCGTTATCGCGCGGGTGCAGGCCGATAGAAGGCTCGTCGAGGACATATAAAACCCCCATCAGGCGCGAGCCGACCTGCGTCGCCAGGCGGATGCGCTGCGCCTCGCCCCCTGAAAGCGAAGCCGCCGAGCGCTGCAGCGTCAGGTAATCCAGGCCGACGTCCACCAGAAAACCCAGGCGGGCCTGGATCTCTTTCAATATGCGCTCGGCGATAACCTGCTGGCGGGCGTTAAGTGGTGTATCTGAACCGCTCAACTTATGCGACCAATCCAGGGTACGCAGTACGGGCCATTGCGTGACTTCGACAATATTCACGTCATCCACCGTCACCGCCAGGGCCTCTTTACGCAAACGCGCCCCGCCGCAGGTCTTGCAAACCTGTTCGCTCATAAATTCGGAGATGCGCTCGCGCATATAGTCCGAATTGGTTTCAGTGTAGCGCCGCTCCAGGTTGCTGATCACGCCTTCGAAAGAAGTGCGGAAAGTCGCCCGCCGCCCGTCCTTGTTGCGGTAGTGTACAGTCACATCCTCGCCTTTTGTGCCATAAAGCACCAGGTCCAGGTTCTTGGGGGAGAGCTCGCGCACCGGCGCATCCAGGTCGATTTGGTAATGCTTGGCGACTGCTTCCAGGGTCTGCCAGTAGTAGCCGCCCTCTTCACGCGGGCCGCGCCATTCCGAAACGACGATCGCGCCGTCATTTAAGGAGATATCCCGGTCAGGGATCAGCAAGTCTGGGTCAATCTCCAGCTTACCGCCCAGGCCCTGGCACTCCGGGCAGGCGCCATGCGGGGTATTAAATGAAAAGGTGCGCGGCTCGATCTCCGGCAGCAAGGAACCGTGCTCGGCGCAGGCCAGGTGTTCGGAGAAGTAGAGATCGCGCGGCTCATCCGGATTGGTCACATCCTGAATGATCAGGTAGCCATCCCCAAATTTGAGGGCAGTTTCGATAGAGTCCGTCAGCCGAGAGCGCGCTGCCTGCCGCTCATCCGTGGATTCATCTTTGTGAATGATCAGCCGGTCGACGACCGCCTCGATGTTGTGGATTTTATAGCGGTCCATTTCGATCTCGTCTTCCAGCTCAAAGACCTGCCCATCCACCCGGGCGCGCACGAAGCCGGCCTTGCGGATCTCGTCCAGTACGCCCTGGTGTGTGCCTTTGCGGCCGCGTACCAGCGGCGAAAGAACCATCAAGCGCGAGCCTTCTGGCAGCGCCTCGATCGCGTCCACGATCTCCTGGGCCGACTGGCGCGTCACTTCACGCCCGCATATCGGACAATGCGGGATACCGGCGCGGGCATATAACAGGCGCAAATAGTCGTAAATTTCTGTGACCGTACCGACTGTGGAGCGCGGGTTATGGGATGCGCCTTTCTGGTCGATCGAAACTGCAGGGGAAAGGCCTTCGATCGTATCCACATCTGGCTTGTCCATCTGGCCCAGGAACTGGCGTGCGTAAGCCGAAAGCGATTCAACGTAGCGCCGTTGGCCTTCCGCAAAGATCGTGTCAAACGCCAGGGAGGATTTACCGGAGCCGGACAGCCCGGTGATGACAACCAGCTTATCACGCGGGATTTCGACAGTAATATTTTTCAGGTTATGTTCGCGCGCACCCGCGACGCGAATTACATTTTGAGACATGGGAAAACCTTCTCTGTGAACTACACGGCTCGAGCGATTAAAACGGACAGCCGTATATTATAGCACATTTGTTTCAGAATAGGCGATTTTGAGATCACAAAAAAAACAGCACCCCACACTAAATTTGCGAAAATGTATTATACCAACCGGGATGAAATTCCGTCTCAGAAGAATATTAGAGTTTCTGGAAATTTCTGTGGTGGTATCCCAGATTCCGGGTGATTCCGGTCTATAATTTACGTAGCTTGAGCCGCTGGGCAGGCCGGCATGTGATCGCAAACCCTGAAAAGGAGCCATGATGGGCATATTCAAAAAACTCTCGGGGATGTTTTCAACCCCAGGTAGAAATGAGGGCGTATCCTACTGGTACAGCGTGCAATGCAACCGCTGCGGCGAGCACATTCGCGCACGGGTCGACCTGCGTAATGACTTGAGCGTGCTATATGGGGATGAAGCGGCGGCGAATGCCGGTGCGTCCGAGGGTTACTACACCCGTAAGGTCATCATCGGCGAAAATCTTTGCTTTCAGAAAATCGAGATCGAATTGACTTTCGACAAAAACCGTAAAGTGATCGACCGCAAGATCTCCGGCGGGGTCTTTCTGGAAGAATAGGGTCGGGCGCGCTTCAATCCTGCGCCAAAAGGTGCACGTACTGGCTGTCTTTCTGCCCGAACAATCCCAGGAGCAGGTGGTATACGGCGAATAATTCCAGGGCAAAAGGCAGATAGCCCCCATACCCTAAGAGGGGCATCTCGAAGACATGGCAGCAGTTACCCCAGGGCACCTGGTAGATCCATTTAGGATAAGAGAAGTAATTCCACATCTCCCAAAAAAATGCGGTCATGAGCACCCCGATCCACAGGGCGATCACCGGACGCCAATCTCCGTGCGCCAACCATTTCGCCAGGGAGCGATTCCCAATCCAGATGTTGACCGGCTCGAGAATAAAAAAAACCGAGATCCAGCTAAAAGGGAAGAAGACCTTCGGCCAGACCAACATGAGGGCGAGCATGGCCCAGCCCGCCAGGAAGAAGGCCAGCGTCGTTGCCCGGTCGGGCCGGATTATTAACCCGCGACCCAGGCGCTTCACCCATTCGAAACTGCTGGCCAGCTCCGCAGCCCCGAATATGGCCGGGATGACCGTGGTGAAGTTGATCGTCGCAAACAGGAAAAAAACCAGCGGTGGAAATAGCTCGGCGCCATCGTAAGACCAGTTTTGCAAGCGCCAATTGATCGCTTCAAACAGCCACCAGGCCGGCGCCGAGACCAGGAACAGGCCGATGTACTTACGCCAATCCCGGCTGAGCAGTGAGGTGCCGGTGCGCCAAAGAACCAGCGCATCGACCGTCAGGCAGTAGCCTAACCACAGGGGGAAAAAGGCCCATTGCGTGCGCGCCCCACTGGCAGTCCAATTTACCGTCCAAAAGATGGCGACCAGGGCTAACCCGATCCAGCCGTGCAAAGCAAATGTCTTGTTGCGCGTTGAAACCTGTTCCATGCCTTCCGCTCCTCCATAGCTGCCGGTACTGGCCCATTCTACCGCATTTAGGCGACCATTCAAACCAAAAACCGGGCAACTGCTCGGGCGCCCGGTCGTGATGATCCCAATCACTTGAAATCCACTCAAGGGAGCTCGTACAGCTCCACCATAACCCCCTGGGCGCTTTTCGGGTGGATGAAGGCGTATTTTCGGCCATCGGAGCGCGTGCGCGCTTCTTCGTTAATGAGCTGGACACCCTTCTCCTTCAACTGGGCCAGCATGGCGGTGAGGTCATCGACCTCCAGGCAGATATGGTGCATCCCCGGCCCGCGCTTCTCCAGGAAACGCCTCAGACCGGAATCGTCCGTAGAGGGCTGAACCAATTCCACCTGACTGTCTCCAGTGGGTAAAAAGGCTACCTGAGCCTGCTCGCCGGGCACCTCCTCCACCTGGGTCAAATCCAGCCCCAGGGCGTCCCGCCAGAAACTTAATGCGGCGTCCAGGTCCCCGACCAGGATGGCGATATGATCGATGCGCTTGATTGTAGCCATGGTCCCTCCGTTTCCACAATCCTTTAAGTGCCTGGCTGTGACAGGCTTAGCCCTCACAGCCAGGCGGGGGGCTGGTATTCGCCCCATATACCGCGCAGCAGGCCGCAGATCTCACCCAGGGTAATATCATTCTCAACGGCTTCGATGAAAAGGGGCATCAGATTTTCGGAGCCACGGGCGGCTGTATCCAGGTGGGCCATCAGATCGCTCACCCGGGCGGAATCGCGGCGGCGGCGCAGCTCGGCCAGGCGCAGGCGCTGCTGCTGCTCGATCGCCGGGTCCACTCGCAGGCGTTCCAATTCCATCTTCTCTTCCACCTGGAAAGCGTTCACGCCTATGACAATCTCTTCACCCGCTTCCAGAGCCTTTTGAAAATCGTAGGCCGCGTTCTGGATCTCGCCCTGGATGAAACCCTGCTCGATGGCTGCCAGGGCGCCGCCCATCTCATCGATACGGCGGATGTATGCCAGGGCAGCCTTTTCAATTTCATCGGTAAGGTGCTCCACCACATACGAGCCAGCCAACGGGTCCACCGTGTCGGCGACCCCGGATTCGTGGGCGATAATCTGCTGGGTGCGCAAGGCGACTCGCACGGCTTTCTCGGTCGGCAGCCAGAGCGCTTCGTCCATACTGTTGGTGTGCAGCGACTGCGTGCCTCCCAGCACGGCCGCCAGGGCTTGCAACGCCACCCGAACCACATTGTTTTCCGGTTGCTGGGCGGTCAGCGTGGAGCCGGCGGTCTGGGTGTGAAAGCGCAAGGTCCAGGAGCGTGGATTTTTCGCCTCGAAGCGGTCGCGCATGATGTTGGCCCACATGCGCCGGGCAGCGCGGAATTTGGCGACCTCCTCCAGGAAATTGTTGTGCGCGTTGAAGAAAAATGAGAGCTGGTCGGCGAAGCTGTCCACGTCCAGTCCAGCGGCGATCGCCGCCTGGACGTAAGTGATCCCATTCGCCAGTGTGAACGCGACCTCCTGCGCGGCGGTCGAGCCGGCTTCGCGGATATGGTAGCCGGAGATGCTGATGGTGTTCCAGCGCGGCGCTTCCACCTGGCAATAACGGAAAATGTCCGTGATCAGGCGCATGGAAGGCGCGGGTGGAAAAATGTAGGTGCCGCGAGCGATGTATTCTTTCAAGATGTCATTCTGGATCGTACCGCGCAGCTGGCGCGGCTCGACGCCCTGCTGTTTGGCGACGGCGATGTACATCGCCAACAAAATGGACGCCGGGGCGTTGATCGTCATGCTGGTGGATACTTTTCCCAGGGGGATTTCCTTAAACAGGGTCGCCATATCGTCCAGCGATGAGATGGCGACTCCTACTTTGCCCACCTCGCCGCCGGCTATCGAATTGTCCGAGTCATAACCAATCTGGGTTGGCAGATCGAAAGCCACCGAAAGCCCGGTCTGGCCCTGCTGTAGAAGATAGCGGTAGCGCCGGTTGGATTCCTCGGCAGTCGCATAGCCGGCGTACTGGCGCATCGTCCAGAAGCGGCCGCGGTACATGCTGGGCTGCACTCCGCGAGTATACGGGTACTCGCCTGGGAAGCCGGACTTTTCCATATAGCAGGGGTCTTCCAGAGCCGGGATAAGAAAGCGAGGCAGGGCGACCCCGGAGGACGTTAAAAATTCATCTTTGCGCTCCGGAAAGCGGTTTAGCGTTGGGTTTAAGACCGTCTCTTCCCAACGTTTTTTCTCAGATTCAAGGGACATAAGGGCCTCCCCAGGGGAATTTTTCCCAGTATACCTTAACTGCAACGGGTGAGTAAGAGCGCTTTTCCCGTTCGCACGATTTCAGATATTCATCAGAATAGAAACCCGATAGCGATCAAAAAGGCGAGCCTCATTTCGAATTGTGGTAAACTCAAAATATTAAGAAAGGCGATGAGTTGGGCCAGCGCTTTTGGGATCAATTTTTTGGAGAAGGTGGGACATTGCGGGGCAGGGGATTGCCAGGCATGGGATGCAATGAAAATTTTAACGGCTGATATCGGCACCGGTACGCAGGATATTTTTCTTTACGACTCCCGCTTGGACATCGAAAACGGAATTAAGCTGGTGGCGCCTTCGCCCACAATGATCGTTTACCGCCGCCTGAAAGAGGCCACCCGGCGCAGGGAAGCGGTCCTGCTTACCGGTGTAACCATGGGCGGCGGGCCCAGCGCGTGGGCCGCTGAGGATCACGCCCGCGCTGGCCTGCCGATCTATGCCACTCCCGAGGCGGCGCGCTCGTTCAACGACGATCTGGAAGCGGTTGAAGCGACAGGGGTGCGCATCCTCAGCCAGGATGAAGCCCAAGGGCTGCCAGATTCGGTCCGGCGCCTGGAGCTGCGCGACCTGGATTTCAAAGCCATCGCCCGGTCTCTGGGCCAGTTCGACGTTTCGCTGGACGACCTCAGCGCTGTCGCCGTTGCGGTGTTTGATCACGGCAACGCCCCGCCCGAAATATCCGACCGCCAGTTCCGCTTCGATTACCTCGACGAACGCATCCGCTCCCAAAACCGGTTGAGCGCCTTCGCCTTTCGGGAACAAGATGTCCCGCCCATCATGACCCGCTTGCAGGCAGTAGTGCAGTCTGCCCGCCAGGCGGACGGCGAGCTCCTGAAAGATCTGCCGCTGGTGATTATGGATACTGCTCCTGCGGCAGTCCTGGGAGCCACATTTGACCCGCAGGTGCGCAGGCAGGCGCGTCTCCTCATCGCCAACGTTGGCAATTTTCACACCCTGGCCTTTCGCCTGGGCCCGACGGGCATCGAGGGGGTCTTCGAACACCACACCGGCCTGCTCGACCTGCCCCGCCTGGAAAACCTTTTGTGCGCCCTGGCCGATGGCAGCCTGACACATGCCGATGTATTTGGCGATCACGGTCACGGCGCGCTCATCTACCACGACCAGCCGCTGTCCTTGCAGGAGGGTTCATTTGGAGTGGTAGTGGCTGGCCCACGCCGCAGCATGCTCAACGCCTCCAGTCTGCGGCCTTATTTCGCCGTCCCGTTTGGGGATATGATGATCGCCGGATGCTTTGGCCTGCTGGCTGCGGTCGCAGATGTGCTGCCCGAATTTGGCGAACCGATCCGCCTCTCCCTGCGCGGCGCGGGCGGCAGCGGAACGCCGCCCTGGGAAGTCGATTAATGCCTCTCGCAGCCTGACTTTATGCGATTCTTACAATGATCGTGTATATATTTCTATTGCAAATATACCATCCAGAGCCTGGGAGATCATCATTTTCTTGAAAAGGTACCAGACCCCTTTAAATTGAGGAGCTTTATGGAAGAAAAAACTCAAACCCAATCACCCGAAGACATGCAGTCCATCGCATTCAAAGCGGAGACCCGCCAACTTCTGAACATCTTGATCCATTCGCTCTACACCGAACGCGAAATTTTCCTGCGCGAGCTGATCTCCAACGCTTCCGACGCGCTCACTCGTATCGACTTCGAGATTCTGACCAACCGGGAGGTGCTCGACCTGCAAGCCGAGCTGGCCATCCGCATCACCGTAAACAAGGAAGAGAACACGCTTACCATTACGGATTCCGGCATCGGCATGACCGCGGATGAGATGGTCGAGAATCTGGGTACGATTGCCCATTCCGGGGCGCGCCAGTTCATGCAAGCCGTCCAGGAGAGCGAAAAGAAGGTATCCGACCTGATCGGACAGTTCGGTGTGGGTTTCTACTCGGCTTTTATGGTGGCGGAATGGATCCGGGTCGTATCGCGTTCTTACCAGCCCGAGGCCCAGGCGGCTGCCTGGTTTTCGACAGGCGCGGACACCTATGCTATCGAGCCCGCCGAGAGAAATGAGCGCGGCACCAGCGTAGTTATTAAGCTGAACAGCGACTCGAGTGAATTCCTTGAAGAGCAGCGCTTGCGCGAGATCATCCGCAAACATTCGGATTTCATCCCTTTCCCAATTTACCTGGGCGAGGAAAAGGAGCAAGCCAACCGCCAAACCGCGATCTGGCGCCAGTCGCCGCGCGAGGTCGAGAAGAAGGATTACGAGGACTTCTACAAGCAGTTTACCCTGGAATTTGACCCGCCGCTGACCTACACGCATATGGTAGTGGACGCCCCGGTGCAGATGTATGCCTTGCTGTATTTCCCGGCTGCATCCGAGCGCGGCATGTTCACGCTGCGCAAAGAGGACGGTCTCAAGCTCTACGCTCGTAAAGTGCTCATTCAGGAATACAACAAGGACCTGCTGCCAGAATATTTTAGCTTCGTGCAGGGGGTGGTCGATTTGGAGGACCTGCCGCTGAATGTTTCGCGCGAATTGGTGCAGGCCAACCGGATCATGGCCCAGTTAAAGAAGCTGGTGACCAATAAGGTCATCGATACGCTCAAGAAATTGGCCGAGGAAGACGTCCAGGCTTACGACAAGTTTTGGGTTTCGTTCGACCGCTATATCAAACAAGGGGTGGCTGTCGAGCAAAGCCAGCCCGAGGCGCTTTACCCGTTGTTGCGCTTCCGCAGCAGCACAAACCCGGAAAAATGGGTCTCGCTGGACGAATATGTGCAGCGCATGAAACCAGACCAGGAGAAGATCTACTATATCCTGGGAGAGGACGAACATTCGGTGCTGTACAGCCCGCACCTTGACCTGGTGCGCCGCTATGATTATGAGGTGCTGCTCCTCACCGACCCTGTGGACCCCTTTTTGCTGGTGCGCCTGACCAAGTACCAGGATCGCGATCTCGCCAACGTCGCTACCGCCGAGCTGGAAATTCCGAAGGGAGAGGAGAATGCATCTGATGAGCGCCCATCCGTACCAGAAGCCGAATTGGATGCCCTGATCGAACGCTTCAAGGCGCAATTGGGGGAGCGGGTGGCCGACGTGCGCATGACGGAGCGCTTATCCGACTCGCCCGCCCGCCTGGTAGACCCGGAGGGGGCTCTTAACCAGGAGATGCAGCGCGTTTACAAGCTGCTCAACCGCGATTTTGAGGTTCCCAAAAAGGTGCTGGAGCTTAACCCACGCCATCCCATCCTCCTCGGGCTCAACAGCCTTTCGAAAGAGGATCTGCGCAACCCGCTGCTGATCGAACAAATTTACGAGGACGCTCTATTAATCGAAGGCTTGCATCCTGACCCGGCCAGCATGATCCAGCGCATTCAAAAACTTATGGAAGCAGCTTTGATCGAACCATCGCAATGAATCAGGATTGAGTATAATTTATGCCATGGGTACAGGCGAATTCAATTTCTGGAGCTCTGGAGTATGGCTGATCCCGCTCATCTTGCTCGCGACAATCGCCGGGTTGTACCTGCTCATTCGTTATTGGCAGCGGAAAACTCAACAAGAACTTAAGGAAACCCGCGGCGCGCTGCGCGGTTTGCACGCCAGGCGCCAGGAGATCGACCTGGTTTTGCAGGCGTACAGCCAGGAGCCGCGCGAGCCGTACGCTTCGCGCCTGGGGGAGCTGCAAGCCCGCCTGGAGGAAATCGACAGCCAGCTTGCCGGCCTGGAGCGGCAGAACGTCGCCATCCAGGAAGGGATGCGCCAACTGGCGTCCAACCGCTGGCAAGCTACGGTCGGGGCGCCGTTTTTTTGGTTCAGCTTGCGGCGGGAGAGCGCCGGCTTGCGAAAAGCCCTGGAAGCCCAGCATAAGGCGCTGGACGAGGCAGCCAAAAGCAGCCAGGAGCTGGAAAGGCTGGGCTGGGAAATCGCCAGCCAGGCCAGGCAAGCCCAAGAAACCCACCAGCAGGCCCGCCGGCTGATCGAGAAATTCCAGGGGCAGAACCTGCAGGGCCAGTCTCTGCAGGCTGCCGCTCACAAGGAAAGCGACTTGCGCCAGGCACTGGCCCAGATCCCGGCCTATTTCTTCAACGAAGAAGAGACAGCCGTGCTGTCTCAGGCGCAGCAGGCCCATGTGGCCGAGGCCCACGCCGTGCTGTCTCAGGCGCAGCCCGAGCTCGATACGCTGCTGGCGCAGCTCCAGGGATGGGAGCAGGCGCACGCCGAAACGACCGCCAAGGTCGCCGCGCTGCGCCAGGTCCTGGACCGGGTGGACAGGTCCCTGGATAACATTCCGGATGGGCTCGATTTAACAGCCACCATCGACCAGTTTGACAAGCTTAAGATCATCTCCCGCAACCTGCAGGATACGCTCTCTCGTCTGGAGATTGAAAGCATGGGCGCAGTCGCCGAGGAGAGCGGGCGGGTTCATGCCGCCGTGCAGGAGATTGACAACCAGGTAAAGCAATCCCGCCAGCAGCTTGGCGACCTGAAGCGCGTTTTAGACGAGCTCTCCGAAGGGCTGCAAATGCTCTCGGCGCAGTTCGCCGCCCTGGGGACCGCTGGCATTCACCCGCTGGCCTGGGGACAAAGCCGCATCGTGCTCACCAGGCTCAGCCGTGAGGCCAGCGCAATCGGCACGATCAAGAAAAGCCGCAACCCGGAACAGATCAGCCAGGACCTTGCCAGCGCCGCGCGGTTGAATGTCCAACAGAAAGAGCTGAGCGATCACTGCCAGGAGATTGCCCGCCAGCATGGCGAACTCCTGGATATCCTGGCAAGCCCGGAATTTGCCCGAGGCCAGGAATGGCTTCAGGGTGCACAAATATTGAAGGAGCGCGCCGGCAGCTACGATCCCGACAACTGGCCGCGTATTGATTCAGTCGCCAGCTTTGCTCAAGACTTGGGCGCACTGGCGGACGGTTTGAAACGTCTAGCGGGCAATCCGGCCGAACCGGTTGGAGAGACAGACCTAGCGCAGCGCCTGCAGGATACGCGCCAGCTTGCGCAGTTTTACCAATCCCTGCGTAACCGGGCCGATCACATCCAAACCCGCCTGGAGGAGATCCAAAGCAGCGAGCAGCAAGCCCAGGACCAGGCCAGTGGAATCCGTTCGGCGCTCAACCAACTGACCCTGCTGGCTCGCAGCAATGCCTTCCTGGGAGAAACCGCTACCGCCGAGATCAACCGTCTGCAATCCAGCTACGAACAGGCTGCCCGGGAGCTCGAGCAGCGCGAGCGCGGCCCGGTCGAACGCAAGGCCAGGTCCGTCGTTACCCTGTTGGCCCGGATTGAGCAGAGCGCCAACAACTGGCTGGAGCGTTTGAATAAAGAGATCGAGCTTCAGAAAAATGCCCTGGCTGCTGATCTTTCCGACCTGGAGGAGATTACGGAACTGGATGAGCCGGCTGTGGCGGAGGCGCACCGCCTGCTTGGCTCCGGTCAGGCTTACGGCGCGAGCGGTTTTCCAGGCAAAACTCAGTTCGGAATGAACGAGGCGATCCTGGAATTAAGACGCCGCAGCGATTACTGGCAGTCCTGCAATGCAGCCTTGCGGTCGCTCGAAGACGTCGCCCAGCCCCTGTTCGAGACTTTTTCGGCTGCCAGCCAGAACCGCCAGCATCTGCGCGAGCAGATCGCCGAGATCTCGAATTGGATGCGCGGCGCCCGCTCCTGGCCGCCGACCTCTGTGTCTTTGGACTCCGAGCGCCAGGAACTGGCAAAGGTAGAGGCCGAATGGGAGGCTGTCAAAAGCCGGCCCGCCAAGGCCATCACGCTGGTAGCCCAGATCGGCAGTATCTCGGCGAAATATCAGGCCCTCAGCAGCAAAGTCCAGCAAATCGCCGAACGGGCTGCCCAGGAGCAGAGCCAGGTCGAAAAGCTGGAAGCGGATATCGATGAGCTCGCCCAGCTCTGGCAGCAGCAAATGCAGACCTACCGGGATAACCCGAACACCACTGAGGAAATACGCCGCCTGCTTGGCGAGCTGGAGAACCAGCACAGCTCGATCAAGCGCCAATACCGCCAGGGGGGGAAAACTTACGAACAAATCCTGCAAGCCTTGCAATCGCTCCAGCGCCGGATTCGGATCGCCCAGGTTTCGATCGACGAGAACCACGTTATCGACGTCAACGGGCGCATGATCGCCTACCGTTAGCTGCATTGGGAGCCGGTAAAGGGGAGGAATCGCCTCCCAGCCCGGCCATCACGCCATTCGCCCTACCATTGATTTATTGCTGGAAAGTGGTAAAATGATGGGCGCTTTAAAAAGCCCGCGTAGCTCAGTGGATTAGAGCATTTGCTTGCGGAGCAAAGGGTCGCGTGTTCGAGTCGCGCCGCGGGCGCTAAAAAGACCGCCGAATGTGGTGGTCTTTTCGTTATTTAACCCACGTTCGAAGCCCCCTGGCAACAGGCACAGCATTCCGCCAAATTTCTTAGTTATTTCTAACGAGTATTATAGAATCTTTAAGGAATCGCCCGCAACTTTTTGTTTATAATTGCGACCATGAAGGTAGACATTATGCACTTTTATGCAAGCCAGGTCACAGGCTGGTGAGGGTCCTTTCTGCTGAAGAAATGCGAGCGATAGACCAGAACAAGTGAGTTGAAATGTTTTACAAACTAACGCTGGATTGCAGTCTCCGGATAGAAATTTGGACGAGCGTCAGCAAAGATTTGACGATACCCTGTTCCGCGCCTGCAAGCTTGATTCGAAAACCCCGCCATTTTGGACCTGACTTGTAACATTTTAGCGAGTTTCTCGTTCTTATGTTTAAATTTGTGACCAGCTTTCATTGCCAGTCCACCGCTTGCAGAAGGCCGGGGTGGCAGCCGCTCTGATTATTCCGGCGGCCTTTGAGCCAATCGTCGATCCAGCAGGGTACGCTGATTATAAAGTGGGGAAACCTATTTTAAAGAGCTCCATTCTCACGGGTTTGCTTGATAGCTTTCCTTGTAAAGGCGGTTTTCATCGATTGTTAATGAATTCGTAAAACTTGCAAATCAGTTTAGCGAACGGGTACACCGGGGGGAAAGGGAAGGTAATTATGTGGCTCAACAGACAGTCCTATGAGTTTGAGACTTTCACAGCAAGAAAAATCCTCATTGTCGATGACGATCCTGATTTATGCCAATTTTTAAACATCTTATTTCGCTCACGCGGTTATCAAACTACTTCCTTGGCGAGCGGCGTGGAAGCTGTAAACTGGATCGAGAATAGCAACCCGGATGTGATCCTCCTGGACGTAATGCTGCCAGAAATGGATGGCTGGGAAACTTTCCGGCGATTGCGGGATCGTTCGAGCGCGCCGGTAGTTTTCCTGACAGCTCTCGACTCTGGCGAGGTTGCCGCGCAAGCCCTTACGATTGGCGCTAAGGATTTCGTCCGCAAGCCTTTTCACCCCGACGAACTGCTGGCGCGCATACAGACATTGCTTGACAGCGTACAAGCCCCGCCCGCAGCTCCAGGCAGACGATTTCGGTACCGGGAAGTCAAGCTGCGCCCCACAGTGTCTCTTATCATCCCAACATTGAACGAGGCTGAAAACCTTCCACTCATTCTGCCCTTTATCCCAATGGATGAAGTCGACGAGGTGATCCTGGTAGACGGCCGGTCAACGGATGGCACAGTCGAGACCTCCCGCCGAATCATGCCATCGATCAAATTAGTCATGGAGAAAAAGCTCGGTAAAGGAGCCGCTCTTGCCGCCGGCTATAAGGCCTCAGCAGGAGATATCATCATTGTTATGGACGCCGATGGTTCCAACGATCCGAGGGAGATCCCTCGCTTCATACACGCGCTTCGCGAAGGCGCAGATTTCGTCAAAGGCAGCCGTTTTGCCTCAGGCGGCGGCACAACTGATATGCCCCGTATCCGGCGGCTTGGCAACGCCTGCTTTGTTCATCTCGTGAACTTGCTGTTTAATGGTACTTTTACCGATTTATGTTATGGCTACCATGCCTTCTGGCGTTATTGTTTAAGTACGCTGGATCTGAAAGACGTGAACGGCTTTGAGATCGACACTGCCCTTTATCTGCGAGCGATGCGCACGAGCCTTAAGATCATGGAAGTGCCAAGTTTTGAAGGATACCGTTTCTTGGGGGTCGGAAAGCTGCGTACAATCCCAGATGGATTGCGCGTGCTTCAGACAATTTTTCGCGAATTTATCAGCAGCCTGCGGCAGCCTCGTCGCGACCGTCCTGTCGGTTTCGGAGCACAGCCTGCTGAATACCGGGAAACATTTGACATCTCGATTTTTGAAAATGACTACCCATCGCGATGGCTACCTTGACAAACCTTGTTCAAGGATATCTGCCGGAATGACAAGTTTATCTTTTTCCACGCCTGTAGCGCCGCTGCGCGTCCTCATGGTGACGCCACGCTATTTTCCTGAGATGGGCGGCGTAGAAAATCATGTATACCAGGTTGCCGGCAGGTTGGCGCGCGCAGGCGTCCAAATCTCCATACTGACCACAGACCGGGGGGGCAATTTACCCCCTTGTGAGCAGATTGATGGGGTGCAGGTCCATCGGGCGCGCGCCTGGCCGGCTCGACGCGACTACTATTTTGCTCCAGAGATCTATCCATACATTCAGCAGCAAAAGTGGGATTTGATCCATCTCCAGTCTTACCACACACTGGTCGCGCCGTTGGCGATGTTAGCCGCCCGGCAGGCGCGAGTTCCGTACGTGGTCACCTTTCATGGCGGCGGGCATTCATCCCGACTGCGTAATGCGCTGCGAGGGTTGCAATGGTCCTTGCTGCGCCCGTTGATCTTAGGGTCTGAACGGTTAATTGCTGTAGCTGAATTTGAGATCGAGTTTTGGAGTGAGAAATTTGGCGTGCCAACCGAACGGTTTGTCTTCATTCCCAATGGGGCCGACCTGCCGCCGCTCAAGCGCCCGGGCCGCCGGGTAGCAAACGGACGGACGGTGATCGCTTCGATCGGCCGCCTGGAGCGCTACAAGGGGCATCAACGCCTCCTAGCGGCTTTGCCGTATATTGTGAAACAATGCCCGGATGTGATGTTGTGGATTGCGGGCGTCGGACCTTATGAGTCAACGCTAAGGGATCTGGCAAACAAGTTGAATGTGTCGGATCATGTCGAGATTCGGGCCGTGCCCGTGTCCGAACGAGACCGAATGGCTGAAGAGGTTTCAAAAGCGGCATTAGTGGTTTTGTTCAGCGAGTACGAAACACACCCGATCGCCGTGCTCGAGGCTATCGCACTTGGCTGCCCGGCGTTAGTTGCAGCAACATCGGGTTTGAACGAGTTAGCCGAAAAAGGCTTAGCGCAAGCGATTTCATTAGACAGCACGCCCAGACAGGTGGCCGAAGCAGTGCTCGAACAACTGCGTCAACCTCATATACCACCGCCATTCAAACTCCCGACATGGGATGAGTGCGCAACGGAGCTTTTTATGCTGTATCAACAAGTCGTCCGGGAGTCAGTATGCACATCTTAATGTTGACGCAGTTCTACCAACCCATTATCGGCGGCGAAGAGCAAATCGTTAAAGATCTGAGTGTTGAGCTGGCGCAGCGCGGGCATGATGTGGCGATTGCCACGTTGTGGCATGAGGGTTTCCAGGATTTTGAGATCGATCAGGGCGTGCGGATATTCCGCATCCACAGCACCACCCAACGCGCCACCTGGCTGTACAAAGACACTCAACGCCGGCATGTACCTCCCTGGCCCGACCCCGAAGCGACGTTGGCGCTGCGACGAATACTCGCCCAGGTGCAGCCGGAAATTGTGCACGCGCACAATTGGCTCATGTATTCGTTTCTGCCGCTCAAGCGCCAGAGCGGAGCCCGGCTGGTATTATCCTTACATGACTATAGCCTGTTATGCGCCAAGCGACGGCTTGTCTACCAGGGCTCGCCCTGCAGCGGCCCGGGCATCATTAAGTGCCTTGCTTGTGCCAGGGAACATTACGGCTTGGCCAAAGGCATTCCAACCGCTTCAGGCCTTCGCCTGATGAGCGGCCTGACGAGGTTGGCAGTGGATATGTTCTTGCCTGTCAGTAAGGCTGTCGCTATTGGAAATGGGATTGAAGGTAGCTCATTACCGTTTCAGGTGGTCCCAAATTTTGTACCTGATGTGCTCGATGAGAGCCGAATAGATATCGAGGCATATACAGCGCAGTTGCCGGAGGGGGATTTCATCCTGTTTGTGGGAGACTTGTCACGTGACAAGGGGATTCACATATTACTTAAGGCATATGCCAGACTTAAGAACGCGCCGCCGCTGGTTTTGATCGGGCGAAGGTTCCCGGATACACCGGCGGAATTTCCAGCGAATGTGGTTTTCCTGAATAGCTGGCCGCACGCAGCGGTAATGGCTGCCTGGCGCCGCTGCAGTATCGCCGTAGCTCCTTCAGTTTGGCCTGAACCCTTTGGCATTGTCGTCCTTGAAGCCATGACGGCTGGCCGTCCGGTGATTGCTTCCCGTATCGGTGGACTGCCTGATGTAGTCATTGATGCTGAGACTGGCTTGCTGGTTCCGCCCGGCGATCCAGAAGCGCTTCAGCAGGCGTTAGAACGCCTGCTGGCCGATCGAGAATTGTGCGAGCAACTGGGGCGGGCGGGCCTGCGGCGCGTGGAACAATTTCGGGCTGGCGCGGTGATCCCTCGCATTGAAAAAATTTACCGAATGGTGATGACGAAAGAAACGTCGACTGAGCTTCAAAAGGCGGTTTCGTGATGGACAACGAAATTCGGGCGCCGAATAACTTTCAGGAAACACTTACCCCCTCCGCTCCGTCATCTGTTGAGGGTATAGGGGCGAAAAAGTCATTGCGCGCTGTAGACGCCTCTCGGGCTTACGGTTGGGGTTGGCTGCCGGCCCTCAGTCTCACCAGCGCCTTTGGCTTGCTGCTCGTGGCAGTCGCCGACACACTATCGCGCTCGGCAGCCGGCCAGTATGAACCCTTGTTCTGGGCCGGCTTGCTGCTGGTCATTGTGCCCATCGCGGCCCGATTGGCCTCCAGCGCAGCCGCGCGGCAAGAGCACATCGGCCTGATCGTTTTACTCGGACTCGGGTTTTACCTGGTTAAAGTCCTGCACAGCCCGTATGGGTTCACTTTTTCGGATGAGCTGATCCATTCCTATAATGTGACCAGGATTCTGGAGACGGATAGGCTGTTTAACGCCAATCCAATTTTAGCCGTGACCCCGTTTTATCCGGGTCTGGAGATGGTCACTTCGGCGTTGGCTTCGCTAAGCGGCCTGAGCATATTTGGAGCCGCCCTGCTGGTCGTAGGCATCGCCCGGTTAATAGCGATGTTGGCGCTCTTTTTGTTCTTTGAAAAAGTGAGCGGTTCATTACGTTTGGCGGGGGTCGCCGCCTTGCTGTATGCGATGAACGCCAACTTCTTGTTCTGGAGCGCCCAATTCTCCTATGAATCCTTGGCATTGCCGCTCGCCATGTGGGTATTGTTTGTTTCGGTAAGGCGAGCGGCGACGCCAGCAGGAGCTCAGCGCCGCGGTTTGACGCTGCTAGCGCTGCTGGGTATTTCGGCGGTAGTGATCATTCATCATTTGACATCATATTTTCTGGTGGCCTTCTTCGGATTATGGACGCTCGTGCTTTTGTTCCTGCGTTTCGGGGCGGCCTGGACGACATCCGCCGCCATTGCTGGAAAGAATTCTTCCCAAGGCGGAGCGACCCGGGGCCAGCGAGGGGCGATCCCCTTTGGCGGAGCAGGCGCTATCACTGGAACAGCCGGGTTGGCTTTATTCGGCGCGATTGCCACGCTTGTCTGGCTTGTGCGGGTTGCCAGCATCACACCCAATTATTTGTCACCGGTGCTCAGCCGGGCCGCAGCCTCGATCTTCCAGATCATAAGCGGTGAAGAGAGTACGCGTGTGCTGTTTCAGTCCTCCAGTGGTTATGCGGCCCCGCTGTGGGAACGTTTTGTGGGCATTGGCTCGGTTGTATTGATGTTGCTGGCTTTACCCTTCGGGTTGAGTAAAATCTGGCAGCATTTTCGCAGAAATCCGATCGCAATCTTGTTGACCGGAGCTGGGTTGGCATATTTTGCAGTGTTGGGGCTGAGGTTTAGCCCGGACGTGTGGGAAACCGCCAATCGCGCTTCAGAGTTTTTATTTATCGGCCTGGCGTTCGTGATAGCCTTTGCTGTGCTGGAATTATGGGATCGCAAGCGCAGGCCTTTGCTTGCTCGGGCGGTTGTCTTAGGCAGTTTAGCGATTATTTTCATGGGCGGCATCATTTCCGGTTGGGCGCCCGCACTGCGTCTCAGCGGACCGCTTCAGGTCAATGTGGATAACGTGGTGCTCCAACCGCAAGGGTTCGCCGCTGCCCAATGGATGCGGGCTTTCCTGGGACCGGGAAATCAGGTGGCGGCCGATGAATCAAACGCTCGCCTCTTCCTGGCCTATGGAGAACAACTGACGCTGGCAGGAAGATACCCTGATGTCGTAGACCTGCTGGGTATGGCAGACTTCCCGGACTGGCAAGTGAAGCTGATACAGGATTGGGGCATCCAATATGTCGCCGTAGATCGCCGTTTGATCAGTTCGGACAATATGGCGGGATATTACTTCGATCGGACATCCACTGGCCTGCTGCCGAACAGCGACTTTTTAGCGCCAGAGGTATATAGCAAATTTGATCAGCCAAAAGCGATCAGCCGGCTGTTCGATAGCGGCAATATCGTCATCTATGATTTGGGAGCCCTACGTAATGCAACGACAGTCAAATGATCTCTTCGCTGTGATGGTTGTGGCTGTATTGAGCGCCATGCTGGCAGTGGTTCTGCCGGCCGGCTCGATCGTGCGACTGATCTTTGCCTTGCCGCTCGTGTTCTTTTTGCCTGGATATGCGATCACGGCCGCCCTCTTACCCCTGCGCTCGTTCGGGAACGCCGAGCGGCTGCTGTTTAGCCTGGGAGTAAGCGTGGCCGCAACTGCCCTGGGCGGGCTGATTCTTAACTTGACGGCCTGGGGCCTGCAGACCAGTACGTGGGCTGTCGCCTTAGCGATGATCGTTTTGCTGGCGAGCGCCATCGCCTGGCTGAGGCGCAAACCAGAAGGCGCGACCACCGCCGTGCAGATCGAAAGACATTTCAATCTGCGTTTTCGCGACGGCCTCTTTGCGGGTCTGGCTGTCCTGGTCATGGGCGCGGCCGTCGGACTGACACGGCTGCCGGTTTCGCCCAATGGTGTAACGGGTTACACGCAGTTATGGATGATCCCGGCCAACCCGGGCAATTCAAATGTATTTTACCTGGGCATTAAAAGCGCAGAGTTTACTGAGACTCGCTATCGCCTGCGGGTCAGCGTCGGCGATCAAGTGGTGCAGGAATGGCCTGCGTTGGGCTTGAAACCGGGCGAGACATGGGAAACAGCGATCAGATTGCTGGGCGATCAATTTGGCACCGGATCGATTGTAGCCTACTTATATAAGCTGGACGATCCAGAGACGATCTATCGTCATGTGAGGTTGTGGCGCGGAGAATAACGAGCGAGGGATTTATGGGTCTACGAATTCTATTGGTGAGCGATCACTATCCACCTTTTATTGGCGGCGCGCACCGGCAGACGCAGTTATTGGCGCATGAATTACACCGACGCGGTCATGAGGTCAATGTGGCCACCGTTTGGAGCGGCGGCTTGCCCGAACAGGAAGATGAGGCGGGTGTGTCCGTGTTCCGATTGAAGCAGCTCCGCACCTGGTTGCCCGGGGTCGTTCGCGATCGCAACCAGCGCCACCAACCGCCATTTCCCGATCCGATCACTGTCGTAGGGCTGCGCCGCTTGATTCGACGTTTCAAGCCGGATGTGGTTCACGCTTCCGGCTGGTTTTGTTTTTCGTGTGTACCGGCATTGTTCGGCACCCAAATTCCGCTGCTCATCTCTGCCCGTGATTATGGTTATAGCTGCGCCAGGTGCACGTTGGTATATCACAACGAGCAGATCTGCGACGGACCTGCACTGCAAAAGTGCATGAGCTGCGCTGCAGACCTCTACGGCGCGCCGAAAGGCTGGCTGGCTGCTATAGGGGTGTTAACGAGTTGCTCTCTGCTGAAGCGTAGGGTGCGCGGCGTCCACAGTATCAGTGCGTACGTGCAGTCGATCGTGCAGCGCGACTTCTGGGGAGACCGGGCGCGCGATCAAAGAATGAGCAAGAACGCAATCGCTGAGACCATCATCCCAAGCTTCCGTGAGGATGACGCTGACCGCCACTACAGCGCTGATGCTCAATATCAAAGCTATCTGGATCGTCTACCGGCCGAAAAATTTATCTTGTACGTCGGCGCGCTGCGACGGGTTAAGGGGATCAACCAACTTCTGGCAGCCTATGAGCAGTTGGTTTCGCCGCCGCCGCTCGTCTTAATCGGCACGTTTGAGTTCGAACTCGCCGCGGGAGTTTCCGCCGGGCGTGATCGTGTTGGAAGATGTGCCGCATGGCGCAGTCATGGCGGCCTGGGAACGAAGTCTCTTTGGGGTCATCCCGTCGCTCTGGCCAGAGCCGCTGGGCAGCGTGGTGTATGAAGGCATGAGCCGCGGCAAGGCTGTAATTGGAACGACCCCAGGTGGACATACGGATATGATCGTACCCGGTGTAACTGGCCTGATCGTACCCTCGGGCGACGTCGATGCATTAGCCCTGGCGATGACGAGCTTGATCCATCAACCTGAATTGCGCGAACGTTTGGGAACGGCTGCCAGGGAGCGATCCATGCTGTTTACTGCCAGCGTTGCTGTGCCCCAATTCGAGCGATTTTACCGGCGTGTAATCGCCCAGTCTACAGGCCAAAATCAGCGCGAAATCGATGTAGATGTGTTGGGCCACACTTGATCGAGCTGTTTCGGTCAAGCCCGGATCAGTCTATATAGCGCGGTTGAGTCATGCATCGCGTGAAGCTTAACAATAAGTGTTGGGCGCTTGTGGCGCACCATGCATTATGATGAATAGACTTACATCATATAAGGATCAGGCTATCTTGTTGCGACAATCGGGTCAAAGTATTCCCATCCTCATGTACCACAGTATATCGGATCGCGCTCGACCGCGGTTCCGAAAATTCGCCCTGCCGCCGGCCCGTTTCGCCGAACAGATGGATTATCTGGCGCAGCGGCGCTACAGGACATTGACCGTCAGCCAGTACGTGGCGGCCCGGACGGCCGGAGTTGAGCTGCCTGAACCGGCTGTTGTGTTAACCTTCGACGATGGTTTTGCCGATTTCAACAATCAGGCTCTGCCAGTCCTGCAACGCTACAGCCTGACCGCGACACTCTATATCTCAACTGCGTTCGTAAATGGCGCCTCCTGCTTTCTGCAGCGGGAACAGGAAACCGACCGGCTCATGCTGACCTGGGGGCAATTGATCGACATCAGCGCCAGCGGCATTGAATGTGGAGCTCACAGCCACCGGCATTTGCAGCTCGATGTCGTGCCGGCAGCCATCGCCCGCGCTGAAATCACCCGCAGCAAACGAATTCTCGAGGAAAAACTGACTCGCAAGATTACGAGCTTCGCCTATCCGTACGGATATTATCGGCCAGGGGTGCAGCGGTTGGTGCGGGAGGCAGGCTTCCTGTCCGCCTGTGCGGTGCGCTATGCCATGAGTTCACCCGCCGATGACCCGTTCGCGTTATCACGGCTGATCGTTCCTGGCGACGCCAGTCTACAGCAGTTTGCCGAATTACTCGCCGGCCGCGGCCCACAGCTCAAGCCGTCCTACGAACGCGTGCGCGCCTTGGCCTGGCGATGTGTTCGCTACAGCCTGCGTGCAATGAAGCAAAGTCTCAATGCAAGAGAGAGTCATGACCCGGGATACGCTTGATATTTCAGTTGTTATCTGCGCCTATACCGAGGCGCGCTGGGCTGACCTCCTCATGGCTGTGGATTTAGTCCGCTGCCAGAACGCGCCGCCGCGTGAGATCATCATCGTGGTGGATCACAACCCGGCTCTGCTGGCGCGTGTCCGTGAGCAGAGCGCCGATGCGATCGTTATAGAGAATCAGGAACCACGCGGGCTTTCTGGCGCACGCAACAGCGGCATTGCCATCGCGCAAGGCGCGCTCATCGCTTTTCTAGACGATGATGCCATTGCGGAGCCAAACTGGGTTGATAAGTTAGCCGATTGTTGCCAGAATCCTCGGGTGCTTGGGGCGGGAACGCTGATCGAACCGCTGTGGGAGACCGGCCGGCCCGCCTGGTTTCCTGAAGAGTTCTACTGGGTGGTCGGATGTACCTATCGTGGATTGCCGCACACTCAAGCGCCGGTCCGAAATCTTTCCGGCGGCAGTATGTGTTTGCGGCGCGAGGTCTTCGAAGCGGTCGGCGGGTTTCGCACCGGTATCGGGCGCATTTCAACGCGCCCGCTGGGTTGCGAAGAAACCGAACTCTGTATACGCGCCGGTCAACACTGGCCTCAGAAATTTTTTCTGTATGAACCACAAATCCGCGTTCAACACCGGATCCCCGCCAGCCGTGCACGCTGGGCCTATTTTCGCGCCCGCTGTTACGCCGAAGGCCAATCGAAGGCGCTGGTTACCCGCCTTGTTGGCAGGGGCGCTGGTCTGGCCAGCGAGCGGATTTATACGCTGAAAACGCTGCCGCAGGGCGTTGTCCGTGGCCTGGCAGACGCCCTCTTTCGACACGATGGAATGGGCCTGGCGCGCGCCGGGGCAATTGTCGCCGGGCTGGCTTTTACGACCGCCGGCTACTGCCTGCAGTGGGTTTCCCAGCAGGTAACCAGCCGGTTTCGTCCCGTTGGCTCCAGCCCAATCGTCGTTCAACAATCGGATGTGGAATCTTGAAAAATTGTTTGCATACTCAATTATGCCGGACCAACCCGAACCTGGCGGTGGTGTATGTCGCCCACTGACTTAGGAAGCGATGGCGCTTTCGATCAGGGGATCCGTACCAGCCGGTCGGCCGCAAGCAAGGCGCGATCCTGGACGCGGGTTGGGCCGCTGCCCCGGCTCTTTTCTCACCTGCGCATACCCCTGTATAAAAACGGCTATTCCCTGATTCTGAGCAGTGCGACAACCTCAGGTCTGGGCATGCTGTTCTGGGTCCTGGCAGCTCATTATTATTCCGTTGAGACGATCGGTACGAGCTCGGCCATGATCGCGGCGATGATGTTCCTGTCGGGAGTGTCGCAGCGCGGCGTGAATAGTGCGCTGGTACGCTTTGTGCCGCTCGCCGGTCGCGCCTCCGCACGGCTGGTAGGCGTCACCTATCTCATCAGTTTGGTGATCGCCGGGGCAGTCACCCTGGCGATCGGGCGGATTTTGTATCCCTTGTTTCCAATCCTGGGCGTCGTGGGTAGAGACCTGTTGCCGCTGGTATTGTTCGCCGGCGTCGTCATGATCTGGTCCGTGTTTACGTTACAGGACAGTGTACTCACCGGCCTGGGACAGGCTCACTGGGTTCCGATCGAAAATACGATTGTGTCTGCTGTCAAGATCGTGCTGCTCATCTTATTGGCGAACTGGATACCTGTCGAAGGCGTCCTGGTCGCCTGGCTGATCCCGGTCGTCGTGTCCGTGGCGCCGGTCAATCTCTTGATTTTTCGCCGCTTACTCCCCGCGCACAGCCAGGCCACTGCCAACCAGGCAGAGCCGCTTGCACTGCGACCGCTTTTAAAGTATGTTTCCGGTAACCACCTGGCCTCGCTGTTCTTGCTGGCTTCCACGACTTTGCTGCCGGTGATTGTCGCCAGCCAGGCCGGCGCACGGGCCAATGCCTATTTCTATCCGCCCTGGATGATCACCACTTCGCTCCAATTGGTCGCGATTAACTTGACCACCTCGCTCACGGTTGAAGGTACCCGCGATCGACCGCAACTGAGGGCGTACGGCTATCGGGTATTCGTCCACATTATGCAGTTGCTGGTGCCTGTGATCGCCATAATCTTAGTGGGAGCGCCCTGGATTCTGCGTATCTTCGGCGCCGATTACGCAGTCGAAGGATCAGATCTGCTGCGCTGGCTGGCCCTGGCGACCTTGCCGAACACCATCGTCGTGCTTTACATCGCCCTGGCGCGTGTCCAAAATCGCGTCGCCGGGATCATTGCTGTCCAGGGAGCCTTGTGTGTTTTGGTGCTGGGCCTAAGCTTTCGTTTGCTGCCTGTATACGGGATTGCGGGTGTCGGCGTTGCCGTGTTGGCGAGCCAGACGGTGATCGCTGCCGGCCTGCTGGTGCCCCAGTTGCGCGCTTGGCGTCAGTGGGTCAAAGAATAACTGGCCGCCTGTATCACGTGCTGGAGAGTCCGATGCTCAATGACCTCACTTGCCTCGCCAAGAACGCCATCAAGACGGCGACCAATCTTCATCGACCCGACGGTCGCCAGAATATCTTCCTGTTTTCCACTCCCCGAAGTGGTTCGACGTGGCTCATGGAACTGATTTGGAGCCAGCCCGGTTTCAAAGCTTGCAATGAGCCGTTGGATTTGCGCAATCCGATGATGCGGCGATATTCAGGGATCGCCAACTGGCTCGAGCTCTATAACCAAAACGCAAGCCCGGCTTTGCAGCGCTACTTTCAGGCGCTGTGTGAGGGCCGTCTGCATGCCATGGACCCTGTGCCCTTTCGGGGGTTTTATCGACCTGTGACGCATCGGATTGTTTTCAAGATCATCAACGGCGGCGAGGATCGCATCAACTGGTTCCGCGATACATTCAATGGCCAGATCGTCTACCTGATCCGCCATCCGATCGCAGTCGGCCTGTCCCGTGAATACTATCCGCGTCTGCAAGCCCAGGTGGAGAGTGATTATCGGCGGCATTTTTCAAAAGAACAAATCGATATCGCCCGGTGTATACTGGAAAGCGGCTCCAGGCTGGAACAGGGGGTATTAGCCTGGTGTCTTGAAAACGCGGTCCCCCTGCGGATGGCGACCGACGACTGGCTGGTCATTGCTTACGAAGAGCTGGTCTGCGACCCGCAGCCTGTGATCGTTCACCTGGCGGAGCGGTTGGCTTTGCCGGAACCAGAACACATGCTGAGCCGTCTGGCGATTCCCTCGGCCGTGAAAGCCAAGTCCAATGCTGAAACGCAGCAGGCGTTGGAGCGGAGGACCGATCGGCGCTGGCTGGTAGAGAAGTGGCGAAGCCATGTCAGCGAGCATGAGGAACGGCGGGCTATGGAGATATTGGCGCATTTTCAGCTCGATATTTATCAATACGGGGAGTTTCTGCCCACCTTCCAGCGTGTCAAGGGACGCCAGCCGAAATGACACCGGGGGCTCAACATTCGACAGTCGAGGAGATCCGTCAGGCGTGTTGGTGAGCATCATTATCGATAATTATAACTATGATCGGTTCTTGCGGGCTGCCATCGACAGCGCATTGTGCCAATCGTATCAGCCCGTCGAAGTCATTGTCGTGGATGACGGCTCGACCGATCAATCGCGCGATCTCATCGATTGTTACGGCGATCAAATCACGACCGTATTGAAAGACAACGGCGGTCAGGCTTCGGCATTGAATGCAGGCCTTGCGCACAGCAATGGCGACATCGTAATTTTTTTGGATGCCGACGACATGTTGCTGCCGCATGCTGTGCAAACAGCGGTTGACACGTTCACCGCTCAACCCGAGATCGTCAGACTTCAATATCGCATGGCCATCATCGATCGGCTGGACTGGCCCACAGGTGAGATCAAGCCGCAGGTGCACATTCCATTGCCGGGCGGCGACTTGCGCTGGTCTGAACTCCAATTTCCGTTCGACCTGGCATGGCTGCCCACGAGCGGCAACGCGTTTTCCGCCGCCGTTTTACGCAAGATTATGCCGATACCTGAGCAGCCCTACCGCATTCTGGCCGATTATTACCTGGTTCATCTGACGGCGCTCTGTGGTCCCATCATCTCACTCGATCGAGTCTGCGCTGCCTATCGTGTCCACGGCGCTAACAACTATGAGACGGCTGCGCAGATCGATCTGGCACACACCCGATCGACGCTCATCCATGCGGATCAAACGCGGCAGTTTTTGCAACAGTACGCCGAGATGTTAAACCTGTCCGATCGACCGGCCGAGATCTTATCCGTCTCGTATGTTGCCAATCGCTTGACCTCATTCAAACTGGAGCGCGATCAACATCCGATTGCTGGCGATACTCCCGGGAAGTTATTCGGGCTGGCGCTGGTCGCCATTTCACGGCGCAGCGATGTCGCCTGGTTAATGAAGATCCTGTTTGGATTGTGGTTTGCGCTCATGGTGTTTGCGCCAAAGTCACTGGCGCATTGGCTCGCGGAAGTCTTTTTCTTTCCCAAGAGGCGCACACAGCTCAACCATTGGCTGGGGGCTTTGCATCGCTCTGGTGAGGGCGTATGAAAATCTTGCTGGTTGCACCGATGCCGCCGCAGCCCCAGGCGCCTGGAGCGATTCCGCTGGTCCTGTACGCCGAATTGATCGGCCTGATGGCGCGTCATGACGTGACTTTGGTGACGGTAGCCGGCCCCGATCGATCTGAGTGGGCGGCGCTCGATCGCCTGCAAGCCATGGGCGTCGACGTCCAGGCCGTCCGTCGCTCAGAACCAACCGGTCTGGCGCATTGGAGGCGGCGTTGGCGCTGGGCCAGCACCTGGCTAAGAGGTAAGATTCCGTGGCGCACGATCTGGTTTTGGGAGCCAGAAGTACAGCTTATTTTGAAGCGTCTCCTGGCAGAACGATCATTTGAGCTGGTCATAGTCGAAGACAATGCGATGGGCATCTACCCATATGACTCGCCGGCCCCGGTGATATTCACCGAGCACGAAGTTCGGCGACCGCGTCCTATCAAATGGCGCGCCGGACCGGCCTCCAACTGGCTGCGCTGGGCGTTCGGGGAAGCCGATTGGCAGCGCTGGCGAAACTACCAGCCGGATGTCTGGCGTCGGTTCGATCGCATTCAGGTGTTCACTCGCCGCGACGCACAGGCTGTGATGGCGCTTGCACCCGACCTGGCCGAGCGTGTGCGGGTCACTCCCTTCGGCATTGATCTGCCTGCGCCGTTGGATGCTGACATGGAAGAATCGGGGCATGTGCTGTTTGTCGGCAACTTTACCCATCCACCCAACGTGGATGCCGCTTTGTGGCTGGGAAGTTCGATCATGCCGGCCTTGCGTAAATGTTACCCAGGTGTGAGCCTGACTTTAGTCGGTATCTATCCACCTGGATCGGTGCAGGCGCTGGCGTGCGCTGACATTCTGGTGACAGGCGCTGTCCCGGAGATCGAACCTTACTTTGCACGAGCGGCTGTCGTCATCGCGCCGCTGCGTACCGGCGGCGGGATGCGCATGAAAGTGCTGCAGGCGATGGCGCTGGGCAAGGCCATTGTCACAACACCTCGTGGCGCTGATGGCCTGATGATTGGCGATCAGCCGCCGCCTCTTGTCATCGCCGAGGGCGATGAAGCGATTGTGGAGGCGACAGCCTCGCTGTTGGCTTCGCGCCCTACGCGTCGCTCGCTTGGAATTCAGGCCCATGCCTTCGTCGCCGAATATTTTAGCGCCCAGGCGTATGCGCGCCGCATCGAAGCCAATTACGCAGAGCTGCAATCTAAGCCGGTGATCCGATAATGCGTGACTGTGATGCCAACCGTTAGTGTCATCATCCCGACTTATAACCGTCGCGATTCTGTGGAACGCGCTTTATATGCGCTGGCACAGCAAACGTTGGCGCCTGAGAATTACGAAGTCCTTGTTTCGATTGATGGCTCGCAAGACGGAACTCGCGAAATGACGGCTGCATTCTTGGCGCCTTACCGGTTGGACTCTTTCTGGCAACCAAATCAGGGGCGCGCCGCAGCATGCAACGCCGGCATTCGAATTGCCCGGGGTGATGTGCTGGTGATCCTGGATGATGATATGGAGCCAGCGCCTGATTGCCTGGGACGACATTCTCAAGCACACCCCATGGGTTCTCGTTTTGGCGTTATGGGTGCGGCGCCGGTATATTGCAAGAGCGCCGATCCACAAATTGGCGCCTATGTTGCCGAGAAGTTCAACCGGCATCTGGATAACCTGGCCCAATCGGACCACCAATTGGTCTTGCGCGATTTTTATAGCGGCCATTTTTCCATCCGCCGTGAGGTGCTCATGGAGGCGGGCCTCTTCGATGAGGCCTTTCGAATCTATGGGAATGAAGACCTGGAACTATCCTTGCGCCTGACGAAATCGGGCGTCAGGTTGGTATATGATCCGAGGACGCTGGCCCGCCAACATTACTCGAAAGACTTTGCGGCGCTGGCCCGCGACACAATCGCCAAAGGCCGGACGGCCGTCCTGCTGGCGAGCAAACATCCTGAAGTCTTGCCCGATCTTCAATTAAGCGCGGCGAAACAAGATTCATGGCGGTGGCGACTGGCGCGGGCCGGTCTGTTGGCATTCAGTCGCTGGTCGCCGTCAACACCGGACAAAGTGATTGCGCTGGTAGGACAATTTGAACAGCATCAAGTCAGACAGCTTCACCTGTATTATCGTTTTGTGCTGGACTATCTGTACTGGCTGGGAGCACAGATGGCGCTGCACGAGAATCAGCAAACGGGCCAGGGCCTTACTTCGCTCGTTAGCGGACGTGAAACCTGATGCGCACCGTGGTACATTTTACGGATAGCTGCGGAATCGGGGGCGCTGAGCACGCCTTGCTAACCCTCATGGCGGGACTTAAGTCTCGGGGCTGGCGACAGGCGCTCATGTACCATACCTCGCCGGGCATTGCGCCGCTGATCGAGGGCGCAGCCCGGCTGGATGTCGGGCTGTGGCCCGTGCCACGCATGCCGGATGGCCTGTTGGGCGCAAGGCGGGTATGGGCGTTTTCGCGCCAATTAAGCGCCCGCCGGCCGGATGTTTTTCATGCGCATCTCACCTGGCCTCTGGCCTGCAAGTTTGGTTTGGCAGGCGCTATCCTGGCGCGTGTACCGGCAATTGTGGCAACCGTGCAATTGTACGTCGAGTTTCCCCTAGACCTGTCCAACTTTGTGCAACAACGATTGATCGTTGCCGGGGTTGGCCGCTATGTTGCGGTGTCACAGGCGGTGTCAGAGCGCTTGACCCATAAGCTGCGCTGGCCTGCTCGAAAGGTTCAAGTGATTCGCAACTGTATTTCAACGCTAGACTTTGACCCACTTCGCGACCGGCCGGTTAAACGAGCAGGCCAGCCGGTTGTACTGACCGTGGCCCGATTGGATGAGCAAAAAGGACATCGCTACCTGTTAAAGGCTGCAGCTCAAGTGCCTGAAGCGCAATTTGTATTCGCAGGTGATGGGCCGTTACGGGCTTCGCTTGAAGCCCAAGCCAGATCGCTCGGCGTGGAAGAGCGTGTGAGGTTTTTGGGACACCGCAATGATATCCCCGATTTGCTGGCAGACTGCGATGTGTTTGTTTTGCCATCCTTGTATGAAGGCCTGCCGCTCTCTATCCTTGAAGCGATGTCGGCCAGTAAGCCGGTGATCGCTACGCAAATCGGCGGCACAGATGAGGCGGTGATTGCGGGGGAAACAGGGCTGCTCATTCCACCCGCCGATCCGACTGCGTTGGCGGCAGCGATTCGAACCGTCCTGGCGGATAAGCCTTTGGCCCAGCGCCTGGCTTCGGCCGGTCGAGCCAGAGTTGAGCAAGAATTTTCAGCGATGAAGATGGTTCAGCAAGTGATCGATGTTTATGCTGAACTGCTCGAGAGGCATGGGGCGTCGAAGGTCGCCATAGATCGCCGGGATGAAGCGACGGTCAACCGGATCATGCGCCGCGCCGATTGGCGTTTTCTGCTGCCAGATCCCCGGCCAGCCAGAAGCGTCTGTTTTGCCAAGGATATGCTTGCGCAAGCGGTTGCCGCTATTTCAGATCGCGTGATCGATCCGGCAGCTCACCCTGTTGGCGACTGTGATCTGGCGGTTGCGCTGAATCCTGCCCGGCAGACTCTGCAAGCAGCCTGGGAGGCGCTTCGTCCCGGCGGTGTATGCTATACAGAATGGACCTCGCCGCTTGCAGGCGGACCAGCCCGGATCCGCCGGCAATTGGAATCGATCGGCTTCACGGAATCGGTATGTTATTGGTTGTGGCCGAGGCCCGATCGCAATTTAACTTTCTATTGGCTGCCGGTCGAGGCGCCGCATGTCGTTCAATATTTACTGGCGCATCGAACGCCTGGTCAAACGCCGCTGAGCCGCATCTGGGGAAGACTTCTCGAAGGGGTATGGCGCATGGGCTTAAGCCTGCGATTGTTAGCGCCGCTGTCTATGATCGCCAGAAAACCGCCTGCAGAAGAAGGGACTGTGCTCGACTTGATCCGAGCGAGCTGGAGCAGTTGGAGCTCAGCCCCTGCGCCGCTCCGTCTGGATTGGATGTTGTTGACCGGCGGCGCGAAAACTATCAACAAAGTTGTCGGTCTGGTCTTTGCAGAATCCGAGCCATCCCCGCGCTTGATCGTCAAATTGGCTCGGGTTGGCGAGGCAGTGGCTGCGCTCGATCGTGAGGCGGCCAACCTGCAGGCCGTTCGAGCCTTGCGACCCGATCAGGTCGGCGGCGTTCCGCAGGTGTTGTTCTCGCACGAGTGGGCGGGGCAGACCGTATTGGGAGAGAACGCACTCTCCGGCCGGCCTTTGTATACACTGCTTCGACAAGATACCTATCGCGATCTGGCATTGAAAGTGACGGAGTGGTTGGCTAACCTGGCCGGTCATTCCCCACCCTGCGCCCGTTCTGAATGGTGGGGTCGACTGGTTGAGACAACGGTCGCTAAATTTGAGCGGAGCCTTGGCCGGGCGCTCGATCCGGCGAAGCTGCAGGCGACGCGTACCATGCTTGCCTCGCTGGGTGACTTGCCGATCGTGTGCGAGCAGCGCGACTGCTCTCCTTGGAATATCTTTATTGCCAGTGATGGCGACCTGGTAATATTGGATTGGGAGTCGGCCGAGCCGCGCGGATTGCCGATCCTGGACCTGGTTTACTTTCTGACCTATCTGAACTTTTTTCTCGACGGCGCGATGGACTCGCGGCGCTTCAGGGAATCGTATCGGGCGGCGCTTGATCCAGCCACTTTCACCGGACGCGTCGTTGCGGAATGCCAACAGCGCTACCTGGCGCGCGTAGGCCTCGATCCGGAAGTGCTGCGCCCGCTGCGCTTGCTCACATGGCTGATCCATTTTCAATCCGAGTCGCAGGAACTCGGCGGCCGAATCCGGCGGTCAGCCCGATCCAACCGGTTCTCGGCGCAGCCTGTTTTTGAGTTTATGGGAAGAGGAGCTGTTGTATGCCGCCGCAAGCGAGAACCACAGCGGCGCGAACTCAAGGGATGGTGGAGTCGAGTTGGGTTGGCCGGTGATTTCCGGTCAAAACCTGGTGAAACCAAAAACAGCGATCAGCCTCCCACCCAGTTCGCTCATTATTTGCTCGCGCAATCGTCCTGAGCTGCTGAATGACGCCATCCAGTCAATTCTAAATGGCATCCATGTACCGGATGAGATTATTGTCGTTGACCAAAGTGATAACCCAGACGAAAAACTCGCCGCCCTGACCACCAAACGCCGATGTAAAATTTGTTATCAATGGATAAAGCCGCTTGGCGTGAGTCACGCTCGAAACACGGGCATCCAAGTCGCACAAAACGACTGGCTGGTTTTCACCGATGATGATGTTTTGGTTGCGCCGGATTGGTTTGGCATGCTCCTGAGAGCGCTCGTCGCTGAGAGCCAGCGAGTGGTGGTCACAGGACGGGTGCTTGCAATGTTCGACCGGAGTAAACAGGGTTTTGCGCCTTCGACAAAGGAGGACGAAAGTCAAGCAATATACGGAGGACGCGTCGGGCAGGACGTGCTTTTCTCGGGTAATATGGCATTCCGCAGGTCCGTTGTGGCGGAAACCGGGGGTTTTGATGAGCGCTTAGGGCCTGGGACGCGCTTTCCATCCGCCGAGGACAGCGATTTGGGGTTTCGGCTGCTTGAAGCCGGATATCGCATTTTGTACGAGCCGCGGGCTGTGTTGTATCATCGCGCCTGGCGCACAGATCATGATTTCCTGGCGCTGCGGCGCAGATACGGCATCGGTCGAGGCGCGTTTTATGCCAAGCACATGCACTGGCATGATCGTTACATGCTGAAGCGGATGGTTCAAGATATTCGGAATCACCTGGTCCAGTTTGCTCCCCGACTGCGAGGCGACCGGCTGCGAGCCTATGGTGATGTAATGCTCGTGGGTGGAATGATCTATGGCGCGGCGTACTGGCTGCTGACGCAACAAAGGACTCGGACATGATAGCGTTGAGTGTCGTTATCCCGACGCATAACCGCCTCACCCGGCTGCGCATGTGCCTTGAGGCGCTTGCTCATCAGACCCAGCCCGCGACCGATTATGAGGTGATCGTCGTCGACGACGGGTCGACCGACGGCACGCACGAGATTCTGGCGGAGATCGAAACGCCGTACGTCCTGCGTTTGATCCGTCAAGCCAAGAGCGGTCAATGCGCCGCGCTCAATCGCGGCATTGCCGCCAGCAGCCGTTATTGCCTGATCCTCGACGACGACATTATTCCCGGCCCCAGCCTGGTGGCTGAGCATTTGCGCGCACAGTCTGCCGGTAGAGGAGTCGCGGCAATTGGTCAGTTGACCATACAGGCTTCCGCATCTACTGATTGGTATGCGCGCCGTTTTGCCCAACGTTGGAGCGAACACTACCGGCATCTAAATGAAGTTACGCGCGTGCCGACCTGGCAGGATTGTTATAGTGGAAACTTGTCCGTCCCGCGCCAGGCGTTGTTGGATGTGGGTGGCTTCACTGCCGATCTCCCGGCCGGCTTCGATATAGAATTGGGCTACCGGTTACATCGAAGTGGCATCCCTTTGGTTTATCTGCCGGCTGCATGCGGGCAACATCAGGATGACAAAACAGGGCAGCAGCTTTTAAAGGAGGACGAGCGCGCAGGACGGATCATGTTCAAATTGGTCCAACAGCACCCAGACCTCTTGCCGGAGGTGCTCGGTGAATTTTGGGATACGAGTCCGCGCGCCATCGTACTCCGCCGCATCTTGTTATCGCTGGGTTTAACGCCGCCTCTTTTGGCGCGTCTCGGCCCAGGCCTGCGCGGCGAGCGTTGGAATCGAGAGTGGTTCCGATTTGTAAGCGCCTACGCATACTGGTACGGTTTCCAACGTGTAGCGCCCGACCGGGAAACGTGGCGGCGCCTGATGCAAGGCACGCCAATCCTGATGTACCATGCGTTCGGCAAGCCAGGCGAACCGCCCAGTCGCTATATTCTTCCCGAGCATTGCTTCGCTCGGCAGATGGCCTGGCTCAAGCGCCTGGGATATCATGTGATCAGTCTGGAAAACTACCTGCGTTACCGGCATGAAGGCCGCCTGCCGCCGGCGCGATCGGTCGTCATTACGGTGGATGACGGCTATGCCGACGCCTATTCGGCGGCTTATCCTATTCTTCAACGCTATAGCTTCCCAGCCACATTCTTTGTGGTAAGCGGCTATGTGGGCGACGCCAATTGCTGGGATGAGGCCGGGTTGCTGAAACGCCGGGCGCTCATGACATGGACTCAGATCCGGGAAATGCTGCAAGGCGGCATGACTTTCGGGGCGCACACGCGGACTCATCCCGTGTTGACGGCTGTTTCGCCGGCTCGCGCCCGCGCTGAAATCGCCGGCTCACGCCTCGATTTAGAGCAAGAGCTTGGCCAGCCAATCCTGCTCTTCAGTTATCCACACGGCAAGTATGATGCGACCACGCGCACGATCGTCGAGCAAGCCGGCTATTCGGGTGCATGCAGTGTGTGCGCCGGCATGAATTCGCCTGCCACGCCGGAATTTGAGCTGCGGCGCACAGAAGTTTACGGTACGGATTCGCTTTTACGCTTTGTGATGGCGCTTTGGCTGGGCGACGATCATCTGCCGCCACGCCGCAGGAGACAAGAGTGAGCGGCGAAGAGACGACTGGCGCAGCGAAAGACGCCTTCCTCCGGCGGCGCGTCATTGTAAACACAGCCAGTAACTACGCGGCAAAGATCCTGACATTAGGAGTCTGGTTCTTTCTTACACCGTTCCTGCTGCGCCAACTGGGCGCCAACGACTATGGGCTGTGGATCCTTATCGGCTCGATTGCCGCCTATGGCTCGCTGCTCGACTTTGGCATAGCCACCGCGGTAACCAAATACGTAGCGCAATTTCACGCTGAAGGGCGAATCGAACAGGCGCGCAGCCTGGTGTCGACGACCCTGTGGCTTTATATAGGGTTGGGTTTCATTGCTATCCTGCTGAGCGCTGTTTTGGCGTCAATCATCCCAGGTTTATTGGACATCCCAGTGGGCCAACAGGGCACAGCCAGCCGGTTGATCCTGCTGTCAGGCCTGAGTTTGAGCGTGAGTTTGCCCAGCGCTACTTCAATTGCGGTATTGCGAGGCCTGCACCGCTTTGACCTTTCTAACCTGGTGGGTATATTTGGCATGACCCTGTTCACGGCAGCCACTGTGAGTGTGTTGCTCCTGGGTGGAGGATTGCTGGGAATGGTTGCCGTGGGTATTCCGGTGACGCTGATCTCCCAGGTTCCGGCGATCTGGCTGATACGGCGCACCGCGCCGAAATTGCATTTTGGATTGCACCAAACAGACCGCAGTTGGTTGAGAACGCTGATGTCGTTCGGCTCGCCCTTATTTGTGATCAATGTCGCTGGCCAGCTCCAGACCAAGACTGACGAGATCACGATCGGAGCTTTTATGCCGATCGCGAACGTCGCGCCATATTCCATTGCCCGTCGATTAAGCGAAATGCCCCAAATATTCAGCGAGCAGTTCATGAAAGTGATCATGCCGCTCGCTTCACAGCTAGACGCTGAAAATGACCGTGGGCGATTACGAACACTCTATCTCGCAAGCAGCCGCTTAACCATTGCCATTTTCTTGCCGCTGGCCGTTGGTGTGATGATCTTAGCGCAGCCTTTCCTCAGGGCCTGGGTCGGCGCGCCTTACGATCGATATGCTTATCTGGTAATCATCCTTACACTGGCCAGTCTTATGGATACCAGTCAATGGCCAGCCGGTGCAATTTTACAAGGGATGGGACGCCATCGACTGCTGGCGATTATCACGCTTGGCTCTGCATTGGCCAATCTGGGTTTGTCGGTGGCGCTGGTTCAGTCACTCGGTTTGGCTGGGGTAGCTTTAGGCACGTTAATCCCTGCGATAATCGAAAGCCTTTTTTTTGTGCTGCCCTTAGTGATGCGTGTAAACCAAATTACCTTTCGGATCGTTCTCACGGAAATTTACCTGCCGGCCTTGCTGCCGGCGGTGCCGATGGCGATTGTGCTGTATGTCTTGCGGGAAATCGCCCAGCCTGTCTCTTTGATCGCTATTGCTGCAATTGGCGGCCTTGGCCTGCTGGTCTACGTGGTTGGCTATATGATGATCGGCGCAGGCCGGGTCGAGCGACAATTATGGCGCGATGCCTGGCTAGGCGCGCTTCAGTTTACGCAGCGGCGCTTCGGTCGTCTTAGATCCGATACCTGAACCAGCTAGCTTGCATTGTTCGGGCCGGTCATGCAATAGCGGGTTAAGCCTGAAATCCCAGGCCGCTGTTAGCCGTGATGCGAGCTGGCTGATTGCATTAAGGCAAAGGGGGAATGGGCGATATGTTTAAATTGGCGAAATCATTTTTGGCAAAATAATCCGACTGGATCGTGGTCGAGAAAGCTTCGATCGAGGCCTGCGAACTCTCGATCGGGAAAGTATAAGCCGGGTTATTATCGCCCCAGTTAAACCAGACAATCGCCTTGATTTTCGGGAAATTAACCGGCAGTTGGTTGGTGAAGACATCTGTGATCCAGCTTGCTTTTTTTGCGCCGCCATCCCCCGCTTCAAACGAAGCGACTTCGCCGATCATAAGAGGCTTCGTTGGAGCCACCGCCAGTATTTCCTGGTAGCTGTTGTAGAGCCAATTGATGCCGCTGCCGGTAAAGATGGTATGAAATCCTAACCAAGTGCTATATTTGTTATAGCCATCCAGGCAGATCCAATCGACATAGGCATCGCCCGGATAGAGTGAGGCCATGGAGCGCGTGGTCGTGCCGGAGATATTTGGGCACCAGACCCAGGTGACATTGGCGACGCCGTTCTGGGTGAAGATATCGTGAACGTGCCGCCAGGCCCTGATGTAATCGCCGGGTTGGTTGCCGTTCAGTTGCTCGCTCCAGGGGAACCGCCAATTCCCGTTCATTTCCCAGTCGAAACGCAGGAAGAACGGATGTCCCCAAGACTTAGCGCTGAGAGCCCATTGCCGGATATAGTCGTCATGTACACCTGTGTAGATCGTGCTGAGCTTGAAATCTGGCTGGTTGATTCCATCCCCCAGATGCCATGAGCTCCAGTCCAGCATTGGGATTGAACCGTGACTTCTGACAAGATCGAACCAGGGCGCATAAAAACTCTGGTAGCTGCTGTTCATCATCCAAGGCTGGCCCCAATGCAGGATAGACATCTTCTTTTGGGCGCGTGTCTCAAAGGCATCAAAGATCCCTCCGGGCTGCATGTTCTCGGTTGAGGGGGCCTGGCCACTTACCAGGGCTCCCCAATAGACCCTCGCCGGTGAACCTCCTGAAATAAGCGGAAGGTAGACAAAGGACTCTACTGTGTCGCTGGGGACGGCGGTTGGAGAGGGATCGACCAGGCCATTGGGGCTGATCTGAAGAGGCCGGGCGCTCGCTCTCGTATCTGAACCGCTCGCGTAAATAACGAGCGCAATGGCTGCCAACGCCCATAGCCGTGTTATCGAAGATGGTAGATGATCAAAGACACTTAGCACGAAACTTTATCCTCGCTGGAATTTGAAAAATAATGGCTGTCATAGCTCATGAGTCACGCCATTATACAAGAAAGCGACCGGGTCAAAAGGTAAGGTTTGGTTAAGTATCCTGATGCTAAAGACGAAGCGTTCAATGGTGGTAATATTGCGACGTAAAGCTGGCAATGCTGGCAATGCCGCATTTTAGTGCGCTGTGACATCTACACTATCAGACTGGCCGCGAGAGGTTTAGACTTGAAATGCTTTCTCATCTCAATCATGGCAATTATTTTATCGGCCTGCGTCTCGTCTTCACAAGCACCTGAGCCAACCCAACCTCCTACGCAGGCGCCAATGCCTGCAAATACAAGGACACCGGCCCATACACCAACTGGTGCGCCGACCGGTGAGCCAACAGGCACACCAACCGATGAGCCGACGCCTGTTCCGACACCCCTGGGCCGGACTGGCCGCTGGCGACTGGTTTTCGCGGATGAATTTGACGGTAAGGCGCTTGATGAGACCAAGTGGGCGACTTGCTGGTCTTATGGCTGCGCCACCACCCACCCCAATGTCTGGTACTCGGCGAAGAATGTCATCTTGGGCAATGGGTTCGTCCGGCTCAGAGCCGACAACCAGCCTCAATTTCAATACGGACGCGAGATACCCTATTCCAGCGGGATGTTATCGACCGGCGCAGGGACAGGAAGCTCGTCGCCCCGTTTCACGGTCAAATACGGCTACTTTGAGGCCCGCGTGCGGGTACCCGCCGGGCGAGGCCTATGGCCGGCTTTCTGGATGCTCACGCCAGAGCAAAAACCGCCTGAGATTGACATTATGGAAGTTTTGAGTAAAGAACCCACTCGCGTCCAATTACATTACCATTACATCGATGGGTCAGGCGACATACAGGACTATGGCGCGGCCTGGGATGGCGGAGACTTCTCGGCTGATTGGCATACGTTCGGCCTGGAATGGCGACAGGACGCCATCATTTGGTACGTGGATGGCGTGGAACGTAACCGGTACGAAGGCGACTATATCGCTGCTAAGCAGCTATATTTGATCCTGAACTTACAAGTAGGCGGTAAGGACAGTTGGTCCGGTCCGGCAGATGAAACCACCGTTTTTCCGGCTTATTATGATATTGATTACGTTCGTGTGTGGCAGAGAGCTGCGCCTTAACGATTCTTTGCCAGCCCTATCGTCTTGTTTGAGATCCAAAGGGGTTGACGATTTGAATTCCATGCACCTGCTGCCCATCCTGAAAGTCCTCTGAGTACAGGATTTCACATCCTGCGCGGATTGCAGACGCTAAAATCAGAGAATTGTAGAATGAATAGCGAGTTTCTGCCTTTTGGCAGCTCAATTTCTGCAAATGGTAGTTGATCCTGGCGATGTGCCCCTCGAATTAAAAATTCCTGAACAAAAAAGAGTATTAAAACCCAATTTATGATAAAATATGGGCAGGGGAAGATATTCAGCGTTTCAGCCCCAAAACAATTTAATAGAAGGAGGAGCATCTTTGCTGACACATTAAACCCCTCCGGAACATTCGAGCTCAGTGAAAACCAGAAAGGCAGGGTTGGCAAATGATTCCTCCATCGTTTGATTACGCAGCGCCGGAATCTCTTACTGAAGCAGTTTCCCTCCTGCACCAAAACTCTGAAGCGAAGATCTTGGCGGGCGGCCAAAGCCTGATACCGTTGATGCGGTTCAGACTTGCGTCGCCCGCTTTTCTTATCGACATCAATCGTTTGGGGCAGTTGGACTACGTGCAAGAAGAAGACGGTTGGCTGAAGATTGGCGCCTTGACCCGCGAGGTCACCTTAGAACGTTCCCCTCTGATCCAACAAAAGTATCCTCTGCTGGCGGATACCTCCCGGATGATCGCCGATCCGCTGGTCAGGAATATGGCGACCATCGGGGGCAACCTGGCTCACGCCGACCCGGCGAACGACCACCCGGCGACGATGCTGGCGTTTAACGCCCTGGTGATCGCCCGAGGGCCAGGCGGCGAACGCCAGATCCCGGTGACGGAATTTTTCACAGGTTTATTTGAATCTGCACTGGCTCACGATGAGATCTTGACCGAGATCCGCATTCCGGCGGCAAAACCGCGCAGCGGCGGGGCTTATTCCAAGCTGGAACGCAAGGTGGGTGATTTCGCCACCGCGGCGGTTGCCGCCCAAATCAGCCTGGACGAAAACGGCGCCTGCCTGGAGGCCGGAATCGGATTGACCAACGTCGGCCTGACGCCCATTAAGGCTACGGAAGCCGAAAACGCATTGAAAGGGCAAATGCTGGACGGCGCCCTGATCAAGCACGCCGCCCATTTGGCCAGCCAGGCAGCCGATCCTGGCGAGGACCCGCGTGGTTCGGTGGAGTATAAGCGCTCGATGATCCAGGTCCTGACGACCCGCGCTTTGAACCTGGCTTTGGAACGAGCCAGAGGAGGCAATCAATGAGTAAGCACCAGATCCAGTTAGAAGTCAATGGGCAGCCGGTCAGCGCCGAAGTCGAGGCGCGCTTGCTGCTGGTGCATTTCTTACGGGAGAACCTGAACCTGACCGGGACGCACATCGGGTGCGATACCACTTCATGCGGCGCCTGCACCGTCCACCTCAACGGGAAAGCCGTCAAGTCTTGTGCGATATTCGCCGTTCAGGCCAACGGCGGCGTGATCAAGACCGTGGAAGGTCTGGCCCTGAACGGCAAACTGCACCCAATCCAGGAGGGTTTCCACGAGGAACACGGGCTGCAGTGCGGGTACTGTACGCCAGGCATGATGATGTCTGCAATAGCCTTGTTGCAAGAGAACCCGGATCCCAGCGAGGAGGAAATCCGCTGGGGGCTGTCGGGGAACCTGTGCCGCTGCACAGGCTACATCAACATCGTGAAGGCCGTGCAGTATGCGGCGGCTAAGATGAGAGAGCAGCCAGAGCCTGCCCCTGAGGCTGTCGCTTAATGATCGGAGGACGGTATGACTGACATTGAAGGCCTGGGCCATTCCAGAAAACGGGTTGAAGACGGGCGCTTTATCCAAGGCCGGGGAAACTACATCGATGACCTCAAGCTGCCCGGGATGTTATACCTGGACATCGTGCGCAGTCCGTATGCTCACGCCAGGATCAAATCGATAAAAACGGACAAAGCCATGGCAGTCCCTGGCGTGCTGGCGGTGATCACGGGGGAGACGTTGAAAGCTTACAATGTCCATAACATGCCCACATTAATGAGCGATACCCAGATGGTGCTGCCTATTGATACGGTGAAATACCAGTACCAGGAGGTGGCCGGCGTGTTGGCCACGGATCGCTACACTGCCGCCGACGGTGTGGTTGCTGTGGACGTGGACTACGATCCACTGCCGGTTGTGATCGACCCGAAGAAAGCCCTCGAGCCAGGCGCTCCGAAGGTGCGCGAGGATAAAGAGAGCAACCATATCTGGCACTGGGAGTGGGGCGATCGTGAAAAGACCGACCAGGCGATTGGAGCCGCGGAGGTTACAGTCGCGGAAGACATCTATATCCCGCGTATTCACGTATCTTCTATTGAAACCTGCGGGTGTGTGGCCCAATGGGATCCCATCGAAGGGCACCTGACGTTGTACATGACCACCCAGGCCCCACATGCGATCCGCACAGTAGTGGCCCTGGTCACCGGCCATTTGGGGCTGTCGGAAGAGAAGATACGGATCGTTTCGCCTGACATTGGCGGCGGATTTGGCGGGAAGGTCCCGGTCTATCCTGGATACGTGATCGCCGTGGCCGCCTCGATCGTGACCGGCAAGCCGGTCAAGTGGATCGAAGATCGCACAGAGAACCTGTCCGCCGATTTTTCGCCCGCGATTACCACATTTCAGCCGAGCTGGGCGCCAGCAAGGAAGGCAAGTTGGACTCGCTGCGCATCAAGACTATCGCCGATCATGGCTATACCGACGCTGCGGCAAACCCCTCGAAGTTTCCCGCCGGGTTGTTCCACATTTGTACCGGGTCGTACGATCTAAAAGACGCCTTCGTCGAGGTAGATGGGGTTTATACCAACAAGCCGCCGGGCGGCATCGCTTATCGCTGCTCCTTCCGCGTCACGGAGGCGGTTTACACCATCGAGCGCATGACCGACATCATGGCGCACCAGTTGGGCATAGACCCAGCCGAACTGCGCATGAAGAACTTCATCCGCCCGGAACAGTTCCCATACACCTCCGCCCTGGGCTGGGAGTACGACAGTGGGAATTACGGCGCCGCGCTGCGCAAAGCCATGGACATGATCGGGTATGAAGATTTGCGCAAGGAGCAGGCTGAAAAACGGGCGCGTGGCGAGCTGATGGGGATCGGGATTTCCTCCTTTACGGAGATCGTCGGCGCCGGCCCGTCCAAACAATTCGACATTCTCGGCATTAAGATGTTCGATTCGTGCGAGATCCGTATCCACCCGACGGGCAAGGCCATTGCCCGTTTTGGCACCAAATCGCAGGGCCAGGGCCACGAGACCACCTACGCCCAGATCATCGCCGAGGAATTGGGCATCCCCGCCTCCCATATCAAGGTCGAAGAAGGCGATACCGACACCGCTCCTTACGGCCTGGGCACCTATGCCAGCCGCAGTACGCCCACGGCTGGGGCCGCGGCTTCGATCGCCTCGCGCAAGATCCGCGAGAAGGCCAAGAAGATCGCCGCCTACCTGCTGGAGGCGGCTGAAGAAGATCTGGTCTGGGAAACGGACCATTTCTATGTCAAGGGCTCCCCTGACCGCAAGAAAACAATCCAGGAAATCTCCTTCGCGGCTTACACCAACCACCCGCAGGGGATGGAGGCCGGGCTGGAGGCGGTGGATTATTACGACCCGCCCAATCTGACGTTCCCCTTCGGCTCCTACATTTGCGTGGTGGATATCGACCGCGGCACAGGCCAGGTTAAGGTGCGCCGCTTCGTGGCGGTAGACGACTGTGGGGTGCGCATTAATCCGATGATTGTCGAAGGCCAGATTCACGGCGGGTTGACCATGGGACTGGCCCCAGCGCTGTATGAAGAGATCTCCTACGACGAGTACGGCAATGTCTACGGCAACAATTTTATGGATTACATGCTGCCCACCGCCGTCGAGACCCCCCACTGGGAGACCGGTGAGACCGTCACCCCTTCGCCGCACCATCCAATCGGGGCCAAAGGTGTGGGTGAATCGGCCACAGTGGGCGCGCCGGCTGCCATTGCCAATGCCGTTGTGGACGCGCTTTGGCACCTGGGTGTGCGCAACATCGATATTCCGTTAACGCCTCCCAAAGTGTGGGGCGTGCTGAAGGAGCACGGAGCGGCGTTGGAATCTTAGCGACGTCACGGTAAAGTTCTGCCAGAGGTAACTATGTTAGACGTGCTCGAGAAAGTCCAAGACCTGAGGTCGGCCGGCCAACCCTTCGCCATAGCTACCGTGGTATGGGTTGAAAAACCGACCTCAGCCAAGCCGGGGGCGAAAGCCATCATCACAGAGCAGGGCGAGCTGGTCGGATGGGTTGGCGGTAGCTGCACCGAGCCGACCGTCAGGCGTGAGGCGCGCAAAGCCCTGGAAGATGGGGAATCGCGCTTGATTCGCATTTGCCCCCCTGAAAAGCGGGGTATGCTGCCACAGGAAGGCGTCAGCGAAGTGACCATGACCTGCGTCAGCGGCGGAACGCTCGAAATTTTTATCGAACCCGTCCTGGCCCGCCCGCAGTTGGTGGTGATCGGCCACCAGGCGATCGCTCAGGCCTTAGCCAGCCAGGGGAAGAATCTGGGCTACCCGGTAACGGTCCTGGGCCTGGATGTGACCGCCGAACGCTTTCCAGGGGCTGACCGTCTCATCCCCTTCCTGGACTACTCGCAGCTCCAGCTAAGGCCCAATGCGTGCGTTGTCGTAGCCAGTCACGGCAGTTACGATGAAGAGGCCCTGTCTGCCGCGCTGCAGATGGAGATTGCATACGTCGCCCTGGTTGCGAGCAAATCCAGGGCGCAGGCAGTTTTGGAGTATCTGAGGGAAAGCGGCCTGCCGGAGGAGCGCCTGCAAAGGCTGAAATATCCGGCCGGGCTGGACATCGGCGCCATCACCCCGGATGAGATTGCCTTAAGTATTTTGGCGGAGATCGTGCAGCGCCACCGGCGCGGGCCGGAAAACGCGGCTGCGGAGATGGGCATGGTCCACGAGCACCACCAGGAGGCCGCCCTCCAACCGGAAGTGGAAGCCATCGACCCGGTGTGCGGGATGACCGTCGAAATTGCCACGGCTCAATTCAAAACAGACTATAACGGGCAGACGTATTATTTTTGCGCCAGAGGCTGCCAGCGTTCGTTTGAGGCCGAGCCCGAGAAGTACCTTGTTGCTACATAGGAGACGACGAGCATGATGCTGGAAGGCAATATCAATATCAACGCGCCGCGCGAGAAGGTATGGGAATATCTGACCAGCCCCGATTTTGTGACAGAGTGCGCGCCCGGCGTCGATTCTGTCGAAGTGATCGTCCCCGATAAGCAGTTTAAGGCCACCGCTACCATCGGCTTTGGCTCGGCCAAAGTGGTTTTTGAGGCGGATGTTGAATGGTTGGAGATGTACGAAAACCGCTTTGCCAGGATGAAGGCGCACGGGAAGACGCCTGGGAGCGGGGTCGATGTGGTCAGCGAGATGCGCCTGACAATTCACGACCAGGCTACCGACCTGGACTGGAAAGCGGACATCATCGTCGTCGGCCAGCTTGCCAGCACCGCCGCCCGGCTGATGTCGGGCGTCACCCGCAACCTGACCGCCTCGTTTTTCGACTGTGTGAAGGGCAAGATCGAATCATGAGATTTGAAGGAACCGTTGAGATTTTCGCCCCGCGTGAAAAGGTCTGGGAATCCCTGACGAATGCAGATTTCGTCGCCAAATGCGCGCCCGGGGTTAAGGAAATGGAAATCGTTGTCCCCAACGAGAAATACTTTGCAGTTGCAAAGATTGTGTTTGGCTCAGTTGTAACGGTGTTTAAAACAGACGTAATGTTTCAAGAAATGAAAGAACCCGACTTCGCCCTGGTCAAGGCGCATGGAGACGCGCATGACAGCGCGGTCGATGCCACCAGCGAGATGTTCCTTTCGGACGGTGTGGATGGCGCAACGGAATTGAAATGGACCGCCGACATTGTGGTGGTCGGGAAAATTGCCAGCATCGCTTCACGCATGATGGGCAGCGTCACCAAAAAACTCGCCAATCAGTTCTTTGAATGTGTTAAAAATCAAATTGAAGCATGAAATTCGGTCCGGTCCCGATCGCACAGGCAGCAGGAAAGGTTTTGGGTCACAACATCTCAGACTCGGATGGGAAGCGCATGCTGCGTAAAGGCAACCCGCTGACAGAAAATGACGTCAGGCAGTTGGCCAGGATCGGCCGCGCCATGGTCTATGTTGCAGAATTGGAACAAGGAGACGTCTCCGAAGATATGGCTGCCGAGAGGATCGCCCGGTCGGTTTGCGGTGAAGGAGCCCAGATGACCAGACCGGTTGTCGGGCGGGTGAACCTGCTGGCGCAGGAGTGGAGTGTGCTGCGGGTCGATGCTTCCCGGTTGGAACGTATCAATGAGTGTGAAGGTGTCACGCTGGCCACCTTGCCCTCTCACACTGTGGTTCAACCCAGGAAAATTGCAGCTACCATTAAAGTGATCCCATTTGCCCTGCCAGAGTCGGCCGTGCGTGCAGCCGAGGCGATTGCAACCGAAAACGGCCCGGTCCTGCAGCTTTATCCTCTCCGGAAACGCACCGCCGCCCTGATACTCTCCAGCTCCCCTTTTGCAAAAACACGTGTGATCAGCAATTTTGTGCCTGCCCTGCAGGCGCGAATTGAGGCGCTTGGATCGGAACTTCGCTCGGTTGATTTTGTTCCCCTGGAAGACGAAGCGGGAGAGATCGCCCTGGCAGAGACGATCCAGGAGAGGGTAGCTGATGGGGTGGAGATCATCATTCTGGCGGGCGAAACAGCCATTATGGACAGCTATGATATCGCTCCGCGAGCCGTGGAACGCTCCGGGGGCGAAGTAACCTGTTTTGGAGCGCCTGTCGATCCCGGCAATCTGCTGATGCTCGCTTACCTGGATGGCGTGCCCATCGTGGGAGCGCCAGGATGTGTCCGCAGTCAAAAGACAAACGTGATCGATTGGGTCCTGCCACCTTTACTGGCAGGTGAGCGCCTGTCGCGCAGGGACATCATTCAAATGGGCCATGGCGGCTTGTTGGAAGATATTCCAAAAAGGCCGATGCCGCGTGAGTGAGTGTGTAACGATTTACACATTTGAAAAGAGGATGGACAGTTTGATGGATATTCCCGTTTCAATTACCGTAAATGGCGTTCAACACCGTCAAGATGTTGAACCCCGCATGCTGCTCGTGCATTATCTCAGGGATGTGCTTGGGTTGACAGGCACCAACATCGGTTGCGATACCAGCCAGTGCGGCGCCTGCACCGTGCATCTGGATGGCATGAGCGTCAAATCGTGCACCGTGCTGGCCGTACAGGCGGATGGAGGCAATGTCACCACCATCGAAGGCCTGGCCGAAAACGGCAACCTGCATCCCATGCAGCAAGCTTTCTGGGATCATCACGGGCTGCAATGCGGTTATTGTACGCCGGGCATGATCATGGCTGCAGTCAAGTTGGTCGAAAATAACCCAAATATCACCGAGCAGGAGATACGACACGGATTGGAAGGTAATTTCTGCCGGTGCACGGGTTACGAAAATATTGTTAAATCTGTAAGCGCTGCAGCAGGATCAGGAGATTAGCCATGGGATACGTCGGTGAAAGTGTTAAAGAGTTGAAGACCCGCGTTTCATACAGGGTCAAGGTAAATATGTAGGCAATCTAAAGCTCCCAGGAATGGTCTACGCAGCGATCAAGCGCAGCCCATATGCCCATGCCAGGATTAAGAGCATCGACCTGGAGGCAGCCAGGAATCTAGAGGGCGTGGTCGCGGTATACTCGGGTCGCGATCTGATGAAAGGTACTAAGTTCTCAAGCCCGTGTGGCGCCATACCTTGCGGTTACGTTCCGCCCAATACCAAGGTGCCCACTCACCATCCCCTGGCTGTAGACAATGTTAATTATGTAGGCGACGGTGTGGCAGTTGTGGTCGCTGAGAGTGCATCCACGGCTTATGATGCGCTCGACCTGATCGAAGTTGATTACGAACCCCTTCCAGCAGTGGTGAACGCTAAGGCCGCAGCGCAGGAAGGTGCACCTCTGATCTACGAAGAGATCTCCAACAACACCAGTTATTACTGGTGCCTGGGTGATAAAGAAGCGACCGACAAAGCCTTCTCCGCAGCGGATCATGTTGTCGAGCTCGATCTAATCAACCAGCGCCTGATCCCAAACGCCATGGAGCCACGCGCGGTGGTCGCTCAATGGAACAGGTTTGGCGAAGAAATGACGGTTTGGACTTCCAGCCAGAACCCGCACATTATCCGCCTGCTGCTGAGCGGCTTCACCCTGGGTATCCCGGAGAACAAGCTGCGGGTGGTCTCGCCTGACGTGGGCGGTGGTTTTGGCAGCAAGATCTTCCATTACCCGGAAGAGGTGATCGTCCCCTGGGTGGCTCGCGCCGTCGACCGCCCGGTGAAGTGGGTGGCCAGAAGGAGCGAATCCTATTTAACAGACGCGCACGGGCGCGACCACATCACACACTGTAAACTGGCCCTGAAGAATGACGGCGCCATCGCCGGCCTGTACGTCTCAACCTGGGCCAATATGGGCGCCTATCTGTCGACATTTGCCCCTCTGATCCCTACAGCTTTATATATCACCCTCTTCTCTGGCCTGTACAAAATCCCGGCCATCTGGGGTGAAACCTGGGGGGTGATAACCAATACCGTGCCTGTCGATGCCTATCGAGGCGCGGGACGCCCTGAAGCCGCCTATCTGGTTGAACGCCTGATGGACCTGGCTGCCAGGGAACTTGACATGGACGTGATAGAGATCCGGCGCAAGAACCTCATCCCCGCTGATGAGTTCCCCTACCAGACTCCGGTGGCAGTGTCGTACGACAGCGGGAACTATGGAAAGCTTTTTGATAAGGCCGAGGAACTGGCTGGCTACAAGGACATGCGCAAAGCGCAGGCTGCGGCGCGCAAGGAAGGACGTCTGGTGGGTATTGGGTTCAGTGGTTGTATCGAAGCCAGCGCTCCAGGCCCCTCTCCACTCGTAACCGCTCTGGGTTCTGCAATTGGATTGTACGAAACCGGTATCGTGCGCGTGCACCCTACCGGCAACGTAAGCGTCTTCACTGGCTCGCATTCCCATGGTCAGGGACATGAGACAACCTTTGCCCAGGTTGTAGCCGACGAGCTGGGGCTGCCAATGGAAGCCATCCAGATCGTCCACGGCGATACGGACCGCATCCCATTTGGAACAGGCACCTATGGCAGCCGTAGTGCGGCGATCGGAGCAAGCGCGCTGGTCAGAAGCTCTGAAAAAATTCGGGATAAAGTAACCCAAATCGCAGCCCACCAGTTGGAAGCCGCCGTCGAAGACATGGTCTATGACCGGGAAAACGGGACCATTTACGTCAAGGGGTCCCCGGATAAAGCTAAAAGCTTCGCTGAGGTCGCTTTTGCCACCTACTACGCAGCTAATCTACCCGCGGGCATGGAACCCGGTCTGGAGGCAACCACCTATTACGACCCGCCGAATTTCACTTTCCCCAACAGCGCGCACGTCGCTCAGGTCGAAATCGACAGGGATACCGGCGAAGTGACGATTGAGCGTTACGTCGCCGTGGACGATGTCGGCAAAGTAATTAACCCCATGATCGTCAACGGCCAAATCGTGGGCGGCATCATCCAGGGAGTAGGACAGGCGTTGTGGGAGCACGGCGTTTACGATGAAAACGGCCAATTGCTAAGCGGCTCGATGATGGACTACGCGCTGCCGCGCGCCGATCAATTCCCGAATGTGGAAGCGGGGCGAACCGAAACGCCCTCGCCGCACAACCCGCTCGGCGTGAAAGGCGCCGGCGAGATGGGAACCATCGCCGCGACGGTGACTATTGCCAATGCCATCATGGACGCGCTGGCTCCGCTGGGCATCCGGCACATTGACATGCCGCTAACCGCAGAGAAAATCTGGCAGGCCATTCAATCGAGTCAGAACGGAGGAGCAATCTGATGTATCCGCCAAAATTCGAATATTACCGGGCGAGTTCAATTTCTGAAGCCCTTACCTTGCTGGGAGAGCACAGCGGAGCCAAGGTGCTTGCGGGTGGACACAGCCTCATCCCGGCCATGAACATTCGCCTGGCTGATCCAGGGGTGCTGATCGATATCGGCCGCATCTCCGCGCTGAAGGGGATCTCTACAGGGAATGGCTCAGTCCGCATTGGCGCATTGACCACGCATGCTATGATTGCGGCTTCAGACCAGACTCCTCAAGCGCTATCCGAAGCTGCCGGAAAGATCGGCGACCCTCAGGTGCGTAACCGCGGCACGATCGGCGGTAATATCGCCCATGCCGACCCGGGCTCCGATCTCCCTACGGTGCTGACCGCCCTGGGCGCCACAATCCACACCACCAGCGCCGCTGGAGAGCGGACTTTGGCCGCCTCGGAGTTCTTCACCGGCATCCTGGAGACGGCATTGCAGGAGGGTGAGATCGTCACTGCCATCGAAGTGCCTGTCCCCGCCGCGGGGAGCGGGTCCGCCTACGTAAAGCTGAGGAACCCGGCTTCCCGTTACGCGATGGTCGGGGTTGCCGCAACAGTCACCCTACAGAACGGCAAATGCACCGCAGCCGGCGTGGCGGTGGGCGGCCTGATCCCATCGGCGAAAAGAGCGTCGTCGGTCGAAGCCGCTTTGATCGGTAAGACTTTGAATCCAGATGTCATTGCCGAGGCCGCCGAGGTCGTCCAAAACGACCTGGGCGACGATATCCTGGAAGATATTCAGGCTGGGGCCGAATATCGCAAGTCCATGGCGAAGGTGTTCGTAAAACGAGCCTTGACGGCTGCCGTGGAACGAGCAAAGGCTCACTGAGTTGCCCTAACAACCGGTCGAGACAGTTTGTAGACTGGCTGGGGAAGTTGAATGCTCCCAGCCGTACAATTTATCGAGGACTTTTGGACAAGAAATCTGGACGCAAACTACCAACCGGGGAAGCGCTCCGCAAACAAGTCTGGAGCCGCGGCCGGGATGCGAAAGAATGCACCCACCGCGATCAAATCCGGGATGTCGTTCCAGGCTCGGAGGGCTGCGAAGAGTGCCTGGCGATGGGTGATACGTGGGTACACTTGCGGCTGTGTATGACCTGCGGTCATGTCGGTTGCTGTAATGACTCCAAGAATAAGCACGCGTTCAAGCATTACCAGGCCATGCATCACCCCATCGTAAAACCGTTTGAAGAGAATGAAGAATGGCTGTGGTGTTTTGCTGACGAGGTCATGCTTCCCTTATGACGACCGAGATCCTATCTGTAGAAAACCTGCAAAAAGAGCTCCGCGATCGGCTGTATATCGCCGATCGCGGCTTGGCGACCTCCATATTCCTGGCATTGAAACTGGGCCGCCCGCTTTTCCTGGAAGGAGAAGCCGGCGTGGGCAAGACCGAGATTGCCAAGGTCTTGACTGATGTGCTTGACACGGACCTGATCCGCTTGCAATGTTACGAGGGGTTAGACCTGCAGCATGCCGTTTACGAGTGGAATTACACCCGCCAGATGATCCACCTGCGCGTTGCCGAATCGCGCGGCGAGCAGGTGGATGAGGAGAACCTGTTCAGCCCGCAGTTCTTGCTGCGCCGCCCATTGCTGCAAGCCATCGAAGATTCGCGCCAGAAAGCGCCCGTCTTGCTGGTGGATGAGATCGACCGCAGCGACGAAGAATTCGAGGCTTACCTGCTCGAGATCCTCTCGGATTTCCAGATCACCATCCCGGAGATTGGCACAATTAAGGCCGTCCGCCCCCCGGTGGTGGTGATCACTTCCAACCGCACGCGCGAGGTCCACGACGCCATTAAGCGCCGCTGCCTGTACTATTGGATCGATTACCCCACTTTTGAGAAGGAGCTTCAAATCGTCACCGCAAAGATGCCAAACGCAGCCGGACAACTGGCGCGGGAGGTCACGGCCGTGGTTCAGGAGCTGCGCCAGATGGATCTTTTTAAAGTCCCGGGCGTCGCCGAGACGCTGGATTGGATGGCCGCGCTGGTTGCCCTGGGTCAAACGAAACTGGATCCGGGCATCGTTGAGGAGACATTGGGGGTGATTTTGAAGTACCGCGACGATGTGGAAAAAGTGAGGAAGCAGGAGGTGGAGTCCATGTTGGCCCGCACCCGCTTGGTCGCGGATCGCGCCCGCCAGGAGATGTGAGCCATGCTGCCTGAGCCCGAGGGGAGTCTCGTCCACAACCTGATCCTATTTGGCCGGCTGCTGCGCGGCCTGGGCATCGACGCTAACACCGGCCGTATGATCGACATGCTGAATGCCATGGCGTATATTGATCTCAGCCGCAGGGCCGATTTTTATCACGCTGCTCGCTGCCTTTTCGTACACCGCCGGGAGGAAATCCCTCTTTTCGACGAGGCTTTTGAGGTTTTCTGGCGCAAACCCCGCGAAGATTGGACCTCTATGGATTTGCAGGTGATGGGAGAACGCCGCCGCTTTCGCAAGCCCCGGATTATCCCGCCGCCTCTGAAACAGCCGGCAGAACCGCCTCCCGGAACCAGGAGCGATGACCAAAATCGGTCCAATGAACCGCCGGTCCTCGAAGCCACCCTGACTTACAGCGATCGCGAAGTATTGCGCCGCAAGGATTTTTCAGAGCTCAGCGGGGAGGAGGTCGAGGCGATTAAGGGCCTGATCTCCGACCTGGTATGGCAGCTTGGCTACCGGCGGACACGCCGCCTGCGCCCCGGCCACGGGTCGCAGTTGGACCTGCGCCGGACAATCCGTCAAAACCTTCAGTTTGGCGGCGACCTGCTGGTTTGGGCCCATCGCCAACCCAAGTACAAGCCGCGCCCTTTGGTGATCATCGCCGATATCAGCGGCTCGATGGAGCGTTACACCCGCCTGCTCCTGCACTTCATCTACAGCTTGAGCGAAGGATTGCAGCAGCGGGTGGAAGCTTTTGTGTTCAGCACACGCCTGACGTGCATCTCGCGGCAGCTTCGTGGGCGAGATGTAGACCTGGCGTTGAATGAGGTAGCCCGCCTGGTTCCGGATTGGTCGGGAGGCACCCGCATTGGCGAAGCGCTTAAGACCTTCAATTACGATTGGGGCCGGCGCGTCCTGGGGCAGGGCGCAGTGGTGCTCCTGATCAGCGACGGCTGGGACCGGGGCGACGTGGACTTGCTGCACAGCGAGATCATTCGCCTGCAGCGCAGTTGCTATCGCCTGATCTGGCTCAACCCGCTCTTGGGATCCGAACAATACGAGCCGCTCACGCGCGGCATGCAGGCTGCGCTGCCTTACATCGATGATTTCCTGCCGGTGCATAACCTGGCGAGCCTGGAGGACCTGGCGGGACATTTGCAACTGATCGATCAAAGCCGTCCGGTGAGACGGCAGGTTAATATGGATAAAAGATGAGAGATATTCTTAAGGATGTAGACCAGTGGATCGAAGCGGGCGAACCCGTTGCCCTGGCGACGGTCATTCACACCTGGGGTTCGGCGCCCCGGCGGGCGGGGGCCAAGATGGCGCTGACAAAGAGTGGCAAGATCGCCGGCTCGGTGAGCGGCGGCTGCGTGGAGTCGGCGGTATTTGAAGCCGGCGTCCAGGCGCTGAAGAGCGGGCAGCCCCAATTGTTAAAATTCGGCGTCGCCGACGAAACAGCCTGGCAGGTAGGGCTGGCTTGCGGCGGCCAGATCGAGGTGTTCGTCCAGGCGCTCGACCCGTCATATTTCGAGCTGTGGAAAACCCGGCTGCTTTCCAACCGGCCTTTTAGCGTGGCGAACCTGATCGGCGGCCCTGGAGATTTACTGGGCAAAGCGATGCTGGTTTCGCCCGATGAAGTTCAGCTCGGCCTGGAAAAAGGGCTTGATCCGGCTTTGATCGAAAAATCTCGGGCCGCCCTGGCAGACGGGCGCTCGCAGAACGTGGAGCTGGCCTGGGAGCCGGAGCCTGTGCAGGTTTTTATCGAAGTGGAGAAGCCGACGCCGACCCTGATCATGGTAGGCGGGGTGCATATCGCCGTCGCCTTGACCGCCCTGGCGAAAACGCTGGGTTTCCAAACGCTGGTGATCGACCCGCGCCGGGCATTTGGCAATGCAGCCAGATTTCCGGACGTCGACCGGCTGATTCAATCCTGGCCTGAAGAGGCCTTCTCGCAGGTGGAAGTTACCAGCGGCGATGCGGTTGTCATGCTCACTCACGACCCGAAAATCGACGACCCGGCGCTAAAAAGGGTTTTGAACGGTCCGGCGTTTTATGTTGGCGCCTTGGGGAGCCGCACAACTCACGAGAAGCGTAAGCGCAGGCTGCTGGCGGATGGGGTAACCCCCGCTCAATTGGAGCGCATCCACGCCCCGATCGGGTTGGAAATTGGCGCCGAATCGCCCGAGGAGATCGCCCTGGCGATCATGGCTGAGATCGTCGCCGCCCAGCACAACAGGGAAGTTCCTCGTTCTTAGCAAAATGGCGGCGCTCCCCATCGAGCGCCAGACGAACAGTGACAGGCGCGCTAAAACTGGCTGAGCGCCACCCATACCGCTCGGGTAGGCGTGGAACTTCTATTAACCAGCCGGTGCGGCGTGGTACGCGAAGCTGGAGATCTCAGTGCTGTTCAGCTTGTCCTGAACCAGGCGGCTTTCTACGTCGTAAGCCAGAACGTAGGCCTTCGAGCCATGCACGCGGCAGGTTATGTTGCCGCGACTGTCGTGACTGAAAGATCAGCCCGTCAGCGATCTGACCGTGTGGGGCTTATTGGCGAGATTGTAGGTGTAGGTCACCCCGGCCTTGCTGCTCAGGTTGCCGGTATCCGTATTATATTCATATTCTTCCAGAGGGTAAGTCCCGTTCGACCCGCCGCTCGTCGCCGCGTCAATTAGCCGGTTGAGCTGGTCGTAATGAAAAGTCTGGGTCTGCGTCCCGCCGGCATTGTAATCTTTGATCCAGTTGATGTTCCCGACATTGTCATAGTGGTATTCAAAATACTGCAAGGAGTCGATATCGGCAGGAGTTCCAGTCTTCAGGTAGCGCAGCCGCCCACCCTGGGTGTACCAGCGTTAGCAACGCAGCATCTTCAAGGGCGTGGTGCGTCGCGACGCACCCTACTTGCTGCTTGTTCCGTTTGCCTATTGACAAAATAAATCCAACTTGCTATCAAAGTTTAAATACCCAGTAGTGAGTCACTAAAGATAATATAATAATCAGGCTATTTAAGGCAGAAATCACATATGCGAAATTTGATAAGCTCGGTAAAAACCATTGAATTACCCACCACGTTATTATCCCGCAAACAACACCGAAAAAAACACCCATCCCCCAATAAAAATATTTTTCTAACGATCCAACATCAGCTTTAGTCCATTTCTTATTAGGATAGTAACTAAATGAGGATATCCGAGATAATCTTATATAAAGGATACAAAACCAAATGGTAAGAAGGAATTGAATGAACAAATCAGAAACCATTGACCCTAAAATTCGTGGCCTGCTATTGAATGAGGCAACCCCAAGCAATAGAATAATAACTGCAATTGGTAAAACTACCCCATATACTATTTTGATTGTTTTTGAATCCATAGCAACCTTTAGCATATCAAAGGATCATTTATTTGAACCAATGCCAGGGTAACAATGAGGTAAGGTTGACGTGAATCCCTGTAGGTCCATTAATACCACCACCAACGCCCGCATATCCACCCCCAGCACCTACCCCAACATAACCAGTAGGAGGTACTTGGCCAGAATATGGATCAACATGTAACCCTTTTTCGTCTAGCGGAGCGGTAACTGCTGCTGATACGGCAACTTCTGCTGCCGCCGTTCCACTGACTATTCCTGAGAACCCTTTTGTTATATCACCAACGCTACTAGATCCCCATCCAATAAGTAATCCCCCTGTCCCAGATGCCCCTGCCCCTAACCCAGCGCCTCCTTCAATTGTCCAATCCACGTTTGCGGCAAGCTCATCGGAATTTCGATTGTAAACCAAATTTACACCTCCGCTAACTGATACTCCAATTATCAGAGTAAACGATACTTCAAGTTGTAACCTACCCCCGATATGAGACGGGATAAGGAGTTGGGCAAGTGCTTGAGTATCACCAAGCTTTATCTTGTCTGTTAAGGTTAGGCGCTGGTTTCCACTTTTATTCTTGTTGATCTTCTCAAGACCGCAACCACCTCCTCCGCATTTCTTCTCCTCTTTAGTCAAGGATTGGCCTTGTGAACTGTGGCTGGTTTTGGGTGGAGCTACCTCCGAGCAGCCGAATTCGGCGTCGCATGCTTTATGGCCTGTCGGGTCGATCAGGACGGTAGGTCGATTGAATGTATACGAATACCTGTCCCAACTGGCAGGGTTACCCGGATCGGGCACAATGGAGTCGGGTTGAATCCACCGTGATAGCGCCGGGTCGTACCACCTTGAGCCATACCAGTAGATGTTAATGTAACTGTCAATTCGCTGGCCGGTGTACTGAAAATCGGTGGGCGTGTCGCCTTGACGATCGCCAGCGCGTGCCTCACCCCAGGGTTTGTAGCGCAGGTCGGTCAGCGGGTTGGCGTTGACCGCGTCTACCTGCATTGCTGTGCCGCCCAGGTGGTCGCTCAACAGCCAGTACAGTTGGCTCACACCTGTCCCGTTCCCCTGGCGCATGGCTACCCGCTGCCCGCCGGCAAAGGGATGCTCTATATCCCCGTAATACTTCACCATCGTGGTCGTCGAGCCATGCCACTCGAAGCGGCGCTACGCTTACCGTGTAGTTGCCCACGTAGGCGGTCGCGGCTTTGCCCCACACTTCGATCTCCTGGCGGGTGAAGATCACCCGCTTAGTGGTTGTAGGCGTTGCTGGTCGAGCCGTTCAGCCAATCGCGCACGTAGCGCACCTGGCGGCTGGTGAAGGTGATGGTCGCGGCGCTGCGCTTACCGTTTGCCGGCTGCTGTCTCTGGGTACTCGCCCTGAGTGGCGCTGTCGAACTCCGTAGTCCAGTTGACCCCATCCGTACTCACCTAGCCTCTTGAGCGAGCATTTCCTGGCCTGGTGCTGTGAGAAACTGCAAGCCCTTGGAAAATCGGTGGATGAACAGAGATTCATCAAAATAGAGTGGTCAAGTCGCCGGTTATTCGTCCACATTCGCCTTTAACGTTTTCGGCTCCTTGAGCCGGCCGCACAGCAGCAGGCTCAGGATCATCAGGGCGATGAGCGCCAAAAGGGGCAGGGTCATCGAGCCTGTTTGCGGGGACTTGAAGGCGTCCATCCCCAGGATGAAAATGATGCCCGAGACTTGCCCCATCAACAGGAGCAGGCCGTTCGAGGTGCCTTCCGGAGCGGGGTAAGTGATTTCAGCCCCGTACTGGAAGCCCACCGGGCCGGCGCTGAGCAAGAAGAAACCAAAAATAAAGGCCGAGACGAGCAAGAGCCCGTAACTGCCGGCGTAGGTGAGGCCGAAGAGGCCTACGGTTGCGCCGATCACGGCCGCGAATAAAAATGGCGTTCTGCGGCGATAACGGTCGGAGAGCAGCGGGATGACCAGTGCGCCGAGAATGCCGCCCACGATCATTAACCCGCCCGTGTTCCCGGCCTGGACGATGGAAAACCCTCTCGGCCTGAGGATCTCTTCGATCCAGGTCGTAACCGCATTGAACGCCCCCAGCCCCACGAAGAAGATCAGCATCAAGACGATAAAATTACCCTGGCGCAGGATTTGCTTGAAGCCGTCGAATACCAGCGAGCGTTCTTCCTGGTCCGGTGGGCAGGGAGGCGTCGGCGGGCGTTCGCGCGCCAAAGCAAAAAAGATTGCCGCGGCGACCAGGGCGGCGATCCCGTAAACGACCAGCATGCCGCCGATGCCGGATTGGATGGTGAGGTAGGGGGTGAGCGCCAAACCGGCTACAATGCCCAGGTAAATCGCCAGGGAGCCGAGGCCGGCGGCTGTCGCCCGTTCCTGGACCGGAAACCAGCGCGCTGCAACCGTCGTCACGGCGTTCAAGATGAAAGGCTGCCCGATGGCAATCCCGATTTGCGCCAGGAGCACCAGCGTGTAATTGGAGGCTGCCAGGCCTCTCAGCAGGCCGAAGACGCCGGTCAATACCGCGCCCGTCCCGACCCCGACACGCAGGCCATAGGTATCGATCACCCAGGAGGCCGGGATCGAGACGAAGATATAAACAATCATGAAACTTAAGGAGAGCAGGCCGATGCTCAGGTCCGATACCCCGTAGAAGCGGGCGGCCTCGCCGGTGATCGGGGCGAAAGTGATCCATAAAAGCTGGTTGAGCGCTGTGATCGCCATGAAAGCCAGCAAGACAACCCAGCGGTAGCGATAAACCTGAATTCCAGTTAATTCCATTCAGCCCTCGGAAGATGCCTCGTATTTGAGTGCTCGTTTTGCCAGCCACAAGCCCAGGCTGCCGGTCAGCAGGCCGGCTGCGACGCTGATAAAGACGCCGAGCAGCACCTGCGCCCAGGTTACCGGGTAGTCCTGCATGACGGGGATGCGTTGGAACCAAAGGGATGATACCAGCACCATGCTGGCGCTGAAAACCGGCGCGGCGACCAAAGGGTGGCGGCGCGCCCAGGGCCAAAGCTCGAGGGATGATACCAGCGCCAGCGGCAGGGCGGACAGCCACATGGCCCAGGCCTGCTGGAAACCGATCAGCCCATTAAAACCGATCACCTGGGCAAACTCGCGCGCTTTGGCAATGGTCGATTCTGGGTTGAGGCGCACGTACATCTCGATCTCGGAAGCGGGTTTGAGGATGGCAAACCCCAGGCTGGCAATCCCTGTGCCTGCATATTGGAGCGTGATGGCGACAAAAAATAACAGGATCGCGACCCAGAAGCGTCCTGCCAGGCGGATATTGAGCAGCAGCGCCAGGGGGAAAACCGCCCCAACCATCAGCGGAAATAAGATCCCCATCAGGCCTGCGCCGCCGGCCCGGTATCCAGTGATGAACGCCTGGCTCATTTGGAAGTTTACAGACTCCAGCGTGTAAGCGCCTACAAGCGCCAGACCCCATAAAAGCGGGCTGCGCCACTCGAACCCTTTTTTCAGCCGGCGGGCCGAATTTGCAATCCCCACCAGCAGGCTCAGGTCGACCAGCGTGGTGGCTGCCATGATGCACAGGTGCGGCGGGCTCCACAGGGTGGCGTCGATGCCAAATGTGCGGTGCCACATTTCGTCAAACACCCCCGACAACAACGCCGCGCTATAGCCAAAAAGGATGCCATAAAATGCGGGCGTAGCGGATAAGAATCCCAGGCGCACAACCCCTTTCAAAGCAGCGCCCTGCCGTTTCAGGTAGGTCTCATAAGCGATCATACTCAGCACGATCAGGGAGCCGGCGCTAAATGCCGCCAGGACCATGAGATGCGGCGGGATCCACAGGCTGTCTCGCCCGACGGCGACATGCCATTGAATGTCCCAATTTCCGCCAAAAAAGTTCAAAAGCTTGAATAAGGCCACCGCAAAGAGGGCATTCAGCCTTAAACGCTCGTGCGCCTGGCTGCTGTACCTGGCTCTTAAACGCTCGGCCGGTCGGGCCAGTCTGTTCTGGAGGGCAATCCACATTGCGTTATTCTCCTGGTTGAATACGGGGAGCCGGTTGTAGGCGCGGCCTGAAATGCAGCCTGCATTTTAACAGACTATTTGGATATGCAAAAGATTAACGACGGGAAAAAGGGACAGGGCTTCCCTGGCAGGAATCGCCCGCTCACTTAATCTGAAAGACCGTCAGGGTCAGCTTGCCCGGCTTGATCTGCACGACGCGCTGCTGCAAACCGTTCATCCAGAAAGAAATCTGGTACGATCCGGGCTTTAAGTCTCCGACCGCGAAGCTCTCTTGCCAGGGATCCAATCCCACCAGGCGCGTTTCAGAGTAGGTTTTCAGATAGATGCTGTCGAGCACCGGCTGCCCTGGGCCGCCCAGTTGTTCGACGACGATATTGTGGACCACCAGGTCTTTGCCCTGGGCGTCGACCACGCGCCCGGCCAGGACGCCATTGGGCTCGCCGTTGTCGCCTTCCAGGGGAGCCAGCCACAGCTCCGGGTTGCGGACTGTCTGGAAGGTGTTCTCACCCAGGCGCACTTCGAAATCCAGGGTGCTGCCGGTTACCCGCCCGCTCATCCCGACCAGGCCGATCTCCTGACCGGCTTTAACAGCATCCTTGACTTTCACGGAGACTTGCGAGAGGTGGGCGTACAGGCTAAAGACCGGCTGATCCAGGCCGGGAAACTCGTGCTTGAGGATAACCAGGTTGCCATAGGTGTTGGCCCGCAGGGCATAGATCGTTTTGCTGTCATCGCCCGCTGCGACAACCACGCCGTCCGCAGCCGCCAGCACCGGGGTGCCGCTGGAATTGAGGAAGAATACGCCGTGGGCGGCTTCGCGCGTGCGGCTTTGAAAGCTGCCGAACCGGTTGGCGTAGTCGATCGAGTCGCGGCCGCCCTTCGCGATGGGCCGCGCCAGATAGAACGTGCCGGGTTCAATACAGACCTCTTCAGCACAGGGCCCGGCCGCTTGCGCAGGCGCTTCGCCCGGCTGTCCGGCCGAAGATTGGGGTGTGGTCTCTTCGGTTGGCGCCGGTTCCGAGGGCGATTGTGGGGCCGGTGAGCCTGCCGGGGCGGTTGGATTGGCGGCTGCCTTTGTCGCCGCCGGGAGTTGGCTGGCGACCGGCTGATTTGGGGCTGTTGTCGCCGGACCCGCCAGTTGACTGGCGAACTGGCAATTTACCGTAACAAGGACGAGGATGGAGCCGGCGAGGGCGATTAGAAAAGGGCGTGAGATCTTCACCATCGGGTTATCCCTCCAAATTTGGTTGACCCGTATCGTCTCAAAGATTGGGAGGATACTTTGGTTGAATGTTTATACGACCAGTTTAGAGGGGAGTTTGCTGAATGTCAATAGTTCTATGGTAAAGGTCAGCCAGCCCGCGGGGCAGGTTTAGAGGCGCTGTTTATTCGCGTAAAGCTCCTTATCTGCCAGGGTGAGCAAAGATTCCAGTGTGGCGTCGCTCTCGGGGTTAAATGGCGCTGTGCCCACGCTCAAACCGAGCCTGTATTTGTGCCGGTCGGCGTTGTGCCCCTCGAGCCCGGCTTTCAAACGGTCCAGCATCACTTTGGCTTTGCCGCTGGAATCGATGGTCAGGATGGTAAATTCGTCGCCGCCCAGGCGGGCGATGACGTCCGAAGAGCGAAAAGTGTTTCTCAAGATCCCGGCGATATCCCGCAAAGCCTGGTCGCCTTCCTGGTGGCCGAATTGGTCATTGATCTGCTTCAAGCCATCCATATCGGCGAAGAACAACAGCAGCTTGCGATTCGCTCGCTTGGCAATCTTGATGTGTTGGTCGGCCAGGGTAAGGAAGCCCCGCCGGTTAAGCAGCCCGGTCAGCTCGTCGATCAAGGTCAGGCGCTGCAGCCTGGCGACGGTGCGCTGCCGCTCAACCGCATACCGCAGCGATCTCACCAGCGTTTGCCCTTCGATGGACCCTTTGAGCAGATAATCCTGCGCCCCGGCCTGGACGGCTCTCATCGCCAGGGATTCGTCGTTGCGGGCGGTCAGTACCACGATGGGTAACCTGGGAGCCCGAGCGTGGACTTCGGAAAAAGTATCGAAGCCATCACTGTCGGGCAGGGAAAGGTCTAAAAGGATGATGTCGAATTCCTTCTGGTCGAGCTGGGCTAGCGCTTCGGATAATTGCGAGGCATGTGCAACTTGAAATAGTTCCGGGATTTCTTGCTGCAAGATGAGTTTGATTACACTTGCGAACTCAGGGTTGTCTTCAACGAGAAGTACCTTATAAGAATCGCGGCTCACTGGTTGCTCCGTTTGCTGAGACATAACTTGTATGCGATTGTAGCATGCCCTTGAAGCGCGGTCAACGATTTATAACAAGCCTTTTCGGGCCTATGGGCCTATGCGCCTTATGCGAGATCAGCTATTCCATGCTAAAATAGAGGCGCTATGGACGATATTCAACCTCACTCGCCTGCGGAACGTAATCCGCTGACTCAGCGCCTGCACCAGCGCGAAGTTCTCCTGCAGATCACACTGCCGCTTGCCGTTGGGGGGATCGCCTTGCTGGTTTTGGCTGTCTTGGCGTCGATCAGCGGGCCGCAGAATGCCAGCCTCTTTGCCGACGTATCGGCTATCTGGTTAATCCTGCCCGTGCTGTTGGTTTTCCTGATCTTTCTCATCCTGCTGGCTGCCCTGGCGTATGGCGTGATCTGGTTGGTGCGCGCCTTACCGGGTTTCGCTTACCCGATCCAAGGCTTCTTTGCGCTGGTGGCGGCGAAATCCCGGCAGGCCGGCGATAAAATCGTCGAGCCCATCCTGCGCCTTAACAGCCTGGCAGCATCTCTGAAGGCGCTGGGGCGAAGCTTGCGCAGAGGTTAAGCGTAGCCTCGGGTGAGGGTTGGCAGGGGGAATAATCCGGTTCGGGGTGTCGAACGGGAGTTATGCTGTGAAGGGTTCCACGCGCACCTGTGTTGCGCAGCTATTTTAGAAAATCTTTTCAGGAAGGGTTAGCGATGAGGGCAACTGAAACGGGAACACAACTAGAAGATAATTGGAAACCGAAGGCATTGATCCTGGGCGCTGTGATTGGAGCGCTCGTGGGGTTAGGCGCGGCTTATTTGTTTTCTCAGCAAGCCGAAAAGAGCGGGACACGGCCTGAAATGAGCGCAGGGGATGGAGTCAAGCTCGGGCTGCTGCTGTTGGGTTTGCTGCGCCAGGTGGCTGCCCTGGGGGAAGGGGATTAGGCCCAATTTGGGTCCAGTCTGGGTCCAGTTCGGGTCCAATTTTGGCCAAGATGGGGCCTGGAATGAGCCCGGGATATGGAGTTGTATAAGGCCGGCCTGGAAGGAAAAAATGTAAATGGAAGAACTGAAAGAGATGAACTGTGTGCCGTGCCGCGGCGGCGAGCCAACGGTGACGGAGGCAGAGCTTCAGGCTTATCATAAGCAGGTGCCGGAGTGGGAAGTGATTGAAGTGAACGAGGTGCGGCGCTTGCGGCGGGCATTCAAGTTCAAGAATTTCGCCCAGGCCCTGGCGTTTACCGATCAGGTCGGAGCGCTGGCCGAAAAAGAGGATCACCATCCTGTCCTGGTGACCGAATGGGGCAAGGTCACCGTCACCTGGTGGACGCATAAAATCAAAGGCTTGCATCGCAACGACTTTATCATGGCTGCCAGAACAGACGATCTGTATTCGCCCGAATGATCTGTATTCGCCCGAATGATCTCTATTCGCCCGAATGATCTGTATTCGCCCGAATGGTCTGTATTCGCCCGAATGATCTGTATTCGCCCGAATGGTCTCTATTCGCCAGGATCGCTTGATTTCAAAATCAAAATCGTTTGAATAGGCCCTCCCGAACGGGGAGGGCCTGATTTTTTAACTACCGCTTTTTGCGGCCCGCAGTTTCCCCAAATCTATCTTGACAGCCGGCAACGAAAACTGTATAATATGAACGAACGTTCGTTCACTACGGAAACCCCGATGACGAGTGAAGAAACCATCCCCCGCGGCGAGCTTACTCACGAAGAGATCCTGCGCTGTGCGCATGAGCTCTTTCTGGAGCGCGGTTTCAACGGCACTTCCATGCGCCAGATAGCCCAGCGCGCCGGCATTGCGGTGGGCGGTATCTACAACCATTTTGCCAGTAAAGAAGAAATCTTCGAAGCGATCTTTGTTGCAAGGCATCCCTTTATCGAGCTTCTCCCGGCCATGGAGGCTGCTCAGGGCGATACCCTGGACGCCTATGTGCGCGATGCGGCCAAACGGATGGTAGCGGCCCTGGGTGAGCACTATGATTTCCTTAACTTGATGTTCATTGAAATTGTCGAATTTAAGAGCAAGCACATCCCACAATTGTTCAACCAATTGTTCCCCTATATCCTTGAGTTTTCAACTCGTTTCGAAAAATTCCAGGACCGGTTCCGCCCAATGCCTCCGGCAGTGATGATGCGCGCCTTTTTGGGCTTGTTTTTCTCTTACGTAATGACCCAATTAATGATCTTCGATATGATCCCCGACGCCATGCAGGAGAATGCCCTGGACCATCTAGTCGATATCTATCTTTATGGGGTCATCGCCCGGGATGAGTCCATGGATGGAGCTGAAAAATGAGCTTACGCTTGATCTCCTTGATCCGCAAGGAGTTTATCCAGATCTTGCGCGACCCGCGCACCTTAATCCTGGTCCTGGTGATCCCGGTCATGCAGCTAATTTTATTGGGGTATTCCGCTACCAACGACGTGCGCAACGTGCCTCTGGCGGTTTACGACCAGGATCGCGGCCCGGCTGCCAGGGCGCTGCTGGACGCATACCGCGCCGCAGATTATTTCGATATTGCTTTTGACGTCGATTCGGAAGCGGAGCTGCGCGAGTTGATCGACGGCGGCCAGGCTCGAGCCGGTTTGGTAATCCCAGAAGATTACAGCGACCTGTTGCAATCACAGGGCTCGGCCCAGGTGGCCTTCGTGCTGGATGGCAGCGACCCAACCGTAGCCTCCACCGCCCTCTCGGCGGCTCAATTGATCGGCCAGTCGATGTCCACCCAAATCCTGTCCGAACGCATGGCGGGCCGCGGCCAATCGATCCCGCTCGTTTTGCCGGTCGATGTGCGCACGCAGGTCTGGTATAACCCCGACCTGGTCAGCGCTTATTTTATGGTCCCCGGGGTGATTGGCATGATCTTGTTCGCCCTGACCTCCCTCCTGACCGCGACGGCGATCGTGCGCGAGCGCGAACGCGGCACTATCGAGCAGCTCATCGTCACCCCGATCCGTCCCTGGGAGCTGGTCGTCGGCAAGCTAACGCCTTACACGATCCTGGCATTCTTCAACACGCTGGAAGTGTTGGCGATCGGTTCCTGGTGGTTTAAGGTGCCCGTGCGCGGCAACCTGGGGTTGATCTTGCTCTTATCCGGCCTGTTCGTGATCTCCAGCCTGGGGATCGGCCTGCTGGCCTCCACCATCGCCAACACCCAGCAGGAGGCGATGCTGACGGTGTGGATGACGCTCTTGCCCAGTCTCTTTCTCTCCGGCTTTTTCTTCCCCCTGGAGGCAATGCCGAAAGTATTACAGTGGATTTCTTACCTGATGCCCCTGCGCTATTACCTGGTGATTATTCGCACCCTCTTGTTGAAAGGCGTTGGCGCAGCGGTGCTGCGCCAGCAGATCATTGCCCTGGCAATATTCGGGACAGCCATTATGAGCATCGCTGCTTTGCGCTTCCGCAAGCGGCTGGATTAGCTCGAAGGAGAACCTCATGCATCCCAATCCTCGTAGAATTATCCCGGTTATTTTACTGATTGCTCTGGCCGCCGCTGGCTGGTGGTATTTCAGCAGCAGCCAGGCGCAGGCAGAAACCCCCAGCCTGTCGGCCTCCGGAACGATTGAGGCTACCCAGGTGGTCGTGGCGCCGGAGCTGGGCGGGCAGGTAGCCGAAGTTTTGGTTGCCGAAGGGGACAGCGTTCAAGCAGGCCAGTTGCTGGTTCGCTTCGACGACGCCATGCTGCAAGCCCAGTTAGCCCAGGCGCAGGCCGCCTTTGCCGTGGCGAAGGCCAATTACGACCTGGTCGCCGCAGGACCCACTTCTGAGCAGCGCCAGGTGGCCGTCACCGCAGCCCAGCTTGAGCTGACCAATGCCCGCCAGGCGTTGAAAGATCTGAACGATGAGGCCAACCTGGCCGCGGCGCAAGCTCAGCAGGCGGTCGCCGCAATCGACAGGGCTCGTGACCAGGCCACCCAAAAGCTGGACAACATGAACAGCAATGCAGACCAGGCGGATATCGACGCGGCGCAAGCGGCGGTCGTGCTGGCGGGCGATAAGCTCGACCGCGCCAAGGACAAGTTTGAGCCCTACGAGAAGAAGTCCGAAGACAATGTCCCGCGGGCTTTTCTGCAGAGCCAGGTGGCGGATGCGCAAAAACATTACGACGCGGTGGTCACCCGCCTGAACAACCTGTTGGGCACCTCCAACCAGTACGATTTGGCGTTGGCCGAAACGGATAAGGCTTTGACAGAGGCCCAGCTTGCCGATGCTCAACGTAAATATGATGATTTGAAAAACGGCCCTGACCCGGACGCCCTGGCCCTGGCGCAGGCGCGGCTGGCGAACGCCGAAGCCAACCTGGCGGCTGCCCAGGCCGAACCCAGCCAGCAGCAGTTAGCGCTGGCCCAGGCCCAGGTTGACTTCTCCCAGGCCGCACTGCAGGTGATCCAGACCCAGATCGATAAGCTGGTTCTTTACGCGCCGCTGGATTCCGTCGTACTGACTCGCTCGGTCGAGCCGGGTGAGACGGCCCTCCCCGGCGCGCCGCTGCTCACCCTGGCGCGCCTGGATAACCTGACCATCACGATTTACCTCCCTGAAGATCGCTACGGTGAAGTCAAGCTCGGCCAGAGCGCCCAGGTGCAGGTGGATTCTTTCCCGGGGACAACCTTTACAGCCACAGTCGTTCATATCGCCGACCAGGCTGAATTCACGCCGCGCAACGTACAAACCGCAGAAGGGCGGCGGACGACGGTTTTCGCCGTCAAGCTGGCGATCGACCCCGCCGGAGGCAAGCTTAAACCGGGTATGCCGGCGGATGTTTCATTTGAAAATTAGGCGAATGATTGGGCCAGGCCATTGGGTACGATGGACATTCGTATAGAAGCGCGCAATCTCAAAAAGACTTTCGGGCAGACCGTTGCAGTGGACGACCTCAGCCTGCAGGTTGCTGCAGGTGAAATCTACGGCCTGGTTGGGCCGGATGGCGCCGGTAAGACCACCACCATGCGCCTGTTGTGCGGCGCCATGCAGCCGGACCATAGCGCCGTTCAGCCGGTCGTTAACATCGCCGGCTGGGATGTCCTGCGCCAGACCGACCAGGCGCGCGCCCGGCTTGGCTATCTGCCGCAGCGCTTCTCCCTTTACGAGGATTTAACCGTTCTGGAGAACATTCGCTTTTTTGCCGAGGTGCGCGGCCTGTCGCCGTCGGAATGGCTGCCGCGCTGCATGGAGATCCTGGAGTTCGTCGGCCTGGCTGAATTTGTCGGCCGCCGGGCGGGTTTTCTCTCCGGCGGGATGAAACAAAAGCTGGGCCTGGCGGTCGCGCTGGTGCACCAGCCCGAAGTGCTGCTGCTCGACGAGCCGACCACCGGGGTGGACCCGGTCACCCGCCAGGATTTCTGGCAGTTGATCATCCGCCTGGTAAACCGTAATGAGGGCGCTACGGCAGTGCTGGTCAGCACCCCCTACATGGATGAGGCGGCGCGCTGCCACCGGGTAGGGTTTATGCGCCAGGGAAGTTTGGCAGTGGAAGGTACGCCCGCCCAATTGCGCACCGGCTTGCAAGACCGGGTGCTGGAGCTGGCTGGCGAGCCGCTGGACCTGTTGCGCCGGTTGGTGCGAAGTGAGCCGGATGTGGAAGACGTGCAGATGTTCGGCGACCGCATGCACCTGCGGGTGCGCAGCGGACAGGCCCAGGCGGTGATCTCCCATTTGCAGGCGCTCATCCCCGACCAGGGCGGGCGCATCGAGCGCCTGCGGATGGTTGCCCCGCTCCTTGAAGACGTGTTTATGAGCCTGTTGGAGCAGCCGGCGTGAGCGTTCAGATCATAAACGGGGCGGCTCAAGATGTGATCCAGTGCCATGGGCTGACGCGCCGTTTCGGCGATTTTCTCGCCGTGGATCACGTCTCCTTCGGCGTTCAAGCTGGCGAGGTGGTCGGGTACCTGGGGCCGAACGGCTCGGGGAAAACCACAACCATCCGCATGTTGTTAGGCCTTTTGCTGCCCAGCGAAGGCAGCGCCAATATCCTGGGATTTGACGTGGCCCGCCAGACGGAGCAGATCCGCGCCCGGGTGGGATATATGTCGCAGAAATTCGCCCTTTACAATGACCTGACGGTAGGTGAGAACCTGGAATTTTACGCTGGGGTTTACGGGGTGCGCGACCGGGCGCGCCTGCAGGAAGTGCTGGAGCTGGTTGGGCTGAAGGGCCAGGAACGCCTGCGCGTCAGCGAGATCTCGGTTGGCTGGCGGCAGCGCCTGGCCCTGGGAACGGCAATCGTCCACCGCCCTCAGCTCCTATTCCTGGACGAGCCCACCAGCGGGGTGGATCCGAAGGCGCGCCGAGCCTTCTGGGATTTAATCTACAAGCTGGTGGAGAGCGGGGTTACTGCCTTCGTCACGACCCACTATATGGATGAAGCCGAATACTGCGGGCGGGTCGGGATCATGCGCGAGGGGCGCTTGTTGGCGATGGATGCCCCTTCCGCGCTGAAGCGGACCGCGCTGCCCGGCCTGGCCTGGGACATATTTGTAGGCTCGCAGCCGGTTGAGGCCGGTCTGGATCCGGTCGCTGGGTCGCAGACGAACAGCGGCGCAGGAGCGGGGAGATTGCTGCTGGATGCTCTGAACGCGCTGATTGCCTGCCCGTGCGTGCTGCGGGCAGGGCTGGTCAGCGATCACCTGCGGGCGATCACCCCGGCGGACGTGGATTCGCAAACCCTGCAAGCCAGCCTGCTGTCCGCCGGAGTCACCGGGGCGCGCCTGGAACAAGTCGAGCCGACCCTGGAGGATGTCTTCCTGGCGCTGGCAGCCGGGCAATGACTTGAGAAGCTGCGTCATTTTTTTCTCCACCTGACGTATAATTCTCTCCGATGAAACGCACCTCGCCCCGTTTTCTGATTGCCGGACAATTAAATCGTTCCTATGTGCTCCTGCCTTCCGGCGCTCCATTGTTGGATGTGCCCGGAGGCAACGCCCTGTTTGCGGCTGTCGGATTGGCGATTTGGGAGCCGGACCCGCCGCCGGGGATGGTCGCTCGCGTGGGCGAAGATTACCCGCAGGAATGGCTGGAAACCTTTGCCCGGCGCGGCCTGGATACGCGCGGCGTGCGGGTGCTGCCAGAGGCGGTGGATGTGCGCTCTTTTTGGGCTTTTGCCGATCGCACCACGCGCCTGGACGACGATCCGGTGGCGCACTTTGCGCGCCTGGGCCTGCCGTTCCCGAAGGCCCTGTTGGGCTACCGCAATTCGCGCGATAAGCTGGACAGCCGCACCAACCTGCTGCCAACCTCGCTGCGCCAGGGCGATATCCCGGCCGATTTCCTGGATGCCAGCGGGGCCCACCTGTGCGGCCTGGATTATCTCACCCATAGCGTGCTGCCGGCCGTCTTGCGCCAGGCCGAGCTCACCACCATCACCCTGGATCCCTCTCCTGGCTACATGAACCCGACTTATTGGTCGGATATGCCGGCCTTGATCACCGGCCTGACAGCTTTCCTGCCGTCCGAAGAGGAGGTGCGCAAGCTTTTTCAAGGGCGTAGCAATGATTTGTGGGAGATGGCAGCCGCGCTGGCTGCTTATGGCTGCGAGATCATCGTTATTAAATACGGCGAACGCGGGCAACTGCTTTATGATGCAGCCACGCGCACCCGCTGGGAGATACCGCCCTACCCGGGGCGCCTGGTCGACCCGACCGGAGCCGGCGATGCGTTTTGCGGTGGATTTCTGGCCGGCTACCGCCGGACTTACGACCCGCTGCAAGCCGCACTTTACGGGAATATCTCCGCTTCTTTGGTGATCGAGGGCAGCGATCCGTTCTATGCGTTAGATTCTTTGCCCGGTCTGCCCGAAGCGCGCCTCGAAGCGCTGCGGCAGTCCGTGCGAAAGGTTTGAAATGAGTTTGGAGCTGGCAAATAAGGTCATCGATCTGGCTGTTGCAATCCAACAAATTCCCGCGCCTACTTTCGCCGAGGAGCGCCGGGCTGCTTTTATCTGTGAAAGGTTCCAGGTCGAAGGGTTGAGCGAAGTCAGCGTGGATGCGCTGGCAAACGTCTACGCCTGCCTTCCCGGCCAGGGGAGCGCCCCCGCATTGGTCGTTTCAGCCCACAGCGACACCGTTTTCCCCGCATCGACCGATCTGACCATCCGTCGGGACGGCTCCCTAATTTATGGCCCCGGGATCGGCGACAACTCCCTGGGCGTGGCGGGGCTTTTTGGCCTGCTGTGGGCTTTGCGCCAGAAGGGTGCAGCGCTGCCGGGCGACCTGTGGCTGGTGGCCAATACCGGTGAAGAGGGGTTGGGAGATCTGCGCGGAATGCGCGCCGTTGTCGACCGGTTTGGCGATGGCGTGCTTGCTTATCTTATCCTGGAGGGGATGGCGCTCGGGCAAATCTACCATCGCGGCCTGGGGGTGCAGCGCTACCAGATCAGCGTACAAACTGCAGGAGGCCATTCCTGGGTGGACTTTGGCAAACCTTCCGCCATCCACGAGCTGGCCTTGCTGGTCAACCAGGTGCTGGATCTGAAACTGCCTGAGCATCCGCGCACGACGCTGAATGTGGGCGTAATCTCGGGCGGGACGACGGTGAACACTATCGCCGCTGAGGCGTTTTTGCAGCTCGACTTGCGCTCGGAGAGCGCCCGTGGTTTGGCAGACCTGGCATCCCGGGTGGAGCGCCTGGTTCAAAGAGCAAACAGGCCCAATGTGAAGGTGGTCGCCGAGATCATCGGGAAGCGCCCGGTCGGCAAACTTTCCAGCCACCATACCCTGGTCCGACTGGCAAAACGCTGCCTGGAAGCCCAGGGCATCCCGGATGTGAACCTGGGGATCGGCTCGACGGACGCCAATGTACCGCTCAGCCGCGGACTGCCCGCCATTTGCGTGGGAATTTCCAGGGGCGGCAATGCCCACACGTTGAATGAGTATATGGATACGAAGCCGGTGGCGCAGGGCCTGGCCCAATTGCTGGCGTTAGTCGAGGGCGCTTACCGTGAAGGCGCCTTCCATGAGGGCGCTTCCAAGGAATCACAAGGCCGGTAAACCGCCAGGCGAGGCGGCCTGCGGCGGTTGATTGGCCAGGCGCACTCGTACGTCCACCGCGAAAGCGCCCTGGCCAGGCGGCAGCACCCGCAGCGGGTTGATTTCGATCTCGGCCAGTTCGGGGAAGTCGGCCGAAAGCTGCGCCAGGCGCAGCAGCGCTTCGATTACGGCCTGGCGGTCGGCCGGCAGCAGGCTGCGGAACCCCGCCAGCTTTCGACCGGCCCAGGTGCTGTTCAAAATGTGCTCTGTCTCTTCTCGGGTCAGCGGCGCCAACCCGAAAGCCACGTCTTTCAGGCCTTCGACCTCGACGCCGCCTGAACCGAACATCACCAGCGGCCCAAACTGGGGGTCCTGCACCACTCCAAGGATGACCTCCTGCCCGCCGGCGACCATGGGTTGGACGTAGACGCCCTGGAGATTTGCCTCTGGGCGGGTCAGGCGCACAGCCTCCAGGATTTTTTGGAAACCCCAAGCCACTTCTTCAGCCCGGCGCAGGTCGAGCAAAACACCGCCGGTATCGGATTTATGGACGATATCCGCTGAGGCGATTTTAAGCGCCACCGGGAATCCCAGAGCGGCTGCCAGTTCGACCGCTTCTTGCGGCGTGCGCGCCAATCGAACCGGTGGGGTTGGGATGCCGTAAGCCGCCAGCAGCTTCTCGGCGTCCGCCTGCGGCAGGGCGCCGCCTGGAGAGCGTTGCCTGCCAGCGCGCAGCGCCTGGGCGGCCGCCTCCCGGTCTACCTCGCAGCAGTCGTTTGGCGCTTCTTCGGCCCGCCTCAGGTATTCGGCGCGCTGGGCGAGCACCGCCAGGGCTGAGGCCGCCCGCTCGGGGAAGCGATACTCGGCCACGCGCGCAGCCCGAAAGTGTTCCACTGCTTCCTGGATCAGCCGTTCGCCCATCAGCGCAACCACAACCGGTTTGCTTGAACCGTGGATGATGGGGATGACCGCTTTGGCCACAGCTCCGGCGGTGTACATGGGCGGTGGCGGCAAAATCACCATGACGCTGTCCACTCCTGGGTCCGCTAATAAAACTTGCAAGCTTTTGGCATACTGCTCTGGCGAGGCCGATGCGAGCATATCCACCGGGTTATGCAGGCTTGCGGCGGGCGGCAGGAAAGACGCCAGCCCGGCCCGCGTCCCGTCCTGCAGGTCTGCCAGGCGCATCCCGCCAGCTTCCAGGGCGTCTGCCGCGGTAACGCCCGGGCCGCCGGCGTTGGTGAGCACAGCTACCGAGCGGCCCTGGGGCGGCGGGCACCATGCCAGGGCGCGCGCCCAATCGAACACCTCCTCGCTGGTATCGGCCCGGATCACACCCGCCCGGCGGAATGCAGCGTTGAAAGCATTTTCCTGGCCGGCCAGGGCCCCGGTGTGCGAGGTCACCGCCCGCTGCCCGCTGCTGAAGCGCCCGACTTTTAGGGCGATGATGGGTTTTTTGCGGCTCACCGCGCCGGCTTCGGCGACAAAGCGGCGCCCATTGCTCACCCCTTCCAGGTAGAGGGTCAATACGCGGGTGAACGGGTCGGCCGCTACCGGCGCCAAGACGTCGGTTTCGTTGACGTCCACCTGGTTGCCCAGGCTGACCAGGCGCGAGAGCCCGAATCCCTGGCCACGCGCCCAGTCGATCACCGCCGCGCAAATGGCGCCAGAATGCGAGATGAAAGCCACGTCGCCGGGCAGCGGGCCGGGCGGCGACAAGAATGTGGCGTCGATTGGCAGATGCGTGTCCAGCAAGCCGATGCAGTTTGGCCCGAGCAGGCGGATTCCAAATTCCCTGGCGACGCGCAAGCACTCCGCCTCAAGCGCGGCGCCCTCTGGACCGGTTTCACGGAACCCGCCCGAGCCGATAATCGCAGCTCGTAAACCGTGCTGGCCGCATTCACGCAGCGCCCCGGCGACGAAGCGGGCCGGGATGAGCAGGATCGCCAGGTCGACTGGTTCGGGGACTTCGGCGATGCTGGAAACCATGGGCCGGCCAAGCAGGCTGCCGCCCTTCGGGTTGACGAAATGCACCACGCCCTGGTAATTGCTCTGCACCAGGTTGCGCGCCAGCCCGTAACCGAGCTTGGTGGGGTCCTGCGAGGCGCCGACGACGGCCACGCCGTGCGGCGAAAAGAAGGGGGCGAGTGAAGAATCAATCTGGTTTTCCATGGCTTTGTCCTGGCAGCGGATGGTCGTCTAATAATTAATTTGCACCTGGGCACGGCGCTGAAATTTCACTGGAAAGGCATAAACCTGCGGGTAGACCTGCTGTCCTTGCAGTGGCTCGCCGTTGAGCCGGGCGGCTTGCGGCGGGCGCGGCAAAGCGATCAGGACCTGGCCCGCAGATAGGCCGGGACGTTCCATTTCAAAGAACAGGCCCTCCGGCCTGGCTTCCCAGGAGATCACTTCCAGGCCCTGGGAGAAGTGCAGGTCGCCTCCCAGGTATTGGGGGGTGCCTTCGGCGACAGTGCGTAAGGCCAACAGCACGCACCCGTGCGCCGGGACATGGGCGAAGGCCAGCGAACCGTTTTCGATCTTGAACACTTTTCCCGACCAGAATTCGCGGGCAAAGTAGCGATTCCGGGGCGGCAGGTCGAACGCGGCCAACTGCAGGGTTAAATCCCGGGGCTGGTCGTCCCAGTTGAACAGCGCCAGCAGGTGCCACCTGCCGCTGGGATTCTCCAGGTCCAGGCGCAGGCGGCCCGGCGTTGCGGAGTCGAACCAATCCATAACCCTGGGTCGCAGGCCGGTTGGCGGCAGCAGGCTGCGGGCGATGTGCAGCCTTGCCTCGGGCAGAGTTGCCAGGTCGTCGGAAAAGAACAGCGAGCCGCCGCTCAGGGCGATCACGGTGGCCAGCGCCCGGGTCTCTGCCAGCGTCAGATGGGAATCCGGACGCAGCAAAAGCGCATCCGGGTCGTTGAGCCACCAACGGCGGTGCAGGCTGGCGCGTGCCAGGCTGTTTTGGATGGCGTTGCGCGCGCTGGGAAAATCCGGCTCGTTTTGAAAGAAAAACTTCACACCCTTGTATTGGGGGGTCCAGGTGTCGCTGACGTCGGCGCTGATGCGCATGGCATCGACCAGGCCGATCGCCGGTCCGAGCGGGCAGCCGCATCCCAGCAAAAAAACGTCCTCGCCAGCGGCCTGGCGCAGCGCCTGCAGCCCCCGCCGCAAGACCTGGGCGCGGCTGAGCGTGGGGTCATGATGCTTGCCAGAGAGCGCGGCCGCGTACAGAAAGTCCAGCTTGAGATAAGGAAAGCCCCAATCGTGGACGGCGGTGTGCACGACCTGGCAGGCGTAGTCCAGTGCAGCCGGGTTAGTCAGGTCCAATGCGGCCATGAAAACGTCATCGAAAAGGAAGCCGGCGTTGGCAGGGAGGTTTAACCGGCCGGGCAGCAGCCAGCCGGGATGGTCCTTTGCCAGCCGGGAGCGAGGGTGGACGATAAAAGGCGCCAGCCACAGCCCGGGCTTTAACCCGGCGGCCCGGATTTCCCCAGCCAGCGGGGCGACTCCTTGGGGAAAGGTCTCCTTGAAGGAAAACCAGTCGCCCGGGCGCGACTCGAAGCCATCGTCGATTTGGATCCATTCCAGGGGAAGTCCAGGCTGCTGCGAGGCTGCCGCACGCACATTACGCCGGATGTCTTCCGGGATCACCTTTTCGTAATAGTAATACCAGGATGACCAGCCGGTGGGAATTGCGCCGGGTGGAGCGCCTGGGTCTTTGCCCGCCAGCCCGTTCTGACGGGCGACTGCCTGCAGATAGGGCCCGAGCGGATCCTTGCCGTCCAGGTCCACGAAGCACAGGCAGGCCCAGTCTGTGGCGGCCCGTTTTCCAGGGTCCAGGCGGGCGAGGTCGCCGTTCGCCCACATGCGCAGCTTCGGCGTGGGCGAGTTGATCCAGGCTTCCAGGGAGCCGAAATGAGCCTGCTGCGAGAGAAAGCCCGCCAGCAGGCCGGCGCGGCTGGCCCGGTCGCCGAGCACGGCAAACATGTCGCTGGCAAAATGGCCGCGCAGTTTGGGCTGCGGCGTGCCGGCGTTGACCCGTAGCGGGTTTGCCATCCGTCCCAGGCGCGTGCGCCGGAAGCGGTCTGCGGGACCATATACCCCGCTGTAATTCCAGGACTGCCAGCCGTTCGAAAAGAAAGCCCAGGCCGGGGATTTGGCCTCAGCCGGGTTAAGGCGGATCCCCGCCGCGGTTGTTTTCGCAGGTCGCCCAAGGCGCAGCAGCTCCAACATGCCCAGCGAAACCGGTTGAGCGCCAAGGTTTTCGACCTCCAGCTTCCACAGGAAAAGAGGCTCAGGCTCGAGCAGAGCGAAAGTGATGCAGCACGCCAGGCCATTCGGGTCCGGGCGGACTTTTACCTCGACCTGGCGGGTTGGCCCGTTCGCTGAAGGGACGCTTTCCACCACGCCCGTTGCGCAGCCTGGCCAGGAATTGAGCAAGTGGAAGCTTTCCCCTGCCCGGCGGTATTGAACCTGCATTTTCACCCCTTCGATAGAGGACCTTGCAGCCAGTTTCCCGCGCAGATTCCAGGCAGCTTCAGCGGGGTTGATCTCGAATGCAAAGAACTCATTTTCCAAAATAGCGCTCATGGTCGCCTTTGGCCCGATCCTGCTTTTGGAGGCGCCCTCCTTTTAGAGACGCTCTCCGTTTTGGCCCGAATTTGTTATACTTTACTCGAATTTACTTGAAATGGCAAAGGGAGGCCGGAAATGGGGGTTGGGGGTTGGGAGGATTCGATGGCACCGATCCTGGAAATCAAAAACCTGGCAAAGCATTTTAACGGGGTCGCGGCGGTGAAGGGCATCAGTTTCGAGATCGAGCGCGGCGAGATCTTCAGCCTGATCGGACCGAATGGCGCCGGTAAGACGACCACCATCTCGATGCTTTCCTGCCTGCTGCCACCCACGACTGGCGACGCCATCGTAGACGGTCATTCTGTGGTCGCTGACCCGATGGCGGTCAAGCGCGTGATCGGGTTGGTGCCGCAAGAGATCGCCCTGTACCAAAGCCTGAGCGCCCGCGAAAACCTGCTGTTTTGGGGCCGGATGTACGGCATGGGCGGCGCCGAGCTCAGCCGCCGGGTGGACGAAGTCCTGGAACAAATCGGGTTAAGCGATCGAGTCAGGCAGCGCGTCCAAACCTATTCGGGCGGGATGAAGCGGCGGGTGAATATCGGCATTGGGCTGCTGCACAAACCTGAGATCCTGTTCATGGATGAGCCAACGGTTGGCATTGACCCGCAGAGCCGCCGCAGCATCCTGGACGAGGTCAAAGAGCTGAACCGCCAGGGGATGACCGTACTGTACACCACCCATTACATGGAAGAGGCCCAGGAGCTTTCCAACCGGGTGGGGATCATCGACCATGGCGAGCTGATCGCCCTGGGGACCCAGAAGGACCTGACTCAGATGGTCGGCGAGAACGACGTGTTGTGCCTTTTCCTGGGGGAGGAGCAGGAGGCCGGCCCGCTCGCTGCCGGATTGGGGGATCTGCCGGGTGTGTTGAAGGTCTCTGCGGCGGACCACCAGGTCATCCTGGTGGTGCCCGAGGCGGAAGAAGCCCTGGCGCCGGTCATCACCCGGGCAGTGGAGCTGGGCTTCAAGGTCCGCTCCGTTGAGATCCAGGAACCGAACCTGGAAGCGGTTTTCTTGCACCTGACCGGACGTGCCCTGCGTGACTGAATAAGCATTGCGACTGAATAAGCATTGCGACTGAATAAGCTTTGCGACAGAATAAGCTTTGCGACTGAGGCCGCCTGATGAAAAAGATCCTGAATATCGCTTTGAAAGACCTGCGGGTGGCCTTCCGCGACCCAACCGCGCTGCTGTTGATGCTGGCGACGCCCTTTGGCCTGACCCTGGTGATCGGGTTCGCCTTTGGCAGTTTCAGTGGGGGCAGCAGCAATAGCGCAGGCTTGCAGGATATCCCCGTGGCGATCGTCAACTATGACAGCGGGCAGCTTGGGGCGAACCTGATCCAGGTCTTCCAGTCGGACGACCTGGCAGATTTATTGGCCCCGGTCATTTTGCAGGACGATGCCGCCGCCCGCCGCGGGGTGGACGCCGACCAATACGCCGCGGCGGTGGTCGTTCCAGCCGGCTTTACGGACCGCATCATACCGTCTGGATCGAGCGCTGCTGGGACGGGTCTGAACGAGTTGCCAGCGGGGGCCACCATCCAGGTGTATGCCAACCCAACCCGCCCGGTGAGCGTCGCGATCATCCGCAGCATCGTGGATGCGTTCAACAGCCGGGTCAACGCCGGCGCGATCGCCGGGCGGGTGGCGGTCGAGCAGTTGATCCGCAGCGGGCTGGTTTCGCCCCAGGAGGTTGGCGAGATGGCTGTTGTGGTCGGCGAAGCGGCCGGTAGCCAGGCAGCCGGCCGCTCGTTGATCTCCGTCGACCAGCAGATGTCAGCCGCCGGGCAGAACCCCTCGAGCGGCTTCGACTGGCTTTCTTTTACCGCCCCCAGCATGGCGGTGCTGTTCCTGATGTTCACAGTGACCGCCGGGGGCCGCTCGATCCTGGCCGAACGTACGGATGGCACCCTGGCGCGCCTGCTGGCTACGCCATCCACGGCTGCGCAGGTGCTGGGCGGCAAGGTATGCGGCATCTTTCTAATCGGTTTCGCCCAGGTTTCAATCTTGATTTTGGCCAGCCGCTTGCTGTTGGGGGTGAACTGGGGAGCCTGGCAGGCGACTCTGCTGCTCACGCTGGCGGTGGTCGCCGGGGCAACCGGCTGGGGCGCGCTTTTGGCCGCTTATTCCCGCACGCCGGGGCAGGCGAACGCCACCGGCACCGCTATGGCCTTGATTTTTGGCGCCGCGGCCGGGAATTTCGTGCCGCGCCAGGCGATGCCGGCCTTGCTGCGGAATGCCAGTTTGATCTCGCCGAACGCCTGGGCTCTGGAGGGTTATTCGAAGCTGACCGCTGGCGGCGGGCTTGCGGACGTGCTCGGCCCGGTGATTGCTCTCCTGATTATGGCGGCGATCTTATTCGCAGTCTCCCTGGTCGCTTTCCGGCGCCAGTATTCTTGAAAGGGTTGAGGATGAGAAAGCTTCTGGCGATTGCGTGGACGGATATCCGCATCGAGTTTTCGGAACGCTCGACGCTGCTCTTTTTCCTGGTTCTGCCCCTGGTGTTCACCGTGATCATCGGCCTGGGGCTGCAAGGGGTTTCGAGCGGCGATGAGGAGGCCAGCGACCAGCGCTACGCTGTGCTCGTCGTCGACGCGGATGGCAGCCAGGCAGCCGCTGAGCTCATCGATGCCTTGACGAGCTCGCAGGTCATTCGCCCGGTGCTGCGCGACGCAGCACAGGCTGATGCGCTTTACCAGGACCGGCAGGCTGTAGGCATCCTGACCATACCTCCCGGTTTCGGCCGGGCTTTGTTGGACGGCAGCCCGGTGAGCCTTTCGTTGCGCGAGCTCCCGGACGATAATCGTGCGCTGGCGGTCGACCAGGCGGTCAGGGCAGCGGCATCCCAGGTCGACAGCGCCCTGCAGGCTGCCAATGCCGCAGTCGCCGCCGCCGAACAACTCCAGCCGTTCGCCAGCGCCGGGGAGCGCCAGGCTTACTTCGACCAAAGCCTGGAGAGGGCCAGGGCGCTGCTCGCCGACCCGCCAGCCCGGACCGAAATCACCCAATCCCCGCAGAGCCCGGTCCAGATTGCATCGGGGTTCGAACAGTCCTCGCCAGGACAGCTCGTCACCTGGACGTTGATCACTTTATTAGGCGCTTCGGAAGTTTTCATCTACGAGCGCACGGAGGGCACATTGCGGCGGCTTTTGGGGACGCCCACCAACAAAGCGACCATTCTCTCGGGGAAGATCCTTGGACGGCTTGCGATGGGCCTGCTCCAGATGTTGATATTGATCGGTTTCGGCGCTCTGGCCCTGGGCGTGAACTGGGGCCGTTCGTGGAGCGCCCTGGCGCTGGTGGCGGTGGCTTTTGCCCTGGCTGCGGTCGCCCTGGGGGTTTTGTTAGGCGCTCTCGCCAAAACATCCAGCCAGGCCTCGGGGCTGACAACCACATTTGCCATGCTCATGTCCGCGCTGGGGGGCGCCTGGTGGCCCCTGGAGATCACCCCGCCGCTCTACCAGTCCGTGGTCAAGGTCTTGCCGACCACCTGGGCGATGATCGGCTTCAGCAACGTGATCGTGCGTGGCCAGGGGCCGCAAGCGGTGCTGCCGCAGGTGGGCGTGCTGCTGCTCTTCGCCGGGCTCTTCTTCGCCATCGGCATCTGGCGCCTGCGCTTCGATTGACTTGGCCCAGTTTCATAGGCAACATAGATCCGGAGAAAATCCAACCGAGAAACCCTTTAAGGCTTGTTCGACCGCCGGCCGCGATGTTTCTTCTTATTCTGTAAAGGCGACGGCTCAATGGGTAGGCCATCGATGGATGGCTCGATCGGATCGAGGAGATCCATAATATCGGCTGGAGGCCGCTGCAGGTTGATCAGCGTCGCCATCATCTTCATCGGCTGATCGACGTGATTGAAGAATGCTTTATAGCCGGCGCATAGGTAATTCAAACCCGGCTCGCCGTCGGGTGTGTGAATGAAGCGGTTCTTAGGGCAGCCGCCGTGGCAGGCAAAGCGCACCTCGCATTCCCGGCAGAAACGGGGCAGGCTCGTTAGCTTGGCTTCACCGAATTGGCGCTGCTTATCGGAAGAAACCAGCTCGAGCATGTTCTCGCTTTGGATATTGCCTAAGAAATAATCCGGTTCAACGAAGTGATCGCAGCTAAACAGGTCGCCGTTATGCTCCAATGCCAGCGCCCGGCCGCAGGTTGGGGCAAAAACACACAGGCCGCCGGGCTGACCCAGCCAGGCGCCCAGGGCAACATCGAACATCTGCACGAAAACATTTCCAACATCATTCCGGACCCATTCATCGAAGATAGCCTTCAGGAAAGTACCGTATTTGGCTGCATTGACGGTGCGATCCGTAACCTTACTGCCGGATTGTGTGTATAGCGGCCGGTCTTTCTCGCCATGCGCCTGCCATCCGTTGTTTGCCAATGGCAATATTTCCGGCGTAGTACGTTCCACAATTGGGATGAATTGGATGAAATGCGTCTTCAGCTCATCGCGAAAAAAGCGATACACCTCCAATGGGTGGTCTTGATTGGCGGCGTGCACCGTGCAAAGCACATTGAAATCCACACCATGCTCAACCAGCAGCCGCCAGCCGCGCATCACCTGCTTAAAACTGCCGGCGCCGCCTTTGTTCACCCGGTAAGCGTCGTGCAGCTCCTGAGGTCCATCGATACTGATGCCGATCAGGAAGTCGTGTTTTTTGAAGAAGCGGCACCAATCTTCATCCAGCAATGTACCGTTGGTTTGCAGCGCATTTTGGATCTTCATCCCCGGTCTGGCATGTTTCTGCTCGTAGTGCATTACCCGCTCAAAAAAATCCAGGCCCATCAGCGTCGGCTCGCCGCCCTGCCAGGCAAAGGTCACTTCTGGGACTTGTTGCGATTCGATGTATTGTTTGACAAACGTTTCCAAAAGCTCGTCCGCCATGCGGAAGCGGCTTCCGGGATACATCATCTCCTTGGATAAGAAATAGCAGTACTTGCAATCCAGGTTGCAGATCGCCCCGCTGGGCTTGGTCATGATATGAAATTCCCGAATGGAGGCTGTCAAGATGCAGATCCCTTTTCTAGGAAATCAACCCTGGCGGCACCCAGAAGCTGCCGAAACCGAACAGGGAGAGCGTAATGGAGGCGACCAGGATCAGGACTCCCAGGGCGATGAGCACGCGGTCGCGCCGGCGGTAGTGCAGCTCCTCCAGCCAGGTGCGCGGGCCCACGCCGAAAGCGCGCAGGTCCATGGCGTCGATGATATCCTCGCTGCCGATGATGGCGTGGATGGTGACCGGCACGATCAGGGGGGCCATCTTGCGCACCTGGGCTACCAGGCCGCCGCTCAGCTTCTCCAGCTCGTAGCCGCGGGCGCGCTGGGCGTCCAGAGTGAGCTGGAAATCGCGCCCGAAGGTCGGGATGAAGCGCATGGTCAGGTCCATGGCGTAGGCGATGCGGTCAGACAGACCCAGGCCGCGGAAGGCGATGCCGTAATGGGCCGGGTTGAGCGAGTACGGGATCAGTATGGTCATGCTGGCGATGCTGAAGACCCGCACCATCTGGCTCAGGGCAAAGAAGCTGCGCTCGACGGTGATGTCCAGGGTGGGCCGCCAGCCGAAAATCGTGAAAGGCGCCGCAAACTGGCGGATCAAGTGCTCCTGGGTGTAGACCTCCACGCCGCCGCGCCCGGTCAGGAAGGTGAGGAAAGAGAAAAATAGGACGAACCCGCCGATGAAGATCCAGGCGCGGCGCATCTCCCGCCAGGGGATTTTCGAGGTGAAGACCGCCAGCAGGGCGATCGCCAGGAAAAAGGCCAGGTAGCGCACGTCCCAAAATTGGAGCGTGGAGGCCAGGAAGCACAAGAAGAACAGGATCCAGGCGCGCGGGTCGAAGCTTTGCACCAGCGAGTTGCGCTTGCGGTAGCGCCAGGTGACCAGCATGGCGGGTTTACACCTTCAGGTCAACGCCCGGACTGGCGTTGGACGGCCGCGTAGGCCCCCACCAGGATTGGCACCAGGATGGCGGCGAAGATCAGGTTCGGCCCGGCGGCCGGCAAGAATTCGCCGACGATCGCCACCGCCGGCGAAAAGCCGTTGATCCAGATGTCGGATATGGCGGCGAAGCCAATCCCAACCAGGTTGCCCAACATGCTCCAGGTGACCGCCGCGGCTACGTCGACATTGCCGCCGAAGATGAAGCGCACCGCCAGCACCAGGATGAAGCCGATCAGGATCGATATGCCGGCGAAAACCGAGATGGGCGCATCGCCGAAGATGTTCTCATCCGGGCTGAAGTACATCATGTTAGCGATCGTCGGCTGGAGGATGTATAGGAGTGTGGCGATGGCTGCCAGCACTGCGCTGACGATCAGCACAGTGTTCATGCTGCGGCGCTTATCCGTGAAGAGCAGGGCCATCCCCGCCACCAGGCCGACCAGCCCGTTGCCCACGCTCCACTGCGGGGACAGGCCGAACCCGGTCAGGGCGTCGCCGAACATGTTCCCAACCGCGCCGCTGAAAAACCCGACCACCGGCCCAAAGGCATATCCAAAAAACATGGGGATGGAGATCGCCGGCCGCAGCGCCACCTGGCTGACGGAAGGCACGACGAAGACGGTGCCGTTGAACAGGTAGGAGAAGATGGCATACAAAGCCGCGCCGATGGCCATGTAGACCACCTCGCGCGTGCCCACCTCCCAAATATCGCTGCTGCGAGTCAGCCAGTAGAGGATGAAGACGATCAGCAGGCCGATGGCGACGAAGACGAAACGGGTCAGGGCCGTCTCGTCTAACTGAAGATCTGGGTTGATCAGCCCGCCGATCCAGATGATCAAACCGAAAAACACCACGACAGCTACAAGAGACCAAATGACAGAGCTCAATCTGCGGTCCATATGAATTCTCCTGATGGAAGATAATCCTGTTGAAAATGAACGATTTCGAAAGAGTTGGGCGAAGCCCAATCTTCGTTATTGCGGATTAACATGCGCCAGCGCTTCGGCGCGCAGGAAGCGGTGCGTACTTGGGTAGCGTTCCAGGTTGGCTTTCAGCAGCGAAGTCGGCACCAGGCGCGAGCCTTGCAGCCGGTCCAGGTCTTTGAGCACTTCGTATGGGGACCCATCGGCGACGATCCGGCCCTGGTCGACCAACAGCACCCGGTTGGCGTAGATCACGGCGATGTCGATATCGTGGGTGATGAACAAGATCGCCTCAAAGCTGGGCAGTTGCAGGATCGCGTCCATAAAATCCATATAATTCTTATAGTCCTGCCCGGCGGTCGGCTCGTCCATCACCAGGATCCTGGAGCGCATCGCCAGGATGGCGGCGATGCTGACGCGCTTTTGCTGGCCGAAAGAAAGCGCCAGCGGCGGGTCTTTTTCCCGCCCGGATAGATTGACAATTTCAATCGCTTCGTGCACCTCCTTTTCGATGGTTTCCGGCTTATGTCCCAGGTTGGTGGGGCCAAAGGCGAGCTCGTCGTGCACGGTCTGGGCGAAGAGCATGTGGCTGGGGCTTTGGAAGACGTAGCCCAGTGTGTTGGCGATCTGGGCCACGCTCGATTTCTGCGTGTCCTGCCCGCCGACCAGCACCCGGCCCGACTTTGGCTTGAGCAGCCCAATGGCGTGCTTGACCAGGGTGGTCTTCCCCGCGCCGTTCGGACCCAGGATGGCGACCACATCGCCGCGCCGCAGGGTCAGGTTGACGCCTTGCAGCACATCGACCTGGCGCTCGTAGCCAAAGACCACGTTCTCAAACTGGACCAGCACAGCGGGGTCCGCCTGGGCGCTGCCCGGCAGGATCTCCAGCGGCTGGGGGGGTGGGTCTTCAGCAGCCCGTTCGATGATCATGGCAGCCGGAAGCTTGACTTCGTGATAGTCCACCGCTTTAGTTAACCCCTGGGACGCCCCAAGGTAACGTATTTTCCCGTCCATCATGAACATGACCCGGTTTGGGCTGATCTTAAGTACATCTTCGACGCGATGCTCTACCATCAGGACGGTCATGCCTTCGTCCACCAGGCGGCGCACCAGACGCAGCGTCTCTTGCGAGCTGGCGGGGTCCAGGCTCGCCAGGGGCTCGTCCAGGAGCAGGATGTTGGGCCGCATGGCCAGCACGCCTGCCAGGGCCACTTTTTGCTTCTCCCCGCCGGAGAGATTAAAAGTCTCCCGGCCGCTCAGATGGGCGATGCCCAGGTGTTCCAGGGCTTCGGAAGCCCGCTGGCGGATCTCGGGTCGCGGCAGGCCCAGGTTCTCCAGGCCAAAGGCTACCTCGTTGAGCACGCGCGTGCCCAGGATCTGCCGCTCCGGGTCCTGCAGCACTGTGCCGACCATCTGCGAGATGCGCGCCAGCGACAAGCCGCGGTTGTCCTGCCCGTTGAGGAGCACCTGGCCGCCCAGCTCGCCTTTATAGCTGCGCGGGTTCAAGCCGTTGATGCAGCGGATCAGGGTCGTCTTGCCCGATCCGCTGGCGCCGGCCAGCAGCAGCAGCTCCCCGGGGGCCATATCAAAAGCGATATCCTGGATGGACAGCTCCTGGCGGTCGCGGTAGCGGAAAGACAGGTCCTGGACGAGGAGCGCTTTGGCTTCGCTCAAGGGTCAATCCTCCGGCAGGATCACTTCCACCGGGTCGCCGACCTGCGCCTCCAGGCGCCGGGCGGCGCTGCCGTTGACGACCGAGAAGATCAAGTTGCCGGTGCTGCCGTACAGGGCTACCAGCTCGCCGGACGGGCGCTCCCCGAAGGTCTTCACCATGCCGTGGATCTCCACCCCGCACACGAGCACGGTTACCCGCGGCGCATCGCCCAGGTTCTCGACGCGGATATTGCTGGAGACGTTGCCGAAATGGTCGATGTGGATCACCTCGCCGCGCCAGACGTTGGAGGTGCGCTGCGGCCGGGGCAGCGCCAGGCGCACGGGGTCGTCGATCGGCGAGCCCAGCGCTTCGAGGGCCACGCCGGCGGCCAGATGCCCGCCGGCCGGGGCAAAGATGTCCCGCCCGTGGAAAACGTGGCTGATCTCGGCCCGCCAGTACTGCGGCTGGTCCAGGTGGACGAACCGCACGATCTGCCCATCCGTTTCGGCCCGTTCGAGCAGCAGGGTCAGCACGCCGTTGTCGGGCGCCACGTAGAGCTGCTCTCCCAGGCGGGCGGCGATCGGGCGGCGCTCCGTCCCCACGCCCGGGTCGACCACCACCACGTGAACACTGCCAGGCGGGAAATAGGGCGTCGAGCGCAGCAGGATCAGGGCCGCCTCGGCGACGTTCTGCGGGCTGATGTTGTGGCTCAAGTCGGCGATCTGCGCCTGGTGGGCGATGCCCCAGATGACGCCCTTCATCACGCCGACGTTGCCGTCTTTCAATCCGAAATCGGTCGTTAATGTGACAAAACTCAAAACTCATCTCCTTTCCCCGGCTATTGTTTATCTGATTGAGAATTATAACGGATGAGAAGCTGGCGGTGACGACGTAAAAGACATCTCAGAGGCGGCGGTTGCCTGTAACAAGTATTTCGAGACCGGCGGTGGGTTGAAAAAAAATGATAAAATAAAAGCGACAAAATGTGGAAGACTTCCGCCTAAAAGTTACAGGCGATTCATCCGTTTGTCTCTCTTGCTCAGGAGGTGGAGACATGAAACGCAAGAATTTTCTGCTGGCTTTCTTCGTTTAATCCTTTTGTCCGGTTCTTTCAGCCTGCCCACACCGGCGCTCGGCGCGGGGCTTACCTGCACGATGGTCCATACTGTGAAAGCGGGCGAGACTCTCGAGAAGATCGCCGATAAGTACAAGGTAAGCCAGGGCTGGCTGGCGCTGATCAATCATCTGAAAGACGGGCGTGTCCGCGCCGAACATAAGCTTTGCGTCCAGTTGACCGACATCGCCAAGTTGCAGGCAGCCTGCACCCAATTCTATACTGTCAAGCGCGGCGAGGATCTATCCAAGATCGCCAGGATTTACGGGGTGACCTGGCAGTGGCTGGCCCGGATCAACGGGCTGAGCGACCCCAACCACATCTTCGCCGGCAACCGGCTGTGCGTACAAACGGGGACCAGTCCTGGCGCCACGCCGGCGCCAACACTTGCTGCTTCTACGGGTGTGATCCCTACCTTCTCCATCGTTTCCGTAGTGCAGGACCGTTCGGTGACGATCCAGACGTACAATTTCCCCGCCAATCGCACCTTCAACGTGCGGATGGGCAGGATCGGCACACGCGGCGTCAACGGCAGCCTGGCAGGCACGATCCAGACGGGCAGCGCCGGCTCCTTTGTGGTCACGCTGGAAATCCCGCCCGCCCTGTCCGGGCGCGGCCAGATCGCCATCCGCCTGGAAAGCGTCGGTTCTGGCTATTTCGCCTACAACTGGTTTTATAATAAGTAAACCTCTGATTGACACCAATTTGCTCGTTTACGTGTACGACAGGCGTGATCTGGTCAGGCAAAATGTCGCCATGCAGGTAGTTGGAACACTGGCCAAACTGGGCATTGGGCGTTTGAGCGCCCAATGCCTTTCCGAGTTTTTCAGCGCAGCCACAAGACGAAAAACCGGTCAAGATGCTATCCTGTCCGTTGCCGAGGCCGTGAACGAAACAGAGAAACTCGCGCGCGCATTTGCCATTTATCCCGTCACCCGGCAAGTTGTTTTGGAAGCGCTGCGGGGGGTGCGGCAATATCAACTCCAATTTTGGGATGCTCAAATCTGGGCAGCCGCCCGACTTAACCAAATTCCTACCATTTTCAGGGAAGATTTTCGTGCGGGAGTGGTTTTCGAAGGTGTACGATACGTGAATCCGTTTACCCAAGGCTTTCAACTTCAGGATTGGATCTAATCTCCCCAAGCACATATCCCACGCTTATAAAATTGGATTACAATCCAAAGGGAACTCCGGCAATACCGGTAACTTTTTGGACGAGGATGCATCTAAATGGATAGCAGGCAACCGACATCCGAAGCCTTCTCCCTGGATGCGCTGCGCAGCGGCGACCGGGTTGAGTTCGCCCGCTTCGTCGAGGCTTATTCCGGGGTGATCTACCGGCTGGCCTTGAAGATGCTTGGCAACTCGCAGGACGCGGAGGATATCTTACAAGAGACCTTTATCAAAGCTTTTCGCCACATCTCTGGGTTCGATGGGCGTTCGAAGCTCTCCACCTGGCTGTACCGCATCGCCACGAACGAGGCGCTCATGGTGCTGCGCCGGCGGAAGGTGAATTTCCTTTCGATCGACCAACCGGACGAATCCGGGGAAGAGGACCAGGAGCCCATGCAGATCGTCGACTGGTGCTGCCTTCCTGAGCCGGACCTGATGTCCGCCGAGGCGCTCGAATACCTCGACCACGCCATCGACGAGCTGCCCGCCAGCCTGCGCATGGTCTTCCTGCTGCGCGAGATCGAGGGCCTTTCGACGCAGGAGACCAGCGAAGTGCTCGAGCTGAGCGAAACCGCGGTCAAGACCCGCCTGTCGCGAGCCCGCCTGCGCCTGCGGGAGCTGCTGACCAGCTACTTTGGGGATGTCATGGAGCGTAAAAAGATGATGGAGGGAGGCCAGGGATGATGGATCACGCCCAATGTCGTGAATTGTTGAGCTCGCTGTCGGAATACGTAGACGGCGCACTGGGCGACGAGCTTTGCCTGGAGATCGAGCGCCATCTGAATGACTGCGATAACTGCCGGGTGGTGGTGGATTCACTGCGTAAGACGATCTACCTTTACCACGCCAGCGCGACCCCGCCTTTCGTGCCTGAGGATGTGCGCGAGCGGCTCTATCGCCGGCTGGACCTGGATGATTTCCTCGAAAAAGGCGCACACGCTTGAGTATGCCAGTGTAACCTTTTCACGCTTCCTGCATCTAAAAAATTGTGACGGAAAACGATCCGCTGATTGGACAAAATGAGCTGGCCTGGCTGCCCCAGGCGCTGCTTCTTGCGGAGCCGGCGCTGCTACTGGAAGGAGATGTGCTGCGTCCTGGCGACTTATGCCCGCGCTGCCATACGGCCGCCCTGGATTACGACGGCCTGCTTAACCTGGCCTGTCCGGGCTGCGGGTTCACCTTGAGCGGTTGTTTTACCTGATAGACTATTTACAGCGGCCCCGGTGGGGCCACAGGAGAAAAGCGTAGATGCAGACGAAGTTATTGAACGATCAAATTATCGGCCAGATCCAGGAAGTTTTCGAGCAGTTGCAGCAGCCCGTCGAGGTCCTTTTTTTCGGGAGGCAGACAGACTGCGATTATTGCCAGGACACCTTGCAGTTGCTCCAGGAAGTGATCGGGCTCTCCGACAAGCTCACCTTGAGCGTTTACGACCTGGATGCGGATGCCGCCATCGCCGGGCAGTATAAAATAGACAAGGCCCCCGGGTTGGTGATCGCCGGGCGCGACGGCGACCAGATCCTGGATTACGGCATTCGCATCGCCGGCATCCCCTCCGGGCACGAATTCAGCTCCCTGATCAACGATCTTATTTTGGTTTCGGGCCGCGATTCAGGCTTGAACGATGACGTGCGCCGCTACTTGCAGGACCTCGACCAGCCGGTTCACTTGCAGGTTTTCGTCACCCCCACCTGCCCCTACTGCCCGCAAGCGGTCGTGCTCGCCCACCAGATGGCCCTGGAAAGCCCGATGGTGGAGGCCGAAATGGTGGAAGCGATGGAGTTCCCGGAGCTTTCCAACCGCTTTGGCGTCAGCGGCGTGCCGCAGACGACCATCAACCAGGGCGCCGGCACCGTAGTCGGCGCGGTCCCCGCGGACCATCTCCTGGAGGAGATCCGCCGCGCCGTCAGGAATTGAAATGGAAACGAAAATTGCAGCCGTAACTCAGGATGGCCAGTCCATCAGCAGCCATTTTGGTATGGCGCCGGCTTATCACGTCTTCCGCGTCGGCGGACGGCCAGATACTGGAAGAAATTGTGCGCCAGAAACCGTACCACAGCCACCACGATCACCCCGGCCAGGCCGGCGGCCATAATGGCGGCCACACGGAAATGTTTGCCCCTATCGCGGATTGCCAGGTGCTGCTGTGTGGGGGGATGGGCCAGCCTGCCTATCAGAAAGCGTTGGACGCCGGTCTGCAGGTCGTCCTCACCGGCGGCGAGCTGCGTGCGGCGGTTGAGGCTTACCTTTCCGGTCAGGTCGTCAGCGATCTGCGCCGGATTCACCAACATTAAACCAAACCAAGATAAACGGATTGCGCAAGCCCAAAAAGTGTCGGGCGCTTGTGGCGCACCAAGCATTATGATGAAAAGAGATTCATCAAAAAAGAGCAAATACCGGTCGGGCAGGCCTTTTTTGACGAGCACCGCCGTCAAAATTTCACGATCATCGCCATTGAGGCCGGCGAGACGGCCTCCGACGTCGCCCAGTTCGTGAAGCAGTATGGCCTGACCTTTCCCGTCTGGCCCGACCCGGATCAAAAGTCGATCCAGGCGTTTCGCAATATGAGCCTGCCCAACTCCTACGTAATCGATCGGACTGGAATTGTGCGCCTGGCCTGGACCGGGGCGATCAGCCGCGAGATCTTAGAGCAGTACGTAACGCCTCTGCTGGAGGAATAACTGTGGATGCAAAAGTAACCTGGGGAGGCCGGTTAACCTTCACCGGCGCGGCCGACAGTGGTTTTAGCGTGCCGCTGGGAGGCAAGGCCAGCGCCGGCGGGGATGAGGATGGCTTCAGGCCGATGGAGCTGCTGGCTGAAGGCCTGGCAGGCTGCACGGCGATGGATGTGATCTCGATCCTCACCAAGAAGCGCCAGGACGTCACTGCGTTCGAGGTCAGGGTTCACACCGATCAAGCCGAAGAACACCCGAAAGTGTTCACCCACGCCCGGGTGGAATATCACGTCACCGGTCGCCAGCTTGACGAAGCCGCGCTGCTGCGCTCCATCGAGCTTTCGGCCACACGCTACTGCCCAGCAATCGCCATGTTCGAAAAACTGTTCCCCATCGAGCTGAAATATTACCTGTATGAAGCCCAGGAGGATGGGCAGGCGCTTCTTTTGAAGAGCGGCGCTTGTCTTGCTTGCAAAGAGACGCCGGTTGGTCCAGTCCAAAGCAACCACATGGGCTGTTTGTAGCGGGGTTTGCCGTCCGGCTTCAAGAATTCGACCCGCAGCAGCCTGACGATCAGTTTGGGCAGCTTCTTGAGATGCAGCCCGTTCCAGGCCTGGATGCGGACGGTTTGTGAGCCGAGCAGAAAGGTTTCGGCAGCATCCGCCGGGCGAGTTGGGCTGGAGAGCTTGAACCTGGCGCCATGCTTCTGGGGAGCGCCTTTCTTGCCCGGCTGGCGAGGCTCAGGCTGCTCGTACAGCACGTTGTTGCTCCGCATCCGCACCAAGGCAAAGCTGTTCTGGATACACAGGAAGATCGCCAGAAAGACATGGTTTCCATACAGACTGTCTGCCACCACCACCTTTGGTTTGGGGTTCCGCCCGCTAACTCTTTGACCTGCTGCCTTCCCACCTGGCTGTCACTCAACTCCGGATCGATCCGCAACGTATCTTGCGGCGCAACCCAAGAATTTTATCATTTTGGCGAAGGGCATAAGCTTCAGGCGTGAAACTCCCCTGGCTATGGAAGCTTCCTTTCGGAAAAGCGCCTGATCAACACTAGGAAGGGTTGGATTCGGCGGCTGTTGGGCTCTGTATTGGGGCGGTCGCCGGGCTGCTGTCGTGGTCGGGTAAAATCGTTTCGGCCTGGCGGATGGCCGGGAAGGCGTAGCCGCTCAAGGTGAAGATCATCGCCAGCAGGCCGGCAAAGATAAACATCAGCGCCATGCCGGCGCCTGGTCCGCTGCCGACCAGCGGGCTGAAAGTCCCGGCCAGGCGTCCCCCCGGAAGCATAGCCGGCTCCAACACATAGTCCGCCAGCGGCCCGGCAATCAGCGTAGCCAGCGGCTCTGAAAACCAGGCGATCAGCCGGCGGGCGGAGAACACCCTTCCTTGCACGTCCGGGGCTACCTTGGCCTGCCAGATGGCCTGGTTGGATCCGTTGATGAAAGGCACGAAGAAGGCGCCGAAGAAGCCGGCCAGGGCCCAGACCAACAGGCTGCGCCCAAACCCCATTAATACGACCCCCAGCAGACAGGAGAGACCCCAACCCGCCAGGACCCCGTGCACCCGCCGTTTGGGACCGCCCCAGGCGCTCATGGCCAGCCCGCCGGTCAGGCCCCCCAGGGCGCCAACCGAGCTGACGCTGCCGTAAACCACCTCGTTATTCCCGGTGCGGGCCAGGATCATTGGGGCCAGCACGGTGAAGGCGATGCCGATGATGAAATTGCCCGCCAGGAAGATGAATTGCAGGCCGAGCAGGCTGGGGCGCTTGAGGATATAGTGAAAGCCGTAGGCGGCTTCTTTCAGCAGGCTACCTTTGCTCTCCAATCCGGCCTGCGTGGTCGCCGGCTGTGGGATGTGGACGAATAGCAGCGTCGCGACGGCGATCACGAAGGTGAGGATGTCGATCGCCAGGATGCCGCCCAACCCGATGACGCCCAACAGAGCTCCTGCCAGCAGCGGGGCGAAGATGCCGGAAGACGAATTGGCCAGGGACATCATCCCATCCGCCCGCCCATACTGTTCTTTGGGCAGCATGGTGGAGATGGCGGCCGAAAACGCCGGCCATTGGAATGCCTGGAAGGCGCCCTCCACCGCCCCGGTGATGTAAAGATGCCAGACCTGCAGCCTCCCGCTGGCATACAGCAGCAAGATGGCGATGGTCGCCAGCCCGGACGCCAGGTCGCTGAGCATCATCATCGTTTTGCGGTTGGAACGGTCTACCAATGCGCCCGCCAAAGGGCTGATGACCAGCATGGGGGTGACGAAGAAGAAGCTCACCAGGGCCAGGGCGGTCGCCGAGCCGGTCAGTTTATAAGCCCAAATGGTTACGCCAAAGCCGGTCATGCTGGTCCCCAACAAGGAAACCATCTGCCCAAGCCAGACGATCACAAAGGCGCGCATTCCGCTGGGTTGGTTAAATTTAGGTGTTGAGATCTTCATCCAATTTTTCGTACAGGTGTTTTCGACGATTTCCATCGAAAACACCCATGGAATGATTCGAGCGATCTGGGGATTAAAGCCTGCTTTACAGGCTCAGCCTGTTCTTCAGGCTCAGCCTGCACGTCTCTTAGCGCCGCGCTTCTTTCAGCGCCAGAACGCCTGCCTCTGCGCTAAGCTCGCCGGCGGCCACGCGTTCCAGCACCTGGTGCTCGTCCAGATAAGCGCTTCGTCCGCTGCCCGCCGGTTGTTCGTTGAGCGAAGAGCCTAATACGGTCAGGTTGCCGGAGGTGGTTCTGGCCTCCAACAGCGGGCCGCCTCCCTGGATTTCGATCTGGCGGCTGCCGGAAACCTGGCTTTGGCGGGTGAGCGGCAGGTTGGTGTGGAACCGGCCGCTGAGCGAGTGAAAAATCAGGCTGCAGCGGGTTTCGGCCGAGGTGGAAAGCAGCACGTCGCCGGAGACCGTTTTGACGCGGAAAGGCCCGGGCCCCAGCGGGGTTTGAAATTCCAACCGGCCGCTGACGCTGTCGGCGCGCAATTCCGGGAAGGTCGATTCCGACAGGCGGGCGCTGCCCGAGACCGTATCCAAATCGAGATTGCCGGAAAGCCGTTCTCCTCGGATCTCGCCGCTCACGGAGTGGGCCCGCATCGGGCCGCTCAAGCCATGTAGCTCTAAATCGCCGCTCACCGTTTTGAGGCCGAATTCGCCTTGCAGGTCTTCCACCTGTGCGCTGCTGCTGATACATTTAAGCTGCACGGAACAAAGCCGCGGCACGCTCACGAGATAATCCACCTTGCAAGGCCGCCCGTTTCCGAGCAGGAAATCCAGCCAGCTCGTCTTTTGGAACTCGGTCCGGACGGTCACACTCCCGTCCGCTTGTTGAAACAGGATCACCTCGGTCCTTTCCGGGTCGCCGGTGCCCACTCGCTTGCTGGCCTGGATGTGGATCACGGCTGGCTGATCTTCGCCGGCTTCGGCGGAGCGGATGACCACCGAGCCGCGGATATTGCTCAAGGTGAGCTGCGCCGGCGAGGTCACCTCGAAGGTCTGTTCGATCAATTCTGGTTCCATAACGTCACTCCTGGGTCGCTATTCGATAAAAATCTCGACGTGCTCCCCGTCTTCATCGTCGATCACGTCGATGATCTTGCCTTCAGCGCCGGCGTTGATCGCCTCGATCAATTCGTCGAAGGCGATGCCCGGCGCGTATTGCGAGGCGATATTCAGCCCGGCGTCGACCAGGCCGAGCGGCAGGTTCACCGTCGCCTTCGATTTGCCGGTGGCCATATCGGTCACCCGCACGCGCAGCCAACGCGCCCCGCCTCCCGAGCTGCGCAGCGAGACTTTCCGGCTGGTTTTGCGGCTCTCGCTTAAAGCCGCCAGCAGCTTGGCGCCCTCCTCGGCTGTAATTTTGCCCTCGTCGATCATTTTTAATATCTTCAATCTTTCTTCCCCGGTCGCCATCTTGTTAAACTCCTTAGCCAATGTAAATTTGAACCCGCTCGCCGTCCTGGTCGTCCTCCACCTGGATAAAAATAGGGTTGTCCGCCGTGGTGGAATCGCCCAACGCCACGATGATTTCATCCAGGGAAGTGCCCTGCAGGCTGGAGATCCGCTGCCCGTAGCGGCGCAAGAGCCAGGCGGTCAGGCGCAGCGGCAGCGGGAAGCTGAGGGCGATGCGCTCGGGCCACTGGCCGTTTTTTTGTTCGATGCGCAGATGCAGCCAGTGAGCGCTGCGAGTTTGCCAGAAGAGCACCATGAGGACCAAGCCGAGCGCCATCGGCAGGCCGGCAAAGAAGAACCAAAAACTGACCCCGGCTGTTTGCAGCGCCCAGTACATAAGCAGCCCGCCTAAAATCGTTACGCTCACCCCTAATCCGAAGGGCAGCACCCACCAGCGGCGCCATTTTTGCGCCTCCTCGGGCAGGCCCGCCGGGGGTGTGTAGATGTTCCCTTGCGAACCGGCGCTGGCATTCGAGTCTGCCGGTCCATCGCTGCCAGGCTGCGGCTCGGCGGCAGAGACCTCGCCGGCGGGCGTCCCATTTCCCAGGGACTGGATCAACAGCAGCCCCTCGCTGGCGCTGATCTCGCCGCTTTCAATCCTATCCAGGATCTGCATGCGCCTGTGTTCGTCTGACATTTTGCCGCCTCGCTATTCCCGGTCTTCCAGCGCCGCCAGGAGATCTTCGGCCTCCTGGAGGCTGATTTTTTTCTGTTCCAACATGCGCAGGATCATCAAGCGCTCTTCATCGGTCACGCCCTCTTCTTTGGGCGGGCTGGCCGAGGAGGGGGTCCATTCAAAGTTCCAGGAGCCTCGCGAACGGGAATGAGACCGGCGCTCGGCGGCCCGGGCCTTTAATTCTTCCTTGCGGCGGGCGGCCTCCAGCTTGCGCTCCAGCTTCTCCTGCTCCCGGCGCATTTTCTCCTGGGCGCGGGCGGTGACCCTTTCACTGGATTCGCGCGCCCGCCGCAGGATTTCTTCGGTCCGCTCGTTGGAGAGGCCGACATCCCCCAGTCTGTCGTGGAGATTTGAAAGCTGATCGTTGATCTGGCGGTTGATAAGCTCCATCTGGGCCTCGATCTGGGCTTCAACCTGGTCGCTGAAGCGCTGTTTGAAATCGTCGTCCAGGCTGCCCTCCAGATCATCCGCCTCGCTCCAATCCACAGGTTGGCTGTACAGGAACAGCGTGCCATCCGCGGCGATCTCCATATGACTATCTCCGCCGCCCAGGCTGAGCTCGCAAGACGCCTCCCGGTAATATTTCGCTTCGCCCGGAAGTCGCACGTAGATCGTGTTGGCGCCGCTGGATAGCTTGAGCTGTGCGCTGGCGTTTTCCGGGATGCGGCAGCGGATATCTCCACCGGCATGAATGCGATATTCGCCAGGGGAAAGCACTTTTAAGCGCACCCGGGCGTTGCCCGTGGCTTCTACGGTCAGCGCTTCCTCGACGTCGCGCACATCCAGGTTGCCCTTGACCTGCTCCAGGCGGCATTCGCCCTGCACGTCGCGGAGAATGGCGTTCCCGTTGACGACCTCCACTTCCAGGTCGCCGGCGACGTTCCTGGCATGCAGGTTGCCGTTCACCGTGCCCACCTGGGTCTCGGCGACGTTGCGCAAACCCAGGTTCCCATCGATTTCTTCGATGGTTAACAGGTCCTCCAACAGCTTGAAACGGGCTTCGCCGTGCACGCGGCTGGTTTTGAGGGTCGCGCCGTGCGGCACGCGCAGGCTGCAACTGCCGCGGCAGGAGATGCTGACGATATCCTCCTGTTCTTTAAAGTCGACCTGCTCGGAGTCGGCCCGTATCGCGACTTCATGGTTTTCCCAGCCCTTGACCTGCAGTTCTCCATGAATTTCTTCGACAAGGATTTCCGGGGCAGGGCTGGTGGGGATTGTTTGCTGGCTCATGAAATACCTCAACTTTCTTTTAACAGGAGCATGGCTTTTTCTGCGCTGATCAGACCTTTATCCAGGTCTTCGAGGATGCGCTGGCGCTCGTCCTCCGAAAGGCCGATCGGCTCGTCGCCGCCGGGTTCGTACCCCAGGGCGCGAATAACCTCATGCAGGCGGTTGCGTATGGTCGGATAGGAGAGACCGATTTCGCCTTCCATGCGTGAAATCTTCCCCTCACAGCGGATGAAAGTCTCGACGAATTCCAACTGCTCCTGTGCTGAGCTGGCTGAATGGCCCGCCGGTGAAGCGGCCTTCGATCGTCGTATCGCATTCGCGGCAGTAAACTCGTGTGACAGCCAGGTCTCCGCCGCATATTGGGCATTTAGTGGGTAGTGGATACATAGGGTAATTCCTTTCTTAATTAACCTGCCTCCGGCAGGGGAGTGTTCTATAATTCTAAATCCCATATTGTGTTCTATTAATATTATACGGATAAAATTGAAAATGTCAAGGTTAAATATACGAAAATTCAATATTTATATTGATAATATTGAAGTCGTCGCTGGGGAGAAGCGGGGTCTGGGTGGATGTATGCCCATCCAGACCCACACAGCACGGCTGGTACCGGCGTTTAGGGCAATCCGGATTGGATGAAGCTGGCCTGGTTAGAGCAAACGCAGGCCGTGATGACTCGCGAGAAACGTCGCAGCGTCCCCAGGTAAGGCGCGCTGCCGTTGTGGGCGATCCAGCCTTCCAGGTTGAAGGCCAGCGTTCCTTCGGCGGGGATCCACTCTCCGTTGTACTTACGGACGATGTGGACGTGTGTGCCCGTGCTGGTGCCGCCTTCGCAGGAGGGATGCCCGACCGGGTCGCCTTTTTCCAGGTGAGCGCCGAGCGGGGCGCGCCCCTCCGTACCCAGGTGCAGGTAAAACACGTCCCATCCGGTACGCTCATCTCCGTCCCCGTCCAGGTCCAGCATGACGATGCCGGTTTCCGAGCGGACCACGTCTCCGGATGCGACCGCGGTAGCCCACTCGGCGGTAGGGATGCAGCCGCCAGCCACGGCCGGCGGGGCAAAGTCCAACGCAGCGTAGGGCTCCCCCAGGCCCCAGCCGGTGTGCGGCCCGCCGGTAAAGGCCCAGGCGCTTCCGGGCGCGAAGGGCAGGTTGAAATCCGGCTGCGCCAGGCTGCCGGGGATATGCGGCTGGTCGGCCTGCCAGGGGTCGCCGAACAGGTCGGCGTAGGTTTTGGCGAAGCCATCCGGCGAGATTGCCTGCGAGTAGGCAGGATCGCCGTAAAGCTGGTTGAAATAATTGTGCAGGCTGGCGGTGGCCGCATTCAACCAGGGGTCCAGGCGCTCCAGGCGGCCGTCCTTGTAGATGATAGAAGTCAAGTGAAAAGTGCGCCAGCCGTAATAACCGTTGTTGAGCAGGTTCGCCGCCCAGTTCAGTTGCAAATAGACACCCTTGTGGTCCCAGGCCCGGTATCCCAGGGTGAAATCTTGCAGCTCAGGGGCCAGGGTTGGCTGGGAAAGCGCTCCGGCCTGGAATTCCAGCAGGGCGAGCAGCAGTCGCGGGCTGACGCTGTAGGCCAGGGCCACGTAGTTGACCATCTCGGCCCCGTTGCGGTTTTTCCCGGCGACGTAAGCGGTAACATTCTTGAGCCAGCCAGGCTGGGCAGCGACGAACTGGACGGTATCGAAATCTTTCTGCGCCGGACCGTCGATAAACAGGCTGTCGGGCAGGATCTTGTAAGCAGGTCCCCACAAAGGCAGGTAGTAAATCGGGATTTTCATCGGCATGCCAGGCGGCATGGTTGTGGCCGATGTGGGGATGAACGGGTTAGCCTGTAGGATCTGCTCGACGGTGGTGTTGAAACGCACCGCCAGGGCAGGCAGGGTATCCCCGGTTTGGGCGACGTAATCGACCAGCTCCCCAGGCGAATAGAGCGGGCGGGTGGGAAAAGGCGTCGGGATATCTGCATCCGGGGCGGGGGTGATCGGCGTGGGTTGGGCAGCCGGGTTGATATCGATCACGCCGGAGGAAAACGAGGCCGTCTGCGGCTGGCAAGCGCTGAATAGCAGAGCAGCCGCCAGCAGGAGCTCCAGGCGGGGCAGGCGAGAAGATCTAGGGCTCATTTTTCGAGGGGTCCAACGTGAAAGGCAACGATAAAGCACTTTTATCCTGGTCGCCGGCTGGGCGGGAAAGCAGGGTTTCAGTCGAGCCGTAAGGGTGGGCGATGATTGTATGCTGCTCGCGAGTCATTGTGCCTTCAAAGGGGCGTGGGCCGGCTTGGACAGTCCACCCGCCGAGGACAAATGGCAGCGGGCCGCCGGCTGCGACCCATTCGCCGTTGTATTTGCGGGCAATGTGCAGGTGCGTTCCGGTTGTAAACCCGCCCTCACAGGAGGGCTGCCCGATCCGCTCGCCGGCGTGCAAATAAGTCCCGGCGGAAACACGCCCCTGCGTGGCGATGTGCATATACAGAATCGCCCATCCGGTCTGTTCGTGACCGTCGCTGGGGGTTTTACCGGCGGGCCCGTACTCCATCCAGATCCTGAATTACAATCCCAAAGCCGGATCGCACCACCGGCCCGTCCCCCACGGCGACCACCCAGGCGTCCGTTGGCGTGCAGCCGGTTTTTAAGCTGGCCGGGGCGAAATCCAACGCCGCCAGAGCGCCTTCGGTCTCCCAGGCTTTATGCGGCCCGCTGGAGAAGCTCCATACCCAGCCCGGCTCGAATGGCAGGATCCAATCAGGTTGTTCCAGGCCGGCTGGAAAAATAGGCCCCATCGACCGGTCACGATCCCAGGCGTCGCCGAAAAGTTCCTGGTGCAGGCGGGTGAAGTCTTGAACGGCTCGTCCGTATACAGCCTGTGGGCCTACGGTCCCGGCGTTTCCCGCAATCCGTGCCTGGGCATGCGCCGCCAGGACCTGGGCCAGCAGGTACTGCAGGGCGACGCTGCCGGCGTTTGAATCCGGCGCGGGGCGCGCTGTCCCGCCGTCCGGGAGTGGGAAGGCCAGCAAGGCGCCAGTGCGCCAGCCGTAATAGCCGATCGAAAGCTGGTTCGCCGCCCAGCTCAACTGGCCGTAAAGCCCCTCGTGATGAAAATCCATCACGCCCAGCAGGTAGCCAGCCGGCAGGGTTGCAGGCGGTTGGGCGCGCACACAGCCGCACGTGATTTCCAGAAGGGTGAGCAGCAGGCGCGGGCTGACCGAGTTCTCCAATGCAACCCGGTCGATGATCTCCGCTGCCGGCGTCCAACCTGTGCTGTTCAAATACTCACGATGGCTTCCCAAAAAGCCTCCTGCCTGCTTGAGAAAGCTGGCGGTGTCGAATGCGACCTGCGATGGTCCGTCAACGACCTCGCTGTCCGGCAGCAGCCGGGCAGCCCGCGGGGTGGGCGACAGCCGGGGCGGGAGCAGCAGAAGCTGTCCGGGCGCTAAGAAGCCGCCGCTGGGGATCGGGTCCGGCGATAGGATCTCATCCGGGCGCAAGCCAAAGCGGGCTGCAACCACCGGAAGGCTGTCCCCGGATTGGGCGAAGTAATGCAGCGGAACGTGGGCTGGGAACTCGGCCGGGCTGGGTGTTGGGAGCGGTCCGGCTGCAAGCCCGTTCAACCCCTGGGTGTGCGCATCGGAGGGGAGCAGGGAAGGGTTTGCAGGCGCTGCCGCCGTCCAGGCCAGCCCTATCAGGACAGCCAATGTGGATCTCAAACTACGCGGGAGCAGCGCTCTAGGGGTCATCCTCGCCGCGAGTGATGTTGGTTTCGAAAGAACTGCAGGTGCAGGCGATGACGGTCTTGCCATCGCGGGTCAGCGTGCCTTTATAAGCCGCGCCGCTGTAATGCGCCACCCAGCCCCCCAGGTTGAAGGGCAGCGGCCCGTCGGCAGGGATCCATTCGCCGTTATATTTACGGGCGATATGCAGGTGCGTGCCGGTAGAGACGCCTCCTTCACAGGATGGATGCCCTAACGGGTCGCCGGCGTCTACCCAATTTCCGACCGGAACGCGCTGCTCGGTGGAGATGTGCAGGTAAAGCAGGACCCAGCCGGTTTGTTCGTGCCCGTCGCCGTCCAGGTCCAAGACGACCACGCCGACCCCGGAGCGCACCACCAGGCCGGATGCAGCCGCCACGGCCCAGGCAATTGATTTCACACAGCCCGATTCGGTGCTGCCCGGGGCGAAATCCAGGGCGGCGTAGGCGCCATCGTGCTCCCAGGCCCCGTGCGGGCCGCCGGTATAGCTCCACAGCCAGTTGCGCGCGAAAGGCAGGGTCATCGCCGGCTGCGCCAGCCCGGCCGGGAAAAGCGGCTCGACCGCCTGGGCGCGTTCCCAAGGATTGCCAAACATTTGGGCCTCCAGCGCCGGAAAGCCGTGATCCATGTCGAGCGCATCCAGCCACTGTTGCCCGCTGTATAGCTGGGCGAAAAAGTACTGCAGCGCCGCGCTGCCGGCGTTCAAATCCGGGGCCAGGCGGGCCGTGACGCCATCCGAAAAGTGAATTTCCGTCAGGCGGCCTTCCCGGTAAGCGTAATAGCCAATCGAGAGCTGGTTGACAGCCCAGACGAGCTGGTGGTACAGGCCGCGTTGGCTCAGGTCTACCAATCCCATCGGGTAATTATCTTCTTTTAAATCCCCCGGCTGACCATAGACCCAATGGCCGTTATATTCGAGCAGCGCCAGCAGCAGGCGCGGGTTGATCGAATTTTCAATGGCGACCCGTTGGACTACCTGGGCACCGCTGAGCAGCCCGGGAGTTTTCAACCACTCGTTGTAAGTGTTTAATTTACCGCTGGTCTTGCTCACAAAATCGTCGATGTCGAAGTCGGTGGCTGAAGGCGAATACACCACTTCACTGTCCGGGATCACGTGCTGTGGAGAGGTGGTGTTCGCCAGCCGGCGCGGGATGATGAGGAGCTGGCCCGGATTGAGAAAGGCGGTCTCAGGCAGCGGGTCGGGTGAGCTGATTTCGGAGGGCTGCACACCGAAGCGCACCGCGACCGTTGGCAGGGTGTCGGCTGCCTGGACGTAATACAGGATCGGGGTCGTGTTCACTGGCGGCGCAGGCGGGGTATCGGTTGCCAGGGGAGGGTCTGTCGGCGCGAGTGTGGGCTGCTCCGGATTGGGCTCGGCCTGCACGGGTTCAGCCTGGTCGGGCGGCGTCTGGGTGGGTTCCTGGGGCGGGTCCTGGGTTTCAAAAAGAAATGCCAGGGCCGGGGGTTGGGTTTCCGTAGATCGGGGGGGGATAAAATAGCCGCTCGTGCTGCAGGAGGCTGTCAACAGCGCGAGCAGCAAAGTGATGGACAATGCCTTTGCGGAAAAATTCATGAGTTTTTCTTGTCAGCGTTGGATGCTGTTTTGTGGAGACTGGCCAGCATAAGCCTCAATTGATTTTCCATTGCGTTCCAGGAAGCCGTCGTATACTGCGCCGCTGCCGCGGGAAACCCACCCATCCAGGACGAACGGCAGGCTTTGATCTGCAGCGATCCACATCCCATTATACCGCCGCGCCAGGTGGACGTGGGTGCCCGAGGATACTCCCCCCTCGCAGGAGGGGTGGCCGATACGCTCGCCGGCATGCAGAAAAGTGCCCGGCTGGACACGATCGCGCGTCTCGACGTGCATATACAGCAGCACCCACCCGGTTTGCTCGTAACCATCCCCGTCCAGGTCCTGGATCACGGCCCCGTTGCCGGCGCGCAGGATCGAGCCATCCGCGGATGCCGCTACCCAATCGTCGCTTTGGACGCAGCCAAGCTGGTCGTCGGGCGGGGCGAAGTCCAGGGCCGCCCAGGCGGAACCGTCGTCCCAGCCGCCGTGCGGTCCGCCGGTAAACGACCAGACCACGCCCGGTTCAAAAGGCAGTTGCAGCGGGGGTTGGCGCAGGTTAACCGGGAGCAGGGGCTCAACGGCGTAATCGAAGGGATAGCCAAAAAGGGTGTTGTAGGTGGCGAACAGGCCCTGATCGGATACCGCCGCCAGCCAGCCCTGGTATTCATACAGCGAAGCGAACAGATTTTGGACTCCGGCGGTCCCAGCGTTGATGGTCGCATCGATGGGCACCACGCGCCCATCCGTGAGCAGCCAGGCAGAAACGCCGTTGACCTCCCACAGGTAAAAGCCGCGGTTGAGGGTGTTCGCTGCCCAGGCCAGGTGGCGGTAGAGACCCATGCGCGCCGTGTCGGCGGGGTTGATCGGGCGGTCCAGGGTTCCCTTATCGGGGTTTTTACTGGTCACCCAGCGGCTCTGGTACTCCAAAACTGCCAGGAGCAGGCGCGGGTTGACCGAATAATCCTGGGCGACTCGCTGCACGATCACGGCCCCGCTCGTAGATTGTCCGTCAACCTCTTCATAATAGCTGGCCAGATAGCCTCCCTGCCCTTGTACGAAAGCCTGCAGGTCGAAATTTGCACTTGCCGGCCCGTACACCAGCTCCGAGTCCGGGATGATTTTAAAATCCGGCCCGGTGCCCTCCGGCGTCGGTGGGGGGATGGTCAGTCCCTGGCCCACAGAGACGATATCCGGGTTTGGGATATCGTTCGCCCGCACAAGCTGAGCCAGGCTGATTCCAAAGCGCTTGGCGACCTGGCCCAACGTATCGCCGACCTGGATCGTATAGTGATCGGCCCCAATGCGTAATGGCGGGAGAGGGTGCGGGGCGTCTGGTGTGGGGGTGAGGATCGGCGCGCCGGGCAGGCGGGTAGCGGGCATTTGGAAGGTATCGGAAGTCGCGGCGGAAGGGCCTTGGGCGGCCTGTTGGGTCGCTGCCCCTGGTCCGGAGACGCTCCAATAATCCTGCCCATCGGATTGGATGGCGCGGGCGCAGGCCAGCATGACGCCGATGATTACGACGCAGGCGACCAGGGCCATAGACATATTGGGACGTTGCAGCCGGTTTTTCATGGGATGTCGCTCTTCGACATTCTACCTCTAAAACGAGACAGGATGCAAGGGCCAGCTTGATCTTACACGCCAGGCGAGACGCCATCCAAGTGTATAATTGCCTGAGAATCGCCGCAAAGGCGCAGCCGGTTGCGCCAGGGCGGCGGGCGTCAGGCCCTGAACAGAAGCACACCCAATCAAGGAGAGCTTACGGGTTAAATTTATGAACAATCCGCTGGTCGAATGCATTACGAATTTTTCGGAGGCGCGCCGGCCCGAGGTGGTGGAAGAGATCGTCCAGGCTATTCTCTCAACGCCGCTGGTGACGGTGCTGGACCGCCACTCGGATATGGACCATAACCGCACGGTGATCACCTTCGTCGGCCCGCCGGCCGAAATCGAGAGCGCTGCCTTCCGGGGGATTGCAAAAGCGGCCGCGCTGATCGACCTGAACAAGCACACCGGCGAGCACCCGCGCATCGGCGCCACGGACGTCGTCCCTTTCGTGCCCTTACGCGGCGTCAGTATGGAGGACTGCGTCCAGATCGCCCGGCGGCTGGGGCGGCGGGTGGGAGATGAGCTGGGCATACCGGTTTATCTGTATGAGCAGGCGGCGACGCGGCCCGAACGCCAGAACCTGGAGGACATCCGCAGGGGCGAATATGAAGGGTTGAAAGAGGAGATCGCCGTTAACCCGGAGCGCGCTCCGGATTTCGGCCCGCTGCATCTCGGCCCTGCCGGGGCAACGGTCATCGGGGCGCGCCAGCCGCTGATCGCTTTTAACGTCTACCTGAACAGCGATGACGTCTCGATCGCCAAGAAAATCGCCAAAACCATCCGCTTTTCTTCCGGCGGGCTGCGCTATTTGAAAGCGCTCGGCCTTTTGGTCGAAGGCCGCGCCCAGGTATCGATGAACCTGACCAATTTCCACAGGACCCCCCTGGCATTGGCGGTGGAGACGATCCGGCGGGAGGCGGCCCGCTACGGGGCTGCCATCCACCACAGCGAGCTGGTTGGCCTGATCCCGCAAGACGCCCTGATGGATGCTGCGGTATGGTATCTTCAGTTGGATCAATTTGAGCTCGAGCAAATCCTCGAGCAGCGCTTAGCCGCTTCGCAGGGCGAAAGCCGGCCGGAAGCTGGCGGGGAAGAAAGCCCGGTCGATGAGCGGTTCCTGGAAGCCCTGGCCTCGGAGAACCCAACCCCGGGCGGCGGCTCGGCTGCCGCGTACAGCGCCGCCGCCGGCGCTGCATTGGTGGCGATGGTGGCTCGCCTGACTGTTGGTCGTAAGAAATATGCCGGGGTTGAAGAGCAAATGCGTCTGGTATTGGAACGCGCCGAAGCGCTGCGCCTCGAGCTTACGGCTGCCGTCCGTCGCGACGCCCTGGCTTTCGAAGCGTTGATGGCGGCTATCAAGCTGGCAAAGATCACGCCTGAAGAGCAGGCCCTCCGCCTGGCAGCAATCGAGTCGGCCACCCAGGCCGCAGCCCAGGTGCCGCTGGAAGTGGCAGGGCAGGCGGTCGAGGTGATGGAATTGGCCGCCCAGGCGGTTGAATTTGGAAACCTGAACGCAATCAGCGATGGCGCCAGCGCGGCCGCCCTGGCGCAGGCCGGGCTCTCCAGCGCAGGTTACAACGTGCGCATCAACGTCGCCGGTTTGCAGGACCAGGCTGCAGCGCAGTCCTTCCTGGTGAAGCTGCGGGGGCTCGAGCAGCGCGCCGAAACGCTGCAGGCCGGCGTGCGAGCCCAGCTCACCAGCCGGGGGGGCATGCCTCTGGCATGAAATTATCCCGCAGCTTGAGCTTGCTTTTGGCTTCGCTCACGACCGCGGCGCTTGCTTCCGCCTGCGCCGCTGCTGTGGCTTCTACGCTTCCGCCGGAGCCTTCGGGCACAGCGCCGCTGCCCTCGGCGTTGGCAGAAATGCCGACGCCGACTTTCACACCCGCTTCTTTGCCGCCTTCAGTAGCGCCGGGGACGGCGGTGGTGGGGACGGCAGTGCCGTTTACGACGCCTGGCCTCGAGCCCACCCTTCCTGGAATAGCGTCCGCGCCTGTCTCACAGACTCCGTTGTCCTCTTTGACCTCGACGATTGCGCCCACGCCCTGCCCGCCTGACCTGTGTATCTACGCGGGCGTGTTCCCCTTACAGCGTCCGATCGCCGCTCCCGGTGAGGATAAGGTCGACGGAAGTTACCGATTCGCCACGACCCAGCACGGCGCCCGCGAACCCCACCATGGAGTTGAATTTCTCAACCCGCAAGGCACGCCCGTGCTGGCTGCTGCAGACGGCGTGGTGGTCGTAGCCGGGGATGATTACAATTTCCATTACGGCCGTTATTTTGGTTTCTACGGCAATCTGGTGGTGATCCAGCACCAGTTGCCAGGGGTTTCGCAGCCGGTTTTCACGCTTTACGGCCATCTCTTGCAGATCCTGGTGCAGGCAGGCCAGCAGGTCAGCCGCGGGCAGTTGATCGGCAGGGTGGGGATGTCGGGCCTGGCTACCGGCAACCACCTGCACTTCGAAGTGCGCCTGGGCGAAAACACCTATGCCAGCTCGCGCAACCCGGAGCTGTGGTTGGCGCCGCACCTGAGCCCGGACGGCGTTCCAAATGGCGCCCTGGCGGGGCGCATCCTCGACTCGCACGGTAACCTGCTGGACGTGTCGAATATTGTCATTGCGCACCTGCCCTCCCCGGGCTCGCCGGCCAACTCGCAGGTCTATCTCGACACCTATGAGGAGAAAGACCTGGTAGGCCAGCCTCCCTGGAAAGAGAGTTTTGCCATTGGTGACCTTCTGCCAGGCTGGTACCGGATTTCCTTCGTCCAGTTTGGGATACAAGAGCGCACGGTCCAGGTCCTGCCCGGGCAGTTAACCGTGCTAACGATAATTTTTCAGGAGGGTGGTTGATGCTCCGGCGGTCCAGATTTTATTGCCTTATTTTGCTCCTGGTCCTATCTTGCAGCCAGGCGCCGCCGCTGCCTCTCCAGGCGCCGCAGTCCACAGCCCAGCCGGGCCTGCCAGCCGCGCCAGGCGCCTCGACGAAAACCCCTTTTCAACCCTTGTCGCCGCAGCCTGCGACGCCTGCGCCGGCTGCACTGCTGGCTGCCCCAGAGCAGCCGGCCTCTCTACAACCGCCCCAGCTTTCGATTTGGGTGGATGCCGCGCTGCCCGCCGGGTTGCGCAGCAGAGTCAGGCTGCCGGCCTTATTTGCCAGCGCGGAGCAGAGCGAGGCAGGACGGCAGTCGGCGGAACTGCGCCTGGTTTACGGCAGCCACAGGATCGTCAGCCGTTGGATTTATGCCCTGGCAGCGCCTTTCCCGACCAAAACCCAGGGGGTCACCAGCCAGGAGCTTGATAGCGCCTGGCATGGGGAATCCGCCGGTCCGTTTGCAGGCCAGCCGCTCCTGCTGGATGCGAGCACGCTGGCTGCCTTCAGCGCGGCCTGGGGAGCGCCTGCCGAAGGCGCGGTCCAGGTCCTGCCCAGCGAAGCCCTCCTGGGAACTGCCTGGGACCACAACCCGACGTGGGCGATCTTGCCGTTTGAGGATCTCGAGCCGCGCTGGAAGGTATTGGAAGTGGATGGGGCTTCCCCTTTGCATAAGGATTTCGACCCGGCTTCCTATCCGCTGGTGGTCCCCATTTCGTTGGAGGGGGAGGAGACGATGGCCGAAGCAGTCCGTTCCCTGTATGGCGAAGGCGCCGCCGAACCGCTGGCCCCGGCGACAAACCGCGACCCGGGCCGCCTGACCGTCCTGGTGATGACAGGCGTCACCGCCCTGGTGCGCGCTACGGCCTACACGATGGAGCGCCAGGGGATTGATTACCCGGCCAAAGATATCGGCAGCCTGCTGCGAGACGCCGACCTGACCCACGTCAGCAACGAAGTGCCGTTCGCTCGGGACTGCCCGTTTCCAAACCCGACCCAGGAAGGCATGCGCTTCTGCAGCGACCCGCGCTACATCCGCCTCCTGGAGGATGTTGGGACGGATATCGTCGAGTTGACCGGCGACCATTTTCAGGATTGGGGGGAAGAGGCGATGCTTTACACGCTGGATCTCTACCGGGAGCGCGGCTGGCTGTATTACGGCGGCGGGGCTGATATCAATGAAGGCCGTACGCCGGTGATAATCGAGCATAATGGCAACCGCCTGGCTTTCATCGGATGTAACGCCAAGGGCGGCTCCTTTGCCCAGGCCGGCGCCAAACACCCGGGCGCAGCAGATTGCGACGGCGATTGGATGGCGGGCGAAATCACCCGCCTGCGCAGCGAAGGCTACCTGCCGGTCGCAACTTTCCAGCATTTTGAGTATTACACCTACCAGGCCCAGCCCGATCAGAAAAGGGATTTCCGTGAGATGGCGCAAGCCGGGGCAGTGATCGTCAGTGGGAGCCAGGCGCACCAACCTCAGGCGTTCGAGTTCAACAACGGCGCGCTGATCCATTACGGGTTGGGCAACCTGTTCTTCGACCAGTACGACGTCAGCTACGCCTGCCGGCAGGCGTTCATCGACCGTCATGTTTTTTACGATGGCCGTTATATCGGCACCGAGCTGCTGCCGATCCTGTTCGTAGATTACGCCCGCCCACGCCCGATGACCCCGGATGAGCGCAACGACCTGCTCCAGTCGGTATTCAAGGCCAGCGGCTGGTGAATAGCGGTAGGAGCAATTCATGAATTGCCCCTACAACAACACTCATAGGAGAAAGACCATGGGATTGAAACCCGACCACTGGATTAAAAAGATGGCACACGAACACCGAATGATCGAGCCGTTCGCCGACAGCCAGGTGCGTGAAGGCGCGATCTCTTATGGCGTATCCTCATACGGCTATGATATCCGCGTTGCGGATGAATTTAAAATCTTCACCAACGTGTTCTCGGCGGTGGTCGACCCCAAACACTTCGACCCACGATCCATGGTGGATTTCAAAGGAGAGGTGTGCGTGATCCCGCCGAACTCCTTTGCGCTGGCGCGCACCGTGGAGTATTTCCGCATCCCGCGCGGGGTGTTGACGGTCTGCCTGGGGAAAAGCACCTATGCGCGCTGCGGGATTATCGTGAATGTAACGCCATTTGAACCCGAGTGGGAGGGATTCGTTACCCTGGAAATCTCCAATACCACGCCTCTGCCCGCCAGGATTTATGCCTATGAGGGTATCGCCCAGGTGCTTTTTTTCGAGGCCGATGAGGAATGCGAGATTTCTTACGCCGATAAGAAGGGAAAATATCAAGGCCAGCAGTCGATCGTCCTGCCGAAGCTGTGAGCTCTGCGCCAACCCTCAATCAAATTCGACCCTGGCGCCGCACATCGCAATGCCCAGGCTGTAGCTGCGCGCCAGCACGCCGACCCGGGCGAAAGCTGCCGCCATCGCCGCGGCGATGGGAGCGGCATCCTTGTGGGTGAAGGCGATCAGGCCCGGGCCTGCCCCTGAGAGTGCGGCTGCCGCGCCGGCCTGGCGGGCAGCCAGCAGGGCGTCTTCGCCGCCCGGGATAAGCTTCAGGCGATAAGGTTGGTGCAGCCGGTCGTCCATGGCGCTTTGCAGCAGCTCCAGATCGCCTGTACGCAGGGCCTCCACCACCAGCGCCGTCCGGCCGATGTTAAAGACCGCCTCGCCCAGCGGGACCTGCCCCGGCAGGGCCAAGCGAGACTGCCGGGTGGTCAGCGCCACATCCGGGATCGCCAACGCCACGTTGAAATCCGAGACCGGCACCTGGCGGGTGATCAGATCGCCTGCGCCGGCCGCTTTTTCGCCGGGAGTCCGGATGGAAAGCACCAGCCCTCCGAATAACGCCGGGGCGACATTATCCGGGTGGCCCTCGATCTCGGCTGCCATGCCCAGGATTGATTTGTTCGTGAATGGCGCCTCTAGCAAGGCGTTAGCTCCCAGCAGGCCCGCCAGCGTTGCCGCCGCGCTGGAGCCCAGCCCGGAAATTAACGGGATGTGGTTTTCGCAGCGAATAAGCAGGCCCGCCGGCGCTGGCGCTCCGGCCGATTCGTACAGGCGCAGGGCGGCCTGGGCGATCAGGTTGTCCACGCCGCTGTGCAGCTCGCCGGCGCCCTCGCCGTTTACATCCACGAGAATCTGGTCGCCTGCACGGCTGAACAGCGCATGATTCCACAAGTCGAGTGCCAATCCCAGGCAGTCGAACCCGGGACCCAGGTTTGCAGATGTGGCCGGAACGGACACCGAGACTTGTTGAGGCATAGAAGGCAGGTCCTATGAGCCGCCTCAGGAAGATGCGCCAGGGAACATCAAATGACGTCCGTTGTTCCCGTGCTTTCTGCAGTGATGATTTCCTCGGACGCCGGCTTTTCGGGCACGACCAGCATCATAACCAGATAAATGATCAGGCCCGGACCGCCGGCCAGGGCGGCAAACACGAAAAACAGCCGCACCAGGGTGGGGTCTATGCCGAAATATTCGGCCAGTCCGCCGCAAACGCCAGCGATCATGCGTTCCTGGCGGGAACGATACAGTCTTCTATACGGTTCTGCCACAAGAATTTCTCCTTCCAATCAGGTTGTGCGGCGCCCGTTTGTTCAGCAGGGCGGGCGCCGCACATCGAGGATGTCGAGCTATTAATCTCTACGGAGAAATCTGATTCAGGTCGCGAAAATTTGACCGGTTTTTCAGTATGCTGGCTGATGAGTGTCCTCAGTCACTGAGCGCGCTCCGCTGCGGAGCGGACTCAGCCTGCCAAAACCAGCCTCTCCAGGGCAGCCAGGTCCGGCGGCAGCACGACTGGGGCGCTCATCTGTGCGGTGATCACATTCGGGTCTTTCAAGCCATGGCCCGTGCACACGGCGACAATGCGCAGGCCTTTTGGGTCCAGCGCGCCCAGGCGCACCTGACGCGCCAGGCCGGCCATACCGGCTGCCGACGCCGGCTCGACCCAGACGCCTTCCGACGCCAGACGGCGCTGCATGGCGAGGATCTCCTCGTCGCTGACCGCGATGATTTGGCCTCCGGACTGCTCGGCGGCTTGCACAGCCTGCTCGCCGCGCGCCGGACGGCCGATGCGAATGGCGGTCGCGACGGTTTCAGGATGCTCCACCGGGTGACCGAGCACGAGCGGGGCTGAGCCGGCCGCCTGCACGCCCAATAATTTGGGCAGTTGCAGCCCATTTCTTTCGTGGTACTGCAGGAACCCCATCCAATAGGCGCTGATGTTGCCAGCGTTGCCCACGGGCAGGCACAACCAATCCGGCGCCGCACCCAGGGCGTCGCAGATCTCGAAAGCGGCCGTTTTCTGGCCCTCCAGCCGGAAGGGGTTGAGCGAATTCACCAGGGCAATCGGGTGTTTCTGAGTCAGGGCTACCACCAGGGAAAGCGCGTCGTCAAAGGACCCATCCACCTGCAGCACCTGGGCGCCATAGGCGATCGCTCCAGCCAGCTTGCCGGCTGCCACCTTGCCTTGCGGGATCAGCACGATGGCGCGCTGCCCGGCGCGAGCTGCATAGGCTGCCGCCGAGGCGGCTGTGTTTCCGGTGGAGGCGCAGATTACCGCCCTTGCGCCGCGCCCCAGGGCTTCGCTGATGGCAGCCGTCATGCCGCGGTCTTTAAACGAACCGGTTGGGTTGAGGCCTTCAAATTTTACATACAGCTCGAAGCCGCCGCCCATTTCAGCCGCCAGTCGCGGCACCGGAATGAGAGGGGTGTCGCCCTCCAGCAAGGTGACCGGGATCGTGTGGCCGGGCAGGTCGAGCAAATGGCCATAGCGGTTGAGTACACCAGCGTATTGGTTCATCCGTCAGATTTTATCATCGAACGGTTTCACGAATATAATATACCTGGTTTGAGTCATTTCAATCCTTAGCGGGAACGCCCTTTTTTTAGGAGGCGCCCTGGTTATTCTAGAATGGAAACCTACTCCCACATCCTGCTGATCGAAGACGACCCGGCTGTAGCCCGCAGCCTGCAAGACGGGTTGGAGCAACATGGTTTTTCCGTCACGTGGAGTTCCAGCGGGGTGCAGGGGGTCGAATTTGCCCGCAGCGACCATCCGCATTTGATCTTGATGGACGTGCGCTTGCCGGATGGCTCCGGCTTCGATTTTTGTCGCCGCCTGAGACAGTTGGGATTGCGCCAGCCGGTCATCATGCTCACCGTGCAGCGTGAGGAGATGGACAAAGTCCTGGGCCTGGAAATGGGCGCGGATGATTACGTAACCAAGCCGTTCAGCCTGCGCGAGATGGTTTCTCGCGTCCGGGCTCAACTACGCCGGGCCTATGGCGAGCTGTCCAATTCGAGCGCGAACCTGCTGTATGCGGGCGACCTGGTGGTCGATCAGGCCAGCGGTCAGGCGCGCCGGGAGGATACGCTCCTCAACCTCACCCCGATCGAATTTCGCCTGTTGGTTTACCTGATCCAGCACCGCGGCCAGGCGTTGAGTTGCTCCCAGATCATCCAGGCCGTGTGGGGCTATACGCCAGACCTGGAAAGCGAGCGCACCGTCAACGTCCATATTCGCCGGCTGCGGGAAAAAATCGAATTAGATCCCGGCGCACCGGCGCTCATCCTGACCGTGCCAGGCATTGGTTATCGCCTGGTGTGAGGGCTTAAACAGATAACGTTTGCAGGGGGAAATCGCACAAACAGTTCCAACTGAGGTTACGAGAATGTAACATCTTCACAACCGGCTTGTAACCGGGTCCCCTTATACTTTGAATATGGTTCCCGGCAATCAGGCAGGTTCGCCTCGATTGGCTGGTTCCAGCCACTTACAATACTGGAGGTGCAAGGATGAGACGGATCTGGCTGCTGGTTATCTTATTGGCCGCTATCGGGTTGGTGGCTGCCGCGGGTTATTGGGGTTTTCACACCAGTCAGGCCCAGGCCGAGCAAACGCCGCCAGCCCCAGCTACCGTGCCGGTAACGACTTGCGACGTACAGCAGTCGGTTTCCGCCCCTGGCTATCTGGTCAATACGAACCAGGTGACGGTGCAAATGCCATCCACCGGGCAGGTAGCAGAGATCAATGTGCGCGCCGGCGAGCAGGTCGCCCAAGGCCAGGTGCTCGCCAGCCTGTCTGATCGCGAAAAATTCGCCTCAGCCGTCACGGCTGCGAACCTGGCTCTGCTTCAAGCGAAGCAGGATTTGGAAGATCTCCAGGCAAGCGCAGCGACGGAGCAGGCCCAGGCGCAGCTCGATCTGGCCAACGCCCAGGAAACGCTGGACGATGCGCAACGAAAGCGGACGGCCATGAATTATTCTCGAGCCAGCAACAGCCTGGTCGTAGAAAATGCGGAGACCGATTACGCCCTGGCCAAATCAGTTTACAAGGATGCTCAGAAAGCCTATGACAAGGTCGCCCACAAGCGCCTGACCAATCCCGAGCGATCGGCGGCCTTGAAAGCATTACTGGATGCGAAGAACCGGATGGATCGGGCCTTTGCCATCTACAACTGGTACCTGCTCCCACCCAGCGCACAGGACATTGCCCAGGCCGACGCCGAGGTGGCAGTGGCTGAGACAAATCTGTCCGATACCCAGGCGCGCTGGGAGCGCCTGCAAGACGGGCCAGACTCTCTGAAATTGGAGACGGCCAACGCCAAAGTGCAAGATGCGCAAGCCAACCTGGACCAGGCGCGCAAAAACCTGGAGAATGTTGACATTCGCGCTCCATTCGATGCGGTGGTGCTGGACGTTCAGGTTTCGGTTGGCCAGAGCCTGCAGGAGGGCGCTGGCGTGCTGGTGCTCGAAGACCCGCAGGCTCTGGAGGTTCAGTCGACCGTTACGGAAGAGGATCTGCCCAACGTGCAAATCGGCCAGGCGGCGGAGATCTTCTTCGACGCTCTGCCGGACATACAGGCGACCGGGACGCTCAGCCGCATCGTGCCCCAGCGTGTGGCCGGCGACCGCCCGTTATACACCGTGTACCTGAGCATAGACCAGGTCCCGGAGAAGCTGATCGCCGGCATGACCGCGGATGCATCGATTGTCACCGCCAAGGCAGGAAACGTGCTGTGCCTGCCGCGCAGCGTGGTACGCGCCTCAGCCGGGGACACAACCAGCGTGAAAGTATGGACGGGCGACCACGAAGAGAGCCGCGAGATCCAGGTGGGTTTACGCGGCGATACAAACATCGAGATCCGGAATGGCCTCTCCGAAGGAGAACAGGTGGTGGCTCGATGAAGCCAGCTTCGACAAATTCAGGCAAGTCTGCTCAAACTCAACCACCCTCACCCGGCTGGTTGATCGAAACCCGCCAGGTCAGCAAGCGCTACCGCATGGGTTCAAGCGACCTGTACGCCCTGCGCGAAGTCAATCTTTGCCTGGCGGCCGGCGAGTTCGTGGCTTTGATGGGCCCCTCAGGCAGTGGAAAATCCACCCTGCTGCAAGTATTGGGCTGCCTGGAAACTCCCAGTTCTGGCGCTTACTTCCTGGAAGGGCGTGACGTAAGCACGCTTTCTACGGCAGAGCGGTCCAGGCTGCGCAACCGTAAAATCGGCTTTATTTTCCAGAATTTCAATTTACTGCCTCGTCTGAATACCCTCGAGAACGTCACCCTGCCCTTGTTGTATCGCAAGCATAGCAACCGTGTTACCGAACAGGCCAAACAGGCCCTTGTGCGCGTTGGCCTGGCTTCCCGGCTAAACCACCTGCCGACCGAGTTGTCCGGGGGCGAGCGCCAACGGGTCGCCATTGCCCGCGCGCTGGTCAGCAATCCGGCCATCCTGCTGGCGGATGAGCCGACCGGCAGCCTGGACAGCCATACCGGGACGGAGGTCATGCAGCTTCTGGTCAGCCTGTGGCGCGATGGGCGCACGATCCTGCTCGTCACCCACGATCCCAACGTGGCAGCCTATGCCCAGCGCACCTTGAATGTACAGGACGGCCGCATCCTGGTAGAGGAGGTCGCCAATGTCGCTGGCTAATACCCTACGGACGGCGTTCCGCGGCCTCACGGCCAACAAATTGCGCGCCTTCCTGACCATGTTGGGCGTGATCATCGGCGTGGCCTCGGTGATCTCTATGCTTTCCATCGGCAACGGCGCCCGCGCTGCCGTTGAATCCAGCTTTCGTTTTCTGGGCTCCGACAGCATCCAGATCAACGCCGCAAAGAAAATCGACAATGGCCAACTGATCGACTCCGGAAAGATCCTGTCGTATGAAGATGGCCTGCTTATCCCCGAAAACGTGCCGCTCGTGAATCGCGTTGAGATGTCCTTGAATGGTTCTGCCAAGGTCCGCTATGGCGGCAATGTGCTCGACATGAACGTGTCCGGGACCACCCCGGACACTCTCAGTTCCCTGGCGGCCGAGGCCCAGGTTCAGCCAGTTAATTGGCCAGATGGGGTCCTATTGACCGCCCAGGCATTCCTGGGCCAGGGACGTTTCTTCACCCTGGAGGATGTGCTCTCCGGCACGCCCGTCTGTGTCCTGGGATATGACACCGCCGACGAATTGTTCAACGGGGACGATCCCTTGGGACAGGTCATCTGGGTGAACCGGTCGCGCTGCACGGTGATCGGTATAGTGACTGAGCTGGAGACCATTGACCCTTCCGAGCGCTATCGATCCAAACCGAACGAAAGTCTGCTCATGCCGATCAGTACTTTGATCAATGCATTTTACGATGAAGAACCGTCGGTTTCGATCGTAGTACATGTCTCGGACGAGAGTCGCATCGACGACGCCAAAGACCAGATTAAAGATTATCTGCGCCAGCGGCACGAAATTGAGAAAGATGAGAATGGCGATTATCAAGACGATTTCAATATGAATACCAAACAAGATATTCTGGGCGCGCAGCAGGCCGCCGCCAACACGTTTGCGACCTTGTTAGCGGCTATGGCTTTGATCTCCCTGGTGGTGGGCGGGATCGGCATCATGAACGTCATGCTGGTAGGGGTCACCGAGCGTACACGCGAGATCGGCGTACGCCTGGCGGTAGGCGCCCAACCGGCGGATATCACCGCCCAATTTCTGATTGAAGCGGCGCTGATCAGCCTGGCAGGAGGCCTGCTGGGGATCGCTGCCGGCATCCTGGCGATCCCTCTGGCAGCCAATTACAGCCAGGGCCTGGCCCTGCTCGATCCGACCAGCATTCCCCTGGCGCTGGGAGTAGCGTTGCTGACCGGCCTGCTTTTCGGGCTTTACCCGGCGGTGCGCGCCGCCCACCTGGATCCTATCCAGGCGCTGCGCTACGAATGAATCCCGGTCAAAAACTCGGGTCATCTCGGTAGAGAGTGGTGACATGAAACGCCGGATTTATCTTTTGAGCGCAATCGTCCTGTTGACCGGCCTTGGCGGACTGGCTTACCTGACCGCCCGTTTCTTCTCGGACCCCGACAGGCAGCAATCGTCAGTCCAATTCAATTCTTCCCCCACCCTGGTAAAGGCCAGGCAGTTGCCCCCAGGCGACCCCGATGTAGTTGGGGTTTTTGTTCGCCGCCAGGACAACAGCCTGTTTGTGGGCACCGGGCAGATCGTTTTCGACCGCAAGCGCGACCCTATAAGCGGGAACGCCAGCTTTACCAGCGCCTACGATGGCCCGGTCGTCGAGATTCTGGTCACTCACGATACTCAGGTTTTTTTAGATGTCACACCCTTGCCCGCCTCACAGACCCGTTCCTCCTCGATTCAACAGGTGGTTCAGGCCAGCGACCCGGATCGCTTAGGGAAAACGGCCGTGATCAGCGCCTGGGGCTCGACTCGATCGGGTCGCCTGCTGGCGCGCACGATCTTGATCCTGCCGCCCCCGGGCTGATCGCTCATCAATTAATCTCCTCGCGCTTTGCGAGCCATGCAAAAAGGTTGTCTCAGCACAACGCTCAACCGATAATTTTCATCTCGAATGGAAAATTCTATGAACGATAATCCTGAAACTCAACTGACAGATTTAGAAAAAATGCCAACACCAATGAAGAAATCCCGCCTTTGGCTGTGGGTGATCCTGGGCGTTGCGCTGTTGGGGGTCCTGGCTGCCGCAGCTTTCCTGGGAGGGCGCTACCTGCAGAGAGGCTCCCTGTCGGTTGGCGGAGGAGGGAACGGGATCGTCTTATCCAGCAACGGCCCGGGGGGCGGCCACGTAGAGAGAATATTCAAAGACTTGGATATCCTGCCCGCCGAAGAGCTCCCCAAAACGGCGGCGGATGTGCGAGGCATCTTCGTTCGCCGCCAGGACAACAGCCTGTTCATCGGCACCGGCCAGGTGCAGTTGCAGGTAAAAGTCTCAGGCGACCCCAACGCCACCGCTGAAAGCGCCTCCAGTTACGATGGCCCGCTGGTGGAAGTCGTCACGACCAATAACACCCAGGTCTACAAAGATGATACTTTCCAGGATTTGCCAGACCTGCCGGCCTCCGGCGCCAAAATACAGCAGAAAGTCGTTCCAGGCAGCCTGGACGAAGTCGGTCAAACCAGCGACGTCAGCGCCTGGGGCAAGAAGGTCGGCGATCGCCTGGTCGCGGACGTGATCCTGTATTCGAGCCCGGACTTTGAAACCGGCCCAGGGCCAGGCGGTAAACCTTAACCTGAAACATGAAGGAGAGACGAATGGAAGAAAATCCTGAAACCCAATTGGGACCTTTGGATGACGCGCCAATTCCGGCGAAGAAATCCCGCCGCTGGCTGTGGGTGATCCTGGGCGTGGTGCTGCTGGTAGTCCTGGCTGCTGCCGCTTTCCTGGGAGGCCGCTATCTGCAAAATGGGTCTCTGGCGACCGGCGCAGGCGGGAACGGCCTGGTCATCTCCGGTGGGCCCGGCGGCGGCACGCGATTTTTCAGCAAAGATAATCTTATACCGGCTGAAGAGCTGCCTAAAACGGCGGCGGATACGACCGGCATCTTCGTTCGCCGCCAGGATAACAGCCTGTTCATCGGCACGGGCAGGGTGCAATTACAGGTAAAAGTTTCGGGCGACTCCGGCGCTACTCCTGAGAGCGCCTCCAGCTACGACGGCCCATTGGTGGAAGTCGTCGCGACCGCCAACACCCAGGTCTACAGGGACGATACTTTTCAGAACCTGAAGGACCTGCCATCTTCCGACACAAAAGTGCAGCAGAAAGTCGTCCCAGGAGACCTGGACGAGGTTGGCCAGAACAGCACGATCAACGCCTGGGGCAAGAAAGTCGGCGACCGCCTGGTTGCGGATGTGATCTTGTACTCGACCCCGCTCTTTGTAACCGGTCCGTGACCGAACGGCAAGTGAGGTGATGTTGTGCTGGCACCCTTGACAGGCTCCGTAAATCGATTAATCTGTAGGAGAAATGGAGGCCTGGTATGAAACTAAAATCGATGCGCGTCCGACTTCCCCTGACCTATGCGGCCATTGCGCTGCTTACGGTGCTTGCCCTGAGCGGGGTTTTGATTTTTACCTTGCAAGATTATTATACGAAGCGAGAGGGGCGCTACTTAATAGACCAGGCGGTGGCTATTCAGACCATAATAAACAAGACGGTCGAGGCCAGCCTGCCCCCCGAAGCCCTCGAAGCCCAGGTGAGCAGCCTGGCCTTCTTCACACAGGCGCGCGTCCGCATTTTAGATAATCGCCAAAATGTCCTGGCCGATTCCGGCGATCCAACCCAAGGCGACGTTTTCTCCATCCTGCCCCTCACGACCGACATAGACCTGAAAGGCGGCGCCGTCAGGAATATTCAATCCTTACCTGAGCCGCCTCCGGTTGGCCTAGTCCCCGCCTCCATTGCTGGCCAGACAGAATCTAAACCCGTACCCAGGGATCCTTCCAAACCGCTGGAGGAGTTCAATGCTCCGGTCACCGGTATGGCCGGGACCAATGCAGGCAATGCTCTGTTCATCTTCCGGTCCGTTCAAGGTGAAACTATGCCCGGCGCTACAGAGTCGCCGACCAACACCCTCGTAATGCTCTCTGCCGTACCGAAAACGGTGGCCTTCGGCAGTTACGATTTGATCGCCGAAGGCCAGATTAGCAACCGGCGTTCGAGCCAGGTCGTGCGCTTGCCGGTCCAGGATTTATCCGGGAATGTCGCCAGCACACTAGAACTCTCGGAAGGTCAGGCCTTTGGCAGGGCTATCCTGGAGAGTGTCACTCGGGCCGCTCTGGCAGCCGCGCTGGTGGCTGTGATTTTGGCCGCGCTTGTAGGCTGGCTGGTCAGCCGCCAGGTTACCCGGCCTCTGACCGTTCTCACCCAGGTCACCCGCGCAATGGCAGGCGGGGATTTATCCGCGCGGGCCAACGTTCAGGCCCGTGATGAATTCGGAGCCCTGGGTAAATCGTTCAACCAGATGGCTAACCGCGTTGAAGAAATCGTGGAGGCGCTGCGTAATTTCGTCGGCGACGCCGCGCACGAGCTGCAAACGCCCTTGACGGCATTGCAGACCAACCTGGAGCTGGCTGCAAGCGAGACTGCGCCGGCGAAACGCGAGGCTTACCTGGAACGGGCGCAGGAGCAGGTCAAACGGCTGAGTCATTTGACCGAAAACTTGCTCAACCTCTCCAGGGTTGAATCCGAAGCCGGCGCGCAGCCGCATGCGACGCTCGATCTGGCCAGGCTGGCGGGGGAAATGAGCGAAGCCTATGCAGCCCGCGCCGAGCAGGCAGGCCAGGTATTCGAGCTGCAGCTTCCAGAGGGCGGCGCTCACGTGCAGGCCAATGAAGCCCAATTGCGCGTTGTAATCGGCAATCTGCTGGACAACGCCATCAAATTCACCCCGCCCGGCGGATCCGTAAGCCTGAAACTGCAGCGAGACGATGCGCATGTGCGCTTAAGCGTCGAAGATTTGGGCATTGGCATCCTGCCCGAAGACCTGGACCAGCTTTTCAATCGTTTTCACCGCGGCCGCAACGCATCCCACTACCCCGGCAGCGGCCTGGGGCTGGCGATCGTCAGAGCGATCGTCCAGGCGCATGGCGGAGGCGTGACAGTGGAAAATATCCTGGGAGGCGGAGCGCATTTCACGGTTGTTCTGCCGGCTGAAACATCTTTGTAAGCAGAAGCCTTTTCTAAGCTTTCTCAGCCGCCGTTGGCAGCTTTCTCCTTACTGGATGCCGGTTCCAGGAAGATCGTCTCATCGTCATCATCGTAAGCCAGCAGCTCAGCGTAACGACCCCAAACAATTAAAGTCTCGATCTGGCGCTCGGCGTCCTCTGGTGGAAATTCCAGGCTTAGCGCGGTATTGATCACATCTCTTTTCAATTGATGTTTATCGGCGGAGCGCAGCATGGTTAACAGCCAGCGCATAATCGGTAGCCTGCGGACGCGGGCGGCGAAAATCTCTTTGCGCGCCAGGATGCTGGCCTCGGCGAAGGTTTGTCCCAGGGGAGTTAATTCGATATCGCCTTTGGCGATTACGGCAAAACCCAGCAGCTCGGCCGCCTCCGTCAAACGCAGTAATTGGTCCGAGTCGATGCCCAGCTCATCTTCCAGCACGTAGATATCGTATTTTGGCAGATCGGCTTCCGCCAGGTGTTCCAGCAAACCTGTCAAATCCCCAATCGATACCTCCGGCAGCCGGCGGGTGATCCCGGCTTCACCCGGCGCAGTGCCCAGCTCTTCATTCTCGGAGCGGGTCTGCCCGGCCAGCGTGGCATACACCTGGTCCACCCAGGCCTGGAATTCCGGCGACTTGCGCTGGCGCGGGTGCGGCAGGTCGATCCTCAGCTCGGCGATGATGCGCCCCGGCTCCTTATCCATCACCACAATCCGGTCGGCCATGAAAACGGCTTCTTCGATATTGTGGCTGACCATCAGAATGGCTTTGGTTGGGATTTTTCCTTCCGTCCACAGCTCCAGCAGCTCGCCGCGCAGCGCTTCGGCGCTGAGCACGTCCAGGGCGGAGAAGGGTTCGTCCAGGCAGAGCAGCTCCGGCTCGACCGCCATGGCGCGGGCAAAACCGACTTTCTGGCGCATGCCGCCGGAAAGCTCACGCGGGTAGGCGGACTCGAAACCGTCCAACCCGACCCGATCCAGGAGATCGATGGCGCGATTGGAGCGTTCGGGCTCTTCAACTCCTTTGACGGTCAGGGCCAGCTCCACATTAGCAAGGACGCTCAACCAGGGGAATAACGCAAAGGTCTGGAAAACAATCGAAGCGTGCGGGTTTACGCCGCGCAGCGCCTGGCCGCGGTAGAGCACCCGCCCCTGGTATGGCGCCTGTAAGCCGGTGATGATGCGTAACAGGGTGCTCTTTCCACAGCCTGATGGACCGAGCAGAGCGGCGAACTCGCCTTCCTGCAGGGTCAGGTTGACGTCCTCAACTGCCGTAAAACGCCGCTGGCCAGATCCATAAGTTTGATAGATATGTTCCAGTTGAAGCAAGGTTTCCGTGTCCACGCGAGTCACTCCATGCGGTACTTGTCTTCTGCAAGTAAATACAGGCGCCGCCAAAGCAGGCGGTTGAGCAGGATAACGGTCAGCACCATGGCCAGCGTCGCCGCTAACAGCAGCGGATAGTCGCCGGCCGCGGTGGCTCGAGCAATCAGGGCCCCGATTCCCGTCACTGAATGGATCTGACCGCCAAAAGATTGGTATTCGGCCACGATGCTGGCGTTCCAGGCGCCGCCGCTGGCGGTGATAGAGCCTGTGATCAGGTACGGAAAGATGGCTGGCAAGATTAAAGTACGCCAGCGCCGCCAACCGCGAATTTGCATCAACTGGGCTGTGTATTTCAGATCCTGGGGGATGGCGCTCGCCCCGGCGATGATATTAAAGAGTAAATACCACTGGGTGCCCATCAGCATCAGCAAAACCGCTGCCAGGTTCAAGCCGCCCGGCAGTTTCAACACCAACAGTAAAATGACCGGAAAGAGGGCCGTGGCCGGCACGGAGGCGGTAACCTGGACCAAGGGCTGCAAGACCGCCGCCAGACGCCGGTTGGTGCCAATCGCCACACCCAGCGGCACCGTCCAGGCCAGGGCGATGAACAGCGCAATGGACACCCGCAACAGGCTGGCCAGGATGCTCAAGCCCACCTCTCCCCACTGGCCTGTTGGAATGGTTAGCAGCATGACCCCGGCGCGGTCCAGCCCGTAAACAACTATCAGCCCCAGCACTCCAGTCATCAGAATGGCAGGCCATCGCCGGGCAATCTTCTCGTCTTTAGATTGTGGATGGAACGGCGCGCGCTGCAGGGTGAGGCGATCGAAAGATTCGGCCAGCGGGCCAACCAGGCGCTCGCCCAGCCAATCGATCAGGTGGGCATTGCTCACCAAATCGAAGAACCAGGAAGTCGGCGGCTCATCATTCTCGACCATCTCGACCTTGAAGTGGTCCGACCAGGCGATCAGCGGCTGCCAGACCAACTGGTCGAGCAGCACCACTGTCAGGATTAACGCCCCCAACCCCCAGGCGAGGGCGGCAAAATTACTTTGATCGGCGGCTTCATACAGAAATGCGCCCAGGCCCGGCAGGCGGAAGTCGCGTGCCCCCACTGTGAAGATCTCGGCCGCCATCAAAAAGAACCAGCCCCCGGCCCAGGACATCATGCTGTTCCACACCAGGCTGATCGTGCCAAATGGCAGCTCCAGCTTTTTGAACTGCATCCAGGCGTTCAAGCGGAAAATAGCGCTGGCTTCGCGCAGCTCTTTCGGGATGGTAGTCAGCGACTGGTACCAGGCAAAGGTCAGATTCCAGGCCTGGCTGGTGAAGATCAGCACGATGGAGGCCAGCTCGGCGGCGATGCCCCGTGGCAGGATGGCGCTGAGTCCGAGCAGCACGACTGGCAGGAAAGATAAAATCGGCACGCTTTGCAGCACGTCCAGCAGGGGCATCAGCAATTTCTCGGCGCGGCGGTTGTAAGCTGCGAGGCGGCCGTAAATCAGTGAAAATAACAGTGAAAGCGCATAAGCAGCCGCCATTCGCCCTAAGGAAAGCGCGGTATACCAGGGTAATGCTGAGGGAGCGAGCGAAATCTCCGGGCCGGTCACGACCCGCGGAGCGTTGAAGGCCAATCGCGCGCCTACATATAACAAAACGGTGATAACTGACAGGGCTGCCAGATCGCCCCAGGTGAACAGCCGGCCGCTGCGTTGAGGCGTCTGGAAGATTTGGGGATTTTGCGCCATACTCAGCCGTTCATGCAAACGTTGGCGCGACCGGGGATAGTATGGTTCGAATGTCGGGGTAGGTCATTGAGCGCCTCCAGATTTTGGATTGACCCTGGAGGCGCCAATGAGGCGCAAATAAGCCAGGGCTAGATAGGCTGAGCCATAACCGGACGATGATCGTCAGCCGATTCGGAAGCGGAGTCCGCTTCGCCCAAGGCAACCGCTGAAACGTGCTGAGTAAACATGGTTCTATTATACTGCTATACCGCCCAGGTACAAAAACACCTGCTGAATGGGGAGGGGGATTTTATCAGCTTTAAAGTATCAGGCGCGCTATACGGGCCAGGCAACATGATTTTAGATATAAATCAAGGTTGGAGGCTGGAAAAGCTTTAATTTTTCAATTCCCGCGCCTGGGCCAAATCTAGCTCCGCGCCAATTTCGCTGAAGATGGCCTCGGCCTTTTCCAGGTGGCTGCGCTCCTGTGGCTCGCTTTCGCCCAGCCGCCGGCCGATCTCCAGATGCGTCAACCCCAGCTCATAGCGCATTCCCAATCTTTCGGCCTCGGCCAGGCTCTGGTACCACCAACGCCGCGCCTGGGCGGTATTCCCATGCAGCCACTCGTACAGCCCCTGAAGGCGCAGGGCTTCCGGTTTCCCGAGATGAAAAGATTTGCCCCACTTCAGCGCTGCCCGGCAGGCGCGCCGGGCTTTCTTCAGCCAGGCGGCTCGCCCTGCGGGGTCGCTTTTTTCGGCGGCCAAAAGGTAGGCCCAGGCCAAACCGTTGCGAAGCATCGCGTTTGAACCGGGGTCTCGGCTGAAGTTGTTTTTGACGATGAATTGGTGGTTCGTTTCCAGCGTTTCCAGGGCGGCCTGCCAATCGCCCTGGCGTAGATAGCACCGTCCCAGGTCGTTGCCTACCAGCAGACGGAAATAAATATTCCCGGCTGCCTCTGTGATCTCGATGGCTTGCTTCAGGTGAACGAGAGCTTCGTCCAGCCGTCCGAGGCGCTGCTCGGCAAATCCCTGCGCCCCTAATGCATCCCCCCACATCAGGCGGTCAGCCGCATCCTGGCCGAATTGAGCGAGTTCCTGACCATAAGCCAGGGCGCGGGCGAAGTCTCCCTGCAATACGGACAGATAAGCCGCCACTGAAATGGAGACAGACCAGGCTCCCAGGTTACCGATTTCGCGATAAGTTTCAGCGGCTCGCCGTCCATATTCGAAGGCCGCCTGCCATTCACCCCGCAATCCTTCCATTAGCATCAGGACTGTGGGGGCCAGGCCCAGGGTGTCCGGACGCTGGAGCTGCTCAGAAAGCCTCAGCGCCCGGTGAAGATAACGCTTTGCAAGCCGGGGGAAATTCACGTAATAGAATAGCACTCCCAACCCTGCGCTCCCCATGGCAACTCCAGCAGGCAAACCATTCCTCTCGCTGAAATTGAGCATCCTGAAAGCAAGCAGCAGGAAAATTTCGGGATCCCCCGCTCCACCGGCGAGCTCTATGGCCTGGTAGACACGCAGTTCTTCTTCCGCCGCCGGGTCAGCCTGGCGTTTATGAAACAAGCCTGGCAGCAAGGAACGCTCGATTTGCTCGGCAATTTCCCGCAGAAACGTCAGATGCACCGCCCGACGAGCCTGCGGCAGCGGGCGCCCCAGGTATTCCAGCGCCTGGTGATAACATTCAAGAGAGCGGTTAATTTCTCCCCGCCGAAAAAAAGCCTCGCCCATCTTACGCTCCAGGGCTGCTTGCTGCACCGGGTCCCATTGCTCGCCAAAAGCACGTGCGTAGGCCTGCTTCGCCTGCTGGTAATGCTCGAGAGCCTCGGCGTCGGCTGCCATCCGCCCGGCCTGGTCGGCGGCCTTTAGCAGGTAAGCCTGGGCTTTCTCCCAAGACTCAGCCCGGGCGAAATGGTACGCAAGCAGGCCGTAGAATTCTTCCAGCCGGTCTGCAAACAACGTCTCTATCGCCCGGCCGACACGCCCATGCAGCTCGCGCCGTGTCTGCAGCAGAATATTTTCGTATGTCGCTTCCTGGGCCAGGGCGTGTTTGAAGAGGTATTCTAACTCTGGCAGGCGCTGTTTCTCCTGAATGAGTTCGGTAGCCTGCAGCTCGGACAGGCGCGCGTCCAGGAGGTCGCCGGTGTCCGTGATGGTCCGCAGCACCCGGTACAGAAAGCTGCGCCCGATCACCGAAGCCAGTCGCAGCACATGCTTAACCCCTGCTTCCAGCCGGTCCAGGCGAGCCACGATCACACCTTGAACTGTATCCGGGATGGCCAGGTCCTCGATCTGGGCTGTCGCCTGCCAGCCTCCGCTGGTTGGATTGCGCCGGATAGCGCCCAGGTCGATCAAAGCCCTAAGTATCTCTTCCAAGAAGAATGGGTTGCCCTCGGCCTTGCTCACGATCATCTCGCGTACCTGGGCGGGCAGGTTTTCGATCTCCAGCAGGTTATGCGCCAACTGCTTACTATCGTCCTGCGACAGCGGCGTGAGCTCGATTTCGACAGTACGAGCGGCATACTCTTTAGCGAATACCTCCCCCAGGTGGGCGGCGGCTGTCTTCCGGTAGGAGCGGCTGAGGCAGATGATCAACAAGGGTACGCTATCGACCAACGGCAGCAGATGTTCGAGCAAACTCGCCGAAGACTCGTCCATCCAATGTAAGTCATCAAAGACCAGCGCCACCGGACGCGTGCGCGCCAGCCGCTCGAAAAACCGGCGGGTAGCCAGGAAGATTTGCTTGCCCATCCCTTCGCCTTCCAGGTATTTCACCCGCCCGGTAAATTCGTCCTTCACTTTCAGCTTCAACAGGCTGGCCAGATAAGGGAGGATCTCCGCCTTGGTGGGGGAAGGCTGGGACGGCGCTTCGGCGGTCGCCTCGGCCGCGTTCTCCGGGAACAGCGCCCCGATTTTGTCCTCCAGCTTGCGCCAGGCCTGGTCTTCACCATCCTCGTCTGTGATGCTGGCATAGCGACGCAGGATTTCTTGAAATGGCCAGTAGCTGATCGTTTGGCCATAAGAAAGTGTATGTCCTTCCAGCCAGTAGAGCTGATCCTCCGGGATGTCTCGATGCATCTCAGCAATCAAACGAGATTTGCCGATTCCGGCTTCGCCGAGGACGCTTAAAACCCCGCCTTGCCCGGCCATTAGCCGCTTAAAGCACTCCTTCGCGGCTGTGAGCTCTGCTTCCCTTCCGACCAGCGGCGATTGCAGTCCTTGCCGCTCCAGCCCACGCAGCGGAGCGGGCTGCGCCATCAGGCCGATAACACGATAGGTCCTCACTGGCTTGCGCTTGCCTTTGACCTGGATCTCTCCAAGCGGCTCGCACTCGAATATCTGTTCGATGAGCCGGTGAGTTTGCTCCGAGATCTGTACCGTGCCAGGCCGGGCGGTCTGTTCCATGCGCGCCGCCAGGTTCACCGTATCGCCAATCGCCGTATATTCCACTTGCTGCCGGTCGCCGACTTCCCCGACCACCACCAGCCCGGTATGAATGCCCACGCGCACGTTGAAATCCAACCTGCGCTCACGTTTCATTCGTTCATGAAAAACACGGATGCCATCCAGGATCTCTAAACCGGCCAGGACGGCGCGCCGCGGGTCGTCTTCGTGAGCGAGCGGCGCGCCGAAAAAGGCCAGGATGCCATCTCCCATCACCTGTGCGACCGTGCCGCCATGCAGGCGCACCGGCCCGATCAGATACTCGAGGGCCGGGTTGATGACCCTGGCCCACTCCTCGGGATCGAGTTTTTCGGCCATGGCGGTAGAGCCTTTGACGTCACAGAAGAGCACGCTGACGACGCGGCGCTCGCCGTCCAGCGAGGAGATGCGCCGCTCTTGGGCCGGCTCCAGCTCAACGAGCGGCTCGCCGGGCGCCTGGCTGAGCGAGCCTAATTTCTCGCGCAGAGAGTCGATGGCCGCCTCTACCACGGCATCCCCCAGCGCCGGGCGCTGCGCCTCTAAAGCTGTAATCGCCTGTTCGAGCTTCTCACGTTCCAATCGATTTCTCCTCGTTTAGTTTGCGGATGACGGGGGGACCAGACCAAGCTGCTGCAGCATTCCCATTTGATCAATGATTGTCCAATCCTCAGCAACCTTGCCATCCATCGTCCGCCCAAAAATCAGACCTGGGACACGGACGCGCTTGCCCGTCGGTGGATTCCCCAAAAATAGCCCCTGGTGGGTGCCGCTCATTGTCCAACGCGCTGAAAATTTATCCCCTTCATGAATCTCATCCTCGACGGTGCAGTGCAGATCGGGGAATGCGGTGCGGAACATCGCGATCAACAACTTGAGGCCGTGTGGGCCATTCGGAGCCCCGCCAATGGCGTTATGGGCGATGTGGTTCGGGGACAACACTTCATCCACGACCGCCAGGTTGCCCTGGTTGAAGCCCTTGTCAAAAATACGGCGGATGAAAGAATTGGTTGGGGCGGTTGGCATCACGCTGTCTCCAGGTAGTTCATTGATTGGAAGAACCAGAACGGGAAAATGGGTATCGCCGCTGGCTATCTCTTAGAAAGAAGTCTTTCTGTGTATTTTAACGACGCCGTTATTATGACAAATTAGATATGAAATGTCATCAGTATATACACGGAGACGCATACGTATCTTTGAATATGTAATGGTCCGCGGCGAAAATACTCTGGCTCTACCTGACCGGAGCCTGAGGAAAAAAAGACCGCGCCCACAGGCGCGGCCGCTGTTTGAGTGAAATAGGACCTGCAGTGATGGGAGGGTTCAGGTCAATCCATGATCCAACGCCCAACGCATGATCTGTGAGCGGCTGGTCATTTCCAGCTTAGATAAAATATTGCTGACGTGCGTTTCAACCGTGCGCTTACTTAAGACCAGCTCGGCGGCGATCTCCCTGTTCGTTTTGCCCTGCCCGATCAGCGCAGCAATTTCGCGTTCGCGGCCAGTCAATCCATTCGCTATCCCCTCTGACGGAGGCGCAGTTTTTGGTTCAAGCAGGAACTTCAAGGCGTAGTCTATGGCTTGATCCAGGGACATGGCATACCCGGCTGCCTGTTCAGCCAAAAAATCAGTCTCGTTAAGCCTGGCGCGAGCCAGTTCGAGGTAATGTTCGTACTCAAGACGAGTGGCGTAAAAAAACGATGCAATATCGATCCTTTTCCCGCCAATCGCTGCCGATGCACCTAACAGACGGGCGCCAGATGCAGGCATTCCTTGATGAATAGCGATGGCAGCGAAACCGGTCAGGCATTCGGAAATTCCCGGCCCATTCTGCAATTCCTGATGAATGGCCATGCTCTCCCAGAACAGAGTTTGGGCACGCTCTACATTCCCCAGGTGCAGGCAGGCGTACCCCAGGTTGTGGAGGGCCGAGGCCAGAACGAGTTGGGCTCCCAGATCGCGCAGAAGGGGTACACTGCGCTCATAGGCGGCAAGTGCTTGCGAATATTTTTGCTCGCAGCGCGCCAGATCCCCCATCGTGATTAGCGTGACGGCGGTCCGGTAGGAATCGCCGGCCTCCTGAGCCAGCGCCAGGGTCTCCTCTAGGTAGGTCCGGGCGGTATCATAGTAACCCAACTCAATCGCGACGCTGCCCTGGGTCATCAAGGTCATGCTGAGGAGAAACGACTGGCCCGGCATCTCACGCAGGAGCCGGATCATGCGCTCCTGAATTGTGAATGCGGTGGAAAAGTCACCCGCCACTCTCGCTCCAGAGGCCAGAGCACCCAAAGCGATGGTCAAAACAACTTTGCCTTGCTCCCCGGCGGCTTCGGCGAACTTTACGGCCGCCTGCCCATAGGCAATTGTGGTAGGCGCATCGTCGAGAAACATGGCCAGAAACGCCGCCCGGCTGAGCGCATTGGCGCGGACGATGGGCGAAACGGTATCATCCGCCTGGCGGAGCAAGCGCTCGAACCAATCCAGGCCTTCCCGCCAATAGCGCCGGATCTCCCAAAAGCGGACGATCGCTGCGGCCATCCGCAGACCTTTTTCGATGGATGGACTCTCCAGCGCCTAGGCCAGGGCGACGCGCAGGTTGTCATGCTCGCTGTCCAGCCAGCTCAACCAGAGATGCTGGTAGGCATCGTATAGCTTCGGTTCGGCCTCCTCCACACGGGCGAGAAAGAAATCCAGATGGCGGTCACGCTGGCCAGCTGTTTCCCCTGCTTCTTCCAGTTTCTCCAGAGCGTATTCGCGGATCGTTTCGAGCAGGCGATAGCGCGCCTGGGCGCGGCCAATGGTATCCGCGACTACCAGGGATTTGCCGACCAACGAGGAGATCTCTTATAAAATGGGCTCCGTAGCAGAATTCCCATCCGCACATACGGATTGGGAAGTGTCCAAAGTGAAACCCGCCTCAAAAACCGCCAGGCGGCGAAACAAAATTTGTTCATCCGCCGCAAGCAGCGCGTGGCTCCAATCGATTGCGGCGCGCAGGGTCTGATGATGTGGGTCATATCCACTACGTGGACCGGAGGTGAGCAAAGCAAAACGGTCGTTCAGACGACCGGCGATTTCCTGAACGGTCAATACGTTAACGCGAGCACTCGCCAGTTCCAACGCCAGGGGCAGGCCATCCAACCGGCAACAAATTTCAACAGTCGCCGGGGCGTTTTCAAAGGTCAGGCGAAAATTGGGGGCGCAGGATCTTGCCCGATCCACAAACAAATGGACGGAGTTGTAGCCCATTAATTCCTGCAAATTCTTGCGGTCTTGTCCTGCTGCCAGAACCTCTGGATCTATTGTCGGGCAGGCCAGGCCGGAAACTGGATAGATGCTTTCTCCGGCGATGCCCAACACCTCCCGGCTGGTTGCCAGTATGCGCAGATCAGGCGCATGGGATAACAACCTCTGGGAAATCTTCGCGATCGTTTCACTTAAATGTTCACAATTGTCAAAAATGAGAAGCAGTTGTTTCGATGCGACAGAACGAAGCAGCATCTCCAGCGGGGGCTCGTCCGCAGTCAGGCGCAAACCGAGGGTTTGAGCAACATGCTGCGGGACGAGCGCCGGCTCGCGTAAAGGCACCAGGTCGATCAGCCAGACGCCGCCGGCATAGTTTTCTTGAACGGCGTTAGCCACCTGGATCGCCAGCCGCGTTTTACCGCATCCCCCCACTCCGGTGAGTGTGACCAACCGAGAAGAGGAAAGCAGGTGTTCGATAGCAGCAAGGTCACCCTCGCGCCCGATGAAACTCGTCAACTGTACCGGAAAATTCGTGAAGCCCATTGTAATCTGCACAAACCCAGTTGTAATGGTATTGATCGGCCCAATTTGGGATATGTTTAACTGGAATCAACACATGCAACCAGCCGCCGGTTCGCCAGTTGCACATAGGCTTCGTTGATTTCATAGCCGACGAAAGCGCGCCCATCCACTGCTGCCGCGACGCAGGTGGTGCCGCTGCCGGAAAATGGGTCCAGCACCACGTCGCCTCGGAAAGTGTAAAGCTGGATCAGGCGGTGCGGCAGCTCTTCGGGGAAGGGCGCCGGGTGACCGATTTTTCTTGCTGAAACAGCCGGGAATGTCCATACGCTTTTCGTCCACTCCAGGAAATCTTCCTTCGAGATTGTGCTCTCTTTTCCATCGCTATCTCTGCGGAAAGTCTGCTTTGAGAAGATTAAAATATACTCGTGGACATCCCGCAGGGATGGGTTGCTGGCAGACTGCCAGCTCCCCCAGGCGGTTGAGGCGCTGGCGCTGGCGGCTTTGTTCCAGATAATCTCGCCACGCATGAGGTAGCCAATCTTCAGCATCTGCTCGGTGATGTACCTGTGGATCGGGATGTAGGGTCGCCTGCCCAGCCCTGCGACGTTGATGCAGGCCCTTCCGCCCGGGACCAGCACCCGGTAGGTCTCTCGCCAGACATTATTCCAGCAGCTCGAGATATTCTTCCAGGTTGAGATCATCGTCATATTCCTTCGTGGCGTTGTAAGGCGGCGAGGTGATCATCAGGTGGATGCTGTTGTCGGGAAGATCCTCCATCTTTTCGCTGGATTTGCAGTGCAGCCTGTTTAAAAATTCAGCGGGGACCGGGTTTTCACGCGGATGATCCTTATCCGCGTAATCGATACGCTTTTCCCGGTCCACCCCTTCGTAGAGGCGGCTCGAATAGAATCGAGAAGAGTTGTGGCTTACTCGACCGGGAGTCCCGAAAGAGCTGGTTTCTGTGTTCATTCGCTTTGAGTTCTTTTGGGCCATATCTGTTCCACCCCGAACTTCCTGGGGCTGCAAATCTGCTTCCCGCATCGGGCTTACACTTGTTCGACGCGTCCATCCTGCAGCCGGACTTCCCCTGTTTCCAACAGTTTCTTTAATTTATTCATGTTATCGGCGACCGCCGATTTCACTTTCCCCGACGCCAGCTTTTCGAGCGGTCCAAACAGCCCGGTTTCCAGCTTCCAGGCTTCAATCATGCGGGTTCCACCCTTGACAGGTTCGAAGGTGAAGCGCATCTCGAGAGACGGCGCTGGGGGCAGGGTTTGTATGGCAACCAGGTGGTTGGGTTCGTAATCGATGATTTCTAATTCTTGTTCGTCTTTTTTTCGTTTTTGGTGATAAATCGTCCCCAGCCCAACTGCGCCGGGGGAAATCTTACGTGTCTGGGTGACGAAATAGTTCCATTTTGGCATGTTTTCAAAATCGGCTACAAACGCGAACGTGACGCTAATCGGACGTTCGATCAGGATGCTGTTTTCAAATTCGACCATCGATTTCCTCCTGTTCTGGTGAATCTCTTTTCATCTGTACTCACATTGAATATTCTAGCATAAAACCTTTAACGACCGGCTGCTGCACGAGCCGGCCCGGCTGATGGCTGAATTTGGTCTTACTTCATGGTGCGCCGGTGGTGATCAGGTCTTGTAAACGAGCGAAAGTCGCCGGACCGATCCCGGAAACATCCTGGATATCCTGAATGCTGGCGAACGCCCCGTGATCCTGGCGGTAGGCGATGATCCTGCCGGCGATGACCGGGCCGATGCCTGGCAGGCTTTCTAGCTCGGACTGGGAGGCGCTGTTGATGTCGACCAGGCCGCCTGGAATGTTTGCCGCAGCGGTTGGGTTGGCAGGCGCGGCGGCCGGCTGGTTTCCCGTGACTGTACGTGTGGGAGCCTGGGTCGGGATAGACAGCTTTTCGCCATCCTGCAGGAAAGCCGCCAGGTTGACCGCCTGCTCGTCGGCTTCCGGCAAAAACCCGCCTGCGGACTGGACAGCGTCCTGCACCCGGCTGTGAGCTGGCAGGTGATAGGCCCCCGGATCCGCCACCGCGCCGCTGATGTGCACGACGAGCGAAGCGGTGGTAGGCGGGGGCGTCAGGATGATACTTTCACCGCGCGGCGGCCGGCTGACCAGCAATACCAGCCCGCTTGCCAGCACGCCGGCGGCAATGCCAATGGCGAGCACCCACCATAAGTTTTTCATTCCATTAAACACAATAACGCCCGGAGCAGCCCACCTATAAAGGCCGGCTGCCTGGATAGGTCGATTGCAGGGACGGTCCCTGGCAGCGTGAACTGCTAACCCCGCAGCGAATTTCCTGACAGTCGCTGAAAGATCAGTCTGCCTCGTCTAGGCGCATGCTCAAGCCCAAGCGCTGCTTGCTTCCGTCCACATGAATGACGCGCACCCGCACCCGCTGCCCTTCATGCAGGATGTCGGCAGCATCCTGCACCTGTTCATCAGGGCACAGCTCGGAGACATGAATCAGTCCGTCCAGCCCCTCCTCCAGGCGAGCAAACGCGCCGAAGGAGACGATGCTGGTGATGACCGCCTCCGTCAATTGGCCGGGAAAATAGCGCTCTTGCGCTGTTTCCCAGGGATTGGGGAACAATCGTTTTAAACTGAGCGCCACGCGCGCCCGATCCCGGTTCACCTGGATGACGTAAACTTCCACTTCCTGCCCCAATTCGACCACGTCGGCTGGATGGCGCACACGACCCCAGGAGATCTCAGAAACGTGGATGAGGCCCTCCACCCCACCCAGGTCTACGAAAACCCCGAAATCGGTGACGTTGGTAACCGTGCCAAAGACGGTATCTCCAGGTTGGAGCTGGTCCAGCAATTGGATCCGGCTTCCAGGTTTTGCGAGCGCTGCCCGCTCTGAAAAGACCACCCGGCCCCGCTCGGGATCGCATTCGATCACTTTCAGCGTTAACACCTGGCCGACATAGCTCTCCAGCCACTGTTCGACGCTATGGTTTTCCAGCGGCGTATCAATCAGGTGAGATACGGGCACAAACCCCTGCAGGCTTTCGCCATCCACCAGCAGCCCGCCGCGGTTGTAGCCGCTGACTTGGAGCTGGATTGTCTGGTCTTGTTCGTAAAGCGCCGTGGCCTTTTCCCAATCCACTCGATCCAGCGTGTTGGCTGCATAAGGCGTTTGGGTTGGTTTATCGGGCGTTTTGTCGCTTGCTCGTTTTGTGGTCGCCGGTACACTACGCGCTTCGTCTTCAGCCAATAACGCCTCCCACCAGGCTTCTTCCATGGGTGGGGGCGTCCCCCCCGTTTCTAGATATTTTGGTTTGCTTACCATTAAGGTCACCTTGCCTCTATAGGTTGCGAGTGAGGGGCCCCGACCTCGACGGTCAGAGGCGCTTCTCCTCTTGCTTGTTGCTCCATCTCCACAATCGCGTTCGCCACGGCCTCGATCGCAACGCGTTGTTTGCGATAAAGATCCGCTTCCGACATTGCCAGGCGCATGGCGACCTCCCGCACTTTGCGGCCCTCCAAGAACTTCATTTCCAGTATATTATATAAAATCCATTCCGCAGTGAAGCGTCTCTCTCCCTCCGGGCGGATATGTTCGATCGCCCGGCGCAGGATGGCCCGCAGCGCATTGGTGGGATTCTCCTCGTGCTCTTCCAGGGCTTGCTGCACGATACGCAGCCCCAGGAGGGGACTTTCCGTGAGCTTTGGACCGCCCCAATAATGGCTGAGTGCGTCCTTGACCCATACGGAAAGCTTATTCTCTTCGAGCGTTACGTTAGGCTTCAAAAGAATCTCCGTACCATCGTAGCGCGTTGCGGCGCGCAGCCGTTGGATCATCTCCACTTGAGGGGTTAACGCTTCTAGAGAATTGAACACCTGCTGCTGTTTGCGGTGGTCTCTCAAGGAGAGAGCGGCGCGTTCCGTTAAAATCGAAAGCGCTTCCGTTTGCTCTGGATCCAAAACCTGGTCTGGCTGGCGCAATACACCCAGCAGGCCGAGCATTTCATTTCCTTCCTCTGCCGGCTCTAATAACGGAACCAGCCAATAATCCCCCCAGGAAAACAGGCCTTCCTCCAGTCCGTCTTCTGAGACCATTTCGAGCAAATTCTCCGACAGGTTATCTTTCTCCAGCGATTTATCACCTCCTATCGTTACTAACATCTCAAGGCCCAAAGGGCCTATTGCCGCGATGAACGCGGTGGATACTTGAAGACGATCGCAGACCGCCGCCAGGATCGCCTCGATGAACTGGCGCAGGTCGCTCTCGGTCAACAAACGCTCTTCCAACGACTGCATAAAAGCCGCATCGCTGTGCACCCCGCCGTGAAAAAGCCAGCGCTCCCATACCGGCGCAACCAGAGTGATCAGGTGTTCCAATACAAGCACTGTTGCGACCATCACAACCGGCACCAGGGCCGAATACGGCATGTTGAACAGCAGCCCTGCCCGGCGGACCAACGTGGTAATCGCTAAAACGGTGGAAGCGGTGACCGGACCACGCATTACCCATTTAAACAACCTGCGCTTTACCACCCGGTCGGGCCAGGATACGCCAAAAAACGCGACCGCGTAAGCCATGACGACCAGCAGCGCGGCGACGAAGAGATTGCTCAGGGTGACCGCCAGCCAGAACAAAAAGGGATGCGAGGCTGCCAGGCCCGAGCCAAAAAGCAGGTAAGGGTAAGAACCCAGTGCAGGGGCCAGCGCGCCTGCCAACAGGTAGGTCATCCGCCGCCGGCTGGTACTGGTATGCGTGCGCCGGTAGGCCCTCCAGAAATTTATCCAGGCGAACGCCATGATCGCGGCGTAATATGCGCTGAATACCCAGGTAAGCCAGGTGCGCTGCAGGTGGGGAGCCGGTTGGACGCTTTGCACCAGCGGGCCGACCAGCAGCGAGAAAGGCAGGCTGGCCAGGAAGGCCAGGGAGATCAGGTAGGTCAGGCGGATCGCCAGGCGCCGGCGGCCGCGCGAGGGCCGCCCGGTAGTGGCCAACAGTGCGTCCGAAAAATGCAGGTAGGCCGCCGGCATAAAAATAATCCCCAGCCACTGCAATCGCAGCCAAAATTCAAGCTGGGCCGCCGATTCGGTGACGCTCGCCAACGCGTCGGCCACAAAAACCACCACAACGCAAAATAAGATGAAGGCAAACATGCGCGCCACCCGGTCGCGCAGGTTGAAAGAGAGCGCGTAAAGCAGCAAAGAGAAAGCCGTGATGGCAATCCCCGCCGCAAGCAACTCATTCAGCGTCCGTAAGAACTCTACAACAACCGTGTACATATTTACACAATGATAACGTGATTCTACACCCAGTGCAAATCTTTATGGGATACGATCGCTTTGGGTGACCAGTCAACGCAGCGAATTCGCAAAAAAGAGGCCGATATCGTGATTGGCATAATAACGATCATTGTATCCACAGAAATCAAATCCCAATTTTTTGGCCATTTGGATAGCCGGATAATTTTTGGTCTGCATTTCGATCACAATGCGGCGGGTGTCATGCTCCAACCCCCATTCCTGAGCAGCCAGCACCAGCGAGCTGCCGATCCCCTGGCGGCGCAGACGGCGTTTGACGGTCAAATCCGTCATCCAGGTGGTCAATGGGGCGACGTTAAGCATCAGGCTGGTATAGCCTACGGGTTCGCCATCCATATGTGCGACCAAAAGACCTGAACGTTGGGTCCAGTCATCCGCCAGGGCGGCAGAGGAGCGGGGGTATTCTACCCTTACGGAGCGCGGCAGGCGCACCTCGCGGAACTGAACCTTTACCTGGTTGTCTTCCGCATTAATTTCCATTTGCCAGACAAAATCGCTTGTGTAATTATGGTCCATGGCGATTAATGCAGGCAGGTCGGCGGCTGTCGCGGGTCGGATCTCAATTTCTGGCATAATGCAAGACCTTTCTACGGGCTAGTTGTCTCATCAGGCGGCGCGGTTACGCGCACTTGCACGATACAGGGCTCGGAGGCGCTGCCCTGGTTATCCGATACGACCAGGCCGAGCTGGTATTCCCCGGACGGGAGCCGGCGGGTGTCCCAAAGGCCCAGGTCGCCATCCTTTACTGGCGTATTGCCCGCCAGGAGCGTCAGCCAGGTGGTTTCATCGGGGCGCTTCATTTCAAACTTATAAAACCCAAAATTGGGGATATCCGCCGATCCTTTCACTTCTACGATACCGCTGACTTCTTCCCCTTGGATGGGCGAAGTGATCGCGATTTGCCCCGCAGGACAATTGGCGGCAGCCGGCAGGCTTAAGAGCGGTGCAGTGGCTGTCGGCTGTTCGCCTGGCGCCTGCGAGGTGCTTGCCGGTAAGGTCGTCGTCGGGGTTGCCAAAATATTCAAAGTTGGGGTAGGCAAAGGAGATGCTCCCGGCACCGCTGGGGCGACAAAAGTGACTAAAACGAATTCTGTAACAGCCATCGCTAATAAAAGTACCAACACACTGGCCGACTGATTCAGGCGCGTCTGTGCGCTTTCACGCTCCAGACCGAACCCTGCACCACGCAGTTCTTCCCAGGCTAAAATGAATTTTCGAATGTAGATCAGCCCCCCCAGCCCAAGAAGCAGATATATCCAGGCCTCAAAGGCGCGAAAAAAGCTGAGTGCTTCCTCCATGCCGCTCCTCGGTAGGGGCGCTACCGCTAAACCTTTTTACAGGTGTAGAAACCCATCAAATAAAGGGATAAGCATCTGCTCGGGCGCATCCTCACTTCGTCAAGCAATTATAAATTTCTCAACACGCCGCGGATGATCGCTTCCAACTTGGGGACGATCATGCTCCCGGCTTGCAACACTTCTTCGTGAGTCGTAAGCGTTTCACCATCCAGGTTTGCTTTGTTGCTGATGCCAGAGATCCCTAACACGCGGGTTCCACCGTGACGGGCGACTGTGACCTCGGGAACCGTCGACATGCCTACGGCATCTGCCCCGGCCTGGCGCAAGAAGCGCAAATCGGCAGGCGTCTCGAATGAAGGTCCTGCCAGACAAACATAGACCCCTTCGTGCAGCAGAATCGCGTGCTGCCTGGCCACTTTGCTGGCCAAGGCGCAAAGCTCGCGGTCGTAGGCGCGGCCCATGTCGGGGAAGCGCGGGCCCAATTCATCCAGGTTTGGGCCGCGCAAAGGGCTAAGCCCGCCCATGCCGATCAGGTTCAGATGGTCTTTGATGAGCATTAAATCGCCCGGGTTATACTCTGGACGAACGGCCCCGGCGGCGTTGGTGACGACCAGAATCTCGATTCCAAGGCGCTGCATGACGCGCACGGGCAGCCCGATCCGGGCGATACTATAGCCTTCGTAATAATGCGCCCTGCCCTGCATCACCAGGATATCCTGATTTTCCAGTTTTCCAATCACCAAGCGCCCCTGGTGACCGGCGACAGTCGAAACGGGCCAGTTGGGCAGCTCGCCGTAAGGGATCCGGGTGGGCTGTTCAATGCTTTCAGCCAATGTCCCCAGACCCGAGCCGAGAATCAGGCCAATCTTAGGACGTTTCGTCGTATGGGCGCGAACGATTTCCGCGATTGCATCGATTTGTGCGAGCGTGTAAGTAATGCTCATTCGGTCAAGTTTTCTCCTGAAGATTTTTTCTCAGCTGTCTCGTTCTCGATGGAGAAAATCTGCCACTCGTTTGGAGCTGAAATCTGCCAGCCTTGCCGGGCGCTGTATGGTCTGCTCCAGATAATCCAAAAGGCAGCGCAGATCGTTTTGGTAAGCCAGACGTGTGCTCGAAGAATATGTGGGCTGCGATTCCAGATTGGATAAAAAAGCCCTCACCTGTTCTTCCATGCACGGCTCCAAAGTTGTCATATTGTTCAAGCGCCAAAAAACGGACAAGGGTCTTCTCGATCCCTGTCCTGAGTGGTTTAACATTATAACATGTACTTTTTGGCGCAGAAGGGTCGGGCGCTTTGCCCCTGGCCGAAGGCCAGGGGCTGATGAATACAAACTCATCCAAAACTGGGGCCTTTAAAGCGCCTTGCGAAAAGCCTCCAAGGCGTTATCGACGGCGGCATCGTCGATCCAATAATGGGTCACCAGGCGGAAGCGGCGCTCACCAACCAGGCCAACCAGCACACCTTTATCCGCCAGGCGCTGGGCAACCTGTTTTGCCGTCCCGATCTCGGGCCTGTCCTCCAGGCTGAGGAAGACCATGTTGGTAAACGGACTCCCGGGATCCAGCTCCAACCCGGGGATCGCTGCCAGCCCATCTGCCAGGCATTTTGCACGGATGTGGTCTTCTCCTAACCGGTCGACCATCGTTTCAAGAGCGACGATGCCGGCGGCAGCCAGCACGCCGGCCTGGCGCATGCCGCCGCCTAACTGTTTGCGGATGCGATGCGCTTTCTGGATAAATTCGTCCGTTCCGCACAGCAGCGACCCCACAGGTGCGCAAAGCCCCTTGCTCAAGCAAAAGGTTACCGAGTTCGACTGGCTCCGCCAGGTCCCTGGCCTGCACGCCCTGTGCTGTAGCAGCATTGAACAGGCGCGCCCCATCCATGTGCAGCTTGAGACCGCGCTCGTGGGCCAGCTCGCCTGCTGAACGAGTGTAGTCCACGCTTAAAGAGACCCCTCCGCAGCGGTTATGCGTGTTTTCCAGAGCGATCAGCCGGGTAATGGGCTGGTGATCGTCGTCCGGGCGGATGGCGCTGCGGATATCTTCAAGCGCCAGGGTGCCGTCTGGTTGGTTGGCCAACTGGCAAGAATGTACCCCGCCAAGTGCTGAAATCCCACCGGCTTCGTATAAGAAAGTATGGGCTTTATTCCCCAGGATCACTTCGTCGCCGCGGGTGCAGTGGGCCAGTATCGCAGCCAGATTGCCCATCGTCCCCGAGGGCACGAACAGCGCCGCCTCTTTTCCCAGCATAGCCGCCGCCATGTCTTGCAAGCGGTTGATGCTGGGGTCTTCCCCATAGACATCGTCTCCCACCGGAGCCTGGGCCATCGCCTGGCGCATGGCGGGGGTGGGTTGGGTGACAGTATCTGAGCGTAAATCGATTAAGTTCATGCCATACTCCTGAGTGATTTTTTGAGAAGCTATCTTAAATCAGACAAAACAGCCTGCAATTCTCCCGCTAAAGGGGCCTCGAAGGTGCGCGGCTCGGTTTCGCCGGGCAGCACAATGGTCAGGCGGGCGGCGTGCAGAAAATGGCGCTTCAGGGGGAGGCTGGGGCGCCGTCGCCCGTAGATGGTGTCGCCGACAACCGGGCAGCCCAGGAAAGCCAGATGCAGGCGAATCTGGTGCGTCCTTCCGGTGACCGGCCTGATTTCCAGGAAAGTGTGATTGGGAAAGCTCTCTAACGTCCGGTATTCACTGGTGGCATCGCGGCCTTTTTGCGAAGTTGTGATCGCCATCTGCTTACGCTGACGAACGTCGCGGCCAATAGGCGCTTCGATGCGCCCGCTGGGCGTTGGCGGGCGCCCATCTACCAGAGCCAGGTAGATTTTGCGGGTCTTCCGGCTGCGGAACTGCTCCTGGAGCCAGTGGTGAGCGGTATCGTTTTTCGCCATCAAAATCAGCCCGGAAGTGTCCTTATCCAGGCGGTGGACCACGCCGGGGCGGCGCTCACCGCCTACCCCTTCCATTTCCGGCGCGTGCGCCAGGACGGCATGCACCAGGGTACCCTGGCTGTGCCCGGCAGCCGGGTGTACGACCATTCCTGCCGGCTTGTTCAGGATAAGCAGGTCTGCATTTTCAAACAGGATATCCAGAGGGATCGATTCGGGAACCAGTTTACTGGGCTCTGGCGGCGGGATGCACACCTGCACAACGTCCGATTCCTCCAAGGCCTGGCCCGATTTATGAGCCGGGTCGCCGTTCACCGTAACAAAACCATCTTTGATTAATACTTGCAAGCGGGCCCGTGAAAACTCCGGCAGGCGGCTTACCAGGTATTTATCCAGGCGCTGGCTGTTCTTTCCAGTATAGTTGAACTGGACGATGCGCTCATTCACGCTTGACCTCGCCCGGGAAAGATGTGGGGGCAGTCTCTTGAGCGCTGGGCGGCAGGTCGGGAGCGCCAGTGCCCTGCGGCGGTTTTTGCTCTCGCTCCTTCAACCACATTCCCAGGATAAGAATCGCCACGCCGATTGAAATGCTGGCGTCGGCGATGTTGAACACGGCAAAGTTTCCAACAGAGATGAAGTCAGTCACCGTTCCGACCGTCAGACGATCCACCAGGTTGCCTAATGCGCCTGCGAGCTGCAGGCCCAGCGCCAGGCGCAGCGCCCAGTCCTGGCGAGATACCTGCGGGAAATAATACAAGATCACCAGTGCAACCAGGAAAGCTAATACGGTAAATACATTGCCAAAATTCTGGAGCATCCCGAAAGCCGCCCCGGTGTTATTCCAGTGCACGATGCGAGCATAAGGGATCAGCCAGGGCCACGGAGCCCAGATGTCTCCAAAGGCCAGGTGGGTGCGTACCAGGTACTTCGTCAATTGATCCAGAGCCACGATCGTACCAGCGAAAATAAAAAGATAAGTGTAATCCAGGAAATATTTCTTCAAATCAGAACTCCACAGGTCTACGAAAATAACACCCCAAGACGATAAAATCCGTATCATCTCCACCCACCGGAATGGGGTGTTGCCGGTGTGAATCTCCTCGGGTGATGCCCCGAGTAACACTCCGGTTATCCCCATTTTACCTCAGGTAGTCTCAGGTGTGGTCGCCAGGTAGACCGGTGAAGTCCAGCTCACAGGCTCGCTAACCGGCGACTTTCTCGAAAACAATCCCTTGCGTCGTTGACAGGTATTCCAGGATAGCCCGCCGCCCGGGCGGGAAGGCCACCAGGTGGGCGCGGCAATCGGAGATACAGTCGCTGGCGCCGAAGCCTACTTGTGGGATCCAGGCTCCAGGCAACCTTGCGAGCGCCTGGCTCCAAAGGCATTCCAGGTTTTTAGACGCAGTAAGAGTGGTATAGCAAAATTCGCTGGCGGGAGCAGCCCGCCGCAGGAAATCGATGTGCCAGTGCAGCCGGGCGGTACCGGACAGGTGACGGTTGAGGCGCGCTCGCAAGCCGCCCGGACCAAAGGCGCTGCCAGAATAGACATATTGGCCGGGCAAGAAGTCCGCTTCTCCCAGTTTTCCCACTACCAGCCTGACCGGATTGTCGAGGCGCAGGAGGAGGGCGTAAGTGCCCGGTAGAGTGGGGATTGGGCGCATGAAGGCTGTTATTTTATCAAGATAGCTGGAGCGCGCCGGCGAAGTCGAGTTGGTGGGCGATGTAGACCATCTCGCCGCGGTCGATCTGGGTATGGCGGCTCTCGATCCAGTGAGCGAACGCTTCCGGGTCCAGCTCGGGATGCCCGGCGAGCGCCTGGGCGAGGCTATGGATGATGAAATGCAAGAAATAAGCCTCATCCTGGGGATAGACTCCGTCCTGGGGGAACACCACCCAGTCGGAAGCGCCGGCCTCCAGGATGCGAATCCCATTTTCGCGTAAATATGCGAACAGGTGGCGCCCGGCGCGGCTGTCCCCGGAAAGTCTGCCATTGGTGATACGCTCATCCATGCTCCGGTGGTAAAGGGCCTGGATCCGCTCGTCAAGCCGGGCGTCGATCGCCGGCTCGAAGATGGTGGCGCCGTCGAAATTGACGCTGAAATAGACCAGCCCGGCGGGAGATAACAACGGCAGCAGCCCGGGCAGGGTCGCCGGGATGTCCACCAGGTCCAAAAAGGCGTGAGCGACCAGCAGATCCCAGGTCTGGCGGCCTTTTTGCAGCTCGATGAACTCGAAAAGATCTTGCGTCTCGAAAGCCGCGGATACATTTGCGCCTGGGCCGCTGATTTGCCAGCGGTTTGGAGCTGTCTCTCGCGCTTGAAAACCTTGCGCCGCAGCCCATGCAGGCAGGCGTTGGCGGACATGGGCGATGTTTTCGGCCTGGGCGTCGATGCCGGTGTAGACAGCGTTTGCCAGCAATCTGCGCTCCAGCATGCGCTCGAGCATTACGCCGGTGCCGGCCCCAATCTCCAGGACCCGCAGCGGCCCAGCCGCCTGGCGAGCCCGCCTTTCCAGCGCCTGCCAGACGCGCAGGTTGAGGGCGCGGTCATCGACGCTTTTCTTGGCTGCCAGGTAGCGGATGAAATCAAAAGCTTCAGGCCCCATTGTAACTCCCCAGCGTTTATCGGTCGTAGAGGTGCTTATCCGGACGCGCCTGGCGATCGCGAAGCGCAGGCGGCCTGCAGGAAGGCATGGACGGCGCTCATGGAGTCCTCCCAGGTCGGGTGAGACCAGGTAACGGCGGCGAGCCGCAAGGCTGAGCTTGGCCAGGCGCGGGCGATCCTGCGCCAGGGCGCTGAGACAATCCCCCAGGGCCGCTGTATCCCCAGGCGGGACCAGGAAACCGTCCTGGCCGGGGGTGATGATCTCGCTTGCCCCGCCGCCGGTGGTGGCGATGGCCGGTAAGCCGAACCCCATACCTTCCAGGTAAACGATCCCGTAACCCTCAAAAGAGGATGGCACTACCAGCGCCTGGCTGCGCTGCAGGCGGCTTGCAAGCGCCTCATCGCTCAAAGCGCCGCAGAAATGAACATTTTTTGCCAGCCCATCCCTGGCGGCCTGGCGGCGAACGAGGCTGAGCGTAGCCGGGTTCGAAATCCGGGCTGCCAATCACCTCCAGCTCCCACAACCGGTCTGGAACACGCTTCAGGGCCGCCAACAAAGTGTGCAGGCCTTTGCGGGGGATGAGGTTTCCCAAAAAAAGCAGGCGCAAGGGACCGTCCTGGCGTGCCCGCGCTTCAATGACATCCTCGCCGATTTGCGGGTTTAACCGGTCCCCGGCCGGATAGGCTACCAGGCTGTTCTGTAAGGATGGGACGCTTTCCCCAAGCAGGCGGGTCACCTGCGCTCGCGTGTTTTGGCTGTTAAAGATGAAGCCGTCCAGGCTGTTCAAATAACGCCGCTCCACCCCGCGGTAGATGCGCTTCTGCCAGGTGGGATGTAGCTCGCTGCCGCGCAGATGGTGGACGATGGCAACCACTGGGAAGCGCCTATCGCGCTGGATCGCCCGGTTGAGCCAGAAGAGCGAAGGGTGGTTCAGCTCATCCTGGAGCAGAATATCCACGTCCAGCCCGGCCAGCCGGCGTCTTAGCGCCGGCGAGAAATTGTCTGCCAGATGGCGGGCGTAATTCCGCCACGGGATAGAGATCACTTCGACCCGCTCTCCCTGGCGCTGCAGGTGCTCGACAAGTTTGCGGTCGTACAAATAGCCGCCGGAGCGGGTCTCGAGGCTGCCGTAGATGACGATCCCCAGGCGCATTGGCTCACTCACTGCCTGTGAAAAAGGCGTCCTATTTTGATGAATCTCTTCTCCTCATATTGCGTGGTGCGCCGACCACTGGCCTGCGGTCAGGGGCAAAGCGCCCGACACTTGTTCAAGGCCGAGGGTTTGCGATCTTCCCCTTGCGATCTTCGCAAACGTCCATCTTGCTTTCTTGGCAAACGCTCAGCGCTCCAGGCTGTAGGCTGCCCAGGCGATCTCATTTTCCCAGAGTTTTACAGTGACAGCCTGGATATTGGCGGCCTTGATTTGGGCAGAAAGCGCCTGGCACAGGATACTGGCGAAGTGCTCGATGCTGGGGTTGAGGGGCTGCACGCAGGGATCTTGCGGGCAGAATTCAGGCAAATCGTTCAGAGTCTGGTCGCGATACCGTTTCACCAGGGCGTCCAGACTGGCCTCGATCTCGACGATGTCCACCAGGTAGCCGTGCCGGTCGAGCTCAGCCCCTTTTAACTGAAGCTCCACCTGGTAATGGTGGGAGTGTTTCTCGTTTTCGGCCCCCCAGTCGCCGCCGATCAGGTAATGTTGAGCGACGAAGTCGCGTTTGACTGCCACAGTATACATGCATCCCTCCCGTATTTTGTGAAACATGTATTCAGGTCAATAGGTGAGAATGACCTGGATGGTCTCCTGAGGTTCCTGGTCGATCAACCGGTAAGCCTGGGGCGCCTCCTGAATGGGAAAGCGTTGGGTGATGAAACGCGAGGGCTGGATAGCGCGGATCATTTCCCAGGCGACCTCGAAGCGGCGATTCTTGGTCCAGCGCCCGCTCAGCTCAGGGGCCAGGCTGGAGACCTGGCTGCTGACCAGGCGCACGCGGCTGCGGTGAAAGCGCCCGCCCAGGTCCAGGCTGAGGCGCTTGCTTCCATACCACGAACCGATAACCACCCGTCCGGCGAACCCGGTGGCTGCGATGGCTTGATCCAACGCGGCCGGCGCGCCGGAAAGCTCGTAGGTCAGGTCGGCGCCATCTGGAAAGAGCGCTTGTATTTGGGCCGGCGCGCCTTCCTCGACCGGGTCCAGGCTGAGATGCGCGCCGAGCGCCAGGGAGGCGCTGCGTCGCAGCGGGTAGCGGTCAAACGTTACCAGCCCAGCGAGGGGGAAACGGGCCAGCAGGGCAGTTGTCAACAAACCCACGATCCCCTGCCCGAACACGGCCACCTTCTCGCCGATCAACGGTACGCCGTCCATCAAGAAGTTGACAGCCGTTTCCATGTTCGGCAGGAACAGGCCATCCTCGGCGGAGAGACCGCCGGGTAAAGGCATGAGCTCCTCCGGCGCGGCCAGAAAATGGCTTTCGTGAGGGTGGAAAGCGAAGACGGTGCGCCCGATCCAATCCGGGCTCACCCCCGCACCGAGGGCCGCCACCTGGCCGATCATTGCATATCCGTATTTGAGCGGGTAATTGAATTCGCCCGAAAGGGCGGAGATACCGGCGTCCAGGGGGATGTCCTGGGGAAACTGGCCGCGGTAGATCAGCAGCTCGCTGCCTGGGCTGATTGCGGAAAGCAGCGCCTGTACGAGAACCTGCCCTTCTCCAGGCTGCGCCAGCGCCTCCTGGCGAACCTGCGCCTGCCCCGGCGCGCTGAAATACAGGGAAACTCGTTTCATTGGGCCGGTTCTGATTGGTGTTCCCAGTCTGGCCTGCCCCAAACTAACAGGTCTTCTCCAAGACGGGCGCAGTCCCATTCTCGCAGGCGCGGTAGTAGAGGATGTCCAGACGGATTATGGTTATGCAGAACGCCTGGGATAGAAGCGATCGCCTTCGATTGGGCTTCTGGGGCGTGCAGGCCGCCAACGAAAAGCGGCGCGATGGTAAGGACGATCCGGTCTACCAGTTGCTGGGTCAGGAAGCTGGTAATCACACTGGCCCCGCCTTCGACCATCAGGCTACTCACGCCCATTTCTCCCAGGCATGCCAGCAGTGCAGACAGGTCGACCCGCCCATAGGCGTCTGCGGGCAGTACGAGCAGCTTCGCCCTGGCGGCTTCCAGCGCGCCTCGCCGCCGGGGATTAAATTCAGGTGTAGTTGCGATCCAGGGCAGCGGACCCTTTCCACTCAAAAGCCTGGCCCGGCCTGGGAAGCGCAGCCGGCTGTCCAGGATCACGGGCTGCGGATCCGGGCCGGAGACCAGGCGCACGTTGAGCTGCGGATCGTCTGACAAAATCGTGCCGATGCCGACCAGGATGGCGTCGTGGCTGGCGCGCAGTCCGTGGGTGAGCGTTTGCGATTCCTTTCCGCTCAGCGCCAGGGGCCGGCCGCGGGAGGCCGCGATGCTCCCATCCAGGCTTTGCGCATACGTCAGCGTGACCAGCGGCCTTCCGGGATGGCGAGCCTGGGCTGCGCTTTCAGCCAGCCAGGTTTGGATGCGTTCCATGCTTGCGTATGGGCCGCGCTACGGGAAGGGCGCTCAGGTTCAGCAGGTGATTCATGCGCTGCACCTTGGTGAGCAAGTAACCGGCATTTTCTGAATTGATTGTGGGCTCCAGGCGGATGCGCTCGTTGACGGAAACGCCCAATTCTTGCAGGCGCTTGATTTTGCGCGGGTTGTTGGTCAGCAGGCGCACCGAGGCGACCCCAAGATCTTCAAGGATTTGAGCTGCAACGATGTAATCGCGCTCGTCGGCCTGGTGCCCGAGCAGCCAGTTGGCTTCCACGGTATCATAACCCTGGTCCTGCAGGTTGTAAGCGCGTAACTTGTCCAGCAGGCCAATGCCACGCCCTTCCTGGCGCAAGTAGATCAGCACCCCGCGTCCCGCCTCGGCGATATTTTGCATCGCCTGTTGGAGCTGCTCTCCACAGTCACAGCGGCGCGAGCCGAGCACGTCGCCGGTGAAACATTCGGAATGAACGCGCACCAGGACGTCGGATCCGCCGGTTATATCCCCCATCACCAGGGCCAGGTGTTCTTTTTTATCCTGGCCATTTGCATACAGGTACAACTGGAATTCTCCGACATCCGTTGGGATGCGGGAGGCTACCATTCGTTTGACTTTTTTTTGTCTCATTGTTCTCAACCTTCCAGGCGGGAGACCTGCCCGGTGACCATCGCGATTGAGAGATTCACCGGAAAAAGGATGTTTTCGTGAGCCAACTCGGCTCTGTTCAGCGCATCCTTGATTTTCTGCAGACCGGCCTGGTATGTTTCCTGGGAAAGCAGCGTCAACTGGGAAGTCGATTTCTTATCCAGGAATGGGTCTTCCAGAACCAGTCGCCCGGTCTGGTTGGCCCGGATCGTTTCGACGGGCTGCCAGGCGACCTCTTGGAACCCGGCTGCTGCCATCCAATTCGAGATCGTCTCGATCGCGGGAAAGCGGCGCAGGTCTGTCTCCAAAGTGCCCTCGAAATATTGGTAAAGATACCATGCAGTTCCCGGAGCGCGCACATCCAACCCGACCAGCGCAAGCCGGCCGCCAGGACTCAGCATCCGGCTGGCCTCGGCGATAAAGGCCTGGGGCCGTCCGAAATGGTGCAAGGCGTTTACGCAGTAGACCAGGTCGTATGCCTGGCTCGTAAAAGGCAGGCGGCTGGCATCGCCGCGCACCAGCGGCAGGCCCCCATCCTTGAAGCGCGCCTTTTGCAGCATACCGTTCGAAAGGTCGAGCCCAACTCGCTGCGGACGCGGCAGGCCTGAGCGTTCGTTTAGCAGGTTAACCAGCCAGTGCCCCGTCCCGCAGCCGACTTCCAGGATGCGCTCGACATTGGGCTGCCGGGCCAACCGCTGCAGGTGCTGGAGGCTGCTGCTCTCTCCGCCAGCGAAACGGCGGTCATAAAAAGCAGCAACTTGATCGTAATCGACTTTACTGGCGCTCGCAGGCAAATTAAATCTCTCCAATCAGACCGCCCTGCTCGCAACTATACCAGCAAATTACCGTTAACGGTCAATATTCGGAGATTAAATTTCAACTGCGCCGGTCCATCCATAACAAGACCAGCAGGATAATCTCGTCGGCTTTGGTCAGGTACCCGACAATCCAGGTTTTATCACCCATCACAATCCAGGCCAGGATGGTTAATACGGCAAAACCCATATAAGCCCAACGCACCAGGCTGTGGTTCTCGCGGGTGAATGGAATGGGCAAGAAGTACGCTCCCAGCAGGGCCAGGTAACCCAGCCCGTTCAGGATGAACAGGGTGTCCGGGAATAGCAGGGTTAGATGCACCAGGGCGGTAATTAAAGTAGTTATTAAAATGCCGATTTGAATTGGGCCGAAGCTCATCTTATCAGCGACAGCTTGATTTGCTTTCATTTGTATATCCTCCTTCAAAGTAAAAAACAAGTTTATCTCATCGATTGGGGAAACAGGTCTAACCCCCAATGATAGAGAAGTTGCCAAGATTATCCGAATATGATCGATTGTCCCTATTTTGATGAATCTCCTTTCATCATATTGCGTGGTGCGCCACAAGCGCCCGACACTTATCTAGAGTGCGGCCCCCAAAGTGCGCCCACCCAAATTGTGATTAATCATCTCCTCTCGAGAGTCTGGCCTACAAAGTGCGCCCAACCTAATTGTGATCGATCGTCTCCTCTCGAGAGTCTGGCCTACAAAGTGCGCCCAACCTAATCGCCTGCCTGGCATGGCAAGGGTTTTATCGCAGGCGTGCGCGAGAAAGACGCGACCAGCCAAAGACCAATCGCTCCAAGCGTGAGATCGCGGGCGCGGATGAGCAGGCTGACGCTGAGGCCCAGGGCCGGGTGCAGGCCAAGCGCCTGCATGGCGAACACCTGGCTGGCCTCCAATGCGCCCAGCCCGCCGGGCACGGGAGTTAGAAATGCCAGGCGCGCCGCGGTTAGCGCGCCGATAGCCTGCAGCAAGGTCAGGTTGAAGCCCAGAAAATGGAGCGTGAGCCAGTACTCGAACAATAAGAGCATCCACATCAGGCCGGAGAGCAGCAGAATCCATAGAATCACCAGCGGTTGGCTGCGGAAGAGACTGGAGATCTGCCGCTCGGTCGAAGCGATATAAGGGCTTAAGCGATCGATCCAGCCCGGCCGCGCAGCCCAGCCTTGGAGTTTGACGGCCAAGGCAGTGAGCGGGAAATTTCCCTTCCACAGGATGGACAGGTAGATCAGGGGCAGCGAAAGCCAGGCGGCAATCAACAGGCCGAGGCGCGCGTTCGCCAGGCCGGCGAACAAACCGCCGCTCAGGACCAGCACAAGGCCGACCGTTAAAAATGCGAAATTCGCCAGCACCTCAAACAGCTTATCCAGCGTGACCGTTGTCAAGGCGGTCAAGCCGGGCACCTGGTGGCGTCGTTGCAGTATATAAATCTGCAATGGCTCACCGCCAAACTGGGTGCCAGGGGTGAGATAGCTGAGGGCGAAGGCCGCCAGGCGGTAGCTCACCAGCGCAGAATACGGCAGGTTATGGCCCTGGGCGCGCAGGATCAACCACCAACGGCTGTTGAACATTATTAAAATTGCCAGGTTAAGCAGGACCAGGATCGCTATGGAACGGATTCCCAGGCCGCCCAACGCAGGCCAAATCTCGGCGAACGGAACCATCCGCAGCGTCCATCCTACGAGCAGCGGCAGGGCAAACCAAACCAGAAAGCGCAGTTTCCAAAGACGTTTCATTGCAGAGTTCAGGCTTCCCCGGCGCGGCGGTAGATCAGGCGATTTTCAGGCGTCCAAAGGGAAAACGCTCCCGTTCCCATAAAAAGGATGGCCGTATAGGCGACGATCAACACAACCTGCCCGCCCGTTGGGCCAGCGAGAGTCTGGTTGATGCCCAGCAGTAAGAGGGCCAGGATGGCAGCCGCTCGCCCGCCGGCCCCCAGGAGAAGCAAGACAACAGCCAGGGCTTCCAGCAGACCCAGCAGGATCACGCTCGTTTCGGCTGCCGGCAGGCCGCGCTCGGCATAAAAAACCACCTGGTAACTATAGTTAATAAATCGCTGGGAGAGCGGGCCGGCTGCAAATCCGGCGATTAACAGCCGCAGCAGAACCGGCAGCCAGCGGGTCAGGGCGGATGAAATCCAGGTGAGGTTCGCTGCTACACCGCGCAGCGCCCCGCTGGCGTACAACCAGTCCAGGCCAAAACCAGCCAGGAAGGGCAGCGCAAAGAATGCAGCGGCGATAGTTGTGGCTGGCGGCGTGAATATGGGCATCAGCACGAAAGCGATGAAACCCATCTGCGCGCCGGCGAACGCCCGCCGGCGAACGCTGGCAGGCAGCTCGTGAACCGGCAGCCGGTGCCATTTGCGCACTTGCAGCCCGGCCAGGAAAACGTAGCGCGCCAGGGCTATCGAAAGATACCAGAGCGGGACCTGCCGGTATTGGACCGCCAGAAGCGCCGCTACCAGCACCCCCAGCCCATCAAAGCTCATATCCAGGATCTCGCCCAGGCGGGTAGCGTGGTTGCTGATGCGCGCCAGATAGCCATCCAGGAAGTCTGCCAGGACCGCTAACGCATAGAGGACGCCCGGCGCCCAGCCCAAACTCCCTTGGGGATGGGGAGAAAAAAGGAACCCGGCCAGAGCGGCTAGCAGAACGCCGCGCAGCAGCGTCATGCCATTCCCAGGACCCAGGCCGGACAGCAGGCGCGTTTCCGTTTGGCGGTGATTGTGGGCCAGGCCTTTCCACAACACAACCAGCAGATAGGCCATCCCAAGCCCCGACTGGACCAGCCATTGCAGTGCGTAAGTGGAAGCTCCAGAACTTGTCCAGTGGGCTCGCAGCAGCAAAAAGCCGCCGGAGATCACGGCGATACAGAAGCCGGCAACTGCCAGCCATTGCTTGCGCAAAGCGCGTAAAGTATTATTTCCACCCATGATGTTCGCTGTCATCGGCGCTGATTTTACCATCCTTAGTAGTTTTATTGCCTTTTCCTGTCTTAAATATACGAAAACTTTACCCCGCTGGATTTTAACTTCCCCCTGTTGTTGTGCAGAGGAGTTTTGGTGGCGAAGCCCACAAAACTCCCCCCGTAGCATTACAGGTCGCGTTGATTGAACTGTCTGACCGCCAGGGCGAATGCAACCATCAGGTAGAGCACGGCGTAGAAGATCATCAGCAGGCTGGGGACGGATGGGGACGAGAACGGCGAGAATCCCAAAGCAGCCACCAGCGGCGATTGGATCTCGTACGCCGCCCGTTTCCAGAGCGCTTCGCTTGGGATGACCAGGCTGGTGAGGATGCCGATGTTAATCGCCGTGTGGCTGGCTGCCTGGTCGGGCAGGAAGCTGCCAATTTGTTCCAGCCAGCCGCCGATAAATGCGATGCCGTACAGGCCGAAAACCAGCACACCGTTCGCCAGGGTGGAGAAGCGCGTGCCGCCCATCAACGAGACGCTCAACAGCAGCAGGCAGTTCAGCCACATCAGGGCCAGGGCGTTCAGCGGGTGGGGCGCGATATACCCGGAACGGAAGTAGATCAATCCCATTACACCGCCCGCCATTAACAGCAAATACAGGCTCAGCATGCCGGCGAACCCCAGCCATTTGCCGAGCACAATCTCCCAGCGGTGGATGGGTTTGGAGGCCAGGGTGTGGATGGTGCCGGAAGCGATTTCGCCCGATATGGTATCCACCGAGGTCAGTACGGTCATCATCACCGTCAGGAAGTTGACCACATACATGCCAGCCATCAGCAGGAAGTTGCTGATCTCCTGCAAGGTCAATGCGGCCCGGCTGCTGGCCGTCCTTTGGACATCGCTTTCGATATCGCTCATGATGAAGTGGTATCCCAGCCCATAGATGACCAGGAAGATCAGGCCAAGGATAAGCGCGGCCAGTAAAATCTTACGCCGGGAGGCTTCCGCGAAGGTCAGGCGGGCGATTACCAGCGTGCTTCTCACAACCCGCCATCCGTTCCGACGATCTGGATGAACAAGTCTTCCAGGGAAATGTGTTGGGGCCGCAGGGCGTAAACGTCGACCCCCTGCTCGACCAGGTAACGGTTGACTGCCGGCAGGTCGGCTTCGCCTGGCAGGGTCATCGTCAGGTGCTCGCCGTCGAGGCGCAGGTTCTGGCTCCAGCGCTCCAAACCGGCGACCGCCTGCGGGGTCAGGTTGCGCGCCCGCACTTCCACGCTGAGCTCGCCTTCCACCAGCGTCTTTAGCGAGCTGATGCGGATGACCTTGCCGTGTTTGATAAAAGCCACCCGGTCGCAGGTAATCTCGACTTCGCTGAGCAGGTGCGAGTTCAAGAAGATCGTCGTCCCTGCCTGGCTCAAATCGCGGATGATGTCGCGCACCAGTCGCCGGCCGACGGGGTCCAGGCCGGAGGTGGGCTCATCCAGGATGACGAGATCCGGGCGGTTCAGCAGGGCCTGGGCCAGCCCGATGCGCTGCAGCATACCCTTCGAATATTCGCGCAGCCGCTTATCGGCGTGCGGGGTCAGGCCCACCAGTTCGAGCAGCTCGGCGATGCGCGCTTCCCTCACATCGGGCGGGATGTGGTACAGGTCGGAATGCAGAGTCAGAAACTCGATCGCGTTCAGCCAGTCGTGAAAGCGGAAGTGTTCGGGCAAAAAACCGATGCGTGTGCGCACCTGTGTATCGCCGATCGGCTTGCCGAACAGCGAGCCATCCCCGCTGCTCGGCTTGACCAGCGAGAGGAGCATCTTCACCGAGGTGGTCTTGCCAGCGCCGTTTGGGCCAAGGAAGCCGAATACCTCGCCGCGCTCCACAGTCAGAGTCAGGTCCTCGACGGCGACTTTATCGCCAAACACTTTGCGCAGGCTGCGGGTCTGGATAGCGGGCGAATGACCGCTGGGCTTGAAATTACTAGACATTCCGTTTGCGTTCCTGTTCTGTGGACCTCCAAACGATCTGGGTACACAAAGTGACTCATCCATCCCAGAGGGATGAGTTGCATCTGTATTGCGGTTGTCTCAAATGGATTTTAACCTATAATGATTACGATCCCGAGGGTCGCTTTTTCCCCGTCGTATTCGACCTCGGCGACTGCGCCGCGGGCGATGGCCTTTTCCGGCGGCCCGGCCTCTGCGATGCTGACCGCCAGAGTCTCGCCCATCAGGTAATCGCGCTGCTCGCGGATAGCTTGCGCCAGTCTCGGCGTGGCGTTCACGGTCAGGAGGATGCGGTCGGAGATCTCGAATCCAGCCCGTTTGCGCAGGTCCTGGACGCGGCGCACGAGCTCGCGCGCCAGGCCTTCGCGCTCCAGCTCTGGCGTCAGCCCGGTCTTGAGAGCCGCCAGGTACGGGCCCTGGGATGCCACCGCCAGCCCGGCGCGGGCTGCGGCATGCACTTCCACCTCTTCCGGCAAGATCTCATACCCTTTGCCGTCCACATTAACCAGCAGATGGTGCCCGTCGAGTAAGGCTCGCGCGGCCCCCTCGATGTGCAGCTCCAGGATGGCGGCGCTGATCCTGGGGAACAAGGCTTTGTATTTCTGCCCGAGCTGCCTGGGCAGCGGCTTCAGGCTGTATTCGACGGCTTCCCCCGCCGATCCCAGGGCGCGCACCTGTTTAACGTTCAATTCGTCGGCAAGCAAACCGCTGAACTGCTCCAGAGCGCCCCGTTCTTGAGGGTTGCTGACCGAAAAAGCGATCTCGGAAAGCGGCTGGCGGACTTTAATGCCCGCCTGGTCGCGGGCCGCGTGACCCAAAGACGCCAGCGCCATCACCATCTGCATGTCGCGGTTCAGCCCTTCATCGATCAGCGCTTCGTCATAGCCCGGCCAATCCTGCATATGGACGGATTCAGGGGCGGCCTCGTCCACGGAGCGCCTCAAGTTCTGGTGCAATTCCTCTGCCAGGAACGGCATGCTGGGAGCGAGCAGCTTGCTCAAGGTGACCAGCGCTCCGTACAGCGTGGCATACGCGGCCTGTTTGTCGGCGTCTGCTTCGCTTTTCCAAAAGCGGCGGCGAGAGCGGCGCAGATACCATTTCGAGAGCCGGTCGACGAAGTCCTGGATTGGGCGGGTGGCAGCGGACACATCGTAGGCCTCGAAGGCGGCAGTCACATCCCGCACCAGGACATGCAGCTCCGAGCGCAACCAGCGATCCAGATCGCTGTAGCTGGCGTCTGAGCCGGTCTCGTCCGGCGCCGGCTGCCAGTGATCCAGGTTGGCGTAGGTGACAAAGAAGGAATACACGTTCCACAAGGGCAGGGTGAAACCGCGCAGGGCTGCGCCCACCAGTTCCACGGAAAAGCGCCGCTCTTGCCCGGGCGGGCTGGCGGTGTACAGGTACCAGCGGAAAGCGTCCGCGCCATGGGTGTTGAAGACTTCCCAGGGGTCGAGCACATTGAGGCGTGATTTCGACATTTTCCGGCCTTCAGCGTCCAGCACCAACCCCAGGCAAACCACGTTTTTGTAACACTCACGCTCGAAGAGCATCGTGCTGATGGCGTGCAGCGAATAGAACCATCCGCGGGTCTGGTCGACCGCCTCGCAGATGAAATCCGCCGGGAACTGCCGTTCGAAGATTTCCTGGTTCTCAAACGGATAATGCCACTGCCCGACCGGCATGGAGCCAGAATTGAACCAGACGTCAATCACCTCTGGAACGCGCCGCATCAACCCGCCGCTCGTCGCTCCGCATTCCGGGCAAAGGATTTGCACCTCATCTATGGATGGACGGTGCAGGTCCAGCCCAACCAGGTCGCGGCCGGCGAGTTCAGCCAGCTCGGCTATGGATCCGACTGCAAGCTGGTGGTGGCAGTTTTCGCATTCCCAGACCGGCAGCGGGGTGCCCCAATAGCGCTCGCGCCCCAGGGCCCAGTCGATGTTGTTCTCCAGCCAGTCGCCGAAGCGCCCGTTTTTGATGTGTTCCGGGTACCAGTGGATGCGCTGGTTTAACTCGATCAACCGCTCCTTGAACCGGCTGGTGCGCAGGAACCAGGTGCCGCGGGCGAGGTAAAGCAAGGGGGTGTTACAACGCCAGCAGAATGGGTAGGTGTGCGTGAGGCTGCCGGCTTTGAAAAGCAAACCACGCCCTTCCAGATCAGCGACAATCAGCGGGTCGGCGTCTTTGACGAACTTGCCACTCCACGGGCGCACCTCCGGGATGAAAGTCCCCTGGTCGGTGACGGGCATCAGGATGGGCAGGTCGTATTGCATGGCGGACTGCATGTCTTCCGCCCCGAAGGCCGGCGCGGTGTGCACCAGCCCGGTGCCGTCCTGGGTGGTGACGTACTCCGCCATCACCACATAGTAAGCCGGCTTATCCGGATGGAGGAAGGTGAAGAGGGGTTGGTAGCGCCTGCCCTTCAGCCGGCGGCCCTTGAATGAATCGACCACTTTCAGCGGCTCGTCGCCGAAAACTTGTTCCAGCAGCGCCCGGGCCAGGATCAGGCGCTCCACCCCGCCGTCGCTCGATTTGACCTCAACGGTGACGTATTCCACCTCCGGATGGGCAGCGACTGCTACATTGCCGGGCAGGGTCCAGGGGGTGGTCGTCCAGACCAGCAGGGAGGCGCCTGGATCGTCCACCAACGGCAGGCGAACGTAAATCGAGGGGTCTTCAGCCTGGCTGTATCCCTGTGCCACTTCGTGGTCTGAAAGCGGCGTGCCGCAGCGCGGGCAGTACGGCACGACTTTATATCCCTGGTAGAGCAGGTCCTTCTCCCAAAAAGTCTTTAAGATCCACCAGACCGATTCGATGTACTCATTGGTGAAGGTCACGTAGGCATCTTGCAGGTCGACCCAGAAGCCGAGCCGGTCGGTGAAATGTTCCCATTCGCGGATGTACTCAAAGGCCGATTGGCGGCAAAGCTGGTTGAACTCGGCGACGCCATAGGCCTCGATCTGGCCTTTATGGTTGAACCCCAGCTTCTTCTCGACGTCGATTTCGACTGGCAAGCCGTGCGTATCCCACCCGCCGCGTCGAATGACGTGGAAACCGCGCATCATTTTATAGCGCGGGAAGATATCCTTGAAGGCGCGCGCCAGGGCATGGTGCACACCTGGCTTGCCGTTGGCAGTTGGCGGCCCTTCGTAGAAGACGTACTCCGGGCCGCCCTGCGTACGTGCAGTGGACTTTTCGAAGATGCGATGCAGCTTCCAGAAGCGCAGCAGCTCCTCTTCAAGCAGGCTTACATGAAGGTCGGGAGAAACCGGTTTAAACAAGTCATTTGCTCGATTGATTTCTGACTACTCCCAGGGTGATGCTTTCGCCGTCGATGTACTGCTGCTCGCAGTAGGCTTGGACGGGCGCCGGACCGCTTAACAGGCCTGTGGAGAGTGTTTCAGAGCGGATGTAGCCGGCCCAATCTAGCATCACCTGCGCAAGCTGGCCTTTGGCGTCGTAGTAGGTCGTGATCCGATCTTCGATGTTGAACCCGGCGTCTTTGCGCATGGCCTGGATGCGGCGTACCAGCTCACGCGCCAGCCCTTCGGCGCGCAGCGCCGGGGTCAAGGTGGCATCCACGGCGACGGTAACCTGCCGGTCGGCAGCCACCGCCAGGCCTTCAGCCGGCTCGGTCTGCACCAGCACCTCTGCCGGGTCAAGCTCGACCGTCTGGCCGTCAACATGCACGGCGATGGATTCACCCGCCTGGATCTTTGCTGCAACTTGAGCGGGGTTGGCGGCCGCCAGGGCAGCGCGCACTTTGGGGAACTGCGCTCCAAAACGCGGCCCGAGCAGCTTGTTATCCGGCATCAGGCGGTATCTGACCAGCCTGCCAGCCTCTTCGACAAATTCGAACTCCTTCACGTTGAGCTCGTCGGTCACGATCGCCACCAGCTCATCGCTCAGCGTGCGCTCCCCGCCGGCATACACCAGCACCTTGGCGAGTGGTTGGCGCACTTTCAATCCGGCGCTGTTGCGGGCTCCCAGCCCCAGGCTGGCGACCTGGCGCGCCAGGGCCATTTGTTCGATCAGGGATTCGTCGACGACCGCTGCATCGGCCTGCGGCCAGGCGGTATGGTGGACGCTCTCGTAAGCCTGCGCCGGGTAGGCGGAACGCACCAGGTTCTGGTACATGATCTCGGTGACGAAGGGGACGAACGGCGCCAACAGCTTGGCGAACTTAACCAGCACGTGGTAGAGCGTGGTGTAGGCGCTGCTCTTGTCGGCGTCGTGCTCGCTCTTCCAGAAGCGGCGCCGGCTGCGGCGCACGTACCAGTTGGTCAGGTCGTCCATGAAGGCCTCGACCGCCGTTGTGGCTATGTAAACGTCCGATTCCTCCAGGGCAGCGGCGGTCCGGACAACAATCTGGTTGAGGCGGGCAAGCACCCAGCGGTCCAGCAGGTTGTCGCTCTCAGGCGTGGGGCCTTCCGGGTAAGCCGGATCGAAGCCTCCGGCGGCAGGCGTCCAGCCATCCAGATTCGCATAAGTCACGAAGAAGCTGTAGACGTTCCACAAGGGGATCAAAAACTGGCGGCGCACTTCGTCGCCGCGCGTGTAGCCGAAGAGCAGGTCGTTCTCCGGCTTGTGGGCGCAAAACAGCCAGCGCATCACGTCCACGCCCATGTTGTCGGCGGCCTCGTTGAACTCGATGGCATTGCCCCAGCTCTTGTGCATGGGGCGCCCATCCTCCGCCAGCAAGGTGGCGTAGCCGAAGTTTTGTAAGAAAGGCGGGCTGCTGTCGACGACGGTCGCCATCGCCAGCAGGCTGTAGAACCAGTTGCGGAACTGGCCCGGGAAGGATTCGCTGATCCAGTCGGCCGGGTACCAGGAACGCCAGTATTCCCGGTCCGTGCGGTAGCGCAGCGTGCTGAAGGGGACGATGCCAGCATCCAGCCAGGGATTGCCCACGTCGGGGATGCGGCTCATCTGGCCCTGGCATTCGGGGCATTTAACCTTCACTGCGTCCACGAATGGCCGGTGTGGGGTATGGCCTTCGAAGACCTCCCAGCCCGAGATGGCGCGCGTTTTCAACTCCTCCCGGCTGCCGATCACCTCAAAATGCCCGCATCCCTCGCAGACCCAGATTGGCAGGGTCAGGCCCCAATAGCGCTTCTTGCTGATCATCCAGTCGTGCATGTTGCGCAGCCAATCCATCTCGCGTGAATAGCCGAAATCCGGGATCCAGCGGATCTGGTCGACGACATCCATGATCTGGTAGCGCAGGCTGCGGTCTTTCTCTTCCCGGCTTAATTCCTGGCGCGGCTTGTCATACACCTCGCCCATCGAGATAAACCATTCGTCCACCAGGCGGAAGACCAGCTCGGTCTTGCAGCGCCAGCAGGTCGGATAGCGGTGGGTGTAGGGCTCTACCTGGTAAAGCAACCCCTTCTTCTCCAGGTCCTCGAAGATCGGCGTGGCGACCGTAGAAACTTGCTTTCCGGTCAGCCAGGCAAAGCCTTCTACGAAGTAGCCCTCATCGTCCAAGGGGGCGACCAGGGGCAGGTTGTGCTCGCGCCCGAGCTGGAAGTCCTCCGCGCCGCAGCCCGGGGCGATGTGGACAATGCCAGTGCCTTCTGTTTCGCCGACTTCGTCCCACAGGATCACCTGGTGGGCCTGGCTGGCGCTTAATTTAGCGGTTTTCAGCTCCTTCAGTTGGATGTGCCCCCCGACTTCTTGTTCTGCCGGAAGTTCGTCGAAAGGCCCGTCGTAGGTCCAGCCTTCCATCTCACGGCCCTGGATCTCGCCCAGCACCTGGTAATCGCCGCGCAGCATGTGCAGGGTGCCTTTGGACAGGTATAGCACTTCGTCGCCCTGGCGGACCTTGACGTAAGTCAGGTCCGGGCCGACGGCAGCCGCCACGTTGCTGGTCAGCGTCCAGGGAGTGGTCGTCCAGATCAGCAGCGATTCCTTCTGGCGCCCACGCAGCGGGAAGCGCAGGGTCACACTGCGGTGGGTGAGCTCGGCGTACCCGTCGGTGACGATCTCGTGCTGGCTGATGGCGGTTGCGCAGCGCGGGCACCAAGGCATCACGTCTGCGCCGCGGTAAAGCCAGCCCTTCTCCCAGCACTTTTTCAAGAAGGTCCAGATCATGTAATTGTTTTCGTTGGAGAAGGTGAAATAGCTGCCGCCTTGCTCGGGCAGGCCAAGGCGCCCAACGATCTGCTCGACCGTGTCGGTCAGCGGCCCCTGCGGCCCCTGGACCGTGATGACCTGCATCGGGTCTTCCATTAAACGGTCCGCCAGCAAGCGCAGGTGGTCTGGGTCGTTCCAATCCATCCAGTAGCCCAGGCGGATGGATTGCTCGGTCTGTATGGCAGCATAGCGTAACACGCGTGCTTTGCATTTGCGTACGAACTGCTCCAGGCCGAAATCCTCGATATCCTTCTTGGACTTAAAGCCCATTTCCTTCTCGACTTCGACCTCTACCCACAGCCCCTGGCAGTCGAAACCGTTCTGGTAGCGCAGTTTGCGGCCGCGCATAGCCCAGAAGCGCTCGAAAAGATCCTTGTAAGTCCGGCCCCAGCCATGATGAACCCCCATCGGATTGTTGGCCGTGATCGGGCCATCGATGAAGGACCAGTGCGGGTTGTCCTGGCGCAGTTCAACGAGCTTCTTAAAAGCGCCCTCCTCCTTCCAGAAATCTAAAACCTGGCGCTCCTGGCCTGGGAAATCCACCTTGGTGGGCACATCTTTGAACGGCATAATACCTCCAGATAAAATAAAAAACTCCCGCCCCGGTTCAGGGACGAGAGTCAAAAATTTCGGGTTCTCTCGCGGTACCACCCTGGTTCCCGCGCGTTGGCGGGCGCCTCAATCAAGTACAGTTTTCTGCGCTATACTCGCGTCCTGGATAACGGGAGACGACCCCGGCGCCCTTAATGATGCAGATCATTGTCTGCCTGTTCGGCTTGCGGCTCCGGAAGGATTTTCGGCCTGTAGGTCTGTCCTGGCTTGCACCATACCCAGGATCGCTGCCAGCTTCCAGGCGTACTCGTTTCCATCGATGCCTTTTATCGTTCGAATGTTGCCGCAGATTATCCCACAACTTGGTGGATCGGTCAACGAACGGCGCAGGACTGGCGTCGCCCTTGGCCCTTTAATTCTCCAGCGTGCTGGTGTCTCCTTCCGGCTGGCCCAGGGCGCGGGCGCGCAGCAGGCGGCGCATGATCTTGCCGCTGCGCGTTTTCGGCAGGCTGTCGACAAAAGTGATCGTCTCAGGCTTTGCAATCGGGCCCATTTCGTGCGCCACGTGGTTACGCAGCTCTTCGGCCAGCTTATCGCTTTTCTCATAGCCGTTACGCAGGATGACGAAGGCATAGATCGCGTTGCCTTTCAGCTCGTGCGGCAGGCCGACAGCAGCCGCCTCCGCCACGGCCGGATGGCTGACCAGGGCGCTTTCCACTTCGGCTGTGCCCAGGCGGTAGCCGCTGACCTTGATGACGTCGTCCATGCGCCCGATGATCCACAGGTAGCCGTCGCTGTCTTTGCGGGCCGAATCGCCGGTCTGGTACATGTTCTTAAACTTGGTCCAGTACTGCTGAATGTAGCGGTCTGGATCGCGGTACACGGTGCGCAGCATTCCGGGCCAGGGGGTCTTGATCACCAGGTAGCCCTCCTCGCCTGGCTGCGTGGGCTTGCCCTCCTCATTGACCACGTCGACATCGATCCCGAAGAAAGGCCGGGTTGCTGAGCCGGGTTTGAGCGGCGTGATTGGCAGGGGTGTGATCATGAACCCGCCGGTCTCGGTTTGCCACCAGGTGTCCATGATCTGGCACCTTTCTTTGCCGATCACCGTGTAATACCATTTCCAGGCTTCCGGGTTGATCGGCTCGCCGACCGTACCCAACAGACGCAGGCTGCTGAGATCGTAGCGGTTGGCCCAGGCGTCGCCGAATTGCATCAGTCCGCGAATAGCGGTGGGCGCTGTGTACAGGATGGTGATCCCATAGTTCTCGACCATCCGCCACCAGCGGTTCGGGTAAGGATGGGAGGGCGCGCCTTCGTACATGAAGCTGGTTGCGCCGTTTAACAGCGGGGCGTAGACGATGTAGCTGTGTCCGGTAATCCAGCCCGGGTCGGCGGCACACCACCAGCGGTCTTCATCCTTGATGTCGAATACATACTTCAGGGTGGTGTAGGTGTACACCATGTAGCCGCCGTGGGTGTGCAAGACGCCTTTCGGCCGGCCGGTGGTGCCAGAAGTGTACAGGATGAAGAGCGGGTCCTCGGCATCCATTTCTTCGGTGTGGCAGTAAGGGCCGGTGGAGATCGGCAGGCTCATTAAATCGTTGTACCAGTAATCCCGGCCGGGCTCCATGTAGATATCCTGACCGGTGCGCTTGACCACGATGCAGCTCTCGATGGTCGCCTGGCGCGCCATAGCCTCGTCGGCGATATCCTTCAAAGCCACGATCTTGCCGCGCAGCCATCCGCCGTCGGCGGTGATCAGCACGCGGCTCTCGGCGTCCTGGATACGCTCTGCCAGGGCCTCTACGCTGAATCCGCCGTATACCACGCTGTGCGGCGCGCCGATCTTGGCGCAGGCCAGCATGGCGATCACCTGCTCGGGCAGCCGCGGCAAGTAAATCGTGACGATGTCCCCCTTATTGACCCCCATGCTGCGCAGCACATTGGCAAACTTGCACACTTCGCGGTTCAGGGCAAAATAGGAGAAAGTGCGGGTATCGCCGGGTTCGCCTTCCCAGATCAAGGCCAGCTTGTTCTTGCGATAGGTTTTCAAGTGACGGTCGAGGGCGTTGTGGACGATATTGGTCTTACCGCCCACAAACCATTTGTAAAAGGGTGGGTTGCTGTCGTCCAACACTTTATCCCACTTCTTGTACCATTCCAGCTCACTGGCCCGCTCGGCCCAAAAGCCCTCCGGATCTGAAAGGGAATACTGGTAAAGCGATTCGTATTCCTTCACGTTGGCTTTGGAGACCATCTCGGGGTCCGGATAGTAGATCTCGCCTTCTGCTTGGTTTTGACTGATGACCGGCTGCTCCATGCTTTCCTCCTTCTGGAACCCAATAAATTTTTAACAGAAACAAGGAACTCAAAAATCCCCTTTAATGATGAAAATTGTACGAGTGTAAGGGTCAATTGTCAACTGAAAATGGCGGATTGGCGTAAAAAACGCTTGACAGGAAAGAAATTTTCACCTAAAATACTATTTAGGTAAGACTAAATTATAATTTAGGTAAAAAATATCTGGAATGACTTATTGTGATCGTGAGGAGCAGGTATAAATGGATACTGAATTGGTTTTTCGGATTATAGCGGGTATTAACCTGGCGATTGCTCTCTCTGTATCGATTTTCTACCGGAGACGGGCCGCGCAGAGCGGCGAGCCGATCTCGACCCAGGAGGAGGGCCCCCTTTTACTGAATCTGCGACGAATATTGGGATTGGCGTTGTGGCTTTCTGTCTTCTCCTACCTGGTTGTTCCGGGCTGGGTGGCGTGGGCGCAACTGCCCTTGCCGGTATGGATTCGTTTATCTGGCGCGGCGCTGATGGTCGCCAGTCTGCCCTCCCTGTACTGGGTTTTCAGCAGCCTGGGGAACAACGTCACCCCCACCGTAGTGATCCGCAAAGAACACCAATACCGGGATTACATGCAGCGCACCGGCCGTTTTTGGCCGCGGCTGCGAGCTCGCCCTTTGAGCGGAAGCGCCGGCGGGTAGCTGCCTCAGAAGGGCCAAACCATTTGAAGAATTCTCTTGAGGAGCGTTCATGAATATGGTCAGAGACAGTCTAACGCAAGCTATCGAAGACTACCTTAAGACAATTTATGACCTGACGGAAGAATTCGGGCGCGCTTCCACCACGCAAATCGCCGAGCGGATGGGGATCAAGCCGGGTTCCGTCACCGGCATGCTACAAAAAATGGCCGGCGCAACGCCGCCTTTGGTGGATTACCGCAAGAATCGCGGTGCGGCGCTGACCCCGGAGGGGAGACGGGCAGCCCTGGAGGTCATCCGCCACCATCGCCTTTTGGAGCTTTTCTTGCAAGAGAGCCTGGGGTATTCCTGGGATGAAGTCGACGGCGAAGCAGACCGCTTGGAGCACGTGATATCCGAGGATCTGGAAGAGCGAATCGCCCAGGCTTTGGGAGACCCGCTGCGCGATCCCCATGGCGACCCAATCCCGAGCCGCGATTTCCACTTGCCGCCCCATTCCAGCCTGCGCTTGAGCGAGCTGCGAGCCGGGCAGCGCGCCCAGATCCAGCGAGTGGATGATTCCGATCCCGAGCTGCTGCGTTACCTGGGCAGCCTGGGGTTAACCCCGCAGGCCTGGCTGACCGTTTTGGATCACTCGGCGTTTGACGATAACCTGAGCCTGCAGGTGGAGGGCCGGGCTGAGCCAGTTGTGCTCGGACCGCGTGTCACCAGCCAGATTTTTATTGAGGAGACGTGAACCTGATGAGCTTATCGCCTTATCTGATTTGGAGTTTAGCGGCATTATTGGCCGGGCTGGCGGTATTTACGCCCCGGATCGGCCTGCTGGCCCGCTGGCGCGCTTATCGAGCAGCCGGACGGCGCGAACAGGTTGAAGATGCGCTCAAGTATTTGCTCAAGCGCGAACATGCCGGTCAATATGCTTCTTTAGATGCACTGGCCGGAGTCTTACATCTTTCCGGTGAAGCCGCCTTGCGCCTGGTGGGCCGCATGGAGACCCAGGGGCTGCTGCAATCCCGCAATTCTGGGCTGCACCTGACCCCTGACGGGGAGCGCTGGGCGCTTCAAGTGGTGCGGGCCCACCGCCTTTGGGAACGATACCTGGCTGATGAAGCTCGCTTACCGCTGGACCGTATCCACAAGGAAGCCGAGCGCCGCGAACATCACCTGACCTCACGCGAGCTGGACGATCTGGACGCCATGCTGGGCCACCCGCAGCAAGACCCACATGGCGACCCCATCCCAACCCGGGAAGGCCGCCTGGCGCGCGATCAGGGGGTCCCGCTGACCGCCTGGCCGAAGGAGACGCCCGGCAGGATCGTCCATCTGGAAGACGAGCCCCCGATTGCTTATGAGCAGATCCAGGCCGAGGGCTTGCGACTGGGACAGGTCTTGCACATCCTGGCCGCGGCTCCCGATCGTATTTTGCTTAGCGATGGCGAGAATGAATACCGCCTGGCGCCATCCGTTGCTGCGAACGTATACCTCGAGGCGATCCCTGAGGCGCCGGCCTCACAGCCAGGCGTGATGCCGCTTTCAGTGCTGCCGGATGGCGCCAGGGCCGAGGTGGTGGCTCTGGACGAGGCCTGCCAGGGGTTCACTCGCCGGCGCCTGTTGGACCTGGGAATGACCCCGGGGGTGCGCTTGTCCCCAGAAATGCGGAATTTTATCGGCGACCCGCGCGCTTACCGGCTGCGCGGTACATTGATCGCTTTACGCCGCGAGCAGGCCGAACAGATTTGGGTAAAAGAGGTCGAAAATTAGCGCCAGGCCGTCGATACGTGATGATGATGAGGGAGTAAAAAGATGAGCACCAATTGTGAATCCTGTCCGGTGAATGCAAACCTGGCCCAGATGGGCCTCAAGCTGGAAAACTATGACCGGGTGGTTGCCCTGGCGGGCAACCCGAATACAGGGAAATCCACGCTGTTCAACACCCTGACCGGGCTGAAGCAGCATACCGGCAATTGGCCGGGCAAGACCGTCACGCGCGCCGAAGGCGGAGTGGAGTACAACAACGTTCGCTATAAACTGGTAGATCTGCCAGGCACTTATTCGCTTCTTTCCGCCTCCCAGGATGAAGAGGTGGCCCGCGATTTCATCCTTTTCGGCCAGCCTGACTGCACGATCGTAATTACAGATGCCACTGCTTTGGAGCGCAACCTGAACCTCGTGCTGCAGGTCCTGGAGATCACCGACAAGGTGGTGGTCGCGGTTAACCTGATGGACGAAGCCCGGCGCAAGGGCCTGGAAGTCGATACGCGCTCGCTTGCGCGCGACCTGGGCGTGCCCGCCATCCCCATCACAGCCCGTTCCGGCGAGGGAATACACAATTTGCTTGCCGCGGTGGAGGGTGTGATTACGGGCGAGATCCATACCCGGCCGCGGCATGTGGAGGGTACGCCAGAGTTTCAGTATGCGGTGGCGGAGCTGGTAACTTTAATTGAAGCGGCTGCGCCCAACGTTCCGAACGCGCGCTGGTTGGCGATCCGCCTTTTGGATGGCGACGCTCGAGTCCAATCAGCCCTGGAAAGCGGCGAGCTGGTCCAGCTTGTCGCCCGGCAGCAGCAGGCCGATGTCCGTTTCAGCCGGAAAATCTCGCTCGAGGGGGCGCAGTAGGCATGCGCGTTCAAGTAGAGGACCAGGAGTATTCCTATGACAACCAATAGCGCGGAATTAATCCCGCCATCCGAAATCCTGAGGCGTGCCGAGACCTTGCGGCGAAATCTGAGCGCCGGTTTTCGCGATGAGACGGTAAAGTCGATTTACCAGGAAGCCGAGCGCATTGCCGGGCGGGCGGTGCATGCGAAAGATGACCGGCGCTATTCGCTGGACCAGAACATCGACCGTCTGATCACCTCGCCCATTTTTGGCCTGCCGCTGATGGTGGTGATGCTGGCAGTGGTCTTTTGGCTGACGATTACCGGTGCAAACTACCCCTCACAGTTGCTGGCGAACTGGCTTTTTTGGTTCGAGGACGTAGCCAGCAAGTTCTTCACGACCGTGGGCATCCCCTGGTGGGTGACAGGCTTTATCTGGCACGGCGTTTACCGCGGCCTGGCCTGGGTGATCAGCGTGATGCTGCCGCCCATGGCGATCTTTTTCCCCATGTTTACGATTTTGGAGGATCTGGGTTACCTGCCACGGGTGGCATTCAACCTGGATTTCCTGTTTAAAAAGGCCGGCGCCCATGGAAAGCAAGCGCTGACGATGTCGATGGGCTTTGGCTGCAACGCGGCCGGCGTGATTGCCACGCGGGTGATCGATTCGCCCCGCGAGCGCTTGATCGCCATCCTGACCAATAACTTCGTGCCCTGCAATGGGCGTTTCCCGACCTTGATCATGCTGGCGAGCGTTTTCGTAGCGGCTGCTTTTCCACCGGTTTTCGCTTCGCTGGCGGCTGCCGGATCCGTGGTCGGAGTGGTGTTAATCGGCGTCGTTTTTACTTTGGCCGTTTCCTGGGTGCTTTCGCGCACGATCTTGAAAGGCGAAGCCTCGGCTTTCACGCTGGAGCTGCCTCCTTACCGCCGGCCGAATATCAGCCGCATCCTGTATACATCCCTCATTGACCGGACGATCTTTGTGCTCTGGCGGGCGATGATGACCGCTGCGCCAGCCGGGGCGGTGATCTGGGTTTTGGGCAATATCAGTGTCAGCGGCGTCAGTCTGGCCCAGCACGTCGCAAATTTCCTGAACCCGCTGGGATTGTTGATCGGCCTGGATGGCGTGATCCTGTTGGCCTACGTGATCGCCATTCCAGCGAACGAGATCGTCGTCCCAACCATGTTGATGGTCTATATGGGTACGGGTATGATGACCGACGTGCCCTCTTTGGAGGGCCTGCGAACCCTGCTGGTGGGCCAGCACGGCTGGACCCTGCTGACCGCGATTAACCTGATGCTGTTCGCCTTACTGCATAATCCCTGCGCGACCACCATCTTGACCATTTACAAAGAGACTGGCAGTAAGAAATGGGCGACCTTTGGGGCGCTGATGCCGTTGGGGCTGGCTTTCCTGGTGACTTTTATCACCGCCAGCCTGGCGCGGTTGGCGGGCTGGGTATAAGCGCCGGACCCGCCGGAGCGCGACTTTTTGTTTGTGTTCGAAAGGAGAGCTCGGACAATGCGCATCGCCATCATTTCCGATATTCATGGCAATCTGCCAGCGCTCGAAGCGACGCTGGCAGACCTAAACTCGCAGGGCGCCGACCAGGTGGTTTGCCTCGGGGATGTGGCCTCCTCCGGCCCCCAACCCCATCAGGTCGCGGTGCGGCTGAAGGCCGAGGGGATACCGTCGGTCATGGGGAATACCGATGCCTGGCTGCTGGAACCTCAACCCTATACCGGCGAAGATCCATTCCTCCAGAAGATTAATACCATTGACGAGTGGTGCGCCAGCCAGCTTACGGCCGCTGACCGGGAGTACTTAAGCACATTTAAGCCGACCCTGGAAGTTGCCATCGATGAGCGCAGGCGCCTGCTCTGCTATCACGGTTCACCCCTTTCAAACCAGGATATTATCGTAGCAGCCACGCCCGTGGAAGAGCTGGAACGCTTATTGGCTGGCTCGCTGGCGGACGTTATGGCCGGCGGTCATACTCACGCCCAGATGCTGCGCCGCTTACGCGAGTCGATTGTGATTAATCCCGGCAGTGTGGGCCTACCCTACGAAAGCAAGGCCTCCGGCGAAGGCGAGCGCAACGTCCCGTGGGCTGAATATGCGCTGGTCAGCGCGGACTGCGATTCGCTCAGCGTCGCATTCCGCCGCGTCCCGCTGGATGTGGGCGAGATCGTGCGGACAGCTCTTTCGAGTGGGATGCCTTATGCCGATTGGTGGAGTTCGGACTGGGAAGGGTAGAATAAAGGATATAATTGGTTTAATTTAAGCTTTAACCCCAGTTGAAGAGAGGACGAGACATGCAATGGAGATTCTAGGCATCGATATTGGCGGTTCGGGGATAAAAGGCGCTCCGGTCGATACAGAGACGGGCAATCTGCTGGATGATCGATTTCGCGTTCCGACTCCTAACCCGTCTAAACCCGAGGCGATTGCAAAGGCCGTGGCGGAAGTCGTTCAACACTTTGCCTGGGAGGGGCCGGTAGGCTGTGGGTTCCCGGCCCTGGTGCGGCATGGGGTGGCGATGAGCGCTGCGAATATCCACAAAAAGTGGATCGGCACGAATGCCGCTGAGTTGTTCGCCAGCGCCAGCGGGTGTCCGGTATACGTCATGAATGACGCCGATGCTGCCGGCCTGGCAGAGATGTCATTTGGCGCCGGCCGGGGACGGAATGGCGTCGTCTTGATCGTCACCATCGGTACAGGCCTGGGCACCGCCTTGTTCATCGATGGACGCCTGCTGCCCAATACAGAATTGGGCCACGTCCTGATTAATGGCGAAGACGCTGAGTGGCGCGCCTCCGACGCTGCCCGTAAGCGTGAGAAGCTGTCCTGGAAGAAATGGGGGGCCCGTTTTAATGAGTATCTCCAGCACCTGGAAAGACTGTTCTCGCCGGATCTGATTATCCTGGGCGGCGGGGTAAGTAAAAAATTCGAACGGTTTATTCCCTACCTGGCGTTGCAGGCTGAAGTTGTCCCGGCGGAGCTTTTGAACGAAGCAGGGATCGTCGGCGCTGCAATGGCGGCTCAAACGCAACTGGTTAGCTCAAATTAAGCGATGAAAGAGAGTTTCCTGTTCGCCTCAGCATTGGCAACCGAGCCTGACGTTGATTCGGCGGTCGAATTGCTGGCAGACCAGGTGCGACTCCAGCTCGCCGGGTTGCCGCCGGACTTGATGATCGTTTTTACCTCCCCACATTTCATGCACCAGGTGCGGGAGGTTGTTGCTGGTCTTTTGCAGGCGTTGCAGCCTGGCTTGATGTTGGGCTGTACGGCTGAGGGGGTGATCGGGCGCGACCAGGAGATAGAAAACGAGGCCGCGATCAGCCTGGTGGCGGCGCGCATGCCCGGGGTGGAATTCGCTCCGTTCATCTTGCAGGCGGTCGAATGGCCGATCCTGCTCCTGGACCAGGAAGAGTTCCGGCGTATGATCGACGCCGGTAGCGATTCTCGCTTGTTTATCGCCATTGGCGAGCCTTTTTCAACGCCAATGGAAGATGTGTTGCAGGCTTTCAATCTGGCCTATCCCAACGTCCCCATGGTTGGCGGGATGGCAAGCGCCGCCCTGCGACCTAATGGAAACGCCCTCTTCTTGAATGACCAAATTACTTACAACGGAGTGGTAGGCTTAGCCATGTCGGGGAATTTCGACGTGGACCTGGTTGTTTCCCAGGGCTGCCGTCCGATCTGGAAGCCTTTTTACGTCCAGTCTGCCCTGAAGAACGTCATTTATAACCTGGAAGGCCAGCCGCCCCTGGCATGGATCCAGGACCTGGTGCCCGAGTTATCGCGGGAAGACAAAGCGCTGCTCGAGCATGGCCTGCTGGTCGGCCGGGCGATAGACCCGCAGCAGGATATCCTGGGCAGAGGTGATTTTCTGATCCGCGGCGTGGTCGGAGTCGACCAGCAAAGGGGTGCCATCGCAATCGCCGATTCGGTCGTGGAGGGTGAAAAGATCCAATTTCACTTGCGCGATGCCATAACCGCTCAGGAAGACCTGGAGATGATGCTGGCTGTGCAAGCCTTTCGTGACCCGCCGGATGGCGCCCTGCTGTTCACCTGCAACGGCCGAGGTACGCGCCTGTATGACCATCCCAACGGCGATATTTCCATCATTCAAAACAGCCTGGAGGATGTTCCCCTGGCGGGCTTCTTCTGCGCAGGCGAGATCGGCCCGGTAGGGGGAAGAAACTTTCTCCACGGGCACACTGCCAGCCTGGCGATTTTCCGTTCTCTGCCCGATTAACCCGTCTGGTCAATCCGTCCGCTTGCCCCCCTTTTTCTCGATTTTGCCAGCTTAAAAAGCAAACCGTGCCTTGGGTTTGGTCTGCCATCCATTCCCGTAGCACGGCTTTGAGTGAGGAGAATGCAATACTCATTATATTCCTGGACCTGAAACAGGCATGAAACCAGGATAAAGATATTATGAGAGATGCGAATAGTTTTGCAATTATTAAAGGCAGAAGGCGTTTTCCGGGCCGGGCTTTAAAACAAAACCGCGCACGGTAGGTCTGGCAGCCCTATCCTGCACGGTTTTTGAGTAAGGAGAATGCATCTTTTATTATAGGCGTATTCCTAAGAAGAGTATGAAGATAAAGTAAGTATTAAGTGAGAGAATCCGGCCCACCAGCGTTAACTCACGCTTCTTCCAGGGCAGACTGGATCTCCTCCCAGGCGACCGGCCCGCTGCGCAGGATGACCGGCTCATTCCCGGTGCAATCCACGACCGTAGAAGGGGATCCGCCGGGTGTGCGCCCGCCATCCAGGATTATAGAGATTTGCCCGCCGAGCTGGTCGAATACCTGTTGGGCAGTCTCGGCGTTATTCGCGCCGGACAGGTTTGCAGAAGTGACCGCCAGCGGCCCGCTGAGACGCAAAAGCTGCAGCGCCACGGGGTGGTCGGGCATGCGCACTCCGATGGTCGCCAGCGGAGATAGATTCTTTGGCAGGTCGGGGTGGCGTGGGACGACCAGGGTCAGCGGCCCCGGCCAAAAACGCTGCGCCAGACGCCGGGCGCTCTCGTTCAACTTCGCGGCGACTTCAGGCAGCTCGCCCGGATCGCTTAACAACACGGCGATTGCCTTGCTGTGCTCCCGTTCTTTAACCACGAACAATTCTTCAATTGCCTCAGGATTAAAGGCCAGGACGCCCAATCCATAAACGGTATCGGTGGGAAATGCCGCCAACCTGCCGCGTTTCAGGATTTCCAGGGCTCGCTGGATGGCGCCTGGCTGGCTGGCAGATACAATGTGGGTTTCCATCGGTCAATCTCGGGTTTTGGGGGGACTGGCTCAGCTCCCAACACCCCGGTTAATTTCCCAGACGATGCGCAGGCCCTCCAGCGTCAGCCAGGGGGCGATGACGTCGAAGACGTTCGTTTCCTGGGATATGATATCCGCCAGCCCACCCGTTGCAATCACCTTCATATTCGGACCCAGCTCGAGGCGAAAGCGTTTTACCATGCCTTCCACCAGGGATACGTAACCAAAAAGCAGGCCGGACTGCATGGCATGGACGGTGTTGCGTCCGATAGCGGCCGGCGGGCGCTGCAGATCGACGCGCGGCAGCTTGGCGGTCCGTACAAACAAGGCCTCGGAAGCGATATTGATCCCTGGAGCGATCGCGCCGCCCAGGTAGTCGCCTTCTGTAGAGATGGCGTCGAATGTGGTGGCGGTGCCGAAATCGACCACGCAGGCCGGCCCGCCGTAAAGACGCTGCACGGCAGCCGCATCGACGATGCGGTCAGCTCCTACAGCGCGAGGGTCTTCGTAACGGATGCGCACGCCGGTTTTTACCCCGGTGTCCACGACCAGCGGAGCTTTCCCCAGGTACATCCGGCAGGCCTGCTCGACGACACCGGTCAGGGGCGGCACCACGGAGGCCATGCAGATTCCGGACAATTCCTCAGCTTTGAGGCCGGCATGGCTGAGCAAGCCAAGGAACTGCAGGCCATACTCATCCGGCATGCGCTCGTGAACCGTAGCCAACCGCCAGTGGTTGGTGAGCGCATCCTCATTGAACACGCCGAGAGTCAGGTTGGTGTTGCCGATGTCAATGGTCAAAAGCATCATGTCAGCAGCCAGTTGTCGATCAGGCGTGTCTTGCCCACGTACACTGCCAGAGAGAGCAGCGCAGGACCGCGTAGCAGGCCTTCCAATTCCTGGAGGTTGTCCGGATCGGCGCAGGAAGCGTACTGCAGGCGGGCCAGGGGTTCGTGGTCGATCGTCTCTGTAAGAATGCGGCGCAAGATATTGGCGTTGCGCTCCCCATCTTTGTAGGCGCCGGCGGCTGCGGTCAGGGCTTGATAGAGCACAGTAGCAGCTTTACGTTCGGCAGAGTTGAGGTACACGTTGCGGCTGGACATCGCCAGGCCGTCGGCTTCACGCACGATCGGACAGACGATGATTTCCAATGGGTAATTAAGATCCCGCGCCATCTGGCGGATTACTGCCGCTTGCTGGGCGTCTTTTTGGCCGAAATAAGCCCGCTGAGGTCGGACGGCGTTGAACAGTTTGGCGACTACGGTCGTCACGCCCTGAAAATGCCCTGGGCGCATCTGGCCTTCCAGCACCTGCGTGATCTGCTCCACCTCGACCCACGTCTGGAATCCGGGCGGGTACATGGCTTCGGGTGTGGGGGTCCAAACCAGGTCCACGCCTTCTCTGGCGAGCAATTCCAGGTCGCGTGGCAGATCGCGCGGGTAAGCCAGCAGGTCCTCGTTGGGGCCGAATTGCGTGGGGTTGACGAATATACTCACCACGACACTGGCGCTGTTGGCCCTGGCAGCTCGAACGAGAGACAGGTGGCCTTCGTGCAGATAACCCATGGTAGGCACCAGCCCAACCGGCCCGGGCAACAGGTGCAGCGCGCTGGTAAGTTCTTGTGCGGAAGTCGCGGTGTTCATCCTGAATTGGGAATCTCCGTCCGGGCTTTAATGAGCTGCCAAAGGGTATGGTTAACCGGCGTTGGCACCCGCGTATCTTCGCCAGCGCTCACGATCGCGCCGCTAATCGCGTCAACCTCGGTGGGGGCGCCGCGTTCGATGTCCTGCAGCATGGAAGAGCGGTTGGTCGCAGTACGCCGGGCAACCGCCTCGGCGGCAGCCACCGGGTCGGGATAAGGCAGGTGGATGCCCTGGGCCGCCGCGACCGCCGCAGCTTCTCGCGCCGCGCAGGCCAGGAGCGTACGAGCGGCGCGGCGGGTGACCAGCTCGCCGTTGGGCACGCCCAAAATAGCAGACAGCGGGTTGATGGCGGCGTTGATCACAAGCTTACTCCACAACAACGCGTTGGTATCCGTAGCGTTTTCGACGACGAAGCCTGCCCTGGCCAGCAGGTCTGCCAGCGGTCCCTGGCGAGGATGAAAACCCAGGGTGATCACCCCCTCGCCGGCGGGGCGCACCCGGCCTGGCCCTAAGAGATGGGCTCCAACCGTCGTGACGCCCAAGGCGACCCGCTGCGCCCCAAGGGCCTGGCTTAATGTTTCAAAGTTGCCCAAACCGTTTTGCAGGGTCAGCGCCAGGCCATCCGCGGCCAGGCATCCGGCTAGCTGGCGGGCAACCCGTTCGGTTTGCCAGGACTTCACCAGAACCAGGGCGTAGCGTGTGCCGGCGCAGTCCCCCGGCTGGCCGGCCAGCCTGACCGGGTAGGCCCTTTCGCTGCCGTCTGGAAGCACGAGCCGCACGCCTGTTTTGCGCAGCGCCTCCATCCCTGCCGGCCAGGTGCCGGATAAAGTAAAGGGGATCTCCGCAGCCGCGAAGCGCGCCGCGAACAGGCAAGCCATCGCACCCGTCCCAACGATTAAGAGGCAGGCGTCATCGCTCATCCACCTGCCTCTTGTAAAAAGGCAGCCCATTCTTCATCAGACATCTCGACGCTGTGTTCTGCGGCCGGGAAAGCCAGCGATTCCACATCTTCTTTAAAGGCATGGAAGGCGCGCTGCATCTCGCCGTTCAAATTGGCGTACTGCTTGACGAAACGCGGCGTAAAGCGCTCGAAAAGTCCTAAAAGGTCGTGGGTAACCAGCACCTGGCCATCGCACCCGGCCCCCGCGCCAATCCCGATCGTGGGGATTTTCAGCCGTTCCGAGACCAGGCTGGCCAGGCGGGCCGGGATGGACTCGAGCACCAGGCTGAAGCACCCGGCTTCCTGAAGCAGCAAAGCATCTTGCAGCAGGCGCAGTGCGGCCGCGGCGTCACGCCCTTGGGGTCGGAAGCCGCCAAGTTGTTTCACACTTTGAGGCGTCAATCCCAGGTGGCCCATGACGGGGATGCCGGCCGAGACAATGGCCTGGATGGCCCCCAGGCGCTCGCGCCCGCCCTCCAGCTTTACGGCGTCCATGCTGGCCTCTTGCAAAAAACGCCCGGCGTTGCGAACGGCTTCTTGCTCCGATACCTGGTAAGACATGAAGGGCATGTCCCCAACCAGCATGGCCGAGCGAGTGCCGCGCGCCACAGCCCGGCAGTGGTGGAGCATCTCCTGCATGGTCACCGGCAGGGTATTGGCGTATCCAAGCACCACCATGCCAAGCGAATCGCCTACCAGGATGATGTCCAGGCCGGCCTGGTCGATCGCCAGCGCGGTCGGATAGTCATAGGCGGTGAGCATGCTGATCGGCTCGCCACGCTGCTTCTTTTGAAGAAGTTGTAGGGTGGTGACTTTCTTGCGCCCCCTGGTCGACGTTTGCGAATCGGATAAGACTGTAGACATGGTACTCTCCTTAAGGTGGCCAATCGTTGCTGAAAGGCCGGATGGTAGAGGCCAAAAAGCGTTTTGCGACCGGAAGCTGGGTTGCCCGTCTCAGTCGCTCGAGCGATCCAAGCGGGCAATGCTTACAGCCAACTCCACTGTAAATTATCCCTCAGAAATCGTTGGAAGGCAACACTTAGGATTAAATTGGATAGGCCATTTTCTCCAGGTATGGGCCGAATTCTTCGGCCAGGACCGCTTGTTCGGAGGGGGTCATTTTCTCCCGGAAGCGCCCGGTTTTGCCCTTGTTGAAATGCAGCCCTTTTTGGTCGGGTTGGGCGCTCTCGGGGCGGAATTTGGCAATCACCCTCTGGATGGCGGGGGTCTGCGCCTCCAGCCCCAGGAAGGCCGCCAGTCGGGCCGCTTCGAGATCATAGTCGCTCAACAGCGCCTCGTAACGAGTGTGCAAGGCTCGCTCAACCTGCAGCCAGGCCTCCGAGATTCGTACGTATTCTTGCATGAATTCCAGGGCTGCGTCGAAATCGGTCAGGCGTGAAAATGCGTTCGAGCCCCCTTTTTCGACGGCGCGTTTCCCGTTCTCCATGGCGGACAGCATGGCGTCGCGCGGGTCGCGGTAGATATAGGCAGCCCGCAACACGCCAAAGTGGGCCAGGGCGAGGGCAAAAGGTGTCGGGCTGGCGTGAGCTTTGATCACAAACGTGTTGCCAAGCAGCGCAGGCAGCATCACCGCGCCCAGCCTGCGCGGCGTCAATGCGCCGATATTGCAGTTGACTTCGGTGAGGATGCGCTGCAGGTGGTAGCGCTGGCGAATGCGACGTGCATCCTGGCACCCTGCTGCCAGCATCATTTCGTTGGTGAGGTTGTAGAACCAGCCAGAGCCGGCCCTGGGCATGCCTGCGGAAAGAACGATCATTTTCTGCCTGTGAAGCCGTTTTCTCAATACGCCGGCTCAATTATACAGTTGAATCCAAATTTCTAAGACAGCCAATCTCGGATTGACAAATCTCCCGGTTATGTCTATACTGGAAACAGGCCTGAACCACACGATCATCACACTGCCGGCGATAAATATCAGACGGGGAATCTAGTTGGTTCCACTATGTTCCGGTCAGGCATCCAGTGGGCATATCGAATTCTTTATCCGTAATCTTAGCGTTAAATTCAAAAGGAAAACAAAAGATGCGTACCAGCAATTTCCGCCGTATCAGTTTAACGATTATCGGTCTTCTTTCGCTAGTCTCCGGGTCGATCGGCCGGTTGGCGCCTGCGGCTCATGTGCTGGCAGCCGGGACTCCAGCCCCGACCAGCGTCACCATCGCTGGAAGCCTGCAAAGCGAGCTCGGTTGCCCTGGCGATTGGCAGCCGGATTGCGCCGCTACCCACCTCAGTTATGATCTCGAAGACGATGTCTGGCAAGGTGTCTTTCCAGTCCCGGCTGGCGATTGGGAGTACAAGGCCGCTCTAAATGACAGTTGGGATGAAAATTACGGCCTGAATGCCACCCCCAATGGGGCGAATATCCCGCTGAATTTAGCCGGCGATACTCCGGTGAAGTTTTACTATGACCATAAGTCCAATTGGGCGACGGACAATCAGTATTCGAGGATCGCTACCGCCCCAGGCAGCTACCAGAGCGAGCTCGGCTGCGCCGGCGATTGGGATCCTTCTTGTCTGCGCTCCTGGCTGGAAGACCCCGACGGGGACGGGATCTACATTTTCGAAACGAGCGCCATACCGGCCGGTAGCTACGAATTCAAGGTCGCCATCAACGAGAGCTGGGATGAGAACTACGGCGCGGGCGGGGCGCCGGGCGGCGCCAATATCCCCTTCAGCGTTCCGGCCAATTCAGGCTATATCGTCACGTTTCGCTTTGAAAGCGCCACGAATACCCCCAGCGTGATCGTGACCAGTACGTTGCCGCAGCCCGACAACAATGTCGAATGGGACGGCCTGCGCCACGATTCGCGCGACTTGCTCTACCGGACCCCGGGCGGGGCTGTGCCGGCCGGCACGCCGGTGACCATCCGTTTCCGCACTTACCACAACGATGTGACCGCGGTCAAGCTGCGCGTCTACGATCTCAACCAGAACGCCCAGAAGCTGGTTGCCATGAGCCGAGCCGCGACGGACGTTTCCTGTTACCAGCCTGACCTGGATCCGCTCACCTGCGATTTCTGGGCCGCAACCCTGACCGAAAACACGCCCAATAACCTCTGGTACCGCTTTATCGTCAGCGACGGGAGCGATACAGATTATTACGCCGACAACACCAGCGCACTGGACGGCGGCCTTGGCAGCCCGAGCGATGAAGCGGTCGATACCAGCTTTGCCTTGATGTTTTACGATCCGAGCTTCAGCGCGCCGGACTGGGCGAGCGACGCCGTCATTTACCAGATTTTCCCGGACCGCTTCCGCAACGGCCGCCAGAACAACGATCCCCAGACCGGCGATATTCGCTATGATGATCCTGTACTCTCGCTGCCCTGGGGGACTCTGCCGGAAGGTTATTGCCGCAATTACACAGACGCCAACACCAGTTGCCCGTGGCGTTTCGACGATACGCCGCCGGATTATAGCCCGACCATTGAAAGCCCGCGCGGCCGCGATTACATGGGCGGCGATCTGAAAGGCGTCGACCAATACCTGACTTACCTCCAGTCGCTGGGGATCAACACCCTGTACTTTAACCCCATCTTCGATGGTGGTTCCGACCACGGCTATGATACTCAGGATTATTACAAGATCGACCCGTACTTCGGCACCCAGAAAGATTGGGAAAACCTGGTCAAACACGCCACGCAGCGCGGCATGCATATCATTCTCGATGGGGTTTTCAACCACATGTCCTCGGACAGCCCAATCTTCGATCGCTATCACCATTACCCGACGGTCGGAGCCTGCGAGTCGGCCGACTCGCCTTACCGCAGTTGGTTCACTTTCCGGCCGCCATCCGGCGATGAGCCCTCGGTTTGCGCGCCTTCCACCCCGGGGGGCAACGACACCTTTTACGACGGCTGGTTTGGTTTCGACAGTATCCCGGTGATCAACAAGAGCAACCCGGATGTACAGGCGTATTTCCTGACCAACCCCAACAGCGTGTCGCGTTACTGGCTGGAAGCGGGGGCTTCCGGCTGGCGCCTGGATGTGATGGGCGACGCCTCTTTCCCGAACGGGTACTGGGAAACTTTCCGCCAGGTGGTGAAGGATGAGAAAAGTAACGCACTGATCGTTGGCGAATTGTGGCAGAAAGACAGCACCCTTCTGCGTTTCCTGCGCGGCGACCGCGCCGATACGACGATGAATTACCGCTTGCGAGACGCAGTGATCGGGCTGCTCTCGCCGGGCAACTTCGATCCAAAAGGCTTTGCCGACAGCGGCCACCCGATCCTGCCCTCCGAGTTCGCGGCCCGGATGGAATCGATTCGCGAGGATTACCCGGATGCGGCTTATTATTCGCTGATGAACCTGGTGGACAGCCACGATACCGAGCGCGTTTTGTGGGCGCTCACCCCGGGCGCAGATAACACCGCCGACAAGGAACTTAACAGCGCAAACCTGGCCGAGGGGAAACGCCGCCAGCAGATCGCCGCGCTGATCCAATTCACCGTACCCGGAGCGCCGACGGTTTACTATGGCGATGAGGCCGGGGTTACCGGCGACGACGATCCCGATGACCGCCGCACCTATCCCTGGCAGGATACCGGCGCCAGCCCGGATAAAGCCATGATCACCTACTATCGCACGCTGAGCATCGTGCGCCAGTTGGCCCCGGCTTTGAAGGACGGCGATTTCCAAATGCTGCTGGCAGACGACGCGGCCGGCACGCTGGCCTATAGCCGTAAAACCAACCAGCAGGCTTCCTTGATTGCGATCAACCGCAGTTCAGAAGTGCGCACGGTCGACATCCCGGTCGGCGGCTACCTGCCGGATGGAACGCGTTTGCTCTCACTCCTTGGGCCGGGCAATAATAATTTTGTCAGCGCTGTGGTCAGGGCTGGGAAGATCAGCCTCACGTTAAATCCGATGAGCGCTCGATTGCTGGTAACGGTGCTGGCCGACCTTACGCCGCCCAAAGCGCCAGGCGGTTTGCGGGTGACGAATGAAGGCGACGGGCAGATCAGCCTGGCCTGGAATCCGGTCTCGCAAGCGAAGGGCTATAATCTTTACCGCAGCCCACTCAGCGGCGGGGGTTGGGTCAAGGTCAACGCATCGCCTTTGAAAAGCGCCAGTTATACGGACAGCGGCTTGCACAACGCACGAGCTTATTACTACACCGTGCGCGCCCTGGATGGCGTGGGCAATGAAAGCGGCCCTTCGAATGAGGTCAGCGCCTTGCCGCATTATCTCATTGGCTGGGCCAATCTGCAGTGGCCTCCGTCTATGCAGCATACGATCAGCGCCATAAACCGTACGGACAACGCTTACGGGCAGGTCTGGATCGATGGCGTCACCAGCCAACCCGGGCCGACGGAAGGCTTGCAGGCCCAGCTTGGTTTTGGCCCGCAGGGCAGCAACCCGGACGGCAACCCGGATTGGACCTGGGTGGATGCGAGCTTCAACGTGGATGCCGGCAACAACGACGAGTATGTCGCCAGCATGCTGCCAGAAGCGCTGGGTACGTACGATTATTTGTACCGCTATTCCACAACCAACGGACGCGATTGGCTGTATGCGGACCAAAACGGCCCGCTTACCCCTGGCGCTTTGCCAGCCAATCCGGGCAAGCTGACCGTGCAATCCAGCGGCGATTCCACGCCGCCAGAAACCCCAACCGGCCTGCGGGTTGGCTCCTCCTCACCGGCCGGGATCGAGCTGTTTTGGGACGCTGTAGGCGGCGACCCGACTCTGTTTGGCTACGAAGTACGCCGCAGCGACGCCTCCGGCGGCCCGTACACTACATTGGCATTGGTGTCTGGGGATAGCAGCTACGTCGATACTGACGTGGTAGAAGGCGCAACGTACTTTTACGTCGTACGATCGCTGGATACTTCCTTCAACCGCTCAGGCGATTCGGGCGAAGTGTCTGCCACTGCGGCGCTGCGAACGGTGTCGGTGGTGTTTACTGTGACCGTTGCCGGCACTACGGATGCCACCGGCCGCTCTGTTTACATCGCCGGTACCCTGGATCTGTTGGATGGGAATTTGCCGCAATGGGATCCGGGGGGCGTCGTTTTGACCCGTGTCGACGCCACGCACTGGACGATCACGCTGACTGGTAAGGAGTCGACCCAGATCGCTTACAAATATACGCTTGGGGATTGGGAGCACGTGGAGAAGGATGCTGCCTGTGGTGAGATCGCCGATCGCCAACTCACCTTGAGCTACGGTTCAACTGGTGTACAGATGGTCAACGATAGCGCGCCAAACTGGCGCAATGTCGCTCCATGTGGAAATTAGAAGACGAATGGAACACAAGGAGGTTAATAAAATGAAGGGCCTATTGAGTTTTTTCTCAGGATTAGTCAGCGGCGCGATGGTTGGCGCCTCACTGGCGATGCTTCTGGCGCCCAGCTCGGGGGATGACCTGCGCAAGCAGATCCAGGATCGTACAAAGAACATCCAACTTGAGGTCAAAAAGGCGGCTGATAGCCGCCGTGAAGAGCTCGAGCAGCAGTTGGCGACCATGCGAGCGCCGCGCAAACCCGGAGAGGCGGCCTGATCCCGGCGGGGTGAGGGGCGACAAAAAGGGTTGGGCGCGGTTAGCGCTCCACATCTATGGATGAATAGAGAACCATCAAAAAAGGAGCGCCCGGAGGTTCGTTCTCAGGGCGCTCCTTTTGTATCCAGGCTGGCAAGCGATGATCTTTGGCCGGGCCGCTCACGGGGACAGGCTGAAGCGATACGTTGCCTGCTGGCGAGTGAAGCGCGTGGTGCCGGAGACGACCAGCAGGACATCTCTCACATCGCCGCCTATGTGGATTGGGACTTCGATCGTATTATCGGCTGAAAGGCTCAGGCGCTCGACGCGGGTCTCACGGCCCTGGGAGACTAGCGAGAGCTGGAAAGTTTGCGGCAGCACGTTTTGAACCCGGATGAAACCCTGCCCCTGCCAGCCGCCATCATCCTGTTCGAAATCGCTGGCATAGCCAGTTTGAGAAATGGATACATCGTCCAGCAGGAAACCGTTCAAGTTGACCCCGGCATCAGTAATGTACTCAAAGCGGAGCTGAACTTGCCCGCCGGCGAACTGGGAGATATCCACGTTTTCGTGGATCCAAACGGTATCCCCGCCGCTTTCGCCCGTGTAGCCCCACCCGTAACTGTTCCCGGTTGGGTTTTCGTCGGTGCCGGAGGGGGTTTTGAGGATCTGCCAGGTTTTCCCGTCCAGCGACGCCTCCAGGTACAGGTAGTCATAATCCTTCTCCAGGTCATACCAGGTCCAGTAGCTGAAGGTCAGCGGGCCGGTTACGTCACGAAAATCGAAAGTCTGGCTCAGGCTCATATCGGATGCATCTCCCTGGTTGGACCAGAAGGCATAGGAACCGGAGTGCGGATCGGCTGGCAGGAGGTTGACCTGGGTGGAGCCTTCGATGCTCAAGGTGTAATCGCCGCTGCAAGAGATGCGAATATAATCTACGCCATACTGGTGGACGGAGCGCGAGGCGGGTCCCAGCGGGCAGGAGGAGATATTTTCCGTTTCGGAGGGCCGCGGCGCACGAGAATAGTTGTGATAGGTGTAGCGCCCATCCGTAATGCTGCCATCCTGCAGGTAAGAGGCCAGGACCCAATCGGCGAAGACGTCATCGGCCCGGATAGGCTTCCCGGAAAGCGGATCTGTGGCCTGTTCCCGGGCTAACAAGTCGTCGATGCTTATCCAGGCCATTCGCCGGTTCGCCCACCAAAGCCTTGGTTGCATCCTCTCCAAAACGATCCAGGAAATAGGTCATGAACAGAAATGCGGCGCCGTAATGAGGCGTCGTGTCGCTGAGATCGGCGGGCCAATCGGTAAGCTGCAGGTCGGGGTTCTGTACGTAAATAGAATCCATTCCGCCGACGGAGTAGCCGTTCAAAAGCATCGCCAGATCGGAAAAGCCCTCATTCATCCAGGTTTCTTCATTACGATCCCGGTACCAATGGATCATATGCTGAAACTCGTGGGCCAGGACCCCATAAGTATAGTCGTCGGCCAGGTCTTCGTAATCGGCGTTGAGCAAGAACATCTCGTGAGCGTTGGAGTATTCATTGGCTTCGGGCGTGTACTCATCCGATGATGAGAAATAACCGGCCAGTGATTTACCCAGCTTTCTCGCGTACAGAATATACAGGTGCGGGTCGCCGTCCACTCCGGGAGTCCATTCGCTGCCAAAAAACTCACGGTCGGTGGGGTACAATTTATTTTCAAAAGTCTCGACCAGATCCTTTAATTCACCTGGCTGGTAAGAGACGCCATTTTCGACCCAGAAGTAAACATGGGCGGTGACATAACGCAAGGTGGCCTGGACCTGAAAATTCTCCTTCGTATCCGTGTTGCCAACCCAGAAGGACTGCTGGTCGCCAACCTGGTGGAAGGATTGGGGAGGCGGCAGGGTAGCCGGGATGTTTTGCTTGCCTTTCAACCGTTCCGCCAGGTCAATTGGGTCGTTAATAGGGACGATGGTATCATCCAGGATCTGCAGGGTGTCTGTGTAAACCGGTAGAGGTGTATTTTGCACGCTTGGGCGGATCACCACCGGCGTGAGACTGGGTGTGGCTGCCAGGCTTCGCATGCCGATAATCGCCCACCCGCCGATCCCAAGCAGCAAAGCGGCGCAGCAAATTGCGCCCACGAATAGGAACGCAACAATGACCAGGGGGATGATCCAGGAGCGGTTCAAACCAATATTCTCCAATCCAGAGAGAGTAATTTGGCGAATTTCAAACGGTTCTGTGACCTATTATGAGTCGCCTTCGGGGTTAACCGGCGGACAGGTGAATTGCGCCGGCAGGGGCGAGGGCAGCAGGACCGTTTCGAGTGTTTGCGGCGACTTGAAAATTGCCACTGCGTAGGGCTTTCCTTGGGGACAGCCGAGCACCAGCACGTCGGAAGCATTCGGAAAAGTCCCCGGCCGGTTTTGTATGGGCATGACGAACGAGCGGTTCTGCGGCCCAGCCAGGTAGAAGCCGAGGCGGGCGTACGGTTGTGGGCCCATTGGATTGTCCGTTCCAGGTTCTCCTTCCCCGGCCAGGTAGTAACGCGGGTACAACGCCCGGCCTGTGAAGGCCAGCCCACCCTGATCCAAAAAAGCCACCAGCTTGCTTCGGACGGATTCCGGCAGTAAATCGCTGTTTTCAAACGTGAGCGAGCATTTCCGCTTTGCCAGCCTGCGTATAGCGGGGTGGGATGACCCTTTCCAGGAAGGGTAAAATGCAGCCCGACAGGAAAATGGCGGCGATCAGAAAATAAAAAACGGGGTTTTTCAACAGGCTGCGCTGTTGAGAAAGCCCCACATCCGGCGCCGGCGACAGGCCCTGGACCTCTGCTGTGATCGTCTGCCGGGTAAAAAGATTCACCCCCCACAAGGAGACCTCCGCCAGCCCGATGCTGAAATAAAGCACACCTACCCAATCCACGGGCAGGATGTAACGACCGCCAGAGTTGCGAAAGATAGCATTCAAGAGCAGGTGCGTGGTGCTGAGGAAAATTGGCGTCAATCCAGCGAAACCGTTCTTTTTCCAGGCTTGCAGGATGCCGACCGCAATAAGAACCAGGTTGCAGGCCAAGGGTACAGCCGCCTGGCTGGGAAATACCCCGTCCCATTTGTGCCAATAGGGCAGGCGGCGAATGTAGTTTTGCAGCGAACAGCATTCAAACCAAAGTTTATCCGCCAGCCTGTGACCTGAAAATCCAACCAGGCTGTCCAGGGGTCGAAAAGTCGTCGGCAGCACCAGGAACATTTGCATCTGGCTGTTCAGAAAATGGGCGCCGACGAAGCTGGCTACCTGGGCCGAGTTCTGGCGAATAAAACCGGCAATGCGCCCAGCGGTGGATGTGACGTAGCCGAGGTAAGGGAGCGATTCTGTAGGAACAGCGCTTGGCGTAATGGGAGCAGGCGCTTCCAAAGGCTGAGTCGGCGCCGGTGGAACAACCGCCGGTGTTCCTGTTAATGGGGCCACATTTTCGGGCTCTTCGACAGGCGCGCTGGTAGGGGCGGGGACTTCGCCAGGATTTTCGATATCTTTATAGCGCTCGCTCAACATTTCAAAACGGAAGCTGGGCGAATCGAGAAAAATCAACCCGGTTAGCGACCAGTTCCGCCAGATCCAGGGGGATAGGATCAGGCCGAGCCCCAACACAAACAGGGACATCCCTTGCAGCCACTGTTTAAGCCGCAGCCTGGATACCAACAACGCCGCCAAACCCAGGGCGAAGACCAGGAAGCCGAACTCCGGGCGGATCAGGACCGTGACCCCCAGCAAGCCTCCACAGGCCAGTGCGAATATCCGCCGGCGTTCCATCTTCTGCAGCCAATAAATGGCGATGCAGGCAAAGCATACGATCCCCAAAGTGGCAGGCAGATCGGCCATCAACAGCTTGGCATTTGAGGATGTGATCGTGTCTGCCAGCGCAATCGCATTGGCTTCTTTTAGCAGGATGAGAACTGCCGCGATCAAAGCCGAGAACCGGTTGTGCAGCAATTGGGTCATGAAATAGAGAAATACCGGTAGAGTCGCCAGGACGAGAATTTGCAGCAGGACGACCGTATCGTAATTTTGCCCGGCGATGGCATGCAGGGCCGTCAGGAAAAGCGTGTACATCGGGCGGCGGACGAAGGGAGTGCCGGCGAACTGCAAGCCTTCGCCGACCAGCAGCGTTTGAGAAGAAAAATCGTAGGAGGCTGCATCTGAGTTGGGGTAGTTTTCGAAATTGGGTGGGCGCGGCGCGGAAGCGAACCAGTTGGGCGCAACAGGGATCATGCTCCACAACAGGACTGCGCTCAGCCAAAGAAGTATTCCGATGGAGACATCCAGGGTGCGCGGCTTCAGCCGCAGCAGCCAGCCCGGTTTCCCGGTATCGCCCTGTTTCAGAGCGAGGATGCCCAGCAAGGCCAGACCAGCAACCCAGGCCAGGATGACCTGAGTTTCGATGATTGGGATTCCCTGGCTGTTCCATCCGGTCAGTTGTGACTCGGCCTCCAGGTTCGTTTGAGCCACCCGACCCCAGGCGAACAACAAGATCCCAAAGATGGCGAGAAGGAAGAAAAACCCCTTGCTTTTCGGCCTGAATTTTTGCGGGTCAAACCCGAAGCGCGCGAAAGGCAATGCGATCAACGTCTGTACGCTCAGGCCGGTGATCCAAATCGCTATGGGCAATAACCGGTCGAAGTAAGCGCGTGTATAAGGCTCGCTGATTTCCGGCGTCAAGGTGACGAAATAGCTGCCGGCCAGCAGCCCCAGGCCGGCCAGCAGCACGACCTTGCCCGAATGGGAGGCCGGTTGAAGCGTTGCAGACAGGCGCTGCATTGTCCGCGCTGTCCGGTCCGGGAAAATCCAGGATCTAACCAGGAGCCATCCGAAGAAGAGCACAACAGCGATTACGCCGCCAGCGATCGCCAGGCGCGAGCGGGAAATTCCCAGGATAAAGCTCTTTTCTGTCTCGGATTGAATCCGGAACAGGCCTAGCAAAACGAGACCGCCCTGGATCCCGGCGAGCAGGAAATACACGCGCCAAAGGAGCAAATCGATGAATTTATTTCTGGGCTCTTTAAGCTGCATGGTTGGGGGGTTCTGCCGGATCAATCGTCTTTGCTGAGATCTTGAGGAGCCGCCAATCCAGACGCGGCCTGCGGAGGTGGGGGCAAATGGGCTGCAGCCGTAATCATCCCGAACACGACCCACATATTTGGGATTGCAAAAGAGTTGAAGGAGAAAATGACGATCGCGAAGACGATCATCCCTAACATCCCCGAAACCCCCCAGAACTTCTGGACAGCGCTGCGAGAGAACCACAGGTACAATGCACAGCCCAGGACGGCGAGAACAAAGCCCGTAAAGATGGCTGTACCTGCCAGCCCAGTCTCAGCCAGCAATCGTCCAAAAAGGTTCTTTGGCGTGATCAACCGGTCGCCGCCCTCCACCGGCGTGATCTGGCGCACGATTTCCGGCTGCCGGCTCCAGGATTGGTTCGGCAGCATTTCGTCGAAATAAAAGGCATAGTTGCCCAGCCCAACCCCGAGGATGGGATAAGCCTCATAAATGCGGAATGCGGTTACCCAATAGACAAAGCGCTGGTTGAACGCAATATACTCGAGATAAGTCTTATTCGACGGCCCTTCAGCGGTCCAATAACGCCAGAAGCGAGAGAAGTAGCGGTTTTGGCTGCTTGCGACAATGATGACGGTCCCTAGCACCAGGACGGCCAGGATGGCCTGTGTCAGGCGCATCCATCGTTTCCCAGCCGGCTTTTTCGGTTCCGGATTAGTGGCTTTCTGCCGGGCGCGCGGCCGCGCCAATAGGATAACCAGGAAAGTTAAAATGATCAAAGTGAACAGGCCGGTACGCGAGTAAGTGAAGATCAGCACCAGTCCACACCAGGCCAGCAGGATCCATTCCATGGTGATCCAACGAAACCGCCATTTGAACGCGCTGCGTCTCATCAGCACCGAGCCTAACAACCAGGGCAGTAAGAGAAAGCAGATCTGTTCGGCAAACCATTTAGGCTCATAGGTCAGGCCCGAAATGCGCGTCGGAAACAGTTTGCGCGTTGAAATGTAGTTTTGAATCCTGCTGAGCAATTTGAAATACCTGGGGGAGTAATGGATCACGTACACCGCCTGCAGCGATCCCCAGGCCAGGGCGGCGGCAAAACCGGCATAAAGCCAACGCAGCGAGGCATCCAGGTCGTCCCAGGATTTAATCATCAGAGACACGGTGAGGTATATCGCCGTTCCAATCCCCAGGGTGACGATATTGCGCAGGATCCGGGAGGTCATCGAGATGCCTTTAAAGATTTCAGACCCGTAGGCAAAAGGCAGAATAGAGCTGATCAAGGCGATCAGGATGAATGCAAACAAGGGCAGGAATGTCTTCGGCAGCGGCTTGCGCAGAAGCCGCGGGATCGTCGCCAGGACAAGCAGGGCCAACAACGGGTATACCGATAAAGGACGTACGAGCGTTTTCCCGCCCAACCCGCCCGGGAAAAATGGAAAGCTGGTCACAGGTAACGCCAGTAGAAAAAGCGCCCAACTGATGTTTTGCAGCTTTTCGAGCACACCGGGAAGAATCTTGGCTTTCAAAGGTCTGGCTCCCGTCTGGCGATTTGGGCGAATTGCACCAGCACCCATACCAGGGCTCCAACCATACCGCCGAGCAGGATGAGCAGCCCCGCAGGACGCACGGTTTTCGTAGGTAGATGGTCCAGTCCTTTGATCTCTAAATTTGGAGAGAGACCAAGACTGTTTTCCGCTTCTTGTGAATACTGGTTTTTCAGACGCTCATGGTCGGCCTGGAGCGCAGCGAGTTGCTGCTCGAGCAAAGGCAGCTCGCTTTCGATCGAAGCAGAGACCTGGTCGATCCAGGCGACATAAGCGCTGAGCGGGGCAATTTCGCCAGGCTGCGAATTCAACAGCGAAGTCCAGGCCGGGCTGAATTGGGCAATACGCGCCGATAGATACCATAACCGCCATCTTTCCGTGAGGTCCGGAGGCTGGTCCGTCGCGGCGTCCGTGCGGGCATCCACCCAATCTTGCAGCGCATTTTGGGTAGCCAGCAGGTCGTTCTGGTGGAGAGAGGCTTGAGCTTGCAAGCTGGCATTAGCTTGCAATTGCTCGTCGATCATGAAAGTATTGCGCGATGATTCAATCGCTGCGTTGACTCGCTCGACGACAACCTCACCCCAGACTCGCGAGGCCTGTTCCGTGCGAACTGGATCGCCTCCTTCTGCCACAAGGCTCCATGTGCCGGCAGTTCGCCATTCGTCAACGAGCATGGCCTGCAATTCGGGCGCTTGCACGTTTTTCCAGTAATCATCTTCGCTCTGCAGGCGGCTCAGGGTTTCCTGGATGAATTCATCCAGGAAGATCACCGACTTCAATTGGGCCATTTGCCAGTTCTTGTAGTCGTCCAGGTTGGAATAATTGGGCCTGGCCAGGGCGACGAAATTCGCGTCGGAATAAGCCCGGTAAGGATTTAAACCCACGTAAATTTCGGTGGTCGTTCGATAACTGGCCGGCCATAAACGGGAGCTTCCCCAGCCGAGCAGGCAGCCGGCCAGAAAAAAGGCCACAAATTGGGGCCATTGGTGCAGTGAGCGGTATAAAGCTTCAGGCAGAAACCATTGCCGGGACATAGATCTCCAATTAGAAGAGAACCAGCTTCAGGGCGTTCGTTAGCGCTTGGCTCCGGTCGTAGGTCCCTTCCGGCTGGCGCGGTTCATAGTTTACTATAGATTGAAAGGCTTTCGTTGGGGGTGCTTATCCTTGCCGTTCAGGAGCGCGTTTCGATATCCAGGCGGCGGCAGTGATCATCCCAAAAACCACCCACATATTCGGAATGGTGAAAGAGTCAAAGGAAAGCGCGGATAAAATGAAGGCGACCAACAGGTAGATGCTCGCCATCCCCCAGAATCTTTGTTCTCTTTGGGGGGAAAGGTAAAGGAAAATCGCACAGCCGGTGATTGCCAGGATGAAGACCAGGAAAGCGGCCATACCCACCAGGCCGGTTTCCGCCAGGATGCGCATATAAAGATTCTTCGGCGTCATCAAGCGGAAGCGTTCGACGTTCTGCGTTAACAGGCGCAGAATCTCGGGCGTTTCGGCGATCAAGCGCTCTGGGACCATATCCTCAAAGTAAAAGGCGTAATTGCCCAGGCCTACGCCCAATACCGGGTTGGCTTCGTAAATGTGAAAGGCGGTTGTGCTGTAAATAAAGCGGGCGCCAAACCCCAGATAATCAAAATAGCCCGTCAGGCTGGTCTTTTTTCCGGCAGTCCAATAATTCCACAGACGGGAAAAGAATTCGTTTTTAGCCCCGGCCAGGAAGACCAGCCCGCCGATCACGAGCACGGCTGCCAGGGCTTCGCTCATGCGGCGAGGCCAGCTTTTTGAGGCTGCTTTCTTTTGCCAATTCTTTGTTTGCCCATTTTTCATTACCGGGTTTGGTCGGAAGAAAAGGACGCTCACGACGATCAGGGTAAACAGAATGATCAGCCCGGATCTGGAAAAAGTGAAGGCCAATACGCCGACCGACCACCCCAGCAGCAGCCACTCGACCGTCAGCGAGCGCCAGCGCCAGCGGAACACGCTGTAACCGCTGACGACCGAGGCAATCAGCCAGGGCAAGAGCAGCAAACTGATTTGTTCAGCGAACCAATTGGGCTCGTAAGTCATCCCGGAGATGCGGTTTTCGATCAGCCGGCGGGTGGAGATTAATCTTTGGATGCGGTTGGCCCATTGGTAGAAGGTTGGATTGAAATGAATGACGTAAACGGCCTGTACGGAGCCCCACAACATTGCGATCCCGAACCCGGCGTAAATCCAGCGCAGCGTAGCGCGCAGGTCTTCAATCGTCTTCGGCAGCAGCGCAACCGTTAAATAGATTGCTCCGCCGATCCCCAGAGTGATCATCGCCCGCAGCAGGCGTTGGGCGACCGATACGCCGAAGGTTGAGTTGATGCCGTGCAGCAGAGAGAGCAGCGAGCTGGCAGTCGCTGCCAGAACGAAGGGCAGCAGGGAAAGGAATGTCGCCGGCAGCGGTTTGCGGAACAGGTTGGGCAGGGTCGCGATGAGGACCAGCAAGATCAGGGGGAATAGCGACAAGGGGCGAACGAGCGCATCGCCGCCCATCTCGGGTGGGAAGTAGGGGAAACTGGTCACGGGCAAAAAGACCAGGAATAAGATCCAGGCGATGGTTTGGATCCGTTCGAGGGAAACGATTGTCAGGATTTGCTTCATTTACTCGCTCGAAGGATGGGCAATGCCAACCAGAAGAGGCCCCAGGTTAATAATCCCAGGATGCCTCCCACCAATGCGGTCAGCCCGGTAGGCCGCAGGGCCTGAGCCCCACTTGGAGAGAGAAAGAGCTCGCCGACGTCCACATTTGCGGACAGGCCGCGGCTGGCCTCGACGACCACCTGATACGCCTTGTAAACCTTGTCGTATTCTTGCGCAAGGCTGTCGAACTGCGTCTGGGCCAGCCCAAGGCGCTCGTTCAGGGAGAGGGAAAGTTTCTCCAGCCAGTCGAAATAGCCTGCAACCGGGGCATCTTCTGCTGGAATTTCCTGTAACAAAGTTCTCCAGGCGGGGTCAAGACCGGCTGCGCTGGCTGCAATTGACCACAACTGCCAGCGGGTGAACTCGTCCAGCGCTTCGTCGCCGGGGAGGGTCCTGGCATGCTCCTGCCAGGCTTGCAGAGATTGCTGCAAGTTCGTCAACTGAGCCCGGCGTAACCTGACTTCGGCAATCGAACCGGCCAGCGCCTGCAGGTGTTTATCTTTGTTGGTGATTTCGAATGCGTTTACTTTTGCAAGGTTATATTTTTCGATGAAAACAGCCGACCATATTTGAGCGGCCTGCAAGCTATGGTTCGGGTCCGGACTTTCCACCACCAGGCGCCACTTGCCGGTGTTGCGCCAAAGGACATTCAACATCGGCTGAAAATCTTCCAGGTCGATTTTTTGCCAGAAAGCGTCATTCGCTCGCAGCCTGACCAGGGTCTCATTTAAAACATCGTCGGTTGTCGCCAGATCGTTAATCTGGCGAATCTGCCAGTTTTTATAATCGTCGGGGTTGCGGTAAATCTGGTCGCCGTTATAGCCCACGTACAGGTTCATTTCTGCCCGGTAGGTGGTGGGAAAAAGGTAAGCGCAGCCCCAGCCAACCAGGGAACCGAGCAGGAAGGCCAGGAAGGGAACCGGCCAGCGATGGGCAATCGCCAGGATTTCTTCGCGAAATGTCCATTCACTGACCCGACCCGGTTTTTTCGCCGGAAGGGGGTGCGGGCTTACTTGGGTTTTTTCTTCAAGACTGGTTACTGACATTGCTGTGATTATCCAGGTATAAGATTGCTGCCCCGCCCAGGATGAGGATTGAGACGAAAATGCCATTTGCGATCAAGGGCGGCAGATCCAGGGCAATAAAGGCCAGGCAGCCAAGCAGCAGGGAGGTTGTGTGCATGGTGAGCACAGCCCGGTTGGAGCTCATTCCGATGGAGACCAGGCGGTGGAAGGTGTGGTCAAAGCCGGCCTGGTAGACCGGCAGACGGCGCCGCAGGCGCGAGAGCACCACCAGGCTGGCGTCGAATATCGGCACGCCTACCAGCAGGATGGGAACATACCAGGACGCCAGCCTCGAAAAGCCGATTGGATTGTAGGCGATGCCCAGCGCGCCCAGTACAAACCCCAAAAATTGTGAGCCAGAATCCCCCAGGAAGAAATTAGCTGGTTGCGCATTATAGTAAAACAGGCCGAAACACGCCCCAGCCAGGATGGTGCTGAACGAGGAGAGGTTGCTTTGCAGCGAATCGATCGTAACCAGCATAAAAAATGCAGAAGCCATACCAGCCAACCCCACTGCCAGGCCATCCATACTGTCGACGAAGTTGTAGGCGTTGGTAACGCCCACCATCCAGACCAGCGTCAGGAGATAATTCAACCAGTTTTGTTGAAAGAGGCGCACACTGACGCCAAAGGCGATCAACAAAACGGTCGCCAGGATCTGGCCGGCCATTTTCCACAAGGGCGATAGACCCTTCCAGTCGTCCAGCAGGCCGAAGAAGAAAACCACACCGGATGCCAGTAAGATCGACCGGACCGTGTCATTTTCGATGGCGCCCTCGGTCAGGCACACGATGATGACGCTGGCTAAAAGCACGATGCCGCCGGCCAGGGGGATGCGTGCATTGTGCTTCTTGTGCGGCGCGCTGCCAGGAACGTCGACCAGGCCCAATTTACGAGTCAGCCAGAACGCTGGCGGGCCGATCGCTAACGACAATAAAGCGGCGGAAAAGATCACCCTGAAGGTTACAAAAGTGTTCAATAGGTATGCTTTACTTTAGGCTCAATCAAGTCCTAGAACTGTACGGTAAATCTTGAGCGTGGCGGCGTTTACTTTGTCGACTGTGAACCTTTGAAGTACCAGTTGGCGGCCCGCGGCCCCCATTCTACCACGCAGGCCCCGGTCGGAAATTAATCGCTCCAGGGCGTTCGCCAGGGCAACCGGGTCGTTGGGTGGGACGAGAAGACCGTTGTGCCCATCGATAGCGATATCCCTGCAGCCGGGCGTGTCGGTGGCGACGATCGGACGCCCACATGCCGCAGCTTCCAATAAAACGGTTGGGAATCCCTCCCCAAACAGGGTAGGCGCGGCGACGATGTGACTGCGGGCGTATACCTGGTTCATATCCGACTGCCAGCTCCACCATTCCACCACGCCCTCCTGGACCCAGGCTTCCAGGATGGACGGGTCGATCGAGGCCGGGTTGCCCGGGTCGGGTTCGCCAACCAGCGCCACCCGCACCTGTTTATCTTTGTGCAAAATCCGTGCCGCATCCACGAGAACCCCGACCCCTTTATCCCAAAGCATTCTTCCGCAAAGGACGATGACCGGCGCGCCGTCAGGCTCGGGTGCAGGCTCGAATCGTTCAGGATCCACGCCGACCCCCGCCACCAGCCAGGTGCGCTCGCTCGGGATGAAATTTTGGTCGATAAAATATTTCCGGTCGTCGTCATTTTCGAAAATGGCGACGAAATTCGGGCGGCTGAGCGCCAGGCGATACAGCCGCCGGACGACCTGCCGCAGCAGGTGTGCTTTGAGCTCTTGCCCCCAGAAGACGTAACCGCGGCCGGTGATCGAGTTGACTACGCCTTCTATCCCCAGCAGGCGGGCGGTTAGCGAGCCGTAAAGTACGGGTTTAATGGTGTGGTGGTGCACCAGGTCTGGGCGCTCCTGGCGGTAGATGCGGGCAATTTGCAAGAATGAGGGGGTTTCTTTCCAGGGCGCCAGCGACTGGCGTCCCAGGTTCCAGGGGTGCCAGCGAAAACCCTGCTTCGCAAATTCGCAGTGGTATTTCCCAGGCGGCGATGCCAGGACGACCTCAAATCCTTGCTCTCGCAGAAATTTTGCCAGCGAGAAGCGAAAATTATACAGGTACCAGTCCGTATTCGCGGAGAGGATTATTTTTTTCATTCTCTATCGGACTGGGCATCGACCTGATGGTACAGCGCCAACAGCCGGGTCTGCATAATCGACCAGCGATACTTGGTTTCATAAGCCCGGCGGGCGTTTTCCCCCAGGCGGCAGCGCAGCTCTCCATCGGATTGCAGGCGAACCAGAGAATCTTCCAGGGCGGCCTGGTCGCCGTAGGTTACAACCAACCCGCAGCCGGCCTCTTCGATGATGCGGTCCATGTTCGTTCCCCGGGCGACGATGATCGGTTTGGCCAGCATCATGGCTTCAAAAACCTTGTTGGGGCTGGAATAGCGATGGTTTGGGATCGCTGGATCGTAAGTGGCGAACAGCACATCCGCGGCCTGGCTCAGGCGCAGCGCCTGCTCATACAGGACGCGCCCGTGCCAATTGACGTTGGGCAGCCGGCTGGCTGCCTGGCGAAGCTGCTCCTCATCCCCGCCAAATCCAGCCAGGTCCAAAGTCCAGTCTCGATGGCGTCCCAGTAGATCCAGAATCTGGAACAAGCCGCGTTCGACCTGGAGCAATCCAACGTAGGCCAGCCGCAGCCCCTCTTCGGCGGGCATCCTGGCAGGTTCGGACAGAGTCGTTTCGTCCGGGCTGTTGAAGATCACTGCGCTGCGCCGGGGATGGGCCCCGGTAATTTGCTCCCAGCGCGAATCGTCAACCAGGATCAACCCATCTGCCCAGCCAATGGCGTGCAGGTCGACCAGGCGAATCAGCTTTTTCAACCAGCCAGGGGTGGCGCGCAGGTGGTCGGCGTAAAAATCGAAGATATCGTAGACCACTTTTTTCCCCCACAGCCGCTTGCAAGCCAGGGCTGGCAGCACGGTATCGAAGTCGCAAGCGTGGATCAGGTCGTAGGTCGCCCGCTCCCTCGCCAGCCAGCGCATCAAAGCGACCTGCCAGCGAAGCAGGCCGGGCAGGTTCCCCAGGCCGCGCCCGAACTCGGCTTTGATCGCCAGGCGCTGAATTCGCAAACCGTTCAATCGCGAATCGGCCGGCAGTTCGCCGCTACGATCCCAGCCAAGCAGGCGGACGGAATAGCCTGCGGCGGCGAGCGTCTGAGCGATTTTTTCTACACGGGGGTCTGGGGCGATTGGGTTGGAACGGCAGATGATTACGCGCGAACCCATCTTGATTTACAGGCTGTATTGGGCAATGACTTCTTCAACATCCCCCATGCAGCGCACCTCGCCGTGATCCAGCCACAAGGCCTGGCTGCAAAAGATCTTGATGGTTGCCATGCTGTGGGAGACGATCACGATCGTCGTACCCTGTTCTTTGAAGGAGATCATCCGCTCGATGCATTTTTCCTGGAAGCGGCTGTCGCCGACCGAGAGGACTTCATCCACCAATAAGATATCCGGGCGGACGCTGGTCGCCACGGCGAAACCCAGGCGCGCCACCATGCCGGTCGAATAGGTCCGCAGTGGGGCGTCGATAAAATCCCCGATCTCGGCGAACTCGATGATGGAGTCGAATAATTCGTTGGTGAGCTGGTGCGGGTATCCCAGCAGGGCCATGTTCAGAAAAATGTTTTCCCGGCCTACCAGCTCCGGATGGAAGCCCCCGCCCAGTTCAAGCAGGGGGGCCAGCCTGCCGCGCATCACGACCCGCCCGCGCGTCGGCTGCAATACGCGCGCCATGACCTTAAGCATGGTGCTTTTCCCGGCGCCGTTGCGTCCAACAATCCCAAATGCTTCCCCACGGCCTACCTGGAAGCTGACATTATGGACTGCCCAGAACTCCACGTATTCCAATCGCCGCTGCAGCCAGCGGATCGTGTATTCTTTGATGCCTGAGACACGCTCGCGCGGCACCCGGTAGCGTACGGAGACGTCTTCAAAGCAAACCACGGGCCCCTCTTCGGCCTGGACCTGCACATTAAGTTCTTTCTTAGATGCGGTAAGCATAATCGCTGGCTTTTGAGGTGAAGATCAGGCCGCCTAGCGCCAACGCGACCAGGGCTGAAACCAGGGCGATCAGCCATTCATGCAGGGGTGGGATTACGCCGTTGAATAACGGCTGGCGGAAGATATCGACCATGTAAAACAAAGGGTTTAATTTGAGCACCCAGGCAAGGTTCTGCGGGACCACGTCGATAGGGTAAATGATCGGGGTTGCGTACATCCAGATGGTCAGGATGACCTCGTATACGGGCAGCATATCGGCGAAATAAACCGCCGCAGTCGCCAGAAGCAGGCCAACGCCGAGTGCAAATATCGTCAGGATGGCGACCGCAAGCGGCATAACCAGCACGGTGAGGTGGAGTTTCAGACCGATCACCAGTGAGATGGCGAACAGGGGCAGGAGCGAGATCACCAGGTTCACCAACCCGGTGCCGATGGCCGAAACTGCGAAGACGGATTTAGGCACGTAAATGCGCGAAAGCAGACTGCCGCTCCAGATCATCTCGCCCATCGCTGAGCTGGTGGTGCTGGAAAAAAAGCTCCACATCACCAGCCCGCTCAACACGTAAACCGGGTAATTTTCCACTGAAAATTTGAACAGGCTGGAGAAAACCAGGGTCAGGACGATCATGGTCAGGAGCGGGTTGAGCATGGTCCAAAACACGCCCAACAAGGAGCGCTTGTAGCGTGTTTTAATCGCCCGCGAAACGAACTGGAAGATCAAGTCCCTGTATTTAATCAACGCCAGGATTTCTTCGACCAGGGGATGAGGCCGCCGGGCGGAATCGTATATTTCATCAGACAACTGGGTACGGTCTTGAGCAGTCAACATCAGCGTTAAAAATACCTTCCAAAACGGTTAAATATCATCCGCATTTTACCAGACCTTCCGTCCGTTCAACGGTTGGTTTTCGCCAGGGCGTCCAAAATCTGGCGGGCGCGAGCATCCCAGGTGTTTTCGCGGGCCACCCGGTCGATCTGGCGCAGGTAACCGGCCTCCGTTTTAAGCGCCAGGGCCTGGTCGATTTTTTCTGAAAAATCTGCGACGCCATGCGCAACCAATACACCTGGATAGCGCATACTTTCATGCATGGCGGTAATGACCACAGGCTTGCCGCCGGCCATGTACTCGAATAATTTCAGCGGCGAGGTGGAATGGGTGATCTCATTTAGCTGGAAGGGGATGGTTGCCACGTCGAAAAATTGCAGGTAGTGCGGGATCTGCTCGTAAGGTTTCACCCCCAGCCAATGAACGTTTGGATATTCCAGCAGCCCGCTGGGTTCCAGGGTATTGTCATAATCGGGACCCACCAGCACGAATGCCAGGTCGGGCCGCAGCCCTGCCAGGTTGAGCAGGAGCTCGTAATCGAACCAGCGCGCCAGGGCGCCGTAATACCCCACGATGGGCTTGCCTTGTTCCAGGATCGGGTCTATATCGGCTGGCGGCGGGGAGGCCGGTTGGCGTCCCCGGATGATGTGATCGTAATCGACCCCATTCGGGCACAACAGCGCATCCGGGCGCAGCGGATGCACCTGGTCATACAGGCGCTGTGCGGTAGCGACCATCAGCTCGGCGCTGCGGACGAGCTTTTCGTGGTCTTTGATACATTTTGGCGTGATTGCCGTAAAACGTTTCGATTTCATCGACGTAATCGTAGATCACTTTTGGGGCATCGAATTCGGTGATGTATTTGCGGTTCCAGGTGAGGATGTAAATCGTAGGGTTTTTCATCACCCAAAAGGTCTCGACGGGAACATTGCACAGGTATAAACGCTCCTGGATGGGTTGAAAGTCATCGGCGCCCAGGATGATTTTTGGTTGAACGTAGAAGACCAGCGCCCCCTGGCGGGCTAAGGCTAAGGCCAGTTGCTGGGGGCGTTGGAAAAGCTGCGTGTTCCAATCCAGGCTGGGAGGAAAAACCAGCAGCCGCTCGGCGCTGGCATGCTGGCGGATGATTTGGCCCAGTTTTTGTTGATATGGCGCTGCCTGGGCCTGTTTCCGGCGATGATTATATTGCGCCAGCGGCTGGTAGATGAATCCCGGCAGCAGCCGCCTGGCGCTGGCCGCGGCCAGCGCCGATAAAGACATCTTGCGCACAACGTTCAGGGTTTGCAGCGCGTTGCCCAGCCAGCGGCTGCGCCTGCTTCCAGGCGGCGCCAGTTTTGAACGGGCGCCTCGGATAATCGCTTTCATGCAGATTGTGGGTTAAATAGAGGCTTATTTGACTGAAATCTGGTAGAGATCCAGGTTTTAAGTACATAAGGCGCAATGTAGCAGATGTCTGGATTGGCCACAGCATCCACGTAACCGCTAAACTGGGTGGAAGGATCATTTTCGATGAAGAATGGCCAATCATATTTCTGCTCATTCACAGAATTTTCGTAAATGATGCCCAACAGTCCCGGGTAATTGGACAGGTAGTTAAGCCCATCGCGAAACCATTGATTCTTCGCTTCCACGTTATAGCCATTGGCGGCATACCCGGTCGTTCCGGTTTGGGCGATAATGATCGGTTTGGTGGGAGCCATTGCCCGCATGCGGTCCAGGAAGGGAGTGTAAACCTGAGCGGCGGTTTCCCATCTGGGCCAGGGGTTGTGGGGATTATACCCAAAATTGTAGGCGCTGAAGGCCACCACCTGCACGGTGTTATCGCCTGGATAATAGGCTTCAAAATCCGGGTCCTTCGGATCGCTGTAACCATTCGGCGCAAATGTCCAGCGTATACTCTCCGGGGGGACGCCCTCTTCGGAAAAGATTTTTTGGATGCGCCAGTAAGCGTATTTAAAATTATCAGGATTGCGCCCGTAGGGAACCCAATAACCGTTCATCTCTTGCAGTGGGGCGACAAAAGCCATGCGGCCTCCCCCGCCGGTAGCGAAGGCTTTATAGGCCCGCGCCCACTGGCGCAGGTCATCATCCAATGCGCCAATGGCGATCTCGTAAGCATTGTGTACAGAGGACAGGTTCACAAATGGCGTGTACCCATTGTTCCAGATCGTCTCCAATTGAAGCTGGACGTGCGTCTCATAGTTGGGAACCTGGATGTGAATATAGGTCCCGACCATCGATTGGCGCTTTCCTGCCCAGGCGTCTAAGGCATGAATCTCATTGTCTAATGTGCTTTGCTCCCCAGGCCAACCCTGGGTGTACACCGAGAGCAGCATGGGGTTGCTGGAAACACAGGGTTTGTTCTGCGTGAGGGGCAGGTAAACTTTCCCGGAAGCTGCTGGCGACGCGGGCGCGGGCGGAATTTCGACCGGCTGGCTGGTAGCTGCGGGGACGGCTGTGCGTTTCTGCACGGTGCGTCCGGAGAAGGCCAACTGAGCAGCCTCAGCCGGAAGGCAGGCCTGGTCAAAGGCTATGCTCAGGAATAAAATCACCAGCAGGCCGGGTAAGCCCTTCTTAGGGAGTGTTCGTACCGCATTTCGCGACGATTGAGAACTCATAAACTATCCTTTAAGCCAAAAAACACATCGTCTTCGCTTGGAGAAACCCAGATTGGGAAAAAACGAACAAGCACATCAATCATAACACCAATATGACAGTTGTCGCGGCTTGTTCCTGCCGCGACAACTGAAGCACGAACTGAAAGGTTGTGAACGAGTCGCTGCCGGCTGTCGGCTGCAGCGAGCTACACTATTTGACGGAAAGGTCGGCGCGCATCAGCTCGTTCGGGGATACGTAACAAATATACGGGTCGGCCACCGCACTTTGATAGCCCTGAAACTGATGGGATGGGTCGTTGGGCACGTAAACCGGCCAATCGAAGCCTTCGCTGTTCACCAGGTTGAAATAAATGATCGCCCGTACAGCCGGGTAACCAGCCAGGTAATGGTAGGCATCTACCAGCCATTGGTTCTTCGCGCTGGCGCTGTAGCCATGGTTCGCATACCCGGATGTGCCAGTCTGCGAGATAAAAATCGGCTTCCCAGGAGCCATCAAGCGCATACGCTCCAGGTAAGGTCCGAAAACTTCATCCGGCGTTTCCCACTCCGGGTAGGAATTGTGCGGGTTATAGCCAAAGTTATAGGCGCTGAACGCAACCACGTCGACCGAATCGTCGCCCGGGTAATAGTCTTCAAACTGCGGTTGGCCCGGCTCACTCCAACCGTTTGGGGCGAAGACCCATTTGATAGAACCGGAAGGCACACCGGCGTCCTTGAAAATTTGCTGGATACGAGCGTAAGCCAGCTTGAAATTGCCAGGATTCTGGCCGTAAGGAACCCAATAACCGTTCATCTCCTGCATCGGCCCGATAAAAGCCATGCGCCCCCCGCCCATACGGGCGTATGCCGCATACGCCTGCGCCCAGGCCTGTAAGGACTTGTCCAGGTTTCCGGCGGCGATGTCGTAAGCGGTATGAGACGTGGTCAGGTTGATAAAAGGCGTGTAATTGTTTTCCCAGATCAAGTTCAACTGCCCTGTGACGTGGGTATTGGCATCCGGCACCTGGATATCGATATAGGTGCCAACCATCGAAAGGCGCTTTCCTGCCCAGTTGTCCATGGGATGAAGCTCGTTGGACATTGTCGTTTCGTTTCCGGGCCAACCGCTGGTGTAAGCAGCGATCATGACGGGCTTGTCGGTCGCGCATGTCTGGTAAGCATTAACCGCCATGGGCAGGAAGAGGCCCTTGATCTGGGGCGTCATATCCATTCCACCCAGCTCGGCGGGTGGAACGTAGGAATAGGCCGGATTAGCGGCTGCATCCCGGTAGCCATCATACTGCATGCCGCCCACCTTATAGATCGCCCAATCGCAATCCCAATCGGAGTTGATATTTGTGTAGAGCACCGCCTGGACGCCCAGCGTCCGAGCCAGGTATTCGTAGGAGTCGCGCAGCCATTGGTTTTTCGCATCGGCGTTCTGCCCGCTGCTGGTATAGGCGGTTGTGCCGGCGCGGGTAATAAATATCGGTTTTCCCGGCGCAAGGGTGCGCAATTTCTGGATGTAAGGCCCGAAAACATTTTGCGGATCTTTCCAGTTTTGTGCGACCGCTTTTGGACAATAACCGAAATTGTACGAGCTGAAACCAACGATATCTACAACACCGCCGTCAGCCTGCGGATAATAGCCATCAAATGGGTTGTTAAGCCAACCATTTGGCGCGAATACCCACCGGACTGAGCTGCTGGGGACGTTGTTTTGAGCGAAGATTTGCTGGATGTGAACGTAGGCCAACCGGTAATTGTCGGGATCCATGCCGTACGTAGACCAATCGACGTTCATTTCCGGCAGGATGGCGATAAAAGCCCATTTTCCATTCGTCGCCCAGGCAGCGTAAGCCCGCGCCCAGGAGTTAAGCGCGGCGTCCAATTGGCCGGCGGCAATTTGCCCAGCCGTGGGCCGGCTGCTCACCGTGCCAGACACCAGGTTGATAAATGCGGTGTAACCGTTCTCCCACAGGGTATTTAGTTGGTTCGGGATGATTGTTTCGGGGTGAGGTTCTTCGATATCCAGCGATATCGCAGCAATGGAGACGCGCTTCCCGGCCCATTCATCCAACGCGTGGAGTTCGTTATCAATGGTGCCTTGTTCGATATAACCTTGCGGGTATACACCCAGCAGCAGTGGAGTCTTGGAAGCCGAAGCTGCCCGGGCGGGTTGGTTCACCTGGTAGAAGGGCAAGGAAACCAGGGCGAGGATAACCAGCGCCAGGGCGACTTTCGTTGTTATTTTCATTATGCTCATCGTTTGTTTTATTCTACCCATATTCTCTCGTTTTTGTCGTCACTGAAGTTTGTGTACCTGATTGATTAAGCAATTAAATTATCGCTAAATTTAAAAACATCTTAAGTGACTTATCGGCAAAAAACAAGAGAACTAGAGTACTGTTCAGGCCCTTCTTAACAAACTGTAAGCTTTAATTGCCTGAATGGTCGGCTTAACCCCAGCCGGATCCATTTAAGGCGTTGGATCCGCCTTTCGCCAGACCATTTTGACCCATATCTTTACGTCTGCGGTAGGTTCAGACGATTCGATCAGCTCCAGCGGTAAATCTTCGTTGATGCAGCGTGCAAATATGAAAGGATCATTTTCTGTCTGTATTCTGCTTTCACAGATCAGCCGGTTGCCTGGGGCCAGATAGATATCGTGCTGGTGCAGACCATACCATCCTTCCGCTGTCCCTTCTTTACTCCATCCCTGGACGTACAAATACCCACCCGGTTTTAATACTTTAACCATTTGCTTGAGCACGATCTGTGGATCCCTGCTGTGGTCCAGAGCGTTATGGATCCAGACAATGTCAAAAGATTGCTCGCCGAACCTGCTGGCCAATTCTTCGCCAAAAACTTTGACAAGTGGGTAAGTCAGGGTATAATGATACTTATCCAACAATTCCTTGTATTGGTCCGCAAGCGGGTCCGCAGCCACAAGATCGATGAGCTCTTGATGAGAGCCGTAGGCGAACATGGATAATGGCCCAGAGCCGATATCTAATACCCGCGGTTTGGCATTGTTTTTGCGCTGCAACGCCTCAATCACCGGCAGGGTATAGGTCGGAAATTCATTAATCATCCTTTCCGGTACACTGCGATTTAAGATTGGCTCAGAATAATCACCTTTGAGCGAGAGCTCTTTATCCCAAAACCCAATTTCGCTATCATATTTTTCGTTGATTTCTTCCCCAGACTGCAGCTCCTGGTCCGAATGCTGCGTTTCAGGAGCCATTTGGTCAGAAATCATCTCACCGGGGATATTCAGATGGGTTACTGTCTGAAATAACCGCACATATTCACGGGTCATATTACCAATATTGAACGTATTCAAAGCATAGGCGCGGATGTCCGTTCGCTTGAATTCCCATTCCGATTTCTCGTCGATCATCCGCAGCATAGCGCCGGTAAGCGCGTGCGTATTCGCCTGCCTCTTTTGTTCCATCATCTGGAGTATCACTTCGCGGTTGAGATTGATTGGCGAGCAAACCGGGTTGGGGATGATGGATCCCCGTTCACCCGCCTGGCCCACCAATTCGAGTGCGCTGCCGCAGTTGCTATGGATCAGGGGAAGCCCTGCCAGCAGAGCTTCTGTAGCAGCCAGGCTCCAGCCTTCGGAAAAGGAGTCGAGCACGAATGCGTCTGCTGCGGATAATATTATGCCGACATCCTGCTGGTATTCGAAAAGCTCAATTTTTTCTCTGGATTTCAGGGATGCCTTGTATTCGTAAATCTTTTGGTGATACTCGGGACTGGCGATATTCCCGACGCACAGCAGCCTTGTACCAGGGTTTTTTGCATAGATGTCCTCAAAAGCGGTCAGTAGCCCGAGCTGGTTTTTTACGCCGTCGTAACTGGCAACATTGATGAAAATGAAATCCCCCTCGGGTAATCCCAGCCTCTGGCGAGCGGTTTTCTTTTCAATGACCGTTATGTTCTGAGTCTCAATACCGGTTTGGACGATGCTGATCCATTCCGGTCGGAAAGTCGGATTATGCTTGGCGTAATAATTGAGAGTTGTTTGCCCAGTCGCTATCGCATGGCTGAAAAAGCGGCTCCTTTGTTTTTCGATATACCAGGCGCCGCGATCCAGCCAAATGTATGAGCTGTGCACCGTCTCTATAATCGGAATGCCAAGATCTTCGGCCACAGCCAGGGCCTCAATATCCGCCAGGTGGGTGTTTACAACGTCCGGATTTTCACGTTCGAGGATTTCCCGGACGAGGGATTTGCTTTCGTTGGCTAAATGGATACGGACGCCTTTATCATGAAGGGACACCGCGGTAGTCCCCCCTTTTTTGAAACAAAGGACAAAGACGTCGATCTTTCTTCCCTGGAATCTCAGGACAAGTTGGGCGACCAGGCTTTCCAGCCCGCCTTTATCCAGGCTGTTGACGATAACGCCGACTTTGAACGGGCGATCGATCGTATGTTGGGCTACAGTCCAGCGCTCGGGTTGTTTCTCGACAGCGGGGATGATCCCGAAATCGGGCCTGGTCAGGAATTTTTCTTGAAGAATTGCATCGGCATACTTGGTCAGCGCCCTTAAACGCTCTTCTGGTGTCCATTTTTTGAGGTAAAGGTCCAAAAGTGGGATATCGATCTCTTTCCGGTCCAGCGTTTTTATAAAAGCAAGAGACTCATCCGGGATCTGGTAGGTGTATTGGTAAGGGGCAGGGGTGAAGTTCGTACCGGGAGGGGCCAAAAGAGGCCGTCCGATGGCAAAGGCTAACGCCAGAAGTGCCTGGTAGCGTTCTTCCGGGATTTCCTTGAAAAGAGGCGGGATCCAAATCGCGTCAAAACAGGCGTAAAGCTGGTAGGAATCCCCAAAGGGTCGCGGTCCTAGGTAAACGGCATTTTCTAGACCGTTGACGATTTCATTCCCCTGGTCAGGATTTGACTGCTTGTCGATATCGGCGAAGACAAAGAAGAAGGAAGGATTGTTCTGAATGACCTGGCGGGCTGCGTTGACGTCTACAGGAAAGTCCGCCAGGGCTTCATGGAATCCGATCACCGGTCGCTCGCCTGCCTGCGGAAACTCCCATTTATTGCAGCGATACTCCCTGGCTTTTAACGCCAGCGGGCCAATATCTATCCCCTTCCAGAGGCTTAAAGTTTTGCATTTTTCGTCCCGGGCCGACTTCCAAACGAGATTCCATCGATCCGGCAAAGCCTGGACGTAAAGCGAATCCTCCAATTCCGCCTGCGCGGAACAGAAAACCAGTTGTTTGGACTGGGCTTCTCGCCCGTTCGAGCCGGCCTGGATATCCACCGGCAGGCTGGAAGCCAGGCTCGCCAGCTCCGTTTGCTGCGTTATCAATAGGGACTTGTCAAATGAAAAGCTCCAGCGTTTTTGGACAAACTGGCGGCGATTCTTTTCGTATTCGATTAAATTTTGTATTCGCTGGATGTGCGCATCCCGTTCTTGAGCTTGGGAAAGGAGGTCGTGACTCATGGTGCGTGTGTGCACGCGGTAGTAATATAACGGCTCGCTGTTTTCAATATGATAGAACGGACCGCTTTTTTGTAAACGAAGCCAAAAATCGTAGTCCTCCAGCCCGGGCAGATCAGCCGCGTAGGTTCCCTCCAGGGCCGTCGCCGCATCCCGGCGATACATGAAGCAGGCGCTGATAAAGTTATCCGCCTCGTATCCAAGCGGGGCAGCATTTCGATAAAGGTGGAGAACATCAGGGCGATCAGGGTCCTGGTTTTGCGGCCGGTGGGTTTCATCATTTAACGGGCGATCCTCATCGTCAATCAAGTTGACGTCCGCATATACCAACACGGCTTCAGGATGGGTCAGGAGCCCATCGACCAATCTTTCGTAAGCTGTTGGGGCAACGAGATTGTCTGAGGAAGTCCAGGTGATGAACTGGCCGCGTGTATATTGGTGAGCGTGGGTCAAGGCGCGCGGCAGTTTTTGGTTGGGTTGGCGGTAAACTCGCACGCGGGGGTTATTTAGCAGCCGCCTCAATACCGGCTCAATGTCATCCGTAGATCCATCGTCCAAAATGATCAATTCGAGGTTGGGATAGGTATTATGTAAAACGCTTCTGGCTGCCCCTTCGAGCATATCGGCGTGGTTGTAAACCGGCAAAATGACGGATACCAATGGCCAGGGAAAATGCTCCGGCAGCCAGGAAAACTCCCTGGAAACCTGCAGATTTTGCACCTGGAGCTGCTGGACAGGCGACTTGGCCCGGCTGCCTTTCCGGAAAAGTTCCCGAGATTCGCTCAACAAGGACTTCACCTGGCCCAAATTAAAGTTTCTGATGGTCCGGATGCCCTGGCGGAAAACGCGTTCACGTTGGCTTCCCTCGGGGATGATCCAACGGCGGAAGCGCAGGATCGCTTGAAGAAATCGCCAACCGTTACTGTTATAGATGTCTCGCAGTTGGACGTTAAGGTGATTGACCGTATTCTCCTGATCGTGCAATTGTACGTACAGGTTATCAATCATATCATCTCGCTGTTTGATCACTCCCTCCTGATGTTTGATCACCTTCTCGCGATCTGCGACGACGTCGGTCAGCCAAATGGTCGCGTCCAGCATCTGGCGGAATTGCTCGGGGATGAACTCGCCGCGCGGGGTATGCGGCAGCCAGCGGATGCCCCACTTCTGCTCGAATTTCTTGAGATTCCCTTTGAAGAGATCCCAATAGGTGTTGAACTCAAGCCTGGAGAAGCTGGCGCTGCCCCAGTGGTGCACGTAGACATCCGGAGCGCACAGGATCTTATAGCCGGCCTGCTTCAGGCGTAAGGCATAGTCGTCGTCTTCGAACATGCCAATCCCGAAGCGCTCGTCCAGGGGGCCCACCTGTTCGTACACCTGCCGGCGTATCGCCACGCATTGGAAAGGCAGCATACGAATTTCGAAAACCTGGCCTTGGTGGGCCTGTGTATAGCGTTCGGCGAAGGCATCCATGTCCGCCAGGTCTTCATAATCCACGGGGATGCGGCTTTCGTTCCCCGAAGCGTTGGTCACCGGACCAACCATGCCAACCTGATCCTCTTCCAGGTAAGGCAGCAGGCCCGCCAGCCAACCGCGGGTCACGACGATATCGTTGTTCAGGAAGACCAGGATTTCGCCGCTGGCCTCTGCCGCGCCGGTGTTGTTGCCGCGGGCGAAGCCCTGGTTTACCGGGTTGAGGACCAGGCGGACATTTTCGTGGGTGCTTGCAAATTCCTGAAGGTACTGCGGAGTGCCATCCAGAGAGGCGTTGTCGACCAGGACTACTTCAAACGACGGTTCGCTCGTTTTCTCATAGATGCTCTCCAGGCACATGCGCGTGTATTTCAGATTGTTATAGGTCAGGATGATGATGCTTGCTTTTGGATTCATGAATTCGATGCACTCCAAAGGTGGATGAAGATATCCTGCGCGCCAACCACTTTATACCCGCCGGCGCGCACCCGATTGGCGTAGTCAGCGGCTGCCCGCACCTCGGTCTCGAGGGTTTCATCGAATGGCCCGACTTCTTCGAAAACTGACCGGCGTATGCCTGTGCAGGATAAAGGCAGCCTATCGACTTCGGTGTACTGGCCCGGGTGGGCGCTTGTAAATTTTTCGGCAAAGGCTGCCATCTGGTCGAGGGTCCGGTATGAAATCGGGAGGCGGTTTTCGGCGGAATTTGTCAGCGCTCCTACCAACCCGGCCTCAACCGCCTGCAGGCAGCGCCAGAGTGAGACGAGCCAGCCGCGCGTCACAACCGCCTGGCCGGTTAAGAAGGCCAGGAATTCCCCGCTCGCAGCAGCCGCGCCCTGGTTGAAGCCCCGGGCAGGATTTTGGCTGTGCTTATTGAAGACCAGGCGTAGATTAGCGCGCTGGCCGGTCAGGTCATGCAGGAATTCGGCGCGGCTGTCGCCGCCAGAATCCTTCACCAGGATGACTTCGTAGTTTGGATAAACGGTCTTAGCGAAGATGGTTTGCAGGCACAGGCGCGTGGTATCCGGGTCCATGTCTGCCAGGACGACGATGCTGGCCAGCGGGTAAAGCTTGAGCAGGCTGGCTTCGATCTGTTCAAAACGTTTTTCCCAGGTGTTTTGGCGGGCGAAATCCACGCGCGTCTGCACGCGCTCGGGGGCGTCGTCGGCCAAAGCGGCCTCCAGCGCTTCCAGCCATTGTTCGCGGGTGCTGGCCAGGCGGACGAGGTCGCTGTATTGGCGCAGCTCATCCAAATCGGCGGCCACCACAGGTTTCCCGGCGCTGAAGTATTCGAACATTTTCACCGGGTTGGTGGCGTCGGTAAGCGGGATTTTTTTGAACGGGATCGTGGCTGCGTCGAAGGCGTGCAGGTAGGCCGGCAGTTCGGCGTAAGGGATTTCTCCCAGCAAATGCACGTTCTCCAGGCCTTGCAATGGCTCCAGGTCGGCGTAAAGCGTGCTGCCGATCAGGACGAAGTTCCAGCCGGGACGCGCCCGCGCCAGCCCGGCCACCAGGTTGGTGTCGAACCAGTCGGCGATCGCGCCGTAATAGCCAATGACCGGTTTGGAAAGCCGGCGCAGCGCTTCGGGCGCTTCCAGCGAGGGGAAGCGAAAATGGTCGAATTCCGTGCCGTTAGGGACGCGGACGGTGTTTGGGTTCAGGGCGGTCTTTTGGTCCAGCAAGAAGCGCGAGGTCACCAGGACCAGGTCGCTTTGGCGCGCCAGGGCTTCATCTTGTTCGGCTACCTGCCCGCTGCCGGTCGAGAAGCCCTGGTGGTAATCCATGCAGTCGTAGACGACCTTCCAACCGAATACATCACGCAGTCGCAGGGCCAGCGGCGACCAAAAAGGCAGGTCTACCAGGCAGATCGCGGCGGCGATGCCAAAGGATTCCTGCAGGACAGCCATCGCCTGCAACAGCTCGCCGGCCAATTCGGGTCCCATCCGGTCGAAATAAAGGTTCGCCGGGTGAGCGGCTGGCAGTTGCACCTCGAAGATGTTTTCTTGCACCGGGCGCACGCTGATTCCTTCCGGGCGGAATGAGGTGTGCAGGTAGAAGACGCGCCGGCCTGAACGTCCAAAGCGCCGGGCAATCTGTTGGGGCCTTTGTACCCGCGAGCTCCACTCCATAATGGGCAAGACAATGACATCCGGCATGGCTGGGCGCCGGGCGGTGATTTGATCTGCCAGTTCTTGCAGGTCCATGCTGAATTCGAGCGCAGGCGCAGACCCGGTTTTGAGAGCGGGCTCCTGAACCGCTTCTGGCGTTTCGGAAGCTTGCCCGGCTTCAAGCGCCCTCGTCGATTCGAGCGCTGCCGGCTGAGCGCTTTCCTGAGAGAGGCCGCGCCTCACCTGGCTCAAGGGCCGCGCCAACGCCAGGCGCACACTCCACAGCCTCCGGACCAGTTTCCAGGCCGTACTGCTGTAGATTTCGTAAAGGCGTTGGTTAGCCTGCCCGAACTGTTCGTTCAACGCCTGGTTCTCCCGCTCTTTTTCAGCCAGATCGGCTTCCAGGGCCTGCCCGTGCGCTTTTAAGTGCTCCTGCCAGGACTGGGCCTGCTCGAGGATGCTTGAGAGCGCCTCAAGCCGCCCCGCGGGAGGTTCGGACCTGGCCTGGCGAGCGGTTTTGAGGGCCTGGGTGTAGGCCTCCCGCCATTGCTGGGCGTGTTCCGAGAGCAGGCCGCGCTGCCGGACGGTCTCCTGGGCGTTCATCCCCATTTCCAGGCGCAGGCCGGGGTCTTCGACCAATCGCGTCAAGCATTGCTCCCATTCTGAGAGGCTGCTTGCCAGGAAACCGTTTTTTCCGTGCTCGACAATGCCATCGTAGGTGGCCAGACCGCTGTAGACGCCGGGCGACCCGAGAGCGCTGTACTCGAGAAATTTAATCGGGCTTTTACAGCGGTTGAAGCGGTTATCTTGCAGCGGGGCGATATAAAGATCGCAGCGTTGCGCCTCGAACCGGGCGGCGAAATCAGCGTAAACATACGTCTCCGCAGGGTTCCAGGTTACATCCGGACATCTCAGAAGCTCATCCGGGGGCCTGGCGCCGAGAAAATGCAGCGCTGCCCGGCCTGGATAACGCTCAAGGATTTTCTGCAGGGCCGGCGTGACCATCTGCAGGTCGGGCAGATGGGAATCCCCGCCCATATAGCCGATGCGCACGGCTCCGTTCGGATCTTGCACGGCCTGAGGGCTGCTCAGCTTCCACAAATGATCGTCCAGGTAATTCGGCAGCAGGTGGACATTGGCGTTAAACGGGCGCAGATAGTCGCACAAGGCCTGGCTGCTGGCGGTGACCCGGTCCGCCTGCGAGATGGCTGCGACCATCGCCAGCAGCGCCTCGCCGTAGTAATGCGTGAGGCGATCCGGGTGGTCGGCTGGCAGCTCCAACAACAGGTCGTCCAGGTCGTATATGACGGGTTTGGCTTCCTGGCGCGCCCGAGCCGTGATTTCTTTATAGGCCTGGGTGTGGCGAGGGAAATCGCGCTGGATGACGACCACGTCTGCGGATGAGACGCGTTCTGGAAAGATGCGCCCCTGCTCATTGCCCCGTACCAACCGCAGCCCGGCGTGAGAAGCCGGGCCAACCAGCCGCAAGCTGGCGAGCGGGCTTACCCAGGTGTTCGTCGTATAGGCGACCAGGCTGTTGACCCGGTTAATCGGATTCTGCATCAATTCAATCTTCTCTCGTTTTTCCGACCAGCGCTTGCAGCCCTCGGGCAAGCTTCCAGACCGGTCCTCGCTGCACTTCGGCGAGCTGGGCCTGGAGGGCCTGGATGGTTTGCTCCTGGCTGGCAATCTGCGTTTGCAAACCCTGCCGTTCGCGTTCCTGGGCTGCCAGGCGTTCTAAAAGTTGGCTCTGCCAGCCATGCCCAAGCTGCAGGACTCGCACAGCCAAAGCCTGGTCGTTGTTTTCTTTGGCCGGCAAAGCACATATTTTGCCATAAGTTTGCGCCCATTGGAAGGCGTTTTGGGAAAGCAGCCAGCCGGAAGAAACGGTCCCCTGGGCCCGCTCGCCAAGCTCCTCGCGCAGGTCCGGCGATTCGACCAGGAGCGCCAGGCCGTCTTCCCATTCCTGGGGGGTCGCGGCAAGCAGCCCATTCACTTTGTGTTCTACCAGGCGCTCGTAGGGCTCCAACCGGCTGTAAATTCCCGGCGCGCCGCAGGCGCTGTATTCCAGGAATTTAACCGCGCTCTTACAGCGGTTGAACAGGTTATCCGCCAGGGGAGCGATGAAAATATCCGCCTGTAAGTCGTATAAGTAGCCGGCGTACTGGGCGTAATCCCGCAGATCGAGAGGCGTCCATTGGACGGATGGATGCTCGAGCAGGTTTTCTGGCGGCTCTGTCCCGTAAAAATGGAGGCGAACCCGCCGGCCGTAGCGTTCCAGGATATTGAGCAAAGCGGAGGCGACTGTTGCCAGGTCTGGCCCGTGAGAGCCGCCGCCTGCGTAGGCGACGATCACCGGCGCCTGGGGCTCGCGAGCCTGCCTGGCTGGGCGCAGCCGCCAGGAGGAGTCGATGAGATAATTGGGCAGTAGGAAGGTATTGGGATTGAAACCGTGCAGGTAGTTGCACAATGGAACCGTGCTGGCAGTCACAGCGTCCGCCTGGATGAGGCCGCGCAGGATCGGAAACAGCACGCCCGCCTCCTGGGTAGCCTTCCGGTCGGGGTGGTCTTCCGGCAGCTCCAGGAGCAGGTCGTCCAAATCCAGGATTACAGGTTTGCCTTCGGAATGGGCGCGGTTTAAGATCTGCGTATAGGCATCCTGAAAATGCGGGAAGTCGCGCTGCATGAGGACCAGGTCCGCCTGGGAGATTTTTTCGAGATCGACTTCTTTCCCCACGTTGCCGCGCAGCAGCGTTATCCCTGCCGCTTGCAGCGGTGCGACAAAACGCAGCGCAGCCAATGCATGTTCCCATGGCGCAAATGTATAAGCGACGACAGTCTGGCTCATCCTGCCTCAATATGGGCGCGCCGCCAAATCTTGCCGGGAGCCTGGAAGGTGAAATCAGGCCTGGCTGGGCGGCACGCCGGTTTCGGCATAATGCTGAAAGAAACGTTCAAAGCGCTCCAATCGTGTGGCCTCGCCTTTGGGCAGCAGCGCCGGGATGGGACCCGCGTAGGATAGATTCGGATTGTAATGGCGGTCTCCGGCTTGCACGTACGGTTTCATGTGCAGGTACCCCACGCTCAAGTCCCTGGCGGGGATATAGCCGGCGCGCGTCGAGCCTTCGTAATGCACCAGCCGGGCAAAGGGCGTGTAAAGGATGCGGTAGCCTCGCGCCCGGATGCGCAAACAGATCTCGACGTCGCTCAGGGCCAGGTCGTAATTCTCATCAAAGCCGCCGGTTTCTTCGAAAACCTTGCGGCGCATCATCATACAGGCCCCGGTAACCGCCGAGTAATCCCGGTACCAGTTCACAGAGCCAAATAGTCCGCTTTCATCGCCCGGCGCTTCTAAGAAAATATGCCCGGCGTAAGCGCCCATCCCCATGATTACGCCGGCGTGCTGAATGGTGCCACGCGGGGTGAGCAGCTTGGCCCCCACAACCCCGATCTCGGGCAGTTCAGCCCAGCGCACCATCTCCTCCAGCCAGTCTGGGGTAAGGGCCTGGATGTCGTTGTTTAAAAACAGCAGGAACTCGCCGGCGGCGCGTTGCGCTCCGTAGTTGTTCGCCGCCGAAAAGTTGAAAGGCTGGGAAAAATCCAGAATATCCAGGCGCTCGTCCGCCTGGTATTTTTGGTAGTAATCCCAGGTCGATTTATCGCTGCCGTTGTCCACCAGGATTACTTCCAGGTCAGGGTAATCCGTTTTCTCCAGCACGCTGTTCAGGGTCTTCTCCAGCATGTCCACTCTATTCTTGGTGGGGATGATGATCGTAACCTTCGAGCCTTTTACAGGCCAGGTTGCCCGGTAGAGACCAGGCTGTGGTGAGGAGACTGCGGCTGTGTGGATGCCGGACCGCTCCAGGTGCTTTTCAATGGCCAGGGCTGCTGATTTCCTCTCACGGGAAAGGGCGCTCTGTGAGCCGCTGTCCGGCTGGTTCTGGGCTGTCCCCCGGTGGTAAAGGATTTTCGGGATGTGGCAGATGCGCCTGGCCTGCTCGCCGCTGCGCAGCGCCAGATCCCAATCCCGGCCGGGTCCGGACTGCAGTTCGCCGTCCGAACTGGCAGCCGCCAGAGAGCGGCCCAGGAGTGGGCGGCTCAGGAGCGGGCGTCCCAGGCAATTCACAGACAGCATCAGCTCCGGCGACCAATCCGGCTTCAGGAAAGGCTCCATGCGGGTCGTGCCGTCGCCATCCAGGCGATCCTCGTCGAAGTAGATCAGGTCGGCCTGTGGGTCTTCGTTCACCAGGTAGACCATTTCGTACAGGGCGTTGGGCGACAGACGGTCACCGGGCTGCATCCACAGGACGAATTCGCCCTGGCTCTTTTCCAGGATCTCGATAGATGACGGAGTTGTGGATTTCAACGGATCGTCAGGCTGCAAGTTGATGCGGGCGTCTTGTTCCGCCAAACGGATCAGTTCCTCCATTCCATCGACAAGGTTGGCGGTGATGCGAGCCTCCCAGTTCGGATAGGTTTGCCCACAGAGCGTGTCGAGCGTGGTTTGCAGGGCATCAAAAGGAACATCGTTGCCCAGGTCGAGCAGGATGCTGATCAGCGGCTGCTTTGGAAATACCGATGAGACCTGGCGCTGGGCGGCGAGCTCCATTGATCCAGGCTCGTTTTCGGCCAGCCAGGCTTGGTAGCGGTCTGTCTCGGATGGCTGCGGCGTAGGTGAGGGCATGAGATGCGGTGCAGCTTCCACCGACGGCGCAGCTTCTACTGGCGGCGACGCCTCAGTAAGTCCGGTTTCTCCCGGGCGGACGCGCCGCAGCGCCGCCCGCCAAATCGCCCCGGCGCCTTCGTTTCGCCAGACTCGCACCACTTTATACGGCAGGCGCAGCGCCCGGTCCCTGCGGCTGCCGAGCGGGGCCGCCCGCAGGCGCAGCTCGCGGAATCTGCGCAACAATTTCCATCCGGCGCCCCTTTCCAAATCCTCCCAGCGCAGCTCCCAATCGCGTAGTTGGGCTTGCAGTGACCGGATCGCCTCTTCCTTCGATTGAAGCAGGTCCTCCGCGTCGCTGTAAAGCCTGAGCGCCTGCACATCCGGCGGTTCGCCCTTGGGATGAGCGCCAAACTCGGGCTCGACGACTGGCCAGGACCGCAGGCTGGAGCGGTCGAAGGGAGCGCTGGGGCCGCGCTTGTTGAAGGGCTCCAGGCTGGAAAGATAAGCGTCGATCTGCGGGTGGGCCCGGCGCCCGTGATCTTTCGCCCAAACCAGGATGTTCTCCGCTGTCGCCAGGTTATTTATATCCGGGAAACGGGATTGCAGGCTTTTGTCCTCCGACCAAAGCTGGCGCACCGTCGGTGGGATTAAGGACGAACGAGGCGTGAGCTGCTTATAGCCGCTCAAATAGGTGCCGGCTGCCACGTACAAGGCGTCTTTTTCGTTGAAATAGCGGTCGAACCACATCGTATTGAGCCTGAGCACTTTTTGGAGCAGGTCAACCCACAATGCCCCTTCCTCGTGCTCGCCGGCTTGCGAATGGCGCAGGTAGGTATCTAAAACCATCAAGAGCGCCAGGGAGGGCATCTGGTAGGGTGCGACGCCTTTACGCAGGTGAGTGAATTGGGAAAAGACCTGTTCCATGCCTTGCAGGCTGGCGTTAAAGTAGTGGTGCGGGTAACCGTGGTAGGCGAAGACGAAATTGCACTCGTGGTAAATATAGCCGCCATCCTTCAGCGCCTCATACATCGACTGCGCCGCCAGGAAGGGCTGGCGTAAGTGCTCGACCACCGCCAGGGAGAAAATATAGTCGATGCTTTGCGGTAAAAATGGCAGGGCGTGAACGTCGGCTACGATGTCCACGTAGGGGTGCATCGTTACGTCCAGGCGGATGATACAGGGGTCGTCCAGGCCCATATTGCCGCAGCCCACATCCAGAACCACCTGGTTGTCAAGCAGCGATTGCAGGATCACCCGGTGCACCCAGGGATAATAATCTTTTTGCACGACCAGCTCAGCTTCGTGCTGGACCACAGGCGCGCGGCCATCCGGGAACATCACCGGCACACCGTTCACAATTGGGTAGGTCTGCTGGCAGTGGGTGCAGCGCAGGGTATCTTCTTCCCTGACCACGCGGGTTTTACAAACGGGGCAGGCGAGGATATCGTACAGGCTCATTTTAGCGGTCAGGGGTAATCCTTTGGCGCATGGCGCTCAGATAGCGCTTTATCCGGTGAAGCAAGCCTCCGGCCGGCCGGCCGGCGGGGCGCTCCTGCTCCGCATTTACCGCGGAGGGGGCCAACGCCTGTTCATTAGCGGCCAGGCGGGCGTGCAACTTCCCAAGCTGCTGCTCGCTCGAAGCGAGCTGGTCGCGCATCTCGACGATCAGGCTGCGCAGGTCGCTGTTTTCCTTCCACAAGAAGAAAAACTTGCGCTCGTACTCGCGCACCCTGCGCGGCAGCGGCTCCTGGCTGCGGCGGAAGCGCACGGCCCAGGGCGTCAGAAAAGTGGCGTCAAAGTCGATATCGCGGAAGAAACCCTGGAAAGCGAACTGCTCGGCCCAATATTCGGGCGGCTGGACGTTGAAATGAGTGGCTTCGCGATAATCGAAGGGGGTGGAGGAGAAGAGCACATCGTCGCTGAAACGGCACAGGTTTTCTACGGCCTTTTCCGCCTGATCCTGCGGCATGTGTTCCAGTACTTCGATGCTGACGATCAGGTCGTAACGCTGGGGGAAGGGCTCGGCGACGGAAGCGGCCCAGCAGAAGGGACGGATGTCCGGGTGGACGTTTTCAAGGGCGTACTCGGAGATATCCACGCCGTACGCCTCAACCCCGCGCTGGCGCAGGCCTTCCACCAGAAAGCCCCAGGCGCAGCCGGCATCCAACACAGTCCTGGGCTGGATGTTTTGCACGATATGGCCGGCGATGCCGTCGAAGAAGCCGAGCCAATGCTCGTCGCGCTGGTAGGGCCGCCCGCAGGCATGGGCGTAATAATATGCATCGTACATGCGCGCATCCCCATCCGTTCCCATCAGCCGCTCTCCATGGCAAACTCCAGGGCCTGTTCCCAGGGCGGCAAGCGCAGGCCAAAGGTCTGGGCGAAATGCTGGCAGTCCAGCGCTGAGAAGAGCGGGCGCTGTGCTGGCGTCGGAAATTCACTGGTTTGGGCTGGTAAGATCTCTTCTACCACCTGTTCCTCCGGCCTCGGGTCGCAGCGCAAGATCGCCCGCGCCCACTCCAACCGGCTGGTATACCCATCTCCGGCCAGGTGGTAGAGACCACGGCGCTCTTTCAGCCAGGGGAGCAGGTCTTGTCCGCCCGCCGCCAGGACCTGGGCGGTGGTTTCGGCCAGCATGCGCGCCCAGGTGGGATTACTGACCTGATCGGTGACCAGGCGTAGGGTGCGGTTCTGGCGCGACCACTGCAGCACTTTAAGTACGAAATTGTCCCGGCGCAGGCTGTAGACCCAACTGGTGCGCAGAATCAAGTAAGCTCCTCCGGCTGCCTGAACGGCTTTTTCGCCCGCCAGCTTGCTTTGCCCGTAGACCCCCAGGGGGTGGGGCAGGTCGTCCTCTGTGTAAGGGCTGCCCTTGCTCCCATCGAACACGTAATCTGTTGAAAAATGGAGCAGGGCTGCGCCCATCTCCCGGGCTTCCTGCGCCAACAGCCCCGGCGCATGGGCGTTGACCGCCATGGCAGTATCGGCATCAGCCTCGGCCTGGTCGACAGCCGTGTAGGCGCTGGCATTGACAATCACCTGGGGATGGGCCTGCCTGAGGGTTGTGCGGAGGCCGTCTGCTTGCGCCAGGTTGATTGCCGGGAAATCCAGGGCGAGCAGCTCGCCAAGGGGAGCCAGGCTGCGCTGCAGCTCCCAACCGAGCTGTCCACTTTTCCCCAATAGTAAAATACGCATCAGCCGGTTTCAGTATTGAGCCAGGAGCCCTTCGTCTTTTACCAGGCGCAGCAGGTAATCGCCGTAGCTGTTTTGCTTGAACCCTAAGGCCAGCCGGTGCAGGGTTTCCTTGTCGATAAAGCCCCTGCGGTAGGCGATTTCTTCCGGACAGGAGATCATCATTCCCTGCCGGTCTTCCACAGCCTGGACGAAGTTGGCCGCCTGCAGCAGTGTCTCGTGCGTTCCAGCATCCAGCCAGGCGATGCCTCGCCCTAAAACATCCACCTGCAGTTGGCCCCGTTCCAAATAGATCTTGTTCAGGTCGGTGATTTCCAGCTCACCACGACTCGAAGGTTTCAGGCTCGATGCGAATTCAACGACTTGATTGTCGTAAAAGTACAGCCCGGGCACAGCGTAGTACGAGCGCGGCTTCTGCGGCTTTTCTTCAATGCTCAACGCCTGGCCTTTTTCATTAAATTCGACCACGCCGTAGCTTTGGGGATCACGCACCGGGTAAGCAAAAATCAACGCGCCCTGGTCTAATTTTGCAGCCTCACGCAGCCGGTCGGGCAGGCTCGTGCCGAAAAAGATATTGTCGCCCAGAATCAGGCACACGGGTTCGTTGCCGATGAACTCCGGCTTGATCAAGAACGCATCCGCCAGGCCGCGCGGTTCGGCTTGCCCGGCGTACACGATAGACAACCCCCATTGGCTGCCGTCGCCCAGCAAGGCCTGAAAGCCCGCTAAAGCATCCGGCGTGCTGATCACCAGGATCTCGCGGATGCCTGTCAGCATCAACATCGAGAGCGGGTAATAGATCATAGGCTTGTTGTATACGGGCAGCATCTGCTTGCTGACCCCCATCGTGAGCGGGTAAAGCCGTGTGCCGCGCCCTCCGGCCAGAATAATCCCTTTCATGCTGTTCCCCCTTTCAGAGGCTCAAAGCGCTGCTGGTTGTAGTTCTTTGAAAGCCAGCTTTGGTAATCCTGTTGCTTTTGTACGGCGTCCACCCAATCGCTGTTGGCCAGATACCATTGCACGGTATTTAGCAAGCCGCTCTCCAGCGACTGGCGCGGCTGCCAGCCCAGTTCGCGCTGGATCTTGGTGAAGTCCATGGCGTAGCGGCGGTCGTGCCCGGGCCGGTCTTGCACGAAACGGACCAGCGAGTTGTGCGGGGTATAGGGAGAGTCCGGCTGGCATTCATCCAAAATGTCGCACAGGGTCCGGACAATGGTCAGGTTGGCCGGCTGGGTCCCGCCGCCGATGTTGTAGGTCTCACCCGGCGAGCCTTTGCGCAGAACCGTCCAGATGGCGTCGCAATGATCTTCGACGTACAGCCAATCGCGGATTTGCTGACCGTCGCCATACACCGGCAGCGGGCGGCCCGCCAGGGCGTTCAAAACCATCAACGGGATCAGCTTTTCGGGAAACTGGTATGGGCCGTAGTTATTCGAGCAGTTGGTGATGGTGTACGGCAGGCCAAATGTGTGCCCGTAGGAACGCACCAAATGATCGCTGGCAGCTTTCGATGCCGCGTAGGGCGAGTTGGGAGCGTATGGCGTCGTTTCATCCCAGGCGGGGTCTTCCTGGCGCGAGCGAGCCGAACACCTCGTCCGTTGAAACGTGGTGAAAACGGACTGCATTCGAAGCTGCCCCTGCGCCTATTAATTTCGCCTCAGTCCAAAACTGGCGGGCGGCTTCCAGTAAGGTGAAAGTCCCGATGATGTTGGTGTGGATGAAAGGCTCCGGGTTCAGGATCGAGCGGTCGACATGCGTTTCGGCGGCGAAATGCACCACCGTGTCGATCTCGTGGCGGCGCATGAGCGTATCGACCAGCTCCCGGTCGCAGATGTCGCCCTGTACGAACGTGTAGCGGTCGGGAGCCGGCAGGTCTTCTAAGTTTTCCTGGCTGCCGGCGTAAGTGAGTGCGTCCAGGTTGACAATGTGGACATCCGGCTCGACGTTCATCAAGTAGCGGATGAAATTCGAACCGATAAATCCGGCTCCGCCGGTGACGATTACATTGCGCATAAGGTACTCCTCAATGTTATTACTTTAAAACCTGATCCAGGCTGGCGGAGGTCCATCTCAGTCGTAAAGCTCGGCCTGGCGCAGGGGTGTCCCATGCTGGTCCTTCTCGGAAAGAACGGCCGGGTGTCCAGCGATCAAGGGCCATTCAATGCCTATGTCCGGGTCGTCCCACATCAATGTGCGCTCCCACTGGGGAGCATAGAAATCGCTGGCCTTGTAAACCAGCTCGGCCCAATCGCTTAATACGTAAAAACCATGCGCAAGCCCGGCCGGTATCCAAACCTGCAGCTTGTTCTCCGCTGAAAGGACCTGCCCCGACCATTTTCCAAAGCTGGGCGAGCTGCGGCGCAGATCCACGGCGACATCGAAAATCTCGCCTGAGATCACACGCACAAGCTTTCCCTGGGCCTGGCGAATCTGGTAATGCAGCCCGCGCAGGACGCCTTGCGACGAGCCGGAGTGGTTATCCTGTACGAACTGGGCGGATATACCCGCCTCAATATATCGTTTGCTGTTGTAGGTTTCCAGAAAGAAACCGCGTTGGTCGCCGTAGAGCTGCGGCGTGATCAAGAGAACGTCGGGGATTAAAGCCGGTGTAAATTCCAATTCGCCAACCCTTTGCGTTGAGTTTTCGTGAAAAGCCGCCCAATTGTAACGCATTCTTGCCCGGACCGTCAAAGCCGGTTGATTAACGGCAGGCGTAGACCTCCATATCCGAGGCGTATCCATACAATTCCCCTGGAAAGCGCTGCGCGATCTGGCAGCGCTGGGCGGCGTAGCCCTGCTCCAACCCCGGAAATGCCCCGCTTTGCAGCGCCAGGTAAGCCGGGTGATAATGCTCGACTGCCCAAACTGCGGCGTCAGCGTAAGTGGATCCGGCCAAATGAGCCCCAACGTCGGGTTGGAGCAGCCCGGCGAAATCCACCATGCTGCGTTGGGCGTAGTAGCCGATCATGCCGATCTCGAGAGTCCCGACCGAGGCCTGTTCCGGGGTATTGTCGCGCAGCCAGTCTCCGATTGCCCGGTAGATGCGGATGCGGCTGTCAGGCTGCTGGCGGATTGCGTTCAGGCTGTAAAGCTGGCCGAACGCTGGCGCTCCGATCAGAATGAAGATGACGGCCGTAAAGAGACCAATCGTGTAGGAGCCTCGCAGGGCTGCAATTTTTGATTTAGCCAGGTCGTATAACCCCGAAACGCCCAGCCCAACCAGTACGACCAGGCCGGGGACTAACGGGGCGTAATACCAGTAGTAGCGGCTGACTCCCAGGAGAGCGTAGCCGAGAAAGTACAGCAGCGTCCAGACCAGGAAGAGCGCCCAGCGGCGTTCCCGCCAGGCTATGATTCCCAGGCCAACCAGCGCCAGGCAAGCTTCGACCTGGATATACCAGCGTTGCGCGTAAGCCCCGGCAAGAGCGACAAAGCCGGCGGCAAAGCGCTGGCTGGCAGCCATCGCGCCCTGGGACTGTTTTACCGCCAGGGTGGCGGGCACAGGCGAGCCGAAGTAGATCCAGGCAAACACAAACCAGGGCAGAGCCAGCGCCAGGAATACCAGGACGGCCCTCCAGGGGATCGTACGCCTGGTGACGAATTCGCTTACCAGGTAGTGAACGGCCAGAACAGCCGGCACCAGGATGCCATCCGGCCGGGCTAATATTGCCAGAGCGCCGAAAGCCGCGCTCCAGGCATAACGGCGGCGAGCATAAAAAGCAAAGCACCCCAGGCAAAACGCCAGGTAAAGCGGCGTCTCGGAGCCAAGCGTGGTGGCGAGCAGGGGAAAACTGGGGTAAAGCAGCAGCGCGACCCAACCCGCCAGCGGTTTTTCCCAGGTACGGGCCAGGTCCCAAAGGAACAGGCCGCCCAGGGCCAGGCTGATGGCGCCGATCAGGTTAGCCAGCCTGGGCAAATCATCCCATACAAATGAGAGAGCCGCCAGGAGAAGGGTGAACAGCGGCGTTGTGGTGCTCAGCACCCTCTCGCCGGGGTTGTAGACGAACCCCAGGCCGTTTTTGATGTTTTGGGCGTAGCGGTAGGTGATGAAAGGATCGTCGTACCCCCAATGGGAAAAGGCCAGGAAAAGAACGGCGGAGACTGCGGCCAGATAGGCCAGCGGCAGAAGGCGCATCCAGGCTGCCCGCCGGCCGGTCTGCTGCATTACGCTCAAAGTCAATTCGCTCATGCCTTTTTACGGGCTCACCTTGGCTTGTGCGGCCTGGCTTGCCGGCGTGGATTGCAGGCAAAACAGCCCGGTGACGTAGCCGTCCTGGTAAAGTCTTTCCGGATAATCGCTTGTGGGCATCACCCAACGCCCATTTTCCGGCGGCCCGTGTTGGGTCTTGGCGACAGCCACCAGCTTGTAAGACCGGTTGAATTGTTCGCCGACCAGGGCCAGCCCGGCCGAGATCGGTTGTCCCTGCAAGTCGACCCAGGTGGAAACGATGCAGTCTGGGCGGCGTGACAGCACGTATTCCGGGTCGTATTTTTCGTGAGCGACAATCCCCGGGCCTTGTTCGGGGATATCCAGGTGAGCGATGTGTTCATCCGTAAGGCCGAACATATCGATGCTGTACCTTTGTGAAAAAAAAGGGATTAAACCGGCTGCGTCTGTAGCGATCGTGGCGCCTGGCGGCGTATTGGCTGCCAACCATTGCCCTAATTCAGCCCAGCCCTGCATCTGGACGGCGAAAGCGCTTAGATTAACGCTGTGAGCGGGCCAGGAGAACCAGTAAGCCACGGCGATGAGCAGTGCGGAAATGGCCAGTTGGCCCCAAAGCCGGGCAGCGGCTGGCAAAGGCAGCGCCGAGGCAATGACAGCCAGGCCTTCCATGGATAGCGCCAGCAAGGCCGGCAGGCAAGGCATCAAAAAGCGCGGGCCGAACCAAATCGTGAAATCGCCGCCAACGTAGACAAAGGATGCGAACGTCGCCAGGACAATCAGCAAGAAAAGCGACCAGGCGCTTTTTTTTCGCAGCGAGAAAAAGGAAAATAGCGCCAGGGCCAAAAAAGGCAGCAGCGCCCATTGGTCGATGGTGGAGCGCAGGATGCCCCAGCCGCGCTGGATGCGCTCCCATTGAAACCCGGAAGCCTTGGCGTAATACGTGTTGGGGAGCAGGTAGCCAAAATAGGCGTACCGCCAGCTAAAATAAACGCCAAACAAGACCACGAACCCGGCGCTAAAGGACAAGAAGTCGCTTAGCCGCCACGTAGCTACCCCGCTGTTTTCTCCAGCCGTTTCGGCGAGTATCCGTTTCAACACACCAGAACCCATTAAAACAGCAAACCCCCAGGCAATCCCAAAATACATCACCCCTTCCGGGCGCGCCAGCGCGCTCAGGGCGAAGGAGAAACCGCTCAGGAACGGCTTTCTGCTGAACAGGAACAGATACAATCCCAGGCTTACCAGGAAAGTGAAAAACAGGGTTTCCATACCGGAGACAACGTACCTGGCTTGAGAGCCCAGCGCGGCGAACGCCAGCATGGAGGCGGCTACCAGGATCGTTTCCCCAGGCCGGGAAGCGAACAGACGTCTTCCCATCAGGTAGATCAAAATCAGGGTGCCGGCGGCGGATGCGGCGGAGAGCAGAATGGAAGCTGCCCCGAATCCCAGGCCGGCTTTGACGCTCCCGGCCATCAGAACCGTCCAAAGGAAATTGGTATACCCCTCCACCCGCTCCCCCGGGTTGAACACCAGCCCCTGGCCGTTGGCTAAGTTTTGAGCGTAGCGGAAAGAGATGAATGCATCGTCCATCAGGATGTAAGGACGGTACATTTGGACGCTGCGAATGCCCAGGAAAAGAATTGCCAGCAGCAGATAGGTTCGAGGATGCTGGAGCTGGCGTGAAAGAAAATGTAAATTCGAGCGCGAGATGCCGGGATTCATGGACCTGTTTGGAGCGCGGGGCAGTCAGGCTGCACTCCCTGGATTTCAAAAGTGGATGGACCGCCAGTGAGCGGGATATGTACGCCGTCCGGAAATTGTTCGGGACCTTCTTGTACCGGGCTGCCGCCTTGCCAGACCACCTCACCGTCCAGCGCAAGGGTCATCGAAGGGCTGGTGTAGGGGATGACGACTTCCCCCAGGGAAGTCTGCGGGGCGACGATGTCCAGGCTCAAGCTGCCGCAGCCCGGGTTCGCCCAGGAAATCTGAACGGCGCCGGTTTGCAGCGGCAGGCTGCCGCTGGCCGTTTCCACGCCGCGGAAGGCCGGCGTTACTTTCCAGCTTTCCGGACCGGTTCTTTCCGCGCCCAGGAGGTAGCGGGACAGGAACCAGGTTGGGGCGCTTCCCCAACCGTGAGAGAGCGCCGCCCAGTAGTCTTCGTTGGCGTGAAAGGTCTCCCACCAGGTGGTTGCTCCCAGGTCGAGCAAGCGGCCGTAATCGCTTTTGATCAAATCGAGCGCATCTTGAATGCGCCCGGCCCTGCCAAGGCCATCCAGCACCCAGAACATGCCGTAGATTTCAACATTGGGATCGGCGGGGTCGGACGAGAGTAAATCCACCAGCGAATCGGCGACCGGGCCTGTTTCTCCATCCGGAGCGAACTCATTCGCCAGCGACCAGGCCTGGGCGTGCGGGGAGGGCGGGATATCTTCCCCGTCCAGGATGCTGGACAGAAAGCGCTGCTGCTCCGGCAGGTAGAGAAAATGATAAGCCTGCTGTTTGATCGCATAGGCTTTGGTTTGCCAGCTTGTGGCTGCTTTGGCATCCTGCATCGCGCTGGCCAGATGGGAGCCGGCGAGCAAGGTGGCATAATACAGGGCGTTAACCGCCGTCGACTCCCCTTGGCGGCTGGAGAACCCATCCCAGTCGATCAACGTGGTGACAGACCAGTGACCGGAGGGGATATCTAAAAGGCCCGTTGCGCCATTCTCGTATTCTTCCAGATAATTCAGGAAAGCTTTGAGCGCCGGGTAAACCTGTTGAATGAGATCGCTATCTTGGGTCAGGTCCCAATAGCTGCTAAGAGCTTGCGCCCAAAGCATGCCGTAATCCAGCATGTGAGCGCCGGCGCCATTGGGCGCCATAGCGACCGGGCGCCCATCCGTGAAGGCTTCGGCCATCAAATACAATCCGCGCCGTAAAAGCGTGGTATCGCCAAATGCAGCCAGGTTGGCGTAATAATCCACAAAGGCGTCCCCCCACCACTGGCCGCGCTCGCGCCAGGGATCGGCGTAGCCGTCGCTCATATTGGCAAACAGTGTGTTGATCCCCACCTGCCAGACCTGGTTTAGACGCGGGTCGGAGGAGGAAAAGTTGCCGCTCAGGGTCACCGGATAACGCTCCTCATAAACCTGCAAGTGGTCCAGCTTCACAGGACCTTTGCCCCATACGGCGATGAGGATATAACGCCCGGCACGCGTGTCGATGGTGGAGAGCTGAACGTGTTGTGCCGTCCAGGATCCAGGAATTGACCTGGTCCCATTGTGGGTGCAGCGAACCCGGGTAGGGCAGGGCGCGCTTCCCGCCCAACAGGCGCTCGTCCCAGCCCATATCGATGATCGCGCCGGCAGCCCCGCTCACCTGGGCTTCCACTCGACCCTGGATCACCCGCCCAAGATCCAGGAGGATGTAAGCAGGCAGGTCGTCAAACTCGACGTCCAGATTTTGACTGCCGGAGATTTGCACCAGGTCAGGCCGGCTCTCAGGTTTAGATAACAGCAGCCGCCTTCCGGCGTTCAATCCCTGGGCAAACGGCAGGCTGGCGCTGATTTGGGCTGTGTTGGAAATGCTGAACGTCAGCCCTTGAGTTGGGATCTCTGTAAACGTGAGCTGGTGCGCTCCGGAAAGGACCGGCGAGGAAGCCTGGTAAACATCCGGGCGCAAGTGACCCGCCGGCATCCAATTCAGGACCTGCCCGTCGAGCCGGATCGAGCTTGAGATGGGGGTATCAGGGGTATAAAGCGTCTCGATATTGAAAGATGTGTTCTGCAAGGCCGTAAAGCTCAGGCTGTATGGATTGGGCAGTGGGGGGACAAGCTCAGCCAGGTTTCTGCCCGGGGAGAGCAGGCCGGCGTCGATCGCTTTAGCCTGGATCGGGACGCGCTCCAGAAAGGGGATCGAGCGCGGCCGGTAGGTGATTTTCGCGGGTGAGAACTGGGCTTCAGATAGGATCAACTCGGGTTTGAAATCGGGGAGCTGGTGAGTGGAAAGATCCAGAAGCGGCGCTATTTGGGCGCTGTTGACCACTTGCTCGGAAAGGTCCTTCACCTGGGCCCCCGGCCAATCCAGGTCCGGGTATTCCGGCCGCATCCAATTGGCCGGCAGTCTGGAAAGGTCGAGGAGTTCCGTTGGCCCGATCAGCCCCCAGGAGTGGACCGGCGCCGCATTCTCCTCCCAGGCGTCCGAGCGCATGCTTTTCCAGGCCGGACTTGTGCGGGCGATTACAAAAAACTGGCTGCCGCGCTCCCCCTGGATGTGAGCCTGCAGGTAGGGCGAGGTGGATTCGGAGCGCCGGACGTTTGGCGCCCATTGGACCAGGACAGCGATGATATGCGGTCCGGGCGCCAGAGTCCCAAAATTGTAAAGATCGTATTCATGGGTGGCGCGGGAAAAGCGGGCCGGACCGTTCCCGACCCAGGCGCCGTCCAACCAGGCTTCGTAACGCGTGTCGGCAAAGATCGCCAGTTTCGCGCTGGCAAGCGTTTCACTCAGGGTGAATGGTTCTCTGAATAAAGCCACCTCATTCGAGCCGGGTAAGGTTGTATCTGCCCAGATCGGGCTGTCCATTGTAATCGGGTCAGCAGCCACAACCAGGGGCAAGAACTGTGGAAAAGCAAATAGCGCACCAGGGTGCAGCGCCTCAACCGTTTTGTCTGGCGCTGCCCCCCGGCTGTTAAACCCTGGAAAGCAGCTCGCCAGGATCAGGATGGCCGGGAAAAACCGCCGGATCCAGGGCGAACGGCTCGAGCGGCGAGGCCGGCTGGACTAAGCCGGCGATGGCAGGTTTCGAGTTTGCCTTGGCTGTGCATATGGAAAAAATCGCAGAAGTGCTGGGCGCGCTGCCGCTGGCCAGCGGTCGGTGCTAACCGGAAGATAGCCAGCCACGCAACTCAATTTTAGATATTCATCAAAACAGTGTCGGGCGCTTGTGGCGCACCACGCAATATGATGGAGAGTTGCGGCTACGCCGCAATCTCCAGAGATTCACCAAAACAGGGTGAACGGATTCCGTTCACCCTTATGTTCAAAAGCTAATCGCATGACTGGCGGCAGCCAGGCAGGTGTGAAACGTTGAGAAATTGACCTACCGGTACCATTCCAGGTAGACGGGCTTAATGTCCACGGTCAGGCTCGTGCCGTTGACGACCAGCGAGTTGCCGACTGCATCCAGCGCCTGAATCGGGATGCCGGGCAGGGTGACGGTATGCGGGCTGCCATCCAGCGACCAGAGCATCCATATGCGCAGGTCGCCGCGATCGAATTCGAAGCCGATCAGGCCTTTATCCTTGTTCGAAATGGGATCGAACGAGCGGTACTCGGTGATGGCGCGCAATAATTTCGAGTCCAGCAGCGTATTGCGGGCGGTTTCAAAGGCGTCATAAGCCGGCAGTAACTGGGTGAGGTCCTGGGAGACCAGCCCGGTGTTGCGCCAGCCGCCGGTCATGTTGTACCAGATGGTGGTGTGAATCCCCTGGGAGACGGAAACTGCATAAGCTTCGGCCAGGTAGTACGCCTTCGTCTTGGAAAAATCGGAGTCCGGGCTGGTATCCGAGCAGGATGGGTCGGACTCGGAGGGTCCGCAGCGCAGTGCGATCTCTGAAGCTATCAAGCCTTTGTTGGAGGCCCCATATTGGCCAAGAACTGCACGGATGTAGTTGGCTTTGGCGGCAATCACCGGGCCGGTTGTATCCCAATTTGTATGCCACCCGCCGTTTCCATAGCGGCCCAGGCCGTAATAGTCGTCATAGCCATGGAAAGCCACGTAGTTGAAGAAATTTTTGCCGTCATTTGCGCCGTGGCGGTGGAGAATGCCTTCCAGGAAGCGGGACCCAGGGAATGAGCAAGTAACGAAATCCGCGTTGCAGGCCATCAGCAGGCCTCCGACGACCAGTTGAGCCTGCGGGTTGCCCTCTTTCAGGCGCGGGTATACCTGGGCCAGCATATCGCCGTAATATTCGCCGCCGTAGTACGGGTCGCCGCTCTTCCCCCAGCAGCCGTACACACTGTCGGGATTCACCGTCGTATAATCGACATCCGGCTCGTTCCAGATCTGCCAGTAGCGGACGTTGTAAGGCGCGGCGCTGTAGCGCTTGACCACCTGGTACATGAATTCGGCGAAGGCAGCCAGCTTATCCGCTTTCACCGGGCCGCAAGAGTAACCAGCATACATTTGCGCCCAGGCAGGCGTATCGCGCACGATCAAGAGCACCTGAATCCCCCTGGCGCTGGCGTTGGCAAGCTCGTTATCCAGGGAAGCTAAAGCGCTCCAATTAAATGTCCCCTCGCTAGGTTCGGCGTCAGCCCAGAGCAACGCGTTACGGCGGATCCAGGTTGTGCCGGCTGCGCTCATCTGGTTCAAGCCGTAAGCGTTTGTTATGCGAGTGCTCTCAACGCCGAAGGTTGTCGTCAGGGGTGAGCGCCGGTTGATCAAAGGCAGGTATACGTCGTTCGCTTCCGCCAAGGCGAGCTGCGGCGCCTGGGCATAAACCGCTTCACCAGCGATGCCCAGGGTTGGTAAGTGAAAGTTAATGACCCCGGCAAGCAAAGCTACCAGGGTCAAACCAGCGACTGCAGAATAGGTTATCGAACGGTTCATGTTTTACCCTCAAGTCCTTGTGAAATACCCCTACTTGCAAAATCCCTCTGTTTCGAGGGGAACAGGAACCCAATCGTTTTGAGGGTTATTTGCCGGGTTCCGGAGACGATCAAGGCTCGTTCACACATCACGAGATTCGATCACGATCCCATAGGGGAGGCATTCTCTCATAAGACCATGCAGATGTCAAGTTCGCTAATGCTAAGCCAATGCTAAGATTTCATTGTCCTCTGAATGCCTAAATTCGTTCTCTGAATGCCTCATTCGTTCTCTGAATGCCTAAATTCGCTCTCTCAGCCATAACCGCAATCGCAACGGCAGCCAGGAATAGATCAGCGGGCGGATTTTTGCCTTGAAAAACAGCGGGGAGAACCAACTGCCGCCATCCCGGCGGTGGATGCGCAGCATCTCGGGCCAGCAGCGGTCATCCGAAACCACGGATTTGCCCGCATCGTGCAGGCGGAAATTAGCCCACAATCCGGGCTGGTAAGCCAGCGGCGCCAGACGAGCCAGGCGCACCCAAAGGTCATAGTCCATAGCGAAGTAGAAGCTGGGGTCCAGGGGACCTACCCGTCGCCAGAGCTCGCCGCGGAAAAATGCTGCCTGTTGGGGGATGTGGACGAAACCACGCCGCAAGCGCCGGTAATCTGTTTGGCGGGCGGGAAACTTTCCGATCCCTTTGCTGTTTTCGTCGATCAGGTTGGCGTCGCCGTAGACCATGCCAACCTTTGGGTGGGACTGTAAAAAGGCCACGGCTTGTGAAACTGCGCCCGGCAAGTAGGTGTCGTCCGAATTTAGCCAGGCCAGAATATCGCCGCTGGCGTGTTCGAAGCCCTTGTTGATCGCGTCGGTCTGGCCTCGATCTGGCTCGGATACCCACCAGGCCAACTGATCCCTGTAGCGCTGGATGATCTCCAGGCTGCCGTCTTTCGAGCCGCCATCTACGAGGATATATTCAATGGGAGCGTAGTCTTGGGTTAGAACCGAGCAAATCGTCTCTTCCAGGAAGCGAGCCTGGTTATAGGACGGTGTGACGATAGAAACGAGTGGAAGAGAAGCCATTGGATTATTCCCAGGAGGCTTCGGGGTAAAAATGGGCGGCTGTCGCCTGGGTCAGCTCGCGAACGCGGGCGATTTCCTGAGAATCCAGGCGTTTTCTCCAATTCTGCAGGTTGGCGCGGCTGTTCAGGTTGACGGCGTGGATCGATTTGTAGGAGAGCTCGCTGGGGTTTACCGCGCCGCTCGAATTCAGGATGGATTGCCGCGCCCGGCGGTTGAAGGTCAAACCCAGCGCCTGGTAAAGCGATTGAAACTGGCGCAGCGGGTCTAGCGAAAGGTCTTCATGGCGGACGACCCGGATCTTGGGGAAGCGCTCCCGGCACTGCGCGGCCGTCTGGTAGACCATTTTCCATAATAAGCTGCCCTGCCCGATTACATCTTGCGGGCAGCGCTGCATTGCCAGCATCTCTTCCCGGTACGGTTCCAGCCAATCGCGCATCAACAGGGGCTGCTGGAGCAGGTCGGAAAAGTCAAAATTCCATCCCAGGCGCTTAAGACTGCTTGCAAACGCTGCCGGGTGGCGCACGGTGATCACCACCTGGCAGTTCAGGCGGCGGATGAACCAGGGGATAGAAAAAACCGCAAAGGGATCCTTGAGAAGCGCACGCTGGCGGCCAAGCTTGCCCCAGATAAAAACCCCCAGATCGCGGCCCATGCGCAGCGCATCTTTTCGCGAACGCAGCGATTTAACCTCGGACCAGGCATGGTAGTGGAAGCGAAGCATCTCATGCAGCGCGCCCAGATAGGCGGCCTCGTTGTCTTTGCAAATATAGGAATACCAGTGTTCAACCGAGGCCCTCATCACACCCGGCCGGTGCAAGACGTTGAGCGGCTCGCTGATGTAGGCCGCTTCTCCGCCGGCTGCCAGCATCTTTCCAACCCAGGTCGTGCCGGAGCGATGGGCACCGGTTACCAGAATGGGCTGGCGGCTTTTCGTATTCAACGGCTCTCCTCGTACAGCAGGCCGGGCCAGTTTTTGTATTCAGGGGAAGCGCCCAGTTTTACACGGCGAGCAGGGAACATGCCCGCCAGGCGGTAATACCAGCGTTTCATCCCGGAGGCGCCTGAAAGGCAGAGCAGTGCATAGATCATGCGATGTCCATGTTTGAGGGCAAAGCCAGGGCGCGCCCATAACGCCTTGCCATAAGCGCGCAGCGCCGGGCCTGCCAATCCCCCGTCCAACAAGTAGCGAGCGATCAGGCGTTGGGCGCCGGCATCGATGGTCCTGCGATTTTTCACCAGCCGCGCCGCCAGGGCTGGCTGGCTGTCCATCCAATCTCTCAGGCGTTGGGTCTCAAGGCTGAAGCCGGTGGCCTGCGAGACGTTTTTGGCTGCCGGGTGCTGGCGGGCCGCCGCCCATAGAGCCGGGACGTGCCGCACCGGCGCAAGCTGAGCAATGCGCAGCCACAAGTGGTGATCCAGCATGAAATGGTAGGTTGGGTCGAGCAGCCCGGCCCTTTCAAGGACGGCGCGGCGCATGAATACAGCCGGCTGGCAAATGATGCGAAAGCCCATCAATTCATCCAGGCCCCAATCGCCAAAAGCAAGCCTGTTCAGCGGTCTGCCCTGCGCATCGATGCTGATGGCGTCACCGAACACCATGCCCAGGTCTGGCGCAGCCTGTAAAGCCGCCAGCGCAGCCGTGATCGCCCCGGGCAGGTATAGGTCGTCTGAGTTTAGCCAGGCGACGATCTCGCCGCGTGCTTTGCTGAGACCTTTATTGATGGCTTCAGCCTGGCCTGAATCCGGCTCTGAAACCCACCCGGCTAATTGGCTGGCGTAGCGGCGGATGATATCCACGCTGCCGTCTTGCGAGGCGCCATCCACCAGGATGTACTCCACAGCCGCCGGCCGCTCGCGGGCAATGTCTTGAGCCAGAACCGAGCGAATGGTCTGCTCTAAAAAAGAGGCCTGGTTATAAGATGGCGTGATGATAGAGACGATGGGGTTGGATGTTTGCATCTGCTGTCCGGCGCCCTACGGGGCGGCAGGGATCGGGTTATCCAGATCGAAGATCAGGTAGCCGTCCCCTTTAGCGAATACCGGATAGTGATCGTTCAGCATTTGCTGTAATTCCGGCTGGTCGTTGTACTGGCCAAAAGCTGTGATCAAGAAATAATCGAACCCTTCGGTCTTATTGGCGAACAGCGTCTCAAATTCCTTGTTGCTGCCGCGCAGCGAGGAAAGATTCAGCTCGCCGCGGTTCGGCCATAAAACCACTTTGCGCCAGCCGTAGTACATCAAGCGGTAGCCGTAATCCTGAGTCAAGGCCAGGATCTTCCCGTCTGTGGGCAGGTAGGAAGCAATCTCTTGCCAGTAGGCCGGCTCCTTGCGGTCATTCTCCGCTTTCTGGGCAGATACCGAAACCCAGGAGGGATAGACAATTCCCACCAGCAGGATGCCGCTGAATAAAGCCTGCCAGGGCCAACTTTGCTTCGAGAGAGGCTCAAGAATAGCCTGGGCAACCGGCACAAGGGAAAGCGCAACGATGGGAACGAGCTGTAAATGGTAATAGCTGTGCGTGTACATCTGGTAGGGCAGGAACAGCCCGTAAGCAGCGTATCCGCCCCACAACCCAAGCAGCATGGCGCGGTTGCGCGGGCTGGCAATCAGGACTCCCACCAGGGCGAGCAGCAGGGCGGTCAGGCCCATTAAGCTCTGCACAAGGCTGAGCCAGCGCACGTAAAAAGACGGCTCGATCAGCAGGTGTGAAAGCTCGAGCGTCCAGCTCGTGAAATATTCACCGGCCCGCCCCTGGTTCTGGACCAGGTAATAAACAGCCGAGGGCAGGATCATCAGGATCGCCATGCTCCAGACCTGCAGGCTGCGCCAGAACCGTTTCAGCCCCAGGCTGTACAGCACCAGGCCAACGGCTGCCCCGCCGACGATATAAGCAGCCACCACCTTGACCAAAACGCCGATGCCTCCTAGCAGGCCGGCCAGGATGGCCCATTTCCAGGCTTTGGTCTCCGACCAGCGGTACAGGCTGTAAGCGCATAATACAATCCACATCACCATACCGGGGTCGGGTTGAAAAGAACGGCTGGCCTGATAGGCAAAAGGCAGGAACAGGTAATAACCCAGCCCCACCAGCCCGGCCGTGCCGACGACGAACCCGGTTCGGACGCCTCCGGCAGCATTTTTGATCATGCGGCGCGCCAGGTCGAACAGGGCCAGGCCGGCGATGATCCAAAACATAGAAGTGAAAATCCGCGAAATCCACAGTTTTTCGCCGCCCGTCGCCAGGTAGGTGTAAGCGACCACTCTTTCCAGGATGGATGGCTCATATTGGCCGGTTGAATTCCAGTAAGCCATGGCCTGCTTGCGGACTTCCGGGTCCGCCGAGGGGAGCATCTGGTAATACATGCCGCGGGCGATGATCGCCGAGCGCAACTGGCGGGTGGGGTGGAAATCAATCGGCTGGTCGGTCAAATCGTACAGGCGGATGGCCAGTCCAAAGGCCAACAACCCCAGGGCCGCCAGCCATATGAATACGGCCGGACGGCTGATGAGTTTTGCAAACAACCGGGTTTCGGGCTTGGAAGCCTCGTTCAAATACACATCTGTCGCCATAAAATCGCTGTACCTGACTATTTTTTGTGTCGAACCTTATTCCGATATTGAGAGAGTGCCCTGTGTCAGAATAACGAATTATAGTCCACCTTGGGGAAGATGGTCAGCATGCCGCCGATGGTCGCGTCCAAAACCTGGCGCCCGGCCTGTAGATAAGCCTGGCGAGCCATCAGATAGCCGCGTTCGGAGGTATCCAGGTCGGGAAGCTGCCAGCGAAATCCTTTGCCGAAGTATGCGCCGCTGAAATGGTCCGGGTCGTCGCCCTGAGAGATGACTGTGCTGTTCGCTTTTCCCTGGGTGGAGAAAGTGTGGTCGACGCCGACCAGGATCACCTTTTCGAAACCCATGTGAAATGCAAGCTGCAAGGCCACGTAGGTAACGGTAGCGCCCTCCCACAGGCGGCCACGCGCGTCGCTGGCGAACTTTGGCCCGCTGTAAGTCGTGTGCAAAAAAACCATATCTCCCGCCGGCTGGATCAGATTGTGGGAACGCCAGGAGAGAAATTTGGGGATGGGCAGGGCGCGGATATCCTGTGCGCACTGCTCGATCACCAGCGTGTTTACCGATAGATAATAGCTGGTTGGGAACCCCAGCTCGGGAAACATCAAATAAATCCGGTTTAAGCCGAAGGTGTATTCCCCGCGCAGCCGGCGGATGTCGGTCTTTTTCAGGCTGGGTCCATTGCCAATGACAAAAGCGCGCTCGCCGCGGTGCACATCTTTCAGAGCTGCCAGGCGCTGGATGCTCGCCCGCCGTAAAGGGTGAAACGTAGCAGCCGGCCATTCGCTCGCCCGCGAGATCCCATACCAGGTCGCGCGGCCGATATCCCAGATTAGGGTCGGAATTACGCCCTTCAGCGTTTGCTGCAAATTGCTCATCGAAAGGCGTTATTCCGTGCTCAAGCGGGCGGTTGCGCCGCCGTCGACCACCATCGCTTGCCCGGTCATGAAGGAGGACTGGGAATCATCCGCCAGGAAGTAGATCGCCCGGGCGATCTCCTCCGGCTCGCCGACGCGCCCGTTTACCGTCTTGCGCGCCAGGTTTTCGAGACGATCCTGCAAAGACCCGCCCTGCACGTGACCACGGGATAGTCCGGCGTGGAGCATTGGGGTGTTCACCGCGCCGGGCAGGATTGCGTTGACGCGGATATTGTCGCCGGCAAATTCGATCGCCATGGCGCGCGTCAGCGCCAGCAGGCCGCCTTTGCTGGCGGCATAGCTGGCGATATTGGCTGAAGTCTGGATGGCGTGCACGGAAGAAACGTTGACCACTGCCCCACCGCCCGCGTTTTTCAGCAGCGGGTAGGCCAGCTTGACGCCCAGGAAAACGGATCGCAGGTTGTGAGCCATCACTTGATCCCACTCCTCGGCGCTGGTTTCCAGTAAAGGCTTGGTGATCTGGATGGCTGCGTTGTTCACCAGGGCGCTCAGGTTGTCGGTGAAAGTTTTTGCCTGGTCGAATATCCCCTGCAATGCTTCGGGCAGCGAAATGTCGGATTGGATATACAACCCATTGGCAGGGAAGGGTTCGTTAAAGGGGCGCGATCGACGCCGATCACATGCCAGCCCGCTTGCGTAAACACGCGTACAGAAGCACGCCCGATCCCGCCTGCCGCGCCGGTGATGAGCACCGTACGCTCCGAGTCCAGGCTGTGAGTTGCGGATTGTTCATTTGCCATCATCATTATTATCCTGCCAGGGTTTTCTCGTGATCCCCAATCCGGCCAAAAGGTTATCAATGGTGTTCCGGTGGACCCGTTCCCAGGCAAACGGGCTCGAGTTGGCGTTATGAGGCGCCAGCAGTACATGATCCATTTTCAGCAGCGGGCTGTCGCCAGGCAGCGGCTCGACCTCGAAAACGTCCAGTGCGGCTCCGGCGATTCCACCCGCTTGCAGCGCCCGGATCAGGGCGGCTTCATCCACCACCGGGCCGCGCGAAGTATTGATCAAGACGGCCTCCGGTTTCATCAGCGCCAGGGTGTGATCGTTTATCAGGTGGTAGCTGCTGGGGTTAAGGTCGGGGTTCAGGCTGACAAAGTCTGCGCGGCTCAGCAAGTCATCCAACGAAGACATCTCAACGCCGTTCTCCAGCAGGAAGTCGGGAGCGATCTCGAGGATGTCGTTGCCGAGCAGTTTGGCTCCAAAGGCGGCTCCCCGCCGCAGCACTGCTTTGCCGCAGTTTCCCACCCCGACCACGCCCAGGGTGCACTCGCTCAGCGAGCGCCCGGGGATTTTCTGCCATCGACCGGATTTCATGGCGTTATCCATCCAGGGTTGGCGGCGGGCGAAAGCCAGCATATACCCCAGGACGGTGTCCGCCACAGGCAGGGTGAAGGCGTTTAGAGTCCGGCAGACTTGAATGTCAAGCCTGGAGGCGGCTTCCTGGTCGATCGAGTCAATGCCGGTGCCCCATTTGGAGATCACTTTCAAGCGCGGCGCGCAGGCCTCCAGGGCCGGGGCACTGAAGCGGTCATCGCCGCAAATTGCCCCGTCGAATTGGCCAGCGTAGCTCAGGATTTCAGCCTCGCTCAGACGTTCGTGGACTTCTGCAACGATCAAATCCAGGCCATAGCCTGCCAGGATAGGCCGGAAGCGGTCGATAAAAGGCAGCATGTAAGGAGCAGAAAGAAGTACCGTGGGCATCTTTTATCAGCGGGTGTTAAGACGGCCGGTTACATCGGTGAAATCATAAGGACGGGTCCAGGTGGCGAAATAACTTCTGTCTTCCAAAAGCGGGAGACTGGCATTAAAGAAGCGGTTCATCAGGACCCGGAAGGTGTTTACAGGCGTGATCGTGGGATAAAGCAAACCGTTGTCGCCGCCGGGAAAATAGTAAGCATTCAGAATGCTGAAGCGCTCTTTCACATTGGATCTCTCGGGCGATTCCCATATAAGCTGGGTGCCGGAGCCGTGGTCTCCCTGGAGGATGATGACCGGCGGCGTTTTCGATAAGGCCAAAATCCGGTCAACGGTTTTCTCGACCTGGCTGTTGATGAAGGTCACCTGGTTGGGATAGCCGGTCAGGTAGGTGTCCAGGTCCCAGGCGAACTGGTCGCCATCGCCAATCTTATAGCCGCCCGGCGGGTTGATGGCCTCTCCATTCGGGCCGAAAACAAACGGCGGGTGCGGCGCCAGGATGTGCGCAAATACGAAATAATTGCCATCCAGCTTGGCGACATCCTCCAGCTTGTTCAGGGTGTACAGGATGCGGTCGCGATGGAACTGGTATTCGGGGTAAAGGGTTGCATGGCGCACCGCATCGGCTGAAAAGATGTTCAGGTCAAAAACCGTTCGCATGACTGTAGATTCGATAAACAGCGATTCGAATGGGTTCAACCTCCAGAAGGCGGTGATGGGCGGCACAGGCTCGTTATTTAGTTTCCAATACAGGTCGGCGTCGTAGATCTGGGTGGAGCCATACCCGGTCTGAAAAGCGACCAGCTTATAGCCGTAGGGACGCAGAAGCTCAAGGATATGACTCTGGCGGATCTTCGCTTCCAGGGGAGAACGATCGTTGGTTTCTCCCGGTCCCATTTGTTTGGCGACATCGTCCAGGTAGTCCATGCTTAGCGAGGACCCCAGCGAAAGCGCCGTCTGGTTGTAATTGCTGTGGCCCTGTTCTGCCACGTAAAAGCCGCGCTGTTCCAGGTAATGAATGAAGCTGGAATTATCGTAGCCAAAGATTTCTTTGAGCAAATCGGCGCGGGCATAACCGTCTAAAATGATGTAATAGATATCCGGCAGATTCTGGGATTGAACCTCCTGTATAGCTACCGCCGTGCTGCTCTGAGCGCGGGCAATGTGGGCGCTGCGCAGCTCAAAAGAGGTGATCTTATAGATGGGGAGAACCAACAGGACTGCCCCCACGATGTTGAAAAACTTAATCAAGTTGACTGGAGATCCCAATTTTTTTACCACCCACCAAAACCAGACTGAGCCGAGGATCAGCCAGGCCGGCAAGAGCAGCCCATTCCGGGCCGGATGAAAACCGAACAAATCCACTTTCTTCAAGAGCGTATACACGTGGCCGTAGGAGAAGATCAGGATGATGAATCCAGTGCAAACCAGGCTGGCCCGCTGCCAGTTTTTGACGATTAATCTCAAAAAGAGCAGCAAGACCAACGCTAAGGCCAGTGAAAAGATCACGGCGCGGGCTGCGTCCGGCAGCAGCACATCCGTAATATTGTTCGCCAGCAGCGCCAGCGGTGGATAAATCGCGATTAGTATGACATGGATTAGAAATAACACGGCAGATTCTTCTTTCAGGTTATTTCTGATTAAGGCTTTTTGTTTTAAGATATCCGCGATCAAAAAATCGATCTCTTCGTCAATGTCCCAGGATTTGTCTGCGTCAATCTCAAACATCAGGGGCCGCTCGCCAAGCCGGTTGCGCCGGACGAGCAGGGTATCGCGGGTGAAAATATAAATACAGGAATTTTCCTCGTATACTGGCGGCAAGTCCTGGGTGCGCAGCAAGATAGCCGGGTTGTGGTTGATGGCCCGGCCTAATTGGTCCCACAGCCGGGTTTGCAGCCGCGTCACTGAGAAGAGTGAGTCATAAGCAGGATAGTTTTCTAACAATTCCAGTATCGCCTGTGAGACGGTTTGCGGGCGGAGCAGTGGGTTGGTGCTGTGGGTCTGCAGGTAGAAATCGGCTTGCACCTGGTTCGTGTCGTGCATGAGAACTTCGTTCATCGGCACCGTGTCGGCCCGCAAATGTTCGGGCCGTTCGATCAGCTTTACGGAGGGAAAATGCTCCTGAACGCCGCGCATGATTTCCTGGCTGTCGGTATCCACGATAATATCATCAATTTCGGGGCAGGCTTGCAGCGTCAGGAGAATATGCTGGTAAAGCGGCCTGCCTGCCAACAGGCGGTAATTCTTGCCTTTCACCCGCTGAGAGTCATGGCGCATTGGGACGAGGGCGGCAATTCTATTCATGGTTGATCCCCCACGGTTTTATTCATCGGCTCACCAGTTGTCGTCGCGTTCATAGCCCAGGCGGACCAGCAAGTCGCCTGCCACCTCTTTAAAGAGGCGCTTATTTTCCGGGCTGAACTGCGCCTGCCAGCCGCCGACTTTGCCGCTGCGGAAGGTGGGAGAGCGGCGCGGATCGATGCTTTCAGCCAGGCGCTGCAGCGCGGCGGATCGCTCGCAGGAGAGTGGAAATCCACCCCGGATGGCATGATCTAACACACATTCCAGGGTCGCATCACGCCTCAAGATGAAGTCTTCGAAACGCAGCGTCAAAACTTCTCCCCGCGCCAGCCAGCCCATATAGGGCTCGAAACGCTGGCGAATGTCCGGGAAAGGAACTGCGCTTCCCGGGCGACCCAGAATGCTGGCGCGCAGGCGCTCATCGAAAGTATGCAGCTCTTCCTGGTAGTAGCGATGGTGGATATGGTTGGGTTCCATGTCGGTCACATAGTGCACGTGCGATACGACCACGTCTCGTGGATCGCGCAGGATAAAGTAGGTCACAATGTGATCCTGGCCCAGGAAAGCCGCAACCTCGGGCAGGGCGTGCAAGTGCCCATAAGCGATATCTCCAGGGCCCAGGCGGGATAAATCGGCCAGGATTTCACCGGCTGGCCGCGGGCGGCCTGTATCGCCCTCGTAAGTGACGACAGCCGGCAGGCCGCTCTCGACCGCCGGGCCGATGCGAGTGAACCCTTGCAGCACCTGGGTGAGCAAGTGTGTACCGCTTTTGGGGAAGGAGTTGGCAAAAAGGACCGGCACTTCTTGCAAGGAGACCCGCCGGTAGCGGATCCTCTGGAGCAGGCGCCGCAGACTCCGGCGCGCCAGCCTGATCTGCAGGCCCCAATCCGGCGCTACCAAAGCTGGTTCTCCTCGTACCCCAGCCGGACCAACAAGTCGCCGGCGATCTCCTTGAATTTTATCTTGTTTACCGGCGTGAAGTGTTCCTTCCAGTTGCCGGGTTTTCCTTTGCGGAAGGTGCCCGATTTGCGCGGCGTGATCGCCTCGCTGAGAGTCTCAATCGCCTGCTTGCGAGAGATTTGTGGGGTAAAGCCGCCTGCGGCAAGGTAATCCAGGATGCAGCCAAGCGCTGTGTCCCGTTCCAGGATCAGGTCCTCGAACCTCAGGCAAAGCACTCCGGGCTGCGCCAGCCATCCCAGGTAATCCTCGTACTTGGCCCGGACGCTGTTCAGCTCCGAACCGGGCTCGTCGACCCCCTGGATGGCCGCGTTGATGCGCTCTTCCATTGTATGCAGCTTCTCATTGTAGTAGCGGTGCATGCCATGCCCGGTGTGCATCTGCGTGGCATAAAAGACATGCGAGATGATCATATCGCGTGGGTCGCGGTAGACGAAGATGGCGGCGCGGCCAGGAGCCGTCAAGGCCTGGAGATACGGCTCACGAGAGGGCAGGTAGCCATAGGCGATATCCCCCGGGCGCAACCGCTGAATGTTCGCAAGGATAGCCTCCTTGGGCAGCTTGCTGTTCGTCTCCGAGCGGTTGACGGGCGGAAATCCGGGGTTGACGAACGGCCCCAGGTGGGTGAGGCCTTGCAGTACCTGGATGATCAGGTGCGAGCCGGATTTGGGCATGGCATTGCCCAACACGGATGGCATACGCCGCAGGTTGCCTGGTCCCCAGCGCACGGCGGCGTTCAAGCGGCGCGACTGCCAGCGCCCGAGTTTGAGCCAATATTTGGCAGTGTAATAGGCGTTCATGGAGCTTTGGAAGCTTTCAACAGACCCGGCTGGCTGGTCTTTAGCGGGGGTTTCGCCTGGGAGCGGTAGGTCTCGCTGTCCGGCTGAGCCAGACCAGCCCCTTATCGCGCAGCAACGCGATCACTTCCCAAACCGCCTGGAAGGATATTTGCAGCTCGACAGCGATATCTGCTACTGTGTGCTCGCCATCGCAGCGCTCCATAATTTCAAAAAGGCGGCGGTGGCCTTCCGGGTTTACACGGTAATCCACCCAGATGCCGTATCCGGAACAAAAAACCTCGCCTTTGAAATTGTTGATCACATACTGGTTGTTTTCCCAGGCCTGCAGGAATGCCAGGACCGTCTGGCAAGAGGCCTCCAGGCGCTCCTGGGAGACGATAGCCGGGGTGTCCAGGCTGGTGTGGTATTCACGGTAGTAGGGCAGCGGAGACCCGGGCGGCTCGACCCGCGAAATTGAGAGCATGGGCACCCGCACCCCAGGGGCGTTGAATTGGCGCTCGTCGTTGTTCACCACCTGCCGGTAAGGGGCCTGGAAGCTTTGTAGGTCCAGCCCTTTCAGGGCGCTGGACAGGCAGCGGTCAGCCTGGCTGTCGGGCTGGAAAGATCCTTGCAGGGCGTGGGGTGAGTTGTTGCCGAGCATCTCGAGGAAAAGGCCGCCAGCCATGCTGGGGATCAGGTCTTCGTGGTGGCTGAGGTAAGCGACAGAGCCGATCGTTTCGGGCAGGATAAGCAGCCGGTAGCTGTAGTAGGGACGCGGGCCGGCTTGCAAGCGGCGAGCCGCCTCGAGGCCCACTACAACCCCGGTCAGGTCGTCATTGACCATTGCCGGATGGCAAAGGTGGGCGACCAGCATAAAAGTCTCTTCCGATTCGCCCGGGATGACGACCTCGCCAACTTTAAGCGTCCCTGGCTCGAAGCGGGTACGGATCACCACGCAATAGGCCTCGTCCGTCAGGGCGTCGCGCAGTTTTTGTGTGGCGCACAGCCCCCAGTCACGGTCATAGTATTTGAAAACGAAAGGGATCGCCTCCGGGAGCTGTGGGTGCACGTGCAGGTGCGCTAACAGCTCCTGGCGGCTGACCTGGCCTTCAAAAGGCAGCGAGTACGAAACGACATGCAAGGGGTGGTCGGCGTAATCCAGCAGGCGGCTCCCTTCCAGGGTTTCCAGGTAAGCCTCCTGGCAGGTCCATTTTTCTGGCACGCGCCAGGTCCAACAGGCTTCTCCGGTGGGGTACTCGAGGATGTTCATGGGCGCTTCTTGCGCCAGCCGGTACAACGCCTTATCGTAACCGTCAGAAACGATGTCGCGTTTGAGGAACCATAGCTCTTCGATTAGGTCGATCATGCGGGAGCTCATGGGTTTGCGCCCACCTTTTGCCGGTAAACATGCAGGACGGCCTCACGGTTGTCTACCAGCGACCACGGGTCTTCAGCCAGGAGCTGGTCGGCGGCGCGGATGAAATCCGACAGGCGGCAGGCTGAGATCCAGCCGTAATTGAGCGGGGCGGATGCCCATTGGCGCCAGGATTGCAGCAGGTTTTGAACAGGCCGTAGATTGAGCTGGGCGTCCATTTCCAGATCGCGGGCGTACATGCGGTAGGTGCGTTTCTGCCAGCCCGCGCAGGTCAGCACCTCACCGGAAAAATCCTTCCAATAGCGATAGGGAACTGCGAGGCGCTGCTCGCTGTAATGGATCGCGGCGGCGGCCTGAACATCAGCGCCCAATAGCAGCAGTTTGAAATCCTTTTCTAGCATTAACTCAAAGGCAGAGCCGGGATCGAAAGCCGAAGGGGTGTCGCGCTCTGCCAGCAGGCCGGCAAGCGACCCGCTGGCTGCGAATGACTGCATTGGGTGCGGAGTGCGCAGCACGCCGGGCTGGGTGCGAACGTATTCCGAAAACACGCCCATACCCTGGGCCGGGGTTGTCTGCGGGTCGTAGCGCTCGCCGCGGGCGAAGGCGAAGTTGAAAGCCGGCACACTCAACGTGCCGCCGGGGCCGATCGCCGCATGCAGAGATTGCAAATATACCCCAACACCGCCGGCGGGCCTCCCGAGGAACTGGATGGCGGAGTGCACCAGCAGGCCATCGCCCGCTTGGATGCCCAGGTCTACCAGGGCGGCGATGACTTGTTCTTTTGTGACCTCACGCATTCTTTTAGGTGGACTCCTCTTGCGCAGCCAGGTCTTCCCAGGTAGCGCGGATCTGGCGCAGCTCCGGCTTAAAGCCCATTTTTTCGTACAACCGCCAGATGGGTTCGTTGCCCTCCAGGATCTGGATCTCGACCGAGTGCACATTTTGCCGGCGCAGCCATTCGATGGTCAAACGGGAGAGTTCTTCGCCGATGTGCAGGCGGCGGGCCTGCGGCTCGACCCACATATCGCTCAGCTCGCCAACCATCACCCCGCCCAGATAAGGGGCCACACGCTTTACGCGTCCCAGCATAAATCCGGCCAGGCGGCCTTCCAACTCGCACACGTACACGATGCTGTAACGGCCCAAGGTGCGCCGAAAAGAGTCCAGCCAGACCTGGCCCACGTTTTCAACTTCTGGGAAGCGATAGGTGAGCTGTCGGAAGAAGGCGTCCATCTTATCGTACATGCCGGCTATGACCGGCAGGTCGCCCTCCTGAGCCAGGCGGTAGGCGACCTCAGGCACGCACCGCCTCCCGAACGCTTGCGGGCCAGTTGGCCTGCTCCAACCCTTTCTGGGCGAGAAAAGCCAGGGCCATGCGCTCAAGCCCGAAGGCCACACAGCCAGTATGGGCGGGACTGCCGTCTGGCAGGGTGATGTTCAGATTGCGACCAAAGAAATCCTGGTGGTAGTTGTACGAGCCCACCGCCAGGGTGGAATCGCGGAATGGCAGGCGGGCGCGGATCTCATATTTGAGCTGGAAGGCGCTCTGGAAGGCAGCCTGCTTGCGAAACTCGCCGATGAAAAATGGATCGTTGGCGCTTTCGACCCGGTAAGCCAGCCCTATTTCTTCGAAAACGCGGCTCATGCGCTGGCGAGCGGTTTCCCGGTTTGCCAGTACAGTTTCCTTTGGCCCGACGAAGATGATCTCGCGCATCGTGAAATTCCACAGGCGTTCGAGCGAGACCAGGTTGATTGCTTCGTAGCGAAAGCAGTTGCCCACCGCGGTGGCGGCTACCTGTCCCCCCGGCAGAGGTTTATCCGCCAGGGAAAAATACAAGTGATAGCAAACGGCAGGAGAAAGCAGGGCTTGTACGGCTGCGAAGGAGTCGGGCGGCGTGTTCAGGCCGTGATCGTCGCAAGCCGCGTGTTGGGCAAAGTGGTCGATGGCGTCCAGGTCTTCGCGCAGGTGTGTGACGAACGTCAGAGAATGAGGAAAAGCGTGGAAATAATTGACCCGTTCCAGATATCGGGCCGGGATCAAGGTTGGGAACCGGTACGGGGCCGCTTCAAAGGAATTCGCCAATTCAACAAAACGGCTCTCGAAATATTCGATCAGGCGCGTGACCAGCGGACCCAGGCTGAAGATGCCCTGCGCTTCCTGGCTGATCTCGCCGCGCCGGATCAGCTCCTGCATGGGGTCGAGCTGGTATTTGACAGGCCGGTCTGAATGATCTTCCAGGACCTGGATTTTGGGCTTGAAAGCGCCCTTGACCATCGAGACGACCACGCGCTGTACTTTCTGGTTCAGCTCGATCTGGCGGTCTGGGTCGACCGCCTGGCGCAGGTTCAGGGTAATTTTCTCTCCGCTTGCGGTGATCTCAGCGCTGGTTATTTGTTCGTCCACGTAAGCCAGCTTGGATTGTACTTCGCCTACCAGGTATGCCGGGATGGGCAGCTCGGGCGCCAGTTCCAGAGTCGTTACAGGTTGCGCTCGATCACTCATGGGTCTCTTGTTTCCTAACCAACTCGGAGAGATATTCACAGATCGCCGGGATGCTGATCAGGTCGGCGATCGTTTGTGTGCTGACTTCAACTCCAAACTGCTCCTCCAACAGCATCATGATGTCCATATGGCCCAGAGAATCCCACTGGGGCAGGTCGCCAAAGCCCAGGGCGGGTGTGATCTCGTCCGGTGAAACCTGAAATGCATCTGCAAGCAAAACCTGTACGCGTTCAAACAGCGCAGTTTGATCGATATTCGTCATCCAGAACCTTCCTTTCATTTTATTTTACCTTACGCACTCCCACCGGAATGTATTGCGGATCCCATTTGCCCCAGGGCATACCGTTTTGACCCGAGCGAGAATAAAAGCTCGCCAGGCCGTCGCGCAGCTCACGGCAGTCCCGAAGAGCTGCAAACAGCTCTTCGTAATGGTTGTAATTTGTCGGCAGATCCTGCGGCAGACAAAAGAGGCGGCGAAGGCTCTCTCCGCTGTAGCACCAGCCTTTAGAAGGCGCGTGCCACCAATCCTGGTCGCGGGCGGCGTTCAGGCTGGCGATCAAAACGGCCCCAGGCTTAAGCACCCGCAGCAGCTCAGAAACAACCAGGGTCAGGTCCTCTGGCTGGTTGTGCTCCAGAGCAGAGACGGCAACGATTGCGTCCAGGAAGTCGCCGGGAATATCCTCCAGGTTTTTCAGGTCCTGGTTATAAATAACCACCCTGCCCGGGACGCGCCGCAGGGAGGTCATCCCGGCAAGATCGCGCGCCTGGGAAGACATTTTTACCCGCCAGTTAACCGAGCGAGCAAAGTTGGCCCGCACGACCTGGCGGGTGGGCAGCAAATCCTGGTCCCGCAACCCTGTGACATGATAGCGGGCGCGAAATCGCAGGGGCAGCGCGGCCCTGCTGACCCGGTCGACGCTGATCACCTCGGCGCCCAGTTCGGCCAGATACCACTGCATGATACCCGTTCCCGCCCCAGCGTCCAAAATGCGCTTTCCTTTGACATCACCAAGCTGGCTTAAAATCCAGGTCATGTCGAGCAAATAATGCCAGCCGAATTCCAGCCCGAGCGAATGCGCCAATTTTTTCAGCTCAATCACGTGCCGGCGCTGTTGGTCAAGCAGCTCCACGGATAAGATCTCGATTTTTTCCTTGGACTGGCTATTCATAATGCCTCGTTCATCAGAAAGGTCTCTCCGTCCCGGAATTTCTGGCCCAGGATGCCGTCGCGCAGTACTCGCATGGTGGGGGATTGTTCTGGCAGCAGCTCCTGCCAGGAGAAAGACTTTAACTGGACAAATCCCGGCCTGGGTCCGGTTTGCAGGTATTGGCCAAAAGGCAGTGAAGCACGAAAGAGCTGGTAATACAGGAAACGACGGGCGTTGCGCTGGAATTCTGGCGGGAGATCCACCTTTTCAGCCTGCAAAAAAGCCTCTAACTGTTCCTGGAATGCTTGCTTTGTGTCAGGGAAAAACACGATGGGATATTGGGTGTAACGCGCCTTTCCACCACACAGGACCGGCGTTCCAAGAAGCGTGGCTTCCAAGCCGATCGAGGAATTGTAGACGATCACAAACTTGGCTCGCTGAATCAGCTCATAGGAGCTGACATATTCATCGGACGGAATGAAAACCACGTTGGGAAGCGCATCTATCCGGTGATGCCGCACCCAATCTTGCACGCTTTCCCGGCTTTTTTTGGCGCTGCCGGGGCGCAATTCGTCCGGGTGGGCGCGGATGACAAAGAGCGTTTCGGGGTGCAGGCGGACGGCTTCCAGGATCGAGTTCAGCCAGGCGAACATGTGCGGAAAAATGGCGTTGGCGTGCACCTGGCTGGTATCGAAGACGACATTGCTGAAAATGGGCACCATCTGGCGGAAATTCGCAGCCTGCTTCAGGAAAGTTTCATCCAGACCGCGCATCTCGGGCCAAAAACGGATGCCCGCCATAGTGAATTTGCCCTGAAAGCGCTTTTCCAAATAAGCGTCCAGACGAGCGTTTTGTTCAGCGCTCAATTCGAATGTGTCTGGGATACGCAGCGGGTAAGCGGTTGCCTGACCATCGGTGAAAAACGCCGAAAACCGCCGGAAGCTGACTTCGTGAGTGACAACGCGCAGGCCGCGCTGCTGCGCTACCCAACGGGCGGCGGCCTCCGGGTACATGATGCCGTTAAAAATAACAGCGACTGCCGGTTTGCAGCGGTTGAGAAACGCGTTGAACTCGCGCGACACGTTATAGGCTGACAGCATATACGCTCGCATCAGGTAGTGCGTAGGGTCGTCGTCGGGAAGGTGGTGCCGGCGCAGCGCCCAGCGGATTGAGGGCAGGACCAGGCGACCAAGCGGGATCTGCGAGCGCCCTGGAATCCAGCCATCAAACTCGCACGGGTATTCGAACTGGCTGAGTTGTTCGGTGCTCAGGCCATGGAGCGCAGCGGAAAGCTGCATATGATCCTGGTATTCGAGCGCGTGCACTTCGCTGCCGGCATACAGGCGCTGCGACTGGGCAATGCAGGAAGCGCAGGGCGGCGGCGTGCTGTAATCCTGGCGATTTGTGCCAAGGACACAAGGGTTCATCCCGGTGTTGCAAACGAAATGTGCAACTCGGGCTCCCGACAGACGCAAACTCCAACCCGTCAGCAGGGAAAAGGCCGCGTTCAAACTCAGGCCAGTGAGGCGTGTGGAGGCGTTAAAAAACGCCACCGTCGGCCGGGTTGTGTTGCGGCGGGCGTGCTGCGACACCTGGCGCGCCAGAGCGGCGATGCGCTGCTGGTTTTGCCAGCTCGCCAGGCGCAGTTGCAAGCCGGGGATGAGTTTCGATGAGGCGGGCATATTGCTGGCAGAGATGGGAGCTAGATTTGCGGGAGACGAGCCTTTTCGCGAGCTTTGAAGTAAGCGTCTGAAAGGCGCTGAATAGCGATCAGGAAACCCTCACCCTGGCGCTGGTGACCGCGCCAGATTTCAGGGATCATGGTGCCGTGGTAGTCGCCGATCACTTTGAAGAAGCGCACCCAATCGATGGTGCCTTCGCCAATTTGCAAACCTTCGCCATCCAAACCGGCGCCATCTGAGAGATGCAGGTGGCGGATGTACGGCAGCAGCACTTCCACCTGCTCATAAAAGTCCACCTTGGCCCAGTTGCAATACAGCTTGTGGTGCGAGCTGTCGTAGCAGAAATCGAGCCCCAGCGGGGTGATGAAATCACGGATCTCGTAAGCGTCCATGAAAGCGTTGGTCAACCATTGGCCGCCAAAATACCAGGGGTGCGGCGGCAGGTTTTCCAGGAGCAGATCGACGCCCTCGCCGTCTAAAGTTTCCATCGAGCGGCGCAACTGGTCGTATAAGGCCTGGCGGTCGGCAATGGGGTGGTCCAGGCTCATCGCCCCAGGGTGGATGATTACCTTGGGCTTGCCGTTGAAATGAGGTCCCATCTCGCGGGTGAGGTCGATCGTCTTCTGCAACAGGGCGATCGAGCCGCTGCGCTGGCGCTCGTCGAGCGCGCACAGGTCGACCAGGGTGCGCTCCCAAAACTCAGGCGCGTGGACCACCAGTTTAAAGTCAAAATCCCTGCCGGGGTAATGCTCATCCAGGTCCTGATCGGTAAAGTGGAATTCCAACATACGCGGCTTGTATACCAGCAGTTCATCGAAATCGCGAAAGCGCACGGTGAAACCGTAATCCATGGGCAAAACATGGGCCATATCCAGCTCGATTTTCAACCCCAGGTCGCGATCCAGGAAAGGTTCATCCTCCTCGATGACGCGCTCAACAATCCGGCCAATCAGGTCCGGGTAGCGTTGGGGAGAAAGGCCCAAGGCAGGCCCTTTGACGGTGACCATGCTGGGAGTGATTGTTTCGCCGGACTCGATCCGGCGGCTCGCCACCAGGCTCTTGCCCAAGACCTCCCGGTTGAGGATTTCGCCGCGCGAGATAAATTTTTCTTTTCCAGCGCCAAGCGCCTCAGCCACCTGGCGGATATCGCGCACCATCTTTTTGAACCCCTGTGGTTCCAGGCTGGCGGCATGATCGGGACCTTCCATGGTGCGGTCCAGGGTGATGTGGCGCTCGAGGATGCTGGCGCCCAGGGCGGAGGCGACGGTCGAGACGGCGATGCCGCGTTCGTGGCCTGAGTACCCCACCGGCACATCGAAGCGGCGCAGTTGATCCATAAAGCGCAAATTGATGTCCTCAAAGGCTGCCGGGTAGGTGCTGTTGCAGTGCAGCAGGGCAAACACGGCGTTGCGGGATTTAAGGAAGTCAACCGTGGTCTCAACTTCCTCCATGCGCGACATGCCGGTGGAAAGGATCAATGGCTTCCCTTTTTGAACCAGGTGGTCGAGCAGGGGCAGGTTGGTCAGGTCGGCTGAGGCCACTTTATAGGCCGGGATGTCGAGCGTTTCCAGGAAGTCGGCGCTATCCATGTCGAAGGCTGAGCATAAGAATGTGATCTTTTTCCTGCGGCAATACTCCACGATCTTGTAATAAGCGTGCTCGGGAAGCTCGACCTGCTGCAAAATAGGCAATAAGTAGCGCAGCGTTTTCTCACCCGAGTTCGCGTTCTCAAGGTATTTCTTGGGGTATAGCTTTTCCAGGTTGCGCTTTTGAAATTTCACCGCGTCCGCGCCGGCTTCAACCGCAACATCGATCAATTCCAGGGCTAATGCCAGGATGCCGTTGTGGTTAACTCCAATTTCAGCGATGACATAGGTGGGTTGGCCATCGCCAACCAGGCGGTCGCCAATCTTAATTACAGGCATTGAAACCTCCAAACAGGGATGGGGACCAGGAGAAAGAGATTCATCAAATTAGGCATGCTAGGCGTTGGAAATATGGAAGCCCAGGTCTTCCGTCGAAATTTCTCCGCTTTCCAGCAAACGTTCGGCCCGGCGCCAATCGTCGGGCGAGTCGATATCGATCCATTCACTCGGGTCGATTACCAGGGGCAGGATGCGTTTTCCGGTCATGGAATTTTTCGCCAGGAGGGTATCGGTCCAGGCGGCGTCCACATAGCCAGTCTGCCAGTAGGTTTCGGGCAGCGACTGGCGCGGCATGTTATAAGGCTCAGGCAGGGAAGTTTGCATCAGGGGCTGCATGATCCCATCCGGCCCGATGCACCACATCTTATACGGGTTTTGAAAGGGCACGCAAACCGTGCGGATAGAATCGGCGTCCGGACGCTCTAACAGCCGGTACACGGCCTGGTCGATATGAGCTACACGCCGGAAGGGGGAAGTTGGGCGCAGTTGAACGATGACATCGGGCCGGTAGTTTTCCTCGTCCGCCAGCCAGCGCAGCGCATGCTGGAAGACCGGCAGGTCCGGGGTTTGGTCTTGAGAATACTCGCGCGGGCGCAGGAAAGGCGTCTCGGCGCCGTAACGGCGCGCTATGTCCGCGATCTCCTGGCTGTCTGTGGAAACGATCAGGCGCGTGATGGTTTCGGCCGCCAGCCCGGCAGCGATACTGTAAGCCAGCAAGGGGTGCCCGGCGAAAGGGCGGATATTTTTGCGCGGGATGCTCTTCGAGCCGCCGCGAGCCGGGATCAGGGCAAGCACTTCGCTCATCGTTACCAGGTTGTCCAACCCCCATCAACGACCAGATTGGCCCCCGTCATATAACGCGAAGCGTCTGAGGCCAGGAACAGCAGCGCCCCGTTCATTTCATCCTTCTCGGCCATGCGGCCCATCACAGCCCGGGCCGAGTAGGCCTGGACGAACTCCGGATCGTGGTCCTTGTATACACCGCCCGGGGTAAGCGCATTTACGCGGATATCCTTGCCGGCAAAATATGCCGCCAGGTAGCGGGTCAGGCCAAGCACCCCGGCTTTGGTGACCGAGTAATAAGGGGGTTTGTATTGTGACGGCTGGCCGGGGCGCTGGTAGAGCCGCTGGTCCGGCGCGACCAGGCCGTATATCGAGCTAATATTGACGATGACCCCGGCTCCTTGAGCAAGCATCGCCCGGGCGGAAGCCTGGCAGCACAGGAACATCCCGGTCAGGTTCACGTTCAGCGCCTGATTCCATGCATCCAGGGGGTAATCCTCAAAAGTTGTTTTATTAAGGTCCTGTCCGCCCTTTTCCGGGTTTTGCTGCGGGTCAAACTTGGGGTCAAGAGCCGCGCTGTTTACCAGGATATCCAGGCGGCCAAAAGCCTGCAGCGCGGCGGCGACCATATTGTGGACCGAATCCGAGTTGGTCACATCTGTTTCAACCGCCAGGGCGCACCCATTTGCGCCGCGGCCGGGCGCTGGCAAAGCGGCATTCAAATCACCAGCCAGCGCGGCTGCGGCGCGCCGATCCAGGTCGGCGATAACCACCTGCGCCCCAGCTTCCGCCAGAGTCCGGCAGAACTGAACGCCCAACAGGCCGGCGCCTCCGGTCACAATGGCGACGCGGCCTGTCAGATCGAAAAGAGCAGGCAGATCAGGCATGATTTTTCGAAAGTCCTTAAGCGTGGACGGGGATTTCTGCTGCTGGCTCAAGTTGGCTGAGGCGGCCGTTTTTCAAAATAAACCCGCGTTCTTCAAGGTAAGCGACGATACTGCGAGCGTTTTCGTCCGGGGAGGTCTTCACCGTGTGAAGGGTCAGCTCCGGGTTCACCGGCTCCTCGTAGGGGTCATCCACACCGGTAAAGCCAGTGATTTGGCCGCGGCGGGCGCGGGCGTACAGGCCTTTGACATCTCGTTGTTCGCAAACTTCGATCGGGGTGTCGACGAAGACCTCAATGAAGCGCTCTTCGCCGACCATTTTGCGAGCCTCGTTACGGGTGGCGCGGTAGGGGCTGATAGCAGCGCAGATCACGGTGCCGCCGTGACGAGCAATTTCGCTGGCGACGAAGCCGATGCGCAGAATATTGGTATCGCGATCCTCAGGCGAAAAGCCCAGGCCCTTCGACAGGTGCGTGCGAACTACATCGCCGTCCAGCAGGGTAACCTGGCGGCCGCGCTCCAGCAAGAGCGATGTAAGAATCTCCGCTGTCGTCGATTTTCCCGAGCCGCTCAGGCCGGTGAACCAGATGCATACCCCTTGCTTATGGCGCGGCGGGTACATTTGCTGGAGGATCTCGGAAGTTTCGGGGCGGGTGAACCATTCGGGCAGGGCTTTGCCCTTCGCCAGGTAGTCTTCGCGCACCTGGGTGCCGGATATGTTGAAAATGCGCGCATCTTCAGGCACTTTGTTTTGTTCTTCGTAGCGCTCTTCATCCGCCAGGTAGACCAGGGCTTTAAATTCCACCGGCTGGACTCCGATTTCGTCGGCGTATTGGGTTAGCATCGCCTGGGCCTCGTAAGGTCCGTAAAAGGGCTTTCCCTGGCTGTCGTTGCCCGGGCCGGCGTGATCGCGTCCGATGATAAAGTGCGTTGCCCCGTAATTGCGGCGGATGATGGCGTGCCAGAGCGCCTCGCGCGGCCCGGCCATGCGCATGGCAAGCGGCAGCAGGCTGAGAATTGTGCGGTTTTGGTCGTAATAATTCTCAGCCAGGGCGCGGTAGACGCGCACGCGAGTGTAATGGTCGACGTCGCCCGGCTTGGTCATGCCGACCACCGGATGGATCAGCAGGCTACCGTCCACCTCTTCGGCGGCGCGCTTGGTCAGCTCTTCGTGAATGCGGTGCATCGGGTTGCGGGTCTGGAATGCGACCACTTTATCATGGCCCATCTCTTCCAGGCGCGCCCGCACTTCAGCCGGAGTGCGGCGCAAATCGATAAAATCATTATACTGCGGCAGATTGATCACCTTAAGTGCGCCTGACACGTAGGCTTTACCCCAGCGCACCATCTCGGACACCAACGGGTGGCGTGAGTTGGTCGTGCCGAACACGAGCCGCGCCTCGCGCTGGGGATCGTAGTGATAGACCTCTTGAATGTTCATCACCGCGATGGTGTTGTTGCGAGCGTCGCTTAACGTCACCTGCTCGCTCCAGGCGGGCAGAGCATCTTCTTCCACCGGCAAAGTGATGGGAATGGGGAACAGCGTGCCATCCACCAGGCGCATCTCGGTCAACAACCGCTCATAGTCGGGTTTGCTCATAAAGCGGTCCAGGGGTGAGAACGCGCCGGTCGCTAACAGCTCCAGGTCGCACAGGGAACGAGTGGAGATTTGGATGGACGGCAGGTGACTGGATTTGGCTAAAAGCTCTTCGCGTTCCTCGCCGGTTGCCAGCAGGTTTACCAACGTTCCGCCGTACGGGGTGATCAGTGTTGTCTTGGTTTTGCTTGTCATTACATCCTATCCTTTATAAAATTTTTGATTTTGTTTGCCAGGAAAAGGTCAGCCTTTTCAACCGATTCCTGGGTGGCGCCTCCAATGTGGGGCGTGATGATCAGGTTCTCGTGAGACCTGGCGTACTCGACCAGTTTGTGGCTGCGGCTTTCGGCCAGGTTGTGCTCCTCGCACAGGACATCCAGCGCTGCGCCAGCCAGCCTTCCGGATTCCAGGGCGCGCAGTAAAGCCGGCTCGTCGATGACCGCGCCGCGGGCCGTATTGACCAGGACCGATCCGGGTCGCATGCAGGCGAACTGAGCCGCGCCAAGCATCCCCCGGGTTTCGTCATTTAAGGGTACATGCACGCTGATGACGTCGCTTTGCTCCAACAGGTCCGGCAAAGCGCCGCATGATTTTACCTCATTTGGCAGGGATGCCTGGTATGGATCGTAAACCAGCACCTGCATTCCGAAGGCGACCCCATAATGTGCGACCATGCTCCCCAGTCGCCCACAGCCGATGATCCCCAGAGCCTTGCCGTTTAACTCACTGCCGCGATACAGATCACGGCGCCACTCATAGCGCTTGACGGCCTCAAATGCGGAGGGGATGCGGCGGATGAGGCTGAGCAGCAACGCAAAAGTGTGCTCTGCGGTGGCAAACACCTGGTCGAGGAAGGGGCGTTCGCCTTTCAGGCTGAGAACTGCAATGCCGCGCTGGCCGGCCGATTGTACGTCAATGTGATCCAGACCGGTGGTCGGGGTTCCGATTGCGACGAGCCGGTCGCCGCCTGCCAGCACTCGCTCGTCGACCTCCAATCCCAGGCGAATCACCAGGATTGGATAGCCGCCTACAGCCTGTGCAAGTTGGTCCTGGCTCAGGTCAAATGCGTCGGTTGGGGCAATTTCCGCGAGCGCCTGGATGCCTCGAGCGCTGAAGCTGGATTTCTCAGCCAGCAGAATACGAAGCGGCTGTTCCATCCTTTAATCTTTTCCCTGGGGGCGCAGAAGAATCTCCGCCAGCAGCAGATCGAGCTTGCTGTCGACATTCACCGAACGCTCCTCAGGCATGATATAGGGGCGGCAAATTTCCCCGCTCATGCTGTTCTTTTCAATGACTACCTGGCGGCGTACTGCGTAAATGGCCCCGTTGCGGATATAGATGGGGGGCAGATCCTGGCGGCGCAGCATTTCTTTGGGTTCTTTAATCGCCAAATCAACCAGCCGGTCGTTTTCGATTTTGCGCATGCGGGCCGGGTGGTTTGCGCCGACGCTGCACACGCTGATCACCGAATCGGCGCCGGTAGCGATCAGCTTTTCCAGGGCCGCGTCGATATCCTGCGCCTGGCGCAGCGGCGTGGTGGGCTGTAACAGGACAATGATGTCAAAAACGACGCCCTCCATGCCCTCCATCTCCCTCACGGCATGCTGGACGACTGGCAGGGTGGGGGCTACATCTGTCGCCAGCTCAGCCGGGCGTATGAATGGCGCCGGAGCGCCGTATTCCCTGGAGACCGCCAGGATCTGCGGGTCTTCGGAGGACACCACGAAGTGCGTCAGCATCTGGCTGCCTTGAGCGGCCCGGATGGTATAGGCGATCAGCGGCAGGCCATGCAGCAAGGCGATGTTTTTGCGCGGCACGGATTTTGAGCCGCCGCGGGCCGGAATGACACCCAGGATGTACATCTCGTTTCTGCTTTACCTCGTGTAGATTGCTCAGTCTAAGCGCTAATTGGTCGATCTTCCCAGTTATAAACGATCTCGCCGCCCAGGCGGCTGGCGAAGCGCCCACGGTAATAATCGCGGTTGAGCTGCTCAACATCGCTGAGCGGGCGCGATGCCAGGCCCATCATTTGCTCGAGCTCGGGGATTTCGCGGTTCACGTAATCCTGTAGATCGCCGGGATCCATTTTACTGAAAGCGACCAGCGCCTTTAGCTCTTCTGGGCGGATGGATACCGGACCATCCCTGGTATCCTGGGGTCCAAGCAGGGTGAAATGGCGTTCGATCACCTCTGCGCCCAGGCTGAGGGCCGCGACCGAAGCCTTGATTCCGTCCCTGGATACCAGGGTGTGATCGCTCAGGCCGACAGAAGGCGTGAATTGGCGCAGGTATGCCAGTCGCCTCAGGTGCAGCTCGTTCAGCGGGGTTGGGTAGATCGTGACTGCGTGCAGCAGGCTGAAGCTGTGACCAGCCAGCAGGTGGGCGGCCTGTTCGATCTCTGCATCATAGGTTGCCCCTGTGGAGACAAACAGGCGCCCAAAGCGCTCCTTCAATTCGCGCAGCATGGGCAGGCTGGCGCAGTCATAGCTGGCGACCTTGACCGCCTCCCAACCCAGGCTTGCTATGAAGGGGATGCGCGAGCGCGAGAAGATGGTCGTCAGGGGCTTGATCCCGGCCCTCTGGCACTCCTCGGCGAACACCCCGTGCGCTTCATCGCTCAAGTCCATTGGTTTCAAGCGCTCGTACTCGGGCAAGTAGGGGCGTTTAATGGCTACCTGGCGTTCGCCTTCCCACATACCGGTTTCGAAACGCTCGCGCAAGGTCAGGTCGTCTGCCAGCATCGATTGGATCTTGGCGTAGGTGGCGCCCGCTTCCGCCGCGGCCCACACCATTTCTTTCAGCAGGCTGAGATCGCCTTTGTGATTTTGACAAAACTCGGCAATAATAACGCTCATGCTCCTCCAGGAGTAATTTTTTATTTCGGTTTTCCAACCGTTTCCAGGCTTACCCTGTCTAACAAGCCGGGGAGTTCATCCAGCGAGTTGATTATGGCGTCTGGCTTTTCGTTTTCAAGGATATCGATGGGGTTGGTGCCGGTTTTGGCGACAGTCCGGACTCCGGCCTGCCTGCCGAGGCGGATATCGGCTGGCTCATCGCCAACGAATACAACCCGATCACGAGCGGCGGTTTCTTTCTGCAGCACATAGGCAACGTGCTGTTGGCCTTTGCCGAACCCCGGGCTGGATCCCAGGATCTCTTTGAAGAATTTATCCAGTCCCAGGCTGGCGGCGATAGCCCGTATTTCGGCTGACTCGGCTGCGCTGGAGACGTAAAGCGTCTCGTCGCGTTGGCGCAGGCGCTCCAGCGCTCGCCGGGTGGCTTGCGGCACCAGCCCGGGCGTTTGCGGGTCGCACAGTGCGAGGCGGTTGGCAGCGCTGAAGCGCTCGCTGAGCTGCCCATATTTTTTGCCATCCAGGGGAGGCAGGCCGTTGTCCTGGCAAATAGCGTTGAACAACTGCCACCTGGGAATGCCTGAATGCCGCCGGTATGCCGCTTCCACGCTCGCTCGCGGCAGGTGGAAGACCTGTTCGAACAAGATTCCAGCGTTATGGACCTTGACATCCAGCGAGTTGATCAGGGTCCCGTCCCAATCGAACAGCACAATCCAGTCCGGCCTCATTGGAAGCGTCCTAACCCGTTACGGGCCAGGGCTGCCACCAGTTCCTTCACTTCTGCGGCCCGTTCTTTCGGACAGATGAACAATACATCCGCCTGGCGGATAACGATCATGTCTTCGACTCCCACCAGACCTACCAGGCCTTGATCGGCCGAGACGATGTTGCCGCGGCTGTCTTTGCTGAGAACCAGCCCGTGGTTGGTGTTGCCCAGCTCATCGCCGGGCCAAATTTCCTCCAGAGAAGTGAGCGCCCCCAGGTCGATCCGTTTAAAGTTCCCCAGCACGGCAGCGACATTGTTGGATTTTTCCAACACGCCGTAATCGACCGAGAGATCATCGAATTCAGAGTAAAGCCGCGTCAATTGTCCGGGGTCTTCGGCGATCACTTGCAGGCCGGCGTGCAGCCCTGGCAACTGACGTTGTAAGGCATCCTGGAAGACGCCCACCTGCCAGGCGAAAGTGCCGGTATTCCAGAGGTATTCGCCGCTTTCCAGAAAAGAACGAGCGCGCTCAGGCGCGGGCTTTTCTACAAATTGCTGTACTGCGTAAACCGGACAATTGCAGGGTGACCCATCCCCAGCTTTGAGGAGGCTGCCCAGGTGCAGGTAACCATAATTGGGCGAGGCAAAAACGGGTGGGATCCCAAGGGTCACCAGCCGGTCCGACTGCCCGGCGAAAAGGACGGCAGTGCGCATGGCCTCAAGCCAGGGTTGTTCGTCCGGGAACACGTGATCTGTGGGTAAAACAGCCATAACCGCCTGGGGGGCGCGATTTTGAATATGCATGGCAGCCAGTCCCATAGAGGCGGCGGTGCTGCGTCCTACCGGTTCCAGGATAAGGTTGTCTTCCGGCAAGTCGGGAAGCTGAACGTGCGCTAGGGCAGCGTGCTCTGCTTGGGCCAGCACCAGCACGTTTTCCAGCCCATCCGCCACCCGCGCAGCTCTTTGGGCAGCGGCCTGAAGCAAAGTCTGTCCTTCGTCGCGCAGATCGAGGAACTGCTTTGGAAGCATCCGGCGGCTGAGCGGCCATAAGCGCGTCCCTTGCCCGCCGGCGATCAGGACGGCGAAAATGGGCCGCGTACTTGGCTGGTTTGGAGGCGAGATTTGAGCGGAAACTGCCATAGTGGGGGAAGGATTGTGATTATTATTCGGAAACCAGGAACTGCTCGCCCTCAGGCCAGCCCTCATCCTGGCTGACCGAGCTGTAGCTGATCCCAGGTGTGCGGGCGATATCATCGCTGCGGAAAATGTGCCAGCCGTCGACAAACAAGGCCGGCTTGCGCAGCGTCGCCAGCAGAGCATGCAAGTTCCAATCTTCGTAAGAGGGGTGGTTGTTCATCACGAAGACGCAGTCGGCAGCTTCGAAACCTTCCGCCAGCGAGCTCGGCTGCACTCCCGGCACGGCTCGCAAGGCTTCCAGCTCGATCACCGGGTCGAACCCGTGAATGGTCACGCCCGCCTGGTCCAGGTGTTTCACCAGGTCTAACGTGCTCGAATCGCGCATGTCGGAGGTCTCCGGCCAGCCTTTAAAGGCGAATCCGACCACGAAAACCCTGGTTTCTTGCGGACTGCGGCCAGTTACCTTCAGGAAATGCAGAAATTTCTGGAAAACGTGAAAGGGCATGTACTCATTAACCAGCCGGCTGCGCCCGAGGATTGATGGCTCCAACCCTTGCGAAAGGGCCGTTATCTGGAGCAGGTAGGGGTCTTTTTTCAGGCAGACGCCGCCTACCCCGGGGCTGGGCAGCGGCACCGGATCTCGAGGATAGCCTTCATTGGCCGCGTCGATGATTTTGAACGCATCCAGCCCGTAGCGTTCGCAGACCAGGGCGATCTCATTGGCGAAGGAAAAGATGGTATCGCGAAAAGTGTTGTTGACCAGCTTCACCATCTCGGCTGCTTCCAGCGAATCAAGCATGACGATAGTAGGCGTGATCTCCCGGTAGATGGCTGCGGCGACTTCCGCTCCTTGCGGGTCGAGCGAACCGATGATCTGCGGCAGGTTGCGCAGCTCCTTGATCGCTTTGCCGGCGATCGTGCGTTCGGGGGCGAATACCAGGGAAAAGTCTTTGCCGGCTTTCAAGCCGGATTCTTCTTCCAGCCAGGGGAGGCAATAATTGCGGGTCGTTCCGACGGGGACGGTGGAGCGCAGCATCACGGTATCGCCTTTCTTAAGTACCTTGCCGATCTCTCGCGAGGCGGTCTCCACATACGCCAGGATGGGTTGGTGGTTATCATCGACCGGGGTGCCGACCGAAACGATATAAACGTCGCAATCGCTGTTGCCCAGGCTGGACTCGACTTCCAACTGGCGGCCAATGTGGGTTCGAAGCTGGTTGGCAAGCCCGGCCTCGTAAAAATGTGGAACGCCATTCTTCAAAGATCGAACGACCTCCGCTCGAGCCTCAATCCCAACCACCTTGAAGCCGGCGTCCGCCAGAACGACCGCCAGCGTCAAGCCCACGAAACCCAGCCCGATGACGGCGATTTTCTTGGTCTTGACATCCGCTTGCTGCCACAGGTTAAAAAATGACACCACGTCTACGACGCGCTGCTCATCGTCCACCACGATGACTTTCCCGGCGCCGCGGTCGAGCATGCGTGTGCTGCCTTTCAACAACTCCATGACCGATTCATACATTTTCATCGGGGTAGCATAGCTGGCGACGGCGATCGGGTCTTTGGTCATGATGTCGGACACCGCCGTATCCAGCGTAGCGCCATGCAAGATCGCCGAGCGAATATCGCCATCGGTCACCACGCCAGCCAGCCGGCCCTGCGGATCGACGACGACCGCAATCCCGGATAATCCCACGTGGTGTGGAGCGCTTTCGATCACAGCCATGGCCTCGCGAATGTTTACATTGGGAGAAATCAGGAGAGTGTCGATATTGTTCGTCATGTTGCCCATCCTTTGTTCGTTGATATGCAGTTCGTGTAACATCTTCTCAATAAGCCAGGGGATGCCCCTCTTTTTTGAGAAGCGATTTAATGTCGATACACCAGATAACGGAATTTTTTCTTGAAATTATCGGGCACCAGGTTCTTGACCGGTTCGGGAACCAACCGGCTGATCTTGCGCGGCGAGAAGCGCAGCAGGACGCCGCGCAGCAGGCGGCTGCGTTTGTACTGGCTGAGGGCCGCCATTTGTTCCTTGTAAACGGAAACCGCCTGTGGCTGAGGAGTACTTTCGTCTTTTTTAAAGATCGCCCATAACTCAGAGTTTTCTTCCTTGATAGCGACCGGCGCCAGCCCGGCTTGGGCGGCGATGCGGGTCAATGTCGTTTTTGAATAGTAAAACGTGTGGACGCAGCGATACCAGAAATCTGCCAGCGAGCCATCCGGGTGCAGCATATCCGGAACGGCGATGTAAAGCACACCGTTTGGGGACATCACCTGGCTTACTTTCTTGAGCACAGCCACCGGGTCCATCAGGTGTTCGAGCACATGCCGGAAAGTGATCAGGTCGAAGCGGCCGCGCTGCTCCAGGTGCCAATCGGAGTCCACGTCCCTGGCGACTAATTCGCCGCCAATCTGGTTGACGAAATGATCGGCGCAGATATCCGAGGGCTCAATACCGGCGATCGCCAGGCCGGGCGCCTGTTCGGAAATGTAGTGCAGGCACCAGCCCAGGCCGCAGCCAATGTCCAGGGCAGAATGGCGCTGGCGGGGGGCGTATTTTTCCAGGCGCTCCCAAACGATTTTGGCTTTACGCAGTTCTTTGTCAGCGGCTTCATTTTCGTCGAAGCGGTAATACTGGTCGTATTCGGTCGCGTAGAAAGTGTTATAGTCTTCTTTCGTCCAGCGTGGGTTTAAAAATACGAGCCCACAGTTCGTGCAGATGGAGACATAGGTCGGCCAGCCAAACTGGCCCTTCCGGGCGATCAACCTTGTTTCCGATTTTCCACACAGTACGCAGTCGACGGGTTCGTAATGTTTCTCAGAAAGCATGCTTTATTCCTGTTTTTGATGGATAACTGAAGTCACGTTGCCTGGCCCGCAAAGCGCGGCCTACTCAATCCAACTTGATCAGGCTGCCCTGATCGGCCGACTGCTGGGCAGCCAGGGCTAATTCCAGGGCGCGCAGGCCGTCTTCCAGGCTGCACAGCGGCTGGGTTTCGGCGCGCGCCAGCTCGATAAAGTGGCGCATTTCGGCCAGAAAAAGCTCGTTGCGTTCGAAGGGTCTGCCATCTCCCCCAAATGGGATCGTTTCCCATTCCCCGCCAGATTCATTTGCCTGGGAGGCGGCGCGATATAACCGCACGTCGCCATTGGCATTATCCCAGCGCAGCGTCCCACGGGCGCCAACCACTTCCAGCCAGTGCGCCGGTGGCTGTTGGTTATAATCCAGGTGGAGGCTGCCGATAACGTTCCGGATAAATCGCAGCCCGATTTCGGCTGTATCTTCCACCTGGATCTCCAGGTCGCTCATGCGTCCGCTGAAAGCCCACAGGCGATCCACCTCGCCGAAAAGCCAGCGCAAGTAGTCCAATGGGTGGGATAACGTGAGAATCACTCCGCCGCCTAAATCCGGGCGCGAGCTGTAGCTTTGCGGTAATCCTCCCAGGGGTGCCACCCGGGCAGGTATTCGCCCCAATGGGCCCGGACGGAGATCGGACGCCCGATTGCGCCGTCCGAGAGCAAACGCCTCACGCACTGCAGTCCGGGGTGAAAACGGAACTGGTAGCCTACCAGAACGCGGCTTCCGCTGCGCCGCACGGCCTCCTGGAGCGCAGCGATGCCGTCCCGGGAGTGCGAGATGGGCTTCTCCAGGAGCAAGTGGCAGCCTGCCTGAGCAGCCGGGATGGCGACCTGCAGATGCAGGGCAGTCGGGTTTGAGACGATAACCCCATCCGGTTTGCGCGCCAGGGCGGCTTGCAGGTCCGTCTCGACCGGGAAGCTCCGAAGCTCCTCCTCCGCAAGGGGGCCCTGCTAGGTGCCCTGGTGGGTGCGATAGAGCAAGATGTCGGTCTCACCCAGCGCCAGCAAGTTGCGCAGGTGCCGCTGTCCGATTGAGCCAAGACCAGCGATTAGAAACTTCATTGTTGCCCGGCTGGATATGGGTTTGGGTCGTAGCCCCAGGCTTGCAGCGTGTCTGCAGCGGCCTCGTGAAAGATCTGCCGGTCGCGGCGGGTGAACAGTTCGCGCCAGGAGCCGTGCTTGCCTTTCTGCAGGGGTTGGGCGATCTCACTGGCCTTTATTTGCTGCCAGTCTGCATCCGGGTTTCGGCCCATTTCGGCGTCCAGCGCCTCTCGCAGGCCGGAGGCGTTTTCGTCCGCCCCTAAGAAATTCCACAGGCGGCGCATTTCTTCCCAGGCCTGCTTCAGCAAATCCTCATAGCGCAGCGACCAATATTTCCCCGGATACAACGCTCTCCCGGCCCGGTCCGTTTCCACCACGTTGTGCACCCAACCTTCGGCGGCCCGGCGGATGCCTTTTTCGGTGAAGATCGAACGCTCGCCGTTCATGAAAAGCTCGGGCTGGCGCGAAAACTCATCCCGGATGCGCAGATCCTCATTGCTGAGATGGTGGGCGGCGTCGATAAAGCTCTGGAAGCGGTGGGATACGGCCGCGTCGCGCCCGTCCCTCACGATAAAAACCAGGCGGGCGTCCGGGTAAACCGCCTGCATCAGGCGCACTGCATCGCCATCCATCAGGCTGTTGGGGCTTTTGTCACCCACAATGCGCTTATCCACCTGGCGCGCTTCCCGCTCCAGGATGATGTCGGCGGCTGCGCGCAAAACCAGCGCGGAAAGGTCGCTTCCCTGGTTCCAGCGGTTGCTGCGCCGTCCCAGCCAGGCGCCGACCTCGGGGTCGGAGACCAGGGCGTTTAACAGCGGGGGCCGGGTGAAAAAGTGGGCCTGGTAATTGCAGTGCACTTCCGGGTGCAGGCGCACCAGGCGGGTCAGGAGCGTGGTGCCGGAGCGAGCATGTCCAAAAATGAAGAACTTTTCCAGGGGGAAAAACTGCCTGGCCTGATCCACTTCCTCAGGTGTGATGGCCGGGATGGACTCCCGCCGGGCAGCCCCGGTGTTGTCGCCGCGGGCAAGGACCCTGGCCGCCAGCTTCATTCTGTTCAGGATTTCGGGAGCCATAAATCTCCTCGTACCGTCCGCCAGGCGGCAAGCTCAGGCCAGGCCAGCCAGGTAGGCTCCTGTGCGTTGGCCGGCGCTGCCATCGGTGTAGGTGCATTCCTGCCTGACGAAGGCCCGCTGCGCCTCCAGGTCCAGGGCCGGGTTTCTCAGGTAGCCGTTAATGGCCTGGCAGAGCGCTTCTTCATGGGTCGCCACGCGCCCCGCTCCTGCTTTGCGGAAGCGCGAATGGGTTGGCCAGCCGCCGATCTTGGTGAGCGGAAGGGTGTATTCTCCGGGCCAGCCGGTTGGCGAGTTGATCGTGACGCTGACAACCGGCGTTTCGTGGATGGAAGCTTCGACGACCATGGTGGAATAGACTGTCAGGAAGACGTCCGAGTGGGCCATCATGGAAGACTTTTCGGGCATATCCTCGCCCGAATAATAACCCAGCTCGCCGCCCAGGGGCACCGGCTCGACCAGGTGGGCGTACGGGTAGCGGGCGACCAGCTCGCGAATCTGCTCGCGCTCGGCCGCCCAGCGCTTCACCTCAGTGAAGTGGTTGGGATGCAGGCGCACCAGGAGCTGGCAAGGCTCGGCCAGTTGGTTCGAATGGACCAGGTTTATGAGCGCCTGGATGTTCTGGATGTTGGGAGAATACGTAACAAAGCTGCAGGCGTAGCCCAGCAGCTTACGCTGTGGGTCCAGGCCGTGCATTTGGAAGTATTCCGGGCGCGGCATCAACCACTGCTGGCGAAAATAACCGTCGTAGGTTGGGATGCCGCCGGTATGGACGCGCTCCGGCTGCCAGTCAGAACCCTGGATTAACTCTTGCCTCTGCGCCTCGGACCAGCAGGAGATATGATCCACCTTTGCGCCGGGCAGGCCATGGCTGCTGGGGTTATCCCAGCCCATGACGATGGCTGCGGTTTTCACGCCCCTGGCTGCCGCCTCACGCAGCAGGTAGCGGTCCAGGCGCCAGCCGGCGGTGCTCGCCATAACCAGGTCCGGCTTATAACGCTCAAACAGGTCGGCGTAAATATTTGCGCTGAAGCGGCTTTGCTGTTTCACGAGCGCCTGGCGAGCCAGGCGCGAGCGGCGCAGCACCCCAACCGCAGCCTTGACCAGCGGGTAGATGGCTTTACGCTTCGGCGGCGCTTCGCTCTCCACCCAATTTACATAGTTGTTGACGGTCTCCAGGTTCATGCGGTTGGAGGGCCCGGCCCGCCGGAAGAAATCCAGCCACCACTGCTGGGTGTTATGTTCGTGCTGCAGGTAGGCGCGGGCTTGCCTGAGCCGCAGGCCCTCGATGGTCAGGCCCGGGCGGCCAAACCGCTGGCTGATTTTCTCGATTAAGCCATCATCGGTCAGCAGGATGACCTGGATGCCGGAATCCAGCAAGGTGGAAACCACATCGGTCTGTAGGAAGTATACGATCGCCAGCCCGTGGTCGGCGCTGATGAATACGCTTTTGGATGACATTCAGGTTTTTGCTCTTGAGCAGGGTTGCCTGGAAAATGATGCGGTCAACTGCCGCCGAAATACAGGCGAAATATTTTGTCGTACAGCTTTAGCAAGCTTCTCCGCACGATCGGGACCTGGGAAAAACCGCGGCGCGGCCGTAAAGAAGACCATTGGGTAGAAACCGGCTTATTGGGGTTGGTTTCGAGGTGATTCCCCATGTGTTCCACCCACCATTCAGGCGTCGATAATCTCAGGAAACCCTGCTGGTTGATGGCGATATCCAGGGATCGCACCTGTCCCATCGGGCGGTCGGAGGGAATTGGCAGCACGCTTTGCAGCACCTTGCGCCGGGCGACGAACTGGTAGTGGGCGGCTCCAATGTAATATCGTTTGCCGGCATAGGCGAGGCAGACATCCTGGTTGGCATCGTAGAGCTGGCGGCCTTCCGCTTCCGTTTCGATGCCCAGGCTGTGGGCGTGCTTCCAATAATCCTCCCAGGGCAGCAGCCGCCCACGCAGCAGCTCCGCATTTGGATCGTTTTGCGCCCACTGGATGGTGCTCGTGGAGAACTCTTCGGGCACCCGCAGGGGCGCGCCGGTGACCATCCCCAGATTGGGAAATAGATCGAACAAGGCGATCTGCGCCTCCAGCCAGCCCGGGTGGAAGTAGACGTCGCTGTCGGCATAGGCAATGAACTCACCGGAGGCTGCTCCGAAAATGAAATTCCAGGCGCCGCCTTTGCCGATATTCTTCTCCGAGAGCACCAAATAGCGGATGCGCCCCTGGCGTTGAGCCTCCAGAAGATAGGAAGTCACCTCATGGCAACTGGCATTGTCGAACACCAGTAGATCGTAGGGCAGGCCGGTATTTTGCCAGATGCTTTCCAGGCAGGCCTTAAGGATATCCAGGCTTTCGGCGTAGTAACCGCTCAGGAAGGGGATATAAGTCACGACCGCCAGGGTTATATTTTCCGGCCGGGCGACGTGGTCCACAAATTTGGCGGGGTTTTGGCCAAAACGCATTTCAATTCCTCGAGCCGGTCTGGGCGCGGCGCCAATGGCGCAGCTTGCGCGCCAGGGCCCAGCGCGGCCCGCTCCGCTGCCCATCCTCAGACACCAGCCAGAGCTCAGCCCGCCGGGCGATGCGCAGCAGGCTGGGCTTAGGGGGGTTAATGATTCCGCCGCGCAGCTCCTTATCGCTGTCCAGCACGGTGAACATATGCCCTTGCCCGCCTGCCAGGATCAAATTTTGCGCCGATTCTTCAAGGTCGTAGTGCGGCTTGCCGCCGGGCAGGTGGCTGTAGTCGTGATTCTGGTGAACGACCTGCAGCGAAGGGGTCGCGTCTACGACAGGCCAACCCTGCCGGCGCGCATGGTAGATCATCCAGTTGTCCCAGCCGGCGCGGCCGATGGCGAAATCCGGCATATCCACGAAAAGCGCTTTTGGAAACACAAAGTAATCGCTGCCGGCCGGGGGGTGCAGGCGGCCGCGCAGCCGGACGTCCGCGCTCAGGCGCTCACCCCAGCCGGGGCTGAAATCCAGCGGCTGGTTGACGTCCAGGTCCCAACGCCGCCCGATCAGCAAGAATTGTTTAGCCTGGCTCGCCACCCGGCGAGCGATGGCGACGAAGTTGGAAGGCGCCAGGATGTCGGCATTCAAATAGGCCAGGAGCGACCCTCGTGCAGCCTCCCGCGCCAGGGAAAAAATCGAGCTGACCAGCGGCGTCCCTTGCAGGTTGCGGGCGACGGCCGGCAAGAGGATTGCGCCAAGCTCACTGGCGGACTGGGCCAGCCCGGTCTCCTGGCCGACCAGGATCACTTCCACCTCGGGCCCCAGGTGCAGCCAGGATTGAATGGCATTGCACTGGATGGTGGCAATATGCGGGTCGCTGAACGCTTTGGGCGCGCTGAAGATTGTCAGGAATGGCATTGCGTTCGGTTAAACGGGGAGATGGGTCAGGCTCGCTGGCCCTTGTCCAGCAGGCGGGCGTCGAAATCGTGCACGTTTTTATGGCGGACCTGAGCGTTGATCTGCGCCAGCTCGGGTTCGGCGTCAATGAGCGCCAGGACCTCCCGCCAGGAGAAATCCAGGCGCCCCTGAAAATGGGCGAATATCCGCCGGACCAATTGTAGGTCTTCAGGGGTATCCACCGTCCAGCGCAGCGCGCCGAAATCCGGGTCGTGATTGGCCAGCAAGATACGGAAAGGCGCCGGCTGCCGCGCGGCTTCCAGGGAACGCTCGTACAGGTACGGCATGACGTGCTCGCGTTCGTAGGGCTGGCTGGCCTCCTGCCAGGCGCGCTCCAGGGCCTGGAAAGTGCACACTTCCGTATCCAGGCCGATGGGGAAAGTCCGCCCCCAGGGAGGCGGGAGGCGGTTGGCAGCGAAATCGTACGGGGTAGGTCCAGGTGCGGGCGGTAGGTTGGCCCTGGCGGAGACCCCGCTGCTAACGGGAGATAGCCCGAAGAACAGGCGCAGGGTGTCTTCGATGATGCCCGGATCGATCAGCGGGCAGTCGCCGGTGACGCGCACGATCACCTGCGCCTGAGCAGCCTGAGCCGCACGGTAGTAGCGGTCGAGGACGTCGTGCAGGCTGCCCCGGAAGCAGTCGTAGCCGCTCCGCTCGCAGAAGGCGGCGACGGGATCATCGCTTGGATCGCTGGTGGTCGCTACCAGCACGCCGTCGATCGAGGGCGCCTGGCGGGTGCGTTCGACCACGTGGGCCAGCATCGGCTTGCCGGCGATGTCGAGCAGGACTTTGCCGGGCAGGCGCGAAGAGGACATACGAGCTTGAATGATGGCGATTGTTTTAGGATGGCTCATCAATAGGATCGAGCAGACAGGTTATTCCCGGTAGCGGCGGGCCAGTTCGAAGGCTTTCAGCAGTCCCTGGAAATTTTGCTCCCAATCGGCTTTTTCTTCAGCCAGGCGGCGGGCTGCGCAGCCCATTTCGGCTAACCTGGCGCGCTGTTCGACCGCGCCCAGGATGCCTTGCGCCAGAGCGTCCGTGTCTCCATCCGGAAACCACCAGCCCTCCTTCTGCGGCGTCACCCACTCACGATTGCCGGGGATGTCGGAGACCAGCGCCGGCCGGCCGCAAGCCATGGCTTCCAACAAGGAGATGGAGGTTCCATCGCTGTGCGATGCGCTCAGGTAGAGGTCGGCGCTGCGGAAGTAATGCGGCAGCTCCGCCTGGCTCACCAGCCCCGGGAAGAGCACCTGATCCTGCACGCCGCCTGAAAGGAAAACCTGGCGCAGCCAGGCGGCTTGAGAGCCGCCGGCGAGCATCAGCAAGCGCAGTTGCGGCTGCGGGTCGTGGTCCTTTCGGCTGGCGACTTCACGGGCAGCCTTGACAAAAGCCCGGGCGATCACGTCCACGCCGTAGATCGGCTCCCAGCCGCGGGTCGAGATCAAGGTGAAGAAATGCGGGTCTTTGCCAGGTGTTCGCTCTGGCCCGCCGGGGTTGAAATGCTGCAGGTTCACACCCCATGGGAAGGTGACGATCTTTTCATCCGGCATGCCGAAGGCAATCGCTTTCTGGCGCACCGGGTTGCAGTCCCCTACCAGGGCGTCGCTGTGAGACAGGCTGAAGCGGGTCGCCCAACGCTGCCAGGCGCTGCGTCCGGCGTCGTAGAGCAGGTCATACCCCCAGGACATGCTCACCAAAGGGTGAAACCCGCTCAAGGCCGCCAACAGGGCGGCGGTTTGAATCGGTCCGGCCTGGATCAAGTCGGGTTTTACCTTGCGGATCACCCGCTTCAGATCCGCCAGCAGGCGTGGCCCATCCTGCAGCCGGGCGGGTTGGCTGCCGCCGGCCCACGGGATGATCTCGATTTGTGGGGGCAGTGGACGATCCTCGAGCTGCGGACCGCGCCGCTCCAGCCGCAGGTAGAAGACCTTGTGCCCGGTTTTCCCCAGGGCAGCCAGAAATCGCCGGTCGTGTGTGGTGTAATCGCGGCTGAAATACAGGATGCGCATGATGCCTAGGCACCCAAATCCACCCAGCGCAGCTCTCTTCCTTCAGGGATGCTGGCGATCGCACGCAGGCCGATGACCTCGTCAATCTCGTAGGGCATGATCGCCCCGGGTGTGGCGGGGCGCAGCACGGAGATCATCTCGCGGTTGAACATCTCTCCGGCTTGAATGGGGCGGGCGGCGCGCAGGCAGCGGCGCTGTACGATTGCCGTTTGCTGTTCGTTATCTGCGATGACCTTGTCCGCAGAGCCCAGGGCGCGCTCCAGCTCGCGAGTGCGGTCCACCATTTCGCGCCAGGTTTTCGGGATCATCGAGAAGGGATGGTCGGGTCCGACGCGGTTGTTATCGTCGGTGAGGTGCTTCTCGATGACTCGCGCTCCCAGCGCCACCGCGCCCAGCACGGTCGTGTGCCAGGGGGTATGGTCCGAGAGGCCTAAAATGACCTCGGGGAACATGGTGCGGTATGTATCGAGCACGCGCAGGTGGATATGGTTGAAGTTTTCCAGGCTGGCGGTGTAATTGGTGTTGCATTGCATGAGCACCAACTGCGGGTTGACCTTCAGGAGCGTGTGCACGGCGCGCTGCACATCCCCAATGCTAGAGGCGCCAGTCGCCAGGATCACCGGTTTGCCATGGCCGGCTATATGCTCCAGGGCCTCCAGCCAGGTAATGTCGCCGGAGCCGATCTTATAGGCTGGCACGTAAGGGTCGAGCATGTCGATGGCGTCGAAGTCGTACGGCGATGAGAAATAGTCGATGCCCACCTGGTCGCAGGTCTCTTTGAGGCTGGGCGTCCACTCAAAGGGAATGGAAGCGTCCTTGTACACCTGAAAAACTGATTTTTTCCAGGTGGCTTGATGAGAAAGCTGGCCCCCCATCGATTTAAAACCGTAATCCGATACGATTTCCGGGGCCCGGAAGTTTTGGAACTTGGCGGCATAGGCCCCGGATTTTTCGCCAGGTGGATGAGCATTTTGGCTCGTTCGAGGTCGCCGTCATGGTTGGCCGAGATGTCGGCGATGAAATAAGTAGGATGGCGCTCGCCGATGAGGTGGTCGCCTATTTTAAGCTCCATGGCCCATTTTCCTTAATTTTTGTGGATAACCCTGTTGATAAAGTGTGTAAAAGTGTTCCAGGCCTGGGGATAAGGTGGGGAGAGGCTCGCCAAGCGCCTGGGCGAGCTTATCGCTGCGCAGGGTCAGGTTGGGCGAGCGGGCTGCGGTTAACCCGGCTTCGCTGACCGAAGACGGTTGGATCAGGCGCTCGTCTAAGCAGAACTGGCGCGCCAGTGCCGCTCCAAAATCATATTTGCTGGTGCATTCGGCGCTGACTACATGATACAGCCCGCTCAATTTTTTTGCCAGCATGGCAAGCAGGATGTGGCTGAGGTCGTTGACCAGGAGGGGACAAAAGAACACATCGGTGAAACCCAAAACCGTCCGGCCTGCTTGCAGGTTGTTGAAGAAGAATTCCGCCAGGCTGCGCTTGCCGGTCATGCTCCAGCCGAAGAGATTGACGCGGGCGATGATGGCTTGCGGGTTGGCGGCGGCGACAGCCCGTTCCCCTTCCAGCTTGGTCCGGGCGTACGTACCGAGCGGATTGGGCTCATCCGATTCCGTATAATCGCCGCGCTGACCGTCGAAAACCGCATCGGTTGAGATGTGCACCAGGCGCGCTCCGCCCCTGGCGACATATTCAGCCAGCTTGCGGGGGACTTCTGTATTCAACTCTTGCGCCTGGAGCGGGTCTGCCTCACAGGCGTCCAGGTTAGCCAGCGCTGCGCAGTGGATCACCCAGTCGGGCTGGGTGTCGTCCAGCAGCCGCTCCATTACGCCTGGGGCCAACAGATCGGCCCGAATGGCGTTGAACGCGCTGGTTTGGATGGGATGGCGGTTGGTTACGCCAAATACGATGTGCTCTTTCTTCGCCTCCAGAGCAAGGTTCAGCCCCAGCAGGCCGCTGGCTCCGGTGACGAGGATGCGCATCTCACAATGCTCCGGGTTGGATACACCGCTCAGCCGGGTGCATTCTGTAAAAGGTCCATCTCGATCGGGTCGACGATAGCATGAATCTGCTCAATCGTCAGCCAGTACGGGTTGGTATCGCTGCTGTAGCGATAGCCATCCGGGAGCGGCGTGCCCTCGTACTCCAGATCGCGCTGCCAGAGCGCCACGGTTGGCTTGATGATAAACATATCCTCACGCTCGACGGTCGTGCGCGCCTCGTCTTCATGGACGAGCACTTCGTGCAGCTTTTCTCCCGGGCGGATTCCAACTACTTCCAGTTCGGCCTGCGGAGCGATCACACGCGCCAGGTCGACGATGCGTGTGCTGGGGATCTTGGGCACGAAGACCTCCCCGCCGCGCATCTGCTCGGCGCAGCGGATGACGAAGCGCACTCCCTGCTCGAGAGTCAGCCAGAAGCGGGTCATGCGCTCGTCGGTGATGGTCAGCTTTCCACCGTTGGAGCGCTGGCGGATGAACATGGGGATCGACGCTGCCGCGGCTGCCGACCACATTGCCGTAACGTACGCAACTGAAATGCGTCGCGGTGCCGGCCGCGTAGGCGTTGCTTTGAACGAATAGCTTTTCGGCAGCCAGCTTGGTCGCCCCGTACAGGTTGATCGGATTCACGGCCTTATCTGTGCTGAGCGCCATGACTTTCCCGACGCCTGAATTGAGTGCGGCTTCGATTACGTTGCTGCTGCCCAGGATGTTCGTCTTGATCGCCTCCATAGGGTTGTACTCGCAGGCGGGCACCTGCTTCAAAGCTGCGGCATGGATGACGATATCGACGCCGTGCATGGCGCGGCGCAGGCGCTGTAAGTCGCGCACGTCGCCGATAAAGTAGCGCAGGCTGGAATGGTCATATCCGTTCACCCGCATCTCGTGCTGTTTAAGCTCGTCACGGCTGAAGACGATCAGCTTAGCCGGCTGGTACTCATGCAACATGATCTCTATAAATTTCTTGCCGAAAGAGCCGGTTCCGCCGGTCACCAGGATAACTTTATCTTTCCAATCCATGAAATGCTCCATAATCCATTAAGTTGAAACCGCGGGATGCGATTCGGCAACTCGCCCGGATCGGGGCTTGCGGATAATGATCAAGGGATACTGGCCCTTTTCTCCAAAATAATGCGGGTAACGCTCCTCCAGCCAGAAAAGTAAGCGCAGCCACAAACGCCCCGCCAGCCATGGGTGAACCAGCGCCCGCAGAAAGCGCACGCTCACGCTGCGCCAGGCGCGAATCTCCAGCGGCATCCGCCCCGCGACCACCTCTTTCATCCAGGCCACGTCGTGCCGGTTTGTGAATGTGCCCTTAGGAGCGCCTTTCGGGCCATCTCTCTTCGCCTGGCGGGGTTTTTCGACCGGTTCCGCCTCGCTCCGGCGTTGGGTCAAGTGGCGCAGGCGGTTTGCCAGGCGGATGAGCGGGTCGAAGAAATCCATAAGCGGCGAATCGGGCCAGCCGTTTACGACCGCCGCGGCGCTGCCTGGGGCCAGCGAGCGGTACAAGCCTTCATAAGCCTGTAGTTGCTGTTCTTCGGGCAGGTGGTGAATTGTGTGCAGCGACACAACGCCTTCAAAGATGTTCTTTTTAAAGGGCAGGTTGGCGATATCTGCTACGACGAACAAACCTTTGCCGCCGGCCTGGGCGTCGCCGATGCGCTTGCGGGCCTCTTGCAGGGCGACGATGGAGATATCGGCGCAAACTCGAAAGCTGTATTCCCGGGAGTATTCCAGGTACTCTGGATACTGCACCGGTCCTGACCCGGCATCCAGCAAATAACGCCCGCTGGGCTTCAAAAAGCGTGCCAGCCGCAGGTGGCAGCGATGAATATATTCGCTCGAGACCGGGCGCAGGTCCTCATAATGGGCGTTCTGGTAGCGGTCACCAGAGACCACCTGCCAGCCCACCTGGTCGTAAAATTCGCGCACCTGTTGTTTGACCTTCGTTTCAGCAGACATGTATCTTCCTCGAGCGCTTATCCGCTCGCGTTCCAGTCGCGCGGCTCGCCTACCAGGTAGCGAAACGTATCTCCAAACTGGGCCAACCCCTGCTCTGAGAGCACGCGCCTGATTGGCCAGGCTTCTATTTCATCCCAGAACTGCACCAGGTGCCAGGGAAAAGGCCGTGGGTATTCAAAAAAGAAGCGGTAGGCATAATTCCAGGCCTGCTCGACCTGCTGGCGGGTGGGCCGGTACGCTGGAGGGTCTGCAAGGACCTTTTCCAGGAGAGCGAAATAGGAATCCCAGGAATCAGGGTCCAGCGTAAAGCCTTTGCAGCGGTAGTGGGTCTGCCCAACAACGATCACCGGCGCCCCGCTCATTGCCATCTCCATCCCGACGGTCGTGGTGTAAACCAGTCCCAGGTCGGCGATCTCCACCAGGTCGTAGGTATTGACCGGGTCCCCGGCAGCGACCAGGCGAACGTGAGCGGGCAGATCGGTAAGCACGCGCTGGATTACATCTGCCACCGAAGGCCCTTTGGTATAGCGTTCGCCAGGGTGGATGCGCACGACCAGTTGAACCTGCGGGCGGCAGGCGAAATACTGCACCGTGCGCTGCAGCCACTCGGTCATGCTGTCGCTGAATACCTGGCGCCCGAGGGTCAGGCTGTCGCCGATCACGTTGGCTGCCAGAAGCAGGATCGGGCGCCCATCCAACCCCAGGCCGGCGCGCACCTGCTCGCCACCTTGGCTGGGCTGGCCTTGCCAGCGGCGAGAGAAGTTCTCCCACAGGCTGGCGTGCTGGCGTGAGGCGAACAAGGCCTGGACCTGGTTCCACTGGTCTTCGCTCAACGGGGTGTGCTCGCGCGCCTGCCAGAGATCATCCGTCCGCTGGTGCATCACTTCTGAGTTGCGAGCCAGCCAGATGCGGCCGCGCTGCTCGCCAAATTCATAAGTCACTACGGGGATGTCCAGCGAGCGCGCTGCCTGGTAAACCGCGCCCATCTCCAAAATGCTGCCGTTGGGCAAGACGACCACATCCGGGCGGTTCGCCTTCATCCAGGCCAGCGCAGCGCAGGCAGCCTGAGAATTGCGCTGTAAGCGCAGGCGGTACAGGCGGTCCGATTCGCTCTCAAGACCGTCGCGGTCGATATTTTCAACCTGCAAGGTGTACTGGGCGTCGCGCAGTGAAACTGCGCGGACCGCCTGCATCAAATGGTCAGGCAGGTTGCCGTCCGCCTTCACATCCAGCAAGGAGATGCACTGCAGCCAGGGGGCGGCATGGCTGAGGACCGAGCGGGCGTATGCGTTCTGGCGGCGCAGGTCGAAATGGTTGAAGGGTTTACGCCAATTGGCGTAGGGCAGATAGGCGAGCGTAACCTGGTGGCCTAACCCGGTAAGCGCCAGGCCCAACAACGTGGCGTGCTCCAGCCAGTAGCGCAAGGTGCTGAAGAGCATCACCCGCCGGGGGGAGGCCGCCGCCAGGCGCTCGGCCTGGATAGACTGGCGGGCTGCTTCGACCTGTTCCAGCCACTCGGGCAGGCTGCGTTCTACCCGGCGCAAGGAGAAGCTCTCGCTGAGCGGTTTTCCCTGCTGGCGGAGCTGCCAGTAAATCTCCGCGGCGAACGGCAGTTCGCCAAGCACCTGTTTGAGGTTATGTTTGTTGATCCGGTTCACCGGCCCAGCTCCTCGATCTGCCATTCCAGGCGCGGCCGCACCGGCCCCAGGCGCGGTTCAGGCCACTGCATGCCGGGCGCGCCAGCGCCATCTACCGTGAATGTGAGCGCCTGTTCATCCTGGAAATAGCGCCGGATGCGAAATGAGCTGGCGTTCACCCCTAAAACGTAGCGCCCCTCATTGAGGAAATCGGCAGGGATGACGCAACGGCTGGCGTAATGGCCTGCCGGGCGCATCCGGGCGCTCTCGAACTGCTGCGGGTCGTCGGTGTCGAATGAGGTGAAAACGTATTCGCCGCGGGTCGTCATTAAATAGACGCCCACCCGCAAACCGGTGAGCGGCGCGTCCAGGCAGTATTCCAACTCGATCGTGATCGGATCGATCGAGCGCACGGTGTCGACAGCCCGCTGGCGCGCATCGAGCACGCGCAAGGCAATGGGCTGAAAGGGGGCAGCTTCCGGTGGAACTTCGGCAGGCGTCCAGATCCGCTCGCCGATCTCCGCATAGCCGGAGGACATGTAGAAATCCACCGCCGCCGGGGAGGGTGCGCGCAGCGCCATGCGGCCTTTATCCAGCACGATAGCCTCCTCGGTCAGGCGCAAGATAGCCGACATATTGTGGCTGACGAAAAGCACCGTACGCCCTTCCTGGGCGACGTCGCTCATTTTTCCAAGACATTTTCGCTGAAATTCGGCGTCGCCGACCGCCAGGACTTCGTCGACAACCAGGATCTCGGGCTCCAGGTGGGCGGCAACGGCAAACGCCAGGCGCAGGTACATGCCGCTGGAGTAGCGCTTGACCGGCGTGTCGATAAATTTAGCCACCTCAGAAAAGTCCACGATCTCGTCAAATTTCCGTTCGATCTCGGCCCGTTTCATCCCCAGAATGGCGCCGTTCAGGAAAATATTCTCGCGCCCGGTCAGCTCGGGATGAAAGCCGGTGCCGACTTCCAGGAGAGAGCCGACCCGCCCGTGGATTTCGGCGTAGCCGCAGGTAGGCTCTGTGACTCGCGAAAGGATTTTCAAAAGGGTGCTTTTGCCGGCCCCGTTGCGCCCAATAACGCCCAGCAACTGGCCTTTGTGTACGTCGAAGGAGATATCTTGCAGCGCCCATATCGTATCTGCGTCGGCGCCCATGTCGCTGCCGTTAAAGGCGTTCTTGAGCAGGCGTGCAGGCGCGGCAGCAGCCCGCGCCAGGCTGTCGCGCAGGGTGCGATAACGCTCCGGCGCGCTGCCGATGCGATACTGTTTGCCAAGGGCTTCGACGCGAATAGCCAGATCAGTCATTACACCATATCCGCAAAAGTTCGTTCCATGCGGCGGAAATAGAACAGGCCGGAGACCAGGATCAACAGGGAGATGCCGGTTGAGACTGCCAGCATGGCTCCCGGCGGGGTGCCGGCGTTCAGCAATGCCCAGCGAAAGCCTTCCACCACCCCGGTCATGGGATTGAGAGCGAAAATCAAGCGCCATTTCTCCGGGATCATACTGGAAGGATAGGCAATGGGCGTGATGAACAGCCAGAATTGGGTCAGGAAGGGCAGGATATAGCCAATATCGCGGTAGATCACGTTGAGCGCCGAAAGCCACAGGCCTACACCCAGGGCGGAGATCACGGCTAAAAGCAGGAAGACCGGCAGCGTCCAAATAGCAGAGGTCGGCTGGATGTGGTAACGCTCCAAAACCGGCACGCCGCCGGAGAATGAGGCCTGCGGTTGGGCAGTGGCAGCCGGCGCCGGCGTGGCATTTTGGGCTGTGTTGTTTACAGCCGCGGTGCCGTTCACAGCCGCTGTGCTGTTAGCCGTCACCGTCGCCGTCAGGGCTGCAGGCGCGGCCGTGCTGGGCTTTGCTACCGGGATGAGGTTGTAAAAAACCAGCATTCCGATCAGGACGACGAAGGCCACAAAGAAATCTACGACCCCGCCCAACACCGACGAGATGGGGATCACCAGGCGCGGGAAATAGATTTTCGTGATCATGTTGCGGTTGGTGACCATCGAGCGCCCGGCGTCCGACAGCGCCTTGGTGAACATGCCCCAGGGCAGCAGTCCGGCGTAAAAGAAAAGCGGACCGGGAATATTATCGGTCGGCACTTTGGCGAGCTTGCCGAAGAAGATGGTGAAAACGACCATTGTGAAAAACGGCTGGATGATTGCCCAGGCGACGCCGAGAGCGGTTTGCTTGTAGCGCACTTTAATATCGCGCAGCGTCAGGAAGTAGATCAGCTCGCGGTAAATCCACAGGTCGCGCAGGTTCAGCGCGGCCCAACCCCGTGAGGGCTTGAGCACCAGGACGTCATCCTGGGACCTGGATGGGTTTGCAATCGACGTTTGAGCCATTATCTGGATCTATCCATTCATATCTGGCAGCTAGTCCGGCGGGACCGGGTTTGCGGCCCGCTCTTAGTATTTAGCCTTCCGTCGAAAGCACGGCTGCCTGATTCTGGCGATACCATTCGATCGTACGGCGCAGGCCCTCTTCAAAAGGCACTCGGGCGCGAAAGCCAAAATAATGTTCGGCGCGGTTCACATCCAGGGCGCGGCGTGGTTGGCCGTTTGGTTTGCTGGTATCCCAGACCAGCTTGCCGCTAAACCCGGTCATGCGGGCGATCATTTCCGCCAGGTCTTTTATGCTGATTTCGTTGCCCGAGCCCAGATTTACCGGTTCCCCGCCGTTGTAGCGTTCGGCTGCCAGCAAGATCCCCTCGGCGGCGTCTTCGGCGAACAGGAACTCACGCGTCGGCGAGCCATCCCCCCACAAGACGACCTGCTCGTCGCGGCGCGCCTGGGCCTGGACGCATTTGCGGATGAGCGCCGGGATGACGTGTGATGTCTCCAAGTTGAAATTGTCGCCTGGACCGTAGAGATTTACCGGCAGCAGGTAGATGGCGTTAAAACCGTATTGTTCCCGGTACGCCTGGGCTTGCACCAGGAGCATTTTCTTCGCCAGGCCATAGGGCGCATTGGTCTCCTCAGGATAGCCATCCCACAGGTTCTCCTCCCGAAATGGCAGTGGAGTGAATTTCGGGTAGGCGCAGATCGTACCGATGGCTACAAATTTCTCCAGGCCGTGTTGCCAGGCGGCGTGCATCAACTGCACGCCCATCATCAGGTTGATATAGAAGAAATCGGCCGGCCTGGCCCGGTTGGCGCCGATCCCGCCTGCCAGGGCTGCCAGGTGGATGATGATATCCGGCCGAGAGTCATCCAGCATGCGTTGAATATCTTCGGGCTTGACCAGGTCGTATTCCTCATAACGCGGTACGAAAATCTCGGCTGCGCCGCGCTGGCGCAGTTTCTCGGTGACAAACGAGCCCAAAAAGCCGGCCCCACCTGTTACGGTCACCCGGCGGTCTTTCCAAAAATTCGTGGTTTGTTCGTCGGTCACGTTTCTTTCTCCTCAAACCTACGTAAAGGCTGTTCTACGACCGGGCAACGCTTATTGGACGATGAACTGGGCGTTGCGGTAGTGCCCATCCTGCGGATCGCGGATCATACCCGAGCGCAGGGCGTGCAGTACTTCGCGCACGCCATCGTCGACCGTGAGCTGAGAGCGGAAGCCCAACAGCCGCTGGATCTTTTCGAAGCTGACGCGGATATCGCGCATATCGCCGCCGAAGGTCATGTCTTTATAATGCACGATGGTTTCTGGGATGCGTTTCAAAACCAGGGTGACAATTTGATCTTTGGTCAGATTGCCATCCTCGGAGCCCAGGTTGTACACCTGGCCGCGTATTTTCTCTTCGGGCGCTTGCAGCCCCAGGATAATGCCTCGCACGGCGTCCTGGATGTGGACGAATGAACGCGAATAGCCGCGCTGGTAAATGAGCAGCTCGCGGCGGGTGTGAGCTTCCAGGACGAACTGGTTGACGATCATGTCGAAGCGTGTGCGCGGCGAGAGCCCGTATAGCGTGGCAATCCGGAAGATCAAAGGAGCGCAGCAGGAATCAGAATGGCTGAGCAGGAAGCGTTCAGAGGCGATCTTCGTCTCTGCATACAGCGATTGCGGGTTGAGGGCGATTCTTCAGTCACCGGCGCCCCCTCGGGAGCCAGCCCGTAGTTGCTGTAAGTGGAGGCGTAAACGAAGCGCTCCACCCCGGACTGTTCGGCCTGCTCGAAGACGTGCTGGGTGGCTTCCACGTTATAGCGCCAGGCAACCTGGCGGCCTACCGCCTGGCAGGCCGGAAAGCCGGCGATGGCAGCCAGGTGGATAATCGCCTGAGGCCGGGGCCACTCGTCGTTTAAAGCGGAGCGGATGGCGCGCGGCTCCCAAACGTTGGATTTCACAAATCGGAAATCCGGGTTTGGTAGATAGGCCAGCAAGGATTTGCCGCCGAAGAGCAGGTCGTCGATAACGGTTACCCGGTATCCACTGCGCAGCAGCTCGCCAGTCAGCAGCGAGCCGATGTAGCCGGCGCCGCCGGTGATCAGCACATGCGCCGTGGGGGTTCTTTCACCGTCCGGGCTTTTTACAGCGCTCATGCTTTTTCCTCGACGCGCAGGTAAATCTTGGTGCCGCGCACTTCCAGGACCGGGAAATTGCCGTCATCGCCGATCAGAATGCCCTGTTCCAGGCAGGTTAAGCGGCAAATTTCGGCGATATCCCCTTCGCCGTCAATCCGGACGCGATCGTAACCATTCAGTTTGATCTCGCTCAGCAGGTCTCGTACGCGCTGGCGAGTGCGCCGGTACAGTTTCATGGAGGTCTCGATGTAATTGACCGTCAGGCGCGCCCGCAAGGCGATCCCTTCGGGTGTGATAATGTAGCGCAATTTGCGCCGCTGCGCCCGCTTCACCTTGACATAGCCCTTGGCAACCAGCCGTTTGAGATGCCAGTTTACGGTGCCTACCGCAACGCCCAACTGCGCGGCCAGAGAGGCCTGGGTGACATCCGGGTCGTGTTCGATTTGTTCCAGCAGGATCAGCTCGCGGTCCGATTCAGGTTGATTGTCCATAAGCATTCTAAAATTCAGTTGTTGAATTATAACTCCAGATCGGGAAAGGTCAAGGGTCGAAAAGATAACAGTTATTGCTGCAATTCGTCACGCTCGTAAATCTGGATATCCGGGTTGACGAAAGACAAGTTAATCTCAGGCAAAAAGGAGGGAACCGTGTAACGAAATTCCTGAACGAGCTTATAGTGGGTGTCGCCGGCTTGCAGCTTCTGGAAAAAGTCACATTCCGCCGGCAGGATTGTACAGGTGTAGCGATCGCTAAACCTATCGTAGGTGAAACTGTCGATAATCAGGTAATCCGGTTTTCGAACTTCGATCCCGGATTCTCCTTCATTAAAGGGATAATAGCGGGCCTCCGGTAAGCTTTGGTCAGGGAATTTCTTAAAAAAGATCGGATATCCCCTTATTTTTGAGAAGTGCTCCCCAGGTATGTAGGGGGGATACAGCGTGTATTCGATCTTTCCCCCAACGGGAAGCGTAACTAAAAACTTGCCTGCCAGTATCCTGGCGTCATTCTGGAATAAAAGAAAAACGCTGATAACCCGCAGCATGGCGACCATTGCGGTTAGAAACGAACCTGCCAGAATCAATTTCGGCAGCGTCGTGTGTCCGCGCTTTTCGGCGAGCAGGATCAAGTCGGCGATAAAAAGCGCGCTCAATATTGAAAGTAAAGGGATAAACGGAACAAAAAACCTGGAGGGATAATTGTATGAGACGAGGATTGGCAAATCGAAGGCGAAAATTGTGAGCAGTATGACGGCGACCAGATCCAGCCTGTTATCTGTGTTCGAGACTCTGTTCAAATAAAATAGCACCAGTTTCGAGCCACACCATAACAAGGAAATGAGGAAAAGCAAGAAAACTGGAATTCCCAGGGCATTCTGGAAAACCTGCCATTGTCCAAACAGGCCAATCAGGCTCCCCGGTTCCCTCCCATAGTTGGCATGGTTTAACAGCGCCGGCGTTACCCGTTTAATATAAAACGCCATCCATAACAGTGCTTTTGGGGTGCCGGCGGCGTACCCCAGGATGCTTAATATCAGCCCGATGAAAAGCGTTTCCGATATTTCCAGGAGATTCCGTTTGAACCGGCGCCGTTGTCCGGCGAGGAATATGATGATCGGGACGATGATCAGGCTGGCGCCATTGTATTTGCTCGATGCCGTCAAACCAACTCCAAAGAATGCGGCGTAGAGCCAGAGTTTTCCACCTGAAATCTTGTATTTAATCAGGGTAAACAGGGTCAGGGTTACAAAAAACGCCAGGTAGATGTCATTGTGGCCAAAATGAGCGTTATGGGCAATTTCGCTGCTGGAAAGCGTTAACAAAGCCGCTAACAAGCTGGCCCAGACCGTGTCGACCATCATTTTCGTGATCTGGTAAACGAGTAAGACGATCAATCCGCCCAGGATGACTGAGACCAGGCGCGCTGCCTGGATAAATTCGGCGGTCGAGAAGCCCAGTCCGTAAACGACCTTGCCGACCCCGTACATGACGTATTTGGGCAGGGATGGGTAATCGAAATTTTCCTCGTCAAACTGCCATTCCCCGTGTAACGCCTTATCTACCCGGATCACCAATTCATCGGGGTTCCATACGGCGGGTGTGCCCCAGGATACGCCCGGCGCGTTGATCCCGACGAAGATCAAAAACAGGCCGAACAGCAAGATTTTCTCGCTGATCCCATAGTTCAGGATACGCAGTGAGATCTTCTTATTTGATGGGGAGGAGAGAGTCTTGATCGCCATAAGTTAAGAGACGGCTTCTCTCAATAACCGTACTTCTCTGTACATTCCTGGATATTGCCGCGTGGGACCAGAAGCTGCACTTTAACATCCTGAAACTTTTTTATGGGCTTGTAATAGCAAAGCACCGGTTCGGAAATCCACTTGACCCAGACGTCGTTTTCGTCGCCAAATTGATGTTCGCTGCCCCAGTATTTAACGCGCAAGGGCTCGCTGACGATCAAACTGAAGCGGCCGTTTGCCAGGTCTTTGTAGAAGGCATTGAAATAATCCGCATCATTTGATAAAGCTTGGTCCATCATATATTTCTTTTCATAGTCCGGCACAAGGGGGATACTTTGCACATAACCGAATGTGAGCAGTTGGCGTTGGTCCATAAAAAGGATCTCGCCATCGTCCTGTGCATCGTCTACCTCTTGCCGGATTGTACTGAGCGCTTTTTGTATCGTATCTTCCGGCGGCAATATTAGCGGAACGGTGCCCAGGACCGGTTGGAAGGCCAAATAAGCAATCGCGACGACGAGCAGCGCTTGAAGCCAGGCGGGTTCGGCGCTCAGGTTGGCAAGAACACGATCTCCGCCAGCCTGCCAGGCGAGCGCAGCGGCGAAAACCAGGGCGATTAAGAACATATCCAGGTTGTGAAGGTTGCTGCCCCCACCGATCTTCACGCTCACGACCAGGCCAACCGCCAGGAATGGCGTCAAGGTAGCCAGGATCGCAGCGCCCTGGAGCTTGTCTATCTTCCAGCGCCGGGTCCAGACCAGGAAAATCAATAAAATAATCAGGGGCGCGACGACAGTTGTGAGACCGATCAGAATGCCTGGTTGGTAAGTCATATTTGGAAGCAGGCGTTCCCAGAGCAGTGGCTGGCGGGTGATGACTTCTGAGAATCCTTCCAGGCTGATAATATCCGGGTTTGCGGCCGTTTGCGCAACGCCGCCGGCAACAGCCTGGTGGCTTACTAAAGCCTGCACGGCTGCCAATATCTTTTGTCCCCGAGGCAGCACATAGCCGCCCAGTAGCCCGACTGCGATGCCGGCGAATGCCGGCCCCCACTTCCAGCGACGCCAGCCAGCCAAATCTGTTTTTTCCGAAGCAAAAAAGAGCATGCCTGCCCATAATGCAGGGGCGAACATCCAGGTGTAGCGGGTGAGCTGGGCATAATAGGAAGCCACTAAAATCAGCGGCAGCCCAATCCATAAGGGCCGTCGCCAGGCCAGGGCGACCAGGATCGCGCTCAGGACCAGCGGTGTGTAGATCGGCCCCTGGCTGAGGAAGACAAATGTCCACAGGCCGCCGAGCAGCCAGACCCCGGTGTTTTCTTTAGTTCTCTTGAAAACGATCCACCCGAAGATGGCATAAGGCACGGAGAAAAGCAGCCCATTCCACAGCCTCACTTCCAGGATCGTGGGATTGGTGAACAGGAAAGGCAAGCCCCAGAGCGACTGGCGCCCCCAATTGATATAGGCGAAAATCTCTTTGTCTGCGGGATAATCATACAGGCGGTGGCCGAAAAGCACCGAATAATCCCACATGCGATTGCCTTCGGACCAGGAAAGGTTGAAGGGATAATTGGTAACCCATTCCAGCGCCTGGCCGAAATAGAACACACTTGCCACGAGCAGCAAGCCGGCTGCCATCTCCGGAGCCCGAATTAATATCTCTTGTTTCTTTGACGCCAGAGCGCCAGCGGCAAATCCGGCCCCAACCAGCAACATGAAGCGCAGGTAAGCCCCGGTGAACACGCCGCCCCAATAGTTAAAGTGTAAAAACCAATAGGACAACCCGATTACCGCAATGGCGAGAATCCAGCGCAGCCATCCGATGCGATTTCGCAATTGGGCCAGGAATTGATCCAGGGGTAAGACTCTATCTCGCTGCCAAATATCTGCGGCAACCAGGACGAAAATCAGCGCCCAAACGACCAGCATCCCGGCGAATCCGGCGGCCAATTTCGATGAGAATTGCCCCAGGGTATTGCCGGTTCCCCAGGCGAAGTTGTAGTATTCCCCCCCGGCCTTCCACAAGATGAGCAAGGTCAGCAGCGTAGCTGCAGCCCGCAGAAGAACGGAGAAAAGCCGGGAGAGAACCTTTCCCAGGTCACCTTGCACGAGAATTGAAGTGAGCTTTAAATAAGCTTTCATATCGCACGCACATTTTTTCAAGAGTGTAGTTGTCTTTCACGTGGCTTTCGCCAGCCTGTCCGATCTGAATTCTTAGATGGTCATCTGACAAAAGCCGGAGGATCGCACGGCTTAATGCCTGCGGATCTGCCGGCGGGACCAACAAGCCGTTTTGTCCATCCGTTATAACTTCCTCTGTCCCCTCGACTCGCGTTGCAACAACGGGCAGCCCTGCAGCCATCGCTTCCAGCAAGGCGTTCGACAGGCCTTCCCAGAGGGAAGGCAGCACGAAGACATCCGAAAGCCTAAGCAAATTAAAGACGTCGGCCCGATTACCCAAAAACCGCACGGCGTGTTCGATCCCCAACGTTCGTGTTTTCTTCTCCAGCTCCATTCGTAAATTGCCTTCGCCGGCAAAAATAAATACGGTTTGAGGGAATCGTTCCAATATGGCTGGGATAGCGTCCAGCAGGTAAGTATGCCCTTTTTGTTCTTCCAGCCGGCCAACTGTCAGGAGGATACACGCTTCAGGAGCGCCTCCGATCTCTTTCGCAAGGCTGGCGCGGGTTAAATTGGTGAGATCAACCCGGGCAGCGCTGAGGTCGACCCCATTTTGGATCAGGCTGGCCTTACCGGGGTTGATCCCCTCCACATCAATCGCCTCCTGGTAAACGCCCTTGGATACGGCGACGAAATCCGTGGCGATCCCGATGTTGACCATCCAGCTATGCAGGCGCTCCATCCATCTCGGTATACCACGTATACGGCCGCGGTGGTTGGCGACCCGGACGGGTATCCGGGCTGCCCAGGCGACCGGCAGCCCCAATAAATTGGCGTGGTGGGTGAACGTCTCGATCACGCAAATATTCTCCTTGCGCAGCAGCTTGTAAAGGCGGCCTAAACCACGCAGCACCTGGAGGCTGTTACCGATGCCGCCATTTCTTTGCCATGCATCCAGGCTGATGAGTGGAAAAGGATTCTCCGACTGCCACTTTTCTCGCAATCCATCCCGGTCGTAGAAGAACGCAGCAATGACGGGGTAGCCTTGCTTGTAGAACCAGCGCGCTTGCATGAGTAGATTCCGCTGCGCTCCGGCAGTCGCCATTTGAGAGCCTAACAACAGGATTGCGAACTTTTTGGTGCTGTTGCAGTTCAAAGCCATTATCCCTCACATCCCCGGCGAGATTGTGACGCTCGTTTCCGAAACGGCGCTTTCCTTGCGAACGGGCTGCCCCGGTTCCAGCCCCATGGCTTGGAGATATTGGCTAACGACGGTCTCCGATTCGAATTGCTCTAACCAGCTTACCGGCGGCAGGCGTTTGTCCCCGTCCAAAACCTGCTCGAGCGCCTCAGCCAGTTTTGCAACATCGCCGACCGGCACCAGGTGCCCGTATTTGCCTTGGGCGAGGATTTCCGAGGGGCCGCTGGGGCAATCTGTGCTTACAACCGGGCAGCCGCAGGCCATCGCCTGGATTAAAACCCCGGGCAGACCTTCCCAGCGAGAGGTCAAAGTGAACACGGCTGCTTTGCTCATGTATGCAAATGGGTTAGCCGTGAAACCAGCCAGGGAAAAACAGGTCGCGATACCCAGGTCCTGGGCCAGGCGTTCCAATTCAGAGCGCTGTTCGCCTTCGCCGAGAATAACCAGATTTGCACGGCGTTTTTCATGGAGTTTAGCGAACGCCCGCATCAAAGTGGGGAAGTCTTTCGCTTCTGCTAACCTTCCCACGCCCAGTACAACCGGGATGTTTCCATTTGCGAACAAGGGATGGGGTACGATTTCCTGAGCCTGTGCAGAAAGCTCAGTTGTAATGACCGGGTTGTAGATGGCGACGATGCGCTCCGGTGCGATCCCTGTATAGCTTGCCAGGTCCATCCGCACGCCTTCTGAGACGGCGACGATATTGTCCGCCCATGGGTAGATCCAACGAAGCAGCCGGCGTTCCAGTTTCTTTTTAAATATGGAGCGTTTTCGCATCGATACGGTGTTTGCGACCCGTACGATGACCCGGGTGGATACCCGGCTGATTCGCCTTGCGATTAAAGCGATCAGGTTCGCCAGGTCCAGGGTTGAACATAGGACCTGCGGTTGTTCGCCTCGCAGGTAGCGGACCAACCCGGGCAGGCTGGTGTACTCGTTGGCTGCATGCAGGTCGATGATGCGCACTTCGGGTGGTAACAGGGATAAATACGATCCTTGTGTTTTCACCAATACCAGATCGACCTGCGAGCCTTGACTGGCGAATCCGGCAGCCAGGAGCGCCATGACGCGTTCCGCGCCGCCTCCATCGAGGTGCGGCAGAAAAAGGGCGATATGGTGGGGTGCGTTACTCATATACTTCAGCGGAATGAGGGTCAAGCAGGATCATCGCACGCTTATGCGATCCAAGGTAGGGTGGATCTGCTGGAAGAGTTCATCGTAGCGATCAGCTATTTTTTGGATATCAAATTCTGCAGCAATCCGCCGGCTGGCCTTTCTACTTCTCAACAGCAGCTCGGGATTGCACAACAGGTCGCGCACCGCTTTTGCATAGCCCGCCTCTTCGTTATTTTCGACCAGGAAACCATTTTCGCCGGGCTTAACCAGGTCTATGAAGCCTCCGACCCTGCTGGCGACGACGGCTAATCCCATGGCGACAGCTTGCACGCCCACCACCGACAGCCCTTCCGATAAGGATGGCATGTAGTAAGATATCGCACTTTTTGAGCCAGGCGACCACTTCCTCGGGCGTGACCCATCCTGGCAGATGGAACCGGTCGCTCAGCCCGGTTCGGGCGATTTCTGCCTCGATTTGCGGGCGAAGCGCGCCATCCCCCAGAAGGACGCAGGTCCATGGCAGGTCGGCATTTTCCGCCAGCGCCCGGACAATCTGCAGCGGGTTCTTTTGATGGACGAAGCGCCCGGCGAATATCACCCGCGGCGGGCGCCCAACCTGAATCTCACCGGGGTCAAGAAGGTTTAGATTTACCCCATTTGGGATGACCTGGATGTCGACTGGATAGCGTTTCAGCGCTAATTGGCGAGTGTGCTCGCTGACCGCGACTACACGGGCGGCGTCGCGCCAGATTGCAGGGGTGAAGGGATAGACCCAGCGAAACCAGCCTTGGGTTTTCTCCGGAACGCCTCCGGGCACATCACCCAGGTGCGCAGTGAGGAGATAAGGGATTCCGCTCAATTTGGACACGATCCAGGCGAGAGGGCCGCTGGGCACCGCAAAATGCACGTGGATGACATCCGGGCGAAATCGACGCACCAGTTGCAAAGCAGGCAGGAAACCCATCAGGATGTAACCAGCCATAGACAGAAAATCGGCTTTGTAAAGATGGCGGCGGAAGGAATTTATGCGAAAAACCCGGACTCCGTCGATGGTTGTCTGGCGAGCCAGGCCCGCATGGTGAGAGGTTAGCAGGGCAATCTCATACCCGCGCTGTGCTAATTCCCGGGCGATATCCAGGGCAACTGCGCCCCCGCCGCCGCCGACCGGGGGAAATTCGTATACCAGAACCAGGATGCGCATTATTCCTTAATCAGCTCGGAAAAGTTGAGGGCTTTTCGAACTTTATAAATTGGCTTGCTTTGAGACTCATGGTAAGTGCGGGCGAGCAACTCGGCGATAAGGCCCATCAAAATCGATTGAAAACCCATCACGATCAGAGTCGTGCTGACCAGGAAAAATGGGGATTGGGTCATTCCAATCCCTGTCAACTGCCTGCGGAAGAGCAAATAAAACAGGGTAAGCGTACCGGCCGACATCATCAGCAGACCCGCGCCGCCGAACAGGTAAATTGGCTTGTCGGAGTAGCTGATCAAGAATTTGACTGTAAACAGATCCAGGATTACTTTAAGCGTGCGGTTCATGCCATACTTGGTCTTTCCATGTTCGCGCGGGTGGTGATGGACCGGAACCTCGATCATTCTGGCGCCTACGGAATTTGCATAAGCGGGTATGAACCGGTGCATTTCTCCATACAGCCGGAAGCCGGTGATCACCTCTCGGCGGTAGGCTTTCAACGTGCAGCCATAATCGTGCAGATGCACCCCGGTGACCAGGGAAATCATCCAGTTGGCGATGCGAGATGGCAGTGTTCGGGTGATAAAGGTATCCTGGCGATTCACCCGCCAGCCGCTTACCACGTCATAACCCTGGTCGATTTTATCGATCAACATGGGTATGTCGCACGGGTCGTTCTGCATGTCGGCGTCGAGGAGCACGATCACGTCTCCTTGGGCGTAATCCACACCGGCAGCAATGGCGGCAGTCTGGCCAAAATTGCGCCGCAGCGATACCACACGTATATGTTCCGGATCACTGCCAGCCAGATCCTCCAGCGTTTCCAGGCTGTCATCTGTGCTGCCGTCGTCCACCATAACCGCTTCCCAACACAGGTTAGCCCGCTCATCAAGCGCCTTATGAATAGCCAGATGCAGAGGCATCAGATTCTCGGCTTCGTTAAAAACGGGTACTACGATCGACAGATGCATTCTTAACTCTTTAGAGGCTTCTGGGCACCGGCGGCTTTGGAATTGGCTGCGAGGACTTGGGCGATAAATTCCTGGGCAGAATTCAGTCGCTGAATTATAACGCCTGGCCCACCTGAGTCAAGCATGATTTTTACAGCCCCTCCAAAACCCGCTCGGCGCGTTTGCGCCAGGTATAGCGGCGATTGAAATTTTCCTGAGCTGCGCGTCCAATTGTCTCTCGAGTATTCCTGTCACTCAATCGCCGGATAGCTTGCGCCCACGCCTGTGAGTCATCCGGTTCCACCATCAAACAGTCTACTTCAGGCGTCAATACTTCTCTCAACACGGGTAGATCGGAACATATGATGGCTTTCCCAACCGACATATATTCGAATATCTTCAAAGGTGACATCCAGGTGGCGATGTCGCCCTTATTTCCGCTTACCGCTACCTGCCTCTGGTAAGGCGCCAGCAGGATATCGAATTGGTTCAGGTAAGCCGGCACTTCTCTATGCGGGACAAAGCCGTGGAAATACAGGTTCGAGCATTTACAGCGCTCTCTCCATTGACGGATGTGTTCTTCCTGCCCTCCAACGATGTGGAAATCCACCTCGGGCATTTGACCGGCAAGCGCGCAGATCACCTCCAAACCTTTTCCGGCATAAAGGTGTCCGGTATACCCAATTTGGAGTGCGCCCTCTCTGCCTATAGCCTTTTGCGGGTTAAGTCTCTGCATGTCAACAGGGTCGGCGCCATCCGGAGCGACGATAAATTTCCGCTGGTCGAGCTCCGGTAAAAGTTCGCGATAATATTCTTGAAGAGATTTGGAGATAGCGACCAGCCGGAAGAAATTCTTCATATGACTTAACCTCCGGATGATCCATTTTCCAAAAAAATCATTCGGCGGGGTATGGACTTCGAGAATAATCGGGCGGGCGATGAATACCGCCGCTGCCAGGCTGGAGAGAGCATCTCGCCCGTAGAAAACATCCGGTCTTATTTGCCCAAACAGTCGAAATAAAACGTTCAGGGTATACCAGGCCTTACGTAGCCCTGGGATATCCGGCACGAATATCTTGATCCTCTCGAATTTTTCTGTAATTCCATAAAATTCTTCGTCTTGCATGCCTTGTTCCGGCTTCTTCACCGAGAAAAGGATGACCTGGTGGCTCAGGCTGGCAAAGGCTGCGCACATTTTTATGACTTGAATGCTGTTGGCTTCCTTGGAGGGTATTTTTGAATTCGAGAGATAGACAATTCGCATGGGTGCGGGCCTGCGCCGTGGGTTATTTGCCGGTCGCTTCTTTGTATACCTGGAGATACTCCTGCGCGCAGCGTTCCCAGGTAAGCGTCTCTGCCCAGAGGCGATTTGCCCTACCCATTCGAGCGGCGAGCGCTGGATCCCTCAGCAGGTGTAACATCGCTTCAGAAACTGCCTCTACATCGCCCTCGGGCGCCAGGAAGCCGGTTTCGCCGTCTTTAACCGCCTCGGATACGCCGCCGCTGTCGGTAGCGACAACGGGCAGTCCGTAGGCTCCGGCTTCCAGGTACACCAATCCGAATCCCTCGAAGCGCAACCCATCCATCTCTGGGGTGAGGACAAACAGAGAAGCCTCCTGGTAAAGGCAATGGAGTTCGGCCTGAGGCACCTGCCCTAGGAATTCGACGTCTTTCAAAGCCTGCTCGGCGATGGATTTTTGAAGTTGTTGATAATAGCCGGCCTGCGGGTAGTAACCAGCGATTCGATAGCGCGCCGCCGGAAGTTGTTCTTTCGTCCGGGCAAAAGCAGCCAGGCTGGTATGCAGCCCCTTGCGTGGCTTAATTTGCCCGACCGTCAGGATAACAGGCGCCGGATTGGAAGATCGTTGGTTAGCGATTTCCGGGGGGATCTTTTTGTAAAAATCATTGCCGCTGATAACCGGGTGGATGCGAGTTCGGGCCAAAGATTCGCCGAAGTAATTCTGCATAATCCGGGCAGTGCCATGAGAAACCGGGCAAATCACGGCTGCGCTGCTGAGAACCCGGGCATAGATGGGGCGGTCTATGCGATTCTTGTGCCAGATCACCCCATAGGTCCCATGGGATGTGATCATATTGGGGCAGCCCACCCGGCGAGCAAGCCAGTGCCCAACCAGCCCGGTCGGGTAGGCTTCCAGCGAATGCACCAGGTCTATTTTTGGAAAACTCCTCGTTTGAATGGCTGCGAAGCAGGCAGCCAGCTTAAGCGCTCCACGCCGGCTGCTGAAGCTGGCATCTTGTGTGGTTGGGAGCGCCAGGATCTGGTCGTTCGGGAACAGGGACCGGGCGATCTTGGTGTCATTGGTGGCTACGATCAGGACTGGCTCAACCTCCTTGCGGATGGCATTGATCAAGGCGCAGGCATAGCTGCGCCACCCGAGAGGTCTTTGTAGATATGGCAGGACAAAGGCGATTTTCATAGACAGGCAGATCGATCGTTTACCGGCTCCTCGCTCAAATTACCAGGGCCTGCTCCTGCCTGACAACGAGTTGATTTACTTTCAGGGCTGAAATGCTTACGCCAACGATGTAGGAGCCTGCCAGCAGGGCCGCCGCCACAATGAACCCGGACCCCCCGGCGAGCGGAACCAGCAGGACGACCCCGATAGCCTTGCAGATTGCCAGGATCAGGTTCAATTTGGTAGGGAAGTCAGGCCGGTTTAATGCCAGCAAAGCCGGGCGGCTCCAGTAAAAGGTGTTGGCTACCAGAGCCCCGATCATCAGGATCACCAACGCCGGGTAGGCAGGTAAATAATCAGGTGTGGAAAACGTACTGATCAACATTCTCCCTAACAATACCAGCCCCAGGGTGGCCAGTACCGAATAGCCGCCCGCCAGCAGCGAGCCCTGTCGCAGGATGTAGCGGACGTTTTCCCAGTTATTGCGAGCAACCTCCCGGGACAGCTCTGGATAAGTGGCTTGTGGCAGGGGAGCGACGGGCATTTTCACCATGCTTGACAGCGACAGGGCCAGTTTATAATAGCCGGCCTGCAAGGGCGAAGTGAAATAGGCGATCCAAAGCAGCTCGCTGTCTTTCGTCACCAGGCTCAGCGAGGCGCTGATGTTGGTGCTGATTGCGAATCCAGCCAACTCCCGCAGTTGAGGGTAAAGCAGGCTCAGCGGAGTCCGCCACCAGCCGCTTCCCCAGCGCCGTTTTGCCTCGGTCATGGCGATGAACGTCAAGCCCACAGCTCCAACAATCTTGCCAGTAAAATAAGCCAGGAGGACGTCCAGCAGACCCCCGTGACGGATATACGCCAAGCCGGTTAAAGACAAGGTGACCACGCTTTGAGCGACGCTCAATATCGCCATGGCTCGAAAGCGATTGTAGATTTGAAGAAGGCCGGTAGAGCTTTCGGAGATCAGATTGGCGAGGATGATCAACCCATAAATTGCAAACCAATGGGCCAGGCTGGCATCTTTACCAAAGGCTCGCGCGCCCACAGGCGCCAATACCCATACCAACCCAAAGGCCGCAATGGAAGCCAGCATTTCCAACAGGGCCGCGCCTTTAAATACCGCCGCAGCGCGCTGGTGGTCTTTCTTTTCGCCGTAGTATCCCAGGTATTTGACCACCAGCTCGTCCATACGGAAAGAGGACAACCTGTTGATGACAGTTGTAAACTGCGTGATAATCCCCAGCAGGCCGAAATTCTCAACACCCAGCAAATTGGCTGCCAGGATGCCCTGGATCACGCTGAGCCCGGAAGAGATCCCGGTTGCGCTGATCAGATAACCTGAGTTCTTGACCACGCGGCGAATCAGCTCGCCTTCAAAGAACCGGTCGAACCGGGTGCGAAGCCAAAGATAAGAAGATTGCAGCATGGTCAGGGTTGGTTTCTCCGTGTGCGCCCGGCTCGCCAGGCAGTGGATTGAGTTGTTGTTGGGCCTGCCATTCGTTTTTAGAGAACTTCTTTCGCCACGCGCTTCAAATCCGCATCCACCATCATGCGGATGAGCTCTTCAAACCCGATACTGGCCTCCCAGCCCAATTCTCGTTGCGCTTTGCCGGGGTCCGCCACCAACAGGTCTACTTCCGCAGGCCGGTAAAAGCGTGGATCCTGGATCACGTAATCGCAGTAATCCAATCCGACGTGATTGAAGGCGAGCTGGCAAAATTCACGCACAGAGTGGGTCTCGCCTGTACCGATCACGTAATCGCCGGGGCGGTCCTGTTGGAGCATCTGCCACATGGCTTTCACGTAATCGCCGGCGTAACCCCAGTCGCGGCGCGACTCCAGGTTCCCGAGACGAAGCTCGTTCGTAAGGCCCAGCTTGATGCGCGCCGCCCCATTCGTGATCTTGCGGGTGACGAATTCCAGGCCGCGCCGGGGGCTTTCGTGGTTAAAAAGAATGCCGGAGGTGGCAAAAATATCGTAGGACTCGCGGTAGTTGACGGTGATCCAGTGACCGTACACTTTGGCGACGCCATAAGGGCTGCGCGGGTAGAAAGGGGTCTCTTCGTTCTGCGGGACCGTGCGCACCTTGCCAAACATCTCGCTGGAAGACGCCTGGTAATAGCGCGCCTTTGGGTTTATCAGGCGGACCGCTTCCAGCAAGCGAGTGACGCCCAGGGCGGTTACTTCACCGGTGAGAACGGGTTGGTTCCAGGAAGTGGGGACAAAAGACTGAGCTGCCAGGTTGTAAACCTCGCTCGGCTTGTACTGCTCGATGACGTCTACCAATGAGCTTTGGTCGTGCAGATCACCCTGGATGATGACGATGTGATCCTGAATCTGGCTGATGCGCTCGAAAGTGACCGTGCTGGAACGGCGAACCATCCCAACCACCTGGTACCCGGCGCGCAGCAAAAACTCAGCCAGGTAGGACCCATCCTGCCCGGTGATCCCTGTTATTAGCGCTGTAGGCATGCAGAACTCCTCGGCGTAAAATTCAATCGTTGAATTATAACCTCAGACCCACACAGGTCAAGAGGGCCGGTTCGTTCTGGCCCAATCCCAGAGCACAAACAACAGCGCGCTGGCGATACCCAGTCCAAGCGATTTAAAGGGGTCGCCGACAGGCCAGGGGATTTGGAATTCACGCTGCAGGTACCAGGGCAGGAACCATGCGAAAACGAGCCCTATCCCTACCAGCACCCGCCGGAACCACGGGTCTTCTGCCCGGCTCGAAGCCGTCCAGGCCCAGGCAGCTAACGCGATCTGAACGGAAGCCAGAGCGGCCCGGTAGCGCGGGTTATCCCACTGGTCGCCGCCGCTGCGATAAGAGGCGATCAGGATCCAAAGCCAGGCCACCAGGCTGAAGGCCCGGCCCAGTGGATCTCCGTCTTTGCGGAAGGCGCGCAGCGGCGCGTAAACCAGCAGCAACAGCAGAAGCGTCCAACCCAGCGAGCGCCACAGGGTGATCCAGGGCATGATCGGCGCTTCGCTGCCCACAACCAGGGCTGCCGGCAGGAATGGCTGGACTACCCCATAGGCCACAAGAAGATAGATATGCGTCCAATCCGGCGTGCTGCGAAAAATTTTCTGCACCCAGCCGGAGGCGCTCCTGGTCAGGTGAGTTTGGTATTCCGCGGATTTCTTCACCCACCAGCCGATGAGGTCTAGCGGGTTGGATATTTTTGGAGGGGCGAGCTGGCCCAGGCTGACCCAGGCAGCCGCCAGGATGAGAAGCGCCAGGGCTCCCAGGACGAGCCAAAGCCGGCGAGGCTGGCTAACGGCGGCGGACAGCGATCCTGGCAATACCAGCAGGGCCACGATGGCGAGCATCGCCACCAGCAGCGCTGCAAATGGGGGTGAGAAAGGTAAATATAGCAGCAGGCTGGCGAAGATCCATACCAGGCCGGCCCTGGAGCGCTGGCGGGTGTACAGCACCAGGCCGTAAAAGGCCGCCGCAGTCAAGGTCATGGTGAAGGCCTCGCGCATCTGCGAGCTGCCCAGGAGCACAGCCTCCGGGTATAAGGCCATTCCCCAGGCGGCCAGTTTTGCGGCGCGCTCATTCCAGGCGCGCCGGGTAAGCGCCCAGGCGAAGACGACTGCCAGCGCCGAGAAAGCAGCCGTGATCAGCACCATCATTAAGGGCTGGTGGGTTTCGCCTCCCAGGTAGCGGTAGACCAGGGCGCTCAGGAACAGCAAGCCGCCGTACTGGTCGGCCTTGCGAAAATTGCCCTGGAAGGCATCCCAGAGGGGTTTCTGCGATTGCGCCAGCTCCCAGGCAGCCTGGTCGCGTTGGTAAGCGTCGGCCATCACGTAGCCTGCCAGCTCAGGAGGCGACCCGTGCCCACTGCCGGGTAAAGCCACAAACCAGAGCGCGCCAGCCGCCAGCCGCAGCAGCGCGGCGCCTACCAACAGCCCACCCAACCAGGCTGGCATTCCAGGCTTTTCCTGGGCGCGCAAAGCGGTCCAGCCGGCCCAAAGAAGCCCACTCGCCAGTATGGCTGCCGCCAAAAAAGGCAGCCATGCGCCAACCTGGTGGAATACGGTCAAATCCCCTCCAATATCCGACCAGCGCGCGCCTTCCAGGTGTAACGGGCTGCATCCAGGCGAGCTTGTTGGGCCAGCTTCTCCCGTCCTGGCTGTGATTGCAGCGCTTGCAGCGCGGCAGCCCATCGGCCCACATCCCCGGCGGGAAGGATGACTGCGTTTTGCGCGTTGAGCACTTCCTGCAGCACGGGCAGATCGCTGGCGAGGATGGCGCGCCCACAGGCCAGGTATTCAAACAGCTTCATTGGGCTGAGATAGCGGGAGATATCGCCGCCCGAGGAGGCCGCCACCTGCCACTGGTAGGGCATCATCAGAACATCGCAGGCAGCCTGGTAAAGAGGAAGCTCGGCGTTGGGAACGAATCCTGTCAAGATCAGGTTGCCGACCCCTTGTTCTTTGGCAATGCCACGCAGACGGCGCACTTCCTGTGGCTCGCCGCCAACCACCAGAAAATTGTATTGCGGCAGACGCTGGGCAAGGGCCAGGATCAGCTCGGCTCCCCGGCCAGCGTACAGGTGCCCGCTGTAGCCGGCAGTGAAGGTTTCAGGGGAAAAAACGCCGCCATCTAACGCGAGGCGAAATGTGGGCGCAGCCAGCAAAGACCGGCGGGCCGCACTGGGCTCGGGCAGGCTGGCGTAGCGCTCCAGGTCAACGCCATCGGGCGCGGTCTTGATGAATGAATTGGAGGCAGGCAGGGGAAATTTTCTTTCCAAATCATCTGCCAGGGCCTGTGTGATGGCGACCAGCCGGAGCGCCCCTGGCCCATCTAAAAAACGGCGCAACAACCAGGGGCCGAGCAGCCCATGCGGGATGTCATGGATTTCCAGGATGGTTTGCAATCCGGACCAACTGGCATAGGCCGCCGCCTGGGGCAGGCGGGTATAGACGAGGTCCGCGCCCCAACTTTGCGCCCAGCGTACGGCCCGCAACCCGTAATCATAACGGCGCAGCCTGGGCTGCGCCGGCAGCCAGGTTAGTGGGAATTCCTGGCTCAAGCCGTACTGCCAGGCCAGCTCCTCCCACAGGCTCTTATTGGTGGGGGTTTGCGGCTGCTGTCCGGGGATGGCGACTTGCACGGCCTGCCCCAACTGGGCCAGCGCCTGGCTCATTTTCATTACCTGCAAGGTATTGGCGCGCCGGGAAGGGATGCTCGTGGGGGAGATGATAGCGATCTTCATCTTATATCAGGGACAAGATCGCCTGGAAGTCGATCTTTCAAGGTGGCCGGGCCTTGTTTTATTCCGTCGAGATATGGCGCGCCCAATCGCGTTCGGCATTGTACCATGCCACCAGGTTGGCCACCCCCTCTGCCAGCTTTACGCGTGGCTCCCAATTCAACAATTCCCTGGCTTTGTCTACATTGGCATGGTTGGCTAACATGTCGGCCGGATGGGCAGGCTGCTGCTGCACTTGCGCTTTTTTCCCGACCAGCTCCTCCAGCATCTGGATTAAATCATTGATCTTGATGGTCTCATGCCCACCTAAATTGATGATCTCGTAGCCGAGCGGCTTGAGTCCAAGCAGGGTACCCCGGGCGATGTCGTCCAGGTAGGTGAAACCGCGCGTCTGTTCGCCATCTCCATTCAGCCTGACCGGCTTCCCTTCGCTGATCCATTGCGCAAAACGGAACATGACCATGTCGGGCCGGGCGGCCGGCCCATAGACGGTAAAGTAGCGGAACACGGTGACATCGATTCCATAGAGAAAATGATAGGCGTGGCACAGGGCTTCCGCCCCTTTTTTACTGGCGGCATACGGCTGGAGAGGATGGTCGCTGTCGGCGGTTTCCGGGGTAGGAAGCGGCGCGTTTGCTCCATAAACGCTAGAAGTGGAAGCCAGGACGAATTTAGCGACGCCGTATTGGCGGCAAATCTCCAGCAGGTTCAGCGTGCCGGTAATGTTGGTCTCGACGTAAATCCAGGGGTTTTCCAGCGATTGGCGCACGCCAGCGCGGGCTGCCAGGTTAAAGACAGCATCGAAGGATCCTTTCTGCTCGCTTCCATTCTGACTAAGCTCATGCTGTATGGCTTTTTCGAGCTGGGCTCGGTCGCTGATATCGAGCTGATAAAAAGTGAAATTGGGACGCTGGAGCAGGCGGTACAGCCGCCAGCGTTTCATGCGCACGTCGTAAGCGTCGTTCAAGTTGTCCACGCCCAGGACGGTGTGACCCTCGTCCAGCAGCATCTCGGAGAGTCGCGCGGCAATAAACCCGGCCGCTCCTGTGACGAAGTAATAAGCCATTCTTTTGCTCCTGGTGGTTGCGCGGCCGCGCCTGCCGGCCTGGAGTGCGCTAAAGCCTGACGACTTTCGGGTGGCCGCGCCCTTGCAAGCCAAGGGCGTTGCGGGTATCGACAATCACCTTGGAGGCTTCCAGAATCGCCGGATAGTCATAAACGCTGTGATTGGTGACGATGACCACACAGTCGGCTGCCTTTACCGCGGCCATCAGGTCGGGGACGGATTCTCTCTCCAAACCATCGTGGCGCATTAGAGGCACATAAGGGTCATGGTATCTCACGACGGCCCCTTTTTGCTCCAGGAGGCCGATGACATCCAGGGCGGGGGATTCGCGCAGATCGTCGATATCCGGTTTATACGCCGCTCCCAAGACCAGGACCTGGCTGCCTTTGAGGGGTTTGCCCTGGTTGTTTAATGCATCCTGCACCTTGGCGACCACGTAACGCGGCATCCCGGTGTTGATCTCGGAGGCCAATTCAATGAAGCGGGCGGTATATTGCAAGCCGCGCAGCTTCCAGGACAGGTAGAGCGGGTCGATCGGGATGCAGTGCCCGCCCAGGCCCGGCCCCGGCGTGAATTTCATGAATCCAAAGGGTTTGGTAGCGGCCGCCTCGATCACTTCCCAGACGTCCACCCCCAGGCGGTCGCACATGATCGCCATCTCATTCACCAGGCCGATATTGATCATGCGGAAAGTGTTTTCGAGGAGTTTCGCCATTTCGGCCACCTCGGCTGACGAGACCGGAACAACGGTTTCCAGCGCGGCGCAGTACCAGGCGGCAGCAATTTCACTGCAAGCCGGGGTGATGCCGCCGATGACCTTGGGCGTGTTCAAGGTCGTCCAGTCCTGCCTGCCCGGGTCGACTCGCTCGGGAGAGAAGGCCAGGAAAAAGTTATCGCCCACTCTCAAGCCGTGGTCTTCAGCCAGCTTGGGCAGCAAGATCTCGCGAGTGGTTCCTGGATATGTGGTCGACTCGAGCACGACCACCATGCCCGGGTGCACATACTTCGCCAGCTCGTCGGTAGCGCTGAGTATATAAGAGAGGTCGGGGTCGCCGGTTTTTCGTAAGGGAGTGGGGACGCAGATGCTGACCGCCTCCGATTCGCGCAGGACCGCAAAGTCGGTTGTGGCGCATAGCTTACCGGCTTTCACCAGGCGGGCGACCTGATCCGCGGGCACGTCCTGGATATGGCTCTCCCCGCGCATGACCGTTTCCACTTTGGATTTATCCGGGTCGATCCCGGTCACGGTGAAACCTGCTTCTGCAAAAACCACCGCCAAAGGCAAGCCCACGTAACCCAGGCCGAGGATGGCGACCCGCGCCGAGCGGCTCTCCAGACGTGATCGTAGCATTTCTTGAATTGTTTGGTTCATTTTTGCCCTTTTCTAAAACATGCTGAGTTGTTTGGCATTATCGTCGCCGTTGCCAGAGTTTTTCTCCTGTTCGTACTCGGGCAATTGTCCGGCCTTGGCGATCATTTCTGGGAGGCGCGAAAAATCCTCCTCGACAGTAGGTTTTAAGGAGCGCTGGTGAAGCGCCGCCGCCGGGTGATACATGGCTACGACCAGGCGGCCCTTGACTTTCATTGCCTGCCCATGTACATCGCTAATTTTAGCATTGGGTAGAAAACGGCCCATGGAGAAGCGCCCCAGAGTCACGATCACCTTCGGGTTGATCGCCTGGATCTGGCGCTCCAGGTACTCATTGCAGGATGCAATTTCCTCCAATTCGGGGTCACGGTTCCCGGGCGGGCGGCACTTGACGATATTGGTGATGAAGACATCGGTGCGCTTCAGGCCGATATTGTTCAGGAGTTCTTCTAAAAACCGGCCGGCCGCTCCTACAAACGGGCGCCCTTGTTCATTTTCATGAAAGCCGGGGCCTTCGCCGATGAACATGATTTCGGCATCGGCCGGGCCTTCGCCTGGAACGGCCAGTTTTCGGGAGAAGTGCAGTTTGCATTTTGTGCATACAGAGACTTCTTGCGCAACTTGTTTTAATTCTTCAACTGGATTCACTAGGCACCTCCTTTATATTCATAGGGATCGGCAGGTCGAGTTTCAAGCCGTATGTTTACTGGATTCGGAGTCGCTGCGCTCCCACGCTCCGCTTTCCAGCCATCCCAGGTATTCTTTCCCAAGGCGGCTTGCTGTCATGATCAGCGCATCCTCGTTATTATCCCGGTAGTAACGCGGCCTTCGACCGACGGTCTGAAACCCGAACTGGCGGTAGAGCTCTTGGGCGGCTTCATTGTGAGCGCGCACTTCCAGGGTCGCGCTGCGCATTTCTCGCGATATGGTTTCCTTCAAGGCAGTCGCCAGAAGGCGCTTGCCGATGCCCCGGCCGCGAAAATCGGGATGAACGGCGAGCGTCGCGATATGGACTTCGTCCACGACCAGCCATACAACGACTGCGCCGACCACCTGCGGCGGCCCATCATTTAAAACAGCTTCCGCCACCCAAAGCAAGGAAAGCGGGTTATCCTTTAGCTCGAACCGGTAAGCGCTTGTCGGCCAGGGCATGCTGAAAGAGAGCCGGTCGATGGCTTGCACTTGCAGAAGGTCCTCCTCACGCATGAGGCGCACGGTTACGGAGTTCGTAGTGCGGGGGGAAAACATGAGTTCATGCCGCCAGGAGGGAATTTACCGGCCAGGCCGGTTGAGCGCTTCAACCGGGAATTGGATCATTGTAATGCAGGTAAAACGGCGAAAGTGTGACCGGATCGTCAACTTCGCCCGACTGCCAACGCTGCCAACCAAGCTCCGCCAGGAAGCCTGGGCGGCGCAAGGATTGGGCCGGCGAGGCCAGGATGACATTCTTTCGCTTGCGCCCGAGCAGCCGGCGCTCATCCTCGCTAAGCTCGCCGCAAACCAGGGTGGGCTCCTTGATCCGGCGGGAGAGCTCAGCAGGTGTGAGCACCTCAATATCCGCGGCCGGCTGCCAGGCCTTATCCACGGGTCGGTACCAGCCCACCGCCAGCCTGCCGCGCCCGGCGCGCAAGACGGCAGCCATGCGCGTTGCGCACAAAGGTTGTCCGGCAGCCAGGATATGCAGGCTGGGCACCCCAACGATCGCCAGGCGGCGGACCAGGGCCAGGCCTTTTGCCAGGGCCAGACCAATGCGCAGCCCGGTAAATGATCCCGGGCCGAGCGCCACCGCCAGGGCTTGCAGCTCGGTAATCTCTACCCCAGAGCGCGCCAGGATTTCGGCGACTGCCGGAGCCAGCTCGACCGTATGGTAATCATGGCTGTTCCAGACCGTTTCGCTGACGACCTGCACGCCATCATACAGGGCGATTCCGACCGTGCGGGTGGAAGTATCCAGCGCCAGCAGCATTAAGGAACTCCAAAAACTTTCTTGCGAAAGTTAGCTAACATTTTTTGATAGCGCTCCCCATAGGCGTGGATCAACAAATCGCGTTGTTTTTCATCGATCCAGCGCATCGCCACCAATAAGCGTTCTGCCGGCAGGGCCGCGGTGATGCGATCAGCCCATTCGACGACCAGGGGGCCGGTTGAAGTTAAGTTTTCCAGGTCCAAATCTTCGGCCTCCGGGGCGCCGCTCAAACGATATGCGTCCAGATGAAAAAGCCGGTCTTCTTCCGGCCGACGGTAAACGTTCACCAAAACAAAAGTAGGGCTGGTTACCTGATCCAGGGAGCCCCAGCCCGAGGCAATCCCTTGAACCAGGGTGGTCTTTCCAGCGCCTAACTCACCCACCAGGCAGATCACATCCCCGGTTTGCAGCAAGCTCCCCAGCCGCATGCCCGCCCGGCGGGTCTGCTCTTCGCTGCGGCTGATGAACTCCATAGAGTGGGGATCAAGTATAGGCATGGCGAATGGGATTATACGCCGCGAGCAAGGAAGCGTAAAGCGCCTTAAGGGCGTGCGCCGGTAGGCGAGCGTCTGGGAAGCGATGACGCCCGGGGTTTTTAACTTTATGGGTCCTCAGCTCACGATTTTATCTCTAAACGGGCCAGGGAGGCAGCGACGCGTTTTAAGCCCAGCTTTTCGAAGAATATATCGACGACCTCATCTTCATCTTGCAGGCGGCTGTTGAGCACCAGCCCTTCGCCCCAGGAAGGGTGTTCGACACGCATCCCGGGATGGTAGCGCTGCTGCAGCACCGGGGCGGACGACCTCGAGCTTGTGCGGGCAGGCTGCCAGCGCTCCTGGCGGTAGACCGAGGCCGGGTGGCGCTTTTTTGAGCGGCCAGCCGCTTCGTTAAGCAGCTCAACAGGGATATCTTCCATAAAACGAGACGGCAGGCTGGGTTCTGTATATCCGTACGCGCTGCGATATTGTGCATTCACAAGATATAGCAGGTTTCGGGCGCGAGTGATCCCCACGTAAAAAAGGCGCCTCTCTTCCATCATCGCTTCGGGATCATCGAAAGATCGGCTGTGAGGCAAGGTGCCATCGTTCAGGCCGACAATGAACACCACCGGAAACTCCAGGCCTTTGGCAGCATGCAGGGTCAGCAAGGTGGGGACATTCGCCCCGGCTTCCAGCGTGTCCTGATCAGAGACCAGCGCTACTTGTTCCAGAAAAGCTTCCAGCCCCTGGTCGCTGTATTCAGATGCCAGGCGGCGCATTTCCATTACATTTTCCCAGCGGTCGTTACCCTCATCCGTCCCATCATCAATATAGCTGCGGTAGTCAACATCGTTCAAGATTTGATCCAGCAAAGAGAGAGGCGGCAGGGCCTCATTTGCGGCGACCCATTTAGACAACTGCGTCCCAAAGGCTTTTAAGACATTGGCGCTGCGACCGCTGAGCCCGTCGAGTTGGAGGGATTCGTCCCGGCCGAATTCGACGAGCAGCTCGCCTGGGCTCACGCCCATATTTTGCGCTTTCGAGCGCAATGTAAGGTAAGTCTTATCGCCGATGCCGCGCGGCGGCGTGCCGATCACGCGGGTTAGGCTGAGTTCATCGTTCGGGTTGTGTACCAGGCGCAGGTAGGCGATCACGTCCTTAATCTCGCGCCGTCCGTAGAAGCGCTGCGCTCCGACCAGCTTATAGGGCAGGCCGGACTGCAAGAATGCCTCTTCGAGCACGCGGGATTGGGCGTTGGTGCGATACATAACAGCAAAATCGCCAGGTTGAGCGCCGTTCATTTTCACGTTTGTAGCGATCGTGTCGATCACGAAACCCGCCTCTTCGCGATCGTCGTAGGTCTCGTGCAGGATCACTTTCTCCCCCTGGCCGCGATCGGTAAACAGGCGTTTTCGGGTGCGGTAAGGATTCTCATCGATCACCGCCATGGCGACGTCCAGGATCGACTGTGTGGAGCGGTAGTTCTGCTCGAGCAGGATGACCTGCGTATCCGGATAGCTTTCCTCAAACCGCAGCACATTGCGGTAATCTGCGCCGCGCCAGCGATAGATGGATTGGTCTGTGTCCCCCACGACGAAGATGTTGTGATGAAACGAAGCCAGGTGCTTCAGCAGGGTATACTGCGCCAGGTTCGTATCCTGGAACTCGTCTACCAGAACCTGCTCGTAACGGCGGGCGTACTTTTCCCGAATGGAAGGGCTTTCTTCCAGCAGGTAAGCCATCCACAGCAGCAGGTCGTCGAAATCCAGGGCGTTGTTTGCCAGCAGCATCTCCTGGTAGCGTTTGTAGACGCGCGCCACGACCTCATCGCGGTAGTTGTTGGTGGGGTATTGGTCCGGTAATAACAGCTCGTTCTTGGCGTTTGAGATGGACGCATGCACGCTGAGGGGCCGGAAGCGCTTATCGTCCAGGTTAAGCTCTTTGATGGCTGTTTTAACCAGGCTGACCTGGTCATCGGAGTCAAAAATGACGAAGTTGCTGTTGAAGGGCAGGTTTTCAGCCTCCCGGCGCAGGATCCGGGCGCAGATGGCGTGGAAAGTACCCAGGGTCAGGCCGCGATTGGTGTCTCCGATCAAATCGGCCACCCGGTTCCCCATCTCGCGGGCGGCCTTGTTTGTGAAGGTGACCGCCATAATATGATATGGGCTGACGCCCATGGAGCCAATTAAATAGGCGATACGATGGGTAAGCACCCGTGTCTTGCCTGATCCGGGGCCGGCCAGGACCAACACCGGCCCCAAGCCCGCCATAACTGCCTGCTGTTGCTGCAGGTTAAGCCCTTTAATGAAATCCATGCAGGAGATTGTAACGTCAGGGAGGGGGGGTGTCAACCGGAAAATCATAGCGGCAAAGGGTTGGCTTACGCTTTTTACCGGGCCGCGCTTTGGTAACGGTTCGTTGTTGTCAAGACTTATGCTCTGGGCTAAAATCTAGACATGAATTGGGAAATGCTCGGCCACGAATGGGCGGTCGCTATGTTGAAGGAACACATCGTGCGGGGGCGGCCTCGCCATGCTTACCTGCTGACCGGGCCGCAAGGCGTTGGGAGGCGCAGTCTGGCAGTCCGCCTGGCGCAGGCTTTGAACTGTACGCAGCCGTCTGCCCCCGGGGAGCCTTGCCTGCAGTGCCGTTCCTGCCTGCAAATTGGCCGCATGGAGCATCCGGATCTGTCGGTTGTACAATCCGAACAGCGCGGCGCAATCCTCAAAGTAGACCAGGTGCGCGAGCTCCAGCACAGCCTGGCCCTGGCACCCTACGAAGCGCGCTACCGGGTGGCGTTGTTGCTGCGTTTCGAAGAGGCCAATCCAAACGCGGCGAATGCTTTGTTAAAAACCCTGGAAGAGCCGCCGGGGCAGGTGATCCTGGTATTGACTGCCGAGAGCGCTGAAAGCTTGCTGCCGACCATCGTATCTCGATGTGAGGTCTTGCGGCTGCGTCCCTTGCCATTGGATAGGGTCAGCCTGGGGCTGCAGGAGCGTTGGGGGCTGGAGGCTGGAGAGGCGGACCTGCTGGCGCACATTTCCGGCGGCAGGCCCGGGTTTGCATTGGATTTACACGAGCATTCCGAACGGATAACCCAGCGCGATGCCTGGCTGGATGCTCTCAACAACCTCCTGCGCCAAAGCCGCGTGGAGCGCTTCGCTTACGCCGAGACAGCCTCAAAAGAGAAAGACGCTCTGCGTGACCTTCTGCAGGTGTGGGCCTCTTGCTGGCGAGATGTGCTCTTACGGGCCGCCGGCGCCTCGGCGCCGCTGGCAAACCCGGACCGCTCGGACGAGATTGGCGAGATTGCAGACCATTTCGGGCTGGAAACAGCCTATGAAGCGCTGTCTGCTCTGGAGCGCACGCAAAGCATGCTGGAGCGCAATATCAACGCTCGCCTGGCAATCGAAGTGTTGTTGTTGGATTTGCCGCGTTGGGCGTTACCCGGTGGATAAGGCTAAGACCTTGCCTTGATTTTAAAATTGGTTTTTTGTTGATTCTCACAAATATGCTATACTCTGTTTGACATTTGCCTGAAAAATGACAAACTTGCTGAAAGGCAACTTTTTGAGGATGCAGAGGAATGAGTGCTCCTGGTAAAGAAGGCGAAGCCGCTCGTGCTTCACTTGAGTTGCTTTACAATATCAGCCGCGAGCTGGCTGCCGCGCTTGACCTGCCGACCGTTTTACGGCGTGTGCTGTACCTCTCGGTTAATAACGTTGGAGCAATCAATGGCAGCATCATTGTCGTCGATGGCCTTGGACAACCCGTAGAATCGGCGATCATCGTTAACGGCGATTTCAAGAACATTACGACCAGCCAATTGAGCATCACATTTGAACGCGGCCTGGCAGGTTGGGTGGCAAGCCAGCGCCAGCCAGCCCTGCTCCGGGATACCAGCCAGGATAATCGTTGGCTCCGCCGCCCAGATGATGCGGTCGACCAGACCGGGGCTAAATCGGCTGTCAGCGCGCCCATCCAGGTGCGCGATGAGTTAGTGGGGGTCATCACCCTGGTTCACCCTACACCAGGTTTTTTCAGCCTGGACCACCTGGCATTAGTGCAGTCTATCGCCGACCAGGCCGGTATCGCAGTGCTTAACGCCCGTTTATATGCGGACAGCCAACGCCAGGCGCGTGTGATGACTGCCGTGGCTGAGAGCGCAGCCGTCATAACAGCTTCCTTAAACGTTGAAGATGTTTTGCAGCGTATCCTGGAGCAGATCAGCCAGGCTCTGCGTGTGGAAGTGGTTTCGCTGGCCTTGATCGATCCACAAGGGAAGGAGTTGGTGTTTCGCGCCTCCACCAGCAAGGATGAAACCAACGTTGTGGGAGTGCACCTGGAACTTGGCAAAGGTATAGCCGGCTGGGTAGCCCAGGAAGGTATCGGCGCAGTTGTTCCGGATGCCTATAATGACCAACGCTTCAACCCCGAGATAGACCTGCTGCTCGGTTTTAGGACCCGCGGTATTGCCTGCGCTCCGATCCGTTCGCGCGGCCAGGTCATCGGAATACTGGAAGCGCTCAACCCGGTGGATGGCGTATTTGACCCGGACGCCTTGTTGGTTTTGTCCGGCATTGGCAGTCTGGCTGGCTCCGCGATTCGCCATGCTCAACTCTTTGAAAGCCTGCAGGCGGCGCACCAGCGTTACCGTGATTTGTTCGAAGATAGTATTGACTCGATCTTAATCACGGACTGGGAAGGAAATATCCTGGAAGCCAATCGCCAGGCGGAGGTAACCACTGGATTGAGCAGTGAAACGCTGCGAAATCTTAAAGTTAACGATTTGAATGTGGTGGACTCGTTCGAGGTCGGCTCGGAATTTAAAAACCTCTCCACTGGGGAGACCCTGTCCTACGAATCGGTCCTCCAATCGAAGTCGGGGCGCGAGGTTCCCGTTCAGGTTTATACTCGCGAAGTGAATATCGAGGGCGTGCCACACTTGCAGTGGATTCTGGGGGATATCACCGAGCGCAAAGACCTGGATAATTTGCGCAATGACTTGACTTCGATGATTTATCACGATCTGCGCTCGCCACTGGCGAACATCGTTTCCAGCCTGGATGTGGTCGCTTCAATGCTGCCTGCTGATGCTGAAGCAAGTTTTTACTCCCTGCTGAATATCGCGGTGCGCTCGACCGAACGCATACAACGCCTGACGGATTTGCTTTTGGACATCAATCGCCTGGAAGAAGGCCAACCTGTAGGCAACCGCCAGCCGGTCCTGCCAGGCGCCATTTTCAATGATGCACTGGAGGCCGTGTCGCCGGTCGCGCAAAATAAGGAAATCGAAATTAACACCGATGTGCCGGAAGGACTTCCAAAGCTTTTCGTCGACGCAGATATGATCCGCCGGGTTCTGATTAATTTGATGGAAAATGCGGTGAAATACACGCCTCCGGGGAGTAAAATTTCCCTGGGAGCAAAACAAGAAGGTAAATTTGTGCAAATATGGGTCCAGGATAATGGACCGGGTATCCCTGCGAGTGAGCATGAGCGCATTTTCGATAAATTTACTCGTTTGAACGCTAAAAATGGTCCGCGCGGTCTCGGTCTGGGACTTGCCTACTGTCGCCTGGCTGTAAATGGCCATGGGGGGCGCATCTGGATCGAGAGTGATACGGGCACCGGCGCCCGTTTTAACTTCACCTTACCCCTCGCCGATGGGGTTGCGAAATGAACCTGCAGGGCAGGGAACTCAAAGCTCTTCCCAGGATCTTAGCTTTGCCCAAGTGATTTTATGGAACAATTGGCTCGCGGTATTTTTTACGAAGGCTCTTACCTGGGCGTCACCCTGGGGGGGTTGGTTTTTTCGCATGGTACGATCATCATCGACGCTCCTTTGCGGGCAGAAGATGCTCGCTCCTGGCGCTCTACTTTGCTGAACCAGCGCGGCGGGACAAACCGCCTATTAATCAACCTGGACGCCCACCCAGATCGTACGCTGGGCAGCCGGGCGATGGAATGTACGATTGTCGCCCAACAAAAAACAGCCCAGGTGTTTCGAAACCGTCCAACGATTTTTAAGGGACAGGCGATGGAAACCGGGGCGGCCTGGGAGTTGTACAGTGACGCCATTGGGATGCGCTGGGCTATCCCGGACATCACTTTCTCCCAAAAAATGTCCCTGCATTGGGGCGGCCCAGAGATTCTGCTCGAGAACCATCCGGGCAGCACTCCAGGCGCGATTTGGGTGATTATCCCAGATGAGAAAATTGTTTTCGTGGGCGATCTGGTGGTTATCAACCAACCCCCTTTCCTGGCGAACGCCGATCTGCCGGAATGGATCGGGACGTTGGATTTGGTGAAGGAATCCTACCAGGATTATGTCATTGTCAGCGGGCGCGGCGGGCCGCTGGCAGGTGACACCGTTTCCAAACAGGCGGCTTTCTTGAAGGATGTGATGGTTAGGCTTGAGCGGATGGCCGAACAAAACGCCTCCCCGGAAGAGACTGAAGCCATGATCCCAGATTTACTGGCTGGGCTTGTGTTCACCCGGGACAAGCAATTGCGTTACGCCCAGCGCCTGCGCTATGGACTATATCATTATTACTCTCGCCATTACCGTTCGCTGACCCCTTTGGAACAGCGGATGGATGACGAAGAAGAATGAGCGGGTAAGCGGCAGCCTACGATTTAAATCGTTTCAATCCGCCGAAGCTATCCGATGACAGAATCTCACTACCTGCCTCTTTTCGAATTGACCCGGGGGAAGATCGTTGAGTTGATCCATTTCGGCGCGATTGCAGTCGTGGATGTGTATGGACGCCTGGTCGCTCATTACGGCGATCCACAGACAGTGACTTATTTACGCTCGAGCGCCAAGCCATTCCAGGCGTTGCCTTTTATTGAACACGGCGGGCGGGCGTTTTTTAACCTGACGCCGCGCGAGATCGCCTTGATTTGCGCCTCCCACTCCGGAACAGACGAGCATGTCGCCGTTGCGAGGTCGATCCAGGCGAAGACAGGCGTGACCGAGGCTGAGCTGCTGTGCGGTGTCCATTATCCATATCACGAACCAACCGCGCAAGCCTTGCGCGAGCGGAACGAACAGCCCACGCCAAACCGCCACAACTGTTCTGGCAAGCACACCGGGATGCTGGCGTTTGCACGCATGCTCGATGAGACTACCCGGCACGCCGTCGAGGGCATGACCTACATCGAACCGATGCATCCGGTTCAGCAGGAAATCCTGCACACCTTTGCAAAAATGGGCTTAATTCCGGTAGACCAGGTTTTTGTCGGCACCGACGGCTGTTCAGCGCCCAATTTCGCCGTGCCGCTTTTCAATGCAGCCTTGGGGTATGCACGCTTATGCGACCCACAGGCCGGGAATGTGGCGCCTGAGGAGCGCCTCAGCGCCTGCCAGACCATCACTTCGGCGATGATTTTTAACCCTGATATGGTCGGAGGCCCGGGCCGGTTCGATACGCGCTTGATGGAGGTGGGCCGTGGGCGGTTTGTTGTGAAGGGCGGCGCAGAGGGTTATCAGAGTGTCGGCCTGATGCCTGGTGCGCTCGGTCCGGATTCTCCTGCGTTGGGAATTGCCCTCAAAATATCCGATGGCGATATAAAGTCCAGAGCTCGTTCAGCAGTCGCACTGGAGGTATTGCGCCAATTAGGCGCCTTATCCGAGGCAGACCTGGGTCTGTTGGATGAGTTTGGGCCTGCTATGCCGGTTTATAACTGGCGCAAGCTGGAGGTGGGCCAGGCCCGCCCCTGTTTTCAGCTCATCCGCGTTTGAGGTTTTATCAGGAGCGGGCCGCATGCATGCCGAATCACCCCAGGCTGCGAGTTTCGAACATCCGGAGAAGGACCTAAGCGGGCGAGCTTTCGCGATTCACCAAAAACTGATCGATTTTTATGGAGAACCACGCTGGCGCAACCCATTGCCGCCGTTGGATGAGCTCATATCGACCATCCTTTCTCAAAATACCAACGATATAAATCGCGACCGTGCTTTTGAGGCCCTGCGGTTACGCTATCCAACCTGGGAAGCTGTTCGAGATGTCGACGAACAAGAGCTGATTTCGGTCATACGGCCTGCCGGTCTTGCCAATCAGAAAGGGCCGCGCATTCAAAAAGTGCTGCGCGAGATAACGGCCCAGCAAGGTCAGCTCGACATGAGCTTCCTGAACGACCTGCCGGTCGAAGAAGCTCGCCAGTGGCTGATGAGCTTTCAAGGCGTCGGGCCCAAAACGGCGGCTATCGTGTTGCTTTTTTCATTGGGGAAGCCAGACTTCCCGGTAGACACGCATGTCTACCGTGTGACCGGGCGCCTGGGTTTGCGGCCGGCGAAGATGAATGCCGGGCAGGCTCACCAGTACCTGGCTGACTTGTTCCCTCCGGAGACTTATTACGCAGCCCATTTGAATTTGATCCGTTTAGGACGTGAAATCTGCCATGCGCGCCGGCCAGACTGCCCGGCTTGCCCGCTGCAAGAATTGTGCGATTATTTTCACGAGGTTTACCTGGGAGACGTGGGTGGTGAGCAGCGCGCCAGTCTCACTTCGAGCGGCCCGGCCGCCCAACCTGAACGACAAAAATGACAAAAGCTCCAGCACAAACGCAAATCGAAGGGCTTCGATCCGCATTCAATCGTTTACGGGAGAAGCCGCTTCCGGCCGAGATCCAAACGGCGCTTGACGATGCATCCCGGGCTCTAAACGAGCTGGCCGATTACGTAACAGACAGCCAGGAGCAGGCCCGGCTGGCTGCTTTGTATAAGGTTTCCCAGGCGATGGGCGCTTCCCTCGACCTGGATCAGGTATTGACGCAGGTAATCGACGCCGCCATCCATCTTACCGGCGCTGAACGCGGGTTTCTGGTCTTGGCGGGGCCCGGCGAACAGGACTGGGTGGTGCGCGCGGCCCGTAACTTCGACCAGCAGGATCTGCAGCCGGAGGAGATGGGGGTCAGCCGTACGGTGATCGCTTCCGTGTTTCAGAATAAGAAAGGGCTGGTGACCACCGATGCGCGCAACGATCCTCGATTTGCCCGGCAAGAATCCGTGGTGTTGATGGCCCTGCGTTCGATCCTGTGTGCGCCACTCATGGCGCGCGGGCAGGTGAACGGAGTCATTTACGTGGACAACCGGGCCCAAATTGGCCTGTTTACCCGGGCTGACCTGGACTTGCTCAGCGCCCTGGCGGTGCAGGCGGCGATCGCGATAGAAAACGCACGCCTGTATACTCGCACAGGCCAGGAATTAAGCCTGCAGGTGGCTGAGCTGGAAAGGTTGACCCTGATCGACCGGGAGCTGAATGCCAGCCTGGACCTTGAGAATGTTCTGGAGATCACCCGGCGATGGGCTTCCCGGGCGACGACGGCCTCGAACGTTTGGATTTTGTTGACGAATCCGGTTGGGGGAACAAACTCCCAAGAGACATACACGTCTGCAGATCTGCCCTTAAATTTGGTCCATAGCCTTGTTGAGTCCGCCATGCATACGAGCAGCTCGGATGTATTGCGTGCAACCGAAGGAGCTGCGAACTGGCTATCTGTCCCGATCACGCTTGCTGGGGAGGTGCTGGGGGTCCTTATCGCCACGCACCAGGGGCAATTTGACGGCCCGTCTGAGCGGTTCCTGCAGCGCCTGGCGGCCCGATCTGCTCCGGCTTTGGCGAACGCCCGCCTGTATCGCGATGTTCAACAGGCCAACCAGGAGAAATCGAGATTCGTATCCATCGTCACGCATGAGCTGCGCACCCCCATGACCTCAATCAAGGGGTTTACAGACCTGCTGCACCAGGGTGCCGTAGGACCGTTGAATGACCAGCAGCGCAGCTTTTTGGATATCATCCGCAGCAACGTGGACCGCATGTCAGCGCTGGTCGCCGACCTTTCGGATATTTCCCACATCGAGACGGGCAGGTTAAAGCTGGAACCCGCGGCGATAAAATTGGACGAGCTCGTTACAGAATGTATGCGCAGCTTGCGTCCCAAGATCGATGAGAAACGCCAGATATTGGATGTGGTCATAACTCCCGAACTACCACCCGCTTATGCAGACCCGAACCGGTTGGTGCAGGTTTTGAATAATCTGGTAAGCAATGCCTGGAAGTACACTCCGGAAGGCGGTCGCATACGCGTCGCTGCTCGCCGCCAGGGTGATTTGCTTTCATTGGAAGTCAGCGACGATGGGATTGGGATTCGCCCGGAGGACCTGGGAAGCCTGTTCACGCAGTTTTTTCGATCCGACGACCCGGATGTGCGCAGCCAACCCGGTTGGGGTCTGGGATTGAATGTCTCTAAACGTTTGATTGAGCTGATGGGAGGCACGATCGCTGTGGAGAGTGTGGTGGGGCAGGGGAGCAAATTTTGGCTGACACTTCCAATCGCAAACGATACTGCTTGAGGTCGGAATGAAGAAGCGCCAGCCTGGAAAGCGCTATCCGCTGCTTGTCTACCGGCGCATTATGGGGCGTCTTGCGATGCCGACCCTGGTATTAGGCCTGGTTTTCCTGGCAGCCTGGGGATGGTCGCAATACAGCCTGCCTCCCGCTTTTGCGAAAGGCGCGGAAACCTGGCTGCTGGTTGGCGCCGGGGTCTCGCTGCTATTTGGGCTGTTCGCGTTTTTCTCCCGAGGAATGACTTACGTACAACCGCGGCGTGACCATCTGCGCCTGGTAACGCCATTTTTAAATCTGCGGATTTCCTACCGGCGGGTGCGCAGCATTCACCCCGCCAGCTTCGTTCAGCTTTTTCCACCGCAAGAGGCCGGTTGGGGAGAGCGGCGGTTAATGGAACCTTTTTATGGGAAAACAGCGGTTGTCGTTGAATTGATGAGCTTTCCGTTAAGGCCGGTTTTTCTCAGGCTCTTCCTGCCGCGCCAAATGTTCCTGCGCCATTTCGATGGTCTGGTATTCGTTGTAGCGGATTGGATTGCCTTTAGCACCGAGCTGGATGCGTTTTTCGGCTCCTGGCAGCAGTTGCAAAGTCATGGCAGGCGCAGCATCGATTTATGGCGGCGGTGATGCCGCCTGCAACAAAACGAAAGCCTTTCCAAATAGCGTGTACAGCAGTGCAGGGATGGCGAAGTCCATTTTGGCCCAAGGGAAGCGATTCTTTGTCACGTCTATTTGTGAGAAAAATCACCTATAACTTGTGATCTTTGACAATAAACCAGCAGGCGAAACTCCGGTATGATTGAGGCGACAAGATGAAAGTCAGAAGGCGTTCTGACAATTCTCATCGCTGTTTCCTCCTTTGGCGAAAGCCTCCGCCAGGTTCTCCTCACCGCCCTGGCGGAGGCGGCTTTTAAGCGCCAGGAGGCAGTCATTTCAGCGGCAAGCTGGGTGGATGTGCGTATGGCCTGCAGGCCTGTTTTTTTCGCGACCTCTTGAAATTTACAGCTCGTGATCCACAACCGGCAGTACAATTGTGAATGTAGAACCTTTGCCAGGCTGGGATTCCACCCATATCCGCCCCTGGTGGTTTTCAACGATGGATTTGACAATTGCAAGACCCAGGCCTGTGCCAGGCGTATCCGTGAGGATGTTGCTGCCCCGGTAGAACTTATCGAAAATATAAGCCTGGTCCGTGATCGGGATGCCGGGACCGTTATCGCTCACCTGCAGGATTAGCTGCCCACCTTCTGAGAGAGCCCGAATTTGGATCTCGCCGTTTTCCTGAGTATATTTAATCGCGTTTCCCAATAAGTTGCTTAACATCTGGCGCAGGCGCACCGGGTGACCAAGAACCTGGGGTAAATCCTCAGCCACATTTAATTTTAAGGTCTGGGATTTTTCGGTCAGGCGGTTGTGCATGCTTTCCGCTGTGTAATTAATGAGCGCGGTCAGTGGGACAATCTCATTGCGGGCGTCGAAACCGGCCTCGATGCGCCCCAGATCCAGCAGATCGTTGATCAAGGCAGTGATGTTGTTGACGCTGACCTGTATACGGTGGATAAATTCCTTCTGCTGATCGTTTACCGGGCCAACCCGGTCGATCAGCTCCACGTATCCCAAAATTGCTGTTAATGGGGAGCGCAGGTCGTGGGAAACGGTGCTGACAAAATCGCTCTTGATGCGGTCCAATTCTTTCAGGTGGGTGATATCCTGCATCGTTATCGCAGTGCCTAATTCGGGAATTGGCGTTAGCTGGGCATTCAGCACCCGGCCATCTGCAAGGTTAAGCTCGAAGCGGCGCGGGCTGGTTTGTGCCTCCTCGCTGCTCATGAATTCCACCAGGTCCTCGTTATCGATTACATCCCTGAACCGTTTTCCAGTCACATCGGCTTGTTCTATCCCAAAGATTGCGCGCGCCATCCGGTTCACCAGGATCAGGCGCCCTTCTTGATCGACTACAAGCACACCTTCTTCGATACGGGTCAGGATCGTCTCCAACTGCTTTCGCTCGATCTCGGTGTTTGAGTAGAGGCGGGCGTTTTCGATCGAGATCGCCGCATAATCTGCCAGTGCGGACAGCAGGGTAAGATCACTGTCGCTGAAAGAATGGCCGCTGGAACGGTTGTCGACTTCCAAAACACCGATGGCCCGGTCCCGAAACATGAGCGGGACATAAATAATGGCGTGTACCAGGTAAGAAGTCTTGATCTTTTCCGGGATCTTTTTGTCGATCTTAAGCGGCTCGCCGCTGCGCAGCACCTGCCCGGCCAGGGTGTCGGTGGGGGGCAGGCGGAAGGTGCGCACGAATTCATCCTGGAAATTCTTGCTGGCGCGCATATACAGCTCACCGCTGGTCTCGTCCAGGAGGAGCAAGCTGCCTTCTTCGGCGCTGGTCAGTTGGACTGCAGCGTCGACAACTGCGGAGAGGACGCTGTCCAGATCCAGCAAAGCGGTCACCGTTCTACCGATCTGCTGCAGGGCTTTAAGGCCGTCTACCTGTTGCTGCAGCGAGCTGGTATTGCGCTTTGCTTCCAGGCGCGCCCACTCCTCCAGTCCCTGGTGGCGCTGGATGGCGTGTCGAACAGACTGAAGCAAATCATTGGGGAGAACGGGAGACTTCAGACAGTCGGATATACCGTGACGGAAAGCTTCCTGGGCCAGCGCATCCGAGTAATGGTTGGGCATCAAGATGATGGGCACCTGCGGATAGCGCTCTAAAAGGCGATCGGCCAGATCAAGCCCATTTTCACGTTCTAACTGGTCGCTTAATATCGCCAGGTCTGGCGGATTTAGCTTGAAGATGTTTTCGGCCGCCTGCCTGTTATTCGCGATGGTCACATCGAAACCGGATGGGCCTAAGGTGCCGCGTTCCAACAATTGCCCAACGGCTGTATTCTGGACGATTAGAAGAATTCTTGCTTCAGCCATGTAAACTTGATGTCCCTAACATGATGAATTTCTTTCTTTAACGACAATTGGCCGGGCATTTGCCCGCAGTTTTTCCGGGACATTTTCCGATGCTGGCTTTTACCCAAATGTTTTCAAAGACTCTAGAATCTCAGCAATTTGCCTTAACTTCTCATCAGCGGAGCGGAGAACCGCCTTTTGAGTCGCGTTCAACCGGGCGTCCTCGCCAACGATAAGTGAGCCGATCGTTTTCATTGCCCCTGTTAATGGCGCGCTCAGTTCTCGTTGTATGTTTTGGATCATCCGGTCCTTATTTCGTTCGCTTGCCTGGGCGCTTTCGGCGGCCTGCTGTAAATAGCGGGCGCGTTCTTCCAGCGCTCGAAACAACCTGGCATTCACAATCGAAATGGATGCGTAATCGGCGACAGCCTCTAGCAGGGACTTATTGCTTGGGCTGAAGGGTCGTGGCGCATCGCGCACGACGACCAGTAAGCCGACCACTTCTTTTTTGATTTTTACGGGAACGACCAAAGCTGATTTACCAAGCTGGGAGACTTTAAAGCGCTCCAGGGGTTCGCCATAAATCGAGATCGCCTCTCCGGAGAGTGCAACCAAAGAGCTGATCCCATCGTCCCAGGGCTGGTTGAGCCTGGTCGAGATCTTGGAGGGCAGGTTTCTTTGTGCGCTGAGGATGAAAGGCTGGTTGCGGTCTTCCCGCAGCAAAAGCCAGCCGCTGTCGGCCTCAGTGATGTAGACTGCGCCCTCGACAATTTTTTCGAACAAGCTGCGCTGGTCGGTAATGGAAGTCACAGCCTTACCGATGGCGAAAATGGTGGTCAGCTCGCGCACTCGCAGGTGCAGCTCGTCGTTTGTTTGCTTTAACTGGCGGGCCAGCGCATCGCGCTCGCGGTGAGAACGCACCTGTTTGAGCGTTCGTTCGACCGCTGAGACAATCTCAGCCTCGCGCGCCGGCCAAAGGAGATAATCGGAGGCGCCTAATCGAAAGGCCTGGATGATGTCCGCCTCCATCCCCTTGTTCGCAATGACAATGACGGGGGCTTCCAGGCCCTGGGAGTTGAGTGCCACCAAAAGATCTTTTCCGCTCAAACCGGGGAGATCCAGGTCGGCAATGACGGCATCTGGAGAAAATCGGGCCGCCTCCTTGATGGTGACGGCTGCGTCGTGAGCCACAGCGACCTGGTATCCCAGCGGTTGAAGTGTCTGCCGGGCAATAATGTCGCTGATTGCAGGGTCGTTTTCGACCAGCAGAATACGCTCACGCGAGGTTTTCATGGTCTTATCATAGCATGGTTAATTGAAAAACGGGAGATAAAAACCTTTTAGAGCAGTAAGGATCGCGATCAATGGGGGCAGGCCGCACTGCCCGTCCGGCGCGCCTTCATCTTTTATTATCTTTGGGTTAGAGTTATATAAATATCGGCTAAGAAGCTTAACTCAGTATGCCTGAGGCATATAAAATCAGGATATGGAATACAAAGACTACTACAAGATACTTGGAGTGAATTGAAAGGCCAGCGAGGCAGAGATCAAACGGGCATATCGCAAGCTGGCCCTTCAATACCACCCGGATCGCAACCCGGACAATAAACAAGCGGAAGAGAAATTCAAGGAAATTAATGAGGCTTACCAGGTTTTAAGCGATTCTGAGAAGAAGGCGCGCTATGACCAGCTTGGGGATTCATTTTCCCGTTACCAGCAAAGGGGCGGGTCGCCCTCAGGCTTTAATTGGGAAGACTGGTTCACACAAACCGGCCAAGCCGGCAACAGTGGTAACGTGCGCGTGGAAATGGGAGATCTAAACGACATCCTGGGAGGTGGGTTCTCAGAATTCTTTCGCCGGATTTTTGGAGGCATGCCCGATATGGGCCCAGCCGCCGGGCGATCTGAACCAAGTGTGAACCGGCTTAACTACCAGCACGAAACCGAGATCACCCTGCAAGAAGCTTACCAGGGAACCACTCGCCGCATGGAGGTCGATGGTCACCGCCTGGATGTAAAGATTCCCCCAGGAGCCCGTACAGGGACGAAAGTACGTATGGCCGAAGCGGTAACAGCCGGGCCGCAGGGGCAAAAAGGCGACCTGTACCTGATCATCAAAGTATTGGACGACCCGCGCTTCGAACGAAAAGGCAACCACTTGTATACCGATGTAACCGTCGACCTTTATACCGCCGTGTTGGGCGGGGAAGTGAAGGTGCCGACGTTGAGTGGGGATGTCGTCCTGAAAATCCCGGCGGGAACGCAGCCCGGGCAAACTTTTCGTCTTGCTAACCGGGGGATGCCTAACTTGAAAAACCCGCAGACGCATGGGGACTTGTACGTGCGGGTTAAGATCGATATCCCTCGTAAACTCTCGCCTCAACAACGGGAATTGTTTGAAAAGCTGGCCCAGGCCAGTTGACTAACAATTCTTTCCCAGGGGGCAGGATCTTATATTATCCGTCAGTCAGGAGTCAGTGAATGAAGAATATAACGAAATATCTGGTTATCATAACTGTTCTGGCTTTGGCAGCATTGTCGTGCCAATCCCTTAGCGGGGCGCCTGTGCAGAATCTTCCTTTAAGCACTCAGTTACCTGCTGTGATAACAGTAGTTGTCCAGCCTGAACAACCGTCCGGCAATTCGACCACCAATCCTTCTGTCAATCCGCCGGCATTGGATTTGGCCTCTTCCCAGGATACGCTGGTTAACCTGTACAATGAAGTTGATCCGGGGGTGGTGGCTATTCGCGTGCTCACAGATGCGGGGGGTGGTCTTGGTTCCGGATTTGTTTATGACACGGATGGTCACGTCGTTACGAATTACCATGTCGTAGAGAATGAAACCTCATTAGAGGTAGCCTTTCCATCCGGCTTCAAAGCGCGTGGAAAAGTGATCGGGACAGACCTGGACTCTGATCTGGCAGTGGTCGAGGTCGATGCCCCAGCGGAGGAGCTGCATCCGCTGAAATTGGGCGATTCGGATGCTGTGAAAGTAGGGCAAACCGTTATCGCAATCGGCAACCCGTTCGGGCTGGAAGGGACTATGACCGTTGGGATCGTCTCCGGCCTGGGGCGCACGCTGACCTCTTTGCATACGACCTCCGAGGGGGGTACTTTCTCGGCAGGGGATATCATCCAAACCGACGCCGCCATCAATCCTGGAAATTCTGGCGGGCCGTTGCTCAACCTTAAAGGCGAGGTCATCGGCGTAAACCAGGCTATCCGGACCGACAACATTTCCGTAAGCGGCGAGCCGACCAATTCCGGGGTGGGTTTTGCCGTCTCCATTAACATCATCAAGCGCGTCGTCCCATTTCTTATATCGGATGGCAAATACGACTACCCATACCTGGGGATCACCAGTAAAGGGTCGGACTTGACCCTTACGGAGCAGGAGGCTCTGGGTCTGCCGCAATCAACGGGTGTTTATGTGACCGGCGTCACACCCGGCGGGCCGGCCGAAAAAGCCGGTTTGCGCGGCGGAGACAATCCTTCCAGTATCCCAGGCCTGCAATCCGGAGGCGATTTGATCATCGCGATCGACGATCAGCCGGTGCAAACCTATAACGACTTGATCGGCTACCTGATGAAAACCAAAAGCCCAGGTGATAAAGTCACCCTGACTGTGCTGCGCGATGGCGATAAATTAAGCCTGGACCTTACTCTGGATAAGCGCCCGGCGCAATAGCATCTACTTCGCTGCGACGGCAAACTGCGGGAATGATCAACTTCAAAATGGAGGAAAAGAACTGCCAGATACGGCACATTTGAAATTCGCTTACTGACCAATCGAAGCCTAGTTTGGCCATTTAGAATAGGAGGTTCCTATGTTAACTGATCGTGATCTACGGGAATTGTTGAGTTACCAGGCGAAATCTCCTGTGCTCAGTGTTTATTTGAACACCGAGCCAGTTGAAGGCTCCGCCGATGCCCACAAACTTCGTTTGCGAAGCATGCTCAAAGAAGTAGATCTACCAGACGATGTTTCTGTCGTGCTACGTTACTTTGATCATGAGCACGATTGGTCAGGGCGCAGTGTAGCTATCTTCTCTTGTGTGCCAGAAGATTTTTTCCGAGCCTACTCACTCGCAGTACCTTTACGCAGCCGTGTTCGTTACAGCGACCGGCCATATGTCAAGCCTCTGGCCGATTTATTGGATTCCTATGGAGGCTACGGCGTTGTACTGGTAGATAAGCAAGGTGCACGGTTGTTTTATTTCCACCTGGGAGAGCTCCGTGAGCAGGAAGGTGTGCTGGGCGAAACTGTGCGGCATACGAAGCGCGGCGGCGGTTCGCAAGCAACCGGCCGGCGTGGCGGCGTCGCCGGGCAGACCAATTACGTAGAAGCCGTAGCCGAAAGAAATGTAAAAGATGTGGTCGAGACAGCCACCCGTTTTTTCTCGGAAAATAACGTCCGCCGGGTCCTGATTGGAGGGACCGATGATAATATCGCTTTGTTCCGCAGCCAGCTTCCGAAAGCCTGGCAGAGCCTGGTCGTAGGCACTTTTTCGATCGGTATGGTTGCCAGCCAAAACGAAGTGCTGGAGCGCGCCATGGAAATTGGTAAGCAAGCAGAACATCGCCGGGAAGTAAACATTGTCAAAATAGTAATAACCAGCGCGGCCAAGGGCCGGGGCGGCGTCGTCGGCCTGGAGGATACATTAACTGCCTTACGCGAGGGACGGGTGCAAACGCTGATCATCCGAGATGGATTTCGAGCCGCAGGCTCGCGCTGCCAGAGTTGTGGCTACCTGTCCAGCCGTTTCATGGAGACTTGCCCGTTTTGCGGAGGTGAGTGTGAAAAAATCCCCGACACGGTCGAAATGGCTGTTCGCCAGGTGTTGCAGACGGGAGGCGAGGTCGAAGTGCTTCATGATGATCCGGAATTTGAAGATTTCGACCAGATCGGCGCTTTGCTGCGCTATTGAATTGAAAGCGTTCGGGCAAGGAGTTCGATCCAGCCAGAATTTGGACTGAAGCCTGGCAACAAGCTGCCAAAAAATCTGCATAAGAATATTGCGACCGCCAGTTCCGGCGGTCGCAATTTCGTTCTGAAACTATTTCGTGCCTGCGATGGATTGACTGGGCGGCTTAACCCAGCCTAAGGGCCTCTAAAGAGCGTGTTCTCCAGCTCTACCAGGCTGGTCGCCAGGACATCCAGATCGGATTGGGCCGCATAAGCGTTATTGTCGATCTCGCTGTCGGCTAGTTTCAGGCGATCTTGCATGTCAGTAATGATTTTCTGTTGATTCTGGGGCAGCATGTTGGCGACATTATCCAGGGTATCTGGCGTCTGGCTCAGGGAGATGTGGGCTTTGCTCGTATCTTGCTTTTCTAATGCCAACTGCGCTGTTGCGACGTCGCTGCGCGCCCTCAAAATAGCCAGGTGCAACTGGGCGCTTTCCAACTGGCTCTGAAGGTCCTGAGTATTGGTATCCTGCGACGAGAGCTGGTTAACCTGGCCCTGCAAGGATTGAATTTGTTCGGCTGCCTGTGTGGCTTCCTGGTGGGCAGTTTGCAGGTTGGCTTCAATGTCACCGGTTCTCTGGCGGGCCGGGAACAGAAATACAAAAATGGAAAAAATTACGCCAAGGCCAAAAACAACCAGCAAGCCTAGAGTCCAGCGCAAGGCCTGCGCCCAGAAGCCTGGCTTTGGTTTTTGCTCTTTCTTCGTCGGAGGCGCAGCCCCCTTTTCTGGTCTGGTTTCCGGCTTTTTTTCCTTGTCCACACTGGCTGAAGGCTGTGCTTCCACAGGCGGTTGTGCAGTCTCAGGTTCAACGCTAGAATTGATATCTTGATCCATTTGGATGTCTCCTCAAGTTTCCATTTCAGTATGCCCTGGAAGGGACCCCTTCAAGGGGTCGGCGTTAGCGTGGGGGTCGCAGTCTCAGTAGGAGTTGGCGTAGAGGTTCCTGTTGGCTTAGGCGTTGTGCCGGCTTCCGAGGTTACGGATTCAGTTGCAACAGGCGTGCCGCTTTCGTCTCCGGCAGCAGCCGGAGCGAGCGCTGTGGTCTCCAGTGTAGAGACGGTTGCTTCCGGAGGTTGGTAGGAGAGCCCACGCTGCAGGAGCTGCCAGGCGATCTCCAAATCATCCGCGGCTAATACAGGACTATCCGGCAGGTTGCCCAGGGACAGGTCTAGCCGGTTCACAATCGCCGTCAGTGATTCCACCTGGTCGCTGGGGACCTGGGACAGAAGCGATGCGAGCATATCGCGCCCCGTTTGGATATCCTCACTGGCCAATCCAACATTGTTCGAGATCAGGGAGATGCGACTGCGGGTCAGAATCTCCATGGCCTTAACAAGCTGCAGTTCGCGAGCCAGCGAAGCCACAGGAGTATTGGTCGCGTTGAATTGATCCGCCAGATCCTGAATATCCTGGTTGGTGCGCTCCAATTCTGCGCTGAGATCGGCCAGCTTCTTGTCCAATTGATCCAGGCTTGTGCTTGCTGCGTTGAAGCGCCTGTCGGCTGCGGTTTGGGCGGCTTCCAGCGTGCTCGCCAGCTCCTGGCTTGCACTTTCCTGGTCATCCAGACGAGAATTAAGTTCTCCAATATCCTGTTTGACCGTGTCGCTTTGGGCCTCCAACATAACCAGGCGTTTCTGAAGATCTTCCAGCCGCTGGTTTACCTGTTGGCTGTTCTGATCTTGAAGGGATTGTGCGTCTTGCAAGCGGATGATTGAAGATTGTAGTGGTTCTATGTAGGTGTTATACAAGGCGGGCAATCCATAAAAAATCCCTGCTCCAAGAAGCACCGCCACCACGACGATCACCAACAAGCGGACAAAGGCCCGCACGAAGGCTACGAAGGCGATTGCCATCCGATCTCCAAATGACGGATTTGGGGGTTGGTTGTTCTCCTGGGTCATAAGAACCTCCTTTCAATGCCTGCTCAGCCGAAATTTGATGGTGCAGGCGGCAAGCTCGTGCTTTAGGGTTGGACTAAATTGGTCAATAATTCGCGCAGTCCGTCCAGGAAACTTTGGAAGCGGCCTGTTTGGGTCTGCAGATCTTTGACGTCACTTGTGAGGCCGGTCACCTGGCCGGAAAGATCTTGTACCTGTTGGTCGACTGTGTTCAGTTGCGAGGCGGCTGAATCCACGTCGCCGCGCAGTTGTTGTGTGTCTTGTTCCAGTGTGTTGACCCGGCCGCTCAGCGCTTCCAGGTTATCCAGGCGCGTGCGCAGCCCGTCCACATCTTGCTGCAGGGTATTGGCTTGAGCGTTCAGGCCGTTGACCTGGTTGTTTAGCACAACGAATTGAGCTGGGTTAACAAATTGAAGCCCCCCGTTGATCGCAACCAGCAAGCCCAGGCTAAGCGCTACAGCCAGGATGAATGCGATCACACCGCTGCCGATTGCGATCCAAAAAACATCGGTGCGCGAGGCGGTGTTTTGCCGAGCGGCGTTTTGCCGGGCGGCAGTTTGCCGGGCGGCATCCTGCCCGGCGGAAACAGATTGTGCACTGGTGGACTGTGTGGCCGGTTCAGCTTGGGCCGCCTCAGCCTCGATCCTGGGCCCTGGCGGAGTCTCAGGGGTCTTATCGAATTCCTGCGAAGCGCTCGTTTCCTCAGCCGCAAGCTCTGGTTGCACAGATTGGGGCCATTCTTCCCCCGAGGGATAGACAGCAACTGCGGCCGGGATGTAGGGCTCTTCAATCGGCGCCTCTTCCAGAGGCGTTTCTGTCTCCTCGATTTCCTCTCCTGGGATGTCGCCTGGTTCCTCGGGAGGGGGCGCAGCCGTCTCGAGCTTCATTTCGGGTTCAGCCGGTTCTGCTGCGAGGATTTCCATGGCCTCTTTGCCATTATTTTCAGAAATGAAGGCCGTCTGGACATTTTCGGCTTCCGGAATTTCGATGGCCTGTGCTTGATCGGGCATTTCTCGAGCGTCGCCTGCGGCTTCAGCCGTCTGCTCAGAAGCCTGTTGAACCGGGTCGAGCACAACAGGCTCTGGTTGCTCCGCATAGACGGTGATGTACGAAGCAAGGTTTTCGATTACTGAGGAGCCAATGCCGCTCACCTTTTGGAGTTCGCCGGGAGAGGCGAACGGTCGCGCCGCCATGATCCGCTCGGCCAGCGCCGGCCCAATTCCAGGCAGAGTCGTAAGCTCATCTATGCTGGCAGTGTTAAGGTCTACTAGGGGTTTTTGGTCGTTCATTCTATCCTCCGTCATTTCGAACTTTCCTAATAGCCTGGCTGTTATTTTGGGAAATAAGCCAGGCTTTGAATTCGTAAACATGCAGCATTTTGGCGCGTTTAGTCCCCAACATTTATAGTTGGAGGACCGGGGCTGGGATCAACCAAATGAATTGATCAGGTATGGGCAACATACGGCTAACGAAATACCCCGACGAAACTAAATACAGTGGACGGGCCAAAAATTCGTTTTCTGTAAGTATATACTGAGACAGCAATATTTGGGGGATAACTTCAAGAAAAAACATCAGAAATAAAAGCAGGGAAGGCCTACACCATTTATCCCGACCGGGCAGCGATCAGGATCAGGTTTGGCGAGCCAGGCTTATAGGGCGAAAAATCAAAATCGCCATACTGGCCCTCCAGCGTTAATCCGGATTCTTCAATCAGGTTGCGATAGCTGCCCGGCGGATCCAGGCGATGGCGGACTGTGATACGGGTCCGCTCAACGCGCCCATCCGGGAGCAGGTGGTCATACAGCCAGTCGAGCTCGAAAAGTCCCCTCTTCCGCTGCCACTTGCTGCTCACCTGGACGGGCTCGCCGTCAAGAGGGTGGGCAAAGATTTCTTCAACTTCGGGGTCCGGCTGAGCAGGCAGGCGGGCGAGCAAGTCAGGGTTTGGCAAGCTGGCTGCAAAAAGACCGCCCGGAAGCAGGTGGGCAAACGTGTTCGCCAACATGCGCCGGCAGACGTCTATCGAAAGCGCGCTGAAGGTATTGCACGGCAGGATGACCAGGGAGAATCGCCTAGCCAGATGAAATGCAGCCAAATCTGCCTGCCAGATAGTCGCCAGAGAATGCAGCTCGCCTGGGAGCTGGCGTTTCAACTCGGCGAGCATGCCGGCGTCGTAATCCAGGCCATACACCTGGTTTCCGCCGCGCGCCAAAGGAAGCAGTACCCGGCCCGTCCCACAGCCAAGCTCCAGGATTGGGCTGCCCTGCCTGGCGGCCAAAGCCAGCCAAAAAGGCAAATCCTCAAGGTGAGCGCCGTGATGAGCGCGATAGAGCTGTGGGAATTGTGGCGAATTTCTCGTTCGATTGCCTGTCATTCGATTTCCTGGCGATTTCCGGCGATTTCCTTGACGGTTCTCTTATGTTCGCATTATACTCAATTGGCTTCGGGGCGTAGCGCAGTCCGGTAGCGCACCGCGTTTGGGACGCGGGGGCCGGCGGTTCGAGTCCGCCCGCCCCGACACTATTCGGATGCGTGAATTTCACTCGTGGGTTCACGCATCCCGCCATATTCATTGGCTCTTCCGAGAATTCTGTAAGGAGGGATACCACTACGGAAATTCCCAGAGAATCTTTTTATTGCTCGGAGGCTGAGATTGGCTAAGCAGAATTTTGATGGGGTCGTCGAGGCGGTTCATTACAGACCCGACGGCCAGGTCGACTGGGTGCGAACATTCCTGCGGCGCGGGCCGACGTTTTCGGATTATATCTTGCTCGACCGCCAGACGTTGATCGAACATCTCAAATCGGGGAAGAAGTATGTGGTGGGAAAACGGATTCCCCAGCTAGCCAGCACCTTCGAAGTCACTCGCCCCCTGAGGGTTATCCAAAAAAACAGCAAAGAGGTCCTGGTGACCGGTGAAATTCAGTCGGATCAGGATCGCCTGGACGGCGTTCCTGAATTGTAAAAGCCAGGAGCGGTGGTGACATTTTTCTTGCCTGCGAACTTGTAAGGTCTTTTTACTTTGCAAGATTGGGCAAGAAGTTTATAATTTTAATGTGCCTACGCCTTTTTACCATTTAAGTATTGCTGAGGACTTGCTGAGCAACGGCAGCTTGCCCGTCGAGGCGCGAAATTTTCTTCACGCCCAGCGTTCGGCATTTCTTCTGGGGAATACTGCTCCCGATGTCCAGACGATTACCGGACAGGCTCGTATAGAGACCCACTTTTTTAATCTCCCTATCCGGGAGGGGGCCCAGCCTGCCTGGATCAGGATGCTTGATTGTAACCCAGGCTTGGAGGCTGCTTCAGAGCTGCCTGCGCCTCAGGCTGCTTTTATTGCTGGCTATCTTTGTCATCTACAAGCGGATTGGTATTGGGTGCTCCAGGTCTTCGCCCCGGTCTTTGGGCAGAGCTGCACCTGGCTAACATTTAGAGAGCGCCTGTATTTGCATAATGTGTTGCGCGCCTACCTGGATCAGAAGATCCTGGCGGGGTTGTCTGCAGAGGCCGGCGGAATTGTAGGACAGGCTGAACCCCATGAATGGCTGCCTTTTGTCGAGGATAACCCCCTGCGTTTATGGCGCGATTTTTTAGCGCAACAATTACAACCCGGTTCCGATGTTCAGACGGTGGAGGTCTTCGCCAGCCGGCAGGGCATTCCGGTGGAAGAATATCACCGGTTGCTTAATTCTGAGGAACTGCTGGATCGGGAGATCTTCAGCCATATCCCCCGCCAGGTTTTAGAAGAGTACCGCAAGCAGTTGTTGGTGGAAAATGCGAAACTCATCCGGGCATACCTGTCTTGATAAAATAAAGAGATTGCGGCAGGGCGCCCGACACTTTTTCCAGTGTCTGGTTGAGATCCATCCGCCAATTTATTAAGGAGTACTCCATGAGAGTAATTGACCGTTCTGTTTTAGAGGATGCCGAGAACAAAACTGGCGTTCTGACCCGGGCAGTTAAGTCGTTAGAACGCTCTTGGACGAAAAAAGATGCTGAAGCCCAAGAGGCGATTGTGACCGCTTTGAACAAAGTGCTCGATAACCGTTATGTGATGCTACGCAACGTCACATTAGAGGGTCCTGATGTACCTATTCCTCTGATCCTCATCGGGCCGCCCGGGGTAAAAGTAATTTATCCCAGCACATTGAAAGGCGTCTACCGCGCCCGGGAAGAAATCTGGGAGGAGCTGGATGATCGCACGCAGCGGTTCACTGTCGCCCGGCCCAATCTCTTGACGCGCACAGCGTTGATGGCGCGGGCAATTGGGACTTACCTTTCTGCTAACGGTTTCAGCCTCCCGGAAGTGGAGCCGGTGCTCTTTTTCTCGGATCCAGGCGTGCATGTCGACAGCGTCCGCCCGGTGGTACGGGTCGTCCTCTCGGATGCAATGGACCGCTTCATCGCCAACCTGGTGCAAAGCCGTGTGATCCTGGATGTCGATGATATCCAGAATATCGTCAAAGCCATCGTGGGAGACATCCCGCTGGTGAACAGCTACCAGCAATTACCGGAGCGGGATGCGTTTTCTTTTCGGGAGCTGGCTGAAGAGCGGCCAGCTCGCCCGACCAAGCGGGTCGTGATCGATAAAAGCGAGCCCGCTTTTCTCAAAGGCATCCCATTCACCCGGCGCCAGTTGTTCTTCCTGGGATTGCTGACGTTAGTGAATATCATTATCCTGGTGGCTTTTGTTGTGCTCATCCTCATTTCTCCGTGAGGCATCATGGATACTATCTACCTCAAACGATGAAAATCTGACCCATTTCCATAACAGCCAGGAATGGAAACCATCCATTGTCTGAAGTCTTCCTTTCGATCATCATTCCCGCTTACAACGAGGAACGTCGCCTGCCGGTTACCTTAGCGCAGGCGTATGATTTTTTACAGCAGCAGCCCTACCGCGGTGAAGTCCTGGTCGTCGAAAATGGCAGCCAGGATCGTACTTTTGAAATCGCCCAGGAATTTGCCCGTGAGCACCAAGGCTTTTGTGTTTTGAGCGAGGCGAGTCGCGGCAAAGGGTCGGCGGTGAAACGGGGGATGTTGGCGGCCAGTGGAGAATACCGCTTCATGTGCGACGCCGATTTTTCGATGCCCATCGCTGAGATCAACCGGTTTTTACCGCCCGCTTTGACCGGTTTTGACGTAGCCATCGCTTCGCGCGAGGCGCCTGGCGCTGTCCGCTATCAAGAGCCTCCCTACCGGCACAGGGTTGGGCGGGTGTTCAATGGATTGATCCGGCTGCTGGCCCTGCCTGGCTTGCACGATACCCAGTGCGGTTTTAAGTGTTTTCGCGCCCCGGTTGCTTTGGACTTGTTCGGCCGCCAAACTCTGTCCGGTTGGTCGTTTGATGTCGAGCTGCTGTTTATCGCCCATCTTTTGGGTTATCGCATTGTCGAGCTGCCTATCCCCTGGTATTTCAACCCGGATAGCAAAGTCAGCGTGGTCCGGGATTCGCTTCGAATGGCTGTCGACCTGGTCAGGATTCGCTTGAATTCTCTCAGGGGCGTCTATGACCGTGACCCGGCTTGAACCTGCCGGGAATTTTTCGCAAGTTTCGCTAAAAGTAAGATGCCGCGAAAATTTGATCTGAGCTTGCTGCCTCCATCGCCCGACTTTAACTTCGAGACGCCGATTTGGACGAGCGGGCGGAAATATGTGGCCGGCATCGACGAGGCCGGCCGGGGCGCGTTGGCCGGGCCTGTGGCGGTAGGCGCGCTGATCTTACCGCCGGATCCGGAATTGGCCAGCCGTTTGCTGGGCGTGCGCGATTCCAAGGAGATGACCCCCCGCCAGCGAGAAGTCTGGGCGGAGCAACTGCACGCACTGGCCCTTGCCTGGGGAGTTGCTTACGCATCTCATTCCGAGATCGACGAGTTCGGTATTTCGGCAGCCACACTTCTGGCTGCACAGCGCGCGCTGCAGCAGCTCTGCATTCAACCCCAACATCTGCTGCTTGATTTTTTCAAGATCCCCGGCTGCCAGCTTCCCCAAACCGCGCTGGTTAAAGGGGACGCCCGGTCTTTAAGCATCGCCGGCGCCTCAATCCTGGCAAAAACAGAGCGCGATGCGTTGATGTGCAGGCTGGATCAAGAATACCCTGGCTACGGTTTCTCTGCGCACAAGGGTTATGCCACCCTCAGGCACAGGCAGGCCTTGGAACGCCTGGGCCCGTCTTTGATCCATCGCAAGAGTTTCACCTTGCTGTCAAGGGATCGAGCTGAACCGGAAGAGGGCCTGTAGCGTGGCCTGTTGGAAGGTGGTAAGTTTCTATGGCGGGTGAGGGAGATCCGCCGCATTTCGTCCCGAATTATTGAGAAATCCCCAAGGAGCGTTCTATGCAAAGCGAAAAAATCAGCCGCCAGTTCGGCCTGTGGGACAGCCCGATCAGCCCGATCAGCCTGGCAGGGGAGCTTAAACTCTTAGATACCGGGTGGGATTTGGGAGGCGCGCTGGCCTGGCTGGAACGGCGCTCGGATCGCGGTGTGATCGTTTTGCAGCCGCCGGATGGGCAGGCTTTCCGCGATCTGAACGGCGAATTTTCCGTTCGCGGGCAGGTGGGTTATGGCGGCGGCGATTTTACCATCGACAAAGGGCAGGTTTATTTCGCAGAGGCGGATTCTGGGCGAATTTATCGCCAATCGATCGCCGGCGGGCCCGCGGTCCCACTGACGCCGGGTTTTGGCCAGGCGGCCGCGCCGCAGCTTTCGCCGGATGGCCGCTGGCTGTTGTTCGTTCACAGCTATGAAGGCCAGGACAGCCTGGAGATTGTCGACACAGCCGGAGCCAGTTGGCCGCAAAAGCTGGTCGTTGGAAACGATTTCTATATGCAGCCGGCCTGGCACCCCGATTCTTCCCGGCTGGCCTGGATCGCCTGGGATCATCCGAATATGCCCTGGGATAACACCTGGCTGTGCATGGGCAGCCTGAATTTGAATTGGCCGAGCCTGCCGGCGCTGGACGAGGTGCAAACCATCGCCGGCGAGCTGGGCGGCTCGATCTTTCAACCCCAATTCTCGCCGGACGGCCGTTTTTTGGCCTACGTGTCGGATGCCAGCGGCTGGTGGCAGGTGTATTTGTACGACCTTGCTGAAAAATCGCATCGCCAGTTGACCAAAGCGCGGGCTGAACACGGCGTACCGGCCTGGATCCAGGGGATGCGCACTTACGATTTCAGCCCGGATAGCGCATATCTGTATGTCCTTCGCAATCAAAAAGGCTTCGTCAGTCCCTGGCAAATCTCTGTGGAAAGTGGAGAAGAAACGCGCTTGCCCCTGGACGAGCGTTACACTTACCTGGAACAGCTAAAGTCGTCGCCGGACGGGCGGAGCGTGGTGTTTCTGGCGTCAGGCGGAGACCAGCCTGTGCGGGTGATCACATCCAATTTAAGCGACCGCGGGGAGCACATCTGGCGGCGGTCGGCTGCGGAAGAGATTCTCCCGGAAGCGTATGCGCTGCCCGAACCTGTTGAATGGCCGGGTATGGATGGCGGCAGCGTGTACGGGTTGTTTTACGCGCCCCAAAACCCGCGCTTTGGAGGGGTGGGGAAACCCCCTTTAATTTTGATGGTGCATGGCGGGCCGACCAGCCAGCAACTCGCTTTTTTCTCTTCGCAGGTGCAGTTTTTTACCAGCCGCGGTTATGCAGTTTTGTTGGTGAACCACCGCGGCAGCAGCGGCTATGGGCGCGCTTATCGCGAGTTGCTACGCAGCAATTGGGGGATTTATGATGTGCAGGATTCCGTCAGCGGGGCGGAGCACCTGGTGAAGAGAGGCCTGGTGGACGGCGCACGGATGGTGATCATGGGCGGCAGCGCGGGAGGGTTTACCGTGTTGAAAGCCCTGGAAGATTACCCTGGTTTTTTCAAGGCCGGTATTTGCTTGTATGGCGTTTCCAACCAGTTCACCCTGCTGGCTGAAACCCACAAGTTTGAAGCATTTTATTCCATCTCGCTCCTGGGTTCTCTGCCTCAGGCTGCTGATGTCTACCGTGAGCGCTCGCCGGTATTCTTCGCGGATAAGATCACAGATCCGGTTGCAATTTTCCAGGGAGAGATCGATCAGGTCGTACCCCGGAATCAATCGGATGGCATTGTCGAGTCCTTGAAGCGGCGCGGCATTCCCCATGTCTATCATGTATATCCAGGCGAAGGCCACGGCTTTCGCAAGTCGGAGACCATCGAGCATTTTTACAAAGCTGTGGAAGCCTTCCTGAAGCAGTACGTTATTTTCTCCTGAACGGGTCTGCCCCGGCGTTTGGAGAGCCAGCCTACATCTTGTATAATGGGGGGCAGGGAAAGGTATGAATATGGGGGAAAGGAAAGAGCCAGGCTGGATTGGCTCGAAAGGAGACCTGTGTGGAAATGGAAGATCAACTGGTTGTGCTGGCGGAGATTGTGCTGGCAATGTTTTTGGGCGGGATGATTGGCCTGGAACGCGAGCTGGCGAATAAACCCGCCGGCTTGCGCACACACATGCTGGTTGGGGGTGCTGCAACGATGCTGGTTGTTTTAGGCGCCACGATCGTCGCAATGTTCAGCGAAAACGTATCGCCGGATCTCTTGCGATCGGACCCCATACGTGTTATCGAGGCGATTATCGTGGGGATCAGCTTCTTGGGAGCGGGGACGATCTTCCGGCGCAGGCATGGCGAAGAGATCGAAGGTCTGACCACGGCCGCTTCCATTCTTTTCACCTCCGGGATTGGCATCGCAGTGGGGCTGTCCCAATTCGTGCTGGCGATTGGCGCAGCCCTGCTGATTCTGGCCACCAACCGTGTCCTGGGGCTGGTCGAAGACAGGTATATCAAGAACAGGGTTTCACCGGATTAATCGTTAAAAGCGCCCGGCTGGTTGGAATTCCGCCCAGCCGGTGCGGTATATACGGGACCGGTTGTCCTAGCGCCGGCCAAATATGAGCTTGGTCAGTTCGGCTGCCAGGGATGGCGCGATCAGGAGCGGGATGACGAGCCGCCACTGGGCCCAACCTAATGCGGTTGTATTGAAAATAGGCTGCAGGAAGGGCACGTAAATGACTGCCAGAAGCAGCAGGAAGGAAGTCAGCACGCCCAGGTTCATGTTGCGATTATTGAACACCCCGATCTTGAGCAGCGGATAGCGCTCGGAACGAGCGGTATAAGCCCGCAGCAGCTCTGAGAATGAAAGGGTGACGAAAGCCATCGTCTCAGCAAATTCGGGTTGTTCGGGATGGAGCTGCAAACCGATCAGGTAAGCGGTCAGGGTTACGGTGGTGATGGTGATGGTTTGAACGGCTATGCCGATCCGCATAAAGCGATTGATAATGGGCTCTTTTGGCGGCCGTGGCGGTTGGTTCATAATATCCGGATCGCCTTTTTCGGTGCCGAGCGCCAGGGCCGGCGCGCCGTCGGTGATCAGGTTTAACCATAAGAGCTGGATCGCGGTGAGCGGTGAGCCTCTGGTGAACAACGTGCCCAGGAAAATCACGGCGATCTCCGCCAGGTTGCAAGACAGCAAGTAATAAACGAATTTCCGAATATTGCTGTAAATCACCCGGCCTTGTTCGACGGCGGCGACAATGCTGGCGTAATTGTCGTCGGTCAGCACCATGTCGGCGCTTTCTTTCGCGACATCGGTCCCGGTGATCCCCATCGCCACACCGATATCGGCGCGCTTGATGGACGGAGCGTCGTTGACGCCGTCGCCGGTCATGGCGACAACCTGGTCGCGGGCGCGCAGGGCCTCGACGATGCGCATTTTGTGCTCGGGGGAGACCCTGGCGAAAACATCTGTGAACGCCACTTCACGCTGCAACGCTTCGTCGCTCATCCCGTTCAGATCCACACCGGTCAGGACCTGGTGTCCGGGCTCGAAGAGCCCGATCGATTCGGCGATCGCCCGGGCGGTTTTGGGGTAATCGCCGGTGATCATCACGGTGCGAATACCGGCCCGGCGGGCTTTTTCCAGGGCGATCGATACTTCTGGGCGCGGCGGGTCGATCAAGCCAATCAACCCGACGAACACCAGCTCTCCTTCGACCTGCTCGGGATCGGAGATGTCGGGCATTTCGGGCGTGACGCGGTAAGCCATTCCCAGGACACGCAGCGCATCCTGAGTCATCGTGTCGTTGGCATCCAGGATGCGCATACGCTGTTCGTCGTCCAGCGGCGCTGTGTAATCATCCATACGCTGGTAGCGGGTGCACAGACGCAAGACTTCGTCCGGGGCTCCCTTGACCGCGACAGCGTACCACGCTTTGTGAATATTGTCGTAAAACGGCGAGATATCCTTGGGGTTCGGGTCGCGGATGTTGTGCACCGTAACCAGGCGCTTGCGGGTCGAATCGAATGGGATCTCTTGCACACGCGGGTAGGCGGCATTCAGCTCCCGAGAAGTTGCACCGGCTTTGGCCGCTGCAACGATCAAGGCCCCCTCGGTGGGATCGCCGACGATGCGGTAGGTTTGGCCCATTTCGCTCGCGCCGGAGGTTTCCAGGCTGGCGTCGTTATTCAAGGTCGCGACCCACAAGGCTGTCAGGGATGCCGGGTAGTCCACCAGGGAGACGGGCTGCCCGGCGATGGAAAATTCGCCGGCCGGAGCATAGCCGCTCCCGCTGATGTCGAAGAACTTTCCATCCACCCACAGGCGCGTGGCGGTCATCTCGTTTTGTGTCAGGGTGCCGGTTTTATCCGAGCAAATTACCGTCGCGGATCCTAAGGTCTCTACGGAGGAAAGCCGGCGGATCAGGGCATGGCGGCGGATCATCTCGCGCATCCCCAGGGCCAGACTGATGGTGACCACCGCCGGCAGGCCTTCTGGAACCGCGGCGATTGCCAGACTGACTGCGATCAGGAACATGGTCAGGGGGTTATAGCCGCGCAGCCAGCCGACCAGGAAGACCAGGGCGCAAACGGCCAGGGCAGCCCAGCCTAGCGTCCTCCCTAACTGGTCCAGGCGGCGCTGTAAAGGTGTGGGTTCCTGCTGTACGGACTGCAGCATCTCGGCGATCATCCCGATTTGCGTGCGCATCCCGGTTCCCACGACGACGCCTTTGCCGCGGCCATAATTCACCAGGGTGCCCATAAAAGCGGTGTTTTTGCGGTCGCCCAAGGGGATATCGGACTCCAGGAGAACGGCTGCATCCTTTTGCACCGCGACAGATTCGCCTGTCAGGGCGGCTTCTTCAATGCGCAGGTTGATCGCTTCCAGCAGGCGCACGTCAGCCGGCACGTAGTTGCCGGCCTCCAGCAGAACCACGTCGCCCGGGACCAGCTCGCTGGCTGGGATCATCTGGCGAATGCCATCCCGTAAGACGTGTGCTTCAGGCGCAGCCAGGCGGCGCAAGGCTGCCAGGGCCTGTTCGGCCCGGCGTTCCTGCACGACCCCCAGGCCCGCATTCAAGATCACAATCGCCATAATCGCGCTGGCTTCGATGTAATCTCCTAAAACTGCAGAAACAATCGCCGCGACAATCAGCAGGATCACTACGAAGTTGTTGAACTGCTCCCACAACATCTGCCAAAATGTCGTCGCTGGGGCTTCGGTGAGCTGGTTAAGCCCGAATTCCTGGGCGCGGCGCTGAACTTCTTGTGAGGATAAGCCATGTTCGGCGAGCGTATTAAGCTCGTTGAGCACATCCTCTGGAGCCAGCGCATGCCAGGAGTGGCCATTTGATTTGCGAGGTACCACTTGTGGGGAAAATTTTTCAACCGTCATGATTTTCTTTGCACTATTTTTTGTTGATTTTCTCAGGTGACAATTGTCACTTTTATTTTAACCCATCCCTGACTATAATTCTAGGAATTCGGCTGTTCAGGAACCATCCTGGCGAGACCCCGCGCCTCACGGAAAATCCCAAAACCCAGGAATTCGAGCTCTCTGGAAAATGCCACAGGAGCTGAAGAAAAAGGGATATTCGGCTGGCAACGTCAGCCATATGCCGTAAAATCCAGTAAAATAACCAAAGGAGACGAAGTCATGACTTACAAGAATTTACAGGTCCCTGCCGGTGGGGCTAAGATTGGCATCCAAAGCGGCAAATTGGAAGTGCCAGACAACCCGGTGATCCCTTACGTAGAAGGCGATGGGACTGGCCGAGACATTTGGAAAGCAACGCAGCGCGTTCTGGATGCTGCAGTGGAAAAAGCATACCACGGAAAACGCAAAATCTACTGGATGGAAGTCTTTGCCGGAGAGAAAGCTTTCAACCAATTTGGGTCCTGGCTGCCGGATGAAACCGTTGAGGCTTTTCGGGAATTCCTGGTGGGGATAAAAGGACCGTTGACGACGCCAATTGGCGGCGGTATCCGCTCGCTCAACGTCGCCCTGCGAAAGGCTTTGGATTTGTATGTTTGTCAACGACCGGTGCGCTATTTCGCCGGGGTCCCGTCGCCGGTGAAGCACCCGGAATATGTAGATATGGTTGTTTTCCGGGAGAACACTGAAGATATTTACGCCGGGATCGAATTCGAATATGGCACGGAGGAAAATCGACACTTCAAAGATCTCCTCCAGGAACATTTCCCCAAAGAATATGCGAAGATGCGTTTCCCGGAAACATCCGGGATCGGCATCAAGCCGGTGTCTAAGGAAGGAACCTCGCGCCTGGTCGAGGCGGCGATCGGCTGGGCGCTGGAAAACAACCGCCGCAGCGTGACCCTGGTGCATAAAGGCAATATTATGAAGTTCACCGAGGGCGCTTTCCGGAATTGGGGCTACGAAGTTGCCGAAAAGGAGTTCGGCGACCGGGTTTATACCTGGGCCCAATGGGAACGCACCCGTTCGGATGAAGGCGAGGAGCAGGCGAACGCCGAACAGGAATCGGCTTTGAAAGCCGGGAAACTGCTGATTAAAGATGTGATCGCCGATATCGTCTTCCAACAGACGATCACCCGGGCGCGCGAATTTGACGTCCTGGCGACCATGAACTTGAACGGCGATTATTTGTCGGATGCCCTAGCGGCCCAGGTCGGCGGCATTGGCATCGCGCCGGGGGGGAATATCAATTACACCACCGGTCACGCCGTCTTCGAGGCCACGCACGGCACCGCGCCAAAATACGCCGACAAGGATATGGTGAATCCCGGGTCGTTGGTCTTATCAGGCGAGATGATGTTCCGCTACATGGGCTGGGATGAGGCCGCCGACCGGATCGTCCAGGGGATGGAAAACGCTATCGTTGACAAAACCGTAACGTATGACTTCCACCGGCTGATGGACAACGCCATGCTCTTGAAAACATCCCAATTCGGGGACGCTGTGATCGAACGAATGGCCGGTTGATAGTAAAATATTAAAGAAGGGGTTGATTGCGGCGAGTTGGTTTGCCTCGAGGTGAGGTATTCTTTTATTTCTTAAAAATCACGATTCTTCGCCAAGGAGTGCTTTATGGATGAAATTAAATTGACGCTGACCGGCCTGATCCGTTATGCCGGCCGCGAGGGCCAGATTAGCTTCATTTTTCACCGCCTGACCGGATTAGGCACCTTGCTTTTCCTGACGCTGCACATCTTAGATACCGCAACGGTTTATTTCTTCCCTGCACTGTACAGCCACGCCATCGATCTTTACCGCAGCACGCCTTTCATGCTTGGAGAAATTGTCCTGGTGTTCAGCGTCATTTATCATGGGGTAAACGGGGCCCGCATCGCCATATTCGATCTGTTCTCTCCCAGGCTGTGGTCGATTAGCAACCAGCGCAGGACGGCGGTATGGACGCTGGCGGTAGCTATTCTGCTCTGGCTGCCGGCGGCTTTTCTGATGGGGCGCAGCCTGCTGATCAATAATTTCGGGTTATAGAAGGAGAGAGGGGATGGAAACCACCATTGAAGAAGTAAAAGTCTCCAGCAATTTCGACAGCATTGCCTGGAAGTGGATGCGTTACAGCGGTTTGCTGCTGATCCCCCTGGCCTGGATCCATGTTTTGATCCAGGATGTGCTGGTTGGCGTGCACCAGATCAACCTGGACTATGTGGCGATGCGCTGGGCAAACGCAGGCTGGCGGGTTTACGATTTCCTGCTCCTTTCTTTCGCCTTCGCGCATGGCATGAACGGGCTGCGCCAGGTGCTACGCGATTATATTAAGAATGATCAGGCCATGGCGACGATCAACTGGGGTTTGCTGGTTTTCTGGCTCGTATTTTCGTTGATCGGCGCGGCGGCAATTGTCGGAGGCGTACGTATGCCCTGAGGAGCCTCATGTCCCCTTTAGATTCCAGCTATATTATCAACCTGTCAAAAGACGGCACTTTTCGACAGTCCGGCCTGATCAGCTCAAATCCGGCCGACGTGCAGGCCATCTTCCAGGAACTGAAAGAAGAGCCGGCGCCGCACCTGGTGCTGTATTTCCACGGCGGATTGGTTCCCGAATCCGGCGGCAGCGCCACCGCCGAAAAGCTCTATCCCTTGTTTCACGACCGCGTGGGCGCTCACCCGCTGTTCTTCATTTGGGAGTCTGGCGGCCTGGAGGTGATCAAAAACAACCTGAGCGACATGGCAGAGACTCCCTTCTTCAAAGAGCTGATGAGGCTGGTGCTCAAATTCGCCTTTTCCAAGCTGCAGAGTCTGGGGATCCCAGGGCGAGCCGCCGGCGACCAGGTGGACGTTGTAACCGACGCTGAAGTGTCCGAGGCCGTCCTGGTCGAGACTGCTGGCGGTTCGGCGGTCGACCCCGAATTGCAGGCCCAGCTCGATCCGCTCTCTGAAGACCAGGAAGACCAGTTTCGCAAGCTGCTGGAGAACAGCCTGAGCTTCCAGAAAGCCGCAGATGCCATCGCCAACGCGGTCGGGACCGGAGAGGAGGGGCGCGGCCTGGGGCCGAAAGCCGGCGCAGGACACGCCGATCTGAGCTGGTTCGACGACCAGGCTGTGGCGGATCTGCAGGCCGAGGTCGCCACACAGGATGAAGGCGGGCGTGGACTGGTCACAACCACCTTTCTGGTGAGCTCGGCGGTCGGCATCCTGACCCGCGTGGTCAGCCGTCTGATCCAGCGCAGCGATCACGGCCTGGTCTGCACGGTCTGTGAGGAGATCATGCGCCAGTTCTATCTGACCAAAGTCGGCGGCTGGCTGTGGGCAGAGATGAAGGGCGAGATCGTGGACGCCTTCGCCTCAAACGCCGGGCTGAGCGGCGATATCCTGCACGGCGGCACTTACTTCCTGGAGTGCCTGAACGATTACCTGGCCGACCCGGCCAGCCCGGCCCTTAAAATCTCCATGGTCGGCCATTCGGCCGGCTCCATTTACATCTGCCGCCTGTTCGAGGCCGCCTTGGGAGCCTTACCCGCCGGCTTTAAATTCTATAAAGTTGCCTTCCTGGCGCCTGGTGTGGATTTCGAGCTGTTCAACAACACCCTGGTCGCCCACCCCGAGCGCTTCGCTTCCTTTTTGCTTTACACAATGAAAGACGACCTGGAATCGAAAGACGCCGTCGGCGGGCCGGTTTACCCGCGCTCGCTGCTCTATCTGGTCTCGGGCGCCCTGGAAGGCGATGCTGAAAAGCCAATCGTGGGTCTGGAGCGTTTTTACTCGGGGGGTAAGCCTTATGACACGCCTTTATTCAACGCGGTGCGCGAGTTCATTAAAGCCTCCGACCCGCAGCGGGTGGTTTGGTCGCATACCAGCGGAGCCTCCCTGGGTTTCAATTGCACCGCTGAGCACCACGGCGGCTTCGTCGAAAATCAGGACACTCAGGACAGCCTGGCTGCCTACCTGTCAACCTGAGTGGAGACTCGTATGCCAAACCAGGAAGATTTCGCCATTGTGGTTGGCATCAACCGCTACCCGGCCATCCGGCCTTTGTTTGGGGCGGAGAAAGACGCGGCCAGCTTCGCCGCCTGGCTGGGTAAATCCGAGGGCGGGGATTTGCCCCCTGAGAATATCCGCCTGATCCTGTCTGCCAACTTCCCCGAGCCAGTCAAAGACTTCTTCGCCAAGCCAGTCAAGGAGGATATTGACGCGGCTTTCATCGACTTCGGCATCGAAGACGAGGAGCGGGTCGGGCGGCGGCTGTACTTCTTTTTCGCCGGGCACGGAGTCTCGCCCAGCTTCGATGACGTGGTGCTGCTGATGGCCAACGCCTCCAAAAACCGCTTGCGCAGCAATATCGGCGTGCAGAAATATCGCTCCTACCTGCACGACGCCGCCCCTTTCGATGAGCTGGTGATTATCCTGGACTGCTGCCGGGAATTCGAAGATCACGCCGAGCCGGTCGGCCCGGTGTTCACCCAGCGCCTGGCGATGGATCGCGCCCCGCTGGTAAAAGAATACTTTTTGATGGCCTCTGAATACGGCAAGCGGGCTTTTGAGCCGCAGGCCGGCGAGCCGGATGACCGGCGCGGACTGCTCTCGCGCGCCATTTTAGAAGGCCTGGAAGAACGCAAGGCTGCCGACCCGCAAAACGCAATTACAGCCGCCTCGCTGACCGCTTATATCACCCGCCGCTTGCCGGAACTGGCCACGGAGACCAGGCTCAAACAAAAACCCGAGATCCCACAGTCGCCAGATATGGTCATCTGCCCGCCATCCAGCAGCGAACCCGGGGAGATTCTGGCGGGCGAAGCCAAAGTGACGATCGTGGTTGAAGCCGCCTTGGGCGGCGAAGTACTGCTGCAAACCAACACCCTGGACGAGATCGAGCGCCGGGCCTGGGACGCGACGCCCTGGCAGGTACAGCTCAAGCCGGGCGTCTACGTGCTCTCTCACCAGCCCAGCGGGCAGCAGAAGGTGGTCGATGCCCGCAAGCCTCAGGAGGTGCCTAATGAGTTCCGCTTCTCCTGATCCACAGGCGAAAGTGAGGCTGACCGTCGCAGACCGGGTGCCAACCGCCGAGCTGGCGGTCTTCGACTCCTCCTATGGACGGGTGGCAGGGGGCATAGGCGAGCTTTCAAAAGATCTGCCGGTGGGCGTGTATGAAGTCGAATTGCTGGTGGGCGACGATCGCCAGCGCCAGTTCGCCATCCTCAACCCTGGTCGAACCGAGAACATCTTCTTCGATCGACCGCAGTTGGAATTCGCCAGCGCAGCGCCTCTGGAATCCACCAGCACATCCCGCGAGTGGCACATGGGACCGGCGGCCGAGTGGAGCCGCAAGAAGACCATGGCAGCGCTGCCGGGCGCGCAATGCCGGTTGTTTGTCTTTGTGCGCACCCTGGAGCCGCAGCGTTATACGCAGACTTACGACCGCCACCTGCGCTTGCTTGACCGGCGCGGCAAAGTGCTGTGCGACTTCAACAGCGGCGTCCAGCGCCAGCCGGATCAAGGCTGGACGGCCCTCAACGTCGACCTGCCGGCTGGATTCTACCAGCTCTATCGCGGCGGGCGCGGCCGCCCGGCCCGCTACCAGCCTTTATGGCTAAGCCCGGACTGGGAGACGCAAGTCTTCATCCCCGGCGGGGCAGAGCCGCGGCTGGGCGAGTTGGCCTTGTTCATGGCCCAAATGGGTTACGGTTTTTGGCCCAACGATCCGGCAGCCCTGGCGGTGGAAACTGTGCTGGCTGGGCTGCGCGGCGGCCGTAACCTGACCGACTCGGACCAGATGCGCATCCTGCTCAAGGATAAATTTGACAACCCCTGGCTGGGCGTTCTGGCCCTGCACGCCATGCGCTTGCAGCCATCCACAAACTCGAACCTGGCGAGCATCGTGCACGGCAACACGCGCGCCAGGTTGGGCGAACACCCCGACCTGCGCGCCCTGGAGCTCAAGGAGGGCCAGCCCGCCGCGCAGCCATTCGATGTCCCGCCGATGCTTTGGGCCAGTCTGAAGCTGGTGCGCGACCACGCCGCCCATAATGCAACGACCCTTAAACCCACCAGCCTGGCTTCGCGCATATTCGATTCCCTGGTGATCGATTCGGACTGGGTCGCCTGGCATACGCTGCCCAGGCGGAGAAAGCCGGCGCCCATCCAGAGCGTTGACCAGGCCATGTTCACCAGCTCCGGTTCGAAGTGGGTGCTGCCTTCCTTCGATGTTCCCGGCGAGCTTGCCGGCGGCGCCACCCTCGGCGACCTGTTCGAGAACCCCGATACCCCGGAATCAAATCCCCTGCTGGCAGACCTGATCTGGCTGACGGACACCGTCCCGTTCGATCAGGATCCTGGGCCAATCCCGTACGCCGCCAACCCCAGCTCGCTGCTCGAAATCGATGATGCGGCTCGCATCAGCCGCCAGCTCAACCTGCCGCTCGAAAAAGTGCAGCGCACTTTAGAGCGCATGCGCAATTCGCCCGAGCTGCTGGCCCAGCCGCGCCTGATGACCATCACCGAGCTCTCGGTGGCGGACGAGGTCCTGCGCCGCCGCAGCGCTTCCGGACAGCCGCTGGCCTCCCGCGGCGCGGAAGCTGCCCTGGTCAGCCTTTCGGCCTCCGCCAGCGCCCTGGTCCAGGCGCGCGGCGCCCTGGCGCGATTGCGCAAGGGTTTGCGCCAGCGCGCCGATTGGGTGGATGCACTGAACCAGCGCCTGGACGGTTTCGCCGGCTGGCTGAGGTCACGCCAGGACGCTTTGCTGTTGGTAGACGCCAACACCCAGGTCGTTTACGCCAACCCCGCTTTCGAGGCGCTGGAGGGCCGCCCTCTGGAGGAGATGGCGGTGGAGCGCCTGGATGTTCCAGGATCTGCGCTGCTGTCGACGTTAAATGGCCTGCCTGGCAGCCCGGCCGAGATTTCCGTGTCCACGCCTTCTGGCAGCCGGGATTATAAAGTCCAACGCCTGCGCATCCAGGACGAGGTCAGCTCAGAGTCGGTCGCAGCCATCTACCGGCTGCGACCGGCGGACCAACAGCCGCTGTCGCCCGAGCAGCTCAACGATATCCGCCACCGCCTGTATAACGTGGTGCTGTACGCCTCGTTGGCCCTCTACGCCAGTCCCGGCGACCAGGATAAGTACCTGACTTACCTGGACCGCGATATCGCGATGCTGAGCCAGTTTGTTCATTAATAAAAAAAGCCCTCGATTTCGGGGGCTTTTTCAAACCGGGTTAAATTGTCGCCGCAAAATTCGGATTCAGGCTTGCTGCCCGGCGGGCGATAAAAACGTACTGCTGCTAAACGAAGGGGCTATGGTGTAGGGACAGCGGTCTCAATAACCTGCGGAGTTGTCGCTGCGCCGGGCTGGCTCCCGGCTGCTGCGGCTGCTTCCTCCGCCGTCTGCGGCGCGCCGGCGGCTACCCAACGCTGGAAAATATCAATCAATTCCGGTTTCAAGGCGCGCGTCGGCGGCATTGGGCCTCCGTCCTCGATCTCCTGGCGGTTGATCATCAAGATGAGATTGCTGGTAAGGTCCCCGGGTTTGATGTTCGGGGTGTGATCGCCGCTGGTCATGACCTCTTCGAAGCTGCCCATCAGGTAATTGTTGTTTTCTTTGCCAGGGCGGTGGCAGGATACACAGTAGCGCTTAATGAGTGGCTGGATGTGGACGTCGTACGAGGGGACGTCCTCGGGAGCCAAAGCGGGGATCGCCGAAGCTGCGGCAGCCTCCGCCGGAATTTCAGCGCGATCATCCCAGGTATAGCGCAGAAACGTCACAATTGCGCTGATGTCGCCTCTTGAGAGCTCCCCGCCATACCCCAGGCCAAAAGGCGGCATGCCCAGGTCGGGCTGGCCATAATTGATGATATTGAAAAAGGTATCGTCCGTTCGGGTGTACATCTCGTCGCTGCTGTGGATGGCTTTGAGCACCACCCCCTCCAGGCCCTCTACGCCTTTCACTTCGCCGCCCTCGCCTTCCGCGCCATGACACTCCACGCATTGGACGGAATACAGGTCCTGCCCGGCGATGATCTGCTCGCTGATGGTGTTGGCCAGCGTGCCGGTTTCTTCCTGGGGCGGCGTAGTCGCGGCTGCGACGATGGTCAGACCTACCATGCCAACCACGATCGCGCTCATGACCGAGACCGCCAGCCTGCGTTTCTTCCAGTAGCGGAACGAGCTGCGGTCGTAAAACGGCAGCAGGAGCAGGGCCAGCACGGCGATTCCGGGGATGATCGTGGTGCCAATCCATTCGAGCTTTCCTGGGAAATACTTCAATAATTGAAAAAGAAAGAGGAAGTACCACTCCGGGCGTGGGACGTAGGCTGAATCGCTCGGGTCCGCCGGCGGCTCTCCGGGGACTCCCGATATAAATCGCCAGGCCAACCAGCAAAATGAAGATCGCGAAGGTAACCAGCAGATCCTTATAAATAATATCCGGGTAAAACTTTTCCCCGTTCTGCTTGGCGCGATGGTATTTTTCCAGGTATTTTTGTTTCTGTTCTTCGTTCAAAGCTGCGCTCCAGTGCAATCAATCGTCTTCGTGCGGGACGGCCGAGATGCCGATGCGGATGACCATGTAAAGGTGGGCGCCGACCACCAGAAGGATAACTGCCGGCAGGAACCAGATGTGCAAGGAGAAGAAACGCGCCAGCGTTACCGCGCTCAGCTCGCTGCCGCCGCGCAGGATGCGCATGATAAAATCGCCAATCAGCGGGGCCGTACCGGGGATTTCGGTGCCTACGGTGGTGGCCCAATAGGCTCGCTGGTTCCAGGGCAGCAGGTAGCCGGTGAACCCCATTCCCAGGGTACACAGAAACAAAATGACGCCGGTAAGCCAGGTGAGCTCACGCGGGTATTTATAGGCAGCCATGTAAAAGGTGCGCAGCATGTGCAGGAAGATCGTGATCACCATGAAAGTTGCGCCCCAGTGGTGAATGCCACGGATCAACCATCCAAAAGTCACGCCGTTCATGATGTAATTCACGCTGTCGAAGGCGTGGTCGGGCGATGGGACGTAATATACGGTCAGAAAGATGCCCGTAGCTACCTGGAGAATAAAGAGGAAAAGGGTCGCGCTTCCAAGGGTGTACCACCAGTTCACTTTCGGGACGTTGCGATCCAGGACCGTGTTGTAAATCGTCCGCAGGCCTAAGCGTTCGTCCAGCCAGGTCATCACTTTCAATGCCATTCTCAACCCTCCATCAGGTGGATGTACAGGACGCCGTCTTCGAGCCTGGTTTCGTATTTATGGAGCGGCGCAGGTGGAGGTCCCGAAACGACTTCGCCTTGCCGGTCAAAGCGCCCGTCGTGGCAGGGACAAACATAATCTTGTAACTCCTCATGCCAGTTCACCCGGCAGCTCAAATGGGTGCACAAATTCGAGTAGACCTGCGCCTGGCCGTCATTGTTCTTAAGCACGTAGACGCCGTAGCTGTTGACGGTCTTTTCCCAACCATTAATCTTGGAGCGCGTAAAACTGAACAGCCTGGGAACGCCAGCTTCGTAGCTGTCCAGGCTGCCAACCGGGATCCAGGCCTCGGACTTTTGAACTTTTGTAGCCGGGGAGATCAGGTAACCAATCGCGGGCAGGCCGACGACGATTCCCATCACGGCGCCGAGAAAACCCAGCACAATCTTTACAAAGTCGCGGCGGTTTACAGAATAGGAGTTAGCCACGGGCGCCTCCTGGCGAAAATATCCTTTGAAAAGCGTTGTTTGACGACATTGATAATCTTTACTTATTGTAGAATAAAAGTCCAATCAACTATAAGGATATTAGGGACTAAAAATATATGAGTATTGTCACTTTTCTTTGGCGCTTCACGAGTGGAATAATGGTAGGTAAGCCAGGATTACCTGTTGTTATGGAATTGTCAAAGGAGGCAGCGATGAGTCTCAGGCGTAGTGTCGGTTTCTTTGATGGTTTGAAGTATCAAGGCGGCGGTCCCATGCTGGCATGGATGCTCCACCGTATCACCGGCGTCGGCATTCTGGTGTTCGTGGGCCTGCACGTGCTGGCGTCTTTCTTCATGCAGCAAATGGGCAGCGATTTAGCGATCTCATTCAACACGATCTATGAATCCTGGATCTTCCAGCTTTTTATCGTGTTCTTCGTTCTGTTCCACGCGTTGAATGGCATGCGCATCATTGCTCTGGACGTCTGGCCCAAGTTCTTGCAGTACCAGCGGGAGGTCTTATGGCTGCAACTGCTGGTGTTTGTGCCGGTTTATGGGCTGACAGCCTTTGTTATTGTCCAGCACGGCCTGGCAGCCTAGCGGCGAGGAGGTTATCGATATGCGCTCTCAAGTTGTGCAACCCGGACTGAACTTCGAATATCTCATGTGGATTTTCACCCGCATCTCGGGCATCGCCCTGATCACCCTGGCTGCGATCGGTATGGTCTCAGCCTTTATTCTGGGCGCTCGAACCCAGATCGACCTGGGCACGCTCATGCGTTGGACCTTCTTCCCGAACCCCAATCACGTCGTCAACAGCAATATCTCGGACGTCACTTTGGGCTGGGCCAACGGTTTCTGGCAGGTGATGCAGATCTTGATCGTCACCTTTGGCGTCACCCACGGCTTTAATGGGCTGCGGGTGGTCGTCGAGGATTTCACGCCCCCGACTTTCCTGCAGCCGTTGATGCGCGGCCTGGTTTTCTTTCTGTGGCTGTTCATGCTCATCATCGCCGTGTACGTCATCCTGAATTCCTGAGCGGGCAAGGCACAGGTTTGTCGTGTGACCCGGCGTAATTCCGGGCGGCTTTGGCGGGCAGACTGGCAATAACTAAGTCTTGCTTTCGTTCGGGTGGATTTTATAAGACCCAACGCATCGATCCGTTGGGTCTTTCACTTTTCAAAGGGCCCGGCTTAGTTCCTCCTTTGACCCCGTTTGTGCCATAATAAAAGGGTGTGAGAATTTGTACCGGTTGACCAGGCAAGGAGCTCGTGATGATCCCAGGAGAAAAGTACTTACAGCCCAGAATTCGGTTGGCGGGCGCCAAATCGGCGTTCGCCAAAATGGCGTTCGTCAGACTGGCGCTCGCCGGCGCGCTCGTGTTGCTCACGGCGTGCAGCCAGGCGTTCCCCACCGCCGGCCCGCCAGCGGCGACCTCCCAGCCGCCGTTCTCACCCAGCCACACCCCGACCCCCACGCCCACCCCTTCCCCCCCACAACCCACCGGGATTACCATCCCCTTCGAGACCATCGAGAAGTCAGAACTGGGTTCAGGAGTTTTAGGAATTGATAAGTACAATGAAACAGGAGCGTCAAAGGCGCCGCGCTTCATCCTCGTCACCCGGGCGGCGGACGTGGCGAAGCTGGACGGGCTGGTGTCCGACCAGGCCCTGGAGCAGGCGCGGGCGCTGGACTTCGGCGAAGATTGGGCGGTGGCGGTCTTTGCGGGGGTGAAGCCGACCAGCGGCTACCATGCGGAGATCGTAGGGGTCGTCTCGAAAGATGGACAGGTCATTGTCAAGGCGGTGCTGCAAGGCCCTCCGCAGAACCCGCCGCCAGGGACAGTACTACAATTGAATGCAGTGGTAACTCTTCCTTATCACCTCATCCTTCTCAATAAGGAGGGGCTTATTGGCAAGAAAACGTTTTCCTTTGAAGCCAATGGAGAAGTCATCCAGCGATTTGAAGTCGATCTCAGCCAGCGCTGAGGGCTGAAAACAATCGACAGGAGGGCTAAAATGGACGCCAGGTTCACCTGCTGGACCCGGTTCGTGGTGTTTGCCTTAATGGTACTTGGGAGTGGAACGCTGTACAGTTCGACGGCTGCATCAGATAATCTTAATCTCGGAGTTGGGGAATCGTATGAGGTTGAAAGCACTGCTATGCCAACCCCGGCTCCAGATATCCAATCTTCCCTGACCCAGGCGGCGCTTGAGTATATCTCTGCCCGAGAAGGAATCCCAGCAGACCAACTGCTGGCGACCAGCCAGGAACCCCTGAACTTCCCCTACCTGGTCAAGACCTACTAGCGGGTGGTTGCGTTCTACAGCCCGGGGGACAAGGAATACGAAGTCCTGGTGGACATGTGTGAATTTAGTTAAAGATAATTCTATAGCAGCCGCTAACAACAAGACACAGTAACCGAATGGACTAATCAGGTTGAATTTGAAAATCATTTTTCTGGTTTAAATAGGCGTCCTCGGGCTATCGACCACTGAAGACTTAGTGTTTGTCTATCCAGGCAGATCAGATCGGCGTCCTTACCAGGAGACAGTGATCCTTTTCTGCCTTCCACACCAACTTCAGTTGCCGGGTTTAAACTAGCAAACTGTAGTGCGCTGTTTAGTGAAATCTCACCAAAATGAACCAGATTGATCAGTTCTTTCTCAAGGGATGTGACGCTGCCTGCCAGGGTTCCATCGCTAAGCCGGGCTGAATGATTTGCAATGGTGACTTCCAGCTCCTCAAAGTGGTAGGTCCCGTCTTGCAGACCAGCTGCACCGATCGAATCCGAGATCACCACCACCCGGTTGGCTGGCTTACAACGAAGCAGTAATTTAACAACAGCCGGGTGAATATGAATGCCATCTGCAATGATCTCGACGGTCAGGCGGTCATCTATCAACGCAGCCCCCAGGATACCTGGCTCGCGATGGTTGAGGGGCGCCATGCCGTTGAAGGTATGGGTCACATGGCTGACTCCCGCCTGGATGGCTGCCATCATTTGTTCCCAGGATGCCTGGGAATGGCCTGCCGAACATACCACGCCGGCCTGGCTAGCGTAACGGACCAGCTCCAATCCGTGCTCCAGTTCTGGTGCCAACGTGATCAGGCGGATAGCGCCTTGTGCCGTATCCAGATAATGTTTTAAAAGCATTAAATCCGGTGGAACGATGGTGTCAAGGGGGAATGCACCCTTCCTTGATGGGTTGATGAACGGTCCCTCCAGGTGGATTCCGAGGATTTCAGCCCCTTGAACCTTGCTCTCAAGGACTGCCCGGATGCCTGCTTCAATAAACTCTCGTTTTCCGCCGATGGTGGCTAAAAAACTTGTGATCCCGTGACTGGCGTAGAGCTCAGACATCCTGTCAAAATCCTCAGGTTTGCCGTCGATGCCCTGCATTCCACCGATGCCGTGAGTATGCAGATCGATTAAGCCCGGCGCCAGGATTTTGTCACGGGCTTCGATAATATCCATGTCTGCCAGGTCTTGCTGCTGGTCAATAACTACATCTTTTATAATTCCATTCTCGATGAACAGGATGCCGGGTTCTATGCTCCGGAGCGGAGTCAGGATTTGACCGGCGCGAACAGCGATCATAATTGCCTCTCTTTTAGGGGAAGATTCACTGGCTGCCGGTCGCGTATGGAAGCATAAGCTGCCAAAGCAATTTCAAGTGCTCGCAACCCATCTTCACCGCTTGCAGCCGGAAACTGGTTCTCTCCAAGACGAATGCAGTGGATATAGTGCTTCACCATTTCGACATCAACATCCACTCCAATGGGCTCTGCGGTCACTCCACGCTGCGCTGGACGGTCGGATGCCACCACCAGAGCTTGCCGGGTGTCATCCAGACTGATGGTCCCTTTTTCACCCAAAATTCGCAGATAAAAATCATAATGATAGGGGTTATTTTCCGGTATGGACCAGCTTGGGTCCACAGTGCCGATCGCCCCGCTCTGGAAGGTCAGAAACAGAAGTCCACAGTCCTCCACTTTAAATCCTTGCTCACCGAAAACGCTCGAAACGCCAAAAACAGATTCAACTTCCATATTAATGATGAAACGCATAGAGTCAGTAACGTGAACTGAGTGGTCCAACAGGGCACCTCCGCCTGCCTGGACAGGGTCAGTGATCCATTCTGGATACACTGGCGACAGTGGTGGGCGCCCCCGATTGCCTCCCACCACACCTACCACCCGACCGATTTCACCGCTCTCCACGATCTTTTTGGCCTTTTTCACCATCGGGTAAAAACGGCAGACAAAGGGGATTTGCAGGATCACTCCCGCTGATTTGCAGGCGGCAATCATCGCTTGCGCGTCAGACATGTTCGTGGCTATCGGTTTCTCACACAGGACGTGCTTGCCAGCCTGGGCCGCAGCGCTGACCAGATCACGATGCCGGTTGGTGGGTGAGCAGACGATCACGCCCTGGATGTCCTCGCGCTTTAACATTTCGTCCAGGCTCTTGTAGAAAGGCGCCTGAAATTGGTTAGCAAAAAGCCGGCCACGTTCGTCGTTGTCGTCATAAATGGCTGCCAGTTCTGCTCCATCTATGTGTGAGAGAGCTGACGAATAAGAAACAGCATGTGCAGTATGGGCAAAACTGATCATACCGATGCGAATCTTCTTTTCAATTGTTTGGGTGTCCATTGCCGTTTTCCCTATCATTTTAAAACGTTTTGATCTCGATACAACGCCCGCTTTCAAGCGATTCCAAAGCTGCCAGGCACACCTGCAGGGCATCTTTTGCCTGCTTGCCGGGGATAGGAGAAGGCAGGTCATTTTCGATGCAGTCGATGAAGTCAGCGATTTCAGCTGCATACGAATTTTCGCCCTCCAGAACGTAAGTATGCCGGCCCTGACCCTCGATTAATGAGTGCATCCCGTTGATCTGATCATAATCCCAGGCAATTCGCCCGTAGGTGCCGCATAACTCAACTTTACAAGAAAGTGGAGCGGAGGATGGGTGCGCCCAGCTCGTTTCAATCAAACCCAGCCCCCCATTTTCAAATTGTAGACTGGCCAGCACGTAATGGTTATGTCCGCTCACCTTTTGAGACCCACACGCATAAACACGCACCACGGGGCTCTTGAACAGCCATAACATATAATCTACACCGTGAATAGCCAGGTCGACGATGGGACCTCCGCTTTTGGTTTCATCTCCTAGCCAGTTTTGCATGCTCCAGCCGGGATATGGCGATGTGATCGAATGAAAAGCCATGCGTAGCCTGCCAATATCTCCTCTTTCCAGGATTACTTTGGCTTTACGGTGGTCTACTTCATACCTTGAGACGTGAGCAACCATAAACTTGACACCGGTTTGGTCCGCAATTTCAATCATGGACTGCGCTTGCTCGAGCGTCCTTGCAATTGGCTTTTCACATAAGACATGTTTTCCCGCCTGCATGAGCGCTTTCGCGATCCCCTTGTGGCTAGGTGTGGGCGTACAAATACTCACCAGGTCGACGTCCGAGGCGATCAAAGCATTAAGGTCAGACGCGGCCTCGGCCTGTACCTGGCGGGCCAGTTTTTGGGCGTTGGCCAGATTCTGATCGACTATCAATGCCAGCTTGAGGTTGGGCAGGCTGTAATAGGCGAGTGCATGAAATTCGCCAATATAACCGGCTCCGATGATTCCTGCTTTAATCATAATTATTCTCCCAAACAGAAATAAAATGCGGCTGTGCCCACCGCTCCAACATCGCTTCCCAGGGTAGATGGGAGTATGGGCACCGTTTCGATGGCGTACCTGGCGACCGATCGGTTCAAAGGCGTAAGCAGAAGATCCCCCATCTGGGATACCCCTCCCCCCAAAATGATACATTCCAGGTTGAGCAGGTCCAGACTGCGCCATGATAGATCTTCCCATCCAGGTAAAGCCCAACTGAGACCCCGGTACCGATATTCACATAAGCAAAATTACGCCTTCCTCCACCGGCGCCAAAAAGCGCCTCGCCTAAAGCGGCGGACCTGGCATCATGAAATAACCGGGTAGGGAGATTAAAGCGGTCGATGATGGGTTGGGTCAGCGTCAGGTTTTCGATCTGAAGGTTGTCCGCATCAATCATCACCCCTCTTTGGATATCGAGAAAACCTGGTGCGCAGATGGCAATCCCGGAGGGTTGAATCTTCAAAACGTTCGCAGAGGCCAGCATGTCTGCTATCAAATCGATGATCGCATCTCTAACCGCCAGATTGCCTTTGGGAGTTGAATACGACCAGCGCATGCTGATATTCACGGAACGATTTATCAAAATTCCGAGCAGTTTGGCGCCGCCTAGGTCCAGGCTGAGGATGGTTTCGGTGTCCATGTTCGTCTGCAAAGCGCTTCTCAAATACCGCCTCAAATTTGGCGTGACCAGAGGATATCCTGCAAGGCATCGCTTAACAGGTTCAATCCCAAGATGGTGACAAAGATAGCCAACCCCGGGAAAGTTGAAAGCCACCAAGCTGTCAATAAATAGCGCCGACCGACGCCAATCATGGCACCCCACTCGGGTGTTGGAGCTTGAGCCCCTAATCCAATGAAACTCAACCCGGCGGTAGTTACTAGAGCAGAGCCCATGTCCATCGACGCTTGAACAATGATCGGCATCAAGCAGTTAGGCAGGATGTGCCTGAACATAATTCGAGCGTTCTTTGCACCGATCGATTTAGCAGCTAAAACGTATTGAAGTTCCTTGATCTGAAGCACCTGGCCTCGCACCATCCGTGCATACCAGGGCCACCAAACGAACGAAATGGCCAGCATGGCATTTGTCAGACCTGGACCTAAGGCTGCCACAATTGCCAGCGCCAGGATTAAAGGTGGAAAGGCCAAGAATATATCTGTGATACGCATCAGGGCTTCGTCAATTCGCCCTCCGAAATAGCCGGCTGTTGTCCCCACCAGGATGCCGATTAACAAGCAGGAGGACATGATAACCAGTACTGTTTCCGTGGAATAGCGTGTCCCCGCCATGATACGGCTGAGCACATCGCGCCCCATCTCATCCGTGCCCATGAGGTGGGTAATCTCGGGCGGATGAAGTTTTGCCGGGATGTTGATCGCCAGAGGGTCGAAGGGCGCCAGCTTCTCGCCAAAAATGGTCAGGATGATCAGAGCCAGAACGATAATCAGCGGAAAAAACAGCAACGGCTTACGTTTGAAAATGACAAGTTGATTCATGAGTAGTTGATGCGCGGGTCAATAGCCACATACAGGATGTCGACCACCAGGTTGGTGATCGTGTAGACGACCGCGACCAATAAGGTTGTGGTCATAATGGCGTTGAAGTCCATTGCCATAATGGCGTTGACGGTGTAGAAGCCAATCCCCGGCCAGGAGAAGATAATTTCCACCAGAAAAGCTCCTGAGAGTAGCGCCCCTGTCTGTAAGCCGATCATTGTTATTGCAGGGATGAGGGCGTTGCGCAACGCATGCAAGTAGATCACCTGGCGCTCGTGAAGCCCCTTGCTGTGCGCGGTGCGAATATAGTCTTGGGTAAGCGTTTCCAGCATACTGGTGCGTGTGATCCTGGCTACCCATGCCACTGAGGCGAATGCCAGGGTTATGGCAGGCATGAGGATATAAAGCAGGCTGCTGCGCAGAGCAGGCCAATTGCCTGTAACCAGGCTGTCTACTATGTACAAACCGGTGATGGTTTCCGGCTTTGCCAGACCAGGGTCAATCCGACCACCGGCCGGCAGCCAGTTCAGCCAACGGTATAGGACCAGTTGGAACAAAAGAGCCAGCCAGAAGATGGGCAAGCCTACCCCTCCGATACAAACTACCCGGGTCAGGTGATCAATCAGGCGGTCTTTGTGAATTGCTGACAGAACACCTATTGGGATACCCAGGATCAAGCAGATCAACATGGCAACAAAAGCTAATTCCACCGTTGCAGGAAAATAATCTTTAATATCTTCTATCACCGGACGTCGGCTGTAGAGGGAATACCCCAGGTCGCCGTGCAGTAACCCGCTCATATAGATAATATATTGTTGGGGTAGGGGCTTGTCCAGGCCTAGTTTCGCCCTGAGCAGCGCCACTTGATCAGTCGTGGCATGCGGGCCGGCTGCCTGGCGCGCTGGATCGGACGGGATAACATGTGAAATAGTAAAAATCAGCAGCGAGACCCCTATCAGCACAAAGATTAATAAGGTCAAGCGCCTGATCAAGAAGGTTTTCATGGGTTTTGCCTATCAAAAAAGGTGGGCTGTCCAAAATACTTATTGGACAGCCCACCACAGACACGGCTTCCTTACTGCTTATACATTTTTGAGAAATTGATACCCTCTTTATAATACGATAAATTGTACTGGTAACCGAACACATTGGACCGGTGGACGATCCGCTCGTTGGTCTGCATTGCCCAGATTTCCGGTGAATCGGTGTAGATCATTTCAACGGCCTGCTGGTACAGCGAGTCTTTCTTCGCCTGGTCCCCCTCTACCCGCGCCTGTTCGATCAGTTTGTCCACTTTATCATTTTTATAATAAAAATAGTTAGAACCGGTTGGTGGAAAGTTTCCAGAATAATACATTAACCAAATCTGTGAGGTTGCATCTGCGTAGTCCAGACCCCATTGACCCATCATCATTTGAGGTGCTGTCTCAGGGTGTCCTTGGGCATCCCACCAGGTATTCAGAGGCATTTCCTGAATTTTCAGGTCGATGCCTAACGTCTTTAGATCGGCCTGCCACATTTCGCCGATCTGTCGGTCGATATCCAGACCCGAAAGCCAAATGTAGTCCAGTGAGAAACCTCCATTTGGATAACCGGCTTCCGTCAGTAACTCTTTAGCTTTTTGCAGGTCTTTTGTGTACATGAACGAAGGTTTGTAATAACCAACCACATTTTTGGCGGTGACGCTGTCCAGACGGACGGCATGTCCACCTAGGATTCCGTTGGCAGCCTGGTCGTAGTCGAACGAATAAGCCAACGCCTGACGTACTTTGACATCCGTTAGGGGTGCCTTGGTGGTATTCAGGCGAACTTCCCGAATGCTAAGAGCGGGGAATTCCTCTACCGTTACGTCGGGTGTTTTCGCCAAGGCGTCCAGGTCCTCGTTGGAGGACATGCCCACCGCCATGTCGGCGTCACCTTTCTCAATTTCGAGCCGCATGGTCGTTGTTTCGGGCACAAAGCGAATGATGATCCGTTCCAGGTATTTATCTCCCCAACCTCCCCAGTAGTCCGGATAGCGGACCAGGGTTAGCTGCTGATTGCGGTCCCATTTCTCAACCATATAGGGACCAGTACCGGCCTCATTTTCGGTGAGCCAGGCCTGCCCCATATCATTGTCTTTCTCGTGCGCTTTAACGGCGGTAGGGCTGACGATCACCGGGCCCCACATGGATGTCAGGGCAGACAGAAAACTGTTGAAGGGAGCTTTGAGGGTAAACACGACGGTTTGCTCATCTACCGCATCAATTTTGTCGATCGAATTAAAATTAGCCACAGCGCCCATATTTATCTTCAGTAATCTTTCGAAGGAGTATTTGACAGCTTCGGCGTTGAACGGCGTGCCGTCATGGAACTTAACTCCTTTGCGTAGGTGGAAGGTATAAGTCAGGCCATCTGGAGTGATTTCCCATGACTCAGCCAGGGCGGGTGTGATCTTGGCCTCATTACTTCCCACCGCTTTCACCAGGCCCTCATAACAATTTATCAAGAAAAACCCGCCGGAAAAATCGTAATTGACCGCCGGGTCCAGAGTCTGGGTGTCATTGGGAGTTAGCACGGTCAACGTTTGGGTGTCGCCGGCAGCACCCTGGGGGGCGCTTGTAGCGCTAGAAACAGCCTCTGTGGGAGCTGCAGATTGGGGTAGGGTTGGTTGGGAAGCCGGGGACTGGGCAGTCGGGGGCTCGTTGGTTGGCGCCGTCGGTTGTGCGGCTGGCACGCAAGCGCTTACAAGCCCTACCAAAATCACCAGGGTAATAAACCATCGGATAGTCAGAAATTTCGGTTTCATTTTCTTCTCCTCTTGAATAGTTCCGGTTTTTTTGCATAGAATGGTCCACACACAATTAACGTTCTTTACTACTCTAAAGAAAAGTTATTTGAATTATATCCGTTTGCGTGAGAAGCAACACTTTGGGAAAGACCTGAAACTGGAAAGGTTTAATGATTCACCTCCATCAGGCAAAACTATTGTGTAATGCTGGCTTTTATTCAAAATGAAAATAAGATATTGGTTCCATTTTAGCATATCTGGGATTTGATGTCAATAAGGCGTGGAGGTGGGGTTTTACCATGCATATTTGATCCACGGCTTGACAATTGGAGGACAATCGATATATACTTATTTCCATAAAATAATAAAGTTGTCAATGGGCAAAATCAGGCACAAACTTGGACAACAAATCAGAAATCACCATAAAAGATCTACACAGCCAGAGGATGTCTTTACTGCTCTCAGAAATCTGGTATGAGGGCTCGGTTTCTCGCTCCAGGCTGGGAAAAATAACCGGGCTGGCGCTCCCCTCGGTGACGCGTCTCGTGCAGGATTTAAAAAATGCGGGAGTGATTATCGAAACCGAGAAAGGTCAATCCTCCGGAGGCAGACAACCTTCGCTTATCAAGGTAAACCCGGATGCGGGCGTCGTATTTGGGTTGGATTTCAGCGGCGTTGAGCTGCGCGGGGCAGTTCTGGATGCAGCTAATCATTGCCTGTATGTCATCCGGCAGCCTTTTCGAGAAATGAAGCCGGAGGTTATTCAAGAACAGGTCGTTCAAGTGTGCCAGGATCTGTTTGCTAACCCCATTATTCAGGGTCGTCCAGTTCTTGGCATTGGGATCAGTGTTCCAGGGACTGTAGACGCTGAAAAAGGGGTCATCCGAGATTCTTTGAATATGCGCCTGCAGAATTTTCCAATCCGAGATATTCTCCAAGGAGTTTTCAGGCTGCCCGTTTTTATAGAACACGACACATCTGCGGCAGCGCTGGCAGAAAAATATTATGGCGCTGGACGGGGTGTGAGCGACCTTATATATATTACAGTCTCAACCGGTATTGGGGCAGGTATCATCGTAAACGACCAGGTTTACCGTGGCGCGACCGGTTTGGCAGGTGAGCTGGGTCACGTAGTCATCGAGCGGGACGGACCGATCTGCATTTGCGGCAAACATGGTTGCCTAGAAGCTATAGCCTCCGTGCCAGCGATGCTTTCAAATGCTCAGAACGTCTTGCTCAGGCAAAAAGGTCCGCCTCTAGATAGGTTGGGACGAACCCTTCAGGTTTCTTATTCTCTGAAAACTTTAACTTTGGCTGCCGAACAAGGTGATCCACTGGCACGGGCCATCATCAGCCGGGCTGCCGACTATCTGGCAATGGCGATCAGTATGATGGTTTCGATCGTCGATATCCGGTTAATGATTATCGGGGGCGAGGTGGTCCAAATGGGTGAGCTATACTTCGCTCTTTTGAAAAAATCTCTTGGAAAATATCGGGTGGATGGAGATGAAATTAGTGTAGTGCCAGCAATTTTGGGTGAAAATGCCGGTCTCCAGGGAGTCAGCATGATCGTACTTCAGCAAGTACTCACCCGGTAAAAAGCTGCGCGCACTTCGTGGGCCACGCAAAACGATTTTCGTCGCATATGAGAGAACCGAGCGCAACCGTCGCACCTTAGCAACTTAATCGCTGTCGACCAGAGACGGTTCAATCGGCTCGAGCGCTTCGCCGGTCGTAGCGAAGCTGGATGGGCTGGTCTCCGACCAGGCCCTGGAGCAGGCGCGGGCGCTGGACTTCGGCGAAGACTGGGCGGTGGCGGTCTTTGCGGGGGTGAAGCCGACCAGCGGCTACCATGCGGAGATCGTAGGGGTCGTCTCGAAAGATGGACAGATCGTCGTCGAGGCGGTCCTGCGAGGCCCGCCGCACCCCTACAGAATTTCCATATGAGAAGATGTATAATCACGTATACCAGCGCTGAGGTTGAGCTTTTCTATAAAAAAGCGCCAGGATAATCCTCAAGGGGGAAACGCTCCAAGAATACCTTCAAACTCCCCCATACAATAACTCATTCATTGGCGATCATCGCCATGAGGAGGATTGGCATGAAGAACAAAACTACCCTGAAATGGCTCTTGATCCTGGGTTGCATGGCTTTGATCCTTGGCCTGGGTGTGCTGAAGACGAGAATATCCCTCGCCGGGTCGGACACACCTACCCCGAATCCGCATCAACTCGATGCGTTGAACATGATCCAGGGTGAACAATTATGGTTAACACAGGGGGCACCCCGGCAGATTGTAGAACCAAGGCTAACGTATTGGGTTGGGCGGGCTACGGAAATGGCCCTCAATGTCGGCAAGCTCAGGAAAACCAGGCCGGCAAGGACGCCGGTCCCTACTCAGATTTTCCCCACCTTGGAGATTGGAATGTCGGAAGGCCAACCGGGCCATGCGACAGGCGACGACATTGAAAATAACTGGTCAGGCGGATTCGATGGACAAAACTACACTGCCTACGCCGGCTCGGTCTCCGGCGATCTCGATCAGGGCATCGTCGACGTCTGGGTTGTTTCTCAAAACTTTACGCAAAGAAGATTTGCGCGCTACCTTACGCCGGTGAAGTCCGGCCCGGCCCGCATCCAGTCCTGGCAAGGCACGCGCCTGATCCTGACCACCAAAGGCGGAGACACCCTGTATTTCGAAGTGACGGCCCAACAGTTCGTCAGCTCCCTGAGAGAAGCGGCGCCCACCACGACCCCCTTACTGGATGTGTACCCCACATTTGCGCCAACCTACGCGATTGATCCTTTCTACACCCCCTATCCGTAAGATTTATGGTTCTTCAGGGATCTCCGTGGCGTGAGAGAACAATGGGGTGAGCGCTGAAACGATGCCATCGTTGTAAACAGCATTAGCGTTCAGCACTGCGTCCGGAAAACTCATCCATCGTCGAAAAACCGCTGAGAAATGTGGGTTTATAATAGTAGGGCAAGATAAAAACTTTCTTGCCCTACGTTCTTTTAGGAGGTTAACGAATCGCTTGATGAAAACCCATCAATTTGATGTCATCGTAGTAGGGGCAGGGGGCGCAGGGTTAATGGCGGCTCTTTATTCATCTCGGAAAGCCAGCACCGCCGTGATCAGCAAGCTTTATCCCACCCGCTCTCACACCGGGGCTGCGCAGGGAGGCGTGGGAGCCGCCCTTGGAAACATCGAAGAAGACCGTCCCGAATGGCACACGTACGACACCGTTAAAGGAAGCGATTACCTGGGCGACCAGACCGCCATTGAGTTCATGTGCAGCGAGGCGGTCCAGGCGGTTTTCGAGCTGGAACACATGGGCCTGCCATTTTCTCGCACGCCGGATGGGCGCATTGCCCAGCGGCCTTTTGGCGGGCACACCAACAACGTCACCGGCAAGCCGGTGCGGCGGGCCTGTTACGCCGCCGACCGCACCGGGCATATGATCCTGCAGACCCTTTACCAGCAGTGCATAAAAAACAAAGTCAATTTCTTCGATGAATTCCACGTCCTGGACTTGATCCTGGTGAACGGCGCGGCCGCCGGCGTGGTGGCGATCGAGCTGGCGACCGGCGAGCTGCACGTTTTCCATGCGAAATCGGTGATCTTCGCCACTGGCGGGCACGGGCGCATCTGGGAGATCACCTCCAACGCCTACGCCTATACCGGGGATGGCGTGGCGATTACGCTGCGGCGCGGCATCCCTGCCGAAGATATGGAGTTCTTCCAGTTCCACCCGACCGGCATCTACCGCATGGGGATTTTGATCACCGAGGGCGTGCGCGGCGAAGGCGGCGTGCTGATCAACGATAAGGGCGAGCGCTTCATGGACCATTACGCCCCGACGGTCAAAGACCTGGCCTCGCGCGACGTCGTCAGCCGGGCCATGTACATCGAGATGCGCGAGGGCCGCGGCATCGGCGGGAAGCGCTACCTTTACCTGGACTCCACCCCCGAAACGGTCAATAAATACGCCGCCCTGGATAACCGCAAGCGCCCGGATGGATCGCCTTACAAGGTTACCGGGGAGGAGCTCCTGGCCAAGCTGCCCGACATCGTCGATTTCTGCCGCACCTACCTGGGCGTCGATCCGATCTCGCAGCCTATGCCTGTCCAGCCGACGGCCCACTACGCCATGGGCGGAATTCCCGCTAACATACGCAGCGAGGTGATCAGCGACGAAAAAGACACGATCATACCGGGGTTGTATGCAGCCGGCGAGGTTGCCTGTGTCTCCGTGCACGGCGCCAACCGGTTAGGGACGAATTCTTTATTGGACCTTATCGTTTTCGGAAAACATGCCGGCCTGAATGCAGCCGAATTTGCCCGCGGCGCGAATTTCCAGCCGCTCCCCGGCGATGCCGCCGATTTTGCCCGCCAGCAGCTCGACAGCCTGCTGACCAATAAAGGCACGGAAAAGGCTTCCGATATCTCTCGTGAGATGAAGAGCGTCATGTTCGATCACGTCAGCGTATTCCGCACCGAGGAAGGCATGCAGGATGCCCTGAAAGCCATCCGGGATTTGAAGGAACGCTTCCGGCACGTGCACGTGGATGACCGCGGCAAGATGTATAATACCGACCTTTTGAATACCTGGGAGTTGGGCAACCTGCTGGACCTGGCAGAAGTAACCACTTACTCGGCCCTGGTCCGCAAGGAGAGCCGCGGCGCTCACGCTCGCGAGGATTATCCCAAGCGGGATGACGTCAACTGGCTGAAACACACCCTGGCCTGGCTGAGAGATGGGGATATCGAGCTGCGCTATAAGCCCGTGGATATTACAAAATTCCAGCCTAAAGAACGAGTGTACTAGAAAGGGTTGGGCGCTGTTGGCCTCCACGCAATATGATAAATAGAGACTCATCAATATAGGGAATCACTCATGCAAGTTACACTCAAAGTTTTCCGGTTTAACCCGGAAAAAGATAAGAAACCTCATTACGAGACCTATCAAGTGGAAGCGGAGCCGGTGGACCGTGTCCTGGATTTATTGGAATATATCAAAGGATATTACGATGGGACGCTTTCCTTCAGGCGCTCCTGCGCCCACGGTGTATGCGGCTCAGATGCGATGCGGATCAATGGCCACAACCGGCTGGCATGCAAAGTGTTGGTGAAAGAGCTGGGAGGCGGTAAGATTACGGTTGAACCGTTGTTGGGGTTAAAAGTGCTCAAGGATATGATCGTCGATATGGAGCCGTTTTTCGAGCACTACCGTGCGGTGATGCCCTATTTTGTCAACAACGATCCCGAGCCCATCAAGGAGCGCCTGCAGAGTCCGGAGTCGCGCGAGCGGTTTGACGATACAACCAAGTGCATTCTGTGCGCGGCGTGTACGACCTCCTGCCCTTCGTTTTGGGCGAACGGCAAATATGTTGGGCCGGCGGCGATCGTCAACGCGCACCGCTTCATCTTTGACAGCCGCGATCAGGCCGCCGCCGAACGGCTGCAGATCCTGAACAACCAGTTTGGCGTATATCGCTGCCACACCATCTTCAACTGCACGGAGGCCTGCCCGCGCGATATCCAGGTCACAAAGGCCATTGGAGAGGTCAAGAGAGCGATCTCGACCGGGCAGGTAGAGTGATATAATTCTTGCGCCCGCCCCAGTAGCTCAATGGACAGAGCAAGGCTCTCCTAAGGCCGAGGTTGTGGGTTCGACTCCCGCCTGGGGCACTGCTTTCCTACCGGTCCAGGGGCCATTGCCAGTGATTCCTGGCTGCAACGATATTGCAATTTTATTTTTCTTGCAATTCTAATGGAAATAGGATAAGATACAGTTGCCGGACGTCTGGATGCCCCCCTCATCCAGGCGTTCGGTATTTAATTCTGGGTTCTGTTATTCCAGGGATCTGAGCAGCTCTCGATCAAAGGCTGCCAGCAGGCTCTCGGCCGGGGAATAGACCCCAGGGGCATAAGCCCGCGAGCTCACTCCCAGTTGGGAGAGCTCGCAGACATGCCAATCCTGGCGGTTGGTCATATCCCAGAAGCGTACGGCGTCGTCGGGGTCAAATGTGTCCGCGTCGCCGGTTCCGGGCGCGAAAAGCCATTCACAAAAGATGCGGGTTTCGCCGGAGCTCAGCGGCCAAAGGGTGTGAAACATCACGTAGTCGGGGTGCAGGCTGAGCAGCATGCTGGGGAAGACGGCGTAATAGTAGACCCGCCCCAGGTCCGCCCCGGCGACGGCGCCGATTGGGGCGGCGCAAGCCCGTCCGCTCATCGTCAGGCTGCCCACTTCATCGTCCAGCTCCATGAAGCCGCCCAGGAACGATCCCTCGAACAGGTCGTTTTGCCCGCTGCGATACGGCGATTTGCGCGCCAGGTCCGGATGGATCAGCGGGCAGTGGTAGCACTCCGAATAGTTCTGAACGATCAGCTTCCAATTGGCCTGCACGTGATACTCGATGCGCCGGTAAGTGCGCAGCTCGGTCAGGCTCCAGGCGGAGAATTTCCCCAGGAAGGGCGCAAACGCCTGTTCGAAAGGCTCAGGCTCGCTCGCCAGGCTGGCAAACAGGAAGCCCTCCCATTCTGCAACCTGGATTTCGTGCAGCGGGTAATCCTGTTTGTGAAATCCGGCGACTTCGTCCATCATCGGCGCGCCGATCAATTCCCCTCGCAGGTTATAAGTCCAGGCATGGTAAGGGCACTGAATCGTCGCCGGGAATTTCCCGTTGTCCAGTTCGCATAGGCGTGTGCCGCGGTGGCGGCACAGGTTGTAAAATGCGTTGGCCTGGCCTTTCTGATCGCGCACCAGCAAGATGCTCTCCTGTCCAACCGTGCGCAGGGCAAAATCTCCAGGATTTGGGATTTGATCCGACCTGCCCATGCACAGCCAGCGCCGGTAAAAGATGCGCTCTAACTCCAGGGCATACACCTCGGCTGAAGTGTAAAATCTCCCCGGCAGGGTCCGGTCGCCGGGATTCAGGGTTTCTGCGGTTTTATAGAAAGCAGCCATCCTCAAGCTCCTTCCTCAATTCCCTTGTAAGCTTTTTAGGATTTCACGGGCGGCATTGTAGCCCGGCGCGCCGGTGACGCCTCCCCCGGGATGCGCCCCGGCCCCGCACAAAAACAGGTTCCGGATTGGCGTCCGGTAGCGACCAAAGCCGGCGACCGGGCGCATCATCAACAACTGGTCCAGCCCCATCTGACCCTGATAAATATCCCCACGCGTCAGGCCAAATTCGCGTTCGATGTCGAGCGGGGTCAGGACCTGGGTATCTGTAACCAGGGCGTGGATACCCGGCGCATAACTCTCCAGGGTCTGTAAGACAACGGCTAATACCGGTTCCCTTTGATCCTCCCAGCTTCCAACCTGTAATGTGTAAGGGGCATAACTGGCGTCGACGCTCATCAGGTGCATCCCCGGCGGGGCCAGGCCAGGGTCGCAGAGGGTCGGTATCGTGATGTCCAGCATGGGGTGGGCTGAAAAGCGCCCATATTTGGCATCGTCGTAAGCGCGCTCCAGGTAATCCAGTCCGGGGCAAATAAGGATATGACCTGAAAGACTGCCATCCGGTCCGGCATGCGCCAGGCTGGGGAATTGCGGCGCCGCGCTCAAGGCCAGGTTGATCCGCGCCAGGCTGCTTTGCAAGCGGATGTTTTTCACTTCACGGACGAAGCTTACGTCCAGGTGCGAGGCGCCGACCAGGCCGAAAAACGTGCGCTGCGGGCCGGCGTTAGAGACGACTGTTCGGGCGGCGATGTGCTCGCCGTTCTCCAGGATGACGCCCGTGGCGAGGCTTTCTTCCAGGGCGATCCTGGAGACCGCTACCCCGCTGCAGATTTCAGCGCCGTACTGCCTAGCTGCTTCAGCCAGGGCGGTCGCAAGCCCTCCGGTCCCGCCCTGGACGAAGCGGCTCGACCGGAATCCGGCTTGACCGGCTTGCAGGGCCTGGTACAGCAGCATGAACGCCGTACCGGGGGAACGCGGGCCGAGAAAATTGCCGATCACGCCGCTCGAAGCCAGGGCGGCTTTCAAGGCGTCGCTCTCGAACCATTCGTCCAGGAAATCAGCGGCGGACATCGGCAGGACCCGCAGGGCGTCCATCATCTCCTGTCTGCCCAGCGATCTCAATTTGAGCGCAACCGGCAGCCAGGGCAGCAGCTCGCCGACCTGTACCTCCGGGAGCGAGGGCGGGGTTACAGTCAGCACCCGGCGCAGGACGTCTGCCAGCCGCCCGAGGAATTGCAGGAATTGGGGGTAGCGCCCGGCGTCCGCCTGGGAAAGCTTTGCAATCTCGGGGATTGTCCTTTGGGGGTCGCGCCAGAGCGTTAAAGACCGGCCGTCAGGTTGGGGGGCGAAAACGACCGCCGGGCTTTCCAGCCAGCGCAATCCGTGCGATTCCAGGTTAAGCTCAGAGACGATCTCGGGCAGGAAAAGCCCAGCGTCCATGCTGCCCGTGTTGACCTTGAATCCGGGGAAAACCTGCGCCGTGCCGGCGGCGCCTCCCAGCGACTCGCTCTGCTCCAGGACTAACACGCGCTGCCCGGCTTTCGCCAGGGATGCGGCTGCCACCAGGCCGTTGTGTCCGGCCCCGATCACGACGATATCGTAGCTGTCGTTTGCGGGGATCTCTTTCATCGCTGCCAGTCCTTAAGAATTTCCAGCGCAGCCAGGCGGCCCGGCGCGCCGCTGATCCCGCCGCCGGGATGAGCTCCCGACCCGCACTGGTAGTAATTGCGGACCGGCGTGCGGTATTTCGCCAGGCCGGCAGCCGGGCGCAGGAAGAAAAGCTGTGACAGGCTGAGCTCGCCCTGGAAGATATTGCCTTCGGTCAAGCCCGTGGTCCGCTCGATATCCACCGGCGTCAGCACCTGGCGGTGCAGGAGGATATCTTTCAAGTTTGGGATGAACTCGGCGAGTGTATCCACAACCGCATCGCCAAAGGCCTCCCGGCTGTCATCCCAATTTCCGTTCCGCAGGTGATAGGGGGCGTATTGTACGAAACAGGACAGCACGTGCTTGCCCGGCGGCGCCATATCCGGGTCGATCATCGAGGGGATGACGATGTCAATATAGGGATGCCGGGAGAAATCCCCATACTTGGCGTCGTCGTAGGCGCGTTCGATATAATCCACGTTGGGGCTGATCGAGATTGCGCCGCGTAAATGCGGGCCTGGCCCCGGCAGGCAGGCGAGTTCGGGGGCTGCATCCAGGGCCAGGTTCACCTTGCCGGAAGAGCCTCGAAAGAGGAATTTGCGCACGGAGGCAGCCATCTCATCCGGCAGCAGGCCCGGGTCGATGAGTTTCAAAAAAGTCTGCCTGGGGTCCAGGCTCGAAATGACGAATTTGGCGTAAAGCTCATCGCCGTTTTCCAGCGCTACGCCAACGGCCTGCCCGTTCTTGACGATGACCTGGCTGACGGCCGCGCTGGTCCGGATTTCGGCGCCGAGCGCTTGAGCGGAGCGGGCAATGGCCTGGGCGATGCCGCCCGTGCCGCCCTTGACGAAACCCCAGGCGCGAAAAGCGCCGTCGATCTCGCCCATGTAATGGTGCAGGAGGACGTAAGCCGTACCGGGGAGCGCGGTCCCAGAAAAGTCCCGATGATCCCGCTCGCAGATAGAGTCCCCAGCAGGGGCTCTGATTCGAACCAGCGCCGCAGGAAATCCGCCGAGCTCATGGTCATCAGCCGCAAGAGCGTATGAAACTGGTCGCTCTCCAGGCTGAGAAAGTGGCGGGCCATGTTTAGCAGGCCGCTCAACTCCGCCGGGTTCAGGCTAGTGGGGTCGGGGGGGATGATGCCCAGGACGTACTTCACGGCTTTGGCCATGAAATACATCGACCGGCTGTAATCCTCGTAAGCGTCGGCGTCGCGCCTGGAAAACCGGGAGATATTGCGATAATTCTCATAATGGTCCGGCCCGCGATACAGGTGATCCCCGCCTGGCAGGGGCGTCAGCGTGCTCTCCAGCGGCAGGATCATCAAGCCATGCTTTGTAAGCTCCAGGTCGCGGATGATCTCCGGGCGAAACAGGCTGACCACGTAGGAGAAAACCGAAAACTTGAAGCCGGGGAAGACTTCTTCGGTGACGCTGGCTCCACCCACGATGGGACGGCGTTCCAGGACCAGGGTCTTTTTCCCGGCCCGGGCCAGGTATCCGGCGTTGACCAGCCCGTTGTGGCCTGCGCCGATGACAATCGCGTCGTATTCCGTTGCCATTTTCAGGCTCGCTTTCTGGGGGGATTAAAGAACGGCAGCTTCACCAGCCGGGCTTTTGCTTTACGGCGGGTGTATTCGACGGTCACTTCCACATCCACCTCGGCGCCATATCCGGCGAATTCCCTTTCCACGCTGGCGATGCCGATATATTTTTTTAGCATTGGCGAAAAGGTATGGCTGGTCATTTGACCGATTTGGCGGTCGATTTTGTAGATAGGCGCGGCCGAACGCGAGGCGCGACCAGCCAGGCGCGGCGTCAGGTCCACCCTGGCGTACAAAGATTCCAGCGATTCCCAGTCCACCTCGACGCCCACCAGCTTCCACTTTGAGCCCTGCGTGTGTTCGTCCAGCAGGGCCCGGCGCCCCACGAATCCTGGCTTTTTAAGGTCCACCGCCCAGCCCAGCCCGATCTCGAAAGGCGAGGATTTTTGGCCGGGGATCAGCGCCTGGCGGGCGGAAATGTAGTCGATCTGGATCAGGATCAACCCGGCCTCGATGCGGGCGATGTCCAGCGCCAGCATGCCAGCCGGCGTGATCCCGTAGGCTGCGCCGTGCTCCATGAGACTGTCCCAGAGCGGGATCGCGTTCTCGGGCGCGACCCATAGCTCATATCCCAGGTCCCCGGTGTAGCCCGTGCGGCTGATTGCAAGCGAAAATTCCCCCAGGCGGGCCGGAGCTAAATGGTAATACTTCAAGGTCTCTAAATCGAGCCCTTGCAGAACGCGCTGCAAGATCTTAGGGGCATTCGGGCCCTGGACGGCCAGCGCTGCCAGCTCCGCTGAGACGTCCTGGATCTCGACCTGCATTCCGTAGCCGCAGTCTTGAAACCAGGCCAGGTTGGGGTCGGCGGCTGTGATCCGGAACCTGTCCGCAGCTAAACGGGCGATGGTGCCGTCGTCAATGACCTTGCCATCGTCGTCGCACCAGGGGGAATACATCATTTGTCCGACCGCGCAACGGCTGATATCGCCGGTCATGATACGGTCGACCAGGCGTAAGGCGTCTGGCCCGCGGACTTCATATTTGAAGAGGGGCGAGACGTCGATCAAGGCGGCCGCGCTGCGAATGGCGTAGTATTCCCGGTCGTGTATTGGCTCGTAGAGCGAGGCAGCCAGGTAGCCCGACCATTCGCGCCATTCATGGCTTTCACACAAGGGGGCAGTGCGTGCGTAGAAAGGTGTGGGGATAGGCATCGCTTCATCCTCAAAAACAAGCGTTATTGTAAAACTTCGCCGGGTGGATCTGCCAGCGATTTTACCCGAATGCTGACCGAAATACTACGATTCAGTTATGCAGTTTTTTAAATCCGTTGGGTGTCATGCGATCGTAGAGATTTTCGCCCAGGCCTGAGTCCCCCTCGTCACGCCGGTTGTAGCGCGCTGCCAGGTAATCCTCTACGTCGTCCGCCGCCATCGGCTGTGAAAAGAGGAAGCCTTGCCCTTGGGTACAGCCTAATCCGGCGACGCGCAGGGCTTGCTGCTCGGTTTCGATTCCCTCTGCCACCACTTCCAGGCCCAAATCATGACCCATTAAGACAATCGTGCGGAGCAGGTCGGGCGCGTTCCCTGCCGGCTCTCCCTTTTGGAGAAAGGACCGGTCGATCTTGATCGCATCCATGGGGAATTGCTGCAGGTAGCTCAAAGAAGAATAGCCTGTGCCAAAGTCGTCCAGGTGCAGGGAGATGCCCAGACCCTTTAGATCCGAAAGGGAGGCAATCGCCACCGGGATGTCTTTGATCAGCGCGCTTTCGGTGACCTCCAGGCTCAAACATTCAGCCGGTAAGCCGGCCCGGAGCAGGGAGGAACCCACCTGTTCGACCAAGTCGGGTTGGCTGAGTTGTTCCCCGGAGAGATTGACGCTCATTCGCAACTGGCGGTCCAGCCTGAAACGCTGCCGCCATTGATTTAACTGCAAGCAGGCTTCCCGCAGGACCCACCATCCAATGGGGATAATCATGCCGATTTCTTCGGCGATCTCGATAAAATCCAGGGGGAACACCAGGCCTTTCGTGGGGTGCTGCCAACGAACCAGCGCTTCAAACCCCATGATTTGCCTTCCGGGCAGGGCTACGATTGGCATATATTGCAGGATGAATTCCTGGTGCTGTATCGCCTGGCGCAAGTCGCTCTCTAACGCCAGGCGGTGCATGATGCGCTCACGCATCGTGGCGTCAAAAACCTCAAAACGGCCGCGGCCGCCATTCTTGGCGCTGTACATGGCGATATCCGCATCGCGCAAATACTCTCCGGGCGTGTGGTATACGGAGTCGCTCAATACCACGCCGATGCTGGCTGAAGTAAACACCAAATCCCCATCCAACTCAATTGGCCGGCCCAGTTTCACTTTAATTCGTTCGCATACTGCCGTGGATTCTTCCAGATCGTGAATGTTTTCCAGGAGGATGACGAACTCATCGCCTCCCAGGCGCGCCACGGTATCGAAGCTGCGGACACAGTGGGTCAGCCGCATGGCAACCTCAACCAACAGCGTGTCTCCGACCGAATGACCTTTGGAGTCGTTGACGTTCTTAAAGCGGTCCAGGTCCAGGAAGATCACCGCAAACTTTGGGTCCTGGCTGCGCTCGTAGCGCACAATTGCTCGTTCAAGACGGTCAAGGAATAATGCCCGGTTCGGCAGCCCGGTAAGCCGGTCGTGAAAGGCTTCGTGGCGCAGCCGTTCTTCGCTGCGCAGGCGCTCGGTGGCATCCCGGTTGATGCTTTGAATCGCCTGGCGACCCTGGTAATGGACCAGGGATAGATTTACTTCCATGATCATTTCTAAACCGTTCTTCCGTTTATGAATGGTCTGGAAGTTGTAGTAACGGCCTGTTTCCAGGATCTGCTGCAGGTATTGTTCGCTCACCTGATAATTCAGGCCCAGGGCATCCAGGCGTGCGCCGACCCACTCCTGGCGGCTGAAACCGTAGATTTCGCAAGCCCGTTGGTTGACTTCCAAAATTCGCAGCTCATCCGGATCGAAAATAATGATCGGGTCGTGCGCGTTCTCAAAAAGGCCATGGTAATCCTGCTCAGAGCGTTTGACCTGTGATTGAGCCTGTTTACGGTCATCGATCTCTTGTTGCGCCTGGGTATACAAGCGGGCTTTTTCGACGGCAATAACAGCCTGGCGCGAGATCGCCTGGCATAAACGCAGCTCGTTGGAGCTAAACTCGCGTTTGCGGCGGGTCTCCCAAACTTCCAGGACCCCCAGGCTGTCTTTTTGAAGGCGGCTTAAAGGGATATACAGGATCGATTTCGCGCCGCCCTTCTGGGTTGGGTCCGAGTTTGCCGAAGTTAACTGCGGGTTATCGACATGTTCAACCACGAGTGTATTTTTTTGTAGAATGTTGTAATATATGAGCTTATCATCCGGATAGGTCTTGCCCAAAGATGACCTGAGCTCTTCGGGCGAGGCGTTTGGGCTGATGTGTTCGGCGATGACAGACAGGCTTTTGGCTTGCAAGTCATACATGCAGAAATATGCGCTGGTCGCGTCAATCGCCCAACATAAACGTTCGGTCAGGCGGCTGGTCACCTCGGTTAGATCCAGGCTGTCGAGGATGATCTCGGAGGCCTCATTGATTACCGTTTGCTCGCGAAGCCGCTGTTGAGCCTCATTGTACAAAGCGGCATTGTCGATCGCTATGGCGGCCTGCTGGGCGATTTCCTGGCAAAGTCTTTGTTCTTCCGGTGTGAAAGTGCGGCGGTTGCGGCTCTCCCATAATTCTATGAATTTGGAGATCTGCCCCCTGATCTGCAAGGGTACCATCATGACGGACTGGCAGCCATACTGCTGCAGATGCTGGCGCTCGATTAAAGGCCCGCTGGGATCATCCCAATGGTATTGTTTGATCTGTGTGGCTTTGAGAAAGTCGTCGTCTTCGGGGAATGTGTAGGAAATATCGAGATGTGAAGCTTTCTCTGCGCTTGCAGCGAACGGGCTGATATATTCGGCGATAACCGTCGAAGTCGATGTGCTGTGCTCATAGGTAGAGATATAAACGCTGGTTACGTCGATCGCGGTGGCAAATTGTTCTGCCAGTCGCGTGAGCACGTCCTGGTGATCCAGGCTGGCGTAGATCACGTCCGCTACCTGCCGCAGCACCGTCTGGCGGTTGAGCTGGACTTCCGTCTCGGCGTGCAGGCGCGCGTTCTCTATTGCCAGGGCCGCCTGTTGGGCGATGGCCTGGCAAAGGCGAATTTCATCCTCGCTGAACTCTCTTATCTTGCAGTCGTCAATCTCCACCAGGCCAATTACAGCCTCGCCTTTGGCCAGCGGCAGCATTAACAAAGATCCCGCCCCTATCGATTGCATCAAACTCACTTCGGCCGGGTCAGCCTCGGGGTCGTCAATGTAAACGGTCAACGGCTGGCGGCTTTCCAGCACGCGCCGGCTGGCCGGATATTCTGCCAGCGAATAGGTGAGCGGCAGGTCATTGATATTCAGCCCGTCAACACGTTTCTGCACCCAGGTTTCCAGGATCTCAGCGCCCTCGTTCCAGCGGGATAGAGTAACCCCACCCGCATTCGTCACCTGAGACAGCGTTTTTATCACGGTTTCGAGCACTTCTTGGAGGTCCAGGGTGGAGGTGGCGACCTTGGCCAGCTCCACCATCGTAGCCAGTTCCTCGGCCCGCTGCTGCAAGTCCCGGCGGGACTGCTGCAGCGTTTCCTGGATGAGGGTGCGTTCGAGCAGCTCGCTTTGCGCCTGCTGAAACAAACGGGCGTTCTCCAAGGCGCTCCCTACCTGCCGGGTGAACAGCGAAAGGGTGGGGATATCGCTCTCCCCCAGGTTTTCCCCCAAGATCGATAAGATCCCGTGGACTCTGCCTTCTATCACCAGTGGCAGGTGAATGGCCCTGGCATCCTTGCTTAGTCCGGGCAAGTGAAAAACTTGATCTATGGCGAATGGAGACATCCAGGGGAAAAGCCGCTTTACGATGGAAGGGATATCCTGGATGATGACCGGGCGCAGCTCGTTAATTACCTCAGTGGCCTGGATGGATTCAAGAGAAAGCTGTAAATCCTTCACACGGACTCCGGCAATCCGCTCCGCCAGGGCGATCGCTTCAGGCATTAAGGAGGTTTGGCGCAGGATTAAGTGGGGATTCCCAGGAACCAGGTCGGTAATTATGCTGTGCAGGTCCAGGGTGCGCAATCCACTTCCCAGGGTCTCGAACACCAATTCGGGATCTCGAGAGGCCTCCAGTTGAGAAGCCACCTGGCTTAAGGCCGCGATCAGTGTATTGGCGCGAGTCAGGTCCACCGTTCGCTGGCGAGCCTGTTCGTAGAGACGAGCGTTGCGTAAGGCCAGCGACACCTGGTTTGCGAATATCGATATAGCTGGCAGGTCTGTTTCGTGTAAACCGGCGCCCCACACGCCAAACAGCCCCACCACTTGTTGTTCTACAACCAGAGGCGCGTAGACGGCAGGCTTCCCGGGAGGTAAGCCTATAAAATGAAATACCCGTCCCAGGATGCCGCTTGGGATTTTGGACAGGAAATCGGCGGCGGCGGTAAATGCGTCCGGGATAAAAACCGTTTCCCCTTCCTGAACGACGGGGCGAATCGTCGCCACCCCGGAGGGGATTTTGTATTCTTTGAGCCGGAGACCGGTCAGCTTTTCCAGGGATTTGATCAGCTTCTTCGAGATCGAGAGATAGCTGATGGATAATTCACCCCCGCCCGGCTCTTTATCCGCGAAAAAGCAGGTGAGCTTCAGTTGGCGCAGCTCAGTCCCAACCGTTTCCATAACCACCAGGGGATCGTAAGTGATCTCGAGGGAGGTTGAAACCTGGCTCAGAGCAAGTAGAAGCGCCTGGGACCGCGTCACCGTATTCACCGGCTCCAATTTTGAGTTATTCAGCCGTCTTTTATTGACCGGATTTGTTGCTGCTTTCCGGAATGGCGGGGGGAGGTTGTCGGTCTGCAATACGCACCTTTAAAAAGCCTGTCCTGCTCGAAGCGGTAATTTCATCCGTTGACAACCCGAGTGATGGTCGGGTAAAGGGATCTCAGGCTTGATTTTTCTGGGCCGGACGCTGCTGAGCGGCGCGCCTGTCAAATTTACCCATGGATCAAGGGTTTATTAAAACACTCAGGGACGGGAGGCCACCCATCATCGCTGTAAGATAGGCTGCGTTTTCAGAATTGTAAGGTTCGCTGCGCCTGGCTTAACTCCCTGGCGGGAAAGGCTGAGTATTAAGCGATCATTCATAGATGACAAAACCGGCCGCCGGTACGGTCAAGTTGACCAGCCGGCGGTCACCCGATTCTTGAACAGTCCCTTCGTGCCCGATTTGATCCGGCGTGGTCGCAAAGATACAAGTCAGGCGTTTGCCTGCAGGGTTCGCGTTGGCGTCCAGGTCGACCCAGGCAGTGCGCGCCTGGTCAGGATCGGTGTTGATCGCCAGGAGCAGGTTCTCATCGTCAAAACTGCGCGACCAGGGAACCACCGAGCGCATCCGCTCGCCTAAGATGGATGGAAGGCCGAAGTTCTGCCCGTCGCCGGAAATCTCACGCAGGTACTGCCGGCCGCGGCGCAGGGCGATTTTCTGCTTGCGCACCGCCAGGATGTCTGCCAGCGTTTTGTAAACGGGTTGATCTTCGTTGAAAAAGTGGCGCTGGCGTGTGCGGAAAGCGCCGAACTCCCCGCCGAACATGGACTCGCGGATATAACGGTCGTTATCGCCCTCGCCATCGAATGCCTGTTCCGTGCCGTAATAAATGCACGGGATTCCCAGGGTGGATGTGTTGATGGCCAGGACGTTTAAGAGCAGCTTGCGCCAGGCCGGGTCCCCGGCGCAGAAGCGGGCTTTGTGTCCCCCTTTGCGCACCTGGTCGTGATCGTCGAAAAGGGTGACGACCTTGTTGCGAAACCAGATGTGCGATTCTTTCTGGACCAGGGTTGAATTGCGGAACAGGTCGAAATATTCTACCGGGTTGCGGTAACCCTTCGCCAGGTATTCGAGACGGTCGGGGATATCGTCGATGCCCAGGGCCGCGTCTAGCCCGGTGATCTCCAGGGTGTTGAAAGCCCGTTCCCTGCCGCCGGTGATCTCGCCGATCAAGTAGAAGTTCTCTTTGCCGATCCTTTGGGTAAACTCGTGAATTACCGAGGTGAACAAGCGCGTTGCGCCGGGGTCCATATGCTTGACCGTGTCGACGCGAAAGCCGTCGATATCGGCGTAAGCGATCCAGAACTTATAAATATCGCACAAAGCCCAGAGTGAAGGCGCCGGGCGGTAGTCGTCCACGGACCCGCTGCCCATGCTGATATCTTTCAAATCGAAAAAGTCGCCCTGCAAATACTCGGGATCGTAATCCCAATTTGTGATGTGACCTTTGGCGCTGTAGCTCGCCGGGTCCTGGAACTCGGCAGGCCAGATGGCGCCATGCGGCCAGGCTTGCGGCAAGCTTTGCAGATCGATCTTTGAGAAAGGCAGGCTGGGCTGGCCGCCAGGGTCATGAAAGCCGGCCACTGGATAGGGGTTTCCATCCCAACGCGCCTCGAGATACCACTGGCCGCTGCCCGGGTCTTGGGTCCAGTAACGGTCGGGGCTGTAGCTAAAAACGTTGCCGGAGTGGTTCAGGATGATGTCCAGAATTACGTAGATGCCGTGTTCGTGGGCGCTGCGGACCAATTCTCTCAGGTCTTCCCGGCTGCCGAAATGAGGATCCACATCCAGGAAATTTTGAATGCCATAGCCATGGTAGGTATCCTGGTAAATGACTTGCTTGAAAATGGGGCTGACCCACAGGGCTGTTACCCCCAGGCGCTTTAAGTAACCGATTTTGCTGGCAAGGCCCTGGAGTGTGCCGCCCACCCAATGGGCGCCTGCTTCGCGCCAGCGCGCCGCCTCGGCGTCGTTCTGCACGGCGATGCCTTCGTCGCCTGGTTGAAAGGCAGGCGTTGAGCCGGAGCTCACCGGCTGGCCCTGGTTATCCAAATAATCCCGCTCGTTCCCATCGGAAAAGCGGTCGAGCATCAGGAAATACAGCACCTGGTCCTCCCAGGCTGCCGGGGAAGGGGTAAAAGATCGCTGGGTCAGGCTGCGTAGATCCAGTTCTTCAATACTTTTCTCAACCATTGATAACCCTCCTTTGTGATCACACTTGTAATCTGCGGATTGCGTTGCCCTAATGCGTTGGGTTTGGCGCTGCGCTATGCCCCCTCTAGAGGCCGAAGCGAAACGGACTGGTTCGGCCGAGTTGCACCATTATAATGCCTGGATGCGGATTTTATAGGGCGGCTGGGAACCACATGCAGCTTTATGATGGGGTGAGATACCCCTCTCACTGTATTTCCTGAAGAGCCTTTATTATGCTTTATAATGTCCGGCAGAGGGAAAGCATGGCTGGGAAGCAATCCAAAGCATAAGCAGAGGGCAGATGACTGCTGAAATTAAGGCAACCTGGCAATCGCTATACGTGATCATGAACCCGGCTTCCGGTAACGCCGACGGTGAAGCGGTCCACCTGGCCTTAGGAGAGCTTTGCCAGAAGCTGGGCTGTGAACACGAAATCTACGAGACCAGCGGAGATGAAGACCTGGCCCAGGTCGTGCACGCGGCCTGTGAACGCGGCGCTTCCCTGGTGATCGCTGCCGGGGGGGATGGCACAGTCGCCGCGGCGGTAAACGGACTGATTGGGACCGGCGTCCCGCTGGCGATCATCCCGGTCGGAACGGGTAATGGCCTGGCGCGGGCTATGAATATCCCCTTGCAGGTCAAGGGGAGCATCGAGCTCCTTGGCGGCGATTACGAAGTCGCAGAGATCGACGCCATGCAGGTCGGCGATAAGTATTATGTGTTGAACGTCAGCGCGGGGATGAGCGCACACGTCATGAAGAATACCCGGCCGGAAGACAAGCAACAGAGGGGCCTGCTGGCATACGTGGAAACCATGGTAAAAGATCTCCCGCAGAGGGAACCCAGTGTTTTTGACCTGGAGCTGGATGGCCACCGGTTTCAAGTGCGCGCTATCGAAGTGTTGGTAGCGAACGGGCAGATTTTCAAAGAGCCCCCCTACCTGTTTGGGGCACGGCCTGGTTTTTACGACAGCCGGTTGGAAGTCAATATCCTGACAGCCAGCAAACCGGCAGAGTTCGTCCGCCTGGCCTGGGATCTGCTCATCGATCCCGACCAGCGCAAGACCGATCTGCGAGATCTGACGGTGAAGGAGCGCATTCGCCTGGGCACACAAGGCGAACCCCTTCCGGTGCAGGCGGATGGCGAAGTTATCGGGCAAACCCCGGTGGAGATTCGACTGGCGCCAGGCGCCATCCGGATGGTTGTGCCAAGATTAAATGAAAAAGAAGAAACTAACTGACCAGGGAGGTCAATATGCGCTTGCAAATTCATAATTTTTCGATGTCCTATATCGATCAGGGTAAGGGCCTGCCCATCCTATTCGTCCACGGTTATCCCTTGAACGGGCGTATGTGGCAGCCTCAAGTTGAAGGATTGTCCGGCGTCGCCCGCAGCCTGGCGCCAGACCTGCGCGGACATGGCGCTTCGCAGCCCGTCCCCGGGCCGTATTGGATGGATTTATTGGCGGATGACCTGAACGCGTTCCTGGATGCATTGCAGATCACCCGCCCGGTCGTCATTTGCGGTCTATCCATGGGCGGTTATGTCACCCTCGCATTTCAGCGCCAGTTCAGCCCGCGCCTGGCGGGAGTAATTTTGACCGCCACGCGCGCCGGTGCAGATTCTCCGGAAGGCAAGGCAGGCCGAGACAAGGCCGCCGAACTGGCGCGCAAAGAGGGCGTCGAGGCGATCGTCGCTGCGATGCTGCCCAAAATGCTTTCGCCCAAGACTTACGAGAAAAAGCCCGAACTGGTTCAGACGGTCAGGTCGATCCTGGAAGAGACCTCCCTGGAAGGCGTCATTGGCGACTTAATGGGGATGAAGGAGCGCCCCGATTTAACGCCTACGCTGGCGGAGATCGAGCTGCCAACGTTGATCTTGCACGGCGCGGACGACCAGCTCATCCCGTTTCGAGAAGCAGAAGCCATGCGGGATGCCATCCCGAACGCAAGCCTGGAGATCTTGCCAGACGCCGGTCACCTGCTAAATCTGGAACAACCCGAGCAGTTTAATGAAGCTGTACGGCGCTTTTTAGCCGGGCTGGAGGTGTAATCTGGTTTACCGAAGGGCTGCCGAATGAGAATTTTGCGAGGCTTGCTGTCCCTTTACCTTTTGATGAGCGCTTTGTTCCCGACAAAACCATTGGCGCCGCCCAAACTTCCGGCGCCGCCAGCACTTCCGGCGCATGCGGAGGCGAGCCTTGAGCTTTACGGCACCTTTCATGCCATGGGGGTGATCGTTCATCTCACCAATGGAGACGACCCGAACGGCAACGCCAGCGCGGCCGTTGCTTACCGCAGCAGCGCCGGGGGGACATACCAGGCCGGGTTCCCTCTCTCGCGTGTCGCCGCCGGCCGTTTCGTGGGAAGCCTGTTCTGGCTGGAGCCGGGTAAGTCGTATGACGTTCGGATCAGCCTGCACGATCCAGACGGGGGTCCGTTGGACGGCCTGCTGATCGACGGCTCGGCCGCCACGCGGGCGGAGATCACCATTCCTGCCCCGCTGCATTCGTACTACGTGAGCCCCACCGGCAGCGGGACGGCTTGCAGCCTGGCGCTGCCTTGTTCGCTGGGGACCGGGATCGGCCAGGCTCAGCCCGGGGACGAAGTCGTCCTGCGCGGCGGCGTTTATTACCAGGGCGGGATCAGCCTGCCGCGCGCCGGCGCCTCCAATGCGCCGCTGGTCATCCGCGGCTATCCCGGAGAGTTTGCGGTCCTGGACGGCGCCGACCCGGCTGTTTTCACCTGGATCTCGCAGGGGGGCGGCGTTTACCGCACGACGGTCAACGCTGCCGATCCACACCTCGTCCTGGCTGGTGGGCAGCGGCTGCTCCCTTACCAGAGCCTGGCGGATTTACAGGGCCTCGTTTGGGGCATTCCCGGCCTATATGCGGATGGCGCTGCGCTCTACGTCCGGTTGGCGGGAGACGCTGACCCGAATTCCGTTCCCATGCAGGTATCCAGGGAAAACAACGCCTTTTTCGTCGACAAAGACTTTGTTTATTTTCTGAACCTGACTTTTCGCCATTACGGGCAGGGGGATTACGCCAAAGCGCTCTATTTTTACAATGGGAGCGATAATCTGGTGCAGGGCAGCACCTTCGCTTTTAACGACCTGGGCATCGGGTTCAAGTACGATTCCCAACGCAATCTCATCCAGGATAACGAATTTTACGACAGCCTCTTCGATTGGCCCTGGGACGCCTTCTACGCCGGTATTTCTCTGTCCGGTGGAGGCATCCGTTTTTACGATCCCGCCACCGGTCGCGGCAACGTGATCCGCCGCAACGTTTTTCACGATTATTTCGACGGCTTTGGCGCCTGTCCCAACTCGAGCGCTGCCGAGACGAACGAAACCGACGTCTATGACAACCAGGTCTACAACGCCGGCGACGATGGGATGGAGACCGACGGGCAGTGCAGCAATGTACGCATCTGGGGGAACCGCTTTCATGATGTTTTGACAGGCATCTCCCTGGCCCCGGTCTACACCGGGCCAGTCTACGCCATCCGCAATCTCATCTACCGCACCGGCGTGGGAAACAACGACTACAGCGGGACGCCGTTTAAGTTTAACAGCGGCTACGACCAGTCTGGGCCGATGTACCTGTTTCAAAACACTGCCGATGCAGCATTGCCCGGCAACAACGGCCTGTACATCAAAGCGCCGGGTTCATGGGACCTCATCTACGCCCGCAATAACGTCTGGTCCGGCACGGATTTCGCCATAAACAACTACAACGAACAGCAGCCGGTAGACCTGGATTTTGACGACCTGTACACCAGCAACCCGAGTGAATTTGTTTATTGGGGCAGCGGGCCTGACCGGCACATGTACGACCTGGCGACATTTCGATCGCTCACGGGTCAGGAGGCCCACGGCCTGAACGCGAGCCCCGATTTTTCCGATCCGCCTGGGGGCGATTACGCCTTGAATCCGGGCAGCAGCCTGATCGACGCTGGCCAGATTATCCCCGGAATAAACGATGGCTACAGCGGCGCAGGGCCCGATATCGGCGCTTTTGAATACCAGGGGTTTGGTTTTACCCTGGCGGCTGACCCGCCCTCGCAGGCGATTTTGCCAGGCGAAGTCGCTGTGTACAGGATTCGTGTAGAACCGGCGGGCGGTTTCACCCAGACCGTTTCCCTGGTCGCCGATAACCCCTCAACCAATCTGGCCTTGAGCCTGTCTCCAGCGCAGGTGAAGCCGCCCGGGCAGGCGACTCTGGTCCTGACGGATACCCTTTCAAGCCTCAGCTCGCTGCCTGGGCTGTGGTATACCATCCCGATCACCGGCGCCAGCGGCGGGATTGTCCAATCCACCCAGGTGAAATTGCTGGTGGGTGGCGCGCGCCTGTACCTGCCTGTTTTAGTTGACGACGCCCTCAGCCGCTGAGATTTCTGCAGCATCTCGCGGTCGGCTGTCCAGTCTGGCTTATTTAGCGGACCCGGACAGGAGCACAGAACATTCTTGCCAGTCGTGTAAAAATTGCCTGGGCCCGGCCTTAACTCTCTTCGTGGGAAAGAAGTCTGTAGATCGTTTGGATTTCTCGGATGATCTCAGCCTGCCGCTGGGTGATAAAGCTCAGGATCACCGTTCTCGATCCTTGATCCAGCAGTATGCTGAGCCCCACCCGGTACCGGTTTCCACCTTGTTCTTCGCGTACGTTGGCGACCTTTCCGGAGATTGTGATCTCCGGGAAACTAACTTTGTGCGTGTGCGGGAGCGGCTGCAACGGGCGGGTTCCTGACCGCTGCAGATCGGGTAGATGGTATAGCCTGACGTTATCGCGGCTGTAGCGATCTAGAGAACCTGAAGTTTGAGATGAACCACCTCCCGAGTCCTCATCCATCGCTTCGTATTCACCCGGGAATCGCAGAGACATTTTAATGATGACGCCGGTCCGGTAACGGTCCGGATAATAAAACCCGCGCGGGATATAGATCGCCAGGCCTTCCTGGGAGATGTCGGCGAGCTCCGCTTTGAAAGGAAAGCGCATCCCGGGCGCCTGGACGTCGCTGTAGATTGGATCTGCCGGTTTGACGCGCACCTGGATGCGGTCGCCGACATTTTGCTCGATATATTCAAAGCCTGTCAGGCTTGCCTCGAGGTCGGGGAAATCCAATCTACCAACCTTGGCCCGGATGATTTTTGGGAAAAAGCTGTTTTGTATGAATGTCTCTCGTTCTTTATACAGACAGACGATCTGGTAAAGAGCCATTTTGACCTGGATCGACCAGGGGTCAATCTTGACGATGGATGCCTCGTAAGAGATTGGAACGCCCTTATAGACATTGATCAGGCGGATGCCTTTGTTCGCCGCAGCGATCTGGCGAAAACCCTGTTCGAATTCACTCATTGCAGCCATCGGAACTCCTTAAATGTTCTAGCGGTGATCATTGGCATGGCCCATTTGCGCAGCCTGCACAGTACGCTCAAAATTCAGTCGAATACGCAAACCTGGTTTGCGACTCGCAAGAATACAAGCTGAGTGTGCGGGCGCTGCCCCAACTGGCTGGCAACAGCCTCTGCGTAGCGATTTAGCTGCTGGTCGTAGCCCTTTTCATGGATAGCTTTGCGGGCTTCTGCCTCCGAACGCAGCGCATCGGTTTTGAAATCTGCAATCATCCACCCCTCGGGTGTGCAGTAGATGAGGTCGATAATCCCCACATCGTCCGGCAGCACATAAGGCACTTCGTGGTGGCGTTCGGCTGCCTCGATTTTGGCATACAGGGGATGCAGGCGAAAACGCTCCAATAATCGCCGGGTTTCTCCCAGGGTAGCCCGGATCTCAGCCGGGTCGGTCAACCCGGTTTCCAGGGCGAAGGGCCGGAGAAATTCGTCGAACGAAGTCTGGCCAACCGCCGGGTCAGGGAAACGCCAGCGGTGCAGGGCTTCATGGACGAGCTTCCCGACCACCCAGGCCGGCCCGCTGGGATGTTGGGTTCGAGGGATGATACGCCAGACGCGCTGCGGCGGGTCGCTCTCTCGCTGGCGCACCTTTCCATCCTGGGCTGCCGGCTCGCTGGGCTGGAGCGGCGCAAGCAGGTCGGGCGGGGAAAGGGTCTGGTCCGGTTGCGCGGGTCGTTCGCCGGGCTGCATGGCCGGCGCAGGCGGGCCGTCGGTTGGCGGGTACAAATTACAAACCAGACCGCCGGCGTCGAATGGGCTGGCCAGTTCCAGGATTTGCGGGCCGGTCACTTCGTTTTGGGGTTGGAGCGAGTCCAACCCGATGACCTGTCCCAGGCGCTTCAACCAGCCGCGCAGGCTTAACTGCCCAGAACTGAGGATTTTTGTGTGCCCGCTGATGAGCAGCTTTTCCCTGGCCCGGGTGGCGGCTACGTAAAGCAGGCGCCTGTCTTCTGCCTCGTCTTTCTCCGTCTCAGCCAGGCTGGCGAGCCGCCAGATAACCGGGCTGGCCCCATCCAGGTCCCTGGCGTCCAGCAGCAGACCCAGGTCCGGGTCGAGCAGGATCGACTGCGCCCCGCCGCGGTGCTCGTAAGCCGCGTCGGCGATCACCACCAGCGGGAATTCAAGGCCTTTAGCCTTGTGGACGCTCATCAATTGCACGGCCCCACCGGCTTCGACCGGGGCTTCTCCTTCACGCAGTCCGGTGTCCCGCAGGGTCTGAACGTATTCCAGGAACTCCCCCAATCCAACCAGCCGGCTGCGGTGAGCGTCGATCAGCAGCTTGTCCACGTTACGAAGCAAGCGCCTGCCTTCGGGCAGTGCGCCCAGGATCGCCCGGTAGCCGCTCAGGTCCAGGAAGCGCTTCAACACTTCCGCCGCCGGAGCGCGGCCTGAAAGCGCGTGCAATTCGGCGATCATCTCGGCGGCGCGGGCCTGCGCCAAATCTCCGTTGGCATGCGGGGAAATTAACGAATTCCAAAGAGGCCAGGGGGCTGCGCTGCTGCCCGGGAAGCGCAGGCAGTATATCTGAGCGTCGCTGAGGCCAATCGCAGGGGAACGCAGCAGGCCGGCCAGGGCCAGGTCATCGGCCGGGTCGGCAATGGCGGTCAAGGCGTTGAGTAGATCGCGGATTTCGGGGCGATCGTAAAAACCGCGCCCGGCGACGGTAACAAAGGGGATATTTGCCTGTTCCAATGCTTCTTCATACACGCCGAACGCCGTAGAGGCCCGGAAAAGAAGGGCCATATCGCCCCAGGCGAATTTTTCAAGGGCGTGAAGCTGCTTCAGCCGGTTCGCCAGGCTGGCTGCCGCAGTCGTCCTTCCGCTGTCGGCATTCTCGCCCAGGCCAAGGTGAAATTCGACGAAGGGGTGGCCGATTTCCACGCGGTTAGGATCCTGGCGACTGGCTTTCAGCGCGCTAAAGGGCACCTGGAAGGAGCGTTGGGAATCCTGGCTTTCCCCCAGGATCGGGGCAAGCAAGGCGTTGAGGCTCTCGACCAGGGAATCGTGAGCGCGGAAGGTCAGGTTGAGGTCGACCGGAAGCCCGCCGGCTGCGGTAATGTCGTTTTGCACCCGGCGAAAGACGGTCACGTCTGCGCCCCTGAATTTGTAGATACTCTGCTTGGCGTCTCCCACCACGAAAAGATCTGCGGCAGGGCCGGATGCCTTTTCATCAGGGGACGCCTCAAAACCAGTGAGGGCGTAGACGATCTGGCGTTGGCGTTCGTTGGTGTCCTGAAACTCGTCGACCAGCAGGGCGCGCAGCCCGTCCTGCCAATATTGGCACACGTCCGGGCGCTGGCTCAACAACTCCGCAGTACGGCCTTCGAGATCGTCGAAATCCAGGGCGCGGCGCTCGTCTTTCAAGCGCTGGTATTCTTGTTTGGCCCTGGCGAGCAGCCGGGATATGAGTGGAAGGTAACCGGCTACCCGTTCGTCCAGCGTCCAGCGGGTCGAGGGTTCCTTGCCTTTGCCGGCCAGTGGGGCGAATTCCGCATCGTAATATTCCCGCAAGTCACGCATCGCCTGGCGGGCCGCCTCTAGGGAGGCCCCATCCCAATTTCCCTGGCTGCCCTTAAGAGCCGTAGCTGCGCGCAGCCGGTTTAAGCTGGTGAAAAGCGCCTGCCAGTCCGAAACCGCAGCCTCCTGGCAAGCCGCACCCCACCAGGAAAGCACCTCCTGGCGCGCCTGTTCGAGGGTATCGTCCGGGTTAATCGCCTGTAGCGCTGCCAGGGTTTCGAGCGGCTCAGACCAGCCCGAGGCGCCGAAATGGTCGTGAATCCAGCCGGCCAGCGTACGAGACCAGGCTTCTAGTGGGGCGGGATGCTGTGGGATAGACGAAAAGTCGAGTTTGCGGTTGAGGAGCAGCGCAAGCGCTTTCCGCAGTTGATTCTCTTTGAGCAAGCTGAACAGGGCGGAAGCTTGCGGGTCGCCGGCCGCCCAGGTTAACGCCAGGTCCAAAGCTCGGGCTTGCAGGGCTGCCGCAAGACCTTCTTCAAGGACTTCGAAGTTCGGGTCGATCCCCGCCTCGGCCGGGTGCATGTGCAGGATTTCGGCGCACAGGCTGTGTATCGTTCCAATGTGCGCCGCCTCGAGGCTGCTGAAGGCGTTTTCCCATAGTTCATTTTGGGCGGCTTCTGCGTTCTCGGGCGGAGAGGCGAGCCACTTTTCGATCACCTGGCGGATGCGCGTGCGCATTTCACGAGCGGCTTTGTCGGTGAAGGTGATCGCGATTAAAGATCTTAATGGAGCGCCTTCTTCAAGCAGGTGCAGATACCGGCCGACCAGCGTGCCGGTCTTGCCGGAGCCAGCGCCGGCTGTAACGGAAATTGCCCGGCTGTCCTGTACGGCAGCAAGGCCTTGTTCCTTCGTAAAACCAAAACCGGTGAGGATGGATGCCATCTCGGGCTCTCAAAAAGCTTTCGATTTATAGCGCCAGCAAAATGGGCTGGCCGGGCAATACCTGGGACAGCCGTCTGAAGGAGGGGTTGGCTGGAACTGCCCGAGGCGAATATTTCCAACGTGTGCGCCGACGTGCTGGATGGCTGTCTGGAAAGCCGCTTCGACGCCGCCCTCATAATTCTCCAGCTTCAAGCTGCTGGCTTCGCCGCGGCCGATATGCCAGTAGAACCCGCTGCAAACCTCCCCCAAATCCAGGGCCTGGCTCGCAGCCAGGGCATAGATGGGCAACTGCAGTCGGCGGCCATCGCGCAAGTTCTGCAGGCTGATCGCAGTTCCGCCGGCCTTGTAATCCATCACGCGCAGACGCCCATCCGGCCCCTGGTCGATGCGGTCGATGTAGCCGTGCAGCCGCACTTCGCCGATTTCCGTATCGAGCACCAGGGAGGGCTTTCCCATGCCAAAACGCTCCTCGAAATAACGGGGTGTGAAACCGGTGGAAGCTTTGGCCAGGGCAGCCAGGGTCTCGCGCAGGATATTCAGCAGCTCTTGCTGCTGCATGTCCCACAGGGCCGAGGGGCGGAAGCCATACTCGCCCGGGGCGCTGGCGAAAACCTGGGCAGCCACTTCGGGTAAAAGCCCCTGGCATTCCTCCGGGTTGGTGGGGTCTCCTGCCCGGCGATAGGTTTCTTCGAGGATCTTGTGCAGCATCGAGCCCAGGATGCGCACATCGTAGCCTTCTTCCGCCGGCGTGCGCGGCTCCAGCTCGAGCGCGTAGGCGCTAAAGAATAAAAAAGCACAGGTTCCGTAGGCCTCCAGGCGGCTGGCGCTCCAGGCCTGCGAGGCGGGATAGCGGTCCTCCAACTGCGAAGAAATCTCAGGGAGCTCGCCCTCGTAAGGTCCGGCAGCGCGCTTTGCCAGCCGGGCTTGCAAGATGCTTGCCCCGCGCCTCAGGTGCGCGTCGAGCTGGCCCGTGGCTTGAATGTATTCGACGCTGGAGGCGGCTTCACCTGGCGGCAGGGGATCCTCCGGGCGAACCTTGGGTATTGCCGGTTCGCCTGAGATCTGCCAGGCCTGCAGCCAGTACGGCGAGGGCTCCCACATTTGCCCATCTTCCGCCAGGTAGGGCCGCGAGAGCAGCAAATGCTCTCGGGCGCGGGTCACGGCCTGGTAGAAGAATGTGACTTCATCGCCGCGCAGTTTCTCCGCAACAAGCATCCCTTTCTCGCCCAGGGCCCGGCGGTCGCTCTCGCGCAGGAATGCGTCTTCACGCTCGGGCTGGGGGAATTCACCTTCCGAAAGCCCCAGGAGAGCCACCGCGCGAAAGACAGGCCGCGGGCTTGAGATACCGAGGCGACCAGGACGCCGTCTTCGGGAGCGGCGTGATAAGTTGCAGCGCCAACCGCGCCGCGCAGCTCATCGATGAACTGCGGAAATTCGAGGGCCTCGCTGCCTAATGCAGCCTCGGCCAGCGTCAGGCCGCGCAGCACATCTTTAAAGGCGCGCAGCGCGGCTGCATCCCGGTCGCCTGTCCGGGGATTCTCACAGGCGCGTGCGACCACCGCTAAGCCGCCATCCACCGGCCTCAGGCTGCCAGCGCCTGGATGCAGCCCGGTGAGATAGTCTTGGGCGTCTGGGTCGTCTCCGACCAGATCTTCGATGAAGGCGACATAGACCCCCACAGGAGCCGGCGAAGGGGGGATGAGGCGTCTGGCGAAGGCTTCGAACTTTGCTCTAAGGTTGGCCGCGTCGACTTGGGGGATGGGCAGGCTTTCCTCATCTGCAGTGATCTCCAGGTCTTCGGCTCTCTGTTGGGCCAGGAGATCGAAGGCCTGCTGCCATTGATCCAGGCCGGCCACCACCCGGCCGTTGCGCGAGAGAGTATCCAGGCTGGCAGCGTCGCCTGGCGTGATGCCGGTCTGCGACCAGTCGAAGTAGGGGCTGCGCCAGGCTTCCAGGATCTGGCGACGGGGCCAATCCAGGCCCGGCAGTGAAAGCAGGGAGAGCAGCGCAACGACGGCCGGGTTCTCGATCAGCGCCAGGCCCTCTTCTATGCGGATTGGAATGCCAAATTCTACGGCGGTTTCTTCCAGAAAGGGGCGGTAGGCCTCCAGGTTGCGCGCCAGCAGGGCTGCTTCGGATAAAGCCAGGCCATCTCGTACCAGCCTGGCTTTCACCCAGCGCAGGGCGGCGCGGGCCTCTTCAGAGCGGTTTTGGGCTTCGATGAACTGGATACCAGCGCTGGGAGGCAGAGGCGCAGCCGTCGAAGTTCGAGCACGCTCGAACAACTGGCTTTCCAGGGTTTCCAGGGCAGGGGATTGGAAAGCCGCTGGCCTTGCCTCCAATTCCTGGACCTGGCATTTGATCACCTCTTCCAGCATTTGGCGGGCGCGCAGGAAGCGCCGGTGGGCCTGCCGCGGGCGTTTTGGATCGCCTGTCAGTGTGATCAGCGTTTCAGCCGCGCGCTGCGCCAGCACCTCCAACACCCCCAGTTGGGTGGGGTTGAATTCATCGAAACCGTTGACGACCAGCAGGCGTGTCGTGTTCTCAAGCTGGGGAATTTCCTCCAGGGCGATGGCAGCCAACCACCCCTGGCCTTCGGCGTCGACCCAATCCTTCAGAATCAGCCACTCCTGGTAGGCGCTGTAGATAGCCGCCAGCTCTTCCAGGCGGGGCTCCAACCCGGAAACGGCTTTAGAGAAGCCTCCCGGCTCGACCCTGGCGCGCTTGAGCTCCTGGATGGTATCCCGCATGGCTGCGATAAAGCCAGGACTGGCGCGCAGCGAGGCGTAATGCTGCAGCTTCCCTTCCTGGCAGAGCTGATCCACAATGGAACGCAGCAGGCGAATTTGGACCGGATCTGGCAGGCGCGGTTTCGAGCGCCCGGCGCGGGCCAGGATTTCAGCGTAGAGCGCATAAAACGTAACCAGCTCCACACCCAGCCCGCCGCCGGCGGCTGCCAGGCGGCGGCGGAACTCGGCCACCCGCACCTGGTTCGGCAGGATCACGGTGACTGGCGCGAATGGCGCTTCTGCCAGCACCGACCGAATTCGTTGAATGGCATAATGGGTCTTGCCGTAACCCGCAGGCGCAAGGAGGAGAGCGGCCATCTCCCCTAAAACCCTGTTTCTACGGCCTGCTTTTGGCCGAGTTCAACCAATTCCTCCACGGCGGAGATCATGCTCTCGGCGGTTTTGCTTGAAGGCGGGGGGGCGGTTTCTGCCTCGCTGGCCGGCTCGCTCAATTCGCGGACACGCGCCAGGCGCATAGCAAGGTCGTCCGGCAGGTGGCCGGGTTCGACCAACGCCGATTGGACCATCCTGGGTGATGGCAGGTCAGGAGAGGGCTCGTAATCCTGGCGCAGCGCCAGCAGAGCGGAGAGCCCCCAACCCAGGGCCTCTCGGATCGGGCGCAGCATTTCCTCCGGGAAACCGCCATTTAATACCACCCTGGCAAGCGCCAGCCGTTTATCGGCGAAGGCCAGGCTTTCCTGGGATTTTTTACGCTGACTTTCGAGGAAACCGCGCCCACCCGGACCGCCAGGAGAAGGCAAAGAAGCGGCCCGGTAGGCCTCCTCGTCAGGCAATGCCGGGACAGGCGGCAGGAAGGCTGTGAGGGCGTTGTATCCTTCGCGTTCCATCAGGTGCAGGGAGGGTTGATTGCCGGCGAAATGCTCGACCAGCGTGGCTTCGACAGCCGGGCGCAGCTCGGCCGGGTTGCCGTCGACCACTACCAAGACGCCCTCGCCCATCGGCGCTTTACGCACCAGCAGCACTTTGCCGGGCAGCCGGGTAAGCAGCAAGTCAGTGAAACCGTTGATGGTGGGCCTGGGGGCCTCTTCGACGGGCTCCACGGCTACTGGCGCCAGTTCTAACTCAACTTCGGCAGGTTCCTTAAACAATTCTTCGAGCTGCTTCAGCAAGCCCTGGCCTGTGTCTTCGAATTTTATGGAGGCCGGGGCCTCCTGCGCGCCGAAAACTCCGGCGAAAACGTTTCGTTTCGCCGCCAATGTATCCAACATGCGCTCTTCAATCGTGTCCTTGGCGATCAGGTTGATCACCTGCACAGAGTGCGGCTGGCCGTGCCGGTGGGCGCGGGCGATGCGCTGTTCGAGCACCGCCGGATTCCAGGGTAAATCCAGGTTGATTACCAGGCTGCCGGCTTGCAAATTGAGGCCAACTCCACCGGCGTCGGTGGAAAGAAAGACGCGGCAGTCCGGGTCATTGAAGAAACGCTCGATCAAATCCCCGCGTTTGGCGGAGGGCACGTCGCCAGTCAGCTTGACGTATTTCAGCCCTACGCGCTGGATGATGGGTTCGGTCAACGCCAGCATCGCCGACCACTGGCTGAACACAATAGCTTTGTGCCCGTTGCTGGCGATTTCATCGCTCAAGATGTGGCCCAGCTCGCCCAGCTTGGGGCCGGTCTTTTCGTGATCCTTAGGTGGGATTTCTTTATCATGAAGGGCCAGCGCATTGCAGATCAGGCGCATTTTTACCAGGCACATCAGCAGGACTTCGCGCTCTTTAGGTGTGAGCGGCATGCGCTGGGCTTTGGAGACCAGTCTGGCGACGGTTTCCTTGAATTCATCGTAAGCCTTCCATTGAAGCTGTGTCATTTCGACGAAATAATGGTTGTCGACTCGTTCGGGGAGGTCGCTCAATACCTCCTCCCGGGTTCGGCGCAGGATGTAAGGCGCGATTGCGAGGCGCAGTTCATCCAGATTTTTATACCCGAGGACTTTGTAAGTGCCGTTGGGGCGTTGTTCCAGGTCGTAAAAACGGTCGTTGAAATGCCACAAGGGTCCCAGTATGCGCGGGTCCAGGAACTGGAAGATGCTGTAAAGCTCGTCGATGCGGTTTTCCAGCGGCGTGCCGGTCAGCACGAAGGCGTACCGGCTGCGCAACTGCTTCACCCGCTGGGCGGTTTTCGTGCGCCAGTTTTTGATGCGCTGCGCCTCATCCAGGATGATCAGGTCCAGATGCAGCCTGGCGAGCTCATCCATATCGTGACGGACCAGCTCGTAGTTGATCACTTTGAAGAATGATGGGTCCTGGTAGAGCTTCCGGCGCGTTTCCAGGTTGCCTTCGACCACGGTCACGGAGAGCGATGTAAAGCGGCGGATTTCACGTTCCCACTGATGCTTGAGCGAGGCCGGGCAGACGACCAGAACGAGCTGGATGTCGCGCAGCTCCTTCAGCAGAGCTGAAGCGGCGATAGCCTGTACGGTCTTGCCCAAACCCATATCATCAGCCAGCATGGCCCGGCGGCCGAAAGCCAGGTGCATGGCCCCTTTTTCCTGGTAAGGATATAAGCGCGTGGAGAGTACACCGAAAGACCGGTTGCCACGCTTGACCTGTTCCAGGAACCATTCTTTCTGCCGTTGAACTTCTTCGCGGTCTTGCAGAAGCGCGAGATGCTCGCGCACCGCCTCGTCCATACGCACCAACGACCGGTCGGATGAAGGCAGTTTTTCGATCTCAGCCATTAGAACCGGGAGTGTCCTCAAAGGCGCCCCGATCAACACCCCGTTCGGATCGAAATGGCGGCTGAGAAGCCCGTTTACGGAGACCCGGCTGGGCAGCGGGAGCGCTACCCGCACGGTGACTTCCATCCCATAATGCAGATAAATTTGGGTGCCGCGTGGCCGCTTTTGCGCCAATTTCTCCAGGCGGTCGCCATACGCATTCTTCAAATAAATCAGCACACTTTCGATATGCTTGCAGGTGCCGATCAGGTTGGTTTTATAGTCCGGGCACGTGCAGGAGTTTTGCAGCTTATCGAAGGAGCGGATTTCCACCCGGTAGACCTGTCCGGATACCGAAGCGACCTCGAAAAGACTGAAGAGCGGGTGGTTGCCTTTATTGGTAATCTTGGTGATGTCTTCTAGAGCGCGCTGACGTCGGCGTTCAATTTGAACTTCAATTTCGGTTGGCATGTTTATTTTTCAACCTTACCACCCATTTAATAGAAAGCCCAGCGAGCAACAGATTTTGGTGAAAATCCAAAGCCATCGTGAAAGCGACTGAAGATATTATATCTTTCCTGATTGAGCTTATCAATGTCTTTATTCAAGGACCTTGTATTCCCTGGTGCGCCATCTCCACAGGCTGAAGCTACAATCATTGTAACCCTTAAGAGTTATGCTATACTCCGATTGCGTTAGAGCTTGATCCTGGAGTTGGGCTAAATGGGCATACGATCGCAGGGCGGTTTCTCTCCGGGACCGGTCAGGTCAATTTGAGCGATCTATAATTGAGGGTGCATGCTTCTCTATAAAGAAATATCGCTGCAAGAGATGGAAGAAAAGATGCTTGAGATCGATGTATCCGAGCGAGGCACGCTTGTGTATACCTGGCTTGGTGAAGAATTGAGACCTGTCCCAGAGGAATGGCAAAGACCCAGGTGGACCCAGGATGGATGGCGCGATGGAGGCTGGACCATTGTAATGAACCTGAAAGGCGTGAAGGCCTGGGGCGCTTTTGAGGATAGCCAGATGGTGGGGATCATCGTTTACCGCCCATTCTTAACCGATCGAATGGCGCAACTGGCTGCGTTGTTTGTCAGCAAGGATTACCGGCGCAAGGGCATCGCTTCAAAGTTGACGGAAGAGGTAGTCCGCCAGGCGAAGACAGACGGCTTTGAAAAACTGTATGTATCGGCTACGCCATCCGAATCGGCGGTAAATTTCTACCGCTCAAAGGGATTCGCGCCTACCCGGGAGGCCCATCCCGAATTATATGCACTGGAGCCGGAAGACATTCACATGATCAAGGAGCTATAAACGATGAATTCGCTCTTTGCCCGCGCCCGTGATTCCAAAGCGCCGATCTTGGCTCTCATCATTTTATGCGCCTTATTGGGGGTAGTACGAATAAAGAGCCGGGCAGCGCCGGCAATTCCGCCGGGGAGAGATCAGCCGGGCGAGCTGCCATTGCTAAACCGCACTTCCCTCACCTACCTGGGGGCTTTCCGCGTCCCAAACCAGGATGGCGAGGGCAATCCGCTTGGCTACAGCGGGCATGCCCTGGGATACAACCCGGCCCATCATTCCCTTTTCTTCGGCGGGCACGACTGGTACCAGCAACTTTGTGAGGTCGGCATCCCCGCCACAGTCGACCTGAGCCAGACCGCCTCCATCCTGCAAAACTGCACGGATGTGACCGAGGGGCGGCTTGGGTTGGTCGACGTGGACAGCATAAAACTGGGCGGCACCCTGGTGTCCAACGGGCGGCTGATCGTATCTGCATACAGCTATTATGACGCTGACGGCAGCCAGACGCTTTCGCATTTCGCCTCCGGGACGGACCTTACCCTGAGCGGGGATGTCCAGGGGCCGTTTCAGGTGGGCGGCTGGGCGGGGATCGTCTCTGGCTACATGACCTGGATCCCCCAGGAATGGCGTTCGACGCTGGGCGGCCCGGCGCTGACCGGCAACTGCTGCCTGTCGATCATCAGCCGCACCTCCTATGGCCCTGCGGTTGCAGTCTTCGACCCAGATGATGTGGGCAGCCTGGATCCTGTGCCGGCCTCGCCGCTTTTGTACTACCCACAAGCCCACCCGCTGGCCAATTGGGACGCTACCAGCGAAACTTTTAACGGCAGCACGAACATCGTAGGATTGGCTTTCCCGGAAGGGTCCCGTAGCGTTCTCTTCTTCGGGCGGCAAGGCACCGGTACGTTCTGTTACGGGACTGGAGAGGAATGCAGCGACCCGGTGGACAGCTCGAAAGGCACGCACGCCTACCCTTACATTCACCAGGTGTGGGCGTACGACGCCCTGGACCTCCTGGCTGTCAAGAACGGCCAAATGCAGCCCTGGGAATTGCAGCCGTACGCCCTGTGGCGTTTGGAAGAGATGGATTCGACCGGTGGAGCGACGGTCGCTGGCGCCACCTATGACCCCGCCAGCGGGCGGGTGTATATCACCGAGCGCTATGGGGAAAGCCCGGTCGTGCACGTTTACCAGTTCACTGTACCTGGAACGCCGCCTTTGGAAAACGCCGTTTTTCTCCCGCTGGTCGTTGGGAAATTAACCGCGGAGTTAATCAATGGAAAATAACAACATGGATCGAATGCCCGATCTCTCTTTCCGCTTAATGAGTGCTGTCATGATTTTGAGGGATCTGCTCTTCCCGTATATCGATAAGCGAGTCGCAGGGTTCCGAATTGGCCCGGATATGACGGTCGTCGATTACGGCTGCGGGCCGGGCAGGTATTCGGTAAGATTCGCCAAACTCGTCGGCGCAAATGGGAAAGTTTATGCGGTCGATGTCCAGGAGCTGGCGCTGGAGTACATCAGGAATAAAGCCAAAGACCAGAATTTGGGCAATATCCTGCCCGTGCTGGCGCATGGATACCACGCAGACATCCCGGATCATGCAGCCGATATGCTGTTTGTGCTGGATATGATCTTCGGGGTGAAAGAGCCGGCGGCGCTGTTGGAAGAACTGCACCGGATTGCCCGTCCGGATGCGGTGCTTGTCGTCGACGATGGTCACCAAGCGCTCCGGAGGACGATTCAAATGATCCATCAGTCGGGCAAATGGATCATCCAGGAGGAAAGCAAAGATCACCTCCGCTGTGTACCCGTCGTAGGAGATCAAGCGTGATCCACCGAACGAGGGCTCCAGAGAGAACCGTTCCGTCGAAATCGCCGGCGAGCGCTTCTGGCAGCAACATGAGATCGAGTTTGTTTCCTTGCGCATTGCGATTGTGATTGGCGCAGGTGCAGTCAGCCCCTCCTCCCTCTGGCGCGGTGAGATCATCAAGAAGATGGGGGCAGGCCGGCCGACCCGGATCCATGTCCCATTTTCAGGTGACGAGATTCTCCCGCTCATCCATGTCGCCGATGTCGCAGAAATCGTAAGCCGGTTGGTCAAAACCAGTTGGACGTCCTACCCGGTTTACAACACGCCTACGGAGAACTGGAAGTGCAGCGACCTGGCCCATATCCTAAAAATGTATAATAAAAATGTCGAACTGGACTTCAGTTCCCCCAGCGTTCGCAGCGATCCGGAGGCGATCGATGGTCGCCGTTTTGTGGATGAGTTTGGCTTCACGCTGATCCCATTGCAAGACCGGCTCCGCTGGAATATTGAGAATGGGGGCGAATAAGTAAAAGCGTTCCGGCCCTCTTGTCCGCCGTCGAGGAATCGAACCTCGACTTCCGGCACGGTGGGCTGCACCGCATTCTCCAGCCCAGCGGACAATAAGGTCAGAACCCTTATGGTTAGTATAGGGATTAACAGCTTGTGCTCCATAAAACCGGGGTAATTTCCCGGTAAAGCCGGCATAAATGGTGATGTGAATCCCCCAGAATATGCTATACTGGTGGCGTAAATCGGCCCTTTTTACTCCAATTAGCAGTAAATCTGAGTTCGTCTCCCGTAGCCCACAAGGCGGGCCCAACCTAATTCCACTTTATCACGCCAGGTCTTCATCGACCCCGGTAAAAATTCTCATATACCGTTTCTGAAAGGATAGATTTATGGCAGAGCTAAAAACCAGGCAGACGGATCAAAGTGTTATTGCTTTCCTCAACGGAATTAATGATGAAAAGAAGCGCCGGGACAGTTTTACCATTTTAGAGCTCATGCAACAAATTACGGGTTCAGAACCGAAGATGTGGGGGAGCAGCATTATCGGTTTTGGCAATTACCACTATAAGTATGCCAGCGGACGTGAAGGCGATTGGTTTCTGACCGGTTTCTCTCCACGCGCCCAAAATATCACCGTATATATCATGTCGGGATTTCCACAGTACCAAGAGCTTATGGACCGGTTGGGGAAGTTCAAAACCGGGAAGGCCTGCCTGTACATCAAGAAGATTGAGGACATCGATATGAACACATTGAGAGATTTGGTACAGCGCTCGGTTGATTACCTGATTAAGACTTATACGTGAGCTTATCGCGATTTCAAAAATCCCTGCAGGATTTGATCAAAATCTCCAAGAGAGGTTTTGGGGGCATGATTGGAGAATCGATCTCTACTTTGGAAGAGGGGGATAGGAACTTCGAGTCGCTTTTTACATTGGATGGCTCGGTGGATTCATCGATCTGGATATGGACAGACAAGGAGATCGAGTATTCCTGTCGTTTCGTTGATAGGCAAGGCGACTCGGGTAAATCTTTCCCCTATTTATACAGCGCTGATGGTGCAAAAGAATTGTTTAACCAGAAGGTAGGGAAGATCCTGCCAATTCTTACGGCGGAATGGGAGCACGATCTTAGCGAATCCGAATTGAACGCATACAACCTCGTCTCGCGGGTACGTTTGGTCATTAAATACCGGGCACATGAAGATAAAACCGGCTTCGTTGAATTGTCACTTTGTAAATACGGTTATCGCAGCGCGAGGAATGTGGGCGTCCCACCCAGGGATGGGGGATTCTCATGGTGATATTGGATTGACATAACCTGGCGCCTGTAGCTGGGCGAGTGTGAAAAAAAGAGGGTGATCTTTACTACTGTAAACCTTTTTTCTGCAGATTAAGGAGAGTTCCATGAATAAGAATGGTTTTCTAAAAACCGGTTTTATCGTATTCTTGTTCCTGGCAGGTGTTTTGTTGGTATTGGTCTTGCCAGCCAGGACTGCCGCAAACGGCGATTCGCCGGAGGAGAGCAGCCTGGCTCCGGTTGGCTCCGGCTTCACTTACCAGGGACACCTCGAAGACGGGAGCAACCCGGCTAACGGCATCTACGATATCCGGTTCCGCTTGTACGACGCGTCGTCCGCCGGCACACAGGTTGGATCGACGATATTACTCAATAATGTTTCCGTGACCGATGGATTCTTCAGTGTGCAATTGGATTTTGGAACCGGCGCTTTCGGCGGGGGGCGCGCTGGCTTAAGATTGATGTCCGGCCGGGCGTTAGCACGGGCACCTATACCTCTCTCAACCCGCGCCAGAAGATCAACCCGGCGCCGTCTGCCCTGTCCATGCCGAACGTGTATACTGATGAGGGCACGAACTTTGTCGGTATTGGCCGGAATTTTCGCATCTCAGGCAATGAGGTGTTCGGCATCCGTTATACCGGCAGTCCAAACCAGTACGGCGGCATGTATGTGGAAACATCAAACTCGGACGGCTGGCCTTTCTACGGCTACGCCACCAACGGGTCATTTCGAGCCTGGACTTACTACAACGGTAACACCGGGGATTGGTCTCTTTACAGCGCCGGGATCCGGTTGAAGGTTCCTGCCACCGGCGGCTTGCGGATCGGCCCCAGCCTGAATTACAGCCTGGTGATCAGTAACACCACTGGCAGTGATGGGATTCGGGTCTTAGACACTGGCGACGACGCGATCCAGATCGGGAGTAACCCTGACATACCGAATTATGGCGTGTACATCCCCAGCCCCGGTGTATCCACCTATGGCTTGTGGTCGAATACTTCCAATGCCCTGGGCGAGTGGGCGCTCTATACAGTGGACAACATCCAGGCAGGCAACGTGGCAGCCAGCGCCTATTCGCTGGTTACGCAGGTGACCGGCAGCGAGTCCCTCTCTCCAGGGGATTTGGCGGCGGTAACCGGCGTGGGTGATCCGGTTTCCGGTGGTACTGAACCCATGACGCTCGTTCGCCCGGCCCAGGCCGAGAATTATAGCGGCGTGATCGGCGTCGTCAACAGCCGTATGATATGGGAGGTTGCGCCCGGCAAAGAGGAGGAAGGGGAGATGTCTATGCACAGCGCCGATGGACCAGCCCAGCCTGGCGAGTACGTTTCCTTGATCGTATACGGGATCTCTCAGGTGAAGATCGACCCCAGCGTAGAGGTCGCCGCCGGCGAGCGACTGACAGCATCCAGCCTGCCTGGGATGGCGCGACCCTTGCAAAAGCAGGAAGTCAATGGAATGGTTATCACCGAAGGCGCGCCGGTGATTGGCATCGCCCTGGCCGCGCCGGTTGAAGGCCAGGATACCATCCCAGTTTTCGTCACCCTGCGCTAGGAGACGACCATGTCGAGAAAAAAGGCGCTTTTCCTGGCGGTGTGTATATTGTGTCTGGTAGCAACCTCAGCGACCCTGGTGTGGAAAGGGATTCGGGCCGCGCCGGAAAGCCCGGCCGCCAGCTTCTCGATCCCCTGGTGGACAATCGATAACGGAGGCGGCGCCAGCCAGGGCGGTTCTTATGATTTGAGCGGCACGATCGGCCAACTGGACGCAGGAGGCAACCTCACCGGTGGAAACTATTCTCTAAAGAGCGGCTTCTGGAGCGGAACCTTTGAATACGTAACCTATATTCCGCTCGTGTACCGGTAAAGTGTCGGGCGCTTGTGGCGCACCATGCAAAATGATGAAAAGAGATTCATCAAAATAGGATGCTTATAGATGGCCGTATTATGGTTGCAGATTTTCACAGAAAGGGGTTGCTAAAAAATGGATGTCAAAGACGCCCAACGCGAAGTACGGTCGATTTTCCTGGGTGGTTTTGCCGGCCAGATTGTTTCCAGCGGTGTATGGTTCCTCTCCGCCGCTGCGGCCACCTGGATCTCACCAACGACGGGGATTTACGTGCTGGTCATTGGTGGATTCTTTATCTTCTTGCTGACCCAGCTCCTGCTTCGAGCCATGGGGCGGCGAGCCTCGCTCAACACGCAAAACCCCTTCAATCTGCTGGCCATTTTGGTGGCCTTCACGCTTCCGCTCAATCTCCCGCTGGTGGCGGCAGCAGCCCTACACCGGCTTAACTGGTTTTACCCGGCGTTCATGATCGCCCTTGGTACGCATTACTTGCCGTTCATATTTTTATATGGTATGTGGCATTTCGGAGGTCTTGCAGCGGTCTTGATCGCTGGCGGCTTGGCGCTCGGGCTCTATGTGCAAGACAGCTTCATCCTGGGTGGCTGGCTAACCGCTGCCGTGCTGTTGATATTCGCTTTTATCGGCCGCACTGTTTACCTGCGGGAAAACTAGACAAACTCAAGCTGTTTACTGATGCCCGGGAGTATGGGTCACAAATTAGCAACCCCCACCCAGGAATGGCAGTTGTCATCGATCATCCCGGATTGTCATACGACTCCACCCACTGCACCCAATCCAGGTGAATATGCACAGCGTTATACAGGCGTTCATCGCCAGTGATCAACGGCTCACCCAGTTTTTCTGCCAATGCCAGGTAGGAGGCATCATAGGCGCTCCGGTCAAAGCGGCGCGCCAGGGGAAGCATCTCAGCCCATTCCAATTGGGAGATTTCAATTTGTAAACCCGCCATTGCCTGCAGGATCTCATTCGCGTGGCCAGTGTTGATCCGGCCGCGCCGTTCTGCCTGCCAGACGGCATTCGCCAGCTCATAGGGCAATAAGTCTGGCGCTTTGAGTTCGATGCGTCTGGCGACGTGATCGCGCAGCACTGTTTGCGCTTGCGCCTGGGCTTCATCCGGGAAAAACGCTCGCAAGATGACACTGGAATCCACTATCATACCTGCTTCTCCAGTTCGTCGCGTCCGGCGCGATACAATTCCATGGCCGCCAGGTCGGTTTCACGTAATGTACGAGAGAGGTTGATCATCTCCAAATAAGCCTGTACCTTGCGCAATTGTTCGTAATCATCGGGATCAATGATCACTCCTACGGGTTTGCCACGGTTCGTGATCCGCACAATTTTCCCCTTCTCTACCAGCTTCAGCCAGTAAGACAAACGGTTGTGAGCTTCTGCAATTGATATGTCCATATCGCCCATCTCCAAATAGCGTTTCGTTATAGACAATAATAATCGAGCTGCCTATTCTCCAATAGGTCAATTGGATATGTTCTCTTGCGCCTTGAAACCGGGAACAGGCAGCTTCCGGCTATCGCTCTTTACGAATCCTGTGGGTATATACGGATTCCGCCCTTCGGCGAGCACGTTAATGACCCAACCAGTGTTTGTTTCGAGAAGGCTATCATTTCATCGGCAGATCGTACGGCAAAGGGCCAGGCTTGAAGCTCTCCTAGATGTTTTTTATCTCGTATTCTCCACACTTGACATACTGATTTATGTCTCCCCATTTTATTCTTCTCCCACCCAACGCACCCATGTAAGACCCAGTTGATGGGCAGCATTCGCCAATCGGCGGTCGCCTGTCCAAAACTCTGCCTCGAATAATTCCGCAAGAGCCAGGTACTGGGCGTCGTACGCTCGGGCTTGTCCCAACCGTTCTGCCCAGACCAAGGCGCGGTGGTGGCGCTCGGATGAGCCTGGCGCTACCTCCAACGCCATAGCGAGTAATTCATCCAACGTGAATTTCATTTCCTCCCGTGTGAGCAGTCCCTGGACGTAGGCGCGTCGCAAACCGGTCACAACCTCGTATTCCCACAAGCTGGGCACCAACAGACGTGGTAGTTCGGTCCGCCACACGTTCATGTGCCGGAGTACATCCTGCGAGTAGGGCAGGGGCAGAACCTGGGCCAGGCTGAAATTGGCGTCCACGACAATATTAGTCAAGATCCATCTCGCCATGCCCGATCCATATCCTCATCCCGTTCAGCGCGGGCTTCTTCAAGCAAGTCGCCCTTGTAAATGCCATACTGCTGTTGGATGCGCTCGCGAATTTGGGCCAGCCGATTCACGGCAATCATTCGTTGATCCCAGAGTTGCCGGTCATCTTTTTGGTCAAGCCACTGGCGCAGGATCTCGCGCACCAGGTCGGAGATGCTGCGGTTCTCGCTTTGGGCAATCTCTACCAGGGCAGCGTGCTGTTCTGGCTCTAAAAGAATCTGCGCTCGATATTTGGTCTGTTCCATGTTTACCTCTACAGCCAGTATACACCCGTGCAGGTGTAGGTGTCAATTAACTTCTCCTCCAGCAGGGGCAACTGCCCCGTTTTTGAGGGTGAAGCTAATAGGCACATATTCCTTAGATAACCACTAATCGGTTAGACGGAAGACCACTCAAGGGATTCTTTGAAGATTTGCCAGTGTCGAAGCGATTCAGATAACCCCCGGCCTCGTCAAGCTTCTCCGCCACCTGACGCACGCGCTTTACCAGGCACCGTACATGTTCACTTGGAACTAGGCTGGTATAATAATTACATGCCGCGTATCAGCGAATTTTTTGGGATTGTGATCAAATTGTTTTACAACGATCACTCACCTGCACATTTTCATGCTGAATACGGCGAATTTGAAGCGATTTATATGATAGAGACGATGGAGGTTCTAAGAGGCGAATTACCCCAACGGGCTCATGCCATGGTATTAGAATGGACAGCGCTTCACCGTTTGGATTTGAAAGATGATTGGGAGATGGCGCGACAAGGTCTGCCGCTTAAGGCTATTGCACCGTTAGATTGACAGGAGTAAATAATCAGTGAAAGAGCTAGTACGAGTCCGCGAAATCACACCCTTAGAGGATTATCATTGCCGAATAGTTTTTGAGGATGGAACGCAAGAAGTCGTGAATCTGAGACCCTATCTGCATGGCCCGATCTTCGAGCCTATCCTTAACGATATGGGTCTTTTCCGTAACGTTCAAGTAGTGGAAGGGGCAATAAGCTGGGCAAATGGCGCGGATATTGACCCAGACGTTTTGTATTACAACCTAAAACCAGCCTGGATGGAGGAATCAATTACCCGTTAGTCAGAGAGAAAACTCCGCGATCTTCCCCAACGCCTCCCCAAACTTGTGGATTTCCTCAACGGTGTTGTAATGTACCGGCCCAACCCGCACCATGCCGCCGCTCTCCTCCAACCCCAACCGCTCGGTGACTGCCAACGCGTAGTAATTGCCGTCCCATACATAAACCCCGGCTTCATCCAGCTTCTCCGCCACCCGGCGCGGCTGCCAGCCTTTTAACGTGAAGCTCACCGTTGGCACGCGCTCTTCCAGCCGGCGGGTATCTTTCGGGCCGTACACTCTCACACCTGGCGTCTCAGCCAGTATCTCGAGCAGGACACGCCCAATCTCGAATTCGTAGGCGCGGATGGCATTCATGGCCTGTTTGAGGCGCAGTTTCCGCCCACTGAATTGGCCAGCATAGCGCTCGCTAAACTCCGAGCCGAAAGAAGCCCCGAGCCATTCGAGATAGTCGATGGCGCCCAGGACCCCGGCGATACCTTCGTGGTTCTGAGTGCCAGTCTCGAACTTACCGGGCGGGGTGTTCTCAGCCGGGCGCACTTTATAAGCGGGCAGGTTGTTAAGCAGGTCGTAGCGGCCGTAAAGCATCCCGACGTGCGGCCCGAAGAATTTGTAAGCCGAACAGGCCAGAAAATCGCAGCCAAGCTGCTGGACGTCGATCGGTCCGTGCGGCGCGTATTGGACGGCGTCGACATAAACCAGCGCGCCGGCTGCGTGCGCCGCAGCAATAATCTTCGCCAGCGGGTTGATCGTCCCCAGGGAATTGGATGCATACCCCACAGCCACCAGGCGCGGCTTGCCCTCCAGAGCCTTGTCCAATGTGTCCAGGTCCAAGGTGCCGTCTTCCGTACGGAAGTCCACCCAGTTAATCGAACAGCCACGCTCGCTGGCTGCCAACGTCCAGGGGGTGATGTTGGCGTCGTGGTCCAGGCGGGTGACCACGATCTCGTCACCCGGATCCCAGGTGCGGGCGATGGCGCGACTGGCGCTGAACGTCAGGCTGGTCATGTTCGGGCCGAAGGCGATTTCCTGCGGGCGGGCCGCGTTGAGGAAATCTGCGACGGCCTGGCGAGCCTTTTCCAGAGTCGCATCGGATTCGCGGCTGGTGGCAAATACGCCGCCGTGATTGGCGTTGTTCTCTACCAAATAGGCCAACATGCGGTCGATGCTGAGCTGGGCGATCTGGGTTCCGCCGGGGTTGTCCAAAAAGACGGCCTGGCTTGTCAAAGCCGGAAATTGAGCGCGGATGAGGGATAGGTCAAGGGTCATTTTGTGCTCCTGAGAGGTCCCGATCTCGCGATGAGGACCCGTTTCAATAATCGGTTGCATGGCAGTTCCCGGGCAACGCCTGGGTGGACCACGGCCCGGCTAATTCTCGGCGGCTGCCAATAGCTCGGCTTGCTTTACTTCTTCGGGCGTGTTTAAATTTAAGAAAGCGATCCCTTGCGGATCGTAAATCCGCACTTCTTCCTGTGTCAGAAAGCGCAGGTTGGCCTGATCGAACCAGGAATTCACCCGCCATTTGTCTGCCTGCAGGGCGGCTTCGATCGGCGGCAGGCAGCTCGAACGGCGGTAAACCGCATGAAAAGGCTCGCTTCCGCCCTCCAGGTTTGGAATGACGGCATCATAAGCGGAGCCGGTCAGCAAATCTCGCGCAGCCGCCAGCAGGGTCGCGTTTACAAACGGCATATCGCAGGCCACGACTGCGACCAGCGGACCTCGGGCAGCGCTCAGTGCTGTAAACAACCCGCCCAACGCGCCGCGCCCGGGCAGCAGGTCAGAGACCAGGCGGACTTTCAGAAACGCTAATTTGTCCGGCTGGTTGGTGGTCACGATCACTTCATCAGCCAGCGGCCCGATTCGATCCAGGACCCGCTGGACAAGCGGTTGGCCGAGGAAAGGAACCAGGGCTTTGTCCTGACCCATGCGCCGCGATTCTCCTCCCGCCTGGATAACGACTGTGAGCATAATTTGATTATAATTGAGGTTGAAGGTCGCTGGTCGACCAGTACGGGTTGTAGTTCGAGGCGGACGCATTGTCTGAAGCGTCTGGCGCCGGGGGAGTCGGGATCGGATGGCACTAGCTTCCCGCCTGAGGAAGGTTTGAAATGTTTACTTTAAAGGATGTTTTGGACGAACTGACGGTTGAAGGCCAGCTCTATGAGAAATTGCCCAATGGCGCGGTGCGCTGTTACGCCTGCGGACACCGCTGCTTGATCCGGGAGGGCCGGCGCGGCATTTGCCAGGTGCGCTTCAATCAAGAGGGAGTCCTGCGCGTGCCCTGGGGCTACGTCGCCGCGCTGCAGGCCGATCCCATCGAAAAGAAACCCTTCTTTCACATTTTCCCCGGCAGCGATGCTTTAACGTTTGGCATGCTCGGCTGCGATTTCCACTGCTCTTACTGCCAAAACAGTCTGACTTCGCAAGCGATGCGCGATCCGGCTTCGGACATCGCCGTCTCCCTGGTGCAGCGGGTGTCGCCTGAGCAGATGGTCGCTTATGCCTTGAACAGCGGCGCAAGGGTGATCGCTTCTTCCTACAACGAACCCCTGATTACGTCTGAGTGGGCAGTGGACGTTTTTCGCCTGGCTCAGCAAGCTGGCTTGAAATGTGTGTATATTTCCAACGGCAATGCAACCCCAGAGGCGCTCAAGTATCTGCGTCCTTACCTGGTTGGATACAAGATCGATTTGAAGACGATGCAAGATCGCCAGTATCGTAAGCTGGGCGGTGTTTTGGCGCACGTTCTCGACAGCATCCGCATGGCGTATGAAGCCGGGTTATGGGTCGAGATCGTCACCCTGATCATCCCGGGTTTTAACGACAGCAACGAAGAGCTCATGGAGGCTGCCCGCTATATCGCCTCGGTTTCGGTGGATATCCCCTGGCATGTGACTGCCTTTCACCCGGATTACAAGATGCTGGATCCCTCCCCCACTTCCGCCCGGGTCCTGCTGCGGGCGGCGGAGATCGGCCAGGAAGCCGGGCTGCGCTATGTTTATGCCGGGAATTTGCCTGGGCGGGTGGCGGAGTACGAGCACACTTTTTGTCCCAACTGCCAGACCAGGCTGATCGAGCGCTACAGCTACATCATCCAGGATTACCGCATCACCGCGCAAGGAACCTGCCCGCAGTGCGGCACACATATCCCAGGTGTTTGGAGCGACCGTCCGGAAACGGTGCGCCTGGGCGGACTGGGAATGCCGCGTCCGGTCCGGTTTTAGCCGGGCGTTTTATCGCGTTACCTTGGCTCGTACAACCAGGCGGTCTGTCGCGCCAAACCGGTATTTATATTCTTCGTCCCCACGCATAAAGTCGAATGCGGCGCGTTTGTTCTCGTTCGCCCAACGGATCAGGTAGCTCAGGAGCACCCAACCCGGTGATAGCTCGCCGAGCTCGAAATTGAGCCCGGAGTTATAGACCCAGATATGGTTGCCAAAATCAAAGTTCAGATAGCCGGCAGCCTTGCGTCCGTCCACCTCGAGGAAAGATAACTGCAGCCAGCCCGCCTGAAAGGCAGCGTGCACGGCTGCCCGCATTTGCGAGCGCATCACGTCGCTGAGGAAGCGCTCTTTTTCTTGATCCTGCGCCATCAAAGCCAGGAGCGCGTCGATCTCGGCGTCCAGGCTGCTCTCATCCGTCACAAAATACCAGCGTATAGGGTCGGGAGAATTCTCGAGGCGGCGCATTTTACGGCGGATCTCGTGGCGCTGTTTCTTGTCGATGGCTGCCAGGTAGGTCTCCCAATCACCGGGTAGGGGAATATAAGGGCAGTGCTGCAGGTTTTCCTGGGAATAGGCCCATCCGCAGCGCTCGGCTGCGGACCTCAGGGCAGGCAAGGTTGGAGAATCCTGCATTAGGTTGTACCAGTCCAAAGCCTGCCAGTCCGGCGCTTGTTCTCCAGCCAGGTGTTCGAGGACCGCTTGCAGGAAAGCGGGCAGATCATCAGGCCGGGCGATGACGTCCAGGTAATCGGATATCTCAATGCTCCCCAGCAACATCAGCGCAGTTTCTCCATCCCGGTTCTCAGTGAAAAACAGGGGAGCAACCCCCGATAGCTGGCTGTTTTCATCTCGGGCCGTGATAATGTAAAGGTCGCCGTGCTTCCATTCGCCGCCTCCCAGGGTGCGCCACCAAGTGCTCAGGTATTCGTGCCTGAGAAATGGCACATGACTTGCACTGTAAGACAACAAATCATTCCACTCGCCGGCGATCTCTTCGAATTCTTCTAGCGAGCGTAACACTTGAAATTGCATAGATCTCCTGTTTGAAATTGAGGTTGAGCTTACGATGACCGCTACCTTCCACCCATTATCTTGCATTTTACCAGTATAATGGCGCTAGCCGATGGATCTCTTTCTTGCATTCGCTCGATTTGAAATTTTATTTTTCTTGGCAAATGTCACCTTCTCTGGATATTAACCTTCTTCCGCTTGCCCGCGAGGCCGGGAAGGATCAATCGAGTCTCTCCGGGCTGCTGGCTGCTGAGCCGCCGCGCCGCCAGGCGCGCGGCCGTACTTCGGATCGTTTAATCCTCTATTTGACCCTGGCTGGCAACGCGCCGCTTTCCCCGGGCAAACAAGATCAAATTCTGGAGCGGGTCGCGCAGGCTTATTATAAGACAACCGGCTCGGTTACCGCTGCGCTGCGCATGGTAGCCGAGACGCTGAACCACTATTTGTTAGACCGCAACCTGCGCAATGCCAGCAGCGGACGGCAGGCAGTCGGATGGCTGAGCCTGCTGGCCCTGCGCGGCGACCAGCTTTACCTGGCGCAATCTGGCCCGGTGCATGCATTCATTATCACCGCGGACCAGGTCAAACACCTTTTTGACCCGCAAATTTCTGGCCGAGGCCTGGGACTGAGCCGCACGACGCCGATCCGTTACTCGCATGCCGTTTTGCAGCCGAATGACGCCGTCCTTCTCGCTACCCAGCCTTCACCCACCTGGAGCGCAAGCACCCTGGCAGGCATCCACGGCCAGGGGTTAGAGGGGATGCGCCGCCGCTTGCTGCACAGCTCAGATGTCGATTTGAATGCGGTCTTGATCCAAACCCGGCCTGGCTCGGGGCAGATCCACAGGTTGCGGCTCAAGACACCCGACCAGCCCGCTCCGGAGGAACAGCCGGCTCGGGTAGAGCCCGAATCTGCAGGCTCCACCCTGGTCGTGCAGCCATTGCAGGCAGAAAGCGATGTCCCTCAAGAAACCAGCGCGGCGAGTGAAAGCGTTGCGGCGCCGGGGGCCGGCCAGGTGCCGCAGGTCGAAGCGGAATCGAAGCCTGGCCTGGAGCAGGAGGGCACTGCAGCTCCGGGGACCGGGGAGGTGCCCCCAGATTTAGAAGAAGATGCTTCACCCAGCGAAGCGGATCTGGCGGAGAAAGAATTCACCCTGCAAACAGCCGTGGGTAAAGAGGCTGCTCCCACCTCTATGACGCCTGCACCGCCGGGGGTAGAGCAGCCGGCGCTCGCGCCGCGGCCGGCAAGAGTTGATCCGGCGCGCACTGCGCCAGCGCAAGCTGTGCCAATGACTCCGACCACGGACGCCGCCCAGGCATCCGCGCCTGGAGCTGCCGCCCGCAGGGCCAGGAACAGGCCGGCGCCCAATATGAGCCTGGCCCCCATTGGCGGCTTCCTGGTTGGGATTGGACGTCCCGTTGGCGCCGGGTTTGCCCGGTTGGTTCAAGGGCTTGGGGCGCTTTTGAAACGCGTGCTTCCGGACGAATCCTTGTTCACCCTGCCGGCAGGCACAATGGCCTTGATCGCCATTTTGATCCCACTGTTGGTCGTCACCATGGCGAGCGTGGTGTACTTACAAAAAGGTCGCGCCGCGCAGTATGACGTCTTATTCAACCAGGCCGGGCAAGCTGCTTCCGAGGCCGGGAGCCTGAGCGACCTGGTAACGCAAAGATTGGCCTGGCAGACCGCGCTGAAGTACCTGGATGAGGCAGAGACTTATCGTATCACGCCGGAGTCGCAGGCGCTGCGCGAGCAGGCCCGTACTGCCCTGGACGAATTAAACCTGATCAAACGGCCAGACTACCAGCCGGCTATCATTGGGGGCTTGCCTGATGTGGTGAAAGTCACCCGTCTGGTTCTTTCAGATGATGATCTTTATATGCTCGATGGAAACAGCGGGAATGTGTTGCGCGGCCGGGTGACAAACAACCTGACCTTCGAGATCGACCGTTCTTTTCAGTGCGGTCCTGGAATTTACGATGGCCACGTAGTTGGGCAGCTCATCGATATCACCCCTGCCCCGGCGGGAATAAAGACCGGAGAGGTCGTGTTGGGTATGGATACGGCCGGAAGCGCTCTTTACTGTTTTACAGGCGATTCGCCGAAAACCCAGCCGCTTGCCCGACCTGTTACTGCGCCCAACTGGGGCAGTCTGGTTGGCTTTACACTGGATCCGGATCAGAACAATGTGTTTGTCCTGGATCCCTTTGACCAGGCTGTCTGGGCTTTTTGGGGCAGCGATTTTACCGATGGCCCAACGTTCTTTTTCGGCGATGAGGTTCCCACCTTGCAAGACGTGATTGCCCTGACCGTGGATAAGGAAGACCTGTATCTGCTGCACACGGACGGTCATATGACGCTGTGCACCTACAGCAGCCTGGCGGTCTCGCCAACCCGTTGCGCTGACCCGGTTTTATACATGGATACGCGCCCGGGGCAGGAAGGACAGGTGCTCACTCCGGAGACGCCTTTTTCCCAGGTCTTAGCGACCCAACCACCAGATCCCTCGCTTTATGTATTGGAACCTGGCGCCCGGGCGATCTACCATTTCAGCCTGCGAACGCTGACTTTCCACCGGCAATTCGTGCCTGGAGACCAGCTTCCGGCTGGAGACGCCACGGCGTTCACCGTAAACCAGCTCCAGCGAATCCTCTATCTGGCAATTGGCAACCGCGTTTACCAGGCCAGTATGCCCTGAGTTATCTGCCAGGGTTGGAATGGTGCGACCCGGTTGATGGGTTTTTATTCCCTTGAGATTTTAGGGGAAGCGTGTTTTCGTTGGCCAGGGGGTAAGCGTGAATAAAACCGGTGAGGGGATTGGGCTTTCCAGGGGGAGAAATTGCGCCGGTTGCGTTGAGGTCCGAATTGCAAATGGCGTCCGTGTGGGGAGCGGCGTATTCAGGGGGAGAAGCACCGGCGAAGTTGCCGCGGTCTGGGTAATCAGGCCGGCGGGAGGCTGGGGGGAGGGCCGGTTAAAGTACCAATAAGCAGCGCTGGCCAGAAGTACGCCAATAACCGCCAACACTCCCAGGCCCAGGCAGGCGACCCCCAACCAGCGGCGCTCAGTCGCAAGCTCGGGGGGCGCCACCGGCTCTGGCACGGCAGTCCCCGGAATTCTGAGATTAACGATCGTGATGTTATCATGCCCGCCGCGCGCATTTGCCAGGTCAATCAATTGGTCGATGGCCTGTTCCTGGTCGTTTGCAATTAAAACGGAAAGGATCTCGCTGTCGGCGACCAGGTCGGTAAGCCCGTCACTGCACAGGATGACCTGATCATTTGGGTTCAGCCGTACACCCTGGTTCGCCTCGGCCTGTGCATCGTCATCTTGAGCTGAAAGCCGCATGCGAAAATCGGGGACAACCGTTTGGCGTGAGCCCAGGTAACGACGAATAACATGCGCATTTGGATGCCCTTGGGCCTCTTCCTGGGTCAAAGCGCCGCGTTCGATCGCCTCCTGGATCCAGGTGTGATCCGTAGTCAGTTGGTTGATGGAATGATCGCGAATCAAGTAGATGCGCGAATCTCCGACCGAGACCGTGTACAAACGGTCTCCGATGATCCATCCGCAGGCGCAAGTTGCTCCCATCCCTTTTTGGTCTAAATTGGTTTCGGACTGGTTATAGATCGCCTGGCTGGCGAGGATCACCGCTTCTTCCAACGTTTTCGTGGGATGTTCGATATCGCTGCTGGCTACGAACTGGCTGATTGCCTCTACAGCAATCTCGGCGGCGATTTCCCCGGCGCGATGCCCCCCAATGCCATCCGATACGATCGCCAGGACCGAGGCGACTGGACTGCTCGAATTGGTGTGGAAAGCGGAAACGGCGTAACGATCCTCGTTATTTTTTCCGCTTAATCCAGGGTGGCTCTTTGCAGCCACGTGCAGGTGCGCCCGTTCTGCTGCGATCACGTTGGGGGCCCCTCCCTGCGCTTTGCTTCCATTAAGGTAACGACGGGTCTGCGCACTTTGTCCGGATTGCGCAGCGTGAAACGAAAACCGACTCGCCCCACGTGGATCAAATCGCCGTGTTCTATCACTTCACCCTCGAGCGACACCGGAATGTAATTGATCCAGGTGCCGGCGATGGAACCTTGATCGTATAAGTGGAAAGAACCCTCTTCTGTACGTATGAGCCGGGCGTGGAGTCCATCGATCGAGAGATCGTTCAACACCAGGGTCGCCAATTTCGGATCTGAGCCCAGGGTCACTTCATCGGATGTGATCGGAATAGGGGCAGTCTTATAGCCTTCACCATCCTCTGCCGTGCGAGTCAGAAAGGCTAAAGCTTGAGGCGTGATGCGGCGCTGCGGCCATTGCAAGCGATTGACCCAATTTGATAAATGCCTCGAGGAGGCTTCCGATTTCAGCGGAGCTGTTTTCGCCGCCGTCCGGACGGCAGCCTCTCTCTGGCGGCGAAAACGCTGGGGTATGCCAAAAGTCTGTGGATGGATGCGCCCACCTAAAAGCAAAGCCAGGAGCAATACGGCCGCTAAAAGTAAGATTGCCATGGGGACGAGGACCGGCGCATTCCTTACGATGACCCACCAGGGATTGAGCGCCGGTTCTTCCACGGTAACTTGTACGACTGTATGGATACTGCTGCCGGTCATGCCTAACAGATCTTCAGCTTGCACTTGCAAAGTATGCGTTGCCGTGGTTGTATAACCGCTCAGGTCCCAGGTGAATTGGTCGAAAGGCGCCTGGGTATTCTTCGCTATGGCTTCACCGTCCACGAAGAGGGTCGTTTCTTTAAGCGGCCTCGCGCGCCCGTCGGGAAAATCAACCAGGATCTGCAGCGGCTGCCGGTCGGGCAGGTAATCGGAGAGCGGGATTTCGGCCGTGCTCAGGCTGCCGGCAGTCGGCTCGGGCGGCCGGCGCGTGATTTCCAAGACCGGCGAGATAAAAGCCAGATCAGGCGGCTGGATGTTGAGCTCGTAGTTCTGGGCGGGCGTCGTTAGCTGCTCTTCAGGAGTTTCGACGGTAACGACCAATTGATGGCTTCCGTTGCTTGTCACTCCCAACTCGTAGACCAGTTGATAAATACTGCGCAGCGGATCGAGATATTCTTCCAGGCCGGGGACGGCTTGTTCGGCTGTGACGTTGTCAACGCGCCCGCCGGTCGCCTCGGCCAGCTCGATCAAGCGGGTGGCGCCTGGAGTAATGGGAGCGCCGGGCGGTGTGACCATCCAAACGTAGATGCGCACACCGAGCTGCGCGGCGCGTGAAGCCAGGTTTTCCAGCGGGATGCTCACCTGCTGGCCCTCGACGGGCGCGGCAATGAAAAGGACCACCCGGCTCATGCCTGGCCGCGGGGAGGGGTCAGCAGCAAGATCGACAGCGCTCAACAGTGTGCTCAAATCTGGGTCGGCATCGCGTCCGTTTGCTGAGTTGGTTTGGAGCGCAGCCAACCAGTTCATTGGATCGGAAACGTGGCTGGCCGTCGCGCCGTTGGTAATGACCAGGCTTAAGTCATCCAGGGTAGAACCCTGGCGGCTTGTCGCCCAATTTTCGAGCGCAGCAGCCAGAAAATCATAGCGCGACACTCCCTGGCTGTTGCGCACCGCAAATGTTGAGCTGGGGCTGATCGCTACGACAAGCTGCACGCCCAGGCGAAGTTCGCTCAGGCTGGTCACCTGGCGAGTGTTTCCATCCTCATCCACGTGCACGTCAGAAGCACTAAGGCCATATACAAATTGCCCTTGACCGTCATGGACACTCAGGTAGGCTTCAACCTGGGGGAAATTGTCCAGCACCGGTGTGGAAACGGTTGCACTGGCTGCAGTTTGAGCGCTTGCCGGAAGTGACAGCGTAAAAAACAGCAGCAGGAACACGCTGTAACCGAAAAAGCGCTGAAACATAAACGAATTTTAGCACATGTTTATGGTGGATTTCGCCATGCCCGCTGAGCGGATCCCATCGATTCTAAATAGTGTTGGGCGCTTTGCCCCTGGCCGCAGGCCAGGGGTCGGCGCTCCACAAAAATGATGGAGAGTTGCGGCTACGCCGCAATCTCCAGAGATTCGTCAAAATAGAGATAAGGCTGTGCCTGCAAGATCCGTTCTGCAGGCACAGCCGAAGTCTTTACCGTAGGGGTCTTGAGGCGATTACACGGTAGCAGGCGCTTCGACGACATTGGGCTTAGTCGTCAGCCGCAGGTACGTCAGGGTCCAGGCGGTTTTAATATAGCTTTGCAGGATGCCGTTCAATACGATCGCCACCGGGATGTAGAGAACTAGGCACAGGCCAGCAACCAGCAAGCCGCCTCGCACGGCTACTTGAGTGCCATTGATTAATCCAATGACTGCTGGGGCGATGATCGCCGCGATCGGTATCCCAATGATGAGTCCGCCGATCAGGCCAATCCCCACATACAGGATCAGCGCCATGACCAGAATCATGCCAATGTTTGCCCTGAAAACCTCCCAGCCACGCCGCAGGCCGTCCATGATACCCAGATTCTCGACCACGATGGCGATGTTGGCCTGCTCCAGGACAATATTAACCAGCCAGGAGAGCGGCACGAGCAGGCAGACCATAGGCACCAGGCAAATCGCTCCAATCCCCAGGGTCAAGACGCTGCCGAGGATAGCGAAAATGACTGCGGCAATCCCAACCACTGCGATTGCCAGGCCAACCAGCAGGTTGAGACCAAACACCCGCCAGAAATAAGGCATGCTGCCGCTGAAAAGCTCGCCGAACTCCAGGCTGGTTTTTCCTTGTTCTGCTTGCAATGTGCCGCGAATCAAGCCAACACGCCCCATCGTTCCCAGAAAGATGGCGATAACGATGAGGATCAAGACGACGATCACGACGGCGCCGATGATCAGGGCGATTTGCCAATCCTGAAGCTGGAGGTTAAATTGCTGAAATCGTGGGGAAAATTCATTATAGGAAGTCCTGTAACTGGACGTGGTGGTATTGTTGGTAGCGCATCCAGCAAGGATGCCGAAAATCCACAATACTTTATGTTTCCAAATGATCTCCCAGGCGCGGGAAAGAACCGAACCGATATCCATGAGATATTCTCCTTTATCAAAATCCAACTATTTTCTTTATTTTTCTACGCAGTCCGGCGTTGAAAGTTGCACGGCCGGTTTGGCTTATTCCCACTTGGTGGTCATCGGTGGCCTGCAGGTCCTATTGTACTCGACCCGGTTCATTCCCACTCGATCGTGGCCGGTGGTTTGCTGGTGATATCGTATACGACCCGATTGACCCCGGAAACCTCGTTGACGATTCGGTTGGCAATACGCGCCAGTATATCATAAGGCAGGCGCGCCCAATCCGCGGTCATGAAATCTTCTGTGGTGACTGCCCGCAGCACAATCGTCTCCTGGTAAGTTCGCTGGTCCCCCATCACGCCAACGGAACGCACAGGCAGCAGGACGGCGAAGGCCTGGGCTGTGCCTTGTGCGCTTGGATCCGTCCGCGCCTCGAGCCCGGCTTTCATCCGCAGCAGGCCGGCGGCAGCCAGTTCTTCGGTCAGGATGGCGTCGGCCAGGCGCAGCTTCGCCAGGCGTGTGGGCGTGACCTCGCCCAAACAGCGCACTGCCAGCCCGGGCCCTGGGAAAGGCTGGCGCCAGACCAATCCAGGAGGCAGGCCAAGAGCCTCGCCGACCAGGCGCACTTCGTCTTTGAACAGGTAGCGCAGCGGCTCGACCAGCGCGAAATTCAGGTCTTCCGGCAGGCCGCCCACGTTGTGGTGGGTTTTGATGCGTTGAGCCTGGGCCCGGTCAGGCGCGCTGGATTCGACCACGTCCGGATAGATCGTACCCTGCACCAGGAAACGCGGCTGCCCGAGCTGGCGCGCTTGTTTTTCGAAAGTGCGAATGAAAAGCTCGCCAATGATGCGTCCGTTTCTTCTCGGGGTCCGTCACGCCTTGGAGCGCCTGCATGAACGTGTCTTGCGCCTCGACCGTGACCAATTCCATCCCCAGGGTATCTTGTAAAGCAGCCTGCACCTGTTGGGTTTCTCCCTGGCGCAAAAGGCCGGTATCCACAAACACCGCGATGAGCTGTTCGCCGATAGCGCGCTGCACCAAAGCAGTGGCGACGCTGGAATTTACGCCGCCGCTTACAGCAGACAGGACGGTTTCGCTGCCCACCTGCCGGCGGATTTGCTCCACACTCTCCGCAATGATTGAATTTGGCGTCCAATTCGGCGCGGCCTGGCAGGTATCGATGACGAAGCGGCGTAATATTTCGGCTCCAGCGGGAGTGTGGCGAACTTCTGGGTGGAATTGGACCCCGAAATAACGCCGGGAAAGATCCCCCATTACGGCGATGGGGGAGTTGGCGCTTCTGCCCAGGGCCACAAATCCCGCAGGCAGGGTTTCAATCCGGTCTCCATGCGACATCCACACAGGTTGTCTACCCGGTGGAAGCAGGGGGTTGGCCGCCAACGTTTCCAATTCCGCCGGGCCGTATTCGCGCCGCGCTGCCTGGGTTACCTTGCCGCCCAATGCATGGGTCAGGGCTTGCATGCCATAGCAAATCCCAAGGATGGGCAGCCCGCTCTCGAGCACGTAATCAGGGACGTGCGGCGCACCGGGCTCGTATACGGAAGGCGGCCCGCCCGATAGGATAAACCCTCTGGGCATACGCGCCAGAACGATCTCTGCCGGTGTGTTCCAGGGAAAGAGCTCGCTGTACACGTGGAATTCGCGCACGCGCCGGGCGATTAGCTGCGCGTACTGCGAGCCGAAGTCCAGGATCACGATGGCTTCGTTCATCGGGCTGGCTGCTCTCAATCTTCAAAAATAATCTGGTCGCCTTCCATGGAGCGGATACGCGCCAGGGTTTCGATGGGTATGTTTAAGTGAGAGAGCGCCTGGCGCCCGCCTTCGAATGTCTTTTCAACCAGCGCGCCAATCCCAATGATTTCTGCCCCGGCGGTCTGCGCCAGCCGCACCAGGCCGAGAATGGTCGCACCGGTCGCCAGGAAATCATCGATGATCAGCACACGCTCGCCCCCCGAGAGATATTCTGGAGAGATGATCAGCTCTACGATGCGGCCTTTGGTGTGTGAAGGAGTCAGCGTGAGGAAAACCTGGTCGGGCATCGTGATGGGTTTGTGCTTGCGGGCATAAACTACCGGCAGGTTCAGGTGCAGACCGGTGGTTAAGGCCGGAGCGATCCCCGAGATTTCGGCTGTGAGTACTTTTGTGGCGTGGATATCTTTAAAACGGCGGGCGAATTCCTCCCCGCAAGCGTCCATCAGACACGGATCAACCTGGTGGTTGATAAATCCGTCTACCTTCAGGATGCCATTTCCCAGGTTTTTGCCTTCTCTCAGAATGCGCTCTTTTAATGCTTGCATATTCCATCTCTTTCACTGATTATCCAGGCTGAATTTGCAGATGATTTCTCCCTCTGGATGGCATCTGCCCATGGTTCCCAATTTTACAATGGCTTTAGATTGTGGGCCAGGGTCAGCAGGGATCAAATGCCCGCCAAAGAGAGTGTGTTAGAATCCGGACTGATGTTAGTATTGGCTTCAAATTCTCCCCGTCGCAGGCAGCTCCTGAAATGGGCGGGTTGGTCGTTCACTGTACTTCCGGTAGAGATCGATGAGCGCCATCGAGAGGGGGAGAGTCCCAGGGGGTATGTGCTGCGCCTGGCGGAAGGCAAAACGATGGCAGCAGCATCCAATGCACCGAAGGATTTAATTATCCTGGCTGCCGACACGACCGTGGTCGATGTGCATCTTACTGCGGGTGGATCGCAGGAATATATTCTCGGAAAGCCGGCGGATGCTGGCGAGGCGGAGGCTATGCTGCGCCGGCTGCGCGGCCGGACGCACCAGGTGTATACAGCCCTGGCAGCTTTGAGAATGGGAGACCGCTGCCTCGTAAGCGACGTCTGCGTCAGCAACGTGCCCATGCGGGATTACAGCGATGAGGAGATGATGGCTTATATCGCCAGCGGCGACCCGTTGGATAAAGCCGGGGCGTATGCAATCCAACACCCCAGCTTCCGGCCTGTCGATGGTCTTAGGGGCTGCTTCACCAATGTGATGGGCCTGCCGCTGTGTCTCCTGGGGCGCATTTTGACCGAGATGGGGCTAAGCGCGGAGAGAGCGCTGCCAGACGCTTGCCGGCAACATCCGTGCGAGGCAGATTGCCCGCTGTCCGCAGAAGTACTGGGTGCGCTCTCAAGCGGATAAATTTATAATCTCCTATGAAATATCCTCGCTGGATCGTTTGGCTGGTGCTGATCCTGGTATGCGCTTGCAGCCAGGCCCCGGTGGTAACGCCCACTCCTACCAAAAACATCTCGACCCTGGCCCCGATCACCGCCAGCACAACCCGCGTACCGGATGTGCAAGCTAAAGCCCGCGCCTATCTGGAAGCCTGGAAAGCAGATGATTACACCGCAATGTATGCCTTGCTCACCTCGGTGAGCCAGGATGCTCTCCCGAAAGACGAGTTTATCAAACACTACCAATCCATTGGGGCTGAGATGGCCTTAAGCGGTGTCGATTTCGATATCCAATCTGCCCTGGTAGACCCGGATATTGCCCAGGTTAACTACCAGGTGACTTTGCACTCCGCGATTGTCGGGGATATCCAGCGCAGCACCGTGATGAACTTACGACTGGAGGTGGGCGAATGGCGCGTGGAGTGGAACGATACCATGATTTTGCCCGAGTTAGTGGACGGCGACACCCTGGCGATGGACCTGGACGTGCCGGCGCGTGCAAATATCTATGACCGCAACGGCCACGCCATCGTGGCGCAATCGGATGCAGTCGCGATTGGAATTTACCCGGACAACATCGACCCAGACCAGGCGGATGCTTTATTTGGCTGGCTGGTGAGATTGAGCGGGCTGCGCTCCGATACGATCCAGGGGTTGCTTGAAAATTTCCCTCCGGGCGGCGGCTGGTATCTCCCCCTTGGGGAGGTCCCATCCGACGTCAGTCGTGAAAAACCTGGATGTGCTTTCCGGTTTCAGCGGGCTGGTGTTAAAGCCGTATACTTCTCGTTACTATTTCGACGGCGGCATTGCCCCGCATGTGATAGGCTATGTCAGCCAGATTCAGGTTGAAGAGCTGGACGCCTATAAACGCAAAGGGTACAGGCAGGATGAGCTGGTAGGCCGGACCGGACTGGAAAAATGGGGAGAGCCTTATCTGGCAGGGAAACGCGGCGGGGCGCTTTACGTAGTGAATTCACAAGGCCAGCCGGTGACCAAGCTGGCTGAGTTGAACGCTCAAGCCTCTCAGGCCATCGATACCACCCTCGATCGCGATTTTCAACTGGAGGTGCAAAAAGCCATCCAGAGTTTTCGTGGGGCGATTGTGGTTTTGGAGCGGGATACGGGCCGGGTGCTGGCAATGGCCTCCTCTCCCGGATACGATCCGAACGCCTTCGTGCCCAATTACAACAGCTTTACTTTACTGAGCGACTTGCAGAACCAGGGCCAGCCCTTGTTCAACCGGGCCACCCAGGGCCAATATCCGCTGGGTTCGGCCTTTAAGCCCATCACGATGGCGGCCGCGCTTGAAAGCGGCCTGTATACGCCCGAGACAACCTATGATTGCGGGTCATCATTTACGGAGCTGCAAGGCATCACACTTTACGATTGGACTTACGAAAAAGAGCTGCCGCCCAGCGGGTTGTTGACTTTGACCGGGGGGCTGATCCGCTCTTGCAATCCTTTCTTCTGGCATATTGGGCTGGATTTGTTCAACCGTGGCTTGGACAAGTCTGTCTCCGATATGGCTCGCGCCTTTGGGTTGGGTCAAAAGACGGGCATCGAAGGATTGGAGGAGGCGGCTGGCAGCGTTCCGGACCCGGCCAGCCCTCTGGACGCGACCAACCTGGCGATCGGCCAGGGCGATCTGCAGGTAACGCCTCTCCAGGTGGCGGATTTCATGGCAGCAATCGGCAACGGCGGCACACTCTACGTGCCGCAGGTGATTGAGAAAATCACATCGCCGGATGGCAAAGACAGCCATGTTTTCCAGCCTGAAGTGCGTGGGACTCTGCCTGTAAAGCCGGAAAACCTCAAAGCGATCCAGGAGGCTTTGCACGGAGTTGTTTCCAGCACCAAGCCGCTGGGCACCGCCTTGCGCTCCTTCGCCAGCGTTTCGGTGCCGGTGGCCGGTAAAACCGGGACGGCTCAATCCGGCTCCGGGCTGCCTCACGCCTGGTTTACCGGTTATACCTATGCCGGGCGGGAGGATAAGCCCGACATCGCCATCGCCGTGGTGGTCGAGAACGTGGGCGAAGGCTCGGATTTCGCTGCCCCCATTTTCCGCCGCGTGGTTGAGCTGTATTTTAGCAACAACCAGCGTCTTGGACCGCTTTATCGCTGGGAAGCGGCATACAACGTCACCCGCACGCCCACCCCGGAAGTGACCGAGACTCCTACCCCAACGCCGGAGGAGGAAGCAGCGCCCTGATGCGTGGATTGGTCGTTCGTTCGCAATCCGGGTTTTACACTGTCGAGACCGAATCCGGCTCTTTTCTTTGCCGCCTGCGCGGCCGCATGAAGCGCGGGCCTCGCCTGGGCGACGTCGTAGCTTTGGGGGATTGGGTTGAACTGACGCCGCTAGACGGCGGCAATGGCGTGATCGAAACTTTGGAACCGCGCCTGCGTATGCTCTCCAGGACGGCGCCCCAGCCCCAGGGAGCTTACCAGCAGATCATCATCGCCAACCCGGACCAGGCCTGCTTTGTTTTCGCTTGCGCCAGTCCGGAGCCTCGCCTTGGGATGCTGGATCGCTTCCTGGTCATTGCCGAAAAGCAAGGAATTCCGGCGATCATCGTCGCGAATAAAACTGACCTGGTTGGCCAAGACCAGGCCCGTGCGCTGTTTGGACATTACCCACCGTTGGGTTATCCGGTGATCTATACTTCTGCGAAGAGTGGGGAGTGCATCACGGAGCTGCGCGCTGCGCCTGAGTGGAAAGCTGTCAGTGTTGAGCGGGCCTTCCGGGGCCGGAAAATCCAGCCTGTTGAACGCTCTCCAACCCGGGCTGGGCCTGATGGCTCGCGAAGTCAGCCAGGTCACCAGCAAAGGACGCCACACGACGGTGGTTCGTGAGCTATTCCCTCTGGATGGCGGGGGGTATGTGGCCGATACGCCGGGATTGAAGGCTTTGGCGCTTTGGGATATCGAGCCTGAAGAACTGGACGGGTACTTCCCTGAGCTGCGGCCTCTGGTGCCAGACTGCCTGTTTAACGACTGCACGCACGTGCATGAGCCGGGTTGTGCAATCCTAAAAGCGCTGGAAGCCGGGCGGATCCACCCTGAACGGTACCAGTCTTATTTGCGCATGCGTTTCGGTGAGGAGGAATAATCGGACAACCAGAGATACTGGCGGGTGAGCGCAAATGCAAAATGATTAAAAACATGATTGACACATGCCTTAATCCCTCATATAATTCCTGCGCTACGCTAAAGATTATGATCAGGCTAGATGGAGAGAGGGGAGAGGCATCAAGGACAACATCCACTGCAATTGATGGGTCTGCCCTGCTTCTGAGACAGTCTGTAGAAAGAAATTTATTTGAACTTATGAACCGTTAAAATTGTATACTAAATGGCTTATTGCGCGTTTTTTGAGTAACGGCGGATTGGGCGTATTTCCTGTACAAGACGCCCGCCCCGCTCCGAGTTTTTGAAAAGTACCCTGTGAAAAATATCCAGCTTTAGATCAGGAGTAATCTATTTGATGAGCTCCCATAACGGCCGCCCTCCGATATTGAAGGTCGAAGATTTGATAACCCGCTTCAAAACCCCAGAAGGGACGGTGTTTGCGGTCAACGGCGTGAGTTTTGACTTGGGTGAAGGTGAAACTTTAGGGGTAGTCGGGGAGAGCGGCTGCGGTAAGAGCGTGACCATGCTCTCCGTGCTGCAGCTCATCCCCCGCCCACCCGGCGAAATTGTCAGCGGTAAAGCAATTTTCCATGAAAGCGACCTGGTAAAACTTGCTCCGGAAGAGATCCGCCACGTGCGTGGAGCGCAGATTGGGATGATCTTCCAGGACCCGATGACCTCCCTCAACCCGGTTTTGACCATTGGAAAACAAGTCTCAGAACCCCTGATGCTTCACCTGGGGATGACCAAGAAAGAAGCTGAAGAACGGGTGATCGAGCTTCTGCGGCTGGTTGGTATTTCGGAGGCCGAGAGCCGCCTGAAACAATACCCGCACCAGTTTTCCGGCGGCATGCGCCAGCGGGTGATGATCGCCATGGCACTGGCCTGCAACCCTCAAATCCTGATCGCAGATGAGCCGACAACAGCCCTGGATGTGACCATCCAGGCCCAGATTATTGACCTGGTAAAACACCTGCGCGATGAATTGGGGATGTCCGTGATCTGGATCACCCACGATCTCGGTATCGTTGCCGGCCTTGCCCAGCGTGTGATCGTGATGTACGCCGGGTTCATTATCGAGGTGGCTCAGGTTAAAGAGCTTTATGCCAACCCCCAACACCCTTATACCCTTGGGCTGCTGCACAGCCTGCCGCGCCTGGACGCCTCGACCCACGAGAGGCTGAACGATATCCCTGGGTTGCCGCCGCTCCTGCTGCAAAAACCAGTTGGCTGCCCGTTTGCCCCGCGCTGCCCGTACGTTTTTGATCGCTGCAGAGAAAACCCGCCCTTGATGGATGTGGGTGTTAACCACCGTGCGGCCTGTTGGTGGAATGTCCAGGAAGGGAGGCCGCGCAATGCCTGATCACCAGGTTATTTTAAAGGTGGACGGCCTCGTAAAGCACTTTCCCATCCTGGCGGGCGTCTTCCAGCGCCAGGTGGGTGTGGTCCATGCCGTAGATGGCATCACGTTTGATGTCCGCCAGGGGGAAACATTTGGCCTGGTCGGCGAATCGGGCTGTGGAAAGTCCACCGCCGGGCGGACGATTTTACAGCTTTACAGGCCGACTGCCGGGCACGTATATTTTGAAGACCTGGATCTTGCAGCATTAAAGGGCGAAGACCTGCGCCGGATGCGGCGGCGTTTGCAGATGATCTTCCAGGATCCTTACGCCAGTTTGAACCCACGTATGTCGGTCGGCGATATCATCGGCGAGCCGCTGCTGGTGCACAACATGGCTAAAGCGAATGAAATTCAAGAGCGCGTGGCGGAGTTGCTGGATACTGTGCGCCTGAACCCCGGTTTCGCCAGCCGCTATCCGCACGAGTTTTCCGGCGGGCAGCGCCAGCGCATCGGCATCGCTCGCGCCCTGGCCTTGCAGCCGGATTTCATCGTTTGCGATGAGCCCATTTCCGCCCTGGATGTCTCGATCCAGGCCCAGGTCATTAACTTGCTGGAGGGCCTGCAGGAGAAGATGGGGCTGACCTACCTGTTCATCGCCCACGATCTCTCGATGGTCCGCCATATCAGCAGCCGGGTGGCGGTGATGTACCTGGGCATCCTGGCCGAGCTGGCAGACCGGGATGAGGTGTACAACCATCCTCTGCACCCGTATACCCAGGCGCTGCTCTCGGCGGTGCCGGTCCCAGACCCGGTCATTGAGGAAAAACGCCAGCGTATCATCCTGGAAGGGGATGTACCCAGCCCGGTGCATCCGCCTTCGGGCTGCCGCTTCCGTACGCGCTGCCCGCTGGCGGAAAAAATCTGTGCAGAGCAGGTCCCAGAGTGGCGCGAAGTCGCCTCTGACCACTGGGTCGCCTGTCACCTGGTTTAATTTGCAGCCTCACCCGGTCGCAAGCTTGCCGGGTTTGAAAAGCAAATTAAAAGCTGTCCGCTTTATGAGTCTATTCGGTTCATGAAACAATCCTAGGAGGTGGTGCCTGATCGAAAATACTGTCAAAAAGATCTGAAACAGTTTCGAAATCTAAAAATACAATCTAAATTTTGTTTTCTCAAGGAGGAGAAACATGCGTAATAAGTTGTTTGTGGTCATTTCAGTTTTGATGATCGCCAGTATGGCGCTTGCAGCCTGCGCGCCCGCGGCGACCCCCACTGCCGGCGCCCCCCAGGTGACCGAGGTGGTTAAGACCGTCGTGGTCACCGTCGAAGGCCAGACGGTTATTGTCACTGCCACGCCCCAGCCGACGGCCCCGCCGGCGGCGATGGCGTCCAAAGACCCCACCACCCTGGTGTACGTGACCTATGGCGAGCCCGAAACGTTGGACCCGGCTCTGGATTATGAGACCTCCGGCCAAAACATCCTGCAGAATGTCTATGAAACCCTGGTTTTCCCCGAACCGGGAAAAGCCAGGCGTTTTCGTTCCGATGCTCGCCACCGAACTCCCCACTACGGATAACGGCGGCATATCGGCGGATGGGATGACCTACACCTTTAAGATCCGTTCGGGCGTCAAGTTCCACAATGGCGACGACATGACCCCCAGCGACGTGGCTTACTCGCTGCAGCGCGGCCTGCTGCAAGGCGGCACCGCCTCGCCGCAGTGGCTGCTGACCGAGCCCTTCTTCGGCACCGGGATCAGCGATGTCGCCGAATTGGTCGATCCAAGCGGCGCCCTGGACGATGACACTGAAGGCCTGAAAGCCGCCGATCCCGCCACCCTGACATCGGTTTGCGAGCAGGTACAGGCGGCTATCGTGGCCGATGACGCGGCCGGCACCGTCACCCTGCATCTGGCCCAGCCCTGGGGGCCTTTCCTGGCGACCTTGGCCCAGACCCTGGGCGGCGTGCCATGGACAAGCAATGGGTGGCTGACAACGGCGGTTGGGATGGCAGTTGCGACACCTGGCAGAACTTCTACGCCATCACCTCCGAGAACGACCCCTTCACGAGCATTGCTAACGGCACCGGGCCGTACATGCTGGATCACTGGACCAAAGGCGAGGAGGTCGTCCTGACCCGCAACGATAACTACTGGGTCACCGAACCGCTGTGGGAAGGCGGCCCGACCGGTCCGGCTGCGCTCGAGCGTGTGGTCTATAAGATTGTGAATGAATGGGGCACCCGCTTTGCCATGCTGCAAGCCGGCGACGCCGATATCGCCACAGTCAACTCGGACCTCATACTCCCAGGCAGATACGCTGGTTGGCGACCTGTGTTTGTATAACAACGACACGGGCGACTTTGACCCTTGCCAGGCCACCGACAGCCCCGACCAGCCGCTGCGCCTGTGGAAGGGCGACCCGACGCGTCACCCACACAGACGTCTTTATGAACTTCAACATCACCACCGAGGGCGGCAACCCCTACGTGGGCAGCGGCCAGTTGGATGGCAACGGCATCCCGGCGGACTTCTTCAATGATATCCACGTCCGCAAGGCTTTCAACTACTGCTTTGACTGGGACACCTTCATCAGTGACGCCATGGCTGGCGAGGGTATTCAGATCCACGATATCCCGGTCCCTGGCATGCCCGGCTACCACAACGACGACCCGATCTACAGCTACGACCCGGCCAAGTGCGAGGAAGAGTTCAAGGCTTCCGAGCAGACGAGCGCCGACGGCCAATCGCTTATGGGATGTCGGCTTCCGCATGCAGGCAGCCTACAACACCGGCAACACCACCCGCCAGACTGTGGCCGAAATCCTGGGCTACGAACCTGAACACGCTCAACGAGAAGTTCCAGGTCGAGGTGATCGGCCTGCCCTGGCCGACCTTCCTGCGCTCGCAGCGCGCCGAGACTTTACCCCTGTTCATCAGCGGCTGGCAGGAGGACATCCACGACCCGCATAACTGGTACCAGCCCTACCTGGTCGGCACCTATGGCCGTTTGCAGAGCCTGCCCCAGGATCTGCAATGACCAGTTCCAGGCAATCCTGAACGAAGGCGTGTCCGAGTCGGACCCCGCCAAGCGCGATGAGATCTACGCCCAGGCAAATAAGCTGGTTTATGACCAGGCCCCGGATATTCTCCTGGCGATCCCCACCGGGCGAACTTACACCCAGCGTTGGGTCAACGGTTACTTCCGCAACCCGGTCGAAGGGGCCCCCGGTTACTACTACGCGATGTCTAAGAACTAGCACGTTGTTAACAGTTTGAACAAGGCAGAGGCTTGCGAGCAAGCCTCTGCCTCTTCTACCCCCACATTTTCAATTGGGTTGCGCCTGCCCTCGGGAAGTAATATAAAAACAAATCTTGATAAATTCAACGCTCAGGAATGGTCTACTTCTTTAGGAATTATTTTAAAACATCCGAGGATTTTGGGGTAATCCCCTAACTTTTTGCGAAGCTGCTTATTTTATTGGTTTTTCCAGGAAAATAAACTGCGAGGTTAAAAAAATGACTGCTTATATCATCCGTCGGTTGTTGTTGCTGCCGCTGTTACTGGTCGGGGTGACCGTGATGATTTTCGGCATGCTGCAGTTCCTCAGCCCGGTCGAACGCTCTGCCCTTTACGTGCGAGATATCCCCCATACCGAAGGCGCCATCGCCGGCATTATCAAGCGCTACGGCCTGGACGAGCCGATCTATATCCAATACTGGCGCTGGCTGGTGGGGCGGGTCGACCCGGTGAACAATCGAGCGCGTCGGCGGCGTCTTGCGCGGCGACCTGGGCTGGTCGCGGGTGGGCTCGCAGCCGGTCTCCGATCTGATCCGCCAGCGCTTCCCGGCCACTTTGGAGCTGGCCTTATGGACGATAGTCCCCATGATCGGGGTCGGCCTTTGGTTGGGGGTGAAAGCGGCTGAAAATCACAACGGCCATTTCGACCAGGCCGCCCGCATTTTCAGCATTGTGGGCGCTTCTTTCCCGGTGTTCGTGTTCGGGCTGCTGGTGTTGATGATTTTTTACGCCCGGCTGAACTGGTTCCCGCCCGGACGGGTGTCAGACGCCGCCCTGCAGGTGATCAATTCCAGCCAGTTCATCCAGTACACCCATTTGGTGACGATCGATTCCCTGCTGAATGGGCGCATCGATATTTTCCTGGATGCGATGCGCCACATGATTTTGCCGATCCTGACCCTGTCGTACGTCAACTGGGCCACCTTCTTGCGGGTCACCCGCTCTTCGATGTTGGAGACGCTGCGCCAGGAATATGTCACCACCGCCCGGGCCAAGGGCCTGCCTGAAAGGGACGTGATCAACAAACACGCCCGCCCGAACGCCCTCATCCCGGTCGCCACGATCGCCGGTTTCCAGGTGATCGGTTTGTTGGGCGGAGTCGTGATCACCGAGACGGTCTTTAATTACCCGGGCATCGGCTCGGCGGCGGCTGGCCGCGGCCGCCCAACTGGACGTGGTCACCGTGCTTGGATTTGCGCTGTTTAACGGGTTGATCTTGATCGTGGCCAACCTGATCGTGGATGTGATGTACGCCGTGGTCGACCCTCGCGTTCGCCTGGCATAATTAAGGAAGATAAAGATGTCTACCGTAACTTCCCCCGGTTCGTTTGATAAGGCTGCCGAGCTCTTGCCCGAGACCTTCCCCACCCGCAAGATCACACGGCTTGAGCGCATGGTCGGGCCGGAGAACTACCGCGTCCTGCGCGGCCTGTTCACCACGCCCGCTTCGATCACCGGTTTCGGCCTGATTGTTTTATTTGTGATCGTGGCGTTGGCCGCGCCGCTGATCGCCCCGCCTCCCAGAGGCGACCCGTACAAGATCCCCCGCGATGGCTTCGGCCCCGACCCGCGCCCGATGGGGTCGGTTTGGAATCGCACTCCGCCGCCGCTGCCTTTCTGGTGGCAACCGATTATGAAGAGCGACCAATGGGTGCATTTATTGGGCACGGAAGCCGGCCAATATGATATCTTCTATGGGGTCATCTGGGGGGTGCGCACGGCTTTCAGATCTTCGTTGATCATCGTCCTGGCGACCCTGATCATCGGGGTGCTTATCGGGTCGGTGGCAGCCTATTACGGCGGCCTGGTCGATAATATCCTGATGCGCATTGTGGATATCTTTCTCACGCTGCCGTTCATCATGGCGGCCTTGATCCTGGCGGCCGTGCTGACGCCCAAGACAGGGCGGAGTATCACCCCGGTGATACTGGCCATCATCGCCTTCGGCTGGATGAGCTACGCTCGCTTGATCCGCGGCGACATCCTTTCGATTCGCGAGCGCGATTACGTTCTGGCAGCCCGCGTCATCGGGGTGAAAGACCGCCGCATCTTAATGAAGCACATCATCCCCAACGCGATTTTTCCGACCCTGGTTTACGCTTCGCTGGATATCGGCAACATCACCCTGATTTTCGCCGCCTTGAGCTTTTTAGGGGTGGGCGCCGAGACCGGCTACGCCGACTGGGGCCAGTTGCTCAGCTTCGCCCGCAACTGGATCACCAACCTGGCAAGTTATTGGTATATCGTCGTATGGCCCGGGCTGGCTTTGGTCCTGTTTGTCCTGGGTTGGAACCTGCTGGGCGACGCGCTGCGGGATATTTTAGATCCAAGGATGCGTGGAAAAACGTAATATATTGTATGGCTAAATTTGCCGGCAGTGTTTTATTTGCCGTAACGATCGTTCTGGCTTTGACATTAATAGGGTTTGGAGGTGCATCTTCGCAGGCGGTGAGCGTTTCCGCCGCCCCATTGGAACAAATGGTGCCCACTCCCGACCGGTTTGCCCGGCCCACACTGCCGGCCGATCCACAGCAAGCCGACCTGGGAGGCCAGGTCTACTACATGGTCTGCATGGCCTGCCACGGCGACCAGGGACAGGGTTTGACCCCGGATTGGGTGAAATCCTGGGACCTGGGCGGCCAGAGCTGCTGGCAGTCCAAATGCCATGCAGCCAACCACCCGGAAGACGGATTTGTGCTTCCGAAGGTTATCCCACCGGTGGTTGGGCCGGTCATGCGGGCGCGTTTTAGCACCGCGCTCGATTTGCATGATTACATTAAAAATGAAATGCCCTGGCAGAAGCCGGGCAGCCTCAGCGATGAAGAGTACTGGCAGTTAACGGCTTATCTGGTGTCCGCCAATGGGTTTAACCCCGGCGCTTCGGCGTTGGACGCACAAAATGCCGCCTCCATCCATTTGAAGCCGACTCTCCAGCCAACCCTGCAGCCGACTCCCCAGCCTTTCTCTGCAAGGGCGATAGAAAGTCCATCGGTCTGGGTAGGCTTGTTAACCATCATCGGTTTAGGTGTGCTTCTTTTACTGGTACAATGGGCGCGCAAGATGTAAACAATAGTGGTTTGAGTGTTCCCTTAATTTACCGGTAAGATCAGTTCTTGGGCTTTTTATAGCAGAATCTTATGTCAAAAAATAACGATCAAGAATTGGTGGTGCAGCTCCAGCAAGGCAGTCTGGAAGCATTGGGGGATTTATACGATCGCTATCGCCAGATGGTTTATCGAACCGCGCTGGCGATCAGCGGCGATACCGATGCCGCCAACGATTTATTGCAAGATGTTTTTCTGCGGCTTTATCGTTTTGCCAGCCGAATTGATGAAGAACGCCCCCTGGAGCCCTGGTTGTATCGCATGACGGCCAACCTGGCTTATACCTGGGTGAAGCGCAACCGGCGTTGGTACCGTCCGCTGGAAGACCTGGCAGATTGGCTGGTAGGCTCGGGTAAGAACTCGCCATCTGAAGTCATTGAGATGCAAGATGAATGGCAGCGAGTGCAAAGAGCGGTTTCGAGCCTGCCGCTGCCGCAGCGGGTGGTTGTGGTGCTTTATTATCTGAACGATCTTTCGCTGCAAGAGATTGCCGATATTCTCGAAGTGCCTGTTGGGACGGTAAAGTCACGCCTGCACTATGGCCGCCAGGCGCTGCGGAAGAGCCTGAACCTGAGCGGCGAAAAACTGCCGGATTTCAATTATGAAGGTCCATGAAGTGTTGGGCGTTTATGACACACCACGCATTATGAAGAAATGAGATTCATCAAAATAGGGTGCAAGATGTATGATCGAATGGACGCTTATATCAGTCGCTGCTTGAAAAACTGGACGACCAGATTGCCAGCTTCTAGTGGCGGGCGCGCCCGCCTGTTAGCGGCTGCATCTGGCCTGGCTGCCCAAAAGGCGCAGGGTTCAGATCGTTCGCGGGTCTGGCATATTTCATTCCCGTATGATTCTCCACGAATACGCTGGGAGATGAGGCCTGGTCCAATGACCCAATCGCGCTTGTGGTCGTCTCATTTAATGACTACCTGGCGGGTGGCGGTCTAGAATCTGCCAGATATGCTTAGACCGATACGAAAAATAACATTCCTATTTTTAATTCTGTCCTTTGTATTCAGCGCTTGTAAACCCAACTCCCTACCCACTGTGAAACCTCCAGGCCAGACCCAAATCAGTTTGCCGACCGGGAACGAGCCCGCAACGTTGACCCCGACCTCTACCCCGGAGCCGGCGCGTGTACTGACGATTTGCATGGCAAGTGAGCCCGCCTCGCTGTTCCTTTACGGGGATAGTTCCGTGGCTGCACGCAGCGTTCGCCAGGCAATTTATGATGGCCCGTTCGATGTCCTCAATTACGATGTTTTTGCAGTGATCTTGCAGGCTGAACCCACACTGGCGAATGGAGGCGCACAGTTGCAGCCAGGCGAGGTACAGCCTGGGGCGCTGATCCGGGACGCAACCGGTAAGCTGGTTACCCTGGCGGACGGGACGCGCTTTACTCCCAGCAATTGCAGCGACTCAAGCTGCGCCCAGGACTTTGCGGGCCAGGAGCCGGCTGTCATGGACCATCTGGTAGTTCAGTTCAAACTTCTCCCCGGTCTGAAATGGTCGGATGGCAGCCCGCTGACAGCCGATGATTCCGTGTATTCTTTCGAAGTCGCCAAAGCGCTTTTCCCGGGCGTGCGATCTGACCTGATCTCGCGCACACAATCTTACCGGGCAATCGATGAGCTGACTGTCCAATGGGAGGGGATTCCGGGAGATTACGACCCCGAATATGCGCTCAATTTTTTCAGCCCTTTACCGCGCCACGCCTGGGGGGCGATCGCGCCGCAAGACCTGGCTTCGACAGAGATTTCCAGCCGGCGGCCAATCGGCTGGGGGCCTTACCAGATCGATGAATGGACTTCCGGCGATCATATCACGCTCTCAAAAAACCCGGCCTACTTCCGCCTCGAGGAAGGTCTGCCCCACTTTGACAGGCTGGTTTTCAGGTTTGTGCAAAGTGGGGAGGATGCCTTGAGCGCCTTGTTGGCGGGGGAGTGCGATTACGTCGACGAGACTGCCGGGCTGGAGACGCAAGGCGCCCGCCTGCTGCAACTGCAGAGCGATGGCCGTTTGGCTGTTAAAGTGGAGACCAGCACAGCCTGGGAGCATGCCGATTTCGACCTCCAGCCGCTTACAAGCGCGGACGGGACGCAAACCGCAAGCCCATCCCTGTTTCAATCCAGGCAAACCCGCCAGGCGATCGCCATGTGCATCGACCGCCAGCGGTTGGCCAATGAATTGTTTTTCGGCCAATCCAACGTCCCGGACACTTACGCGCCCGCCGGTCATCCCCTGGTTAACCCGGACGCCACCCATTACGATTTTGACCCCCAGGCTGCTTCTGACCTGCTGCTTTCGGCAGGTTGGGTCGATAGCGATAATGACCCTTCCACGCCGCGCCTGGCGCAGGGTGTGGCTGGGGTGCCGGATGGCACGCCTCTGTCATTCGATTATTTGACCACCGGAGAGGATGAAAAACAGCAAGCCGCTCAGATCGTGCAGTCCTCATTAGCGCAGTGCGGCGTCCAGGTCAATATCCATGCCCTGAGCTGGGATGAGCTGCTGGCGCCTGGACCTGACGGACCGGTATTTGGCCGCCATTTTTCCATGGCTCAATTTGCCTGGATCACTGCCTTCGAGCCGCCCTGTTTCTTATATATGAATTCTGAAATCCCGGGCCCTTATCCCGAGTATCCCAAGGGGTGGGGGGGCGCCAACGTCAGCGGTTACAGCAATCCAGAGTTTGACCAGGTGTGCCAGCAAGCGCTCAATTCGCTGCCGGATTGGCCGGCGCATCTGCAAGCGCATCGCCAGGCGCAGGCCATTTTCTCCGAAGACTTGCCGGCTATTCCATTGTATGCCCGCTTGAAAGTGGTCGCGACTCGCCCGGATATGTGCGCCGTCAGTGTCGATCCCGCGGCCGAGAGCGCCTTGTGGAACCTGGAAGCTTTCGATTATGGAGATAGCTGCGGCGGGTAGGCCCCTGAGCCTGCTTCTAATACATACAAAAGTGTTGACCTGCTAATATTTTATGGTATATTTTCTCTTGGGATGTCAGTTTGTGTTAAACATGGGACCGATTTTTACAAACTTTCGTGAAGCTCTCTACAATCGTCGAAATAAAGTGAAGGGCGAAATGAAATTGTCCATTGCAGGCTCGTCTTTGTATGACGGCCCTCCGGCAGTTTTTTCTCAGTCCGAATGGATCGTGGCCGATGCGGGTTCACGTGGCTGTTCGCGCCGCTTGAACCCGCTTGTTTTAATCCAATTTAGGGTGGATTTTGAAAGGAGGTGATGAACTTCAGCAAAAGTGTGGTTCTAGAATTGGATTGAGAAATATCGGAAAATCGTCTATCAGAAACTTTCTAGCTCGAGGAGGAGAAAACCATGTACGTTAAATCTAAAGGGTTCGTGATCTTCAGTATTTTAGTGGTCCTTAGCATGCTGGTTGGAGCATGCCAGCAGGCAACTCCCACTCCGGAGAGGGTGGTTGAGACCGTTGTGGTGACCCAGATCGTTGCGGGCACACCTGTGGAAACGGTGATCACGGCGACGCCGGCCCCGACGACCCCGCCGGTCCAACCAGCCGGGGAGGGGCCAATCCCGGCCGAAGGCCTGGTTCCCTGCCAGCCCCTTCCACAGGCAGCCCTGCCGAGTAACAGCGCTTCCTTTACGAATTACACGCTGCCAAGCCAATCTCCAAGTGCAGCCGCGCCAAAGGAATCGCCTTTCAAGCTTGCACCCGTTCAGCAAGGCGGCAAGGTCTATAAAGTCGGCACCTTCTCGGATGTGACCACCACCAACTTCTGGGCCGCCAACGGGCCGGATAACACCGTTTACAACAGCTACATGCTGCCGCCTCGCCTGGCCATGTATGGACTCTCGGAGAAGTATTTCTCCCTGGTGCAGTCGGTGGCTGCGGAGCCGGTGCCTGCTGTCCAACAAGACGGCGACATGTGGTCCTCCACGATCAAGCTGCGGGATGACATCCAGTGGAGCGACGGCACACCCTTCACCGCCAACGACGTCGCTTTCACTGCCAATGAAGTCCTGGCAATCGGATTGATCTCGGGCAACTGGTCCACCTGGTACGACGGCAAATTTATCGACCACGTCGAAGCGGTGGACGATACCACCGTCAAGTACGTCTTCAAGCAGAAGCCCGGCCTGGCCCGCTACGAATACGGCGTGCTGCAGGCCCCCATCCTGTCACAGGCCTACTGGGAGCCACACTTTACAGAGGCTATGGCCCCCGTTATGGCCCTGGCTTCGGACGCCAGCGACGATGATAAAGTTGCGGCTCAGAAAGCAGCCCAGGATACGCTCTTTGCCGTGGTCCCGGATGGCGAGCCTTTGGCTGGCGACTTCGTCTTTAACAAATGGGAACAAGGCGCATTCTTGCAGAACGACGCCAACGCGGATTACTACGATAAAGGCCTGACCATCCAGCAGTGGCCTAATGGCGCATATCAGGACAGCGACGGCCAGTCAGTTGGCACGCCTGAAGGCGACGTCGAGACTACCATAAATGTCGGCCCGAATGTCGAATCGGTCGTTTATACGATCTACGGTTCGCAGGACGCCGCTATCCTGGCTTTGAAGAACGGCGAAGTCGATTACGTGCTCAACTCGCTCGGCCTGCAGCGCGGCCTGGCGGATCAGATCCGCAACGACCCGAACCTGACCGTCATCGAAAACAACACCAACGGCTTCCGTTACCTGAGCTTCAACAACCGCCGCAAGCCGATGAACGACTGCTCCTTCCGCCAGGCGGTAGCCGTGCTGATCGACAAGGAGTTCGTCACCAAGACCATCTTGCAAGGCGTGGCCTTCCCGCTCTACACCTTCGTCCCTGAAGGCAACACAGCCTGGTTCTATGCCGATACGCCCAAGATCGGCCAGGGATTGGATCGCGAGGCGCGCACCAATCTGGCCTTGCAGATCCTCGAGAACGCCGGCTACACCTGGGAAAACGACCAGAAACCGGCCTGGGACCCTGACAACCTGCAGGTCAACCCGGCCGGCCGCCTGATCATGCCGGACGGCACGCCGGTCCCGCCGCTCAACATGCTGGCGCCCAGCCCCGGTTACGACCCGCTGCGCTCCACTTTCGCCATCTGGATCGAGACCTGGCTGAATGAGTTCGGCATCCCGCTCAAGGCCAACCTGGCTGGCTTCAACGTGATCGTGCCCAAGATCTTCACCGAACAGGATTTCGACATGTACATCCTGGGTTGGAGCCTGGGCATCTTCCCGGACTACCTGTTGGATTTCTTCTCCACAGAACAGGCCGCCACGGACGGCAACAACGCCGGGGGCTACATCAACCCCGATTTTGAAGCCGCCGCCAATGGACTCCTGACCTGCGGCAGCGTGGACGACTGCAAGGTCCTGGCCAACACAGCCCAAGACATCCTGGGGACGGAGGTGCCGTATGTCGTGCTGTTCGACACCGGCATCATCGAGGCCTACCGCAGCGCTTCTGTGGAGTACCCGTACACGGATGCGCTGGCCGGCTTGCAGTACTACCACCAGGGTGGAGGCGGCCTCCAGGCTGAAGTGACTGTCAAGTAATGGCTGACTGGTTTGCCTGTTGCACAATCGCAAGGAGGTTGCGCAGGCTGTAGCAGTCAATTTGGACGATTGGGAGGGTGAGGCAGCGGCCTTGCCCTCCCAATGAAACCAAGCGGAGGTTTACGGAGATGAGACGGTTTTTAGTCAGACGTATCGTCCAGAATATCTTCACCTTCTTTTTATTCCTCACCATGGTCTATCTCTTATTGGACGCCGTACCGGGCGATTTTGGCGACCTGTATCTAAACGACCCCAGGCTGACGCCGCAGACGCGCGCGGTTCTGCGATCGCAGCTCGGACTGGATAAGCCGGTGTTGGAGAGGTATGTCATCTGGCTGGGGAATTTCTTCAAAGGCGACCTGGGTTTATCCTTCTCGAATTATCCACGCACTGTGGTCGACGTAATTGTCGAGCGCGCGCCGCGCACCCTGATCCTTTTTATCACCGCGACGGTGCTGGCCTACTACGTGGGCTTCGTCATGGGCAAGCTGCTCGCCTGGCGCCGGGGAGGGTTTTTAGAATACGGCTCGACTGTCGCCGGAGTGGCATTGTATACGGTGTTCCTGCCGTGGTTTGCCTTGATGATGGTGTGGTTATTTGCCTATACATTGGGATTGTTCCCGATCGGCAAGTTCCTGGATCCGAACTTGTGGCGCAATACCCCGGCCGGCGTCACCGCCAATTTTGTCTTCCATCGCATGCTGATAACCGCAATTATCGCCAGTATCGTATTGTTTGTTTGGTTGGTGGCAGCCCGGCGGCTTAACCCTGCCCAACGCCGGCCGGCTGCCTGGTTGGGCGTTGCGGCGGTCCTGGGAGGTATTTTGATCTATTGGTTGGGGAGCAGCGTAAGGATTTATGCGGCCGACATCTTCCGCCACCTGATCCTGCCGATCCTCACCTTGACCCTGGTAAATTTCGCCGGCGTGATGCTCTTAACGCGTAACAGCATGCTCGAAACCTTGCGCGAAGATTACATTACCTCGGCGCGCGCCAAAGGCCTGCCGGAGAACGTCGTCCGGGATAAACACGCCGCCCGCAATGCCATGCTGCCGGTTGCGACCTCTTTCATCCTGGCCCTGGCCTTTGTCCTGGATGGCGGGGTGATCACCGAGACCATCTTCTCCTGGCCGGGGATGGGGCTGACGCTGCTGACTGCAGCGCAGACCCAGGATATCCCGATGGTGATTGGCGCGCTGGTTTTTACCGGCACGCTGGCGTTGACTGCCCACCTGGTGGCGGATGTCGCTTATGCTTTTCTGGACCCGCGCATCCGCTATTCTTAATGGAGGTCTATTATGGCTCAAATGGATGACCGCAGACCGCTGGCCGCAGGGGCGTCGGGCGTTGGGACGGTTGTTGAAGGAGCGCCCCCGCTCCCGGAGATATCGGTCTCTCGCGCCCGCCTGAGGCTGTTCTGGCGCGGCTTGAAGACCAATACCGCCTTGTTTGCCGAAAACCCGATCGGGTTGATCGGGCTGGCGATCATTTTATTTTTCCTGCTGATCGCACTGGCCCATCCGCTCTTAATGAAATACGTCTGGCCGCGCGGCATCTACGATCCGGTTGTCGGCGTCGACACATCCATCCCGTTCAATCCTGCGCCTCCCTCTGCCACTCACCTGTTGGGCACGGATCCCCTGGGCCGAGATATCTTGAGCCAGCTCATGTTTGGCACCCGGGCGGCGTTCTTGCTGGGCCTGGTCGCTGCCCTGGTCACGGTTTTTATCGCTACGACAGTCGGCGCTGTCTCTGCCTATTACGGCGGAGCGATCGATACGTTCTTCATGCGGCTGGCAGACTTGTTCATCATGACTCCGACGATTACGATCCTGATCGTTCTGGGGTCTCTGCTTAATTTGGGGATGATTCACCTGGCGGTGATTATCGGCGTCCTGGGAGGCTTTGGCGCAGCCACGATTATCATCAAGTCGCAAGCTATGACGGTGAAAGTGCACACCTACATCGAAGCAGCCCGGGTGGCCGGCGGGAGCAATGCCCACATCATCTTACGCCACATTATCCCCAACCTGCTGCCGCTCTCTTTCCTGTACATGATGTTCACAGTATCCAGCGCGATCGCTATCGAGGCCGTGTTATCTTTCTTCGGGCTGTTGAACATCCGCATGTCCTGGGGCCTGATGATCTACACCACCTCTTACTCGGGATACCTGTTGGATATTAAGAAGTGGTGGCTGATCTTTCCGGCAAGCGTTTCGATCAGTATGCTCACCGCGGCTTTTTACCTGGTGGGTCGCGCCCTGGATGAGGTCGTAAACCCGAGGCTGCGAAAGCGCTAAGAACCGATCCGAAAATTCTGGCGGCTGTCCCAAGCGCCCAAGCAGAGCTTGGGACCGCTTGGGCGGAAAGCCGCCCTACGTAGGGCAGGTTTCCATACCTGCCACTGATTCTAAACCTTTGGGAAACGTCAAATCATTGCAAAACATTGGACAGGAGTGGCGACTTGGTCGATACCGTCTTGAAGGTTGACAATTTAACCATGCATTACTCCACCCGGGCTGGTGAAGTTTCTGCCGTCGACAATGTATCTTTTGAAATTAAAAAAGGGGCCTCGATGGGCCTGGTTGGCGAGTCTGGCTGTGGCAAAACTTCGATTGCCACATCCTTGCTCAGGCTGCTGCCGGATAACGCGCATGTCAAGGGTGGTCATATCTACCTGAACGGCACGGATATCCTGGGCTTGAAAGAAGATGAGATGCGCAAGCTGCGCTGGAAAAGTATCTCGATGATCTTTCAGGCTGCAATGAACGCGTTAAATCCGGTCTATAAGGTTGGCGACCAGATCATTGAGGCAATGGAAACCCACGGGCTGGTCGAGACGAACGAGGGGGCCCGCCAGCACGTTTCAAAATTGTTCCAGATGGTGGGCCTGGATCCCGAGTTGATGGATCAATACCCCCACGAGTACAGCGGCGGTATGCGCCAGCGGGCTGTGATCGCCATGGCGCTTTCGTGTAGCCCGGATATCATCATTGCTGATGAGCCCACGACCGCTCTGGATGTGATCGTTCAAGACAGCCTGCTGCGCGAGATCATGGAATTGCAGCGCCAATTGAACATGAGCATGATCTATATCTCGCACGACATCGCTGTCATCGCCGAGGTCAGCGATCATATTGGGGTGATGTATGCCGGGCGGCTGGTCGAGCTGGCTTCCTCGGTCGAGATCTTCAAGCGCCCACTTCACCCGTATACATATGGTTTGATGTCGGCTTTCCCGAGCATTATCGGCCCGAAGCGCGAGCTGACAACCCTGCCGGGAGAGCCCCCAGATCTGGTCAACCCACCGACCGGATGTCGTTTCCACCCGCGCTGTCCCTATGCGACGGAAATCTGCAGCCAGCAGGTGCCGGAATACAAAGATATGGGCGATGAACACTTCGTTGCCTGCTGGCACCCAATGGAGGTGGGTTAATGGGCCCCATTGATTTGGAAAAAGAACAGCAAGAAAGCGATCTGGTCACTGTAAAGGATCTGCGCAAGCTGTATCCATTGACCACCGGATTGTTTCGCGAATCTCGCTCTTTTATCCATGCCGTCGATGGGGTCAGTTTTACGATCCCACGCGGCGAGAGCCTGGGTTTGGTAGGCGAATCGGGTTCCGGTAAGACGACGACCGGCAAGCTGCTGGTGCGTCTGGTGGATCCGACCGAAGGGCAGATCCATATGGAGCTCAACGGCTGGGACATGGATATCGTCCACCTGCGAGGCGGGGAGTCCAAGACATTTCGCCGCCACGTGCAAATGATCTTTCAGGACCCCTACGAATTGCTCAACCCCCGGCGCACCATTTTCGACACCATTGCAGAGCCGCTTGTCGTCCAGGGCATTGGGAACCTGGTGGAGCGCGAAGAAGTCGTCGCTCACTATTTAAGCCTGGTGGGTCTCTCGCCGCCTGAGACCTATATGTTCCGCTTTCCGCATGAGCTCTCGGGAGGCCAGCGACAAAGGGTTGCCATTGCCCGGGCATTGGTCGTAGTGCCGGATTTTGTTGTAGCGGATGAACCCACCTCCATGCTGGATGTATCGATTCGCACGGGTGTGATGAACCTGATGCAGCAGTTGGCCGACCAATTGGGTGTGACTTACCTGTACATCACCCACGATCTGGCTGTCGCCCGTTACATGTCCAATAAGCTGGCGGTGATGTATTTGGGCAAGATCGTCGAGATGGGAGATACGGAGGAAGTCCTGGCGCATCCGCTGCATCCCTATACCAAAGCGCTGCTTTCGGCAGTGCCGGTCCCGGATCCAACGCTCAAGCGCGCCCTGCCGGATATTAAAGGGAGCATCGCCAAACCGATTGACCCGATAGCCCGCTGCCGGTTCTACGACAGGTGCCCCATGTCCGCCAAGGTGTGTGAAGAGAATGATCACCCGCCCCTGGAAGATAAAGGCGGCCGGCACATGGTGGCTTGCTACCGGGTATAAATCCCGTCCGGATATTGCAGATCGGGAGGTTCCGGGGCAGGGGTTGCCGGGCACTGAGTTAGCTGCCGGGCGGTGTCCATGTTTCGTTATGTCTCTAGACGGCTGGTTCGGGCCGCGATCACGCTGGTAGTTTTTCAGACCATCCTTTTTTTGCTCATCCAGGCAATCCCATGGGATTACGCCAATCTGGTCCGTTTGGGCGCCGTCCAGCAGCGCGCCGTACGCCACGTACTCGGGCTCGACTTGCCAGTCGGATGGCAATTCGTCCATTGGATGAGAAGCTTCTTTTCCGGAAATTTGGGGGTATCTTTTCAATTTGGCATCCCGGTTGGCCAACTTTTCCTGCAGCGGTTTCCACGCACGCTTCTTCTTTTTCTTCCAGGCACGCTTCTAGGCTTTCTGATCGGGATTGGACTGGGAAAAAGGGTGGCGTGGCAGCGCGGCGGATTATTTGAGGCTGGGGTCACGTTGGGAGGGGTGGCTTTTTATACCTCTTTTGCACCCTGGCTCGCTTTCGTCCTGGTCAATATCTTTGCCCTTCAATTAGGTTGGCTGCCACCGGAGAACCTGATTACCCCCAACATCTGGGCAAATACCGCCGCGGTCTCGGAAAATATCACCTGGCGCATGCTGGTCACCTTTTCCGTCTGGGGGATTGGGATGATTTCCCTGTGGAGATTAACCCAAAAAGCGCGCTCGCGCAGCCGCTATCGCCTACTGGGGACTCTGGCTATGCTTACGGTGGTCAGTGGGGTTTGGAACGCATCCGGAGAAGCCAGGTTCGCCCTGGACATTCTGCGCCACCTGGCTCTGCCGCTGGCGACCCTGGTCTTGCTTTCCTTTGGAGAAACCATGCTGCTCATGCGCGCCACCATGCTGGATACGATCACTGCGGATCATGTTTTGGTGGCCCGCGCCATAGGGTTGCCCGGAAGCGCAATCCGAGACCGGCATGTTGCCCGGCTGGCCCTGTTGCCCGTTCTGGCGCGCTTTATCGTACAACTGCCCCTGGTGATTATCGGGAGTTTTGTGCTGGAAAGGGTCTTTTTTTGGCAAGGCGTGGGTGAGATGATGTTCAACGCCATCGATCATTTTGATATCCCGGTCGTGATGGGTATCCTGTCGCTGGTTGGGATCATCATGCTGCTGGCGCATGTCTTGCTGGATATCTTAACGGTTTGGCTCGATCCGCGTCTGCGAGATTTCGAGCTCTTGTAGGATCGGTTTCTTGTTTTCACAGAGGAGAGCCTTTGACAACCCGGCGTGTCCTCAGTCCGGTCGCTTCTACCGTTGAAGTGAGCAAAGGGCCAGACCCGTTCAAGCGCGTGACGGGATGGCGTGGGCTTTGGGGCGAATTGCATCGCAGCCGGCTCGGATTTCTTGGCCTGGCCCTGATTGGGCTGTTCGCTATAATGGCCCTTTTACACCCCCTGTTTATGGCGACGATCTGGGATCGGGCTACCTATAACCCGCTCACCGGATTTGACAGCACGATCGTGCCCCACCCAACCCTGCCTTCGTTCAGGCACCTGCTGGGGACAGATGCAATGGGGCGCGACGTATTCAGCCAGCTTCTATATGCCGCCCAGGTTTCTTTTGGATTGGGTCTGGTCTCCGGGATCGTAGCGACGGTCTTGTCGACGACACTGGGAGTGCTGGCAGCCCATTTTGGGGGCTGGCTGGACGCCTTAATCATGGGGGTCAGCGACACTTTTGTGTTGATGCCTGCGCCTGTCATTCTCCTGGTGGTCGGCTTGTTGGTCGATATGGGCTGGTTGACCTTGGGTTTGATCTTCGGCTTGTTTACCGGGATTGGGGCGATGGCAATGATCGCTAAATCCTACGCCCAATCGATCCGGGTGAAACCTTTTATCGATGCCGCCCGGGTGGCAGGCGGGAACAACTGGCATATCCTGCGCGTTCACTACTTGCCCAATATGGCCTCGGTGATGCTGGCAAATTTGATGTTCACGGTTACCCAATCTGTCCTGGTCGAGGCGCTGTTGTCGTTCTTTGGCCGCACCCACATCAGGATGAGCTGGGGCACGATGATCTGGCTAACCCAATCGACATTCCGGCTTTCACCCTACGGCGAGCAGTGGCACGCTCTCCTGGCGCCTGTAATCGCCATCATGCTCTTTTGTGGGGCATTTTACCTGGTGGGGCGTTCTGTAGATGAAGCGGTCAATCCGCGCCTGAAAAAACGTTGATCGAACCACCGGGTCTGCGCGAATTTTTACCGGCTCCTGAGCCGCGGTTCAGCCACCTCGTGCAGACCCCTGGCAACGAAATAAAAAGACGCCGCAAATAGCGAAATGGTAAGCGCGGCAGGGATCAAAACGTTCCAGGTAATCGCGCTGTTGATGCTTTGATTGGTGAAACTGGAATAGATCATACTGCCCCAGTTCAGGCGAGTCCGAGATAAGCCCAGGAACGAGCCAAAACCGTCAGCAAAAACTACACCGGTGACGCTGAGCAGCATTTGCACGGAAGCCAGGGGCAGCATGTTGGGCGTCAGGTGCTTCAAGATAATGTGCGGGCCGTTGCCTCCGGCGACGCGCGCCGCCTCGATGTACGGTTTCGTCGCGATGCTCAAGGCTTGAGAGCGCATGACGATCGCCGCCCCGCCAATGCCTGCCAACAGTCCATATAACAATCCAAACTGGAAGGGACTGATATCGATCGTCCCGCCAATGACGACCATGACCAGCGGGGCCGGCAGCAGCAAAGCCACATCCGAAAGGTGCGACAGGGCCAGGTCGATCAGGCCGCCGTAATAGGCGGAGATCGCGCCCGCCAGTGTGCTGACCACGGCGGTTGTGATGGCTGCGGTGAGCGCCAGGATAAAAGTGGGTGTTGTCGCCGCCAGGAGCATACTGAGAACGTCCCGGCCTAATGTATCCGTGCCCAACAGATGGGTTGCTGAGGGCGGCGAGGGATGGGGAAATATTTTTAGATCATAACCAACCTGGGGGTCGTAGATCCCTTTTGGCCAGACGGTCGCCATCAAGATCGGATGGGCGACCGCCATCAGGGCATACATCAAGATCAGGAACAGTCCAAAGACCGCCAGTTTGTTGTTTGAGAAAACCTGCCAGGTATCAACGGTCCGTTTCCAGTTGGATGCGAACCAGATTTCATAGCGCTTCCAGGTCCTCTTTGGGACTTTGAAATTTGCCTGCGACTGTGGTTGAGCGATAGGATTCATAGGAGGCTCCGGGTCAACGTATTGCTATAGCGGACGCGTGGGTCGAGAGATGCCTGTACGATGTCCAAAATCAATCGAGCCGCTAAGGAGATTATTCCAAAAATCAAGGCCAGCCCCATCATTAACGAGATGTCCTGGTTTCCAACCGCATAGAAAAGTCGTGTGCCGACGCCTTCCCAATGTAAACTGTACTCGATCATCACGCTGCCCGTCAGCAAGTAAGGCAGCCGGATGACCAGCCCGCTCAGCACGGGAAGCAGGGCGTTTCTGGCTGCATGACGGTCCCGGACCTGGTAATCCGGCAGGCCTTTTGCCCGGGCAGTGTTCACGAAGTCTTCTTGCATGGCGTCCACCATCGTGGTGCGCATGATCAGCATGATCTCGCCAAAAGATAACAGCACGTAAACGCCGAGCGGTAAAGCCGCTGCCTTGAGTATGTCCAGGGCATAAACTGCTATGCCCGTGGCATATAAGCTGTAGACCCATTCGCCGGTCAAAAGAACGAGGTTAATCAGGGTAGGTAAGGGCTTCCGGGTCAGCCAAAGGAAAATCCGGTTGAAAATAAACATGATCAGCGCTATCGCCACAAAACTTAACAGCATGTCTATGATGACAGTGCTGGTCGAATACGGCGCACCTTTCCAAAGCGGTGCTGTAAAGCTATTGGTTATGAGTTTGAGCTTGGTGACGAAAAAATAAACGGCCAGAAAGGCGAGCCAGGGTGGGAATGAGGTATATAGACTGATGGCGCCAAAGGTTGTCGAGCTGGAAAGGAAACCGGGGCCGCGCCAGGCTGTAACTTTCCCCAACCACTGGCCCAATAAGAAGGCCAGGACGGTGCCTATCCCGAAAACAAGGATCGAGGGGGGGAGCGCTGAGCTTAAGATGGAACGGATCGGCGTCCCAGAGCTGGCGAAATTATGGGATTCCCCCAGGTCGCCGTGCGCCAGCTTGTTGAGCCAATCCAGGTATCGCTCCAATATCGGCTTGTCCAGCCCGAGCTGGTGGCGAAATTCCTCGGATTCACTAATCGTGAGCCCCATGGCGAAATGGCTGACATAGTCGCCCGGCAGTATAATCTGGACGGCAAAGAAAAGGATGCTCACAAAGATGAATAGCACGATCATGCCAGAAACGACTCGGCGGATCAAGTATTGGATCATAATCGCTCCCTGGGTATGAAGTTGTCTGAATATTATACTGTTCCCAAGGGTGATTGGTTCTCAACAAACCCCCTTTGTAAAAATGGCTATCCCAGCCACCTGATGTGGTAGAATTTTTAAACCTAGCCCGGAGTCAGAAATGGCTCGACGCCCAGCCGTTGCTACCGGCGGTCCCGGTTTTAGAACCGGCTATACACCCGAACGCAACCCCTTGAAGGGGAATGTGCGCGGCCCATCCGTCCGCCTGTTGGCGTGTGATATGAATACAGAATCTATGGACCTCTACCGTATCTTGATTGTCGATGACCAGCACGATGTGCGCCGGCTTTTGCGAGCTGCGCTGCAGACCCTGGGGCTGAACCTCCAGGTGGTGGATGTGCCTTCCGGCGAGGAAGCCATCCTGGTTTTATCCAACCAGGGCTTTGACCTGCTCGTTTCGGACGTCCGCCTGCCGGGAATCTCAGGCCTGGAAGTCAAAAAAAGAGCCCAGGTTCACAATCCAAATCTGAAGCTGATCTTAATTACCGGGATGACGGACCCTGAAATCCGCCAACAGGTGATCGACTCTGGCGCAGATGCTTTCTTTTTCAAGCCGGTTGAGATTGCGGATTTCCTGGACAGCGTTGAGCGCTGCCTGGGCGTTGTGAAGACTATTTTTCCGCCTCAGCCGGTACTCCCTGAAGACGAATCCGTGCCAGCCCAAAGCCTCTCCGAGAGGCTCTCCGGCTTGCGCCAGGATTTGAATGCGCTTTCGGCAGTACTTCTGGATGACCGCGGCAGGGTTACAGCCGGCGCTGGCGACCTGCCGGGAGAGATTGAGGCGGCCAATGTCATCCCGATTTTGATGGGAGCCTTGGGCGCGGCTGCGAAAGTGGATCACCTCCTTTCGGCGAGCTTACCGCAAAATGTTATGATCCTGAGAGGTGGGAAGGTCGATCTTTTCCTGGCCAATGTCGGCGAGGCAATGGCTCTGCTGTTGGCGCTGCAATCTTCGAACGGCGAGCGCCAGGGTGAGGTGCTGGTCCAGCTTCAAATGGCTGTCAGGGATTTGCAGGCGATCCTGCTGCAAATAGGCGTTGCATCGCTGCTCCAGCCCGGCGCTCCAGAAACGCCCGAGGAGCCGCCCGAACCGGAGATCGAGGCTGAGGTCGACAAAGAGGCGCCGGTGCTGGACGAGATCTTCAGTGAAGTCTCACAGGGACATTACGATCCGCAAGAAGTGGATGCTTTTTGGGATTCGTTAGCGGATGAAGAAGGCCAGAATCAAGTGATTAACGCGGATGTAATTACTTACGATCAGGCGAAACAACTGGGATTGGCCCCGGATGAAGGAGATTGATTTCGGGCGATTGGGTATTGTCATCTGTAAGTGGCATATGTTACAATTCGGGTCGCCCGCCTGCCCGGCGGTTTTTTGGGCGAAAAAATTGGGGCGTGGTGCAACGGTAGCACAGCGGACTTTGGATCCGTATATCCTGGTTCGAATCCGGGCGCCCCAGCCTAATCGCTCTTGGTGGATAGATTAAGTGCAAGACGAAGGTTCAAGTTTAACCAGAACCTGTGATCTGCTAACATGAACGAGCTTGCGTCGCCATTTTCGACTGCGCGCTGCTCGTTATTTTTATTATAGAGGCATGTATGAAAATCGCAACCGTGATCCTGGCAGCCGGCCAGGGGACCCGCATGAACTCGAGCTTGCCGAAAGTGCTCCACCCGATACTGGGCCGGCCTTTGGTGTTTTATTCTTTGGAAACTGCTCAGAGGGTCGCCCGGTCGCGGCCCGTTTTAGTGATCGGCCATGGAGCTGAAAAAATCCGCCAGGTTGTAGGGGATTCGGCTGAATTCGTCGTTCAGGAGCCGCAGTTAGGCACCGGGCACGCCGTCCGGCAGGCCGAAGCGCTCCTGCGCGACCAATCCGACCTGGTTGTGGTGATGTATGCGGATATGCCGCTGCTGACTGCGGATACGCTGCAGCGCCTGGTTGAAGCGCAGCAGACACATTCCGGAGCGATCACAATGCTCACGGCAATTTGTGATGACCCGCGTGGTTTTGGCCGGGTGCTGCGGGACGAGGCCGGCTATGTACAGGCGATTGTCGAAGAAGCGCAGGCCACGCCCGAGCAGCTCGCTATCCGGGAGTTGAACACCGGCGCTTATTGCTTCAGGGCGGATTGGTTGTGGCCGGCTTTAGATCGCATCCCGCTCTCGCCCAAAGGCGAGTATTACTTAACCGATCTGGTCGAGATTTCCGTCTCCGATTCCTTGTTCGTGCAGGCGCTGGTCGTCGAAGACCCTGCAGAAACTATTGGGATAAACACCCGCATCCACCTGGCGGAGGCGGAAGCGAGCCTGCGCCGGCGGGTCAACCGCCAGTGGATGCTTTCCGGGGTGAGCATGATCGACCCCGCCAGCACCTACATCGAGCCGGGGGTTACGATTGGGCGTGATACAGTCATCTGGCCGGACACTTACCTGCGAGGCAATACCCTGGTCGGCGAACGGTGCGTTCTGGGCCCAAACGCCATCATCCAGGACACCCGGATCGGAAACGACTGCAAAGTCCTCGCCTCCGTATTAGAGAAAGCGCTTTTAGAGGACCACGTAGAAATCGGCCCGTTTGGGCACCTGCGTAAGGGCGCTCACCTGGCAGCCGGCGTTCACATGGGCAATTTTGGGGAAGTGAAGAATTCATACCTGGGGCCGGGGACGAAAATGGGCCATTTTTCTTACCTTGGGGATGCAACCCTGGGCTCCGGGGTGAACATCGGCGCCGGCACGATCACCTGCAATTATGATGGACAGAAAAAATACCCGACCGAGATTGGCGATAGGGCGTTCATTGGCAGCGATACCATGTTGGTCGCCCCGGTCAAGCTCGGCGAGGGTTCTCACACCGGCGCCGGCGCGGTGGTGACAAAGGATGTGCCCGCTGACACCTTGGCTGTTGGGATGCCGGCGCGTGCGATCCGAAAGCTAAAGAAAAGTGAGTAGCCTGCCGTTCTTTCTTGCCAGCCTGGGATTACTCCTGCTGCTCGATTTTCTGGCGATTGCAGCTCGCAGTGCGTTCCTACAGACGAACCATGCGCGCCTGCTGGCGCTGCGCGAGCACAGGCTAGAGGAGGTTGGAAGCACCCTGGATTTGCTGCACGGGCTGCCGCGCCTGAAAGCCAGCCTTAATTTCTGTCTGGCGCTGGCTCGTTTTTTGATCGCGGGTTCCGTGTTTTACTTTGTCTTGAACCAACCGTTTCTATCTGAGCCCCTGGCAGGGTTTGTCTCTTTGCTTCTGGCGGCCTTTCTAGTCTTCTGGTTCGAATGGGCTGTTGAGAGATTGGTCATGCGCTCGCCCGAACAATGGGCGCTGCGCCTGACTCCCCTGGCTCGTGTGCTTATCGGTATTTGTGCGTTGTTTGTGGCGCTGCCGCTCAACCTTTCGAGCTCGGGACAAGAGCCGTTCGAGGGCATCGGCTCGGTGACGGAGGACGAGTTAAAGACGCTGGTCGACGCCGGTCAGGAGGAGGGCGTGTTTGAACAGGGGGAAAGGCGCATGATCTATTCGATCTTCGAGCTTGGAGACACCCTGGCGCGCGAGATTATGGTGCCGCGCATCGATATGCTCGCCCTGGACGTTCATACTTCGCTTCCGGACGCGGTCGATGCGCTGCTGCAATCCGGTCACTCGCGTGTCCCCGTATACGAAGATACCGTGGACAACACCCTGGGCCTGTTATATGCCAAAGACATGCTGCGCGTCTGGCGCGAGGGCAACCAGATTGGCTCGCTGCGCGACTTGCTTAGACCGGCCTATTTCGTTCCGGAGGCCAAGAAGGTCGATGACCTTCTGGCTGAAATGCAGAGCCAGCGCATTCACATGGCGATTATCGTCGACGAATATGGCGGCGTCGCAGGCCTGGTCACGCTGGAGGATATCGTCGAGGAGATCCTGGGCGAGATCCGGGACGAATATGACCAGGCCGAAGAATCGCCTTACCAGGTTATGAAAGATGGGGATTACGTGTTCCAGGGGCGAGTAGACCTGGACGATTTTAACGAGACCATGGGCAGCAACATCCCTCGAGATGGGGCAGACACCATTGGGGGTTTTATTTACAGTCGTTTGGGGCGCGTTCCGGATGTCGGCGAGAAGATCAAAGACGGCAATTTGGAATTGACCGTTGAACAGGTGAGTGAAAGACGGATTCGTAAGGTGCGCGCGCACCAAATTCCGCCCGAGCAAACGGACGAAGAGGAGAAAAAAGAAGTTGACCGATGAGGAAAAAGAAAGGTTAATCGCGGCAGCCGTGGAAGCGCGCAAATGGGCTTACGCGCCTTATTCGAATTACCTGGTAGGCGCGGCTTTACTCACCGCTTCTGGCCGGGTTTACGATGGCGTTAATGTTGAGAATGCCGCTTATCCCTGTTCGATGTGCGCGGAGCGCGTCGCCGTTTATAAAGCCGTCTCTGAGGGGGAGCGTGACTTTGTGGCGATCGCAGTGGCGACCGAAAACGGTGGTTCGCCGTGCGGCTCCTGCCGCCAGGTGCTGGCAGAGTTCGGCCTGGATATCCAGGTGTTCCTCACGGATGCCAGTGGCCGTCTTTCCCGCCAGATGACCGTTAAAGAGCTTCTTCCCGGCGCGTTCGGACCGGCCGATTTATTGCCGAAAGCGTAAATTTAGAGGTTTAAGGCTGCCAGTTTGGCGCAGGGGTGGCCGTGACCAGCACTCTCTGATCCATCCAGCCTTCCATGCCATCCGGAGAAATCACGTGAACCCAGGTGGTGCCTTCTAATTCAACAAAATCCGGCAGGATCTTCATCAAGGTATCGTTGACCAGGCTGCCGATGATCTTGCCGCCCGGCTCAGAACGGACGAACGCGCCGCCGCCGGTGCTGGCCCGGATGAGCGCCAGGACCGGGGTCGCCGTTGGGCTGGGCGTGTTGCTGGGCGCCAGGGTAGCTGTTGGGGGAACCGGCGTGGATGTGGGCGTTAATGTGGATGTGGGGGGAATGGGTGTAAGGGTGGGCGTCAGCGTGGGTGTGACGGTGAAAGTGGCCGTCGGCACGGCTGTAGGCAGCGCAAGTTGTGCGCCGAAGGCTGCCCCGGCGCCGCTGATCCCGATGAGCAGGATCACACCCAGCAAGGTGACGGCTGCGCCCAGCGTATAGCCAAAAAGGGTCAGCGGTCTGAATCCCATGATTGCCAGGGTCACTGCGCCGAGCAGCGCTCCCCAGGCCAGGTGAACGGCGAATACCACCAGGCCATCCGGCCACAGGTGGGGAATGCCGCTGGTCAGCCCGAAACCAGCGATGGCCAGCGGCAGGTAGAGTTCATATGCCAGGGCAACGCTGGCCAGAGACGAATTACGGTCGTCGTGCACGATCGAAGCGCAGGTGAGCACGGCGCCGGCTGCAAGCACCAGGAAGTTTGTCCATGAGAGCTGGGAGTGCAGGTGCGCCTGGGTTAGCGGGAGCGGCAGCCAGGGACGCGCCGCGTATCCGGCCAGCGCGCCGACCAGCGAAACCAACAGGGAGCCCACCAGCAGACCGACCAGGCTTCGTATGAAAAAGCGCACCGATCCGATGACCGTTCCCAACGACACGCCGATCGCCGGAGATAACATCGGGGCCAGCAGCGCGCCTAACAGCAGGAATGCCGGAGCATCCAGCAGAAAACCCAGGCTGATCACTGCGCCGGCAAGAAGAGAAAAGAGAAAGAAATCGAAGGAAGGGGAGGGCGCGGTGAGCCAGCTCGTCGAGGAAGGCGGCCCGCTCATTTGCATCCATGGGAGCTAAAAGCCGGCGCGCCCGCCGCCGGCGGGCAGGCGGGAGATTTTCGGGATCGTCGGGAACGTGTTCGCTTGGAGGTAGATTCATTTGCGTAAACTGGCTACGATGCGCAGAGGTTTTTCGAGCAAGGCCAGGGCTGAGAAGATATCCGGCGCAACCAGGTCGGCGGAGAGCAAGGTCTCAACCGCTGTGCCTTCAACGGACATCACGCAGATGCCCAGCGCGGCCGTTTTCAGCATGGCCGCATCGTTTGCCCCCTGGCCAATAGCAACTACCCAGTCGGCGTTGAGTTTGCGCACAAATTCTGCTTTTTGAGCAGCTTCATCGCCGGGTTGGATGCGAACTGCTTGCAGTCCTAAGATGTGGTCAATGAGATGCTGCTGGCCATGGGTATCGGCTGTGAGCATATGAATCTCCAGGCGATCGCTTAAAAGCTTTAAAATGCGCGCCAGCCCTTCGAATAACTGCCCATCAACTGCCAGGGTTCCGTTTACATCTGTGACCAAATGTTCTAATTGCAGGCTGCCACGCCCTGGAATGTTAAGCTCGATCATGCGCCAATTATACAGGAATTTGGCGCATCCGGCGCGCGCCTGTTGGCGATTAGCCTTTGAAACGGTATCCATAGTAAAATATTGTGCGGTTCGGTATCGAAATGAATTCAACATGCCTGGCGTGATACTGCGGGTTTGCTGGAGATTCTCCACGTGCATCTATGATGGATCTGCTGCCGTTGCTCAATCGTTCTATTTTGATGAACCTCTGGAGATTGCGGCGTAGCCGCAACTCTCCATCATTATGGGGGGTGCGCCACAAGCGCCTGGCGCTGTTTACTTTGCTGTGCCTGTGTATGGCAGCCTGCAATGCTGCCTTACCGGCTGGCAAAGCTACGCCAACCGCGAGTCCTACCCCCAGCGCTTCAATCCCTACACCTACCCAAACTGCTGCCCCCTCAGCCACGCCTCAGCCGCCGCTGGTCCTTCTGATCGTGCCGTCTGGCGTGGATGCGGCCCTGGCCGGGGATCTTCAAACCCTTTTTACCGGCCTGGCGGCGCAGGACGGTTTGCGCTTCCAGGTGCGACCGGCTCTTTCCACAGCAGATCTGGAAGAGGAGGTGCGTCTGGCTGTTGTGATGGCCCCTGACCCTGGCTTGGCGGACCTGGCTGCCGCGAAAAAAGAGACGCAGTTCCTGGCAGTGGGTAGTTCCGGCCTTGAGCCTACTGGAAATTTAAGCCTGGTTGGGTCCCAGGGCTCGCGGCCCGACCAGCAGGGTTTTCTGGCGGGTTATATCGCCGCGGTGGTCACCCAAGATTGGCGAGTGGGGGTGATTGCCAGCGGCGAAGCGCCGGCGGGAAAAGCGGCTCGGTTGGGATTCATCAATGGGGCGATCTTCTATTGTGGATTGTGCCGTTCATCGGTTCCACCCTTTTACGAATACCCGTTATACGCAGAGCTGCCCGAGGCCGCCAGCCAGGCCGACGCGCAGGCAGCCGTTAATTATATGGTCGATCATGCTGTGGAAACCGTGTACGTCCAACCTGGGGCAGCGGATGAAACATTGCTTGAATCCCTGGCCAAGGCGGAAATAAATATCATTGGCGGGATCGCGCCTCCGGATGGGCTGGCCAACCATTGGGTAGCCAGCATCCAGCCGCAGCTTCTGCCGGCCATTCAGTCTGCCTGGCCGGATTTAATCGCTGGCAAGGGCGGCACGGATCTGGAAGTGTCATTGGGACTGACTGCGGTGAATCCGGAGCTGTTCAGCCCTGGGCGCCAGCACCTGGTCGAGGGGATACTGTCCGAACTTCAGGCGGGTTATATCGATACCGGGGTCGATCCGGCGACTGGGGAGGCGCGTTGACGCTCTTAACCGTCAAAGAGATTGGCTTCAATTTTAAGAACATTAAGAAATTAAAAACGAGAAAATTATATTGCGAACTGGGTTATTTCATGCTACACTAGCAACGTTCGATTTGTCGAATGCGAATTGGAAGCCAGGCGGGTGAAAGGCTTGGACAGTTCCAGTTCCCCAAAAATCCTACCCCCAAATTCTCTCTAGGAGGAGAAAAATCAATGTCCAAAAAACTTTTGTCTATGGTTGCCGTCCTGATGGTGGTTTCCATGCTGTTGGCTGCCTGCGCAGGGGGCGGCGCGACCAGCGGCAAGCTGAAGGTCGGTCTTGTAACCGATACCGGCGGCGTGAACGATAAGTCCTTCAACCAGTCTGCCTGGGAAGGCGTCCAAAAGGGGGCAAGCGAGTTTGGATACGATGCGAAATTCATCGAGTCCAAGCAGCCTACCGACTACGATAAGAATATCGACCAGTTCGCCACCGAAAATTATGACGTGATCATTACCGTTGGCTTTTTGATGGGTGACGCCACTGCAGCGAAAGCCAAGCAGTATCCCAACATTAAGTTTGCCATCATCGACAATGCTTACTTTCCGACCCCAAATTCGGTAGCCTGCCCTGATACCGTCAAAGACTGCTACGATGATGGTGGGCTGAAGAATGTCACAAGCTTAATGTTCCAGGAAGACCAGGTTGGCTTCCTGGCTGGTGTGGTTGCCGGCGGTATGACCAAGACCGGCACCGTATGCACGGTTTCCGGCATGGAAATCCCGCCTGTAGTCCGCTATGTAGTCGGTTTTCAGAACGGCGCCAAGTGGATTAACCCCAGTTCCCAGGCGCTGAATGTGTATATCCCATCTTTCGTTGACCCGGCAAAGGGCAAGGAAACCGGCCAAAGCATGATCGACCAGGGCTGCGACGTGGTCTTCGGCGTGGGCGGAAATACGGGCAATGGCGGTTTGCTGGCCGCCAAAGAAAAGGGCTTGATGGCAATCGGTGTCGATGTGGACCAATACAACACCTATCCCGAGGTGAAGGACGCTTTGCTCACCAGCGCGGCCAAGAACGTGGACGCCTCAGTTTACAACTACCTCAAGGCGGTCCAAGGTAACAGCGTCAGCGCGGGTATTATGATGGCCAATCTTGAAAATGGCGGCGTCGGCCTGGCCCCCTATCACGATTGGGATAGCAAGATTCCGGACAGCGTGAAATCCAAGGTTACAGAGGCCGAGACCGGCCTGAAGAGTGGGAGCATCCCTACAGGTTACCAGCCGTAGGCTGATCGTTCATGAGGATAGAGGGTGCTGTAAAGTGAGTGCAGCACCCTCTATTTCTAAACACCAGTAAGGGAGACTGGAATGACCTTAGCCCTCCAAACGATCGGCATCACCAAGCGTTTTCCGGGGGTGCTCGCCAACGATCATATCGATTTCGAGCTTCGTAAAGGCGAAATCCACGCCCTTCTTGGAGAGAATGGGGCCGGTAAATCCACGTTGATGAACATCCTGTACGGGCTTTACCAGCCGGATGAGGGCCAGATATTTATCAACGGCGAACAGGTGCACATCACCTCCCCGCATGATGCCATAGCCAAGGGTATCGGCATGGTTCACCAACACTTTATGTTAGTGCCGCCGCTCACGGTCACAGAGAACATCATGTTGGGGCAAGAATCGCTGGTTCAGTCTACCCGGGCGATGGGGAAGCTTGCAGTTTTGGACCGGCGCAGCGTTGCAAGCCGTATCCGCGAATTAAGCCATGCCTACGAGCTGGATGTAGACCCGGACGCTTACGTTAAGGACCTGCCAGTCGGCGCCCAACAGCGGGTGGAGATCGTCAAGGCCCTTTATCGTTCCGCCGAGATTCTCATCCTGGACGAGCCCACGGCAGTGCTCACCCCACAAGAGGCGGATGAGTTGTTCGTCATCATGCGCACGCTGATAGAACAAAATAAGTCAATCGTTTTTATCACCCACAAGCTGCGGGAGGTCTTTGCCGTGGCAAACCGGATCAGCGTTATGCGCACCGGGCAGATGGTCGGGTCCGTCGACCCGGCCCAGGCGACCCGTGAGGATCTGGCGGAAATGATGGTGGGTCGCAAGGTGATCCTGCAAGTGGATAAGACCGAGGCAAGCCCTGGGCAGCCAATCCTGGTCGTGAAGGAACTGAACGTCAAAGACGATCGCGATCATCTGGCTGTGGACGGCGTTTCGTTTGATGTGTGTGAGGGGGAGATCCTGGGCATCGCCGGCGTGCAAGGAAATGGTCAGACAGAGCTTGCTGAAGCGCTCACGGGACTGCGCCCGGCGGAAAGCGGGGTGGTGACCATTATCGGTCACGATATCACCCACGCCAGCCCTCGCCAGGTTGTGGAGGTTGGCACCGCCCATGTGCCCGAGGACCGCCATAAGCATGGCCTGGTGCTTACATTTCCCATCCGGGATAACCTGGTGTTGTGCACTTATTACCTGTCTCCATTTGCTACGGGTGTCGAGATAAATTTCCCGGTGATCGAAAAACAGGCCAAAGAACTCGTAAAAATGTTCGACGTGCGCACGCCTGGGATCATGACCATGGCCGGGTCGCTATCCGGCGGCAACCAGCAGAAAGTGATCGTGGCCCGCGAGCTGTCTCGACCTTTCAAGCTGCTGGTGGTCAACCAGCCCACTCGCGGCCTGGATGTGGGCAGCATTGAATTCATCCATGGCCGGATTGTGGAGGCGCGCGATAAAGGTTCGGCGGTGCTGCTGATCAGCGCCGAATTGGATGAAATTATGAGCCTTTCGGATCGGATCGCGGTGATGTATAAAGGCCGCATCCTGGAGACTCTGGATGCAAATGTAGCTACCCGGGAACAATTGGGTTTGCTGATGGCCGGCATAACGAAGGAGGGTGAGAATGGCTGAAGCGGTGAGCGCACCACCCTCTAACGCAGAGCGCAGTTCGCTGCTTCGTTTTTTGGATTCGATGAAAATGCCGGCGCTGGCAATCCTGACGGCGTTGATTATAGGCGCCCTGGTGATCTGGTTTACCAGCGGCAGCCTGGCGGCAGTTGGCGAGGCATACTCGGGCCTGTTCCGCGGGGCAATCACCAAGCAGCGTGGTTTGTCCGAGTCCCTGGTGGCTACGATCCCCTATATCTTGCTCAGCCTGGCTGTCGCTGTAGGCTTCAAAACCGGCCTGTTCAACATCGGGGTTGAGGGACAATTTTATATTGGCGCGGTTTGCTCGGCCTGGGCCGGTGCAGCATTTCGTGGGCTTCCGGCGATCATTCACCTGCCGCTTACGCTGGGCGCTGGGGCTTTAGGAGGCGCCATCTGGGGAGCGATACCCGGTTACTTGAAAGCCCGCACCGGCGCGCATGAAGTGATCAACACCATCATGATGAATTACGTGGCCTTCCGATTGGTCGAATATTTGATCAGCGGGCCGCTCAAGGATAAGAGCAGCAGCGCGACCCAGACTGTACCTGTGGCCTCCAATGCCGAGATCTGGACCCTGTACGGTATACCGCAGCGCTTGCAGGACCCGCTAAATGCCCTTGCAGTAGCCGTGCTTTTCGCTTTTCTGGCGTGGTTGGTTGCTCGTTGGCTTATTTCCCTGCCATCGCTGAGCCAGCGTCTGCAGAAGGACAATCAGAGACGGTTGGCAGCGATTGGGTTTGCGCTGGTGATCGGTGTGCTGAGCTTTGTAGCCCTGCCGCTCTTGACCCGCATTTGGTGGCCCTTTCAAGACCAATATGACCGGCTGCATACCGGGCTGTTTATCGCCCTTCTTGCAGCAGTTTTTGTCTGGTGGCTTTTGTTCCGCACAACGATTGGCTTTGAGCTGCGCACGGTGGGCGCAAACCCCAACGCAGCGCGTTACGCCGGCGTGAATATCACCCGCAATATCGTCCTCGCAATGGCGATCTCCGGGGCCCTGGCGGGGATCGCTGGCACCATCGAAGTCATCGGCGTATCCACCTGCCGCTGCCTGCCTTTGTTTTTCTCCAGCGGGTACGGTTTTGATAGTATTGCTATTGCCCTGCTGGCGAAGAATAACCCGTTTGGCATCATCGCCGCCTCATTCCTGTTCGGGGCGATGCGTAATGGCGCAGACTTGATGGAGCTGGCCTCCGGCGTTTCGAAATACATCATTTCCTTGATCCAGGCCCTGGTGCTGTTGTTTGTGGCTGCGCCGCCGATTGTGCGCTGGCTTTATCGCCTGCGGGCCGAGCGGCGAGTTGAGGAAGAAGCCCCACTGACGCGCGGTTGGGGAGGTTAGACGATGGCGACACAGACCCAATCCCTTGGCAGTTTGCGAAGCCGGGTCCGAAATGGGGCCTGGTGGATCACGGCGTTGTTCGCCATCTTGGCAATGGTGGCGGCCTGGGGGCTTTTAAATCTGGTCATCGGCGGCAAATGCAATGGCGATTGTGTGATCGGCACGCTGGCGCAGACGCTGCGCCTGGCAACCCCAATCGCATTTGCCGCATTGTGCGGCGTGATGTGTGAGCGAGCCGGCGTGGTCGATATTGGCATTGAGGGGAAAATGTTAGTGTCCGCAATGGTCGCTTATGCGGTAAACCTGTTCGCTTTCCAGGCCTTGAAAGACTTGTTGGGCCCGGCCGCCGCCGGCACGATCAGCCGCTGGCTGGCGCTCGTGTTGAGCCTGGTCGCCGCGCTGATTTTTCAGGCCCTGCATGCCGTCGTATCGATCAAGTTTCGCGCCGACCAGATCATCAGCGGCACGGTGGTTAACATCCTGGCAATCGGGGTGACGGGCTACCTGTACCGCCAGTTTCTGGCGCAGAACCTGCCCGCCGGACCGGGGACCTTCCCAATCTGGAACGTACCACTGCTCTCCAGCATCCCGGTCATCGGGCCAATCCTTTTCCAACAAAAGCCTCTGGAATATATGGTGCTGCTTATCACTGTGGCCATCTCTTATGTTTTGTTCTTCACTCCGTGGGGCCTGCGCACCCGCGCGGTGGGCGAGCACCCGCTGGCGGCTGATACGCTTGGCATCAACGTTTTCCGTATTCGTTACATCAACGTGCTGGTGGGCGGCCTGATCGCCGGACTGGGCGGCGCGTGGTTTACCCTGGAAGCAGTCGATGTGTTCAACCCGTTAATGACCAATGGCCTGGGTTTCATCGGGTTGGCTGCCATGATCTTCGGCAAGTGGAATCCATTTGGGGCTTTGCTGGGCTCGTTGATCTTTGGCCTTGGCAGCAGCGTCACGTCTACAATAAGCATTTTCCGCCCGGATATCCCCTCGCAAATTCCGCAAATGCTGCCGTACCTGTTGACCATTATCGTGCTGTCCGGCGTCGTGGGACGCGCCGTTCCCCCGGCTGCTGACGGCACGCCTTATGAGAAACAATAGGTCAGGCGCTTCGTGTCCAGGTTAGAAGTCCTCGAGGTCCCCATTCGGGGTATGGATTGCACGGAGTGCAGTATGCACGTGCAGCATGCCATCGCGGCCTTACCTGGGGTCGATTCCGTCGACGTTTTTCTGACTTCCGAAAAAGCAGTGGCCCGCCTGGACCCGCAGCGGGTGGGCCTGGCGGAGATCCGCAAGGCTGTCGAGGCGGCAGGATACAGTGTGCCCGAGGCGGAAAAAGAGCCGTATAGCCCGCCGGGGTTACAGAATTTCACCCGGCCCGTGCTGGGAATTCTGGGCCTGGTGTTTGGCGTGGTGCTGTTCACCGTCATCGTTGGCGAATGGCTGGGGTTATTTGAAAAAATCACCGAGCGCCTGCCCTGGCCGCTGGGCCTGGCGATTGTGCTGGTCGCCGGTTATCCGGTTTTTCTAAATGTGATCCGGGCGGCTCTGCACAAGCAGGTGATCTCCCATACCTTGATGAGCGTGGGCGTGATCGCAGCCCTGGCGGTGGGAGAATGGGCGACGGCAGTAGTCGTGGTATTTTTCATGCGCGTGGGTGACTTCACCGAACGCTTCACCACCGAGCGAGCCCGCAAAGCCGTAAAAGACCTGGCTGCCCTGGCGCCCCAAACCGCGCGGGTCGAGCGCCAGGGCGAAGAGGTCGAAATCCCGGCCAGCCAGTTGAAGGTCGGCGAAGTCGTGATTGTGAGACCTGGCGAGAAAATCCCTGTGGATGGGGAAGTGCTCAGCGGTCAGGCGACGTTGGACCAGTCCGCCATCACCGGCGAAGCAATGCCGGTTGAAGCGGGCCCGGGGTCGCACGTTTATGCTGCGACGCTGGCCCGCCTGGGAGGCTTGCGCGTCTGCGCAACACAGGTTGGAGCGGACACCACCTTTGGGCGCGTGGTGAAGCTGGTTGAAGAGGCGGAAATGCACCGCGCCGCGGTTCAACGGGTCGCTGATAAATTCTCTGCCTATTACCTTCCGGTCGTCGCAGGTGTAGCCTTCCTGACCTTCCTTCTCCGGCGCGACCCGCTGGCGACCGCGGCGGTCCTGGTCGTGGCCTGCTCGTGTTCGTTTGCTTTGGCAACCCCAATCGCCATGCTGGCTTCCATTGGGGCGGGGGCCAGGCGTGGGGTGATGATTAAGGGCGGGAAGTACCTGGAAATTCTCTCCCGCGCCGACGTCCTACTGATCGACAAGACCGGCACACTGACCCTGGGCAAGCCGCAAATTACCGATATCGTTGTTTTGCAGGCGCAAGAGGCGAGCCTGCCCGGCAGCCGTAAAGAGAGCGATGACAGTGAGCAGGCGCGCCGGGACCTGCTTTTTTATGCAGCCTCGGCCGAGCGCTTTTCCGAGCACCCGCTGGCCGAAGCGGTCAGGCTGGCAGCCCGCCAGCGCGACTTGAAGCTGGCAGATCCGCAAGATTTTGAAGCGCTGCCCGGCCTGGGCGTGCGGGCCAGGATCGATGGGTGCGCGGTTGAGGTGGGCAGTTGGCGGCTGGCGGCCGGCGCGAATGGGCGTTACACCGCTTCAGGCGAGCAAGAGGTCGATGGACCGCTGGCTTCCCTGGCAGCGCCGCTGCAGGCGCAGGGTAAAACGCTGTTATACATTGCCCTGGACGGCAGGCCGGCTGGATTATTGGCGGCGGCCGATACGCTCAGACCGGAAGTTCCGCGGGCGATCCAGAGCCTGCGTTCGATGGGCATCGCCGAGATCGAGCTGCTGACCGGCGATAACGAACAGTCTGCCGCCGCGCTGGCTCAAGAATTGGGCGTGCGTTACCGGGCGAACCTGCTGCCTGAAGATAAGATTGGGGTTGTGAAGGACTACCAGGCTGGCGGGCATATCGTCATCATGGTTGGCGATGGGGTGAATGATGCCCCTGCCCTGGCGCAGGCCGACGTCGGTATCGCAATGGGGGCCGCCGGAAGCGATATCGCCATCGAAGCGGCTCACATCGCCCTGATGCGTGAAGATTGGGCCCTGGTTCCGTCCGCGCTTGAAATCAGCCGGCGCACCATGCGGGTGGTAAAAATGAATATTGCCTTCACGGCATTCTACAACCTGGCAGGGCTTTCCCTGGCGGCATTGGGCTTTTTACCGCCCGTCCTGGCTGCCGCAGCCCAATCACTGCCCGACCTGGGGATCCTGGCCAATTCTTCGCGCTTACTCCGCCAGAGGTAACCCTACTTTTGAGAATCCGGTTCTTCAGTTTAATATCGCTGCTGATTTTGCTCGTTTCTGCATCCAGCCTGGCGAACGGGGCTGCGCCCCCTTCCCTGGCAGTGCGACTGGACCCGCGCGTTCTGGCGGACACCGCGGACGGGAAAACCGGCCATTTCCTCGTTCTTCTTAGAGATCAAGTGGATGCGGCTCGGGTGGCGAGGCAGGCCAGCGATTGGAAGGAGCAAGGCCGAACCGTTTATGGGGCCTTGCGCCAGGAATCCAACGCCAGCCAGCCGGTCATCCTGCACCTGCTGGACTCCTTAAAGGCGCGCTACCGACCCTATTACATCGCCAACCTGATCGCGGTGCAGGGGGACCGCCTCGTGGTGGATGCATTAGCCCGGCGAAGCGATGTGCAGGCGATTGAAAGCGATCGCCCATTCCAGGTCCCGCTGGAGGAGGCGGGGCAACCCGGAATTTCGGCCCCGCAGGGGATTGAGTGGAACCTGACCTGGGTGCACGCGCCGGACCTGTGGGGGCTGGGCTTCAACGGCCAGGGCATGGTTTACGCCAACGCGGATACCGGGGTGCAGTGGGATCACCCCGCTCTCCAGCCGAACTACCGCGGCTGGGACGGCGCCAACGCCGACCACAATTTCAACTGGTGGGATGCAGTGCACGAGGACATCAGCGGGGACGGGGGCAATTCGTGTGGTTTTAGCAGCAGCGCGCCTTGCGATGATTATGGGCATGGCACCCACACCATGGGCAGCGGAGTTGGGGATGATGGCGGTGCGAACCAGATCGGGATGGCCCCGGGGGCGAAGTGGATCGCCTGCCGCAATATGGATGATGGCGTGGGCCGGCCAAGCACGTACATTGAATGTATGCAGTTCTTTCTGGCCCCCTGGGACTTGAGCCAGCAGAACCCCAATCCAGACCTGCGTCCGGATGCGGTTGGGAATTCCTATAGCTGCCCGCCTGGAGAGACCTGCGCTCCCGACAGCCTGCAAGTCGCCTTGCAGAACCTGCGCGCCGCCGGGGTTTTTATGGCGGTGTCTGCGGGCAATTCCGGGTCGGCCTGCTCGACCATCAGCGATCCACCCGGCCTGGAGGACGCCTCCATTACGGTCGGCGCGACCAACTACCAGAGCAACTCGATCGCCGGCTTAAGCGCCCGCGGGCCGGTGACCGCGGATGGAAGCAACCTGCGCAAACCGGACCTGGTCGCCCCGGGCATCACCGTGCGATCGAGCATTCCTGGGAATAGTTACACCTCGTTCAGCGGGACTTCTATGGCCGCACCGCACGTCGCCGGCGCGGTGGTATTGCTCTGGTCGGCCGTTCCAGGGCTGCGCCATGATGTCGACGCGACCGAGCTGATCCTGGAAGAAAGCGCCCAACATCTGGCCACCTCCCAGGGCTGCGGCGGAGATACAGATACCCAGGTTCCCAACAATGTCTACGGTTACGGGATGCTGGATGTCCTGGCGGCTTACCAGGACGCGGCTAGTTCCCTGCCTACGGAGACCCCCACTGCCACGCCGACTGCTACTGCCACCCCAACGGTTACGCCTCCCAGCCCGACATCCACCGTCGCCCCCAGCCCAACGCCCAGCAGCACCCAGCAGCCGCCCAAGTTCGCCGTCTTTTTCCCCTGGCTGGTGCAAAACGGATCGGTAACGAGGTGAGCTTTTCCCCTGGAGGTGGGCTGGCCACCGTTTGAGAATTGATCTGCCGGCGTTTAAAGGCGGATTAAGATCTTGACTTCGGGCCAGATGAAGGGCAGTATAAACAACCCACCCGCGCCCAACGCCGCGAGCGCCAGGAAGAACGCGGGTACAGGCAGGCGCATTAAAGCAAATACCAGCAAAGCGCCGGCTGCGCTGGCAAGGCCGACCCGCAGGATTGTGCCCCCAACCCGCAGCAAACCCGGCACCCGCCGGTTGAGCAAAATGAGCAGCATAAGCGCTTCAGCGCTGAAAGCCAGTGTATTTGCCAGGGCAATCCCTACCGCCCCCATTCTTCGGGAAAGGACAACGGCAAACAGGATGTATGCGCCGGCGTTTAGCGCGGCAACGATCAAGGGTGTAACAGCATCCTGGCGGGCATAAAAAGAGCGCGAGGCTACTTCCAGAATGGAATGACCCATTAAGCCCAAAAGGTAGACGCGCGTCGCCCACACCACCAGGTTCGTGCCGGCAACGTCGAAACCGAAAAGCGCCTGTACCAGTGGGGGCAGCGCGACGGAAAGCAGGGCTGCAGCCGGCAGGGTCAGCGCCAGCAGGGTGCGAATGGCGCGATTCACGGTTTGGCGGAACGCTTCTTCGTCGCCGCGCGCCATCTGCTCCGAGAGGGTGGGCAGCAGGGCAATCGCTATGGCGGTGCCGATCAAAGTTTCGGGCACCTGCATGATGAACCAGCCATAGTTCAGGGCGGTAACAGCCCCCTCACCCAGGCCGGAGGCCAGGTGATCGCGAGCGATGAAGAACATCTGCAGAAAGAACATGGTCAGAACCCGTGGTCCGAGCAGGCCCAGAACCTGGCGCACTCCCGGGTCGCCCAGGTCAATCTTAGGCGACCAGCGGAAGTGAAAATGGGCCAGACCGGGCACCTGGATTGCCAGGTGCAGCAGGGCTCCTAGGATGACCCCGTAGACCAGCCCGTGTATCCCCAGCCCGAAGGATGGCAGTTTGAGCGGACCAATGGCAAAGCCGGCAGCCGGCGCCAGGATGGCGACGCCGAAGATCTGTCCCAGGTTATACAGGCCGGGCGCCATGGCTGGCAGGAGAAAGTGCTGGTTGGCTTGCAGCCCGGCCATCACCAGGCCGCTGATCGAGAAGATGACAATCGCAAACAGGTCCAGGCGCATCAACTCGGCGGTCAGCGCTTGTTGAGGGGCCGGGAAGCCCGGGGCGATGACGTAATGCACCAGGGGCTGCGCAAAAATGGCGATCAGCGCTGCCAGGGCAGCTGTGAGCAGGAATGCCAGGTTGATGATGTGGGCAAACAGGTCCCAGGCCAGGGGACGCCCGCGCAGCTCCAAATATTCACTTAAAACCGGGATCAGCGCTACACCCAGGGCGCCGCCGGAGATCAGCGCGGAGAGCAGGTCGGGGATATTATTGGCCGCGTTGAAGACGTCGATTTGGTAGGTAAGCCCAAATAGATGCGCGACCAGGATCTGGCGGGCAAATCCCAGGATTTTATCCAGGCCGAAGAAGACAGCGATAATCAAGGTGGAGCGGGCGATATGGGACATGAGCTTGCGGCAAGTATAGCATGCAGGCGGAAAAATTGCTGGCTAAGGTGGGTTGCCCGCATTTTGTTGCCACCCACACCCAGATGTGGTAGAATTTTCCCGCTCGGGAAGGGATTCCCCTGCCCCGTTTGGAGGGATGGCCGAGTGGTCTAAGGCGGCTGTCTTGAAAACAGCTGTGGGGCAACCCACCGGGGGTTCGAATCCCTCTCCCTCCGCTGAAGAATCTGCCGGGTTTTGTAAATCTGTCAGTCCGCTTAGTGAATTGGGGAGGTGCCAGAGTGGTTGAATGGGGCCGCCTGCTAAGTGGTTGTCGGGGTGAACGCCTCGACCGCGGGTTCGAATCCCGCCCTCCCCGCAGAGCGTAACATCTGTGCCGCAGCCTACGGCTCTCAAGCTGTTGACCAACAGTCTGAAAGGTCTAAAGATGTGCGCTGAAGTCGCTCAGTTGCTGCTGGGCGATTTCGCTTTTAGAATCTTTTTGTATTCCGGAATCGGTGCAGTTGTCAGACCGAATTGTGATTTTCACTCCTTGGCCAGGGTTGATCGAAAAGATTATTGATATTGATCTGCCAAGACCGCGTATAATGGATGTTCGAAAGAGTCGTGAGTTTCAGCAATATTTACACGAACTGACCAGTACTTTTATGAGCTTTGGCGTGTTGAATGAAAATGTCCGATAATCAGCGCTTATTTGGAGAAGAGTAATTATGACCCCGAAATGTTATCAAGGAAAAGTACTCCACGTCAACCTGACGGAAGAAAGAACCTGGGTAGAGACTCCCTCGGAAGAATTCTACAGAAAGTATGGCGGTGGGAGCGCCATGGGTACATATTACCTGTTGAAGGAAATGCCGCCAAAGTTGGATGCATTCTCTCCGGATAATGTCCTGACATTCTTTCTCGGCCCAGCCACTGGATTGCCGATTTCCGGTCAATCGAGGATGAGCGCCAGCGCCAAGTCCCCTCTTACCGGGGCAGTGGGCGATAGCCAATGTGGTGGGTTTTTTCCGGCTGAAATGAAATGGGCCGGTTACGACGGGATTGTGATCCGGGGCCGTTCGCCAAAACCGGTCTATCTTTGGATCAAAAATGGCGATGTAGAGATCCGTGACGCCAGCCATATCTGGGGAAAAACCACCGGCGAAACCGAGGACATTCTGAAGGCTGAGCTGGGTGACCTGAAAGTCGAGGTGCTCCAGATTGGGCCGGCTGGTGAGAATAGGGTCCGTTTCGCGTCGATTATGAACATGGTGAACCGCTCAAACGGCCGCACCGGCATGGGGGCTGTGATGGGCTCCAAGAATTTGAAGGCGGTTGTCGTGCGCGGTTCCAGAGGCATCTCCGCTGCGCACCCCAAAAAGCTCACCCAGCTATTTCGTGATGGCACGAAACGCATTCCTGAGCTTCCGGGGATCGATTTCCTGCACGTGCATGGCACCGCCGGTGATGTGGCTGGAATGCATGCTGCCGGCGGTCTGCCAACCCACAATTTCAACCGCGGTCAATTCGAGGGGTATGAGAGTATCGCCGGTGAATTGATGACCGAAACCATCCTGGTCGATCGGGATACTTGCTATTCCTGCACGGTGCGCTGTAAGCGTGTAATTGAGACCGAATACAAGGGCCGAAAAGTGTCTCCTCGTTTCGGCGGCACCGAATACGAAACGATGGCTACCTATGGCTCATACTGCGGCGTCGACAATATGCACGCAATTGGCCTGGCGAACCAGCTAAGTAATGAATATGGCCTGGATACGATTTCCTGCGGTGCTACGATCGCATTCGCGATGGAGTGCTTTGAGAGCGGAATAATCGGCCTGGAAGATACGGATGGCATCGATTTGCACTTCGGGAATGCCAATTCAATGGTGCGGATGGTTGAGATGATCGCCAACCGCGAAGGCTTTGGAAATGTGCTCGCCGAAGGCTCCGAGCGAGCCGCGCAGAAGATTGGCAGAAATTCGGCCGATTTCTTGATAACTTCGAAAGGCCAGGAAGCTCCTGCCCACATGCCTCAGGCCAAGAGAATGATGGGTCTGCTCTACGCCGTGAATCCGTTCGGAGCAGATCATATGTCCGCCGAGCATGATCCTTTCATTGAAGAGGGAGCGGATGACATTGCGGTTTCCCGGATTAATTCATTAGGCTTTACGAAGCTTCAAGAGCCGGGGAGCATTACGGATGAGAAGGTCCGCTTTATGGCTGAAACCCAGAAAGTTTATTCCGTTTCCGATACGTACTGCCTGTGTTCATTCGTATATGGCGTTGGTTGGCAGGTTTATCGCCCTGAAGAGACCGTCGAGATGTTGGGCTACGTTACCGGATGGGATGATATCAGCCTGGCCGAGATCCTCGAGGTGGGGGAACGCAGAATTAATCTCATGCGCGCTTTCAACGCCCGAGAGGGCTTTGGTAAGGAGCAAGATGCGCTGCCGAAGAAATTCTTCAAACCGCTGCTTGGGCCAGGTCCGAATGAAGGCGTTCATTACACCCCCGAGCAGTTCGCACATATGAAAGAAACCTATTACCGGATCATGGGATGGGATACCGAGACCGGCCTTCCAACCCCAGAAAAACTCGAATCCCTCGGGCTTGGTTGGATCGAACTCTAAGAAGATGATCATCCACGTGACCCTATTCGGGATACTGCGCGAAAAGCACGCAAAAGAGACGCGAGGAAAAATCAGTCTGCAAATGCCGCCGGGCAGCAGGATATCGGACGTGCTGCAAATATTAAATATCGCCCCACACATTTATTGTGTGCATAATGGCAGCCACCAAAGGGATTATCAAACAATTTTACACGATCAAGACGAAATCTCCTTCATCCCACCCGTGGGTGGAGGCGCCCCAGGGATAAAAGTGATGGAGTGAAATATGGCAGTTATTTCAAGCCCGGAAGAAAGAATCTCGGATAGGTCAAAATTTTTCCCGTATTGGGAAAAGACCAAAGATATTATCGACCAGCTCATTGATATCACCTTAAACTACCGCCAGAGCGGGCATCCTGGCGGTTCCCGCTCAAAAGTGCACGCTTTACTCGTGACATTGCTCAGCGGCGTTATGCGCTGGGACATCCGCCATCCGGAAAAGCGCTTCGGAGACAGGTTTGTCCTGGTCGCCGGTCATACCATCCCGTTGATCTATTGTACGCTTGCAACGTTGAATGAGGCTCTCAGAGTTAAATACGAACAAACCGGCGACAACCGTTATGCAGTCCCGAATTTCGACCGGCGCGCCTTGGTCTGGCAGGACCTTCTCAAATTTCGCCGGCGCGACGGCCTGCCGGGCCATGCCGAGATGGCGGGTAAGACGCTCTTCCTAAAATTCAATACAGGTCCGTCCGGGCACGGCGGCCCACCTGCAGCCGGGGAGGCTTTGGCGCTCAAACGCGCCGGAGCCCGCGGAGTGAAGGTTTTTGCCTTTGAAGGCGAAGGAGGCCTGACCACTGGCGCTTCACATGAGGTTATGAATACCGCCTGGGGTTCTGCCCTGGACAACCTGTATTATGTTCTGGATTGGAACGATTTTGGCATCGATGCGCACTCGGTGAGCAGTGTGGTTTATGGCGAGCCGGAAGACTGGTTTGCCTCGCATGGTTGGCGAGTATATGGAGCGGAAAATGGCAGTGATTGGGATTCGGTCACCCGCGCGATCCTGGCTATGACCTCGGATCCAAATCCCGAACGGGTGCCATCCGTCGCCTGGGTGAAGACGCGCAAAGGTCGCGGTTATTTGAAATACGATTATCAATCGCATGGGACGCCGCACCCCATGGACAGCCCTTTGTTCTGGGAAACCAAAAAGCCGTTCGCTGACCAATATGCCGTTCATTTCCAGAACGTGGATGGCCAGGCGCCTGCTGATCCGGATGCGTTGCTGGCGGAATTTCGTTTCAACCTGGCAGCCGTCATTGACGTCTTGCATCGCGATCAGGATCTGGTCGACTATCTTGCCGATACCCTCGTGGACTTGGGCGATTCGGTGCCGGACCAAATCCCGGACTTTCGCTTGGGCAAGCAGGGCAATCCTTTCCATGATGAACAATTATTTGATTTCCGTAATTATCCTGAAGAGCTCTATTTGCCGGCGGGCGCCAGAGCCGCCAACCGTAGCGCCCTGGCAAAATGGGGGAGCTGGGTGAACGCTTTTGGCGCGAAACACTATGGTCGACCGGTCTTCCTTGCCAGCTCCGCCGACCTGGCTGGATCGACGAACATCAGTGGATTCGGTGATGGTTTTGAAGATTTCAGTGGCTACGGCTGGTATGAGCGGGTCGGAACGGATCAGGGCGCGCTTTTGCCAACCGAGATTACCGAGTTCACCAACGCTGGGATCATGGCTGGAATCGCCAGCCTCAACCTTTCGCCCACGCCTGAGAGTGATTTTGATGGCTTTTGGGGCGCTTGTTCGACTTATGGATCGTTTTCCTACCTGAAATATGGGCCAATGCGCTTGTTCAGCCAGCTCTCACAGGATTGTGAGCTCAAAATGGGAAAGGTGCTATGGATTGCAGGTCATTCTGGCCCGGAGACGGCGGATGACAGCCGTACGCATTTTGGTATCTTCTCTCCGGTCGTTACCCAGTTGTTCCCGGATGGGCAGGTGATCGACCTCCATCCTTGGGAATATAATGAAGTGCCCGTAGTACTAGGAGCTGCATTAAGAACCAAAGCGGCTATCATTGCACTGCACCTGACTCGGCCTTCAATTGAAATTCCAGATCGAGAGAGTCTCGGTATCCCATCTCACTTCGCCGCCGCGCAAGGCGCCTACATCGTAAAGGATTACCGAATAGGCAGACCGATGGACGGGACCTTTTTCGTTCAGGGGACCAGCGCGATGGCTGGGATTGTCAAGCTGCTTCCCAGTCTGCGGGATAAGGACCTGAATGTAAAAATTATCTGTGTCACGAGCCCGCAACTCTTCGCGCTCCAACCGGTCTCTTACCAACAGCTTGTCATTACTCCTGCAGACAGGATTAACTCTACAATCATTTCAACGCAATCGCGCTTCGCGATGCATAAATGGATTTTCAACAAGGCGGCTGAAGATTATGCCATCACGCCCGATTGGGATAACCGTTGGAGAACGGGCGGGACAGTTGAAGAAGTGCTCGAAGAAGGGCATTTGACGCCCAACTGGATTCTAGATGGAATTTGCCGCTTTGCGAAAGACAAAAACAAGCGTCTGCAAGCATTTCGAGAACAGCTTGAGGCTGCACTCGAGCGTTAGCTGGCGCCTTTCCGACTTCGGTATAGAGCTCTTCCACTTGTAGATACACAACGAGCAGAGGCGCAGGTCGCCCAGGAATTATCCATCCGCTGTGCGTTCGAAAGACATCGTATACGCGGCGGCTTTCGCCGCGTATTTAATACGCGGCCGTAATCATTGTTCCTACGTAATTTTCCCCGATTGTTTTTCAGGTAAAAATCCACGGTTATCCATCGCCATCCCCCGTTAGATTTACGGGGAATCGGGCAAATAAAAATACGCAATTATTACGCTTACGTACCGGATGGCTTATGGATATATTAAGGATGATTAATCACGAGTTAAGCACTGTTGTATTCAGAGATGTCCGTGTCTTATCACCCCACATTATTCCCTCCTATCCCGGAAGATACTGCCGAAATTGTGGGCGCATTATTCGGTCAGGAGAATATCTACATACGGCTCGGAAACCAAATTAACCGTATCCTTTTGGATGTCGCCAAAACCGGGCTTGAATCCCCTGCCAACCGGTCTGAGGCGATTTACTACTTCTATGCCCTGGTAACCAGCGTCCAATACGCAGAAGGACTCACCGATCTTCAGTCGGCAGAAGCAGTCTCCAAACGTGTTGATTTGAAATATGCCCTGCATCTCCCTTTGTATACCCCAAGCTTTGATCCTGGTCAATTATGTAAATTCAGGCGCCAGCTCTATCATGACCCGAACAGGCAGCAGTTGTTTCAAGCGTTGTTGTGCCGCCTGGAGGAGATCGGTCTTCTGGAAGTAACCCAGGAGCGATCTTTGAATGTGACCGCAGTTTTGGAGGCGGTCTGCACAAGCAACCGGCTGGAAATTGTCCTCGATGCAGTCTTCCAGATACTGGAGGCTTTGGCGGTCAATAACTCCGAGTGGTTGCGTCAAATTACATTACCGCATTGGTACGAGCGTTTCAGCCGCAGAGGACGGGTTGTCGATAACCCGACCCAGAACGTACGGTGGAAAGCGATCGCTCCCCGCATCGGGCAAGATATTCAGTACCTGCTCGCTGAAATCGAGCGGGTTGAAATTTCATCCATCTCTTCCCTTAAGGAAGTACAGAATCTGAGACGAGTAGAGGAGGATCAATTTGAGCAAATTATAGATCCGGAATCAGGTCAGCAGTCTGTTCAATTTAGAGCAGTAAGTTGCGCCTCCTGTGACGCAAAAACAGGAGAGGTAAACAATAATTTTTATTTTAGAAATATGCCGCTTTAGATTATCGATATCACCGGACGCTCACATATTGCAAGCATCAAAAGTCGAGTAAAGGAGGACGTAATTGGCGGACATCTTCAATCACCCATTCACCCAAGAATCCTTATCAAACCCTTTCCGGAAATTTAAGTTTTGCAAATTTATAAATGGAGAATGTTCATGACGAAACACAAGATGATCAATCTGATCTTGTCCATCTTAATGGTTGCTTCGATGCTGTTGGGGGGCAGCAGCCAGGCAATCGCTTCTTCAGCCGGTTCACCCGCAAAAACTGGCCCTGCGGTGCCGATTGACCCAACGGATGGATCCAAGGTCCCGCATTACTACGGGCCATACTCGAACTATGCCAACAGCTCGTTCACGCTGGCAGACGTCGCGGTGCAGATCACCGGTGACGGCGCAGGCGCAACAGCCACCGCAGCGGTCGGAGGCGACGGCGCCATTACGAGCGTGACCGTCACCAACCCCGGAAGCGGGTATACCGCAGCTACGGTGGCCTTTTCAAGCGCAATGGCGCCGGGGCCACGGCTGACGCTGTGGTTACCTCCTCAGGCGCAGTCACCGCAATCAATGTTGACCAAGGCGGCGCCGGGTACACTGCGCCTGTCGTCTCGATTGCGGGCGGCGCCGGGATCTCCATCCCCGCAACTGTTTCTCCTGCCCCAACCAATACTTACAATGTGAGCGCAGGCAGCGCGGATGGCGGCAGCTTCACGCTCAGCGTGGATGCAGCCACCACCGGCGCCATCGCCTGGAATGCAGCGGCGTTGGACGTCGAAACCGCGCTCTCTGCGGCTGGCGTTGCAGCCACGGTCAGCGGCAGCGGCTCGGCGGTCGACCCGTGGGTGGTCACCTTCACGGTCGCGCCGGCAGCAGTTACGATCGACCCCGCCAACCTCACCCAGGCTACGGTTGTCTCAGTAGCTGATGCGAGTGTTTCTGCAGCCAGCGTGTACAACGTCAGCGCAGGCAGCGCAGATGGCGGCAGCTTCACGCTCAGCGTAGATGCAGCCACCACCGGCGCCATCGCCTGGAACGCAGCCGCGCTGGACGTCGAAACCGCGCTCGTCTGCGGCTGGCGTTGCGGCCACGGTCAGCGGCAGCGGCCCGTGGGTGGTCACCTTCTCGGTTGCGCCAGTTTCGGTTACGATCGACCCCGCTGGTCTCACCCAAACCGTCGCCGTAGCTGACGCAAGCGTTTCTGCTACTGCTACACCTGAAATATTCAATGTGAGCGCAGGCAGCGCGGATGGCGGCAGCTTCACGCTCAGCGTGGATGCAGCCACCACCGGCGCCATCGCCTGGAATGCAGCCGCGCTGGACGTCGAAACCGCGCTCTCTGCGGCTGGCGTTGCAGCCACGGTCAGCGGCAGCGGCTCGGCGGTCGACCCGTGGGTGGTCACCTTCACGGTCGCGCCGGCAGCAGTTACGATGGATCCTGCCGGGCTCACCCAGACCCTTGCAGTAGCTGATGCGAGTGTTTCTGCAGCCAGCGTGTACAACGTCAGCGCAGGCAGCGCAGATGGCGGCAGCTTCACGCTCAGCGTAGATGCAGCCACCACCGGCGCCATCGCCTGGAACGCAGCCGCGCTGGACGTCGAAACTGCGCTCTCTGCGGCTGGCGTTGCGGCCACGGTCAGCGGCAGCGGCCCGTGGGTGGTCACCTTCTCGGTTGCGCCAGTTTTGGTTACGATCGACCCCGCCAGTCTCACCCAGGCTGGGGTTATCGCAGTAGCTGATGCGAGCGTTTCTCCGGCTCCGACCAATACATACAACGTAAACGCGGGCAACGCTATTGGCGGCAGCTTCACGCTCAGCGTGGATGCAGCCACCACCGGCGCCATCGCCTGGAACGCAGCCGCGCTGGACGTCGAAACCGCGCTTTCTGCGGCTGGCGTTGCGGCCACGGTCAGCGGCAGCGGCCCGTGGGTGATCGTCTTCGCGGCCGCACCTGCCTCAGTTACGATCAATGGCGCAGGACTTGTCGGCCAACCGGCTTCTGGCGCCATCAGCCACCGCCTATGGCAGTCTCGACAGCCTTACACTGACCACCCCTGGCACCGGTTATACGATGCCGATCGTCGACTTTGATATGCCAGACGATCCGAACGGGGTACAGGCCAAGGCGCACGTGGTTTGGGATTCAGCCACGGGCGACGTGACAGACATCGTGCTGGACAACCCCGGTTCTGGGTATATAACCGCGCCGAAAGTTGTCATCCGCGACGGCCCCGTCTACTCGCCGATCACCAATCGTCAACATGCTCGAGCTGAAGCTGCGCGTTTGCAAGCGCTGAGGGCAATGGATCCGAGCGCGGTCTCTCCTGAGGCGGTCAACCCCACACCTCCTATCGTGGACGCCACAGCCACTGCGACGATTGCGGTCCAAAACATTGTCTTAGATTCCTACGGTTCGGGCTACACCTCCGCTCCGACAGTGGCCATTCTTGACGCCGCCGGATCTGGCGCTGGCGCTTCCGCCACAGCCGTGACCGACATCGGCGCGATCACCGCCATCACCATCACCGCCCCCGGCTCGGGTTACGTAACAACCGGCGGCATTAAGAAATTCCAGGACGGGTTGCCCACGCTGTGTATTCCAGCGGCTGGGCAAACCTTCGCTGACTGCGCCGACAACAACCTGGGACAGCACATCCCGATCGGCGTGGCCGATACTACCACCTTCTCGACCGCCAATGGTTTCGCTGCCGACGCAGACTACTACGTCATCGCCCTGGTCCAGCACCGCGAACAGATGAATTCGTCTCTGCCGGTGCAAGGTACGCTGCTGCGCGAGTACGTGCAGCTCGAGACCGCGGAGAATGCCTCCTGGAGCAAAAGCGTCCCGCTGTCCAATGATCTGCTTGACGGCACCTCCGTCCCGGCCCTGATGCCCGACGGCACTCAGGCGATCGCAGTCGACGACCCGCACTATCTGGGGCCGATCATCGTTGCGACGAAAGATCGAGCGGTCAGGATCGTGTTCTACAACCTGCTCCCGACCGGGTCCAATGGCGACCTGTTCATCCCGGTGGACTCCACCTTCATGGGCGCCGGCATGGGTCCCATGATGATGATGGACCCCATGGACATGGGCTCAGTCATGGATGAGGTCCGCAACCCGCTTTGCGGCGAGACAACCCGGGACCGCATGAACTGCTTCGCGGAATCCAGAGCCACCCTGCACCTGCACGGCGGGATTACCCCCTGGATCAGCGACGGGTCGCCGCACCAATGGATCACCCCGGCCAACGAACAGACCGGTTGGCCCCAGGGCGTCGCCGTATCCGAAGTCCCCGACATGCAGAATGTCTCCGGCGTGCCGGACTGCTCGGCTGCAGACGACGGCTGCATGACCTTCTATTACACCAACCAGCAGAGCGCCCGGCTGATGTTCTACCATGACCACGCCTGGGGCATCACCCGCCTGAACGTCTATGCAGGCGAGGCGGCTGGCTACCTGATCACCGACGATACCGAGAAAGCTCTGATGGCTCCCGGCGGCCCGCTGGCTGACGTTGGCCTGGGCATCCCGCTCGTCGTACAGGACCGCACCTTCCTCCCGAATCCTGCCCAGGTGGCATCTCAAGACCCAACCTGGGATTCCTCCCGCTGGGGCAGCGAGGGCGATCTGTGGTACGAACATGTATATATGCCGGCCCAGAACCCTGGAGACCCGAGCGGCGTAAGCGCCTACGGGCGCTGGATGTACGGGCCCTGGTTCTGGCCGCCCTCAGATAGCAAGTACCCGCCTATCGCTAACCCTTACTTCGACCCGACCTGCAACCTGGACGACCCGGCCACCTGGCAGTACGATATCGATCCGTTCTGCGAGCCAGCGCTGATCCCCGGGACGCCCAACAACTCGGCCGGCATGGAGCAGTTCAATGACACGCCCATCGTCAATGGGACAGCCTATCCAACCGTGACGCTGGATCCGAAGTCCTACCGGTTCCGCATCCTGAACGCGGCCAACGATCGCTTCTGGAACTTGCAGTGGTACGTCGCCGACCCCAGCACAGCCAGCACCGCTCTGAATGGTAATGGCGAAGTGATTGGCGGGACCGAGGTCGCGCTGAAGGCTGCTGAGCTTGCCGCTGCGCAGACCGATCCGAACATCTTCCCCACGCCGGATACCGCGATCAGCCCAGCCGGCCCAAGCTGGATCCAGATCGGCACCGAGGGCGGCTTCCTGCCCGCGCCGGTGGTCGTCCCCAACCAGCCCATCACCTGGATCATCGACCCGACCCGCTTCGATGTCGGCAACGTGGACCTGCATTCCTTGCTGCTCGGCCCCGCCGAGCGGGCCGACGTAGTCGTCGACTTCTCGCAGTTCGCTGGCCAGACGCTGATCCTGTATAACGACGCGCCGGCGGCTTTCCCCGCCCGCGTTGGCTGCTATGACTACTACACTGGCGGTCCGGACCTGTCTCCGGCTTGCGCGCCGAGCACCCTGCCTGGCTACGGCCCCAACACCCGCACCGTCATGCAGGTCAAGATTGCAGCAACCGCGCCGGCCCCGGCCTTCAACCTGAAGGCGCTCAACGCGGCCTTCAAGCACCACGCGGATGGCTCAGGCGTGTTCGAGTCCGGACAGCACCCGCTCATCGTCGGGCAGGCTGCTTACAACTCCGCCTACGGCACCAGCTTCGCTTCAGGCGCCTGGTGCAATAACCCGACCAACCCAACCGCCAACTGCGATGGGTTTGCCCGCATCAGCGAGCAGGGTTACGATCAGTTCAAGTTCGACACCCTGGTGGGCAAACAAATCAGTGTCACGATCCAGCCTAAAGCGATCCACGACGAACAGAACTCGACGAACTTCGAACCGTTCGGACGGATGTCTGGCAACATCGGCGTCGAGGCCGTCCCGGCCACTCCGAACGGGCAGAACGTCGTCCTGTACCCGTTTGTAAATCCAGCGACCGAGCTCTTCGACGGCACCAATTTGCCGAGGAGCGACACAATCACCCCGATTTCCGTGGGGACAGACGGGACGCAGATCTGGAAATTCACCCACAACGGGGTGGATACGCACCCAATCCACTTCCACCTGTATGACGTGCAGTTGCTCAACCGGGTCACCTGGGATAACATCATCATCCAACCCGAAGCGAGCGAGCTGGGTTGGAAGGACACGGTGCGGGTCAGCCCGCTGGAGGACACTTACTTCGCTATCCGGCCGGTGATCCCGGTGCTGCCGTGGGAGATCCCCAACAGCGTCCGGCCGCTCAACCCGATGATGCCGCTCGGCGACACGTCGATGTTCAACCCGACGGATGTCAACGGGAACCCAACCAACCCGATCTTGAACCAGTGGGTCAACTACGGCTGGGAGTACATGCTGCACTGCCACATCCTCTCGCACGAGGAGATGGACATGATGCGGCCGGTCGCGGTGGCGCTTCCGCCCATCGCGCCGGATGGCCTCGCTTTCACAGTCACTGGGAGCGGCAGCAATACCAGGCTGACGCTGACCTGGAACGACAACTCGATCAACGAGACGTCGTTCGTAGTCCAGAGGTCGTTTAATGGCGGCGCCTGGGTTGACCTGGGGACGGATGTCTCTCCGTTAGACCAGCCGAACACCCACGGGACGCGCAGCTTCACCGACGCTTCCTTCCGCATGAACAACAATACCTACGCTTACCGGGTTGTGGCGCTGAACATGATTGGCCTGGGCGGGGAATTCCCCTCCGTGACCGTCCAGTCGGTCTCGGATCCTTTGCCCATCATCAATCCTCCGACGAACCTCGTTGCAACGCTGCAGGCCGGCCCGCAGGTCAGCCTGACCTGGCGGGATAACACCACCAATGAGACCGGGTTCATCATCGAGCGCGCCACCAACGGCGGCGCCTTCACCCAGCTCGTCACCCTGCCGCGCCACAACAACACGGGCAACATGGCCTTCGTGGATACAACCGTTGCTTTGAACAATACCTACACTTACCGCATTGTGGTGGTGACCCCGGCTGGGACCGCTGCCTCAACTCCGGTTGACGTGACGGTAGGTATCCCGGCGGCGCCATCCAACCTGCAGGCGTTAGCTGTCAGGGTAGGAAATAGCAACAACGAAAGAGTGACCCTGACCTGGACCGACAACGCCAACAACGAGACCAACTTCACCATCCAGCGATCCGCTAATGCGAACTTCACCGGCACGACCAGCTATACGGCTGCAGCGAACGCTCAGACCTTCACGACCCCGAACATCGCCCGCCAGGTGTGGTACTTCCGCATTCGTGCGAACGGCCTTCTGGGTCCATCTGCCTGGGTGACCTTGACACCGGTACAACCGGCGGCTGTCGTGGCGAATGTTGGCTTAATGGCTGCGCAGATCTTCACCAACGGCTTTACCAATGGGCTGAACGGTTGGACCGGCCAGGTTGGCAACGTCCAGGCCGTCGCCGCGGCGGCTATGGGCGGCGTCGCTGGACAAGGCCTGGCGGCCAACATGGGCATGGCTGGGCAGGCGCCCAGCGCTATGGCTCAACCGGCTTACGTCTATGACCGAACCCCAGAAGCGCTCAGATCCTATGCAGCCAACTTCTACTTTGATCCGAACGACGCCGTCACCAGCGATACCCCGGTTGACATTTTCGTCGGACGCAATGCGGAAGGCGATGCGGTCTTCGGCGTTCAGTTCCGTCACACTGCGGGCGATCAAGACGCCTACCAGGTTCGCGGTTGGGCTGAAGCAGATGCTCTTGTGGTCTATAGCGACTGGACTGCGATTATGAATGCCCCGCACAATATCCAGTTCGACTGGCAGTCAAGCGAGCATGCCACTGTGTCGCTGTACGTCGATGGCGAGGCTGTCGCAACGCTGACAGCGGAAACGAACGAGCACCAGGTGGACGAAGTCTGGCTGGGGCCGTCAGGCGGGCTTGAAGATTTGTCAGGCAGCGCTTCCGGGACGATGTACTTTGATGAGTTCATGTCCTTTGGCTCTCAAACAAGCGCTCTGCCTACCATCTACATGCCTTTGATTTCGAAGTAACCAGCACCCGTTAGTGTAAAGTAGGAATGCTCCCTGGAAGACAGTCCTTCCAGGGAGCTTCTTTATTCCATGCAAACCAGGCGGCGCCTGGTTGACTATTCTTTCTGCGTAACGCGGCCGGTTTGGCCATCCACGGTTACGTTGAAAGTCTTAATTGCGATTTTGGCGGGGCCGCCGCGCACAAACCCGGTGGTCACGTCGAAGCGCGAGCCATGCAGCGGGCATGTGATGGTTCTATTTTCCAGCGCGCCTTCGCTGAGCGGCCCGCCGGCGTGCGTGCAGGCATCCTGGGTTGCGTAAAATGCCCCACCGACGTTGAATACTGCCACCGGCCTGCCGGCGACATGCACCAGCCTGGTTTGTCCTGGGGGCACTTCGTCGATGGTAAACTCGTTTTCCGCCAGAGGCGGCCGTCCCTGCCCGGTTGCCTCGGTTTCGCTTTCAGCCTCGACAGCCGCTGTATCGGGTACCTGCAGGTAGACTTGTTCGTTTTGGATGATCACCGGGTACATTGTCAGCTTTACCGCCGGATCCACGAGCAGCTCTCCGTTGGTAACGTTGTATTGAAAGCCATGCCAGGGACAGACGAGCGTATCGCCTCGCAGGCTTCCGGTTGCGACCGGGCCGCCGCGATGCAGGCAGTGGTTGCGCAGCGCATACCAGCCGCCTTTATGGTGAAACACGCCAATGGTTATGTCGTCCGCCTGCACGATTTTCCGTTCGCCCTCCGGGATCTCCTGGGCAGGGCCGACCAGCAATTCCCTGGTTTTCACCGGTCTGACCAGTCCCAGGCCGACCTCGTAGGCCTCGACGGCCAGCTTTCGCACCGGGACGTCGTCGACTGCATGCAGCGGGTCGAAGCTTTCCAGCTCGCGCTCGGTGCCATAGGCGCGCGAGAGCATTTCCAGGATCACCATCATGAGCTTATTCCAGGCCCGCACGGCGCGGTGTTCCAAGTCCTCATCAAAACCATGCAGCTCCGTGGTCAGGGCATTCGTGATGGCGTGCTGGATGAACCCCACCTGGCCGATCACGTAGCGTTCGGCGATATAGATGCTGGGGTCTGCGCCGTGGGAAGTGTGCGCTCGCCCGACGTAATCTACATAACGGGCATATTCGTCGTCATACACGCCGCCGGCCGTCCGCCGCCAAAAATTAGTAAGATGCTGCATCCGTTTTTGCAGGTAGTCCTGGTCGATGCTGCCGTCTTTTTTCAAGAAGAATTTGCGCGTTGGCGGGTAGCGTAAGAGATTGGCGTAGAAATCTGCAACGATCGACGGCAGGTGTTTTTCGATGATCAGGGCGGATTGGTGGATTGTCTCAGCATCTGCCGGGGTGAAGCCGACGAATTCCGTCATATAACGGAAGTAGAGCCCCGAATCTTCGGCGCCGCTTTTGATTTTATCTTCTTGTGTCATAGGGGTTTCCATCGTAGTTTTCCTCCCAAGTCAATTTCCACATTTAGGGTGTGGTCAGCCGCCTTCTTCGGTTGATTCCGCAAAGCGATCGATTTCAACCGGGCCGAGGGCTTTAAGCAAATCTGCGCTTTGCAAGATAACGGTGGCGTTTCGTTCTCCCGAGCCGATCGAAATCTCCCGTTCAGCGATTACACTCTGATCCACGAGGATACGCAGCGGGGACACTGCGCCGCCCGGCATATCCTTGTCGCCCGGCATATCCTTGCCGCCCGGCATATCCTTGCCGCCCGGCATATCCTTGCCGCCCGGCGACGGCAGGCCGAGCGGCGACACGGCGCCGGGTGGGTAGCCGGTGACCTTCAGGACCTCCTCCGGGCTTGCCATCGTGAGCCGGGATTGGCCGAGGTAACTGCGCAGCCGGGGCCAGGATACCTGCTGCGATCCGGCGACCAACACCATCACAAATTGGTCCTGCGCCAGGCGGAAAAGAATGCTGCGCACCACCTGTTCCGGTCGCTGGCCGCGTTCTCTCGCTGCCTGTTCCAGCGAGCGCACCTGGCCCGGGTGGCGGAAAAAACGGTAAGGAATTTGCCGTTCTTCGAGGGCGCGGGTCACCGGGGTGGAATCGCTCATTGCTGCACGGGGCCATCTAATCCTGTATTACTGGTAACCACCACTGGTCGCGACCACGCCGCGTTCTTTCGCGATCCCTTCTTCGTAACCGCTGGCCCAGTAGGCGGCGAGCGGATCCTCTGGCACGCCCATCTCTGCGCGCACCCGGGCAAGCAGTGGGCGCACGTCAGTTTGGAAGGTCTCCGTCAGGATGCGGTGGGCTTGCAGGATGTTGCCCTCTCGTTGGGCGTGCGCCAGGGCGTCTCGGGGGACGATCAAGGATTTTGCAAAAGCCTCCTGGCAGTTGAGCACAGAGTGGATCATCGCGCCAATTTTGCCTTCGACATTCATTGACTGGTCGATCATGTAAGCCACTTTACGGGCTGTGCTGCGCGCCGGTTCGTCCCGGCTTAGCGCGGCGCTGGTCAGCTCATTGTAGATCAAGAATAACTCGAGCGGGTTCACGCTGCCCACCATCAGGTCGTCGTCTGCGTATTTGCGGTTATTAAAATGGAAACCTCCCAGGCGGCCTTCGTCGAGTAGAAAGGCGACAATCTGCTCGATGTTTACCCCTTGCGCATGGTGGCCCAGGTCTACCAGCACCTCGGCCTGGGAGCCGAGCTTGAGGCACAAGGCGTAGGATGTGCCCCAATCGGGGATGTCGGTGCTGTAGAAGGCCGGCTCAAAGAATTTATACTCGACCAGCATGCGCCCATCAGGGGGTAAGTTCCGGTAAACGGCTTCCAGGTTTTCCTCGAAGCGGGCTTTGCGGAGGCGCAAGCTGTCTTGCCCGGCGTAGTTTGTTCCGTCCGCAAACCACAGGCTGAGATCGTGGCTGTTGACCTTGGTCATGATATCGCAGCATTCCAGCAGGTGATCCAGAGCCTTGCGCTGAATGGCAGGGTCCGGGTTGCCAAGCGACCCCAGCCTGTATTCGTCATCCTGGAAGACGTTGGGGTTTACCGCCCCGATGCGGATCCCTTGCGCTTCGGCGTACTGGCACATGGCGACGTAATCTCCATCTTCGGGGCGGTCCCAGGGAATATGAACCGCCATCGAGGGCGCGATCCCGGTCATTTTATGAACGACTGCGGCGTCGTCGATCTTTTGGCGGGTGGTGACCGCCGCGCCTGGCCAGGGGAAAGCCTTAAAGCGTGTCCCACTGTTGGCGTAACCCCAACTGGGAGTCTCAATTCGTTGTCCCTTTAATTCGTCGATCACACCCGCAACGTCGATTCCCTGGCCATCCAGGCTTTCTTCAAGGATCTGGTAAGCAGCGTTCGTATTCTTCATTGTTTTTTCCTGTCTTGAAAACGGTGTATTGCCTCAAAAGAAGTTTTCGCTACTCACCACTTTGCGTATGATTCGCTGTTCCGGCGATATTCAATGAGCTCTTCGCCGAGCAGGTGCGATTCCAGGATGATATCGCTTACTTCTTCGAGTGCAGAAACCCAGTGGAAAGCCTCTTCCAGGGTCTGGCCGATGGAGAAGCAGCCATGCCCGCGCTGCATGATGATTTTGTAGCCGCGCAGCGCCTCCGACACGACGTCGGCCATCTCTTGCGACCCCGAGGCGTATTCCACCGATACGACCGGGATTTTGCGCAGCAAATAAGAGCCCTCGTTGTCGATCGGGATGATCTCGTCGCGGCTCAAGCTGAGGACGATGGCGGTGCGGGGGTGGCAGTGAATGACCGCCAGGGCGGAAGTCTGCAGGTAGATGGCGCGATGCACGATTAGCTCTGTGCTGGCGCGTGTAATGCCGCTGTCCTTGCCGTTCAGGCGGGTTTCGACGAAATCTTCCGGTTTAAGCCGCCCTAGCTGCGCGCCGCGCCGTTTGATGATAATGCGGTCACCGACTCTCACGCTCATATTCCCACCGTGCGAGCTGGTCAGGCCGGTGAGCAAAATATCGCGCCCGATATCTCGAAATTCTTCGTACAATCGCTGGTCGATCATCGCTGGCTCCTTCCGGCCGGCTGGACGAGTTCTGCTATCCCAAGCGCTTCTAGCTTGGCAGGGATAGGGACGCCGCTTACATCCCAGCCGCGAAATTGATAATACTCGCGCAGCATGGGCGCCAACCGCACGGTAAACCCGGCGCTCGGGCCGCAGGCTACCGGCTCGTCTAGCAGGCGGCTGGGTAAGGTATCGTCGGCGCTGGTGAAGCCTTCGCGCAGGTTGTAAAGGCGCTCCAGGTTCCAGACCCGCTCGCCGACCCGCATCAGATCGTCGGCGGTGAAATGCGTGCCGGTCACCGCGCTCAAGATCCGGGCGAAAAACTCTTCCGCGACCGCCATGTTGGTAAACTTGCACAACACCAGGCTGTCGATCACTGCGGCGGAGTTCTGGTGTACGGAGACGATCCCGGATTTGCCCTGGGTCGCAAACCGGTCGATTAAACGTGGTAAGGCGAGCACTTCCGGCCCGAGCATATTGCCGCGCATGTGGCAGGCGCCCCGGTTGGAGGTTGCGTAAAGCAGGCCCTGGCCTTGCATGCCGCGCGGGTCATAAGCGGGCATCTCCAGCTTCTTGGCGCTCATAGAAAGCTCGGGGACGCCGTGCGATTCGGCAAAGCGGTAGCTGCCCTCAGCCAGCTCGTCGCCCAACCCGCGCCGGTAGGCGATATCGCAGATCGTGCCATACAACAGGTCTGCCCGCCCAAAGCGCAGCTCGCTGTCGATCATGCCGCGCTCGGCCATCTCCATCGCGCAGCCGATGGTGCTACCGGTGGATATGGTGTCCAGGCCCAGGTCATTGCACAGGTAGTTTGCTTCGGTGATCGCTTCTAGCTGGTCGATTCCGCATTGGGCTCCGAATGCCCAGGTGGTCTCGTACTCCGGCCCCTCGCCTTCGGCCTTTTCGGTCCGGGTCACCCGTGTGCAGGCGATCGGGCAGGCCCAACAGGCTTGCTTGTGGACGAGCAGCGTCTCGGTCAGGCGCTCGCCGCTGATGTTCTCCACGCCTTCGAACTGGCTGGCCTGGAAATTGCGCGTCGGCAGGGCCCCGATTTCGTTCACCACGTTCATCACGACCGAGGTGCCAAACTCGGGCAAGGCTTGCGAAGTCAGCGGGCTGGCCTTAAGCAGCTTGCCGGTCTCATAGAGCATAAAGCGGAAAAGCTCCCGGTCGGCGGCGCTGTTTTTCTGGTCGCCGGCGACGACAATGGCTTTGAGATTCTTGCTGCCCATCACCGCGCCAGGGCCGCCGCGCGCCAGCGAGCGCTGGCGATCGTTCATGATCGCCGCCATGCGGCTTAAATTCTCGCCGGCTGGCCCGATACAAAGCACATTTCGGCGGTTATTGTCCTGCCCCAGCGCTTCGGAGGTTTCCGATACGGTTTTGCCCCACAGGTGCGCTGCATCCTGAATTGATACGCCCTGGGGAGTGATCTCGATCATCACCGGGGTTGGGGCTTTGCCGCGCACGACCAGGGCGTCGTAGCCCGTCCTTTTGAACTGCATGCCCCACCAACCGCCGCTGTTGGCATCCAATATGGTGCCCGTCAGCGGGCTTTTGGTGCTAACCGTAAAGCGATTGCTGGTTTGGGCGCCGCTGGCGGTCAGGGGACCTGCGGCGAAGATTAAAACATTTTCCGGGGAAAGCGGCTCCACTTCTGGCCCGACCAGGTCCCAGAGCATCCTTGCCCCCAGTCCGCGGCCGCCCAGAAATAAGCGCGCCATTTCCATATCCAGTGGGCGAGTCGTTTTCGACCCGCTGCTCAAATCTACATCTAAGATGCGTCCAGCCCAACCCTCCATGAGGTAATGCCTCCATTTTTAAATTATGTGGAAAATCTCTTCCAACTGCATCATTTTCTGGTCCGGATGAAGCTCCTCGTCGCCGAGGAAGAAAGGCGACATAAACTCTTGCCAGCGTGTGTTGATTTCTTCTTTCGCCATACCATCCAAGGCGCTCTGAAAATCCACTGGCGTTTCGAAATAACCGAAAATCAGTCCATCCTCGCGTAGGAAAAGGCTGTAGTTGTGCCAGCCGTTGCGTTGCAATGCCGCCTGCATTTCCGGCCAGACGGCTTTGTGATGCTGCTTGTACGTCTCCAAATCTTCCTTTTTGACTTGAAACTGGAAAGCAACGCGCTTCATTTCGCTCCTCCTGTCGTACGTCGGGTCGGGTTTTAAGGATTGGTTGGTTTTAGAACGGGCAGTGTGGAGCCGCCATATGGCATAACCAGCAATCTGGCCTGCGGGCCCAGATCCGAACCAGCAGCTTGAAGGGCCTGTTCCAAATCGTCGAAGGGCTCAAATTTGCACTTTCGAACCAGGTCATCCGGCAGGGATGAGATCAAGAAGATCCTGGCCCGTTTTAAAATCGAGGCGATCGCGGCAGCTTTATGGCCTCCGAGCACAAACTGCTCGCGGATGCGCCTCAACAGCTCGTCGGGAGAATAGGCGCTCATCCATTCTTCGAAAACCGGATTTCCAAAGCCCTCACGGCACTCGGCTGCCAGGATGATCACGCCGCCCTCACGGACTGCATATGCGGCAGTCTCCAGGGCCTTATGAGCCTGGTAAAAGTTCACATCTTTCGGGTAACCGCCGGCGCTGACCAGGACGATCTCAGCTTTTCTTTCAATAAGGGCCATCGCGCGCGCGGTGACCATGATGCATCCCCGGCGTTGGGCCGCGGTGACATCACCTGCAAAGGCGCCGAGGATATTGTGTTCGCCGTCAACGACGACATTCAAAATGAAATCAACCCCCAGCATCGCGACGCCCTCTTCGATATCCGCCCGCAGCGGGTTGCCTGCTAACCTGCCTGCGGATGCTTCCGGCAATACCATCATGGCGTGGTTGGCAGTGACGGTGGCTTTGGACGCACAGCCAGGCAATATGGCCTTCGCTCCGCCGGAAAAACCGGCAAAATAATGCAGCTCCAGGTTTCCCAGGCAAACTCTAATATCGGCTTCAACCACTGGGCGGAAAATCTCTACCGGGGTCCCGTAAGAGGTGATGCCCAGGGGTAGGGTATCCGTTGGGTCATGGTTGATGACTTTTACCCGCCGGTAAATTGCGTTCCCAACTGACTTCTCCAATTCAGCCGGGCTCATCGGGCGATGTAAGCCCAAAGCGATGACGATGGTGACATCGCCATCCGAGACGCCGGCCGATGCCAGCTCATCTAAGATCGCAGGCAGCATACGTTCGGATGGGCAAGGCCGGGTAAGGTCGCTGGTGACGATGACCACTTTTTGCCCGGGCCGGACCAGCTCGCAAAGAGGCGGGGAATCGATGGGATTGGCCAATGCAGACCGGATCAAGGCCTGCTCGTCGCCTTTTTCGCCAGCCAGGGGCGGCTGGAGCACCCCCATTAAATTTGCCGAAGGCACCTGAACGGTCAGGTTGGAATCGCCGTAATTCAAAGAAAAGGTGGTTGTCTCCATCGGTGATTTAAAGTGTGTCGTAGATCGTATCCAGCTCATCTTCAGGGATATCAAAGACACAGCCGGTGGGTTCGAGCTTTTCACGTAGCATCCACTCCGGCAGGCGGTCATCCAGGCGGGTAAAGCCGGCCTGGCGGTTAAACTCGCGCTCCATCAGGATAACCTCGCGTCCCAATTCGGACAGGTAATTATCCCCCACACCCCAGCCGTATTGGGCGTTGACCAGGTCTCGCACCATGCCGGCGTCCAGGCCGAAGCCGCCCATGATACATACCCCCAGGGTATCATAACCCGCCATGCGATATTGTGAGCCCCTGGATAAAGCGACCTGGCCTTCCGGATTGGTATGGTCCACCTTGGCGCGGATGGTGAGACCGCAAGTGTGATCTGCGCCTTGTGGGGAGGTGGCATAAGTCACGCCTGTGCCTTTGATCGCTCGCGGATCGTAAGCGGATAGCGCCTGGTTTTTTACTACCGGGACGCGCTCAATGCTGAAGATTTTTCCGGTCAGGGCTGGACCATTGGCGAGGATGCGCCCTAAGGGGGTATCCTCGCGCACCTCATTCACCAGGTTGAAAACGCTCTGGGGATCGCCGAAGTTCATGTAACCGGCTTGAGCGGCGACGCCCATTGCTGCCCCTAATTCGATGGAGTCCATGCCCATGTCGTTGGCGAAGTCGTTCAAGCGGGCGATATCGTCCGGGTTGTTCAGGCCTAAATTCGAACCCATCAAGCCAATTGTCTCATATTCCAGCGGAGACACCAGGGTCTTGCCATCCGGTCCGGCATAGATATTCGAGCATTGGATAGTGCAGCCTGGCATGCATGCGTGGGTTGTTTTGCCGCCCCGGCTTTGGTTTAGATCGTGGATGGTTTCGCCGCTGATCGACTCGGCGTCTTCGAAACTCCCGGCAGAAAACCCGCGTGTTGGCATCCCGCCCAACGCGTTGCACAAATTGACCATGCCGGCGGTTCCGTACAGCGGGTAGGTCACGCTGGTGACCGGGTGCTCTTTCAAGGCATTGAGATAACGGCGGGAGGCCTCTTTGAATAAGGCTTTATCTAATACAGGCGGACGGTTGCTGGCGATTTGGTTAAATACAACTGCTTTCAGGTGCTTGGAGCCCATGACGGCCCCCATGCCGCCGCGGGCGGAGATGCGCGTCAGGTTGCGGTCCTGGTCGATGTGCGTGATGCCGGCGCTGCGGTAAAGCCGCTCGCCCGCCGGGCCGATTGCGGAAATCCCGATTTTATCGCCATATCTCTCCCGCAGGCGTAGTGACGTTTCTTTTAAACCCAGGCCAACTAGATCGTCCGCCGCCTCCAGACGGGCGCCCTGCGAATCAATGTACAGCAGCTTCCAGCTTCCATCCTGGGGAGGCCCACCTTCCAGGACGATCGCCTTAATGCCCAGCCAGACCATTTTTAACCCGGTCGTGCCGCCCGCATTGGCCTCTTTGATCCCACCCGTGAGCGGGCTTTTCCCACCGATCGAGATGCGATCACAGCTTGACAGCATATGGCCGACCAACAGGCCAGGCGCCCAGATCAATTTGTTGGTTTGTCCCAGTGGTTCGCACGTGGCGGGGATCTCCTCCAAAGCAAAACGGGCGACCAGCCCGCGGCCGCCGATTTTTTGCCAGTTCTCCGGCGCTTCTTCGAAACGAATCTGGTCGGTTCCAAGGTTGACGCGCAGCACTTTCACGTTGCTCTCTCCTGTGGATTTGGGGGTGAAATATAAACCGGGAAGCGCCCTGCAATCCGGCGAGACAAGGGGCTCTCTTCTATGGACGATTTGGTAAGGCGAAAGCAGGACAATCCTTTTTTATCGTTTGTTGGTGGTTATTATACCTGTCCACGAGAAGCATGGCGCTACTTGACAATGGATTAAATTGTAGATATAATGGTCCTACCATTATACCACCATACCGCACGATTCGCGCCCCAGTCGGAATTTTTCAGAGAAAGCGGAAAGATGTCTAGAGATTATTCTCCCGCTACACCTACTTTCAAGGTAGTTCGTAGAAGTAAGCTGAGCGATCAAATCAGCCGGCAGTTGCTTGAAAAAATTGTCAGAGGCGAATATCCCGCAGGTGCGCCCCTGCCTTCAGAGCGGGATATCTCCGAGATGACTCAGGCGAGCCGGGTAGCTGTGCGCGAGGCGATTGGGTCTCTCGTCGCCAAGCGGATTGTATCCGTCAAGCAGGGAAGAGGAACTTACGTCAACCCTGTGGATGAATGGAACACACTCGACCCTCAAGTTCTGCTGCTTTTACACGGCCAGGAGGCTATCCGCCACCTGATGGAATTTCGCATGATTGTAGAGCCTGAAATGGCCGCATTAGCAGCCGAACGAATTAAACCTCAGGACGTTGAAACATTATTAAAGCTTTCGGATCTTCCTGAAGGAGACACGATCGACCAGCACGCCTACCGTGATAATGCATTTCATTTTTTCCTGGCAAAACTATCTGGAAACACAGTCTTGTTGGTGGTGATGACCTCAATCGAGGAGCTCATGCATGTCAATCGACGGAAGGCCTTTGTCGTTCCGGGTGAAATTGCAAAGGCGCGTAACTGGCATAAGGCGGTTGCCAGGGCGGTGGCAGCCCGCGATCCAGAAGCTGCTCGTGAGGCGATGACAGATCATATCCGGCAGGTGATGAAAGCTCTCAAGATCGATGTAGTTGAGGATATTCTTGAGGATGGGGTAAAACCCGAACAGGTGGAAGTATGACAACAACGACAACAAATGCATCTCCAGCGGAAGCGTTGACGAAGATCTCAATTGAAACGCTTTTGGATATGTATCAACGCATGGTGCGTATCCGCAAATTTGAAGAAACTGTTTATGATGTATACAGCCGCGGTATTATGCCGGGGCTGGCGCATTTATATACCGGAATGGAAGCAGTAGCAGTGGGTGTCTGCGTCAACCTGCGCAAAGATGACAACATCACCAGCACTCACCGTGGCCATGGGCATTTGCTGGCAAAAGGCGGGGATCCTAAGCGCATGTTCGCTGAACTGCTGGGCAAAGAAAGCGGGTACAACCGGGGCAAAGGCGGCAGCATGCATATCGTTGACATGAGCCTTGGAATATTGGGAGCAAACGGTGTGGTCGCCGGCGGACTGGGGATCGCTGCGGGGGCAGGCCTTACTGCGAAAATTCGAGGAGAAAGCCGAGTGTCGGTCGCTTTCTTTGGCGACGGCGCCTTGAACGAGGGCCTTTTTTACGAAACGATCAATATCGCCTCTCTTTGGAAGTTGCCGGTTGTGTATGTTCTAGAAGATAACAATTACGGGGAGTATACCCCGCAGGAAAAATCAACCGCCGGGAGCGCAGTCGCCCGGGCTGAGGCGATGAACATCCCGGCCAAATCCATCGATGGCAATGACGTGCTGGCAGTTTACCACGCAGCCAGTTGGGCTGTCGATCACGCTCGCAGCGGAGCGGGCCCAAGCTTCGTCGCTTGCAAAACCTATCGCTGGCGCGGCCATCACATGGGCGACCAGGGCGACACTTACGGCTACCGCAATCAAGCTGAGATCGAAAGCTGGATGAAGAAATGCCCAATCCAGCGCTTCCGGTCTTACTTGATCCGCGAAGCCCTGGTGGAAGGATCTGAACTCGACAAAATCGATGTGGAATTGCAGCAGCAGATCGATGAAGCAGTAGAATACGCCAAAAACGCGCCTTATCCTGACCCTTCCGAGGTATTTGAACATGTCTACGCCTGAACGAATAGGGACTATACGAGAAGCCATCAATGAGGCGCTGCATGAAGAAATGCGCCGGGACGAAAGCGTCTTTATCATGGGCGAAGATATTGGCGTAGCAGGCGGCGTTTTTAAGGTGACTGCCGGATTGCTGAATGAGTTCGGTCCCGAGCGGGTGCGCGATACTCCCATTGCAGAAGCAGGCATCGTGGGGCTGGCGGTTGGCGCGGCGATGACCGGAATGCGGCCGGTTGTCGAGATCATGTTCAGCGATTTCACGACCCTAGCTTCAGACCAGATAGTCAATCAGGCTGCTAAGCTTCGCTATATGACCGCAGGGCAGTGTAAGATCCCACTGGTTGTTCGAACGGCGATGGGAGCCGGGCGGCGAGCTGCTGCCCAACATAGCCAGAGCCTGCAAGTGTGGTACGCTCATATTCCCGGACTGAAAGTTGTGATGCCTTCGACCCCGGCGGATGCCAAGGGACTGCTCAAAAGCGCAATTCGCGACGATAATCCCGTGATTTTCCTCGAAGACAAAATGATGTATGCTCAGAAAGGGCCCATTCCGGAAGGCGACTATACGGTGCCTTTAGGCAAAGCCCACATTCATCGCAAGGGTACGGATGCTACAGTCATTTGCACATCCAGCATGCTGTATCCAAGCCTGGAGGCCGCCGAACGACTGAGCACAGAAGGAATAGAAGTTGAAGTGATAGACCCGCGCACCATTTCACCCCTGGACGACGAAACATTGATCCAATCCGCGATTAAAACGGGTCATGTCCTAGTGGTCGATGAGGGCTACCAGAGTTTTGGCGTCACAGCGGAAATTGCAGCGCGCATTATGTTGGGCGCATTTGATTATCTGGACGAGCCTGTCCGCCGCCTTGGCGCTGCAGATGTACCCGTGCCCTTTGCTCCCAGCCTGGAGGATCTCACGATTCCGAGCGCTGACCGGATTGTGGAAATTATCAAAGAAATGCGCTCGTAAGTAGAGGCGACAACCATGGCATATGAGGTCGTCATGCCCCAATTGGGGCTTTCGATGGACAGCGGTCAAATTATAGAGTGGTTGAAGAAACCCGGCGATTCTGTAAAGGCCGGCGAATTGCTCCTGGTTGTGGAGAGCGACAAATCCTCCATCGAAGTCGAGGCAGTTGAAAGCGGTGTTCTGTATGTAATCCGAGAGCCTGAAGATGGCGCGGTTCCGGTTGGTGAAGTGATTGCCTATTTATTAGCCGAAGGGGAAAATCCCCCCAACACAACGCCGCTTGTGGACGAAGCCTCCCCGCTCTCCGCATCGATGGTGCCTTTCCAGTCGAAACCCGATGAGCAGAAGCACCTGTCTGGTGGAAACGGAAACTACCCGCAACCGGGTCGGCCATCTTCTTCACCAGCGGCGCGCCGTCGCGCCAGAGAACTTGGCGTGAATTGGCTTCTGGCTCGGCCGAGCGGTGTGCGTGGCCAGATCAAAGAACGAGATGTCCTCGCCCTGGCTGCCTCAAATGCTTCCCCGGCCTTCACCAGCGTTGAAGCCGTTCAGATTACACCAGTCGCGCGCCGCCTGGCCGAGTTTGCCGGGCTGGATATCGCCAGGCTCGCTGAGCGAAATCCAGGAAAGCGGCTTGAGCGTGCGGATGTCGAGCAGGCTATCCGAGATGCGGTGGCTGCATCCAGGAGTGAGCTGGCGGCTGAAGGGCAGCCCACCCCGGCTGATGAAAGATCTCCACAGCGGAAGCCTGCCGGATCGTTACGCCGGTTGATCGGCGGACGGATGTCTGAAAGCGCCCACACTACTGCCCCGGTTACTCTGACGACGGACGCTGACGCCAGCGAGCTGGTGCGCATACGCTCTGATCTGAAAACCGGCTCGAAATCCGGGGTTGTGCCGGGCTACAATGCACTTTTTGCCGGCCTGGTCGCCAGAGCATTGGTGGAATACCCCTATATGAATGCTTCTTTGGATGGCGAGGAGGTGGTTTTCTGGGATACAGTGAATATAAGTATCGCAGTGGATACTGAACGTGGCCTGGTCGTGCCTGTATTGCGCAACGTTCAGGAAAAATCCATGCGAGCGCTGGCCGCTGAGTTTGACGAATTGCTCACCCGCGCAGCGCAGGGGAAAGCCTTACCCGATGAACTTACGGGCAGTACTTTCACTATTACCAACCTCGGGAGCTTCGAAATCGATGCTTTTACTCCAATCATCAATTTGCCGAACTGTGCGGTCCTGGGAGTGGGTCGTCTGGTAAAGCGCATTGTTCCGGTAGACGACCAGCCGGCCGTCCGCACAATGGTCGCGCTCAGCTTGACTTTTGATCATCGTCTGGTAGACGGCGCACCTGCTGCACGTTTTCTCCAGCGTATCAAACAGTTCGTTGAGCATCCCTACCTGTGGTTAATTTAGAAGCAGGATGCTGAAAAATAAAATTGCCGTTGTAACTGGGGCAGCGCGTGGGATTGGCTTCGAGATCGCTCGAATCCTTGCCCAGGCAGGCGCCTGTGTAGGCCTGGTGGATGTGAACGCCAGCGAGATCGAGGACTCCACTCAAGAGTTGCAGCAAGCGGGTTTCCAGGCTCTTGCGCTTTTGGCTGATGTAACCGATGCAGAACAGGTCCAGCAAATGGCCCAGGCAGTGATAGCGCGCTGGGGACGGGTTGACGTTTTGGTGAACAACGCTGGAATATGCCCGATCACCTCCGTCCTGGATATCACCCCCGCTGAGTGGGATAAAGTCCTGGGCGTTAATCTGAAGGGCGCTTTCCTTTGCAGCCAGGCGGTAATCCCTTTCATGCGCAGCCAGGGGGCTGGAAAAATCATCAATATATCTTCCAGCGCCGGTCAAATGGGTGGACTGGCTGTCGGAGTACATTATTCCGCCTCCAAGGCGGGCATTCTTGGTCTGACGAAAAGCCTGGCTCGCGTCCTTGCGCCCGAGATCCAGGTGAACGCAGTTGCACCTGGAACCACTGAATCGGAGATGACGCGCGGTTGGGATACGGACGCTGTCCAAAAAATTGTGCGCCAGATCCCGGCAGGCCGGCTCGGACGTCCGTCCGACGTGGCTGCTGCTGTGCTCTTCTTTGCCTCGGATCAAGCCAGTTTCATCACGGGCCAGACATTGAGCGTCAACGGCGGTTTATTAATGCCGTGATCGAAGAGCTTTTCTCGAGCATGGAACGCAAAGGCGAAACAAGGAAACGCTTCATGAACAACCGGATACCAATAAAAGATCGTTTTAAAGGGAAAGTTGCTATCGTCACTGGCGGCGCAAACGGGATCGGGCGCGCCATCATGGAAGAACTCTGCAAAGAAGGTGCTTGTGTCACGATTGCCGATATTGAAGATGGTGGCGAGGCGGTTGCCCGAGAAATGACGGATCTGGGCTATGAAGTGTTGTTCTGCCAGGGAAACCTGGCAGAAGAAACTTTCTGTCAATCCGTCGTCGTGCAGACGCTGGCAAAATGGGGGAAGGTGGATATTCTGGTCAATAATGCTTTTTCGTTTACGGCGAAAGGCCTGGATGCGACTCGCGAGGATTGGGAACGCACCTTTATGGTGGGCCCGGTAGGATACGCCGTGATGGGCAAATACGCTGCAGAACCGATGAAGGCTCAGGGCGGCGGCGCGATCGTGAACATGTCCAGTATTTCGGCTTTTATCGCTCAACCAAACCGTTGGACTTACAATGCAGCCAAAGGAGCTGTTAATACGTTGACGAAGTGCATGGCGTTTGACCTGGCTCCGTATAACATCCGGGTCAATAGCCTCAGTCCGGGATGGATCTGGACTCGTGAAGTGTTCAAAGCGGCTGACCTGGACGGCGGTGGGCGCGAGAAGTGGGACCCGATCTGGGGTGAATTTCACATGCTGCGGCGCTGCGGTGAACCGGTTGAAGTGGCTGCCGCGACGCTTTTCCTGCTTAGCGACGACGCGGCGTTTATCACCGCAACGGATTTGGCTGTAGATGGCGGCTATATGGGCATGGGGCCAGAGGGCCTGGGTAAAGTCACCCGTCTGGCGGGCACGGCCTGATCGACACCTTAATCTGGAAGCAGATCCAGGAGGTTGCCGTAGATTTAGATGCCGACCAGCAGCACTGATATGAAAATATTCCATTAGGGCGCGTGGGCACACCGCACAAAATGGGACGCGTAGCGTTATTCCTGGCTTCGGATGACGCTTCTTATGTGACCGGAGTAAATATCCTGGCGGATGGCGGAATGACTGTTTTGCTGATCAACAAAGAATGTTACGCCAGCCGCCCTGTCGAAGGTGCTTACGAATCCTGGTCGAGAAACGGGTTGGGCGCTCTGCCCCAGGCCGCAAGCCGGTGGTCGGCGCACCACGCGTAAGTTTCATCAAAAAGTGTCGGGCGCTTATGGCGCACCACGCAATATGATGAGAAGAGATTCATCGAAATTGGAGAAAAAAATGTTACGCCTTGTTGATCTATCCTTTGATATCTACGATGGCGCACCGACTTTCGAGCCGGATCCCAAAACGCACGTAAAGGCGCATTTGAAGATTTCAGACCTGAATTACAACATCACCGAGCTGAGTATGAGCGCCCACTACGGCACTCACCTGGATGCTCCTTTCCATTTCTTCGACAATGGCCGGACTGTGGAAAACCTGGACGTGCGCAGGGGCTTTGGGTTGGCCCACGTGTTGGATTTCAGTTATAAGAAGGCCGGGGATCCAATCACCCTGGGTGAAGTTCAGGCTTATGCGGATAAAATTTATAAGGGCAGCCGCCTGATCTTCCACACTGGCTGGGATAAGTGCATCGATGATCCGAAATACTTCGGCGGGCAACCCTTTCTGACGGTTGAGCTTACCACGTGGTTGGCAGAGCAGGGCGTAGCCTGCATTGCCCTGGACACTCCTACTACCTACCCGGCTGAGTACACCGCATCCCATCATTCTTTGCTGAACAAAGATGCGGAAGTCCTGATCATTGAAGGGTTGCGCGGCCTGGACCGCCTGCAGAACAAGGAAGTTATCCTCATCGCGCTTCCGCTGCGTATTCGAGGCCGTGATGGCTCACCTTGCAGAGCGATGGCAATTGACGGAGACATCGAACAATTGACCCCTTTCCTTGAAGGACTGAATTACAGCATTTCCTTTTAATCGATGAGAAGCCATGTAGGCGAGAGAGCCGCTCCTGTTTTTTTCGTTTATAAAAACGGATTTGAATGATGACTGAAATATCCTCAGTATTGAAAGCCGCCGGTATCTACATGGCCTTTGGTGGGGTAAACGTCCTCAAGAGCGTCGATTTTGAGATTTATCCCGGCGAAGTGCATGGTCTGGTTGGAGAAAATGGGGCAGGAAAATCCACGCTTGCCAAGATCATCGCCGGTGTGCACCAGCCCAAAGCTGGCACCATCACGCTGAAAGGCCAGAAGGTGGAGATACCCAACCCCCACGCTGCGACTGAGTTTGGGATTGCTTTAATTCACCAGGAGCCGCTAACTTTCCCTGAATTGGATATCGCCGAGAACATTTTCATCGGCCGTCAGCCCGTCTCGGGCGGTTTGAAGAGGGTTAATTGGAGCGGGATGTACCAGCGTTCGGGTGAAATCCTGCAATCACTCGGCGTCGTTCTAGACCCCCACAGCAAGGTGCGGGGTTTATCCATCGCCGACCAGCAGATGGTGGAGATGGCTGGCGCGCTCTCGCAGGATGCCAAAATCTTATTGATGGACGAGCCAACGGCGGCGCTTACCCCCAACGAAGTTGAAGATCTTTTTGCAATCATGCGCAAGCTTCGCGATCAGGGTACAGCGATCGTATTCATCAGCCACCGCCTGGAAGAGATTTTCGATATCAGCGACCGGATCACCGTGCTGCGGGATGGCGAACTGGTCGGTGTGCGCAAGCCTCAAGAAACTAACGTGGACGAGATAATCAGGATGATGGTTGGACGCCCTTTGAGCGCTCTATTTGAGAAAGGCGAAGACCATGTGGTCGGGAAGCCGATGCTGGAGGTCAAGAACCTGACGCGCTCAATGAAGTTTGAAGATATTAATTTCGAGGTCAGGGCGGGTGAGATCGTGGGAGTTGCCGGCTTGATCGGTTCCGGACGGACCGAGGTGGCGCGGTCTTTGTTCGGCACTTTGGATTATGACAGTGGAACCGTACGGCTGGATGGGAAAGAGGTTAAGATCACCCACCCTCGCCAGGCTCTTTCGTTGGGGTTAATCTACCTGCCCGAAGACCGCCAACACTATGGCCTGTTGATGCCGATGTCAGTGAGCCAGAATGCCACTCTTTCAATCATTGACCAAATCGCCCGCGGCGGGTGGGTGAGGGAAAACCTTGAACGCCAAATCACACAGGAATATGTGGAAAAGCTGCGCATCGCGTTGCGTAACGTCGGACAGCCTGTAAGAGAACTCTCCGGCGGAAATCAACAAAAGGTTGTGATCTCAAAATGTCTGCTGACAAAACCGAAGGTGATGATTCTGGATGAACCCACCCGGGGTATTGATATCGGTGCGAAGGCAGAAGTGCACCGCCTGATAGGTGAGCTGGCTGTGCAGGGCATGGCGATCCTGATGATCTCATCCGAACTACCTGAAATCCTGGCAATGAGCGATCGCATCATTGTGATGCGAGAAGGACATATCACCGCGCACTTCGACAAGAGCGAAGCGACCGCCGAGCGCATCATGGCAGCTGCGACCGGGCAGATTTTGGAAGGGGCTTAAGGTCTATGGCGATCATCCGAAAAACTTACAACAAGGGATACTCGAATTCCTTCGCTTTTCAGCTAGCCCGTTTCAGGGAAATTGGGATTGTTTTGTTCTTGGCCCTGATTGTCGCTGGCGCCACGGCGGTCCAACCACGCTTTCTGACACCATTTAACCTGAGGTCGATTCTTCTGTGGGTCCCGCTTCTGACTGTGGTCTCGATTGGTGAGATGATGGTCATCATCACGCGCGGCATTGATGTCTCGGTGGGGTCAACGCTGGCGCTGGCTGGGATCATCGTTGGGATGATCTTCCGTGATCTCCCAGGATTCAATATCTACCTGGGGACAATCCTGGCAATATTGATTGGCCTGGTTCTGGGAGCACTCAACGGCTTTTTGATCGCCTGGGTGCGCATCCCGCCGATCATCACGACATTAGGTACGTTGAGCGCCTATCGCGGCCTGACCTTTATCGTCAGCCAGGGCAGACAGATCGACCCCAATTACGTGCCGCGCGATCTCATTCGCTGGTCTCAGAAAGGCCCCTTTGGCATAGACTTGGTTCCCTGGGTGGTGATAATCGCTGCAATCGCGGCGGTCCTGGCTTACCTGTTTCTGCGCTATTCCAAGTTGGGCCGCAATATCTATGCCATTGGAGGCAATCCTGAGGCGGCCAAGCTGAAGGGCATTCCGGTTGAATTCACCACCTTTATGGTGTATGCCATCACCGGTGCTATGGCAGGTTTGGCGGGTATTCTATACGCCTCACGCTTCGGTTTTGTGAACCCTGGGGAAACCGGCGTGGGGTTTGAGCTGACGGTGATTGCCGCGGTTGTGATTGGGGGTACGAACGTGTTTGGTGGAGCAGGAAATATTTTGGGCGTCGTGCTGGGCTGTCTCTTGCTGGGCACGATCAACGTGGCGCTGGCGATTCTGGGTATCGCCGCCACCTGGCAGCTTGCTGTTTATGGTTTCGTGATCCTTTTGGCCGTGCTCGTCGATGCCATTATCCAGCGTGAGCTGCGCCGCGCCAGCACGGGAGAATGATGAACATGAAAAGCAAACAAACCACTGAGATCTCGCCCCAAGGGATTGCGGTCAGCGAACGGGCAGCCGCGGCCGATCGCGCATCTGTTGGCAATGGCGATCGGCTCAAGAATTTGCTAGCGCGTCCTGAGTTGGTTACGATCATTTTGTTGATCCTGGCGTTCATTATGGGAACGCTGCTATCACCTTACTTCCTTGATATACCTTTCCTGCTGAACTACACTTCCACCTATATCGAGATTGGAATCATGGCGCTCGGGATGGTCTTTGTAATCATCAGCAACAACATCGATCTGTCAGTCGCTTCGACGCTGGCATTGGTGGCTTGTGTTGCTGGCGTGCTCTTTTTCGATTTACATGTGCCGATGTGGATCACCATCATCCTTTCGCTGCTCCTGGGCGCCGGGTTAGGGTGGTTGAACGGCACCCTCGTATCGAAATTTAAACTGCCTTCGTTAGCCGTCACTTTGGCAACTCTGGCGCTGTACCGGGGGGTTGCCAACATCCTGATGGGCGACGACTCCCGACCCAAGCTGGCATGGAGCCGTGACATCGTTTTCCCAAGCTGGTTTTTGGGGATACACAAGGTGATGATACCAGGGACACCCATCCCGCTGCCTCTGGCTATCTTGGTTGTTCTGGCGATAATCCTTGGTTTGGTGCTGCACAAAACTACGTTTGGCCGTTGGGTATTTGCTATTGGAACCAATGAAGTAGCAGCGCGATTTTCCGGTGTTCCTACAGAACGGGTTAAGATCGCGATATTTACACTTGCCGGCTTCCTTTCGGGTTTTGCGGGGCTGGTCATGGTGTCTCGCCTGGGGGTTGCCCGTTATGATCATGCCCGTGGCTGGGAATTGGATGTAATCACTGCTGTAGTTTTAGGTGGGGTGCAAATCACCGGAGGGCGCGGCAGTATGCTCGGTGCAGTCATCGCCTTTTTCCTTATCGTTATTCTGCGTACCGGCATGGGAGTAGCGAATATAAAAGCCGAAAGCCAGTTAACTGCCATTGGTACGCTGCTCGTTATCTCTGTCATCGTTTCTAACCTGTCTGCGCGGTTGCGAAAGTAACCTGAAACCATTCCCCCGGTATCCGGGTTGGAAAGGAGGTGATTATTCCTTCGTCCTGTAAACTGAATTTCACAATCAGCTTTTGAAACTATCCACCCATCCAACCAACCTTTATTAATTTAGTGAGGAGGAACCGAACATGCTACGAAAGTCTCTATATTGGGGAATCGCTCTGCTGTTCGTTTTGACAGCCGTGCTTTCCGCCTGTCAATCTGCAACGCCAACTGCTGCTCCCGCCCAACCCACTGCGACGACGGCAGTACAAGCCCCCGCACCTACAGAAGCAACAAGTGGAGGTCAGGCGCTTGACATTGTCTACATTCCAAAGAACACGGGCAACCCCTATTTCGATTCAATCATTCGCGGCTTCGAGCAAGCCTGCCTGGAGATCGGCTGTAATTTCACTACTACAGCGCCAGCGACTGCAGAAGCGACTTCCCAAATTCCCTTCGTCGAGGAGCAAATTCAACGTGGGGTAGATATCCTGGCGATCTCTCCGAACAGCCCAGATGCTTTGAACGAGGTTTTTGACCGCGCTCGCGCAGCGGGAATTAAGGTCCTGATCGTTAACTCGGATATCCCTGGCAGCGAGGATCACCGTGATGCAGCGGTGCTGCCCATGGATTTCGATATCACCGGCGCCAGCCAGGTTGAATTGATGGGTTCGCTGATCGATTATGAAGGCAAAATCGCTATCCTGAGCGCTACTGCAGATGCTCCCGATCAGAATTACTGGATCGAGGGGATGAAAACAGCCCTCCAGGATTCCAAGTATTCCAAGATGGAGCTAGTCACAGTCGTTTACGGCGACGACGATCCTCAAAAGAGCCTGACGGAGTGTGAGAGCTTGCTTTCGACTTACCCCGACCTGCGCGGTATTATCGCCCCCACCACGGTAGGCGTAGCCGCAGCCGCCCAATGTGTTGAGTCAGCGGGCGTTTTCCCCGGCGGCGCCAACGCAGTTGGCAAGGGCTTGCAGGTTACCGGTCTCGGCACCCCGAACCAGATGCGTGCTTTCATCGAGAGTGGCGTCGTTCAGGCTTTTGCCCTGTGGAGCCCCTATGACGAGGGTTACCTTTCCGGGTATCTTGGCGTTGATCTGGCGACTGGCAATGTGGAAGCTATGGAAGGCAATAAGTTCACCGTGCCGAACCTGGGTGATCGTGATTTTCGCAAGAACGCGGTCGTCATTACCGGACCACCAACCGTCTTTACAAAAGACAATATCGCCAACTTTGACTTCTAAGCCTCATCACGCAGAAGTCTGAGAAAGAAGTGTCGGGGGAGTGGTCGCAAGGATAAATTGCACAACCACTCCCCCAGTTTTATTGGCTCTTTGGGATTTTCTGGGATAGGGGCCGGATTTGGGGATGTGAGCGTGCGTACGCACGCTCACATCCCCAAATCCGGGGTTCACCACAGTGATTCCTAAAGACCCGTTTTATTACTATTGGGCCGGTTATTAGCCTCGGTTATAATATCCTAACCCAGACGATCCACAACCAACCGGGACTTGATTTGCTTATACCCACTGGTTGCTCAAGCATCGCGGGAGTTAGGTTCAATATAGCTCCCTTCAACGATGAAATTAGCTGAGGTGAAGAAGATGAAAAAATCGCTGATAGTTCTCATTCTAGCCGCCCTGCTCGGGTTAACTGCCTGTGGCCGGGGCGAAGGGGGTGCGGCCGGATACGGCGCCGGCGGCGGCCAATCGCTGCGCCAGGGCTCGACGTCTCCTTATCACTCGTCGATCGCTCAGGATCAGACTTACCAAAAACTCCTTGGTTTGAACATCCTGCTCTATCCACCTCCAATAGACGACCCAAAATTTGAATCTCTGGGTGTCCCACATTGGGAATTGGACGCATCAAGCTTCGTGCAAGCGATGAAAGATAATTTCAAAGGCCAGATGGGGGACCAGGTGATATACGAGCCCAAAGTGGATGCCTTGCAGGGACAGCCATTGGTTGCTCAAATCCAGGAAACGATATACGGTGGTGAGCCCATCCAGGTGGGGTGGATTTATGGCGACAATGCCAACCTCGATTTCGTCGAATTTAACGGGGTCACGGTCACCCTGGTCACGGTCGATAACGCGGTTATCTTTGCCGGCGAAAAAGCCAACCTGGATACCAGCGCATGGACCTACGATGTGAAAAATTTGACGGCTTTCTACATCCCGGCCAATACGGTTGTCGCTTTTAAGTCCGAAACCATTCGTTCTGCCCCAATCCGCGTCTCCAAAGCCACCGGTCAGCTTACCGCTGTCATCACGCCTGTAGGTGTGGGACTTGAATCTGCGTCCCCTGGCTCGGGGATGGATCAGGCGCTGGTAGCGAAGGACCGTTGGGTTTTTGCCGCCTCAGGTGTGGGAGGTGGTTTCTACGAGGGCCTGACGGGCGGTAGTAGGTCCATCAACCCGGTCGATTGATCGGCCTTTTTTGAGTGTAAAGGGATATTTGAGAAAATTTATATATTTGTTCAGCCAACTGGCGAAGAGACGGCGTTCAGGTCCCGCTAGACCTATTGGATGACTGCGGGCGTTCAGAAACGCCGTTTTTCTTTTGTTCCAGGTTGAGGCAGGTTTCAGCGTTCTTCTGGCTGTGTGCGATCCGGGCTTGAGCCCAATCCGGGCCGCCTGCGGGCATAACGAAAAGTGACACGCAGGATATGCCAGCCTGCCATCAGCGTGCCGCGTAACGTCCCACTGACTTTCGAGCGTCCAGCCTGGCGATTGTGGTAGCCGACCGGGACTTCGACGATACGACCGCCGTGTTGTGCAGCTTTAACGATCATTTCAACCGGCCAACCGTAAGTCATCTCTTCCATGAGGATTTGGTCCAGCAGTGAGCGGCGCACTGCCCGGTAAGGTCCCAGGTCGGAGATATCCAGGCCATACAGGCGTTTCATCAACCAGGAGATCAGCCGGTTGCCCAGGCGCTGGTGGGGCGGCATCGAGCCAGGGACGATCTGGCCGCGCTCGCGCGAGCCTAGAACCAGGTCGGCTTGCCCGCGCAGGATTGGCTCTACCAGCCTGGGAAGCTCGGCGGGCAGGAAGCTGTAATCGCCGTCCAGGAAAACCAGTACATCCGCATCTCTGGCGGCGGAAACACCGGCCGCGCAGGCATACCCGTAGCCGCGGCGCGGCTCGCGCACCAGGAAGGCTCCCGCAGCAAGCGCCTCTTCAGCAGTGGCATCGCTGGAACCGTTGTCCACGACAATCACACGGGCCGGTAGGGTTTGCAGGACTTCCAGCACCAGGCGCTGGATGTTCCCGGCTTCATTCAAGGCGGGGATAATCACCGCAATTGCGGGCAATCCGGACTCCGCTGCGCTCAATCCGGGCCTGCCTGGGTGACCTCGATCAGGTTGCGGAAGGGGGAGCGGTTCAAATAAGCCCGGGTCCGCTGGGCGACGGGCTTGGGGGCCTGATCCAGCTCGTGCAGCAATCGCGCCAGGGAACCAGAATCGTCCACATCGTACCAGGTGGGCAAAAGCGCCACCTTCCGGCCCTCCTCAGCCGCCAGCGCCAGCGTATCTGCCGCGACGTGCGGTGTGCTCATCTTGACCTGGCGCAGCAAGCGCGGCTCCGGTCGTGTGACCCCAATGAGATAATAGCCTCCATCTTCGCACGGCCCGAGGGCGAGGTCGGCTCCTTTTGCCAATTCATCAAACGTCTCTGCCAGGCAGGCAGCCGGCAGGGTAGGGCTGTCGCTGTCCATGATGGCCACCCTCCGATAGCCGGCTTGCAGGTAAGCTGTCAAGGCGTTGTCCAGGCGCGCTCCCAGGTTGGCGCCTTCTTGAAGGATGAGCTCGAAATCGGGGGCGAGCGCGGCGAAATATGGGCGCTCCTGTGCGGGCAGATAAGCGATCACGGGCTGGACATCCGTCACCTGGCGGACCAATTCGATGGTATCGATCAAAAAACACTCGTACAACTCGCTCGCCTGGCGCGGGGTCAGCGGCGGCGACAGCCGGGTCTTGGTATCCCCTGGCGAAGGTCTTTTTGCAATGACGATCAGGGCATTTTCCACCATCCGGCTGGAAGATCGCGATGTCAGGTGAGCTTGTGTCAAATGGGTTAATCCTTTAATAGAGAAACGCTATGGGTCAATACACGTAGCGCGCTAAGAGCGCTCGATGTTTTTTCCCTGGAAGTCCACAGGGTATACAAAGCGCATGCCCAGGGGATCGCCAGGATGCCGAAGGTAAACCAGATTTCCAGCCAGGGTTGAGGGAAATGAGGCCGCGGCCATAAAATCGCCGGGCCGATGATAAACTGCTTGGTCAGCACCCAAAAACCTGAGGTCAGGGCTAACCACATTTGCGGGCTTGCAGGCAGCAGGGCCGCCAGGCTTACCAGCCAGAGCACATACCACTGCTGAAACCACAGGCAGGCGACGAGCAGGTAAAAAGCGAGGATATTGAACGCCGGCAGCGCAAACCGGTCGCCGAGCGGAGAACGGCGGGCTCTCAGGCTTTCCAACAGGGTAAATATTAAAGTCAGGGCCAATGCGCCGTAACTGACCCATGAGGCGGCGCGGTTATTGCCTGATGAAGGCAGCAGGATATGAAAGATGCTAGCGGGCAGCGATGCTGAGAACAATTTCATCCTGCGCTCCAGGCTTAACACCTGAATCCCGTGCCAAAAAGGTGCATAGGCTGCCGTGATCAGGAGGAGCGCGCTGAATGCAGTGATGAGCAGGAAATTCCGGCGCCTGCGTCCGTCCGGGAGCTGTTTCAAGGCCAGCACTACCGCCGCCGGGATCAGAAGCGCAGGTATAAATTTGAACAGCGTCCCAACGACCAGGCTGATCACGGATAGTGAATAACGGCCCCTCTGTAAGGCCAGGGCGGCCAGAAGGATCCAGAAGACCATCGCCATATCGTTGTGCCCGTTCCCCCAGGTCTCATAGATGACGACCGGATTCCAGGCCAGGAACAGGGTATTGGCCAGGGCGCTGCCTGGGGCTTTCCGGCGGGATATGAGAAAAACCAACCCGGAGCTGCCGGCCAGGAACAGGCCTGGGAGCAGCTTGAAGGCCAACACGTTGGCGAGGATCCCCTCCCCGGAGAGGACGGCTGCCAGCCCGGCCAGCAGCTCCCAGGCAGGCCCGTAAGCTGAAGGCGCGCTTTTCCAGGCAGTATAAAAGTAAAAAGGATCCTTGGGGAACTGCGAGATGAGCTGCAGGTAGGGATTGGCCCCGTAAATGCCCAGGATGCGCCCATGCAGGATATTATCGTAGATGTCGGCGGCATCGAATGGGCTGAGAAACAACATCACGCCCGAGAGCAGCAGCGTTCCGCCGATCAAAGCGATCCATGCCTGGCGGCCCCTGGCTTTCCGGGCTGTCTGCCAGGCGGCCCAATACAAAAAGGCCTGGACCAGGAACAACGCCATCAATTCCCAGCGCACCTGAACTTCTGCATAAAACAGGTATCTCCCGTCCAGGCGGGGCTGGTTGAGATGATCCAGCAAGTTAAGCGGGGCAACCAGCTTCCAATAATAAAGGGCCGCACTCAATAGAGCGATCCCCCACAGCAGGAGCGCTCGCCGGTCGAGTTTTGAAATTAGCGTTTGAAACCTGTTTTTCATAAGACAGTTATAGGAACGATCAGTTTCATGCTAAATAGTGATCGACCGGATCAGCTTGAGCCAAGGGGCGCCTTTCCGGGGAGAGCCCGAGCAGCGCTCCGCCAGCCCAAGTAGCGGCGCAGGCCATCCAGCGCCAGGAGGCCGTACAACGGCAAGAACTGCGCCCAGATTGCCGCCGATTCGGGTTTCCATTTAAGGAAGAAGGTGTACGACAGGGCTGCCAGCCCGCAGAACAGCCACCAGCCCGTCCAGGCGTCTAATCGCAGCCCGCCGGCGAAGTTAAATCTTGGATTGTCCTCCAGGCGCAGGAAGATCGCCGCAAGAGGCAGCGCCCAGAGCAGATACCAGGAAAATAAATCCTGGTTTAAGAGCGTGAATATGGCGATCATCCAGGTGCAGCGGCGTACGGCGCTTTCACCATCGGCCACCGGGTGGAAAACCATCCAGATTCCCGCTAAAGCCAGCCCGCCGACTGTAAGCCAAAGGATGCCCTGGAATGGAGCGATTCCCAAATGTTTAAATCCAGCTATCAGCCCGCTGACCAGCGGGCCGAGATTGAACTGCTCGTGCAGGTAGCTGGGCAGAAAGCCGAGCACCTGTGTTCCGCTGGTTGCAACATATGGCGCATAACAGGCAGCCAGGGTTAGCACAAATGCAATTGGCATGCTCCAGCGGCCGCGCGGATGGTTGGGCCGCCACAGGGCCGGAAACAGCATGGCGGGGTAAAGTTTCATCGCCGTAGCGAGCCCCAGGAGCGCTCCGGTTAGCCCGTCTCGCTCGCTCACCCGCGCCCACCAGGCTCCAACCAGGAAGGGCAGCACCAGCCCGTCCACGTGTGCGGCGTGAGCTGCCTCAAAAGCCAGTAAAGGCGACCACAAGTAGATCAGCACGCGTCCTGTCGACCGCCGCAGCGCCCGCAGCAGCCCAATCAGCAAACCGCCAGCCAACAGGCCGCCGGCGGCTGCGGCAGCCTGAAACCAGCGCACGTTATCGGGCCAGACGCGCCATAACCCCACAAAGGCCAGCTCGGCCGCCGGCGGGTAAATCGTCACGGCTGGCTTACGGTTGATGTGCACCCAGATGCTGCGGTCCGTTAATTGCGCCAGGTGAGCGCTGTTTGGCGGGTAAAGGTAAGGGCTTATCCCGTTCGCCTGCACACGCCCATCCCAGACATAGCGGTACATGTCGTCGGAAAGGGTGGGCGGGGTAAAGACCAATAGCGCCTGCATGACTGTCGCCAGGCCAAAAGTTATCAGGATTTCCCGGGGCGAGAACGTTTTCGTCTTCAGCGCCAGGACCGTCGCGCAGGCGTACAGGCCGAATGCGATGAAGAATGCCAGCTCGAATTCCAGGGTGTGCTCTCGTAGATCCTGAAGGTAGAACGCATAAATATATGGAAGGACGGAGAGCGTCCCCAGGAAAAGAATGCGCCTGGTCATTGCAGGTGGGTTTACGTCAGCCAGTGCAGATAGCGGGCCAGGCGATTGCCGCCTTGGGCCGCGGCTTGCAAACGCGGCCGCAGCCAGGCGTCTACGCCCAGCGTCCGGCCTGGGGGTATGGCGAAGAAAATCAGGTGTAAAGTATAGAGCATGCCGTAGGTCCAGTACCACTCGAATGGGATGGCGGTCAGGCCGATGTACAGGTTAACGGCCTGGATAAAACCCACCAATGCGCCGAACCTTGAGAACACCCCCAGGATCAGGGAGGCGGCGATAAAGCCCTCCATCAAGAAGATCCCCCAACCCAACCAGGAGATGTTCGGAATAATGATGTTCTTGACCAGGGCGGCGTGGGCCGGGACCTTGGAATAGACCGCCATCAACCCGGTCCAATCGCACAGGCCGGTCGTGCGAGCGCTGAGACTGGTGCTGACGGCGAAATCTGGCGGGCAGCCAAAGCTGGGCGGCAGCTTCCAGGCTAACTGGGTGATCCATAAATAGCCGATGATCAAGCGGGCTGCAACCAGACCAAAACGACCCAGCAAATCGAGCGATGCTGCGGATGAGGTCGAGGAAATTTTTTCCATGTTTATTCTCCAGGCTGGAAGTTTTTTCGTTTACGTCTTTCTGATGGCTGCGCAAAGTCGCGCGGGAACTAATCCTGTTCTTCGCGCGACCTGCTCCAAATGATCAGGCTGGTTTCGGTTTTTCGAACGCCCACGGCGTTCCCAATTCCATTGGCCACTCAATCGCCCAGGGATTGGACATCCGGGCTTTCGATCCGAGCGATCAGATCAAAGCGCCCGGTGACTGCATAAACCTGTTTAATCACCGAGCTAGCGAGCTCCAGCTCCGGCAGCTCATCCACCAGCCGGCGAATGTTTGCTATACCCAGGGCGCGGCGCGGAACGTTCGGCCCAGATTTTGCCACGCAATACGAGCATTTCAGATTGCAATCGTAATTGGTGTACAGCCAAAGTTTCCAAAGCATGGCCGGCGGCTCACAGTTGAGGGGCGCGGCGGCGAGGTGTTCAAGGGCGTTCATGATTCGACCTATAGGGTTGCCAATCGTTTACAAGCTCCAATACACCCCGCAGTTGGAGCACGCTTTGTGGGGGTGCGGGCTCAACAGCCGGGTTCGGAAATCCTGGTAATGCGTGTTATTCCAGATCTCTGAAAAGGGTCGCTCAAGCAAATTGCCCAGGATCAGACTCTCGTAATCGCTGGTTGCGAAAGGGCTGATGCAGCAAGGCAGGCAGTTTCCATTGGCGGTGATGTAAGCGGTGGTCCATGGGCGCATGCAGGCTTTCCAGGGCGCAAAATCTGAGGGGCGGGCTGCCGCCAGGCTGTTTAAGGGATCACGCGCTCCGGAAGCGCGAAATTCTATTCCCAGGTTTTTGCTGAGCTCCTGGCATTCCTGGAGAACTTCTTCCTGCCTGTCATTGTCCTTCCCGTAGATCGATAGGGCGTCGCGCGCCATCCCATACTGGTTTTCGGGTTCCTGTGCGTAGAAAACCATGCGCTGAACATAGACTTCTGGCACGCCCAGACGGGCTGCCAGGCGCACAATGTCGGGGAGTTCGCGCAGGTTTTCGTTCGTCGCCACGCACCAGATCGAAATTTGCGGGGATCTGGAAGCCAGCCTGGATTTGGTTTCTACCAGCCCTTGAAGGCCTTTCAACAGCTTGGGCAGCAGGTTTGCACCGCGGATGCGGGCGTAAGTTTCGTTGCGCGCCCCGTCGATGGAGCAGCGATACTCGTCCAGCCCGCTTTGCACCAGGGCTTCCTGCCAGGTTGGCGTCAGCAAGGTGCCGTTTGAGTTGATGATCACTTCGACATCCCGATCTTTAAGGGATGCGATAATTTCGGGCAGGGCGCGGTTGAGCAAAGGCTCGCCGATGCCGTGCAGCAGGGCGCGCTGCATTTTGGGGAACTGCTCGGCGATGAGGATAAATTCTTCCAGGCTCATGGATTTAAGTGGTTCTCGAGTGAAAAAAGTCCTTGGGCAGGTTTCACACAGTAAATTGCAGCGGTTAGTCACCTCGATAAAGACAACTTGCGGTCCAAATCCAGCGGTAGCGCCGCGCTGGCTGCCTTCAGGGAGGCGATAGGCATCCGGCAGGAAAGTTTGTTCGGGCAGCACCGGCACGGTTTCCTGGTTCTCGATCACAGGCAATAATTGGAATTTATTGGACAAACTCCACCTCCCAGATCCACTTATTTGAGAATTTACATCATATCTTCAAAATGTTACAAATTTCTTACGAAAAGATAAAAAGCTATTGGGTCTTCGGGATCTTACGTGAGGCGATTCCCAAAGAGTCAGCTATTTTCTCAATATGCCATAAACGGTAAAATATTACCGGAGTCGGTTCTTCGGGAATCGCTGTGGTGGAACCCCCACTGCAACAGAAAATCCCAAAGAGCCGCAGAGTCAATGTCCCGGTGAGAAACCTATCTCTCCATCATCGAATCAGTCTTAAGGAGCTTGTTGAAATGTCGAGTAAAACCGTTTTTGTGTTCAGCAATAAAGGAATGGGCAGCAGTGAGGATGCGGAGCTTATGGTGAAACTGGCCAAGAAGTTCTTGACGTTGATCGCCGAATTGGCCCCACTGCCCGCTCAAATCTGTTTTTACACGGATGGCGTGAAATTATGCGTCAATGGTTCTCCTGTCTTGGAGGAATTGCGTGCTTTGGAGAAGAAAGGGGTGGAGCTGGTTTTGTGTTCCACCTGTCTGGAAACATTCGGCTTGCAGGACCAGGTGGCGGTTGGGATTGTGGGAGGTATGGGCGACATCATCACTGCCTTGGTAGCTGCAGATAATGCTGTGTCATTATAAAGGGAAATCATGAACGAATTAGAAGCTTTTCGCAAAGAGAAAGATCATTTTTTCGCCACAAGCCCGCAGAGCCCATTGAGGCGCGAGCAGAAACGCGATTTTCACGGGTTGAGCTATTTTTCAGAGAATCCCGATCTGCGTTTTGAATTGACCCTGGATGCGTTCGAAGATAAAGACACGATCCAGGTGCAGACTTCCACGGGCAGCGTCCAAACCTATATTCGCTATGGCAGGTTCAATTTCCTGGTGGACGGGCAAGAGGCAGACCTGGTCCTCTATTACAACGATAACGGTTTTTTCCTGCCCTTTGTCGATTCTTTAGCAGGCAAGGAGACTTACGGCGCGGGGCGCTACCTGGAGCCCGAGCCGCTGGATGAGCGGCAGGTTCCTGGTGGACTTTAATTATGCTTACAACCCTTATTGCGCCTATAACGCGATGTGGACCTGCCCGCTAACCCCGTTCGAAAACCGGCTAAAAGTCCCAATCCGCGCCGGCGAGAAAATCCCTGAGGGGGACTGGGCAGAGCACGTATAAGTTTCGTGTGAAAATCAGTGTGTCTGGTGGAATGAGTTCACCAGACACACCTCTGATTCCTGCGACCTTAACGCTGGACGAGCGGGATAAATAACCGCATCTCCAACAGGTCGGGATTTGCGTCCATCAAAGCCTGGAATTCTTGCTGTGAGGAGGCGTCCGGCAGCGCAGCTTTCGCCTGGAGAAAGACCGGCGTATTGAAAGTGGCCCGGAACACCATCACAACGAAGCCGAAGAGCACTTCGCTGATCTTGAAATTGCAGTGACCATAACGGTTGACCGGGATATTGGTGAAGCGCAGGGCGGTCCCGGCCTTAAGGGTTTTCAACCGGTAGATGAGCTCGTGCCAGTATGGAACGTAAGGGTCGCCAAGCGTGTGCAATCCGACCAAGGGGGCCTTGATATACCCCGACGTGGTGTAGTTTTGAGCGATCACTTCCAACGCATTGGGGTCGGCGCTGTAGGCGGTCACCGCGATCGGATTCCCATCCGGATCCAGGAATTCCCGGCCCACGTTTGTGTAGGGTGAACCTTCATTCGTATTCAGATCGACATTCGGATCTCCGGACAATTCCTGGCGGCCTTCATCGGTCGAAGTGATATTATAACCCAGGATACCCAGGGTGGTTTCTCCAACCGTTTTCTCCAGATCGGCAGGGTCGACCGGCGCCTGGGTGACCGCGATCAAAGCCTGAGCTGCCTGCGGGTTGCTCGCCAACGCCGCGAGTACCTGCGCCTGCAGTGGGCCTGGTTCTGGCGGTGTGCTCCAGGCCGCGATCGCACCCGGGTCAATATTGATCACCGGATTGGTCACGCCATTCGGCGCCGGGATCACACCTGGGAAGTAATGATCGAAGATCAGGCGGAAATCGCCCCAATAATTCACCTGTTTGGTGAAATCTCCCACCGGGCCGCAGGTGGACATGCCGCCGCTGAAAATGCGTTTCGGGTTTTGAGCGTCCTTCTCCAGGGCCAGAGTGGTTACCAGGCCGCCCTCCGAAGCTCCCACCAAAAACACCCGGCGGGTGAGCGGCTTGATCCCCTTGAATACGCCCACCAGCTTGAAGATCCCCTCAACGCCTTCTGTAACCGCCAGCCCGTTCTTACCGTAGCTCGTCACGGCGAAGGCATACCCCAGCGCATTCACGATGCCTGGCAGCGACGTTCCGTCTGGCAGCACCAACTGGTCCCAGGGGATACCGACCGGCAGGCGGGGATCCACGTAGCCGTGAGCGAACACGACCAGGTCCCTGTTCCAGAGGGCCGGAACCCAGTAGCAGATGGATGAGCCATCGCTATCCACGGTGAAGGCGCCGCCGAGCTGGCTGCACAGGGCGGCATCCGGCGGGGCTTCAGCTCGGGCAGCACCCGGCGCTGCCGCCGCTGGCATAAGCCCCGCCACGATGGTGAGGATAATCAAAATACGCGCGATCCTGGACATGTTTTACTCCTTTCTGGTTGGGTTAATGGAAGATTTACCACGCTATTCTTGCGCAACCGGCAAGAATTTTCGGGCGGACTCGTCCGCCTCCGGGTAACGGGCTGGTTTTCCCAAAGACAGTCATTTACCCGCTTAACCGCTGTCTTAACTTCAAATAAAAAACGTACCAGTCAGGAACTTTAATGCTTCTACGGTCGGTTCGTTCTGGAAGCAAAATTTATTGATCGAAAAGTCTCGGGCCCGCCAGGAACAATGCGCTTTTTAAATATCTAACACCCTGATTTACTTATAGCAGAATTGCTCCGCCGAGTCAATCATTCGACCGGCGAGAACTGCGAAGCAAGTTGCGCCCGTTATTTGTGCTAGCGGGTTGTGGTTGACTCCTGATCTTTAAAATCATATAATCTACCTACGAAAAGTGGCATTCATGGTCAGTTTTGGTGCCGGTTTCTTTCTGCTTGCTTCATTAACACATCCGGGAGGGAGGTTATGGCCGATTTCTTAGATCGGGTACAACAGCTATGGGATTCCGCCAAGTCCAAAACCGCCAAAACACGCGCCCATTTCACCATTAAAGATAAGAACGGCGCGCCTTTTGAGGCCGGCGAGCACTACTTCCAGATCATCATTAGCGAAATGTTTTTAGCCAAGCCGGGCATGTGGTGGGTGACCTACGACCCGCTGGCGCTGGTTGTGAGCAGCTATATATACGGAAAGGCGCCGGAGACCGTCCCTTCGGTGGTTGGCCCGGCGCTTTTTAAACAATATTCCGAAGACGTTGGTCTGGGGTACATCATCCGGGATGCCCCGGTCACCGGTATGCATCCCTACCAGGGCGGGGCGGTCACCCTGACTGTGCTTTTCAACCGGGTGCAGCACCAGAACAACGCCGAGCAGGTGCTGCAGGTTGTGGAGCGGATCGCCGGCGTGATCAACCCGGTCACGCCGCTTGTCCCTTTTCCCACGTATTTGAAGATCGCCGGGAGCGTGATGGACGGGCTTGAGACCTTGCTCGACCTGCCGCAGACGGCTCCGGTCCTGGGCTACCGTTGGACGATCAACCCGCAACTGGTGGGCCAGGTCTTCGAGCCGGCATACCTGGTGCTGATCGATGAAGACGAGGCCCTGATCGACCCCTCCATGTTTTTCGTGCGCGACTCACGCCTTTATTCCGGCGACGACGAAGCGACAGCTCAGCCCTATAAAGCCCACGATTTCATCTTGCTGCACATTGCCCAGGGGGTCAAGCGCACGGATGAGCGCACCTTGGACTTTTACCCGCTGTGGGAAAAGGCGCGCGACCTGGCGGAACAGGCCTCTACGGACCATTTCTGGAGCGAGGCGAAATCTTATTTCAATACCCTTAAGCGCAATATGCTGGCCAGTTCAGACCTGGTGCGCCCGGACTTCAAGCGCTTGATCGAAGGCTATTTGGCAGAAATGGGAGATTTGCGCAAACAAGCGGTGGGACTAAGCACGCTCTCGGCGAAAGAGCTTTCAGCCGATGAAAAAGAGATGCTGCAAATCTCTAAAGAGCTGGATGATTTGGATGAACTCTAGGCTTAGCTGGATTAGACGCCCTTTGTGGTTCTGGTTTCTTACCTGAAAGTTTTTCTATGGGGTTTCAATGGGTACATGAGCGAAGATCGTAAGTACGAGCTGATCATCGAGGTCCTGCACGAAGGTGCAAACGGCGTGCGGGCGACGACGGACGCCGGGGCGGTGGAGAAGGGCCAGTTAGATTTTTCTAACCTGCGCCATGAAACCATCCTCATGTTCCAACGCTGGCTGAACGAGGATGGGATCAAACGCAGCAAAGACCTGGAGGTGTTAGGCGCCCATTTATATGAAGGTCTCATCAATGGGGATATCCGCGCTTTTTTGAAGAGTGAATTGGACGCAGCCAGGAAAGAAAATCAAAGGCTGCGCCTGCAACTCAACTTCGACGACAGCCAAAAAAAGTTGATCGCCTACCCCTGGGAGTATCTTTACGATTCAGAAACGAAGGAATTTCTCGCCACACAGGCCGACCTGGTGCTCTCGCGCTTTATGTCGCTGAATAAAAACCGCCCGACCCTGGTTCCCAAGGAAGATGAGCTGCGCATCCTGGTGGTCGTCTCCAAGCCCGCCGACCTGGGGACCGTGGCTTATAAAGAGGTCTTGCAGGCCGTGGAAGCGCTGGTTAAGGAAGTTGGAACCATTGAGGGCAAGGTGCAGATCGATCTTTTGAAGCAGCCGACGATGACCACCCTGCCAGATGAATTGAAGAAATTCAAGCCGCACATTCTACACTTCATCGGGCATGGGCGCTATGACAAAGATGAGAATAAGGGCGAAATTGCGCTGATCGATCCAAAATCGAAGATCGAGGGGGCCGACTGGTGCGGTTATAAAGAGTTAGTCAGGTGTTTTAATGAAGCCGGCGTGACGCCGCGCCTTGTTTTCCTGGAGATGTGCCAGGGCGCCGAAACAGAGGGGGATGAATCGGGCTTAAACGCCTTTACCGGAATTGCCCCGAATTTGATCCAGGCCAACATCCCGGCGGTTGTGGCGATGAAATACGAGATCCCGAACGACGACGCCACCCAGTTCAGCAAAGCCTTTTACCAGCAGTTGTCCAACCACGAGACTCTCGGCACGGCAGTGCAGAGTGGCCGGCTCGAGATGGGCAAATATTACAAGTGGGCGAACCGCCTGTTTGGGACGCCGGTGTTGTACATGCACAGTTTTGACGGCCGGCTTACCCTATCACAGGAATCCACGAGCGATGAGGGCCAGCAGTCTGCGGCAACAGAATCCGGGTCGGGCGCTCCCGCAGGAGCAGAGCCGCCAGGCGGAGGCGGGGCCATCCGGGGCGCCTGGAGACGCCTTCTCCGGATCCGGCGCGGTGGAGGCGGCTGGCGCCGGTATCCCGGAGCGACCGGCAGGCGCGGTTGTTGCGTTGGCGTCCAGCCAGGCGCGGACGTTCGCGCGCCCCGCGCTGGGAGGCGTCTCGGTGGGCGGCCTCTCGATGACTGCTCCGGTCATCCAGCTTGATCCTAACTTGCTGAAACGCACCATCGATGGCGGCGTGTTGAAAATGAATGACCTGGCCCTGGATAAGCAGAAATTCTCCGAGGCTTACCGCTGGCTGCGGACCCTGGAAAACCAGTTGAGCGGAAAGAGCTTTGCAGCCGTGCAAAGCGCCCTGAGAGCGAATTGGGAAGCGCAGGAGGATGCGGACTACAAAGAGATCCTGTTGGCGATGGTTCAAATCGTCGAACAGATGGACCCTGAATTTCTGCCCACGGTCATGCAAGCCGGTCAAGCAGCCATCGAGGCCTTGGGGCTTGAAAAAGCCGCCCAATTCGAGATGATCAAGTGGTTGAAAGGGATGCGGATTGAGTGGACCGCTAAAACCGCCGGCGAGCTGGTGGACGTTTTGAACGAGCGCTATTTGAATGAGATGGACCCTGTCTTTGCCAGCATTTACGAAGCGATGGCGAAGAAGGCGATTGAGCTAAAGCCATAAGGTTTTAAGTCAGGCGATCTTTGCGCAAATGGCAGAATTTTCGAGCATGGGCCAATCAGAGGAAATCAACCCACAAGAACAATCGGATCCCGTTGAAATCGATGGGGGGCAGGAGCGCGGGGGCGATCCAGCCTCAAACCTGATGGATACGGGCCAGATCCGCCACCGCTTGCAGCCCGTTTTGATGGCGGCGATCGAGACCGCCCGCCGCGCCGCCGCCGAGCAGGGACTGGACGCGCAGGTGTTCAATACCCTGGTTGCCCCGATCCTCTCGGCCGTTGGTCGCGTCGGGAGCGGCGGGTTGGATGCGCTTCAAAAGACGATCGCAAGCCAGGAAACGCAATTGGAGCGAATGCAAGCCCTTTTGTCTGGATTGCAAACCTCGATCTCCAGGCTGGTAGCGGCCCAGGCCCGCCGCGAGCGCTACACCGCTCGCCGCTGGAAAGCGCTGCGCCAGGAGTTGATAACCGCCTTTGAATCAGACCCCCAGGCGGCGTTGGATCGTTGGCTCCAGCTTTATGTCGAGGCCTTATTGGACTGGCAGCTTGAGTTTTCCAGCCGCCTGACCAACGCCCCGTTCACTTTTCCCGACCACCAGCCGCCCTATGAGGGGTTCTTTCGCCGGTCCACTCAAGCGCTTGCGAGTGGAGATTACGCCGCCGCCCTGGGTTTTGTGATTTATCTGGCTGAAGCCAACGAAAGCCGTCCATCATTAGGCCTCGAACCGGCCGCGCGGGCGTTTTTGATGATCTTCGCGGGTCGTATTTACCAGGATAAATTGTCCAATAACGACGCCGCCCGCCTCTACTTTGAGAAGGCCAGGAAACTTGCCCCGAAAGACGGGCGGCCGTATGCCGCATTGGGCAGTTTGATGCGCGCTCTGGAAAACCGCAATGAGGCCACAAATTATTTTAAGCAAAGCATCGAGCGCTCGCCGGACCAGCCGGAGGGTTATGTCGGAATGGGCCTGCTGTGCGAGGATCGCAAGCTTTGGACGAAAGCTGACGAATGGTACAACAAGGCGCTGGACGCCCTCGAAGATGAAGCCGACCCGCAATCGGAATTGGTCAAGCTGCTGGCTCCAGGCAGCGGCAACCTGTACTATTTGATGGCTCAACGCCTGCAAAATGAAAAAGATTTCACCCAGGCTCTCCAGGTTGTGAACCGCGCCCTGGAGCTGGGGTTGCACTCAGAGGAGAAATACCCGGAGCGCCGCGCTTACTGGCTCAAAGGTGAGCTGCTCGAGCAGTTAAAGCAGCCGGTGGAAGCTGCGGATGCTTTTCACGAGGCCGGTAAGTCATACTATTGGAGCCAGGAAACTGAAAAGGCCCTGGAGGCTTTCCAGAAGGTTCATGACCTGGATGCGGAGCATAAGGCCAATTACTGGTACCTGGCCGATACGATTTTGTTGGCCAGCTATCAAACCAAGAGTCCGGATGAGATCCTGCGCGGGATTCGGAACAGTCTGAAGGGCTGGGAGGAGGGCCAGAAGAAACAGCCTCCTGAAGAATTGGGGTGGCCGTTGATCACGCGCGCTCGCATCAGCGAAAGATTTACGGATATCAACGAAAACCGCGCCGCTCCTTACTGGCAGGCTGTGATTTACCTGGAGCGCGCCGTCGCGCTGCGCGATAGCTGGTCGAGCTGGTGGTCGGACCTGGCACGCGTTTATCGCAACTTGAGTATGGAGGCGACCGCCCTGCGGGCGACGGATAGAGCCCTGGAAATCGATCCGGAGGATGTGTATTCGTTGGAGGAGAAGGCCGCCTCGCTGGCGAATTGGGGCCGTTATGAAGAGTCGCTGGACTTGATCGACCGGCGGCTCGCCAAGGGACCTTCCTCCTGGGCCTTGGGGATCAAGTGCTTTTTGCTGATCTTTGAAAAGCAGTATGAATCTGCAAGTGAGCAGGTGCGCAAGGCGCTCGAATCCGAGCCGGAAAACGTCTGGTATATCTATATGCTGGGCTGCTGCCTGTTTTGGTTGGATAGGTTTGATGAAGCTCGCCCAGTTTTCGAACGCGTGTTGGGTTATTACAAGCCGGATTACCGTGAGTTCTCTTTGGATATCTACAGCCGTTCGGCCTTTTTCCTCGAGAAAATTTACCCCGGGCAGGGGTATCTCAACCAGGCCAGCCAGATCGCCGAGCTGGCCCTGGGCGACGAGACCCAGGTGAAAAGCGACAGCCTGGAGATCCTGGGGCTCGCGGCCCTGGTGTCTGGGGATCTGGTTGAAGGGAAGAAGAAACTCGTAGAGGCGATCGCCGCGGCAGAAGCGAAACCGGCGATTGACAGCCTGGTGGATTGGTCCCTGGATATCCTGGCCGATTTGACCAAAGGCAGCCCGAACCAGGCGCAGATCGCGCAAATCGACCGGGAAATCCGTCTCCTGGCCTCCGAGCGCCTAAAAAGCCTTCAAATGCCCACTGCGAAGCAGGAGCTGGAAAATAAGCTGGCCTCTTTACAGGACGAGGGCGACACAAACGGCGGGACCTGGATCGGCGTCAATGCCACCCTGGCCCGCTTGCAGCAAGAGGATGGGGATTGGAGCGGCTTGCTGGTCAGCCTGCGGCGGTTGATGGAGCAGCGCGACAGCTTTCCCCAGGTTGAGCGCCGGCTGGAGATGACGCTGGACGATCTGCGTGCTGCCGGAAAGAAAAACCTAGACAACGGCTGGCCCCAGGAGGCTTTGAATCTGTACCAGTTTGGCGTTGCTTTTGGGGAGCTTTCCCAGTCCCTTTCAGTCCAGGCTGAGTTTTTGAGTCGCAGCGGGTTCGCCGGCTTTGTCCTGGATAGCGCCGATACAGCCCTGGCGAATTGGCGTGAGTTGCTCGAACGCTACCAGTCGGCGGGAGAGGACAAACCGGGTGCTGCAGCGGCCCAGCCTTGCCTGGGATTATTCGGCCATGTGAGCCAGTACTGGTCGCTCGATGCCTTTTTGGAAGAACACCTGAAAGCATCCGGCGCTCAGGACGCCCTGGCGGGCGAATTCCAGCAGTTCCGCATGGCATTAAGGAAATACCTGGAGTACCGGCCTGCAGCTTTCCGGAAAAGACGGCGAGCTGGAGATGCTCCCGACCGTATATACGGTCGCCATCGAGATGGATTACCATCTGCTCCCAACCGACACGGGGCCGGATTGGATCATGTTCAAGACTTACCTGCCCGAGATGCGCGCCCGCTTGCTCGAGCAGATGGGTGTCAGCGTCCCGGGTGTGCGGGTGCGCGGAAATTTCGAAGGCGGCTTGCCGGAAAACAGTTATTTGGTCCTGCTGGATGAGGTGCCCATTGTCATGGGGACGCTTCAACCCGGCATGGCATACTGCCTCCAGGATCGTGAGGCGCTGCTGGCTTTGCAGATTCCCGACGCTGCCCTGCAGCCTGGGGTCCACCCGCTCACCGGCGCGCCTGGCTGTTGGGTTAAGAGCGAGTTCGTTCCAAAATTACAAGAAAAAGGCTTCGAGGTATGGGAGGACCCTCTGTTTTATATGGTCCTCCACCTGCAGGCCGTCCTGTACCGCAACCTGGCCGATTTCATTGACGTACAGGAGGTCGCAGGGCTGCTGGATTCCTGGCGCAAAGAGCCAGGCGCCGCCCTGACGCTGGATTGGTTCGTCGCGGATCCAGACTCGCAGGCACGCTTTGGACGCATGTTGAGAGCGCTGCTCGCCGAGAGCGTTTCCATCAAGGATTGGCGCTCGATCTTGGAGGCGCTGCAAGAATGCGGCTTGCCGGATGAGGATGTCCATCCTGTCGTGCAGGCGGCCCGGATGAAACTTAAGCCTTACCTGCCCGGCAACCAGCCCGAGGCGCAGCAGGTATTTCTTCCACAGGAAGCGGAGGATAAGGTTTCCTCCTGGCTTAAACACCAGGATGGCAAATTGTTCTTGGCGTTACCCCCGCTAGAAGCCCAGGATCTGCTGGCTGAAATTCGCGCCATCGTTGAACCGGCGCACGGGAATCAAGTGTTGGTTTGCAAGGACGGCGAAGTTCGCCCGTTCTTGCGCCGGCTGGTCGAGCTGGAGTTCCCGGACTTGTTTGTCATCGCCGAGGCGGAGCTCCTGGCGGAAAAAAGCGAGCAGAGTCCTGTCGCCCAGTCAGAATTTGATTTCTCGCAGCCTCGTTAGGATTGCATCATAAAAAATGATGGACCTACCCGAACAAGAAAGCCGTTCTCAACCGTTTGAAGGTAAAGCGCCCGCGATCCCATTGAAATTGAAGATCGAGGCGACCTGGCTGGCGCGGCTGGACAGCGCTGCCCTGCAAACCGGCCTGCGGGAGGATTTCGCCGCATTATTTGCGGATTTGGGTGTCCCGGCGGAACCGCAGGTTGAAGTCGAACCGTTTTCGGCTGGCTCAGGTGAAAAAGCCGGTATCCTGGAGCTTTGGCTGGATAAGGAAATTTGTCATTACCCGGACGGCTTATTGGAGCGGGCATTATGGCTGGCAGCGCCAGACGTGATTGAAACCGGCGCGCCGAATGAAGGGCTCTTAGCTCGCTTGCAATCTTTGCCCTCCGACCGGGCGCTGCAATGGGTCCGCCTGGTATGTCCTGAGATTGTCAAGATTCGGCCATCTGCGCTGCTTACCCAACCGGTCCTGGCGGCCTACCTGGCGAGCTTATCCGCCTCTTTTCCCGAAGCCCAGACTTTGCCGGAGCTGGATGACCTCAAGATAATCCTGGGCGCTGTTTTGGATTACCATATCTCGATCGGCGACTGGCGGATCGTCGCCCAGGGTTTGGACCAGGGTAGGCAGGCTGGCCATTCGCCAACGGAGATTTGCGAATCTCTGATCGCAGCGCTTTCGCCGGGGGTCATTGAGATCCAACTTGCGCCCGAATCACTCCAGCAGATTACCTTGCGGGCGGCGGAATACGAAAACAGCCCCTTTGCGGCAAAAAGAGAGGCCCTTTTTTACGAGTCAGGCTTCCATCTTCCGGAGATGCGTTTTGTGGCTGCGCCGGAGCTGCCCCCGGGCTCTTCCGATTTAAGATCAACCATCTGACTGCTTTCCCCTGGAAGGAGCTGGGAGAAGACCAATTGTTGGTGAACGATTTGCCGGAACGCCTGCGCTTATTAGGCGTCACGGGCAGCCCGGCTCCCAAACTTTTCGGCCATTCGACTTACAGCCTTGTCCCGGCCTCAGCAGAGTCTTTCGCCCACGACCTGGGATTAATCGCCTGGAATCCGGTGGATTACCTGGTTGAGGCCTTAGCGAGCGACCTGCGCGCCAATATGGGCTGCCTGGTGCAGCAAAATTGGGTGATCGAGCAGCTTAACCGCCTGCAGGAGTCCTTCCCACAAATCGTTTCCATGGTCAAGGGGCGTTATTCGACTGGAATCTTGACGTGGGTTTATCGCCTGCTGGCGGCGGAGGGGATCACGATCCGCGACCAGCGTTCTATATTGCAGGCGTTGATCGATTTCGATTACATCGTCGTGGACGACTCGCAGGAAATCGTTTTTGATCCTCGCCTGGCGGCTCGCCGGGTCCCGAGTGGAAGCTGGCTGCAAGACCCCGTGACGTTGGCCGAATTTGTGCGCATCCATCTGAAGCGCTATATCAGTCACAAATACACACAGGGCCAATTTAATTTACTGGCCTACCTGGTTGACCCGGAAATTGAAGCGCTTTTGGCGAATGAGGCGCTTCTAACAGCCGACGAGCATTGGGAGCGTCTCGACACGACCAGGCTGGAAAAAATCCTGGCTGCGCTTCGCATGGAAGTTAATGGGCCGGTGTCCTCCGGTACGCCGCAGGTGGTGCTCACGGTGGACAGCGTTCGCCAAACGCTCCGGCGTCTGATCGCCCCGGAATTTCCCGATTTACCCGTGCTCAGTTATACGGAGCTGGTTCCGGAAATGAATATCCAGCCGGTTGCCCGGATTTCGTTGGAAAAATGAAGTTCCTCCTCCAGTTTCGGTTCTCCCGCTGGTTGCTTGAATGGCCGGCGGGAGAATTTTTTTAACCGCTGGTTGGGTAAAGCGCAGGCCAGCCCGCCCGTGGATCCGGCTGGTGGTCGTGAGAATCAGGATGACACTCCTGCCAAGACATGACGAATGACACTAAGATTTGAAAGAAAAGAAAGTTATTATTGCAAGTGACTTGCAATAAGAGGCGATGGATCATGATGGCACTTATAAAAGAAGCGGAAAAGCGTATTCGGGATCAGGGTGGGCGCATGACCGCCCAGCGCAAGCTGATCATTAAAGCGTTGGACGATCTTGGCAGCCACCCAACCGCCGATGAGCTTTAAGCGAAGCCCGCCAGCGCGACCCAAATCTGCACCTGACCACTGTATACCGGACTTTGCGCTGGTTGGAGCAGGAAGGGTTGGTGCGCTCACGCTGGTTCGATGAAGAGCGCCGCCAGGAGCGCTTCGATCCCGCCAACCCAGGCGAACATTACCACTTTGTATGCTACTCCTGTAAGCGGGTGATTGAGTTTGACAACTTGCTGGTCAATACAATCAAAGCCCAATTCGAGCTGCACAGCGGGGCTCAGGTGGATATCGGTACGGTGGTTCTGTACGGCTTATGCGCCGATTGCCGCCGGGCGGAAGCTTCCGAAGAAAGCTCACAGCGTTAAGTCAGAGACAGGCTATGCATCATCACAATCCTTCATCGGCCGCAACCCTCCCATCCATTGGTTGTATTGCCCTGATTGGACACCCCAACGTGGGTAAATCCGTGCTGTTTCAGAGGCTTACCGGGCAGCACGTCATCATCTCCAACTATCCCGGCACGACGGTAGAGATTGCCCGCGGCGCTTCGCGGGCCTTTCCCCAGATGGTCCTGGTGGATACGCCGGGCGTGATTACTTTTCCTCCGCACTCGGACGATGAGCAGGTGACCGCACGCGTCCTGCTCGAAGGGGATCTGAAAGCTATCCTGCAGGTCGGCGACGCAAAAAACCTGCGCCGCACCTTGCTGCTCAGTGTCCAGTTGGCAGAAATGGGAATTCCCCTGGTTCTGGCGTTGAATATGATGGACGAGGCCCGCAAGCGCGGCGTCGCAGTTAATCACGGCCTTTTGGAACAGCGCCTGGGTTGTTCCGTGGTGCCGACCACGGCGATTCGCGGCCAGGGTGTGGATGCGCTGGTCCGCGCGGTGCATTCTGCCTCGGCGCCTGAATTCAGACTCGACTACGGCGCCGAAATCGAGGCTGCGCTTTCCGACCTGGCGGAATTCTTGCAGGCAGCCGGACTTCCCCCCCTGGCGATCAACCTGCGCTCCCTGGGGCTGCTCTGGTTGAGCGCGGATCCGGTGAGCGAAAACTGGCTGCGGGTCCACCTGAATGCTTCCACGTTTGCAGAGCTTTGTGTCCAGCGCGATCGAGTTCAGGCTTCAGTAGGTGAGCCCCTTTCAACGCGAATTCAACAGTTCCGGCTGGCGTTTGTCGAACGGACCGCCGCCAATGCCTTCATGCAAACAGGCGTTGGCGGCGCCGGATTCTCCGAGCTCCTGGGCCGGTTGACGACCCATCCCGTCTGGGGATTGTTCATCCTGGCAGCAGTTCTTTACGGCCTGTACTGGTTTGTGGGTGTGTGGGGAGCCGGGACATTGGTGAACTTGCTGGAAGGCAGGCTTTTTGGTGAGGTGATCAATCCCTGGGTGGTTAGTTGGGTGAACCGCCTGGTTCCAATTCCGATAGCGGCTGACTTTCTGGTCGGCGAATACGGCGTTTGGACGATGGGAATGACCTATGCCCTGGCCCTGATCTTCCCAATTGTGACCACATTTTTCCTGGCATTCGGCGTGATGGAAGATTCGGGCTATTTACCGCGCCTGGCAGCGCTCAGCAATCGTTTTTTCAAAATGTTGGGCTTGAATGGCAAAGCTGTGCTGCCCATGGTTTTGGGGTTGGGTTGTGTTACGATGGCGACCCTGACGACACGTGTTTTGGAGAACAAGCGCGAGCGTCTGCTGGTGACCCTGCTGCTGGCGCTCGCCGTGCCATGCTCGGCCCAGTTGGGCGTGGTGATGGGCATGCTGGCGGGTATCTCCCTGGTGGCTGTCCTTATCTGGGGCGGGGTGGTGTCGTTGATCTTGATCCTGGTAGGCTGGTTGGCGGCCCGCCTGATTCCCGGCGAGCGCTCCCAGTTGCTGGTGGAGCTGCCGCCGATGCGCCTGCCGGTGTTCTCAAATGTCCTGATTAAGACCCTGGCCCGCCTGGAATGGTATCTAAAAGAGGTGGTGCCGCTGTTTCTCATCGGCACGTTCGTAATGTTCGTTTTAGATAAGATCGGCTGGCTCGCCTGGATGGTCCATGCCGGAGAGCCCTTGGTGAACGGCTGGTTGGGACTGCCGCCCCAGGCCAGCGCGGCTTTCTTGATGGGTTTTTTGCGCCGCGACTTTGGGGCTACCGGTTTATTTGTAATGCAATCGCACGGACTGCTGACGCCCGCACAGGTCGTCGTCGCAATGGTAACGCTCACATTGTTCATCCCCTGCATTGCCAGTGTGATGGTGATCGCAAAGGAGCGTGGCTGGCGCACCGCTTCAGGGATGCTGGTGATCATCTTCCCGCTCGCTTTTTTGTCGGGCGGGTTGTTGGACCGGCTCCTGCGGCTGGTAGGGTGGGGATGATCATGGATCCCACGATGACCTGTTCGATGTGCGGGGTTTCATTTGACCCGGCAGAGCATATTGCCTGCCGTGCCTGCCCTGTGCAGAAGGGCTGTCTGTTGGTTTGCTGTCCGGCCTGCGGATTTGAGATGGTGGATCCGCAGCGCTCGGTGTTGGCCCGCCTGGCACTGCGCCTGGTCTCGAAAGCTGGAAGCAGCAGGATTTCACACAGCCCGGTCCGCCCGGGTCAGGAGTGATGCAGATGATGTTATTTGGCCATGAATTTAGATCCCGTTCCGGACGTTCACGATTCAGGCACAGGCATGCGCCGCTTCGCTCCGACCAGCCCGTAGTAGAGCTGAGCCTGCTGGATGTCCCTGCGGGTTTTTGGGCCCAGGTAACCGGTTTTTCTCAGCATATATCGTTCGAACGGCAGATGCATTTGCAATCCTATGGCCTGGTGGCTGGCTACTGGGTGCGAGTGGTGCAGCACGCGCCGGTTACAATCCTTCAGGTGGAGAACCTGGAGCTGGCGCTCGAAAAGGGTTTGGCCTGTGAAGTTCAGGTGGGGGATATCCGCCGCCATCATTCCTGATAAACAAACAGATTTCTTACAAAAAGTGCCCGGTTAACCCCGTATAATAAAGCCTGGATGATCAGACAGGGCGGAGAGAACCTGCAGGCTCTCTCAAAAAAACCGAGCTAAAGGGTTAGAAATTGAATTTAAATTTGCGAGGTGTTTGAATGGGATTTCACAGCGGCGGTTGGTGGGGCTACTTAAGATCGGGGGATGAAAAACCGAAAGTCACGCGGGACCTGCTGCTGCGCGTTTTGCGCTATTCGGCCCCTTATCGCTGGCAAATCCTGGGCATGCTGCTCATGATCCTGGTTACGACCGGGTTGACGCTGCTGACTCCGATGATCCTGCGCCAGTTGATCGACAAGACTCTCCCGGATAAGAATTTGGGGCAGTTGACCCTGCTCGCGGCCGGTCTGCTGGTCATTCCAGCCCTGGGCGGGGCGATCAATGTCTGGCAGCGCCGCCTGAATGCCTGGGTTGGAGAAGGGGTGATCTTCGACCTTCGAGTGGCTTTGTTCTCGCGACTGCAGCGCATGTCGTTGCGCTTCTTCACCAATACCAAGGTCGGCGAAATGATGAGCCGCCTGAATAACGACGTGGTTGGCGCTCAAAATGCGATCAGCAACACGATCGTCAGTATCATCACCGACGTGATCCAGGTGGCGGCAGTTTTGGTCGTAATGCTGACGCTCGAATGGCGCCTGACGTTGGTCGGCGTGACCATCCTGCCGCTGTTCATCCTGGCAGCGCGCCGGTTAGGCACCCGCTTACGGGACATCGCCCGAGAGCAAATGGAAGCCAACGCTCAGATGAACGCCATGATGAACGAGACTCTCAACATCAGCGGAGCTTTGTTGGTCAAGCTCTTCGGGCGCACCGGTCAGGAAGTCACGCGCTTTGAACAGCGGGCCAAGAGCGTGCGCGATCTTGGCATACGACGGGCGGTGATCGGCACAATTTTCTTCGTCATTATCGGTTTGCTGAGCGCGGTAGGTACAGCCCTGGTTTACGGCATCGGCGGTTACCTGGTCATCAGCCAGGCATTTACGGTGGGAACGATTGTCGCCTTTGGCGCCTACCTGTCCAGCCTGTATTCCGCCTTGCAAGGCCTGGCGAACGCGCCGGTCGAATTTGCAACTTCGGTTGTCAGCTTCGAGCGGGTGTTCGAAGTGATTGACCTGCCGCTGGAGATTCAGGACAAACCCGGCGCATTTGAGCTGAAGGACGTTCAAGGTGAGCTCGTTTTCGAGGACGTGACCTTTAAGTACGAGGTTAAAGCTGAAAATCTGCTGCGAAATGTGCATCGTGTCGGGCGTATGGATAATGTGACCGCGGTGCTTTCCGGGGGAACAGATGGACAAAAAGAAAACGGCGGTTCGGAGCGGACCCTGCCGGCCGGCCGGGGGAGGATGAAACTGTAGCCCGCAGCCAGGCGCGCGAACACGCATTAATTGGCGTCTCTTTCCGCGTGGCGCCCGGGCAGTTGGTGGCGCTGGTGGGGCCGAGCGGCGCGGGGAAAACCACGCTCACCTACCTGATCCCGCGCCTGTATGACCCGACCAGCGGGCGAATCCTGATCGATGGGCACGATCTGCGAGATGTGACCCTGGACTCGCTTTCGGCGCAGATCGGCATGGTAACCCAGGAGACGCACCTTTTCCACGATACCATTCGCACCAATCTGCTGTATGCCAGGCTGGACGCCACCCAGGCCGAGCTGGAAGCGGCCGCTCGGGCGGCCAACATCCACGATTTCGTTGCCGGCCTGCCGAATGGCTACGACACCATCGTCGGCGAGCGCGGTTACCGGCTGAGCGGCGGCGAGAAGCAGCGTATTGCCCTGGCGCGCGTGATCTTGAAAGACCCGCACATCCTGGTGCTTGATGAAGCGACCAGCCACCTGGACAGCGAATCCGAAGCGCTCATCCAGGAGGCGCTCAAGCGGGTGATGGCAGGCCGCACCAGTATCGTGATCGCCCACCGGTTGAGCACCATCCTGGCGGCAGACTTGATCCTGGTCATGGATCGCGGCCAGATCGTCGAACGCGGCACCCACCAACAGCTTCTGGATCAAGGCGGGTTGTACGCCCACCTGTACCAGACCCAGTTCAGCCGCGAAACCCAATCGCTGCCGGCATCTTAGCAGAGTGCAGGCGTATTGCCTGTCGCTATCCGTCAAGGAGATATCCTTTTCAACCGGGCTGAGGCTACTTTGATGAAACGTGGATTTTCTCTGGCGATCCTGCTGTTCGTTCTAATCTCCCCCACTCGTTGGGCGCATTCTTCTCTTGCATCGCCGGCCGCCGGCCAGGCGATCGCCGCGCCGGTGCTGAAATGGACCAACGGCGGCTGCTACAGCTCCTGGTGCGAGACCGGCTGGTATTCGTCGCCGGCGGTCGCCGACCTGGATGGTGATGGCGCTGCGGAGGTTATCGGTTCAGCCTATACGATTTTCGTCCTGAACGGCAGCACAGGCGGGCTGAAATGGAGCATGCCTTCCGGTCACGATCGCAGCCAGCCGGGGGCCAGCAGTGTGGGGCGCACGTGGCCGGGTATCGTCGTCGCCGATATCGATGGCAACGGCGACCTGGAGATCGTTACCGCCCACAGCGGCGGGTACGTTTCGGTCTACAACCAGGCCGGCTATTTCGAGCCGGGTTGGCCCCAGCGTCCTACGGATCGCGAGCTGCGCGGCCTGTCCGTCGCCGACCTGGATGGCGATGGCAAAATGGAGATCGTTGTCACCGGGGCGGTATCGAGCCAGACCAACACCTGGATTTACGAGCCGGACGGCGCGCTGCGCCCAGGTTGGCCGCAGTTGAGCGATGACAGCGGTTACGCCTACGGCGTGTTCAATGACAACGCCGCCCTCGGCGACCTGAACGGCGATGGCAGCGGCGAGGTGGTTGTCCCCTCGGACGTGCATTATGTTTGCGCCTACGATTCCGACGGCGTGCAGTTACCGGCCAACCCGATGTATGCGGGTAAGGGCTGGGGCAAGGTTGGCGTGTGGGAGAGCCTGGATATCGAGCTGCGTGGTTGGGGTACCTGTGACGCCTCGGACAGCCGGGCCGAACGCTACCGGGCGAACTTTGCCGCCGGGGCCAGCGATATCGCCGATGTAAACGGCGACGGCGTGCAGGAAGCTGTTGTGGTTGGCAACATGTACGACTGCATCTCTGGCTACCCCAGCCGCTACAACGGCGTTTTCATTTTCAACGCCGATCGCAGCCGCTTCAACCAGGATGGCTACGATTGGCGCACTGTACCGCTGGATACCGGCGCCCCGTTGAGCGAAGATTACAATGTGATCGAGAACGAACAGCCCAACCCGGTCGTCGCCGACCTGGATGGCGACGGCGAGATGGAAATCCTGTACCCCTCCTACGATGGCCGCGTTCATGCCTTCTGGTTGGACAAGACAGAGCACGGAAGCTGGCCCTACAGCGTCTACAAGCCGGCGGAAGGCTTTTATCGCTTTGCCTCCGAGCCGGTGGTCGCCGATCTGGATGGCGACGGCAAGGCGGAGGTGATCTTTACTTCCTGGGCGCAGAAAAGCAGCAAGCAAACCGGAATGTTAACGATCCTGAACTACCTTGGAGATCTGATTCACGAGGCGCCGCTGCCGCCCGCTTACGGCAGCCCGGATTGGAATGGCGGCCTGCCGGCGCCTACCCTGGCGAATATCGATAGCGATCCGGACCTGGAAGTGGTGGTCAACACAGCCCATTCCGGGCTGGTCGCCTACGATCTTCCCGGGACATCCAATGCAGCCATCTTGTGGGGCACGGGGCGCGGCAGCTACCAGCGCAGCGGCGCTTTGACCCGCGCCAATTTGACCTCCTCGAAGATATGGGCCAGCAGCAGCCTGGCAGTCCCCGGCCAGCGCCTGACTTACAATATCTTGCTGCGCAACTCCGGCCTGGCGCTGAAAAATGTGAGCCTGACCGATACGCTGCCCTCTGGCGTGAGTTATGCGGGTAACCTGTCTGCTTCGTCGGGGATGGCTTCTGAAGCCGGTGGGGTGGTTTCCTGGCAGGGGAGCCTCGCCGCAAATGCGCCGGTCACGATCTCTTTCGACGTGGTGGTAGACAATAACCTGTCTGAATTTCAGGTCATCACCAATTCGGTCGCGATTGATGATGGTCTGAGCGCGGTCTGGCGCCTGCAGGCGTCCATATACGTGAACGGCAGCGGTCTTTTCCTGCCCTTGTTGAGCCGGGGGAGTGAGTAGGGTTATGCCCACAATAAGGCTGTGCCAGTATCCCAAATCTGGAGCTCTTTACAGAATTCTTTGAAGATTTCTGAAGAAACCATAGCAAAAATACAAAATTAATAGTACAATTGTTCTAAAGTTGGTCGATTTAATAATCTATTTGCTTTCGTTTTCTCCTGGCCAGCTTGATGATACAATTTCAGCATGGGGTTATCTCGCAACCTGGAAAGCTAATGGATACGAATCTCTTTAACTTATCCCCCGAACAAATTGCCATCGTCGAAGCGCCGTTGGACGCACGCATCTTTTTAGAAGGTCCGGCGGGCAGCGGCAAGACGACTGCGGCCGTGGAGCGGCTGCTCCAATTGATGGCGCAAGGCGTGCGCGGGGATGCGATCTTGCTGTTGGTTCCGCAGCGCACGCTGGGAGAGCCGTATTACCGGGCGCTGCAATACCCGGGCGTGACCTCCGGCGGGTTGGTCTCGTTGCTGACCGTAGGCGGCCTGGCCCGGCGCATGGTCGACCTGTTTTGGCCAGTGGTCGCCGGCCAGGCCGGTTTCGCCCATCCCGACCAGCCGCCGGTCTTCTTGACCCTGGAAACCGCCCAATATTACATGGCGCACCTGGTGCGTCCGTTGTTGGACGAAGGCCTGTTCAATTCGGTCACCCTGGAGCGCAATCGCCTTTACAGCCAGATCATCGACAACCTCAACAAGGCCGCGGTAGTCGGTTTCCCATACACTGAAATTGACGAGCGCTTGAAATCCGCCTGGATCGGGGAGCCGGGACAGTTGCGTGTCTATACGGACGTGCAAACCTGCGCCACCCGCTTCCGCGAGTACTGCCTGGCGCACAATCTGCTGGACTTTTCCTTGCAGGTGGAGGTCTTCCTGCACCATTTGTGGCCGTCAGCGCTTTGCCGGGAGCACTTGCTGGCGACTTACCGCCACTTGATCGCAGACAATCTCGAAGAGGATAATCCGGCTTCGCACGATCTTTTGAGAGAGTGGCTGCCGCAATTCGAATCTGCGCTGCTGGTGTTCGACCAGCAGGCTGGTTTCCGCAGTTTCTTGGGCGCTGACCCGCAAACAGCTTATGCATTGAAAGACCAGTGCGAGCAGCACAGTCTTTTCGCGAAGTCTTTCGTCGCCAGCCCATCCGTACTCGCCCTGGAAACCAGCCTGGCGCTGGGGTTGGAAAAGGTAAGCGGACCGGCGCAATCCGCTGGCAGCGGACGCGTTCTACGTGAACGGCCGGGCGTAGAGCCAGGCATAGAGCCAGATGAATGGGCTGCTTTCGGGGCGCTAACCTATGACTATCGCCGCTATTATCCGCAGATGTTGGATTGGGTCGCCGAGAGAATCGCTTCTCTGGTGCATAAAGAAAATGTGCCTCCAAGTGAGATTGTCGTGCTGGCGCCTTTCCTTTCGGATGCGCTGCGCTTCTCTTTGATGACCCGCCTGGAAAGCCAGGGCGTACCGGCGCGTTCGCACCGCCCCTCACGCTCGCTGCGCGAGGAGCCTGTCACACAGTGCTTGCTGACCCTGGCGGCCCTGTCCCATCCGGAATGGCTGGCGGCTTCCAGTGCGGCATACCACCCGACCAAGTTCGACGTGGCTTACGCCCTGGTTCAGGCCATTGAAGGCCTGGACCTGGTGCGCGCCCAGCTCCTGGTTGAAATTGTTTACCGCCAGCGCGAGGGCCTGCCGGTGTTGAGCGCATTTGAGCGGCTGCGCCCGGAAATGCAGGAGCGCATCACTTACCAGCTTGGCATGCGCTACGAAAATATGCGCCAGTGGTTAGCCGAACGCGGCCAGGAAGCTCCGCTGGAGTTCGACCATTTCTTGAGCCGCTTGTTTGGAGAGGTGCTCTCTCAGCCGGGATATGGTTTTCACAATAACTTCAACGCTGGGGAAGTCGCCGCGAATTTGATCGAATCGGTGCAGAAGTTTCGCTGGGCGGCCGGCAAAGCGCTGGAGGCGGAGGCCAAGCCGCTCGGCCAGGAGTACCTGGAGATGGTGCAGGATGGCGTGATCGCGGCCCAGTATATCCGTAGCTGGCAGGTCCAGCCGGAGGATGCCATATTGATCGCCCCCGCTTATACTTTCTTGATGAGCAACCGTCCAGTAGATTACCAGTTCTGGCTGGACGTCGGCAGCCGGGGCTGGTCGGAGCGCCTTTATCAGCCGCTGACCCACCCGTACGTGCTCAGCCGTTCCTGGTCTCAAAACAAGCCCTGGACGGATTATGACGAAGTCGAAGCCAGCCGAGACGCGCTTTATCGCCTGGTGATCGGGCTGGTGCGGCGCTGCCGTTGGAAGGTTTATCTTGGATTGAGCGAGCTGAGCGAACAGGGGTACGAACAGCGCGGGCCGCTGCTGAAAGCCTTCCAACATGTTTTGCGCCAGGCATCCGGCGAAAACCTGGAGAATATCTAGAATGATGATGTTTGCAAGCTCTGATCCTGACATTCCTGCTGCCAAAGTTGCCATCGTTGGCGCCGGCCCAATCGGTTTGGAGCTGGCTGCTTCGCTGAAGCGCGCCGGCGTAGATTATTTTCATTTTGACGCCCGGCAGATCGGCTACACCATGTCGTGGTGGCCTCGCAACACCTATTTCTTCAGCACCACGGAGCGCATCGAGATCGCCGGGATACCCGCCCAGACCCTGACCCAGCAGCGCATGACCGGCGAGGAATACCTGGCCTACCTGCGCGGCGTCGTCGAACAGCTTGACCTGCAGGTCCATACCTACGAACCGGTCGTGTCTATCGAGCGTCAAGAAAGCGGCTTTCTACTCCACACCCGGCCCCAAACCGGTGAAAAATGCTATTCCTGTGAGAAGGTGGTCCTGGCGATTGGCGATATGCACCGGCCGAACCTATTGGGCATCCCAGGCGAAGACCTGCCGCACGTCAGCCACTATTTTGAAGACCCGCATAAGTATTTTCGCAAACGGCTGCTGATCGTCGGCGGGCGCAACTCGGCTGTAGAAGCGGCCCTGCGCTGCTGGCGCGGCGGCAGCCAGGTCACCCTCAGCTACCGGCGGGCGGAGTTTGATGAAAGCATCGTCAAAAGCCACATCCTGCCGGATTTAAAGACCCAGATCGAGCTTGGCAACATCGGTTTTTTGCCCTGCAGCCAACCGGCGGCGATTTTGCCGGGAGAGGTCGTTTTGGAGCAGGCTGTTGATGGAGAGCCGGGCGGTCTGCGCCGCATCGTCCAGCCGGCGGATTTTGTCCTGCTGAACACCGGCTTTGTGGCCGATACACGCCTGTTCGAGATCGCCGGGGTAAACCTGGTTGGCGAACAGCACGCCCCCGAATTCAACCCGGACACCATGGAAACCAATGCGCCCGGCATTTATGTGGCAGGAACGGCTGCAGCCGGGACACAGAAAAGGTACCGGCTGTTCATCGAGAACTGCCACGAGCACGTCGGCAAGATCGTGCAGGCGCTGACTGGCCGTTGGCCGGAGAAGCTTGGCACCATTCCGGAACGCAAATACGAGCTGCCCCTGGAGGAAATCCAGGCCAATTAAGCGCCACGGTGAAAATTCCCGCAGATGAATAACCTTCGCCCCACTCAAAAAAAAATTTTGAAATACACCCGAGGCAAGATGGGCATCTCGGCTGTGCCCGGCAGCGGCAAGACCTGGACGCTTTCTCTCCTGGCAGCCGAGATCATCGCCCGCGGCGAGCTGGCGGACGACCAGGAAATCCTGGTGGTGACGCTGGTAAATTCCGCTGTGGATAATTTTTACCAGCGGGTGAGCAAGTTCATCAGCGAGCGCCGCCTGCTGCCCTTTATGGGCTACCGGGTGCGCACGCTGCACGGCCTGGCTCATGATATCGTTCGTGAGCGACCTGCTTTGGTCGGCCTGCCCGAAAATTTCCAGATCGTCGACGAGCGCGAGGCGGATGCCTTGCGCGATGGCGTGGCGAACGCCTGGCTGCAAGCCAACCCTTACGCCCTGAATGATTACCTGGATGCGGAGATGGACGAAGGTAAGAGTAATTGGGTCCGCCGGGAACAATTGCCCGAGCTGGTCAAGGGCGTAGCGCTTAGCTTCATCCGCTATGCCAAGGACCTGCAATTGACGCCGGAGTTCTTACAGGCTCGCCTGGAGCAAATCCCTGTGCCGCTGCCCCTGGCGGAGATGGGCCTGGCAATGTACGCAGATTACCAGCGCTCGCTGGCTTACCGCGGCGGGGTGGATTTTGACGATCTGATTCGCCTGGCGCTCCTGGCGCTGCGCTCGGACGAGGCTTACCTGGACCGGCTGCGCTACCGCTGGCCTTATATCCTCGAAGATGAGGCCCAGGACTCCAGCCGTCTGCAGGAGGAGATTTTGCGCCTGTTGAGCGCCGGGACCGGCAACTGGGTGCGCGTGGGCGACCCCAACCAGGCGATCTATGAAACCTTCACCACGGCCGATCCCAGTTTCTTGCGAAACTTCCTGAAGGAGAAAGGTGTGCTGGAGCGGCAGCTCCCCGAATCGGGCCGCTCTACGGCGAGCATTATTCGCCTGGCGAACCACCTGGTCGAGTGGACGAAGGACAAGCACCCGGTTGAAGCGGTGCGGGATGCGCTCTCCGGCCCGCCGTTCATCCGGCCGACCGGGCCGGGCGACCCTCAGCCCAACCCGCCCGACCAGCCAGAAAAAATCTTTTTGGCGAGCCAAAAACTCACTCCGCAGGAGGAAATCCGGGTAGTGGCGGATTTGCTGGCCCGCTGGCTGCCGGAAAACCAGGATGCGACCGTAGCGGTGTTGGTGCCGCGCAATGCGCGCGGTTTCGAGCTGGCCGATGAGCTGCGCCGGCGCAAAATCGAAGTGGAGGACAGCCTGCTGCGCAGCAGCGCCTCGACGCGCTTCTCGGCCGGGGTATTGGCGAACCTGCTGCGCTACCTGTCGGACCCGCAGTCGGCAAGCAAGCTGGCGACGGTTTATCGAGTCTGGCGGCGGGCCGAGCGGGAGGACGAGCAGGCCAGGGCGCGCCTGGAGCGGGTCTCCGAGATGTTGCACAAGATCGACCGGGTCGAGGATTTCTTGTGGCCCGCGCCCGGGGGCGATTGGCTGGCGGAGAGCGGCCTGGAAGAAAGCGATCCAGCTCAATACGAGCAGCTACTGGAATTCCGCCAGTTGATCCGGCGCTGGCAGGCGGCTGTCCTGCTGCCGGTCGACCAGATCGTGCTGACCCTTTCCCAGGACCTGCTGTCCGAGCCAACCGAGCTGGCCATCAGCCATAAGCTGGCGGTGCTGCTGCGGCGCGCCAGCCAGGATCACCCCACCTGGCGCCTGCCCGAGCTGACGGAAGAGCTGTCGGTCATCGCCCGCAACGAGCGTCGTTTCCTGGGGTTCAGCGAGGACGACCTGGGTTTTGATCCGGACCTGCATCCAGGAGAGGTGGTCGTCGCGACGATCCACAAAGCCAAGGGCCTGGAATGGGACCGGGTGTACCTGATGTCGGTCAACAATTATGACTTTCCCTCCAGCGATGAGTACGATCGCTTTATCGCCGAAAAGTGGTTTATCCGCGATGACTTAAACCTGGAGGCGGAAGCGATGGAGCAGTTGGAAAAAGTCTTTAGCGCCGGCGAATACGACTGGTATGATGAAGGCCGGGCCAGCCATAAGGCCCGCCTGGACTACGTGCGTGAACGGCTGCGCCTGCTTTATGTGGGCATCACCCGCCCTCGCAAGGAGCTGGTAGTCACCTGGAATACAGGCCGCCAGGGAGAGCTGCAGCCAGCCACCCCGCTGGCTGAATTGCGCAGTTATTGGGAGGAACAAGACGATGGCCTTGCCCGCTAATTTTCACTTCAGCCAGTCCAGCTTGCAGGACTTCGTCGACTGCCGGCGCCGCTTTGAGCTGCGCTATTTGCTGCGCCTGGCCTGGCCGGCGCTCGAGTTGGAGCCGGCGTTGGAGAACGAACGCACCATGCGGGCCGGCGAGCGCTTTCATCGCATGGTTCAACAGCACCTGATCGGCGTCCCGGTCGAGCGCCTGTCCGCAGCAGTTTCCGTTGAGGGGGCAGGGGAGACGGCCGAGCTGGTGGACTGGTGGGCGAATTACCAGGAGTTTGTCCCCAAATTGATTGGATTAAATCAAATCGGGCGGCGCTTCTACCCCGAAGTGACATTTTCCGCCCAGATCGGCGGCTACAGCCTGGTGTCCAAATGCGACCTGGTGGTCGTGCAGCCGGATGGCTCGGCCCAAATTTATGATTGGAAGACCTCCCGCCGCCGGCCAAAGCGCCTCTGGCTGGAACGCAGGCTGCAAACGCGCGTTTACCCTTACTTGCTCGTGCGCGCCGGCGCGCACTTGAACGGAGGCCAGCCCTTCCAGCCCGAGCAGGTGATGATGATGTTTTGGTTTGCCGGCTTCCCGACCAAACCCGAACGAATCGCCTACAGCCGCGAGCGTTACCAGGCCGATGAAAAATACCTGCAAGGGCTGGTCGAAGAAATCGATGCGCTGGGGTCTGATGCATTCAGCCTGACTGAAAACCTGGATGCCTGCCGGTTTTGCGTTTACCGTTCGCTGTGCGACCGCGGTGTGCGGGCAGGGGATACCCGCCAGGCAACAGAAGAGGCTGCAGGCCAGGAGCCTGGAGTAGACCCACTCGGCCTGGAGCTGGATTTTGACCAGATCGCCGAAATTGAATTCTGAACGGTCATAAGACGATGAGCAAATGGCTCGAACCGCAGGAAAATCGCGTTCCGGAAGCGCTTCAGGCCGCTGTCGGCGGGCACCCCTTGGTGGCGCAGGCCCTCGTGCAGCGCGGTTTCGTTTCGTTACAAGCCGCGGGCGCTTTCCTGGACCCCGATTTGTACACCCCGGCTGACCCGGAAGAACTGCCCGGGCTGGCGCGAGCGGTTGAGCGCCTGCAGCAGGCCATAAGCCTGGGAGAGTCGATCTGCGTTTGGGGCGATTTCGACGTGGATGGCCAGACGGCTACCACGCTGCTGGTCTCGGCCCTGGGCGAGCTGGGCGCCAGGGTCCGGTTCCACATCCCATTGCGGGCAAGCGAGTCGCACGGCGTCAACCTGCCGGTTTTGAAACGGCTGATTGATGAAGGCGTACAGCTCCTGCTGACCTGCGACACCGGTATTGCCGCCGGCGAAGCTGTAGCCTACGCCGGAGAGCGTGGCGTGGATGTGATCGTCAGCGACCACCACGACCTGCCTGCGGTTTTGCCGTCTGCCCAGGCGATTGTGAATCCGAAGCTGCTGGCGGATGGGCATCCTTTGGGCAGTCTGCCCGGCGTAGGTGTGGCTTACAAGCTGGCCGAAGGATTATATCGCCAGGCCGGGAGGCCGCAGGACTGCGCCGCGCACCTGGACCTGGCGGCGCTGGGGATTGTGGCCGATGTAGCTCTGCTTACCGGCGATGCGCGCTACCTGCTGCAGCGCGGCCTGCAAGTCTTGCGCCAGAACCGCCGCCCCGGGCTGCGCGCCATGCTGGAGCTGGCCGAGCTCAACCCGGAGCTGCTGACGGAGGAGCACATCGGTTTTGTTATCGCGCCGCGCTTGAACGCGCTGGGACGCCTCTCGGACGCGAACCAGGCCGTCGAGTTTTTCACCACTCGGGAAACCGGCCGGGCGCGCATCCTGGCGTTGGAATTACAGGGGTTGAATGCCCGCCGAAAGCTGTTGACCGACCAGGTGCTGCAAGGCGCCCTGGCCCAGATCGAAGGCGACCCCTCCCTGTTGGAGCAGGCCGCCCTGGTGCTGGACCACCCCGCCTGGCCGGCCGGCGTGATCGGCATCGTCGCCAGCCGCCTGGTGGAACGCTTTCATAAGCCGGTCGTGCTGATCGCCGCGCCGCCGGGCGAAATGGGGCGCGGATCGGCGCGCTCGATTGAGGGCCTAAATATCACCGCCGCCATCGCTTCTCAAGCGGAGATTCTCCTCGGTTTTGGCGGGCACCCGATGGCGGCCGGGCTGTCGATCGACCCGCAGCGCATCCCCGAATTCCGCAGCGGCTTATCGCGGGCCGTGCGGGCCAGCCTGGCGCAAGTGCAAGTCGAAGAAGCGCTTCAAATCGACGGCTACCTGTCGTTATCCGAGCTTACGATGGACCTGGCGGCAGAATTAGGGCGCCTGGCGCCCTTTGGGCCTGGCAATCCACCCCTGACGCTGGTTTCCCGCGGGCTGCATTTGGCCAGCCACAGAGCTATTGGCAAGGATGGCGAACACCTTCAGTTGGTCGTCGAAGACGAAACCGGCGCAACGCAGCGGGTGATCTGGTGGCAAGGGGCCGGCTGGCCCCTTCCGGAAGGGCGTTTCGACCTGGCTTATAACCTGCGGGCGAGCACCTACGCCGGGCAGCGCGGTCTACAGGTGGAATGGGTGGATTTCCGCCTGTTGGAAGCCCCACCCATCCTCATTAAAACCCCGCTGCGACCGGGCGAAGTGTTGGATTATCGCCAGGAAATCCAGCCCATGGCGCGCCTGCAAAGCCTGCTGGCGCAGGGACTGCTGCAAGTTTGGGGCGAAGCGGAAGCGCGGCGGAATGTACATGGGCGCAGCCGCTACGAGCTGCAGCCCTGCGATGCTCTGGCGATTTGGACGACCCCGCCCGGGCGAGACGAGCTCCTGCAGGCTCTGGACAAGGCGGCTCCCCGGCGGGTGGCTCTGTTCGCGGTCGACCCCGAAGCGCAGAGCTTCGATGCATTCGTGCAGCGATTGGCCGGATTGGTCAAGTACGCGCTGAATAACACCGCCGGCCAGGCCAGCATCGCCGCGCTGGCGGCGGCAACCGCGCAGCGCGAAGCTGCGGTGCGCCTGGGCGTCGCCTGGCTGGAGGCCAGTGGTCACGTGCGCCTTACCGGCGGCCAGGAAGCGGAGCTGCAATTCGAGCCAGGCGATGGGCAAAAACTCGGCGGCCTGGCCGAAATTGCCCTGGAATTGAAATATCTGCTGGATGAGAGCACTGCCTACCGGCGCTATTTCCGCTATTCGTTCGAGGAGGCGCTGTTTCCTGAATAGAAATCATTCCTGTTGTATCCGGTAGGAAACCTGATCGATGTAGAACCTGAAGGAGGTCTTGCATGAATCCAGACCAAGAGGTGATCGATTTCTTGCGCAAACATTTGCAGTCCATTCAGGATAATGATATCGAAACTTACCATGCGACCACGCATGAAGACCTGACGCTGTATGAGTGGTGGGTGACCCCGCACCGCCTGGATGGGCTGGAGTTCCACGATTTCATGCTGGCCGAGGCGGCTCGCCGTGGGACGGCCTTCGGTGTGGAAATTGGCTCGGATGCCGAAGGGCTGCCCCCGGAAGAAAGCCTGCATACCCGCTTCGATTGTTCCAACCTGCGCCTTCAACGCTACGGAGATACCGCCATCGCCAGCTACACGCTGCTGGTCAGCACCGGCAGCCGGGCCGGCGTAAGCGTGGCGGCCCACAACGAATCGCGCGTAATGGTGAAAATCGACCGGAAATGGAAGGTGGTGCACGCCCACAAGTCGCCGGCCTGGGCCGCTCCCCACATGCAGCCGGAATGATTTTAGCGGCTCATTCGTATTTCAAGGCCTGGATCGGGATGATGGTTGCGGCCCGCAACGCCGGATAGATGCCCGAAATCAAGCCGACCAGCGTGGCAAAAATCAGCGTGAAAAACAGCAGCCAGGCCGGTGTGGACACCGAGATGTTGATGGACGGCATGCCTCCCTGGGAGGCCTGGCTCGCCAGGTAAACCTGTCCCAGCACGTTGATGATCTGCCCCGCGCTCCAACCCACCAGGATGCCCCCTAGGCCGCCCAGGAACCCAATCCCGGCTGCCTCGCCCAGGAAAATGCTGAGCACATCCCGGTTGGTGGCGCCGACCGCTTTCATCAACCCGATCTCGCGCGTGCGCTCCAGGATGGCCATCGCCATCGTGTTGGCAATGCCAATCGCAGCCACCAGCAGGGCGATAGCCCCAACTCCCCCGAAGATGATCTGCAGTACAAGGTAAAAACCGTTGACGCCCTGGATAGTGGATTGCGGGGTGTAAGCCTGGAACCCCAGGGCGTTGACCTGGTCGGCGATCTGGACGGTCTGGCTGCTGTCTTCGGCCTGGATGATGACCGTGTTGTAGCCGGTCACGTTGCGGTTGATGCGCTTCCCCAAGAACCACTCGTTCCAGGCGGTGACATCCTCAATCGGCAGGAAGATAGAAAAATCCGGCTCGGTATGGGATTCATTGATGATGGCCTTGACCCGCACCTGCACGGTTTTGCGCAGCTCATTGCCGTCCGCGTCGACTTTGCTCAGGATGATCTTGAGGGTCTGCCCCATCAATTCCGGGGGGTGCCGACCAGCCAATTAAAAGGAATACGGCTCACCTGGCGCGAGGGGGGAGTAAGGGCAGCCTCAGCCATTTATCCTTCTCCTTGTCTTGGAATTGTCTGGCGAATTTCGTTCAATAAAGTGATCACCCCATCGCTCTTTTCTACATAAGCTGCAGCGCCGGCCGCTTGCGCTCTGGCGCGCAAGGTAGATGTATCATGGATGCTTAACATGATCACAAGGATTTCCGGCTGGCGGTCATGCAGCGCTTTCGCAGCCTCGATTCCATCCATATCAGGCATTTCGACGTCCATCACGACCACGTCCGGTTGAAGCCGGGCGGCGGCCTCCAATGCCTGCTGCCCGCCGGCGGCCTCTCCGACGATCATGATATCCGCCTCCAGGGCCAGGCGCATCCGTAAGCCTCTGCGAACACGAGGCTGGTCATCAACCAACAAGATTTTGATCATAGACGCTTCCTCGCTGAAGGTCTGCAAATTTCGTCGGGCGAGAGTGTGCACACACTTTGTGTGCACACAAAGTTTAGGCGCACTCGGTGTGTGGTATAAAAGGGTCATTGAAGACATACTCCTCTCCAGGTTGTGGTCACCGTTATAGCCCTGCTCGACCTGGGGCGCATCCTCCAAAATTGTCATCCACGCGAGCACTTTTTGTGGAGAAACCCATCCTTCGAAAGTAGGAGTGCGAATGTCCATTCGAGTTTTGATTGTCGACGATCACAGTGTTGTCCGCCAGGGTCTAAAAATGTTTCTGGGGCTAGACCCCGAATTAGAAGTCGTGGGCGAGGCTGCGAATGGGGATGAAGCATTGAAGATGGTCGCCGAGCTTCACCCTCAGGTGGTGTTGATGGATTTATTAATGCCGGTGATGGATGGCATAACCGCCATCGCTCACATTCGCCGCGATTACCCGGACACGGAGGTGATTGCCCTCACCAGCGTCCTGGAGGACGCTTCTGTCGTAAACGCCGTACGGGCCGGGGCGATCGGCTATCTGTTAAAAGACACCGAAGCAGATGAGCTGCGCCGGGCGATCAAAGTGGCTGCCGCAGGACAGGTGCAGCTTTCGCCCAAAGTAGCCGAGCGGCTGCTGCGGGAGATCCGAACGCCTGAAAGCCCCGAAAAATTAACCGAGCGCGAGACGGACGTACTGCGGCTGCTGGCGAAAGGCCAGGCGAACAAAGAGATCGCCGCCACGCTGAATATTGGAGAAACGACCGTCAAAACACACGTCAGCAACATCCTGATGAAGTTGGGCGTGCCCAGCCGCACACAGGCTGCCCTGTACGCCGCCCGCATTGGGCTCGTCTCAAAGAACGATATGAACCCGAGCACCTAGCTTCTGCGAATCGCCTCACCTTTTTTAAAAAAAGCCCTGTGAAGAATACGCTTCCAGGGCTTTTTTATCGCTGCCAGGCGCCGGTTAGCGGTTATAAAACCAGTTGTAAGCAAAATGGCCGCTTGTCTGGCTCTGCAACCGTATGGCGATTTGGTTTGAGCCCTTAAGGTTGGCCGGGATGTTGAAAGTTGCCGAGAACGTCCCACCGCTGCCGGAATCGATGCTGGCGACTTTCGCGCCGTTGACGCCGCGAGTGCCGATACGGCCCATCAGGACGTCGAACTTTATATGAGCGGGGAAGTTATGGGTCTTGATTGTGACCGTGCTGTCCGCTGCAACTGCGCTGATCGAAAAAGTCGGAATACTGGTGGTTGGGCCGCTGGTAGTTCCACCGGAGACGCTGCCAGAATTGTTGTTAAACCAGTTGTAAGCGAAATAACCCGAGGTCGGACTCTGCAGGCGAATGGCGATGCGCTGGTCGCCCACCAGGGCTGCCGGGATCTTGAAGGTTGCCTTCAGAGCGCCGCCCTTGCCGGAGCTGAAGGTATCGACCTTGACGCCGTTGACCCCCCTCGTCCCGTAGGCCCCCATCAGGACGGTAAAGCTGTCGTTCGCCGGGAAATTGGCGGTTTGGATCGTGACGCTTTGATCTTTGACGACGCTAAGGATCGCGAAAGTTGGGGTTTTGCCGGATGGCGGCTTCGGTGTAGGTGTAACGACAGCGCTGGTGGAGACGCACAGCTTCTGCCTGGTAAAGATCAGGCGCGGGTTGGTGATGCCGTTCATTTTTGCCAGCTCGGTCCAGGTAAGGCCGTATTGCAGGCCAATCTGGAACAGGGTTTCGCCGGCTTTTACCGTGTGATATTGGCTGCAGGCGGCCGCCAATGCCGGCTGGGCAAATGACGCCAGCAGGCCGCTCAGCAAAGCGATCGCCAGAAGCGCTTTAAATGTATTTCGGAAAATTGCTGCAAATTGAATGCCCATTCGATTGACCTCCCGGATAGATAGCGCATAAATGAGAAAGCAAGCACACTTGCTACAGGTATAGTTTAGCGTTTGGTGTAAGGAAAAGCATCCTACGAAAGAAGGAATTCAACCTGTCTGAGTGGGGGGTTTCATTTCCTGTACAGGTGGATGGGATTAAACTCCCCTGAAGGAGGATGCGCCCAGGCTGCAAAGCGGATATGCTTTAGAAGAATGAAAAAGCAGGTTGGTATGAGCCAGTTGTATGAGTTACCGGCTCAGGAGGGAAGTGGACGATGCATAAAAAAACCTTTTTACTTTCTTATGGAATCCTGGTCTTTCTGTTGATCAACGCCTGCGGGTTCCTGGGAGCGCAGTCGCCGGGCGAACCGTCTGACCCGCAAGCGCTCTATACGCAGGCTGCGCAGACGATTCAAGCGCAGCTCACCCAGCAAGCCATCCAGACGCTCGTGGCGCAGTTGACCCAGGTTTCGGGCCAGCCAACGGCGACCCCTTTGCAGCCGAGCGCAGCGCCAGGCCAGCCGACGGCGACCCCTGCGGCGCCCACCGCCACACAGCCCCCGCCGACATCGGCGCCGCCGACGCAGGCTCCGCCTACCTCCACGCCCGCCCCGACGCCCATCCCTTGCGATTGGGCCCAGTTCGTTGGCGACCTGACGGTATCCGACGGCAGCGTGTTTGCCCCAAACGCCGTTTTTACAAAATCCTGGCGCATTCGCAATATCGGCGCCTGCTCCTGGAATTCGGACTACTCGCTGATCTACGCCAGCGGGACTTCGTTGAGCGACCGGTCTGCATACTCGCTGCCGGGCAGAGTGCGCCCGGGAGAGACCGTTGACCTTTCGGTCAATCTCGCCGCCCCGATAAAACCGGGCCATTATCGCAGCTTTTGGATGCTGCGCAATGACGATGGGCAGGTGTTCGGCATCGGTAGTGAAGCCGATTTGCCTTTCTGGGTCGACATTCGGGTCTCCGCGCCGCCAGCAAGCAAGTATGCTTACGACTTTGCCGCCAATTACTGCAGCGCCAATTGGACCAGCAGCGCTGGAAAGCTCTCCTGCCCAGGCGCAACCGGCAGCCAGGATGGCTCGATCGCACTGTTGGACAGTCCAAAATTGGAGAACGGGCACACGGAAAATGAGCTGACTCTGTGGACTCGCCCCGAGGCCACGCGTGGCGGCTGGATTTCTGGCGTGTTTCCGGCGTATGATGTCAAGCCCGGCGATCATTTTCTGGCCGATATCGGTTGCCTGTTCGGCTCGCAAGGCTGCGACGTGACTTTCGAATTGGATTACCAGATCGACAAAGGATCGATCCACAACCTTGGCTCCTGGCGAGAGGCTTACGATGGCGGCGTGACCCGCGCCAACGTCGACCTTTCGGACCTGGCCGGAAAATCGGTGAATTTCATCCTGTTTGTGACCAATAACGGCAAGCCCGCCCAGGCGAATGCCTTTTGGCTGGTGCCTTCCATCCGGGCCGGGGAATTGACCTCCCTGGTGCCGGTGTTGACCTGGCGGCAGGAAGGCGGCCGGGCCGGTTTTTGCAGCCAGGTCGAGATTTACCTGGGAGAGAAGAGCGCGCTGGCGCGCTCGGTTTCCTGCAATGGCGGTCAAATTGTGGAGCAGGGCCGCGGCGCATTGACCGATCTCGAGCTGATGCAATTGAATATCTGGATCAGCTCTTACCGGACGATTGACGCAACCCAGGTCGACCCGAGAATAGCGGACGGGACCACCTTTTCCTTGAAGCTGGTTGGGCGCGGCCAGGATATTGCTTCGGACCAGGATATCCAGGCGATTCAGAATTGGGCGGCGCAGATTTACGTGCGCGTCAGTTCGTGATACGATTGTGGTTCATCCAAAAGTAGGATTGGAGAATCAACCCTTTTTATGAGGCCGGGCTTTACCAGGCGGCTTATACTGAGACCAAATTTTGCCTGAATAGAAGATCGAATATTAAGGAGAGTAAAATGAACATTCAAACACTAAGAAAACAGACCATCAGCTTCGCCCCAAAAGCGATCAGCATCTTCATCGCCCTGGGTTTGCTCCTGGCGATGCTTCCCCAGCCAGCGGCTATTGCTCTGGCCGCTACCTGCGCCAAGTCTTACACGGTTAAGTCCGGAGACACGCTCACTAAGGTCGCTGCGGATTACAACGTGGATTGGCTGACGCTTGCCAGTGAGAACAGCCTGAAGGATCCTTATACCCTGTACGTCGGGCAGGTGTTGTGCATCCCTGCCAGCACGACCTCGAGCAGCACAAGCAGCTCGACGACGACCAGCACCTCCAGCTCGAGCAACAGCGCTAACTTCAGCATCTCGCTTCTGTTCAACCGGGTGATTATCACAGCTTCTAATCTGCCGTCCAAGGACACTTTCTACGTCAAGATGAACGATGGCAGCCGCGGCAACTACGAGTGGACAAAGGTTGGCGTGTTGCGGGTGGGGAAATTGGGCACGGCGACCGGGTATTACAGGATGCCGGACAACCTGAAAGAAAGCGATGTCCTGGCCATTTGCTTGAAGAACAACGAGACGGACGCCGTCGTCTGCCAGAAATTCCAGAAATAACCGGCGAATTCGGTCCAATATTAAAATAACTGGTTTGCAGGTTGCCCCGGGCGTGCAGAAAATGCCTGGGGCAATTTGTTTTTTTTTGGCGCATTCAAGGGTGGTACAGATCGACGATTTCGGGTAAGATGCAGGAAAATCACTCAACTGAAGGAGTTGCGGACATTATGCAGTTTTATTTCATCCGCCACGCTCAATCGAGCAACAACGCCTTGTGGGAGCGTACAGGCGCCAGCCTGGGGCGCAGCGAGGACCCGCCGCTGACCGAGCTGGGGAAGGGGCAGGCTGAGATCCTGGCAGATTTCCTGTGCTCCGGCAGCCCGGATGGCGGCAGCGACTGCCCCCCAGGCGAATCCGGCGGCTTCGAGATCACCCACCTGTATTGCAGCCTGATGCTGCGGTCGGTAATGACCGGTACGGCGGTCGCACAGGCGCTGGGCCTGCCTTTGCTGGGCTGGACTGAAACGCACGAAGAGGGTGGCATCTACCTTGAGAATGAAACGACCGGCGAGCTTAGCGGGCAGGCCGGCAAGGATCGCAGTTATTTCGAAACGCATTTCCCCAGCCTGGCGCTGCCGGAGGATTTCAACGACGCCGGTTGGTGGGCCGGCCGCCCGTTCGAAACGGATGAGGCGCGCCTGCCGCGCGCCCAACGGGTCTTGACCGTCCTGCTGGAAAGGCACAGTGGCGAACGGGACCGGGTGGCTTTAATCAGCCATGGGGGGTTTTACAATCTGTTTCTTAAGGCGCTGCTTGGGCTGTCTACAAAAAACGGGATGTGGTTTACGATAAACAACGCCGCCATCACGCGCATCGATTTCCACGAGGAGATGTTCAACGTCGCCTATCTGAACCGCATGGATTTCTTGCCGCCGCGCCTGGTCACTTAAGCGCATCTTGTGCGATTCCCGTGCGGTTCCTGCTCGAAGCATAGCGGCCAGGCGAGACATCCTGGCGTTTTGCCAGTTGCGCCGGGAAGACACCCTGGAAATTTCTTGAAGATCAGGCTGGCAGCATGGCGTTCGCCAGCAGGGCCAGGCCTGCCAGGATCAACAAGATCGGCCAAAAATTGCCAAAACTCAGCCCGAAGAGAAAAAACGCCGAGATCAGCAGCAGGACGAAGCCGCCGATCAGCGATCCGCGCGCTCCGGCCGTCAGGCGCCCGGTATGCTGGTACTGGTTCCAGGCCGAGCCGAAAGCGCCCAGGGCCGGGATGAGGATAAACAGCGCCCACCAGTTTTGCAGGTAAAAGCCGCCCAGGTTCTGCAGTAAAAAGATGATGCCGATCAAGATCAAGACGGCGCCGCCGATCCAGCCAGAGCTGCCGGAAAAGCGCCTTTCAAGGCGCGCCTCGATACGCTCACGGCGCTCTTCCCGGCGCATCTCACGCCAGTCCTGGGGCGGCTGGGAACTGGACGGTTGGGCGTTAGATGGGTTCGTCTCATCGCTTGGATTGGGGAAATCATCGCTCATTTTCTTTTCTCCTCGCTCTCATTTATTTATCTCTGAGGTTTGTCGCCGGCCTGCGCTGGCTGTTTTATACCTCAAACCTGTGCTGCACGCCAGATGCAATCTCGAACCGGCCTACTTCATGGGCTGGCCATGCGAGCCGCCCCCCAAACCTGCCCTGCCGGGGTTTGATGTTACAATTCTTCAAATTTTCAATCCGTTAACCTTCAGTCAGTAGATTGTGGCGGAGCAGTGTTATGGAAAAGAAGGCTCACTTTCATACTGGAAGCCCGGGACGCGCCCAGGCTCAAACGGCTGTGCGGGCCTGTGAGAACCTGCTGAATAAGGTTTTGGACCTGGTTGAAGAGGCGCTGGTGCTGCTGGACGAGGGGCGCCGCATCCAACTGTTCAACCGTTCCGCCGAGCAGTTGTTCGGCTACCAGGCCGCCGAAGTCCTGGGCGCGCCCCTCGAGCTGCTCATCCCCGAGAAGTTTGTCCCGTTTCAACGCCAATTTGCCGCCTCGTCTGCGGACGGGCAGGGCGATGGGCCGGGCGCAGGCAGCGAGCGTATGGAGCTGCGCGCCGTCCATAAAAACGGGCACGAGTTCCCGGTTGAGATCAGCCTGTCGAGATTTTCCCAGGATGGGGATGCGGCCTTCCTGCTGGCCGTGCATGACATCCGCGAGCGCAAGCTGATCGAAAACGAGCTTTGGGAAAGCGAAGAACGTTTCCGGGCCGTCTTCGAGCGGGCGCCGGTCGCCATCGCCCTGGAAGATATGCAAGGCCGGATGGTGGTCGCCAATCCAGCCCTGGCCTGTATGCTGAACTGCAGTCCGGACGAGCTGGTCCAGACCGGCTACCGCGCTCTTATCCACCCGGACGACCTTTTTCCTGAAATCGAGATGTCCCAGGATTGGCTGGCGGACCGCTGTGCTGAAGTTCAAACGGAAACCCAGTTGGTCCTTAAAGATGGCCAGGCGTTGAGCGTGCAAATCACAGCTTCGCTCATTCGCGACGAATCCGGCCAGCCGCAGTATCGAATCGTCATGCTGGAGGACATCTCCAAACGCCGCCAGGCCGAGGCGGATCTGTTGGAGCGCGAGCAGCAGTACCGTAGCATTTTCGAGTCGGTCAGCGACGGCCTGATCATCTACAGCGCCGAGGGGACGATTGTCGAGGCCAACCCGGCCGCGTGCCGGATGAACGGCTATAGCTACGAAGAATTTATCGGCATGCAGCCGGCCGCGTTCATCCACCCGGTCAATCCCCCCCGCTTTGACGAGTTTATCCAGACCGTGCAGACCGAGGGGAAATTCGAGTCGCGTGCGGTGAATGCGCGCAAGGATGGGACCCAGTTTTACGTGGAGGTGCGTGGGACGCAGTTCCTTTACAAAGGCGAGCCGCACGTCCTGGGAGTGGTGCGCGATATCAGCGATCGCTTCCAGGCCTACCAGTTGTTGGAGCAGCGCGTGGAAGAACGAACGCGCGAGCTCACCACGCTGCTGAAGATCTCGCACGACGTCGCCTCAACCCTGGAGCTCAATCCGCTTTTGAGACTGATCCTGACCCAGTTAAAAAAAGGCATCGATTACACCAGCGCGGATATTTTCATCCTGGAAGGGGATACGCTGGTCGACCGCCTGCACGAAGGCCAGGATCTCGCCGCACAGGCGCGGCGCCTGCGCATCCCGGTAGCCGAAGCGGGAGCGCTCTGGCAGTTCATGCTGCGCCGCGAGCCGGTCTCGATCGACGATATCCAACAGGACGGCGGGCTGGCAGCGGCTTTTTTTGAGACCCTGCAGGGCGCTCTGGAATCCGAGAGGCCTGCCCCGCCGGGCGCCTGGCTGGCTGTGCCGCTGTTGGTGAAGGACCAGGTGATCGGCGTGATCAGCATCCAGCACAGCCGCCCGAGCTATTTCACCTCCGGCCACCTGCAGTTGGCGCTGGCGATCGCCAACCAGGCCGCCATCGCCATTGAAAACGCCCGCCTTTACGAACAGGCGCGCCAGTTGGCTGCGCTGCAAGAACGGCAAAAGCTGGCTCGCGAGCTGCACGATTCGGTCTCGCAGGCCCTGTATGGGATCGTCCTGGGGGCGCGCACGGCCCACACGTTGATGGATCGCGGCCATTGCGAATCCCTGGGGGAACCCCTGGATTACATCTTATCCCTGGCGGAGGCCGGGATGGCCGAGATGCGCGCCCTGATTTTCGAGCTGCGGCCTAAATCGCTGGAATTGGAAGGCCTGGTGGCTGCACTGGGAAAACATACCGCTGCTTTGCAGGCACGCTACCAGATCGACGTGCAGGCCGAATTTTGCGACGAACCGCAGGTCCCACTGGAAGTGAAGGAGGCCCTTTACCGGATCGCCCAGGAGGCGCTGCACAACGTCATCAAGCACACCAAGGCTTCGCGCATCGAGCTCTCGCTCGCCTCTGGCGAGGGGATGCTCACCCTCAGCGTGCGCGACAACGGCCAGGGTTTCGACGCGCAGCAGCAGTTCCAGGGCCACCTCGGGCTGCGATCCATGCGCGAGCGCGCCGAGCGTTTCGGCGGTTTCTTCCAGATCGAAAGCGTGATCGAGCAGGGCACGCTCGTCCAGGCGCGACTGCCGCTCGTCAATCAGTCCGGCGGTGACCTGCCGTCCTGAAGCCGGGCGCTGTCCGGGTGGAGGTGGGTATGAGCTTTTATATCTCGATCCGCGGCAAAGCCGCCAATTGGGCCGTAGGCATCGTGTTTTCGATCCTCGGGGTGTTGATCGCTGTCTTCCTCCCACCCTTATTTTCGCCGGGAGAAGATGGCGCATTTGCGGTCGTCTTCCTGCGCATCCTGGGAGCGGTCTTCCTGTTTTTCGGGGGCGTCAATCTGGTATTGATGCTGGGCTACCTGGTGCTCAAAGCGAATTCGCCTCCCCTGCACGAAACCTGGTATTGGTGGGGTAATTTCCTGGGCGGTTTGCTGGCAGCCGGGATTTTCGCCGTGCCGGCGACCCTGGCCTTCCCGGCTTTTTTCCTGGCTTACCTGCTCCGTCCGAACGTATTCTTCCCGGCCGGTACCCCTGCGGCGCTCCAGAACCTGTGGATCGGGGCGCTGTTCTCCGTGGTCGGGATCGGCGTTCTGTTGATGATGTATTTTATCGGCAGAGCCTATTATCGCGGCCGGCCAACCGCGTAGCATGTCCATTCCCTCGCTTATCATGGCCATGCCTATTTGCCCTCACCTCAACCCTATCCCGCCAGCAGGAGAGGGCGCTTGCCTGGAGTGATTGTTTAGTTACAGTGGTTCTGGGGCGAGAGGGCGCGTCGCCAGACGCGCCCTCTCGCCGCCGGATCTTTCTAAGAGCCCGGGAAGGTGTTTAGCTGGCGCGGGGCTGGCTGCGGCGGCTGTTGTTGGGGCGGGGGTGAGGAATTATCGCTATCGCCGCCCCCGAACAGCGCGTCTATGGCCCGCTGCCAGAGACTCTTCTGCACACCCCCAAACGGGTTGACCGAATCATTGCAGCGCTCCGCGGCCATCTTCTGCAATCTCTCCTGCTCCTTCATGTCCTTGGGCTTGTAGGTATCCAGCTTGAGCTGCTTCTTGATCACCTTCTCGCCCATTTCTTTGACAACCTTATTGCCTACATCCTGGGCGAACTGGCTGCCGTATGGCTGGCCGCCGCCTGCGCTTTGGAAACCGAACGGGTCAACCAGGTTGACCGGGTTGTCTGCCACATAGGCGTACAGGTTTAGCCCGCCGGTGATCCCGGCCGGATCGCGGTTGATGAAGCGGCCGGCTTGCGGGTCGTAGTAGCGCGCCCGGAAGAAATAAAGACCGCTCTCCGCGTCGTATTCACGGGCAATGAAACGAAGTGGGTTGGATAGCGCGCCTGTGCTGGACAGCAGGTTGCCCCACGGATCGTATCGATAGGTGGCAACTGTCGACCCGTTATCGTCAATCAGGCCCACCACACTGCCCAGGCGGTCGAGCAGGTAAAAGTACGTCTTCCCGCCGCGCCACATGCTGACCGGGCGGTCCAGGCCATCGTAGGTAAAGCTGGCGATGACAGCCCCGCTCCCGTTCAATTCTTGCATCAGCAGGCTCCCATCGTACAGGTAGTAAATATTGCTTCCATCCGGTAATCGCTTGTGGATGCGCCGCCCGAAATCATCGTATTGGTAGGCGCTGTGAGACCCGTCCGGGAAGTCGATGCGCGCCAGGCGGCCCTGCGCGTCCCAGGTGAGCGTCGTGGTTTGCCCGCCCTGGGTTCGGGTGATCAGGTTCCCGGCCGCGTCGTAAGAGTACGTCGTCCCGTTAGAGGCCGAGACCAACCGCCCGCCGCTGTCATAGATGTAAGTGATATTGCCGGCTTTGGTGCGGTTCCCGGCCGCGTCGTAGGTGTAACTGGCGTTGATCCCCGGTCCGTTCACCCCGCTCAAGCGATCCAGGCTGTCGTAGGTGTAAGTGCTGCTGCCGTCCCGGCTGGAGACCAGCCCCACCAGGTTGCCCATGGCGTTATAGCTGTAGGTTTCGCTGAGGAGCGCCCCACCGCCGGCGTCGTAGCTCAGGCTGGTCAGGCGGTTGGCATTGTCGTAGCCGTAGGCGCTGGCCAGCAGCGCCCCCTGAACCGGATTACGGGTCAGCAGGCGCCCGGCCGCATCGTAATTGTAAGAGAGCGTGTAGGTAGTGAAGCCGCTGCTTCTGAGCTGGGTGAGCCGGCCGATGGCGTCGTAGCCGTAACCGGCTGATTGGGCCGGGTTGTTGTTGCTCTCCAGGTGCGCCGAGCTCAGCCGCCCATTGCCGGGCAGCAGGTAGGAAGCGCTCCACGGGTCGAACAAAACGCCGCTCGTAACCTCCTCGCCCTGCCCGCTGGGGTTCAGGGTCGCCTGGTAGGGTCCGCTGGCTGCGCCCCAATAATTGAGCGTGGCTGTGATGACCTGCTGCGAGGATTGGTTGTTCAAACCGTAGCCGCCGTTCTGCACGAAGCTGCTGTCGCTGATGCTGACATCTCCAACCCCAAAGAACGTGACCCCATCCCGCAGGCTGGCGCGTATCAAGCTGTGCGAGACCGTGACGCCGGCGTAACCGAGGTACAGGTTGGCGGGCCGGGAGCTGAGAGTAGCCGCCGTATTCGATGGTTGCGTAGCTCAGCCTGGAGCCGGTCAGCGGGTTGGCAGCCGAAACGGCCTCCAGGCGGATGCCGGCCCACCAGCCAGGCTTGAGCTGAAGTGCCGGTGAACAGGATCGGCTCAGCAGGCGTCCCGACCGCCAGCAGGGCGCCGTTCACCAGCAGGCCGAAGCTCTCCTTGAAGCGGGCTTGCACGCCGGGCTCGACGGTCAGGGTGGCGCCGGTGGGCACGGTCTGCCCGCCGGTGAAGATGTAGGGCACACCCAGGCTTTTCCAGGTGCGGGTGGTCATGATGCCGCCGCCGAAGGCGACAGCGTCCTGGCTGTTGGCGCTGAAGGTCAGATTGGCGAGGTTGGGGTCGACCGAGCCGTCGCTGAACCAGATAGGATAGTCTTCGGCCGTGTTGCCGTTGCCGTTGTCGGTCAGGCTGGTGTCGGTCACGTTAGCCACGCCTTTGGCCGCTCCATAGATGCCGCTGTAGAAGCTGTGTTGGATGACGCTGTGGTCGACGTCGATGGCGGCATAGCTGAGGTACAGGTTGGCGGGCCGGGAGCTGAGAGAGCCGCCGTACTCGATGGTTGCGTAGCTCAGCCTGGAGCCGGTCAGCGGGTTGGCAGCCGAAACGGCCTCCAGGCGGATGCCGGCCCACCAGCCAACTTGAGCTGAAGTGCCGGTGAACAGGATCGGCTCGGCCGGCGTCCCGACCGCCAGCAGGGCGCCGTTCACCAGCAGGCCGAAGCTCTCCTTGAAGCGGGCTTGCACGCCGGGCTCGACGGTCAGGGTGGCGCCGGTGGGCACGGTCTGCCCGCCGGTGAAGATGTAGGGCACGCCCAGGCTTTTCCAGGTGCGGGTGGTCATGATGCCGCCGCCGAAGGCGACAGCGTCCTGGCTGTTGGCGCTGAAGGTCAGATTGGCGAGGTTGGGGTCGACCGAGCCGTCGCTGAACCAGATGGGATAGTCTTCGGCCGTGTTGCCGTTGCCGTTGTCGGTCAGGCTGGTGTCGGTCACGTTAGCCACGCCTTTGGCCGCTCCATAGATGCCGCTGTAGAAGCTGTGTTGGATGACGCTGTGGTCGACGTCGATAGCGGCATAGCTGAGGTACAGGTTGGCGGGCCGGGAGCTGAGATAGCCGCCGTATTCGATGGTTGCGTAGCTCAGCCTGGAGCCGGTCAGCGGGTTGGCAGCCGAAACGGCCTCCAGGCGGATGCCGGCCCACCAGCCAACTTGAGCTGAGGTGCCGGTGAACAGGATCGGCTCAGCAGGCGTCCCGACCGCCAGCAGGGCGCCGTTCACCAGCAGGCCGAAGCTCTCCTTGAAGCGGGCTTGCACGCCGGGCTCGACGGTCAGGGTGGCGCCGGTGGGCACGGTCTGCCCGCCGGTGAAGATGTAGGGCACGCCCAGGCTTTTCCAGGTGCGGGTGGTCATGATGCCGCCGCCGAAGGCGACAGCGTCCTGGCTGTTGGCGCTGAAGGTCAGATTGGCGAGGTTGGGGTCGACCGAGCCGTCGCTGAACCAGATGGGATAGTCTTCGGCCGTGTTGCCGTTGCCGTTGTCGGTCAGGCTGGTGTCGGTCACGTTAGCCACGCCTTTGGCCGCTCCATAGATGCCGCTGTAGAAGCTGTGTTGGATGACGCTGTGGTCGACGTCGATAGCGGCATAGCTGAGGTACAGGTTGGCGGGCCGGGAGCTGAGAGAGCCGCCGTACTCGATGGTTGCGTAGCTCAGCCTGGAGCCGGTCAGCGGGTTGGCAGCCGAAACGGCCTCCAGGCGGATGCCGGCCCACCAGCCAACTTGGCTGAAGTGCCGGTGAACAGGATCGGCTCGGCCGGCGTCCCGACCGCCAGCAGGGCGCCGTTCACCAGCAGGCCGAAGCTCTGGTTGAATTGCACCTCGACCCCCGGCTCAACGGTCAGGGTCACCCCGCTTGCCACGGTCACAGAGCTGGTGGCGATGTAGGGGCTGCCAGCCTTTGTCCAGGTGGTGTTCGTGATGATCGTCCCACCGACATTGGTGTTGGGCCCAATTCCAGGCTGACCGGCGACTTGGATTTCGTAGTAAGGTCCTGCGGCGGGCGAAGGTTCGGGCCCTGTCGTTTGCGGGATCGTATCCGTCACGACCGCCTGCTCGGGCCCGGGCAGGTCCTCGGGCGCGAGGGAATCTTCCGGCGGCAGGATATCGCCGGGCGCGGGCAGGTCTGCGATCGCCGCCTGGTCCGCTGAAGCCAGCGCGGCCGCGCTGGTTGGCAGCAGGCTGGCCAGGCTGGCCTGCCCGTAGTCATAAGTCAGCGTCATGCTGACCGGCAGGGTGGGCGAAGTCTGTCGCTCGCGCAACAACAGGCCTTCTGTATCCGGCACGTAATCCAGGCTGGTGCTCAGCGTGCCATCCTCCAGGCCGGTCAGCAAGTCCAGGTTGTCGTACTGGTAGATCACCGTCGGGCCGCCCTGCACCTGCTTCTGCACCGGCCGGTTGGCGCTGTCGTATTGCCAGGTGGTGACCTTGCCGCGCGCCTCCGTCAGCCGGTTGAGGGCGCCGTTGGCGTCGTAGCCAAACTGCTCCTTGCCGCCGTCCGGGTAGGTGATCCCGGTCAGGCGGTTGACGGCGTCGTAGCTGTAAGAAACGCTGCGCCCGCTCGGGTCCGTGTAGCTGGTCAGGTTGCTGTTGGCGTCGTAGGCCACTTCGCTGCGCCCATTCAGGGCGTCGACGAAGGCGACCAGCCGGTTCAGGGCGTCGTATTCGTAAGTGGACCCCTTGTTCTGAGGGTCGCTGACGTGGGTGGGATTGCCGGCCGCGTCGTAAGTCACCTGATAGGTGTCGTTCAGGGCGTCTTTAAAACTGGTCAGCAAGCCGCGCGAGTCGTACGCCAGGGAGATGGTATGGCCAAGCGGGTCGGTGATCTGCAGCGGCTGGCCGGCGCTGTCGTAAGCCAGCGAATACTCCTGCCCCAGGGCGTCGCTGAAGCTGACCAGGTTGCCGGCTGAGTCGTAGCTGGCGGCAGCGTCCTGCCCAGAGCTGGAGACCAGGCGGCTGACCTGGTCGTAAGGGCCGCCGCGCTCCAGGGAGGTTTGCGTCCCTGCCAGGCGCTCGACCAGGTTCCCATTGGCGTCGTACAGGTTGGTCTCCGGCGGGAAGGTGGTGCTTTCCGACAGGAAGTCGCCGTTATAGGTGGAGGTCTTGGTGTACACCCCATTGTAAACAGCGATGGGGTCGTAATAGGCATCCAGGCTGGTGATGAACGACGTGCCGCGGTCGGTGAGCAGGGAGGTTTGCCGGCGGGCGTAGCTCATTTGCAGCGTGGTGTTCGTGGGCCAGGTGCGGCTCACCAGGCGCCCCTGGTCGTCAAGCACATAAGTCGTTTTCGCGTTGCGCCGGTCGGTGTGGCTGGTCATCATGCCGCGCCCGTCGTAGGTGAATGACTCCGCCTGGCCCAGCGGGTCGCTGGCCGAAGTGAGGTGTCCCGCGGCGTCGTGGGCGAACGGGTAGACGCGCCCGCTGTTATCCGTGATAGACGCCAGCCAGCCGTTGCCGTCGTAAGCAAAGTCAAAGGTGTTGCCGCTGGTGTCCGTCACCTGGCGGATGCGCGTGGTCAGCCCCCACGTGCCGTTGGCGAAGAATTTCCCGTTGCTCTCGTACAAGATGGCCTGGAAGTTCCCGTAACGGTCTTCTACCCGCGCCAGGCGCCCATCCGCGTTGAATTCCTGGCGGGCGCCGTCTCGAAATGTGCGTGTCCAGGTGCCATCTCCGTTGTGGAGCAGGCTGCTGAACTCGCCATTTTGGGCCTGGTAATCGCTCCCTACCCGTGTGAAAGCCACATAGCGCCCATCCGCCTGTAAGATGGTCGCCAGGGGACCGGAGTCCACCAGCAGGGTGTCGTGCGAGCCAAACCAACCCAGCCCGAACGGAGAGATGTCCGGGCGGTTAATTTTCACCGGCCAGGGGATCTCGAAACGGAAAACGATCGGGAGGGCGATGCAGTTCGCGACCGGGCAACTGGTCGGATAAGCGTACACCGCGGTCAGCTTGCCCTGGTAAAAGCCGGGCGGCAGCAGCCTGCCATCCGCGTCGCGGCCGTCCCAGCGGATGTTGACCTTGTCGCTGTAGTCGCCCTGGAAGGTGCGCCCGGCGATCTCGAAAGCCCAGCCAATAAAAATGGGAAACGGCGAGCCCGGCTTGATCTTCAGGTCGGCCGTGATGACCGAAGTGCTGCTCAGATCCAGGGAGTGGTAGCGGGCCGTGACCTGGGTGGGCAGGCCGCCGGCGCTGGGCAGACCGAGGGTGCCTACGGATTGGCTCAGCTCGCCGGAGATGGTATTGATCAACGAGCCCGCGCCGCAGTCGTTATCCGGGCAGTTCGGGTTGTCGTCCGGGCCGTTGAAGTCCGGCGGCGAGGGCGGGTCCGGCTCGGGCGCGGGGGGAGGCGGCAGGGCGAAACCGTAAGAGCTGAAGTGCGGCAGGGTGGCGCGCAGGCCTTTTTTGCCGTTGCCCAGGTCGACCACTTTGCCGGGTACCGGGTCCGCCCAGCGCGAACTCGGACTCGATCCAGTAATAGCAAGGTACGTCCGTCCCAACCGGCAGGTCGCCGTTGTAATCGATCGTCCAGACCGCCGGGGCGTTGAAGGTCGTGCCGTCCGGCTCGAACATCACGAACCCGAGCGGCACGCTGCCGTCGGTGAACGGGCCGGGCAGGGCGCTGTTATCCCCCAGCACCCCCGAGGTGGGGTCTACGGGCAGGACGGTCAGGCGCACCGCCTTGCTGGAAGAGACCGCCCCGGCGGCGAATTGTACGTTGGTGGTATTTACGGAGTTAGTCGCCGTGCCGCCGGCCGCGCCGATGGCGACCACCTTGGAATCCAGCGGCACCAGCTCCACCGTGCCGACCGCGGCCTGGGTGAAAGACTGTACGGTCGCCGAGCGGTTGGCGAAGGTATAGCCGTTGGCGAACATCACCAGGGTGTAATCGCCGGCAGGCAGGTTCAGGTGGTAGTCCCCCTGGGAGTCGCTGGTCGGCCTGGAAGGTTGTGTCCAGCGCCTTGACCTGCGCCCCGGCGATGGGCTGCTTGGTTTTCCAGTCCAGGATACGCCCGGTCACGCTGCCCTGCTTTGCCAGCGGGGAGGGCGTCACCAGGATCTGGGCGCTGATCTGGGGGTTGTCGGCGTCCACGATGTCGACGCTGCCGGGGGCGCTGTAGGTACGCTTGACGCTTTGCCCCGCGGACAGGCTGATCACCTCTTCATTGGCGTTTGCAGCGGCTGGGGATATACCAGCCTGGCTGACGACCCCCGCCCGGGTCAAAATGGGCAGGTACACCTTGAGGCCGGTCAGCAGGGCGTTCACCGTCAGGCGGATGCGCCGCGTGCGGGTGTCCTGGTTGGTGAAGGTCACCTGGTCGCCGGCGGTGATCTCCATCAGCCCGGGCTGGATGCCTGAGGCGGAAACGGTCACAGTCCCGGGATTGGCTGCCAGGTACTCCGCCTGGCTCGCCTGGCGCTCGATCCCCTGGTCCGGGCCGGCAGGCGCAGCCGCCTGGACGGCGTTCGGCAGGTTGTCGGCGACGTTTTCCAATGCAAACGCGAACAGGATCAAAACGGTGAGCAGGCGCTGCAAGAAACGCGTGGCTTGCGCCCATACATTTCGCCGGTTAGAGAGAATTTTTTTCATGGCAGCCTTCCTCAAAATAGATTTCAATCCACTCAACGAAGGATGGCTTGTGATGCAGCCATCTCGAAAGCGGGCAGGTCCGGCGCAGGCCGGTTCAGGGCAAATTCTGCAAACGCTTGCGAGACATCCCGGTACAACAGGCGCGCCTCCAGGCGATACGGGGGCTGCGCTCCAGGCGGCAAGGGGATGCGATATTCGACCGTACGGGTTTCGAGCGGCGCCAGGCTGGTATCCGACAGGACCTGGGTAGCGACCCAAATGCGGTGCAGCTCGATGGGCTGCCCGTTTGCGTCGCCCAGGATCTTGCGAAACTGGACCGTGGTTGGGTCCAGGTTGCCGGCCGGGTCGAAGACGCCCGACCGCCACACCACCTGGCCTGAGCCGTCGGTCAATGTGAGCGCCAGCCACATCTGGCGCAGGTCATTCGCCCCGCTGGGCAGGTGGTGACCCGCCCCCGAGTTAGTCACCTGGACCTGGGCGAGCAGCTCCTGCCCGGACCCCAGGGCGAAGGACAGGCCGGCTTCCAGGCTGGCGGCCTTGCGCAATAACGCCAACCCGTCCGAAAGCCCCGGCAGCGAGCTGGGCGCGCCCGGCTCGCCGCCGTGCAGATAAACAGGCTGGGGCAGGTCGCTGTTCACCCTTGCGCCCCCGCCCTGTGGAAAGTGGCAATCCTGGCAGGTTACATCTTTGGCCGGGTACGGGCTGTCCAGCCATTCGTCGTAGGTGGGCTCCAGCGGCAACCCGTCCGGCAGGCGCAGGTTGTGGCAGGCCCCGCATAACTGCGCCTGCTGGAGAGCCTGGGGGTCATACGTTTTTTTATGCGCTTTTGGGGCGGCCTGCAGGGCCAGGCGCGTCAGGGGATTCTTCGGCAGCGCCGGGGGAGCGGACAGCAGTTGAATCGAGCCGTTGGTTGGCGATTCAGCCGCCTCTTTGGCCAGGTGGCACAGGGAGCAACTGACCCCCTCGGCGCCGGCCGCGCTCAACGGCAGCGTGATCCCCAGGGCGCGCGCCTGGTAAGCGCTGGCCTGGCCCTTATTTTGGGCGGCCGCCTGGCGCGCTGATTCCGAGGTCAGCTCGCCCTGCATCAGGCCGATGGGGGCGTGGCAGACCGCGCAGTATTGGACGGCTTCGATGCCCCGTTCCTCGATGAAGAGGGCGGTCACCGCCTGGTAATAGGCGTCATCCGCGGCGTGGGCGTGCGCCGAAGCCTGCCACTGCTGAGTGATCTGGGCGTGGCAAACCGCGCATTCCTGGGCCTCGGGCAGGTGTTTGTCTCCCAGGCTGGCGTGGGCCAAGGCCAGGCTCGCGGATTGAGCCTGCACGGGACGGCGCGAGCCGGCGCTCACCCAGACAGCGGGAATGAGGATGCCGGCTGAGATGCCCCCCAGCAGCAGCCAACGCCGCAAGGAACCGAGCTGCGCCCATCGAAAATTGGACCCGAGCGCCTTTCCCAGGCGGGCTGCCAGGTGAATGGTCAGGACCAGCACCAGCGCCAGGCTGGTTCCTGTGTGGACCAGCCTGAGCGGCGAGTAGTTCGTCCAGCGCAGCATCAGCAGCCCGGAAACGGACAACACCAACATGCAGCTCAGCGACAGGTAGCCCAGGCGCGCCGCCGGCCGCCCGGTGACCGCCTGGCGGCGCGACCACCAGTGGCGCGCCAGAAAAGCCGTCACGAAGAGCAGCCCGGCCAGGCTGCTCGCCAGGTGCAGCGCGATAAAGGTCTCAGGGGCGGTCGCCAGGGCCAGCCCGCTCAGGGCCGCGCACCAGATCGCCAGCAGAGAACCGTTTAGGATGTGTTTAAAGTTGAAGCTCATGCAGCTCCAAGCACAACAGAAGGTAAGTTCCGGGCGGATGTCCGCCGCCGATTGTTCGCTGAGTCGATTCTTAGGATCCCCGCTCAATTATGAGGAAAAAGGTAGGTATAGGAGATTTTCGGATTATAGCATTGATTTGGAGTTTGTCTATCCCCCGAAAGCATGAATTAGAATCTGTAGGCCCTCACCTCGTCCCTCTCCCGCCAGCGGGAGAGGGCGTTGACTACCGAACGCGACTCCCCTTCTCGCCCATTTTTCATGGGAGAGAAGGGGTTGGGGGAAGTGAGGGCGCCCGGGCTCAACAGCCGATAGGGCAGAGGACTGAGCGAGGCCCGATGCTGCTCTCTGATCATTTTTCGTCGCTCTTTCGATTGTCAGAAAAGCGATAAACTTAATCGACCCAAATCTGTATAGGAATTTCCCACTACAACGACACGGACTGTGACCTGTTGGTCGGGAAAAATAAAGGGATGTACGATCAGCATGACCTACCGAAATGGTTGGTCGTCCCTTGGATACACTCCTTTTTCACCCGGCGGATAATCGATCCGATTTTCGATCGATTCCCACTTTTCGTCGACGTAGCGGTAAATATGGACTCCATAATCTTGCGCCAATACCACTGGAGTATCCGAATAGTTTACTAAAACCAACCGTAGATTTTTCCCTATTTCAAAGGAGTTGAGCTCTGGATGCGCGGAAAGCTGCAGCTCGTTGTTCATATCCTCTAAAGGGATGTCCAACCCTGGCATCCTTTCTTGCCCTTCTTAGCTGCATGCGACCAATGGCAAAAGCATTGCAAATAACAGGATCAGCGCCAGGTTTTTTCTCATCATTGTTGAAGATTTCCTATCTCGTTGCCAGCTAACCCGGAATTCGACTTACGAGAAAAAACTCTATCATAATCTTGGGGTTTCACTGGTCTGGGATTAGCCCTTTTATCTAATTGAGCATACATCGAATCCTGCTCAGGATGCAATTGATCTTCATCGCCTTCTTGCCCGCTGGCAATCATGAGTAATAATCAACAGTTTTTGGCTCCCTTCATGCACAAAGTTTCCGCATCTCGCCTTGATTGCGGTTTAATTTCATAGCAACTCGGTGCCATCCCGCCGGCTGCGAATCGGGTAAAATGGGGGCTGGGAGGCTCAAATAACGGGGGTCGGATTTATAAAGGAGAGGCGCACTGTTCCGTTTCCGGTGGTTGATCCTGTTTTGCCTTCTGCTGGCTCCAGCCAGCGCCTTGGGCTTGCGCTCTCGGTGGCTGCAGTGACGGGACGTACGGTGTTTGCGTGGACTTTCTTGCCCCATCGCTCGCCGGATACGCCGCACGCTCGAACGCGAAACGCTCAACTCGTGCTCGCTTGCCAGTTCTTCGGTGAAGTGGCTGTCGTTATAATCTTGGTACTCCTCTTTCGCCAGCCCTTGGATTTTCACCTGTATCGCTTCATCTATGCGGTTATTGGCAGCTCGGCCTCGGTTCCTATGTACTAAGCCCGCAGCCACTTTCTCCCGCAACTTCGCCATTAAGCGCCGTACCTGGCGGATCGAGATCCCCAGGTGTTGCCCAGCTTCCTTGGTCGTCATTTTCTTCTCGTCGACTTGCTGGATCACATACATACGCTTGATCTCTTTCGTGCTCATTGTCACTCTCTCGTCCGTAGGGTGACATTTTCGCTGAACAATTACATTAGTTTGAATAGTTATTGACTTTCATCAGTGATTGTGCTAAACTATCAATGCCTTAAACGTGTAAGGCGACACGTTTAAGGTTGTGTAAGGATACTTCAGGTAGTTTCCAGGTTTATCCAATCAAATCCATGAATTAACCCACCCAAGTAGATGTGGCCCGACTCGCAGGTGTTTCTCATGCGACCGTTTCGTATGTTCTGAATGGCCATACGGAGGGGCGAGTGCCAATTTCTGATGAAACCCAGCAGCGTGTCTTGGATGCAATCGAAAAACTTGGGTATGAGCCGGATGCGCGAGCTCAGGCTCTGCGCTTAGGTAGCACAAAGACTATTGCCCTGATCATCCCCGATCTTCGAAACCCCCACTTTTGTGAATATGCAACCGGGATTGAGGAGGCAGCTCGCGACGCCGGTTATCATATCCTTCTTTCCAGTACTACGCTAAATGATGAATATGCAGTGAAAATCTTCAAGGATTTGGCCCGACGCCGGTTCGATGGGTTGATTCTTGTCAGCTCTTTCATCCTTGAGTCCAATGAAGCGAAAATCACGCTAGCTCGCATCCGTAAACGTGGACTCCCAATCGTAGAATTAAGCGAATATTATGGTATAGACTCGGTTTCTGCTGACTACCGCAGGGCGACCAAGGAAGTAATGTCCTATCTGTTGTCGCTAGGGCATCGTCGCGTCAGCCTGATTTATGGTGTTGGTGGAAATGAGCTTGCGGAGGACCGGCTGCAACCTTATCGCGCCAGTCTTAAGTCCATGGGGATACCTGTCGATGAAGACATAATCATGAAATGTGGCCCAACGATTGATGATGGACATCAGGCTGCCAAAAAACTTCTCGAACTCACTCCTCGACCAACCGCTATTCTTGCCATCAATGACTTGCTAGCAATGGGTGCACTACGGGCGGCGGCGGACTTGGGGCTGGCTGTGCCGAACGATCTCTCCCTGGTTGGCTATGATAACATTCCAATGGCAAATTATCTTGTTCCCCGGCTGACAACTGTAACCAAAGACGCTTATGAACTGGGGAAAAAAGCCTTTGAAGTTCTATTGGCACGTATCCAAAACCCGGATCTTCCTCGTCAACATGTCCACAGCCTGGCAAGACTTATCATTCGTGAGTTAACCGGCCCCGCGCCATCTCAATAGAAGCTGTGATATATGAAACTTTTCTTATGCTGATAATGACATTGTACGAAGATTGATAAAAGTTGTGCTGGGATGACTGCAAAGAAAAAAGCGGTCCATACCCACCACTAGCCTTCCATCCCGAAGGTCTGAATGCCAGTAGCTTCAGACCAGACAGAACCTCTCACCTGAGCTGACCCGGCTGGCCGCACGTGATCAGACTCTATCTTGGAAAGGAGAACTGCCTATTGTCTTGATAGTATGAACCGCTTCCTAATTCTAATGCAAACTTCCAATTAAACAACCTTAATCTCGGAGGAGAATTATGAAAGAGACCCATTTGTTCTTTAAAGGGTTGAGCATCGTGTGCTTGTTCGCCCTTGTATTGGCAGCATGTGCCCCCGCATCTACGCAAGCGCCGGCTCTTACTCAGGCCCTAGCCGCAACCCAAGCGCCGGCCATGACAGAGGCCCCAGCAGCTACGCAAGCGACAACTTCTACTCAGCCCCCAGCCGCAACCGAGGCACCGGCTACGACAGAGGCCCCAGCCGCAACCGAGGCTCTCGTCACATTGAGTCTCCTCGGGGCCCAAAATCAAAATGATGCGGTTTTGATCAAGGCGCTCACCGATACATATATGAAGCTGCATCCGAACGTAACCTTCAACATCGAAGTAGCGGCAGGTGGTGGCACCGAGGTGGATAACCTCGTCAAGACTCGCCTCGCGACGGGCGAAATGAACGATATCTTCTACTACAACTCCGGTTCGCTGCTGCAGGCTCTGCACCCAGCAGATACGCTGGTGGATCTCTCGAAAGAGCCATTCATGGATAACATCGTTGATTCTTTTAAGCCAACCGTTTCACAAGATGGAGGTATCTTTGGCGTGCCGGTAGGTTATGCAGCTTCCGGCGGGGTACTTTACAACAAGAAGGTCTTCGATAAGGCGGGGATCAGCGTACCCAACACCTGGGCTGAATTCGAAGCGAACAATGAAAAACTCAAGGCTGCCGGTATCCCGCCAGTACTCCAGACTTATGGCGACACGTGGACTGCTCAACTGTTTGTGCTAGGGGACAACTACAACGTTGCCCAGGCAGATCCGAACTTTGCCGCGGACTATACAGCTAACAAGGCAAAATATGCCACGACGCCTGCAGCATTAGCAGGCTTCCAGCATCTGCAGGAAGGATATGAAAAAGGCTGGTATCAGAAGGATTTCGCAACGACGAAATTTGAGCAGGGGTTGAAGATGTTGGCGGATGGCGATGTGGCCCAGTACCCGATGCTGACGCAAGTGATGCCCACCATAGCAACCAACTCGCCCGACGAAGTGAACGATATCGGGTTCTTTGGACTGCCCGGCACAGATGCTTCGAAGCATGGTGCCACGGTTTGGATGCCTTTGGCTTTCTATATTCCCCAAACAACAACAGGCTCGCATCTCGCCGCAGCCATGGACTTCCTGGCATTTGTTGCCTCAACGGCAGGGACTGATGCCCTCACCGCAGCGGTTTCTCCATCAGGACCATACCTGATCAAAGGAGCAACGCTTCCTGACGATGTTCTTCCATTTGTCAAAGATCTCAATGGGTATATTGACTCCGGAAATTCCTACCCTGCACTGGAGTTCCTCTCCCCGATTAAGGGACCCAACCTGGAGCAGATATGTGTGGCCGTTGGAACAGGTCAGATGGATACTGCTACTGGAGCGGCGAACTATGATGAAGATGTCAAGAAGCAAGCACAACAACTTGGAATCCCGGGTTGGTAGGATAAATTCTTCTTGACGTAGTTTTTCTCCTTTATTCTGAGGGCCGGAAGTTTGTTCACGATATTCGGCCCTCAGAACTTACAAAACTCGAAATACCTATATACGTGATACTCTATGAATAGTCAACAGCATCCACGGGTGATCTTACGAAACTATCCTCACTGGTTTTACCTTCCGGCGGCGCTTGTTTTCGGTGTGTTCTTCATTGTACCGACATCGCTTGCGTTCTACTTCAGTCTTACCCGCTGGTCGCTGTTCAATGCCACATTCATTGGGCTGGATAATTATCGCACTTTCTTGAGCGATCCACAGCTCTTATCCGGACTTCGCAACACGATTATCTATGCCGTACTTACGAGCGGATCTTAAAGTCATAATTTCGCTGCCGCTTGCCATGCTGCTTACCTCGAACCTTCGCCTCAAGGGATTGCTCCGAGGCATTGTTTTCTTCCCCACGCTCGTGAGTATCGTTGCAATTGGTATCACGTTTTCTGTGCTCATGCAGCCATCCACAGGACTAATCAACACTGTCCTTGGTGCCATCGCGTTCCCAAAACCGCAATGGTTGGGGAATCCAAAGCTCGCTCTGTATTCAGTAGCCCTGGTCGATATATGGCAAGGTCTTGGTATCGCAACGGTGATATTCATCGCCGGCATTCTATCAATACCGCAGGATTACTTCGAAGCGGCGCGGCTCGAGGGCGGAACATGGGTGAAATTCCGGCACGTGATCCTTCCTCTGGTTCGCAATGCAACCTTCACAGTCATTCTATTATCGTTTATCGGCGGGTTGCGAAGATTTGACTTGATTTGGACCATGACAAGAGGTGGCCCCGGCTTTGCCTCCGATGTGCTCACATCAGTGATATACAAGGAGTATCAGGCGGGATTCTACGGCCTCTCGACCGCTGGCAATGTTGTGCTTTTCATTCTCGTTACGGCCATCGTGTATCCGCTGATGCGGTTCTTCAATCGGATGGAAATTGAACTATGAAAGCGTGGAAATTCATATCAAAATCCTGGATAGACTTTGTATCTCTGGTCATTATTGGTATTGTCTTTCTAGTACCCTTCGCTTTCATCTTACTCACTGCTTCCAAAACGAGTGCAGAGGCTGCTCTGTTCAAATTTAATTGGCCGAGCAAATTCCAACTGATCGATAATATCCGGGAAGTTTTGACTTTCGGCGACGGTCGAATGTTCCTGGCAACGTGGAACAGCACTGTCCTGACCGTATTCTCGGTTGCGCTGATCGTCATCCTTGCTGCACTTGTCGCTTATGTGATGCAGCGCCGCCGTGATCGTGTGGCCTTGGCTGCCAGTGTGATTATGCTCGCGGGACTTATCATTCCGCCGGCCGTCGTACCGACGATCTTTCTTCTGCAGTGGCTGGGTATCTACAAGACACTTTTTGGCCTGATCATGGTCGAAGTTGCGCTCCAGATGCCTTTTGCAATATTGGTCTTTCGAGCGTTCATAGCATCCATTCCAAGGGAAATCGATGAGGCCGCCATCATCGATGGCGCATCCCCGTTACAGGTTTTTTTCTCCGTTATTCTTCCTTTGTTGTGGCCAGCCATCGTGACTGTAATTGTCATCACGGCGGTTACCGTCTATAATGACTTTACCCTGCCGCTCTACTTCCTGCCTGGTTCAGAGAACGTTACTGTGCAACTCACCCTGTATAGCTATATCAGTCAATTTGCTTCGCAGTGGAATTTGCTTTTCGCAGATGTGGTGGTCATCACAATACCACCTCTCATCATGTTTATGTTCTTCCAAAAACAGATCGTTTCGGGATTGACGGCTGGCGCGATCAAGGGCTAAACAAGCCTTTTTTCGTGCGGAAATTCCATACTACCCATCATTAACCAGGTTCCGGGTTTAACGAATTTCGGTATTTTGAACGCTGACAAATCCCTGGTTTAGGAAACATTCATTATGACACAAATCCCTTCTGTAAAACTTCAAGTTGAGCATCTTCGCGAAACTCTGGGCGTTGGGACAACTCACCCCCAACTCTCCTGGATTATCGAAACGGATGTTCATGGTTATTATCAAAGCGGCTATGAGATTGAAGAATATCGTACTGATGGCAAATTAATCGATCAAACCGGGCGAGTCGAGTCCGATCAATCGGTGTTGATCCCCTGGCCATTCTCGCCGCTCTCGTCCCGCAAACGAGTGTCGGTCCGCGTGCGCGTTTGGGGAAAGGATGAAATTGTCTCTGAATGGAGTGACTTAGTATCTATTGAAACCGGATTGCTTTCCCACACAGATTGGAGCGCCCGTTTTATTTCTCCTAATTGGGATGAAGACACAACCAAATCAAATCCTGCGCCTTACCTGCGCTACGATTTCGAATTACGCGCCGGTATCAAATCGGCGCGGCTTTATATCACTTCATTAGGTTTGTACAAAGCCGAACTGAATGGACAGGTTGTTGGTGACCATGAATTTTCTCCCGGGTGGACAGTTTATGACGAACGCTTGCGCTATCAAACCTTCGATGTCACTTCGATGCTAAACGGTGGAAAAAACGCTTTCGGCGCAATCCTGGGTGATGGTTGGTTCCGTGGACGGATCGGTTTTGGCGAGGGTCAACATAATGTGTATGGTAAGTACCTGGCTTTACTCGCTCAACTCGAAGTCCAATATTCGAATGGCTCCATGGAGCGCATTGTCACTGACGAGAGCTGGCGCGCCGCTACTGGACCGATTCTGTTCAGCAGCATTTACGATGGCGAGACCTACGATGCGCGTCTCGAACATTCGGGGTGGACCTTACTCGGGTTTGATGATTTAAGCTGGAGCGGGGTTCGGGCTGTTGAATGGAATATGAACGCACTCGAGACACCGCTTGGGCCGCCTGTCCGGTGTATCGAAAAAGTGGCGCCAGTTTCCGTTCACCAATCCCCGTTTGGAAAGACAATCGTTGATTTTGGTCAAAACCTCGTTGGTAGATTATCCATTAAGGTGAAAGGTCCCGCCGGTCATACGGTGACCTTGCGCCATGCGGAGGCTTTGGAAAACGGTGAGTTGTGTACGCGTCCACTACGTTTTGCGGAGGCAACCGACCGATATACATTGAAAGGCGTCGGGACCGAAACCTGGGAACCGCATTTCACCTTCCACGGTTTTCGCTATGTAGAAGTGGACAACTGGCCAGGCGAATTGAATCTGAACGACCTGAATGCTGTTGTTCTACATTCAGATATGGAACGCACCGGCTGGTTTGAATGCTCTAAACTTTTGCTAAATAAATTGCATCAGAATGTGGTCTGGGGAATGCGCGGCAATTTTCTGGATGTTCCTACGGACTGTCCGCAACGCGACGAACGATTGGGCTGGACCGGGGATATTCAGGTGTTTTCGCCGACCGCATCTTTTCTTTACGATTTCAGCGGTTTTCTTCAATCCTGGCTCAAGGATTTGAAAGTGGAACAGCGTAGATCTGGCGGTGTTGTTCCACCTGTGATACCCAATATTTTGGGAAACAGTTTTGGCGCAGTGGCAGCCTGGGGAGATGCTGCCACTATAGTTCCCTGGGTGTTATATCATCGCTTTGGAGATGTCGAATTGCTGGCAGATCAATTTGAGAGCATGTGTGCTTGGGTGGCTTATGTTGCTTCAGGAGCCGGGGAAAGTCGCCTTTGGGACAAGGGATTCCAATTCGGCGACTGGCTGGATCCAACTACCCCAATCGACAAACCAGCACAGGCACGCACTGACAAAGGCATTGTTGCCAGCGCGTATTTTATTCACTCTGCAGAATTGGTAACTCAAGCGGCTAAGGTGCTTAGACGCAAGGACGAACAAAAGAAATTTCAATCATTAGCTGCCGAAGCACGAGCGGCATTTGCACGCGAATACATTACGCCCTCAGGTCGTATAATGAGCGATTCCGAAACCGCATACGCGCTTGCCCTGGTTTTTGACCTGCTTCCAACCGCTGATCAACGTCTACGCGCTGGCAAACGCCTTGATGAGCTCGTGCGCGAAAGCGGTTATCACATCCGTACCGGTTTCGTTGGCACGCCGTTGATCTGTGATGCGTTGTGCAGTACTGGTCATTATGTTGCTGCGTATCGTCTGCTGATGCAGGAGGGATGCCCATCATGGCTGTACCCTGTGACGATGGGTGCAACCACGGTTTGGGAACGCTGGGACAGCATGCTTCCAGATGGATCGATTAATCCCGGCGAAATGACATCCTTCAATCATTACGCTTTTGGTGCAGTAGCGGATTGGATGCACCGGACGATCGGCGGTCTGACCCCGACCGAGCCTGGTTACCGCTACATGCAAATTAGTCCCCGTCCAGGTGGTGGAACTCACGCGTGCCCAAGTTCGACATATTACTCCCTATGGATTGGCAGAATGTAGTTGGAAAATCGAAGATGGAAGGTTTGATTTGAACGTGATTATTCCACCGAATACGACCGCGCTGGTTACATTCCCGGGAAGCGATACGGCATCTGTCGAAGTTGGTTCTGGTACATGGCGTTGGTCCGTTGATTATCAAGATCCAGATGCGCGTGGGCCGTTTACCGTGGATGATCTGACTGGCGACATCATAAGCGAACCTGCCGCCAGCAGTGCCATCACGGAAGTACTGGCACAGGTTGGTATGCCGGAATTCCTTCGCGCTGTGATCATCGGCGAACTTGATGTTCCTCTTCGCCAATCCCTTCGCATGCTCCCAAATTATGAGGATGCAGTGAAGTTGATGAAAGATGCTCTAGCAGATTTATGAATGGGTGTAACAACTTCGAAGAGATTACCCATAAATTTTAAGATAAGGACTCAATAATTATGACGACCACAGATATTCAAGCCATCATCGCTCAGATGACCCTTGAAGAAAAAGCTGTCCTCTGTACTGGCGCAAGTGTGTGGACAACCACCTCGATGGAACGTCTCGGCATCCCTGAGATGATCGTTTCTGATGGACTACATGGCGTGCGTCGCGTGCCTGACCTCCATTCAATAGGAGCAAAAAGCTTGCCTGCCACCTATTTCCCAACAGCCTCCTGACGAGCCGCGAGAGCATCGAGCCCAGCATCTTAATCCACGACACCCGCTCCAAGCCGCATGGCTCGGTTGACCACGGCCTGATCTATGGCGATTATTATTTCGTCGAGGGACTGATCCGTTTGTTCGATCCAGAGCTGGCCCAAAGACTACATTGATTGGAGAATCGACGCACCTCGTGGGTTCAAGAGCAGGGCTTCACACGGGGGATTTCGCTGGCCTGGGGTTGCCCCCTTGATCTGATTCGAGCACACATCCAATCTCGCTTAAGATCAATTGATTCTTATCGCATTCTTGCCCGCTGTTAATCCCGAGTATCCAGCAGGAATTTTACTTCCTCCACAAGCTCGGTTCTCGTAACTCGCCGTACCAGCAGTATATTTGAAAAGCGACCTGAAGGCCATCCCGCCGCTTGCGAATCGGGTAAAATGGGGGCTGAGAGGCTCAAATAACGGGGGCCGGATTTATAAAGGAGAGGCGCTTTGTTCCGTTTCAGGTGGTTGATCCTGCTGTTCCTTCTGCTGGCTCCAGCCAGCGGCGCAGCTTCGGCTCCCCAGGCTCCGGCTCAATCCCAAACCCAGGATAGGCCGTTCCGCCTGCCGTTCCTGGACCCGCCCGGGCCGGATACCTGGCTGATGGTGCAGGCCTACGGCAATACGACCGGCGCTTACCGCCAGCGGGCCAGCACCTACGTCGCCGGGCAGGGGCTGCATTTCGGCGTGGACCTGTCGGCCCGCTGCGGCGCCCCGATCGTCGCCATCGGGGACGGGGTGGTCGCCAAGGTGGATGCCCTGGAGCACGGCGCCGCCCCGCACAACCTGATCATCGACCACGCCAACGGCTACGCTTCCTTCTACGGGCACCTGCTCGAGCGCCCCGACCTGCAGGTGGGCCAGGCCGTCCAGCAGGGCCAGGTGGTCGCCAAGGTGGGCGACCCGGACCTGACCTGCACCTCGCGCCCGCACCTGCACCTGGAGATCCGCAACGCCGGGCTCTACAACCACGCCTATAATCCGATCCCCCTGATCGCCGCCGACTGGGACGCCCTGGCCCTGGCCGGCTCGTCCAGCCCGGGCTTCGAGCGCGACCTGGATAACCCGCGCCAGTGGCAGCGCCTGGACGACCAGCCGGAGGTCATATTCGGGGGCCGGCGCCTGAACGAGTATTCCAACCCCTGGCCCCTGGATTGGGGCGGCTGACATGAAGGGCATTTTTGCCTGCCTGCTCTGTCTCGGCCTGGTTTGGGCCCTGGCAGCCTGCAAAGGGCTCGACCTTCTCCCGGCCGGTCCGCCCGCCCCCACGCCGGCTGCGAACTCCGCAATCGCCTCGACCGCGCCGGTTTCCTCGCCAACACAAACCTCGCCTCCCCCGCCGGCGGCTACCTCCACCCCGCTTCCCCCCAGCCCCACGCCTGTAATCGAAGCGACGCCGACCGCCGCGCCCAGCCTGGTGCAGCTCACCAACGGGGGCTGCTGCGTGCAGCCGTTTTGGTCCTCGGATGGGGGCCGCGTGCTGTACATCGACCGGCCTGATCCCGGCGCCCCGGCCGGCATCTATAGCGTTGACCTGCAGGGCGGCCCGCCGCAGCTTTTCACCCAGCGCCTGGGGCTGTACTCTGCGGACATGCACTACCTGGCCTTCCCCCAAAACGGCGCCGCTGTGATCGAGCGCCTGGCCGATGGGCAGCGCTGGCGGGTCGCCAACGGCGGGCGGGCGGTCAGCTTCTCTCCGGACGGCAGCCAGATCGCCTGGACAGCCGGGCAGTCCGGGCCGCCTTTCGATACAGCCCAACGCCGCATATGGATCAGCAACCTGGACGGCTCGGATGCCCGCGCCGTGGCGGACGTGATCGCCGGCGGCTTGAACGGCTGGTTCCCGGACGGCCGCCTGCTGCTGAGCGGGCGCCGCGACCCAAGCGAAGCCCAATCGGCCCTGTGGGCGCTCACCCCGGGCGAGACCGCCCTCGAGAGCCGGTGGCAGGAGCTGGCCCGCGCCGAGCGCATGCGCTCGGTCTCGCTTTCCCCCGGGGGCAGTTGGCTGGTTTACCTGGTCTCCTTCGCCGGCGACCCGGCCGCGGACGGCATCTGGCTGGTGGATACTCTCGGCGGCGCGCCCAGGCGCCTGGCGCTGTTCGGGGGCTACCAATGGCAGGATGACGGCCATCTGCTGGTCATTCCGCTCGAGCCAGGCGCCCCTTCGCAGCAGTTGTGGCAGGTGGACGCCTCCAGCGGGCAGGCGCTGCCCCTGACCGGGCCGGCTGTGACCCCGTTCAAGATCGCCAACGGCGATTGGTCGCTCTCGCCCGAAGGCCGCCGCATCGCCTTCGTCTCGGCCCTCGATAACAACATCTGGCTATTGACGCTCCCGGCGCAGTGAGCGGCTGTGTTCTCCATTTGATAGGTTGATTGAGCACAACTTTCAACCTTCTAACCTGCAACTTTCAACCCAGATAGGGAGGGGAAGTGGAACAGGAGTTCCAAATGGAATTTCAATCCTACGCCTATGGCAAGAACCACTGGCTTTTAGAACCGGATCTGGGCCCTATCTTGAAGCGCTACTGGCCCGGCCTGGCGGATTGGGAGGACGAGCTGGCCAGCTTTGGGGAGCTCGCCGGGGGAGACGCCTACCAGGTGGCCGATTTCGTGGACCGCAGCGCCCCGCCGGAGCTGGTGATGCACGACCTGGACGGCAAACGCATCGACCGGGTCTCGCCTGGCCCCCAGCCACCTCCGCCTCTTGCAGGAGATGGCCTTCATCAACCGCCCGCCGTACGAGGGCGGCTCGTGGCACCACCATTTCGCCCTGGGCTACCTGCTGGCCGACACCGGGCTGTACTGCTCGCTGATCGTCACCAACCAGACCGCCTACGCCATCTACAAATACGCCCCGCAGTTCAAAGAGGCGCTCGAAGCGCTGCTCTCCGGGCGGGCCTGGGGGGCCACCTGGATGTCCGAGACCCAGGGCGGCAGCGACCTGGGCGCCAACCGGACCACGGCGCGCCCGGACGGGGACGGCTGGCGGCTGGACGGCGAGGACAAGTACTTCGCCAGCAACGCCGGGCTGGCGGATTGGGCCATCGTCACCGCCCGCCCGCAGGGGGCGCCCTCCGGGCCGAAGGGCATCGCTCTGTTCCTCGTCCCGCGCCTGGACGAGCAGGACGGCCTCAACTTCCACGTGCGCCGCCTGAAGCGCAAGAGCGCCACCCGCGCCGTGCCGACCGGCGAGGTCGAGTTCCACGGCAGCCGGGCCTTCTTGATCGGCGAAGCGGCCCTGGGCATCTATTACACCCTCGAGAACCTGACCGTCTCGCGCCTGGCCAACGCCGCCGGGGCGATGGGGCTGGCCCGCAAGGCCCACCTGGAGGCCCTGCTGCGCGTCCGGGCCCGCTCGGCCTTTGGCAAAGCCCTGGTCGAGCACCCCCTGGTGCGCTACGACTTGACCGACCTGGCGGTGCGCACCGCCGGCGGTCTGGCGCTGGCCTTCCACGCTATCCAGGCCTTCGACAAGGCCTGGCTGGAAAAGCCCCCCTATAGCCCGGCGTACCATTACGCCCGCTTCCTCTCGCACCTGGCCAAGAACCGCACCGCCGAGCACGCCGCCTTCGCCACCCAGCTTGCCATGGAGCTTTTCGGCGGGCTGGGCTTCATGGAGGATTACGCCATCTCGCGCCTGCACCGCGAATCGCTGGTCACCGCCGATCTGGGAGGGCTCCAGCAATATTCAGGCCCTGGACATGCTGGAGGCCATGCACAAGAAGCACGCCCACGAATCCTTCCTGGACGAGTTCATCCCGCTCCTGGAGCGGGCCGGGACGCCGGCCGCAGCCCAGGCGCGCCAGCGCCTGGAATCCAGCCTGGCCCGCCTGGCAGCCCAGCCGCCGCAGGCCGCCCAATGGTACAGCAAAGACGCCTTGCGCACCCTGGCGGACGCGGCCCAGGTCGCCTTGCTGTACGCCCTGGGCGAGCAGGCCGGCGAACGCTACGCCCGGCTGGCCGAGCTTTACGCCGGGCGCTTCCTGCTGGGGAAGCTCGTACCCGGATTGGGCGCTGGACGAGCCTCAGATCTGGTTCCCGCTCCCGCCTCCTTGACAATAGAACACAAGTTCTAATATAATCTTAACATGTCCTGGCAGAACCACCCGCTTGTCTTTCTGCTGGAGCGCCTGCGGCGCTCTTTGAAGCCGGGCCGCTCCAGGCGGCGCTCCTTCGAGCTGGACGCCCGGCTCGTCCGCACGCTGCAGGGCCTGGCCCGCGAAGAACGCCGCCCTGCCCCGGATATCGCCGAGGACCTGCTCCTTGCCGCCATCGCCCAGCAAAAGGCCTCGCGCCTGCTCGTCGAGCGCTGGCGCTCGCTCTCGCCGCGCCAGCAGCAGGTGGCGGCGCTGATCTGCCTGGATTCGACCAACCGCCAGATCGCCTCGCGCCTGCATATCTCGCTCGAGACGGTCAAAACGCACGTGCGCAGCGTCCTTTACAAATTCGCCGTGCACAGCAAGGCGGAGCTGCGCCTGCTGCTGGTGGATTGGGACTTCAGCGCCTGGGAGGAGCGGCTGCGCTGACCTCCCGGACCGACCCTCTCTTTGCCCTGCGCCGGCGGATGTGGGGGGCCGCCGGCCTCGCCCCCCACCCCTGCCTCCCCTGATGCGTTAACGTATCGATCCCCCTTTTTCTAACCCGGCCGGGAATTGATCTGGACCGCGCCTTGCGCTACCCTGTAGGCATGCAGGCGCTTCCCGAACCCCTTCCCGGTCGCTTATTGGTGCTGGCCGCCGCCCACGCCGCCGGCGCTTCCATGCTGGAGCTGGCCGCCCGCCTGGCGCAGCGCGGCCCGCTGCGCGTGCTGGACGGCGGCAACCGCTTCAACGCCTACATCGTGGCGCGCTGCCTGCGCCGCCTTTATGCCAGTAGCAGCGGCCCGGCGGACCTGCCCCAGGCCTTGGGGCGCATTCGGGTGGCGCGCGCCTTCACCTGTTACCAGATGACCGCCATGCTCGAGCAGGCGCCGGAAAGCGCCTCGCCGGTCCTGGTGGTCGATTTTTTAAATACCTTTTACGACGAAAGCGTGCCGCTGGCGGAGCGCCGCCGCCTGCTGGAGATCTGCCTGGAGCACCTCGAGCGCTTGAGCCAGCCGGCGGCGGTCGTGGTCAGCTTGCGCCCGCCGCGCCCGCCGCTCAAGGACCCGACCGGTTTCCTGGATTGCGTGCTGGCGGCCGCCAGCCTGGTCTGGTTCCCGGATGCGCCCCAGGAGCCTGCGCCGCGCCTGCTTTTTTAAACGGAGCCTCAACCCATGGGACGAACACTGCCTTCCATCACGCAGGCATTTTTACAGGAACAGGAGGCGTTTTCGCGCTTCCGCCGCGCCCTGCGCCGCGGCGACCAGCAGGCCCTGGACGACCTGTTCGCCGCCGCCCGCAAGCACCTGGCCGCCGCGGCCTACGCCTCGCACGCCCTGCCCCTCGAGACCTTCCTGCTGGCGATGCTGCTGGAGGAGCACAAGGAGGTGCGCCGCCTGCGCCTGCGGGTGGAGGAGCTGCTGGACGGCCCCGGCGAGGGGGGATAGCTGCCGCTCTTATGAAAGCACAATAATCGTGAAAGCGCCGTAATCGTGGAGCCGTTATGATCGAGGAGATCAGCGGCTGGCTGCTGGACGTGTACGCCGAGCCGCCCGGCGACCCGGCCGGGCAGGCCGGCCTCGTCATCTGGCTGTTGGCCGACGACGGGCGCCGCCTGCGCCTGCGCCAGCCTTTCCCGCTGACGTTTTACGCCGCCGGCCCGGACCGGCGATTGCGCCTGCTGTGGCGCTTCTTGAAATCCCAGCCCGTCCCGCCGGTTTTGTCGCGCTGCGAGCGGCGCGAGCTGTTCTCCGAACGGCCGCTCACCCTGCTGGCTGTCCGGGTGGAGCAGCCCGCCCTCCAGCCGCGCCTATTTCAGCGCGTGGCCCAGGCTTTTCCCGACCTGGCTTACTTCGACGCCGATATCCCCCTGGCGCTGCACTTTGCCGCGGCGACCCGCGCTTTCCCGCTGGCCCGCTGCCGGCTGGCTGCCGGCGAAGAGGGCCGGGTGCACGAATTCGAAACGCTGGACTCCCGCTGGGACCTGGACCCGCCTGCGCCGCCCCTGCGCACGCTTTCCATCGAGCCGGACTGCGACCCGTCCCACGCCGATCCGCAGTTTCTGCTGCTGCACTGCGAGCGCAGCAGCTACCGCCTGGCGCTGCAGCCGGTGCGCCCGCTGCTGGTCAACCTGCGGGCCATCCTCGACCGCCACGACCCCGACCTGCTGCTCACTTCCTGGGGGGATACCTGGCTGCTGCCGCGCCTGCTGGAGATTTCCCAGGAGCGGCGCCTGCCCCTGCCGCTCAACCGCGATGCGGGGATGTGCACTTCGCACCGCCCGGAGCGCTCGTACTTCTCCTACGGGCAGGTGGTTTACCGCGGCCGGCAGGTGCACCTGTTCGGCCGCTGGCACATCGACCGCCACAACGCCGTGTTATGGGGCGATTACGAGATGGATGGAGTCCTGGAGATCGCCCGGGTCACGGCCCTGCCGGTGCAGACCGCGGCGCGCGTCTCGCCCGGGACGGGCATTTCCGCCATGCAGATGCTGACCGCCCTGGACGAGCAGATCCTGGTCCCCTGGCACAAGCAGCAGGTGGAGCGCCCCAAGGCAGCCGGCGCCCTGTTCGCCGCCGACCAGGGCGGGTTGGTCTACCAGCCCATAACCGGCCTGCACCGGGACGTGGCCGAGATCGACTTCATCTCGATGTACCCGGGCATTATGGTGCATTTCAATATTTCACCCGAAACCACCGGCGCCGAGCAGGCGGACCCTGCCAACCTGGCGGAGCTGGAGACCCCCTTTGCGCCCGAGCGGCGCGGCCTGGTGCCGCAGACCCTGGACCCGCTGCTGCACAAGCGCCTGGCGCTCAAAGACCGCCTGGCGGCGCTGCCGCGCTGGGATATGAACCGCGGGCTTTACAGCGCCCGCGCCACCGCCCACAAGTGGCTGCTGGTGACCTGTTTTGGCTACCTGGGGTACAAGAACGCCCGCTTCGGGCGCATCGAGGCGCACGAGGCCGTCACCGCCTACGGGCGCGAAGCGCTGCTGCGGGCCAAGGAGGCTGCCGAAGACCTGGGCTTCACCGTGCTTCATCTATACGTGGACGGCCTGTGGGTGAAGAAGCCCGGCGCGGCCGAGGTGGCCGATTTCCAGCCCCTGCTGGACGCCATCCTGGACCGGACCGGCCTGCCGATTGCCCTGGATGGCGTCTTTCGCTGGCTGGCTTTCCTGGGCTCGCGGCTGGACGAGCGCGTGCCGGTCCCTAACCGCTACTTCGGCGTTTTCCAGGATGGGTCGCTTAAGATGCGCGGCATCGAGGCGCGCCGGCACGACTCGCCGCCCTTCGTCGCCGAGACGCAGTTGCAGATCCTGGAGCTGATGGCCGGCATGTTGGAGGACAGGGGCCTGGCGAAGGCCTCGCCGGAGCGCCTGCAGCCGGTGATTTGCCTGCTGCGCGGCCGGCTGGCCGATTTGCGCCTGGGGCGCGTGCCGCTCCAGGCGCTGCTGGTGCGCCAGAAGCTGAGCCGCACCCTGGAGGAATATCACAGCCCGTCGGCGGCCGCCCGCGCCGCGGCGCAGTTGCTGGCGGCCGGGAAATCGCTGCGCCCCGGGCAGAGCGTGCGCTTTATTTACACCCTGGGAGAGCCGGGAGTGTACGCCTGGAATTTACCGGAACCGCTCGACCCGCACAGCCTGGATGTGGCCCGCTACACCACCCTGCTGCTGCGGGCCGCCAGCGTGGTGCTGGAGCCGTTGGGGGTGAGCGAGGCGGACTTAAAGGATTGGGTGGCGGGCAGTTTCCAGATCCCGGCGCCGTTCCTGCAGGCCAGGCTTCCGGCGCTGCTGCCCGGCGCTTAGGCGGGGCCAGGCGTCTCGCACAGGCGCCGCAGGGTGTGCTGGAGCACTTCGACGGCCTGGTCGTATTCCGCCAGCGAAATGTGTTCGTGCGGGGTGTGATCCAGGCTCGAATTGCCCGGGCCGTAGGCGACCGCCGGGCAGCCCCAGGCCGGCGCGACGATATTCAGGTCGGCGGTGCCGGTTTTGAACACGAAGCCGGGCGTCCCGCCTTGCAGGCGTATGCCCGCCAGGAAGGCCCGCACCAGCGGGGTGTTTTTCTCGCCCTGGTAGGCAGCGATGGGGAAGCCGAGCGGCTCGACTTCATCTTCGCCGGCGATCTGCCTCAGCCGGGCGTACCACGCTTCGGGTGAATATCCCGGCGGCAGGCGCACGCCCAGGCGCAGGCTGGCCCAGGCCTCGAAGCCGTCCTCGCCGGAGCTGAGGCCGCGCAGGTTGGGCAAAAGCTGGTCGAAGGCTTTCTGCCGCCCGAGATTGAAGGCGGCGGCCTGTTCCTGGATCGCCTGCCACAGGCGCACGGCGGCCTCGCAGGCGCTCTGCTCCTGCCCGGCGCTGTGGGCCTGCTTGCGGCGCACGCTGAGCCTGGCCCAGGCGCTGCCTTTGTACCCCAGGGTGATTCGCTGCCACTGGCTGGGCTCGCCGATGATGGCAAAATCGGGCCGGTAGGTTTTGGCAGCCTGTTGGGCCCCGAGCGAATCGCGCTCCTCGTCCACCGCGCCGATGACGACAAACTGCCAGCCGGGCTGTGGCCCGCAGCCAGCGGCTGCATCCACGAAAGCCGCCAGGGGCCCCTTGGCGTCCACCGCGCCGCGCCCGTAAAGCAGTCCGGCCTCCAGGCGCGGCGGGATCTCTCCGGGCACGGTGTCGATGTGCCCGAGTAAGACGATCTGGCGCGGCCCGCCGCCGAGCAGGCCGACAGCGCTGCCAGACGGGTCGACGAAGGCCTGCTGGTAGCCCAAGGTCCCCATGCGGGCGACCAGCCATTCCACCGCCTGGCTTTCCTGGCCGGATGGGCTGAAGCGCTCCACCAGCCCCAGCAGGGTGGCATAACGGGTGTATTCGTCGGTGAGTCCGGAGATGGGCATGCTGGGAAACCGGGCCGGGTTTACAGCGGCTCGTCCACTTCGAACGCCAACACTTCCTGCAAAGCGGCGATCACCCGGTCGATCTGGGGATAGGTGATGACCAGGGGCGGCAGCAGGCGGATGACGGTCATGCCGGCTGGCAGGGCGATGATCCGCCGGGCCTCCAGCGCCTGCAGGTAGGGGGCGACTTTTTTCTTGAGCTCGATCCCCACCATCAGCCCCAGCCCGCGCACTTCGCGCACCAGCGGCGAGCCCAGCTCCTGTACGCAGCGCATCAGGTAGGCGCCCTTTTCGGCTGCCTGTTGGGCCAGCCCCTCGTCCTGGATGGCCTGGATGGCTGCCAGGGCGGCCGCGCAGGCCAGTGGGTTGCCGCCAAAAGTCGTCCCGTGCTGCCCGGGCGACAGCGCAGCCACCCGCGGTCCGATCAGGGTGGCGCCCATCGGCAGCCCCCCGGCGATGGATTTCGCCGTGCACAGCAGGTCCGGCTGGATGTCGAAGTGCTGGTGGGCGAACAGCTTGCCAGTGCGCCCGAAACCGGTCTGGACCTCATCCACGATCAGCAGCGCCCCGCGCCTCTGGCAGATCTCCTGGGCCGCCTGCAAGAACTCCGCTTGAGCGACGTGCACCCCGCCCTCGCCCTGCACCACCTCCAGCAGGACTGCGGCGGTGCTTTCGCCGACCGCCTGATCCAGGGCGTCTGCATTATTGAAGGGGATATGGCTGAAGCCGGGGACCAGCGGCTCGAAGGGCGTGCGGTAGGCTTTGTTCCAGGTGGCAGAGAGCGCCCCCATCGTGCGCCCGTGGAAGCCGCGCATCGCCGCGACAATCTCGGCGCGGCCAGTGGAAAGCCGGGCGAACTTCAAGGCGGCCTCGATCGATTCGGCGCCTGAGTTGCACAGGTAGACCCGCTCCAGGCCGGGGACCAGGCTGCCCAGCTTCTCGAACAGCGCCGCCCGGCGGTCGTTGTAGTAGGTTTCCGGCAGGGTGATCAGGATGTGCGCCTGCTCGGCGATCGCCTGGGCGACTTTCGGGTGGGCGTGCCCGAGGTTGGCGACGCCGTGGCCAGCCATGCAGTCGATGTATTCGCCTCCATCCGCGTCCCAGAGCAGCGCCCCCTGGCCCCGCACCAGGATGATCTCGTGTTTGGCGTACAAGCCGGAGGAGTGGGCCATTTCCTGCGCAATGATTTCGTTCATAATTAATCCTTAGGATCGGTTTGCCCAGGGCGGCCTGGGTCAAGCGATGAGGGTGCCGTTGCCGGCCAGGGCGTTCGAGATGGGTTGGGCGACGCGCCCGTCGGCGATGTACACCTTGCTGACGCCCCCGTCCAGGGCCTCGCCGGCCCCGAGCACTTTTTTCTTCATGCGTCCCTGGGCGAATTCCTGGGCTTCCTCCAGGCGCTGGCGCGGCAAGCTGTGAATGAGGCTGCTTTCGTCCGGGAAGAGGCGCATCAGGCCGGGCACGGCGGTGAGCAGGAGCAAGACCTCGGCTCCCAGGGCAGCGGCCAGCATGGCGGCTGCCCGGTCAGCGTCTACGTTCAGGACCTCGCCTTCCATGCTGAGCGCCAGTGGGGCGATCACCGGAGTGAAGCCGCCTGCCAGCAAGGTCTTCAGCAGCGAGCCGTTCACTTGTTCGATCTTCCCGGTGTAATCGTCGCGGATGATCTTGCGCTTGCCGTTTTCCACGCTTTGGATGGCGGTTTTACGGGTTGCCAGCAGCAGGCGGCCGTCTGGCCCGCTCAGGCCGATGGCGTTCACGCCCAGGGTCTGCAACTGCTCGACCAGCAGGGTGTTGACCTTGCCGTTCACCGCCATGGCGAAGATCTCCAGCGTGCGCCGGTCGGTGTAGCGCGAGGTGAACCCGGACGGGGAGGTGATGAAGCGCGGCGGGTAGCCCAGGGCCTCGCCAAGCTGGTTGGCTTCGGCCGAGCCGCCGTGCACCAGCACCAGTCGCTCGCCTTGAGCGATCCGGCCGGCCGCGTCCTGGCAGATGAGGGAGAAATCCACGCCTTCGGTCCCGCCCAGTTTCACCACGATGGTAGCGTTTTTTCCAATCATACCCATTCCTTTGTTAGATGGGGTGCAGGCCCGAGAATTCCAGCCCGAGCGTCTCGTCGAAGCCCAACATCAAGTTCATGCACTGCACCGCCGAGCCCGAAGCGCCCTTCATCAGGTTGTCGATGGCGCAGATCGCGACCACGTGCCCGCTGCTTTCGTCCAGGTCGAAGCCCAGGTCGGCGAAGTTGGACCCGGCCAGGATCTTGGGCTCCGGCACCCGGTAAACGCCGCGCTGCTCGCGCACCACGCGCAGGAAGGGGTTTTCGGAAGCCGCCGACCGGTAGGCTTTCCACAGATCCCTGGTCGCCGTCCCAGGCTTTACCCAGGCGTGGGCCGTCGCCAGGGCGCCGCGCACCAGGTCGACAGAGGTCATCGTCAGGGAGACATCCTGCAGGCCCAGCTCCTGGATCACCTCGGCGGTATGGCGGTGTCCAAAGGTCGAAAAGGTGCGCACGACGCCGCTCCGCTCCGGGTGGTGGCTGCCGGGGTTGCCCTGGGCGCCGCTCTCCGAAGAGCCGACCTTGATCTCGACGATCACCGGATGGGACTCGTCCAGCAGGCCGGCTTTTACGAGGGGCAGCAGCGCCAGGATGCTGGCGGTAGCGTTGCAGCCCACCCCGCTGACGTGGTGCGCCGCGCTCAGTTCGCGGCGGTGCAGCTCGGGCAGCCCGTACACGAAGCGTTCCAGCCAGCCCGGGGCGGCGTGCGGGGTCCCATACCAGCGCTGGTATTCCTGGGCGCTGCGCAGGCGGAAGTCGGCGGAAAGGTCGACGATGTAAGGCGCGGCCGCGGCGTAAGGTTCGATTTTATGCTGGGCTTGCCCGTGGGGCAGCGCCAGGAAGAGCACATCCGCCTCTTCAAGCTGGTCGGGATCGCTGAACTTCAGGCCGGTCAGTTTGCGCAGGTTGGGATGCACCTGGTAGACGTAAGCGCCCAGGTTGCTGCGCGAGGTGACCTGGACGACCTCTACCTGCGGGTGGGCAGTCAGCAAGCGCAGCAGCTCGCCGCCCGTGTAGCCCGATCCGCCGACAATCACAGCACGTACCATTTGCATTTTCCTCGCTTTAGGCCTGCACCTTGCCGTTGGCGACCTGGGTGACGTAATCCACGACGATATCGCCGATGTCGATCCCGGTGATGGGCTGGGTGGTGTGAAATTCCATGGTGTGATTGATCTCATTGACCAGGAAGCCGCGCTCGGGGTGCTCGATGACGTCCACTGCCAGCACGCCGCCGCCGACAGCATGGGCGGCTTTGCGGCAGATCTCCTCCAGCTCGGGTGTGACCGGGCAGACCTCCCCCTCACCGCCGCGGGCCGTGTTGGTGATCCAGTGCGGGGATTTGCGGTAGATGGCGGTGATGGTCTTATCGCCGACGATGAAAGCGCGAATATCACGCCCAGGTTTCTGGATGAATTCCTGGATGTAAAAGATCGAATGCTGGTAGGAACCCAGCACGGCTTTGTGTTCCAGGATGGCTTCGGCGGCGTCGCGGTCGTTGACCTTCGCCAGCAGGCGGCCCCAGGAGCCCACCACCGGTTTCAACACGACCGGGTAGCCCATGCTCTCGATCGCCTCCAGGGCCGATTCAGGGGTGAAGGCGATCACGTTGCGCGGTTGGGGCACTCCGGCCTTGCCTAATGCCGAGCTGGTGGTGAGCTTGTCGCCGCAGGCTTCCGCCACCGCGGCCGAGTTGACCGTGGGGATGCCCCAGCCGTTGAGAATGCGCAAAGCATACAGGCCGTTGCTGTAGCTGATGCTGCGCTCCAGGATGGCGTCGTACTGGCGCCAGGGCTCGGGGTTATCCAGGTCGAAGAAGATGCGCCGGTCGTCCAGGCGCTCGTAATCGATGCCGCGCCGTTCCATGGCGGCAAAGATCCATTTCTCTTCGACGCGTACGCGTGAATACAGCACCCCAATTCGCAGTCGATTATGCATTGAAGCGCCTACTCACCCCAATCCTCTTCTTCCATGGGAGCCAGCTCGACCTCGGCCGGTTGGAGCGAAACGATCTCCAGGTCGACGCCGCAGTCGGAGCAAACGATGATCTCGCCCAATTCGGCGTCCAGCGCCAGGATGATTTCGGCTTCACATTCGGGACAAATAACAGTAGCCATGAGAGTTCTCCTTCTTTGGTTATTTTTAGAATTTGGTTACGCAGCGACGGCCCGTCCTTTATGGCGGCCTTCCTGCGACTTGATCGTTATCAAATAGGGTCAGCTTGAGTTGCCGGCCTGCAGAAGCCGGCGGACTTGTTTGAGCTGGGCAGCCACAGCCGGGGCTGCGGAGCCGCCAGCCGCGTTGCGCCGGTCGACGCTTTGCTGCGGGTCGAAGATCGCTGCCAGAGTCTCTTCCGTAAACCATTCTTCTTTCAGCTCAGGGTCGAGCGCCTGCAGCTCGTTAGGCGTCAAAGCGTCCAGGGTTTTGCTATGAGCGGCAGCGTGTTGGACCGCCTTGCCCGCCAGGTTGTGCGCCTGGCGGAAGGGCAGGCCCTGTTTCACCAGGGCATCCGCCAGGTCCGTCGCCATCATGCCGGCGTCGATGCTGAGACGCATCCGCTCCGGGTGGATGGCTAATGTGCGCAGGGCCTGCGCCAGGACGGGCAGCAGGGCAGCCAGGGTGTCGTAGGCGCTGAAAACCGGCGTTTTGTCCTCCTGCAGGTCTTTGTCATAGGCGGAAGGCAGGCCCTTGAGCGTCGCCAGCAGGCCCGCCAGCAGGCCGATCAGGGCGCCGGCCTTGCCGCGCGCCAGCTCGAAGACGTCCGGGTTTTTCTTCTGCGGCATCAGGCTGGAGCCGGTGGCGAAGGCGTCGGACAGCTCGAAATATCCGAACTCGGCGCTGGAGAACAGGACCACGGCCTCAGCCAACCGGCTCAGGTGTACGCCTGCCAGCGCGGCGCAGAACAGGAATTCGGCCGCGAAGTCCCGGTCGGATACGGCGTCCAGGCTGTTTGGGGCGGCCTGGTTGAAACCCAGCGCTTCTGCCAGGGCCGCCCGGTCGACCGGGAAGGGCGTCCCGGCCAAAGCCGCGGAACCTAACGGCAGGCTTGCGGTGCGGGCAGCCAGCTCGCCCAGGCGCTGCAGGTCGCGCTGCAAGGGCCAGAAATGCGCCAGCCACCAGTGCGCCAGAAGGATGGGTTGGGCACGCTGCAGGTGGGTGTAGCCGGGCATCAAGACCGTTATATCGCTTTCGGCGCGCATTGCCAGGGCGGACTGCAAATCGCGGATGGCGGCTTTGAGCAGTGGAATGTGATCGAGCAGCCACAGGCGCAGGTCGCTGGCGACCTGGTCGTTGCGGCTGCGCCCGGTATGCAGCTTGCCTGCCAGCGGGCCGACCAACTCTCCCAGGCGGCGTTCCACCGCGGTGTGGATGTCTTCGTCGCTTTCTTGGAAGACAAAACCCTGAGATTCGAATTCGGCCAGCACGGCCTGCAGCCCGCTGCGGATTTGCGCTGCTTCTTCCAGGCTGAGGACGTGCGCTTTTTCAAGCGCCGTGGCCCAGGCCAGGCTGAGGCGCACGTCCTGCAGCGCCAGCCGCCGGTCGAATCCGATGGAGGTGTTCAACTGCCAGGCAGCCGGGTCGAGTTTTCCGCTGAAACGACCACCCCAGAGGGTCATCCTGCGCTCCTGAATCCAGTTTGCTCAGTCGCGCTTGAAGCGCGAGTAATCCGGCTTGGGCATCTTCAGGCCGGAAACCGGCAGGCCGTTCAGGGCGCGCACCTGCAGCGGAAGCCCATACAGGCGGATAAACCCTTCGGCGTCGGATTGGTCGTAGACGTCTTCCTGGCCGAATGTGGCAAAATCCTCGCGATACAGGCTGAAGGGGCTCTTGCGCCCGGCGGGGATGATGTTGCCTTTGTATAGCTTCAGGCGCACCGAGCCGGTGACCGGCCCCTGGGTGCTGTCGACGAAGGCGTCCAGCGCTTCGCGCAGGGGTGAGAACCACATGCCCGAGTAGACCAACTCGGCGTATTTCAGGCCGACGATGTCTTTGAATTGGATCGTCTCTCGGTCCAGGACCAGGGATTCCAGCTCGCGGTGGGCGGCGAACAGGATGCTCCCGCCGGGCGTTTCGTACACACCGTGGGATTTCATCCCCACCAGCCGGCTTTCGACGAGATCGGCGCGCCCGACGGCGTGCGTGCCGCCGACAGCGTTAAGGCAGCTCATGATCTGGTCTGGCGACATCTTTTCACCGTTTACGGCGATGGGGGTGCCGGAGTCGAACTGGATTTCTACGTGAACGGCTTCATCCGGGGCGTTTTCCGGCGAAGCGCTCAGCAGGTACATGCTTTCTGCCGGCTCCAGCCAGGGATCCTCCAGCGGGCCGCCCTCGTGGGAGAGATGCCACAGGTTGCGATCGCGGCTGTAGATCGACTTTTCCGTGGCGGTGATCGGGATCTTGCGCAGGCGGGCGTACTGGATGGCGTCTTCCCGCGAGCGGATGTCCCATTCTCTCCAGGGAGCGATCACTTTCAGGCGTGGGTCCAGGGCCGTGTACGTCAGCTCGAAGCGCACCTGGTCGTTGCCTTTGCCGGTTGCGCCGTGAGCGACGGCGTCTGCGCCGACCTCGTGGGCGACCTCAACCTGGTGCTTGGCGATCAATGGGCGCGCCATGGATGTGCCGAGCAGGTATTTGCGTTCGTATATGGCGCCGGCGCGCAGGACCGGGAAGATGTACTCGCGGGCGAATTCCTCACGCATGTCGTGGATAATGAGCTGGCTGGCGCCGCTGGCGAGCGCTTTCTCTTCAAGCCCGTCGGTTTCCTCACCCTGCCCAACATCGGCGGTGAAACAGATCACTTCGCAGCCATAGTTTTCCTTGAGCCAGGGAACGATCACTGAGGTGTCCAAACCTCCGGAGTAAGCCAGGACAACCTTTTTTACCTCTTTTTTTGACATATCACCTCCAACGGGAGTGAATGAGCCCGCATCTCGGAAAATAAAAAACCCTCCAGGGAAGGAGGGCATCAAATGCTTAGGATGAGCGTGCCGTGAAACCTTTTCTCTTACCCGAGCACAAGCACCCGACCTTCCCAATACGGGGGCAGGCGACTGCGACGAGAGCGAGGTAGGGTTAATGTGTTCCCGAGCATAATAGGGCGTAGTTTATCATCGATAAAATGAATCGTCAAGGATTCAGCAAATCCCCAGATAAGGCCTGGCGGATCCGGATTTCACCTTGCTGGTGTGGAAATTTGCCCTGGATGCCGGTATAAAATTCGCGGATGGGGATCATGTCAGCCTGGATATTGCCGGTCGGCAGGAGGTACGAGCCGACCCCGCCGATTTTTCTCCGGTAGTCGAGAAATCCGAGCGCGACCGGCACGCCCGCCCCAAGGGCGATGTAATAAAAGCCGGACTTCCAATTCTCGGTGCGGCCGCGCGTCCCTTCAGGGGCGATCACGATCTTCAGATCGGCCTGTTGGCGGAAAGCAGCGACCATCTGCTCGACGAAATGATTGCGCCTGGAGCGGTCGACCGGTATGCCTCCCAGGCATTTCATGAGAATTCCAAATGGCCAAGTTAAAGAGCGAGTCTTTTCCGATCCAGGTGAAGTGCACGCCCAGGGCGCCCATGATGAGCAGCGCCAGAGGAAAATCCAAATTGGAGGTGTGCGGTGCGCCGATCAGCACATACCCCGGGGATTCCGGAAGCTTGGCTACAATTTTCCAGCCGAGCAATCGCAGGATCGTCTGGGATAAGGTTTGAAGAATGGATTGTTTTTTGGACAGCACGGGCTTTGGCATCTTGAATGTATAATTGTAAGCGAGAATCACGAGTTTGAAGATGAGTGAATCTTGACAAAATTGCAACATTCATCCCTTTTTTACGTAATCAGATATAGATCAAACTTAGGAGGAAAAATGAGCGACGAAAAAGTACGTAAGGAAGAATTTCAGGTGGACGGCGATGCCGTGGTTTCCAAGATCAAGGAACTCGTCCACGAAGGCAATATCCGCCGCATCACCCTGAAAAACGAGGAAGGCAAAACCTTGATCGAGATCCCGCTTACGATGGGCGTAGTGGGCGTGGTCTTGCTGCCTGTTTGGGCAGCAATTGGGGCGATCGCTGCGCTGGCAGCCAAACTGACCATTGTCATCGAAAAGGTGGAAGGGTCCCCAAAGGCCGAGCCAGAGGCGGAGTCAGAATCCTGATGAAAAGAAGCCAGGCGATCCACTTGCCTGGCTTTTTCCTTGTTGAGCCGGGTTTTATGCCCGCGGATTTCTTGCGCCTCAAGCCTGCATCTCAAGCCGGTCGCCTCAATTGAGCGGAGGCTAGCCCGCGCCGCCGGTTAAGCCAGCGATTCAACGTTTGCCGGAGCTGGCTGGAAGCCCTGCGGATGGCGGGGATGCGCAAAACCAGCAGGAGCGCCACAACGATGCCGTACTCCAGCGGCTGCCAGATGTCGCCTTGCAGGCGCAGGATGTCGCCTTTGACAGACCAGGCGTAGTGCACGATCACCAATCCGCCGGCCAGGTAAACCAGCTTGTGCAGGTATTTCCATTTCTTCCCCAGGCGTTTCATCCACCACTTAAAGGAGGTGATCGCCAGGGATAGCAAGATGATCAGGGCAGCCAGGCCGACCAGGATGTAACTTTTCTCAAAGATCGCCCCGTACAGCAAGCTCCAATCCAGGCCATAATCCAGCCAGGTGAAGATGGTGATATGGACGACTACATACATAAACGCGTACAAACCCAGCGCCCGGCGCACTTGCAGCACCTGGCGGAACCCGAACAGGGTGTTGATCGGAGTGACCGATAGCGACAGTACCAGGAGCACCAGGGCATACTTGCCGCTGTGCTGGGTGGCAGCCTGGATCGGGTTAACCGTGAGGTGATCGCTGAAGTACGCCCAGACCAGCCATACCAGCGGAATCCAGGCGCCGATATGGACGATGATCTGCAAGGGGGTGAATTTCCGCTTCGCCATTAATAATTTACACTCAAGTCCATGCCGTCGTACAGGTGAGCGACCTGTTCGGCGTAGCCGTTGAACGTCAGGGTCTTGTGGCGCCCGACTTCGCCGATGCGCCGTTCGCTTGCCTGCGACCAGCGTGGGTGAGGCACATCCGGGTTGACGTTGGAATAAAAGCCATACTCGCGCGGCGATATCGTCGACCATAAAGTTGATGGCCGCTCGCTCACCAGCTCGATCTTGACGATCGCTTTAATGCTCTTGAAGCCGTATTTCCAGGGGACCACCACCCGGATTGGCGCGCCATCCTGGGGCGGCAGCAGCGCCCCGTAAAGGCCGGTAGCCAGGATCGCCAGGTCGTTCATCGCCTCATCCAGGCGCAGCCCTTCCTGGTAAGGCCAGGGGTATAACCGGCTGTTCTGGCCGGGCATTTCGCCGGGGGAAAACACGGATTCGAAGCGCACGTACTTGGCGTCCGAGGTCGGTTCGACCTCTTGCAGCAGTTTCGCAAGCGGGAAGCCGCTCCAGGGTATGACCATAGACCAGGCCTCCACACAGCGCAGTCGGTAAATGCGCTCCTCCTGGGTAAATTTGGCCAGCAGGTCTTCCAGGGCGTAGGTTTTCGGGTTGCTGACCAATCCGCCAACCTCAACCTGCCAGGGAGAGGTCTTGAAATCCACCGACATCGGGGCCACGCCTTCTTTATTGGTCGTGAATTCGTAGTAGTTATTGTAGTTCGTGATCTGTTCGTAAGTATTCAGGGGATCGCCGAGCTCATCCGTTTGAGCGCTGGCGGACAGGTTTGCGGGCTGCGTAGGCGCTTCGGTTGGGGGCGCTGTGGCTGGCCCACATGCAGCCGCCAGGAGCGCGCCGGCGCTCAAAATCCCCATGCTCTTCAGGAAATCGCGCCGCGAATGGTAGCGCCATTCGGGGGTAATTTCAGAAGGCTTGACGGGCACTGATTTAATTTTGGACTTATCCATTGGCTCCTCCAAAAACCTTGCTTCAGGTTGCTTCCCAGTTTACCGGCTAAATCTTGCGGAAAAATTACAGCCGCCTGAGGAAAATATTATGGATGTTTCGCCGGGCTGGACTCAATCCCCAGACGCCGGTTGTTATTGCCCTGCTTTGAATTGGGGGCGTTCGAGCCTGCCGGCAGGCTGAAAGAGAAACAGGTCGAACGGCCTGGCTGGCTTTCAACCCAGATGCGACCGCCGTGAGCCTCAATGATGCCTTTGGCGATCGCCAACCCCAACCCGGCGCCGCCGGTTGCCCGGTTTCGAGATTTTTCGCCGCGGTAAAAACGCTCAAAGACAAACGGCAGGTCTTCCGGCTGGATGCCCTCGCCGCTGTCTCGGACTTCGACGAGCACTTCCTGTCCCTCCGGACGCGCCTGCACCTGTACACTGCCTCCGGGCGGCGTATGCCGCAGCGCGTTGCTGATCAAATTGCTCAACACCCGCCCAATACGCTGCACGTCCATATAGAGCGGATCGGTGCCCGGGGCCAGGCTGCCTTCCAGGCTGACGTCCTGGCGGGAGGCGAGCTCGGAGAAACTTTCCAGGGTATCCGAGATGAGATCCGATAAGGAGTTAACCTCGCATTGCAGCGGCAGGCCGCCTGCATCAAGCTGGGCCATTTGAAAAAGATCATCGATCAGCTCGGAGAGGGCGCCGATATCCTTCTGCACCGTGCGCAGGTAGCGCTGGGTGGTATCTGCATCCTCTACCATGCCATCCGCCAGGGCTTCCACAATGGCGCGGATTGAGGCCAGTGGGGTCTGCAGGTCGTGGCTCACCCAGGCGATCAGGTCCCGGCGCAGGGTCTCAACCTGGCGCTGCTTCTCGGCCGCCTGCTGGAGCTGTTCCGCCATCCGGTTAAAGCTAACTGCCAGAGCGGCAATTTCATCGCGCCCCTGGATAGGCGTTCGCGCCTCGAAATCGCCGCTGGCGATCGATTGGGCGGCGCGATCCAGCAGGCGGATGCGGTCGGTCAAAGTGCTGGAAAGGAAGTAGCCCAGGGCCATGGCGATCCCGCAGGCGAAGACCAGCAGCACGGTCGCAAGCAGCAAATCGTGCTGGCTGGCGAACATCTTCCAGGCCATAATCCACACGTTCAGGAAAGTAAGCACACTGGAAAGCGCGTAACCGCCCAGCAGTGTCCAGCGAATGGTCGGCGAGCGGTACATCCAGCCCAGGCGGTAGGCGCCGTAGCTCGCCAGGCCGGATACGATGGCGGTGATGGAGAGAAATGCAGCAATCAGGCGCAGATCGTCCATCGGGGGGCGCATCACCAGGTAGAACACCCACAGCGACACCGCAACGATCAGGGCGATCCCCAACGCGAAGCGCAGTGTTAGCGATGAGGACAAAAGGGATGGTTTGGCGTCCGTTGAAATCATTGTGAGTATCTTCTTTTTAGAACCAAAAACCCTGTTTTAGCTGCGTTCATGGCTCGAACTTATAACCCACCCCCCAAACGGTGAGGATCAGGTTTGGATTGGAAGGATCCATCTCGATTTTCTCTCGCAGGCGGCGCACGTGCACCGTGACTGTCCCAGGATCGATGAAATCCGATAAGCCCCATACTCGCTCAAGCAGTTGATCGCGGGTAAAAACCTGGCGCGGGTGGCGCGCCAGCAGCCAGAGCATATCGAATTCCTTCGCCGTCAGGGTGATCTCCAAACCGCGGGCGTTGACCAGGCGAGTCTGAGGGTCGATGGTGAGGCTGGAGAAGACGAGCGGGTGTTCGGGGGCATCTTCTTCCGAGCTGCGAGTCCGCCGGAGGACGGCGCGCACCCGGCTGACCAATTCTTGAGGGCTGAAAGGCTTGACCACGTAGTCGTCGGCGCCCATTTCAAGCCCGGCAATCCGGTCCGATTCGTCCCGCCTGGCGGTCAGGATGATGATCGGTACGTCGCTGCGATCTCTAAGCCAGCGAGTTACGGAAAGGCCATCCACCTTGGGAAGCATTAAGTCCAGCACAACCAGGTCGGGTAATTTCTCGGCGAGAGCGTTGAGCGCCGTCTGGCCATCCTGGACGACCTGCACCTGGTACCCGGCGCGACGCAGGTAAAGGTTGACCACTTCGGCGATGCTGGGTTCATCTTCTACGATCAAAATATGGGCTCCACTCATCCGCTCGCTCCTTGGGTTTTATCTTACCCCGAAGTGCTTACGAGCCAGCAAAGAAATTATTACAAAAGTATTACAAAGATGGCCTGCATTGTTTGCGTTATTGTAATATTTTTACAAACGCGCTGTTTTCCTGGAGCGCCTGTTCTGCCCGGGTCACTGCTGGTCGCGGGCCAGCATGGCGTACAGCATGACCCCGGTCGCGACGCCCAGGTTCAACGAGGAGACTCTGCCTTGCATGGGCAGCCGGATCAAAAGCTCGCAGGCTTCTCGCTGAGGCTGGCTCAACCCTTCTCGCTCGCTGCCCATCAGCAGGATACGCGGCCGGGTGTATTCCGGGACTTCCCGGTAATCGATGCTCCCACGGGCGGAGGTGCCGTAAAGGTGGTAATGGTGCAGCCTGGCCCAACGGATAAATTCGCCGAATGTGGCGCTGGCGAGTGGGCGCCAAAACAGGGCTCCCATGCTGGCGCGCACTGCGCTGGGGTGGTAAGGATCGACGCTGCTGTCCAGCAACAGCAGGCCATCCGCTCCAACCGCCTCGATCGTGCGCAGGATGGTTCCCAGATTCCCCGGGTCCTGCGGGGCGACGAGCGCCACTCCCCAGGAAAAATTCGCCGGGGTCAGGTCTTGCAGCGGGATTTCGCGGCTATGGACGACCGCCAGGATGCCCTGCGGGTTCTCCTTGCTGGCGATTGAATCGAAGACCTCCGCTGTTAACGCAAAACAGGGCAGGCCGTGTGCGGACATTACTTCGATCAAATCGTGGGCATACTGGCTGCTGAGCAGTTCGGGCGCGTAATAAATGGATTCGATGTTGGCGTGCGCTTCAAATGCGGCTCCGACATGATGAATGCCTTCGACCAGGAATAATTGGGCCTCCTGGCGCGCTTTACGCTGCCGGAGCGCCCGGGCCTGCTTCACTTTGGGGTTGCTGCGGCTGGACAGGATCGTCATGTTGGGGTGGTGCTGGTTAGAGAGGTTGCAGTGACTGGCCCCTCTTTCGATGTGTGGGGCTTTTTAAACCCGGCACGGCACCCAGGCAAGGATAGTGGTTCCTTCGCCGAGGTTGGAGTTGATTTCCACATCGCCGCCGACTTTACGAGCGCGCACATGCATGTTCGATAGGCCATGCCCCAGCGTTACGCTCATCTTGTGCAGGTCGAAGCCTTCGCCGTCATCCGAGATTTCCAACAGGACCCGGTCTTTGGCATTCCACAGGCGAATATCCGCGTGCCGGGCGTTGGCGTGCTTGGCGATGTTTGTCAGAGCTTCCTGGCAGATGTGGAATAAGGCGGTAGCGTTTGGTTCGGGGAATTCGACCAGCCCGTTGTCCGACCCCACCAATGAAACCGTGGTGCCGGAGTTGGCTTGAAATTCGTCGATCAGGCGTTGCAGACTTTGCTTAAGGTTTTCGCCGTGGAACTGCCGGGGCCGCAGGTCCAGGATGTACGTGCGGATATCGCGGATGGTCGAGTTCAGGGCTTCGATGGATTGTTCGATTTTTTGGCGGGCTTGTTTAGGATCCTGGTCGATTGCCATTCGGGCGTAATCCAGCGCCAGGCCGACTCCGTAGATGGACTGAATGATGCCATCGTGCAGGTCCATGCCAATCCGCTCGCGCTCTTCGAGCACTGCCAAGCGTCGCCCCTGGCGGTGCAAGCGGGCGTTCTCGATGGTGATGCCCGCCCAGGCGCCGATCGCCACCAACAACTGCACCTCGCGATCCTGGATGTCTCGTTCCTGGCGGGTAGCCAGTCCCATTACACCAATCACATTGCCGCGCGCCATAAGGGGGATCATTGCAACGCATTTATAACCTGCTTTTACCACTGCCTGGCGCAAGAAGCGCGTGTCTTTTAGCACGCTGATGTTCACCAGGGGTTTGCCGGTGGCTGCGACGGTCCCGATTGCGCCCTCGCCGAGTTTGAAACGGTCGCGCGTCCAAAATGCTTCGGGCGAGCCGCCGCGGTGGAGCGCCAGGCGAATTTCATTTTCGCCGTCTCCACGCAAGAATATCTCGCCGGCCTCGACGTTCAAATAGCTCATCACGTGGGTGAGCGTCTCGTTAAGGATTTCATCGATTTCTAAAGACCGGGTCAACGCAGCAGCAATGTCATTCAACAACGATAAATCCTGGTTGCGCTGCGTCAAGGCCAGGTCTCGCTCGACGACCCCCTCATACAGCCGGGCATTAGTGATGGCTACCGCGGCGTAGGCAGCCAGAGTCTCGATCACGCGCTCGTCCATTTCCGTGAATTCGTGATAGTTTTTCTTGTCCGTCAGGTATAGCTGCCCTAACGGGGTATCCCCTCGTAATATGGGAACGCCAAGGAAGGAGCGCATGGGGGGGTGATTCTCAGGGAAGCCGATGCTGCGCGGGTCATTGCTGATCTCCGGGATCCTTATGGCCTTGTGTTCCTCACGGAAAAGCCCCAGCAGCCCCTTCCCTTCGGGGTAGTGATCCAGGCGGGTAATCTCCTCCGCCGTCATTCCGACGGGGATGAATTTAACCAGGTTTCCTTCCTCATCCACCACGCCCAGCGCGCCATAGCGGGCATTGGATTGTTCGCGCGCCAGTTGTACGATGCGTTCCAGGACGATTTCCAGGGAAAGATCGCTAACCAGTTCAAGGCTGGCGCGATGCAAGGCGGCCAGCCGGTCTTCTAATTGCTCTCGTGTTAGCAGTACCATTGGGTATTCCTCACCGCGAACTAATTTTACCTTATTTTGTCCGAGATTTGCAGCCTGATAGTTTTTGCCAGAACCGCGCGGCTATAAATAAATCCATGTGTGCTGTTATCAATTTTGTTAGTGGAGAGGAAATGCCCGCAAATGCTTACGGATCGCGCCTTCCAGGGTTTTATAATCTTTCCTTTCAAGAGCGGATCGACGAATTGGCGCAGCGCAGTGAGCTTTCACCAGAAGATCTGGCAGCCTTAAGCGGACCAGCCGGCCTCACCAGCGAGCAAGCTAATAACATGATCGAGAATGTGATCGGCCTGCACGCTCTGCCAATTGGCCTGGCTTTGAACTTCGTCGTCAACGGGCGGGATGTTTTGGTACCAATGGTGATTGAGGAGCCCTCCGTTGTCGCCGGCGCTTCTTTTATGGCCAAGCTGGCCCGCGCTGGCGGCGGCTTTTTTGCTCATACAACCCCGCCAGAGATGATCGGCCAGATGCAGTTGCTGGATGTGGCGGACCTGCCGGCGGCGCGCTTAAAAATCCTGGAAGAAAAAGAACGCCTGCTTGCGGAAGCAGCCGAGATCGACCCGGTGCTCAAGCGCCTGGGAGGCGGTCCCCGGGATCTGGAAGTTCGCATTGTTTCAGAATCCGCCATCGGACCGTTCCTGGTTCTGCACCTGATCTACGATGTGCGCGATGCGATGGGCGCGAATGCGATCAATACCGCCGCCGAGCGGCTGGCCCCTCGGGTTGAAGCGCTGACCGGTGGGCGGGTGCACTTACGCATCCTTTCCAACCTGGCCGATCGCAGGCTGGCGCGGGCGCGCTGTACGATCCCATTGGGAAACCTGGCTTTCGAAGGCTACCCGGCTGAAGAGGTGCGGGATGGGATCATCGCCGCCTGGGCTTTCGCTGCGGCCGATCCTTACCGGGCAGCCACACATAATAAGGGCATTATGAACGGTGTGGACGCGGTGGTGATCGCAACGGGCAACGACTGGCGCGCCATCGAAGCAGGTGCGCACGCCTATGCCGCTCGCCAGGGGCGCTATACGTCATTGAGCGCCTGGGGCCAGGACGCCGGCGGGAACCTGGTGGGCACGCTGGAAATGCCGATGGCGGTCGGCGTGGTGGGCGGCGCCACCCGTGTCCATCCAACTGCACGGGCCGCGCTGAGATTGATGCACATCCAAACCGCTTCGGAGCTAGCGGAAATCATCGTTTCGGTAGGGCTGGCGCAAAACCTGGCGGCATTGCGGGCGCTGGCGACCGAAGGTATCCAGCGCGGGCATATGAGTCTGCACGCCCGCCAGGTGGCGATTGCCGCCGGGGCGGATGGCGAGATGATCGAGCGCTTGGCCAGACAGTTGGTCGCCGAGAAAACGGTGCGTATCGATCGCGCCGAGGAGATCTTGAAAAGCTGGCCGCAGGCCTAGAAAGGTAGACAACCGATGAGCGATATTCCCCCAGAAAATATCCTGCTGAAGCCCTCCAGGCCGGTGGGCATTGTCGGCTACGGCGCTTATGTTCCCCGCTACCGCTTGCCGGCCTCAGAAGTGGCCCGGGTTTGGACAGAAGGCGAAGCCGGTTTGCCGATTAAAGAGAAGGCTGTCCCCGGGCTGGACGAGGATGTGGTTACCATGTCCATCGAAGCGGCGCGCAACGCCTTGAAGCGGGCCGGCATTCCCGCCAATCAGATCCGCGCCGTTTGGGTGGGCTCCGAATCGCACCCGTACGCGGTCAAGCCTACCTCGACCATCGTCGCTGAAGCGATTGGAGCGGTGCCGCACGTCCAGGCTGCCGACTGGGAGTTTGCCTGCAAGGCAGGCACGGAAGCAATGGTGGCTGCCATCGGTCTGATCGGCTCGAGCATGGCGAATTACGCCATGGCGATCGGTATGGATACGGCTCAAGGCAAGCCTGGGGATGCCCTGGAATATACAGCCGGCGCCGGCGGGGCGGCTTACCTGTTAGGGCCGGCCGAGGAATCTCTGGCGGTGATCGAATGCAGCTATTCTTTCGTGACCGATACGCCCGATTTCTGGCGGCGCGCTTATCAGAAATATCCCGAGCACGGCCAACGCTTTACCGGGGAGCCGGCTTACTTCAAGCACATCAGCGAAGCGGCCGAGGCGCTGCTGGCGGCGACCGGCACCCGCGCCGCCGATTATAAATATGCAATATTCCACCAGCCAAATATCAAATTTCCCCAGCGGGTCGCAGCCCAGCTTGGTTTTAGCAAAGAGCAGATTGCGCCTGGCCTGCTGGTGCCAGTGATCGGCAATACTTATGCCGGGGCAGCTATTATCGGCCTGACCGCCACCCTGGATGTCGCCGAGCCCGGAGACCGCATCTTGATGGTTTCGTTTGGCTCCGGCGCGGGATCGGATGCGTTCGCCATCACCGTGACGGATGCAATCCGTGAGCGCCGCGACCGCGCCCCGCGCACTGCGGACTACATTGCCCGCCGCAGCGAGATCGATTATGCCACCTACGCCCGCATGCGCGGGAAGCTGGTGATGAAATAGGGCTGGGCGCATAAGAGGTAAAAAGTGTTGGGCACGCTGCGCGGGCCAGGCAACAGGATTTCAGACATCTATCAGAAGAGAGTAAGATGAGCGATGTGGTGATAGCAGGGGTTGGGCAAACCCCGGTTGGCGAGCATTGGGATTTTTCACTGCGCGAGCTGGCATTGATGGCGATTGAGGCAGCCCAAAAAGACGCCGGCGGCCTGCAGCCTCAGGCCCTGTTCGTGGGCAACATGCTTGCGCCGCACCTCTCGCGCCAGGCGCATGTTGGCGTCCTGGTCGCTGATTTTGCCGGGATGACCGGCATCGAGGCGGTCACCCTGGAGGCTGCCGGGGCATCGGGCGGGGTAGCCGTGCGTATGGGCTACCTGGCGATAGCTTCGGGTCTGGCAGACGTGGCTTTGGTGGCCGGCGTCGAGAAGTTCACCGACCAGGTCGGCTCGCAGGTCGATGCGGCCTTAGCGACCTCTGCAGACAGCGATTACGAATCCGTCCATGGGCTGACGCCAACCGCCCAGGCGGCGCTGCTGATGCGCCGCTATATGCACGAGTTTGGCGTGCCCCACAGCGCTTTCGCCGGTTTTCCTGTGACTGCGCACGCCAACGGGGTTGGCAATCCCTTCGCCATGTTCCGCAAGGCGATTTCGACCGGCGCCTATGAATCCGCCGGCATGGTGAGCGATCCACTGAATCTGTTCGACGTGGCGCCAATTGCAGATGGGGCCGCGGCGTTGGTCCTGACCCGGGCTGACCTGCTGCCGCCTGGCTTTCAGCACCCGTTGGTGCGGATTGCCGGCTCCAGCCAGGCGTCTGATACGCTGGCGCTGCACGATCGCCCGGATCCACTGGTATTGAGCGCGGCGCGGATATCGGTAGAGCGGGCCTGCCAGCAGGCGAAGATCACGCCGCTTCAGGTGGACCTTTTCGAGCTGTATGATTCTTACTCTATTTTTGCAGCGCTTTCCCTGGAAGCTGCCGGTTTTGCCGGGAAAGGTCAGGGTTGGCAGTTGGGTCAAACCGGGCAAATTGGTCTGAAAGGCTCCTTGCCGGTCAGCACGTTCGGCGGCTTAAAGGCGCGCGGCAACCCGGGCGGCGCGACCGGGGTTTATCAGGTGGTAGAAGCGGTATTGCAGTTGCGCTGCCAGGCCGGCGCAAACCAGGTGGATCACGCCAGGCGGGCGCTGGTGCAGTGTCTGGGGGGGCCGGGGTCGACGGCAGTGACGCACGTGTTGGAAACCTTGAATTGATCCCTAATCCCTTATATGATGGTTCTCTATTCATCCTTGCGCGTAGTGCGCCAAAACCGCCCAACCTTGTTTTGGGCAGTTACGACCGTAATTTATAACGGCCCCTTACAAAGACGTAAAATTGGCAGTTTTCGATCGAGAAAAGCCATTTAAGGCCTGAATTGATAGTTCTTGATAGCACTTATTCATTAAACTGTGAGTCGCTGGAAGCAGGATCAGGCGATGATTAATCAGCTTGAGACCAGCATAAAACTGAAATTTCTTAGAGGAGCAATAAAACCATGGAAATTCCCCGCCATTGGCGATTACGCAAGCAACGTTATGGATTGGTAGGCGAGGTATGTCCGCATTGTGAAGCCAAGATCTTTCCGCCGCGGGATGTCTGCCCGGAATGCGGGCAGGAGGCCAAGACTGTTTATAATTTCAGCGGGCGCGGCGAGGTGTATTCCTACACCACGGTGTACGAACCCCCGGCCGGGTATGAGGAATACGCCCCGTATACTGTGGCGCTGGTTAAGTTGGAAGAAGGCCCGCTGGTGACCGCCCAATTGACGGATATCGATGGTCGCCAGGTCGAGATCGGCACGCCGGTCGAGATGGTTACCCGCCGCCTGCGCTCGGATGGCGACGAACGCGGCCTATTGGTGTATGGGTATAAGTTCAGGCCAGTTTTGGAAAGGCAAGCGGCGTGATCGATCATAACGTAGATTTTTTACGCTCCCTGGCGATTATCCAGGGAGCGTTTCCTTATAATTGACAAGGCTCATTCAGTAAGGGCCTAAATCAAAAGTTGTCTCGCACGATGTCGAATTCCTCCGACTGACCGACTGAGTCCAAACCGGATGATTGTCTGGAAAATAGATAATATCTACGTGATAGAATCCAGAAAATTACCCTAAGTATTTAAATTCGGTCATTATCGCCTTATCTCTTGTTTAACATCACTATAAGCGAGGAAGACAAATGTGGGATGATCTTCTAAAATTTCTTAACGATAATATGGTTGCCCTTGGATGGTTGTTCGGCTCGGGAGTTGTTTTAGCTTTTATTGGTGGAATTTATAAATTGATTTTATTTTTATTAAAAGAGTTACGTATACGTAAAACACGTTCTGATGATAATTTTCCTTTCAAAGTAATTACTCCCGGGAGTAATGTTGCAAAAGAAATATTTGGTGGAAATGATAATGATCAGCTTGCAGATCGAAATATCCCTTACCAGCAACGTATTTCAGAGCGTAATACACGTCAAGAAATAGAAAATTTATTAAGTCAAAATCATTGGATTCTGATTACTGGAAAAACCGGTCTTGGAAAGACCAGAGAAGCTGTAAATGTGGCTGAAAGTTTAAGTAAAGAAGGTTGGACCATACTCTACTTAACTCGCGAAAGATGGTTATCTGCACCATCGAGATTGCCTGCTGGTATCCCGGAAAGAAAACTTCTATTTATTTTGGATGATCTAAATAGAAAAATGTATGCCAGTCGCGTTGAACAATCTCCCAGGTCTGATGAATACCTCTTGCAACCATTGAATGTCCCATTACAGGAACGGATTTCTCAAACGCTAAAAACATTCGAGACATTGTGCGGAAAAAGCGAAGTTCTTGTAATAGCAACAGCGCGGGATGAAAAATTCAAGGAATTTGCTGACGAACCCAGTGAATGGGAAAAATTAGAAATCAATAAATACGATGAATTTTGGCAGAGATTTAAGTTCTTTTCTTTACCAGAAGCTGATGATGATGCAGAAGTAAATCTTTTAAAAGCCACAACTCGCGCCTCCGATATCAAAGCAAATCCTTCTGATTTCCCTGCCATTGCAAAAAAGAACGATGGTACGTTTTCTAACCTGGTTGAAAATTTAAGAACTGTTATTAACCAAAAAACTTCACTACAAGTTGATACATTTCGTGATACTCTCCGAGGGACTTGGACCAAAAGATATCAAGACGCCTTGGCAAGGAATCCATTCGCAAAATATATTTACGATGCAATTGACTTGGCAAGATCCGCGAATTTAGATATGACTTTTCTGAATATTATTTCTTTAGCGAACATTTTGTCTCAGAAAAAATTAGAGCGGATCAATTTAATTAAAAATTCAAGAACTCTACGTCATCTGATCAACAAAGAAAATATTCTTTATCCCAGGGATGGTCAAATCGAAGCAAAAGGAGATAAATTAAATGTTGAAGAGTATCTGCCATCGTTAAGTAAAATCTTCTTAACTAAACTCTTCTCGAATGCTTCCATGATGGAAAGGATTGTGTTTGGAGGATTGGTTAAACTTATTACTGCTTCATTTCCTTTATCAGTTCTGGCAGCTTCTCAAAAGGTAAATTGGCTTGACACCTTTTACTTTTACGCAACATTAAATTTTTCAGCAATTATATTAATGAACTTGGTTGTTTTATACAGAGATGCTGGTTTCATCAAGTATGCGCAACAGCTCAATGCAAAAATCTTTATGTTGCATAGCCGTAATCCGTTACGACGATTTGACAAAAAGAATATGGCTTTCACATGGAATATTCAAGGCAATATTTACCTCGATCAAAACCAATATGGAGACGCCATCCGCGCTTTCCAAAAAGCCATCGAACTCGATCCAAAAGGCGCGTACCCCTGGAATGGTTTGGGAGACACCTACCGCGAACAGAAGCAATACGAAGATGCCATTCGCGCTTTCCAAAAAGCCATCGAACTCGATCCAAAATTCGCATCCCCCTGGTATGGTCTGGGCATCACCTATCGCGACCAGAACCAATATGAAGACGCCATCCGCGCTTTTCAAAAAGCCATCGAACTCGATCCAAAAGATACATACCCACGATATGCACTGGGAGTCGTCTACCGTGACCAGGATCAATACGGAGACGCTATCCTCGCTTTCCAAAGAGCCATTGAACTTGATCCAAAAGGCGCATATCCCCGATATGGCATGGGGATAGTCTATCGCGACCAAAAACAATATGGGGATGCCATCCGCGCTTTCCAAAAAGCCATCGAACTCGACCCAAAACTAGCATTCCCTTGGAACGACTTGGGCTATGCCTACTATTTCCAGGACCAGTACGATGACGCCATCCGCGCTTTCCAAAAAGCCATCGAACTTGATCCAAAAATCCTGCCCTCCTGGAATGGCCTAGGCGACGCCTACCGTGAACAGAAGCAATACGAAGACGCAGTCGATGCATACCAAAAAGCTATTGAACTCGATCCCAAATACGTATCTCCTTGGAACGGCCTGGGCTATATCTACTACTACCAGGATCAATACGGAGACGCTATCCACGCTTTCCAAAAAGCCATTGAACTCGATCCAAAAGGCGTATCCCCCTGGAACGGCCTTGGCTATGTCTACCGTGACAAAAAACAATATGGGGATGCCATCCGCTCTTTCCAAAAAGCCATTGAACTTGATCCAAAAATCGCGCCTCCCTGGAACGGTCTCGGAGACGCCTACCGTGAACAGAAGCAATACGAAGACGCAGTCGATGCATACCAAAAAGCTATTGAACTCGATCCCAAATACGTATCTCCTTGGAACGGCCTGGGCTATATCTACTACTACCAGGATCAATACGGAGACGCTATCCACGCTTTCCAAAAAGCCATTGAACTCGATCCAAAAGGCGTATCCCCCTGGAACGGCCTTGGCTATGTCTACCGTGACAAAAAACAATATGGGGATGCCATCCGCTCTTTCCAAAAAGCCATTGAACTCGACCCAAAAATCGCGCACCCTTGGAACGGCCTAGGCAACGTTTATATTAACCAGGGCAAATACGAGGAAGCAGTCGATGCTTACCAAAAAGCCATTGAACTCGATCTCAATTACGTATCTCCTTGGAATGGTCTGGGCTATACCTACTACGACTTGAACCTGTACGAAGATGCCATCCGCGCTTTCCAAAAAGCAATTGAACTCGATCCCAACGACGCAATCCCTTGGAATGGATTAGGCAACGTCTATCGCAACCAAAAACAATATGAGGATGCCAAAGGTGCTTACGAAAAAGCAATCGAAATCGATCCTGAATATGCACCCCCCCGGAACGGTCTGGGTAGCGTCTACCTTTTCCTTCAGTTTTATGATAAAGCTCTTTCATCATTTCAAAAAGCATCAGACCTTGCGCCGGATGATGGTTCATATCGGAGTTCAGTAATTGGTGTTTTAAAGAAACTCGGTCTTGTTTCAGAAGCCACCAGACAAGAGGTTATCGTTCGTCCTCTAATGGAAAGAGAAAGTGAATACAATCGCGCTTGTTTTGAATCCATTTGCGGTAATATAGAAGTGAGTATTAGCCTACTCCAGATTGCGCTTGAAAAAAAGCAAATTGACCTGGATTGGGCGCGCCAAGACCTCGATTTTGACTTTATCCGCGACGACCCTCGTTTCAAAGAACTGGTTGGACTGGAATGACAAATGAGAATGCGACTGATTTACAAAATGTATCTTGGCGTATGGAAGATGTACGTGCATATCAGCACCCACACAGCCGACTAATTCTTTTTTCTTTAAATTCAGGTATGATATCCTTTGACCATAAAGAAACCGAAAACTGTCTGAGGATAAGTGGTCGGTACTTTTTTCGGACGGTTGGTTCTCAGCCACTTGAATATTAGGAGATGTAACTTATACAGTATAGATATATATTGATGTATATTTCCAGCATGGTAGAATCAATTTTTGTTGTTGAGAACCGTCATTTTGTTTTGGAAAACCTTCATGAAAGTTAATAGTTCACTAGGGACACGCTTGTGAGTAAGATCATATTGGCGAGAGAAAAGACAATCACATATAATTCTGAAAAGAGTTGAAAAGAGGTAAAAAACAAATGGCCAAGTTTAAATTATCCGATTTTTACTATGGAGCAGCCCTTTCCTGGATTCTTTAACAATAAAATTAATCCGGCCTTAATTGATAGTGGACCAGATAGAAAAAAGTATGAATTCACAACTAACAATAAGGACTTTATTTTAATTACGAAATATAGAAAAGAGACCTCAATTCAAAAACCGGATTACTCAAGTTGGACCTTTTCTAATATTGGTGCTGATATTCTGGACTTGCTAAATTACATAGATGAAGGAAAACAAGTGGTCTTAGCTCTCATATTATTAAAAAAGGATATATCAAAAAGCGAGTTAGCACTATTATTCACAGATGATATAAAAAAATGCAGAGATAAAAAGAATATCACAATTAGTCGAAAACAGCGTGAACACTTTTATAGAATATCGATGGGAGGGGGACGATTAAAATCATTGCCAATTCCTTCCGATCGTTTATTTACGGATTAATGAATGTAAGGGTTTGCATACGTCACCTAAAACGCATTGCTAATATGGTGCAAATATTTTAGAAGGAACAAATTTAACAAATGACCCTAAGAACAATTGATAAATACTTGGTGTCCACTTGTTTATTTGTCATCGATGATTTCAATGCTCAGTACAAAAATATAGCAACCCCGCGATGTGAGTACATGCAATCCGAAGCAAATACAGGTTATACAGAAGCTGACTTAGTAGTCAGAATAGGTTATCCATTTAGGCAAATGGCAAATTTTGTTATGCAGAGTTCACGAGGAAAATCAGATGTGATTAACCAGGGAAATGATATTGTCATTAAGGATATGGATTTTCGCATTGAAGTAAAGTATGTGAAACAAAATAAGAGTCAAGGAAATAAATATACTAACCATGCGAATTGGGGTCCAATTGAGAAGGATTTTAACTGGCTTATTGAAGAAGTTCGGAAGGGTAAAAAAGGCAAACGGGCCTTTATTATCGGTTGGTTCAATTGTGTTGGCACTTTTTCGGATCAAATTCAACTGGGAGAGAAGCCAGGGCGTTATCAAATTATAGATTCGGAAAAAATAAAGTATTTTCCATTCCTTAGTTATGACCCGAAATCGAAAGATACAAAAACAGTTGTCTTTCGCTATAACGATGCTTTTAAGGAATGGCCATTGACTATACCAGACTTAATCGATAGTCAAGTATGTTGTCAATTCTTGGGTGAGCCAGAAGATAAATTTCACATTGCACTTTACTATTAACATTAGAGGAATGAATTCGTTACAAAACAGAATTGGTTGAATTAGCAATAGGATAACCTTTTCGCTTTAAAAACATGCGAAAATATTTCGGTAGTAACGCTCAAGTCAAAATAGTTGTGTTGTTCATTGATAAATGAACAAAAAATAAATCGGCGGTGACTTTGACGACTTCCTAACCAAAGAAGACTTTTAGAAGAAGCGCGTTCTGGCATTCCGTATAAAAGAGCTGATGGAACCTCAGAACCTGAGCAAACGACTATGGCCCACTGGATGTAGGCAAACCATAACACCCTGCAACAACTGATCGCCCACGAGAATAGTTCTGTTATTCTGAACACGATTGACAAATTTGCCCGCTCCCAAGCAAAGCACCTGCGATTGACCTTGACGTCGGGCAGCCATCGGGCTGAGATCCAAGTAACAGTTTAATGTAAATGTGAAGGTTTTTTGTTAGATCGGAAGTACGGTATAAGTTCAGGCCGCGTTTGGTCAGCGAGCCGGCATAAAAATAGGCCTGGTCGAAATATTAGCCGCCCCGCTAAGGTTTGATTTAGCGGGGCGGTTTTATTCGAAATCCGATCAAAGACCAAGTTTTATCCGAACGAATGAACGTATTCTCTCGGCAGCCGAAAGCGCTGCTTTAGCTTCCGCCTTGTCGGCAGATAACCCCGGATAGCGAAATTGGATTGCATAACCTTCCAAAATGATTGCTTCGGCCTGGATTAGTAAAAAACTGCGGGCGGCTTTATTCGAAATCCGATCAAAGACCAAGTTTTATCCGAACGAATGAACGTATTCTCTCGGCAGCCGAAAGTGCCGCTTTAGCTTCCGCCTTGTCGGCAGATAACCCTGGATAACGAAATTGGACTGCATAACCTTCCAACACAATCGCATCGGGCTGGATTTGCAAAATGTTGCCATCACTCTTGGAGATTAAGGCCAGCAGTTCGGCAAGGCTGTGAATGCGAGGAATAGGGATTCCGCTTTCTTGGAGTACGGCTTTCAAATACTTTTCAGCAGCCTGCTGAGTATGAAAACACACTGCGTCGAAATTCGGAGAAACACGCGCCCGGGATTCCCGCCTGGCGGTAAGGAGATCTCCCTCGGCTTTATCAACCCATTCAAGGGTCAGGGGATTCATACATCACGAGCCCTTTTTCTGTAATTTCTCTGAGAAAAGAGTCACCTAACTTCAAGCGCTGATCCAACCGGGAAGGCGTATATACCAGAATATCCACTCCAAAGAGAGGATTGATGTACTGCCGAATTCGTAAAGCTTGCTCTGATTCCCTTAATTGAGTATCCATGACCACCAACAAGTCAACATCGCTTTCCGGACGCGGCTTTCCATAAGCATAAGAACCAAAAAGGATGATCTGCCTTGGATTAAACTTCGATGCAATCCGCGAGATCAACTCCCGGATAATTTCATCGGGGATACGTAAGCGTGTATCAACCGTGGGCGCAACCAGAGTCATATCGATCACATCCTGTTGAGAAGATTATACAACACTTCCTATTTGCCATCGCTGATTACAATGATGAGAATGTTGCATCCAGGTTGGGAGCAGCAAAAGTTGAAGACACTTTTTATTCGTAGATTGGGATATCGCAATGTTCGGCCAAATGGAGAGCCATAAATGAGGGGTCAGCATGTTCAGCGTTAGCGATCGTGATCGAATTCGTGACCATGTGCTCCAACTGGCCGGATCCGACGCACGCGTCGTCGCTGGGGCCGTCGTTGGCTCACTCGCTCTGGACGAGGGCGATCGTTGGTCGGATCTCGACCTGACCTTCGCTGTCGCAGATGACTATTCTATTCTTGATGTGCTGGAGGAATGGACGCGCGATCTCGTCGAGGAGTTCGACGCCGTTCACCTGTTCGACCTTCCCAGTGGAGCCTCGGTCTACCGGGTGTTTTTGCTCCCCAGTTGTTTGCAGTTCGACCTTTCGTTTACGCCAGCCTCCAAATTTGGGGCCAGCGGCCCGAAGTTTAAGTTGATCTTCGGCAGGTCCGTAGACAAGCCCTACATTCAACCGCCTTCAGCGCATGAACTTTTTGGCTATGCAGTCCACCACGCGCTGCGGGCGCGCTTTTGTATCGAACGTGGTCGTTACTGGCAAGCCGAGTACTGGATCAGCGGCGTTCGCGATTACGCACTTAGCCTCGCTTGTCGTCGCCGTGGCATTCCCGCATCGCATGCCAGAGGCTTTGACGATCTTCCCCCCGCCGTTCGCAACGAATTCAGGAGTGCGCTGGTAACTTCGCTGGAGCCGGCCGAACTGCTGCGTGCACTCGGCAGTGCTATCGAAGGTCTATTGCACGAAGCGGACGAGGTTCGAGAGCTGGCGATCAAAGTCGAGCCGCAACTGCGCGAGCTCATGGCTTCGTGGGACAGCTAACTCCGGATGGCGGCCTGGACAGCCGTGTCTTCCGCATTAATCCACCGGCCAGCGTACTTTGGTTTGACTATGAATCCACTCCTCCAGAAATTGACCAACCACTTTTCTTCTGGTGCCATCGCATTCGATGCGATTAGCCCGGCAGCAACCCGTATGGCGAAGGGCAACCGGAGCATCCGGGCAACGGGCGCGGTCTTTGGCGGTTTTAGCGTGGACGATCCGCTTTTCGGGTTTACGGGTTCAAGTTCCGGCCGCGTGTGACTGTATCGCAATTTGTAAACTCCTGTGTCCTGTCAAAAATGACAGGGCATTTTTACTTTTTAAAGGTTGGCTTTATAATGCTGGAACATGATGTCACTCGATCTAGCTTCCATGCTCTACGACAAGTTCGGCTTCACATCCTTCCGCACCGGACAGGCAGAAGCAATCCAATCCATACACACGGGTCGTCATACCCTTGTGGTCATGCCCACGGGGGCAGGCAAATCGCTCATCTACCAGTTCAGCTCTTTGCAGCTCGAAGGCATCACCCTGGTCGTCTCGCCACTCATCGCGCTGATGAAAGATCAGGTAGACAGCCTCACGAGTTGCAGAATCCCTGCTACCTATATCAATAGCGCGCTTCCCGCATTTGAACAAAACAAGCGTTTGAACCGGCTTGCGCAAGGCGCGTATCGCCTCGTTTATGTTGCACCAGAGCGCTTGCGCAATGTCGCCTTCCTCCAGGCGCTTCAGTCTCAAAATATCAGCCTGCTGGCGGTGGACGAAGCTCACTGTATCTCGGAATGGGGTCACGATTTTCGCCCCGATTACCTGCATATCGCCCAAACCCGCGCCGCATTGGGTTGCCCACTCACGGTCGCCTTGACCGCTACAGCTACCCCACGCGTGCAGGAGGATATAGTTCGGCTTCTTGGATTGAACGATACAATCCGCATTGTGACCGGTTTCAACCGCCCAAATCTGACTCTTGACGTGAGATACACTTCGAGCCCAGCATTGAAATTACAAGTGTTGAAAGAGATTTTATTTCCCAATCAGACAGGTTTGAGATACGACCAACAAAACGGCGCTACCATCATCTATACCGGTACGCGCCGTGACGCCGAAGAAGTGACCGAGTTTGTGCGTGAAGTCCTCTGCCAACGCGCAGAGTTTTATCATGCGGGATTGGCTCCCGAAGAGCGGACACGCGTGCAAAACGATTTCATCAATGGCAAACTGAATGTCATTTGCGCCACCAATGCCTTTGGCATGGGCATTGACCGCGCCGATGTGCGCCAGGTGATTTATTATTCCCTTCCAGGCTCGCTCGAAGCGTATTACCAGGAAGCCGGGCGCGCAGGCAGAGACGGTCAGCCTGCCCGCGCTTCACTTCTCTACGATCCAGCAGATCGCTCCTTGCACGAGTTTTTCATCGCCAATAGTATCCTTGAGAAAAACGATTTGCACGCCATCTTCAACGCGCTTCGCAATGGCGAGCAGATTTGGGCGACCACAGATGAACTTTCATACATAACTGGCTTACATCCAGTTCAAGTCAAGGTGGGAATTGCTGCACTGGAGCGTGCCAGGGTCCTGGAACGCCTTGGCGATGAAGGCATAAGAATGTTATTCCGCAAAGCGGCCTGGAATCAGGCTGCCATCGAAAAAGCCATCCTGGATGGCAAAGAACATATCCAGCATCGCAAAGCGCAACTGGATGGAATTATCCGTTATGCAGAATCCAATTCGTGCCGGCGAAAAATCATTTTAGATCACTTCGGTGACACGGGTAAAGCGGAAGCGACGGATTGTTGCGACAACTGCCGGAGCGCGGGAGCAGCCATCAGAAACGATAAAGGATCTGGTGAGATGACTTATGAGGAGCGCGCCGCGCTGATTGTGCTGGATTGCATCCGCCGTTCCAAATTCAAAGTCGGACGCCAAAAGCTGGCGCAAATTTTGCATGGCTCAAAGGCGCAGGACATTCGCAAATTCCATCACGATAAAAACGAGTATTACGGCAAGCTGGCGGCAGTGAAACAAAGTGACATCGACAATATGGTTGAACAGCTCATCGAGAAAGGATACGTCAAAGTTATAGGAGGTAAATATCCCATCCTTGGCTTGACGCCGAGCGGCGAAAACGCCATCAAGAATAAAAATGTTATTCCGTTGAGGCTGCCCAAGTCGTTCAATCGAGTTGAGGTTCAGCGGTCAAAATCAAAACTCGAAGCAGGTGGGACGATAGAATATACCGAAAGATTATTCGCTGGCGGGTTGAAACCAGAGCAAATTGCTTCTGGGCGGGGGTTGTCCATAATCACGATTTATGGTCACCTTGCAAAACTGATTAAGGGCGGGCGAATATCCGTCAACCAAGTCGTCCCAGTAGATGTGCGCGAGAAGGTCGAAAAAGCGATTCAAGAGTCAGGTTCGACGCAATCCCTGGCGCCAATCAAGGCGCTCCTTCCCGAGGAAATAAGTTACGAGGTCGTCCGGTGTGTTGTGGAAGGATACCATCGAACCCAATCGGATTCCACAAAACAGGAAGATGCAATCGAGGCATTCCTTGCCAAACCCCATCCCCGCCCGCTGGTTGGCCCCTGGCACACCGGCTGGGCGTTGGGGTTTCACAGCCGCATCACCGGAAGCGACTGGTCTCGAAGCGATGTTGGTGACCTAACCTACCGGTTGAAATACGACGCTGACCAAACCGTTTTGCCTGCGTTGATTTAACAAACCCTCGATTTGCTTCAATTGCATCCGGAAATTATTCAAGCGGATGTAATTGTCCCCGTACCATCCACCACGAAGCGCAAAATCAATCCAGTCCTGGTGTATTGCAATGCACTGGCAGGTAAAATTAGGCTGCCCATGCAAGCGCTGGTCATCAAAACTCGTCAAACTCAGCCGCAAAAAGAATTGAGAACCCTTGCCCAAAAACGCGCCAATGTCGCAGGCGCATTTTCGCTGGGCAACGAAATCAAAGCTAAGCGCATTTTGCTCGTTGACGACCTCTTCGATTCAGGGGCTACCCTAGAAGAAATCACGCGCCTGTTGCTCAAGCACGGCGCATCTCGAGTGAACGTTCTCACCCTTACCCGTACCATTCATTCTGACGCGTAAGGCAGACCGCCGTTCTACTCACAAAAATGATGTACTCTCAAGATACCCTCGCCCTGCTGCTACTCTGCTCGCAACTCGGATTGGAAGGCGAAACCGTCAAGCCATTTACGCTGCGAGAATGGAATCCACTTGCCCGCAAATTACAAGCCGCCCGGCTCCAACCTGCGGATTTGTTCTCTGTTTCAAAGTTCGAGTCCATTCTACAGCTTTCTCCCGAGGAACGCGTGCGCATAGGCTCTTTGGTCTCACGCGACATACAAAGTGTATTGGATCATCTGGCCAATCTGGGCATTTACCCGCTTACCCGCGCGGATCCGGACTACCCAGAAAAATATCGAACGCGGTTGAAAGATGCTGCGCCCAGTATATTATTCTACGCGGGCGAAAAGGCTCTGCTCGGGCAGCCTGGGATCGCGGTAGTTGGCTCGCGCCATCTGGACGAAGCAGGGCAGGAATGCGCTCGTTTTGTTGGCAACGCGTGCGGCATTTCTGGGATGGTCTTATATTCAGGCGGTGCGCGAGGTGTGGATACCATCAGCATGGACTCTGCTCTTGAGGCGAGAGGTTCCGGTGTTGGCGTGCTGGCCGATAGCCTGCAGCGAGCAGTAAAAAGTCGAAAAGAAAGGTTGAAGCGGGGAGATTTGTGTCTGGTCACGCCATACAGTCCCACTGCGGGATTCTCAGTCGGCGCAGCGATGGGTCGCAATCGTCTAATTTACGCGCTGGCAGATTATGCCATTGTCGTTGCGTCTGGCGCCGAAACAGGCGGCACTTGGGCCGGCGCAATTGAAGCGCTCAAGAATAACTGGGTCCCCGTTTTTATTTTGGAATATGGGCAAATGCCCGAGGGAAATAAGTTGTTGCTGGAAAAAGGGGCGATTGGATTTCCACACCCATTCAAGGAACCTCCCATCAAGTTACCGGATTGGCTGAAGGAAAAAGCCGCCAGCCCGCCATCCCAACCCAGTCAAATGAGTTTGTTTTAGATTTCCAAACCTGCATGCTATAATCATTTTATGAAATTAGATGCCTTCTTGTCCACTCAGCAAATCGAGGTTTTCTGCCAAAAACACCACATCCGGCAATTGTCTTATTTTGGGTCTGTGCTTCGGGAGGATTTTGGTCAGCAAAGCGATATTGATGTGCTGGTTGAATTTGAACCAGGCCATACTCCTGGCTTAGATTTTTTCTTAATGGAAGCGGAATTGTCACAGTTACTGATGCGTCGCGTCGATCTGCAAACTATTAACTTCCTCAGTCCCGATATTCGAAACTCGGTATTATCGGAAGCTATTCCAGCTTATGAGCAAGCGTGATCCTGAAATAGCTTTAAAGCAAATTCTCTCCCATGCTCGCGAGGCAGTCGAAATCTGTAAGGGGAGAAAACGATCTGATCTGGATTCCGACCGGCTACTGAACCTTGCATTAACGCGTCTGGTTGAAATCGTTGGCGAAGCTGCTAATCGTGTTCCTGATTTCATGGATGTATTATCTCGACAAAGTGGAGCAATCCTAGCCCATTTTCTTCAAAATGCGATATAAAGGATCTGGCGATCACGCTGCAGATCGATAGATGGCGCAAGCCGGACGAAAAGATTCAAAAAGAAGGTGAGACCCGCGCCGCGGGCCCCGCGTATGGATTTCTGCATAAATATCAAGATAGTGTTGGGCGCTTTGCCCCGGGCCGCGGGCCAGTGGTCGGCGCACCACGCGTAAGGAGAATTGAATTGTACACCTCTGCCAAGACCGTTAGTAAATCCCCGGTGAAAAGCCTCCCATTCACCCAGCGCCGTAATTTCCAAAAAACGCTCAACAAACGGGTCAATACCTATTTACGCGACAACAAACTCCGCGGGCGAGACCTGCCAGCGATGTACTTAAAGACGGTGGTCGTGCTGGCCTGGTGGTTGGGCGTATACCTGCTGCTGCTGCTCGGTCATTTTTCCCCGCTGGTCAACATCGTCTTGTGCCTGGTCTGGGCGTTGGCCATCGCATCAGTTGGATTTAACATTATGCACGATGCCAATCATTCCGGCTACTCCGATCATCCGCGGGTCAACAAGCTGGTCGGCCTGAGCGCCGAAATGCTGGGCATGAGCGGATTTCGGTGGCGCATCAAGCATAACGTGTGGCATCACACCTATACCAACATTGCCGGCTTCGATGATGATGTCGAGACGTTTGGCCTGATGCGTCTTACGCCCATCGCGCCGTGGAAGCCGCTGCACGCGGCCCAGGTCTGGTATTTCCCGCTGGTATACAGCCTGATCGGCTTCGACTTTATCTTGCGCGACTTCATGATGGCGCTATTCGGCAAGTCCGACGCCAACCATGTTTACCCGAAGATGAACACCGCGGATCAGATCACGTTCTGGGCCGGCAAACTGTGCTTCTTTTTGATCATGTTCGCGTTTCCGCTGCTGGTCTTCCCGTGGTGGCAGGTGCTGATTGGCTTCTTTATTGTGATGTTGACTGTTGGCATTGTGATGGGCGTCGTCTTCCAGCTTGCGCACATTAATGGCGATGCAGCATTCCCGGAACCGGTGGGCAGCCCCCAGCACATCGAAAATGAGTGGGCGGCGCACCAGGTCGAGACAACCGCAGACTTTGCGCCGCACAACTGGCTGTTGAATTTTTACATCGGCGGGCTGAATTACCAGATCGAGCACCACTTGATGCCGCACATCTGCCACTTGAACTACCCGCGCCTCGCGCCGATCGTGCGTGCGACATGCGAGGAGTTTGGCATCCGTTACACTTGCTACCCCACCTGGCGCGAAGCGTTCGCCCGCCATTTGCGCGAATTACGCCTTCTTGGGCGCTCTGCAGAATCGCATCGGGTCCCTGGATGATATCTGGGCATCTTCCGCCTCAATCCTGCGGAAATCGAAATCAAATTTGAGTTTTCTAACTACCAGATCGAGTTCAGCTCCCACACGTCCAGGGAGGTCAGCTTTACCTGCCCATTGCCGAAAACCGCTGCGCCCAGGCTGTCTTCCAGCGAGGGGTAGATGCGGCTGACCAGGTAACGCTCTGCGTTGATAAAGACCTCCAGGATGGAATGGTCCAGGAAGACATGCAGGGTTACACGCTCGCCAACCTCAACTGGCATCTTGTAAACGTTGCGCCTGACGTCCGGACTCAGGCTGGCGCGCTTCCGGTCAATGAATAACTGCCCGTCCTGGACCACGATGCGCGTCTCTTCACGCCCATCCGGCGAGCAGCGCACTTTCAAGCCAAAGACCGCCCCAGGCCCGGCCTCAAAATGGGCGGAAATTTCCAGCGCCTGGCCCCAAACGCCCTCTAAAAACTGCCCCAGATCGAGCTGAAGGGGGCCAAAGGAGTGCGAGGCAATGCGCAGCCGCTCGAGCTCTCGGGCTGGCGCCAGTCCCATGCGCCCATCTGGGAGTAAGGATAGCTCGAGCGGCAGGGACATGCTTCCGTTCCAGCCCGCTTCCAGGGCAGCCTGTGCGCTGCGGCCTTCGCGCACCCAACCCCACATGATTACGCGCCCGTCGTCTAGGCGCATCACTTGTGGGGCGTAGAAATAGTCGCTGGGCAGCAGGATTTCCTGGCGCTCTACGTTAAAATATTCTCCCTGAAACCTGCCTGAAAAATAAAAGGCGTACAGGAGATCCGTGGCGGTTGCCTGGGCGGAAATCACCAAAACTTGCTTCTGGCCGAAATCGATCATATTCGGGCATTCCCACATCGTTCCAGTCCAGAAAGGCTCGGATTGGTTTACGTCCCCCTTCACCAGGGGCTTTAAGTAGTTCCAGGTGTGCAGATCGGCCGATTCGTAAAGGAGCACCAGCCCGCCTTTCCCCTCGATTTTGGAGCCGATCGCCATCAGCCAGCGCTTTCCAGCGCGCCACACGAAAGGATCGCGGAAATGTCCCAGGGACTGGTCGCGAATTTCGCCTGGCGGGCCATCCAACACCGGGTTTTGATGGAATTTCTGCCAGGTGAGCAGGTCATCGGCGCTGGTAGCCAGGCAAACAGTTTGAGGGTACACCGCAGTGTAAACCAGGGTAGGCACGCCGTGATCGTCCACTGCGCAGCCCGACCAACAGCCTTCTCCATCCGGACCGCCAGGGTCTGGCGCCAGGGCCAGCGGCAGGTCCTCCCAATGGACCAGGTCGCGGCTGACGGCATGACCCCAGTGAATTTTTTCGTGGTAGGCCCCTCTGGGGTTGTATTGGTAGAACAGGTGGTACTGTCCCTTCCATTGGATCAGGCCATTGGGGTCGTTCATCCAGTTCGCCGGGGGCAAGAAATGGTATTGGGGCCGGTGAGGGTCGCCGGCCAGTAGGCTGCGAGGCGGGGGCATAAGCTCTGACAATGCGAACTCCTTAGCGCCGCTGCACAGCATTGGCAACCGCCAGGAACACCAGCGTCCCCAGCAGCGCCACGAAAATACTTTGTAGGTTAAATCCAAACACGGGATGGCGGGTGACCAGGTTGGCAGCGAAGCCGCCCGCCGCCGCGCCAATCACGCCAACCACGACGTTGATAGCCAGACCGATCAGGTCCATGCGACGGGTGATGAAACTCGCCACCCAGCCCGCTACGATCCCTAAGAGAATCCAGCTCAGACCGCCCATAAAATGCCTCCTCGTCATGCGTACCGGCGCCCGCCAGGCCAACCGGTTTATCTATTAATCCTTCAACGAAATCAGCCATCTCGATTTCAGCGCGAATTTCGTCTCTATCCAAACAACTCGTCCATCAGCCCTTGATTCCGGATGTGGCGACGCTTTTTACGAACGCGCCTTGGAAGGCGAAGAAGAAGACCAGCACCGGGATGGTAATCATGCTGGTGTAGGCCATTACCTGCCCCCACTGCACATTGCGCTGGAAGAAAAACAGCAATCCGACCATCACCGGGCGCAGCTCGTCGCTTTGGACCGTCATGATCGGCCACAAGAAAGCGTTCCAACTGCTGATAAAGGTCAAGATGGCCACTGAAGCGAACACTGGGCCAGAGATCGGCACGATAATACGGTAAAAAATCTGGAAGCGGTTGGCCCCATCAACCAGGGCGGCCTCGTCCAGCTCCTTCGGGATTTCCTGGAAGAACTGGTAGAAAAGGAAAATGGAAAAAGCGCTGGCGATGAAAGGAATGAACTGCACCTGGTAGCTGTCCAGCCAGCCGCGGGTCAGTGCAATACCATTGGCAAAGGAAACCGAAGGCAGGTTGGCGACCAGCAGCAGCAAGGGCATAATCGTTGCCTGCCCAGGGATGATCAGCGTGGCAATGATGATGGACAGCACCAACTTTTGACCGCGCCATTTTAACCGCGAGAGGGCGTAAGCCGCCATGCTGTTTATTGCCAATGCCAGCAGAATGGTGATCGCCGAGAGGAACAGCGAGTTGGCCAGATAGCGCGGGAAATTACTGTTTTGAAAGACAAAGCTGAAATTGTCCAGGGTCAGATTGCCCACTGGCAGGAAGGCCCGCACGGAGCGCAGATCGCCAAAAATTTGCTGGTTGCTGGCTTTGAACGCCGAAACGATCATAAACACCAGCGGAAAGGTGAAAAAGAAAATCAAGATCAGCATGGGCACGTAGCGCAGCGCCATGTTCAGCGCCTTCCGCAGCCGCTTAAAGCTTCTGTTCGTACCGGTTGGAATAGTTTGTAAGGCATCCATGATCAGGCACTCCTTTCTCGGATGGCAATACGCTGGATGAGGTTAACTCCGACGATAATCAGGAAAAAGACCACCGCGATCGTCGAAGCGTAGGCAATATCCTGCTCGCGGAAACCGGCCTGGTACATGTGAAACACCGTGGTCGTAGTGGCATTATCCGGGCCGCCGTTGGTCATCACCAATACCTGGTCAAAGAGCTGGAAGGCAGCGATGGTGATGGTTAAAAAGATAAAAACCATGACGCTGCGCAGGCCGGGCAGGGTGATGTAGAGAAACTTCTGCCAGCCGTTCGCCCCATCGATGCTGGCAGCCTCATATAACTCTCCCGGGATCTGCTGCAAGCCAGCCACGAACAGCATCATCTGGAAGCCCGCCCCCTGCCAGACCGACATGATGATGATCGCCCACATGGCAACCGAGGGATCGCCCAGCCAGTTGACCGGATGGATAGCGCCGAACGTGATCGCCCCCAGCATTTCGTTGACCAGGCCGTTGTTGACGTCGTAGAGAAATCTCCATACGATGGAAACCACCACCATCGAGGTCACCACCGGCGCGAAGTACATTGTGCGGAAAAAGGTCTCCCCAGGCAGTTTCTGGTTGACCAGCAGCGCCAGCAGCAGCGCCAGGCCGGTCTGAAGAGGTATAACCACCAGGGCAAAAAAGAAGTTGTTCACCAGCGAGCGCATGAAATCGGGGTCGCCTGCCAGGACAACGTAGCGCTTTGCGCCCCGGTCGATGTTGAACCACTCCGTCAGCCCGGCATACTGCGGGTAGTTCACCTCGTCGCGAGTGTAGGTGCGGGAGCGCGGGTAGACCAGGTTGCCGCTTTCATCGCGTTGGAGCTGCCCGGTGGCCTCGTCCACCTGGGCATCGAGCGGGAGGATGCCCAGGCGCAGCAGGCGTGTGTAGTTGCGTAGCCCGACAAACTCAGTGGGATTGGCGGAGATCAAGCGCTGGTTGGTGAAGCTGTACCAGATGCCTGAGAAAAACGGGCCAACCAGGAAAATTAGCAAGAGCAGGAAAGCCAGCGCGCCCATCCCCCACCCCGCAAAGAAATCGGGGCTGCCGCGACTTTTTCGGACAGGTTGTGAAACTTGCGTAGCTGCCATTATGCGCTCCTTTCGCGAACTCCTAAAATCTGTATCGGCGATCGATCTGACCCTGCCGTTGCGATCGATCCAGACGATTTTGACCAGCCGCTTTCATTGGCTCTCCCCCACAGACTGCCAAAAATCGGCCGGGTGAAGTTGGTAAACCGTTAAAGCGTTCAGATGAACTGGGCCGCCATCTGCAAACAACTCGAGGCTGCTGCTCCCCGCGCAGAGGAAAACCTGGTCGGTGATCGAAGCCAGCCCGTCATTCCCAAAAACTTCTACCGAGGCCCGGTCGACGAAAATATGCAGGCGCACCTTGCCGCCTTGGGGCTCCATTAGCGCGGTTTGAACGCCTGGGAAATCCGGTCTGAAACTATTCTGCCCGCAGTCTTTGCGATCGACGAACAGCGTGTGAGATTTGGTGGCATAGCCGATGGTGGTTTGATTGTCGCCGGACTTGAGGCGCAGCCCCAGGCGGTTGGCCTGTGTGCTGGGGAGCACTTCAAATTCAGCGATAATTTCGAACACCTCACCGCTCAAACCTGCCAATAAGTTCTCGCCAGGGGCGATGACTTGATCCTGCCAGGCCCGATTCGCGTCTCGCAGTGTATCCATCCCTGAAAGCGGCTGCTGGATCAGGCGCAGGCCATCCGGGGTGGATGTCAGACTGAGCTGGCGTGGCAGGCTGAAAGCGCCGCGCCAGGTGGAAGTAGGGATTTTATCCGCATAGCGCCAGTTGTTCAGCCAGCCAAGCCAGATGCGGTTTCCGCCAGGAGCTTCATTCCAGGATTGGGCGGCATAGAAGTCGGCGCCAAAATCGGCCCACAACACGGTATTCTTGGGGTTGTCGCTGGTGAAGTTTTCGCCGTTGAAAGTCCCCACGAAATACTGAGTGCCTGTGCCTCCCGATGGGGCGCCGTTTCCGACGCCCACGGAAAGCACCCAACGCGTCTCCGGCCCGCCGTCCACTGGCAGCTCGAACAGGTCAGGGGTTTCCCAAACGCCGCCCGTGGCGCCGTAGCCAAAGCCAAAGCCGCCGGTGGGTGTCCACTTTTTAAGATCCGCTGAGGTGAAGAACAAGATCACTGAACCGCCCGTGACAGCCATGACCCAATGCCCACTCTGCGCGTCGCCATACCAAAAAACCCTGGGGTCGCGGAAATTGTGGATATTGTTCGGCGGCTCGAGCACTGGGTTGCCAGCATATTTCGTCCAGCTCCGGCCCTTGTCGGTGCTGTAAGCCAGGCTCTGGCTCTGCCTTCCATTTTGGTCCTGGGTGAAGATGGCGATCATGGCCTCTTTGCCAAACCCGGCGCTGTTGCGCCAATCAATTACAGCGCTGCCAGAAAAAATCGTGCCGTTGTCATCAGGATACAGTGCAATGGGCAGGTGTTGCCAGTTAACCAGGTCGGTGCTGACGGCGTGCCCCCAGTGCATGGGACCCCAGACGATGTCGTCCGGGTTGTGTTGGTAAAAAAGATGGTACTCACCCGCATAATACACCAGCCCATTGGGGTCATTCATCCATGCAGCCGGCGGCGAGAAGTGGATCCGCTCTCGATAGGGTTGGTTGAGGGGCATCGGTGAGCGTTCAATGCGTGGCTTGCAGGCGGATAGCAGCAGTGCTATCGCCAGCCCCAGGCAGGCTGTAAAGCGGGTCAGTTTAGGTAGAGCTTTGAGGTACTGCATGCCGGGGGCTCCGGGGCAGGGCCATCTGAGGCCCTGCCCCTGTTAATGGAGGAAGAATAGAGAAGCAGCTTTACTATTTGAAGCCGTAGTTGTTGTTGTCCTGGATATCCTGGTTGATGGCGTCGACTGCGTCATCCAGGGCATCCTGCACATTGCCGCCATCGCGGATCTTCAAGCCGGCCTGCTCAAACTGGCTGGAGATGATCAGGTAGCCGGGCGTCTCGGGCCGCACCAGGGCAAAGGCGTTGGCCATATCGTAGAAGGGCCGCAACTGGCCGCCTTCGGCGTACAGAGTGGTTTTCGCAGCGGCGTCTCCAGTGGTCGGGATCAGGCTGGATTCCTCAGACATCAATGCTACATTTTCCGGTTTCATGGTAGAGAGCACGAAATCGAACGCGCCCTGAGCGGCGTCAGCCGGGCAGTTGGTGGTCACACCCATTTGCCAGGAGCCGGCTCCGATCACCGGACCCTTTCCGAAGTCGACCGACGGCAGGAAAAGGGCATCATCGCCGTAAGCTTTCAAAACGTCTTGGGCTCCCCAGCTTCCGGTATACCAGAAAGCGATACGGCCCTGCAGGAAGCCCTGATCGTCCGCCGGGGTGGCAGGGGCGTAGCCATCCTTAAACAGGCTCTGGAACCACTCACCCCAGGCCACAGCTTCAGGGCCATTCAACACGCCTTCAGCGGAGGTATAGGTCGTGCGATCGATCAAGTCGCCGCCGAAGCTTTGCAGCCAGGGCGAATAGGCATAGGGCCACCATTCACCGGTGGATCCGGAGTTGACGTCGAGAGGGAACTCGAACTCGCCGGAGGCTTTAACAGCGTCCAAAGCAGCCATGAACTCGTCCTTGGTCCAGGGATTATCGATGGTTGGGATGCGCAGGCTGAACTTGTCCATGATCGATTTGCGCCCGTAGAAAAGCAAGGCGACATCGAACTGGCCCAGGGAGTAAATCTTGCCGTTGTAGCGGCCAACGTCATTGTTAAGCACGCCCATGCTCTTGACATCATCTTCTGTGATGGGCAGCGGTTGGATATAGCCGGACCAGGCGAAGTTGGGCACCGTCGGGGCATCCAGGTCGATGATGCAGGGCAGGCTGCCAGCGACTGAAGCTGCTGCGACCGAGTCGTTATAGGAGGCCTGTGGGAAGGACTCGATCGTGACCTCGTATTCACTGCTGGAGGCATTATAGTCGTCGACCCATTTCTGGATCACAGACAGCTCGGCGGGGTTGCCGGCCGAGTGGGTCCACAGGCCCAGGGTGATCTTCTGCCCACCAGATTGGGCAGGGGCTGATGTGGGCGCTGCCGCAGCCGTGGTCGGCTCGACAGGGGCCTGGGTCTCTGCAGGGGCTTGAGTGGCGGGCGGCTGGGTGGCGGAAGAGGCGCAGGCGCTCAAAACCATCGCCAGCGCAACCACCAAAGCAAAAATAGAATAGGTTTTAGTTTTCATCTTCGATCTTCTCCAAATACTAGGGTTGGATTCGGGTTTGCTTGTTTGCAGGACTTTCCTGAGATGCTTGCAGGTACTGTTTTGGCTCAATTTTCTCCTCCTTTGACTAAATCGTATTAGTAAACTGGCAAAAAAAATTGGTGCTTTGAGGTTATGCCGATTGGCGCTCGACCAGCGGGCATTGGATCCGGTGCTGGACGGGTTCCGAATAGTTGGCGCCCTCTAATAAAGCGCTTAAATGCTGTACGGCCCACTCGCCCATCGCGTAATGTGGAAGCTGCATCGTGGTCAATGGAGGGTACAGGTGGGCAGCGATGACTTCCTGGTTGTCAAATCCGATCACGGCGACATCCTCAGGAATGGACTTGCCTAATTTGCGCAGGGCATCATAAGCGCCCATGGCAGTGCGATCGTTGAAGCAGAAGATTGCCGTAGGCGGTTCGGAGAGCTGCATCAGCTCCATTGTGCCATCGTAGCCGCCTTCCGACTCGGCTTTGTCTGTACAGACCAGGGCTTCGTCGTAAGGAACGCCAAAAGCTGCCAGCGCTTCCCGGTAGCCCTGCAGCCGTCCGGCAGTCGCCGGAATGACGTGTGGATTATTGATAAAACCAATCCGCCGGTGGCCTTTGTTCAAAAGGAATTCCGTAGCCGCCCGCCCGCCGCCGACCTCATCCGGTACAACGGAAGGATAAGTGTGACCTTCGACGAAGCAGTCCAGCAGGACCGTGGGCACTTCACGCAACGCCTGCGGCGGCGCTACCGGACGGTGGTACATCGTGGCGTAGATAATGCCATCCACCTTGCGCTCAAGCAGCATCTCGATCGCCATCTTTTCTATGAAGTAGTTTCCCTTGGTGTTGACCACCAACAGGATCCGTTTGTGCTCCCAGGCGGCATCCTGCGCTCCTTCGATGATCTGGCCCGCATAGGGCGTGGTGGCAATTTCATCCGCAATAAGGCCGATGGTATTGGTGCGTTGGCGGCGCAGCCCCTGCGCCATCGCGTTGGGGCGGTAGCCCAACTGGCTGATCGCTTCCAGTACGCGCTGCCTGGTTTCATCCGGGATGCCGCCGTTTGGGGTCTCGTTGATTACGAATGAGACCGTGGTCTGCGATACCCCCGCTAGGTGGGCGACATCTTTCATGGTTGGTGAACGTTTGTCTTTTTTCGGCATCGAAAATGTAAGTAAAAGGATTTACTAAAACGTATTAGTATTGTACACAATCTTTTTCGCCTTGTCAAGCACCAGTTTTTGAGCTGTTTTCAATTACGTCAATCTTGGAAACCTTGAGCTGTTCGTGTTTCGGGGATTGCCCTAATTCAAAACGATCTCCGAACAGGCCTCCACCCGGTTGCGGCCGTTCTGCTTCGCCCGGTAAAGTGCTTCGTCGGCGTTGCGCAGCATGTCTTCCAGGGAGGTGGTGTTTTCGTTCAAGGTACCCATCCCGATACTCGCCGTAATGGTCACATTGCCTTGAGTGGTCGAAACGGATAGGTGGTCGATCAACCTGAGCATGCGGTTCGCGACCTTGTAGGCTCCCTGGCATTTGGTTTCGGGCAACAACAAGGTGAATTCATCGCCCCCATAACGACCGGTGATATCCACTTCGCGCAGGTTCTTTTTGAACACCTCCGCCACCATTTGTATCACCTGGTCCCCGACCTGGTGCCCATATGTGTCGTTTACTTTTTTAAAGTGATCGATATCGATCAGGATGAGGATCATCCCTGCCAGGATCAGCAGCCCAGCGTAGGCCCATTGAAAGTAAAAGTAGGGCCCGTAGCTTACCTTAATGGCTAAAAACTTTCCTACCGGAAAAAAAGTGGTGCTTCTCCAGATCAACCCATGCCAATCGTTGGTTAACGCCAGGACGGCGGTTGTCGCAGGGATCACCCAAAAAAAATCGAGTTCGGAAGCTTAAGCCATTTTTGGCGAGATTGATAATCGAGGACGAAGAACAGCCAGAACACCGGTGTGCTGGCGATAAACAAATAGGTCAATTTTCCCCAAAACAGAGTCCCGGCCTCAGTGGGATTCAACAGTTCCAGCGTATTCAACGCCAGCCAGCCCAGGATGGATATCGACAGGCGAGCAAGACTGTTGGCCCCCGGTCTTTGGCGGTTGCGGCGTAAGTACACCAACATCGCCAAAAGTGGAATGGAAAAACCGAGAGCGAAGAAAGGGAATAGCTTATAATCCATTTCGATGAACTGCTTGATGTTTTAATGGTTTATACAAATATTTGACGTCTTATTTTACATGATTAATTCAATTTGGTGATGGTTTGAATTCCCCGGCGATCATAATTTCCGGAACATTCCCGGCGAAACGGTGTTATAAACTACACAGAAATCCATCCAGGCTTAAGGAGAAAGAAATGTCCCGTATTGCGTTCGTTACCGATAGCACTGCTAACCTGCCCGATTTTGTGGTTCAAGATCACCAGATCACAATTGTGCCGGTGTATGTCGTTTTCGGCGACCAATCTTTCAAAGATTATGTGGATCTGCCACCTCACGAGTTTTACCGCCGGTTAGTCGAATATAAAGCGGCAGGCCTGGGGATGCCCACCACTTCGCAGCCTACACCAGAAGATTTTCGCAGCGCCTATTCTACGCTTTCCCAGCAGGGATTCAGCGATATTATCTCGATCCACGTGACAGCTAAATCCTCCGGCACCTGCCAATCGGCTGAGATGGCGAGCGCAATGCTGGATGGCGTGAATGTGCACGTCGTAGACAGCACAACCACTTCGATGCAGATGAGCTTTATGTTGCTGGAAGCGATTGAGGCCGTCGCCAGTGGCGGTGGGGTGAACGAGGCGTTAGAGGCCATTGAACGGGTAAAAGCGCACTCCAGCCTGCACTTCACCGTGACTGATTTGGAACACCTGACCTCCTCCGGGCGAACGGAGGGCCATGAAAAAGCAACCGAATCGGCGCTCTCGGTCAAACCGATCATCACCGTAACCGGCGGGGTGCCAAAAGCGATCGGGATGGAGCGCACCCAAAGGGCGGCCCTGGAAAAAGTGCTCGAGCATACCCGCGTTCAAATGGGCGCTGCCCGACCGCTGCGGATGGCGATTGTCAACGGCAATATTGCAGAAAAGGCTGCCTCCTGGGCTGGAGAAGCCAGCGCTGCGCTGGGTTTCGACGGTAAGCCGTACGTCGTCGATTTCGGCCCGGCATTAGCGGTGCATTTTGGCCCGGGCTTGCTGGGAGTCGCCGTGCAATGGGGGTAATCCGCCTGGCGGTTGACGCCATGGGGGGCGACTTCGCCCCGCGTGAGATTGTCGCAGGAGCGCTCCTTGGGGCGCGCCAGTTGGGATTGGAGCTCCTGCTTGTGGGCGATCCCGCCGCGATCCAGCAGGAGCTGGAAAACGCGGATACCCGGGATGTGGCGTTGGTCGTCGTTCCTGCCGACAGCGTCATTACCATGGAAGAAAACCCGGCCCAGGCCGTGCGATCGCGGCCGGAGGCGTCGATTAATGTCGCCTGCCAGTTGGTGTTGGAAGGCAGAGCCGATGGGGTGCTTACGATGGGTCATACCGGCGCTGGAATGATCGCAGCCTTGTTCAAATTTGGCCGGATCCCAGAAGTCGAACGCCCGGCGGCGATTGTGCCCCTCTTGGGGCTCCGGCAGGATCTTTTTTTGGTCGACGCCGGTGCAAACACTGAAGTCCACCCGAAACACCTGCTCCAATTCGCTCAGATGGGCTCGGCTTATCTTAAAAATGCATTCGGCATTCAGGAGCCGCGCGTGGGCTTGCTCTCCAATGGGTCCGAGCCCAACAAGGGCAACGCAGTGGGTCGCCAGGCTTACGCACTGCTGGCTGAAGCGGAAGGGTTAAATTTTGTTGGGAATGTGGAAGGCCATTCGCTGCTGACCAGCGAGCTAAACTTGATCGTAGCGGATGGCTTTGTGGGCAACGTGCTGCTAAAATCTGCCGAGGGGATCATCTCCGCGGTTTTAGACCAGGTTGAAGGTATCCTCCCACAACTTTCTGGCGAGGCGGCTGCCTTGTTGCGTTCGCACGTAAAATACCTGAGACTGTGTAACGATTACGCCCGGATCGGAGTCTCGAGTCTTTTGGGCGTCCAGCACCCAATGTTTATCGGGCATGGTCGCAGCAAAGCCACCGCGGTCATCAACGGGATGGCAACCGCCCAACGTGTGATCGTTTCAGACACGATCTCAAAAATTCGCCAGGAATTGACTTAAAAATCTGAGAGCGCTTTTTGAAGATCATCATAAATGTCGATATAGGATTCGAAGCCGGCAATTCGCAGCACTTTCAATATATCCGGCGAGGAATTCAGCATTTTGAGATAAGGGGACTTGGAAGCCGCGTCCGTGGGAAGGCTCTGGGAAGGATTGCCAGCCTCATTTGACGAGGACTGATTCACCATTTTATAAACGGTTAAAATCCCTTGTAAGCCGGCGCTGGTCAGGGAAGGCACTTCCTTAAGATCCATCAAGAAGTGCCGGCTTCCCGATTCGTAGGCCTTCTGAGCAGCCTGGACCAGGAGGTTAATCGTGCTGATATTGATCCGGCCCTCAAGGTGGATGACCGTAACCGGAACACGAGCCCGGAGCACTTCAGTTGTAATATTTAAGCTGCTCATCCACTCCATTCCAAGCCTTCCTTTCCCTCGTTCGGAATAAACAACCCGGGTTTATAATGCGAGAGTAAAAGGATACTGGAAAAATCCGTATAAATCAAGAGAAAACACAACATTCCATGAAACCGGAATACGAGCTCTTATTCACCTGTACACGCCAGGATTTTCAAGAAAAGCATAAGCTTGCCGCGATTGAACAAAGCCGGAAGAAGGAGCTGAATTGGGGAGAGGTGTTTTCGACTGCAGAACAACACGGGGTCGGGCCTTTGATCTATGTAAACCTGGTCCAAAATCTGGATCAGGATTCTGAAAATCCCGGCAGATATCCTCGAGGAGCAGCGCAGCAAAGTCTTTCGCTATACGCTGGAGAGCGAGAAACGGGTGCGCAAGCTGGTGGATGCATTGGCCTATTTTCACGGACGGTCGATTGACGTCATGCTGGTGAAGGCTGCCGCATTGAATCTTTTCGTTTATCGTTTCCCCTGGTACACCGTTTCGAATGATATGGATATCATTCTGCGATCCAGGCGATCCGAGCTTTCTGACAAGGCGATTATGGAGATCATGGATGGTATGCACCAGAGCGGGATTGAATATGATTTTTTTGAACACCATGATCTGAACTTGAACGGCGCGTTGCCAGTCGATTTCGGGCGGGTATGGGCGGATGCAGTGAAAACGAAATATCGAAATGAAGAGGTGTATGTTATCTCGCCTGAAGATATGTTGATCTCTTTGTGCGTCAACAGTTGCCGTAAACGTTATTTTCGTTTGAAATCGCTCTGTGATATTGCCGAAACGATTTGCTACCACCCGGGAATGGATTGGGATACGCTAAAGGTGAAAGCCAGGGATTATGACTGCGCAAACATCGTTTATGCGGCGCTGTTTATAACCCAATTGACGGTGCAGGCGGAACTGCCGCCGGCATTCCTGGAAGGCCTGGAGGTAAGCCGGGTGAGGGCTGGGCTTATCCGCGCCGTGGCGAGATACCTGCGCCAGCATATGTCCCTATCCGCCTACCCGTTTTCGGGAAAATCCGTGCTGGGGAGGAAATTCCATTTATCCCTGGTGCTGCCTTACCTGACTTACCGGGATTACCAGATCCGCCAGAAGGCAGCCGAGATTTACCAGAATTGGCGGGAATGACCGTCGAGAATCATGGCGCTTGTCGGTTTTTTAAAATCTTCAGTGCAGGCGGGGTTTCATCACGGCGAGTTCTTAAAAGCCGATCTATCTTGACATTTCCGATCGGACTTACATGCTATAATTGTTATAATTAGATTAAGTCGGTGAAACCCATGATCGCGAACCATATCGGGCGTTACGAAACCAAGAATGAAATTGGCCGCGGCGGCATGGCCAGCGTATACCTGGCGTTTGACCCGCTGTTTAAACGCGAGGTAGCGATCAAGGTGCTGCCCCCTCAATACCTGGATAATGAAATCTTGAGAGCCCGCTTTGAACGTGAGGCTCAGGCGATTGCTGCGATAGAGCACCCTGCCATCGTCCCGGTGTATGATTTTGGCGAACAGGATGGGCAGCTTTACCTGGTCATGCGTTTCATGCAGGGCGGGCCGCTTTCGGATCGAATAAAAGGCGGCGCATTTTCACTGGCGGCCGCGACGCAGATCATCGCCCGTCTTGCCCCGGCGTTGGATGAGGTGCACGCCCGCGGCATGATCCACCGCGATCTAAAGCCGGGCAATATCCTCTTCGATAAGTATGGAAACGCGTTTTTATCCGATTTCGGCATCGCTCGCTTGATCGAGGCTACTACGACGCTGACCGGCGATGCAATTATCGGCACGCCTTCCTATATGAGTCCTGAACAGGTTCGCGGTGAGATAGACCTGGATGGGCGCAGCGATATCTACGCCTTGGGGGTGATCCTTTTCGAAATGCTCACCGGGAAGCAGCCTTACCAGGCAACTACCCCAATGGCTGTGGCGATGAAACATATTACCGAGGCCGTGCCGCGTATTCGGGATTACAGGAGCGATTTGCCGTCCCAAGTCGATGAGGTCCTGGCGAAGGCGATGGCTAAAGAGCGCAGTGAGCGTTATGCCAGGGCCAGCGATTTCGCGGCCGATCTGCAGAAGCTGAACATCCATCCGCAGACGCCGGCTAAAACAGAGGCAAATCAGGATAACAGATTGGCGAAACAACCAGTCTGCGACGGTCCAGGAAACGCAGTCAGAGCGTGTCGAAGTCTCTGCCGCTTTTGAGGGGTTTACACAGCAAGCTGAAAACCCAAAACAAGCTAACATACAAGGTGAACAGCCGGATGTTGCGGACATCCAGCAGGAGAATATCGCCCACGAGCCGGTCTCACACCCCATCCTGCAAAAACCCGAAGCCAGGCGGCGCGGCACCTGGATGATCGGCGGATTGGCAGGCGTCGGCGTACTGTGCATCGTGCTATCGGTATTTGCGCTGGGGGGAATGATGCTGGTTTCCAAGATGAATGCAAAGGCCAGCCAAACGCCAACAGGAGTCGCAGCCGTCTTGAGCCCAACCACAACAGCCGGGATAGTAACGGGTATGGACACCCGCTTGTTATTGGATGCTTTTAGCGACGATTTTTCCAATTCTTCCAGCGGCTGGGCGACAGGCGAGGATGCGGACAGCAAGTACGGGTATGAAGCCGGCAGCTACCGCATCTTCGTCAACCAGCCGAACACCCTCTTTTGGTCCACACCCAACAAATCCTTTGCGGACGTCGCTATTGAAGTGGATGCCGCTAAGGTCGGCGGCCCGGATGATAATTACTTTGGCATTGTGTGCCGCCTTATGGATGAGAATAATTATTACTACCTGGTTGTCAGCAGTGATGGGTATTACACGATCGGCAAGTACAAGGATGGCGAGTTCAATTCGTTGCTGGAAGGCGGCTGGCATTACAGCGACTACATCCATCAGGGCCGCACGACGAACCGGCTGGGGGCGGACTGCCTCGGCAGCAACCTGCGCTTGTATGCCAATAACACAAAATTGGGCGAAGCGCAGGATTCGGAATTCGCATCCGGGCAGGTCGGCGTACTCGCCGCCAGCCTGGATATCGCCGGAACGGATATCTTGTTCGACAATTTCACAGCGGGGAAACCCTGACCGGGCAAATTAAACAATGGAAGCCGGCTGCACTGCCGGCCTCCAGTCGAGGCATCCCCTGTTCTATTCCAAACTCTGATCGAGCCTTTGAATTCTAGCGGGCAGCCAGTCCGACGGTGCCTGCCGGGACATCGACCAATGCCCCAGGCGCCAGGCTACCGTCATTCTGCACCTGGAAGCCATGGATGCTGTGAGTGCCCCCGGCGAGGGCGTACAGGTAGCGGCTGTTGTTGCTGAGCGACATATCAATGGGGCTGCTTCCATCGCCAGTTGATCCGGTGACGCCATCTTCATTCAACAGGCTGATACTGCCATCCTTGCTCACCCGGTAGCCAGAAATCGAGCCGCTGCCTGCGTTGGTGGTGTATATGTACTTTCCGTTTTGCGTGATGACCACCCAGCAAGCTGCCGTCTGGTGTGTCGCTACCGATGGGCTGATGACCTCGAACCGGTTTTTCCGAACCAGGTAGGAGGAGACAGCGCTTTGGCCGGCTGCGCCTCCGAACGCCTCGCTAACCAGCAGAACCCCACGCCGGTCGATTGCGAAACCGAACGGCGTCGTCCCGGCCGAGTCGTGGGCGCTGAAACCCGTTGGATAGCCAAATCTCAAAGTGTAAACATCGATCAGGTTGGTGTTCTTCTCGGTAACTACCAGAAAATCGCCATTCGGGCCGAAAGAAATCTGGGCCGGTCCCGGCGCTGCGCCGGATCCATTATTGCTCAGATAACGGGTGGAGCGCGGGATTGGGATCAACCTGCCCCTGCGTGTGACCCAAAAACCACTGATGTTGCCGCTTTCCCCTGCGTTGAGGACGTAAAGGAGGTTGCGCTTGACGGTGAGGCTGATCGGCTGAACGCCGCCGGAGGCCACTTTGTCCGTTAAAACAAGTCCGCGCGGGCCTACGAAGAATGATGAAATTTCATTGCTGCCGGCGTTGACGGCGAAAAGCCAGTGGTTATCCTCGCTCAAGACCAGGGCGCCTTGCGAGCCAAGGCCGCTGCCTGTCCCCAGCCCACCGGTGGATACAGAGCCTGCCGGGCTCAGGCTGCCATCGGCAGCGCGATCGAAAGCAATTACTTCATTTCCATCGGCGGCGTTCGTCAGGGCATACACTGCCCCAACATGGTTGCCAGCGGCTGCAGCGCCGCCAACACTGCCGGCAAGCAGCGGCAACAGAAGCATACCGGCAAATAATAAGCGAAATCCGAAGGTTCGAACGATATTTCTAGTACGCATTTCTTGATCTCCTTGTTTGACCTATAACTGAATTTGTGTTGCATGGCCCGCAAAGCACGCCCAACACTTGTTTGGTGAAAACCCTATCCTGAAGGTTGGTGGGTAAAGCGCGCCCAACACTTTCCTATACCGTTAATGTTCGGATGCTGCTCGACAATACGTATCATACGAGACGCATCTTAAATGACGCTTATCCAAAAGTTACGGTTTTCTTACCAAATGGTGTTTTAAAAAACCTCCCAGGTCTGGTTTGCCTGGGAGGGGTTCAACCGGCGAGGTCGCCGGATCGTTCGGGCGGCTGGGCACCCTGGAGGAGGAGCCGTTTGGTGCAGTTTCCAGCGCCCGTCTGTTGGTATTAATGGTTTGGCGGAGCGCCAGCCGTAAAGATATGAAATAGCAAGATCCAGAGCGAGGCGACGCAGACGAAAACGAGTGTGGATAGCGCCAGCAGCCAGACATTCACCCCATTGGCTGTGTCGACCGAGCGGCTTTCCACATGCCAGTTGACCGGAATGGGCTGGTTTGAGCCAGGGGAGGCAATGTCGACCTTTGGCGCCTGAATGGCGGGTCCGGCCAACGCGGAGGAAACAGGCAAGACCCCGATCAATAGGGCCAGCAGGGCCAAGGCGCATCCCAGCCGGGTAAGTGCAGTCAGTGGTAGGGGTTTTGAAGATTTCATAACTTAGCTCCTGTGCCTGATCCAATCGAAATCAAATCTCATTCCCATGGGGAATAAATCGCCCATACGCGATTCCCCTATCCCCACTACCATTATTGGGCAAGCCAGAAGCCGGCCCAATAAAATTCGCGTAAATTTCTGCTAAGGATTTTGTTAGGATTGGGATGTGAACAATGGGCGCCTGGAGCGCCGGGCGCTTAGCGTACCAACCGCTTAACGGACCACGATAGACGTCTGCGGTCCACCTGGGTTAGCGACCACGGTTTGCCCATCTTTCGTCAGAGATCCAACGTAAATGCGTCCCTCACTGGAGACTCGCCAGCCGCTCAGGACAAAGGGCAGCGGACCATCCGCGGCGACCCATTCCCCGTTGTACTTGCGGGCGATGTGCACGTGGGTGCCGGTGGAATTGCCGCGCTCGCAGGAGGGATGCCCGATGCGATCATCCTGGCCCAGGGCAGTCCCTGCAGGGACGCGCTGGTCCTCGGCGATATGCAGGTAGATCATCACCCATCCGGTTTGCTCGTACCCGTCGCCATCCAGGTCGAGCGCTACGACGCTGTTCCCGGAGCGGGTAACCACGCCCGCGGCTGCGGCTGTCGCCCAGGCCCGGGAGGCAACACAAGGCGGCTCCCCGGTCACAGGGGCGAAATCCAGGGCGCCCCAGGGACTGCCGGTATTCCAGGAGGTATGCGGGCCGCCGGTGAAGCTCCAGCGCTCGCCTGGCAGAAAAGGGAGCTCCATCGTTGCCTGGGAGAGACCATCAGGGAAGACCGGCTCGACCGCTGCAGCTCGCCTCCACGGATCGCCGAACATCTGCTGGTGAAGCTGGAGATAACTGGCTGGTCCATAGAGCAGATCGGCCCACACTTGCTCTTTGTAAAACTTTGAAAACAAGCGCTGCAACGCGATGCTGCCCGGATTGAGCTGTGGACTGAGGCGGATGCTGCGACCGTCGGGGAATTTAAGTTCGGTGAGCGCGCCTGCACGCCAACCATAATAACCGATGTTCAATTCTTTGGCGACCAGGAGCAGCTCCATATACAGCCCCACGCTGTCTGGGGCGTAGAATCCAATCGGGTGGCGCAGGTCACTGGAGGCCTGCGGCTGTCCGGTCACCCAATGCGAGCGGAATTCGAGAAAGGACAGGAGCAGCCTGGGGTTGATGGAATTCTCATCGGCAACACGTTGGATAATTTCGGTTCCGGAGAGCTGTTCACCGCCAATTTCTTCAAAAAATGTGCTCAGGTAGCCCCCCGCACCGGAAATATATGCGGCGATGTCGAAGCCAACCACGGAGGGGGAGTTGACGACTTCACTATCGGGCAGCAGCGCAGATGGGTAAGGGAGGTCGCCCAGGTTGTTAGGGATATTGAGGATTTGCCCGATGGGTAGAAAGCCCTGGCTGGGGAGCTCTTCCAACGAGACAATCTGCCCGGCATCCACGCCGAAGCGCCTCGCCAGGGCCGGCAGGGTATCTCCGGACCGGACGGTATAAAGAATAGATAAGTCCGAGCTCACCTGTGTCGGAGCGGTCGGCATGCCGGGCGGCGGGGCTGGAGGCGTTGCAGTGAACAAACCAGCGAAAGGCTTGGCCGTCTCGGTTTGTTGAGGTAAAGGGACTGCGGTCTGGGTTTGTTGGGACTGGCTTTGCAGCGCGCTAAGAGTCTGGCGCAGCTCCTTTGCAGAAAGGCCGGGCTGCCGGGCGACCGTTGGGAAATTACAGGCGAGAGAGATCAGCAGCCAGGCCTGCAGGAAAATCCACAGGCTCAAAAAGGGTGTTTCGGTCGGCGTTTTGTTGATGCGCTCATTCTTCCAGTGGGGTGTGCCGTTGATTCTAGCACGATTCTCAGATATACTTTTCAGTGCATCAGGAGGATAACATGCAGACATATGATATTTCGTTGACCCTTTCTCCACAATTGCCTGTCTGGCCTGGCAATCCTTCTATCGTCATCGAGCAAATTGGCAAGATGGAAGAAGGAGATGAATCGAACGTCTCAAGGGTGGATATGGGCGTCCATACCGGTACCCACGTGGATGCGCCTTATCATTTCCTGGGCGGCGACGCGATGACGGTTGATCGTTTGCCTCTCAAAGTTTTGACCGGCAGGGCTTACGTGCTGCACCTGCCAGATGAAGTGGATCTCATCAGCCAGGCAGTCCTTGAGCGGGCAGAAATCCCGCCACGGACACGCCGCCTGCTCTTCCGGACGCGCAACTCGGATTTATGGGGGCAGATCGGGCTGGAATTTAATAAGGAGTTCGTCGCCGTCAGCGCGGATGGGGCCCAATACCTGGTCGACCGGGGTGTAAAGCTGGTTGGGGTCGATTATCTTTCGGTCGCTCCCTACAATGCGCCAGCGCCTACACACGAAATCCTGTTGAAGGCCGGAGTCGTCATCCTGGAAGGCCTGGATCTTTCGCAGGTCTCCCAGGGGCGGTATACACTTTACTGCTTACCGCTTAAGCTTGCCAACGCCGACGGCGCGCCTGCCCGGGCGATATTGGTGGGTGTATAGATTGATCCCACCGGGATTCGGTCCTTAGTTGGATTTTTCCCGCTAAGGATAGGAACGTTTGACAACAGGAGGTGTATGGACGCGCCCGATCATCTTGTTCTGATTGATATCGATGGGCTTCGCCCGGATGTGCTTTTAAGGGCGATTGATGAGGACCGTCTCCCAAATATCGCCCGCTTTTTAGGCGGCGGGGAACAATTGTTAAGGGTGGAAGCCCTGGCGCCCGCGCCCAGCATCACGTTCGCTTCGCAGGCCTGCCTGTTCACCGGCGCGCACCCGCGCCAACACGGTGTCCCCGGCAACCAGTTTTTCGACCGTTTTGGCGCTCAAAGCCATGGAGTGCCGCGTCATTATGCCTTCGATATCGGGGATACACTCGCCGCCGACGATGCGGTGCGAGTTTTTTCGGACGGCCTGGCAGCCCGCTGCTTGCAGGTGCCGACCCTTTATGAGAAGCTGGGGCAGCGCGGCTGGAAGTCGGTGGTCGCCAGCCATATGTATGCCAGCGGCGCCAGCGCCTGGCTGCAGCCCTCGCTGGTTAACCTTGCCCGCCTGACGAAAGGGGGGCGTTTGATGGGCATTGGCCCGGGCGAGTTTGACCGCCAAACGCTCCACAATGTGCTGAAATACCTTGACCAGCACGATTTACCAGAGGTCCTCACCGTATATTTCATGGGCGTGGACCACGAATCTCACCGCCTGGGGCCACAGGCCCAGGCAGGTTATTTGTGCGAAACGCTGGACGGGCTGGTAGGAGAACTTTGGGCAGCGATTGGGGAAAAAGCAGAAAGCGCAACCCAGATCGCGACGGCAGTGTTCTCAGATCACGGGCAGATCGGCGTGCCGGCGGACGACCGCCACTCGTTGCGCCTGGCTTTTCCGTTCGAGCGGGAAATCGGCCATCTTTTTGACGCGCTTGGATTGGATGTGCACGATTTCCCTGGCGAGGATCCGAACTGCGATGCGGTGGTGGCTTCCAACGGCGGAATGGCGCACGTCTATTTGCAAAACAGGCAGGCTCGCTGGGCCGACCCCCCGGATTTTGAGCGAGATATACTGCCGGTAGGGCGAGCTTTCTGGGAGGCGCATTCCAGCGGGCGCTACGCCGTTGAGCTCGAGGGCGCGCTGGCAGGCGTATTGGTGCGAAATGTCGAAGTAGAGGGCTGGCAAGCTTCTTACCGGGCGCTGACGCCCCAGGGCGAGCTGGCCTCCCTGGACGAATGGTTCCGCAGCCAGCCGGCGGATTTGTACGCCGATCCTGTTCACAGGCTGGACAACCTGGCAGGTCCACGCAGCGGGGACCTGCTGCTGATCAGCAATTACGAACAGGGTTTTTACTTCGGCGGCATTCACGCTGGGGTGCACGGCGGCCTGCACCCGCAGGATTCGAACGCCACGATGGTTTTTGGTTGGCCCGGCTCCTCACAAAGCGTCTGGGAGCACTCCAGCCAGGCCATTCAGGCGGCGATCACGGCCCGCTGCCGGGCTGAAGGCGGGCGGTGCCCGACGACAGCCGACTTGCTGACCGGATTAACCGCTTTGATCGCCTGACTGATCGTTGCAGCCAGGCTGCCAATATTTTTCAAAATTAGGAAATGCGATGAGAATTTGGTTCGGGAAGTCTCCCCCCTGGTTGTTCGTGGTATCGTTTCTGGCCTTTCTGGTGGTGAGTTGTGGGGCCGGGACTCCTGAGCCTTTATCGGAAGAAGACAATATGCAGCAAATTCAAATCTCCAGCAGCGCATTCACAGAAGGACAGGCCATCCCACCAAAGTACACCTGCGATGGAGAGAATATTTCGCCTCCCCTGGATTGGTCCGGGGTACCGCAAGGAGTAGCCAGCCTGGCGTTGATCGCCGAAGACCCGGATGCCCCCGGCGGCACGTGGGTTCACTGGGTCGTCTATAACATCGACTCAAGCCTGCACGGTTTACCGGAAGGCATCCTGGATTATAGCGGAAGCAGCGGGACAGGTCTGGCGGGGAATAATGACTTTCGTAAAGCCGGGTATGGCGGGCCATGCCCTCCTAAAGGAAAACCACATCGCTACTTCTTTAAATTGTACGCCCTGGACGTCCAGCTCAACTTGAAACCCGGCGCTGTCAAAGCCGATGTTGAAAAAGCGATGCGGGGTCATGTCCTGGCCCAGGGCCAATTAATGGAGAAATATACCCGCCAATAACGGTGAGCGGAAAGGGTGATTTTTCCCGTATGTGTGTCATTGGGCAGGGAGGCCCACCGCCAAACCTGCCGGCGGCTGGCCAGGGATCAATCAACCGTTTGTTTGGAAGGGCAGTTCGGAGACCACTGCAGGCTGCGCCTCTCCGGCCTGCCGGCCGACTTGCAGGCTGGAACCGGGTTGGTTGTGCGGCCGTTTGATTACCGCCAAGGCAACAGGCCCGTAGCGGGGCGATTCCACCCAGGACGTAATCACGCCTACACGTTTGCCGTCCGCCCATACCCCATCGCCTGGGCTGCTGGCGGCTTGCACACACAAACCGCTCAGCTTTTGGGTCACTTTATCATAAGTAATCTGGCGGGCCAGGATTTCTTGACCCGTGTAGCAGCCTTTGTTGCCGGAGACTGCGGCTTCTAAACCGGTTTCCAGGGGGGTGTATTCTTCGCTGAGCTCGTAACCCGCCTCTGGCTGCCCGGATTCGATGCGCAATATTTGGTAATCCTGGGCGTCCAGTTGGGCCGCGCCGGCGCTGCCCAGAAGCTGAGCCAGGCCGGCGGCGCTGCCGGCCGGGGCGATCAGGCGGTAACCCAGCCCGTACGCTGGATTCAACCCCAGCACCCGCACCGGAACGCCTTCTACCCTGAGCAGGTCCACGGCTTCGCTGGTTGGGATACGCTCGACCCCTAGCCGTTGGAGCACATCTCGAGCCTCAGGGCCAGTCAGGTCAATTTGTATTACCTGGTCGCTGGCGTCCTTCACGGAAACCTTATCCATAAAAAAGATGCGGCTTTTCAGGAAGCTGGCCGTCCTGGCCGCGCGTCCCGGCAGCGTGAGCGCGCCGATCTGGCCTGCTGCGTCTGTTTGCTCGCGGAGCAGGTAGAACACATCCAGGATTCGAGCGGTAGGCGAAGTGAGCACGGTCAACAATGCCCGCTCGGCTTGTAGCAGATGGATGTCGTTGGTCGTCTGGCGTTGGATGAAGGCTTCCTGGTCCGGGCCGCTGATCTGTAAATAACCCGCTTCGGTTTTGGGGAAAAATGCGGCCTTTTGCCAGGCCGCCTCGTAAGCGCTGATCTCACCCATAAAATACACTCTCGTACCGTGGTTGGACGAACTTTTGTTTACAGATATAAAGAGGCGGGAAACGCAGGACGTGCTAATCTCACGTCTTACGTTTCACGCCTTGATTTCGCATGCTCGCGGCTGAGCCAACCGTTTCAGGCTGGCATTGGGATGGGAGTACCGCTGGTCTTTTTGACCGGAGGTGGGAAGATATCTTCAAATTCTTCCCGGCCGATCGTCTCGACCTCCAGAAGGCGGCGCGCGACTGCATCGAGCTTATCGCGGTACTCGAGCAAGATCTGGTGCGCTTTCGTATGCGCGTCATTCACCAGGCGGCGCACTTCCTGATCGATCTGTTCTGCTACCGCCTCGGAATAGTCGCGCTGTTCTGAGATTTCACGGCCTAAGAAAATCAATTCTTCCTTTTGACCATAAACCATCGGGCCAAGCTGGTCGCTCATCCCCAGGCGGGTCACCATGGCACGCGCCATACGGGTGACTCGCTCGAGATCGTTTGAAGCGCCGGAGGTGATATCGTCGAACACCAACTCTTCGGCAGCCCGGCCTCCCAGCAAGCCGACCATATCCGCCATCAGTTTTTTGCGCGGCATAAGGGTGCGGTCTTCCTCTGGAAGGGCCATGGTATAGCCGCCTGCCATACCTCTGGCGATGATCGATACCTTGTGCACCGGGTCGGCCTGGGGTAAGGTGTGCATGACGACTGCGTGGCCAGCCTCGTGATAGGCGACAATTCGCTTCTCTTCTTCGCTGATCAGGCGGCTCTTGCGTTCGGGGCCGGCGATCACACGCTCGATCGCTTCTTCCATTTCAGGCTGGCCGATCAATTTTTTATTTCGCCTGGCAGCCAGGATGGCCGCCTCATTGACCAGGTTCTCCAGGTCTGCGCCGACGAATCCAGGAGTTGAACGCGCCAGCACGCCCAAATCGACATCCGGGTCCAGCGGTTTGCCTTTGACGTGCACTTTAAGGATCGCTTCCCGGCCGCGCATATCCGGGCGGTCGAGCACCACGCGGCGGTCGAACCGGCCAGGGCGCAGCAGGGCGGGATCCAGGATGTCGGGGCGGTTCGTAGCCGCCATAATGATCACGTTGGTGTCGGTGTCGAAGCCATCCATCTCCACCAGCATTTGGTTGAGTGTTTGCTCGCGTTCGTCGTGGCTGCCGCCCAGTCCGGCGCCGCGCTGGCGCCCAACCGCGTCGATCTCGTCAACGAAGACGATGCAGGGAGAATGGCGCTTGGCCTGGTCGAACAGGTCACGCACCCGGCTGGCGCCGACGCCTACGAACATTTCGACGAATTCGGAGCCGGAGATGGAGAAGAAGGGCACGCCGGCTTCGCCAGAAACAGCCTTGGCGAGCAAGGTTTTACCGGTCCCTGGCGGACCGACTAACAAGACGCCTTTCGGGATGCGCGCCCCCAGGGAGATAAACTTCTCTGGCTCGCGCAGGAATTCAACAACTTCCTTCAGTTCCTCCTTCGCCTCCTCTACCCCGGCGACATCCTGAAAAGTTACGGTGGGTTGGTCGCCGGTAAACATGCGTGCACGTGATTTGCCAAAGGAAAGAGCGGCGTTGTTGCTGCCCTGAGCCTGGCGGAATACGAACCAAAAAACTCCTGCCAGGATAACGAAAGGAAGGATATAACCGAGAGCGGTGGCAATTCCGAGCCACGCGCTGGGCGGTTTCACTTCGACTTTGAATTTGTCCGGAGCAAGTTGATCTGTAGTTACACCAAGGGCTTTAAGCTGATCCACCAGGGTTGATTCGGGTTCCTTGTGGGATGTGCGTTCTGTTCCATCAGTATAAATCACTTGCAACCGGTTATCGTCTTCGACGACACGTTCCACCTTTCCTCGCTGGATATCCGATGCTACTTCATTAATAGTCAGCGGTTGCTGGGTGGAGGCTTGCTGTTGAAAGTTGTAGACCACCATCGAGATGATGGCAACAAACAACAACAAGTAAATGATTGAAGAACGGTTGCGGGCTGGGTTCACGTTACCTCCAAATTAGATGACAAACCGCAGATTTGCATAGAAATTATACCAATCTATACGGATGCCTGGTAGGAATGATTCTACCAGATATGGATTTCTAACGGCGTTCTAACAATTGCCATTTGACCGCCTATTCCCGTACCAGGCGGGCAAAAGACGCAAGGGGAATACCCGCCTCTTGGTTTAAAGTGATATTGGGATGCTAAAATGCCTGAACCGGCAACGGGGAACGCAGCAAGCCGGGGTCCATTGCCAGGGCTGGAATGGACCCGCCGGGTAGCGCGGTTTGGTCACAGGTTTGGTTAGAGATTCTTGTCGATGCGGCCCCAAATCATGCCGTCGACACGGCGCAGCAGGCGCAGCAATACAGAACGCAGGCGTGCGTAAAGGCGATAGCGAGCCGGGTAGACCATCCGGCGAGTAGAAAATGGCCCGCTCCATTGAACAACCGCCGCGCCCCAGGTAAGGCCGGCTCCAAAACCGACAAACACGATCTTATCGCCGGGGTTGAGGCGGCCCTCCTGGATCGCTTCGCAGGTGGCAATAGGGATTGAAGCAGTTGAGGTGTTTCCGTAGCGATCCACATTGATGTAACAGCGCTCGGGCGGGATTTGCAGGCCGCGAACCGCAGCATCGATGATGCGCTTGTTTGCCTGGTGTGGGATCACCAGGTTAATGTCATCCATTGTAAAATGAGCCTTTTTTACAGCCTCTTGAGTGGCCTGCGCCATCACCCGTGTAGCAAAGCGAAACACCTCCGGCCCATTCATCTTGATGTAATGCATACCGTCTTTAACGGTCTCCGCAGTCGCTGGCATACGGCTGCCGCCCGCGGGAAGCGATAGCAGGTCGCCGCCCGAGCCGTCCGAGCGCAGGATTGCAGAAAGTAAACCGCCAGACTCGTTGCCCGCCTGTAATACAAAGGCTCCGGCGCCATCCCCAAAAAGAATGCAGGTGCCGCGGTCCTTCCAATCGACCAGCCGGGAAAGGGTTTCGGCGCCGATTACCAGGACGTTTTTTGCGGCCCCAGAACGGATCGTCTGCGTGGCTATTTGCAGGGCGTAAATAAAACCGGTGCACGCCGCCAGTAAGTCGAATGCGCCCGCCTTAACCGCTCCCAGGCGGTCCTGGACGAGGCAGGCTGTTGCCGGAAAGGTATGCTCTGGCGAAGAGGTGGATACGATGATCAGGTCGATGTCGGCAGGTTTCAGGTTCGCTACATCCAGGGCCCGCAAGGCGGCTTCCGTTGCCAGTGAGGCGGTCGTTTGCTCATCATCGGCGATGTGCCGCTCACGGATCCCTGTGCGGGTGCGAATCCACTCATCGCTGGTTTCAACCATTTTCTCAAGATCGGCGTTCGTTAAAACTCGCTCTGGAACTGCCATCCCCCAGCCGGTGATATGGGCGAAGGGACTCATACTGCCTCCTGCACGGGACGGCTCAAGATAATGGTGGCGTTATGCCCGCCAAATCCAAATGAGTTGGACATGACATGGTTGACTTTCGCTTTTCGCGCCTGGTTGGGCACGTAATCGAGGTCACATTCGGGGTCTGGGGTTTCGTAATTGATCGTGGGTGGTAGAACAGAATCTTGCAAAGTCTTTACGCAAAATACGGCTTCCATCGCTCCCGAGGCGCCAAGCAGGTGACCGGTCATAGATTTTGTCGAAGAGATCGGGATATTATACGCTTGCTCGCCAAAGGCCGTCTTGATCGCCGCGGTTTCACTCTTGTCGTTGAGGTAGGTGCTCGTGCCGTGGGCGTTTATATAATCGATATCTGTGACATCCAACTTTGCGCTGTCCAGGGCCATGCGCATACATAAGGCAGCCCCGAGCCCATTTTCGGAAGGCGCCGAGATATGGTAAGCGTCGTTCGTGAAGCCGTAGCCGCTGACCTCTGCCAGAATATTGGCGCGGCGCGCCCGGGCATGCTCGAGCGATTCCAGGACCAAAACGGCGGAGCCTTCTCCCATCACGAAGCCATCCCGATTCAGATCGAAAGGGCGCGAGGCGCCTTGCGGATCTTCATTGCGGGAGGAAAGGGCGGTCATCACGCTCAGGCCAGCCATAGCGATCGGGATGACTGCGGCTTCACTTCCGCCTGCCAGGACGATATCCGCGTGCCCGCGGCGGATCATTTCGCTCGCTTCTCCGACAGCGTTTGTGCCGGTCGCACAGGCGGTCACTACAGCCATATTTGGGCCGCGTACTCCCAGGGTGATGGCGACCATCCCGGCCGCGGAATCGGGCAGCATCATCGGGACAAGGAACGGGCTGACCCGGGACGGGCCGCGTTCGATGAAAACCCGCATCTGCTCAAAAAGGGTCTCCAAACCTCCAATCCCAGACCCAATGATAACGCCGATACGGTCCCGGCTTTGATCGTTGATCTCAAGTTTAGCATTTTCCACTGCTTGCATGGACGCTGCTACGGCTAATTGGGTAAATCGATCCATCCGGCGGGCTTCCCGGCTGCCGAATAAGTTGGCGCCGTCAAAACCTTTTACCTCGGCGGCAAATTTGGTTTTAAATTCGGTAGCGTCGTAATGCGTGATTTGGCCTACACCAGATTTTCCGGCGATAATGTTTTGCCAGGCGGTTTCCACATCGTTGCCAACCGGGGTGAAGCAGCCCATACCCGTAATGACGATCCGTTTTTGCATAAAAAAACCTCCATACGATCGGGCCCAAGGCTCTACGCGCATCCGATAGCTGGCCCCGATGGATTTGAAAATCTAAAAGATCAGGAACCTCTCGGCTTTACCACCTCAGAAAGACTCTGGCAGTTATAACACCACTTTCTGGAAAAGGAGGCGTGCAAGGGATTTTATCAGGAATTCGTCTGTAGCCTTTCAAAAATGCAAGATGTTATTTGTAAACAAACTTGCAATCATTTGTGCAAAGCGCTTGACGCTTTGCCAGGATTGTGCTAGTATCATTGCAAATAAAAAGCGGGCAATAGGTAAACTGGCCGTGCATAGCACGTTGCGAAGGCCGGGCGCGCCTTGCAAGCAGCTTCTTCCTTAAGGAGATATTCATGAGTATAAAGCGATTCCTCATTTTCTTCAGTTTAATTTTGCTGCTCATGGTAGGATTGACGGCTTGTGAGCGATCTTTAGCGCCTTCGGGCGTGCCTACCGATACCTCTGAAGTCTCTGTTGGCGCTGAGACGCCTTCCGGCACGAGTGACGTGATGGAGCAGATTTGGCTTCTGGCAACTCAAACCGAATTGGCCAGGCAAGGGCAAACCGGCCCTCAGGAGACCACGGCTGTGCCAACGGTGGAAGGCGTTCTGCCTACGGCGACCCCCCAACCGGCAGAAGGTGAGACTGCAGCCGCCCCAACCGCGACGAAAGCGCCTGCCGCTACCGCGATCCCGGTGCCCGCAGCGACAGCCGGTATTCCGAAGACATATACCTTGCAAAAAGGGGAATTCCCATTCTGTATCGCTCGTAGATTCAACGTCAACGTTGGCGAGCTCCTGAATGCGAGCGGCTTGAATATGAGTTCTAAACCGCCCACCGGTTACGTCCTGCACATCCCGCAAACCGGGAATCCCTTCGATGGAAATCGGGCCTTGCGCTCACATCCGGATACCTATACGGCTGGTTCAGGAGATACGCTCAATTCGATCGCCTGTCTTTATGGCGATGTATCCCCAGACGCAATTGCCACTGCGAACGGTCTGAAGTCGCCTTACAGCCTGACATCAGGACAAACGCTGCAGATCCCATAAGCCTAGGGCGCTTTGAGAGACGGGAGATTGGCGGAGCCATCTCTCGCTTCGTTGCAATCTCTGCACACGACGAGGAACGCTGGCCGAAGACCCGGCGCTCCCCTCTCGAGTAAAAGATTAAGGAGTAGCCAGGCATTTGCCAGGGCTACTCCTGTATTAATACGGCAGGAAGACAAAAATGGTTGAAATCATTGGATCGAAGATCGTATATCGCGGTAAAGCTTTCGACGTCCGCAAAGATCACCTGCTCTTTTCGAATGGTTATCGGGAAGCTCTCGATATCGTGGTACACCGCGAATCGGTCATATTGATCCCGGTAGATGAGAACGGGGATATCTGGTTTATCCGCCAATACCGGCATGCGACCGGGCAAGAGCTTTTGGAACTGCCAGCCGGGGTAATGGAAGCGGGAGAAGTTCCGGATTTCACTGCCGGCCGTGAAATTCGCGAAGAAATCGGTATGGCCGCGGGCCAACTGCAGGCGCTGGGGTCGTTTTTCCTGGCCCCAGGCTATACGACCGAAAATATGTATGTCTTCATGGCTACGGAGTTAAGCTATTCTCCCTTAAAACCGGATGAGGGTGAAGTGATCAGCATTGTGAAGGTCTCGGCGGATAAAGCCATCCAGATGGCCGAGAGCGGCCAAATTCACGATGCCAAGTCCCTGGCAGCGCTTATGCTGGCGCGACCTCATCTGATGGGAGCGTCGAAGACTTAAATTTATGCCTCAGAACAGGCGGAAAATAAAAACGGCGCGAAGATGCTCGCGCCGTTTTTTATTCACTTAATGGAATTGCGTTCTTTTATGCTCGCGAGGGCCGCGAATGATCGCTCCTGTCGTAGCCGCGCCTGTCCTTTTTTGAAGAAACTCGCCGCCCCGCTTCCGGATTTAATAAAGTGTTTAGCCAGGTGACCGCTCGCGAGTCGTACTCGCGGCGACCACACACATCACACACCCATGCCGGAAAGTTTGGCACGGTAACCAATTCTTCATTCAGCCAGGTGAAATAAGTCAAATACTGGAGATGGAGTGCGCCGGTTTGACATTCGGGGCAGAGTTTGATGTAAGAAAGTGACTCTTCACTCAGATTGTCGTGCATTGAAGGAAACTCTCTCATGCAATTTTTCTTAATGGTTGATGTCAATTTAAGCGGCTTTCCAAACTGTTGACAGTATATCAGCGATGGTGTTTACCTGCAAGGCTTATTTCTGGGCAGCGTTGGCGGTGGATACATGTTCGATGACCCCCCATTGTTCCGGAGGCCAATAGACGAAAACAGCTTTCCCGACAACATAAGTCATCGGCACCGGGCCCCAATTGTGCGAGTCAGAAGAATTGTTGCGGTTGTCGCCTAAAACAAAAAGCGAATTGGCGGGCACCGTCCATTCATTCTGGTAGGCCGGCCGGGCGGCGATATAAGGCTCATTGATCGCCTCGCCATTCACGTATACCTGGCCGTTATTCACCTGAACCACATCTCCGGGCAGGCCGATGACGCGCTTTATGTATTCTTGTTCCGGGTCGCGCGGGTAATGAAAAACGATCACATCGCTGATGGAAGGCTGGCCCAGTTTATAAGCCAGTTTGTTCACAATCACAAATTCGCCGGTGTGCAGCGTGGGTTCCATGCTGTAGCCATCCACCCGGATGCGGGCTGAGATTGCGTTAATGCCGGCAAACAGTAATACCGATAGGATTAACGTTTCCAGGACGTCCAGGATGAAACGCAAAAACCCCGAACGGTGTTCTTCTTCGGGCTGTACAGGTTCGGGAACGATATCAGTACGGTAGCTTTCCAATGGTTCCTCCAACTGATTCATAAAAACATATCTCCTCATGGTAGTAGGATCTTTCCACACGCTGGGATCCCTCCACCCATTTCCTGAAAAGATACGAAAAAGATTATATAACTGTAAGGTAGGAGCAGCAAGGGCGGGAAAATTAGAATGCGCTTATTTCAGCGCCTGGGACGCATAACAATTCGGATAGGTGTGCCCCGGAAAGGGTACACTTCACGCAAGCGGTTTTCGAGATAGCGCTTGTAACTGAAATGCGCCAGCTTTGGATCGTTGACGTAGAGCAAGAAAGTGGGCGGGTCGCTGCGCACCTGGGTGCCGTAATAAATCCTGAGCTGGCGGCCGCTTTGAGAAGGGGCGGGGTGTTTGTCCTGGGCTTTCTGGATGATTTGGTTGAGTTGAGAGGTAGACAGGCGCACCAGGCGCTCCTCTTGTACGGATAAAGCCATCGGCAAAACCTGGTCCACACGCTGGCCTGTTTTAGCGGAGATGAACAGCACCGGGACATAATCCATGAAGTTCAGTTCCTGCCTGATTTGGCTGGTGAACGCTTCCATGGTATAGCTGTCTTTTGAAATGGCATCCCATTTGTTGACGATAACCACCGCGCTTTTCCAGGAATCCAGGATGAAACCGGCGATGTGGGCATCTTGAGCGGTCAGGCCGCTGGTGGCATCCACAACCAGTAAGGCGACGTCGGCCCGCTCAATGGCGCGCAAAGAGCGCATCACGCTAAATTTCTCGACTCCCGGCTCGATTTTTCCACGCCTGCGAATTCCGGCGGTGTCGATCAGGGTGACTTGAATCTCCCCATAGACCATGTGAGTATCGATGGCATCCCGGGTAGTGCCCGCAATTGGGCTGACAATGGTGCGCTCTTCCCCCAGGATTTTGTTGAGCAGGCTGGACTTACCCACGTTTGGCTTGCCAACGATGGCGACTTTGACCGACTCGTCTTCTTCTTCCTCAGCGGTTAATTCGAAGTTAGCAACCAGGGCATCCAGCAGGTCCCCGGTGCCCGTCCCGTGGATGGCGGAAATCGCATGCGGATCGCCCATTCCCAATTCATAGAATTGAAAAGCTTGCAAGCGGCGTGCTTCGCTGTCCGCCTTATTAACGACCAGCAGAACGGGCGGGTAGCGTTTGCCGTTTCGCTCTTGCTGGTAGCGGCGCAAAATTTGAGCCACTTCGCGATCGGCCGGTGTAACCCCACTCTCCGCTTCGGTAATGAACAACACCGCATCCGCCTCCCGGATTGCGATCTCGGCCTGGAGGCGAATTTCATCGATATAGTCCGCTGACCCGGTCGAAAGCGGTTGTTTACCTGGCTCGGTCCCAGTTTTTGTGGGATCGATTCCACCAGTATCTACGATATCGAAGATCTGCCCGGCCCATTCGGCCTCAGCTACCAGGCGGTCGCGCGTGGTGCCGGGGATATCGTCCACGACCGCCAGGCGTTCCTCCGCCAGGCGGTTGAAAAGCGTACTTTTTCCTACGTTTGGACGGCCCACCAGGGCCACTACAGGCTTGGGCATGAGAGACTCTTTAAGGTGTTGGGGTCTCGGTCGCAGGAATGCCGGTTCCTGCCGGGGAAGTTGTGGCAGAAGGCGTCTCGGCTGCCGTGGGCGTAGGAGTTGGCGCGGCCGCGATCGTCACCTCGACAGAATCTGGGAGGATGGTCTGTACCTGAACCTGATCGGGGACCAGGTCAACTGTAGGCGCCAACTGGTAAGATCCTAGGTCCAATCCGGTCAGGTCGATCACGGCTCGAAAACTGGCTGTCGTCAGCGTGTCCAGAACAGGCAGCGGTCCGGCGACGATCACGTCGATGGTAGAGGGCGAAATACTTGCTTCCAGGTTCGGGGGCAAACCGAGGATCTCGACCGGTATGGTAATGGTCAGGCTGGTTTCAATCGCTGCGACGCTCACCTGAACGAGAACGCTCTGCACACCTACCAGGGTGATGTCAGCCGGCAGGTTCAAGGCGACCCGTACTTCGATGTCATCGCTCAACCCGGTGAGATCTACCGGTGTGGTCTCCACATAACCGGGGAGCTCGTTGACCAACTGCGGATTTGAGGAAAATACGGTCACATTCGGCGGCGAAACGGAGATGTTGGTCAGGCGGTAGCCGTTCGCCAGTTTGCCAGTGGTTTCCACTCTGACGACCACGTTCTTATAACCGCCTTCCAGGCTGATGGGCTGCGTGATCGTGACGACTTTCGGGGTGAGCGTCACTCCAGATACCGGATCGCCATTGCTATCTCGGGCTTCGACCGTAACGGTCAGCTTTTTCGTTTCTCTGGCCCCGGTGATATCGATCGTAGCTTCTACTTCGGCCACCTGGGAGACCACCGATTCTGGCCCGGACACGGTCACTTCAGCAGGGCTGCGCAGCAGCGTGCCTTTCGTGTATCCCAGGGGGGCTTCGCCGTTGACCGTCGTTTGAACGGGGAATTTCTTGCTGATCAACGGCTCGAGACTCAGTTCAACGTTCTGGGGCTCCACCTGCCAGCGCACCGGGCTGGCGTTTATCTGCACCTTGACGGGCACTGTATGATCCCCTGGACCCAATCCTGTAAGATCAATCCAGGCCGAAACTGAATTTGGGTTATTGGTGAGTTGATTCCAGATCGTTTGAGGCGCATCGATTGTAACCCGCACCTGGGTCGGCACATCTTCTCCTATGATCTGCAAGTTCGAGTCCTTGCCGATGCGCTCGAGGGTCACGGGTCTTGGGTAAATTTGCTGTAAGTTTGGATCGGAGGTTACGACGGCCGATACCCAAACCACCAAAGCCAATATTAAGGCGAGAAACAGTGAGCCCAGGTTGCGGCCGAGCCAGCGTAGAAAGGCTAAGAACATGTCAAGACTCCTCCTGCCCGCCACGTGTCTGGCTGGGGAAAAGGCGGGCCAGGAAGCGGGACAATCCACGCCGCGTTTGAGACGGGCGATAGAATGCGCGCAGGATGTTCTCCAACCGGTCGGCATCCAGGCGGCGGATCATCCGTCCACCGTGAACGACAGAGATTGAGCCGGTCTCTTCGGATACGACCACAGCGACTGCATCGCTTACTTCCGAAATGCCCAGAGCTGCCCGGTGGCGCAGCCCCATCTGCCGCTCGGGGGAGCGAACCAGGACGCCGCTGGCCGAGAGCGGCATGACGCAAGAGGCAGCCACCAGCCTGGAACCGGATACGATAACCGCGCCATCGTGCAAGGGCGTGTTTGGATAAAACACTTGCAGGAGCAGCTCAGGGGTGACGACCGCGTTCATCGGTACCCCGCTCTCCGCGTATTCGTCCAAAACATCCAGGCGCTGCATCACAATCAAAGCGCCATGCTGGCGATCTGAGAGGCGCGCGGCTGCGGTGACGATTGCAGTGATCGTATCTTGAGACTTTGGGGAGGTTTGCTCGGCGGGCAGGAATGCGCCGGCCCGCCCCAGACGTTCCAGCGCGCGGCGGATCTCGGGGGCGAAAATCACCGGGATCGCCAGCAGCAAGGCCGGCAGCGTTGTGCGCACCAGCCAGGAAAATGCCGGCAGCACTCGCAGGGAGGTCAACAGACCGAAGAGCGCGATCAAGAGAAGCGCCCCCCGCAGAAGCACCATTGCCTGGGTGCCTCTTAACAGGATCAAAATGCTGTAAAAGATCGCGGTGACCAGAAACAGGTCAACCACACTCAGCCAATTCAGGCGCTCAAAGATAAAGATCAGATTTGCAATCAGGCCACTGATGAATTCTGGCACAATTAAACTCCAGTGGCGGCGTGTTAAACTGGGCGCAGTACTCGATCCTGGCGCAGTTGTTTGAATAGCATCACCGAGCCGGCGGGCATCGATTCGATGGCTGCTTCCTGCCAGGCGCGGACGTTCAGGCTCTGTACACTACGCCGCTGGTAGCCCAGGTTGCGCGCCAGAGCGTCCGTAAAAGCGAATTCCGCCGGTAAAAACAACAGCGAGACCTCACATTGAAGCTCCCGAGATGTGCGTTCTATCTCGTTCATTAAAGCCTGCATGGCGGATGAAATTGGGATCCCTGGCTCCAGGCATACGCTGTCGGTGCGAGCAATCAGGTTCTCAACCTTCCAGCCGACTACCCCAACCGGCTTGCCGTCCATTGTCAGGATTAAGAACGCCTTTTCGCCAAAAGACGCCATAATGTCTTCCCGGTTGTATGTTCGCTGCCCGCTGTTCAGGCGGTTCATCAAGGCTGCAATCTCCGCGGCCTGGCGTGGACGGGCGCGCTGGATCGCCATGTTGGTCGTACCGGCTTTAACAGCAGGCTGGGTCGCTTCCGGATCGATAGCCGGGAATAATTTTTGCCAGTTGTTCGCCACCTGGCGCCAGGTCTCTTCAAAGGACCCGGCATTCTGGATGACCACGTTCGCCAGCGCGGTCTTTTCTTCCTGGGGAGGTTGAGACCTGATGCGCTGCAGCGCGCTGGCTTTATCCATGCCGCGCTTTTGCACCAGGCGGGCAAGCTGGACCTGTTCCGGAGAATAAGAAACCCACAACGAATCACAGCGGGCCCGCATGCCTGCCTCGATTAATTTTATCGCCTCAATGACAATCACCTTTTGCCTGGCGCGGCGTACGAGGATATCCACCGCCTGACCTACCAAAGGGTGGACGATCGCTTCCAACAAAGCCAGGGCCTGCGGATCGGAAAAGACGATGGATCCCAGGCGATTGCGGTCAATTTGACCATCCGAGCCCAGTATCCATTTCCCAAATGTGTCCAAAACAGGCTGGTAGCCTGGAGCGCCCTGGGCAGTGGTGCGGTGACTGAGGGCATCCGCGTCGATGCCGTAGGCTCCCAGGTGTTCCAGCATTTTGCGAACAACGCTTTTCCCGGTTGCGATGTTCCCTGTCAGCCCAATAACGTATTTGCCTGGCCAGGCGCTCATTGTTCCTCCGAAACAGAAATGGATACCGCTAGGCTCTCCCCCATTGTAGCCGGGGCTAGGCAGAATGTCAAAGGTAGTTAACTAAATGAAAATGTTTCAGCCTTTCAACCTAACAGAAAGAAGATCAGGGGAAGTCTGTGAACACAAGCCCATGATAGACGAACACGGGCAGTCGGATGGCGGCCTACTCGACCAAATGTTGCATAAATACCGCATAATCGCCGCGCAGGGCGCCCTGGTTGGCGAAAGGCAATAAGATTACGGGTGTGTTTTGATCGCATTGCAGGTGGCGGTTGCCGTCTGCTGAGACGAACAGCGGCGCCTGGGCGCGGATCTGCCCGGGCAGGCGCAGCGCAGGCCCCAACAGCCCTTCCGGCGCAGCTTCTTCGACTTCCTGGTCTGCCAGGCGGGCCGGGTCGATCTTCAGCGCCACATCTTCGGGGTAGCGACCAATGTTGTTGTATATCTGGCCTGTGTCAGGCTGTGCGTTCTGAAAAAGGGCGTATACCAGCGGGCCGCGCGAGATCGCCATTAAACTCGCGTTTGCGTGCGAGACCAGCCGGAAGGGCAAGCGCAGCGTCACGCAATCGCCGGTCTGCCAGTCGCGCTCCAGCGTCAGGAAATCGCCTGCGGGGGCAGTAAAGGTCTCGCCAGCGAAGATCTCTTCGCCGTTGACCGTCGCAGTCGCTCCCTGAGCGTAAGGCGGCAGGCGCAGGTGCAGGCGGAAGTGCGCCGGCGTCTGCGGATCGACGTGCAGGAGCACTTTTCCCTGCGAGGGGAAAGCGGTCTCCTGGCGCAGCTTGAGCGGCGGCGCCTGGGGCGGCTGGAGCCCGGCTTCGCTTTGCGTGTAGAGCAGTACGGCCGGCTCGCCGTCGCGCAGCCCGTAGAGATACGTGGGCGTGCGGCTCAGGATGCGCGCACCGGCGGCGTTGCAGCAGTTTGGGCCTTCCGGCTCCTGCGCCCGCCCGTTGAGCGGGGTCATGTAGTTCCAGTTAGAGCCGTCCGCTAGCTGGGCTGCCAGGAGCTGGTTGAAAAGGTCTCGCTCGATCTCGGCTGCATAGCGCGCTTCCCCGCTCCATTCCAGCGCCTGGGCCAGCAGCAGCAGCCAGGTGTGCTGCGGGCAGACTTCTACATCGCCGCGCGGGTGGTAGTAGCGGCGGGGCAAGAAATGCTCGTTCGAGCTCATCCCGCCGGTCAGGAAGATCCATTCGTTAGCCAGCCGGTCGAGGCTGGCGGTTACCACATCGCGATACTCGCGCTTGCCGGTGGCGTTATGTAGCGCCGCCACCCCTAGCAGGGTCATGTGAAAGGTATGGGCGTGCAAGTTCGGACGCAGCTCGAAAATATCGAGTTCGCCGGCTGCGAAGGCTTGCATGGCGCGGTAGCCGCAGGTGAAGATAGCCCCAGGATACTGCTCCAGCCAGGCATTCCACATCCCCAGAACCTTCTCGCCCCACTGGACGAAACGCTCGTCGCCGCAGCGTTGGCCGAGCAGCACGATCGGCTCCAGGATGAGCGTGCCCTCGCCGCCGCCGTGGCCGTTGCCCGGGAACGGACCGGCCAGCGGGAACTGCCCCGGCTCCGGCCCCCAAGTACGGGTGATGAACCTGCCCAGCTGGCGGGCGGTCTCCATGGCGGACGGGTCGTCTAGCAGATCGGCGCAGGTCAGCAGTCGGTGGAGCAGGTAATACATCTCGTACAGCTCCATGCCGCGCGCCGGCAGGCGATAACGCCGCTCGGCGATGCCCAGGTAGCCATCGTCTTCCTGGCTGCGGGCTAGCCGCTCCAGCAGCGCGTGCACCCGCTCCAGCAGGGCTGTATCTTTGGCGATCAAGGCGGTATAGGCGGCCGCATCGAGCCATTTGCCGAGCTGCTCGCCCATCCAGAACCAGCCGTCGTAGTTCTTCTGTTCGTGGAGCTGGATGAACTGCTCGGAGAGCGCCCAGTTCTTCAGGCGCCCGTTCCGGTTGGCTTCGAAACGCCGCCCCAGGAAGCCGCCCAGGGAAGTAATGGATGAAGGGGAGATGAATGTCAGAGGCATATTTATCACCAATTCAGGATAAGGGTTTCCGTAGGGCAGGATTCTCTTTGACCTTGCCCCGTTTAAATGGACAGACAGTTTTTGTTGATAAGCTCCACTGGTGTACTGGGTGCCTTGATCGGAGTGGTGCAGCAACCCAGCTTGCGGATGTCGTCTGGCCAAGGCCATCTCCAAGGCAGCTTCCACCAGAGCAGACCCCATGTGATCTGCCATCGCCCAACCGACCACCATCCGAGAATACAGATCCAGCACCGGGGCCAGGTATAGCCACCCCTCAGCGGTATCGATGTAAGTAATGTCGGCGACCTATTTACGATTGGGGGCAGGCACCACGCCTGGCTGGCGTTGGGTGGTCACTGGATGGCGTTTGGACGGTTTCCGGCGGCAATCCCGCCTTGAATTCTTGGGTGTAGGTCCGAAAGCCTTTCTTGCTCGTCGATCTTCTCCTGTTGGATTTAGTGTACTTCATCGCGACATTTTTTGTGTCCACTAAATCGGGGGAAGATCACGCCGCCAGAATTTTAGCGGCTGGTGAAAACAACAACCTCTCCCCAGCCCTCCCCTAAAGGGAAGGGAGCAAAGCCCCTCCTTTCAGGGAGGGGTTGGGGTAGATCGCCAGGGCTAGTTTCAATTTCGCGTAATTTATTGCGCCTCGGGTATACAGCTTTCCCCGCCTGCTGGCCCAGGAACATACGTAACTGCGCGCTGTGCTCCTGCACGCGGCGGAGGATTTACCCGCTGGTACCCTCCTGGACCGGCCGTTTATATGATTCGATCGACGGCTTGCCTTTGCGCAGGTGACAGGCTACGTGGTGCTCGCCGCCGATGTCGATCAGGAGTGGTTCTTCCATCTTGCAGATATCCACTGCAATCGGGCAGCGGGTGTGGAAGCGGCAGCCGGAAGGCGGGTGCAGCGGGCTGGGCACGTCGCCCTTCAGGATGATGCGCTCGCGCCTCAGGTCGGGGTCGGGGACGGGGATAGCCGACATGAGCGCTTGCGTGTAGGGGTGTTGGGGCTCGCGGAAGAGCGTCTCCCGATCCGCCAGCTCGACGATCTTGCCCATGTACATCACGGCGATGCGGTCGCTGATGTGCTCAACTACGCTCATGTTGTGGGCGACGAACAGGTAAGTCAGCTTGAACTCGCGCTGCAAATTGCGCAGCAGGTTGAGCACCTGCGATTGGATCGAGACGTCCAGTGCGCTGACCGGCTCATCGCAGACGATGAAATCGGGCCGCAGTACCAGAGCACGGGCGATGCCGATGCGCTGCCGCTGCCCACCGGAGAATTCGTGCGGGTAGCGGTGGGCGTGGTAATCCTCCAGACCGACCGTGTGCATGATCTCCAGCACCTTTTCGAAACGGGCGTGCCGGTCCTTGATCCCATGCACACGCAGCCCTTCGCTAATACTGTCGCCGATGGGCGTGCGTGGGTCGAGCGAAGAGAAGGGGTCCTGGAAGATGATCTGCATCCTGCGGCGGAAGGGTTTCAGATCGCGCTCGTTCAGTTTCGTGATTTCCTGGCCTTCGAAGAAAACCTGGCCTTCTGTAGGCTCGAGCAGGCGTAGGATCATGCGCCCCATGGTGGTCTTGCCGCAGCCGGATTTGCCCACCAGGCCGAGCGTCTCGCCGCGTCTGATGGTCAACGAGACATTCTCCACCGCCTTGACCCAGGCGTAAGGGCGTTGCAAGATCCCGCCGACAACCGGAAAATGCATGGTCAGGGAGTGGGCCTCTACGAGGATATTGGGTCTGGAAGGGGTAGTATCTGTCATGAGGCCGCCTATTGATACAACCAGCAGCGCACGGTATGTTCGTGGCCTACGGGTTTCAGGGCGGGTTCTTCTTTGGTGCAGATATCGAGCTGGTGTTCGAGGCGCGCTTTGCAGCGTGGGGCAAAGCGGCAGCCCTGCGGCAGGTCGATCAGATTGGGCACGTTGCCGGGGATGGTCTCCAGCTCGTCATTCACCTGTCCCAAGATGGGGATGGAGGCGATCAGCCCGCGGGTGTAGGGGTGTTTGGGGTCTTTATACAGCGTGTGCACGTCCGTCTCTTCCACGATCTGCCCGGCATACATTACCGCCACACGCTGACACATCTCGGCTACCACGCCCAGATCGTGGGTGATGAGGATGATCGAAATGCCCATATTCTCGTGCAGGTCGCGCATCAGGTCCAGGATCTGCGCCTGGATGGTCACGTCCAGGGCGGTGGTTGGCTCGTCAGCGATGAGCAGGTCGGGGATGAGCGCCAGGGCCATGGCGATCATCACGCGTTGGGCCATGCCGCCGGAAAGCTCGTGCGGGTAGGAGCGGATGCGCCGCTCCGGGTCGGGGATGCCGACTAGGCGCAGCAGCTCAATCGCCCGCTCACGCCCTGCCTTGCGCCCCATGTACTGGTGGATTTCGTTGACCTCCGCAAGTTGAAAGCCCACGTCAAAAACCGGGTTGAGGCAGGAAGTGGGCTGCTGGAAGATCATCGAGATGCGGTTGCCGCGCAGCGCCACGACCTCGTCGTGGCTCATCTTGAGGATGTCTCGCCCATCGAACAGGATCTCGCCCGAGACGATCTTTCCGGGGTAGCTGACTAGGCGCAGCACTGAATAGGAGGTGACACTCTTGCCGCAGCCGGATTCACCCACCAAGCCGACGATCTCGCCGCGCTGCACGTGGAAGCTCACCCCATCGACGGCTTTGACCACGCCGTCTTTAGTGAAGAAGTGTGTGCGCAAGTCACGGATATCTAATAAAGTATCGTCTAATTTCGTCACCGATTTAGCCTCGGGTCCAGGGCGTCGCGCAGGCCATCGCCCAATAAGTTGAAGCCCAGCACCGTCAGCGTGATGGCAATGCCCGGGATGAACAGCAAGTGCGGGGCGTTGAAGATGTTATTACGCTCCTCGCTGAGCATGATGCCCCATTCGGGGGTGGGAGGCTGCGCGCCTAGGCCCAGGAAGGAGAGCGCCGCGGCGGAGAGGATCGCATCGCCGATACCCAGCGTGCCCTGCACGATCAGTGGAGTGAGAGCGTTGGGCAGCACGCGGTGGAAGAGGATGCGCGCCTGCGAGACGCCCAGGGCGCGGTCTGCCGTGACAAAATCCCGCTCTTTGATTGAGATCACGCTGGCGCGGGCGATGCGGGCGTAGCTGGGCACGGAGACCAGGCTGATGGCGAGCAAGGCGTTGATCAGCCCGGTGCCCAGCACGGCTACCACGGCGATCGCCAGCAGCAGGTAGGGGAAGGCCAGCATGACGTCCATGATGCGCATGATGATGTTATCCGTCCAGCCGCCCAGGAAACCCGCCACTGCTCCGAGCAGGGTGCCCAGGATGATTGCGAAGGATACTGTGGCGAAGCCGATCGCCAGCGAGAGGCGCGAGCCGTACACGACCCGGCTGAAGAAATCGCGCCCGTTGCCGTCGATGCCGAAGAGGTGTTGAGGCTGGTCGGCGGGGCAGCCCAGCATGTGGATGCAAGGCGGCGTGTTGCGTTTGACGTCGTTGAGCGGCACGGTCGGGTCGTATGGAGCTAGCACCGGCGCCAGGATGGCGACGAGCGCCAGGAAACCCAGCAGCGTCAGCCCCACCACGGCGGAGCGTTTCTCCAGCAAGTGCTGCAGCGCATCCAGCCACAGATTTCCAGGTCTTTCAGAGGTTCTGGTTTCGGTTAATTCTGCTACTGCCATAGGTGCTATTCCTGTTTGCTTGGTTTTGGTCCTTTTGTCATGCCGAGCGTAGCGAAGCAATCTGAGCGTCTGAATGTAAAAGATTGCTTCGGCCCAAAGAACGCTCCTCACAATGACATGTGGTCACTGTAAACGGATGCGTGGGTCCAGGTACGCATACGAGATATCCACGATCAGGTTCACGGAGACGAAGATCAAGGCGATGGCGACGACGAAAGCCTGCAAGGAGGGATAATCACGGGCGGTGATCGAAGTCACCAGGATCTGCCCGACGCCCGGCAGTCCGAAGATGGTCTCGGTCAGGATGGCGCCACCCAGCAGGCTGCCTAGTTGCAATCCGACGATGGTGATGATGGGCAGCATGGCGTTGCGCAGTGCGTGGCGGAAGACGACCGCCCGCTCGACCAGCCCTTTAGCGCGCGCCGTGCGGATGTAGTCCAACCCCATCACATCCAGCAGGCTGGAGCGAGTCATGCGGGCGATGATCGCCATGGGGATGGTAGACACGGCCAGCGCGGGCAGGATGAGATGCTTGACGGCGTCCCACAGCAGCTTCCAGTTCCCGGTGACCAGGGCATTGAAAGTGATCATATTCGAGAAAAAAGTCACCACGGTCAGCGGGAAGCCTTGCAGGTTCTCCAGGTGCCAAGCCTGGACCAGGGGAACGACGCTCGTGCCGGGCGTCAGGCGCCCAGAAGGCGGCAGCCACAACGGCGTGTGTCTGAGCATAATGGCGAAGATATAAGCGAGCACGAGACCCAGGAAGAACACCGGGATCGAGACGCCAAAATTGGCCCCCATCATGGTGGACACGTCGATGAGAGTATTGTGAAAATAGGCCGAAATGATGCCCAGGATAATGCCCATAATGGTGGCGATAAACATGGCGCTGAAAGCCAGCTCGACCGTCATCGGCAGGCGTTGGATCAAGACTTCGCCGACCGGCTGCTTGGTACGCAGGGAAGTGCCCAGGTCTCCATGCGACAGATCGATTAGGTAGCGGCCAAACTGGACGATGATCGAATTGTTGAGGCCGGTGCGCTGGCGGTACTCCTGGCAGGCATGTTCGGTGGCGTGTTCGCCCAGGGCGATGATGCAGGGATCGCCCGGGATGGAGCGAGCTAGAGCAAAGGTGACCAGCAGCACCCCGAACAGTACCGGGATGACCAATAAAATGCGGCGGATTAAGAAACTTAGCATTTTTGCGATTGACCTCTCTTCTAAAGGTCACATGATAGCACATATGGTGTGTGGGCGGTGAAACCGCCCACACACCAAAAAATCACATTGACATATCTACTGATTACTGCGCCGGAGCGTTCAACTGCTTGGTGAACCAGCCGTTGAAGTACTCGAAGACGCCCGTGTTGCCCTTGTGCAGCGGGTTCGAAGCGTCCCACATCACCACAAAGGTTTCGACTACGTCATTGGCGTCCATGGGCGTGCCGTCGCTGAATTTGACGTCATCGCGGAGCTTGAAGGTCCAGGTCATCAGGTCCTCACTGGCGGTATAGCTCTCAGCCACGGCAGGCACCAGCTCAGATGTACCAGGCTTGTACCAGTAGAGCGGGTCGAAGATGTGGTAGCAGGCGCGGAAGGTCTCGCCGTCGGTCTCATCGTTGCAGTATAGTGAGATCGGCTCGCCGTTCTGGATCCAGTTGAAGGTGTCCTGTCCAGGCACGTCCATGTATTGGAACTGCTCGTCGGCCAACGGGCTGGCTTCGGGATTCTCCACCGTGGCCAGGTAGGCGATGGCGTTGGTGCCATGCGCAATCGGGACCATCGGGACGTGCTGCTTGGTCAGCTCGGCGACTTTCTTATAGAGCTCCTCACGCTGAGCGGGATCGGCCACCGAGGAAGCGGCGTGGATGGCATCCTTCAGGTCCGGGAACGGATCGCCGAAGTTCTTGGAAGCGCCGGTGAAGTGGAAGTCATAGAAGTTGCTGGCGTCCGGGTAGTCGGCGCCCCAACCGAGCATGAACATGCCTTGCTCGCCGGCGGCTACGGAAGCCAGGAACGCACCGGATTCCATCACATTGATGTTGACCTTTATGCCGATCTGGGCTAGCTCAGACTGGATTTCCTGGGCGACCTTGCCGGGCAGCGGTAGGTAAGAGCGCACGACATCGCGGTAGGACAGGTCGGTCTCAAACCCGTCCGGGAAGCCGGCCTGGGCCAACAGGTCCTTGGCGGCAGCTGAGTCATAATCGTACCAGTTGTAGCCCTCGATATAACCGGGGGTCAGCGTGGGCGGGACGAACTGTTGAGCTACCAGCGAGCCGGTCGGGTAGAAGTTATCCACGATGCGCTGCTTGTCGATCGCCATGGCGATCGCCTGGCGCACCATCTCGTTGTCAAAGGGCTTGATGGTGTCGTTGAAGCCCAGGTAGAAGACGTTCAAGGGCGGGCGCGGTGTGAGTTTCAGGTTGGGATCGGCCTGGATCTTGGCGAAATCATCCGGGCTGGGGTTGTCGATGGCGTCGGCGGTACCAGCCTGCAGCTCGAGCAGGCGGGCGGCGGCTTCAGGGTTCCAGCGGATGATCAGGCTCTTGTTCTTCGGGGCGGCTCCCCAATAATTGGGATTCGGGACCAAGGTCATGTGGTCGCCATGCACCCATTCACCCAGCATGTACGGCCCAGTGCCGATCGGGTTGTTCAGCAGCGCTTCATCGCCACCGCCGGTCTCTTGCAGATGCTTGGCGCTCTGGATGCCAAAGGGGCTGAAGGCGATCTTGGACAGGAAGGCTGGATCAGCACTGCAGAGCTGGATTTGCACGGTATATTGATCCAGGGCTTCGACGGACTTGAGCTCGCCGCCATAGCTGCAGTCGGGGGCGGAGAGGTTATAGTTCGCTTCCCAGGCAGGGGCGGCGGTTTGCGTAGGCGCTGCGGTGGGCTGCGGCGCGGTTGTGTCAGTGGGTTTTACCTCTGGGGGTGGGGCGGTTGGTTGTACAGCGGGAGGCGCTGTCGGTGCCGTGGTTGGCGTTGCTATAGCGGCGGGAGCACAGGCAGCCAGGATCATGCTGAACATTAACACGATTATCCCCAAGGCTTGAAGTGTCTTGCGGTTCATCTTTCTCTCCTCCTGTGTTAGTTTGTTCGGATCGGATATTTCAAAATCAAAAAAAACGATTTGCTTATATTGACGTTCACCTCCTTTATTATGTATCTGGCTGTTGCCGCCAAATGTCATACCATTATACGATAGGAAACCTACCTGTCAACCAGGGTTTTGGGACCGTTGAGTCCGAACCGCTCGTAAATTGGCCGCTGGACCAGCGTTCCCCAGTTAGTTGGTCTTAAAAGACGCAATTTGTCTTGTTTCTTATATGACACCTGACACTTTGTCCCTGCCAGGTCTGAATGTATAATCGAAGTATCCTCTCAATTCCTCGGGGAGAGGCTCGCTTTTTGAGAAGAAACATCGAGGAAAGTGATCCCGGAGGTGAGCGATGTCGGTTAGAACATGGCAGGTTATCAAAGTGCGTTATTGCCAGCATGCAGACGCTGAAGTCGGTTTAGAGGCCCAGGTCGCCTACCCGGCTGAATGGCTTCCAGAGCAGCAGCCGCGCATCAGCGCTCATCGCTGCTCACACGCTTTCTCCTGCAACCTGGATGGGCGTCCGAGCTGTGTTTGGGCCGGAACGAATCCGGCTTACGACCCGTTTTTGGAATCCGATTGAAGCTGATGCGCCAATCAGGTTAGTGGCTCCCCCTGCCACCGAGTTATTCGGAGCCGGGCGCTGTCCTGTTGTTAACTATACGCCCGAGTCCTATTCAGGGTTCAGCCTCGCCAAAGCCTGATCCGTCCGTTCGATTATTTTCCGGAAAAACTAGCGCTGAATATGTAAGCGCCCGGTGTGATGACACCGGGCGCTGGTTTGTTTCTACGAACCCTTTTTACGCAGCGACCACTCCCAGGCTGCGTCCCACTTTCTTGAAAGCCTCCAAGCCCGTATCGAGGTCGGATTTTTCGTGAGAGGCGGAAATCATCACCCGGATGCGGGCTTTGCCGCGCGGCACGGTCGGGAATCCAATTGCCATGGCGAAGACCCCATTTTCAAAAAGGTCCCGGCTGAACTGCTGGGCAAGCGGGGCTTCCCCCAACATGACAGGCGTGATGGGAGTGACGCTGCTGCCGGTATCGAAACCTAAACTCTGCATTTCAGCCTTAAAGTAACGCGTGTTTTCCCAGAGTTTGTCCACCAATTCTGTAGACTCTTCTAATAGATCCAATGAGGCCAAACAGGCGGCTGTGTCCGGGACAGTCATGGCAGACGAGAAAAGGAAAGGCCGCCCGCGCTGGCTCAACCATTCGACGACCAGGGGATTGCCGGCGACCACGCCGCCTACGACGCCGAACGCTTTCGAGAGTGTGCCGACCTCCACATCCACCTTGCCGTGCAGGTGGAAGTGATCGACGATGCCACGCCCGCCGCGACCTAAAACACCTTCGCCGTGGGCGTCATCCACCATCAGGATCGTGTTGAATTTATTAGAGACTTCGTATATCTTATCCAGCGGGGCCACATCGCCATCCATGCTAAAAACGCCATCGGTTACTACCAGGGCGCGTGGAAAGTCGGCGCGGTGTTCGCCCAGCACTTTCTCCAGGTCGCCAGGATCGGTGTGGGCGTAGCGGATGATGCGCGCCCCCGAGAGGCGGCTGCCATCGATGATGCTGGCGTGGTTCAGCTCGTCCGAGAAGATCACATCCTCCTTGCCCACCAGGGCAGGTATCGTGGCCAAATTTGCATTGAACCCGGACTGGAAGGTTATGGCGGCTTCCACACCTTTGAAAGCTGCCAACCTTTTTTCCAACTGCACGTGCAGTTCCATTGTTCCGGCAATGGAGCGCACAGCCGCCGGGCCAACGCCGTATGCTTCCGCGGCCTGGCGAGCGGCCTGCACCAATTTGGGATGGTTCGCCAGGCCCAGGTAGTTGTTCGAGCAAAAATTCAGGGCGCGTTTACCATCGACAACCAGCCAGGCCCCCTGCGGTGAGCTGAGCGTGCGGATGCGGTTATAAAGGCCGTTGTCTTTGAGATTTTGAATTTCATCTTGGATCCACTGGAGTTTGTCTGCCATTTGCCTTTACCTTTTGTCTCCTGGCTTACGCCCCAGACCTAAGAGGCGTCCAAAAAAATCCGACCCGGAGGGCACGTCTAGCGCTGGCGCTGCATCCCCATTCATCCAATCGCCGGCCTGGCGCTGGTTCCACCATTTATCGCGTCCGGCGCGGGCGCGTTCTAATCTCTCCTCAAGGAGGTCTCCATTTTCATCGGCGATATCGTTCCGCAAGGTCTGCAAGGCGGCGATCGTGCCATCCATTAACCGCAGCATATTTTCCCGGTTGAGCATCACGGATGCGCGCAGTGTCTTCGGCGTACTCAAGTGGACCAGTGGTCCAGTCGCCTCTGCGTACGCACGCCCGGCGATTTTGCGCCCTTCGCGCCAGCCGGGTTGGTCGATGGTTGCGTTGAGCAAGGCCGCGCCCATCAACTGGGGCAGCAGGTGGGTAGCGGCCATCAGGCCATCCATCTCGATCGGATCGGCAAACATAGGCGTCGCTCCCAACAGGCGCGTCAGGTCGGCTGCCAGCTTAATCGCCTCTGAACCGGCGCGCGGCGGGGCGACAATCGCGATCAAGCCGCCCCTGAATAGATCTGGACGTGCGGCGTCCAGGCCCGAATCGGAGGCATGCAGGTAGGCGGGGTTGATTACCGGCGTCAGCCCGATGTAATGGCGGTTGCTGGGCAGGAGTTCGCCAGCCCAGGCGGCCACGATCTCTTTAACCGGACCCGTGTCCATGATCACTGCGCCATCCTTCAAGAATTGCGCGACCAGAGCCATGGTGTCGCGAATTTGATCCATAGGGAGTGAAAGCACCACCAGGTCTGAATCGCGCACGGAAGCCGCCAGGCCCGTCACAACCTTGTCCAATGCGCCTTTTTTTTCAGCGCGCCGGGCGATCTCTGGCTCGCGATCGTAGCCGACCCGCCGGATTAAATCTGATTGATTGGCCAGGCCCAGTCCGATGGAGGCGCCAATTTGTCCCAGGCCAATGATTGTAATTTGGATCGTCATTAAATCACCTCAACTTTCATCATCTAACAACTGTAATTGGGTTAGGAGTTGGTCTTCCAGTGTGAGCTGTTTGGAGAGCAATGGGTCCTGATGGCGTCGAATCAAGGCTGTGGTCGTCGAGTTCGCTCCAGCCCGTGCTGACATCTCTGCGCCCCAGGCGGGGTGCTGTTCGGCAATGACAAAGGGTCGTTTCCATCCTTGTGGTTCTCCCTGGCCCCAATGTTTTACTTGCCGGGGAAACAACGCCTTCCCGAGGACGATAACTACTCGCTCCCATAGACGCAAAGGGTGGCGGCTCTTTCCAACATCATGAAGTAAAGCCGCCACCAGTAGATCATTTTGCCGCTCGCCTCGCGCCAATAGCTGGCGGAGGATTCGCAGGCTGTGAGCTTGTTCGCCTGGCTGCATGCGAAGAAACAAAGCCCACAAGGGTTGAGGTAAAATCCTCTGCGCCTGGGCCATTTCTTCGCTGGTTGGCGAGATCGATATGGAGTGCCAAAACTGGCGGACGCGGTAACTTAACCGCACGTTGTTTAGCCTACCAATAGTCCTAACAATGCCCTCAAAGGCGGCCCCAGGATCCATCCAAGAATGTCAAAACCTAAATATGGGCCGACGATTGCAACTGCAATCAGGATCAGCGGTCCATAGGGACGGATGGTGTCGAAAATACGGGCCAGAGACGGGGGGAAAAAGTACTCGGCAATCTTTTCCCCATCCAGAGGAGCCAGTGGGATCAAGTTGAAAAGCATCAAGATCAGGTTGATATAGACGAACTCCACCAATATCTTGTCCAGGCTGGGGAAGAAACCTGCGCTGGGTGCTAATCCGGCGAAGAGCGAGACGAAGCCCAGCCGAAAGGGGATCGCGCCAACGACCGCCATCAAGAAATTGGAAAGCGGCCCCGCCAGTGAAACCAGCATGAGCGCAGAAGACGACCTGCGCTGCAATGCATACGGGTTGACCGGGACCGGCTTGGCCCAACCGAAACCAGCAACCAACAACAACAAGGATCCCATCGGGTCCAGGTGAGAGAGCGGATTTAAGGTCAGGCGCCCGTTCATACGGGGAGTCTCATCTCCGAAAGTGGTCGCCGTCCAGGCGTGCGCAAATTCGTGCACGGTGAAGGCAACCACCAAAACGAACATCCGGGCGATTAAAGTTGCTGGGTCCAGGTTAAAGAACATCCACAAGCCTCCTCTTGGTTATGAATGATTATACCATCCCGCCTTCAGGCGACCTCACAAATTGACCTGCGCGAAATCAACTTAATAAGCCTGAAAGTAGCCCCATGATATAATGCCTCATAATGTTACCCGACTTGAAATTGGACGATGTCGTCAGGCTGCGCAAGCCGCATCCATGTGGCGGGTATGAATGGAAGGTCGTACGCCTGGGAGCGGACATCGGGTTGGAATGTCTGCACTGCGGTCGGCGTGTTTTACTGCCTCGCCGGACATTAGCATCCAGGCTCAAAAGCGTTTTACCCAAAACAGAAGATGGTTAACGGTCAATCCAAACCCTGTCACATCCTCTTTTTGTTTTCCGATACCGGTGGGGGGCACCGGAGCGCTGCAGAAGCAATTATTGAAGGGCTGAATTTAGAATTTGGCGGCAAAATCACCACCCAGATGGTGGATATCTTTAAGGAATATGCCCCCAAGCCGCTCAATATCATGCCCGATCTTTATCCAAAATTGGTGCGCATGCCGCGCGCCTGGGGTTGGGGGTATCGTTTGATGGATGGACCCAACCGGGCGCGCCTGCTTACGGCAAGCGCGTGGCCCTATGTAAGCCGCGCTATTCGAAGACTGCTTGCGCAGAACCCAAGCGACCTGATCGTATCCATACACCCCCTGGCAAATGATCCTACCTTGCGCGCCCTGGGGAAAAATCACCCGCCCTATATCACCGTCGTAACTGACCTGGTGACCACCCATGCCCTGTGGTACCACCGCCAGACGGATTTGTGCATTGTCCCAACAGAGGCTGCGCGCCAGCGAGCTTTACGTTTTGGAATGCGCCCCGACCAGGTCGTTGTCGTCGGGCTGCCGGTCGCGGACCGGTTTTGCCAGCCGGCGGGAGACCAGGGCGCCTTGCGGGCCCGCCTGGGTTGGCCCCTGGGGCGCCCCCTGATCCTGCTGGTGGGCGGCAGTGAGGGGATGGGCCCGGTGGAAGAGACCGCTCACACCATCGCCAATGCCTGCCATACAGCGTCTCTGGTGGTTGTAGCCGGGCGAAACCAGGAACTGAAAACCCGCCTCTTGTCAAACACCTGGCCGATCCCCACATTCATCTACGGGTTTGTGCGTGAAATGCCCGATTTCATGCGCGCTGCCGACGTCCTGGTGACCAAGGCCGGTCCGGGCACGATCAGCGAGTTGTTAAATGCCGGGCTGCCGATGATCCTGTACAGCCGGCTGCCTGGGCAGGAAGATGGCAACGTTACGTATGTCGTATCCGAAGGCGCGGGGCTTTGGGCGCCGAATTGAGAACAAATCGTCTCAGCAATAAAAACATGGATCGAGCACCCTGAGCGGCGCGCCCGGGCAGTGGAGGCCTGTTCCCGCCTGGCGCGCCCGCAAGCCGCGCGCGAGATCGCTCAAATCCTCTCAAATTGGGTGGGAATCACCCCGAGGCGATAAGCTTACGGATTTATGAAAAAAACGATCTGTTTGATCGCCTTGATCCTCCTGGCGGCGGGGTTGGCAGGCTGCAATTTACCATCCAATGGGACGGAGATCGTTCCGACCCTGGATATCACCCAGGCTTATCAAACGGTTGAGGCCAGGCTGACCGAACTGGCTCTGGCCACACCTTCGATGACTTCCCAGCCTTTGCCAACCGACAGTGGGGTTGCCAGCGAGACGCCCAGCAGCCAGCCAACCACGCAGGCGCCGCCTCTTTCCACAGGCACCCCATCGCCGACGCCTGTTTGCGATCAAGCTGCGCCAGGGGTACCAATCGATGTGACCATCCCGGATGACTCCAAAATGCAGCCGGGGCAATCGTTTACGAAGGTCTGGCGTTTACAGAATATCGGCGCTTGCACCTGGACCCGCCAATACCGCATCGAGCTTTTCTCCGGGGAGCCAATGGACGCGCCTGCCAGTGTGTTCCTCCCGAAAGAGGTCGCGCCTGGCAGCAGTGTAGATCTGTCGGTGGATATGGTCGCTCCAAAAACGAGCGGCAAATACCAGGGAAACTGGAAACTGCGCAACACTTCGGACGCCTGGTTCGGAATCGGTCCGAATGGAAATTCTCCGTTTTGGGTCAGGATCGAAGTCGTGCAGCTCCCCTCCTCTACACCTACCCCGCAGCCCCCGACGTTAACCCCTACACTTACACCAACGGTAATGCCAACTGTAACACCAACGATTACGGCGACCGTTACGCCAACAGTAGCTCCAGCGCCTGTGATCAGCGCAACACTGACGCTTATCCCGGGCGATAAGGTAGACCTGGATACTGGGGACCTCAACCCTGCCGGCGGAGAGGACCTGCTTTTTGACGCCAAGGAAGATGCGCTGCATGTACTGTCTCCCTTGGAAGGAGTTTTGCTGGGCATTTTTGGCAGCGAAGAACCCAACCCGGATGATTGCCACTCGGAATCGATGGGTACAGCCTCGTTCATTGTCGAAGATCTCAGCCCGGGCACCTACCTGTGCTACCGCACCAATTTAGGCCAGTCCGGCTGGGCGCTCCTTTCGAATTTCGAACAGAGCGATTCCAGCCTCACGCTGGTGTTTTTGACCTGGAAAACTCCCTGAAGATCGTGGGCGCCTTATACCTGGTTGCAACGCCGATCGGTAACCTGGAAGATATCAGCGCCCGCGCTCTGCGCATCTTAAGGGAGGCCGCCCTGATTGCTGCAGAAGACACCCGCCAGACGCGCAAGCTGCTCGACCATTATCAGATTCGAACAGCCGTCACCAGCTATCACGAACACAATAAGATCGTCAAGATCGAAAAGATTTTAGCGGCCCTGGAGAGCGGGGATGTCGCGGTTGTGTCGGATGCCGGCACGCCAGCCTTGAATGACCCGGGCTATGAGCTGGTGCGCGCCGCGTTGCAGGCAGGCTACACGGTTAGCCCAATCCCAGGGCCATCGGCGCCCCTCAGCGCGCTGGTCGCTTCGGGGTTGCCGACCGATGCTTTCGTGTACCTGGGCTATCTGCCGCGCAAGGCAGGTGAGCGGCAAAACTTGTTGGAGAAGGTGAAAACGTTGCCCTATACGCTCATCTTTTTAGAGACTCCGCACCGCTTGCTGGCTGCCCTGGAGGACCTGGCGCATTCCCTGGGGGACCGCCAGATTGCGGTAGGGCGGGAACTGACCAAGCTGCACGAGGAGATTTTCCGGGGACAGATCAGCGCAGCCCGCGCCCACTTCACAGAACAGCCGCCGCGTGGAGAGTTTACCCTGGTCGTCGCCGGGAATCCGGGATCGGATGAATCCTGGACGGAGGAGCGTGTGCGGAACGCTGCGATGCAGAGCCTGGCGTTGGGAATTTCCCCATCCAGGGTTTCTGCGCAGATTGCAGATGAGTCTGGTTGGCCGCGCCGCAAAGTGTACCGGTTGGTGACTGAGCTTTCCGGCAAATCGACGCCACACTGAATGTGAGGCGAGAATTGCGCTCTTGCCTGCCGGGGTCTGTGAAGAAATCGAGCGATTACGGCGATTGTTGGCATCAGGAAGATAAAATTTTGGAGTGAAAATGATTAATTTAGATGACTTTAAGGCGTTCTCCAGCTTGGATCGACAGGATATGATTTCGCAAATTGACAACCTCCCCGGTCAATTGCAGCAGGCCTGGGAGCTGGGATTAAGCCAGGACCTGCCGCAATGGAGCGGAATTCGCCAGGTGTTGATCAGCGGGATGGGGGGTTCGGCGATTGGCGCCGACCTGCTCGCTTCGTATGCCGAGCCTTACGGGCAGGCGCCCATCCTGGTTTATCGCGATTATGGTTTGCCAGCCTGGGCAAAGGGATCGGAAACTTTGGTGATCGTCTCCTCTCATTCCGGAAATACAGAGGAAACGCTTTCTTCGTTCGAGGCGGCTGTAAATCAAGGCTGTCGCTGCCTGGCAGTCACAACCGGCGGCAGGCTGGCGCAGGCAGCCGGCCAGAAACGGGTCCCAGTATGGACTTTTAAGCATGCCGGGCAGCCGCGGGCGGCGGTGGGCTTTTCGTTTGGCTTGCTGGCTGCAGCGCTCTCCCGCCTGGGCTTGCTCCCTAACCCGGCCGACGAGATCAAAAGCGCCGTCCAGTCCATGCGCCAGCAGCAATCCAGGCTGCAGGCCGAAGTCCCCGTCACCAGCAACTCTGCAAAACGACTGGCGGGCCAGTTAATGGATCACTGGGTGACTGTGATGGGTTCGGGCATCCTGGCTCCCGTCGCTCGGCGCTGGAAAGGCCAAACCAGCGAGCTCGCCAAGGCCTGGGCGCAGTTCGAATTTCTGCCGGAGGCCGATCACAACACGCTTGCTGGCAGCCAAAATCCGGAAGACTTGCTTTCCAAGTGCATCGTGATCTTCTTGCGCTCCCCCTCCGATCACCCGCGCAACCGCATGCGCCTCGAGCTCACCCAGCGCAGCTTAATGCTGGAAGGCATTGCGACTGATTCGGTCGAAGCTCAAGGCGACACACGCCTGGCTCATTTGTGGACAGCTTTACATTATGGGGATTATGTCGCCTATTACCTGGCGATGCTCTACGACGTTGACCCTACCCCCGTGGATGCCTTGGAACAATTCAAAGCCGAGATGCAAATGGCAGGGTCTGCACGCTAAAGAGCGGCTCTAGAGAGCGAGCGAGAAAAGCCGCAGGGTGATCAATCCCATTGCAATTCCTATAACTGCGCCGGCAATTACGTCGGAGAGGTAATGTACGCCCATTGCCACTCGGGCAAGAGGCACCAGGGGAGCCCAAAGTGCGATCATCACGCCAAACCAGGAGGGCCCCAACCCGATGGCGAGCACGGCCAGCATCATCGAGCGCGCTGCGTGACCCGAGGGAAAAGAATGCGGGTCAGTGCTGCGATAGATGTTCCCCCATTCTCCTTCAGGACGGCGGCGGCGGACCGTAAATTTGATCCCGATGACGAGCACAGCGGTGAGCAGCACGCCAGCGCCCAGGACGATGGCACGCGCTTTCCAGAAGTCTGTTCCCAACCACCATAAAGCCCCAAGCCCTGCCAGCCAGAACCAGGAATCTCCGGAATGCGCCAGTACAGCCGCAATGCTTCGCCTGGGGCCCGGATTTTCGGCGATGTTCAAGCGCTGCGTGTGCCGAGCGTCCAGTTCGAGCAGCCTTCTAATCATGCAGAGATGCGGCTTTGCAGGTCGGCGCGCATGATCTCCAATTGGTGGGGCTTGTCTACGTCCATACCCACCTCGGCGTACGGGCAGATGATCGCCCTCCCGCTCAGCTTCACCCGCCGGGTCACCTTTTTCACCGCTTGATCCAGGTTGATGCGCCGCAGTAATAGCAGGATCAGTGTATCGAAGCCGATTAAAGAGGCCTGTTTAAATACGTTTTTGCGCGCGGAGATAATGCGCTCCCAAAGCGCATCGTTGGAGGTTACCGTCATGGAGCGGATGACATTCATGTCTCCCCCGCACACCTCGATATCCTGTAAGCGGGTATAAGAGCGTTTCGAGGTCGGGAAACGGGATTCCATCACCTGGCGCGTAATGATATTGTAATAAACATCCTCGTCGGTTTTCTTGGCGGTATTGACCACCCAATCCACCATTTCTTTCGTGATCGCTGGGATATCGGATGAAACGACCAAAACGTGGTGCGCCAGAGGATCGATCTCCACCAGCTTTTTGACCCCGGCTCGTATGTTACCCAATAAGGAACCTTCTGAAGGAAGGTAAGCGCTGATTTTGGAGCATGTCACCCCACTGTTTTCCGGAAGGCCGACGATGATGATACGATCCACGGTTTCGGCTTCGCATAATGCGTCCAATACCCACTGGATCATGGGTTTCCCAGAGATATCCAATAACGCTTTATAGTTACCCTGGGTGTAATCATATAAAGGTTCTCCGGGTTGGGGGATGCCCCCTGCGGTCACAACAGCGTCCACTTTAATTTAACTCCTGCATCTGGGGTTCGAAACCCAGCTCATCCAAAAGCTGGTTGAGCTCGGCGTTCGTCAGCTTTCGACCTTTGCCGGCGACCGCCACCAGGGCGGCTTCCATCATGTTCGTGCCAAAGGAGCGTCCGTCCAGGACCGGGGTTGAAGTAACCAGGTACTTGACGCCCGCCTGGCGAAAGAGTTCGACATCCGCCGGTGTGGTTGTGTTGGTGGCAATCACTTTGCCTGCCAACCGGTCTGGCATATGGCGTTTAATATAGTGGCAGTCGCCGGCGATCACAGTCGCCCATTGATAGTATTTCTCCCATTTGGGGATGCGTTTTTCCTGTTCATCGCCGATTGGATAGATCCATTTGAACGGCAGGCGCCCGGCGACCGGCATTAACAGCGCCGCCAGTCTTTTCAGGCTTGCTTCATTGTGCAGAGCAATAGGCAGGCCCAAAGAGAACATAAAATCACCGAACACGCATTCATAACCCGCTTTCAGAAAAGATGTAGCCATCCCCCAACGGTCCACGCCAACGGTTATAAAGGCTTTTTTGTCCCGGACATAATCTCCTATATGGGCGTCAATAAATTCTGCCAGGTGGTTTTCCAGGGTATTTTTTAATCCGGCGCCGTCCACCACCGGCGTTTTTTGGGCGTAGCGGATCATTGGGCTGACGGAATAGAGTGGATACCATTGGTTGTCGACCATGACGCCCAGGTCGGCGCCTCCAACGCCAAATGCGTCCACTTTCCCATCCAATTCCCGGTAGAGCTGGGCAGCTTTTTCCATATCGCCATCCGTCCCGCGCCGTTCGATGAGGACCTTTTCACCCAGCAGCTCAATTTCGACGGCTTTGTCGCGTTTGGAGGTACCAATGCTAATGCTGATTGCATGTTTCATAGGTGAATTCCTGAGTGGTTCGAGACAACGGAATGCAGGCTCGAAGATGATCTTGGGGACAATTAACTCTCAAAGATTAGCCTTGAGTATACCCCCAGCATACAATTTGGAAAAGTCTTTGCCAACGGCTCTTTCGGCGCTCATCCCGGTTTCTGTAGGTTTTCCAGGTGTTATAATCACCTGCGCTGGTTTTCCATTACTGTCCAAACCACAGGAGGTAGTCGAATCATGGAGCTTCCCAAACACGCATATTTTCACGGCAAAATCGTGCCGTATTCTGAGGCAAAAGTTGGCGTGCTGACCCACGCGTTGAATTACGGGACTGCTGCATTCGCCGGCTTACGCAGTTATTGGAATCCAGACAAAGAGCAGCTATTCCTGTTTCGCCCGCACGATCATTACCGCAGATTCCTGGACTCCGCCAGGCTCCTTTGCATGGATTTTGGATTAAGCCCGGAAGACCTGGCCCAAACCACGATTGAGCTGCTGCAAACGGAAGGTTATCGCTGCGATGTTTACATTCGCCCCCTGGCGTACAAGGCCGATGAGATCATCGGCGTCAGGCTGCACGATTTACAAGACGAGATCTCGATTGTCGCCCTGCCATTTGACCGCTACGTGGACAACGACACCAATGCGCACGTCACCTTCTCCTCCTGGCGGCGTGTGGACGACAACATGATCCCGGCTCGCGGCAAAATCAGCGGCGCGTACGCCAATTCTGCACTGATTAAGACGGATGCTGTCCGTTCAGGTTTCGACGAAGCGCTCGTGCTCACCCAGGATGGCCACGTTTCGGAGGGGAGCGCCGAAAATATTTTCATGGTGCGAAATGGGACGCTGATCACGCCGCCTGTCACCGAGAACATCCTGGAAGGCATTACGCGCCGGACGGTATTGGAGCTGGCCCAGCGGGATCTCGGCATCCCGGTTGCCGAGCGCGTGATCGACCGCACGGAAGTTTATTTGTGCGATGAGTTTTTCATGACAGGGACTGCGGCCCAGATCACCGCGGTGACGAAGGTGGATCACCGCGAAATTGGGTCCGGTGAAATGGGGCCAATTACCGCGCAATTGCGAGCGTTGTTTACCGATGTGGTGCGCGGCCGCGTAGCCAAATACAGCCGCTGGAATACGCCGGTCTATGTAGAAACCGCCGAGCCGTTGTAGCAGCGGTCTGGCGGTAAAAGCTCGATTATTTCTCCCTGAATTTCACGGCCCCCAGCCGGGATGTGTATGAGTCCGATGCTGGGGGCTTGATTTTTTTGTTCGGGGAAATGCGGCGAGCCTGGGTTAAACAGGAGAAGTCCATTTACTCGTACGTTGAGCGGTCGATGGGTGTGCCCGAACACAATCGCCTGGGCCATTGGGAAGGCGGTCAACAGCCGGCCAGAAAATCGTTCCAGGCGGTATCCGTGCAGCATGTAATAAATACGATCCGCAATGTAATCCCTCCAACGGCCATGCCCGTAAGTCAGGACGATGGTTGCTCCGTTGAAACTCAGGCGGCGGGTCAGGGGTAGGCTGCGGATGAAAAGCCAGTCCCGATTCCCCCGGATGGCATATACAGGGGCGGTCCTGGAAAGCTGCGCTATCACGCTGGGGGTGGAGATGTCGCCGGCGTGTAAAATCGCAGACACGCCGGCTTGCTGAAAAACCATTTGGATCTGAGGGTGCAGATGTTTGGCCCGGTCAGGGATGTGGGTGTCGGCGATGACTCCCAGGGTGATCCCCGCCGGGCTCGCTTTGTCTTGCATCAGGAAACCGGCCATATCTCAGAATACATCTTTGGGAAGAGCGCTGTCAACAATGCATAGACCTGGTCATTCTTATACCAGCAATCCGGGAATGCGTATCGTAATTCATCCAGGGAACGGTAACCAAAAACCAATTGCAAGAAGGTTAATTCTGGGAAGGCCGCATCGCCTGAGTGTCCCTGTGGGGCTGGCTGCCAGGGCTCGACCTTTTCCAGCCTGCCTCGCTCGAAAACAAGGTGCAGGCCGCTGCGGTAGAAGGTCAGCTTCAATTCGCCGCTGTGCCCGCTTAAGAGCGAATTTTTCAGCCGTGATTCTAGCACCGGGGCGACATGCGCCAAAAATCCAGGCAAGTCGTGGATGCGTACATACCAGGCATAGGGCTTGCGCTCGCGCGGCAAACTGTCGTGCAACACCTGGTAAACCGGGTGCTCCGCGCCCATATAGAAACCAAACGCAGCAAAATCTTCTCGTTTTTTCTCTTCGATCGCCAACCTCTCGCCGGTTTGGTACAGAAAGCGGATGATGGTGGGGGTAACAGCAGCCCAGGAAACGCCCGCTTTGATCTCATAGGCGACTGCCGCCATCATATATCCCCATAACATCCCGGGATGCGCCAGGTAGCCTACCGGCTCTCCTTGCGGCGTCTCGATCAGCAGGATCTCCCTGCGATCGACATTTTGACTGCTCTTGCCGGTTATCTCGTAACGCCAGAGCGCCTCATCTCGGATGCAGCTCACCAGGTAGCGCTGGCATGCCTGCTGGTACAACTGCGCGATGAAAGGGATGTCGTCTTCTACCGCCGGCCTTACCCGGTAAGGTTCCTGCTCCCCTTCTTTAAGCCTGGGGACCTGCGGCTTAAAACCCGACCGGCCGCCCTCTAAAGGCAGGCACATTTCGTAACCAAATTGGCGGTAATAGTACGGTATCCCGGTGATCGCCTGGGCTTTCTCGCCGCGGGCGGCGCTCCACTGGTGGGCCACATCAAATTGGGCGCGAACCAGGCCCCGGTTGCGGTAGTCCGGGTGTGTGCCAACCAGCTCCGGCCTGCCAACGCCAAATTGGATCCCGGCGTACGCCCAGGTTTGCGAGATTAGATTCAGCGAGGAGACGATCTGACCGCTGTGCGAATCTTCCACGATCGTGAAATCGCCGCTCCCGAAGGTCGGGTGGGGTTTCGTCAGTAAATCGCGGACCCACACCCCCACACGTGTGTCCGGTTTTTTCTCCGCCATATCGCCATGGATCATGGCATTGAATTCCGACAGAGCCTCAGCATCCTCCGAGGTGGACCGGCGTAAGATCAGGCCATCGCCAAGCTCTTGCAAGAGAAGCTTTTTTCTAGTGGTTGTTGATAACATGGTTTTCCGAATTTATTAGAATGTGCGGCTCCACCCGGTGCCAGGTGGTCGCCTGTTCGTAAGCGTGTGCGCCGCGCAGCAGCCGGTCCTCTGCCCAGGGCGGGGCGACGATCTGCAGACCGACCGGCAGTCCGGCGGAAAAACCGCATGGCAAGGATAGCGCCGGAAAACCGGTCAGGTTAAATGGGGCTGTGTAGCGCGTCAGGCGGCGGGCCTGCTCGACCGCGTCCGGGCCTTCGATGAGCGGAGCGGTCACGGCGGTCGCCGGCAAAAGCAGCAGGTCGCAGGCCTCGAAGATCTGTTCAAACTGGCGCCGCGCCAGGGTCTGGGTGCGCCGCGCCAGGATGTATTCTGTGGAAGTATAAGCCGCGCCGTTCTCCAGGCGCTGGCGCACATCGGCCCCGAATTTCTCCGGTTCACTTCGCAGCCGTTCCTGGTGGTAAGCTGCCGCGTCGCTGGTCACCATCAGGCCGTTCGCCTGGGCAGCCTGGCGCGCCATGGGGACCTCCAACCGGCTCAACCGCCCGCCCAGACTCTTGAAGACCTCAGCAGCCGCCTCCACTGCCTGGCGTACCTCCGGTTCCGTCTCCTGGAAAAATTCGTCATCCGCCAGCCCAATCCGCCAGCCTTTGATCCCCGCCGGTATGCCCGTAAGGTAGTCGCTTACCGGGACATCCAGTGAATAGGGATCCAGCGGGTCGTACCCGGCGATAGCTTGCAGCAGCAGGCCGGCATCCAGCACCCGGCGCGCCATCGGACCGGCGTGGTCCAGGTTCCAGCTCAGCGGGGTCACCCCCAGCAGGCTGACCCGGCCAAAGGTAGGCTTCAAGCCCACCACTCCGCACAGGGAAGCCGGGATGCGAATGGACCCGCCGGTATCGCTGCCCAGGGCGCCCAGGCACAAGCGGGCGGCCAGGGCAGCAGCCGAGCCGCCGGACGACCCACCGGAAATGCGTTCGAGCGACCAGGGATTCCGGCAAGGGCCGTAATGCGGATTGACATTGGTCACGCCCAGGGCGATCTCGTGCATGTTCAGCTTGCCAAGCAGGATGGCGCCGGCGGCTCTGAGTTTTTTCACGACCGCGGCATCTTCCTGAGGGACTCGCTCGGCGAAAAACTTGCTTCCCGCTGTTGTGCGTATCCCAGCCGTATCGAACAGGTCCTTCAACGCCAGCGGGATCCCTTGCAACCGGCCGCGATAAGCGCCTTCTCGGATCTCGCTTTCCGCCTGGAGGGCATCTTGCAGAGCGCGCTCGGCGGTCAAGGTAATAAAACAATTTAAGCGAGGCTCCAGCGTCTTAATTCGGTCCAGGTGAGCCTGGGTTAACTCGACAGGGGAGATTTCGCCTTTTTTAATTAAGTCGGCGGCTTCACTGATGGCAAGGGATGTCACGTCCATCCTGGCTTCCTATTCTAGAGTGATCTACTTTGAATTGAGCGCCTTTTCTAAATCTGCCAATGTCTGCTGGGGATCCTGGAAATGGATCGCATAGATACCTACCGCCCGGGCGCCTTCGACGTTCTGAATGAAATCATCGATAAAAACCGCCTCAGCAGGGGCCACACCCAGCCGTTCGAGCGCCAGGTGGTAAATGCGTGCATCGGGTTTAACAATGCCAACTTCCGATGAGATGATCAGCTCGTCGAAGGCATCGGCTATTTGCCAGCGCTCGGTGAGCACCTGGCGTAAATCGGAGAAAGCATTGCTGAGCAGGGCCGTCTTGTAAGCGCCGCGCAACTGGTGGATGCGACCCACCAGCTCGACATCCAGGGAATCGCCGCCCCAAAATTCTGCCTGAAAAGCCTGTAGCTCCTGCACCGGCAGGTTTAATTCAGCCAGGATATTTCCCCAATGCTGGTTGGTATCGATCTCGCCGCGCTGGGCGCGCCTGCCTGAATCGCCATCAAAAACCAGGCGTTCCAGCTCAGCCCGGCTCATGCCCAGGCGCGCAGCCAATCGCTGGCGAAAGGTGAAATCCGGAGTGCGCACCAGCACGCCCCCCAGGTCGAAAATGACCGCTCGAATGCCCATTTATTTTTACCACTCTTCGTTAAGGGTGCCCATAAAAATCCTAAGCCCACGAAAGCACCCCCATGATACCAAAGAACTCCGTCAAGGCCAATATCGCCGATCAGCCGGTCATCTTCCAGAGCGCGAATGGCGAATAGGAAATTGTCGCTGGTTTCGGTCATGCGTTCTTTTTCCAAGAATTTACACTTCTTCCTGCAAGAGCTTCATGCGGTCGATCGACTCGAATAGACGGCCTGAGGGTTCAGCGCAGTCCCCATCTTTCCCTGCCTGCTTTAATCCCCAGGGGCTTTCGATCGCTTCAATCCGCCCGTGGTCAAGCACCGCGATGCGGTCTCCCAGCTCCCAGGCTTCCTGCGGGTCGCATGTAGCGACCAGTATCGTAACACCCGATTCAGCCCGCAGCTCGTGCAGCACTTTATGGACATCTTGCCTGGATTGAGTATCCAGGCCGAAGGTTGGTTCGTCCAGCAGGAGCAGGCGCGGCCTGGAGGCCAGTGCGCGGGCAATCGATACTTTTTGCTGGTCAGAATGCGACAGCGCTTGCATGGGCAGGTTGATGGTTGGTTCATCCAACCCCAAACGGGCCAGGATCTCGACCAGCCTCTTGCGGCTATCGCCCCGGTCAAGGCCGGTCCGAGAGGCTGCGCCGGCCAGGTTTTCTAGCGGAGAGAGCTTCTTGAAGAAACTGTTTTCAGCCGCGACCGGGTTGACGAGATGCTTTACCTGGAGAGATTGGCGGATGGTATCGTAACCAAAGACCTGAATGCTGCCGCTGTCGGGAACGAGCAAAGTTGCCAGCAAGCGCACCAGTGTGGTCTTGCCAGAACCGCCTGGCCCCAGGATACCAAAGATCTCGCCTGGCTCGATGTTGAAAGACACGTGATCGAGGGCGACATCGTACGGCATTTGGACGGCTGGTCCCAACCGGCGCGCTTCCAGAGCGGGACCCATCCCCAGGCGCGACAACTTACCGCGCACCGGCCTGTAATAATTGTCAAATTGTTTGTAGACATCCCGAACGATCACAGCCTTAGACATTTTACCCTCCACCAATGGATACAAAATGGCCACGGTTCGCGCCCGTGGCCGTCTAAGGGGATCAGTAAAACAAAAAGCCACGGGGCTGGAGTGCACCCGTGGCCGCTTTCTCTTCAAATAAGAGGGAGATTTAACGAACGGAAGGCGCACTCCGATAAGGCAAAGCCGCACCACTGGTTCCAGCAGCGCCACAAAGCCGAGAGATGAGATAAAACACTTTGATCATTACGTGCCTTCCTTTCGTTAATCTTTTCTAAGATCGGGAGAAGTCTACCACGACAGTCAAATTCATGTCAAGGAAAAAGGCCAATCAAAAACCTGTCCTTGTGGATAGTTTTTACCTGGTCAGATGGCCAGTTGGTTAGCGCTGGCTAAGGCGCGGCTTCCATCTCGTATCCGTCGATGATTTCTCCCGTGCGATTGTAAAATTGAAAGTCCATGTTTGTCTCGCTGGCGGTTGCCAGCATCGCTCCGTAATCGTTGTTGTAACGGAACTGGCTGCCGGCGATTGTCTCGTTGAAGTTATAGACAGCCCCACCGCCCAACCCGTTGACGAAGTAAGGGATTTTGTCCTCCAGGAGCCTTTCGTAGGTGTGATCGTGGCCCGAAAGCACCACATCTGCTCCCCAATCGCCGAAAGGCCAGCGCATCCACTCGGTCGAGCCGTGCAAGCCGGAAGAATAAGGGGCATGGTGGAAATAAACAACGTTCCAGGGCGAACTGGATGCAGACAGCCTTTCTTGCAGCCAGGCTGCCTGGGATGAAGACCCGGAGACGCCATCGGGTTCGCGCGAATCGCTGTCCAAGGCGAAAAAGTGCACCGGCCCCCAGGTGAAATCGTAATAACGTTCGTTGTTTGGCAAAGTAAAGTAGTCCAGGTACGGCCGCGCCTGGTCTGTGTTCCAATCATGATTGCCAAGGACCGGGAAGAAGCGGTTGGCGTCTGTGCCCTGGCCGAAGCGGCCCGTGTAGGGCGAGATGTAATCGTGATAATACTGTCCGATAGTCAGGTCGATTGTATCCGCCGCGCCGTCCGGATAGTTGTTGTCGCCAACAGTAATAATGAAATCTGGATTCCAGCTTTTTACCAGGTCGGCCACATCTTTTTCGGGCTGACCGTTTCCGCCGAAGTCGCCGATAACCGCAAAATGGATGGGCGGCGGTGTGGTTGCTGTGGGGGTAAAAGTTGGAGTGGGTGTACTGCTGGGAATCTCAGTCTGGGTGGGCGTGAAGGTTGGCTGGGGAAGGCGGGTCTCCGGAACGGTGGTCGTCCCGGCTGGAGCCGCGGGCTGGACAACCTGGGTCGCCCGGATGGGCGTGGGTGTAGGGCCAGCGCAGGCTGCCAGCATAATCGCAATCAGGCTGAGCGAGATAAAATGGCCGGCTGTTAACCGGCCGGGCGAAATCTGTCTGAAAAAATTCATTGCAAAATGACGTCTTCTGGTTGGTTTATGGATTCGGAGCGTACAGCCACTTCTGATAGAAATCGTCCAGGTTCCGTCCGGAGGCCTGATCAAACGCATTCAGCAGACCACTTCTCGTAGCGAAGCGATACTGGTAAGTTTTATAGTAGTTTTGCAGTGCTTCGAAAAATGCCTGGTCGCCGATCTCATTGCGCAGCGCGTTGAGAAACAACGCCCCCTTTGAATATACCACAACTGCATAGACGTGCGGGTCGTTCAGGCTCTCGAAGTGGGCCAGGGTCCCGGTCACGGCGTCGTCTTTGCCCATCTGTTTAAGCTGGTCGTACCCATTTTGCCAGTATGCGATCAATCCGGACGTAGCGTTTTTCCCATAGGTGAATTCGTAATACAGGTTGGAAGAAAAGGTAGCCAACGCTTCGTCCAACCAGGGCTCGTCGAAAATATCATTGCCGACCACGTTGTACCACCACTGGTGGCCGACTTCGTGCGCGACTGTGATGGTGAAAGCCGGTTTTAGAGGATCGTAGTAGAGAGAATCGCCGATCAATACAATCCCCGGAAATTCGACTCCGGAAGCGTTGCGCATTGGCGCGTCGACCACATCCAGCTCTGTGTAAGGGTACAGGCCGAATTTCTGGCTATAGATTTTCAAGGAGCCAACGGCCACGTCCAATGTCGTGCTGCCCCCATACTCATTGCCGGGTAGATAGTAAGAATTTACGGTTGTCCCGTTGACATCCTGGCTTTTCATTTCGAAATTTGGGCTCATGATGATGAAGAAATCACGCGCCGGGCCGCTGGAGAATTGGTAACGGGCTTCTCCGTTTGAAACTTGCGGATCTGCGGCTACCCCCGTAGCCGCCACGACCAGGTCGCTTGGGACGCTGAGAGCAACTGAATAGAAAGCCATGTCGCTGTACACCGAATCGCCGATGTCCGAGACCGGGTCCAGGTTCCAGCCTTGGTCATCATAGACAGCCAGAATTGGGTACCAATCCGCCAGGGCCAAAACGTTGTCGGTCAGGTTGTAAATGCCATATCCGGCCGGGGTGACGCTGCCGCCAAAATCCAGCGGCACAACTCCAACGAACTCTAAATCCAGCCCGGCTGTCTGACCCGGCTCCAAAATTGAAGGGAAGCGGATCTCCAAAACCGAGTCGGTTAAGGAAAGTTCGCTTTGGGCAGTCTGACCGTCTAAAAGGACGCTGGTCACCGTGAGCGAACCATCCCCATAACTGCCCTTGCCGTTCGGGATCAAGCGAAAATACAAACGATCCAGCGAGCTGTTTTCGTCATTCGTGTAATCGACATGCTCCATCCCCTGGAAAGTGTGGTTGTCGAAATCAACCGTTAACGATATCGTGTAATGCGGGATATGGTTCAAGTCGGGCAGCCCGGAACGTACCCGGGGAAGGACCGCGACGAGCGGCTCATCTCTGACCAACTCGTCTGTGGGCGCCTCCCCGCTGCTGCCGGTCGCCGGCCCTTGCTGGGCTGGCTGTGTACCCCCCAGCGCAATTGTCTCAGGCGATTGCGCCGAGGGGGATTGGGCGGGCGCAGAAACCGCAGCCGTATTCAATGGCTTGCATACGCCTGGTGAGGTGATCGTCACCGTGCAGCTTGCCCATCGCCCATCGAAATTGATCAGGATATTGAATGAATCCAGATAGGTCTGGTCATAACTGCCGATATACAGGCGGTAACCGCTGCCGATCCAGTCTTTAATTTCGGCCAAAGCCCCCAGATGCATCTGAACAGCCTCTCTTGAAGAAACCGGGTTTGTCGCCGCATGCCGGCCGTTCTGGATCAGTTCGTGGGTGGCCTGGATTGGCTGGCGTAACTGCTGGTTGACCTCGTCTGCAAAAATCCCAGCCAGGCCCAAGATCGGGATGCAGATGCCTAAGGTGACTGCGCGCATCAACATCGAGGATGAGCCGCGGGCTGATTCGACTATGTTCGTCTCCAGAACGCCAACCACCGCAACGGCGATCAGGGTGAAGCCATAAATCACGAACCGGCTCCCTTGCAAGGTGTCGGGGAGGGGATATTCGATCATTTCTCTCAGATTCGGATCCAACACGGCAATTGCCTTGGGGAGCCAGGAGAAAGGCAGTTGGGAGGCGAGCCAGGCAAAAACGATCCCGGCGACAAGCCAACCTGCCAATCCGAGCAAGCTGCTATCCAGCCTGGCTGTCAGCCAGGCGACCAGGCCGGCGATCAACAGGCAGGCCGGCAGCCCAAGCGCTAATTTCAGCCATGGAAGCCCGGCGGAATCCCGGGCTAATAAAAAGGCGTCATAACCCCAGGTGGTAATTGAGAATGCCAACGCGCCCAACAGGCCATAGATCAAGCCCAGGCGCTGTTTCTCGGCTTTTATTTCGGGTGGGTCGCTGGGAATTATCGTTTTCATCTTTTGACAAGTTGTAAAACATTGCCTCCGATATCCGTGAGGTAGATTTCGCCGGCTTCATCCTCGCCAAATGAAGTGATGCGAGCCACATTGGTGAACAACAGGTCGTTTTCCCATTCTCCCTGGGCGTTGTGCACCAATCCCCAGATGTTCCCTGAGCAATAGTCTCCATACAGGTAGACGGCCTGCCATGCGGGTAGCTGGGCGCCGCGGTAGATAAACCCGCCGGTTACCGAACAGCCCAGGTCGTGGCTGTATTCTGCGACCGGCGCTATCCAAACGAAAGAGGCTGGGGGAGCTTGATCACTGTAACGGTGGTTGGCCTCGTAATAATTCCAACCGAAATCCATTCCGCCGAGGCTGCCGGCCGGGAGAAAATCGATCTCTTCCCAGCGGTTCTGGCCGACATCCCCGATAAACAGGTCGCCGGTGTCCCGGTCGAAAGAAAAGCGCCAGGGGTTGCGCAGGCCGTAAGCCCAGATTTCCGGTTTGGCCTGCTGGCCGATAAAGGGATTATCCGCCGGAATCGCGTACGGATCACCCTGATCTACGTCAATGCGCAGGATTTTTCCCAGGAATGTGCCCAGCGATTGGCCATTGCCGAACGGATCGCCGGCCGAACCGCCGTCGCCCAAACCAAGGTACAGGTATCCATCCGGCCCGAAAGTGACTTGGCCGCCATTATGGTTGGGAAATGGCTGGTTGGCCGAAAGCAGGCGCTGCTCGCTGGAGGGGTCAGCGCGATCCGGATCCTGGGCTGAGACCGAAAAGCGGGCGATGACTGTATTGCCGTTCTTGTCTGTGTAATTCACGTAGAAATAGCCGTTCTGCGTATATTGTGGATGAAAAGCCAGGCCTAACAATCCCTGTTCTGAACCCGAGCTGCCGACCCGGTCCCTGATATTCAAGAATGGCGTGTCTACCAGGCTCCCATTTTGAATGATGCGGATCCTGCCGGGTTTCTCCACCACAAACAAACGCCCCGAGCCATCGCCGGCGTTCGCCAGGCTGACCGGCGTATCCAGCCCTGTGGCGATAGCGCTCCAGGTATAGGAGACCGGATCGGGTAAGACGGCCTGAGCCGGCGGGGTCGCTGTGCTGGTGGGAACGGTGGGCGTTGCCGCCGGCGGGATGGTCGCAGTAGCTGTTGGCGCATTGGTCGAAGTATGGCTTGGCGCGAGGCTAGGCGCGAGGCCTGGTACAGGCGAAGCGGCAGGCGGCGGAGTGGAGGCTGCGGTAGAGGGCGAAAAGGGTGTAAGCGTTGGGCTTGCTCGGGTAACCCCCGCGCCGCAAGCTGCCAGTAGGAACATGAGAAGAACGAAGAGGGTTCGTTTCATAGCAATCCTGTTGGGCGCGCTTTGCGGTCCATTAATTTATACAATACTGGAATTACACAGGTTCAGACTGGGGACGCGGTTATTTTTCCTCCCATTCTGCGTCCACAACATCGTCTGGTGGGTCGGGATCGCGCCATTCTCCAGAGACTACCTGGTTCAGGGCAGCCATATGTTCCTGGACAACAGCCGGCGGGCAAAGCTCTACGAAAAGGTAGGCGCCTAACCAGAGTACGGCTGCATCGTCGATAGGCCCTGGGGCCAGGTCCGGAAACAACAGGTATAGAACGGATCCAACCGGCAGCAGCTTGAGCAGTGGGTTGACGCGCGGGTCACCCATCAGCCTCAAAATCAGCTTAATTCGCTGAGTCAGGTCATATAGAAACCCTCCCTTGGAGGGGATGATTTTGCGTGGCTTATTCTCAGACATCATATTGATCCTCTTCCGGCATTATAATACGAACCTTATACGTACGGTACCTTCTTAAAGGGTCTACGCAAAATGAAACAGGATGTTTCGGGCACGTGCCCGAAACATCCTGTTTTGATTGGTGAAAGGGAGCGTCAGCCAGCTTTAGATTTGCTAACCACCGCCGAAAAAGCCTGTGGATCCCGCACTGCCAGATCCGCCAGCATCTTGCGGTTAATGGCAATCTGGTTTTCCTTCATATCGTGGATCAAGCGGCTGTAGGTCGTTCTATTTTGACGAGCAGCGGCGTTGATACGGGCGATCCACAAACGGCGCAAGTCGCGCTTGCGGGTGCGCCGGTCACGATAGGAATACCACAAGCTTTTCAACATGGCCTCATTGGCGCGCCGGAACAGGCGATGGCGGGTGCCAAATTGGCCTTTCGTCAGCTTGAGGATTTTCTTGTGGTGTTGTCGGCGATAAGGTCCAGTCTTAACACGAGGCATTTTAGTTCTCTCCTGCGAGCCCCTGGGCGCCGGTAGCTTATTGAACTACCCGTTGCTTACACCCAACGGCCGCAACAAAAAGTGGATGAAATTTCCTGGAGACCAGGTTGGCGTCTCAGTTGGATTTTTCCAGGTAGGGCGCCAGGCGGTGCACGGTCTTGACGATGCCGCGGCCCTTCACGGGCAGCATCTCGTCCAGCAAGCGCTTGGTGCGCTTTGAGGTGCGGCGACGGAAGTGGCTTTTACCGCCCTTGGTGCGAACCAGCACGCCCGACCCGGTCACGCGAAACCGCTTCGAAGTGGCTTTATGCGTTTTGATCTTGTACTTTCCTGTTCTTTGCTTGCGTGGCATGGTCGAACTCCTTTCACACAAAATTCCGCGGATACTGCGCACATCCGCGGATGTCAAATACCTCACAGAACTTGGGTACCAATCCAGCGCGGTTGGTTTACTTTTTCTTCGGCGTTTTTCCGGGGGCCAGCACCATCAACATAGTTCGCCCTTCCAGCCCGGGGGCTTGCTCAACGACGGCGACGTCTGAAAGATCTTCTGCGATCTCTTTGAGATCGGTCAAGGCGATCTCCGGGTAGCTGATCTCGCGTCCCCGGAAGCGGATGCGTACTTTCACTTTCATCCCACTCTCCAGCCAACGGCGTGCGTCGCGCACTTTCAGATCCCGGTGGTGTTCATTGGTTTTTGGGCGTAGCCGAATTTCTTTAACCTCGATTTTCGTTTGCGCTTTGCGCGCTTCCCGTTCCTTCTTCGCTCGTTCGTAAATGAATTTTCCGAAATCCATCACCCGGCAAACCGGTGGATCGGAGTTCGGGGCAACTTCAACGAGATCGAGCTCTGCCTCCCGAGCTACCCGGCGGGCTTCGTCGATGGTGACTACACCGACGTTTTCGCCCAGCGGGCCGATCAGGCGAACCTGTGGGACTCGAATGGCGTCATTGACTCGATAATTAACTGCGCTGATATTTCACTCCTCTCGATCGACTTTCGATATGGTTATAAGACCTGGAGATAATTTCAGGCATGATACCAAATTAAAAGCAAATCGTCAACTAAAGTGTAAAATGAAAAGATTTCACTTCCCGGTTCAGACTCCGGCTTCTATATCCTGCCTGGTTTTATCGATGAATTCCTGGATGGGCATTGGGCCTGGATTCTCGCCTGAACGCAGGCGCAGCGCGACCTGCTCGTCTTGCATCTCTTGATCTCCCACCACCAGCATGTAGGGGACCTTCTGCTTCTGGGCGTCGCGGATCTTGGCGTTCATACGCTCGCCGCGGTCGTCCACCTCGACGCGCAGGCCGGCGGCTTTCAGCTTTTCGGCGGCTTCATAGGCGTAGGGAAGGTGCCGGTCTGCAATCGGGATCAGCACCGCCTGCACCGGTGCGAGCCAGACGGGGAAGGCGCCAGCGAAATGCTCGATGACCACCGCCAGGAAGCGTTCCGTAGAGCCGGTTACCGCCCGGTGCAGGACGACCGGCGTGTGTTCCTGACCGTCTTCACCGATATAGGTTAATCCCAGGCGGGCCGGCTGGATGAAATCCACCTGGATGGTGGAAAGCTGCCATTCCCGCCCGAGCACATCCCGCGCCAGAAAATCAGCCTTGGGGCCATAGAAAGCAGCTTCGCCCGTGGCCTCGAAGTAATCCACCTGGTTTGCGTCCAGCGAAGCGCGCAAGGCGGCTTCGGCGCGGGCCCATTTCTCATCATCCTGCACGTATTTGCCTTGTTCGCCGCGCAGCGACAGGCGCACCTTGTAATCGCTGAAGCGATAGCGGTCGAGCACCTCGCGGATTACCTGAAGAGCCAGTGAAAACTCGCTTTCGATCTGTTCGGGCGTGCAGAAGATGTGGCAGTCATCCTGGGTCACGGCGCGCACGCGTGCCAGTCCGGTAAGCTCGCCGGTTTTCTCATAGCGATAGAGCGTGGCAAACTCAGCGAAGCGCAGCGGCAGCTCGCGGTAAGAGTGACGGCCCATCTCTTTGTAAAGCGTCATGTGGCTGGGGCAGTTCATCGGCTTCAGGCGGAAGGTGACATTCTCATCCACCATCGGCGGGAACATGGAGTCCTTGTAGTTGTCGTAGTGTCCCGATCGTTTATACAGATCCTCCTTTACCAGGTGTCCCGTCCACACGTGCTGGTAGCCATACTGGGTTTGCAAATCGCGCACGTAATTTTCCATCAAATAGCGCAGCATCTCGCCCTTGGGGGTGAACAAGGGCAGACCCGGCCCAATATCATCCGAGAAATAAAACAGTCCCAGCTCCTTACCCAGCTTGCGGTGATCGCGTTTCTTCGCTTCTTCAAGACGCCAAAGGTAATCTTTTAGCTCCTGCGGATTGTGCCAGGCCGTGCCGTAGATGCGCTGGAGCATGGGCTTGTGCTCATCGCCGCGCCAATATGCGCCGGCGACGCTCATCAGCTTGACCGCGGCCGGGTTGATTTGCCCGGTATTGGCGACGTGCGGCCCGCGGCACAGGTCTGTGAAGCTGTTGTCGATGTATAGCGAGATCTCCGGCTTCTCTTTCAAGGGATTGCCGTACTCGTCAAGGCCGCCTTTCTCTAATCCATCGATCAACTCGAGCTTGAACGGCTGGTCTTTAAAGACCTGGCGGGCTTCCTCGGCGGAGATAACGCGCTTCTCGAACGGGAATTTGCCGCTGATGATCTGGCGCATGCGTTTTTCGATCGCCTGCAGATCGTCCGGGTTGAGCGGGCGAGGCAGATCGAAATCGTAATAGAAGCCGTCTTCGATGGGTGGGCCAATGGCGTACTTGGCCTCGGGGAACATCTCCAGGACGGCCTGCGCCATCACGTGCGCTGCCGAGTGGCGTATGCGGTACAGGTCGCTGTCTTCGTAGCGTTCTTGTTGTTTCTCAGCCATAAGAACTCCTTTCGTGGCATCTCCATAAACAATAAAAGCTCTCGCCCATCCTGGGGCGAGAGCTTATGTCACGCGGTTCCACCCAGATTGGGCTGGAAACTCCAGCCCACTCTTTGAGCCGATAACGGGGCTTACCGTTTCCCTTACCAGGCCAAAGGAGCAGGCCGTTAGGGGTTAAGCTCGCGGGTGGTTTTCACCGGTTGGACGCCTGAGGAGACTCTCAATCACGGATCTCCTCTCCCTGTCGGATCCACGTTCCGGTTACTCGTCCCGGTCGTCGCTTTTACTGTTGGGCAAATTATACCTTTTCAAGTCTGAAAACGCAATACTTAAAGAAAAATGCGGCTATTTGGGGCAGCGCAGGGTCAGCGACGAACCTTTGTTCGCGTAGAAACTGCGGGTTGTGACCGTGCCGCAGGCGTAATATTTGATCTTGTAATCGCCGCGAGCGATCGAGACGTCTTTGCTCTGGTTCTTTTTGAGGCTGAACACATAGGTCGAGGCGCCGGTGAAAATGGCCAGCATGTTGGTGGTGGATTTGTTCTCGATGGTCACCAGAACAACTTTCAAGGTCTTCGACAGGTCGATGGTGTTCGGGTGTTTCTGGGTGTAAGTTGCAGCTCCGCCACAGATCGGCATAACCAGGATTTTTTGCCGGCTCATGTCAAGCTTGGCCGTAGATGTGGAACCACAGCCGTAGAGGGTGTATTTGTAGGTGCCTCGCGCGACCGTAAAGACGCTTGTCTCCTCTCCTGGCACGCTAAAAAAGTAATATGCAGGACCGCTTAATCTCAGGGAGATGCCTTTCAAGCTCCGGTTTTGGATGGTGAGGCGGACATCATCATTCTCCGCCAGGCTTGAGACCCGGACAGGCATGGGGGCTGCCGCGCTGAGAAGAAGTGACCCGATTATGGTAAACAAAACGGCAATCCGCAACGACCAGGTTTTTTTCATTTGTTACTCTCCTTAAATTTCTCCACAGTTGTTCGGATAGGCGCGCACCCGTCCGCGCGCTCATCCACATAGTAGCAAACAAGGTGTCCAATGTCAAGCGAAGAACGCCGGCTGCTTCTGGCGCGAACATAAAAGACCGCCTTTAACTCAGGCGGCCTTCCTGGTGGGCGGGATAGGACTCGAACCTACGGCCTTTGCGATGTCAACGCAATGCTCTAACCAACTGAGCTACCCGCCCGTGCGCCCAAGATTATACCCACACCCGGTTAATTCGACAAGGTAGAAAACAAAGATAGCGGGTTTCCAAAACTCGACCACCTTATATGATGTATCTCTATTAATCTTTAGGCGTGGTGTGCCAAGAGTCCCCGACACTGTTCGGAAATTTCAGCCTTATGGATAGGGGATTCTTGCCAGAAATTCACTCAAGGCCGCGGCCACTGCGTTGGGTCGTTCAAGCATGACCATGTGCCCGGCTTCCGGCACCATCACCAATTCGGCATTCGGTAGTTGGCTGGCCAGGAATTGGGCGGAACGCGGCGGAGTCATTTTGTCTTCAGCGCCGCAAATGACCACGGCTGGCTGGCGGATTGTTGCGATCTGGCCTGTAACGTCGAACTCATCGCATGCCAGAAAATCGCTGTGCAGCACGCTCGGACGGGTCTCCAACATACGCTGCGCAGCCAGTTCGGTCAGGCGGTTGGACGTTTGTTCGCTGAAAGAATTTGCGATGACTCTCTCGACGGCATTGTGGAAAGTAGTTGGGCTGGCTGTGCTCTCCAGGAGCTCGGGAGAGACCCTCAGCCTGGCGCCTGCGCCGACCAGACCCACTCCCAAGACGTGCTGGGAAAATTCAAGGGCCAAGGTTAGAACAATGGCCGCGCCCATCGAGTGACCCACAAAAACCGCGCTGTGCAAGCCAACCCCCTCCAACCAGGTGATCATGCATTGGGCGTAAGCAGCGATCGTTTGCTGGCCTCGCCCGCTGGATTTACCGTGGCCGGGTAAGTCCAACGCATAAACGCGGTAGCCGGGCAGGCGGCGCAGCTCGGATGGCCAATACAGGTGATTTCCGCCTGCGCCGTGGATGAACACAACCGCCGGTTTTTCACCTTCGTCTCCCCCCGGGTAGAAATAGTAATAGATGTCAGCATCGAGGGGCATAATCGCGCTTAATAAATTGGATTCCTGATTCGATTGTCAATGAAAGCTGCCGGGATATGCTCGCTTTACTATACTACCATTCGGCTCTTCGGCATAGGGCCTTTACAGCCTTACTTGCGCGATTTTCCACAATCATGGCTTATTCTCTTGCCGGGAGAGGCGCAAGAGCCACGCTCCCAGGCTGATGAGAAACCCTGCCAGGACCCAAACCGGGGTCAGTTGGATTACCTCGATTACCTGTTCGGGCGTAAAATCCGGCGCTCCATGCCCATGAAGCCCACTCTTAAGCGCCATCAGCAAGAAAGTCACCGGGGTTACCGCAAGGCCGCCTGCGATCCCGAACAGGATGTAAATAAGCCAACCAGATGCCGGGCCAATGTTGAAACGCGACAAAAGGCTTGTAGAAGCCAGCCAGCAAATCGCGGCCGCAAACAGGATCACCCAGGCTCCATGCATACCCTCGACCGATAGCCAAAAAAACAGGATCGCCCCCAAAATGAGCCCGAGAATACGTTCCCGGCGATGTGAAGTCGATGGGTTCAAATCCCGCGCCGGATGCGGTCCGAGGCTTCTTCGTTGAGCGGAATCACCACCTGGATGCGCGTTCCTTTTCCTTCGATAGAATCGATGTGGATGACGCCGTTGACCAGCTCGGATCGCTCGCGCATATTGACCATGCCCAAACTGCCTCGGTTATCATAGGTCGCGTCTACGGCTCCTGTGTCAAAGCCCAGGCCGTCATCCTCGACTTCTAAAAGCGCCAGGTCGCTTTTCACAGGTTTCAGGCGGATCCAAATGTGATCCGCTTTGGCATGTTTACGGGCGTTATTGACAGCCTCTTCGGCGATATAGAAAATCACCGCCTGTTTGCCCATTTCCAATTCGGAGACCAGGTCCGCATCCGCCTGGATGATGACATTCTGCCCGTAAGTTTCGTGCATCTTTTCGGCCATAGATTCCAGGGCGGGGATCAATCCCTGCGATTCGAGAACCAAAGGCCGTAAGGTAAAAAGCATATGGCGGATTTCCTTGGTCGTGCGGCGAGCCAGGTCCTCGATCTTGAAAAGCTCTTCGGCTGTGGCTTTCGGGTCGCGCTCCATGAGCCGGCGGGCGAAGTTGACGCGCATGGCGATTGCGGAAACGGATTGGGTTGGGCCATCGTGTAAGTCACGGGCCATCTTCTTACGCCCCTCTTCCTGGATCTCCATCATGCGTTCTTTTTCCGATTCCAGGTCCTGGTAAAGGCGGGCGTTCTCAATGGCAATTGATACCTGATTGCCAACGATGTCCAGCACCTCACGCCGTTCCGGGGTGAAAAAATCCGCATCCGGGTGGGCAAAAAGCAAGATGCCGCAGGTATCCAGCCCCGAGCGCAGGGGGATGGAGAGCGCAGCGTTGCAGGCTCGAACGGCGAGGATGCGGCCCAGCTCGGGGTCATTGCCCGGGTCGCGGGTCAGGCGGGCTACCCCTTCGTCGATCGAATGGCCGATCACGCCGCCCGTCCCGGGTATATTAATGCGCAGGTCGCTTGGGGTAAATCGCCGGGCCGAGCCAACGTGCATCTCGGTCGGCAGTTTCTCATTTTCCGAGAAAAGCAGCACCGCGCTGACGAGACGGTCGGCCGGCGCTCCCGGTAGGGATAAGGCGTCGGCGCTCAAATCCAAGGCGGTCTCCAGCACGCGCTGGTAATTTAACGTGGCGCTCAGGCCGGAAATCAGCTTGTAGATGGCTCTGCGACGTTCCAACTGCATCTCTTCCGACTGTTGAACGGCGGTAAGCTCGCCGCGCCTGTCGTTGCTTAATAATCTGATGACCCTTCCAACGACCATGTTGAACAACACGGTCAAAGCCAAATAAATTATCATCAGGATGCCGGTATAAACCAGCACCGTGGGGAGTGATACATAAAGGGTCGAAAGTAAAGCCTGAATTACCAGGTTGAACACGGTTACGATCAACGCCCCCCGGAGCTGGAAAAACAAGGAGGCCGAAATCAGGGGCAGCAAGCCGGCCCAGGGCAGGTTGCCGCTGATCGAACCACTTAAGTAGAACAAGGAATATGCAATGAGCATATCCCCGGCAACACTGATGATCTGGTGACGCGCCAGGCGGCGGCTGAGCACAGCCAGTAGCGTCAGTGAGACATTCCAAAAAGCCGCGGCGATCAGAACTGCCACCAATGGCAGCGACAGCGGTGCATTCATCGCCAATGCAATGGCAATCCCCAACAACACCAACCAGCGTAATGAGGCGGCGATCCAATCGTAAATATTTTGGGAGGTGGAATTTTGCATTGGATTTATCATAACCCAAAAATTCCGGAAGGCAAGGAGTCAACTTTGGCTGCCAAGGATTTCAGCCAGGACCGGGTAAGCAGCCCAAATCGCTCGAGCCCGGTGGCTGATCCGGTTCTTTTCTTCCATCGGTAGCTCGGCCATCGTGCGCCCCAATTCTGGGATATAGAAAAGCGGGTCGTACCCAAAGCCATTCTGGCCGCGTTCTTCAGGGATGATCTCGCCTGGACAGACCCCCTCGGCAAAGCGCAAATCTCTTAGGGCCGCATCTGTTCCAGCGGTTATCACCATAGCCAGCACGCAGCGAAAGCGCGCCTTCCAGGGCCTGGGGCAGCCTTGAAGTTTCTCCAGCAGGTAGGCGCGCCGGTCGGCATCCGTGGGGTTTGCGAGAGGAGAAAAGCGGGCGGAATATAACCCCGGAGCGCCATCCAGGATGTCCACTTCCAGGCCGGAGTCATCCGCTAAAGTGGGTAGCGCACTGGCCTGGCTGAAAGCGACGGCCTTTCGGGCGGCATTTTCGGCGTAGGTTTGCCCGTCCTCCTCCACGTGCAATTCAAGGTTAATTTCTTGCGGCGTGACCAGGTTGGCTTGCAAACCAAGTTCTTGCATCAAAGCCTGGATTTCGATTAATTTCCCCTTGTTGTTAGTTGCCAATAGGATTTTTGCCATCATACCTCTCTGCTATGTTATAATCGCTGCGCAGAATTGATTAAACTGGCCTGCTGATGGGGCTTGAACCATTTAGAATCTGCCTCTATGCTCCAACCGGTGAAGCCAATGGTGGGGAATCGCCAATAATTTTCAGGTTCCCCCAAATCGATGATACGGTGTCATCAAACTCCCGCAATTACCTCCGACTTAATGTCGGTTTTATTATTCACCAAACGGTCGGTTACAGCCGGGATTTTCCATTTGAAATCCCACGCGTGCAGTTGCCTCCAGACCTGGACTTAACGGATCTTACCGGCGTGGCGCGTGTCACTCGAACCGCACAAGGCCTCCTGGTTCAAGCGCGCATGAATGCCCAGACTGTTTGCGAATGCGTGCGTTGTCTGGATAATTCCCGGCAGCCTTTGAATATCGATTTTACCGAATTGTACGCCTTTACGCCAAACTCAATAACCCAATCGGGTCTCCTGCTTCCGGAGACAGGCCAGATCGACCTGGCGCCCCTCGTCAGAGAAGAGATGCTCCTTGCAATCCCCATCAACCCGCTTTGCCGGGATGATTGCAAGGGGCTTTGCCCAATTTGTGGTGAAAATCTCAATGAGACCACTTGCAATCATGAAGATGAGGCGGTCGACCCACGTTTAGCGGTGTTGAAGGAGCTCCTGGGCAAGAAGGAATGATCCGCGCGGTCAAGCCGAAATCTTGACAAAAAGTTGATCAGGATTTAAACTCAAATCAGTCCGGTGATTGAGGAATATGCGATGGTGTCCTTTTTAATTTCCAGCCAGTCCGAAAGCCTTCTGATGGTCATGCCCAGCATGAACACGATGCGCCGCGCCTGGCGATGGACACCCATTCTCCATGAAGAAGAGCGATAGCTCTTCATCATCTTAAATCGAGTTGGGCTGTCCAGAGTTGGGCAGCCCTTTTCTTTTAGCGCGATTATAATTTTAGAACGATCATCCTGGGAGGTCACCCATGACGGAAAATATACTTGTCGCTGTAGCATGGCCTTATGCCAATTCGTTGATCCACGTTGGGAACATTACCGGTTCGCATTTGCCGGCGGATATTTTTGCTCGCTATCATCGCCTGGCAGGAAATCGGGTGGTGATGGTTTCGGGTTCTGATGCGCATGGGACTCCGGTTTCCCTGCGTGCGGATGCGGAAGGTTCCACACCTCTCCAGGTGTACCAGAAATTTCACGCGGGTTTCCTTGAGCTCTTTCAAAAATTAGGCATTACATACGACCTCTTCACCAGCACCCATACCGAGAACCATTTCCGGGTATCTCAATCCCTGTTCCTGGCGCTGAAGAAAAACGGCTACCTGTATGTGGACAGGCAGCAGCAGTGGTATTCACTCTCACAAAATCGCTTTCTTCCCGATCGCTACGTCGAGGGCACCTGCTATATCTGTGGGTATGACAACGCGCGCGGCGACCAATGCGACAATTGCGGGAACCTGCTGGATGCCACGCTGATTATCGACCCGCATTCGAAGATTGATGGGACCACGCCGGAGCTGCGCGAGACCGAGCATTTCTACCTGGACCTGGAGAAACTGCAGCCGGAGATTGTTGAATTTCTGCGACAACGGGAGAGCTATTGGCGTCCTAACGTTTTGCGCCAGTCTTTAGGTCAAATCCTTGCCGAGGGACTGCATGGCAGGGCGATTACCCGCGACCTGGACTGGGGTATACCCGTTCCCGTGGAAGGCTGGGCTGGTAAATGCCTGTATGTTTGGTTTGAAGCGGTGATCGGCTACCTCTCGGCGACTATTGAATGGGCGCGGGTCTCCGGGCAGCCCAAAGCGTGGCACGATTGGTGGACAGACCAGCGAGCGAAGAGTTATTACTTCATTGGGAAGGATAATATCCCTTTCCACGCGGTCGTTTGGCCGGCCCAATTGATCGGTGCAGGCGAATGGTTTGGGAAGATCTTCGAGGAAACGGATGATACGCGCCTGGCCTTGCCATATGACGTACCTGCCAATGAATTTATGAACCTGGAGGGCAAGAAAATCTCCGGCAGCCGCAATTGGGCGGTTTGGGGGCTGGATTTCCTCAGCCGCTATGACCCCGATCCGCTGCGTTATTACCTTACGACCAATATGCCTGAAAGCAAGGACACCGACTGGGATTGGAGCGGTTTTATCCACCGGAATAACGACGAGCTGGTAGCGACTTGGGGTAACCTGGCGAACCGGGTGCTCTCTTTTGCCTTCCGCCATTGGGACGGTCAGGTGCCCGACCCGGGTGAGCTGCGCCCCGCGGACAAAGAGATCCTGGCCAAAGTTGAGGCTGGTTTTGAAAGCGTGGGAGAAAATATCCAGTCGGTTCATTTGCGCGCCGCACTGGGCGAAGCGATGAGCCTGGCGACGGAGGTCAACAGATACCTGGACCAGGCCGCGCCCTGGTTTGAGATTAAGAGCGACAAAAGCGCTGCGGCAAAAACCATCTATACCGCCCTGAGCGCGATCGACTCGCTGAAGATATTGCTGGCGCCTTTCCTGCCCTTCACCAGCGAGCGATTACACACCTACCTGGGTTATCAGAAACCATTGTTTGGCGTACAGGTTGTCGAGACCCTGAATGACAACCTGGGAGCGCATGGGGTGTTGCGCTACGATCCTGGCAACGCCGAAAGCCATTGGAGACCCGTCCGGCTGGCTCCTGGGACGATTTTAGCCAGTCCCGAGCCATTGTTCCGGAAATTGGAGGAAAGTGTGGCGGAAGAAGAAAGGGCGCGCCTGGGGTAATGGCTATTTCCCACGCCCAAGGGCTACGCTGTCATCGTACTCCCGGTTTTAAGATACCAGCGCAGCTCAGTTGAATTGAAAATTAGCTCGAAAACGCGCTCGCCGGGGACCATTACCAGGATGTGCCGGTCCAGATGATCCTCCCAACTCCGCCCAGTCGAGGTGATCTGGACCCATTGGCCAAGCCAGTTGAACCGCAGCGGCGATATTTTCCCGTCATCGTCGAATTGGGCGATCACCTGGACTGGCTTTAGCACGTTGGCCTCATTCATTTTTTCCCTGGCCCGTCACATCTTCGGATAAAAATTCTACCAAAAGTCGCAAGGCTTGTTCGGCGGACTGCTCCTTGACCTCCAATCGATCTCCCTTCCAGAGATAGCGCCAGGCTTCATCTACACCCTGGGAGCTGACACCGATCCAGGTCAACCCGATTGGTTTTTCGACTGTGCCTCCGCCAGGACCGGCGATCCCGGTCACGGACAATCCGATATCAGCCGCCAGGGCATTTCGAACACCAGAGGCCATTTCCAGGGCCGTTTCTTTGCTCACTGCCCCGTATTTTTCCAGCGTTCCCCAACGCACACCCAGCAGGCGGACCTTGGCTTCATAAGCGTATGCCGTGACGCTGCCCATGTAATAGGTCGAGGAGCCTGGGATGTTGGTGATGCGATGACCGATCAATCCACCGGTGCATGATTCGGCCACTGCCAGGCGCAAGCCGCGTTTGCGCATTAACTCACCTATCAGGACTTCCAAGGGCTGGTCGTCTGCCATCATTTCACGCTGAGCTGCCTTTCTTGCGGCTAATTATAAACCAGACGGACGGTCCACACCCCAAGTTCCACCATCGCAGGATGCAAACAATGTCGTTGCGTTTGCCCGGAACCTCTCCCCTCATACCTGTTTTCATCCATGTTAAAATAAACGTGTTATGGAAGTATCCTCTCATATTGAGACTCTGCTGGACAACTTGCCGACGAAACCCGGTTGTTACTTGATGAAGGACTCCGCCGGTAAAGTCATCTACGTTGGCAAGGCGATCAACCTGCGCAACCGTGTTCGTTCGTATTTTCACAGCAGCGCTCAAAATAATATCAAAACACTCCAGTTGGTGCGGAAGATCGCTGATATCGAATGGATCGTAGTGGGCTCAGAGCTCGAAGCCTTGATCCTTGAGATGAACCTGATCAAGAAGCACCGTCCGCATTACAACGTCCGCTTGAAGGACGACAAGCGCTACCCTTATATCAAAGTACACTGGGCAGATCCTTATCCGAAAGTGACCGTTACCCGCCAGATGGTGCAGGATGGGTCGCGCTATTTCGGTCCATATACCAGCGTGTGGGCGGTCCACCAGACCCTGGATGTATTACGGCACATTTTCCCTTACCTCACCTGTGATCGCGAGATCACCGGGGAAGATGAGCGCGCCTGTCTGTATTACGACATTAAATTGTGCACCGCTCCGTGTATTGGGGCGATCAACCAGGCGAAGTACCGCCAGATGATCGATGATCTTTGCCAGTTCCTGAACGGGCGCACCGAGCCCATTGTCACGCGCTTGCAGAAAGAAATGGAACAGGCTGCGGAAGCTTTGCGTTTTGAGCGGGCGGCCGCGCTGCGAGACCAGCTTCGGGCGATAGAAAATGTGGTCGAACGCCAAAAAGTGGTCTCTCCGGATTATGTTGATTCGGACGTGCTGGCCCTGGCGCGCTCGAACGGCGAGGCCGTGGTTCAGGTGTTCTTTATTCGCGGCGGTAAGTTGATCGGTCGAGATTACTTCGTCCTGGAGGGGACGGATGATACGCCGGATGCGGATGTGATGGCCGAATTCATCAAGCAGTTCTACGATCAGGCCTCATCGATCCCTTCACAAGTATTGCTGCCCCAGGAAGTCGAAGAGCTGCAGATCATCCGCCAATGGCTGAGCCAGAAGCGGAGCGGTAAAAAAGTGAAAATCTTTGTCCCCCGCAAGGGCCAGCAGAAGGAATTAATCCAGATGGCTGCGGAAAACGCCGCCGAAACACTCAATGTCCTCCAGGCGGAGTGGCAGGCCGACCGCCATCGCCAGGAGCAAGCGCTTGTGGAGCTGCAGGAGGCCCTGGATATCTCCCAACCGATCAACCGCATCGAATGTTACGATATTTCCAACACACAGGGCACAGCCGCGGTCGGCAGCATGGTAGTATTCGAGCAAGGGGTGCCGGCCAAAAGCCTCTACCGCCGTTTCAATATCCGCAGCGTGAGCGGGCCGGACGATTTCGCCAGCATGGAGGAAGTGCTCACAAGGCGCTTTAATCGCTGGCGGACTGCCCAGGAAACAGATGGCGCGCCGGGGAAAAAGACGGACAAAGCTTTCGCCCTCTTGCCGGACTTATTAATCGTGGATGGCGGCAAAGGCCAGTTGGGCCGTGCGGTGCAGGTCCTTGAGCGTTTTGGCTTGCTTGGAAAACTGCCAGTCGCTGGCCTGGCGAAGCAAAATGAGGAGCTGTTTCTCCCACAACGTCCAGCGTCCATCCTGCTGCCGCGCCATTCCCAGGCGCTTTACCTGGTGCAACGCGTGCGCGACGAGGCGCACCGGTTTGCGATCACCTCTCATCGCAACCGGCGCACAAAAGCCGGGCTGGCTTCCAGGCTGGACGCCGTCCCTGGAATTGGCCCGACCCGCAGAAAGGCGCTGCTTCAGCGCTTTGGATCCATTCAAAATATCGAGCAGGCTACTTTAGAAGACCTGCAGAAAGTGCCCGGGATTAATTCGGAGCTTGCGGTCGCGATAAAAGCCTATTTGGATTGATCTTTCATCGCCGGCCGTTTCAAGGAGAACTTATGGCTAAAAAGAAAGAACCTTCGCGAAGTGAGCTGCGCAATTTACGCACTCAGCAAATCGTTTCGGTGATTATTGGCGTTCTGATCATCCTTTCCATGGTCATCTCGCTGATTGCACGCTGACCCAGGCTCAAGATGGATGCTCCTGGAGTAATTCCCGGACGGCCTGGTTGAATTCCAACATTGAAAATGGCTTTTGCAGCCAGTGATAGCTGCCCAATTCGAGCATATTTTGGCTCTCTACTTCTAGCGGGTGGCCGGTGACGAACATCATTTTGACCTCCGGCCAGCGCTTTCGCAGGGCGCGGTAAAGCGCCATCCCGCCCATTCTGGGCATGATCACATCGCTCACGACGAAAGCAATCGACTGGTGTTCTCGCTCGTAATGTTGAAGCGCCTCGATGCCATCCATTGCCGTGATCACATGATAGTGCTGCGCTTCAAGCAAGGCCTGGATGGCTTCTCGGGTCGCATCATTATCTTCCGCCACCAGCACATTTTCCCCATTGCCAAGGTATTGTACGGGCGCATTTGCGGGTTTTTCCGGTTCTACCGGGCGGAAGAACACCGGTAGATAGATCGTGAATGTGGTGCCCGTTCCGGGAAGGCTGGTGACATCGATGTAACCGTCGTGCTGTTTTATGATCCCATACACCTGGGCAAGCCCCAGGCCGGTTCCCTGCCCTACCGGTTTGGTTGTAAAAAACGGGTCAAAGATATGGGGGATTACCTCAGGGGTGATGCCTGCGCCGCTGTCACGGATGGAAATCCGTACCCACTTTCCTGGGGTCAGGTAAGGAGTGGGTGGTGTCACCCCAGGCGTCAATTCATAATGACCCAATTCAAAAGCAAGCACACCGCCGCCCGGCATGGCATCTCGGGCGTTGACTGCCAGGTTCATGAAAACTTGCTGCATACGGGTCGGATCGGCGTTGACCCAATATTCTCCAGGCTGGTAGCTCAGCTCGAGGCGGATGGTTTCGGGCAAAATACGGCCCAACATCTTATCCAGTTCTTTTATGAAGGGCAGTAAGTCGAGAGAGCTCTGCTCCATCACGGAACGACGGCTAAAGTCTAAAATCTGGCGGATCAGGCTGGCGGCTCGCTGAACCTGCTGCTGGATGATGGTCAGCTTGTCTTTGCTGGCTCTCTGGATGCTGGCGTCCTGGTGAAGGAGATCTGCGTACACCAGGATGGTTGCCATAATATTATTGAAGTCATGGGCGATGCCTGCTGCGAGCTGGCCGACCGTTGCCAGGCGTTCCTGGCTTTGAATGCGCACCTGGAATTCACGCTCTTCAGTAACTTCTCGCACGCTCAAAACCCACTGCGTTTTATCGGTAACCACCTGGCGGGTCTGGATTGCGAAGACCCGCCGGGGCGGGCCATCCAGCGTGATCTCTGTTGGCAGCGGATCTTGATAGCGGCCGATCAATTCCTGGATTTTGTAGGGGCCCAACTGGAGGTTGCCATCGCCGGCGTTCCCGGCTGCCAAAATGTCGAGGATTTCCCGGCCCAGTGTGTTTCCCACCAACAAGCGGAAATCAGCATCGAATAAAAGAATGCCGACTGGAACGTGCTCGACAAGGTTTTCTAACTGCTTCTGCTGAGCCGCCAGCATCGCTTCCAGGCGTTGGATCGCGGTGGATGCCTGGTTCGCAAATGTGGTGACCAATCGCTCCTGCTCTTCAGCAAAAGAGCCTGCCTGCTCTTCAATTGCCATCAGCAGACCGGCAGCTTTCCCCTGGATGCGAATTGGCGCCTGAATAACCGACCCGATTTGCTGGATGGGAGCATTCCCGGCGTTTTCTCTCTCCGTTTGAATCACTTCGATCCGAGTTTGGCTCAAATCGACCGGCTGGTCGCTTTCATGCTGCATGATTTCTTTCCAGCGCTCGCGGATCTCCTGCTGGACGGCCGGTTCCAGCGGCCGGCTGGTTTGTATCATCAGCGTCTGGTAGTTATCCTCAACCAGGCAGCCAACCACCAATCCGCAGTCCATAGCGCTGCACAGGCGGTGCAGGATGAGGCGCAGCAGTTCATCATACGAAAGAAGATAACCGATTTCCTGGCTGAGTTTGTATAACTCAGTAAGCTCTGCCGTGCGCTGGGCGACGATGCTCTCCAGGTTTTCCGCGTGGCCGCGGACGCGTTCGTACAGTACAGAGTTCTCCAGGGCGATAGAAATTTGACCGGCAAGCACCTGGAGCAGATCGCGGTCTTGAGCGCTTAACTGGTTGGGCTTGTGGCTTTCGACATTGATCACACCGACAACAGATTGGTCCAGGAATATTGGAACCGCCAGTTCAGAGGTCGTGTCCGGTTGATAGACCTGGTATTCGACCTCCTGGCTCACATCTGGGATAAAGATTACCTGCCCGCTTTGGGCCACGCGCCCGATGAGGCCCTGATCCAAAAGGTAGGATTCATTTGCCACCCCGCTCCCATAACTGGCCTTGAGCGCCAATACGCCATTTTCGACCATGAAAATTCTTACCTGGGGATAATTCATCAGCCTGTTCGAGAGCTGGGTAACCACTTCTTCGAGCAGTATCTTAAGCTCCAGGCGCTGGTTGAAAGTCTGCGCCAGGTTCTGGATCAAAGTGATCTCTGCCAGGCGGCGCTGTACCTGCTGGTAGCGGTTGGCATTGCTGAGGGCCAGGCCGATTTCCTGGCAGATCGCTTGCATCAAATCCATGTGGTCGTTCGAGAAAGCCGCTTCTCGTTCGTGCAATACCGTGAGCAGGCCCATCAACTGAGACCCTACCAGGATTGGAGCGCTGATCGCCGAACGGGCGTCTGCGCCAATCTCGGGAATTTGCAGCCAGCGCGAGTCCAGGTGAATATCGGGGATATTGGCGGGTTTCTTGTTCTCCGCCACCCAGCCGGCGAGCCCAACGCCCAGGCGAAAATCCATTTGGGTGTTGATCTCTGCGGTTGAAAGGTCGATATTCCTTCTGCAGTCGTAAATGGCGCGCAGGCTGACCAGGTTTTCTTCTGGCAGATAAAGAAACGCTTCCCCAAGCTCCCCATCCAGGGCGCGGCAGGTGAGAAAGACCGCCTGGTGGAGAATTTCATTTACATCCAGCGTCGTCGCCAGCTCGCGGCCCATCTCGTACAGCAGGCTAAGGTGCCGTCGTTCAGTCTCCGCTCGTTCGTACAAGCGTCCATTTTCAATGGCAATTGCAGCCTGGTCGCCCAGCAGGTGCATGACCCGCAGTTCGGTTTCAGAAATATCGCGCGGCTTTTTGTAACTGGTGTTCATCACCCCAACGACCCGCTCCCCGATCTTCAAGGGCAGGCCGATGATGGTCCCCTGCCAATCCTCCGGTGTGTTGGCGTAAAGGGGATGGGTGCGCATGTCGGGGACGACGATCGTTTCACCCTTCCGGGCAACGGTGTATGTCAGGCCATCGAGCCGTGGCTCGCTCCAGGGACGATCCTGCGCTTCTTTCGCCCAAAGCGCCGCGCCGAACGTCAGGCGACCGTCTTCTGCGTTGTACAGGAATATATGGCTGTTGTTCGCTTCGGGGAAGAGGTTGAGGGTGCCTTGTAAGACTGCGTGCAACACCTGGCGCAACTCCAAGCTGCTGCTGACGGTGCGGGCTACTTCTCGCAGGGTTTCGGCGCGCTCACGGGCAAAGTGTTCCGCCCCAAATAAACGCGCATTTTCAATGGCGATGGCGGCCTGGTTGGCGAAGGCCATCACGGTCTCGCCGGTATCCTGGTCGTAATCGTTGGGTGTGGCGCTGTCCAGGTTAAGGCTGCCGATAAAACGACCTTTCACAAGCAGCGGCGCTCCAACCCAGGACCGGATGTATTCTGAATTGGGGCTGAGCACCCAGGAGGGATCATGGTAGGTATCCAGGATTACCTTAACTTTTTTCTCTTTCCAATGGTTGGACAGCATGTGCCCGCTTAATTCGCGGATGATTTGGCGTGTTCTATCCAGGTCTGGAAAGCCGCGGCCGGCTGCCAGGGTGAGCGATCCATCCGGGTTGAGCAGTTGGATCGAGACGCTGTCGTAATGAATTACCCGCCCCAGCAGGTCCAGGATCCTCTCAAGCACTTCCTGTAATCCCATTTGGGTAGTCAGCAAGGCGCCGACTTCTTGAAGGGTCTTTGAGAGCAACAATTGGGCGCGTTCGGCCTCGAATAAGCGCCCATTTTCGATGGCGATGGCAGCCTGGTTAGCAAAAAGGGTCAAGAGCTCGAGATCGGCAGAAGTAAAAGAACCGCTGTCTTTTCTATCATAGACTTGCAAAACGCCAGTCACCCGTCCCTGCCAGATCATCGGTGCGCCCAGCACGGTGTGAAACAAATTCTTCTGTTTAAATACCTCAGCCTGACCTTCCCAGGAGTTGTAATTTTCGATGATCTCCGGCTTTCCTGTATTAACAATTTTGCCAGCCAGGCCTTCCCCGCGTTTTAAACGGATACCGGTGAAATCCTCGGGTGTATTAAAGCTGAAAGCGATACGCACTTCCTGGCTTTGAGGGTTGTACAACCCCAGGCTGCCGCTGGAGGCGTTCAAAAGCAGCGTGGCTTGCTCGGTGATCGTATCGAGAAGCGTTGGCAAATTTTGGGCAGCGTTGATATTAAGTGAAACCGCGTGTAATGCGGCCAGTTCTTCTGCTTTGCGTTGGATAGCCCACTCGATCTGTTCGTGTTGGCTCGAATCGCCGGCTGCGCCGGTGGGAAGGAGGCCTTGTGCATCATCGCCCCGGGCGGTTGCCGACTGAATATTTTCTAACGTGCTGGCGACTTGCCAGGAGAAGGCCTCCACAAAAGATGTGTCCGCGGCCGTGAACCCTTCCCTGGCGATAAAAAGGATGCCCTGCAGGCTGCCCGACGGTTTGATCGGCGAGAGAATCGCCGGCTGCTTCTGGCGATTTTCCATAAGTTCAGCAGGTATCGTTGCGCCTGCGCTCTGGACCAGGCTCGAGATCAACTCACGCGGATCCTCAAGAAATACAGGTTCGCCGGTCTGAACGACCTGGCGGAATGCATTCGATATAGAGACTGGGAGCTCCACCCCTTCGATCGTAAGCGCCCGGCCTTCCTGAGAATTACTTTTCAAACGCGTGAAAGGTGAAAGAAAAAGATATAAAGTGAGGGTCTTTTGGCCCTCGTTCAGCAGTCCAAAACAACAGTCGAATCCGCCCCGGTTGAGCGCCTGGCCAAAGGTCGTGAGAACGCTTTCTTGTGAGCGCGGGTTGAGCGGCAGCCTCTGGCAGGCGTCGTTCAGGGCGAATAGAAGCTCAAACCCGGATTGGGAAGGCGATGGGGAGATATTCGAAGGGTGCGAACGGTCCGGTTGCATGGTTATTCGGTGCGATCTTCTCGTTTTTCGGCAGTGCGGAATTCATTGTACTTCAGAGGATATTTTCTATCAATTCCTGGGGGATGGAATCCCGGGCGGGATGGATCCCGGCGGAAGGATTCCCGGGCGGCTGTCAGAATCCGGAAAATGGGCGTGTGCTATAATTACGCTACCTGCCAGTATTCCTGATCAGCGTTTCGAAGGGCGATCGATGCAAGTAAATTTCTACGCCACCCTGCGCCAGGTCGTTGGGGCTAAATCTGTCGAAATCCCTTTTCGAGAAGGGATGACAGCTCGCCAGTTGTTAGCTGAAGTGATCCATCTCTATCCAGGATTGAGGACTGAGCTATTCGATGGGAAGGGGGATCTTTACCATCACGTTCACGTTTTTATCAACGGGCGGGATGTCCCTTTCCTGGAAGACTCTTTAGATACACTGCTTTCCTCCGCCGATGCGGTCAGTATATTCCCCGCGATTGGCGGGGGATAGAAGTCATGCAGGATGAGCTAACAGCACGCGTGGTGCGCCGACCACTGGCCTGCGGCCAGAGGCAAGGCGCCCAACACTATTTATCTCCTTGATTCGCCAGTCTTTCGAGCTTCATACTGACTTCTCGCCACTGGATTTTCGATACGCCCAGTTTTTGGCGAATCTTGTTCCGGTCCGTCTCCGAAGCCCAATCATTTAACGCGCACGTCCAGCGGCACATATCGAAGGACAGGTGTTTTTCCAGGCCGGCTTCTTCACTCAGGTCTTCCAGCAGGTATTCCAACCGGCGCGGCGACCAGGGGAAGATGCGATCTCCCAGTTCATATTGAGTTTTATATTCGTTGTAAGCTTCAACCCAAAATTCTGGCAGGGAGATTTTGCGTTCTTTGTAGCGATGGCGTGGGCTGGCGTACCGAACGAAAATCAGCGGGTTGTTAGGCGCTTCGAGATCGATGTGATTTGGGCTGAGTCCCAGGCATTCCCCTTTTTTAACCCCTGTATAGAGCAGCAGCGCCACCAGAGTAAAGTAACGCGCATCCGGCCTGGCCGCGCGGCGATGCGCTTCGGCGGCATCCAGGACGGCCTGCATCTCGGACGTTGTTAATATAGTGGGCAGCGGGCTGATAACTGATTTTTGAACCACTTTTTCGGCGGGGTCGATCAGAATCACGCCGTTTTGGTGCAGCCAGCGAAAAAAAGCCTTGATCGAGGTGATACGGCGAGCCAGGGTCTTGGGACTGCAAGGCACGCCGCGCCCATGCTGCAGCCATTCCAGAAAATTATTCAGCTCGGAAGTCGATATCTTGCCCAGGGAGCGGTCTGGAGGTAAGTAAGAGGCCAGGAGCCGCAGGTCAGCGCTGAAAGCTTTGATCGTGTGAATGGAATTGCCCTGGTCGTCCAGGTAAAGCCGCCACGCTTTGATCGTGGGGATTAAGAGATTTTGATCGGTGATGTGAGCCGTGACAGTCTGGTTCGCCATGAGAGCCTCCGTCGATTGCGGATAGGTTTTTCGTATAGCCGATATGCGTAGTTTAGCGCAAAAGATAAAGAATGTCAAATCCCCATTGCGGTATAATTTACGGAATTCCGGTCCTCAGCGTCGACTGCTGTGTGTCGAATTGGAGGAATAAGTCGACCTTCATTTCGCTGGGCTTTGGGACCAGAAGTTTATGGTCGAACTCCTTAAGTTGCGTCGATCGGACTGTTGAGGCCGGCATTTTAATTCTAAGGACATCGAGGAGGTCGTATGAAAACACGATTGTGGCTAGTTTTGGCGCTTCTGGCGGTAGCTGCGCTCACCGCCTGCCAACCGGCCAGCCCTACCGTGGCAGCAACCCAACCTGCGCCGGGGGACAACAGCGCTCCAACCCAGGCACAAGAGAGCCCGACAGACAGCCCGAATCTCGCCTACCCAGGTCCCGGGAGCCAATCCCAATCATCGGCGGCTACTTACGGCGGGTTGTATCCTGACGTACAAGATGGCAGGCTGGTGGTCTGGGACCGCGCCCAGGCGTTGATCTTGAATGGCGAAGTCGCCAAGATCACGCTGTCTGATTCGCTGCTGGTAACTCTGAATTTAAAGGATGGGCGTACGCTGACATCATCGCAGCCTGGAACGGACAGCGCCCAGCAGGTACTCGATGGCTGTGGAGATGCCTGTAAAGACACGGTTATCGCGCCTTAATCATCGCATCCGTGTTGAAGCACAGGAATTAATAAGCACGTTGCCGGGGATGTGGGCAACGTGCTTGGTTTTTTCAGAGCCGGGTGACTCCATTTCTTTATCCCAGGATTAACTTCCTTCCAGGCCTAACTCTGGGGCGATACGCTGCATGGCCTCGATCACGTTTCCGACGTGCTCCCAAAGCTCTATTCCGAACGCTTCGGTGGCTTGCTCGATTTCCCCCCGATTTGCCCCGGCTGCAAAGGCCCGGTCCTTCCATTTTTTCTTGACCGAGGCAGCCTTTAAATCATAAAGGGCGTGTGACGGTCGCACCAGCGCCACTGCAGTGACCAACCCGGTGATTTCGTCGCAAGCATACAGCGCCTTTTCCATGCGCGTTTGGCGCGGCACGCCGGTGTGATCGGCATGGCTTAAAATCGCCTGGATGATCTCTTCTGGCACGCCCTTCTCGCGCAAGATCGAGGCGCCCGCCTGAGGGTGCTCCTCCAAGGTTGGGTGGATCTCCCAATCGAAGTCGTGCAGCAGGCCGGTCAGGCCCCAGAGCTCAGGGTCCTCGCCGAATTTCTCGGCATAGAATCGCATTGCGGCTTCCACGCTCAGCATGTGGCGGACCAGGTTCTCGTTTTTTACATATTCACGCACGATGGCAAGCGCTTCGCTGCGATTCATTCGGCCTCCGTATTTGGGAATATGGGTTCGGGATCTCCCAGGATTGGCTGTGGACGGCTGACGTAGACGTCCCAGATGGCGACTAAAGTCGCCGGGACTTCTCGCAGGTTCCAATATAATTCTGACCCCTGGCGATATTCGCGCAAATCTGCCGATACGCCAACGGCCGGGATACCCAGGCCGTTGCACAGGAACAAGGCGCGCGGCAGGTGAAAGCCTTGCGTAACCAGGATGGCCTTTTCGACCCCAAAAATCGCTCGGGCCCGGTAACAGGTATCGTACGTGCGCCGGCCGGCGTAATCCAGGACGATGGCCTCTTGCGGCACTCCCAGGCTGAGTGCGTAATCCAGCATGGCGCCGGGTTCGTTATGATAGATCTCGCTGTTGTCGCCGCTCATCAGCAGCTTCTCCACCTTGCCGGTGAAGTACAGCCTGGCTGCGGCAGCGACGCGGTCACGCAGGACCGGGGTAGGGCTGCCGTCTCGCCACAAGCCGGCGCCAAACACAATTGCCACCCGATCGGCCGGGACGTTTTCCGTGTTATATACCCGCGGCATAGCGTACAGCGCCGTGAGCAGGCGGGGTAGCGCCAATACTAGTGCGCCGAGAGCCAGAATGAGAATCACGATACGAAATCCTATCCTGAAAAAATTTCGTAGCACTTCGAAATTTTACCACTCAAGGGCTTGTAAGGCCTGGCTTACAAAGCAGTGAAGAATATTCGCCCACCTCTTGCCTAGAGCAGTGCGTGCGGTTAGAATCCCTGGACCATGGACATCGAGACGGCATATCAGGATGCATTAGCGTATCTTTATAGTTTTGTCGACTACAGCCTGACGCGCGCGAATCGCTACGCCCCGGAGAATTTTGATTTGGGCCGGATGCGTGATTTTGTGCAGGAGCTGGGCCAGCCCCAAGAGAAATATCCGGTCATTCATGTAGCCGGGACCAAGGGCAAGGGCTCGATCTCAGCGTTGTGCGCCAGTTCGCTTCAGGCCGGCGGGTATCGGGTCGGTTTATATACCTCGCCTCACTTGCAGGATTACGCTGAACGGATCCAGGTGGATGGAGAACCCATCCCTCATGCAGATCTGGTCTCTCTGGTGGATGAGATTAAACCGCACCTGGAAGAAGGTACCCGCTTAACGACGTTTGAAATCACCACGGCGCTGGCGTTCCTGTACTTTGCCAGGCGCGGCGTGAACGCCGCAGTGGTCGAGGTTGGCCTGGGCGGGCGGTTGGATGCGACAAACGTTGTCACACCAAACGTGGCGGTGATCGCCTCAATCTCTTACGACCATACCCAGTTCCTGGGGGAAACCCTGGCGGAAATTGCCGCTGAGAAGGCCGGGATTATCAAGCCGGGCATCCCGGTGGTTGTCGCGCCGCAAAAAGATGAAGCGCGTTTGGTGATTGAACGAATCGCGGCAGACCGCACTGCGCCGTTCACATTGATCGGCCGGGATTACCTGTTCGCCCAATTGTCCCATTCATTGAACGGTGGGCAGTCGCTGCTGGTTTGGCCGATTTCCGAGCAAAGCCTGGTGGATGAATATATCGAATCGGGCGGGTTTATCGAATGGGAACCCACCCGCTTGAATATCCCTTTACTGGGATACCACCAGGTTGAAAACGCAGCCACAGCCTATGCCGCCTTGCAGATTGCCAGGGATCGCGGCATCCCCCTGCCAGAGAGTGCCATCCGCAAAGGATTTTCGAAGGTGATTTGGCCCGGTCGCTTCGAGGTTTTGCAGCGTTACCCACCGGTCGTGATCAACTCGGCCCATAATCGCGATTCGGCATTAAAATTACGCCTGGCCCTGGACGATTATTTCCCGGGACAGCCGGTTGTCCTGGTATTTGGCGCTTCCGAAGATAAAGATATTGAGGGCATGTTTGCCGAGTTAATGCCGCGTGTCCGCCAGGTGATCGCCACACGTTCCTTTCACCCGAGGGCGATCGCGCCGGAAACCCTGGTGGAGTTGGCGCACAGGTTCGGTCGACCTGCAAAAATCGTTCCGGCCATCGAAGATGCGTTGGAAGAAGCCATCCGTCTCGCCGAAGGCGAAGCGATGGTTTTGGTGGCGGGCAGCCTGTTTGTAGCCGCCGGGGCGCGAGAAACCTGGTATAACAGAAACCAGGTCCCACAAAATTAGGTCGAGAATGGATAAGTATAAAAACGGTTTGGGGAGACAGGCATGAGGGATAACGATTGGTACCTTCGAGATGATGATGACGATTTCGGAGAGGCGCTGCACCGGCGTACGGAAGAATTGTACAGCGTGCCCGACGCGCTTCCGGATGAAAAGGGGCTGATCGAATGTCCCGTGCTGCCTCTGCGCGACCTGGTTGTTTACCCGCACATGGTATCGCCGGTCTTTCTTTCGCAAGAAAACTCGCTGCTCGCCGTTGAAGAAGCGCAGTTGAACGACCAAACGGTCATTGCCCTGACCCAACGCGACCCGGATGAAGATAACCCCCGGTTGAGCGATTTTTTCCCGGTTGGCGTGGAGATGGCGGTTGGCCGCTTGTTGAGCATGCCGGATGGCTCGAGCTCTGCTTTGGTCCAGGGCCGGCGGCGGGTGCAGGTGGTGGAGTTCACCCAGGAGGAGCCTTTTCTGATTGCGCTCGCCCGGCCGGTATACGAGATGATCGAGGTCGACCGGCAAACCGATGCGACCATGCGCACCGCTTTGGAGATGTTCCAGAAGTGTGTGCAGTTGGATCGCAGCCTGCCGGAGGAAGCCTACCTTTACGCCTTGAATATTGACGAGCCGGGTTGGTTGGCCGACATGATCGTCACGGCGATTGCCCCTACCCTGGAGGAACGCCAGGAGCTGCTGGCGATCTTAAACCCGCTGGACAAACTCAAAAGGGTTATTGGCCTGCTCGCTAAAGAGGCGGATGTGCTCGAGCTTGAGGACGAAATTCACACTCGCGCCCAAAGCGAGGTGGACCGGACACAGCGAGAATATTATCTACGTGAGCAGATGAAAGTGATCCAAACGGAGTTGGGCGAAGGCGATCCCTGGACGCGGGAGATTTTCGAAATCCGCGCCCGGGTTGAAGAGGCCAAGCTGCCCGAAGAAGTGGAGATGCGGGCGCTGAAAGAAGTCGACCGCCTGGGCCAGATGCCGCCAATGTCGCCTGAAGTGGGCATTATCCGCACTTACGTCGACTGGATATTGGATCTACCCTGGGGCGTGTTCACGGAAGATAACCTGGATGTGCGCCACGCGGCCAAAGTGCTTGACCGGGATCATTTCGGACTGCCGCGGGCCAAAGAGCGTGTTCTGGAATATATCGCCGTCCGCAGCCTGAATCCAAAGCGGCTGCGGCAGCCAATCCTTTGTTTCGTTGGCCCGCCTGGAACGGGGAAAACATCTTTAGGTCGATCCATCTCCGAAGCGTTGGGGCGGAAGTTTGTGCGCCTTTCCCTGGGCGGCGTACGCGACGAAGCCGAAATCCGTGGTCACCGGCGCACGTATATCGGCGCGCTGCCCGGACGTATATTACAAACCATGCGCCGGGCGGGATCCACGAATCCACTTTTCATGCTGGACGAAGTCGATAAGCTGGGGCAGGATTTTCGCGGCGACCCGGCTTCAGCCTTGTTGGAAGTCCTGGACCCGGAACAGAATTATTCTTTTTCCGATCATTACCTGGAGCTGCCATACGATCTCTCCCAGGTGATGTTCATCACCACCGCAAACACCACCAGCACCATCCCGCCGGCTTTGCTGGATCGTATGGAGTTGATCGAATTCCCGGGTTATATCGAGGAAGAGAAGGTGGAGATCGCCAGGCGTTTCCTCATCCCTCGTCAGATGGAGGAGACCGGTATAGAGCCCGCCGAATTTGAGCTTTCCGATTCAACCGTGATGCGCATCATCCGCGAATACACCTATGAAGCAGGTGTGCGCAACCTGGAACGTGAGATTGGACGGGTATGCCGCAAGATCGCCCGCTCGAAAGCCGAGAAGAAGCGCTACGCTTCCCAGGTGCTTCCAGCCGCGATCGAGCGTTATCTCGGGCCGCCGCAGTTTTTTAACCTGGAAGCGGAGCGGCGTGATGAAGTTGGGGTGGCGACCGCCGTAGCCTGGACGGAAAGCGGCGGTGAGATCATGCCTGTGGAAGTGCTCCTGATGGATGGGAAAGGCAATTTGCAGATCACCGGGCAGATTGGCAGCGTAATGCAGGAATCAGCTCAGGCCGCGCTGTCTTATCTCAAATCGCGTTCCCGCCAGTTCGAGCTGGATACCGATATTTATGACCAGGTCGATATCCATATCCATATCCCGGAGGGCGCCATACCGAAGGATGGTCCCAGCGCCGGGATTACGATTTGCACGGCGTTGGTTTCTGCGTTTACCGGCCGAGAAGTGCGCCGGGATGTCGGTATGACCGGGGAAATTACACTGCGCGGCCGCGTCTTGCCGGTCGGCGGTGTACGTGAAAAGGTTCTGGCAGCCCACCGGGCCGGCATCCGCACGGTGATCCTGCCAAAGCGCAACCTGAAGGACCTGGTTGATGTGCCGAAGAGGGCGCGCAGTGAGTTGAAGATCGTCCCGGTTGAGCACGTAGATCAAGTGTTGGATGTAGCTTTGATTCCCTTGCCGGAGGAGGTCCAACTGCCGCGCGCTAAAGGCGAGCCGGTGAAGCGCAGCCGATCTGGCGATTCCAAGGGCAAAACAGTCGAGCCAAAAACCAGCAGCCCAGCGATACCCGGCGGCGATAGCCTCCCCGCGCAACCAGGCGCTTGAAGTAAAGCTCGCAGGTCATCCTCTCAATAATTGGGGCAGCGCCTCGCTTTTTGAGAAGTGATCCATACGCTCTGAACGGGCGATTCAAAATCCGCGTTTCACCCACACGTAAATTGGATCGGTATGCAAGAAACCAATAGTAATCCCAAGCCGGACGAGCCGGAATCTAACGCACCCAGCCAGCATAAATTCTTTGCGGTTGCCCAAGAAACGCGCCAGGTGGATCCTGCCGGGATGCCTACCCTGCTGAAAGGCGGCATGCGTCCGGACCTGCATTGGTTCCCGGAGGATGTTTCTGCCGAGCGATTGGCTGCGGTCCTGGTAGGGATGGCGAATACCACAGGCGGCACAATCCTGGTCGGAGTAGCGCCTCGTTCAGGTCAGGTCCATGGGGTCAGCGCACCAGAGGGTATCCTGGACCGCGTGTTCCAGGCGGCGTTGCTTGCAGAGCCGACCCTGGTGCTGCCCGTACCACGCATCCAAAAAATAGACCACATGCACGTGGTCGTCATCTTTGTCCCGCGCGGGCTGCCGAACGTTTACAGCCTGGAGGGCCGTTATTTAGGAAGGGATGGCGCTCAGACGAACCCACTCCCGGCCCGCCGGCTTCGCCAGCTCCTGGTGGAACGCGGCGTGGTGCAATTGGAAGTGCAGACGCCGGCGAACGCCTGCCTGGACGATTTAGACCCGGATAAAGTCGCGGCTTATGTGGAGACCCTTGGACTTCCGGCGAGCGAATTGCCCGAGGAGGTTCTCCTTCGGCGCGGCTGCCTGAGGCGTTCCGTTGCGCCCTTAGGAAAGTCGGAGAATTTCCGTGATTCTTTGCAACCCACTTATGCGGCGCTGCTGATGTTTGGCCATCATCCCCAGCAGTGGCTGCCAAACGCGACCATCCTGGCAGCCCGTTTTTCGGGGACGAACTTCGCCGACCGGTATCTCAAGCAGGATATCAGCGGGACGCTCCCGGACCAGTTACGACAGGCGGAAGCCTTCGTGCACGACAATTTGCGTCGTGTCGTCCGGCTGGTAGGGCTCACGCATGAAGAAGTGCCGGAATACCCGCTGGATGCGGTGCGTGAGCTGCTCGTCAATGCCGTCGCGCACCGCGATTACAACCAGCAGGGGGATACGATCCATCTCAATATTTTTGCAGACAGGATCGAAGTGCATTCCCCCGGCGGGCTGCCCGGGCCGGTTACCCTGGAAAACCTGCTGCAGGCGCGTTTCTCACGCAACGCAGTCATCGTACAGGTGCTGTCCGACCTGGGATTTATCGAGCGGCTGGGGTACGGGCTGGACCGGGTGGTCACTGCAATGCGCCGCAGCGGCCTGCGTCCACCCCGGTTTGAGGAAGTCGCTGGCACTTTCCGGGTCACATTGTTCGGTGAGAGCGAGAATCAGAATCCGAATTCTGTAGCCGACCTTTCATCGTTCAAACACATGGACCTGAACCCACGCCAGGAATTGGCCTTGATGCACCTTAACCGTTACCAGCGCATCACGAACCGGGAATTTCAGGAGCTTTGCCCGGACGTCCACCCCGAAACCTTGCGTCGCGATCTGGTGGACCTCGTCTCTCGCAGCGTGCTGATCAAGGTAGGCGATAAGAAAGCGACCTATTACATCCTGAAATAGGGGCCGAGCGCTCTTTCGTTCTCCTTACGGGTTCTCCATCATGCTGGTAAACGCCTGAGGTGCTCGCCAGGTAGAGCTCGCCATTTTCGTCCTGCCCGTAGCTGGTGATGCTCAGGTTAGTATCGGTAAGCAGTTGGCTTTGCCACGAGCCGGAGACCCGCTGCAAACCCCAGATTTCCCCTTTGCAGTAGTCCGAGTAAAAATAAATCCCCTGCATGCCGGGATATTGGCTGCCACGGTAGACGAACCCGCCGGTGACCGAGCAACCGGTTGAGTCGTTAGGCCCGTGCTCATACTCAGTAACGGGCGGCGAATAATTGCCTGGGGGCGTACACCCGGTAGAAGGTGGGTAACAATGCGTGCCTTCGAGAATATTCCAACCGTAATTTTCTCCGCCCGGGACTGGAAGCGGGTTGAAAATCAATTTCTTCAACCATGTTTTGCCCAACGTCGCCGATATACAAGTCATGGGTCAGGCGGTCAAAAGCGTAGCGCCAGGGGTTGCGCAAGCCGAGCGCCCAGATTTCTGCCCGGTAGCCGCTGACCCCCACGAACGGGTTGGAGGGCGGGATTTTATATAAGCTGGCGGCATGAGCGGGGTCGTTAGCCGTCATTGCCATTGGAATGAAAGTAGCCACCGTTCCGCTGAGCGGGTACGTCCCATAGATCTCCACATCGATGCGCAGCAGTTTGCCAAGCAAGGCTGCGGGGTTTTGCGCATTGCCGGAGGGGTCGCCCCCGCCGCCTCCGTCGCCCGTCCCAATATAGAGGTAACCATCGGAGCCAAAAGCGAGCTGCCCGCCGTTGTGGTTATCATGAGTTCGGGTGGTTTAGGGTCAAAATGGTCTCTTCGCTGTCCGGGTCGGCGATATTAGGGTTCGGCGTCAGGTGGAAGCGAGAGACCACGTTGTTCCCGTTGTTCTTGGTGTAGTAGACATAGAAATACCCCTTGGAAGGATAGCCAGGTGGAAAAGCCATGCTCAAGAGACCGCGCTCGCCTCCATACAGGACGCGGCCCTGGATATCCAGGAAGGGCGTATTTTCCAGGTCCCCATTTTGGTAGATGTGGATCAATCCAGGCTGCTCGACGATGAACAGGCGCCCGCTGCCGTCCCCTGCGTTGGTCACGTAAACCGGCGCGTTGACCTGGTTGGTGACGAGGTTCAGGGAGATATTCGGCCAGGGGATGGTGGGTTGAGCCGCGTCTCGCAGGGTTGCACCCACGGCGATTCCGGGCTTGTGGAAGAGCGCTTCTCCCAAAAGGGAGAGCCCAATGGCGAGCGCAAGAAAAAGTGGGAAAACCCAAAATGGTTTCGAACGGTTCATTTCTATGATCCTCCCTGCGTTCTTCTTTAGCGATTGAAAAATCAGTTTAATGTGAAATCCTGTCCCAAGCCCAGGATAGATTAATCAGAGTAATTCTATCCTGAGATGTATTTGACTATATAATTATAAGAAGATGAGCTGTCGAAGTTATTTAAAGAGCCTGCGGCTCGCTGCCTCTTTGCAGTTTTCCGGAACCAACTTCGACCCCCTTGCCGAACACCGACCTGGTAATCGTATCCAATCGGGGTCCTAACCCGGCTTTTCTCCCACCAGAATTCTTTGAAACCGATATCACGTCGGTCACGATTGAAGGTGATGTGGCTAAAGCCATCGAAAAAAGCCCGGGCGTCACCTCCGAACTAACCCTGGTAAAGGTAGGTGGGCGCTGGTATATTGCGGGTGCGAAGCTGCTGGAGACCATGCCCCATAATAAGTTCTGTCATGCAGGGTTGGAAGACCAATCGTCTGGAAGCCTGGAACTGAGCATCGATTGCCGGTTCGGCATGCTCGGGGAGTGAAAAGTAAAATAGACTTCAGTATAATCCTGATAATATGTAAATGCCTACGGGTAAACGCCCTCTGGAGTATCGAGAGATATGATCTACGAACTGTGTGGGATTTTTGAGGCTTTCAATACCAAACGCAGAGCTTCATTGACAGCCTCGTCATTTGGAAATGCCTTAGCAATCTCTGGTTCGAGAACGACAACGTTCGTGCCAATTCTGCGCTTCGGGTCAAATCGTCCTTTGGGCAGAATGGCCATTTTTGAGAGGTCGTATTCCTCTCGCAGTTCATAATCATCCTGCTTCTTGATAGAATTTTTCTTCATTTTTCGTCGCCTTTCTCGCACTAATAATGCGGATACGATCATTTCGCTCGGCGTACGCTACCAATAAAAGTCGCCCCTCGTTAGACAAGCCAATTGTGATATAGCGTTCCTCATTGATAGAGTGTTCTTCGTCGAGAAAAGTGATGAACATGGGGTCATCAAAAACAGAACTCGCTTCATCGAAATCAACATCGTGCTTGGAAATATTCTTTTCTGCTTTATCAGGGTCCCATTCAAAATTGGACTTCACAGTGGCTCCTACCACCATTATACCTGTATCTACTTCTTGGTAAAACGAAAAAGCGAAAGAGTCGCCTTGTCGGCTCTCAAATATTTACCTCTAGTGCTATTGCGCTTGTATTGGCGATAATTGGGATCCAGTTCCTCGACCTCACCCTTTGGTTGTTGCTTGATCGACTCTACAGGCAGTTGGCCAGGCAGGCCCACGCCTGTCCGTCCCATTCCCAGGTGTCCGCCAGTTCTTGCTGGTCCGCAGGGAACCCCCCGTATAAAACGATCCGCTTCCGCTCAGGATCGTAGGCCATCGCCGGTGAACCGCGCGGCGATGGCGCCGGGCCCGGTTGTTGAGACCAGGCGCCGTTATTTAAGACCCAGGTCTCGTCGGTGAGGGACGAGAGTGTAGAGCCGCCTTTCGCCCCGCCAAAGATCAGCAGAACTCCGGACTCTTCATCAAACGCCATTCCCAAATGGGAGCGTTTCCCCGGCCCGGGCAAATGAATCTGCTGCCAGGCGCCGTCCCTCCAGGACCAGAAATCATCGTAGACATTTCCGGTGAAGCCGCCATACAGCAGCGCCTGTTCGTGGCGGTTATCGTAGACAAAACCAAAGTGCGCCCGGCTGGCAGGTCCAGAATCGCTCACCTTCTGCCAGACCTGCCCGTCCCAGTTCCAGGTCTCGTCCAGGAGCCGCTGCTGCTCATCCTGCCCGCCGAAAAGCAGGACGGCCTCCTGTGCGGCAGAATACACCATTTTAAAATGGTCGCAAGGCGCGGGGCTGTTCGCATCTTTCTTCGCCCAGCCCTGGTGGTCCCACTCCCAGGTGTCCCGGGTGCATCTCGTGGAAGTGAGCGGCTGGCCTCCGTAGAGAACGAGGACGCCGCGTTTGACATCATAGGCGGCCCCGGTGACGAGCCGCCCTTCAGGGCCTTGATCGTCCACTACGTCCCAGGATTGACCATTCCAGCTCCATATAACGACCGTCTGGTTTTGAGAGCTGGTCTGTGAAAAGCAATTCACCAGCAGCACGTGCTGTAGCTGCGGGTCGTAGACCAGATCGGCTTCGACGCAGCCCGGGGGCGGCTGTCCGGCGGCCTTTTTCGCAGTGGGAGACGGCGTTGGCGCCGGCGGGACCGTGGGCGAGGCCGGCGGGTTGGTAGCCGTGCTGGTTCCGACCGGAGCTTTTGTGGAAGGCAATGAGGCAGTCGGGGTGGAAGTCGAACAACTGCTAAGGAAAAGAAAAGCCAGGAAAGGGAGGGCGAGATGATTTGTTTTCATGAGAATACCAATCGTTAAAAGAAGCATGGGCACCAGGATTACCCCATAATTAATATCGAGAGGTGCTGATTTTGGTTCATCTCGGGGACTACTCAGCGGCATTCGTTGGCGACGTGCTCTTCGAAGGTCTCGGCGAAGACGTGCCGGCCTGAGCCATCACAGGCGGCCCGAAAGTAGTAATAAGGCGTCTGATCCGGGAAAGCGACGGCTATCAAGGCGTCCAGCCCTGGGTTGGCGATCGGGCCGGGCGGCAGGCCCGGGTACAGGTACGTGTTATAGAGAGAATCGAATTGCAAGTCGTCCAGGCTGACCGGGTTGGTCCACCAGGTTTTTTGATCCTGGTTATATCCCAGGGCGTACTGCACGGTCGGGTCGGAATCCAGCTTGAGCCCGGCTGCCAGGCGGTTGAGAAATACGGAGGCGATCAGCGGCATCTCCTCGTCAACCACGGCTTCGCGCTCGACGATCGAAGCCAGCGTCACAGCTTGAAAGAGGCTTAATTCCTGGCGCTCGAATCCCTGGCGCAGATCGCTGTCCACATGAGCGTCGAAACCCTGCCATAACTGGTCGATCAACTCGTTTAGCGTGGTATCACGCGGCAGTGTATATGCGTCCGGATAGAGGAAGCCTTCCAGGGAAGCGCCGGGCGGCAGCTCGCTCCGGAATCCGGACCCTTCAGGCGGGTTGGCTGCCGCCTGTTCGAAATCCTGCGGCGTGATGTTTAATCCAGAGGTGGGCAGCGCCGCGGCGACCTCTTCGATGCGCCAGCCGGGCAAAATATGAAACATAACATCGGCGGGCGTGGCGTCTTGCAGCGCATGGGCAATTTCGAGGGCCGTCATGCCTGGGCTTAGCTCATAGTCGCCGGCCTGCAGGGTGGTATCCATCCCGGAGTACATCAGGAAATTGCGAAACGCTTCGGCGTTCGAGATGAACCCTTGCGATTCCAGGCGCTCCGCAATCGTGATCGTGGGTTCCCCCAGAGATATCGCGAACGGATGCTTGGCGCCGTAAACATCATGCGGCAGGGTCAGATCATTGGCTTGCAGAAAGAGGCGCGCAGAGAGATAAAACCGCTGGACTGTTCCCAGGCCCGGGGCAGGGGGTCCAAAAATTTTCTCGGTCTGATCAGGCAGCTTGAACATAATCCATGCGCTCGAAGTTCCCCCGAGGCACAAAACGATGATGAAACTCAGGATAAGCACTGTCATGCATGTGCGTGATTTTTTAACAGGTACGGTTTTTTCCACGATTTGGTTTTCTTCTCGGAACGTTTTCTTTCCCGGAACGATCTCTTTCCCAGAACGGTTTTTTGCGGAATTGTTTTTGTTATAAGCAGATGAAGACAACGCGTTTCAGCGCTGGAATAGATAGCTTTCGCTTGCTTTAAAACCCGCGTCCGGGGTGGGATGGATTTGCATTTAAGTAGGATTGCAAGATGAAAGTAGCCGCCAGGTCATCCAGATGCCCACGCCGTTTACGCCGGGACGAGCCCATGGCGATGCGCGCCCGGCGAGCCGCCTGGGTGCTGCCGCTCTCATCCCACAGCCTGACGGGCAGCTCGGTTTGGCTGCGGATAGATGCCGCCAGCTTAGCCGCCCGCCGGCCTTGCAATGTGGGTTCATTTTCGTCGTCGAGCGATTGGCCGACGACGATTAACCCGGCTTCGTGCTCACGGGCTAGTTGGGCGATGGCTGCCGCATCGATCTGGCGCGAGACGTGTTTGATCACCGTCAGCGGATTGGCGATCGTACCACTGGGATCGCTCAAAGCGATGCCCAGATTCTTTTCACCAGGGTCAATGGCGAGGACTCTCATCGAACTGCACTGGGGAATTCTTGAAACCGTGGCCGCCTCAGGGTGTGAGCTCTGAAACAACCCGGATTCGGAAGGGGAGGACCGGCAGGCGCGGCCACCAGTCCGGGCTGAGCAGGATGCGGGGTGGAGCTTTCAGCGGCAAAGCTTCTGAAAGGCGCAGCACGGCGTCCGCTGGAGATAATCCCAGGGATAATTTTATCGCCTGAACGTCGGGCACCTGGGCGAAGACTTGTCGCCGGGCGCGGACTTTCCAACGGGCGTCTCCGCCAGTCTGGGTTGGCGTAGAAAGGTTTTCTAGCTCCAGCGTATCGGTTTGTGGGGCAAAACCTTGCGGCAGATTGGCGTCCAGCGCTGCGACGGCCAGGCTGCGGATGTCGCCGGCTTGGGCGATTTGGGCTTCAAATTCCAGGCGCAGGCTGAGACTGAGGACATCCGCAGGTTGGGAAGCTGCAGGGTCAAAAGTCTCGTCCAGCGTCCTTACGAAAGACAGCGTTTTTGGGAGTAGTTGGTCGCCGGGCGCCAGGCCCCCTTGCAGCTCGTCCAGGGCTGTCTTCTGCAGTGAGTCGATAAGCTGCGCCTTCAATCGATTTTGATCTGCTATGCTGGGGCCGGTGGTCGTCTTCTCGCTGCCGCCGCGCATCGGTTGCGGATTGGTGACCGTTAACTGCATCCCCAATGGCCCTTCGATGGCATTGATGCGCCCGCTTGAGAGGTTACCGCCCAGGCCAGGGGTCAGGCAGCGGGAGGTGAGCGTCAAAGTGACGCCTGAACCGGAAGCTATCGTCGCGGTCTGGTTTGTGCCAAAGCGGATGGTCTCATCGGCGCTGTTGCGCACGATCGTGCCGGCGGGGATCAAGACAGGCTGGTCGGTCAGATTGGTGAAAATCACCCGCCCAATGGCAGCCTGGTCGGGGATCCTCACTTTGCCGGTGGCAGGGATCGAATCCCGGCCTTCTACGATCACCGAAGTGGTGTAGACCGGTATTGCCCCGGAAAGGCTGAAAGTCTCGAATTCCGGGCCGGCGCGCACATCCAGTGTGACTTCCTGCTCTTTGGATTGCGGTTCGAGGTTCACGCTTGCACTGGGCAGCAGGACGGCCCCTATTGAGAGGAAGGCCAACACGGCGATCGTGAAGAAAGCCAGGCGGAGGATGGCAGGTTGTTTGCGCGCCCCACTGTTTTGTTTGAAATGCTGCCTGGCTTGCTGCAGCCTTTCGCCCGATTGGAACTTCTTCTCCAGGTCCACTGGCAGTTTCTGTTGCCGGAAGCGGCGCGGCACGCGCCAGTGGGCGCTTTGGGCCCGGCGGAGACTTAAAAAGGGGAATGGCCAATTCGCGAGCGTTTGCGCGCACTTGCGAGTCGTTTGTTACCAACGCCAACTGCGCCCCCAACTTAACGCTGTGCCGCTGCAGTAGCACCAGGTCCAGGCGGCGGTTCAGGATGCTGGCGCGCTCCGGCCAGACCAGTAAGATACGCCCGGTTTGACCCCAGCCCATCTTGTCTCGGGCGGAGATAATGTCGTCGTGTGGTTCCAGACGGATAATCTGGGTTTTCATGGGATAATCAACCCTGGCAGCCCGGGCGTTCGTTCGGAACGACCTGGAAATTAAATGGGTCGGCGTAGATTGAATAGTAGCTGGTGTCTTGCAAAAAAGATAAATTGTCGCCGAAATAATGATCTAAGATCAGGCGGAAGCTGTTTACCGGGGAAATGCTTTCATACAGCGTCTGGTCGCCACCAGGTAAATAATACGCGTTCAGGATGGGCATTCTGATTTGGGGCGACTCAATAACCGCGCCATGATCGCCCTGGATGACAATGACGGGTGGGGTGGCTGACCTGGAAATAATATCGGAAAGGATCGGCAGGATTTGCTTGTTGATATAAATCACCTGGTTGCGATAGCCGGTGACCGAGTCCGGGTGCACGTGGACCGGCTCCCCATTGGGGCCGAATACGTGCGGCCAATGCGGGATAACGATATGGGCGAAGACGAACTTGGGGCCAGGCAGCTCGGGCATTTGGCGCAGCTCTGAGAGGGTGAAGAGAACCTGTTCCCGGTGGGCCTGGTCGCGCGCTTCCCAATCCGGTTTGACATTTAAGAACGCAACGCCTTCCATCAAAACTCGGGCAGCCGTCGTTCTAAGGAATAAGTTCTCGAAGTCGTTCGGCCCTGTTTCTTGCCTGGCTGAGAGGAATTGCTTCGCATCCGTAAGCTGGGTGGCATCAAAGCCGGTGGCGAAGGCCACTGTGTAATACCCCAGGCCTTCCAGGGCGCTGCGGACGGCGCTGTGTTGGATCAGATCCGGCAGGCCCACCCGGCTGGTGTTCCCGGGGGTGTAGCGCGGGTCGAGCGCATCCAGATAGTTGTAATTTAGCGAGGAGCTCAACGAAAGCTGGGTTTGGGCGTAATTGCTTTGGGCGCAGCGGGCCACATAAAAACCGAGCGCTTCCAACTGGTTTAAGAATGGCTTGTTGTCCAGGTCGTAAAATTTCGCCAGCATGTCGTCCCGCGAATAACCGTCCAGGATGATGTAGTAAATATCCGGAGCAGGTTGGTTTTGCGGCAGGCGCAAGCGGGAAGTTTCCTGCACGCCGGCTGTGACCTGGGAGGTTACTTCTATGGTTCGGAAACCAAAGAGACCGAGCTGGGCCAGGGGAAAGATGAGCGCAATTGCGGCGATGATATTAAGCGGCCGGGTGAAACCCTGAAAATTTCGCCCTTTTCTCGTGATCCACCACAGGCCCAGGAGGGACAACCCAAGCCAGAGTGGGATGAGCAAGCGATGTCTGCCGATTTGCATCCCCATCAGGCTGAGCGGTTCCAGAAAATTGTAGACGTGCCCGTAAGTGAAAAATAGGCCCAGGAGCAAGGTTGTGGCGAAAGCCGCCTTGTGCCATTCACGCAAGGCCAGCCTGGCCAATAACAAAATCGCGACTGCCCCTAATAAGGAGAAGATCAAAGAGCGGACCGCCTCGCTAATTTGGATCTCTTCGATGTTATAAGCCAAAAGGGCAATCGCCGGGTACACGCCGAAGAGAAAAGGGTGCAGAATCAACGGCCTGGAGGGCTTCACGCTATTTTCCTTCCATCAGGTACAGGCGTCGCTCGGAATCCCGAATCGCCTCACAGCGCTGGATAATGAACTGCTGTGAGAATGTCCGTTCGAATGCTTCGACCGTGTAATCGGGAAAAATATCCTGGCGGCTCGCCAATAAGCGCTGCACTTGAGAATCGCTTTTGGGGACGAATTCAATCACCAGCCACTTTCCAAGCTGGCGGAAATATGCGCTCAGGCGGGCGAGGGGGACGTTGTTCGCGATGGCAAGGTGGTGAATCAACGCCAGGGCGAGAACGGCGTCTGCGGGGCCGCGCTCCGCAAGCGACAATCGTTCGCGGTTGCGCCATCCAATTCCGGGGCTTGGGTTGGTGAAATCCATCACGAGTGGGAGCAGGTTTTGCTCCTTTCGAGAAGCGCAATCCTGGTAGTTTTTCTCAACAGCGCCCGGATCGATATCAAATGCGATGGTTGGGATGCCCTGGATGCTGGCCGAGCGGCTGAAGTATCCGGTGTTTGCGCCTAAATCCCAAACGCTGCCAGGTTGGATGCGATCCATGAATTCACCTATAAGCTGCTTTTTGTGGTCCAACCCGGCTTTTGTATAGTTGGTATCTTGATAATAGTTGCCCCACTCCGTTCCGGACGGCGACCAGTGCAATCCCTTGATGCCGGATTCCAGGCTGTCGATCAAGCCTAAATGAGCGGTCTGGCTCACCTTTTGGGTGATCTCTACCGGTCTGGATGCGTATCGTTTCTGGCTCGAAGCGTGCATGTGGATGTGTAAAAGCAGGGAGAAGTTCAGCCGGCTGCGGAAAGGAAGCAGTTCACTCGCCAGGTCGAGGGGGATGCCATCGATATAAATCCGCATCGTTTGGCTCAGCCGGACATCTTTATACGCCATCAAGCTGAGCGGCGCCAGGAAATGCTGGCAAAACTGGCGGTATGCCAGCCAGGGTTTCCCTTGTGGATAGCGCTCGAAGGAGAGCGTATCGATCAAAATCGGGCGCCCGTGATGAAATTGGATGTTGTAAGCGCTGCTGTCCTTAAGCGACATCCCGAATTTGACGGCGCGTTTTTGGATCTTCAGCGTCGTCAAGGCCGCATCTTTGAATTGGCTGAAACTCCATTCATAGGGATAAGAGATAAACGCCACCGGTTCGGGCTGGATAACTTTATAGGCTGCCTCAGGTTCTGCCGGCTCGACATCAACCTCCTGGTGTGATATCAACAGGCCTGAATCAACCAGGTTTTGGTAAAGGCCCGACTCCATGAGCAGATCATAATAATCCTGGTAAAAGCGATTCACCTGGCGGTAAAGGACGCCGTTGTTCGTAAAAAGGAACCCGCTGGGATCTCTAAAAGAGGCTCCTAAAGGGAGTGCTCCCAAAGCGAAGTCTTCCCCCGGGATAGCTTCGAATGGACCGGGATCACCAGCATCAACGATTGGACCGCTCATTCCTCGTTGTCGTCCTCGTGATTTGAGCCGCGGCCGCGAAACAGCTTGATAATTTTGGCCCAATAAGCTTTCACGAGAAACAAGCCCCCTAACAACGCGGCCAAAAGCAGTTGCAGGATGAAACTACCGGAACCGGGATCCAGATAGGCAAGCCCTGCAATCAGGGGGGATTTCAAGGTGTGGATTAAAAACGATAAGCTGTTCATTCAATTTTCATCCTTTCAATTTGCCGATATCCTTGATCCTGTAAATGCGTCGGAATATTCTGGCAAGGTGAGGAGTGGGTTGTATCTTCCCAGGCTTAGAATTCGAAGCTTTTCAACGCCAGGATAACGAGATCTTGCTCGTCCTCTGTCAGCGTGTTATAAAACGGCAGGCGCAGCAGCCGGTCGCTCACATCCTCTGTTACCGGGCAATCGCCCTCTTTGCCGCCAAATTTCAACCCCATATCCGAGAGGTGAAGCGCTAGATAATGAAAAACGGTCTGGATCCCCTTTTGTTTCAGATCCTTAATCAAGGCCTGGCGCACATCTAGCGACGGCAACAGGATGTAATACATGTGATAAGACTGTTCGCAGTGTTCGGGGATGATGGGCAGCCGGATGCCGTTAGCGCCGGCCCAATCCTGTAAATTCTCCTGATAGTAATCCCAGATCCGTTTTCGCTTATCCTGAATCATTTTCCAGGCTTCCAACTGGCCATAAAGAAAGGCTGCCAGGATATCGGAGGGGAGATAACTGGAACCGAAATCTACCCAGGTGTATTTATCGACCTGCCCACGGAAAAAACGGCTGCGATTTGTGCCTTTTTCACGAATGATTTCAGCACGCTCGATATACTTAGGATCGTTGATAACCAGCGCCCCGCCTTCGCCGCAGGTGATGTTCTTGGTCTCGTGAAAGCTTTGAGTCGCCATGCAGCCAAAGGTACCCAGCGGTTTGCCCTTGTACTTGCCGAACAAGCCATGGGCGTTATCTTCCACCACGGCAATGTTGTAGCGGTTGGCAATTTCAAGAATGGCGTCCATTTCACAGCCCACGCCGGCATAATGGACGGGTAAGATGGCTTTTGTGCGCGGCGTAATCAGCCTTTCTAACTGTTCTTCATCCAAATTCAAGGTGTCCGGACGGATATCGATGAAAACCGGACGTGCGCCGCGAATCACGTAGGCGTTAACCGTCGAAACGAAGGTGAAGGAGGGGACGATCACTTCATCCCCAGGTTCAATTTCGAGTAGAAAAGCCGTCATTTCCAAGGCGTGGGTGCAAGAGGTAGTGAGGACCACCTTGCTGGCCTGCAGCGCCTCTTCCAGTATGGCCTGGGCTTTCTTGGTGAAGTAGCCGTCGCCGGAGATGTGAACGCGCGCCACTGCCTGTGACATATATTCCAGCTCATTTCCGGCCAGGGTCGGTCTATTGAAATCGATGATGATTTTTTCCATAGCCTATCTCATGTCCCTTCATTGATCTTGAATGATGTATTTTAATGCATTCGGGCCGGTCATAAACATCAAGTCCAGGATGGACACCTGGGGGTCATACGGCGGGTAAAGCTGTGGGTATTCCGGGTAATTGTAGACCATATACTTGAGTTGGATGCCGGCAGCCGCCAATTTGTCCTCTTCGATGTAACTTTTAGCGGATGGGCCGCTGATGTATTCGTCGGCTCCCAGGCGCGTCAGGATATCGACCAGCCGGTCGGTTTTTATCCCTTTAGCATTCAGGCTCGAAGATCGCACGAATTTCGTTTCTGGGATCCCCAATTCCCGGGCGAGTGCATTGGAAAATTCTATGGTGAAGTCTGCCAGCAATTGGGGCGGGTTCCGGTACAGCTCCTCGAGCACAGGGGCATAGCGGTCGAAATAGGGCGCTTTGTTGTAAGCTTGTTGGATCGTCATCCAGTGTTTCGTGTTCCAGGGCTGGCGGTTATCCAACTGGACGCAATTAATAGGGATTTGCCGGCTGGTGACGCCTTTCGAATGGACGGGGATGGTTAGCCACTGTGGGCCCTGGGGTGTCTTGATACGGTTGCGATTGCGCCAGCCGTGTTTATCATATTGGACATCATCATAAAACACGAAAACATCCGCTAGATAGACTTGTTCGAAATAGCCGCGCCAGGGGATATACGAGGGTTGAAATATCACGCATCTCATGGTTTTGAAGCTATTGTAACCGGGGATTGTCCCTTTGAGCTGGTTTCTTCCTTTGATACGGTTTCATCGATTACATATGCCGGTCGATCCATGCTGCGGTCAAAGATGCGCGCCAGGTATTCGCCGATGATGCCGAGGGCGAACAACTGGGTGCCGCTGAAGATCGAAATGATCGAGGCCAGGAAGGGGAAGCCCGGTACGCTGCCCAGGAAAAAGTAGATGAACAACACATAAATGAAAATCGCCAGGCCCAGAATGGTGAAGAAGAAACCCAGCATACTGGTGAAGCGCAGCGGCAAGGTGCTGAACCCGGTCAGGACCGTTAAAGTATATTTCAATAATTTAGCAAACGTGTAGTTCGATCGCCCGATCGTACGCGGCATCTCCTTGACGTATACAGTCGCAAAACAGGTCGTTCCCCAGGAGAGCAGAACATCCACCTGCACATTTGGGTTTTGGTAATTTTCGAATGCTTTACGCAGCCCGGCTCGAAAGGCCCGGAAGGAGGCAAAGTCGTGGATGTTTCGCACGCCGATGGCATATGCCAGCACCTGCCGTGTTAGCCAGGAGGAAAAATTCCTCCACCAGGAGTGCGGCATCTTCTCCGGCAACCCATAGATCACGTCAAAGCCCCGGTCGAGTTCCTCGAGCAGCTTGTAGATTTCCTCCGGTGGATGCTGCAGGTCATCGTCCATCGTCACGATGATTTCGAACTTTGCCGCCCGGATCCCGCACAATGTGGCATTGTGCTGGCCGAAATTTCGCATCAAGTTGATGCCACGCACCCATTCATAACGCTCTGAAAGCCGGCATATTGTTTGCCAGCTTTCATCCCGGCTGCCGTCATTGACCAGGATGGCTTCATACGCCTTACTGAGCGCAGGCAGAACATTCCCGAGGCGCGCAACGAGTTCCGGGATTACTTCGGCGCTGTTATATACGGGAATGACAATTGAGCAATTGTGTTGATTCTGCACGCTGTTCTCGGTCATATTACGGGCAATTCAATTCTTCGTGAAGGTTAGCGAACGTGGTTTGTCCTTCTGTGCTTTTTGGAACATTGCTCATTATCCGGGACCAGTTCGAGCACAGCATTCCCTGCATGCGAAAGGTCAGATGGTAGGATTGGCGGGTGAGGTCCGCGGCTTCTTTCCATTTGCCCAGGTGAGCATATCCTTCGATGTACGGCCAGAGCTCTGGGGCGTTGACCGGGTATAGCGGGCCGGGCTCGGGAAGTGCTTGCTCTCCGATATTAACGACTTCGGACCAATCGCCCTTCTGGCGGGCTAAATCCGCTTTTTCGAAGAAATAACACCAATCGTGGGCTAGCTCACGGCCAAAAATATTCGCCGGAGGGGCGGCTTGCGAGTGGCTGTCAATCTGGATCAGGCTGACGTTCGAAAGCGGTAGGGCTTCCGAGATGTAATCAGGCTTTTGGGGAAGCTTTCCGTCGATGAGCGGGTCCACCACTTTCAGGCACCCCGGAGGTGTATAAAAGATCAGCAAGGACTGGGAAGTGTTACCCTTGAAAGAGGAAATCCTGTAAGGTTGTTGGATGGATTGATTCTGCTTGAGCTCGGACAGGCCGCCTCCCAGGCGCGACTCGATTGCGTATAGGATATAAGACATTTGCCGGGACCGGTTTTCCGGGGCATAGATCCAGTTGAGGGGGCCGGTGAGGGAATTGTCGCTGAAGTAGGTAAAAGGCAAATCCGCAGTCAGGATGGTGGTCCCAGGCTGAATAGCAGGCGCTCTCCAGGTCAATTGCCAGAAGAAGGATTTTTGAGCGTTCCATTCCAGGCGGAAATCATTCGCCACTTGCACCTGGTAGCCGGCTGCGATCCCGACCGCCAGAGAGAGGAGGATCAACCCCAAAATCCGCGGCCTGCGGATCAGATCGATCAATCCAGCCAATAGCAAACTGGCGCCCAGCATCATGGTCAGGTTAAACCTGTCCCACGGGAAATCCAATCCAATCGGCAGGTCGGTGGTCCAAAAAGGCCAGCCGGCGATCAACAGGCAGTATGCCCCAATGGCTATCGCCTGAACCGCCCAGCGATTCCCGGTCCGCGTTCGCGCTTCGCCCTCGTCATTTTCATCAAAATGCAGCCGTGTTTGGTAAAACAGCATAAACAGGATTACCGACAAGACAACGGCTGTGTATAACAGCATTGGGGGGAGGCCATGGGCAATTAGATCTGAAATGTTCAAGGTCTGTAACCAGGCCAGGACACTGGATTGGAAGATATCGTGAACGATCCTGGCGCCCAACGCGAGGACTGCCCCGGCAGGATTTTGACCGATGAGATCGAATATCTGTATCTGGCCGCGCGGAGATACGTGGATATAGAGGCGCCAGACCAAGAATACCACCATGATCCCGATATAGGGCAGCCAGACTTTAAGAACTCGACTGACTCGCTGGGTAACTGTTTCGCCAGGCTTGTTCAGCACGATCCACAGGATAACCGGTCGTAACAGCTCCAATCCGAAGTAATACTCATCCGCGAACATCACGTAGCCAGACAAAAGCCAGGATAAGATCATAAAAGGCCAAAACCAGGAGGGTTTCCGGATGGCCCAGATCATCAAGCCAAAAGACAGGAAAAATAGCCCGATCGCGATCCAATCGTGTCCGTAGGTGACGGCGATATATTGCTGTTTAAACCCCGGGTACACTGCGAACAGGAAGGCTGCCCAGGTTGCCTGGCGTGTGTGTTGCGGCCAAATCGAACGAAGCGTCCACCACAAAGCCAGGCAACTGGCCCAGCGGGTTAAAACGCCGAAAACCTGCCAGCCAAAGGTCGACTCTCCCACCAGGCTGGTGGTTAGCATAAATAACCAGCCCAGAAGCGGCCTGTCGACCGAGAATACATCCCGCATTCCGCCCGGACCGAAAATGTGTAAATACCACATCGAGGGCCAATCATCCCAATAAAAACCGAGCAAGGGCGACAGGAGCCCAAAACTCAGGATGCAGACCAGGAGGAGGGCCAATGGGACTGACCAGGCGCGAAATTGAATATTCTTCATTAACCGGAATTCATCGTGGGCTTGGCGGGAGAGGATCGGTCCGGCTTATTGCTCACATCCCAATTGGCTGATGATCCTGGCTGCGCTATCTGCCAGCCCCGGCGTTTGAGGACTGCTCTCGCTGATACGTCCCCAGAGATTACAGAGTTCGATGGTCAGGCCGGGTTGGGTCTGCTTACTATCCAGGGTCAGCATTTCGGCCTTTTGCAGCTCCCCGGTGTGTGCAAAACCCTCGATGAACGGCAGCCATTCTCGAACGTTGTTTGGACGGTGCCCGAGTTTCATGGCTTCATCACCTAATTGCGTGATGGTATCCCAATCTGCCTCCTGGGAAGCCAATTCGGCTTTTTCGTAATAATAACACCAGGTACGCTCGGGCTCGGGGCCGAAAATACTTGTGGGCGGGTATCCGGTTTGAGGCGCATCGGCCTGGATGCGGGCGAGATTCGATAGCGGTAGCACTTGCTTCGACAGGTCGGTCAGGTTTGGATCGTTGCTGTCCTTTGGGTCCAATACCCAGAGACAGTTGCCGGCTTCCGGTTCATACGAAATAAGAATGCTATTTAGACTTGAACCGGTAAATTCGAACGTTCGGAAGCTTTGTTTGATTTTGATCCCTTTAAGTAAGCCGCGAATGTTTTGGGTATAGTTGCGGTATAAATCAATGAACCAATATCCGAGCGTTGCAGAGCCGGGCGGCTGTGGATATAAGAGATTAACGCCGCTCGCCGTTGAGTAGGCTCCCACGTACTTGAAAAGCTCGCCTTCAGAGAAAACAGCAGTATCTGGAGATAGATATGGCGCGCGCCAATAAAGCTGCCAGTAGAACCGGGTTTGTTTCGTCCAAATCCAGCGGTATTCATTGGCGCTGCGCAAGTGGAAACCCACCGACAAACCGACCAGGATCGCCAGGAGAAGCGCTTTTGCCAGGCGCCGGGGTGTGAACCACTCGATCAAGCCTACGATCAAGATGCTCGCCCCAGACATCGAAGCCAGGGCGAACCGGTTGCTATAAAGGCCATAAATTACTTGCTTCCCGGTTATCCAGACTGGCAAAGGGCCAAGCACGGTCGCCAGGGAGCCGAGCAGGATCGCCTGGGCCAACCATTTATCCCCCGGCGAAGGGGGATATTCCTCTTCCGGTTTATCTGCGAATTTGAGGTGGTTTAGATAAAAAAACAAAGCCCCGGCTGTCACGAGGGCGATGACCCACGTCGCAAGCTCAAAGCGGTCGCTGAGGCTGAGCGCTGTAGGATCCAAAGTCGGGAACCAGGCTGCAAATAAAATGTGTGCAGTGTCCTGGATGGCGCTTTGCAGCAAATTTAAAAGCGCTGAAAGGGGTTGAGAGGCAAGCGTAAACAGCAGCTCTGGCTTATTTGGATCTTCCCCCGCCAGCTTAAGAAAGAAAACTCGCCAGACGACAAATGCTGCCAATGCCAGGAAATAAGGCAGCCACAATTGAAGCGTTTTTACGATACGCTGGCGGGTATTGCTTTGATTTTCGCTGACAAGAAACCACAGAATCAGTGGTCGAAGCAGCTCGAGGCCCAGGAAATACTCCATGGTCGCAAGATCCAGGAGGGCGGTGAAAAGCGAAAAAACCGTTAAAGGCCATAACCAACGCGGTTTTCGGAAAGCCTGAATCATTGCAGCCAGGGATAAGAAATATAAAGCGTAGCAAGTCCAATGCTGGCTGAAGGCAACAGAGGTTGGTTGCTGAGTGAACACAGGATAAACAGCAAAAAGAAAAGCCATCCAGGTCACTTTACGCTTGTGCTGAGGCCATAAAGCGCTCAGGCTCCACCACATCCCAAGCACAGTCAGCCAGCGCAGCAAGAGCGTGAAGATGTGCCAGGAGATGATGTTCGTGCCGAGCAAGGGCGTCGATACGATATACGTCCAGGCAGAGATGGGGCGATCGTACTGGTAGAAATCCCAGAAGCTGCGCGCATCCTTCAAGCGCGTCATCAGGATGACGGGCCAATCATCCCAATAGTAGCCCAACCAGGGAATGAGCAAGCCGAAGCTAATCCCACACAGGATTAAAAGCGCCAGGGGGATGGTCCAGGTTCGAAATTTTATCCGATCCATCTCACCCAAGCTTGTCCGCCACCCATTTTTCAACGCTTTGCAGCGCTTCTGACAAGTGGGTGGCATCTTTTCCCCCAGCCTGGGCCAGGGTAGGTCTGCCGCCGCCGCCGCCTCCCAAGGGACTGGCTACATGTTTGACGAGCTCGCCAGCGCTCAAGCCGCGCTTCACCAAATCCTCGCTGACTGAAGCAACCAGGATGGGCTTGTTATCGCTGACGCTGGCAAATACTGCCACCCCGCTTGGATGCTGTTGGCGGAAGCGATCGGTCATCGACCGCAGCGTTTCCGCATCTGCATCGGTTATGGTCGCGGTCAGAACCGGGATACCCGCCACCTGAGGCACATTTTCCAGCCGGCTCGCGAATTCCGCCACAGCGATCTCGCGGCGCAGGTGTGCGATTTGCTTGTGACTTTCGCTGACGTCTTCCAGCAAGTCCAGCACTTTCGTGGGGACCGCTTCGGGCGTTGTCGCCAGTGCAGCCGCGGCTTGTTTTAAAGCCTGGAACCGTCTCTGGACGAGCTCGTATGCTCCGCGTCCGGTGACGGCCTCGATCCGGCGAATGCCAGCCGCGGCGCTGCCCTCGCTGGTGATCAGGAACAGGCCGATGTCGCCAGTCTCGTCGACATGTGTGCCGCCGCACAATTCATACGAGAAGGCATCTGCAGGATCCGGGTCCTGGCCAATGCTTATCGTTCGGACTGTTGCGCCGTATTTTTCTCCGAACAAGGCCATTGCGCCTTCCGAGATGGCTTGCTGTAAGGGTTTTTGGACGATATTGAGGCGGTAGTTCTCCAGGATGTTTCTGTTGACTCCAGCTTCAATTTGTTCCAATTGCTCGGGGGTTAGCGCTTCAGGATGAGTGAAGTCGAATCGCAGACGGTCCGGGGCGACCAGGGATCCTGCCTGGCGGGCGTGCGCGCCCAGGACGGCGTGCAATTCGGCGTGCAGCAGGTGCGTGGCAGTGTGGTTGCGCATGATATCCCGGCGGCGCTGCAGGTCCACACGGGCGATGGCAGTATCTCCAACTTTTGGCGCGCCGCGCAGCACTTTACCGGCGTGAACGATAACGCCAGCCGCGGGACGGCGCATCTCCTCCACCCGGATTTCCCAGCGAGGCTCATCCATAGATATGATCGAGCCGGTATCCGAAACCTGCCCGCCGGATTCGACGTAAAAGCCCGTTTCAGGCAGCAGGACCTCAACTGCATCTCCGCTTTGCGCCTGGGGTAGGGCGACGCCATTGGAGACCAGCGCCAGCACTTCGCCTTCAACCTCGAGTAAAGAATAGGGGTCGTAATGCACACCCTCAGGTCCTAGCTTGTTCTGATCTTGCAGGTGATTGACCAGCTCGCGGTAAACCTCGACATCCTCGCCGCCCAGGGGACCAAACGCCTCACCTGCGCCGGAGGCAATCCGGTGTTTTTCCATCGATTCGCGAAACCCCTCTTCATCTACATCTAGCCCTTGCTCACGAGCGATATCGCGTGCGATCTCCAGCGGCAAGCCATAGGTAGCGTACAGATCAAAAGCCTGGTCTCCAGGCAGCACCGGATTGGAGGATTTAGCCTCGGCTTTGAGCCTGGCGAGCAGGCTTTCCAATTTAGACAGTCCGCTTTCCAGGGTGCGTTGAAAGCGCTCCTCCTCACGGGTGATATCGTCCAGGATGGAGCCACGATTGCGCGCCAGCTCCGGATAGAAATCCCCATAATTCTGAATGACAACCTCGGCGACTTTTGCCAGGAATGGCTCGTTCAAGCCGATCTTGCCGCCGAAGCGGGCGGCGCGGCGAATGATCATGCGGCAAACATAATTTCGCCCGGTGTTGCCAGGGATCACGCCGTCGGCGATTAAGAAAGCGGCCGCACGGGCGTGGTCGGCGATCACGCGATAAGGGGTCAAGTGGGCCGCTCGCTGTGCGTCGCTATCGCCAGTCAGGGTCTGCACGACATCCATCAGGGGCGAAAGCAGGTCTGTTTTGTAGTTTGAATTGACATTTTGAAGGATAGATACCAGGCGATCCAAGCCCATGCCGGTATCCACATGCCGGGAGGGCAGCGGCTCTAACTGTGTTGGACCCAGGCGGTTGTATTGGATAAAAACCAGGTTCCATAGTTCCAGGTAACGTTGGCAATCCCCGTTCACCCGGCAGACATGGCCGGGAATATCTTGCTTATCGCAGTATTCCGCGCCCCGATCAAAATGGATCTCACTGCAAGGCCCGCAGGGCCCGGTATCCGCCATTTCCCAGAAATTATCCTTGCGCCCGAAAAAGAGGATATGCGTGGGTAAGATGCCGGGCTGCTTTTTCCAGGCCTCTGCCGCTTCAATATCAGTCTCGATTTGCCCAAGCTCATCCTCGAAGCAGGTGGGATACAGGCGATCCTTTGGCAGTCGCCAGACGCCGGTGAGCAGCTCCCAGGCCCAGGCGATCGCCTCTTTTTTGTAGTAATCGCCAAAGGACCAGTTGCCGAGCATTTCAAAGAAGGTATGGTGGCTATCGTCACGCCCAACGTCGTCCAGGTCGTTATGTTTCCCGGCCACACGCATGCACTTTTGCGTGTTGGTGGCGCGGGTATAAGGCCGTTTATCTGTCCCAAGGAAAACATCCTTAAATTGCACCATGCCGGCATTGGTAAACAACAGGGTTTGGTCACCGCCTGGCACCAGCGACGAAGAGGGCACGAAGGTGTGGCCGCGTTCGATAAAGTAATTAATGAAATCCTGGCGAATTTGTGCGCCAGTTCGGTAAGGAGAATTCATAGAATCACCAGGCTGATCCAGGGTAAGTATGCCTGAAGGATAAGGGCAAATCTACACCCTTATCCTTCTCTTTAATCTCTCGAATTATACCAAGGAGGAGTGTGTTTTTCTGAAGGGCTGAAAAGCCAATGACACAGGCGTTTCACCAGATGTAAACGCGATATAATCTTGCCGTCCTGAATGCGTTTACGATATCGGGCTAAGGAAAATGAATCGTTATCTCTATTTTGCCGTACTGTCCTCCGGCATGACGACACTGGCTATTGAGCTTTCCGCTTCCAGGCTGCTTGGGAGCGTTTTTGGAACCAGCAACCTGGTTTGGGCCAGCATCATCGGTTTGATTTTGATCTACCTGACAGCCGGCTATTTCATTGGCGGACGCTGGGCGGATCGTTCGCCATACCCGCACACGATGTACACAATCCTTGCCTGGGGGGCTTTCACTTCGGGTTTGGTTCCTTTGGTCTCCCGCCCGGTGCTGCGCATGGCCGCGGATGCCTTCGACCAGCTTCAGGTCGGGATCTTATTTGGCTCATTTTCAGCAGTTCTGGTTTTGTTTGTGGTTCCGGTGACGCTGTTGGGCACGATCTCGCCGTTTGCAATTCGCCTGTCAATCCGCAGTCCAGAGGAAGCCGGCCGTATTTCTGGACGTATTTATGCGATCTCAACCCTGGGGTCATTCATCGGGACGTTTTTACCTGTTTTAGTTCTCGTTCCTACCATCGGAACGACCCTGACTTTTATCGTTTTTAGCAGCTTTCTCCTGCTTGTTGCCCTGTTGGGGCTGTGGATTTCGGCGGGCTGGCGCAAAGCCCTGGCATTGGCCTGGATGCCCATATTCTTGGGTGCGATTGCTTTTTTCTTCGCAAGTAAGCCGCTTAAAGCTACTGCAGGTCAGATTTTCGAAACCGAGTCGGCTTACAATTACATTCAAGTGCTAGAAGTAGATGGCTACCACCTTCTACGGCTTAACCAGGGCCAGGGTGTACATTCTATTTGGCACCCAACCCAATTGGGTTTTTCTGGGCCTTGGGAAGAGTTCCTGGTTGCGCCTTTTTTTAATAAGGAGACGCTCGGCCCAGAACGTGTTCACCGCATCGCAATCGTTGGACTGGCAGCCGGCACATTCGCACGCCAGGCAACAGCAGTCTATGGACAAGTGCCGATTGATGGTTTTGAAATCGATCCTGAAATCATTGCGGTGGGACGCAAGTATTTTGATATGAACGAAACAAATCTGAATGCCATTGCCCAGGACGGTCGTTGGGGGTTGGAACACAGCCACCAGTCCTACGATATCATTGCGGTGGATGCATACCGGCCTCCTTACATTCCCTGGCATCTTACGACGCGCGAGTTTTTCCAGGTAGTGAAGGATCATTTAACGGAAAATGGCGCGATGGCTATAAATGTAGGCCGTGCTCCGGGTGACCGGCGCTTGATTGACGGGCTGGTAGGCACTATTCGAACGGTATTTCCATCGATATTTGTAATGGATGTTCCGAATACCTTCAACTCGATCATTTATGCGACCAAACAACCGACAAAAATGGATAATTTATACAACAATCTCATTTATCTGTTAACCCGCAAAGATATTCACCCGCTCTTGCTGGATGCATTGCAACGGGTTGTCGTTTACCAGCAGCCCACGCCAGACAGTAAAGTGGTATTTACGGATGACCTGGCGCCTATAGAGTGGATAACGAACAACATGGTTTTGAAATTTGTCCTGTTCGGCGGGATGGAGACCATTCAATGACCTTTTCCCCGTACTCGTCTCAATTATTCCGGATTTTATCCTGGTTGGTAACAATTCTCGTCCCGGTTGCCCTGGCTTTAAGCGCAGTGCGCGCCATCATGACGCCGGTGTTCCTTCAATATGAGTATCACCGGCCGAATTTTCCCCCAGACTCGTTTGGGTTTACAACGGAAGACCGCCTTCATTGGTCTCAGATCGCTCTGGATTATTTAGTTAATTCAGCCGATATCTCTTTCCTTGCAGATTTAAGATTTCCGAACGGACAGCCGGTCTACAATGAGCGCGAGCTGAATCATATGGTCGATGTGAAAAAAACTGTGAAGGCGACGCTGCGTGTGTGGGTCGTTTCATTGGTGGTCTTGTTTGTACTGGGATTGTGGGCCTGGCAAGGCGGATGGGGAGAGGAATATCGCAGCGGGCTGGCGCGCGGCGGTTGGCTGACAGTCTTCTTATTGGTTTTTATTATCGTCTTCGTGATTTTCGGATTCAATGCTTTCTTTGTCACTTTTCACAACATTTTCTTCCAGCCGGGTACCTGGATGTTTGAATTCAGCGATACGCTCATTCGCCTTTTCCCGGAGCGCTTTTGGCAAGATATTTTCATGATCGTTGGATCCTCAGCGCTTGTTGGCGGGTTAATTCTGGCATTTTTATTCCGGCGTCGATGAATCAAAACAGGCGGCAGTAATCTGACGCCTGTTTCAGAAAATTCAATCCAACCCTATTGGATTTATTTTGCTTGCCCTTGTTTTGCCACAGCTTCAGCCGCCTTTTTTACGGCTTCTGGATCACCGAGATAATAACTCTCAAGCCGTTGCAAATTCCCGTCGAGCTCGTAAACTAACGGGATCCCTGTTGGAATATTCAGCTCGGGAATATCCTCATCGGAGATATGATCCAGGTACTTGACGAGGGCCCGCAGACTGTTGCCGTGAGCGGCGATTAACACTTTTACACCCGACTTTACGACTGGCGCAATTGTCTTATGCCAGTAAGGCAACATCCGGGCCACGGTATCTTTAAGCGATTCGCAGCGCGGCAGCTCCTCAGAGGTGAGGTTGGCGTAACGACGGTCAAACCCGGGGTAACGCGGGTCGTCCAGATCCAGCGGTGGAGGCGGCACATCATAGCTGCGCCTCCAGAAGCTTAACCTGGGCTTCGCCAAACTTGACAGCCATTTCGGCTTTATTGAGACCCTGGAGGGCGCCATAATGGCGTTCGTTTAACTGCCAGCCGCGAATAACCGGGATCCATTCCAGCTCCATATCCTCCATGACAATCCAGAGGGTTTTGATTGCCCGTTTTAGAACGGATGTATAGGCCAGGTCAAAGGTGAAATTGTTTTCTTGCAATTGTTGCGCGGCCGTATGCGCCTCACGTTCGCCCTGTTCGGTCAGGCCGACATCCGTCCAACCGGTGAAGCGGTTCTCTAAATTCCAAACACTCTGTCCATGTCGAAGTAGAACCAGTTTATAAGTTTCAGCCATAATTTTCTTCCTTTCTTTAGCATGAAAAGCGTCCCCTTTCGGAGGATAATTCTCCTTGGGAGACGCTGGGGGTTGCATTAATCCGAAACGATACTAGCGAATGGCGTGTTCGGTCTCCCGGTCGAAAATGTGCATATTATCCATGTTGAAAATAAGCTGCACTTTATCATCCATCTGGTAGCGGGAGCGTGGGTCAACCCTTGCGACGAAGCTGTGGTCGCCGGTCTTAAGGTAAACAAAAATCTCGTTCCCCATCAACTCCGTCACGTCGACAGTCGCGGCGACCGGTTGCGGGATAATTCCGGGGGCTGTGAAATCGGGGTTGTGGATGTCTTCCGGGCGGATTCCGAAAATCACCTGTTTGTCGACGTAAGGCATATAGGTTGTGACGCGTCCCTGTGGTATCTGCAGATTGAAGGAGCCGCCATCCACAATCAACTTCTCGCCGTCTTTGCGCAGCGTGGCGGGGAAGAAGTTCATCGCCGGCGACCCAATAAAGCCGGCCACAAAGAGATTGTCCGGTCGATCATACAGGTTTTGCGGTGAATCGATTTGCTGGAGAATGCCTTTGTTAATCACAGCGATGCGCGAAGCCATGGTCATCGCCTCGGTCTGGTCATGCGTAACATAGATGAACGTGGTCTGCAATTGCTGGTGCAGCTTGCTGATGTTGGCGCGGGTTTCAACTCTGAGCTTAGCATCCAGGTTGGAAAGGGGCTCGTCAAAGAGAAAAACTTTTGGCTCGCGTACGATAGCTCGCCCTACAGCCACGCGTTGCCGCTGGCCACCGGAAAGCTGGCGCGGCTTGCGGTCCAAAAGTTGTCCAATCCCGAGGATGTCGGCGGCACTTTCGACCCGTTTCTTGATTTCTTGCTTCGGGGTCTTGCGCAGTTTCAGGCCAAAGGCCATGTTGTCATAGACCGACATATGTGGGTAGAGGGCATAGGACTGGAACACCATTGCGATATCGCGATCCTTGGGAGCAACGTCGTTTACGACTTGTTCACCGATCAAAATACGCCCATCGCTGATGTCTTCCAATCCGGCGAGACAGCGAAGCGCCGTTGTCTTCCCACAGCCAGACGGCCCAACTAAGACAAGAAATTCCTTGTCCTCAATGTGGATGTTGAGGTCATTCACAGCAACCACATCGCCAAAACGTTTGTAAACATGATCGTACGTAACGCTAGCCATCAGTTTTCTCCTTTCACACTTTGCGGAAATATAGTGGCCCTATTATATTCTGCATCAGGTTAAAATGCAATTCTTTTTACAGTTTAATTTTGGTTTTACCGGCATTGGGAATCATATGTCTTGTCGATTTCCCTGCCTCAATATAGAATGTAATTATGTCGAACACTAAGGATGAAATCACCCCGATTCGAAAACAGTACCTGGATATCAAACGCCAATACCCAAATGCGATCCTTTTTTTTCGGTTGGGGGACTTTTACGAGACGTTTGACCAGGATGCAGAAATCGCCTCGCGAGAGCTGGATATCGTGCTCACCTCTCGAAACGTTGCCAAAGGTGTGCGCATACCTATGGCTGGCATCCCGCATCATGCTGCCGAAAACTATCTTGCCCGCCTGATTGAGCGCGGTTTCCACGTTGCAATCTGTGAACAGGTAGGCGACCAGCCCATTCGGGGCCTGGTGCCGCGACAGGTAACGCGGGTGGTAACCCCGGGAACGGTTGTAGAGCCTGGCTTGCTGCCAGGAGATCGCAACAATTACCTGGCGTGTACATTTATCGGCGAGGGCAGTGGGCGCTCCGAAGAGCATGCCGGCGTGGCTTATGTCGATATCACAACCGGGGAGTTTGCTGTTACGGAGCTTTCGGGCGGGGATATTATTTCGACTATGCGTGCAGAGATGCTGCGGCTGAATCCTGCAGAAATATTACTTCCGGATACAGTATCTTTACCGAATGGTTTAAGGGGGCATTTGACGCCCTGGCCTGCCTGGCGCTTCGAACCGGGACGTTGCCGGGAGGCGCTTTTAGGGCATTTCGAGGTCAGTTCATTGGATGGCTTTGGGCTGCGAGGCTTGTATGCCGGGATACGCGCAGCCGGGGCGATCATTCAGTACTTACAAGAGACCCAACCAGCCGCCCTGCGGCTCCTTACCGGTTTGAATACCTATAGCCTATCCGATTTTATGACCCTTGACGCGGCTACGCGCCGAAATCTGGAACTCACAGAGACTTTGCGCGACGGCGGGGTGCGCGGATCGCTTCTGGGAGTTTTGGATCGTACGGTAACGCCTATGGGCAAGCGGTTGGTGCGCCAATGGGTGAGCAAACCCTTGTTGAATGTGGAGCAAATCAGGAAAAGGCAGGCAGGAGTCGAGTATTTCTTTGGGAATGGGTTGTCCCGAGCTGAAGTTCGGGCTGGCTTAAAACCATTGGGTGATTTAGAGCGCCTGACGAATCGGGTGGTCTCGGGGACAGCCCAGCCGCGCGATCTAGCAGCGATGCGGGCGACATTGACTCATTTGCCTGCTTTAATTGCTCTCTTAATGAAGAAAACGAGGCTCTAAAATCAACCTTGCAAAGGTTAGATGTTTGTGAGGCAGCTCGAGAATTCTTGAAAGCCGCCATTGACGAGGACCCTCCGGCAACTTTGCAGAATACAGGTGTGATCAAGCAGGGTTTTTCAGCGGAATTGGATGGAATATTGGAACGTTCTCGGCACGCCCGCGATTGGATCGCCAACCTGGAGACGGTGGAGAAAGAACGGACCGGAATTAAATCCCTGAAGGTTGGCTACAACAAAGTTTTTGGGTATTACATCGAAATTACTCGTGCGAATGCAGAATTGGTTCCAGACGAATATATTCGCAAACAGACGCTTGTCAATGCCGAGCGCTATATTACCCCCGAAATGAAGGAGTATGAAACACTGGTTTTGAACGCCGATGAGCGAGTCCATGAGATCGAAGCGCGTCTCTTCAAGGAAATTTGTACCCGGATTTCGGAACATACTTCCCGGTTGCTAGGGACTGCTCGAGCTTTAGCGCAGTTGGATGTACTGGCTTCTCTTGCAGAGGCGGCTGCTTTAGGCGGTTATTTTCGTCCGGACGTAGTTGATGAAGATGTCCTCGAGATCCGTGGAGGCCGACACCCTGTCGTTGAACAAACCCTGGGTGGACAACGTTTCGTTCCAAACGATACGATTTTTGAGGAAGGCGAGCGCATCCGAATCCTTACAGGCCCCAATATGAGCGGCAAAAGCACGTTTCTACGACAGGTGGCGCTGATTGTCCTTATGGCTCAAATGGGGAGCTTTGTACCGGCTGATTTGGTCAGGGTCGGCCTGGTTGACCGGATTTTCACTCGAATAGGAGCCCAAGACGAAATCCATGCCGGGCAGTCCACGTTTATGGTAGAAATGGTTGAAACGGCGAATATCCTCCATCATGCGACACCGCGCAGTTTGCTCGTTCTGGATGAAATCGGGCGTGGCACGAGCACGTATGACGGCGTGTCAATTGCCTGGGCCGTCGTGGAATATATTCACAATCACCCGCAGCTGCGTTCGAAGACCCTTTTCGCGACCCATTATCACGAGCTGATTCAATTGGCGGACTTGCTTCCTGGGGTTCGAAATTATAACGTAGCTGTCAGTGAAGCTGATGGGCGGGTAGTTTTCTTGCACAAAATTATCCCGGGTGGGACCGACCGTTCTTATGGTATCCATGTCGGGCAACTGGCCGGTTTACCTCAGCCTGTTGTCCAGCGGGCAACCGAAATCCTGCAGCAGCTTGAGGCTTCATCGGGAAAGGCAGTGAAGATCAACCCTAATGCACCTCAGCAACTGGCCCTTTTCCCCGAGACAAACCCATTATTGGATGAATTGAAGAATATTGATGTGAACACGCTTTCGCCGATCGAGGCGCTTAACCGCTTGTATGAATGGCAGCGAAAGTACATCCGCAAGGAGGAGGATTAAGCTTCAGAAGCTGACCTGCAGGGAATTGACTCTTACGGCCGGCACAAAAAAATTCCTGATACTTCCCCTCTTATCCATCACAATCGCTGGATATTGATCTCTTCTGGGGAAATCTCGATCCCCCAATATCCAAAGTCTTCTAATTTATATTCGATGTACAGGTATTCTCGCTCGCGCTCGACTTTGATCAGTTGGATGCCCCGCCTAAATTGAAATGTGACCAGACTTTCATCCCACTCGCCCTGTAATTCCGGGTCAAAACCATCTGGAGGCTCATATGCTCTTGTGATATCAGTCTCACCAAGCAGCAAACGTAGTATCGCTTCGGGCGTGTCAACTACCCAAAGCAGGTTTGCCTTAGCTTGTTCCTCCAATTCTTGAATTCGCTCCTCATCGGTTAATTCCCATTGCACTGGGGACCAAATCCCTGGCAGGAGGTCAACATTAATTGTCTCCGGATCGATCGAGGCTGGCATTGCTTGTTCTCCCTATATCATAAATCTGTTTTCGTTATTGTTGGTCCGGCACCCGTAATTGAAAATTATCAAATTCCCATGAGCCTTCATCCTCGGGCTCAGATAAACCTACTAAGACCCCGACAGTACCCCTGGGGAGCCGGTCGTCGGTGATCGTCCTCACAAATTGTTCGTTGATAAATAGATCGAAATGAGGGCCGCGCCCTAGAACGGTTAAATTGTTTGAACTCCCGATGTTTATTACGGGCGCCGGCGTCCATGGCAGCAAGGTGTACCATTCCTCCTGATAGCGCAGGAAAACCTCATACTCTCCTTGAGCGTTAATTTCAAAAATATAATAGTCGTCATCCTGGGTGATCCTATAGATAACACCAGCTTCTCCGTATGGTGGTCCTTCGATTTGTTGAACATCGGCTGAGAGGACAAAATCTTCAACTTCTCCCATCGACGGAATGGCCCACCATACGAAACCCTCTTTCCCGCTTGCGTGCCACCGGTACTTCCCCTCGGTCAAAGAATGGCTGATGTCCGCGAGCGGGTCAACTTCATCACCTGTGGGCCAATCGTTCGTGTTTTGGTCGAAGTTGTCATCTAAAATGACGGTCCAATTCTCACTCTCTTCAATTTCTGTCAGGGCTGCTTGCGCTGTAGCCGCGAGCTCTTGTTCTTGAGCTGTACGCGTGGTTTCGAGCCCGATCGCGATGCGGGTTGCCATTGTAATAGCGCGATCCGCCTGCGCCGTCGCTGTGCCTGGGGCCGGATTCGCTGCCGCGCTGCACGCCCAGGTGAAGGTGAGGATACCGATGGTGATAACGAGTGTGATTATCTGTCTTTGGTTCGTATTGTTCCAATTCAAGGCGTTATCGATCATACGGAATCCTGGTTGAAAGCAATTTGTGGGTCAGAATATTGCCAAGTATAGCGCAAACATTTGGTGTGAGGTATTAGGTTTGGAATCAGAGGATTCCAGCCTGATGGGTTGGAAAACCCAGTTTTGTGGGAATTTTTGAAAAGGTTTGCATTTCTGTTTGGGGCTCTTAAGGTCTAATTAACAATCCTGTGAGTTTTTTGGAATTGGTGTAGGGATATAATAATTCCATCGGCAGAAAGAACAGTGCAAATGATGAAGGCCTTGCAACCTTTTGTTGTAGAGGCTGCTGCTCGAAAATCGACGTCGTTGAAACTATTGTTAGTAGAGGACTGAAAATGGCACTTGGGTTGATCTTCGTCATAATCATTGTATGGGTTTTGCTTTCTGCTACGATTTTGGTTTCGCTCTGTATGGTTTCCTCGCGGTACAACAACCGGAACGATATCTATGAAAGGCAAAGAGTAAAGGAAAGGGTTTATCAGGAGCCTAAAACGAAACCAGCTTCCTCATGGTGAGATACCTGCTGACTTTCATCAAAGTTTCCTTCGCATAGCAGGTTTTCTTGCGCCGCGCTCGCGTGGTTAAATTCTCAAGTTTAGTGCAGCCCTACATCCAGCCAGCATCGCAGTTGGCGCTAAGCCGAGATTGACCGCATGAGCGCGGCTTTTTTAATTGATTATCCGTCAAAGAATGTCTGGAGAAACAATTGAAACTTGTTGCCAAAAACGTCGATTTGTTTCGTTAAATCTCTTAAAGAATTTATAGAAAGTTATAAAGATCAATGGCGATGAATTATGTTACTGTAGAGATGTTCTTAAGAGCAGCTTAAAAACAGGTTTATGTCGTGATAATTGCTTTCTAGCAGGGTTTTTCGGGAGTAATGCAAGCGCAATATTCCAGCCATTGAGTTTGTTGGAAGGGCGGAGCTTGGGTCTGAGTTCCAATATTTGTCAAATCTACGGGAACGGGCTTTGAAACGAAATGCACAATTTCGGTGAACGAGAGCATCTCTTGACAAGTTACTTAATCCGGATATAATCGATGCTTAATTGTTACTTAACAATAGCTAATATGTTTAGAGCCAAAAGATGTGAGGTTTTCTGGAATCCCAAGCCGGTTGTGTGCATCTTTGGATGAATATGCAAGGGGGAACCTGCAATACTCCAAACCATAGCAGATCTTGTTGGTTCCGAGCGATCTAGTGCATCGATTAGACGATTTTCGCCCCAATTTCAATTGAGCCAGCCAGATTGGCCCAGGAGGGGTGGCAATCTATCTCTCCGTTATTATTCTAATAACCGTCTAGAAAAGCGAAAAAGTATCCTTTATAACGTCGAACTGACTTAGGGCCAAAATTAGGAGGCTACATGGATCGGTCAGTAACAAGCATGACTACGGTGTTTCATTCGCCGCTAAGTGAAAAAATCTTTCAAGCATCACGAAAGATCTCCGGAAAAACGCAGTGGAAGTTGTTCACTGTGGCTTTACTGTTGTCGGACATCGCATTTTTCGCAATTGCATTTCGAAGCGCTTATCTCTTTCCGGTTTGATTTGAATTTGCCTGTTTTCTATTCGGATATCGACCCTTCAATCTCTCATTACCGGAGTATCGTAGCCATATTAATTCCGCTATTGGTAGTTTTGTTCTTCATTGTCGGGCTTTATGATCGTGAAAATTTGTTGGGCGGAACACAAGAATATTCCAAGGTTTTTAATTGTATAACGATGGGTATGTTTATCGTGATTGCTGCAGGTTTTTTGCAGCCTTACTTTGTTATCGCCAGGGGCTGGCTCTTATTGGCCTGGGGATTTGCATTTCTCTTCACTGCAATGGGCCGGTTTTCATTACGCCGCGTAATTTACGCGCTCCGGCCCAGGGGTTATTTCATGTCCCAGGCTCTCATTGTTGGGGCAAACGATGAGGGGATCTCTCTTGCACGCCAGTTGCAGAGCTGGAAGACATCAGGCCTGCATGTGATCGGTTTTTTGGACAAGAAGTTTCCGGTAGGTACGTATCTGTTCGAACATCTCTTTGTTTTAGGAAAATTGGATGACCTGGATCAGGTTATAAAACAGTATCACGTGGAGGAGTTGATCCTGGCAGCCAGCGCGATCTCCTCACGGGACAAAATGTTAGATGTCTTCAAACAATACGGCGTGGCCGATGGCGTTAATGTCCGTATGTCTTCCGGACTGTATGAAATTATAACGACAGGCCTGAAAGTTCGAGAATTCGCTTATGTTCCCTTGGTAGGCGTAAATAAAGTTCGATTAACCGGAATCGATCGTCTCTTGAAACTATTGCTCGATTATGGATTGACGATACCCGGATTTATTTTGATCCTGCCAATCCTGGTCGCGATTGCAATTGCGATAAAGCTCGATTCTCCTGGGCCAATTATTCACCGTCGTCGAGTGATGGGGGTTAATGGACGCCAGTTTGACGCCTATAAATTCCGTACGATGGTTGTGAATGGGGATGAAATCCTGGCCAGTCATCCAGAATTGCAAGCTAAGTTATCTGAAGATCACAAGCTGAAAGAAGATCCACGGGTAACACGGGTCGGCCGGTTTCTGCGGAAATCCAGTTTGGATGAACTACCTCAGTTACTAAATGTTCTCAAAAGAGAGATGTCGCTTGTCGGACCGAGAATGATCGCTCCTGAAGAGATTGAGAAATACGATCAATGGGACATCAATTTACTCACCGTTCGTCCTGGAATCACCGGACTCTGGCAGGTAAGCGGCCGTTCGGATGTCTCATACGATCAACGTGTCAGTCTGGATATGTACTATATCCGCAACTGGAGCATCTGGTTGGATCTACAGTTGATATTTCAGACCCTCCCTGCTGTTTTAAAGGGACATGGCGCTTACTGAAGCATAAATTTGATATCAGCATGATAGGGGTTGGGCTCACTATGTGTGCCACGCCTGCGATCAATACCTGAGATCATTTAAGGAGATTTCACCGTGAAAGTTTTGGTCACCGGAGGAGCCGGATTTATTGGCTCGCATGTAGTCGACAAACTCCTGGCAAGCGGATATGAAGTTGTCGTGGTTGACGACTTATCCACCGGTCGTATCTCAAATCTTAATCCCGATGCGACATTTTATAAGTTGGATATTCGCAGTCCAGAAATTGGAAAAGTGTTCGAAAAGGAACGACCGGATTTCGTAGATCACCACGCAGCGCAAATGGACGTTCGCCGCTCTGTGGCGGACCCTTTGTTCGATGCGGATGTCAATATCCGGGGCTCTATCAACTTGATTGAATGCGCAGTTCGCTATGACGTCAAGCGTTTCGTCTACATTTCCACCGGCGGCGCTGTGTACGGTGAGCCTGAATATTTACCCTGTGATGAGGCCCACCCGATTAATCCCATTTGTCCCTACGGCGCCAGCAAGCATACAGTAGAGCATTACCTCTTTATGTATAAAGCGAACTATGGTTTGAATTATACAGTTATCCGGTACCCCAATGTTTATGGACCGCGCCAGGATCCTCACGGTGAAGCCGGTGTGGTAGCGATATTTACCGGGTTGATGCTTAACGACGAACAGGCTTATATCAACGGGGACGGGGACCAGGAGAGAGATTTCGTTTTTGTCGAAGACTGTGCCCGTGCTAACTTGTTAGCGCTTTCCAGTTCAAATGGCAGTGCTATTTATAATCTGGGTTTTGGGTATGGGACATCAATCAATGAAATTTACTCCCTTTTGAAAACAATCACGGGTTATAGACGCGAAGCGGTGCACGCTCCTGCAAAGCTGGGTGAAACCCGCCGAATCTTTTTGGATGCCAGAAAAGCGAAGAGAGAGTTAGGCTGGGTGCCGGCCGTTGCATTGAAAGATGGGTTGACCCGTACGGTTGAATATTTCCAAACCGCGGAGCTTGAGGCTTGATTATCGTCCAAACCCCATTGCGGGTGAGCTTTTTCGGCGGCGGCACAGACTTTCCCTCTTTCTATTGTTCTGAGGGCGGGTGTGTCTTAACTTCGTCGATCGATAAATATATCTTTATTACGATTAAAAAGCGTTTTGATCAGAAGCTGCGCATTGGTTATACGCGAACAGAAATGGTCGACAGTCTAGAAGAGGTTCAGCATGAGCTCATCCGGGAGGCGTTGCGAAAGACAAATATCGTTCAGGGTGTAGAAGTAACAACGATGGGAGATATCCCTTCTGCGGGCTCCGGCCTGGGATCATCCAGCACGGTGACCGTCGGATCCTTACATGCCATGTATGCCTTCCAAAGAGAGCTTGTATCGATCGAAAGGCTGGCGCGCGAAGCATGTGAAATAGAGATCGACGTATTGAGAAAGCCGATCGGGATACAAGATCAATATATCGCTGCCTATGGAGGCTTGCGCTTCATGGAGTTCATGCCGGACGGGCAGGTGGTTAGCCAAAAAATTGACTTGGAGCCAGGTCTAACCCGGCGATTGAATGAGAATTTGTTGCTCTTCTATACCGGGGTCACCCGCCCATCAGCTTCGGTGTTGGTTGAACAAAAGGAAAATATTTCAGCCCGGTTGGCGGTTCTGCGCGAGTTGAAGAACATGGCTTATGTCGCTCGAGATGAATTGATCTCTGGCAACCTGGATTCTATTGGTTTTTTACTTCACGAAAGCTGGCAATTGAAGAAACAACTGGCCAGCGGTATTACGAATGGCGATATTAATGATCTGTACCAAACGGCAATTAAGGCCGGCGCTTTGGGCGGGAAAATCACCGGTGCCGGGGGCGGCGGCTTCCTCTTAGTGTACTGCCCGCATGAGAAGCAGGATGCGCTTCGCGCCGCGCTCTCAAAGTTACAAGAGCTGCCTTTTCAATTGGAACAAGATGGCACCAAGGTGATTTTCAATTATCGTCGTTGACTAGCGGCGGGGGCGTCTCGAGGGAGAAAAAATGGACTACGTAAACAGTTATTTCGAAGAGCTTCGCCAAACCCTGGACTTCTTGCCTGTAGGGTTGATCAATCGTGTGATTTATTTGCTCAACGAAGCCAGGATCAATCAAAGGCAGATATTCATAATGGGCAATGGCGGGAGCGCCTCTACGGCCTCCCACTTTGTGGCCGACCTGGCGAAAAATACGCGTAAGGACGGTTGGTCAAATTTTAAGGTGATCGGCCTGACAGACAATATGGCGATCTTTTCCGCTTACGCGAATGATGAAGGGTATGAGAATGTTTTTGTCCAGCAACTGGCCAGCTTTGTGCAACCCAATGACATCGTCATTGGCATTTCTGCCAGTGGGAATTCGAAGAATGTCTTGCATGCGATCGAATTGGCGAATCAGGTTGGTGCGATAACGATTGGTTTCACCGGTTTCGATGGCGGCGTTTTGGGAAAGATCGTCATGATCAACCTGCACGTGCCCAGTAATATCATCGAGCAGGTCGAAGACATTCATTTAATGTTTGAGCACTTGATTTGCAAAGCTCTCAGAGAGATCGCGACCACTTCTGTTCCGTTTGCCTTGGAGGATTTATCCACCAGTTTTTCCGCCGGCGAGGAAGAACAACCCATCCTTTCAGCTTTTGAAAATAATGTTCAGCCTTCCCTCGGCTCTCTTTATACCATTATTGAAGAATTGAACGGTCAACTGGATAAAAGTGAATTGCTGCAGCGCATGTTGGAGCTCAGTTTGAAGTCTGTGGGCGGAGTGAGCGGCAGCATTATCCGGTTCAACGAACTAGGAGAAGTGGTGGACGCCGCCCTGGCTTACTCTGGAAAGACGGAAGAGCCGAATATTCGCCAGCTCTCCGAGACTGTGAAACAAGGGTTGGCTGGTTGGGTATATGAAAATCGGCAAGCTGCATTGATTCCCAGCACCCGTGAGGATCCTCGCTGGATGCCGCGTTCATGGGAGATGGCTTCCGGAAAACCGCGTTCAGTGATCAGCGTGCCTTTAATGGACCACGAGAGGGTTGCCGGCGTCCTCACCCTGGTGCAATCCAATGGAGGCACGTTTAGCCAGGATCACCTGGTGTTGTTAGCGGCAATCGCCGTTTCGGTTTCTTTAACAAATTTGAAGCTGGGTCGCTTTTCAGGTGATTAAGATGCTCGCCGGAAAATTCCCCCTGAAGTGGCGGTTCCTCGACTTAGCTGAGCTGCAAGAGATCAGCGAATGCATCAAATAAGGTATCGTAAACCGGCAGCGAAGCGATGTTTGCGCCGTTCAATAACGTTGCTTGTTCTACCCCGCGGCCGGTTCGCACCATGACGATTTTTCCAACGCCTGCAGCGAGACCAGCTTCAACATCGCTGATAGCGTCTCCGATCATAATGGAGCGAGACAGGTCAAGCGAAAGCTCTTTTGCAGCCTGGAGAAGCATTCCTGGGCGGGGTTTGCGGCAGGCGCACAGGTCTTCAACCTTGTGAGGGCACATATAGACCCCATCGATACGCCCGCCAGCCTTTTCGATCTTAGAAACCAAGCGATGATTGATGTCATTGGCGACGGATATGGGAATGAGTCCACGACCGACGCCAGCCTGGTTTGTGACAATTACAAAATTATAGTTGAGATGACTGGCGTTCGCCAGGGCTTTCAACGCTTGAGGATAAAGTTCGACATCTGCCCAATCTCGGACGTAATCCGAGCGGTTTTTGATGATAACGCCATCCCGGTCTAAGAAAATCGCTGGAACCATATAGTAATTATACTCACGGATTGGGATAGAAAAAAACGACCCCGCTGAGCGCTTGGATGAAGCATAGGGTTGGGTTCGTGTCAAAGTTAGGCAAGAGGTCCGAATTAATGTCGGAAGGGCGGAGCATGCCTGTTGAAGGTACTATCCAGCTTTTGAATCTTTTATGGCCGAAACGGGCCTGGAGGCCTGCTAGAAATCATGACCACATTATCTGTAATCATCCCTGCCTTTAACGAAGAGCAAGGCATTTCTGAAATCGTTCACCGGGTATTAGCGACTGCAGAAGATTTAGTTAAAGCAGGTATCGCTAACCTGGAACTCGTCGTTGTTGACGATGGCTCCAAGGACAATACCGCTCAAATTGCCGGGAGCATAGATGGCGTACGCTTGATCCGCCATCCTAAGAACAGGGGTTATGGGGCTGCATTGAAGACTGGGTTCGCGAATTCACGCGGTGAGCTGATCGGCTTCCTGGACGCGGATGGCACTTATCCGCCGGAGTACTTCCCCGAATTATGCAAGCATGCCCTCAATGGAAGTGATCTGGTGATTGGTTCCCGTATGGCTGGCGCGGATAGCGAGATGCCCTTAACTCGCCGGATTGGTAATTTCTTCTTTGCCAGCCTTCTAACACTAATTGGACGCCAGCGGGTGTCAGACAGCGCCAGTGGAATGCGGGTTTTCAAACGGCAGGTGATGGACCTGGTATACCCACTCCCGGATGGATTAACCTGACTCCTGTGATGAGCGCGCGTGCCCTGCACGAAAACATAACGATGATGGAGGTTCCGATCCCCTATAGCGAAAGAATGGGGCGATCAAAATTGAGCGTGGTTCACGATGGGACGGTATTCCTCCAATCGATCGTTTGGACGGTGTTGAGTTATAATCCAGTCCGCATCCTTGGCATAATTGGGATCGGCGGGGTTGCCATCGCTGCTCTTGTCGCGGCAGGACTGGTGATCGCCCGTCTAAGCGGCGTCACTTCCTTGGGGCCCTGGGGGGTAGCAGCACTTTTCTGGGCAATGGTATCGGGTGTGACCGGGATCAGCATCTTTGCTCTGGGGGCTACCTTTAATTACCTCGTTTCGCTCTTTTACAAGCGACCGATACGGCAGGGGTTGTTTGGAAAGCCGTTCTTCAAATCGCCCTTAGAGAGCCACTTTGGGTGGTTGGGCTTGGGAACAATTATTGCTGGTTTGAGTGCTGCGGTCACCTGTTTGATCCTGGGTATTTCTGGGTGGGAAATCTCACGAATATGGCTGTATCTGTTGGGCAGCGCAATGACAATCATGGTCGGAGCTCAATTGATCATCTATTGGGTCTTGATGCGAGTGCTTGAGGAATTGAGCCAGCGCGACTCATTGATAAGCCAGGATCTGGCTCAAACTTGATGGTGAATTCAATTCTTGTGATTTATCTCGGTGTGGGGTTTTTAGAAGGTAAATGAAGTTTTTCAGGAGAAAATTAGATGAGCGAGAATATTAATCAGGATCATTTAAAGGAAAATCTCGGCAGCCGGCGCATCCCCAAATTGCGGATGGCGAATTTCCCTAACGCCGATGAAATCGTGCGCGAAGGTCTGTTGTCTGAAGGAAGATCCAAAGAGGCGGTAGACATCATGTTGGTAAATCCGCCCACCCCGGACGGAGGTCTTTGGATTCGCACCCAACATCGGGTTGGCCGGCGGACACGTGAAAACATGGTATGGCCTCAAGTTTCATTAGCCCAAATGGCGGCGCTGCTTCATCCTGTCTACAAGGTGAAAGTTGTCGACGCCAATGCAGAACGAATGGGCTGGCCCGAATTTGCCAGGTTGTTGGATCAATACCAGCCGCGCTATTACCTCACCCAGGTGACCGCGCCTACGCTTGAAAATGACATGTATGGATGTTTTCTCGCCAAGGCGCGTGGCGCTAAAACCATTGCCTTCGGCACGCACGTGACCCCGATCCCACAGGAGTCCCTACGACCTTTTCCCAGCTTGGATTTTGTTCTGGTGGGAGAACCGGATCTGACGATCCGTGACTTGCTGGATCATTTCGAAGGGAAGTTCGAACAGCGTTCACCGGAGATTCGCAAGCTTTTCGACGCCCATGATCCGACTTATAAACCTGCAATTAAAGCAGATGGCTCCGTAGACATGTATGGGATAAAAGGTCTGGCCTGGCGCAACGGGGATGAAATTGTCGTCAATTTTCCAAGACCGTTCATCAGCGACCTGGATGATTTGCCAATCCCGATGCACGAGCTGCTGCCATTGCAGAAGTATCGCATGCCGCTGATCAAAGGGGCATTCACTTTCATCGTTACCAGCCGCGGCTGCCCGGCCGGCTGTACTTACTGTATCAAACACGTGAGTTACCAGTTTTCCGCTCGCCTGCGGTCTCCAGAGCTAATTATGAAGGAGCTGTGGGTGCTCAAAAACCTGGGGATCAACAACATCCACATGTACGCCGACCTGTTTACGGTCAGCCGTGATCAGGTGATCGAGCTCTGCCAGCGCATGATCGACGAGAAGATCAATATCCATTGGACTTCGAACAGCCGCGTTGATTATGTCGACGAAGAGATGCTCGACCTGATGGGCAAAGCCGGCTGCCGCCTCATTTCCTGGGGTATTGAGAGCGGAAACGAGCAAATCCTCAAACACGCTCATAAGGGCGCATACCCGGACAAAGCGGAGCGAGCTTTAAGGTGGTCGAAGAAAGCCGGGATTATGAATTGGGGCTATTTCATCATCGGTTTGCCGGGCGAAACGGAAGAAACCATTCGCCAGACTATCGATTTTGCCAAGAAGCTGCCTTTGGATATCGCACTTTTCCATGTCGCTGCGCCATATCCCGGAACGCCATTCTTCTTCGAGGTGGTTAAAGAGGGTTGGTTCCGCCCAGGAACTCGCTGGGAGCAAGTCGATATGGATAAGGGGACTGTTTTGGATTACCCGAATTTGAGAGCCGAGCGGCTGCTTTACTGGCAAAAACGGGCTTTCCGGGAATGGGCTTTTCGTCCAGGCCCAATTTGGACCTACATGAAGATGCTGATGACCGATTGGTCTACTTTGAAGTCGGCGCTTAGCGTGGGCTTCCAGCACTTGAGCTGGGCCACAACCGACACCGGCGCTCCGATCGCCTCGCAGTTAACAGAGGGATTGGGGCTGCAAGGGGGGAAGTAAGAGAACGGCATAGTATCTCAGATGGGAAAACTCATTAACCATTCACGAACCATCAAAACACAATATCAGAGGTTGGGGCTACTTTGCCTGATTGTATGTTTGCTAGTGATCGGGAATCAGGCTACAAAAGTAATTGCTCAGTCACAGGATTTAAACTGGTCGACGCCAGTAAACTTATCGCACTCAGGGGCAGGCTCTGACCCGGTCGCGGTGATCGATTCAACTGGATCTCTCCATGTCGTTTGGGTAGACCAATTTGGTGGCATGTTTTATACTCGGTTTGAGAATAACCAATGGAGTGAGCCACTTCCAGTCGAATTTCCTTTTGTAGGCACCAAACCCGTTTTTATTGCAGACGCAGACAATAATATTCACGCATTTTGGAAGGATACCCAAAATGTCCTGCTGTACAGTCGTGCAGCCTCAGATAATTTTGGAAACCCAACCGGCTGGCTACAACCCATCGTTTTAGCGAATTCTGCAGTCGATTTTGATGTGTGTATTGATGATAAAGGAGATATCCAACTTTCGTATGTCCGAGTGTTGGATGATGGGGGCTTCCCGGCGGGGATCTACTATCGAAAGTCGACAGATGATGGGACAAGTTGGACTCAAGTACAAAATCTCTACGAATTTGCGTATTTCCGGCTATTAAAGGAAGATAATGCAAATGTAAGTCTGACTAGTTCAACTGACGGTGATTTAATTCATGTATTTGTGGTTTGGGACAATCGCGCTCGTAAACAGGTCTTTTTCGCTCGTTCAGATAATGGGGGTGAAACCTGGGGTGAGCCAATTGAGATCGACAAGCCAAATCCTGACCAAAGCTCCGATACCCCCTTCGATATACGGGTAAATGCACAGACGAGCCATGTATTGGTACTTTGGCAAAGCGACGATATCAACGGAAATTGTACCCAATTTTACCAGGCGTCAGATGACTCTGGGGGCCAGTGGACTGACCGAAAACAGATGTTTAAAGATATGCCTGCATGTGCCCAAAGCAACCAGTTTATCGGTGATCTTGACAACGCCGGGATTCTGGTAACAATGATCCAAGGCCAAATCTATTTTAATGCCTGGAATGGATCCGAGTGGGGTTTCCCCCAGGTTCAGCGAGACCTGAACAGCTTCGAGGATCCAGAAACTTATAATGTTGTCGCCTTCGGTTGCCAACAGGTAAAATTATTTGGAAACCAGCTATTCGTTGTAGGATGTGATACTGCTGGAGGCGGGGATATCTGGGCCACATCCCGTGATGTGGGGAGTATTTCAGACTGGTTTCCGCCGCCCAAAGTTTGGAGCGATCCAATTGCGGTGGTCAGCGGCATAGTCGGGCTCGAAGATCCCGTAATGGTTGCTGGACCGGGTATGAATTTCCATATTCTCTGGAGTCAGACGAATCCATCTATTACTGATAATCCTTTAAAAGGAATTTACTATTCAGGCTGGAATGGTGAACGTTGGTCTACTCCTATTGCCATCATAAGTTCAAACCAGGGGAATGCAATCCAACCTCATGCCATCGTAGATACTTTAGATCGAATATTAGTTGTTTGGAAAGATGACCAAACGGGAGAAATTTTCTTTAGCTGGGCAAATGCGAACAATGCAAGTATTCCTTCAGAATGGTCCACACCGGTGAGTTTGCCGGCCTCAAGGCCTGTAACCGGGAATATAGATATCCAGGAAGATCAATCTGGTACCATTTATGTAGCCTATGCGATTCAACTTAACGAGGGGCGAGGCGTTTACCTTACAGAAACAGCGGATTTAGGTCAGACTTGGTCGAATCCGGCTCAGGTCTTTGATGCCGCTTTTGCCGATTGGCAAATGGTGGATGATCCGCATTTAGCATTTACTTCAGCAGGGCAATTAAATGTGATCTGGACGCGCTTCTCGCTGCCGGGAGGAGTTGGGCCCCTGGGATTGTATTATAGCCATTCTGAAGACGCAGGTAGCACTTGGTCTGATGTGGAAATTGTTGTTGATTTGCCAGTATTTTGGAGTGGGATTTTAGGTGACGAAAGATTATTTTTGTATCGATTTTGGCAGGAGAATAAACCCGGTTTCAACGCGACGATGTTCGAGATTTCTCAAGATCAGGGCACAACCTGGAGCCAGCCTGAAAGCATATCCAGCTCATTCCAGGAACAGGGAAAGGTCAGTCTGGCCAGAGATAGCGCTGGTCGTATCCATTTGATCCGGGAAGATCAGAATAATGCAAATGGACTGTCCGTAATACACATGTTGTGGGACGGTTCCAGTTGGTCAACAGATGAAAACGTAATCATGATTTCGCCAGATTCTATAACAAGCCTAAATTCCTTGGCAGCATCTATAACGCCAGCAGGGAATTTAGGGATCATTTATTCGAGCCAGCAACAAATCCCACAGACGGATGTAACGACGGAAAATATCTACTTTACCGGTCGTTCGACTGAATTACCTGCTGATCTGTCAACCCCAACGTCGATATCACCAGTTCCCACGATCATCCCGACTTTAGACAACGCAGTTTCTCCGGAGCTAACCTCTACTTCTACCGTTTCCGCGGCTTTGGAAATTAACAGCCAACCTCCTTCTGGATCATCTTTCGAAAACAGCTGGATTGGATTGGCGTTTGGCGGCATTCTTTCGGTTTTCATAGTAGCGATCGCTATTGGATGGCGAACCTATTCAAACAGCCGGGCGAGACAATGAATTTTCATTTGGTAGTTACAGGTATGTAAAGGTAGTGACAGGGATTTCCAGGCGTGCCACAAGGGGGTGGAAGGGGTGGCGATGGGGTAGCCGTGGGAACTGGCGAAGTGGTTGTGGGAGCGGGCAGAGTGGATGTAGGATTGGGAACGCCTGTTCCTCCATCTCCTAGAACCACGCTCAACCATGGCCGGCCTTCTTCTTCTGACCAGTCCGAAGAAGTGAAATATTTTCCGCTATGCATTTCTCCGGCGATCGAGTAAAATGCCAGCCGCAGGGGAATTCCATTCTGATATGCATCTGCCAACGCGCGGCTGATATCCCAGGTATATAAATCCCAATTAGGTGGATTTTGCACAGGGTAAACCCAGGTGCCGGAGATATTCTCGGTTGCCAGCGGGGCGTTGTTCCAGTTGATGGTGTTTTCATCCCAATCCTCGCCAACAGTTAGCGCCAGGATATAGGAGTTTGGAGGCGGCCCCCAGGCATTACCGAAAAGATACATTGAAAAAGAGGCAGAGATAACCAATTGATTTTTAGGTAGGGAATCCAGGGGGAACGTGATGTAATACTTGGAGAAGCAAGGCCAGTCAGAAATATCCCATTGGTTTTGGATATTAATTTGAGAATAACCGGCGTAATTGGCGATCCCCCATTCGGTCCATTTGTCTATTGGGCCACCACAGATTGTGTGACCGCCTACCTCCGCATCCTTGACTGTTACACCGTTTAACCCCTGGCGGATGGTGTACGTGCCTGACGGAGACACTGCAGGCGGGTTATATGCCGGCACCCCAAAACGCATTGATCCCCAGGTAGCTGGGGCGTTCGTGTCCATTGCCTCAGGCCAGGTAGTCGTCCGGATCATCGTCCCATTTGCGTCGTCTCGGTCGTGCAGTGCAACGGCAAGTCCCCATATGGTCCCTGTTGGCGGCTTTTGCGAAAGGCCAAAGCTGGTGAACGGGATGACGATCTCCGCCTGCCAACCTTCGGCGTCTGTATTGCTATTTGGCCCTTGAGAGCCTCGCCATACCGTAGTCGGAGTGAAAGGTAGCGAAGCGCTTGACCAACCGGATCCATTTCCTTTTAGTGTAGCCTGGAAATTGTCCAGCATCACTTCAAACTGGTAAGCGTTGGCGCCAGGGACGGTTCCGACGTTTCCGTCCAGGTTAAAGTACAGGCTGATAGCGTCCCAATTCGTCAAGTCGGATGCGGAAGGGGTGGTATCCCTCCATAGCATCCGATCCATAATATGGAACACTACTTTCAGATAGTCATCATAATAATAGATACGCGTGTCGGCATAGTTGCTGGTGCGGTCAACCTGGCCAAACCAGAATATCGCCGGTGTAAATAAACCAGCCCCAGGCGCTGCACCGAGATAAGGTACATTCACACGACGCTGCGTACCACTGCCGGCTAATGCAGGGTGAATAAGATCTAAAGATTGAGATACTTTCGAGGTGAGCGCCAGGAAAATTGCCAGAAACAGTAAAGCAATGATCCACCGCCGCAATCGATCGTTCTTGATAGAAGGTGCTTTCTCATTCATAGGCGTTTAATTGGTGGTTAAAGTCTCCAATCTTTCTTTGAACCAAAATCTCGAGCAAATACCTTACCTCCCAATTCCGGATAGATAGACGTTCGGTGAAGCCGGATAGGGCGCCAGGTCATTAGAATTAAAGTAGATATATTCCGTTTGCGTCTGAGTATTTTGCGGTTGGAATGTGATCCGGACCGTGCAGGATTGAGAGGGTGTAAGGGTAAAGGGCAGGTTGGGGCAGGTCCCACCTGATGTTACTGAATAAGGACCACCCGTGATCTGATATTGATCAACCGATAAGGATCCTGTGCCGAGGTTTTTGAGAGTAATAAACCTGGACGAGCTCTGGCCGACCTGGACTTGGCCGAATGGTTCCATTGCTGGAGAAACGGCCAGAAAAGGCCTGTTGTCATCTTGGATGGGGCTAACCTGGCTCGGGATAATGCCGGCGATCAAGTTGGTAACCGAGATTCCCATCTCATCCCGAATGCGCTGCTCCATCGGCCAGGGCCAGAGAGGTTGGGCCGGGGTGCCATCCGACCCGTCCTTCAAGACGCCATTTATGTATCGGTTTTGCAGCCGAGCTCCTTCTCCAGTAAAACTTTGCCCGGAGGATTTTATTACGTCAATGCGGCTATTTGTGATCGAAAGACCAGAAAGATCTTCTGCACGCATATCGATGCTGTTGTTATAAACGGGTAAATCAAGGCCATTATGGTAGATAGTTACCCGGTTGACGACGTTATTTATCATTTGGGGATCTTCTGCAACACATAATCCAAGGCTGGCGTTGCCCCAGGAAAAGACGTCCTGGATGAGGTTGTTTTGGATGATGCTGGTTGATCCGTGTCCCATAAAGATCCCCGTACGATGACAGGGTTCATACACATTTTTTATGTTTGATTCTACACTGGGCTGGGGACGGATGTCGCCCCAATGGATGGGATTATCCTCGAAATCTAACCCGCCCATGATGGCGATGGAGCCCAGGATTTTATTGCCCGTGTTATTATCCCCACCGCCTTGCGCCAGGAGGCTGAAGCCAGCGTTGGCGAAATAACCATAGGCGATATCATTTTCGAAAGTGGTGTAGTCAGCACTATAGGCCTCATAGTTCTCATTCCACGGCCACTCGTCGGTAAAATTCCTCCCATCCCAATTTCGATAGCTGGTAAAGCAACGTCGTATTGTGTTATGTTGCCCATATATGTCTTGGCTAGCATAGACAACGATCATCTTTCTTCCGATGCCGGCTGCCACGCAATCTTCGATCAAATTGTAGTTACCCTGTATTACGTAGACATGTACATTGTCATTCTTATTCGCGTTATATCCGGACACCCGGCGTAAAGTGACGTGATTGGCGTCAATCTCATAGACACTTTCGCTGCTATTTCTTGCAACGACCCCTTCAATCACAAAATAGCTACCCGCCCACCAGCCGTTGGGCTCATAACCAAATGATACAGTTACACGGGCATTCTGACCATCGATGATGGCTTTCCCGTCGTGAAGGGCTTTGACAGTGATTGGGTACCCGGGACTTCCATCTCGGACATTAGGGTTTATAGATTGGTTGTAAACGCCGTCTAAGAGAATTAATGTATCCCCCGGGTATAGATATTGCCATGCGTGGTTGAAGGTTTCCCAGGGTTGGTCCATGGTTTTACCGGAATTGTGATCACTTCCTGAGGGCGAGATATAGTAAGTCGTACTGTTGGGAGGGGGTGGAACTGTAGTCGGTTCGGGGGTGTCTGTAGGAGTAGGCTGTGACGTAGGTCCGATAGTTGGTTCTGGAGTAGGCTCTATTGTCGGGGCAGGTGTAGGGGGTGTAAAGCCTATAGGACGTACAATAATAGGCAAATAGATCGTGGTGCTGGCGCTTTGTGTATTGTTAGGATTGGTAGGGTTAGTATCTGCAAGAGCGGAAACACATGACATTGAAAGCCAAATAGCAACTACTAGAAATCCTCTAATCATACGTTTCCAAAAATTTGTTTGTGTTTTCATTCTATTCTCATCCTGTGTCGATCGAGCCAGTGGAAATTAGCATTCAAATGTACTTGTGATCTTTGTGACAACCAAGTGTAAGCGATTTTAATTGAATTGATGAGTAGATGCTCTTAAAGGTCGATTAAGGTTATGAAAAACATTGTTATCATTTTTGATAGGCAATAGGGTTGGGCGCTTGTGGTTCGACCATTTTTATAAAACATTCATAGTATGAAAATGAGAAGAATTTTCTTTTGCATAATTGCGCTATTCATCCTGATTTTCACTACTTGGAGGAACGAAATTTCTGCATTCGCCCAACCGGCATCCATTTGGACACCAAAGCAACGCATACCCGGATTTGATAATGCAACCAGCCCGCCGATTTTGGTGGCTGATCAAAATTGGACCGTGCATTCTTTCGCATCTCAGCCTTACGTTTCTGATTCAAATGAGCCAGGAGAGGCGATTTTTTACAACAAATGGACTATGGAACAGGGATGGACTGAACCTATTGACATACTGCTATCCCCCTTATTTAACGAAGCATGGATTAAAGGGGTGTTCATTGATCAAGCCGGGATTATTCATGTTGTGTTTTTTGGAGGTCATGATTTAGGTGCCAATATTTATTATTCTAAGGCCCCTGTAGAATTAGCCGGCCGGGCTTCAGCATGGTCAAATCTTGTTGAAGCGGCTGATTTTGCGAAAACCCCACCTAATGCCTCATTTTCTGCAGATAACAATGGAACTTTTGTGATCTTATATGGTGGAAACCAAGACGGTAACGGAATATACGCGGTTTATTCTATGGATAATGGCGATACCTGGTCGGATCCTGTTCCATTGTTTTTAACCGGCGATGACAAATTGCTTACATCTGGACTCAAGGCTTATTTGGATGACACAGGATGGCTGCATGCTGTATGGAATGTCGATACTCTGGGTGGAGAGGGACGGAGTATCTATTACGCCAGAGTAAAAATTGGTCAATGGCAATGGAGCGAGCCGATAAAATTATCCGAGGTGCAAGCTGGGTACGGGGTTTTGCTTCCAACTATTATTAAATACCAAGGCACTGTTTTTGCCTTGTATTATGCGACCCCTAAGATCGTGATGAGACGTTCGGAGGACAACGGGCTCACATGGGCTAATCCTGAAATCGTTTTTCCTCGACATATTGGTGTAAATGGGACTCTCTCCCTTTTAATAGATGGCAACGATGGTTTACATTTATTTTTTGGGCAGCGCATCCCAGGGAGCCCAGATATACATGGCTTATGGCATAGTATTTGGCAAGGGAGTCATTGGGCTGATCCCGAAGCAGTCGTTTCAGGGCCGCGGGTTATGGTCGGGAACGACAATTCATTCGACCCGTTCGATGCGAGTGCAGTTGTAATTCACGGAAGTGCAATCCTGGTCACCTGGCGGACAGACCCAGGAAATGGTATCCAGAACCAAAACGGCGTCTGGTATTCATATGCGGATTTGAACTCATCGGAAGAACTGACCCAGGCCCCACCAGGGATTGAACCGGTTTTTATAACCCCACAGTCCTCGGACGAATCCCTTACACCACCTCCCACCAATTTTGATGCTACCCTTCTAAATCAAGATGAACCACCAAACCAATCCTTAACGGCGGTTGAACCTAATTCAGCCAGCCCATTAACGGCATCCATGCTCGGTATTATCCCGGTTTTCTTGCTGATTTTGGTAGTGATTATCGTACAAAAGACCCGTCGTTTTGGCAATTAAAGGAATTTTTTGTTTGATTGTATCTGTCTCCAAATAAGTGATCTAAAGTTTACGAGTAGCGTAGCGCTTATTTTTGAATCAAATGCGAATTTGAGATCAAGGACTGTATGGGTTGTGTTGAAATGCCGGTAGATTTTAAGGATCTATGAGTAATCATTAAATTAATAAATTTGTTTTGGAGAATTTAGAAGTGAATAATAATTATCCAGAGATGCCAATACAAGATATCAATGTTGCAAATGTCGAACCGACACACCTCAAAAAAAGGCAAATAAAAATCCTATCCGATATTCGACTGCTTCTCAATTCAAAAGAATTGATTTGGACCTGGACCTATCGTACGATCAAAGCCAGGTATAAGCAGTCTATCTTGGGTGGGTTGTGGGCGGTTATTCAACCCGCTGCGGCGGTAGCTATTTTTAGTGTCATTTTCACTTATTTTGTCCCGGTGGACACTCAAGGGGTACCCTACATTATATTCTCATACACGGCAATGGTACCCTGGACGCTTTTTACAAGTTCTATCTCCGATATGGTTGATTTGCTCGTTGGAAATATGAATTTGGTAAGCAAAATTTATTTTCCCCGTGAAATTTTACCCATCGCTGCACTTTTTGCCCGACTATTTGATTTTTTTATCGCCGAAGGTGTTTTTGTGATTTTGATGTTCATTTATAGGGTGCCAATCTTTATAGAGGGTTGGCTGTTTCTACCGCTTATTATTATTTCACAATTAGCCATCTCAATTGGTTTGGGGTTAATCGGAGCTGCTTTGAACGTTTTTTACAGGGATATCCGGCCGATCTTTGCTCTTGTTTTGCAAATATGGCTCTATGCCACGCCGATCATTTACCCTGTCACATCCGTACCTGAGCGCTTTCGTTCCTTATACTTCCTCAACCCTATGGCCGGAGTGATGGAGGCTTACCGAGCTGTATTGCTTTACCAAAAATTGCCTGATGCCTATTTCTACTTATCTGCTGGAGTAGCACTAGTTTGCCTGTTATTTGGCTATTGGTTCTTTAAGCGAGTAGAATTTCAATTTGCGGATGTCGTATAGGTATAAGAATGACTCCTTCTATTGTAGTGAATCAGTTATCAAAACGTTATCGAATTGGCGCCGGGTTGACCAGTTTGCGCGAGATGTTTGTTATCCGCAAAGAGTCAAAGTCTCGTAAATACCACTGGGCAGTGAAGGATGTAAGCTTTGAACTGAAGCCAGGCGAGTCATTGGGAATTATTGGCCCAAATGGTGCTGGGAAAACCACCATATTAAAACTGTTATCAAGAGTGACCCATCCTACCAGTGGAGATTTGTTCATCAACGGTCGGTTTGCTGCATTGATAGAACTTGGTGCAGGGTTTCATTTCGATCTGAGTGGTAGGGAAAACATTTTTCTGAATGGGGCAATTCTTGGAATGCGGAGATCGGAGATTAAAGCCCGATTTGATGAAATCGTCGAATTTGCGGGGATTGGAGAATACCTCGACACGCCGGTGAAACGCTATTCCTCGGGAATGTACGCCCGCCTGGGGTTTGCCATTGCAGCTCATGTAGACCCGGATGTATTGCTCGTGGATGAGGTTTTGGCAGTAGGAGACTACCCCTTTCAGTTGAAATGTTTCGCTCGAATGGAGGAGCTTCGCAGAAATGGAACAACATTAATTTTTGTTTCGCACAATATGGAGGCTGTTCGACGTGTATGTGAACAGGGCCTTGTAATGTATCGCGGCGAAGCTATTTTTCAGGGGAGCGCGCCTGAAGCTGTTGTTGCTTATTCGGACGCACTTCGCAAAGCAGCTCGCCAAACGCAAGTTCAGATACCGTTCGAGGGAGGATTATCTCAGCGTTTCATGACTTTTGATGCAGAGATCGAAAATGTTGTCCTGTTGAATTCGGAAAATCAACCAGCAACGGTGTTGTGTTCAGGTGAGCCCGTTGTTGTTGCCGCTGATATCTTATTCCATAAAGAAGTACATCAGCCAGTTTTTTCCTTGATCATTCGGACACCTGATGGACGAGTAGTTTATGATACAACCACAAACTGGATGAAGATCCAAACACCACGTTTCACGGCAGGCGAACGTTGCCGGGTTCAATTCGCCTTGGATTTACCTCTTCTTGACGGTGATTATGAAATAGGTGTAGACATCGCAGCCGCCGATTTCAGTCATTTTTATGATTGTTTGGAAAGAGCCATGGGATTCTCTATTATTGGCTCAGATAGCTCTAAGGGGCTGGTTGATCTTAATGCGAAATTTGAAATTAATAAAAGCTCTTTTGAAGGAGTTCAGAGATGACCTTGCCAAAGGTGAGCGTCATAATCCCCGCATACAACAATGCTGAATTTTTAGGTGAGGCAATTCAAAGTTGTTTAGATCAAACTTATACAAACTTTGAGATTGTTGTTGTCAATGATGCTTCACCCGATGACATAGATGAAGTGATCAATCAATTTGGTGATGCTCGGCTTAAATATATTGTTCATGAAAGTAATAAAGGATTGTCCGCGGCCAGGAACACTGGTATACGCGCCTCCCTCGGAGAGTACATCGCATTGTTGGACGGTGACGATATATTCCATCCGCAGAAACTTGAATTGCATGTTAATTTGCTAGAGAAATACCCTGAAATTGGTGTGACTTACAATTCCCGGTTCGAATTGAATCATTCTTCAAATACGATTCGCGAATTATGGCGCCCTCCATTAATCGTTGAACTTACGGACCTCGTGAAGGGGTTCCCTTTCAGTCCGAGTGACATGGTTCTTCGTCGAGAGTGGTTGCTTAGAGTGAATTTATTTGATGAGAACCACACGTATGTTGGAGAAGATCTAGATATTAACTGCCGGCTTGCATTAAAAGGATGTAAATTTGCTGGTGTGGATCGAGCGTTGAACTATCGAAGGTATCATTCAGGGCGAGTCATCGATATTCGATCAAGCTTAGAATCCACAATCCTTCCACTCCAACGAATATTTTCCGACCCGGATTGTCCATTAGATGTCTTGGAGAGAAAGGATATTGCCCTTTCCATACATTATATGCTTTGGTCGATCATCGCATTTGCTCAGGGCGATACTGACTTAGGTCAAGAATATTGCTGTGAAGCGATCCGGTTAAATCCGCCGCTTCTGATTGGTATGCCAAGTGAACTTCTCAATTCGATAATCTCTTGGAGTATATCTGACGACAGCAAAGATCACGAAGAGATTTTGAAGGGTATTTTTGAACAATTACCCGCGGTTGTTGGCTCGCTAAAGAATCAGGCTGAATGGGCCATTAGTCGGGGATTTTTACTACGTTTATTCCGGGCAGTGATATGGAACCGCGAGGGGGATGGAAAGAAATATTTCGAAAGGGCTCTGGCCCTCCACGCTAAAATCGACCAACAGCTTATCGAACAGTGGGCTGCCCAATTGCTTGACTATGAACATGAGATGGGCCCTAAATCGGCTGAAAAAGCAATCCAAAATCTATATCCTTACATCCAAAGACTGGGTGATCAATCAACTGTGCGTCAATTTAAGGGACAGCATTTCATTACCCAGGCATTTGGGAATTACCGGGCGGGCAGTTATTCAAAAGTTCCTCAGGCAGTTATTAAAGCCCTAGCTACCGACCTCAAATATTTAACCAATAAAGGTGTGGTTTCGATCCTCGTCCGTTCTATTACTGGCTTACGAGGCTAAAACGAAAAATAGTTGATTTGGATCATTTTGCTAACATGGAAACTTTTGAGAGTTACACCCCAAATCAAATGAGAGGCGCGTTTCGAAAGATTATTTATTTCATAAAAAATATCCCTTGGAAGATCTATTTGGTGAAGCGGAGTATCTGGTATGTCTTTTATTACGGGTTCGCTCAACACCTGCCTGCGTCCTACCGGTTTCAGCCCATCGGAAAATTTGGGAAGTATTGCCGGGCTGCAGCTTGCAAGCGTATTTTTCGAGCATGTGGCGAGCGAGTGAACATCGAACAGCACGCTAACTTTTATACGGGATGGGAGATAGAACTTGGGGATGATTCAAGTTTGGGTGTTCGCTGTATGATTCCTTTCGATCTGAAAGTTGGGAAGGATGTCATGATGGGACCAGATGTCATTATCCTCGGAGATAATCATGAGTTTAACAGCCGCGACATCCCAATGCGATTACAGGGGATGAAAGAATATCCTCCAGTTTGCATTGAAGACGATGTCTGGATTGGGGCACAAGTGATTATATTGCCTGGTTTGACGATCGGTAAAGGTGCAATTATCGGTGCGGGGTCGGTTGTAACCCGAGATGTACCTGCATACGCGATTTTAGCTGGGAATCCTGCACGAATCATAAGGTATAGAGGGGATTAAAGTATCGTAGTCGGTTCTACGTGTCTATCGGCTTAAGGATGACTTCTACCATTAATTAGGATAGTTTAATCATGCATTTGGGCATCGCTATTCAAGAAACCTGGAATTTTTTCGATGATATTTATTCTGACCTATCAAGCTCTTATCAAACGAGTGTGTTTAAGTACAGAACCTGGAAATTTCCTGTGTTTCATACCAGGATCAACCAGTACCTTTTTTATCATGACTTAGCCGCTTTCATGCAGAAGAATGATGTAGTTTTCTTCGAATGGGCAAGCGGACTCCTTTCCGTAGCTTCCCATCTTCCCAAAGTCTGTGGAATTGTTACCCGGCTGCACCGGTATGAAATGTATACATGGGTAAACCGGATCAATTGGGACGCGGTTGATAAAATCATTGTTGTTAGCGATGCAAAAAAAAAGGAGTTTATATCCAGGTTTCCGGAACAAGCCGAGAAGATTGTAGTTTCAAGTCCTTCAATTTCTTTAGAAAAATTTATTCCTAAACCAAAAAACTTCAATGGTGATATCGGGATCCTCTGTCAGTTGACGCCCAGAAAACGAGTTTATGAATTAATTCTCACTTTTTATGAACTCCTTAAATTGAGAAATAACCTGCATCTCCACATAGCAGGAGCCCCCGATCCTGCTCAGGAAGATTATTATCAGGCACTAAAATTCCTGGTAAAAGAGCTCGATTTACACGACAACGTCACTTTCTATGGTAAAGTGACCGACCCCTGGAATTGGTACCAAAACATCGACATCTTCATCTCAAATAGCTACTCGGAAGGCCTTCAGGTAGCTCTCATGGAAGCGATGGCCTCAGGATGTTACTGTTTATCGCATTGCTGGGATGGCGCTGAAGAGATGTTACCGGATAGCCACCTTTATCGCTCCGACAATGAATTACAGGAAAAAATCATTCAATTTATTGAAACATCTGATGTTGAAAAACAAAGAATACGACAGATTATGAGGGGTATCGCTTGTGAAAAATTCGATATCGAACAAACCAAAACCCAAATCAGGCAAGTAATCGAAGAAGTAGGGGCAAGTGAGTCGAATATCGAGTATCAAACATCAAGGAGCAATCAATGAGAATCAGTGTTTTTGGCCTTGGTTATGTCGGCTGTGTTACGGCCGCTTGCCTGGCTCATGACAATCATACAGTCATTGGGGTGGATATCAATCCGTTGAAAGTGGATCTGTTGAAATTGGGGCAATCTCCTGTGGTTGAACCGGGTCTGGATGAGATTGTTAGAGATGTAGTGAAGTCAGGGAAACTTCAAGTATGTCTCGATAGCCAGGCAGCCGTTTACGAGAGTGATGTTAGTTTGATTTGTGTGGGGACTCCAAGTAACGATAATGGAAGTCTTAAATTGGAGTACGTCGAAAACGTCTGTCGCGAGATAGGCGCTGCCCTGTCCACAAAAGCCAGTTATCACGTCGTTGTAATTCGCAGTACAGTGCTGCCGGGTACGGTAGAAGAAAAGTTAATCCCGCTGCTGAATGAATATTCCGGGCGAAAAGCAGGCATTGATTTCGGAGTTTGCATGAATCCGGAATTCCTGCGCGAAGGAAGCGCTATTCACGATTACTACCATCCCAGCATGGTTGTCAACGGAGAATTGGATTGCCCAAGCGGTGATGTTGTCCAGGAATTATATAAGGCTGTAGATGCACCTGTGATACGCACGAAAATTCGTACAGCCGAAATGGTTAAATATGCAAGCAACGCGTTTCACGCACTGAAGGTCGTCTTCGCCAATGAGATTGGAAATTTATGTAAAGCCAATGGATTGGATGGACAGGAGGTCATGAAGATTTTTATTGAGGACAAGCAACTCAATATTTCCCCATATTATTTAATGCCAGGATTTGCCTTTGGAGGTTCGTGTTTACCTAAAGATTTACGCGCTATTCTTTATCGGGCTAAGGAATTAGATATCGATAGCCCATTGTTAAATGCCATCATACCGAGCAATCAAAAACAAGTCGAAAATGGGATTAAACTTGTAGAGAGAACAGGGTGCAAAAAGATCGGCATTTTAGGGTTGAGCTTTAAAGCGGAAACAGATGATTTGCGGGAAAGTCCAACAATTACTTTGGCAGAGACTCTCCTGGGGAGAGGTTATCAAATCCGGATATTTGATGAAAAATTACAATTATCCAGATTGGTCGGAGCGAACAAGGTATTTCTGGAGAGAGAACTCCCTCACATTGCTTCGCTGATGTGTTCTTCCATCGAGCAATTGATCTCTCAATCTGAAGTTGTTGTCGTTACCAATAATAGTAAAGCCTTTCTTCATGTGTCTCAAATCTTACAAGATGACCAAATATTGATCGATTTGGTGGGAATTGCCAGGAGCGACAACGGAACCCATGGTGTTTATGAAGGCATCTGCTGGTAGTTCTGGAAAATAATACAGGAATTTGGGCAAATTTGAGTGATCCTCGCGTTCGCTTCGTAGTGTTCCGTTATGCTCATCATTCTCCTCATTCAGGATATTCCAGGCTGGCTGAGTATGGAGTAACTCAACTTAAAGGTGAGGCTATAAAGGTCTCAAAACCTTTGCCTCGTAGTATTATCCGTGAACGTATGCTCTGGCGTCTGGCAATAGGAACGCCAGGATATGATCGGTCCGCAATGGCTGCAGAACTTAAGGTCGCTTTGCACATACTTCGTGAGAGTGGATACGTTTATCACTTTTTATATGGGGAAACAACCTATCACTATGTTGGTAAGCTGAACAATTTTCGGAATAATCGGTTAGTGGCGACTTTTCATCTACCGCCTTCCGGGATTCAGCAAGCAGTTCAAATTGACTGGCATATCCAAAAATTATCTGGGGTAATTTGCTTGGGGCGAAACCAGCAAGAATACTTTTCGAACATCTTAGCCCCTGAAAAGATCTTCTTTGTTCCGCTCGGCCTGGATATAGACTATTTCACACCGCCAGCCTCGGATGATTTTAGAAATCCCAACCTCTGTTTGTTTGTGGGGGAGAATTATCGAGATTTTCCTACCTTCCGAGGGGTATTAGAATTGGTGGCTTACCAGTTTCCTTCCGTGCAGTTCGTAGCTGTACTTCCCTCCAGGAGCTTCGAATTTATTGGAAACCACCCTAATTTGACTTTACTTTCTGGGATTCCAGAGTCCGAGCTCTTGGAGCTATACCGTTCGGCCTCATTAATGGTCATGCCTTTAAAAGACGCTGTGGCAAATAATGCTGTTTTAGAGGCTATGGCTTGCGGACTGCCTATGGTTGTTTCAGATGTAGGCGCAACACGTGACTATGTTAACCCGGAAAGCACTGTATTGGTACCACCTTTCGACTCGCGGCACATGGCAGATGCAGTTGTCAAGCTCTTGAATGACCCACCAGAACGGCTAAGGATGTCTAAAGAATCTAGAGAACAAGCAGTAAAATTTTCTTGGCCTAAAGTCATGCAACAATTGCGATCCGTCTATTCGACATTATCCTGATCTCTGTATGGTAGAACTTCAGAAAATCAATCAAAATCCTGTCGTCACGAATCAAGTGAGCGATTTGTTGGATTTCCCTCATATCCGGGATGAAGGAAGAGTTCGCGTTAGCACTGTAATCCCCACCTATAATAGCGCTAAATTTCTTCCTGATGCCATCCAAAGTATATTGAATCAAACCTACCAGGATTATGAAATCATCGTAGTGGATGACGGTTCGACTGATAATACATTCGACATTGTTAGGGAATTCGGCAAAAACATCCGTTACTTACGTCAAGAAAATAAAGGTCTTGGGGGAGCTCGCAATACGGGTATTCGTCATGCCAATGGCGAATATGTGGGCCTATTGGACGCGGATGATCAATGGTATCCAAATTATCTTGAAACGATGGTTTCCATTGCTGACCAGCACCCAGAAGCTGCAATCTTTTATTGTAATGCGCGATATACGGATGAACATGGTGTGGATTCGCCTCAATTAGTAGGAGTCCCAGCGATTTCTTCGGGAGAGATTTACCAGACGTTGTTGCGAGCTAATTTTCTGATCCCAAGCACGGTTCTTATGCGTCGGTCTGTAATTGTTAATAAAGGTCTCTTTGATCAAGCTCTTCGATCACTACATGGTTGCGAAGATTGGGATCTATGGCTTCGTGTTTCCCGTGATTACCCATTCGTTGGTACAAGGGAGAACTTGGTGAGGTACCGCATACATGGGAACAGTCTCTCAGCTAATCCGACGAAAATGCAACATGCCGCCCGCTCGGTCATAGAAAAACAATTCGGACCAGATGACGAACATCCCCAAAACTGGTCTGCTGATAAACGTAGAGCTTTTGGAGGAGTTTATCGATATCATCTACTAACCTCCATTCAGCGCCAAAATGATTGGAAGGCCAGTTCACAGTATTTGCTACGAGCATTAAAATCGGATCCATCCCTGGCGAATGATCTAAAACTTTTTTACGAGCTTGCATTGGGTAACCAACCAATCAGGTTTCGTGTCAGCGATTACCAATTAAATCTAATAGCTAACGAAGTATTAATAAGTGAATTACTTAGAGATGTTTTTTGTTCAGCAACAATTCCGGAAATAAAAGCACTACGCGGGCAAGTTTACGGCACGGCATACTATGCGCTGGGTTTGGTTGCTTACAACACTGGTCAGCGCCATCTTAGCCGGCGATACTTGATCAAAGCTTTGCGCTTTCGGCCCGACTTATGGCGCGATAGCTTGGCTGTTGGGGATTTAATTAAATCCATTTTCAACCGCAAGTTTCTTGAAAAGATTAAGCATTTTGTTTTACAAGCCCACAGTTGATTGTTTTAGTGAAAAATGAAGATCCTCCTAATCTCAAATGGTTACCCCCCAAATCGCTGGGCAGGGACCGAGACTTATACAGCAGGGATTGCGGAGGAGCTACAAACGCGAGGCTACCAGGTGCAGGTATTATGCGTTGGAGAATGGCAGGCCGGTGGGCGTTACTGGAACGGATATTCGGAGGATATTTTTCGCGGGGTGCCTGTGAGGAGGTTAAATCTTAATTGGGCGAAATCCCCGGATCCTTTCGTTTATCTCTTCGATAACCCAGTTACATCCGAGCATTTACGGCATTATCTCGATCAATTTAAACCCGATCTGGTGCATGTGACTTCCTGTGAGACACTGTCTGCCAGCGTTCTACGGGTTGTGAAGGATGCCGGTTTACCCTTAGTCCTTTCACTGACGGACTTCTGGTTTCTTTGTCCGCGAATTAATCTCCTGCGCAGCGATGGGGCAAATTGTGATGGTATCACGACAGCCTGGGAATGCTTAGAATGTCAAATGCTTAATTCTAAAGCTTATCGTTGGCCGAGCCGCATTTTGCCGAAAAAAACAGTATCAAGCTTATTAATGGCTATGAGCGAGCATCCAGTTCTGACTCGCCAGCGGGGCTTGCGTGGTATGGCTGGAGATATGGAACGCCGTAAGAATTATTTGCGAGACGCTATTACCTGGCCGGATTGTCGAATCACTGCTTCCCCTTTTGTGCGTAATATCTTTCTTTCAAACGGGATTGAGGCCCCGATTTAAGTGCAGCCCTACGGTCATGACCTTTCATGGTTGAATACTTATGAGGGAAAGCTGCGTTCTGAAGAAATTCGGATCGGGTTTATCGGTCAAATATCTGAGTCAAAGGGGGTTCATCTTCTGCTTGAAGCTGCGCGCTTGCTCGTAGAAAAGGCTAACCGAAAATTTCGTCTTTATATTTACGGGAATTTAAAGCATGACCCAGGTTATAGCGCTACACTGCGTGATCTTGTGAGGGGACTGGAAAACGTGGAGTTCTGTGGTACTTACCTTCATGCTCAAAGCGCAGGAGTATTCGCGGGTATCGATGTATTGGTAGTTCCCTCGATATGGTACGACTTTCCTCTGGTTATTTATGAGGCTTTTGCGACACAGACGCCTGTCATAGCTACCAATCTGGGCGGCATGGCTGAGGCAGTTGAGGATGAGGTGAACGGTCTTTTATTCGAGAGAAACGACGCCAACGATCTGGCTCGCCAGTTGAGGCGCATCATCGATGAGCCCGGTTTGCTGGAACGACTCAGGTCTGGAATCCCTGAGGTAAAGCGCATCGAGCAGGAAGTAGAGGAGCTCGAACAAATCTACACCGAGCTTATCAATTTACAACCCAATCATAGATTGAGGAGAGGGATTTGAATATGAGCAATACTTTAGTCACTGGCGGCGCTGGTTTTATCGGTTCGCACGTCGCAGAGGAATTAATCAAGCGCGGTCATCGTGTCACTGTTTTAGATGATTTGAGTGGGGGCTTCGTCGACAATGTCGTTCAGGGTGTCGAATTTATTCAGGGCAGCATCAACGATGTCGATCTTGTAAACGATTTGTTCACGGAAAAGAAATTCGATTATGTCTTTCACCTGGCAGCCTATGCTGCGGAAGGTCTAAGCCATTTCATCAAGCGCTTCAACTATAACAACAATTTGATCGGTAGCGTAAATCTGATCAATGCTTCGGTGAACACCGATGTGAAGTGTTTTGTGTTCACCTCTTCAATAGCAGTTTACGGCGCGAGCCCGGAGCTGCCCATGACGGAGGAGACTCCGGCTCACCCGGAAGACTCATATGGCATCGCCAAGCTGGCCGTTGAGCAGGAGCTGCAGGCCTGCAAAGAGATGTTCGATCTGGATTACATCATCTTCCGTCCGCACAACGTCTACGGGGAACGCCAGAACATCGGCGATAAATACAGGAACGTCGTTGGCATTTTCATGAACCAGATCCTGCAAAATCAGCCGATGACCATTTTTGGAGATGGCAGCCAGACGCGCGCCTTCAGTTACATCCGGGACGTTGCCCCTATTATCGCCAGGTCGATTGATGTTCCTCAGGCCTATAACCAAATATTCAATATCGGCGCTGACCTGCCCTATACGGTAAATGTACTGGCAGAGGCTGTAGCTGGGGCAATGGATGTCGCGCCGCAAGTCGTTCATCTTCCGGCGCGTAATGAAGTACTGAATGCTTATTCTTCTCATGAAAAAGTAAGGAGCATCTTCAACCAACAAGGCTTGCACGGTCTGGATGAAGGTTTATGTCAGATGGCGAATTGGGTCAGGCAGCATGGCGCCAGGACGAGCCAGAAATTTAGAGGCATTGAAGTAACGAAGAATTTCCCGAAAGCCTGGTTAGATTAGCACCCAATATGTCAAAACCCTTAGTGGTAACCGTCATTTTGAACACCAATCGCCGTCAAGATACCCTGGAATGCCTGGCGTCTCTGCGGCAAAGCAATTATCCAAATCACAAGATTATTGTCCTGGATAACCACTCCGCAGATGGGTCGCCTGAGGCGATCCGGTCCTCTTTTCCAGGGGTTCAAATCATCCAGCTAGAGGAAAACCTTGGCTACGCCGGCAATAACAATGTTGGCATCCAGGCCGCTTTGGAAGAAGGAGCCGATTGGGTTTTTGTGTTGAATGAGGATACCGTCCTGGATCCGGAATGCCTTTCTAATCTGGTCAAAGTTGGCGAAAGCGACCCTAAAATTGGCATCCTCGGTCCGATGGTGTATCACCATGACGAGCCAGAAGTTATCCAATCTGCGGGTGGGATATTTGGCCCATATTGGGAGAGCATCCATTTGGCGAAAAACGAGCCCGATAAGGGACAATTCTCCAGCGCTCATCCCGTTGAATGGATTTCAGGCTGCGCGATCATGGTCCGGCGGGAGGTCATCGAGCAAATTGGAAAGATCGACGAGCGATTTTTCTATTATTGGGAAGAGACGGAATGGTGCTTGCGGGCGGGCAAGGCTGGATGGCGGATCGTGCATGTACCGGAAGCTAAAATCTGGCACAAAGGCGTCCAAAGAGATTACCGGCCAAAGCCTTCCGTGACCTATTACAGCACTCGCAACCGGCTTTTGATGCTGGCCAAACATCACGCTCCGTTGCAAGCCTGGATTGTCGCCTGGATTCAAATTCTGCGCACCCTGACCAGTTGGTCTTTGAGGCCGAAATGGCGCTCGATGCACGAGCATCGCAATGCCATGTGGCGTGGAATGATGGATTTTCTTCACCGTCGTTGGGGACAGATGCCGGCTTAGGCCAGCCGCCTTTCACTCCATGAAAATCTTATTCCTCTCGAGCTGGTTTCCGTATCCAACAGATAACGGCTCAAAAATTCGCATTTATAACTTGCTGCTTGGTCTGGCGCGGCGCCACCAGATCACCTTGCTGTCCTTCACCGACAGGCCGGAAACCGATCCGAGAGTACCTGAATTGCAAGCGATTTGCGAAAAGGTGATTGCCGTTCCCAGGAAAGCTTTTAATCCCACCAGTTTGCAAGCCAGTTTAGGCTTCTTCAGCCCGCTGCCTCGCTCGGTGAAAGACACCTTTTCGCCTGAGATGGCACAGCAAATACAAGAGACTCTCCAAAACGAAAGCTTCGACCTGGTCATTGCCTCTCAAATGGGCGCCGCAGGTTACAGCCGGTATTTCCGCGGCATCCCCGCACTTTTGGAAGAGGTGGAGGTTGCTGTTCCTTATGAAAGCTATAAGCATGCAACCACCCCCGTACAGCGATTTCGACGCGGCCTCACTTGGAGCAAGCACCGCAGTTATGTGAGCCGGGTTCTGGATGATTTCGAGGCTTGCACAGTTGTTTCCGAGCGCGAGAAGCGTCTTCTTGCCGAAGTCATTCCTGGCTTTAAAAATGTCGTGGTGATCCCAAACTGCGTCGATTTAGCCGCATATGAGGGCATTCGACTCGCCCCTCAGCCCGATACGCTGATCTTTACCGGGTCGTTTCGTTTTTCCGCTAATTACGATGCGATGGTCTGGTTTTTGCAGGATGTATATCCTTGCATTCAATCTCAGATACCTGCTGTTCGGTTGATCATCACCGGGGATCATGCCGGTTTACCTTTGCCTCCTGCCAGAAATGTGATCCGGACTGGATTTGTCGAGGATGTGCGCTCCCTAATAAAGTCGGCCTGGGTCAGCCTGGTTCCCATCCGGGTGGGCGGCGGAACACGCCTGAAAATTTTGGAGGCGATGGCCCTGGGGACGCCAGTAGTATCCACGACGAAAGGGGCCGAGGGGTTGGATGTGCAGGATGGAAAACACTTGCTGATCGCAGATTCGCCGGAAACATATGCCGAAGCTGTTGTGAAGATTTTGAAAGATCAGAAATTGCGCGAGCAAATCTCCGTACGTGCATATCAACGCGTCCGGGAGAAGTACGATTGGCAGGTTGTACTGCCATGCTTTTTAGACACGGTTGAGAGGTTCCATTCGGTCTGATGTTTAGATCAATTTCGATTCATCGTATTTATCGATATTTAAATTCCAATGACTACTTTTAAAACTTTACTCAAACCTGCAAATCGCTGGTTCGAGGAGAATAAAACCCAATTGTTACGATACGCTATCATCAGCTCAGTGCTGATGTTCTGCGCTTTTATGGTGCCGCACGCTACCATTGGAAACCGATTACCGGGTTTATTGGTGCTTTTACTGATTGGATCACTCTTATTAATTATCTTGATGCGCTGGCTGATTTTAGGGGTTATCTTTGTCATTTTCGCTGGTGCCTTTGTGCCTATATCTGGTCTCAGCGGCTTCAATGCCTCGATTATCGGGATAGGTTTGGCTTTAGTTCTCTGGCTTCTAGATATGATTGTAAGACAAAAGAAATTAAAGATTGTCCCTTCTCGCACATTCTTACCTCTATTCGTTTTCATGATCGTATCTATTCTGGCATTCATTATCGGACAAATCCCCTGGTTTGTTTTCGCCCGGCAGGCGCCTCTAACTGCTCAACTGGGTGGTTTTACGATATTCTTTCTTTCATTAGGCGCGTTTCTTCTCGTTGCCAATATCGTAAAGGATTTGCGCTCTCTTCAGTTGTTGACCTGGATTTTTATCGGGATTGGCGGATTTTATGTTATCGGTCGTTTCCTTGATTTAGGTGTTATCGACCGTATTTATCATATCGGTTTTACTGCCGGGGCCCTTTTTTGGACTTGGTTGGCAGCGTTGGCATTTGCTCAGGCTCTGTTTAATCGGAGCTTGCGCGTTCCCCTAAGATTGCTTCTTATCGGAATCGTTGTGCTGACGTTTTACGTGGCGATTGTCCAGGCTTACGATTGGAAATCGGGTTGGGTCCCACCGCTGGCAGCCGTAGCCGCGATTCTTGCGATTCGTTATTGGCGATTGGCGTTGATCCTTTCACCGCTTGCGCTGATCCCGGCTTTTATTTTGATCAACCGGACGATAGGCTCAGATGAATATTCATGGGGAACTCGGTTGGATGCCTGGGCGATTGTGGTCCAAATTGCAAAGGCGGACCCAATTTTAGGTTTGGGATTTGCCAATTATTACTGGTACACGCCATTGTTTCCAATCCGAGGGTATGCAGTAGTGTTTAATTCTCACAGCCAATTTGTCGACCTTATTGCAGAAACCGGGTTGTTGGGGCTGGGCAGTTTTCTGTGGTTGTTCTTGCAAACTTTTTACCTCGGCTGGTCGTTGCGTGACAGAGCCCCTGATGGATTTGCAAAGGCCTATGTCTATGCAGTGATCGGCGGAGTAGCCGGAACGCTAGCCGCAGCAGGACTGGTGGATTGGGTCCTGCCTTTCGTTTATAACATTGGCTTAACTGGTTTTCGGGCCAGTATTCTGGCCTGGATTTTCATGGGCGGTCTGGTAGCTGTAGAACAGATTGTTCGTCGAAATTCGCAATTAGTATAAAGCGCTTTGTACGCTTCGTCCCAGGCTATAGACCGGTGGTTGGCGCAGTACGGTACTGCACCTCACCAAACCGGGACACCCGCTGATTTTTTATTAATACAAGGAGTTTATTATGCCTGAAGAATTGATCGGACTTGTCCCCGCAGCAGGCAAAGGGGTACGATTGGGTCTGCCCTATCCTAAGGAGTTATATCCTGTCATTCGCAACAATCACTATAAGCCGATTGCTCAATTCGTTCTAAGCAATTTAACCGATGCCGGTTTGCGTCACGTTGTTTTTGTGGTTAATGAAACCAAACACCAATTAATCGGTTACTTCGGAAATGGGCATCGTTTTGATTGCAGCATAAGTTATGTCGTTCAGGAGACGGACAACGGATCCGATACCTCCACTTCTCCGGGCCTGGCCCATGCTTTGGATTCGGCTTATCATTTGACTCAGGGTAAGACAGTCTTCTTCGGTATGGCCGATACGATCATGCAGCCTGGGGACGTTTTTAAGCGGGCAAACCAGGCGTCGGCACCCGAAGATGATGTTATCCTGGTATTATTTCCTACGGACCACCCCGAGAAATTCGGGATGGTGCGAATGGACTCGGACCAGAAGGTCATAGAAGTTGTCGATAAACCCCGTAAAACAGATCTTAAAGAGATGTGGGGTTGTATTATCTGGCGGTCGAAGTTTAACGAATACCTGCACGACTGTGTGCAGAACGCCGGGATTTCTGATTTTGCCAGGATCATGAATAATGCGATTAAGGATGGATTTCGCTTTCGCGGGGTCCAGATTACGGATGGGGTTTACATCGACCTGGGAACGTATGAGGAAATCATGGAATTAGACCATCGCTACAGAGAGGAATGAAAGAATGGATATACAGTCCGCGCCGACCACTGTCGCCAAAACCTCAATGACTGAAAGTGTACCGGATATGTCTATTGTCCTGGTTTGTTGGAACAATAAGAATTATCTGGAGCCGTGCTTGAAATCGCTTTATGAAGGCGGGTTACGCAGCAGTTTCGATATCGTTGTAACAGATAATGACTCATCAGACGGCAGCCAGGAAATGTTACGGGAAAAGTTTCCGGAAGTCAAAATCATCCAAAACGATCATAATGTTGGATTAGGTCGCGCCAGCAACCAGGGGATTGAGGCGACCAATGGACGCTACGTTCTGCTTTTGAACAACGATACGCTTGTGAATGGACCATCCCTCGATGCAATGGTTGAATTTCTGGATACTCACCCTAATGCCGGCGCGGTTGGGGGAAAGCTTTTAAACTCAGATGGTTCACTTCAGGCGGCTGGCTCTTATTTCCCATCTCTGCTTGAGGAATTTTTTATTGCTACACGCCTGGGAGCTTTCCTGTTGCCCAGGTACAATAAACACAAAGATTTCAATGAAGAAAAGCAAATGGATTGGCTTGGTTCTGCTTGCTTGCTTCTTCGCCGTAGCGTCCTGGATCGGGTAGGATTGCTCGATGAGGATTATTTCATTTATGGAGATGAAGCCGATTTGCAATACCGCATGAAAAAAGCAGGTTGGCCCGTCTACTTTATCCCTCAAGCGACGACAATCCATTTTGGAGGCCGCAGCATGGACCACTGGCGGCGGCGAAAGATGGTTTACCGGGGTAAGATGTTGTTTTACCGAAAGAATTACGGTCCTGTTCGGGAGGGAGTACTGAGAGTAATGTTGGGGGGATTGACCCTGGCTAAGATCCTGGTTTGGGGAATGACTTGGGTTTCCCCTTCTCACCGAAATCAAGCAGCCAAGGAGTTGCAATCTAACCTGGAAGTCATATCCCTGTGCTGGAAATTAGAATGAAATCTAGGGGTTGATGGTTAGAGTTTACTGGATGGTTATCATTTAATTAAAATTTTAGGGAAGGCCTGAGAACAAAGGTCTTATGAGAATAGGAATAGACGCCCGTTTTTTGACTTATCCGCAACCCGGGGGGTTCAAGACATACAGCGAGAATCTGATATCGGCATTAGCTGAGGTTGACGCTGAAAATGAGTATATATTATATCTCGACCGGCCTCCTAACGGTAGAGCGAGGCTCCCAGATCAAGAGAATTTCACTTACCGAATTGTTAGAGGAGACCTGCAATTATTAGGGATGCCCTGGCGAGAGCAAATTGGCTTACCTGTACGGACGAAATTTGACAATCCGGATTTGCTTCATTCACCTAGCTTGACTGCGCCGCTTCGATTGAGCTGCCCTTCGGTAGTAACGATACATGATATGATCTGGTTTTTTTCAAGAAAGTTATCCCAAGGAATGCCGGCTCCCGATCAACGTAGCCTGATGCGAAGGTACTATCAAACCATGCCCGAATACGCGGCGCGCAGAGCGGCGGTCGTTATCACAGTTTCTCAAGCCTCGAAAGAAAGTATCCTCCAAAATTTGGGGATTCCTTCTGAAAGAATAATTGTCACGTATGAGGCGGCTGGATGTCAATTTCGGCGGTTTGGTGATCTTGAACCAATTAATCCGACACTCGAACGATATCATCTTCCACATGATTTTATTTTAGCGATCGGCTCGGCGGATCCGAGAAAGAACATCGTTACTTTAGTCGAGGCTTATTCAAGGCTATCAGCCACAATTCGAGAAAAGCATCATCTTGTAATTGTCTGGACCCATCAATTGTTAGAAGAAAAGATCGTCCATCAAGTCGAAAAATCGGGATTGGTTGGACAGGTACACTTCGTTGAACGTGTTCCGACTGAAGACCTCGTCATCCTATATAATGCTTGCTCCCTGTTTGTTTTCCCATCGCTCTTTGAAGGCTTTGGACTGCCGCCGCTGGAGGCCATGTCATGTGGAGCGCCTGTTATCGCAGGAGCTAATTCTTCAATTCCCGAGATCGTTGGTGATGCGGCTCTATTAGTTGATGCAGCGGATATCGAGGGTTTGGCCAGTAAAATCTCACTTGTTTTATGTGATGACGATATTCGGAAGAATCTGATTCAGAAAGGAGCGGAACGAGCTGCCTGCTTTTCGTGGAAAAAATGCGCCAGAGAAACAATCGAGGCATATAAGCAGGCACTCAACGCATGATTTTATGTTTTGTTCTGCCGTGATTCCCACAATAAATCGATCTACATTATCTCGGTCAGTTTGCAGCGTCTTGAACCAGGTGTTCAATCAAAACGAATTCGAGGTAATTGTTGTTAACAACTCCGGTGAACCTCTACCTGATATGGATTGGCAGCATTCTAATAACGTCCGGATCATTACGACTTAAAAAAGGGAGAGGTCTGTAGCCCGAAATACCGGTGCGGCTATAGCGAGGGGAGAGTATTTATATTTCCTGGATGATGACGATATTATGCTTCCAGGTGCGCTGCAGGCGTTTTGGGAGCTTGCCGAGAATACAAATGCTGCGTGGCTATATGGTTCTTATCAAGTGGTGGACAATGATTACAAAATCATTGATGAATTTCACCCTGATCTCGCCGGCAATGTTTCTGCGCTTTTGTTGGCAGGGGAGGCAATACCATTTCAAGCGTCATTACTGCGTGCGAAAGAATTCTATCGTGCAGGTGAGTTTGACGTGTATTTTACCGCTGCCCAAGACCGAGATTTAGGAAGAAGAATATCTTTGTTGGGAGAAGTAGCCAAAACACCTGCTTTGATCACTCAGATCCGTGTGGGTCAGATCAAAAGTAGCACAAACTGGGCGAGACTGCCCGAGTTCGATCGAGAAGGTCGGGAAAAGGTATTAAATCAACCAGGTGTTTTTGCTCGCTTATGGGATCTTTCTAATCGTAGTGGTTACTTACACGGGCGTGTCAGCCGGGCATATCTGGCTTCGGCGGTTTGGAATCTAAAACATAAAAATATTTTTACGTCTTTCAGTCGATTGGTTTCGCTTGGAATTTTTGGCATTCCATTTGTCTTCTCACCAGAATTCTGGGAGGGCTTGCGCTCACATGTTCAGCCGTTAGGTGAGATCAGGCAAACCGATGTTCCGAAGGGAAATTTCCTATTCCCGGTTGCTATCGGAATTGCTACTTTCAGCATATTATTGTTATCGAAGCTTCATAAAAGGCGCACGAAGTAAGGATAGGATTCTTTGTGAAATTTACCTGGAAACTCTGCTAGAGATCGACTTCGGCATCTCCGTTTTCGACTTCTTTTATGAGCTTTCGAGACATATTCATTAATCAGAAGAACTGATCAGAATCTCAAATTATGCGGATCCTTCTAGATCAAGCATTTCATGACCATAGAAATAAGGGAAATAATGCTTTATTAGAAGCTGCCCTAAACAGGTTAAGAACATTTTGGCCAATGGCATCATTTGATGTAATATCAATCTCACCACACTTTTGTAAAATCTACTTTCCTGGTACAAACCCGGTAAATCCACATAATTTACATCAGGTGGAGAGCAAGTTTGATTTATTACACAAGGTAATGCCGAAATTTCTATGGCACTTCTTGTTTGAATTACGTGAAGCGTTGTACTTTCGAACAGGCCTGTTGTTTAAGTCTGACAATATTCGCTTGTCGGTTTTATCCTGGTTTAGGAAAAACGACCGAGACCAAAATCTGGAAATCGATTTTAGTAATGCAACGGTCCCCGTTCCAAACCCTACAGATACTTTTCAAGGATCGCCTGAATTTATTAGTAATTTAAAAGGTTACGATTTCTATATTACTACTGGGGGTGGATATATGTGCGATTCCGATAAGGAGATATTGCCTGAGCTTTTTGAAAGAATAGAAACAGCGGTCTCTTTAAGCATTCCGGTTTTTATGGTAAGCCAAGGTGTAGGACCAATGGCGGATCTGGAACTCATTGCCAGGGCTAAGCAGGTCTTGCCAATTGTGGATTATATTTTTTATCGGAACCAGCGGTTTGGGCAGCCATTACTTAACTCATTAGGGGTTTCGCCTGACCATATGATGATGACAGGTGATGACGCTCTCGAAATGGCATATAATGCTCGTCCTGAGACGCCAGGAGATGGAATCGGAATAAGTTTACGAGTTGCTCCATATACACAAATAAGTACCCATCAACTTGAGAATGTCCGTCATATTTTACATCGGATCGCCCAGGAACATTCAACGCGACTAATAGCGGTAGCGATTTCAAGCGCCTATCATGAGGCAGACATAACTCACATAAAGTATGTAACAGATGGATATCGAAATTCTTTAGTTGGCTGGAAAAAACTAGACACGCCATTGGATGCAATCAGAAAGGCAGGTCAATGTCGTTTAATGGTCTCTGGAACTTACCACGGAGCGATCTTTGCCTTAGCGCAGGGCATACCTGTTGTTGGTGTGGCGAACTCAGTTGAATACTATAATAAGCTGTCGGAGTTAAGCGATGAGTTTGGTTCAGGTTGTCAAGTAATACTTCTGGAGGGGGATAAGCACTTCGAGAAATTTGCCATTGCCATCGAGGATGCATGGAGATCGTCTGATACAATACGACCCAGCTTGCTGGACGCTGCTGCCCGCCTGATTGAGCTTCAGCATTCGGCATATCGCAGAATTTATAAGTTGGTGGAATCAAAAAAATACTTACAATTCCATTTGTAGTAAAAAAATACGAATATGGTTAGAGAATACCATCGAGTTAGTGTTGGTATGCCAGTCTTCAATGGGGAGAAATATCTCGAAGCAGCATTAAATTCAATACTGGCGCAGACTTACTCAGATTTCGAGCTCATCATCTCGGATAATGCATCAACGGATAGAACGGCGGAGATATGTCAGGTGTACGTTGAAAAAGATCAACGTATCTATTACCACCGTAATCCTATAAATCTTGGAGCAGCTCCGAACTACAATCTGGCTTTCGAATTATCCTCAAGCGAGTATTTTAAATGGGCAGATTATGATGACATTATTGCGCCCGATTTTCTAATGAAGTGTGTAGATGTACTCGATCGAAATCCTGATATCGTTTTATGTTGTCCTTTGTCCCGAGTGATTGATGAAAATGGAAAAATTTTGGGGGATTATGTCTACAAAGTTAAAGCCGCCTCTCCCGAACCCCATATTCGGTTTAAAGAGTTTGCGCTAAACCCGGATAAGTGCTATCAAGTTTCCGGCCTGATACGTGCAAACATCATTTCGAAAACCGCGCTACACGGAAGTTATCCTTCCTCAGACTTGGTGTTTTTGGCTGAGCTGGCCCTATATGGCCGTTTCTACGAATTGCCTGAATATCTTTTTTCCCCTAGAAATCATCCCGACCAGTCAACGAAAGGGGACTTGAGTATTGAACGGAATCGTGTCGTATTTTTCGATACATCCAATGAAGGAAGAATAACTCTGCCTAAGTGGCTATTATTAATGGGTTTCTTGAAAGCCATAAAGAATGGACCAATTAATGGATACGAAAAGTTTTTCTGCAATTTACAGATGATGCGGTGGTTCTTTAAACCAGACCATTTTCGAGCATTAGCTAAAGATTTACTTCTCGCCGGACAAAAATATGTAGCTGGCATTTTGTCTAAGCCTCGAGAGAAGACTCATACGCTTAACAAATTATGAATTTGGTTAAAGGAATCATGCGGAATATTAGTTCACACACTTCGTGGATTATTATTGTTCTGGATCCTCTCAAAAGGTGTAAATAATGCGAATTCTTCTAGATCAAGGCATTTTCGATATGCGGAATGCCGGTCAAAATGCATTGCTTCAAGGCGCCGTAGAACGTATTAAGAAGTTGTGGCCCGATGCGTCAATTGGAATTACTACATTTGCTCCACATCTAATGAAGTTGTACTTTCCAGAAGCACACCCTGTCAGTCCAGATGGACTACATGCCTGGTCTGAAAATTCTGGTCGGTTTGAAAGAATGCATAGGCTTATACCCGCTATTGTTTGGCAAGGAGTACTGGAGATACGTGAAGAACTATGGCATCGCTGGCGAACATTAAATTTGGGTTCAATAGGCGCTTTGCTAAAATCAAGGTTGCCAGCAGGTGAAACAAAACCTGGTACAAATCACGAAAGCAATGATATGGAGGATGAATCCGTTATCGACAGAATCAACTACAGCAATACCGTTACTGGATATGATTTGTTCGTGGCGACTGGAAGCCAGTATATTACGGATCATGCGAGAGATTCAGGCCTTGGGGTGATGAATTGTTTGGAAGCAGCTATTCAACTGGGTATTCCAACAGCAATGGTAGGACAAGGTATCGGTCCTCTAAATGATTTCGAGATGCGTGCCAAAGCAAAGTCCATTCTTCCTAAGGTCGATCTTATTTTTGTTCGTGAAAGGCTAGAAGGTCCGAACTTACTCAAGACCCTGGGCGTCGACCCAACAAGGGTTTATATCACAGGTGACGATGCAATCGAACTGGTTTATAGAGCCCGCAGCTCTTCTTGGGGTTCCGGTATAGGGGTCAGTGTACGCGTTATGCCCTCTACAAAGGTTATTGTCGAGGAGACCCAAATTCTTGGATCAGTTTTAAAACAGGCTGCTCTAAAATATAGATCACAATTGATCGGGCTGCCAATATCGAGAAGTATTCATGAAAGGGATGACCTATTTATTCGGGGACTTATCTCCGGATATGAGAAAAGTTGGATAAGCCATTCGAAATTTCCTACGCCAAAAGACTTAATAAAGGATACACAACGCTGTCGTCTGGTTGTAACAACCACCTTTCACGCAGCGGTTTTTGCATTAGCACAAGGTATTCCTTGTATTTGCCTGGCTAAATCCGAATTATACGGTAATAAGTTCTATGGTCTTGCCGATATGTTTAATCCGGGATGTGTTGTCATTTCCATGAAAGAAAAGACATGGCAAAAGCAACTTTCTTCGGCAATTGATGCTACCTGGCAGTCGGCTGAAGAGGTCAGACCTAAATTGTTAGAAGCAGCTTTACACCAGATCGAACTGGGGAATACAGCCTATCAACAGCTCTATAAAATGTTTGAATTGAAGGATAAATCCCTAGAGAATTTAGTGGAGCATAGTTATGAAGGCTAAGCCTGTAGCTAGTATCGGCTTGCCTGTGTATAATGGGGAAAAATATCTTGAGCAAACACTAAACTCAATTCTTGCCCAATCCTATACCGATTTCGAATTAATCATCTCAGATAATGCCTCGACTGACAGAACACAAGAGATCTGCCAAACATATGTAGCAAAAGACCCTCGTATTATTTATCATCGTAATGAGAAAAACCTGGGTGCAGCGCCAAATCACAATCTTGTATTTGGCTTGGCATCGGGTAAGTATTTTAAGTGGGCAGGCTACGATGACATCATTGCTCCCGATTTTATGGCAAGATGTTTTGAAATCTTAAAATTGAATAAGGGTGCACTAAAAGTTGAACGAGATCGAGTGCTGTGGTTTGATACTTCTAAATAGGGCAAGATCTTATTGCCGAAGTGGCAATATTTTTTTGGATATTTGAAAGCAATTCGAAATGCCCCATTAAATCGATCGCAACAAGCGTATTGTTATTTGCAAATGGTCCGTTGGTTCCTCTATCCCCCACACTTAAGGGCGTTAGCGAAAGATATGTTGCTAGCCGGTGGAAAGTTATTTGTAGGTTCACTGATAAAATTTAAGCCCAAAACCGGAAAGATATCGAGAAAGACGATCGGATAATTTGAGAATTAACCGATAACAGGGGAGTTTGGTGGGGTGGCTATCTCCAATTAATCGGTACTTATCCAATCTTTCAGAATTTTTTATTGATCTCAGAATATTCTTCGGCGGATGGAATGCAAAGCTGTCATTCTTGCTCAAGAAATCCTCAATTTTGTAATCCAATTCATTGCATTTGAGTAGGTTCATACACAAAATTTTAACTGTCCCTACTCAGTTAGGTAAGCTCTGATTGATTTAGGAGAAGTAGGATTTATGCGCATCCTTTTAGATCAAGGCATATATGATATGCGAAATATAGGAAATACTGCCAAACTCCAAGTTTTGGCTAGTCGTTTAAAACAGTTTTGGCCCGAAGCATCACTCGATGTAATCACTTATGGATCAAATTTATTAAAAATCTATATCCCAAATTCAAATCCGATAACCCCAAATGGGTATCATGGCATATCGAAGAATCGGGTTTTGGGAAGAAGGATATTGCAGCTCATACCGAAATCCTTCTGGCGTTTTTTGTTCGAGATGCGGGAAAAAATATGGCTCAATCGACCAGGATTACAAACCAGATTCCGGGCAAGCTCTAGTCATCAGAAAAATGATGAAATGGCCAATGCTAATGGTGTTCTGATTTCGGAAAATATAGCGGCCTTTTCTAAAATGATCCTGGGCACAGATTTGTTTATTGCAACTGGTTGTGCCATTAATGATGTTTCTATGGATTCTGCGATTCAAGTACTTTATAGATTACAAGCAGCGGTTAACCTTGGTATACCGACAGCGATAGTGAGTCCAGTTATAGGTCCAATTGATGAGCCAAAATTACGAGAGATAGGTAAATCTATCTTACCATCTGTGGATCTCATTTTTGCTCGAGAGAAACTAGAAACACCCAATGTACTGAATTCTCTAGGAGTTGACCCCGCTAAAGTGTTTTTAACAGGAGACGATGCTATCGAATTAGCATATAATGCACGGCAAGACAAATGGGGCACTGGCATAGGAGTTAGCATTCGTGTTATGCCTTACACAAGGGTAAATGATAATCACATTCAGTTGATTGGAGAGGTAATAAAACAGGTAGCCCAAAAATATCGGGCTAAGTTAATCGGAATACCTATTTCAATGAGTATACACGAAAGAGATGATAAGCATATTGGGCAGCTTCTAGAAGGGTATAAAAATATCAAGATGAATGGGTGGAGTTTTCAACCTCCATTGGAAGTCATTTATAACATTCAACAGTGTCGGATAGTCGTCACTGGAACATATCACGCAGCTCTCTTCGCTTTGGCGCAGGGTATACCTGCCGTATGCTTAGCAAATTCTGTATCCTATGTAAATAAATTTTCAGGTTTGGCTGACTTATTTAACCACGCTTGCGAAGTGATTATCCTCGATGAAGAGAAACTAAAGGAGAAGTTGCTGATTGCGGTTGATAACGCATGGCAATCAGCGGAAAAGAAGAGACCCATGTTGTTGGAGTGTGCTGCACAGCAGGTGGAGTGGGGGCGAGCGGCTTACCAAAATTTGTATAATCTTGTTGATTTGTCAAATGCCCGTTAATTTCGTCTTTTTACACATTTGTTTTAGAAAGGATCAATATCATGAGTAATGTGGTTGATAAGTTTTATAAAAAGGATTATTGGATTAATGAAAACTTGTCTTTTTCCAAGCCTCATTTTAGACTTTATAAATGTGCAAGGATTATAAATTCTTTATCACGGGGGAATAATTGTGATCTACTGGATCTCGGCTGTGGACCGGGCACGTTAGCAACTTTGCTACCCAAAAATATTAACTATTATGGAATAGATATCGCCATTCAAAATCCTTCACCAAATTTTCTTGAACTGGATGTCCTTGAAAACACCATAAAGTTCGGTGACAAGAACTTTGACTTCGTAGTTGCGATGGGTTTTTTTGAATATATGGGAAATTCACAAAGTCAAAAATTTATTGAGATAAACGAAATATTAAAAGACGGTGGAAAGTTTATTATGACCTATAGCAATATTCAACATCGCGATTGGAATCCAGACCAACCTTGGAATAATATACAGACCATAGATAGATTAAAGAAGGATTTGGAAGCCATATTTCATATTGACAAATTTTTCGCTTCCTCGCATAATCGAAAATGCCATGTGTCCACGAGAAGAATGGTATGGAATATTCAAATGAATATAAATGCATACATACCTTTTATTAGTCCATTAATGGCTATTGAATATTTTTTGATATGCTCTAAAAAAGAGACCGACTCTCTAAATAGATGAGAGAGGTTACAACATGTTTATAGACCAGACCAAGCTTTCTGGCAAAACAATTTACTATCCTGAAAAGGGCTGTTTGTCGTAGGTGGTTTCTCAGACATTTAAAGGTTGATCCGACCGCTTTGATAGCTAAAATAATTGTTGTGATTAATGAAGTTCGTAGATAAGCCCCGATCATCGAACTCGTTGGTAAAGCCAGTAGCGCTTTCTGAGGTTTAGGAATAGGGGTAGAATACACATCGGTCTGCTCCGAACTATAATGGGGGAGACCCAAATCAGATCATATCAGGGGAGCAAAGTAATGAAGGTTAAGCCCACAGCAAGCATTGGCTTGCCTGTATACAATGGAGAAAAATATCTTGAGCAAGCGCTAAACTCAATTCTTGCCCAATCCTATACCGATTTCGAATTACTTATCTCGGATAATGCTTCGACCGACAGGACCCAGGAGATCTGCCAGACCTATTTAGCGGAAGATCCGCGCATCATCTACCATCGCAATGAGAAAAATCTGGGTGCAGCGCCCAATCACAACCTTGTGTTTAAATTGGCATCCGGTAAGTATTTTAAATGGATGGGTTACGATGATATTGTTGCCCCGAATTTTATGGCGCGGTGCGTTGAAATCTTAGATTCGAATACAGATGTCGTTTTATGTTTCCCAAAGTCTTTAATAATTGACGACCAAGGGAATGTCGTAGATGAATTTGATTATACGTTCCGTACAGACCTTCAAGAGCCGCATAAACGCTTTGGGAATTTCGTATTTCATTTGAAGACTGGTAATCTTTTTTACGGATTAATGCGGGCAGACACAATTCGGAAAACATCGCTTCATGGAAGCTACCCTTCTTCCGACCTGGTTTTTCTGGCAGAGCTCGCCCTCCACGGCCAATTTTACGTGATACCTGAGCCGCTTTTTTACCGGAGGAAGCATCTAGAGCAATCAACTAAAGGTACGCTGAAAGTTGAACGTGATCGAGTATTGTGGTTTGATACATCCAATGAGGGAAAGATATTATTACCAAAGTGGCAATATCTTTTTGGATATTTGAGAGCAATTCGAAATGGTCCAGTAAATCGATCGCAACAAGCGTATTGTTATTTGCAAATGGTTCGTTGGGTTCTGTACCCCCAACACTTCAAGGCAATGGGGAAAGATGTTCTGCTTGCCGGTCAAAAGATTCTTGTTCGCTCTCTCATAAAGCATGAGCCAAAAACTCAAAAGATTGCAGGAAAAACATCTGAATGATTTAAGAGTTGATCGCTAAACGGACAATATTGATCAAAACATACGAGTTCAAAGAATAAATGTTAATAAGGCGAAGTGATAGGGTGAAATCTCGAACAGACGCGAACAAATTTCAATTATTTCCTGGAATCAGGAATATTATTCAATTAAAGTTATCAGCTATCGTCAGTGTGCTAGCGATATTAAGTGTGTTCTGTACATTCCTGGTATTATCAAATACACGCGCAGCCGGTTTGACAAACCTAGCGTATCATCAAATTGTAGGCAGCAGTCAAGGAAAGACAACCACCTATCGTATCTCTCAGGAACCTTTTACTTTCGCCAGTGGTCCATTGCGGGTGAATCCGGCAAATCCCAGGTATCTGACGGATGGGAGCGGCAAAGCGATCTTACTGGTTGGCTCGAATTACTGGAATGGGATGCAAGATGGGGGTCGGACCAATCCACCGCCCTCATTTGATTTCAATGCTTTTGTCAGTTTCCTGGTCGATCACGGTCTGAACTATACCAAAGCGCATGTTTGGGAGCAAGCCTGGCACCAGTCGGATGGACAGGATTGGTATATCCAGCCGACGATCTACAAGCGCACCGGACCTGGGATTGCTTTGGATGGGGATGCGAAGTTTGATCTCGACCAATTCAACGCTGCATACTTCGACCGCTTGCGGGAGCGGGTGATTGCTTATGGTCAAAACGGGATCTATGTTGGGATCGATCTATTTGATCGTTTTTCTGTACATGATGGCAATACGATTACAGACAATTGGATTGGACATCCATTTAATGCAAGCAACAATATCAATGGGATCGACGGCGATCCGACAGAACAGGGCAATGGATTGGATACCGAGACACTGATTATCCCTGCAATTACTGCCTATCAAGAAGCGTACGTCGTGCACCTGGTTGATACACTCAACGACCTGGACAATGTGATATGGGAAGTTGCGATGGAGCCATGGGGGGATTATTCGCGAAATGGATATGGGCCGAAAGATTGGGTCGACCATTTTATATCCTATATTCGCACCTATGAAGAGGGCAAACCCAAGCAGCACCCGATCTTGCAGGGTGTATTCTACCCGCCTGGCAACGGAAATAACGATTATTTGTTTGGATCGGATGCGGATGTAATCTCACCGAACGCCGGAAATGGAGAGTACGACCACGATAGTCCTTCTCTGGATGGCACGAAAGTGGTTCTTATTGATACAGATCATATTTTGTGGACGGAAACGGATGGCGCCGACTGGGCCTGGAGAGCGTTCACCCGCGGTGCTGGTGGCTTTGCGATCATGGATGGGGGCTATTCGGATTATGATGACCAGGGGGGAGGAGCCAGCTACAATGATGCCGAAAACTTTCGCTACAACCTGGGGTGGATACTGGGTTATGCCGAGCGGATGAACCTGGTGGCGATGACACCTCGAGGAGATTTGTGTTCGACCGGCTATTGTCTGGCGAACCCGGCTCCCAGCGGCGCTGAGTTTTTGGTCTATTTGCCTGCGGGCAGTACGACAAGAGCCATTCTTGAAAAGCTTGGCATGTCCATACAAGATCATAAAAGAATAAGCTCGTTTTATTTGCTACCCGATAGTTCAGTGACCGTGGATCTGTCGGCGACTCCTGGCAGTTTTTCGGTTGAATGGTTCAATCCCAGCACAGGAGAGATCATCCCAAGCGGCACAGTAATAGGTAGCGCCAAACGTGATTTTACTGCACCTTTCACAGGCAGGGCTGTGCTCTATCTGTACCAGTATGAGAACGTTCGGAATTTCTATCTGCCTTTTACATTTAGAGATCTAAATCACCATCTCTTCACCACGCCTATTAGCAGTAACCTGCATCCATGATTGCCAACACTCTCCTGAAGGAGAAGACTGTGAAACCAAATTGATCAGATAATAATAATCGATAGAAAGATTAGAACAAAAATGCAAAGTTAGTATGGTCAGATAAGGCACTATTTGGAGGAAGAAATGAAAGTATTAGTTACAGGTCATAATGGGTACATTGGCACGGTCATGACACCAATGTTAATCGCCGAAGGGTTCGACGTTGTAGGGCTTGATTCAGATCTATATCGACGCTGCACTTTCGGCGAGGATGTGCCAAAAGTAAAAGAGGTTCGGAAAGATATTCGCGACATTGAGCTGAGCGATGTAGAGGGCTTTGATGCTATCATCCATCTTGCGGGCCTATCAAACGATCCGCTTGGCAATTTGAATCCGGGTTTGACTTACGAGATCAACCACGAAGCTTCGGTTCGCCTCGCCAGTTTAGCGAAGCAGGCGGGAGTCACTCGTTTTATTTTTTCATCCTCCTGCAGCACTTACGGAGCGGCTGGCGATGCCATGTTGACTGAAGAGGCGGAATTCAATCCTGTCACTCCCTATGCTCAATCCAAAGTGATGGTGGAACGAGACGTGGCTGAGCTGGCTAGCGGTGACTTTAGCCCTACCTTCCTGCGCAACGCTACCGCCTATGGAGTTTCGCCGCGCCACCGTTTTGATATCGTTCTCAATAATCAAGTAGCCTGGGCTTATACGACCGGTCTGGTGTATCTCAAGAGCGACGGCAGTCCCTGGCGCCCGATCGTCCACATTGAAGATATCTCGCGAGCCTTTTTGGCTGCATTAACCGCGCCACGTGACGTAGTCCATAATCAGGCCTTTAACGTGGGGATCAATGAGGAGAACTATCGCATCAGCGAACTTTCGGAGATTGTGCGAGAAACTGTGCCTGGATGCCGGCTAGAATACGCCCAGGGTGCAGAACCCGATAAACGAACTTACCGGGTTGATTTTAGCAAAATAGCGCGAATGCTGCCCGAATTTAAACCAAAGTGGAATGCTAGGCGAGGCGCCCAAGAGTTATATCAGGCTTACCAGAAATATGGAGTCAAGTTGGAAGAGTTTGAAGGCCCGAAGTATAAACGCATCGACCACATCAAACTGCTGCTTAAAGAAGGCTATCTGGATGAATTCTTGCGTTGGAAAGCGCCGGTGGAAGTGTCCAATTAATCGGTCAAGAATTTTCGATCGCGCCATAAAATACCACGAGAGATAATAATGTACCGTGAAACGGACAACTTAGTTATGGCGAAAGTAACAATTCATTCTAGCATTTGCCGGTTCTGTGGGACTGCTCTCCAGCACACATTTATCGATTTGGGGATGTCCCCCTTGTCTGATAGTTACCTGAGCGCCGACCAGCTCAACCAGATGGAGCCGTTTTTTCCTTTGCATGTTTATGTTTGTGAAAACTGTTTCCTGGTGCAACTGGAAGAATTTGTCAGCCCCGAAGAAATTTTTACGGAGTACGCCTACTTTTCGTCGTACGCCGACACCTGGCTGCAGCATGCGAAATCTTATACGGACCTCATGGTCAAACGCTTTCATATAGGTGCGCTCAGTCATGTTGTTGAAGTTGCCAGCAATGATGGCTATCTCCTGCAATATTTTGTCGAAAAAGATATCCCGGTTTTGGGAATCGAGCCAGCTCGAAACGTGGCTAAAGTAGCGATCGAGAAAGGCGTACCAACCCTGATGGAATTTTTTGGGCGTGAGTGCGCGCGCCGCCTGGCTGCTGAGGGCAGGTATGCCGATCTCATCGTAGGCAATAATGTTCTCGCCCAGGTGCCGGATGTAAACGATTTTGTAGCTGGCCTTAAAATGCTGCTCAAACCGCAAGGTGTTATCACCATAGAATTCCCTCACTTGATGCGCCTGGTGGCAGAGAACCAATTCGATACGATCTACCACGAGCATTTTTCATATTTCAGCTTTATCACTGCAGAGAAAATATTTGCCGCGCATGGCATGAAATTGTTTGACGTGGAAGAGCTGCCTACCCATGGCGGGTCTTTGAGGATTTACGCCTGCCATACAGAAGATCTATCAAAGTCCGTCAGCGAGCGCGCCTTGGAGCTTAAGCGTCGCGAGCTACAGGCAGGTATCACGGAGATGGCCTATTACACATCCTTTGACGAGCAGGTGAAGGAAACCAAGCGCAATCTGCTGGAATTTCTTATTCAGATCAAGCGGTCCGGAAAGACTATTGCCGGTTATGGCGCCCCGGACAAAAGCAGCACGTTGCTGAATTATTGTGGCATCCGCGTGGATTTTCTTGATTACACAGTGGATCGCAATCCTTACAAACAGGGAAAATTCTTGCCAGGCACCCATATCCCCGTTTATCATCCGGACAAAATCGCTGAGACCAGGCCTGATTATGTGCTGATTTTGCCCTGGAACTTCAAAGATGAAATCATTGAACAAATGGGGTTTATCCATGATTGGGATGGGCAATTCGTTGTCCCAATTCCGGAAGTGAGAATTTGCAAATGATATTCAACGAGACCGGGTTGGAGGGGGTATATTTAATCCAAATCGATCGGCATGAGGATGAGCGCGGTTTTTTCGCTCGCACGTGGTGCCAGCGCGAATTTGAAGAACACGGGTTAAACCCACGCCTGGTTCAGTGCAATCTATCCTACAACAAATTGAAAGGTACCCTGCGCGGAATGCATTATCAAGAAGCACCGCATCAGGAGGCCAAATTGGTGCGCTGCACCAGCGGCGCAATCTATGATGTGATTGTCGATTTGCGTCCTGAATCGCGGACCTTCGGTGACCACCTGGGAATCACGTTAACTGCAGAGATGGATGACATGTTGTATATCCCAGAGGGCTTTGCCCATGGCTTACTGACGCTTGCGAATGATACTCGCGTGTTTTATCAAATGACGGAATATTACGCCCCCGAATATGAAAGGGGGTTCAGATGGAATGACCCATTATTCAATTTTGAATGGCCGGTGGAAGTAGAAGTAATCTCCCCTCGGGATGCCAATTATCCAGATTATATTGTGGAATATAAGCAGCAGTTTCTGCAGTCTTTTGAATTTGTCGCTAATTGGGGGGAGAGTGCACATTGCTGGGATGGGAAGGATGGTTTTCAATGTACATCATCCCTTGACGTCGCCAAAACGTGTAACCGTCAGCCTGGTCACTCGACATAGTTTGCAAGGAAAGCATGAACTTCGAGGAATCTAAAGTCCTGCAGCAGAGAAGCCATGCCCTTATTCCGGGCGGCGCCCATACCTACGCTAAGGGTGATGATCAATATCCCGAACAAGCTCCAGGTTTTATCGCCCGCGGTGAGGGTTGTCACGTTTGGGACATCGATGGGAATGAGTTTATCGAATATGGGATGGGGCTGAGAGCCGTAACCCTGGGTCACGCCTATAAACCGGTGATTGAAGCGGCATATCGTCAGATGCGGTTAGGCATTAATTTTACCCGACCTGCGCCAATCGAGGTCGAGTTAGCTGAGAAGATGGTCGAGTTGATCGACAGTGCCGAGATGGTGAAATTCGCCAAGAATGGTTCAGATGTCACCACTGCAGCCGTAAAACTGGCGCGGGCTTATACAAATAGGGATCTCATTGCCATCTGCGCAGATCACCCTTTTTTCTCAGTAGACGATTGGTTCATTAGCACGACAGAAATGTCGGCTGGGATACCAAAAGTTATCCAGGAATTGACCGTTCAGTTTCACTATAACGATATCCACAGTGTCGAGGCGCTATTTGACCAGTATCCAGGAAAAATCGCCTGTCTCATTATGGAACCCGAGCGATTAGAGCCACCGACGAATAATTTTCTCCAGAACATACGGCAGGTGTGCACAGAAAATGGGGCTTTATTGATATTCGACGAAATTATCACGGGTTTTCGCTGGCATTTAGGCGGCGCTCAGAAGTTATTTGGAGTTAAACCGGATCTTTCCGCCTTCGGAAAGGCTATGGGAAATGGTTTCTCCATTTCTGCTTTGGTGGGCAGAAAGGATATTTTGGAGTTGGGAGGCTTGTATCACGACAAGGAGCGTGTATTTTTGCTCTCAACGACTTACGGCGCGGAAACACACTCGCTGGCTGCGGCCCTGGAAACGCTTAAGATCTATGAGCATGAAGACGTCATTGAGCATTTATACCGCCAGGGTGAGAGACTGACCGTTGGAATCAAGGATGCAGTGGTAAAGAATGATCTGGAAGGGTACTTCGGCGTTTTAAGCAGGCCTTGTAACCTGATTTTCTTCACTCGTGATCAGGATCAACAGCCTTCCCAGTTGTTTCGCACATTATTTTTGCAGGAAACTTTGAAACGAAGCGTGATCATGCCTTCGCTGGTCGTCAGCTATTCGCATTCGGATGAGGATATTGATCGCACCATCGAAGTAATCGCTGAAGCAATGGGCGTATATCGCAAAGCATTGGAAAATGGTGTGGAGAACTATCTGGTTGGACGACCGGTAAAGCCGGCTGTTCGTAGATACAATTGATCCTCAGGAGAAAATATAACCATGAAATCATGTTATTTTGTGGTGGTCTGGGTACCCGTTTGAGAGATTATTCTGAGACGATCCCTAAGCCGATGGTAGGTCAACATCGGCTACAGGCAGATTCTATGGAATCTCATGAAATATTATGCTCACTTGACTTTGTTTTAGCCAACGGCGGGAAAGATTTGTGCCTGTTTAACAGGGATATTTCTGATTGGACAATTTCTTTTGTCGATTCTGGCTTGATATCTAATATTGGGCAAAGGTTGAAAGCGGTCGAGAAGTATCTGGAAGGGGAAGAAGTCTTCATGGCGAATTATGCTGATGGCCTGACAAATTTAACCCTTTCAGAGTATCTGGAACATTTCTACAATCATAATTAGGTTGCGAGTTTTTTTGAGTGCAGCCATCCCAATCTTTTCACATAGTTTCCATTGGATCCGAAATTGTGCTGCGCGATGATATACCCCGTGTGATCGAAGATGTATAGGCAGGAATGTTGGTTCCACGGTGTAAAAGTTTACGGTGTGTGCGGATTATTGGGCGATACGATCCGCCGCCTGTCTTAATTGATGGTTGTTGAATGTTGAATAAACACACATCAATGGGTATGAAAGAATAGGGATGTAAACCGTAATGATTTTTTCGGAGACAAAACTTCAAGGGGCATATATAATCGATATCGAGCCCAAAGTAGATCACCGCGGCTTTTTTGCTCGATCTTGGTGCCAACATGAGTTTGAGGCACACGGATTGAACCCCAATGTGGTGCAAATAAATGTGGGGTTTAGCAGCAGAAGAGGCACATTGCGCGGATTGCATTATCAAAATGACCCATGGTCAGAAGTCAAATTGGTGCGATGCACACGGGGAGTAATTTTTGATGTAATCATTGATCTGCGGGTAGACTCGCCCACTCACAGGCAGTGGCTTGGTGTAGAATTAAACCAAGATAACCACAGGATGTTGTATGTCCCTGAAGGATTTGCACAAGGTTATATAACACTGGCAGATAATACCGAAATTTCTTACCAGACCACTCAATTTTTCTCTCGAGAGCACGCCACAGGCGTACGATACGATGACCCATCATTTGCAATTGATTGGCCCATTATGGCTCATGTGATCTCAGAACAAGATTTAAATTGGCCTGATTATCATCCTAAATTATAATTTTCGATTTTACCTCTAAGGAGAAATAAAAATGTTCGTGATTGACACAGAATTGGAAAGCCGAGAAAAGGCTGGTATTCCTATCCGGGTGGCGATGACCGGTGCTGGGTATATGGGACGGGCAATTGCCCTCCAAATTGTAACCGGTATGAGGGGCATGAAATTGGTTGCAATCTCGAATTGTACTTTGGCGGAGGCTAAACGTGCCTACCAGAAAGCTGGGGTTAACTCCATCCGTGTCGTGCAGAATACTACAGAATTGGAAGAAGCCATCGAAAGGGGGGAGTATGCTATTACCGATGATGCAATGTTGCTTTGTGAAGCCACCACAATCGACGCGATCATTGAAGCTACTGGCGAGATCGAGTTTGGGGCACATGTTGCGTTACGAGCCATACAAAATGGAAAGCATCTTATTTCAATTAATGCCCAAATAGATACTGCAATTGGGTCAATTCTTAAAGTTTATGCCGATCAAGCAGGTGTTATATTTACCTATACCGATGGAGATGAACCGGGTGTAGCGATGAACCTGATTCGTTTCCTCAAAACTGTAGGATACAAGCCTGTTTTAGCTGGCAATATGAAAGGCTTTATTGACCCCTACCGGACACCTGAAACCCAGGCTGCCTTCGCTGCAAAATACAACCAAAAACCGAGGATGATTACATCTTTTGCGGATGGCACCAAACTTTCTATGGAATTGACAATTCTGGCTAACGCTACAGGATTTAAGGTTGGCCAACGTGGAATGTACGGTCCGAGGTGTGACCACGTCACAGATGTGATCAAACATTTTTCAGTCGAACAGCTGTTAAACGGAGGGTTAGTAGATTACACCTTGGGCGCTGCTCCAAATAATGGGGCATTTGTGGTCGTCTATAACGATCACTCAATTAAGCAAGAATATATGAATTACTTCAAGATGGGTGAGGGTCCACTATATGTTTTCTACACCCCTTTTCACTTGCCTTATTTGCAGCTACCGTTGACTGTAGCCCGAGCTGTTCTGTTTAATGACCCTACTGTAACACCTCTAGGTGCACCCAGTTGCGATATCATTAGCGCTGCCAAGCGAGATTTAAAGGCTGGTGAGATCCTTGATGGTATAGGTGGTTTTACCTGTTATGGCCTTATTGAAAACTCTGAAATCTTTCAGGCCGAGGATCTACTTCCAATTTGTCTATCAGAGGATTGTCGTTTGAAACGGGATATTGCAAGGGATCAGCCAATTACATACGCAGACGTCGAATTGCCTGCAGGTCGGCTGTGTGACAAACTTCGTGCAGAACAGAACACTCACTTCTATAACTAATCTTGCATCTTCATTAAGCGGTTGTCATAAGTATCCCAAAGGTGAAGATCAAAATCTCGAGCTATATCCAATGATAATTAACCGAAATGAAGTTAGCTACATTGAACGTTGATGAAAGCCAATATTTGGATGTGGCCTAGTCCTCAAGTTGGTCAATTCAATTCCCATTCTTACCAGAAATTTTGAAATGGGGTGTGATCATGCCTCTACTTGGAGTGAGTAGTTAGCGCTTCGATGAAGATGCCGATCACAATTTTGATATTCGCTAAGCATTGGGAGATTAGTGTACGGCTTTAGATAATAGCATTGAGAACTACTTATTGGATAACCAATGACAATAGCAGTTCTTAAGTACAATTAAATGTCAAGGAGTGATTGCAACCATGAAAGTTGTATTATTCTGCGGTGGTTTAGGAACACGTCTGAAAGAATTTTCTGAAACTATCCCGAAGCCAATGGTGGAAATTGGTTTCCGCCCGTTGATGTGGCATTTGATGCGCTATTATGCACATTATGGTTTTAAAGATTTCATCCTATGCCTTGGACATCGTGGTGATTATATTAAGAAGTATTTTCTTAATTATGATGAGTGTATGTCCAACGACTTCATCATGAAAAACGGCGGCCGGGATGTCAAGTTATATAAGAACGACATTGAAGATTGGACCATTTCTTTTGTGGATACAGGATTGCATACCAATATCGGCCAGAGGTTGATGGCAGTTAAGGATTACTTGCAGGGGGAGGAAGTTTTCATGGCCAATTACAGCGATGGCCTTTCTGATTTGGATCTCAACGCTTATCTGGATTATTTTTACAAGAATGATAAGATCGCGTGTTTTTTAAGCGTCAAGCCATCGCAGTCTTTTCACATTGTGTCCGCTGGTGAAAATGGCTTGGTAACGAGGATCGATCCGGTGGCAAAGTCAAGTATCTGGATAAATGGGGGTTTTTTCGTTTTCAAAAAGGAGATATTCGATTATATCCAGGAGGGCGAGGAATTGGTTCAAGAGCCGTTTTATAGGTTGCTTTCCCAGAACCAATTACTCACCTATAAAAATCAAGGTTTTTGGGCTTGTATCGATACTCTCAAGGAAAAGAAGCTGTTTGACGATATGTATGCCATGGGTAATACACCTTGGTCAGTGTGGGACAGCCAACCAAGGAATTCGATCCAATACCGCAATGGGAAGACCAACCAATCTAAATCTGCACTAACAACTCCTGCTGAGGTTGATCTTCTCGATCGAGATGATATTTCTGTCAACTTGAATTCTTTAGGTTAAATGGTTGGTACCTACTGGGTAAAGAATTTGCCGATGATGTTTTTGAGGACCGATGTTGAAACTGTTATTTAAAGAACAAAAAAACTCAGGTTACCGGGTCTTGTGCCTTGGCGCTCACAGCGACGATATTGAGATCGGTTGCGGGGGAGCAATTTTACGTCTGATCCAGGATTATCCCGATATTAATTTTAATTGGATCGTCTTTGGGGCGAATCCAATACGAGAATTGGAAGCCCGTGCCAGCGCTGAGCAGTTTTTGGGACAGGTTAGAGAGAAGAATATTGTCGTAAAAGGCTATAGGGATGGCTTTTTCCCATATAATGGGGGAGAAATTAAAGAATACTTTGAGCAGTTGAAACGCGAGATCGAGCCTGACATTATTTTCACACATTACCGCAACGATTTACATCAAGACCACCGCTTAATCAATGAACTCACCTGGAACACATTTCGAAATCATTTTATCTTAGAATATGAGATCCCCAAATACGACGGTGATCTAGGGGTACCAAACTGCTTCGTTCACCTGGATAGTATGATATGTGAGCAGAAAGTTGATTATATCCTTAACGAGTTTGCTTCCCAAAAAGATAGATATTGGTTTACCAGAGAGACATTTTTTTCTTTACTTCGTTTGCGAGGGGTTGAGTCAAAGGCACCGGATCGATTTGCTGAAGCCTTTTACTGTCGTAAACTTATTCTATAACGTGGAGAGACTTGCGGGCCGGGAGAGCGGGTCGTAGGCCATAATTCCTCATAAGGCATCGGCTCAATACCGTGATTTTTATAAACCCTATCTACTGCGACGAAATCCAGTATAGCCTAGATAGGATGGGGGTGACTAGCAAATTGATAACAGTTTGATCTGCCCGAGAATTTCCATATTTCATTGAGACGGAAACATTACTTGAACGAAGTTAATTGCATTTCGCAAATATACTGGCGAAATTAGGCGTTGTCTTTACACACTTCCCATATGCTTATCCAGAAGTAACAAAGGCGTCATTAAGGAGCTTGAATAATACCTGTGAAAGTTAGGAGGCACGCCCTTAATTTATTAAACTTGTTACTTGGGGTTGGGAAAATAGAATTAGTACGCCAAGGAAGAAGGTTTGGCGATTATATTCCATTTCGTAAGACAATTTCAAATGCGAAGGAAACAGGTTTATCAGTCGGAGACTACATTGATAGAAGATATAATGTGCCAGGAGCGACCCAAGAAACAATTAACAATTTGGAAGCGCTGGGCGTTTTTAGTTTTAAGATCGATCGCGTTTGCGAAATTGGGCCAGGTTCTGGTCGATATCTTGAAAAAACGATTAACCTATGTCAGCCAAATTATTATGAGATTTATGAGACCGCCTATGAATGGAGAAAGTGGCTTTCAAAAAATTATAAAGTGACGGCCCATATACCCACTGGATCGTCGCTCGATCGAACACCTTCTCAGTCCATTGACCTTATCCAATCCCATAAAGTTTTTCCCGGATTACCTGTTCTTACAATTTGCCAATACTTTAATGAAATGGCACGCGTTGTTCGTCACGATGGTAAGGTAATTTTTGATATATTGAGTGAGGAATGCCTTGAAGATGGTATCTTGGATAAATGGATAACCTCCAAAATCACTTATCCGTGCAGCATGATCGCCAAGGACTTTGCAATCAACTTTTTTACCAACCGTAATTTCTCATTTATTGGTAGCTTCTTTATCCCAATGAAGCCTGGTGTGACTCAGTATCTCGTTTTTAGCAAGTAGTATCTTTGATGGTGGACTGATTAATTGGGATGTTCTGATATATCTAAAATCGAGAGCTTTAATCTTACCTAAATTGATCTGTTTGAAGAATTCTCTCTGAAAATGATTCGGAAAAAATCGAAAAATTCTTGAACAATGGGGAAAACCTTCGAGACTTATAGGAATTTTGGACTATTGAATTAGCGATAGAGTCCTTGTAAACTCACCAATCAATATCATTTCACATATTGATCATTATTGAGGGGATCCGGAGAAGCAAAAAGCCTTTTAATGTTGCTGGATATCAATTTTCGGATCTCAATATTGGGATATTGGCTGAAAGGACATTGTATTGGTTAAAATTTAATTCTAATAAGAAAAGCGAGTCTCGCTTATCTTTAAGTTGGAAAATTTTTATAAAAAGTTATTCCGGATCGCTCTTTAAAGCTTCTCTAGGAATAGCGATTTGCATACTTGTAGTAACCTCGGTCTCACTGCCACTTTCAACAACGGGGCCGGTCTCAAGGCTTTATACAAAATTATTCGTTCAGAAAGGTGATGCCAGGGCACTTTTAATTCCTCAACCATATACACCTGTGGCGGGGCTGTTGGGGGTAAATGGAGCAAATCCCAGGTATCTGACGGACGGGAGCGGAAAGGCTATTTTTTTAGCTGGCTCGAATTACTGGAATGCGATGCAAGATGGGGGTCGGACCAATCCGCCGCCCTCATTTGATTTCGATGGGTTTGTCAGTTTTTTGGTTGACCATGGTCTGAACTATACCAAAGCGCACGTTTGGGAACAGGCGTGGCACCAATCGGCTGGGCAGGATTGGTATATTAAGCCGACGATTTACGCACGCAGCGGGCCTGGGACTGCCTTAGATGGGGGTCCAAAATTTGACCTGAACACATTCAATGCGGACTATTTTGACCGCTTGCGGGAGCGGGTGACTGCTTATGGTCAAAACGGGATCTATGTTGGGATCGATCTATTTGATCGTTTTTCTGTACATGATGGCAATACGATGAGCGATCAATGGCTGGGCCATCCGTTCAACGCCAGCAACAATATCAATGGGATCGACGGCGATCCAAGCGGTCAGGGGCACGGTCTGGACACCGAAACACTGATAATACCTGCAATAACTGCCTATCAAGAAGCGTACGTCGAGCACCTGATCGATACACTGGGCGACCTGGACAATGTGATATGGGAAGTTGCGATGGAGCCATGGGGGGATTACTCCCGAAATGGAAATGGGCCGAAAGATTGGGTCAACCATTTTATATCCTATGTTCGCACCTATGAAGAGAGCAAACCCAAGCAGCACCCGATCTTGCAGGGTGTATTCTACCCACCTGGCAACGGAGATAACGATTATTTGTTTGCATCGGATGCGGATGTAATCTCACCGAACGCCGGAAATGGAGAGTACGACCACGATAGTCCTTCTCTGGATGGGACGAAGGTGGTTCTTATTGATACAGATCATATTTTGTGGACGGAAACGGATGGCGCCGACTGGGCCTGGAGAGCGTTCACCCGCGGTGCTGGTGGCTTTGCGATCATGGATGGGGGCTATTCGAATTATGATGACCAGGGGGGAGGAGCCAGCTACAATGATTCCGAAAACTTTCGCTACAACCTGGGGTGGATACTGGGTTATGCCGAGCGGATGAACCTGGTGGCGATGACGCCTCGAGGAGATTTGTGTTCGACCGGCTATTGTCTGGCGAACCCGGCTCCCAGCGGCGCTGAGTTTTTGGTCTATTTTCCAAATGGGAGCCCAGCCGATGTTAATCTTTCGGGAACCAATGGAAGTCTGAATGTAGAATGGTTTAATCCGGCAAATGGAAATACAACGAACGGCGGGACTATTTCCGGAGGGGGTACTCGCAATTTTAACCCTCCCTTCGCTGGAATCTCCGTTTTGTACCTCTACCAATCAGGCAACGCCAGCACCTCGACCCCTACAGCCATCATCGCCTCAACTAACACGCGCACACCCACACCGACGATCACGCCAACCCAAAACCCAGCGAGCACATCAACGCCTACAAGCACCCAAGCCCTTGGAGGCACTCCGATCCCAACCAATACGCAAGCGCCGAATCCTTCAGTAACGCAGCCTGCCAGCCCGACAATAACTCCGACTGCCCCAGGCACGCCGGCCCCTTCGCCAACAGACGACGGCCACCCCCCAGTACTTTCGGCGATTTCAGCGAGCTCATTGGATACGACTGCCAGGATCACCTGGAACAGCAATGAGCCGGCAAACGGCCAGGTACGCTACGGGTTCGCTCCCTGGCTTAATCACAGCACAGCTTTAATTCCAGATTTTGTAATGTCTCACGAAATAACTCTGACGGGCTTGCAGCCTGGAACAACCTACAGTTTTTTGGTGCTTTCGAGAGACGCAGCCGGAAATTTAGCTTCTTTACAGGTGAATAATTTTAGGACGCTGGATCGGTCTGCGATCTTGTTCCTTTATTTGCCGTTTGTTGCCTTGCTCCCAAGGTGAACTGATTGAGATAATCAATCTGACAGTCGTTATTTTGGGGTAATTGGGGTACTTCTCGCCCAATTACCCCTTTGTCTTGATCGACCACCAGTTTTGGTTGACAATCCATCATATCAATTCTAAGGAAAATAATAATGGAAGATGGGATTAAGCGGGTTATTTTGATCGTGCTGGACAGTGTAGGTTGCGGCGACGCGCCGGACGCGGCCGCATTTGGGGATGAAGGTTCGAACACGCTTGGCCATATTGGCCAGGCGGTAGGTGGGCTGCGTCTGCCGAATCTGGGGGCGCTTGGTTTAGGAAACCTGACGGCGATAAAAGGTGTGCCGCCAACCAAGACAACTTCAGGAGCGTATGGGCGCCTTACGGAAGTAAGCGCCGGCAAAGACACGACCACCGGGCATTGGGAATTGAGCGGTGTGATTTTAGAACAGCCGTTTCCTGTTTATCCGAATGGTTTCCCCGCCGATCTGCTTCACGATTTTGAAACTCGTATTGGCCGCGAAACATTGGGCAATTACCCTGCTTCCGGGACGGAAATCCTCAAAGTGCTCGGCGAGGAACACGTCAAGACCGGAAAGCCCATTATTTACACCTCGGCCGACAGTGTGTTTCAAGTGGCAGCTCACGAGGAAGTCATTCCCCTTAAGGAGTTGTACGCGATTTGCCAAACTGCAAGAGATTTATTGACCGGTGAGCACGCGGTTGGCCGGGTGATTGCGCGCCCCTTCGTCGGCGAACCAGGAAATTTCAAGCGCACTGAACAGCGAAGGGATTTCAGCCTGGTGCCGCCGAAGAATACGATTTTGGATATATTAAAGGGGTCAGGAAGGGAAGTGATGGCGGTCGGCAAAATCGAGGATATCTTTGCCGAAAGAGGCATTACCAAAAGTATTCACTCCGGCAACAATATGGCCGGTGTTGACGCCATTTTAGAATTTGCTGCTATGGATTATGGCGGTTTGATCTTTGCTAATTTGGTCGATTTTGATGCTTTATATGGTCACCGCAATGACCCAAGAGGCTATGCGGATGCATTGGAAGCCTTCGATAAACGCTTACCGGAAATTTTGCAGGCGATGGGGGAAGAGGATGTCTTGATTATTACAGCCGATCACGGAAACGATCCAACCACACCCGGCACCGATCACAGCCGAGAACGGACACCTATTCTTATTCAGGGAAAACGAGTGAAACCGAACACGAATATTGGTACGAGACAATCGTTTGCCGACGTTGCTGCAACAACTGGAGATCTTTTAAGTGTCTGCTGGGAGGGTTCTGGGATCTCTTTCACGCAATTGATGATTCAATAACCTGTTCAGATCCACTGCACTATTGACCAATACATAATCCATGGTCGCTTAGCTTTTGTGAAGTGGCCCCGCGGGCAAAACTTTATTAATCGATTTAGATTAAGGAAGAAGGCGTTCACTTAACACAAGATTAATTTCTAAATTGATTTTAATATTCATCTGTGTTATAGTTTTTAGAGGTTAGTTTTCCTGAACTCATATAATTGATGTGATAGTGACTTCGTCCTGGTCTTTTCGGTAAATTTGGCTGTTTATTCGATAATCAAGATTATTGCTGCTTTATGGTCCTGCTGATCGAGACCCTATTCGGGTGACCTGTAACCATAGCTCATTACTATGTTTTGCTATTGACCTTTATTGTGATTGCTTGAAAGTGGTACTAGATCACGATAAACCTATTTCCTTCTCCTTAAGATAAGTCAAAAGGGCGGAGCATGCAAAAAAGTACCTGTGTAAAACAATAATTGTTCAAGAACGGGGATTTTTTTAACTTTAAACCCCTAACTTCGCCCTACTCATAGTCGCTAATTAGATTTTGCTACGATCGAGGAGAGGATGAGCAGTAATACAACAAAGTCGAGCAATCCATGGTTGATTATCCCAGACCCCAAACCGCAAGCACGCTATCGCTTGTTATGTTTGCCATATGGAGGTGTCGGTGCTGCAGTTTATTTCCCGTGGATAAAACTCCTGCCCGCGGAAATTGAATTATGCCCACTCCGTTTGCCAGGACGAGAAACACGGATGAGAGAGGCTCCGTTAACCGAACTATTCTCGCTAGTGGAAGAACTGGCGCAAGCATTATGTTCATATCTTGATCGGCCGTTTGCCGTTTTCGGACATAGTATGGGAGCGCTTATCGGATTTGAACTTGTAAAGACTTTACATGAACAATTTTCTAGCGATTGTGAGCATCTTTTTGTGTCTGCCCGCCGCGCCGCAAATTTGCCCGAGCTCAATCCGTTAATTCACGGTCTGTCAGATGTTGACTTAATAAAAGAGGTACAACGTCGGTATAATGGGATACCGTCCGTAATCCTCCAAGATGACGAGCTGCTGAAGGTCTTTCTACCCACTTTACGGGCGGACATTACACTGGTTGAAACCTACACTTACAGAGGGACCTGCGTTGATACACCCATTACCGCCTTCGGTGGTTTGGAAAACTCATTGGTCAGCGGAGAAGACTTAGCCGCCTGGAGCGGGTTAACAGATAGAGATTTTCGTATGCGCATTTTTTCAGGTGATCATTTCTATTTTCAAAACCATCTTCAAGCGCTTATTCAAGAGATCGTTTCGGATTTGTCGAGTTAGCCATTACCGAAACCTCGGATAATTGAATGAACAAATGCTCTTGTTCTTGACTCTTCCTGGCTGATTCATCCGATTTAATCCCTGGATTGACAGGCCATGATCCGCACCCTATTCCTCCTAAATCGTTGTCCTGATTGCGATAGAAGAAACAAACTGATTTTTTATTGGTGCTGAAAAGAGAAAAAATAAATATCAATGAAAAGAAAACTCAGAAATAAAATCTCAGGTAAAGAACCAATTGCTGTGATCGGGATTGGCTGTCGCTACCCAGGAGGGGTAAGGGATACGCAATCGTTTTGGCGAGTTGTCCATGATGGAGTAGATGCAATTGGCGAGATCCCGGCCGATCGGATCGATGTTGATGCTTATTACGATCCCAGACCTGGTATCCCTGGAAAAATGTCCACACGTTGGGGAGGATTTTTAGATCAAATAGACAGTTTCGATGCTACCTTTTTTGGAATTTCCCCACGCGAGGCTGAGCGCTTGGACCCACAGCAACGCTTGCTATTAGAAGTCGCTTGGGAGGCATTGGAAGACGCTGGTCAGCCTGAAAAGAATTTTACCGGCACGCAAACAGGAGTGTTTATTGGCACTTGGCTGAATGATTTTGAATCTCGGCTATTCAAATCTCCGGACAAAGTTGATTTTTATATGACCACTGGCAGTGGTCGATACACGGCTTGCGGACGGCTCTCTTACTTTCTAGGGCTCCAAGGACCGAGCTTGAGCGTGGATTCTGCCTGCTCGTCCTCTCTGGTGGCTGTTCATTTAGCCTGCCAGTGTTTACGGAGTGGAGAATGCTCTATGGCTCTAGCCGGTGGAGTAAATATCATTCTCCAACCTCAAATTACGATTGCTTATTCACAGATGGGTATGATGGCTCCAGATGGCCGGTGTAAATTTGGAGATACTGGAGCAAATGGGTATGTGCGTAGCGAAGGAGCCGGGATTGTTGTGCTAAAGCCCCTTTCCCAAGCAATAACCGATGAGGACCCTATTTATGCTGTGATTCTTGGTTCAGCGGTCAATAACGATGGGCGAACCAGTGGATATCTGGCAACCCCTGCCATGGAGGGGCAAAATCCCTGCTTAAAGCAGCGTATCAAGATGCAGGGATATCCCCCAGCGACGTAATCTATATCGAAGCACATGGGACCGGCACGCATGCCGGTGACCCAGTTGAAATCCAGGCGCTAGGCAATGTATTGACCGCCGCCGGACGGGCCCCGGATAATCGCTGTGCAATCGGATCGGTCAAAACCAATTTCGGCCATACGGAAGGCGCCGCAGGTATCGCCGGATTGATTAAGACAGCACTGGCGCTAAAACATCGCTTAATTCCGCCAAGTCTTCATTTAAATGAAGCGAATCCGGAGATTCCTTGGGCTGACCTGCCTGTATACATCCCCACCCAGTTGACGCCATTTCCGGAAACCAGTCAACCAGCTATTTGTGGTGTGAGTTCTTTCGGAATTGCCGGCACCAACGCACACGTTGTGCTGGCTGGAGCGCCAGGCCATTCTTATAAGCAAGCACAAGAAAATAGTGAGATATCCCACTGGAATCTTTTGACGATCTCGGCCCACACCGAAGAAGCGTTGAATGCCGCTGGTCTAGCTTACCAACAATTCCTTACTCAAGAAAGAACTCCGGCCTGGCGGGATATCTGTTACAGCGCAAATATGCGGCGAAGTCATCACGAACATCGATTGGCTGTAGTGGCGGATGATCAGAAACGAGCCGCCGCGTCGCTAGATACATTTTTGCGAGGACAACAAGACCACGAAATTTTTCATGGCCAGTTCGATCCCGAACGTCGACATCGAGTTGTGTTCGTTTTTCCGGGACAAGGCTCTCAATGGCTCGGTATGGGTCGGGAGCTTTGGCAAAGCCAACCCGTTTTCAGGGACTTCTTGTTGCTTTTCGATGAGAATATCCAACCTTACGTGGATTGGTCGCTTCGCCATCAACTCATGCTAAACCCTGGAGACCCTGGCTACCGGCTGGACGAGATAGCGGTTATCCAGCCGTTGCTACTGGGTTTAGAAATAGCCCTGGCTATGCTGTGGCGTTCATGGGGAATAGAACCCGAAGCGGTAATTGGCCACAGCATGGGCGAGGCTGGTGCAGCTTACTTAGCTGGGGCATTGAATTTACAAGAAGCGGCGAAAGTGATTTGCTTACGCAGCAAGTTGCTTCAACAGATAAGCGGCCAAGGTGGAATGGCTGTCATCGGTTTACCGATGGATCCGGTTCAGGAAATCATACAGAAATATACAGACCAGCTTTCAATCGCAGTCAGCAATAGTTACCGGTCCACAGTGATAGCCGGTGATCTAAAAGCGCTAGATCACGTAATCGAAAAGTTGCAAGCTCAGAACGTCTATTGTCGGAAGGTAAAAGTAGATGTCGCCGCTCATAGTCCACAGGTGGACCCTCTCATTCAGAAGCTGGAATCTCATCTTCTAGGGTTGCAGCCAAAACCAGGACAGATCCCTTTGTACTCTACTGTGACCGGGCAAATCCAAAACGGAGCCAGTCTTGACGCTCACTACTGGGCAATGAACCTGCGTTCCCCGGTTCGATTTTCAACGGCAACCGCGAAACTACTTGAGGATGACTTTACTATCTTTATTGAGCTAAGTCCCCATCCGATACTTGTCTCAGCTATGGAAGACTCACTCTATTATCTGCAGAAAGCAGCCTTAGTCGCATCCTCCTTGGAAAGAAACCAGCCAGAGTTTGCTTCGCTAATTCGATCTGTGGGCAAGTTATATGCCGCTGGTTATGAAATTGATTACGACCAAATTTTTCCTGAGAAAGCGAGTTTTACTCCCCTGCCATTGTATCCGTGGCAGCGAAAACGGTTCTGGTTAGAGATTGCCAATGTTCGACCAGACTGGCAGGAAGACTATCCAACGGAAACTCCACTGTTGGGCCGCCGCCTTCCAGACCTTGCCGATTTGCCTGGACATACAATTTGGGAAAATCGTGTTAACAAACAATTCCGCCGGCTAGTGCAAAAACAGTTTGGCGACAACACTCAGGGGCTATCAGAGGCGGTTTACAGTTCAATTGCTATGACGGCCACCGAAGCAATTTACGGTGCGAAAAACCACACTATTAGCAGTATGAAATTGATCGTACCGCTCTCTCTCGCAGGTGATGAGGAGTTCGACTTACAACTTGTACTTAGTGATGAAGGTAACCACCAGGCGGTCTTCAAATTGTATAGTCGAGCACATGACGGTCAAGAGTGGAAAGCGCATCTCCATGCTCAAATAGATATTGGGCAAACACCGGCTGAATGGCTGTACCAGTTAAAATGGGTTGAAAAACATAAGGATCGTCAAGTTCAAATGGTTACAGACAGGAGCCATTGGCTGATTTTTGCTGATCAAGCTGGCACAGGAAAAGCCTTGGAAGCTCGGTTAAAAGAGCAAAACCATACCTGCACACTGGTGGTTCCTGCCCTTAATCCACCTTTCAGGAGTCCCAATCAAATCCAGTTAGATCCCAGCAAACCAGAGGCCTTTACACATTTGCTGGAAGAGCTGACAAGCAATCAAAGCGAACGCTTTGCAGGGATAATTTATTTATGGAATTTGGATATCTCTGAAAATTTGACAGGAGATATCCAGATGTACTATGCGGCGAAAACGATAGCATTTGAAGGGATAATAAATCTCGTCCAGGCGCTGATCCAGCGAAAGTGGAATCACAATCCCCAAATCTGGATGGTAACTAGGGATATACAATCTGTACAACGGGCTGACCCTAATGAAAAAGGAACTCAATCGGAACGCCAGCTCCCTGCTTTTCTGCTCCAATCTCTGACCTGGGGGCTAGGTCGAACCATCTGCCTGGAACAACCCGAGCTGTGGGGTGGTATGATTGACTTGGCACCCATTGTACAAGCCGAAGTCGAAGGGGACCTGCTAATCAAGGAAATCTTGGAGCCAGATGGAGAAGACCAGATTGCCTACCGCAATAGTAAACGTTTTGTAGCTCGCCTGGCGCCTCATTTTCAAGCGGAATCTGTAATTCGGCCGCTTGAAATCCAACCTGAGGCTACCTATATGGTCACGGGTGGCCTTGGAAATATCGGCCTGTCTCTAGCAAACTGGCTAGCCCGTCAAGGGGCCCACCATATTGTCCTCACCAGCCGGATAGGTTTACCTAGGCGTGAAGAATGGGCAAAGGTTGCTTCCGACAGTCCTAACGGCAAGCGTATAGATGCAATCCGTGTGATTGAAGCCGCCAGTCAAGCTTCTATTGAAGTGGCGCGAGCTAACGTTGCCGATTGGAATGATATGGAAACATTGTTCGTTGAATTGAGCCATAGCCAATCCCCTCTTAAAGGTATTTTCCATGCTGCTGGGATAACCCATTACCAATTCTTAGACGAGATAAATTCCGCCTCTATCGATGAAGTGTTCCAACCCAAGGTGAATGGAATTCAGGTGATCCACGGATTGACTAAGGACTTGCCGCTTGACTTTCTGGTATTGTTTTCATCCGGCGCCTCGATCTGGGGATCGCAGGGTCTGGCTCATTATGGCGCTGCTAATTCATATCTGGATGCAGTTGCCCATTACCGTTCAATAGCTGGACTCCCTACGCTAAGCATCAATTGGGGATGGTGGGCAGGGGAAGGGATGGTGAGCGATGAAATGGCTGAGTTATTCCGCCACTCTGGCCTTCAGGAGATGCCGGGCGAGCAGGCAATAGACGTTATCCCTTACCTGTTAACTATAGGGAGCGTCCAGCAAGTGGTGGCATCGGTTAATTGGGATTCATTCAAGCCCCTCTATGAAGCCCAAGGGCAGCGACCCCTTTTGGCGGAGATCCAGGTACAACAACAGGCTTCTGGTCTTATTATTGAACCCCGACAAAGTGATTTTCTCCATCAAATATCTCAAATAACTGCGGATAAGCGCAAGGATTTTGTGCTCCACCATGTTCGCGAACAGACAGCCGCCATACTCGGGTTTCATCCTGGCGATCCAATCGATATCCGCCAGGGATTTTTCAAACTAGGCATGGATTCGATGATGACGATGCAGCTGCGTACCCACCTGGAAGCCAGCCTTAACTGCTCGTTGCCTCCCACCTTGGCTTTCGAATACCCTTCGATAATGACTTTGACAGACTTTCTTTGCAACGAAATCTTGCCACAGTTGATATTGACCAACACCAGTCAGGCGAGTGCAGCAGAACAAGACGGCAGCAAGGAAAATACCGGATTAAAATCCGAATCCATAACTGAATCGCAGGTTGTTGAACCTATTTTAGAAACTGATGGCGATGATTTGCTGAATCTCTTGGACCAGGAACTTTCCCGGATCGATGATCTATTGGAAGGTGAATAAATGGGCAATGCTGAACTAGCGGATTATCAAAACCGCCTGAAAGAGGCGTTGCTGGCTCTCAAGAAGATGCGAACTCGACTGGAGACGATGGAAAAGTCCAGCCGAGAACCCATCGCGGTGATTGGGATAGGCTGTCGTTACCCAGGTGGTGTGACCAGTCCTGAGACGTTCTGGCAATTGATGCGTCAAGCAGTCGACGCCATCCAGGAGGTCCCTCCTGATCGCTGGGATATCGATGCCTATTACGATCCGAACCGGACTATGCCGGGGAAAATGTATACCCGCTATGGTGGGTTCATTGAAAATCCTGGACATTTTGATCCCCATTTCTTCGGAATCTCGCCTCGAGAGGCGCGCAGTATGGATCCTCAGCAGCGTTTATTGCTCGAAGTTGCCTGGGAAGCCCTGGAAGATGCCGGTTACTCACCAGAAGGACTAACTGAGAGCCAAACCGGTGTGTTCGTCGGTGTGACAATGAGCGATTACTTGCAGTTACAATCGAACATCAATTCGCCGGAACAAATTGGAGCATACCGGATTACTGGTAACATGTTTAACAGTATTCCCGGACGGGTTTCTTACTTGTTGGGTCTGCATGGGCCCGCCGTGGCCGTGGATACTGCCTGTTCTTCATCACTGGTTGCCATTTATTTAGCGGTACAAAGCCTGCTGACGGGGGATTCGTCCATGGCTTTGGCAGGCGGGGTCAACCTGCTATTATCACCAGAAGTGAGTATAAGTGCTTGCCAGTCGAATATGTTAGCAACTGACGGGCGATGTAAGACGTTCGATTCCCGGGCAGATGGATTTATCCGAAGTGATGGTTGTGGTATTGTTGTGTTGAAACGCCTTTCGGATGCCGTGACAGATCATGATCGGATTCTAGCCATTATTCGAGGGGCAGCGGTCAACCATGACGGTTTCAGCAGTGGTTTTACAGTTCCAAGCAAATTAGCCCAAGAGGCCGTCATCCGAACCGCTCTGAAGAAAGCAGAAGTATCTCCCGACCAGGTTGGCTATGTAGAAGCTCACGGAACTGGGACGCCATTAGGTGACCCAATTGAAGTTCGGGCTTTGGGAGCTGTGTATGGAGCGGGAAGATCTAATAAATCTCCTCTTCAGGTTGGATCCATTAAAACAAACTTTGGACATACGGAAGCTGCTGCGGGAGTAGCCGGGTTGATTAAAGTTGTGCTTTCTCTTTACCATGGCGAGATCCCAGCTCACCTCCACTTGAAGGAATTAAATCCGAATATCACCTGGAATAATTTACCAATAAAGATCCCTACTCGCCTGACCAAATGGGAACCCATCAACGGGCGGCGGTTGGCTGGAGTAAGCTCTTTTGGTGCAAGTGGCGTGAATGCCCACTTGATCCTTGAAGAGACTTCGAAAGATGTCTATACCGGAGCGGGCAGTCACTATCCGGCTCAGATCATGTGCTTATCCGCAAAAACCTCAGAGGCCTTGAGAGACTTGGCAGAAAGCTTTGACCGTCATTTGGTAGTGCAACCTGAAATCGATCTTGGCGATATTTGTTTTACAGCTAACTACGGACGATCACATTTTAATCACCGGCTGGCGGTTTATGGAGATTTTGTCGAAAAGATCCGAAATGAGCTGGCTGCATTTGCTGCCGGAGATCCAGGTTCAAACTTAGTCTCTGCTGAGCTCGAAAAACAGGAAATGCCTCGCGTGGCTTTTATGTTCACCGGACATGGATCTCAGTATAGCAAAATGGGATACATGCTTTATCAGACGGCGCCAATTTTCCGGCAGGCCTTTGATGAGGTTAAGGAATTACTGCAAGCCTATTTGGATGAGCCAATCGCAGCTGTGATGTATCCTGACTCAATCGAAGACTCACCGCTATTTTTGGAGGGAATGAAATACACTCAACCAGCATTGTTTGCCCTGGAATATAGCCTGGCAAAATTATGGCTCTCATGGGGGATCAAGCCTGAAGTAGTGGTTGGACACAGTGTCGGTGAGTATGCAGCCGCATGCATTGCAGGGATTCTAAGCCTTCCGGACGCGGTCAAACTGGTCGCTGCTCGTGGGCGGCTGATGGATGAGCTACCTGAAGCCGGCTCGATGGCGGTCGTATTCGCTGACGAGGGGAGAGTTGCCGCGGCTTTAGAGCCGTATCTCGATCAATTGGCGATTGCAGTCATAAATAACCGTGAAAATATCGTGATTTCCGGTTCAAAAGAATCCGTACACACTGTTATTCGAAGCCTCAGCCAAGTAGGGATTCGTTCGAGAATATTGGATATCGCACAAGCATCTCACTCCCCATTGGTTGAGCCAATATTAGACGAATTTGAACAAATTGCGTCTGAAGTCAGCTACGCATACCCAAAGATTGACTACATTTCCTGCCTGACCGGCGATTTAGTAAAAGCCGGCGAAGCTTCTCAGGTGAGTTATTGGCGGCAACACATGCGCCAGACTGTACGGTTTGCTGATGCAGTGCAACGGCTGCACAACCTGGGACTGACTCACTTTATCGAAATTGGTCCAAGCCCAACCCTGTTGGGGATCGCGAAGCGAGTTCTCCCAGAAGGATTTGGAACCTGGCTGCCTTCGATTCGAAAAGACCGCAATGATTGGGATCAAATACTAAACAGTTTGGCAATCCTTTATACTCATGGGGCAACCATCGACTGGGATCAATTCTACCTGAATAGCCCACGGCGCAAAGTTAGCCTGCCTACTTATCCATTCCAACGCCAACGGTACTGGGTTGAAGCTGGTCCTAAACTTGTTAGCAACCAGCGGTCAGGAGAATTCCTGCATCCCTTGCTCGGTCAACAACTTCGAGTCGCCAGCCAGGAAAAAATCTTTGAAACTCGTCTGTCATTGAACAATCAAACTTTCCTGGCCGATCACCTGGTGCAAGGAGGTATTATTCTGCCGGCTACTGCCTTTATCGAAATTTTGATTGCTGCCGGACACGTTCTCCTGGGAAAGACGATCACAATTGAAGCGGCTACCTTTCAGGAAACTCTCCCCATGCAACCAGAGGTTGAGAAAGTGGTCCAGATCCTGGCAAAGCCGGAGAAAGATAAAAGTCTGATTGTACAGATAGTGAGCCTGGATGAAACATCTGGCGATTGGAAGTTACACATGAATGCCAGCATTCGCCAGGCTGCCGCAGTGTCAGCAGATATTGGCGAAAATCTGACCTCGTTGCAATCCCGTTGCTCAGTTTCCTACCCACTAACGCAATTCTATAAAACTATGCAAGACCGTGGGTTAGATTTTGGGCCTACCTTCCACAACCTGGAGCAAATCTGGCTTGGAGAAGGAGAGGTCTTGGCAAAGATACGACCGAATGAGCTATTGTCGTTAGGCGAATTTTATATCCATCCAGCCCTTCTAGACGCTTGTTTACAACCGATCGGCACACTTCTGCCGGAAGATGGCCAAACTTACCTGCCATTCCACCTTGATGAGTTGAGGTTATATGCCGATCCAGGACAAATATTCTGGTCGCATATCTCTATTCAAGCTTCCACAACGACAAACCAAGGAGCAATTGGCGCAGATATACACCTGTACGCTGAAACCGGCGAATTGTTGGCCCAAATCAAGGGATTGACATTTGTACGTCCTCAGACGAGCGACCTTCAGTCGCAACTCTTAAAAAATTGGTTGTATGAAGTTGCCTGGCAGCCAGCCCATTTTCTCACCGCTAAGCAAAAACCGGCCCCCGGCAACTGGCTCATCTTTGCCGATGGCAAAGGGATGGGTGGATCTATTCAAAAATATCTTGAAAAAACGAAATGCCATTGCACAGTTGTGCGCCCTGGGAGTTCCTACCTGGTAAAAGGACCGGACAATTACATTCTGAATCCAACGAATCCCGAGGATTTCCTGAGCCTTCTGGACTCGACCGGAGAAACTGAATATCAGGGAGTTCTATATTTGTGGGCCTTGGATGTTCCTGACGTGATTGGGGATAACACAAACCCTGGAAAATATCAGGAAATCTTCTGCGCGGGGGCATTGCATCTCGCTCAGGCGCTAGCTCTACGGGGTATTGGGCTCCCACAGGGCTTAACCCTGGTTACTCGGAAAGCCTTTAGGTTCGCAGCTGAAGAAGATGGTAATCCGAATAACCCTACGACAGCCACTCTGTGGGGGTTGGGCAAGGTTATTGCCCAAGAACACCCGGAATTCAATTGCGTCTGCCTAGATCTCGATATCTCAAAGGATGAATTTGCCTCTGAGAAACTGCTGGAAACTCTGGCAGTCCGCGGCGATGAAAACCAGATCGCCTTGTACAATGGACAATATTATGTGCCCCGGATGGTTCGCAGTTCAATTCTGGAAGGGATAGAGAGCCCAGCCAGGCGAAAAAATGAGCGCTACGAGTTAAATTTTAAGAGAAAAAGGCACTTTCGAAAAATTGGAGTTTACTACACACTTACGGCGTTCCCCAGATCCTGGAGAAGTGGAAATTGAAGTCTACGCTTCGGGTCTGGGGTTTCGAGATGTGCTGATGGCTCTAGGGATGTATCCTGGAAGCGAAGCGCCGCTCGGCAGCGAATGTGTTGGGAGGATCTCAGCGGTTGGTCCCGAAGTAAGCGGGTGGCAAGTTGGGGATGAAGTTGTGGCGGTCGCTCCGGGCAGCCTTTCTTCTCATGTCAATACTTCCGCGAATTTCATCGCACGCATACCAAAAGGGTTGACCTATGCAGAAGCGGCTACACTTCCTTCTGCTTTTCTAACTGCCAGTTATGCTTTGAATCAGTTAGGCAAGATAAAACCCCACGACAAGGTTTTAATCCATGCTGCCGCCGGAGGGGTGGGTTTGGCGGCTATTCAGTTAGCACAACGCGCCGGGGCCGAAATCTTCGCTACCGCAGGCTCGCCTGGCAAGCGCGCCTTGCTGCACGAGATGGGCGTTCAGCATGTCATGGACTCACGCACGCTTGATTTTTGTACCGAGATCCAGCGGATTACGGATGGGCAAGGAGTTGATCTGGTGCTGAATTCACTGTCTGAGGAATTTATTGAGAAGAGCATCCAGGTCCTGGCGAATGACGGCTGCTTTCTGGAAATCGGCAAACGCGGCATTTGGACTCCAGAACAGTTCAAGAAGGTAAAACCATCGGCGACTTACCATACCATCGATCTATTGGAAGAAGCCAACACCAATCCTGGCCTAATCCCGACTTTATTCGAAGAGCTGATTCCAGCTTTCGACACTGGAGAATTGGAACCTCTACCCATCAAAAAGTTCTCTATAATGCAGGCGGCATCAGCCTTCCGTTATATGGCGCAGGCGAAACATACTGGCAAAATTGTTATTCTTCATTCCCAAATGCCGCTGACCACACCTATCCGATCAAAAGGCACATATTTGATTACTGGCGGCCTGGGAGGCCTCGGAAAATCTGTGGCAAGCTGGTTGGTAGAGCGAGGGGCAAGGCATTTGGTTTTGGTCGGGCGCCGTCTACCATCCAAAGAAGATGAGCAGTTTGTTCTCGACCTTCAGCAGGTCGGAGCGGAGATCAGGATTGTGCAAGCAGACGTCTCGCGATCTGAGGACGTCAGCCGACTGATGGCAGAGATTGGCCATAGCGGTCCACGGTTGCGGGGAGTGTTCCATGCAGCCGGTACGTTGTCGGATGGTGTATTACTTCAACAGAGCTGGGAACAGTTCAAGCATGTTTTTGGGCCCAAGGTTGATGGCGGTTGGCTTTTGCATGAATACACACGCTCTCTTTCTTTAGACTTTTTCGTCATATTTTCTTCGGCAGTGTTCATGTTGGGTTCGCCTGGTCAAGGCAATCACGTAGCTGCGAGTGCATTTCTGGACGCCCTTGCACAATACCGCCGCGCCCAGGATTTGCCCGTTCTCAGCATCGATTGGGGTCCATGGGCCCGGGTTGGAGCAGCAGCAGGGCAAAAAATAAGTGACCGGCTGACCGACCGAGGCATCCTGAATATGACTCCTGAACAAGGGATCGCCGCCCTCGAGCTTTTAATGAAACAGCCTGTTTTTGAGGGTCATTCCCCTGCTAGCGTGGGTGTCGTAGTTGTGGATTGGGCTCGGTTCAGCCTTCAATCCGATGGGCAAGCTCCTTTGTATTCAGGCCTGGCCCAGAGAGTGATTGGCCAGGAAGCTGTTTCAGAAATGAGTCAGCAAAAATCTTCCCCTCAAATAAATTTGCGAGAGCGTTTGGATCAAGCGCCTGCCAGTAAACGAATGAATATAATGCTCGGACATGTTCAAGAACAAGTGATCAAGGTTCTTGGCTTGGAGGCCTCCTTTCCATTAAATCGAAACCAACCCTTACAGGAATTGGGGCTGGATTCACTAATGGCGGTTGAACTCCGCAATTTATTAGGGAATGGGCTGCATCTTGATCAACCACTGCCGGCAACTTTGGTGTTTGACTATACAACTTCGTCTGCCTTGGCTGAATACTTATTAAATAAACTGTTTGGTGAAGAAGGAGAAGGCGAACCGACGGAGGAGAAATCCCAAAGTGAGGCTCAACAGTCCGCTCTTGCCGACCTGGAGAATATTTCGGATGAAGAAGCCGAAGCGATACTTTTATCCGAACTGATCCAGCTACGTGGAGGCGAAGGAACCAGGAGGTCGTGATCCCTTATGACAACAAATCGGATGAACGACCAAATTACAGAATTGTCTCCAGTTAAGCAAGCGCTTTTTGAGTTGCGCGACCTTCGCGCCCGGCTAAATGAACTCGAAAGGGCCCGTCAGGAACCAATCGCAATCATTGGTATGGGTTGTCGTTTCCCAGGTGACGCCAACAGTCCGGATGCTTATTGGGACTTGCTCATCAACGGTGTGGACGCGATTCGAGAAGTACCCCCTGACCGTTGGAATATTGATGAGTTATACGATCCCGATCCAGACACCCCCGGGAAGATTATCACCCGTTGGGGTGGATTCTTAAAGGAGATTGACAAATTCGACCCCCAATTCTTTGGGATTTCGCCTAGAGAAGCGATCGGATTAGATCCACAACACCGCTTGCTCTTAGAAGTGTCCTGGGAGGCCCTGGAGAATGCCGGACAGGCTCCCGACCAATTGAATGGCAGCGCAACAGGTGTTTTTATCGGTATCTCAACGAACGACTATTTTCACCAATTGACAAGTGGGGATCGGGAAGCAATTGATATTTACCTGGCGACTGGTACTACCCACAGTGCGGCATCCGGACGAATCTCTTACCTGTTGGGGCTGCAAGGACCGGCATTATCTATCGACTCTGCTTGTTCTTCTTCCCTGGTCGCAGTTCATGAAGCTGTACAGAGCCTGCGCAGTGGAGAATGTCGTATGGCGCTTGCCGGTGGGGTGAATATTATCCTGCAACCTGAGATACTGATTAACTTCTCTCGAGCCAGGATGATCTCTCCAGATGGACGCTGCAAAGCTTTCGACGCGCGCGCCGACGGATTTGTCCGTTCGGAGGGCTGTGGGATGGTAGTTCTTAAGCGCCTTTCCGATGCCCGGGCTGAAAACGACCGTATCCTGGCAGTTATTCGGGGATCAGCCGTAAACCAGGATGGTCGCAGCACCGGCCTCACCGTCCCTAATGGTTTATCACAGCAAGCAGTGATTGAATCGGCGTTAGCGAATGGCGGCGTTCACCCAGCTCAGGTTGCCTACGTAGAAACTCATGGAACTGGTACATCCTTGGGTGATCCTATTGAAGTTCAGGCGCTGGCGAAGGTTTTAAGTCGGGGTCGGCCGGCAGAAAGCCGCTTACAGATTGGCTCGGTGAAAACGAATATGGGACACCTGGAGTCAGCGGCGGGAGTAGCGGGCTTAATGAAAGCGGTCTTGGTGCTGCAACACCGTGAGATTCCTCCCCACTTGCATCTCCAGGAGCTTAACCCATACATACCCTGGGAAAGCCTGCCGGTGGATGTTCCCGTAAACTCCATACCTCTGCAACCCATTGATTCTCGCTATCTGGTTGGGACCAGTTCATTCGGGTTCAGCGGCACGAATGCTCACTTGATTCTAGAAGCCGCTCCTGAACTCGTGGAAAAGGTTGCTGAAGATGAGCGGCCTGTCCATGTATTGACCTTATCTGCCAAGCAGCCAACCGCTCTGCAGGAATTGGCAAGCCGCTATGCCACGTATTTATCTGCATCCTCGACGAATTTTGCGGATGTATGCTTTACAGCCAACGCCGGCCGTGCCCACCTGGACCACCGCTTGGCCTTTGTAGCCTCATCTTCGTCCGAGGCTGTCCAAGAATTACGCGCCTTTTCAGCGGGGGAAACAACAGATCGGCTGTTTAGCAATCAAATATACGAGTCCATGCAGCCGGAAGTGGCTTTCTTATTCACCGGTCACGGGTCCCATTATCTACAGATGGGTCGTAAGCTCTACGATACTCAGCCCACGTTCCGGGCTGTCTTCGAGAAGTGTAATGAGCTTCTGCAAACCTACCTGGACTCCTCCCTCATTGATATTCTATACAAATCTGGCGACGCTGGGCGGCTGGATGAAATGAAATACGCCCAGCCGGCGTTGTTCGCAATCGAAATCGCCCTGGCACAATTATGGCAAAGCTGGGGGATCAAGCCTACATTGGTGTTGGGACACAGCATTGGTGAATATGCTGCAGCCTGCTTCACCGGGTTGTTCAGCCTGGAAGATGGGCTGAAATTGGTGGCGACCCGCGGCCGGTTGATGGATTCTCTGCCTCAGCAAGGCGAGATGGCAGCCGTGTTTGCGGACGAAAAAACCATAGCAGAACAAATATCCCGAAGCGGCGGCAGGGTCTCAATTGCAGCCATCAATGGACCGCAGAACGTCGTGATCTCCGGAGAAAGATCCGCCGTTCAGGAAGTGACTGCTGCGCTGAGAGCACAGCGAATCCGTTCGCAAATACTGGCGGTAACCCAGGCGGCCCACTCACCTCTGCTCGACCCGATTCTAGACGAATTCGAGGCCGTGGCTGCGGAGGTGTCTTATCAAGAGACCAAGATCGGCCTGGTTTCGGCGTTGACTGGAGAGTTAGCTTCAAATCTAGAAGTCGGGAACGCTGCTTACTGGCGACGCCATTTACGTCAACCGGTACGTTTTGCAGATGCTATGCAGACGATGCACACACAGGGCATTGAGCTGTTTGTTGAGATCGGGCCCAATCCCACCTTGTTGGCGATGGGTCGGCGCTGTTTTGCCGATCAGGGTGGAGATCAGGGAGTGTGGTTGCCTTCTTTGCGTCAAGGTCGGGATGATTGGCAGCAGATCCTTGAAAGCCTGGCAGCCCTTTACACACAAGGGGTGAGCGTAGATTGGGTTGGGTTCGACCGGGATTATTCCCGCCGTCGCGTCTCCTTGCCGACTTATCCTTGGCAGCGAGAACGTTATTGGTCGGATCAGATCCATGCCTCCAGGCTTGCTACGAAAGAGATAGCCACCCCGGCCGAGCTGTGGCCGGTTTTGATCGAAGCCGGTCGTCAACAGGAGACACAAGGCCCTCTGGATCTCAACTTGAGCAGTTATCCTGAGAAGTGGCAGTATCTGGAACGCTTGACCACAGCTTCCATTATCCGGGCTTTTCATGAGCTGGGGATTTTTCAGGAATTGGGCGAAAGCCATTCGGCGGCCGAGCTGATAAAAAGCTCGGGATTCCTACAACACTACGACTTATTGATTCGACGCTGGTTGCTGTGCTTGAGGAAGGAAGGATATCTTCGTCAAGAAGGGGAATCTTTCGTCTGTAACAGCCCATTGGGAGTAGATGTCCTGAATGTTTTCTCGCAGCCGGTTCCGCTCGCCCTGGCGGATATCCCCCTCCTGGTCGATTACATGAAACGTTCCAGCGAACGATTGTTACAAGTCCTGAGAGGCACAGAAAGCCCACTCGAAATCCTTTTCCCAGGTGGGTCTTTTCAAACCGCGGAATTCCTGTACAAAGAGTGGCCCCTGGTTGCTTATTTCAATGGCCTGCTTCGAAGACTTCTCCAGGCTGTAGTTCAGGGATTTCCTCGAAATCGGAAACTACGCATCCTGGAAGTCGGGGCTGGTTCTGGAGGGACGACCTCTGTCCTGCTGCCTGGCCTGCATTCTGAAACCACGGAGTACATCTTTACCGACATTTCCGAGCTGTTTCTCAGCCGAGCAGAGGAAAAATTCCACGAATTCCCCTTCATCCGCTACAGCCAATTGGACCTGGAGGTAGACCCTCAGTCCCAGGGCTTCCCCCTTCATTGGTTTGATATAATCATCGCTGCCAATGTTCTACACGCTACCCGAGATTTGCCCCAGGCTCTCCAGAAAATAAATTCCCTTCTTGGGCCTGGGGGAATGTTGCTAGCATTCGAGGTTACGGAACCATTGGCCTGGTTCGATGTGACCACCGCGCTCATCGAAGGCTGGGGCCGGTTTGAGGACAGTTTGCGTAGCAGCACGCCACTTCTTTCTGCTCCCCAGTGGATGGAGGCTTTGCAGGCAACCGGCTTTGTGGGCTCAGCTTCATTCCCGGAGGCAGGGACGCCAGCGTCGATATTAGGAAGCCACATCTTAATGGCGCACACTTCCCTGGGCGGAGCACCCAATGCCATCGAATCTTTCCTAGTTCCCCAAGTCGTTTCGGGCATATCCAGCGTACCACAAAGAAAGGAGAAGGAGCCGGATCCCCAGCTTGAAGGGCTCCTGTCGGCGCTGCCTGGAGAGCGTATAGAATTGCTGATCGACTATGTGCGCCAGCAACTAGCCCACATCTTACGCCTTCCAAACCCGGAGAAACTCGACCGGCGCCAACATTTGATGGATTTGGGCGTCGACTCACTCCTGGCGTTGGAGCTGAAGAGCAGGCTGCAGAAAGGTTTGCGCTTAGAGGTTACTCTGCCCTCAACTTTAATTTACGATTATCCATCCATTGAAGCTGTTGCCGGATACCTTGAAACTGTACTCTTCGGTACCAGTCTCCATCCTTCCTCGACAAAAGATCTGGCCTCTCTTGAATTACAAGAAACCGGAACATCCGGTTTGGAAGATCTTTCTGAGCTGGAGAACCTCACCGAGGAACAGATCGAGGTTCTGATCTTAAAGAAGTTAAAGAACATTTAGGCAACAAACCTATGGATTTTTCTTCACAAAGCGCATCGAATTTATCTCCCCTTAAACAGGCTTACCTGGCCATTGCGAAAATGGAAGCCAGGCTGGAGGCTGTAGAACAAGCCAGGCGTGAACCTATTGCAATTATCGGGATGAGTTGCCGCTTCCCCGGAGGCGCGAACGACCCTGAGGCCTTCTGGCAGCTCATTGAAGATGGTGTTGATGCAATTACTGAAGTCCCTGCTGACCGGTGGGATATCGATGCTCTTTATGACCCGGACCCGGATGTGCCTGGGAAAATGTCCACCCGCTGGGGTGGCTTTGTCGAGAATGTCGCCCATTTCGACCCGCAGTTTTTTGGCATTTCCCCGCGGGAAGCCTCGAGCATGGATCCACAGCAACGCATGTTATTAGAGGTGACCTGGGAAGCCCTGGAGAACGCCGGGCAAGCGCCTGACCGGCTGGCGGGCAGCCGAACTGGAGTATTTGTGGGTATTGTCAACAACGACTACCAGCAGCTCCAACTAGCGGATGGTGGTATTGCCTCCATCGACACTTATTATGGCTCTGGCACTGGTCACAGCCTCGCCTCTGGGCGGATTTCTTACGTGCTCGGTTTACAGGGGCCCAGTATTTCCATCGATACGGCTTGTTCTTCTTCGTTGGTAGCAGTCCATATGGCAGTATTAAGCCTACGGAGTGGGGAATGCGGCTTGGCCCTGGTTGGCGGCTCGAACGCAATCCTGTCGCCAGAAGGTAATATTGCTCTTTCGAAATTCCACTTTATGGCTCCAGATGGTCGCTGTAAGACCTTCGATGCCCGTGCAGACGGGTTTGTGCGTGGGGAAGGCTGTGGGATGGTGGTGTTGAAACGCCTCAGCGACGCGCTTATAGACGGTGATAACATCCACGGCGTAATTCTGGGATCGGCAGTAAACCAGGATGGGGCCAGCAGCGGGCTGACAGCTCCAAATGGACCAGCCCAAGAGCAGGTGTTTCGCGATGCATTGCTGAACGCCGGGATTTCTCCTGGGGAAGTTGATTTTGTGGAAGCGCACGGCACTGGGACCTCCCTCGGCGACCCCATCGAGCTCCAGGCTTTGGGAAATGTTTTTGCAGAAGGCCACTCGCCCGACAATCCATTGTTCATTGGTGCGGTGAAAACCAACCTTGGTCATTTGGAATCAGCAGCCGGCGTTGCCGGCATGATCAAGCTGGTTCTGGCCATCAAGCATCGCGCTATCCCTCCTAACCTGCATTTCGAACAGCCAAGCCCGCACGTAAATTGGAAAAACTTACCCCTGAAGGTGCCTATCCGGCTAACTCCCTGGGAAAAAACGACAAGACGAGTTGGCGGAGTCAGCTCTTTCGGCTTCAGTGGGACTAATGTTCATGTAATCGTTGCGGAAGCGCCCACATCCCAACACGTGATGGCAGGGACAGACCGCCCACTACATCTTCTGGCGCTTGCTGCTCAAAATAATACGGCATTGAAAGATCTTGCCTCCCGGTTCAGCGGCCACCTCTTGGAACATCCGGAAGTTTCCCTGGAGGATGTTGCCTGGTCAGCCAACCAGGGGCGAGCGCATTTCTCTCACCGCCTGGCTATTATTGCTTCATCGACATCGCAAGCTCAGGAAAAGCTCTCGGCCTTCATAAATGGACAGGACACCAGTGGTGTTTTGAGTGGAAAAGTTGAAACGATTGATCGGCCGCGGCTCGCCTTCCTATTCACTGGCCAGGGTTCTCAATATTTAGGCATGGGCCGCCAGCTGTATGATACTCAACCAATCTTTCGCCGCACGCTGGAACACTGCGAAGCAATCCTACAGCCCCATCTGGAGCGGCCTTTGTTATCTGTCCTATTCCAGGATAATCGTGAAGTTGGCGAGAAGTTGCTGGAGGATACTGCTTACACCCAACCGGCGCTGTTCGCAATAGAGTATTCACTGGCAGAATTATGGCGTTCGTGGGGAATTGAACCAACTGCGGTAATGGGCCACAGCGTAGGGGAATATGTGGCAGCCTGCCTGGCTGGGATCTTCAGCTTGGAAGATGGGTTGGCGTTGATCGCCACACGCGGCCGGTTGATGAGCGGGTTGCCGCCTGGCGGCAGGATGGCAGCGGTATTTACGAATGAAGCCACCATTTCAGCCGCCTTGGGTCCGTTCCAGGATCAAGTGGCTATCGCTGCCATAAATGGCCCGGGAAATATCGTAATTTCCGGTGCTGGGGCAGAGGTTCAGCGCCTTCTGGATGCCCTCCACGCTCAAGGAATAAAATCGCGACCGCTGGCGGTTTCTCATGCATTTCATTCTCCGCTCGTTGATCCCATCCTGGAGGAGTTTGCCCACGCTGCAGAAGAGATCTCTTATCAGGCGCCTCGTATTCAGTTCATTTCCAACTTGACCGGAAATCCGGCTTTGGGGACCGAGGCAGCCCGCGCCGATTACTGGGTGCGGCATGTGCGACAGCCGGTGCGCTTTGAGGACGGGATGCATGCACTGCATAAATTAGGGTTCGCAGTCTTTCTTGAGGTAGGCCCCACGCCAACTCTGATTGCCATGGGCCAACGATGTTTGCCTGAAGGAGCTGGCATCTGGCTTCCCTCCATACGCAAAGATTTTGACGACTGGCAAACACTTCTATCCAGCCTTGCGAGCTTGTACAGGTATGGGGCTCAGGTGGATTGGGCAGGTTTTGACCGGGAGTATGCCGCCCAAGGCTTGCGCCATCGCCTGGCGCTGCCAACATATCCATTCCAACACAAACGTTATTGGCTCCCTGACCGGGCTCTTACCAATCCATTCCATTACTTGCCGGGTGGGAGATCCCAATCGCTATTGGGTGAAAGGGTGAGCTCCCCACTGAAGGAGCAACAATATACAGTTTTGCTTCACCCAAGCTCTTTTCCGTTCCTGAATGATCACCGCGTTCACGGCCAAGTTCTTCTACCTGCCACGGGCTATTTGGAAATCGCTTTGCAGGCAGCGAAGGATTTATTAGGCCCTGACCCGTGTACCCTGGAAGACCTGGTGATCCAGGACCCTGTACGTTTTGACGAAGAAGAGGGAAAAGTTATTCAAACCATCTTGTCGCCCGATGGAAAGGGGAATACTTCGCTGAAGATTTTTAGTCAGGGAACCGGGTCAACGTCTGGTGCTTGGGTTTTACATTTTAGTGGCAGGATGAAGGCGCTTGATCCTCATGCTGCTCCGGGGCCTATTTTAATTCGTGAGATCCAGGCACGCTGTGGGGAAACAGTCGAGCCCAACCTGCATTACCAGCGACTGGAAAGCAGGAGTATTCAACTGGGCCCAGCCCTACGAAGGGTCACCAATATTTGGCGAAGGGAGGGAGAGGCACTGGCCAAGGTTTGCCTGGACGACAGCCAATCCGCACAAGCGGACCAGTTCCGCCTGCACCCTGCCTTGTTCGATGCCTGCCTCCAAATTGTTGAAGAAGCTCTTCCCAATGAGTGGACAGCCGATGCTACTTATCTCCCAGTCGCTATCGATAGCTTAGATTTTTATCGCTCGCCAGGCGTCGAGGCCTGGGGCCAAGTGGTGCTTTACACGGTTGATGACCCACACCCCGCTACACTGGTAGCCGATGTTTATATTGCTACTGACGCAGGAGATCTATCCGCAGCATTAAAAGGCCTGAGGTTAAAACGCAGCACTCAAGCTCAAAAGCCTTTGTCGCATCGAATTCCCTTAGAAGACTGCCTTTACCAAATCGATTGGCAGCCACAGCCTTTTGAAGGCTTTACCAGCACACAAACAGTCCCTACTTTGAATGCGCTGAGTGAACAGTTAGCGCAATTCTTCCAAGTTTTAAGTGCTGAATATGACCTGGAAGCCCACCATGCCCTGGTTACCCGGCTGGAGGCGGTCAGCGCCGGTTATATCCTATTCGCCTTTAAAGCCCTCGGCTGGCAGCCTGTTGTGGGCCAACGATTTACTACTGAAGAATTGGCTGGACAGCTCCACATCTCCAATCAGCATCTGCGGCTCCTGAACCGGCTGTTGGCAATCCTGGTCGAAGAAGAGATATTAAACCAGATGGGCAGTACATGGGAGGTTTGTTACAATCCAAAAGCGGTGGATTTGCAACCCCAACTGGATGAACTGGACAGACAATTCCCCGGCTCGCCGCAGCTTTCCATCACAGCACGTTGCGGAGCCGAACTCCACAAAGCGCTTACTGGGGAGACCGATCCACTGCAGCTTCTCTTCCCAGATGGCTCTTTCGATCTGGCAGAACAAATTTACCAGGGAACTGCTGAGGCAAAAACCTTTAATGGCCTGGTTCGGGAAAGCGTACAGGCGATTCTGGATAGTCTGCCAGCGGGGCAGTACCTGCGAATTTTAGAGATCGGCGGTGGGACTGGTGGGACAACCTCTTTTGTACTGCCAATGCTGAACGCGGATACCAGCCACTATACCTTTACCGACATTGCCCCATCCTTCGTCGCCCGCGCCCGCCAGAAGTTCAAGAAGCCTTTTATGGATTTCCGCGTTCTGGATATCGAAAAAGATCCACTGGAGCAAGGTTTCGAATCCAGTAGCTATGATCTAGTAATAGCAGCCAATGTTTTGCATGCCACCCAGGATCTGGAGCAGAGCCTGAGTCAGGTACAAAAGCTGCTCGCCCCTGGTGGACTTCTTCTGCTGCTTGAAGTCACGGGTCTCGAGCGTTGGATTGACATCACTTTTGGATTGACAGACGGCTGGTGGCGCTTTACTGACTTGGATCTTCGAAAATCCTCTCCTTTGCTCTCACCCTCCGGGTGGCTAAGCGTTTTGTCAGAGACCGGTTTTGCTGACTCGGTGGTCTTGCCTGAGGTTACGGCTCTCACCCAGGAGCGAATATTCCTGGCCCGATCTTCTAAAATAGGGAGGTCTTCTGAAACGCCGGCAGGCGAATGGCTTGTCTTTGCCGACAAAAGCGGGCTCGGCGAAAAGCTGGCTGCAAAGCTGCGCGCAGACGGGCAGGGCTGCAGCCTGGTTTACCCCGGGGAGGGTTTTCAACGAGTTGCACAGGGTAAATGGCGACTTAACCCGGTTGAAAGCGGCCAGTTTTCCCAACTCCTTACCGATCTGGGGAAACCGCTGACCGGTATCTTCCACCTGTGGAGCCTGGATCTCCCTACCCCGATGGAAGGGGATATGGAACCGTTTGTCTCTTTGGAGGCGGGGCAGTCTTTCAGCACCGGCAGCCTCCTGCACCTGGTTCAAGCTCTGGGGATGGGCTTGGATGCTCCTCGCCTGTGGGTCATTACACGCGGCGCCCAGTCACTCGAGAGCGTCGGGCCGCAAATTTTGAATTCCTTCGAACAGGCGCCTGTGTGGGGGCTGGGGAGGGTAATCGAGCTCGAGCATCCTGAGTACCGTTGCACGTTGATTGACCTGGATCCCAGGGATTCCTTGGATGACCAGACAAAGCAGCTCAGATTAGAACTCGACGCTGCTTACGATGAGGAAAAGATCGTTTACCGCCGAGGACAACGCTTTGCAGCCCGTCTGGTCCGGAAAAGCCTGGAAGTTTCATGGCGAGATCCGGAAGTTAAATCTGTCCACCTGGTGACGACTGGCAGCGGCGTGTTAGATGATCTGGCCTTCGTCACCAGCGAGCGCATCCCTCCCGGGCGAGGGCAGGTGGAAATTCGGGTTCTGGCAGCCGGTTTGAACTTTCGGGATGTGTTAAATGCCTTGGCCGTGCGAGACGACCCGGAACCACTCGGCAGTGAATGCTCCGGAAAGATCATTACAGTAGGCGAGGGGGTTGAAGGATTTTCCCCAGGCGATCCGGTAGTCGCTGTTGTAAATGGTGGTTTCGCGACGTTCACCACAGTCAATGCCGATATGGTTGCTCCTCTGCCGACTAATTTGAATTTGACCCAGGCAGCAGCACTCCCTTTGGCGTTTATGACCGCAATTTATGCCCTGAATCGAATGGCCAAAATCAAAGCTGGAGAGCGCGTCCTGATCCACGCTGCTGCAGGAGGCGTAGGCCAGGCTGCTGTGCAGATCGCTATGAACGCTGGGGCTGAGATATTTGGGACAGCAGGCAGTCCTGCCAAGCGAGCTTATCTAAAGTCCCTAGGGGTTCATCACGTGCTAAATTCTCGCTCGTTGGATTTCGCCATAGAGATTATGGAGATCACACATGGACAGGGTGTAGATGTTGTGCTTAACTCTTTAGCGGGCGATTTCATTCCTGCCAGCCTGTCCACACTAGCAGAGGAGGGCCGGTTCCTTGAGCTTGGCAAGCAAGAAATCTGGACTTCCGAACAAGTGGTTCGCTTAAAACCGCGAGCCTCTTATCATATCATCGACCTGGCAAATCAGATGAAAACTTCCCCAGCAGAGGTGCAGGCATTATTCCACGAAACTATTAATGGAATACAGATTGGGAAGTATGCTCCATTACCAGTGCAGGTCTTCGCTCTGGAAGAAACTGCCGCCGCGTTCCGCACCATGTCGCAGGCCAAACACATTGGTAAAATTGTTGTCGCCCAGGTAGATGGCAATATAGAGGGCACTGTAATACCGTTTTACAAACCGCAACCTGAAGGCACTTACTTGATCACCGGCGGCCTTTCTGGGTTGGGATTGCTTGTCGCCCGCCGACTGGTTTCACGGGGCGCCCGACACCTTGTGTTATTAGGACGCAATGAACCCTCCGGAGGCGCCCGAGCCGACCTTGCGGAGATGGAAAAGGCTGGCGCGCAGGTGCATATTTACCAGGTTGATATCTCCCAGTATGAACAGGTTGCCCATGTGTTTGCTGAAATGGAGAGCACAATGCCGCCCCTAAAAGGGGTCATTCATTCAGCTGGCGTCCTTGAAGATGGTGCTTTGATACGCCAGGATTGGGAGCGCTTTGCCCGGGTTATGGCCCCCAAGGTAGATGGCGCCTGGATCTTGCATCGCCTCACCTCCGGTAAAGCACTGGATTTCTTCGTTCTCTTCTCGTCCACCGCGGCTCTGCTGGGCTCCCCGGGACAGGGGAACCATGCGGCTGCCAACACTTTCCTGGATGCTCTGGCCCATTTCCGCAAGGCTCAGGGGTTGCCGGCCCTGAGTATTAACTGGGGCGTCTGGGCCGAGGTTGGTTCAGCCGCCGAGCGAAAGGTTGGTGAACGAGTAGAGCTCCAGGGGATTCGAACCATCTCTCCCCAGGACGGTTTACAGATCTTAGAACTGCTCATCTCCCAGGAGATAGCACAAGTGGCTGTGCTTCCGATCGATTGGAGCCAATTCCTGCGCCAATACAAAGGCGGACAACCTCCTCGCTGGCTGGCGAACTTGGCCCAATCCGAACTCCAGGTTGCTCCTGCCCAGGCCCAAGAAATATACCGGGCCGTGCCAGAAAGCTTCCGCGCCAGCCTGGACAAGACACCTCCTAACCAACAATATGATTTGCTGCTCTCCTTTATAACTGGAAAAGTGGTTAAAGTGCTTGGTCTGGACGCGGGAGAAATTATTGACCTGCAGAAACCTCTCAATGAAATGGGCCTCGACTCTCTTATGGCGGTCGAGTTACGCAATCTTCTAAGCACTGGAATCGACCTCGAACGGAGCTTACCTGCCAGCCTGGTATTCGACTACCCCACTGTGGATGCAATCGCCGGGTATCTGGCACGGCAGCTGTTGGCGCGGGAGGCCAGCGGCTCACCGGGAAGTGGGAAGAAATCCGAAAGCCTAGGCGATTTCCTGGCATCCCTGGAGGAGCTGCCCAATGAAGAAGTTGAGCGTCTCCTTTCAGCTCGAGCCAAGGCGGAAAAATGACTGCTTTCCTGGAACGGATCAGCGCCCTCCCACCCAAGCACCTGGCTTTACTAGCCGCCGAACTGCAAGAAAGGTTGGAAGCACTTGAGCGTGAGAAGTATGCGCCAGTGGCCATTATTGGTATGGCTTGCCGCTTCCCCGGCGGGGCAGATTCGCCAGAAGCCTTCTGGTCGCTTTTATCTCAGGGCATTGACGCGATCACCGAAACCCCAACCTCCAAATGGGATAATGTTGCTTTTTTCGATCCAGATCCAGATGCGCCCGGAAAGGTCGCCACTCGCTGGGGAGGGTTTCTCGAGAGATTGGAGCTCTTTGACACAGAGTTTTTTGGCATATCTCCCCGTGAAGCCAATAGTTTGGATCCCCAGCAGCGCTTGCTGCTAGAAGTTACTTGGGAAGCATTGGAAAACGCCGGCCGTTCACCGAAAGAGATTATGGGTAGTCAAACTGGGGTTTTCGTAGGGATTTCCGGAAGCGATTTTTACCAATTAATGGTACAGGCCGGGCATAGAGATATAGACGCTTACCTGGCCTCAGGGAGCGCTCACAGTATCGCCTCCGGGCGTCTCTCTTACTTTTTAGGCGCGCAAGGGCCAAGCCTTTCAATCGACACAGCTTGTTCCTCTTCCCTGGTTGCTATTCACCTGGCTGTTCAAAGCCTACGGAACGGGGATTGCGACCTGGCACTCGCCGGGGGGGTGAATGTAATCTTGACCCCTGATGCGACGATCACCCTTTCAAAAGCGAAATTGATGGCACCTGATGGCCGCTGCAAGACATTCGATGCCGGTGCGGATGGATTTGTGCGCGGCGAGGGTTGCGGCATGTTGGCGCTGAAGCCGCTTTCCCGGGCCCTGTCTGATCACGACCGTATCCTGGCTGTAATTCGAGGCTCGGCCGTAAACCAGGATGGGCGCAGTAATGGCCTTACCGCGCCCAATGGGCCTTCACAGGAAGCGGTGCTGCGTGCCGCCTTGATGAACGCCAGAGTGGAGCCGGAAGAGGTCAGCTATATCGAAACACATGGCACTGGCACTGCCCTGGGAGATCCCATCGAAGTCCAGGCTTTGGGCAGTGTTTATTGCCAGGACCGATTGGCGCCTTTAATGCTCGGCTCGGTGAAGACCAACCTGGGTCACCTCGAGTCAGCGGCAGGTGTAGCGGGCGTCATAAAAACTGTTTTGGCCTTACAGCACCGGGAAATTCCTCCCCACCTGCATTTACGGGAACGCAACCCTTTTATCACTTGGGAAGATTTCTCTCAGATCCGAATCCCTACCGAGCGCACCCAGTGGAACTTGGATGAGAAAAAGCTCATCGCGGGGATCAGTTCGTTTGGATTCAGCGGTACGAATGTTCACGTGATTGTTGAAGAGGCGCCTTCCGAAGAACATGTTCAGACTCGGGTGGAACGGCCGCTCCACCTGTTCACCCTTTCCGCGCGTAATGAAGCCGCTCTGCGGGAGCTCGCCAACCGCTACAGGCAGCATTTCACCAAAAGGGATGAAAATGTCGCGGATGTCTGCTTCACTTCCAACCTTGGCCGGTACCATTTTGCCGATCGCCTGGCGATGGTGGTGGATTCCACCGAAGCCATCCAAGTGAATCTGGCTGATTATGCCTCCGGAAATAAGCCCGCCGGCCTTTTAGCTGGCCACCAGACCAGCACCCGCCAGCCCCGGATTGCTTTTCTGTTTTCCGGCCAGGGAGCGCAGTACCCTGGCATGGGTCGCGAGCTTTATGAAACCCAGCCGACGTTTCGCAAGGCGCTGGACGAGTGCGGCAGGCTGCTACAGCCTTATCTGGAAAAGCCGCTTCTAGGGGTCCTCTTCCCGGAAACCGGCGAGTTGGAATTGATCCACAATACAGCTTATACTCAGCCGGCACTTTTCGCGCTGGAATATAGCCTGGCAGTGCTCTGGCAGTCCTGGGGGATTAACCCGGCGGCTGTGCTGGGCCATAGTGTCGGCGAATATGTTGCTGCTTGTGTAGCGGGTGTGTTCAACCTGGAAGAAGGGCTTAAATTGATCGCCGAGAGAGGGCGATTAATGGGCAATCTGCCACCAGGTGGCAAGATGGCTGCAATTTTCGCCCCTGAAGATCAAGTATTGGCCGCATTGAGTCCTTATCAAGAGCGTGTCTCGGTGGCTGCGCTCAATGGGCTTCAGCATACCGTGATTTCAGGAGAATGGCAGGTGGTAACTCAGGTGGTAGAGACAATGGGCCGTCGTGGGGTCAATGCCCGCTACCTGAACGTATCTCACGCCTTCCATTCCCCGCTTATGGAGCCCATTCTGGATGAATTCGAAACGACAGCTCGAAGTGTTACATTTTCAGATCCAAGGATAGATTTCCTCTCGAATGTAACCGGGACCTTTTCCACACAAGGTCAGGTCGCTCGTTCTGAATACTGGCGCGAACATATTCGCAAACCAGTCCGGTTTGTCGATTCCATCACAGCTCTTTACAAAGCGGGATACCGCAATTTTATCGAGATCGGACCTAACCCGGTGCTCCTGGGGATGGCTCGTCGCGACCTCAATGAGGATTTGGGTGTTTGGCTGCCTTCTTTACGCCAGGGGCATTCCGAATGGCAGCAAATGCTGGAAAGCCTGGCATCATTGTACGTGAATGGGTTGGAGGTCGATTGGGAGGGGTTTGAGCGGGACTATACTGCATCAGGTCAACGACGGCGGATTTCTTTGCCCACCTATCCTTTCCAGCGCGAGCGATATTGGATCACGCAAAGCGGCAGTACAAAGAGCCTTCCAGCCGCGTTGGAAACAACTCCTGCACAACACGGATTGGAAGACTTGTTATATAAAATCCAATGGATAGAGAAGCCCCGTATAGATCTTTTCGAAAATGAGACATCCGAGCAAACCGGCGTCTGGCTTATCTTATCTGACCAAAAGGGCGTTGGGGAAAACCTTTCTTCTGCGCTGACTCATTCGGGCATCCGTATCGTCCAGGCATTTGCAGGGGAGAAATTTGAATTAATCTCACCGGGGCAATATCGGATCAACCCTATTGTGCCAGCGGATTACCAAAGCCTGCTTTCAGCAGCCATGATGGATGGGAAGCAGCCCTTGAAGGGGGCCATACACCTGTGGGCATTAGATCAGCCCTCGCACGATGATATGACCGTTTCGGATTTGGAAAGGACGCAACTGCTCACCTGTGGTAGTTTGCTGAACCTGGTGCAAACCCTGGCTGCTTCCGCTTTACCGAAGCCGCCACGATTGTGGCTCGTTACTCAGGGTGCCCAGCCGATCAACAACCCCCCCGGTAGTTGGACGCCTGCAAGCATAGCCTTTTCGCAGGCACCGGTTTGGGGGTTGAGTCACGTAATCGCGCAGGAACATCCAGAATTCCATTGCGCCAGGCTGGATTTAGATCCTCATATAAGCGCATCCGATCAGACGCAAGAGTTATTAGCAGAGATTTTAGATCCTAAGCCGGAAGAAGATCAAATCGCCTATCGAGATCAACAGCGCAGGGTCCGCCGCTTTGAAAGGATTCTTGACGAAGATAAAAAGGTTGTTCCATCTGAAATCCCGATCCGGGCTGAAGCAAGCTACCTGATCACCGGGGGCCTGGGCGGCCTTGGTTTATCCGTCGCGGCTTGGATGGTCGCTAAAGGGGCTCGCTACTTGATTCTGATGGGGAGATCTGATCCATCTCCAGAAGCTCGAGAGGCTGTGCTCCAAATGGAGGCGAAGGGCGCCCAGGTCTTGATCCTCCGCGGCGATGTCTCTCAGCCGAAATCGTTGGCAGATTGCATTGAGGAGGCGGAAGCCATTACGCAGCCTTTGCGTGGTATCATTCACGCTGCTGGTACCTTGGACGATGGGGTATTACTGCACCAAACTTGGGAGCGCTTCAAGGGGGTTATGGCGCCTAAAATATCCGGGAGCTGGAACCTTCACCAGGCTACTAGCGAAAAGCCCCTCGATTTCTGTGTGTATTTTTCGTCCGGCGCCTCAGTTTTGGGTTCACCGGGACAGGGTAACTATGCCGCTGCTAATGCTTTTATGGATGCATTAGCTCATTATCGTGCCGCGCAGGGCCATCCTACTGTTAGCATCAATTGGGGTGCATGGGCTGAAGTGGGCATGGCTGCTCGTCAGAAGGATGTCATAAACACTAGTAGAGACAACCTGTCACCTGAGGAGGGCTTAAAGGCTCTTGAATGGGCCCTAAGTATGGATTCCTATTTTAAATTACCCTACCGCATTCAGTTTAGCGTCATCAAAGTAAATTGGCCTAACTACTTCAGACAACTTTCCTTCCGTCCAGCGCCAGCTTTATTGGAAAAACTTTGGAAAGAAGTCGCTCGAACAGAACAATCCATTTCGCAGAATAAGGAAGAATTGTCAGGAGGTTCCGACTTTCTGAAAGCGTTGGCTGCGGTTCCGTCGAAAAAGCGCTTTGCAGCGTTGGTGACGCAAATTCGGAAGCAGACAGCCCAGGTTCTGGGCATCGATTCAAAGAAAAGCATCGATCTGGATCTGCCTCTTCACGAATTGGGATTGGACTCATTGATGGCAGTTGAGCTACGAAACAAATTGAGCAATCTGGTGAACCATCCCCTTCCCGCCACGTTATTGTTTGAGTATCCCACAGTTAGAGCCCTGGCGGGGTTCCTGGTAACTATTCTTTTTCCTAGTCTTGCCTCTCCGGTTCTCGAGCAGGAAATCGCTTTCCCAACGTCGCCCACGGAACAGGGCTCCGAGACGGCCGATCTGGAACAGATGACCGAAGAAGAGATTGCCGCTTTACTTATACAGAAGATTTCTAACATCAATCGGAGCTTCGAATGACAGCCAATCCATTAGACTACCAGTCCCTATTGAAGAACGCTTACGGTGCTCTAGACGAGATGCAAAAGCGGCTGAATGCTGTAGAAAAAACACGCCACGAACCTATAGCCATTGTGGGAATGGGTTGCCGGTTTCCGGGTGAGGCCAGTGATCCGGAGTCTTTTTGGAGTTTTCTCCACCAGGGATTTGATGCAGTTACCGATGTTCCTGCGGAACGCTGGGATGTAGATGCATATTACGATCCCGACCCTGATGCACCCGGTAAGTATTACACCCGTAAGGGTGCTTTTTTGAAAAATATTGACTTGTTCGACGCGGCCTTTTTCCGCATCTCGCCCCGTGAGGCCATTAAACTCGATCCTCAACAGCGCTTATTGATGGAGGTTTCCTGGGAGGCTCTAGAAAATGCCGGCTATGCATCTCCGGAGATTATGGGTGCTCTCGCAGGTGTGTTTATTGGTATGTCAACCCATGATTATATTGTCTTGCAAGCTAAGGGGAGCGATGAAAATCATCTGGATGCTTACTTCAGTACGGGTGTCTCTCACAGTGTGGCCTCCGGACGTTTATCGTATTTTTACGACTGGCATGGACCCAATACAGCCGTGGATACAGCTTGTTCTTCCTCTCTGGTCGCCGTCCACCTGGCCTGCCAGAGCTTGCGGAACAAAGAATGCGAGCTGGCCTTAGCCGGGGGAGTGAACCTTTTATTGATTCCTGATGGTACGATCACTACCTGCCGGGCACGTATGATGGCTTTTGATGGCCGTTGCAAAACCTTTGACGCTTCTGCGGATGGATATGTACGCGGCGAGGGCTGCGGAATTGTGATCTTGAAGCGTCTTTCGGATGCTCTGGCAAGCGGGGATCGGATTCTGGCGGTAATTCGAGGGACTGCAATGAACCAGGATGGCCGCAGCAACGGGTTGACAGCTCCGAATGGGGCGGCTCAGGAGGCCGTCATTCGGGCTGCTCTGGCAGACGCCTCGATCCGTCCGGGAGATGTGGATTACATTGAAGCCCACGGAACGGGCACCTCCTTGGGCGACCCTATCGAGATGCGCGCTTTGAATGCAGTGTATGGGAAAGAACACTCTCCCGATAACCCTTTTTTTGTCGCTTCTGTCAAGACCAATATCGGCCATCTGGAAGGCGCGTCGGGGATTGCCGGTCTGATCAAATTAGTGCTTTGCTTAAAGCACCAGGAGATACCACCTCACCTGCACTTCCACAAGCCGAACCCACTCATCTTATGGGATGAGATCCCGGTGAAAATCCCCATCGAACCTGTAGTCTGGCCAGCCAGGAATGGCTCCCAGCGAATAGCGGGTTTGAGCTCCTTTGGCTTCAGTGGAACAAATATACATTTGATTGTAACTGAAGCTCCCCAGCAGGAGAAAAAGTCATTCGATTCCGGGCGGCCTGCCCATCTGTTAGCCCTCTCGGCGCGAACCCCTGAAGCACTGAAGGAGGTTGTCAACCGTTATGGTCAATATCTAACCGACCATCCAGAAGCTGATCTGGGCGACGTGAGTTTCACGGCGGACACAGGCCGGCATCACTTCGGCGAAAGGCTAGGCGTGATAGCCGCTTCAATAGATGAGGCGAAGAACCGTTTGGCGAATTGGCTCGAGGAGAGAGATCCCAAGGATGTATTCCAGGGATCGGTCCAGGGAGAGGACCCTCCCGAAGTGGCGTTTCTTTTCACCGGGCAAGGCTCCCAGTTTGCAGGTATGGGCCGCCAACTTTATAAAACCGAACCCACCTTCCGGGCTATAATGGATCAGTGCACACAGATTCTGGAGCCTTTTTTGGAGCGTCCCCTCCTTTCCGTGATTTATCCGCAAGATGAAGGAGATGCCTCACTGATCGACCAGACAGCCTACACCCAGCCTGCTCTGTTTGCCATCGAGTATGCGTTGGCCAGAATGTGGTCAGATTGGGGAGTGGATCCAGGGGTGGTCATGGGCCACAGTGTGGGTGAATATGTAGCCGCTTGCGTTGCCGGGGTGTTCAGCCTGGATGAGGGCCTTAAGTTGATCGCAGCCCGTGGGCGCTTGATGCAATCCCTTCCACCGGGTGGTGCGATGGCGGCAATATTTGCAAATGAGGAACAAGTAGCGGAATCCATTTGGCCCTATCGAGAGCAGGTTTCGATTTCAGCAATTAATGGACCAGGAAATATCGTTATCTCAGGGGCTAGAACATCTGTAGAAGCCATCTTAAGATCCCTTGCATCACAAGGGATAAAATCGAAGGCCCTTACCGTATCGCATGCCTTTCACTCTCCCTTGATGGAACCAATTTTGGATGATTTTCGCCAGATTGCCGAGGGGATCAATTACCAACAACCGCAAATTGGAGTAATCTCTAATATCAGCGGAAGCCTGGCTGATCACGAAGAGATAACACAGGCCGCCTATTGGGTATCCCATGTTCGCGCCCCAGTTCGTTTTTCGGATTCGATCCAGAACTCTTTACCAACAAGGTTACCGGGTTTTCTTGGAAATCGGAACTCAGCCCACATTGCTGGGGATGGGCCGCCGTTGCTTGCCGGAAGCCGAGGCCTCCTGGTTGCCTTCTCTACGGCCCGGACAGGAAGATTGGCAGCCATTGCTCGAAAGCCTGGCGAAATTGTATACCGTTGGCTTGAATATTGATTGGAAGGGGTTCTACCGGCACCATCCAGGCAGAAAAATCGCATTGCCAACCTATCCCTTTCAAAGGCAGCATTATTGGGTTGATTTACAATCTACCAGGCCGGCTGCCAAATTAAGGCCATCGGGAAGGCACCCATTTTTGACTCACGAACTTAGCTCTCCATTACTGGAAGGTCATGTATTTGAAACTGAACTCTCCACAAACTGGCCTCCTTATCTAAACGATCACCGCATTTTTGGCGCACCCCTCTTTCCAGCGACCGGCTACTTAGAGATTGGCGTGGCTGCCGCAGTACAGGCATTGGGTGAAAATGTAACCATCCAGGACTTTACGATCCAGGATCCCTTGATCCTGTCTGATGAGCAGGAGATGACCGTTCAAACTTTAATCATTCCTGGCGAAGGAACCTCACCCAGTTTTCAGGTATTCAGTCAGGAAATTGGGAAAAACAGGAATTGGAAACAACACTGTACAGGTATATTGTGTCCAGTCCCGCAGGATGAAGCGCCTCCGAAGACGCTTAACCTGGCAGAGATCCAGGCTCTCTGCCCACAGGAAGTGGACATCCCCGATTATTACCGGCAGGGGAACGAACTGGGAGCAGAATACGGTCCTGATTTCCAGGGGATGATCGAACTTTGGCGAAGTGAGGGTATGGCATTGGGCCATTTAGCTCTGCCAGACGGGACAAAACAACAAGCCAGGGAATATTACCTCCATCCTGCTCTATTGGATTCCAGCTTTCATGTCTTGGGCGCAGCTTATTCCACGTTTGGCACTGAGCCAGGAAGTGAGAATGTGTATGTCCCAGTCGGGCTGGAAAAATACCAAGTGTATCGGCCAGGACTCGACCAGGTATGGGCTTTTGCGCGCTTGAGAAGCCGTGCAGAAGGTTCGATTAAAGAGGCTTTTACCGCCGACCTAGACCTGTTCGAACAATCCGGTGAGATCGTTGCCCAGGTAACCGGATTGCAACTCTACAAGGTAAGCCGGACAGCAATTTGGAAAGCGACACAAAAACGTTTTGACGAGTGGTTTTACCGCCTGGATTGGCAAGCTCAGGCCCTGGAAGCTCCTGTCATGCCGTTTAGCGCAGAAGGCGTTTGGTTGGTGTTTTCCGACCAGCAAGGTACAGGGGATCGCCTGGTTGAGCGCCTGGAAGAAGGAGGTGGGAAATGCATTGTCGTACATGTTGGCGACAGCACTCATTTAATCCAGCAGAGAGAATGGGTTGTCGATCCGGCTTCTCCAGAAGGCTTTCATATGCTGTTCTCCGAGGCTCTTAGCGACTCAGATCTGACCTACCGTGGAACGATCTATTTATGGGGGCTGGATGCAACTGGACAACCTGAGGCGCCATCTCAAAACGAGGAGATGAGGGCCATTCACAGTGGTCTCCTCCACCTCGTCCAGGCATTACCTCACTGGTTAGAGAAACAAAATGTCCGGAGTGAATCTGCCCGGTTGTGGCTGGTGACCAGCAAAGCCCAATCCGTTGCGTATACACAAATCAATCCATTTCAAGCCTCGTTGGGGGGTTTGGCAAATACAATCAGTAATGAATATCCAGAATTGCATTGTTGCCAGCTTGATATCGATTCGGACATAGTCTCTAATCGAGTGCAGGCCTTACTCCAGGAAATAACAACTAACACAAGCGAGGATCGGATTGCCCAAAGGGGAGAGAAGCGTTCCGTTGCCAGGTTGATTCATCTGGACGATCAGGAAGAGCCTACGCATAAGGTAGAAAACCAACCCTTTGAACTGCATGTCTCGGAGCGCGGCATTTTGGATAATTTGACTTTCCGCCCTGTGGAGCGGCGCGTGCCAGAAAAGCGGGAAGTGGAGATTCGAGTGCGTGCCTCCGGTCTGAATTTTCGGGATGTTCTGAACGTGTTGGGTATGTACCCTGGCGACCCAGGGCCCGTAGGATCAGAATGCGCAGGGATTGTCGTCGCTCTCGGCGAGGAGGTGAGCGAATTTTTCGTTGGGGATGAAGTTATCGCCCTGGCAAAGGGAGCTTTTAAAAGCCATGCGATTGCGAACGCAGACCTGGTTGCGCCCAAACCTACCTGGATGAGTTTCACCGAAGCCGTAACCATCCCCATCACATTTTTAACCGCCTATTACGGACTCCACAGTCTGGCTAAAATCAAAGCCGGTGATCGCGTACTTATCCATGCAGCCGCCGGAGGAGTTGGGTTGGCTGCTGTACAACTTGCGCAGCGCGCTGGAGCTGTAGTATACGGCACGGCCAATACGAAAAAACATTCTTATCTGCACTCGATAGGCGTGGAGCATGTGCTGAACTCACGCTCGCTTGATTTCGCCGATAAGATTATGGAACTCACCCATGGTGAAGGTGTCAATATTGTCCTGAATTCATTGGCAGATGAATTTATCCCGAAGAGTATGGGCGTGCTAGCCGATCATGGGTGTTTTTTGGAAATTGGCAAGCGAGGCATTTGGAGCTCCAAACAGGTGGCGGAGTTCAATCCTACTTTTTCCTATTATGTTTACGATCTGTCAAATGTTTTCGAACAGGATCCAGGCTTTCTCAACGAAACTTTAGCTGGATTGCTGCCTGAGTTCAAGGCTGGACGGCTGCATGCGTTACCCATCCAAGGTTTTCCAATTGAAGAAACAGTGGAAGCTTTCAGGTTTATGGCTCAAGCCCGCCACATTGGGAAGGTTGTTGTTTACCAAAATGCCAGCAGCCTGGATGCAAATGAAGCTGAGATCCGACCAGATGCTACTTACCTCATCACTGGAGGTCTGGGCGGACTCGGCCTGGTGACAGCGGGGAGTCTAATCGAGGTCGGGGCGAAACATATAGTGTTGATGGGGCGGTCTGAACCGAGCGAAAATGCCAAAGATTTAATCGCTGCCTGGCGGGAAGCTGGCACACAGGTGATCATCGCGAAAGGGGATGTCTCCAGAGAGAGTGATGTTTGTGAAGTCTTGGAACAAATCCAATCCACTATGCCCTCGCTACGGGGTGTAGTCCATGCCGCAGGTGTATTGGATGATGGGGTATTAAGCCAGCAATCCTGGCCAAGATTTAAAACTGTTCTGGCTCCAAAAGCTGACGGCGCCTGGCATCTACATTCCCAGACTCGCCACCTCCCCTTAGACTTCTTCATCCTTTATTCCTCAATCGCCGCTGTTCTGGGTTCCAGCGGCCAGGGGAATTACAATACAGCAAATGCATTTCTGGACGCCCTGGCGAACTACCGGCGTTCTCAGGGTTTATGTGCTACCAGTATAAACTGGGGTCCTTGGGCAGAAGTCGGTATGGCCGCGGCCTTGGGGGAACGCGATCACAAGCGGTGGAAAGTACGTGGCGTAGGGGCAATTGATCCCCAAGCGGGAGCACAAATTTTCATCCAATTATTAAACAAGAATCTTACCCAGGTCTGTGTTCTTCCGATAGACTGGAAGCAGTTCGCCAGCCAGGTGAACAACGTAGAAACTCCACCTATCCTGCAAGGACTGCTCCAAAGGATGGGCTTCAAGAAAAAAGATGCAGGCTTAACCGAGCCTAACATGCTGGAGCAGTTGGAAGAAACGATTCCTGAAGACCGTTTTGAGTTCCTGATGACCCATGTTCAAAATCAAGTGATCCGAGTCCTTGGGTTGAATGCATCTCAAGAGATTGATATCCATCAGGGTCTGACGGACCTGGGAATGGATTCCTTGATGGCCGTCGAACTGAGTAACCGGTTGAAACTTAGCCTGGGGCGCAAACTTCCTGCTACGGTTGCCTTCGAATATCCGACTATAACTGCGCTTACTCAATATCTGTCCGAAGAAGTTTTAGGCTTATCCCTGACGACTAAGCCGGAAGCGGGCGAAGAGATACCATTATCTCCCGCTAAAGAATCAAATACAGATCTTCAAGAAATGACTGATGATGAAGCAGAAGCATCGCTTCTAAAAGAACTCAACGATATCGGTTTCTAAACATTCTGGAGCGAAAAGTATGACACAGTCAAGAGTTCCGTGGTTATATTTCATTCTAGTCGCCAGTATCTTGTTGGTTAGTGGGATAGGCCTGTTTCTATTTCTCAAAAGGTATCTACTACCCCATAACAATCCCTTGAGCCAGATTCCTCAAGCAGGAGCAACCGGCCCGGAAATAATCTTACCTCCTTCGATCGCAAAAAGCGCAGAGATCCCAAAACCCATTATTGGGATCGGGATCATGGGTGACAGCAACTCTGACGAATATCGCGCTGACGATAACCGGGGTGGAACATATGCAGCAACCACACTTAATTGGGTCGAGTTATTGGCTTTGAATCGCGATTTAAATTTTGGTAAATGGGATACCTGGGGTGAACCTCGGCGGACCGGGTTTGAGTATAACTGGGCCCGTAGTGGGGCAACTGCTCAAGGCTTAATCGACCAAGGGCAGCATACCGGCCTGGCCGAGCAAATAACCCAGGGCAAAATATCCCAAGTCATTCTCTATATTGGGGGGAATGATTTTCATTTGGAAAACGGCTCCTATCAGGAAATTTATGATGGATCTTTGAGTGATACCCACCTCCAAGAAAAGATCGACAGCATTATTGAGAATATTACCCTGGCAGTAGATACTGTAATAAATGCTGGAGATGTGCAAGTGGTGGTTGTTAACATTGCTGACAAAGGCTTAGCTCCAGATACTATCCGGCGATTCCCAAATCGTGATGGAAGGGAGAGGGTTAGCGCGGCGATCAAGGAAGTCGACGACTTAATTAATAAAATGGCAGCTGAACGAGGCATTGTGGTTGTCGACCTTAATGCGTTCGCGATGAACTTACTCCCCAATTTCAATAAAGATGGTACGATGGAGTTTGGCGGTGAGTTTTTTCATTTTTTCGAGCGCGGCAATACCCCGCAAAATTTACAGTTAGACGATGCATCCGGTCATCCTGGCACAATCCTTTCGGGCATCCTGGCGAATTCGATCCTGGTTGGGCCGTTTAATGAAGCGTTCGGCCTGGATATCCGGCCTTTGAGTGCAGATGAAATCTTCAAAAGCGCTGGTTTACATTAACAAAAGGCTAAAACATAAAGAGGAGGGATGCAAGCATGGCTAACCGTTTGTTTGACATTATTCGCATAGGGATCGTATTGGCTTTACTGACAGGAACGTCCCAAGCGTCCCGGGCGGCAGGCATTTCAGAAATTGTACAATCTGCAGAAAATAGAGAAAGAATTAGCGGAGAATTTATTGAGGGGCAACTCTTCCAGGTACTAGCCGGAGATACGATTATATATGGGGCCAATGCCTATAACCGGCGGGAAGTATTCGAGCTTAACTTGACCCAAAGAACGTCACAGCTTGCTGGGCACCTGCTTGCGGACACACAGGCTATAGAGCGGGATCCTGATACCGGTTACGTGTACTACTTTGAATGGCAAACGAGCGGTGACCAATTTGGTTATTGGGATCCCGCAACCAACAGCAACACCATTGTAAAAACCTATAATCCTGCGCCTGGCATGGACATCGAGCGTATGGCTTTTGCCCCTGACGGTACGCTGTACATGATGGACAAAGCTGATGCGCTATATATTATCGATAAGATCAATGGGGACATTAATTTGCTCGGGTCCGTAACAGGTTTAGAAACTGGTCCTTATGGTGCGACTGGGGATATGGCGTTTACCCCGGACGGAATATTATATGTTGTTACCTACCGCAATCTTTATACACTCAATCTTGCTACTCGCACGGCGACTCTTAAATACAGCAACATGATCAGTGGAACCGGCACCGTTCTATGGACAGGGCTGGCTTATTGTAACGGAACCTTGTTCGCTTCTGACGCCGAGCAAGCGACTTTCCGCTCGGGAATCTTCCAGATCGATCCGGCCACCGGACAGACAACCCTGTTGTTCTACAATTCAATCTTTCTCACCGATCTATCCTCCTGCCCGGTTTTCACTCCACCTCCGACGGCAACGAACACACCCACTCCGACAGCAACTGACACGCCAACGCCATTCTCGCCGAGCGACACCCCCACGCCAACCAACACATCCACTTCAACTGCTACGAACACGCCTGAGCCAACGGCATCGAATACAACCACACCAACAGCAACTGACACGGTAACGCCAATGTCGTCGACCGACACGCCTACACCTACGCCTACAGCAACAAATTCCCCCACACCGACCTCGACTTACACGGCGACCCCGCTATCTCCGACCGACACCTCCACTTCAACGCCGACAGAGACGAACACACCTCCACCGGCAGCTACTTCTACGATGACACCAATATCGCCTACCGATACCCCTACGCCAACAGCAACCAACACGCGAACGCCTACAGCAACGAGTACGCCTACGGTAACGCCGACGAGTACGGAAACACTATTATCACCGACCAGTACCCGCACACCCACGCGAACGGCAACCAGTACACCTACGCGAACAGCAACCAGGACGCCCACGCGAACGGCAACCAGGACACCCACGCGAACGGCAACCAGGACGCCCACACGAACGGCAACCAGGACGCCCACGCGAACGGCAACCAGGACGCCCACGCGAACGGCAACGAACACGCCTTTACCTACGGCAACAGGCGCTCCTTCGTCGGATACCATCATCTATGGGGCCAATGCGTACGGCTTCCAGGAATTGTATGAAATCAACCTGACGCAGGGCAGCTCCAGAAAAGTAGGCGATCTATTATTTGGCACCCAGGCGATGGAGCAGGACCCAACAACTGGCTATATCTACTACTATCAATGGCAGGCCAGCGGCGATCAGTTTGCTTATTGGGATCCGGCGACGGGAACGAATACCGTTGTACGGACATATACCCCTTCACCCCAAATTTACACCAAACGGCTGGCTTTTGCCCCGGATGGAACGCTTTACATGATGGATACTCACGACCGGTTGTTCACCATCAATAAGACGAATGGGGATATCACCTCGCTAGGCCAGGTTGTTGGTCTGGAAACAGGCGCCTACGGGGGCACGGGCGATTTCGCCTTCAGCCCTGGTGGGATGCTTTACCTGGTCACCTACCAAAGCCTGTATACTTTAAACCTTCAAACTCGTGTAGCGACCCGTCTGTACAGCAATATGATTGGTCAGCAAAGCCTCATGATGTGGACTGGCTTGGCTTACTGCGATGGCATGTTATTTGCCTCGGATATCGAAGAAGTAACTGGTCTGTCTGCCATCTACAAAATCAATCCGAACACTGGCCAGACTGTAGAGCTGTTCTATATCCAGAATATCCTCAACGATCTGACATCTTGTTCAGCCTTAGCCCAACCGAACAATCAGGCAAAGCAAGGCAATGTCGCCGGAAAGGCGGCTTTGGAATACCCTGAGAATGGGATTGCCGCCCTCGACAATTTGGTTTTGCCGAACAATGGCTCCAACGCAATTACAGGCATCGGTGTTATGGGAGACAGCAATTCAGATGAATACCGCGCCGATGATAACCGCGGCGGGGCATATGCCGCAACTACCCTTAACTGGGTGGAACAGCTTTCGAGGAGTCGGGGTCTTAACTTTGGGAGATGGGGCAACTGGGGCGATCCAAGACGCACAGGTTTCGAGTATAACTGGGCTCTAAGCGGCGCTACCGCCCAGAGTTTGATCGACTCGGGCCAGCACACGGGCCTGGCTCAACAAGTGGCCGATGGCCAGGTCTCGTATGTAATCCTTTATATTGGCACGAATGACTTCCACCTGGTTAATGGGACCTATGAAGAAATCTATAATGGAACTTTGACTGGGGTGGCTCTCCAGTCTAAAATCAATGCGATTGTACAGAATATGACCTTGGCGGTCGATACCATCCTGGCTGCGGGTCAGGTTAAAATGGTGGTAATTAATATTGGCGATCCGGGGAAGAATCCGGCTGCTTTCCTGCAATTTCCGGATCCTCAGCGGCGACAGCGAGTTACCGATGCGATCGATGCCACCAATTTTCTCATCGGGCAGATGGGGCAGGCGAGAGGGATTCCCGTTGCAGATTTGGCGGCATTTACGAATTCAATACTTTCCAAAGTAAACCTAAACGGTGACCTAGAGATGGGTGACGAATTTATCCACCTGATGGAGCGAGGAGACGAGCCACATCACATGCAGTTGGATGATTTTTCCGGTCACCCGGGCACTGTTGCCTCAGGTTTGCTCGCTAATTGGCTTTTAGTGGATCCATTTAACCAAAACTTCTCGACTGGAATTGATCCTTTAAGTGACCAGGAGATTTCGATTAATGCCGGGATCAAGATACAAACAAGCAATCTTCTCCCAAGGGTTTATCTCCCGATATTAATCTTTCAGTAGCAACGACAAGTTCAAGGTTTCTTCTTTTCCAATGGTTGAGGGTGCTGATTTAGGTCTATGAACGTCATTCCTTCCCGCCTCAACCTCGAAATTTCGACTTATTCCGGATAAAACGAGAGAATCTTTGAGGGTCGTTGCTAGTGCAGTATTTTGAGAGTGCATTGTAGATATTAAAAACTGCACAAGAAAGAAGGTGATTGTGTCAGAATTCTCAGTAGATGGAACGCTTCAACCAGCCGGAGGATTATCCCCGTTAAAGCGGTCTCTCCTTGCACTGCGTGAGCTGCGGGCGAAGCTGGAGACGCTGGAGCAAGCCAAAACGGAACCTGTGGCAATTATCGGTATGGGATGTCGCTTTCCGGGTGAGGTGGATTCGCCCGAATCTTTTTGGGGGATGCTCAGCCGGGGAGAGAATGGAATCTCCGATCTGCCAGAGGGGCGTTGGAATAAAGAAGTTTTCTACGATCCGGACCCAGAAGCCCCTGGAAAAATGTATACAAGTAAGGCGGGTTATCTCGATTCTGTCGACCAGTTCGATGCTCCGTTTTGGGGGTTATCCCCCCGGGAAACAATCTACATGGATCCTCAGCAGCGCTTGCTCTTGGATGTAAGTTGGGAAGCGCTGGAAAATGCCGGGTTGGCTCCGGAGAAAATGGTTGGGGGACAAACGGGTGTTTTTGTTGGTATCAGTTCAAGTGATTACGTTGGGATTCAATTGCTGGCTGGAGATACAAGCAAGGTTGATACCTACATGGGCACTGGGAATCTTTTGAGTGTGGCGGCCGGTAGAATCTCGTATCTTTTGGGATTAAACGGACCGGCCCTGGCCATTGATACAGCCTGCTCCTCCTCATTGGTCGCTATCCATCTAGCCTGCCAACACTTACGCTTGTCCAAGTGTGATTTAGCTCTTGCCGGAGGTGTAAACCTCATCCTCTCACCGATTGGAACCATTTATCTATCCAAGTCCCATGCCCTGGCTCCCGATGGTCGATGTAAAACGTTCGATGCCCAGGCGGATGGATACGTGCGAGGAGAAGGCTGTGGAGTCGTTGTTCTCAAACGGCTTTCGGATGCCTTAAGAGATCGGGATCGCATTCTCGCTGTGATCCGGGGAACAGCGATTAACCACGACGGACGCAGCAGCGGGTTGACGGTACCAAATGGACAGGCGCAAAGAGCCGTGATTGAGGCAGCCCTGGCCGATACCGGGGACCTGACGGCAGATCAGGTGGATTACGTGGAAGCTCATGGAACCGGTACACCCCTAGGGGATCCAATTGAGCTTAGAGCGTTGGCTGAAAGCGTGGGTAAGAATCGCTCGGGCGAACGGCCCCTGTTTCTTGGGTCTGTCAAAACAAACATAGGCCACCTGGAGGCAGCAGCGGGAATGGCCAGCCTGATTAAAACCGTCCTTGCTATGAACCATGGCAGGATCCCGCCTCACCTGCATTTAAAGACCCTGACTCCGCATTTCGATTGGGCGCAGAGCGGGTTTATCGTTCCTACGCAGCTTACGCCATGGCCGGAGAAAGAAAGCTGTCGCATAGCCGGTATCAGCTCCTTTGGATTTAGCGGTACGAATGCCCATATCATTATCGAATCCGCTCCTGAAATCGAGATACAACTCAGCGAGATCGAGCGGCCTCAGCATATTATCACCCTATCTGCCCAAAACGAGACTGCCCTGAAGGAGCTGACGAAGCGTTACGAGAATTTCCTGTCAGAAAAACAGTTCATCTCTCTAGGGGATGTAGCTTACACAGTGAATATTGGAAGATCTCATTTCAAACAGCGAGCTACCGTTATTGGGGCTTCGACAGATCAGATCCTGGATAGATTGGAAGCCCTGGCTGCCGGGGAGGAACACCCTGGAGTATCAACTGCCCGGGTGCTTTCTTCTGGGAAGCCAAAAATCGCTTTTCTATTTTCCGGACAGGGCTCTCAATCGGCTGGCATGGGCCGCCAATTATATGAAACTCAGCCTACGTTCCACAAGGCTATAGATCAGTGTGACCAGCTCCTAAGCTCATCTCTAAAACAGCCGCTTCTTTCAGTCCTGTACCCTGATTCAGGGGAGGATTCGCTTATTCACTCAACCGAATACACCCAACCCGCGCTGTTTGCTCTGGAGTATGGATTGGCGAAATTATGGCAATCCTGGGGAATTGCGCCGGCTGCTGTAATGGGCCACAGTGTAGGAGAGTATGTGGCAGCCTGCCTGGCTGGGGTGTTCAGCCTGGAAGACGGACTCGAGCTGATTGCAGAGCGCGGCCGCCTCATGGGAAGTCTGCCATCGAATGGAGGCATGGCGGCAGTTTTTGCAGACCTGGCTACTGTCCAGGCAGCCGTACGGCCTCATTCTGGGGAAGTCTCAATTGCTGCAATCAACGGACCTCAAAATATCGTAATTTCTGGTCTGAAAAGCCGTCTTGATAGTATTCTTCAGGCGCTGGGACAGGAAGGAATCAAATCTCACCAGCTAACGGTATCGCATGCCTTCCATTCCCCGCTTATGGAGCCGATCCTCAGCCCCTTTGAAAGAGCTGCACAGTCCATTCACTTCACAGCCCCTGGAATACGTCTGGTTTCTAACACTACCGGGAAGTTCATTCAGGGAGACGAGCTGAGCCAACCCGCTTACTGGAGCAATCACATTTCCCAGCCAGTCCGTTTTAGCGAATCGATCCAGACATTAAAGCAAGCAGGTTGCAATATTTTTATCGAAGTTGGCCCCAAACCTACCTTAATAGGTATGGCCCAACAAATCCTGACAGAGAAAGAGAATATTTGGTTGCCTTCCCTATCACCCAGAATAGATGATTGGGAGCAAATCTTGGAAAGCCTGAGTGAATTATATCTTCAGGGGGTTGTGATAGATTGGCAAGGGTTTGACAAAGATTATGCCCGCACCCGAATAGAATTGCCTACATATCCCTTCCAACGCCAGCGGTATTGGTATGAGACCTCACATCCAGTTGGGCAGAGTCTTGGCTTGATGGGACTGGCCTCGAAGGGATCGCATCCCCTTCTCGGGCAGCGCCACCCTTCTGCCGGAAAAGAAGCTCAATATGACAGCCAGATCGGCGACCATACCCCATCTTACCTGGCAGACCGTCAAATTTATGGAAGGCGATTCCTTCCCGAAAGTTTTATCGCCGAAATTAGTCTGGCTGCGGGAGAAAATTACTTCCAATCAGACTCGCCATCGCTGGAGAATCTCATCGTCTTTAATCGTCTGGAGCTATTGGAAGAGGAACTATATCCATTGCAGACGGTGTTGACCCCGGAAGGGCCTGGGCGAGCGGTCGTAAAAATTTTTACCTGGGAGGAGAAGGCGGACGAGGGATGGACTTTATTGGCGGAGGGTCATCTTCTGGAAGCTTCTTCGCAACCGCTGACCGCCTCGCTTGATGTATTAGAATTTCCGTCCGAGATCGGCGCATTAGAGACTGGGATCTGGTTAAAGATCTCCTGGCTTCCGGCTTAGATTATCAGTCTCGGTTCCAATGTTTTGAAAAATTGTGGCGGCGAAATGGGAAGACCCTGGCCAAAATCAAAATTATTGAAGGCTCTGAAGATTACCTGATCCATCCAGTCTTGCTCGATACAGCGGCGCAGCTCCTGAATACCCAAAAAGACGAATTCGTTTATCTGCCAAAAAATCTCGAACGCTTGAAAGTATATGGCCGTTCAAAACTATTCTGGTGTGAGGCTGAGATCATTTCTGTTGACAGAGATTCGATATCAGGAAATCTATTATTTTATGGAGAAAAGGGACAACCATTAATTGAAATAGAAAATCTAGAGTTAGTAGCAGTTCTCCCTGAAAACCTGCAAAGAGAAGAAAGTATAGCGGACTGGTTTTATCAAATTATCTGGCAGCCCCAACCATTAACAGACAATACGCCTTCTCCGATGTCTGAGAACCCCGGGAACTGGGTCATTTTCTCTGATACCGGAGGATTCGGTAGGGATGTAGCCGAGAAGATTGAGGCTTTAGGAGGAAAGTGTAAGCTGGTCTATGCCGCCCCTCATGCCTCTCCAATAGAACCCCAGAATAAGGTGATTTTAAACGCTCTCAACTCAACGGCTTATGTAAGATTATTAGCCAATTCCGAATCTCAACCTGGAGGCTTGCGAGGCATTCTTCATTTTTGGGGTCTCGATGCACCGCAAGAGACCACACTTACAATTCAATCACTCGAACAGAGCCAGCATTTGCTCGCCTCGAGCTGTCTTTTTCTGACCCAGGCCCTTGCCTCAATTGTATCTGCACAAAAAAGGAATCGAATTGGTAAGCCCCCCTTACTGTGGTTGATTACCCGGGGTGCTCAACCAGTTCACGAGAACCAGGGATCAGGGTTTATTCAATCGATAATATGGGGTTTTGGAAGGACCCTTGCCCTCGAGCACCCGATGCTATTCGGAGCCTTGATCGATCTGGATCCGAACCAGCCAGAAGGGGAGGCCAAACTCCTGTTAGCAGAAATCGATCACCTGGATGGCGAAGAACAAGTTGCTTATCGCAATGGAATACGTTTTGCAGCCCGTCTCTCGCCTTGGGAAGGAAAGACCATTCAAGATAATCTTACCCCCTTCTCTCCAGACGGCGCCTACCTGATCAGCGGCGGGCTTGGTGGATTGGGTTTAGAAATTGCACGGTGGATGGCTGAAGAAGGTGCCCGGAGAATTATTTTGCTCAGCCGCTCCTGCCTTCCGCCGCGCAGCCAATGGGAAAGTATCTCCGCAAACAGCCGCGCCGCTCAACAGGTAACCCTCATCCGCAAGATAGAAGCGCTGGGAACCAGCGTTTATCTCTTTTCAGTAGATGTCAGCGATGAAGGACAGTTGAAGGATTTTTTACAGACGTATACAGAACAGGTGGGCGTTCCTATCCGTGGCGTCATTCATGCCGCAGGAGTGATTCAAGATCAGTCCATTGAACAAATGGTCTTCGAAAAGATGAAAGCGGTCCTGCGCCCAAAGATATTGGGTGGCTGGCTTTTGCATGAGAAATTGTCCTCCCAGCCATTAGATTTTTTTGTTTTGTTTTCTTCCAGCTCGGCGCTAACTGGTTCGCCAGGACAGGCAAATTACACTGCTGCAAATGCCTTTCTGGATGGCCTGGCTTATTATCGTATGAGCTGTGGTCTGCACGGTCTTAGTATTAATTGGGGGCCATGGGCTGAAGTGGGGATGTCTGCCCGATCCGATTTAGAGGAACGCCGTACTCGATTGGGAATGAACAGTATTTCAACACGCCAGGGTCTTCGCATCTTGGGCCAATTAATCTTTCAGAAGCTTCCACAAATTGGGGTGATCCCAGTTAAGCCTGAGCGGTTGTGGAGTATGTCTTCTACGAACAACAAATTCTTGGAATTACTGAGACCAACGGAGTCTAAATCGGAACAATCCCAACAAAGTGGCATATCCATCACTGAACAGATTCTTCAAGCGCCTCCGGCCGACCGCCCAATGCTCGTCCGTTTTCAGTTAAAGGCGCGCATTGGCAAGATCTTACAAATGAATTCAGCTCCCATACCAGAGGATCACAGCCTGATAGAATTGGGCTTTGATTCAATTATGATTATGGAATTAATCCGTGGTTTAGACCAGGATTTTGGATTAACTTTATATCCAAGAGAGATATTTGACCTGCCCTCAATCAGCGCAATGATCATGTACTTGAGCGAAGAGATGGAACGCATACATCTGACTAGCATCAAAGCGATGGCTGAAGAGAAGGAGCGAAGTGGTGTGGCGCCTCCCGCTTTTCCGGAAGTCCATTTCGACTTCGAAAACCCAACTCGGCGCAACCCTGGAATTATTTTCCTTTTGTCTAGTCCTCGAGCTGGTTCCACCCTTCTAAGAGTGATGTTAGCAGGACACCCTGGCCTCTTCAGCCCGCCTGAGCTTCATTTGTTACCATTTAAAACGATGAAAGAGCGACAGGAACGTCTTCAGGGGAGCTATTTGGATGAGGGGCTTCAACGGGCAGTTATGGAATTGAAAAGCCTGGACTTCGAGCAATCGAAGGCTCTGATTGACGAATGGATCGAGGCCGATTTGCCTATCCAACAGGTGTACTCGCACCTTCAGGAGCTTGCCTGGCCTCGAATCCTTGTGGACAAATCGCCATCTTACGGAATGGAGATCCAAGTACTGGAGCGGGCTGAAGCGATTTTCGAAAATGTGAAGTATATTCATCTGGTGCGCCATCCCTACGCCGTGATTGACTCCTTTGTTCACAATCGGATAGAAAAACTATTTGATGGTGGAGGAACGGATCCCTTCCAGTTGGCCGAAAAGATTTGGGCAACCAGTGTGAGCAACACGATTGATTTTCTAGACACGTTAGAAACCGGGCGGCAATTGCTGATACGTTATGAAGATCTAGTTCGTGATCCCGAAACAATTACTGGCTTGCTCTGTACTTTCCTGGGAATTGACTTTGACCCAGCTGTATTACAACCTTACGAAGGGCAACGGATGACAGATGGAGTCCAAGCCGAATCCCAATCGATCGGTGATCCCAACTTTCTTAAGCGAAATACGATTTCGCGCTGACCTCGCCGATGCATGGAAGCGAGCTGTTCTGCCGCGCCGTTTAGGAGGGGTTGCCAGGCGATTGGCAGAGGATTTAGAATATGAAACCCCCTGGCCCATTCTCCTGGCTCAAACCCAAACGGGTCATGACCGCATCGAAGCACCCCCGAACCAAATCATGACTCATCAGGGGAAATCCATCTTATCTTATTCACAGGAGCGCCTGCTCTTCGTCGAACAATTCGATCCAGGGGCGTCTACTTACAATATTCCGATTGGTATTCGCTTGCGAGGAAATCTGAACTTTCTGGCGCTTGAAAGAAGTCTAAAAGAAATCGTCCAGCGGCATGAAAACTTGCGAACTTGTTTTCGGCTTGTAGAGGGAGGGTGGCAGCCGGAGATCCAACTGAATCCAACTTTTTCGATACGAAGAGTCGATTTGCAGGGGATTCACGATAGAGCAACTCGAGAAGCGGAAGCCAGTGCGGAGGTTATGGAAGAAGTCAGGCGGCCTTTCGATTTGAGTTCGGACCTGATGTTTAGGGCCACCCTATTCCAAGTGGACGGCGATGAATACCTTCTGGGACTGACGTTTCATCATATTGCTGCAGACGGATGGTCAATTGGGGTTTTTCTCAATGAGTTGGCAGTTCTATATCCTGCCTATTTAGATGGAAAAAAGTCACCTTTGCCTCCTTTGACAGTTCAATATAGCGACTATGCCTATTGGCAACGCCAGCGGTTGACAGGAGACTTTTTGACTAAAGAGTTGGAATTTTGGATAATGCAATTAAGCGAGCCGGAACCCTCGATCTTGGAGATACCCACCGACTTCCCACGCCCGTCAGTCCAAACCCACGCCGGAGATAGGTTTACCTTCGCACTTCTTCCAGAAATAACCAACGCCCTCAAGAATTTGTGTAAGCAGGAAAATACAACCCTGTTTATGGCTACCCTGGCTGCTTTCTTCGTACTGTTACAACGATATTCCGGTCAAACTGATTTGACGGTAGGTGTGCCTGTTTCCGGACGTATCCGTCCGGAGATTACGCAGAACATTGGCTTCTTTGTGAATAATTTGGTATTTCGAGGAGACTTTTCAGATAATCCAACCTTTCGACAATTCCTGGCCAAGCTGAAACAAACTGTTCTAGAGGCATTTGAACACCAAGAAGTCCCATTTGAGCGTCTGGTTGTAGAGCTCAATCCAGACCGGAGCCTTAGCCATTCACCACTATTCCAGACGATGTTTGCCTTTCAGAATTCTCCCATGCCAAATCTGAATCTGCCCGGGCTAACATTAACTCCTTTAGATAATATCCACACTCAGACGGCCAAATTTGACCTTTTTCTTTCCTTGATTGAACTATCAAATGGGCTAAATGGGTTTATGGAGTACAATTCTGATCTTTTTGAGACCGAGACGATTGAACGGATGTTGAGCAACTACAATACCCTGCTGAAAAGTATTATTAACGCTCCCGAGACACCAGTGAAGGAATTGAATTGCCAAGATAATAATCAAAAGAACAAAATTCTATATGAATGGAATGCCACAGACAAGGATTATACTCGGGAGCTTTGCGTGCACCAGTTATTTGAAGAGCAGGCGGAACGATCTCCGGATGCAACTGCGATCCGTTTTGGAGCTGAAAGCCTGACATACCAGCAGCTCAATCAGCGGGCCAACCAATTGGCTCGCTATCTGCAAAAACTGGGTTTAAAGCCAGGTTCACTCGTTGGCATTTCGGTTGAGCGCTCCATAGAAATGGTGGTTGGGCTGCTAGGAATACTGAAAGCAGGGGGAGCGTATGTGCCTTTAGATCCTGCGTATCCGATGGAACGCCTGAGTTATATCCTTGCTGACACCCAGGCTAAAATCCTGCTTACTCAAGAAATCCTGGCGGAATCATTCAATGGGGTTCCGGCTCAGCTTGTTTGTTTGGATAGGGATTGGTCCCGGATCAGTTTAGAGGATCCAGGTCAAGCTGAAGTCAATCCTAGCAGCGATGATCTGGCTTATGTGATCCATACTTCTGGATCAACCGGAAAACCCAAAGGGGTTCAGATCCCCCATCGGGCATTGGTCAATTTTTTAGGATCTATGCAGCGGGAGCCTGGTCTGAGCGAAGACGATGTTTTACTGGCGGTTACCACGCTATCTTTCGATATTGCCGGGTTGGAGTTGTACTTGCCACTGGTAGTTGGGGCTCAAGTTGTGATTGCCAGCCGGGAGGTAGCCAGCGATGGGATGTTGTTGAGCCAGGAATTGGAAAGGAGTGGGGCGACTGTCATGCAGGCGACCCCGACAACCTGGCAAATGCTCTTGAATGCCGGTTGGCAGGGTGATCCAAGGTTGAAAATCTTGTGTGGAGGGGAAGCATTGCCTCGAGCCTTGGCCGACGAATTACTCAGCCGCTGCGCCTCGCTGTGGAATATGTACGGGCCAACTGAAACAACCATCTGGTCAACGATTTATCAAGTGGAAGCGGATAGCCGTCAGGTGCCGATTGGCCAGCCGATTGCCAACACGCAATGCTATATCCTCGATGCGCAGCTCCAACTGGTGCCGATCGGGGTGGTTGGTGAGCTGTATATTGGTGGAGATGGGCTTGCGAAAGGGTATTTGAACAAGCCAGAACTGACTGCTGAAAGGTTTGTAACCAATCCGTTGACTAAAACCTACGGCGCTCGCCTTTATCGCACCGGTGACCTGGTGAGATATCGATCGGATGGCCAGATCGAGTATATTGGGCGTGTTGATTACCAGGTCAAAGTGCGCGGCCACCGGATTGAATTGGGTGAAATCGAGAGCAACCTGAACCGGCACCCGGCGATCCGCCAAAGTGTGGTCGTTGTACGCGAAGATACCCGGGGAGATAAACGAATTACGGCTTATTACATCCCTGCGTCTCAGCTAACACCCTCTGTAAGTGAATTGCTGCGCCATCTGCAAGCTACCTTGCCCGATTTTATGCTGCCTTCAGCATTCGTTTCTATGGAGGAATTCCCTTTAACCCCAAATGGTAAAGTCAACCGGCAAGCGTTGCCAATCCCCGACCAGTCCCGGCCAGATTTAGAAAAGGAGTATGTCGCGCCGCGCAGTGAAGTCGAAACCGTTCTGGTCAATATCATGGCTGAGTTGCTCAACCTGGAAAAAGTAGGCATTTTCGATAACTTTTTCGAGCTAGGCGGACATTCCCTCTTGGCTATACAACTCGTGTCCCGACTACAAAAAACTCTGGGATCAATTGCTTTGAGAAAGGTTTTTGAAGCGCCGACTGCTGCAGGATTGGCTGAAATCCTGCTCGAAGATCCCGAGCGCAGGGCCCGGGTCAAACGGACAGCGGAATTGCTTCTACAGATCGATCAACTCTCTGACGAGCAGGTAGAAAAAGTTCTACATGCAAAATCAGCTTGATTGATAACCCTCGATGCAATTATGACCGATTCAATACAGCCCAAACCTGATTTTTCGGCAGACCGGCGTAAGTTACTCGAGATTCTTCTGAAAGAAGAAGGTTTAGCAGAAAAATCTTCATTAGACACAATCCCGCCTAGGCCGGTAGGCGAACCGACGCAGCTTTCTTATACCCAGCAGCGGTTATGGTTCCTGGATCAAATGGAGCCAGGAAATCCCAATTACAACATCTCTCTGGCCATAAGGCTGAGAGGGCCGCTTGAAATTTCGGCCTTAGAAAAGAGTATCAACGAAATTGTGAAGCGGCACGAAACGCTGCGGACAACGTTTGGGCAGTTTCAAGACCGGCCAGTCCAAATCGTCTCCGAGTTTCAACCAATGGATATTCGCGTCAGCGACCTTGAGACGGTTCCATTTTCTGCGAGGGAGGAGACAATACGACGATTGGTAGAAGCAGAAGCGATAGCCCCCTTTGATTTAGAGAAGGGGCCTCTTTTCAGGATCAGCTTATTAGCTCTGGACGATGCTGATCATATTCTCCTTGTCACGATGCACCATATCATCTCGGATGGATGGTCACTTGGGGTGCTGCTAAAAGAGCTGGAGGCCCTGTACAATGCATTTACCAGCGGGCAAGCCTCTACGCTGACTTCTCTACCGATCCAATATGGCGATTTTGCGGCCTGGCAGCGCGATTGGCTGCAAGGGAAGGTGTTGGAAAAGCAGATCGATTATTGGCGGAAGAACCTGGGAGGCAGTCCGGGGGTTTTGGAATTACCTACCGACCATCCCAGGCCGGCAGTACAAACTTATCATGGCGCTCAGGTTGTTCTTGAATTGCCGGCGCCTCTGAGGAAATCGTTACAAGGCTTAGGGCGTGAACAGGATGCGACTCTGTTCATGACCTTACTGGCCGGATTTAATATTCTGCTTGGACGACTAGCTGGACAGGAGGATCTCAACGTGTGTGCGCCCATTGCTGGGCGCAATCGGGTTGAGACGGAAGGTCTAATCGGTTTTTTTATCAACTCGCTGGTGTTACGCACGATTCTGAGCGGGAACCCCAGTTTTCGTGATCTGTTATCTCAGGTTCGAGAGACCACCTTAGGCGCATACGAGAATCAAGACATCCCGTTCGAGAAACTGGTTGAGGTGCTTAATCCCGAACGAGACATGAGCCGGACGCCACTTTTTCAAGTGATGTTTAACATGCTCAATCTCAATCTGGGCGATCTAAACCTTAATGGTTTAACTGCAGAGCTGATTTCAAGGGCTGAGCCGGAAGCGAAATTTGACCTGACCTTGTACGCTGTGGAGAGGAGCGAAGTAATTCAGCTTAACCTGGTGTACAACACCGATTTGTTTTCAGAAAAGCGGATGAAAGAGATGTTGTCGCAATACCAGAACTTGCTGGTTCAAATCGTAGATCAACCAGATCGGCAAGTTTATGACTACTCCTTAGTCACATCCGGATCGAAGGCCAGCCTGGCTGATCCGCGCCAGAAGTTGATTGCTGAATGGGAAGGTTCTGTACATGACCGTTTCATGAAAAATGCCAACCAGGTTCCAACGGCGATAGCTCTCAACGATCCTTGCGGATCCTGGTCATACGGCCAGCTCAACTTACTGAGTAATCAACTCGCTTATTATCTTCGAAGACGAGGGATCCAAAATCAAGATGTGGTGGCGATCTACGGACACCGGAGTGCAGCCCTGGTTTGGGCTGTGTTGGGGGTTCTGAAAGCAGGCGGCGCCTTCGTAATTCTGGATCCAGCCTACCCCTCTGTGCGCCTTATTGAAACCTTGCGCCAGGCAAGCCCTCACGGTTGGCTACAAATACAAGCAGCCGGGGATCCACCTGATGAACTGAAAGCGTTTCTTGCCGCTCAAGGGGATTTAGCGCAACTGATCCTGCCCGGCAGCGTCCAAGAGGCAGACAGTTTAATGTTGGACATCCCGCATGAAGATCTGCGTATAACTGTAAATCCAGATGACCTGGCTTATCTAGCGTTCACATCCGGTTCAACCGGAAAGCCGAAGGGGATTTTAGGGACACACCGACCTCTGGCTCATTTCTTCGAGTGGTACTGCCAGACCTTTGATTTGAGATCGTCAGATCGGTTTTCGATGTTATCGGGACTCTCCCATGACCCGTTGCTTCGAGATATTTTTACACCACTTTGGCTAGGAGCGACCCTGCGGATCCCCGAACCGGATACCATCCACTCGCCAGAGCAGCTTGTTTCCTGGATATACAAACAAGAAATCACCGTTGCCCACCTCACACCTTCACTTGGTAAACTATTAACCCAAGCGGATCTCAGAGATCCTGGGGATAAGAAATTGGTAAATCTCCGATATGCTTTCTTCGGAGGAGATCGTTTACTCAGGCAACTGTATCTAAAATTGCGCCAGCTTGCCCCGGAAGTGATCGTGGTCAGCTTCTACGGGACAACCGAAACTCCGCAAGGCATGGCATATAAACAAATTACAGATAAGCCTGTCCCTAATGGGGAAAGATCTCATAAAAGTTGGAAAGAAGTGGTTCCTCTAGGCAAGGGGATTGATAATGTCCAGCTTTTGATCCTGAATTCGGCAGGGCAGCAGGCCGGGATTGGCGAGTTAGGTGAAATTTGTATTCGGACTCCCTACTTGACTCAGGGTTATTTGGACGATGAACAACTTACACAAGAACGATATATTCAAAACCCTTTCATTCAAGATGATGAGTGCAGGATCTATAAAACGGGGGACTTAGGACGGTATTTACCAAACGGAGAGGTCGAATTCGCAGGTCGCAGCGACAGCCAGGTCAACATCCGGGGATACCGGATTGAATTGAGCGAGGTGGAAGGCGTACTCAGCCAGAATTCAGCAGTTCAATCGATTGCAGTAAAAATCTGGGAAGATAAGAATGGGGATAATCGCCTGGTAGCTTACGTGGTTCCGGCCGCAAATGTCAATCCTGGTATAGAGGATTTACGCAGGCATATCAGTAAACAGTTGCCAGATTATATGGTTCCATCTGTGTTTGTCTTCCTGGATAATTTACCATTAACCCCAAACGGCAAGTTAGATGAGCGGGCCTTGCCTGAACCGTCTCTCGCTCGACCAGAGTTGGCAGGCGCTTATATTTCTCCAGAATCGCCGGTCGAAAAGCTTCTTGCAGAGATTTGGACGGAAGTACTAGGTGTCGAAAGAGTTGGAATCCAGGATAATTTCTTTGACCTGGGTGGGCATTCATTGCTATCTGTCCGTCTGTTCGTGCGAATCCGGGAAGTATTTGATGTCAACTTGCCCTTGAATAGCTTGTTCAGGAATCCTACTATTGAATATCTGGCCGAGCTCATTAATGAACAGGCAGGCCTTAAGACATGGTCTTCTTTGGTTGAGATGCAACCTTATGGAAGTCACCAACCGTTTTACTGCGTTCATGGACTGACAGGAGACACTCTCTGGTTCGAGAACCTGATTCCTTACATTTGCCCTGACCAACCGTTGTGGGGACTCCAATCACAAGGCCTGGATGGTGTCCAGGAGCCGCTGCTCACAATTGAAGAGATGGCCTCCCATTATGTCGACGAGATTCGCAGGTTTCAACCCAATGGTCCGTATTACCTGGGAGGGTATTCCTTTGGTGGGACGATCGCTTATGAAATGGCCCGCCAATTCAGCCTCCAGAATCAAGAAGTTGGCCTTATTGCGATAATTGATCATGCAACGCCAAAATCAGATTACTACCACTACCGGCTCTCACTCAACTTCTTAATAAATGTTCTGCGAAATCTCCCATATCGAGCTGCTGACTTCCTGCGTCTGCGTCCTGATCAAGTAGCATTACGACTTACCAGGAAAGTTCGGCGCTATGGTAAAAGGTTGAAATGGCTTCTTTTGCCATCTGCTAGAAGGTCTTTTCAAGTTAATGCCGCCGATCTGATCGATGAGGCGCCGCACCTCCCGGAACACATCCAGAAAATCATCGAAGTGAATTTTCGGGCTGTTTTTGCTTACAACCCCCAACAATATTCAGGGAAGATTACTTTGATTCGGGCACGTGGAGGCCGTCTCCTTTGCAACCACGATCCAAAAATGGGTTGGGGAAAGTTCGCGCAGGGAGGTGTGGATATCCGTATCATACCTGGATCGCATTTGAGCATTTTTAAACAACCGCATATCCGTTACCTCGCAGAGAAAATACAGGTTTGTCTGGATGAAGCCCAGTCTGAAATTAAGCCTTCAAATACAGAACGCTGATAACAAGAACTTTTTGCGAAATTCATGTATTAACGCTACACATTGATGCATCAATCGCTGAAACTGCTTGAAATTGATCTCATGCTCATACTGTGATTAGTGCATTTGATATTATCTTCTGGATTGTGGTCTACCCAAAATGATTTTGTCCATTTCGGGGGATCCTAACAGATTGTTTGCATCCACCTATCTTTTTTGTTAATCTTGTTTGTCGGGCGCCTCAAATTTTGTGTTTAATCCGGGTTAAAATAAAAATGTATTCGCGTTCAGGAGGGTTCAACCAATTTTATCCTGTCCATAATCATTGGATTGGAAAACCATAGGTTGGCATAAACAGGTTTTATCGAAATTTTATTGGCCAACCCTCTCCTGAATTTATTCTTGATATAGGAGCGCCGATTGAGGTCCCACAAGTTGATCATTCCGTTTGTCCTGGCAGGGGGACTTGTTTGCCTGGTATTTGGTACGGTAACGGCAAGCGCTCAAGCAAGGAAACTCGATCCCAACCAGCAACCGCAACAATTTAAGGATACAGAAAGGGTTGGGTCCGCTTACAGCGACATTCCAGAGGCGCGCCAGGCAAATGCAGCCGGCGCGCCTTTAGCAAATGGGGTTATTACGAATGTGCTCTCCTCGGGGGATGATCTTGTCCATGGTTTGATCTATTACAACGGTTATTTGTGGGCGTCTACCCGCACAGCCCCCGCAAGGATTCTCAAAATTAATCCGGACACATTGGCAGTTGATGATCGGATTACACTGCCAGGCGGGCAGAATGATGGAGAGGATATCATCGCTGCTATGGGATACGTCTGGGTGATTCTTTATGACGACCCTTCTCTTTTAATTCGGGTGGACCCTGATACCGCGGTTGCTCAAACCGCCTTAACTTTCGACAGCGATGATTTTATCTTTGGTGATACGTTTGAATATGCTTTTGGGTATCTTTGGGTAGGAGGGTTAAACCGCCTTGCTCGGGTGGATATCAGCAACCCAATATTGCCAGCCTACCAGGCTTATATTTTCGACGCATTGGTGGATTCGGATTATGGCTTGTTTCATTCGCTTACCTCAAGCCAGAATGACTTATGGGGAACGTTTCACCAATTCTCCTTCAGCCTGGGAGAGTTTTATGCAACAACGATCGTGCGGATCGATCCATCTGACCCGGTTGGGTCTTACATAACCGAGACGATCCCTACGACATTTCCGGATGACAGCATTTATCTGGGAGATAATTATTACCTGAGCAGTGAAAGCAACACGCCCGGCAGTGTACCCTCTGATTTGTACCAGTTTTCTGACGACCTGGTGGTTTCCACGACTGTCCAGATTGCTGAAAGTGGTTCTTATGGCCTATTCCTGGAGACTGGAGATCCCAATAGTTTTTGGGGGGCATACGTAGGCTCCCCTGGAACGATTATCAATATCAACCTGGACCTGCAAAAGATCTTCAGCTCAACGCTGCCAACTGGTTTTGACGATCCATCGGAGATCGCCTTCGATGATACTGGAAATTTGTATGTGGCTACATGGCAGAGTCCTGCAGGCCTGGTTAAGTACAGTGCACTCCCCCCGAAGGCTGATCTGAGCATTTCCTCGACTGCATCTGCGGACCCGGTGGTGGCAGGTGAGGGGCTGACCTACACGCTGGTGGTGAGCAACCAGGGACCGAGCGACGCAAGCGGCGTGGTGGTGACCGACACCCTGCCAGGGGAAGTGGTCTACAGTACGGCCAACCCGAGCCCGGACGGGACGGACCCGCTGGTCTGGGATTTGGGGAGCCTGGCGGCCGGGACGAGCCAGACGCTAACGGTGGTCGTGAGCGTGGATCCGGGTGCGGTCGGGCCGTTGAGCAACCAGGCTGCGGTCAGCAGCCAGACGACGGACCCGGCAATTGGCAACAACAGCGCAGTCGAGTTCACGGCTGTGACGACCCAGGCGGACCTGGGGATCGAAATTTCAGATTTGCCTGACCCGGTGGTGGCGGGTCAGGGGCTGACCTACACGCTGGTGGTGAGCAACCAGGGACCGAGCGATGCCAGCGGCGTGGTGGTGACCGATACCCTGCCAGGGGAAGTGGTCTACAGTACGGCTAATCCGAGCCCGGATGGGACGGACCCGCTGGTCTGGGATTTGGGGAGCCTGGCGGCCGGGGCGAGCCAGACGCTGACGGTGATTGTGAGCGTGGATGCGGGAGCGGTCGGGCCGTTGGGCAGCCAGGTTGCGGTCAGCAGCCAGACGACGGACCCTGCAATTGGCAACAACAGCGCAGTCGAGCTCACGGCTGTGACGACCCAGGCGGACCTGGGTATCAGCCATGGCGGATTCGCCTGACCCGGTGGTGGCAGGTGAGGGGCTGACCTACACGCTGGTGTTGAGCAACCAGGGACCGAGCGATGCCAGCGGCGTGGTGGTGACCGATACCCTGCCAGAGGAAGTGGTCTACAGTACGGCCAACCCGAGCCCGGACGGGACGGACCCGCTGGTCTGGGATTTGGGGAGCCTGGCGGCTGGGACGAGCCAGACGCTGACGGTGGTTGTGAGCGTGGATGCGGGAGCTGTCGGGCCGTTGAGCAGCCAGGCTGCGGTCAGCAGCCAGACGTCTGACCCTGCATTTGGCAACAACAGCGCAGTCGAGCTCACGACCGTGACAACCCAGGCGGACCTGGGGATCGAGATGGCAGTCTTTCCAGATCCTGTTTTGGCTGGCGAGACAATCACCTATTCTCTGACGATCTCCAACCTGGGTCCTAGTGACGCAATTAGTGTCTCGGTGACGGACACCTTGCCTGCTGGCGTCACCTTTATAATTTCGCAACCTGTTTCAATTCCCTGCAGAGACACGAGCGGGGTATTGGTTTGTGATGTGGGAGGTATCCCCGCTCACGGAAGCACTAAAATCGATATCCTGGCTCAAGTAAGTTCGTCCTCCATTGGACCAATCCAGAACATTGCCGGTGTTTCAGGTGCAGAGACAGATCCTCAACTGGGAAATAACAGTGCAGCACGGACAATTACTGTCGGCGTTTCGACAGATTTGTCAATCGATGTCGTTGGTCAGCCTGATCCAGTGATTGCCGGCGAACTTATTACTTATACGCTTCTCGTCGCGAACGATGGTCCTGGCGATGCTAGTAACGTTGTCGTAACCGATACCTTGCCGGGAGGGGTCGGCTATCTGTCCTCTCAACCGGCTTGTACACAATCGAACGGCACAGTCTTCTGCGACGAGGGTGTTATAGCTGCCGGCGACAGCGTTCAAATACGCATCCATGGGCGGGTTGACCCGGCCCAAAAAGAGGCGATTGAAAATACTGCCAGTGTGGGGGCTGGGGATCCGGACCCTGACGACCAGAATAATCAATCCTTCTCAGTCGTTGCCGTAACTGCCAGTTCGGATTTACTAATCGCCATGACTTCTTCCCCAGATTCGGGAGTAGCAGGGGAACTGATAACATTCACATTAATCGTTACGAACGAGGGTCCCAGCCTGGCCAGTGGAGTTTCAGTAACGGATGTAATCCCGGCAGGCGTTAATTTCATCTCTGCAGTCCCCCCTCTTGATGGCGCTAACCCGCCGAGGTGGGACCTGGGGGAACTGAACGCCGGTGACCCAGCGACAATTTCCGTTCTAACTAGCGTGGCTGCGGATACGCGCGGCACGCTGACCAACCGTGCATCGGCATCCAGCCTGACAATGGACCCAATCACCGAGAATAATATGGCTGAGTCAGCTTTCGACGTCATTGGACAAGCTGACTTGTCGATCAGCACAATCCCACCAGCAGAAATTGTGTACCCTGGAGAGATTATCCACTATACATTGCAGATCGCGAATGACGGTCCGAGTGACGCCACAGGGGTTACGATCGCAGATAATTTAGTAGGTCAGATTAAACTGCTGACCTGGCGTTTCGATGAAGGCGTTTGCAACCTGAAGAGTGGTAAATTGACCTGCAACCTGGACTCATTAACGGCGCATGCAAGTGTTCAGATAAAATTAGATGCGCAAGTCGATAATTTTGCATCTGGAGCGATCCAGAATACGTCCAGCGTGACGGCAGTCGAAGTTGACCCGGAACCGGTTGGTAATGCAAGTATTTCTGAATCATTGATTGGGATCCGTCGCGTCTACCTCCCTATTATCAGAATCCCTTAGTGGGGCGCCGTGACTTTCTCAGAAATTCGAGTTGTTTTTGAGAGGATTTCCTCAATTCCACTAAAATTGGAAGAGAAGCTATGACAATCGAAATACTAGAAAATTCTAAAATCATTATATCGAAGCATCAAGTATTTGGTGAAATTGGGGAAGGCGAGATCGCTATCCTTAACCTGAAAGATAGCGTTTACTATGGAATGAATGATGTGGCGGGGCGAATTTGGAGTCTGATCCAGGAACCCAAAACAATGGGGGAAATAAGGGATATTCTTCTCGAAGAATACGAGATTGATTTGGAAACTTGCACTCGCGAATTGGTTGCCCTTCTCCAGGATTTAGCCTCAAGAGGCATGATCGAAGTCAATAATGGACAGGCCGTTTAGGTCCTTGCCTCGGGAGAAAAAGAACTTTTGTATCCAGATCGGGAAGGTTTCTTAATTTGAGCGGTATTGCGGGAATCTATTTCCTCGATGGTAAAAAGGTAAATCCACAAGACCTGGATCAGATGATTACGAGCCTGGCGCCTCGGGGACCCGACGGGAGAGGCGCCTGGTTGAAAGATTCGATAGGGCTGGCGCACACGATGCTGTGGGCGACTCCAGAATCCCTGTTAGAGCGTCAGCCGTTGATTCGCCGGTCTGAAGAATTGATTCTGACTGCGGATGCCCGGATTGATAACCGCGAAGGATTAATTTCGGAGCTCAACATCCAGGAAAAGGCAAACGAAGTCGGCGACGGCGAAATTATCCTGAGCGCATATTCAAAGTGGGGAGAAAGATTTGTTGACAGGTTAGAAGGAGATTTTGCTTTTGCAATTTGGGATCATGCCAAGAAACTGCTTTTCTGCGGGCGAGATTCGGTTGGTGTAAAACCGTTCTATTATTACAGTTCTCCAACGATCTTTGCGTTTGCCTCAGAGATAAAAGCGCTGCTCAAACTTCGTGAAGTCCCCCGGCATTTGAATGAACTTAAAGTCGCAGAACACCTGGTGCAATTTTTCGAGGATAAATCGATTACCTTTTATAAAGAAATCCTCAGATTGCCTCCAGCTCACACAATTTCGATCCAGCCTGATCAGACATCTCTTCGCAGCTATTGGTCTTTAGACTCCTCTCGTGAAATCAGATTTAAGACGGATGAGGAGTATGTCAGTGCTTTTCAACAGGTCTTTAATGAGGCGGTCAGGTGCCGCTTAAGAAGCCCATACGAAATAGGCTCGGCATTGAGTGGTGGATTGGATTCCTCTTCGATTGCGTGTACAGCAAGCAGGCTGTTGAAGGAAGGAAAAGACAAGAGTCTGCACACATTTTCGGCGATCTTCCCGGGCTTGCCGGAAGAGGATTTACGCCAAATCGATGAGCGCAGTTATGTGGACGCAGTCCTTTCCAATGGAGAATTTATCCAACATTTTATTCGCGCAGACCTTCTCAGCCCACTCAAAGATTTGGAACGGGATCTCGGGCGTCAAGATGAAGCTTTTCAGGCTCCAAACCTTTATATGCACTCAGCGCTTTATGAATGCGCCCAGGCAAATAATGTGCGTGTTTTCTTGGACGGCATCGATGGGGATGTAACGGTATCCCATGGCATGGAGTATATGCCAGACCTGGCGCGCACAGGGAGGTGGGCTGCGCTTTTGAATGAAGGCCAGGCGCTTTCCCGGAGGCAAGGCGTTGCGATCAGCCCGCGCAGGATAATCTGGCGATTCGCTGTAATGCCGTTAATTCCGGAAGTGTTTTTTAATCTCCGCCAGCGCTTACGTGGAGAGAATGATTTGAGATGGCTGGCCAATACGGCGATCAACCGGGACTTTGCTAAACGAATTGGTTTAGAAAAACATATTCAGTCGCTTTCACAAAATGGCGTTGGCGTATTCAGCAATGCCAGGCAAAAGCATCGGTACAGCCTGGAATCCGGGCTTATCCCTCTGGGCCTGGAATTGCTCGATAAGACGGCCGCTGGGTTTTCACTGGAACCACGTTACCCGTTCTTTGACCGGCGGCTGATGCAGTTCTGCCTGGCTTTGCCACCCGAGCAAAAGCTTGCTCAAGGCTGGACCCGTTTGATCCTTCGCCGGGCTATGCAGGGTGTCTTGCCCGAAGAAGTACGCTGGCGCTTTTCCAAATCGGATCTCAGTCCGAATTTCCGTCGAAATTTACTGGCATTCGAACAAAGCGAGCTAAACCAGGTTATCTATTCCGACCTGGGGACAATTGGTTCCTATGTTGACCTGCCTGTTTTACGGCAGCTTTATGAGCAATATTTATCTCAACCGGCATCAAGCGAAACTGAGATGTTGGCGGTTTACGGATCGTTTGTTTTAGCGCGTTGGATGCAATCCTCTGAATTTGGCGCATGACATGTAGACGAGATGAAAGAAATCCAAAGAGAATTCTAAGATTATCAGCGGGTGATTTAACTTGACCTTAAGCGGAGTTTAATGTAAAATGGACTTCAATGGTTGCATTTCATCGTAGCGGAGGATAATTCAATGGAAAAGAAAAGTGAACAGAAAAAGATGTGGACGACTCCTAAGCTCGTGGTCCACGGCGATGTAGAAAAAATCACTCGTGAAGGGTCAATTCCACCTAAGGTATTTGGCGCCAAGGACGGCGCAATGTGGGCAGGCCAGAGCGTGAAGTGGGCCAGCTAAACAAAAACCTCCATGAGCGGCCCTTTTTTTAGGGGGAAGTAAAAATCTGTTCGATCAGTTTGAGTAATCATCAGGATCTGTAGTTAATCATATCGGTTTTTGTTTTCACGCGGCTTAGAGCGATGGCTTCCAATTTTGGGAAGATTAAGATGTGCATAACATCGCTCTGGTCGCTTGATTTATTCTTATGGATATCCAATACGAGCGAACGAAAATTGAAACAAAATGTATTCCTATTCTGCATATGGTCTTGGTATTGATTCTGAAATTCAAATTCCAGAACTAAAGCCTCTTCCTGACAATCGTCAGCCTGTACCAGCCGGCTCTGGTTTAAATAAAATTTCTGCGGGCTTTCAAGAACCAGGAAAGCCTGGCTCTAAGGCGTGTGAGGTGCTTATTCACCTGGGAAAGAGTAAGCCAGTCTATGGGTTCTTGAAAGAAGGTTCTCCTTACCTGGATGTAGGTAATACGCAGGCAGCATTGTCCGTCCCAGCGGTTGGCGATTTCATCATCTTCGGGGGCAGAGAGATTATCGTATACCCATCACCAGGCGCTGATTTCCGGTTGATCCGGCGGTTTATTATTGGTACAGTGATGGCAATCTTGCTCTACCAAAGGGGGGTTCTGGTGCTGCATGCCAGTTCGGTTAAAATCAACCGAAAAGCAGTCGCATTCTTGGGGGAATCGGGTTCTGGCAAGTCATCGATTGCAGCCGCTCTTCAAACCCTTGGGCACGAGATCCTTTCGGATGATATAACCCCATTGAAATTTGGGCCGGATGGCATCCAGGCTCTTCCAGGCTATCCCCAACTCAAGTTAAGCCAGGAGGTAGCCCGAGTTCTGGGCATTCAACCTGAGGCGTTGTATTCACTATACGAAGGGGAAACCAAGCGCGGCTATTCCGTCGCCCACAGGTTTTATGATTGCCCTGTCCGGTTAGATCGGCTTTACGTTTTGACCGAAGGAGGACAACCAGCGATTGTTCCATTTACTGCCCAGACTGCTTTCATTGAATTGTTGCGTCATTCCTACCCGACCCGTTTGGCGCAGTCAGGAGATGTGACTCATTTCGAGAATTGTGTGAACCTGGCAAAAAAACTGCCTGTCTTTCAATTAAACAGAGCCCAAACAATCGCCTCTTTATTTGAATTGGCAAAGACGATCGAGAAAGCTTGCGACCTATAAAATCAGCATCGCGTGATCAGTTTCAATGGGCAAACTTACTCCTCTCGATAAAATAAAAGAAGCGCTGCGCCAAATCCCTCATTACCCTCGGACACTGCGGTTGATTTGGGAAGCTGCACATGGCTTGACGATTGCCTGGGCCTTTTTACTCCTGATCCAGGGTCTTTTGCCTGTCGCGACAGTGTATCTGACAAAGGTACTCATCAACGGCCTGGTGTCTCTGCCAAGGACAGGATTTTCGTGGCAAGCGATAGGCCCTGTTCTCCTACCTGCGGCTCTAATGGGATCTGTATTGCTATTGGGTGAGATTACTCAAAGCATTTTGGATTGGGTCCGCTCCGCTCAGGCAGAATTTATCGACGATTACGTGACAAATTTAATCCATGAGAAATCCGCCGCGGTAGATTTGGCGTTTTACGAATCTCCGGAATATTACGACCACCTTCATAGGGCTCGGAGTGAGGCGAGCAGCCGTTCCCTTGCTTTGTTGGAGAGCAGTGGTAGTCTCGTTCAAAATACGATCACATTGATCTCTATGGCCGCGGTGATCATTCCGTATGGAGTTTGGCTGCCAGCGATCCTTTTCCTCGGGACTTTCCCGGCGCTTTTGGTGGTTGTCCGATATAACTCGAAATATCACCGTTGGTGGGAGCGTACTACTACGGACCGGCGCTGGGCCCAATATTATGATCATCTGCTCACCAACAGCGCGGTTGCGTCTGAAATCCGCCTGTTCGATCTTGGAAATTACTTTCAATCATTTTATCAAAGCATTCGGCGCCGTTTACGTTCTGAACGCCTTCAACTGATTCGAGAACAAAGTCTTTCTCGCCTATTGGCGGGTGGCATCGCCCTCATTGCTACCGGGGTGGCTTTGTTCTGGATAGCTGAGCGCTTCTTTCAAGGGCTGTTTACACTTGGAGATTTGGCCCTTTTTTACCAGGCTTATAATCTTGGCCAAAACCTGATGCGCTCGCTCTTGGGGAATGTGAGCCAAATCTATACCAACAGCCTTTTCCTTAGCAACTTATATGAATTCCTGGGCCTCGAATCTCAAATACCAGCCCCCAATCATCCTGCCCCAGCCCCATCTGTATTAAAAAATGAGATTGCGTTTCGAAATGTAAAATTCAGTTATCCGGGAAGTGAAACTCGGGTCCTGGATAACTTCAACATCTCGTTTCCGGCGGGGCGTATAACAGCAATTGTTGGTCAAAATGGCGCTGGCAAGAGCACACTGGTGAAGCTGCTTTGCCGGTTTTATGATCCTGAAGAAGGCATTATAAATTTGGACGGGATCGATATCCGTGACCTGACCATTGAAGCGTTGCGTCAAATGATTACAGTCATGTTTCAACTGCCAGTCCCCTATTATGCTACCGCGGCGCAAAACATATCGATGGGTGACTTGTCTATTGGGACCAATCAGACTGCGATTGAGACTGCTGCTATAGACGCCGGCGCTGATGAAATCATTAAGCGATTGCCCAAAGGCTACGCCACGCTTTTAGGGAAACTATTCATCGGCGGCTCTGAGCTAAGTGTCGGTGAATGGCAGCGCATCGCACTGGCGCGAGCGTTTATTCGCAAAGCGCCGATCATGATTTTAGATGAACCTACGAGTTCGATGGATCCGTGGGCTGAAACGGATTGGATGAGCCGGTTTCGAACCCTCACCCGCGGTTGCACAACCATATTAATCACCCACCGGTTCACGACCGCTCGCTACGCCGACATCATTTATGTCATGAAGGAAGGAAACGTGATCGAGAGCGGCAGCCATGAGGAATTGATCCGGTCCGGGGGATTGTATGCTCATTCCTGGGAAGCGCAAGTACGAGGAAATCATAGGACCTCTGAAGAAATCTTGCGAGAGTCAACAGAGCCGGTTCGGTAAATCTGTGATGGGAAGCTCCTGAAATCACCTGACGAGGGATTTGAATTTTCTTCAATCATTTAATATGAGGATATTATTTCTCACCCAGATCATCCCCTTCCCACCAGATGCAGGTCCCAAAGTCAAGACCTGGAATGTTTTGCGATACCTGGCAGACCAGGGTCATCATATTACGCTGGCCTCGTTCGTTCGCTCTGAGGAAGAAGAGTTTGTCGCCTCTATGAAGGAGGTTTGTGATGAAGTCTATACGGTCCCGATCCGCCGATCCAGGGTTACGGACCTGTGGTTCTTATTCCGCAGCCTGATCAATGGGCGCCCATTTTTAATCGAGAGGGATGATCTCCCCGGTATGCGCGATCTCGTGCAGCGGTTGCTACAGAAGGGATCGTTTGATTGTATTCATGCCGATCAGCTAACGATGGCGCAGTTTGCCCTTCCGGCGCCCTCACCCAGGGATGGCCCGGAAGAGTCGCGGACTGCGCAGGCTGATTTGATCAAAGAGCGCTCAAACCGGAACCATTCATCAGGCGAAAAAGGTCTGACGCGCATTTTTGACGCGCACAACGCGGTTTGGACAATTGTCGAGCGAATGGGTCAAAGTTTTCCCTGGATCTTAAAGCCACTGATTCGATTGGAGTCAAGACGAGTGAAGGCATATGAAGGGATGGTCGTTCGAAAATTCGACCATACTTTCGCAGTGACCGAAATCGATCGGGAAGACTTGCTCCAAGCCGTTGCGTGTTATGAAGGCCAGGCAAATACAGACAAATTTCCAAACTTCCGGGGTGAAAGCGTCGATATAACGGTAGTCCCTATTGCTGTTGATACCACCCGGCTTAAACCCATTCAGCGCCAGCCGGATTCCAGGAACCTGTTAACCCTGGGGACGCTCCATTATCCCCCGAACGCTGAAGGAGTCCGCTGGTTTGCTCGAAATGTGTTTCCCCTGATAAGAAAACAAATTCCAGAAGCAACTTTAACAATCGTTGGTAAAAACCCTCCCCAAGATCTGGTGCAACTGGCTGCTGCTGAACCAGAGCACATAAAAGTGCTGGGTTATGTTCCTGACCTGAACCCTTGTTTGGAACAATCGGCTATGATCATCGTTCCTGTCAACGCTGGCAGCGGAATGCGCGTGCGCATATTAGAGGCTTTTGCACACGCCATGCCAGTGGTTACTACGACAATTGGCCTGGAGGGGATCAATGCTGTCCAGGGTGAAGATGTTTTCGTCGCCGATGATCCGCACCAATTTGCCACCGCGATTGTTGATCTGCTGGAAAATCGAAAATTGCAGGAACGCTTAGCTATCAATGGACGCCGACTGGCTCTGGAACAATACGACTGGAAGGTTGCACTGAAAAAGTTAGATGCGATTTACTCTAATGGGGTATCCAACCATGAATTGGGATAAGATGTCAGAAAGTCCTCGTCGTTTCCATGCTCCAATTCTCTCCAGTCCGGTTTTTGAAAAGAATAACGAAGGTTAATCAATGCAAAAAGAATCTTGGAAAAAGAATAAGCAGCTTCTTATAGGGATTATCAGCGTGGCAATTCTTCTCAGAGTGGCTGCTGCTATAACGTTTGGAGATCAAGTTGTCAATCTTCCCGGAACTTACGACCAGATTTCCTACCATAATCTAGCATTGCGGGTGCTCGAGGGACATGGCTTCTCCTTCGGCGAGCCCTGGTGGCCAGCAACGCCGGCAAATGCCCCCACCGCGCATTGGAGTTTTCTTTACACTTTGTATCTCGTAGTGGTTTATGCCATATTTGGGCCGCACGCAGTCGTAGCGCGGGTAATTCAAGCAATCATCGTAGGTATTCTTCAGCCGCTTTTGGCATTCTACATTGGACGTTTCCTTTTTGGATCTGCGGTAGGTTTGATCTCAGCGGCATTAACGGCTATTTATGTTTATTTCTTCTATTATGCAGCGACGTTGATGACAGAGCCTTTTTATATCACAGCGATCCTCGCCAGCCTGTACCTGGCTATGATCCTGGCTGGCAATAAATCACAAGATGGAACAAATCCAAGCAAAGGGAAGGAGTATTTCTTAGCTTTCGCATTGGGGATTACCCTGGCGATTGCCGTTTTGCTGCGACAATTGTTCGTTATTTTTGTGCCGATGCTATTTGTATGGATTTGGTGGTCTCGGAGATCATTGAAAGAAAGATCTGCTATTCCATCCTTAATGATTTCGACTTTAATTATCGCCATCTCAATCGTGCCTTTCACGATCTATAACTATCAACGCTTCGGTAGATTTTTGCTAAACACGAACGCAGGGTTCGCATTCTTTTGGGGAAATCACCCGGTTTATGGTACGCATTTTCTTCCAATTTTGCCCTCCCGGCTTGGGACTTACCAGTCTTTAATTCCCAAAGAGCTGCTTTCCTTGGATGAAGCAGCTCTAGATCAAGCCTTATTAAGGAGAGGCTTGCAGTTTGTTTTCGACGATCCGCGTCGATATATATTGCTTTCGATTAGCAGAATTCCGGTGTACTTTATGTTTTGGCCCTCTCAAGACTCCAGCTTGCTCAGCAACGTGTCTCGTGTGGGGAGTTTTGGAGTGTTCTTGCCTTTTATGATCTACGGAATTTGGCGTGCACTTTCACCAGTTCGCATCGGTATTAAGATGATTTCATCGCCGATATTTCTCTTGATTTCGTTTATTGTTGTCTATACGACCATTCATTTGCTCTCCTGGGCGCTTATACGATACCGCCTGCCCGTGGATGCCATCCTGGTCGTCTTTGCTAGCCTGGCGATCGTCGATATCCTTCAACGATTGAAGATAAGCATACCAGTCCTTCGGTTCCAAACGAGAAATCAGGTGTGACCGGTATATGAATATCCTTTTCGTTGTCCCGTATGTTCCGAACTTAATCCGGGTGCGCTCGTACAACCTGATCCGGTTTTTGGCGATGAAGGGTCATCAAGTCACCGTAATAGCCCCTAAATCAAGTGAGAAAGAGGAGAAAGATATTGAGAAATTAAAGGCAATATGTCACGACGTTTATACTTGTGATTTGCCGGCCTGGCGTTCTTTTTATAATACTTTGACCGCACTGCCGGGTTCAGTTCCCCTGCAGGCCGTTTATAGCTGGCATCCTGCACTTGCAAAGAAGGCTCGAACAATCCTTGACGACCAAGCAAAGGATGAGAAGTTCGACATCGTCCATGTAGAGCACCTGCGAGGCGCACGATATGGACTGGCTCTTAAATCTCAAGCTTGCCCCAAAGCAGCGGTTCCCATTGTTTGGGATAGCGTCGATTGTATCTCGTATTTGTTTCGACAGGCTTCCAAGCAAAGCAAAAAGGGCTTATCGCGCTGGCTTACTCGTTTTGAATTGTCCAGAACCGAGAAATTTGAGAGCTGGCTGGTGACTCAATTTGACCAGGTGCTGGTTACCTCCCGCGTTGATAAAGAAGCCTTCGCTTCATTACCACCGGGCGGCGAAAACCATAAGGTTGCTCAGAAAATATCCGTTTTACCGAATGGCGTCGATCTGGATTACTTTCATGAGGATACGAGGTTCGTCCGGGAGCCGGCAACTTTAGTCGTAAGCGGCAAGATGAGTTATCATGCCAATGTGACCATGACTTTGCATTTGGTGAAAAACATTATGCCTCTGATCTGGTCGCGGCGGGAGGATGTGAAGCTGTGGATTGTTGGGAAAGACCCGCCCCGAGAGATCGTTGCGCTCTCAGAAAACCAGGCAATAACGGTAACTGGAACGGTTGAAGATATCCGCCCGTATTTACTCAGAGCGTCTGCCGCTGCAACGCCCATCACCTATGGAGCGGGCATCCAAAATAAGGTTCTGGAGGCGATGGCTTGCGGCACACCGGTGATCTCATCTTCACAGGCTGTGTCATCACTGGATGTAAAACCAGCAGTAGATTTGATGGTCGCTGACGAACCGTATGAATTTGCAGAAAAAGTCATTGAATTGCTTGATGATCCGGAACGGTGTAAGCGTATGGGTCAATATGGACGAGATTACGTTACGTCCCATCATGATTGGAATAAGATCGTTTACCAATTAGTGAGTATTTACGATCAGATCGTATCTGAACAGAAATTGCAAGTCTAACAAGGTATTAATAATCTTTTCATCACTTTCTGTTGAATGTTGATACAATTAACTTAGATTTTTAGGATTGCGAGTAAACTTATGGAACTCAGTGCATACATTTACCCAATACGCAAATGGTGGTGGTTGTTAGTCTCTGCAACCTTGTTAGCCGCCATTTCGAGTTTTATTGTAACCCGTCGACAGCCGCCCATCTACCAGGCCCAAACAACATTAATCATTGGACGAGCAATCGAGGATCCTAACCCAACCCAGGGCGAATTCTATTTAGCGGGACAATTGGCGGCATCCTATGCCGATATCGCCAACCGTGAACCGGTGAGAAACGCTACGATGGAAGCTTTGAAGTTGAATTGGTTACCGGTTTATTTTGCACGCGCGATCCCGAACAGTCAAAATATCGAGATAGATGTAACCGACATTGATCCGGTGCGTGCCCAGGTAGTGGCGAATGAATTGGCCAACCAATTGATCTTACAAAGCCCTACCGGGTCACAGCAAGACCAGGCGCGCATGGATTTTATTAATAGCCAACTGGACTCACTCCAGGAACAGATCCAGGAAACCTCAGATGAGATAAGAAAATTACAGGATCAACTGGGAGGGCTGAACAGCGCCCGCCAAATCGCGGATACCCAGAATCAGATTAACGTTTTACAAGCTAAATTAGGTACCCTGCAAGGTAATTATGCTGGTTTGTTGGCAAATACTCAAGGAGGTGCATCAAACTCATTGAGTGTCCTCGAAACTGCTCAAGTCCCTTCCACGCCTATTGGCCCCAATAAGATGATTACGATTGTGCTCTCCGCAGCCATTGGCTTGATTATTTCTGCGGGCGCGGCGTTCGGAATTGAATTTCTCGATAACACCGTAAAAACAAGCGATGATGTCAAGCGCATTCTGAAACAGCCTATTATTGGTGTGATCTCACGAATGGACGATGACGAACAGACTTGGAGCTACGTGTCCAAGCATCCTCGTTCGCCGATTGCGGACGCATTCCGCTCCCTGCGAACGAACCTAGAGCTCAGTGATGCCAATAAACCTATCCGGACCTTATTAGTTTCAAGCGCAGATGCATCCGAAGGCAAGACTACAGTAGCAGTGAACCTTGCTATCGCAATGTCACACGCAGATAAAAAGGTGGTTTTAGTCGATGCAGATTTGCGGCGCCCCAAGATCCACGAAGTCCTGGATATTTCAGCCCATTTCGCAATGAGCGATTTACTCAGGGGCCGGCTGAATGTTTTCGACGCAATTCATTATTGGGGAGATGATTTCCAGATTGGCGTGATTACCGCGGGCGCACCTCCACCGAACCCGGCCGAATTATTGGGTTCTAGAAAAATGTCTCAAGTTATTTCCGATTTACGCGAGGTGGCCGATATTGTCATCATCGATGCGCCGCCGTTTATCTTTGCAGATACATCGCTACTGGCGTCGAAAGTTGATGGAATCTTGTTGGTAGTTCAACCTGGGCGAACCTCGCAAGACATGGTACGGGCGATGAAGGATCAAATCGATCGATCCGGGGCATATGTCGTTGGAGTAGCTCTGAATAACGTCTCGCGCAGAGATGTCTCCACCTATGGAGGATACTTCTACTCATCATCCTATTATTACAATACCCCGGAATCAAATAATAGGCAAGAACAGGGCAAACTTAAGGGTAAAGGGAACATCCTTAAGCGAAATGGGAGAACTTCTAAAGAAAGTAAGCAGAAAACCCGGATGCCCTCCGGATCCACATAGCGATTTCGGTGCGAGTTTTACCCCACCTTTTTCATTATTTAAAAATGCACCCCGCGATATGAACTGGCGGGGTGCATTTATTTTAAGTTTATGGGAGATGGATTTTATTTGCCGGTGCGAACCTTGTGCTGCAAGGTGCGTGTTAAAATTTTCTCGATCTCATCATTTGAAGATTTGCGCTTGTTCTTACTCGTTTTTACTTCCTCTTCTTCGTGGGTTTGAGAACGCTCCATTGCCTCACGCAAAGCCATTTCCATTGCGGTTGGGACAGCTTCTTCTTTGGCCGGCTCCTCATTGGGTTTTGGCTGCTGTACTTCTTTAATGATTTTTACTGGCTTTTCTTCCAGGGTCTTCATACTCAACTTAATTTGTTTCTTATGGCGGTTTACACTCAAAACCTGGACCTCGATCTCGTCGCCTTCTTTGACAATTTCATTGGGGCTCTTGATGTAGCCATGAGTCATCTCGCTGATATGCACCAAACCGGGTCGTTCCGCGCCAATATCCACGAAGACCCCAAATTTCTCAATCCGTGTGACTTTGCCTTTGACCACCATATCCTTGGTTAATTCACGCCATTCCAACGCCAGGGGTTCAATCATGGTCAGTTCGATACGGTTCTTTTTTGGGAAAACACGCCGAACCCATACATCTACCGTTTGACCGGGGTGGATAACATCTTCGACGCGATTGACCGAACCGCTTTGCAGTTGGGAAATGTGCACGACACCAGGTGTGTCTAATCCGATATCAACCACAGCGCCAGCGAGTGTCGTTTTCGTCACCGTACCTGTAAAATGCATCTTCCGTTGGATATCATTAAGGTTTTTGATTTCTTGGGATTCGGTGGCCTCTGTGGTTGCTAAGGTCTTTGTATCCATAGCATTTCTCTCCAATGTAGGATTTCCAATACGCCATAATGGGCGAATGAATAGCAATTAGGGCAAGAAAAGAATTCTCGCGAAAGTGGATTATACCTTGCGGGTTGGGAAATGTCAAAGAAAGGTAAGCCTGTTCGGATGAAGAGTTCGTTAGAAAAATTTGGCAAGTTGAGTTTCGTGAAACTTCTGCTTGACCTCAGCAATGAATCTCTGTAGAATGTAATCAGAAAATGGTTGCCATGTAAATTGAATACTCATTGGAGGACCAATTGTGGTCTTTAGCAAAGTTGAAGTGAATTTATCTCACTTCTTGGCGCTGTTGGCTTTTCTGTTTAGTTCCTTTGGAAGCGCGTCGAGTCGCGGTTCTCAAGGATTAACTTCCTTTATCCCGATTTGTAACATCCAGGGGAATGACCTTAGCTCGCCTCATTTGGGTGAAACCGTCTATGCGCGTGGCGTTGTTTTTGCAGATTTGGATGACACAGCAAATCGCGGTTTTTTCATGCAAGCCGATCTCTGTGATGGCGATCCAACCACATCGGATGGCATCTTTGTCTATCTGAATGAACGAAAGGATGTGGTCTCACCAGGGGATCTGGTCGAAGTATTGGGGGTTGTTCAAGAGTATTATGGACTTACCGAAATAAATTCGTCCCCCGGCGATGTCAGGCTGATCTCATCTGGCAATCTTCTTCCCACACCGGTTGATTTAACACCGCCGTTCGATCCATCTGAATCCCGGAATTATTTCGAAAGTATTGAGGGGATGTATGTTCGTATGGATAATGCCATTACGGTGGGTCCAACGGATGCTGACGACCGGAGCTGGGTAATCAATGTGAACATGGGTATCTCGCGGGTGTTCCAGGATGACCCATCAGGTACTGGTGAGATCGTGTGTGTTGATGATGGTGGGCTGGCTGAAATCACCCCGAAAGTCAAGGTAGGGGATCGCATCTCAAACCTGCGTGGCGCGCTTGACTACTCTTTTGGAATTTATTGTCTTCAACTGGTCGAAGCGCCTGCAGTGATTTCTGGAGCAGAAAATGGAGACCTTTCTATCAAAGGTCAGGGGATTGTAATCGGGAGTTTTAATCTGGCGAATTTGTTCGACACAGAGGATGACCCGCTGACGGATGACTCGATTTTATCTCCAACAGAATACCAACGCCGGTTGCGAAAACGCGCAATTTTAATACGCGAAGTTATGGGTGAGCCGGACATATTGGTTCTTCAAGAAGTTGAAAATATCGCCGTCTTACAGGCTTTGGTGGATCGATCTGAGATTCAGACAGATTATTTCGCCGTTTTGGAAGAAGGGCCAGATAAGCGCGGGTTGGATACCGCCTTCATTTACCGTCCGGATCGTATGACCCTTCTAGATCACCAGGTACGCCAGGGCTGCACAGATTTGGTAGATGGTCTGGGACCGGATGGAAACCACGATCTCTATTCACCGCAAAATGTCATTACATGCGATCGTAATGGAGATGGGATCCCGGATGGCAATCGCCTCTTCTCACGCCCGCCGCTTGTCGCCCATTTCTGTGCATGTGTTACAGGTTGTGCAACTGGCATCAAATCAGTGCAGGATATGGCCGAGATCTTACTGATTGTTGTTCATCTAAAGTCCAAGTCTGAAGATAACTCAACCGTTCAATTCACGCTTCCGCGCCGTATTGAACAGGCAAAATTCCTGGCGCAATTAACACAAGATCTGCAGGCTCGTTATCCCGAGGCAAACCTGATCCTCTTGGGAGACATGAACGATTATTCGTCCTCAATTCCGCTGCAGATCGTTTCCCAGGCTGGCTTAATAGATCTGTTAAGTTGGGTTCCGAAACCAAAGCAGTATACTTATGTCTATCAAGGAGTTTCGCAAGTCTTGGACCATATCCTCGTGAACCTGAAATCTCCATTATCCCCTGCGGCGATCCAGATTTTCCATTACAACAGCGATTACCCGCCGAATTATTTAATTCAGGCGGATTTGCCCATCCGTAGTTCCGACCACGATCCGGTGACAGTTCTATTGAATTACCTCGATCACAGGTTATTTCTACCATTGGTGGATTTCCCATGAGCCTGGCCAGCTTAATGATCGCCAATGATCTGGTCGCGGCCTGTAAGGGATTGCGGTGAAATTACTTCATTGAAGTTGTGATTTGAGGAGCCAGATGCCCACATCGTCTGCGACAAGAAAATGGCTCGGTACGGTTTCCCTTGCATTCTGCGGGATCCTTTTGGCTTCTGTCATGGCTACCTTCTCAGTGGCACTTGGATCCGGTCTGCTCTTTGAAAAAAATTTTCTCCCCTATATCGTCCGAGGAGGGCCGGCCTCCACGGCAACTCCAACAGCTTCGGCAACCCCAACCGCAACTCCTTTGCCTCCAAAGATTTTAATCAGTGAGGTGCTCTACCGCCCGGCAGGATTGGAGCCCGACGCAGAATGGGTGGAGCTTTATAACCCAGGCAGTGGGGCTTACGATCTTTCCGGTGTGAAACTCGGTGACGAGGAAACCCCCGGGGCTGGTGAAGGCATGCTGCAATTCCCCAAAGGCGCATCCCTGGCATCCGGACAGGCGATCGTGATCGCATCTAAGGCGATGGTATTTTTCCAGCTTTACGGTCAAAATCCGGACTACGAAATGCGCGAAACGGATCCCTCAGTGTATACGTTGTCGAAATATGCGAATTGGGGAAGAGGATCTGTGGAATTCGACAATTCAGGCGACGAGGTCCTGCTGCTTGGATCTACAGATGAGATCCTGGATGTATTATCCTGGGGCAGCTCCACTTATGCCTTTGATCCTTCTGCAAACAAAGTCGAAGCCGGCCATTCACTCGAACGCCGGTTCGCCTATATCGATACCGACAGCGCAGCGGATTGGATTGAGCAGCCAGATCCAAAACCATGGATCGTCGATATCAGCACACCTACACCTACGCCCACCCAGACGAGCACGCCGACGCCAACCTCCACCAGAACACCGACGGCTACTTTTACTCCCAGCCCGACGGCGACGCAGACTGGCACTCCCACTCCCGCGCCCACAGTAACACCAACACCGACCGAGACAGCGTTCTTTTCCCCGACACCTAAACAACCCATGCTGCTGTTGATCAGCGAGGTTGGGTACGATCCACCTGGCGTCGATCCTGGCGGAGAATGGGTAGAGATCTATAATACTGGCATGCAGGGGCTTTCTTTGGAATCGTGTAAGCTTGGGGATGAGGAGACTTTTGGGGGTGGCGAGGGGATGGCTTTATTCCCAGCCGGCGCGACGATTGCCGCCGGCCAGATAATTGTCGTCGCAAATTCGGCCGGCGCTTATTTTGCGACATTCGGGGTGTACCCGGATTACGAGTTCAGCGCCTCAGAGCCTGCTGTGCCGGATATGCTCCCGTACCACGTTTGGGGTGGGGGCAGCGTGAACCTGGGAAACAGCGGCGACGAGGTGCTCCTGTTGGATAGCGACGACGCGCTGATCGATGCTGTTTCATGGGGGAACAGTTCCTGGGCGTTTTCTCCGCCAGTGGCTGGAGCCGGGGAAGGGCATTCGATCGAACGTTACCCTGCATACCGGGATACGGACAGCGCTTTGGATTGGGTCGATCAGGCGATCCCCGCTCCAGGAAGTGTGCGCACCCCACCAGCAACTTCTACGCCCACGATGCCGAACACACCTACAGGGACCGGGACTCCTACCTCAACTGGCACCTCTACTCCTACCTCGACAAAAACCGCGACGCCAACTCGCACAAACACACCGTCTCCAACAACGACCTCGACCCCCAGCCTAACAGCCACATCAACTGGCACTCAAACCCACACGCCGACCATTACGCTGACACCCACACCGACAGTTGTGGCGCGGTTGTTGATCAGCGAAGTCGGATATGACCCTCCAGGAGTAGACCCGGCGGCGGAGTGGATCGAGATCTATAATGCCGGCGAGCAAGCTGTATCGCTGGCGGTATACAAGCTTGGTGATGAGGAGACACAGGGTGGAGGCGAGGGGATGGCTGCATTTCCACCAGGGGCGACAATTGCAGCAGGCCAGACGGTGGTGGTAGCGAACTCGGCCAATGCGTTCCATGCCGTTTTTGGGGTGAATCCGGATTATGAATACAGCGCTACCGACACGGGGGTCGCGGATATGTTAGCCTACCGGGATTGGGCTGGCGGAAGTGTCAACCTGAGCAACACGGGAGATGAAGTTTTGCTCTTGGACGGTGCTGACTTGCCTGTGGACGCAGTATCTTGGGGGGATAGCGCCTGGGCGTTTTCGCCGCCAGTTCCACTGGTTGGGGAAGGACATTCGATCGAACGCTACCCTGCTTACCGGGATACGGATGGGTCTACGGATTGGGTGGACCAGTCAAGCCCGGCGCCTGGGAGTGTTCGCATCCCACCTGCGACTTCCACACCTACCATGACCAGCACGCCAACAATGACAGGTACTCCTACGCCAACGAGCACCCCGACTTTCACACCAACGCCCATGGAAACAAGCACGCCAACCCAAACCGGGACCTGCACACAGACCCCCACGCAGTCTCCAATTCCGGTAGGGAGATTACTGATCAGCGAAGTTTTATATTACCCAGAATCCAACTTGACTGAAGGAGAGTGGATCGAGGTCTACAATGCAGGAGACGCCGATGTGGATTTGAGCGAGTATAAGATTGGAGACGAGGAGACCCAAGGCTATATTGAAGGTATGTTGCAATTCCCCGCAGGTGCGTCGATCGCTGCCGGTCAAGTGATTGTTGTCGCTCACCAGGCCGATGTGTTTTTATCAACTTATGGTGTACTGCCAGATTTTGAAATGGTGAGTACAACTGCATCAGTTCCGGACATGAGAGATTATCCGAGTTGGGCAACGGGGGTTTTGAACCTTTTCGTCCAGGCTGACGAGGTGCTTCTTCTGAATGACGCAGATGAATTGGTCGATGCGCTTTCGTGGGGTGGTTCGACCTGGGCATTCGACCCAGCCGCGCCGCTTGTGGCTCGCGGGCATTCGCTCGAGCGCAGACCGGCTGATCAAGACAGCGACACTGCCGGCGATTGGTATGACCAGCCTACTCCTGGACCTGGAGAAGTTGACCTGACTCCCCCTTGATTTAGAATTCACCTGAAATGAACATCCAAAAAGGGCAAGCTGGCGGGCTTGCCCTTTTTGTGACACTCGCTCAAGCGTCAGCCCAATTATCCAACAGATTTATCCGAACCCTCCAAACGCTTTCGCAAGGCGCCGGTTTGCAAACGAATTTGCAAGGAACGGATTGATAAGGCGTTTAATGACCTTAATTGTCGTTTTTAATCGCCGGAATTACTTCCCCAGAAAACCTGAGGCAAATTCTATTGCCTCCGGGTGCAATCTTTCTTTTGAGGACCGGTTCTCCCTGGTGACCCAATCCAGTGTAATAGCGGAGAGTTAATTTGAGGATAAAAAAACCCGGCTCTGGAGAAACCGGGTTTTACTGTAATCGGTCGACTATTTTAAGAGACCAGCCCAGCTACCTGGCGAATGACCATAACAACTTTTCCCTGGATTTTCACAATGGAGGGATCGTCAATGTAAATCGGCTTCATGGTCGGATTTGCCGGCTGGAGACGCACACGCCCATTCTCAAGGTAAAAGTACTTGAGTGTGGTCTCATCACGATCGTTGAGCCAAATGGCGACCATTTCACCATTGCGCGCCTCTTGTGTGGGCTTCATAATGACGATATCGCCATCGTTGACCATGGCGTCGATCATCGAATCCCCTTTCACTTCCAGAGCGAAAAGATCGTCGCTGCCTTTGTCGCGGCCGGGTAACAAGCTGCTGGCTACGTCCACCATACTATCCGCGTCGAAATAGGAAAAATCAGAAGGAGGTACGGGAACCGGCAGGCCGGCAACGATGCGCCCAAGCAGTGGGATGTGCATCAGCTCCTCTACGGATTGGCGCAGGCTCTGAGCGCTTTGCTTGAGAGAGCCGACTGCATTTTTCACACCGGCGGCAGGCGCTGCGATTGCACCGTTTACTTCGGAGAGCGGCTTGAGCAGGCGGATACCACGCGAGACGCGGTTGTCCCTCTCGATATACCCCATCTCTTGTAATTGATCCAGGTAATAGTTAACGACAGACGTGGACGAGATACTCGCCTGATCGCAAATCTCGCGAATCGAGGGTGGGTAACCGGTGTTCACCTGAAAGCTCTCTAGGACTTCCAGGATCTTTTTCTGTCGCTCGCTCAATCCTTTTTTCCGACGTCTCGCCATCATAGTCACCTCTCCCAGGCCGACCGAATTATTCGGCCATTTGTGCTAATAATATATCAGAACAAGCGTTCTGTGTCAAGGTTTTTTCGCGGATTGGGGATTTGTTAATGGAATTGAAACCTTCTATAGTAAAATGTCCTGTGGCAAAAAAGAGCCTGGTGAATCGTCACAATTTCTTCCGAAGGAGAACGATTTGGAATTCCAAAAAATATGCGTGATGGGATTGGGGTATATTGGTCTGCCGACCGCCTCAACGTTCGCCACGCACGGCTTGCAGGTAGTTGGTGCCGATGTCAACAGGCGCGTGGTGGACACGCTTCGTAATGGCGGGCTGCACATACACGAGCCTGGGCTGCGGACCCTCGTGCAGGCCGCCCTCGGATCCGGGAACCTCGTTATCAGCGAACAGCCAGAGCCGGCGGATGCATTTCATTATCGCGGTGCCGACCCCTTTCTTTGAGGATAAAAGGGCCGACCTCAGCAGCGTGGTTTCGGCAGCGGAGTCCATCTTGCCACACTTGCGCCCGGGCAACCTGGTTGTGCTCGAGTTGACCTCACCGCCGCGCACGACCCTGAACTTGGTCGCCCCAATCCTGGAACGCTCGGGTTTGAAGGCGGGGGGAGATCCAGGCGGTAACGTTTTTTACCTGGCTTATTCGCCCGAACGGGTCCTTCCAGGACAGATCTTGCGTGAATTAATCGAAAATGCGCGCGTGATCGGCGGAGTGGATTCTCTATCGGCGCAAGCGGGCAGGGATCTGTACGCCATCTTCGCCCGGGGAGAGATCATCCTGACAGACTCGACCACTGCAGAGATGGTTAAATTGATGGAAAACACCTACCGGGATGTGAATATCGCGATTGCGAATGAATTCTCCCGCCTGTCAGCGCGATTCGGTATCGATGTTTGGGAAGCGATTGAGGTTGCAAACCGGCACCCGCGGGTCAACATTCTCCGCCCGGGACCCGGCGTTGGCGGGCATTGTATCAGCGTTGATCCCTGGTTCCTGGTGGAGGCCGCCCCAGACCTGACCGCTCTCATCCATGCGGCCCGCCAGGTCAACGATGCCCAACCGGCTTTCGTGGTTGACCTGATTCAAAACGCCCTGGGTGAACTGGCTGGCAGGCGCGTGGCTGTCCTTGGGTTGGCCTATAAGCCAGATGTTGACGATCTGCGCGAGAGTCCGGCGATCCATGTGGCTTGCCTGTTGAATAAAGCCGGGGCGACAGTTCGTGCGTTTGAACCCTTTAAACCTGACGCTCAGGTGCCCGGGCTGGAGGTTATGGCGACTCTTGCAGAAACGGTTCGAGATGCGGACTTAATCGCCCTGATGGTGCCGCATTCACCTTTGTTGAAGTTGACGCCCCGTGAAATTGCAAATCTGAGCCCGGCCCGCCTGGTCGTCGATACGGTAAACGGCTGGCAGCCAAAATCCTGGGAAGCATGCTGGATTCCGGTTTTACCGCCTTGGCGTCGGCGCGATGCCAGGTGTAAGGACCGTATCCGGGGTTAAGTCCCGGTAACCAATCACCCAAACGAAAAGCCTACAAAGTAGGGACCCCCTTGAAGAATTTGCGCGTACTATCTATATTTGGCACCCGGCCCGAGGCTGTCAAAATGGCCCCGGTGATCCATGAACTGGCTAAAACCCCTGGGATCGAGTCGCATGTCTGTGTGACGGCGCAGCATCGCCAGATGCTGGATCAGGTGCTTGAGCTGTTCAATATTCACCCCGACATCGACCTGGATTTGATGCGTCCAAACCAGTCGTTATCCGAATTGACCGCAGCAGTTTTTACCCACCTGGACCCGGTGCTCGATCGCCTGCGCCCGGATTGGATCCTGGTGCAAGGCGATACGACCACAGTCATGGCCTCGGCCTTGCTGGCTTATTACCACCGATATCGCTGTCGGTCACGTGGAAGCTGGCTTGCGCACCGGGGATAAGTGGCAGCCGTTTCCGGAGGAGATTAATCGCCGGGTGGCGGGCGTGGTGTCCGATCTGCATTTCGCCCCCACGGAGTGGGCGCGCCAGAACCTGCTGGGCGAGGGGGTGCCGCCAGAGCAGGTCGTGGTCACCGGCAACCCGGTGATCGACGCCCTCCAATCGGTCGCTGCGCTTCCGCCAAGCCAGGAAGTACAGGAGCTATTGTGCCGGTTGGGTATGGGGCCGGAAGCCCCAACCCCAACGCCGCGATTGGTAATAATCACCGCTCACCGGCGAGAGAACTTCGGCGCGCCCCTGGAAAACCTGTGCCAGGCATTTCGCGAGCTGGCAGAGATTTATGGCGAGGGCATTCGCCTGGTTTACCCCGTTCATTTAAATCCAAACGTGCAGGAGCCAGTTTACCGCCTGCTTGGAGATATCGCGAACATCACCCTGCTGCCCCCATTGGATTATCTGCCCCTGGTCCAATTAATGAAAAAGGCCACGCTGCTACTGACGGATTCGGGCGGTCTGCAGGAGGAAGCTCCCGGGCTGGGAGTGCCAGTCCTGGTGCTGCGCCAGGTCACCGAAAGGCCGGAGGGCGTCCAGGCAGGGACCGTCCGTCTGGTAGGAACGGATACCGGACGGGTCGTCGCCGAAGCCCGGCGATTGTTAGATGACCCCCAGGCCCATGCAGCCATGGCGCATGCGGTTAACCCTTATGGAGACGGGCATGCGGCGCCGCGCATCGTCCAGGCGATCCTGCAGCGTTCGGACGTACCTGTTGGAGCGCCTTCCCGATAGTTTCCGAAAAATCCCATGGATTTGTACACGTCCTTAATGTATGCCCGCCGGCGACCGGTGATCGGCCGGCCTGCTTATTTTATTCTGAAATTTTTAGGCGTAGAAATCCCCATTTCGGTTCAAATAGGCGAGCACGTGCTGTTGGAACATGGGGGATTTGGGGTCGTGATTCACCCCCGTACGGTCATTGGCAGCCGGGTAAAGATTTACCCGGGCGTGACGGTCGGAAGGGCCGATATCCATCGCCCGATGGAGCAATCACAATTCCAAGGCGTTCTCATTGAAGACGACGTAATCCTGGCTTCTGGAGCGAAAATCCTTGGAAAGCAGGGTGTATTACGCGTCCGGCGCGGCAGCGTGATTGGGGCGAATGCTGTTCTTTTGCAGTCCACCGGAGAAGCGGAGATCTGGGCTGGCATACCGGCGCGCTGTGTGGGCCGGCGTGAGGAAATGTACCCGGTAAACCTTGCGGACTCATGAGTATCTCACACCCTGAGCGGATCTGTATGCTGCCCCATCTCTCTGGCGTGGGTGGGATGGTCTCGTTTCAACAAAAGATGGCAGCCGGCCTGGCTGCGCGTGGCATACGAGTATGTTACAGCCTGGCGGACCGGCCTTATGATGCTGTCTTGGTCGTGGGAGGCACGCGCCAGCTTGCAGGGTTGTGGCGAGCTCGCCGGCGAGGTATTCCAATCGTCCAGCGCCTGGACGGCATGAACTGGCTGCACCGGGTGCGGGCGAAGAACAAATCGCTGCGAACTGGCTTGAAGCACTATCTCCGGGCGGAATATGGCAACCTGATCCTGGCGAGCATCCGTTCCCGGTTGGCGCAGCGCATCATCTACCAGAGTGAATTCTCGCAGCGCTGGTGGGAGCGGGTCTATGGCCCGACGCCCGCGCCAAATAAGGTGGTATACAATGGGGTAGACCTTGAAGTTTACACGCCAGATGGTCCTACCCAGCGGCCTGAGGATTTTTTTCGCATCCTTATGGTGGAGGGCAGTCTGTTGGGCGGCTACGAAGCTGGCCTGGAGGCCGCCATCCGGCTTGTTGTAAATCTTGAAAAACGACTGCCTTTGATTGGCTTAAAAAAACCTTTAGAGCTGATGGTCGCTGGCCGGGTTCAGCCTGAACTGCAGCGGCATTGGGACCAGCAGTTGCAAGCGTTGGACGAGGCCGGGCAGGTGACTTTGAATTGGGCTGGTCTGCTGGCGGGCGAGAAAATTCCCATGCTCGACCGCTCGGCCCACCTGCTCTACTCTGCCGATATTAATGCAGCCTGTCCAAATTCCGTGATCGAGGCGCTTGCGTGCGGCTTGCCTGTAGTCTCCTTTGATACTGGCTCATTGCCAGAACTGGTGGTTGGCGACTCCGGACGAATTGCCCCTTACGGCGGCGACCCCTGGCTATTGGAGGCGCCAGAAATCCCTGGTCTGGTGCAGGCCGCTGCCGAGATCCTGCATAACCAACCGGTATTCCGTGAAGCTGCCAGGGCCCGCGCAACTCGTTCGTTCGGCCTGGACCAGATGGTCAGCGGGTACCTGGAAATGATGTGAGAGGCGCCTGGTGACGAGCCCAATCTTGAAGTTCACCTCGATCATTGCCCGTATCATGCCCGATTCATTCCGCCAGTCCCTTTATCGCCTCGGGCCTGTTGCGGGTTGGATCCGCGGCGGGCTCAACCGCGCCGCCCCACAAGGGCTGACGACCATCCCGGTCGCCGCAGGGAAACTGGCTGGCATGAAGCTCCTGTTGGATCTACAAACGGAAAAAGACTACTGGCTGGGCACCTATGAACCCGAGCTGCAGGCCGCAATATTGGACCTCGTGCGACCGGGGATGGTGGTGTACGATGTCGGGGCAAACATCGGCTACGTCAGCTTGCTCCTGGCGCGCCAGCTCGATGGGAGCGGACGGGTGTACGCTTTTGAGGCCTTACCGGAGAACCTGGAAAGAATGCGCACGAACCTGGCGCTCAACGAAATGACAACCCAGGTCACGATCGTGGCCGGTGCAGTTGTGGGAAGATCAGAACCGGTCCGGTTTTTGATCGGCCCTTCCGGCGGGATGGGCAAAGTCGAGGGAGCCGCAGGCCGCCAGGGGGTTTCTTACCCGGATTCCATCCTGGTGGAGGGGATCTCTTTAGACGAATTTGTATTCGAAGGCGGTAACCCTGCCCCTGACCTGATCAAAATGGATATCGAGGGCGGAGAAGTGTTGGCCGTGAAGGGAATGGCGCGTCTGCTCAAGGAGGTGCGCCCCATCCTCTTATTAGAGCTGCATGGCCCAGAGGCTGCAGAAGCCGTATGGTCAGCTCTGCTGGGAGCCGGCTACCAGGTTTGCCGAATGGCGCCTGGGCTGCCTGGAGTCGCCTCCGTCGATTTGTTGGATTGGAAGGCTTACCTGGTCGCTTTGCCGGTAGCTTGAAACTGGATGGGTCGAGCTTGAGATGGAAGATCTTAATGCCGGGTTTGCAGGGCGTGTCGGGCTGCAGCAGCGGGTGCTGCCGGCTTACCGGGCGCCTTTCTTTGATGCCCTGGCAGGCTCTTGCCAGGGCGGGTTGAGTGTTTTTGCCGGAAAGCCGCTGCCGGATGAGAATATTGTCCCGGCGGAAGGATTGGCTCGGGCGCAGTACGCTCCGGCGCATAACCGCCATTTTGGGCGAACCAATTCTCCATTCTACCAGTGCTGGCAGCCGGGGATCCTGGATTGGTTAGAAGGTTGGCAGCCGGATGCACTGATTGTGGAGGCCAACCCGCGTTACCCAAGCAACTGCCAGGCGTTGGCCTGGATGCACGCCCGAGGCCGGCCCGTGATCGGTTGGGGGTTGGGTGCGAGCCGGCTCGAAGCTGGTTTCTCTCTTGCTGGCGTGCTGGCGTTATGGCGGTCTCGCCGGCGCCGAAGGCTCATTCATGCTTTGGACGTAATGGTTGCCTACAGCCGGCGCGGCGCACAGGAATATCGCCAGTTGGGCTTCCCGGCTGAGCGGATCTTCGTGGCGCCCAATTCGGTCGCCCCACGACCGGCCCGGCCGCGGCCGGACCGCCAACCCGCCTTTCAAGACAGGCCGACGGTGCTTTTCGTCGGGCGGCTGCAAAGGCGCAAACGGGTGGATAACTTGCTGCGCGCCTGCGCCGGGCTGCCGCCTGACTTGCAGCCGCGCCTGTGGATCGTGGGGGACGGCCCGGAACGCCAGGGGTTTCAAACCCTGGCTGGAGAAATATACCCGCGCGCCCAATTCCTTGGCGCTTTACACGGGGTCGAGCTGGATGCTTATTGGGATTCGGCCGATCTGTTCGTCCTGCCAGGCACCGGGGGTCTGGCGGTTCAGGAAGCCATGGCGCATGCCTTGCCGGTGCTCGTCGCCCGGGGAGATGGCACCCAGGATGATCTTGTCCGCCGAGAGAACGGCTGGCAGGTCACGCCGGATGACCTGCAATCTTTGAGCGCTGCGCTGCTAGAAGCGCTGTCGGATCCGAGGCGCTTAAGGCGCATGGGGGATGAATCTTTCCGGATTGTGAGTGAAGAGATCAATCTTGAGATGATGGTAAGCGCTTTCGTTCGGGCCCTTAATTTCGCTCGATTCTACCCGCGCCATCCGGCCTCGATTGCGGCAAAGCCAGAATAACGCGAGTATATTCGCCGGGCTCGCTCTCGATAGCCAGCGACCCGCCAATCACAGCCATCATGGTGCTGTGCAGCGCTAACCCCTGGCGGCTGCCCGGGTTAATTTCCTGGGAATTCTGTAACCCTACCCCGTTATCCTGGATGCAGATTTCTAACTGGCGCTCCCAGCGAGCCTGCAGGTGCAGGCATAAGAGCAGATCCGTTTGCGGCCCGCGGGCATGTAAGGCGGCGTTCCGGATGACCTCTCTTGCAGCGTAAAAAAGCACTTCGGCGCTCAAAGCAGGCAGGGAGCGGGCTGCTTGCTCGACATCGGGAGGCACTTCCCAACTTACCTGGTCGAAGGCGTTTTTCATCTCGCCATCGAGCACCTGCGCCAGTGCGCCAAACAGGCCGAGATATCCCACCTCTGGCGCAGTCGCTTTGGGCATATGGTGCAACAGATTCGAGAGCTGGCGGTGAACCTCCGCCAGGGATTGAATAGTATCTTCCGGTACAGCCAACTGCTCGCTGCTGAGGGCGAGCATGCTGGCGTGAAGCAGCGGCAGCACTTCGTCATGTAAAGCACGGCGGGCCCTTTGGTCGATGACCTGGCTTTCCGCCAGGCGTTGGCGTTGTAAAGCCATCAGCCGGCGGGCGATCTCAGCGCTCGCCTGGATATCCATCAATCTTTCGCCGGTAGCACGCGCAATCTCGATTTCTTCTTGCGTGTAGAAACCCCCATCGCGCTTCACCCCCAGCAGCAGGAGACCGATCAGTCCCTTCTCATTCCAAAGCGGCACTGCCCAGCTCGCCAATCCATACTGGGTTCCTTCTAAGGGCTGGCACAGCGTTAGCGGTGAGGTAAACCGGGACGCAATTTCAGTGAAAGATAGGATGGGCGGCGAGTTTCCATTTGGGTAGGTACGCGCCGGACCGAATAAGGGCGCTAATGGCCCTTGTGGGATCAAATAAGCCGCCTCAGTTTCCAGGATATCTTCACACAGCGCCTGGAAAGGGGTCTGGATGTCCAGGTTTTCGTTTTGTTCGGGATTGAGAAGCTGGGTATATAGCTGCTGGCTGGCGACGAAAGGCCGCAGTTGGGAGATCAGCCGTTCTCGTTCAGCATAGTTGCGCCAGTTGAGCAGCGCGTAAAAGGATACGATGATCAACGTACTGAGGAACACGGTGTAAACCGGGTGGAAGGACAGACTCAAGCTTAAACTGACCAGCACACTGTATCCGCCAACCAGGACCAGCGCCCTGTGCCAGTAACGCAGCAAGCCGCGCCGGGGCAGCACTTTACCGGTAAAGATCTCGTAAGAGACTACGGCTTGCCCGATCATAACAATAGCGATACCGATGAGAGCGGAAATCGTGAGATCAAACCAGGCAATGCTCAAGGCAATGGAATGGTCGAATGTGTGCAAGGAGGCATTCGAATTGATCCAGATCATCAGCGCGCCCACCAGCAGACTGACGATTAACAGGTCAATAGAGGCTGTCAGGAACCACGGGCGGGCGCGCCGGCGCGCCAAAGAGCCCATGGCGCGGCTGGCGGGTCCAGGCCGGAGCAAGGCGTCAATCGAAAGCCCGATACAAACGACCAGGTAGAGCGGGAAAGCCAGGATCAGAATTGGGACGCCTGCGATCTTCGGGGTTTCCGTCAACTCCAACGACGCCACTTGCGAAAAGGATGGCAGTGGATTGGCAAACACGATCAATCCGACAACCCCTGCACCCAAAAAAAGAACCAGAATGAGCCAGGGGAAATGCCGCCGGTAAATTTGAGGTTTGGGGGTTTCCCAGGAACCGGCATACCAGAGCATGGCGATATACCAGCACAGCGGTGAGACCGTGATCGGGATCCACCCCGCCCGCCACCAGAAATTGGCGCTGGAGGTGAAAAAGTTCAACCCCTGCCCGATCAAGGCGGTATGGCAGAGAAAGAACGCGCCCGCCAGGAACAAACCGCCGCCGGCCAGCCAGATGCCCCAGGTGCGATTTTCGCTGTTTAGCAGCACAGTCAAACCCAGCCAGAAGAGCGTGAACGTATTAAACAGGGATATGGCCAGGATGGCCCAATCCAACCAGAGAATTCCGCTCAGTCCCATGCCCATAACACCCATTCACCGCGCTCGTTCAGTACATGAGCGGCGCCATTTTCATCCCAATCGATCAAGCGCCCCGCAAGCAGAATAATTGCGGCCCGAGTGCGGGCAACTTTTTCGTCCGTCGTCGACTGCGCCAATCCCCAACAGGTATAAATCTGGCCATTCGTGCGGCTGATTGTGCGCTTGTCGCGAAAACCCAGCCGTGCGGCAATTTGCTCGTTCGTCAAGCCCTGGGCCAGCATTTTTGCTACGACCTGCTCGTTAGGCTCGAGCAAGGCCAGCGGTGATTGTTCATCTTTATGGCGCACCTCCTGGACGCGCGATTCGATCTCCGGATCGATAAAACTGCGCCCGGAGATGGCATCTTTCAACAATGGCAGAATCATTTGCGGTAACAGGTAATTGGATTTGCGCACATAAGCATAATGGCTCAGGATTCCTGAGCGGCGGAAGTCGCGATAGTAATCGTCGTCATCCTGGATCGAATAGAAAACAACGGGCATGCGCGGGAATTCGCGCCGGATCGCGACCGCAGCCTGGATACCGTTCACTTCGCCAGCCAGTTGAACGTCCATGAGAATGACGGTATTCGTTGGCTCGGGGGCATTATCCAGGCAGAAAGTCAAAGCAGCTTCGCCGTTGGCGCTGTTAAAGATCACTTTCACAGATCCGGTTGCTTCCAGGCCTGTTTTCAGCGCCTGGCGGAGCTTATGGTTATCTTCAACAATGAGGAGATTTAGCATAACATACCTGAGGCAATAGAAATTTTGGCGACATCAGCAATAGCCTATTTTAAGGGTTCTCTAGCCAGGTGTCCGGGGTAATGTATTTCCACATGTTGGCAATTGGATAGGATTCGCGGCCGGTCATGCTATCATCAACCACACCAACCAGGTTGTCAAGCACTCAGGTGTGAAATCCTAGGGGCTTTAAGCGGTTGCATAAACTGGGGCGTTTTTCTATAATCCCGTTATCGGTTCGGAAAATTGCAGGTTAGCAGGTTGAAAGTCACGACCCTGGCCGTTCAAGGATGACGAGCTGTTTGGCGGAGGCCATTGACATGAAAGTCAAGATGATCTTACCAGCATTGACGGAAGCCACAAGCCCTTATTGGCGGCCGATCAAGTATTCGCTTTTTCCGCCGCTTGGGCTGGCCACCCTGGCCGGTTACCTGGGTGAAGAAGATGAAGTTGTGATCCAGGATGAACATGTTGAAAAACTGGACCTGGAGGATGAACCTGATTTGGTCGTCATCCAGGTATACATCACCTGCGCCTACCGGGCTTACCAGATTGCCGAAAATTACCGCAGAAAAGGCGCCTATGTGTGTTTAGGGGGCCTGCACGTCACTTCTTTACCTGAGGAAGCCGCCCAACATGCCGATACAATATTCCTGGGGCCGGGCGAAGATACGTGGCCGGCATTTTTGTCGGATTATCGCCTCGGCCATCCCTTGAAACGCTACCAATCGACTGTGCGCACGTTGGATGGGCTGCCCCGGGTGCGCCGGGACCTGATCAAGCGTCATTACTACCTGGTTCCGAACTCCATCGTGGTTTCACGCGGCTGCCCGCATGCCTGTGATTTTTGTTATAAAGAGGCATTTTTCACCGGCGGGAAGTCATTCTATACCCAGACCGTCGAAGCTGCTTTGGCCGAGATCAATGCCTTGCCTGGCAGGCACCTCTATTTCCTGGACGACCATTTGTTCGGGCAGGCCCGCTTCGCAACCGCACTTTTCGAGGGGATGCTGGGGATGGGCCGCTTATGGCAGGCGGCTGCGACCGTACAGTCGGTTTTAAAACCCAAGCTTCTAGAGAAAGCGGTGGAGAGCGGCCTGCGCAGCCTGTTCGTCGGTTTTGAGACCCTCAGCGCGGACAACTTGCGCGCTCAACATAAGGTCCAAAACTTGAACCGCGACTACCGAGCCGCTATTCAACGGCTGCATGACCTGGGCGTTATGGTAAACGCCAGCTTCGTGTTCGGCATGGACGACGACGACGAAAGCGTGTTCGAGCGCACGGTCAACTGGGCCCTCGAGCAGGGCATTGAAACGGCCACGTTTCATATCTTGACTCCCTATCCGGGCACGGAATTACACCGCCGGATGGCGTCTCAAAATCGCATCGTCCACGCCAACTGGGATCTGTACGACACCCGCCACGTCGTGTTCCGGCCTGCGAAAATGAGCGCCAGGAATTTAGAAGAAGGGTACTGGCGGGCCTATCACGATTTTTACCGCTGGGGCTCGATCCTTAAGAGCTGCGCCACGAAACCCACCTGGTTCGAGCGGGCGCGCCATTTCGGTTATACGGCCGGCTGGAAAAAGTTCGAGCCCGTCTGGGATTGGGTCATCCGGGCTCGCAGGATCAACAATTTCATCCCATTGCTCGAGTTGCTGCTGGCGGAATTTGGGAAGCGCGGCGAAGTGAAACTGGCTGAAAGTGAACCAGACGCCTTGCAGCCGGATGGGGTCTAGGCGGTTAAGCGTATTCACAAGCCTGGATAGAGCGCAGGTTTAGCCTCTCGCAGGAGCAAGTACTGCGAGAGGTTTTTTATTAGCACCCGCAGCTATTGTATGCCGGGCGATCCGCAGTCAGGTGGGTATGGTTCGGTTTGAACACCAGCGCTACCTCATCCAACCGGCGCGCCAGAGCGACTGTATCCGTCACAGTTTACACTGGCTTGGATTGGCCCAGGCTAACCGCAATCGTCCCTTAGAACCTTTGGTGATCCTCTTGCCTCTAGCCCGGCAAAGGTGGCCATTGCTCGAATTGCAAATTGCGGGCTGTGGACAAACAGACCTTGGTTTGCTTCCCCCCTCGGTACCCGTTTTCACGGCGAACATACAGTTTTGTTTGGGATGACGTTTGTCACTTGATAACTTGTCTGTTATTCAGTACCATAAAGCAGCAGTTAATTCGCAGCCATGTGGCTCAACCATCCATTCTATACAAGGTCTTACTATCGAGAAACGGTTCAACCCTTAAGGGGGTTATCCTGAAGTGCGTCTACCCCAAACAGAAAATTGAATCGCAGGAGCGTAAAATGCCCTCATCTCGCCTCCATCCCATCCGTTTATTGCTCCCCATTTTCCTGGCCGGGCTTTGTCTCGCCCTGGGGTTTGCTTTCCTGCAGAATAGCGCCCGCGCCCACGCGGCTGCCGAGCCTGAGGGTTTGCTCGTTTCCCCATCCGGTTTGAAACTGGAGCCAGCCTTTACCTCACCGGATACACCTGCTTTCGCTCCGGATCATGTTCTCGTCAAATTCCGAACCGCCGTTCAAATCAAGGCGGCTGCTGGATACGGACTGCAAACCGGCGAGCCCGGACTGGATCGAGTTCTCTCTCAGCAGCATGTGCTTTCTGCCGAGAAGCTGTTTCCATCGATAGCTGACAGCCAGCCAGAACTGGCTAATATCCATCTCCTGCGTTTAGGGAAGAAAGCGGACGTCCTGGCGACCGTGCGAGCCTTGCAGGCCGATCCAAACGTCGAATGGGCCGAGCCGGATTACCTGGCCGAGGCGGCCTCCGCGCCCCTGTTCACCACGCCCGATGACCCGCTGTTCCCCCAGCAGTGGGGCCTGACCCAGGTCTCCGCCCCGGACGCCTGGGATGTGGTCACCGGCACGCAGACGGTCGTCATCGCCATTCTGGACAGCGGCGTCGACTTCGCCCACGTCGACTTTGCCGGGCAGTTGTGGACCAACCCGGGCGAAGTGGCCGGCAACGGCCTGGACGATGACAACAACGGGTTTGTCGATGACGTCAAGGGGTGGGATTTCGTCAACGACGACAACAACCCGGCCGATGACAACGGCCACGGCACCCAGGTGGCCGGCATCGCCGCCGCGGCCGCCGACAACAGCGCCGGCATCGCCGGGATGTGCTGGAACTGCCGCATCATGCCGGTCAAGGTCATGCAGGTCAGCGGGGTGGCCAACTACTCGGACGTCGCCGATGGGGTTCTGTACGCCGCTAAAAAAGGGGCGAAGGTGATCAACATCTCCCTGGGCGGCTACGGCAACTCCTCCGCCCTGCTCTCGGCCATCCGCACGGCGGTGAATGATTATGGCGCGATCGTGGTAGGCGGGGCAGGCAACGATAACGTCAGCGCCCCCTTCTACCCGGCCGCCTATGATGAGGTGCTGGCGGTCGCCGGGACGGACGAGAGCGATTTGAAAGCGGGATATTCCAACTACGGTTCCTGGGTCGACCTGGCAGCTCCGGGGATGAACATCACCACCACCTTCCTGGGCGGCGACTGGGGTCCGGCCAACGGCTCGTCCTTCGCGGCTCCCTTCGTTTCCGGCCTGGCGGGGCTGATCCGCTCCCAGCACGGCGATTGGCCGGCGGCGCTCGTGCAGGCGCAGATCGATCATACCACTGACCCGATCGACGTCCTGAACCCTGCCTATGCCGGGCAGCTCGGCAGTGGGCGGATCAACGCCGCCACGGCTGTCTCCCAGCCTCCTCACCCAATTCTTTCCCTCCAATCCACGGCAGTCGATGGCGACCCTCAAGGCCGTCCCACGCCGGGAGAAACGGCTTCCCTGAACGTCAGCCTGTATAACGACTGGCTGGCGGCGACCGGCGTCACCGGCACGCTTTCCACTTCGGACCCTTATGTCACGATTGGGATGGGTACGTCTTCCTTCGGCGGGATTGCTTCTGGGGCAACCGGTTCGAATGCGCCAGCCTTCACCTTCACCGTCGAACTGGCGGCCGGCTACAACCACCCGATCCCATTCAACCTGTCCGTCTCGGCCAACGGCGGCGCGTACATGGTGAATTTATCGTTCAGCATCACGACCCGCAGCGCAAACGAACCGGTGGGGGGCACGATCGCCGAAGACACGGTCTGGACCAGCGACAAGACCTATATCGTCAACGCAAACCTGGGCATCCCGCCCGGGATCACCCTGACCATCCAATCGGGCACCGAGGTGCGCTTCAACGGGAATTACAACCTGAACGTGGGCGGTACGCTCATCGCCGAGGGGACACCCGCTCAACTCATCCGTTTTCTGTCGCACACCGGGGCCAATTGGGGGAAGATCTTCTTCGATGATCCGGGAGTGGATGCGACCGCCACGATCAGCGGGACGTACCTGAGCGGCAGCATCCTGCGCTGGGTGGCTGTGGATAGCGCCGCGCCGGGGCTTGGCTGCACGAACGCCACCCCATTCCTCTCGAATGTCACACTGGATGGCGGCGGGGTGAACTGCACGCCGGGCGGCACGCCGGTGTGGGTGCTGGATAGCAGTCTGGCAGGCGGGCTGACGATCAATGGCAGCGGGTATGCCTGGGGCAATACGATCACCGGCGGAGGGTTGAGCATCAGCAGCCAGACTCAAGTGTTGAACAACCTCATCGATTCAGGGATCAGTGTTGGCAGTGGATCCGCCGTACAAGGTAACACTGCTGGTGGAACAATCACTGCGCAGGGAGCCAGCACGATTACTGAAAACACGGTCAGTGGGGGCGGGATTACAGCCGGATCTGCAGCTTTGGTCAGTGAAAATACTGTCTCAGGAGGCAGTATTTCTGTCGGTAATACCGCCCAGGTATTGACGAACACGATCACGGGCGGCGGGATCAACGCCGGTAATGGCAGCAATATCCAGCGCAACAATATTGAAGAGTCCACCGGTTGGGGCATCTCCACCAGCGGTTCGGTCACGGCGCTTCAAAACCGGTTGGTGGGCAATTCCAGAGGCATCTCAACTGGTGGGGGATTGGTTCAGGGCAACCTGATCGCCAACAGCGGCGGGGTGGGCATCGAAGTCCATGGGGATGTGCAGGTCATCAGCAACACGCTGCATGGCAGCGCCGGCAGCGCGATCAAGCTGGTTTCCGGTACGTCGATAGACATCTCGGGCAACAACCTGGAGTTCAACACCGGCGCTTATGACGTCGAGGATCGGATCCCCAAGACCACCCTGATGATGGTCCCGGCCAACAACAACTGGTGGGGGACGACGAACAATGCGGCTATCGCCCAACGCATCTGGGATTTTGGCGACGATTACAACCTGGGCCAGGTGCTCTACGCTCTCAAAGCCAGCGGACCGGTGCAGAACGCCCCGGCTTACGTGCGCTCCGTAACTCTCGACCCCCCCAGCCCGGTCGGGATAGAGACAGCCAATTTCGATGTGGTTTTCAGCCGGCCGATGGTCGAAACGGAGAAGGTCGACCTGCAGTTGGCTGCCGATTTTAATTGGACAACCCGCGCCAGTATGCCCACAGCTCGGGGTACCCTGGGCGTGGCCGCGGCCAGCAATGGCAAAATCTACGCCATCGGCGGGTGCTGCACTCCCGACTTTATTGCCACGGTGGAGGAATACGACCCGGCTACAGACACCTGGACGGCGCGGGCCAGCATGCCCACCGCCCGGAATGTCCTTGGCGTGGTTGCGGCCAGCAACGGCAAGATCTACGCCATTGGCGGGTGGGGAGATATTGAATTTCTAACTACTGTAGAGGAATACGACCCGGCCACAAACACCTGGACAGCGAGGGCCAGCATGCCTACCGCCCGAGATGATCTTAGCGTGGCCGCGGCCAGCAACGGCAAGATTTACGCCATCGGCGGATATAACGGAACACCATTAGCTACGGTGGAGGAATACGACCCGGAGACAGACACCTGGACAGCCCGCGCCAGTATGCCCACTGCCCGGATTGAACTGGGCGTGGCCGCGGCCAGCAACGGCAAAATCTATGCCATTGGCGGAATAAACGGAACACCATTAGCCACTGTGGAGGAATACGACCCGGAGACAGATACCTGGACGGCGCGGGCCAATATGCCCACTGCCCGGGTAGCTCTGGGCGTGGCCGCGGCCAGCAACGGCAAGATTTACGCCATCGGCGGATATAACGGAACACCATTAGCTACAGTGGAGGAATACGACCCGGGGACAGATACCTGGACGGCGCGGGCCAGTATGCCCACTGCCAGAGATTATCTGGGCGTGGCTGCGGACAGCAATGGCAAGATCTACGCCATCGGCGGCGAGTTCCTTTCCACGGTAGAAGAATGGCGCGTACCCTTTAGAGAAAATAATTTTTATGAGACAGGATGGCTCTCCAATACTCATTACCGCGCTTACGAAGATATTACGTCTCGTATGCCCCGACACGACTTTACCCTCGCCATCGAAGGGGCAGCCGGCCTGGACGGGATCGAGATCGCTCCTAATACCTCCTTTACCTTCACCGTTGATTACGCCGGCGCGATTGGCGACACGACCCCTCCGCCTGCCCCAACCGTTCTGGCCTGCGGAGCCGCCAGCCCGGATACACTCTCCGCCCGCTGGTCAGCTTCCGACCCGGAAAGTACCATTACTCGCTTCCAATACGCCATTGGGACAGCGCCAGGGGGGATCGACGTGGTCGGCTGGACCGATACACAAGCCACATCATTTACCCGCACCGATCTGAGCTTGACCGTTGGCCAGACCTACTACATCTCGGTCAAAGCGCGCAACGAAGGCGGCATCTGGAGCGAAGCCGGCGTCAGCGCCGGGGTGATGGCCGGCTCGGGCTCCTGCCCCTCGGCCGGACTCAGCGCCAACCCTCAAAGCGGATACTCTCCACTCAACTACAATGCGTGATGCGTCCACAAGCGCCCGTCACTTATACTGGGACTTCGGCGATGGCGCGACCAGCAGCCTGCAAAACCCGTCGCACACCTACGTCTCAACCGGAACCTACACCGTCACCCTGGGCGTCAGCGGACCGGGTGGAAATGACCTACGCGTCGAACCGGGTTACATCACGGTCAACCCCCTCCCCGGCCCACCGATCGCCAGCTTTACCGCCTCTCCCACTTCCGGGATCGCCCCGCTCGTGGTCACTTTCACGAACACCACCACCGGCGTTTTCACTTCCACCTTGTGGGATTTCGGCGACGGAAGCACGAGCGGCCAAATCAACCCAGCCCACGCCTTTACTGGTAAAGGCGTTTACACCGTCACCTTGACCGCAACAGGGCCAGGGGGAATGGATGTCGAGACAAAACCATCTCTTATCACGGTCTATGAACCGGTCGCGGCGGGATTCTCTGCCGTGCCAACTTCAGGTGTGATACCGCTCCAGGTTGCGTTCAGTAATCAATCATCCGGCGATTTTGCGTCCAGCAGTTGGGACTTTGGCGATGGAGCTACCAGTAACCAGAAAAATCCAGCCCATACCTACGTTTCTCCAGGCGTGTATACCGTTAGCCTGACTATCTCCGGGCCGGGCGGAACCGATAGTGAAGTGAAGTCAGGCTACATCTCGGTCAGTGTTCCCGCGCCGGTTGCCGGCTTCACCGCCAGTCCCCAATCCGGCCAGCCGCCTTTGAATGTGGTTTTCACCGATGGATCGACCGGCGATATCGCCGCCTGGGCGTGGGACTTTGGAGATGGTGGGACGAGCACGGTTCGGAATCCCAGCCACAGCTACACTTCTGTTGGCGTCTACACCGTGACGCTTGAGGTCTCCGGTCCAGGCGGCAGCGATACAGAGACCAGGACGGACTATATCATTGTGAGTTATGACCCGCTGATTGCCAACTTCTCGGCCCTACCGACCAGCGGGACAGCCCCGTTGAACGTCCAGTTTAGCGACGGATCGGCGGGAGACATTACCACCTGGTTATGGGACTTCGGGGATGGCGGGATCAGCACGGTTCAGTATCCCAGCCACATCTATGCCTCTGCGGGAACTTACACCGTCAGCCTGACGGTCTCCGGTCCAGGTGGCAATGATATAGAGACTAAGGCCGATTACATCACTGTCACCCAGTCAACTACGCCTCCCGATGCTGCTTTCACCGCCAGCCCCCAATCTGGCCAGCCGCCTTTGAACGTGGTTTTCACTGATGCATCGACCGGCGATATCACAGCCTGGTCGTGGGGCTTTGGGGATGGGGGGATCAGCACGGTCCAGAACCCCACACACAACTACACTTCTGTGGGTGTCTACACCGTAACGCTCGAAGTATCCGGTCCAGGCGGCAGCGATACGAAGACTAAGACGGACTACATCATCGTAAGCCATGCCCTAGTGATTGCCAACTTCTCCGCCCAACCAACCAGCGGGACAGCCCCGTTGAACGTCCAGTTCAGCGATGGATCGGCGGGAGATGTTACCACCTGGCTGTGGAATTTTGGCGACGGCGCGACCAGCACAGTTCAGAATCCCAGCCACAGCTATGCCTCTGCGGGAACTTACACCGTCAGCCTGACCGTCTCCGGTCCAGGTGGCAATGATATAGAGACTAAGGCCGATTACATCACTGTCTCCCAGTCAACTACGCCTCTGGATGCCGCTTTCACCGCTAACCCTCAATCCGGCCAGCCGCCTTTGAATGTGGTTTTCACTGATGGATCGACCGGCGATATCACCGCCTGGTCGTGGGGCTTTGGGGATGGGGGGATCAGTACGGTCCAGAATCCCGGCCACATCTATGCCTCTGCGGGAACTTACACCGTCAGCCTGACGGTCTCTGGTCCAGGCGGCAGCGATACAGAGACCAAGGCTGGCTACATCATCGTGAGCTATGACCCGCTAATCGCCAACTTCTCCGCCCAACCAACCAGCGGGACAGCCCCGTTGAACATCCAGTTCAGCGACGGATCGGCTAGAGATATCACCGCCTGGTCGTGGGACTTCGGCGATGGCAGGACCAGCACAATACAGAATCCTAGCCACACCTATGCCTCTGCAGGAACATACACCGTCAGCCTCACCGTCTCCGGCCCGGGTGGATCCGACTCGATCTCGCGGCTAAATTTGATCCAGGTTAACGCTGCTCAAGAAAGATACAAACTCTTCCTGCCGGTCACTTTGCATTAAGCGCCGGTTTGGTTGGGGCTCATACAAGGAGTTGTTGCAAGCGTTGATCAATCCATACACCTGGGAATAGGTGGGACGGAACTCGTGTAAGAACTTGAAATTCTTCCTCCTTATCTTCATCTCACATGAGTAAGTACTGCGAGTAGGCTTTTCATTCCCCTTCAATATCGATCGATTCGCCGGGCGTTAAAGTGCCTTGCCATTCCCGCAAAGTTGGGGTACATTTTGGCGCTATGCGCTTACTTTTCGTCGCGGATGGGCGTTCCCCGATCGCGCTCAACTGGATTCGGCATTTTGTCGAAGCGGGCCATGAAGTCCATCTGGCATCTACTTTCGCCTGTGAACCGGACTTGCGCCTGAGTTCTTTGCACATCGTCAGCGCAGCGTTCAGCGGGCTAAAATCGTCTGCGGGCAGGCGAAAGTCTGCTCGAGAGAGCGCAGTCTGGGGGGCCGCGGCGGTAAACTTACGCACGAAACTGCGCCATTGGCTTGGTCCATTAACCTTATCCCGCGCCGGCCAACAGCTCAAGCAAGTGATCGCAAAGATCAAAGCCTGACCTGGTTCACGCCATGCGCATCCCTTACGAAGGGATGATCACCGCGCTGGCGGATCCCGGCGCGCCGTTCGTCCTGTCGGTTTGGGGCAATGATTTTACGCTGCATGCTGCGGCAAATACACGCATGGCGGATTACACGCGCCTCGCCCTTCAGCGGGCGGATGGATTGCACAGCGACTGCCAGCGAGATATTCGCCTGGCGCATGCCTGGGGATTTGATCCGGGTAAACCTTCCACCGTTTTACCGGGCGGAGGCGGCATCCAATTGTCCATGTTCTTCTTTAGCCCGGAAAAAATCCAAAGATTTCAAAGCCGAAGTGAGGCGCATGACCTTTGGGTGGTTAACCCGCGTGGCATCCGCTCTTACGTGTGTAACGAGGCTTTTTTCCGTTCGATCCCATTGATCCTGGAGCGCCGCGAGATGTCCGCTTCGTTTGCCCGGCGATGGCGGGAGAAGTGCAGGCAGAGCGCTGGTTGAGGCAACTGGCTATTGAAGGGAAGGTCGAGCTTTTGCCATTGCAGTCCCGCGCTCAGATGGCGGAAATATTCCGCCGGGCCTGGGTGGTAGTTTCCCCCAGCGTGCATGACGGCACCCCAAATACGCTGTTGGAGGCGATGGCGTGCGGCTGTTTTCCGGTTGTGGGGGATATCGAATCGCTGCGTGAATGGATCCAGCCGGGCGTGAATGGCCTGCTGGTCGACCCGCGTGACCCCAAGGCGCTGGCAGAGGCGGTCCTGAGCGGGCTGGGCCAGACAGAGCTCCTGGTCGGCGCGGCGCAGAAAAATGTCCGACCTCATCCGGGAGCGAGCGGAATATGGCCGCGTGATGTCGGCGGCAGAGAAATTCTATTCGGATTTATTAACTCGGGGAAAGACTTAGAGCGGGTTAGGTTTGTCCGGCCTGGATAAAAGATCGGCGCGGCTCTGCTCGGAGAGGTACTGGCGTACAGCTTCTGAAAGGCCTTGAACCGCCCGGAAGATCGGCCGGGTCGCCTGTTTGGTATCCAACATAAACGGCACCCCGTGATTGATCGAGCTCGTCACAAGCTGGTTGTCCAGAGGGATCACAGCGGTGATACTCCGCTGGTAACTCTGGCTGATTCGATCCGGGCTGATATGGATGCGTTTATCAAACTGGTTGATGACCATCAATATCCGCTGGGGAGAAATCTCCAGGGTCGATATCAGGTCCAGGAATTTACGCACCCTTTCGATGGTGGAGACGTCCTGGTTGACGAGGACCAGGATCAAATCGCTGATTTCCAGGGTCGTCAAGGTGAAATCGGTTAGGTCGCAAGCAGTGTCGACTACGACATACGTAAAAAGTGTCTTAAGATAGTTGAGCAAAACCTTTAACTGTAATTCGTTCATGCTTTCCGCATCGTGCATTCTTGACCCCGCCAGGATCTTCACGCCGGATTCGTGCTCGATAAGCACTTCCCGCACGATTTGAGGGTCCAACTCTCCAGCGCGGGAAGCCAGATCGACTAGGGTGTTTTTGCTTTTTTCATCGAACAGGATGCTGACGTCGCCGTATTCGGGCTTGCTGTCGACGATAACGACTTCTTCACCCGGCCGGCACAGCGCTACAGCCAGATTGGCAGCCAGGGTCGTACGCCCGACGCCGCCCTTGGGGCTGTATAATGTGATAATTTTCCCATGTGAGGAGGGTATTCCGGCAGTGGATGGGCCGACACCAGCCGGAGATTTGGATTTTTCTTTGTGGGCGATTTCCCCGGCTTGCTGCACCGCTTGCAGGAGATCGTCAATCAATGGGGGTTTGGTCAAAAAATCGCGGGCCCCGGCCGTCATCGCCCGGCGAATGTAATTGGCGTCGCCCTGTACAGTCAGGATTACGATCTGGGTGTGAGGGAGAATGCTGAGGATGCGTTCCGTAGCCGTGATTCCATCCATCTCGGGCATGTTGACATCCATCAGGATCACGTCAGGCCGGGTTTCCAGCGCGGTTTGGATGCCGTCGACGCCATTTTCGGCGGTGCCGACCACCTGCAAATTCTGCTGGAAATTCAGACTGCGGATGATGTTGGCGCGTGTAGAAGGGTCGTCATCGACGACCAGAACCTTTATTTTTTGGAAGGCATCATCTTTTGTCCCGGCTTGAGGGGGTTCTGACCGGGCGGCGCCAGGTTCGGCAGGCGGGGCGATATTTTGTTTTACAACCTGTATCGAACGCGGCGCCTTGAGACCAGGCGGCGCCTTTACACCAGGCGGCGCTTGTAAATCAGGTGACGCCTTTAGATCCGGCGGGGCCTTTAACTCGGGCGGGGCCTGGTCTAGAGGCGAAGGGCGCGTACCGGCGCCCAGGGCATCCCGTGAAGATTCTGCTTTGCCTCCAGTCGTTTGGTCGACGGCCTCTCCAGGCGTTTTTTGCGGGTTTTCCGAAGCACCCAGAACTGAGCCGACAGATTTCTCTACCTGGCGAAACTGGCGTTCCAACTTGGGCAGAAAGGATTGGAATGGCGCGCTGAGCTGTTGGGCCAGGGAGGGTTTCGATCCGGTTTCTTCCCCGTTATCCATATCGTAGAATCCGGGCTCAGAATGATCTCCTCCAGAAGGAGTTGATTTCTCCGGATAATATTTCTCGATAAAAGTTTTTTTGAATTCCGGAAATGTTTGCGCGGAACCGTAATGCTTATAGAGCAGCTCCCATGCCCCTGGGTGATCAAAATCATCCTGCAAAATTTTCTCAATGAGGCTGGCCCCCTTGTGGCGATCCCCTTTATCGTATAATTTTTGGGCTTTGTCCAATAAATTTGACAGTTTGTCAGGCATAAGGGTCCCTTGAGATCGTTCGACCTTTATGCGCATTCCCTAGCGCAACGTACTTTATTGTATCATGTCGATTGTAAACGAAGAAACCGTGCAAGACAGATGAAAATATCTTGCACGGCTTTAAAACCAGCGGTGGTTTCCGATCAATCAATATAGGCGCGCAGTTCGCGTTGAATCCCCAGGCTCCTTAAGCGGCGTAAAGCCTGCGCTTCGATCTGGCGGACGCGCTCGCGCGTCACGCCCATTTTACGTCCCACCTCGTTTAAGGTGAGTACTTCTCCATCCAGTAATCCATAGCGCAACTGCAGGATACGGGCCTCGCGGGGGGCAGGCGCTCCAGGATGCTATTCATGTGTTCGCGCAGCAGGTTTGTCGTCGCGGTTTCATCCGGGGCAGGCGCATCGCGATCTTCGATGAAATCACCCAGCACATCATCTTCCTCATCGCCAATCGGCATCTGCAGGGATAAGGGGTGCCGGGCTACCTGGATCATATTTTCCACTTTCTTCGGGGTGACCTCGAGCGCTTCGGCCAGCTCTTCTGGAGTCGGATCCCGGCTGAGCTTTTGTTTTAGCTGGTGCTGGGTGCGCAGCATTTTGCTGATCTGGTCACCCATGTGCACTGGAACGCGTATGGTTCGGCCCTGGTCGGCGACAGCACGGGTTACCGCCTGGCGAATCCACCAGGTGGCGTAGGTGCTAAATTTGTAGCCGCGATGGTAATCGAATTTTTTAGCGGCGCGCATCAGGCCGATATTGCCTTCCTGGATCAAGTCCAGGAATTGCACGCCGCGGCCCATATATTTTTTGGCGACGCTGATAACCAGGCGAGAGTTAGCGGTGATCAGGTGCTCGCGGGCAGCCCAACCATCATCGATCAAACGATGGAGTGAATTCCTGCGGCGCGGGCTGACATTGCCGCGCGCCAGCTCCTCGCGCGCCAGTTTGCCGCGCTCAATCCGTTGGGCGAGCTCCAACTCTTCTTCAGCCGTAAGCAGCGGTACTCGCGAAGCCTCTTTCAAATACAGGCCGATCGAGTCGCCAACGTCAATATTGGCCAGGTAATCTTCATCGACGGTGATGAACGTTTCTCTGGTCTCTTCTTCGTCTTCTTCTTCGACCAGTTCTTTTTCTCCGCCATCTTCAACATACGGGATTCCCGCACTAACCAGGGCCGCGAAGGCTTCTTCTAATTGGTCCAGGTCTTGTTCTGCATCCGGAAAGATTTGGAGAATATCGTCGAGGGTGATGTAGCCCTGTTCTCGCCCCAGCCCCACTAAATCGGCGATAGAGGGGAATTCGGCTTTTTGTTCTTCGATGGCGGTCAGCAAATCCTCATTTAATAGCTTAGCCATAGCCTCTCTTTCTTCCCGCAGGCGTTTTTATTTTGGGCTGCAGGCCATTCCACATTATACCATAACTCTTTTTGCCGTGCAAATTAATCAGTTTTAATCAAGAAAATCTTCACAAATATTTGAGAGAGATCCTGCTAACCTGAATGCGTGCGCATTCCGAAAATTGCAATAGAAAGCGGCCGGCCGAAAAAACACGGGAAGCCGAGTTCTTCAAGCTTCCCGTGTTGCGATTGCTAAACATGCCAGATTGATGTGCGGTTAAATATTGATCGAATGCCCTTCGGCGTCATGGGCGGCTTCCATCAGGGTTTCGGATAAGGTTGGGTGCGCGTGGACATTGCGAGCGATCTCGGCCGGCGTCAGCTCCATCATTTGAGCGATCGTCAGCTCTGGAAGCAGCTCGGTTACCTCTGGGCCGATCATGTGTGCGCCCAGGATCTCTCCGAACCGGGAGTCGACAACCAGCTTGACCCAGCCTACAGCTTCGCCCAGGCCTAAGGCTTTCCCGTTGGCCTGGAAGGGGAAGCGCCCGATCTTCACTTCGTAGCCGCGTTCTTTGGCCTGCGCTTCGGTCATGCCAAAGGAGGCGATTTGCGGTTGGCAGTAAGTCGCGCGCGGCAACATTTCGTAGTTGAGGGTGATTGTTTCGACGCCGGCGATGTTTTCAGCGCAAATAATCCCCTGGGCCGAGCCGACGTGCGCCAGCATTAGTTTAGCGGTCACATCCCCAATCGCCCAGATTCCTGGGACGTTGGTCGACATGCGCTCATCAATTTCGACGGCGCCGCGCTCAGAGATTTTCACGCCCAGTTCTTCCAGGCCAAGGCCGCGGCTGTTGGGCCGGAAGCCAATCGCCACCAGGGCCTGTTCGGCTTCCAATGTCTTGCTTCCTTCTCCACTGGCGACCTGGACTTTTACGCCCTGGTCGTTCGCTTCGATTTGCTCCACCCGGTGGCCGGCGAGGCTGCTGATCTTACGCCGGTTGAAAGCTTTCGTAAGCTCGGAGCTCACTTCTTCGTCCTCCAGCGGGACCAGGCGCTCCAGCATTTCGACAATAGTGACCTGCACGCCGTATGAATTCCAGACCGTGGCAAATTCTACGCCGATAGCCCCTGCGCCGATAATCACCACCGACTTTGGCAGCTTCTCTTGCAGGATGGCCTCCAGATAAGTCACGATATGTTCGCCGTCAATCGTCCAACCTTTCGGCACTGCCACACTGGCGCCGGTGGCAAGGACGACGTTTTTGGTTGTAAGCTGGGTGATTTTGCCTTCGTTATCGGTGACAGAGACGGTGTCTCTGGCGCTGACTTTTGCTTCCCCCATAACCACATCGATTTTATTCTTGCGCATCAGGAAGCCTACGCCCTTAACCAGCCGGTCTGAGACCTGCCGGCTGCGTTTCACCGCCACGGAGTAATCTAACTTCAGGTTCTCAAAGGAGAAGCCCAACTCCTTGCCCCGTTCGCGCAATGTATGGGCGACATCTGCGTTTTTCAGTAGGGATTTGGAAGGGATGCAGCCGACGTTCAGACAAACGCCCCCCAACCATTGCTTGTCGACAATAGCAGTTTTCAGGCCAAGTTGGGCGGCGCGGATTGCACAAACATAGCCTCCCGGTCCAGCTCCGATGACGATGACATCATAATCGCTCATTTTTTTCTCCGAAAATCCATGCTCCCTTGAAGATTAGGTCCAATTTTGCAAGTATTTTACCACTTCGCCCAGGAAGTAGTCGGCGATCGCTCCGTCCAAGATGCGATGGTCGAAGGTCAGGGTCATATATGCCATCGGTCGAATAACGATGGCGTCTGCGCCATTTCTGGCATCGACGACCACCACACGCTTTTGAATCGCGCCAATACCGAGAATCCCGCACTGCGGCTGGTTGATGATCGGGGTGGCGAAGAGAGAGCCGCTGGTGCCATGGTTGGTGATCGTGAAGGTGCCTCCTTTAACTTCATCCGGCCGCAACTGGCGCGAGCGCGCCCGATTTGCCAGGTCATTTATCGTGCGCGCCAAACCCAGGAGCGAAAGGCTATCAGCATTCTTGATCACCGGCACGATTAACCCGGCTTCGCCCAAAGAAGTCGCCATTCCGATGTTAATCTCGCGCTGCAGGACGATACCTTCTTCGCTCCAGGAGGAGTTAACAATCGGATGGGCTTTTAACCCGGCGACGGCCGCGGCGACAAAATAAGCTGTGTAAGTCAGGTTGACTGCATCACGAGCGAAGGCTTCTTTGTTCGTAGTTCTGTGAGCCACTACCCGGCCGAGATCAACTTCCATGAAGGTGGTCACGTGCGGAGAGGTGTGCTTGCTCATCACCATGTGATCTGCAATTGCCCGGCGAACCGGGTTGAGCGAGATCACTTCTCCAGGCCGGTGTGCGGGGGGTTCTTGCACGGCGGGCGCAGTTGCAGGCGCTATTTCCGGGGCGGAGGCGAGGCGTTCGGGGGTAGAGACTGCAACCGGCTTTTCTTGCGCCGGTTGGGAGGCGGCTGTACTCATTTGTTCGACAAAAGCCAGGACATCTTTTTTCGTGATGCGCCCCCCCTGTCCGGTGCCCTGCACCTGGTACAGGTTGACTTTGTGTTCGTTGGCGATCCGGGCGACAACTGGTGAAATAAATCCCAGATCGCGATCGCGGCCGGGCTCCAGCGCACTGGCGCCGCCTCCATCCGGTGCAGCCGTGGATCGGGCAGGGGATGGGACCTGTTGGGAAGGCCCATTTTCGAGCTCGCCTTTCTTTGGCGTCTTTTCATCCGCTGCGTGTTCAGCCGGTTCGCCGATCAAAGCCAAAACGGTCCCGGCGCTGATGGTTGTCCCCTCCGGTACGATGATATCCAAAAGGACTCCGGATGCCGGGCTGGGGATCTCGGAGTCAACCTTATCGGTGTTTACCTCCAATAGCGGTTCATATTCTTCCACCGGCTCGCCTTTCAATTTGAGCCACTTGGTGATCGTGCCTTCAACGACCGACTCGCCTAATTGGGGCATGATAACTTTGGTTGGCATAATTCCTCCTGGTTTTCGGATCCTGAGGGTGTGTTCGCCCGCGGATTGGCAAGCCCACACTACCCTGGCGCTTCCTCAGTGCGTAGCCCCTACCTCGAAAGGATCTTTGCGGGAGAGTCGCTGCGCTTAACGGTAGAACATTGGGTAAGCATTTGGATCTGCGTCGTGCATCAGTTCGTAAACGCCTTCGAAAACTTGTTCAATATTGGGTTTGGACCAGTAATCGCCGTCTGAGCCATACGCCGGGCGGTGGTTCTTTCCTGGAATCGTGCGCGGCTCGGAATCGAGCCAATAATAACCGCCTTGCTTTTCAACGACATGTTGGAACATATAAGCCGTCGTCCCCCCGGGAACGTCTTCGTCCACAAATACCAGCCGGCTGGTCTTTTTCAGGGATTCAAGGATGACGCCGGGCAGGTCGAAGGGGATCAGGGAGCGAACATCGATGACTTCTGCATCGATGCCAACCTTGCTCAGCCTTTCGGCGGCGTCCAGCGCGATTCGGCAGCAGGCGCCATAGGTGACGATGGTGACATCGCTTCCAAGACGGATCACTTCAGGCACGCCCAGCGGTACGGTGAATTCACCGAGATTATCAGGCAGGCGTTCTTTAAACCGGTAGCCATTCAGCACTTCGACCACCAGGGCTGGCTCATCGGCCTGCAGCAAGGTGTTGTAAAACCCGGCTGCCTGGGTCATATTGCGCGGCACAAGCACGTACATGCCGCGCACCAGGTTGAGGATGCCCGCCATAAGCGAACCGGAGTGCCAGATGCCTTCCAGGCGGTGGCCGCGCGTTCGTAAAATGACAGGCGCTTTTTGCCCGCCTTTTGTGCGCCAATGCAGCGTAGAAAGATCGTCGGATAGGATTTGTAGGGCATAGAGCAGGTAATCCAGGTACTGGATCTCGGCGATCGGCCTCAAGCCGCGTAGCGCCACACCGATTGCCTGGCCGACGATCGTTGTCTCGCGAATACCAGTATCTGAAACTCGCAGCGCTCCATACTTGGCTTGCATGCCGCGAAATCCCTGGTTGACATCGCCCAATTTGCCCACATCCTCCCCGAAGGCGATCAGGCGCGGGTCGCGATCCAGGGCGATGTCGAAGAAAGCATTTAAGACTTCAAACCCATTCTGAACCGGGGAGCTATCGGTATAAACCGGCTTGATCTCCGGAACGCGCAGCGCGGATCCATTGTATAGATGCGAGTTGTAGCGGTCGTGGTTGATTATATCCTGCTCTTTCTTCCAATCGACCAGGGTTTGTTTCGCGGGGATATCTTCATCCCGGGCGGCGAGGAAGACCTCCTGGACAGCCACCATGATATCCCGGCGTAGCGGGCTGGGACTTGTGACCAGGCGCTCTTTAATCTCGTTCAATTCTGCGGCATGACTGGACGACGCGGCGATATCCTCGATGATGTGGATTACTTCCTTGCGTTCTTTGCGAATAGGGGTGATATAGGTCTGCCAGGCAGACTTTCGGATCTCTTCGACCTCCTGGCGGGCTTCCTCCTCAATGGTGTCCAGCTCATCTTCGTTCGCGATCCCTTGTGAGAGGATCCATTCGCGGAACTTTGGCAAGGCGTCAAACGACCGTTCCCACTCCAGCCGCTCTTTGGATTTATAGCGTTCCTGGCTGCCGGATGTGGAATGTCCCTGGGGTTGGGTGAGCTCGACCACGTGGATGATGGCGGGAACATGCTCTTCTCGGGCGATGGCGGCGGCTTTCTGGTAAATTTCCACCAACGCCGGGTAATCCCAGCCTTTGACGGTGTACAGGTCAAAACCCTCCTGGGTCCCGGGATCGCGCTGAAAGCCTTTCAGCAGCTCGAACATATTTTGCTTCACCATCTGGAAATCATTGGGCACGGAAATCCCATAATCATCGTCCCAGATGGATAAGACCACAGGCACCTTTAAAACACCGATCGCATTGACGGCTTCCCAAAACATCCCTTCTGCGCAGGTTGCGTTGCCAACCGTGCCGAAAGCGATTTCATTCCCGTTATTTGAAAACTTTGTGAAGGATTTCAATTCCTCCAACTGGCGGTATAACTTGGAGGCGTAAGCGAGGCCAACCAGGCGTGGCATTTGTGATCCGGTTGGTGATACATCCGCCGATGTATTGCGCTTTTCCATTAAGTTCTGCCAGCTCCCATCCGGGTTGAGGCTGCGAGTGGCAAAATGGGCATCCATCGCCCTGCCGGCGGTTGCCGGGTCCGCCTCGACATCGGCGTGGGCGTATAACTGGGCAAAAAATGATTGGATGGTCGCCTCGCCTGTGGCGAACATGAGCGTTTGGTCCCGGTAATAACCGGAACGAAAATCCCCTTTTTGGAAGACTTTCGCCAGTGCGATTTGCGCAACTTCTTTTCCGTCGCCGAAAATCCCGAATTTCGCTTTTCCACTCATCACTTCTCTGCGGCCAACCAGGCTGGTCTGCCGGCTCAGGTGCGCCATGTGATAGTCCTGCAAGATCTCGTCCACGCTAAGAGAGATGTTGAGTGGGCTATCCTTAAAATCCGTCATATTGCCTCCTGGATCCGTGCACTGAGGATCAGCGCCGACGCATAAGTTGTGATCTCGATGTAAGTGAACCATCCCCACTACACTTTCTAGATTATATCGCCCTTTTTTGTACTTTTACCAATGTTAAGACTAAATTAATTGTGCAGTTTGACCAAGATTGTTTGAGGATGGCAGATCAAGAGTATGGCTTTTGCGTTTTCATTAAAGAAAAAAGGAGCGGTTCGCTCCGCTCCTTGATCCCAAGATGCGAATTTAATCGAGGCTCGCCGCGACGATCTCGGCGATATCCAATACCTGCATCTGGCTGTTTGCAGCGTTCCTGGCATCGTTCAGCATGATCATACAGAACGGGCAGCCCACCGCCAGCACCTCAGCGCCTGTGGCGATTGCTTCTTCGATGCGCTCGGCGTTGACCCGTTAAGCCCCTCCTCTTCCTCTTTCCACATTTGTGCGCCGCCGGCCCCGCAGCAGAAAGACTTTTTGCCGTGCCGCGGCATTTCGACCAGGGGCTGGTGCGCTTGTTGGATCGCCAGGCGCGGCGCTTGCAGGATGTTGTTTTGACGGCCAAGGTAGCAGGGATCGTGCAGGGTCACTTTGTTGGCGACCCCGTCTTTTAAAGCCAGCCGTCCCGCTGCCACCAGCTCGTTGATTAACTGGGTGTGATGGACGACCTCATAATTTCCGCCGAAGGCTGGATATTCATTCTTGAGCGTGTGCAGGCAGTGCGGGCAGGTGGTGACGATGCGCTTCGGCGCTACTTCGTTCAGCAGCTCGACGTTCGCGCTGGCCATTTCGTTAAAAAGGAATTCATTCCCGGCCCGCCGGGCGGAATCGCCGCTGCATTGCTCTTGCTCGCCCAGGACGGCGAAGTTAACGCCGGCTTTATTTAATATCTCTGCGAAGGCCCGGGCGATTTTCTGGGCGCGGGCATCGGTCGCCGGTGCGCAACCGACCCACCACAAGATCTCGGGCTCCGGCTGCTCTTCAATGGTTGGCACCGCCAGGCCCTGCGCCCATTTCAAACGTTCGCTGGGAGATATGTTCCATGGGTTGAAGGTTCGCTCCATGCCGCGGAAAGCGTTTTGAAGCTGCTCGGGGAATTCATTCTCCATCAGGACCAGCGCCCGGCGTATATCCAGGATATCGCGCATCGGCTCGTTGTTGACCGGGCAGATATCCACACAAGCGCCGCATGCAGTGCAGGCCCACACGGCCTCCGGCGTAATGGCGAACTCCAACAGGGTCAGCGGGCTCTGCTCGCCTCGGGCGAGGGCGGGACCATGATCGTTGATAAACTCGCGTTTGTTGATTTCCAGTGCAGCCGGCGAGAGCACCTTGCCGGTTGTATAAGCCGGGCAGACCTCCTGGCAGCGGTAGCACATGATGCAGGCATAGGCGTCCATAATCTGTTCCCAACCCAAATCTTCCAGGCGCGTGGCTCCAAACTGCTCGATGCTCTCGTCGTCGAAGTTGAGCTTGCTCAGTTCGCCGATGGAGCGCCTTTCAGGCTTGAGCAGGAAGTTGAGCGGGGCGATAAAGAGGTGGATGTGTTTCGAATACAGGAAATAGGGAAAGAAGATCATAATCGTGCCGATTGCGAGCCAGAAAAAGGCATGGGCAAGCACATTCAAGCCGCCCGGGCTCATCCCCGACCATAAATTGGAGACCAGGGCCGCGAAGGGCTGCCAGCCTGCGTCTATGCCTTGGGCGATCCTGACCGAGGCTCCCAGAAAACGCGAGCCGACGTGCACCAGGATGAACGCCCCCACGATCGCCGAGTCGCGCCGGATCAAGGTGCGGGCGCCCGGGTAGAGCTTGACGTTCTCACGGGCGCGCAGATTTGGAGGATTCACGAGAAAGCGGCGCAGGATCAGGGTCAACATGCCGACTAAAGCGGCGACGCTGAGGAGATCTCCTCCCAGCCTGTACAAATTTCCAAGGGTCCCGGTTCCCAGGAATTGAAAGCCGTGAAAGAAGCCCTCCAGGACGTCCCCCAGGTTGACGAGCAAGTAATACATGAAGCCCCAGGCGACAAAGGCATGAAACAGGCTCGGGCCGAGCCGGAGACGAAAGGTTGGTTGTAAGCTGATAATTTTTGCCAGTACGGCGACCAACCGCTTTTGAGCCAGCCCCCAATCCACTTTTCCGTGGCCGCGGGCGATGATACGGATGATGCGGTCCGCGGCTCTCCAGATTGCATAAAGAGTGGCAAGGGCTGCCAGTATGAAGATGATTTTCTCCGGGAGTGTGAGCATGATCTCCTCCATGTTTTCCTGGATTGTGCCAGGCTGCACATGCATTAAGCAGAGTCTACCATAGCTGCTAATCAAGCGCAATTATTCTCGTTACTGGTCGTCAAAATGGGCCAGCGAGGCCAGGATGGCGGGGTCGGTTGCCTGAGTCACTTCATCCCAACTGCTGGCAGCGGTCAGGTCTGGGAGGATGCCGTTTTGCTCCCAATCTTGATCGGGGTGGTTCAGCGGTTGAAAGACATCATGAGCGATCCAGGCGCGCGAGCCATCCGGCAAGTCATACACCCACAAGATCTCAACATTCCCATCCGTTTGCTCGCCGATCAAAAAGGCGCGCTTTGTGTCTTGCAAGATCCCGGCGAATATCTCGCCGAAGCTGACCGTGTCGCGCCCAACCAGCACCACCAGCGGGACTTTCTGAGAGCCTTTGATATTCTTGCCGATCACCCTCAAAGGGCTGTTTTCCTGGCGGTTGACGAAATGCCCTAACACTCCGGAGGTGAAATAGGCCAGCGTGTCTCGCAGGACGGTGTTCACACCGCCCGGATTTTGGCGGTCATCCAGGATCAGCCCATCCAACGGTCCATCGGCGCTCAGAGCCCGCAGGGCATCCCCAACCTTATCGTCTACCTGCGAATCATTGAAAGTGACCAGCAGGATGTATCCGATGCGCTTCCCAGCGGGCGTCACCAGTAGCGAATAGGGAACCGGGGTGGTCTCCTGAATTCGGCGGCGGGTTAATTTAACCTGGCGCGGCGCCTGCCCAGGCGTTTGGATGGTCAAAATGAGCGATGTGCCTTCCGGCCCCTGCAAGAGGTCGCGACGCAGTCCGTTCTCATCCAGAACCGGTTGGCCATCCACTGCCAGGATGGAATCATGAGACGCCAGTCCGGCATCGTCGGCTGGACTTCCAGGATAGACCAGGATGATTGCTGCTTTATGGCGCGCCTGAATGGGCACGGTCAAAACACCGATGCCGACGTATTCACCCTCGCCGGCGAGCTGCGCGTCTTCAGCCTCGCCCTCCGCCGGACTCAGGAAAGCTGAGTGGTCATCGCCCAGGCGTGAGATCATCTCTTCCATCGCCAGGTAGAAGTCCTCGGCGCTTAACCCGGCTTCAATCTGCTGGCGGTACTCACGATGAATAGCGTTCCAATCCAGGCCGTTAAAATCGGGATACAGGTAATTCTCATCTACGTCCTGCCACAATTCCTCGAACACCCGAAGCTGGAGGGGGGAGGCTGTAGGGCGGCTTGTCTCTGTACTGGTTAGGGTCGGCGGGGCAGTCGGCGATGGCGGCCTGGGGGTGCGGGTGGGGGTCAGAGTAGGTGCTGGCGAAGGCGTGTCGCTGGCTGCCGGCGCTTGCGTTTGGATTGTGTAAAGCGGGGGTGGAGTCGGACTGGGGGCGACAAAAGGCTGCCAGGCCCTTAAAACGGCCTGGCAGGCCAGGGTTACAAGCATAAAAGGGATTAGAAAAAGTAAAACGCGCCTGCGCCTGGACAAAAGAAACCCGTTAAGAAATGGATCTGCCTGGTCAGGCGCCGCCGGCTGTGTAGTAGCTTGGATCTACAGGGGTCTTCCCTGAGGGGTCCCAGACATATACCCAGTCTCCCTCATTCGCCCAATCAAACAGCCAGTGTGCATCCCCAACAGACAGGTTTACGCAGCCGTGAGACTGCGGGAATCCAAGCTGGGTGCGCCAGTATGCGCCGTGTAATGCGCGCGCTTCATCGAAATACATGGTCCAGGGGACGTCCTCGAGGTAATACGCGTCGGAATGATCCGCTTCAAAAGAGCCGCGCATGGGCGTTGAGGTCAGTTTCTGGAAGATTTGGAACAAACCGGGCCGCGTCCAGAACGGCTCGATGCCGCTGGCAATCAGCGTGGCGAAAACAAGCTGGCGCTGGTCGTAGACGGACATGGTCTGTTCGTACAAATTGACTTCGATCCAGCGGTCACCGGTTACGCCTTCAGGAGGGGTAGAGTTCGGAACGACCCGGGCAACCACGTTGTGCGGCAGCCACTCATCGGGGGCGATCATGTACCAATCCGAACCATCTACATTTTTCTCCGTATACACCTGGACGATATCGTGATTGTTGAACAAGTGACCGGTATAGTCGGAGACCTGGTTGCCAGGCGTGCGCTTGCTCTCCACCGGCCCGGCGCTCAAGTAGGTGAGCACCCAACCGAACGGGCGATCTGGCGTATGGGTGATCGTCAGCCCCTGGAAACGCGGTGGGTAGCTGATCCGCGAGACGTCGTTCGCCGTCATCCAATTGCCGGGGTCGATCATATAAAAGCGACGCCCGTCGACGACGGCATCTTCTTGATAAGAGATATAACTGAATGGAGAATCTATCCGGCGCACCGCGGATTTCTTATTGCCTTTGAGGGCGTCTTCAATGGATCCGTAAACGGGGGCATTGCGCGTGCGCACCAGGCCGTAGTTGGTGTCCACGTACGTCAGCGCCGGGTCTGGAGCGGCAGCCGGCAGTGGGGTCAGTGGGAAGGTGATCCCCATCCCGGCCATTTGGGTCAGAAAAGCCGATGGTCCCAGCGGCGAGCAATCCCCAGGATCCTGCATATAAATGCCGGGCAGGCATAGGACCTGGGCGTCGTTGTTCTTTGAGGCGGCGAACATCACGCTTGCGTCCGATCCTGGCTGGATGGCGGGTTCAGCCGGGGCCGGGTGTGCGGCCGCTGAGAAAGGGGCGAGCAGGTTTGCCAGGAAAAAGAGAAGCACCAGCAACTTACGATTCATAAAGGCTCCGATGGTTCATTCTACGGGAGATACAGGGATATCAGTATCGATAAGAACAGGGTGATGCTGACATAGCTGTTGATATTAAAGAAGGCCAGGTCGATACGAGACAGGTCATCCGGGTGCACGAGGGTATGTTCCCAGGCAAGCAAAGCGAACACCGCCGCCAGCCCGACCCAGTAAGGCCAGCTCAGGCCGAGCAGGTAGCCCAACACCGCCAGCAAAATTATAGTGATGGCGTGGCTGATTGAGGAGAGGCGCAGGGCAGCCGGGATGCCGAATTGTACTGGGACCGATTGCAGTCCATCCTGTATGTCGTAAGGCACGTCCTGGCAGGCATAGATCAGGTCAAACCCGCCAATCCATAAAGTGACCACCGCCAGCAGGATCCAGGCCGGTAAATCGGCCGGGGTGAACAGCGAGCCGCGCACAGCTACCCAAGCGCCAACCGGGGCCAGGCCATCCGTGAACCCGAGAATGTAATGCGAGATCCAGGTAAAACGCTTGGTGAGTGAATAACCTACCAGGAAGAGCAGCGCCCCGGGCAACAGGCGGAAGGGCAGTGGGCCGAGCTGCCATGCGGCAAAACAAAGGATGGCGCCTGCCAGAAACGTCCCCACCCAGGCGGTGCGGGAAGAGATTGCCCCCGTAACGAGCGGGCGGTTGGCCGTGCGCGGGTTGTGGGCGTCAATCCAACGGTCGGCAATGCGGTTGCTGCCCATTGCCAGGGTGCGTGCGGCAGCCATCGCGACCGTAATCCAAAAAAACTGGCCCCAGGTAGGCCAACCCCCGGCGGCAAGCAGCATGCCCAGGTAAGCAAAAGGCAGGGCAAAAACCGTGTGCTCGAATTTTATCAATTCGAGAAAATCACGCAGTTGTTTCATTACAGCGCATTATACCAGAGCGAAAATCCGAGGGGCGTTAACAGCACTGCATCCACCTTACAATCCGGAATAACGATGAATCCAGCCAGAAAAGGCTTACGAATGCAGGTACTGCCAGGGGCACAGGCGATGCTCGAGCCAATCCACGGTGAAATACAGGCCCAATCCCATCAGGCTCAGCGCAACGATCCCGGCATACATGGCCGGGTAATCGAAAAGGGTGCTGCCATTGTAATAGATGTAATATCCGAGCCCTCTTCTTGTGGCAAACAGCTCGGCTACATATAAGACCGCCACTGCAGTGCCTACCGATTGGCGCAGGGCGGTCAGGATCGCAGGCAGGCTGGCGGGCAGGTAAACGAAGCGGAAAAGGGCCCGCCGGCCAGCTCCCAGGCTGCGGACGCTCTGCAGCAGCTCGGGGCGGATGCCGGCTGCCTGATCGCGCACCAGGACCAGGATCTGGAAGAATAAAATCAGGAAGATGATGATGATTTTGGGTAGGTCGCCGATGCCAAATAACAGCAGCACGATTGGCACCAGGACGACCTTGGGGATGGGGTAGAGCAGGTAAACCACAGGCGAGAAGATGCCATTTAACCTTTTGGATTGTCCTAAAACCAGGCCGGCTGGAGAGGCCAGGGCGATCGCCAGGAACGTGCTGGCGATAACCCGCCACAGGCTGGCGAGGAAGTTGCCCAGCAGGCTGCCATTTGCCAGCTCCTTCACGAATGTAACCGAAACGGTCACGGGCGATGGCAGGATTGGCATTCTTATGAGGACAGCCGCGAACTGCCAGACCAGCAGCAGGAACAACACAGCGAAGAGCAGGCTGCGGCGCTTCACTGCGCCTCCATTTTCTGGCGGAGCTCGCGGCAAAGATTATGGTAGCTCGTCGTTTCGCGATACCCGGGCCGGGCTGCGCCGGGGTTTTCGATCACTACAGCGCGGGTATTGGGCGGCTGTCCGAGAAGCAGGATTTTCTGCCCCAGGACAGCCGCTTCTTCGATGGCGTGTGTGACGATCACCAACGTGAGATTGTTTTCAGCTCCCAGTTCCAGGGTCAGGTTCTGCAAGCCTTCCCGGGTGGGGGCGTCTAAGGACGAGAACGGCTCGTCCATCAAGAGCAGATCAGGCTTGAGGGCCAGGGTGCGGGCAATCGCCGTCCGCTGGCGCTGGCCTCCAGATATCTGGCTGGGATACTTCCCTTCCAGTTCTTCCAGGCCCAGCCGTCTCAACCAGGGGAGGACATCCGCTGCGGGCCGGAAATCTGCCGGGGCGTGTTTCCCGTCCGGCCCATAAAAACTGCGTACCCGCAAGCCCAATTCGGCGTTTTGGCGGACTGTGGCCCATGGCAGCAAGCCGTATTCCTGCAGGATCAGGCCGGTGTGTGGGCGCGGCCGCGCCAGCGGCTCTCCCTGGATCAATACCCGGCCTTTGTTTGGGAATCTCAAGCCCGCCAGCAGGTAAAGCAGGGTGGTTTTGCCGCACCCTGAAGGACCGAGCACAGCCCAGGCTTCCCCCTGCTGCGCCAGCCAGTTAAAGTCCTGGAAGATGGGCCGGCCGTTGTCATACAGGAAGGTCAGCGAATCGAGCTCGATCATACGCCGCTTGGGATGCCTGCTTGCGGTTACTTGGGCAGGAAGCTGCCTGTGACCGAATCCTGGTAGGAAACGTCCTGGGTCACCAGGCCTTTTTCTTTGGCCCAGTCGAGGACATCCGACCATTGGGCTTCGTCAGGAATACTGGCAGTCACAAACCGGGGCACCGAAAAGGACCCAACCAGCGGCGCCGGGACCAGCTTTTGTTCGGTGAGCAAGGAGCTGAATTTCGTGGGATCGGCATTGATCTCAGCGGTTGCGTCTTCGATCGCAGCCAGGAAGGCGCGGATGGCATCCGGGTGCTGGTCGATCACGGATTTACGAAATGCGATCGTGCTGTATCCGAATTGGGGGTTTTTCGTGTCGTCCAGGATCACTTTAGCACCCTGCTGCACGGCGAGCGAGGAGAGCGGCTCCGGCAGCATGGCGGCCTTTAACTCACCAGTCCCTAACAAGGCCATGCGGTCGGCGATGCTTGGCACGGGGATGGTTTTGATCTCGTCCTTGGCAAAACCCTCGGCGGTCAGCAGCCGGTAGGTCAGATATTCAATCACGGTGCCTTCCGATATGCCGATTGGCACGCCTTTCAACCCATCCACTGAGTCGATCCCGCTGTTCCCGGCTGCCAGGATGCGATACATAGCGGTATCCGAGGTGGCGGTGCGGGCGAAGCGTACGATCTGCACCTGTATCGTTTGCTTATTGTACAGAATTGTCGAGACGATCTCATTGATCATGCCGTCCGCCTGTCCGGAGGTGATCACCTGGTCGCGTTCGGCGGCGGAAGCGGCCGGGATGAACTCCACCTTGACCCCACGCGTTTCGAACAGGCCCTCCTGATCGGCGACGTACATCGGGAGTGCGTCCAGGATCGGCAGTACGGCAATCTTCAAAGTGACGGCTTCGGCAGGCGCGCTGGTAGCCTGGGCGCAGGCGCCCAGGCTTAACCCGAGGACCAGCGTCATGGCCAGCGCGGCTGGAAGGAATTTAGATCGAACCATGTTTTTTCCCATACGGCTATTCAGTCTCCTCTTTAGCGTAAGATAAATTGACTTGCTTGGTTGCTCTCGATAATTTAGGGTAACGCCCCACTTTTTGAGAAATTGGTATTGTTTCTATTTGCAAATTCAATTTATCCGATTTTCAGGTCGGCCCAGATCTCATCGATGCGGGCGATCACTTGCGGGTCCATGCGAGCCACTGCGGGCCAACTGCGGGTGTAGCCCTCCTCAGGCAGCTTGGCGGTGGCGTCGATGCCGATCTTGCCTCCATAGGAGTGGTGATACGAAGCGTGATCCAGGTGGTCGGTTGGGCCGTTGGTGATGAGCGCATCCTGCGACCAGTCTACATTGCCGAGAGCCTGCCAGGCAGCCTGCGAGAGATTTTGGACATCCACCCATTCGTCGAAAACGACGATCGTTTTGGCCAGGGTCAACAAGCCCAGACCCCACAAGCCAGAAATCACTTTTCGAGCGTGGCCTGGAAAGCGCTTGCGAATCGAGACCAGCACCAGGTTATGGAAGATACCTTCAGCGGGCATGCAAACGTCGCTGATCTCGGGCAGGAACAGGCGCATGAGCGGGAGAAACAGGCGTTCGGTGGCTTTGCCCATCCACACATCCTCCATAGGCGGAATGCCGACGATGGTGGTGGGGTAGACCGGCTCCTTGCGGTGGGTGATGGCAGTGATATGGAAAACAGGGAAGGGCTCGACCGGCGTGTAATAACCGGTGTGGTCGCCAAAAGGCCCCTCGGGTAGATGTTCGTTTGGGTCGACATAGCCTTCGATCACGATTTCGGCTTGCGCCGGCGCTTCTAGCGGCTGGGAGACGCAGTCTACAAATTCAACCGGCGCGCCGTTCAAGTAGCCGGCTAACAGGTACTCATCGATGTTTGGCGGCAGCGGCGCTGAGGCGCACCACATGCTGGCCGGGTCGCCCCCCAGCACGACCGCCGCCGGGATGCGGTCTTTTTGGATTGCGTGCGCCACACGCTCGTGTTCGGCCCCGCCCTTATGGCGCTGCCAATGGACCAGCAAGGTGCGCTCGTCGATCACCTGCAGGCGGTACATTCCCACGTTGCGCGTGCCGGTTTGCGGATCTCGGGTGATGACCTGGGGCAGGGTGATGAAGCGGCCGCCGTCGTCGGGCCAGCATTGCAGAATGGGCAAGAAATCGAGGGAAGGGTCTTTCGTGACGACAACTTCTTGAACAGGCGCCCGGCGTACTTTCCTGGGACCCAATCCAATGGAGCGCAGCACGTTGAAAAGGTCCGAGCCACGGCCCATCGCCTGGCGCAGCCCTTGCGGCAGGCGCAGGTCGATCAGCTTGCTCAAGCGCACGTTCAGCTCATCCAGGTCCTGCAGGCCCAATGCCCAGGCCATGCGCTGCGCAGACCCAAAGGCGTTGATCAGGAGGGGTATGTCGAACCCGGCTAAGTTTTCAAATAGAAGGGCCTTATTCTGCGCTGCCGGCCCCTTGCATACCCGGTCGACAATTTCCGTGACCTCCAAATAGGGCGACACAGGCGTCGTAATCCGGGCAAGCTGGCCTCTGCTTTCAAGATCCTGAATGAAATCGCGCAGGTTGTCAATGTGCATTCCGTTTCCTCCTGGTGACGAAGCGCGAAAATTATAGCATGTTCCGCCATTCAATTGTTAAAAATGAAAGTTTGTTTGGCTTGACACAATTATCCCCCTATGCTACAGTTAGTCTATATTTTCACTGAAGCGAATATTTGCTGCCTTGCCTGGTCGTTTGGGTACGGGTGGCGATTTTTTGGAATAGCCCCCAACTGAGAAATTGAGTGGACTACCATTTCGGCTTTAGGAGTGACGCATCTTGACTAAATCACGCTCCCAACTTATGGTAGAACGTTTGCGAGATTTGCAGGCCTCTTCACCGGATATTGAGGCCTCTGCCGTAGTCAGTGTCGATGGATTGAGCATGGCGTCTGCTTTACCACAAGGTGTGGAAGAAGACCGGGTCTCAGCGATGTCGGCAGCCATGCTCTCTCTGGGAGAGAGAATTGCTTCTGAACTGGGTCGCGGCTCGCTGGATCAGGTTTATATCAAAGGCGAGCAGGGGTACGTGATACTCATGTCTGTTGGAGAAGATGCGGTGCTGACTGCCCTGGCGCGTGAACAGGCCAAGCTTGGCCTGATCTTCCTGGATATGCGCCGTGCAGCCGAAGCGCTTGCTAAACTGATCTAATTGGCGGAAGGTTATGGACCCGATCCCGAAAAGCGATTACTTTTACGCTAACAAAATCGCCCGTATTACTTTAAATGCTCTCGGAGAAGTGATGGGCAAAAATGGCTTGAATGCCATTTTGAACCTGGCGCATTTACCCCACCTGATCGATCACTTACCCCCTGACAACCTGGATCGCGAATTCAATTTCGCCGATTTTTCCGCGTTCAACCTGGCCCTGGAGGAAATGTACGGGCCGCGCGGCGGCCGCGGCCTGGCGCTGCGCGCTGGTCGAGCTGCATTTGCAGACGCTTTGCGCAATTTCGGCGCATTGGCTGGCGCCGGCGACCTGGCCTTTAAAGTGCTCCCACTGTCGGCGAAAATGCGGATTGGCATCCCTGCCATGGCCAAAATTTTCAGCCAAATCAGCGACCAGTACAGCACCGTGCGGGAAGCTGAAAATGAATTTATTTACACGATCCATCGCTGCCCGGTGTGCTGGGGGCGTCACGACTCGGATAAGCCGGTATGTTTTGTGGCGGTCGGGCTGCTTCAAGAGGGTTTGAAGTGGCTCTCTGGCGGCAATGAATTTCGTGTGAACGAGTCTCAATGCATCGCGATGGGCGACAGCGTCTGTGAGTTTGTCATCCAAAAATTGCCGATGAACTAGGAACGCTGTTGTGCCCGATCCAACCCCTTTCATCCTGGTCGTCGAAGACGATGTTGATGTCGCTGACATGTTGAACGCATATTTCCGCGTTCACGGGTATGCAGCTTCGGCAGTGAACTGTGGTGAAGAGGCCGTTCGCACCTGCCAGACCGGACACCCTGACCTGGTTATTTTGGATATCCGCCTGCCGGATATCGATGGCTATGAAGTAGCCCGCCGGTTGCGCAGTAACCGGCGAACTTGTGATATCCCAATAATATTTTTGACCGAGAAGCGCACCCGATCCGACCGGCTGCAGGGCCTGGAGCTGGGTGCGGATGATTACATTACCAAGCCTTTCGACATTCAGGAGCTGCGCTTGCGTGTGCGCAACGCCCTCAAGCGGACGACGGAAGGCACGCTCACCAATCCCATTACGGGGTTGGCTGAGGGCGCGCTGGTAGATGAGCGTTTGAACGAATGCCTGGATGGCCAGGGTTGGGCGCTGGTACAAATTACCCTGGAAAATATGGAGTTATTTCGGGAAGATTATGGCTTTGTGGCCTCGGATGATGTCCAACGCGCGGTCAGTTTGATGATCCACAACGCAGTTCGCAGCATCGGCGGGCCAAACGATTTTTTGGGGCACCTGAGCCCGACGGATTTTGTGCTGGTAACGACGCCCGCGAATCTTCCGGCGCTCGTCGACCGCATTCGCAGCCGGCTGGAACAGTCCCTGGATTATTTTTACCCGCTCAAAGATAGAGGCCGGGAAGGCTTCAAGGACAAGCGTCTGAAGATCAGGATGAACAACCTTTCGGCCGCCGGAGGTCCCTTTACGGATCTAACCTCCTTGAAAGCGGAGCTTTCGCGGCGCGTTTGAATTTTTCTGTGCAAAAAACAGTTGTTATTCCCACTTATAACGAAGCGGAGAACCTGCCGAAGCTGGTCTCCGCTTTATTTGATTTGCCGGTCTCAGATCTCAGTATCCTGGTCGTGGACGATAACAGCCCGGATGGCACCGGGGAGCTGGCCGAAAGCCTGGCCGCGCGAAACCCGAGAAGAATGTCGGTCGTCCACCGGAGTGGAAAAATGGGCCTGGGGACGGCCTACATTTGCGGCTTCCGCCACGCGCTGGAAGCCGGCGCCGAGGCAATCGCCCAGATGGACGCTGACTTTTCTCACCCTCCCGAAAAGCTGATCGATTTGTTGGCGGTTTTACAAACCTGTGATGCCGCCCTGGGATCGCGTTATGTCGCCGGGGGTGCGGTCGACGAACGCTGGCCGGCGTGGCGGAAAGGCTTATCGGCCTTTGGCAATATTTACGCCCGCGTGATCCTCGGTTTGCCAGTTCAAGATGCCACCGGCGGTTTCCGTTTTTGGCGGCGTAACACCTTATTGGGAATGCCGTTGGAACGCGTCCGATCGAATGGATACGCATTTCAGGTAGAGATGGTTTATCTGGCCTACAAGCTGGGTTTCCGCTTTCAGGAAGTACCGTTTTATTTTGCCGACCGGCGATGGGGGCAATCCAAGATGTCGTATCGCATCCAGAGGGAAGCCGCGGTTCGCGTATGGCAGATGCTTTTCGAATATCGCGGCTTGACGCCTCGGGTTTGAATTCTTGAAATTTGGGAGAAAAGGGCACTTACTAGATTGCGAACGATAACGTTAAGTCCTTTGCAAACCCAGGCGCTTAGCGGCGAAATGCGGCGTAACTTTCGCCACCTGTACCTCGATATTTTTTGGTTCGGCGTATTATCCGGAAGCACGCTGGCTTTTCTGGCTGTTTATGCGACCCGGCTGGGGGCCTCCGGGTTTGAGATCAGCTTGCTGACTGCAGGGCCTGCGGTCGTGAATTTATTTTTCTCCCTGCCAGCCGGGCGCTGGTTGGAGAATCGCCCGTTGATCCGGACCACCTTTCGGGCAGCGGCTTTTCATCGCCTGGGCTACCTGGCGATTACAGTGCTGCCCCTTTTGTTATCGCCGTTTCTTGAGGTCCGGGCGATCATTCTCATCACTTTGTTCATGTCCATCCCCGGCACGCTGCTCGCAATCGGCTTCAACTCGTTGTTTGCAGATGTAGTGCCTCCGGAATGGCGCAGTGAAGTCGTGGGACGGCGCAACGCGCTGATGGCGGTCAGCCTGACGGTTACGGCACTGCTCTCCGGGCAGATACTGGACCGGATCGTATTCCCGGTGAACTACCAAATTGTGTTTGGCCTGGGGGTGCTTGGCGCTGCCCTGAGCACCTATCACGTCGGCAGGCTGAGGGGTGAAAGCCAGACGCCTCCCCAGCGGGTTTTCCGCCCGTTAGGCGATTTCGCCCGCCCAGGACTGCAGCGACTCGGCGATTCAATGCGCTTGGGAGCCGGGCTGCGCTACCTGGCGCGTTTTCAGGGCAAGCCTATGCTGCGCCTGGATCTGCTGCGCGGACCGTTTGGCGCGTTTATGCTCTCTTATCTCGTTTTCTATACGTTTCAATTCTTACCGAGCTCATTGTTCCCGCTTTCTTATGTGCGGTCGCTGCAGTTGAGCGACAGCGCGATCAGCCTGGGAAGCGCCCTGTTTTATAGCACGATGTTGGTTGTCTCACTTCGCCTGCCGTTTATTAACGTTCGTTACAGCTATAAACAAATCCTGGTGTTCGGCGCGGTGATCTTTTGTCTTTATCCGTTACTCCTTGGCATTGCCAGAGATGCCACGCTGTTTTGGATCGCTTCCTTGACGGGCGGCATCTCCTGGGGTCTAACCAGCGCAGCGCTGACGAACCGGTTGATGGAGCGGGTGCCCGAAGATGACCGGCCGGCCTATATGGCGCTGAATAACCTGGTGATGAACGTGGGCATTCTGGCAGGCTCGCTGAGCGGCCCGCTGTTGGGGGATGCTATGGGTGTGCAAACTGCCCTGATATTGAGCGCGGGGCTGCGCATGCTGGCCGGGGCGTTGCTGTGGGTTTGGGGCTGAGTCCCTGGACGGATACGGAGGTCATCCCTCGAGTTGATTGGCAGCGGCGTCGACCAACTGCGCCCATTCTTCCAGGCTGAGGGTTTCCGCCCGGCGCATAGGATCAATCCTGGCATTTTGTAAAACTTCTGCCGCCAGGCCAGGCTCCCAGTGCATGCCTCCTGCCAGGGCATTGCGCAGGGTTTTTCGTTTCTGGCTGAACCCAGCTTTTGCCAGGCGAAAAAAGGCGGGCAGACGCGGTCGAGGTATCCGCGGCTGGGAGTAAAGATCGAGGCGAACGACGGCTGAATCGACTTTGGGCGGGGGGTAAAATGCGGCTGCAGGGATGCGCAATTTTATATCAGGATGTCCATAAACCTGAGCGCTGAGGGCCAGCAGGCTGAGGTCGCCTGGGGCAGCGCAGATCCTTTCGGCCACTTCAAGTTGGACGGTCAGCGTCATGCGCGCGGGTTGGATCTGCGCCTCCAACAGGTGGCGGATCAGGGCGGAAGTGATGTTGTAAGGGATATTGGCAACTACCTGGTATCCGCTGTGTGTGCTGGCCTTGGATAAACCGGCCTCCGAGGAAAGCAGGACTGCTGGATTCAAACGCAAGATATCCCCCTGGAGGACGTCCACGTTTTCGAATGGCGCCAGGACTTCTTTTAGCGCTGGGAGAAAGCGCCCATCGATCTCGACCGCGATCACAACTCCCGCTCGGACTGCCAGTACACGCGTCAGATTCCCCAGGCCGGGGCCGATCTCCAGGACCGTATCTCGTGAGGTGACCCCGGCAATTTCCACCACTTGCTCCAGGGTATTTGGATCGATGAGAAAGTTCTGCCCCAGGCGTTTGTCCGGTCTAAGCCCGTAGCGGCGCAGCAAGGCCGGAACATCCAGAGGTGTAAGCATCATCAAGGGCAGGTGGGCTCTTCGGGCTGTGAGGGCCACGTACCGGCCACAAATTGAGAAATATAATCGCGCACTACTGCGTTGTCCACGTTCAGGATAAAAGTGTCATCCTTCTGCATCGGGCTGAAAATTCTCCCGGGGGTCATGATCTCCTGCGGCAGGCTGGTGAAAATCAGATTTTCGCGGCCGATCTTCGGCAGCAGGCAAGCCATCTGGCCAATTTGCTCCGGAGTAAGGTCGGTGAGCACCGAATCCTGGAAAGCTGCGATGATCTGGGGGATCTTCGGCAGAACGGTTGGGCTAAGGATCTTCTTGCGCAGCGAACAAAGCACCATGTTCTGGTTATCCATGCGGGTAAAATCGTTGTATTTTTTGCGAATACGGGCAAAACGCAGCGCCTCTTCGCCTGTGAAATGATGTTCGCCAGCGGTGAAATAGCCCATATCCTCGGTTTTATCGTCGATCGGTCGCCCATCGACATCGTGGGGCAGGTTGATATCCAGGCCGCCAACGGCATCGACAATTTTTACAAAAGTCTGCATGTTGACGGCTCCATAATGGTCGACCCGCAAGCCGAAATTCAGGTCAAGGGTACGCGCCATTAACCCGGGTCCCGCGCCCGGGCCGTCGTAATATCCCATTCCTGGGCCGCCATACAAGTACGACTGGTTTAGTTTGCCATGCGTGATGTCGTAATGATCGCTGATCCCGGGGATTTCTACCCATAAGTCGCGCGGAATGGAAAGAACCGAGACTTTCGGGGTCACGAAATCTACACGAGCGATGCGAATGACATCTCCCAGGCCATAAAGGTAGGTGTTATCCCGGTTGTCGGCGCCGACGCCCAGGATCATCATGGACGCCGGGCCACCGCAATAGGGCTTGGGGGTGGGCGTCGGGGTGGTTGTGCTGGTGGGCTGCAGCGCCTCGACGGTCGCGCTGCTAAGCGGGCCGGAATTAACCGGCTGAACGACCGGGTTCGCGGCGACGGCGATGGCAGTATTCGTCGCTGTGGACGGGAGGACCACCAGCGGCGTATAAGTGGGCAGCTCCAACCCTGGCCCCAAGGGGGTTGTCCATTGTTGTTTCGCCTTGGGATAATAGGCGGCGGCAGCGATAACCAGAATCCCGAGGATGATCCCGGCTGCAATCAGGAATTTGCGCCTCGAACTGGGTTTGGGTCGTGTGGGTGACATATTGCCTCTAGGCGAGTGATATCTCCGCCGACATGGGGCGGACAGATCAGGATTATATCACTGGACGTCCTGGCGGGCCGCTAGTGTATAATTCGGAGAGCCAGCATGGACGAAGTCCGATTTCAGTAAAGAGAATCCGCCCTGTTTCAAAGGCAGCCATGCCCAGAAATTACATGAGGACAAGCGAAGAACCGGCGGGCCAGGCAGCTCCAGTGTTGAGCTGGCGGGCGCTGTTGATCTGGAGTATCGCCATCCTTTGGGCCGCACTGGCCTGGCTACACTTGCAGATGATTGTAACCAGGCTTTTCCACCAGGCAACAAAACCTGTCTTAGCCTGGAGCTCTCTGGAGATCCTGTTCATCCATGCCATCCTGGTTGTCACTATCGAACGGGGGTTGGCTTTTACTGGCTTGTTTCGAAAATGGCGCTACCGCCTGGCGTTTCTTTTCAGCGCCGGAATGTCCGTCATCCACTGGGCGATCTTGCTGGCGGTGCACGCTTACCCAGGCGAATTGTGGGTTCCCCTGGTAGAAGTGTTGATCTCCGCATGCGGAGCTTTCCTGGGCGGCCTGGCGGCTACCGGGATGAATGAAGATTTGTGGGAGAACAATTCGCCCCCGGCCCAACAAACCCAGGAAGAGGTATTACGGCTTCACACAGAGCGCATCGGGAAACTGCCTCGCCAGCCCTGGGCCAAACGCCTGTTCGATTTGATCATAGCAGTGCTGGGTTTGGTCGTCTTGGCGCCGGTATGGCTGTTGAGCGTCTTGATCATCTGGTTTGAGGATCCTGGCCCTATTCTGTTTGTCAAGAATTCAGTGGGCAAGGGCGGGGTAAATTTTCGCCAGTTTAAATTCCGAACCATGGTGCCCGGCGCGGAAACCAATACCGGGCCGGTGCTTTCACTAAAAGGCGATGAACGCGTCCTGGTTTTCGGCCGCCTCCTGAGGAAGACGGCCCTGGATGAGCTGCCTCAATTGATCAACATTTTAAAGGGAGAGATGAGCTTCGTAGGTCCGCGCCCGCAGCGCACCGTTTTGGTGCAGGGCTACCTGGAAAAGATGCCTGAGTACGCTGAGCGCCACAAAGTGCTGCCGGGCCTGGCAGGGCTGGCCCAGGTTGCCGGAGATTATTATCTGACGCCCCGCCAGAAGCTGCGCATCGACCGCCTTTACATCCGCTATTCAAGCCTGGGTTTCGATCTCAAGCTTATTTTCCTGGCGTTTTCGATCACCTTCTGGTATCGCTGGCAGGAGAATTGGAGCGGACGGCTGCCACGCCGCCTGCTGCACTAACCTGCTTCAACGGCGGCGGGTGGCGCCCCACCAGGCTACCCAAAGGATCAGGCTGACGATCAGAGCGTTCAGCGCCTGCCCGCCGATCGTACCAAAAACCCCCCAGCGGTTTATCATCCAGATTCCGGCGGTAAACATTACCGCCGTCGCCGCCAGGTTGGCGACGAAGATCGGGCGGCTGATGCGAGCCGCCTTAAGCGCTGTCTGCAGCGGCCAATAGGCAAACCACAGCCCGTAAAATACCGCCATCAGCACCACACCGCGGCTGTACGGCAGGTAAGTGTCTCCGTACAGGGCATGCAGCAGCCCGGCTGGGAACAGGATTGCGATGCCCAGGAAGCCCAGGATTGGGATGCCAGCTACCAGGTACGTGAGCCGCAAGGTGCGAAATAAGGCCGGCCTTCCCTGTTGGTCGTAGAGTCTGGCGGCGCGCGGCGTCAGGAATGTGTCTGTCGCCCTGAGCAGTAAATGGATGGGCGCGACGAGGTTTTGCAGCGCACGGTATGCCCCGGCCGCGGCGAAGCTGATCATCCCGGCGGTCAGGATGGGGTAAAACTCAACCGAGATCCAGTTTGCCACCGTGCCGCCCAACACCCAGCGGCCGAAATCCCAATTCCGACGCCAGGTTTCTTTCAGACTTACCACCGGGCGTGTCCAATAAGCGCGAGTTTGCCAGAGGCCGGGCAGCAGGGCAGCCAGGGATCCCCAGGCGATGGCGTCTAAGCCCGCGATGCCATTCAGCCTGGCATGGGTAGCCCACCAAACCAGCAAACCAATCCGCACAATGTTCGCCAGGCCGGTATTGACAACCGCGTTGAACACTTCACTGCGCGTATAAAGGATACGGCGGATATACTCCTGGAGCTGCCAAAACAAGATCGGGAACCAAAGCGCGAACAGGGTTGGCCCGGCAGTGTCATTTCCTAAGGCTGTCAGTGCCCAGCCGCACAACGCAACGACCGCCGCGGTCGCAAGCGCCAGGATGGCTTGAAAAATGCTGGTGCTGGAAGCGTAGCTTTTGAAATCTGCGGCGCTCATCCCCGGCCCAAAGGCGTTCAGGGGCTGGATGGTGATGCCTTCCTGGATTGAACGGAAAAGGCGCAGGGACGTAAAGCCCACGCCGTATACGCCCAGCTCGGTGGGGCTGACCAGGCGCGCCAGGATGATGGTAGCGACAAAATTCGCCACGCTGATTAATCCCTGGTCGATAGCTGCCAGGTAGCCTTCACGGGCGCCTTGCCCGGTGAACAGGGCCGCGGCCCGGTTGAAAGGCGCAGGCCAGCCAGCCCAAAAGGGACGGCTGAGTTGGGGATTGGCGCTCAATTCCTTGGAGGGCGGCGTTTCGATCTCTGGCTGCATAGGGTCGCTGTGATATTACAGTGGGTGGACAATTTTTCCTGTGGATGGCAGGCTACCTCAGGGGAGCACCCACAGGATGTTCTGGGGTACGGGGGCCAGAAAGTAAACCGTCACATTCTGGTGCCAGGAAACGTAATCCTCTTCGCTGTAACCCAGGTCGATCCAATAACGGCCCGGGATTCCGCCGCCAACATCCGCGACTGTCGCCACGCCATAACCGGGCACATACACCTGGTCTCCGCCGCTGTAACGGTACCAGGTAGCTGTCATTGCCGCGATGCCTTTCTTCAGTGTGGCGCCGCTGGCCGTATAAGAATCACAGCGATCTTTAAAGATGCGGCAGGGTGAATAAGAAGTCGCATACATGCTGACGGCGCGCCAATATTGAATGGGGCCATCTGGCGTATCCAGGCTCTGTACGACGATTTTGGTGCCATATCCCACGATTTGTTTTACCGGCTGCTGGGCGATCCATTCCCCCTCCACCGTTCTGGAAACTTCGGCCCCATCCTCAAAGCGAATGCGCACGCTGCGCGCTTTTGTCCCGTACTTGCCGGCCTGGAGGATACTCTGCGAGTCCAGTTCGACATCGGCAGAGGGCTGCCGCTCGGTTTCAAAGGGTATGGGCTCTTGTTCTACATCAACCCGCTCTTGAACGCGCACCAGGCGGATCGGTCCGCTGGCAGGGAGCGGGTCAGCAGCATCTGGCTGGCTGTAATCCAGCCCTTGCAGCGCCAATCCGGCCTCGGCCAGGGCTTCGCCAACCGTGAGAGCGCTGGTGCGAATCTGTATTTGTCCTTCTTTATACCGGATGGCTACATCCTGTGAGCGCTTCAGCGTGACTTCCATCGGCGGCTGCCGGTTGGTAAGGGACAAAACTGTGTCCGGCGGGGGGTCGAGCTTGTCGGCCGGGCTTAAGTTCACCCCCTCCTGGGAAAGCGCCTGGCCAAGGGTTGCGGCGGTGGTGTAGAAAACGCTGGCTTGTGTGCCCGTATGGAGATCCACTTTAACCGCCCGGCGAACCTGCAAGCTGTGGGTAGAGGCGTGGGGCAGCAGTTGGCCTGGGGCCACCTGGCGACCGTCCGCCAGGATAATATCCCCTGGGAAAAGGGATATACCAGCCAGGGCGAGCAGATTGGCGGGCAGGCGCTCAGCGCTTGCCAGTCGTCGAGAGGTTCCGTCAGACTGGATATATATTTGGGCAGCATGTCGCAGCCGGACAACATCGCCTTCCACCAACCAGTGGCCGGGTTCTGGCGCTAAAATATCTCCGGGAGACAGGGTAATTCCGGCTGCCCGCAGGAATTCTCCGACGGTAAATGCCGATGTTTCCAGTTCTTTTTGCTCGCCGTCGATCTGCAGCGTGATCGTTTTACGCATTCCCAGCGCCAACAGCGCCACCCCTGCCAACATCAGCGCCAGGCCCATTACACGGAGATGGAAAGGTTTCATAAATTCTCGATTCTAACAGATTTATAATCGCGTACCGGTTGTGAAGTGGTGTGCGAACAAGTATACTGTCCTGAGAAAATGTAACAAAAAGTGAGGTTCTGCGTTCATTAAGGTAGATCCAATGGTCGCTGGGCAAGGAGCTGAAGATCACCGTAAGGTTGATACCCAGCTCATCCAAAAAGCTCAAAATGGAGATAAAGATGCGTTTGGGACTCTTTACGAGCGCTATGCCCAGACTATTTTTCGGTTTGTTTATTCTCGTCTGGACAATCGTCTGGATGCGGAGGACTTGACTGAGGAAGTATTTGTCCGGGTATGGAAGTCGTTACCGGACTACCGTGAACAGGGTGCTCCTTTTGTCGCCTACCTGTTTCAGGTTGCTCGCAACTCGATAATTGATTTCTACCGCCGGTCGCAACATAAAAAGCAGGACCTTTCAGTTGAAGATCATGTCATTGATATTGTAGATGAAAACCCGGATCCTGCTGAAATGTACGCCCTTGGGATAGAACACAAAGAATTGCGGGACGTGCTCGCCAAATTGCACGAGGATTACCGGGTTGTGTTGGAGCTGCGCTTTTTACATGATCTGTCACCGGATGAGACCGCCCAGGTGATGGGGAAGTCCGTTGGAGGAGTTCGTGTCTTGCAGCACAGGGCTCTGGCAGCATTGAGAAAATTGTTGGAGAGGTGAGCGGCGAATGGATAACATGGAACAAGCGGAGTTTGAAGTTATTCTGCAAAACTGCCTGGAGCGTCTTGAAAACGATGGAGAGACGATCGCCGCAGTGCTGGATGACTTTCCGGACTTAGCCGACGCCTTACGTCCAGACCTGGAAGCAGCCCTGTGGATCAGGCAGAGGAGCAGCGCTCTGGATCCACGACCGGGCTTTGTCTCAAGCTCGCGTAACAGGCTGCTTCAAAAGATTAACGAGGATAAAACCCAGAGGATTGAGCGCGGAGCGAGCCCAACCTGGCTCTCGCATCTGTTCGGGCGGAAAAAGCTGGCCTTCGGGCTCGCCTTTGCTGTCCTCCTACTCTTTTTCCTGGTTGGCGGGGGCCGCAGCGCCTCCCAGGCCTGGCAAGCTTCACTACCCGGCGACGCTTTTTATCCGATTAAATTGGGGCTGGAAGATGTTTCATTGGCGGTGACCACCAATCCCGAACGGGATGCAGAGCTGCATCTCGAGTATGCACAAAGACGATTAATAGAATTAAAATCTCTGGCGCAGAATGATCGTTACACGGAGCTGTCTGTGACAGCGAAGAACTTTGAGGGACATATCGATCGGGCAGTAGAAATTTTGGACGATCTGACGCGTCAAAATCCAGGTCGAGGCGCTGCCCTGGGAGGTAATTTAAGGGTTACACTGGCAGCGCAAACGAGAATGGCGGCAAACTTTGCCGGTACGGCGCCAGAGCCAGCGAAGCAGCAATTTGAACAGGTTATGAATGCCTCTCAGCTAGGCCTTGCGCAGGTCGAGGAAGTATTGACCCTGGCTACTGCGACGCCTACCCTGGCCGCTGATCTTCTGGCGACCGCCACACCCAGCCCTACCGCCTCTCCGGATCCCACCGTTACTTCTACATCCGCAGGAAGTGGATCTCCCAGTGTGTCATCCACACCGGCGCCTACCCTGGTAGGGGTGACGCCCACTGTCCCGGCGATTGCAGGGCCAGGTACTTCCCCAGCTACTTCTTTCCAGGAGGAAGTTACCAAAACGCCGCACCCAACAAATGGTAACAGGCCTACGAAGAAACCCAAAGCAACCAAGAAACCCAAACCTACCAAGAAGCCTAAGCCAACCAGGAAACCTAAGCCGACTGAAAAGCCGTGACCAGAATTTCCTGGTATTCTTGTGGTAGGCTACTCTTAATGAGCCGCCTTTTCGTTTTTAATGTGTTGGGCTACGCCGCAGTCTCCAGAGATTCATCAAAATAGGGGAAGAGGCGATATTTAGCGAGGAAGGCCCTATCGATATTGTAAGTTTCCATTATTTATCAACGAAGATTGTAATTTTTACTTCTTTTTTTCGTTTACCTTAGCGAGATCTTAATATATCCTGTGTTGAAAAGAGCTCTGGCAGGGTATTCCAGTTTTAAGGGAAGATCGGAATGATTGTTTGGTTAAGGAAAACAACTGGATCGGCAAAGGCGCAAGGCATGGTGGAGTTTGCTCTAATCATTCCACTTCTTTTGCTTCTTATTTTCGGAGTCATTGAATTGGGCAGGCTGCTGTTTATTTACAGTTCCACGCTCACAGCCAGCCGGGAAGCTGCCCGCTACGGTTCCGCTGCCGGGCAAGCCAAAGACAACCAGCCGCACTACCAGGATTGTGATGGGATTCGGGATGCGGCGAAACGTTTAGGCGGTCTGGCTGGGATTCGCGATGAGGATATTCTTATCTCTTACGATCACGGGCCGAATACGGTTGTTTTCGCGAAGAGCTGTCCGGCAGACCAGCCGGTCAATCTCGGAGACCGCCTGGTTGTGCAAATTGTCGCCAGTTACCAACCGATCTTGCCGCTCGTGAAAGTAGCGGCGTTCCCAATCAATTCAACGACCGCCAGAACAATCTTGAAAGACGTCACCATCGAGGGGACGCCTCCATCGCCCTACCCAACCAATACCAGCACAGCAATTCCGCCGACCGATACACCAATTCCGCCGACCCCAACCGATACACCAATTCCGCCGACACCGACCGATACACCAATTCCGCCGATCCCGACACGGACGCCGAAGCCGACGGATACCTTCACGCCGACCCCAACGGATACCTTCACGCCAACCCCAACCGATACCGCGACGCCTACTGAAACACCAACTCCTACAGAAGGCCCATCGCCAACGCCAACCAGCACCAATACGCCGACCCCAACCGCGACCCCTATGTGCCCTCAGGGCAGCATTATAAAAATAGAAGACGAGAAGAAAATTAGCTGGAAGATCACCAACCTGTCTCCAGAACAAGAAATAGGGATCACACAGATCCGAGTGGATTGGGAGACCCAAGGTTACAACCAAACGCTGAAGTCCCTGACCTTCTTGGATATTAATCCTCCCGGGCCATGGGACAATCCGCCCGTAATTGTTGAGCCAGATTGGACCGGCAGCTTCTCGGAGGCCTGGATGGTGCTGACTTACGAAAACCGCTTGAAGAAAGGCGTGATTCACACCATTGAAGTGACCTTCGACAGAGAAAACTGCAACCCCATTTCCGTCGATGTGGCCAATTAAAAACTCAAGGCTAAAAAACCATTCTCACGATTGAGATATGAAACCTCACTTTCGAACAAAGATTCTCCTGGTGTTATTCCTGTTAGCTGCTTTTGTGGGGGCAAATTCGGTTCAATTGGCGCGGGTCCAAGCGGCTGGATCCCATCCGGAACCGGGAAAACCGGATGGCGCGCCTGTACAGCCCGCTGTTGGACCCAGGGAAGCCGCCGCAGTGGATAATTTTGGCTATTCCTTGGACGACACTCAAACTCCAGAATGGTTCGACGCAGCTTCGCATGGGATCGAATTAAATTTTCCTACTCAGGACGACGAGGTCGTCGGGCCGGTTGAAATTGGATTCGATTTTCCATTTTATGAGAATTATTATTCCCAGCTTTATGTCAGCACAAACGGTTTGCTGACCCTTGGCGTGAAGGAGGATAAATTTTCGAACCAGTTAATTCCACGCGACACTACGCCAGATAACTTTATCGCTCCTTTCTGGGATGATTTGATCTTGCTGGTCGCCGGAGATGGACAAAAAATCAGCCGGGTCTATTACCGACTGGTTGAAGAGGCTGGAGAGCAGTTCTTTGTCGTCGAGTGGCTGCATGTGGCAAAACTCGGTAGCCAGGAGTTGCTCACTTTTGAAGCGCTTCTGTATCCGAATGGGGATATCCTGGTGCAATACTTGGAGCTCAATGGGACAACCGATGAGGCGACGGTTGGTATTGAGGACCAACATGGCGTAGATGGCCTGCTGTACCTCTACAATTCTCCAGGTTTACAGTTGGACCGGTCAATTCTTTTCTCCCGCCCAGCAAAGACCTTCCGCGCTAAGGTTTTTCCACGCTATCTCAGCGCTTTTACGGCGGGGGGTAGTGCAAGCCTTAACATAGCATTGCGCAACACTGGAGAGCAAGGGACGGATAGCTACAGCCTGAGTTGGACTCCGAACAATCCTTTGTGGGAATTGTCCATTTATCGGTTTGGGACAAGCCAGCCGCTGGCTGCTGGAAATACAGGCGGCCTCTTTGAGACTGGTCCGATAGCGCAAGGAGAGACCCTGACTCTCACGATCCGGTTGAAATCTCCAGCAACAGCCGGGGAGGGAGATTTCGTGCGCGGCGAGCTTGCGGCGGTTTCGGATCATGACCCTGTACACAAGGCGGCCGCTATCTTGCAGATGGCAGCCCCAGCGCCTTTTGGCCAGGCGCTATTTGAGGATCGCCTGGGCATGCGTTTGCAATTCATCTGGAAAGAGAACCAGATCTCGGCGCGCATCACCGAGAACCAGTTTACCGGGAGCAATTTCTCGGTTGTGCAAACGGCGGCAGGAAATTACTTTTATTCTTGGGAGCGCAACGGGCGAACTGCTGAGAACAACGTGTTTTATTCCAACCTGGAATACGTTGTGCTCAATCACTTTGGGAACATGATACGACCCATATCTCAGATCGTCGATAACAATTCACCTGATTTGAGCTTGCGCACGGAGGACCGGATTGCTGCAATGGCTGGGATTCCAGCCGGCCAGGTGGGAGTGGTTTGGATCCATAAGGTCTCTCAACAATTTATTGAAAACGGACAATCCGTTCAGAAGGTAAACTACAACCTGAGCTTCTCTATCCTGGATGCTGATGGGGCCATGGTTATTCCGCCCATCCAACTGACCCAAAACGAGGGCTGGAAGGGAAAAGATGATCTGGACGTCCCATCCTACAACTCACCACGCGTTGCCGGCAGCGACGATAACCGGTTTGTAATTGCCTGGGGGGACGAGCGTCTGCAGAGCGAAGGTGATACGACCAATCTGGTTTATGCGGTTTTCGATCAATCCGGCAGCCCGGTTTCAGAGCCTACAACCGTTCTACAAGGCATCCCTGGAAGCCTGCGCTATATCTCACCCAGCCTGGTTAGCCTGGCCGGACGCCGGATTCTGTTGGCTTACGTAAAGAATGATATCGGTGATCCGGACGATCTCAGCGACGATGTTTCCACGACCGGTTATTTGATCCTGGATTCCAATGGCAGTGTTGTTAAACCAGCGGTTGAGATCCCAGGCAGCACTGGCTCGACCCCTGACGGCGAAGAATTGATTGGCGGGCCAGTTTTGCTGGCCTGGAACATCGTCGAAAGCGACCAGGTGCAATATGTGGTTTTGAGTGGAGGAAATTACACGCCCATAGTAGGGGTGCAAACCCTTTCCACCCCAAAAGGACGTCGTTCAGGCGAAGTCTCGGTGACAAAAGATGGAAATGGGTATGGCATTATTACCTGGGAGGATGCTGAGCAAAGCAACTATTTTTGTTATACGTTGATTGACGCAAACGGTTCAGCTATCACCCCACCGATGATTTACGATATCGATCCGAGCTCGGAGCTTACCGTGATCACGAATTCTTATGGCTATGGCAATGCCCCATACGAGGGATTCTATCAAGCTTACTTACCGATTGCATTACGGTAGACGTCGGCTTACGCGTTTGAAGCGCTGAGTGGCGGATAGATAGCCATATGTTTCAAGATATGGAGGTTTTCAATGAATGAAAAGAAGAAAAAAAATCTTTCAGAAAAAGGTCAGAGTATGATGGAATTTGCCTTCGGGATGGTTTTTCTCTTGATTATGCTGGCGGGAATTGTCGATGGTGGCCGGGCATTATTCACTTATATGGCATTGCGCGATGGCGCTCAAGAAGGGGCCCTATACGCCTCGACCAACCCTACCGGATTAGCAGAGATCGAGAGCCGCGTCCGCCAGAGCTCAAACTTGCTTTCTGATATTACAAAAGATGAAAAAGCAAAGACCTCGGTTCAGATCAAGATCAGTGGTCCGGCCTGTACAGGCAACGCTATAACCGTTCGAGTGGCTTACGAAAACTTCCCAATCACAATGCCTTTTCTCGGAGCGCTCCTGGGAAGCCAATCCATTGGCATCAGTGCCTCAGTCACTGACACTATACTGAGCCCTGGATGCAGTTGAAACCTATTAAAAATTTTTACGGAGGTGGCCTATGAATAAAACTTCACAACACTCTGAAAAAGGCCAGGCGATGATTCTCTTGCTCTTTGGTACGATAGTCCTGCTGGGATTCGTAGCCCTGGCGATCGATGGCGGCATGGTCTATTCGGACCGGCGTAACGCACAAAACGGGTCTGACGCTTCCTCCCTGGCCGGGGGCGGGGTAGCAGCCTTGAGCATGGAAAACAGCTTCGTTTATTACCAGGATTGGAGCTGCAGCGATAGTCGCGTCATCACTGCGCAGAAGGAGGCGAAAGAAGCCGCCATCAGCCGGGCTGCGGATAACGACTATACAATTGACAAAGACGTGAGCGATAAGAACGGTGTGACAACGCAGTGCAAAGTGGAGAAATTAAGTTCATGGGATGATAAATACATCGACATTCTAACCTTTATCACCGCGGACACAGATACGGGATTTGCGCATTTCGTCTTCGGTGGGATAATGCGGAATTCGGTCGAAGCTGTAACCCGGGTCAGGCCGCGCACACCGTTAGCCTTTGGCCATGCAATTGTGGCGTTAAACAAGGAAGACTGTAAGGGTAACCAGAACGGTGTGATCTTCAATGGAAGCAGCATCATCAAGATCAACGGCGGAGGGGTTTTCTCCAACGGCTGTTTGACCGGGGATGGGAATAAATTCACCGTGGACGTCACCAAAGGGGATGTCAGCTATGTGGGCAACTCCACTGGAAACATGACCCATGTCAGCCCAGCCCCCCAAGATGTCCCGGATGTTTTGCCTGACGCCCTCTCTAAAATCCCGGCCCCGAACTGCTCCGGGCTGCCGAACCGGATTCAAAACGGCGATGAAATTTCTCCTGGCGTCTATACCAAATTGTCTTTAACCGGCGGTGAGCTGACGTTGAAGCCTGGGTTATACTGCATTACCGGTTCCCCGAACGCAGTAAAAATTACCGGCGGGACGCTAAAAGGGATCGGTGTGACGATATTCGTAACCAACGGCGGCGTTTCCGTTTCGGGGAATGCGGATGTCGTGAAATTAAGCGCCCCCGAGCGTTCACCAAATCCGGCCCCGGCGATCCCAGGAGTATTATTCTATCTGGCTCCGGGCAACACCAGTTCAGTGGAACTAGAGGGAAATTCTGACTCTTCCTATGTCGGCACGATTTTCGTGCCGGATGGGGATATCGTTTTGACAGGCGGGAACAACACCACGCCCACCTTTAATACACAATTGGTCGGCAAGAACGTAGAGGTGGGTGGCAACGCAGTGTTGGATATCAATTTTGACGGAAAGGAGAATTTCAACATCCCAGCGACGATCGAGCTCTTCAGGTAATTGGTTTTGCAATACCCAATCGAATAGAGCGTGGGCCTCATGATTTGTCCCACAATAAACTAAGAAAAGAAGCAAAATGCAGGCTCTCGGTGGAACCTGAGTTTACCAAAATCAGAAAACACCAGAGAGCCTGCTGTATGATAAAAGTATCGGCTGTATCGGGCATCCTGGAGCGGATGCCCGGGCAGGCTACCCGGCGGCACCCAGAATTACCCGCTTACCGCTGCTTCCTCTCGGACCTGACGGGGTTCACAGGATTCCGCCGCGCCGGACCCACCCGGACACGCAGCGTAGCATACCAAATGACCTGGGCCTTGTCAATGTCGAGTCAAGCGCGCCTTTGTGCGATCAAAGCCACAGCTACAATAACTACAAATAGGACGAAGAATAATACCACCCCGCCCCAGCCACTCAGCCACGGGATTGGGCTGGGAGAAGCCTGAGCGGGGCCCTGGTCAGGCGCCTCCTGGACAACCGATCCGCTGGGAATGCTTAATACGAAAGCCACCAGGTCGTTGATATTTTCATCTGTCAATGGCCCGCCGTTTTGCTGGCCCCAGGCCGGCATGAGTGAGCCTGAAACCCCGTTCTGGATGGTGGTCTTGATCGTCAGGTCGGGACGGACAGACGACCAGGACTTTGCCAGGGTTGCGCCGATCCGACCTTCGCCATTGCGCCCGTGGCAAACCACGCAGTTCTCGTCGAAGAGCGCCGCGCCGCGGTTGGGGTCGCCTTCAACCGCCGCGACCGGGGTAATGGGCGGCCTGGGTGTGGACGGGGCCAGGGTGGGGACATTGCTAACTCCGCCGGTCTGCCAGCTTAAGACATAAGCGACCAGCGCGTCGATATCATCCTGTGACAGGGGCCCGCCGTTCTGCTGGCTCCAGGCCGGCATCACCGAACCGGGCACGCCGTTCGTGATAATGGTCTTTACCGTCAAATCCGGCCGTATGGAAGGCCAATTTTTCGCCAGGGTGGCGCCAACTCTTCCTTCACCATTCGGCCCGTGACATACAGCACAGTTTTGCGCATACAGGCTTGCACCTCGTTCGACCTGACCCGGATCCGAAGTTTGTGCCAAGGCGCCCGTGCGAGCGAAGATCAGAAAGGGAGCGATTATCAGCAGGACCAACCCGATCATGCGAATGGGTTTGGAGACTGGCATGATTTCCTCTTTACTTGATGGTCTCGAGATAAGCGATCAAGTCGGCTACATTTTGCGGGGTCAATGCTGTGCCAAAGGTCCCCGGCATGAGGTTGGTGAATGGAGATACCAGGTAAACGCTTGGGTCTACAATGGATTCAAACAGGTACTGTTCGGGCGATGTCGCCTTGCCCGTGTAATCGGGCTGCGTGTAGCGGGTGGTCGCGCGAGTGCCGATACCGGGTTGGTCGCCGTTGGGGTTCCAGGCGGGTCCGGTGGTGGTCGTAACATGGCAGCCGACGCAGGCAAGCGACTCGGCCAGCTTTGCTCCGGATTCTGGATCGCCTTGAGGCAGGGCCTGGGTGATGTCGGTGCCGACAACCGGCCCAGCCGGCGTTGGTGCTACCTGAACGACCTGGGCAGTGGATTCCCAATTCATGATGAAATCTGCGATATAGGTGATCTGATCATCCCGCAGCGGGCCGCCAAAACGGTCTGAGAAGGATGGCATAGCCGGTTTGCCCTGGCCAGGGAACTGGTCAGGCCGTGTAGAGGTCAGCCGGCCGCCAGAGGCGGTGGCGATGATGTAATCCTCTTGCGAGCCGCTCCAGCCTACTTCTTTCAGGCGCGAGTCAAAGAAGTTGCGGTCGTTGAGCGGGGGGCACAAACCCGGCGTACCCAGGCCTTGTTTGCCATGGCAAGGGCTGCAGTAGGTATCGAACAACGCTGCACCAACTTCAACAGCCTGGGCATGCTGTTCTACGGCGTATTCGGCCATGCGATTGTTTTCGTTGATCCCGTAAACGATAAAAACGGTGCCTGAGATCAGGACGAAGAGGATTCCCAGGGTGATCTCGAGCTGAACGCGAACTCATAATGGTCCCGACCCTCCTTCTCCTTAAAAATTATTCCCCGCCGCGCTCGCGGTGGATGAAGACTTGCCGGTCATATTCCTTGGTTACACCGCCTTCTGTCCAGACGATGCGCGGCGTCACTTTTTTCAAATCTTTCTGCCAGTCTTCAATCACCAGGGTTGCCTGTACGTCCGTCCAGTTTTTGCTCGCCGTGGCTTGATTGACCCGATCGGTAAACTGGCGAAAAACCGCTTCCAGGTCAGGACAGCCAAAATCCATGGTTGGACACAGTTTTTCGGTTTTTGTGATATTGACTTCGTAAACGCCGGTTTGCAATTGGTCAAACGGGACAGATCGCAGCGGGCCTTCGCCTTCTTCGGGAGCCAGGTCTTGAACGATGCGCGTGGCAGGCGGCGTTTCGATCCCAAACCGGGGCGTCCCCATGTAGCTTAACATGGTCAGCGTCATCACAGCCAACAGGCCAATCCCAACCGCCAGCGGGCGCTTGAAGAGCGAGCGGTAAGGGTTCCGGTCGATATATGGCACAGCGAAGAGCAAGCCGAAAATGATGGTAGGCAGGATGATGCCCATCACGGTCTTATCGCCTAATTTGAGCATACCTTGCAGCCAAAGGAAATACCAGGGAGCTTCCGTATCCAGCGGGGTTGCCTGGGGGTTGGCGACATGTTCCAATGGGGCGTGGTAATTAAATACGGTCACTGCCAGTATTAAGATCAGGACTCCCAGGCTGGTCAAGAAGATTTCGTGCGTAAGCAGGTCTGGGATGTAGTCGATGCGCTGTTTTGCCTCGCGCTTGACATTATCGGGCACGTCGCCTTCTTCGATCGCGGCGGGCAGTGAAATGCCATGCTCGCGCGAGACCTTGTAGTAGTGGATGCTGATGACCAGGATCGCCACCAGGGGTACCAGGATGATGTGCAGCAGGTAAAAGCGCAACAAGCCGTTGGCGGCGATGTCCGGGGCGCCGCGCAGGATCAGATTGATCTCGTTGCCGACCAGTGGAGCGGCGTCTGCCATACTGGTGCCGATGGTAACCGCCCAGTAAGCCAGTTGGTCCCAGGGCAGCAGATAACCGCTGAAGCTGAGGAGCAAGGTGGTAAGCAGGAGCACCACCCCGGTGAGCCAGGTGAAAGAACGATCCTTCTTGTAAGAGCCGGTCAAGAAAGTCCGCAGCATGTGCAGGGCGGTAAAGATCACCATGGCTTCCGCCCCCAGGCGGTGCAGATCGCGCAGCATCTGCCCGAAGGGCACGTTGCTCGTTAAATCAAGGATGGATACATACGCTTCCGAAGGCGATGGGGTGTAATAGATCATCAAGATCAACCCCGTGAAGAGCTCCACGAAGAAAAAGAACGAGGTGAAGAAACCCAGGCGAAAGGTATGGGCGAATATGGTGCTGCCTTTTTCGTAATAGCGCGGGCGAATGTGGGCGATGAAACTGACGGTATGCACTTTATAGCGCGGGTTTGGGCGTTCGGTCGGGGGATCGCCGCGCATGACCGCCCGCAGCTCATTAATCCCCAAACCGGCGGTGATAATACGCACGCGCCGGTCAACGACTTCGTTAAATTTCTTTCGCAAGTCCTGTATGCTCTCGCTTTTGATCATGAATTTGCCCTCCGGCGATCAGCCGTGGTTTTTACCTCTAAACTTCTTACCGGTATCCACCCGGACCAGCGCGCTTGGTTGGTCGGGTACAGGCAATGGCTCCCCCTCCTGGGTCTGGGCGATGATATTCCCGGAATTTGGATCGACGATTTCTACGACAAAGCGATCCAAAGATCGCGGCGCCGGCCCCTGTATATAGGTCCCATTGGACTGGAATTGAGAACCGTGACAGGGGCATATGAATTTATTTTCCTGGGTGTTCCAATTGTAAAGACAGCCCAGGTGCGTACAGACTTTATAGAGCGCCATGACCCCCTGTTCCGTGTTCGACAGCCACAGCTTGACCTTTGGGAAATTTACGGGGGGAGATCCGCCGGGCGGAAGATCCGAGACATTGCCGATTGAAAAAACGCCGCCAAATTCTCCTTCTTTGAATCTTGGCATCGCGAAAAGGTATGTAGCCCCGGCCATATCGACTACGAGAAAACCTAATGAAGCCAGCCAGGCTATATTTAGAAACTCTCGACGGTTAACGCCCGGTTTTTCTTCTTGGGGGGGTGATTCCTTGGGCATTCCTCCTCCTGGATTAATGCGACAATCTTTCTCGATATTATCGATTGAAAAATTATAGCATAGGGGTTCGGCTGAAACAAGACAAAATAGGACACGCGCGTTACATTTAAAGGGTGATTTCAGGGATCACCTTTTAAGCGATCTTAATCTAATCCTTTGAGCGTGTATAATCATCTGCGGCTCTTCGCTTTCATCAGGACTACTGGTTTCGTCCTGTCTGATTTGGATGGGTCTCATCTCCATCTCGTTCCAAGGGGAGGTTGAAATGTCGCTCGTCGAGATTCACAGCCGGCTGGGAAACACTGCATTGTATTACACGATCGTGATGGCGTTGTGGGGGTTTTGGCGCTATTTTCGCAAACAAGGCGTGGACAGCAGCTATTGGGGAGCCATGGTCATCGCCGAGGTTCTCTTCCTGGGCCAGGCGAGTCTGGGCGCTTTTCTCTGGTTGAGCGGGATTGGCCAACTGGCGGGCCGTTCAATTCATATTTTGTACGGGGTGGTCAGTATATTGGTGATCCCGGGAGTTTACCTTTACACCCATGGCGAGGAACAGCGGCGCTCCACACTGGTGTACGCGGCCTCTTTTCTGTTCATGATTGGCATCGTTCTGCGAGCGATCTTCACCGCAGGGGGATAAGCTGCAAAGGGCTGATCACGCCTGGGATTCACACGCCGGGGAAAACTGGCGGCAGCCCTGGCCCTCATCGGGCTGGTGCTGGCATTTATGGCCCCAGGCGCCAGGTCCGCTGCACTCCCTAGCCAACATCGTAGAACGCAACGCAATGTGGAATTGCGGCGAGGCCATTCAGGTGGTCTCTCATGCGATCGTGCGTAATACCTGATCTGAACTCGGATGTTGGCATCACCAGCTCGCCCCATGCCCAGGTCGCGGGGATGAAAGATGTCAGCATCTTTCATAATACGCTCTACGGGCACGGCGATTGTCTCTACCTGCGCTGGTCGGGGGCTGCAACCATGACCCTGGCGAATAACGCCATTTACTGCCCTGGCGCTACGGCCGTGAACGCCGGCGGTTTGGAGGGAGCCGGCATCTCGGTCTCGTCCAATTACGTCGAAGGCGGGATGTCGGGAGCCCAGGTGGATGGGTCCAGGTTCTCCACCGGGGGCAGCGCCGTGGATATTTTCAGCGATCCGGCCGTGCTGGATTTTTGGCTCAGGCAGCGCGCGGCGCTCATTGGAGCGGCAGACCCTGCTTATGCGCCGGGCGATGATTTCAACGCCGCAGGCCGCCTGAGTCCCATGCTCATAATACTTGACAGACTTAGAGGATGTGTTAAACTGTATATAATTTACAAAATGTACAGATTGGTAATGTTTTTAATGAATCAGGAGTGATTTCTTATGGAACGAGAGCTTGGAATAACCGAAGCAAGAGAAAAGTTGAGCGAAATGGTTGAACAAGTTCAATATCAGGGGGAAACTTACATCATCAGCCGGCATGGGAAACCAGCGGTTGCTCTTGTATCCATTGAAGTCTACGAGAATTGGAAGGGTCAGAGGAAGGCGTTCTTCGACGCAATTCGCACCATTCAAGAAGCAAATAAAAATGTTGACCCTGAACAAGTGTTGGAAGATGTAATACAAACTCAGCAAGACATCCGTTCGTCCGGTTTATAGAAGATGCGCGTTGTCCTGGATGTTAATGTCCTCGTCAGCGCTGTTATTTCCAGTCGTGGCAGCCCGGCCAAGATCTTGGATTTGTGGGAGAAAGGTGAATTTGATCTAATCATTTCTCCAGCCTTGCTTGAGGAGCTGGGGCGGGTAATTCAGTATCCCAAGATTCAAAAAAAATACCACCTGTCTGAAGAGTTCGTGGAAAAATTCCTGGGTTTACTATCGAGCCAGACAATCCATGTAAATCCCTCTGGCGCAGTAGACGTCGTTGAAAAGGACCCAACTGACAACCGCTATTTAGAATGCGCTAAAGCAGGCAATGCTTCCTTCATCGTCACAGGAGATCGGCACCTTCTGGAGCTCAAAGAATTTGAAGGGATTGTAATATTGCCGCCTGCCGGCTTTATTGCCTTTATCGAATTGGGAAAAAAGGATGAAGGATAGGCCTTTTTATCGTATCCAATCGATGGTGCCGATGAATATCTGGTCGGAGAGGCTGAAAAGCTCGCTGCCGTCCAGATTCATGATATACAATCCGGCCGCGCTGATGAACGCCAACTGGCGGCCATCCGGAGAGAGGTCGGCGTACATCCCGGTGTTGTTCATTTCCGTCAGGCGCTCAGGTTGGCCGCCGGCCGTGGGGATTGTGTACCAGTCCGAAGGGATATTGTGCGCTGAGGCTATTTCGACTGCGAAAAGGCGCTCGAACCAGGGATGGCGCAAGGATTGTTTGGCATTGACCATGCTGAAGATCATTTGGCTGCCGTCCGCGCTGAATAAATGGTCGTCAATCGGGGTGTTGGGTCCCGGCTGAAGCAGCGGGGCAGGTTGGCTGCCATCCGAGTTGGCCTGGTAGAGATCATTGCCGGAAGTTATCGGATCCACAAACAGGTAGGCCATCTTCTTGCCGTCCGGCGAAAGGCTTGGCCAGAGTGCATGCTGGTGGATCAAGACCTTTGCCTCGCCCGTAAGGGTGATTTGAAGGATATCGTTTTGATAGGGCGAAGGGTTATCCGCCGTCGGACCGGTCTGGTACAGGAAGGTGACGTAGACCGATTGGCCGTCTGGCGCCCAGGCTGGATTGAAATAAGATTGCGTGGCGCGCTCTTGCCTGGCCTGTAAGAGGTGCGGCTCGCTGGAGCCATCGTAAGGCATCAGGTAAAGATCCGTGCTGTAATTCTGGCTTTCACCCGGCGCTGGAGGCAGCGCATAAGCGAGCAGAATCTGCTGGCCGTCCGGCGAGACTACCGCGCCGGTCAGCCAGCCATTCTCCGGCGACTGAAAGAGCGTCTTGAACGTCCCCGTGGCCAGGTCCAATTCGATCACTTTATTCCCCTTTCGATCGGGTTGGATCAGGACCAAGCGGCCCGAATAGCCTCGTCCAGCCAGGCCGGCCAACCGGTCGCTGGAGGTTGTTTTCGCCGAGCAAGCTCCAAGAAGGGTGAAGATGCCAAGAACCCAGGCAGCAATAAGAAGTTTCCGAATTTTCATTTTCCAAATCAGGTTCTTCTTACAGGATGAATCTCTTTTCATCCGCCACTGGCCTTCGGCCAGGGGCGGAGCGCCCAGGACTATTGTAAACCAATGCCGGTATTTGAATTGGACCCGGACTCGGATTTATTTTTATTTCTGGGCTAAGGTTCGGATGAAGTTGACCACATTCCAGCGCTGCTCGTCGGTCAGGATTTCTGAAAAAGCGGGCATGGCAGATCCGGCATAGCCGTTGGTGATCCATTCGTACAATTGGCCATCGGTATGCAGCCCCGGGACGGTGTGTACGGAAAGGTCAGCCGGATGCGGGTTCAGCGCCAACCCGGCAGGGCCGTCCCCTTTGCCTTGAGGTCCATGACATGGCAGGCAGTCTTGCTGGTACAGCAAGCGCCCGGCTTCGACCGAGGCTGCATCGGCCTGGATCGGGTTGTTGGGCTCAGGCGGTTTCGCTGGGTCCTCTTGAACTGTGAATTGAAAGTCTCGGCGTACGTCGTCGAAGCCTGCTCGTCTTAAAATCACTTCAACCTGCCAGGTCCCCACCATGGAGAGGTAGCTGCCTCGAGCCGAGTACCTGGCCCCGTTGGATGGCTCTGCGACCACTTGCGTGGTGCCCATATCGTGATCCAGCATGGTGAAGCGCAGCAGCACAGCGAGCGGGACGTCCGATGCGCCCTGGCGAGGATCGGACACGTCTACACCGAATTCGTCGTCGCCCACGAACCCTGGCGCGACCCGTAAGACCATGTGGACATTGCTCACTTTTGCAGACTGCAAGATCCCCAGACGCTCTTGGGCCTTCAAGGCTTCCAGGGCAGGCGCCGATCCGGTGAGCACGCCAACTGCCGCCAGGACCAGGATTCCCAGGGTGAACTCCGTGCGCACGGTCCGCTGCAGCCAGCGGATTGAAGGTTCGAAAACACTTCGCAGTCTCGGCGTCAGGATCTGGCGGTTCACCGCTCCCAATGCAAACAAGAGCCCGAAAAGGCCTGTTTTAGCGATCAACGCCCGGCCATAAGTCGTCGAAGTCAACGCCGGCAGTGTTCCGACCTGTAGATAGGCGCTGTACAGGCCGGAAAGACCCAGAAGGATAACGCTCACGAAGGCAAGCCGCGAAAACCTGGAAACCAGGGGGGTCAGGATGTGTTTGCTGGGGGTCGCTTTGTAATGCCCGACGAACAGCGCGAGGGCGAAAAGCCCGCCCATCCAGGCCGTCATACAGAGCAGGTGGATCCAATCTACCAGAATGGCTGCCGGGGAACCCAACGCAGCCGCGTGGCTCTGCATGCTGAAGGTGAGCAGGACCCCCGCGCCCAGCCCGGTGTTCACTACCCCGGCCCGAAAGCCTCCACCGGCGGAAAGGCTATGCCGGCCGGCCAGGAAAAAAAGCAGGACCAGCAGGCCAATCCGCGCTTCCATGAACAGGCCGGTGCGGTCGACCAGCAGCTCGGACAGCGATTGTGTTAAATCCCCTTCAGATGCCTGGCTTGCCTGAAGAAGCAGCAAACCCAGTGTAGCAAAAATCAACCCGGCGCTGCCTGTAACGACCAGTTTCCTGAACAGGCCGTTGGCCCATTCGCCGGGTACGGTGTCATCTCCTTGCTGAACAGGCTGCCAGACCAGGAGATCAAAGATCAGGCTGCCAACCGTCACACAGGCTGCCAGGTATGCCAGCCAGCGGAAAAGTGTGTCAAGCGGACTGGGGAGATCCGTCGCCGGGTCCGGCGTCCCGGGCGGCGGCAGGAGTGAGGCGGGCGGGACGCCTGTCCCCACGGAGAACCCGACGGTCCCGTAGGTGATATGGCCGTCGACCGCAGATCGGGCTCTCCAGTTGGCGCTGTAGGCGCCATTGGACAGGGCCGGCAGCGACAGGCGAAGCTGGCGGGGATTAGCCGGGTCGATTTCTCCGGGCCCATTTACAACCACCTGGTTGTTGGCGTTGTACAGCTTCACGCCGGTGAAGCTCGGATCCAGGTCTTCACTGAAATCCAGCGTAATGATCTGGGGGCCCTGGATTAAAACTGCCCCGGCTTTCGGGTCGGAATGAACCAGGTTGGCATGCGCCTGAACAGGCAGCGCGGGCAGCTCTGAAAATAGCAGCAGGGCCGCCAGAACTGCGACTCCAAAACGCACCCCGGTCTGGCGTAAGAAGAATTTCATCGAAATATTCCAGCGGGTAACCGCCTTCAGGGTGATACCCATGCAGCGGTTACCCATATTCGTGGATTAAGTTAACTGGTCCGGCGCTGGGCAGTTTGCAGGGCGACCAACCCTACAATCAGCCCCAGCAGGCCGAGAACGGTTCCGGCGATGCCGGCGATCAAGGCTGTCTGCGAGCCAGCGCTGGCTGCGGCAGGCGCTGAGGCAGGAAATTCGTAGTCCGATAACAGCTCTACCGATCCGAAGGTATCCGGGCTGCTGGTCATCGAGACGTCTACCGGCGTATCTTCGATGGTGCCAAAGATGTGCCAGGTGTAATCGCCAGTCTGTGTAGGCACTACGAAGGCCGTGTAGGCCCCATCCTCTTCTTGAGGCTCGATTGTAAGGCTTTTCTTCGAGCTGCCGAAGATGATTTCCGCCTGCAGTGTATCTTCGAGACCGTTCACCATTTCACCCGTTTTGGTGTTGGTCACAAACAGGTCCAGGCCGTTAGGCTGGTTCAAGTAGGCCGGTTCGTTGTGAAAGCCGATCTCCAGTTCATAGTCTCCAACCTCGGTCTGCCCGTGGGCGTATGCCGAAACGCTGGCGATCAGGCACAGCACTAGAACTAAGGCGGCTGTGATAGCAATCCTGCTTTTCATATCCCTTCCTCCAAATTGCATAAATTACCCCACACCTTCTTGAGAGGCGTTGGATTGGCCCGATATATACAAAGATAAGTTTACTGCAAGATTAAGGAGAAAAGGCGCAGCGTGGCGGCGGCGGCTCCGGAGGAGACTTCCAAAGAAATGCTGCCAACGAGGGGAAGGCCAGCTCCCGCAAAACCTGGCTGCTGAACAGGAGACCGATCAACAGCCCGATGGGAGTCACAGGGTTAGCTAAGCCTGGAGCCCCCTGTGCTCCGGCAAGATCCAGGAGGTAACCGTGAGAATGAGGTGTTTCGGCCTGGTGTTGACTGAAGTGAATGTGAACTTCGCAGGGATGTGCCTCCAGCCAACAGGCCGGGACGCCTGGCTGGGCCAGGGCTGTGTAACCAGCCCAGGCGAGGATGAATAAGCGCGAGAGGAAACGGGGTAAACCCGACATACTGGGCAGATTTTATCATAAACCCTTGTGGCGTCGACAAATAGAGACTCCCTCAGAGACTCCCTGTTAGCGACCAAGGGGTCTTGAATAGATCGCCCAGCAACAACAATCCACCGACGCCAATTACAACAAGCGCCAGCGAATAGACGACGATCGAGGCCAGGACGAGTGACCACCACCAACCAACCGGCTCTGTCTCTCCCGAGGCCAGTCCCGTGACAACGGCAAGCGCCTGGCCACCGATCAGCAAGCCTACTGCGATGCCGAGACCCCAACCGATGAGTCTCCGGCGTGAACGCGCCCGTAGCGCCGCCCAGATAAGCAAACATCCACCGACCAGGGTTGCCAGGAAAAGTTCAGCCGGCATAAGATAATCAAACCGGAAGATTCGCTCTTGAATGATTAAAGCCGCAGATAATAAGAGGGGTGCCAGAATCGGGAACCACACCAGAGCCGTTCCTACAATTGCCAGAAATTTGGTGAGAACATCCCTTTTTCCCATAGGTTTGTACCTCCTTGGGGGCGCCGACTGTGGCTAACGGCTTCAAGGCGCGGCTACATCTAAAAAGATGAACCAGGTCGTCTATGGAACGAAACTGCCTGAAGATGTCCGTTAACATCAGTATACAGACTTTACCTTCTCAGTTCAATAGGGATATGGCTCTTACACATTGAATGAGATTGACTTTCCGAATTATTCTGCTATCATAATTTATAGATCATTTCAATCTTATATATCGGCTTTTTTTCTCTTCCCATCCAGCCTCCGAAGGGCAAAAATTTGAAAGCATGGTAAACCGGCCTTCATGTGGAGGTCTTCTGATTTAACCCTGCCCCTTGAGTTACCCCAAAAAAAAGGAGGCAACCCCCCATGTCTGAAACACACCCAAATTACAGAGTGGTATTGATGCTTATCCTGGCAGTCGCATTACTGGCCACAAGCCAGATCGCGCTCTCGGGAAACATCCTGGCGGATGATTCCAGCCCATTGGCGCCCCAGCAGGACTCGACCCTGTACTTACCGATGATATCCCAGGCGCCGCGCTTTGAGATCGCCTTCCCAACCGAAGGAAGCGTAGTTAATGTGGGAACTCTGGTGGTGGCTTTTATCCCTCTGGAATTCCTGGAAGCCGGTTTTGATCATGCTGAGTTCCAATTCTCCCCGGATGGGATTGTGTTCAACCCTATCCAGGGTCCAGTTCCCGAACGGGTCGACTGCCGAATATCGCCCTATGGGATGCAGGCGACCTACCCAGCGGCGATTACCAGTTGCGCGCCAGCCTGGCGACTCCATTCCGGCGATGCGCTTATCCCCGATTGTGCATGTTTATGTCAACGAACAGCCAGTAGCCATCGCCCACGCGCTAGCCGGGCATTCAGGGCCTTGAACGGTAACGCCGTTTTCGGACCTTCCACCATCCTCCCAGGCCTGGCGGTAACCAAGACGCTGGTGATCTTCGACGCGTCCGAATCCTTCGACAACGATGGGCAAATTGTGGACTATCGTTGGGGTTTCGGCGACGGGACCACCCTTCAAGGGGCAACCGTCGAAAGAATTTTCACAGTTCCTTACAGCACCACATTATCCCTCACAGTGACTGACGACCTGGGAGGTGAAGCCGTCGACCACAACATTTTAGCTTTGTATGAGAATCCCGAGGGGGTTGTGGAGATCCGGCTCGATCCTGAAGATACCTGCGGATGCACAAAGATGGAGATCCGAAATACAGGCAAAGTGGCTGGCCCGGATAGTTTTGATTTCAGACCCTGAAGCGATCTCAGGCATCCTGCCGGCTCAGAACAGGGTAATCTCGGACCTTATAACGATGATGTTGCAGACGAACAACTCGATATGAAGAGAGATTCTTTTACCGTTGTCAACCGCTTTGAGGTGAGCGCCACCCTGCAAGACCAAAGCAACCCGGCGTTTTGCACCGAAGGGCAGAGGATTCAGTACAGCGAACATTCGGACGGGGCCGATACAAAAAACATGGGGAACAAAACTTCGGATCCGCGCTACGATTCAGAGAAGGGGGAGGACGACCCCTATGACCCTGATGATGATCCCGATGTTACTGAAAAAACAGACTGCGGTTACGGAGACGATGTTTGGTGCGATGACGGTTACCACGGCGGCGGTGGAGCGAACGGAATAGGACGGAAGGGCTATCTTCCCCCTAATCGATTTAAGACTTACGACGGGCAGGAGCGCATATTGTGGCTGGATGCCCCTGGTTATAATCCCCTGGTCAAATCTGACCTGGCTCCGGATGGCGCTTCAGTGAAGTTCAAGTTCGAAGCCAAGGTCTCTGGCTCTACAGGCGAGTGCCAGTGTTCGTGGGAAGTGCTGATCGAGATCGATAAGGATGGCAAAATATTGAACAACAAAGTGCAGAATGTAAATTGCTCTCCTTAACCTCCTCGAAGCTTATTCCTGGGGTTGGTCGGGCAGATAGGAACGGACATACCACTCCTGGTTTTCAACAGCCCACCCTGTGGTTTCTCCATCGCTGCCCGGGTCAAACAAATTGAGTTTCCACCAGGTATAACCATTCGCTTGCACTGGACCTTCCACAATCTCCACGTAATCGCCGGTTTTCAATTGTGTAACGACCTGAGCGCCTGTCGAAGGCTGTGCGCGTACATTTAGCTTGTCGCCGGCCTTGGTGATGATATAGATGTCTCCAACGCGAAAATAGAGCGCGTCATCCGGTTGTCCCCCTGGTAATACGAATTGTGAAGTCCAGGCAGGCATATCGAATTCGCCGCTGGGTAATTTCTCGCGCCACTCCTCATCGGTCAGGCGCTGGTTTCGTGGTTGGGGAAACTCGTAATACGAAAATACCCCGCCCTGGGCGATCTCCCATTTGTTCTCGAGAGGGACAGCCACGAATATTCGATCCACTTTACCCACGCCCACTTCGAGGACGCGATCCTGCGCGCCTGAAACCGCGGCGATCACCGGGATCTCAGGCATCTTGCTGTTCGGCCGGCTGTAGCCTGTGTCGGCGTTCAGACATTCGATCATTCCCAAACAGTCTGTAATGGCGGATTTTTCGTTTTCATCCAGAGGTTGGCCAGCCAGCTCCTTCGCGGCAATATTGCCAAGCGTTTCAAATGTTTCGCCTAATCTGCCCATACCCAGGATATAACCGGGGAGGTCGGGGGATGTGCTGCCCGTACCGGTATCACAAAATCCATGCAGCACGTGATTCTGCAGACCACAGGACAACGTGCGCGCCATATAAGCCATACGGTAAAATGCCGCTGGGTTGGGTTCCACGTAGCCGGGCGCGGGGCCAGACATCGGCGGCCCGCCACCTCCCGCCATTTCCGGCATTTTCGTGTATAAAATCGTGTCGTGTTTCAATTCGGCCCAGCTTCCCAGGGCCGTGTTCAGGTCTTTGTAGTTCCAGGCCGGAGTTTGCATGTACGCTGGATAGGCGGAATCCTTGGCTTGAACCAGTGGAAAGAAGGAATACAACCAACCATCGTAGAAACGCCCTAGCCACTGCTCTTCAGGCTGCAACTGGACGGCTGCTTGCATTTTTTCCATTTGACCGCTGTAATTCGGGAAGCTTACGACCCCCTGCTTCTCCAGCTCTTGCAAGGCCAGCGATGATCCGAACGCGGCCATTATATCCAGACCGGAAGGGAGCTCGCGCCGGGTATTGTCGGGCTTTGCCTCAACCCGGTCGAAGATGACGTTCTGAAAGATCATACTGTCCAGGGTAAAGCGCTGCCCCATGAAGCGCCAACCTTTTTCTGTGGATAAATCCTTCGTCGAATCCACAAAGAGGGAATTTATTTGTGGCGCTGGAAGTTGTTCGCTGCGAGCGAGAAATTCCTGCCAGAGAGCCTGATCGGCTAAATCCTGTATTTGGGGACTATCTCCATAAACCTGATCCATCAATTGCGCAAATTCCATTGGGCCGGCGTCGTCCGAAGGGCCAATCAAAAAAGTCAGCGTCCGGTGAAGCTCAGCCCAGGCATCTGACGCAGGCAGACCGTTAATCTGCGCCCTGCGCAATGCCAGCGTGACGATTAATGGCAGGCGAGAAGGGATGAAATTGGGATTGGCTGGGTTTTGCAACAGGAAATGCATACGACCAACCCAGGTCATACCCCGGAAGTAAGCTTCAAGGTCCGGATCACCTGCATAATGACCAGTCGGTTTGTAGGCCCCGTAATCATCTTCAAAATCTGGAAAAATCACTGAGTTTGCCCGTCCATCAGCCGCCAATATTTGATCCACTTGCTGGGAAACGAGATCCGCCACAGCAGGGTCGATTTCGGCTGCCGGGTCGAATAATTTGAGCGCCACAGAAAGATACGCCAGGGCCTTCTGAGCATCCACTTCGATTGGAGCGCCCTGGGCTTCCCGGAGATCGGAGGTCACCTGCTCCAACGTGGCTTTTGTAATGGCGATCATTTGGGAGCGGAAATATTCACGCTCAAGGGATTTAAGCAGGTCATCGAAAAGCAGGTGGAGCGCATGGTAGGCGGCATCCGTTGTCAGGTAATACGGCTGACCGGTGCGCTCGGCGGTTTCAGCTCGAATGTCGCCGAATTGGGCTTCCTGGCTGTGGATGACGATAAAACCATTGGCGGTCAGGAAAGCTTTTTGGTCGCCGGTAAGACCATCCAGAACTTGAGCATTCACGATTTGATCGAGGCTGAACGGCAGCGGGATGCCGCTGCCTGTGGCGGTCTGCGGAGTCCAGGTCGTCAGTTTGATCGTCCCAACCATGAAAACCTCGCCGGCGAAAGGTTTTGCCCAATCCATTGTGAAAGGGGATAAAGGTTCGGCTGCTCCAGCGGAAGGCACTGCGGTTAGAGGGACTGGCGTGGCCGTGGGTTGCAGCGGCTCAACCGTTGCGGGCGGCATTTGGGTGGGCGCGGGGGTGGAGGATGACTTTGTAGGGGATTGCGATAGTACCGGGGAAAGCGATGGCGTTGGGCTGGTTCTCTGGCAACCGGCGAAAAAAACGACCAACACGAATGTCAGGTAGATTTTTCGTTTGAGCATCTTTTTTCCCTGTATTCTGTTTTGAGGATGGAAACCAATTCCGTGCGTCGCCTGATCTTGATTCTACAGCATCCTGCCAAACTGTCAATTTATAATTCATCATCGCCGGATAGTGTTAGGCGCTTGTGGCGCACCACGCTGACCGCTGGCTGAAGGCCAGGGGCGGATGAATAGAGATTCATCATATAAGGGGGGACAGAAGGAATCTCAAATAATAAACCCTTGCAAAGGAGAACAAATGCAAGGGTTCAATCGAATGGCGGAGAGGGCGGGATTCGAACCCGCGGAGCCTTTCGGCTCACACGCTCTCCAGGCGTGCGCGTTAGGCCGGACTACGCAACCTCTCCCTGTATTCTTGTGGCGTTTTTCGTGCAAACAGTGTCGGGCGCTTTGCCCCTGGTCGCAGGCCAGTGGTCGGCGCACCACGCATTATGATGTAGAGTTGCGGCTACGCCGCAATCTCCAGTGATTCATCAAAACAGGTCTTTGCACTGCCGCCAGCGTGCAGCATTATACTACAGAGTATTGTCCCTCGGTAGTTTTGCTGTACTCGCACTCGTAGACGTAAACCGAGGCATCCCAGTCGCGCAGGAAGGCGGCGGATTCCAGGGCCGGTAGCAGCCTCGGGTCGAGCGGGGCCATCCACCTCGCCCTGGGATAGCCCATGGCGGCAGCCAGTCGGCGGTAATCGCTCAGCAAGCCGCTGATCGCTTCCAGCGGGCAGGCTGCGAGCTGGATTACCGGGAAATAGTCCTTTCCATCCTCGTCGTCCTCCCTTGTCACCAGCAAACCGCCTCTGCCCTGCCACCACCAGGCATGGCCCAGCCTCACAGCCGCCAGGATGTGCTGAGTTGCGGGTATCGCCCACTGCCAGCCCAGGTCCATCAACCCGGCGCTGAGGGCCAGGGAGGGGCTGGCGAGGATGAAATCCAGGGCTTCCGGCGCTTCTTGCGGGTTGAGCGGTTGGAAAGCATCCGTTCGGGCCTGCGAAGCCGGCGCCTGGTAGGGCGTAAATTCTGCAACTTTCTTAAAACCGGTGCGGTCGCAAAGGTGCTGCACCTGGACCCGAAAGGAGGCGGTCGCCAGACGCAGAACCCCTTTGCCATTTTCGGCCCAAGTCTGCAAAATGTAATCATGCAGGCTGGCGGCGACGCCGCGCCCTTCAAAATCTGGGTGTGTTCGCAGCCCTTCCAGCCACCACTCTTCCGGAGCGATGCGGGTGAGCTTTCCCAGGCCAATCACGCGGCCGGTGTACTCCGCGACAGCCAGCAGCCCATCCCGGTCCGCGAGCCACTCATCCCAGACCTGCGGGACATAATCCTGACCCTCCCAAATGTTGCGCGTCAGCTCCATAACGTCGGTGGTGTCTTCCGGGCGCGCCGGACGGCAGGCAACTTGAACCCTGTCAACAGGCATCCTTGCCCCTTTTAATTTGGGAACATCGCTTCGAAGATTTCGGGCGCGTAGCGGGCTACCAATTCCGAGGAGATGCCGTTCTCGCGGCAGATCTCGGCGAACATATCTGCGCTGGGCCTTTTGCGGCGCGCCTGAGTCTCGACGTCCAGCTCCCACAGGCCGAAGCGCTGTGTCCAGCCGCGTTCCCATTCAAAGTTGTCGACCAGTGTCCAATGAAAGAAACCTTTGACCGGGTAGTTGAAATTTACCGCTCGCCAGACCTGGTGCAGGTGTTGGACCAAATAACGCGGCCGTAGATGGTCATCTGCGTCCTCCACGCCGTTCTCGGTGATGATCATTGGCAGGTTGAATTTTAGCCCCCATTTCAGCGCCTGGAACATGCCCAACGGGGCGTTGGCGATAAAGCCGTTGCTGCTCAAGTCGGCCCCGGGCAGGTAAAACCGGCGCGTGAAGAGTTCGCTGGGACTCAGGAGGTTGAATGCGACATAATCGCGGCTGTAATAATTGATCCCCAGGAAATCCTGCGTCCCCTTAACCTCGGACATGCGCTTAAACCAGGCCGGGTAGCGCAATATCCCGCTGGAAAGCGCCCCTGGGAAGAATTCATTGTAAAGAATGTTCAGCAGGCCGGCGACCCAGTGATCGGTAGGCAGCCAATTCCTGGCGGGGAGGAAGCCGCGATAATTATGGGCGACTCCCCACCCGGGCGGTGGGTTGCAAGCCGTGTATGGCCTGGTAAGCCAGGGCATGACCACGCAGCATATTTTCCAACACCCGAAAGGCCGCGCCGAGATCTTTTTTCCCGGGCGGAAATTGGCCGGAAAAGAAGCCGGACGCAGCATATACATTCGGTTCGTTGATGGTCACCCACAGACTGGCGTATTCGCGCAGAGCTTCGACCACCTTACGGGTAAACGCGGCGAAAAGCTGGGGGGTATTCTCCTGCTCCCAGCCGCCGCGCTCCTCCAGCCACAATGGATCAGTGAAATGATGCAGGGTCACCATTGGGGTAATGTTGCGCTCGACCAGGCCGCGTACCATCTCCCGGTAGCGATCCAGTGCGGATTCGTCCCAGCGACCCGGCTCGGGTTGGATGCGGCTCCATTCGACGGAAAGGCGATGGGCGTTCTGCCCGCATTCGGCGGCGCGGTCGAAGTCTTCCCGCCAGCGCCCACCCCACCAGTCGTCTGCCAGCCCGGATTTGTGCCCATTCAGGATCCTCCCTGGCTCCTGTTCCCAGGCCCAAAAGGTGTTATTCGTGTTGTTCCCTTCCACCTGGTGGGCGGCGGTGGCTGTTCCCCACAGGAATCCGCGCGGAAAATGAAATGTTGCTTGCGCCATGTACTTCTCCTGAATGAAGGATCTTGTGATTTCCCCGCCCGTCCCTAACCTGGACAAGCTCATCCGAAAACTTGTCCTTCTTGCAAAGATCGCGCGAGTCAGGCTCAGCGGTTGCCATAGAGCTTTTTTGCAATCGACAGAAAAGGTGGGCTGTATTTTACACCCATTAATCCATCCTTTAGAAGGAAACTTCATGGGTCTCTGGGAAATTCTGGGGTGGTATACCAGATTTGGGGGAATGAGCGTGCGGCCGCACGCTCATTCCCCCAAATCTGGACCTTCTCACAGAATTCTCGAAAGAGCCAACTTCATGGCTCTTTAAGCATCGTTATATCGTTATAGTGAAACACCTTCACGTATATCCCAAATACCCTACTTCATGGTATCCTTTAATTATGAGTGAGGTCTACATCTTATCGGCTGTACGAACGCCGGTTGGGGTTGGAAAAACGCATGGCGCATTGGCGCCGCTCGCCCCAGTGGAACTGGCGTCGCTGGTGATTTGCGATGCTATCCAGCGAGCAGGGGTGGACCCGGGCCGCGTTGAGGACGTCATTTGGGGCTGCGTCACGCCGGTTGGCGACCAGGGGGCGAACCTGGCGCGCCTGGCTGTACTTAAATCCGGCTTGCCGGTGCAGGTGCCGGCGGTGACCTTGAGCCGGATGTGCGGCTCGGGGCAGCAAGCTGTGCATTTCGCCGCCCAGGCTGTCCTGGCGGGCGATATGGACCTGGTGGTCGCAGGTGGGACGGAGATGATGTCGCACCAGCCCCTGGGCACCGATTACCCGGAGCATTGGCCGGTAGATTTCCCCTACAGGCTGGTCCACCAGGGCATCAGCGCGGAGATGATGGCGGATAAGTGGAATCTAAACCGCAGCCAGCTCGACGATTACGCTTACCAAAGCCACCTGCGGGCCGGATACGCCATACAAAACGCCTATTTCGATAGCCAGGTTTTGCCCGTCCAGCGCCCGGACGGTGTGGTAGTGAAGACCGACGAAGGTGTGCGCATGCCGCCTGACCGGGAAAAGATGGCCGCCCTCAAGCCTGTTTTCAAACCGGATGGCGTGGTAACAGCGGGCAACTCCAGCCAGATTAGCGATGGGGCAGCCGCCCTGTTGCTCGGTTCGGTTGAAGCGGTCGGCCGTTATAACCTCACACCGCGGGCGCGGATTTTAGCCCGCACGGTGGTGGGCTCCGACCCGGTGCTGATGCTGGACGGGCCGATCCCGGCCACGCAAAAGGCATTGAAACGCGCCGGCCTCACGCTGGATCAAATCGATGTGATCGAAATTAACGAAGCTTTTGCCTGCGTGGTGTTAGCCTGGGCTGGTGAGCTGCATCCCGATATGGGCCGGGTCAATCCGAATGGGGGTGCAATCGCCCACGGTCATCCATTGGGGGCTACCGGCGCGATCTTGATGACCAAGCTGCTTTACGAGCTGGAACGAACCAGTGGGCGTTTCGGCCTGCAAACGATGTGCATCGGTCACGGGATGGCGACTGCCACGATCATTGAAAGGGTTTAAGCAGACGATCGATGTCCCATACCGTCTTTATCGCTCTGGGCACGAACCTTGGCGATCGCCCGGCCAACCTGAAAACCGCATTGCAAAATCTCCGGCTGGCTGTCCAGAACCTGGAATGCTCGCCGGTCTACGAAACGCCCCCATGGGGATACCTCGACCAGCCAAAATTCCTGAACCAGGTCGTTAAAGGGGGCACGCGCCTGTCGCCGGCGGATTTGCTTTCTTTTCTCAAGAACCTGGAGGTCCAGATGGGCCGCCAGCAGACCAAACGCAACGGCCCGCGCCTGATCGACCTGGACATCCTGTTTTATGACCGCCTGGTGATGGAAACCGGTAACCTGACAATCCCGCATCCACAACTTTCCAGCCGGGCGTTTGTGCTCAAGCCCCTGGCAGACATCGCTCCACGCCTGCGCCATCCCGTCCTGGGATTGACCGTGAATAAGTTACTGAAAGAGGTGGACGCTTCCGGGATTGAGCGTGTGCCCCTCCCATCCACCTGTTAGAACCTTTTCACTATATTTGCAGAATGCCTCTCAAGGAGTTCTTTCGATGTCCGAAATGGAAATTAAACCGTTGAATTGGATCCCGGATCCGGAAGTTGGGTATTCGGTTGTCCGTCGTTCGGATGGCGGTATGCACTACACTTTCACGGATACGTCCCATGCGACTCTGGCGCATTGGCGCGAATTTGCGCTGGAGCACCTGATCGAGTCAGACCGCCTGACGCGTAACCTGTACGACCTGCGCCAGGTGAAGGATTTAAGCGAAGAAGCGATCCAGTATGCCGTGGAAGTCGGCAGCGACCCCTCGTCTCGTAATATCCGCTTGGCGGTGGTGGTGGCAAATGAAAAGGTGCGCCGTTCGGTGCAGGAAATTTCCGCCCTGACCCCGCCCGGAGGGGTTGAGTTGGGTGTTTTCACGGATATGGACAAGGCGCAGGCCTGGCTGGACCGTCCTTTAACTTTGTTGGTTTGAGTGTCACAGCCGCGCCTTCCAGCCGTTAACCGGACGGTAGTTACTTAATTTCGGGGGAGTTGCCTTCTTAAAGACCGAGAATGGATACAAAGGCAGGGCTCAAAATTGGCAGCCATGCGTTGGAGTGGGGCCGGCGTACTTATATTATGGGTGTGATTAACGTGACGCCGGACAGCTTCTCCGGGGATGGCTTGTTGGCAGCCGCCGGCGGAGATTGGCAGCAGGCCGCCGTCGAGCAAGGCCGGCGCCTGGTTGAATCCGGGGCGGATATCCTGGATGTAGGCGGGGAGAGCACGCGCCCCGGCGCGCAAGCGGTGAGCGCTGAAGAGGAGATGCGGCGTGTGATCCCGGTTATCCGCTGGCTGGCTGCAGAGCTGGATGCGCTCATCTCGGTGGATACGTACCGGGCAAGCACGGCCCAGGCTGCCTTCCAGGCCGGCGCCCATATTCTCAACGACGTTTGGGGTTTACGCCTCGACCCTGGGTTGGCTGAAACTGCTGCACGCTGGCATGCGCCGGTCGTCTTGATGCATAATCGCAGTTCGTGGGCGCATGCGGAGATCAAAGAGCGCCTGGGGGGGCGTTATGTTGGCATCCCCTATGAGAACCTGCTCGAGGACATCTGCCGGGAGCTTTTGGAAAGCGTCGCTCTGGCCCGCGCGGCCGGGATAGCGGACGAATCGATCATCTTAGACCCTGGCATCGGCTTTGGGAAAACCGTCGAACAGAATCTGGAATTGATCAATCGCCTGGACGAGATTTGCTCTCTGGGTTATCCCGTCCTGGTTGGGCCATCCCGCAAATCCTTTATCGGTTATACCCTGGATCTGCCGCCTGGCCAGCGCGAAGAAGGCACAGCCGCGGCGGTCTCGGTCAGCATACTGCGCGGCGCCAGTATCATCCGTGTCCACCAGGTGGAGATGATGGCGCGAGTGGCGCGCATGACGGACGCCATTTTGCACGCCGGAAAAGCCGCCTCGTGACCTTTAATTCTGATACCACAGTTCGGATGTTTTTAGGTGGCTGTAAAAATAAAAAAACGAATCCTCGAAGGAGCTGTTGATGCTAAAAGACTATTTTCATGCGCGTGGATCTCTCAAAACCAATCACGGCGACTATGTGATTTACCGCCTTGCTAAATTGGAAAAAGATGGGCTTACCCAACTGGACCGCTTGCCGTTCTCCATCCGTGTGATGCTGGAATCGGTTTTGCGCCAGTGCAATGATGACGAAATCACCCGCCAGGACGTGTTAAACCTGGCAGGATGGAAGCCGCGCGTGGAACAGCGACTGTCGCTGCCCTTTAGCCCGGCGCGGGTTGTGATGCAAGATTTTACGGGTGTGCCGGCTGTGGTAGACCTGGCTGCGATGCGTTCAGCGATAGCTCGCCTGGGGGGAGACCCGAACAGGATCAACCCGCTCGTCCCAGTGGACCTGGTGATCGACCATTCCGTTCAGGTGGACTTTTTCGCTACGCCAGACGCCCTGGCGCGCAACGCCGAAATCGAATTTCAACGCAACCGCGAGCGTTATGAGTTTTTACACTGGGGCCAACAGGCGTTTGATGATTTCCAGGTTGTGCCGCCAGCCACCGGGATCGTACACCAGGTGAACCTGGAATACCTGGCGAAAGTGGTGCTCGCCAGGGAAGAAGACGGCCTGCTGCTGGCCTACCCGGACACTTTGGTCGGCACCGATTCGCACACGACCATGATCAACGGCCTGGGCGTGGTCGGATGGGGTGTGGGAGGCATTGAAGCGGAAGCGGCGATGCTTGGACAGCCAATCGACATGCTTACCCCGGACGTGATTGGATTCAAGCTGCTCGGCGAGCTGCGTGAAGGCGTCACCGCCACCGACCTGACCCTCAAGGTCACTCAAATGCTGCGCCAGAAGGGCGTGGTCGCTAAATTCGTAGAGTTTTATGGCCCGGGGTTAGCCTGCATGTCCCTGCCTGACCGGGCGACGATCGCCAACATGGCGCCCGAATATGGCGCGACGATGGGCTTTTTCCCGGTAGACGATGAAACGCTGCGTTACTTACACCTGACTGGCCGGCCAGAAGACCAGGTGGAGCGGGTCGAGGTGTATTGTAAAGAACAGGGCTTGTTCCACACGCCAGCCACGCCGGACCCGGAATTTACGGATAGTTTGGAGCTGGACCTGACCACGGTGGAACCCAGCCTGGCAGGCCCGAAGCGCCCGCAGGACCGTGTATTGTTGAGCGATATGCAGACAGCTTTCCGCAAAGCGCTGACCACGCCGAAGAGCGAGCGCGGATTTGAGCTGGACCCAGCCAGCGTTGAATCCCAGACGATGATCGGAACGAACGGCGACCAGGTAGCGATAGGCCATGGTGCGGTCGTGATCGCCGCGATCACTTCCTGTACAAACACCTCGAACCCCTCGGTGATGGTAGGGGCGGGCTTATTGGCAAAGAAAGCCGTCGCCCTCGGGCTGAAAATAAAGCCCTATGTCAAGACCAGTATGGCGCCCGGATCGCGGGTTGTGAGCGAATATCTGGAGAAGGCCGGTCTTTTGGCGCCGTTAGCCGAGCTGGGTTTCAATGTCGTTGGTTATGGCTGCACCACCTGCATCGGCAATTCTGGCCCGCTGCCGGGTGAGGTGGTCAAGGCGATCACCAACCAGGATCTGGTGGCAGCCGGGGTGCTATCCGGGAACCGCAACTTCGAGGGCCGCATCCATCCTTATGTCAAGGCTAATTACCTGGCTTCACCGCCGCTGGTGGTAGCGTATGCCCTGGCAGGCACGGTGGATATTGATCTGGTCAACGAGCCTTTGGGAACAGGCAAGAATGGCGAGCCGGTCTATTTGCGCGAAATCTGGCCCAGCAGCCAGGAGATCCGCCAGGCGGTCGCCGAATTTGTCGAGCCCGAGATGTTCAGGAAGAAATATGGCAATGTTTTCTCGGGGAATGAGACCTGGAACGCGATCCAGGCCGGAGAAAGCGACCAGTACCCCTGGGATCCACGCTCAACCTACATTCAGGAACCGCCCTTTTTCGTGGATCTGACCCCGGACGTGCCATCTTTGCAAGACATCCATGAGGCGCGCGCCCTGGCTGTATTGGGAGATTCCATCACAACGGATCATATTTCTCCCGCCGGGGCAATCCCAGCCAACAGCCCGGCCGGGCAATACCTGCAAGAACAAGGCGTCTCCGTGCGCGATTTCAACTCCTTCGGCTCGCGGCGCGGCAACGACCGGGTGATGACTCGCGGCACGTTTGGCAATATCCGTCTGAAAAACCGGTTGGTTCCGGGAGTCGAAGGCGGATACACGGTTCATCTTCCAGATGGCGAACAAATGAGCATTTTTGACGCCGCCGTACGCTACCGGGCGGCAGGGGTGCCTCTGGTGGTGCTGGCTGGGGCAGAATATGGCACGGGCTCCAGCCGGGATTGGGCGGCTAAAGGGACACTCTTGCTGGGCGTGAAAGCGGTGATCGCCCAGTCTTATGAGCGCATCCATCGTTCTAATCTGATCGGGATGGGCGTGCTGCCCTTGCAGTTTCAGGCAGGCGAGAGCGTCGATTCGCTCGGCCTGACCGGGCGTGAGATCTTCTCGATCGAAGGCTTGAGCGACCAGATGCAGCCTGGCAGCCTGGTGACGGTGCGAGCTGAGAAAGAGGATGGCAGCGAGGCAGTCACTTTCCAGGCAATTGCCCGCCTGGATACCCCGGTGGAAGTCAATTATTACCGCAATGGCGGCATCCTGCATACCGTGCTGCGTAATATGCTGCGCGCTTTTTAGACCTTACGCCGAACGCGTAAAACGGCGATCTTGGTGGGATGGTTGAAGGGGCTGGGGTCGGCCGGCGGGACGCCAGCCCGGGTGTGCGGGTAGCCGGTGATATCCTCAGGGACGGGTAGAAGTTCTTCAATCGACAGGTAGCCATCTTGGCAAAGATTTTCGAGAGAGCGCAGGTATTCCTGCCCACTGACGAACAAAGCGTTATTGACCGCTACCAGCCAGCCGCCGTCGCACACCAAAGGCCGGACTTTGTTGATCAGGCGCTCGCCGTCCGCGGCCAGGTCGACGGCGCCTTTGCTGCCGGCGGCGAAAAATGGCGGGTCCATGAAGACACAGTCGAAGCGTTCGCCGCTGCGGCGCAGACGGCTGGTGAGCGGGAAAAAGTCGCCCACCAGGAATTCAGCTTTTTGATCCGAAACCCCGTTCAAGCGATAGGAAGCCTTCGCCAGGTCCAGAAATTTCCGGCTGCGATCCGATTGAACGACCCGGCGCGCCCCGGCGCACAAGGCGGCGACGCCCAGGCTGCCGGTATAGGCAAACGTATTTAGAACTGTTTTTTCCCGCAGGTGGTCCAAAGCCCAGCCGCGCAGGTTGCGCGTGTCCAGGTAGAAGCTGGCGTCCTGGTTCAAGCGCAGGTCAAGGGCATACCGGACGCCGTGCTCACGAATGCTCGGATCTAATTCATTCCCGAACAGGAACGCGCCGCGGCGCAGCTCCGCCCGGCCCGCGTGGCGCGTTTTCAGCAGGACTGCGCCCGCCCAGGGGATCTTTTCCAAAAGGTAAGAGCGGGCTGCCTGCACAGCCGCCTGCAGGGTTTGAGGCTGCCGGGCGTAATTGTGCAAAACCAGGCTGCGCCCGTAAAGGTCGATCACCAGGTCGGGCAAGCCCTCGTAGAAACCGTTAAACAATCGAAAAGCGGTCTCGTGGTTGGAATCGTATAATTCCTGGCGGGCGTTGAGGGCAGCTTCTAACAGCTCAACGAAAGAGCTTGTCGCCATGATCCGGATTGTCCTCCTGACTCAGGCGGAGGGCGGGCCTGGATGAACCCATGCGGCTAGCGCGGGGATTTCGCCAGGCCCCAACCCTGGAGAAAGAGGCCGATTTGGGTGATGCCCATCCAAACCAGGAAAAGGCTGGCGAGCAGCGCCAGCATGTTGATCCAACCGGGGATCCCGGTTTCCATTCGGTTAGCGCGAGTCTGTAAATTCGCCACCAATGTCTGGTAATCTTCGATCACTTTTTGGGCGGCTTCCAGGCTGGTGTGTATTCCCCCGATGTCGGCGGCAATCAATTGGATGTCCGCCTGGATGATTCCCAGGTTGTCTCGGGTGGCGGACAGGCTTTTGTCAATAGTGTCCAGGGAAGCTGGCAGGCTCTCCATACTTTTGGACATCTGTCCGAGGGCCACATTCAGCGGCACGGGCGGGTTATAGATTTCGCCGGAGATGAAAGGGATGGAGGTCAGGGCGGTCAGTACGCTGTCGATGAGCTTGGCGCTCTCCTGGGCTGCAATCAAGGACGTTTGGACGGTGGAAACGGTCGTTGGCAGGTCGTCACGGGTCAGCGTGATCATGGTGTCGATCATCGGAGTGGTCGCATCGATGGTGAAGGCGGTGGCTTCAACGGTTTTTTCCAGGGCTGAGACGCTGGCGAGCGAGGTGGAGATCGATTGCGATGCGACCTCCAGGCCTGTGGAGGTCGTATCCAGTGCGTCACTCACGGTATTTACGTCGGACAGCAGGCTGGCGGTTAGCTCTGGCTTAAACCCCCAAACGGCGCCCAGCCCGGCCAGGCTGAACAGCATGCCAAATACAGCGGTTATGCACAACAGAATGCCAAGGATGCGGTTGAATGTCGTTGCCATTGGGGCTGTTTCCTTAATTGGAACCATGTTCAAAAGTGGGATGATTTCCTGGGTGCTCACAGGTATGATATAGATTTTACCATTTTGCCGTGATTCAAGCCCCCGAGTTTGTCTTTGGCGAGATTTTCTGCCCTTCAACAGGCAGTTCAAGTTATCGTTGAAGAAATCATCACTCAAAGAATCTTTGCGGTCCAACGTCCCTGTTGCCAGGCGGCTGCTTGCAATTCCCGGTATATAATTGTCGAGGCGAAATACTTTCAAATGGACCGGGGAATCGCTTTTCGCCGGTCGATAGGATGAAACTCAATCATGCATATACTGGTAACCAATGATGACGGCGTCACCGCGCCGGGTTTGTTGGCCCTGGCCCAAGAAATGCGCAAGATTGGCGAGGTAACTGTGCTCGCTCCAGACCATAACTGGTCTGCTTCCGGGCATGTGAAGACCCTGGACCGGCCCTTGCGCGTTAAGAAAGTGAAATTGGCGGACGACAGCGATGGCCTAGCATCGGACGGCGCGCCTTCGGACTGCGTCGCCCTGGCTGTGCTCGGCATCTTGCCCGAAAAAATCGACCTGGTCGTCTCCGGGATCAACCCAAACGCCAACCTGGGGCATGACCTGACCTATTCCGGTACAGTGACGGCGGCGATGGAGGCCGTTATCTGGGGGCTGCCCGGTGTCGCGGTCTCGCTCGATTCTCCAGAAAACCACCTGGGGGATCTGGACTATGGTCCTGCGGCGCGCGTCGCAGGCCGCATCGTGCGGGCTTTGATTTAAAGGAAAGCTTCCAAAGATACGCTGTTGAGTGTAAACGTCCCTTATCTGCCGGATGACCAGATCAAGGGCATCCGCGTGACACGCCAGGGGCTTCGGGTATATCGCGACTTGTTGGTCGAACGGGAAGACCCGCGCGGCCGCCCGTATTACTGGATTGGCGGCGAAGCTCCTACCGGGGTGCCTGAGGAAGGCACAGATTTTGGCGCCCTGGCAGACAGATACGTTTCGGTCACACCGCTGCAGTTGGACTTGACTGCTTACCAAATTCTGAAGGAGATGCGCAGGTGGGATTGGTGAGTCCACCCAGGTGGGCAGCCAGGCGGCAAGCGCAGAGGCGCTGCCTGAAATTAAAAATACCTTAAAACCTGGATTCACCTCTTGACAGATGCGAGATTCCCTGTAAAATCGGGCGGAATGGAACGCAAGATATTTTTACCCAAATTTGCAGATCCTCACCGCCCCGGAGCTTTCGCTCTCGTGGGCGTTTTTTTTACCAACCCAAAAGAGCCAGACGGCTCTTTTTTTTGCCAGTTGGCGGGATTCAGGTTCATGAGCCAGAAAGCCCGCCCGGCGTCTCGTTACGGGCGGCGACAGGAGTGATGATCCGATGAGGTTACCCGGCTTAATTGACCCCCACGTCCATTTGCGAGAGCCTGGGGCGACGTATAAAGAGGATTGGGATAGCGGCACCGCTGCCGCCCTGGCAGGCGGCTTTACGACCGTCCTGGCGATGCCCAATACCAACCCCGCGGTTGCCGACGCAGCGAGCCTATCCATCGCTCTGGATGCCGCCCGGCAGAAGGCGCGCTGCGACTACGCCCAGTACCTTGGGGCCGGGCCGGACAACGCCGAAACGGCGGCTGCTTTGGCGCAGCAGGCTGCCGGCCTGAAGATGTACCTGGATCAGACATACGGCCCGCTGCGCCTGGACGACATGTCTTTGTGGATGGCGCATTTCGCCGGCTGGCCCAAGGAAATGCCGCTCGTGGTGCACGCCGAAGGGCGCACGATGGCGGCTGCCATCCTGATGGCGGCCTTATTCAACCGCCCGCTGCACCTGGCGCATGTGTCCACTCGCGAGGAGATCCTCTTGATCCGGGCTGCGAAAGAAAAGGGTCTACTGGTTACTTGTGAAGTCGCGCCGCACCACCTGTTCCTTTCAAATGCAGATATCCCCAGTTTAGGTTTCGGGCGCAGCGAAGTCAGACCACACCTGGCAAGCCCGCAAGACCGGGAGGCGCTTTGGGAAAACCTGGAGCTGATCGATTGTTTCGCTACCGATCACGCCCCACATACTTTGTCTGAGAAGGATGGCGAAAGCCCTCCGCCGGGTTTTCCAGGGTTGGAAACCGCCCTGCCGCTGTTGCTGACAGCGGTAAATGAAGGCCGCCTGACGTTACAGGCGGTGGTCAAGCGCATGGTCCACAACCCCCGGCGCATCTTTCACGTCCCCGAACAACCCGAAACCTGGATCGAGGTCGACCCCGACGTACCCTGGGAGATACGCGCGGCCGAAATGCAGACCCGCTGCGGCTGGACGCCCTTCGAGGGCTGGAAAGTGCACGGGCGCGTCCGGCGGGTAGTTCTACGTGGTAAGGACGTTTACCAGGATGGACGGGTGCTTGCGCCTGCCGGTTTTGGAGTGGATATTCGCCACCCTGAAGCGTCCACATAAAAAATTAAAGACCTTAAGATTATCAAAAAAAGGAGTATCAAAAATGGCAACTTATATCCCCCCAGTCCGCAGCGAGAATCCATACCTGCCTTTTGGAGACCAGCGCAACGCGCCTTTCTATGGCAAGGATATCCTTTCGGTCAAGCAGTTTGACCGGCCTGATCTGGATTATATCTTTGGCGTAGCTCACGAAATGCGCGAGATGGTTGAGCGGGTCGGGTCTTTTGACCTGCTGAAAGGGAAGATCCTCGCCAACCTGTTTTATGAGCCCTCCACACGTACCTCATCTTCTTTTACATCGGCGATGGAGCGATTGGGCGGCAGCGTGATCCCGATTAATGAGGTGCGATATTCCTCCGTATCCAAAGGCGAGTCTTTACCGGATACCGTTCGCACACTGGAGTGCTATGCAGACGTGATCGTCTTACGCCATCCGGAACTGGGCGCATCGGCTTTGGCGGCAAAATACGCCCGCAAGCCGATCATCAACGCCGGCGACGGAGTTGGCGAGCACCCGACCCAGGCTTTGCTGGATTTGTTTACCATCATCAGCGAGCTGGGCGTGGTCGAAGATCTGACGGTTACCATGCTTGGAGATCTCAAGTACGGGCGCACCGTTCATTCCCTGTCGCGCCTGCTCTCGCTTTACCCGGTACGCATTAACTACATCTCACCTGAAATCCTGCGTATGCCGGCTGAGATTATCCAGGAATTGAATGAAAAAGGCGTCCCGCAGGCGGAATATACCTCCCTGGAGGCGGCGCTGCCGGCGACGGATGTATTGTATGTCACCCGGGTGCAAAAAGAACGCTTCGCCGACCAGGGCGAATACGAAAGCGTGAAAGGCGCCTACGTGATCACCCCTGAAACCTTACAGGCAGCTAAAGATCGCATGATCGTTATGCACCCGCTGCCGCGGGTGGGTGAGATCAGCATGGAGGTCGATGAAGACCCGCGCGCCGCTTATTTCCGCCAGATGGAATATGGGCTGTATGTACGTATGGCGCTCCTGGCGATGGTGCTGGGTAAAGCCTAGCCGGACCCAACCTGGAGGCTATCCTTGGGATTCTTTTCTCTTCTGGAAAGGCGCGTCCGCCAGGCAGACTCGCTGCTCTGCGTCGGCCTGGACCCGCATATTAATGATCTGGCTCAGCCCACAGCCCAGGCTGCTGAGGATTTCTGCCTGCGCCTGATCGAGCAAACTGCGGACCTGGCGGCAGCTTTCAAGCCGAATGCGGCTTTTTTTGAGGTGCTCGGGCCGCAGGGATGGGCGGTTCTGCGGCAGGTGATCGCTGCAGTGCCGCAGGGCATCCCGGTCATCCTGGACGCGAAGCGCGGCGATATCGCCTCGACCGCTCAGGCATACGCCCGTTCAGCTTTCGATGAGCTCGGTGCGGGGGCCATCACCCTCAATCCATACCTGGGCTACGACGCCATTGAGCCTTTCATAAGCGATCCGCAGCGCGGCATTTTTCTGCTTTGCAAAACCTCCAACCCGGGAGCTGCCGACTTGCAGGAGCTGCATGTGTGGTCGGAAATAGAGACTGGCGCGTTCTCCGCTGCGGCAGGACGTTCCCCGGGGAGCGGGTATGCCGCGCTGTATGAAGTGGTGGCTCGCAAGGCCCGGGATTGGAACCGCCAGGATAATCTCGGTCTGGTGGTCGGGGCAACCCAACCCCTGGCTCTTCGGCAGGCGCGCCTTGCAGCGCCTGATCTGTGGCTGCTCGCGCCTGGAGTCGGCGCCCAGGGCGGCGACCTGAAGGCAGCCTTGCAGAACGGCTTACGTCCGGATGGCCTGGGAATGCTGCTGCCGGTCTCGCGCGGCATCTCCCAGTCTGCCGACGTTCGCAAGGCGGCACAGGCCCTGCGCGATGAAATCAACCGCCAGCGTGAAGCCTTCGTACGAAACCTCCCGGCTGCGACCTTGCCCGAGCAGAAAGCGGTCCCGTTCCCGTCACACCTCGCCGATGGCCTTTTGCAGGCCGGCTGTATTGAGTTTGGACAATTTACGTTGAAATCCGGCTTGCAGTCGCCCATTTACATCGATTTGCGCCGGTTGGTCAGCTTCCCCGGCCTGTTGAGCGAAGTGGCAGCCGCTTACCTGCCCTTGCTTGGCAGGCTGGTGTTCGACCGGATGGCAGCCCTGCCCTACGCAGCCCTGCCGATCGCAACTGCAATCAGCCTGCAGTCCGGGATCCCGCTCATCTACCCGCGCAAGGAAATGAAATCTTACGGAACCCGTGAAGAGATCGAAGGCATGTTCAAGCCGGGCGAACGGGCAGTGGTGATCGACGACCTGGCGACGACAGGCGGGAGTAAGTTTGAAGCGATTGAAAAGCTGGTTGCAGCCGGCCTGGCAGTGAAGGATGTGGTTGTTTTGGTGGATCGCCAGTCAGGCGCCTCCCGGGCCCTGGAAGAAGCGGGCTTTCACATGCATGCAGTGTTTACGCTGTCGCAGCTTCTGGATTATTGGGAGAATAGCGCCAGCGTGCCAGCCGTTCAAATTACAGCCGTGCGAGAATTCTTGAGTTCCTGAAGTGCATCCAGCGGCTTGATCCCAGAGCCAGGCTTTCGCAGACGTATGTATTCACTCTTACGACCGCTCCTTTTTCGCCTTGAACCCGAGCAGGCCCACTCGCTAACGTTGAGGATGCTGCGGCTGGCCGGCGCATTGGGGCCGTTAAAGTCGTTTCTGCAAGCCTTTTTCGCGGCCCCGCAGATGCCTTTGCAGGTCTTTGGCCTGACTTTCAACAACCCGGTCGGCCTGGCAGCCGGGTATGATAAAGACGGCCTGGCTTGGCGCGGCCTGGCCTGCCTGGGGTTTGGCCATATCGAGATCGGCACAGTAACTCCGAGGCAGCAGCCAGGCAATCCGAAACCGCGCCTTTTCCGGCTGGTGGACGAGCGCGCCCTGATCAACCGGATGGGTTTTCCGGGGAATGGGGCGAGCTTTGTGGCTGCCCAGCTCCAGGGCCGCAGTCCGCCTGGGCTTGTGCTGGGGGTAAATTTGGGTAAGAATAAAGATACCCCACTCGATCTAGCCGTCCAAGATTATCTCGATCTGCTGCGCGGGTTCGCCCCTCTGGCGGATTACCTGGCCATCAATGTCAGCTCACCCAATACGGTCGGGCTGCGCCGGCTGCAAGCGCGCCAGGCGCTGGAGCAGTTGCTGGGGGCGCTGGCGGAGGAGCGTAAGTCGCAAGAGCACCTCCTGGGACGCCGCGTTCCGCTGTTGGTCAAGCTTGCGCCAGATTTGGAAGATGCCGAGCTGGAGGACGCCCTGGAGGCGCTGCTGCGCACGGGGATGGATGGCGTTATTGCGACCAACACCACAGTTGCCAGGCAGGGATTGCGTTCTTCCCTGGCGAATGAGACCGGCGGCCTGAGCGGCGCCCCGCTGCAGAAGCGCAGCACCCAGGTCATTCGCCAGATCGACCGTCAAACTAGTGGAAAGCTGCCGATCGTCGGCGTTGGCGGGGTGATGGGCGCGGCGGAGGCGCGGGAGAAGTTGGAGGCTGGGGCCGTCCTGGTCCAGGTGTATACCGGATTGGTTTATGCCGGGCCGGGCCTGGTGAAGAAAATCCTGGTTGGCCTGGCTCAGGGGTGAATCAGGGGACTTTAAACTCGACGCGCCAGGAATCGTTGGATGTCTGGGTCATTTCCGAAGTGTCTCCAACCACCTGGAACCAGGTGGTGCCGGGCTTGAGTGGAAATGGATGGCCCTGTTCGTCCACCAGCGTGAGCAGCGATTCTGAGGCGTCTCGCTGCCAGTGGATGGGAAAAATCCTTCCATCGCGGAAGGCATAGGCGAGACCCTCACCCATGAATTCCATCTGCACCATTTCGGTGGTAGAAGTGTAAATGAAATACTTGTGGGGGATAAACAGTACGACGACATTATCGGCGGCGATAGATTCTCCGGTCAGTGAGTCGCTGAGCGCCTGGTAAAACTCCTCCCCATTCTTGCTGTCTTCCGCTTCTTGTAAGCGCATATAGCGCCCGCTTACGGGGTTGTAATCCCAACGGTTGTAAGAGACGAACGAATAATAAACCGAGAGGCGGTTGCCTTGCTTTTCGCTGACCGGGGTCGTTTTTTCAAAACGCAGGCCGTTTAGGTTTTGGCGGTCATTATTCGTCCCGCGATCGTTGATGTAATCGGTAAGCTGCTGTGTGTTGACGAACAGGGTGTTGTAATTGTCTTTCGGACCGATCCGGCATAAGGGCGGGCAGTTATCGCCTCGCTCGATCACCAGGAAGTTGCGCAGGTCAGACTCGGTCCAGGGATCCACCACCCGGTCGTCGGCGTAAGCGAAGACGAAAAACGCTTTATACATCCGGACGACATTCTCGTCGAAGAATCGTCCGGAGCGAACGGGGCCAACCCTTTCGGCGTCGTTTCCGTAAAAAACGCCGATAAAGCGCGTGATTTCGTTCTCAAGGTAATATTCGTAAACATTATCGGCCAGTGACAATCCCCACTGCGGTCGCACGCTGCGCGGGAAATTCGTCACCTTAACCGCCATAGGCCTGCGGTTTAAAAGGTTATAGTCCTCGACGGGTAAGCCGGTCAGCGGGTTAATCCCCGGCGGAAAATTATCCGGGCCGTAGCCGTAAGTCAGAAAAGCCCCGGGTGGGGTTTCGGTCGGATACGGGGTGCTGGAGGGCTTGAGTATGAACGTGTAGGCCGTCGCGGTCGCAGGCCGGGTGGGCGGGATGCGCAAGACGGTTGCAGTGGGTTCGGCGATCACCGGATTGATCTCCTGGGCTTGCGATGGGGAGGCCCCCGGCGCGCAACCGGCAAGCAGAAATGCGGTGATGAGCCATAGAATTCCGGATTTCATTTATCGTTCTTTACTTACGCATCAGCGAGGCTGCGACCTGGCGGATCAGGGGATGCTGAAATTGAATCGCAGCGCTCCCTGGGTATTGTTTGCGCCGACCTCAATCTTGCTGGTCTGGCCGATTACCTGGAACCAGGTGTTCCCTGGCTTGAAAGAATAAATCGTTCCATCGGGGAAGGTCAGGGAGAGCACTGCATCCGGGCTGGGGCGGTTCCATTTGACCTGGTAAGCCTGGCTATCCCGAAAGGCATAGGCTTCACCGCTGCCGCTCAGGGTAATGTCAACGATTTCAGTGCTGCTCGACCTGACCACAAAGCTGTGAGGGGCAAATAAAACCACAACGTTGTTGGCGGCAATCTGCTGGTTGTTCAAACGATCCATCAGCGGCGCGTAGGTTTCGCCTTTCCCATTTTCATCATTGTCGGCATCCTGGAAGCGCAGGTAGCTCCCGCTGACCGGATCGTAATCCCAGCGGTTGTAGTCGCTGAAATTGAAGCGGACGTAAATCGTATCGATGTCTTGTCCGCCCTGCGGGACCTGGGTGTCAAATCTCATCCCATTCAGGTCCTGGCGCTCGTTTTCAATCCCTAGAGAAGAAGCATATTTGCTCAATTCGCCCGTGTTGGTAACCAGGTAATTAAAGCTGTTTGGCTCGATCCGGCACATGGGCGGGCAGTTATGCGAGCCCTCTACAATCAAGCGATCGGCGAATTCGGTGCTGTAAAAGCGATTGAGAATGCGCTGGTCCGCGCCGCCAAAAGCGAAGACGGCTTTATACATACGCACGATGCTGATATCGAGCAAGCGCGCCGAACGGATTGGTCCAACCTGGTCGGCGTTATTGCCATAAAAGATTGCGTTGAAGCGAGTGGCCCCATTGTTCTGGTAGAAATCGTACACCAGGTCTGCCAATGTGACTCCCCAGGGAGGTCGTTCTCCGCGCGGTATCATCTGTACTTTCACCGACAGCGGGCGGCGATTAAGGAGCGCCGGATCGCTGACCTGCAAACCGGTCAGCGGATCGATATCCGCTGGAAAGTTATCCGGCCCATAGGGCTGCGGGGTAGGCGTATCCGCCGCAGGGCTGGTCGCGGTCGGTGGGACGAGGGTCGCCGTTGCTGTAGGCTGGGTGAAGGTCGGCCTGGGGGTGTCGCTGGCTGGCGCTGCAATGGTGGGCGAGGAGGTGTTAACGGGCGCCGGACTCGGTTTGCAAGCGCTGGCGAGCAATACCAACATAAGCACCCAAGGCAATCGTTTGGTCATTTCTTTTCTCCGTATTGGTAGAAGAAATCCACAGAACCAGGAAGTTATCATACCGCAATTGGCTTGCTTTGGGAATTCCCTGGGTTAAGGGCGAGATTTGCTGCCGGGAGATTTTCTCTCGCCGGTCAGATGTGATTTTGTCTAGGCTGTCTCTCTCCAACTTCCATAACGCTAACTCCTGCTTGCGTTTTTCTCAAAATCCCCTATAATTCAATAAAGATGGGACAGGTCATCGAAAGATTACAACACCGGCTGCTGCCGTTGAAGTTTTTGGTAGGCGTTTCTGTTGGGCTTCTGCTGGTCGGTTGGCTGCTGAATACACCGGAAGGACTGCTTGGAAAGGCGGATGCAATCGCTTATGCGGTATGCCACCGGATTGATGTGCGTTCTTTCCACCTGGGCGATCGCCAGGTTCCGCTGTGCGCTCGCTGTTCGGGGATGTACCTGGGAGCTATGCTGGGGCTGGTCTATCAGGCCGCTTTCAGCCACCGCAGAGGGGGTACGCCTCCGAAAAGGATCTGGCCTGTTCTCGCCGTTTGCATCGCCGCTTTTGGCGTAGATGGTCTGAATTCATATCTGAGCTTATTTCCTGGAGCGCCAACGGCTTACATGCCACAAAATTGGCTGCGCCTTTTAACCGGGACGGGTATGGGACTGGTGATAATTACGGTGCTTTACCCGATTTTCAATCAAACGGTTTGGAAGGATTGGGATCGCAGGCCAGCGATCGCCAGCCTGCCTCGTTTCGCCGGTCTGGCAGGGCTGGCTCTGCTCCTGGATCTGGTCGTCCTGACCGAGAATCCTATCGTCCTTTATCCGTTGGCATTGATCAGCGCTGCCGGAGTGTTGGTTTTGCTGACCATGATCTATTCCATGGTCGTGTTGATGGTTTTCAAAGCGGAAAACCACATTCAATCGATCGCCGGGTTGTTCTTGCCGTTGACCAGCGGATTTGGTATGGCCCTGCTGCAAATCATCGTCCTGGATTTTGCCCGTTACTTTTTCACCGGGACCTGGGATGGATTTCATCTGGGTTGAGCGTAAAGGGATCTAACCACTGGAACTACTGACGGGTCTTTTTTCGGCTTTCGGTCTTTCGGCCAGCGCAGGATTGAACGCTTATATCCCGCTCCTGGTTGTCGCGCTGCTGGCGCGTTATACCAGCCTGATCCACCTGAACCAACCGTGGGACAGCTTAACAAATGGCTGGGTCATTGCGCTGTTGCTCATCCTTTCGTTGGTTGAATTCTTTGCCGATAAAATACCTGCGATCAACCATATCAACGATCTTATTCAAACGTTCATACGCCCAACTGCTGGCGCGATCACATTTGCTGCCAGCGCGAACGCAATCACAGAAATAAACCCTGTTTTTTCTCTGGCGGCAGGGCTTTTGGTGGCAGGCAGCGTGCACGCTGTAAAATCGATCGCGGTTCGCCCGGCGGTCACTGCGACCACTGCGGGCGCCGGAAATATCCCAGTCAGCATCCTGGAGGATATCATTTCCTCCATCGTGTCGCTTTTGTCCGTCATTATCCCGCTGGTGATCGGACTGGCAGCAATCGCCGTGAGCGCCTGGATCCTTTTGCGCCTGTGGCGGCGTGGCCGCGCGGTCAGAGCTGCTTGAAGGCCGGTTATCTTTCCTGGCTCGAGCAAGAATACCCATTGATTCGTAAGGAGGTGTGACCGTGGCTAACCAATCTTCAACTGAAGGCACTCCCTATGGGGCCAGCACAAACAACCTGGCCTTAGTCAGCCTGATTGCTGGAATTCTCGGTCTTTCAGTTGTGCCATTGATCGGCAGCATCGTGGCAGTGATCACAGGTCCAATGGCAAAGCGCGAGATCCAAAACAGCGCGGGCGCATTCAGTGGTGAGGGATTGGCGACCGCCGGGATTGTGCTGGGCTGGATCGGCATTGCGCTCGGAGTGATCGGCTTTTGCGCCGTAGGCGCAATTTTAGCGATCCCAATTTGCCTGATCCCATTGGGCATTATCCAGGACGGCTCCAACTGGCTCGCGCCAGCGATTTTCTTCCTTTTGTTCTAAGCGAGGAAAGCTATGGATCAAATTCCAGAAGTACCCGGTGCGCCCCCGATCCAGGAAAAGAAGACCAATCCCTGGCTGATCGTCGCCATCATCGTGGCCGTATTGGTGGTATGCTGTTGCCTGGCAATCGTCGCGGTGATCGCGTTTTTTGGCCCGGTTTCCAGCAATGTGTTTTCTAATATTATCAATAATATTGAAGTCACACCTTTTCCATAGGGTGTCCAAAGATTCATCAATACAGGAGAAAAAGATATGGCAGAAGACTTTAGCGCCCCACCGCCGCTCGAAGAACCGAAGAAGAAAACGAACACGGCCCTGATCATCGCCATAATCGTTGTGATCGTTCTGTGCTGCTGCTGTGCCGTAGGGCTGGGGGGATGGTGGCTGTGGAACAACGGGGATAGAATTATAAACTACGGGATGCTTTTGCCCTATTTGTTAGCTTGAAACCCGCACGCCTGAAAAGAATGATCAAGGGTACGGCTTTGGAACTGCCGTACCCTCTCATTTTTGGGCTTGCAGGCCCTTATTTAATTCAGCGCCTATGACTCGATCCGTGAATTTCGCTTGCAGCTCTGCCAGCGCAGCGTTGGCGTTTTGGCGGATCGAGGCCGGGATTTCCAGGTTTTCAAATTCTTTCTGATCCAGGATCACCTGGCGCCCATCGGGAAAGACCAGCAAATCCAGGGCCAGGTCATTGTAAGACAGGTTATCTGCATCGATCTCTGCCGGGTAGCCGATGTTGCAGTACCAGCCGCGCAAATGATCGTCTTCGCGAGCGTGGATTTCGAAGATGTTGTACCAGCGATCTGTGAAATAGGTCTCCACAAAGCGATCGCCCTTGCCTAACAGCATCTTGTCGATCCACCGGTCGCTGTGGTCGAAGAAGGCCTCGATGACCAGGTAGCTTTGGCCGCGCTCGACCAGCCTGGCCTCATATCGCCAGGTCTCTCTCCCATTTTCATCGCGCTTACTGACATGAATGACTGTCATTAGCGAATTCCGGTGTCGAAAACAATCTCCACCTGGGTGTATTGCCCTTTGTCTACCGTTACCGTTTGATCGCTGGCGTGCGGGAATGCGCTTTCGGATTCGGGATGCAGGGTGTACGTTCCTGGCGCCAGGTCGATGCGAAAATTTCCCAGCTCATCCGTTTGAAAATGCGTAACGGGCGTGTTGGTCTCAGACAAAACACTGATGGTTGCCTGGTAGCCTTTACTGGCGCAATCCTCATTGCCTGGTTTGGCGGGTCCTGGGCAGTTCGGTCCGATTGTGACCTGGCCTTCGATACCGCTGTCGCCCGAGTTTGGGCTGGGCGTTGCCGGGTTCTGCAAGTCGGAAACCAGCGCGGCGAGCAAATCGTTAATCGACTGCTGAGCATCACTGCTGGGCTGGGCGCCGCCCTCGCCGTACAAAGTGTAGCTATCCATAAAAACATCCGCTGAGCCCTGCGGCGGCGTTGAGGACCACTGGGTTTCGCTGTAGCGCTTTGCCAGGTCGCTCAACTTGCTGATTTGTGCTTCATCCAGCTTACCTTTACTCATTGGCGCGCCAGAATTGCAGTTGGTGAGCGTGTATGCGCCGCTGCTGTAAACGGTGAGCGACTCGCAAATCCCAGCAATCCCACCCGACCGCTTCCACTCCACCAGGGGCGGTTTAATTGCCGGGAGATCGGAAAGCTGTTCTCCCGCCCCAACTTTACGGAAGGAATTGCCGCTCTGATCTGTGTGGTATTCGATGTCACCTTTCGGCGTGGTAAAAACGACGCGGAATCCGGGTGTGATCACCTGCAGGCACATCTCGCCTGAAACGATCACTCCCAGGCAGGAATCGCGCCACATCGCTTCTTCGCGTGATTTAATCCGAATCTGGTCGGGCGAGATCCCCAGGTCCTTTGCCAGGGCGTCTCGGGCTGGCTGGAATGCCTGTGGGATATCCGGAGCGCTCTCGGTAGGGGAGAAATCCAGCGGAGCCCCATTTTCAGATTGAGCGGACGTCGTCGCTGGCGTCTCGACTGGTTCTGTCTGCAGCGCCAGTGAGCTGCATGCGCTCACAAAAAGCAAAAGTGTCAACGTTACGAATGCGGTAAATCGTTTGGGCATTGGAAACTCCTCGGTTCACTACAACCAATATTCAACCTTCTCACAGTATAGACGTCTCTTTCCCCTCTGAGGTTCCCCAGGGATCATGGCTGTGAGTGATCATCGCGGAGTCTACTATGATACCTTCGGGCGATTTGTTTCCACCAGGAGAGAGAAATTGGCCCCCCAGCCCGCATTCGAGTCTTTATTTTTCAATCGGTGCATTCACCAGATTGCCCCACTCGGTCCAGGAGCCATCGTAATTCTTGACTTCAGGATATCCAAGCAGATAGGTGAGCACAAACCAGGTGTGGGAGCTGCGCTCACCGATGCGGCAATAGGCGATTACCTCCTTGTCGGGCGTGATCCCTTGGGCCTGGTAAAGTTTTTCCAGGTCTTCCGGACTCTTGAAGGTGCTGTCAGCTTCGTTCGTCGCCCTGGACCAGGGGATATTTACCGCGCCTGGGATATGGCCCCCGCGGGTTGCGCCTTCTTGCGGATAATTGGCCATATGAATCAGCTCGCCGGAATATTCCTGCGGTGAGCGCACATCCACGAGCGGCTGGCGATTTTCAATTTGGGAGAACACATCATTGCGGTAGGCGCGGATACTGCTGTCAGGATCTTTTGCATTGTACTCAGCAGGTGGATAAGAAGGCGCTTCTTTTGTCAGGGGCCGGCCTTCCTGCTGCCATTTCGCCCGCCCGCCGTTCATGACCCTGAGCTTTTCATGGCCGTAGTATTTAAACAGCCAAAAGGCGTAGGTTGCAAACCAGTTGCTCTTATCACCGTAAAAAACCACAGTGGTGTCGTTGGCGACCCCTAGCTGGGAGCACAGCGTCTCGAAGTCTTTCTTCGTCAGGAAATCCCTGCGAACCGGGTGCTGCAGCGTCGTAAACCAGTCTACTTTGACAGCGCCAGGGAGATGGCCGGTTTCGTAAAGCAAGTAATCTTCATCGGATTCAACGATGCGAACAGCAGGGTCATGCAGGTGGTCTGCGACCCAATTTGTATCGACGAGATATTCTGGATGGACATAGGATTTAGACATCAGTTTCTAACCTCCAATTTTGATTTATCTCTTTGAATCCTTACGCGCGGCGCGTTACAAGCGCCCAACCCTTGTGATTTTTACGAATTTTATCACAAAAATGATATGTTTTACCCCTTCTCCAGGTCGGGGAATCCCACTTTTTTAGAAGTTAAGTGTTTTCATCCAACGCTTGCAGCGCTTGCTCCGGATCGAAGGCAAGCTGGATCGGCTGGCCGGCCCCCGGGAGGCGCACGCTCGAAGGGAAATCGAAGTGCAGCAGGGTTTGTTTGACCTGGATGCTGGCCCGGCAGGTGCTGCCTCGGAAAGATGCTGCGATCATTTTCCCTTCCAGGCGACAGCGATTCTCGCCATTGATCTGCACGGCATCCGGGCGAAGCAATAGAGTTACTCGGTCCCTGGCCGGCCAATTGACCGGGAAAGAACCGATTTCCGTTTCAACCAGGGTTGCGCCATCCACCTGGTAAACGCTGCCGGTTAACACATTGGTTAATCCTAAAAACCGGGCTACGAAAACCGAAGCCGGGCGCAGGTAAATCCCCTGGGGTGTATCGATCTGTTCGACTCGGCCAGCGTTCATCACCACTACCCGGTCGGAGATGACGAACGCCTCTTCCTGGTCGTGCGTGACATAGATGGCCGTCTGGCGCGTCTGGTTGAGAATGGCGCGCAGTTCCAGGACCAGGCGCTCACGCAAATTGCGATCCAGCGCTCCGAGCGGTTCGTCCAGCATCAGCAAGCGCGGGGAAGGCGCAAGGGAGCGGGCCAGCGCTACCCGTTGTTGCTCGCCGCCCGACAGCGTGTTTACATCCCTGCCGCCAAATCCCGGCAGCCTGACCAGGTCCAACACTTCATTGACGCGCTTTCGAATTTCGCCTGCAGGTCGGTGCGCCATCTGCAGGGAAAAAGCGATATTATTGAAAACGTCCCGGTGGGGGAATAGGGCGAAATCCTGGAACATCAGGCCAAACTCACGCTCGTAAGGCGGCGTTCCGGCTAGCGACTCGCCATCCCAACGAACCTCGCCACCGTCAGGGGTTTCCAACCCGGCGATAACAGCCAGCAGTGTTGATTTGCCGCATCCGCTGGGCCCTAAAACGGCAACAATCTCCGCTTCAAGAACGTCAAATGAGACGCCTGCCAGCGCCTGGGTCTCTCCAAAGGATTTGTGAATTCCCAGGATACTTAATCCGGTCATAGAGATCCCCTGGGGATCAAAACTCTCCAACGTCTGCGATGCGGAACCGCTCAATAGCCAGCATCCCGGCGGCGGTCACCAGCATGAGGATGGCACTCAAAGCCAGCGCCTGCCCATAATTCAGAGCCCCTGGCTGGGTGATCAGGCGGTAGATCGCAAGTGGAATGGTCGCATATTCAGGGCGAGCGATCAAGGCCGTCGCCCCAAATTCTCCCAGTGATATGGTGAAGGCGAATGTGGCTGCCACCAGGAGCGCCCTGCCCACTAACGGCAGATCGATGTACCGCAGGGTCTGGCGGGGTGACGCTCCCAGCACCGCCGCAGCCTGGCGCAATCGCGGCCGGATGCTTAGCAGAGCCGGTGTGAGGCTGCGTACGACGAAAGGGAAAGCTACCAGTGTATGCGCCAAAGGCACCAGCAGCGGCGAAGCGCGTAGGTCCAGGGGCGGGTGGTCAAGGGCGACAATAAACCCTAACCCCAGGGTGACGGCAGATGTCCCTAAGGGCAGCATCAGGATAGGGTCGAGCACACGACTGAACAGGCGGGCCAGGCGATAGCGGTTCACATCTCTGCTGCGCTCACTGGCAAGCGCCCAGGCGGCTGGCAGACCAAGGGTCAGGGCAAGCAAGACCGTCGCAGCGGCATATCCCAATGAGAGGCCAATCGAAGTCGCCGGCGAGGTGTAAAAAAATGATTCGCGGCGGTTGATGGTCAGCTCACGGTAATAATCCAGGGTCAGCGCGGCCCGTCCTGTGGAGGCCTCAAAGCTAGTGATCGAACGCCCTACCAACGCCAGAAGGGGGGCGACCATGAAAACCAGCAGCCCGAGCAGGACCATCCCGGCCAGAATACGGCTGCGCCGGCTGGTGAACCTGCTTTGGGTAAAGCGCTGCGGGCGCAGTGTGATCGGCCGCGACAGGCGGGCGCTCAACCGCGTGTAAATGCCGGTGAGCGCCAGCGTGCAGGCAAGCTGGATCACCGAAAGCGCAGCGGCAAGCGGCAGGTTGAACAGGCTGATGGTCTGGTTGTATATTTCGACTTCCAAGGTGGCGAAGCGCGGCCCTCCAAGGACCAGGATGACGCCGAAAGAAGTGAAATCAAAAATGAAAACCAGCAAGGAGGCGGAAAAGATCGCCGGCGCAAGCAAAGGCAGCGTCACCTGTCGCAGCGCCTGCAGACGGTTCGCGCCCAGGACCTGGGCCGCCTGACCCAGGCGCGGGTCGATATGCGACCAGAAGTCTCCCACAGTACGCAATACAATGGTCGTGTTATAAAACACATGCGCGACCAGGATGGCGATCAGGGTATTGACGAACCTGATCGGGGGCTGCTGAAGTTGGAAAACGGCCATTAGAAATAGATTCACCCAACCCCGAGGCCCCAATAAGGCGTTGAACGCCGCTGCGACCACCAGGGTTGGCAGGACGAAAGGGATGCCGGTTAATGCCCGGATCGCTGCTTTGCCGCGGAATTCATAGCGCGCCATTAAGAATGCGCCGGGGAGGCCGGCTAACAGCGTCAGGGCGGTGGATAGCGCGGCTTGCCAGAGGCTGAACCAGATGATGTTGCGCTCGGCGGGAGACGCTAAAGCTTCCAGGAACGGCGCCGCCAGGCCTGACTGGCCGCGTGCAAAGCTGGTCGAGAGAATGCTTCCCAGGGGGTAAAAGTAAAATAATGCCAGGAAGACCAGCGGGGCCAACCACAAGATGAGCGGTTGAAAAGTATCTCGCAGGCGACGCTCACGATCTGGTGAGCTTGTTTTCTCCCGGTCGATCTGCCGCGAGGCCGGAGGATCGGAAGCGGATTGGCTCACCTTAGCACGTTATCGGTCCAGGCCTGCAGCCATTTCTCGCGGTTGGCGGTGATCTCATCCGGGCTAACTTCAGCCGGTTTCTCCGCTACTACCAGGTATTTCGAGAATGCTTCGTCAATCTTTGCCGCGGGATTGACCGGGAGTACAAACATCTGCAGCGGCATGTCCTCCTGGAAGGTGGGCGAGAGCATGAAATCCACCCACTTCTCCGCCAGATCGCGATTTTGCGTCCCTTTCAAGATGCCGACGAACTCGGTCTGGCGGAAGCAGCTCTCGTCTGCGGTGATGACTGCAGTTGGCGACTCGTCGACCGGTTTCTCGGCAAAGATCACCTCCGCCGGCGGGCTCGAGCCATAGGAAATGACGACCGGCCGGGCGCCGCCGTGGGCGCTGAATTCACTGTAATAAGCGCTGTCCCAGTCGTTAACCACCAGGACATCGTTGGCAACCAGCGATTTCCAATAATCCAGGTAGCCGTTTTCGCTGAAATGGCCAATCGTTGCGAGTAAGAATGCCAGCCCAGGAGAGGAGGTCGCCGGGTTCTCCACTACGAGCAGGCTTTTGTATTCCGGTTTTGCCAGGTCTTCCAGGTTTTGAGGCGGGGCCAGGTTGTGATTGCTGAAGTAGGCGATATCGTAATTGGGGCACACATCGCCGTAATCAACTGGCAGCGCCTGATTTTGCGAGTCCAATTTAAATGAGGCGGGGATTTGCGCCAGCAGCGGAGAATCGTAACGCTCAAAGATGCCCTCATTGAGCGCCCGGCTGAGAAACGTGTTGTCTACGCCGTAGAAAACGTCTGCAAGAGGGTTATCTTTCGATAAGATCGCTTTATTCAAGGCAGTTCCGGCGTCGCCGGATTTGAGAAATTTTACACTGGCGTGATTCTCGTTTTCGAAAGCGGTAACCACTGGTTCGGAAACAGCAAATGCATCGTGTGTCATAACGGTAAGCGTGCGTGTCTCGGGTGAAGGCCCAGTCCCTGGGAGGCTCGTTTCCGGCGCTGCCGTACTCGGCGCCTCAGTCCCTTGGACGTTCGTTGCTAAAGCGGCCGGCTGTGTTGGAGCCTGGGAGCAGGCGCTTAACAGCAGCAAGGCGAGCGCCAGAATGTTTGAAATTTTTTTTATCATAACTGTCCTCATTCTATGGTTTTCAATTGGTTTCGGAGAAAATTGGGGCGGGCATCCCCATTCGCAAGCCTCCGGATAATTTTATGAGCCGCCGTGAATCAGCACGCATAAAAGCACACCTTCCTGAAGGAATACGCTGGCCGAATCTCCCAGCATTACATTGCTGATGCCGCGTGTGCTGCCAAAGAACAGGGTTTCCTGGTTCAAAGGGTATTCCAATCCCTGCGTGCTCACCCCGGAAACATCGCCGCCCAAGGGGAGCAGCGAAACAGTATCCCCCTTACGCCCGGCCAAAGCAAGCCTTTCAGTGCCGCGCAGCATATGGATTTCCTGAGGGCCGTCGACCAGGCGAATATGAACGGAACTTAGTGCGAGCGAAGCCGGCAGGAGCACATTGGCGAGGGTCTGGTCCCAGCGCGCGCCCAGCGCGGCTAGGATCAGAATATCGTCTGCGCCGCCCTGGACGGCATGTCCCACCGCCAGCTCCAGGTCGGTATGGTCTTTGCGCCGGGGATAGCGGAATAACTTTGTCCCGGAATTTTTCAAAGACTCCAGACTGGTTTCATCCAGTGAGTTGAAATCGCCGACGACCAGGTGCGGCGTGATCCCCAGGTCGAGGCAGTGCCGGGCGCCCCCATCAGCGGCGATCAAAAAATCATCCGGGCGCAGTATCTCACGGGCGGAATCAGGGTGGTTGAGATCCCCGTTGGCAAAAATAACGGCGCGCAATAAAAAATCCCTCCTGGAGGCCGGGGAGGGATGGTGACATTTTGGGTTGCGATTCCTCCGCCGGCATTATCCGGATCAGGTTCGCGGGTCGAGAGCTTACGGCTCTCCTCTCAGCCCGGCGATTTCGGGCTCCCCGTGCAATATATACCATGTTAATGGACAGCTCGCCTGAACCACTTCGACTGGCGAGCCATGCTCAGCGCTGTTTGTTCGAGCCCCCAACTGCTTCCAGCTTGCTGGCTGATTCTGGAATTATGCAGCCAGTATAACGAACGTTGCCAGACCTGTCAAGTTTTGTCCATGCCGAATGGCATGCTCAAGCTGTCGGTTGTGACCGGTCTATTCGGCTGCCCAGGCTGGCCCCCGCTTCGGCTCAACGGACTCGGCGCTTCCATTCTTCCTTAAGCTGCAAATGGCGCGGGCTTTCGCCAGAGCCAAGCGCCAGGAAATCGGCCATCAGGCGGTTGAATTTGCTGGTTTCGTCCAGCATTGGGAAATGCCCAGATTGTTCAAAGGTGATCTGGTGAATGTTTTCGGGATACATTTGGGCTGCGTCTGAGTCCGGGTTGGCGATCACCGGGTCATTTTGACCATACACCAGCAAACAAGGGTTGGGCAAGGTATACGGCAGCCTTTCCAGATCCATTGCCCGTAATCTTTCCAGGGATCGTTGGATGGCTGCCGGGTCAGCTTTCGGCGCTTCAGCTCGGACAGCCTCGCCGACCGGAGAGCGATCCAGCAGCCAGTCTGCAAGCTCAACCGGACTGGACGACTGCAAGCGTGAATTAAGATTGCGCTCGGCATACGGCAGGCTGATCGCCATCACGCGGTCCACCAGGCGGGAATTCTGGGCTGCGTAGAGCAGGCTCAACGCAGCGCCGAATCCGTGACCGATGAGAGCGATCTTGCCGATCCCCATCTCTTGAATGAAGAGATCCACCAGTTGAAGCTGCTGGGCGATATCATAATTGGCCGGGTTTTTGGACGTGTCGCCAAACCCCCACAGGTCCAGCGCGTAAGCCCGGAAGGAAACTGAGGCGGCCTGCATCGTCGGTATCCAATAACGCCATGAACCCGCCCAGCCATGCAGGAAAATCAAAGGCCGGCCGCGCCCCAATACTTCGTAGTGAACAATTTCGTCTTGCAGGATGATCGCGCTCATTGTCGACGGTTTTAACAGCTTTCGGGCATTCCGAAACAGACTCTGGCTGAGACCCGCTGGAGCCTCATCCTGCCCGGTTTTCGATGGTCTCGGATAAAATCACACGCACACGTTCGGTGAGCTGATCCGGAGAGAACGGTTTTACAATATATTCCGCCGCGCCAACATCCATCCCGGTTTGCACTTCGCTCTCCTGTCCCTTGGCGGAGAGGAACACCACCGGGATGTGCCGGGTGCTGGCGGCGGTTTTTATTTGCTTGCAGGCTTCATAGCCTGTCATGCGGGGCATGCGAACGTCCAAAAGAATCAAGTCCGGGATCTCTTGAAGCGCAGTATTTAGCGCCTCCTCGCCGTTCGAGGTGGCGATGACTTCGTGCCCTGCAAAGCGCAAGGTAAACGAAATTAGATCACGGATATCCCTTTCGTCTTCAGCGATCAAAATCCTTGCCATGATCAAGCCTCTTGTTAGCTTCTTCAAAAATCCCAGGTCAAAGGCGGCTGTTTCACTTCAGTGATCTGCTGAATACAGCGGTAGGGTGAAAGAGAACGTGCTGCCTTTTCCCGGTACTCCGCTGCTTTCTAGCCAGATTTGACCCTGGTGCATATGAACCAGGTTTTGAACAATCGAAAGTCCCAATCCTGTACCCGAGACGCCCATCACCAGCGGTCCTTCGCCGCGGAAAAACCGCTCGAATACTTGCGGCTGTTCGACCTCGGGTATGCCCATTCCGGTATCCTGAACGTCGACTTGCACAAAACCGGCGATTGGGTGCATGCAGATGGCTATTTGCCCTCCTGGCTCGTTGTAATGGTAAGCGTTGTCCACCAGGTTCGCCAGGATCTGGTGCACCCGGTCCCGGTCGCCAAACACACGCGGCAAATCCGGCGGAACTTTTTTCGTCACTCCAACCGGTTTGTTCTCCTCCTGGGAGCGGTGCTTCAAATCGTCGATGATCTCGTCAACCAATTCGTCCAGGTTCAAAGGCAGCATCGAAAGATCCACCTTGCCCGATTCGATGCGCGAGATATCCAACAAGTCATTTACCAATACCGCCAGCCGCTCGGTGTTCATTTTGACGATTTCCAGGAAATGGGATTGCTGCTCGTTTAAAGGGCCGGCCGCGCCCATCAGCAGGACTTCGGCATAGCCCTTGATGGATGTCATCGGAGTGCGCAGTTCGTGGCTCACGGTGGCGACAAATTCGGACTTGAGCCGGTCGACTTCAACCTGGTGTGTGATGTCCTGAAAGATCGAAACCGTGCCCAAGAAATCGTTGCGCAAGCTGACCGGGGCCAGGCGCACCTCGACCACTCTGCTATTTTCTAAAATGATCTGTTCTGCGTAAGTATCGCCAGCCTGATAAGTGGCTGGGTCATGCGACCAGGTGCTGATCGTCTCGCGCCAGGCCTGGGCGGCTTTACCAAAAAGGCCTGTGAAATATTCGAGCGATTTGCCGATCACTTTAGAACGCTCCAGGCCGAGGATCTTTTCCGCTGAAGCGTTAAAAAGGGTGATGGTTTTGGCTGAATCGGTCACCAATACACCGTCGGCGACGGCTTCCAGGATCGCCCGCGAGCGGCTGGTTTCGATCTGCTGGCTGCGCAGCATGCCGCCCAGGTCTTCAGCCTGGTCGCGGATCAGGCGGTACAGCTCGGCATTGTTGACTGCAACCGCCACCTGGTTGCCGGCAGCCTGGACGAGCTCTAATTGATCTTGAGAAAAATGGGCTGTATGCGGGTGAAAGAGCAGCAAGCTGCCCAACGCCTCTGCCCCAATCATCAGCGGGACGGCGATTGCGCTGCGGTGGTGCGGCGTGGGCACGCCAGGCATTTGCACCCAGCGCGAAGTCTTGCAACAGGTCGTCAATCATGACGCGCTGCCTTTTATTGTAGACCCATCCCGCCAATCCTTGATCGATCCCGAACGGAGTCGGGCTGCCGCCATTTTCCACCGGGGCGGTGTACCCGATAGACGCCAGGCGGTGCAGATGTTTTTCCCCCGGTCGAGCGATCATGACGGTGATCTGTTCGGCGTCGATCATTTCATTCAACACGCGCAAAGTGCGGTTAAGCACCTGGTCGAGGTCCAGGCTGGAAGAAAGCTCGGTGATGATCCGCAGCAGGGTTTCCGTGCGCTTGTGTTCGCGGGCCAGCTCCGAAGTGCGCTCCTCCACACGCAGCTCCAGGTCCTCGGTCAGGCTGCGTGTTTCTGCGAATAAGCGGGCATTTTGCACGGCGACAGCCACCTGGTTGCTGATCGTGCGGGCCAGCTCGACTTCATCCGGCTCGAAACGAACTGTGTGATCGCTGTGAGCCAAGAGCAACCCATGCAGCTCACTGCCTGTCGCCAGGGGCAGGGCAAGCAGAGAGCGAGTCCCATGCTCCGTGAGGAAATCCGCCAGTGGGGCAAGATCATCCTCTTGCTCCGCCTCTTCGCTGATAAACACACCCAGGGACTGTCGCAGGCGCTGGAACAAGGGCGCTGGGGGCAGCGGCAGGGGTAAATTCCCCGTTATCTCAGGGAATTCGACGTAAACAGCCGCATTGCCTCCCGGGTCGAACAGAACCGCGCTGATAGCGGAGCAGTGGATCACCTGGAAGAGCTCCTGGGAAGCATATCTAAGAATGTAGCCGATATCCAGAGACCGGCTGAGCTCGACTGATAAGCGGTTGAGCATTACCAGGATTTGGGAGCTTTGGTCCAATTCGTGAGCGCGGTGAACACTCTCCTGATATAAAGAAGCATTTTGCAGGCCGACCGCCGCCTGACCGGCGAAAGTGGTCGCAGCCTGTATATGTTCGGGGTTGTAATAGGTGGCTTCCGTTTTTTCCAAAGCGATTACGCCGATTACTTCACCTGAGGCGATCAGCGGCACGCCCAGCCAGGAGAGATTCTCGTATTCCATTAACGCCGAAAAACGCGGGTCCTCTTTGACGTTTGCGACCGAGATTGCCTGTCGGGTGACCAGCATTTCCTTAAGAAGCTGGCTGTCCTCGATCGCCACCGAAAGGCCAATCCTTTGGTCGCTGTCTTTAAAGCCATGCGCGGCCCGCACGACCAGCTCCTTGCCCTGGCGCAGCCAAAGTGTGCCGGTATCGTATGGCAGGATGGCTTCCATCTGGTTGAGCAGCGTGGCAACCAGCTCGTCGGTTTGCAAGCTGGAGGTGATGGTTGCGGCGACATCGGTGAGGGCCTGCAATTGGTGTGCGCGCTGCTCGGAGGCCTGGTAAAGACCGGCGTTTTCCAGCGCCAGAGCAGTTTGTTGAGCTAATGAGCTGATCAAAGCCTGGTCTTCATCGCTAAACGCCGCCGGGGTGTCGAAGTTCTCAAGCACCAGAACACCAAAAGGCTGGAATTGGGTCGCGCCGATGATGGGAATGACCATGGCGGAAACGGGGGAGCGGCCCGTGGTAGCATCCCGGTAATGGAGCAAATTTACGGGCGAAAGGGCGTAATGGCTTGCAAAATCGATTTCATCGACTCGCAGCGGTTGGCGTTGCTGGAAGACTTGCCCGGGAAGCGCCTCGCCCGTCTGGAACGTGATTTCCAGCAGGCTGGAATTATTCGCATAGCCGATAGCGGCCTTAGGCGCCAACAGCGCTCGCGCCGGATCCCAACGAGAGACCTGGACGGCTTGCGCCCCAGGAAGAACCTCGTTGGCGCTCTCGGCTAACGAAATCAGGATGCTGTCAGGGTCCAGGCTGCCTAACTGGCGGCTGAACGCAAGCAGCAAATTCACCTCTCGCAGCCGCCGCCCGGTTTCTTCTACAAGTGCGATATTGTTGAGCGCCAGGGCTGCTTGCTGGCCCAATAGATGGTAAAGCTGCTGGTCCTCAACCGCAAACGGCGCCAGCGGTGAGCGGCTGGTCGCCAAAATGGCGGCGCTTGGCTGATTTTCTGCCAAAACGGGTACGCAGATGAAGGCGCGCGCTTCCATCACGTTGAGCAGGGAAACGTTCTGCCATTCGGAAGTCGTTGCCAGGTCCGCGACCAGCAGCGTTTCGCCGGTCAGCAAGCTGTGGCGAAGTGGGTTGCGTTGGCCGAGCAGCACTTCCGGGTTCAAGCCCGCCGGTAGGTTCCCCAGAACCGTCTGGATGCGAATACCTAATCTTTGACTGGGGGGTTCTTCGCTGCTTGGGGACCAGCCGCTCGTTAGCATCGGATCCCAACTCGGCGACCAGAGTAATGTCCATCCGCATACGGTCCAGGATTTCCTGGCCCAGGGCAGCAAGTACTTCCTGGCGGTCCGTCTTTCGGCTGACGCTTTCGCCAATTTCCAATCCGGCCTGGATGCGCCTGGATCGCTGGCTGAGATACTGAATGGCCAGATCTTGCTCTTGTCCGTTCTGCAAAAGGGCAGAATGCTGTTCCTGGGCTGCCTTCGCTTCCTCACGCAGGCGCTCCAGTTCACACTGGATTTGGCTGAGCTGGCTGGAAAGCGCGCTGACTTTCTGGCGATTTTCAATCGCAATCGCCGCCTGGCTGCCGAAAATCTCGAGGGTTTCAATAGTGGGCCGGTCCGGACGCAGATTGTCGCGCGGCGCGTCCACGCTGATCAAGCCCAGGGGCTGTCCAGAAGCGGCGATGAGCGGCATCAGGAGTATGTCCTCGGGACGCCATGTGGATTCGTTGGAAAATGATGGGACTCCACTCATTAAAGTCACGGAATGCAGCGCTTCCGGTATGGCTGGCATTCGTTCGCCTGGGATGAAGTAAGTGTCTCCGCGCCGGAACTCCAGCTTGAGCAGCTCCTGCACACTCTTCCAGGCCTGGGTGCGCTCGCGCAGTTCCCCCATCGTCTGTAAAGGGATACCCGCCCCACTCACTCGCTGTAGGGTCTCGTCCTGTAGGTTGTATACGCTGATCAAGACGATATCAAAAGGTGTGGCGCTCTGGACTGCATAAGCAATCGATTCAAGCGACTCTTCCAGGGATTCCTCGCTTTGTAAGACATGCGAAGTTTCGACCAATCTTGAAAGCGTTTCTACCCGGCGGTTGAGCAGGTCGCTGCGCCGCATCTGTTCCCGGAAGCGCTGGGCGTTCCCCAGGGCGATGGCGGCCTGGATCGCGAGCGTTTCGCTGATCTCGCGGTCGGCGGTTGAGAAATGATCGGGGTCCTGGGCGTGGAGGTGGATCAAGCCGGCGACCTGGCCCTGGTAAGCAATCGGAACGATCAGCGCGCTGCGTATGCCTTCATGGGCGGGTTGAACTTCAGCCATCTGCGGCCCGCGTTCCGTAATTTCAGCCTGGGGCTTAAGGATAGGATTTTCAGAGTTTTTAAAATCAGCGACGATCAGCGATTCTTTTTCTTTTAATACCCATTCTTCCAGGGGATGCAGTCTCGTCGAAGGGTTGTCTCCGAGGTGGAGCATCACTTGTGGGGAAGCAGGGGAGGCGCTTGTCTCGTCAAGCTCGAATAGCAGGATCGTGCCGCAGTCCGCGCGCGTCGTGCGCAGCACTTCATCGTATACGCGTTGCAGCAGGTGGTCCAGGTTGAGGGTCGTGTTGATTTCGCGGCTGATGCGAGTTAATGCGGTAAGCTGCTCCACACGCTGGCGCAGGTTTTGATCGGACTGGGAGTAAAGCTCAGAGCGCTCGATTGCGGCAGCCAACTGGCTGGCGACTGTGGCAGCGGATAAGGTGTCGCCGTGCACGAAGAAATCGCCCTCGAAGCTCCCCAAAAGGATCTCCCCGACGCCGCGCTCGCGGGCGATGAGCGGCACATCGATCACGGACTCGATCCGCAGGACTTCTACAAGCGGGCGATAGAGCGCCGGGCCTCCGCTTTCGCTGATTTTCCCGCTTACAAATTGAAGCTTACTTGCGGTTACGGAATTCGGAAATTGGGGATCATCTACCGGGAAGCGTAAAAGGCGGTTGGCAGTATCTGGCTGGATGCCGAAAAGAGAATTTTTGTGCAAGCGCAGCTCGCCATGGTCTTCATCGAGCAGATAAATGAGGGCGACATCTGCCTGAATCAAGCGAGCCAGATCGAGCAGGGAAAACTTCAAGATCTCGTCGAGTGTAGCGTTTGAACCGCTCAGGCTGGCGATACGGCGCAGGGTTTCCGCCCTTTGCGCCCGGCGGCGGGATTCCAGGATCAAAGAAGCGTTTTCGATGATCGGGGCAGCCTGGGTGGCTATGATTGTGGCCAATCTCAGGTCGTCCTGGTCGAATGGCGAGCCATCGCGTTTGTCGCCGATTTGAAGGTAGCCCAGCATGCGCCCGGCAGAAAAGAGCGGCGTCAAAACCGTGTGGCGGATTCCGGCGACCTGGGCTAACTGGTGCAGCCCCAGGTTTTCCAGGCGCGCATCCTCCGGGGCGTTGTTGGTAAAAATCGCCTCTCCATTCAGCCAGATTTTTTCTGCCGGGCTATCCGCCAGAATTTTAGTGTGGTACCAGGCGACCACCCCTTCCGGAAGGCCAAGAAAGGGGGCTTTCGCATCCAGGGATTGTTGGGTCTCGTCGTATACAAGAAAACCCAGAACCTCTACATTCAAAAGGGGCGCGATGCTCTCAACCAGGCGGGCGTAGAGGTCCTGGGAGTCGTTCAGCGCACCAATCGCATGGGCTAGATTGGCCAGTCCGGCGAGTTCACGGGCTCGTTTTTGCTCTGCTTTGAATTGCAGCGCATTGTGCACCGCAGCGGCTGCGTATCCTGAAATAACCCGTAAAATCTCCAAATCGTTAGTGCTGAAACTGCTTTTGTTGAAGGAAATTAGCTCGAGGGTGCCGATCAATTCGCCAGATAATAGCAGTGGCGCCCCGAGGTAAGAGCGGAAAGGGATGCGCTGGCGATCAAAGGCTGGTCTCACCTCTCGATAAATTTCCACATCATCGATCAGCAGGGGCGTCCGGCTGTCGGCCAGGCGCCCGGTGTATCCCTGCCCGGGGGTGTAGAATTCGGTGGTTTTTTCCAGCCGGCGGATCGAGCCGTGTTCGCCTACCAGCCGGAAGGGGATAAAGCGCTGTTTGTCGGGCTCCCATATGTTGACTTCCGAGATATCGAACGGGATCAGCCGCTCGACCGCCTCCAGCACAGCTTGCAAGGTTGTCTCCAGGTCCAGGCTGGCATTGATCTCTTGGGACAGCTCGCTCAGCAAGCCGAATATCTGCCGGGATGCGTCTGACCGGGTTGAGACTTTCTCGCCCGCCTCTTCATCAACCAGCCATTGCGGTTGGCGCAGTGAGACCAACATGGCCCGCTGCGCGCCAAATGGAGCAAAATATGAAGTGCCATCGACAAAACGCCCATCCAGGGAGAGCCGCGCCTGGGATTCGCTCGCGCACAGGCGCAGAAAGTCTTCGCTGGGGCGCGCCCGGCGGGCCAATCGCTCCAGATTGGGTTCTTCTTCCCACTGGTCGAACCATTGGTGGGCGACCGTGTTCAGATAGGCGACCCGGCCGCCTTCCTGAATGAGTAAAACCGCCTCCTGATGGGAGGGTTTTTGAAAAGTAGACGGGGGTGAGTTGGGCGGTTGTGTGGTTGCGCGCAGACGAGGGATGGCGCGCAACAAGAACAGGGTCATCACTGAAAAGCCTGACCCAAGGACCAACAATAAAATTCCGAGTGTGATCGAATTTACCTCAGCCATTCATATTGCGCCAGCCGGCTAAAACTCAAGACCGGCGGGAAAACCTGTCGAGCCTAGGCGTCATAGCGCCGGGCCTCCGCGGCCAGTTCTGTAATTTCACGAATATCGGCGAAATCATGTTTGGATGGGGAAACCACGCCGACCGACAGGGTCATTAGAGGGGACTGCTTCGGGTTCCCATCCGCGCCCGTAGTGACGATATAACCCTGGTCGCGATCCAGAAAGTTATAGTGAGACAACGCTTCTTCAGCGAAGCGGGCTTTAAGCCGCTGGCGGATTTCCGGGGCTGCCGCCTCGCTGGTGATGATGATGAAGTTATCGCCGCCGGCATGCCCAATAAAGTCGTTTAAGCTACCCAGCTCATCCACCACTTCGCCCATAAGCATGGCAGTGAAGCGCAATACATCGTCGCCGGCGACGAATCCGTAAACTTCCTTAAACTGCTCGAAATTCTGCAAGCGGATATCCATCAGCGCCCAATCTTCCTGGCGAATAATCCGGCGCAGTTGTTCTTCGATCAGCCGCCCGGATGGCAATCCTGAGCGCGGGTCGGTCAGGCTCTGCTGCTCGGCGCGAACGATGGCGCGCTGCACACGCAGCTTGAGCTCTTCGATGTCGAAAGGCTTGGTGATGTAATCGTCGGCGCCCAGTTCCAAACCCTGCAATTTATCGCTGCGTTCATCTTTTTGGGTTAAAAAGATAATTGGAACGTGGCTGGTGCGCGTGCTGGTGCGTAAGCTGCGGCATACCTCGAATCCATCGATATCCGGCAGCATGATATCTAAAATGATCAGGTGCGGCAGGCTCTGGCGAGTCTTATCCAGCGCGTCTGATCCGCGCGGCGCGGTGTCTACTTCGTAGTTTTGCCCTTTGAAGTAAATCTGCAGCATATTGGAAATGTCGATATCATCCTCTACAATCAAAAGCCGGGCTTTGCTCATCACAGCCTCCCTGGAATTAGAATATCTCTTTTTTCGAAACGATCAATTCTCCGATGGACCCAGGAACCCCGTTAACAGTTTATTTTTCAGATGAATAAATTGCAGTAAAAACAGCCTAAAAATGGGCCCTGGCACGCTTACGAATCCTTTCAATTTCTTCAGGCGTTACGGCGCGCTCGAAGGAGCGAAAACCGCTTAGCCGGAAACCGTGTTTTTCGGCGATCGCCGTGATCTCCTCAACGTGCTCCCGTGTAAAGCGTTTACCCAGCGTGTAATCTTCCATGCGGCCTTCCAGCGCCAGGGCTACCGTCTCCGCCATACAGGCATAAGCTTTGCCCGGCGGAAAGCCAAAGTCAAAGTTGAAGTTCACATCCCCGGGCATGTCGACCATGCCGCCATCGATCACCAATACATCGTCTCTGGCAGCCGCCACCCGGGCTGAAACGTCTCTTGGCCGGGCTACATCACAAACGACGCTGCCCGGCATCAGGTGTTCAGGCAGTATTATCGCCTGGGAAGCGCTGGAAACGGCCAGGATCAACTGCGCTTTTTCCAGCGACCGCACCTCGGTGCTGGTCTCCAGGCAGGCGCGCCCGCTGGCATGCTTTAACTCCTGTTCGAGCGCCTCCAGCGCGTCCGGGCGGCGGCCGATCAGGACCAGCCGGCCCACATCGGCGGCAAGCAGCCCGGCGCAGACACGCCCGATTGCGCCAGTCGCTCCAACCACTGCCGCGGTGGCATTTTCAAAGTCGATCCCCATCATCTGGGCAGCCAGGCGAACCGCCTGAACGGCGATGGCAACCGTGTAAGCGTCCCCGGTGGTTACCGGGACCTGCAGATGCCTGGCGACAGTGATCCCACCATCCCCCACCACGGAAGTAAAGGCGCCCAGGCCCAATATATCTGCACCGAGCTTTTCCGCCAGGCGGCCAGCTTGAATAATCTTACGATAAACTGTTCTTTCTGGCAACTGCAGCATGCGGTCTGGGGTCAGCGGGCAGGCGATAAACCAGCCTTTAACCTGTTTGCCAGTGGCTGCCGAACGAATTCCCTCAATCTCGGAAATGTAAACCGGTGGGAAAAAAGTGGAAAGGAAGTTGATCTGGCGCTCGCTGAAAATCCGCCCGGCGAGGGGAAATTTCCGGCTGACGTCGCGCTTGGGGTCGATTGGGTGGATGATGAACGCAAAGGTATCCACGAGCTACCATGATTCTTTTATCGCCTCGCCGGGGCGGGGATAGAGGCGCGGGTGCATGGTAGAAAACGATAGTTTGTGATGGTCGCTGTCTTCGTAATATACATCCCGGTCGATCACACGGCGCTCCGCCGAAGCGAAAAGCACGACGTCCGATTCGATTGTCCGGGCAGGGAAGATGACCATCCCAGATCCCAGGCGGCAGTTGTGGCCTACACAGCCTCCCAGGACAGGCCGGTTTGCCAGTCCCAACTCTCCCTGTCCGTCCAGGGCGAACAAGGGTTTGGGCAGCAAGTTGAAATCGGTAAAAGTAGAACCGGCCCCAATAAATGTATTTCTGCCAATTACACACATCTGCAGGCAGGTGTTTTGGGCCACCATGCTGTTATCCATCAAGGTGGTCATGAAAAGGGAGGTCCGGAAGGGTAAGAAGGCCCCGTCTCCGACAACCGAAAGCATCAACTGGCAATCCTGGGAAATGTTGACGTTGTCGCCAATGATGCAGTTTTCAATGACAGCGCCGGCGTTGATGGTGACATTATTGCCGATTGTCGTTGGGCCGTGGATCACGGCGCGCGGGTCGATGACGCAGTTCCGGCCGACTTTCACCAGCTCTGAGCATTCCAACACCTGCTTGCCCTCATACATCGCCCGGGCCAGAGTGCGCAATTTGAAAAATGGATCCCGATTTAAGTGGTTTTCGAAGCGGGCGCCGCGGCTGAACAGGCCAAAGACCACGTCTGTGATGAAAACATGCACCCACGAATTGATCGCGATCAAGCTGCGCAGCGGCACCTGGAAAACCAGATCGCCCTGTTCGTACGCCATGTAGGTAGGTACGTGATAATAACCCGCTTCGATTGAATGTGAATCGACCACGACCGGTTCGGCGTGCTTCTCTGGCCCGTTCGGGAAATACCACAAATCCGCCAGGAAGAGCTCGCCCTCCTGGGTGTAGGAGGTCGATAGGGGTAAGGCGTGTTCGCGGAATGGCGCATCGTTGGTGGTAAATGCCGCCCGGCAGGCCCGCCGGCGCAGTTGCGCTTCTTTCAGGAAAGCCTGGATATAATCGCTGTCAAAATACAGGTTATCGCGATAAACCAGGCACGCTTCATCCGTTTCAGGCAGGGATTCTCCATCCAGCAGCTCGATCTCGCGGTTGGCATAAGGCGCCAGAACGTCGCGTTGGACCAGCCAGAGCGGCTTGTTGAGAATACGCAGGTCCCGGGCGCGCTCGTTGAAAGGATGCAGGTAACGAGGATCTTGCAGGATAATCTTTAACATCATTGCGGACAGGGTGTCGAACAATCCAGGAAGTCGTGCAAAGTCTCCATGAATTTCTGCGGCTCATCGAGCATAATGAAGTGTCCGGCGGTGGAAAAGCGCTCAATGCGGACGTTGGGGATGCCCTCCTGCATCGGTTTCCACTGGTTGGGGTTGACGACGATGTCTTTATCTCCAAACATCCCCATGGTTGGCACGCTGATCTTGCCGATCTGGGGCCGCAGGTCCGTCTCGCGCAGCGAAGCAATGCTGAGCAGGAAGGATTCCAACGTCGTTCGGGATAGGTCGCGATTCATCATATCGTACCAGCAAGGATCGCGCGAGTAAAACGGCGCTAACAACTTGAAGCCCAGGCGCAACCCCCACATGTTATGGTGGACCACATAAGCCACCGGGCGGCGGCCGAAGAGTTTTAACAGAAGGGATAAGGAAGACCCAACGATGGGCGACCCGATGACCACGACTTTGCGAACCCTTTCGGGGTATTGGATGGCGACCGAAAGGCTGACCGTTCCCCCCATGCTGTGTCCGACCAGCGGGGCCTGTGCGATCCCAAGCTGCTCCATGAATTGATCGACCAGGCTGACGAAATCCTGTACGTGGTAGGTGTCACGCTTTTTGCCGGATTCGCCAAAACCCCAGAAATCCAGGGCATAGGTGCGGTAATAGCGGCCCAGGTAGCTCATTGTCTCCTGCCATAATCCCCACGAACCCAGCCAACCGTGAAGCAGGATAACCGGCCGTCCTCTTCCGTAGACTTCGTAATGAACAATCCCTTGATCGGTCGTAATTGATGACACAGCGTTTCATTGAACGGATGGCGTTCCCCAATGTGCTAAGATCCGTTTGATTCCATTTCGGCGAGGATACTATAAAGTAATTCCAATAAAACAGACTTTACCGTCTCTTTATCCATAGCCACACACGGCAGGAGCTTGACTTTTGAGTCCAGGCGCAGGGCGATGCGCATGTCGTCCATTTCCCAGGCGTCGTCTCGATCCTGCTTGTTGGCCGCGACCACATAAGGGGTGGGGGCGTAGGCGCGAAAAGTCTCCAGAATGGTGCGCGCCTCCCTGAAGGTCTCGGGCCGGGTGCTGTCGATCATGACGATGAACCCAAGCATCCCCTCCGAGAGGATCTCCCACATGAAGTCGAAGCGTTTCTGACCGGGCGTGCCAAACAGATAGAGCACCAGGTCATCATCGACGGTGATGCGGCCAAAATCCATGGCGACCGTGGTGGTTTCCTTTACGCGTTCCTGCTCGGAAGAGATGGGTTTCTCCGTCGAAACCACGTCAATTTCGCTGACGGAACGAATAAACTCTGTTTTGCCGGCGTTGAATGGGCCTGTAACCACCATTTTTACCGTTTGCATTGGGCGCTTTCCTTAGGCTCCTGGCGGATTCGAGATCGCTGGATTGGATCAAAGAGAACGGATGCGGCTGATCAGCCGGTTGATTAGGGATTTCTGCTCTTCTTTATTTTTCTGCGGTGCAGGCTGCTGCTGTGGCTGCTGCCTGCCCTGGGGTTTTGGCTGTAGTTGAACCCCCGCAGGGCGGATAATCTCCACCAAACCCGCCTGCAATAAGCCGTACACAATGCGGCGGATCTCCAAATCGTTCATCTTCGTGGCGCGGGCGATCTGGCGGATGGAATTCTTCGGGTTGATATAGGATACGACCCGCCACTCTTCAACACTCAAGTTCACGTTGCGGATGTTCGTTCCGGGCCGGTCGGCGAATTTCAAGGCCATATCCAGGCTGGGGATTTCATCCTGGAGCTGCTCCCATTCTCGGATGCGCCGGGTGCCTTCCATGATGATGTTTTCCAGGCTGATGCGCACGGTAATCTTATCGTCCGGCGGAAGCAGGTCGTTCTCAAAACGAAAAAGGCCTTCAACCCAGGTGAACAGGCGGTTGACGACGGTGGTGAAGTAGTTCTGCAAGCTGTTGAGGATGTCTTGCTGGTTGATATAGTTTGCGTTGATCAGCAGCAGGCCCAGCTCTTTATCGCTCATGTTAGCCGCGCGCGCTTTGATGGCCCTGTGCTGGGCTGCGGACAGCTTATTCGCCCGGTAAAGAATGGTCGCCAGGCTGTTGTCCTCTTGGCCTATCTGGGCATAGGCGAGCTTACCTTCACGGAAACTGATCCAGACCTTGTCGCCAGGGCCTTCCACGATAAGCGTTCCTGTCTTTCGGGCTAAATTTATTAAGTTGAGTAGTTGTGTGATCGTAAAATCGCGTAGGTTGCCCTTTAATGCCATGGAGGCCTCAACAGGAATTGCCTGAAAACTACAGGTTGTAAAAGAGTTGAAACGATTATACTTGCAAGCTAACCTTGCGTCAATTTTCAGGCCTTCTTAGCGACCTACAACTTAGTTAGGAGGCAATTTTGGGGCCGGATTTTTCTGAACTTGGCTTTCACTTGACACCCCCCTGGCTTGAGTTTATAATGCCCCTCGCCAAATTCCTCGATAGCTCAATAGGCAGAGCGGGCGGCTGTTAACCGCTAGGTTCCAGGTTCGAGTCCTGGTCGAGGAGCCTGAAAATGAAAAACGCGCCCAAATCGGGCGCGTTTTTATTATGGCATGGTTTCCTTGCCGGTCAATCCTCTTTAGAGGTAGAGCTGGAGCTCGTGTCCGTGTCCGTGTTCGTATTCGTGCTTGTGCTTTCGCTGGACGAAGATTTCGTTTCGCTTTTCTCCCCGTCATCGTTCTTGGCCTGGCCAGAGCGGTTGCTACCGGAAGGTGAGCGGTGGTCAGTAGAATAAAAGCCGGAGCCTTTAAATACGATACCCACCGGTTGGTAAACCTTGCGCAGGGTTTTTTTGGAGCACTCGGGACACCAGGTCAAAAGCGCGTCGCTGAATTTTTGTTGGCGGTCGAACTGCACTCCGCAGTTGTCACAATGATACGTGTATATCGGCATCGTTTATTACCACAAGGTCGCAGGTTTGTGATTTTTTAGTTCATGCGACATCCCATTATAGCGCGCTGCTATAGGCTTGGCAAGGTTTTTTGCTCACGGTTTTGCTTACGGGCAGCAGTGGAATTTCCAAATCTCGATTTAAGCCGGGCCGGATGGAATTATTCATCAGCCAGGGGCAAAGTAAAAGAGAAAACGCTGCCGCTGCCAGGGCGCCGGTCCACCCAGATGCGCCCGCCATGAGCCTCCACAGCCAGCCGGCAGAAGGTCAACCCCAATCCCGAGCCGCGCCAGCGCCCCTTTCGACCTGGGACCTGGGTATAGCGCTCGAAAATCCGTTCGTGGAAATCGTCGGGAATCCCCGGACCGGTGTCGCTGATCTTGACAACCAGGCTGGCTTCACCGTCTTGTTCGGCGTTGATCGTGATCTCTCCGCCGGAGGGCGTAAACTTGAGCGCATTATCGACCAGGTTGGTCATCACCCGGGCGAGCTTGCTGGCATCGGCCGAAATCTTTGGCAGGTCGGTTGGGATTTCGTTGCGTAACACCACGCCGATCTCACTCGCCAGGGGGACAAAATCAGCCAGGACGGCGCTGGCCTGTTTGTGCAGGTCGACTTCTACTTTGTTTAGCTCCATGCTGCCGGATCGCATGCGGGCGATATCCAGCAGCGATTCGACCATGCTCAGAACACGCCTGGCGCTGCGCCGCACAACCTGTAGCGCCTGGGAAGACACCTCGGCGGAATCGTCTACCTCTTGCTGCGTGACCTCTTCAATCACATCGACGGCCCCCAGGATGGCGCTGAGCGGAGAGCGCAAATCATGCACCAGGGTCTGGGTGATCAATTCACGCGCCTGGGCGATCTGCTGTTCCTCGCTGACGTCCCGGACAACCAGCATCCAACCGATAGCCTGGCTACGACTACCCCAAACGGTCAAGGCAGCCCTCTCCAGGAAACGTTCTTGATTTCCCTGCAGATGCTTCAATGTGGGCTTGGCCTCGTCCGGCATCTGGCCCTGGTTGAGGCCAGCGACCAGCTCTTTTGCTTCCTGGGAAGTATATCCAAGGGCTTCCAGAACGTGATCGTCCAGATCGACAAATCGCCGGTCGATCAGTTGAGAAGTGTGCAAGCCCGTAATCGTATGAATGGTCTCGTTCACCAACATAATGCGACCACCTGCCTCGACCATGATGATCCCCTCTTTGACTGAGTTGAGCAGAGCCGTGAGGCGGTCCCGCCCAAGGGTCACATCCGAAAATAGCATCGCATTCTGCAGGGATATCGCCCCCTGGGCTGCTATGGTTTGCAGAAGCTGTAGATCGCTTTGCTCGGGCGGCGGCTGGTTGGGAGCAAGATACAAGATTGCCATACCCAGACGCTGCTGGTTTATCACCAACGGCTGGATGAGGCTGCAGCAGTCGGTACAAGCTTTTCGCAGGATTTCGGGCAGGTCTTGACCGCAATTAAGGATAACCGGGGCCGGATTGGAGAGAATTCGCTCCAGAGAATGGAGCTCAGCGCCGGGGATGGCCTGCACGAATTGTATTGGTTGGCGCGGTTCGGGATCACGAACGCCCGTCTCTCCAGAATTGGCCGTGTGAGAATGCAGGAGATAGGCGCGTTCGTTTTCCTCCCACAAATAAACGCCGGTGCGGGCGCCAGCAATTGCGGCTTGAACGGCTCGTTGAATGGTGTCCAGAACGTTTTCAAGCTCAAGTTTGCCGGACAGTTGGGCGCTCACCTGGTAGAGCGTGGATTGCTCGCGCAATCGACGCTGAATCTCGCTGTACAGCTCTGAATTGATGACCGCGATCGCCGCCTGGTTGGCAAGCTGGCTGACAAACGCCTGGTCATTCGCCGAGTAACCGTTCAAATCTGAGCATTCCAGGGTGAGCACGCCCAGAACGCGCCCTTCGTGCGCCAGCGGTATGCTGAGCTGAGAGCGGGATTTCCCGCCGGTAAGGTCGAAATAATCGGGGTCCAGGCGGATGTCTCCGGCATTGATCACCATTTGCGTGCGGACCGCCCTCCCGCCGATCCCATGCTCGACGTCGAAGCCATTCCAATCCTGTGGATAGCCCCTTTTAGCCTTGATCTCAATCCTGTGGCTGAGCGGGTCGTAAAGCCCTATGCTTCCCCAGGGCGAATTGGTAAAGTCGCGAGCGTAACCCAGGATCATTTCAAAAAGCCGTTCGGAATGGGTCGCAGCGGCAAGTTCGCGGCCAACGGCCTCCAGTATCGAAAGCTGGTGGACGCGCTGCGAAAGGGCGAAATCGGTGCGGGTGTGCAGGCGTGCATTGGCAACGGCAAGCGCGGCCTGAGAGGCGAATGTTTGCAGCAGCTCCACTTCTTCATCTTCGAAAACGTGGGTTTGATCGAAATAGACCGAAATAAACCCGATCTGGCCTTCTGGGGTGACCAGGGGAAAATCGCCAAATGCCAGAATGCCGTTCGATTTCAGTGTGACCAGGAACTCGGGCTCCAGCATCGAGCCATCCAGGGAAGCTGAGAGATAAGGGCGCCCGGTCCGCAGGCAGCGGGCCCGTCCGTTTTGAGTGACGGAAAACGAATGATCGCTTTGAACGAAGGATTGAGGAAGCTGGTAAACGTGCGCCAGCTCCACCTGGCTTTCATCCAGAGAGTCCACCAGGAAAACAGCGCTGCCAATCCCACTTCCGACCTGGGTCATCGCCTGGCAGACCTTTACCAACACCTCCGGGAGCTCCAGGCTGGCTGTAATCAAGGCGCTGAACTGGTTGAGAGCCTCTAGCTGTGAGGCGCGCTGCTGGATCTGCTCGTAAAGTAGAGCATTTTCGATCCCAACGCTGATTGGTCCGGAAAGGATCCCCAGCAGATCCAGGTCCGACTGGGTGAAGGAGGCGCCTTGATCGATGGAGTAAAGCGCCAGGCAGCCGATAACCCGGTCGGAGGCGACCAGGGGCACGCCGATCCAGGCTGTGGGCGTTACCCGGCTGGGAGGTAGATCGATCTCCTCCAGGCTTTTGACCTGGTTTAAAGCCATCATGATCGGCTTGCGCTCCAGGATAACCCGGTCGGTCAAGCGGTTCTCCAACGGGCGCCCGGGCCAATTTTGCCTTTCACCGTTTTTCACGGCGAGTGGATACCAGATGCGCTCTTCTTTGGGATCGTTAAGTGCGACGTAAAAATTATCCACTGCCAGCATCCGGCTCACCTGCTGGTGGATGACGTTCAGGAGGTTCTCCAGGTTGTTGTTGGCGCGCAGCACCTGGCTGACCTGGTCCATCGTGGAGAACTCCTGGTCGCGCCTTTCCAGGCTACCGCCGGCGCGATGCATCGCATTGAGAAGCACTGCGATGATGATCGGGACGCCTCCCAGCCCAATTAATGCAGCCATACCGGTGCTGGGGTAGCCGATGACGGTGATCAGGATGAACGGCAGTGGGATAATCTCGATCAGGCTCAACCCGAGCAAGTCACGAGCGGAAGGTCCGCTGGCTTCTGGCCTGCTGAGAAAGAAATCGACCAGAATTAATCCGCTGTGGAATACCGCGAATAAGAGAAGAGGGACGAGCAAGCGTTCGCTGTACTGGATGGCGCTTTGGTCTGCCAGGCCCTGGCGCGTGTAGCCGGATAGCGATAAGGCCAGCACCAGGGCGATATGATGCCACCCCATAGACTCCCCGGCTTCCACCCAGCCCTGGAGGGTTGGACTGGATGGCAGCCTGCTACGGCTCCCCCAAAGCTGGCGTAAGCCACCTCCCAGAAGGACCCCCAGCGTGGCTGACAAGATCGCTGTAGGTGCGCCAAAAAGCAGCCCTGCTCCAAGCGTGATAACCTGGATCAAGGATATCTTTTTCTGGAATAATTGCAGGGGGAAATTGACCAGCCCGGCCACAAAGATTGCAATTACCAGCCCGGTCCAGGGCCAGTACGCAGGCGAGGCGGTAGAGATACTCCAGAGTAAAGCCCCGAACCCCGCGACCAGGATCGCTGCATGGTAATAGAAACTCAAGCGCTTGATTTGAACGGACTGCATCTTCTACTTCTTCGAGTCAGGAGTCGCCGTCGCCGGAGTGGGCGTCCCAGGAGTGGGGGTCCCAGGAGTGGGGGTCCCAGGAGTGGGTGCTCCGGGAGCAGGCGTTCCAGGTTTAGAAGTCCTGGGCGTGGGCGTTGAGAGCGCAGTCGTTCCAGGAGTGGGGGTCTTTGGAGTGGGTTTTCCCGGGGTTGGCGTCCCAGGTGTAGGAGTTCCGGGAGTGGGGGTCGCTGTGAAGATGTCATTCAGGTGGGAATTTGCAAAGGCCAGCCATTCAGCGGGGACATCATCGCTGGGCAGGCTTAATAATTCCTGCCAATCCAGCCCGGCAGAAGGATTATTGCCGATGGCCTCCAGGGCCTGAGCGCGCCAGAAATATACCTGGGCCGTTTCAGCAGAGCTTTCCGCCAGATTCAAGCTGGCGGTTAGCTGGCTGCGGGCTTCAGAAGGTCGTCCAGCCATCAACAAGGCCCGCCCCAACCCCAGGTTCACGTCGAACGAATGCGGGATGAACCGGTTTGCAGCGATAAAGTCGTTGACCGCTCCCTGTCCATCCTGCAGCTCCAGGCGGGCTGTAGCGCGGGATTGGTAAGCTTCTCCCAGCTTGTTGTCCAACGCTAAGGCCCTATCCAGCGCTTCCTGGGCACCGGTTAAATTTTGCCCGGTCTGTAAATAAGCTTCTCCAAGCATCATCCAGGCATTTGCCTGGTCGGGTTTGTAGGTGAGGTAGGTATTTAACGCTTCAATCGCAGGCTGTATCTGCTGATTGCTGCGCAGGGCGGATTCACCTACCAACAAGTAGAACGGCAGGGTGGTGCGGTCCATTTCCAGGGCTTGTTGGCCAAACTGCAGCGCGGTCTCAAAATCCCCTTGGAGAAGGGCAACCCTGGCGCGGTAGTAATAAAGCCAGGGCGAGTCTGGCAGCAACTGCTCGACAAGGTCCAGATTTTCTTGAGCGGATTGGATCTCCCCATTTCCCAGGTCGTAGGCAATTTGATCCAGGTAAGCCTCTCCAAAGTTGGGGTCTTTCTCGATGGCTGTCTGCAAATCTTTAGCGATGTTCGCCCCGGGGTTGAGGGCTTTTTGCACCCGGGCGCGTCCCAAATAGGCTGGGGCGAAATTGGCGTTGATGTCCAGCGATTCGTCGTAAGCTGCCAGCGCAGCGTCGAAATCACCGGAAAGGCGGTTTATTTCTCCAATAGCGTAGGGGATATCTGCCGCCTGGGGATCTACCTCGCTGGCTTGCTGCATGTAGTTGAGCGCAGCCTTATAATCCCCGCGCTCGAACGCTCTCTGTCCGGCTCGATAGGCCTCGCTGATCGCGTGAGGTGTGTTTACATACAAGGGGGTGGGGGTGTAGGTGGCTTCCAAAAGCATCCACAAGGGTGTAGGGCCGACGAAAGTTGGCGTGGGCGTGGTAAAAACAACCACCCGGGTGTTCGGGATTAACGTGGGGGTCGCGGTAAATGTGGGCGGGGGGCCAGGCGTTTTCGTAGGCCGGAACACCAGCGCCCGGCGGCGGTTGCTTCCAAAGCCGAAGATGCCCCCCACGATCAGGCCAATCACGATCACAGCCAGGCCGCTGAAAGCCAGGACCCTCAAAACTGGGTTGGCCCAAATGGCTTTTAAGCCGGTCGGTTTGGGCAGTTCCTCAATGGGGACTTCCCAATTCCGGCGGGTTAGCGGCACAGGAGGATGGTCTGGATCGGGAGCGATTGCGCCTAAAAGCACCAGCCCCTGTTTGGCGGTTCGATTGTCCGGGTCAAGTCGCAAAACTGACTGCAGGCAGTAAATCTGTTCCTTGACAGAATCGACCACCGCGCTCATCCACAGCCAGTATTCGACGTTGCTTTGATCGGTGCGCAGCAGGCGGGTGAACAGATCGCGAGCTCGCACACGCTGTCCCTGGCGAACCGCGTCGATCGCTTCCTGTAACATCACGTTCTCAGACATTTTCTATTATATTGTACGGTGTATAATCGCCTTCATGCTTTGCTTTTTTGTTGGGAAAAGGATCGTCTCTTATGGGAAGTTCCTTCTCCTGGTGAGCATTTGCATCGATTTGGTCGCGTGCACATCCGTTCGACCGGTAGACCCGCCGGCTGTTTCCCGAGAAGCAGCTTTGACACCTTACTGGACGGTAACGCCGGTCGCGACCGCGCCGGTTGGGGCGTCTGAAGAAGGAATTACCGCACAGGCGCCAACGGCGACCATTCCGCCGCCGCCGACACCAACGCCATTCACTTACCCGGTGAAGAAGGGGGATACCCTGCTTGCCATCGCGATTCGTTACGGCATAACCTTGCAGGATCTCATGGCAGCGAACCCGGATGTGAACCCGCGCATCCTGTCCATCGGCACCGAATTAATCATACCATTAGAACAAAAGCAGGGCACGCCGGAAGTTATCCCTACCGCTACCCCGCTGCCAGTAGGCTTGCAGATTCCAGGGTGCTACCCCACGGCGGAGGGCGGGTTGTGGTGTTTCGCCGCCATGCACAATGAGCTTACCCAGGCAGTTGAAAATTTGTCCGCCTGGATCAACTTGATTGCTCCTGGGGGTGAGGTCGTCACAGGGACGCTGGCGGTTCCACCGCTTAACCTGTTGCCGGCCGGGCAAAGCCTGCCCCTGGCGGCTTATTTCCCCTCTCCGCTCCCGGAAGGCGTTTCTGCTAAAGCTCAGTTATTGACTGCCAGTCCTGTCTCTGCGGATTCTGGGCGGTATTTAGCGGTTCAGTTGGAGATTTCACAAACGAGCCTGGACACAAGCGGTTTGATGGCAACCGTAAAAGGCCGCATCGAATACCCGATCAGCGCCGCGGCCGGGATCACCGGCACAGTTCCGTTGACTGGGACCGTTACACCGGGGGGAGAACCCCCACCGGCGAGCACCTTGTGGGCGGCAGTCATCGCCTATGGAGAAAACGGGGATATCGTTGGGATGCGCAAATGGGAATCGGAAAAACCGCTCCCGGCCGGAAAACACCGTGAATTTGAGATAACCGTTTATAGTATGGGCCCCCGGATCGCTCGAACCGAGGTCCTGGTGGAAGCCCGTCCATGAGTTGTCTTCCCGTGTTGCGATTGAAGATTTTGAGCGGAAGAACCGTTCCGCCGGTAAAGCCAGGGGATTGAGCGCGCAGCTTTATTCGTTTTCGCCAAGCGCATACGCGATCGCTTGTTCCATAGAAAGTCGCTTCCCATGGGACCAGGCAGAGGTAAGCGTCTCTTCGCTTAGCTGAGCGCGCAGCTCATTCAAATTCTGCTCATAGCTCGGGACGTCGGCCGGTTGAATGGGCAGGTTAATGGCGTTCCGCAGGGCCTTATCCGCGGCGAATAATATGGCTGCCCGCTGTGGTAGGCCGGTTTTCAATGCTAATTCGGCAAATGCTCGCAAGGTTTCGGTGATCAGGTATTTGTCGCCAAGATAACGCTGGGTTTCCAGGCTTTGAACGAGAAGCCTATGGGCGGGACCATAAGCTTCGCTCAAAAACGCACACCTGGCCAGGCCCTGGTAGCCAAAGGAGATACCCCATTGATCGCCCACCGCTAATTCGAGATCCAAACTTTGTTGAAAATAGGTCTTGGCCAGCTCAATGTTTCCTTGATCCAGAGCCACAGTGCCCATGTTGCCCAGCAGGTAACCTGCCTGGTTATCGTTGCCCAATTCTCTGGTCAGGGCAAGGCTTTTTTCGAAAAATCGCAAGGCTCGTTCGTTATCGCCAACCGAAGTAGCGACGACAGCAATGTTGTTCAACAAAGAAACCTGGCCGGCTTTGTCCTTTAGAAATTCTCTAAGCTGCAAGGCTTCTTCGTAATACCGGGCAGCCAGTTCATTCTCGCCTTGAAAATAGGCCACCCTGCCGAGGCCGTTCAAAGCATCCGCCTTGCTGGCTTGATCCTCCAATTTGGCTGAAAGCTGTAAGGTCTGTTCAAAGAGAGGCCTGGCCTGCGTGTAATCCCCTTGGTCAATCGCAAGCTGGCCGGCAGCGTATAGAGCTTTGGCAAGTTCTGGCGATTCTACAGCAGCGCACTGATCAAGGGCGGCTTGCAGCCATTTGCGCCCCTCGCTCAAATGCCCATACACTTCCCAAAAGCGCCACAGCGCGCCTCCCATTAGGAGGGCAACCTCGGGTTTCTCTTGCAAGCTCCAGGAAAGTGCAGCGCGCAGATTATCGTGTTCTCTTTCCAGTCGTTGCAGCCAGGCTGCCTGGTTCTGGCCTGAAAGGTTCGCCTCCGCCTTTCGGGCTAAATCCAGATAATAAGCGGCATGCATGCGGCGTAAGGCTCCAGCCTCGCCGTTCTTCTCCAGGCGTTCCAGGGCATATTCGTAGATCGTGGTCAGCATTTCATAGCGCGGTTCGTCCCCCATCTTTTCGGACTGCCGGACCAGGCTCTTGTCGATCAGCGATGCCAGGCCGTCGTAAATGTCGATCTGTAATGGAGATAAATTTGGATCGTCACTGGGGTCGCAAACAGCTTCAATGGCTGGGAGCGTTCGCCCGCCGATAAAAACTGCCAGCCGCCAGAATAACTGTTTTTCGCCTGCATCTAATAATTCATAGCTCCAATCGATCGAAGCGTGAAGGGTTTGCTGCCTGGCAGGCAGGTCGCGCGCCCCGCCACGCAGCAGGTGAAATCGATTGTCGAGGTGCTCCAGCATCGCTTGTGGAGAGAACAGCTTGATACGGGTGGCTGCCAGCTCAATCGCCAATGGCAGGCCGTCCAGGCGGGCGCACAATTCGGCGACCGCGGCGGCATTGGTGTCATCCAGAACGAAGCCAGGCTTGACGGCTTGCGCACGCTGCAAGAAAAGATCGACTGCCGGAAAAAGTGGCAGGGATGCGGTTTCGGGCAGGTTTTTTAGATCGGGTGTCCTCAGCGGCTGTAAGGGGAATTCGTGTTCTCCGCTCAGGCGTAGCCGTTCGCGACTGGTGACCAGGGCTTTCAGGCCCGGGCAAGTTTCCAGGAGTGTAGCCAGTACGGACGCCGCTGGGATAACCTGCTCGAAATTGTCCACAAAGAGGAGGGTTGTTTTTCCGAATAAGCGTTGCTTTACACGCTCAATTAATGACGATTCTCCACTCTCCTTTACCTCGAGAGCAGCGGCAATTGTCGGTAGAACCAGCGAAGACTCACGTATTGCATCTAGCGCTACGAAAAAGACGCCGTCAGGAAACTGGTTGAGCGAACTGGCAGCGATCTCTAACCCCAGGCGGGTCTTTCCGATCCCCGCCGTCCCGGTCAGAGTCAACAGGCGCACATCTGCGCTTTGCAACATCTGCGCCAGAATGGAAATTTCCTGCTCTCGCCCGATTAAAGGTGTCAGACGGACTGGCAAATTGTTCGTTGCGAGAACAGTTGTTGAAAAAATCCCCTCATAGTCAACTTCTGTCGTGCCTTCGTCGATCGATGTTTTCAGGCTTTGACGCATCGCTTTAGCGTCGGAGAAGCGTTGTTCCGGTTTTAATGCCAGTGCTTTGCTCAGAATGAGAGAGACTGAAATAGGGACTTCGTTATTTAACGTGTGAATCGCTGGCAAAGGATCGGGTTTGTGATTAAGGAGATCCATCGAGCGTCGCAGCGCGTCAGGTGGGCGCCTCATCGTCAACAGGTTGAACAGCGTGGCTGCCAGCGAATAAAGGTCGCTGCGCCCGTCTGTACCGTCGCCGTGTATCTGTTCCGGAGGGGCAAAGCTGAGGGTGTAGCCCGCCAGGCTGGTTGCCAGAGATGAATACGCCGGTGTGCCTTTCGCCAGGCCGAAGTCTAACAAAATAATCCGGCCCCGGGTGTTACATTTGATATTTTGCGGCTTGATATCGCGGTGGATCACCGGGGGTGTCCGCTTGTGGAGAAATTCGAGCACATCCAGGAGCTGGTCTGCCCAATCCATCACTTGCGGCAAGGGGTAAGGCCTGGCACGGTGCGTTAGTCCGGCAGCCAGATCGTCGCCGCCGATGAACTCAGTAACCAGGAACTGTCCCTCCTCATCCTCAAAAAAATCTATAAAACCCGGCAGTGAAGGATGTTTCAAGCTTGCCAGCAGGCCGGCCTCGCGCTTGAACGCTTTATGTAGAATTGTTTCGCTGCGCAGGTTCTGTTTCAGCGCGACCGATTCCCCCGATTGCTGGTCTTCGGCCTGGTAAATCGCTCCCATTCCGCCCTGCGCAACCTGGCGGATGATTCTATAGCGTTTTCGAATCAGTTTGTTGGGTGATAACATTCGATCGGCAGGCAAGTCAGGAAATTCTCGCCTTGAGTTACCCCCCAGCAATGATTTGGACTAACGGGACAGGCGTAAAAACCAAAAGGAAAAGCACCAGCCCAAAAGCCGCTATCGCTTTACGGCGCGGGTCGAGGGGTGTGATCTGATCCAAAGGTTCGGCGTACAGGCGGCCCAGTAGGAAAATCAAGAAAGCCCAAAGCCACCAGCCGGCCCAAACAAATCCCAGCAAGATCAACGCGGTCAGAATGAAGGGCAGGAGAATGCGAGCGCGGCGGCCGAAGAGGGTATACAGCACGTGGCCGCCGTCAAGCTGTCCGGCCGGGATCAGGTTTAGGGCGGTGACCAGCAGGCCGGCCCACCCGGCAAAGGCGATGGGGTGGATCATCACATCCAATCCGCCTGCCGGGAAAGGCTGGGCCGTGAAGAAGTAGCGCAGCCAGTAAAGCACGGGGGAGAGGCTCCCGTAAGTGCTCGGCGACGGTAAAACCTGGCCGAATACAATGAATTTAGAAATCAAATAAAGGAGGGAGTTGCCTTCCATTTGCACGCTCTGGCCCGGGAAAATATTGAGCGGTTCCACACGTGAAAGCGCCAGGCCCAGGAACAAGACCGGGATGGCGACCACCAGGCCTGCCAGCGGCCCGGCGATTCCGATATCCAGCAGGATGCGCTTATTTTTGGGCGGTTCCTTCAGTTGGATGAAAGCGCCCATTGTCCCAAACGGGCTTAATGGGAAGGGAATAAAGTAGGGCAGGGTTACGTGGGTGTGGTGGTAGCGCCCCGCCAGGTAGTGGCCGAATTCGTGCGCCAGCAGGATCGCCAGCAAGCTGACGGCGAACGGAATGCCGCTTCCCAGGTGGCGGATCAGGTCAACAACCAGCTCTGGCAGATCCGCTGCGGATCCCTGGTAGGAGTTCAAGGCCCCCGCAAAAATAACGCTGGCAAGGGTAAAGAGGAAGAGCACCAGGTTTATCCAGGGATTGGAAGGCTTGGGATTGATCGTCCCAGGCAAAAGCAAGATTGTATGGCGGTCATTTTCATTGCGGAATAGCGGCGTGATATTTAAAGGGCGTAAGCTGGCGGATAATTGGTCGTATGCTTCCGCCGAATCGCCGCGCAGCCGGCCGCGATAACGCACCAGGAAATTCTGGCGGGTGTCGCCAGAAGTAATATCTTCTATAGATAAAACTCGATCCACAAGCGGCGTGAAATTATCAGTATCTGAAGGCAACATAGGGTTATCTTGAACTCGATTAATCGTCTATAACTGCTGAGCGCTAATTTTCCCATTCCTATTGAGACGGCCCAGCAATTTGGATGAATGTTTCTGGCGGGAGTGGATGGGAGTCGAACCCACCGCGGCCCGCAACGCGACCCGCCACCGGTTTTGAAGACCGGGGAGCCCACCGGGACCCAGCCACCCCCACGGTCGTTAAGCATACCGCATGCAGGTCATTCTTACAAGATAACGGCTTTTTGGATTTGTTGAATGTAGGGTTCCCAGGCCTCCACGTTCTCGTTCCTCGATAAGTGCAGGTAGTAATCGCGAGTGATATCGCCCTGTTGTTCAGGGTTGAAATCGCCCATCTTATGCCCTGCTTTAAAGCTCTCGATCAGTCCTTCTGCGCCGCCGTATTGGTAAGCTTTATCTTTAAGCCGCAGCTGGGCCGAAAGCGCCATGAACAAATAACGCCAACCCAGGTGCTGGTATTGCCAGGCGTGGGTGAGCTCATGGATCAGCCAGCAGATCTTGTAATGCTCGGGATGGTCGGCCTGAAGGCGCTCCTGCGGTAGATTGACCGGAAAATAGCAGTGATTGCCGAGGGTGATCGCATTTGGCAGCAGCCTGGAGGGGTCGATGCCTTTCAGCTTTGCGCCGATGCGGTTGATCCTGTTCGGCCAGCCGGCGCATTCGTGCACATGAATGCGCTCGTATTGAAGCTGTCCGGCGAAGACGCGGCGGACCTCTTCGATCTCCCAAGCGTAAAGAGAGCGGGAAACCGGTTTACAGGTTGGGGTCGCGTTCATGCCGTTCCATCACTTTTATAGGGTTGTGTGGGGCGAAAAAGATAAATAGGGTCCAACTTGTGCAGCTTCTGGGTAACTATACCATATTCTGCCATGAAGGGAGAGAGTAATTAAATGGGTCTATGGGGAATTCTGGGATACCACCCCAGAATTTCCGGAAGAGCCAATTAAATTTGAGTAGTTGACATCAAACCATCCCTTTGCTAGAATGCATGCGAGATTGGCGACAGGAGGCAGGAATGGACCCAAAAGATTTATTAGCACGGGTGAAAGCAGATCAGATCAAATTTATTTCACTTCAATTTACCGATGTCACCGGGTCGGTCAAGAGCGTCGATATTCCCTCCCAACGGATGGAATTGGCCCTGGAAGATGGCGTATGGTTTGACGGATCTTCAGTAGAAGGTTTTGCCCGCATCCAGGAGAGCGACATGCGCCTGGTGCTGGACCCGCAGACTTACGTCGTGCTGCCCTGGAGCCCGGAGGAGACCCGGCGGGCGCGCATATTTTGTGACATCTATACCCCCACCGGCGATCCTTTCAGCGGGGACCCGCGCGGCGCCCTGCGGCGAATTCTCGCAAAAATCGAACAGCGCGGCTGGGTTTATAACGTCGGCCCAGAACCGGAGTTCTTTCTTTTCAAACGCAATGGACCGCAAACAATCCACCCGGTCCCGCACGATGTCGGCGGCTATTTCGATTTCTCCGCTAATGACGAAGCGGTGCGAGTGCGAACCGAATTGATGGCTGCCCTGGAAGGGATGGGGCTGGAAGTCGAGATGGGCCACCATGAGGTGGCTTTAGGGCAGCATGAGATCGACTTCCGCTTCGCCCACGCGCTCCAAACTGCGGATAACGTTTTGACGCTCAAATATACCGTCAAGGCGATCGCCGCCCAACACGGCCTGATCGCCTCATTCATGCCTAAGCCGATCTTTGGCATCAATGGGTCTGGCATGCACTGCCACCAATCCATGTTCGATGCTGGCGGCGAGAACCTGTTTTTCGACAAAGAGGATCGCTTCCATATCTCCCCAGTAGCCTATGGATTTATCGCCGGCCAGCTCAAGCACGCCCGCGCCCTGGCTGCGGTGGTTTCTCCGACTGTGAATTCCTACAAGCGGCTGGTTCCGGGGTATGAGGCGCCGGTATACGTGGGTTGGGCGCAGATCAACCGTTCAGCTTTAATTCGCATTCCACGTTACACCGAAGGGCGCGACAAGGCAATGCGCGCCGAGCTGCGTTTTCCGGATCCCTCTTCAAACCCCTACCTTGCATTCACGGTGATGCTGGCGGCTGGCCTGGACGGGATCGATCAACAGTTGCCTTGCCCCGAACCGCTCAATAACCTGAACGTTTATGATTTAACCGAGGCAGAACGCCGCCAGCGCGACATCGCCGAGCTGCCAGGATCGCTTGCCGAGGCGCTGCGCGAGCTGGACCAGGATGAGGTCCTCAAGGAATCCCTGGGCCCGATCATTTACGAAGCCTTCCGGCGGGCTAAATGGGCTGAAATTGAAGAATCGCGTATGAAAGTGACCGATTGGGAAGTGGAACGCTACCTGGAACAGGCATAAATTAGCCCGTGAAAGGGTTGAAATCGGTATCCAGATCGTAAAAATCTTCGTTTTCCAGGCGTTTGAGATTGCCGATCACAAGATAAGTGACCGGTGTCATCAAAGCTTCGATGCCGCATTTGAATAGATAATTGGTCAGCACCAGGGTGACGAACAACGCCCAGGGGAAGACGCCAAAGAGCGAGGCGACCGTAACGAATACCAGCGTGTCGACCAGCTCACCGACGATCGTGCTGCCGATGGTGCGCGTCCACAACCAGCGCCCTTGGGTCAAGATCTTCATTTTAGCCAGCGTAAACGAGTTGGAGAATTCACCGGACCAATAGCCCAGCAGGCTGGCAAGGACAATCCCCCCCGAGCTGATGCCGCCAAGAATGTCGGTATATTCTTGCTGGCCGGCGTACTGCTGCCAGGTCGTCTCGCCGGGCAGGATGCTAACGATTTGGAAGACGATGGCGGTGAGCGCCAGGCAGAAAAAACCCAACCAGATGACGCGCCGGGATTTTTTATAGCCGTAAACTTCGGTCAGCACATCTCCGAATATGTAGCTGATAGGAAAAAGGATGGTCCCGGCGTCGAAAGCCATACGCACGGAGAACAGGTCAAAGCCTAAATCCACGATCTTGGCGGCGGAGGCGATGTTGCTGACGATCAAGACAGTGACGAAAATGGCCAGGATCGCTTCGTAAAACCGGTACCGGCGCAGGGGATTGCCGTTATTCACGCGCCGATGCTCCGTTAAGCCGTTCGAATCTGGACAACCATACGGCAGAATGCGCACTCGCCCGGCGCAGAAGTCGGCTGTCCACAAGAAGGGCAGGTGTGCAGCAGCTCGATATCCGGGTCGCCATGCTCGGCGAACAATCCGTTCTCTTTGGCCTGCAGGAAAGAGAGATAGAAGCTCAGCTTGGCGCCCGGCCGGTCGGCTTCCAGGCGGTTGAGCAGCTCTTTATAATAAATCGATTTGGACCCCACGGCATAAGGGCATTCTTCATAGATGTACTCTATGCCGCGCAGGAGCGCATAAGCAGCCATCTCGCGCTCGTAGATACGGCATAAGGGCTTGGCTTTACGGACCAGGCCCGGCCGGTTGGCTTCCAGGACAGGCCACTGGCGCACCAGATAGCCTGGGATCCAGTTCAGGGTGTTGCCGAATAAAACCGCGGCTTCGTCGTCCAGGTTGTGACCGGTCACAAGCACATCATAATTTCCATCCCGCGCCACCCGGTTCATGATATGCCGTTTGGACATCCCGCATACGGCGCAGGGTTTTCCTTTGCCGCGCATGGTGCGATCTGCCATCAATGGGATGGTTTCCCCGTACTCTTGCGGCACGCTGACAATGTGCAATTTTAAGCCGTGATCGTTTGCAAATCTTTCTGCCAGGCGCTGTGATTCATCCGAATATCCGCTGCCGCCATCGATCCCCAGCCCGATATACAATCCATCGACCTGGTAACCAAGGCGCCAGAGGATGTCCCACAACGAAAGCGAATCTTTCCCGCCTGACACAGCCGCAAGGATGCGGTCGTCGCGCCCGAACATGTGGTATTTTTCGATGAAGCGCTGAGTTTGCTCGGGGATCCACTCCAGAAAGTGCGTTTTACACAATGCCAGCTTGTGCTGGCGCATGTTTACCGCGGCTTTTTCTCCGCATTTACGGCATTTCATAGCGTTCCTCCAGAAATGACCGCGATTAACTTGATTTCCTCCCCTTCCTGTAAAATTTCATCTTCCGTGATCATTTCCCCGTCTCGGGTAGCCAGCACCGCTTCGGGCAGCAGATCGATTTTTAACAGCGAATCGCGTAAAGTCATCCCCGATTTTACATCATATTCCTTCCCCCGCAGAATTAACTTCACGGGCATGAACCGCCTCCTCGGGGTAAAGATTGTACCATCAGGCCGCCGGGTGGCCGACCGGTAATTCGGCCAGAAACTCCAGGATCAGGCGATTGACCATTTCGGGCTGGCCGATGTGAGGCTGGTGCCCACATCCGTCCAGGCCGAAGCCGCGGGCGTTCGGCAGCAAGCTGACGAGTTTTTGGAAGGATTTGGGAGATAGGGTTAAATCTCTTTTGCCCCACAGGATCAGCGCGGGCGGTTCGACCTGGTTTAAATTTTGGGTCAGGTCCTGTGTGGAGGCCGGGATGTGCATGACGTGCGGTGAGGCCCGCTTGTAATCGGCCGCGATTTGCTGGCGTGCGGAGTTGGAAAACCGGCTGACGTTGGTTGGGTCCAGCCCCATTACGGCGTTAATCAGCCATTCCGGAACGGTGCTGAGCACGCGCTCCCCGATCTCCGGGCGACGGCTGAGGCGCCGCAGGATTGGGGATACCTGTTGGAGTTTGTAGAACGGGTCGATTAAGACCATGGCGCGCACATTCTGCGGTTGGTCCAGGGCGTATTGCAAGCACAGATAGCCGCCCAAAGAATGCCCGATCAGGAGCAGCGGCTGGTCGAAACTTTGCTGCGCGATCCATCTCTGCAGCTCTGCATAGACTGCGCTGGCGTGATAGGATTTCACATCCTCAGGTTTGGGGCTTTTTCCATGCCCGGGCAGGTCCAGGGCGTAGGCGTGGTAACCGGCGCCAGCAAGCTCGGGCAGCAGCAATTCCCAATCGTAACAAGAGGCGGCGATCCCGTGTAACAGGATTACCGGCGGGCCATCGCCTTGGGAAATGTAATGAAGTTGATGATTCTCATTGCTTCCATTCATAGAACCTCTTCTGTTTTCCTGGCAAACGGCGTCTCCCTCTCTTTGAATGGACATCCTTCGAAATACACAAACCAGGCGCTAAGGGGCAGCCAGCGCCTGGCTGCCGTCCGCAGGGTTTTCCTGGGCATGAGATTGTTCGTAGCGGCGGGCAAGCTCTCTACGCAGCACCTTGCCGATGAAAGTGCGGGGAAACTCATCCAGGTAGATCACCAGGCGTGGTACGAGCTCCGGCGGCAAGCGCCGCCGGCAGTAAGCGATCAGGGATTCAACCGGCGGGCGCTCGTTTTCATTCTTAACGATGACAAAAGCGATCGGCTGCCCGGCGACTGCCGCCACGGCGGCTTCTTTCACCTGCGGGATCTCGTATAAGACCTCTTCTACATCCCGCGGAAAGGCCGGCTGCCCGGGTTTAGAAGGGTACCACATATCGGCCTTGCGGGCGATAATGCGAAAGTAACCCTGGCTATCCATCCGGGCCACATCGCCGGTCAGCAGCCAGCCGTCATTGGAAAGGATCTGGCGCGAAGCCTTTGGGTTCTGCCAGTAACCCATCATTACCTGCGGCCCGCGCACTGCCAGCTCGCCGACTTGACCTGCGGGGACGACCTGCCGGCTTCTGCGCAGGTTGACGATGCGCGCTTCGGTTGAAGGCAAGGGAATCCCGATGCTGCCCACTTTTCGCAGGCCGCTGAGCGGGTTGGCGTGCGTCGCCGGCGCGGCCTCGGTAAGCCCGTAACCTTCAACCAGCCGCCCGCGGGTCAGCTTTTCAAAAGCCTCCTGGACTTCAACTGGCAGCGGCGCTGAGCCGCTGATGCAGGCTTTGATCGAGCTGACGCCAAACCGGCGAACGCCGGGGAAATCTTTAATCGCCACATACATTTGCGGTACGCCGGGAAAAATCGTTGGGCGGTAGCGCTGGATCGCCGCGAGCGTATCGGCGACTTCGAATTTGGCTTTCAGGATCAAAACCGCGCCTAGCGCCACCGGCACATTCAACGCGGCCGTCATGCCGTAGCTGTGCGAGAAAGGCAGCACACACAGGAAGCGCTCTTTACCCTCCTCGGCTTCCGGCATCCAGTGGCGCGTTTGCATGGCATTGGCGACCAGGTTGCGGTGAGAAAGCATCACCCCTTTGGGTGCGGCTGTCGTCCCGCCTGTATATTGAACGACCGCCAGGTCGTGCGGCGAAGGCGTGATTTTAGGAGAGACTTTGCTCTGGTTGTAAAGCATCCGGCTGAAAATGTGCATGCTGGCGTCCAAGGGGATGTCCAGCAGATGGCGTTGGCGTTGTTCGCGCGACAGCCAGAATTTTAGCCGTTTCAGCGGAGGCAAATAATCCGCCACGTGGGTGAAAATGATATGCTCCAGGGGCGATTCGCCGCCAGGTTCCAGGCGGTTTTTGATCTGGTAAATCAGTTCGTCATATTGGGTCAAGGTCACCAGGACCCGGGCGCCGCTGTCCTGAATCTGGCGGATGAGTTCGTCCGGTTCGGTGGTGGGCAAGGTAAAAACGACCACGGCGCCGGCTTTCAGCGTGCCATAAAAAGCGATGATGAGCTGCGGCAGGTTAGGCAGAAAAAGAATCACCCGGTCGCCTTTTTCAATCCCGAGCGTAAGCAGCGTGTTCGCAAAGCGGTTGGCTTCGTGGTTCAAGCGCCGGTAAGTCAGACGGTTCCCCTCGAAAATCAGGGCAGTTCTGAGCGGGAAGCGTCGCACGGCGGAATGAAGTAAGTGATGGACCGGGACGCGTGGAATGGCGACGGTATAAGGCACCGTTTCTTCATAGTACGGCAGCCAGGGGCGTTCTTTGACCAGCGCAGAGCGGTCCGAATCCTCTGCGGAAATTTCGCTTTCACGCCAGCTCTTCGGGCGGGTTTCCAAAAATCGGCTGATGGCCCGGTTTACCGCATCACGGCGCTCCAGCATCACCATGTGACCGGAGGCGCCCACGTCGACCTCTTCAGAGTTAGGAATCGCGCGCGCCACCTCTTCAAACTGCGGTTTTTCAAAAACGATATCCATATGGCCGCGGATCACCAGGGTTGGCTGGCTGAGGCCTCGAAAAAGGGACCATCCGTTCCACCTGGACAGGTTGTTGTCGTACCAGGATTTCAAAATATGAGGGGGAGCTCCGAGCCAGCCGCGCGTGATGGGGTTGAGCAGGCGCAGGATTGGCCCAGGCAGTCCGAGCAAGAGGCGATAGAAGGGGTTCAGCTTGAATTCGCCGGCTGAAGCAATCAGGACCAGGCGCTCCACTCGCCCGGGATGGGCAGCCGCGAACTCAGCAGCGATGGCTCCGCCGAATGAATGCCCGAGCAGGATGATTTTTTCGGTTACCCCCAGGGCAGCCAGCAGGGCTTCCAGGTCGGCCTGGATTTCTTCCATGCTGTAAGCGCTGCGCGGTTTGTCCGAGCGACCATGGCCGCGCAGGTCCATCGCGATCACCCGGTTGGCTTTGGAAAAGTGCGAAATCTGGTATTGCCACTGCAAGGCCTGCCCGCCGTAACCGTGGATGAATACCATCGTGTGCTGGGAAAGGTCAGGCGAGACGTCGATCAGCGACAGCCGTACCAGTGGATCGTTCGAGACTTGCACCTCCTGGCGAAAAAGTTCCAGGTCAATTTCCATAGGCAAAGTCTACATTACAAAGAGCTGAACGTCAATCAGTTCGCGAACAACCGCCAACACAGGTCATTTGGGATTGAGAAAAGCAAGTTCAAGTGCAAAGCGCCCTATTTATCCCCCAATGGACAGATGCAGGTAGATCCACTGGCTCAAAACCACGAACGCTGGGCGGTGGAAATCAAGCGGCGTGGGCGATTGCGGCGTGGGCGATTAATCTGATAACTTTCGCCTGCTGCACTTGTACGCGATCCTTTTAAGGCGATGGTCCTGCAATGCGCTGTAGACCCTGGCAGTCCAGCCCCAGTCCGGTTTGACGGATCCGATAGCTGAAGCTCTTGTCGGACCACTCCAGGGCGCCGGCATCCGCCCCAGCCTGCCATTGGCCGCCTATGTCCCAATCACCCTGCATGCACACCCCCGGCTGACCGTGGACCGAGACTGGTTGGGTAGCGCCCTCAGGATAAGGGCCGTGGTTCTCTCGTACACCTTGGGTGGTTTCGACGCTGAGCTCACCATAGCCCCAGGTAACCCCACTTTTGTCCCAAATGGGAGAGGCCCAGATTACTCGGATTGTTTGTGGATAACCGGTCAAGTCGTAATCCTTTTTTTGCAGCCCTTCTGGCCGCCAGGCGGGCTCTAGATACTCGAAGGAAGGTTCTTTCACCACCAGGGTCACAAAGGTCAGGCTGGCCTCTCCCACTTTGCCGGTGATTTCCCAACATCCCTGGCTCGGGAAAGTAATCCCACCGGCTTGAAAGCCGATGTCCCCATATCCTTCAATGTCATAATACCCCTGGGCTGGCGGGGCCGGCGCATCCAGCCGCCTCCCTGTGACGGTCAACTTGCCATGCTCCCCCCGATGCCAACCCATCTTCCATTCGATCGAACCATCCGCATTCACTAATGCAGGTTGTACCAGGATCTTCCCTCCCGTCCCTGTGGCAGCCCATAAAACACCGTTCCCGTGGTACCCAGGAGAATGAGGGGCTCCGGGATATTGAAGCGAAGGATAAGGTGGCTGGCTTCCATTCGGGAAGGTCACCGGGCAGGCAGCTATGGCAGCCCTGGTCAGCGGCGCGGTCGTGGAAGATGAGTTGGCTGTCGGGGAGACAAGTGACGGGGACTGCGTCTCTACTGGTATCACAGGTGAGGGCGATGGGGGAATGCTCGTCTGCACCTCGGGCGAAAGCTTCGCCGGGTTGGTTGCTTCAGGAACGAACCCGCTAATGCCAGAACAGGCTGCCAATACCGCGGCCAGCAAAGACAAGCCAAACAGATGCTGAAGCTGGTTCATGTCTGTGTTCCTCTTGCACCGTTTTTTCTCTATCCTTATTACACCTACCGGCACTGGCAGGTTCCTTCCTTCGTCATATCCCTATTGCTAAGTCATTCGTGCGCCCAGCGTCGTGGCTTTGAGGGGTCAGTAGGAGCATAGGGTATTTGGGCTGCCAGAGAATAGGTCAGGTAGTAAAATCCCCTTGCCGCGCACTGCCAACTCATCGCAATCTCCAGAGATAAAACAAAATTAGGAGGCGCCCATGGCGACGAAATCACAAACGATCCGGCTTTCCACACAGGGCAATACAGATATATTGGATATCACCGAGCAGGTTGCCAAGTGGGTGAGCGAGTCGGGCTTGAGCAACGGCATCGTCACGATATTTTGCCCATCCTCGACCAGCGCGCTGACGACCATCGAGTTCGAATCCGGCGCGCTGAGTGACCTGCGCCGCCTGTTCGATGAAATTATCGATCCGCAGCGCTATTACCAGCACAATGAGCGTTGGGGGGATGGCAACGGTCACAGCCACGTGAGAGCCGCGCTGTTGGGCGCCTCCATCACTGTCCCTTTCGTCGACCGGCGGCTCACGCTCGGTACCTGGCAGCAGATCATCTATATTGATTTTGACAACCGGCCGCGCCGCCGCGAGCTGGTCGTGCAAATCCTGGGCGAATGAAAAAGGTTGGACTGGCTCGTGAATCTCGGGTAGAAATTAATCTTCGCCTGAATTTGTGTTGGCGAAGACCCCCAGGTGGTTTCCGACCACACGCTCACGCCCGGGGATATGTTGGTCGACGGGGGAATTGAGGAGGGTCGCGCTTCCATTTGGGGATTGCATAACCAGGGTGGAAGAACCGCCGCCATCCAGGTTCATCGCACTGTAGCCCCCGAAACCGATCACGATTTCAGCCAGCTCCGCCAGCGTGGCGCCTTCGCTGTAATGCGGTTGGCGCCCGTCAACCAGCACGAGAATCAACTGGCGCATGCGTTTATCGAGCGCGATAGCGGTGCGCGGCAGAGGCTCGTCCCGATCATGGACGAGGGCTTTGCCATCCTCGACCAGCATCAAGTTTCCGGAGATGGCGTTGTAAATCCCGCCCAGGGGGGAATTGAAGTGGGCCCGGTTTTCCCGCGAAATGTAGAGGACCGGCTCTGCGTCTGTCTCCTGGGAGTAAATCGTCCCGCGCGAGGCGGCAAACCCGGTGCAGTCGACCCTTTCACCGCTTTTCGGATAGTAATCCAGCAAGTTACTGGCGTTCCAGGGGGAAAACCCATCGCCGTTGATCGCCAACTGCACGCCAAATTCTTTCAGAAATTGAGAGGTTTTACGCGCCCGCAAGGGCATTTCTGAGCCGGGGTCGCCCGGAGTCACCAGGAACGAAATGCCTTCCGCGCGCAGGTTGATCGTGACAACGTGAACCACCATTGGACGCGGCGACTGGCGCACGTCACGAACGTAGGTGATCCCCTGGAAAAGCGCCTGGTTTTTTTCGGCCGGCTGGGGCCGGAGGTTGAACCAGCCCCAGGCAACAGCGCCGGCGCTTGCAACCGCCAGACAGGCGACGGTCAATAGAACGATGAGGAAAGATCGTTTCTTTTTCATCAATTACGGGACTGCCCACAACCGCACGGTCCGGTCGTCCGACGCAGAGGCAATTAAGTTCCCCTTGGGTGAGAACGCCACCGAGTTTACCGGGCCTTCGTGACCACGAAGCAAGATCCAGGGGGACAGGCTGGGATCCCCGCCGGTTACCTTCCATACCAGCAGGTTTCCATCCCGAGAGGCGCTGACCAACAGGGTCCCGTCAGGGGAGAAAGCCAGGCTGGTTAGTGCGCCGCGCTGGCCAGTCATGCTCTGCAGCAGCGAGCCGTCGCTTAGCTGCCAGAGACGTAAAGCGCCGTCGCCAAAACCGGCCGCGAGTATCTGCCCGTCCGGGGAAATAGCGATGCTTGTGGCGTCTTGCGTAGTTTCTTTGAAGATATACACCCAGGTACCCTGCGAAATTTGCCAGACTCGCACGACCCCGGCGTTCTCTGCCCAGGCGAGCAAGCGTCCATCCGGAGAGAAGGTGACCCCGTTGACAGAGGCCATGCCTTCATCCAGGGTAGTGATATTTTTACCGTCCGTCAGGCGCCATATGCGGACGGTGAAATCGTCAGAACAGGTCGCCAGAGTTCTACCGTCGGGTGAAAAATCCAGACCGACGACCCTGGCGGCATGCCCCTCCAGCGTTCGCAGTAAGGTTCCATCCGAGACTCGCCATAACCGCACCAGGCCATCGTACGACCCCGTAGCGATCGTAGCGCCATTCGGGGAGAAGGCCAGGCTGCGCACCGGAAAAGGGTGGCCTTGCATGGTACGCAGGAGGGAGCCTTGGTTCACCCGCCATAAGCGCATGGTATCATCGACAGAGCCAGACGCTACCAGGCTACCATCGGGGGAGAAAGCCACCGTCCAAACCTGGGCGGTATGCCCGTTTAGGGTGTAAAGGGAGCCCTGGTCTGGGATTGCCACAGTGGGCTCTGGCGGGCAGTTGGGGCTTATCGACGGCGCTTCCAGGGTGCGGAAAAAGTGATTGTCCTCTTCGCTGCTTTCCGCAACCAGGTTACCTGGGTCGATCAAAATTTCGTTCTCCTGACTGTAACCCGGGAACCATAAAACAAAAACCTGGCCCGGCGCAAGTCCCTCCGGGATTTCCTGCTGGGCTCCATTCACTTCGACGGTGAAGGGACCCGCGTTGACTGCGCCATGGTTGACGACTTGCAGGCGAATGCCCAATTGGATATTGGGGTCCTCGCAAATATCGCCATTTTCAGGCTCAACGGCAATCGATTCCAGCGCCAGGTCGGGAAGCGCGGCTGCGGTTTCGGTTGGGACCAGGGTTGGTGATAGGGAGGCAGTGGGCGGCAGCAGATTGCCGGCGATGCTGCAACCGGATAATACAAGCACCATGAGGCTCAAAATGAGCGCTTTCGTGCCGGTTTTGCGGGTCGTCATGGTGTTATGGATAACAATTTACTGGAAATTAAAATGGAAGGAATATCATTTCGGTCTTAAGCGATTGAAGATGCACCTCCATTCACTTTAAAGGTTGACGGTGCTTTCACGCACATGCATGGCGTTGAAAGCGGCAATCGAGACCTCCAGCATTTCGAGGTTGGGTTCACGCGTCGTCAGGTGCTGCAGCTCCAGGTTGGGTTTTATGAGCCAGCGGACAACGGGTGAATTAAGGTGGCCTGCCGTCCAGCGAATGTATTCGTAAGCGACGCCTGCCAGCACCGGCAAAAGCAGCACCCGGCTGATCAGCCTCCAGGCGATCGGCAAGGGCCCAAGCAGGCTGAACAAGACTATTGAGAAGAGCACCAGGGTCAAGAGAAATGCCGTGCCGCAGCGTGGGTGCTCCAGGGAATAAAGCGACACGTTCTCAGGTGTGAGCTCGGCGCCGGCCTCGAAGGCGTTGATGGTCTTGTGTTCCGCGCCGTGATAGGCGAATACCCGCCTGACGTCTGGCATCAGGCCGATGGCCCAAATGTACGCGACCAAAAGGAACAACCGGATGAAGCCCTCCACAAGATTGCCCCACCAGGAGTTCCAGTGCAGGAATTTTTCGCTCAACTGCCCGATAGCCGCCGGCGCCAGGAAGAATAGCGCGATCCCAAAGGTCAGGGAAACTGCCAGGGTGCCGTACAATACCGGCCCTTCCAGCTTCTCTTCGGTCCCAGTTTGCGTGTTAGCTGAAATCGTTAAGGCGCGGACGCCTAATCCGAGGGCATCCCACAAGGCTACCAGGCCGCGCAGAAACGGGATTTTCACCAGGCGGCTTTTATAAATGCCGGAAAGCGACTCGGTGTGGATAACGATTTGGTTGTCCGGTGCGCGCATAGCGATCGCCAGGGCTTGAGAACCGCGCATCATCACGCCCTCGATAACAGCTTGCCCACCGTAAGCAGGTAATTTCTCTTCCATGATCCATGTCCTTAAAACGTTAAACCGGCGTTTGGTACCGGGTTTTTGTAAAATTGATTCTACGATTTCCTGGAAAGCCCGTCAAGCTTGGGGGTAATTTATTAAGTGTCTCTCATTCTACTCGAATACCGAATTAAAATATAGAATGTGGCAGCCAGAACAAATGAGGAGTTTGCATGAATGAGGAGCCGCCAATCCAGCATCCGCCGCTTCAGGTGTTCGCCTTTGAAAATGAAGATCTTGCAGGTGGGCATTTGGGTCAGGCGGATGTTTTTAGCGGCATTTACCGGCGCTACGTGGAACGCGTCTACCGCTACCATCTGGCTCGCAGCGGCCACGTTCAAGACGCCCAGGATTTGACAGCCGAGACTTTCCGTTCTGCGCTGGAAGGATTTGTAAGATACCGGGTAGACAAAGGGTCTCCATTGGCCTGGATCATGGGGATTGCCCGGCATAAGGCGATTGACTATTTCCGCGCTGCACCGAAAGAAATGCCACTGGAGCAGGCAGCCAATAGTCCTGAACAGGGGAAGCTGCCTGAGGAAATCGTCGAACATCGTCTGGATATGGTCCGGGTTGCCAGGGCGTTTGGACACTTAACGCCCGACCGGTCGGAAGCCCTGGCGCTGCATTTCTTCGCCGGGCTGAGCGTGGCGGAAGTAGGCCAGGTGATGAGTAAAAACCCCGCAGCGGTCAAGAAGCTGGTGCAGCGCGGCCTGGCCGACCTCAGGATTCGTCTGGCGGGTTGGACGGAGATGGATCGATGAAAGACCGCAGTGATTTTCATGCACAGGACTGGATTTCGACTCCGCAAGCCGGCGGCTCTCCGCCGCTTACGGATGAACAGCGCGAATTTGCAAAAGAGCTTTTAGGGTTGGTGCAAGACATCCATCCGGACCCGAGTTTTGTCGCCTCTCTGGAGAAACGGTTGGCGGATCCATCCCACCTTCCAGGCGGGCAAAGTAGCGATTCGCCCGAACGAAAGTCAGTTCTCCTGGCTGGAATGCGGTCCACCTGGCGCTTAGGGCTTAGCCTGGCTGCACTGGCTCTGATCGTGATCTTGATTGTGGTCAGCCTGGAATTTCTGCCGCGCACCGCCGCCGTGCCTTCGGCCTCCCAGAATACACCCACGGCGACCTTGAGAGAGACTTCAATCCTTGAAATGCCTGCGACGCCCATTCACCAGCCCGATCGTTCGAATCGCTCACCAACTGTAGCTTCAACACCGCCTCCGGAATTGATATTGGCTTCGACGCGCGTGTTGGCAGGGTTGGTCTATCGGGCTTTCCTTGGAAATGCTTCGTTATATCAAATTAACGCTGCCGGGCAGTCCGTGGCGCTTTCGAACCATGTCAATGTCAACATTTCCGCGCTCTCGCCGGATGGGCGTTGGGGATTGGTTAACAGCCTGGGAGACTATTGGATCATCGACCTGGCGCAAGACAATCTCTTGAAGCTGACCCTGACACCCGACCGCCAGGAGAGCGGCGGGGTCTGGTGGCCTGCCCGGCCTGGTTTGATCCTGTTCGATTCCTTCGCCGTCACTGGCGAGCGAGACCTTAGCGCAGGGATGGGCTACTTGTCTGTGATCCATTCCGATGGCAGCGGTTACCAGGTTCTGGATGAGGAACACCCGGCAGTATCCCCGCCAGCGCCTTCGCCGGATGGGCAGTGGGTCGCATACGGGGCAGGGGAGACCGCCTGGCTGTACCGCTGGGAACAGGGACCGCAGGTTTTCGACCCCCGTGATTATGGCCTGGAGAGCTTGAAAGGCCAGCGGATCTCCGAACCGCAGTGGTCGCCGGATGGCAAGAAGTTGGCATGGCGTTGGGAAAGTGTGCTGAATGTAGGCCCACGCCTGGGGCTGGTGGTATTTGACCTGGAAAGAAAAAACGCTCTACTGCTGCATCTTTTTGAGCCGGCGACTGAGAGCAGTGGCCTGGAATTTCGCTGGAGTCCGGATGGGAAGTGGCTGGCAGTACTGGCGCAATCAAAAGAGGAAAGCCAGGCCGGAACGTGGGTGGTCAGCGCTGACGGACAAATGGACCAGGAATGGCACCTGACTGGCATGGATTACGCGCCCGCAGTTTGGAGCCCAGATGGGCGCTGGCTGGCATTAATGCCTTTGGGAGCGAAAAACCAATCGGAAAATGGGCTTTGGCTGATCGACAGCGCCTCCTGGCAGCGAAGTTTCGTGGCCCTGTCACAAGGAGGGCCATACGACGTCCTCGAATGGAAACAGCCCTGATGTTCAATCATTCAGAACTCCGAGGTCTCTAGGATCTCGGAGTTCCGGATATTATGCTTTATTGCTCCCCCAGGTTTACGAACAGGTGGATAAAAGCCTGGATGCCGCGGTAGAAGGTCGGCAGGTGGATCTTCTCGTTGGGGGCATGCAGGTTGTCGTCGGGCAGTCCGAATCCGGTCAGCAGCGATTCGATTCCCAGGATGTCGTGCATTTGGGAAACGACCGGCACGCTGCCGCCCTCACGCCGAAAGACCGGGCGCTTTCCCCACACCGCTTCCAGGGCCTTCGCCATTGCCGCGACCGCGGGGATATTCAGGTCGCTGATTGAGGCCGGCGCGCCGGCGATTTGAATGAGCTCCCAACGCACGCTCTGCGGCGCATTTTCTTCCAGGTAACGCCGGAGCTGTGTATGAACCTCGTCTGGATCTTGATCTGGCACCAGGCGCATGGAGATCTTTGCCATGGCCTTCGCCGGCAGCACGGTTTTAGCGCCTTCGCCGGTGAATCCGGAGAGCAAGCCATTGACCTCCAGGGTGGGGCGCGCACCGACGCGTTCGTAGGGTGTATAACCCGCTTCACCACTTAACGCCGGAGCCCCGGTTTGCCTCAGGTAGTATGCTTCATCCATGGGTAGGCGGGCCAATTCAGCCCGTTCTGCCTCGCTCAATGGGCGGACGCTGTCGTAAAAACCCGGCAGGGTGATGCGCCCGCCCCGGTCGTGCATGCCGCCCACCAGCTCGCAAAGCACCTGGGCCGGATTATGGACTGCGCCGCCAAAAAGGCCGGAATGCAGGTCGTGTTCCGGCCCGGATACGCGCAGCTCAAAATAGGCCAGCCCCCTCAGACCATAAGTGATCGTCGGAGTCTCCGGCCCGATCATGCCGGTGTCCGGGTTGATGGCGAAATCGCAGGCCAGGAGCTCTTTGTGACCGGCGATGAATTCGCCCAGGTTGGGGGATCCGATCTCTTCCTCGCCTTCGATGATAAATTTGACATTGATCGGCAGACCTCCGCTGCGTAGAAGCGCTTCAACCGCTTTCAAGCTGGTGACCACCTGGCCTTTCATGTCTGAAGCGCCGCGGGCATACAGGTTTTCGCCGCGTTGGGTAGGTTCGAAGGGCAGGGAAACCCACAGGTCCAGTGGTTCTACAGGCTGAACGTCGTAATGCCCGTAGATTAACGCGGTTGGCTTGCCGGGACCGGCCTTCAGCCACGCTCCGTAAACCGCCGGGTGGCCACCGGTGGGGAGGATCTGAACATCTTCCATCCCCAGCCTGCGCAGTTCCCCCGCCACCCATTCTGCAGCCCGCTCGATATCCGGCTTTGCCTGCGGGTCCGTCGAAATGGATGGGATGCTGACAAAACTTTTCAGGCTGTCTAATGATTCATTTTGGTGCTCCTGAGCATAATTTAGGGCAGGTTTGATTTGATCGCTCATTGGCTCTCCTTAGAAAATATGTGGGGTTTGCTTCGAATTTGTGACCGGTGGTAAAAACGCCCCCGATTTTTTTCGGTTTGTCCGGGATAAGAGAATTATACCCCCTACCCAACCCGGGAAATCGCCGCCGGCGCCTAGGAACTCTGGATACAATGGACCCGGATAGGCGCCAGGCTCACGAAGCGCCTGGATTGTCGAAGCGGTTGATGGAGATGAACGTCAGGTAGCACACTAACAAGAAGGAGGTGATCAGGATCGTGAAGCCGAAGAACCGCAGGTTATCCGTGGGGTTGGCGAATAATAAGGCGATGTCGGCCGCGATCTTCTTGGGGTGGATCAGTAAATCCCAACTGTTCCAGCGCTCAAAACGGCCCAGATAGATCCCCAGCCCGCTTAATCCCATCGCCAGGGCGGCAAATAGCCAGCCGATGACCGGGCCCAGGTAAGTTTCGATCAGGCCTTGCATGGTTCGCAGGGATCCGATCGCCAGAAAGATCCCACTCCAGGCGAAGCTGGCCAGGAGCAAGATGTCATACCAGAGCGGGATGTAAAAACGCTCCTTCAAGTGGTAGAAATCGGTCACAATATAAGCCGCATTGGGGAAGAAGAGCAGCCAGAGTGCGCCAGGCACGAGCAGGAGAATCCAGCGCCGTGGGAAGATGCGGTTTGTCAACGCGGCCCAAACACTGAACAGGTACGGCAGCCAGGCCAGAAACAAATTCCAGACCAGGTTGCTATAAACGGACAGGTTATGACTCAGGAAAACTCGCCCGGCGAACAGGCTGAGCGCCAGCAAGCTGGAAAGCACCAATGGATACACCAATTGGTTAACCAAAAACCGGTGTACGGTTTTGAAAGCTTGGAACATTTTTCCCTCCGTACGATCTATCTCCGAGCGTACAGGATCCATACGCTGGAGTTAGGTCTGTAGACCCTGATTATATGCTATTTTTCAGGGTGGCAAGCGCCTCTCGCAATCGTGTTCGCGATGCCGCCCAACCCTTAACGCATATTCCCTGTAGCTGGCGGGTAAATCCGTGCTAAAATAAAGCTTACTTGGGTCGGTGGTCGCCGCAGGCTCGCCTGTGACGGCGTCGGGCAGAATACCCGTCGAAAAGTGCCGCCGTTCGAATCTTTGGCTGAGAACAAGCCGGTTGGAGATAAATCACCGATCCATGACACTCTGGAAAAATTACCACGTCGCAAGAAATCTAAATGATGCCCTGCAACGCCTGGCTTCTGGGCCAGGCCGGGCCTGTTTGATCGCCGGGGGCACCGATTTGCTGCTGGATATGCAGCAAGGCCGCCATTCTGAAATTGACACCCTGGTAGACGTCACCCAGATCCCCGAGATGACGGCCCTGGAAATCCGCCAGGGAAGTCTGTTTGTCGGCGCATCCGTGCCTTTAAACCGGGTGATCGCTTCGCCCCTGGTAGCGGAACATGCCCAGGCTTTGAAAGAAGCCGCCGGATTGATCGGGGGACCGCAGGTGCGCAACACGGCGACCTTAGGTGGAAATGTCGCCCACGCCCTGCCGGCTGGCGATGGCACGATCTCGCTCTTGGCCCTGGATGCACAGGCTGAGATCTATGACGACAAAGGCTGCCGGCGGGTTCCATTGGCGCAGCTTTTCCAGGGCCCGGGGCGCTCGACCTTGATCGCCGACCGGGAGATCCTGGTAGGGTTTTACCTGCCCATCCGCCGTGCGGGCAGCGCTTCGGCTTTCCGCCGGGTGATGCGCCCACAAGGTGTAGCCATCGCCATCCTCAACATTGGGGTTTGGGTGCTGCGCCAGGAGAACTACGTACAGGATGTTCGCATCGCCATCGGCCCGGCTGGGCCGAAACCGCTGAGAGCCTGCTCGGCTGAGAACGCTTTGCGCGGCCAGTCTCCCGACCAGGCCCATATCCAGGCGGCTATAGGTGCGCTGCTTTCTGAAGCGCGCTTTCGCACCAGCCCACACCGTTCTTCTTCCGATTACCGCCACCACCTGGCTGGGGTATTGTTTCAAGAATCCTTCCGAGCTGCCTGGGATCGAGCCATAACCGGCAGCAAAACTGGAGAAGGTTAAATCCTCTGGCTGCCGACTTTGCGATTTCGACACCCGGCCCGGGATCCAGGGGAGCGTAAGCGGCAGGTTGATCAATGCACTAGACCGGTTGAACTGTTTACAAAAGAGAGTGGATAAAGATGGATCTTACGATTAATGGTAAAGACTTTACGATTGAGGCGCAGCCTGGTGAAATGCTTTCGGATTTACTGCGCGAGCGCTTGGGCCTGACCGGAACGAAGGTCGGCTGCAACGAGGCTGAGTGCGGGTCGTGTACAGTCACCGTCGACGGGGAGCCGGTGTTGTCCTGCAATTATCCGGCTGCCCGCGCCGAGGGAAAGCAAATCCTCACGGTCGAGGGCCTGGCAGGGGCATCCCGCCAAGTCGGCGCCTCAAATAGCGAGGATATGAGCCATTTGCATCCCTTACAGGAGGCTTTTGTCGAATACGGGGCGGTGCAGTGTGGTTTTTGCATACCCGGACAGCTTATGACAGCTTATGCCCTGCTGCAGCGTAACCCGGATCCAAGCGACGAAGATATCCGCCACGCCTTGAAGGACACGTTATGCCGCTGCGCCGGCTACCCGGCGATCATCCGGTCGGTGCAGGCGGCTGCCAAAGCCCTGCGCAGCGGCACAGAAGTCGCGCTGCCGGATGCGGTCACTTCTGGAAGCCCGATGGAGGTGATCGGCACCATGCAGCTCAGGCCGGATGCCGTGGAAAAGGTGAACGGGGAGGCAAAGTTTACCGACGACTTGAAGTTTGAAGGCATGCTGCATGCCCGCGCCAGGCGCGCCGGAGTCCCACATGCGATCCTAAAACGAATTAATGTCGACCGCGCCCGCGGCTTACCCGGGGTGAAAGCGGTGCTCACCGCTGCGGACATCCCCGGCGAACACAATCATGGGATCGTAATCTTCGACTGGCCCGCCATCGTTGGGGTCGGCGAGCGCGTGCGCTACGTAGGCGATACGGTTGCAATCGTCGCCGCTGAGACGCCTGAAATTGCCGCTCGGGCTTTGGACTTAATCGAAACAGAATATGAGCTGCAAGAAGTCATCAGCGACCCGGTGCGGGCACGCCAGCCAGACGCACCCCAGTTGCACGAAAAAGGCAATCTCCTGAAGCATATTAAAGTCCGCAAGGGAGACCTGCAGGCGGGTTTCGGCGAAGCTGAGATCATCCTGGAACAGACTTACCACACCGCGATCACCGATCATGCCTTCCTCGAGCCGGAATGCAGCATTGCTCGCCCAATGCCCGACGGCAGGATGGAGATCTATGTAGGCTCGCAAATCCCCTATTCCGATCGCAACCAGGTCGCCCGCGTACTGGGTTGGCCGGATGAGCGCGTTCGAGTGATCGGCCAATTGATGGGCGGCGGTTTCGGTGGCAAAGAGGATATCGCCGGGCAGGTGCACGTTGCCCTGCTGTCGCAAGCCACTGGAAGACCGGTGAAAATGCTGTTTGATCGCCATGAAAGCCTGCTGGTGCATCCAAAGCGGCATGCCACCCAGATCCGGGTTAAGATCGGCGCCAGGCGGGACGGCTGCCTGACTGCGGTGGAAACCGAGCTTTACGGCGATACTGGCGCTTACGCCTCCCTGGGTGAAAAGGTGATGACCCGGGCGACGACTCACTCCTCCGGACCCTATGAAGTGCCGCATGTGCGCGCCGACTGCTATGCGATGTACACCAACAACCCGCCCGCTGGGGCCTTCCGCGGTTTTGGAGTCACCCAATCTGCATTCGCAGTTGAGAGCTTGATGGATACCCTGGCTGAAAAACTGCAAATGGACCCGATCGAGCTGCGCCGCAAGAATGCACTGCGCCTGGGCAGCATCACCAACACCGGACAGGTCCTGACCGAAAGCGTAGGCCTGCTGGAATGCATGGATAAAGTTGTCGCCGAGATGTACCGGGTAGCCGGCAAGCGTCCTTTCGAATCGCGCCCCGTGCCCGGCCATCCGCACCTGCGCCGATCCTGGGGGTTTGCGGTAGGCTATAAAAACACCGGATTGGGAGGCGGCGCCCCGGATAAGGCTGGGGCCGAGGTCGAGCTCTTCGAAGACGGCTCGATGGAGGTACGCACCTCCTCGGCTGAGTTAGGCCAGGGGCTGGTCACGGTGCTGCGAATGATCGTGGCCCAGGAATTTCGCCTGCCGCCCTCTAAAGTGCGCGTCCTGGTGATGGACACCGACCTGACCCCGGATGGCGGCCCGACGACGGCTTCCCGGCAAACTTACGTAACCGGAAACGCGGCTCGCTACGCGGCCCAGACCTTGCGGCAGGCTATCGCCGCGACATTAGCGGAGAAATATGACCATCCGCCTGAGGATATCCGCTTTATCGAGGGCCTGGCGCAGGTGAACGGACACAGCGTTCCCTTAGGCGAGGTCGTGGCTGCCATGCGCGCTGAAGGCCGTGAGCCGAAAGCCCTGTATGAATATTGGGCCCCAGAGACAAAACCCTTGGGCCAGGGCGGCGATATGCACTTCGCTTTTTCGTTCGCCGCACAGGCTGCGGAAGTCGAAGTGAATTGCCTCACCGGCGAGGTGAACGTCTTGCGGGTGATCGCAGCGAACGATGTCGGCCGCGCCATCAACCCGCTTGGGCTGCAAGGCCAGGTTGAGGGAGGCGTGATGATGGGCTTGGGGAATGCCTTGACCGAAAATTTCATCGTGGAAAACGGGGTCGTTTTCACCGACCGGATGGCTCGCTACCGGATTCCATCCATCGCCCATACCCCCGAGATTACCTCAATAGTGGTGGAGGATCCGACCGAAGACGGGCCGTATGGCGCCAAGGGCGTTGGCGAGATCGTCAGTATCCCAACGACGCCGGCAATCACCAATGCAATCTACAACGCCGTAGGCGTGCGGATCGACAGCCTTCCGGTTGACCAGGAGGAAATTGCCAGGAAGTTCAAGGAACACGGGGTGATTTTCTAGGCTGTGGGGAGGTTGAATGGGCGACGTCGCACCACCGCGTTGGCTTGAATGGGCGCGCGAGATCCAGTCTTTGTCCCAAACCGGGTATCATTACGCTGAAAATCATTACCAGCGCGAGCGCTACCACCGGATGGCAGAGATCGCAGCCGAGATCATCAGCGAGTATAGCGGCTTACAGTTTGAGAGCCTTGCCAACACCTTTCACGCCCAAATCGGCTATGCAACCCCGCGCGTGGATGTGCGCGGGGCCGTCATACAAAACGGCAAACTTCTCATGGTGCGCGAGCGTATGGATGAGGGTTGGACGATGCCCGGCGGTTGGGCGGATGTGGGCGATATCCCCTCCCGGGCAGCGGAGCGTGAAGTGTGGGAAGAAGCTGGTTTTCATGTTAAAGCAGTCAAAGTTGTCGGGGTCTATGACGCCAACCGGATAACCCCGCTCGAAGTTTTTCACGCCTTCAAGCTGGTATTTTTATGTGATCTGATCGATGGCGAGGCTCGTCCCAGCGACGAGACCTCGGAGGTTGCTTTTTTCGGCCTCGATGAAATCCCGGCCCAACTCTCCGAAGAGCGTACGAAGTCGCGCCAAATTCAAGACGCATTCAAAGCCCGGGTAGATACGCACTGGCAGACGGCATTTGATTGAAAGGTTTCGGGAGGGAGAATGGATATGCTGATCACCAATGCAACGCTGATCACCTGGCAAGAGCCCAACCAGATCCTTGAGAACCACGCTGTCTATATTCGCAACGGCAAGATCGCCGCGATTGGGCCGCAGACAGAGATCACCAATCGCTACCCGGATTCAGACCGGTTGGACGCACGCGGCCAGTATCTGATGCCGGGGAATATATGCGCTCACACGCATTTCTATGGCGCGTTTGCACGTGGACTGGCGATCCCCGGGCCAGCTCCGAAGGATTTTCCGGAGATTTTGCAGAAACTCTGGTGGCCTTTGGATCGATCGCTGACCCGGGATGACGTACGCCTCTCAGCCCTGGTCATGTTGATCGATGCCGTCAAGCATGGGACGACGACCTTAATCGACCACCATGCCTCTCCAAACGCAATCGATGGTTCTTTGGATATCATTGCGGAGGCGGTAGAACAATCGGGGCTGCGGGCGGTTCTGTGTTACGAAGTCAGCGACCGGGATGGGGAAGAGAAAGCACAGGCGGGGATCGCGGAAAATATGAGATTTGTCCAACGAGCGCAGCGTGGGCCAATCGCCGCCGGCCGCGTTTCCGCCACCTTCGGTTTGCATGCCAGCCTGACCCTTTCTGAGGCTACTTTGAGAGCTTGCCGGGATGCAGCTCCAGAGCAGGTGGGTTTCCATATCCATGTCTCCGAGCATGAAGTTGATGAATATGACAGCCTGGCGAAATCCGGACTGCGGGTAGTCGACCGGCTGCACCGTCAAGGCATCCTTGGCCCGCGCTCGATTGTGGCGCATGCCGTGCACGTCGACGCCCGAGAGGTCAACCTTCTGGCTGAAAGCGGCACCTGGGTGACTCACCAGCCTCGTTCGAATATGAATAACGGGGTTGGCGCGGCGGGGGTAGAATCGCTGATGCGGGCCGGCATTCCGGTCTGCCTGGGGACGGACGGTTTCAGCCATACGATGTGGGAAGAATGGAAGACAGCCTACTTGCTGCATAAGGTCTGGCACCGCGATCCCAGGCGTATGACCGGTACGGATGTCGCCATTATGGGCGCATACAATAACGCCAGCCTGGCCGGGATGTTCTTCCCCGAGGCGCCGTTAGGCGTGTTGGTCCCCGGAGCGTTTGCAGACCTGATTCTCGTCGACTATCACCCGCACACGCCACTAACCGCCGATAACCTTCCCTGGCAGATCATCTTCGGGTTTCACGAAAGCATGGTGACCACCACCATCGTCGAAGGACAGTTGCTCATGCATGACCGTTTCCTGCTCACCTTGGATGAGTCCGCCATCACGGCCCACGCCCGTGAGCTGGCTCCTGCAGTCTGGGAGCGGTATAACAGCCAGTTTAACTGACCTTGACTCAATCCCAATCTCACTTTTTTGCGAAGCGCCATAAGTTCATCTTTTAGAAAGGTCAAACATGGACGAAGACAAAGCTGGAGCATTATTGCCAAAAATCGCCATTTTAGGAGGCACCGGCAAAGAAGGGCCTGGATTGGCTCTGCGCTGGGCAAAGGCCGGCTATGAAATCATCATCGGCTCTCGCCAGGCTGAAAAAGCTCAAATTACCGCCGGTGAATTGAATGCGAAATTGGACGTCCATACGATCCGTGGCATGGAAAATGGCGCTGCGGCGCGCCTGGCAGATATCTCGGTTCTCACGGTTGTCCAGGCCGCACACCAGGCCGCTATCGAGAGCTTGCTGGATGACCTTCAGGGAAAGATCCTGGTGGATGCGACCGCCAGGGTGGACTTTCGCGACCCGAAGCCACCCGACCCGCCGGCGGCGGCCCGGCTGGCGCAGAATATCCTCGGTCCGGGGGTGCGCGTGGTTGCAGCTTTTCAAAACGTCCCCTCGGGGGTCCTCAAGCGAAATCTGGATCAATCGCTGGATGTGGATGTGCTGGTTTGCGCGGATGATGTCCCCGCAGCAAATGAAGTGATGCGCCTGGCAGATGCAGCCGGCATGTGCGCTTATTACGCCGGTGGGCTGGATAACGCCATTGTCGTCGAGGGGCTGACTTCGATTTTGATCAGCATGAACAAGCACTACGGTGGGCATTCCGCTGCGATCCGTATTGCCGGGGTCGCACGCTGAAATGCTGCCGTATGGGGGTTCCATGAGCATGAGCCTGACCGTGCTGCCCGGTATCCCCATGGTTCAGCCTGGAGCTGACCTGGCAGAAATCCTGCTGCAATCCTTAGCGCAGGCTGGGATCACGCTGCTGGATGGTGATATTCTTGTTCTTGCGCAAAAAATCGTCTCAAAAGCTGAAGGTCGCCTGGTGAACCTGGAAGAGGTTCAACCATCGCCGCGGGCGATTGCTTTAGCTCTTGAAACCCAAAAAGACCCACGCCTGGTTGAAGTAATCCTGAGAGAAAGTAAAGAGGTTTTACGCACCCGCCCCGGCACGATTATCGTCGAACACCGCCTGGGGTTTGTGTGCGCCAGCGCCGGCGTCGATCATTCGAATGTGCGCCCGGCGTTGGCTGGCGAGCCCGATTCGCAGGCGGAGAACTGGGTCTTGCTGCTGCCACGCGACCCGGATGCTTCTGCACACGCCATTCGCCGGAGGTTGGAAGCCGCCAGCGGGGTGCGGCTGGGCGTCGTGATTATCGATTCGCATGGGCGCGCCTGGCGTCTTGGCACGGTCGGGATAGCGATTGGCCTGTCCGGCCTGCCCGGCCTGATTGACCTGCGCGGCCAACCGGATCTTTTCGGATTTCGGCTTAAGATCACCCAAGTCGGCGCCGCAGATGAGCTGGCGGCGGCCGCTTCACTGCTGATGGGCCAGGCAGCCGAGGGCTCGCCTGCTATTCACGTGCGCGGCTTTCCTTATTTGCTGCGAGAAGCCTCGCTGGATGAATTGTTGAGGCCCAAGGATCAAGATTTGTTCCGCTGAACAGGCTTATGCATGCCATCGTATCGGCGCGGCGCAAGTATGAATTCGAACCCACAGAATCCCTCCTTGGCATCGGATTTCGATATGCAGTACCATGAAAATTTTTGGGCATCCCTGGATCAGTTGGTGGAAGACTGCCAAATCGTCATCGACCGGCCAAAAGGAAGCGCTCACCCAAGCTACTCAGATCTGGTGTATCCCCTGGATTATGGCTACCTGGATGGCACAATCGCCCAGGATCAGGGAGGAATTGACGTTTGGCTGGGCGCTCTGCCCGAAAAAACCCTGAATGGCTTGATCTTAACTGTGGATTTAAAGAAGCGGGATGTTGAGATGAAACTGCTGTTGGGATGCGACGAGGCGGAGACCCAGACAATCCTGCGTTTTTTGAACAGCGGCAGCATGAGTGCAACCCTGATCCGCCGCCAACAACAAACTGGGATGGACCTCATCGCCTCGCGTCGTTCGGTGCGCCGTTTTCAGGACCGGCCTGTGGCGGATGCGGTTGTCCGCAGGATTTTAGAGGCTGCTACCTGGGCGCCTTCTTCGCACAACCGCCAACCCTGGCGCTTCGCCGTGCTCGCCACACAAGCGGCCAAAGTACGCCTGGCGGATTCCATGGGCGCCGATTTTCGCCGTGATCTGATTGCGGACGGTCTGGCTCCGCAGGATGTGAATGCGCAGGTGCAGCGCTCGCGCCAACGCATCCTGGAAGCTCCGCTGGACATCCTGTTGTGCCTGGATACCAGCGTGGGCGACCATTACCCCGATGCATCCCGCCAGCAGGCTGAATATTTGATGGGCGTGCAGAGCGTCGCTTTGGCTGGCCAAAACTTACTCCTGGCTGCCCACAGTGAGGGGCTGGGCGGCGTTTGGATCTGCGCGCCGCTGTTCGCTCGCCGGACGGTGCGCCTTTCCCTGGGTTTACCCGCTGAATGGGATCCGCAGGGCTTGCTCCTGCTGGGCTACCCGGCCAAGATCCCCGCGCCGCGCCCGCGCCGTCCGGTTGATGAAGTATCGATTTTTATCCGCTAACGCCGAATATGAATGTCGTTGCACTGGCTGGAGGGGTGGGCGGCGCCAAGCTGGCGGATGGGCTTGCCCAGGCGCTTCCCCCCGAATCACTCACCATCATCGTCAATACCGGGGATGATTTCGAGCACATGGGATTGTCCATCTGCCCGGATCTGGATACCGTATGCTACACCCTGGCAGGCATCGCCAACCCGGCGACAGGTTGGGGCCGCACCGGCGAAAGCTGGCAGGCATTGGAAAGCCTGAGCGAACTCGGAGGCCCGGCCTGGTTCCGGTTGGGTGACAAAGACCTGGGGGTCCATCTCGAACGAACCCGCCGCCTGCGCCGCGGCCAACCTCTCAGCCAGATCACCCGTCACTTTTGTCAGGCCTGGGGGATTCGCCATCCTGTGCTGCCGGCGACTGATGACAACGTCCCGACTTGGGTGTATACTGATGAAGGCGAATTACCATTTCAGGAGTATTTTGTCCACCGCCATTGTCATCCGCGGGTGACCGGTTTCCGTTTCGAAGGTGTGGAACAGGCGCAGCCCGCGCCAGGGGTGCTCGAACTCGCTTCGAAAGACACACCTGGTGGTGATTTGCCCCTCCAACCCATGGGTGAGCATTGGCCCGATCCTGGCAGTGCCGGGAATTCACACCGTATTGGAAGATGGGCATCTGCCGGTGGTCGCCATATCCCCCATTATCGGGGGCCAGGCGATCAAAGGGCCGGCCGCGAAAATGTATGCTGAATTGGGAATTGAGCCTTCAGCCCTTTCAGTGGCGCGACACTATGGTTCGTTGCTGTCCGGTTTTGTGCTGGACCGCCAGGACGCCGGCCTGGCCCAAGAAGTGAATGACTTGGGGATCGAGACCAAGGTTACCGACTCGATTATGAATACGCCGCAAGACCGCCTGCGTCTGGCGGAGGAGGTGCTCGAATTTGGGGAAAGCCTGGTGGAGGACCAGCGCTCGGATGACTAGCTTGATACAGATGGCATCGCCATGCCTTCTGGGGGGACAAATTGTGTGTGACGTTCCCCTTTTGCTAATTGTTGGAAGAGAAATTTCGCCCAAGCGCCAATCAAAATGACCAAGAAACTTGGTTCAACATTCACAAAGCAAGGCTATCTGCGTAGCATTGGGAGACATAAAGATGACATTGTGGGCCATCGTCCCTGTCAAACCTCTTCGACATGGCAAATCGCGCCTGGCAGATGTGCTTACACCCGATGAGCGTGCCGATTTAAATCGCCGCCTGCTCATGCACACGCTTGACACATTGACGGCGATCTCGGAAATTGAACATGTGTTAGTAATCAGTCGTGACCCTGGGGCGCTTGCGCTCGCCCGCGATCATGGGGCTCGAACCGTACAAGAAAATGGAGCGCCGAAACTTAACGTAGCCTTGGCCAGGGCTACGATTGTCGCGAAAAATTACGCCACGCGTGGCGTGTTGGTCATACCCGCCGACCTGCCATTAATTACTCCAGAGGACGTGCGAGCCATGCTGGCGCAAGCCAAAGACCCGCCGGTAGTGGTTGTGGCTCCGGACCGGCACCGCAAAGGCACGAATGCTTTGTTAGTCTGTCCGGTTGGCCTGATCGAGTACGATTTTGGACCCGGTTCGTTCCAACGGCACTGCGATCGCGCTTTACAGGCCGGCGCACGCCTGGAGATTCTCGACTTGCCTTCTCTAGCGCTGGACGTCGATCTACCTGAAGACCTGGATAAAGTGAGCGATGAATTGGAAGGCTGCGTTGTGAATGCCAGCACCTTCCTGCCATCCTACGAATAAACCCACCCGATCCTGGAGGCCTTATGCCCGAACGTTTTGCTCTGTATTTACAAGACGCTCATGATTTGCGCGATGGGCTGGACTATGTACGCTATGCCGAACAGCGCGGTTTTGAGGCCGTCTGGCAGGCCGAATCTCGACTGGTGCGGGATGCCATTGTCCCGATGGCCGCCTATGCCGCCGTGACGGAGCGCATCAAGGTGGCTTCGGGCGTAATCAACAATTGGACGCGCAACATCGGCCTGCTGGCTGCCACCTTCCTCACCCTGGACGATCTGGCGCCAAACCGGGTCATTTGTGGGATTGGCGCCTGGTGGGATCCGCTGGCGCGCAACGTGGGTATCCAGCGCAGCAAGCCGCTGACCGCCATGCGCGAGACGGTGGAAGTCCTCAGGCGCTTACTCAATTTGGAACGGGTGACATTTCACGGCGAATTCCATCACGTGGACGGGATCGAGCTGGATGTGGTCCATGGGCGGCGCGAGCCGCGCAATGTGCCGATCATGATCGGCGCGACGGGCGACAAAATGATGGAATTGACCGGGGAGATCGCGGATGGCGCAGTGTTGAACTACTGCGTCCCGCCGGAGTATAACGATAAAGCCCTGGAGTTGTTGGACCTAGGCGCTCGCAGCGTGGGCCGCAAGCTGGAGGACCTCGACCGGCCCCAATTGGTGGTATGCTCGGTGGATCACGATCACGACCGGGCGATCGATACAACCCGCGAGCTGCTCACGCAGTACCTGGCGCAGCAGCCCCACATCGCCAAGGCTTCCGGGGTTTCGCAAAGCGTTGTGGACGAAATCCAGTCTATCCTGGGTTGGCCGGCCACGAAAGAGCAGATCCGCAAGGCGAAACACCTGGTCCCCGAGGATTTGATCCTGCGCATCAGCGCCTCCGGCACGCCAGATGAAGCCCGCCTTAAGGTGAACGAATATCGCAAGCATGGCTGCACCTGCCCGATCCTCTACCCGGTCGGCGGCGACGTCAAGCTGTTGATCGATACATTTGCACAGGATTAGGCGCTTTTTCGTCGCCTGCGTACAGCCAGGAAGCACAAAGCACCCAGGGGTAACAGCACGGTAAGGATCCACACAGCCGCGAAACCCGGGTCGGCGTCTGCAGCGCCGCCAACCTGGATCGAATCCTCCTGGGCAAGGGTTGTGGTGGTAAGCAATGCCAGGTGGGATTGAATCCAGGCTTCCGCCAGCCGGTTAAGCTCTGCCGGAGGCTGCGCCTGCCAAAGTTTTATTTTTTCTTCCAAATCGCTGCGCTGAGCGGCCAGCTCAGGCGGGATCACGATGAGCTGAAAGCTCAATAATTCGCTGGTAGAACGGCTTTTTCCTTCCACCAGGCGGGCATGGATCGCAAGAACGCCTGGCTCGAGCAGCGGGTTCGTGCGCCAGGTGAAAACGGCAGTCCCTCCAGGCGAGGTATCCTTTTCGAGCGCCAGCCGTTCGACTGTGGCCGGAGCTTCCCCTTCAATTACCAGGTAAGTATCCCCATTTTTCCACCCGCTAGAGCCGCTGTTTTTCAAAGTGATCTCCGCACGAAAATTTTCCCCGACGACCAGGATGGACGGACCCGGCTGGCTGACGACGCTTGCGAAAAATGGCGGGATGTTGGCTGCCAGCACCCCGATAGCCTGGGGAATCGGACGGTCCGTTGTGATGTATGCCTGGTCTCTGCAAACGAGCTGAGTTGAGCTGCCGCCATCCAGCATCATCACCTTTTTTGCCCCAAAGCTGCGCAGGATACTCGCCGCGTCCGCCTGGCGGGCGGTCTGGGTGTTGAAAATCAAGAAGGTTTCGAAAAACCGGTCGCCGTCCTGGTCGCTAACCCCTACAAACGTACGCCCAACGTATTTATCGATCCGTTTTTTGGCATCTTCTGATAACCCTGCGACAATATTCGGGGCGGAAGAGGTATATAACGCTTCCCTGGTCAATTCACGGATGTCTACTCGATCAGGCCATATCTCCAGCATCAGTTTTTGGCCCGGGAATTCCTTTATACCGTATCCATCGCTGATGATTTCCCCGTCTGTTTTCAAGGGGAACGGCAGGCGTGTCGGGCTTTCTTGTAGATAAAAAAATTGCCCATTCGTAACGCAGAAAGCTGTAGCGTGGGACCTGAGGAAATCCTTCCAGTAATCTTGAAGCGGCTGCATAACGATGGATGGATCATCGCCCCCATATACGCCTTTGCCCGGGCGCGGGTTGGCAATCGCGCCGTGCAGGAGCTTTATCGAGGCCCCCTGGCTGAGATTGACCACTTGCACGAAGTCCGGGCTGCCGTTCGGATATTCTTTGCGGAAGAATTCCACGCCAAAGGCTGATTTAATCAGGTGGAATCCGGGTGGGATCGCCGGCTGCAGATCTACAGCCGCGGCCTGCTGGAAACTGGCGCTGAAAAGCGCGATCAGGATCAACAAGCTGAGAATGGTATTTACGGGAAGAGGACATCCTGCGTTCCGGGAGAAATAGTTAGGCCGCGTGACACGTTTTTTTGAATTCACAAAGAAATTCTAAAGAAAATAAAATTAGATTCCTATTGCATTCGGGTTAAGAATATGTTAAACTGTACGTGCATCTGAGAGCTCCCTTCAACGGCGACGTTAGAAAGGCTTGGGGTGTGAGCGATCCATGGAAGATGACATTAGGCTGTGGATTAGGCCCTAAAGTAGCAGTATCTTACCATCATCGTGCTTCATCGTTACACTGATATTGCTCGGCTGAGAGGAGGCGACAAACTGAGGGGTCACCAGGTCGCTTGGCTTATCTAGAAGATAAGCAACCTTTTGGGGAGCTTGCGACAGAACCGGCATGAAACCTGCCGGTTCTGTTCTTTAAGGAGAGGCAGGCGGCGCAGCCGTTGCTGATCATTGTCTTTTTCTGATAAGATAGGCTTCCTAAGGCTTGATAAATTAGAACAAGTGTGCTATTATATCGCCAGGGGCGCAGTTTTGTGTCTTGTCATGAACTATTTGAAAACAGAAAATGCGCGTTATCCGATCTGGTATTCTAACCTTATTTTGTCTCCTGATCCTCGCAGCCCCATCCCGACTCGTCACAGCCAGCGCTCTGTTCAACCCGGACATCCCGCCTGGTTTTACCCCGGTGCTTTCAGCGGAAGGGGTGCAGCTCTATCGAAAAGACTATCCTGGCGGATCTCCCGATTTCGTCGAGGTGGTAGATCTGTCCAAGGGAGCCGGGATCCAACTTCTGCATGGAGATGTCCGAGAATCGCGCCCCGGCAAAGGCGTATTTGGCGGAGAGGATGCCAGGTTCACCTATCGATCTTTGAAGAATTATTGGCAAGAGCTTTCTGGAGAGGGGGACAATGCTTTTTGTGTCAGTAACGGACAATTTTTTTACATGCCGGAAAACCCCACCCGGCTGCCGTTTTCCTTGAAAGTGGATGGCTCGATCCTCAGCGATGGGTACGGCGTGAACGACCACCCCGGGCAGCAGTCGATGCTGGAGATCTGGCCTGACCACATGGACATCCGAGAGCTGAACAAAGATAACCTTTACACCTCTACAGCGCCCAATATCGTCGCTGGTTTGGAAGAAGATGCGAACAAACAGGCCAAGCATTATGTCGGTAGGACGTTTGTTGGTATCGCGGATTACAACCAGGACGGTTTTGCAGAGATCTTTTTACTATTGAATACCAAGGTCGCCCGCCAGGTGGATGCCGCGGCGGTTCTGCGGAGTTTTGCCGCCGAAAAAATAATGATGTTGGATGGAGGCGGGTCGACCCAATTGATCTGCCAGAACCAATGGTTCGTCTATTCTGAGCGGTTGATCCCCCAGGCGATTGGGGTATTTAGCGCCGGCGATGCGCCTGCACAGGCCGATCCTGCGACCCAAATAGCACAAACGGGACAGGCAGCCGATCCACCGGCCCAACCGGCGATCGCGGCCGCGGCTGAGCCGAATTCAGCTTCAGCCGGAGAAGTGGGTCCTGAAACCCTCGCCATACAGGAACCGCTGACTTCCACCAACCCGGACTCCGGAACCGCTGCCGGTGTGGAACAGTTGAACTTCCCCCCGGCATCACTCACCGTTCCGGAAACCGGATCCAATTCCGGACAGCCAGCCCAGGAACCATTAACGGCTTCACCAGAGACCCAAAATCTGACGGTTGTTCAACACGCTCCCCTGGTTTTGAATGCGAAATCTGGCGAGCAGTCTCAGCCTGAATCAAACCTTTCCGGAGATGCCGCGAGTTCCCCGCCTCTGGGGACATCTCCTCAATATACACCCCCCCAGGGGAATTTCTCCGCCAGCCCGCCGCCTTCTGCAATCGGATTGAACAGCTCAGTTTCCGGGCCACAATCTTCAGGGGGTGTTGACCTGGGTGATATTGTATGGGTCCCGATAACAATGTCGCCAGTCGCCGCCTTATTATTTTTCGTCATCGGTAAGATACGCCATGATATGGAGCCGGATTTCCCATGGATGGAAGATGATCCATTATAATTCACCCATTCGGGAGAACAAATCGTGCTCGATCATCGCCAAACCTTGGATCGTATGCAAGCCCAGTTGCAGCAGTGGGAACAGGCGTCAGACCGGCGGGCGGTCTTTTTAACCTGTTATTCCATGATGACGCAAAACATGCTTTCTGCCCTGGATGATGGAATTTTTATCGACCCATCCTGGGTCCTCCGGCTTCTGGATCATTTTGCCGATTATTATTTCCATGCTTTGGAAACCTACGAAACCGGAGAAACTGTTCCACCGGAAATCTGGAAGTTTACCTTTGACGTAGCCAATCATCACTCAACCCATGCCCTGCAAAATTTGCTGCTTGGTGTCAATGCCCATATCAATTACGACTTGGTCATGGCGCTCGCAGATGAGCTGGAGCCTGAATGGTCTCAGTTGACTCCGGACCAGCGGCGCCTGCGCTACCAGGATCACTGCCATGTGAATGAGATTATCGCCAGGACGATCGACGCTGTCCAGGATGAGGTTTTGGAGAAACAATCGCTGGTCATGGAGGTTGTCGACATCTCCATGGGCAGGTTGGATGAGTGGTTAGTGACCAAATTGATCGCTCACTGGCGCGACCAGGTTTGGGAGAAGGCCGTCCGGCGGGTCGAAGTAGCTTCTGAAGAAGGACGGGAAAGCCAGCGTCGACAGGATGAAGCGATCTCACTCGAGCGAGGCCGGTTAATCTTGCTGGATTGGAAGGAAATCGACCTGGAAAGCTTTCTTTAAGCCGGTGACGCTCACCCGTTCGGGTTGAGCCTTTGGGGGAAATTGAACGCCACAACCAGAGAAGGATCCATAAAGCTGGTGATTTCAGAGACCTGACCGCCGGCGACCGCCAACACGTGAATGCCAAAGGCCAGGAATTCGCCTGTTGCCATGCGTTGGAATATCGCATACGCCGGCTGGCCGTTCGCTTTCGTCGGCAGGAAACGCCAACGGCCGCGCGCTTGGCTGGGAAACATCCCATCGTCCCCAAAAACCGTCGCGGCGGCGAACTCGCCGATAGAAGCTCGCCCCTGGTACCACGAAGGCGAAGGGGGCATGCTGAATCGCGCTTCTTCTTTAATAATGCCACCAATCTGGCGACGTCGGCGGTTTCCCAGGCTTGCACGTATTGATCCAGAAGCGCTTGGGTTTGCACGTCCGGCTCGGAATTTGCCAGGCCTTCCACTTCGTGGCTGGGATAACGACTGGCGAGCGTGGAACGGGCCCGGTGCAGGGCGCTGTTGACGGCTGAGACGGTCATCCCGGTTATTTCGGCTGTCTCTCTGGCTGGAAAGTCCAGCACGTCGCTCAAAATCAATACTGCCCGCTGGCGCGGCGGCAGGCTCTGCAACGCGGTCAGGAAGGCCAGTGAAATGCTTTCACTGGAAATGAAGCGGGATTCTGGGCTGGTCGAAGACGGGGCCAGCCACTCATCGGGAAAGGGCTCCAACCAGATTGGCTCTGGGATAGGGGCGTCGATCGGCGCACCTGGGTTTGAGATCGGAAAGACGCTGGTTGGCATTGAGCGCCGGGTCCGCCTGCGATCGAGGGCATCCAGGCAGGCGTTCGTCGCAATTTTATACAGCCAGCCGCGTAAAGAGCCTCTGCCTTCATAGGTATCCAGCCGCTGCCAGGCGCGCAGCATCGTCTCCTGCACCAGATCTTCCGCCTCATGCAGCGAGCCAAGAATGCGATAGCAATGCACCTGCAATTCGCGGCGGTATGGCTCGACCAGGCCTGCGAATTCTTGCGAGTCGCCATTGCGGGCTGCGCGAAGGTGGGCAGCCCGGTCTTGCTCGAGCGGATAAATATGCTCTGGTTTTCGCTCTGGGGTTTCTGGATCAATCCTTTCGGGGTTTCTCATATCCATATTATATGACGGCTATTTCGTGCAAACCTGTGCGCTGAGGATAGGGATGATTTTTATTTGAATTCCGCATTAGCGCACAATTTAGAGGCTTTTCCCCGTCTTATATCCTAATATCAGCATTTGGACTGATTCCGGCTGGGCGTCATTTTCCGAATAATTCCGCTAAGATCTGGGCGTACCGTTCTGCCAGGACCCGGCAGTTCTCCGGGCTGGTTGGCTGGTATTTCTGGGGTAAGGTGAAAAAGTTCGGCGCCAGCATGATGAACAGGATCGATGCGAATATTTGTGAGAGCAAAAACCGCAAGTCTTGCGAACTGTGATCTGGGTATTCCTGTGCAGCCCGGTGAGCCAGGTGATCAAAGATGGCATTGATTCCCCGCGCGCCTGGAGAGTCGTAGCGCTTTTCAATCACCGCGCTGTACAGGTGGGCCGTAGTAATGCCCTGGAAGCGCACTCCGCCTTCAATCAGATAATAAAAAACGTTTGTTAACCGCTGCTCAAAAGACAAGCCCGGCGCTCCCATCTCGGCGATAACATCTTGCTCCATATGATTGATGGTCATCGTCAGCGCTTCGGACACCAACTGATCTTTTGAGCGAAAATAATAATTAATCGAGGCGATGTTCGTTCCGGCCTGCCTGGCGATCTTGCGGGTGGTCAATTTGTCGATCCCGTACTTTTCAATGCACGTCACGACTGCTTCCAGGATCAATTGTTGTGCGGGCGTCTTATCCATCAATCTTTTCCGGATTCGGTAAATCTGTTGGGATACCGCACATTTGGGCGGAGAGTCTCCATAAGCGCCGGGCCGCGTCCACGTCCAGAGCGTTGGGGCTTGGCGTTTTCGGATGGCAGTTTTTCCAGTAGATCTCTGCGGAGTTCTGGATGGATGGCTCGGTCGCCAGGAATACCACTCCCCTGGCTGATTCTTGTGGGGGAACGCCGCCTTTCCGGCGTCGATCCCAGAACCAGCGCACCAAAGTGGGGGTCTTTTTCATGCCAATCTGGGTGTTAACCAGCCCGGGGTCGGCCGCGAAGGCGCGAACTGTCGAGCTGGCTCCCAACTGCCGGTTCAGTTCAGCCGTGAACAGGACATTCGCCAGCTTGGTCTGCTTGTAAGCCAGCATGCAGTTGTAATGGCGCCGCAGTTGGATATCGTTCCAGTGCAGCCGGGTATTGTAATGCGACATTGAGCTGACCGTTACCACCCGGGCTGTGGGGGCAGCTTCGAGCAGGGGTAAGAGCTCATGAGTCAGCAAGTAAGGGGCCAGGTGGTTGACGGCCCACTGAGACTCGAATCCTTCGGGAGTCAGCTCCAGCCAAAAAGTGAACGTCCCGGCGTTATTAATCAGCCCATCTAATGCGAGAATTTGTCTGCGGATCTCTGCTGCCAGCTTGCGCACCTCGGCCTGGACGGATAGGTCGGCTACGAGAACCTTGATATCCGCCTCAGGATGGAGCAAGCGGAGTTGTTCTTCCGTAGCCTGGCAGCGTTCCGGCGAGCGCCCGACGCCAAAGACAATCGCCCCGCGGCGGGCGAGCAGCTCAGCCGTCGCCAGCCCAATGCCGGAAGTAGCGCCGGTGACAATATATGTCTTTCCAGCCAGTGGATCATCCATTTTCAAAATCTCCTCTACAGACCCATCTTAACCGGAAAACCGGATTTTGTCAATTGTTTTATACAATTGTTTAAAACAATTGATTGACAAATTTCGAATTCTGGTCTATAGTTATCCAAATGAGCGGTTCGGATAAGCTGTATGACAAAATCTTCAAGAGGAGCAGTATATGAAGAGCCTGGTTTTTATCACGGGCGCGACAGGCGGGCTGGGGAAAGCTTTCGCAGTCGAATGCGCCAGCCGCGGATGGGATGTATTTCTTACGGACTTGCAGGAGGAAAAATTAGCCCTGCTCGCCAGCGGGCTAAAAAACGCTTATGGCGTGAATGTTCACTACCGCCCCTGTGATCTGACCGATCCGCCGGCGCGCACAGCGCTTTTTACGTCGATCCGGGCTTTAGGGCTGCCGTTCTGGTTTCTTATCAATGTCGCCGGTCTTGACTACGAGGGTCCATTCCTCGAGCGCAGCCGTGAAGAGATTCGCACCATTATCCGGTTGAATATCGAGGCGACTCTGGAAGTGACCCACGCCTTGCTTGCCAACGCCGATCCCTCTACCCTGTTTCGCATCGTCAATGTCTCCAGCCTGGCCGCATTCTACCCGATGCCGGTCAAAGCCACTTACGCGGCGTCCAAGCGTTTTCTCTTAGATTTCTCCCTGGCGCTCAGGGACGAGGTCAGCGGCCGCGGGGCGACGGTGACTGTGCTCTGTCCGGCCGGCATGCCAACCACTGCCGGGACGATTGACGCCATCGAAGCCCAGGGGTTTATGGGCCGGTTGACGACGCGGGATGTCGGCGAAGTGGCTGCACAGACGATCGAACACGCCTTGCGCGGCCGCGCCGTGTATATCCCTGGTTTTTTGAACCAGGTGCTGCAGCTTTTCGGTGGGATAGTGCCGCCAGCCCAGGCAGCCGGGTTCATCGGGAGACGCTGGCGCGCTGCCAGACTTCAGATGGCGCGTAAACCTCTCCCCTGACTGCGCCGCAATGTTCTACTGGCCTCGGAACCGGCGAGCCAGGGAGTTAATTCGCTGGATCAGCGGCTGCCAATTTTCAGGGATATCGTTCTCACCCAGCTCGACTGTGCGATGTTGCTGGCCGCGTTCGATGGTGATCGAGTAGTGGAACCGGTCGGCCCCGGTCTGGCTGGAGGCGGAATCCAATTTCGTCTCGAAGAATCCGGACGATTCCACCAGACCAAGCAGTTCCTGGCGTTCTTGAGGGTCGAGCCGATCCGTATCGATCACTGCCCGCTGGCTCATCCCGGCGAATCCGCCGCTGCGCTCCACTCGGATAATCATCCGGTTCTCAAACCCAGCATCTTCATCACGCCGTTCAAGCAGCCTGGGTTCTGGCCTCCGGAATCCTGGCCGACAGTGATGCCAACGCCTGCCCAACCGTGGACGACAGCCATTTGCTCCAGGCTGTTCTCCCCATAAAGCTCGCCGGCCACAGCGAAGGTAAAATTGGCAGCGTCCTGGAAGGCTGAGCCGGGTTGGATACGGTCACGCAGGGTCACATACCAGATGCGCCCGGCTTTCTCCCAGGCGGAACCGCCGATCTCCACCGCGACCAGGTAGAAAGCGTGGTTGGGTATGCCTGAATTGATGTGAACCCCACCGTTATCACTGGCAGTGTTGACGTAATCGTTCATGTGTGCGGGTTGTGGGTCTTTTCCCAGCACAGGGTCGTCATAGGCGGTCCCTGGGGCTTTCATCGATCGAATGCCTACCCCATTGACGTTGCTGGTGAACAGGCCCTCCCCGATGATCCAATCGGCGTTGGCGGCGGTTTGCCCGAGGCCACGCTGCTTGACCAACGAACCAAAAACGTCCGAGAAGGACTCGTTGAGCGCGCCGGGCTGGAAGGCATAGTTCAACCCACCGGTATACTGCGTTACCCCGTGGGTCAGCTCGTGGCCGATGACATCGATAGCGATCGTGAAGCGGTTGAACAGCCGTTGCGCCGGCGGCAGATCCTCGTCGCCGTCGCCATACACCATTTGTTGGCCGTTCCAGAAAGCGTTGTCATAACCTACCTGGTAATGCACGGTCGAATCAAGGATCATCCCTGCATCGTCCACGGAGTTGCGTTGGTACGCATCCCAATACAGGTCGTAGGTCGCGCCGGCGCCATCGTAAGCCTCATTTACCGCCACGTCGCTGCCCGCCGGATCGCCTTCGCTTCTGACCAACTGGCCCGGCAGACCGGATTGGTGATTGGCTGTATAAAGCCTGCGCTGCACCCCGGCTGCCTGGGCCGGCCTGCGAGGCGCTGGGTTTGGCGAGCGCCTCCTGGCGCTGCAAGCGGATTTGGGCGCTCAATAGCGCCGTTTCGGTGGCTTTTGCCTTTTGTTCCTGGGTGCCGTTCTCGATGATCCGCTCCAGGATATGCGGTGGGAGAATACATGAGATATCGTGATGCCTGGTCAAATTCACATCCCTCCTGGTTATTTGAAACCTGCCTGATATCGCCCTATTGAAGTGTAGTATGTTTGATCGACTTAGTCAAGATTAACCATCGCTTCCGCGAATCAAAGGTCTCATTTTTGCCAGTACTTATTTACTACCCCCCCGCCGTAACTTTTCAAATCAGAATGCTACAATAATATTAGGAATGGGTACGTCTCAAGGTTCTAATCCTGAAAGAACCCTAGGAGGTTATCTATGACACGTAAGTTAGCCTTGTTGTCCTTGCCCATACTATTGGGCTTATTCATAGCTGCTCTGGCCGTGACCGCGCCAGCGTTGGCGGGCAAAGTTGAACAGGGGCAAAATATACCTGACCACAATATTCCACCGGGTACGGACGTATATGGGGTGGTTGAAAGCTTCCCAAATCACCTGGTGGGCAGTTGGACGATCGATGGTGTGGTCTACACTGCAACCGAGGCCACTCACTTTAGAATGTTCTTTGGCCCGTTTTATCCTGGCGCATGTGTACACGTAAGCTATGATCCGAACAACTATAACGCTTATGTAATTGAATCGCAATTTCGCTTCAAATGCAACGATCATGCCAGGACATACTTTTATGGTTTGATCGAACAGGTCCCAAACTCATATACCAGCACGGTCACTGGCACCATAGGGATCACTGGAACCTGGGTGATCAGCGGTGTAGAATTCGTCAGCTCTCCGCAGACACATTACGATACCCATAATGGACCGCTGGCGGTGGGCGCCTGCGCAGGGGTGCTTTACAACGAGGTAAATGGGGTTAACCAGGCCTGGCTGATTCGAAATGAGAAGCTGTATCGTTGTGCAGGGCCAGTTTCTTATAACCAGGCTTATGGCTATGTGGTCACTTTCCCGGATGATCTTTACGGCGCCTGGATCATCAGTGATACCGCTGGCATGTCGCTGACGTTCATGACCACGCCATCCACACAGTTCTTCATAAAACCGCACCCGGTCGAAGTTGGCACTTGCGTCGGGGTAAAGTATTACGACGACCAGGGCGTCAATTATGCAGTCCTGGTATACACTCGCGACGCCCGCCATTGCGAAGGATTCTTCAAAGACTACCAGCCGCCCAGCAAGATTTATGCGACAGTGGATTCAATGCCCACCGGAACGCTTACCGGAACCCTTACCGGAACCTGGACTCTTGCCGGGGTAAACTTCACGGCGACACAAAAAACCCGCTTTGAAGAGGAAGAGGGCCCGTTCGCGGATGGAGGCTGTGCAGAGGGATTATATGATCCAACAGATGGCGCCATGCTTTTCCGCAAACTGGAAAGTGAGGAAGCGTATGATTGCCAGGCGAGAGACGGCTCCCAGCGCTTCAAGCTTTTTGGGGTAGTGGAGATATTGCCAACCAACGATATAACAGGCACCTGGCAGGTGAGCGGCGTGTCGTTCCAGACGACTCCTACGACCACGGTAGAGATGCGGCATGGCGATTTGGCCATTGGAGCCTATGTGAAGGTTTACTTCACATACGACGCAGCCAGCGGCGAACGCACTGCCCTATCGATCTGGACTCATGTTGCTCCAGGATTCGGCCGTATCCACTTCCGCGGCCGCTTCGGTGGATGGATCCGCGGACGAGATGGCGACCAGATCATCCTGGACGGCAAGAATATTCTCGCCGATGCGGATATCGACGCGCCCGCCGGCTTAAAGACCGGAGATATGGTGTGGGTGAACGCTTACCAGGATCCTGACGGGGTCTTTGCCACCCAGATCACCATCGACCAGCCGGTATACCTGCCGCTCGTCAAACGTTAAGATGAGCGCTTTAAATAAAATAATACCCATTCCTGTGTGAACCGAGCGGGGCGGGATATTCCACCCCACGTCATAGCGGTTACGAGTAGAGCGGTAGGAGCAAAATCCTACCGCTCTAATTTCTTCAGCAATATCTCATTTTTCTTAGGGGAAAAATACTCTATAATTATGATGTTAATAGGTGGCTTATCAAAAGCGGGGTTTGGGTTCTAAAGCAGGCGCAGCTCGCTTTAATGCTCTTATTCCCCCGAGTGATCAAAACTAAGTCGATTGAGACGAACATCTGCTGATAAGTGGAAAAGAGAATGAACGAACCACCTGCCTCACTTCTGGAGACATGGCGAGCTCGCCTGAGACGAATCCGCGCCGGCGTGAGGGTCGCTGCGCCGTTTGTTTTCGGCGTAATAGCCGCCCTGTTAGCGCTCATGCTTTACAACGTTTTCTCGCCTGCCCCACACCAACTGACAGCCAGCGAGGTCAGCGATACCGTTGACCAGGCGCTCGCATCCGCCACGCCGCCGCCAGCCTATTCTTCACTTGTCTATCAGGTCATAAGACCCTCGTTTGTCCTGATCCAGACGCAAGGCTTGGGGGAAAATGGCGAAGCGGAGAACGGTTTGGGCAGCGGGGTCATCATCGACGACAGCGGCGATATCCTCACCAGCCTGCACGTCGTCACGAATACCACAGACATCCAGGTCACTTTCGCGGATGGTACCCAATCAAGCGCGCAAGTGCTGACCGCCCAGCCGGAGAATGACATCGCCGTGCTGGCCGCAGACCAACCGCCAGAGCAGCTCGTGCCGGCAACATTGGGGAATCCGAACGCCATGCACATCGGCGATGAGGCTTTCGTTGTTGGGAATCCTTTTGGCCTGTATAGCTCGATGAGCTCTGGCGTTATCTCCGGCTTCAACCGGTCTTTCCATCCCTCCGAAAGCCAGCAAGAATTGGATGGGCTGATACAAATAGACGCGGCCGTGAATCCGGGCAATTCGGGCGGCCCGCTGGTAAACCGCCAGGGGCAGGTGGTCGGCATCGTCGCCGGGATCCTGAACCCGACCGATCAAAAAGTATTTGTCGGCATCGGCTTTGCCGTACCGATTGATGTTGCTGGAGGCGCAGCCGGGTTGCCGCCTTATTAGTGAGGATTGGCGAGCAATGCCGGAAGGGGCAACCAGCGGGTTGCGCCTCGGGTGGGCATGATTTCATAGAACAGAGGATGTTGAAGGAGAGGGACGATGGCTCAAAGCGAGAATCCTGAGAATAGAAAGCCAATGGAACGCGTTCTATATGAAGTGAAGAAGGTGATCGTCGGGCAGGACCACATGCTGGAACGATTGGTCGTAGCCTTGCTGGCGCGCGGTCATATCCTGGTAGAGGGTGTGCCGGGGCTGGCGAAGACGATGGCGATTAAAACGCTGGCTGAAGCGATCGGCGGCGAGTTCAAGCGCATCCAGTTTACCCCCGACCTCGTCCCTGCCGATTTGATCGGGACGCGCATTTATAACCAAAAGACGGGCGAGTTCAACACCTCGCTCGGCCCGGTCTTTACCAATCTTTTGCTGGCGGATGAAATCAACCGTGCACCGGCGAAGGTGCAAAGCGCGCTGCTCGAAGTGATGCAAGAGCGGCAGGTGACGATCGGTCGAGAAACGTTCAAAGTGCCGAATCCATTTCTCGTGCTGGCAACCCAGAATCCAATTGAAACCGAAGGCACGTATCCATTACCGGAAGCCCAGGTGGATCGTTTTATGCTCAAAGTGCTGGTCGGGTATCCAACCACGACCGAAGAATTTGTCATCGTGGAGCGAATGACGAGCATGTTGCAGGCAGTGCAAAAGGTGTTGACCACCGACCAGTTGCTGGCCTTGCAGCGGGATGCTGACGGTGTGTATGTAGACCCGGCCCTCATTGAATATTCTGTCCGCCTGGTGACTGCCACCCGAAAGCCGAAGGATGTTGGCTTGAAAGAATTGGAGCACTACATCCTGTTCGGCGCAAGTCCACGGGCCTCGATCAATTTGATCCTGACCGGTCGGGCGCTCGCCTTTGTGCGCGGGCGCAATTACGCCCTGCCTCAGGATGTTCTGGACATGGCGCTGGACGTGATCCGCCACCGCCTCGTGCTTTCGTATGAAGCCCTGTCAGACAATGTGTCCAGCGACGATATTTTGAAAAAGATCCTCGATAACATCCCGATCCCGGTAGTTCCTCTGCGTGAGCATGTTAAGGTCTCCAGCAACAACTGACCGGCCAGCGACCGACCGCACCTCGCCCGAGCGAATCCTGCAGCGCCTGGATTGGCAGGTTATTCGCCGCCTGGACGGGCTGCTGCAAGGCGATTATCGCAGCCTCTTTTACGGTTACGGGGTGGATTTTGCCGATCTACGCGAATATCAGCCCGAAGACGATATTCGCTATATCGATTGGAACGTCACAGCCCGCATGGACACACCCTACATCCGCCAGTATGTCGAAGACCGTGAGATCACTGCCTGGTTTCTACTCGACCTCAGCCCCTCGATAGACTTTGGCACTGTGGAAAGTCTGAAGCGCACCGTGTTGATCGATTTTGTCGCTACAATTGCGCGGCTGTTGACTCGTCACGGCAACCGGGTCGGGGCGATATTTTATGGCAGCCGCATCGAGAGGACGATCCCGGCGCGGGGCGGGCGCATCCAGGTGCTGCGCCTGGTCAACGACCTGCTCAAGCAGCCGCGATTATCCCGGGCGCCGTTCACGAACCTGACCCCGCTGCTCGAAGGTGGATTGAACGCGATCAAAAGGCGCTCGCTGGTGTTCATCCTGTCCGATTTCATCAGCGCACCGGGGTGGGAGAAACCTTTGAGCTTGCTTAACCGGCGGAATGAAGTCCTGGCCGTACGCTTGTGGGATGCGCGGGAAGCGGAGCTGCCGGACGTTGGGCCGCTGATCATGGAAGATTCGGAGACGGGTGAGCAGTTGTACGTAGATACTCATGATAAGAAATTTCGCCTGCGATACCAGGAAGCCGCCCGCCAGCGCGAGGCAGCCTTGAACCAGGCGTTCAAACAGGCCGGGGTAGACATGTTGTCCCTCTCGACCGAAGAGGACCTGGTGCGTGCGATCGTGCGGTTTGCAACACTGCGGCAGCGGCGCCGGAGGTAGCTGGAGATGACCTTCATCTGGCCTGCCATGCTTTTCTTATTGGTATTGGTGCCGCTGTTTATCCTGTTTTATCTTCTGCTGCAGCGGCGCCGGCGGCGTTTTGTCGCCAGCTTTGGCAAACTTGGATTCTTGCAAGGCGCCATGGGTCAAGAGCCGGGATTGCGCCGGCATTTCCCGCCGGCCCTTTTCCTTACCGGCCTCACGATCCTGGTCGTCGCCCTGGCGCGCCCACAAGCGGTCGTCAGCCTGCCAAAGGTCGAAGGAACGGTGATCCTCGCATTTGACGTTTCTGGCAGTATGGCCGCGGATGATTTGCAGCCATCTCGCATCGAAGCGGCGAAAATTGCCGCGCGGGACTTTGTCGACCGCCAGCCGGTCAGTGTGCAGATTGGCGTCATCGCTTTCAGCGATAGCGGCTTTTCTGTGCAGGCCCCGACCAACGATAAAGAAGCCATCCTGGCCTCGATCAATCGCCTCACCCCACAGCGTGGCACTTCCCTTGGCAATGGCATTCTCATCTCCCTCAATACGATTGCTACGCAGAACGATCAGGCTCCGCAGCTTTACAGCAACCTGACACCTTCGCCTTCGCCGACACCGACGCCAGTGCCGGAAGGGACTTATGTGCCGGCTGTCATTGTCCTGCTCACGGATGGCGAGAACAATGAGGCTCCGGACCCGCTCGGCGCGGCGCAGTCAGCCGCTGATCGCGGCGTTCGCATTTACACCGTCGGCATCGGCAGCGCAGCCGGTACGACGCTGCACATCAATGGTTTCACAGTTCATACGCAACTTAACGAGGCGATGCTGCAACAAATCTCGCAGCTCAGCGATGGCGCCTATTACAACGCCGAGAGCGAGCAAGAACTGTTCTCGATTTACGACAACCTCAACCCGCAGTTGGTCATCAAACCAGAAAAAATGGAAGTCACTTCTATATTTGCGGGCGCCAGCATCCTCGTCTTTTTGATCGGTGGTTTATTTTCACTCCTTTGGTTCAGCCGCTTGCCGTGATCCAAATTGGCGAGCATGTAGGGGTGCATCGGAGGTGGTAAATGAGCTTGCTATGGCCCGGGTCCCTTCTGCTGTTGGGATTAATTCCCTTGATCTTGGGGTTATATATCTGGATTCTGCGCCGGCGGCGGCGATTCGCAGTGAGGTTCTCCAGCCTGGCCCTGGTACGGGCTGCGATCCCGCAGCAATCTCGCTGGCGTCGCCATCTCCCCCTTGCCTTATTCCTCCTGGCGTTAGCCAGCCTGGTGATCGCGATGAGCCGCCCGGTGACAATCGTCAGCGTGCCTACCGACCAGACGACGATTATTCTCACAATCGATGTCTCCAGGAGTATGTGCTCCACGGATATCCCACCGAACCGTTTGAAATCGGCTGAGGCTGCTGCGATTTCGTTCATCCAACGCCAAAAATCCAGCACGCAGATTGGCATAGTCGCCTTCGCAGGTTTCGCTGAATTGATCCAGCCGCCGATAAGGGACCAGGAAGTTTTGCAGGACGCAGTCGAGAGCCTGATCACCGGGCGAAGGACTGCGATTGGCAGCGGGATTCTTAAATCGCTGGATGCAATCGCCGAAATAGACAAAAACGTTGCGCCGAGCACGAACGAGCTGTCTTCGGGCGAACAGCCTACTCCTGTGCCAGATGGGGCTTATGCGCCAGACATCATTATCTTGCTCACCGATGGGGCGAGCAATGTGGGTCCCTTGCCCTTGGATGCCGCCCAGCAAGCTGCTGACCGGGGAGTGCGCGTCTACACCATTGGGTTTGGCACTCCAAACGGGTCGATGATGATTTGCGACCAGGATTTTCGAGGCGGCGACCCGTTTTTCGGCGGCGGCGGCCAGCAGTTCGGATTTGGCCCTGGGTTTGGCGGCGGATTCCGGCGAGGGATCGACGAGGACACACTCAAGCAAGTTGCAGCTTTGACCGGCGGGGAATATTACCCGGCGGAGAGCGCAGGTGAACTCCAGAATGTGTTCAAGAGTCTGCCTACTTATTTAATTACCAGGCACGAAACCTCGGAGGTCAGCGTAGCCTTTGCGGCGTTAGGCGTGCTCCTGGCCGCCATGGCGGTCACTCTCTCGCTGATCTGGCACCCGCTCCCCTGAGACTGCAAGATGATCGCAACGATTAGGAATCGCAACGATTAGGAAAAGTGGGACTGGGGGTTCTTAACAGGGATGGAAAGCTGGTCGGCAGGCCGTTTGCGGAAAAGGATCACTACAGCCAGCAGGAACATCACCAGCACCCCAACCAGGGTGAAGGCAGCGTTGTAGGCCGGCCCTGCCAGGCTCAGGATTATCCCTTGCAGCCAGGGTAGGGCCATACCGCCCACGCTGCCCAAAGCTGCGGCGACGCTGACCGCCTTCCCCGGCCCGGAGGGGAAGGCAGCGGTGGTGATCGCCATCATGGTCGGGTAAACCGGCCCGAAGCAAAAACCGATCAACAGCACGCCAGCCGTTGTCAGCCCGAGATCCCCGCGTCCTATCACCATCAGCAGGCCTCCAGCCAGGCCTAACGCCAGGCTTGCGGTTAGCAAGCGCTCCGGCGGCATTCGCAGCCCCAGCCCGGCGCTGGCCATTCGGCCAGCAGTCATAGCCAGCCAGAAGCCGGCAGTTACCAGAGCGGCCAGCTCGATGGACACTTGCACCGTTTGCGCCACGTAGGCCGTGGTCCAGCCGCCTACCCCATTTTCCGTACCCACATACACGAGCACGATCGCGCCTAACCCCCAAAGCAGCGGGGCGCGATAAATCCGGCTGGAGGGACCAGCCGCCGGGGAGGCGTCACTCGCCGGCTGGCTCTTGCCGCCTTTCACAAAGAACAGGATTGGCAGCAGGATGGCCAAAAGTCCGGCGCTGATCCATAAGGCAGGCAGCCCGGTACCCATCCGGCTCAGGGAGAGACTGGCAAGGATCGGACCGGTGAAGGCGCCCAGGCCGAAGAAGAAATTGAGCAGGTTGAGAGCCGATACGCTCCGGCCGTTGTAAGCGGTCGCGATCCACAGGTTGGCTCCCAGGTCCACTGCTCCGTGACCCAATCCGGCGACGAAAGCCAGGGCCAGGATGAGGGGGAGTGAGTGGCTCAAGCTGAGCGCCAGGGTGCCGCTGGCAAGCAAAGCGACCCCACTGGTCAGCACCACCCGCTGGCCGATCCGGTCGCTGACTGGGCCAGAAACGAGCTGGGAGAGCAACGCCCCCAAGAATATGGCAGTGAAGACCGAGCCAATCCCAGCCAGGTCCGTGCCAACTCGCGCCGCCAACTCTGGCAGGATCGGCCCCAAGGCCGCAGTCATCGATCCTAAGGCCAGAAAAATCAGGCAAGCCAGGACCAGGACTGTGCGTAAAGAGGATGTTTTCATCTCACATCGTCGCTCCCATCCGGGCGCTCACTTACCTGGTAACTGAGGCGTCGATCCCCGAAGATGTGCTGGATGGATACCGGGCTGCGGGGGTCACCATTTTGTTGGGTAAGTAGCCCCAGGTCTTATCAGGACTGGCCCTGCTGTTGCATTTGGGCTTGCATCCGCTGCTGCATCTCTTCAGCGGGAACGTCTTCGAAATGGGTGGACATCCACCATTGATTGCCGAAGGCGTCATTCACGCCGGCGGTGCGATCGCCGTAGTATTCGTCCCTTGGAGCGCGCACCGAGCTGGCCCCGGCTGCCAATGCCCGCCGGTAAGCAGCGTCGACATCTTCAAGGTAAAGATGGAGCATGCCCGGCATCCTGGCCTCGCCGCTGGCGGCCTCGGCCATCATCACTACCGAATTGCCGATGCGCATTTCGGCGTGCGCGATCGTGCCGTCCGGGCGCAGCATGCGTTCCTTCTCCGTTGCACCGAATACCTGCTTGATAAAGTTGACCAGCGCCTCTACGTTGTGGACCATAAGGTAAGGGGTGACCGTGTGATAGCCTTCCGGGATGAAACTGACTTTGGTATTCATGGATTTCCTCCTGATTAAGATTTAGCTGGCATAATTGTAACAATGAAGGTCTTATTTGTCAAACATTTGTTCTAGTTTGAGAGTGTACCTATGTGAAACGGTTCATTATGATAAAATCCTGCTTGGGATTAAAAGAAACAGGCCAGGGCAAGCGCGCCTGGAAAGTTAATCGCCAACCCGACGCACAGTTGTTACCAAAGATTGTATGGTCGATGACGATTGCCGATGTTGCATCGAATTATCGGGATGCCAGGAGTTACTGCGAATTGGTGAAACAGTGGGCACGCACAACTTTGCATGAGATGAAACCCTTGCAAAAAATACAAAGCAGTCTATCGTGACGGGTGACCGACCCCGGCCGGTCGAAAGAACGGACCCATGACAATCCGATCCCAATCCCAATCCGAATTCGGCACCCCATTGCAGGGCGGCTGGCTGGTTGCCGCACGAGTTGCCTGGTTGGCATTCTTTGTCATTGCCGTGCTCACGTTGTTAGCCGTTCTCCCCGCTCGTTGGGCTCAGTTGACGCAGCCCGGGCCTCTCATGCTGGCCAATCTCAATACGCTGGGCTGGCCAGTGACCGTTTATGCGACCTATTCCATCGCTACCGAAGTGATTTTCATTACCGTTTTTCTCGTCGTCGGTCTCGTCATTTTTATACGCCGTTCCGACGACAGGATAGCCTTGTTCACCGCATTGATGCTTGTGGCTTTCGGTGTGGGAAACCAGACGATCACCCCTACCATCGCTGCGTTGCGTCCGTCTCCTATTGGGGAATTTATCTTCGCTTTCGGCGGCTATGCGGCCTGGGTCACGTTCACACAGTTCCCATATCTTTTCCCCAGCGGGCGCTACGTTCCGGGTTGGATGCGGCTGCCGGCCCTGATCTGGTTCTTGTTGTGCATTCCGTGGAATTTTATGGTTGGATCGCCGCTCGACCCACTCACCTGGCCGCCCGCATTGATCGGGCCCCTCCTTCTGGGTTTGTGGGGTTCCTGGCTGTTCACTCAGGTCTACCGCTACCGGCGAGTTTCCAAATCCGTCGAGCGCCAGCAGACCAAGTGGGTGGTGTATGCGCTGGCAATGGTGGTGTTTGGCGAGATGACGATAGCCATTATCGGCTTCTCCCTGGATAGCAGAGGCCTCCTTTATTTATTGTCTGGAGTGCCGCCCACGCCACAAATCCTAGCCTTCGTGCTGATTGGCCAGGGTTTGGCTCGCTTTTGCTTTCTCTTACTACCTATCGCCTTCATCTTCTCCATTTTGCGTTACCGCCTGTGGGACATCGACCTGATCATCCGCCGGACGCTGCAGTACACCCTGCTGACGGGGTTGTTGGCGCTGGCTTACTTCGTTGGGGTGATTTTGATCCAGGAAATTTTCCGCGCTTTCACTGTGAATGCCTCATCTCCTTTGATCACGGTCCTTTCCACCCTTGGCATCGCTGCGCTATTTAACCCCCTCCGCCGCCGCGTCCAGGATTTCATCGATCGCCGCTTTTTCCGCAGCAAATACGACGCCGAGCAAATTCTCAACAGCTTCGCCTCCGTCGCCCGAGACGAGGTCGAACTGGAGCGGTTGACGGCCGCCTTGTTAGGCGTCGTGGATGAGACGATGCAGCCGGAAAGTGTCAGCCTGTGGTTGAAGAAAAGCTCTTGACAATCAGATAATTCCGGTATAGAATATCCACAACGGATATATCGTGCACGGATATACTGTCAGATTCACTGATAAGCGTTCAGGAGCAGGAATGATCGAAAAATCTCCGATCCCGGAAAGTATTCTCCCGTTAACCCCTGCGGTTTTCAATATCCTGCTGGCGTTGGCCGATGGCGAAAAACATGGCTATGCTATCATGTTGGAAGTAGAAGCCAACACGCAAGGCACCGTCAAAATGGGACCAGGCACCCTGTATGGCTCGATTAAACGCATGCTGGCTGGCGGTTTGATCGAGGAGGCTGGCGAACGACCGGACGAGTTGATCGACGACCAACGGCGGCGCTACTACCGGCTGAGTGACCTGGGGCGGCGCGTTTTACGCCTGGAAGCCGAGCGGCTTGAACAACAGGTGTCCATTGCCCGGCGAAAACAGATCCTGGGCTTGGGGAGTTGAGGCTGATGACTATGAATCAGACGGACCTTGAACCAAAGTTTGTACCCTTTTCGATTTTTCTTTACCGAATGTTGCTCCTGATTTACCCGTCCGAATTCCGCCGGGAGTATGGCGAGCCGATGCTGCAGATATTCGGCGACTGCTGCCGGAAAACGCTGCGCCAGACTGGCCCGGTTGGAATGCTGCAGCTCTATGGACGGACGCTGCTCGATACCGTGCAAACGGCGATCGAGCAGCACACTCAACGAGGTGTCGATATGTCTAAGGAGAAGTATATAAAGGTGAGTGGTTGGGCGCTAATCCTGGCCGGCATGACAATCGCTCTCGGTTCGCTGGCCGGCTCCCGGCCAGAATTTAACCGCTTTAACGCCCTCAGCCTGCCGATCGACCAATATGCCAACGCGGCTGAAACGCCATTGTTCACCCTGGGGTTGGTTTTACTCAGTCTGGGTATCGGCGGATTGGTTGCCCGCTATGGAGAAGCCGCTGGTAATTTTGGACGCTTCAGCCTGGGTTTGGGGATGATCTCCGGCCTGGTGAGCGCCTCAGGCGTGATCGGCCTGGCGATTTACGACAGCGAATCCTGGTGGTCGCTATTCTTCTGGGGTTTGACTGCTCAGTTTCTGGGTTTGGCCCTGTTTGGCGTCGTTTGCTTGCAGCGCCGCCTGCTGCCACGCTGGAACGGCCTGCCGCTGCTGGCCGGCGTGTGGGTGCCGCTGTTCGTTGCCAGCAGCTTGATCATCGAACAATTTACAGGGACTGGCGTGGATTGGCAGGAGTGGGTGTTTTACAGCTTATGGCTGCTCAGCCTGACCGGGCTGGCTGGCCTGGGCCTGGTGCTGCAATCGAATATCACACGGGAGGAAAGGACCTTGCCGGCAGCCTGAATGGAACCGGACTGAATCCTGCAATTCGAGGATCGTTAAAGCCGGCCACCCGGAAGGCGGCCGGCTTTCAATTCCACTGATTGCTGCGGCGAAAAAGGTGCATCCAGGAGTTCGCGGGTCTCCTGGTAGCAGCGGAACAGGTCGACGATGAAGTGCAGCCGTTCGGGAAGGCTTGCCCAATCGGGCGCGCCGGATCCAACGGTGCTGTCAGGCGTTGGATCAAGCTGTGCAAGCAGGCCGCACAGCTCGGGATTGACCAGATGGCGTAGAACCACCGGAAAACCGGCGCTCAGATCATCACCCAGCCTGACCAGGGTATCCGGTGGAAAGTGGATGGCCATCAATATTTCGGTGAGCGCCCGGCGGGTTCCAACCTGAACAGCAGCCTGCAAAACCTGAATCGCCATATCAAGAGCAGCCGGCCGGCCGAGGATGCGGCGCGCCAACCACTGCGAGGCGGCCAACCAGCCGGCGCTGGGGAGCGTGGCCGCGATCATAAAACGGGTGAACTGCGTCGTATTGACAAAGGCTGCATCGAGCGCCTCTGCGATCTCCGGCTGAAGGCGGGTCTGCTCGTGCAGCCCGATCTCGATATTGGCGCATAAGAGCAGCTCGGCGCGGGTCTGGGCATCTTCAACGAAAAAAGAGCGGTAATAGCATCTGAAGGCCTGGCCCAGGTAGCGCTGTCCATCCGGCGGCTCACCCGGACGCAGGCCTGCGCAAAATCGCTCCAGCTTCTCAGGGTCCGGCTCGACGTCTTGCAAAAGTTCGGCATCGAAGCGCGCAAACTCGCGCCCGATTTCCTCGAAAACCTTCTTGTTTCCGCGTGCAACGGCCTGGCTGGCGCGGTCAACAGCCAGGCGGATGTTCAATGCCTCTTGCGCCGAAGCCTGGATCTCTTCCGGGCTGCGTTTTGCGCCCATCTGCTGGACCTGGAGGGCCACATCCTCGGCTGCATTGCGGGCCTCGTGTTTTTCTTGGAGGACAAGCTCCAGCGTGCGCAGAAGATCTTCTTTGCGAATGGACTGCCCGGCCTGTTTGGAAGCCCAGGTGGCGAACGTACACCAGTTGGCGCTTAAGCCGGTTCGCACGGTCAGCGCCTGTGAGAGCTCAAAATAGCATTGGGTAATCTGCAGGTTGCGCAAGACCGGGTCCTGAAGCCTGGCGATTTGGTCGACTTCAGAGACGGTGGGTACGGTATTCTTGGGTTTGAGTGTGTCCTGATCGGTCATTTAATTTGACTCTGGGGAGAAACAGAACTATTATAACGAAATTATGCAGAATGCTGATCCTATTCATTGGCTGCTTGAAGAGGATGTAGAGAACCCGAGCGTGCGCTACTTTGCGCTGCGAGACCTGCTGGAGCGATCCGAGCTGGACAGGGAAGTCCGGGCGGCGCGATCCTCCATCATGCGCAGCGGCCCGGCGCCGGCGATCCTGGAGGCGCAAGACCCATCTGGCGCATGGGCCAAGCCTGGCAGCGGTTATTCTCCCAAATACCGTGCTACATCGTGGTCTCTGCTCATCCTGGCGGAGCTCGGCGCCGATCCGGATGAGCCTCGCATCCGCAAGGGCTGCGATTACCTTCTGGATCACAGCCTTGCAAGTATTGGCGCATTTTCCGTCTACCAGGAGCTGGCTCCCAGTGGGGCGGTCCTTTGCCTGAATGGTAACCTGATCTTCGCGCTGCAGCGATTGGGGCATGGGAGCGAGCCAAGAGTGCAAAATGCGATCACTTGGTTGGCCCGTGCGATTGTGGGTGAAGGACCAATCCGGTATTATGCCTCTGGGACCGCTGGCCCGAATTTCGCCTGCGGGGTGAACCTGGGCCAGCCCTGCGGCTGGGGGGCGAATAAAGCCATCCGGGGGCTCCTGGAAGCGTCCAGGGCGGGGCGCACGCCGCTCGTCGAGCGCGCCCTGGCCGCGGGGGCAGGCTTTCTGCTCAGCCGCGATCCGCTCGCGGCGGATTACCCGTACACAGAACGGGTCAGCTCCACCTGGTTCAAGTTGGGATTCCCTTTGAGCTACTGGAGCGATGTCCTCGAGACGGTCTCGAACCTGGTGGACCTGGGTTTTGGCGAGGATCCGCGCTTGAAACCGGCTCTCGAATGGCTCCTCGCTAAACAGGATGATAGGGGCCGGTGGAAGCTGGAGAACAGCTTAAATGGCAAGATGTGGGTGGATATCGAGACGAAAGGCAGGCCGAGCAAATGGGTTACCTTACGAGCGCTGCGGACCTTGAAACGGGCCGGGTGGTATACCCCGGTGGTCTGACGGCCTTCGACGCACTATTAGAGAAACTTATTGTTGTAATCTAACTCTATAATGGTTTCTTATACAAAGCATAAGGAGCGAAACCATGCCGGTCCTGCGGACTCCCGATGAGCGTTTTGACAATTTGCCAGAGTTTCCTTTCGCCCCTCATTACACCGAAATTGGCGGGCTGCGGATCCACTTTCTTGACGAAGGAAAGGGCGATCCTATTCTTTGCCTGCATGGCGAACCATCCTGGGTCTATCTTTATCGCAAGATGATCCCCATTCTCGCCGCCAATCATCGAGCCCTGGCGATGGATTTCGCCGGGTTTGGCCGCTCGGACAAGCTTGCCGATAAGGGAGATTATTCTTTCAAGCTGCACCTGGAAACATTGCAGGGATTCATCCAGGAATTGGGGCTCGAGCGAATCACCCTGGTGGTGCAAGATTGGGGCGGGTTGATCGGGCTTAGCGCGGCGGCCGAAATGCCGGCGCGTTTCGCGCGCCTGGTCATTATGAACACCGGCTTACCGACCGGTGATGAGCCAGCAAGCGAGGCATTTCTTCGCTGGCGCCAGCTTGCGGAGCGACTGACCGACCTGCCGATCGGGCGCGTGATCCGGCTTGGACTTGCCCATCCGGACAAGATCGGGCGAGAAGTCATTGGCGCATACGAAGCGCCATTTCCGGATGCATCTTACAAGGCCGGGGCCTCGGCGTGGCCGCTGCTCGTTCCAATCCATCCTTCGGACCCAGGCGCGGACGAGATGCGCAGCGCGCGTGCGGCTCTGTCGAAATGGGACAAACCGGCGCTGGTGATGTTTTCTGATTCAGATCCAATCACCCGCGGCGGCGATAAATTCTTCCGAAAGCTGATCCCAACGGCAAAAGACCAACCCCAGATCACGATCCGGGACTGCGGTCATTTCCTTCAAGAGGAGAAAGGCGAAGAAGTCGCCCAACGCATCCTGGAATTCATCCTGCGCACCCCTGTCAGGTAAGTTTGTTCCGGGAAACAAGGTATCGCCTTTGCAGAAGGCGGACAGATCGACTCTGCCGGCTCGGGAAAACCGGGCTGCCAGGCCAGGCGCAAGGCTGGAACGGCTCAAGAGTATAATCAAGTCATTACACCTTGCATACCTGTGGGGTGGCTTTGGGCGAGGCTACGATCTGAACTCAATACCAACGGGAGATAATCGTGATCGAAGAAAAGATCGAGATAACGACACCTGATGGGATATCGACTGGTTTTATTTGCCGGCCGGAAGGCGATCAACGCTGGCCGGGCGTCATCCATTTAACCGACATCGGCGGTATTCGACCGGCCCAGCACGAGATGGCGCAGCGGCTGGCTGCAAAAGGATATTTTGTGTTCGTGCCAAATGTGTTCTACCGCACGGGTAGGCCGCCGTTGTTTGAGCCTGGGTCGGCTCCAGGCGGCGAGCAGTTCATGAAGCGCTTTGCTGAGCTGGCCAGCCCGCTGACGCCAGAGGCTGTGGAACGCGACGCTGCGTGTTATGTCGATTTCCTGGCTGCCCAGGAGGCCGTCAGTCCCGGGGCGCTGGGCGTGGTGGGCTACTGCTTCACCGGCGGGCTGGCGATCCGGGCCGCCGCAGCGAAGCCGGACAAGATCGCTGCAGCCGCCTCCTTCCACGGCAGCGGGCTGTTCACGGAGGCTCCCACCAGCCCGCACCGGCTCCTGGCGCGTATCCAGGCGCAGCTTTATTTCGGGCACGCCGTCCAGGATCGCAGCATGCCGGAAGAGGCAATCCAGAAGCTCGACCAGGCTTTAGCGGAGTGGGGCGGCCGGTACGAGAGCGATGTTTACGAGGGCGCTTACCACAGTTGGACCGTGCCGGACAGCCCGGTCTACAACCGGCCGCAGGCCGAACGCGCTTTTGCGAAGCTGGTCGAGTTGTTCGCCAGGACGTTGAATTAGCTGCCAAGCGCTGAATATCCGAGCGGAGGCTGGCAAAGGGGGCGGTGTTATTCCAGCTCTTTTTTCTCGTCGAACTTGAGCGCCAGCGAGTTGATGCAATAGCGCAGGCCGGTCGTCTGGCGCGGCCCGTCTTCGAAGACATGCCCCAGGTGCGAGCCGCAGCGGCTGCACACCACCTCGACCCGCCGCATGCCGTGGCTGTTGTCTTGAATTAATTCTACGTTCCCGGTCTGGATCACATCCCAGAAGCTCGGCCAACCCGAGCCGGACTCGAACTTGGTCTCCGAGGAGAACAAGTGTTGTCCACAGGCCACGCATTCGTAGGTTCCACCGGCCTTATTGTGGACGTATTCGCCCGTGAAGGGCCGCTCGGTCGCCTTCTGGCGGGTGACGGCGTATTGTTCCGGGGTCAGCTCCTGGCGCCATTCGGCGTCTGTTTTAACGATTTTTTCAGTTGCATCCGTCATTTTTATTTACTCCCTATAGGATGAATCTCTGGAGATTGCGGCGTAGCCGCAACTCTCCATCATAATGCGTGGTGCGCCGACCACTGGCCTGCGGCCAGGGGCAAAGCGCCCGACACGGTTCGAGTTATGATTATATCGACACTCTGACAATTAAATCACCGATATTCCAATATGACAAATGTCATCGGCTATGATGACGTTTGGTAGTATCCTTGTAATCTCAAAAGGAATATAATGTCTTAAGTTAGTTAACGTAAACTTAATATATCGTTTGAGCATCGAGCGCTACGACAAGGGTAAACCCACCGTGAGGTGGGGGCGCAAAGCCTAGGGTCTCTATTGAGAAAGCCGGGCTGCCGAAAAGCCTCGCTGAGAGGAGCACTTCCTCGACGTGGAGGTTTTTTGTTTTACCTGACCAAAGGCTCAGGTTCCGACTCGATCTCCTGCAACTGCGCAGGGGGAAAACCGCTGAAGATCATGCTTTCTACCTAAGCCCGTTTACATCTGGCCTGTTCGTGAAAAATTCTCTATACAGGCCTTTAAGCCACAGCATCCTGGAATTTTATTGTAAGTGCAAGGAGGTGAATTGCGCTGCATCTGATTCGCAAACAGAGCAGCCCTGGCAAGGGCAAGTTGCCAGGGCCGTAGACAGAGGGCGGCATACGCACACCCCGTAAACTCGTGATTATGCCATAGTCCCTCCGTTTTTTCAAGTCAACCTATCAAAATCACAACTTTCTTGAATTGGAGGAATATCTCATGTTTTCGAAAAAATCTTTACCCATCACTTTAGCCTTGATCCTGCTGATCGCCCTGGCGACCCTGGGCCTGGCATACGGCGCATGGACGGACACCCTCACACATCAATGGGACCGTCAAAACCGGGACGCTTGATGTGCAATTTGTAATTCCGGAATTCTGATCACTGTGTAACTGGTTGCTCCTATCAATTATCATATTGACGACCAGCTTTGAATGGATAATTGTTGGAGCAACGTTACTCGGTGGACATGTGGTGCTGAGTGCAAATGTAGAGGTTTAAAATGACAGGCACAATGCCTGTAGTAATTCAATCTCTTGATTTTGCACCATTGGCGTGGGGATCCGGGTTATTGGGATGGATCTGCAATTATTGACAGGGATGATCACTCTGGCAACTGGTGAATCTGGTGCGGGAACTGAGATAGTATGTCTTTATCCCAGTAACTGAAGAAGGTAATGAAGGGGCAATCTTTATCTATACATTCCTGACTGCACGGTATTGATAGCTCCAAGCGAGTAATCGATAGCGGTGTAGGATCGATCTTCGCTTCCAAATAAGATGCATGTGGAATGGGCAAATCTTCATCGTTCCTATAAGATCGATTGCAGAAGTAGGTACGAGTGTTCCTACCGCCTCTGCACAGCAGCATGAGATGGTGGATGGCTTGAACCTACATCTTACCCTAAGCAAGATGGGAATCGGATCGCTGAGGATATTATCAATTACGACTAGTGGAACAAGCCAATTCGAGCAGTTGCACCCCATAATTGGGCAGGGGTGTCTGGCTTACACCGCTTCTTATTGACCTGAAGCATTTCTAGATGCCATTTCGAAAAATAAACCGGCTTTCCTCGCCTTTCTCGCTTTGATGCTTGCCTTTGTGCCCGCCATCCTCGCGGCGCGGCCCACGGCTGCCCGGGTCGAGCTGCAAGCCAGCAAAGGCGAGGCGGCCTGGTTTTTCCGCTCCTGCCGGGACAGCCAGGCAGGCGGGGTTGCGACCTGGGCTGTAGATCCGCACGCCTCCATACCCAACCGCAGCGCTTTGCGCATCCGGGTAGATAACGCCTATCCCGGCTACCGGCTGGCGTGCGACCTGTATTTCGCCAACAGCGGGAAACTCCCCATCGCGGTGAAAACGATCCAGGTCCTCAACCCGCACGAGGGCGACCTGTCGGTTTCGGCGCTGGTCGCTCCAGGCGAGCACGAAAAAGTTATCCAGCCGTGCGGCTCCAGGCCAGGTTGGGGCAGGGACCCGGCCAGCCTGCCATCCAACTGCCGTTCGAAGATCGAATTCGCGCTGGCCATCGGCCCGGATGTGAAGGAAAACAGCAGCCTGGATTTTTCTATCCTGGTCAGGCTGGAAGAGGTCCGAGGCGGTCGTAATCCTTAATTTATCAGGTAGAAATGATGAACCCTATCAAGCTTATTAATGTCAACGGCGATTTTTCTCTGATCCAGCCGGCAGCACGCCGTTTCGGCTGGATCATCCTGTCCGTCTTTCTGCTGGCTGGATACCTGCTGCTGAATTTTGCATCCCCTGGCATGCTATCTTCCAATTTTATTTTATACGTTCTCCAGCCGGCCCTGTGGTTGACCGTCGCCTTGCTGGCGCTCGGCCTGTGGTCAATCGAAGGAGAGCGGGTTAACCTGCTCGAACACAGCAGCCTCATCTTTGCCGCGGCCACGATCGGCGCGACCCAGGTGGCTGTCTCCGTGCTTGCCGGGCTGCTGGCAGGCTTCGGCCATTCCCCTTACGCTCATACAATGGTCATGGCAGCGCTCAACCTGTGGTTTGTGGCGACAAGCCTGCTGGGAATTGAAACGGCGCGCTGGTACCTGGGAAAAACAATTGGCCGCATCCATGCAGGCCTGGGATATGCCGTCGCCTGGCTGCTTCCGCTGGTGTTGTTGATCCCTTTCAGCAAATTCAGCCTGCTGGCGCTTCCGGAGAGCGCTGCCCGCCTGACCGGGCAGACCCTGCTCCCGGCCGCGGCCGAGAACCTGCTGGCTGCCTTCCTGGTCATCTCTGGCGGTCCGCTTGCTTCGATCGCCTACCGGGGCGTTATGCTGGCTTTCGAATGGCTCTCTCCCATCCTGCCAGACCTGCCCTGGATGGGCGCAGCTTTCGTCGGCGTGCTCGTACCGGTGTTCGGCCTGCTGGCGCTTAACCGCCAGGAGACGCGCTCCTCCGAACCAGTGGAAGCGACGGATAAAAAGAAAAGCGAGGCGGGAGCTTCAACCGGTTACTGGCTGCTGGTTGGCGTGCTGGCGGTCGGGGTGATCTGGCTCAACACCGGCGCATTGGGCGTGCGGCCCTCGCTGGTCAGCGGCAACAGCATGAACCCGACCCTGTATCCCGGGGACGTGGTGATCAGCCGGGTGATCCCGCCAGAAAAGGTCCAGGTCGGGGATATTATCCGCTACCAGCGTGACCGCATCGACATCGTCCACCGGGTGGTTGCGGTGCAGCAGAATGGCTCTGAACTGGTCTTCACCACCCGCGGCGACAACAACAACACGAACGACGAACCGGTTCATGGCGAAGCAATGTGAGGGCAAAGTCATTCTGACCCTGCCTAAGGTCGGCTGGGTTGGGATTTTTTTCCGCCAGGCGCTGGCCTGGTTGGGAGGGATTTTGTGAAGTCTTTTGGGCTGCGCCTGGCAATCTCCTTGCTGGCCATTGTTTTTCTGACCGGCCTGGCCTTTCTCACCATGCCGCCGGGCTATGCGGTCTGGAGAGAAGTCTTGGGAATTGCCGGAAATGTAGCTATCGACGCCGGGTCGACGCCGACAGCTTTGGCAGCGATTGGAGCTCCAACTGGCGGTTCGCAGCCAACCAAAACCCCATTTCTGCCTCAAACCCAAACCCAGGCGCCTCCGAAGGAAATGAACAGTCCAACCCCCACCCCGGTGGGTACGGCCACGCCGACCGGCGCGCTCTCCACGCCTGTAACGGATCCTGGGGTGACGGCAGCGCCGACCCGTACACCGCCTGCCACGCCTGCTGAAAGGCCATCTTCCACGCCGGTTATCGTCCCGCCTGCTGAAACGACCGCCACGCCCACTCAAAAACCCCCAGGAGCCTCTATGACGCCTTCTCCGGCGCAAACCGGAGAGCCTTTCGCTACTCCTACACCTACTTTCGCCGCCAAACCTACCATTAATCTTCCGCCATTTCTAACTGCCGAACCTCGCTACACGCCTACACTCACCTTAACTGCCGGCCTCACAGCCACATCTACGCTTACCGTTACGCCCACTCCTACCTCGACCCGTACTGCTTCTCCCAGTTTGACGCCCGGTCCAGAGCGAGCGACTCCCACCCCCATTCCAAGCCTGCCAAAGCCATCGCCTACATGGCCCCTACCTACTTTGGCCCCAACTGAGCTGGATTCAGAATGACGCCCAGGCCGGTGGATGCCAAATAAAACCAGCGATGTCCTGACATCATCGCCGGACAAATGGCAGGCAGGTTAGCGCCTCTTTTTCCCAAAGGGATAAGGCGATCGCGGCCCGTCGAATGGGGTAAAATCATTATGGATTTGGCGGTTCCCTCCTCTCTATCAAAACTTTATCATGCAGCAAGTTTTGTCTCGTAAACCGGTATACAACCAGCATGCGCGTATTAATTGCAGACGACGAGTACCTCGTAAGAACCAGCTTGAAAAGCATGCTGGAGGAGCTTAAGGTACCTTTGGATTTTGCTGGAGAGGCCACCAATGGGGAAGAGATGGTTGCGTTGGCCGGCCAGTACTTGCCGGACGTGGCCTTTGTTGATATTCGCATGCCCAGGCTCAATGGCCTGGAGGCTATTAAAAGAGGAAAGAAAGTTTCGCCGCACACCCGCTGGTATGTTCTAACAGGATTTCCTGAATTCGATTACGCCCAGGAGGCGATCCGCCTGGGGGTATCTGGCTACCTGCTTAAACCGGTAAATCCGGAAGAATTGCAAAAGATTTTTGGGGAATTGATTGAAGAAAATCAGAACAGAAAGGCGGCTCAAAACAAACAATTTGAACACGAGCTGATGAAGCTCAGCTATGGTCTATCTTCACTGGAATTTGAAAGTCCGGAGAGTATTCTGGTAAAAGCGCATTTCATCGGCGCAATTTTCTATATTGACAGCCACTTGCCGGAAAAAGCGAAGGCTGAACGGCAGTTTGAGTTTTGCCGTACCGTCCAGGCCTCCATTGAGGATTGTTTAGATAATCTCAACCGGATCGCGTTGTTCGTTCTGCCCGGAGGAGAGCTCGCCACAGTCGGAGCGTGGGAGCCAACCCAGGATCACGAAGCAGAAATGTGCGTTCGAGAGTTTTTCAAGGCAGTTGAGCGGGATGTGCGCAAATCGAGCGATGAGGACCTGGCTATCACCGTTTTGATTTCGAAAGAATGCCTCACCTACCCAGATCTTCAAACCAGCCTGGAGCGTTTGCAAGAGATCTCCCCGCTGCGCGTGCTGGCTGGGATTGGCAGGAAACTGGAACTTACGCTGTTAAACCAGCTAGTCAGGAGACCTGCCCTGCTGGAATTGAGCAACATGGTATTAAATCTCAGCCATTATTTCCAGGAGGGCAAATCCCTGAGCTACATGAAAGCTTTGCAAGACCTTGAAAAATACCTGACCAAATCCAACCTTTCAGGGAAGCGCCTCTTCCTTAATGCGATGCCTGATTTTTTCCAACGTTCAGTACATTGCAAGCTTGTACCCGGTCAGGAGTTCAAGCGCTGGATAGCAGTGCTTCGACAACATGGCGAATTAATGCTAAAAGGGGCAGCCGGGGATGAAACTTTCAGCCGAGATATGATCAACCAGGTCACATCTTTTGTCGATGACAATTACATGCTCGACATCGGGATTGGGCAGATTGCAGAGCAGCTCAATATCACCCCAAACTACCTCAGCACCCTTTTCCACAAGAAAACCGGGACCAATTTTATGAGTTATCTGAAAAACGTTCGCTTGTTTAAAGCAAAAGAATTGTTGACCGGCTCCAATATCCAGATCCAGCAAGTAGCTGAACAGGTGGGATATTTAAGCACCCGACATTTCGCCAGGTTATTCAGCGAGCAATTTGGCTGCCTCCCATCCGAATATCGCGACAGCTTTAAGAAACACTGAGATCGATTTTCCGCACGCTCGTTGCAGGAAAGCGAATAATTTCTGAAAAACGGGTTCGATATTTTTCTGCTTCTCAAAGAGTTCTGGGGGAGAGTTGAGAAAACAGCACAACATCCATAGATTTATGACCTATGAAAATTTGGACTTTTTGCTATGATGATCATAGCTAAACCCTCCAGGCACGTCCGTAAACCTCAATTTCTTTGAATTATCTGTTTCAGGCTGTCCACCCAAATGATCAAGGAGACAAAAAAATGATCACCCGCAAGAGAATTTTCGCCCTCCTCGGCACGCTTGTCATTATCTCCTCACTGCTGGCCGCCTGCGCTGGAGCTTCCACGCCGACAGCGGCCCCGGCCACCCAGGCGCCGGCTACTGAGGCGCCCGCGCCGGCTGCATCCGAGCAGGTCACCATCATGGTCGAGACCAATCGCGTCGGCAGCCAGGCCCAATTGCTGCAAGACCTGGCGAACAAATTCATGCAAGAAAATCCGGGGATCAAGGTCGACTTCTCGGCCCCCGGCGCGGATTACGAGAAATTGATGAAAGTCAAGATGGCTGCGAACGATATGCCCGACGTGTTCTCCACCCATGGCTGGGCGAAAATTCGTTACGGCGAGTTCCTGCTCGATCTGAAGGACCAACCCTGGGCAGCTCAGCTCGATCCAGCCATCAAGCCAGCGGTGACCGATGAAACCGGCAAAGTCTACGTTCTGCCGATGGACCAGGAGAAAACCGGCCCGGCCTTCAATGCAGATATCCTTAAAGAATACGGCGTTGAGGTTCCCTTGACGTGGAAAGATTTCATGGCTGCTTGCGAAACGATCAAGACCAAGAGCGAGGGCAAAGTAGCCTGCGTCCACATGGGCGGCGCCGATTCCTGGCCTGTGGGTCAATATTTTGATTTCTTCTCGACGGCGCTGGCGATCAGCCCCTCTCCCAACGATGCCCAGGCGCTCCTTGACGGCTCGTACGATTGGAAAAAATACACCATTCTTTCACAGAATCTGCTGGATCTTAAGACGAATGGTTACCTGAACGTAGATGCATTGACCGCCAAGTACACCGACTCGGCGGCTGCCCTGGCCGAAGGCAAAGCAGCTTTTGGGTTCTATGGGCCTTTCATTTGTGAAGAGGCGCTGAAGACCAACCCGAACTTCAACTGCGGGGTCATGCCCATCCCGGCTCTCATGCAGGGCGACCAACCGACTTTTGCCGGCGGTGAGCTGACCACCTGGGGCGTCTGGAAAGACTCCAAACACGTCGAGGCGGCCATTAAATTCGTAAACTTCTTCGCTCAGCCAGAGAACGTCAAAGCAGTGGCCGAGTCCAGCAAAGTGCCGGCCGGGTTAACCGGCGTCCAGGTGGATGCGGGCTATCTCACCCAATACTACACCCAATACGCCGACCTGCGCACGTACACCTACTTTGACCGCATTTTCTTGCCCAACGGCATGTGGGATGTCCTTTGCAAGAATGGCCAGGATGTGCTGGCTGGCGGCATTACCCCTGAACAGGCTACCGACAATATTGCTAAAGAGTATGTCCGCCTGCGTGCGGCAGAATAAAGATATTTTCCTTCTAAGTATTAGGCTGCCAGGCCTAAGCCTATTGAGAGCGGCGCACAGGGTTGTGCCGCTCTCAATTCAAGTAATCCATGAACTGTATCGATAAACTTGCGGCCTCGGGGATCAGCATGATCAAGAAGAACGTCCAACAACGCTCGATATTCAAGGAAAACGGTATGAGCGCCTTCTCTGCGAAGCGGAACCCCATTAAAAAGTTCCTGGATTCCCCCGCCTCGCTAAACCTCATGTACCTGCCGGCCCTGATCCTTTTCGCGCTGTTTATTTATTATCCGGTTACTCAAGGGATCAACATCTCGTTTACGAACTGGAATGGTTATTCGCCTCATTTCTCCTACGTGGGCCTGGAGAAATATTTTTATATGTTCAACGACAGGAGAACCTTTCGGGTAATCGCCAACACCCTGATCTATGGGCTGGGGAGCACGGTGCTGCAAAACATCCTGGGTCTGGCGTATGCGGTGTTCTTGAACGGCAAGATCAAGGGGAAAAGCATCGTCCGGACGATCGTCTATTTTCCAGCGATTATTGCCCCGCTCATCATGGGGTACGTCTGGTATTTCGTTTTCCAATACGATGGCGGCGCGCTGAACGATGTCCTTCTGTTGTTCGGGAAGCAGCCGGTGGACTGGCTGGGAGATGGGACGCGGGCGGTTTGGTTGATCACGCTGGTAAACACATTCCAATGGATGGGTGTGGCCATGGTCGTTTACCTGGCTGGGCTGCAAGCCATCCCAAAAGAATATCTGGAGGCTGCCGAAGTGGATGGCGCTTCGGGCATTTATCGATTCATCCATATCACCATCCCGTTATTGATGCCGGCTATCACCATCAGCATCGTGCTCAATATCATCGAGGGCTTGAAGCTGTTCGACGTCATCGTCTCGATGACCAACGGGGGGCCGGGGTACGCCTCGCACTCCTTATCCACGATGATGTCCGATTTGTTCTTCGCGGGTCAAGATGCCGGTTTCGCGGCTGCCCTGGGAAACCTGATGTTCGTAATTATTACCCTCTTGGGGATTAGCTCCTTGGGGATTTTGCGCAGAAGAGAAGTCGATCTATGATTAAAAAAGCCTTGAGCGTTCTGGCTGCATTTTTGATCTGTGCTGTACACCTCATCCCCTTTTACCTGTTGGTCAACATTGCCTTCAAGACCACCCAAGATACCAGCTCGAGATGGGTTCCACCCAAATATTTGTATCTCGAAAACTTTGCCCAGGTTTGGTCCCAGGCGCACCTGGGTCAAGCCCTGTTGAACACCCTCATCATCACCCTCTCCAGCGTCGGGTTGGTGATATTTGTGGGCGTCCTGGCCTCCTATCCACTGGCGCGTTACCCCACGCGTTGGAATAATTTCGTCTACACCTTATCCGTCGCCACACTGATCGTGCCTGCTTTGACAGTCCTGGTGCCGCTATACCGGCTGGTCGTTGAAATCCACGGTATCAATTCGTATTGGGCGATCGCGCTGGTCCACACCACCTTTTTTCTCCCGACGGTCATATTCCTGTATACGGGTTTTATCCGTACGATCCCCCGCGAGCTGGATGAGGCCGCTCTGATCGATGGCTGCAGCCGCTACCAGATCTTTTTCCGGATTATTTTCCCCCTGCTGAAGCCGGTTACAGCCAGCGTTATCATCGTCATTATGCTGGGGGTCTGGAACGATTATCGATTCTCCCTCTTCCTTCTGCAAAGGCGATCGGTGCAAACCGTGCCCCTGGTTCTTTCGCAGTTCTTTTCCCAATTTCAAAACAACCTGCCCCTGGCCGCGGCCGGCAGTCTGTTGAGTATGGTGCCGATGACCCTGGTTTACCTGTTCTTACAGCGCTACTTCATCAGCGGCCTGGCTGAGGGCGCGGTCAAAGGTTAACCCGGTAGGAGCAGACTACGATCCGATTACCGTGTTCGCGCTGAGATGCTGGTGGAGGCCCGCCGCCTGGTTGGAGGCGTGCTCATCGAAAGTATGTAAGCGCCAGGCGGGCCCTGGCTACGGGGATGTTTAGCCCGCCGCACCTAAAAATCCCAAAGAGCCAGAAATAACCTATTGGGCGAAAGTCATAATTATGATACATTAGGAGAGACACTTATCACTCGTGCGACCCGTTTTCCAATCTCGAAATCCAGGCTTGCCAGGGAGAGGCTCGAACCATGCACCCGGCTTATTCCTTACGCGTCCGTTTGATGATTTTATACTTGCTCATTTTTTTGGTACCGGCCGCGATCATGATCACCGCCATGCCGTACTTCTACCAAAAATCCTTGTCGAGTGAAACCCGCCTGCTCACGGAAGGCACGCTGACATCCATCGCCCGCAATATCGAGACCTATCTGGATGACCTCAATCGCCTGACCATCGCTCCATACCTGAACGAGGAGGTGATGCAGGCGCTGAGATTGAAAAACAGCCCCAATTACACCACTGCCAGCGAGTACTCCAAGATCGTCGCCGTCCGGGCTCTCAAGACCACCTTGCCGCTTTTCCTCCAGAATTCGCGCAAGGATATCCTGACCACGATCCTGGTTTTTCCGGATAACACCTCCTTCGTCGCTTCCGTAGGGGCCGAACTAGCCGATCCGCTTGCTGATTACCCTTACACCCACCAGGACTGGTACCAAAAAGCGGTCCAGGCCGATGGCCAGGTTGTTTTTATCAGCTCACACCCGCAAGACTACCTGGGCCATACCCCTAGCCAGCAGGTGTTTTCGGTGGCGCGGCTGATCAAGGACCCCGACACACGCCAACCCCTGGGGGTGATCATGGCCGATGCGGATACAGTCGTTCTGGCTCGCATCGTCAGTGATATCCATTTCAATGTGAGCTCTATCGTTTGTATTTTTGACAACGAAAATAAGCTGCTCTACGCCAGCCGGCCTCTCCCAGCCGGCTTGCAACCGCAAGCCTGGGAAAACGCCGCCACGATTAAATCCGGCGGCGATTCCTATGTCCCGGTTTTAAAAGAGATCGCCCCCACCCAATGGAAAGTTGTTGTGCTCTTGTCGAATTCCGAGATCCTGGCAAATACACGCTGGTTGTATGCAACCGGGATTTTATTCGCGGTTGGAGGGCTGCTGCTGACATTCTTGCTTTTCTTCATTTTGTCGCGCGGCATCGTGCGCCCTTTTCATGAAATGATGGACGTCATGAAGCAGGTGCAGACCGGGAATTTGCAAGCCAGGTTTGTGGTGACCGGCAATGATGAGATCTCGGAGCTGGGCAATGCGCTCAATAAAATGATCGAACAGCTTAACCGGTTAATCGAGCGCGAGTACAAAGCTGTAATCAGCCAGCGGAACGCTGAAAACCGGGCGCTGCAATCCCAGATCCAGCCTCACTTCCTCTACAACACGCTGAATGGTTTTATCGGCCTCAATCGCCTGCACGATGCTGCCGGGTTGGAGAAGGCGATCTTCGCCTTGAGCGGAATGCTGCATTACACACTGGAGGGCGATGAATGGGTGACGATGGATGACGAGATCGCCTTCGTGCAGAAATATTGTGATCTGCAACGGATCCGTTTCGGCGACCGCCTGACAGCCGACATTCATTGCGACCCGGAGTTGAATGGTCTGAAGGTCCCGAAATTGTTGTTACAGCCCCTGGTTGAAAATGCCATCATTCACGGCATCGAACCGGCCGGACGCCCCTGTATCCTGACCGTCAAAACCGAGCTTAAGCCGCAGGATGGTTCGTCGTGGGCGCAGATCACTGTCCAGGACAACGGCACTGGTTTTGACCCAGAATCGCTCGGTGGAAAGGCCGGGCTCGGGTTGGCAAATGTTCGCGAGCGACTGAGCCTCGCTTACCACGAAACAACGTTCTCTGTCTCGAGCCAGATCGATTCGGGCACTCAAATTGTGATGCAGATACCATTCAAACCTGTCGGTGAATTAAAGGTCTCTGCTCGACCCTGAAATGTGCAGGCTAATTGCAAATTGGCGATTTGTCCCTGTTGAGGGCAGGAGCCGGGAAAGTCGCCGGCCGGCTGCGTGGATTGGCTTCATCTGAGAAAGGAGCGTGAAGGATGTTCAATACTGAAAGTGCAGCGCAAGACAATCTTCCCAAGATCGGGATCCGCCCGGCGATTGACGGGCGGCGAAACGGCGTGCGCGAGTCGCTGGAAGATACGACCATGAACCTGGCCAGATCCGTGGCGGAATTCCTCAGCGCAAACCTGGTGCACTCGAATGGCCAAAAGGTCGAATGCGTGGTTGCGGAACCCTGCATCGGCGGTGTGGCTGAAGCCGCTCAAACGGCCGCTAAATTCGCCCGCCAGGGGGTTGGCCTTTCGATCACAGTCACCCCCTGTTGGTGCTATGGCTCAGAAACCATGGATATGGACCCGTTGATTCCGAAAGCGGTGTGGGGATTTAACGGCACCGAGCGCCCTGGTGCGGTCTATCTGGCTGCGGTCCTGGCTGCCCACAACCAAAAGGGGCTGCCAGCATTCAGCATCTACGGGCAGGATGTCCAGGATGCCGGAGAGCGTGAGATCCCTGGCGACGTGCAGACAAAACTGCTGCGTTTCGCTCGGGCGGGTCTGGCTGTGGCGCGTATGCGCGGCAAATCCTACCTGTCCATCGGAGGCGTGTCGATGGGTATTGCTGGCTCGATCGTCGACCATTCCTTTTTCGAGAGCTATTTGGGCATGCGTGTAGAAGCGATCGACATGACCGAAATCACTCGCCGGATCGAGGAAAATATCTACGACCCAGAGGAGTTCTCAAAGGCCCTGGCCTGGACCAGGGCTAATTGCAAGGAAGGGCGTGAATACAATCCACCGGATAAGCAGCGCAGCCGTAAGCAGAAAGATCAGGACTGGGAAACGGTGGTCAAGATGACCTTGATCGCCCGCGATCTCATGCTCGGCAACCCGCGCCTGGCGGAGCTGGGATATGGCGAAGAAGCGCTGGGCCACAACGCCATCCTGGGCGGCTTTCAGGGCCAACGCCATTGGACCGATCACTTCCCGAATGGCGATTTCATGGAAGCGATGCTCAATTCCTCGTTCGATTGGAACGGCATCCGGGAGCCGTTCGCATTTGCCACCGAGAATGACAGCTTGAACGGAGCCAGCATGCTTTTCGGGCACTTCCTCACCAACACCGCCCAGATTTTCGCCGACGTGCGCACGTATTGGAGCCCGGACGCTGTGAAACGGGTGACCGGCTATCCGCTAAGCGGCCGGGTGGAAGGCGGTTTCATCCATTTGATCAATTCCGGGGCCGCCGCCCTGGATGCCACTGGGATTCAAGAGCGAGATGGGCAGCCTGTGATGAAACCCTTTTGGGAGATCACCCCGGCGGAAGTCGAAAAGTCGCTGCAAGCCACGACCTGGTATCCTGCCATTACCGAATATTTCCGCGGCGGTGGATTCTCGTCAAACTTTCTCACCCGCGGCGGCATGCCTGTGACGATGAGCCGCATCAACCTGGTGAAGGGCCTGGGACCCGTCCTGCAGCTTGCTGAGGGCTGGACCGTGGACTTGCCCGAAGAGGTCTACCGCCTGCTCGATGAGCGCACCAACCCAACCTGGCCCACCCACTGGTTCGTCCCGCGTCTGACGGGCAGTGCGCCGTTCGCGGATGTGTACTCCGTCATGGCCAATTGGGGCGCTAACCACGCCGCCCTCAGCTACGGCCACGTTGGGGCGGACCTGATTGCGCTGGCAGCCATCCTGCGCATCCCGGTCTGCATGCATAATGTGCCAGAGAGCCAGCTCTTCCGGCCCAGCGCCTGGAGCGCTTTCGGGGCAATGGACCCCCAAGGCGCAGATTTCCGCGCCTGTGCGAATTTCGGCCCGCTTTATGGGAAGTATTAATCGAGCTGATTCCTTTCTGCCTCTAAACAAATAATACGAATCTGTTGCGTCAGTTTTGCAACTGCCTTGCCCTGCCGATAAAAGCCGCGATGAACAAGGCAATGGATAATGGAAGGAAGAATCCGATATTGCCGCTGCTGTTCGCGCCCAGGAAATCCACGGCGTAAAGTTTATTCATCGGTCCGAGATACCACAGCGTGACGTACAACACTTCGAACAATTTGTTGCTGTTGCTCCAGACGCCCAAGGCAAGCGCATAAGACGGGATGAAGATCGCAGCGGAGGCCCATGCCAGTAAACCGGCGCCGTCTCCGGCGCTCAACAGCTTCAACGCCACGCCGCTGCCCGTCAGCGCTGTAACGAGGAACCCTGCCAGCCAGGAGGCCGGCAACTGTCTCGTCAGCGGCGCGGCGGAAGAAAAGACGATCTGCTGGGCATTATGCCGGACTTCGCGGTTACCCAGGTCGGACCAAATGAGGAGCGGCCAGAGCCAGGTAAGCGGTAAAACGTAAGCGCGCACATTTTCCGTTGGGCTGACCAGGGCGGCGATGAACAACCCACCTGCGACGGCGTACCACCACCAGCGCTGTCCTTTGAGAAGCATTTTTAATTCCGAGGTCAAGACGCGCGTAAACCTGAATCTGTTTACCGAGGCGTTTAACGGGCTCAGAGAAACGGGGGGCAATTCTTGCCTTGGCGCGGCTGCCAATTCGGTGTTTGCAGGTGCGGCGGTTCTTTTCATTCGCCCAGGCATCCTGCGGGAGGGATCGAACCGGTCGAAGAATACGGATGCCACCAGGACCAAAACAATCGCAAGCCCGAAAAACGAGAGACGCTTGAGGATGATGTCGGGAGTCCACACCACGCCTGGCCAATGGAACACGCCAAGAATTGGGATGTCGGTTGAGCCCAGGACGAAACCGCCGCTGTAATCGGGGAACGCAGCTTTTGCCGCGGCCCCCATACTTTGTTGAAGAAGCCCGAAGCCCAGGGGTTCGAAGGCGGGTTCGGTCTTACTGAGCGAGTCGGCTATTGGAAAGATGAGGATGAAGAGGAAAAAATAAACCACGTTGCCAAGGCCGCTTTGCAGGAAGCCGATACTTTCAAATAAAACCGCTAACGCCGCGACGAGCGCCAACATCGGCAGGGCGATGAAGACAAAGGGGGCAAAAAGGGCGCCAAAATCGTATTGATTGCTTTCGCCAGCGATAAATTGTATGGCGACACTGACGATGGCCAGGACGATGACCATGGAGATAAGCACGGCGAAGTTGCTGAGCCATTTGCCGATCGTATACAACGGACGGGTGAGCGGGGTGGTCGCCATGATCTGGCCGACGCCGGTTATGCGGTCGCGCTCCAGCGAGCCCTTGACAAGATAAAATCCAAACCAACCCAGAAAGAAGGACGCAACGATCGCCATTGAGCTGCCAACCCAGGCCGAGTTGTACTCGCCCCGGTAGTTTCCCACCTGCACGTTGATATTCCCGATGGCGGTCTGGTAGCCGAGGAAAAAAACCAGGCCCAGCATGATGAGGAAGCTGTATCGTCGCACGCGTTCGAGAAAATCGGCGCGAGCTAAATGATAGATGATCCTTGCTTGATTCATGTCTCAGCCTTTGCCATCCGGTTCCTTGAGCATACTTCGCGGCAGACCCATTAGCGTGGATTACTCTGTCCGGGATAGGATACCAGAAATACCGTATTCTGCCGAGCTATTCAGGCTCTTGGGATTATCTAGGGTAGGGGCCGGATTTGGGGGTGTGAGCGTGCGTACGCACGCTCACACCCCCAAATCCGACTGCATGGCGACCAGCATCGAGTGGCGGTCAATCCCGGCGGGCAATTGTACTTCGACGGCCTGTACGGCAGCGGAGATTTCAATACCGGCACGCCTCCGCCGGATCAGAATGCATTCCTGATCAGCGGCACGCTGAGCATCAGCGGGACCGCCACGATCTACCGGGACACCAGCTTAATCGTCAACCCAAGCGGTGTGGTGGAGATGCAACCAGGAGCCGGCCTTGGCATCGACGATGGCGGGCAGCTCGTCAACCAGGGCGCGCTGCGACAGGGGTCTTCCTGGAAGACTATGTCGTCTGGCAAAGCCACCAGGATGCGCCGGCTCACGATCCCTGGATCCTGCTGGCAGCCATGGCGATGCAAACCAAACGCATCCGCCTTGGCACCCTGGTCACCCCGCTGGCCCGCTGCCGTCCCTGGAAGCTGGCCCGTGAAACGGTCTCCCTGGATCACCTGTCAAACGGGCGGCTGGTCCTGGGGGTTGGCCTGGGGGATACCGGCGAGTCGCTGGGCGGGGACATAAGCTTCAGCCACTTTGACGAGGAGATGGACGCCAGACAGCGCGGCCAGATGCTGGATGAAGGCCTGGCTGTGCTGGCGGGGCTTTGGAGCGCGGAGCCATTTCACTTTGAAGGGAAATACTACCGCGTGAAGGAAGTGACGTTGCTGCCCGGCCCGATCCAAAAGCCGCGCATCCCGGTCTGGGTCGGCGGGGGGTTTCCGCTCAAAGGGCCTGTGCAGCGGGCGGCGCGCTGGGATAGCGCTTGTCTGTATAAACACCGCGCTCATTTCATGACCCCGGATGACGTTCGCACATTGCGCGGTGTCGTTCAAACACAGCATCAAGCGCTTTCGGCAGTTTACAGGCTCCCTGGACTGCCTTTGCGGTCCTTTTCGCGGATGGGATGGACCGGCATCCGCCATAGAATATCCGCTCCTGGATTTTGGTTGGCTTGCAATTTTGTTTGCAAAATTGCTTGTGTCGCCGCCGATTTGCATGTACAATGAATATGCGAGGGGTTGTGAAATTTACCACCCGTTGAGCGCTGCGTTCGCTTCCGGCCGAATACGTCATTTGAAAAATAAAAGGATTTCTCATGCACCCATCCTCCGCTCACCGAAATCCAGGCTTTCCCTGTGTTCTCGTCATCAGTCTGCTGTCGTTACTGCTGCTGCCGCTAGGCTACGGGCTGGCCCAAGGGACGGCCCCAGACGTTGAGCCGCAGCCCGCCAGCCCGGCTCCTACCGGCCCAGCCGGCGCCGAATTGCTGAGCGTCCAGCGGGTGTATCTGCCCCTGGCGCAGAACGCCAGCAAGGGCAGCGCGCTGGTGCAAGAGACCTATCCGGTAGGGTATTACACGGGTTTGGTGACAGCCCTGGACAGCCGCCTGGGGATCTTTTTCCCCCAGGGCGCGGTGAATTATCCCCGCTGCACGCTGCTCGTGCAAACCCCGGACCCCAAGGCGGATTTGCTCGAAATCTACATGTACATCTCCTGCCAGGTGAACCTGGGTGAGCCGCCCTATTACCCCGACCTAAATTTCCCGGTAACCATCAGCATCGATTATTCCCAGCTTGACCTGACGTCCCTGGACGAACAACGGTTGAATATCTCCTACGAGTGGCTGTCGGGGGCCGTCCCGCAGACGTCGAATGCGATCGACAGCCCTGACCAGCCGGCTGCCGGGACTTCGCTGGAAAACATCGTGGTCGATACGGTCCATAAGACGGTCTCCGGGCAGAGCCTTTCGCTCTATACCATGCACCTGGACCCGGGGTTCACCTTGACCGATCTGGCGGCAGCCCCTGGCGGTACCGCCTACGCCGCCGCTGCGCCGATCGTCTATTCCCTGCAAGCCAACGGCAGCCTGCAGCGCTACCTGGATCTCACCGGCCCGGCGCAGGTTAACGGGCTTATGCCTTCCTTTCAGCACATCAGCGCCAACCCGGCCAACGGAGAGATCTACCTGGGGCTGCGCGGGCTGGTGGCCGGTTCTCCGACCGTGATCTATGCGGCCAGCGGCGGGGCGCTGCGGCCCATTTACACCATCCCCGCCGGAGAAGAGTACTGGAACCTGACCTACCGGAGCGATAAAAACTTGCTGTACCTGTCGATGTCGCGGGTGACGGATCACTGGTTTGGCTGCCCGATACGGGATATCTTTGTGCGCGTGGTCAGCGCTGCTGATGGGGCTGTGCTGGGGGAGATCACCCACCCCGGGGCCAATTCTCCGCTGATCGACCTGATCACGAATTCGCAGGGACGCCTGCTGGGGCTTACATCGGACGTCGGTTGTTTTCCAACCCCATATACCGGCGCCTCCCTTTCTACGGCTGAGAGCACTGAGCCGCTCTCCAGATTTGGCGAGGATTATCCCGGCTTTCGGGGGGCCGGCTATCTGGCTGTGGACGCGCAGGGGAATACTTACCTGGCGAACTCCAGCGGCAATGCGATCTCCGTGGTGTCGGGCGCCGGTTCGCAGGTGATCGGCAGTATCTCTGTGGTTGGCCCGGGCCCGATCGCGGTCTCCGGCGCAAATCTATTTGTGCTCTCGGGCGGCAAACAGGTGGTGCTCAATACCGGCGACCGGGTTGCCAACCCGCCGCCGGTCGTGATGACGCCCTCCAGCTCGTTATCGGGATCTGACCTGTACGTCCAGGTGGAATTGGCGTTCTTTTCACCCATCCCGGCCCATAACGTGCTTTACTATAATGGGAGCCGCTACCGGATGTCTGCATTGGCGGAACACGGGTTTTCAAGAATGACCAGCGAGATCGAATATAAGATCGAAGTGCCGCAGCCCGATCCGGCGGCGTACAAGCCGCTCGACCCGCAGCGCGGCCAACTGGAGTTCAAAGTCAACGGCCTATCCGCCAGGCTCAAGAATGTTAGCGCTCCGGAAGTCCCCTATAAAGAATTCCTGGTCAATAACAGCGAGCAGAGCCTGAAAGCAGCCGCAGGGCAGTGGGTGATGTTCAGTTATTATAACGGCGCCGCCATCGGTTCGGATGAGGGGCTGTTCCCTGAAAAGCCGCGCAAGGACCTGTGGGGTTACCTGCTGTACCAATTCAACCAGATCGGCAGTTATCATTTCACAGTCAGCGGCGACGCTGACCACCCTGAAGATATGCACGCCACGGTGGAGGTGACCGCTTTCGGCGAACCGGAAACCGCCCAAAAAACCCTGTCCGCCGCCAGCGGCGGCGTCTTGTGGATCGGAAGCGCGGCGTTGGAAGTTCCCCCCGGGGCGCTGCCTGCGCTGAGCGGCGGCTACCAGGTGACCTTCTGGAGCACGCTCAACAGCTATCCGGCCAAGGACGCCATCTCGGACCCCAGCCTGGTGTACCATTTTTCATTCGATCCGGAAGTGACCCAGCTCGACCAGGATGTGACCCTGCACCTGCCCAGGGTCCCGGGGGGCGGCGCCCCGCTGATGGCCTTCTTTGATCCACAGACCGGCGACCCATTCCCGGTCGAATTGCAGGCTGACCCGACCATGGCCAATCATGTGATCCTGACGATCCCGGCCGGCGCCTACCCCGCCAGCCAGGCGCTCGATCCCGCCAGCCTGCTGCAGATGGCTAAGACCGGCGGGCCGCCAGCCGGCCGGAATACGGCTGCGCTGAAGCCGCAGGCCAACTGGCTGCGGCGCGGCCTGAACTGGCTGGGCAGCACCGGCGTCTGGCATGCAGTCGGCCTGCCAAACGACAGGATCGAGACGAATCATTTTGTGATTTTATTCAACACCAACGACTGCACGCCCACGTATGCCGGCGATATGCTGGATGCCTTTGAAGAGGCCTACAGTCATTTTCAACCCCAGGGCTACAGCATGCCGGCGGAACAGGTCTACGTCAAAGTGGCCCCCTGGGTGGCGAGCACCAGCACGCCCGGCGTCACACCCGGCATTGGCTCGCTTGTTTAACTTTTACATTTTCATGAACAACGCCATGGCTAAGGAGTACCTGCAGGACACCGCCGTGCACGAGTTTATGCACGTCTTGCAGAAAACCAACGCCACCCCGGATGGGCGCTATATGAATCCAACCTGGTGGGAGGAGGCGACTGCCGTCTGGGCCCAATATGAAGTTTACCCGGCGCACATGGGCTACTACAACACCGACATCCACCCCGTTTTTGCAGAGAATTTCATGCGGGTCGGCTTCGACTCGTGGAACGGTATGAGCCCCGAGCAGATGTACGCCGCCATGTCCCTGGCCGAGTACCTGACCCAAAATTATGGCTCGAACGCGGTCCTGCTCACGTTCATCAACATGAGTGTGGATTGGAATGCGCTGGTGGGGGTGCAGAAGTCCATCGAGATTGTCAGCGGCAAGAATTTCGATGACTTCTACGCCGAATTCGCCAAAGCGTACTGGACCCAGTCGTTCGAGCCGGTTAAAAGCTGGACGTTCGTCGACAATCTCACGAATCCGGCGGATTATGCGAGCAACGCGATCTTCCCGTTGGCGATCAACCAGCCGGTCAATTCGGTTTTCCAGCAAGGCAATATCGCCGCGCTGTCGTCCGGCATGCTGAAGATCTATGCCGCCAGCAGCGGCCTGCCGCCTTCGTTTAAAGACCCCCAGGCGCAGGGCAGCATCGCCCACATCCAAAACACCTGCACCGGGATGATGTTTTATTTTTACGATTCCAGCCTGCAGCCGGTCAATGATTGGAAATTCGAAGGCGAGACGCTGCCCGGGTTTGACGCGCTGTATTACGACAAGCGCCTGGGTGAGTTTACGGTCTCTTCCCCGCTGTACCTGCTTTATATGGACCGGTCTTACGGTTACACAGCGAACTGCGTCCCTACACTGACCCTGGAGCAGCCCACCATAACCTCTGTTTTCCCGCAGAGCGTGGCCAAGAATACCACCACCCGTTTTACAGTCAGCGGCGGCGGTTTTGGGCCGGATACCAACTCGATCCTGATCGGCGGCCAGATGCTCACCCCGCTCTCCTGGAACGCAAACACGATCACTTTTGATTGGGATTCGGGCTCGCTTCCGGGCACGGTCACGGTGGCGGTCATCACCAAGAAGGGCGCCTGGTCCAACCGCAAGACGATCACGATCACGCCGTAAATAGGGCGAGTGGGAGGCGTTTGTTGTCACCGCACCCCACCGGATTCAGCCCTCGAAGATCGCAACCGCCCGCACAGGCGAGCCGGTGCCGCCGCGGATCTTGAGCGGCAGGCCGATAAAGCGAAAGCGCCCGATCGACTGCTCCCGGTAGGCGCGCCCCATGTGGTTGATGGCGTCCACGTGCGTGCCGGTGTGCTCGCCCATCTCCAGCCGGTTCACAGCCGGCGAGACGACCTGGCTGCCGGCGATGCCCTCCCATTCTTCGTGGGAGACGTGCATTGTGATCTTCACTTGCGGTAGGCCGGGGTACACCGGCATCCCCGCGAAGATCTCCTGGCTCAAATCGATGATTTCAAGCATGCCTAGCCCGGCACCACCCGCGTCGAACGGGCCAGGGCGTTCTTCATCTCCTCGATTTGGGCGGGCGAATCGATGACATTAAAATTACTGGCGTGCGTTGCGCGCACGTGTTCGAAGGCTTTCTGGGTCACTTCTTCCAGGGTCTCGCCCTTCACCACGAAGAGGCAGTTCAAACCCATATCCTTGCATGAAAAGCGGATCAACATCGTCGCCTCAATCGGTATTTCCAAACTCCAAGCCACCGCATCCTGGAAATACCGAATGACCCACGCGAGTGGCCTTTATGGTTTTCAGATGATGTATTGATCTTACCCCGATGTGTGGATTTTTACAACCAGGAGGGGTTTTAATCAGCGAATGAGAGACCGGGCCCAGGCTCAGGCCAGGACCGCCTGCAGCCGGCGGATCAAAACGCCGCGGATGTCGGCGCGGGTCGCATCCGGGTCGGCGATCAGCTCGAGCATGCGCAGGGTCTGGAGCGCCCGGATGCGCTCCGCCAGATGGGGCTCGTGCGGGTCGATCCCGGCGCCCTGCAAGAACGAGGGCCAGGCGCGCCGCAAGACCGGCAGGCCGTGGAACTCGACCGACCAGGCCCACCAGGCCGGGTCGAAGAGCGGGTCGGCCAGGCGCACCGATTCGAAATCGACCAGGCCAGTGATGGTTTCCCCGTCGACCAGGACGTTGACCGGGGCAAAGTCTCCGTGGGCGAAGACCGCCGGACGCCCGGCGAAAAGCGCCGGCCATTCGGCGATGAGCGCGGCCAGCGCAGCGCGCTGCGCATTGTCGAGCCCCGGGGCGGACTCGGCCCAGGCTGCGGCGCCGGATGCCAGGCGGGCTGGCTCGGCCCACTCCTGGTTGAGCGCCAGCCCGTTGGTCGGAAGCCGCTGCAGGCGCCTGAGCAGCTCGCCCATTTGGCCGGCGACGAACGGGAAGCGCGGCCCTTCCAGCGAAGATTTGCCGGCCTCGGGCGCCGGCCGGCCGGGCAAGGGCTCGAAAATGGCCCAGGGCGGCTCGGCCTGCAGGTCGAAGCGGCGGATTTCGGGGATGGGGATGCCCAACTGGGCCGCCGGAAGGCGCAGCGCCTGCATGATGCGCAGCCGGTAAGCGGCGTCCGCCCGCCGCCGGTAGCGCTGCACGACCAGGCGATCTCCGTTCGCCAGGGTCAGGAGGTCGGTCCGGTTGGTAAACCCCCAGCGACCCGGCGTGATGCTGGTTATTGGCGCCCCGGCAATCTGCTCGAGCAGGGGGCGATCGGCGTTATTGGATGGCATTCAGTAACTCTTAGATTGATACCGATTGCCCATTTCAATAGGCGGAAATTCAGCGATTACGATAGCAAGTTAAGCGCGTCCGAGATGCGCTCGCCTGAAGAGGTTCAATTGTAGTGCGCTCTATTATCTTCTCTACCCTCTTTCGCAGGATTTTATGCTACAAACATGATGTGTGTATGTGAAAGGCGTTTTAAGGTGATGCCATCCTTTTAGAATCACATATTAATCGCTGCACCTTGCCAACCATTTAAAAAACTGAATGATTAAATCCATGGGAGGAAAATGAATTGACAACTAAGGGACAAAGAAGAAGTCTTTTATAGGAATAATTGAACCGACGACATTGATCCGGCTAACTGAAAATTATTGATCCGAATAATTCTTAGAATGGTATATCATTTGATCTTGAACTAAAAATTAGATTTTCCTCGATATTATTTCTTGAAAGAATTGATTTAAACTCTTCATCCGAAATTGAAGATGTATCGTAGATCGTTCTTAATAATTGTATTCTACTAGGTAACCGCATCGCCTCATCAGGTCCGAAATATCTAAAAGCTGATTTAATAATTTCCTCCAATTGGTTATTGTCAAAGTTGTTGATTAGAGGGATTAATATAGACAGGGATATATCTTCCGCAGTATTCACTAAGTCAGCTATTTTAAATAATTCAATTACTCTAGAGGTTAGTTCAGTTCTGTTTTTATAAGACATTAATTTCTTAATAATTCTATGATCATTAATCTCATTAATCCTTTGACAAGCAAGGTCATGCAGTTCTGATATCTCCAAGGCTAAACATAAAAATGGATCTAATTCACTACTAGGCAAGCTTACGACATAATTATTAATTCGAGATCGCGAATCATCTTTCAGATACTGCCAAGTGTCTAGAATTAACTCCAAGAATCGAATTGATTTTGAAAGATGTTCATCATCCAATTTTTGAAAAATATCATTGAGTTTCGATTTGAAAGTTTCTTGAGTGAGGTCATGATACATATTACAAACTGCATTAAGGGCGGCAGCATATCGAATTTCGTCAGCATCATTTAATGTATCAGATAAAAATCCTTTAACAAGGATGATTAAAAAATTTCTAACCAGTGACGATCGGGCTTTGGCTAATGGAGAATTTTTAAAATACCTTAAAGCTTCATCAGATGATTTTGGGAAATAATTCGATTTAACACTTGTCTCTAAACTCATTAATGCTGCTTTCCCTTGTGATGGAGGATATTGCAATAGGTAAACTACAGCATTTCTTAAGTGAGATCTCGCTAGTTCAGCTGACGGTCGATAAATTTCCTCCAACGTGTTCATTGATGGATGTGCGCATCGGTTCCTATCATCCTTCAAACGTGAAAGATCAGTACATTCTTGTTCCGTAATAAATTCGAATTCTTTCGCGATCTCTAAGATCTCCCGTTCGAATTTTAATGAAGAGCTTAGGTCACTCCTTTGATGAATACTTTCAAAATCATTAATTACCTCAATCGCTCTTCTATCCTCAGTGATCTTTAATTCCTGTAATTTGTACACGATATCGTAAACAACTGCAATCCATGAAGCTACAATACACTGCCTAAATGCCCCTGCCTTGTAACATAAAACAGCCTCAGATATATAATCCTTTGCAATATCGCTTCGACATCTAAGTATTAATTCATCTAAGTCAGCTAGATTCTCTTTGATGATCATATTTTTTCAGTATTTGGTGATACTTGTAGATATTTTGGAACAAATATCATTTTGTGGCACATATAGCTTGGTCAATTGGGTAGGGTGCGTCCGAGAGACGCACCAGTCTTACTAAATTAGCGCGTTACCAATGCGCCCTACGAACTGTGGCAATGATGTTTCAATTTTACCCAGAGAAAGGGCGAGCTTTGCTTGCAAATACTATATCTAAATTTTCGCCCAGAATCAAGTAATTGAGGCTTACCGCGCTACCAGACGTAAGGCACCAACCGGTACCTTACCTTCTGGCGGTAATCCTCATATCCTTTCAAATTGGCCGACAGGAATTTCTCCTCCTCCAGCAGGCGGGCGACGATCACCAGGATCAGCGGGATGGGCAGAGGCAGGGCGATCCAGGAGCCCAGGGCAAGCGGCGTAAAGACCAGCAAGATGAAGGCGCCGGCGTACATGGGATGCCGCACCAGGCTGTACGGCCCGCTGGAGATCACCTTTTGCTCGTCCTTGACTTCAATCGTGGCGCTGGTGTAGGTGTTCTCCCGGAAGACCAGGAACACGATATAAAAGCCGAGCGCCACGAAGCCGTCCGAGATCAGGCTCAAGACGGGCGGCACAACAGTCCAATGAAAGCGGTAATCCAGGCCGGGGACGATGAACAAGCCGATGAAAAACAGGCTCGCCAGGCTTTGAATGATCTGCTGGCTCCTTTGCGTTTCGGCGGCCGGCCCGGCCTGGACGCGGCTGGCCAACAGGCTTGGATCGTTGCGGATCAAATAGGCCGTGATCAGCACGGTACAGCCGGCGAAATCCGCCAGGTAAACCCAGGCCTGCCAGAATGCGATCGATCCGGCCGAGATGAAGAGCGCCAGGGCCAGCACCAGCATCAAAAAGGCGAAGCCCAGGAACGTTTTTACGAGTAAGTTGTTTATTTTTGCCTCCGTCTGATTCGCATTAAGCCTGAGGCCAAAGCTCATTCCAGCCCGGCCAAAAACCCCCGCAGCGCAGCGTTAAATTCGTCCGGCCGCTCGACCGGCGCGGCGTGGTGGGCGTTTGGGATCACCATGAGCTGCGCGTCCGGCAGCAGCGCAGCGTAGGCCTGGTGCGCGGCGAGCGGGGTGTAATCCTTTTCGGAGACCAGCACCAACGTTGGGCTGTGGATCGAGCCAAGCTGAGGGGTCACGTTCCAGCCCAGCATGGAGCGGGTGGCTTCGATGTAGGCATCCGGGTCGTTTTCCGCCCAGCGCTCGATGAACGTCTCCCGCATGGCGGCCTGCTGCGCATCGGGAAAGAGATTCTGGGCCAAATTCTGCCCCATGGCGCGCATGCCAAGCTGCCGCACGATGCCCACTCGCCGCTCGATCTCCTGCCGGGCCTGCTCCAGGGTGCCGCCCAGGCTGGGGCCGCTGTTGACCAGCGCCAGCGACCTGACCCTGGCCGGGTGATCCAGCGCAAATTGCAGGCCGACCGCGCCGCCCAGCGAGATGCCCACCAGGTGGGCGGAGTCGATCTGCAGACCGTCCAGCAGGCCGGCCAGGTCACCGGCGAGCATCTGGATCGTGTAAGGCCCGGCGGGCTTGTCCGATTGGCCGTGGCCGCGCAGGTCGAAGGCGACCACCTGATAATCTTGCGAAAAGGCCGGGATCTGGCGCTCCCAGTCGCGCGTGCTGGAGCCCAAACCGTGGATAAAGGCCAGGGTCTGGCCCTGACCGGCGGCCTCGTAATACAGCTTGATCTCGTTGGCAGACATCCTGGGCATACGTTTTGGCTCCTTTATCGGAATGAACGGGTTTTTGCCTGCAAGTACGATTATTATAAAGCCGCTTGCAACAGGGCTGCGACCTCCGGCGGGTCCGACTTGCGGACAAGGATGTCAGGCGTCCCATGCCAGGCTGCCAGGCGGCGCAAGGCGGCAGCCAGATCGGCGACCAGCTCCTGGCTGACCGGTACGCCGGGTTCCAGGTGCAGGGCTTTGATCTCGAAAACGCCTTGCGCCCGGTGAGCCTTGGGATCCAGCCGGCCGACGAGCTGGCCGCGCTGCAGAATGGGCAAGGTGAAATACCCGTAGCGCCGCTTGGCAGCCGGCGTATAACATTCGATCGTATAGTCGAAACCGAACAGCTCGCGCGCCCGCTGGCGGTCCGATACCAGCGGGTCGAAGGGGGAGAGCAGCGTGGTCAGCCTGGGTTCCAGGTCCCCAGCCGCGGCCTTTTCGACCAGTTCGAGGCGGTCGGGATGCACGTAAGCAGCTCCTTCAAACCCCTCCACCGCCACCTGCCGGAGAAGACCCTCCTGGGCCAGCATCTGCAGCCTTTTGGACATGCCAGTCTTTGGCTGGCGGAAGTAATCCGAAACCCAGGCCGGGAAGGCAATCCCGAGGGCGCGCACCGAGCGCAGGGCCAGCGTGCGGCGCATCTCTTCCGTGGTGGGCAGGCCGGCATCCTGCCAGCCCGGCAGAATGCGCTCGCGCAGATCGTACACGCGCTGGAAATTCTGGCGGCGGGCGATCATGACCTCGCCGGTCAAGAGCAACGCCTCCAGAGCGTCCTTTTCTTCCTTCCAGTCCCACCAACCACCGGACACGTGGTTCTTATTCTCGAACTCGGCCGAGCGCACCGCCCCATTCTCCTGAATGTGGGAGCGCACCCGCGCGATGATCTCAGGGTTTTCCTGGGACCATTGCACGGCCCATTTCAACGGCCAGGCCTTGCTTTGAATGGCATCCAACATGCGCCGGCGGTGGAGGGGGTAGTCCTCGATGGGCAGGAAGCACATGGCGTGCGCCCAGTATTCGAACAAGGCCCCTTCGGCCAGCAGCTCATCCAGCCATTCGGGCTGGTATTCACCCAGCCGGCTCCACAGCACCAGGTACGGGCTGCGCGCCACGACATGGATGGTATCGATCTGCAGAAGATGCATGCGCCGCACGGCTTTGAGGACGTCGGCTTTGACCGCCGCCCGCTCCGGGGATTGGTCGAGGCCCTGGGCGGCCAGCATCACGTGGCGGGCCATCTGGATAGAGAGCTTGTCTGTCACAGCCTGACCGTTTTTTGCTCCTTGATCGTTACTATTCACTCCACGGTCACCGATTTGGCCAGGTTGCGCGGCTGGTCGACGTCCAGGCCGCGCAGGGCGGCGATGTGGTAGGCCAGCAGTTGCAGCGGGATGACGGTGGTCACCGGGCTGAGCAGCCAGGGGGTTTCCGGCACCCACAACACGTGGTCGGCCAGGCTCGGGATGACCGGGTCGCCCTCGGTGGCGACCGCGATCACCACGCCGCCGCGCGCCTTGGCCTGCTCGATCTGGCTGATCATCTTCTCGTACCAGGGATCGCGCGGCGTGATGACCACCACCGGCATGTCCTTGTCGATCAGGGCGATCGGGCCGTGCTTCATCTCGCCGGCCGGGTAGCCTTCGGCGTGGATGTAGGAGATCTCTTTCAGCTTGAGGGCCCCTTCGTAGGCGGTCGGCATGTTGATGCCGCGCCCCAGGTACAGGCAGTGGCGGGTGTGCAGCAGGCTGCGGGCCACGGCCTCCACTTCGGCCTCCCGGTCCAGGCAGCGGCCGGCCAGGTCGGGGATCAGGCGCAGGTCGTCGATCAGCCGCCGCCGGCGGTCTTTCGGATGCTCTTTATCCGCCCCCAGCGTGCCACGCAGGTCGCCGAGCAGGATCGCCAGCATGTACAGGTCCACCAATGGCGCGGTGTAAGCCTTGGTGGAGGCCACGCCGATCTCCGGGCCGCTCTGCATGGAGATGTAGCCATCCGCCATGCGCATGGCCTGCGAGCCGATCACGTTGACGATGGACCACAGCGGTGCGCCTTTGCTGCGCGCTTCTTCCATCGCCGCCAGGGTGTCGGCCGTCTCGCCGGACTGGCTGATCGCCAGCACGGCCGTATCCGCGTCCAGGATCGGGTCGCGGTAGCGGAACTCGGAGGCGATGTCGACCTCGACCGGGATGCGGGCGATGTGTTCGATGAGCACCTTGCCCACCATGCCGGCGTGCGCTGCGGTGCCGCAGGCGGTGATGACGATCTTCTTCAGGCGCCGGGCCAGCTCGGGGGTCAGGTTGAGCTGCGCCAGGCGGATGTTCTGCCCGTTGTCGAAATCCACCCGCCCGGCGATGGTATCGGTCAGCGAGCGCACCTGCTCGTGGATCTCTTTGTGCATGAAGTGGCGGTATTCGCCTTTCTCGGCCGCCACCGGGTCCCAGGACACGCTGTGGACCTGGTACGCCACGGGCTTGCCGTCCAGGGTCAGCACGTTCAGGCCCTGGCGGGAAACCACCGCCATTTGCTGCGATTCGAGGAAAACCACCTGGCGGGTGTGCTCCAGGATGGCGGGCATATCCGAGGCGATGAACATCTCGCCCTGCCCGATGCCGACCACCACCCCGCCGGCGTTGCCGATGCGGGCCGCCACGATCTTATCCGGCTCGCGCGACGACAGCACGACGATGCCGTGCGCCCCTTTGAGGTGTTTCAAGGCTTTGCGAGTTGCTTCCACCAGCCCGCCTTCGGCCGACCAGTGCCGCTCCACCAGGTGGACGATCACCTCGGTGTCGGTATCTGACTTGAAGACCACGCCTTCGGCCAGCAGCTCTTCGCGCAGCTCGATGAAATTTTCGACGATGCCGTTGTGCACCACCACCACGTCGCCGGTCATGCCCAGGTGCGGGTGGGCGTTGCGGGCGCTGGGCTCGCCGTGGGTGGCCCAACGGGTGTGGCCGATGCCGGCCTGCCCGTGGATGGGCGATTCTTCCACCAGGGAGGCCAGCCGCGAAAGCTTACCGGCGTCGCGGCGCACTTCGATGTGGCTGTTTTGCAGCACCGCCAGGCCGGCCGAGTCGTAGCCGCGGTATTCCAGGCGCTTAAGGCCGTTCAAGATAATCGGGGTCGCGTCGCGCGGCCCGATGTAACCAACGATTCCACACATGAGAAATCCCTCCGGATGTAGATGGCAGCCACCCAGCCCGCCGCCATGGATTGGCGTCGTAGCCGGGAAGCAACCTGTTGTAAATGCCACGCTCCTGCTGGATTGTCTGTCCGGTTGCCCGGGCAGCGTTGTGGCTGGAGCGGTGGGAGGCTTTCGTTCAGCTCCCTGGTCTGGAGGGAAAGACGGCGGGCCGTGGCTGGCCCGGAGGGCTTCCGCTGATCCTTCGATTTTCCCGGGCGCAGGCGTTTCGCCGGCCCGGTTAACCCCGCCGCGAGGCGGGGAACCCTCATCCTCGTCATCCTGCCCGGCTGGCGTTTCTGCCGGTCAGGACCATGCGCTCTCTTTCCCGTTCGAATGTCGGCGTTCCACCTCCTTTGAACTGGATTAATTGCGGCCATTATACCGTAAAAGCAAGAGAATCCCCCTAAATCCCCCTTGAAAAGGGGGACCGGCGGAATCCCCCTAAATCCCCCTTGAGAAGGGGGACCGGCGGAATCCCCCTAAATCCCCCTTGCCAAGGGGGACGTTTGGAATCCCCTCGCCCGCTTGCGGGAGAGGGGCAGGGGTGAGGGCGAAATCCGCCTGCCTCGCCGCGCTGTGCACCCCATCCAAATAGTATAATTGAAGCGGCCCGGTTACAAAACCGGCGCCGACCCAAGAATACAACGCCCATGAAAGGGTTTGGGTGGAAAAGATAGGAGGTCTGCTTGTGAATTCTCGCCAACCGAACTCGCGCCACTGCTTCGTATGCGGCATCGAGAACCATTTTGGACTGCGCCTGGTCTTCTATAACAGCGGGCCAGGCGAAGTAAGCGCCGATTACTGCGCCCCGGAACATTTTCAAGGCTACCCGGGCGTCGTGCACGGCGGCATCGTGGCTGCCATGCTGGACGAGGCCGCCGGCCGGGCCCACATGGGCAGCGAGCCGCCGCGCTTCATGTTCACCGCCCGCCTGGAGATCCGCTACCGCAGGAACGTCCCGGTCGGACAGCCCTTGCGCCTGGTCGGGCAGGCCGGGAAAAGCGAAGGGCGCAAGGCGGCCTCTCATTCCGCCATTTACAGTCAAAATGGGGAGCTGCTGGCGGAAGCGGATGCGCTGCTGGTGGACGTGCCTCCGGATACGATCGACGGCTCCAACCTGGAGGCTTTAGGCTGGCGGGTGTACGCCGACGAAGAGCTGCCCATGCAGGCCGGCCAGCCATGATCAGCGAATATACACGCCCACAGACCCTGGAAGAAGCCCTGGCGCTGCTCGGGCGGCCTGGATTGCACAGCCTGCCGCTGGCGGGCGGGTCGGCCTTGAACGGCCCCTCGGGTGAGCCTGTGGCAGCCGTCGACCTGCAGGCGCTGGGCCTGGACACGATCCGGAGCCGCGGCAATGTGCTCGAGCTGGGCGCGATGGCGCGGCTGCAGGCGCTGTTGGATTTCGACGGGTTGCAGGACGGTCTGAAGAAAGCCATCCGCCACGAGGCCACCCACAACCTGCGCCAGGTTGCCACGGTCGCCGGGTCCCTGGTGGCAGCCGGCGGTCGCTCCCCATTTGCCACGGCGATGCTGGCCCTGGACGCCAGCCTGCTGATCCTGCCGGGCGAGGAGCAGAGCGGCCTGGGCGACCTGCTGCCTTTCCGCCAGGAGCGCCTGCGCGGCCGCTTGATCACCCAGGCGGCGATCCCGCTCAATGCCCGCCTGGCTTACGAGTACGTGGCGCGCACCCCGGCCGACCAGCCGATCGTGTGCGCGGCCCTGGCGATCTGGCCTTCCGGGCGCGCCCGCCTGGCCCTGGGCGGCTTTGGTAAGGCGCCGCTGATGGCTTTCGACGGGACCGAATCGGAGGGCATCGAAACCGCCGCCCGCAGCGCCTTCAGCCAGGCAGAGGACCAGTGGGCGTCGGCGGCTTACCGCCAGGAGGTAGCCGGGGTCCTGGCGCGCCGTTGTTTGCAGGAAATCGCTTGAAGACATCCGTTCAAGATAATGTGAGGGAATAAAGATTAACGGAATCAAACCATGGTTTTGAATTAATCAGCGAACAGGATATCCCCGAGCTCAATACCCGCGCCTTTTATTACCGCCATATCCGGACGGGCGCAGAGCTGCTTTCGTTATCCAACCAGGATGAAAATAAGGTTTTCGGGATCAACTTCCGCACGCCGCCCGGCGACTCGACCGGCGTGGCCCACATCATGGAGCATTCCGTGCTGTGCGGCTCGCGCAAATACCCGCTCAAAGAGCCGTTTGTCGAGCTGGTCAAAGGCTCGTTGAAGACCTTCCTGAACGCTTTTACCTTCCCGGATAAGACGTGCTACCCGGTCGCCAGCCAGAACCTGCAGGATTTTTACAACCTGATCGACGTCTACCTGGACGCCGTGTTTTACCCGCTGATCCCGGAGCAGGTCCTGCAGCAGGAAGGCTGGCACTACGAGCTGGACAGCCCGGACGCCCCCCTGGCCTACAAGGGCGTCGTTTTCAACGAGATGAAAGGCGCCTATTCCTCGCCAGACAGCGTGCTCGTCCGGCACATCCAGCATTCGCTTTTCCCGGATAACGCCTACGGGGTGGATTCGGGCGGCAATCCGCGCCACATCCCGGACCTGACCTACAGCCGGTTCAAGCGCTTTCACGAAACCTACTACCACCCTTCGAACGCTTTAATCTTTTTCTATGGGGACGATGATCCGGAGCAGCGCCTGCGCCTGTTAGATGCATCGCTGAGCGCCTTCGAGCCGATTAAGGTCGACTCGCAGGTCAGCTTGCAGCCGCGATTCAGCCAGCCGAGGCAGCTCAAGTTCCCCTACGCGGCCGGCCAGGAAGACCAGGGCAAGAAAAACATGTGCACCGTCAACTGGCTACTGGTGGAGAACGACGACCCGGTGGTCAACCTGGGGCTGCGCATCCTGGCCCACATTTTGATCGGGACGCCGGCCTCGCCCTTGCGCAAGGCGCTGATCGACTCAGGGCTTGGCGAAGACCTGGCCGGCAGCGGGCTGCAGGGCGACCTGCGCGAGTCGTTTTTCTCTACCGGTTTGAAGGGGATTGCGCTGGAAGACAGCCCTAAAGTGGAAACCTTGATCCTGGATACGCTGCAAGCGCTGGTCGAGCAGGGGATAGACCCCGGCATGCTGGCCGCGGCGCTGAACACGACCGAATTTCGCCTGCGCGAGAACAACACCGGCTACTTTCCACGCGGCCTGCTGCTGATGCTGCGCGCCCTGGCCACCTGGCTCCACGGCGGCGACCCCATCGCCCCGCTGGCCTTCGAGGCGCCCCTGGCGGAGATTAAAAGCCGCCTGGCAGCCGGAGAAGCCTACTTCGAAGGGCTGATCTCCAAAACGCTGCTTGGCAACTCGCACCGCACGACCGTTATCCTGGAGCCCGACCCGCAGATGGGCCAACGCGAAGACGCCGCCGAGAAGGAGCGCCTGGCGCAGGCGCGGGCCGGTATGGACGAGACCGACTTGCAGACCATTGTCGAGCAAACCCGGCTGTTGAAGCTGCGCCAGGCGACCCCGGACCCACCCGAAGCCCTGGCGTCCATCCCCAGCCTGGCCTTAGAGGACCTGGACAAGGAAAATAAGCGCATCCCGCTGGCAGTCCTGCAGCGCGAGAAGGTCAAAATCCTGTACCACGACCTGTTTACCAATGGGATCGTCTACCTGGACCTGGGGTTCGATCTGCACAGCCTGCCGCAGGCGGACCTGCCGTTCATACCGTTGTTTGGAAGGGCCCTGCTGGGGCTGGGCACGCAGACTGAGGATTTCGTCAAGCTGTCCCAGCGCATCGGCCGCTCCACCGGCGGGATGTATTCCTTCCCATACACTTCGGCGGTGCGCGGCGAAGCAAAAGCGGCTGCCTGGCTGCAGTTGCGCGCCAAGGCCACCCTGACCCAGGCGGATGCGCTGCTGGGCATCTTGCGCGATGTGCTTTTGACCGTGAATTTCGATAACCCGGAGCGCTTCCGCCAGATGGTGCTGGAGGAGAAAGCCGATCTGGAAGCTGCGTTGGTGCCGGCCGGACACAGGCTGGTCAATTCCCGCCTGCGGGCCGCATTCGACGAGGCCGGTTGGGCCGCAGAGCAGATGAGCGGCGTCAGCTACCTGTTCTTCCTGCGCCAGCTTGTGGAGGCTCTCGACAAAGATTGGCCGGCGGTGCTCGCCAGGCTGGAGGCCATCCGCGCCAAGCTTTTAAACCGGGCCAGCATGCTGGCAAACGTCACCCTGGACCTCGCCGGTTGGGAGCAGTTCGAACCCGCTCTGTTGGAATTTCTGCGCGACCTGCCGGCTTTTCCGCCGGACGTACAGCCCTGGAGACCGGAGGGCCCAGGCGGTTTCGAAGGGCTGACCATCCCGGCCCAGGTGAATTACGTCGGCAAAGGCGGCGATCTGTACGCCCTGGGATACGACCTGGATGGCTCCGTTTTCGTCATCTCGAATTACCTGCGTTCCACCTGGCTGTGGGAGCGTGTGCGCGTCCAGGGCGGGGCTTATGGGGCCTACGTGGCCTTCGACCACCATTCCGGTGTGCTCACCCTGTTGTCTTACCGGGACCCCAACCTGCTCGCCACGCTGGAGAATTTCGACCTGGCCGGGAATTTCTTGCATAAGCTGGACCTGAGCCGGGATGAGCTGGTGAAAAGCATCATCGGCGCTATCGGCGATATGGACGCCTACCAGCTTCCGGATGCAAAAGGCTATACCTCCATGCTGCGCTATTTGTCCGGCGAGAGCGATGAGAGCCGCCAGCGGCTGCGCGACCAGGCGCTATCGACCCAACTCCAGGATTTCCACACTTTCGGCGAGGCGCTCGAACAGGTGAAAGCGCACGGGCGGGTGGTCGTGCTGGGCTCGGCGGAAGCGATCCAGGCCGCCAACGCAGGCCACGACGGGGCGGGCTGGCTGGAAATCAAGAAGGTGCTTTGAAGTCTACGGATGGCGGATTTCCAGTTCCGCCGGATCTCTTGGAGAATGTTATTAATGAAAGTTACTCTCGTTGTGAATGAAACCACCCACGAAGTCCAGGCAGCCCCGGGCGATTCCTTGTTGACTGTGCTGCGGGCTTTGGGATATTACGGCGTCAAGCACGGCTGTGAAACGGGGGAGTGCGGGGCCTGCACTGTGCTGGTGGACGGCAAGCCGTTGAATTCCTGTGTCTACCTGGCAGCCCAGGCCGAAGGCCATTCGATCCAGACCATTGAATCGATCGGCCAGCACCCCGACCAGGGTTGGAAGGTGACCGAGGGGCTGCACCCGCTGCAGCAGGCCTTTGTGGAAAGCGGCGCCATCCAGTGCGGCTACTGCACGCCGGCGATGATCCTGGCGGCTAAAGAGCTTCTGGAGCGCAACCCCTCCCCCGCCGAAGCCGAGGTGCGCGAAGCGCTCTCGGGCGTTTTGTGCCGCTGCACGGGCTATATCAAGCCGGTGCAGGCGGTGCTGCGAGCCGCAGCCGTCCTGCGCGGCGAGGCGGTGGCCCCGATCGATGGAAGCCCGCCTGCTGGCGAGCCGCCCGCCGAAGGGCCCATCCCGGCCCCGGCGGAATGGCTGCCTTCACAAGGGGGAGGTCCTCAGCCCGGCCTGGGCGAGGCCCCCGTTTCGGGGCAGGTGCTGACCAGCCGGCAGGTTATGCCGCGCATCCGGACGACTCCGGAGATCGAACCCTGGGCGACGGTTGGCAAGCCGGAGCCTAAGGTGGACGCCGTCAAGCTGGTCCAGGGCAAGCCGGCCTTCGCCGCCGACTTCGAAAAGCGCGGGATGCTGGTGGCGAAAGTCCTGCACAGCCCATTGGCGCACGCCCGCATCAAACGCATCGACGCCAGCCGGGCGCGGCAGTTGCCGGGCGTGGCGGCTGTGCTGACCTATGAAGATATCCCGCGCGTGGTTTATTCCACCGCCGGGCAGTCTGACCCGATCCCCGGGCCCCTGGATACTTTTTCCCTGGACCGCAAGGTGCGCTTCGTCGGCGACCGGGTGGCTTTTGTGGCCGCCGAGACGGAAGCAATCGCTTCCCAGGCGCTGGAGCTGATCGAGGTGGAATACGAGCCCCTGCCAGCAGTGTTGGACCCGGCCGGCGCCATGCAGCCCGAAGCGCCTCGAATTCACGACGAGCCGGAATATGTCAATTTCGCCGATTCCGACCCAGGCCAGAACCTGGCGGCTCAAATCCGCATCGATATCGGCGATGTGGAACAGGGCTTCGCTCAGGCCGACCGGATTTTCGAGCACGAATACGAGGTCCCGAAAGTGCAGCAGGCGCACATCGAGCCGCACGTGGTAATCACCTATTGGGACGAAGACGACCGCCTGGTCATCCGCACCAGCACCCAGGTGCCATTCCATGCCCGCCGCATCCTGGCACCTGTCCTGGGCCTGCCAGTCAAGCGCATCCGGGTGGTCAAGCCGCGCATCGGCGGCGGGTTTGGCGGCAAGCAAGAAGTCTTGATCGAGGACGTGGCCGCTCACCTTACCATTGCGACCGGGCGACCGGTGATCTACGAATGTACCCGCCTGGAGGAGTTCATCGCGGCGCGCTCGCGCCACCCGATGCGGGTCCGTCTCAAGACCGGTGTGATGCGGGACGGCACGATCACAGCCAATGAAATGTACGCTTTGAGCGACACGGGGGCTTACGGCTGCCATGCCCTGACCGTCACGGGCAATACCGGCCATAAAGCCATGGCCCTGTATGTAGGGGACGGGCCTTACCGCCAATCTCCCAATATCCGTTTTTACGCAGACGTGGTTTACACCAACCATCCCCCGTCCGGAGCGTACCGCGGTTACGGTGTGCCGCAGGGATTCTGGCCTGTGGAACGCCATATGGAGCGGATCGCCCGCCAGATGGGTTTCGACCCGCTGGAGTTCCGCTTGAAGAACGCCGTGCGCTCCGGCGAGCTGCACCCCTTCAGCACGGCCTGGAGCGAAGGCAGAGAGCCGCGCCCGGAGATCATCGAGACGAACGGGCTGGAGGAGTGCGTAAGCCAGGGCAAAGCGGTCATCGGTTGGGATCAAAAGTACGCCAACCCGGCCTGGCAAATCGTGCGAGATAGCCAGGGAAACCCGCTCCCTTACCTGCGCAAAGGCATTGGCGTGGCGCTGGTGATGCAGGGCACTGCCATCCCCTACCTGGATATGGGCGGGGCCAGCATCAAGATGAACGACGATGGCTCCTTCAATTTGCTGGTGGGCGCCACCGACCTGGGGACCGGCTCGGATACGGTGCTGGCCCAGATGGCGGCTGAAGTTCTGGGCGCCCCGCTGGAGGACGTGATCGTCTATTCCTCCGACACGGATTTTACGCCCTTCGACAAGGGCGCGTACGCCTCCAGCACAACGTATATCTCCGGTGCAGCGGTGGCAAAGGCCGCCGAAAAAGTGGCCGAGCGCATTCGCATCCGGGCCGCCCGGATGCTCAACGCCCGCCTCCAACCGGCGGAAAACGCTGGCCCGCTCCCGTCGCCTTCTGTCCTGCCTGAGGAGATCCGCCTGGCCGGGCGCAAGGCGATCGCCCCGGATGGGAGCTTTGTGACCCTGGCGGAAGTGGCCCATAACGCCCTGCACCATGAGGACCAGGAGCAGATCATGGCAGTGGCCTCTTACATGTCGCCGGTCTCCCCGCCGCCTTTCGCCGCCCAATTTGCCGAAGTCACCGTGGATATTGAAACGGGCCAGGTGGTGGTCGACCGCCTGGTGATGGCTGTCGATTCAGGCGTCATCGTCAATCCGATCACCGCTTCAGGCCAGATTGAAGGCGGCATGGTTCAGGCCCTGGGCTATGGCATTTGCGAGGAAATGCGGTATGATGAAAACGGCCGGGCCTTGGAGCAGGATTTCAAAGACTATCACATCTTTCAGGCGCACGAGATGCCTGAGCTGGACACGATTTTCGTGGAAACTTTCGAGCCATCCCACCCGTTCGGCGTAAAAGCGGTTGCGGAGATCCCTATGGATGGGGTCGCCCCGGCGGTTGGCAACGCCATCCTGGATGCTTGCGGCGCACAGGTGGACGCCAACCCGGTCACACCAGAGAAAGTATGGCGCGCCCTCCAGGCGACATGAGGCCGGGCCCGGTTGGTCCGGGCTGGAGAAAGCATAGCCCATGAGCGCGATTTACGTCATCGGTCACGTCAACCCGGATACAGATTCCATCGCCGCGGCCATGGGATATGCCTGGCTGCTGCGGGAGCGGGACGGCACTGAAGCCGTTGCTGCCCGGGCCGGCGCGCTGAACCCGCAGACCGTCTGGGTGTTAAAACGCCTGCAGTTGGATGCGCCTATGCTGTTGAACGACGCCTCGCCGCGCTTTGATTCGGTGACCCGCCGCCTGGATACGACCACACCCGATACCCCGCTGCGCGAGGGCTGGGCGATTGCCAACCGAACCTGGGGGGTGGCCCCGGTCATCAACGATAACGGCACGCCCTATGGCCTGATCACCGGCCCAAGCCTGTTTGCTTTCATCAGCAAGCTGGTCGGTCCGCATCCGGAGCGCCAGAAAATGCGCCTGGCGGATATCCTGGAGCTGCCATGTGGGGAAGCATCCAATACAAACGTGCCGGCTTTCTCGGCGGGCAGCCGCATCCGGGACGCCCTCAACCGCGTTTTACGGGCGGAGGGGGACGATTTCTGGGTGGTGGATGAAGGCGGGGTGTATGTCGGCGTCTGCCGCCAGAGGGATGTGCTCAATCCGCCGCGCCTGCGGCTCATCCTGGTCGATCACAATGAGCCCCGCCAGGCGTTGGGCGCATTGGACGAAGCCGAGCTGCTGGAAATCCTGGATCACCACCGCCTGGGCAACCCCTCCACACACATCCCAATCCGTTTTTCGGTAGATGTCGTGGGGAGTACCAGCACATTGGTCTCGGAGCGCATCGAGGACTGCGGCCTGAGCGCGCCCCCCAACCTGGCTGGCGTGCTTCTCTCGGGTTTACTCGCGGACACTTTAATCCTGACCTCGCCAACCACGACCGCTCGCGATAAGCGCGCCTCAGAGCGCCTGGCGCGCTGGGCGTTTGGCCGCAACAGCCTGTTAGCCGGCGAGACGATCCAATCCTTCGGCGAACAGGTGCTGCGCTCGGGCGCCGGGCTGTCAACTCGTGACCCGGCTGAGATTGTCAGCACAGATTTGAAAATGTACGAAGCCGGCGGCTTCCATTTCTGCATCGCTCAGGCCGAAGTCACCGATCTGCTGCAGCTCAGCGAACACCTGCAAGCGCTGTACGCAGCCTTGAACGATCTGCGCGAGCGCAACGGCCTGGATTTTGCCATGCTCATGGTCACCGATGTGGTTCGCGGCTCCAGCCGCTTGCTGCTGTCGAACGAGCCGCCCGTGCTCGGCGACCTGCCTTACCCGCGCCAGACGGATGGGACGCGCCTGGCGGAAGGCGTCGTTTCGCGCAAGAAACAGCTCCTGCCGGTAGTGCTTGGCTTGCTGGAGGTCTGAATGTCTGTACTTCAAGCCCTGGCGGATTTAGAGAAGAGCAATGAGCCCGGCGCTTTATGCACCATCATCCGCAGCCAGGGGTCTACGCCGCGCCATGTTACGAGCAAGATGCTCGTTTTCGCGGACGGAAGTTTTACCGGTACGGTTGGGGGCGGCGAAATGGAGAGCCGGGTGATCGCCGAAGCGCTGCGGGCCATTGCCGAAGCGGCGCCGCGCCTATTACAATACAACATGTCGGACCCAGCCCGGGGCGACCCCGGCGTCTGCGGTGGGCAAGTGGAGATTTTCGTGGAGCCGATCTTACCCAGGCCGACTGTGGTCGTAATTGGGCTCGGTCACGTCGGCAAGGCTGTCGCCCACCTGGCCCACTGGCTCGGTTTTCGGGTCGTGGCAAGCGATGACCGGCCCGAGTTTTGTTCGCCGCAGGCTGTCCCCGAGGCGGACGCCTTTTACCCGGTCCCGTTGGCGGACCTGGCAGATCAGCTCAACATCAACCCCTGGACGTACCTGGTCCTGACCACGCGCGGCGTCACCGTGGATGTGGCCGGGATGCCGGACCTGTTGGCTTCCCCGGCTGCATATGTCGGCGTGATCGGCTCCAGGCGGCGCTGGGCCACAGCGCGCCAACAGCTTTTGGAAGCCGGGGTCCCGGAGCAGAAGCTGGCCCAGGTGCATTCCCCGATCGGGTTGGAGATTCAAGCCGAGACGCCTGAAGAGATCGCGTTAAGCATCCTGGCGGAGATCGTCATGCTGCGCCAGGGCGGCGACGGCCGGGCGATGACGGCAGAAAGAAGCCAAAAACAAATGGATCTTGGAGAGAAATATGTGGCAGGATTACTATAGTGTAAGAAGCGTCGGCGAGGTTTTGGAGATTCTGGCGGCGCGCGGCCAGCGCGCCCGCATCGTCGCCGGCGCTACCGATCTAATCCTTGAGCTTGAACGAGGGGTGCGCAAAGGCATCGACACACTCATCGACGTGACCCGCATCCCTAACCTGGACCAGATCGTCATGGATGAGGATGAGGTCATCCATCTTGGGCCGCTGGTGACCCATAACGACTGCGTCGCTTCGAAGCTGGTCGTGGAGCGCGGTTTCCCCCTGGCGCGGGCGGCCTGGGAGGTCGGCGCGCCGCAGATCCGCAATCGCGGTACAATCGCCGGCAATCTGATTACCGCCTCCCCGGCGAATGACACCATCACGCCCCTGGTAGCGCTGGAGGCCGCCGTAACCCTGGCGTCTGTGCGCGGCGAGCGGGTGGTGCCCCTGAGGGAGTTCTATACCGGCGTCCGCCGGACGGTGATGCAGCCGGATGAAATGATGGTGGATATCGCTTTCCCGGCCTTACAACCCGGCCAGCGCGGCACCTTCGTCAAGCTCGGGCTGCGCCGGGCTCAGGCAATTTCGGTCGTGGACGTGGCTGTGGTGGTTAAGTTGGATGGGGTCCGATTAGGGAATGCGGCGATAACACTGGGTTCCGTCGCGCCGACGATCATCCACGCCTTTAAAGCAGAGACTTACCTGGAAGGTCGTGAGCTGAGCGACGCAGCCATCGCCCACGCGGCCGAGCTCGCGATGGAGGCTGCACAGCCGATCGACGATGTGCGTGGTTCCGGCGAATACCGGCGTGAAATGGTGCGGATTTGTGTGCAGCGGGCGCTGAGAATGATCCAGCATAATGAAGAGATTCAGGACTTCCCGGCTAACCCGGTGCTGCTCGCCAGCCCGGCGGACAACGGCAGCGCTCCCCGGCTGGTCGAGAGCACGGTCCACTGCACTGGCGTCCCAATCGTCACTCGCATCAACGGCAAGGAATTTACCTTCACCAGCGGACATCACAAGACATTGCTGCGGCTACTGCGCGAGGAGGCCGGCCTGATCGGCACGAAAGAAGGCTGCGCTGAGGGGGAGTGCGGCGCCTGCACGGTGTTCCTGGATGGGAAAGCGGTGATGAGCTGCCTGGTGCCGGCCGGCCGCGCCCACGGCGCTGAAATTGTCACGATTGAGGGCCTGGCGACCGGCGACCACCTGCACCCGGTGCAGCAGGCGTTTATCGATGAAGGGGCAGTGCAGTGCGGCTACTGCACTCCGGGATTCTTGATGTCGGCGGCTAAATTGCTCGAGGAACGCCCACACCCCGTGAAAGAGGAGATCCAGCAGGCGATCACAGGCAACTTGTGCCGCTGCACCGGGTATTTTAAGATCGTCCAGGCTATCGAGCGCGCGTCTGACGGAGGTTCTCGTGACCAAATATCGACAATATGAAAAGGCGCCTGTAAAGCGGGATCGCTGGGCAGTCCACCCCTTGTGGCGCGGGATAGGCTGCTTGATGATGATTTTGATCCCGGTCATGGCCTATGCCGGCGCGGTGCTCCTGGTTCAGGAAAATTTGCGCCAGAGGTGGTTGGTCGTTCCCAGGGAGTTTGCCCAAAGCGTCACACTGCCCCTGATCGGGAAGGTCCCGTACCTGTATGCTAACCTGGTGACCGCAGTGATCCTGGCGCTCTTTGGTTTTGGACTGATGACGGTTTTATTCAACCTGTTGTACCGCGTGATCGGCCCACCGCGCTTAGGCCCAACCGACGCTCCGCCGGATTGGGGCCGTTCGCGGCGCCGGCGTTAATTTACACAATCCCATGGAAAGAACTATACCCAGCACCGAATCGGAAGAAGTCGAGCTCTACCAGCGTACGTATTATTCCCTGCTGCGCTCCACCGCGGAAGTGCAAATCCGGACGCTGGAAGGGGTTCATACCGGGATGAATTCCTTGCTCCATCCTGGGTCAGGCGACCCGATTCCGGATATGTCCGCTTTTATCTACAGTCTGTTGCGTATGCCCTCCTGCCTGGTGGATGTCCAACTGGTGGTCCTGGGCCAGAGCGCGGACGTTTTTTCGAGGGCCGGCTTTGGAGACATATTCTCCTGGGAGCCGGTCGCAGCTTTGGCACGCCGGCGGCATTGTTTTTATGACCGGGATGAAACCCTGGCTTGTTTGATCGCCAGCCGCTCAGATATCGACGATATCATTCCGCTGCTGACCGCTTACCAGATTGAATGGAACAAGCTGCACCAAAGGTTGCAGCGGCTCCCGGAGTTGTTGTCGTTGGATGATATCTGCGACACGATTTCTGGCAGCACAGGGCTGGCGGACATCCTGGGGATCCCTCATGAGGATGTCGATCGGTTGTGCGCCATCTGGGATAAAGATACCGGTTATTACCTGGGGCGTATCGCCGAACAGGAACGCAGCCTGCGCGTCCAGCTTTTAAGCGGCTCGTATAGTGAGTATCGCCGGGCTACCCATTCCTGGTGGGGAAACATCGAGCGAGCTGCGCCGGATTTGGCCAACAGGCCGGTTTATTTCGTTTCCAGCAATGTCCACAGCCTGGTGAACCTGCTCTCGGGTTTTGCGCTTCAGCACGAGGAATCCCTGGTTAATTATTTGAAAGAACCTGGCAATCAGGGCCTGTTGAATGAATGGAAAGATATCCTATCGCAGCAAGTGCCTTCCATCAAGGAGAATTTTCTTTATTACGTTTACAAGAAATTCCAGCGGACTCCGCAAGGCGAGGCATTGACCGAGGCCCAGGAGGATCATGAGGCCCAATATGGCATCTTGACCATTCCGAGCGAGCATTATTTCGACGTCGAAGCGCAGGTGATCGACCTCGGTCGCCTGGACCCTGCCTTGATGGACCCGCGTATCACCGGCGGCGATCTGGCAACGGCGGCCAGCTTCCTGGCCCATAGCGATGCGCTGATCCTGAATGTCGATTATCCGCTCGGCCTGGCAGCTTACAATATCCTCACCGAAGTAGCTGAGCATGTGGGTGAAGTGCTGGGTGTGTATGTGATGGGGAAAGCCGCCAGCCTGAACGGGGTGGTTGGAGATGTGATGGTCCCGAACGTCGTCCACGACGAACAATCACAGAACACTTTTTTGTTTCCGAACACGTTCAGCGCCGCGAATGTCTCGCGTTACCTTAAATATGGCACGGTTTTGGATAATCAAAAGGCCGTTACCGTCCAGGGCACATTTTTACAGACCGCTCATTATATGGATGTGTTTTACCGGGAGGGCTACACGGATATTGAAATGGAGGCTGGGCCCTATCTTTCGGCTGTGTATGAAATGTACCGCCCCAAGCGCCACCCGGTGAACGAGATCGTGAATCTCTATGGTTTGCTCTTCGATCTGGGGATCGCCCATTACGCTTCCGACACGCCGCTTAGCAAAGGCAAGAATCTCGGCGCCGGCAGCCTTTCTTACTTTGGGATGGATTCCACATATGCCGTCAGCGTGGCGGTGCTGCGCAGGATATTACAGCTCGAGCGCCTGCGCAGCTTGAATAAACCGGCTCCCGAACCTGCGCCGCTATAAAAACATCGAAGGCTTAATTCTTAACCGCCGCGTCGGCGATTTCCAGGGCTTTGTCGAGGATATCAAACCCATCGCCAAGCTGTTCCTCGGTGATGATTAGAGGGGGAATAATCAGCACGGTGTGCCAGTGCGTGTAAACGTAAAGCCCGTGCTCGAGCAGGTATTGGCGCAGCGCGTTCATCTCCGGACTGCTGCCGTTGTATGGCGCCAGCGGTTCCTTGGTTCGCCGGTCGCGCACCAGCTCGATGACGCCGAACAAGCCGATCGAGCGCACATCGCCTACGGAGGGGTGCTCTTCGCCCAGCTCGGTCAGCAAACGCCGCAACACCGGTCCGAGCGTGTTGGCGTGCTCCACCAGGTGATCTTCCTGTATCACCTGGATATTAGCGATCGCCGCCGCCAGGCAGATGGGATGGGCGTTGTAGGTCAACCCGCCCTGGTAGACCCGCTGGTTGAAAAACTCGGCGATCTCGGGGCGCATGGCGACTGCCCCCAATGGAGCATATGCGGAAGTCAGGCCTTTCGCCATGGTCATGAGGTCCGGAACCACGTCCCAATGGTCGACGGCAAACCATTTGCCCGTGCGCCCAAAACCGCTCATGACTTCGTCGGCGACGAGCAAGATCCCGTAGCGGTCGCACATGCTGCGCACGCCTCGCAAATATCCTTCCGGCGGGACGATCACTCCGTTGGTGCCAGTTACCGTTTCGATGAGCAGCGCTGCAATCGTTTCAGGCCCTTCATACTGGATAATCTCTTCAAGATGGTTGAGGTAGTCCAGGCTGAAATCGGCCTCCGCCAGATTTGGATTGCTGCGGTGAAACGTGGAGCGGTAGCGATATGGGTCCAGGAAATGGACCACTCCCGGCATGAGGTTCGGCTCCCAGGCCACGCGGCGGGGGTCGCCGGTCAGCGCCATCGCGCCGGCAGTCGCCCCATGATACGAACGGTAGCGAGCCAGGATCTTATGCTTGCCCGTGTAGGCGCGCGCCAGTTTTACGGCGTTTTCATTGGCATCCGCGCCGCCCAGGGTGAAAAGTATGCGGTCCAGGTTTCCAGGTGTGATCTCCGAAAGCAGCTTCCCGAGGATGGCCCTCGGCCTGGTCGCCATGGCAGGCCCGGCGAACGGCAAAGCCTTGGCCTGCTCGATGATGGCGTTGATCACGCGTTCATCGCCGTGCCCAATGTTGACGCACATGACCATGGAATTGAAATCCAGGTAGCGCTTGTCGTTGACATCCCAGAAGTAAACCCCTTTGGCTCGCTTGACCGGGATCGGAGAGACTTTCGCCTGGGCCGACCAGGTCCAGAAGCTGTGCTCCAGTGAAAGTGGAAGGATTTCGGAATCAGAAATGTCAGTCATGGGTCCTCAAGGGATTTTGTATCAGGTTGTGTGGGCTATGCCAGAGTGGGATCTGTGCATCGGGCTTCTCCGTTTAAATCGTATCACAAGATGGCCCTGATAATCCGATCTAACAGACACCTGGATAGCAAATAAAGCCAGCCAAAAGATATAATCAGCGGATGCGTGAGAGGCGGATCGCTTACCTGAAAGCATTCTTATGCGTCCTTATCTGGGGCGCTTCTTTTATTGCCACCAAGATTGCCTTGCGAGAGATCGCCCCGGTGACTGTGGTTTGGCTGCGTTTCGCGATGGGCTCGCTGATTTTGGGGGCGGCGGTGGTCGCGCGCAGGCAGTTAAGGCTGCCGGGCCTGAAAGACCTGGGTCTGTTCAGCCTTCTGGGATTCCTGGGCATCACCCTTCACCAGTGGCTGCAATCTACCGGGCTGGTGACGGCCCAGGCCTCGACCACCGCCTGGATCGTTTCGACGACCCCCGTTTTCATGGCGCTACTGGGTTGGTCGATATTGAAAGAAAGATTGGGATGGCAGCGAGTTTTTGGCATCGCCCTGGCAGCCCTGGGAGTCTTATTGGTGGTCAGCAATGGGGATTTGGGCTCGATCGCTTCGGGCTCATTCGGCGCCCCTGGAGATATTTTGATTTTGATCAGCGCCGTCAATTGGGCCGTATTTTCGGTGATCTCGCGCAAGGCACTGCAGAACCACCCGGCCGCGCTCATGATGTTTTACGTGATGAGCGCTGGCTGGTTGTTCACATCGGTTCTCTTTGTCAGTGGGGCAGGGTTCGCCGACGTGGGTCACCTGACCTATGGCGGTTGGCTCGGGGTCGCCTTTCTGGGGATATTCTGCTCCGGTTTCGCCTATATATTTTGGTACGATGCTCTGCAAAAAATCCCTGCTTCCCAGTTGGGAGTGTTCCTGTATATTGAGCCGCTGGTTGCGGTTGTGGTTGCGGCGTTGATTTTAGGGGAAGCGCTGCTGTTCGCTTCGCTGGCGGGAGGCGCGTTCATCTTAGGCGGGGTCTGGTTGGTAAACCAGCCTCCCGGAGCTGCCCAGCGCGGTCGCTACAAAGCCTCAGGCAGGGTATAATTTAAGAACTGTTCCAATTTGGACCGGAAGGGGGGGCATTTCCCGATTGGCCCCCCTATTTTGATGAATAAATGAACATTACCCCGATAGAGAGGACGAATGGGAACTATTGGACAACCAGTGAAACGTATGGATGCAGTTGGGAAGGTCACCGGTCAGACTTTATACCCCGGCGATATCAATATGCCCAACCAGGCATACATGAAAATTCTCTTCGCGCTTCGCCCGCATGCGATCATCCGCCGCCTGGATACGTCCAGGGCGCAGGCATTGCCGGGCGTGATCGCGGTTTTCACAGCAAAGGATGTGCCGCTCAACGAGTACGGGCTCATCCTTCCGGACCAGCCGGTCTTATGCGGCCCGGGGTCCGCTAAACCCTATGCGGACCGGGTCCGTTTTGTGGGCGACCAGGTGGCGGTGGTTGTCGCCGAGACGGAAGAGATCGCTGCGCAAGGGCGCGACTTGATCGAAGTGGAATATGAAGACCTGCAGCTGGTGGATAACCCGGAAAAAGCGATGTTGGCGGACCAACCGCTCTTGCACCCGGAAACCGGCTCGAATGTTTTCTGCCAATACCGGATTCGCAAAGGCGACGTCGAGGCGGCTTTTGACCAGGCCGACGTCATCGTCGAGGGGGAATATCACACCCCGGCGCAAGAACACGCTTACCTGCAGCCGGAGGCTGGCCTGGGGTATATCGACCATGAGGGCCGGGTCACCGTCCAGGTCGCCGGCCAGTGGACGCACGAGGACCAGGAACAGATCGCCCATGCGCTTGGGCTTCCGCTCGACCAGGTGCGCATCATTTACCCGGCGATCGGAGGCGCTTTTGGCGGGCGAGAAGATATGTCGGTCCAGATCGTTTTGGCCCTGGCTGCCTGGCGCCTGCACCAGCGCGGCCTGAACCGGCCAGTAAAGATCATCTGGAGCCGAGAGGAATCGATCATCGGCCACCACAAGCGCCATCCTTACGTGATCCGCGCCCGTTGGGGAGCTACCCGGGAAGGGAAGGTGATCGCAGCAGATGTTAAGGTTATTGCGGATGGCGGCGCTTATGCATATACATCCACCAAGGTCCTGGGCAATGCGACCTTGATGTGCACCGGCCCGTACGAGATCCCGAATGTAAAAGTGGATTCTTACGCGGTCTATACCAACAATATCCCCGGCGGCGCGTTCCGCGGATTTGGGGGGCCGCAAGGAGCTTTCGCTGCCGAGACCCAATTGAACCGGCTGGCTGAAGCGCTCGGCATGGACCCGGTGGAAATTCGCGTGCGTAACGTGTTGAGAGAGGGCTCCCTGATGAGTGTGGGCACCCCCTTGCCAAAGGGGGTAAGCCTGCCGCAGGTTATCGAGCGCTGCGCCCAGGCCTCCGGCTGGACCGAAACCGCTGCGGATGGCTGGAAGCGCCTTGAAAACGGCTCGAACGGCGGCACCAATGGCAGCGCCGATGGCGGCTCCTCACTTTCCGATCACGGCAGCGGGTCTGCTTCGGGGGATCATTTAAGACGCGGGCTGGGCTTTGCCTGCGCATTCAAGAACGTCGGGTTTTCTTACGGGGCGCCGGAGAATTGCTGGTCCACCGTTGAGCTGTATGGCGGCGCTGCAATCGAGCGGGCGGTGGTTTACCACGCTGGGGCGGATGTGGGCCAGGGAGCGCACACCGTCTTCGCTCAAATGGCGGCTGAGGCCCTCCACGTTTCATTGGATAAGATTGAAATGGTCGTGTCCGACACGGCAAAGACGGATAATTCTGGCAGCGCCTCCGCCTCGCGCATGACGTTCATGGCCGGCAATGCGATCAAAGGCGCTTGCGAGCTGGCCCTGGAAAAGTGGCAGGCTGAAGAGCGTCCGGCCGTCGCCAGGTACCAATACCGGCCGCCGCGCACGACGCCGTTGGATCCCCAAACGGGCAGGTCCGAGCCGAATTTTTCCTACGGCTACGTGGCGCAAGCAGTTACCGTAGAGGTAGATATGGAGACTGGCCATGTGCGCATCCTGGATGTCGTATCTGCGGACGATGTAGGTAAGGCGATTAACCCTCAGCAGGTTCAAGGGCAGATCGAGGGAGCGGTTGTCCAGGCGGCTGGTTATACAATCCTGGAAAATTTCGTTCAGAAGAGCGGCTACGTTCAAACGCAGCATCTATCCACTTACCTGATTCCCACGGTTTTGGATGTCCCGGACCGTATCCATTCCCTGATCCTCGAATACCCCGACCCCATCGGCCCATGGGGGGCGCGCGGTATGGCTGAAATGCCTTTCTTACCGCTGGCTCCGGCGGTGACCGCCGCGCTGCACGACGCCACGGGCGTGTGGTTTTATGAATTCCCGCTCACCCCGGAAAGGGTGTTGAAGGGATTGGGGAAAATCTAAACGGGTTTTTAATGGATCTCTCTGAGTCCATTCATTTACTGGGTGACATTCTGGGGAAGGTAATCTCCGAACAGGAGGCTCCCGGCATTTTTGAATTGGAAGAACGCATTCGCCTGTTCGCCAAGGCGCGCCGGTCCGGGGATGAAGGAGCCGCACAGGACCTGGCGCAAGAGGTTGAGAGCCTGTCTCCGGACTCTTCTCGGGCTGTCTCGGCTGCTTTCAGCCTGTACTTTGACCTGGTCAACCTGGCCGAGGAGAACTACCGGGTCGGGGTCCTGAACCAGCTTCGCCAGGGAAAATATCCCGAACCTATCCACGATTCGATTGGCGAAGCGATTGCCATTCTACACGCAGGTGGAGCCACCCGGCAGGAGATAGCGGCCCTTATCCAGGACCTCTCGATTGAGCTGGTCCTGACTGCCCATCCCACCGAAGCCAAACGCCGTACAATCCTCTCCAAGCTGCGCAGGGTCGCCGACGCCCTGCACGATTTGGGCACCATGGAACTCCTGCCCGAAGAAGTTGAGGCTCGCCAGGCGGCGCTGCATGCCGAGATCACGACGTTATGGCTGACCGATCGTTCCCGCACTGCCCGTCCGGCGGTAACGGACGAGGTCCGTACCGGCCTTTATTTTATTGACGAGATCTTTTGGGAGGTTCTGCCGGAAATTTATGCCAAGCTGGAGGCGGCCCTGGAACAGTATTATCCCGGCCTGACCGTCAACCCGGACTGGCTGCGCCTGGCCTCCTGGATTGGCGGGGATCGGGATGGCAATCCCAACGTCACGGCTGAAGTGACTGCCGAGACCCTGCGCTTACACCGCGGGATGGCGGTTGAGAAACACCGCCAATCGCTGCAAGACCTGGCGCGCCGATTGAGCGTCAGCGTCCGGCGGGTCCCCTTGCCGCCGGAAATGGAGACCTGGTTTGAAAACCGGCGGCCTTTGCCGGGACACGTAGCCTATCTGGAACAGCGCTACTCTAACGAACCTTACCGCCTGACGCTTTCCTTGCTCGCCGACGACCTGGCGCAGGCCTCCAAAGACGATATGAAGGCGCGCCTGCTCTCCAGGGAACGCCATAGGGCCCGCGCCAGGATCGAGGATTTTACTGTCCCACTGGACATGATCCAAAGAGCGCTGCCCAGGCCCATCGCCCGCGAGCGGTTGCGGACTGTGAGACGCCAGCTCGATATCTTTGGCCTGCAGTCCGCTCGCCTGGATGTGCGCGAAGATTCCTCCCGTTTAAACGCCGCATTAGGGGAAGTGCTGCGCGCCTTGGGGATCGCTACAACGTTTGAGCAAGATGCAGCGCCGGCGCGTTTAGAACTTTTGGCGCGTTTGCTTAAAGAAGGTAAACCTGAGCTCGCCCCTCACCCAGGCATTACCCCAGAAACCGCCGAGACCTGGGCGCTGTTTCAGTTGATCGCCCGCGCCCGGGATGTCTACGGACCCGAACTGTTGGGACCGTTCATTATCTCGATGACGCGCGATGCTGCGGATGTGCTCACCGTGCTGCTGCTGGCATATTGGACGGGCTGCGCCGATGGCCTGCAGATCGTTCCGCTGTTCGAGACCCTGGAAGACCTGGACGATGCGGCGGATATTTTATCCAGCTTGTTTCTCCTGGAGTCCTACCGCAAACATCTTGAGACCTGCCAGAATCACCAAATTGTTATGATCGGCTATTCCGACAGCAATAAGGATGGCGGCTACCTGGCTGCGAACTGGGCGCTCTACAAGGCTCAGGAAAACATCGTGCGCGTCTGCCGAAAACACGGCGTGAAGGTCACGCTGTTCCATGGCCGGGGTGGGACGGTCGCCCGCGGCGGCGGTCCGGCTAATCGCGCCATACGGGCCCAGCCTCCCGGCACCGTCAACGGGCATTTTCGCCTGACTGAGCAGGGTGAGATTATCAGCTCACGCTATGCGAACCCTCAATTGGCCTATCGCCACCTCGAGCAGATCGTCAACGCGGTTCTGCTTGCCTCAGCTCCGCTGGCAAGGGGCAAGGGAGAGCGTTTGCCAGACTCCTGGCGTGAGTCAATGGACATCATGGCCGTCGCGGCAATGGAATCTTACCGCAGCCTGGTGTATGGCACCCATGGCTTTATGGACTTCTGGCAACTGGCGACGCCTTTGGATGAGATTAAACGTTTGCAAATCGGCTCGCGGCCGGCAGCGCGCTGGGGTGGAGGCGCTTCGGTGCTGAAAATTCGCGCCATTCCCTGGGTCTTCTCCTGGATGCAGAGCCGCTTCAACTTGCCCGGCTGGTACGGGCTGGGGACCGGTTTGCGGGCTTGTCTTGCCCGCCCCATACCCCTGGGACGCTTGCAAGAGATGTACGCCTCCTGGCCCTTCTTCAGTGCATTGCTGGACAATACCGAGATGTCCCTGTTGAAGGCGGATATGGGTATTGCGGCGCTTTACGCCGGCCTGGTGCCCCAGCGTGATTTCGCCGATCCAATATTTGCAATGATCCTGGATGAGTACCAGCGCACCTGTGATGCAGTTCTGGAAATTTCCGGGCATAATGAGCTGATGGAGGCCGAGCCGGTGATCCAACGTTCTGTGCACCTGCGAAACCCATATGTCGATCCATTGAATTACATCCAGGTTGAAACGCTTCGCCGGCTGCGGGCTTTACCCGACCTGGACGGCCCGCAGGCTGAGTTGCTGCGGGATGTGATCGTTCTGACCATTAACGGGATTGCCTCCGGGCTGCGTAATACGGGGTGATGCCGAGATGGGCGCACTGGTGTTGATTCGGGGTGGGGGCGATCTGGCGAGCGGTGTGGCGCTGCGGCTGCACCGGGCCGGCCTGCAGGTGCTGATCGCCGAGCTGCCCCAACCACTGGTCGTACGCAGGCTCGTCGCTTTCGCCGAAGCTGTCTACGAGGGGCGTGCAACTGTAGAAGAGGTTGCTGCTCGCCTTGTAGACAGCCCGCAGCAGGCGCTGGCGCTGCTCGAGTTTGGCGTGATCCCGGTTCTGGTGGATCCGGCGGCAGAGATCATTCAGACCATGGCAGGAATCCCTGCTGCTCCGGATATCGATATCGTTGTAGACGCCCGAATGATCAAACAGCCTCCTGAATCGGGTATGCAGGCAGCCAATCTGGTTATAGGCCTGGGGCCTGGCTTTGTCGCCGGAGAGAATTGCCATGCCGTGATCGAAACGAACCGCGGCCATTATCTCGGTCGGGTGATCTGGCAAGGCACAGCCCAGGCGGACACCGGTTTGCCCGAGTTGGTCGGGGAGAAACGTGCAGAGCGGGTTTTACGCGCTCCCGCGGATGGCGTAATGAAAGCGCAAGCGGCTATCGGATCGCACCTGGAGGCCCAACAGGTGGTCGCTCAAGTCGCGGGGCAGGCCGTGCATGCGCCTTTTGCCGGCGTATTGCGCGGGCTCTTGCATGACGGCGTGCAGGTTAAGACCGGCACAAAGATTGGCGACGTGGATCCGCGCGATGACCCGCGATATTGCACCCAGGTCTCGGATAAATCGCTGGCGGTCGCCGGCGGCGTGCTGGAAGCCATCCTCACGCGGGCAGATGTACGGGCGCGGCTCTGGGACTGAGATGAACTTGCTGAAAGCTTTGCGGCTTGGAGATTATCCTCGTCTGGCTCTGGTTGGAGCCGGGGGAAAGACGACCGCTATGTTTCGCCTGGCGGGCGAGCTGCTGGGAGCCGGGCGGTCCGGAGATCCCAGAACCGTCCTGGTGAGCGCCACAACACACCTGGCGCACAGCCAGCTTTCGCTCGCGGATCACCATTTTTGTGTCGAAACGCCTGAGGAAGTGACCGCGCTCCAGGGGCGCCTGCCGGATGGCATCGTATTGTTGACCGGCCCAGAGGTCGAAGCCGGGCGGACAGCCGGGCTGGATCTCAGCAGGATGGAGCGGTTGCTGCACCTGGCAGATGGGGGACTGAACGACCCGCCGGCGCTGCACCCTGAAGCCAGGCTGCCCTTGTTAATCGAAGCCGATGGCTCGCGCCAGAGGCCGGTGAAAGCGCCCGGCGACCATGAACCGGCGCTGCCGCCCTGGGTCGATACGGTGGTTGTCGTGGCTGGGTTGTCCGCCCTGGGAAGACCGCTGGCGCAGGAATGGGTGCACCGCCCTGAATTATTTGCCAGCCTGTGCGAGCAGGTGCCAGGCAGCGAGATCAGCGTGGAATCGCTGAGGCGAGTGTTCACCAGCCCCAAAGGCGGGCTGAAGAATAGCCCGAAAGGCGTCCGAGCCGTTGCGCTTTTGAACCAGGCGGATAGCGCCGAAAGACAGGGCCAGGCGCTGCGCCTGGCTGAGCTATTAGAGAATGATTACGCTTCGGTATTGATCGCCTCTCTGAAAGAACCCAAAGCCTCGAGCGAAGTTTTCGCAGTATCCGAGCGGGATGCGGCCATCATTCTTGCCGGGGGCGCCTCGCAACGCTTCGGACAGCCCAAGCAGCTTCTGGATTGGCATGGCGAGCCGTTCATCCGGCACATTGCTTGCACTGCTGTTGCTGCGGGCCTCTCGAAGGTAGTGGTAGTCACCGGGGCGTACGCCGAATTGGTTCAAGCCGCGCTTGAAGGCTTGCCGGTTCAAATCGTCTTCAACCCGCGCTGGGAGGAAGGCCAGAGCACCTCCGTCGCGGCTGGCGTACGCAGCCTGCCTGAGGCCACAGGCTCAGCTATTTTTATGCTATCCGACCAACCGCAGGTTCCTGAAAGGCTTCTTCGCAGCCTTGTAGAACTTCACCAGCGGTCACTTTCCCCGGTGGTGGCCCCTCAGGCAGATGGCCGTCGCGCCAACCCGGTCCTGTTCGATCGCGCCGCTTTCCCGCAACTGCTCGAATTAACCGGCGACAGCGGCGGGCGGGCGCTGTTCAGCCGCTATCGGGTCGAATGGCTGCCCTGGCACGACCCTAATCTGGTTTTAGATGTGGACACCCCTGAAGATTACCAGCGCCTTTTGGAGTTAAGTGGATAACCAATTAGTGCACTTAGCCTATTGCCATCTTGTCAAACTTGTGCTATTTTCATTAACAAATGACTGCTCCAGCACCAATGGTCGGCATTTCCACAACTCGATCGATGGATTGCACTCCATGACCAAGGAAGGCTTACAATGATACCAGAAGCAAAAACGATCATTATTGTTGAGGATGAGCCGGATACCGCAGAGATGTTTGCCGAAATGATGCGTTTGAGCGGTTATCGCGTCCTTAAATGCTATGGGGGTGCTGCGGCGATCAGTCTGCTCACAAATGAAAAACCAGACGCAGTTGTTCTGGATTTGATGATGCCGGACCTCTCCGGATTGGAAGTATTGGCATACATGCGTCGCGATCCGCGCCTTGCGCAAATACCGGTGATTGTGGTTTCCGCTAAAAGCCTGCCTTCAGACATCAAGCAGGGCCTAGACGCGGGGGCGTCTGTCTATTTGACTAAACCGGTCGCGTTTTTAGATCTTAAGAAGGCTGTCGAAAAGGTGATTCAACCTTCTTATCCGACGAAATGACAGTTTTTCCGTATCGTGGTGTTGAAGGCGATCCCTTCTTCCCGCAAGAAACCTGAATGAAATTACCGATCGGCGACTTGATTTCCAGGCAGCCAGACTATGAAATCACACCCAACGACGTTGAGTGTTTTGAGGCGCACCTTTGTCTGTAATTCGTGCATTTGTTGCCATCGATTTATCGCCAGAAATCTACCGACGATTGGAAGAAGTCTCCGTCCAGCTTAAACAACGATTGAATGGGGTTCCAATACGCTGGGTGCCCGTCGAAAACATACATCTCAGCTTGAAATTTCTGGGTGATGTTTCCCTTGCCAGCCTGGAAATGCTCAAGAAGAACTTGCACACCGAGATCAAAAGCCACTCATCCTTTGAAATCAGCGTCGGGGAATTAGGGAGCTTTCCTTCAGCCCACCGGCCGCGTGTTATTTGGGTTGGCGTCGAAGCGCCGCCAGATCTGCTGGGGGTGCAGCGCGGCATAGAAGCGGAAACAGCCCGCCTGGGGTATGCCCATGAGAACCGTCCTTTTTCACCCCATTTAACCTTGGGCAGAGTTTCTCGGAACGCTGCAGCGGAAGATCTTCGCCGGATCAGCGAGGTTTTAAGTAAATATAGGGTTGGGTTTTTGGGGGCGACTCGCATCCAAAGCGTTCATTTATACCGCAGCGACTTACGCCCAAGCGGCGCCGTTTATTCCCGCATATTCACTTTACCACTTGGTCAATGAAGAATAAAATAAAATGGGTTGAAATTTTATAATCCCTATTTCGCAGGTATACTCTTACGAGGTGAAAACTGGATACTTTAGAACTGGCTCGAGCGATTGTCGATAGCTTGGAAGATAAAAAAGGAGAAGATATCCTGCTTTTGGATATCCATGAGATCAGCGATTTTGCAGATTATTTTGTGATTTGCTCGGGCACCAGCCACCGGATGCTGCAGGCCCTGGCAGACAGCGCTGTGGAAAAAGTTCGCAAAGATTTCCGCATTCGCAGCCGAGCGGAAGGTGAGGCCGTCGACGGTTGGATCCTGGTCGACTTTGGGGATGTAATCTTGCACTTGTTTTCGCCAGACCGGCGAGACTATTACCGGCTTGAGGAATTATGGGGGAGAGGTAAAGTTTTACTCCGGCTGCAATGAGGCCTGGTTTATTTCCCTCCCGCGGCGTACAATTCAGCGTTTTTAAATGGCACCAGGGCCAGGACGACTGCCTGGGCATATAGGCTGGCGCGGTCAATCACATCTCCGGTGAGCAGCCCGATGGCGCCATTGGCCTGTTTTGAGTTTGACTTTGCGAAAACGATGTCGTCGGCCTCTCCCAATTCCTTCCCTTGCCGTACCAGCCAGGCGACTTTGGGGGGCAGGAAAAAGGTGCCGGTTTTACTTTTCCCCGTCCTGTCTTTGGAGCGGATAAAAACCCAGGCAAAAGCGGTCAGATCGCTGCCCAACGCCTCAACGCCGCCTTCAATGCCAACCCAAAAATCTGCTTCTGGCGACAGTCGGGCGGCGTTTTCCGCCCGGTTTTGCGCTCCCAGGAGCGTCTCTGCGCTCGACATCGGTTGGTCACCCACGCCGGAAGGCGCTGAAACGGTTCTTATCTCAAAACCTTCGTTCGGGAACATATCCTGGAATCCGGTTTTCGTCGCCTGAATCTTAACCGGGTTATGGGAGGCTAATACGATTGTTTTCATCGGGGTAATGGATCCACGCTTGGGGTTTAGCTCCTTCAAGAGATTAGTATGTGGCCTTATACATCCCGCCATCCACGCTGAGCATGACGCCCGTGATATAAGAAGCGGCCGGCGAAAGCAAGAAGACCGCTGCATTGGCGAATTCTTCCGGTGTTCCCATGCGCCCAAATGGGCTGGCTTTCGCCTGGTTGGCGAGTTCTTCCTCGATGCTGGTGCCATTTTCCTTCGCCCTGGAGGCCATCAGATTGTGCACCCGTTCCGTGTTGGTCCAGGCCGGCAGGATCGAGTTGAAGCGAATGCCGACATCCCCCAGTTCCAAGGCCAGGGTTTTGGTCAGCCCAACCGTCGCAGCCCGGATACTGTTGGAAAGAACCAGATTAGGAATAGGTTGTTTAACCGAGTAAGAGGTAACAGTGAGGACACTGGGCGCTTTCGATTGGCGCAAATAGGGCAAGGCAGCCCGGATCAGGCGGACATGGCTGAGCAGGTTCAACTCGTAGGCGTGCTGCCAGGCCTCATCCTCAAAGCTTTCAAACTTCCCGGATGGCGGCCCGCCGGAGTTAGTCACCAGCAGGTCGAGCCCGCCGAATGAATCCACAGTTTTTTGGATGAGCTGACCTGGGCAGGCCGGGTCGGTCACATCTCCGGCAAATGCCAGGACTTCGTACTCCGTTTCTGCGGAGATTTTAAGGGCTGCTTCTGCCAGGCTGTCCGCATTGCGACTGTTAATCGCCACCCGGCAGCCTTCCTTTGCCAGGCCCAGGGCGGTTGCATACCCCAGGCCTTTGCTGGCGCCAGTCACCAGCGCCCGTTTATTCTTGAGATGCAAATCCATTTATTGCCTCCATAATTATGCCGGATGGTTTTATCTGCTTTCCACACTCAGCCGATGATCTCCAATTTCTCAGCAGTTACGAACACGTCCGGCCAAAAGCTTTCCACCCACTGCGGAATTTTTTGCAATGATCGCTGGGTATGCCCGTTGTCATTGCTGACCAGCGCGCAGGCGATGACGGTATCCTGCCAGATATCCAGCCGGTCGACCTCTGCGACGGAGATGTTGAACTCCCGGTGCAGGCGCGCCAGTAATGGTTTCAGACGGCTGCGTTTTTCTTTCAGGGAGGCGCAACCGGGGATGTGGATTTCTAGAGTCAGCAAACCAAGGGTCATTGCGGTTGAGGGAAACTTTGAAAATCAGGATAATTGCTTATAGTATAATCAATTTATGGAGAATTCTAAAGGCTGGGTGCTTGTAATCGGCGTGCTGGCAATTTTTGCCCTGGCGGCTTTTGGCGTCGTCTGGATCGTCCAGGATACGATCCGGCGGACGGTTTCTCCGGTAGAGGCTGCGACCGGGAATATCGGCACGCGGGTGGCTGAAGTTTTAAACCCAACGCCTACAGTGCTTCCGGATCCGGTGACGATCATTCAGGATGTGCGCACCCTGGCCCGCCTGGAGACCATCCAATATACTGTGGAAAAGGTGATAACGGCGGAAACGGGGCAGGGCCCGTTTGGCTTCTTGTTTGGCGACCGGTTGATATTTGTCGCTCATGGGATCGTCATCGCCGGGGTGGATATGGATAAGCTGCGCCCCGACGACCTGACCTTGGAGGATGGTGTTCTTTACGTACAACTGCCGAAAGCGGAGATATTCATCGCTACGCTGGATAACGAAAAATCCTATGTTTATAACCGGGATACCGGGGTGCTGACACACGGCGACATCAACCTCGAAACGACTGCCAGGCAGGCGGCTGAAGATGAGATTGAGAAAGCAGCTCTGGAAGATGGTATTTTAAAGCAGGCCCACCAGAATGCCCAGAATTACCTGTACCGGCTGCTGCTCAAGCTCGGCTATCCAGAAGTGATCTTCAGCGAAGGCACCCCGTCGCCTTGAGCTACGCAGGGGGAACGTTTTATTCGCCGGGCTGTTTTATTCAGACCCGTTCGGTCCACTCCTGGTGAGCGTATTTTTTGACGACCAGCTCTTGCGCCTGCTCTAATTCTACCTGGGAAAGCTCTCCATCCTGCAGCTCCAGATTTAACGTCTCACAAAAGGCGCGCTCAAATGCCCGGGCGGCGCTTTCCCAGTCCAAAGGCCGGCCCAAAATCAATTCAGCGGTGGTAGCTCGTTGGAACAACCGTTGTGCTGCGGCGCTGCGCTCTTTTTCGCCAGTGAAGACCAGGGCCTGCGTGATGCGCGCCAGGTCTCCATATAAGGGCAAAGATCCGTGCTGCAGCACACCTTGTTTACGGCGGGCCTGGGCGCTGCCGATCAATTTTTTCCCCTCCACGGTAATCTCGTAATTCGAAGGCACCTCGAAGCAAACCGGGCCTTTTGGGTCGCTGCCCGCCAGCGGCAGCGGTTTTTCCAGGGCCTGGGCCGGGATGCCCAGAATTTGTAAGGCATGCAGCAAGGCGGCTGAAAGGACATGGTAGCTCTCCAATACGCCGCCCAGCAGGCGCGGCTCGGACTGCGGCCCAATGACGGAATAAGTAAGCTCATCCGTATGTAGGATGGCGCGCCCGCCGGTAGGCCGGCGGACCAGCTCCCATCCCCTGTCTGCCAGCGCCTGGAAATCCACATCGGAGGCGGATTGGGCGTAGCCGAGCGAGAGGCAGGCTGGCTGCCATGCGTATAGGCGAAGGGTGGGCGCGGCTTCACCACGCCCGATCGCCTCCAGGATGGCCTCGTCGACAGCCATATTCCACGCTCCGTGGGTCGGGGGCGTGCGTACGACCCGCCAGGTTGCTCTCGGGAAATTAAATTCAGTATTCATGGTCATGGATAGGGTGTGGATTCGGTCGGTGTGGGGGTGGATGTTTCTGTTGGGGTTACGGTAGCGGTTGGCGGCGTGCCGGTAACGGTCACCGTCGGCGTTGTCGTCAGCGTAGAGGTAGGCCCTGGGGGTGACGTCGAAGATGGGATTGCCCCGCCGCCTTTGAGCTTCAGGCGGGCCATTGTGGTGTAAGGGCTGCGCGAGTAGTCCCACCACAGGCCGAGGTAGGCGCTCACAGCCTGGCGCTCGTTCCCAGAGAGCTCGTTCGCGAGCCCCAAAAGGTAATAATAGGGATCGCAGGTCCAGGTGGGTTTGCACAGCAAGCCGGGAGTTTGCGCCAATTCAATAAGCTGGTTAAGAACTTCAGCCGCAGAAGTCCCGCTGAATAACGCATCTTGGGCTGCCTGTAGCCCCTCCTGGTACCGGTTTGGCCATTGGAAGGCCAGGGGGTGACGCACGAGAAAGGGCGTGAGGCTGGTGGGGTCTTTTTCCAATTGAAAGGCTGCTTCCGAATCGAGCCAGATGAGCGGCGGTTTCTGGTTGGGATCGATGACGGTCAGTGTGGGCAGGTTGGAATCGATGGTACTGACCAGGATCGCATTTACGTTTTCTTTGGATGCCGCCAGGATCCAGAATTCTAGCTTTTCGCCGGGGTGATGGCGGACGGTAAACCAGATCTCAGTTTCACCATCTCCAAAGAAATCGTAATATCCAGAAGCTCGCAGTGTCACGCCGGATTGCCACAGGCGCTCGATTACAGTTGAAAATTGGTCGGCAGGCAGGCTGTCGACCAGCAGCCGGATCGCATCTGCAGGCCGGCAGATTTCAGCCAGCAGGCAGGCTTTATAAATATCTTCAGGCGCCTGGTATGCCGACAAGAAATCGGCAGCCGGAGCGGTCCAATTGCTTTCGACGTAGCTGGGGTCCGCGACGATAGCCCGCAAGGTTTTTTTTGCGTCTTGATCGTCCCCCAGCAGCGCCTGGTCGATGCCCAACCGGAAGCGCAGGGCGTCTTTGGCGTCTGGTGGAAATGGCTGCCCATTTTCGTCCCGAGCCGGCGGCCATAGGGGCAAAAGGGTTTCGACCAGTTTCGCAGTGGCTGCCGGCCCCCAAACCTGGGCGGCGTGGTCGACGATAAAACGGCAAAAACTCAAAGATTGTTCCGATGGATTAACTTCAAAACCGGTTTGCGCCAGCTCAAAGCTCTCTCCGCTCCAGCGGTAGGCTCTCTGGATCGTAACCGGGCAGGCGGGAAAAACGGTGCTGTCAAACACCAGATCATTTTGGCCGGCTGCATTACGCCTTGCAATCCAGGTGTTGGGGTAATCCAGCCCCACGTCGAAGCTGGCCTGGCTGGGCACAAAAGGAAGCTCCCTGGCGGGCACTTGCGCCAGGCTGAAGACTCTGGGCGGCTTCATCTGGAAGATCCCCTGAATGCTGCCGAAGTAGATGGCGATCTCCTCGCTGCCGTCTGCGGTAAAATCGCTGAAAATCGAGCTGGCCTGCGGGGCGTGGACGAAGTCAAATTCGCTGGTAAGCACGTTCACCTGGAATGCGCCAGGAGTTTCCAGCAGCCAGAGAAAGGCCGCGCCCGGCCCGTGGATTTCCAGGATATAGCTGCCGAGATATGCCGAGGGTGGTTTTAAATCTACAATCGCCAAATCCAGGCGCGCTTCGTTGACTTTGAACCAATCCGCAAGGTTGTTCAGGCTGGTTACCCCCCTGTTAAGCGCCTGGACGATCAGCTCCGCATAGGCGCTGCCGGCTTTAGAATTGCCGGTTCGCGCCAGGTTATAAGCCAGGTTCCAGCGCCATTGCGGCGCCTGCGGGGCATCCGGAAACCGCAGGAGAGCTTCTTGCTCGGCGAAGGCGGCGTAAGCGTAGGCTGCATAATAAGCGGCGTTGTCGTCGCCGCGTGCTTTGCTGGAAAAGGTATTTGGATAATACTCAAGCAAGTCAATCAGGCGTTGGGCCTGCTCTGGCGTCCAGGCGTTAAGCGTGTAGAGATCTTCTCCCAGCAGTGGGCTGGCAGGGGTGAGGCTGGGTGGACCGGTTGGGGTGGTTGTCAGGGTTGGCGTGATGGTCCGGGTGGGAGTTGGAGTAGCAGTGGCTGTGAAGGTGGGCAGCGGCGTCCGGCTGGGCGTAGGGGTCAGAGTGAAAGTAGGTGTTGGGACCGTGGGCGTAACCGTGAAGGTAGGCCGCGGGGTCAGTGTGATCGTCGGAGTTGCAGTTGGTGAGGGAGCCAGTAAGGTCGGATAGGCAGCCACCAAGAACACCAGTGTCAGGATAAAGATCGAGATAATGACCAGGTTGGTCAGCAGAAAGCGGATGCGTTTTGTATCGCCAGAAACTTCAGCCATAACCAGAGTGATTATACGGGAATTATCGTTCGAGTCAAACGCTTATTTGCTCAATCGTTTGCGGTTGTTCTAAAAATTAACAAATCGCAAAGATTGGTTAATTAACTTGATAAATTGCATTGAATATGATATATACAGAAGTACTTCCGCAAAAATAGAGGAAAAGTATACATTTTAACACTTTTAGTAAAACAACTTCATGAAGATCAATCGAATTAATTACGGGTAAATTTAGATGATGATTAATAAGGTGGTCAGCAACAAGCAACCAGCCGCTGTCTGAACGCTCGGCTTCAGAAAGCGGCTGTTCGTCATATGGGGAAGTTGGCAACACAAAAAACTAGACCATCAACGCCGAAATCTGACTCCGGAGGCGGGTCTTCCCTGGGAGCGGCGCTTTTTTCTACCGACAGGATCGTTTGGAGATCATTTTAGTTTCCGCTTGAAAAATCCGTTTAAGTGGCTCGGGAGCCTGTTTTGTACAATATGAACGGTGTCGGCGCTTTGCCCCTGGCCGAAGGCCAGTGGTTGGCGCACCACGCAATATGATGAAAAGAGATTCATCAAAATATTGAAAACAGGTTCCCGAGGGGATTTTTCGAGTTCATATTTTTTGGACGAGGAGGTGAAAAGGTAAAACTCGTTGGCGAAACCATCAATCCATCGCAGAATTTCAACATGGATAATTCCTGCCTGGAGCGTTTCCGGGTCAGGATAGATCGAACCTGCAAATTGTTTTCGGAGGAGAAAAATGAATAAGAAGATTTGGTTTTTGATCAGTGTTTTGCTGATCTCGGCAATGGTGTTGGCGGCCTGCGGCGGAGGCGCAGCTACGACTGAAGCGCCGGCAGCGACCCAAGCCCCGGCCCCCACAGAGGCGCCCGCCGCGACCGAAGCGCCCGCCGTGACCGAAGCCCCCGCCGCCACCGAAGCACCGGCAGCGACCGAAGCGCCAGCCGCGACCGAAGCGCCAGCCGCGACCGAAGCGCCAGCCGCGGGCATGTCGGGTACGATTTCCCTCTGGCACTCTTATCATACCGGCGGCTCGGAAGAGGCAGCCCTTACTCAGATCCTGGACGGCATCCGCAAGGACAACCCGGATCTGACCATCGACGTGTTGGCCATCCCCTTTGACCAGGTCTACAACAAATGGGAGACTGAAGTCGCCGCTGGCGGTGGCCCGGATATGTTCATCGCTCCGAATGACAGCTTGGGCACCGAAGTGCGCGCCAGCCTGGTTCAACCGATCGACGACCTGATGCAGGGTAAAACCGACCAGTACCTGACCGTCGCTATCCAGGGTATGACCGTGGACGGCCAATTGTACGCCGTTCCTGAATCTCTAAGGCTGTGGCCCTGTATTACAATAAGGATACTGTGCCAACCCCGCCCACAACCACCGACGAGCTATTACAGCTCGTGAAAGATGGCAAGAAACTGGTCCTTAACCAGAACGCTTACCATAACTTTGGCTTCTGGAGCGCTTTCGGCGGCCAATTAGTCGATGACACCGGTAAATGCACCGCCGATCAAGGCGGGTTCACTGAGGCCATGCAATATCTTTTGGACTTGAAGACCGCCGGCAGTGACAATGGCTGGAATGTGTTCGAGACTGATGGGAGTAAAGCCGACACCCTGTTCCGCCAGGGCCAGGCAGACATGATCATCAACGGCCCGTGGGTTTTGGGCGACTACTCAACCGACCTGGGCGATAAGCTGGGTGTGGTTCCCATGCCGGCCGGCCCGGCTGGCCCATCCGCCCCACTGACCGCTCCCGATGGTTTCTACATCAATCCGAATAGCAGCAACCAGCAGACGGCCGTCGATCTGGCGGTTGCGATCACCTCCCAGGCCAACGAGACCATTTATACAGACATGGCCGGACACGTCCCATCGCGTGGGGATGTGACCATCTCCGATCCGCTGGTTCAGGGTTTCGCCGATGCATCTTCGACCGGCTATGCCCGCCCGCAATCCGCCTGGTTTGATAATTACTGGACTCCGTTTGGAGACCTGATCACTAAGGTGCTGGAGGCCCAATCGACGCCCGCTGATGGCGTCAAAGAAGCCTGTGACGCGATGAACAAAGCCAATAACATGCAGTAACTCAACCATCGGTTTAAAGGGGAGCGCCGCCCAGGCGCTCCCCTAAAGTTTATTTCGGAGCCCAGGAATTACAATTCGGCTGGAATTGCGTTTGAATTCCCCGCCCCCTCAAAGGAGGAAGATGATGGCGACGATTACGAAAGCTCGCTCGAATGGATTGTCAGATCTCTGGAGGTCCGTACGTAAGGCTCGTACCCCCTATTTCTACTTGATCCCTGCGCTGGTCGTCATGGCGATCATCACTTTTTATCCCCTGTTGTACCAGGCCTGGATGTCTTTCACCGACTATGGGTTAGCTAATCTTAGGGTGAATGCGCCTATGCCGAATTGGGTGGGGATAAATAATTACCTGAGAATCCTCACCGGTGATCTGCCGATCGCGAATTTTGATTTTTGGGGGATTTTGGCTTTCAACCTTTGGTGGACATTTTCCAACGTGATTATTCACGTTTCGTTAGGCATCTTGATTGCCGTCATTCTGAACATCGAGGGTGTGTGGGGAAAAGCAATCTACCGGGCGATTTATATCCTGCCTATCGTGATCCCCTCGATCATCATTGCTAACGTTTGGAAAAATATGTTTGACAGTGATTTCGGCGCGGTCAACCAGCTTCTCTCGATCGTCTTTCGCATCTTCGGAGCCGCGCCGGTGCACCTGCGTTGGATTGACCAGGTGGATTATCCACTCGCTCCGATCCCCTTGACACTGTCATATTTTGCTCTCCTGATTACGAACATCTGGTTAGGCTGGCCATTCATGACCATCGTGGCGACCGGCGCATTGCAAAGCATTCCCAAGGACCTGTACGAAGCGGCTTCCATTGATGGGGCAAGCGGGACGCAGCAATTCTGGGGGATCACTTTACCGCTGCTCAGGCCTGCGATGGTGCCTGCCGCTATCTACGGCATGATCATGACGTTTAACTTGTTCAACCTGATCTACTTCTTATCCGGGGGCGGACCGCTGCGAAGAACGGAGATTTTACTTACCACTGCCTTCCGCCTGGTGAATGAGAACCGGTTGTACGGTTTGGCAGCGGCTTTCTGTATTTTCGTATTCTTTATCTTGCTCGTCATCACTTTGATCACAAATCGGATTACGCGAGCTACGGAGAGCTATTATGTCTAGTCAAACGATGCGCCTCGGCGTTAGAGATCGAGTCACCGGCCGGTTGTCTGGCAGGACGACGGCCGGTCGCCACCTGCCCCTGGGCAGGCAACTGATGGTACAGGCTATCCTGCTCTTCGTTGCCTTTACGGTGATCTTCCCCATTTTGTGGATCGTCAGCCTGTCGCTGGACCCGCGCGGCATCGCCCGGCCGACCGAGCTCAGGCTGATCCCGCCTGGGGCTTCGCTGCAATCCTACGAGCAAGTAATTAAGCAGCCGACCAGCAACCCCGTCAGCTTTTGGCAGTTAGCCTTTAACAGTTTCCGGTTGGCAGGCGGCACTTCCCTGATTTCGGTGCTGATCGGCGTTCTGGCAGCTTATGCTTTTTCTCGATTCCATTTTCCAGGCCGTCAGATCTTTATGTTGGGCGTGATTACGGTGCTTATGTTGCCATCCATCGCTACCATTGCGCCTTTATTCGTGTTGTTGAATAAGGTGCAGGTCTCGCTCGGTGGAGCTTCCTTTAATTTAAGGAATTCCCTGTGGGGGGTAGGCCTAGCGATCGTGTCCGGCGCGCTCCCGTTTGCGATCTGGAATTTGAAGGGCTACGTGGATACGATCCCCCGGGAGCTGGAAGAGGCAGCCATCATCGACGGCGCAAATTCGAACCAGATCTTTTTCCGCATCGTCTTGCCCCTGGCTACGCCCGCGCTGGCTGTTACGGCTTTCCTGGGTTTCTTGAGCGGCTGGACCGAGTTCGCCGTTTCCTGGCAATTCCTGACCAACCCAAAGGATTTCACCCTGGTCATGGCCTTGTGGAACATGACCGGCCAATACGCGGATAACACTCCCTGGGGCCTGTTTGCAGCCATGTCGATCCTGATCGCGCTGCCGGTCTCAATAGTCTATCTGTCCTTACAACGCTATATCGTCAGCGGCTTGACGATTGGAGGCGTAAAAGGTTAGCCTGGGCGTGGATGACTCGAGAGCACCTGGCTGGCTTCGGTCTGGATATAGTAATCGCTCCATTCGACAAATCGTGAGTTGAAGCGATGAGCGGGGCGTTCAAATCAAAATGAGCGGGTTATCCCTTCAGCGCGCCTTCGCTGCAGGAATAATTCTGTCGATAATCCTGGGGGCTTGCGGCGTCTCAACTCCTGCCCCGCCGGTTTCCACAAGCGCGCCGGTTGGTATCCCCGGCGTTCTCCCCACCGTTTCAACCCTCCCACCTCCCACTCAACCCGTCCTTGCAACTGCCAGCCCTGTAGAACCGGTAAATGGTCTCCCCGAAGGTAGCGATGGGTATCCCTGGTGGAACGACACGGTCTTTTACGAGATATTCGTGCGCTCCTTCTACGACAGCAATGGGGATGGCATCGGCGATCTCAATGGGATTATTGAAAAGCTGGATTATCTCAATGACGGCGATCCGCTGACCGGCAGCGATTTGGGTGTAAACGGCATTTGGCTGATGCCGATTCACCCCTCTCCATCTTACCATGGGTACGATGTTACCGATTATTACACGGTCAATCCGGGTTATGGCACGTTAGATGACTTTAAACACCTGCTCGCCGAGGCCCATCGGCGCGGGATTCGTGTCATCATCGACCTGGTGCTCAACCATACCTCCAGCCAACACCCCTGGTTTCTGGCGTCCCAAGACCCTGCTTCGCCCTATCGGGATTGGTACATTTGGTCCGATACAGACCCTGGCTACGTCGGTCCCAGCGGCGAGGAGGTCTGGCACGCCTCCGCCTCGGGGTATTATTATGGCCTGTTTTCAAAGGATATGCCGGACCTCAATTACAACAACCCGGCCGTGACGGCGAAGATGCAGGATGTCGTACGCTTCTGGCTTCAGGATTTGGGTGTGGATGGATTCCGCCTGGACGCAGCCCGCCATTTGATCGAGGAACGGACCGTGCAAGCGAACTCGGCTTCAACCCATGCCTGGTACAAAGCCTTCCGCCCTTTTTATAAAAGTCTCAACCCGCAGGCATTGACTGTCGGCGAGATCTGGGACAACAGCGCAACTGTTTCGGATTACACCCAAGGGGACCAGCTCGACCTAGGATTTGATTTCAGCCTGGCCCAGGCTTTTATCACCTCGGCGCGCGCTCAAAACCCGGCCGAGGCCGTGCGAGTCTTATCGGCTGACCTCAACATTTTCAAACCTGGGCAGTTCGCCACTTTCTTGAGTAACCACGATCAAAACCGTGTCATGTCGCAACTGGCGGGGAAGGCGGACAAAGCAAAGTTAGCGGCCTTCATGCTGCTCACGGCTCCTGGGGTGCCCTTCATCTACTATGGCGAGGAGATCGGTATGTTGGGCGCGAAGCCGGATGAAATGATCCGTACCCCCATGCAGTGGTCTGGCGAGGCGCAGGCGGGTTTCACTGGCGGCAGCCCCTGGGAGGCAGTCGACCCGGATTACGCCGCGACGAATGTAGAAGCTGAATCCACCGGCCCCGATTCGCTTTTGTCGCTATACCGCAGCCTGATTCAACTACGCAACCAGCACGCCGCCTTGCGGGTAGGTGATACGTATTTGTTGGACAGTAAACAGGCGCAGCTTTTCACATTGCTGCGCGCCAGTAAGGGGGAGATCCTGATGGTTCTGCTTAATCTGGGAAAAGATCCGCTTGATGAGTATAATTTGTCGCTGGCGGAAGGACCTCTTTCGGGCCGCTACCAGGTGGCGTCGCTGCTCGGCGAGGGCAGCTTCCCGGATCTGACGGCGAACGCTCAAGGCGGCTTCGATTCTTACCAGCCTTTGCCCGAGCTGGCGCCTGGAGCCCTGGTAACCTTGCAGCTCCAGTCAGTAAAATGACGGTTGAAGTCTCTTATCGAAAACCTGGCAAAAAATCGGAACGAAAATTGGCGAGACAACATCCAGCTCTTCAAACCCCCTTGATCGATGGGGATCGAGCCACTTTCCTGTGGGATGGTGCGAACGCGCCGAAGTTGACCGGCGATTTCGCAGATTGGGAACCGGAAAAGGCCCTGGAATTGAAGCGAGAGAAGCCCAGGGTATGGTCGATCACCCTGCAATTCCCACCCGATGCATATATAGAATATTCATTTATCCGCGAGGATGAGCTTTGCCTGGATCCTCACAACCCAAATAGGGTCTTCAACGGGATCGACGCCGATAATAATTACTTTTATATGCCGTCTGGCGGCCCGACGCCCCTGGCAAAGCGCCGTCGCGGTATCGCACACGGTTGGGGTCAACGTTTCCTGCTGACCAGCCAGTGGGTGGTTCGTGGAAATCGAAGTGTATATTTCGTTCAGCCGGATGTACAGGAGCCCTGTCCTCTGCTGGTCGTTTTCGATGGTCCGGATTACCGTAAGCGCGCAGGTCTCGTGAATATCGTTGAGAACCTGATGTCCGAGGGTCGCATCCAGCCGCTGGCGCTGGCGTTCCTGGCGAATGGCGGACAGGCGCGCGCAGTTGAATACAGTTGTAACGACGCCAGCCTCGAATTTATACTGGAGTCCGTTATCCCTGTGGCCCAGGGAGAGATGAACCTGATCGACCTGCAGGAGTCGCCGGGCGCGTATGGCGTGTTAGGAGCTTCAATGGGCGGCTTGATCTCACTCTATACCGCACTGCGGGCTCCGCAGGTCTTTGGTAAAGTCATCAGCCAATCCGGCGCTTTTTTTCCAGAATCGGTGGTTTTTGACCTGGTTCACTGCTCAGGATCCCAGGCGGTCGATATCTGGATGGATGTGGGCCGCTATGAACGCTTATTAGAAGATAACAGGCGAATGTTTGCATGGCTTCAGGATAGGGGCTACCCTGCGACCTACCGGGAATATAACGGCGGGCACAATTACTCCGCCTGGAGAGACGATGTCTGGCGTGGTTTAGAAACATTGTTTCACCCAGTCGTTTCATGTTAAAGGTTTTCAACCGGCGCCGCACGATTGCAGGCGTAGTTCTGCTGGCGGTGTGCCTGCGTCTCTGGGCAGCCTGGCAACTGCCGGTCGACGCAGACGAGCCGGTGTATTTAAAAGCGGCCTTCGACTATGCCCAACGGATCAAAGCTCACGATTGGCAGGGCCTGATCGACTACCCGGAGAACAATGAGCACCCGCCGCTCAACAAACTCCTCTACGGACTGACGGTATTGGCCCTGGGCAAGCAGGCTGCCTGGGAAAATGCCCTCTTTCTTTCCCGCCTGGTGTCTGTCCTGTTTGGCTCGCTGGCTGTTCTGATCGTCGCCCTGGTTGATCCGCTGGCTGGCGGCCTGCTTGCGGTGCAAACCCTGGTTGTTAAATACACCAGCCAGGCGTACCTGGAAGCCCTGCCCCTTTTTGCAGCCTTGGGGGCATTTTTTGCTCTTTACCGTTCAAAAGCGCTTTGGGATCGTTGGTTCTGGCTGTCGGCGTTCGCCCTGGGACTGACAGCAGCCGGGAAATACAGCTATTTTCCAATCCTGATCGTTATTTTGTATCTTTACCTGTGGGAAAAGAAATTTCCCCTCCGGAGCTTGCTACCCTATTTACTGATCTCGGCTTTTACCTTCTGGGCATTCGACCCGGCGCTGTGGCATGATCCTGGGGGACGGCTGTTGAGCTCGCTCCTTTTCCACATGCAATATTCTCAAGGCTCCCACGTAGCTGCTGTGAACTATCCCTGGTACCAACCGTTCATTTGGGTGTCACGCTCGATGGCCTCCGAATGGCATCCGGATGTTTACTTTTATTATGGCTTTGATGGGCTGATCTTCCTCTTCGCGCTGGCGGGACTGCGGCGCGAAGGACGCCAGCGCCGCTGGATCGTGATATGGATTATCTCCGGGATGCTCTTTCTGCTCCTTTGGCCGACGAAATGGCCGCAGTACGCACTGGTCGTCCTTCCGGCTGTTTGCCTGGCGGCTGCCCCCACATTACGGGCAACCCTGGGCTGGATCCAGGAACAGAATGAATATTGGGACTGGTTTAGGACGATGTTTCCCCATCCAACCCGCAGTTTTTGGATTGGGCTGGTTGGATTTGTCTCTCTCATTCTTATCGCCAGTATTACAAACGTTGTCCTGGTTGGCGTTAACCATATTGGCTGGTCTCACATGACCGCTGCAACCAGTGAATTGCCAAGCAACCTGGTGTATAAAGTTGGGCCTGGCCCACAGGGTCAAATGATCCTGGCGACCGACCGCGGGTTGGCGCTGTGGTCTCCCTCGCCTCAGGGAGAGATCCTGGACCACTGGGAGATTTATAATCGAGCGAATTCCAGCTTGCCAGACGACCGGGTGCTTTCTTTCGCCAGCCAGGCAAACAACGCCATCTGGATTGGCACCCAGGACGGTCTGGCCCGATTCGATGGGATCGCCTGGCAGATTTTTCACGCCAGCGATCTTGGCCTGGCGGGGGAGCAGATCAACGCGGTCGCGATGGGCGGCGCTGGAAAAGTATGGATTGGCACAAATGCCGGCCTTGCCGTTTATGACGGCGAGAAGTGGGCTTCCTATACGAGTCAAAATTCCGGTTTGGCGGAGGATTTTGTTCTTTCAATCGCCATCGAACCCAGGGTCGGGGGCGATTGGGTCTGGACCGGCACGCTGAATGGGATCAGCCGGTTGGACGCCGCCAGCGGGAAGTGGCAGTATTTCCCGTCGAAAGCGTTTGACCTTGGCGCGGGTGGGATTTCTGACTTAATGGTCAACTCTTCTGGAAAATTGTGGGCCAGCAGCCTGGGGGGCGGGATCAGCGTTTGGGATGGAAGCGAGTGGACACATTACCGGATATCCAATTCGGGGCTTCCGTATAATACCGTTCAGACGGTCTACGAATTCCCAGCCGGAGATTTTTGGATCGCTTCATCTATCCCGAATAGCTCGGGCGGCCTGGTGAGCCGTTTCGACGGCGAGAAGTGGAAGAATTTCGAAGCGGATATTACCGGTTACTCCGGCGCTGAGACAGTTTCCATTGCCCAGGACGCCTCTGGACGCATCTGGTTTGCGACGCTGACCGCCGGCGTCGACATTTATAAGCCCAGAGTAATAAAGGAAAAATCCACGGCAGATAACGCTGCCTGTGCCTGTTCTTCACAGCCTTACGGAAGCGTTCAGGCTTCCCATCGAAACCCTTTATGGAGATACCCTGCGTGAAACCCATTTCCCTGCTTGCTTCAGGCTTGCTGATTGCCTCCATCCTGGCGCTGGCCTCTTGCAGCGCTATCGACAACGGCGCAACTACTACTCCTACGCTCGCACAAACGGAGACCACTGCGCCAACCCTTACGCCAGTCCCAACCCTGACCCCAACGGCAGTCTTTCCGAGAGGCACGGTATCCATCTGGCATTCCTGGGATGAGCCCCAAGTCCCGACTTTGGTGCAGATCATCGCCGGATTTCAGGCATTATACCCGGACGTGCAATTCGATGTGTTGTATGTCCCAATTCAGGATTTGAAGGCGCGCTTCGAGGTTGCAGCCCAGGAAGGCGGCGGGCCGATAATCTTGATCGGCCCGGCTGAATGGGGGCCATCGTTGTTCGACGCTGGCCTGCTGAGGGACCTGACCCAGGATTTGGATGATGATCTGAAAAACAGGCTGAACCAGGCTGCATTGGGCGAAGGCCAATATCGTGGGGCAATGATCGGCCTGCCGTATACCATTCAAGGCGTCGTCCTGTATCGCAACCGGGACCTGATCCAAAAACTCCCGGCTACTTTTGATGAAGCGGTGACCCTGGCGCAACTGGCTACACAAGGGGAACGGGTCGGCGCCATTTTTGAGCGCAGCTTTTTCTATTCAGGCGCTCATCTCAATGGGATTGGAGGCCAATGGATGAATGCAAATGGAGACCCGGCTTTTGTAGACGAGCGCGGTCTTGCCTGGGTGGAGCTCTTGCGCTCCTTTGCGCTGGCCGGGCCAACTGAATTCCAGAGTGACCGGGATTTGGAGATGTTTGAAAGCGGCAATACCGGATATATTATCGACGGCACGTGGAATATGACCGCTCTCTCTGAGGCGATTGGCGCTGCCAGCCTGGCGATCGATCCCTGGCCGGCGGTGGAGGGCGGCAATCTTTCAGGGTTTGTCCAGGCGCAGAATCTCTTTCTAAGCGCGGTCGCTGGCGCAGAGAACCACCTGGCGGCCTGGGCGTTCATGGAATACTTCCTGTCACCCGCGGTGCAATCTTCGCTGGCGCAGATCGGGGAGATCCCGGCAGCTAACGGGGTCGATGTGGGCGATCCCTTGATGGCTCAAGCCATGGCTGCTCTGGCCGGCGGCACTGCCTACCCGGTAGATCCTTCGTTCAGCGTTTATGAAACGCCCTTGAATGTCGCCTTACGATCCATCTTCGATGGGACCGATCCGAACGTCGCGCTCCAGGCGGCAAGCGACTCGATTGAGGAAAAACTGCAAGCCTTGCGGACTACCCCACAGCCTTGAGACTTTCTCCAGGACTCGGTTACAATAATGGACAAACAACCTCCCGACATAGGTTGCTTCACAGACCCACCAACGATCCCGAGGCGCTATGACGATTCCTTACTGGGTTCAGGATGCGATTTTTTACCAGATTTTTCCCGACCGGTTTTCGAACGGTGATCCCAATAATGTTCCCCCGAATGTACAGCCTTGGGGATCGCCTCCTACGGGGTGGGGCTTCCAGGGAGGCGATTTGCGCGGCATTATCAAAAAATTTGATTACCTGTTGGATTTGGGTATCAATGCGATTTATCTTAATCCCATCTTTTTATCCACCTCCACGCACCGCTATAACACCAGCGATTATTTCAGCATCGATCCCTGGCTCGGCGGCTTGAACGATTTTCACGCATTGCTGGAATTGGCGCATGCCAACCAGATACGCGTCATTCTGGATGGGGTGTTCAATCATTGCGGGCGAGGATTTTTTGCGTTTGTCGATCTGTTGGACAACCAGGAAAATTCACCCTATAAAGATTGGTTTCACGTAAAGCGCTACCCGGTGGATGCGTATTCCCCCGGCAGCGCAGAGACCTACCTGGCCTGGTGGGGACATAAAAGCCTGCCAAAATTCAACTCAAGCAATCCGCAGGTCCGCGACTATGTCATGAAGATCGCCCGCTATTGGATCGAGCAAGGCGCAGATGGTTGGAGACTGGACGTGCCGAATGAGATCGATGATGATTCGTTTTGGGCTGAGTTCCGCCACGTCGTGAAGTCTATCAACCGGGATGCTTACCTGGTGGGCGAAATCTGGACAGCGGACCCACGCTGGGCGGCAGAAGATCACTTCGATGGATTAATGAATTACCCTCTCCGGGACGCGATCCTGGATTTTCTCAAGGGCGGTTTCTTAACCACAACCGGGTTCGCCGACCGGGTAGAGAACCTGTTGAAATTGTACTCGCGCGAAAATGCCTACGCCATGTACCTCCCTCTTGGATCCCATGATACCGAGCGGCTGTACACCGTTTTGGGACAGGACCTGGATAAGGTCAGGCTGGCATTTTCGTTCCTGTTTGCCTATCCTGGGGCGCCGGCGATTTACTATGGCGATGAGGTGGGGATGGCTGGCGGGAAAGACCCGGAATGCCGGGGAGCTTTTCCCTGGAACCAGGATCTTTCGCAATCAAGCTTGCGCTCCTGGATAAAGAATCTGATCTCCGTGCGTAAGCGAAGACCGGTGTTGAGACGGGGGAATTACCGCAGGGTTTTTATCGATGAGCGCCGGCGCTGTTATGCCTTCGCTCGCACTCTGGGCGACGATATCGTCCTGATCGCGATGAACGCCAGCCCGACCCAACGCCATCTGCGCCTGGAAGTAGGGGATTTGGGTTTGGAGGACGGTCGCATCCTGAGAAACTTGCTGGGGCGGGAGGAATATATCGTCGCGGGCGACACCGTCCTTGTCAGCCTGCCAGCCTGGGGCTGCGCCTGGATCGCATAGCCTGGAGCGACTCAAATCCCAGGGAGGTTATCGATGAAATGGACAGAACTCCTTGATTTGACGAAGGAGACGTATGCGCAATGGAGCCAGGACGGCGCTTCTCGCCTTGCCGCGGCGCTCTCCTACTACACGATCTTTTCTTTGGCCCCGCTCCTGGTGCTCATTGTCGCCGTGGTAGGGTTGGCTCTCGGACGGAGCACGGCTCAAGGCCAGATCATCAGCCAGATCGGGCGGCTTGTCGGCGATCAAACTGCCGATTTCGTCCGGTCGATGGTCAGCAGCCTTTACGACCGAAATGCGAATATCCTTGCAACCGCGATTGGATTGATTACGGTCCTGATTGGGGCTACCGGCGTATTCGACCAATTACAGGAATCCTTGAATATCGTTTGGAATGTAGATCCTCCGCAAAACCAGGGAATTGTGGCGATCGTTAAGGATCGTTTCTTAGCCTTTGTGCTGGTGGTAGGAATTGGGCTGTTGTTGCTCCTTTCGATTGGCCTGGATGCAACCCTGTCCAGCCTCAGCAAATATTCGGCCGGCCTTTTTCCCGAGGCAGGCTTGCTTTGGCGCTCGGTGAGCCTGGTCATCTCGTTTGGGATTATTAGTCTCCTTTTTGCAGTGATATTTAAAGTCCTGCCGGATGCAGAGATCGCCTGGCGGGATGTTTGGCTGGGAGGGATGGTGACTGCCTTGCTGTTCAGCATTGGGAAGTTTTTGATCAGCATTTACCTGGGGGTAAGCCAGTTTTTCATCAACGTACGGAGCGGCCGGTTCCCTGGTGGTGATTTTGCTGTGGGTATATTATTCGGCCCAAATCTTCTTGTTCGGAGCCGAATTCACTCAGGTTTATGCTAACCGCTTTGGCTCGCGGATTCGGCCATCCGGACCGGAAAATGGCCTGCCTGAGCCAACCTTTCACAGCAGCCTCGACCCATGTGCAGTGATTCAGCGCAGGGAGGTCTCCTTTCTGAACCAGGTTTACCGCGAATCCAGGTCTTCGTTGCCCGCCCTTTTCTCTTTGATCGCGGCGCTGGCAGGGTTTGTGGCCGGTTTGCTGGTCACATGCAGGGGATTCCATTGCGCGTTAGGCGCTTACGGCGCACCACGTATAAAGTTGAATAGAATTCATCATATTAGGATATTCTATATCACTGAGTAGTGACAGTTGGCACTATTCAAGGGCTGGCGAGAATCCGATAATATTATAGAGAAATTCTGCCCAACTTCACAAAGTTAGAAGGAGGCCATTAATGCCTGTTAGGGGATGGATCGAGGTAAACGATCTCTATTGTAAAGGTTGTGAATTGTGCATTGACGCCTGCCCACAAGATGTTCTCTGCCTGGATATGACCCGTCTGACCCCCAAGGGTTACCACCCGGCGCAGCTCCAGGCTGAAGGGTGTACGGGTTGTGCGATTTGCGCTATCGTGTGCCCGGAGGCGGCATTGACGGTTTATCGAGAGACTCCCGTGCGGGCAGTCTCTGTGTCGGCTTAGGAGGTGCTTTGTGCCGCGTGAATTACTAAAAGGAAATGTTGCAATGGCAGAGGCCGCCATCCGGGCCGGGGTGGAGGCTTATTTCGGTTATCCCATTACCCCTCAGACGGAGCTGCTCGAATGGATGGCGCGGCGAATGCCTGAGCTTGGGCGGGCTTTCTTACAGGCAGAGAGTGAAGTCGCCGCGATCAACATGGTGTATGGAGCTGCTTGTACTGGCGCCCGGGTGATGAGTTCTTCGTCAAGCCCGGGTGTTAGTTTAATGATGGAGGGCCTTTCTTACATTGCGGGGACTGAGGTGCCGGTCTGTACTGATCGATGTGATGCGCGGCGGCCCTGGATTGGGGAATATCGCCCCTTCGCAAGGCGATTACAACCAGATCGTCCATGGCGGCGGGCACGGCGATTACCATTCCATTGTGCTGGCGCCGTCCAGTGTTCAAGAAGCGATCGACCTGACTGTGCTGGCCTTTGACCTGGCCGAGAAATATCGCTCGATCGCCTTTGTCCTGGCGGATGGCAATGTCGGCCAAATGATGGAGCCCGCCGAGCTGCCTGCTATGCAACCAATGATGAAAGAACGACCGGATTGGGCGGTTCGCGGCGCGATCGGACGTGAGCGGCGGACGTTGTCCTCGATATACCTCAAGCCCGAGGAGGAGGAAATCACCAATTACCGTTTGCTGGAACGCTGGTACCAGATCCAGGCCAATGAAGTGCGTTACAAGGAATATTACCTGGATGACGCGGAAATCGTCGTTGTAGGTTTCGGGTCGGCAGGCCGGGTGGCTTATTCCGCGGTGCGGGCGGCCAGAGCGGAGGGCATCCCGGTCGGATTGCTGCGGCCGGTGACGCTCAGTCCATTCCCGTTCGACCAGATCGCTGAGCTTGCCGGACATGCGAGCGCGATCTTGGTGGTTGAAATGAACGCAGGCCAGATGCTCGAAGATGTGCGCCTGGCGGCTGGCAAGCGCCTGCCGGTCAGTTTTTATGGCCGGATGGGCGGCATGGTGCCGTTTCCGGACGAAATTTTGACTGAAATCCGGCATGTCGCGCACGATCCGGGCTCACCCGATATGGACCCGCGCCAGGGCTGGATGCAGCGCCTGCAACTGTTGATAAATTAGACAATCGCAGGCAGAGCTAAAACTCAGCGCCTGGAAGGAAGGCGAAGTTGCTTAAGATAGTCTCCATAAATTACAGGAGGTTTGAATGATGGTTATGACGGCCCCGGCTCAGGTGGTTTATTCCCGGCCCGAATCGCTGACAGACACCCCCACCCATTACTGCCCGGGTTGTACTCACGGCATCGCCCACCGTTTGATCGCCGAGGTGTTGGACGAAATGGGTTTGCGCGAACAGACTATTGGCGTAGCGCCGGTCGGTTGTTCTGTCTTCGCTTACAATTATTTCGATTTTGATTTTATCGAAGCGGCGCACGGGCGCGCCCCGGCAATGGCGACCGGCGTCAAGCGCGTTTTGCCCGACCGTTTTGTTTTCACCTACCAGGGCGACGGCGACCTGGCCTCGATCGGCATGGCGGAGATCATGCACGCCGCGGCGCGCGGCGAGAATATCACTGTGATATTCATCAACAATGCCATTTATGGGATGACCGGGGGACAGATGGCCCCCACCTCACTCCCCGGCCAAAAGACCACCTCCTCGCCAAACGGCAGGGATGTGGAGCAGGCCGGCTTCCCGATCCGCATGGCGGAGATATTGGCCAAGCTGGATGGCAGCGGGTATGTGGTGCGCCGCAGCTTGCACGATCCAAAGAATATTCGCAAAGCCAAGAAAGCCATTCGCATGGCGTTTCGAAGTGCAGAAGCGCGGCCTTGGTTTTTCGCTGGTGGAGCTGTTATCCACCTGCCCGACGAACTGGGGGCTATCCCCGCTCGAGGCTTTGCGCTGGCTGGAAGAGCATATGGTACCGGTTTACCCATTAGACGATTTCAAAGTTTCCCCTGCCCTGGAAGGGGTTCGGGTTTAAAGCTTTGTGAGGGAAGATCATGCAAACAGAAATCATTATCGCCGGTTTTGGAGGCCAGGGCGTGTTGTTCGCCGGCCAGCTTTTGGCCTACGCCGCCATGGACTCGGGCAAAGAAGTCACCTGGATCCCCTCCTACGGGCCGGAGATGCGCGGCGGAACTGCAAACTGCACCGTGGTCATCGCAGATGAAGAGATCGGCTCGCCCACCGTGCGCAATCCGAAAGCCGCCATGGTGTTAAACTTGCCCTCATTTGATAAATACGAACCGCTGGTGGTCCCAGGCGGGGTCCTGGTGGCAAATTCCTCCCTGATCAACCGCGGGTTCCAGCGCAACGACCTGCAGGCGGTGATGATTCCCGCCAACGAGCTGGCCGAGAAAATCGCCGATAAACGCCTGACCAATATGGTAATGCTGGGAGCTATGCTCGCCAGGCTGCCCGTCCTGCCCATAGAAGCGCTGGAAAAGGCTCTGGTCGATCACCTGCCTGAACGGCATAAGCGCCTGCTGGCATCCAATTTCCAGGCCCTGCGCCAGGGAGCCGAGTTCGCCGAGGCGGAAACCTTTTCTACCACCTAATTCAGAAGCCCCATATTTCGGCGCCTGGAGCGTCTGCGTCTCTCCCAGCATGCGGCAGGCATCGCCCGCCAACAAGCTGGCCAAATTCTAACAAAAAAACCTGCGGCAAGCCAACCGGCCTTGCGCAGGTTTTGTGTTATCCTGTATTAGCAGTACGGGCGGGTGTGCTCTAACTGTCGTAAGCACCCGCCCGCTTTGCGCCTCCTCCTCCGAGAGAAGAGATGTATAGCGTTGACCCTTCAGATAATTACAAGCAGTTGATACACACCTACGGCTTTCATTATACATTAATTTTTCGGAATTCATGGAATATTTTTGTTAAGGATCATTTCACCAAAGGTTAAACCATTGCCCAGGTGGTTGACCCTGGAGGGCTTTTAGTGGTGAAAGAAATTTCCACGGTTCAATCTTTAAAGCTCGATCCACCATGATGGGTCGAATTGCTATGTGAAACGCCAGGCAGGACCTGCGAGTATCGGAGACCTGGCGACTTTGCGGCTGCGCGCCGGGTTGGAGACCCCAATCGAAATGGTCTTATTGAGAACCTGCCCGGATGGGGAGCAGCGTTTCACCCCGATGAGCCCCGAGGCGCAGCCCTCGGACCGCCAGGTTGGCTGCTGCTGGTGGCAGGTCACGATTCGTCTCACGCAGCCGGTGACGGCCTATCGCTTTTTGATCCTCACTCGAGATGGGCCGTGGTGGTACAACGGGTCCGGGCTGCACCGATACGTGCCCACTGACGCCGAAGATTTCCGCCTTTTAGCCGGCTACGCAGCCCCCTCCTGGGTTAAAGACAGCGTCTTTTACCAGATTTTCCCCGATCGCTTCGCAAACGGAGATGCGCGCAACGATGTGCGCGAGGCAGAATTTGTGTACCGGGGAGAGCCGGCGCATGCCAGAGCCTGGGGTGAGCCTCCCAGCGCGTCTGGCCCGGCCGCGATGGTTGAATTCTTCGGCGGGGACCTGCCGGGAATTGAGCAGCGCCTGAATTACCTGGCAGACTTAGGCGTGAATGCCCTGTATCTGAACCCGGTGTTCGCAGCCTTCAGCAACCACCGTTACGATGTCGTGGATTACTACCAGGTTGACCCGCATTTAGGGGGCGATGCAGCCCTGGCGTCTTTGCGCCAGGCGTCCCGTGAACGCGGTCTGCGGCTCATCCTGGACATCGTACCCAATCACTGCGGGTCGATGCATCCCTGGTTTCAGGCCGCGCTGGCTGACCCACACACCCCGACCGCCGAGTATTTCACGTTTCACCACCACCCGGATGATTACGCCTGCTGGCTGGGTGTGCGCAGCCTCCCCAAGCTGAACTACCGCAGCGAAGCCTTGCGCAAGGCCATGTATGCGGGTCCGGATTCCGTCTTTCGTTACTGGATGCGTTCGCCCTTCTCGATCGATGGTTGGCGGTTGGACGTCGCCAACATGCTCGCCAGGCAGGGTGAAACCCAATTGGGTTTGGAAGTAGGGCGCGGCATTCGCCAGGCGGTAAAATCCGAAAATCCGCAGGCCTACTTACTGGGCGAGAATTTCTTCGACGCCAGCGAACAGTTGCAGGGGGATGTTTGGGATGCAGTGATGAATTATTCGGGGTTCAGCAAACCGCTGTTGTATTGGTTGAGCCATTTTCAGGTGCGCCAGCACGGCGATCCCAGGCTGGTGACGGTCGACGCTCCCTGGTCCACCCAGGCCCTGGTCGATACCTGGCAGGCTTACCGGGCTTCCATCCCCTGGGAGATTGCCAGCCAGCAGTTCAATTTACTCGGCAGCCACGATACGGCGCGAATCTTGACGGTTGTCGGAGGCGACAGCCGGCTGAACCGGCTGGCAGCCGGACTGCTCCTGACTTATCCGGGCGTTCCCTGTGTTTATTACGGCGATGAGGTCGGCCTTTTAGGCGCCGAGTCGGAATCCCGCGGCTGCATGCCTTGGGATCCGCAGGTATGGGACCCGGAAATGCGCCTCTTTTACCAGGCATTGATCCACCTCAGGCGCAATTCTACGGCGCTGAGCGAGGGCGGTTTCCAGGTATTGGCTGTCGAGGAAAATATGCTGGCCTACCTGCGGGATGCGGAGGCAGAACAGGTCGTCGTGGTAGCCCAGCGGGGTCCCGGAACGCGCCCGCCTGGCGCGCTGCCGGTCGGCTTTGGGGGTATACCGGATGGGACCTTGATGGAAGAGGTTCTTAGCGGCAGGCAGGCTGTGGTCGCGGGTGGTTATCTGCCGCTGGCGGCGCTGCCGCCTGGGATCGAGATCTGGCGCACGCGAGCTGGCGGATGAATAACGAACCGGGATCCGTTCAGGCAAGTTTGCGCGCCAGCAAGGAGGCTACCGCTCGTGGATGACCAGAGGAGCCTTCCCTCCATCCTTCGCGGTAATCCAGGATCTCCAGGTCGGCAAAGCCGCTGCGCAGCTCGTCTGGCTGCAGCAGGTATTCAGCAGAAACCTCCGGGCGGCGCTGCTGCATATCCACAGTCAGGGTTTCGAAGACCAGCCAGCCGCCGGGGCGCAGGGCAGACTTATAAGCTTCCCAAAGCCCGCGATCGAGATAGTAAAAATTTAGGATCACGTCAAAGGTGTTCGCCGGCAGGCAAAACTGGGTCAAATCGACCTGAACCGCCATCAATTCAGGCAGGCGCTCTTTGGCCCGCCGGAGCGCGACGCCAGAAATATCTGTCCCGACCACACGCAGCCCGTGTTTGATCAGCAGGCTTGCATTTCCGCCCAGGCCCATGGCAACATCCAGAGCCAACCCACTGGAAGGCAGCCGCTCAATATGTTTCAGCAGAAACGGGCGCGGCTTTTCAAAAGACGAATAGCGCGGTTCCTCGATGTAGCGTGTATTCCAGCGAACGGCATCCTGGCGAGCCATTTCCGAGATCCTAAGAGGCCGGAGTATCAAAATAGCGCCGCGGACCTGAGGGGGGCAGGCCAACGGCGCCGTTTTAATTGTACATGATTCGCGGGGGATATGCAAGCGCGCGATGAGATTTGTTTAAGCTTCCCCAACCAGAGCCAGCAGGTTGTTTTGAGTCAGTCTGGCGCTTCCCTTTCCGGTTTTTCTAGCCACACCAGGCTCACACAGGTCCCATTGGCGGGGGTGGATTGAATATCGATCTTTGCCCCTATTACGGCGGCGCGTTCGTACATCCCTGCCAGGCCGAAATGCTTGCGGGCCAGCAGGTCTTCAAGATCGACCGGACCGACCTCCTCAATCCCGATGCCATCGTCGACAACTTGCAACTGGATGCGGCCGCCCGCCAATTCGCCGGTTATCGAGATCCGGCGGGCTTTTGAGTGGGCTACCGCGTTTTGGCAGGCCTGTTGAACAATGCGATAAATCTGCAGTTCCACATCTGCAGGATAGCGCTCGGCGCTGGGCATCAGGTCCAGGTTGACCGCAGGCCAGGCCTCCCTTTCACTTTGCGAAAAGAGGGCAGGGAGCTGGGTGGCGGTTTCGTCCACGAGCTCGTCCAGCGCCGGGTAAATGCCGTAAGCAAGCATCCCTGGACGCAAGCCGCTGATGATCTCGCGAATACGCTGGACGGTCGTCTGGTAAGCCTGCTTAAATTGCTTTCCCGCCTGGCGCTCGTCGACGCTCATCGCCAGCATCGCCAACTGCGCCAGGACATCGTCGTGGAGTTCGCGGGCCAGGCTCTTGCGCTCGTCTTCCTGGCGTTCGATATCCGCCTGGTAGAACTTGTGCAGGCGCTCAGCCTGGCTGATGTTCATCAAGGCCATCGCAGTTTGATCCATCAATGCCTGGAGAGTGGGAATCTCCGTGGAAGCATAACGATCGTCTGGATCGCGGCGGCCTAACAGGCATACGCCAATAATTTGGCCGTCAATGCTCAATTTGAGGACCAGCCGGGCCCATGGGCAGGGTTGGCCGGCCGGATGAGCGAGGTTAGATGGGCGCGAAAAGCCAGCCTGGTGTAGAAGCTCTGGGATTTGTGATTTCTGAGGGACCTGCGATTCGTTAATGCCTTTGGTCAATATTGGGACAATTTTGTTGGGGATATTTCTATTATCCAGCCCCTCCAGGCGCAGCAAGGCGGCCTGGCGAATGAACAAGCTGGGTAATACTTCGGATTGCAGCAAGTTCACCAGACGTTCTCGATCCAGGCTGGTGCTGATGCGGGTTGAATAGGTTTCTACCAGGCTGGCTGGCGTGTGCGGCATGCCAAGGACCCGGCGCTCGAACCAGCGCCGGAAGGAAGGGTAAACCTGCATGGTGACCAGGCCCGCCAGCAGTGCACAGACGACCCCGATCGTTAAGTCTTTGGTTGGGTCGTGAATCAGCGCGCTGGCAAGCGCCGTGGCCAGCACGATGGCTGTAAACAACAGCATGGCATAGACCAGGCGGATAATGGCATGATTGGCGCGCAGCTCCAGGCCGCCTAACTGGCGGCGGAATACGGTGAAAAAATAGGCGCATGGGATCAAGATCAAAGTCCACAAAGAAACTGCGTCCAACCCGTTAAGGTTGGTGTTAAAAATGCGTACAACGCTCAAGTTGATGCCGGGTAAGGAGGCGATCCCCAACGCACCCAGCAGGATCAAGACCTGATCGCGCTGCTCAGGCTGGGTTATGGCATGCACACAGAGAAGCAGCAGGCCGCCCACGGCGCTTAGCAGCAGTCCAAAGTAATAGATACTGAATGGAAGGACTTCTACCCAGACCAGCGCGCAAACGGCAGCCGCGCCCAGGTACAGAAGCGCCCAGATCCAAAAGGGCGTCTTTCTGAAGGGGCTGGGAAACTCCCAGTTCAACTGCCAGGTTACCGGAAGCGCGAGCCAGACGGCGGCGTTCATCACTTTTCCCGAATTCCAGATTGGGATGAGCGAAATCGTGCCAGCCGCCAACCAGATTGCGGTCAAGAAATCAAATGCAGCCAAAAGGAGCTGGCGCTTGTCATGCGGCCGGACGAACAGGAGGGTCGCAAGTCCCGCCAGCCAGAAAAAAAACGATACCCACCAGGGGTAAAACAGCCGGTGAATGAGTTCTGCCCGGTTAAGGCCTGGATAGACCCAGGTCAACTGCAACTGTTTTCCGTCGCGAAGCACGACCATGGCAGCGGGCTGTCCGGGGTGAACCTCCCCAAACAGCTTCACCCGGTGGTCGGCCTGGAACTCGCTCCAGGCAACATCCCCGACCCGAACAAGACGGTCGCCAACCTGGAGGCCTTCGCCGTCCGGCAAGGGTGTATACACGTTGGTGATATCCCCATTGGGTGGGGTAAACCGGAAACCTCTGAATGGATCCAGAAAAAACGCCGCATAGGCCGCGGCGAAAATGATAACCAGCGCGAGAAAAGACAGGGCGATTTCCAGGCTGCTTAAGTTGCGTGTAGAGGGGTTCGGCTTTCTAAATCTTTGGAATAAGCACATTCGGACTGATTAAACCCATCTGGCGGGCCTTTGACACTGCGGCTGCTCGCGTCCGCACCTTGAGCTTTAAATAGCTTCCGGAAAGTAAATTTCGCATTGAAGAATTGGCGATATCCATCATCTTCGCCAGTTCGGAAGTGTTCGCATCCGGGTTTGCCGCGCAAAGCGACAGGGCTTCGAGCTGGCGTGCGGAAAGAGGCTGTCCCAATTCACCGGTGCGGCGCTTCAATAGCTGCTGGTACGCGAGCTGGCTTAAATGGACCCCGCCTCCGGCGACGGTGCGGATCACGGAGGCCAGCTCGCGGATGCTGGACTGGTCATCTTTAAGGATATAGCCGCTTGCGCCGGCTTCCATGATTGCGTTGATCAAGGTTTGCTGGGCGTGCATCGAAATTACCAGGATGGAAAGGTTTGTATAGGCTTGCAAAAGCTTGGGGATCTGGTACAGAATCGGATAAGGGTTGGGGTTCTGCCGGCTGCTGGGCACGTTCACGTCCAGGAGCAGCACATTGATTGGATGGGCGGCTAACATTTGCTCCAGATCCTCCCCGAACAGGGCTGTTGCTGCGACTTCAATGTCGGGCACCCCGCTGAGCCGATAGAGATAGCCATCAATAATCCCCTGGTGGTCGTCGAGGATCGCGACTCGGATCTTATCTACCATGATCTGGTCCCCATTGTGAAACTCCAGCGAATCAGGCCTAGTCAATAAATAGGGTGAATTTCCTGCAAGATACTCTATAGCATACCTGAATTTAAGGCGAGATTCAAGTATTCTTGGAAAAACAGTACAAATGTCTACGTTTAATAGCGCAATGTCTATTCTTTCCTGCATCAAAATGGTGTATAACTTAATCAGTGGTGATCGTCTTCAATAACTGATAACCGGGGGTTGGACTCCACCAGTCTTGCAGTTGGGCAGGGTAGGCGTGAGGGGAGACGCCTGCCTTGTTTTTAACAGGGTTTTTACGCGGAAACCTGAGCCGAACATGAAAACAGCCCTTGCATTTTTAGGCCATTTGAGATAACATAACAGCGACGAACGTTCGGGTGCCCCCCTCACCCGGGCGTTCGTCATTTAACCCCCCGGCTCGAACCTGTGTGGCGATTGGCGTCTTAAAGGTTGTCGTTACGCAGGGTTAATCGAAGGCCGTTTGGCGCTGGCCGATCAGCTTGACCGCCAGCATCGCGGAAAATGAGATCAGCAGCAGGAGGGCGGAGAGCGTGAGAGCGATGTTCAAGTCGACCTCGAAGCCCAGGTAAATGGCGGTCGCCATCGTCTGTGTGTGCCCCATGAAATTCCCGGCGAATATGATCGTCGCCCCAAACTCACCCAGGGCGCGCGCCCAGGTCATCATTCCGCCGCTGATCAAGGCATGTTGGGTAAGCGGCAGCACCACGTAGCGGAATACCTGCCAGCGGCTGGCTCCGTCCAGTTGAGCGGACTGTTCGAGCTCCGGGTCGATGGCTGCAAACCCCAACGCCGCCGAACGGATGAAAAGCGGCCCGGCGACGAAAAGCTGGGCCAGCACGACTGCCCAGGAAGTGAAAGCGATCTGGAATCCCAACCCATCCAGCCACCCGCCGACGAAACCCCGCCGGCCAAAAGTGATCAATAAGGCAATGCCCGCAACAGAAGGCGGCAGCACGGTCGGCAAATCGATAAATGTGTCCAGCAGGCGTTTCAATGGGAACTGCCGCCGGCCAATCAGGTAAGCCAGGGGCGTACCGAAAAGCAGCGTCAGGCCCAGGCTGGTGATGGAAGTGCGCAGGCTGATCTGGATCGCCTGGGCTACCTCCGGACGGGCGAGGTTTTCAACCAGGCGCTGAGGTGTGGTGCGCAACAAAAGCAGGGCGATCGGGATGGTGAAGAACAATACCATCGGCAATGCCGCCAATTGCCAGGCGCTTTGCCTCCAACGGTTAGCCGTGTAATTTTTAACTTCCGATCTGTCTGCCGGCTGGCGCGTCTGTCCTGCCCAGCCGGCGAATAAACTCTGGCGGAGACTGGTGGGGGCTTCTCTTTCTGTCATGGGTCACTATTTACCGGTATAAAACCATATTTTGCCAGGATCCTTTGTCCCTCCGGCGAAAACACGCTATCGATGAAGGCTTTGGCGATCTGCGGGTTGGGGCTGTCCGTGAGCGGGGCGATCGGGTAGCTGGCGACCACGTTCAATTCGTCGGGGATCTCGATCTGGCCCACTTTGGAGCGGCTGTCTCCGGAAAGATCGCTGGTATAAACGATCCCGGCGTCCGCCTCACCCAGCACGACCTTATTTAAAACCGTTTTCACATTGTCCTCGTACGAAACCACATTGTCCAATACCGCCGCCTTGTAGGACTCGCCATAAGCGGCGTCCCGGGCGGATTGATCCAGAAAATCCAGGGAATATTGGCCCACGGGCACTTCCCTGGCGGCCAGCACCAATTGCAGGCCGCTATTCGCCAGGTCTTTCAACGCTGCCAGGCCGGCAGGGTTGTCATTGGGATAAATGACCACCAGCCGGTTGCTCACGAAGGCCTGCTCCGTCCCGGAGCCGATGCGCCCGTCGCCGATCGCAACTTGCATCTGCTTCGTGTTGGCGCTGGCGAACACATCCGCCGGGGCGCCCTGGCTGATTTGCTGCGCCAACTGCTGGGAGCCGGCAAAGTTGAAGGCTACTTTTACGCCGGGATAGGCGCTTTCAAACGCCTGGCCGATTTCCGTGAACGATTCGGTCAGAGATGCGGCCGCGAAGACGTTCAGGACGACTTTTTCCCCCTCGGGGGTGGGGCGTGAGGATTCAGCCGGCGCCTGGTTGGACGGCCCCTCTGGAGCCTGGGCTGCGCCGGGGGCGCTTGCAGGCGCAGCGCAAGCCGCCAGCAGGAGCGCGATGGTTGTGAGCAGTGCCAAAATCCTGGTTTTCAACTTTTTTCTCCGGCTTACGAAAGGGTATCGATCCGCCCGGACTCGAACGGAACGGAATAGCCGTTCAGCTTCGCCATATCCTGGCGAAATTCTGCGCTGGTCAGGTGCTCGTAGAGCGGCGCGTACTGGCGGTCTTTCAGCAGGTCCGCCGGCAGAACCAGCTCGTAAGGTTCCTGGAACAGGGGGATAAAATCCAGGCCAAGTTCCCTGGCCCAGGCCGCGATCCCCAGCCCGGCGTCGGCCCTGCCCTGCAGTACGGCGCGGGCGACGGCAGCGTGGGAGTCCGTGCAGTCCTGGTAGCCGTTGATAACAGCCGGGTCCAGGCCGAGTTCTTGTAACTGCTTATCCAGCCACACCCGGATGCCCGATCCCAGTTCGCGGTTGACCAGCCGGACCCCCGGGCGGAGCAGGTCCTCCAGTCCTTGGATGCCGAGCGGATTGCCGGGCCGGACGATCAGGCCCTCCTCGCGCAGGTAAAGCCGTAAGATCGACATCGGTTGGCCGGGGAACAGGTGCCGGACGAAAGGCCGGTTGTATTCGCCGCTGGCTGCGTCCAACAGGTGGCTGGTGGACATGCGGCAAACCCCCTGGCGCAGGGCGACCAGCCCGTCCATGCTGTTGAGCGGCAGGACCTGCAAGCTGACCCCCAGCCCTTTGCGGTTGAAGCTATCCGCAAGGACCTGGGTCCCCTGGTCCTTGCTGCCCAATACGATGACGGGCCGGCCATCGGGAGGCTCGGGCAGGACCGCCAGGCTGATCCACAAGGCCTGTGCGGTCGAGCGGTAATATTTCTCCAGGTGATTCTGGCGCGGGTGCTGTGGATCGTGCTCGACCAGCCCGGCTTCTTCCAACGCTTTGACGTGGTGGCGGATGTGGGCCGGGCTCTCGTTGAGCTGCTGGCCCAACTGGGACAACGTGGCAGACCCGGCCATCAGGCGGCGCAAGATCGCCCGGCGCTGCGGGTTGCCGAGGAGGTTGATTTGATCCAGGGAAAGCTGCTTTTCCATAGAGGGACAAGGGCTATTAAGGAAAAACTTAATTAAAGATAACTGAAGTATAGCCCTGGATGAGGCGGGTGTCAAGGCGGGATTGCACAAAAACTGGCGCGGCTTGCCGAAGTGGGGATGGGTTGGGAAGTGTGGCAGGATCGTTCTCTCCCATCCACACCCCGACCCCCACACCAACCCCTTCCCCCCACAACCTACCGGCACGATCATCCCCTTCGAGACCATTGAGAAGGCAGATTGGGGAGGAACTGAAAATTGCAACCAAACAGGGGCGTCAAAGGCGCCGCGCTTCATCCTGCTCATCCGGGCGGCGGACGTGGCGAAGCTGGACGGGCTGGTGTCCGGCCAAGCCCTGGAGCAGGCGCGGGCGCTGGACTTTGGCGAAGACTGGGCGGTGGCGGTCTTTGCGGGGTGGAAGCCGTCCAGCGGCTACGAGGCGGAGATCGTGCGGGTCGTCTCGAAAGACGGGCAGGTCATCGTCGCGGCGGTCCTGCGAGACCCGCCACCGGGAATAGAAGTGCAGGCCCAAGAAACACTTCCTTATCACCTCATCCTTCTCAAAAAGGAGGGGCTTATTGGCGGCAAGAAAACGTTTTCCTTTGAAGCCAACGGAGAAGTCATCCAGCGATTTGAAGTGGATCTCAACCAGCGCTGAGGGCTGAAAACAATCGACAGGAGGGCTAAAATGAACGCCAGGTTCATCCGATGGACCCGGTTCGTGGTGTTTGCCTTAATGGCGCTTGGAAGCGGCATGCTGTACATTTCGACGGCTGCGTCGGATAACCTTAATCTCGAAGTTAGGGAGTCGTATAGGGCTGAAAGCACCGCCATGCCAACCCCAACGCTGCCCACCCCATATCACCGCTTCGGGTTCGTGCGTTTTTAATGAAAAACAGTACAATTGCCTGTTGACTTCCCCCCGCTTGTGCAATAATGAACATAGGTCTGTGGATATTTGGCTATCGTTTAGGAAATGACTATTGAAAAATGTACAGAATATCTTACGAAGAGCATGGATTCCCATCTTAATTGTTGTTCTGGCGTTTTTATTATGGTGGGTTATTTCCTGGGCAATCCATGGAGGCTGGCCGGCGCGTGGCCCGACCGGGGACACATTTCCGCCTAATATCGCTCAAGTTAATCCCCCAGATGGCGCCCAGGTCTCCCGGGCAAGTAGTGTTTGCATTGTTCTTTTTTTATCAAGCAGGTAATGGGATGAGGAAAAAATCCTTGGGATAGGGTTGATTCTATATGGATGGGTAGACGTGACTTCTAGGTTAAGTGAAATGGATTACTCAATATTGGTGAGGATAGAAGCCCCATGTGTTACGATGTTTATGGATCCTTGCCAATTGGCTGGCATACTGCCCAGGTCATTTATAACGACATAAAAGGCCGGAAATTTCAATATACATGGAGATTCCAGGTGAAAGATTAATAGGAAGGGGCAGGGGTGAGGGCAGAGTAAGGATAACGACTTCAACTCCCATCTTCTCCCCTGTTTTTTAAAAACATTAACTCAGGCTTAACTTCGCCTTCCCGCCCATCTGCTAAAATTAGAACATCGGTTCTGATCGCAGAGGTTGATGAGTTCAACTTTCGAACCTGCAACATTCAACCCTATCCGGAGGTTCCTTTGCCACACCCGCTCGTTGACCAGCTTCGATTTACCCGCAGCGAGTTCGTGCGCGGCCTGGGCGATGTCATTGACCCGCAGGCCCAGCAGCGCTTTGGCCCCATGAACTGCATTAGTTGGATGATCGGCCACATGGCCTGGCAGGAGCAGCGCTACTGGCTGTACCGGGCCCAGGGCCAGGTGCTCGTCCCGCAATTGGACGAGCTGCTGGCCTACGGCAAGCCCGCCAGCACGCCGCCGGTGGAGGAGATGTGGGCCGCCTGGCGGCAGGTCACCCAGGCCGCCGACCCCTGGCTGGACTCGTTAACCAGCGAGACCCTTCAGGTTCCGCTGGCCTTGGGGTTTTCCAGCGTCGGCACCTTCCTGCACCGGGTGATCTACCACTACTGGTACCACCTGGGCGAAGGCCTGGCTGTGCGACAGATGTTGGGTCACTCGGACCTGCCTGAGTTCGTCGGGGATATCGACGCGCAGGCCCCTTACCAACCCGAGATAACCGCCGGCGAAAGCGGCGAGAGGGGCCAGCTAGTCGACAAAGCGGGATTCATCGACCAGGTCCGCCAGGCGCGCCTCAGGTGGGAGGCCCTGCTGGCCCAATTGAACGAGGCCCGCATGCTGCAGCCCGGTGTAGACGGCGACTGGTCGGTGAAGGATATCATCGCCCATATCACCTGGCACGAGCGCGAGATGGTGCAGGTCCTGCAGGCGCGCACCCTGGTTGGCTCCGACCTGTGGGACCTGCCTTTGGACCAACGCAACCGGGCCATCTACGAAATGAACAGCGACCTTTCACTGGAAGAAGCCCAGGTCCAGGCCGCGGAAGTTTACCGCCTGCTTTTGCAAGAGCTGGAAGGCCTGTCTGAAGACGAGCTGAACAACCCCGGTCGCTTTGCCGGGATGCCCCCAGACTGGCAGCCCTGGCAGCTTTTTGCCGAGAATACGTACCAGCACTACCAGGATCACACCCGCGATGTACAAATCTGGATGAAGGCGAACGAAGATTTGCCCCGGTAGCGAGCGGCCTGGTTGAAAGTCTTCCAGGAGTGATTGGCGAGGGTTGGATGGGAGCTTTGCCCCGTTCCAGCCCTCACCTGTTTAATGGAAGCGGGTCGTGATCGCCGGGATGCAAGAGGCCTGCCAGCCAGCAATCTGGCGACATTACAAAAGTGATAAGGGAAAAGTGGGTAAGGATTTGTATAATTAAGATAAGTATAATCAGATTTTAACCAATTACTCACTTGAAGGCAGGGGGCAAATCCTTCTTCTCAGTATTTTTCGAGCCTCAGAAATATCCCATCGCAGCCCCGGCTCTACAAAACTGGCGTCGGGATGGGTCGATCAGGATCCGTCGTTAATTATGGACTCGGGCAACAGGAGGCAAAAAGATGTCTGACAATCAGGATAGTGCGACCCAGTCCGCGCAACTCCCCTCCGGCAGTTTCTCAAACCAGGATTTTGAAAATCCAATGGAAGCCTTGCAGAGGCGCTCCCAGGAGACGCTCAACTCATTGAGAGTTGGGCGGATTTCGATTTGGAAATTCACCCCGCACATGGAGGAAATGCGGCTGGCGCTGGCAATCGACCGCAAGGCCGGGAATTTGCCGGCCGGGCAGATCATTAAAACGGAGAAACTCCCGGTTTTTATTAAAACCATTCAAGAAGGAGAGCCTTCCTTTACTGAAAATGTTCAAACGGCCGAGAATCTCTCCGAGCTAGGGGAGCTATATTGGCTGCCGAACGGGATCCAGTCCGCGCTGATCCTGCCGCTCTCCTGGGGCGGCAAAATTCGGGCGGTCCTGTTTCTCGAAAACCAGGACAGGCGCCGGCATTGGACGGAGCGAATTCTCAAGAATGCCTTCCAGGCAAGCTGGCCCATTACCCGCCTTTTACAGCGGATCGAGCTGGACCGTTCGGCGGAGCTGCTGCGGGCCATCCAGGACGTGCAGGCCAATTTCACCCAGGGGATTGACCCCACGGAGATTTTAAAGCGCATCATCGAACGCGGCTGTGAACTGGCGGATGCGTCCGCTGGCCTGGCTTTCGTGAAGGGGACCTATCCACAGGCGCTGCACTGCGTGGTAAGCTACCGGACCCAAAACGATTGGAGAGGGCAAATCTATCCGGACGCCAGGCACCCGGCCGGTGTGACCATGCGCAATGGCCTGGCGCTGGTTTTGAGCGAATATCGCATGTGGTTCAACGAGCGGGACGTATTTCCCGGAGAGCAAATTAGCTCCATGCTTTCAATCCCCATGACCTGGAAGGATAACGTTGTCGGCGTCGTTCTTTTCTTCCGCCAGGGAGATGCGATCCCGCTTGGGGTGGATGACCTGGAAATTCTGGAGCCGCTGGTCGCCCAGGCCGTGGCTGTAATCGAAATGGATCATTACCAGGAAAAAGCGCGCCGGACAGAAACGCTGGATGCTGCACTGCGCGAGATTGGCGAGATCGGCGATGCAGTCTCTTTCCTGCACGACCTGTTGAACTCATCCCTGGGACTGGGCAGCCGGGCGCTAGGCGTGGGCATCGGCCTGGCCTGGCTGAATGATCAGGTTGTAACGATGGGATACTCCATCCGGGCCGGACAGGCCTTGATCGATACCATCCGGGAGAGCGGGCTGGATATCACCCGCATTCGAGCCGTAGACGACTGGCAGCGGCCCCCGCTGTCCCTATCTGCCGTGGCGCCGGAAATCATCCGGTTTGGCCTGATGTCCTGCATGATCGCCCCATTCCGGACCGGCGGCCGCCGGCGCGGCATCTTGATCTTCGGCGCGCATGAACCCCGCATCTGGCAGCCGGAAGAGGTTGCCATGGTGGAGCTCGCTGGCGAGCTGATTTGCTCGGCCGCCGAGCGCATCGAAGCCATGCAATCGGAACAGAACCAACGTGACCTGCTGCGGGTGCTGGAGACGGCCAGCAAGAAATTGAACCACGTGCGCGGCTATGCCAACATGATGAGCGTGGTCGGCGAGGGGGCGATGTCCCTCTCTAAAAGCTACCGGGCGGCTGTTTTTATACGCCTGCCGGATGGGACGGTCGAGATTCCCTGGACGGCCGGACTGACGCGCTCTTATGTGGAAGGGGTGACCGCCCTGGGAGCAGCCACCCTGTCTCCCCTGTTTGACATCCATTCCGCGGTGATGATCTCAAACGAGACGGTTTCGATTACGGAAACTGCTTTCCGCGAGCTGCTCCAGGGGGATACTTTTCAGTCGATTGGGCTGTGGCCGATGGAAACCAGCGATAACAGCACGGCTGTGATGGCCTGTTATTATGATTCCCAGCCCTACCTGGAGACCCTGGATCACGAGGTGATGGAGATTTATCTTCGCCAGGCAAATACCGCTTTGAATAATGCACGCCTGTACGAGCGCCTGGAAGAACAATACGTGCAAACCGTCCTCTCCCTTGCGAAGGCCGTGGATGACGCCGAATCCGATCCTACCGAACGCAGCCTGCTCATGGCCGAAATGGCCTGCGAGACTGCCCGCCAGATCGGCGTTTCGCAGCGCGAATTGGACGCAATCAATTGGGCGGCGATGCTGCACGATATTGGCAAAGTTGGCGTTCCGAAGAGCGTCTTGCTGAAGCCGGGCCCCCTGAACTCGCAAGAATGGGAGGTCATTCAGCAAACCCCTATCCAGGGCGAACAATACCTGGGCAGGGTCGAACTGTTCCGCGGCGCAGCGCGCCTGGTGCGCCATTTGCGCGAGCATTTCGATGGGGCCGGCTACCCAGACCGGCTGCGGGGCGAGCAAATCCCGCTCGGGGCGCGCATCCTGTGCGTGGCGGATGCCTACCAGGCGATGACCGAAAAACGCCCTTACCGCAGCCCGATGACCCACGATGAAGCGATTGACGAGTTAAAGAGAAATCCGGAAAACAGTTCGATCCGAAGGTTGTGAATGCGTTTATCCAGGCGACCGGTGCCGCTACCTGGGCTGAAAATATACAATAAACCGGGAGTTCAGCCGGCCCGCAGGAGTTTGCCTGCTGCACCTCCGAGCTGGCGTGTTTTCAACGGCTTTCAAGTCGGAATTGAGGCTGGCCGGCTTGGGGCGAACGGGTTAAGGTTTCGGGCCCATAGCGCCATAGCAGCAGGATCGCAACCATCCATTGCAGGGCGATTAAAAGGATGTAGGGGGTTATTAAAAGGGTGACCTGGACGACCGCCACATTGACGATATTGTAGGACAGGTGAAATGCTGCCGCCAGCAGGATGCTGCCGCGGGTATGGTTGAATATCCAGGTGATATAGATCGTCATCGGCAGGATGCTGAGTAGGTTGAGCAGCCAGTAGCCCAGCCCATATTGGTTGAATGTATCTTGCAAGGCCCAGAATGGCAGGTGCCACACTACCCAAATCACGCCTAAGACCAGGCTGGCCGAAAGCGCAGTGCGGTCTTTCAGCAGCGTCGGCAGAGCCAGGCCTCGCCAGCCAATTTCCTCGCCGAGGGTCGCAATTGCCAGGACCACGACCTGGAAGATAAAGCCCCCGGCCAGGTCCTGGCCGACGGTCGCCAGCCTGGGATTGCCGCCGAATGCGTTGTAAAGCAGCGCGGTCGCTCCGAGCAAGACGGGTGGAAAGAGCGCCACCGCCGCCCACCAGCCCCAGCCAACCCGCCAGATCTTCAAGCGTCCCAAAAGCGCCCCGACCGCTTTCCGTCCGCCGGTAAAGGCTGAAAGTAAGATCGCGGCAGTTGCCGGCCCCAGCACCCCCAACAGGCGTACGACATTACTGGCGCCTTCGGGGATATGGAAAGGACCCCATCCCAGGCGCGACAGCGCCAGCGGGATCCAGATCAGCCAGGATATAGCGTACGTGAGGCCAAAAAAAACAAAAGCTGAAGGATAGCGGGGAGTTGTTTTCATAGTTGGACCTTTCAGATTGATCATGCCTGGCGTGTCTTACCCGACAACAACCAGGAGAGCTTGATAAAGCCTTGTAGATAATCAGGCACACTGCCGACAAGCATCAGTATGCTGATGTCCGTGAGGGCGGTGAACATAGTCATAAGCTGGTAGGTGAAATTGAAACGGTAGGTGAAAAAGCCTTTAATCTGCGAGAAGACTACGATAAGAATGAGCGTGGGGATGAGGAAGCTGATCGTTACGTCCCATACGACTTTGGCGGTCGTCCAGTTGCGAGCGTGTGCACACCAGCCGCGCAAGGCCAAAAAGTTGTGAGTATGCAGTAGAACCAGACCCAAGACGAGCGCCAGGATGCCCCACCCAATCCATTTTACCGACCAGCCGGTCTGTACTTGCGGCGGGTCATTGCCAAGCGCCAGGCTGGAGACGCCATTAAAGACCTGGGTTGCCGAGATGAAATGATCCAGCATGTACCCCTGGTTGATCAACAGGACGATGCCCAAATCTTTTTGCGGGTACAGGTCGACGAAGGTCTTAAAGGTCTCGTTGGCGCCGCCGTGATAGATGTGGCCTGGCTCTACAAACCAGCCCATGCCGTAGCCTTGAACGGGGGTGAAGAGCTTGCGCATCCACTCGGAGGACAGCAGGCGCCGGCCGTTGTAGACGCCATCGTTGTTCATGGCAATAGCAAAATGGGCCATGTCCTCGGCGGTGGAGATGATGTAGCCGGCGCTGACTTCGAAAATGCGGTGCGGTTGGCGCTGGGGAACTGTGAAACCAAAGAAGCGGCTGTAGCCCTGCGATAGGCCGTCCTCGCGGGCGAGGGTGGGATGCGTGTAGGTGTGGGCCATGTCGAGCGGGGCCAGGATGTGATCTTGCAGATATTCTTCGTAGGTTTGCCCGCTCACAGCTTCGACGACGACGGCGAGCACGTCGTAACCCACGTTGAAATACTGGAATTTGGCTCCAACCGGAGCGGTGATCCGCGCCGAGGCCAGGGCGCGCACGGCGTCTTCGTTGCTGGCGTTTTCGGGCAAACTGGTGGTGAAACCGGACTCGGAAAGGCCGCTCAGGTGGTGCAGCAGGTGGTAGACGGTGATTTTTTGCGTTGCATCCGCCTCGGCGACCTTGAACCACGGGATATAGGCCTGTACTGGGGCGTTTAATTCGATCTTGCCTTGTTCGGCGAGCTGTGCGACGGCCAGGGCAGTGAAGGATTTGCTTTGTGAGCCGATGTACATCGGGGTTTGGGCGCTCATCTCACGACCGGCGCCGGAAGTGCCGTAGCCCTTGAGGTAGAGGACTGCATCATCCTGGGTGATCGCCAACGCCACGCCCTTCAGGCCATGTTTTTCCATCTGGGCTGAAATGTAGCTATCGATTGCGATGAGGTTAATCTCAGCGGAAGGCTTTTCAGGCGGTGCGGCAAAGGCTGCAACTGGCAGGGCCAGTAAAGCGACGAGAATAACAAAATTGGCAATGGATTTCACAGATGCCTCCCGGAAATGGAATGAACAACCAGGATTTCCTACACTTCTATCCTAGAACAATTTGAAAAAGAACTCCCCCATCTCTGGGGGAGTTCTGCACTGGTCAGGTGGGCAGGTTTTTGCGCAAGCCGGTCGCAGGATTTTTCCGCCTGGGACAAATTCATAGCTCGATCCCGTAAACGGATTGCGCGTTGCCATGTAGCAATTGGCGGGCGATTTCGTCTGCTTCGCCCGGCGAGATCATGCCGCCCTCCAGCCAGCCATCCAACGCAGCGCCGATCCCCCAACGCCCCCAACGGGCGGCGATCCAGAAGATCTCCGGGATGCTGTAGGCGTCCGTGGAAAACAGGACCTTGCTGGTCGGCGCCAGGCTGAGGCTGGTCCGCACCAGTGTAGGGATATCCGCGGCCAAATAAGGGATTGCCAGGGAAATGTCCATAAACACGTTGGCGTACACCGAAGCCAGGTAGCTTAACTCGCGGGTGTAAGGATAAGCTGCGTGCAGCAGCACAAATGGCACGTCAGTAAAACGCTGGCTTTGCAGCAGGGGACGCAGGTGGAGTGGATTGGCCAGCAGCAAATCGACGTCCGGGTCGCCAAAGCCAGTGTGGAATTGGACCGGCAGCCGCTCGCGCTGGGCGATCTCGAGGGCGCGCAAGACAAGGACATCGTTGAGCGGTTTATCGGCCAGGCGCACTTTACCATCCCTGGCGGCGAGCGCCCTGGCCCGCTGAAACGCCTGGCGGGCTTCATCCGGGCTCCATTCCTGGATCGCCAGGCCGGTCCGGTAGGCGATGATGCTCTTCAAGCCGACATGCCCGCTGGGGCGCGCCTTCTCTACGCTGGCTGTAAACGCTTCCAGGAAGCGGTCGTAGCTGTCGTGGGCCAGGATCAGGTCTTGCGCCAGGGTTTCCAGGCGCAGCAGGCGTTCGATCCGGCATGGCAGGCAGGCCTGCAGCTCATCCGGCGTCAGGTTGCCGGCTGTGCCGAAGCCGTAATCGACGATCAAAACGGCCAGATTGGCGTCCCGGAACATGCGCTGCGCCAGCTCATTGGGCGGCACAGAATTGCGGGCAGCCAGGACCGCTTCTGGCGACGTTTCACAGCCAAAATAAGCCGCCAATTCCTTGATCGCCCAGCGGAAGAACAGGGTCTGACCGGCGTAATTGGCGTGAATGCGCGGGTCTTCCGCTTCGGTAAAGAAACTTTGGAAAGCGGTCAGGTTAAACGGACCGCTTTCGCGCAGCAGGGAATGGGTATGGTGGTCGATGATCGGGATGGCGGATAAATCCATCGGAGCCTCTTTCGATCGCTTGGCGCCTCTTTCGATTGCTTGGCGGATCCTCTAAGGTTGTTTTCCGGCAGACGGATTTCTCAAGGCTGCCAACTGCTGGCGTGCGGCCAGGATGCGGCGAATCAGCCCGGCAAGCATGGCCGTGCGCGGCAGAATGCTGGCAGGCAGGATGTATTCGTCCGGGCTGTGATCCATGCCCCCGACTGGGCCAAGCCCATCCAGGACGGGCACACCCAACGCAGCGATGTTGCTGGCATCCGAGGCGCCGCCGGTGAAGGCCTCGCCAACCTGGAATCCGAGCGCCTGGGCCAACTCTTTGGCGAGCTGCGCCAGGAAGGCGACCGCCGGGGTGCGTTCCATGGGAGGGAATGTGAACTCCCCCTCCAGCCGGACCTGGGCGCCGGGGACGCTGGGTGGCTGCCCAGCCAGGTCCAATAGGGCCCGGTGGGCCAGGGCCGCGCCGTCCTGGTCGCTGGCGCGCACATCGATATCTACCCAGGCGGAGTCGGGGATGGAATTTGAGACCGTCCCACCGGCGACCGTCGTCGGGTTAACGGTTATCCCCGCGGCGATCCCGTTTAAGCTTTGTAGGGCCAGGATGCGCTGCGAGAGCTCGACCACAGCATTGATGCCCTTCTCGGGCTCAACCCCGGCGTGAGCCGAGCGCCCTGTGACGTAGAGCCGGTAGGTGCCGGAACCCTTGCGAGCGCTGACGATGTCGCCGTTGGGGCGCGCCGCTTCGAGCACCAGGGCCGCGTCCGCAGCCTGCGCCTGCGCCAGGTAAGCGGGTTTCGAGACGGGCGAGCTGACCTCCTCCTCGCTGTTAAAAAAGAACGTGAACTGTTCGAAGTCGCTAAACCCGGACTGCTGCAAGGCGCGTAAAGCGTATAAGCCGACCAACAGGCCGCCTTTCATGTCGCAAACACCCGGTCCGAGCAGCTTCTCGCCTTCGAAGCGCACCGGGCGTGCGGCGGCGGTCCCGTCCGGATAGACGGTATCCAGGTGGCCCAAGAGCAGGATCCGGCCGCGGCCCTGGCCGTGCAAATGCACCGCCCACAGGTCGCCATACTCGATCTGCGGGATCCTTTGTACCGTCCAACCCCAGCCAGCGCAGCGCTCGCCCACCCAGGCGCCCACGCGATCTACCCCGGCTTTGTTAAGGCTGCCGCAGTCCACACTCACCAGGGCGCGTAAGTCTTGCAGGATTGGCTCGAAGCTTTTCGAGATAAACGCGGTCTCGTTTGACATGTTAGGTCGAATCAAGATCGAACGCCTGGCCGGTTGCTCCAGCGGCGCAAGATGCGGCGCAGAATGCGAGGACTTCTAATCCATTCCGAGCGCTGCTCAGAAAACCCAGAAGTGGCGCTTGATCTCATAAGCCTCGTCAGCCTGGCTAAAAGACTGCCACTCGAGCCTCTTTACAGCCAGGAAGGATTTCGCCAGGAGCGGCCCCAGAGCATCCATTAAGACCGGGTCATTTTCAAGGTTGTCGAGGGCTTCTTTGAGATTGGACGGGAAGCGGCGGATCCCCAGGCGCTCGCGCTCGGCATCGCTGTAATTTCCCGGGTCGATGAGGGTTGCATCTCCGGGCGCCAGCTTGCGTCTCACTCCATCCAGGCCGGCAGCCAGCAGACCGCCCAGGGACAGGTAGGGGTTTGCAGACGAATCGGCGGCTTTCAGCTCGGCGTTGGTGGAGGCAGCCCGGTCCGAGCGGAATTGGGAGGGCAGCCGGACCGCTCCTTCGCGGTTATCCGGTCCCCAGGCGGTGTAGGCTGAGCTCCAAAAGTGCGGTTGCAAGCGGCGGTACGAGTTGTAGCTGGGACAGGTCAGCGCAAGCAGCGCCGGCAGGTGCTCCAAAACGCCGGCGATAAAATGATATCCTAATTGGCTGAAACCGTAGCGGTCGCCCGGATCGAACATCAGGTTCGTCTTGCCATCCTGGTCCCACAGGCTGAAGTGCACATGCGCCCCGTTTCCGGCCTGATCGGGGAAAGGCTTCGGGGCAAGCGAGGCGTACATTCCATGCTGGTAGGCGACATTGCGCACGGTCTCCCGGTAGAGCACCTGGCGGTCGGCCGCTGCCAGCGCAGGGGCATGGCGGATGGGCAATTCCTGCTGCCCGTGGCCTAGCTCAGGGTAATACTGGTCGATCTCGAGCCCCTGGGCTTCCAACGCGGCGAGGATCGCATCCATCACCAGGGCAGCCGTGGTCATCCCGACCCCCGAGAAACATAGGCTCTCGTCCAGCGGCGTGAATGTCGCCGTCCGGGTTTTTGGTCGCCAAGGTGAACTCGACTTCGAAGGACGCCTGGACGGAAAAGCCCTCGGCGGCGCAGGCGGCGATCTGGCGTTTGAGGAAAGTGCGCGGGCAGGCCTCCCAGGGCTCCCCATCCAGCTTGAGCATATCCACCGTCATCGCAGCCGACCTGGGCGCGTAGGGCAGGATTACAAAGGTAGCCGGGTCGGGCACCAGGCGGATCTCGCCGACCGGCCCCATTCCGTCGACGGCCGCGAGCTGGTCGAGCATGTTCATGGCTTGCATTGCCACGGTCAGGCCGATCCCGTCGGTGAGGCGATTGCGCAGGAATTTGATGTTCGTGGCTTTGCCGCGTGTCACACCGCCGTTATCCGTGTAAAGGAAGCGGACCAGGCGCACCCCGGCCTCCTCGGCGGTGGAGACCAGGCGGTCGATTTGAGTTTGGGCTTGCTCTGCGGCTGTGGTCGACATGGTTCCGTCCTCCTCCTTCGAAACAGGTTGGACTCGCTAAAGGAACTCAAAGAACTCCGATCGCTCCCATTCTGTGACCTCTTCCAAATAGCCGGGTTGGTCGTATTCGGGGATGGCTGCCTGGGCTTTCTTGATCTCGTGGCGCTTGACGGCGATGAACAGCTTCGTGAACTCCTCCCCCAAAGAGGCCAGCAGCGGCGCATCGCCTTCTAACGCGTCTAAAGCTTGCTCCAGGCGCTGCGGCAGGTCCACCACATTGGTGAGCCCGTAGGCAATCCCCTCGACCGCGGCCGGCGGTTCGGTGTGGTTGCGCAGGCCGTCCAGTCCGGCTGCGAGCACGCCAGCCATCACCAGGTAAGGATTCGATGCGCCGCCTGGCAGGCGGTTCTCAACATGGGCGCCTTCGCCTTTTAACGCTTTGATGCGCAGGCCGACCGTCCGATTTTCGATCCCCCAGGTGGCGTTGGTTGGCGCGAACGAATACAGCTTGTAGCGCTTGGCGCAGTTCACGGTCGGCGAGACCAGGGCGGTCAGAGCCGGGGCGTGCTGGATCTGCCCGCCAACCCACCAGCGGCAGATGTCGTTCAATTCCAGGGGGTTATCCGGATTGGATAGAACGTTTTGCCCGCTTTGGATGTCGAATAAGCTGTGGTGGTAATGGCAGCCGTTCGCGGACTGGTCGCCGTACGGTTTGGTCATAAAAGAGGCCGTATAGCCGCTGCGCTGGCAGATCTCTTTCACCCCATTTTTGAAGGTGAAGGCGTTATCCGCCGCGGCAATCCCCAGTGACGGGGCGAAGTTGATCTCCATCTGGCCCGGCCCGTACTCGGCGTTGGAGGTGATGATGTCGACTCCCACCTGGCTCATGCCGCGCAGGATCTGGTAAACCAGGCCCTCGTCGAAATTGTTGCGCAGCGTGGCAAAGATCTGGATCCCTTGAAAAGGCGGTTGCTGGTCCTGGCGCTGCAGCAGATAAAACTCGTACTCGTATCCGGAATTTAAACGGTAGCCCAGGCCCTCCAGCTCGCCGAGCAGCTTGCGGGCAACGGCCCGGGGGGCCGCCATTGCCGGATTGCTGTCTAGAAAACGGGGCTCACACAAGATGCGGGCGGTCTGGTCTGCCCAGGGCAGGCGGGTGTAAGTGCTGAAATCGGGAAAGATGCGCGAATCGGGGAAGCCGCGCTCCTCCAGGTAGCCGGTGTTCGGCGCCACGCCGGCTTGAACGTCAAAGCCGAGCTGGCCCAGCAAAAAGTTCAAACCATGAGAAGCGAAGTGGCGGAAGTGACGGGCCGGGACCGTCTTGGAGCGGCTGATGCCGTGGGTGTCGGTCTGCTCGAAGCGAATGAATTCGACCTCATCCGCCTGGATACTCTTCTCCAGGGTGGTGATGGGATCCAAAGTTGCAGCGGGATCTTGAAAAGTCATCGCAAGGTGTCCTTTCAGGGTTTAATGCGGAAAATCGATTGCTCCCCTTGTCTCTCCTGAAATCGGGCAGGAGAGGTGAAAAATCGATTGCTCCCTTTCCCTCTCCCGAATCCGGGAGAGGGAAAGGGCCGGGGATAGGGCGAGGGCTTCAATCTAAGGAGCCGGTACTTTCTCCGGCACGACCTCGGATGCTAAGGTGTAGTTACCACCTTTTAAGGCGATGATGGTCACGCCCTTCTGCGGGATGCGCGTGGCTGCGTCCAGGTTGATCTTCCCGGTAATGCCGGGGAAGTCCTTGGTATTCCCCAATGCATTGCGAATGGCGGCCGCGTCGGTCGAGCCGGCCCGCTTGATCGCATCGGCCATCAGGTAAACGGAGTCGTACCCAAGGGCAGCGAAGGCGTTCTCGGGTTCGTGCCCGTACTTGGCTTTGTACGCCTCGAAGAACTTATCATAAGCCGGGCTCGGGTTCGACGGGTCGTTGAAGGCGTGGGTGGTGAAGAAGACATTCTCCGAAGCGGCGCCAACCGATTGGATCCAGGAGGGATCGTCGTAGCCGTCGCCGCCTACAATCGGCCCGGTCAGGCCGGCATCCCGGAACTGCTTGACCACCGTACCGATGTTGTAGGGCATGGCGGAAATATAGTAGAAATCCGGCTGGTTGGGCAGGGCTTTGACCTTGGCGATCTGGGCTGAGAAATCGGTCGCATTATCGTCGTACTGGTCTTCCAGGACGATCGTGCCGCCTAACTCGGTGAAACGATCTTTGAAATAGCCTCCCAGCAAGGTGGTGTACTCCACTCCTTTGTCCCACAGCAGGTAAGTGGTCTTGCCAAACATCTGGTTGGCGAATTCAGCCCCGGCTGCGGCCTGAACGTTATCGCCGAAGCAGGCCATGAACATATCCTCGCCAATCTGGCTGGGCAGCTTGGGGGAGGTCGCTCCGGCGGTTAGAAATGGGATGCCGGCTTTCTCCATGATCGGGCCGAAGGCCAGTACGGAGTCGCTGTCGGTGAAACCAACCGCGGCCACGACCTTATCCTGCTCGACGAATTGTTGGGCGATCTGGGCGGTCACGTCCATCTTGTACTGGCTGTCGCGCAAGATCAGGTCGATCTGCTTGCCGAGCACTCCACCGGCAGCGTTGATCTCTTCGGCTGCCAGCTTGGCGCCGTTCGCTGCAGGTAGATCCAGGGCGGATTCGTCGCCTGTCAGGGCGAAACCGCCGCCGATCTTGATGGTGTTCCCACCGCCGGCGCCGCCCGAACAGGCGCTGAGGGCGAGCACTACAATGGCTAATAAGGTGACAATTCTGAGTTTCATGCTTCTCTCTCCTTGGCTATGAACTTAAAGAAATCCTGAGTCGATCCTTGTGCGTGAAGAACACGCAGTGCGTAAACAGCACGCAGTGCGTGAAATTCACGCATTACTGTCTTTCGAGCGCTGTATGTGATTCGTGGGCGTCTCCTCCTTTGTCTCGCCTGATCGACTGGGTCAGATTGATTTCTCGTTGGCCGAACAGGCCTGCCGGCCGGAAAATGATGATGGCCAGGAAAATAATCGCCAGAACCAACTGGTCCAACCCATAAAGAAGGATGCGGTCCTGGATATTGCGCAGGATTTCATCCAGGATGTAAACCAGCCCGGTGCTTGCAACCGAGCCCGTCACCGAGCCCATCCCGCCGACGACCAGCATGGTGATCACCCGAAAGGCCAGGTCGAAATAGAAGGCATTCGGCGAGAATGAGGTCAGGTAGTGGGCATATAGAGAACCGGCCACGGCGGTGAAGAACGCGCTGACGACAAAAGCCACCAGGCGGGCTGGCATCATGGGGATGCCGATTGCCTGAGCGGCCCAACGGTCCTCGCGCTGGGCGAACATGGCTCGTCCGTAGGGCGAATACTTCAAGCGCCAGACGACGAATACCGTCGCCAACACCCAGATCCAGACCCAAAACAGGTTGGTATATGGCGTGACGTTTGAAAAGGTGCGCGAGCCGCGGGTGAAATTCTCGGCATTGATCAGCACCACCCGGACGATGACCAGGAAGCCCAGGGTCGCTACCGCAACGAAATGGCCAGAGAGGCGCATCAGCACCAGGCCGATCAGCAGCGCCACCAGCGCAACCAGCACACCCGCGATCAACGTGGCCAAAAAGAAACCGAGCGGAAAAGGCCCCAGCATGAAATCGAAGTGGACGCCGGCCAGCCAGGCGGGCAGCGTGGGCAGGTAACTTTGTTTTTCGCGCAGAGGCAGGGTCAGAATGGCGGCGATGTAGGCGCCGAACGCCATGAACCCGATATGGCCTAATGAGAACACCCCGGTAAAACCGTTGAAAAGATTCAGGCTCACAACCAGGATGGCGAAAATGCCGATATTAACCGCCAGGCCTTGCAGGTATCCGGATTTGGATGCCTGTAAGCCCAGCAGCACGACGGCCAGGGCGGCGACCAGCGCCAGGGGAAGCCAGCGGCGGCGGATGAATTCCATCGGCTAAGCCATTTCTTCCTGGTCGCGCTTGCCAAGCAGGCCGTTCGGGCGAAACAGGAGCACCAGGATCAAGGCTACGAACACAAAGGCATCCCGGTAGCCGGAAAGCCAGGACGGCAGCCAGGTGTTCAGAAAGTTGATCAGCGATTGAGACGCCCCACTGCCGGTCAGGAGCGTACCGATCCCGGGCAGCGCGATCAGCAGCACTTCTAAACCGCCCAGCACGTAGCCTCCCACCACCGCCCCTGCCAGGCTGCCAAACCCGCCGATCACCGCGGCGATAAAGGCTTTTAACACCGGCGTAAAGCCCATGTATGGATTGATCTGGCCGGCCTGGGCGGCGTACAGCAGGCCGGCGACTGCCGCCATCCCGGAGCTGATGGCAAAGGCCACCGCGATGACCCGGTTGATATTGATCCCGACCAGGTTGGCGGCGACCAGGTCTTCGGCTGCCGCGCGCATGGAGAGGCCCATATTCGTGCGGGTCACGAAGTACGTGAGCAAGGCCAGCAAAACCGCCCCGGAAACCAGGGCGACCAGGTTTAACCTGGCCACCGTAATGGGACCCAGGTTGACCACGCCGCTGAGCACATCGACCGCGGGAAGGGGCAGGGGCGAGCGCAGTCCAATCAGGCGGGTCAGGATCAGGGTCAGGCTTTCCAGAATTTGGCCGACCGCAAATGAAGTCAGCAGGGCCGTAATTTCCGGAGCGCCGCGCACCGGGCGGTAGCCAATCCGCTCGATGATCAGGCCAACCAGCATTGTACCGGCGATCATCATCAGCAAAGTGACCGGCAGCGGCCAGCGGCTGATCAAGCCAAACGCTGCAAAATAGGCCGCCACCATCATGATGTCCCCATGGGCAAAGTTGATCAGGCGCAGGATTCCGAATACCATGGCCAACCCGACCGCCATGAGTGCATACAGGCTGCCCAGGCTGAGGGCATTCACGGTTTGCTGGATGAAATAGACAATCAGGTTCATGGATGTGTTTGCTTCCGGTTTAAGTGCCCAGGTAGGTATTCTCAACCTGCGGGTTGTGCTTGAGCTCTTCGGCCGCTCCTTCCAGGATAATGCGGCCGCTTTCCATGACATAAGCCCGGTCGGCGACTTCGAGAGACAGGTGGGCGTTTTGTTCGACCAGCAGGATCGTTGTTCCCTCTTCTTTTAGCCGGTTGATGGTCTCAAAAATTGCCAGGACAACCAGCGGGGCCAACCCAAGGGAAGGCTCGTCCAAAAGCAGGAGCTTCGGGCGGCTCATCAGGGCGCGCCCGATCGCCAACATTTGCTGCTCTCCGCCGGAGAGTGTGCCTGCCACCTGCCCGGAGCGTTCTTTAAGGATGGGGAACAGGCTGTAAACTCGTTCCAAATCCGCCCGAATGCCGGCTGCATCCCGGCGCTGAACTGCACCCATGCGCAGGTTCTCCCCTGTGGTGAGACCTTTGAAGATGCGCCGGCCCTCCGGCGCGTGCGAGATGCCCAGGGAAACGATCCGGTGCGGCGCCAGACTTTCCAACGCCTGGCCATTGTAGTGCAGCCATCCGCTTTTCGGGCGCAGCAGGCCCGAGATGGTTTTCAGGGTGGTGGATTTGCCGGCCCCGTTCGAGCCGATCAGGGTGACCAGCTCGCCATCTCTTACCTGCATCGAGACGCCGTCCATGGCGCGGATGTTGCCGTAATAGACGGAGAGATCCCGAAGTTCCAACATCGTCAGAAGAGCGGTTTCCGCAGGGTGGTCCCAGAATTCGCCCAGATAGGCGGCGATCACCTGGGGGTCGCTGCGCACGGCCTCCGGCGCGCCGGTCGCGATCGTTCTGCCGTAGTTGAGCACGACGATCCGGTCGCATAAGTTCATCACCAGGCGCATATCGTGTTCCACCAGGATGATCGCCAGGTTAAACCGGTCGCGGATGTCCAGGATCAGCTCGTTCAGTGCATCGCTTTCCGCCGGGTTCATCCCGGCCGCCGGCTCGTCCAGCAGAAGCATTTTGGGCCTGGTGCCCAGGGCTCGGGCGATCTCCAACCGGCGCTGGGCGCCGTAGGGCAGGCTGCCGGCGGGATGGCCGGCTAGATGGCCCAGCTCCATCAGGGCCAGAAGTTCCAACGACCGCTCCAGGATTTCGGCTTCTTTGCGTTGGTAAGCGCCTCCGTTGAATATGGGTTCCACCAGGTTAAAGTGCACGTGAAGCTGGGCGGCCGAACGTACATTTTCCAAAACCGAGAGGGTCCCAAACAGGCGGATATTCTGGAAGGTGCGCGCCATCCCCAACCTGGCGACGCGGGCCGGGGGGAAGCCGGTGACGTCCTGGCCTTCGAACTCGATCGTCCCGGAGGTGGGCCGCAGGAAGCCGGTCAGGACGTTGAAGCAGGTGGTTTTGCCGGCCCCATTCGGCCCGATCAGTCCCAGAATTTCCCCACGCTGAACCTCAACGGAAAATTCCTGCAGGGCTTGCAGGCCGAGGAAAGATTTGCTAAGGTTGGCCGCCCGTAATACGGGCAGTTGCGATTCAGCCGGTTGCATGATATTGGTTGAAATTGAAGTGCACGGGCAAAAGCTAAATAGGCCCCAATATGCCGTTCATACCACCAACGTGTATGACCCGAAATTATACTACTCCTATCTAATTTAGTAATATTAAATTAAAGGAAGTTCTGGGGATTTATCTGCGACCTGGACCTGGCGCGCGGGGTGATCGGCCGGGAACTGGATTGGCTCCAGGAACTGAGTGTGCGCCAGATCACCCCCATTCACCTGACCAACAATGCTTTTGGCGGCTTGCGATAGCCTGTGGTTTGTGCGGTGATTTTCTCGGCGACGTCCAACAACGCCAGTTCCTGCCATTTCCTCCCAACCACCTGGACCCCGACCGGCAATCCCTGTGTGGTTAGCCCGATGGGAAGAGTGACGACAGGATGCCCGGTCATGTTAAATATCACGCTGTGCAGCAGGTTTGCCAGCAGCATGGGTAAGGGCTTGCCGTCGACCTGGATGGGCGCATTGGGCTTGCGGTGGGTGAAGGCCGGGGTTGGAAATACCGGGCAAATCCAGGCATCCCATTCGCCGAGAAAACGCTCGCATTGTTCGATCAGCGCTTCGCGCTGCTTGAGAACCGCGGAAATCTTTTGAGGCTGCAGGGATGCGCCCGTAAAAAGGCCGCGTTGGATCGCCTGCGGCTGGCCCAGGCGGGACAGGACCTGAACCGCCAGGCCGCGCAGCCGCTGCGTCAGCGGCGATTGGAATAATGTGTTGATGGCTCCCAGGCAGGCGCCTGAGACAAACCAGGCCTCTTCATAGTCAAAGCCCGCTCCCGAAACGTGCTCCACCTGGTGACCAGCTTGAGCCAGCCTCTCTGCCAGGCGCCGGATCAGGCTTCTGCTTTCCCCATCCAGCGGCGTCGACCCGAAATCATCCGTCCAGGCGATGCGCAAACTGGGACGAGCCGGTGCAGGGAGTGCATCCAGGCCTGGCGTGCCGGGCTCAGCCAGAATGGGAACAGCCAGGCGCAGATCGGCGATGGAACGCGCCAGGGGGCCCATGCTGCCCAACTGAAGCAGGGCTTCCCATCCGGCAGGGATGGAAAGCTTCTTAGGACTGGCAAGATGTCCTTTGCCGGAAACCCTTCCCCCGGTTAATTTGAGCCCAAAGACGCCGCAAAAGTGGGCGGGAATGCGGATCGAACCGCCGATGTCGCTGCCGAGTTCCAGGTAGGAGAGTCCGGCCGCGATGGCGGCGGCCGCGCCGCCGGAGCTTCCCCCGGGCGTGCACTCCAGATCCCAGGGGTTGTTGGTTCGCCCGAAAACCGGGTTATTTGTCTGGATGCCGCTGGCCAGGGTCGGCAAGTTGGTCTTTCCAAGAATAATCGCGCCAGCCTGGCGCAGCCGCGCGACCGGCGGGGCATCTGTCTGCGGAATGTGGTTGGCAAATGGTGGGTAGCCGCTGACGGTGCGCATCCCGGCAGTTTCGAAGGAGTCCTTGATTGTGATCGGCACCCCGTGCAGCGGCCCCCAGCGCTCGCCCCGTTGGAGGGCTGCATCCGCCTGGCTCGCTCTGCGGCGCGCTCCTTCAGCATCCAGAGTCACAATCGCGTTCAAGGCCGGGTTATATTTTTCAATCTGCCTTAAGAGCGCCGCGACCATTTCTAGCGAGCTTATTTTCCCACTCGAAATCGCTTCGGCTGCCTGCCTGGCTGAGAGCAACGTCAAATCTTCCATAGCGGTGAAGCTCCCTTCAAAGGCGCTAATCATGATCCCAATCCAACCGCCGGTTTCAAGGGTTCCGCCCGGCTGGCCGGCAGTTGCACGCTCAAACGCCAGATCACGAAGGCCAGGATCAGGTTTACGATCGCAAGCGCTGCACCGGTTTCGCCGACAAAGTAGAGGGACAGCGCAGTATTTGCTGTAAGCGGTTCGAAGAAGTGCAGGACAAACACGTTGTGGCTGGTATGCAAGAGCACCACGGGCCACAGGCTGTTCGATTTCAATCGCAGCCAGGTCATCACGAAGCTCAAGGCGATGGTGTCCAGCCCAAACATGAGCAGGCTGTAAACTCCGAGCGATCCACGGTTGTAGTCGGTTGCCAGGAGAATGGGGAGATGCCAGGCCGCCCAAATAGCGCCGCTGATCAAGGCAGTTGGGAGAAAGCCTTGCAGCTTATACAGTTGGGGGACCAGGAAGCCGCGCCAGCCGATTTCTTCGCCCAGGGTGGAAAGATTACCGATGACGCTTCCCACCACGACATAGCCGATCAGTTGGGGAGTCAGCGCGTTTTGAAATGGGGCAATGCCGGTCAGCCAGATTGCTCCATAGGCGACCAGCGAATAAACGATTGGCAGAAGGTAACCTAACAACAAGTAACGCCAGTTTCCCGGTCGCCAACCGATGCCGGGCGATTTAATTTTCAGAATTCGCCAGGTCAGGAAAGCAGCCAGTGCCGGGCACCACATCAGTCCCAGCGTGAGGATATCCCCACCCGATTGTACCGAGCCCTGGCGGACGAGCAGCACGTAGAAGATTGAGCTCAGACCAAAAGCCAGCAGCAAGAATAACCAGATGGCCTTGTGGGTCTTAGAGTCAATTTTTATCATTGTCTGTCTCCACTTGTGAAACGGAATGGGATAGTATTTTGTACGTTATCAAATAGATTATATACACGAACAAATAACTGCGCCCTATCCGAAAGGATAGGGCGCAACTTATCGATGGGCCAGTGTTTTGGATCAGATTCATAATCAGGGAATTGCCACGCAGAGCCATCCAGCCAGTATTTGGTTGCATTATGCAACCAATGTGGGTATAATTGCAGCACCATACCATTCAGGAGGATCATTATGTCCATCCTTCACGTACGTAATTTTCCCGAGGACCTCTACGAACGCATTCGCCGCCAGGCGCAAGAGCAAAATCGCTCGATTAGCGCCCAGGTTATTTACTTATTAGAGCGGGTTGTGCTTGAAAGCCCCCAAGAGCAGCGCCAGGTTTTGGAAAATATCCGCCGCAGGCGCTTCGAACCTTCTGTACAGTCCGGCGTACCCGATAGCCTCAGCTTGTTGCGCCAGGATCGCGAACGGTGACTGTAGTGGACCCGGGGGCAGCAGTCGTCGACGCCAGCGTGGGCATCAAATTGTTCGTAGCTGAAGACGGCTCCGTACAGGCTGACGAGTTATTCAATCGCCTGGCGGTAGACCCGCCAGCCGACTTCTTTGTGCCCGATTTGTTTTTTATTGAGTGCACCAATATTCTCTGGAAATATGTGAAGCGCTTCGGCTACCCGGCAGAAAAAGCCCTCCAGGATGTCGCCGATCTGCAGTCGCTGGCGCTTCATGAAGTCGCAACCGCCAGCCTGGCAGCCGAGGCATTGGAACTGGCGCTGGCATTCGATATCAGCGCCTACGATGCCAGCTACGCGGCCCTGGCGCGCCGCCTGGACCTGCCCTTGGTGACAGCCGACTCTCACCTGAGGCAAAAATTGGCCGCCAGTGGCATCCCGATCTTCTCTCTGTGGGAGATTTAATTAACCCCACGGTTTGCGCTGTTCCACTGGATTGGCAGGGCTTTTCCGCTTACTTTGTTGGAAAACTTGATAGCCGGGTAGCCCATGTACAGGCCGCCGTAAATGCGTTCGTGTTTTGCGATGCCCAGCAGCCGGCGGATGGGTTTATCCTTATCCAGAAAGATGGGAGCGTTTCCCCACAGGCAGGCGCCCACCCCGCGGATCTGGGCGTAATACATCATGTTCGCCAGGGCGTACTGGGCGCTGGCCTCTGCCAGGGCGACATTTTTATTGCCCACCACGATGATAAAAGCAGCCGGCGTGGAAGAAAAGACCGCCCCGCGGCTCAAAGCCTTCTCGATTTTCGGCCGGGCTTTGCGGAACTCATCCCCATAGCCGAACAGGTTTGCCAGGCCGGCGATCAGGCGGCTCTGGTAGGCCAGGCGGTAGATGCGGCGGTTGACCGACATGACCGCATCGCTCAATTGAGCGATCAGTGCGGGATCGTCGACGATGATCGCCTTGAAGACGTGGTTATGCGTGGGAGCGTACACGCCGGTGGCGGCGATCTCTTCGAGCAGGGCCCGTTCGATTCGGGTACCCTTGAAGACCCGGATGCTGCGTCGCTCTTTAAATAGCTCCAATAATTGCTCGGGGGTGGGAAGGAGGGCGCGGTCGAAGGCGGTTGGCGGGCTCCCATCCCAGGAGAGGGCCTGGCGCGGGCAGAGGGCGACACACTGAGCGCAGGCATCGCACAGCACCCGGTCGATCCGGATCGCTCCGTCGACCAGGGCAAGGCAATCTTCGTGGCAGTTTTTCACGCATAAACCGCAGCCAGAACAGCGGTCTGAATGAACTGTGATCATTGCAGCTTCTACCTTTCTCAATGGGGTTCTTGCCTAGCGTAAACCGTTCAATGTAAAACGCGCCACCTGGTTGGGATCCAGCCAGGGGCGACCTTGCTCGCTCACCTGAGAGGCTGTCCCCAGGTAAATGGTCATGAGCAGTAAGACAAGCGGCTGCAGCTCTGCCTGCCGAAAGATGCCCTGCTGCATACCGGGCAAGAGGATCTGTTCGGCGACCAACTTGAAAATTGGCTGGTACGCCTGGAAGCAGTATTCCTTCTGAGCCTGGTTGGAGCCATTGACGGTGTTGAACACCACCCGCGCCCGCTGCATGTGGCCGGCGACGTACTCGAACCCGGCCCGGAAGAAGCGTTCCAACCTGGCGGCTGGTTCGTCAACAGTCAGGACAGCGGACCGCAGGTATTCGAGATGTTCCTGGGCGCTGCTGTCGATTAACGCCAACAACAGCGCTTGCTTGCTGGAAAAGTAGTTGTAGACCGTGCCTTTGGCAAACCCGGCCTGGGTAGAGATGGTATTGATGTTGGCTTGATCGTATCCCTGGCTGGCGAATTCCTCGGCGGCTGCATCCAGCAGCGCCTGGCGCGTCTGGCTCAGTACTTGTTCGCGATCTTCTGTTTTGATTCGGGCCATGGGTGGATCTCCTAATATGGGTGGGCGGTCACCCATATTATTATATAAAATACCCGGGCTGTCAAGGGGTGAAGATCAAGAATTGTCTATCGAAATATCGCTGGCATCCAGATAACGAACGGGTCATTCCATCTTGCCAAATAGCTGCTTACCTTGCCCCCGGCCTGGCTGAATTCGCCCGCGACCAGCAATCCCCCCTGGCCATCGGTCAAGATGGCACTCACTAGGTGACGTTGCAGGATCGGAGCATCTTTTTAGGTATTATGGTCTAACTCCATCGTCTCGATCTGTTAGCGACCGATTCACCCGGCGACCTGGCTGATAAGCTCTTCAGAGATCAAAAACAGCGGGTCAGCAATGCGCTCCAGTGATTTAACCAGCCTGGTCTGATAATCGGGATCGAAAAAGGATTTTTTAAACGTTTCCATATCTGGAAAATAGGCTTCTGTCATGTAGCGATAAGGAACCTCGGCCATTTTCCAGGTGCTTTTGATGACATAGAAATCACTTTTGAGAATGCCAGGTATAGACATGTTGTCCTGTTGATGCTCAGTAGTACGCCACTTAAGGAATTCTTCATGGTCGGCTCCAGGCGGCAGATTATAGATCACAGTTAACTTGACCATTGGTTCCTCCACTGCTCTAGTCTTTGATGACTAAAGAATGATCAAACCCCGTAAGGTTGCGCACACCTGATTGGGTTACGACGACAATATCCTCAATCCGAACACCAAACTGCCCGACAAGATAAACCCCGGGCTCGATGCTAAAGACCATCCCTTCTCGTAAAACCGTCGGATCACCCGCCATGATCCAGGGCGGCTCATGCCCTTCCAGGCCTAATCCATGTCCAGTCCGATGGATGAAGAGGGATCCGTAGCCGGCTGCACTCAGTGTATCTCGCGCGATGCGATCGATCTCACCGGCTGCCAGGCCGGGTCGCACGGCAGCCTTTGCGCGTTGATTCGCATCATCCACGGCAGCATAAGCTCTTTGAAATTCCTCCGAAGGCGTCCCCAGGCAGACCATACGGGTTATGTCGGACTTGTATCCATGCAGCGAAGCGCCAATGTCGATGATTATGGCATCTCCCTTCTGTAACCTTCGCTCACCGCTGTGATGGTGTGGGTATGCACCATTAGGGCCAGAGGCGATCAGAGTGAAACAAACCTCCTCTGCGCCATCCTGGCGGAAGGCAGCTTCAGCCGCCCAGGCCACCGCAGCCTCGGTAACTCCCGGATTGCAGGAATTAATAGCTATTTGCATAGCCAGATCCGCCTGGGCTGCGGCGCGTGCCAGCGCTTCGATTTCCTCTGCCGATTTACAAACGCGCAAGGGCGTCAACAAAGCATCAACAGCTATTGTTCGGTCAGGAGACACCACGGATAGCAATTGAAGTAGATAATCAGCCCGCATGGTCCCATCCACAGCCAGCTTGCGTGGTGTACGAATAGCTGCCATGGCCTGCTGTAGCGCTGCCTGAGGGCCATCGGCATCATCCCAGCCAATAAGGTCTATTTTAGTGTGCACGGCGACTTCTTCACGATTGAGACCCGGCACCACCATACGAACCGAATGCCTATCTACCAGTAGCAAACACGTCCGCTCGTCAGCGTGAGGAATAAACCCCAGCAAATATCGCATGCTGGGGGTAGGGCCGATCGCAGCCAAATCGGTATCGGTCTCTTTCATACGTGCCTGCAGGTTTGCTAAACGTTCCTCAGTCCGCATTCTGACACCCTCTCTTTTGGAAATAAAGATACACCCTATTCGTTATCGGCATACCCAACTTTCAGGAAAACAGATTCCAGGTCGTTAATTCTGCTTCAGGCGGCGCTTCGCTACCCCACATCCGGCTCGGTCGCCAGCCGAAACGGTTGGCCAGGTCGACCAGGAATTCGGCGTATTTGAATGGGGATAGGACGGCGTCGATCACGGGCACGCCAAGTGCATCCTGCATATTCTCATGGAACCCATACTCGGCTGTGCAACCCAGGATGAGTACCTCGGCGCCGTCCTCTTGAACTGCCTTACGGCCCTCAGCCAGTAAGCGGTCGCAAGTGCGGTTAGGGTCGGCCTGGAAGTCATGCACTCCCAAATCCAGTGGACGCATCGATACCAGGCGATGGCCGTGTCCGTAGGTACGGATGTTCTCGTGCATCTTTGGGATCCACTTACGCCGGCCTACCAGCACCGAGAAGGTGTTACCCAAATTACTCGCTATGGCGGTGGCCGATTGGCATGGCGCGGTCACGATCGACCTCCCCGACACCTCGCGCGCTTCGCGCAAACCGACATCGTAGAAACAGCCGATGACGATCGCATCGTAGCTGTCAGCAGCCTGGCGAGTAAGCCGCACGATATCGCCTACAACCAACCCTTCATAGGCGTGGTACTCCAGGTGTTTTGGCCGGTCGGAAGGCAAGGAAACCACATCCAACTGGGTGTCTTCCTGTTTCGCTATGTTTAGTATTTTCCGCGTATCTGCGTCGAACACGTTTGTCCCGATCGGATTAATCCACAGGATCCGCATCGTCCACTCTCCTTAACGCGTGGCCAACACAGCCTGCGGCGCGCATCGGCTATCTTATAACGGGCAGGGATAACACATTTATGTTAATTATGTGCGGCTGTTCAGCCCATAGTATCGATTTGCTTGTTCTTCGGTGATATAGCCGTTTTTAAGGTCTTCCTTTACCAAATCCAGACTGCGCTGCATTGGGTCGCCCCATCCTGCGCCGGTAGCTGTCATCACCTGAATGACATCATCTGTATTCAATGTCAGACCGCTCACCACCGAGTAACGCTCAGTGGCGCCATTCGCCCGGACAATCATAATGTGGTTGGGCGAACCCTGGCAACCACCTTCTAGAGGCCAAGGCAGAATTCTCGATCGGGTGTAGGCGACGGTCAACCAGGCATTGTCGGATCGTATGCGATAATCAATCCTTACCCCCTTGCCTCCCCGATGCAGGCCAGCGCCGCCTTCTTCGTCATGAAAACTGAGATAGTCGACCGTTACGCCATAGCGCGCTTCGGCGACCTCGGCCGGACAATTGTATGTTTCGCCGTGCAAAGCGCAAAACTGCCCTGAATTTCCGTCGACGCGTGCGGACCCGCCCCACCCGCCGAGCTCAGGTTCGATCACCGCATAAGGGCGTCCGGTGTCGGGATGGATCCCGCCAAATAACGTCCCACAGACCGAGGCAAAGCCTCCGGCCGGGAGCCGATCAGCCATGTGTTGGGCCAGGCAGCGCACAATGAGATCGTGCAGACGGATAGTGATTTCATAGTAGATGCCCTGGGCCGCCGGGTAAATCGGGTCGAAGACACTCCCAGGTCGGGTGATCACTTTCAGGGGCCGGAAGGTGCCGCCATTGGCTATTCTTTCCGGAGAGGTGACACCCTTGAAAGCCATCTGGCAGGCTGTGACAGCCTCGTCCCGACTCATGTTGAAGGGACCTTTATCCTGGTCGGGGCTGCCCCGCAGATCGACGATAAACTCGTCCTCACGAATCTCAACGGTGACCGCATACGCCGGCCCGTTATCTTGCTCTTCGACCAGCGAATACTTGCCCTTCGGCAGACGCTTCAACGCATTTAAACTTACCTGTTCGCCATAGTTTAAATATTCTTCGACTGCATGGAGGAATACGTCTTTCCCATACTTGTGGACGATTTCAAGAATGCGGTGCTCGCCCACCCGGACGGAAGCGACGCCCGCCCATAGATCACCGATTAGAAAATCGGGCATCCGGCAGTTCGCCGTGAGAATATCGAATACAGATCGGATCGGCTTGCCCTGCGAGAAGAGCTTGATGCCTGCCAAAATCAACCCTTCCTGAAATATCTCAGTTGCATTGGTCGACATGCTGCCGGGCACCATACCGCCTACATCGTTCCAGTGGGCGATATTGGCTGTCCAGGCGACGATTTCACTCTCCGCAAAGACAGGCATAACCAGGACAGCATCATTTAGATGCGTCACCCCGCCATTATATGGGTCATTGGTGAGATAGATGTCGCCCGGTTCGATATCTCCTGGCTTGTTGTACTTTGTAAGCACCCGTTTGACCGTTTTGTCCAGTACACCCACGAAGGCCGGGATGCCGGCCCCTGAACCGGCCAGCTCCCCATTTTTATCGGTGATACCCGTGCCCATATCGAGTACTTCGTAGATGATCGCGCTCATGGCTGTATGCCGCAAGGCAGCGAACATCTCGTCGGCTGCAGCCTGTAATGAGCTTTGGATGATTTCCGTCGTGATCGGATCATACTGCTTGGTCATGGTTAATCTCCTTCTTAAGCGGTCTCAATGCAATAATTGCCGTAGTCATCCACATGACACGGCAGGCCGGGCGGGATAACGACCGTGGTGCCCGACTCTTCAATAATCGCCGGACCGACAAAGCTCATGCCCGGTTCCAAGGCATCGCCGTTGAAGATCGCTGCCTGGTGGATGCCGGCTTCAACAAAATCCACTTCCCGATTTCCCTTGATAGCGTCCTCAAGCTTCCTGCCTGTCCTTGGGTGTTTCTCTGGCTTCAGCTTATCCACTTCGGCAATAGCCACCAGGTGATAACAAACCAGTTCTGCGGGCGCTTCCAATCGATAGGTGTACTCTCTCTCATAGTTTGTGTGGAAATTCTCTACGATTGTATCAATCTGGGCGGATGTTATCGGACCATCCGGCAGGGCAATTTCGACAAAGTGTTCCTGATTTTGATAGCGGCAGCGCCCATAGCGGAGAAAGTGTATCTTAGAGCGTTCGATATGTTCGGCGGTGAATTCCTTAATGGCTTGTTCTTCAAGCATCATGAAAGCCTGATTTATCTGGGCATCTGCTTGAGGTCCAGACAGCTCGACAACCTGGGTTTGGAGATAGTCGCGGCGCAGATCGCTCAGCAACATACCCCAGGCTGAAAATACACCCGACAGGCTGGGGATCACGGCTTTTTTGATCCCCAACTCTTTGGCCAGGGCGCAAGCATGCATACCGCCGCCGCCGCCAAAGGCGAACAGGGTGAAGTCCCGCGGGTCATGTCCCCGATTGACAGAAATCAGCTTGATCGCATTGACCATGTTGTTATTGGCAATGCGAACGATGCCGCGCGCGGCCTCCCGTCGCCCGGTTGAGAGTGTTGCGGCGAGTTTATCCAGGGCTTTATCTACTGCTTCCATGTCAGCTATCAACGTGCCGCCACAGAAATAGCTGGGATTGATACACCCCAACGCCAGATTCGCATCTGTAGTTGTGGCTTCCGTGCCGCCAGAACCATAGGATACCGGGCCTGGCACCGCTCCGGCGCTTTGGGGGCCCACATGCAGTCTCTTAAATTCATCCACCCAGGCAATGGACCCGCCGCCGTTGCCGATTTCTACCAGATCTACCACCGGCACCATGACTGGATACCCAGCAGAGGTTTCGGTGCGCTCTGCCAGGTAGTTGGTGTTGAGCTTGACCTCTCCATTGGTGATCAGCCCACACTTGGCAGTCGTGCCGCCGATATCGATGGCAATGGCGTTCTGTACGCCGATCAGCCTGCCGAGGGCGGCGGCTCCCCAAACTCCACTGGCAGGGCCGGATTCAATCATCGTAATCGGAATCTGGCGCGCGCTCTTGACGGTGTCCACACCGCAATTGGATTGCATGATGTAGGGTGTGCATTTCATGCCGGCCTTGGATAGACTGATGGTCAGGCTATCCAGGTAGCGATGGGCAATCGGTTGGACATAGGCAGACAACGCAGCCGTGTTTGTGCGTTCGTATTCACGCCACTCCCGCGTGATCTGGCATGAAGTCACCGCGGAAACCTCAGGCCAGAGTTCCATAACCCTGGCAAGCGTGGCCTCTTCATGGGCTGGATTTGCATAAGCATTGATAAAGCTGATCGCAATAGCCTCCACGCCTTCGGCACGAAAATCATCCAGGATAGCTGGCAGCCCTGAGAGATCAAGCGGCTTGCTCTCGATCCCTTTGTATGAGATGCGTTCCGGCAATTCACGGCGCAAATAGCGGGGCACAAACGGTTTTGGCTTGGAATATTCCAAATTGAAGAAGTCCGGACGATTGCCACGTCCGATCTCAAGGATGTCGCGGAAGCCTTCCGTCGTAAGCAGCCCGACTTTGGCGCCCTTTCTCTCTGTGATGGCGTTGATGACGATCGTCGTGCCATGAACAAAGGAAACAAATTCACTGGGTGTGATGTGACTGGCTTCGATCACATCCATCACGCCTTTTTCGAATTGCCCAGGGGTCGTATGGCTTTTAGCCGTTCCCACCTCTCCACCTGGTGTAACATAAACCAGGTCTGTGAACGTCCCCCCGATATCGGTTGCGACTCTTAACATATTACCTCCTCTTAGCATGAGATTCGTGTATGAATGAATATCTCAACCCGGTCACTGAACACTCGCCGGAGCAGGCTGATTGAAAAGATGACAACGGACTTTATGGTCCGGCCCTGCCTCAACCATCATCGGATCGACCGCGTGGCAGATGTCCATGACGAAAGGGCAGCGTGTGTTAAGCCTGCAGCCGCTTGGGATGTTGACCGGGCTAGGGATTTCACCCGTGGAGATAACCTTCTTGGGCTTGAATGCTTCTTCTGCCTCTGAAATCACCGGGATGGAGGACAGGAGCATTTGTGTGTAGGGATGTAACGGCTTTTGGAAGAAGTCCGCGGTTTCGGCGATCTCGCAGATTTTGCCCAGGTACATGATCGCCACCCGCGATGCGACATTCCGCATCAAACTCAGATCGTGCGTGATGAACAGGTAGCTCAGGTGAAACTCTTGCTGCAGCCGTAATAGCAAGTTGATGGTCTTGGCCTGTACCGAAACATCCAGGGCAGAGGTTGGCTCATCTAGAATGACCAGAGAAGGGTCTGTGGCAAGCGCCCTGGCAACCGCCACGATTTGCTTTTCGCCGCCGCTTAGCATGTGAGGATATTTGTGCATGTACTCTGGCGGCATGTCCACAATATCCAGCAGGTGTACGATCTGTCCTAGCCTGTTCTTCCCAGGTTTGTGCAGGCGCAGGGGCATATCCAGAATATCCTTAATACTCCGCCTTGGATTTAGGGATGAACCCGGATCTTGATAGACGATCTGGATTTCTTTCTTGAGATGAAGAGGGCGTTTCCCATTCGCCTGGAATAGCTCCTGTCCCCGGAATTTAATACTGCCGGAAGTAGGCGAATACATGCCGACAGTGGTGTATGCCACGGTGCTCTTCCCTGAACCCGATTCCCCCACCAGTCCCAGAGTTTCACCTTCGATCATGGTGAATGAGATGCCATCTACAGCCTTGACGGTAATGGATACTTGTTTCGGCCAACCGGATTGGCCAACGACGAAATATTTCTTAAGGTCGGTGATGGTTAGAATGTCGCTCATGATGTCTCGACCCTCCCCCTGACGAGGTCATCCCTGCTCTCGGTCCGATACAGGAAGCAGGCCACCTCATGATCTTCATTCACGCGGTATGCTGGTGGTTTCTCTTTCCGGCAGATGTCCATCACGTGAGGGCAACGGGGGTGAAAACGACAGCCGGGCGGCGGAGTGAGATAATTGGGGATACGCCCCGGGATGCCGCTGGCGATGCCCCCGCCCGTCAGTCGCGGGACGGTGCTGATCAACCCTTGTGTGTATGGATGCAAAGGGCTTGCGAAGAGTTTCTTTGTGGACGCCACCTCTACAATGTCGCCTGCGTACATCACATATACCCGGTCGGTCATCTCGCGGACAATGCCCAGGGTATGCGTGATCAGGATGACAGACGTGTTCTTCTCCTCTACCAATTTCCGCAGCAATCGCAGGACCTGGTCCTGGATGGTCACATCCAGCGAGGTGCCCGGCTCATCGGCAATCAGCAATTCGGGGCGGGTCGCGAGCGCCATGCCGATGCACACACGTTGCCGCATGCCGCCGCTGAGCTGGGTTGGGTAGCTTCGCAATAGCCGTTCCGGGTCGGCTAGCGCTACCTCTTGCAACGCGGCGACGGCTCCCTGGTGGATCTCCTGGCGAGATAACGCCTTGCCTGGTCCCCCGGAATGTTGGATCACAGCTTTTAACTGTTCGCCCACGCTGAAGACGGGGTTGAGGGCAGCGGTTGGATCCTGGAAAATCATGGAGATGCCGCGCCCACGGACACGCTGCAAGTCGGCGCCACTCATCTTGCGGATATCCTGGCCATTAAAGTAGATCTCTCCCTGCGGTATCCGGGCCGGCGGAGTGGGCAGTACGCGCAGAATGGCTTTCATCGTTGTTGTCTTGCCACAACCTGTCTCGCCCACCAGTCCAACCTTCTCGCCGGTGCGCATGTGGAAGTTGACGCCGTCCAGGACCTTGAGCCGGCCGCCGTAGACTGCGAAGTGGACGTGCAGGTTTTTGATATCCAGCAAAATAGGGACGGAGACCATCTCAAGACTCCTGGGAAGCAAACATATCCCGCACACCATCCCCAAGCAAATTGAACCCCAGGACGACGACGACGATTGCCAGAGCGGGAAAGATTGCAATCCACCATTGGTCAGGGAGATAGCGGGCGCCATCCGCGATCATCGTGCCCAGGCTAGGCTCGGGTGGTTGCACTCCCAGGCCGACGAAGCTGAGCATGGAGCCGATGATGATCACCCAGGCAACGTCAAGGCTCATCTTGGTCAGGATCGGCGAAACGGTGTTGGGCAGAATCTCGCGGAAAAGGATGTGCGCCGTGCTCGCGCCCGTGACTTCGGCGGCGCTTACAAAATATTCGTTTCGCAACGTCCCGGTGAGGCCATAGACCAACCGTGTGTACCAGGGCCACCACATCAACGAGACAGCCAACATGCCGTTCCACAGGTTAGGCTCGAGGACTGAGGCAACTGCCAATGCCAGGATCAATGGCGGCACGGCCAAAAAAATATCAGTGATTCGCATGATAATCGTATCAATCCAGGTGCCTTTAAAGTAACCTGCCAATAGACCCAGAAACACGCCCGGAGGCACAACGAGAGCTAACACCACCATACCCATTAACAAAGAAGAGCGTAAGCCGAAAAATATCCGGCTCAAGATATCACGGCCTATCTGGTCAGTACCAAACAGGTGCTGCCAGCTTGGAGGTTGCTTGGCGTGGGCAAAGTCGGTGAATGGCCCAGCATGCTTGGGGTAAGGCGACACCCAAGGGGCAAAAATTGCCAACAAAATAACTAACACGACCGTTACAATGCCAATGACAGATAAAGGGTTCCGTCCGAATTTGTACCAGGAACGTCCCAAGTCCTGCCGTCTGGATTCTCGCTGCAACTTTTTGATCTGTTCAGCAGTGATAGTCGGAATATATTCCCGATCGATATGAGCTTGTTCGGCCATTCTCTCTACTCGCTCCTTGCCTCGCTCAGCCGGATCCGAGGATCCAATTGAGCAACAATGATATCTACCAGTATATTCACGGTGACAAACACCGCACCTAATACCAGGATAACAGCCGAGATAGCGTTCAAGTCCTTGTTCAACATGGCAGTCATTCCGTAACGCGCTATCCCAGGCCAATTGAAGATGAGCTCTACCAGGAAGGCAATACTGAACGTGGAGGCGATATCGAGCCCGAGGATAGAAACTGTGGGGATGAGCGAGGGCTTGAGCAAAAACCGATTCATAACGATGCGTTCCGGAATACCCAGGGCGCGGGCGGAGGCAATATAGTCTTTTCCCAGATTATCGGCCATCGTGGAACGCGTGATGCGCGCCTCCTGGGCGATGGAACCCATGGCCAGTGCCAGTGAAGGAAGAATGAGGTGCCACAATGCATCCACAAAGGTCTTGAATTGCCCTGCCAGGAGAGAATTGATTGTCACAAGCCCTGTGACAGCCCGTGGCAAGGGTATTTTTTCACTAACCCGCCCGATAATGGGTAACCAATGGAGTGTAAATCCAAAGAGGAGGATGAATAGAATAGCGATCACGAAGGATGGGGTTACAATCCCGGCGTACGAAAAGAGACGCACGGCATTATCGATCCAGGTATCTTTGTATCGGGCTGAGATGATACCCAGCCCGATACCTCCCAGAGCCGAAAGTACTCCAGAAAACAAGACCAACTCAAGTGAGGCGGGGAAAAACTCTCGAATATCGGTTGTGACAGGCCGTTGGGTGATTAACGAAAGGCCAAAGTCACCTCGAACGGCATCGCTCAGCCAGTAGCCGTACTGTACAAATATTGGTTGGTTAAGATGCATCTGCTCCCGCAGTCTGTCGACAACCCATTGCGGGGCACGCGCCCCTACCGCCATGCGGGCTGGATCCCCGGGCATTACCCGCGCGATAAGAAAAATCACGATCGAGAGACCAAGCAGGACGAACACGGAATAGATGATCCGCCGGAGTAGAAATTTTAAAAACGACATATCCCGATTACCTCTCTATCGCAAACCTATACCATCGAAGCGGGGCTTCCCGGAAGGATGTCAGAAAACACCCCTCCGAGAGCCCCTCTCCTGGAACATCCACATCGATCTCTCAGAGGCTACCAAATGGCTTGTCCGGGTCCTTTGTCGAGGTCCCAATGGAATGAGAGTCGGTTCGCAGACAACCGAACCCCACCCTCAACCATTACTCACGGACAATTCACACCGATACCAGCCGCATACAGTTGGTAACCCATTATCACGCTTGTCTCATTGCGGGAGGCCGGCCAATCCACGCAGGTTCTGTAAGCGTGCTTCTCTACCTGGTCGTAGATCCATAGGGATGCTGCCATATCCACAATCTCCGCCTGGATCTTGGCGTACTTAGCGAACCGCTCCTGGTCATTCAAGGTTGAAAGCGCGTCGTCGATTTCCGCGTCCAGTGTGGGATTCTGTAGCCACTCCACCTGCTGCCATGTACCGGTGGTGCTGGAGTGGTAGCGTTGCTTCAGCATTAAGCCTGCTTCTGGCAGGTCAGCCGAAACATAGATGGTGGCGATGGAAGGGCTGGTCTCCAGTTTGCTAGTGTTCTCTACTAAGCTCAGCCATGGGACTTTGTTGATGTCCACCTTGATGCCAACATCAGCCATGTTTGACTGGAAGAGCAAAGCCCATTTCTCCTCGTCAGGCACTTCAGCTACCCATTGGACTTTGATCGGATAGTTGGCGATGTCGTTGGCGTACTTGCACAGGGCCAGCTCTGCCCTGGCTTTGTCGAGGTCGTGATGGAAGGTAAATACGTTGGGGTCGTGCCCGGCAAGTGTGGATGGCACCGGCCCTACCATCTGCTTGGTACCCGGCCACTCCAGGCTTACAGCCGCGTCATAGTCGAAAGCATAATCGATTGCGCGCCGGCAGTGCACATCATCGGTGGGCGGCATGCGGTTGTTAACCATGTAGTAGAAAGACGAAAAAGATGGGAGTGGGGCAACTTTCACCCCATCGATCTTCTCTAAAGCCTGGTAAGCCTCGAAGGACTGCCATTGATCCGAGATCTCCAGCTCCTTGTTTTGCATCAAGCTGCGGACTGTGACCGCTTCTGTTGTACCGATGAAGCGCACCTCATCAGGCGCATTGGGGTTGAACTTGCCCCACCAATTGGAGTTCTTCTCCATGAGCAGATATTGCTCGAGCGGGAACTCCTTGACCATATAGGGTCCGGAACCTGCATCATGAGTTTGCAGCCACTCCTTACCAAAGTCGCCGTTTTCCCCATAAGGTCCTTCCGGCTTGATATTCTTGCGGATTAAAGCTTCGCTGGCAACATAGAGACGAACGAGGCTTGGCAGGAACAAAGCGCTAGGTTTGGCCAGTTTAAATTCCACGGTGGCATCGTCAACGGCTTTTACGCCCTCAACCCCTGCCGTAACCAGGTAGGCATAACCCTCTCCAATGGTCTTAAGCCGATCGTAACTGTAGACGACATCACTGGCCTTAAGCGGAGTTCCGTCATGGAAATTAACACCTTGCCGGAGATGGAAAGTCCAGGTCAAACCATCTGTGGAGGTATCCCACGACTCGGCCAACCAGGGGTCAACTAACCCTTTTGCGTTGGGAAAGATCAGAGTATCGTACAAGTTCGCCAGCGAAGTAGAGCCGGCATAGTCGTTGCCCACTGCAGGATCAATCCGGTTTGGCCATGAGAATGTAATCCTGAGGACCTTGTTAGCTGCGACGGGGGCGGCAGTGGGCGCCGTAGTAGGCGCCGGGGCTTCAGTCGCAGGAGCGGCTGGCGGAGCGGTAGCCTCAGGCTGCGTAGCAGCAGGGGTCGATGTTGTAGCCGAAGTACACTGGCTCAGTAATAAACTCACCAAAGTAAAAACGGCCAGGATCATAAACTTCTTGCTTTTCATCTCATCTCTCCTTCCTCTTTTGGTAATTACACTTGAATGAACCCGTTGTCAACCGCGGTTGTTATCACCACTATCTCAGTCTTTCACCTCCTTAATCACAAGCGCTCGGGCAGGTAATCTTGTGCTCTTAATGATCCTGTAAAGATGCCGCGCGACCCCAGATTACAACACAGGGGCGATCGCCAGCGTTGCTCCAATAATGGGGTTGAAATGCATCGTAGTGAATGCTATCGCCAGCAACCAATACAAATTGCTCATCTCCTACTCTGATCGTCAGCTCTCCGGTGAGCACAAAGCAGAACTCTTCGCCTGAAAATAGCTCGAGTTGTTCGGATGCTGTGTGAGGCTGCAGGATGACCTTATAGCCCTCTAGTTTGCTGCTCCCTATCTTAGGAGTCAATTGCAGATATTCGATGCGTCGACTTGGCGCATGGTTATCCTGGCCTATGCCGGCGCGCTGGATATAAGCGACATCAGTCTCGGTTTCGAAGAAGTAGCGCGGACCGATATTCAAAGCTCTCGCAATACCCATCAAGGTAGAGAGAGAAGGTGCAGTTTTATCCCTTTCGATCTGGGATAAATAACTGGCCGATAGCGAGGCTTTTTCACCGAGCTCGACTAAGGTCATCCCTTGCTCGGTACGAAGTGATTTTATCCGTTCTCCAATCCTCTCAGGCACTTTTATTCACCAATGTCATGTTATTGATTGGTATGGGATAATACGAGTGAGATATTCAATTCCTCTAGGAGCTAAAAGATCGAGGGTGTAATCAGCGAAAGCGCAACCGCGGGTTGATTGCTCCGGTTCTCAAAACGATGCTTTGTGGTTGACACGAAATGGGCGCTATCCCCTGGATATAGATCGTGAAAGCCTTCTCCAATCCACAGGCGCAAGACGCCATCGAGAATGTAGACAAATTCTTCGCCCATGTGCTTACGAAGCTCATCCGTCGGTAAGGCTTGATTGGCAGGGTTATAGGTCAATAGAAAAATTCCAAGTGCTCCGTGATGAAACTTAGTGGACAAGAGCGAGTAAACAATCGCAGACCCTTCAAAATGAAAGGACTCGCGGTTGTTGCAGCGGGTCACTTTAGTGGGGTCAATAACAGAAGGGAAGAAATCGGTCACATTGACACCCAGAGCCTCAGCGATCGAGTATAACGTAGTGATCGAAGGCGCAGCCTTGTTATTCTCCAGTTGCGAAACAAAACCGGGTGTGCAGCCACTTCTATCTGCCAATTCTTCGAGTGTTAGCCCACGCTTCGAGCGAAGCTCTTTAATCGTTTGTCCGATGATTCCGATTGTTGTATCCATTAAATATAAATTAGCAAATATTCAATTGTTTGTCAACAGTTAATTAAGTTAAATAATAATAAACATGTGTAATGGATAATCGTACGAGTTTTACGGCCTGCAAAGTTATGGACTGATCTTCCGCCAGCGCCCAACCGCGCCTGCCTCACAGCAGCCCGAAAGTGCCCTGCTCGGCAATTGGAAAGCCGCCAACGACATCACGGGTGGCGAGCTCATTTTTCGCTTTTATCAAAGGGCCGGCTTTCGATGTCCCTGGCCGAGCCGCTTTCAATCGCCCAGATCGATGTCGTCTTGAAAATCCAGGTCTCCGGCGATACCCTGGTTTTCTCCCAACTTTCCGGCCCCTCCTTTACCTTTCAACGGATAACGGAATAATGATTCCATACTGTGTTTTTCAAGATGACTTGGATGGGACGAATTCTAATGCTTCAATTCCGCTTCGAAGCACGTTGACCGGGATTTGTTGATCCAATGTGGCCAGCTTACCCTCTTTGTTGACGGCCAGCCCAGCCAGGTAAATGTCTGTGATTTGCGCATGGGTGATGATCGCATCGGGCTCAAGAAGTTCTAAGATACTGATATCTTCGGACCAAAACTGATGGCCCTGGGCTTCACTAAGCTGGCGAAGAATTGCCAGGACGGCAGGGACTTCTCCAGGCCAGTTGGGGTAATTGGGGTGGCTGGCAATCCGGATAAATCTATTTTCTGTGAGGGGTAACTACATTCCTGTAAAGTGGGGGTTTGAGGTGTGCGAGTGGGGTATCACCTCACTCGCACACCTCATTTCGCTCTCCTTGTGGGATGTAATCGTCCAAATGTGATTACCCTATAACATTTGCGCAATCATTGACAGATCCAGCCAGACCTGTTATGATCATCTCCATAGGATACCAGTAGGTTTATGTTGGAAGTGACGACAGCGGCTCATGGTTTAATCCATGAGCTTTTTGTTTTGCCCGTTCCGATGAAACTAACCGAGTACCTGAATACTTTTTCTTGCCAATAGGAGGCAAATAGAATGTCTGAAAGAATCATCGGCACGGTCAAGTGGTTTAACGGCAGCAAAGGCTACGGCTTTATCGAACGTGAGGGCGGCGCGGACGTCTTCGTCCATTTCTCCGCCATTCAGGGCGACGGCTACCGCAACCTGGAAGAAGGCCAGCGAGTTGAGTTCAATGTCGAACAAGGCGCCAAAGGCCCCCAGGCCAGCAACGTCACCTTCGCCAACTGACAGCGCTGAACTTTAATATAAAAAACCCTGGCGTGAAAGCGCCAGGGTTTTTGATTCGAGTAGTTTTATTTGCTGAGGGCCGTTTCGACTGTCTGATCCTCTCTCAGTAAAAAATCTAATTCGCGTTGAGCGCTTGAGCGTGTGCCCCCTAGCGAGAGCTCCCATTCGTCCAGCAGACATTCCTCAGCGTACTTCAAAACCGACCGGTCGTTATAATTAAGATTTTTGCCCTGTGATCGAGTTGTGAGATCGCGAATCACAGTGCATATATTACCCAATTTCCTTTTTTGCATCCGTTCGGTGAGCTGAATTTTGCGTTCGAAATGGCGATCAGATAAACCCTCTCCGGGGCTGCGCAAGATGTTCAGGAGCGCTTTAAATTCAAAACTCTTGGCAGGCGGTCGAATATTATTCTCTCCCATTTCATCCACCGGCACCCAGAGTTTTAATTGCCCGGTGTCTACTACGTAATATTGGCGGGATTTTCCAGCTAAATTCTTCACATCGATGGCGATTATCGTTCCAGAACCGTGAGTCGAGTGGATCACCTTATCACCAATTTGGTAATTCATTGGTATACCTCTCAAAATCTTTCTGTAAAGATTAGCGGGGATTATTCGAATGGCTGGCCAAACCTGGTTGGGAAAAGGCAATTCGAAGAACGCCTGCTAAGCGCAACCCTCAATTCCAGAATATCATGTTGTCTAGATTGATCTCAGGAAGTAACTTCTCAACAAAGTGGAATTGGATGTTCTTATATGTGCGCAACCCGTTTGAGGACCCATCTCTCTCAAGACGAATTGAGAAGCTGCTTAGGAGATAATTATATCACATCCTGTATAATTATTTTTGCCAAAGTCGATGTTTTTTACTTTTTTTATGATATAATATCCTCCTTATAATCAGATTTGCGTAGAATTTGCCGCCGGTCCTCTTTATAGGATTGGCGGCAAATTAATTTAACCGCATCTGCACTAGTGAAGTAAGAGGAAAATAATGGAAACAAAACTTTATATCGGGAATATGTCTTATGACACCACTGAGGATGAGCTGCGCACGCTGTTCGGCGAGGCCGGCACAGTGGGATCGGTGGATATCATCAAAGACCGCGACAGCGGCAGACCCAAGGGATTCGCCTTTGTCACCATGGGCAACCAGGCCGAGGCGGAGAAAGCGATCAGCCTGTTCAACGAAAAAACGATCCATGATCGCGCTCTCACCGTAAACATCGCCCGGCCGCGCGAAGAACGGTCTGGGGGCGGCCGCTTCCAAAGCGGCTCGACCCACCGCAGCCGCGGCGGCTCCAATCGACGCTATTAAATCGACAGAACCAGAAAAACCCCGCCGGATCAAGGCGGGGTTTTTGCCAGGGGTGTATGGGACTCGCGAAAGTGGCTGTCCATGATAGGGCAGCCACTTTCAAGGCATTGAGTTGGACATGACCTGTTGGTCAATTGTGGTCGGGGCGCCGGGATTTGAACCCGGGACTTCTTGCACCCCATGCAAGCGCGCTAGCCGGTCTGCGCCACGCCCCGGTTGAACGGCCCACATTATAGCGCGTAGTGGTTGATCTGGCAACCCTTTGCGACAAACGCCAGAATCTACAGGCGCTCGATTTCTTCTCCCATACTCATGTATAATCGCGGGGTCGATTTTGTTTGTGTGGAGAGGCTCGTGCTTTGAGTTACAACCGGATGATGCCTGCTGGGTTTGGTTTAGCGCTGGTTGCGCTTACCGTCCTTTGCGCAAACCTGTCTGGCTGCGTGGGGGCTCCGGGAACGGGGATTGTCAGGACAACATATCCTGTGGAACCTGCAATTTCGTCCCCTGCCCCGCTTGCCGAACCGGCGCCGACCGCCAAAATCCTCGCCGCCGCGCCGGCTGCAGCCACGGAACCCGCGGCAATTGACCCCAGTCCGACCGCTGCCGTTCAACCTTTAGCCTCTGCCACACCGGTTCCGACGGCAACGGACGAGCCCGTTTTTTCGTTATGCTCTCCCCTGGATATTCACCCGCTTTCTGAGCTGCCCGAGATCGTCTCGGACCCTTACGCCCCGCCGCCTCCCGGTAAGGATGACCGCCACCAGGGGGTGGATTTCTCCTACTACCGGCGCGGCGAGCGCCTGTCGATACGCGGCGTTGGGATTCAGTCGGTCCTGGCGGGGGTCGTAGCTGCGGCTGTCACGGATAAATTTCCTTATGGCAACATGGTGATGGTCGAGAGTCCCCGGGCGAGTCTGCCGGCGGAGCTGGCGGCGCGCCTGGGGATCGCAGAAAACGAGTCGCTTTACGCGCTCTACGCCCACATGGAAGATGCGCCCTTGGTCCGCTTGGGCCAGGCGGTCTCCGCCTGCCAGGCCCTGGGTACGGTAGGGATAAGCGGCAACGCTGGCATGGCCCATCTGCACCTGGAAACGCGCATTGGCCCGGCCGGGACGCAGTTCGCCAGCATGATGTTCTATACTACCAGAGCCACTCCTGAAGAAAGAGCCAATTACTTGCTATGGCGCACCAGCGGGGTCTTCCGCCATTTCGATCCAATGAAGCTGCTGTCAGTTAATTTACCCCCATGAGATACCTTGTTTTATGGCAGGATCAAGTGCAGATCGCCGAATTCATGCCACAGGTAGCCCTGGCTTAATGCCTGGCTATAGGTCAGGCGCAGGTGGTCCCTGCCGGCTAACGCCTGCAGCATCGCCAGGTGTGAGGAGCGTGGTTCGTGCAGGCCTGTCAACAGGCCGTTTACAGCTCGCAAGCCGCGCTCGGGCGTGATGATCACATCCGTCCAGCCCTGGCCTGGGGAGGCGACCCCATCCTGACCCGTGACGGTTTCGAGGGCTCGCACGACCGTAGTGCCAACCGCGATGACGCGCTTGCCGGATTGGTGGGCATTGTTGACGGCGGCTGCGGTCTCCGCTGGCACCCGGTAGTATTCCTCATAGGGCGGCTCGTGGCTTTCCAGGCTGGCGACGCCGGTGTGCAGGATCAGCGGGGCGACCTGGATGCCCTGGGCGACGAGGCGGGTGATCAATTCCGGGGTGAAAGCCCGCCCGGCGGAGGGCATCTCGGCGCTGCCGGGCTCGGTTGCATACACGGTCTGGTAGTAGGAAATTGGCCAGGATTCAGGCACATACGGATAGCGGATAGGGAAACCGTACTTGTCCAGGTATTCGTGAACGGGGGCTGGCAGGCTTAACGTCGCGATCCAAAGGCGGACCTCGCCAGCGGAGACTACATCACCGGCGGGGATGCGCTGTTCGGGCCTGTAAGCGGTATGAAGCTGCACCCAACCGCCACCCGGCAGTTGCAGCCGCTCACCGGGCTGCGCCGCAAAGAAGGGCGTGGTGCCATTGGGTCCTGGCTGGCGCAGCTCGACCACCCACAGGTCTGCCGGCAGGTGCGTGGAGAGGTGCAGCTCGAGGGGCGCGCCGTCGGATCGCCGCGCTGAAAGCGCAGCGCACAGCGTGCCGCTGGTGTTGATGACGAGCACGTCGCCCGGGGAGAGAAAATCGGGCAGCTTGTAAAATCGAGCGTGCAGGACCCGGTTCGCCTCAATATAGGACACCATCAGCCGCACCTGGTCGCGGGCCAGCCCGCGCGCCTCAGGCGGCTCGCTTGCTTCAAGCTCTATTGGCAAATGAAAGTCCAGGGCGTCTAATTCAGTTGCAGCAGACGTAGTTTGTATTTTGCGCTTGCCGTTTCCCCCCTGCACCGGAACGAAACTCGCAAGGCCGGGGACTTCCAACCCCTCAGATTGCAGTATTTTTGGCGTTGGAGGACTGGCGTCGGCCATCTTCAAGCTTCCGGTTCGTTGGGTCATGGTCTGGCTGCCTCGACGACCTGGCGGGCCTGGTAGCGCCCGCTGGGCAGATTTCCCTCCAGCAGGCGTAAAAAGCCAGGGACGCTTTCCTCGGGCAAAGGCCGGTCGCTGATATCTTCGCCTGGAAAGGCTTCCTGCTGCATTTGCGTACGCATATCGCCCGGATCTACCCAATAAATGTGCAGCGAGGGATTCTCCGCAGCCAGGATTGCAGAGAGGTGCTCCAAGGCGGCCTTGCTGGAGCCATACCCGCCCCAGCCCTCGTAGGGCTCGACCCCAGCATCGCTGGTCACGTTGATCAGCACCGCACCGGGTTTTAACCAGGTTTGCAGGGCCTGGATCAACCCCAATGGGGCGACCACGTTCGTTTGGTAAACCTGCGCCAACACCTCCAGGGGATAATCCAACAATACCGGCTGGGGGCTGGGCCCGAGGAAGCTGGCATTGTTAACCAGCGCGTCCAGCCCGCCGGCCTGCTCGGCTGCTTTTGCCAGGCGGTTGCGGTGCGCGGCCTCATTCACATCCCCTGGAATGGCTGACACGCGGGTCCGGCGGCTTAATTCCGCCTCGACACGGGATAATGCCTGGGGGTCGCGAGCGTCGATAATTAAAATCCAGCCCGATTCTGCCAGTTTGCGCGCCAGCGCCAGGCCAAGTCCCCGCGATGCGCCGGTGATTAAAGCAGTCCGATTTGTGTTTTCTGGCATAGAATGCCTCCATAAACTACAAGTAGACCTTTACGGTAAACCAGGTCTCATTATAGGCCAAGTTGAAGCTTGCTGCATCGTGCGGCGGGCCAGTTTTGTTCTGTACGCAAGGACAGAGTTTTCCCCTGTACGAAGGTACAGGAGGTAGGGTCATCACATGAATGCGATTTGCTCCCATAAAGGAGGAAACCCCATTTTGGCGAAGACCGGGTTATGTTTTTTCGAATGGCAATGACGGTAAAGCGAAAATCGCCGGGATGGAGACCAGGGTGATCAATGCGCTCCAGAAGAAGGCGCTTTGCAGGCCGAACCGTTCGCCGAACGCGCCCACCGCCACGATTGCGATCGGGCGAAGAAGAAAACTGATCGACAGATACAAACCGTTTCCAACAGAGCGGTTATTCGGGAAATGATCCTGGACCACTGCCAGGAGCACCGGCGTGTTCGAAAGCGCGGTAAAACCGAGCGCCAGCAAAATGAGCACCAGGATCCATCCCTGGGCGTTGAGAAAAAGGAGCAGGAAGATTACCGGAAGGATCGTCGCGCCAAGGAGAACCTGCTTGCGCCCCAGGCGATCGCTGATCGTACCGCTTAACAGGGCGCCTGCCACTCCTGCCAGCTCCAGCACGGAAAGCGAACCGCCCGCGATCCACAAGCTCGCGCCTTCCTGGTTCATGTAGGTTGGCAGGTAGATCGTCAGGCTGACAAGCAAAAAGTTCTGGAAGAAAGTGATCAGAGCGATTGGAATAAAGATGCTGTGCAGCCCTGGGATTATCGCTCGCAGGCTCACCTGATTTTCCGAGCGCGCCCTTACATTCCTCAAACGGACGAAGAGCAATAAGGAAGCAGCCCAGCCCACGAAAACACCCCGGTAGAGCCCATCCAGCGTCCAGGTGGAAACCAGCCATACGGCAACCAATGGCCCAGAGTCCGGCCAAGCTCGCCGCCAGCCATGAACAGACTCATGCCCTTGCCCACCTGTTTTCCCGAGACGTTTGCGATCATGGCGGGAGCCGGGGCATGGAAAGCGGCGATGCTGACGCCGGTGACCAACAAAATCAGCGCCAGGGCAAAGTAGCTGTCGGCGAAACCCAGGCTGGAGATCAAGGTGGCGCTCACAGCCGGCGCCAGGATGACGAAGTACCTCAGGCTGATGTTGTCTGCCAGGTAGCCGATGAAAGGATTGAGCAAGCCGGGAAACTGCATAAACGCGGTCAGCGAACCGGCCTGCGTCAGCGACAGCGATAATTTGTCGATAATTACCGGCAGGAGCGGGGCGACAAAGGCCGTGTAGGTATCGTGGATGAAGTGACCGGCGACGATGGGGATCACCTGCCCCATTTGGAATTCCTGGCGGGTGGTCACGCTGAGGGGGATGGATTTTGTTGTCATTTAGCTCATTGATTCGTTAAAGTGGTTCTTCTCAATAAGTTATCGTTAAAGTTCTACCAACCCCTTCTGAGCGGCGATCGCCACGGCTTCAGTGCGGTTATCGGCGCCCAGCTTGTTGAGGATCGAAGACACGTGGAACTTCACCGTTCGCTCGCTGATCACCAGGGCTTCGGCGATCTCTTTGTTGGGCTTGCCGCGCGCCAGCAAAGCCAGCACATCCATCTCGCGCCCGGTCAGATCTGTGGAGCCGGATTCGCCTGCGCTGCCTCTGGCGCTCATGTGCTGCAGCAGCTTGGAGGCGACCACAGGCTGGAGCAGCGACCCGCCTTCACTGACGACCCGTATGGCCCGGAACAGCTCGTCGCGCGGCGCGCCTTTAACAGGTAACCTTCGGCGCCAGCCTTCACCGCACTCAGGATGCGTTCGTCCGTGTCAAAGGCGGTGAAAACGATAGCCCGGATTTCCGGCGAGTGCGTCTGTAAGTGCTGAAGCGCTTCGACCCCATCCATGCCGGGCATCTCCAGGTCCAGCAAGACGACATCCGGGTGGTGGCGAGCCGCCTTGGCGACGGCTTCTTCGCCGTTGGAGGCCTCGGCGACCACTTCAAAATCGGGCTGCGTGCCCAACATCGCAACCAGCCCATCCCGGACGACCGGGTGGTCGTCTACGACCAGGATTCGTATCGTTTTAGCCATGGACGTGTTTTTCATCCGTTCCCAAGCGGCACTTGAACTTCCACAATCGTGCCGCTGCCCGGGCTGCTGTGAATTTGAAGCGAGCCTCCCAGCAGCCTGGCGCGCTCATTGAGCCCAACCAGCCCGAAGCGCCCGGGCGGGATCTGGCTTGGTTCGAAGCCTTTGCCATCGTCCTCTATGGTCAGCTTCACCTGGTCAGGCAGCGTAGCCAGGCGAAGAACGGCGCGCCGGGCGCCGGAATGCTGGAGGACGTTTGCGAGGGCTTCTTGCGCAATGCGGTATAAACCGGCTTCGATGCGCAGGGGGAGCGGGCTGGTCGCCCCGGTCGCTTCATAATGAATATCCATGCTGAGGCTGCTTTCGGCCAACCTGGACAGGGCTTCGGAAAGGTCGCGGTTTTCCAGCGGCGCGGCGCGCAGGTCGAGCACGGAGCGGCGCGCTTCCTCCAGGTTGGCGCGCGCCAGGAGCAGCGCCCGCTGGATGGCAAGGCTGGCTTTGGATTGCTCGCCGCCGGACTCCAGCAGCGCGTCCGCGGTCTCCAACTGCAGGGTGATGGCTGCCAGGCCCTGGGCGAGCGTGTCGTGGATTTCGCGGGCCAGGCGGTTGCGCTCTTCGGCCGCGCCAAATTCGGCGCTGTGAGAAAACAAGCGCGCCCGCTCGATGGCGATGCTCAACAGGTCGCCGACGGTATATAGCAGGCGCAGGTCTTCCGGAGATAACCCGCGCCAATCCGCGCTGGCGACGTTGAGCACGCCGAGCTTCCTGCCATGCGCGTAGAGCGGGATGCTGGCATGATAGCGCAGCCCATTGCTGTCGTTCACCAGCTTCTTCAACCGGCTGCAGGTGACCACGTTGACGTTGGCGGCGCCCTCCATGTCGCCCGCCCGGTAGGTATCCAGGCAGTAACAGCTCCCCTCCATCAGGCTTGGGTTCTTCACCAATCCAGGCGGCAGGTTCTGGGTCGCCGCCAGGTAAGCTTCGCCGGTCTCCTCACGCAACAGCCACACCCAGCCCGTATGCAGGTCCAGCAGCTCGGCGACCTGGGCCAGGGCAGCATTGAGGGCCTGGTCCAATTCCACCGTGCGGTTCAACGCCTCGGCGATGGCGTTCAATATGGAAAGCTCGCGGTTGCGCTGCTCGAGGATTTCCGAATCGGAAGCTTTTCTTGGTGTCGCGTTCATCATCCCTTCGGGGATGATTATACCAAGCGGATTGGATTTGCCCCCTGTTTCTGTTTTTCACGTTGGTTCTCTGGTTCCCACGTTCCACGTGGGAAAGACTCTGGGGACGCTCTGCGTCCCGGAGCGGCAATCCTGCGCCGGGCACCCACCGCGGAGCGACGTTCCCATGCGTCCCGAGCGTTGCCACGCGGAGCATGGGAACGAGGAGAACCGGCCAGATGAGGCTCAGGCACACGAGGCGGAGCGTCGAGCCAGCGTTCCCGCGCGGAGTGACGTTCCCACGCGGAGCATGGGAATGAGGGAATGAGATCGGGGCGGCGCTTTACGGGAAGGATAACAATGGATAGCCGAGGGCCGACCAGGGTTTCAATTGCAGCTCGCCTTTGCCTGCCAGCGCGGCCGGATCGACCGCCGCCAGGCTGGTCACCTCGAAATTCCCGCCGGTGGCAAGCAGGAATTTTCCACCGCCCGGCCGGCTGGCGACTTTCAGATTGTAACCCGGCAGGCGGCGGATGACTTTCAGATCGCGGGTCGAGACGACCTCCGTCCAGGGGCTGTTATCCGTCCATCCCTCCAGGTAGAGGGCATCTTGAGCGGGTGAAAGCTCGAACTGCGAGGCTTCGCTGGCCATTTTATCCAGCAGCTCGCCGCTGGCGGCGTCGATGACCTGCAGGCCAATGCTGGTCTGGTTGAATTGCCAGTTGCCGGCCGAGTCTTTTTCCATCGTGGATACCAGCCCGGTGACGAAGATGCGCCCATCCAGCAAGATTGCCTGCTTGGTCGTACCATTAATTCCTTTCGCATAGGCAACACTTGTTCCCGCGGAGAGCAAGCGCTCGAGCCAGGAGCGTTTTGGTTGGATCTCCACGGTCTTCATCTGAAAATTAACCAGGTCCACACGGGTCAGCTTTTCTTCGTCGGCATGCACGATATACAGCTCACGGCCATCGCTGGAAAGCACGGCTGCCGGTCCCCATTGATCCAGGAGATAGTCGATGTCCGTGTCTTTTCTCTGCCTTACCCCCGCCCGAATGGCTCCCAGGGAAGGCTGCCAGGCGATGCTGTAATCGCTGGCGTTGAACACCAGGAGCTGCGCTAAAGGCAGGGCGTCTCCCAGGTAGTTCTCTTCGGCGCCAAACGCGACCAGCGATTTACTGTCCGGAGTGTATTCCAGCAAGCTCGGATTGAAATCGATCACCTGTTGGTTGATCAGCGTTCCGCTGAGGCGATCCACGACGGCCAAAATATACGGTTGAGCCGCGCCGGGTGGCGAATTGGGGGCGGCGTAGGCAATTGCAAGCTGGGTCGCCCCCGGGTTGAAGCTCATCGAGGAAACCCATTTCATGATCGAGAGGGTCGCAGTGACTGCCGTCCAGGATTGCAGATCGACGAAGTGCAGCCGCCCATCCTGGTAAGTTTCGCTGGCGTAATCCACGATCGCCAGGGTGTTGCCATCCGCTGAAAAGGCGGTCCAGATAAAATCTCTGAAGAGCAGCCGGTCGTATCCACATGTCGGTAGCCCGTTTGCCGGGTCCAGGGGATAGATCTGATTCTGGTGTTTGGATGCTATCCAATCCGTCCAGATCAGGCTGTCGTTGATGCCGATCGGGCTGCACCCCTCCTCTTTGCCGGAGCTCGTTCCAGGAGTTGGCTGCGCTTCCTTTACGGGGGTCGCGCTGGGCAAGGAGGCGGCTGATTTTGTCTCGTTCCTGGTTGGGACGGCTGTACTGGAAGTGGATGCGGCCTGAGGGCCGGCGCAGGCGGACACCGCCAGGGCAAGGATCAGTAAAAACGGGCGAATATTCTTCATTGCTTATCACTCCTCCAAACGACACACTTCGGATACTTTCCCGGAAGTTTGTGGATCGTTCTATCTCAATTACACCAATCCGCATCGAACGGTTCCGTGTTTCTCCAACGCGATTCGGATGGGACGCAGATTTGGATCCTTTTAGTTCGAATACGATTACCATTCCAGCAATCGTGCAGTTATCTGGCGCAGCGGACAGGCTTAACGCAGCGACTCGGCGATGTGCAGCGCCTCTTGCAGGGGCAAACCGGATTCAAGCCGGTAAGTGATGTTGTCTTTTGTCCAGATTAACACATGCCCTTCGACCAGGCGGCGGCTTTCGAGATCTCCGTTGCGGGTTTCAAGCAGGTACGGTCCAACTGTCCAAAAAGCGCTTGCGCCGTTCACCTGGGTCTCTTTGACCACCTGCGGCTGTAATTTCTCCACAAAGACTGCCTCAGGGCCATATTCGTGCAGGCTGAAGCGGATCTGGTCGGGGTGATCGGGCTGCAGCCAAACCAGCACCAGTAGGTTGCCTCCCAGGTTCTGCAGAAAAACATCATCCGGAGGGCCAATACCTTCAGGGGATGTGGGCAAAAGCACCTGGAATTTCACCTGTTTTTTTGCGGCCTCCAGGGTGGTTTTGCCGGCCAAATCCAGAAGAGAAGGCAGCAAGGTGGGCGTGGGTGGCGGCGCGGGTGGCGGCAGAGTTGGAGTAGCCGCGATCGGAGTTTGGCTTGTCTCGCGGGTGGGTGCAAGCGTGCCGGTCGGGGTGGGCGGGGTTAAGAAGATGCGCACCACGCCGATCTGCAGGAAATCCAGGATTTGGGCGCGCACCGGCGGCACAGCCAGCAGGCCAGCCAGGAAGATGATCAGGATCGCGAATGCCCAGGCCAGGCGCTTGTCCGGGCGCGGCCCGCGCTTCCCCGAGGTCTCCAACTTGCGAGCCACGGCTGATGCGATTTCAGGTGTGGGTGGGTAGGCAAGATCCGCTGCGATCTCTCGCAAGCGCCTCTCCCACAGGTCATCAACTTCGTTCATTTCTGTTCCCATCCATCTTGCAAACCTGGAAATTCGCGCTCGATGATCTCGCGCAGCCGGTTCACCGCCCGGTGCAGCCGGGACTTGACGGTTCCCGTGGGAATCCCGATGATTATGGCGACCTCCTCGGTCGAGAGCTCCAGGAAGTAGCGCAGGTAAATGATCTGCCTGTCTTTATCGCCCAGGCGCTGTACTGCCTGTCGTAAGCTTTGCGCCTGCCAATGACCCTCGCCGATCTCCTCCACCCGCTCGTGTGCCGCCAGCTCCTGGGCCACAGTCTCAGAGCGCCCCAGGGACTTCAAGGCGTTCAGATAGCGGCTCAGCGAGCGGTAGCGGTTGTGGGCCAGGTTGGCGGCGATGCTGAGCAGCCAGGGGCGCATGGGCCGGTCGAGGTCAAAGCGCTCCAGGGCTCGAAAAGCGCGGATGAAGGTCTCCTGGGCGATGTCATCCGCCTCGTCCGGGTCGCCACACATCAGATAGGCGAAGCGAAAGACGGGCTCTTGATGCATGCGCATCAAGACCTCCCAGGCCGCCTGGTCGCCATGGACAGCATCGAAGATCAGGCGGGCTTCCGCATCGATCGCCTGTGGGTCGGGACGCATCTATCAACTATACACCGGAACGGGAGGGGAGGTTCCAGGGAAAACGCTACCAACTGAAACAACTGCTATCTTCTGGAACCAGCAGCGCTCGCAAAATGCGGCCGGCGCAAATCCTGTTGAAGTCCGGTAGCAGTCAGAACGGGGTGAATTGGTCATCCCAGGCGATTTGTGAAGCGTAGGGACAAATTACAATTTTGTATGGTGAACAAACAAAATTTCAATGAATATTAACTATGTAACAAATTATGATTAAGGAACGTTTTACATCTTATATGATGAATCTTTAATTATCCGCCCCTGGTCTTCGACCAGCGGTATGCGGGGGGCGCCGACCACTGGCCTGCGGTCAGGGGCAATGCGCCCAACCCTTTACATTCATACATTTTCTCCACAAAAAGGGACCGCGATAACCTATGATGCCCTATTCTGATCCCCCCTCTCCAGCCTCGAAAGAGTGTACTACTCCCCAGCGCGGAACGCCGGCGCTGCCTGCATCTGAACGAGAAAAAAAACCTGATAGGAAATTGGAAACCCCTGTGTTGGTCGCGATTATTAGCGCGGTTGTGACCCTGATTACTGCCATTATGGGAAGCCCATTTTTTGTGAACATGGTAAACAAGATAGACACACCGGCGCCCACTCCTGCAACTGAACTCGTCACCCCTCAATACTCCCTGCTTCCCAACAACCCTCCAGGAGGTGAATTATTAAAGGCTAAATTCACTCCTACGGAGAGCGATACAGATATCATAAAGTCTACCTCGACGCCGCAAGAAGAAAATCCTATATCCACAGCCCCACTCCTCGAATCAACTTTCACCGCGACGGCTCTCCCACCCAAAGAACCTGACACTCCCACACCAGCGACCCCCTCGATCTTTCAGTGCATCGCGGCTGATTTGTGGTTCCCTTACCCCACGTCAAATCCAGAAGCCAGCGATGGCTGCTTGAATCTTGCCGAATGGGGCTTTTCTACCGATCAAGGCCATTTGTACCTGGTTCACACCCCTGTTCTAGATCAGCAACGTGGGATTTACACGCCCATTTCCGGCGATATAGATATACGCTTCAGCGTCCAGTTGAATGAGTTCCGCACGCGATTAAACAAAGCCGGCTTCCTGAACATTGGCATTGTGCAAAATGACCCGTTCTCGATTTACAAAGGCGGCTACCTGTCCTACCAACAACCCTCGCCCGGACCAGCTTCTCCTGTTCGCGTTCTCATCAGCGGCAGTAAACAGGCTACTCAAAAAATTTCGGCTCTAGAAGCTGGTTTTCAACAGGATGTTTTATTATCCATACAGGACGATCTGATGGTGGTCTATTTGAACGGCAAGCAGGCGGGCGATCCGGTCAGCCTGCCCCATACAGACCGGGCATTTTGGATCGGGTACGTGCTGCCCTCGAGGAGTGAGCTGGAAGTGATGATTACGAACTTCACTATCCAAGCCCGCTGAAGGCGCCCCTAATTTAACTCCTCACCGATTCGTACAGCCGGGGGCGTACGGCCTGGGTTTCCGCTCATCAGGTAGGCGAAGCGAAAAAGTTCAGGCGGACTTCAGCATCGATCGCCTGAGGGTTGGGACGCATCTATCAACGATACACCGGAATGGGAGGGGAGGTTCCAGGGAGTTGGGAGGACGAAAAATGGCGTACGCCGAGTCGGGCGGCGCGTTTGTCCAGGTCTTTATCGCCATCCAGGACGTGTTGCAGCAGGTCGGTAGGGAACAGCGTTCCTTTAATGGTTTTCTCAATCTCGTTGAATTGGTTTTAAAGGGTTTTCTTGATTGAATTCCCATTGTAACGGGTTATCGAGGATGTATTTTCGAATTTTTTGCAGCTCGTTCTCGTTTCGAATAATGCGGTTCGAAATAATTCCGTTGCCAGAGCGTAATCCCCGGCGTATGGCGCAATTGGTTGGCCCTGTGCGCTGCACGATCTTTCCAAAGGCAGACAGGCGCATACACCCATCGATGACCTCGCCAAACAGGCATTCTCGCTGGAACGCGACCAACGTAACGAAATATGCCCCTGGACTGGAATAATCGAAACCCTTCAGGCGAATGGAGCGGCGGTGATGTTTTACCGGATCGTATGACAATGGATAATCCTCCTGAAAGAGCGGTTAGCTTCGAATCTCGTTCCCCAAACCTTGCAAAAAACGTAAGAACTTGAAAACCGGGAGGGTTCCCGATTTGCACAGCCCCTTACGGATGAGAGCCTGGGACAGGCTTCGCATGCTATAATTCCAGGGATGGAACAAGCAAATCTCGACCCGGAACGGCAAAAACTGGCCAAGGAATACGCCCACATCAGCCGGCGGCTGATGCTGGTAGACCTGGCGCTTGGCGGAATCTACGTGCTCGCCTGGCTGGTCTTCGGCTGGTCTTCTGCTCTGAAGACCCGGCTTCTCGCTATGACCCAAAACGATTGGCTGCTGGTGGGCGGGTATCTGTTGGTTTTTGGCGCAGTTTACTACCTGGTCGACCTGCCGCTTTCTTATTATGAAGGCTTTGTGCTCCCGCACCGCTACCAGCAATCGACCGAGACTGTACAAGGATGGATCACGGACCAGGTGAAGAGCCTGCTGTTAGGCGGCATTTTAGGCGGGATCATCCTGGAGGTCATCTACCTCGTGCTGCGCCTGGCTCCGGATACCTGGTGGTTGTGGGCCGCCCTCATCTTGCTGCTTTTCAGCGTGGTGCTGGCCAACCTGGCGCCGGTGCTGCTCATGCCGGTTTTCTATAAATTCGAGCCGCTGGGCGAGGAATACGCCGACCTGACGGCCCGCCTGGTGCGCCTGGCGGAACAGGCCGGCACTCGCGTGCGGGGTGTGTTCAAATTCGACATGAGCCGCCGGACGAAGTCCGCCAACGCGGCCCTGACGGGGCTCGGAGGAACCCGGCGCATCATCCTGGGCGACACCCTCCTGGCAGAATTCACCCCGGACGAGATCGAGACCGTGCTGGCCCACGAGCTCGGGCACCACGTCCACAAGGATATTCCCCTGGGGATGGCGGTCGAAAGCGTCACGACCCTGGCGGGGTTGTGGCTGGCGAATTTGGGCTTGCAGTGGGGGGTGGCCCATTTCGGTTTCGCCGGCGTGGCCGACATCGCCGCCCTGCCGCTGTTCGCCCTGGTGATCGGCGTTTACGGGCTGGCCACCATGCCGCTGGGCAACGCTTTTTCGCGCTGGCGCGAGCGCCGGGCGGACGAATACGCCCTGCAGGCCACCCACAAGCCGCAGGCATTCGCTTCGGCGATGACCCGCCTGGCCAACCAGAACCTGGCCGAGGTCGACCCCGAGCCATGGGTGGAGTGGCTGCTGTACTCGCACCCGGCGCTGGGCAAGCGCATCGCCATGGCCAGTGGGGACAGTAAGAAGCCGGATTAATCCAAGTTCGATCAAACAAATCGAATAATACCGTGGGCCTTCTGTTTTTATTCAATAGAAAGCCTGGCGGGAGGGCGTTTCCCTAGGTAGCAGTAGGGAAAAAGGGTATACGGAAGTGGGGATTATCCCCATGGTGGATTCTCTCCACCTGAATTAAGTTTAAAGGAAATCGGGAAAGCCTGATCGGGCTTAATCGCTTAATTCGGGTCGTTGAAGAAAAGAAAAAGGATCCATGCAGATATCCAATAAGGAAAAGCCGCTCGAGAAAATCCAAGAGGCTGCACAATCAGCCGCCAGCGCCAAAGCCGCGCCCTCTCGTGAGCGGAAAACCCGCACCGTTCTATTCCAGGCAGGATTGGTTGGGGCGGCGATTGCTTTTGTCGTTTTGACGTTTTTCGCCAAATCGACGGCTTATTTCCCCGTCGATTTAAAGATTACGCACACGCTCCAGACAATCAACAATCCGATTTTTTCGAAGGCCATGAGCTGGATAAGCTGGGCAGGTTTTTTCCCCCAGACGATCCTTATTGTCTCGTTAATTGTTGGATTGTTGTATTTTTATGGGTTCCATTGGGAAGCGATAATGGGCGTTTTCGTAGCTGCTTTTGAGCTGGCAGTCAATGCGCTGGTTAAAGCCGGTGTACACCGGCTGCGCCCGAGTGCAAGCCTGGTGCATGTCGTCGCTGCCCTGAACAGTTTTAGTTTTCCAAGTGGTCACGTGATGTTCTATACGGCTTTTTTCGGGTTTAATTGGTTTTTGGCGTATACGCTTTTAAAAAAATCCGCTCTGCGGACATCATTATTAATTGTTTTTGGCGTTTTGATTTTATTCGTAGGGATATCGCGCGTTTACCTGGGGGAACACTGGGCCAGCGATGTCGTGGGCGCCTATGCCTTAGGCATCCTGGTGCTGGCAGTCATGATTCAAACCTACCGCTGGGGTAAACCTCGCTTTTTCACCCACCAACCCACAGCACCCGAGCGAGAATAGTTTACCCGCGCCAGCGCCAATTGAGTTTTTAGGTGGGTTATTGGGAATCAATGGGGTTGGTACCCCAAATCCGCCCCTCTACCACAGAAAATACAAAAGAGTCTTTTAGGAGATACACATATGAAAACAACGCTGAAAAGTACAAATATTGTTAATAAGGTAAAACAGGTGGATCGGAGTGAAGTTCGAGAGGCAGCTTTCAGTCCATTCGTAGAACTACTGACCCGTATTGGTTTTGGGGCGCGCGGTTTGATTTATTTGGTAATGGGGGTTATCGCCATCCAGGTTGCATTGGGCGGCCAGAACGCTCCCGCAGATCAACAGGGCGCGCTGGCGGCGATTGGTTCGCAGCCGGTTGGAAACATCCTGTTAATCATCGTCTTGATTGGATTGGTGGGTTATTCCTTGTGGGGAGTCATACGCGCGCTTTTCGACCCTCTCCACTTAGGCAGCGATGCAAAGGGGATCCTTCAGCGTCTCTGGTTTTTTGTCAGCGCGGGGATGTACGCATCTCTCATTGTACCCACCTATGCTTATTTGGTTCGAGGCGCTCAGGCTGCCTATAATGGCGCCCAAACCGTTCAAACCCAACAATCCGTTTCAACGATTATGGCAATGTCATGGGGAAGATGGGTGGTAGGGGGCGTTGGAATTTTCGTGATCGTCCTTGGTTTGGCCCAGCTTTTTCAAGGACTGAGCCATAAATTCGATGAACAATTTAAATTGTATGAGTTGAGTCGCCAACAGTCGATTTGGATCGGACGTATCGGTCGCATTGGCACCGCGGCGCGTGGCGTAGTATTCGCAATGACGGGCGTGTTCCTGGCCCAAGCAGCTTACCAATTCGACCCAAACAAAGCTCAAGGGATCGACGGAGTGCTAATGGCGCTGGTTCGACAACCTTATGGCCCGTGGTTGTTAGGCGTGGTAGCAGTGGGTCTCATGGCTTTTGGTATTTATTCAATTACTGGAGCAGCCTGGTTCCGGCTGAGGCGCTAATATGAGCGAGCATTGGTTCGCCGCTCCCATCCAAAACCCTGAAAAGGCGAACCCGGCCCCGGCTGATTTGCGCGTTCCCGGAATTTTAGCTCGTTGGCCGGTCATCGGGTTATGCATGGTCTTAATGGGCAGCTCCGTGTTCGGCGCAATGGTATATAACTTACAGGTTCAGGGCCCTCTTCTCAAATGGGATGTCCCGCTTGCCAACTATCTGCATGGGGTAGCCTTGGGCGCCTCGGTCTTTATGAGAGACCTTATGATCGCAGGTTTTTATATGGGCAAGGAGCTTATGGCCGCCACAGCCGTCGCCCTGTCTTTGTATTACCTGTACAAACATTACTGGCGCGAATTGGCGATGGTGGCGGCCGGCTTCGGGGGCGGCGGTGTAATCTGGTTCATCTTATCCAGATTATTTAATCGACCCCGGCCGGTGTTCGCTCACCCAATTTGGATTGTTTTGAAAGAAGGCGGGTTCCCAAGCGGGCATACGCTCACCGCGGTAGTCGGTTATGGATTTCTGGCCTATCTTCTTTCATCCCGGTTAACCTCCCGTTTTTTGAAATGGGTGATTTTCATGATCGCAGTTGGGATTATGCTGTTCATTGGGTACAGCCGTCTCTTTTTGGGCGACCATTATTTAACCGATGTCCTGGCAGGCTATGGCCTGGGCGTTTTTTGGGCTGGCCTGACATTTACGTCAATCGAAATTTTCTCTGACCGGTGGAGGGATCGTTATGTCAAAAAAGGATCGACAAAGACGCGTTAAGCTGATCGCCAACCCCGGCGCTGGCGATCCATCTGCAGCCTCGAAAAACCTGGAGATAGCTACCTGCTGCTTGCAGGAGTATGGTTTGAGAGTGGATGTCGCCCTCGCCAGCCCTAAAAAAGAGGCTATACCCATTGTAAGAAAAGCCTTGAAGGATGGTTATGGGACTGTCATTGCCATGGGCGGGGATGGCACCATTGAAACCATTATGCGGGCGATTTTAGATTCCAAAAAGGACAAGAGAAGTAAGGTCCATCTGGGTATCTTACCAACCGGCACAGCCAATAACATCGCTAAAAGCCTGGGTATTCCAGAAGATCTGCAAGCAGCGTGCGGGTTAGTCGCCGGGGACCAAATTCGTAAATTGGATATTGGCCAGGTGAGGACCAAGAAACGCAAAAAATTTTATTTCTTCGAGTTAGTCGCCATCGGACTGACGGCGGCCTTGTATCCCGATGCAATAGAAGTCTCTAAAGGCAAAATATCCAGGATCAAGAATGTTGTGGGTACGCTCATAACGCACGAATCCAACCCAAAAGTGGTCTTGAAAATGGATGAAGAGAGCGTCGTAACTGTGCAGACGCTGCTGGTGACTATATCGAATACGCCCGTTTTTGGAAAGAACTTCCTTGTCGCCCCAAACGCATCCCTTCAAGACGGTCTTCTGGATGTTCTTATTTATCCGAACTTAAGTAAAGCCGATCTTCTTGCTTATTACGCTAAAGTTATGAACGAAGGAAGTTATGAGGATGGCAAGATCCAAAGTTATCGAGCGAATAAGTTGGAAATAAAATCCTCGCCAAAGTTAAATGTGATGGCAGATGGGGAGATGTTAGGCAGGGGTAAGGTGCGGGTTAAAGTTTGCCCGGCCGCTTTACGAGTGATTGTGCCAGAGGAGAGCGCTGGCCTAGCTGCCCCAAATCCGGACACCCTCACGGAAGTACCCAAAGATCCAATATCTATCGCTGGGGGAAAGCAGCGTGGATAAACCGGAAAGCCAGGGGTTTTTAGGAATGCAAGTCGTCAGCTATCTGATCGAAGAAACGATCTCTGAATGGGGTGAAGATAAAGCCTCGAGCCTCGCAGCAGCTCTGGCTTTCTACGTTGCTTTTTCGCTCGGCCCAACCTTGGTGATCGCCATCGCCGTCGTAGGTCTGTTTTACGACAAAGCCAGCGCCCAGACACAAGTCATTAATCAAATCACGGGGTTGATCGGGCCCCAGGGAGGAGAGCTGGTTGCTGCAATGCTCAAGGCGGCGCGGGACATGGGGTCGAGCTGGCTTGCAGCGGCTGTGGGCTTCGTTGGACTTATTTTCGGGGCGACCGGTGTATTCGGACAACTACAAGATTCGCTCAACACGATTTGGGATGTCGAAGAAAAACCCGGCGGCGGTCTGTTGGGTGTTATTAAGAAGCGATTCTTGTCATTAGCAATGGTTATCGGCATTGGGTTACTTCTTCTTGCCTCTTTGGTCATTTCGGCTGGCCTTACCGCCCTGGAACAATGGAGCCAGGGCTTATTGCCGGGCTTCGATTTTTTAATTCAGCCTGTAAACTTTGTTGTATCGTTCCTGGTTATAACGGCGCTGTTCGCTCTGCTCTTTAAGTTTGTTCCAGATGTGGATATCACCTGGCGAGATGTTTGGTTAGGAGCAGCGGTGACGTCACTTTTGTTTACCATAGGAAAGTTATTGATCGGATTGTATCTGGTTAACACCAGCGCTTTGAAACAGTTTGGCGCGGCCGGATCTTTGGCGGTCATTTTGTTATGGATATACTACTCGGCGCAAATCAGTTTCTTTGGAGCAGAATTTACGCAAGTATATGCCAACAGGTTCGGCTCACGAGCTGCGCCAAATGAAAATCATGCGCCGCTGCGTCTCTCTATCCCATCGAATGAGAATAAATTTACTCAAATTTTAAAAAAATAGGGGATAAAAGGCCTGGGTTTCTAGCCTGCCAGCCCCGCGATCAGGTGCGCGATCAGGGAAAGCAGCGGCGCCGGGTAAATGCCGATCCCGATCAGGAGCAGAAAGAGAATGATGAGCGTAAGCGCGCTGAGCGGGGACTGCGTGATTTGAACGCTCCTGCCGGGCGTCTCCGTCGTAGCGCCGGCCAGCTCGAGCTCTTCCCGGCCGCGGAACATGGTGATGACGACGCGTAGATAGTAATACGCTCCCAGTACGCTGCCAAACAACAGGACAAATAGCAGCGGCCAAAGCGCGGATTCAACTCCGGCAGACGCCAGGAAGATTTTCCCAATGATCCCGGCGGTGGGGGGAATTCCAGCTAAAGAAAGCATGGAAAAGGTCAATAACAGGGAATGCCAGGGATGTTTCCAGAACAGGGCCCGGTAATCTTCGATATTTACAAATTCGTGATCGTGGCTGGATAAGGATGTGATCGCCCCGAAAGCGATCAGAGTGGTGATGAAATAGGCCGCTAGATAGAACGCCACCGCGTTCCTGGCATTCGCGCCGCTGGCCAGGAATGCTACCAGCAGATAGCCGAGGTGGGCGATGGAGGAATAGGCCAAAAGGCGCTTGATATCGCTCTGCACAATCGCCAGGAAGTTGCCCAGCAGCATGGAGGCGATCGAGATGGCGGCAAAGACTGTCCACAACCCCGGGATTTGCGTGATCGGCAGTTGTGTGAAGTAGCGCAGCAGCAAAGCAAAGGCGCCGCCCTTGGATACGGTGGCGATGAATGCGGTAACCGGCGCAGGCGCGCCCTGGTAGACGTCCGGCGTCCAGGCCTGAAAAGGCACCAGGGCCAGTTTGAACCCAAAACCGACAATCAGCAGGCCCCAGCCGGCGGTGAGCACGATTTGAAAACCCGGCAGGAGCGGATTGGAGAGCGACATCTGGGAGAAATCCATGCTGCCCAGGCAGATGTAGATGAGGGCCATGCCGAAAAGCAGGAAGCTGGAGGTAACGCCTGCCAGGATCAGGTATTTGATGCTGGCCTCGATGCGCTCACGATACAAACTGGGATAGCCGATCAGGCCGTACAAGGATACACTCGAGATTTCCAGACCCAGGAAGAATGAGATGAAATGATTGCTCAAGGCCAATACCATGGATCCCAAGGTGGCGGTTAACAGCAGGACGTAGAACTCTTCGGGTTGGTCGGGATAATCTCGGAAGTACGGGTATGAAATGGCCGCGACGGCGAAGGCAGCCGCCAGGATAATGGCGACAAAGTACTGCCCGTATGAATCGACGACGATTAAGGGGGTGATATGGTAAGGCAGGCTATTTGCCGCCAGGGGGATGCTGAGCCCTGCCAGAAGGATGCCCCCCAGGCTGAGCAGGTACGCTATCCGGAAGCTGCGCCGGATGGCGATCTGGACCAATACGACGACCGCGGTCGCGGAGACCAGGATCAGGGGCAGCAGCGCGACCAGATCAGTGGGTTTCAAGCGAAATCTCCATACTCAGCATCCAGGCATCAATCAGCCGCGCAACTGGCTGATCGCATCGATATCCAGGGTTTTATACAGGTGGTAAAGACGGATGACCAGGGCCAGGCCGACCGAAACCTCGGCGGCTGCAACGGTTAAGATGAAGAGAAACATCACCTGTCCGTCTGCCTGTTTCAGGTAAGAACCGGCGATCACGAAAGCCAGTCCGGCGGCGTTTAGCATGATCTCGATCGATAATAAGATGAAGAAATAATTACGCCGGATAATGACCCCGACCAACCCGAGGCTAAACAGAATTCCGGCAAGAAGCAAACCTTGTTCGACGGGGATATTGGCCATTTTGTGTCGCCTCCCAACTTCAGGTGGATGCACCAGGATGGTTTGTGGACTCAACCTTGAGCCCCTCCATGCGCCGGCCGATATGGTAAGCGCCCACCAGCCCGGCCAGCAGCAGGATCGAGGCCAGCTCCACTCCCAATAAATAATCTCCAAAGAGCGCAATGCTCAACTGCCTCGGTACGATCTCGGCGCCGGTCATTACCGTCGTTGTCCCGGCGGTTAAATAAACCAGTTCGGCGAGCAGGACCAAGGCCAGAACGCCGGGTCCCAGCCAGGTCTGAGGCTGCAAAAACTGGCTCAGTCTGGAGTTGTTTTGGGGCCCCAGGTTGAGCATCATGACCACGAAGACGAACAGGACCATGATCGCCCCAGCGTAGGTGATGACCTCCAGGGCGGCGATAAACGGCGCTCCCAGGGTGAAAAAGATGACGGCCACAGAGAGCAGCGAAAGGATGATATATAACAAGGCGTGTACGGCATTCGTGCGGGTAATGGCCAACGCTGTAGAGGCTATGGCCACGGCGGCTGCCAGGTAAAAGGTGAAATCCATAGGGTACCCTCCAGGTACTATTTTGATGAATCTCTGGAGATTGCGGCGTAGCCGCAACTCTCCATCATAATGCGTGGTGCGCCACAAGCGCCCGACACTTTTTCGTAAGCGCGGCGTTTGGGGGCTTCAGGGGAGCAGGCTGCGCACGTCCACCGGGGGGCGCTCGTTTTCCGATTCGCCTTTGCCCTTGCCGCCGATGGTTACCCCGGCCACCCGGTAAAAGTTGTAATCCGGGTATTTCCCCGGGCCGCTGATCAGCAGGTCTTCTTTTTCATACACGAGGTTTTGGCGGTTGTATTCGCTCATTTCAAAATCCGGGGTAAGCTGGATTGCGTAAGTCGGGCAGGCTTCCTCGCACAACCCGCAAAAGATGCAGCGTGAGAAATTGATGCGGAAGAACTCCGGGTAGCGGCGCTCGTGTTCGTCCTGGGTGGCTTGCAAAGAAATGCAGTCGACCGGGCAGGCTACCGCACACAGGTAACAGGCAACGCAGCGTTCTTCGCCGTCCGGGTCGCGCGTCAGCACGATCCGGCCGCGCCAGCGCGGCGGCAGGTACGGCTTCTCTTCAGGATACTGCACCGTCACGCGTTTCCGGAAGGTGTGCCTCAAGACCTCCCAGGTTGAACGGATTGTGCTGACGAGCATGTCGATAAACATGAGATCATTCCTTTGATTATTGGATTGCCAACAAGATGCCCCCGGTGACGACGAGGTTGAGCAGCGCAAGGGGCAAAAGGATTTTCCAGCCATAGGCCATCAACTGGTCGAAACGAGGCCGGGGCAGGGTCGCCCGCATTAAGATGAAGAACATGATGAAGACGAAGGTCTTGATCAGGAACCAGATCACAGGCGGCAGCAGGGGTCCCAGCCAGCCGCCAAAGAAAAAGGCTACGATCAAGGCTGAGATCAGGGTGATCCCCAGGTATTCGCCGACGAAAAACATGCCGAATTTCATCCCCGAGTATTCCGAATGGAAGCCGGCAATTAATTCGCTTTCCGCTTCAGGTAGGTCGAAAGGCAAACGATGGGTCTCTGCCAACCCGGCGATGACAAAAATAACAAAGCCCAGGATTTGCGGAATGAAAAACCAGATTTTTCGCTGCGCCTCGACGATGTCGCGCAAGCTAAACGAGCCTGCCATCAGCACAACCCCCATCAAAGACAGCCCCATGAAGACCTCATAGCTCAACATCTGGGCCGCGGCGCGCAGGCTGCCGATCAGCGAAAACTTGCTGTTCGAAGCCCAGCCCGCCAACACCACGCTGTACACGCCCAATGAGGACATCGCCAGGAAAAACAACAGGCCGATGTTCAAGTCGGAAACCCAGACACCGGGCGCGACCGGGATAATCGCAAAGGACATGAGCACGGTGAAGATGATGACCCCCGGAGCGAGAATGAACACGAAGCGATCGGCAAATGGGGGGATCCAGTCTTCTTTGCTAAAGATTTTGATCACGTCCGCCAGCACTTGCAGCAGGCCAAAGGGCCCAACCCGGTTGGGGCCGTAACGGTCCTGCCATACGCTCAGCAGCCTGCGCTCCAACCAGATCAACCCGGCGGCGATGGTCAGGGCCGCGAACAATATTCCTAACGCATTCAACCACCCGGCCAGGGTCGGATTCATGAGCGTTCTTCTCCATCTGGCCGCGCTTTGTTGAGGCGCAGCGCTGCCTGGGGAAGGCCGAGCCAGGGCATGCCCACCAATCCAACGGGAATTCCGGCCAATCCGCTTGGAAGCGAGGCTTCCAGGCGGACCGGCAAGGTTATTACCGTATCCTGGAGCTCGATCTGCACGGTTTCCCCGGCTGCCAGGTTGAGATTTTGTGCGTCGCCCGGGTTAAGGGCTACATAGGCTTGTGGGGCGCGTTCGGCGACCCCCGGGGAAAGCATGCTCAAGGCTTCCGAGCCGAATATATGGTGGAAAGGCGCCAGTTGCAATGTGTTTGGCTGCGCTTCCCCGGCAGAGCTAGGAGGGCCGTAATAGGCCGGCGCTGCGCCTTTGGAGGGCTCGAGCAGCCGCCGGCCGGGATCGCCTCCCAGGAGCGGTCCGGCTACTTCACTTTGAAATTTATTCAGCGCCTGAACCGAGTTCCAGCCGGGAGCCCAATAACGGGAGATCAAAGCCGCGGGCGGGATTCCTTTAAAGCCTTCCATTGAAAAAGCCAGGGGGGAGTCCGGGTCATCCGGTGGTTTTGGCTCGTTCACGTTGACATTTGCATTCATGGAGGTCCGCCCGCTGTAGCGGTGCGGTTCGCGTGGGACCTTTGCGCCATGAATGCGGAATGTTTCGTTCGGAGCAATCTCGGCAGCCGGAGCCAGAATGGGTAGATCTGCAACCATGCCGGCGATCATATCGTCCAGGGTGACTGCCTCGCCGGCGCCTCCTGGCTGGATTGCGGCGCGCATCTCTCCCAGCCAGCGCCAGCTCTCGAGAATTTTTACTGGGGGTATCTTTTCAACAGTCTGCAAGGCCTGCCTGCCCAGCTCGGCAGTGATCGCTTGCGGTACGAAAACCTGGTAATAGCGCTGGAGGCGGCCTTCATTATTAACCAGGGTCCCATCACCCTCGGCGAAACTGGCAGCCGGTAAAGTTAACGTCGCCTGTTTCGTGGTTTCGTTTTCCAGGGAATTGAGCGCAATGATGTTCCTGGCTGCCGCGAACAAGGCCTGCACGCGCTCTCGCTCCGCTTGGCGGAACAAATCGTTTTCCAGGACGATCAGGGTATCCGCCTGGCCTGATTCGAGCAGTTGGATGGCTTGTTCGATATGGGTACCGGTCAGCAGCCCCAGGCCAAAGCTGTTGCTTTCCGGCAAGGTATAAAACAGCCTGGCCGGTTTGCCAATTTTGCGCAGCGCCCAGGCTACGTTGGCGGCAGCCCGGATTAACGGCAGGCTACCACTGCCCGTGCCGGAAACAACCAGCGGTTGCTCAGCCTGGCCCAGGGCTGCGGCAATTTCCTGCGCCAGCTCTTGCGCTTCAGGCAGCAGACCGGGGACAGCCGGCGCTTCAGGGTCCAGGGCATGGGCTACAGCGTACCCAAGGCGGGCTAGATCCTGCGGGCCGGCGTGGTAGGTTCGCGTGGCGGCGTCGTCCAGCCGTGTGGCGGCGTAACTGGCAATATAAAGCGGTCCCCTTTCGTTTTGTATGACCTCCCGAATCGCATGCTCGTTCCACTGCGGGATGCCCAGGCCGGCTGCATCCTGGATGGGTTTTACCCGGCTGGCCTGGCGCAGCGCAAAGGCAGCCATGGGCGCATAGTTGGTCAAATCCTCCCCAAGCACAAAGGCAGCGTCCGATTGGCTCACCTCATGCAGGGAGGCCGAGGGCGCCGGCCCCGTTTTTAATATCTCCAAAATGGCGCTTACCATTTGCGCTGTGCGTGCGGATACCCCGCCAATGAAGCGCTCCGGCCCCACCAGCGTTCTCAGGGCATAGTTCGCCTCCAGAGAGGCGCCTGGAGAGCCCAGGCCGAGCAGGCGGCTGCCATCTCCCAGGATTGATTTAAGAGAAGATTGCAGGCGTTCGCCGGTTAAGATCTCCTCTTTGTCCCCAGTCCGGCTGACCGCCTGGCGGATGCGGACTTTATCGTTGACGAATTCGTAGCCATAGCGGCCGCGATCACAGAGAAAATATCCATTGACGTCATAATTGTAGCGGTTCCGGATGCGGCGCAGCTTGCCATAGCGCTCACCCGGGATGGTGTTGCAGCCGATGCTGCAGTTTACGCAAATCGAGGGCGCAGTCTGCAGATCCCACTTGCGTGTGTAATGTTCGCGCAGGGTCTTATCGGTGAACACACCGGTCGGGCACACTTCCACCAGATTCCCGCTGAATTCGTTTTCGAGAGTGCCCTCCTGCGATCGTCCGAAATACACTTCGTCGTGGGCTCGAAAGACGCCAAAATCGCTCCCATCCGCGAAATCCTTGTAGAAACGGACGCAGCGATAACACTGGATGCAACGGTTCATTTCGTGGTTAATGAACGGTCCCAGGTATTGGTTGAGATAGGTGCGTTTCGGGAAGCGGGTACGGCGGTAATCATGCCCGGTCATGACCGTCATATCTTGCAGGTGGCATTCGCCGCCCTCATCGCAGACCGGGCAGTCGTGCGGGTGATTGAGCATTAACCACTCGATCACGGAGGCGCGAAATTCCTGCGCTTCCGGAGCCTGGATCGCGAAGCGCCCGCCGCCGGTCACTTCCGTCATGCAAGCCATCGTCAAGCGCCCGCGGGTGTCGTTTTCGTCCCTGTACTGGATAACAGCGCACTGCCGGCAGGCGCCGACGGAATTCATCGCCGGGTGCCAGCAGAAGTACGGCAGGTCCAGGCCCAGCGACAGGGCAACTTGCAGCAAATTGCCTCCGGGTTCGACCTCATAAGATTTACCGTCAATGTGGATTGTCGCCAAGCGATTACCTCCAGGGACAGCGCTTTTCTTGGATATGGCGCTCGAAATCCTCTCTAAAATGCTTCAAAGCGCTTTGCAGGGGTTCGGCAGCTCCGGGGGCATGGGCGCAAAATGTATACCCAGGGCCCAGGCGGTGAGCTTGCTGCGCCAGGAGCTCCAGGTCGCCCTCCCGGCCCTGGCCTTCGTCGATGGCGCGTAAGAGCCGGGCCGTCCAGGGCAGTCCCTCACGGCAAGGTGTGCACCAGCCGCAAAACTCCTGGGCGTAAAACTCTTCCAGGTTTTGAACCATGGCAACCGGGCAGGTCTGGTCGTCCAAAACGATCAGCGTGCCGGTTCCCATGCGGCTGCCGACCTTCTGCAGGCTGTTGAAATCCATGGGCACGTCCACGTCTTCTGCGCTGACGAAATCGGTCGAGCCGCCGCCGGGCTGCACCCCGCGCAGTTTGAGCCCCTCGCGCATGCCTCCGGCGTATTCTTCCAGAATCTCACGCATGGAAGTCCCCATCGGCAGCTCCCAGACGCCAGGGTGTTTGACCTTGCCACTGGCTCCGAATAACTTGGTGCCCCCATCTTCCGATTTGCTTAAGCCTTTAAACCAATCGACGCCGTTATTGATGATGTGCGGGACGTTATAGAGAGTCTCCACATTGTTGACCACGGTGGGCCGGCCCCACAGCCCGCTCACCTGCGGGTAGGGCGGCTTGAAGCGCGGGGTGGCCCGCCGGCCCTCCAGGCTGTTCAGCAAGCCGGTCTCTTCACCGCACATGTATCGCCCGGCGGAGCTGTGTACGAACAGGTCAAAGTTGAAACCGGAGCCGAGCACGTCCTTTCCCAGGTAGCCGGCCTGATAAGCCTCCTGGATTGCCTGGCGCAGGCGGCGTTCCGCTGTTTTGTAAGCCCAGCGCAGGAAGATATATCCGATTTCGGCCTGGATGGCGTATGCGGCGACGATCATCGCTTCTACAGCCGCGTGAGGATCGCCTTCCAGCAGCAGCCGGTCCTTGAATGTGCCGGGTTCCATTTCGTCCGCGTTCATCACCAGGTACTTGGGACGGCGGGCGTTCTCGCCCATGGGCACGAAACTCCATTTTGGACCGGTCGGGAAGCCGGCCCCACCGCGGCCGCGCAAATTCGAGCGTTTTACCTCTTCGGTCACATCAGCGGGCTGCATTTCTTTCAACGCCTTGCGAAGCGCTTGATACCCGCCCGCACGTTCATAAGCCTGGAGGTCGAATGGTTCTTCCCCTGGGTGGATGTTTTGAGTGAGTGGTTTTTCCATTTTCATCCCATCCGCGCTAATACTCACGGTAACCATCCAGGATCTTATCCACTTTTTCGGGCGTGAGATCGTGGTGTAGATCCTCATCGACCATCATCGCAGGCGCATGGTCGCAGTCGCCCAGGCATACCATTGGCAGCAAGGTAAACTGGCTGTCCTTAGTCGTCTCTCCCAATTGAACGCCCAGATTGTTAGAGAGCTGCCGGCGGACACTTTCATAGCCCATCAGCCAGCAGCTTACACTGTTGCATACCAGGATCACGTGTTTACCCACCGGTTGGCGAAAGATCAGGTTGTAAAAAGTGGCCACATCTTCCAGATCATCAACCGCCATATCCAACAGCGGTGCAAGGTCTTGAAGGTGTTGGTCGTTCACCCAACCATGATGTTTTTGCACGATCTTTAAGGCCTCGATGCACGCGCCGCGCTTAAATTCGTTGTGTTTCAACTCGGCCTGGATTTCTTTGCTGATTTCTTCGGATAACATGAACGGGACCCTCAACGATCGACGTCGGCCAGGACAAAATCAATACTGCCCAGGATTGCCAGGAGGTCTGGGATCAGCAGGCCGCGGCTCAACAAGGGCAGGGTTTGTATGTGGGCGAAGGAAGGGGTGCGGATGCGTGTACGATAAGACTCTGTGCCCCCGTCGCTGATCAGATAATAGCCATTATTCCCTTTCGTTGCTTCCACTTCAGCGAAAGCTTCTCCGGCCGGGATGACCGGTCCCCAACTGACGTTCAAGAAATGCGTAATCAGGGTTTCAATATCATACATCGTATGCTCTTTAAGCGGCGGCGTAGTGAGCGGGTGATCCGATTTATAGGGACCAGATGGCATGTTCTTGACGCACTGCTCGATAATGCGCAGGCTTTGGCGCATTTCGGCGACCCGCACCACCGCCCGATCATAACAATCGCCGTGGACTGCCGTGGGGATATCAAATTCAAACTGGTCGTAACCCGAATAGGGGCGCTTCTTACGAAAATCCCATTCGAAACCGCAGGCGCGCAGGTTAGGGCCGGTGACGCCCCATTCGATGGCTTCCTCCAACGTATAATCGCCGATGCCCTTCGTGCGCGCCTGAAAGATGCGATTCTTCATCACCAGATTGTCATAATCGTCGAGCCGCTTGGGCATGTAATCCAGGAAGTCGCGCACCATCCTGTCCCAGCCTTTTGGAAGATCCTGGGTGACCCCGCCAATACGGAACCAGCTTGGATGCATGCGGCCGCCGGTGATGGCGGAGATGATGTCAAAAACGCGCTCACGATCGCTGAACATATAGAAAACCGGCGAGAGCTGGCCGAGGTCCTGGGCGAAAGTGCCGTACCACACCAGGTGGCTGGAAAGGCGAAAGAGCTCACAGGTCAGGACTCGGATAAACTTGACCCGGTCGGGCACCTGGATGCCCGCTAATTTCTCTACGGCCATCACGTAGGGAAGGTTATTCATCACCCCACCCAGGTAATCCACCCGGTCTGTATAAGGGATATAGGTGTGCCAGGATTGGCGCTCCCCCATTTTTTCGGCGCCGCGGTGGTGGAAGCCAATGTCCGGAACGACATCCAGGATTTCCTCGCCGTCCAACTGGAGAATCAGGCGCAAAACGCCGTGCGTGCCCGGGTGCTGTGGGCCGATATTCAGGAACATAAAGTCGGTGTCTTCGCTCCTTCGCTGCAGACCCCAATGTTCAGGAACAAACTGTAAGGCCGCCTCTTCGGCATCCTGTTTTTGGTCGGGAAGTTGAAAAGGACCCATCTCAGTCGCCCGGGCCGGGTGATCCTTGCGAAGTGGGTGGCCCTTCCAGGTTAGCGGCATGAGGATGCGCTCCAGGTGCGGGTGGCCATCAAAGCGGATCCCAAACATATCCCAGACTTCACGCTCGTACCAGTCCGCCGCAGGCCACACGCCGGTGAGGCTGGGTAGGGAGGGGTTCTCTCCCAGCAACGGGACTTTAATGCGGATGTCTGCGTTGCGGTCAAACGAAAGAAGCTGGTAGACTACGGTGAAATCGCTTTGCGGCTGACCTTCGCGGTGGGTGCGCATGCGCTCATCGATCGCAGTCAGATCATACAGCAACCGGAACGGCTGTTTCAGTTCTTGTTTCAGGAAGCGCAGGACATCGATAACCCGCTCTTTAGACACCCAGAATGTAGGCATGCTATCCCGGGTAACCTGTGAAGCCAGCAGCGCCTGGCCAAATCGGGTGTTCAGCTCCTGTATAAAATCCTGGTTTTCTTCCATGATTGCCAAATGAACCCGTCCTTCGAGTTCGTTAGACTTCGTCCGGTGGGCGAAGGGTCGTTTGCTTAACTCGTTCGTCATGTTTCCGGTCGCGCATCGATGGCCGCTCTGGCCGGACGACTCCTTGAGGGCCTAACACCCAGCTAAAAGGGCGTTTTTCTTTGCCAACCGACTCTGCGAGCAAGGTCAGCCCTTCGATAAAAGCATCCGGACGAGGCGGGCAACCAGGCACATACATATCTACCGGCATGAATTTATCTACCCCCTGGACGACGCTGTAAATGTCGTACATTCCGCCGGAATTGGCGCATGAACCCATCGAGATGACCCAGCGCGGCTCCATCATTTGCTCGTACAGGCGGCGAATTATGGGGGCCATTTTGATGAAAGGCGTACCGGCAATCACCATCATATCCGCTTCGCGCGGCGTGCCTCGAATCACCTCAGCCCCAAAACGGGCAATATCATATTTGCTGGTCAGGCTGGTCGCCATCTCGACATAACAGCAAGACAATCCAAAGTTGAACGGCCAGATCGAATTCTTACGCCCCCAGGCAAGCAGATCTTGCAGCCGGGTCATCACCAGCAGGCGCCCCAATATCTCTTGAAACGATCCGCCTCCGCCGCCTAACGGGGTTTCATCTACTTTGCTCAGCCACCAACGCATTGAAAACCTCTTTAAAAAAGACAGGGATTAAGGCCGGTCCGCTCGCTGGCGATGCGCTTTCGTCCCCCAATCCAATGCCCCTATTCGCCAAAGATAAAACAGTCCGGCAAGTAAAACGACAATAAAGATGACAATTTCAATATAGCCCGCCCAGCCAAGGTCCAGCAATCCAACCGCCCAGGCGATGACAAAGACCGATTCCAGGTCGAAAATGACGAAAAACATAGCCACTTGATAGTAGCGGGCGGAAAAGCGCAGGCGAGCGTCGCCGGTGGGTTTAATACCCGATTCGAACTGCTCACCGGTTTCTCGCTCCTGGTGGCGCTCCCCCAATACGGCGGATATCCCTAACATTCCGGCGACTACGACAAGCAGGGCAAAGAAATACACGACCAGGGGCCAAAGCGGTGTAGCACTGGAAGCAGCGTCCAATTTTCCCTCCTGGGTTGCTGAAACTCTTTTTATCCCTACGCGTGGTGCGCCGACCACTGGCCTTCAGCCAGGGGCAAAGCACCCTACCCTATTTCAGGTGTTCTGCTGGCTGGATTGTTAAGCGGTTGGGGGCCGGTCAGGCGTTTTGGGTCATATTCCCTGAGCGCGCCACGCACGCCGGGTGAATTTTAATGCCCCCATCTTTCACGATGATGCAGCTATCCTGCGATTATACTACGGTTGGTGAAATTTAACCTTATTGAATAGACTTTCTACGAATTATTCGGGCAGCTCATGAACGAGGGGGCACGAAAGCTCAAATCTACACTGGGGCCATCTCCCACCGCTACCTACACGCCGACGCCCAGCAGCACGTCTGGCATTCCCACCGCAACCAGCACAACAGCTAACTCGCCCACGGCGACCGCTTCTGCAACTCACACGCCTGTTTACACCTTCACAGCCGGGCCATCGATTACATCCACAGAAACACCCGCAGCGCCCACTGGGACAAGCACCCTGGCTGCATCGCCCACAGGGACAGCTTTCGTGACGGGATCTGCGACCCACACCTTCACGCCTGGACCTTCGCCCACGCCAACTCGGACGTACACTCCAGGGCCGTCGCCAACGGCCACGCCGCCTGCAACTGGAACTCTTGAGCCGACTTCTTCGATCACGCCTTCGCCGGCCTTCACTTTCACGCCCGGTACGTCCCTGACTCCGACCCTGACGGCGACTCCGAATCCGGAAAGTACGGTCACGCCAACCCGCATGCCAACGGCCACTACTGCGTTCGACCCTCTCTGGTTATATTTACCCATCATCCAAAACTGAAGTGGTTCCGCGGCAGAGCTCTTAATATGTTTTTCGTAGCCTCTCAATCATTGGGGGACTTGGGGATGATTGACTCAAGGTTCAGGAACCTGTACAATCATCCCCAATGGAACTGCTTGAGCGGGAGACGCACCTGGCCGGGTTGGAGGCAGGGTTGGCGCAGGCCGGCGCTGGCTCTGGTCGCATCGCGCTGGTGAGTGGTGAAGCGGGGATCGGCAAAACATCACTGGTCGAGCGGTTCACACAAAACCACCGCGAGCGAGTGCCGGGGTTCTGGGGGGTCTGCGATGCGTATTTCACTCCGCGGCCGCTGGGTCCCCTGGCGGATATTGCCGGGCAGCTTGAGGGGGAAATCTCGGCACTGCTGCATGAGGAGGCCAACCACACTACTCTGTTTGCGGCTGTGCTGGCCGAGCTTCAACGGCGGACAGCCATCTTTGTATTTGAAGACGTACATTGGGCGGACGAAGCCACGCTGGACCTGCTGCGGTTTCTGGGGCGGCGCATCACCCAAACCAGGGCGCTGCTGGTGCTGACCTACCGGGACGACGAGCTGGGGGTGCAGCACCCGCTGCGCATCGTGCTGGGCAACCTGGCCAATTCTTCGGCAGTGAGACGCATCCGGCTGTCGCCGTTGAGCGAGGCGGCCGTGCGCGTGCTGGTGGGGAGGCGCAGGATGGATGCCCTGGCCCTGTATCGCCAGACCGGGGGCAACCCGTTTTTCGTCAGCGAAGTGTTAGCCAGTGAGACGGGCGGCATCCCGGCTACTGTGCGGGATGCGGTGCTGGCTCGGGCGGCGCGGCTCTCCCCGTCCGGGCGGGCTGTGCTGGAGGCAGCGGCGGTGGTTGGGCTGCGCATCGAGCCGTGGCTGCTGGCGGAGGTCGCCGGGGCGGAAGCCTTTGCGGTAGAAGAATGCATAGCGATGGGCATGCTGCGAGCGCATGACAATAACCTGTCATTCCGGCACGAGCTGGCCCGGCAGACGATCCTGGAAACGATCTCGCCGCATCGCAAACGTGTTCTGCACCGTTTGGTGCTCGATTCGCTCAGATCTTCGCCGTTTACCCGCGAGGATCTTGCCCGGCTGGCGCATCACGCTGAGGCTGCCGGCGATCGAGATGTGGTATTGGAATATGCGCCCGCTGCGGCCCGCCAGGCATCAACTGCGAGCGCACACCAGGCGGCTGCAGCCCTATACGCTCTCGCGCTGCATTATGCCGAGGATCTGCCGCCTGTTGAGCACGCCCTTTTGCTCGAATCCTTCGCCTGGGAAAGCAACCTGATCAACCAGCGTAACGACGCCATCGCCAGCCGTCGAAAAGCGATCGAGATCTGGCGATCTGCGGGGGAGCCCTTAAAACAAGGAGAAAACCTGGCCCTCCTGGCGACGGCGCTAATTACTGCCGACCATTGGGCAGAAGCCGTGCAGAGCTGTCACGATGCTATCGCATTGCTTGAACCGCTTCCGCCAGGGAGAGAACTGGCGCTTGCCTATCGCACACAGGCTATGCTGCACATATTCCATCATGACATGGCTGAGGCGCTTACGATGGCTGAAAAAGCGGTTAGCCTGGCGGAGCGCTATGGCGATGCGCGCTTGTTGGCTATGGCTTATGACACATTGGGTTCGATATGGCTGTCCTCGGATTTTGAGCGCGGAAGCGATTATTTACGGCGCGCCCTTGCCATCGCCAGCCAAGCCGGGCTGGAGGCGCGCGTGGCTACTGCGTACGGAAACCTTGGCTCGACCTCTTGCGAGCTGTACCTCTTTACCCATGCTGAGCGCTACCTGGCAGAAGGCATCTCCTACTGCGCCGATCGCGACCTGGATTTGCTGCGATATTATATGCTGGCATGGCAGGCGCAAACATTTCTGTATCTGGGCCGTATGCGTGCAGCAGAGGAGGCGGCCGGCGAGGTGCTGCTGCATACCATCGCATCGGCTAACAGCCGTTTACCGGCCTTGCTTGCGCTAGGACGGGTGCTGGCCCGCCAGGGCCGGCCCGGTGCAGGCAAGCTGCTGGATGAAGCGCTGGATTTAGCCGAGCTGTCCGGCAACTTCCCATTTATCGCGCCAGCGCGGGCGGCGTTAGCCGAAGCGGCCTGGCTGTCGGGCAACTGGACGCGCACGCTTGAGGAGGCCCAGGCTGTATACGACGCAGCCATTAGCAAGCGGCACCCCTGGTTTGCAGGGGAGCTGGCCTTCTGGCGCTGGCGAGCGGGGGATAAAGTGTCGCCGCCGGAATGGATCGCAAAGCCGTTTGCTTTGCAAATTGCCGGGGATTGGCGCGCATCTGCAATGGAATGGGAGCAGTTGGGCTGCCCCTACGAACAAGCTCGCGCTCTGGCGGATGGCGATTATGAGGCCCAGATTGCGGCGCTCAAAATCTTCGAAAACCTCGGCGCCCGGCCTGCGGCGGATGCGCTGCGCCAGGCAATGCAAGACGCCGGATCTGCCCAACTGCCGCGCAAGCCCCGATCCTCCACCCAGGAGAATCCTTTCGGGTTGACCGGCCGGCAAGTGGAAATCCTGGCGCTGCTGGTCGAAAATATGAGCAATGCAGAGATCGCTGCCCGCTTGCACATTACGCCTAAAACCGTCGACCACCACGTCTCGGCCATCCTGGCTAATTTGGATGTGCACTCTCGCGTGGCCGCCGCCGCGCTGGCCAGGGAACATCCCCACTTCAATAAAAAAGGGAAATTTCCCCATTGATCGAGAGGATGAATATTAAACTTCCATGAAGGACACGAGCGATGATTGACGCGGATACCCGGAATCTGTACAATCATCCCATATGGAGCTGCTCGAACGCGAAGCGCACCTGGCCGGGTTGGAGGCCGCATTGGCAGAGGCCAGCGCGGGCTCTGGTCGCATCGCGTTGGTGAGCGGCGAGGCCGGCATCGGTAAAACCTCCCTGGTCGAAAATTTCACGAGCAGGCACCAAAACGCCGTGCGCATCTTGTGGGGCGCTTGTGACGCGCTTTTCACCCCACGGCCCCTGGGCGCGCTGCACGATATGGCCGGCCGGCTGCAGGGAGATTTGCCTGCCTTGCTAGCCTCCGAGGCCGGCAGGGACGCCATCTTTCCCGCTTTCCTCAGCGAGCTTCAGAGATACATCACAATCGTCGTCTTCGAGGACGTGCACTGGGCGGATGAGGCAACCCTGGACCTGCTGCGTTTCCTGGGCCGGCGCATCACTAGGACCCAATCCCTGCTGGTGCTGACTTATCGTAGCGACGAGCTCGGCCCAAGCCACCAACTGCGCATTGTACTGGGCGATATGGCTTCTTCGTTAGCGACACGCCGCTTCCAGCTTCCACCGCTCAGCCAGACGGCGGTGCGAGCCCTGGTTGGAAGCCGAGGAATGGATGCTTTTGCCCTGCATCGCCGCACAGGGGGCAACCCCTTTTTTGTGACGGAGGTATTGGCCAACCAGTCTGGTGGGATCCCTGCCACAGTCCGAGATGCTGTGTTGGCGCGCGCCGCCAGGCTTTCCCCTTCTGGACATGCCGTACTGGAAGCGGCGGCGATCATCGGACTGCGCATCGAGCCATGGCTGCTGGTGGAGATGACCGGCGCTGAAGCCGGCTTTGCAGAAGAGTGTATGGCAGTGGGGATGCTGACGGCCCAGGGAGATATGCTGCTTTTCCGGCACGAGCTGGCCCGCCAGACGATCCTTGAAACGATCTCCCCGCACCGTAAAATTGTTTTGCATCGCCTGGCGCTTGATTCGTTGAAGTCGTCGCCGGCAACGCGTGCGGACCTGCCCCGATTAGCGCATCATGCCGAGGCTGCTGGTGACCGGGAGGCCGTGCTCGAGTTTGCCCCCGCTGCCGCCCGCCAGGCTTCCATCGCCGGCGCCCACCGCGAGTCCCGAGTCCTGTATTCTTTGGCGCTGCGTTTCGCCGGCGATCTGCCGCCCGGTGAACACGCTTTAATGCTGGAAGCTTATTCCTTTGAATGCAATGTAACCGAGCAGCAATCGGAAGCGATCGCAGCTCACTGGAAAGCCCTGGCGATCTGGAAAGAAATTGATAACCCTTTGAAGCGAGGCGAGTTGCTGGCTCAATTGACGATCATGCTGCGTAATCACGGGTCCAACACGGAAGCCGAGCAAACCTGTTTGGAGGCTATCCAGTTGCTGGAAGCTCATCCGGCCAGCCGGGAGCTGGCTCTCGCTTACCGAGCCCAGGCCACGCTGCGCATTTCGACCCGGGATATCGGCGAGGCGATTAATGGGGAGAAAAAGCGATTGAGCTGGCCGAACCATTCGAGGATCATAACGTCCTGGCGATGGCTCATGTTGCGGTCGGATCCGCCTGGCTCTTTCTGGATTACGAGCGCGGCTGCGATTACCTGGAGAAACGGCTCGAGATCGCCCGAAAATTGGGGATTGATACGCATATCGCCAATATTTACGCTTATTTGGGATCCTGTTCTGCCGAGCTTTACCAATTCTACCCTGCAGAGCGTTATCTGGCGGAAGGAATCGCGTATGCCGCCGACCGCAATTTAGATCTATTTAGCCAGTACATGTTAGCCTGGCTGGGGTTGACTCGCTTTCACCTGGGGCGTTGGAACGAGGCGCTCAAAGTTACAGACCCACTGCTGCTTAGATCCTCTCCCTCAGCGCTCAGCCAGATCACAACCCTGGTGACCTGGGGTCACCTGCACGCCCGCGCTGGTGACCGTGACGCCTGGACTGTGCTGGATGAAGCTCTCGAGCTGGCGAAGCGGACCGGGACCCTGCAGTTCCTGGGCTTGGCGCGCGCTGCCCGGGCGGAGGCAGCCTGGTTATCAGGTGACCCCGGACGCGCCCGTGCAGAAGCGATGGCTGACTACGATTTGGCTGTGAGCAAGCGGCATGCATGGTTTGCGGGTGAGCTGGCCTTCTGGCGCTGGAAAACGGGCGATAACGTGGATGTGGCAGAATGGATTGCCAGGCCTTTCAGCCTGCAAATCGCCGGCCATTGGCGCGCCGCAGCCGATGAATGGGGGCGCCTGGGTTGCCCTTACGAGCAGGCGCGGGCTCTGGAAGATGGCGATTCGCTCGCCCAGGTGGCCGCCCTGGAGATCTTCGAACGGCTCGGTGCCCGGCCGGCGGCGGACCACCTGCGCCTCAAGCTGCAAGCTTCAGGCGCGCCCAACATTCCCCGAGGACCCCGGCCCTCCACCCGCGACAATCCTTTCGGACTAACAGACCGCCAGATAGAAATCCTTGCCCTGCTCATTGAAGGCCTGAGCAATGCCGAGATCGCCCTGCGGCTGCACGTCTCACCAAAAACCGCCGACCACCACGTTTCGGCCATCCTGGCTAAACTGGATGTGCATTCGCGTGAGGCTGCCGCCGCTCTAGCACGCCAGCATCCCCATTTCAGTAAAAATAGGGAATCCCCACAAGCAAAATAGGGAACACCTCCCGATGCAATCAAATCGGATTTTCTGTATCATGATAATCGGATACAGAAATTCTATTTATCTGTCTCATAGGACGATTGCATCAGGAGAGTATGAAATGCCGCGTTATCTCGTTGAACGAACCTTCCCAGAACATTTACCCATCCCTGGCCCTGACCAGGGCACCGAAGCTTGCCTGGAGTTCATCGAAAATAATCTCTTCGATGGCGTCACCTGGGTACATTCCTACATTGCTTCAGACGGGAAAAAGTCCTATTGCATCTACGACGCGCCTACACCTGAAGCGATCCGCAGCGCTGCCCAGCGTAACAGCCTGCCGGTCGATCGAATTTCTGAAGTGCGGGTGCTCGATCCGTATTATTACAAATAGGCGGATGTCTGGAGCAATCCATTAAGCGGTAGATGATACAAACTGAATAGCGTAGGGAGAGGAAATCATGAAAAGAGCTACGTTTAAAATGCGCCTGTTTACCCTGGCAATGATCGTGTCCCTTTTAACAGGCTGGATGCCTGCCCGCGGTTTTGCGGCTCAACCCCATGCAGCGAGCGCCCGGGTAAGCCAGGATTTGCCCGCTCAGGACCGCCAGGCTTTTAATCCAGAGCCTCTCTCTCAGTCTTTGTCGATTTCAAGAGCGCAAACCAGCTATACAGCCGGCACGGTTCAAGTTGTTTTTACCTTAACCAACAATTTGCCGGTGACACGTTTACCGCAGATCTCAGACGGGGCTTCAAGCGAAGAAATTGCTGCTGTTCTGGCGGCGTTTGATCCCTCCCAGGATGCCAACACGTTAAAGAACATCACCCTGAGCGATACGCTGGTTTCTGGCGCAACGCTGCTGTCCGCTTCGGGGAGTTTCCAGCAGTCCGGCAGGGCGCTGACCTGGCAGATCGACGACCTGCCGCCGCTGGGTTCAGCGGTCGTCAGTATGACATTAAATACCCCCGCTGCGGGCAGTAATTTTAAAGACCTGGACGACGGGGCCGAAGCAGCCGCTGACCGGTGGGGAGCGGCTGTAAATGCGCTGGCCCGCCCGGCGACGATCATCCCTTCCAGTTTAGGCGCAGACCTGATGAGCGCCACCAGTGATGCTGGCGTTTATGACCCCGAGCTGGCCTGGTTTTCGGCCGGATTCAACCAGGACCCGTTGCAGGCTTTTTCTGCCGTGCAGTCCTTCCGAACGGACCTCTATTCCGGGGCGCTGCGCGGCACGCGTGGCACCCTTTGGGGGCAGTCTGGCAACTCGCTGGACAAAGCCTCTGCCTTGGTGGCCATGCTGCGCCTGGCCGGAGTGCCGGCGCGCTACCGCCACGGTGCGTTATCTGTTGGGCAGGCGCAGACTTTGATCGCAAGCCTGTTTCCCCCGGCGTATGGCGTGGCGGGTTACCTGCCTGCCGGAATCGAGCTGGCAGACCCGGTTAACGACGCAGCCTTGATCGACCTGGCTTCCGATCATTGGTGGGTCGAAGCGTATTTGCCCGGCGCAGGCTGGACCGACCTGGACCCCACCTTTCCCCAGGCGGATGTTGGCCAGTCTTTCGCAGTTCCTGCCAGCGACGGCACGGACCGTTCGGCGGCTGTGCCGGACGGCGAGCACCATACTTTGCGGGTGCGATTGAAAGTGGAGCAGTATAACGCCTTCCCGGTAGGAGGCGTTAATTTGTCCTCGTTTTACGCCCTGGACCAGACTTTTGACGTATCAGACCTGGCGAGCAAGCGCGTGACCCTGGGGCACCTGGTGTCCGAATCGCTCGCAGGCGGCGTATTCTCGAGCCTGACCCGTACGTACACCCCGTACCTGGGGATCGAAGACAACAACCAGGGATTTCAGGGCGACACCTTTCAGGATTACCTGACGAACTTTCCGCTCAGTTCGAAATTTACGACCGCTGAATGGCTGGAATATGAGCTGCATTCCCCGGATGGGCAGGTGGAGAGCTTCAGCCGGGAGGTAAAGGACTTGATCGGCCCGGCTACCCGGCGGTTGGGCGGGGGACTGTCCCTGGCGCTCAACACCAGCTCAGAGCCCTTTTTCCAGCCGGAAGACCAGTATGTTAACTGGATTCTGCCCAATACGGTCAGCGGCTGGGCCTTGCGACGCCAATCGGCAGGCGTATTGGATAAGATAACGACCCTGGGAACCACCAGCCAACACTTGCTGGAAATCGCGGCCAGGTTGGACCCCAGCGACGTCTTAACCGGCGACGACTTACAGGCTTACCTGGACGGACGCTCGCAGGCGGCATCCGTTTCTGAATACTTACTGACCCGTATCGGGCTGGATTTTGCCTGGCAAGCGGACAACTACCAGGCGCAGATTGAAGCCGGGCTGCATACAAGGCTGTATTACGACTCGCCGCGCGTCTTCACCATCGCCTCCGTAGGCGATCCAACCGAGGCGGTCACCACCACGGTCGACCTGCGCCATACGACCGCTCAGACGCTGGTTTATCCCGGGCAGGCCGCCAGCGCCGGGCGTGTCGCGCAATGGGTCAAGGGGTTGAGCGAGTCGTCCCTGGAGGGGCAGGCCTTGGAAGACGCCACCGGACAGCCGGCGGTAACCAGCGCACGTGTCTTCGACGAGATGGCATTGCAAGGGATCGCGCCTGTGTTGATCAAGCCCGGCGATTATGGGCTTTTGGATTCGTATGACTTTACCCCGGACACATTGGCGCACGTTCTAGAAGCCCTGGAGGCTGGGAAGCTGGTTCTGATCCCATCCAGAGCGGTAATGGTTGACGGCAGCCCGGTTTTTTCCTGGTGGGAAGTGGATCCCGAAACGGGCGAGACGGTGAGCGTGGGTGAGAATGGCTTGCATTCAGCGCTTGAGTACAGACTGCTGCAGATTTTGGTAGAAGGCTTTATCGAGACGTATTCTGCTGGGAGCAATCCTTTATCCCCGCCCAGCACGGTGCAGTTAGCAGAATCGGCCCTGGCAATCGGCCTGAAGCTGCGCAGCTACTTTTTCGCGGTTGCCGATGGATTTAACCAGAGCGAAGCGGCCGGGGCAAGACTGCCCGGCCTGTCCCAGGCTGCTTTGAGCGGCGAATGGCGCAACCTGCCAGCATTCCTTTGCCCGCACGAAGCTTGCGGCGTGGAGCAGTTCTTCACCAGCGGCCTGACGTCTGGTCTAATGCCCCTGCCCAACCTGGAATTCGTCTACGGGTCTGCGCCCGGCGAAGCGACTGCGATCACGTCCCTGTCGGCCAGCCAAAATGGTTCGGGCGGCGCGCCGGCCTTCACCCTTTCGACGGACTCACCCGGCGTGGATATCTCCCCAGGCGGCGCAGCCAGCGTTCTGGCCCAGGTATCGACCAACTTCAGCGATGATTTCATTCTGGGAGTTTATGCGCCGTCTGGGTGGTCTGTTCTAAGCGGCGTGAACGGGCAGTTCACGCTCGAGCCCCCTGCCGGCGTTCTCCCCGGCCCGTATGCTATCGATCTGGTCGCCCAGTCAACGCTTCATCCCGATCTGGTTTCCCCGGCAGTATTCACGGTAACTCTGTTGGACCAGCCTGGCGTGCAGCTATCGATTGATGGTGAGCCCAACATCACGGTCGCCATGGGCAGCGCCCGCTTTGCTTCCTCGCCAAATGAGACTAACGACGGGGAGACGGAAGCGCCTGGGGCGGCTTACAGAATTTCCCTGACCAACACCAGCGGGACGGCGCGCACGTTCGATTTGACCGTAAACGGCCCGCCTGCCTCCTGGGTGATCCTGAATGGGGCGAATGCGACTACGGTTAGCCTGGATCTGCCGTCCGGGGGCCACGCCGATATCGGTCTATACCTGCTTCCCCCGGCTGGGACCCTGCCAGCCCCAGGGACGAGCTCCCCGGTGAATGTCAGCGTCTCGGCGACCGGCAGCCCATCCTTAAATGCGCAGGCTAACGCTTCCTTCAATATGCTTTCCCAGGCTTTTAATTACATGACGATCGTTCCGGCTCAAATCTATCTGGCTCCGCAGACCAGCGCCACGCTAAGCCTGGAGGTTGAAAACGTCGGCAACGGCGCGGGAAGCTTTGCGCTCTCCTCGTATGCTTTGCCGCCCACGGCGACGCTTAGCGGACTGCCAGCCGCCCAAAACCTTGCCAAGGGAAAAGCACTCTCGATTCCGCTTACCCTGGATGTCGCCGATATCCCGGCCGGGGCCAGCTTCCCGCTGGTAGTCGCGGGATCAGCGCCGGGCAGCACGACGCAGTATGCTCTGGCGCAAGTGCGCCTGGTGGGTCCATATTCTGGCCCCATTTTCCAGACTGCGGACCATGTGGCGGCTGCCTGCCGGTTGGGTGAGCCGGTTCTATCCGCTGCCCTGAAGACCCTGGCGGTTGCCATCGCTAACCTGGAAGCAACTTGCGACTCGGGCTCGTGTGATTTGGGCCAGCGCGACCAGGCGGTGGAGGCCGCACAAGAAGTGGCCAGAATTTCCGGCGATCTTTCCAATCTGGTCAACGCTGACCTGGCGCTATCGCAGGCGGCGACCAGCATGGCAAGCCATACCAACCAGGCCGACCTGCAAGCGGATATGCAAGCCATGAGTGAGGCCATTTCTCCCGATCTGGAGAACCAGGTGTGCGAGCTGAGCGAACACCAGCCCTCCTTGCGTTGGATTCCGGGTTACAGCGCTGCTTTACCAGGCCAGCTGGTCGATTACACCCTGGAGCTCACCAATCTCGGCAGCCTGCAAACCACCTATGCGGTCAGCGTGACCCTTCCGTCTGGTTTGCAAACCTTCAATGCTACCCTGGATCCGGGCGAAACCAGCAGCCACACCTACCCGGTGAGCTCGGCTTCCGTGGGTGTGGTCGATGTCTCGGCCCAGGCGGTGGCCACCGGTCCGGACATTACCTTGCCATCCCTGGGCGCCTCGGCGGCCACGCGGCTGAACGTAGTTGAGCGCTTCGTCCAACTCACGGCTGTCCATCCCGAGCCAGGTTTTGTGGAAACCGGGAGCAGCAGCACTAAGATTTATGTGGATGTCAACGACCTGGCGAACCTGCCAATTGATGCGGCGGCCCAATTGAACCTGATCGAGCCGGGAGGCGAGGACGTCTACACCGCCGAAATCCCGCTGACACTCTATGGCGGAGGCGTACAAACCTACGACCTGGGCAGTGTGGATACTTCCGGCTGGGCAGCCGGCGTCTATACAGTAACTGTCGACTTGCTGTGCGCCGGCGACCTGTGTGCTGCGCCAGACGCCTTGCCGGATGGCAGCGGTTACGGTTACCTGACCGTGGGCCAGGGGCTGCAAATCAGCCATGCGGTCGCGCCCGAGACGGTAGCTGGTGGGTCGTTCACCGTCACCACGCTGATCACCAGCCAGCTCACCACGCCCTCCATCCTGCCGCCGGCGAGCCTGAGCCGGCCTGCAGCGCTTTCCTCGCCGCTCCTGTCGGCTGCGCCGGCTGACGAGGCCTCAGAAGCGATTCCTGCTGAAGTCATCTCCAGCACGGTTTTCCCATCCCTGCCGCACAGCGCCTCCCCCATCACCCGCACGGAGGACACCAATCCCGCCATCACTTACTCGGGCGTATGGACAGTGGTCAACAATATCAACGGCCTGCGCGCCAGCCATGGCGATTACACCTGGGCGGATGCCGCTGGTGAAACCGCCGCCTTTGACTTTACCGGCACGTGGGTCCATATCGGTTTTGCTACGTATTGGAAGGCCGGGCAGGCAGAGATCTTCATCGACGGCGCCAGCCAGGGTATCGTGGATACCTACACGCGTGATAACGATGAAAAGAGTTTTGTTTACGACGGATTGGCGAATAGCGCCCATACCCTCCAGGTCGTCGTGTTGGGAACGCATCACCCCAATTCCACAGGCAATCAAATCTCGCTGGATTTCATCGACGCCTGGGACGGCACGCTCTTCCCGGACGGGTTGGTGGAGCAAGATAACCCGCGCGTCTGGCGCGGCGCTGATTGGGCGGAAGTGGTGAATGTGGCTGCCAGCGGAGGAAGTTACATGACCGACGGGGGCGCAAATAGCGGCTACGCCTGGTTCCCCTTCACCGGTGATTCAGTGACTTTCGTTGGGTTTGCGAACGGCAGCGGCTTCCGTACGGGAGTGACCATCGATGGCGTCTGGAAGGAGAATCTCTGGATGTACGATTCGACGGGCATCACCCGCACGATCTCCTTCGACGGTCTCGGATCCGGCCCGCACGTGATGATGGTGCACGATTACTTTGGCGAGCCGAACGTGGATGCCTTCATCACGCCCGCCACGGAACCGGTCTACACGCCTCCGGTTTACAGCGGGATCGTACGCTACGAAGAGGACAACCCGGCGGTCCTGTATAACGGCTATCCTTACCGGCAGCGCCCGCAATCCTTTTTCAGAGAAACTGCCACTGCTCCGGGAACGAGCGACATGGGTGATGTCGTGTCATCCGCTCTAAACGATCACTTCAGCCTCACTTTCTACGGGCGCTGGATCAACCTGGGGTTCCTCTCCGATAACCGTTCCGGGCAAGCGGAAGTGTTCATTGATGGAGAAAGCCAGGGGATTGTCGGTCTGTACCAGGCCAGCGCCAGTTCCACAGAGATCCAGTATGGCGATCTGATCACCGGTACGCATACAGTCAGCATCACGGTGCTGCACCAACCCGATCCACCCGGCACGGCTTTTGAAGTCGCCTTGGATTATATCGATGTTTGGGACGGGACTCCCATGCCGGATGACTTCGCCAACGCCCATAAGGGCACGGTATCGGACCGCCTGCATTACAACAAGTCGGGTGTGGACGCCACGCACCCTAATGCCATTCAAGGGGATTACCTGTCTTCAGGTTTGTCGAACAGCTATGCTGCTGCCTGGTACTCCTTCGTGGGCGACTCTTTCGTTCTCTACGGGCTGACGCGCAATAATGTCTCGACCGTAGAGGTGTATGTAGACGGGCTGTTAGTAGATACCCCCAGTTTCTCGTATCCGTACAGCGAGCAGCCTTACGCCTATTTCTACAGCGGGTTCGATTACGGGCCGCACGACGTCCATATCCGAAACGTATCGAGTATGCGTTTGGATGGCTTTGCCTCGAATCCGTCTTCGCCTGCCTCCTACCGGCCTTTGGTAGAGTGGTATGAAAGCGACCGTACGGCCGGCGCCTCCATATGGGGCGGGCTGCACGTGCCGGCAGCCGTAGGAGACGTGGATGGGGACGGCAGTCCTGAGATTGTGGTGGCTTCCAGCAATATCGATAGCAACGGCGAGCTTTTCCTTATGCGCGGCGATGGAAGTGACGCCGGAGATGGCACACCTATCATCTGGAGCCACCCTTACAACATCTTTAATGGCTTCGAAGACGTAGGGGCGCCTGCCATTGCTGAGCTGGACGGGCAGCCTGGCGCTGAGATCATCCATCCCACCGCCTCTGGCCTGTTCGTTTATCACGACGACGGCAGTATCTACTGGTATACCGATACGCTTCACTCTTTCGCCTTTTTCTCCGCACCAGCCGTTGGAAACCTGGACCTCGATCCGGACCCGGAAATTGTGGTCAACCTGAGCAACAATCTGGTCGTCTTCAAGCAGGACGGCACGTTAGCCTGGCAGCATACCTTCCCTTCCCTGGGGATGCCGGTGCTTGCAGATCTAAACGGCGACGGTTTTCTGGACATCCTCGTCCACGAATCCGGAACGACAAACCTGTATATGTACGACTACAATCTGGGCAGCCCGGTGTTGGGATGGACGAAAGCCATCAGTTCGGCGCTGTCCATATACGGCACTCCCGCGGTGGCGGATATTGACGGTTCGCTCCCGGGCGGCGACCCGGGTCCGGAAATTGCGATCGCATCCGATGGTTACATGAACGTCCTCAACGGCGAAGATGGCAGCCTGGTATGGTCCACTCCTATCACTTCCGGAAACGCCAGCGGTGTCGCTATTGGCGATATTGATGGGGATGGAGAAGTAGAGCTGGTGACCGGCGTCGATAACAACAGTGGCATCCTGTATGCCTTCAACGCCGACGGCTCGATCCTGTGGAGCGTGCCGGCATTGGACAATTCCCCCTTGAATGTTTCTTTGATGGACCTGAATGGGGATGGAATCGACGAAATCGCCTTTAATGGGGCCGATCAGGGCCTGACGATCTACAACGGGCCGGACGGGGCGCTGCTTTTCAACGAGCCGAGCCTGGGCGTTATTTCCCAAACCGGCTCGGATTACCCGCTCTTTGCCGATGTGGATGGAGATGGCTACGGGGAGCTGGTCGTAAGCTCTCAAGGAGGCATCCGGGTTTTCGGATGGGATGGGGTTTGGGGTCCAGCCCGCCCCGTTTGGAACCAGCTCACCTATCACATCACCAACGTCAACGATAATCTGACCATCCCCTTCCATGAGACGGATAGCTGGACCATCCATAACACCTATCGCGACCAGACGGCGTTGGTCAATCCTTTGCCGGCCTATAGCGTTGCCCTGACGCACACCGTCGGCCTGGATGGCGTGACGGTGCTGACCGACACATTCTCGACGCCGCCCGATCAGGCTGTCGATCCGGATTATGCCTGGTCCTACCAGCAGGATGGAGCCCAGCCTGAAATCGTCACCAGCTTCCAGAGCCGGCTGGACGACCTGCAGCCTGGAGAAAGCCGGTTGGTAGCGCAAAAAACGCGCGCCGTCTACACGCTGCCAGGAGGCGCCAACGATCTCCTCCTGCCCCCCCTGTATGTGAATGTGCGCCCGCTGGTCACAATTTCGCCCTCGGTACAGCAGGTATCCAGCGGGGGAACCGGGATTTATGGGTTGACACTGTTCAATCCGCTGCCGGTGGAAACGACATTCAGCCTGGATTTGTCCGGGCTGCCTGAAAGCTGGACCAACCTGCCGGCTTCCCTGGTGGCTCCTGCAAGCGGAGAGGCCAGAATCACTTTTTCCATCGACGTTCCTTTGGAAGAAGGCGCCGGGCAGTGGGGTTTCTCGGTGCAAGCTAGCTCGCTCTCCGGACCTTCCGGACAGGCAGGCGCAGAGATCCAGGTATCCGCGCCGGTGCTGCAGGCAGCCATCACACCAACGCTGCAGTCCGCCTCCCCTGGACAGTGGACGGCTTACAGCCTGCTGCTCACGAACCTGGATTCGGTCGACCATACCGTTACGTTGACAGCCACCGGTCTGGCGGAAGTCGATCTTCCCACTCAGGCGATTGTGCCCGCCGGCCAGAGCCAGTCGGTGGCCTTCAACGCCCGCACTGGCGGCGATGGCCCTCACCCTTTTACCGTCGAGGCGGTAAGCCAGTTAACTGGAGAGCGAGCGCAGGCCGGCGCAATTCTGAATGGCGAAGGCCAGTCGGTGATCGCACTGGTGTTGGACCCGCCGCAAGTCTCGACCGGTTTGGGCAGTCCGGCAGTGTTCAGCCTGACCTTAACCAACCTGGGAAGCTCGCCGGCGGCGCTGGACCTGGATGTAGGCGCGCCTTCCGGCTGGGAAAGCGACTTGAAGTTGTTCGGCCAACCTGCCAACAAGGTCTACCTGGCTCCCGGCGGTCTCGATTCGACCACGCTGCAGTTAATCCTGATCCCGCCTGACAGCGCCGCACCTGCAACGTACAGTTTTACAGTGACTGCTACCGATCTTGTGGGAGCAGAACACACGACCGCCGGCAAAGTCCAGATCCTGGCGCAGGGAGTGCAGGTCGAGCTGCTCTCCGGACCGGCTGAGCTCGACCCAGGCGGAAGCGGGACCTGGCAAGTTCAGGTGACGAATACGGGCAGCCAGTCAAGGACGTTCGATGTAAGCGCTTTTGGAGCCCTTGGAGCACAGGCGGACCTGTCCAAGAACGCAGTGACGCTCTCTCCAGGACAGGCTGAAACAATACAATTGCAAGCCAGCGCCAGTCCCACTGCCCAGGCTGGATCACTGTTGCTGGGCGTCCTGGCGCAGTCACGCACCAACAACGCGGTTAAAGGTGAGGACTCGCTGCAGGTGCCGATCGCAGCCCTGCTTCAAGCGGCTGTCCAATGGAAACCGGGATCTCTTATCCTCCATCCCGGGGTGCCAGCGCCCGTTGAGCTGGTGATCGAAAACACAGGCAATGTGGAGACCACCTTCCAGGCCGCGCTGACCAGCCTGGCCGGGGTCGTAGCCGCATTGCCTTACAAGCAGGCGCCACTGCCGCCCGGCGGTCTGATCTCACTGCCAGTGACGATCTCTAGCGATCAGGTTGGATCTTATACCCTGTCTGCTGAGATTACCGGTGGGACTTCCAAAGTCCAGGCAGACCTGGACTTGAGGGTAGAAATCGACCTGAATCCCATTTATATTCCGTTGATGTTTAAAGTGGCTGGTAAATAAGCTGCCGGATCATTGGTAAACGCGCTAAGAAGCTTTGGTTATGGGGTAGTGTGCATTGGCCACACTACCCCATAACCTGTTCCGGCAGAAATCAATGCAGGCTCAAAGTTTTATTCGACCTTGAAAGCCAGGATGGTGATATCGTCTGCGGGCGGCTGGTCGTTTGTGAACGCCTGTATTTCAAGGCGCAGTGCTTTCACCACATCCCGTGGGGACTGATGCGAAAATCGCTGAACCAGTGCAGCCAGCCTTTCAACGCCGAATTGCTCTTGTTGATCGTTCATCGCTTCGGTCACACCGTCGGTGTAGAATACCAGGAGGTCGCCCGAGGCGAGGGAAACCGCATTTTCCGTGATATGGAATTCTTCAATGAGACCGATTGCCGCTCCCGTCGGTCCCAGCCAGGAGGGGCCTCCTCCGTTTCCATCGCTGTGGATGAAAATCGGCGGGTTATGGCCCGCGTTGCTGTAGTACAGCTTTTGGGTGCGCGGATCGAACCGGCCCAGGAACAGGGTGACAAAAGTCGTGAAGTGAATATTGTGCAAGAAGAACTTATTCAATCGCAGCAAAACATCAGAAGACAGGCTGTATTCTGGGATCAACGTGCGCAAGGCGGTTTGCACACTCGCGATCAATAAGCTTGCCGAAACGCCATGACCGGCGATATCCGCGACCGCCAGCCCAATTGTCCCATCCGCGAATTGGAAAAAGTCAAAATAATCCCCCCCAATAATTTGAGCAGGCCGGCTAAAAACCGCCACATCTGCGCCCGGAATCAATGGCACTTGCTGCGGGAGCAAAGCCTTGTTGATCACCTGGGAAAGCTCCAATTCGGTTTCCAACTGGCGTTTTTCTACCTCCGAGAAGTGGTCCAGGCATACGCTGGCGGTGTAATCAATCTCCAATAAACCATTGTCGACATAGGTATGGCAGACGCTACAAATCCCGAGTGTGTGATCGGCATTTTTTTGGATAGAGTTGTCGATGACCTGCAATTGTGCTTCAACAGCTTTTTTACTGGCGCTCCCGAGCTGGGTCTCCATTTTGGCAGGAGGGGTTGTCCTGAGAAAATCCGTCAATCTCTGGCGCTTGTCGAGCAAACCCTCCCGAACTCGTTCAAAAACATTGGCTTGCATAATCGTCTCCAACCGTTCTCGCCCAAATGAATATGTATTTCGCTCAAATGTTCTGTTCAGGGATTATATCGTAGAAACCTGGATCTGACCAGGAAATTAAAAGCCCTGCTCAAAGCATGAACTCGTAATGAAAGAGAATGTGCTAAAATCAATTCAAGTTTGCAGCATGGTTCAATTGGGGAGATAGATACAAAATAAGCAACAGTGTCGGGCGCTTGTGGCGCACCACGCGTAAGAATGAATAGAGATACCTCATATAAGGACCTAGGATTGGTTGCGTAGCAGGTGCTTCATTTTTAACAAGTTGGTATAGCAGGATGAACAAGAAAATGTTTATTAAATCCCGACCATTGAGGGGGATATGGGTGATTCTGGTTTTGCTTATAGCAGGCTGTCTCCCAGTCCGAATCAGCTTTTCTCCCCGCACCCCTACCCCAAACCCTACTTCCACTCCTAATCCGGCCCCCACCTCGGCCTCCAGCGCTGGTCTGATCGCCTATTTGGGAATCGATGGGAATATCTTCACGATTGACCCGCAAAACGCCAACCGGCAAGCGGTGACAAATGACGCCCAACTGGGGTCAGGAGCGGGAGGTGAAATCCGGTCTTACCAGGCTCCCACCTGGTCTCCGGACGGCCACAGGCTGGCGTATGTGCAGGTCAACTCAAAAGGCGGCCAGACCGAATCTGCACACCTGCTGATATCCGACCCAGATGGAAGCCAACAGGTAAATGCCTTCGAAAGTGAACGTGAGCTCCCCTTTTACCTGTATTGGTCGCCCGACAGCCAGAAGCTTAGCTTCTTGGCCGGCGGAGGCTTAGCAAGCGATTTGATTTTACGCGTTGTGCCAGATCGCGGCGGCGAAGCTCAAGAGTTGGACCACGGTTCGCCCTACTATTGGGCCTGGGGGCCGGACAGCCAGGACATTTTTATCCATACCGGGGGGGCAGCGAAAGATTCGGCGGAGGCCCGCCTGGCATTCCTTGGGTTGGATTCCCAAACTGCCGGGCAAAAACTGGATTTGCATCCGACGACTTTTCAAGCGCCAGATTGGTCTTCCAATGGAGAGGAATTGCTGCTGGCAGCGGAAATAGAGGATGGCAGCCCGGCCTTGATGCTGACGAACCGGCGCGGTGAAGTCGAGAAAGAATTGGCGAAATTTGACGGCGCAATCGCATTTGGCTGGTCCCCGGATGGAAAGCAAATTGCCTTCTTAACCAACCGGGATTCCGGCTTTCATCAATTTTATAATACGATATCAATCCTCGATCCGGATCTCCCAGAGAGTATAAATGCGCATCAAGAAGAGATTATCCTGGCCTTTTTCTGGTCTCCAGACAGCCGCCGGGTGGCCTATTTCGTCCCAGTTATTGTCCCTACCGGCGAACAAAGTGTCAGCTTTCCCAGCCAGGCTCGCTCGGAGTTTAAGCTTGGACTGCGCGTGCTGGATGTGAGCAGCGGCGAAATCCAGGAAGTTGCCGTTTTTAAACCCACCGACGATTTTCTCGGCATAATCCCCTTTTTCGATCAGTACCAACATTCGGCGACATTATGGTCCCCGGATAGCAAAAATCTGGTGATCCCAGTTATTAATCCACAAAACGACCCCGGTATTTACGTGGTGGATGCCTTGCAGGTGAGCCCAATGCGAATGCTCACGAATGGCCTCCTGGCATTTTGGTCCGCGAAATAACCGGCTTGAGCAGTCAGCTCATGAACTTCGCCTTCCAAATCTGTTACGTCGATGTTAAGAGCTTTAATCTTTATGCTAAAATAATCCTGGGTGGAGTTTTGCCCTTTCCGGGAGTGCATGAATGCAATATCTGAGGTTGCTGGTTCGCCAAAATTGGCAGATCATCAAGGAAGAGACCCGAGCAGAGAATCTCAGGTTATGGCGAAATCTGCAAAGCCTGGTGATCCTGAGCTCGGTTTTGTTTTTGGGGGTAGATCTCCTGCCAGGTGGTTGGCCAAGTTTTGAAGTGCCATGGGTAATGGCTACGGGAGTGATTTATTTCCTGATCACTGCCTGGTTTGTTCTCCGCAACCAGAATATCCGTAAGTTATATTTATCCCTCGGTTTTATCCTCTTAGTCGCAATGGCAATGCTGGGCTGGTATACCTTCCCGGCGCCGGCATTCTTAGCAGAGCCAATTGGCAATGGTCAGGCGGCTGGGGCAGGCGGGCTCGTTCTTTTCAGCCCACTGATATTGGTGGGAAGCGCGATTCTCCTGGCGGGCGCCTTGAAAGTTGTCCCAGACCAGATCAACCGCCTGGGATTAAAGGTTAAAAACCTGCCAGATAACGTTTTCCTGGGCACCCTGGGGGGCGGGACTTTGGCTTTGCATTTGTTGGTGACCACCTTATATGTGCCTAGTATTTCCCATACTTCCTGGTCAGACTGGCGCCTTATTTTGTGGACGGTTGTGATCCAGGCCGGGCTGGTTTCGCTGGGCGAAGAGCTGCTGTTTCGCGGCGTGGGGTTTTCTTTATTGAGTGTCGAGCTGAATTTGAACTTCTGGCAGGTGGCTGCGCAAATCACATTTTTGAATTCATTGGTCTATCTTGTCCAGATCTTGCACAGTCCAAACCTGGTATTCGGTTTATTGATCCTGTTTTACCGGGCGGTTTTATCGTTAGGGAATGTCTATTTGCGTTTTCGCCAGGATAGCTTGATCCCTTGTTGGACAAGCAACCTGGTCTTTAGCGTCGTTATCCGGTTACTGCTGGTATGATTGAAAGCATAGCAAACCAACAAAACGCTCAAAAACCGCTGAGGATAGCCCAGCCTCCGCGCAGGCACACCTTTATTCTGTTATTGGCCGTCTCGGTTTTCAGCCTGCTGGTGCTGTATTTCTCAGGTCAAAAGCATTCGGCATCCAGCCAATTCTTTTATCTTATCGCGCTCATTCCCGTTTTGCTTGCAGCTTACAATTACGGTTTAATTCCAGGGCTGGTGGCTGCGGTATTCTTCAGCACAGCGTTAATCCCACAGCTCTATTGGGGATTGTACCTGGGCGCTGGCCCATCGCTGGTTTTTTCAACCGTCGCATTCATTATCTTTCTGCATCTTTTTGCTTATATCATCGCCGACCTGGTCGCTTCAACCAGGGCAGAAAAAGCGCTCAGCTCGGCAATTCAAGGATGGGAGACGCTCTTTTCCCGCGCTTCTAATCAGGACGAAGTAATCAGGTTTATTCTCGAACAGGCAAAAACGGTTTGCCCGGTGGAGGAAATAACTTTCTTTCTGCGCAACCCATTGGATGCTCGCTGGGTGGTGTTCACACAAACGGGAAACGAAACCCTTCGTTTTTCGAGTTTAAAGCTCGCCAGCCAGGTAACCCTGGCTGAATGGCTGCTCGAACAAAACAAGCCAGTGATATTGAACCACCTTAACCGTCCCAATTCGTTGATTCTTCAATCACGAAATGCAGCGAATCTGCTGCGCTCCTTGATTGCGCTGCCATTTACCCATCATGATGGCCTTATTCTGGGTTGGTTAATTTTACTGAACAAAGAGGATGACCGCTTTCTTAAGCGCGATTTGCAGTTGTTGGATGTGCTGGTGGAATTGGGGGTCAAAGCCCTGGAACACGCCGGACTTTTCGCCATTACCGATTACACGCTGTCCAAACAGGTCGAGCATTTAGCTGCAATCCAACGCACGGCTCGTGAATTGAATGCTACATTGGAGCCCCGAAACATCCTCGAGCAAACTCTGGCCTGTGCCCTTGAAATTACATCGGGCCAGGCCGGCTTTATTGGTCTGGATGCAGAGGGCCTCCCGCAAGCCTACCAATACAGGGGCAGCGAGTTAGATGCTGCTTTGGTGTACCGGTCGATGCTGCGCTCCCGCCGGATCAAAGCTTACCTGGAGAAGGGAGATACGGCCCCGTTTATGCCGCCGCTTATGCCCGGATCAAAATCCTGTCTGCGGGTCCCGATCCATTACGGGAAGGATGATTTTGGAATCATTTCGGTAGAAAGCGCGCTGCCGCAAGCTTTTGGCTCGAATTCCGAATATGTCCTATCGATATTGGTCGAACACGCAGCCATTGCTCTCGAAAATGCCAGGCTGTTTAATAAGATCAGGAGCGATGGGCAGCAGATGAGCTTAATCATTGAAAGCGTGGCGGATGGTTTACTGACCACGGATTGTGACGGCGTGATACTCACCATTAACCCGGCTGCAATTAAGTTGACCGGATGGGGAGCGAGTGGAAGTGTTGGGCAGCACTTCTGCCGCGTTCTTGGATTCACCGATAATGACGATCCCCACGACTGTATCCTGGATCAGGTTTTGCATGAGGGGAAAGTCATTTACGATGATCACCGGGTTATCCGCGAGCTGCTGGGCAGCCAACGCGTTGTCGCTCTGAGCGCAACACCGCTCATGGACCAGGATGGTGAGCCTGGAGGCGCAGTTGTGTTATTCCGCGACGTAACTCAGCAAGATGAATTGAAACAATTGCAGCGTGAGATGATTACATCAATCTCGCATGAGCTGCGCACGCCACTGGCGAACATTCGCTCGGTCGCCGAACTGCTCATGGCTGAAGGAACTGAGGCTGGATTGAATCCCGGCTACACAGATTACTTAAATATCTTACAAATGCAAAGCCAGCGGTTAGCGGAATTTCTGGATCGCGTGGTGGATGTCCACCGGCTAGAGACCGGGAAATTTACACTCCAAATCCGCCCTTTACCGGTTTCACTTTTTGTTGGCGAAGTGGTTAAACAATGGCAAATTATGGCTCTCGATCATAGAATATCCCTGGCGACAGAAGTGGGAGAGGATTGGGTTTGGGCGGATGAGAATGGCTTTCACTCCGTATTAAATAATTTGTTAGACAATGCAGTCAAATACTCTCCGAAGGGATCCCAAATCGACGTAAGATTAACGACCGGACCTCACCGAACCGTAATCGTCAGCGTGAAGGACCAGGGCAAGGGGATTTCACCCGAACACCAGCCCAAGATCTTCGACCGGTTTTACCGGGTAGATGGCGGCGATTCACAATCGGTATATGGACACGGTCTTGGTTTGTACATCTGTAAGAACCTGGTCGAAGCAATGCATGGCATGATATGGGTGCAGAGCGAGTTGGATCAAGGAAGCCAATTCGCTTTTACACTGCCAGTCATGGAGGCAGATAATGAATGAAAGAATTTTGGTTATCGACGACGATGAAACCCTGAGCAAAATGCTCGCCCAAAGATTGATCGCTCAAGGATTTGAGGTTCTGGCAACCCAGAATGGGCGTGAAGGCCTGAAAGTGGCTTATAGCTATCATCCGGACCTGGTGATTTTGGACATTATGATGCCGGAGATGGATGGTTATGAAACTTGCCAGCGGTTAAGAGAGCTGACCGATGTTCCCATTTTGATGCTGACTGCCAAAACCACCGAGGAAGATCTGATTCGTGGTTTCCAACAGGGGGCGGATGATTACGTCAAAAAACCATTCAGCTTCAGGGAGCTGGACGCTCGGATCAGCGCAATCCTTAAGCGAGCCAGCGTACAAGATGAGGAGCCCTCGGTCTTTGACGATGGGAAGTTAAAAATTGATCTGGAGAGGCAGCATGTTTACGTAAATGGTGGGATGGTGCATTTAACCCCAACAGAGTTTCGCCTGCTTTCTTTCCTGGTAAGAAATAAAGACAGCGTTAAGCGTCACGATATCATCCTTAAGGATGTTTGGGGTGAAGCTTATGCGGACGCGACCGCGTGCCTTTCTCTTTATATTCGCTATTTACGTGAGAAATTAGAAGATGACCCCAGTAATCCAAACTATATCCTGACCAAATGGGGCCGTGGCTACTGGTTTTCCTCGAGCGGACAGGATAATCTTGAAAATGATTGATCCCAACGATTGAGCCTGTAAACCCCTGCCTGAAACTTACATGCTTCCCCGGCGCGCTTTTGTGACCGGGGAAGTATTCGTATTAAAGTCGCCTCGACGGGGACTTACAGTTTGCTAAAGATTTCTACAAAATTTATATAAATTATTCGCAATGTTTCTTGATATATTTGTTGCATTCGCCATTCCTATAATCAGCAAATTGGAGCCTCGCGTTGAAAAAGGTCATCGTTCTTCTCGTCACTGTTGGCTTGGCGATATTTATGGTCGGCGCCAGTTTTTCTGCCTATTACAGCGACGTTGATGCAATGGATCATGGGGATGTATCGCTTGGGGTATTGGAATTAGCTGTGGATGGGAATACCTATCAGGCTGCTCACACTTATTTCACAAACCTGACGCCTGGATTGCAGGCTTTAAAGAAACTTCAGATAAAGAATACTGGCACGAACAAGGGTTATCTGGAAATTGATCGAATCCGTGTGGGGGATTTTGAAAATGAATGTTCGAACTCAGAAACACAATCGGGCGACGACACGTGCAATGGGATCGTAGGAAGCGGGGAGCTATCCGGTTTGCTGCATACCAGGATATTGGTGGATTCGAATTGCGATGGCTGGTATCAGAATTCCGATCGAATAGTATGGGAGGGATACTTTAATTCGATTCCAACCCGCCTGGACCTGGATGAACAATTAGATCCAGGCGGACTCAAGTGTATTAATTTCTTGGTAAACTGGCAGAACGGCCCTAGAGATCCTATGGGACAATCCGATTCAATGACGTTGGACATGGATTTCGAATTGCGCCAAAAAATGGTGCGAAACCCATAGTCATGCGCTTGGAATAATAATCCACAGCAACAGGTAAAGCAAAAGGCCGGGGACGCCGCCGGGGATCAGCGCGATCAAGAATGCTATCCTGAACCAAAATGAGCCGATCCCAAAAAATTCCGCCAGGCCTCCACATACCCCGGCAATTACACGGTTGCGCCGAGAACGGCGTAAGGGGGATCTCGCATTATTCATAAAAAACCTCCATCATTTTGCAATCTTTCATTATGGTTTACGATGCAGGTTTAAAAAAGTTGCAGGCTTCAGCCTGTCTTGACAGCGATGAGCGTGCCGTCTCCAGCGGGGTAGATTGTGCTTATCACCCTGGATTCACCCGCAACCCGGCGGTTGAAGGCCCGTATAGCAGTAGTGTTGGCGTCGTTTTCATTTGGGTCAGTCACACTGCCGCCGCGAAAGGCGTTATGGGCGGCGATGACCCCTCCCAGGCGGGTATTTTCGAGCGCCCAGTCGAAATACCCCGGATATCCCGGCTTTTCTGCGTCAATGAAGACGAAATCGTAAGGTCCATCCTTCACCAGGCCTGCTAAAGATTGGTGGGCATCGCCCACCCGGATCTCAACCCGGTCTGACACACCTGCGGCAGCAAAATGTTCCTGGGCAATTTCTGCGTGGCGAGGCTCTTTCTCCAAGGTTATCAGCTTTCCACCGTTGGCCAGGCCGCGGGCGATCCAGATACCACTGTAACCGCCCAGCGTCCCCAATTCGACGGCCTTGCGAGCTCCGATCGCGCGCACAAGGAACTGTAAGAAACGGCCCTCTTCGGGTTTCACGCTGATCGCGGGCAGCCCGCGGCGCGGGGTGTCTGTCCAGGCCCGCTCCAGACCCTGGTCATGGATGGCGAATAAGTCTTTAATGTACCGGCTGAGGTCTGCGTTATAAGTGGTCATGTTTTCCTTTAAAAGTATTGGGCGCGTTTGGCGCACCACAGCAACACGATTTCAGATATCCATCTAAATAGTGTTGGGCGCTTTTGGCGCACCACGCGTAAGGATTAATAGAGATTCATCATATAAGGTTCACCACTTTTCCCAGTGGACAATCTCGTCGATCGTTTGGCGTCCGCCTTTTCGCGGCGCAGCGGTGATCCGGGCCTCATCCAGGGGATACCCAAAGGAGAGAGCAACGTGAACTTCCAGGTCCTGTGGGAATCCCAGGATCTGGCGAGCTTTCTCAGGCTCGTAAATCGTTGCCGGGCACGAGCCGATCCCCAGGTCCCAGCCGGCAAGCTGCATGTATGCGGCGGCCTGCCCGGCGTCGAACATGATGCTCCAGCGTTGCTCGGGGGGAGGGGTGATGATCGCTATTCCCATCGCCGCGCCAGCCAGGTGGCCGGCATAGGTGCCCAACTGTGAGAGGGTTTTCAATGTCTCCCGGTCCCGAACGGCGATGAAATGCCAGGGCTGTGAGTTCTTGGAAGATTGGGCGCGCCTGCCGGCGTTGAGAATGATGGCTGCGGCTTCATCGTCAATTGGCCGGTCGGAAAATTGGCGGATAGCCCGTTTGGTTCGAATCGCCTCACTTACATTCATTGAGAATCTCCTGACTTTGAGTCATTCACGGCTGGCGCCAGGTGAAGTGGTTCCACAAATGCTCGTCCATAAAATATTATTTGTTTTCGATGGCAATGATGACGATCGTCTGGTTCCCCAGCGGGTTGAGCTGCAGGGTGATGTTGGATTTACGATCCGGTTTATCGTAAACTAAAAGAAGCGTGTTGCCACTTAATTGCGATTGGTGCTCAACCAAAGACCAGCCGTTTGCTGGCATTTCCTGAGTATAAAATTCTTTTACAGAATTCAAGTCGAGGGCGGTTTGGTAAGTGACGAGGTTTTCCGATTTTATGTAATTTTCTTTGTCGCCCTCAACGACCGGGATGTCGGGGGGTAATTCGCCGAATGACAGGGCTGCCTGCGTTGCGATTGCTTGCATGGTCGCCTCTGCGCCGGGACCCTGCTGAGTGATGTAAGCCTGCAGGGTATCTTCAAGCCCCGGGCCCTGGGCGGTCATATACGCCTGCACCGTTTCCGAGAGACCGGGCAACTGGTCCGTGGCAAAGGCCTGGATCGTTTCTTGCAATTGGGGCCCCTGTTCGGTGACTGCCGCTTGGATCGTTTGTACGAGGCCGCTGCTCTCTACCTGGGTGATCGCCGCCCGGGCAGTCGCAGCCAACCCGGCCCCGCCCTGGACCTGGGTAGCCACCGCTTTGGCAGTTTGCTCAATCCCACCGGCGGTCTGCCCAATATTCGATAAAAAGTTGCAGCTCAGCGCTGTCATTATCAAAACCGTCAAGAACCCTATCGATCGGTATGTTTGTTTTCGCATCTCATCCTCCCAAGCAAATCTTTTCCTGACAATTTAGCGTGGATTCTAGCGTAATTTGGATCAACCTGATTTTACGCAAGGGGTCTTCAAACCTGGGGTAATACACCGGCGGCCAGGGCCTCTAACCCGTCAAGATCGTCCAGGTTCAACCATTGCAGCATCACTCGCTGTACGCCAGCTTCTGCTAAGGCACCCAACTGGTCGACAAATTCGCTGTTGGTACCCACCAGTACCCCCCTGGCTTTCAATTCATCCGCCGTACGTTGACCTTTGGTGCGTGCAGAAACCTTGCGATTTACCTGCGCCTGGTCACGTCCGAATTCACAGCCGGTCATCATCGACCGGCGGACATCCTCAGGTCTACGGTTTTCCTGGAGCAGCAGCTCATCCAGGCGGGCGGAATACTCGGCAAATGTCGAAGGAGTCAGATAGACAGCGTTCCATTCTTGTGCGTAACGAGCAGCCAATGGAAGTGTGCGCCTTTTTCCGTTGCCACCGACCAGGATCAGTGGGCCGGCGGGTCGCTCAGGCCTGGGCAGCAAGAGCGCCTCTTTCAAGCAAAAATACTTCCCTTGAAAGTCAACCGGCGAATCGCTGCCCAATAAACGGGTGATGACCTGCAAACCTTCTTCATAACGGATAAAACGTTCATCGATATTGAGCAGGTCCCAGCCGAATTTCTCATGCTCACGTTCTTGCCAGCCGGCGCCAATGCCGAGGACCAGACGCCCACCGGAAAGATCATCCAAAGCTGCCGCCATTCGGGCGGTCATCGAGGGGTGGCGAAACGATACCGGGGTTACCAGTGGGCCAAATTGGATGCTGTTGGTGTGGTCCGCCAGCCAGGTTAGCGAGACCCAGAGCTCCAGTGAATCCTGGTCTGGTGGATTGGCGTTCGTATAATGATCGGAACGAAACAGGCCAGCATAGCCCGATTCCTCTACCACCTGGGTAATACGCTTCCAGCGCGGCCAGTTCAATCCATTCTGGCCTTCCACCATAATGGCGACTTCGATCATAATTTATTCTCCATATGGGTTGTTTTACTGCGTAACAAGGTCATGCTGGCGGATAAATTCTTCCGCTTTTTCGACAAGCTCGCGGTTGCCAATGTAAAGCGGGGTGCGCTGGTGCAGTGAGGTCGGTTCGACATCCAGGATATTGTGAGCGCCGTCCGAGGCTAAACCCCCGGCCTGTTCGGCGATGAAAGCCAGAGGCCCTGCTTCGTAAAGCAGGCGCAGTTTTCCATGCGTCTTCCCCGGGTCCCGGCTGTCGATAGGGTAGTAGAAGATCCCGCCGGACAACAGGTTGCGGTGGAAATCTGCAACCAGCGATCCGATATAGCGCAAAGAGAGATCCTTCGGACCCCCAAAATCTCCTTGCAGATATTGGGTGAAGTGCTGAACCCCAGTGCTCCAATAGCGATAATACCCCAAATTTCCGCTGAAATAAACGGGCTTTTCCGGGATTCGAATATAGGGATGGGAAAGCAGGAACTCGCCTACAGTGGGATCCAATGTGAAACCATGCACGCCCATCCCGGTTGTATAAACCAACATGGTGCTGGAACCGTAGATGATATAGCCAGCGGCGATCAGGTTTCGCCCCGGCTGCAAACAGTCTTCTAACGTACCCGGGCCGGTTTCGCTAATCCGGTGGTAAATAGCGAAGATGGTCCCGATCGGAATATTGAAGTCAATGTTGGTAGACCCATCCAGGGGATCATAAAGCAGCACGTATTTACCTGTTGGGTACTGTTCGGGGATCATGAGTGGATGTTCGTGCTCTTCAGAGCCCAAAACCGCCAATCTGCCGGTGTGATCGTTAAGGCGGTAGATCGTCAGGTCTGCCAGCCGGTCGAGTTTTTGCACCTGTTCGCCCTGTATATTGATCTCCTCTGTGCGTCCGAGAATCTCAGCCAGGCCGGCGCGGGTGGTTTTGCTGGCGATCACTTTACCTGCCAGGGCGATATCGTAAAGCAGGCTGGTTAATACGCCGGTAGCCTCAGGATGACTGCGTTGTTCGTCGAGGATGTGACGCTCGATCGTGATTATCTTGACGTGATCATCGGCTGAAGAGGGCATTTTCCAGCTCCTTAAATTCTATCGCTCCGTCCCTGAAGTCAATTATCTGGCTGGGCTGGCCGGCGAGCGGTCCCGAATCACGCCGTGCCCAGGGTGAATGAACCCCTGTGGGTGATTATACAGCATTTTCCAACGCACCAGCCAGTTAGCTGCCGCCAGGTCTGTGCCTGCCGGCATGTTTAAGGCGAGGCGCCCCAATTGCTAAACCAGATCCTTCAACGCGATCCATTCCCCCTTTTGCCCATCGGCCTGCAAGCCACGGATTAACTTCCCTGTCTCGACCAGTTTATTGACCGAGCTTTCTGCCTGTTCAGGTTCCCAGCCGAACAGTTTAACGATATCGGCGATTTGTGCGGCCCCCACGGAGCTGAAGTAAAGCTCGAGGAGCTTCTGGCGCGCATGGGATTCTTTTAATGAATGCGCCTGGTTGGGTAGTTCGGGATAGTGGCGGGCGACGATCTCGTAGATGAATGCGTAATTCCAACCGCCTGCCTGCGCCACGCCGATGGGCAGGATTTTGAAATCGGTTTGCAGCTCTGTCAGCGAACGGTTGAAACGGTGGTCGCTTTCCCGGCTGGTGAGTCTGGTCGCGCGCCGCAGAGCGACCGTGTCGATTGGCCCTTCTTCTAAAATGGTTTCGTAGATAATTCTTGCTTCTTGTGTCAGGCGGCCTTGTTCGTACAAGGTCAGATAATCATCTTCGGGTGAGCCATAATTATCGGAAAGGGCGTAAAAATTTGGGACGATATCCAGGTCAATGATGGTCGCTTTTTTTCGCAGCACTTTGGCGTAATACCATCGTTTTTGGCCGAGCAGCGAATCCTTCCAGCCCCAGGTGACATGCCCAGGGTCGTCATGGGCGTCAGCTACCGGGCGATCGCCGGCAACGGCGGTCCACAGGCTTGGCATTGTGATACCGGTGATCGGCCAGAAGAAGATGAAACCGCGCTTTTTGACGAAATTGATCGCTTCGTCGATTTGGGTCACACGCTGCCCGGGTTGGAGGAAGAAACTTTTCGAGCGATATTCCTGAATAGTTTCGTTCGTTATCATCGGCATACCCATTTTCCCCGCCTTCAGTTATACCATGGAGTTTCGCCGCAGGAATGTGCGGAAGTTCCCTAAGAACCGTTGGTAATGCTGCAAAAGGGGTGATTTGAAAATCACCCCTCCGTGCATTTCAATATCGCTCCTTTGCAAATGGTTGGTGGATGACAATTAAGATCACCTTTGGTAAATTAATACAGGTATTATCGGGCTTTTTCAGGGTAGGCTAACAACGATAACCTTAAGGAACCAGGGTAGATGTTAAGTTTCAATCCGGCGAGACCCCGCCGTGTTTTGATTGCCTCCAGCCATCCGCTCTTCGGTCAGGGACTGCGCAGCCTGCTGCGAGAACGGCAGGGGGCTGGGGTGACGGTAGTTGGGGTGGTGACCAGCCTGGACGAGGCTTTAGCTGCCCTGGAAAAGTTGACGCCAGATTTGATCATCGTTGATTACGACGATGAGCTCCTCAATCGAGATGAGTTTTTGGCACGTTTTGTTGAAGGCGAAAAGAAACTGCGCGTCGTTTTACTTTCTTTACAGAGCGCCAAGGAGGCGATTGTATATGATCGCCGCACACTGGCCGCTTCCCAAATTGATGATTGGTTAGAGGAATGGACTTATGGAGATGAAAAACCGGGGGCACTCATCCGGCCGCTGGCCGAACGCCTTGATGCGGTCATGAATGTTGAGAATAGGAGAACAGATATGAAACATCTCGTCATCGCGGCATTTCTGGTCGTGATCGTCACTGCCATGCTGATTGTTGGTTTGAATTACGTACATTTGTTGCCGGTAGAAGCCAGCGCCCAGGCGGTGCCTATCGATAATCTTTTCAACCTGGAATTTAAGGTCATCGCCTTCCTTTTCTCCCTGATCGTTGTATTTATGGTTTATAGCATCGTGGTCTTCAGGCGTAAGCGCGGTGACGACAGCGATGCCGCCCATATCGAAGGGAATGCGCGACTCGAGGTGCTGTGGACGGTGGCTCCATTGATCACCGTATTGTATTTCGCTTACCTGGGCGGGTCTTCCCTGGCTGAAACGATGCGCGCCGATCCCCATGCCATGGAAATCAAGGTGATCGGGCAGCAGTGGTCCTGGCGCTTTGAGTACCCGGATACCGGCATCGTCGGGACGGATTTGATGCTCGCTGTTAACCAACAAGTCTTGCTACGATTATCTTCTAACGATGTGATCCATTCGTTCTGGGTGCCTGAATTTCGGGTGAAGCAGGACGCTCTGCCAGGTGGGCAGGAATTTGAGCGCCAACTTCGCATTACGCCAACGAAAATTGGCGAATATAAGGTACGCTGCGCGGAATTGTGCGGTTTGCAGCACGCTTACATGTTAGCCCCTGTGAAAGTTTTATCGCAAGCCGATTTCGATGCCTGGGTGGTCGAGCAAACCGGCGAATTGAGCGATCCGGTCGTGCGCGGGCAGCGGGATGCTCAAAAATTCGGCTGCATTGCTTGCCATACGGTGGATGGGACCAAGCTGGTGGGCCCGAGTTGGAAAGGCGTTTATGGCAGCCAGGTCACCATGGACGATGGATCGACCGTTACGGTGGATGATGCTTACCTGATCGAATTGATCAAAAACCCGGGCGCCAAGATTGTCGAGGGATTTACCAATATTATGCCAGCGGATATTGTCCAACAGAACAATATTACGGATAAACAAATCGCTGACATTATCGAATTTATTAAGAGCCTGAAATAGCCAGGCGCCCGGACACTCAATACTTATGGCGAGGAGGATCTTTTTATGAATGAAAAAACGAAAGTAAACCTATTCTCTTTGAGTCTCGTGCGCGGGCTGATTGGTTTCATCTTTGGAACGCTGGCTGGCTCGCTGCTGGTTAGCCTCATCCGCCTGGGATTAGGCCTGCAAGCCTGGAATGCCGCCAATTTTGGATTTACCCAGCCGGCCTGGGTGCTTGGAGCAGTTTTTGGGGCGGTGGGTTTTATGATCGGCACCGGCGTGATGGCAGACTGGGTCAAGTGGGCAAAAGGTGAAGAAACATCCGAACACCCGCACGATACACATGAGTTGGGCTGGGCGCGTTATTTGAGCGTTTCTTTCGATCATAAAGTCATCGGCATTCAATACGGGGTGACCTGTCTGCTCATGCTTTCCCTGGCAGGCTCTTTTGCGCTCACATTCCGCACCGAGCTGGCAGCCCCCGGCATCCAGTTCCTGCCGCTGGAAAATTACAACACCATCATGAGCCTGCATGGGATCGTGATGATTTTTGGAATGCTCCTGGGCGTGGCGGCGATGTCAAACTACCTGGTCCCACTCTTGATCGGGGCGAATGATATGGCTTTCCCACGCTTGAACGCATTTGCTTATTGGATCAATGTGCCGGCGGCGATCTTATTGGTGAGCACGCTTTTCCTGGGTGGTTTTGACACCGGTTGGACAGGCTACCCACCATTAAGCGTGCGGGCGCCTTTGGGGATGGATATGTTCTTCCTGGGGGTGTATCTGTTCGGCCTGTCTTCAATTCTTGGATCATTAAACATTATTGTTACGATCGTGAGGCTGCGGGCTCCCGGGATGAATTATTTCCGTATGCCGATCTTCGTCTGGTCAGCTTTCGCTACCGCCATCATCAGCGCGACCGCCACACAGTTGATCGCCCTTGCCTTTCAATTGGTGCTTTTCGAACGGATATTCGGGATGAGCTTTTTCGACCCGAACTTGGGCGGTGACCCCATCTTGTTCCAACACCTGTTCTGGTTTTATTCACACCCGGCTGTATACGTCTTCATCCTGACCGGGTTAGGCGTGATCAGTGAGCTGCTGCCGGTTTTTGTCCGCAAACCGTTGTTCGGATATCGCTGGGTCGCCATGTCTTCGATGGGTATTGCCCTCGTGGGATTCCTGGTGTGGGCCCATCACATGTTCACCTCCGGAATGGCCTCTTATCTGCGCGTCCCGTTTATGTACACAACGTTGTTGGTGTCGGTCCCGACCGGGGTCAAGTTCTTCAGTTGGGTTGCTACAATCTGGCAGGGGAAGATGAGTTTTGAAACCCCGATGCTCTTCGTTTTAGGCGCAATATCGATCTTCCTGTTGGGTGGGCTGAGCGGCCCTCCCAACGGTACTGTCTCCACCGACCTGCACCTGCAGGACACCTACTGGATTGTGGGGCATTTCCATGCAACCATGTTTGGGGGGTTCGTTTTCCCATTCTTCGCCGCGATCTATTACTGGTTTCCGAAGATAACCGGGCGCATGTACAATGAAAGGCTGGGAAAGCTTCATTTCTTTATGATGCTGCCTGCTTTTTATGTCCAATCGCTGGGGCAAATGCAGGTGGGTTTGTTGGGCATGCGCCGGCGAATTGGGGATTACGACCCCTCCCTGGGCATTCAAACGACGCACATTTTTATCACTATCGCCGGATTTATCATCGGCACTTCGGTCCTGATCGCATTTATCAACATCGTATACAGCGCTGCACGCGGCCAGGCGGCTGTCAGTAATCCCTGGCGGTCACGCTCGCCTGAATTCCAACTGGCCTCGCCAATCCCGGTTTTGAATTACGAGCGACCCTTCACCGTGATCGGCGAGCCTTACGATTATGGGTTAGCAGGCTCGGCTTATGTCGACATCGACAAGGAGCGTGCTCCGAGGGTTATTCCGCCTGAGCAGCCTGTTGGACCGGTTGTCGCGCCGGCCGGTGCGGATTAATTGAAAGGAGAGAAAAAACAATGGACGAGCAAAAGAAGGCTGAAGCTTATCGGATCGGGGTAGGCGTGATTATCATTCTGGCGGTGTTCACGATTGGAGAGTTTATGGTCGGCTCGGTCGCAATCGGTTGGTGGCAGCCGCTCATCGCCATCGCGATATTCAAGGCGTATTTTATTATGCGCGACTATATGCACCTGCCACGCTTGTTCGCCGGTGAGGAGGAGAGCCAATAATGTCGACCCAGACTTTACCCATGGCGGATTATCGAAAGAAACTGGTCACCAACCGGATTGGATTGTGGTTATTCATCCTTTCCGATGCATTTGTTTTTGGCGGTTTGTTAGTCGCTCGCTTCTACCTGCTCGGCTCACAACAGCGTCCGGAAGTCAGCCAGGTGTTGGGCTTGATCGTGACGTCAATGCTGTTGGCCAGCAGCTTCTTCATGAACAGGGCCGAGACTGCCATCTCTTTTGGGGACCAAAAAGCATTTCTGCGCGGCACCTTGATCACCCTGGTTTTAGGCGTTCTGTTCCTGATCGGTGTGGTTGGGGTTGAATGGCAAATCGCCCCTTATGGTCCGGATCATGACGTCGTGTGGTCGCTGTTCTATACGATGACAGGTTTTCATGCCTTTCATGTTTTGTCCGGTGTAATACTTTTGGCAGTAATTTATCGCAATGGACGCAAGGGGCTGTATTCCGCCGAACGCCACTGGGCTGTCGAGGCCGGCGCTGTCTATTGGCACTTCGTCGACCTGGTTTGGATCTTCTTCTACCCGGCTCTCTACCTGATAGGACACGTCATCTCCTGAGCGGGTAGGAAAAATGTCGATAACTGGCTGCGCCTCCTGGGAGTGGATCCTGAGACTGAAGCGGGTTCTCCCCGAACTAAAGCCTGGGTCTACCAGGAGGTTGAAATCTGTACGGTGAAATGGGGTTGGGCGCACCTTGTAGGCCCATTAATGCTCTACCAGCAAGATTAATTATTTGAAAGCGGATTAAATTATGAAATCAAGGTTTGCCATCCTGGGCCTGGGGGTAATCATTGGCCTGGGTTTAATGTTGGTGGCATGGCAGGTCTTTGCCAGGCCATATGCTTATCAGGGTTCATTGATTGATCCACCGGCCCCCGCGGCCGATTTTACTCTAACCAATCAAGACGGACTCCCCTTCCGGTTGAGCGACCAGCAGGGAAAAGTCGTGTTGATCTTCTTCGGTTATACCAATTGTCCGGATGTTTGTCCGGTGACGCTGTCTGAATTTAAAAAAGTGAGAAGCGCCCTCGGAGATCTGGCGCAAAAAGTTGAATTTGTCTTCATCACTGTTGACCCACAGCGCGATACCCCCGAAAAACTCAAAGCCCACCTGGCGAATTTTGATCCGTCCATTATTGGCCTGACCGGGACCGAAGCAGAGCTTGGGCCGGTTTGGAAGCACTACGGCGTATATCACGAGAAGCAAGACACGGGCAGCGCAGCCGGATATCTGGTAGATCATACCGCGATCACCTATGCGATCGACAAACAAGGAAATTGGCGGCTAACCTATCCCTTTGGAATGGAGACACAAAAGCTGGTAGCGGATGTGTCTCATCTCGCCCAGGAAAAATAATCTTATGTCTGCTAAATCCGGGTTACGTCCCTACTTAAATCGTTTTCTGCTGGTCTTCGCAGTGTCTGTGGTGTTCACCGCCGGGTTTAACGAGGTTACCTATCTCCTGCAGAAAGATCAAAACGACCGCGCCCCAAAAACGATCCAACTGGTTATCCCTGCTGGTACTGCGAAGAAAGTGCAGGCTGGCGAACCGGTTCCATCTATCCCGGCGGAGATGGTTTTTGTGCTTGGAGACGTTCTTGAAGTCAAGAATGAGGATAACGTCAGCCACCAACTCGGACCGATCTGGGTACCGCCAGGTTCCACTGGAAGCCTGAAAATGGAGCTTGCCAGCAACCTGGCCTACCACTGCTCATTTTCCATCAGTCGCTACCTGAACCTGGATGTCCGACTGCCCACTACCGCCGGCGATCGCCTGGTTGCAGTGGCAATCGCCGCGCCTACATTATCTGTACTGCTTTTCGTATACGGAATTCTGGTTTACCCTATCCGCTCGAAAACTGAGGTCGTCGTGGAGAGCCCTGCCGGAGAAAGGGTTTAACCGGGGGTATATGGTCCTGCGAATGTTTAGCCGCAAATGGCTCCTCACGACGATCCTGGTGATCGCCGCAATGGCAGTGATGGCCCGATTGGGAAAATGGCAGTTGGATCGCCTGGCGCAGCGCAGGGCTTTTAATGCCCGGGTGGAAGCGCAGATCCATTCCGAGCCCCTGGAATTGAAAGGGAATGCTTTGCAGGCGGACCTGGTGGATATGGAATACCGTGAGACGACGGTGATTGGCGAGTACGATTTCAAGGATCAAATTGCCTTGCGAAACCAGGCAATGAATGGACAATGGGGCGTGCATCTGGTAACGCCGCTGCGCATCGCTGGCAGCGACCAGGCGATCCTGGTGGATCGGGGTTGGATCCCAGGAGACGACTACACCAATACCGATTGGACGCAGTACGATGAACCGCTCCAGGCCGTGGTAACCGGCGTATTTCGCCAGTCGCAAAATAAAGCCGATTTCGGCTTCCGCCGCGACCCCACACCTGCACCGGGCCAGGGGCCGCTCAAAACCTGGAATTTTATCAATATCGCTGAGATTAGCAAGCAAGTCCCTTATTCGCTGCTTCCGGTTTATGTCCAACAAGCCCCAGATCCAGCCTGGACCGGGTTTCCCATTCGCACCCAGCCCGAGCTGGATCTTAGCGAAGGGCCGCACCTGGGGTATGCCATCCAATGGTTTGCTTTTGCATTGATTCTCGGAGGGGGATATCCCTTCTTTATCCGCCGGCGGGAGAATTCACCCGCCGAGGAGAAAGAAGAAGAAATAGGCCCGGCCGGTAGGGTGGGACATGGCACTGGAGTAAGATGATGATGGCGCGACCTTTCGACGTAAAAAAATTTCGTTATCTGGCGCTCGCAGCAGCTTTGACTGTTTTTATGGTGATCATGGTCGGCGGCATCGTGCGAGTTACCGGCTCAGGCGGCGCTTGCCCGGACTGGCCGACCTGTTTCGGCCAGTGGATTCCTCCACAGGGTGAGAGCGCAGCGGTCGACTATCTGCATCGCCTGGCTACCTTCCTGGCATCCGCGCTAATTTTGTCCTCAACCGCGTGGGCGTTCCTGCGTTTTCGCGGTGAACCCTGGATCGCGCGACTGCTCTATCTGGCCGTAGGGATGCTGGCGGTTCAAATCGCGCTTGGGGCCCTGGTCGCCTCACATGGCGCGGCCGGGCGGCAGCCCTGGATTTCATCTGTTCACCTGGCATTGTCCCTTTTAATTCAAGCCGCTGTAATAACGGCAACGGTGGTGGTCTTTCATGTTGCCAATAAGCTTCAAGCCGGCCAACCTTCTTCTCAGGCTGCCTCGGCTGGCAGCCTGGACTTCCATTCACCTTTCGCCCGGCTTTCCCTGGCGACCCTGGGAATGGTTTTCCTGCTGTTGGTCAGCGGAGCTACGGTGGCGGCGATGCGTGCAACGACAGCATGTTTGGGCTGGCCCTTGTGTGGCGGCTCGTTAATACCACAAGATCCAGCTGGTTGGATTAATGTGGTTCACAGGGTGATCGTTTTCATCACCGGCGGTTTACTGGCCGCGCTGTTCATCCAGGCCTGGCGAACCCAACGTACGCAAACGGTCATCCTGGTCTCATCCACCGCAGCGTCCGTGTTATTTATTTCTCAGGCGCTGATGGGGGCCAGGCTTGTGCAGGGTTTCCCGATTTATTTGTTGGCGCTGCATGAAGCCACAGCCGTCGCTATGTGGGGCGTCCTGGTAGTACAGGCGGCTGCGGTTGGATTGGCAGGGCGGACTGCTGTCGCCGAGCGGGAAGAAGCCGCCCTCATCGCTGGACGGAAAGGGCTTGCCCGGGATTTATTGTTGCTGACCAAGCCTGTGGTCGTACTACTGCTCCTGGTGACAACTTTCGCGGGTATGGTGATCGGCGCCCGAAGCTGGCCTTCCTTGCAACTGGCTCTTTGGACTCTCTTAGGCGGTTTCCTGGCAGCCGGTGGTTCGGGGGCGATCAACCAGTATATCGACCGCTACGATGACGTTAAAATGCAGCGCACGCAGAAGCGCCCCATCCCGTCCGGCCGGCTCACTCCCGGGGAAGGCCTGGCGTTTGGTGTGGGAATTGCCCTGGCGTCATTTTACATCATGGTTGCTTTTGTCAATTTCCTGGCCGCGCTCTTGACCCTGGCCGGGATTATCTATTACGTGCTGCTTTACAGCATCCTTTTGAAGAAATTGACGGTCCAGAATATCGTCATCGGCGGCGGCGCCGGGGCAATCCCGCCCCTGGTCGGGTGGGCCGCTGCAACCGGACACCTGAATATCCCGTCTTTGTTCCTGTTTGCCGTGATTTTCATGTGGACCCCGCCCCATTTCTGGGCTCTGTCGATCGTGCGCCAGAAAGATTATGCCCGCGCCGGTGTGCCGATGCTGCCGGTCGTACGCGGCGAAAAAGAAGCTCGCTGGCAGATCTTCCTGTATACCGTCGAGCTGGTTGGCCTGACGCTGCTGCTGCCTGTGGTCGGCCTGGGGGGCAGCGTTTACCTGGTTGGGGCGGCGGTGTTGGGCGCCTGGCTGCTGCACGCAGCCTGGTTGGTTTGGCGGCAGGGCGGGAATAAGGTGGCCTGGAAAATGTATCGTTACTCCAGTATGTACCTGGCCTTCCTCTTTTTTGTGTTGATGATCGATCGCCTCATATAATGAAAAACCGGACAGGTGAGTATGGATCCCACGCTTGTCCGGTTTTGGGTGAGTCGCTTTGAAGATCAGGGTTCTTTAACGGTCACCTGCACGGTAATATCCCCGGCCTTTTGGAAGCTCAAGGTCAACGGGAATGTATCGTTCGGATTTATTGCGTCCGGTAAATTAATCAACATTACATGGAAACCGGCGGGTTGAAATTCCACCTTGCCATTCGCAGGAACGGGGATGGAATCCTGCTGCTCCATCGTCATGGTCCCGTCGGCTTTCATCTCGCTCTTATGCAGTTCGACGTTTTGGGCGATATTGCTGCTGGCTGCGAGTAAGACATCGGACTGGTTGGTGTCGTTATTGATGACGAAGTAAGCTGCGCTGTTGCCACCGGCGATGCCGGGGTTGGCCCAGGCGCCTTCAACCTGTAAGGGATTTTGAGCGGCTGCAAGCCGTGAGCGCCAGAACGGCGAGAATTAGCAGGCTCGCCAGCCGGTACCATTTCATATTTGCTCCTCCAGATGAACAATCGTTTTAGGTTATTAAATATCTGAATCCCTTCCGGGATTGTACTCCGCAGTCCTGGGTTGTCAAGATTTCTGTGATCGCGTAATCGATTTTACCTAAAACTTCGGATCATTACCCTACGGCTGTGGAATGTGAGCTTGACCGCTCTGCAGCTTCCCGTAAGCTGAGCAGGCTGCTTTTGGATAAAAATCTTTGGTTCGCACAAGTTTTTCCATGTGTTTCCCTCGGGATGGATATGCAACCATCCTACCCTAAAAAATACTATTGAGTGAGAGTACCAAAAATAACTCTTCCCGAGCTTTATCTTTGGAAAAGTCATTTTTGATCACAGAATTCTTATAGAGTAAGAAGAAGAACTCTTTCCAGTCCTACTTTTAAAAGTCCAACTCCTTCACAGTTATTCGGTGAACTTCCACCCCATCTACTCTATCAATGATCAGTGTGGGGATAAAGTCTTCAATACGATAGGTAACTTTTCGATCGACAATCCTGGTGTCAGAACTACAAGGTTTTATCCCAGCTTGAAGCTTGGATTCTGTTGGTTCCTCACAGGGTAGTAAATCCGTTACCAGCACTGTTACGAAGTTATCTATCGCTTCTAATTGCATAATATTTGGGTGGCTGAGTAGCTTAGGGATGAAGTGGGGTCTTAACCACTCGTCAGGAACATATACACTTTCTTCTGGTAGGTCTACCGGACTGACGGTCACCTCTCCGGTACGCGGATCAAATCCAATCATCTCTTTACCATTATATTCTCCCCAAGTACCAATTGCATCGGAAGCTATATTATGATCTAAGAGCTCGGTTTTCCATTGCCACTTGTCTCGGTAAATCACTTTAACCACTTGAACCGTAGGTTGGTCTGAATTTTCTCCAATACTCCAATCTTCATAAGTCATTGTGAATGAAGGCCAATCTTTGGGCGAAACCGTACTGATTGATGCTGCAACAGTCCTTTGATCGAAACCTGCTGGGAATACTCCCCCAATCACAAGCAAAATCACCATCAATGAAAAGAGCGTGATTTTTATTTTCATAAATATTCTTCTCCAAACCAACTATTTATCCAAACTTCATGGGTTACAGTTAGCAGGAAGAATCTCCGTGGAAGTGTTGTTGATCATATAGTGCTCAATCCGTCCTGAACACCAGTATTCGCTCCCTTCTCTGAAGCGCATTTTCACTGTAACACTGCTGTCTTTTATCCTGGTTCTGTCATCGTTTTGAAACCCAAACCATTGACTTAGAGTGATATCTGATCTCCAAGATGTAGGCCCTCGACTCTCACGCCATGACCAGCTACCGCCTACTCGTTCCCACATAGTTATAACCAGCATACAACCACACAGATTGGTTATTGCTCTCGATAATTAGTTCATCATTGGATTTTTCCTGTTGAACCTGCTCTACCGCTTGCTTAAATAACCTTAAATCCTCATCAGTTGAGAATGCGTATAGTACCCCTTTGGCAATAAATTCCTCCGTAACTACAAATCGAAGGTCAGCCATAGAGTAATGTTTAGCAAATGTATCAGCGTCAACCCATACGCCATCTACTATAACGGGCACTTGGGGCATAATTGGTTTGCTTACTTGACCATCGACAATTTCTGGCACATTTGGTACAACAGGTAGATTAGATATGTCTTGTGCAAAACATTTTATAATTGGGAACCCAAAAGTTAAGGCAGTAATAGTAACCAGAACGAAGATCAATGAATTTAACCTTTTCATTTTTTCCTCCGTGATCAAAAATCTAGCTTAACCTATTGGGAACGTAATAATCCCCCTTAACTTAGAAAATAGGCTTATTTACTTCGAAGGATAGATAAAGATTTTACAGCCTTATCTTCATTTCCTCTTTTTGTGAATTAAGAATTCTTTCACGAGGAAATCTACTTCTGAGTCTAAATATAACAAAGAAAAAAGCAAAAGAAAAGTGAATAATGTCGTTTCTTTTTTTATGACAATTCCGGTTTGTCAAGAGTTGGTATTGTTGGCCAATTAATATAACCCACCAACTGTCTGAAACAAGTGACAGGGCTGGCGCTAATCGGTTAATGTGAAACATTCGGTAAGGGCGAGGGGTACCTGATATACCCAATTAAAGATGCAATACGTACTGCCAGCCAGCATTCAAGCCGGTTTAGATCACGTGTACATAGGTTCCGTGCCCCATGCGATTCCAATCGTCGCTGGTTGCGATGGGTGATGTCCACCGGTAAAGCCACCTGGCGTCTTCGGTGCGCATGTTGACGCAGCCGTGGCTCATCATGCGACCAAAATTATCGTGCCAGTAAGTCCCGTGGAAGGCGATGCCGGTAATGTGGAAAAATGATACCCAGGGAACGCCCGGCAGCTCGTAGGCCTCGGGATCGCTGGTCAGGCTGCCGTCGCCCATATGCCGGGTTGGGACTTTGACCTCCACGTGGAAATGGCCTTGCGGCGTCGCAGTGGGTATGCCGTTAGGTGTAGGACCGCTGCTGGGAATTCCAGTGGAAACCGGCGCCTGCTTCACCACCTGATCCCCTTCGTAAGCAGTTAGAGATTGCCCTTGTATTGAGACATCAATCCGTTTTTCCTGGGGCGGCACGAAGGGAGATATAGGAGACAATTCATCCGCTTGTATTGGTCGCATGTGTGTGGCTGGGACGCAGTATTGGACGTGCAGCAGGTCGTCGGTCAGGCCATACCAGGGAGCGCCATCCGGCCCTTCTTCGATGCTGGTGATCCAGTACACGGATTGGTAGTACAGGCGGTAGAGAGGCACCCAACCATAGGTTATCGTTTTGCGCAGCGCCTGGGTAAACGGGACCGTGATTTCAGCCAGTTGGCCATTTTCGGCCACCCCGGGGAGAGGCTTATTTAAATGCATCCCTTCCACGCGCTGCAAATAGGCGCTGTAGACAAAACCATCCGCCAGGCGATACCAGCGCGGGTTGTGTTTCGGCCCTTTGGGTGAGATTATTTCTTCGAGGATGGGCAGGATTTGATCGCGCTGGACTTGGCCGGTGCGCTTGCTGGTTAAATCCGGCTCGCTATACTTATAGATAAAACGCACAGTTACCCGGGCGCGGCCAACTGGTCTTTCTCGATCTGGAAAATCTGGCCAGGGGAGCAGCGACTTAAAGGCCAGCGTGCTCAACGAAGCAAGACTGAGCTTGAGGAAGTCGCGTCGATTGAGCGATGTGCCGGGCATATCTGGATTTTACCAGGACATAATTTTAGAAGATTTCAACCGCGGTGCCATTACCGGTGCGCTCCCAGTCGGTGTGGGTTTTGATCTTCTCTTCAAAGGTGGGCGTCGACCAGCGGAACAGCCACTTGGCGTCAGCGTTGCGCATGTTCACACAGCCGTGGCTCATCTGTAACCCGAAGTTATTGTGCCAATACGTTCCATGAAAGGCATAACCGCCAGGGTTAAGGAAAAAGCTCGTCCAGGGGACGCCCGGCAAGGAGAAGCTGTCCCCCTCCAGGGCATCCGGGTTGCCGGTCACGATGCCCATGTGCTTGTTCGGCATCTTCGAAAAAATTCGGAACCTGCCTTTTGGCGTGGCTGTTGGGATGCCGTTTGGGGGTGAGCCACTGCTGGGGATTCCTGAGGAAATTTTGGCCGTATAAACCAACTGGTCGTATTCATAAGCCCGCAAGGTCTGTTCCTGGAGAGAGACCTCGATGTGCTTTTTCTCGGCAGGGACGCCTGGCGAAAGCGGGGAAATTTCTTCGGGCGGGATTGGACGCAGGTGCGTGGCCGGTACGAAATATTTCAAAAAATCGTCGATCTCTGAGGTCAATTGGTACCAGGGCTCGCCATCCGGTCCGGCTTCGATGCCGGTCGCCCAATGGGTGGTCTCATAATACAGGCGCGAGCCAGCCCAGGGATGCCAGCCATCCCATTTATCATACTGGTAAGCAACCGTATAAGGCACGGTCACTTCGCAGAGCAGCCCGGCTTCCGGCACCTGGCTAAGCGGCTGGTTCAGCCGGATGGAAACGATCTGCAGCCACTTGCTGTGCAGGTATCCACCCCAAACGCGGTACCATAAAGGATTGTAAAATTGCGGCGCATCCGGCGGCACCAGCTCGTAATATATATGCACCAACTGGTCGCGAAAACGCTGCCCGATGATAGCGGCCTCATCGTTAGGTTTGGTGCGCAGATCAATTTGGTTCACGGTTACCCGCCCCAGACTGCCCTGGTCCTGTTCTTCAGGGTGGGGAAAGACCGGTGTAAACGCCAGGCTGCCAAGCGCCAGCCCTCCCATTTTAAGAAAGTCGCGGCGAGATAGTTTTCTGCTCATCGTGGCAGGATTCTACCCGACGCCATTCCAGAATGCAAGCCTCTGTCAGATCGCCCGCTGCGGCGGAATGCCGGGTGTGATCTGTACCGCGGGAACGCTCTGTTTTTCACCTTGCCAGCCCTGCAATCCTGTTGTATGATCGATTGCATTGTGGTTTGGGCTGAGGTCAATTTATTTAAGAATTCCGAGGGTTGATCATGACCAGTGCAGTTCCTTTGATACAAACGCAGCACCTGGTAAAACGCTACGGTGAAAAGATCGCCGTGGAGGATGTAAGCATCGAGGTCTCCGGGGGTGAGATTTTTGGATTTCTTGGACCCAATGGCGCCGGTAAGACGACAACGATCAAGATGATGGTCGGTTTGCTCCAGCCGACTTCCGGGAAAATAAAGGTGGCTGGATACGATGTGCAAACCCAGCCTTTGATGGCGAAGGCTGCTAACGGTTATGTGCCGGACGAACCGAATTTATATCCAAAATTGACAGCTCGGGAGCTGCTGCGTTTTGTGGGCGACTTGTATGGATTGAGCAGTGCCCAGGTCGAGCGGCGTTCGGAAGAGCTGCTGCGATTGTTCGACCTGACCGACGCGGCGGACGACACGATTGATTCGTATAGCCATGGGATGCAACAGAAGACCGCCCTGGCTACCGGCCTGCTTCACGACCCTAAAGTGCTGGTCCTGGATGAACCGACCGTGGGCCTCGACCCCAAATCCGCCCGTTTGATCAAGGACATTCTGCGCCAGATCGCCGATCGGGGCGCAGCCGTGTTCCTTTCGACCCATATCCTGGAGATCGCCGAGCGTATGTGCGATCGCATCGGCATCATCGATAAGGGCCATTTGATCGCCGTGGGTACGATGGACGAGCTGCGCTCATTGGGCAAGGGCGAGACCAGCCTGGAGGATATCTTCCTGGATTTGACCGGGGGCGCGGAGTACGCGGAGATCGCTGAGGTATTAGGATGAGCGCGCTGCAAGTTACAGTAAACCCGCCTGGATTATGGCCTTCGGTTTGGAAGCTGCTGCGCCTGCGCGTCTTGATCCTGCTCAGCGGGTTCCGGCGGGTAAAAACCGGTCGCAAGATCGCCTATATCTTCCTGTTAATTTTGGGGTTGGCATTCCTCGGCTTCCTTTTTTTCATCAGTTGGGCCTTGCTGCGATTCTTGCGATCCCCTGAATTGGCCCAATACGTAGAAAATGTTACGCCGTTCTTGAACAGCGTCCCTGTCCTGATCATCGGGGGAGCATTCCTGGGCATCCTGTTCACCAGTTTCGGGGTCTTGCTCCAGGCCTTGTACCTGGCGGGTGATATGGATTTCTTACTCAGCGCCCCGATCCCACTGCGGGGGGTTTTCATCACCAAGCTCCTGCAGGCGATACTTCCGAACTTCAGCCTGATCTCGGTCTTTGCGCTGCCTGTGTTATTTGGCCTGGGGGCTAGCGGCCATTTTAATTTTCTGTATTACCCGCTTACCCTGTTGATGCTGGCTGCACTGGCGCTGGCGGCTGCGGGATTGTCCAGCCTGTTGGTGATGTTTGTGGTGCGCATTTTCCCGGCCCGGCGTGTGGCAGAAGTGCTCGGCTTTTTCGGCGCGCTGGTGTCTTTCATTTGTTCACAATCCGGCCAGCTCGCCCGATTCGACAACTTTTCTCAAGACCAGGCCTCGCAGGCGCTGAACGCTGTCCAGCGTTTCAACTCACCATGGTCGCCGCTGGCGTGGGCCGGCCGCGGCCTGGTGGATATCGGCGAAGGACGCTGGTTGAGCGGCCTGGGGTTCTCAGCGCTTTCCCTTGGATTGGCTGTGCTCATATTTGCGTTTGCGCTGTCCACGGCCGAGCGCCTGTATTACAGCGGTTGGGCGAGTATTCAAAGCAAGCCCCATAAGAAGAAAGCCGTTCGGGCCGCACGCAAAGTGGGCCCTCGCCCATTGGCGACCCTGGCTGAAAGGCGCATCCCGGCAGTGATCCGGGCTGTGATCGTTAAGGATACTCTTGTGCTGCAGCGTGATTTACGAAACCTGTCACAATTGGTCACTCCGCTCATTTTTGGGATTGTCTATGCGGTCATGTTTTTACGCGGCGGTTCAACCTCCTCCGGTATTGGTGGAAACGCTCCGGCGTTTATTGGAGAGATCGCCAAAAACATCTTTATCTATGGGAATGTAGGTATATCGCTATTTGTCGGTTGGATGCTGCTGGCGCGGCTGGGCGGGATGGGATTTTCACAGGAGGGCAAGAGCTATTGGGTGATCAAAAGTTCGCCCGTAAGCAGCCGCCAATTGATCATCGCAAAATACCTGGTAGCGTTCTTGCCCGCATTGGTGTTGGGATGGGGATTTTTGCTGGTTATTTCACTGGTTCAGCGGGCCGGAATATCGGTCGTTTTATTCTCTATGGTGGTTGTAGCCCTGTGCATCGCCGGGAATGCCGGATTAAACCTGACATTTGGCATCCTCGGGGCGAACTTGAATTGGGATGACCCAAGGCACATGCAGCGGGGCAGCAGCAGCTGCCTGGGCGCAGCAGCGAGCATCATTTATCTGCCATTCAGCCTGCTGCTTTTCTTTGGCCCACCGCTCTTGTTTTCGCTCCTGGAGTGGCCTGAGGGGATCGGACAACTGGTGGGGTTGGCGCTGGGCGGCGTTTTTGGGCTGGCAGTTGCTGTTGTGCCTTTATTCCTGGTGCGCAACCGGATAAACCTGTTGGGCGAGGATTAATTCGATGCGGAACCCTTGTATCGCGGACTTCGATTGGCATCCGCAAGCATTTGTTTGACTCCAGGGTCATTGGCCAGGTTGAAAAAAAAAACGACCTCCCGCGCAGGAGGTCGTTTTGAGTTGTAGAAGATACTTCCGTCAGTTGTTCCTGTATTTCAAAGCGGAGTGGGCGGCTGCCAGGCGGGCGATCGGCACACGGAAAGGCGAGCAGCTCACATAGTTGTTGCCAATCAGGTGGCAGAATTCGATGGATGCCGGATCGCCGCCGTGCTCACCGCAAATGCCGACTTCCAGGTCGATGCGCGCCTGGCGCCCGTCTTCCACCGCCATCTTCATCAGCCGTCCTACTCCCTCCCGGTCCAAGGTTTGGAAGGGGTTCTTCGGTAAAATCCCTTCTTCAACATAGGTGACCAGGAAGTTGCGTTCGGCATCATCCCGGCTGTAGCCAAAGGTCATTTGGGTCAGGTCGTTCGTGCCGAATGAGAAAAATTCGGCAACCCCGGCGATTTCATGAGCAGTGACGGCCGCGCGCGGGATCTCGATCATCGTACCAAATTTGTAAGTGAATTCAACGCCTTTTTCATCCATCACTTGCTTGGCAATTTTGACCAGGCGCGGCTGGATCCAATTCAGCTCCTTCACGGTCCCGGTCAGAGGGATCATGACCTCGGGTTTGACGACGACGCCCTCTTTTGTCTTATTGGCGGCGGCCTCGAAAATGGCGCGCACCTGCATTTCGACGATTTCGGGCATGACGATGCTCAGTCGTACACCGCGCAGGCCCATCATCGGGTTTGATTCGTGCATAGCGGTCACTTTATTGAGCAAAGTCTCTTTTTCTTCCAGGCCGTCCGTCTCGCCTTTAACACGCATAGTGATAACTTCTTCCAGGAGTTCTTCTTGTGAGGGGAGGAATTCATGCAAAGGCGGGTCGATCAGGCGGATAATGACCGGATAGCCGTTCATGGCTTCAAACAGGCCTTCGAAATCCGATCGCTGGTAAGGCAGCAGTTCGTCCAGGGCGGCCGTACGCCCTTTGGAGGAATCAGACAGAATCATTTGCTGCACAATCGGCAGGCGCTCCTGCTCGAAGAACATGTGCTCGGTGCGGCACAACCCGATACCCACAGCCCCATAAGAGCGCGCCCGGCGCGCGTCGGCGGGATAGTCTGCGTTGGCCCAGACCTGTAAACCCTGGCTCGGCCAGCCTTGCGGCGACTTTCGGATGCCGGGTGTAGCAGCGATATCGTCTGCCCATTTCAGCAGGGTCAAAAGGTCGGTTTGCTCTTCCAGGTTGGGGGCTGAAGTCGGGATTTTTCCCAGGTAAACATCACCGCTGGTGCCATCAACGGAGATCCATTCGCCTTCGTTCACGACTTTGCCATCTGTTTCCATTGTCCGCTGGTCGAGATCGATATGAATTTCGGAGGCGCCAACCACACACGGAACGCCGAATTGGCGAGCGACTACAGCGGCATGTGAAGTTGCCCCACCTTCACTCGTCAGGATGCCCTTGGCTGCCAGCATACCATGCACGTCATCCGGCTTGGTGAAGGGCCGCACCATAATGACATCCTGGTGCGATTCTTTAGCCATTCGCTCAGCAGTGTCGGCGTCGAAATAAACCTGTCCTACCGCAGCCCCAGGAGAGGCATTGACGCCTTTTCCGAAATGGCGCCCATCCTCCATAGCATTTGATTTTTCTTTCGGGTCGAATTGCGGGTGTAAAAGGGTATCGACCTGTTCCGGGGTGACCCTGCGGACAGCTTCTTCTTTGTCGATCAAGCCTTCATTTACCATGTCGACTGCAATCGAAACGGCTGCTTTAGCTGTTCGTTTTCCATTGCGGGTCTGCAGCATCCAAAGGCGCCCGTGTTCAATGGTAAATTCAACGTCTTGCATCTCTTTGTAGTGATTTTCAAGTTTATCGGTGATCTCCAGGAATTGGTTATAGGCTTGTGGAAGCTCGTCTTTCAGTTCCTGGATTTTTTTGGTGTTGCGGATGCCGGCTACAACGTCTTCGCCCTGGGCGTTGAGTAAATAATCGCCGTACATTTTTTTCTCGCCCGTGGAGGGGTCGCGAGTGAAAGCGACACCTGTACCTGAGTCCCATCCCATGTTCCCAAAAACCATGGTAACGATGTTTACGGCTGTGCCCAGGTCGTCTGAAATATTGGCTGCCTGGCGGTAATCTTTGGCGCGCTTCCCATTCCAAGATTTGAAAACCGCTTCGGTCGCCAGTCGCAGTTGCTCGTACGGATCTTGGGGGAAATCGAATCCCTTATGCTTGCGGACAATGGCTTTAAATTCTTCGGTCAGTTTCTTCCAATCTTCGGCGTCCAGGTCGGTGTCGGATTTAACCCCTTTCTTCTTCTTAAAATCATCCAGAACATCTTCATAAGCTTCATCTGGGATGTTCAATACCACGGACCCGAACATTTGCACCAGGCGGCGATAAGCGTCATAAACGAAGCGCTCGTCAACGGTCAGGGCAACCATACCTTTGGCAGTTTGATCGTTCAGGCCGATGTTGAGAACGGTGTCCATCATGCCGGGCATGGAAAACTTTGCCCCCGATCGGCATGAGACCAGCAGTGGATTGGATGGATCGCCAAATTTTTTATTTGCTTGTTTCTCGACTTCTTTTAACGCTTCCAGTTCTTGTTCCCACATTCCTTCAGGAAATTTCTCGCCGGCTTCCAGATAAGCGTTGCACGCCTCGGTGGTTACTGTAAAGCCGGGGGGCACTGGGACGCCGATACGGGTCATATCGGCCAGGTTAGCGCCTTTTCCACCCAAAAGACCGCGCACCTCTTCCCAATTGCCGCCCATGTACTTCTCAGCCTCTCCAACCTCGTTGAAAAGGTATACATACTTCTTGCTGGCCATTCTATTGCCTCCTGAAACATAAAATTAAAGATGACGTAGGATTATTCTTCCCCAAATTTATAGTTTACCACACCGCGACCCGAAACAGGCAGGTGGGGTGGTAGAAATTCGGGGCGAATGAAGGTTGACGATCGACGGCTCACAATCACCCACCCCCTGACAATTTTGCAAGCTCGATTGCATGACAATAAAATCCTGATCTGATTATTGACATTAAGATTGTGTTATGCTAAAATGACTTTAGATCGAAAAGGCAAACCCGGTGAAAGCCGGGGACGCAAAGCCATTGGGTCTACAACCTTATTAATTCTTAGGTTATGATTGCCAGGCTCCCGAAACTGACGACATCCTCAGAGAAATTGTCGCAATTGGCGGGCCTGAATTGAGGCCCGTTTTTTGTTTTTTCTAGAACTGGCCTTTTGGCGAAAATCTTTGTGGGAGGGTTGCGATGTCAACCAACAATAACGCCAATTTTAATCGCCTGATAAGCTGGGTCGTCGTTCTGTCTCTGGCGCTGGCAGTGCTTATCTCTCCGGCTGCGCGAGGCGCGACTGGGAGCACTGCGACACAATCTTACATTGTCCAGGGGAGCGGCGTGGAGCAGGTTGTGAGACTGGTTCTCAAGCATGGGGGCACAGTCACCTCCCGGTTGGAACTAATCGATGGCGTAGGCGCCTTGCTAACCCCGGAAGCAGCCGCCCAACTGCTTCAGGAGCCGGATGTTAATGCTGTGACTCCCAATGGCGTAGTGGAAAAGAGCGGCGGTAGGGGTGGCGTGCCTGCCAGTGATTATCCTGACGTGGCTGGCGCCGACGTTGTCTGGGAACAAGGGGACATCGGTTCGGGGTTGGCTGTCGCGGTTGTAGACACCGGCCTTGGTTGGCAGGCAGGAATCATCAAAGGCGTTGATGGCAAAGTGCGCGGCCGTATCGTAGGATGGAAAGATTTTATCGGCCACCACATCCTGCCTTTCGACCCTAACGGCCATGGAACGCATATTGCCGGCGTCATCGCCAATACTCAGGTAGGAGAGGACGGCGAATGGGATGGCGTAGCGCCGGGGGTCTCCCTGGTTGGCGTTCGGGTTCTCGACGAAGAAGGAGTAGGCACCTACGAAAAGGTGATCCAGGGTATCCAATGGGTGGTTGAGCACAAGAACGCCTATAAAATCCGCGTGATGAACCTGTCCCTGGTCGCTCATGTTCAATCGCCTTACTGGGCAGACCCGATTAACCAGGCCGTTATGAAAGCCTGGTCAAAGGGAATCACCATCGTAGTCGCATCCGGCAATGATGGACCTGGGGCAATGACGATCGGCGTTCCTGGCAACAACCCTTATGTGATCACTGTTGGCGCTTTCACCGATAATTACACACCCATGGATTGGGGCGATGATTACATGGCGCCGTTTTCGGCGGCTGGTCCCACATTGGATGGTTTCGTAAAGCCCGATGTCGTTGCGCCAGGGGCGCACATGGTTTCAACCATGATGCCGCAGAGCTATGTTTCCAAGAATCACCTGGCGAACCGGGTCTCTGCCCAATACTTCTCGATGGCAGGTACTTCCCAGGCGACTGCTGTCGTCTCAGGTGTTGCGGCTTTAATTCTGGCTAAAAATCCTGCATTAACCCCGGACCAGGTGAAGTACCGCATACTTCAGACGGCTTTCCCCTGGGTGGATCTTTCAACCACCAACGCATTGTACAGTATGTGGCAGCAAGGCGCGGGGCGGGTCAATGCCGTAGATGCCGTGTTTGCCGACATTCAGGGTCAAGCAAACTCAGGCCTGAACTTGACGGCTGATCTGGCCGGTAGGCGGCATTTTGAAGGTTTCTCTTATTATGATGAGGAATCCGGAGAATACCGGTTGAGAGGTGATTTCTCGGATTGGGCGGGTGGCTACGGCGCCTGGAGCGGGGGCTATGGCGCCTGGAGTGGTGGTTATGGCGCCTGGAGCGGTGGCTACGGCGCCTGGAGCGGCGGTTATGGCGCCTGGAGTGGGGGATACGGCGCCTGGAGCGGGGGCTATGGCGCCTGGAGCGGGGGCTATGGCGCCTGGAGCGGTGGCTACGGCGCCTGGAGCGGCGGTTATGGCGCCTGGAGCGGGGGATACGGCGCCTGGTCGGGAAGCGAGCCCTGGGCCGGTTCTATTTTCGCAGACGCCTCTTTTGTTGAAAATTTTATTCATGGGGTTAGCCCGAACGCCTCGACCACGACGACCTTTATCAACAATTGGGTTGATGAACCCTAGCTGCGTGTCCCCTTGAGTAAAGAGCAGGCAGGGAGTTCACCTAAAATCCCGGCCTGCTCTTTTTGATTGCAAATCCAACACTGTGTCGTTTACTGCTCGATCTGGCTGACGGTCTGTAAATCCAATCTGGCGCCTAACTGTTGAAAAATCAACCTGGCCTCGTTCAGGTAAAGACGAAAACCTGTGCGATCCTGGCGCGATTGAGCCAGTAAAGCCAGCGCGACCAGCGTGCGGCCCAGCTCCAATTGGTTGCTCAGGCGTGTAAATGTAGCGACGCTTTCCTTCAACATTTGGTTCGCATTCTCGAAGTCTCCTTGAATGCGAGCCACATTTCCCAGGAGGCGCCGGATGCGCCCCCACTCCGGCATCGCCTGCGCATTGCTCTCGTGTGTGTCTTGCAGCAGGTTTAACCCGGTTTCACCGGCCTGCCTGGCCTCCTTTGGGTAGCCCAAACCAATCCAGGCTTCTCCAATCGAGGCGTAAACGTCCACCAGGTTTTCCTGCGCGTGGATTTCCTCGAATTCTTTTAAGGCTCGCTGGCCGAATTCCAATGCTTTCTGCCAATCCTTCGCAGCTAACCAGTAACGAGTCAGGTGGTGGTAAGCCAGCCCCTCCATGAACCCGTGGCCGATCTGAAGCGCCCCTTGTAAGCTGTCCTCGATCTGCTGGCGCGCCTCTTCAAGTTCGCCCTTGTCGGTCAATAAAAGGCCGATATTACTGCGCAGTTGGATGGTGCCTTCGATATCGCCCAGGTTTGCATGCAGTTTGACGCTGTGCTTGAAATTCTCCAGGGCGTTATCCCAATCCCCCTTTTTCCAACCTAATAGACCCAAGTTGTTGTAGCTGCGAGCGACGGCTACGGTGTCGCCAATCTCTTCGCGCAGCACCAGGCTTTTTCGAACGTAATAGCTGGCCTGATCGAGCTGTTCGCTTTGGTAAAAGACGCCTCCCAGGCGGTTGTAAATTGAAGCGATTACATCGTAGTGATCGGTGTTTTCCAGGAGAGACAGGGCTTGAGATAAATGCTCCTGGGCAGCATTTAAATTCCCCAGCCCGAATTGGATCCAGCCGATGTCATTTTTTATCAGGGCTTTTTCAACCGGAAGCGGCTCTGACCGCCCTTCCAGGCTGCTTTGAGCCTCGCTCAGGTGGGCCAATGCCATTTCATATTCCCCCTGGCGCTCATATGTAGTGCCTATTTTTCTTTCTAAAATGCTATTTTCTTGTATAAACGAGCCGTGAATCTCTCCGGCGATCGATTTAAGTGCCTCTTCGAAATGGCTGCGCGCTTGAGCGTAATCGCCGACTAACACTAACACATCTCCCAGGCCCATATGAACCTGAATCGCCTGCATGGTTGTATGGGCGACTTTGGAGAGCAGTTCCAGGGCTTGTTCGTAGTGTTGTTGAGACTGCACGTTAGCGTAACTGGCTGCCGCTTTCTGACCTGCAAGGATTGAATAATGCAGGGCGCGATCTTTGTCTGGGCTCCAAAGGTAGTGGTTCGCCAAAAGCTCCACCTGGGTATCCAAACGGTCGGCGTAAAGTGTTTCGATCACCCGGCCAACGTCCCCGTGCATTTTGCTGCGCTCACGGCGAAGGATTGTGGAATAGATTGCGTCGGACATCAAAATATGGCGAAAAGTGTATTCGGCTTTAGGGTCTTCTGGATTGTGCAGAATAAAGTCACGCGCGACCAAATAATCGAAAGACTGCTGCAGTTTTTCAAAGTTTGTCGTTTTTAACACCCCGGTTAATACGGGCAGGCTGAAGTTCTTTCCGATCACAGAGGCTGCCTGCAGTACCCGCCGCTGATGATTATCAAGGCGGTCGAAACGAGCCAGATTAAGCCCTTGCAGGGTCTCCGGTACGCCAAGATCGGTCCCGTCCACTTCTGGGACGATTTGCCATCCATTGCTCTCGAAGCGAATGGCGCCCTGGTCGATGAGCATGCGCAAAATTTCTTCCAGGTAAAATGGGATCCCGGCAGACCGCATTAAAATCTGGTTGCGCAGTTTTTCAGGCAGTGCAGGCGTGGTAATCAATTGAAAGAGCAGGCGCTCGCTTTGGTCGAGAGAGAGGTGCTTAAGCTGGATGTGTTGAAAACGCTCGCCGAGATTCGCCTGCGCCCAATCTACCATCTTTGTCATCGCCCCAGGTAAAATCTGGCGCGAGATGGCCAGGATGAAAATCGGCGCTTTACGCAGCAGCTCGAGAAGGAAATGTGTCAAATCGAGAGACGCTTCGTCCGCCCAGTGCAAGTCTTCCAGGATAACCAGCAACGGTTTTTTTTGTGCTTCTGCAAGGAACAGGTCTCGAACTGCCAGGAAGATTTGTTGGCGGAGTTGTTCAGCGTTCAGATAGCGCAAGCGTTCGGCGGTAGCCGGGTCTGAATACGGAAGCGAAAGCAGGTGCTCGATATAGGCGAGAGTTTCTTTCGCCTGGCGTCCTAACGCATCCTGGACCCATTCTTTCAAGCATTCGCTTACCCGGGCCTGAGGCGTATTTCGCGGTAAACCGAGGAAGCTATAAAGCAGATCCTGGAAAATCCAATAGGAGATCGAGCGGCGGTATGCCAGGCTCTGTCCCTCTAAAACGCGAACCGGGTAGTGATCCAGGGCAGCGCGAAATTCTGCCGTGAGGCGGCTTTTTCCGAGGCCAGCTTCACCGGTAATGAAAATCACCTGACCGCGATTGCGGTTTGTCAGGTCGGCGATGGCTTCGACCAGGCAGTTTAATTCGCTTTCACGTCCGATCATCGGCGCCCGCAGGCCTTCGATCCCACGCACGCTTCCGGGCTGGGATTTCGCGCCAACCACGCTGAAAGCAGCCACTGGGTGATCGATACCCTTGGGGTGCAGGACAGACACTTGCTGAAAATCGAATAAAGCCCGGGTCTGGCGGCGTACGCTTTCACTGACCAGGATCGAGCCCGGAGGCGCGGCCTCCTCGATACGGTGAGCCAGGTTGACTGTGTCGCCGATGGCGGTGTAATCCATCATCAGGTTGGATCCGACGCCCCCAACCACCACTGTGCCGGCATGCAGTCCGATCCGCATGCTGATTTGAATTCCAAGGCTATCCAGCAGCTCTTGCGCCAAATCTTTGACATCCTCTTGCATATCAAGCGCTGCGCGTACGGCCCTTTCAGCGTTGTTTTCGTGAGCGATCGGCGCCCCGAACAGGGCCATCAGGCCATCGCCGGTGAGTTTATCGACGATCCCCTCATATTTGTACACGTCGTTCAAAAGGACCTGGATGTAGCGCTGGACGAGCTCGTAAACGTCCTCGCTATCCATGCGCTGCGATAGGGATGTGTAGCCACTCAAATCGGTGAACAGGATGGTGACGTTCCTGCGCTGACCAGCAGCTTCGATTCCTGCGCGCTGCAGGCGATCGGCCAGGTCCGCACCCATCAATACCCCCAGTTGTTCGGGGACCGCAGTGAGGTCCGGCTGGAGAGCAGCGCCAGGACCGGGATTGCTTGCAGCAGCCTGGCCCAGGCGCGCGCCGCAGTTTCCACAGAAACGCATTCCGGGAGGGTTATGAAAACCGCATTGTGTGCAAAAAGTAGCCATATAGTTGGTATTCGAAAATCACACTTTTCTCAATCTTACTATCGTTTATGGGCGCCATTGCTTGACATTTTTGTTTGGCTTTGTAAAAATCCCGTAAGAAATTTCTGGGATGTGAAAATTCGGCGACCGGAAATTGTTGACATCCACCCGCAACACCGTTATAATTCAGTCCGCACTGCCCCGGCAGCTTAATGCTGGGGCAAAATCTTGTATCCCCAACTTCCCCGCACATCGGCGCACAGGAAGTACGCAGTGGATGGAGCCAGGTTGTTATTCAGCAGCCTGGATTTCAAGTGCCCACACGACGCGGATCGTTCGGTGAAGCGAAGCTTGGAGAAAAATTATGAAATATGCAATTGTTGAAGACGGCGGCAAGCAGTATAAGGCTGTCGAGGGCGGTACGATTGAGGTTGACCTGTACAACTCGGAAATTGGCGAACAGGTCGATCTCGACCGGGTGCTTCTGGTCTCAGATGGCGATGAAATTCATGTCGGCACTCCCTTCGTTTCTGGGGCCAGTGTTAAGGCAACGATCCTTTCCCAGGTGAAAGGCCCTAAGGTGATCGTTTTCAAATACAAGCCAAAAAAACATTATCGTGTGAAGACGGGCCACCGCCAAAAATATACTCGTTTGCAGATTGACTCCATTACGGTCGAGGAATAGTGAGGTAACCATGGCACACAAAAAAGGCGGCGGGTCAAGCCGCAATGGACGAGACAGTAAAGGCCAGCGCCTGGGCGTAAAAAAGTACGGCGGCGAATATGTGTTGTCGGGTAATATCCTGGTGCGCCAGCATGGCACACACATCAAGCCAGGTAAGAACGTAGGCGTAGGGAGAGATCATACCTTGTTTGCGATTGCAGAAGGTGTTGTCGTCTACGAGACGATCCGCGACAATCGAAAACGTGTCAGTATTTTGCCGGTAGCGGAAGAACAAAAACAATCATAGCGACCTGAACGGCGTTGTTTAGGTCTCGAGAGGATTTAGCGGAAATGAAACCAGATATCCATCCAACTTATTACCCCGATGCTCAGGTGATCTGCGCATGCGGAAATACCTGGACGACAGGTTCCACCAAGAAGGTGATTCACACCGATGTTTGCTCGAAATGCCACCCATTCTATACGGGGGAGCAGCGCATCGTGGATACCGAAGGCCAGGTCGATCGTTTTTATAAGAAGCTGCAAGCCCGCCAGCAGTATATAGACGAGCAAGAAGCCCGTGAAGCAGCCCGCACATCATTGGATCGCCCGATTGAAGAGCTCGGCCTGGGCGCCCGTCCTACGGAGATGCTTGCCAATGCAGGCCTCTCGAACGTAGGTCAGGTATTGGAGCGCTTATCACACGGTGAAGCCAGCTTGTTAGCGGTCGAAGGCTTTGGGCGTAAATCGCTGGCAGATTTGAAGAAGCGCCTGCGCCAGTTTGGCTATGAGCTTCCGGAGGCTGCCGAGGAGATTACCGTTTAGCTTTCTGGCCAGATTTTGGATTTGAAAACAGGCAGATGCCGGGCTGAAGCCAGGGCACCTGCCTGTTCTTATTCTCCTGAAAATTGTCTTGCCGGGCGACCCAGGCAGGCGGTAAAATATCCGGTGTATATCCGCTTAGAGGAGTCTTATGAAACATCATACCGGATCCATTGAAGTCGTGACTGGCTCTATGTTCAGCGGTAAAACGGACGAGTTAATCCGCCGCCTGCGAAGGGCGACCATCGCACGCCAGAAAGTCCAGGTATTTAAACCGGTTATCGATAATCGTTATGCTGGGGAGAAGGTGACCTCTCATGCGGGCAGCGATTACGATGCCGTGCCGATTGTATCTGCCGCCGATATTCGCGCTATTCTGGATGCGGACACCACCGTTGTGGCCATCGATGAGGCCCAGTTTTTCGGTCCTGAGATCTCCGAGATCGTTCAGCAATTGGCCGACAAGGGCCTGCGAGTGATCGTTGCAGGATTGGACACGGACTTTCGCGGCGAGCCCTTTGGCCCGATGCCTCAACTGATGGCCCAGGCGGAACGGGTAGACAAGCTCCACGCGATCTGCATGGTCTGCGGGGAGGCAGCCAGCCGTACCCAGCGCCTGGTGAATGGCAAGCCGGCTTATTATGACGACCCGATCGTGATCGTGGGTGCTTCCGAGCTGTATGAAGCCCGCTGCAGGCACCACCACCAGGTACCCAGGAAGAAGGAGGCCAGCAAGTCGTAATGCAGGATTATCGCGAATATCTGGATGAAATCCTGGTCAGTGAAGACCAGCTGCGCCAGCGAATTGCTGAATTGGGAGCACAAATTAGCAGAGATTACCGCGGCGAAACACTTCACCTGATCTGTATTCTGCGGGGTGGGGTGCTGTTTTTATCTGATTTGATGCGCCAGATCGACGTGCCGAATACCATCGATTTTATGGCTGTCTCCTCCTACGGCGGCGCACGCCAGAGCACAGGCCAGGTGCGTATAACGCTTGACTTAAAGGAAGACATTCAGGATCGCAATGTCCTGTTGGTCGAAGACATCGTCGATAGTGGGTATACGATCGCTTCCGTCTTGGATTTTCTCGAAACCAGGCACCCAAAAAGCCTGCGTGTGTGTACGTTGTTAGATAAGCCGGATCGCCGTGAGGTGAATGTCCCTATCCATTATTGTGGTTTTGAGATTCCCAATAAATTCGTTTTCGGTTATGGGTTGGATATGGATGAGTATTATCGCAACCTGCCCTTTATTGCCAGTGTGAATCTGGACCGCTTCCAGCCCGTGCAGAAAGATGACGAATGAGGGGCCGCCGAACGGTCTTGTTTTCCCCGATTTAATCGAAAAAGTAGGCCGCGCACTGCCGGACAGCTCCCAAGTTTATCTGGTCGGCGGGGCAGTTCGGGATGCCTTGCTGGGTCACCCCACTCACGACCTGGATTTCGTCCTGAGCGGCAATGTGATGAAGATCAGCCGGGACGTGGCAGACGCTATTGGCGCCGCCTTTTATCCACTGGATGAAGCGCGCCTGACCGCGCGGCTGGTTCTTATCCCAGCGGACGGCGATCGACAGATCGTCGATTTTGCGGCGATGCGCGGTCCAGACCTGGAAAGCGATTTGCGGCTGCGGGATTTCACCATCAACGCCATGGCTGTCTCCATGGGAGACCTCTTCAAGCTTTTGGATCCGCTGGGCGGGGCGGCGGATTTGCGCGCCAGGATCTTGCGAGCCTGTTCAGCGAATGCTTTCCAGGACGACCCGGTGCGAATATTACGCGCCGTTCGCCTGGCGACTGCCTTTAGTTTTTACATTCAAAAAGAGACACGCAAGTCGATGCGACAGGCGGTATCCGGGTTGCCCCAAGTCTCCCCTGAGCGCTTAAGGGACGAACTTTTTCGTATTATGGGGGGACCCAAGCCTGCCGCGGCGCTGGCCTCCCTGGATATTATCGGCGCACTGGCGCAGGTATTACCCGAAATGCCAGCCTTGAAGGGAGTGGATCAATCGCCGCCGCACGTTTACGATGTCTGGAACCACACCCTGGGTGTGGTCAACAAGCTCAACGATTTACTGGCAGTCCTCGACATGCCTTTCAAGCGCAGGATGGCAGAAAATGTCACCCTGGGACAGGCCTCACTTCAATTGGGTCGCTACCGCCGCCAAATCCACGAACACCTTTCTGTCAGGTTTACACCCGACCGTTCACGCCGGATGTTGTTATTCCTGGCAGCGTTATATCACGACGCGGGGAAACCCGTCACGCGCCAGGTTGACGAAACTGGACGGATTCGCTTCTTTGAACACGATGCTATCGGTGCTGAATTTGCCGGAAAACGGGCGCGACAGTTACGGTTAAGCAGCGAAGAGGTCGAAAGATTGAAAACCATCGTCCGCCACCACATGCGCCCGCTCCTGCTTGCCCAGACCGGTCAAGATCCCACCCGGCGAGCGATCTACCGTTTTTTTCGTGACACGAAAGACGCCGGTGTAGATATTTGCCTGCTCTCCCTGGCGGATACTCTGGCGACTTATGGTCCGGATTTACCCCAGGAATTGTGGATCAACTATTTGAATTTGGTCAGGAGCTTATTCGCAGCCTGGTGGGAATCCCCAGAATTGAGCGTTAAACCCCCTGGGTTGATTTAACGGTCACGAATTAATCCAGGCCTTAACCTTAAACCCGGGCCGTTAGTCGGCGAGCTGCTAGAGGCCATCCGCGAAGCTCAGGCTACGGGCATGCTCCAAGATCGTGCGGCCGCTTTGGAATTCGCACGTCAGTATTTAGAATCAGGGTCACATATGGGGGGATAAAATCACATTGCCAGACAGGTTGAGCCCCTATGTTTTCTGGATAGATTACGGGTAAATCTCTGTTAGGAATGGCTGGTAAAAACAGCGACAGCCTAAAGGGTGGGAGCACCCTTCGGCAGGTAAACTGGGGGCTTCATCCATCTTATATGCCCCTTCTAATTCCTGGCAGGCAGGGCAGCAATCATTTGAGACAACGACGCGCACATACTTGACGCGTGGGTTTTCTTTGAATCGATTCAGCGCTATGGCTGTGGTAGACCACTCGCGCAAATCCGCCTGGCAGTTCACACAGACCGCAGCCGAGTCTGGGGATTGGATATGGCACTTTGAACAGGTTTGCACGACTTGCCTCCTGGGAAGAGTAACCTCTCTCCGATAATCGGTTGAGTGTGGGGAGAAATAAAACCTTCGCGCCGAAATACCCTGCTCAACAGATTTTCGGTCAGGTCAAAATTCTATTCTAATCCAAGTGCCGCCAGGATCAAAGGGAGATATTTACATTCGCGTGGTTGGCTTCTCGTTCGGCCCGCGCCCGGCGCGTCAAATTCTTAAGATGCGCAATGAGTACCCCACTTGGCATCGGTTTCAGCAAATAATCATCCGCGCCTTCATCCAAGGCGCGCGCAACCAGGCTCGGGTTGCTGATCGCAGAGAGCACCAGGATCGGAACCTGGCTGAACTTGCGAATCTCTTTGCATACCTGCCAACCATCCATCCCGGGCATGATCAGGTCAATGATGACTACATCCGGGCGCAGCTTATGCGCTAATTCCAGGCCTTCCAAACCCGAATTAGAAGAAGTCACCTCGTAGATGGTAGGCTCCAATATTAATTTGATCAAATCGGTCATTTCTACGTCGTCATCGACGACTAATACTCTCGTTAGCACGGTGTCCTCCCCAGATGGAAGTCATCAGCATTGTTGGGGTTGCGTTGTATTCTGTTTATTAATCGTTCTTCCGCCTGGTAATCCCCTGCTAGATGTCCTCAATTATGCACTAAAACTCTTTCAATGTACCTTACAAACACTTTACAAAGAAGATTGAGACCTTTAAAAATTTTGCCATCCATTTAACTTTTCTTTAATGTATTGAGGTGTCGGATCCGTTGTTAAGGATAAAGCTTCCTGCGTAAATGTCTAGACCTGGATGGTGATTTGCTTGTTATGGCGATAAAGGATATGATATGATTATTAAACCTTGGTGGAATCATGCCCGTTGAAATACATTGTCCTAATTGTGGTGAACTGGTGGATCCACAAAACCGTAACTGCGTTCACTGTGGCGTGGATCTTGCCATGGCTGCGGCAATCGCTGAGCGGGATGTTGCCAGTTTACCCGAACTTCCGGTAGGGGTGCCACTCGCCCCGGAAGTGCTCGTACCTCGGGTAGGCGACTTGATGATCGAGAAAGGAATTATCAAGCCAGTAGACCTGCAACATGCCCTTTCGTATCAAAAGAAGCGCTCATCTGAAGGAACTGCAATTCTTTTAGGGCAGGCCCTGCTCGAATTGGGATTGGTTAGCCGGGGGGTTTTAGATGAGATCATCACTTCGCAGATATTGCAGTTGCAGAACGCTTTGAGAGAAAATAACCGCCAGTTAGAGAAAAGAGTGCTGGAACGGACTCTCGACCTGCAGCGGGCTTTGGACCGGCTCACCGAACTTAACCAGCTAAAATCAAATTTCATCGCAAATATTTCCCATGAACTGCGCACCCCCCTGAACTCACATTAAAGGCTACCTGGAAATACTTTTGGATGGGGGCCTGGGAGAACTTAACAAGCAGCAAGTTGATGCTATTAAAGTTCTTCATCAAGCCGAAGGGCGCCTTGAGCGCTTGATTGAGGATTTGATCCAGTTTTCATTGGTAGCGCGCGGCGAATTAAGCTTAAAATTGGAAGCTTTTCAACTTGAAGAATTTATTTCCGTCGTCCTGAATACCGCCAAACAAAAAGCTCGCATGAAAAATATCTCTTTGGGGATCGATTTGGCACAAAACTTGCCTCCTGTAAGGGCAGATCGGGAAAAAATCGGCTGGGTTTTAACGCAACTTGTGGATAATGCTTTAAAATTTACCCCGAGCAATGGTCGTGTGGAGGTAAACGCATTCCTGGACAAAACCCGAGTAGAGATCTCAGTCAGTGATACCGGCATCGGTATTCCCGCCGAGCGGATCGCCGAGATTTTTGAGCCTTTCCACCAGTTGGACGGTTCATCCACGCGCAAATATGGCGGCACGGGACTTGGCCTGGCAATGGTACGCAGGATTATCGAGGCGCATGGCTCTCATATTAAAGTACAATCCGTGGAGGGGAAAGGGTCTCGTTTTGAGTTCTCATTGGCGTGCGAACAATCTGCTTCAGCGATAGGAAACCTATCCGAGCTTGAGAATTTTGGAGAAAACATGGGTGAAGGATGATGATTGAGGAAAACGCGAATCCGGGAACGCTACAGCCTCAGGAATTGGAGGCAGTTTATGCGATCAGCCGGGCGATTGGAAAAACAGTCGACACGGAAATCGCACTCGACGAAATCATCCGTTTTTCCAGGCCAGTTTTTATCTTTGACAATATTGTTCTTTATGTTCAAAACGACGGCGCCACTTTAGAACCTGCTTATGCGCGTGCGATTGGACGTGGGCGGTTCAGGGAGGCGGAGTTGGCCTGGGGCGAGTTTACCGCTAACGATGCCTTTCAAAGTGGGGATACCGTTTTTCGAGTTGAAGAGCTGCCTGAGGCAGATGACGACCGAACAGGCCTGCGTTACTTTCTGGCACTCCCGCTGACGTTGGGCGAACATGTGATGGGGGCCTTGGTCTTCGTGCGTTTTGGCGGTCCCCCGTATACGCCTGACCAGATCCACCTGGCCGAATTTATCGCTGTGCACGTGGCCCAACTGTTAGGCCACCAACAATTGGTGGATAAAGTTGCCAACCTGGAAGCAAAACGGCGCCTGGATAGCCTTCAGGACGATTTTATCGCCACGATATCCCACGAGCTGCTTACCCCGTTGGGGTTCATCAAAGGCTATGCGACAACGCTGATGAGGGACGATACCACCTGGGATGACAGCACTCGCATAGAATTTCTCACGATTATCGATGAAGAAGCAGACCGGCTGCGGGAATTGATCGATAATTTATTAGATTCCTCTCGTTTGCAATCCGGGACGTTGCGCATTGACTTCCAGCCTATCCGCCTGGAAGCTCTGATTCGCGATTTATCCATTCGCGCCCAGGCTCGCAATGAGAAGATGGATATCAGCCTGGAGCTGAATGCCCCAGGCCTTCAGATTCGAGGCGACCCTACTCGGATTGCTCAGGTGTTTGAAAACCTGTTAGGCAACGCTGCCAAATACGCACCGGGCTCTCAAGTCAAGATTACACTGGATGTTATCGATGATAAGTGCCGGATCACTGTGAAAGATAATGGCTCTGGAATATCACCTGAACACCTGCCACATATCTTTCAGCGGTTTTACCGTGTGCCAGGCAATAATACTTCCGTTCGTGGCACGGGGTTGGGTTTGTATATTTGCCGTCAAATCATACAGGCGCACAATGGAGAGATAACCGCTGAATCGATCGTTGGAGAGGGCACATCTTTTTATATTTATTTACCTTATGAAAAGATTCAAGTCGAATCAAATCCATCTATTAGGGAGGCGCACGGATGACTACCACCATTTTGATCGTTGACGATGAACCTCGTTATTTGAGGCTGATGCAGGCCAACCTGGTCACTGAAGGTTACAAGGTTTTAGAAGCCACCAATGGGCAGGAAGCGGTGGATATTGTGGCCGAAAACCACCCGGACCTGGTTTTTTTGGACATCATGATGCCCGTTCTGGATGGCTTTCGCGCCTGCGAGCGCATTCGTGAGTTTTCGAATGTGCCAATCATCGTCGTGACTGCCCGCGGAAACGAGCACGACCGGGTGCGCGGGCTGGATCTGGGTGCAGATGATTATATCGTCAAGCCATTTTCGGCGACTGAATTGCTCGCCCGAGCACGTGCTGTATTGCGGCGAGCACAGACATCCGGTGGTTCATTTCAACAATCCATCTTCACCCATGGCAATTTGCGGATTGATTTCGCCCGGGCAGAGGTTTTCAAAGGTGAAAAGATGGTGTTTTTGTCCGCGACGGAATATCGCTTGCTATTACAGTTCGCTCATAATATGGGGAGCGTTTTGACTTCGGAACAACTGCTCACGGATGTTTGGGGAAATGAGTATCGCGAAGACAAAGAAATTCTCTGGGTAAGTATCTCGCGTTTACGCCAGAAACTAGAAACAGATCCGAAGAATCCCCAACACATTGTCACTCGTTCAGGTCTCGGGTATACCATGCCTCCAGTATGAGAAGTGTCGGGCGCTTTGCCCCTGGCCGCAGGCCAGTGGTCGGCGCACCACGCATTATGATGGAGAGTTGCGGCTTTGCCGCAATCTCCAGAGATTGATCAAAATAGGTTTTATCCGTTTTTTATTCTTGCTAGCGAATCAATAGGTACAATTGAAGGTGATGTTGGGCTATTGGTCGTGACTGCTCAACCTGCATTTTATTGAGAGGAATATCCATGCTTGATTCAAATTCATTGGAGGTTCGAGCGAGAACCCTGGGAGCTCTCATCCGTGAAGTCCGGCTGGCATCTGGTAAGAGCCTGGCAGAATGCGCAGCACTCATCGGGATATCGGAGGCCGAAATGGAATCCTATGAAGCGGGAGAAAAATCACCTTCCCTACCCGAACTGGAAGTGTTGGCATACGCTCTCGAAGTGCCGCTGGATCATTTTTGGAATGATAGCGCGTTCACCAGAGAAAATAACAGCAAGAAAAAGCTAAACTATGCTCAGATATTGAAATTGCGCCAACGAGTGATTGGGGCCAGACTTCGCCAGGCGCGGCTTGAAACCGGCTATTCCCTTGAGATCCTCAACCAGAGGACCGGTCTGGAAATCAGCCGGATCGAAGCTTATGAATTAGGAGAGACCGCCATCCCTGTGCCTGAGCTGGAAGTGATCAGTGAGGTTTTAGGCCACTCGGTTAAAGATTTCCAGGACCGTCACGGTCCGGTAGGGGTTTGGTCCGTCCAACAGAAGGCGGTTCAGGATTTCTTGACGCTGAGCCCTGAGCTGCAAAGGTTTGTCAGTAAACCAATCAACCGGCCCTATCTGGAGCTGGCTCAACGATTGAGCGAGATGTCGGTCGAGAAGCTTCGCGCTGTGGCCGAAGGCCTGTTGGAGATCACCCTCTAAATGGCGCTGGCGTCTGTGCCCGTGTTAATTGCGAGAGAAAACGATGAATGAAGTGTTGAAACCGGATCAACTCGTGAAAGAAGGCCAGTCAGCTTATCGAAAAGGCGATTATGTTGCTGCCGGGCACGCCTTCATGGCTGCTGCCCAGGGCTTTCATTCGGCGGGGGATCCGCTAAACGCCGCCGAGGCGGCCAATAACGGCAGCGTTGCCCTTTTGCAGGCAGGAGAAGCCTCAGAAGCTTTGAAAGCTTTGGAAGGGACGGAAGAGATCTTCGCTGAAGCCGGCGATATCCGCAGGCAGGGTATGTCGGTCGGCAACCGGGGAGCTGCCCTGGAAGCGCTTAACCGCCTGGACGAGGCTCTGGATGCCTACCAGCAGTCCGCCGATTTGCTCAAGCAGTCAGGTGAGGATGATTATTACGCGAATGTGATGCAATCTTTGTCTGCGCTGCAGTTACGCACCGGACGCCAGCTACAAGCGCTGGCGAGCATGCAGTCCGGCCTGGAACAGATTCAAAAACCGACGCCGAAGCAACGTCTCCTCAAGCGTTTGCTGCATATCCCCTTCCGGATGTTGGATAAGTGAGACCTGGGTGTGGTTGAGCTGTCCTCTCGCCTGGGTTGTCCTTGTCTTTCACTCCGGATAGTGCTATAAAAAGAGCATGTTTACCCGATTTAAACTTTCTGTACGACAAGCGACTCCAAATGACCGCCAGAATCTGGCAAATTTAGTACATTTTGAAATATACGTGCACCGTCACCTGGATTGGCGGCCTCCCCTGGATTGGATAGGCAGCCAACCTTATTTGCTTGCAGAACAAGATGGAAATATCGTCGCAGCTTTAGCCTGCCCGCCGGATCCCCCAGATGTGGGTTGGATCCGGCTTTTTGCTGTATCTTCTCTGGTATCTGTGGAAAGGGCCTGGCAGGCCTTATGGCCCGAGGCTCGCGAGATGCTGGCTGAACTTCCTTTGGATGTTCGCGCCGCAGCAATCCCGATGCATAGCTGGTTTGAGGCCCTGTTGAAAGACAGCCACTTTGAGAAAACCCACCGCGTCATCATGTTGATTTGGGAAGCCAACCGGTCCCTTCCGGAGGCAGATTATTCCAATTTGACCATCAGGCCGATGAATTTCGACGATCTGGCGGCTGTGGAACAGGTCGACATTTCTGCTTTCGGCAAGGTGTGGAAAAATTCGCAGGAGGGTCTGGAGCTTGCCTTCCGGCAGGCGGCTGTAGCCAGTGTGGTCGAGGTGGATGGAGCGTTGATCGGCTATCAAATCAGCACCGCGACCCCAATTGGGGGGCATTTGGCTCGCCTGGCCGTTCAACCGGATTTTCAAGGGCGTGGCATCGGTTATGCCCTGGTTTGCGACACACTTTTGCAGTTCAAGAAACGAGGCGCTAAGAGCGTTTCGGTCAATACCCAACATGATAACCGGGTTTCGCTTTCGCTTTATCAAAAAGCAGGTTTCTACCGCACTGGAGAGGAATATCCGGTTTACCAGTTTAATCCCAAATCGTTAGCGGATTAAGTGTGACTCTTTCGGAATCGCCGTAGCGAGACCCATTCCCTGAGAAGCTCAAAGACCTTTAAGAGATTGCGGTAAACATTTTTGGAGAACCTGGATCGTGGGATGGCAAGAATTTGATCTGCAAACCAGGGATGGGATACGATTGTATGCCCAGGAGTGGTCGCCAGAATCTCATCCAGCCGGAGTCGTGTGCCTGGTTCACGGGTTAGGGGAGCACAGCGGCCGGTACACCCACCTGGCAGATTTTCTTAATCGCAATGGGTATACGCTAATCGCCTTTGATTTACGCGGCCATGGTAAATCTCCCGGGATCCGTGGGCATACCCCTTCCTTCGAAGCCTACATGCAAGATATCGACGGAATTTTAGAAGAAGCACGAAAGCGCCACCCCCAGCTTCCGCTTTTTCTTTACGGGCACAGCCTGGGAGGAATGCTCGTGCTTAATTATGCCTTGCGCAGAAAACCACAGTTGTCGGGGGTGATCGCTACTGGGCCGGGGCTGCGCACAGCCTTGGAAGAACAACCCTTGAAGATTGCTTTTGCCAAAATAATGGGTTCCGTTTTCCCGGCTCTCTGTCTGCCCAGCGGCTTGGACGTAGATTTACTCTCGCGCGATCCGGAAGTGGTGCGCCGGTATAAAAGTGATCCATTCGTTCATGAGATGGCCTCCCTCGGGTTCGCTCGCCATTCCTTGAAGGCTATCGACTGGGTTTTTGCGCACGCCGCCGAATTCAACCTCCCGCTCTTGATTATGCATGGCGCCGCGGATCAGATTGCTTATTGCAAGGGCAGCCAGGAATTTGCCAGCCGCGTGCTGGCCCCGCACACCCTGAAAATTTGGAACGGTTTATATCACGAGATCCATAATGAACCGGAGCAGGGGGAAGTTTTCAAAGAATTATTAGGCTGGCTGGAAACGCAGCGGAACTTGAGCGTTCAAGCTTAATGAAAGATGTGAGTTTTTCACCCTACTGCTGAAATTCGAGCAAACCTCTGGACAAACTCCCTCTATCATGGCAAAATCTTGGCCATATTATGGCCTGTTCTGATCGTTGGTTAAGCGCCGGCTGGACCAGGCAATACTCTACGTAAGGCCCAGAGGAGAGTTTATGAGCAAAAAGACTTCAACGCCAAGCAAGCGCCAGGTTATCCGCGAGCAGCGCCAGAAGAAACAGCGCCAACAGCGAACCGTCACGATCTTGGGCATTGGCCTGGTGGCAGTCGTGTTTGCCGCCCTGTTAATCGTGCCAAGCCTTCTAAGAGCGGCGGCGCCCGTCGGAAACATAATCCCGATAACTCCCCGGGCGCTGCCCCAGGTGGATGGCGTTCACATGGGAGATCCGAACGCGCCGGTAAAAGTGGATGTTTATGAGGATTTCCAATGCCCACGCTGCAAGGACTTTTCCGAGCAAATTGAACCAAGCCTGGTCGCGAATGATATCGCCACCGGGAACGTGTATTACACTTTCAAGCAGTTCCCCTTCATCGATAATTCGGTAGCCACGCAAGAATCTCACCAGGCGGCTAACGCGAGCATGTGCGCTGCCGACCAGAACCGTTTTTGGGATTACCACGATATGGTTTTCACCAACTGGACCGGTGAAAATGAGAACAATTACAGTGACAAACGCCTGGTCGCTTTTGCGGAACAAATCGGTCTGGATATGAGCAAGTTCAATTCTTGCTTTAATAACAACAGCCACAGCGACCAGATCAATGCCGACCTGGCGGAGGGCAGATCCATCGGCGTAACTGGAACGCCTTCGGTTTTTGTTAACGGGACTCAGGTTTCCCCCGGCTTTGTCCCAGCTTATGATGACATCCAGAAAGCGATTAACGACGCCCTGGCAGCAGATGGTGGGTAATCACTCATCCATCCTATAATTAGCAAAAGCAAGGGCGCCGAAGCGGCGCTCTTTTTTTCTTATCCCCCGATCCCAAAGGCGCTCAGGATTGCTACGATTAATGGCGCGATGACCAGAGCGGGCAGGAAGTTGCCAACGCGAATGCGCTTGATCTCCAACAGGCTGCTCAAGGCGATCCCTAAGAGCAGAATTCCGCCAGTGGCGGTCATCTCATTCATCATCGCGGTTGTAATCAAAGCATGAGCCTGAGCTGCAAGCAGAGTCAGGCTGCCCTGATACACCAGGATGACCAGGCTGGAGAAAAGCACGCCAATGCCCAACGAAGAAGCGAAGGCCAGCGAAGTGAACCCGTCCAATACGGCTTTGATCGCCAACAGGCTGGAATCACCGTTCAACCCATCCTGGATCGAGCCCAAGATCGCCATGGGTCCAATCGAAAACACCAGGGAAGCTGTCAAAAAACCTTGGATAAACCGGCTGCCAATCAGCCCGTTCTGAGGGGGAATTTCTGATGCGGTATCACCATTTGTGGGGGCAGATTTACCGTCAATATCCTGGAGGTTGGCTGTGGTGGATTTTGTTTCGCTTCCGTTGGTAAAACGCTTTTCCAGCCATGCGCCCAGCCTGCGCAACCCGTCTTCAATCTGCCAAACTTCCCCCAGGATACCTCCCACCAACAATGCTCCCAGGACAACCAGGGGTTGTTTCATGCTCTGGGTCATTTGCAGCCCATAGACAGCGGTGAAGAGGCCTATTCCCGCGACCACGGTTTGGCGAATGCGTTCCGGTAAGCGTGCGCCGAAAAGCATGCCTAAGGAACTGCCGACCAGTATTGTAGCGATGTTGATGAAAGTACCGGTCACAAAGCTGCTTATGCCTTTGCTAAAGTGGGGTTGGGCTTTCCAAAAGCCTGGTTTTCCAAAAGCTCGAGCACAAAGCATAATGAAGAAAGCCTGTTCAAGTAGCGCAGCAGGTCCAAATTCTCGATCTCTCCACTGTGTACGAGTTGGGCTACAAGGCGTTCTGCCCGGCGGACAATTGTACGGGCCATGTCTAACGCTGCCCCGCCAGGTGAATCGCCAGGTAAAATGAAATCGCTGGGTATTTGAACGATTCCGCTGAGCTTGTCGGCCTGAGACTCGAGCCAGGCAACATGTTTTTCGCCGATTACACGGAAGCCGATTGCCATCTCGGGGGTAGCGGAGATTTCCGCCATTACGTTGTAAAGATCGCGTTGAATGGTAACCAAAATCGAGGCGATTTGATCTGCTTTACACGTTGCCCGGGCGACCCCCAGGGCAGCAGTAGCTTCATCGATCGTACCGACAGCCTCTGGGCGAGGGTGGTATTTTGGGACTCGTCCTTCTCCTAAGATGCCGGTAAAGCCATCATCTCCTGTTCCTGTGAAAAAGCGGGTCATACTCGAATTATAACCTGCACTTGTCTTAATTACGATGTATAATAATGATCAGGATGGGGGGTTTAAAAAAGATCAGCCCTAGGCTTATCCACTTCTTCGTTTTCACGGTTGCGAGAGCTTAATTCTGCTGATTCTATACCCCTCAATTTTAGAACGGGCAAATACAGACTCGGGGTGATATTTCTTGATTTAGCGCTGGACTAGCCAGAGTTTGGCTGCCCGGCCTTTGTTTAGAACTCGGGAGGTCCAAGATGCAAATTCGTTGCTATCACTGTCACCGGCCTTTTGCCCTCAGTAAAGAGACGGTTCACTTCGCATTAGATACGATCGATGCGGAGAATTTAAGCCATTTCGATGCCCCTTGCCCGCATTGCCGGCGCATCAATCGAATCTCACCGGATGAATTGCACCGCGCAGCCCCCGATTGGGTGAGAAATGTCCCAGAAAAGGAAGAAAAAACCGAATGACCCACATTCGTTCCTTTAGTTCCCCTGAGGAGCTGAAAATTGCCTTAGGGAACGAACAATACATCGCCAACGATGAGATCGCGACCATCATGTATTTGTCCCAGGAATTGGGAAAACCGCTACTGACCGAGGGACCAGCCGGAGTTGGAAAAACCGAATTGGCCAAGGCCATTGCCTGCGCTACGGGAAGGGAATTGATCCGCCTGCAGTGCTATGAGGGTTTAGATGAGACGAAGGCCTTATATGAGTGGGAATACGCCAAGCAGTTGTTATACACGCAGTTGCTGCGCGATAAGCTGCAGCAGACGCTGTCGGATACGGTCAGTCTGACCGAAGCGGCTGACAGGCTGGCGAACGAAGAGGATGTTTTCTTCTCAATGCGTTTCTTACTTCAACGTCCTTTGCTCAAGGCGATCCTCAGCGAGAACCCTACTGTGCTATTGATCGATGAGATTGACCGGGCAGACGCGGAGTTCGAAGCTTTTCTGTTAGAGGTACTTAGCGATTTCCAGGTGAGCGTACCCGAATTGGGTACACTCGCGGCCGTCCACAGGCCGCTGGTGGTCTTAACCAGCAATAACACCCGTGAATTGAGCGAAGCGCTGAAACGTCGCTGCCTCTACCTGTTCATCGATTACCCCTCCATCGAGCAAGAAATGGCAGTTGTGCGCTTGAAAGTGCCCGATTTGTCACCCAAGATGGCGCGCCAGGCGGTAGAGCTTGTGCAAAGCTTACGTTCGATGGATTTAAGAAAATCTCCCAGCATTAGCGAGACTTTAGATTGGGCCAAGGCATTAGTAACTTTAAACGCCAAGAACCTGGATAAAGAGACCTTAGAAACAACCCTGAGCGTTTTGTTGAAGCACGAAAGCGATTTGCAGCGCGCTCAGCGCTGGCTTCAACGTCCATCAACAGGATCGGGGCGCGATTCAGGCGACGATCCATTTAATGACCCGCGCATTTCGCGCTGGCGAAATTAGGCAGACCAGAAATAGAGTATTCGTCTCACCATACAGGTTGGTTCCGGTAGGTCCGGGTTATGGAGCAGGTATATGGATGAGCGCATCGTCAAATTCATCTCCGCTTTGCGAGCCGCGGGAGTGCGCATCAGCCTGGCAGAAAGCGCGGATGCTTTTTATGCGATCGATAACGTCGGTATTAAGAATCGCAATATTTTCCGTTTGGGTTTGCTCACTACGCTGGTGAAAGATGCCGACAATATCCCGGTTTTCGAGGAGCTGTTCCCTCTTTTCTTCGGCGAAGACGATACCCCGCCGATGATGAATTTGTCGGATGATCTCAGTCCGGATGAGGCCAATATGCTGGCCCAGGCCTTACGACAATTTAACGACCAGTTGCGCCAGATGTTAGAGAAATTGGTCAAGGGAGAGCAGCTCAACCAGCAAGAGCTGGACCGCCTGGCCCGAATTGTCGGCTTAAACCAGATTGACGATCTCCGTTACCGGGAGTGGATGGTCCAGCGAATGAAAAAAGCGCTGCGATTTAAAGAAGTCCAGGACGCTTTGAAAGAGCTGGCCGAGCTGATGGCGCAAATGGGCATGGATAAAGAGCGCGTCGAGCAAATGCGCCAGCTCCTGCTTTCAAACCAGCAGGGACTTGAGGACCAGCTTCGCCAGTTTGCTGGCCAGCGCATTGCCGAGAATATGAGCAATAAGCCGCCGGACGAGGGGATTGACAGCCTTCTGGATCGTCCTTTCAGCTCGCTTTCGGACCGGGACATGGAAAAGTTGCGCAAAGAGGTGCAGCGGCTGGCAGCCATGCTGCGCACACGGGTCGCCTTGCGCCAGAAACGCGCCAAGAGCGGGCAGTTGGATGCGAAAGCGACGATCCGAGCAAATTTGAAACATGGCAGTGTACCGATCGAAATCAAGCACCGCGAGCGCAGCCTTAAACCCAAGCTGGTTGTGATTTGCGATGTCAGCACTTCGATGCGCTATTGTTCGGAATTAATGATGAGCCTGATTTTTGCCATGCAGGATCAGATCAGCAAAACCTATTCCTTTGCTTTTATTGATCGCCTGCGCTATATCTCGCCGGATTTTGAAGGGAAAGAAGCCAGTGAAGCAGTGGCTGAGATATTGTTGAGCATGCCAGCCGGTTATTACAATACCGACCTGGGGAACAGCCTGGATGATTTTCACGAAGGCTATATGGATACGATGGACAGCCGGACAACTTTTATCGTTGTCGGCGATGGGCGCAATAATTACAATGACCCCCGCCTGGATTTATTTAAAATGATCGCTCGTCGCAGTCGTAAAACGATCTGGCTGACGCCAGAAGCGCCAGCTTTATGGGGGAGCGGCGATAGTGATATGCTCAAATACGCACCGAATTGTGATGTCATTTTGCATGCCAATTCTTTGGCGCAATTGACCGCGGCAGTGGATAAGCTGTTACAGACTTGAACACCCTGACAATACTGGCCTGGTAAGCAAGTGCTTCCTGACCCGGCATGGCGCAGCTATGTACCCTGGCGCTTTGCCGGGTTTTCATGTATTCTGCAGCTTCAATTTTCGAAAATTTGTTTTCGCGCGCTATAGAATCCAACCGTTAGGCTGCACTTTTTACAATTTTAGAATCGCTGGGCTATAATATGGCACGGAATTTTGTACGATGGAAAAAACCTGGGACAAGCGCCTGGCAAGTCTGATCCCCCGATGCCCAGACAATAATTGGAAAACAAATAATTCCGATAAAATTCGATACGACCAGTGTCGGGCGCTTGTGGCGCCCCACGCATTATTATTAAAGAGATTTATCAAAACAGGAGGATAAAATTTGAAAAGGAAAATAGTCTTCCCAATCTTGGCGGTTGCATCTTTGATGTTCGGGACAGTCGCCTGCAACTTGAACAGCAATACGACCAGCGTACCCGATGCGACATCGGCGATTATTACCCAGGCCAGTCCACTCCTGCCGGTCGCCCCTTCGCCCGAGCTGCCTTCCGGTTCACAGCCTGAGCCAGGGTATCATGTTTTTGCGCCGGCGGTCCAGTCAAAGGCTTCACCGGCGAACGCCCAAGCCTCCAGCGCTCCGGGTGAAGGCAGCCCAACCGCCCTCCCGGAGAATACTGTCGACCCGCGGGTTGAGATCTTAGTCAGTAAGACGTCGTTACAGGTTGGAGAAACGGTCACCATCGTCGGCCAACCAATCGATATCAGCGCGACAGACTTTTCCCTGGATATTCGGGATGAAGGTGTGCAGGATGCGCCTCCGTTAGTCAAGGTCACTTCGGACAATCAGGTGGGCACCTTTGAAAATTCCAGCGATATTCTCGACCTTGTCTCAGCGGAAGGTCAAACAAATCAAGCCACGTTCATCCTGCAGGCAAAAGCAGAAGGTAAAACGACGGTTACAATCACTGCCGAAGGCGAAGTGCGCGCCCAGGAAGGCGGCGCTGCGTGGACGGGAGCTGGATCCGGGAGTGTCGTGATCACGGTTTCAAAGTGAGAGCATTTCCCCAAAATCTCACATCCGGGTAGAGGCGGGTCCGGTTCACTCCGGCATTTCAGCGTAGACGATGGCTTTTTTCTCCACAGCCGCCTCAGGTTTTTCGGTTTTTGGACCGCGGCTATACAGGTAGTTGAACTCCTTCAAGCGGTCTTGCAGGTTCTGGCTCAAAGCATCCTCCGGCATGCGCCAGGACCAATTTCCACTCGGGTGTCCGGGGAAATTCATGCGCGCTTCAGTTCCCAGGCTTAGAAGATCCTGCATTGGCGTGATGGCGAACATAGCCACCGAAGACCAGATGCCCCGGATCATGCTCCAAACGATATCTTCATCCCCGCGGCCCAAATAACGCCGGCAAAAATCGCGTTCTTCCTCGGGAACCGACTGGTACCAGCCCAGGGTTGTATCATTGTCATGCGTCCCTGTATACGTAACGCAGTTATGCGGGTAATTGTGGGGTAAGAACTTGTCATCCGGGTCGGTGCTGAAAGCGAATTGAAAAATCTTCATCCCAGGGAGCTGGAATTGTTCGCGCATTTGAACAACGTCTGGTGTGATCTCGCCGAGGTCTTCCGCGATCAGCGGCAGCTCACCTAAACCTTCTTTCAACTTTGTAAGGAAATCAGCGCCCGGCCCTGCCACCCAGCGCCCTTTTTCAGCGGTGGGCTGGTCAGCCGGCACCTCCCAATAACCGCCAAAACCACGGAAATGATCCAGGCGGATGATATCCACTAAACCCAGGACTGCTTTTATCCGCTCCAGCCACCAACGATAGCCATTGGCGGCGTGAGCCTTCCAGCGATATAAAGGGTTGCCCCATAATTGCCCGGTTGGGGAGAAATAATCTGGCGGCACACCAGCGACGACGGTGGGGTTACCCTTTTTGTCGAGGAAAAAAAGCTCCGGATTGGACCAGACATCCGCGCTGTCGTGTGCGACGAAAATCGGCACATCGCCGATGATTTTCACGCCTTTGGCGTTTGCATCGTTGCGCAAATCCGCCCACTGTTTGAAGAAAATGAACTGGCGAAAGATCTGGCGCTGTATGTCGACGGCATAAGTCCGGCGGGCCTCTTCTAACGCTTGGGGTTCACGATCCCGCAATGGGGCCTCCCAGGTAGGCCAGGGTGCGCCGCCGTGCGCCTCTTTCAAAGCCATGAATAAAGCGAAATCATCCAGCCAATTTGCTTGATCATTCTGAAAACTGGCAAGGTTAGCACGAAGGCTGGCCGGGGCGGAATTTTGAAAGCGCTGAAAAGCTCGATCCAATACGCCCAGCTTCCAGGGAATCACAGCCCCGAAATCGACGTGGTCTGCCGGGAGATGCGTCTCTTCGACCAGGTCATTTGAGTGAAGCAAGTCGTTTTCCAGCAACAGATCTGGGCTGATTAAATACGGGTTTCCGGCGAAAGCTGAGAAACATTGATAGGGGGAGTCGCCATAGCCGGTAGGCCCAAGCGGCAGGACCTGCCAGAGGGAACATCCGGAATCGACCAGGAAATCGATCCAACGATAACCTTCAGCGCCAATATCGCCAATGCCATAAGGGCCAGGCAGGCTTGTTGGGTGAAGAATGACCCCAGAAGCGCGTTCAAACTTCATATGCTAACCTCTTCGTTTGGATGTATTCGTCTCCCCGCACAATAAGAGAAGAGAAATCGCTGGGTATCACATCTGTGCCAATGATCGCGCCTGGCTCAATCGTTATCCCAGGCGGCAGCACGCAATTCTTGCCAAGCATCGTGATGGGCGGCTCCAGTCCCCTTTCCATCGATCCCACATGAGCATTTTTGCCGATTTGGGCGTGTTTATCTACGATGGTGTGTTCGACGACTGCGCCTTCTTCGATCTCCGCATCGGTCAGAACGACCGACTCACGCACGACTGCACCTGGATGAACCCGGACCCCTGGGGAGAGGATGCTGCGCTCCACTGTTGCGCGGGAAGCAATGACGCATCCGTCCGTTATCATGCTATCTAACACCTTTGCCCCACTGATGATGCGCACAGGCGGCCTTTCTTCCGTGCGGGTGTGAATCACCCAGGATCGATCATTCAGGTCTATCGAGGAAGGCTCCTCCAGCAGGTCCATGTGCGCTTGCCAATATGAATTGACCGTCCCTACGTCGACCCAATAACCTGAATACGGGTAAGAGTAGACCCGTTTGCCTTCCATGATCATACGTGGCAAGATGTCCTTGCCAAAATCATGCGATGAGTTGCTGCGCTGGTGATCTTCCCAAAGGGCCTGGTTAAGCAAATCCAGGTTGAACAGGTAGACGCCCATGTTTACCAGGTTGGAGGGTGGATTAGTGGGCTTTTCGATAAAGGACTTCACTCGATAATCATCGTCCACATCTACAATACCGAAGCGGGAAGCCTCTGAAATGGGTACTCGAATGGTTGCCATGGTGAGATCGGCTTCATGATCGCGGTGAAAAGTAACCAAAGTATCGTAATTCATTTCGTAAATGTGGTCCCCGGACAGGATAATCACCATGTCGGGATTGGTTTGCTTTATGAAGCGAAAATTCTGCTGCACAGCATCCGCTGTACCCAAATACCAGTCGGAAGCGCCGCGCGCTTTATAGGGTGTATAGATGCGCACCCCGCCGGTAAAATCCCGGTTGAGATCCCATGGACCGCCGGCGCCGATATGTTCGATGAGCGAATGGGGACGGTATTGGGCCAGGATCATCACGTCGAAGATGCCAGAGTTGATGCAATTCGACAACGTAAAATCGATTATGCGGTATTTGCCGGCAAACGGTACGGCTGGTTTTGTCCGCTTGGCTGTTAAAATGCCGAGCCGAGATCCTTCTCCACCAGCCAAAATAACTGCACGTGTTCTCATATATTCCCTCCTCAATTCTATTCCTAAAAGGAATCAATTTCAGTCATTCTTTATTGAGTTGGATGTCGTGCCCGCACCAAAGACAGGTAGAGGCTAAGATACTGGCGGGCAGAATGTTCCCAGGAAAAATCCTGTGCCATCCCCCGCTGTTGGAGACCTCTCCAGGTTTCCCGATCTGGAAAAACTTCCAGGCAACGCGTCAAGGCGCCTGCCAGCCCAGCAGAATTCGGTTCCAGGAATAAGAAGCCAGTTCCATCCTTGGAAGATGTAAAATCCTGGATCGTATCCACCAAGCCGCCGGTTGCACGGGCGACTGGCACACAGCCATAACGCATCGCAATCATCTGCGTCAGTCCACAAGGCTCATAACGAGAGGGGATCATTAATGTATCCGCGCCTGCATACACACGACGGCTCAGGTTCATGTCGAAGCGGATAACGGCGCGCACCCTGTCAGGGAACTCCAGCTCGAGCTTGCGCAGCGCATCTTCCAGGCTGGGCGTCCCCGTGCCGAGGATGATCGCCTGCCAGTTCTGCAGGCGGATTTGGCGCAGCGCGTCTGGCAGCAGATCTACTCCTTTTTGGTAATCCAGCCGGGTGATCATCGCTAACAGGGGGGTGGCGAGGTCGGGTTCCAGGTCAAATTCGTTTTGCAAAGCAGTTTTGTTGGCGAAGCGCGCCTCAAGATGATCGCTGTCATAGTTAGCAATCAGGCGGGTGTCGTCCAGTGGGTTCCAGCGGTTGACGTCTAATCCATTGAGTATCCCCGAAATGGAATCAGACCTGGTTTTGAGAAAGTCATGCAGGCCAGAGCCAAATTCTGGCGTCAGGATCTCCCTGGCATAGGTCTCGCTCACCGTGACGATGTGGTCGGCGGCGAGCAATCCTAATGGCAGCGGCATCCCCTGGGCCCAGGTGGGTAAGGCAGAATCAATGGCAGCGGGCAGGTTGAAGGCCGCCAGAGCTGGTTCGGCGCCGACTCCCAGGTAGGGTAAATTGTGCAACCCGAGCAGGGTGGCAGTGTTATAATAAACGGGATCACGTTCCCGGTTAAGGTGGATGGCATAAATTGCTGGAGCTGTATGCCAATCGTTGGCGTGAACCAGGTGGGGGGTCCATTTCAATGCGCGTGCCAGCTCTACGGCTGCCAGAGAGAAGAAGGTATATTTCATGCCATCTTCACTCACATCTGTGGTGTATACCGGGGCGTTCGGACGGATTGGGGGACCGGAGATCAGGTAGACCGGGAGGTCTTGGATCTCTACCGTGAAGGCTTCAGCGGGGATAGGACCATTTGCGGATTGAACCTCAAACCTGGCAACATTGCTCAGCGAATAATTCTGGCGTTGAATGACGCCGTGCAAAGGGATTGCCAGGCGAATATCGATACCTGTAAACTCCTCACCAGACATTTTGGCTGGATTGAGGGCACGTAACGCTGGTGGCAACGATCCAGCCACATCGCCCAGGCCACCAATTTTAACAATAGGATCAGCTTCTGCAGCCAGAAACAGCACTTTAAGATCTGACATTAATCCGGATTCCTATTTTGATGAATCTCTGGAGATTGCGGCAAAGCCGCAAGCGCCCAACACTTCCTTGTGTTCGTCACTCTGGCTATATAAAGAGGGCCTGCAAGCAACTTCTTAAAATAGAGGAGGTGGGTTCTCCTAATTATTGAGATGGAATGCTTACACGCTTTATTTTACACGATAAAACAGCGAGCCCTTTACGAATGTAATGGGCCCTTCCAGGAAATTCTGGGGTGGTTACTCTCTCACAGAATTCCCTGAAGAACCATGTAATGGTTGATCGTATGGAAGATGTACCGGTGGTAAAAATTTATCCTTAAGGAAATTGTCAGGAGCATTTCATTGGCGGACCAATCCTTCTGCATCCATGCGCATTTCTACCAACCTCCTCGTGAGGATCCGTTGACCGGCAGTATTCCGAAAGAAGTAGGGGCGTCGCCATTTCCGAATTGGAACGAACGAATCCACGCAGAATGTTACCGTCCGAATGCAGAGCTGCGCAATTTCGAAAAGATCAGCTTCAACGTCGGGCCAACCTTATTCTCATGGATGGCCTCCCACGATCCGGTTACTTATAAAAAGATCGTCGATCAGGACCAAATCAACGTACGCCGCTTTGGCGCCGGCAACGCGATGGCGCAGGCGTATAACCATACGATTTTACCCCTTGCTTCAAATGCGGATAAAGTTACCCAGGTCGCCTGGGGGATCGCCGATTTCAAGCACCGCTTCAAGCGGTCGCCGCAAGGGATGTGGCTTCCTGAAACTGCGGTGGACATGGAGACGCTGGATGTTTTGGCCGGCCATGGAATTGAATACACAATCCTGGCCCCCTGGCAGGCTGCCGAAGAGGAGATCGACGTCAGCGAGCCATATCTGATCCCTCTCAGCGGCGGTCGCCAAATCAAAGTATTTTTTTACCAGCGTGACCTGAGCACCCGGGTGAGTTTTGATGCCAGCGCAACGGTCAACGCGGATACCTTCGCCCAGTACGTTTTACAGTCTTATTTCAACCCGGTAAAGAAGCAACACGGAGAGGCGCAGTTGATCCTGGTGGCCTCGGATGGCGAGTTATACGGCCATCACCAGTACCTGCGCGACCGCTTTTTGGCCCGCCTGGTAGATGGCGCCAGCGTTACTTTAGGCTTCCAACCCGTATATCCGGCCTTGTGGTTGAAAACGCACCCAACCCGGCGGACAACCGGGATTCGCGAGGCGACTTCCTGGAGTTGCCACCATGGCATCGACAGGTGGAAAAGCTCGTGTGGGTGTACGCCTGGCGACGGAACCTGGAAAGCGCAGATGCGTTATGTTTTCGAGCGCCTGGCAGCCGAGCTTGACCGTCTTTATTTCGATGTCACTCAGCGTTGGGTGAAAAACCCATGGGAACTTCGCAACCGTTACATCCATGTACTCCTGGGGGAGATTTCTTTCGACGAATTGTTAAACGAAATGGCAAGTACAACCTTGACTGGTGAAAATCCCCATCGCCTCTATTTGATGCTTGAATTGCAGCGAGAACGCCAGCGGATGTTCACTTCGTGCGGCTGGTTCTTTGAGGATTTCGATCGCATTGAGCCTAAGAATAACGTCGCCTACGCCGCCCAGGCTGTCTGGCTCGCACGGCAGGCGACTGGCATCGATTTGGGCTCTTTCTTCATGCCGGACCTGAACCGGGTATTCAGCGAGCGCACGAACCTGCGGGCGGACCGCGTGTTCGAACGACACCTGCACAGGGCGGAAAACCTTAAGAGCGCAAAGTTTGGTTTCGCCGGGTAACGTTTGGCGAGATCGATGAACTGCTTAACCTCACTTTACCGCTTCAAGCAGGTTTTCTACCTGAAATCCAGATGCCTTCTGCGCTTTGATTATCTTTTTCAGCACGTCGTAGCAGGCGACAATCTGGCGGGAGACCGCCGCACGATCGGCTTGAGATGCTGAAGCGCCAGGGTTTTGTGCGCTGATGTCGATGACGGCGGATGCGAACAACCACCACAGCATTTCTTCGAAAAGCTCCTGATTGAACCACAACACACCCTGGAAACGATTGACCCCAATGAACTGCTGCAACTCAGCGTCACGCAGCCAGCCTTGCAGGCTCTGGAACGGGCGTTCTTTTTTAGGGATATGGACATCGTACCACCCCTGGTGACTGGTAAGGATTTTGATCAGGGTCACACAACGCCTGGCTCGAACTTCATCTAATGCCATATCTTGCAGCGCGCTGGTGATGATTTTTGCCAGCAGCCATTCGTCAATCCAGGTCCGGCTCATTTCACTGTAGTTTTCTTCGGATTGGGTTTTAGCAAGCTTACGAGTGAAGAGATACCCCAGGAGCGTGCCCCAGGTTGCCGGATCCCCATCGCGCAAGGTGGCGCCCTTGCGCGGGCCTTTTTCAAGGAATTTATTAGCGGACCGGAAATTGCGGGAGCCTTCCAGAGGATACAGGCTCTCCAGGGCAGGCAGGCCTAAAGCCGCGGTCAGGTCCGTTCGAATTTCTACAGACAGCAGGTGGGGATTTGTACTGCCCCCAATAACGCGCGTGATTTCTTCGAACAGGGAGGTTGTCTTGCCTTCCACTTCCATCAAGGCCTTTTGCACGTCCAATTGGTCGAACGACGCCCGACCTGGCGTTTCAGGATCCAGACGGTTGTTAATCAGCCAATGGAAGGAACCCGCATTGACGAGCTCGCGAAAAGGCCGGTGGATCGGCTGCAGGAAAATCTCTTTCAGGGCTTCGTCAATACTGGGCACGCCGCGCCCGCTCAGGAAGGCAGTCAATTGGGCATATTGATGCCATTCGTCATCTTGGACTTCCCGGAAATCCAGGTAAACAAGATATTGATAGGCTTCCAGCTCAGCGTACATGCCTTTATCGTGTAATTCCCGGTTGTTGCGAATAAACTCCAGACCGCTGTTGTGTTCGCGGAAAATGGTGAAATAATTTTGGTCATCGCGCAGCTCCAGGCCCTTAGCCAAGCTGCTCTGCTGCAAAGTACGTTCGTCTCCTTGACCAGATTTCTGCGAAAATGCGACAGAGACTCGTATCCAACCGAGAGTGGTATTGAATTTGTTGTTATAAAGCACCAGACCACGCTCTGCGCCTACGCGGTTCGAATAGGCGAAGACATCTTCATTCACAAATCCTTCCTGTGTGTAGAAATCATAAAGCAAGAAATTCTGTACTCCGGCGAACAGATAGCGTCGCCTCAAGAGCGGGAAGATTTCGCGTTCATGGCGCTCCACCAGGTAACCATCCGGGCGCTCATCCCAATAAGCGCGCCGAAACTCCATGCCATATTTCTCGGTATAACCTTCCACCTGACCGTGTCCGATCATGGGCAAGCCAGGCATCGTCGCTAACAGGGTGCAAACCCCGAAATATTTGTCGCCTTTGCCAAACTGGTCGACTGCGGTGCGCTCATCCGGGTTGTTCATAAAGTTTACATAGCGTTTTAAGATCTCCGGATCGAACTCTAGGGTGTTTTTGACAACCAGGCGGTACTCCTGGTTTTTTTCGTCACGCATCATATTCATAAATGCGCTGTTATAAACCCGGTGCATGCCCAGGGTACGCACAAAGTAACCTTCCATCAGCCAGAAAGCTTCTGCAAGCAGCAGGGTGTCGGGCACCTCCTGAGCCACGCGGTCGACGACTTCGCGCCAAAATTCGTGAGGAAAGGCAGCATCGAATTGTTCTTTGGTGAGGCCATGCTCGGCGCGCGAGGGGATATCGCCGCCGCTGCCCGGCTCCGGATACCACAGGCGTTGATAGTGCCGTTTTGCCAGCGTCATGGCGGCGTCAAATCGGATGACGGGGAATTTTCTGGCGACTTGTAGAATGGTTTGTATCACCGCTTCGCGCACTGCGGGGTTTAAATAATTTAATTGAGCGGTGTCATTCCAGGGCATGGATGTGCCATCATTGCCATGATAGATATACTGATCTCCCCCAGCCCAAAAATCGACGCGTTTGAACACCACCGCCGCGTCGGTGCTGTCGTAGTAATGATCCTCCAGGAATATACCGACGCGTTCATCCCAGGATAGGTTTGGCCCGTTAAAAGTATAAGAAGGAAACGGGCTGTAATCCTGCGAAATAAACCAATCGGGGTGTTCTACGACCCAGGGAGAATCAATGCCCATGTGGTTGGGGACCATATCGGAAGTCAGCCGGATGCCGCGCTTCCAGGCCCGGTCCCTCAAAGCCTGGTAAGCTTCCTCACCACCCAGGTCTGCGGCGATATCATAATTGAACAGAGAGTAAGCTGAAGCGACAGCATCCGCGTTGCCGCGCAGTTGCTTGATGCGTCTGGATGCCTGGCTGCGTTCCCAAAGGCCGATCAGCCAAAGCCCGCTGAATCCCCAGCGTGCCAGTGTATCCAACTCCTCATCCGGTATCTCGTCCAGACGAGTAATCGCGCGCTTGTATTTTTTTGAAAGCTGATCCAGCCAAACATAAGAGTTCTTGGCGAGTAAGACCAGGTTTGGCATCCAGTCTTTGTCTGGGCTAAAGCGCTCGAGTTCCAGCTCCAGCCCGGTAAAGTCGTACACGCGCGATGGCCCCGGGCCCAGGAAAATCGCTTTCTCCTCTTCTTTGATCAGGTCCAGGCTGCTCAGCAGACGATAAAGGTACTTGCCGAGTAAATAACCCCAATGGGTGCGGATGTATTCTAACTGGCCCGAGAGAGAGTGTGGCACCGCGATTGCAGGGCTGCGCAGCATATCGACCAGGATTTGGTTCTCAGGTCCGAACCCAGGCTGGTTTTCGAAGAATTCAGCCAGATTGGCGATGATTTCCGGGTAAGCGCTCCCTTTTTCGAGGCTTGAATCGTCAAACAGCTCCATAAAAGGCGCGAAAGCCGGGTTGACATTAGCAAGCCAGAGCATCAACATTTCCTCCAGCATAATCTGGCGGTTGGAGACGACGGTGCCGGATTCCAGTTGGGTTGTGCCGCGGATAAATGCTTCCAAACTAATTTGACGAGTATAAACTGCGACAGGGGGGAATTCTTCACCGAACTGGCGTAGAGCGGCCTCAACCTGTTCTTCGCCAATTTTTTCGTATAGCCAGGCGAGAGCTTGCTCCATAACCAGGGGGTTGCGCTCTGTGCGGTAAGCGCCAATGACAACGTGTAAGATTTCATCGATCAAACCCAGGGCAGTGATTTGCCCGGCGCGGACTGCTTGCTCTGGAAAGCGCAGCAGGTCTCTCCGGTCGTTCATCTTTTGGGCGAACAGACGCGAAGCGTGGAAGTTAGCGAAAATCACGTTGCCGCTTAATGAAAATAGCGCATTTTCAAACTGGTAACGATCCCGGGCATTGCGTGAGACGTGAAACTCAAATTTTGCTGAAAATGGAACTGGCATACATCCTCCCGTCCTTAAATACGCACTACCTGATAAAGCCATAATTCCCCCGGCATTGACTCTCAAGCGTTAAAAGAGCCCCCGAAAATAGAATCTTGAGGAAATGATTAAATTCCTGAATGTTTATTATACTTGATTGACTTTGAAAGTTATCAGGGATAGACTATGGGTACAAAATATGGACCGTTCATGAGGGCAGAGATAAACGAAAACCAACGATTAATTGTTTCCAAAAACTCGTCTTCTTGAACGGCCTCCGGTTGTATGAAATACTGAAAATCATTCGATGCCGCGGAGTAAGAAAAAGAGGAGGATATTAACATGGCTGTAGAGCCACTCGGCGCAGCGGATTTATATCAACGAAGTGATCCTGAACAATTCACGTTTGAAACGACGGATGATTTGCAGGATTTGACTGAAATAATAGGCCAACCGCGCGCGATTGAAGCGATCCAGTTTGGTATGGGAATTAACCAGCCTGGTTACAACATTTTTGCCCTGGGTCCTTCTGGGACAGGCAAGCGTTCGTTGGTTCAGCAATATTTTGAGCGTCGTGCAGCAACGCAGCCCGCGCCGCCGGATTGGTGTTACGTTTACAATTTCGAACAGTCATACAAGCCAAATGCGATCCGGTTTCCCCCAGGCCGGGGTTCAGAATTCCAACAAGATATGGCAAAATTTGTGCAAGAGTTGCGCACGACACTTTTAGCGGCTTTTGAGAGCGACGAGTACCGGTCCAGGCGCCTCGCCACACGTTGATCATTCAGGAAGGCAGCCACATCGGTCTGCCTGTCGGCGTGGTAGTTGATGGATCGCCGCTTTCGCGTAAAGTGCTCATCACCGCGGCAAATTTGGTGCACATCCGGGAAGGATTCTTAATTGTCTTTATCCTGGCAAGCCATGTCGACGAAGCTCGCACTTTCCAAAATGATATTGCCGAATGGGCTCGCTCGAGCGACCTGCACGTTCACTTTCACTGGCTGGTCAACCGGGAAGCCCCCCATCTTGTCGAGTTGATCCGGGATGAGAATTGCGGGGTTCTGGTTCTCTCGGCCGAGGGAATAACCTATCGTGAAGAGGCTCTGGCGGAACTACTGGATAGGATTGGATGCCCGGTTCTTGTGGTGCGCTGAGGCTAAGACCATCCCGGTATGCCGGTATTGGAGTGAAGAAAATTTGTTTACAACCTTAATTTCCACAGTAGACCTGCAGGAAAACCTGGATAACCCCCGCTGGGTGGTGGTTGACTGCCGTTTTTCTTTGAACGACCCCGAACGCGGCCGGGAGGATTACACCCTGGCGCATATTCCCGGCGCGATTTACGCACACCTGGAAGAGGCGCTTTCAGGCCCGGTTATTCCAGGGGCGACAGGCCGGCATCCCTTGCCGGCTGTAGAGACTTTTGTGCAAACCCTGACGAAATGGGGGATTTGCGATGGGACGCAGGTCGTGGTTTACGATGATTTGGGAGGCGCCTACGCCGTTCGTTTGTGGTGGATGCTGCGCTGGCTAGGGTTTGATGCAGCGGCGATCCTGGATGGCGGCTGGCCGCGCTGGCAGCAGGAAAACCGGCCCGAGCGCAGCGGCAATGAGCAGCGCCTCCCCTGCCAGTTCAGCGTCCGGCTGCGGCCTGATTTGCAGGTTTCGCGGGATGAGCTGGACGCGATGCGCCTGGATCCGACCTGCCTTGTGCTGGATGCTCGCAGTGCAGACCGGTATCGCGGTGAGAACGAGACGATCGACCCGGTTGCCGGTCATATCCCAGGCGCGGTCTCTGCTCCTTACGCGGATAACCTTAAGCCCGATGGGACTTTCAAATCGAGGGGGGTATTACGCAGCCACTACCAGCGTCTTTTAGGCGATATCCCGGTGGAAAGAACAGTGGTGTACTGCGGCTCTGGCGTCTCAGCCGTCCATGATCTCCTGGCTATGGCCTATGCCGGATTGGGCGAGGCAAGGCTTTACGTTGGCTCGTGGAGCGATTGGATCACCGACCCACAGCGCCCGGTGGAGAAATAATTACGGCTTGGGAACAGTGTCGGGCGCTTGTGGCGCACCACGCGTAAGGATGAAAAGAGATTCATCAAAATCAGGGGCTACCTGGCGAAATCGTAAGAGGGCAGCGGGCCGCCCATTGTGTCGATTAATGATGATTCTCCGCTCAAGGTATTCAGGCGAATTTCGATGACGCCGTTGTTGTTGCGGAGCACGAGATAGCTCTGGGGGTTAATCCAGCGCAAGTTTTGCAGGCCTGTGGGAAAATCCGTCAATGGCTCGAAGTTTCCGCCGATTTCGCCGATTTGATAAGCGCCGCGATCTTCTATGCTGAACACAAAATGATTAGAGTCAGGCGCCCATCGCTGGAATTGAAGCAAGGTGGCGGTGTCATAAACGATATCTCCTGAGCCATTCGAATCTGCGATATGCAATTCCCGGCGATCATCGGCAGGATCGTCCACCAATTTTAAGTAAGCAATGTGAGCTAAATCGGGAGAATATTTGACCGGTGCAGTGAAGAATGGCAGCCCCGTGATGCTGCCCAATTGTACGGCCGGAGATCCATCCGTAGGAATTTCCCACAGAATCGTGGGGAGGGGCGGCTGAGCGAGAGAATCTTTTGGCGGGATAGCCACTCTCAGGTAGGAGGAATCCTGCGCCCAGACTGGTGCGGCATAATACTCATATTCACTGTAGGTCAGGACATTATCGTACAACAGAATATCATCCCGGCGGTTGCTGCCGTCAGCGTCGATCAGGCTGATCGTCTTCGTTGTAGAGATCGCAATCTGGCTGCCGTCCGGTGAATACGAGAACTCGCCCCCTTTTCCTGGAGCCAGAAATGTGTACTTTTCGAGCGTATTGGTATTTACCAGGCGCAGATCGTCTGAGAGCAGCAAGCCGGGCCCTTCGAAAACCTTGCGGGTGTTATACGCCAGGGTGTGGGTGCCAGGAATCCAGGCGAAGTGATAAGGGACGATCGCCTGGATATCAGGTTCTTTCATTTCGGCGCTCATCGCGTCCAGGTCGGCGACGCCCACCAGGCGTCTTTCCTGGCTGCCATCCGTATTGACAGACCATAGCTCTGAATGCAGGTCGTCAAATCTGCGAGTGAAAGCCGCAACCTCTCCATCCTTGGATAGCTTCACTTCAATGGCCTGTCCCGAAGTGGTTAATTGTAAAGGGATCTGATCTTCCTTCCAAAAGAAGACCTTGCCATCCTTGATGTAAGCCACTCGCAAAACTTTGGGGATCGCGGTAGGGGTTGATGCGGTGGGGGAAGGTTCTGGCGTTTCGGTGCTGGTTGGTTCTGGAGAGGGAGTAGATGTCGCGCTCGGTTCGGTTGGGGTTAATGCTAATGCGGTAAACGTGGCAGCCACATGGGTTTCGACAATGTCGGACTCAACGGAGGTGCTGGCCGGTTGGAGAATACTGCAACCCAGGCTCACGATAAGGAGCATCAGCAATGTGGCTATTAAGCTTGCCCGAATTCGCATAAATACTCCCTCCGGATGAAATGCAACCAGGCCTGGTATCAATGCCGCTGGACAGGTCGCCGCTTATAGATCGTGAAAGCGCGAATCTTCGAGCTCTTTGCGCAGTTTCTCTTCTTCGCTCGTCGCCAATTCTTGCCCACTTCCTTGAGCCTGTTCTAACTCTGCGGCCTCTGCTGCCTGCAGCCTGTCCGGCGAGGCGCTTTGAACAATGCTCCATTTCCCACAATATGGACACCGGTCCAACTTGCCGGTGAGCAAATTGAGTCCCCAAATGTGCCTGGCGAAAGGACGCCCGCACTTTGGGCAAATCGCGCCGCCCATCATTCCATAGTTGCGTGATGCGCCAGGCGGCAGGCTGCTTCTTTTGCCGCGACCCAGCAACATGGGGCCAAGTATGGAGATTAGAACAGCGGCGAGAACCAGGATAAGGATAGGGCCGGCAATCCTAAGCGCTGCTTGATTGCTTTCTTGCGCGCTGACGAATTCGGCTTGAATTTCGTTGGAGTGCAGCTCCTGCCCATCTCCCGTGTAGCCAATCGCCTGAAAGGTATGGACGCCACGCGAGTAATTGTCCGTAGAAAATCGCAAGTTGAACGGGGCCTGATCAACCTCACCGATGCGATTTCCATCGATAAAGAATTCCACCCGGTTGAGGTTTTCAGGCCCGGTGACGCGCATCGAAAATGTGCCCTGGATCTTCCCGGTTCCGGATGAATAACCAAAATCTCGGTTCAAGCGAAGAGAAAGCGTTGGTTGGCTTTGAGCAGCGACCGGTATGACCGCGATCCATAAGCCGAACAAAACAATTATGGAAGAAAAACCAAACAATTTTTTCATATCGTTACTTCCAGCGGGTCAGGATGTTTTCGCGCTGGAATACCTGGATTGCCAGGTACACCAGAAAAGCATCGACCACGATCAACACAAGCGCGGCCACCAGGATTAACTGGCGGTTGACGACAAACAGTCCGGCAAGCTGGCCGAAGAATATCGCCAGGACGGGTAAAATCACGACCATCGAGAGCTGTTCGGCAACTCGGGGGTCGTTCACCCTTGAAGAAACCATAATGCTTACGTTTACTGCCATAATCGCCATCAATGGGCCCACGATCAGAATTGCAATCAGCCAGCGGGGATCCAGCATGGCGTCTAGCAGCGTTGGATTGGCAATCAGGATCCATGCGCCCAGCGCGTAGATGCCAAAAGCGGCATATGTCGCCAGGATTGCCGGGATGGCGGCTGCCAGGCTCTTCCCAACCAGCAGCTCGGCTGTGGTAATTGGCGTCGCCAGCAAGGGCTCCAGGCTGTGCGTGGTTTTCTCTCCGACGATGGAATAAGCGGAAATGGTCGCGGGAATTGCCAGGGGCAAGATCATGAACATGATCATAAACTGGCTGACCATATACACCTGGAAGCATTCACCGGGGCTGAGGCCGGCCTGGCATAGGTTGGTGAACTGTTCCGGCAAGTCGCCGGCAACGTTTTGCATACCTGTTTCCCCGCGCATGGCATAAAGAATTCCAAGTGGGATCGCGGTCAAGATCAGCGGCAGGAAGGCGACTGTAAAAAGAACCATGCGGTTCTTAAAAACTTCCGCCCATTCTTTTCGAATTATGGTTTTGATTTTATTCATTTTGACCCTTCTTCGTCAGGCGGATTTAACCAATTGCATATAGACATCTTCCAGGGAATGGCGTAGCTCCCCGACGAATTGAATATCTGCCCCGGCGCCCACCAGGGCGCGAACGATATCCGGATTATGGACTTCTGGATCATCAAGGGTCACGAGCAGTTTATTATCGACGACTTTTGTCTCGTGAACGAAAGGCAGAGAACGGATGATATCCGCCATCTGGTCGTCTGCGCTGCGCAGGTGGAAGACCACTTTGCGGCCGAACAACTGAGAGCGCAGGTGATCGGGTGTATCCATCACCAGTAAATGGGTCTTAAATACCCCGATGCGGTCACATAAGTGGTCTGCTTCGTCCAGGTTGTGCGTGCACAGGAAGATGGTGCGGCCTTCCTTGCGTAATTCCGCAATGAAATCGCGCACCAGGAGGGCCGCCTCGGGGTCGAGGGCCGATGTGGGTTCATCCAGGAATAAGATCCGAGGCTCATGCAGCAATGCGCGGGCGATGGCAAGTTTTTGTTTCATGCCTTTGGAGAATGTGCCGGCTTCATCAAAACGGCGCTCCCAAAGCCCCAACATATGCAGGTATTTTTCAACCTGTCCTTGTGGATCTTCGACTTCATACAAATTGGCAAATATTTGCAGGTTGTACTCAGCGCTGAGGTTGTCGTACATCCCGGGTGTTTCGGTCAAGATGCCAACTGTGCGGCGGATTTCGGTGTCGTCGCTCCCCAGGCGACAATTATTGATGGTGGCAGAGCCGCTGGTAGGAGCGATCAGGCTGGTTAACATGCGCACTGTAGTGGTTTTCCCCGCCCCATTAGGGCCAAGGAATCCAAAGACTTCTCCCTCGCGCACATCCAGATTTAGGTGATCCACTGCCATGGTGTCGCCAAATCTCTTCGTAAGGTTTTCTGTATGTATCATCGCTGGCCTCAGGCTTGAATTTTAACGTTTTTTTTGTCGTTCTCGATTGTTTCCATGACTTTTCGCGGCTCGAAGACCTGGAGCAGTTCAATTGTATCGGGTTTTTTCAAGATTTCTCGATTGTCTCACCAACTTCGGGTAACTCGATGATCTGAGGCGGCTCAGGCAGAGGTGATTCTTCCGGCGGCGCTGGCTCGGGCTGGCGCAAGAAGAAAATGAAGGCAATGCTGACCAGCGCCTCCACGCCTATCAGCGCTTCCGTGAAGTACACTCCCTGGGTGCTCACAAAAAAGACCGCCAATGCATCCACAAGCGCATGCCAGCCGATCGCTGCGAAAAGCCAACGGATGTGGCCGCGGGTGAAGGCTTGCAGTACCAGTACGGAAAGCGCGATTTGGACCGGGATTGTGAAAGCGCGTTCCAGCGCTCCAAAAAGGGTCAGATACCAGGAGGAGTTCCAATAGGTATTGACCTGCTGTTGGGCGAGCTCTAGCTGCTGCGGTGTGACCAATTTGCTCAGATCCGAATTGCGGGCGGTTACCATAGAAACCAGGGTAAGAAGTACAAGCAGGCCTAGAATGATCGCTTCCAATCCGCCGTGACCTGCCCCCAGCAAAATACCCCGGCGCCAGGTGCGGGCATCCTTCGCCCACCACCGGTAAGCAGCATAACGAGAAAGCTCCTCCCACAGGCCGGCGCTCAGGCCGAGCAGGATGGCATTAAAAGGGAGCTTCCATTCGAAAGGTGGGGACGGCAATATCCCCCGTTGAAAGAGCACAGTAAGGGCTGTATTGAAAGGAATATGACCAACCTGGGAAAGGAAAAAGGTTCCCGCCCCAATCCACCACAGCCGCCAGGAAAGCTGGAACCTGCGCACCAGGAATATCCCCAGGCTGACTGGCATGGCGATCATCAGCAGGCCGTTGAGCAGGTGTGTGAAGGTGATCAGATCCACAGTGAGAGCCGTTTAACTACTTCTGATGAGAAAATTTGGGGGTCGAAAGAATGTAGTAAACCTCACGAGATTATACAACAAGCGTAATTGCTTAAGTATAATCCTTATTTTATAGGAATTTGAAGATGGTAGAATCGCAGCAAGTGTCCCAAGGCTTGCATAGGGGGTCGTGGGAAAACTGGTTATAAATATCAAAAAAGGAATTCGAGGTTCCGATGTTTGAGCCCCTCCCCGAGCTATCCTCCGATCTGGATTGGATGCTCCAGAGCGGCCAGGTTGGTATCGATGTACTTGCAGAAGCGCTCGTTTACGAGTATTATCGCCCAATTTACCGCCTGGCTCTGGCAATTCTAGACGACCCGAAAGAATCGTTTCTGGCCACCCAGCAGGCGTTGAGCACAGCCCTGCTTAGTGTTTACAGTTATCGCGGCCAGGTTGGTGTGCAAGCCTGGCTCTTTCACATCGTTTTAGACACCTGCAGAAAGACGCAGCTCCGCTTGAAGTTGAGGCGCGGCTTGAAGGCCGCGCTGCCTCTACCTAAATCTCCAGCAGATTTTGGCGAGTCTTCCCCTTCAGATGAGCTTGATGCTGTTCTTTGGCTGGCTGTCGATTCGCTGAGCGATAAAGCTTACTATCCCGTGCTGTTTAAATTTGTTTTAGGGTGGTCTGAGAAAGAAATTGCGCCGGTTGTGCACTCGGATGAGAATTCTGTACACGCTCAATTAGGAATTGCCCGCGATAAATTGATAAAGGCACTGAAGAACACCGGGGTTCCTGAACGAAAACTTACGCTGGAAAAACTGGAAGCACGCCTGGGCGCCTCGCTGCAGGCGCGCTTCCCTGTACCGGACATACCGGCAGGTGAGCTGGAATCAGTCACGGATGAGATCCGCAGGCATGTCGCCAGAAAGAGCGCCAGCCGCCGGCGATTGATCTCTGTGAAAGAAATCTTGTTAACCGGTATTGCGATCCTCTTCTTTGCTGGCCTGATCTGGGGGGTAAATACCTTGCTGCCAGAAGACGACCCGGTTCAGACGGCGACGGCTCAGGTAATCATCGTAACTCGGATTGTAAGAAACCGGCCCCTGCGAACGCCTCAGCCTCCGGCGATATCTGCCCGCCCGACCGGACAGCTTGAGTTGCAAGCACCCACAGGCACGCCTCAAGGGGTGTTTTATGATGTTCTACCCGGAGATACGATCAGGAAGATTGCATCTAAGCTGGGAGTGAGCCCGGATGAGCTGCGCAGCTTTAACCGTTTACCTGAGGCAGCTGATGCCATAACGGGACAGCGCTTGTTGATTCCTGGCAGCCTGGCGACCAGCGTTCCGGTTGAAATCACTCCCGTTCCTCCTGTCCTCGACCTGGGTCCGCTGAAAACGCCAACCAGTTCCTACGATATTATCCAATTAATGATGAATGTTAACAAAATGCATACCTTCTGGGTGGACGCGGATGTGATCGATTATGGGCCCCCAGGTTATGTCGGAACGCCGCGCGCCAGTCGAAGCCAGATTTGGCTTAGCGATAACCAGTTCCTGGCGATTTATGGCCCGGCGGACGGCGAGCCCTCGGAAGTGTATTTGCGCACTTTGGGCGATTTCTACAGGTCAGATCCCGGCAACGGCCAGACCTGGTTTTCCAAAATCATCGGAAGCATCCCTTCCGGACGCCCGTCTGTGGATGATTTAAATTTGGTATTCACAACGCTATTAACCACTTACCCACGTGTCTACCTGGGTTCTAACTTGGAAGTGATTGGCATCGATCAGGTAGCTGGTCGTGAAGCCTGGGTTGTTGACCAGAGCGACTCGCAGGGTAATTTGCTTAACCGTTTATGGATCGATTCCCAGGCGGGATTCACATTACGCAGCCAACAGTTCGGTGGCGAAGATTACAATACTGTTTTGAAGGAAGTAAGGGTTTCTGCGATTGCTTTTAACGTCAATTTTCCTCAGGGAGCCCTCTTCGATCCGGCAATTCCCTGGCGCGGCGGTTTCGCTGAAGATGAGAGCGGCGCGCCGGAAGCGCTGAGATCTCATCCATTCATATGGGATGCGCCGCCAGGTCACCAACCATTGGCTTACGCGCCGCCCATGGGTTATTATGATGCCTCGCAGAGCAGCCTGACCTTCCAGTTCCCAAGATATCTCAGTACGACTGACCCCTCAACCAGTGCGGACATCTTTGGAGATGGTCACTTTTTGGGTACGTTTTTATTTGGAAACCCGTGGACAATGATATGCAATCGCTCGCCAGACGGTAAGAAGATCGCTTACGTCAGCCAACCGGCCAGAGTGCTATCACAGAACGCCTTTTTAAATTGGTTTAGCCTGGCCGACCCGACAGACAGCACGCATACCCCTCTGGGCGGCGTTTATGTGACCAATTTCGCCTTTGCACCGGACAGCCGCCGGATCGCCGTATTTGGATACAGCGATCAATTCACTGTTGGCTCGCTGTACATCCTGGATACTGAAACCGGCGAGTACCGGCAGATTTACCAGGAAGGGGATATGAAAAGCCTGGTTTGGAGCCCGGATGGAAAATTCATCGGGTTTATTGGACGCGATGCGCCTCCACAGTTCGAGGATTCGGTCATGGTGATCCGTGCCGACACAGGAGAACTCACTTACCGCCAGTCGATCGATTTTGCGCGAGGAAATGGTTCTACAGATTGGCCGATAGTTGAATGGGGCGTTGAGTTTCCTGTGGAAATGGGCGGGCTTGCAGCCTGCGTTTCCCCGCCTGGCAGTTAGGGGAGGCTGGTTTACCTTTTCGGGGGAATCTTTTTTTTCTTCAAATTTTCATTATTTCGACATCAAGCATATAAATTTGCTCCTTTCACTCTGAATTACATGTTGTAGTGTTATAATGATTAAAACGGAAAATCAGGAGGGTTTTCGAATTTAATCTGCTGGTAAACACTTCTCAATATCTGGTAATTGTTCAGGAGTATTTCGCCTGGAGTCTCCCGGGCAAACGTCAGGCTGCGTATCTCAAAGCTTTGGGGGGGCATAAGCGTAGCCTGGGAATTCCCAAAGATCAACCCCATCCCTGGAGGTTTTTATGACCACCAAAGTACGTGATTGGATGAGTAAGCCGGTTGTTGTGGTCGACCCGGACAGCAGTGTTTCGTATGCACTCACGCTTATGCGCCGGCGCAATATTCACAGCGTCATCGTAAACGTGTCTGAGGCGGACCGGGTTTATGGCATTATTACCACTACAGACATTCGCGACAAAATTGTCGGCAGCGACCGTAATCCTGCTGAAACCCGGGTGCGCGAGATCATGACGTCCCAGGTGATCACTGCTGATCCAGATTGGACTCTGAAAAAGTGCTCCGTTCAAATGCAAAAACACCATATCCACCATATGCCGGTTGCCGATCGAAATGGGGACCTGATCGGAATTATCTCCGCGACCGACATTTTCATGGCAGCGGAGGAAATAGGTTGGGGCAAAGAAACCTGAGAAACGGTCCAGGCGAATATCACCGGCCGCGCCTGTAGGCCACACCTTGTTTTACACCTGAGATTACATAAAGGAAAATTAAATTCTTATAGAAAGAGGCCTCTTTCATGGAAAAACAAGAGTATTTAGACCTATATTATCAAATGGTTTTGATCCGCCGGTTGGAAGAAGAAGCGGCTCAGTTATACCAGCAAGGGAAAATTGGCGGGTTCCTGCATTTATATATCGGCCAGGAAGCTGTAAGCACCGGGCTGATCTCTGCTCGCCGGCCGGAAGATCGCGTGATTACGGCCTACCGGGATCACGGCGTCGCGATTAACTGCGGGCTGCCTGTCAAAGAGGTCATGGCTGAGCTGCTCGGAAAGGCCACAGGGGTTTCTCAAGGCAAGGGGGGCTCCATGCATATGGCGGATGTGAAGAAAAATTATTGGGGCGGTCACGCGATTGTAGGGGCGCACCTGCCGATCGCATCCGGCCTGGCATTAGGCGATCTTTACCAGGGGCACAAAGCCGTCACGATTTGCATGTTTGGCGATGGCGCGACGAACATTGGCTACTTCCACGAAGCAGTCAACCTGTCGAAAGTATGGAAATTACCCGTCCTGTGGGTGTGCGAGAACAACCAGTACGGGATGGGGACTGCAGTCGAGCGCGCCTCGGCTGTCTCCGAGATTCGCCAAAAAGCAGAAGGATATAACATCCCGAACAGCCGGGTGGATGGTATGGATGTCATGGCAGTCCGTAAAGCCGCACTGGAAGTGATAGAAAAAGTACGCAGCGGCGAAGGCCCTTATTTCCTAGAAGCAGTCACTTATCGCTATCGCGGCCACTCAATGGGTGATCCGGAACGTTACCGCAAGTCGGATGAAATAAAGAAATGGGAAGAGCATGACCCGATTGGGATATACCATTCCTATCTGGTGAAGCAGGGTATTGCCGAGGATGACGAGCTGGAAGAAATCGATACCCGGGTAAAGAATGAGATTAAACAGGCGGTTGAGTTTGCTGAGAGCAGCCCTGACCCAAAGCCTGAAGCCCTGTATGAACATGTTTATGCAGACCCCTATTAAATTCGCCGTTAGGGCAGGCTCGGTTTAGCGTGTAACCGGGGCTGGCCTCATTACCAGGAACGTTCTTATTATTGAGATTATTTTTTTGAGGATTGCATCATGGCCCGAATTACAATGCGAGAAGCGATCTCCCAGGCATTGTGGGAGGAAATGGAACGAGATCCGAGCGTTTTCATAATGGGGGAAGAGGTAGGCGTTTGGGGCGGCACTTATGCGGTGACTAAGGGTTTTTATGATCATTTCGGCGCCGACCGGGTGCGGGATACACCCATTTCTGAAGCAGCGATCATCGGCGCGGGGATTGGAGCAGCGCTGACTGGCCTTCGTCCGGTAGCAGAGTTGATGACGATCAATTTTGCCTTCTCCGCGTTCGACCATATTGTCAATGAAGCTGCCAAGCTGCATTACATGTTTGGCGGGCAGTTCGTCTTGCCGCTGGTTATCCGGGCGGTTGGAGGCGGGGGCCGGCAACTGGCTGCGACACACTCGCAAACTCCTGATGTGATATTTGCCCACTTCCCCGGGCTGACCGTTGTATCCCCGGGAACCCCTGAGGATGCAAAGGGGCTGCTTAAAGCCAGTATTCGTTCAAACAATCCGATCTTGTTTATCGAACACGCCACTCTCTACCAGACGCGCGGCGAAGTTCAAGATGGAGACTTCACAACCCCAATTGGAAAATCAAAGGTCCAGCGGCCCGGCAGCGACGTGACCATCGTCACGTATAGCAAGATGCTCGAAGTATCGACCAGGGCTGCGGATGAGCTTGCGAAGGAAGGGATCGAGGCTGAGATTATCGACTTGAGAACTTTGCGCCCATTAGATGTGGAACCGGTGATAGAGTTTTTCAAGAAAACCAACCGGGCGGTTATCGTTGAGGAAGGCTGGCGCTCTTACGGGATTGGTGCAGAGGTGTCAGCCCGCATTTATGAAGAAGCCTTTGACTACGTGGATACGCCTGTCAAGCGTGTGGCCCAGAAAGAGGTGCCTTTGCCTTACAACCGCGCGCTTGAGCAAATGGCAATCCCCCAGGTAGATGACGTTATCAAAGCCGTGAAGGAGGTGATGTGATGGCAGAAATAGTCACGATGCCCAAGCTGGGTTTTGATATGGCGGAGGGGACTCTGGTGCGCTGGGTGGTGGCGGAAGGTGAATCCATCGACAAAGGCGCTGTCCTGGCGGAGATCGAAACGGATAAGGCTACCGTAGAAGTGGAGTCGAATTTCACAGGGCTCGTCGCTCGTCATATCGTAGACGAAGGCACCTCTGTGCCCGTTGGTGATCCGATTGCGGTCATCGGCGAGCCTGGAGAAAAAATTGATTTTAATGCGTTGTTAGGCGGCGCAGCAGAAAAAGCTGGTGCAGAGGAAACCGAGGAAAAACCAAAACCGGTCTCCGCTCAGGAGAAAGCCGAAGCCGGGCCGGCCGAAGAGGTCGAAGAAGGCGCTCAGCTTCCCGGCGGAGTGCGTGCATCCCCGCTGGCGCGGCGGATGGCAGAGGAAGAAGGGATCGACTTAAAAGAGATCAAAGGAACCGGGCCCCAGGGCCGTATTATCAAAAAGGACATTGAAGATTATGCGAAGGAAGCCGCGGCGCCCAGGCCTGCGCCGGTCCCGGCAGCCGCCGCAGCGGTCTCTGTACAGAAACCGGCAGCGCCGGCGCCAGCTTTTACACCGGTTGGCCCACCCCCGCCGGACGAGCACATTAAAGTCAGCCGCCTGCGCGCTGCGGTTGGGAGACGGATGGTTGAATCCACGCAGCAGGTTCCGCATTTTTACGTTACACACGAATATGATGTGGCGCCGATGTTGGAGTTGCGTAAACAGATCAATGCCATGCTGGGAGAGGGAGAGAAACTATCCGTAAATGATCTTATTATTAAGGCTATTGCCCTGACTTTGCGCCAGTTCCCTAACCTGAACGCTGCCCTCAAAGGCGACGAAATCATTCGCTATGGCCAGGTTAACATCGGTGTAGCCGTTGCAGTGGAAGGCGGCTTGCTCACCGTTGTCTGCCACGACACCGATCGTAAGCCCTTGCGCCAGATTTCGGTCGAGGTCCGTGGCATGGCAGCCCGGGCGCGCGAGGGCAAAGTTCGGCCGGAGGATATCGAAGGCTCAACGATCTCTGTCAGTAACCTGGGAATGTTCGACGTTGAAAACTTTGCCGCCATCATCAATCCGCCGGAAGCTGCTATTCTGGCGGTTGGATCGGCGCGCGAAGCGCCGGTTGTGATGAATGGTGAGATCCAGGTCGGCCAGCGTATGAAGATCACGATTGCTGTTGACCACCGCGTCAGTGATGGCGCTGAAGGCGCCCGGTTCATGCAAGCGCTCGACGCCTATTTCAAAGAACCTTTGCGCCTGTTGCTTTAATTCAGCTATGTGCACCATAAATATCTTTTGATCGCCGGTGTTTTACATTTGGAGAGTTGATGTCCGCAGCCGAATATGAAATCCGCTATATAAAAGCCGGTTTGGATTTAGTAGAAGAATATATTTTGTCTCCAGACCTTTTTTGGCCGATTGGATTGCGCGCTGCTCCAGGCCAGCCTCCATACCCGAGCCTGACGATTAGCGGGATCCTGTTGATGAGTAAAAAAGTCCATGGGCGCAAATTATCGGAAGAGCAGCAAGAGGAATTAGCCGGCCTGGATGACCGATTGAATGAAGTAAAGACACATTGGAGAGTTGCCTGGGGTAAGAAGGTTGCCGGTGAATTTCACTCGCGTTTAACCCTTTGGGGGAACTTTCTCGACGATTATCGCGAAGATTCGAAGTCCAGTGTGGATCGTTATGGATACGAAGTGAGCCGGCGAGTCCAGTTGGCACTCCTGGCGCAGGAGGCCGACCAGATCCCAAGGGTTGAAATGGAATTGCTAAACGGTCTGGATAAGTACTTGCGGTCAGTATTTATTCCGGGCGAGTTCATTTGGGAAGCTGAGCTGGCCTCAAGCTTCCCGCAAGATGTATTTTGGTTTTTATTTGGCCAGCCCGGCAGCACTAAATTATCAAGTGCAGAACGAACGGGATCAGGCCTTTTGAATTGAAACGCATTCGATGGTCAGCGGCGCCACCTGGCGTGACGCCTGTGCAGCTAAAAAATTTCAAGAACGTACAAATTGATGGGATTGGCGTCGGGCTGGCGAACGCCGCTAATCCCTTTCTCCCCGTTTTTCTCGCTCATTTAGGGGCCAGCAATTTCCAGGTTGGCTTGCTCACCTCGATGCCGGCAATGACTGGCCTAGTCATCGCGCTGCTCGTCGGAAGTTTCTTACAGACACGCCGCAACATCGTTCCCTGGTTTAGTTTCTCGCGTTTACTGGTCATTGGTTCTTACGCATTAACGGGAGTAGCCACATTTGTCATTCCGGAACAAAGCCTGGTTCAGGCAGTGCTCATCATCTGGGCGTTGGCCACGCTCCCGCAGACGATGGTTGCAGTTTCATTTTCGGTAGTGATGAGCAATGTCGCTGGCCCAACCCATCGCTACGATCTAATGAGCCGGCGCTGGTCGATTTTGGGGTTTACGACGGCAGTCACCGTCGCTATTGTTGGACAGGTGCTGGGAAAGGTAGCATTCCCGGTCAATTACCGGGTTGTCTTCCTCGGTCTCTCATTGGGCGGCCTGATCAGCTATTACTTCTCGAGCCACATCGAGCTACCGGCCAACAAACCTGTGGAACGGCATCCGGGCGAAAGCCTTCAATTGCGATTCAAGAACGCGCTGAATCTCGTGAAGGGCGAAAGAGAATTTCTGCGCTTCTCGATCCAGCGCTTTGTTTTCATTTCTGGCACAATGCTTTCGATCCCGCTGTTCCCACTCTACTATGTGCGCGAGGTGCAGGCCAGCGATACCTGGATCGGAAATATCAACCTGGCTCAAACTGCTGTGCTCCTGCTGGGTTATTTCCTTTGGACTCAGGGAACGAAATTGCGCGGGGCGCGCTTTGTGTTGTTATGGACGACCCTGGGACTGGCAATATATCCCGCGCTGGTTTCGATGACTCACCAGGTTGGATTGATCGTATTGCTCGCCGGACTGGCGGGGATTTTTCAGGCTGGGCTGGATTTGGTATTTTTTGACGAGCTGATGCGCACTGTGCCGGCTGAATACAGCGCAACGTTCGTTTCTCTAGCACAGAGCATGCAGTATTTTTCGGCTATTTTCGCGCCGTTGATCGGCACAACCCTTGCCGATCACCTGGGGATCGGCAGCGCGCTCCTGGTAAGCGCTGGCCTGCGTTTCCTGGGTTTTGCTTTGTTCGCATTTTGGGGGAGGAATAAAACGCCTGCCTCGCTGGCTTATCCGGCTGCCGGTATCTTGCCGGGAAGGAAAAAACTAAAAAAAACCGGCGCCTGACTTGTCTTTTTGCCTGTTGTCAGCGTCCTAAGCCCGGCGACCCCAAGAACCACGTTTCTCAGCCGCCTCCATTGAAGGGGAAATAATTCTCACGGAGCATATCCTGGCCGGAACCACTCTGCAGGCAGGCCAGAAAAGCGCGACCGGCGCCCTCTGGCTCGGTTTTAGAAGCGGCAAGGATGGGCTGGCGAAGCGAGTCCGCCGGTAAATCCTGCGGTGTGAGCGCCCGGACAGTTTCGGTTATCCAGGCATGAGGCATGTAGCCAATGGCCCATGGATCAGATGCAATTCCGCGGATCATTGCAGCAGGATCGGAAGCCAAAGTTGCTTGCGACGCCACATCTTGCGAGTCTAAAATCGCTGCATCAAAGATTTGGCGAGCGTCATCGCCAGGCAGATAGGTCCAGGGGTGTACAGGCCCGGATTTATCCCCTACTCCTTCCCAATCGGTGATAACCCCGGTGAACAGAGCGCCTAGCTGCTCTTTGTCCAACGAATCCTGGGGATTGGCCTGGTTTAGAATGACGACGATTTGTTCGACCCCCAGCGCTGCGTTGTAAAAAGAATCCCCAGGGGGCAATCCCAATCGTATTGAAAAAGCTGAGTTTTCCGCCGGGATTTGTGTGGCAGGGATTTCATCTACGACAAGGGCGATTTCTGGCTGCTGCAAGGCGCAATGCTGCAGAGCAACTGCCAGCGGCCGAAGGGAGGCAGTAAAAGTAACAACCAACGGCTCAGGAGTCTTGATGGGAGCAGCAGTGGGTGGGGCGCTGCAAGAAACCAAAAAGGTCGTCAGCAATGCACCCTTTAATAATCCCCCTAAGCCAGGCCGGTAGGGTTTCATAAGTGTCAGGCGCTCTGTCCCTGGCCGCACGAAAGCAGTCTGGCGATAGCCCGCGCCACTTAACGTCCTAACACGCCCAATAACAGGGCCAATAAGCCTACCAGAGTACAGTAGATCGAGAAGATGTACAGAGGGTGGCGGGTAAGATACCCAATGAGCCAACGTATCGACAGGTATCCGACGACAGCCGCGCTGATAAAACCGGGCAGGAAACTCAACAGCATGCTGGAGAAGTTTTGGATTTTAAATAAGTCCAACGACGCAACCAGGCCGGCAGCCAGGAGAATCGGGATCGACATTAAGAAGGAAAACCGGGCTGAAGCCGGGCGTTCCAGATCGCGTGTCATCCCGCCGGTTATGGTCGCTCCAGACCGAGAAACGCCCGGAAAGATGGCGATCACCTGGAAAAATCCGATCCAGAGAGCGTCTTTCCAGGTTAAGCTCTCCAGGCTGCGGGAGCGTTTTCCTGCCCGCTCGGCGACGAATAACAGGCCGGCTGTAATAAACAGGAAGAATGCCGTGGCGATCAAGCTGTTAAATGCCTGCTCTACGGCGCTTTTTAGCGCTAAGCCAATCGCGCCTGCCGGGATGGTCGCCAGGATAATGAGCCAGCCCTCCCGCGCCCGGGAGTCGGTAAATGGGCGGGCGCTGAAGATGCCACGCAAGAAAGACCGGATGATCGCGACCAGGTCTTTCCAGAAGTAGGTGATAACGGCGATCAATGTGGCGACCTGAACCAAAACATTGAATACGAAGTCGTCATCGGCGGGGATGTGCCAACCAAGCAGGTGCGGTACAAGCACCAAATGTCCCGAACTCGAGATCGGCAGGAATTCGGTGAGGCCTTGTACAATGCCGAGAAGAAAGGATTGGAAAATCGTCATAGGTTATTTTCACTCAAAGCTATCAATAGGTCATTCGAGCTCAAGCTTATCCAGGCATTGGATGCGAAATTCTTCCGCCAGTACATCCAAGCGTTGTTGCAGAATCGCCTGGCGGATCTCGCCTGCCAGAACAACTAATGTATGCAGATTGTGAATGGATAGCAGGGTTGCGGAGAGCATTTCTTTAGCGACAATCAGGTGGCGCAGATAAGCCCGGCTGAAATTCTTACAGGTGTAACAAGCGCAGTTTTCATCGATAGGCGTTGGATCGCGAGAATAGACGGCGTTGATCATGTTCAAGCGCCCGAAACGGGTCATGGCTGCGTTGTGGCGGGCCAGGCGCGTGGGTAAAACGCAGTCGAAGATGTCCACGCCTCGCAGCACGCCGTTGATCAAATCACCCGGTGTGCCCACGCCCATAAGATAACGGGGGGCGTCTTCGGGAAGGATTTGATCGACCAATTCCAGGATATGGTGCATTTCTTCTTTCGTTTCGCCGACCGATAAGCCGCCGATCGCAAAGCCTGGGAAGCCCAACGAGCGCATAAATTCTGCGGACTGCTGGCGCAGATCCTCAAAAATGCCGCCCTGAACGATGCCGAATAGCGCCTGATCGGGCCGTTTCTTCCGGTTCAAGCAGCGCTCTGCCCAGGCATGGGTGCGGGCAACCGCGCGCTGGTTGTATTCACGCTCATAAGGAGGGGTGCACTCATCGAAAGCCATGATGATGTCGCCGCCTAAATTTTCCTGAATCTCGATGGATTTTTCTGGGGTGAAGCGGTGCATCGAGCCATCGATATGGCTTTTGAATGTGACGCCGTCTTCATCAATTTGGCGCGTGCCCGCCAGAGAGAATACCTGGAAGCCCCCAGAATCGGTCAAAATCGGCCCGGGCCAGTGCATGAATGGATGCAACCCACCCAATTCGGCGATCAAGTGGTCGCCAGGGCGCAAATACAAGTGGTAAGTGTTCGCCAGGATCAGGCTCGCACCCAGCTCATCTAATTGAGCGGGCGTAAGCGACTTTACGGTTGCCTGGGTGCCGACTGGGGCAAAGATCGGAGTGTGGATATCGCCATGGGGGGTGTGGAAAACGCCTGCGCGGGCGCGTCCCTGCCTGGCTTGCAATTCAAAAGTGAAAGGGATGTTCACGGTGTTTTACGGTAAACTTTTAATAAATCGATATCGTTACCCCGGCACGAAAAAAGATTATACCCGCTTTCAACACTTTCGAAGCCAGTGTTTTCACAGGGTCTTTAGGAATCGCTGTGGTAGAACGCCTTTACCCCAGAAAATCCCAAAAAGCCATTTCACAGCTTCCGAGAGGAGCGGTGATATAATTCCTGGGCTCCAGGAGTTGATATTTTTCATATTTTGGCCTTAAATCATCGGCACACAACATAACACAGGACAAAGGTTCAGGAGAGATAAGTGTATGCGGGTCATGAATTTGCCCGGCCCAAAGGCACGGGCCCTCATCAAGCGCGATCAGGCTGTGATCTCACCCTCTTATCCGCGCGGTTACCCATTTGTAATGGATCACGGGCGTGGAACCGAAGTTTGGGATGTGGATGGGAACCGGTTTTTAGATTTCGCAGCAGGAATTGCTGTCGTCAGCACCGGTCACAGTCACCCAAGCGTCGTTAAGGCAATCCAGGAACAAGCTGAGAAGTTTATTCACATCTCATCCGATTTTTACCATCTAAAATGGTTGGAACTGGGTGAGAAGCTCAACGAGATCGCGCCATTTTTAGATAACGCCATCTCATTCATGACGAATTCTGGTACAGAGAGTGTAGAAGCAGCCATTAAACTGGCGCGCCATTTCACCGGGCGCACCCAGTTTATTGGCTTCCTGGGGGCATTTCATGGTCGCACAATGGGGGCAGTGAGTTTTACTGCCAGCAAACCGATTTACCACCGGGATTTTTATCCGTTGATGAATGGCGTCGTTCACGCGCCATTCCCGGATCCATACCGGCCGATCCTGCAATCCGGACCGGGTGAAGAATACGGAGAAACCGTGGTGCGCTATATTGAAGAGCAGATCCTCGGCCATATTGTTCCGGCTGAAGAAGTCGCTGGTATACTGGTAGAACCAATCCAGGGCGAGGGAGGCTATGTTTTACCGGCTCCGGGCTTCTTTCCTGCGCTGCGAGAATTGTGTGATCGTCATCGTATCCTTTTGATCGTCGATGAAGTGCAGTCGGGCATGGGCCGTACAGGTAAGTGGTGGGCGATTGAGCACTATGGTATCGAACCCGATATCGTCTGCTGCGCCAAGGGAATCGCTTCTGGTTTGCCGTTAGGGGTTATGTTCGCCCGTGAAAGCATCATGACGTGGCCCAAAGGCTCGCATGGCAATACCTTTGGGGGAAACCCGGTCTCTTGCGCCGCCGCATTGGCGACGATTGAGCTGCTGGAAAATGGATATATCCAGAATGCTGCTGAGGTAGGCCAGTACACGATTGACCGTCTGTCAGCCTTGAAAACCGTCCACTCAAGCATTGGGGAAGTGCGTGGAAAAGGCTTGATGATCGGAGTAGATTTCGTTATGGATCACAATTCTCGCGAGCCCGCGGAGAAATTGCGCGATCAAATCGTTGAGAACGCATTTCTGAGAGGGCTGTTGCTTCTTGGATGTGGAAAGAGCACGATTCGAATTACCCCACCTCTGAATGTCTCTCAACAGGAGATCGATGAAGCAATGGATATTTTCGATGAAGCTGTAACTGTAAGCGAAAGGATGCCTCATCCCGTTGCTGCCTGATTTTCGCGTCCGCCAGCGAGACTATTTACTAGAAATCACCCGCGCGATTACCCAGGAGCTCAACCTGGATAAACTGTTGGCGCGCATCCTGAACATTTCTATCGAGATGCTTGCCGGTCAGGCGGGATTGATTTCCTTGCGGGATCCGAATGGGGGCTGGACAGTAGCCGCGTCCCATGGTATCCCTCCGGCATTTCTGAGGCATCTTGACCCGCTCCTGGCAACAGTTCCCGATAACGAAGAACCTGCACGCTATGAGCTACCTGAAATCAACCGCCTGCTGCAGAATTTAACTCGTACAGCAAGCTGGGGGCTGCTCTCTGGGGTTGTTTTGCCCCTGATCGCTCACAGCCAGGTAGTGGGTGTGATATTGATTTTCCGGAATTACCGGGGTGGGTTTTCAGCGAACGATACGGCGCTCCTGCAGAGCTTCGCAGACCAGGCCGCAATTGCTGTCCATAATGCCCAGCTTTACACACAGGTGAGTCACGATAAACGCCGCCTGGATGCTCTGCTGGATTCTGGCTGCTGATGGTATCCTGATATTAGCCTCGGATCATACGATCGAGAATTGTAACCCGGCTTTCGCCCGGATAATTGGGATTCCGAGGGATGAAATCCGGGGACATTCTCATGAAGAGATGGTTCGCTGGAAAGACGTCAAGGATGGCCTGACGCTCGAACAAGCTGAAGCAGGCGGCTGGCCCCTGACGCCGAACGCCGCGCTTTATGTTGAGGGAGATCTGAAGCGGCCCAAAGGGCTGCCGCTGCCGGTCGGGATCACTTACGCGCCTTTGCTTACCCCCGATGGAATCCTGGTGAATATCATCGCCACGGTGCGCGATATTACCCGCTTTCGCGAAGCCGATGAGTTGAAAAGCACTTTCATCTCGGTCGTAAGCCATGAGTTAAAAACACCGGTTGCGTTGATCAAGGGATATGTAAGTACGCTGCGGCGCGAAGATGCGACCTGGGATCGTGAGATCGTACACGACAGCCTCGAAGTTATTGAAGAGGAGACGGATCGCCTTACAGAATTAATTGAGAATTTATTAGACGCCTCCCGGCTGCAAGCCGGAGCGCTGGCGATCAACCTTTCCGATGTCGCATTGGATGCGCTTGCCCGGCGTATTGCCGAACGGTTTCGGACTCAAACCACACAGCATACTTTTTCGGTAGATTTTCCTGAAGACTTCCCAATAATCATGGGCGACGAAGACCGTCTGGCGCAAGTGCTGTCGAACCTGGTGTCGAATAGCATCAAATACTCACCGGATGGTGGAGAAATTCGAATTGTAGGCCAGGTGCGCGGGGAACAGGTGATCATTTGCGTCAGCGATCAAGGGCCTGGAATCGCAGCCGGGGATATACCCTATGTTTTCGACCGCTTTTTTCGCGCCTCTGATACTTCAAAAACTACGAAAGGCGCAGGTCTTGGATTATACCTGGCCCGGGCTGTGGTCGAAGCCCATGGAGGCCGTATCTGGGTGGATCCGAAGCCGGGAACGGGGGCGCGTATCTGCTTCTCACTGCCGCGCGAACGCGACTATAATTCTACGTAAATTGCTTGAAGCCGGCTGATATCTCGAAGGGAGTTTCTCATGCCGAAGACCCGAGTTAGCTGTCCAAATTGTCGTCAGCCGGTTTTGGCTGATATTGAACAACTTTTTGATGTTGGTGTTGATCCAAGCGCCAAGCAGCGCTTGCTCTCTGGGGCTGTGAACATGATCCAGTGCCCGAATTGTGGTTTCCAGGGCAGCCTGGCAACACCTATTGTGTATCATGATCCGGACAAAGAATTATTGTTAACATTCGTCCCGTCGGAGCTCGGCATCCCCCGAAATGAGCAAGAGCGATTGATTGGTTCGATGATCAACCAAGTTCTCAAAAACCTCCCCCAGGAAAAACGCAAGGCTTACCTGCTGCAGCCGCAAACAACGTTGACAATGCAAGGAATGGTTGAGCGCATCCTGGAGGCTGATGGGATCACTCGCGAAATGATCCAATCTCAGCAGCAGCGTGTAAACTTGATTCAACGCTTATTGGCCACGCCAGAGGATGCGTTGAAAGAAGTCGTCCAGCAGGAAGACCAATTGATCGACGCCGAGTTTTTTAGCCTGTTACGCCGTCTGGCAGAAGCTTCATTGGTTAGCGGCGATCAGCAGTCGGCGCAGCAATTGGCTGGTTTGCAAGAGCGATTAATACCTTTAACCAGCTTTGGGAAGACGATGCAAGAGCAGTCTCAAGAAATTGAAGCTGCGATTGCTCAGCTTCGATCCGCTGGCGATAAATTAGACCGCCAAATGCTGCTGGATTTTGTGATCAACGCTCCGAGCGAAACTCGCCTGAGGGCCTTCGTAAGTCTGGCCCGGCCTTTTATGGATTATTCTTTCTTCCAAATACTCAGCGACCGGATTGATCGGGCTCGAGGGGATGGGCGATCGCGGCTGATCAGCTTACGAGAGCAGTTGTTGGAGATGACCCACGATTACGACCAACAAGTGGAGGCCCGTTCCCGGGAGGCGCGCCAGTTGGTCAATGCCATCGTACAGGCTGAGGATATCCAGCAAGCGATGATGCAGAACCTTCCTGCTGTGGATGAATTCTTCGTTCAGGAGCTCGACCGCTTACAAGATGAGGCTCGCAAGCGCGGTGATTTGGAACAGTTGGACAAATTGCAAAAAATGATCGATGTGCTGCAACAGGCGAGCTCGACCCCACCAGAAATGGAGCTGATCGAAGAACTGTTAGATATTCCGGACGCCCAGGAACAGCGCAATTTCCTCGAAGAGCACAAGGACGAAATTACCCCTGAGTTTCTTAGTGCGCTGACGAATATCGCCAGCCAGGTCGATGGTGGCGAAGATAAGGAGCTGGCTGAACGCATCAAAGAGCTCAATCGGGCTGTTTTACGTTTTTCAATGGAGCAGAAATTTCGGTAGGTGTGGGAGTTCGATCGAATCTTTTTCGATCCCCTCAATTCACACAGATTCCGGTGGGTTGTCCATCCGCAGCCCGTGACCGCGGACAGTAATGACGTAGGTTTGGTCGGGTTCTATTCCAGCCAGGCGGTCGCGCAGACGACGGACCAGGGCATCCAGCGCTTGTTCGGAGACTTCAACCGCCTGTTCCTCACCCCAAACGTCGGCTATTAAGTCTTTCCGTGTCACCACTTTTCCCTGGTGTTCATAAAGAATTTCCAACAATCGAAATTGGGAGACAGAAAGCGGTGGTAGGACTTCCTTCTCACCGATCCATACCCGGCGAGAGCGCTTTTCAAGCCGCAATAGTCCCGTAGCGGCTTGGGATGGGGTTGGGTTCGATTGGTTGAAGGTTTGGAAATCGAGTTCATCCGAATCTAATGGGACAGTCGCGTCCGAGCTCAGAAAGACAAACTGCTGCGCCAATGCGATTTGGATAATATCGCCGTCTTGAAGGGTGACTGTCTCTTCTAACGGCTGCCCGTTATAATGCGTTCCATTCTTGCTTCCCAGGTCTTCTAACCGTACTTCTTTGCCAGTCACCATGAAACGGGCATGCTGGCGTGAGACTTGCCGGTCTGCCACTACAATTTCGCAGTTCGGTTCGCGCCCGACCATCAATGTATGGCGTAAGGCCCAGCGCTGACCACTCAATGGCCCTGTTTGAGCCACCAAAACCGGAAATTCTTCGTAGTTTGTCGCCATGCACCTCGCCTCCCCGAGTATAATAACATAAATCGCCGCAATGGAATCGCCCTATGTTAATGGTATTCCCCCTGGAGTCAAAGCGGTTCATAAGCCACTGCGACCAGGGTCAATTTAGAATTAAACAATGCCCACGCCGCTAAGAGCAGGTGAGGTGTTGCGCGGCCGCTATCGTATCAACCGGATCATCGGTCAAGGCGGCATGGGAAGCATTTACCTCGCAGACGATCTGCGCCTGGAAGGTCGTCTTTGCGCGCTCAAAGAGGTCGAGCACGACCGGTCTTTGCCAGAAGAGCTGATCAAGCAAGCGCGAGAACAGTTCTTGCGCGAGGCCACAGTGCTGGCGCGGCTCGATCACCCTAATCTTCCTAAAGTTTCGGATTTCTTTTCGATTGGCGGCCGTGATTACCTGGTGATGGATTTTGTGCCGGGTAAGGACTTGAGGACGTTGATGACTGAAGCGCGTCAAAAAGGGGGGTTTTTGCCCGAACGTGAAGTTTTGGGTTGGGCAAACCAGCTTGCCGATGCATTGATTTATCTTCATAGCCAAAAACCGCCCATTCTGCATCGTGATATTAAACCCAGCAACCTGAAGCTTACTCCCAGCGGACTGTTGAAATTGGTGGACTTCGGTCTGGTTAAAATCCTGGCGTCTGAAGAGATGACGATCACGATTTTACAAGGCCGGGGAACCGCGCTTTATACGCCCCTGGAGCAATATGGCGGGGATAGCGGGCACACGGATGCCCGCAGCGATGTTTATGCTTTCGGGGCTACACTCTATCACTTGTTGGCAAATCACGCCCCGGTAGAAGCGCGAGAGCGCTTCCTTCACCCGAGCAGCTTGCCGCCAATACGCCAGTTTAACTCGGATGTCAGCCTGCGCACTGAACGGGCGGTCTTATGGGCGATGAATTTACACCCTGATGAGCGGCCTCAGGATGTCGAAGCCTTTCGCCAGGCGATTATTGGTTCATGGGATCCAATCTCTCGCCCACGGGCGCCTTTGCCCTCACCCTCGTTAGCGGACCTGGTCTCATCACCTGTTGAGCGCACCCTGATTTGGTTATCGGTGGGTTTGCTATTTATCACCCTGGCTCTGACGTTGATGCATTGAAAACAGATTTTTCGTTGCGATCTCTGGTGAAGGCGGCAGGAAGATTCCTACGTCATAGACTATGAAGATAAATTTCGAGAGCTTTCTTCGTTTGCTGAGCTAAGGGCGCGCCACAGCCAGGTAATCAACAGTCCCAACCCTGCTCCTAGCAGCGTGATCAAGAATACACCGCGCGATACTGAATTTTTCAACAATTCTTCACTCCCCGGCATTTGGAGCGCCAGGTAGCTGTAGGCCAAAAGCCCTCCAATCATAGTCAAGAATCCACTGCGAACACCCCAGCGAACCTGGCCGATTAACGCCGACAAGCGGTAAGCTGACCATGAGATTGCCGCCGATACCAGCACAGCCATGATCCAGTCAGCAAACTGGGGGCGACTGGGCGGTTCCACCGGTTCCACGGTTTGGATTGTCGGCACCACCGTTGGGGTTGGGGGTTCCGTGGGCGTGGGAGAAGGTTCCAGAGTCGCTGTCGCTGGAATACTGCCCAGATTATCCGATTGAATGTCAAAATGCAGGGTGTTGGATTGTTTTGCCGGTTCGCTTACGACTCGAACCTCCAAGGCGCCTGAGTTCGAAGCCTGAACTGATGTGCGAGCGATGCCGCTCGTGGTGGTTTCCAACTGTCGTGGAGCGACCGAATTGCCGCCTGTACCGATGATAAATTCAACAGGGGTACCATCTGGCACCGGGTTGCCGTTGTGATCCAGGATCATATCCGTTCGAATGCTGATTACATCGCCTACTTTGTGTTCAGTCACCTGGGGTTCCGGGGTAGACGTGCCACTGGTCACCTCCTCGCCGGGGATGTCCAGGCGCAAATTAATCACCTGGTCCGGATCTGGCGTAAGCATGGTATTGAGATCGTATACGCCCATGACAGAAATTGGCAAAGCGCCATTCGGGCGAAGTTCCTGGAATAAAAGGTAAGCGGCGACATCGATGAATTGCGAGGCTTTGCTATAAAGGCCATAATAGGCTGTGAGCTTTGAGATGTTGGTCGCATCCAGATAATATGGGGCGTTGAAGGCGAAGACGATCAGCCTTTTCTTCTGGAAAAAGTCCGGTCGCTCGCTTAAGAATTGTTTCAATGTGTTGAAAGATGGCAGATCGGGGCTGGAATTTAACATTGCAAAGACAATCCAATTTGCCCGACTCAGGTCTCTTTCTAAATCCGAATCTCCAACTCCAGAATTAAGGATTAGCTGCAAATCGGTCAAGGAATAGGAGGAGAGGTTGTTTGGTACGACCTGGCCTCCAGCCTGTGGCCCGTAGCGCCTAAGGACGACTCTCTCCAGCGCGTGAATATCCAGCAGCGGTTCCGGTTGGCAATTGCTGCACTGCGCTCCAGTCCGAGCATCGGTGAAAAAGACGATGCGGTCGTTCCGGTTTGGCGGGTCCGGAACCGTGTCATCCAGTTCTGCCTGGGTGGGGCTGATCAATGTGGCAGCCTGCCGGGCAACTTCGACCGTAACCTGCCCAGATTGTCCTATTTGATCGAGGCTGTCTTGGGATGTCAGAACCTGGTTAAGCCCGAAATCGCCGTACAGTCGATATTTGAGCTCCAGGATGCGCCCTACTGCCTGGTCCACTCTTTGGGCGAAGAATGTATCTTCACGGTATTTCTGGGTAAAGAAATCCAGAGTCTGAACGGCTGAAGTGTATGAATCCAGGTCTCCTGAAGAGAAATCGGCCACGTAAAGGAGATCATTGCCGGCCTGGAATGCGCTCAGGGCGACTCGGCGGGGCATATCGAAGGTTTGGCTGGTCAGATCATAATAACCTCGCACCGCGCGGCTGCCCAGGTCGTCGCTGACCATCACACCCCCGTTGTTCTGCCAGGCGTTTAACTGCGGTAGGTCCATCAATTGATTGAAGGCCTGCGGATCGAAGCTCAATGGTCGTGTCGTCAAACGGATATTCCCTTGAAAACCCTGGTAACGAATGTGGGAGACAAGTAAAGCATCGGTCGTGGCATCCGGAGATGCAGCGTTGCCCGTCACGTCAAAAAATGGGATCAGGTCGAAGGATTTTAGCTGTTCGAGCTGCTTACGTACTGTCGCGACTTCTTCTTCTGGGAGACGATCCGAAGCCCCGAAACCCGGGAAATGAGTGGCGACGACGGCGACATGGTCGCCGCTGCCCTGGTGTACTCCCTGGATGAAAGAGCTTCCCATCTTACTCACCCAGAAAGGATCACCGCTAAAAGCGCGTGTGCCTAAATCGTTGGAGCCTTCCACATGCGGGATCTCCAATACATCCAGGGAAGGTCCGAACAACATATTTACCCCGATAGAAGAGAGCTCTTGCCCAAGGACCGATCCGACCTGGAGCGCTAATTCGGGGTTCCAAGTGGCGCCTATTGCCATCTCATTTGGCAGGGGAGTTATACCGGTTAAGATCTGGTCATAGGGGTAGCCGTCGCCCTCCTGTGAGAGCGCTATGAACAAAGGGACAAATCTGGGCTGGTATTCTTCATTTGTAACCGGATCAACCCGGGTCTTTTGAGAAATCGTCCAACGATCTAATTGAATCTGGCGGGTGAGGGTCTGGGCTTCGGTTAAGGCCTGATCGTCGCCGACGAAATTATCATTCTTCGCCTGCAGGACGACTCCACCGATGTGATGGTTGTTAATCAGGTCGTATACCTGCGAGTCTGGGCCGACATCCGTCCCCTTAAATGTTACTAAGAATAGTTGTCCTACTTTCTCCTGGGGCGTAAGGCTTTCTAACATGGCCATTGCTTTGTCGTGAGCAGACGTCTCCTGCGCTTGTTTCATCGCGTAGCCTGGAAAAACCGGATAGCTGGATACCAAAAATACCACCAGAAGAAAGACCAAAGCGTTGATCCTGGATCTCGACCCATTCTTCAGGCGCTGGGTGATTTTTGAGACATGAGGGTGCGTTAAAGGCATAATTTATTATGGGTTGAATGGCATCATTTTTTCTTGGGCGATGATTTCGTGCAGGAGCTTGCGCCGTGCCGCCCCGCCAAGGGTTTCCAGACGGCGAATGCAGAGTGGATCAATCTCCTCACGGATTAACTTCAGTTCTTCTTGAGTGGGCAGCGGCGTTTCTTGAACCTCATCCGAAATGATCAATTCGAAACCGGTGCGCGCCTGGATGCGTTTGATATCAACGCCGGGATGGAAGGTTGTCAATCGCATGCGCCATTGGCGATTTCCATCATTCGCTTCAATTTGTACAAAGTCGAACTGGCCCAAATCGCTCACCAGATACCGAGGACCGCTTCCGTGTTTGCGCGCCGGATGAAATCCTAGCCCTGAAAGGAAATCTAATTTCTCCACGAAGATGATTTTAGAATGGCGCGGGATGTATAAATGGATCTCGTTAATAAAAGTCGTGACATCTGGGATGCCTCCCGAACCGGGCAGCCGCAGAAATGGATGTTGGTAATCTTCTCCAAAGGCAATGTTATTAAAATTTCCGGACAGGTCGACCTGGGCAGGGCGGAAAAATTCCTTGGGTTGCAGGCTCGGCAGCAGGTCTGCCGCCACTTGAACAAACCCAACGTGCTTAAGAGCACGGTCTAACCACAGGCTCTCCACCTTGGTTAACCCTAATGGAGCAGGCTCCCGGCAGATGCCTTGTCCAATAGCGGATGCAAAGTACAGGTTAGGGGCATGAGTATGGCGGGCGAAAAGATAAGCTGCTGCCACCAACGGAGTTGCCAGACCCTGAACGACGATTTCGCCATCTTTAATCTGGCGCGCCATGCAAACAACCATCATTTCATCTGGGGTAATATCAATCATCATTCTGAATTCCAAAAGTTTTTGGGCGGTCAAACTGAATATGCGAGATTTGCCTTTTGAACGATTTCGGCATGTGTTGCTGGCTGGATATTGCCGCCGGTCAGTAGGACTACTGCTGGACGGTCGCTAATCTTACCTTTTAATACGGCTGACAAAGCGGCAGCCGCCGAGCCTTCGATCTGCTGCCCATATTCCTGCCAGGCATAAGCAATTGCATGAACGATATCCTCTTCAGAGACCAGAATGAAATCATCGACCAGCTCTTTCACCAAGGAGATGGTTATTGAATTCGCTTCGACTGGACCAGCAAGACCATCGGCCAGGCTGGGCTGTTCGGAGACACCCTCTTGAGAGCCAGTTTTGAATATTTGGTGGAAGAATGGCGAAGCTTTGGATTGAACTGCCACCAACCGGTGACGACTGGCTGAAACCGGACTGTGCTGAATTTTAACGGCCGCGCTAATCCCCGAAATTAATCCGCCGCCCCCAACGGGTACCACCCAGGTGATGTCGGGCAAATTCGGAAGCTGCTCCAGAACTTCGAGCCCCAGGGTTCCTTGACCGGCGATCACCAGGCTGTCATTATACGGGGATATCCAGGTCCCGTGTTCAGCTGCGAAAGCCAGACCGGCATTTTCTGCCTCTCCGTACCCACCTGGAATAAGGCGAACTTCAGCGCCTAGTGCTTGCATTGCTTGTATTTTTGCGGGGATCGCATGCTCCGAAGCGAAAATCAAGACATCTGCGCCAACCAGCCGGCCCGCCAGGGCAACCCCTTGGCCATGATTTCCTGCAGAGGCAGCGACTAAACCTTTGGCTCGATCCTCGGGGCTCAATGACAGAACTTTATTGACCGCGCCGCGCACTTTGAATGAACCAGTGATTTGTAAATTCTCCCATTTCAAATACAGATCCTGGCGTGGATCGTAAGTCAACGGTGTTTTTCGAATATGTGGGGCGACACGTACGATCGCTTCTTCTAACCCAATGTGAGGGATCATCGCAATAATCTGGATATTTCAAGTGTTTTTTACAACACTCAAGATCTGGCGGGCAAGGACGGGATCATCGGTAAAAATACCATCCGCTTTTATAGCAAACAGCCGGCGCATGTCCTCAGCCTGGTTCACGGTCCACACAAAAACTCGCCGGCCTATGCGGTGGTTCGCCTCGATCAACGCTGGCGTAGCGTCACTTACTTCCGGATTCAAGCTGTTGACCGACATAAATCGACCGGGCCACGAGCGCGCCCAGGCGCCTTTTCGACCTGGCATCGCCAGCAAACCTATTGGCGTTTCTGGGATTGCCCGGCGGATGCGGATTAATGCAATTGGGTTGAATGAAGAAAAAAGAACTCGCCGTGCGAGATTGTGACGTTTGACCAGTTCGGCTACTTTCTCAGGCAAGTTGTCGGTGATGGAATTGTAGTTCGTCAATTCCACATTGATAAACAAAAAGTGGCCGAGGGCCGCAAAAACCTCATCCAGAGAAGGAATTGGCTCCCCGCGAAATGCGAAATCAAAGTGGCTGCCCGCGTCCAATTCGCGCAATTGAGCGAAGGTCAAATCCTTTACTCGCCCGTCACCTTCGGTTGTGCGATTCACTGTTTGGTCGTGTATCACCACCACTTTTCCGTCTGCGGTTAATTTCGCATCCAGCTCGATCGCCTCTGCGCCCTGGCGCAGCGCAAGGTCGAAGGCAGCCATCGTATTTTCCGGGGCATAAGCGCTGGCGCCTCGGTGAGCGAAAAAAGTTGGACTGGGGAGCAAGTTCAGCATAATTCACCCCGGGTAGATCTCACAGCTCAACAAAATATGATTCGGCAGCCCGATCTAGCAGATCTGTGGACATGCTGGGCGCGATATTTAAATAATGGGCAATATCAATAATCTGGTCGCAAAGATCTCTGGCGTGGGAGGCGCGCAACTTCCGGCCGCGGTGAATGTACCATTCTTGTAACAGGTAAGCAAGTCCGGCCTCATTGTAAGCTACGCCTTTGGCATTGGCGACCTGCTTAAATATTTCACGGTATTCTTCGTAGCTCGGGTCTCCGATCTCGATCTTATGTCGTAGTCTTCGCAGGAAGGCTTCGTCCACAAGATCTCTGGGGGGCAGGTTGGTGGAAAAAACGACGAGCACATCGAAAGGCACTTCAACTTTTCTCCCGGTGTGTAAAGTGAGATAGTCGATGCGGTTTTCCAGGGGAACAATCCAGCGGTTTAGCAGATCGCGAGGGCGAACTTGCTGGCGGCCGAAATCGTCAATCAGTAAGATGCCGCCGTTTGCTTTGACCTGAAAAGGAGCCTCGTAGAACTTATTCACATCGTCAAAAACCAGGTCCAACCCGGCTAAGTTGAGTTCGCCGCCGACAACAATAAAGGGTCTGCAGATTTTCACCCAGCGCGTATCCCGACGCGGGCCCGAGCGGATCGACACCGAGCTGGTCGGATTTTCCTCTTCCGTCTCTGCCACCTGGTGATTGACTGAATCGTACAGCTTGACGACCTGCCCGTCAATATAGATGGCGTACGGGATATACATGTTTTCGCTTAAGATCAGGCTCCCGATCGCCCTGGCAATGCTGGTTTTTCCATTTCCAGGCGGGCCGTACAGAAAAATGCTCATTCCGGAGTTTACTGCCGGGCCAATTCGCTGCAGTATTTTTTCTGAGAGCACCAAATGTGAAAGCGTTTGGCCGAGCGAATGGGAAGTGATCATTGTCCGGCCTCTGCTCTGGCGTAAAATGGCCTCGTTATAAACTTCAAGCGGGACTGGTGCTGGGCCGGCATACTGGCTGCGTTCGAGAGCCTCCCTGGCACGTGCAATACCGGCGCCGGTGATCGCATATTGGAAGGATCCCTCGCCCAGTCCCATGTGTTGCGCAGATTTTACTTCCACGAGTTTTTCGCGCTTTAATGCCTCCAGCAGTTGATCGACTACGCCGGCAAAAGGCAGTGCAATCACCTCAGCCACTTTGAATCCGGTCATATAACCCTGAAAGTAAAGGATTTTCAAGGTCAGATCTTGCAGCCAAAGCTGTGATAGGCCGGTATCCTCGGGATTAGAAATCGGGCGAGGAATGAAGGATCCTGTTGCCAGATTCTTCACGGAATTAACCATGGCTCCCGTTCGTTTTAATTTCATCGACACTTCTCCAGGAGAATAGGATTCGACCTGAGATAACCTTTTAAGGGTATAAAAATTATAGCACGCTGTAATCAACTAGCAAGCCCCGAGTACCCTTGGGCCTCAGAGTAGAAGGGATTGCAAATGGGTTGGGCTAATCTGCAATCCCACTGAGGTTGCTCAACTGGCGTCTTACAAGAACTCCATGTATAATCGGGCGCATGAAAATTTCGGTTATCATCCCCACTTTTAATGAGGTCCAAACAATCATGGAAATTCTCCGGCGGGTTCAAGCGACCCAGGTTGCCGCGGAGATTGTGATCGTAGATGATGGCTCAAAAGACGGGACCCGGGAGATATTAAAGGATCTCAATGAGCAAGACTCAATTCGGGTAATTTTCCATGACCGAAATCAAGGCAAGGGATCGGCTCTAGTAACCGGATTTAAAAATGCCAAGGGAGATATCTTCATTATTCAGGATGCAGATTTGGAATACGATCCGAGGGAATATCCGGCCCTTCTGCGCCCCATTGAAGAAGGTATTGCAGATGTTGTATACGGCTCCCGATTTCTCGGAGGGGCCAGGCGACCGGTGATGTTTTGGCATATGGTAGCCAACAAGATTCTTACTTTGATGACGAACGTGCTTTACAACAATATCCTGACCGATATGGAAACAGGCTACAAAGTATTTCGACGGCAGATCGTTGAAAATATGACCATCCATGCCCGGCGCTTTGATTTTGAGCCTGAATTCACTGCAAAAATCCTAAAGAAAAAGGTCCGTATTTATGAAGTCCCGATCAGTTTCAACCCCAGGGATTACCCAGAGGGTAAGAAAATCAAAATGTCAGACGCTTTCATAGCCGTTTGGACCTTATTGAAATATCGCTTCATTAATTAATCCCCCACAACTGCACTGTTCAGGGACTCGAATTCAATCCAAAGATCCGGACGGTTTCAGATCCCTTATATTGAGCTGCAATGACGTGCGGCCATTGTATTCGTTCAACTCGAATGTGTAGAACACATCCACTAACCCTGGGAGTTGTCCATACCAGTGGCCCTGGCGAAATGCAATGGCATCGTAAGTGATATGCCCATCGGTGACGGAAAGCTTCAGGTGGGCGTTATCTCTCCCAACCGGCCGGCTGCCTTTGACTTGAAGATGGCGAGAAACAAAAGTCGCTTGAGGATTGCCAATCCCGGTCGGCTGCAACCATTCCAGATATTTCAGGATCCCCGGATGCAGGTCTGACAATGGAAGCTCAACATCGGCGTACAATGTTGGCCTGAGATCCAAACCACCGAGCTGCTCGGATGCTATCGATTGCAAATGTGCCGAAAGCTCCGGGAAACGTTCATTGCGAACGGTGAATCCGGCGGCCGCGGCGTGGCCTCCGTGGCGTTCTAACAAATCAGCATTCTCATCCAAGGCCTGAGTGATGTGAAATTCAGGGATACTGCGACAGGAGCCGCGGGTGAAGGTCTCGCCGATTTGGGCGACGATCGCCGGCCGGTAGAATTTTTCCGTCAGGCGCGACGCGGCGAGTTCAACGACGCCTGGATTGAAATCCGGATGGGCAGCGATTAAAAGCATAGCATTTGGGTCATTCGCAAAGGCCAGTTCCTCAGCCTGGATCTGTATCTCCCTGGTGATCAGTTGTCTTTCGCGATTTTGAATTTCAAGCTGTTGGGCCAATTTTCCAGCCTCAAAGACGTCTTCAGTCAAGAGTAAATTAAGAGCAGCCAGAGCAGAATCCAGCCTGCCGGCTGCGTTGAGGCGTGGACCAATGCCGAATCCAATATCTGATGCGCTGATCCGGCGGATATTGAGGCCAGCTGAACCGATTAAGGCCATTAATCCCTGGCGATAAGGCATACGGATGCGTTCGATGCCTGAACGCACCAAATAGCGGTTTTCCCCCACCAAAGGCGCCAGATCGGCTACAGTGCCCAGGGCAACCAGGTCGAGATAATCGTCCGCGCTGACCGTCTGAGGAGGTGCCTGTTTTTCAAATAAGGCGGCTACCAGCTTATAAGCCAGACCTACGCCTGCCAGGTCTTTGTCAGGGTAAGGATCGTGCTTTTGCTTCGGGTTGATAACAGCAATAGCCTCTGGCGTTTCGTCCCCAGGGTGATGGTGGTCGCTGATGATTAGATCCAGTCCTAATTTCCTGGCCGTTTCAGCCTCTTCTAATGACCGGATGCCGCAGTCTACAGTGATCACCAGGCGGGTGCCGTTAGCGTATAAATACTCCAGAGCTTCATTGTTAAGCCCATAACCCTCATCGAAACGGTTAGGGATATAACCGTGAACCTGGGCGTCCAGGACTCGCAATGCATGGGTGAGCAGCGCGGTAGCCGTGACGCCATCCGCGTCATAATCGCCATAAATTGCTACCGGCTCATGATTCTTTATTGCCCATAGGATACGATCTACAGCTTGGGGAATTCCGATTAGCTCAAACGGACTGGTACCCGGGGGGACCTGTGCGTGTAGAAACCGGCCGGCCGATTCCAGGGTCGCATAACCGCGATTATAGAGGATCTGGCGAAGAACCGGCGCGTAGTTTTGCAGACTGCGCTCGGCTTGTGAGGAAATCGGCGCCGCCACCTGCCAGCGTTTGTTTAATTCGACCATTTATTCAATCTGCAGCCGGGTTTTGAGAAACTTCCAAAGGGCGGGCAGCCGTTGAGGATTGCGCCAGTGTAAGTGCACCGATCAATCCAGCTTCATCGCCCAATTCCGCTCGGGTGAGGACGAAATTTTCGAGATAATGCGGCGAGAGTACATGATCTTTTAAAGATTTGTAAATAGGTTCGAGTAATAATCGACCGCTGAGTGAGACGCCGCCGCCAATAATAACCATGGATGGATTGAAGATGTGCAAGTAATCGGCTAGGGACTGACCGATATAGGAGCCGGCCCGTTCTAATGCGGCAATTGCAAGCGCATCGCCTCTCTGAGCAGCCAGGGCGATCTTTTTGGCAGTTACGGGCAAGTCGGTCGACAGGCTGGAAACGACGCCGATAGTAACCTGGTGCTGTACCCAGCGAGCGATGGCGATGCCCGAAGCGACAGCCTCCAGGTGGCCTCGTTGTCCACAGCCGCAAACCGGACCATCTACTAAAACGGTGACGTGCCCCAGTTCTCCTGCCAGACCATTCTTACCGAGAATTAATCGATCGTCGACGATGATGCCGCCGCCGATACCCGTGCTGACGGTCATGTAGATCAGGTGGTGATGTCCTTGCCCGGCTCCGAACTTCCATTCTGCCAGAGCAGCAAGGTTGGCATCATTTCCCAGGAATACCGGGGCATTGAAATGTTCTTCCAGGCGTTTTCGGAGAGGCAATCCGTTCCATTCCGGGATGTTGGGCGATTCCAAAATAACGCCCTGGTAAGGATCGGAAGGCCCGGGAGCAGCCGCGCCAATGGCTTCAACCGGACTGCCCTCAGGCCAGACAGAATCGATCAGGTCTATCAGGCGGTCAAGTGGGGAGCGATTTCCTCCCTGGGTCGCGGTTCGATTCAAGTGGAGGGGATTTTTACTTTCTGAGGAGTAACAGGCGGCGCGCATTTGCGTTCCACCGATATCAACAGCGATATACAAGCTCATGTTTTAAAGTATAGCATATTATCTCGTTGACGAGTTACATAAACACTGCTATATTATCTTGTGGAAATGACTGACAAGAATAGGACCTGGTTTCGGCGCGTGCTGGGTAACCTTATACCCCGACTGGATTGGTTGGTGCCTGGCCTGGGGGTTAAGCGCTGGTTTATTTTTATTCTACTGGGCACAACCCTGATTGGGGTGGGGCTAGCGGTACTTATTTTGGAGGTATACAGGACCACCCCCGACGATGCGTGGTGGCTGCAATTATTATCGATCTCCTCATTGCGATTTCTGCCGCGTCCCCTGCGCGCCTTGATTTTTGGCGGCCTTGGGTTAAGCTCGATCCTTTTCGGGGTGTGGGAAGTAAGCCGTTCGGTGATGTCGCCTTTTCTGCGGCCGGGCGGCAGCCGGGTTGTGGACACTTTACGCTTGCATCGCCAGCGTGAGCGCGGCCCGCGGATGGTGGCGATCGGTGGGGGACATGGCCTCGCCACGTTGTTGCGTGGTATGAAACTGCATACCCATAACATTACTGCCGTAGTGACAGTGGCTGACGATGGGGGTTCTTCGGGAAGACTGCGAAAAGATATCGGGATTCTCCCTCCTGGCGATATACGCAACTGTCTGGCGGCGCTTTCCAACGATGAGGCCTTGATGGGCCAATTATTCCAATACCGCTTTCCAAACGGCACTGCGGGGCTGGATGGCCATTCATTTGGGAATCTTTTTATCAGCGCGCTGGCTGAGATAACCGGCAGCTTTGAGGAGGCTGTGGCAGAGTCGGGACGAGTACTGGCTGTGTACGGTCGCGTTTTACCTTCCACCTTGCATAACGTGCAACTGGTAGCAGATGTGATGCTACCGCATGCAATGAGTGAGATCCGGGTGGAAGGCGAGAGCCAAATCCCGAGAAGCACGGGCAGGGTCAGGCGGGTATGGCTGGAGCCGAGTAACCCCCCAGCCTTCCCGCAAGCGATCCAGGATATCCTAGCAGCCGAACTAATTGTCGTTGGGCCTGGCAGCTTATATACCAGTATTTTGCCTAATTTATTGGTTCCTGACCTCAGTGAGGCGATTCGCGCCAGCCGGGCATTGAAAATCTACGTTTGCAATGTCGCCTCCCAACTGGGCGAGACTGAAGGATATACCTGTGGAGATCACGTTCGCGCCCTGGAAGATCACGTGGGTGGAGGATTGTTTGATGTGGTTGTCACAAACACCCGCTGTGATGGGACGCTCCCAGAGGGAATCTCTTGGGTCCTGGCTGAAGCAGAGTTGGAGGAGGATCATGCGGTGTATGGCGCAGATTTGATTGATGCGCTCCACCCCTGGCGCCACGATCCACAAAAACTGGCACAAGTCATTATGGATTTATACCAAGAACGAACCGGACCTTTGGTAGAATAGTGTTTGCCGCATTGTAGAGCTAATTGAAGGATGCCGGCCGTGCCTGCGAACTGCAGGATGAATCAATTTTAGAAATTAAGGATAAAATATGTGATGTCAGACGGGGGGACGCCTAATTAAAATGAAAGACGTAACTCAATAACTATATAAAAAAATCTTTTCAGGAGGCTAAAATGACAGTACGCGTGGGTATCAATGGGTTTGGCCGCATTGGCCGGCAGGTTTTAAAAGCAATCCGTGATTACCATTCCAATGAACTTGAAGTGGTTGCTTTTAATGACATCGGCGATCTACCGACGATGGCACACTTACTAAAATATGACTCCAACTATGGCCGCTTTGAGGGGGAAGTAAAAGTCGGCGATGGCGAGCTGCTGGTCGACGGGAAACCGGTTAAGGTATTTCGCGAGACCGACCCCGGAAACATTCCCTGGAGCAGTCTGGGCGTCGAAATCGTTGTGGAGAGCACCGGTCTCTTCACGATAAAAAAAGACGGCGTCAATAAAAAAGGTAAAGAGGTTAAAGGCGCAGAAAACCATATCACTAAAGGCGGGGCTAAAAAAGTGATCATCTCAGCGCCTTCGCAAGGTGAAGATATCACCATTGTTTTAGGTGTGAATGACGACAAATACGACCCTAAGATCCACAACGTGGTCTCGAATGCCTCTTGCACCACGAATGGGCTTGCCCCGGCGACGAAAGTTGTCCATGACAAGTTTAAGATCGTACGCGGTTTTATGACGACCATTCACTCATATACCAACGATCAGAAAATTTTGGATTTACCCCACAGCGACCTGCGCCGGGCGCGCGCTGCTGCGTTAAATATTATCCCAACAACCACTGGCGCCGCCAGGGCCTTGAAGCTCGTTATTCCCGACCTGGAAGGGAAAATCGATGGCTATGCTTTGCGGGTGCCGACTTCTACCGTGTCGGTGATCGACCTGACCGTTGAAGTTGAGACAGCTACAACTACCGAGAATTTGCATCAGGCTTTCCGCGATGCTGCGGCCGGGCCAATGAAAGGCATCCTGGACGCGGTGGATGAGCCTCTCGTCAGCATCGACTATAAGGGTAATCCTTTCAGCTCTTCCGTGGATCTCCCATTCACTATGGTGCTAGGGAAAGGCGAAAGCACATTTGTGAAGGTCGTAGCCTGGTACGATAACGAGTGGGGTTACTCGGTTCGCACCGCTGATTTAGCAGCGCTAATGGCGAAAAGCCTGTAGGACTTTTCTGGCTTGGAAAGATTTTATGCGGGCTGCCGGGACCATTAACTGCAGCCCGCATATTATGGGAGGTCCGAAGCATGTTCAATAAAAAAACAATCAAGGATATCGATGTAAAAGGCAAGCGCGTCCTGGTGCGGGTTGATTTTAATGTGCCGGTAAAAGACGGCCAAGTTGGCGACGACACACGTATTCGTGCGGCGCTCCCGACATTGAATTATTTGCTAGATCAGGGCGCGGCCCTGATATTGTGCTCGCACCTGGGTCGCCCAAAAGGAGAGCCTAAACCAGAGTATTCGCTTCGCCCGGTTGCCGACCACCTCAGCAAACTTATGGGGAAGCCGGTTGCTTTCGCAGAAGATTGCGTCGGTCCGGTTGCTGAGAAAGCCGCGAAAGCGTTGAAACCAGGGGAAATCTTGTTGTTGGAGAACACCCGCTTTCATGCCGGCGAGACCAAGAACGACCCAGAGATGGCTCGCCAGTTGGCAGCGCTGGCAGACATTTACGTAGACGACGCTTTCGGTTCAGCCCACCGGGCGCACGCATCTACCGAGGGCGTGGCGCACTACTTGCCGGCTGTCGCCGGATTTTTAATGGAAGAAGAGATAAAATATCTCGGCGAGGCGATTTCCAATCCGAAGCATCCTTTTATCGCGATTCTGGGGGGCGCAAAGATCAGCGATAAAATTGGCGTGATTCGCAATCTGCTTCAGAAGGCCAACCAGATCCTTATCGGCGGCGGTATGGCAAACACCTTCTTTAAATCCCAGGGTTACCCGGTGGGCGATTCCCTTGTGGAAGAGGAAGTATTGGATACTGCCCGCCAGCTTTTACAGGAAGGCGGCAGCCGCTTACGGCTGCCTGTGGATGTAGTGATCGCCGACCGGTTTGAGGCAGATGCGGATAGAAAAGTTATGGCAATGGGGCCAGTGCCAGACGGATGGCGCATTTTGGATATTGGCCCGCAAACGGTAGCAGCTTATTCCAAGACAATTAGCGGTGCAAGCACAGTGGTCTGGAATGGTCCGATGGGCGTCTTCGAATTCCCACGCTTTGCCGAGGGCACAATTGGAGTCGCCAAGTCGGTAGCCGAAAGTGGGGCGACATCGATCATCGGCGGCGGCGATTTTGTTGCAGCGGTGAACCAGGCAGGTCTTAGCGACAAAATCACGCATATCTCAACAGGGGGGGGGCCTCGTTAGAGATGTTAGAGGGGATTGTCCTTCCCGGCCTGGCTGCACTTCAGGATAAGTAGAAGGGAATGAGGAATTTCATGCGTAAACCGTTCGTTGCCGGAAATTGGAAAATGTATAAAACAGTGGCAGAAGCCCGCCAACTCGTCTCAGAATTGGTGCCGGGTTTACAAACTGTGTCTGGCGTCGAGAAAGTCCTTTGCCCACCTTTTACATCCCTATTGGCGATCGCTGCCCTATTGGAAGGGACCGATATCGGTTTGGGCGCCCAGAATATGTATTGGGAGGATTCTGGGGCTTATACCGGCGAGATCTCCCCGCCAATGATTGCAGAATTTTGCCGCTTCGTCATCCTGGGCCATTCGGAGCGGCGAGCATACTTTGGGGAGACTGACGAGACCGTTAACCTAAAGGTGCAATCCGCATTAGCGCATAACCTGGTCCCTATCGTATGTGTCGGTGAAACCCTGGCCGAGAACGAATCCGGCCGTACAGCGGATGTGGTTTCCAGACAGGTGCACGAAGGTCTGAAAGGATTGGGTTTCACAGGCCAGGCCCTGGAAGGCGGCAGCGCCCTTGTCCTCGCTTACGAACCCGTTTGGGCGATAGGGACAGGCCGGGCGGCAACGCCGGAAGGCGCAAATGCAGTATTAGCGGATGTGATCCGGCCTTCCATAGCCGACCTGTACGGTGAGCCGTTTGCCCAGGCGGTTCGTATTTTGTACGGCGGTTCCGTCAAAGCCAATAATGCTGCCGAATTCTTTCACCAGCCAGAGATCGATGGCGCCTTAGTTGGAGGCGCCAGCCTGAAGGCGGTTGAGTTTTCTCATATCGTGCAAGCTGCCAGCAGCTAAACGGGAAAACCAGGTAAAAAGGCGCTGCCTTCCGGATCATGGCTTTACCAGGCGATAATCGCTTCGATGCCAGATAATTTCTTGGGTTTGATGTGGCTCCTGCTTTTGCTGGGGCCACTCCTTTTACTTCAACGCAACTTGCACCGCCTGGCGCAGGCGATCTTTTTACTGCTCACCCGCAGGGCCGAAATCGCGCTGGCGCTTTTCTCTTTGCTGTTTTTTCCAGGCGTGTTCCTGCACGAATTCAGCCACTTTATAATGGCGTTGGTGCTGGGCGTGCGCACCGGGCGATTTTCACTCCTGCCGCGTCCCATGCCGGATGGGCGACTGCAGCTTGGGTTCGTCGAGACTTCTGCAACAGATTGGGTGCGTGATGCGCTGATCGGCGCGGCTCCGCTGCTGGTTGGCGGGGCATTTGTCGCCTACGCCGGCTTATTCCACCTGGAGCTTTCCAGCCTTTGGGAACAGATCCTGTCCGGCGGGCTGCCGGCATTACCACAATCTGTACAGACATTGTTAGAAAAACAGGATTTCTGGCTTTGGTTTTATCTGATTTTCGCAGTTAGCAGTACCATGCTGCCCTCGCCATCCGACCGGAGGGCCTGGCTGCCTCTCGGGCTCATCCTTGTTTCCTTGCTCCTTTTGAGTCTCTTCGCCGGTGGAGGGCCCTGGCTGCTTACCCACCTCGCTGCGCCCATGGATAAAGCCTTGCGCGCCGTGGCCATTGTTTTCGCAATCAGCGTGGCAGCCCATTTGATCCTTGTATTGCCATTATGGGGGGTGGAGCGTCTGCTGGAGCGTTTTACCGGCTTGCAAGTAACCTGACTCACAGGGTTTCAGGGAACAGTTTGCGCTAACCCTCTTATCCGATCTGGTTGGTAGGAGGGGATACCGGCCTGTGGTAAAATGGCGAAGCCCAGGGAGTTAAATCTGAGAAGTTCCTCGGGTGATGGAGATAAAAAGAAAGAATAACCATGGCTCATTTTTGGTATGCATTGCGCAGCAAGCCGCGAAAAGAGGATATTGTTTGGCGGCAGGTTCGCTCGCGCGGTTTTGAGGCTTTTTACCCACGCTTGCGTGTGAATCCGGTGAACCCGCGCTCGCGAAAGGTGCGTCCTTATTTCCCCGGCTATCTTTTTGTATTTGCAGACCTGGAATCAGTCGGCCTGTCGATTTTCCAGTGGATGCCGCATGCTTTAGGATTGGTCAGCTTCGGCGGCGAGCCAGCGGTAGTGCCGGAAAACCTGATCCATGCAATAGGAAAACGGGTGGAGGAAATTGCCGCGGCAGGCGGGGAATTGTTTGACGGTTTGCATCAGGGAGATGTTGTCCGCATTAGTGATGGACCTTTCCGAGGCTATGAAGCCATCTTCGACGCACGAGTCCCTGGAACAGAGCGTGTTCGAGTTTTATTGGAGTTATTGGGCAACCAGCGCCGTGTTCCACTTGAATTAAAATCAGGGCAGATCGAACGTAAAAAATGAGCCTATGGCTGTTCGAATTCATCCCACAGCAGACGTATCCGAAAAAGCGGTTATAGCGGAAGGCACGAGCGTCTGGCATCAAGCCCAGGTGCGCGAGCTGGCTGAGATTGGAAAAAATTGCATCATCGGCAAAGGGGTTTATATCGATGCCGGGGTACATGTCGGAGATAATGTAAAAATCCAAAATTACACCTCTGTCTATCATGGCGTCAGGTTAGAAGATGGGGTGTTTGTGGGCCCGCACGTCTGTTTTACGAACGATCTCCGGCCTCGGGCGATTAACCCGGATGGCTCTTTGAAATCCGCAGAGGATTGGGTGCTGAGCAAGACCCTGGTCCAGCGGGGTGCGGCGTTGGGGGCGAATTCAACGATCCGCTGTGGCATTACGATTGGGGAATGGGCGATGATCGGGTCCGGGAGCGTGGTGACGGGCGATATCCCAAATTACGGGCTTGCCTGGGGCAACCCGGCCCGGCTACATGGTTTCGTCTGTCCTTGTGGTGAGACACTGGTCGAGGACCTGGAAGAAACGAAAGAACGGAGCAGCAAAAACGGCTGGGTCACTGCGCAGTGTCTTGCCTGCGGCCGGCGAATACAAATTCCATTGAGAGATTGGGAGAAGATGCGATGATCAATATGGCGAAACCGCAAATTGGCCCCGAAGAGAAGCAAGCCGTTCTCGAAGTCCTGGACTCCGGGATGATCGCCCAGGGACCACGTGTGAAGGCTTTTGAGGAGGCGTTTGCTCAAATGTGCTCGGTCCAGCACGCGATTGCCACAACTTCTGGAACGACTGCATTGCACGCCGCCCTTTTAGCTCACAGGATTGGCGAAGGGGACGAAGTAATCACAACGCCATTTACCTTCATCGCCTCGGCCAACAGCGTGCTGTATACCGGCGCAAAACCTGTATTCGTCGATATAGATCCGGTTACATTCAATATCGATCCTAACCTGATCGAAGCGGCTGTTACCGACCGCACCCGGGCCATTATGCCTGTTCACCTGTATGGATTGATGTGCGATATGGACCCAATCCTGGCTGTCGCCGAGAAATATGGGCTGGCGGTGATCGAAGATGCCTGCCAGAGCCACGGTGCCATGTACCGGGGCAGGCGCGCCGGGTCTTTCGGCACCGGCACATTTTCACTCTATCCCACGAAAAACATGACTTCTGCTGAAGGCGGAATGATCACAACCAACGACCCGCTGGTCGCTGAAGAATGCCGTGTGATCCGCCAGCACGGGATGCGCCGGCGCTATTATCACGACGAGCTGGGCTTTAATTTCCGCATGACGGATGTCCACGCCGCAATCGGCCTGGAGCAGTTGAAAAAGCTGGAGCGCTTCAACAGTATCCGCCGGGAAAATGCCTGCTTTTTGAGCGCTAACCTGCGGGGGGTGATCGCGCCGAGCGAGCCGCAGGGATATACCCATGTTTATCACCAGTTTACGGTGCGTGTTCCCGAAGGCCGCAGGGATATTTTGCGAGCTTATCTGCAGGAACAGGGAATTGGATCAGAGATCTATTATCCCGTCCCCATTCATCGCCAATCCTTCTATGTGAGCGAATTGGGATATGATCTCAGCCTGCCGGTAGCTGAAAACGCTGCTCGAGAGGTGCTTTCTCTGCCGGTCCATCCCGGATTGAGCCAGGGGGATTTAGAGAAAATCGTGACCGCCGTGAACGAGTTTATGGCATAGCCTGTTTGTGGCCGTCACAACCGGGTAGTCGCCGGGCGTATTAGCAGAACAGGATTCTAAGGGTTACAGCAATAGTGTTGGGCGCTTGTGGCGCACCACGCGTAAGGATGAATAGAGATTCATCATATAAGGAGGCGGGTGAATGCAAGCTGATCCAATTAAAGTGGCCGTAATCGGCGTTGGATCGATGGGTAAGAACCATGCCCGGGTTTACAGCGAGCTGCCAGGGGTGAACCTGGCGGCAGTCGCTGATGACAATCTCTCTATAGCCGAGTTGATCGCCAGGCTGTATGGAGCGCGCCCTTATCACGATTACCGCCAAATGCTGGCTGCGGAAAAACCCCGGGCGGTCTCCATCGCTGTGCCAACCGCTTTGCATGAAGAAGCAGCCCTGGCTGCCATGCAAGCGGGCGCAGATGTGCTGGTTGAAAAACCAATCGCCGCGACCCTGGAGGCCGGCCGGCGGATGACCGATCAGGCCAATGCGCTCAAGCGGAAAATGATGGTTGGGCATATCGTGCGTTTCAACCCGGCCATTCAGGCACTCAAGCGCAAGCTGGATAACAAGGAATTAGGGCGAATTTTTCAGATCTTATGCCGGAGGGTGGGGCCGTTCCCGGCGCGTATCCGGGACGTGGGAGTTGTCGTCGACCTCGCGCCTCATGATATCGATATCATGCGCTATCTCACAGGCCTGGAACCAAAACGAGTGTACGCCGAAACCGAGCGGCGTCTGCACACCGAGCACGAGGATTTGGTGCTGGGCTTGCTGCGTTTCCCAGATGGGGTCACCGGGTCTTTAGATATCAACTGGCTGACGCCGGTAAAGGTCCGAGAGGTATGGGTGTTGGGCGAGCGCGGTCTTTTCCGGGTAGACGACCTGACCCAGGATCTGTACTTTTATGAGAATGCCCAGGCCAGCGGGGTATCCTGGCCCACGCTGCAGACCTTGAAGGGCGTCAGCGAAGGCAGCATGATCCGCTTTGCTCTGCAGCGTTACGAACCATTAAAAGCTGAGCTGCAGGCCTTTCTGGATGCAGTTAGGGAAAACCGCCCGGTGCCAATAAACGGCGAAGATGGATTGCTCGCCTTGCGAATTGCGTTGGCGCTGATCGAGTTGGGCCGGCTACACCAGGTGGTCGAGGTGGAAAATGCTTTTGCGTGAGCTGCAAGAGAAAATCCAGGTGAAAGATGCCCGGCTGGCAGTGAGCGGGCTGGGGTATGTCGGTCTGGCGGTTGCGTGTGCATTTGCTGAAGCAGGATTTGATGTATTGGGAGTGGACATCCTGCCGGATCGGGTGCAGAAGATCAACGCCGGCCTTTCCCCAATCGAGGGGGATGAACCTGGCCTGGCGGAGCTTTTAGCCCGAGCAGTCGCTTCGGGAAGGCTGCGCGCTACAAGCGATTATGCTCGATTGGCGGATCGGGATGTGATCTTGATCGCCGTGGAAACCCCGGTGGATGAGCACCATATCCCACGCTACGAAGCTCTGAAGGCTGCATTGACCAGCCTGGGCTCGGTCCTGAGAAAAGGCGCATTGGTCATTGTGGAATCCACGATCGCCCCTGGGACGATGGACCGGCTTGTGTTACCGCTGTTATCCCAGGCCAGCGGTAAAACGTTAAATGACGATTTCTTCCTGGGAAACTGCCCAGAACGGGTGATGCCCGGTAAGTTGCTGGCCAATATCCGCAGCTTAAGCCGGGTTATCGGCGGTATGACGATCGAGACCGCTGAGGTCATGGCAACCTTATACAGCCAAATTGTCACTGCGGACCTGGATTTGACCACTTGCGTGATCGCAGAGTTGGTAAAAACAACCGAAAATGCTTACCGGGACGTACAAATTGCCTTTGCCAACGAAGTCGCCTTGATTTGCGAAGCGGTAGGTGGGGATGTTTGGAAAGTGCGCGAGCTGGTGAATAAAAGCCCTTTCCGGAACATGCACCTTCCCGGGGCAGGAGTGGGAGGACATTGCATTCCGAAAGACCCCTGGCTGCTGGCATACAGCGTGATCGATAAGAACGTGCCTTTGAAGCTGATCCCTGCCAGCCGGGCGGTAAACGATGGGATGCCCGTACACATGGCGGAGCTGGTAGTGCAGGCGCTGGACGCAGCCGGGCGCAAGCCAGCCGGATCTACTGTCCTGGTTATGGGATATTCTTACCTGGAAAACTCGGGCGATACGCGCAACAGTCCAAGCGTGATCCTGATCGAACGACTGCGTTCGCGAGGTGTCTCGGTCCGCGTCCACGATCCATACGTCCCGCCCTACCAGCGGGAATGGAGAGAGCTGGCCCGGGGATGCGATGCCGTCGTGATGATGGTCAAACACAGCTCGTATTTACAGATCGACTTAAGCGAGCTTGCGTATTTGCTGCGCACGCCTGTTCTGGTAGATGGCCGGCGAGTATTCACCCAGGATCAGGCGCAGATGGCTGGGCTCTCTTTTTGGGCAGTTGGGGAGCGAGGCGGCTCCTTTGAGGATCGTATCATTCAACCGAGCGCCTCCCCGGTTCGTGAATAGCTGCCAAGATCGACAAAGATTTTAAAATTTCCAATTTACCGGAACGGATTTGCTGCTGGGAAAGTATGGTAAACTTGACCTTGTTTTTAATGGTGGATTAAATATTTTCTTAACAAAGCCTTATGCCGCATAACTCTTCGTAGAGGTGAAAAAACCCGCGAAGGAGTTTTTTGTTGCTTTCGCAAGGTATGACCTGCCAGGTTGGTTATTCTTACGCGTTTGCTCACCGGAAAGAGTCTTGGAAAACGGAAGTGCAAAATGGCTGAAATATCACCTCGACCTGAACCCAATCCAAATAACGTTGAAGATTACAAGTTCCTGGATCCTCACCAGATTGAGATGATCGATGAGGCGCTCAGTTCATTGGGCCAGTATGGCGAGGTGCGCTTGATTGTAGAAAAGGGACGCCTGCGTTTTTTGGTCACCCAAAAGAGTTTCGACACGTTCAAGTGGCAGCCTGGCAGCTTTATGGACGGCGCCGGATAATCCCAATGATCGTATGGGTGGGGGCTGGCGAAAAGAGTTGACCCGCGCAGTTTGAACAACCTGATAGGTCTGGTTGTTCAGGTTCCCGGGAAGGACGAATATCCGTTCATGTCGGAAGGGCGGAGCGCGGAAAAATATAGGTTAACGGATAATATGAAAAAGGCACTGATTACCGGCATTACCGGTCAAGATGGCTCTTACCTGGCTGAGCTGCTTTTATCCAAGGGATATGAAGTCCATGGATTGATCCGCCGCGCCAGGACGTTTAACACCCAGCGGATCGATCACTTGTATCGCGATCCGCATGGGAACAGCGGGAAGATTCAACTGTATTTGCATTATGGGGACGTAGCCAACACGGGTAACCTGGTGGACCTGATTTACAGTGTCAAGCCGGATGAGGTCTATCACCTGGCAGCCCAAAGCCACGTGCGAGTGAGCTTCGATCTACCCGAATATACTGGCGATGTGACCGGCCTGGGCAGTATGCGCATCTTAGAAGCGATCCGTAAGAGCGGCATCCCGGCCCGCTTTTACCAGGCTTCCTCCAGCGAGATGTTCGGCTGCGCCGCCCCTCCGCAAAATGAAAGCACCACTTTCGAGCCGCAGAGCCCATATGCCGCCGCCAAGGTCTACGCTTATTGGGTGACGCGCAATTACCGCCAGGGTTACGACCTGTTCGCCTGTAACGGCATTTTGTTCAACCATGAATCGCCGCGCCGGGGCGAGACCTTTGTAACCCGCAAGATCACCCGCGCCCTGGCCGCGATTGTCGCCGGAAAGCAAGAATTTCTTTACCTGGGCAACCTGGATGCAAAACGGGATTGGGGTTACGCGCCGGATTACATTGCCGCCATGTGGAAAATGCTGCAACTGGACAATCCCGACGATTTCGTCATCGGTACAGGCGAAGCCCATTCGGTGCGCGATTTCCTCGAGGAATCATTCGGCTACCTGGGGAGGGATTGGCACGACCACGTGCGCATCGACCCGCGCTATTTTCGCCCAACCGAAGTGGACTACCTGCTCGCCGACGCTCAAAAAGCGCGCCGGGAATTGCATTGGGAGCCGCGCGTGTTTTTCAAAGACCTCGTCCGCATCATGGTCGACGCCGATTTAGAGCTTCTAGGGCAAAAATCTCCCGGCGAGGGGCGCGCCATTATGGAGAAACATCATGGCAAATGGCATCGCTGGGAAGACCAGATCGCCAGCATGGATGCCAACGCTGGCAGAGAAAGAGATTGACCTTGTGGCCCTACTGAGCTGGCGTTGATCCTGGCGGGGTTGGTTGTCGGCGCGCTGATCAGCCTGACCGGCATGGGCGGCGGCGCAATCATGACGCCGTTTCTCATCCTGGTGATGAAATTGGATCCGGTGGCGGCAGTCGGGACGGACCTGGTGTTCGCTTCCATGACCAAGTGGGTCAGCGGGCTGCAGCACCGCCGGCAGAACACCGTCGGCTGGCGCATGGTTTTCTGGATGGCTGTGGGAAGTTTGCCCGCTTCATTGATCGCCTCGAATTTTGTCCTGCGCCAGGCTGCCCAGGACGGTTCCCTGCGCCTTGTCTTAGGCAAGACGATCGGCGTGATTTTGATCCTGGTAAGCCTGTATACCCTGGCGCGTGTCTTCAACCTGATCAAGATCGCCGAGGATGCAAACTGGCCGCCCGCCTGGGCTTTGACCGTGATCGGCGTCTCCGGCGGGGCCCTGGTTGGCCTGACTTCGGTGGGAAGCGGCACCATCATCATGGCCTCGCTCTTAATCTTTTATTCCCTGCCCTCCACCGAGCTGGTGGGCCTGGATATCATGCATGGGGCCGTGCTGACCACGGTGCCAGCCGGGGTTTACACTTTCGCCGGCCAGGTAAACTGGCATCTGGTCATCTGGCTGCTGCTGGGATCATTACCCGGAACCTGGCTGGGGGCGCGCCTGATCTCACGCATCCCGCAGCAGGTCGTGCGCGGCGCCTTGAGCGTCTTGCTCATTTTCGCCGGCGTGCGCCTGTTTTACTGATCGTTTTATCCATGGCGCTTTCCTCGATCTACCAGGCCCTGTGTTTCATTCTATCGGATCGCATGGATGAAGTCGAATGGGGGGCGTTTTCCGGGCAGGAGTGGGACGCTTTTGGCAAACGGGCCCAATTGGAAAGGGTGGCCCCCTTAATTCACAAAAAGCTGAAGGAGCTTGGGAGGCCGCCGGACGTTCCGGAATCCGTGCTTACCAATCTTGCCCAGGCCTATTACAAGTCATCGGCTTTCAACCGGGTGCTTTTCGTCGAGCTGGAGCGAAGTCCTGGCGTCGTTAGCAGCCGCCCAGCTAAAGGCGATCGTTTTGAAAGGCGCGGCCCTGGCGGTCACGGTGTATCCGGAAGCCAACCTGCGCCCGATGGCCGATCTGGATTTATTGGTCCGTAAAGAGGATTTCCAGCGGGCGCATTCCCTGATCCAGTCGCTGGGTTATTCTGTTGAGCCCTTGCCCTCCAGCCGCCTGAATCGCGAGATCGGGTTCAACGTTCACATGCGCAACATCGCCTGGCCGGTCCTGAAGCTAGAGCTGCATTGGAGCCTGGTGGCGGGGGACGCGATCTGGTATGGACCTCCGATGGCCTGGTTCTGGGAGCAAAAGCTGCCCTGGACGAATTTACCCTCAGCCGATGGGCAGTCCGCTGCAGAATACGCCTACAGGATGACGCCGGAAGCCAGCCTTTTGTATGCCTGCGCTCATATGATGATCCAGCACGGGCCAGCGGAAGCGCGTTTGATCTGGTTCTATGACCTGGATTTGCTCCTGCGCAGCAGCCTGGAGGGTTTCGCCTGGGACGAGGTGATCCAGCAATCTCGCCGCCTGCACTGGGATGCGGCCTTATTCGCCACATTGGATAGCCTCCAATCTCGCTTCGGGACGCCGGTGCCGGAGAGGTATTTAAAGGAGCTCGAGGAAAATTTAGATCCTGGCTCTGTCGTGCTGGTCGAAAAAAACCTGGCGGCCGGAGACGATCGCATTGCCAGGAAATTGAGCTTTATCAACTCCTTGCCAGGCACGGCTCGCTGGCGCATGATCCTTACAAGGGTTTTCCCAGGCCCAGCTTATATAAAATGGTTTTACCATCCAGGGATCCCCTGGGCTTGGCCTCTGTGGTATTTCTACCATTGGTGGCGCTTATCAAGCCGCCTGGTGGTTTGGGCAGTCAAACAGATCCCGCCCTGGTTTTAGCGTGTAGTTCTGTATGCAGAAACAGCCTGGTAAGTCTTCATTCCAGAAAAGAATCCGGAAATTCCTTGGGCCGGGAAAGCTCCCAGTATTCCTTTACTACGCCGGAGAGGTGGGATCTTTAGCCCGCGGCTTCCTCAAGCGTTACCCACTACGCTCGAAGCAGGAACACCTGACCTGTGACCCCTTTTTCATCATCGGGTCAGGCCGGTCTGGGAACACGTTGATGCGGGCCATCCTGACCTGCCACCCGAATATCAGCATTCCCCCGGAATCCTACGTGCTGGGCCGGGCGATTTGGCGCTACAGGTTCTACAGCTTTTTGCCCTGGAACCTGCTGGTGCGGTTGGTGATTTCGGAGTTCGAGAGCTGGAACCAGTTTTATTTGTGGGATCTCAACCTGGTCGACTTCTACCAACAGGCGCTTAATTACCCTGAAGAGCAGCGCAGCCTGTCCCGGCTTTTGGATGGCTTTTATTCCTATTACGCCCAGATTAAGAGCCCAGGATCGAGCCGCTGGGGGGATAAGACCCCGCAGAATACTTTCGACTTGGATTTGATCGACAGGATCTTTCCAACCGCCCGCTATATCCACATGATCCGAGATGGCCGCGATGTGGTTTCTTCTTATCTGGCTGCCGGGTTCTACTCGAACGCCCAGGATGCCGCTCAGCGCTGGCTGAAGAGCGTCGACACTGCCCGAAAATTTGGGGGAAAGATCGGACCGGAACGCTACACGGAAATCACCTATGAGAACCTGGTGCAAAATCCTGAAATCATCGTTCGCGGCGTTTGCGATTTTTTGAGACTGGATTACCAGGAGGAGATGCTCTATTTCCAGGGTGTCGTTGGAGCGCTGGGGGATACTCGCCTGGCTCACCACGCAAATGTATCTCAACCGATTAATGCTAACTCAATTGGAAAGTGGCGCAGCAGTTTGAGCGCATCCGATCGGGATCTGGTTCAGAAAATGCTTTCCTCCAGGCTGTTCGAATTGAATTATCGTTCTGAATGACGAGCATCGATGCAATGAGCGAAGCGCAGGTCAGCGTCCAGGAACGCCAACAACAAAATAAAGATACGGCGAAGTTGATCGCCAGGGGCACCAGCTTCTCGATGGTAGGGCGAATCGTCTATACGGGCTTATCTTATATCTTGCAGCTCGTGATTGCTCGCAGCCTGGGGGTGGCTGCCTTCGGGCTCTTTTCACTGGTATTTGCAATTGTGATACTGGTGCGGCCATTCGCCCTGGCCGGGCTGGACCGCGGCGCTTTACGCTACGTCTCCCGTTTGCGGGCGGTTCGAAACTACGTGGACGAAAAAAGGCTCGTCCTCCAATTGATTTTCATCGTGGCGGGGATTGGTTTTTTGGTCGGCCTGGCTATTTTCATTTTTGCCGGCCCAATTTCGAAATTATATAAGGCGGATCAGGCTCAGGTTGTTTTGCTTTTACGCTGGATCGCCCCGGCCATCCCTTTCTCCGCGCTTTTATTCTTACTGGCGGCAATGTCCGATGGCCAGAAAAAAATCGAATATGGCGTGCTCACCCAAGACAGCCTGCAGCCGGCGGTGCACCTGGCCCTCGCTTCGCTTTTCCTGTGGCTGGGCGCCGGGCTGTTGGGCGTTGTAACCACCTTTACGATATCCCTGGCGCTTGCAGTTCTGGTGCAGCTTTACTTGTTGCGAGAATATTTTAGATCCCCACGTCTCAAGAGTGATGTTCCCGGAGAGCGTACTTTGTTGCCAGAAGTCGTTGGCTTCTCCCTGCCCTTTTTACCCTTATCGGTCGTCAGGCAGGTGGGCAATCGGCTTGAAATTTACTTATTAGGTTTCTTAGGCACGATGGAATCGGTCGGCGTTTTCGGCTCGGCGGCGTCTACATCGGCCCTGACAGCTTTTGGTCTGCAGGCTGTGACCAATATTTATTCGGCAGTAGCGGCAGAGCTGCACGCGAAGAAAGAGTTTCGCCAGTTGGAGAGCGTGCTGAAAATGGCGACGCGCTGGTCCACCGTCGTCAGCCTTCCGGCGGTGATCGTCATTGCCGTTTTTAGCAGCAGCTTGCTGGCCTTGTTCGGCGATAAGTTCGCCTCCGGCAGCCTGGCGCTGCTGATCCTGGCTCTCGGCCAACTGGTCAACGCCGCCACCGGGCCGGTTGGCATCACCCTGAACATGGCCGGCTACTCGCGCTTGACTTTGGTCAATAATGTGGTCGCCTTGATTCTGAACGTTATCTTGGATTGGGTGTTGATCCTTAAATGGGGCATCACCGGGGCCGCGATTGGCAGCGCGGTTTCGATGGCGCTTTTGAACCTTACTTTTATGCTCGAAGTCCAGTATTTGTTGAAGATCAAATCCTACGACCCTGGATTGTGGCGACCGGTGCTCGCCGGCGGCTTTACCTACCTGGCGATGACCTTGCTCCTGCCCTACCTGGCAGGACTGCCGGCGCTGGCGCGTTTGCTGGGCGGTTCCATCCTGATTGGGTTGTTGTTCCTGCTTTTTTACTGGCCTTTGGCTGCGCCAGAAGATCGTGACATCGTCCGGGTCGCGATCGGCCGCGGCCGCAGGGCCCTGGCGCAGCTTTGGCAGCGGTTCAGCGTCAAAGGAGCCTCTTTGCATTGAGGGAGCTCGCGCTTCGGAACTTGAGCTTTACGGTTCTCAAAGATCAAGTTTAGAAAATCCTTGAAATTTTATAAAACAAACATCCATATTTTGTGGCATAATAAAAGTATTCGGGTGAAAATCATATAAAAACTTTATCGAAGCCGGGATCCTTGTTCCATTACAACGTGCCGACAAGAAAATTGGTTATCGCTATTACGCTCGTGGCGCTTAGCATCTCTGGCTGCCAGTCAAACCAACCGGTGCAAATTTCGACGGCTGGCCCGCCCACTCCTACCGCTTTCCAGGTTTCGCTCCCGGCCCCGCCGCCTGGTTTAGGAAAAGTCGCCGCTCATATCCTGTTTTACTCGGGCGACAGCGGCGTGTATAGTTTATACGAGATAGGGCTGGATGGATCTGGACAGACCGAAATCGCCGGGCCGTCTGCCTACGAACAATACCCGGCCTGGTCCCCGACCCACAACCAGATTGCCTTCGTTTCCAACTATGAGGACACCCAAACCAGCAGTCTTTTCGTGATGGACTTTGATACGGATCAATTGAACCGGCTGACAAATGATCTAATCGACGCGCTGCAGCCCATCTGGTCTCCGGATGGCAGCCGGTTGGCCTTCATATCCACTGCTTCAGGCGATCAGGAGATCTTCCGGATCGATGCTGACGGGACGAACCTGGTAAACCTGACCAACGATCCTTCCGATGATGGCGCGGTCTCCTGGTCGCCGGATGGAACTCGCCTCGTTTTCGTTTCGGACCGCGCCGGCGAGGATGACATTTACCGGATGGACGTCGACGGCGCTAATATGACGCCTCTCACCCAGGCGGATGGGATCGACACCGCGCCGGCCTGGTCTCCGGATGGGAAGAAGATCGCCTTTGTCAGCGAGCGGGATGGCAACTTCGAGATTTACACCATGGATGAGGATGGCGCAAACCCCACCCGGCTGACTGACAACCCCGCTTACGAATGGTCGCCGGCCTGGTCGCCAGATGGCTCGCAGTTATTGTTTACATCAACCCGTGATTCAGCGGATAACGCCAAATATCAGGTGTATCTCATGAACTCGGATGGATCAGGCCAGAGGCGGATCACATTTAGCGAGAACAACGATATCCTGCCAATTTGGTGGCCCTGATCATCACGTCTTGCGGAGGTGAAAAAGCAACAAAGAAGAATCAGGTTTCTCTAACGTTTCTATCCAGGAATTGCACAAGTCAACCTAACCCCATTCATCCAGATAGAGGAGGAAATTCGATGATATCCAAGATCTTGTTAAGTCGTGCCTGGCGAGCTCTATTGGCCCTGGCGGTGATGATGCCTGCATTGAGCTGGACAAGCTCGGTCGGCGTCGCCCAGGAAGCCCAGGCCTCGGAAGGGGTGGCTCAAGCGAAGGTCGAGCCTACCGCCATCCAGGAAACGGAGTTTCTATCCGCGCCGCCTGAGCTGACCGAGGCGCAAATCGCCGATTTACAGGCGAAAGAAGAATTGATCAACCGATCTGGCCCGGATGTCACGGTCTCATCTGAAGCCGTCGCTGGTCCTGAAACGGGGCAGGAGACCGTCGCCGGGCGGGACGCTGCCCAGATCAAGGGGGCGCCGCTGGCTAATGGTGACTTCTCCGTGTTTATTCGCAATGACTTTACCGCTTCCTTGCCGGCAAATTCCGAATCCAACGTGAGCGAGGTGAGCGTGGATGGGGCTGGCAAGGCTATTTTTGCTACCGGGAACTGGTGGGCGGCCCGCTCGGGTAACAACGGCAGCACCTGGTCGTACATCAACCCTTACACGCTGACAGACTTCTGCTGCGACCAGGTCGTCATCTACGACAAAGCCCGCAATCTTCTGCTCTGGCTGCGCATGACGGTCGTCAACAACGGCGCGTCTGAAAACCAGTATTATATCGGCGCCTCGACGGATCGCGGCAAAACCTTCTGCTACTATCCTTTTGCATCGCCGGCCGGGGAATGGTACGATTACCCGCACTGGACGCTCAGCAATGATTACCTGTGGCTGGCGACCAACCTGTTCTCGACCACCACCGGTTTTTGGACCCAGACGCGCGTGCTCAAGCTGCCCCTAGATGCGCTCAGGGATTGTTTAGGCTTCGGTTACAGCTATCACTTTAACACTGCCTATTTCAACGCCACACCGGTATCCGGCGCAACCGATACCATGTACTGGGGGACGCACGCCAGCACCTCGTCGCTGGTCATCTATAGCTGGCAAGAAGACAGCGGTTCGGTATCATCCTCCGCTGTAGCTGTCCCGGCCTGGACGAGCACCCCGCGTGGCTCGGCGTACTGCGGCAACGCCGACAACTATGGAGGGCGCACCGACGACCGCATCTTGACCGGCTGGGTGAGCCGGGGGGTGATCGGCTTCATGTGGAACGTGCAAGAAGGAGGCGGATTTATCTATCCGTACGTGAACGCCGCCACGTTCGACGAGGCCACCAAGGCCTATCTCGCCCGGCCGTATGTGTTTAACGGCTCCTATTGCTGGCTGTACCCCAGCATGGCGGTCAATTCGCGCGGCGACCTGGGGATGGTCGTGAATGGGGGCACCTATCCTGATATCTACGCCTCCCTCGACGACGACTATAATGGCGCGCCTCCCGGCTGGGAAGTGCTGCGGGTCGCTCTCAGCAATTACCTGCCATCGGACGACAAGTGGGGCGACTACAACACCTCCAGGCCAAACCACCCAACCAGCGTCGCTTTCCGGGGTGGAGCGCATGCGATCAAGACACAGTCTGCCTGCTGTAAGGCGACGATTTACACCTTCGTTTATGGGCGAGAACGCGATCGCAAATCCTATTCGTACTGGAGAACCAGGTAACTGGATCAGGTTTGGGTAAGGGTTTCTGAAAACACACCCACCTGCGAAACACTTCCGGCGCTACAATTCGTAGCGCCGGAGATGATTCGCTCCTGGTACCTTCATCTCTTTAGGGATAAATCCCCTTTCATCTTTATTCGTGGTACGCCGTTACCTGGCGCAGTTTTGACGCCAGTTCGTTGTCAACGGCGCATCCTTCCGTTGAGAGAGCTCGAGAATTGTTTGGATAACCCAAGAGTGTATTCTCCATCATGATGTCCAGGAAAGATGCACCCACTTTTGCTCGCCGGGCGAACTGGCTGGTCTGGACGCTGTTGTTCTTGCTGGTTGCTCTTGTATGTGCAAGCGGCTTAATGCCATCTTTTTCGCGAAACATCCGGAACCTGCGTCTGGTAGCTGCCTGGACTCAACTACAATTCAAGCCCCAAGAAGCGAATGACAACTTGCAAGACGGCATTCCGGACGGCTGGGACTTCACTTCCTTCGGTGGATCGAGGTTTGTCGAGACGCTGGATGAATCGAACACTTACGCCGGAGAACGCGCACTGCGGATTCAAAAAACCAACGGGGTAGGCGGCGTAGCGTTCTATCAAGAGATTCCCGTCCAGCCAAATGAGCGCCTGGCTGGTGAAGTCTACGCCAGGGGGGATGGGGGCGCCCTGCTCTTCTGGCTGCAAGAAGACGGCTCGCAAGATTGGATCAAGGAAGGCTTCCGCGGGCGGGCCAATATCGACGCCAGCCCAAATTGGAAAATGTACCACCTGGAAGTGGATATCCCGAAAAACGTCCACCGGGCGCGCCTGCTTCTGCAAGCCAAGGGCGATACGTTTTTCGACGAAGCTTACGCCGGCATCTTGGAACAGGGCCAGCCTGGGGAAAACCTGCTGTCCAACGGTGGGTTTGAACAAAATGGCCAGGCGGGCGATCCGCTGGTCTGGTGGCAGGCCAATATCCAAACCGCACCGCTGGAACCGCTGGCAAGCGGGGTCGAGGGCCTGAGTTATCAAAACGCCTCTGATATGCTGGCCGGCCGTTATGACGCCATCCGCCAGCGGGCGACGCAGCTTGGCGCAGGGTGCGTAGACGCGCCCGAGATGACCGCCTGGCTGACCGCCGGGGGAGATGAATTCGAGCGATCCGCCGGCGCCGCCGCCCGCGAGCGCCTTTACCGGCTGGCGATCGCCTTGGCCCCTGGATGCCCCCAGCCCTACGCCAGCCTGGGCGAGCTTTACGAAAGCCGCAAGGCGTACACGCAGGCAGTGGCGTTCTATCACCAGGCGGCCTCATTGGCCGGCGATACGGCTCTGGCTGGAAGATACGCTTTCAATGAAGGTTTTTTAGAGGTGCGCCAAACCGGTGAGCTGCAAAAAGCGATCGCGGCCCTCCAATTTGCAGAGAGCCATCCGGGCTGGGAGTACGGCCTGTGGTACCGGGGGGTGGCAACTGATTTCCTGGCCCAGGCCCTGGAAACAGACGGGCAGAATCAGGAAGCCCTGGCGGCCTACCAGCGTTTGCTGGATTGCGGGCAGTGCAGCAACTACCAGGAGGAAGCCCTCAAGAAAATCAGGCAGCTATCCCAGGGTGATCATTAGGGGCTCACAAATGAAGGGGAAGCTTATTCGGGAATATTCTCCCAGAAACCCGCCTAAAGATCGCTATCGCGCTCTTCTGGTGCTTACACTCTTCCTGCTTGCCCAGATGTGGAGCGACTTTCACCGGCCAGGGTAACCGCCAGCCAGGCCAGGGCGGGCCGGCCCAACTTTATCATCGTCCTGACGGACGACCTGGACCAGCAGCTTGGTTCGCTCGAGTATATGCCTCAGGTGCAGGATTTGCTGGTAAAACAAGGCCTGACCTTCAGCAATTTCCTGGTCAACGTCTCTTTATGCTGCCCGTCACGCACTTCCCTGCTGCGCGGCCAGTACGTTCACAACCACGGCATCTACTCCAATGGACTGCCTACCGGCGGCTTTGAAAAAGCGTTCGCCGAAGGGATGGAGAACAACACCCTGGCGACTGTCCTGCAAAGCGCCGGCTACCGCACCGGCCTGGCCGGCAAATACCTGAACGGCTATCCCTACGATGCAACCATGACCTATATCCCACCGGGTTGGGATGAATGGTACAGCCCAGTGGAGGGTGGTCCTTACAATGGTTTCAATTACCAGATGAATGAAAACGGCAGGGTATATAGCTATGGTTCTGGGCCGCAAGACTATGCTACCGACGTGCTGGCGAGCAAGGCAAGCGGCTTCATCCAGCGCAGCGCCGCCAGCGGAAAGCCGTTCTTTCTTTATCTGGCAACCTACGCGCCGCATTGGCCAGCCATACCGGCTCCCCGGCACGCCCAACTGTTTACAGGCGTGCAGGCGCCACGCACGCCTTCCTTTAACGAAGCGGACCTCAGCGACAAACCTGTTAATCGAGCGCTGCTGACCCCAACGGAGATCAATGCGATCGATAACCTGTACCGGAACAGGCTGCGAACGCTGCAGGCCGTAGACGAGATGGTCGCCAGCCTGTACCAGGCATTGGCAGCGAGCGGCCAGCTCGACAACACCTATATCCTGTTCACATCGGACAATGGCTTCCACCTGGGCCAGCACCGCCTGCTGCCCGGGAAAGGCACGATGTACGAAGAGGACATCCGTGTACCGCTGGTGGTGCGCGGCCCAGGCGTGCCACCCGGGCAATCGACAGACGCCCTGACCGCCATGATCGACCTGGCGCCCACGCTGCTCGACCTGGCCGAGGCGGCCATCCCGGCCTATACGGATGGGCGCTCTCTGCGCCATTTTCTACAGGGAGGCCCCCCGGCTCCATGGCGGCAGGCCTTTCTGCTGGAAATGTACCCCGACCATAACGGTCGCGGCAGTCCGCCTGAAAATTTCGAAACGATAGGTGCCGGTTTGCCGGGCGCGCTGGAGCCGCTTGACCCGGGCGATGCACCGGCGCTGTCGAGCGGCGCCGAAAATGAGGGGGTTTCTAGCACGGCCCCAGAACCCAGATGGTTGGCCATTCGAACGGAGCGTTACAAATTTATCGAGCGTGAAAATGGGAGCCGTGAGTTATACGACTTGCAAGCGGACTCGGATGAGATGGAGAATATTTACAGCGCTGCCCCGGCTGGCTTGATCGCACTACTCGGCGATTGGCTTTATCTCCTGTATCACTGCGCCGCCGTGACCTGCCGGTTGGCCGAGAACGCCCCCCCGGCCGCCGTCACCGGGGTCGTGCGCGACGCTCAAAGCGGTTGGCCATTGTACGCCCAGGTCTCCACAGACCTGGTCTCATTTCCTCCAGCCTGGAGCGATCCGGTCTCGGGCGCCTATCGCCTGGTTCTGCCTACGAAAGCCGCCTACGCTTTGAAGGTCCAGGCCTGGTCGCTCGGGTACCTGCCAACCGTCAGCGTGATCGGCGCCCTGACGGAGAATGCCGAACGAGACTTTGGATTATCCCCTGATCTTTCAACCTGCAGCGCTCCCGGCTATCGCCGCGACCCTTCCAGCGGCGTGTGCACCCTGCAAAAAGGCGGCCTGGTCTCGGGGTTTGTGTCGGATGCGAACACTCGCGAGCCGCTCGACGGGGCGATCCTCACGAATGGCGTCTTCTCGACCACCAGCCAGGCCACGCCGTTCGACGCCTCCCTGGCGGGCGGCCTGTACAGCCTGTTCCTGCCGGACGGCTCCCAGACCCTCACCGCCACGTACAGCCTCTCCTACAGCCTGGAGACCTCCGAGATCCATTTGCCCCTGTACGGCAGCCTGCGCCAGGACTTCTCTCTAAAAGCTGGCTGGATCCAGCCTCAGCCGAAACAAGCGAACCTGACTTTGGAGCCAGGTGGAAGGGGCAGCTTGACCCTGACCCTAGCCAATAAAGGCAGCCTGCCGGCGGATTTCCAAATAGCGGATGCCAAATTGCCCTGGTTGGCGATCTCCCCTATGCAAGGGTCGTTATCCCCAGGCAAAAGGATGAAGATCCAGTTGCTATTCGACGCTTCTGGTCTGAGCCGGAGAGGCGTTTACATCGGGACGTTAGTAATCGAGAACAACACCCCGTACCCGGCGGAAGTGTTCCCAGTCCAACTCACCCTGCCATTTCTCCATTATCTGCCTTTCTTATGGCGCTGAATCGCACTCCGGCGCAAAGCCGATCCTATTCTGAAATGCGCAAACCCAACAACCTTATCCTGGCCTTTCTGGTCCTGATGTTCCTGGCGGATGGCGCCAACAGCATCTTATTTAACCTGGGCCACACCTCCGGCGTTTCAATCTATGTTCGCCTGCTGGCAGAAGCCTTTTTCCTGCTTATCCTGCTGCGCACACGCCAGGGCTTGCCGGTTTTATTGATCTTGATTTTTTTTTACACGGTTATGCTGATCGGTTCGCTGGCCTATCCCGGCGTGCTGGCGTCGCCGGGCGATTACGCCTTTCTCGAAAATTTTCGCAACCTCAACAAGATGTTGTTTGTGTTTATCGCCTGGGAGACTTTCAACCTGTATTTCAACACCCCGGCGGAACGGAGTAAATTATTCAGGGTTTACGAAATATTGACCCTGATCCAGGTTTTCGTCATTCTTTGCGCTTTTATCTTCGATATCAAACTGTTTGCCAGCTATATTCCGAAAGGGGAAGGCTTGAGCGCCGATGTGCGCCGGTTCGGGTACCAGGGCCTGGTGCCTTCACAGAATGAAGTCGCGGCCTATTTTATCGTCGCTTTCTTTTACTTCTTTTTGAAGTTTCGCAGCCAGCCTGGTTTTGTCAATTTCATCACCTTGCTTGCGACGACCGCTGCGGGTGTACTGACCGGCACCAAAGTCACGCTGGTCCTGCCAGCGTTCCTGCTGCTGTTCTTCGCTTACGTTTTTATCAAGAGCCGCTCGAGAAATTTCAGGTATCTCATGCTTTTAGCTGGTGTGCTCCTTCTTTCCGTGGGTGGATTGGTCGTTTTGCGTTCGCAAAGCTACATTTTGGATCGCATCGAGCCTACACTCAGTTATTACGCCTACCGGATCGAACAAAACCCCTTTACACCGTTGCTGAATATATTAATCGCCCCGCGAGTTAATAAAGCCAGTACTCTTATCAACAACTACCTCCCAGAGTTCAATTTAATCAACTACCTTTTCGGCGGCGTCGACTTGACGCAGTATTCGAGCGAAACCGACCTGCTCGACATTTTCGCCAGGCTGGGCGCGATCGGCGGGCTGGCCTATTATATTCTGTATTTGAGGTTGTTGCTTTACCCGGAGGAACGGGTGAGCCTGATCCGCCTCTCTTTCGTCGCTTTGTGGCTGGGGGTCTCGGCCACTGCCGGTCACATTGCCTTCACGGCGATCAATGGCCCGTACCTGGCGATCCTGGTTCTTGCGTTCATCTCACTGGAAAGCAAGAATTTTGTTCAGGAAATACTAACAAATGGTGATCAGGCTGCGGTAGTAACAAACCCAGCCATATGTAGCCAAGATAATGCCAACAGCCAAGATCTTGATCATTACCAATGGTTACCCCAATCCGTGGAGTCCCCATTCTGGAATTTATGTCAAGCGCTCCGTAGAGGCAATAACGCAATTGGGGGAGTGTGAATTCGAAATCCTTACTCCGGGAGACAGCCGGAAAGGATTTATCCGGGTTTGGACGAAATATTTGAGATTGGTAATTAAAATATTAAAGGCCAGCTTACGAAATGAATTCGACATCATCCATGCCCACTCTATTTTCCCGGCCGGGTTGCTTGCGATCATCCCAAAGATTTTAAGGCGGAAAAAGCTAATATTAACGGTCCATGGCGGGGTGATGCACGCCATTGAAGAAAAGCCCGGCCTTTTTCGTGCGCTGATCCGCTTTACTATCCGCAGCGCGGATGTTGTCATTGCAGTTAGCCGAGCCTTGCGCGATCAAGTTGCGTCCTTGTGTGATCTTGAAAAAGATGACATCCCCGTGATCGATATGGGCGTGGATACGGAGAAGTTCCTTCCGGTTGAGAAACGGCAGGCGAGGCAGGCGTTGAAATTGGAAACGGATCGCCGGGTGCTGATGTTTGTGGGCAATCTATGGGATCTAAAGGGCATCAATTACCTTCTGGAAGCGGTCTCTCTTCTCAAGGAGAGAGGTTCTCCGAAATTTATCCTTTATGTTGTCGGTCATGGAGTTGCGGAAAATAACCTGAAAGATCAAGCCCAAAGGATTGGCCTTAACGGTTGGGTAAGATTCGTGGGCAGCAAGGTTCCCGACGAAGTCCCGCTCTGGATGGCTGCTGCGGATGTGGTAATTATGCCCTCCCTGGCAGAAGGGTTCGGACTGGTGGCGCTGGAAGCGATGGCCAGCGGCGCTGCGGTCATCGCCACCAATGTGGGCGGGCTGGGCGAGTTTATCCAGGATGGGGAGAACGGGTTGCTCGTTGAGCCTCGCGATTCTCGTTCAATTGCTGGAAAATTGAGTTTGATCATGGAAAACCCGGGGGTTTACGGCCGATTAATTCGTAACGGTCTGAAGACCGCGGACGAGCATAGCTGCAAAAACCAGGCTCTGAAAATTCGTAGGATCTATAGGATGGTTCTATCGCCATAATTTTCCAACGAAAAACTGACCAGTAGTATCGGAAGCAATGGAAGGTCCAAAGCAATCGGCGGCAGAGACATACGCTATGGCCCGAGGTTATAATGGCTGTTGAAGAGGTCATCGGCCCAGTCCCCCTGGATTACATATATATCGATGAGGAGAGGTTCATAAAAAAGCTTAGATGCGTGTATTGGCATTAGCGTATACATATTATTCGAGTGACCCAAGAGTGATGCGGGAAGCTGAAGCGATTGCCCGCCGGGGTGACGAAATCGAAGTGTTTTGTCTCCGCAAACCCGGGGAGGTGTCAAGCGAGACCATCCACAATATAAGAATCCGGCACCTGCCTGTCAAACGCTATCGGGGCGATAGCCCCGTCGCTTACATCGGCAGTTATGGCTGGTTTTTTGTCGTTTCTTTTTTTGCTGTCTCTCTGGCTCGTCTCCGAAAACGCTACGATATCATCCACATCCACACAATGCCGGATTTCCTGGTGTTTGCGGCTCTAATCCCACGTCTGCTGGGCGCCAAGATCGTTTTAGATATGCACGACTTTATGCCAGAAACGTTTGGAGCGAAGTTTGCCAGCGGCGGTTGGTTCTGGAGATTGATCGTCCTCATCGAACGGCTTTCTACCCGCTTTGCACACCACATTATCACCGTCCACGATCCTTATGTGAGGTTGATCCAATCGCGTGGGGTGCCTGCAGAAAAACTTACGGCGATCTTAAACCTGCCGGATCAGGCCATTTTCTATCCCCAGCCTTTCTGCAGAGATCAAATCTTTACCATGTCTTATTTTGGGACCCTGACGGAGAGGCATGGAATTGATGTGCTATTGCAGGCGCTTGCCATTTTAAAAAGGGATGAGGATCTGCAAATTCGCTTTGTTCTGATTGGAGAGGGCGATGTACTGCCGAAAATCAAGCAGATGGCCGCCGAGCTCCAATTAGGCGAGACGTTCGAATTGATTGACCACTTTGTCAAGGTTTGGGAACTACCCGATTTCATCCGCAAGACACACCTGGGCGTACTTCCTTATCGATACGACTCGGCCACCAGGTATGCGATGCCTGTAAAGTTATTGGAATATGTGTTTATGGATGTGCCTGTCATTTCATCTCGGTTGGATACGATCCTGGCATACTTCGATGAAGAGATGATATTCTTCGTACCCGCAGAGGAGCCTCAGTTGCTTGCCGATGCGGTGCGAAAGATGTATCATTCGGAACAATTAAGAGACCAATTCGTCGCAAACGCCAGACGATTTACCGAACAGTATAACTGGTCGAAGGAAACCCAGAAGCTTTACTCAGTTTACGACCGGCTCATCCATCGATGAAACGGACGAGAATGAGAAAATTCGCCATCATTGGTTGTGGCAGAATCGCCCGCGCCACGCCCAGTCGATAGAACAATTGCCCGGTGCAAAACTGGTCGGCATATGCGACATCATCGAAAGCCGGGCCCAACATCATGCTAATGAATATTGCGCTATCCCTTACACACACTGAGGTTTGAGTTATTGGATCACCGAGAAAGAACATGTAGGAGTTCTCCCTGGGGGTCAAGCGGATGATGAAATTGAGAAATGTACAATGAGTTTCGAAGCTGAATTTTCGAGAATATCAGAAAACGTGAAGCTGGGGAAAGACGTCAAAATCTATGCCTTCGCCAACCTGTATGGCTGCACGATTGGCGACGAGACGAAGATCGGCGCCTTCGTGGAGATCCAGAAAGGCGTGACGATCGGCCGGCGGGTGAAAATTTCCAGCCATACCTTCATCTGCGAAGGGGTGACCATCGAAGACAACGTCTTCGTCGGGCATGGGGTGATGTTCATCAACGACCTGTACCCGCGTGCGACGACTCCGGAAGGCGAGCTGCAGACCGAAGCGGATTGGGCGCTCGTGGCGACCCTGGTCAAGAAAGGCGCCTCGATCGGCACGAATGCCACCATTCTGGGCGGTGTGACCGTTGGCGAGGGCGCCATCATTGGGGCGGGCAGCGTGGTGACCCGCGATGTGCCGGCTTATACGGTTGTCGCCGGAAACCCGGCCAAAATTTTACGCGAAATTGTATTAGAATAGAGTCCCATACTCTCGTTGATATCTACCTTTAACTTTTAAGTTTGAAGATACGCCGTTGATCAGAGAAGGTATTCTTGCGCTCTAAGAGGGTGAAGCATGAGAGAGATCGAGATTAAGCCGCCGTCCACGCCTCGCTTCGAGGGGGTAAATTTCCTTAGAGCGCCCAGCTATCTCAAGATTAAGCGGTCGGTGGATTTCTCCCTGGCATGCCTGTTTTTAATTGCGGCCAGCCCGCTGATGACTTTGATCGCTCTGGCGATCAAGCTATATTCCCCCGGCCCGGTCTTTTACCGCCAGAAAAGGGTGGGCAAGAATGGGAAAGTATTCGACATGATCAAGTTCAGGTCGATGCGGGTTGGGAATCATAGCCAGGTGCACAAAGAACATGTGCAGCGTTTGATCCGCGAGAACGCCAGCCCATCGGAGCTGGGGGGGCGCTCGCTCAAGCTGGAAGGCGACCCGCGCATCACCCGTCCCGGCAAAACCTTGCGCAAGCTAAGCCTGGACGAGCTGCCGCAGTTCTTCAATGTATTGAAGGGCGAGATGAGTATCGTCGGACCGCGGCCCTCTATACCATACGAATACGAGCTTTACGATGAATGGCATAAGAAGCGCCTGGCAGTCCTACCCGGAATCACCGGCTTGTGGCAGGTGACCGCCCATAACCAGGTGCCTTTCAACGAGATGGTCCAGATCGACCTGGATTACATCAACCATATGAGCCTGTGGCAGGATTTGAAAATTATGATACGTACACCCTTCGAAATGTTGAAGGGCAAAGGAGGAGGATGATGGCGCCTGGAGGGACAATGGTCGAATTAAAACAGCAGGGGAGAACCACTCGCTTCAACGGAAAGGTCAGGGTCGGCGTGGTCGGCTGCGGGTACTGGGGGCCAAAGCTGGCGCGCAATTTCCACGATCTTTCGGACGCCGAGCTGACAATGATCTCCGATTTACGCTCGGAGCGCCTGTCGGAGATCCAGAACCTGTATCCCGAAGTCGTTGCAACCGCAGATTTTCGGGATTTCTTGAACGGCAAGCTGGATGCCGTCATCATCGCCACACCGGTTCACATGCATTACTCCCTGGCAAAAGCCGCTTTGTTAGCGGGCAAGCATGTGTTTGTGGAAAAGCCGATCACAGCCCGCTCGGATCATGCCGAAGAGCTGGTCGACCTGGCGGAAGAGCTTAACCTGACTTTGATGGTTGGGCACACTTTTGTGTTCAACCCGGCGGTGAAAGCCGTCCGGGAGATCGTCCAATCCGGAGAGCTGGGGATGATCTATTATATGAATTCCACCCGGGTCAACCTGGGCTTGCTGCAGCCGGACATCAACGTGATGTGGGACCTGGCTCCGCACGATATTTCGATGCTGCGCTATATCCTGGACAAGGACCCGGTTAAAGTCAGCGCCCGCGGCGCGTATTATGTCAATACAACCCGCAAGCTGCATGAAGTCGTTTACGTGAATATGGTCTTTGACGGCGGGGTGATGGCCAACTTGCGTTTGAGCTGGATCGATCCGGTCAAACAACGCCGGCTGACCGTCGTCGGCAGCAATAAAATGTTGGTGTACGACGATATCGCCGACGATAAAGTGGTATTGTTTGACAAGGGGGTGGATGTGCCGGCTTACTCGGTAACCGAAGACGAATTTCGCGCTTCTTACCGGCATGGGGAGGAGACCGTCTATCCGGTGAAATGGTCCGAGCCTCTGCGCGCCGAATGCAGCCATTTTATCGACTGCATCCGCACGGGCGCTACGCCGATCAGCGGCGGCGAGGATGGGCTCAGGGTCCTTAAAGTCCTGGAAACTGCACAGCGTTCCCTTTCGAACGGCGGAGTAGAGCTGCGCGTCGAATATTAAGATCGCAACTGCGTAGGTTCTACAATAAATTATTGCGCAGGAGTAGTGGATGTTGACGTTAAAGCAAAAAGTCGCAGCCCATTTAGAAGAGGGCAGATTATACGCAAAAGGTTTGTTTGATGGCCTTGGAGAATCTTCAGATTTCAATAATCTCCAGGCCTATTGTATGTTCGTTGGCTATCCACGCAGCGGGCACACATTAATTGGTTCTTTATTGGACGCACACCCGGATATGGTCATCGCGGACGAGCTGGATGCCCTGAAGTACCTTCCATTAATTGTAAATAAGAACCAGTTGTATTCCATGCTCCTTGAAAGATCTCGCTGGTTTTGTCGAATTGGTCGCCAATGGACAGGTTACTCCTATGAAGTGCCTGGGCAGTGGCAGGGAAAATTCCGCAAGTTGCAAGTCATCGGTGATAAAAAAGGGGGCATGTCGACATTGCGCTTACGCGAAAACCCGGATTTAATATATAAATTGCAAAAAATAGTTGGGATACCGGTGAAGTTTATTCACGTGGTGCGAAACCCTTACGATAATATAACGACCATATTAAATAAGACAAGTAATTTATACGGTTTGTCTGAGAGCATAGTGTATTACTTTACCCATTGCGAGACGATCGTGGATTTGAAGAGTTGTATTTCAGAAAAAGATATTTACGAAGTTGCCCTAGAATCATTTATCGAAGATCCAAAACGATATTTAGGCGAGATGTGTATTTTTTTGGGAGTGGATGTTGACGAAGAATATCTGGATGCATGTGCAAAATTGATTTTTAGCTCACCCAAAAGAACTCGTGATCGTGTTAATTGGACCTCAGAAGATGAGAATAATGTAAAACAAAGGATCCAGGATTTTGAATTTCTAAGTATCTATAACTGAAAAATCCACACACAATATTGGAAGCGAAAGTTTCAAGCTAAGACGATCATTTTCCGGATTTTGTCTTTCTGAGCGAATTACCCCAGTTTGTCAGAAGACCTCAAGTGAGCAAGCCCTCGTTATTGCCTTTCCCATTCTACCATGCCAACATTAACAGGAGATCGATACTTATGCAGCGCTTTCTCGGGATATTCTTTATCCTGGTTGTATTCCTGTTAGGAAGCGGTTTTTCCCCCGTATCCCCATCCGCCGATCTGCCCGCTGGTTTTGTCAGCGAAGCGGTAGTTACCGGCCTGCCGACATCGACGGCGGTCGCCTTTTCGGATGATGGAAAGATGTTCGTCAGCCAACAAGGCGGCGTCGTGCGCGTCGTTCTGAATGCTACTTCCTCCAATCCGGTCCTGCTGCCTGATCCGTTCATCGATCTCAGCGACGAAGTTAATTTTTATTCCGCACGCGGCCTGTTAGGCATTGCCTTGCACCCGGATTTCCCCAGAGTGCCGTATGTCTACCTGTTATACACTTACGATCCCCCGGAAGTCGTCAAAGATGGGGAAGGGGCGCGGGTTTCCCGTTTGCTGCGTGTCACTGCGGACGCCAGCCAGGACTATAACGTTGCGATCCCTGGCAGCGGGGTGGTTTTGTTAGGGACGAACAGCACCTACGCCAATATTGGGGATAAGGACCATGAAAACAATTTAGAGAAGGCCTCCTGCAACACGGGCGGGAATACGAGCGGGACGCCCATCCGGGATTGTATCCCTTCAGATATCCATACACACTCCATCGGAACGGTGATCTTCGCCCCGGATGGCTCGCTTTTCGTTGGCAGCGGGGACGCTTCCGGATCTGTTATTGAGCTGCGTACACTGCGGGCCCAAAACTTGGATAGCCTTGCCGGAAAGATCATGCGCATCGACCCCACGACGGGCCAGGGATTCGCCGACAACCCATTTTACAACGGCGATTTGGACAGCAACCGGTCGAAAGTGGTTGATTACGGACTGCGCAACCCGTATCGTTTTACTCTGGATCGGATCGCGAACGAGCTGCTCATAGGAGACGTAGGTAAGAGCGCCTGGGAGGAGATCGACGCCGGCTTTGGCAAAAACTTCGGCTGGCCGTGCTATGAGGGAGGCGATGCAGGCAGTCTGGTCCAGCCAGATTATGCTACCAATCCAAGAACGCGCGATGCGTGCGCGAAGCTATATGTGCTGGGCCTGCAATCAGTCCATCAACCGTTATACGCCTATGATCATTCGCTGGGTACCGCCTCCATCCAGGCGGATACTTTTTACTCCGCAACGGTTTACCCAACAGAATACCAGGGCGCGCTGTTCATCGCAGATTACAGCCGCAATTGGATCAAATACCTGGCTTTTGATCCGGATGGAAATGCCACGGTTCACGACTTTAGCGATACGTTCTCAACCAACGGCGGCGGCCCGGTCGATATCGCCGTCGGACAGGATACGAATTTGTATGTTGTGACGATTGATGGCCTGGGAATGAGCGATGTGTACCGCATTCGTTACAGCGGCGCAGGCAATTCTTCCCCAACCGCCGTGGCCGGCGCACAGCCCGCATACGGCGATACACCGCTGCGAGTCCATTTCTCCGCGACTGGCTCGTACGATCCGGACACCCAGGATCTGGCCTATATTTGGAATTTCGGGAATGGCATCACTTCTACCCTCGCCAACCCCGTCTACACCTACACGCTGTCCGGAGTTTACCAGGCCAGCCTGAGGGTGGAAGATCCTGTGGGCGCTTCTGGGATGGAACAGGTCACGATCACCGCCGGCGATGCCCCCCCGCAAGCCCTCATCACCAGCCCGCTGACCGGGACGACATACAGCGCCGGCGACACTATCGATTATTCGGGAAGCGGAATGGACGATAAAGATGGCTCGCTTGGCGGGAATAATTTACGCTGGGATATCGCTCTGCACCAGAACGGGCAAACCTACCCTGACGCCATCCTGCCCGGTTATGGATCGAGCGGCAGCTTTATCGTACCGGATTATGGAGACCACTCCTGGTTGGAAGTCTGCCTGACCGTTACGGACAGCGGCGGCCTTTCTGATAAGGCCTGTCGCAGCCTGCTGCCAAACACCGTGACGCTGAATCTTGCCAGCGTCCCAAATGGATTGCAGTTGGCTTACGACGGCGTACAAAATACCACCCCATTTACCATCACGACGATTGTAAATTCCCAGCATGAGCTCCTGGCGGCTGCCGTACAGGATTTGATAAGCTTTAGCGCCTGGTCGGATGGCGGGGCGCGCGTTCATTCGATTATTGCGCCGTCCGCAGCGGAGACGATCACCGCTACTTATGCCAATCTGGACCCGAATGCCATTATTGTGGCGGATCCGGTTAGCGGGATAGCTCCGGCGACGGTGGCTTTTACCGGGACGAACTCCTATGATCCCGAAGGGGCTGCGTTAACGTACCTGTGGGATTTTGGCGATGGGGTTACGTCCACGCTGACCAACAGCCTGCACACTTACGATCAGACCGGGATTTACACCGCGACCCTGACGGTCACGGATACGCTGGGGGCATCCGGCTGCGCCAGCGCAGCGATCGATCTGCACAACCGCGCCCCGGTTGCACGGGCTTTCGTTTCGCCGGTCAGCGGGAGTGCGCCGTTGACGGTGGTCTTTACGGGGACGGATTCCTATGACCCGGAAGGCGGGCCTTTGGTATACCTGTGGGACTTTGGCGATGGGTCCACGTCGACCCAGGCGGATACCGAGCACCGCTATACCAGGCCTGGGCTGTATCAAGCGAAACTGGTGGTACAAGATCTGCAAGGTGTGACCGGTCAGGATGAAATTGACATCCGCGTAGGCGATTACACCTTTTGGCTGCCAATCGTACGACGCAAACCTTAATAAGTGGTGGGCGCTTTGCCCCTGGCCGAAGGCCAGTGGTCGGCGCACCACTCGGACTCTGGCCAAAGGCCAGGGGCTGATAAAAAGAGATTCATCAAAATAGGAGATCTTCACCATGTCTATGAACGTCCCTTTTGTCGATTTGCGCGCCCAGCACGAGGAAGTGCGCACTGAGATCGAGACCGCGATCGGCGATATCATCGATCGCTCGAGTTTTATCGGGGGCAGGTACGTCGAAGCATTCGAGGCTGAGTTCGCCGGCTTTGTGGGAGTCCGGGATGCTGTTGGAGTCGCCAACGGCACCGACGCCCTATGGCTGGCTCTGGCGGCGCATGGAGTGGGCGCTGGGGATGCTGTGATCACCGTTCCGAATACGTTCATTGCTACGGTGGAGGCGATCACCCGTAGTGGAGCGCAGCCGTTATTCGTCGATATTGACCTGGAGACGGCTAATATGGATGTGAACGCCTTGAGGCGCTTCCTGGAGAGTGAATGCGCGGTCGAGGAGAATGGGCGCGTGGTCCACAAGAAATCCAGGCTGCGAGTCGCCGCCGTTATGCCGGTCCACCTGTACGGACTGCCAGTGGATATCGAGTCCTTGAATCAAGTAGCTAATGAATACAATTTGATCCTGATCGAGGATGCCTGCCAGGCCCATGGGGCGAGATACCGGGTAAACTCTGAGTGGAAGCGTGCTGGCGCTGTAGGCGCCGCGGCCGGTTTTAGCTTTTACCCGGCCAAAAACCTGGGGGCCTTGGGCGACGCCGGCGCAGTCGTCACCAACGATCCGGAAATGGGGCTCAAAATGCGCTGGATGCGTGACCATGGCTCCAGTGAAAAATACGTGCATATAACTCCGAACGGTTGGAACTCGCGCCTGGACTCGATCCAGGCGGCAGCATTGTCCGCAAAATTAAGACGGTTGGATGACTGGAACTCCTGCCGGCGGCAGGCCGCGGCTCATTACCAACAGGCGCTGGCCAACCTTCCCATGCAGCTCCCGTTCGAGCCGGAATATGCCGAGCATGTTTATCATCTTTACGTGGTGCGCGTTGAAGACCGGGAGCGCTTGCGAAAAGAGCTCAGCGCAAACGGGGTTGGAGTTGGGCTGCACTACCCGCTGCCCTTACACCTGCAGAAAGCTTACCAGCACTTGAACCTGGGTCCGGGCAGTTTTCCAATCACAGAGCATTCGGCCGCGACAGTCCTTTCCCTGCCGATGCACCCCGCCCTGCGACCCGAGCAAATCGAATGGGTCGCCGAAATCTGCGCCAAGGCGCTTTAAAAATCTTCGAGACCCCTCTTTTTTAATATTTTGGGGCGCTCAAGCGTGACCCACAGGCTTGAGCACCCCTAATCCACTTTCTTAAGAGATTATCAAAAACCTTTCATCTGTCTCTCAGGAACCCCGGAAACCTGGGGTGTTAGAATGTCGACAGGCGTTTTCTTCCATTAGATTCGAAAAATTAGCAAAAGGAAAAAAAGTTCTATGGATGAGTTAGGCAGCCTGGTCCACGACCTGGGCAAACTTATTGAAGTGCTGGTGCGCCAATGGCGGTTGATCGCCAGCCTCGTTTTGATCCTGGCGATCCTTGGCGGCGCTTTCAGCCTGATCCGGCCAAAGACCTACCAGGCGCATGTTGTCATCGCTTCCACCAAGGTTTCTTCTTCGGTCTCCTTTGGGTCTACAATCCAAACGCTCTCGGAAGAGCAGATGATGGCCTCCGGAGGCTCGGCGGCGTCCAGGCTGGTAGACCCGGCCTCCCGCCTGGAGTCGTACGTCCAGTTGATCAAAAACCCGGCGATCGCTCAGAAAGTGATTGACGAGATGGGCGACCAATTGGATGAAAGCCTGCGGGATGTCGGGCGCTTGTTGGCGATCACCGATGGGCAGGTATTGAAGAACAGCGACTCGATAGAAATTAATGTAACTTACCAGGACCCCTTCGTCGCCTCCGAGATCGCCAATGCCTGGGGCCATGCTTTTGTAGAAGAAGTCAACTTGATTTACTCAGACAGCGGTTCGGTCGACTCGTTTGTCAACGTGCGCGATGAAACTACAAGGGCAAAAACGGATTACGACAAGGCCCAGGAGGCGCTGATCACCTTCATCGCCCACAGCCAGAAGGATGAACTTAAGCGCCAAATCCTGGAAGTTCAAACGATCATCGACAGCCTGTCGAACGCCCGCAACACTGCTGTAAACACGATCGTCGACGAGCAGACCAAAGCCCAGTTGGACGTGGTGAAAGAGTATTACAACGCCCAGGCTCAAAACCAGCTTCTGGCCTTGCAGCGCGACCAGGACGGCCGGCGGCAGTTGATCACCAGCTACATCGATGCCCTGCTGAGCACACGCCAAAAAGTGTTTACCGAGCAGGTGCAGGACCTGGAAACTAATCTGGAACAGGCCTATTTGCAGCGCCGCCAGGTAAGCGATCTCCTCAGCAAGGCCTCGGACATGCGCGATCAGGTGAAATCAGGCGGCTCCGGTGCAGCCGCCAGCAATGCCCTGGCCCTGACCCTGTTGAAAGCCCAGGTATTCGTCTCGAATCAAGACCTGGGGAATCTCCAGATCCAGGCAGGTTCATCGACTATCTCAGCCGAAGCGATGGTCGCCGACCTCAATGGGTTGATTTCTACTTTGAGAGCTCGTTTGAAGATCCTGGATAAGCAGATCCAGACTTTGTCCGAAAGTTCTTTGAACACCCAGGGCTTAAATTATTTGGATACTCCTCTGGATAATTCCGGAAACCTGGCCACGACGATCCAGGACCGCTACCCCGAGCTGTTCCAAACCGGCGCGCTGGCCCAGCTCAGCCTGGACGTGATCGAAAAAGGCAACCCACTGGCCCAAGAAGCTCAAGACCAGGCGCAGGCGCTGCTGCAATTGAAAGGCCTGGAAGGGCTTTCGGATTTCAACGCCAGCGATACGCCTATCGAGCTGAAGATCCAGGAATTGGAGCAGAAGGTGCGCGATCTTAACGCCCAACTGGCCCAGGAAGATAACCAGGAGACAGAGCTGACCCGGGCGCGGGATTTGAATTCGGACACGTATACGAATCTGGCGACAAAAGAAGCCGAGTTGACCGTGGCCGTTCAAACGAAAGGCACTGAAGTGGCTTTCGCCGCCCCGGCCGCAATCCCGAAAGCGGAAAACCTGGGCGTTGTGAAGATCGTTTCGATCATGATCGTCGTCGGCCTGGTTCTGGGGATTTTCCTGGCGTATGGAATTGAATTCTGGTGGGCTTACCGGGAGGTCGAACCGAAGCCGGTCTGGCCCTCGAAATTGCGCTTCAAGAAGAAGGATCTGAGCGCCGAGAACGTATGAAAAAGGGGCTGCTGCGTAAAGAAAATCGCTTCGTTCCTGATTAACATCGAGATCTGGCCGCTGGCTGGCCTTTTGGCAGCCAGCCTGCTTTGGGATCGGCTTTTGCCGTTGGTTTTGGTCGTCGCTCTGCTTTTCTGGGCGGCGCGCTGGCTGGCAAACGGGCGCATCAGCCTGCGAACCCCTGCCGATTGGGGGGTGCTGATCCTCGTGGTGATGGGGTTATTATCTCTGCGCCTCAGCGCTTTCCCGCAAATCACGTCAATCCAGGTATACCGTCTTCTGGCGGGCATTGCGTTCTTCTACGCCCTGTTGAATTGGGGTGATTCTCATACCCGGTTATCGATCTTAACCCTCGGGATGGGGCTTGCCGGGGCCGCCCTGGCCCTGACCTCGCCCATCAGTGTGCAATGGTCTGTGGGAAAGCTGCCCTTTATCCCCGCCCAGGTGTTTGACCGGTTTACCCTGCTGGTTTCGGACACCATCCATCCCAATGTCCTGGCCGGCAGCCTGGTGATTCTGCTGCCGCTGCCTTTAAATGAGTTATTGTTCGCCTGGAGCGAGACCGGCTCGTGGCGCAAAACCGCGCTGATAGGCTGTGTGGGCCTTATCTTTGGCGCCCTTATCCTGACCCAATCGCGCGGGGCCTGGTTGGCCATCGGGGTATTAGCGGTATTGATGATCACATTGCGCTGGCGTCGGGGCTGGATCAGCCTGCCGGCTGTTTTGGTTACAGGCCTGGCTATCGTTCTCTTCTTTGGATGCAGCCAGGTAATAGATATTTTATCGAGCAGCTCGACCATCACGGGCTTCGCCGGGCGGGTGGAGATCTGGTCGCGGGCGTTGAGGATGATCCGTGATTTTCCGTTTACAGGGATTGGGATGGGGGCATTTGGTCCGGTCGCCGATACGTTCTACCCCTTCCTTTCATCCTCGCCCGGCAGCGTCCCTCACGCGCACAACTTGTTCTTGCAGCTTGCCGTCGACCTGGGTTTCCCTGGCCTGATCGCCTGGCTGGCGATCTGGGGCAGCATGGTGGTAATTGCCTGGCAAATTCACCGTCGTGGGAAAGCGCTCGGCGATGGCTGGATTGCGGGCCTGGGCGCGGGGCTGCTGGGCAGCCAGATCGCGCTGGTCGTTCATGGCTTCCTGGATGCGGTCACCTGGGGGATGGTGAAACCCGCGCCGATCGTTTGGGGGTTGTGGGGATTGACGATGGCGAGCTGGTACGTTTGTTGTGGACCTTCCAGCCAAAGCGCCCCTGCTTCCGAATGATCTCTTCTTTATTTGAGGAATTTTGAACCAAAGCCTCTCGAGTACCGGGATAAAATCTGGTTTAGCCCGCCTGATCTCGTCGAAGTCGCTGCGCCTGGCCCTAGGACTGGGGCTGAGCGCCCTGACCCTCTACCTGGCGCTGAGGAACGTTAACTTCGCGGATGTATGGTTGGCGATTTCGCAAGCCAAAGGTTTCTATATCGGCCTGGCCCTGGCGAGCGTGGCGGTGAACACGGCGGCCAAGGCAGTGCGCTGGCGTGTCCTGCTGGGCGCTCGCTGGCGGAAAATCCCCCTGGTGAAACTGGTGATGTCGCTGCTGGCCGGGCAGATGTTGAACACGATTTACCCGGCGCGGATCGGCGACTTGAGCCGCGCCTATGTCGTCGGCGGGATGGGGCCTGGGCGTGTTTTTACTTTGGGGACCGTTCTGCTTGGAAAAACTGCTGGATACACTGTCCTACGTGCTGCTGTTTTTCCTGCTGATTATCTTGATCCCGCTCCCGGCGTGGGTGAACGATTCGGTTTCGACTTTTACGTTGGTGATCGTCATCGCTTCTGCCGCGGTGATGGTCCTGGCTTACCGGCCGCTGTGGCTGCTGGGGATTGCGGAAATGGTTTTAGCCAGGTTCCCGGGAAAAATCCGCAATTACGCGGCTGGCCGGTTGCGTTCCGGCGTGGCCAGCCTGGAGGTGCTCCAGGACCGCTCAGGCCTGATCAGCCTCGGTTTTTGGTCCGCAGTCATTTGGGGCACCGCGATCCTGAACAACCAGCTTGTCCTGTTGGCTTTGAACATCCATTTGCCCTGGACCGCATCGCTGCTGATCTTGATGGTGCTGCAGGCCGGCATCTCCATCCCTTCGGTGCCTGGTAAAATCGGTATATTCGAGTATAGCTGCGTGTTGGCGCTGGCTGTATTTGGGATAGACCAGGCCAGCGCATTAAGCTACGGGATCGTGCTGCATACTATTGTATTATTCCCGACAACCCTCCTGGGACTGCTGTTCTTCTGGATTCTGGGGCTGGGAAATGAAAAAGTGGAAGCGATTTTGGAAGCGCCTGATGAAAGCGCGGTCGCCGGCGATTCGCGCCTGTAGGACCAGGATTGGGATGCGAAAATTTGGAAACGGTTAATATCCTCGGTGTGGACGTCGCCTGCCTGGATGTTCAAGGAATCCTGGACCTGGTACATAAGTGGAGTGGACCTAACGCCCAAGCTCCGCTTGGGACGAAGTACACCATTCTGTACGTTAACGCCCATTGCCTGAATACCGCATGTGGCGACGAAAACTACCGGCGGATCTTGAACCAGGCCGACCTGGTTTATTCCGACGGGATCAGCGTCGTTTGGGCCAGCCGGATATTAGGCGGCTGCGAGCTGCACAAGATGACCGGGGCAGATTGGATCGATGATTTTTCTGCCCGGGCAGAAAACACCGCGCTTTCGGACGCGGGCGGGCTGCGGATTTATATCCTGGCCGGGAAGCCGGGGATCGCGGAACGGGCCAGTGAGAATCTGCTGAAAAAGTACCCGGGATTGCAAATTGTCGGCGCTTGCGACGGCTATTTTCGCCAGATGAGCGAGGCGCAGATTCTACAGGATATCGCTGCGAAAAAGCCGCATATCTTGTTTGTCGGGATGGGCATCCCGGTGCAGGAGGAATGGATCGCTGCCCACCGCCAGGATATCCCGGCCCCGGTTTGTTGGGCGGTCGGGGCGTTATTCGACTATGTGGCTGGCGTCGAGCCGCGGGTGCCTGGCTGGATGAATGCCCTGGCGCTTGAATGGCTCTGGCGCTTGATGATCGACCCGCTAGGGAAATGGCGCCGCTATATCCTCGGCAATCCATTGTTTGCCTGGCATATCCTGGGGCAAAAGTTGAACCGGAAATGAAATTTAATCATTCCTTGTATTGAGAGGGGGAACCGACATGCCTTCTGTTTTGTTTGTTTGTACAGCCAATATATGCCGCTCGCCGATGGCGATGGCGCTCCTGAGCGAAAAAGTGCGCGAAGACGGCGCAGATTGGCGGGTGGAATTGGCCGGCACCTGGGCTTTATTGGGTGAGCCGGCAGCCTCCGGTACGCTCCAGGTGCTATCTGAAAGAGGCATCGATCTCGAAACGCACCGCTCTCGCCCGGTCTCGCGCCAGCTCTTGCGGGAATTCAACCTGATCCTGACGATGGAGCAGGGTCAAAAAGAAGCGCTGCGGGCGGAATTTCCGGAGGTGATCGGACGCGTTTACATGCTGACGGAAATGATCCATATGCGCTACGATATCCACGATCCAATCGGCAGCCGGCCGGAGGTATATCGGGACACTGCGGAGGAGATAGGTTTTATCCTGGACCATGGCTTCGAAAGAATTCGCAAGCTAGCCGGGGAGCCTGAATGATCCTTGGTTGACTCCTCGTCTGCCAATCGCTTAGACCCGCGCATTCTGGGTGTGGCGCTAGCTTTGGGGCTCATAAACGGGCTGATTTACGTTTTTCTGGTTCCGCCCTGGCAGCATTATGATGAGCCCAATCACTTTGAGTATGCCTGGCTGGTCGCAAACGATCCAGGCGTGCCCCATTTCGAGGACCAGGACCCGGCGCTGAGCCACAGTGTCGTCGAGTTGATGATCCAGAACGGTTTTTACGGCGCCAAGCCGCCTCCCTCGGATTTAAGCGCGGGTGGGAAACCGGTTTCGATCGGGGGATTTTCACAACTGGATGAACCCCCTTTCTATTACCTGGCGGCTTCGCTGCCTTTAAGATTTCTATCCTCCCGAAGCGTCACAGACCAGCTCTACGCGAGCCGCATCGTTTCGCTGGTCTTTTTTTTGATCAGTATCACCGCTGCCTGGGGGTTTGCAGGCGAGCTGACTCGCAGCCAGTCTCTGCGCTGGCTCGTCCCGTTGACCTTGTCGCTGCTGCCTGGATTTGTCGACATCATGACGAGTGTGAACAACGATGTCGCTGCCGTCGCCTTGTTCTCGCTGTTCATCTGGGTCAGTGTCAGGTTTATCAAACGGGGCGGCGGCGTTCTTGAGTTTTTTTTGCTGCTGGTTTTCGTTGCTTTATGCCTGGTTACCAAGAGCACGGTTTATGTAGCCTTGCCCCTGGCAGGGATCGTGCTCATCTTCGCCCTATTGGGCGAGCGTTATCGCCGCCAGGTACTTTGGGGGTTGGCGATTGCAGGTTTGTTGTTGGGGATTTCGGCGGTTACCTGGGGAGACGCAGCGCTCTGGTACCGCTCGAATGACCAGGAGGAAATGACCCGCCTACGCAGCGACCAGGCTGTATCCGGAAAATTCGTTCTGCAGTTGAATGGCAGTGCGATAACATCGCCGCGCTGGCTCGTGCCGGTTTTCCAACCCCTGCCCCGCGAGCAGGGTCGCCTGTTAGCGGGGAATATGGTCACCATGGGGGTCTGGATGTGGGCGGACCAGCCGGTGCAGACGCGCACGCCGATCTTACACGCCGGAAGCCAGGTCTTTTCCGAAGTCGTATCCTTAACCCAGACCCCAATATTTTATGCGCTTCCGGCTGAGATCTCGCCCGAATCGACCAGGATTTGGGTGACTTTAGCGCCGTTTGCCTCGCAAAAGGCCGGCGCTGGGCATGTGGTTTATTATGACGGTTTCGTGCTGGCTGCCGGCGAGAGGCCGCTGGACGAGAGTCCGGTTTTTTTAGATGAAAATGGGACCTATGGGGAATGGGGGGGACAGCCCTTCGAGAATTCTTTACGCAACGCTTCCTTTGAGCGAGCAGGGCCTCGAATTCGCCTGTGGTTGGACAAACTGGGGGCATTGTTTCTCCCAGACAACAGCCGTCCATCTTTTATCCTGGCATCGGTATTCGACCCGCAAGGCAGTTCCTGGTTTTTCCAATCCAGCGCGGCGCGCTTGTTGCGCACTTTTTGGGCCCAATTTGGCTGGGGCCAGGTTCCCTTATTGGGGAATAAGCCGTACCGGATTTTAGGCGTTATTACAGCTATCCTGGCTCTGGGAAGCCTGGTGGGATTGTGGCGAAGAAGGCAGAGATTTTCGGCTGAGCTGGCTCTTTTTCTCGTATTTATTCTATTGGCCACCTGGGGAGCGACGTTTTTAAGGGGATCGATTTATCTGGCGGTGCCCCACATTTACCTGCCCGTCGCCCGCTATGCTTATCCGGGGATATTGCCTACCGCTCTGGTTTTATGCTTGGGTTGGGTCGAGCTAACCCATGGCGCTGGCTTATTCATTAAGTCGGGGAAGCGTTTGATCTTTCGCGCCGATCGAGCCGCGCCAGACAACTCGCTGGGGATAGAATCTGAAGCGCTGCCCGGTGGTTCTACGGTTCAAATCCTTGTCTACACCCTCTTGTTTATTATTCTAGATATTCTTTCAATTTTGAGTATCCATCACTTTTACACACTGTGAAATGAGAAAAACCAGCCGCTTCCTGTTGTTGATTTTATGCCTTCTGGCTGCCTGCGCCTCACCCAAGCCAACCGCGACCCCTTCTGCTCCGTTGCCAACCTCCCCGACGGTAGGTGCACCTACAGCGCCGCCTACACACCATCCACAGGCTGCAACGCCAACCAACTCCCAGGCTTCGCCAACGCCTATCCCTTCGGCTACTGCCCCGGTCCTGGCGCTGCCAGAATTTCCGATCGCCGGGGTCGAGATGAACAAAATCAGCGTTAAAGGTGGGTTGGAGGTGTTGAAGCAGGCGAATACTTATTGGGTGCGCAGAAACGCGCTGCTCTGGTCGGATGTTGAGCCCACGGAAGGAAGCCGGAATTGGGGGAAAATTGCTGATCTCGAGCAGGAGCTCAAGGATGCGGCGGCCCAAGGTTTACAGGTGATCCTGATCGTCCGCAGCGCGCCTGGATGGGCCCAGAAGCAGCCGGGAGTCTCGTGCGGGCCAATTAAGGAAGACAAACTCGCCGCGTTCGCCAGCTTTATGCATGACCTGGTTGTCCGCTACAGTGCATCCCCTTATCAAGTCAAATATTGGGAAATGGGCAATGAACCGGATGTCGACCCCCAATTCGTAACCCCGGATAATATTTTCGGGTGTTGGGGGGATGAAAACGATGCTTATTACGGAGGCGGGTATTACGCGCAGATGCTCAAAGCCGTCTACCCGCAGATAAAATCCGCCGATTCGCAAGCGCAGGTTCTGACCGGAGGCCTGCTGCTCAACTGCGACCCGGTCAATCCCCCGGAAACAGCTCCAAACTCAGGAAAAGAGAAGAACTGCACCCCGTCGCTTTTCCTGGAAGGGATCCTTAAGAATGGCGGGGGAGATTATTTTGACGCCGTTAGCTTCCACGCTTATGATTATTACAACAGCGCCCTGGGGGTGTACTCGAACCGCGATTGGCACACCGCCTCTGATACAACCGGTCCCGGGCTGATTGCTAAAGCGCGCTTTTTACGCAGCGTGCTAACGGCGTATGGCTATCCGGATAAGCCGTTGATCAATTCGGAAAATGCGCTGCTTTGCACCAGCAGCGAGGAAAAGTGTAAATCCGACGACTTCAATACGACCAAGGCGTATTTCGCCGTTCAGGCGTATGCCAGCGCGAGAGCTGAGGGCTTGCTGGCCAACGTTTGGTACAGTGTATTGGGATGGCGGTATTCGGGGTTAGTAAGTAATAAGCTGGATCCGCTGCCTGTTTACAACGCATTTGTCTTCGGCGCCAAAGAATTGAGCCAGGCAGTCTTCGTTGGTGAATTGAGCCAGTTTTCGGGAGTCAAGGGGTATGAGTTTCAGAATAATTCAACGCGGTTTTGGGTATTGTGGTCCCTGGATGGGGAATCGCACACAGTTCAATTGGATCAAGAACCTGGCGCGGCCTATGATGCTTTTGGGCAGCCGGTGGAGGTTGGTAAAGAGGCCACGGTTACCCTTGCCCCGGTTTACATAGAATGGCCTGCAACCCAGTGATTAGCTGAAATTTAATTTCTGGATGGTTTGGATAGCACAGGGCGAGCGTTCACGACACGCTCGCCCTGCTGATTTAAACGAACTGGCTCATGCGTGGTGGTCGCCTGAGGTACGCAGCCTCCCGGGCGCCTTCAAGCTCACTTTATCTCATCTTGAAGGGCTTTAACAGCCGCATCGAGCACGGTATCACTTTTGCCCAGGACACTTTCCTCAGTCACCGGGACGGTTACATCCGGCACGACCCCAACGCCCTCTAGCAACAATTTCCCCTCCATCGTTTCAAATCTTCCGGTTGGGAACTGTAAGGATAGGCCGCCTGGGAGCTGGTATTGGCCTCTACCAACCTCACCGAAAGCCCCAGCAGTTGGATAGTTGCCGACAACCGTTGAGCGATCGTTAGTTTTCAAAGAATAGGCGAACAATTCACAAGCGCTGACGCAGTCGGGACTGACCAGCACGGCGATGGGACCGTCGTACAGGATGGGTCCAGGGGTGATGCGGTCTGTGGAGTCAGTGAACTCGAATTTCCCCAGGCGATCATTGTAGTAGGCGCTTCGCGATAAGGGGATTTCACTATTGAAGAAGTATCCTGCAAAATCAGTCGCCAGGAGGCCGTTCCCACCGCCGTTCGAGCGGATATCAATGATAAGTCCTGGGATCTTGTTGTCCACCAGCTTTTTGATGAATGTATCCCACAGGTGGGCTTCTAAATTGTCGTCTTCCAGGAATGTAGAAACGCGGATGTAGCCGAATCCGGAGCCATCCAATACCTTCCCTTCCACAGGCAGGCTGAGTTCGTCTCCCGATGAGGTGTCCAGGGCTTTGAACAGGGAATCGTATTCATCGATTGCTTGCATGCTGGCATCTTCTGGTTGAGTTGCTCCGGGGTTTTGAAAACTGACCTGGACGCGGGTTTGAGGAGGGACATGGGTCAAGAAAATCACCTGTCCAAGGTGCTTCGCTGTATCAGTGGAATAAGGCCCGAAAACAGGCGTGACTGCATCGATTGCCTCACTAACGGGTTTCCCATCCCAGGTGATGATTTCCGCTCCGACCTGAATTCCAGCCTGTTCGGCAGGGGTGCTGGTTAGCACATCTGTAACGATTACACGCTGGTCGCTCAATTGAGCAATTACCAGACCGAAGCCGCCGCCGTGTTCCTCGTACACGACCTGCGGGTCGATCGAGACGCCCACGTGTCCGTCTGGGATAGAATAAGTGAAATCCCGGATGGCGCGGTAGAAATCCTGATCGTTTCTCGCTTTGGATACATCCGGCGCAATTTTGTCGTGAAGGGCCTGCCAATCGATCTTTTTCTCGGTCGTGAACGGATATTCTTTCGAGGCTTTGCTGAACAACGCCTCGAAGGCCTCTGAATAGCTCATATTCGAATAGTCGTTGACCGCCGCGCCGCCTTCATTCAACGTGATATCGGGATGGGCTTCCTTATGAACACGAAATGGCTCCTGGTTCAGGTCTACCAGGTTGTAGCCGGCTGGAATGGGCGCTGTTGGGTCGTCTTCGGTAAAAAGCTTGCCGTCCTCGCCAAAACCAGTCGGAAACTCTTGCTTATCGTCCGGCGACCAGATGACGAGGATCCCGCCTTTGATCTCGTCGTTATTTTCGGGGTCGGTGATTGTAGAGGCGTAGGCAGTTGACCAGCCGCCTCCATCTCGTTGTTCAAGAAAAGGGCCGCCCCAGGTGTTGGACCAGTAGGCGACCGCAAAGACCTGCACGCCGATATTGGTTTTTCCATTGTTATCCACATCCACTTGCGTACCCTGAGGAATAGCTGGCAATGACAGGCTGTAGGTCAAGGTCTGATCTTTTTGGATTTCTACGGGGCCAATTACCTGTTCGTTCAGTGAGAATTGAAAATCCCGATCACGGTGCACGAAACCGGCTTCATCTTCAAGGAGGACGAAGGGCTCTGAGAGGGAGCTCAAGAAGAACCGGGAGGTATAAGGGATCTCGCCGGAAATGAAAACAGGCTCGTCGGGATTAGTTTCCCCTGGTATTATGGGAATAGCGGGCAGCGGGGTGGGCGTCGGCGCAGGGGTGCGTGTGAAGGCCAGCGTGACGATAGGTGCGCTGGTAGGGGCAGGGTTAATCCCGGTCAAGGCCTGGCAGGCCAGGACAGTCATTCCCAGCAAACAGCAAAACAGAATTAAGCTGCGGCGATTGGTCATTGAATTCTCCTGGATGAATAAAATGTTTCGCCAGTAAAAACCCGGGCTGTACGCCTGGCAAACTCGGTTACGATTTCTTCCAGTCGCCTTTGAACGATCTTATGAAGAAGATCTTCGAGCGCAGATTTAGGCAGGAGGTGGTAAGCTTTGGGTACTGGCACTCCGCTTTCGATGTGCAGATTATAGTGAACCCAGGTTCGCCGGCCGCTGGATTCGAGCTCTGTCTCGCTGGTGAAACAGCCATGTCCGGTCAAAGAGTAAAATCCGGCTTTGCTTTTGACCGGTGAGATGCTATCCAATGGAAGTAGACGCAAGAATTGTTTTCGATCGTCGCAAACCAGTTGTGCATCACAGAAAATTTGCACGCGGTAAAGCCCTAGCTCATTTGTGCTGTATAACATACGGAAACAGTCGCTCGAGTGCTGCTTAACAATGGATATGTGCGGCAGCAAAGGCAGGCTCTGCTTCCAATTGGCGAGGTAATCAAAAACTGTAAACCGGTCGGCGTCGATTAGAAAAGTATGCTGGAATGAACTGGATAAATTGAGCACAGTGAAGGCCGGTCGTTGTTGGGACAGCGAACTTTCAATTCAGGAATCTGTAGAACGAATCTCGTCCAACTCGGATGAGAGGGCATCTAACTGGGCGATCAGTCGTTTGAGATCACTTTGGGTAGGCATCTGGTGTTCTTTGAAGTATTTCTCCAATTCTTCAGTCGTGAGGGCTGGACCGCGTGGAACGTTTGACCCTTCATCGCCCGTGCGGTAATCCTGGCTAACCAGTTTGCCCATTAATTCCTGGCCTGTCTCCTCGCTTAATTCGCCCGATTTGACCAGGTTGGTAATGCGGCGTTTGATCTCATCATTGATAAAGTACCCAAGGCCAACCGCGCTGATCAGGTTGCGTTGGATCGCATGCAGCCGGTCGCCTCCGGTTTGGATGAGGCTGGAGAGGACAGACCGCGGCAAAAAGCCACTCTGTTTCTTCTCCTGCTCAAAGATGATTTGGGTCAGGGTTAATGCGGTCATATCCTCGCCGCTGGCATTATCGACCACGCGCACCTCTTCGCCCTCCCGGATGAGATTGGCGATTTCGTCCAGGGTGATATATTGTTTTGCATCCGTATTATATAATTTGCGATTCGGATAGCGCTTGATCAGCGGCATAAGCATACTCCTGAGGTGCCTGGATTGATTTGTTGATTATACGCCAGAATGAGACCCCGCTGTGTGTGAGCCAGGATTTTTTCTTCGTTTGAATAAATTAAGGGATAGAGGAGTTTCTCCTCTATCCCTATTTTCCCCCCCGGATTTTCAATGAAATCAGGATCAGGCCTGGGCTTTCTTGAGTTCTTCAACCTTCTTGGTCAAGGTGGAGATTTTCTCGCCCAGCGCTTCGATGTCGGCCTTCGTGGGGACACTCATGCGGTCAAGGACTTCCTCAACCCGCTTGCCCAACTCGTCTTCCGCCTTCTGGGTTTCCTTCTGCCGGCGATCCATCACTTCACGCACCAGTTTCCTGCCATCCTTCTCGGCAATCTCACCGCGCTCGACCAGCTTCTGGACGAAATCTTCAACCTCGTCCTGGGCCAATGCGACGGCTCCGATGCTAGCCAGCAGCACTTTGCGAGCTGCATCGAGTAGCGGGTTGCGCTCTTCTTTTCCGTTTACCTCTTCCTTCATAACTTTCTCGGCTTTGGGTGCCATATCTAAACTCCTTATTTGGCTGCTTATACTATTGGTTTCTCTTTGTTGCTTTCTCAGGCAGCTAATGCCCGGCTGCAACTTTGCCGCGTTGTTTCTCTACAGACTCTTTAGCCTCATTGACGGATTTCGCCAGTTGCTCGAAAGCAATGGACACGGATCCGACGACCAGAAGAAACGCTTTTCGTAGATAGTTCATTTGACCCCTCCAGGTGAGAAAAATTGAGTGGATTTATGACGCGCTGCGTCGTAAAGAGTATAACACAGTGCGTCATGAGAGTCAAGTAGAAATTCAAAGAAAGTGTAATTTTACACAAATACATCCCCTGTACGCTTGACTCGCATTAATAACTACACTATACTATTAATCGAGGTCGTTCCTATTCTTTTCTTGACAAAATTACAATGTGGCATCTCGAATTCTTGACTCGGGAGTACGAGATGATCTTCTTTACTTTCCATCCTCGAGATCTCAACACGCCTGGGGACAAATCGCCTGGTTGTGATCCAATTCAACCCTCGGCTGTTTGCGTGTTTAATCTCAGCGTGGGAATTTACATATCAGGAGAATGCGGTTATGACTATTTTTCGCGACTCAAACCAGTTTTATGAGACCGTCGGCGAATTGATGGATCGGGCTAAAAAAGATCCTAAAGTCGGGCCAAAAATCGCCAAGTCCGGAATTGTCATCCAATTTCGTTATACAGATCCGGACGCGATGACAACTGTCAACGCGAAAATGAAACCAACCCAGGCTGGATCTTTTGTGGATGTCATCCATGGTCCTTGCGATCTACATCCGGATGTTGTCATGACCATGAAGGCTGACGTCGCCCACGCATTTTGGCATGGACGGGTGAATCTCATTTCGGCTCTTTCCAAAAAAGAGATCGTCGCAACTGGGCCGATCCCGAAGATTTTAAAGCTGCTGCCAGCCGTACAGCCTTTGTACAGTGTTTACCCGTCTCTCTTACGCGAGCGAGGTTATTCGGAATTGGTCTTGAAATAATTCTTTCAGAATCTGGCGCTTAGTAAGTGAAAGGTGAACCCATGAAGAACGTTTTGGTGGTTCATTTAGGCAGCGGTGAAGAGACCGATACCGTCACGTTTCTCGACCAGCAAATAAATATCCGCCAGGTGGGCTGCGGTGGCGATGCGGAACTGGCCCGCGCTATAATCAATACAGCAGATGGGAATGTAGACGCGATTGGTCTGGAGGGCCTGCCGGCCGTTTTGCAATTGGGTCTGGCGAGGCGGACCCATGAGATTGGCTCGACTTTGGCAAGGGCGGCGAAGACTACCCCGGTAGTGGACGGATCCGGGGTTCAGGAAGGTCTTGAGCGATGGGGGATCATTCTGGCAGACCGGGCAGAACCGGGTATCTTCAGTGGAAAACACATTTTATTGGTGCCTGGAATGAACCATACTGGTTTTGCCCAGGCTCTGCAGCGCCACAGCAATTGGATTCGGTATGCGGATCCAGTTGTATATTTTGCCATGCCCGACTTCCCTGGAGTGGGCAGCCGCAAGACACTGGACCAGGTAGCCAGCCCGACATTGGAACAACTCAAAGACGCTCCTTTCCGGAGAATAACCCCGCAGCCCGGAACGCCAGGAACCGGTCGCGCCAGGCGTCCATTTGAGTGGGCGGATGTTCTTGTAGGGGATATCGGGGCGATCCGCCGTTATGCGCCTCAAAAACTGGCCCACAAGACGGTGGTCGTGAATTCGGCCAGCGAGGAAGATATTGAAGACCTGCGCCAACGCGGCGCCTCTATTTTGGTGATGCTGATTCCCGATTTGCATCAAAATTCTGTAAGGCGTGGATTTGGGGTTGCAGCGGTAGAAGCGGTGCTGGCTGCCTTACGCCCGGATCCGCAATCTCCGCTTAGCGAAGATACCTACCTGGACTTGATCGCCAACCTGGATTGGAAGCCAGATATTCGCTATTTGCAGCCTGAGGAGAGCGGTATCAATCGATTTGCTTTCGTCATCCACCCGTTGGAAGTTTCTTTCATCCATAAACACCCATTATTCCGCTGGACACGCTACTTGCCCGATTCGATCGTCGAAACTGTGGCAGCCTGGATCCCGCCAATCTATCTCTCGAAAATCAGGGGAGGTAAGTCGCCTACAACCGGCCAGAGAATTGAAGGTTATTTGTTTTCGCTGGGCGCCACGCCGCGCCAGATGATGAACCATGATGAGCGTTTTACGTATGTTCGCTTGAACCAGGCCGCCAAAATGGCCGAAGGACGCGGGGCGCGTATCATGGGTTTAGGGGCATTTACCAGCGTCGTAGGGGATGCGGGCATAACCGTGGCGCACGAATCGGATATCGCCATTACCAGCGGCAACAGCCTGACCGTCGCCGCAACACTGGAGGCTGCCAAACAGGCCGTGATCAAGATGGGCGCCACCGATCTGACCAAGGGCAAAGTGATGGTGATTGGAGCCACCGGTTCGATTGGCTCGGTGTGCGCCAGGTTGTTGGCCCAGGCGATTTTCGATGTAGTGCTGGTATCCATAGAACCTGAAAAGTTAATTGACCTGAAGCGCCGTATTTTGGAAGAGACGCCTGGAGCTCGGGTGACGATCGCGACAAAAGCGGACAACTCGTTATCCGAATGTGATTTGATCGTCACAGCCACATCGGCTTTTGGACAGCGAATTTTGGACATCACGCGTTGTAAGCCTGGAGCCGTAATATGTGACGTGGCCCGGCCTCCGGATATTAACCCGGCTGAAGCCGCACTGCGTCCCGATGTATTGGTCATAGAGAGCGGGGAGGTGTTGATTCCAGGCGACATCGATTTCGGATACGATATCGGCCTGCCGCCTAAGACATCCTATGCTTGTCTGGCTGAAACAGCCCTGCTGGCGATGGAAGGCCGGTTCGAAGATTACACTTTAGGGCGTAATATTTCGCTGGAACGGGTGAAGGAAATTTACAGGTTGTTCAAAAAGCACGAATTTCAATTAGCAGGCCTGCGCTCTTTTGGGAAATATATTACCGATGAAACTGTTGCGGAAAAACGACGCCTTGCAGACCGGCTGAGGCGCGACCCGGATTTATTGGCCTCGACACGGCAGGAAGCAGCCGCGAGCCTGGCGAAAATCCCGGTGATGGCCAAGGGCGTTAAGGCGAGTGGAAAGACCGATTTGCGCTGGTTGTGGTTAGCAGCCGGGCTAAGCCTCCTTGGCCTCATCCTGAGGCGTAATCAGCAAGAAGCCAGAAAAGCATGACCTGCCGCTTCGAAATCGGAAACCGTTGAGGAGAGAGATTATGGGCGACAAGAAAGTGATCCTGGTTACCGGAGTGGGCGGATTTTGGGGGGCTCAGGTGGCAGTACGTCTCTTAGAAAAAACCCAGCAGAGATCTGGTCCTGATTATCATGTGATCGGTTTGGATGTTGAACCGCCTGATCCTGAAATTAAGGGCCTGGATTTTATCCAGGCGGATATTCGCAACCCATTATTGGTTGAACTGCTCAAGTCCGAGGGGGTCCATACAGTCTGTCATTTGGTCTTTGTAGACAGCACACGCCCCAGCGAGGCAAATTTCGAAACCAATGTGATGGGAACGATGAAAGTGTTGGGCGCAAGCGCTGAAGCAGGCGTCCGCAAAGTCGTTCTAAAAAGCAGCACGGCCGTTTACGGCGCTCAGCCGAACAATCCGGCGTTTATGAATGAGGAGCACCCGCTCCATGGAAGCCGGTCTTATGGCTACACGCGCGACATGGTGGAAATCGAAGCTTTCTGCAACGGGTTCCGCCGACAGGTGCCGGAGATGATTTTAACGACCCTGCGCTTTCCGAGCATTGTTGGACCGACGGTAGATACCCCGATGACGCGTTTTCTGCGCGAGCCCTGGACTCCTGTGCTTATGGGATTTGACCCTTTGATGCAAATCATTCATGAGCGGGACGTGGCGGATGCACTCGTCCACGCTGTGGAAAATGATACGCCGGGTGTATTCAATGTGGCCGCCGAGGGCAGCCTGCCCTTGACGAAATTGATGGGATTGTCCGGTAAAATCCCAATCCCGATTTTTCATTTGTTCGCATATTGGGGGGCGACCATGTTGGGCGGCAGCGGCCTGAGGATGACCCGCCATGTACCCATCGAGCTGGATTATATTCGCTTCCCCTGGGTCACCGATTTGAAAAAGATGCGTGAAGAGCTCTGTTTTACCCCGCGATACACTTCTGAAGAAGCCTTAAGGGAATTTGCCGGGCAACAACGGCTGCGGAAGTATGCCCCCGAATCGGCTGCGCTGGCCTACGACGAAGAAAGGCTGCGCGATACTATCGATCGCCGCAGGCGGATGCGGACTCGTCAGGCTGATGGGAACGGCGGGTTTGTAGAAGAGGATGAGAATGAGTAAAAATAAGAAAAATGATCTTGAAGCCCGAACCGGAGCGGAAGAAGTGGATTTGGTTTCCGCTACCGGAGATGCGCTGGAAAGCACAGGTCGAAGCAAGTCTCCAGATGGTGGGCTTCGGACAGACGGGGATTCGTCAGGTGATGGCGATGCCGCCAGCGTTTTTTCCGAAGAATCAGAACCGTCGCTCGCGGAAGGCGTACCGGAGGATAGCTCTGCAGAGGAATTGCCGGATAACGAGGCTCGCCATCAACTTTCCGATGAGCTGGATAAGCTAATTGAGCGAATCAAAGCGTCAAATCCGGATTACGTCCCTCCACCTTTCTCACCTCAACGGTTGGTTAGTTTAATTGCCAGCAACCTGGAGCGTTTTTCGCCGGCAAGGAGCTTGAGCATCCTCGAGCAATTGAGGACAAGCATCAACAGCGATCTGCTTGACATCGACACCTGGAAAGGTGTCTGGTATATGGTCAATTATTCTCTAGAGTACCAGGCCGACATGTTGAAACGCCGCCTTTCAGGGGAGTATGAGACGGATGAATGGGGCCTGGACCCAGAGATATTGGAGTTATTCCGGCCTTTCTTTAATTTTTTATATGATAAGTATTGGCGAGTAGAAACCACTGGCCTGGAGAATATCCCGGATGAAGGCAGGACTTTGCTGGTTGTAAATCACAGCGGACAGCTCCCCTGGGATGGGTCCATGGTGGGGACAGCGGTTTTGAATCATCACCCCACTCAGCGTCTGGTCCGCACACTTTATGCCTCCTGGTTCCCGACCCTGCCCTTTATTTCCGAGTTCTTGACAAAAATGGGCCAGGTAGCGGCGAATGAGGAAAATGGCATTCGCTTGCTTGAACAAGATGAGCTGGTTGCTGTTTTCCCTGAGGGCTATAAAGGCGTGGGAAAGCTTTTCAAAGAGCGCTATCGCCTGGCGAGGTTTGGCCGGGGCGGGTTTGTGCGAATGGCGTTAAAAACGCAGTCCCCGATGATCCCGGTTTCAGTCGTCGGGGCGGAGGAAACCTATATCTCCCTGGCAAAATCGCCAACCATGGCCAAAATGATTGGTTTCCCCTACTTCCCAATTTCGCCTACCTTCCCCTGGTTGGGATTAATCGGGTTTGTTCCACTGCCGACGAAATGGTATATCGATTTTGGCGAGCCAATCCCAATGGATGGATATGGTCCTGGAGCGGTGAATAATGTGATGTTGGTTTCACAATTAACCGACCAGGTGCGTAACGTCATTCAAAACATGATTTATACGCGCCTGGCGGAGCGCAAGTCGGTATTCTTTGGTTGATGAGCTGGTTGTAATAGGATTATATCTTAATGTCAGTGTATACCAATAGTGAGCGCCTTATTTCTAATTTAACGTCGTTATTCGATCAAATTAAGGATCAGGGGCCGGGTGCAACCCGGGCAGTATCCGCTTCCAGGTTGGTGATCCGTTTGCGCTGCCACAATCCTAGCGCCCAGGTCGTTATTAACGGCCGGCAGAACCCCCTGAAGATCACTTACGGTGAAATTGCAATACATCCCGATATCGATGTGGAATTGAGCGCTGATGCTCTGCACAAGATTTTGCTCGCCGAATTGCCGCTGAAAAAAGCAATTTCTAGCGGCCAAATGAAAGTACGTGGACCTTTGTTAAGACTTTTGCCCTGGAAGATATTTTTCATCGCGGCCAGGAGATATACCCCCAACTGGTGCGAGAAAATGGCACGGATGGTTTTCTGGGGGCAGGAGGACCAGCGGGCAGCCTGTGAACGGATAAGGCCGCAAAAGCCCATTACTGCGCCAAGCTATCCTCCATTTTGTCCAACGTATATTCAAGCTCGGCCAGCGCTCGATTGAGCTGGCAAATAGGAGATTTGGAACGAGGTTGGCCGCAACCGGCTGAACGCGCTTCCAGTACCCGGCGGATCACTTTTGGATCATAATTCGATTCGATAATCTCGTTTAATTCCTGGATGACGAGCCTGCGACTGAGAGGAATGCCATGCCGTGCAAGAACTTGCTTGTAGTAGGGATAATCTACTGCCAAATCTGTTGTCGCCAACTCAAACCCGTGACGAGCAACGATCAATCGGGCCGAGTAGCGCATGATGTTATAAAAGAACATTTCGTAATCTTCCGGACGCGGTTCGATTAAGATGATATCCACTTCCGGATGTGTGCGGCGAATTTGTTTAATGTGGTATTGCAAACCGGCATGACTCAATATGCGCAAAGATTGGTTGGCGATCGATTGGATCCCTTTGTTACTCAAGTGCTCGTACTCAGCCGGCAATTCGCTGGGAAACCCTTTCTGGCTCGTATCCAATGGGACTAACGGGTTAATGCATAGGATCAAAGTTGCCCCCCGTTCAATCGCCACGTCGATGCTCGCCGTACCTCGTAGGCCACCATCTACGTAATCGTGATCGCCGATCCGCACCGGTTTATATACCAGCGGAAGCGCTGAGGAGGCTGCAACGGCCAACGAAACCGGCACATCGCTTAACGCTTCTCGGCTGAATACAGCCCGTTCACCGCTGTCCAGGTCTGTAGCGACAATGGTTAGATCTTTGCTTAGTTCCTTAAATTCATTTGGCAGGTTCATAAACGACAGCGTCTCTCGAACAAATCTTTCCAGAGCCAGGCCATCATACATCCCGGAAGGTAAGGCTTCGGTGAGAGACCAGAGCAAGTCAAACAGGGTCATATCTTTCAGGTTTTGCAAATAGTGAGTCCAGGCGTTTAACAGCTTGGCGGGCAGTTTTAGCCCCCAACCAAGATAATCCAGCCGGTTGAGGCTGAAGATATGTGCTCGCTTAAGTTCCGGGACATCCGGATTTGCACCGGCGATGACCTGGATCATCTCTTCAGGGCTCACACCATTTGCAAGAAAGGAGGCGATCAAAGCGCCAGCGCTGGTGCCTACATAAATATCAAAATCGTTCACCGTGCGATCGACGAGCAAATCATCGATGGCGCGCAGCGCACCGATTTCGTAAACGGCTCCTGTCAAACCACCACCTGCCAAAACCAGCGCTGTTTTCCCGTTTTTTTGCATTCGCATTTTGTCCCTTCGAAAACTTTTTTGCTGCTCGGTGGTTCGATCTAAGGACGTTTAACCCAACCGGTTGATAACGGTTACGGCCTGATCCTCCCAACGGTTAACTGGTTCTGAGATCGAATGTAATTGAAATATAGCATTGAGGTGAAGCGATGTCAATAAGGAGGCTCCTATGAGTCTTGAAAAGATTTGGCTAAAATTTTATGAATCCCATGTGCCGGAACATATCGATTATCCGGTTGAAATCCTTCCGGTGATCCTCGAAAAAACAGCCCGAGATCGTCCTGAGCGAGTTGCGATCTTTTTCAAAGGGACGAAGATCAGCTATCGTTCACTCAACCGATACGTAGATGAATTTGCTGGGGCCTTGCAGACTTTAGGGATCAAAAAAGGCAGCCGGGTCGCCATCCATCTGCCCAATTGCCCGCAATTCATCATCGCCTATTACGCTGCGTTGCGCGTTGGCGCGATTGTCGTCCCATGCAATCCGCTTTACCAGGCGCACGAAATGACCCATCAATTGAACGATTCGGGAGCGGAGCTCATCGTCACGCTCAGTTCCACTTATCCCTTAATTCACCGCATTCGCCCGGGGACAAAATTGCGCCATGTGATCGTCGCCGAGATAAAAACATTCTTTCCTCCGCTCTTGAAATCACTCTTTACCCTGCTTAAAGAAAAGCAAATAGGGCATCGAGTGAACTTCGCGGGGGATGCCCAAGTGCAGGGCTTTTCGGAAGCCATGGCGTTGGGACCAGAAAAACCTCAACCGGTTGAGCTGGGTTTAGACGATACCGCGGTATTGATGTATACGGGCGGCACGACCGGAATTTCCAAAGGGGCCCAACTGACGCATCGCAATATCCTGGTGAACGCCTACCAATGCAAAGTCTGGCTGAACTCCCCCGAGGCCAAAGATGTCATGTTGACCCAAATTCCGCTGTTTCACTGTTATGGGATGACGATTTGTATGAATTTAAGCGTGTTGAACGCAATGAGTATTGTCCTCATTCCAGACCCGCGTGACCTGGAAGATGTCATCAAATCCATCCATAAATATCGGCCCACGCTTTATCCCGGTGTGCCCGCGATGTACACTGCTATAAATAATTACTCGGGCCTGGCGAAGTACAACCTTAGCTCGATTAATGCCTGTATTAGCGGGGCTGCCGGGCTCCCGGTGGAAGTACAACAAAATTTCCAAAAGGTCACCGGGGCGCGCCTGGTCGAAGGGTATGGACTCAGCGAGGCTTCGCCCGTAACGCACGCCAACCCTGTTTTCGGCGATAACCGGATTGGGACCATCGGCCTGCCCTGGCCAGATACAGATGTCAAAATCGTCGACCTGGATACAGGCGAGCAATCTCTGGGGATTAATGAAGTCGGTGAGCTTTGCGTCCGCGGGCCGCAGGTGATGAAGGGTTATTGGAATTTACCCGGCGAGACGGCAAATACCTTGCGTCCAGCCCAGGATGGCGGATTGCCCTGGCTTCATACCGGAGATATCGCTACGATGGACGAATTTGGCTATTTTCGGATCGTTGATCGCAAAAAGGATATGATCTTGGGGGCAAGTGGATACAATATTTACCCTCGTGAAATCGAGGATATCCTCTATGAACATCCTAAAGTCCTGGAAGCCGCTGCCGTCGGTATCCCGATAGAAGGTAAAGGCGAGCGTATCAAAGTTTTTATCACCCTGAAACCCGGAGAGACAGCGACCGAAGAAGAGATCATCGAATTCTGTCGGAGCAATCTGGCTGTATATAAAGTTCCAAAATTCGTTGAATTTTGCGGTTCTCTGCCGAAATCGACCGTCGGCAAGATTTTGCGTCGTGAGCTTTTGCAGGCAGAGCTCGAGCGAATGGCTGAACTCCAGGCTGTGCAGTGAGGTGTTTTATATGTTCGATGGGGATGAATAGAGATTCATCCCCATCGAAAGAGGAGTAGATATCGATGTGGTATTTTAACAGCCCGCGAATTGTTTTTGGAGAAGATGCCCTGGCCTATCTGGAACAAATTGAAGGCCAGCGCGCTTTCATCGTCACCGATGCATGCGTTCAAGCGCTTGGGTTTGTCGACATGGTGCAACAGCGGCTGTCCAACGCAGGTTTAGAATGCTGCGCCTTCACCCAGGTGGAGCCAGAACCCAGCTTCCAAATGGTTAAATTATGCGCCAAAGCGATGGAAGAATACCGGCCCGATTGGGTGGTTGGTTTGGGAGGCGGATCGTGTATGGATGCCGCTAAGGCGGCCTGGTTCTTATACGAACGCCCGGATATCGAATTGGAAGCGATCAACCCGGTGGAACAGTTTGGGCTTCGCTCCAAGGCGCGCCTGTTAACCATCCCAACAACCGCAGGATCCGGGTCGGAGGCTACTCACGCCGCGGTAGTGAGCGATTTGGAAAACCACCGCAAGCTGGAACTGGTTTCAAACGAGTTGCTGGCCGATATAACGATCGTCGATCCGATATTCTCCTCTAAAATGCCACCGCAGCTTACTGCAGATACGGGCATCGACGTACTGGTTCATGCCGTTGAGTCGTTTAATAACACGTTCTCGAACGATTTCTGCGATGGCTTAAGCCTGCAGGCGATCCGACTGGTGTTCGATTACCTGCCTCGAGCGGTTGAGCTCGGCGAATCGGATATGGAAGCCCGCGAGAAGATGGCGAATGCGGCAGCGATTGCCGGGATTACGATTGCTAACAGCAACATCTCTCTGGCTCACGCCATGGGACACAGCGCGGGCGCGATTTTCGGAATTCCACACGGGAGGGTTACGGCGATATTCCTTCCGCCCAGTATAGAGTATTTTTGTAGTCGCGCCGGCAGCCGGTACATGCCGATCGCCCATTTGCTTGGCCTTCCCACCCAGGACGAGCCACAGGCCGCAGATGGCCTGGCAAACGCTGTCCGAGGCTTGATGAAACGCATCCATCTGCCGCTGAGTTTGCAACAAGCTGGTGTGCCCGGCGCACTTTTTGAGGCAGAATTGGAAGCCCTGTGCGACCGGGCGGAAGTGGACCTGGGAATGGTAACCGCTCACTGTATCCCTGATCGCGAAGGCTTAAAGCGCATATTTGTGTATGCCTACGAAGGCCGGTCAGTTGATTTTTAGGTTCCTGGGTATCGGAATTACGGATGGGTTTCTAAGGCCAGGCAGGGGAAAGTGTTGGGCGCTTGTGGCGCACCACGCAATATGATGGAGAGTTGCGGCTACGCCGCAATCTCCAGAGATTCATCAAAATAGGTGTTAAATTGAGTGGAAATGTACACAAACGGGTTGGTCTGGCATTAGGCGGAGGTGTTGTGCGCGGGGTCGCACATGCCGGCGTATTGATCGTTTTGGAACGAGCCGGCATACCGATTGACTACATTGCCGGCACAAGTGCAGGTTCCTTGATCGGGGCGTTATACAGCGCAGGTATCCCAATCGAGCGCATTCTTGAAATCGGAGAAAATCTGCATTGGCAGGAAGTCGCCAGCCTGGTGTGGCCAAAGCGCGGTTTCGTTTCCTTTGATAAAATGGCGCGTTGGTTGGTAAATGAATTGGGAGATATTCAATTTGCGGATTTAAAAATTCCGTTTGTGGCTGTCGCCACAGACATAGCAACTGGCCTACCCGTCCGGCAGTGCGAAGGCCGGCTTGCTCCCGCAGTACAGGCCAGTTGTTCAGTCCCGGGTTTTATCACACCGGTAGAGATCGATGGACGGCTGCTGGTGGATGGAAGCCTGGCGGACACAGTGCCCGTATCCGTACTGCGCGAGATGGGTGCGGATTACGTCATCGGGGTTGACATTTTTTCACCTGCGCTGCGGCAGCGTTCAGGCCCATTTGGCTTCGGGTTCGCCGCCCTGGAAATTTTGGTACAGAGAGCAGGAGAAGGTATCGATTCGGCAGATTGTCTGATTCGACCCGAATTGTCCGGAAAAACCTATTTTCGGTTTTCAAAAGCAAAGGAGTTAGTGGCTTTGGGCAAAAAAGCCGCCCTCGAGAAGATCGAATGTATCCGCGACGCACTTGGGATGGACTGAAACGGATCAGGCTGTGACTGGTTTCCGAGCGACGAGCGCATACAAGCCCTGCTGATCATTCTCGATAGACCCTGTCAGGGATGGATAGGTGTGGGGCTCATTGAAGCCAATCTCCATAAGCAGTGCACACAGCTCATTCTCTGAGTAAGCCTGGGTGTTGTGGGTAAAGCAAGAAAGAGCGCCTGAAGCTGCATCGATGAGGTAATATCGTGTAGTCGTCGTATGGCTGTTTTCACTCCAAAAATTTTCAATTAAGCATAGATGAGGTTTGTCTGAAAACAGGCCGCCTTTAGAAGAATACCAGGTGCAATCCGCCTGGCCCATGACTTGCACACCTTTCGCTGTCTGGGGCTCTAGAAGGAGGGTGCCCCCGGGCGCTAACGATGAAAAAGCTTTCGACAATATCAGCCTTGCATCTGCAGGTTTGAAAACGTTAACTTCACCATAAATCAGCATAACCAACCCGAAACCAACCCCGTATTCGAATTTTCGAATGTCTGCTAAAACGTAGGAGCAGTTTTGCGGGTTATCCTCCTGGTCGGCGAGAAACGCGGACGCATATGCGATGGAGGCTGGCGAAAAGTCGACCCCGGTGCATTCGTGTCCCAGGCAGGCCAGGCGGTAGGTGTAGAGACCCGGTCCGCACCCCAGGTCGAGTATTTTATTTGGCCTGCCCGCAAGCAAATTCTGGTGGATCCAGGTCACTTGCTTTTCAATCTTAAGGGTGCGACGGCTGGCTAAGTCGTGATCCTGGTTCAGGTGCTCCTTTAGCATGCGGGCGCTGAAACCTGGCTCATGCCAGGGGATTTTTTCCCCTTCAACCCAGGGCTCCGGCGGTATTTTACGGTTGATAATAGAAGAAATGGGGGTCATCGTCTTTGAACCGTGTTGATAATCTTAACTATCGAAAGCCTCAATCAGTCTGGCGAATTTCCTGAACCTCGATCTGGCTGGATGATTCCATGCGTTGCCACTGGTCCCCTGATCTAAAACGGTATACTAAAGATAAAGGATATTTTGAAACAAAACAAGTGCCAAACGTTCATCTTCTTGTGTGACAAAATAACGATTCTGTGCTTTTTTTAGGATGAACTGCAACATTCAACAAATTTTGGGGTCGCGATTTGGACAATAAAGAGATCAATCGATGTGTTGACAAGCTCCATGAAAGAGGGTATAAGCGCTAAAATACGTACACTTAGCGGCTGTATTTCACCGGGTGGAAAAAACTACGCTGGCTCGGAGAGGCGCCAAAGCGAATGAAAATTCTCTCGTTGAGCGACATACCCGTCCCTTTTATTTTCAGTCCACAGGTGCGTAAAAAATTCAGCGATGTTAACCTGGTAATAGGGTGTGGTGATTTGTCATACTATTACCTGGAATACGTTGAAAATGCGTTGAGTGTACCTTTATTTTTCGTGCGTGGGAATCACGATCAAGTCGTCGAGTACCATACTTGGGGACAGCGGACAGGGCCGGCGGGAGGAATTGATCTCCATCGCCGGTTGGTCAATTACAAAGGTCTATTATTGGCCGGAATCGAAGGAAGCCCTCGATATCGTCCCGGGCGCTTCCAGTATTCACAATCTGAGATGTTAAGTCATGTTTTGGCGCTGGTCCCAGGTCTGCTGGCAAACCGCATCATTCACGGCAGGTTCCTGGATATTTTTGTCACACATGCGCCTCCATTTGAGATTCATGATCGCACAGACTTACCCCATGTTGGTATTAAGGCTTTTCGCTGGTTTCTGCGGGTGTTCAAGCCCGCTTACCATTTTCATGGTCACGTTCACATTTACAGGCCAGATACAGCCGTTGAAACCCACTTTGGCCGGACCCTGGTGATTAACACTTATGGTTACCGGGAGATAACCCTGGATTGTGACCAAAAACACCCGTCGCGATGACCCGATAGGAAAACGTACAATGTCTTTTAACCAATTAGCCAATCAGGATTTTGAGCGGGCCGTATTCAGAGGATTTTGGCGCAAGATACTGGCTCGCTTCACCGGCGCGAATATTGAATTATTGCCATATGACGAAGTCCGCGAGCGGTTGCCTTTTCGCGGGCAGCATTACCTGGGGATGAAGCAAGTCCCAATTGAAAAAATAGTGGGCAGCGTGGGGAGGTACCAGGATTTCGACCGCGCCTTTTTGCCAACGCAAACGAGAACCCGAGACCGCTGGATCAGCATTGATAAAGCGCACTATGATCAGGTTAATTTGCCGCCTGTTGAGTTGTATAAGATGGGGGATATCTATTTTGTAAAGGATGGCAATCACCGGGTTTCCGTGGCGCGCGAACGAGGCCAGATGTTTGTGGATGCTTTCGTAACGGAGATCGATATCCCCGTTGCCCTGACTGCCGACACAAAAGTGGACGACCTGGCTATAAAAAAAGAGTACGGAGAATTCCTCTTAAAAACGAACCTAGTTGCCACACATCCGGAGGCCAAAATCGAAACGTTTGTCCCGGGCCAATACGAGCGTCTGTTAGAACATATCTCTGTTCACCGCTGGTATCTCGGAGAGCAGCGAGGTGCGGAGGTTTCTTTCCGGGATGCAGCCTCATCCTGGTATGAAAACGTTTACTGCCCGCTGGTTGAGATCCTCAGGGATCTTTCGGTGATGAAAGATTTCCCAGGCACCAGTGAAGCAGACCTTTATCTTTGGATCGTGGAATACCAGGGATACCTGAAGCAGGCGTACCGGGACGAAGAAATCGGCGAGGGCGGCGCCAGGGCTGAGGCCGCTAAGGAGCTTTTAGAGGATTATTCACATCCGGCAGTTAAAAAGCTGGTCAATCTCCTCAGCCGGAAAGCCTGGGTCGATGACCTGATTTTAAGGCAAGAACGAGGCGCTTTTCTGGAGTATTCCCACCTGCCAGAGGTGCGGCCTGAGGCGAACATTGAAACAACCTTGCCGGGCAAGTACGACCTCCTGCGCGAACATATTGCCGTCCACCGTTGGTATCTTGGCGAGCAACGCAAGATAGAGGTGCCTGTCACGGAAGCGGTGGCATCCTGGTATGACAATATTTACCTGCCAATTGTAGAGATCATTCGCGAGCAGGACATTTTGAAGGAATTTCCTGGCCGTACCGAGACGGATCTATACCTGTGGGTGGTGGAACACCAACGTTACTTGCAGGAAATCTACAAAGGGGAGGTGCCTATTCAGCAAGCTGTTGCGGATTATTCCCAACGAGCGGGGAAAGGGAAGAAGGTAAAGAATAAAAAAAAGGACGACAAGAAATAAAGGATGTGGCTCCCTGGAAAAAACTTTTTCGAGGGAGCCTTTTCTAATAGCAATCGTTACTTTAGGCGAGTTGTTCAACGACAAATTAACATGGGTTTGTGGCTTTCACGCAGAACCTCGTTGACGACGCTGCCTAACACAATCTCCAAAACCGGGTTGACGCCATAACCGCCCATGATCAAGAAGTTGCAAGCATTGTTTTCCCCGGCTTCCAGAATAGCCCTGGCTGGTGTCCCTTTTTCGAGCAAATAATTCGCAGACACCTGGTGTGATTCGATGTACTCGCGAGCGTGAACCAGGGTTTGCTGCGAGGTATACCCGCTATGGGTCACCGTGATGACAAACAGCGGTATCTGCCACTTCCCAGCCAGGTAAGTAGCAATGAACAGGGCCTCTTCCGATTTCGGGCTGCCATCGTACGCCAAAAGGGCCCGATCCAGAGGGGAGGTGGAAAGGGGCGTAGCCAGGATCGGCCGCGGGCAGCGCTGGATCAAATCTCGGGACCCAGAATTAAGCCTTGCAATGGGACCTGGTGGGGGCGGATAGCTCAACGTCGCGATAACTAAGTCAGTCCAGCGGGAGCGATCACAAATCACCCTTGAGACCCCTCCCACTGCAAAAACGAGTTCGCCATCCACCCCAGCATCTCGACAGCGTTGGTTGAACGTCTCGCGGATGGCGAGAGCATCTGGATTTTCTTTTTCTCCTTCGGATGGAAGAACATGTAACCCGTGCAGGAGCGCTTGTTCTCGACGGGCGACGATGATTGCATGTTCCAGGGCATACCAGCCTTGTTCCAGGCCGTTCACGGGCACCAGGATCTCGTGAAATAAGCGTTCTACATTCTGATTGGCAAGCTTATCTTTACGCCACTCGCCCGGTGGGGGGCCGGATTCCAGGCTGTCGAGGGAGAGCGTATCCAGGAGTTTCTCGCCAAGCCGGTTGGCGACTTGCTCTGGCTGCGAGCTGAACCTGTGAACAAGATCTATGGCGGCAGCTTCCGGGTTGATGTTCCAGCCTAAATCCTCTTTGATCTCGGCGCGGTGTTGGGCAATCCACAAATACAGGTCGGTTTCAGTCCTCCCTGGAAAAAATCTTAGAATTCCTTTCTCCCGGATGACCTGGATCACAGGCAGGTAAACGTGATCATACCAATGGGCGACAGCTTCCTCGTAGGAAATGTCGCGCTTAAAGTCGATGCCCATAAAGTAGCGGTGGACCGCAATGTGTTCGGCCAAAAACGGGTATTGTCCGGGGACGGTGACCGTCAGATCCGCGCCAGGGCGAAGCTCATCCAGATGGGTTTGTTCCAGGAAATCGGCGTATTCTGCTTTCAGAATTAGCTCATCGGGCTGAACATCGGCGGTTATGGGAACACGGGTGCGAATTTCAGTTACGTAGGCCTGTATATGGGTAGCGCCCAATTGCCTGGCGACCGAGACGCGATGGTTCCCATCTTTTACAAAGTAAGCATCGCCAATCTTATAGACTTCGATTGGAGGCAGGCCGGCCAGATCGGATGCGGCTGCCAGGACGCGCGCCCATCGTTGTTCATCCACTCCCTGGCGCGGCAGGAATTCACGGGTGAAGTCGGTGTAGCGGCCTACACTGCCAACAATTTTATCGATGGGGATGTCTTGCAAACCGCGTTCTGATCCACCCTGGATTTTGAGCTTCTCTCTCACCTCGTCGTAGGAAAGGAGTTGAGTGGATTGACCGGTGAAACGAGCCAGTATCTCTTTGAGGGCTGCCCGGCTGCGAGCTACATGGAAATCATCGATAGCAGAGAATAAATTATCCCTCGATTCGTTCATGAGACAACCTGGCGCAGCTTACGGCGGGACAACCACTTTTGAAATTCCACCGCCCAGAAGATGACCGTACTTAAGAGGATCGCAAACAGCAGGTCTCCCACCGGAAGCGGAGTGGTTTTGAACAAACTCTGTAAGAAGGGGATGTAAATCACCGCGAACTGAAGAAGAATTGTCAGGCTGACCGCGCCTGACATCGCCCGGTTGCTAAAAAGACCGATCGTGAATAGTGAATCCTGATTGGAGCGAATGCTCAGGACGTAACCCATCTCCGAGAGCGTCAGGGTGGTAAAGACCATCGTCTGCCAGATTGGGTTGCCCAAACGCCAATACCACCAGCCTGCCCCCAGGGAAATGAATCCCATCAATAATCCGATCCATAAGATGTTTTTCCCCAGACCACGGGCGAAGATATTCTCGTTTGGCGGGTAAGGCGGGCGGCTCATGGTGTTTCTCTCCCCTTTCTCAACGCCTAGGGCCAGGCCGGGCAGACCATCGGTCACCAGGTTGATCCAAAGGATCTGCAAAGGGAGCAAGGGCAGTGGCATCCCCAGGAAAGGCGCTAAAAGCATCACCCAGATTTCTCCGGTATTGCTGCTTAACGTGTATTGGATGAACTTGCGGATATTATCGTAAATAACGCGCCCCTCTTCGACTGCAGCGACGATGGTGGCGAAATTATCGTTGAGCAGGACCATGTCGGCTGCTTCTTTGGAAACGTCCGTCCCGGTGATGCCCATGGCCACGCCGATATCCGCCTTGCGTAAGGCAGGCGCGTCATTAACCCCGTCGCCGGTCATGGCGACGATATGCCCGAGATTTTGCAGCGCTTGAACGATCTTGAGCTTATCTTCAGGAGAAACACGGGCGTATACCGAGGTCTCGGAAACGGCCTCTTCCAACGCGCCCATCTCCAATTTTTCCAGGTCCTGACCGGTGTAAACTTTACCGTTCGTAGAAATGCCCAGCTCGCTGGCGATATAGCGGGCGGTGAGCGGGTGATCGCCTGTGATCATAATCGGGCGGATGCCGGCGGTGCGGCAGGTACCGACAGCGTTTTTCACTTCCGGACGCGCCGGGTCGATCATCCCAGCCAGGCCTACAAAGACCAATTCCTGTTCCAGACTTTCAGCGCCTGGGTCTTCAGGGACCGCTTCGAATGCCCGGCAGGCAACACCCAGGATACGCATGCCTCGCTGGGCCAGGCGCTCATTGCCAGCCTCAATTCGACGAAGCCATTCCGCACTCATCGGCTCGCTGTGATCGTTCACCCACACCTGGGAGCAAACCTCCAGCAGGCCATCGACAGCCCCTTTCGTGAAAGAGACAAAATCCAGCCTGCCAGCCCAACCCTCCCAATCCCAAATCGACTGATAAGCCTGGGGGACCTCGTCTTCGCTGGCGGGCATTTTGTGGACGGTGGTCATGCGCTTGCGCTCTGAATCAAAGGGCGCTTCTGCGATGCGCGGAAAAGTGTCTTCTAATGCATCTTTATCCAATCCCATGCGGGCGGCAGCAACCACCAGCGCGCCTTCGGTGGGATCCCCGATGATGAGAATATTCCTGGACTCCTCCGGATCGCATTCCAGGATGGCGTCGTTGCACAGACAGCCGCCTGCCAGCAGCAGCGTTAAAGCGGGGTGGTCGCGCAACAATTCAACCTGCTCTGCGTCAGGGTTAGGGTCGATGCAAGGCGCATCCGGACCACGAATCGGGATCGTGTCGGATTCCTGTACCAGGTCGAGCCTGTGGTCGGCCACATCCAGGATGGTGACCGTCATTCGGTTTTCAGTCAGGGTCCCGGTCTTATCCGAGCAGATGACAGTTACCGATCCGAGCGTTTCAACCGCCGGCAGCTTACGGATCAATGCCTGCCGCTTGAGCATGCGGCGCGCCCCCAGGGCGAGCGCGATCGTGACAACCGCCGGCAGGCCTTCCGGGACCGCAGCCACGGCGATGCTGATCGAAGTTAGGAAAAGTATCTTTACATCTTCGCCGCGCAGCAGGCCGAGAAGGAACACAATCGCGACCAGCGCCAGGGCCGCCAGCGCCAGGCCCTTGCCCAACTGGTCCAGACGGCGCTGCAGCGGGGTTTTCTCCTGGCCCGTGGTCTGCATCAGCTCGGCGATTCCGCCCAATTGTGTGTTCATTCCTGTCTCGGTGACAACCGCCTGGCCGCGACCATAGGTGACGGTTGTGCCCATGTAAACCATGTTATGCCGTTCTGCCAGGGGCAAATCAGCCTGGCTTAGCACGACTGACTGTTTCGACACGGGTTCAGATTCCCCGGTCAGGGCTGATTCCTGGATGCGCAGATTGGCGCTTTCGAGCAAGCGTCCATCGGACGGGATGGTATTCCCTGCTTCAAGAATGATGATATCGCCGGGGACTAACTCGCGTGCGGAGATCTCCTGGATGTGGCCTCCACGCCGGACGCGCACGGTTGGTACAGCCAGTTTCTTTAAGGCCGCCATAGCCCGCTCTGCCTGGTATTCCTGCCGGAATCCGAGCAGTGCATTGATGATCACAATCGCAATAATGGCGACCGTGTCCTTAATATCGCCCAGGAAGCCAGATATGATGGCTGAGATGATAAGGATCACAACCATGGTCTCGGAGAATTGTTCCAAAAGGATTTTCCAAGGGCTTTTGACGCCGCGCTCGATCAACTCGTTTGAGCCGTATTTTTCCAGCCGCTGAGCTGCTTCGGAAGGATCCAACCCATGTTGGAGATCGCTATTTAATTGGTCGAGAGCTTGCTGGGCAGGTAACTCGTGCCAATCGCTCATATCTAATATCCCGTTCCTGATCCCCTCACCCAGCCATCCAAAAGATAGAAGAGGTTTGTGGAAATCAGAAGATTCGCTGCAGGAATCAACCGTTGTAAGTACCCGGGGATTATACCGGGAAAGAGGGAATTCTTATAGAAAAGAATCCGATCTACTGGTAAGATTATTTGGTGAACCGGCGGTAATGGTTTACAACATAAATTGAGGGTTATTGCGATCCGATCCGGTGATTCTTCAAAGCCGAAGCGACCGGAGAATTGCGTAGAAATTCTGGAGGGATGGCATGTATTTCGATCTTCCACTTGAGCAATTGCAAACCTATCTTCCGGAAAGGATGGAACCCCCAGATTTTGATGAGTTTTGGTCAAAAACATTGGCAGAGACGCGCCAATTCCCGCTGGAGGCTCGTTTTGAGGCGGTGGAAAGCGAGTTGAAGCTGATCGACTTGTATGATGTCACTTTCAATGGGTATGCAGGCCAACGGATCAAGGGTTGGTTTTTTCACCCGAAGGGAGATACAGGCCGGCTGCCTTGCGTCGTTGAGTATATCGGTTATGGCGGCGGCCGCGGCATGCCTTTGGATTGGTTACTGTGGAGCGCCGCCGGGTATGCCCATTTGGTGATGGATACTCGCGGGCAGGGCAGCGCCTGGCGATCCGGCGACACGCCTGACTATGAGACGGATGGCGCCAACCCGCACTATCCCGGGTTTATGACCCGCGGCATCCTTAACCCCAGCGCATATTATTACCGGCGTATTTTCGCGGATGCGGTCCGGGCGGTTGAGGCTGCTCGCGCTCACCCAATCGTTAACCCACAGCGAGTGGCGCTTACGGGGGGCAGCCAGGGAGGCGGGATCGCCCTGGCAGTCGCAGGGCTGGTTCCGGATGTGTCCGCGGTTTTGCCGGATGTACCCTTCTTGTGCCACTTCCGCCGGGCGACGGAGATCACGGACGCGCTCCCTTACCAGGAAATCTCAGAATATTGCCAGATCCACAGAGATAAGATCGATACGGTCTTTCGTACCCTGGCTTATTTCGATGGGGTTCACTTTGCTGCGAGGGCTAGTAGTCCGGCGCTTTTCTCGGTAGGCTTGATGGACGATGTGTGCCCGCCTTCCACAGTTTTTGCTGCCTATAACCACTACAATGGCCCGAAACAGATCAAAATATGGCCTTACAATCACCACGAAGGCGGTGAAAGTTTCCAAAGCACAGCAAAGCTGAAATTTCTGGCGGAACTTTGGGAGGAACCGGCATGAGAAATGCAGACCTTAGTACAACCACAGACGGCTGGTTTTGAAATGTTGAGGAGGCTTGCGTGACACGCGACCCGTCCCAACTGAGCCTTTATTTATCCCGCCAGGCCAGCTCTACAGGTCGTTACCTTTTGGAACAAACCTTGATGGCGTTGGTGGGCTGGGTGCCTACATTAATCGGCATCGGCCTGCGCGCCGTCCTTTATCGCTTGATCTTACAAATGGATGGTCTGGCGGCTATTGAACGAAACGTGCGCTTACGCTTCGCCGATCAAATTCACCTGGGCAAAGGCAGTTATCTGGATGAGGGCGTATACATTCATGCCTGCCCGGCGGGCGTCGAGATCGGTGAGAACACCCTGGTGATGCATGGCGCCGTACTGCACGTGTATAACTTTCGCAGCCTCCCGCACGCCGGAATCCGGATTGGCCGCGACAGCCTGATTGGCGAGTACAGCGTCATTCGAGGCCAGGGTGGTGTGACGATCGGAGATCGGGTATATACTTCGCCGATGACGCAGTTGATCGCCGTGAACCACGTCGTGGATGATCCGGGCCGGCCTTTTGTCGAGCAAGGGATCACCGCTCAAGGGATTGTCGTCGAGGACGATGTCTGGTTGGGAGCCAATGCGGTTGTGACTGATGGCGTGCATATCGGCAAGGGGGCGGTCGTCGCAGCCGGAGCGGTCGTTACAAAAAACGTGCCGCCGCACACCATTGTCGGGGGCGTACCAGCCCAGGTCCTGCGCGAGATCGACGGGACCTGGAAGAGCGAGCGCGGAGAAATTTTCTTTTGACGATGGGGATATTGTAAGTCGTGTACACCAGGGCGAATAGAGATTCCAGGATACAAGCCAGAGCCGGTCAGGCGCAGAGCCAGCAAGGGATTATTTGGGCGCTTTTGCTGGCGGCCCTCGGTATTTTGACTGTTTCAGAACATTTTCAACCGTGGGTGATCCTGGCTGCGGGGCTGTTGGTCGCTGCCCTTGGGTTGAGCTTTGCTCGCAGCGGCAGCCCCTTTCTACGCACCGGCCTGGAAATCCCCTGGGTGTTGACCCTCTTCAGCGCCGGCGTCGCGGTCTGGGCGGCTTACGATCCGAGACCGGCTGCATTGCAGTTCGCTCGGTTGTTAGCGGCGTCCGTGTTGTTTTATGCCATTGTCCTCAGCTCCGAACAGGTCCAGCGCTGGGTCGCAAGTATTTTTCTGCTGGCAGCCTCTGGGCTGGCCCTGTACTGGCCTTTACGTCATGATTTCAGCGGCGATGCGGTCAAGTTTACGCCGTTGAATGCAGCCGGCCGCTGGCTGAACGCACACATGGCCGTGCTGCCCGGCCCCGCTGTTCAGGTAAATGTCGCCGCGGGAACGCTGGCGGTCGCATTGCCATTTGGCCTGGCGCTCCTGTGGGAGGCCCACCGGGGCGAGAGGCGCCGGTCCGTCCTGTTCTATGCCGGTTTAAGCGCTTTGATCCTGGTCAGCCTCATCCTCACCAGCAGCCGCGGCGCCTGGCTGGGCGTTATGACTGCCGCCGGTTTAGGCGGGTTGGCCTGGGTGCAGCGCCGCTGGTTCTCCCCGCCAAGGCGTAAAAAGATCTTTTGGACGGTGATCGCCATCCTGGGTGTTTCTGTGGTAGGGGGAATTATTGCCAGTGGCAACCTGGATCGCCTGATGGGGCAGATCCCGGATCCAAATGGCTCCCTTTACAGCCGCTTGACCCTGTGGCGCGAGGGGCTGCACTTGATCCCGGATTATCTGTTCATAGGCAGCGGGTTAATGACCTTCCGGTTGGTGTACGCGATCTATGGCATTTTGATCAATGTGCCGTTTCACGAACACTTTCACAACATATTCCTGGAAGTCTGGTTTGAACAGGGAATTCTGGGCCTGGTTTCCCTGGTTTGGATGGGTGTCTTCTTTTTAGCTGGCGCGTGGCGAGGGCTGGACTCTCTGGCTAGCGAGCATCGATCCGGGTTCACATCCGCCATAGGCTGGGCTGGCTGTGCTGCGCTGCTGATCGCGACGGTGCATGGAATGGTGGATGTGGTATTCTATGTAAAGCGCACACTTCCCCTGGTGGGCGTTCTGACCGGGTTCGCTTATTTGCTGGCTGCAACAAAGCCCAGCGGGCAGCGCCAGAATTTTCGCACCCGAAAAATCTTCGCCTGGATGGCGGTTGGCGTGCTGCTATTGGGCGCGATCCTGTTTCACCGCCCCTTGATCGGACAATTCTACGCGAATATCGGCGCGGTCCTGCAGTCTCGCACTGTGCTGTCGCGCTATGATCCGGATCGCTTCGCCGATCCAACCCTGGACACCATTCGCCGCACCACCGACCTGAGCGCAGCGGAAAATAACTTCCAGCGGGCTTTGGCCTGGGATCCGAATAATCTGACCGCGCTTCAGCGCCTGACCGAGATAACCATGAGCCGCGGCGATTATCCGGCCGCCCTTAATTACATTCAAACCGCCTGGGATTCCGGCAGCCGGGATGGCTCGACCCGCCTGCTGCTCGCCGACGCATTGATACCCATTGGCGAAGACCAACAAGCCGCAGATGCTGTGCGCGGGCTGCGTTGGGCGGAAGACCACCTTTGGGGCGAGTTTTGGTACCGCTATTGGACCGGGGTGCCCCCCAATTCATTCCACGATTACCGCCGGTCGCTGGACACGCTTGAAACGATCCTCTTGATTGATCCATCCAATCAGGATGCCGCCTACTGGAAAAAACGGGCGGAAGCGCTGCTTCCCAAATAAGGGTCGGGTTGGCGCAGACATAAAAGCATCTGTCTGCAGCGCAATTTAGATTATTTCCAATAGTTAAGAAATTCCATCCGAGGAGTGAAAAATTGAAGGAAAAAGTGCTGGTCACGGGCGGGGCTGGTTTCATCGGCAGTCATTTGTGCGAGCTTTTGGTCCATCAAGGCTTCGATGTTGTCGCTATCGACGATCTTTCTACCGGCAAGTTGGAGAATATCTCCCACCTGCTCCCATTGCCGAATTTTCAATTCGTGCGGGAGACCATCATGAACAATCAGGTTCTCGACCGGTTGACGAGCGAGGCGGACCTGCTCATCCACCTGGCGGCAGCCGTTGGTGTGAAGCTGATTGTTGAGGACCCTGTGCGGACGATCATCACGAACATCATGGGCACCGAAGCGGTGTTGACCACTGCCAATCGCTATGGCTGCAAAGTGCTGATCGCTTCGACTTCTGAGGTTTACGGAAAAGGCGTCAAGGTGCCGTTCTGCGAAGATGACGACCGCTTGATGGGCTCGACTACCCACAGCCGCTGGGCGTACGCGACCTCCAAGGCGGTCGACGAATTTCTCGGGCAGGCCTACCACACCCAATTCGGCCTTCCGGTGGTGATCATGCGCTTTTTTAACACGGTCGGCCCGCGCCAGACCGGGCGCTACGGCATGGTTGTGCCGCGCTTCGTGCGCCAGGCCTTGAGAAATGAGCCGTTAACCGTTTACGGCGATGGGCAACAATCGCGCTGTTTTGCGGATGTCGCCGATGTTGTCGACGCCATCACCAAATTGGCCGGTAACCCGGACGCTGTCGGGCAGGTCTTTAATATCGGCTCTACGGAAGAAGTCACAATTAAAGAGCTTGCCAGCCAGGTGCTTGCCTTGACCGGCAGCTCATCTGAGATCTTATACGTGCCGTATGACCAGGCTTATGCCCCAGGATTTGAAGATATGCGCCGGCGCGTCCCGTCCATTGACAAGATTTCCGCTTTGATCGAATACCGCCCGCGCTACAACCTGGAGGATATTTTAAAGCGAGTGATCGCATTCGAGCGCGAACGAAATTCAAACTAAACGAATCGGGCCGGGATTGCTGCGCAACTTTTTATGCTCGAAGGCGTATTATTAACAAGGGTGTCGTAATCTACGCGGAGGGATTTTCCTATGAATAGAAACTCGATTTTCTGGGGGTTCATCCTGGTCCTGGCAGGCGGTGTGCTGTTACTCTCCAACCTGGGCATTCTCCAGGCAGATGTGTGGGGATTGCTTTGGCCGTTATTTTTGATCGCACTAGGCGCCTGGGTGCTGTGGGGCAGGGTATTTCGTCGTTCGGTCCAAGCGGAGAACGTGGCGATCGGTTTGGAAGGGGCCAGCCGCGCCCGCGTGCGAGCTCGCCATGGCGCCGGACGGATGGTGATCCGGGCAGGCGCGGATGTGGAGAACCTGCTGCAGGGGACATTTGGCGGAGGGTTGAATGTCGATAAGCGCCGTGAGGGCGACCTGCTGAATGTCAATTTGAGCGTCCCGGCCCAGTTCTACCCCTTTTTCTGGGGACCGGATTCCCTGGACTGGACCTTTAGTCTGGCGAAGGAAATTCCGCTGGAGCTCGACCTGGAAACTGGCGCAAGTGAATCGCGGGTTGACTTGACGGGTTTGCGTGTCGGCGATTTGCGCTTGAAATCCGGAGCCAGCCATACGGAGATCACTCTCCCGGATAACGCTGGATTTACCCGAGTCGATATCGAGACGGGTGTAGCATCGGTCCTCCTGCGGGTTCCATCGGGCGTGGCGGCGCGCATCCGGGCCCGCGGCGGCCTGGCCAGCATCAATGTGGATACCGCCCGTTTTCCAATGCTGGGTGATACTTACCAGTCCCCGGATTATGATCGCGCCCCCAACAAAGTGGATCTTGATATCCAGACCGGGGTTGGTTCGGTTGATGTGCGCTGACCCGTTGAATTTTTTTGTTTTATTTTCGCCGTCGCTCCATCTGGTCGTTGTAAGGCGATGAAATACGGATATTAAAGGTGGCGTTTATGAGGCAGACCGATCAAAACGTAATGGAAGGAATCCTGTTAACGGATATGTACCAGCTTACGATGGCACAGCTTTATTATCGTATGGGCTTGCAGGAAAAACCGGTTCAGTTCGACCATTACTTTCGCAATTACCCGGACTATGGATCGCACAAGGCCGGCTACTGTATTTCTGCAGGCCTGGAATGGCTGGTAGATTGGATGATGGCGGCCCGGTTTACCGGCGATGATATCGAATACCTGCGCGGTCAAAAGAGCCGCACAGGAAGCCAGTTATTTGGCGACGATTTCCTGGATTGGCTGCAGAAGCATGGCGATTTCTCCGGGTTAAGTCTTTGCGCCATCCCTGAAGGCCGGGTAATCCATCCAAACGAACCCATCAACGTCGTCCAGGGCCCCCTGGCGATGGCCCAAATCTTAGAGACGGCTTTATTAAACAAGCTGAACTACCAGATCCTGATCGCCACGAAGGCCGCTCGCATCCACGAGATTGGGCGCGGCCAGTTAATGCTGGAATTCGGGTTGCGGCGCGGGCAGGATAAAGGCGCAAATGCCGGAGCACGGGCGGCCTTGATTGGAGGTGCAGATTACTCATCGAATGTTGGACTGTCGGCTGTGCTGGGTTTTCCGCCAAAGGGCACCCATGCACACAGCATGGTCCAGTTATTTATGTCGCTTGGCATGAGCGAGCTGGACGCTTTTCGGGCTTACGCAGATGTTTATCCGGACGATTGTTTGTTATTGGTGGATACGATCAACTCCCTGGAAAGCGGTATTCCGAACGCCATTAAAGTTTTTGAGGAGCTGCGTGATAAAGGCCACCAGCCCATGGGTATCCGACTTGACTCGGGCGACCTTGCCTTTCTCAGCATCCAGGCTTACAGGATGTTGGCTGAAGCTGGATTCGGAGATGTTTCGATTGTCCTATCGAACAATTTGGATGAGCTGGTGATCTGGCAGATTCTCACCCAGATTGGCGAAGAGGCGCCGCGTTATGGCGTGGACGCAGAACATTTGATCAAGCGCCTGGTGTACGGCGTTGGGACGCGCCTGATCACCTCCTGGGGCGAGCCCGCCCTGGGTGGCGTCTATAAGCTGGTAGCTGTCTACGATCAAGGGGACTGGCTGCCGGCGATCAAGATCTCAGAATCGCCCTCAAAGACGCCCAATCCCGGGTATAAACATGTTTGGCGGATTTATGACCAACGTGGCATCGCTACCGCCGACCTGGTAAGTCTGGAGGGCGAAGACCCGCGCCAGATGGAACGCATCATGCTGCGCCATCCAAACGACCATACCAAGTATCGCTTGTTGAGCAAAGAGGACATGTCCCAGGTCGAATCGCTGCTGGTTGACGTGGTTTCCCAGGGGAAGCTGGTCTACGAATTCCCCTCCATCGATGAAATGAGAGCGACACGACTGGCTGATGTCGAAAGGTTGGATGCGGGCGTCCGGCGGCTAATGTACCCCCATATTTACCATGTTTCACTTACCCAGCGGCTTTGGGATTTGAAACAGCAGTTGATCTCAACTGCGATGGCGGAGAGCCGCTGATCCATTTTGAGCAGGGAAGTTCACAACTCATCCGAGGAGAATTGAAATGTTTAGATGGCTTGAATTTAGATTATTGTGGGGTGTTCTGCTTATCCTGGGGGGCGTGTTGTTCTTACTTCAAAACCTTGGGTTTTTTCAAATCGGCGATCTATTCTGGGCATTGATATTAGGGCTTGCCGGCGCATTCTTCCTTTCGGTTTATGGGTCGAACCGGCTGCAATGGTGGGCGCTGATTCCCGGATTTACTTTGTTGAGTATCGCTATCCTGATCGTTTTAAGTCTGGCGCTGCCGCGCTTTGCGGATATTTGGGGCGGTTCCATTGTTTTAGGGGGGATTGGCCTGAGTTTTTTGGCGATTTTCCTGATCGACCGGCGGAATTGGTGGGCGATCATCCCTGCTGGGGTGATGCTGACCCTGACGATCATTGCCGGAGTAGACAGTATCCTGCCAGGTATGGAAACAGGCGGCTTGCTCTTTCTGGGCATGGGATTGACCTTCGTTTTGGTTGCGATCGTCCCCACTGAGCATGGTCAGATGAGCTGGGCCTGGATCCCAGGCGGCATCCTGCTGCTTATGGGCCTGTTATTTGTCGCAGCCGCTGGCAATCTCATTGGCTATCTATGGCCTCTGGCTTTAATATTGATCGGCGGTTACTTGATCCTGCGCAATTTTCTATTGCGAAGATCCGGGTGAATCCGGGAGCGAAGGGTCAGGCCGGCTAAAGCTTTTAGGAATTGAGAGGAGAATGGGAATGAACGACAAAGAGGATCACAGGATACACCATCGAGGAAGTTTGGTCGGCCCGCTAATTTTAATCGGGCTGGGCGTCATTTTCTTATTGAGCAACCTGGGCTGGATGACCGGCGATGTTTGGGATACGGTTGCGCGCCTTTGGCCGGTTATCCTGATCGCCATAGGATTAGACGGCGTCCTGCGCCGGGGAGGGTTGGTTGGATCTACGTTGATCATCGGCCTGGGCATCGTCTTGCTGCTCAGCAACTACGGCCTGCTCGCCTTGAACGTCTGGGAGATCATTTTTAACCTGTGGCCAATTTTGTTGATCGCCATCGGTTTTGACGTGTTTTTTGGACGGCGTTCCATTTGGGCCTCGTTGGCAGCCCTGGTGATTGTAATTGTCATCCTGGTCGGGGCATTATGGGCTTTTGGCATCGGCCTCAACACAGGCAGGCCGGTAGCTGGTGAGCAGATAAGCCAGGCGCTGAATGGCGCAGCGCAGGCTCACGTTGAGTTAGACCCGGCTGTGGGCTCGATACACGTGAACGCATTGGATTTGTCTGGCGCTTTGCTGGAAGGGCGCGTATCTGCGGGACGCGGCCAACAAGTCAGCCAGGATTTTTCCATGGATGGGGATGTGGCTAACCTGTCATTGAAAATGACCGGGAACTCATTTTTTTATTTCCCGGGCGGTTCGAACCAGTGGTTTTGGGACCTGGGCGTGACTCCGGATATCCCTATCGCGATGAAAGTGAATCTTGGCGCTGGCGAAGTGGACCTGGATGCGACAAACCTGGACCTGAGTGATCTCAATGTTGATCTCGGTGTTGGGCAGGTCAGGCTGAATTTACCGGCAGAAGGGCGATTTAGTGCGAAAGTGAGCGGCGCGATTGGGCAAATTGAGGTCGTCGTCCCTAGGGGAACTGCGATCCGAATTAAATCCAGTACGGCCATCTCCAGCATCTCTGTGCCGCCCGATTTCGAAAAATTGGGGGATGTATATACCTCACCGGGATTTGCGACTGCTGAAAATCGCGTCGAATTAGAATTGAGCGAAGCCATCGGCAGCATCCTTGTGAGCTATCAATAACCCGGTTCGGTTTGGCAATATAGCGGCCTCCTGCAGTCATTTCGCAGGAGGCCGCCGTTAATTTTCTCCCCGGTCACTGAAACTGTTCAGTGGGATGAATTTGCGCCAGTATCCGGGGTTAAGTTGGGGGCGGAAAATTTCAGCTTGTCGCCGGTTTTCCGCAATTGAATAGGAACCAGAAGCACTTCTCCGGTTGAGGACTCCTGAATGGCGCTGATCGAGGCGGTAAGCTCCCCGCGCTGGACCGTTTGGATGCCTATCTGGTACGAGGCTGATGATAGACTGGTTAATTCGATGAAGAACCAACCGGACACGACGGTCGTTACATCCAGGCTGATCACCGCGCCGCTGCCGGTATCCAAATAGCTGCTGCCGGGAAGCTGCTTCTCCTTTTCGCCGACGGCGCGGCCCTGGGCATCCAGCAGCCGCAACTGCACAGTGGGCGAGTCCAGGGCAACCAGTAATAACGAAGCGTCCGACAAAGCGCGAGAAGATGCCCCCAAAGAAGCGCCTGACCAACGAGCATGGCCCTGTACGTGCAGGTCGTGGTAAATTTTCCAGTCCAATTCTGCCGCCAATCCGCCGAGATTGTCCGAGATCACCCCGGTTGCGTCGATCATCTTGCGCGGCCGGCCTTTGCTATTCACCTCAGACACAACCGATACGTGGTCTAAAACCCCATCTCCTTCCCAATCGAAAAATACGATGTCGCCGGGTAGGTAGGGTTGGTCTTGGCTGAGCATCTGGTCCGTATAGACGAAATACCGCCACATATCTTGCGAGCTGCGGGCGTTGCGCCAACGGTAATAATGATCCGGATGCAGGTAAAAATCATGGTCGATGGCGAACTGGATGTTAAAGTCGGCGCCTTCGCGGTAAGCGTCCAGCACCAGGTCAGTGCAGTCACCGGTGAAAAAGCCGTGGAAAGGCCCGCCGCACTCTTTGAAGGGTGACGGGCAGCCACGCGTAAGGGCGTAAGGCATGCCGATATCCTTGCGAGCTTCTTCCAGGATCTCCTCCGGCTGTGCGACAAAAGCCAGGCCGTAAGCGCGGTTCGCAGACGAAGAGATCCCGAAGCGCAGCGATTGCGGCGAAAATGTGTAACCTTTCTTCGTTGGGGTTAGCGTGTAGCTATGGGCTTTCAAGTCTTCCAACTGGAAACTGCCATCCGGGCCGGTGACCGCCTGGTGATTATAATCATCCCGCAGGGTCACCCCGATCAGCGGGCGACCCGATCCATCGCTTACCCAGCCCGAAGCGCTGAAAGACGGCGGGCGCGGCGGGGCAAGTTGGGTGAGGAAGATGCCTGTTATGGCGGGATTTTGATCCGTTGAGCTGGCTGGTCCAGATGTTGTCGCTCGAGATGATGCGAAGACAAGGAATTCTCCGTCTGCAGAAAGGTCGAGCTGGCTTTCAGGTAAGGCTGCGGGATCCAAACGAACGCCCGGCTGCAGAGGACGGTCTTTTGCATCGCCAAGTCGTAGGCCTGGAGGTCGTTGTTTGCGCTTGTTGAAGTCGAGAACAGCAGGCTGCTGCCATCCTCCGACAGGGCATACTGGATATCGCCGGGTTTGGCAGCCCGGCTGCCCGGCAGCAGGGTGCTGCGCGAGGTTTTTCGATCGAACAGGTACAACACAGCGACAGGGTCCTGGCGGGGCAGGCTGTCGGCAAGCCATCCGGCAAAAGCCACCAGGCCGCCATCTGCGGAGATCGCCGGCGCGTTGCGAGCTGCTAGGCCATTAAAACCGCTTTCAGAGCAGGAGAGGCATAAGCTCTGGCCGGTCAGGCGATCATAAACGTAAATATTTGCACCTTCGCCAGGTTGGTTTGTTTCAATTGCAGCGTAGGCCAGGTAACGTCCATCGCCGGACAAGGCCGGGTGAATCGACCATCGACCTCCGCCATTGCTCCCGGAAGACTGTGAAACGCGGATCACCTGTGCGTTCAGGCGGTCGTAGAGAAAGATATCTGAAACACTGTTTTCGTCGCCTGGGACCAGGTTATTCGCCAAAGAAGAAAAAGCGACGAAACGGCCGTCAGCGGAGATCGCCGGCCATTCGGACCAGCCATTGGCGGGTTTGCCTGCAGGAGCAGTGGAAACCTGCCAGGTCTCTTTTTTTATCCGGTCGTGGAGGTAGATGTTAGCTTGTTGGGGCTGGCTGCCAGGGGCTGCCAGGTTACTGGACCGGGATGTGAAGGCGATGTAGCGTCCATCCCCTGAAATCGCCGGCTGGTAGGACCAGCCGTTTCCCTGTTCTCCGGAGGAGGAGATAGAGATACGGCGGGTATCCCCATTTGCCCGATCGAAGAGGAAGACATCCGCCGAGTTGTTCGTATCGCCGTCTACCAGGTTGCTGGCTTGAGAAACGAAGGCAAGGTACCGCCCGTCTGCGGAGATCGATGGGTTGTATGAGCTCCCATTTACAGGGACGCCGCTGGGCGTGGAGGAGACCGGGACCGGGGCGCCGCTGGCGGGGGCAGAGGCGGCGCTGTATGCCGGCCGGGCAGAGGCATCTCCCCAAGGCAGGAAAGAAAATACCAGGAATACGCTCAGGCTCAAAGAAAGCAGTTTAGCCATCGTGATCAAAATTGTAATGGAAAAAAGGCCGGTTTTCACCTGCATCCTGGGGGATTGGGCATACGGTTTCGAAAGCCGGCAGGCTGGAGCCGGTTGGAATTATAGATTCAACCAGCGCGCCGCGCTGTTGGAAAGGTTGGCAAGAGAGCCCTGGCGCAAAGTGCAACTGGGAAGCGAATTGATGAACGCTCGCCCGTAGCGCTTGCTGAGGATGCGCTTATCCAGGACTGCGATCACACCCCGGTCAAATTCGGTGCGGATCAGGCGTCCGAATCCCTGGCGGAAGCGCAAGATGGCCTCCGGTAGAGAATACTGGTAGAACGGGTCCTCAAATGTCTCAGCCCGGGCGGCAACAATCGGATCGGAGGGCACGTCGAAGGGCAGCTTGATGATCACCAACACCGAAAGGGCCTCGCCGGGCACGTCCACCCCTTCCCAAAAGGCGCGTGTACCCAGCAATACCGCCCGGTCAGTGGTGCGAAAGGTCTCCAGCAGGGTGTGCGATGAAGCTCCTTCGCCCTGTTCATAGACTTGAATATCGTTTTTCGCCAGCATCGGCGCGATGGCCTGGGAGGTGCGCCGTAGTTGATCATAGGAGGTAAATAGCACCAGCGCCCGCCCGCCGGTCGCCATGCACAGGTCGATCAGGCCGCGTTCGATGGCTCGCTGGTGGCCGTGCCGGTCGTTGGGCTCGGGGATGTCGTTTACCAGGTACAGCATGGCGGCGTTCTCGTAATCGAAAGGCGATCCCAAGGCCAGCTCGTAAGCGTCTTCAGCATTCAATCGGCCGCGCAAGTAATCGAATTCGCCGCCGGTGGTCAGCGTTGCAGAAGTGAGGATCACACAGGCCTTCTCGCGCCAAAGATAATGTTCCATCAAAGGGCCGATGTGCAGCGGGGCGGCGTGCAGGGCCAGGCGAAAGCCGCTGGCCTGGGCTTCCGCCCAATAGATGCGATCCGGCTCCGGCTGGAACACCAGGGCATTGAGATTGTCATTCACTTCGTTCAGTCGCCGGTAAAGGTTGGTGAGACCGCCATACAGTTCCTCATCCTCCTCTGCCAGCGCTTCCAGAATCTCCGAGAGACCTTGAGCCAGTTTTCCAAGGATTTCCAACAGTGGCTGCAGCGTGCGTTGGGCCTCATCCCAGGAGAGCTCGACATCCGCCCATGCGGGTTGTGTGCGGGTGGCTGGCAGGATGCGCTCCTGTTGGGAATACATCCCCACCGCCTTGCCTTCGCGTTGCTCGGCCAGGAATTCTTCGACGCTGTTGAAGAACTGCCGCGCCAGCGTGTCCAGGCGGAAAGACAGGTCGGTGGCGCTCTGCACCATCTGGTTCAGGCTGCCAAATTCACCCGGGGGTAAGATCTCCTGGGTAGCCACCAGGAGCCAACCCAGGACTCCTGAGTTTGGCCCGCCAATCTCTCTCAGAATGCGCTCGATATCGCCCTGGGTGACTCGAAAGCTGAGGGCGTTGGTAGTGGCATCTTCGATATGGTGGGCCTCGTCGATGATCAAATAGTCGTATTCTGGGAGCACGCGGTTGCCGGTAGCGACGTCGGAGAGCAGCAAGGCGTGGTTGACGATCAGCAGGTGTGCGCTTTGAGCTGACTGGCGCACTCGGAAAAATGGGCAAGCGCCGCCGGTTTTCTTAAGGCAATTTTCGGAGGTGCAGGCTTCGTCTTCGGCGGATATTCGCAGCCAGACCTCGCGCTCCGCCGGTCCGTTGATGTTAATCTCACTGCGATCGCCGCTCTCGGTGCCTTGCAGCCAGACCAGCACCTTACCGAGCACACGCAGCTCGTCGCTGTTGGATGGCCCCCGGCGGCGCAGGCTTTCCAGACGGCGCGGGCACAGATAATTCGAGCGCCCCTTTAACACGGTGGCACGCAAATCGATTCCCAGGGCTGCCTTCAAGTCGGGGATATCCTTATTGATCAATTGATCCTGCAAGTTAATCGTATTGGTTGAAATCACTACGCGCTGGCCATTCTTCAGGGCCCATAGGGCCGCCGGGATCAGATAACTCATGGATTTTCCGGTGCCAGTGCCGGCTTCCACTAATAGATGGCGCCCCTCCGACAGCGCCTCACTCACGGCGCGCAGCATGGCGACTTGCTGTGGGCGGTACTCGTAATTCGGGAAGTGTTTGGAAAAGAGGCCGCCATGTTCCAACGTGGCTGCCACTTCATCGACATCCAGCGGGATAGGCTCCTGGGTTGGGTAGAGCGGCTGGGGGGGCCGGCCAAGCCGGTCCCCGAACAAAGGACCGGAGTAGCTGTGGCTGGCTGAAGCGGCGGACACGATCTCACGGTTACGCTCCCGCAGCACCTGGCGCAGCGGCCAATAACCGCCCCAATCGACATCCTCCCCCAACCGGATGATCTCTGCTAACAGGCCGATCGGCAGGTGATGGGCTTCTTCGACCAGCCGCAGGAATACCCCACGCGTGGCACGTGCATCGTCCAACGCCCGGTGTGTGGCTGGCAGAAGCACATTCAATGCCTGGGCCAATGCGCTCAGGTTGTAGCGGCCGGCGTTCGGAAGCAAAATGGCAGCCAGATCGTAGGTGTCGATCCAATCATTCATGCCCAGGATGCCAAGGCGGCGCAAAAAACTCAGGTCGAAGCGCACGTTATGACCGAGAACTGGCGTGTTGCCGACAAAAGCTTGCAAATCGGGCAGAACAGCCTGGACCGGAGGCATTTGCAGCACCATCTGGTCAGTGATACCTGTCAGTTGGGTGATAAAGGGAGGGATGCGGCGGCCAGGGTGGATGAGAGTCGTCCATTCACCTTCGACGCGTCGATCTGTAAAGCGCACGGCGCCGATCTCGATGATGGCGTCTTTTTCCGAGTCCAGACCCGTGGTTTCGATATCCAAGGCGACGATGGAATCCATGAGAGGATTATACCTTGCTTTCAGCGCCGCCCGTGGCAGGTGCAGCGATCCGGCAGCGGGGGTTGCAAGGCGCCTGGGCTGCATCAAATGTCTGCAGCAAGCTCCCGGTTCACCTGAACCCGTCCGGAAGATAACGAGTAAATATAATGCGGAAAGATCGCTTGTCTGGTACACTTTATCCGGATTTTAATTTTACCTGGCCGCAACCCGTAGCAGAATTGACCTCACCCCGATCTCAATCGCATCCCGAGAGGAACTCATGATTGCAGAATTAGCCCAACGCGTGCGGGAAAATATTCAGAAGGTGATCGTTGGCAAGGATGAGGTGATCGACCTGACCCTGGTCGCGGTCCTATGTGAGGGGCATCTCTTGTTAGAGGATGTCCCCGGTATTGGGAAAACGACATTAGCTCGGGCGCTGGCGACCTCTTTGGGCTGTTCCTTCCGCCGCATTCAATTCACCCCCGACCTGCTGCCCTCGGACGTCACCGGTCTGAGCTGGTTCAACCAGAAGGCGCAAGCGTTTGAATTCAAGCCGGGGCCGATTATGAGCCAGGTCGTGCTGGCGGATGAGATCAACCGGGCGACGCCGCGCACGCAATCCGCCTTGCTGGAAGCGATGCAAGAACGCCAGGTGACGATCGACGGTGTGACGCGACCCCTGCCGCGGCCATTCCTGGTTCTCGCCACTCAAAACCCGGTGGAATTGGAGGGGACATTTCCCCTGCCGGAGGCCCAGGTGGACCGGTTTTTACTGCGCATAGCTATCGGATATCCTACCGAGATGGAAGAAAACACAATCCTGGAGCGCTTTCGCATGAGCGACCCCTTACCCGATCTGGCCGCGGTGATTGCGCCGGAAAAGATCCTGGAATTGCAGGCGGCCCGGCGGCAGGTGCGGGTGGAGGATTCGCTGCGCGATTACATCGTGCGCGTGGCACGCGCCACGCGCACGCACAAGGAGATCGAGCTGGGCGCCAGCCCGCGCGCCACATTGGCTCTTTACCAGTCTTCCCAGGCCTGGGCAGCGATCCGCGGCCGCGAATTTGTCATCCCGGATGATATTAAGCGCATGGCGCCCCATGTGCTGACTCATCGCTTGATGATCTCGCCTCAAGCGCAGTTGCGCGGCCGGCGGCCGGATGAATTGGTCGCCGCGATCGTAGAGACCGTACCTGTGCCGGTGGAGGATTAGGTTGGCGCCGATCACCTGGTGGCTTTTCCTTGGGGTCACTTTTCTTTTAGGAATTTCTGCTGCAGGTCTACCTGCTGGCTGCGATGGCAGTGATGCTGGCTGTCGTCAGCCTGACGGCGCGCTGGTGGCAACGGCGCTCTCTAACGAACGTGATTTATCGCCGGCGCCTTTATTACCGGCGCGGTTTTCCGGGGGAAGCCGTTGGGCTGCAAGTCGAAGTGGAAAATCATAAATTCCTGCCGGTTTCGTGGCTGCGAGTTGAGGATCTCTGGCCGAGCGCGGTCGGCCCAGAAGACGAGAGCGTGCTGCGGCCCACCCATACGCCCGATTTGGGGGTACTGGTAAATCTGTTTACCCTGCGTTGGTACGAACGCGCCCGGCGCACCTACAGTTTGCTGCTGCGCAGACGCGGCGTCTATGCCTTAGGTCCCGCCCGGCTCGAGTCCGGCGATCTGTTTGGCCTGTTCGAGCAAGTTGAAGAGGTCGAATCGCCAGATTACTTGACCGTCTTTCCCGAGCCGCTGCCATTCGAAGCGCTTAAGCTTCCCGCTGAAGACCCCTTTGGAGATCGCAGCGCCCACCGCCGGCTGTATGAAGACCCAAACCAGCCCATGGGAGTCCGCGATTATCTCCCCGAAGATGATTTTCGACACATCCACTGGCCTGCAACCGCGCATACCTCGCAGCTCCAGGTGAAAGTGTACCAGCCTGCCTCGGCGCGGGTCATGGTCGTGTGTTTGAATGTGTCCACCTTGCCCCATTATTGGGAAGGCACGATCCCAGGCTTGTTGGAGTACCTGGTCTGCGTCACTGCAGCCCTGGTGCAGCGCGGCATCCGGGATGGCTACCGGGTTGGATTGATATCGAACGGCAGCCTGGCGCATTCCGACCAACCTTTTCGGGTGCCCGCTGGGCGCTCGCCAGGACAGTTAGCCCAACTCTTTTCCGCCCTGGCCGGGGTCACGCCTTTCGTCACGAGACCTTTTGAGCGCTTTCTAATAGCAGAAGTGCCGCGCTTGCCGTATGGCGCTACCCTGGTAGTCGTCACCGGAATCCTGTCGCCTACACTGGTTGAAACGGTTTTAAGCCTGGCCAAACACGGCCGGCGCATCAGCTTGCTTTCGTTTGCTCGCGAAACCCCGCTCTTCATCCCTGGCGTGCAGGTCATCCACAGGCCCTATTCCGGCTGACTACCGACCCAGGAATGGTGTAAATTATGGCTGCCTCGCCAAACGCAGAATACCGGCCTCGACCAAAAACAGCGCCCATGCAGGCGCAAACGCGCTGGTGGCCCTACGCCGCGGCTCTCCTGGTGATCGTGGTTGAGCTTTGCTGGGTGGTGCCCTGGTTTCGAACTCTGATCCAAATCACCCACGTTGCTTCTCCTTTGCGCGCCTCACTCGTGCTCGGCGCGGTAATGTTAACCGGTTACCTGCTGGCGCAAATGATGGAATCCGTACGGCTGCACAGCAACGTGCAGTTGGCCATTTTGGCGCTTGCATTTTTCGTTTGCCTGGCGGGTAGTTCTTTCTTGCTGCTTGAGTCGCGCGTGTTCCAGGTGGCAAATGGTTTGGTCCGCCTGGATCCTGGTGAAGTGTTGGTGGTCTTTTTTGTGCTATGGACGTGGTGGCGCGGCGCTGCCCTTGGGCATAATGCGATCCAACCGCTCAACGCGTGGCGCCGCTTCGAGTTTGGCCTGCTGATGTTATGGGCGCACACGCTCGTCGCCGCCCAATTGGATGGAGTTGCAGCCAGACAGGAACCCGGCATCGGGTTGTTCGTGTTTTTTTTGTTCGTAGGGCTTTTATCGATAATTCTTGCGCGCATCTCGTTTGTCAGTCTAGCCCACGGGTTGCAAAAAAATCCGTTCGACCGGCGCTGGTTGGGAACGACAACCGGGGTCCTGGGATTGACCGTTGGGGTTGCCACGATCCTGGGCGGATTATTATCCGGCCAATACACGATGGTCCTGGATTTTCTGGCCGAAGCCTTCCGCCTGGCGCTGGCTGCTTTTATTTTCGTGTACTCGCTGCCCTGGTTGTATTTATCCAGATTTCTCGGCCCGCTGATCCCTTATTTAAGACAAATGCTGGGAACGTCGACGCCCACTGCAGAAGCCCCTTACCCGCTGAATCCGAATTTCCTGCCGGCGCTGAAAACAGCGCCGCAGCCACAACCGCTGTCGCCCGAGGCTGTTTCCCTCATTTTTTGGGCTGTCATTTTCCTGCTATTGGTGATTGTGGTCGCGAACGTGAGAAAAAGGCTCGCCCGAGGCGCTAAAGAAGATAATGATGAACAAGAGTCGCTGCTTGCAAAAGGCGAAGCCCGCAAGCTGATCCGCCAGGCTGTCCAGGATGCAGCTCAGGGTCTGGCGGCCCGCCTGCGGCCTTCCGCCCGGCAGCAGGCAGCCGCATATATCCGCCGAGTATACGCTCAATTATTGGATTTAGGCGTGGAATTGAACCACCCACGCCAGGATTCGCAGACCCCTTTAGAGTTTGAGAATACGCTCAGGGAGCTTTTCAGCGGTTGTCGCGAAGATATTACCTCGATAACCAGCGCTTATATTAAAGTGCGCTATGGTGAGCTGCCTGAGACGAAACAGGAATTAGCCGTCCTGCAAGATGCCTGGAAGCGGGTCTCCGCCGAAGGAAGCCGGCTGAAAAGCTCGGGCCAGTACAAATCGAAGGCCGCTCAGCCGGAAGAAGCACAACGCACGCGAGCTTAATCGTCGTGTGCGTTGAAAAGGGGAGCAGACCTGGTTGCACCGGTCGCCGCCAGGTTCAGTTCGTACAGGCTATGTACAGCAGGAACGGATGTCGAGTATCTTTTCGACGATCGGTGCGGTTATTTGCTTCACCTGCTCCTCATCCAGATTGCTGACTTTAAAAGTTACCATGCGGTTGCTGGTATCTTCACCCGAGAATTGCCCGAAGGCGATGAAATCGCCGCCAGCGGATGAGATCGCCTGGGTCAATTTCGCTAACTCGCCGTGCTCTTCATGGATTAAGGCAGTTACGCGGATGCCCATTTCTCGAGCGCCCATCAATTCGAGGAATATCTTGAATAGATCTGTCTCGGTGATGATGCCGACGACTTGTTCGCCGCGCATCACCGGCAGTCCCCCGATTTTGTTGTCAGCCATCGTGCGCGCGGCCTGTTCAATGGGTGTATCTTCGCTCACCGTCAGCACTTTTTTGGTCATTACATCCTTAACGGTGATCTTGCTGAGCAGGTAATTCATCTCCCATACGCTCAATGAGGTAGCCGGTGAGGGCGAGGCGTTCAATAAATCTTTGTCGGACACGATCCCGACCAGCTTGCCATCTTTTACCACCGGCGTCCGCCGGATTCTTTCCCGTTTCATCAGGTTTAATGCATCGACGATCGGCATATTCGGCAGGATCGTGATTACCGGATAGGACATGCGTTCACCGACAAGCATAGGGACCTCCTCATCTCAGTTGAATGAAATCTCTGGCCGCACGAGTTTGATTATAACCCGAGGTACGCAGCGCGTACGTGCTCATTTTTCATCAGCTCCCGGCTGGGACCTTCCAGCTCTACCTTGCCTTGCGAGAGCACGTAGGCGTAATCGCTCACGGCGAGCGCCATTTGCACATTCTGTTCCACCAGAAGCAGCGTGATGCCCAATTGTTTTAATTGCCTGAGAATCTCAAACAGCGATAACACCAGCACCGGCGCAAGGCCGAGGGAGAGCTCGTCGATCATCAAGACTTTTGGATCGGCCATGATGCCGCGTCCCACAGCCAGCATCTGCTGCTCCCCTCCGCTCAGTGTGCCGGCTTTCTGATTGCGCCTTTCTTTCAGGCGCGGGAACATCTGGTAGACACGCTCCAGATTCTTGTTGAGGTTCGGCCTGGCGTGGCGAGGTGTAGCCCCCATTTCAAGATTTTCTGAAACGCTCATGTCGGTGAACAACTGGCGGCCTTCTGGCACCAAAACCAGGCCCATTTCCGCCTTGGTGTAGGGAGGCACATGGCTGATATCTTTACCTTCGAACCAAATCGACCCTTCCCATGGGCGTACCTGGCCCATGACGCTGCGCAACAGGGTGGTCTTTCCAACACCATTGCCTCCCACCAGGGAGGTCAATTTTCCATTCTGCAAAGCCAGCGTGGCCCCCCATAAGATTTGTACCTCGCCATAGCCTGAAGAGACCTCTCGAATTTCCAGGATAGACATATTTTATTCCTGTTCGCCCATTAATCTTTCTGCCAGGTGGGGATCGCCAAGATAAGCTTCGATGACTTTTTCATTATTGGCGATCTCTTGCGGAGTGCCTTCGGCGATTTGCTGCCCGTAATCCAATACGATGATCCGGTCGGAAACGTTCATCACGGCGTGCATAACGTGTTCGATCATAATGATCGTGACTCCCTGTTCGCGGATTTTCCGGATCGTATCTACCATCGTACCGATCTCGGAAGGGTTCAGCCCTGCCAATACTTCGTCTAGCAGCAGCAAGGAAGGCCGGGCAGCCAGCGCTCGAGCCATTTCCAGGCGCTTCTTTTGGGCCACGTTCAGGCTGCCTGCGAGCTGGTTGATGCGGATATCCAGGCCAACAAATTTCAAAACGTCTTCGGCAATGCGCGCCGCCTCAACCAGGCCCTGGTTTTCGCGGCCAAAACAAGCCCCGACCATGACATTTTCACGTACGGTCAGATCGTTCAAGGGGCGGACGATCTGGTGCGTGCGGGCCATGCCTTTATGAGCGATATGATAAGGGCGCATACCGGTGATATTTTCGTCTTTGAAGAATACTTTGCCCAAATCAGGCGCATAGACGCCATTGATTACGTTGAATAAGGTCGTTTTTCCGGCCCCGTTGGGGCCGATCAGCCCAAGGATTTGCCCATCCGGCAGGTCGAAGGTGACCCGTGTTAAGGCTTGCAGCCCGCCAAAATTTTTGGAGACGCCATTGACCTGCAGAATCATTCCAGCACTCTCCTTAGCAGGGGGAAGCGCCTGCGCAGCCAGCCGACGACTCCGGCCGGGATGAACAGAATGATCAAGAGCAGCAGCCCTCCGGCGACGGATAGCTGGATGTTTTTGAAAATCGGGCTGGTCAGCAAGAAACCACGCATCCGTTGGTAACCGGCTGCCCCCAAGACCGGGCCGAGCACTGTCCCCTGGCCGCCAAGCATCACCATTACGATGGTTTCAATTGAAAACTGCAAGCGGAAGGCATCGCCCGGTTCGACGTTGCCGTTCTTGAAGAAGTACAGCACCCCGACCATACCCGGCAGCAAAGCAGACAGGACATAAGCCCAGGTCTTGGCATTCGGGGCGACGACCCCCATGATCTCGGCTGCGTCTTCGTCTTCGCGGATCGCCATCAACCCGAGCCCGAACTTGCTGGATTTAACCAGGTAGCTGAGTCCGACGCTGACCAGGGCTAAGAACATCACTGCATAATAGGCCAACCAGAGCGCCTGGGCTGCGCCGCCATAACTGTTGTATATCGAGAAATTGAGCGAGAGCCCGATCGGCCCGCCAAAAGGGGCGTAGTTGTTGATGAAAGCGCGCATGGCTTCGTTGATGCCAATCGTCGCCAGGGCAAAATAGGCCCCGCGCAAGCGCAAGATGGTTTTACCGAGAAGGTAGGCCAGGATACATGCCGATATGCCTCCGGCGAAGACCGCCAGCCATAGGGAGACCCCGGTTGAGATCAATAGAAACATGCCGGTGTATCCGCCCAGTCCGAAAAAGACCACATGTCCGAAATTGACGTAACCCGTATAACCCAGAAGAACATTCAGACTGCCTGCCAGGACGATAAAAAGCATGATCGTGAATAAAACTTCTCGGGTGGAAGCGCTGCGGGAGAAAACCGGCAGTAGCCCGACCAGCAAAACCAGCAACAGGGACAGCCATAAACCAGGGTTTCTCCAGGTTTTCATTGTTTTGCTCCGAACAGGCCATTCGGCCGGACCAGGAGAATGATGACGAACAGGACGAATTCCACTACCGGCACCCAGCCGAAATTCATAAATTTAGGGATAACACCCTCCAAAGTCCCCAGAATCAACCCGCCAACCAGGGCGCCAAGCGGGTTGCCCAAACCGCCCAGGACGACGATCACGAAGCTTTTCAATTCGTAACTCCCGCCGGAAAGGATCGTAAATGGGAAAAAGGTGGCGATTAGCCCACCAGCGATCGCCGCAAGCATTGTCCCCAGGCCAAAGCTCAGCGCCAGGATACGCGCCGAAGGGATGCCCATCAGCTCTGCAGCGGCGCGGTTGTTGGCGACCGCGCGCACGTATTTTCCAGGCGTAGTACGGTAAAGGAAAAAATACAAGGCGCCTGTCACCAGGACCGCGACCACAGCCGCGACCAGACGAGTCCCAAATAACGTAACCGGACCGACGCTGAATGAGCCTAATGAAATGTCGACGTTATGCGGCGTCGTGGTGAACACCGCCGTGCCGATCCCGATAATGATCATGTTGACCGCGAACGTAGCCAGCAGCGTAGAAAGATGGGGAGCATCGATCACGCGGTGGATCGCGACGAAGTAAATCAACATGCCAAACAACAGCCCTGCCACAGCGACCAGGATGATTGCAAGATAGGGGTTCAGACCAAAATTCGTAAAAATCAGAAAAACACCGAACATCCCCAGGGCGATAATCGGCCCGTGGGCTAAATTGATCACATTCATTACCCCCCAAATGAGCGACATTCCCATCGCAGCAATCCCGTAAACAAAACCGATCAACAAACCGTCTACCAGGAACGCCAATATTTGCATGCTTTTTCTCCTGATGATCGCCTCGTGGAGGTTGGCCCTCAGCCTTTCTGAAATCCACATTGACCGGGAGCCCGGTCCAGTAAGCGGGGTTTTGGCAGGAAAATCCCTGCCAAAACCCCTGGCTTGGAACGATGGATGGTGATTTAAGCGGTCAGACGGTCGATTCGCACGAAGCAATCCGCCAGGCTGCGGTTGATCTCAGTGCAGCGGGTACATCAGCTTGGCGGAAGCGCCCTCTGCCGGCCAAACGACCTGTTTCACCAGGTTACCGCTGCTGTCCTTCTGCCATTGGATGTAGACCATGGAGTGGCCGATTTGCAGTCCGTGATTCTCCGCGCTGGTGTCGAACTTGACGTGACCGAAGAAGGTCAAAGCGTCCGTATTTTCCAGAGCGGTTTTGACTGCCTGGGTATCCAGAGAGCCGGCGGTTTCGATAGCATGCTGCAGAAGCAAACCGGCGATGTAGCCGCCGGCGGCATGGTAGGAAGGATCCTCGTTGTAGGCCGCTTTATAAGCTGCAGTGAAATCAGCGCTGGATGTCCCAAACCAGGCTAAACCGGCTTTCTTGGCGGCGTCTTCATTAAACCCGGCCAGAGGCTCCCATTGACTCGGGCCGACAATCCCTAATGAAGCATCGCCCAACTCGGAAAAGGTGGGCTCCGGCGGCGCAACCAGCAACGCTACAAACTTGACGGGCACGTTTTTATCGTAGAGCTGCTTTGCAAAAGTGCTGCCATCCTGGAAGTGACCCCCGCCCATGATCGCGTCTGGGGCTGCATCCTGGATCTTATTGACGAAGGGTGCAAAGTCGGTTGTCCCTGTGTCGTATCCCTCGTAAAGCACGATCTCGTAGCCTTTGCCCTCGGCGTAGGATTTCAGGGCGTCAGAGACAGACGTGGAGAAGTTGTCATTTTCGTGAACGACGGCGATTTTCTTGATGCTCGGATCCACGCTGGCCATCAGGTCGACAGCGCCGGTCAGGTATTTGCTGGCGGGGGTATACGCCTGGAAGACCAAAGTATAATTCTTCTGATAGGTTGCATCCGATGCGGCCCCGGTGGTGATCATAATCTTCCCATATTGTTCTGCGATAACCGCGGCGGCATCCGCCAGGCCGCTGGAATACGGGCTGATCAGGAAATCGGCTTTGTCATCCGTAGATAGGCGGGTAAACAATTCCTGGACGCGATCTTTGTTCAATTCATCGTCATAGAATTTTTGGTCGAATTTGACCACGGTGCCATCGCCCAATTTTATTCCACCGGCGTCATTCACCTGCTTCATCCATAGATTCAGGCCGTTGATCTGGCGGGTGGATTCTACATTATAGGTTCCGGTCTGTGAGGCTGTAAAACCGATCAGGGCGGTGACTTCTTTCGCCTGGGCAGGCGCCTCAGTGGTCGCGGCCTGCTGCGGGGCGCAGGCTGCTAACAGTAAGCTGGCGGTGAAAAGTATGACGGTTAACAGGGAAAACAAGCGTTTCATCTTTCTGCCTCCATTTCTTTCCATCAAAAAACTACGGGTTGACTGAATGGGCCAGCCGGCAGTTCAGCTCCGGCTGAAGCGGGTTATTAACATTATAGACAACCAGTGCAAATAGAGGCTAAACGGCTGGTACGTGTCTGTAAACAAGATATAAAAATGGCGGCGATTGAGGAGAAATCTGAAAGATTGAAATCAGAACCTGATCGATTAAGCTGCAAACCTGTAGCCGATACCGCGCTCGGTCAGAAGGTAGCGGGGATTGGAAGGGTCTTCTTCGATTTTTTGGCGCAGCCTGCCCACATAAACCCGTAGATATTCGCTCTCGGAGCCATATTCCGGGCCCCAAACATGCCGTAAGATCATATCATGAGGCAAAACCTTGCCAGCTTGTTCCATCAGGTACACCAGCAGATTGAACTCAGTAGGGGTCAGTTCAATTCCAGCCCCGCGAACGGACACCATGTGCCGTTCCAGGTCGGCTACGATTTCGCCGCGCGCCACGCGCCCTTCTCGGGCAGGAGTTTCCGTCCATTGGGCGCGGCGTAAGACCGCCTGCAAGCGGGCCAACAATTCGCCTACGCCGAATGGCTTGGTGAGGTAGTCGTCTGCGCCCAGATTTAACGCCCGGATTTTGTCGCTTTCTTCGCCGAGCGCGGATAGGACTATGATCGGCACCAATGAGTTTTGTCGTATGCGGCGGATCGTTTCCAGGCCATCCATGCGCGGCATCATCACGTCCAAAATGACCAGGTCAACCGTGTGTGTGGTAAATTCTGCCAGGGCTTCCAACCCGTTGGCTGCCGTCAGGGCATTAAAGCCGCGCACTTCCAGGTTGCGGCGGACGAAATCTCGCAGCGATTTCTCGTCATCAACAATTAGAACCGTTGGGTTGTTCATCGTTTTCGCGAGAGGACTTTTCAGGGGATTTCTTTGGCTGTCCGCGGCGCGGGTTGCGGCGCGGATTGCGGCGCGGATTGTCCTTCAACCTGACCGGGGAACCCAACCGGCAAATTTCCAGCAGAGGCGGTTCGAGCCCCTGGGTCAAGAGGCAGCGAAAACGCCACGCATGTGCCTCTTGAGCGGGGTTCCAGCCAGATTTCGCCTCCATGGGCGCGGACGAACCCCTGGCAGATCGCCAGACCTAACCCGGCGCCCGAAGCATCCCGTGCCAGGCCATTTTCAACCCGGTAGAAACTCTCGAAGACCAATTGGCTCTGCTCTGCGGGGATCCCAGGGCCTTCATCCTCCACCCGCACGACCAGGTTTTTACTCTGCACTGCAGCGCTGACGAAAATTGGGGATGGGTCGCTGGCGTATTTGGCTGCGTTCTCGATCAGGTTGCGTAAAACGACTTCAATTCGCTGCGGGTCAGCCAGGAGCGGCGGCAGGTTTTCGGGCAGATTAACCTGAAGTCGCCCGTCCGGGTTTGGGTGGGCGCGCTGGGCCGCGCGCCTCACAAGCTCACCCAGATCACAGGATTCGCGCCGGACATCCAGGTTACCGGCCTCAATGCGCGACATATCCAGTAGGTCATTGACCAGGCTGCTCAGGCGGTCGGTTTCAGATGAAATGATCTCGAGGAACTCGTGCTGTGTACCGCTGTCCCATTGGACATCATCAGCCAAAAGGGTGGTCGCATAACCTTTGATCGCGGCAAGCGGAGTGCGCAGCTCGTGGGAAACGGTGGAGATCAGGCTGGATTTCATGCGGTCCAGCTCCCGGTTTTGGGTGATGTCGCGCAAAATCTGGCCGCGCCCGATGGTCATCCCTTGTGGATCGGTAACGTCGAAAAACTGCAAACGCAGATAGCGAGTTTGGCGCGGCGCTCCAATCTGGATCTCAATGCTGCGCTTGCCGCTGGCTTTCAAAGCGCTCTCCACCAATTCGCGATTTTTCTCCTTCTGCCTGGGATCGGCACCCGCCGAGTAAGCCAGTAAGCGTTCAAAGAAACGGCTGACAGGATTGCCGCTGATTTCTTCCGGCGACAAATCGACCAGCTCACCAAGGCGGCGGTTGGCATACAGCACTCGTCCTTGCAGGTCCTCCAGGATCAAGCCATCCAGCAAGGATTGGATCAAAGCTTCCAGGCGCCGGGTCTGTTCCTGCAGGCGTGTATCGCTGCGAGCGTACAAGGTCGCGTTTTCGATCGCCATAGCGGCATGATTGGCGAAACTGGTCAGCAAATCGATTTCGCGCTCGCTAAAACTATGCGGGTCACGCCGGTAGACCAGCAAGGCGGAAGGCGGGGCGTGTTGGGTGTTCAAAGGAACCGCCAACAACGACCGGTATCCTTCAGAGCGCGCCCGCGGCCTGGAGGGCGCGAAGGATTCGTCCTCTTCCGTATCGCTCACCTGGATTGGCCTGCCGCTGCGAATGGCTCTTAATGTGACCGAAAGCGGTTCGCTGGGGTTGATAGCGAGCTGTTCAGTATAGCGCTGTGAGAGGCCCCGGCTGGCCTGGGCGCGAAATACGCCCGTTTCCTGATCTAAAGCGACGATCGCACACATGTTGATGTTCATCAGCCGCTCTACCTGTTCCAGAATCCGGTTGAGCACCGTCCGCGAATCGAGGGTCGAGACCACCGCTGCGCTGGTTTGCAAGAGGGTCGAAAGTTCCTGCAAGCGCGCTTCGATGGCTTCTTCCATACGCTTCAAGCTGCGAATCAGGTGGCCGATCTGGTCGGGCCGCTCTGCCAGGGAGGCCAATTCCTTAAGTTGAGCCTGGTCGATATTTTTTTCCAGCCCGATCATCTGGCTGAAGCTTGCCAGCCGCTCTAAAGGCTGAATGACCTGGCGGCTGAGGGCGAACCAGAAGAAAATGCCGACAACCAGGAAAACTGCGATGGTGAACAATACGCCGCGGTGTGTAGCGCGCGGCGAGGCAAATGCCGCCGCGGTAGGCCGGCTGACGATCACCCCCCATCCAGCGCTGGGGATCGGTACATAACTATAAAGCGTTTCTTCTCCATTCTGGCCTCCCCGGATCGTGGTGCCAAATTGCCCGGAAAGCACAGCCTGGGTTACCTGCTCAGGGCTCTTGGCTTTATCGTTGAGCAAAAGAGGCGGCGATGGAATAGCGATCACCTGACCGGCGGAGTCGATGATCGACACCTGGAACATCTCATCCGTACGATGTTCGGCGGCGATGGCGGCAAGCGTATGGCTGAGGGTTTGCAGCTTGATGTTCGTCGCTACCAATCCCAGGAATTTACCGCTGCTGTCCCACAACGGCATCACGGCGGTGGCAACCGGCTGTTGGGTAGTTGGCGAAATACGGCCTTTCGAGAATAACGGTGCGTGCGATTCGAGGGCGTGCTGGTAGTAGTCTCGGATGGAGAAATCCCAGCCGATGGTCGAGCCTGGGCCGGTCGGGTAGTGATAAACCATCACCCCGTTGCTATCCAGGCGGTAGATCAGGTTAATGTCGGTACGGACGCTCAAAAGGATCTGAAACAAGCTTTCCATACCAGCCCTGTCTTCCGAAATCACTTCCGGGTAGTTACCCAACTGCCGGACAGCCTGTAAAGCGCTGTCCAAAATCGTATTCGTCTCCTGGGCGATGGCGCGCGCCAGCGCCAGGTCGGAAGCCTTCACATCCGCTTCCAATCGTTGGGCCGCCAGATGGTCAAACGCCAGGGATGCCAACACCACCGGTCCGACGAATAACAGGTAAAGGGCCAGCAGCTTTAACCCCAGGTCACGACGAAGCGAGAATTTCATACTTTTCCGGAACGAACCCGGTCACTGTTCTCCAAAGGTTTTCAAAATGTGGGCGATATGCCTGGCGCCTTTCAGATAAAGGTCCAGGCGGATGTTTTCATTCGGGGCATGCGCCTGTGAGCCGGGGTAACCGATCCCTGCCGATACGATGGGGACGTGCAGATATTCGATGAAGGGGTAATTGGGGCCGGACCCTCCGGTCATTGGAACGATGCGCATGGGATAACCGTAAATTGGTTTGGCAGTATTGACGACCAGGGAAACAAACGGGTCTTCCGGGTCGGTGCGGGCGGGAGGTTCGCCTCCCAGGAATTTGACCTGCACGTCTGAAAAGCCCTCTGCATCCAGATGGCGGCGAAGCTGCTCGAGCACCTGTTCCGGCATCTGGTCGGGGACCAGGCGGAAATCCACTTTTGCCGAAGCCTTCGCCGGCAGGACCGTTTTTGCCCCGCTTCCCTGGTAACCGGAAGTGAGTCCACAAATCGTGCAAGTGGGCTCGAAAACCTCGGCGATTTGCAGCGCCACGCCTCCGCTCAAGCCTTTTAAGAAGTAATTCACACCATAGCGGGTTTTGTACTCCTCTGCCACTTCTGGCAAAGCTTCCATGTACTGGCGGTCGCGTTCACTTGGCGGTTTCACCGGATCGTAAAACCCCGGGATTCGGATGCGCTCGTCCGGACCTTTCAAGGTGTTCAAAGCCCAAACCAGGCGCCAGGCGGCGTTGGGGAAAATCCCGCCTCCAAGCCCGGAATGGACATCGATTTTTGCGGATTCGACCGATAGCTCTACATAACAAATGCCGCGTAGGCCCAGGAATTGGATGGGGACTTCCTGGTGATCTACGCCGCCAAACTCCCAGATACAGGCATCGGCAGCCAGTTTTTCGTGATGAGCGGCGACAAAATCCTTTAAATGGATGCTGCTAACTTCTTCCTCGCCTTCAACAGCGAACTTAATGGTACAAGGGAGGTCGCCTTCTTCTTGCAGCAGGGCGTCAATGGCGAACAGGCGGCTGACCAGATGGCCTTTATCATCGCTCACCCCGCGGGCGAATAATTTGCCATCCCGCAAAGAGGGCTCAAAAGGCGGGCTTTCCCATAATTCAAGCGGTTCAGGGGGTTGTACGTCATAATGGTTGTAAAACAGCAGGGTTTTGTCGCCTTTACCGCTGCGCTCTGCATAGATAACCGGCGCGCCTTCGGTCGGGATAATCTGCACCTTAAAACCACGCTGTCTCAGCATCTCCCCGACCAGCTCAGCGCACTCGTCCAGACCCCAGTTTTGGGCTGCAACGCTTGGTTGAGCGCACAGCCGGGATAACTCTTCTATACTTTTATCCAGATGAGTTTCCAGGTAAGCGTCGATCTTGTTGAAATCTTTCATTTTTTCCTCCAGGGATTTCTCTTTTCAAAAACTGAACCAGTGCAGGGAAGAAGCGCCTGCATAAGCGAAAAAGAACATCTTCATTGTCTTGCCGATCCAACAGAACAACAAGAAGCGCGAGACCGGCATTCGGAGCGTTCCAGCAGCTATCCCAGCCAGATCGAAGAGCGGGTTGGGTATAAACGAGAGCAAAACAATTGCCAGGTAGCTGAGCCGTTTATGGCTCTCCATCCAGGCTCGCAGCCGGTTGTAAAGGTCCACTCGCTCTACCACAGCCTGCCCGCTGAATCCAGCCAGGTAGCCGGATAATTCTCCTAAGGCGGCCCCGGAGCCCGAAGCGATTGCGACACCTGTTGGATTGAAGACCGCCCCCATCGCAAAAACGAAAACGATGCCGGGCGCAGGCAGCAGCACGGTCGCGTTGGCAAGGATTGAAAGCAAGAAGATACCCGGATACCCGTATTTAGCCAGCTCTCTGGCATGATCCCGGATGCTGAAAATATAAACGCTGATCGCGATAACAACCACAAGGGCGAGTAAACGAGTAATGGTTAAGCGTGTATTGGTTGTCATTCGCTGCCAATTGCGAAATACCTCGCAGAGTTTTAGATTGTGAAAGGGTGAACGGGAACCGGTATCCGTAAAGAGAAGACAGATCCCAATTCCCAGCCGGAGGCTCGTAGGATGGATCCTACGGCGAGATCAGGAAACCAGGATCTCGACTGATTTAAGCTGAACTGCAGGCGCTTTCAGGTTCTGAGGATCACGGGGCGGTATCGAAAGCAAAACGTCCATCCCGCGGATCACATTTCCGAAGACAGAGTGTTGATTATCCAACCAGGGAGTGGGTACATGGGTGATGAAGAACTGCGAACCATTGGTATTGGCTCCGGCGTTCGCCATCGACAGGACCCCGGGTTTATCGTGACGCAATTCTTGACTGAACTCATCCTTGAAGCGATAGCCTGGTCCTCCACGACCGGTTCCGGTAGGATCGCCCCCTTGGACCATGAAATTGGCGATGACCCGGTGAAAAATGGTGTCATCGTAAAACCCTTGTTGGGCTAAAAAAACGAAATTATTCACCGTGATCGGGACTTTATCGGCGAACAATTGAACGGTAATATCGCCCTTGCCTGTGTGGAAAATCGCTTGATAGTTTTTGGTTGGGTCGATCGTGTTGGCCGGCGGCTGCGGCCATTGTTTGGGTTGAGAAGACATTCGAATTCCTTCCGTTTGTTAGCTTGATAAGTGTCGGGCGCTTGTGGCGCACCACGCAATATGATGAAAAGAGATTCATCAAAATAGGTCTGTCGAGTTGGCGTATCCTGCCTGAAGCGCGTTGCAGTGAAGTGGAGCGCTATAAACTTTCCGCAGTCCGCTCCGGGGTTGGTTTCTCAGCATTTAGCAGGGATTCGAGCCGGGCGACGACCATGTCCATGGCCACGGTATTCAGCCCTCCTTCGGGGATTATCACATCCGCATAACGCTTAGAAGGCTCAACAAATTCCATGTGCATTGGCCTGACGGTCGCCAGATATTGGCGGATCACCGATGCGGTTGTCCTTCCACGCTCATTGATATCACGCTCCAGCCGGCGGATGAAGCGGATATCGGCGTCCGTATCCACATACACCTTGACGTCGCACAGCTTACGCAACACAGGCTCGGCAAAGATCAATATGCCCTCCACCATTACTACCGATTTCGGTTCGATGCGCTGAAATTTGCTCGTGCGCGAATGGGTCTTGAAATCATAAACCGGCAGGTCGACCGGCAAAAAATTCTTCAGTTGGTGGATGTGCTGGACCAACAGGTCAGAATCCAGGGAGTTGGGATGGTCGAAATTGATCATGGTGCGTTGGTTCGGAGGCAGGTCGCTTAGATCTTTATAGTAAGCATCGTGAGGCAGGTAAGCGATGCGATCTTCGCCAACGCGCTCCAGGATAAGCCGGGCAAGCGTGGTCTTTCCAGACCCTGATCCGCCAGCGATCCCAATCACCAGAGGGGTTGCGCGTTGAGGCATATAGGAATTATACTGGAAGCCTGGAAAAAAGGGTTGGGCGCTTTGCCCCTGGCCGCAGGCCAGTGGCGGAGGAATAGATATTTATCAGAAAGGGGAAAAGCCACCGAAGGGAATCGAACCCTTGACCCGCCGCTTACGAAGCGGCTGCTCTGCCGGCTGAGCTACGGTGGCGCATATTGTGGAACCTGGTGTGCGAAAAACGCTTGATCATCCGCGTGTGGTTCGCTCGACCCAAATCGTCGGTGGGTGATTATAGCAGCAAAAGCGTCAAAATGACAGGTCAGGTTCGTGAAAATTACAACGGAACCGGTTTCTTAAGCAGGCGTCTTCGAGTTGGAGGTTAATCTTGCGAATTGCTATGTTGTCTTACCACACCTGCCCTTTGGCTACCCTGGGTGGGAAAGACACCGGGGGGATGAACGTGTATGTACGCGAGCTTACCCGCCAGTTAGGAGTCTTAGGCGTGCATGTGGATGTGTTCACCCGTTCGCAGGATGAGCATGTCCCGCATGTACTGCATGACCTGGGATACGGAAACCGGGTTGTGCACGTTCCGGCAGGACCGGAAATTCCCCTCCCGAAACAAGATTTGGTAAGCTATCTGCCCGAGTTTGTAAGCGGTATTCTCGAATTCTCGCAGAGTAAAGGCTTGGATTATGATCTCATCCACAGCCATTATTGGATGTCGGGAATTGCCGCCCAGGAGCTGAAAAGCGTCTGGAATGCGCCGGTAATTCATATGTTCCATACCCTGGGGTTGATGAAACAACGGGTAGCCCGTATGCCAGGTGAAGCTGAGGGAGATTATCGATTGCGCGGCGAGCGCCAGGTTTTACAAATGGCGGATCGAATTGTTGCAGCAACACCGGCAGAGCTGGCGCAACTGCAATGGCTCTACCAGGCCGATACCCGCAAGGTGGTGATTATCCCCCCGGGTGTGGATTTGAGCCACTTTTATCCGATCCCGGTGGACGAGGCAAAAGAATTTGTCGGCATCCCCAAGGATGCCGGCTTGTTGTTATACGTCGGGCGGATTGAGCCATTGAAAGGGATCGACACATTGATCCAGGCAGTCGTGAGTATGCGCGCCAAAGGTGTGTTTTCCGAACGGCACTTGTGCCTGGCGGTTATCGGTGGGGAGCCAGAATTAAGCCCGGAAGCGTTGAGCGCCGAAATGACGCGCCTGCAGGATATGATCCGGCGGTTCGACTTGGACGGCCTGGTCACCTTCCTGGGCCGACGCAGCCAGGATTCGCTTCCGTATTTCTATTCAGCCGCCGAAGCGGTTGTGGTCCCTTCGTTTTACGAATCCTTTGGAATGGTCGCCCTGGAAGCTATGGCTTGCGGAACGCCGGTAGTGGCCTCTGAGGTGGGCGGGCTGGCGTTTCTGGTCCAGGATGGCGAGACTGGATTTACGGTCCCTGCGGATGAGCCGGATGCACTCGCGGAGCGTCTCACAGAGCTGATCCACCAGCCGGACCTGCGGCGGAGAATGGGCGCCCGGGCAACGATTTTCGCTAAAGAATATGCCTGGGAAAAGATCGCCGATCGTATCCTTAAACTTTACCAGGAAGTATTGCAGAAACGCCCTATTGCAAAGATCGTAAGCTCACCTTGAATATACTCCCCTTTCCAGGTGCGCTTTCGACGCTCACCTCGCCGCCGTGGAGTTTTACCACCTGCTGGGCGATGGAAAGTCCCAATCCCACTCCGTCAAAAATGTCCTCGGCAACGCCGCCCTGGTGGAAAAAGCGCTCGAAAATGCGGGGTACAGCCTCAGGCTCTATCCCAGGACCCTGATCCTGGATCTCGATTAGGACATCCGGGCCGCTGGGGATTGCGCTCAAGCGAACTTCCCCGCCCTGTGGGCTAAATTTAATGGCGTTATCCAGAATCGCCTTGAAGGCGCGCTCGAGCGACCTGGCCTCAGCGGATACCGACGGCAGGTTAGGGGCAATTTTCACCTGCAAGTGAACCTGTTTCTTTTCGGCTTGCGCCCGGTAAGATTCGCTGACATTCAGTAATATCGAAGTTAAATCGGTGGGGGAAAACTGCGGCTCGATCAGGTCCATCTCTTGTAGAAAGAGAATATCGTTCACCAGTACGATGATTTGCTGCAAGTTATCGGCTACATTTTGCAGCGCAGCATTTCTGGCCTCTTCATTTAATTGGCCGCTCAAGGTTGCTTGCAGGTAGCCGTTGGCTGCTGTCAGCGGGGCGCGTAACCCGCGCGTGACAGTCGACAAAAACTCCTGGCGAGCGATATCCTGTTCTGCCAGCCGCTGGTAAGCCAGGGCCAGCTCGCTGGCTTTCAGCCTCAAGTCCTCGATCGCCATAGCGTCGTTTTCACTTAACCGCCGGCTGACTTCACGCGCCATTGCCATCGCCAGGCTGGCGCTGTGGCGTATCAGCCGGTCGAAGGAAGCCTTCTGGATTTCCAGCACAGTGGTGGCCAGTGTAGTTGTGACCGTAGCCGCTCGCGGCGCGTTGTGGATCAGCGCCATCTCGCCAAAAAAGTCGCCCGGATTCAAGCTTTTCAGCACCCGGATCTGGTCGCGGTTGATGATCTTACTGACCTGGACTTTTCCTTGTAAGATAATATAGAAAGTCGAGGCGATTGCGTTCTCGTGGCAAAGGATGGTGTCCGGCGGGTAAGAGTGGACTCTCCCGACTGCAATCAACTCCTCGGCTTCCCCCCTGGGGATGCCTGGAAAGGCAGACAGCAAGATTTCGAGAGGGTTAATCGTAGGCAAGTGATAATTCCTTATTCCTTAATGATGTGTCTCTATTCATCCTTACACTTGATGCGCCAAAAGCGCCTACCACTTTACGGTACGTGTTCGTAGAATACCAGCAGCGTGCTGCCATATTTGCGCTGGTCGAACTCGACCAGGTTGTTCAGCGCCATTTCTTCGTATTCCAACGGGTGGATTTGTGCGATGACCCAGGCGTCTTCCGAGAGCCAGCCCGGGTGCTGGTCCACACCGGAAAGGGCGCGCTTCCACCATTCCTGGTATTGGGGCGGGGCGATGTAGATATAATCGAATTGGCGGTCCGCCGGATGTTCCAGCAGGGCAAATGCATCTTGTTGAAGCACTTCACTGCCTGCGCCCAGGCCCGTGGTTGCCAGGTTTGCGCGGATGGTATCGATCGCCTGGCGGTGGATATCGACAAAGCGAACGAAGCTTGAGCCGCGGCTGAGGGCTTCGATACCCACGGCGCCCGTACCGGCGAAAAGATCCAGCCATGCGGCACCTTGTACGTCCGCTCCCAGGATGTTAAACAACGATTCCTTGGTCCGATCGGTGATCGGGCGGGTAGTATCTCCAGGCACGCCGCGCAGTTTCCGGCCGCGAGCTTTCCCGGAGATGACGCGCAATCCCCTCATCGAAGGGGCCTTTGTACTCCGTCGGTATCGCCGCCGGAGAGAATCCGTCCGGGGACTTGGCCACAGATCATAACTCCACGCTCTTACGGGCAGCCATAATATTGCCATACGGAGCAATCACCGGTACGACACACCCAGTGCCCAGGATAAACCGCTTGCCCCCGGTAGCCTGGATCGCCTGGCGCGCTTCGGCTGCCACTTGATCGGCTGTACCAAAGACCATAGAACGTTCGCGTTGAATCCCGCCGCAAACCACGCCTGAAAATCGCTGCAGCCCCTCGCCAAGCGATGGAAAAGTTTCACGATCGTGCCAGTTGATAATCTGTACGGGATAATCGGAGATGAGGTCGAACATCACTTCTACCCCGTGCAGATGGAGCATATTCAACCACAGGTCTTGAGCGGGCTCGAGCACCTGCAGGTCGTAAGCGACGCCAAAGTCGGTGTATTCTTCTTGGGTCAGCAGCCCGTATTGAGCGTGCTGGACGGCGTAAAAAATGCCGGCGATGCCGGTCTTTTCTGCGGCTTCAATGAAGCGGATCATGGTTTCGACGATCGTTTGCAGCCCGGCGTGGAGCGCCTGGGGGAAACGGCGCATGTGCACCAACAGGTTTTCCTGGCCCACAAGGTTTTTTGCCTGGGAAAGTGGGTTGAAAATCGTTTGGATCACGGGAGTATGCGGTCCGAGTTCTTTAACCAACAACTGCAAGCATTCTAGCTGCCGGGCGAGGAAGCCTGCATTCGGGTCCAGCACGGACAGCCGCTCCCAATCTTCAGGTTGTTGGATGACATGGCGGGTGTATTCGCGAGTGCCTTCCGTAGCGCCGCGCCATTCATCCAGCGTTCCCCAATCTTTGAGGCAAAAGGAGGAGGCCGGCGTGACTTTGACCAGGTCGAAGTCAAAGGAGCGTTGAAAAGCCAGCGCGGCTGCCGCCAGGGTTTCCGGGGACTGGTCGTCAACCGGGAAGTGGCGCCACAGGGCTACTGGCGTACGGTCCGGCTTGTCCTGGCTCAAGCAGGTCTCCAGGCGCTCTCGGTGGGTGGTCATGATTTGGCTTTCCCTTCCAAGTCAAGGCCGGACTGGATTAACAGGACATGTGATTCAGACAGGCTTTTCAAGATGGTGGCGCGAGGCGGGTCGGATTTCAGCTCCCCAGCCTCGATCATTTCCTGGGTTTTTTTGAAAGCCTGGACGGCTTCTTCAGCACGGCCCTGAAGCTTGAGAGACATCCCCAGGCCATAGGTCGCCTCTACGGAGCGAGGGTTCTTCGATAAGGCTTTGCGAAAGTCGGCTTCCGCGGCCTTGTAGTCGCCTTTTACATGCAGAGTCCATCCATTGCGAACGAAGTCTTCCACGGTATGGGGCGCCGAGAAAACGTCGGGCGCCATTTCAGTATTGTCGGCGGTCATGGAATTTATCCTCCTGATGGCGGGTTGGTTTCAGAGGTTTGGGAGTCTTTTGAAAGAGGCGCAGCCGAAGCAGACAGGCCATCTTCAATCACCGTCCGGATCTTCTGTTCTTCTACCTGCTGGGCGACAAAATATTGGTCCATAAAGTCGGACCGGCGGTAGCGCAAAGCCATCGGAGCGACGACAACCAGATCATCCTGGGTCATTTCAATTCGCCCGTCCGCGGCCGCGTACGCGCGCCCGGCTTCAAAGAGGGTGATTTCCGCCCTCAGGGAGTTGATCTTCAGGTTTTTCACCAGGGATAACCCCAGCCGAGCGGTTTCGGGCGGCAAGGTTACATTATTGAGTTCATCCCGGGCGGATTGGATCTCGTCCTGGACAATATGGGTCTCAGCCGCATAATTTGCCACTGTAAGGCGGGGATTGGTCTGGTAGGCCTGGACGCGCCGGTATGCTTCCAGTCGTTCGTCGGGATCGTCCAGCCCATGGACCACAACACGCAGTCCGAAACGGTCCAGGATCTGCGAGCGCAGGCGACCCTCTTCAGGGTTCATCGAACCGATGAGCACGAACCGCGAGCGGTAAGTGGCGGAAACAGGCCCGCGCCGCACCGTGTAACTGCCCTGTGCAGCCGCGTCCAGGATCGCATCCACGATCTCATCCTTGAGCAGGTTGACTTCATCCACGTAAAGGATATTTTTGTCTGCCTGGGAAAGCAAGCCGCGGCGAATTTGCAAACGGTTGTGAACTGAAGCGCGTTCGTCCAATCCTCCGACGACGTCTTCCAGGCGGGCGTTCAGGGGCAGCTCTACCAGACGCACCCGGTCTAATTTCGCCAGGGGTTCCCCCAGCGCATATTTATGAGCGCAATCCGGGCATACCGCGTCGATCCCCCCTGCTTCGATGTCTTCCGGCATACATCCGTAATAACACAGGCTGCGCGGCACCTGGGGCAGCAAGTCCACCAGGCTGCGTACGGCGGTGGTTTTCCCCGTGCCGCGCGGCCCGATCAGCAGCACACCGCCAACCGCTGAATTCACAAGCGCCAGAAGCAGGGAGAGCTTCATCTCTTGCTGCCCGACCATTGCCAGGAAAGGAAAGGGCAGGATCTCGGCGACGCCCGAGTCGGCTTCGGCCTGTGGGAATTTAAAGCCTTTCCCGGAAACCCGCTCGACCAATTCGCGCAGTGAACGAACCCCGGAAGGCGAGCCGGAAGAGCTTGGGGTTTCGATTTCGGCTGGGAGAATATTTTTATCCATGGGTTTCTTCACTTGCTTTCAGCAAGCGATTGTATTGGCTCGTCGGTTCCCTTATTCCGCCAGCTTTGCGAAAGCCGGTAAGCCTGGCGGGCTTCCCCTTCTTTCATACGCTGCTGCTGGGCGTCGTTCTCGGCGATCAAAGGCGGCACAGGTATGGGACGCCCGGTTTCATCCAGGGCAACGTAGACCAGGTAAGCGGTGTTTGTGTGGGTTTTTTCCCCGGTTATTGGGTTTTCAGCGACCACCAGGACTTCCGCCTCCATCGAGGTGCGGCCCACATAGCTTACCTCAGCCGTCAGGGTGACCAGGTCCGTCGTACGGATCGGTTGGCGGAAGGTCATCTGGTCAACCGCGACCGTGACGACCCGCTGTTGGGCATGGCGCATGCAGGCCAGGGCGCCAGCTTCATCCACAAGCTTCATGATCCACCCGCCGTGAACGTTCCCCAGGTTGTTGGCGTGTTCTGGCTGCATCAGTTGCGAGATCGTCGTCCGCGAGGCGCTGACCGGTTTTCCGGGAGGAACAGCATCCATAAATTCAATCCATATCGTCGCGAAGATCCCCAAAATCCACGGCGGGCATCAATTCTGGGGATTCATCTAGCACATCGAATGTGCCGATGGCCATTTCGGGCATTAAGGGCGGTAGGGCAACATGGGCGGGTGGCCGTATTTTCCCACTGGGCGCTGTTGGTGGCGTCAGGCGAGCCTTCAGATAGCCAGACGAGCGCTTGCGCAGAATGCGTGGATCGTCGCTCAACCAACCGACATAATGCCCATGCACCGAATAGACCTGGCGTCCAGGCGTTACCCATCCAATCCACTCGCCCAGGCGATTGAAGATGTACGGATAAGCCAGGAAGGCCTCCGCATCTCCACGGGTGGTATATATCGGGATTAGATGAGGATCAGGGTCCATCTTTGTCCTGATTATACCTGCCTCTGCAGTGAAAAGCGCAGGTTAAGCGAACCAACCCCAGCCCCTGCTTCTACGAGCTATTCCACGTCCCCGTAAGTCCAGTAGCGGTTAACGAAGAAATTCCAAAACATGACGACAATTACGGCAATCCCCAGGGCAACTTTATCCCCCAGAAAATCCTGGGCCATAAAAGGCAGGGGCGGCAGGGAGGCGAAAAGGTTGCTGGTCGGTTTCACAAGCAGGGCAAATATGGGTGTGCGGATCGCCAGACCGATCCCGCTGACGACGGTAAATTCGGTGATCTGGCGTTGAATTGGCTTCGAACGCGAATCCGGGTAGGTCCAATAACGGTTCCAGAGGAAATTACTGATCACTGCTGCAATGAAAGAGCAAACACTTGCCGGCACCGCCGGCACGCCGACGAGATCGTTCAGGATGGAATAAGTGCCAAAATCTACAACTGCGCCGAACAAGCCAACGGCAGCAAAGCGTAAGAATCGGGTGCGCTCACGCGGATTGGATAAGATCATTGTCATAAAAGACCCAGTTTCTCCTTGAAGTAGGGGATGGTGCGTAAGAGGCCTTCTTCGAGCGTAACCTTGGGCTGCCAGCCCAGGCTTTCGACAGCCCGCGAGATATCCGGCCGGCGGCGCTGCGGATCGCCTTCGCCACGCAGGCTGGATTTGAAAACGATGCCGGCCTGGTTGCCTGTCAAATAGTTGATGGTATTGGCGAATTCAAGGATGGTCGTCTCGACCGGATTGCCGATATTGACAGGCTCGTGCTGGTCAGAAACCAGCAAACGGTAGATGCCATCTACCAGGTCATCCACAAAGCAAAAACTGCGGGTTTGGGAACCGTCACCGTACACGGTAAGCGGCTCACCGCACAGCGCCTGCTTCAGAAAGTTTGGCACCACGCGGCCATCGTCAAGATGCATGCGCGGGCCGTAAGTGTTAAAGATGCGGACGATACGGGTATCGATTCCGTGGAAGCGGTGGTATGCCATCGTCAGCGCCTCTGCAAAACGCTTGGCCTCGTCATAAACCGAGCGGGCGCCGATTGGATCCACGTGGCCCCAATAAGCCTCGGTTTGAGGGTGAACCAGGGGATCTCCATAGATTTCACTGGTAGAGGCCAGCAAGAAGCGCGCCTCCTGGGCGCGCGCCACGCCTAGAGAATTGTGGGTGCCTAACGCGCCGGCTTTCATCGTTTGGATTGGCAGGTTTACGTAACCATATGGCGAGTTCGGGTTGGGGCTGGCGGGAGATGCGAAGTGTAAAATCGCGTCGATCTTGCCCGGAACAAATATGAAATTGGATACATCATGGCGAATGAATGAAAAATCTTCGTGGCTGGCGAGATGGGCCAGGTTAGCGGGGTCACCCGTGATGAAATTATCCATACCCACTACGCTGTGGCCCTCCGCCAGCAAGCGATCGCAGAGATGGGAACCCAGAAAACCTGCCGCTCCAGTGATCATTATGTGCATATCGAATTCCTTTTCCCTATCTTTACAGGTTCGAGGCGAACCTTTTCTTTTATTTCCAGGCCACCCGGCTGGTCAGTCCATCGCCGGTGATCTGGTGAGCCTGTCCATTGACCGCGTCTACCAGCCAGAGGTTGCCCTGGTAAATCACGGCAATTGCATAATGATTGCTGTCGGGGAGCGCGGCCGGGGACCAGGCGCCCCATTCTCTTTGTGGCTTTAACCCGCCGGAGAGATCCTCTGCCGGGAATAGAACCTGGCGATTTGACCCGTCTCGATCCATTACCACCAGCCTGTAGCGGCTGGTCTCGCTCTGGTTGGGGAAAATCGCCTGTAAAAATGCCACCTTGTACCCGGCTTCGCCGTTGTCACCTTGTTGCGGCGGCGATACGAGTGGGTAAGCGAACATTCCGGACTGTGAGACCATATGGACTGGCGGGCCGCCCTGCAATGGGATTGCAGCCAGGTCAAAATCCTGCGATTCCTCGGGCGATGCCGAGCCTTGCGGAGGGACATGATCCACTGAGTAGATCACATTTCCATCCGGCCCCCAGGTGATGCCGGGCACCCAGGCCCAATCGCCACGGGTTTGAAGCGGAATGACATTCATGGCGGTGGTCAGCTCGCCCGTCTGAAAATCCAGGATCCCCACGCTGTCTGGGCGGGCGAAAGCCAACCGGTCTCCGTTCGGAGCCCAGGAAAAAGTCATTCCCCACCATCCGTACACCCCGCCTGAGTTTGGCTCCAACACGGGCTTATCTTTCCAGCGGGTTGTCCAGCCTGATGGGCTGAAGTTGAGCACATACAGGTCGTTGTTTGCCTGCCAACCGGGTGCAGTCTCGCGCGGTTCAACCGTTGAAAAGACCACCCTGGAATCCGCCCCGGGCACCCAATCCGCGAAGTGTACCACATTGGGCACGTTTAAATCGATTGGCTGGCTGCCTTCCTGGGCCAGATTAACCACCCACAGGCCATTGATCTGACCCTCGACCTCAGAATTGCGGGTGTATAACAGCCAGTTGCCATCCGGAGACATGGAGAAAATCCGCCCATCCAGGTCGCCGGTCGTCACCACGGCCTGGCGGTTGCCGGTCGTTTCTTCGATTTCCCAAACGTTGCCATCCCTCAGGTACACGAGCTTACCTGGGATAGCGATTGGATAAAACGGGGCCTGGATGCCGACCATGATGATCTCCGGAACTGGTTCTTCCAGAGTCACACGCTTAACCACGGTGTCGCCAGAAACCTCAACGCCATCTTCATCCACACGCCGGTAAGTTACTTCTTCCAGGCCGTTTTTCCCTTTCTGCAAATAAATTTCCTGATCCTGTGGAAGCGATTCGTTTCGCAAGGTTTGGTGTTCAAATGGGATCACGACTTGGACGACCTCGTAAGATTCGGTGACGCGTATTAACCGGGCGCTCGCGTCTGGGCTGAGAACTGTATAAAGCGGCGGGTCAGTGCGGTCGAGCGGTCCCAGTTCTAACCCAGCAGCATCCAAGGCTTGTTGAACCGTGCTGCCTGGCTGAAGCTGGACGGCGATATTTTGACCATCGGCGACCAAAGTAACATTGATCAGCGCCTGGGTTGCCAGTGGAGAACTGCAGCCAGTGAAAAACAAAACCCCGAGAAGGGCGATAACCCTTAGGTGCCCGAAAAAGCTTGAGTGGTATAATCTCATCTCGGATTCGGATAGAACGAATATTCTTCAAATGCCAATCATAATATGTTATCTGTAGAAGTGGACTAGCATATTTGTTGGTAGCGGTTTTATCCTGCGATACAGGCGGAATCGGTTAACGCCGGTGTCCTTTCACCGTCATCACGCCGTTCGCTATGCTGATATCCTCAATGAAAATGTCCTGGAATTCGGCAGGCATGTTCTCGGATAGCGCTTTGTCGAGCTCGGCGGTTAATTGGTCCAGGGTGCTTTGCGGGAGCGGGAGCGGACCCAGGCCGGCGGAAGCAATCTGATAATGTGGCTTTCCCTGGCTGTCGGCGGATACATCGATCACCATTTTCAGAGGCAGGGTTAATGCGCCTTGTTTGACGCTGCCAAGGACTTGCACCTGTCCATCCCGGAGCAAGACCTGGGGATTCTCCAACTGTGGGTCCTTTTGATCTTTGAGCTGTTCTTTGAGGATCGCTGTGAGTTGATCTTCGTCAACGCTGACTTGCACCTGCCCGCTTATTTGGGTGGGTTCGCTGGTCGCCAGGGCCGGCCCCTGGGCTGGGTTTAAGGGCTCGAATGTCGCAGGTAAGAGGGCCTGGGTCGGCGTTGGAATGGCCGCCGGCTGCGAAAAAAACCTGCAAGACAGGCTGGCTAACAGTAAAATGGCAATGACAAATCGCGCCTTTGTGCGCTTTTGAAAAATCATTCTTGTCTCCTAAGACTACCTTTGACCACAGGAGAATTTTATCATAGCATGACAACGCCTACTTTAAGCGAGCCCGGCCTGGAATTGGCCGCCCAACTGGAAGCCTTGTTATTTGTTGCGGCCGAGGCGGTAACACCATCTCAGTTGGCTTCAGCGCTCGATTTGCCAAACGCAGAGGTCGAGCGCGGCCTTACGGCCCTGGAAGCTTCGTACCGAGACCGCCGCCCGGCGAGCGGCCTGCGCCTGCAGCGCCATCGCGGCCGGGTGCAGCTCACCACGGCCCCTGAAGCAGCGCAGATCATCGAGCGTTTCCTGGGTTTAGAGGCGAACAGCCGGTTAAGCCGGGCCGCGCTTGAAGCTTTAGCAATCATCGCTTACCAGCAGCCAGCCACACGGCCTCAAATCGATGCAATTCGGGGTGTAAACAGCGACGGCGTCTTGAAAAGCCTGATGAGCAAAGGCCTGATACAGGAAATCGGGCGGGCGGATGCCCCTGGCCGGCCGATTCTCTACAGCACTACCCCCGAATTCCTTCAATATTTCGGTTTGAATTCTTTGGAAGAAATGCCCCCATTAAACCTCGGAGAGGATGCCGGCGCCAATGGCAGCGCCAACGGCGGCGTTCTAGGGGACGCCGGTTCCGAAGACGGCCTGGAAGTACTGAAAGGATAGAAATTCGCCGCTAAAAAGCGAGTGCACAGGGATTGATTAAATCATTTCTTAGGGAAAATTACTGTTCATCGATCTTAAAATGCCTCTTAGAGAAAAACTCATGGAAGAACGTTTACAAAAAATCCTCTCCCGTTCTGGATTCGGCTCGCGCCGCGCTTGTGAAGAATTGATCGCCGCCGGCCGGGTCCGAGTGAATGGACAGATAGCGGCGTTAGGCGCAAAGGCGGATCCCAGCCGGGATCAAATCACTGTAGACGGCAAATTGCTGCCCAGGCCCGAGCCTTTCATCTATATCGCTCTCAACAAGCCGCGCGGGGTTCTATCGACGGTGGAAGCGCCGGACCCGCGGCCAACCGTGCGCGATTTGGTCCCCGTCCCAGGGCAGATTTACCCGGTAGGCCGGCTGGATGTGGACAGCGAAGGGCTCATCCTGCTGACAAACGATGGAGAGCTCACGAACCGCCTCACACATCCCAGGTACCAGCACGAAAAAGAATATAAAGTCCTGGTCGCCCGCCGGCCAGATGACGAACAGCTGGCCGCCTGGCGGCGGGGAGTCGTGCTCGAAGACGGTTACCGCACTGCGCCGGCTCAAGTGCAAGTCGAATCCACGGCGGGCAAGGGCGCCTGGCTGCGGGTCGTCCTGCGCGAAGGCCGTAAACGCCAGATCCGGGAGGTCGGCTTTTTAATCGGCCTGCCGGTGGTGAAGATCATCCGGACACGCATCGGGACTCTTCTGTTGGGCAGCCTCAAGCCACGTGAGTGGCGCCACCTGAGCGCAGCCGAGGTTGCGGCGTTGAAGGATCCGGCGGCATTGAAGGGTCAGCCGGGCAAGGGTGGATATAAGGCGAAGAAGAGCGGGGAGTCCAGCCGTCCCCGGCGCATATTTGAAAAAGGCAAGCGCAGGAAGGCTTGATGAAATTCATCTAGAGGGTTATGTGGGGAGGACGAGGGTTGCGCTTAAGTATGTTTGAGTGAGTGAGATAGAATATAATAAGTGCACTTTAAGAATGGCTAACTACTATTATGGGCATGATTGTATTAGAGAGTAAATTACATATTCCCGTCCAGCCACAAAGGATAGTCCCGCGCCCACGTCTTCGAATCGCACTCGATCACCAGATTGTTCACCATAAGCTTACTCTCATCTCAGCCCCGGCCGGCTACGGTAAAACAACCTTCCTCGCCGAATGGGCTCGCGCCAGCAGCTTGACTGTCGCCTGGCTTTCCATTGACGGAGACGAGGATGATGCTGAGAGCTTTCTGCGCTACCTGCTGGCAGCCTGGGAAGCGGTGCAGCCTAATATTGTCGAGACTCCTTTGGGCATCCTGCTCGGATCCCAGATGCCAAACATCAAAGCAGTGCTGGCAGCCTTCATCAATGCCGCCCACGAGGTGCCCGACCAAGTTGGATTTGTCCTCGACGATTATCATCTGATCGAGGACACCAGCATACAAGAGGCTGTTACCTTTCTCCTCGACCACCTGCCATCGAAGCTGCATTTCATCTTGTCCAGTCGCAGTGATCCGCCGCTGCCGCTGGCCCGTTACCGGGCGCGGGGCCAGTTGCTTGAGTTGCGCGCCGAAGATCTGCGCTTCAGCCTGGAGGAAGCGAGTGACTTTCTTAACCGCTTGATGGACATCGAGCTGCCTGAAGAAGAGATTCAGCGTCTGCAAGACCAGCTCGAAGGGTGGGCAGCGGGGCTGCAGTTAGCGGCGCTTAGTCTGCGGCACCGCAACCCTAAAGAGCCGATCACCGCGAATATCAGCGGCCGGCAGCGTTTTATTGCCGACTACCTTTCCCAGGATGTCCTCGACCAACTCCCTGCGGATGTACGTGGTTTCCTGGTGCGAACCAGCCACCTGGAACGCCTGTGCGCTCCGCTATGCGAAGCCGTCACCGGCACATCTGATGGGCAGCGAATGCTGGAGCATCTCGAACGCCAGAACCTGTTTGTGCAAGCATTGGATGACGAACGGGTCTGGTTCCGCTTTCACCCCCTCTTCGCCGACTTCCTGCGAAGCGAGCTTGACCGGCGACACGCCGATGAGGTCGCTGGTCTTCACCGCCGGGCCGCGGCCTGGTATGCGGCGCATAATCTCCCGGAACAGGCTTTCCGCCATGCTGCGGCGGGTGATGATGTGGACCAGGTAATTGAGATCCTCGACAAATATTTCTTTGCAAAGCTCAACGGGGGCGAGTTAAAAGTTGTGGAAAGTTGGATCGAACTCGCTCCCAACGGCCTGGTCTGCTGCTTATCCCGCGCTTGACCTGATGCGGGCAGGGCTGCTGGCTTACACTGGCGCGTTTGAGGCTTGCGTTCGCTTAGTGGATGACATTGAACAGAGATTAGTAGCCATAGAGAGCGAGGATACACATTGGCAATTGGCAAGGGTGCTGGCCGTTCGCTGCTTTATCGCGTGCACTCAAAACGACCTTGCGCGGGCAGAGACTTATGCGGATCGTGCGCTGCGTGATTTGCCAGACAAGGATGTAGGCTTTCGACCTGGGGTTTATGGTGCGCTTGGAGATGCCTACCGCCGGAATGGGCGCTGGGAGGAAGCGAAAGAATGCTACCTCACCGCGCTTGAAGTCACCCACTCCCCTTCAGTCCGCCTCTTTTCAGCCCATGTCTTTGGCGCTCTTGCAGACCTCGAGCTGAGACAGGGCCATCTGCAAAACGCTGCCGGCTATTGGAGAAGGGCTCTCACAGCCATCCGGGACCGGGAGAATTGGGGCCGCCTGGAATTACCAGTCATCGGCTGGGTATACATCCGGATGGGCGAGCTTCTATACGAGTGGAACCAATTGGCCGAATCCTGGGAGCACGTGTCGTGGGGGCTGCAACACGCCGACCTGGGCGGAGACGTACGGGCGCTGATCGCCGGATATTTGATCGCGGCTCGTATCAAGCTGACGGAAGGCGAGGTCGAGACGGCAGCCGGGTATCTGGAGCGAGTTCGCCCATTGGTGGAGCAAGCCCAATTTCCGGAGTGGACCAGTCAATACGAGCGTTTCCGGCTCGATCTCTGGCTGGCGCAGGACAGGCTCAGACCAGCACTGAACTGGTCCGAAGAGATGTTGCACACGCCAGCGTTCGAAGGACGACCGGAAAGTGTGGTGGCACAACTGGCGATGGCCCGGGTGCTGATCGTTAAAGGAGATGCGCCGTCACTCTCAATATCGCAAGCACTTATTGAGCGCCTGTTGCAGACAGCCGAGGAAGAGGGCCAGATGCGCGTCACCATCGAGGCACTGGCGCTTAAAGCCCTGGCTGACTGGCAGCGTGGCGAACGAACAGGCGCTCTCATCCCTCTCGAACATGCTTTGCGGCTGGCCGAACCGGAGGGCTACATACGCCTCTTCGCTGATCTAGGGCTCCCCTTGGGCAGGCTACTGCAGGAAGCCCGTTCTCGGAAGGTCATGCCGGACTACACGGATCGGCTGCTGGCGGCCTTCGGTCTTGATGCGGTGATGGGCCTGCCTGGCTCTGCCCTGCCTGAACCCCTGACAGAGCGCGAAATGGAAGTTCTGCGCTTGCTCGCCGCCGGTATGACGAACCGAGAGATCGCCGAGCAATTAGTAGTCTCGCCCGAGACCGTGAAGAAGCACAGCGCCAACATCTACGGCAAGCTCACCGTGGGTAACCGCACCCAGGCAGTGGCCAGGGCTAGAGAATTGGACTTACTCGACTAGCAGCCGCCGCCCCTCTAACCCCAACTACCCAAAAAAAGTATTACCCTCCTGAATTCCCCATCCAGGGCATGCGTCAGCGTGCCCTTTTTTATATCATTGTCTTAGTTACTAATCGAACTAGGAATTCATGAGGTGCTGCGATGAATATTAACCTACCCATTTTAGCCGGCGCAATCTCGACCACCATCTTTGCATTCAGCACGCTGCCCATGCTGATGAAAGCGTTCCGGACGAAGGACTTGAGATCCTACAGCCTGAGCAACATCTTGCTCAGCAACCTGGGCAACGTCATTCATTCCATCTACATTTTCCATCTGCCGATGGGACCCATCTGGCTGCTGCACGCCTTCTACCTAGTCACCACAGGGCTGATGCTGGTCTGGTACCTGCGCTACGAATGGCGGCGCCAGGCCCGGACGCAAACTGTAGCCCGTTGAGATACCCCTCTCGGGGCATGATCTGGCGAGCTAAATTGGATATCCTTTCTCTAATTATTATTACCTTTGACTTTATAGAATGCGAGGAGGTATGAAGTGTCAACTGCAAACCTAATCCGTTGGAGTGGACTGATAAGTATCTTGGCAGGTGCGCTCTACACTTTCGGCGCACTCCTTCATCCTGTTGGCGAAGATATTGCCGCCTACAGTAGCCCTAATTGGATACCTGCACATCTGGTTTACTGGGTTTCCGCAATTCTGATGCTTTTTAGCCTGCCGGGACTATATGTCCGTCAGGTGGAAAAGTCAAATTGGCTTGGGCTGGTCGGTTTCGTTCTGGCCTTCTTTGGCACGGCCTTAGTGGGTAACATATTCTTCATGGCCTCTACCCTCCTTCCCTTAGTCGCTGCAGAAACGCCTGTTCTGTTTGATCAAGCCGCCGCATGGCCAACAGCTGGAGTCCTTATGCTGATTCTGGGCTTTGTGCTGGGCTATATCCTGTTTGGTATTGCGACGATGCGCGCAAATGTGTTACCTCGTTGGTCAGGTTTATTGTTAATCATTGGCGTATTGTTTTTTATGATTTCGGAAGCGCCACTGTTCGACCGCACACTATCGCATGTGATCGTGACCGCCGGCGATGTATTATTCGGCATCGGCTTTGCCTGGATGGGTTACGCGGTCTGGTCGGAAAAGCGCGAACTTAGCAGATAATTGAAAACACCCGGAATAAAAGGAGACATAAACCATGTTTGGCACAACCCATTCATTCAGCTCTCAGGGGTCTAAGACAGTTTCCAAATTGACTACCGTCGCCCTTGCCGCTATCTCTTATTTCGTTGTGATCCTCGCCACTTTACATTTCCTACGTCACGACCTCAACCCGATCAGCCGGACAACCAGTGAGTATGCAGTTGGGCCATTCGGGTTTTTGATGACCTCAGCCTTTTTCAGTATGAGCCTGGCTTCTTGGGCCCTGGTCATTGGACTGTACCAGGGTATACCTGGGCCGGCGCGATCCCGAATAGGGTTGGCTCTGTTAGGAATATGGGCGGTGGGAGTCCTGATCGCCATGATCTTTCCGATCGATGCAGATGGGGCGGCTCAGACCATGGCGGGCGCTATCCATGCCATCAATGGTCCGCTGATTTTTCTCAGCCTGACCTCCAGCGTAATCCTGGTGTCACAGCACTTCAAGTACGATGCAATTTGGGGTTCCTTCCACCGCCTCGCGCTTATTCTGTCACTGGTCATGCTGGTGGAGTTCATTACTGTCCCCTTAGCGATGGTTACAGAATCAGGTCTAGCAGGCCTGGCTCAGAGGGCTTTTCTGGTTACATTCGTGACGTGGTTCGTTCTCACGGCGGCGCGGCTTCGCTCCATTGCCATGGGTGCGGTTTGAACCTACAAACTATTTAACGAGGAGAATATACGATGAAAAACGCAACCTTTAGCCATGACACCATCGTTATCGGTGGCGGCCAGGCAGGGCTGGCTACCGGATATTACCTGAAACAGCAGGGGCAGGATTTTGTCATCCTCGACGCGAACGAGCGCACTGGCGATTCATGGCGGAAGCGCTGGGACTCGCTGCGCCTGTTCACCCCCGCCCGCTTCGATGGGCTCCCTGGCCTGCCCTTCCCGGCACGGCCCCACGCGTTTCCCACGAAGGACGAGATGGCCGACTACCTGGAGTCCTACGCTGCGCGCTTCGATTTGCCGGTTCGATTGGGTGTCAGCGTAGACTGCCTCTTGAGGCAAGGAAGCCAGTTCTTGGTGACAGCAGGCGACCTGCGGTTCGAGGCCAACAACGTGGTGGTGGCGATGTCGAACTGGCAGAAGCCCTGGTTGCCTCCGTTCGCCCGGGAGCTTGATCCCAGCATTGTTCAGTTGCATTCGAGCGAATACCGGAACTCCTCGCAACTGCGGGATGGAAGCGCCCTGATCGTGGGAGCAGGCAACTCGGGAGCCGAGATCGCCCTTGAGGTGGCGCGTGGCCACCCGGTCTGGCTGTCAGGAAGAGATACCGGCCACATTCCATTCCGCATCGAGGGGACCGCTGCGCGATTCCTTGTAATCCCCTTGTTGTTCCGTTTCGTCTTCCACCGCGTATTGACCCTGAATACACCCATGGGCCGCAAGAACCGGCTGAAAATCCTGTCCCACGGGATGCCGCTCGTCCGGACCAAGCCCAAGGATCTGGCCGCGGCCGGGATCCAACGGGTTCCCCGCGTTGTGGGCGTGCGGGACGGGCTGCCCGTGCTGGAGGACGGCCGCGTCCTCGACGTAGCCAATGTCATCTGGTGCACGGGATTCCATCCCGGCTTCTCGTGGATCGACCTGCCCATCCTCGGGGAACACGGGCTGCTGCACGAACGCGGGGTGGTAACCAGCGAGCCAGGGCTGTACTTCGTCGGCCTGGCCTTCCTTTTTGCTGCGTCGTCCAGTATGATCCATGGCGTCGGGCGGGACGCGGAATACGTCGTCCAGGCTATCCGAACTCGGCAGCGGCGTACGCGGCAAAATGAAGGCATAAATCTTCTACAACCGCGCGACGCCTAGCGCGAGGTCCCTTTGCGGGCTATTGATTCCGCTCGGCCAAAGGCGGACTGACACCCGGAGCGCCGCACCCGCATCTGGAATATTAATAATGATAAAATGGAACAGATAAGAACCGTGATCGGCGGCGGACAGGAATTACCGGCTAATTCTATTCTGCATCGAAGGACTGTGATGAAAGAAGAAAGGTGACGCCTTCCAGAGTGTTCCGCAGCATCGATTCCCAATTTTGCAGTGACGCATCTTCAAACTTACCAACACGAAATACGATTTGATCCATAACTCACGATGAGCAGAAATAGCTCAGGTCTAGCTCTCCAGCGCGTAGGTGACCGCCTGCTCTAGCGTCAGGGTGCGCCCTTCGTCCCAGGCTGCCGCAAATCGTTCCTGGCCTAATTCCGCGAACAGCGATGTCCTATTGCTTTCATACTCGGATTGATCCACGGGATCGATGACCGAACCGATGGAAGCGCGCAGGGCTGACGCTGCGCCGAACAATCTCGCCGCTTTCTCAGCCTGGCTCTGAGCCAGGGCGACCTGCGCCAGGCGCTCGAGGCACCAGGCGCTGCCGCTCTTATCGCCAATTTCCCGGCGAACTTCCAGGCTTTCGCCCAGTCGAGCGACCGCGTGATCCCAATCTCCCTGGCGCAATGCGACCCAGCCCAATATGCCCAGAGAAACGCCGACGCCCCACTTGTTGCCAAGCTGCCTGCGCAGCTCCAGGCTTTCCTCAACCAATCCCGCCGCTCGGGTGTAATCCCCCTGGCGCAATGCGACCTCACCCAGGCCAGAAAGCTCGAAGCCCATTCTGCGGGTATCCCCTAATTCGCGTGACAAGGCCAATGCTGCTTCCAGGCGAGCCTTAGCCAGATGATAATTTCCCGATCGCAGCGCAGTCCATCCTAAACTGATATAGGCCCGCGCGGTGCCAAGTTTATCCCCCAGTTCGCGCCATATCGCCAGCGCCTCTTCCAAATACCCCGAGGCGGTCGCATGATCCCCCACCTCGGTTGCTGCATTGGCAAGCTTGAGAAGGGCAGAAGCGATGCATCGCCTGTCTCCAACTTCGCGGCAAATTGCCAGGCTCTCTCCGGAGAATGCTGTAGTCGCCGGATAATCGCTTTGCCGGTAAGCAAGCTCCGCCGCCCTGGCAAGCAGCCTGGCGCGTGCTGCCGTACGCCCTTGTGCAATTTCTTTCAAAAGAATGGCGGACAGCCTTTCACGCCCCTCGCTATAATAACCACGAGCCTCCCAGAATAATCCAAGCATGCCAGCTAATCGCAAACAACTATCTCCTGCGCCTTCCGCCGTCTTGCTCCACTCGAGCGCGGCCCGTAAGTTGTCGTGCTCTTGCTCCATGCTGTTCATCCATTGGACCTGCTCCGAGTTATCCGGGCTTGCTTCGGCCTGCTCGGCGAGCGCCAGGAAAAAATTTGCATGATGGCGTCGAATGGTTTCTAACTCGCCGCTCGCTTCCAATTGTTCCAGGCCAAACTCGCGCAGCAGTTCCAACATTACAAAACGCGGTTCTTCATTCGTTCCCTCAACCTCTTGCAGCAAGCTCTTATCCAACAGCGATCCTAATTGATCCAATATGGAGACCTGGCCTGGGTCCTGCGCGGCAACCGCCTCTACCGCAGCGATTGTAAAACCGCCGACGAAAACGGATGACCGCCGGAACAATTTCTGTTCGCTTTCGTTCAGCAGGTCATAGCTCCAGGCGATGGCATTGCGCAGGGTCTGCTGGCGCGCCGGTAAATCCCGCCCACCGCCTGTCAAAAAATGCAGACGATGCTCCAGGCGGGCGAGCATGGCGACCGGCTGTAATAACTTGATGCGCGCCGCCGCCAATTCGATGGCCAGCGGCAGCCCATCCAATCGATGGCAAATTTCGACTACCGCCGAGGCGGTATCGTCCGTGATACGAAAGTTCGGCTTGACCGCCTGGGCGCGCTGGACAAACAATTCGACTGCGGCATATTGTGAAAGGGATTCCAGCGATGGTAGCTGCATGAGATTGGGCAGAGCCAGCGGCGGCACGGGATACTCGCGCTCGCCGCTGATGGGCAACCCTTCACGGCTGGTGGCTAAAATCTTTAATCCACTGCTCGCCGCCAACAATTCGGCGACGAGCGGCGCAGCAGAGATCACCTGTTCAAAGTTGTCAATCAAGAGCAGCAAAGTTTTGCTTTGCAAATTGTCCTTCAGGCTGTCAACAATAGACCGCCCTGACGTCTCAGCGACGCCTAACGGTTGGGCAATCGTCGAAGCGACGAGCCCGGGATCAGTGATTGGCGCTAGAGCGACGAAAAACACGCCATCCGGAAAATGGTCGATTGACTCGGCGGCAACTTGCAGCGCCAACCTCGTCTTGCCGCTGCCGCCCGGGCCTGTCAGGGTCAAGAGGCGCCCGTTGGAAAGCAACTGCTTGACCTCGCTGGTCTCTTTCGAGCGCCCGATGAAACTGGTAAGTTGAATTGGCAGATTGTTTGGGGATACTTCCGACGACTCAAGCGGAGGGAAGTCAGATGGCAAACCTGCGATGACGAGTTGGAACAAATGCTTGGGCCGGCGTAAATCTTTGAGGCGGTGTTCACCGAGATCTAACAATGTCACACCTTCGGGTAGTTCGCTCTCGACCAAAGCGGAAGTTGCCTGCGATAGCAGCACCTGGCCGCCATGCGCGGCGGCCGCAATGCGCGCGGCGCGATGTACGTCGATGCCCACGTAATCCAACGCTTTGATTTGCGCCTCGCCTGTGTGCAAGCCCATGCGCACGCGTACGCTGGCATCATTCACCCACGCGTGGGCAGCAAGCTCACGTTGGGATTGCACCACGGCCTTGACGGCATTCATGGCGCTTGGGAAAGCAACGAAGAATGAATCGCCTGGCGCGCCAACCACGCTCCCATTGTATGTCTCAAAGGCTTCGCGCAAAATCTGCTGTTGCTCGCTGAACAAGGAGGCGAATTTATCGCCTAACTGCTGCAAGAGTTCGTGTGGAGCCTTCGATGTCGGTAAATAAGAAAGTAACTGTCCCCGAAGGAAGACCAGCCATGCCTTTGATCTACCGCGAATACGATCCAATACCCCAACCAAAAATCCCCTTACAAATGTAGAACTAATCACCAGAGTATATCACGCAGAATCTGCACGTCCATTGGATCTCGCTGCAAAGGCCGGTCGAACAAAAACCAGGGGACTATCCTGAAAGAGGAAGTCCCCTGGATACACCATGAGATAAACCCCAATTATTCGATGATCGCCTGGGCGGTTTGTCTCGGGCGGCGGAATAACCAGAGAATCGCGGCGATCACGCCCGACAGAAAGCCCAGGGCGACCAACCCTAACAGCGCCCACCCCAAAAGATTCCAGGGGTTTGAATACCAGGGAGCTTCTTCCACCTCTGCTAAACCGTTCAGAGCAGACACGCTCACACCAGGCAAATTTGACCCGGACATGTCCATCCCGGCCATGTCTCCGGTCGTGTTCGTGCCGGGCATGTTTGAGCTTTGTCCTTGCATATTCATACCGGACATATCCATCCCGGACATTCCCCCGGACATATTCATGCCTTGCATGTTCGAGCCTTGTCCTTGTATATTCATACCGGACATATCCATCCCGGACATATTCATGCCCTGCATGCCTGAGCCTTGCATGTTCATGCCGGACATATCCATCCCAGACATCCCACCTTTGCCCAGCATGGGACAGTCCATCGAAGAAGCGTCCATATTTCCAGCGCCCATGCCAACCGTATCCGTCAGGGTACTGCTGCCCTGCACGCAGCCAGAACTCATGCTGCTGCCCGTCATGCCGCAGCCGCCTGCCTGGCCCGCCAGGCTTCCCGAGGCGCTGCTGAGAGAGCGGACGTAATTAACCAGGTCCCAACGATCGGTTTCGCTCAAAGAGGACTTCCAGGAAGGCATGGCTGAGTTGAACGGCGCGGCCGCCCCGCCTTCGCTGATGCGAAAGAATAGATATGCGTCTGTCAACATCTGTGAGGTCAAAGCGATTTCTGGGGCGGGCGGGTTCAGATCGGCGGCCATGCCGCCCCCCATCCCGTTCGCGCCGTGACATTGAGAACAGTTGGCCGAATATAATGCAGCGCCGCGGTTGAGCGAGGCTTCATCCGCTGTAACTGTGTTGGTATAGGTCTCATATTCACCTGGAAGGGGGATTATATGAGGTTGGGCAGTCCCTTGCATCATCGAGTTTCCCATCGGGGATGCAACGGTCGCCTGGTCCGTTCTCTCTTCCATTGGGGGAGTGGCCGTAGTCATGTCTATGCCGGATTGGTTGAAGCCATCTCCCTGGCTGCGAGCCAAGGCCAGTACAGTAGCAAAGGCCAGCAAAACCAGGGCGATTATCGTTGCAAAAAGAGTTTTTCGATACATCCTATACCTCCAGGAAAATGTGAAATCATCGATTTGCCATTAATAATTTGTAACCTACTCAATTAATGATGATCTGCCCATTCGCCATTTCGATCGAGCGGGTACCATAAGAAAGAAGCTGGCGCGTATGCGTGACCATCACGATTGTCAGACCGAGGTTCTCGTGCAGATCGCGGAATAAGTCCATGATCTCCAGCTCGGTCTTCTCGTCGAGGTTGCTGGTCGGTTCATCGGCGAGCAGCATTTTGGGCTGGTTCATCAAGGCGCGAGCGATCACGACACGCTGCTGCTGACCGGCCGAAAGCTGGCGAGGATAGGCGCTCAGCTTGTCTTCCAGATCCACCTGCTGCAGCAGTTGGACGGCGCGATCCTTAATGCCATTCGAGGATGGTTTCGGGGCAAACATTGCCGGCAGAAGTACATTTTCCAGAGTGTTGAGTGTGGGCATCAGGCTGGGGAATTGGAAGACGAAGCCGGTCGTCTTGCTGCGCAAGGAGGACTGCTGTTCATCTGTCAGCTCCCAAAGGTTTTTCTCATTCAACAACACTTTACCGGAAGTGGGGTGCGTGAGTCCAGCCGCCAGGTTTAGCAGGGTGGTCTTGCCAGAGCCTGACCGCCCGACAATAATGACAAACTCACCCGATTTAATCTCCAGGCTGGTCTCACGAACTGCGGTGACCGAAATCCCCTTAGCGAGGGGATAGATCTTGGTGACGTCTTGGAGCGTGATCATTTGGCCTACTCCCTCATGGCGATAGCTGGATCCTGCCGGCTGATTCTCAAAGCAGGCAAGAGGGCCGCAAGGTTTACACTGATAAGAGCCAGCAGAAGTCCAGCCGCCAATTCAAGCAGTAAGGGACCTGCGGATGGCAGCAGGAATGGCAGGCCGAAGGACACCGTCAGCGCTTTATGGAACAGGACGATCAAAAACACAGTGAGCGCCAGGCCGGTCGCGCCCCCAAAGAATCCCAGCAGGCTGGCTTCGGTCAGCATGGACTGGAAGACGAAACGGCGAGTGGCCCCCAGCGCTCGCAAAACTCCCAGCTCTTTGCGCCGTTCGTTGGCCGCCATGGAAAAGACCAGTCCGATGAGCAATACACACAATACCCAGGTGATCGACATAATGAACAGGATGGTCTTTAACAGCCCAGTCATCTGCAAGCGGTAAGACTGGAACAGGTTCGAGCTTTCGATCGGGGTGACGCCCGGGATGCTGCTCATGATTTGGACCGCCAGGGCGCGCGGGTCGCTCCCCGGTTTTGCTTTGACCAGGACCGCTGAAATGCTGTCCGGGGGGATCACCAGGGGACTTTGCGCCTGGTATTGGGATTTGCTGGCGATATCTCGGGCTGTATCGAAGGTGAGGAACATGGTTTGATCCAGCCCGGTGCCAGTTGGCTCCAGGTTTCCTTTGAGCGTCACCAGGTAACCGTAGACCTTGATGTTTTGTTTTCCTTCCGTAGCCGAAATGTAGCTGCCGCCAACCACTTCACCCAGTCGCAGGCTGTTCCCCAGCTTCTGCTGCAACCAGGGTCGAATGGTGAAGTCCGAATCGGGATCGTAGGCGATCATGAACATATCGGAGACCGAGCAGCAGGAAGCCCCGGCCAGGGTCGCCAGGTAGAGCTGAGGGGAGGCCGTTTCGACATCCGGGAGAGCGGCGATCTTATCCAGGGCGTTTCGGGGCATCCAAAACCTGGCCGGAACACCCATTAGCAAGGCGCTCTCGATCTTATCCTCGCTGCCTTCGGGCACAACAACGATATCTGCACCCAGCCGGTCGATCGCCATCCGCAAGCTGGCTTCTGCGCCGCGCATCAATAAGGTGGTGAAGAGGGCGAAAGAAGCCACCAAAAGCGCGCAAAGCGCTACGACCCCGGTGCGGAAGGAATATCCAGAGATATTTTTCAGCGCCAGTTGGAGTAAGCTCATGCCGCCATCCCTGATTTCTGAACCAGGTTGGCCTGTTCGGGGCCCATGCGCAACGAGCTGGCGAAGATCACCAGGCAGGCGAGGATGGCAAGTGTGCCTGAAGCAATCAGGGTAGGTTTCATAATCAAATTGCAGGTGTGAGTAGGGTTGGAGCATACCCCGATCAAAACCGTGGGGAAGGCGATCACCAGTGCGCCCAGGGAGACTCCCAGCAAGCTGAGGTTCGTGTGGCTTTCTTTGCGCTTGCTGGTGATATTGAGCAGGCCGATTAACCCCAGGGGAATGGCCGCGCCGATCTCGGCGATGGCGGTCCAGTGGCATTTCATCGGCACCGTCATCCCCGTGGTGGTGGTCAGCGCCAGGCCGTGCGAAAGACAGTCGGTGAATAACGGCACAATGCCAATGACCAAAGCTAAACCGATCAACAATGCTCCCATAAGTTTCTTCATTTTCAATTCTCCTTTCCCAAAAGTAAAGTCTTCTATCCTACAGAATGATCGTCAAACAGAATCCCACTGGATTCTGAATTAACCGAATTATGAGATCGATTTACCTTCATTCTTCCACTGTCATCACGCCGCGGTAGATCTGGTGCGGGCAGTGAAAGAGGAAATCGCCGGCGACGGTTGGGGTGAATTCGAGCACCTGTTTATCGCCTGGAGAAGCCAACAGCAGGTCGGCGCTCTCTCCGGAGCCCCAATCGAAAACCAGCTCATTCCCGCAGCCCACCTCCCCAAGCTGCCGGAAGATCAATCGCACCGGCACGTCCTTCTTTACGGCAAAATGGACAGGTGTATAACCTTGCGGAGTCACGACCAGGGTCACTTCCTGAACGCCATCCTCATTGATCGCCACTGCCTCGGCCGGAGGCGCCGAGAATGACAGGGGGACGTCTTTCATGGAAGAATAGACCTGTTGGTTCGCAGCCGGCCCCAAAGTATCGAGCACAAACTGCATCTGGTCTTGCGAAAGCAGGTTGGGCAACGAAAGCTCGACGCGGATGTGCACCGGCCCAGAGGTCAATTCGTACCCTAAAAGCTCGCACTGGTCTGGCGACCGGCAGATGCAGCGGCAGCGGCGGACATTCTCGACGGTCTGGTCCAGGTCCTGGTCGTTCGGGATCCATTCGCTCAGCGTCAGCATATTGCCCTTGTGGGTGATGTAAACGAGCTGGATCATCGCTTCGCCGCCCGGACCACTCTCGCCGGTATGGATCTCCAATTTGTTACGGTCGAAAATGCCTGGCAGGTAGGCCGGGATTAACACCTGAAAGGGAAGCCCTGCCTGGGCGCTCAACACCTGCTCGGCCTCTGGAGCTTCCATTGGCTCTGAAGCGCCTTTCTTCAGGAAGAAAAGACCCAATACCAGGAGTATGAGCATGACGCATACGCCTGCTAATAGGCTGGCAGCAACGATCGTGGTTTTCCAGGGTGATCTCGAGATACGGTTGATCATTTGGATTCGATTTCAAACCTTTAAGAGATCGAGTAATTGCGCATCATGCCCATGTCCTCGTGCTCCAGGATGTGGCAATGATACATGTACATGCCTCGGTGAGGCCCAAAAGTCATGGCGACTTTGACACGCTCTCCAGGCCAAACCAGGACGGTGTCCTTCCAGCCGCTGTCTACCAGACCCTGGCTGACTGTAGCATAGCTGGCCGAGGATGGCGAAAGACGTTGGACTACCTGAAACTGGACGTTGTGGATGTGCATGGGGTGGGCGATGGGTGAATTGTTGACCCATTCCCAGGCGATCGTCCCATCCTGATAGACCTTCTCGTCTGGGGCGACCGCGGTCATTTCATAGGATCGCCCATTGATCGCCCAGGCCATCCTGGGTCCCATGCTCAAGACGAATCTGCGCGGCGATGTGAAATTGGGGACATTGCTGGCGGTATATCGCACAGGAAATTCGGGTAAGGGTCCAAGTTTGGGATTTACTGAGGCGTTTTTGCCTACGTTGATGGTCAGAACCTCAAAGGCGGCCCCATTTGGCAGGGATGAACCCATCCCCATTCCGCCCATTCCCATCCCACCGCCCCGCCCTGCGCCCATTCCCATAAAGGCGGCGTCAAAGGCCAGGCTTTGTAAGACCACTGGCTTGCCAGCCAGGGAGCTGAAATCGGACCATAAATCCAGGCGCTCGCCGGGCATGAGAGTGACATAGCTGCGGGTTACTGCTTCTGGAAGCAAGCCGCCGTCGCTGCCGATGACCTGCAGAGGCATACCATTGCTCCATGCCAGCTTGTAGGTGCGGGCGTTGGAGCCATTGAGCAGGCGCAGGCGGTATGCGCGCGGCTCGAGCGAGAAGGTTGCATCCGCCTGGCCGTTCACCAGGATGCGGTCCCCAAGGTAGCCGAACATCATATTCGGTTGGAAAAGGATCTGGTTGTCGCTGGTGAAAATCCGGTCCTGGAGAATGATGGGCAGGTCGTTGGCTCCAACGCCAGCGCCTGGGACAGCACGCTCCTCGTCTGGGTCTGATACATACAGGACCCCTGCCAACCCCATTGCCACCTGGTAGCCCGTGCGATCCATAGGGTGCGGGTGAAACCAATAGGGTCCGGCGCGGTCGATCACCGGGAATTCGTAAACCTTCGTCTGCCCCGGGCCGATTGCTTGCATGGGAGCGCCATCGCAGTCTTCCGGCACGCGAATGCCGTGGGGGTGAATGACGCTCGGTTCAGTCAGATTATTGTGGAAATAGATGCGCAGCTTTTTGCCTGTTGGGACACGGATGACCGGCCCAAGGTAGCTGCCGGGGACATCCTGAACGGTAACGCCGGAGCCTGAAAGCAACTTGCCTTCGTAACTCCAGACCCGGGTCTGCGCGCCTGGAAGGATTTGCACCTTTTTTTCAACCGCGGTTATGGAGATTTCGGCATCCGGCTCGAAAGGTCCCATTTGTGTGCGGGCAGAATTGAAAAGCGCAGAGCGCATTCCGAATATATTGAGGCTGTTCCCGAACAGCAGGGCTGCCCCAACGCCCGAGAAGCGTAAGAAGTCGCGCCGGCTGATATTCTTCGAGCTCATTTCACACCTCCGCTCAAATTCCAGATCAGGATGCCAACCAATGCAGAAATTGTCCTTTATAAAGGACAATGTCACATATGCATTACAACCTGCTTGATGAAGCGCTTTCAATCTTGCTCATCCTGCGCTGACCGCGGGCCCCGCGGCCAGGCGCAGAATGCCAATTACTTTCGGGTTAGCCGGCTTCGCTGCTTGATGCCCAGCGATTTAGGTCCCAAGGCGGCTTCACCACCCCGCGCAGCCACTCTGCGTCGGTGGATGCCAGCATTTCCAAGGCCTGTAACATGGCCTCCACAACGATCTCGAAATTGTTGCTCAAGCAGACAGCATTTAAAACTTGATTTGCCAATAGTTTGCAATCGCGCGACGTTTGCAGGAGACCAAACGCTTGCAGCCGGTCAATCAGGGTCTGATAGGTTTGCTGGCCGGTGGAGTCTGCGGCGAGCTGCTTTCGGAAATCGCGAATGGCCATTGGATCGAAACTGGGATAGTTCAGCGGCAAATGCAAGGCGTATTTCAGCTCTATTCGATTGCGGAGCGCCTCAAGAACGCTCTGATCGGTGAGTCCTTCCGCAAACTGAAATAGGGTCATTATAGACATTTCCCTTTCCAAACAGAATTCCAACCGAATAGGCAGTGTCTTCCGGAATGGGGGGGAGTAAAACTGTGTCGGCCGTCATGATCGGCAGTTTGTATTAAGAAGTGTTTAAACTTTGTTTAATATATTACGTTATTGGTTTGTTTGTAAGCGCAAAAATTCACATATTTTTTGACTCTATATCCGGGAGAAGATACTGGAAGGCTCGTAGAATTTTCGGTCAGTCTTCAGGTAAAAAATACTTAATAGAAAAAATCCGGCCGCGTATAAAATACGCGGCCGGAATATCTAACCGTAAATTGTTTGGAAAAGTTTTCCGGGAGTTTTATTTTTTACTGCCTCTGGGTTCAGCAACCCGGTCTATTTTTTCGGTTTCATCAAGCCTTCTTGTTCGACATAATTCATCAATTCCACCCGGCTGCTGAAACCAAGCTTGCTCACCAGGCTGGCGCGGTACCCTTCAATGGTGCGCTGGCTGAGATTTAATTCCTGGGCAATTTGGCGATTGGTGTATCCTCGAGCGAGCAATAGGAGAACATCCGTTTCGCGCGGGGAAAGTGTTTCCTTATGATCTGTGTCAGAAGCTTTATCCGGGGCGATATCCTTGAGCAGGGCGCTGGTCATCGCCGGGTGCACGTAGTTATAGCCTTGCTCGACGATACGTATGGCATTAATAAGCTCCGTATCTGCGGCGCGCTTGATGATAAAACCGGACGCCCCAGCGCGGAACATCTCGCGCAAAATGCCTTCATCTTCATGAACCGTCATCGCTAAAACACGAGTCTTCGGGGAAATTTCCCTTATCTGGCGGGTGGCTTCGATGCCGCTTAGTCCCGGCATGCTGACATCCATCAACACGATGTCGGGCTGCAGTTCGGCAGCCAGTCGCAAAGCAGCAAACCCATCCTCCGCTTCACCTACCACCTGCAAATCTGGCACATCTTCGAGCAAAGCGCGTAACCCCGCCCGAATCAAGCCATGATCATCGGAGATCAAAATTCGAATTAGCACCAGGCACCTCCAAGACAATGGTCGTCCCACCCCCGGTCCGGCTCTCGACTTGCAGAGTGCCACCTACCATTTGAGCGCGCTCCTGCATCCCCAACAACCCCAGGTGTCCGCTTTCGCGGGTCGTACCCGTATCGAAACCGATTCCATCATCTTCTACCATCACAACTGTTCTTCCATCGCGCCCATCCAGAATTACGTCCACGTTGTTCGCACGGGCATGGCGAACGGCATTGGTCAGCGCTTCCTGTATGATTCGGTACAAAGTTGTCTCCACATAATCTGGCAGCCGTGTTTCTTCTGAAAACCCGGTCGTCCTGAACCGGATCTTTAAATTGTAGCGTTTGCTCGTGCCTTTTATCAGTTCTTCCAGCGTCCCCACCAGCCCCAGATGATCCAGGCTGGCCGGCCTCAGGTCGACGGCGAGGTTATGCAGCTCCTCTAAGATTTTTTCGGTCAACTGTTTCAATTCAGTTATACGCAGCCGCAGGGTCTGTGGTTTAAAAATTTCCTGTTCTAAATGGCTCAAGCCAAAAATGAGCGCCGTAAGCGCCTGGCTGGCTTCGTCGTGCAATTCCCGGGCGACATAGCGCCGTTCGCTTTCCTGGACTTCCACAAGCCGGCGTGACAGGGATTGAAGCCGCTCATGGCCGGCGCGAACCTGTTCGAATAACCATGCGTTCTGAATCGCTACGGACGCCTGAGTGACGATCCCTTCTGCAATGCGGATGTGCTTGCTCGTGTATATCTCCGGCTCACAATTCCCCATGACCAGCAGCCCGATGGCTTTATCGCCGACTACCATCGGAACGCCTAACCAGTTGCGGATCCCTTTTCCATCGTAGAATGAGGTCCAACCGGGATATTGGCGTGTATCCGCTATTTGCAGGCTCTTCCTTGTATCGAATACTTTTTTCAGATAGGGATACTCCCAAATATCAACGGAGGGATTGATGGCCTGGTTTTGATCCGCACCCAGCTCATCGCCGTACGCGGCGCGCACCGTCAGGCGCGATTCATTTTCCGAAATGGAGATGTACGCATTATCGCAAGGTATTAAGTTACACACGAATTCCAGGAGCGTGTTTATCACCGTCTCAATGTCAAGGGTTTGGGTAAGGGCCAGGCTCACGGCGCTCAAGGTCTCGGCCAACTGGTGAGAATGCAATTCTGCAGTATAAAGCTGGGCATTCTGAACGGCAACCGCAGCAGGCGCAGTGAAGACGACCAGCCGCCCGATGGTTTCCTGAGTATATGCGCCCGGCTGGTCGCTAGCCAGGCTGAGGATCCCCATCACCCGGCCGGAGATGATCAACGGCGCGGCGATGTAGGATTGCACGCCTTCCATATCCGGGGCAACCTGCCAATCCAATGCTTCGTTAGTGTCCGCGACCAGGACAGGCTGCTGCGTGGAAAAGATCTTTTGAAACTGGGCGAAGGCTTCCATCGGGTATGATTTTTCAAAGTTGCCTTTCATCTCCATGTTACGCGCGTTCCAGTGATAGTGGACCATCCGCGGGGTGTTTTCCTCCAACAAGGCGATACACGCTGAATGGAACGGGATAGCTCGCCGGACTTGTTCCATAATCTTTTCCAGCAAATCTTCCAGATTCAGACTGGTATTCAAAGCCAAAGTCGATTGGACCAGGCTCTCGGAAAGCTCGCGCAGCTTTTGTTCAGCCATACTCAGCGCCTGCAGCTCCTCGTTCTGTTTCTCCAGTTGCAATTGCGCCTGCTTTCTTGCGGTGACATCTAACAGGCTGAGGATCAACCCCTGGACGGTCCCATCTGCATCCTTTATTGGCTGTAAGCTCCAATTCCAATAGGTCATGCCGCGCTCGGGAAACTCGGTATATTCGAAGGGCTTCTCGAAGATAGAAACCGGCTCGCCAGTTTCCACAACCTGTCGAAAGATCGCTTCGTCTTCCTCATTAGGATACAGGTCGAAGTGGTTTTTACCGTTAAAAAAATCGACCGGGTGTCCGCCACGGCGGGCGTAGGTTTCGTTAACCCGAATAAAGTTATAATCTCGGTCCATGTAAACGATCAGGGTGTCGATATTGTTAAAGATTCTTTCGATGATTTGATTAGAGACCAAAAGCGCCCGCTCGGATTGAAAGCGCTGGGTGATATCCTGGTTGACGATAATGGCGCCCTGGATCGCCCCTTGGGTATAAATTGGAACAGAAGAATTGAGGATGACCTTCTCGGAGCCGTCGAAGCATTCAATTTTGATCTCCTCGTTCAATGAGATCTCCCCAGTATTGAGCGCCCGGGAAACCGCCCATTCCGTTGGTTGGATACGTTTTCCGCTGTCTAGCCACCAACCTTTATATTCCCGGTATTGATCCGCGCCCACATGTTTTGCCCCGCCCCAGATATCCAGACTGGCTGGATTGCCATGGATGATCTTCCCGCTCTTGTCTGTGATCCAGACGCCGACCGGCAAGAGCTCCAGCACCTGGCGTAACAGCGTCTCACTCGCCCGCAAGGCCTGGTCCGCTCGAGACCGTTCTTCTACTTGCTGCAAAAGTGGTTTCAATTGCAGAAAATAGAGACCGGGCAGGATAAGCGTCAACATGATCAGCCCATCCAGCAACGATTCGGCTGCATAATTGGATAGTTGCAAGTAATATAAGAACGCCATGGTGACCAATTCGGCCAGGAAGATCAAGATCACCAGGATCGTTAATAGTCTTGCAGGAGATGGAGTTTTTATCGGCTGAACGGGTCCAGGGGTCTCTTCGATAAATTTAAGGTTTGTGGATGACATGCGGGCCTCTTTGTACCAACTCTAAATTTGTTGACCCATAATTAATAGCGTGATTAAAATTCTGTTAAATATTACCATCAACTCTTGCTCTCAAACTTAAAACAAAACATCATGATTCCCCGCCGCCAAGGCCAATCACGGTTTTTAGTTTAAGCACAATTTATTTGCAATGTATAACCAGGAAAAGATAATCAATCTTCGAGAGATTGTAGCGTAGAAGTAAGCACCCGTCAATTCGCATTTCTGTAAGCACCGGGTGAGCGAAAATTACGATTTCTAAGCGAACCGTCTAATGGGGCAGGATCACCAGGAACTCATATGCCCCCAGCCGCACGTCGCCTGGAGGAATTTCGGTTTCAAGCATCAGATCCTGGAATTCATAGCTCATTCCGTACAGCCGCAGCAGGTTGGCGGGGATACCCTGTTCTTGCTCGCTGAAGTTGGCAAAAATCAAGAAGCGCTGGCTTGCAGATGTGCGCATATAGCCCAGGACATGCGGGCTTCCGGCGTCGATCACCTGCATTGCCTGGCCGCTGAAAACCGGGCAGCGCTGGCGCAGCTCGATCAGCTTGCGCAAGCCTCGATAGATCTGCCCTTCGACGGTTGAAATATCGTTCCGGCGGGAGAATTTCTCGAGGTCGGCGGCCGGCCGGTGGACCCAACGGCTGTCGGAAGCTTTTGAGGCATCCAGGCGGTAGCTGTAATCGTTCAAGGTTCCCACTTCGTCCCCCAGGTAAATCAAGGGAATACCACCAATGGTCAGAATTACGGCGTGGATGAGCAAGATCCTGCGGATCGCCAGGCTTACCGCCAGGCTTACCGCGAGGTTTACCGCAGGGCTCACCGCGAGGCTTTCTGCAGGGCTGGCTACGAGACTCACCCCCTTGTTTTCAGCCAGGCTTCCGGCAATGCCCGTCCCCTCACGCATGGCTTTCTCCAATCCGGCCAGAGAAGCGCACGTCCCCGAAATGCGCGCATCACCCGTTAGCGGATTCTCCTGGAAAGGCAGGCCGCGAGCAAAGCTGCCTTCGAAACGCCCGGTATAAAAAGCGTTCAGGAATTGGCGATGCCCGTAGCCATCGATCCCCAGGCGAGCAGCGTCCTCATCCGAGAACGTCCAGCCGATGTCGTCATGGCAGCGCACGTAGTTAACCCAAACGCTGTCTGGATGGATTGTGAAGCGTTCTTGCAGAGCCTGAGCGAGCAAGGTCACTTTGCGGGTGGCGAGAGACTCCCACAACAAAGCCATTAAAAGCGGGTTGTAAGAAAGCTGGCATTCGTCCGGATGAATATATTTTATGACTTCATCCGGGTGAACGATGGCTTCGGATTTGAACAGCAAGGCCGGCGCAGCGATGCGGGCAGCGGCGTTGTATGCCTGGATCAGCCAGTGCGCCTGGGGCAAGTTCTCGCAGCCGGTGCCCATCTGTTTCCAGATAAAGGCGACTGCATCCAGGCGCAGCACTTCGACGCCGTTGTTTGCCAGGGAAAGCATCTCTTCGGCCATCCGGTTGAAAACTACGGGATTGGCGTAATTCAAATCCCATTGGTAGGAATGGAAAGTGGTCCAGACCCATTTATCGATGCCAGGGAAATAGGTGAACGCCCCGGGGTGCTCGTCGGGAAAGATTTCGCGCAGGTTTTTCTGGTATTCATCCGGCAGGCTGCGATCCGGAAAGATGTAATAATAGTCCTGGTAATCTTGCTCGCCGGCAGCGGCGCGCTGGGCCCACTCGTGTTCGCTGGAAGTGTGGTTGAAGACGAAGTCCAGGACCAGGCTGATTCCGTTCTGGCGCAGCTCGGCAGCCAATTCCCTCAGCTCCTGCATCGTTCCCAGTCTGGGGTTAACCTCGCGGTAGCTGCTGACCGCATAGCCTCCATCGTTTTCGCCTTCCGGTACGCGGAAAAGCGGCATCAGGTGCAGGTAATTCAGCCCAAGCTCTTTCAAGTAAGGGATTTTTGCGCGTACCCCTTGAAGGTTACCCGCAAACAGGTCTACATAAAGCACACCCCCCAACATGCGATTGGATTGGTACCAGCCCGAATCCGACTCACGCAATGCGTCCAAATCCTGCAGGTCCGGCGGCCGCCTCAACCACATTTCTGCCAGCATTCCCAGCAGATCCTCCAGGTGGAAGAAGAAATCATACTGGTTGGCATAGAGCTGGAAATAAAGCTCGAACAAGCGCGGGAAGTGGTTCTCCAGGCGCTGCTTAAAAGCGCTCCAGGCCAGGGGTTGTCTCTCGGCTTCACCAGCAAATCTGGTTTCCAACCGGGGGATCAAACGGGATAGGCTGGTTGTGGTCTGGCGATTGGTTGGTTTCATAGCAGAACCGATAGCAGGAATTTATCGCTGGCAGCTATGTTAAGGATTTCGGCGGGCTGGTCGTCTCCCTGACGATCAAAACGGTCGGCATGGTTTCGGCGACCGGTTCTTTCTGTGTCTCTTGAAAGATCTCCAGGAGCAGCTCGACGCCGCGCTGTCCTGTCTCGTAGAGCATTTGGCGCATCGTTGTCAATCCGAGATACTCAGCCACCTCGATATCGTCATAGCCGATAACCGACAGGTCCTCCGGCACGTCGAATTCCAGTTCGCGGGCCGCCTGGAGGATGCCCATTGCCTGGGTATCGCTGGCGGCGAATATGGCAGTGGGTGGGTGCGGAAGCGCCAACATTTCTAAAGCAAGGAAATACGCTTCATGGACCCCGTGCTCGCCCTGGAGATGGTATTCGGGCACACATGGAATGCCGGCAGCCTCGAGAGCCAATCGGTAGCCTTTATACCGGTCCCGGCTGGAGGTGAAGTTGAAGGGAGTATCCAGGAAATCGCTGATATACCCGACCTGACGGTGGCCCAGGTCAAGCAGGTATTGGGTCGCGATCCTTCCCCCTTCTACATCGTCAATAATGACCCGGTTCAGGCTGTTCAGCGATGGGTGGTTGGCGTCCACCAGGATGATCGGCACGTCTGCCTGGGAAAGGTAAGGGATATCCTCATTGCGCGGCGAAAGAGAAATAATAATGACGCCGTCGGTGCGCTCTTTGCGCGGGATTTCCCGCAAACAGATGTCGCGGCGCTGGACGGTCTCTACATTGTAAATAATCAGATCGTAATTGCTCTCTGCAAGGGTATTTTCGATGCCTCTCAAGCGTTCGATTTGCGCCGGACGAGTAAAGAACGGCACAATTACAGCCACGGTTAAAGTTTTTCCCAGCGAAAGCCGGCGAGCAGTGGGATTGGGGACGTAGTTCAGCTCCGAAATGGCTGCCAATACGCGTTTGCGAGTGAGCTCGCTGACCCGCGGGCTTTCATTAATGACGCGCGAGACGGTCCCCAGGCCTACCCCGGCCTTTTTGGCGACGTCCCGGATGGTCGCGGCTTTCATCGCTACGAAATTCTCCCTTCTGCCTTTGGGTAAGGCATCAACAGCACCAGGGCAATGCCGGTCACTGCGCCGGCCAGCGCGCCGGTGCTTAACAATCCTGGCAGGAGAGCCAGGCCGGTTGTCCAGGCGACAATACTGATTGGAATCCACCAGCCGGCCCAATGCAGCTCTTCGCGCAAGATGAGCCATTGGGCGAAGCCGGTGGCTGCCCCGATCATCAGGCTGCCCAATAAATCAATACCCGCTGGCGTGATGAAAAAAGCGATCAAAGCGCCGGCAACCCAACCGCTTACGCTGGCAATAATCCAGCGCCAGGCCCGGGCAATGCGATATTGCAGCACCATCCATTGCAAAGTACCCACCGTAAACCCGGATGCAATGACGGCGATGCCGCTGAAGATTGCGCCAGCCAGGATCCAGCCCACGGTCGTGACCATGATCCATTGGAACCAAAATGTCCAATCGAGGCCGGTTGTTTTAGGATTACGAACCGGGTTCACACTGATCCGTAACTGCGCTCTACCCTTTCACTGAGCCGGCCAGCAGGCCGCGCACAAAGTAACGCTGCAAGGCGAAGAAGACGAACATCGGCAGGATCATGGTTACAAAGGCGCCGGCTGTCAATAACTGCCAATCATTTCCAAATGTCCCGGTGATGTCGGCCAGGCGTTGGGTAACGACTTTGTACGAAGGGTCGACCCCGAGAAAAGTGAGGGCCACTAAGAAATCGTTCCATACCCACAGGAATTGGAATATCGCGAAGGAGGCCAGGGCGGGAACGGATAAGGGCAGGACCAGGCGGATGAACACCGTGAAGGGGGAGGCGCCGTCAATAAAGGCCGATTCGAGGGTTTCACGCGGCAGGGTGCTGATGTAGTTATACAGCAAGTAGGTCGCTAGGGCCAAACCAAAGCCGGTATGCGCCAGCCAGACTGCCAGAAAAGTTCCGTTTAAGCCTAAGGTGTTATAGTCGCGCAGGATCGGCACCAATGCAATTTGCAAGGGGACGACCAGCAGCCCTACGATCAGGATGAAGAAAAAGCGCCGGCCGGGGAAGCTCATCCAGGCGAAAGCATAGGCTGCGAACGCGGCGATCAAGATGGGGATGATCGTGGATGGGATGGATACGGCCAGGCTATTCAGGAAGGCTTCCTGCATATTCTGCCCGGGGACGGTCTCTTGCGTTCCATCCGGGTTTGTGACCGTATAGCTACTGGATGAAAGGACTTCCCGGTAACTATCCAGGGTGAAATTCCGGGTCGATGTCCAGACCTGCTTTTGAACCTCGATTTGGCCGAGGCGTTTATTGCCAATCCAGGTGACCTGGGTATCCCCGGTGGGGGATTTAATCCCGGCGCGCAACTGCTCAAACGTCCCCGTCACCCCTTCCACCGTCATCACCGAGTCGGGGTCCAACCCAAGCTGCTTGGGGTCAAAAGTGGATACCGTCTCCCATTCCCGGTGAGGAAAAATCGACCACCAGCCGGAGGTTTGGATGTCAAAACGGGAGCGGAAGGATGAAACCAACAAACCAAGCGTCGGGATGCTCCAAATGATCACGAGCAGCAGCAGCAAGCCGTTGACGAATATGAAGCCAGTCCATTTTTGTTTTTTCATGTCAGAAGGCCTCCGATTGCCTGAACTGCCGCAAATTGTAGATCATCACCGGGACGACGGTGATCAACAAAACGATGGCGATCGCCGAGCCAAGCCCTAAATCCCGAGCGGTGAAAGCCTGGAAGTAGAACTGGGTTGCGATCACATGGGTTCCGAACTGGCCGCCGGTCATCACGAACACCACGTCGAAGATTTTCAAAGTGAAGATGATGACGGTCGTCCACACGGTGATGATCGTGCCCATGATGTAAGGAATCATGATGCGGAAAAACAACTGGATTTCAGTGGCGCCGTCCACTCGCGCTGCTTCCATAATCTCCTCGGGGATGCCTTTCAAGGCCGCCGAAAAGAGCACCATGGAATATCCGGCTTGCAGCCAGACGACGATCAGGATCAGGAAAAGGTTGTTCCAGGGTTGTATTGCGACCCATTTATCCCAGGGGTGGGGTTGGCCGCCAAAAGCCACGATCAGCGCGTTCAAAATGCCAATTTGGGCCTGTCCGGCCGGTCGAGTCTCGTAAATAAAGTTCCAGATTACGCTGGCGCCTACGAAAGAAATTGCCATGGGCAGGAAGATCAGCGATTTGGCGACACGCTCGAAGCGGCTGCGGTCGGCCAGGACTGCCACCAGCAAGCCGAAGGCGACCGAAAGCGTGCTGCCGAAAACGATCCACATCAGGTTATTGCGCATTGCCTCTTGCAGCACCCTTTGCGAGAACAATGTTACGTAATTACTCAGGCCAACAAAGGCGTCGCTTTGCAGGGCCTGGATCATTGAGACGCCTCTGGGCGGGCCATCTCGACCGAACAAACTCAACCAAAAAGTGCGCAAAACTGGGATCGCAAGATACCATAATAAGATTGCCAGGGCGGGACCGACGAAAACAAATGGCTGCAGGCGCTGCGTCCACTGATCGGAAAGGCGCTCGACAAAGCTGTTAAAAACCCAATACAGCAGGGCTATGCCGCCAACGCCCCAAATAATGGCCACCGATGCAATCAGCCAGCGGGGCGCATCGCTGTCGCGCAAAAATATGAAACCCGCGTAGATCACCGCGAAGGCGATTAAAGGGATCGCCACTGCGAAGAAAACCCGGCCGAGCCAGGCCGCTAACGCGGTGGCCGGGCTGGTTTTTTCTGAAACTTCAAGGTTTGCCATCGTGCATCACCCTCCTCGGAAAGGCTGCCGGCCTATGCAAGGCCGGCAGCCTTTCACAACGAACGCAGATTACTGAGTGGGCCAGGAGGCGTCGATTTCTTTAAGGACGGTATCGAGGTCAGCGGCGCCGGAGACGTAGTCGACCATACCGGTCCAGAAGGAGCCGGAGCCGACCTGAGCGGGCATCAAATCGGAGGCGTCGAAGCGGAAGGAGGTAGCCTGAGAGACGAGCTCAGCGATGCCGCGTTCGAGGTCGACGCCATACAGATCCGGGGTAGCGGTCAGGTGAGCGGCGAGGGCGCCGCCGTTCTGGAGCCAGCCGGAAGCGGACTGTGGGGTGGTGAAGTACTCCATGAGGGCGCGCACTTCGGGGCGGTCGTTGAACATGGTCATGATGTCGCCGGCCACGAGGAAGGGCTTGCCGTACTGCGGGTCGACAGGCGGGAAGTAGAAGAAGTCATAATCCACGCCGGCCTTGGCGGTTTCGGGGAAGAAGCCGGTGATGAAGTTGCCCTGGCGGTGCATCCAGCATTTGGGCGGCTCTTCGAACATGGGGGCAGGGGAATCCCCGAAGTAGGTGGAGACGATGGCGTCGGTGCCGCCGAAGACGAAGGCGGGGTTGAACCAGATCTTGCTCCAGGTCTCGATGGCGTTCTTGACTTCGGGGGAGTCGAACTTGAGCTCGCCTTTGACCCACTTGTCGTAGTTCTCCAGGGAGGTGGTGCGCAGCATCATCTCTTCGGTCCAGTCGGTGGCGGGCCAGCCGGTGGCAGACTGGGACTCGATGCCGATGCACCAGGGGGTGTCGCCATCGTCGGCGATCTGTTGGGAGAGGGCCAGCAGCTCATCCCAGGTGGTGGGGATGGTGTAGCCGGCTTTGTCCCAATCGTCCTTGGGATACCACACCAGGCTCTTGCCGTTGAAGCGGTGCCAGACGCCGCCGGTCATGGGGTTGCCATCCGGACCGGTGACGGTGCCCATATCCAGCCAGCTCTGGTTGTACTGCTGCTTCATCCAGTCGGTCGAGATCCAGGTGGTCGGGTCGACGACGTGTCCCTGGCGGGCATAGTTGGCCACTGCGCCCGGCTGCGGGAAGTCGGCGATGTCCGGCGGGTTGCCGGCGTCCACGGCGATGGCGATGCGTGACTCGAAGGTCTTGTCGCCGATGTATTTGACGGTGATCCCGGTGGCGTCTTCAAAGGCTTTCATCGACTCGGCAAAACGGGTCGTGTCGGGCTCGGTGAAAGGCCCATCTACCGTCACGGTCGTGCCCGTGTATTCGCCGTTCAATGCCTTCTCCATGAACCCGCCCGGCATCACAGTTAAGCCGGAGGTTCCCTGCCCGCCGGTCCCGGCCGTTCCAGTGGTGCCTGCCGGCCAGGAGGCGTCGATTTCTTTGAGGACGGTATCGAGGTCAGCGGCGCCGGAGACGTAGTCGACCATACCGGTCCAGAAGGAGCCGGAGCCGACCTGAGCGGGCATCAAATCGGAGGCGTCGAAGCGGAAGGAGGTAGCCTGAGAGACGAGCTCAGCGATGCCGCGTTCGAGGTCGACGCCATACAGATCCGGGGTAGCGGTCAGGTGAGCGGCGAGGGCGCCGCCGTTCTGGAGCCAGCCGGAAGCGGACTGTGGGGTGGTGAAGTACTCCATGAGGGCGCGCACTTCGGGGCGGTCGTTGAACATGGTCATGATGTCGCCGGCCACGAGGAAGGGCTTGCCGTACTGCGGGTCGACAGGCGGGAAGTAGAAGAAGTCATAATCCACGCCGGCCTTGGCGGTTTCGGGGAAGAAGCCGGTGATGAAGTTGCCCTGGCGGTGCATCCAGCATTTGGGCGGCTCTTCGAACATGGGGGCAGGGGAATCCCCGAAGTAGGTGGAGACGATGGCGTCGGTGCCGCCGAAGACGAAGGCGGGGTTGAACCAGATCTTGCTCCAGGTCTCGATGGCGTTCTTGACTTCGGGGGAGTCGAACTTGAGCTCGCCTTTGACCCACTTGTCGTAGTTCTCCAGGGAGGTGGTGCGCAGCATCATCTCTTCGGTCCAGTCGGTGGCGGGCCAGCCGGTGGCAGACTGGGACTCGATGCCGATGCACCAGGGGGTGTCGCCATCGTCGGCGATCTGTTGGGAGAGGGCCAGCAGCTCATCCCAGGTGGTGGGGATGGTGTAGCCGGCTTTGTCCCAATCGTCCTTGGGATACCACACCAGGCTCTTGCCGTTGAAGCGGTGCCAGACGCCGCCGGTCATGGGGTTGCCATCCGGACCGGTGACGGTGCCCATATCCAGCCAGCTCTGGTTGTACTGCTGCTTCATCCAGTCGGTCGAGATCCAGGTGGTCGGGTCGACGACGTGTCCCTGGCGGGCATAGTTGGCCACTGCGCCCGGCTGCGGGAAGTCGGCGATGTCCGGCGGGTTGCCGGCGTCCACGGCGATGGCGATGCGTGACTCGAAGGTCTTGTCGCCGATGTATTTGACGGTGATCCCGGTGGCGTCTTCAAAGGCTTTCATCGACTCGGCAAAACGGGTCGTGTCGGGCTCGGTGAAAGGCCCATCTACCGTCACGGTCGTGCCCGTGTATTCGCCGTTCAATGCCTTCTCCATGAACCCGCCCGGCATCACCGTAAACTCGCCGGTTGTCGCTCCTCCAGTGGGCGGTTGGGTTTCCGCCGGAGGCTGGGTCACTGCGGGTGGTTGGGTTGGCGGCGGGGCAGAGGTTGGCGTGGGGGTAGCGCCGCCGCAGGCTGTTACGACGAACGACATCAAGACCAATGCGCTCAAGATGTACCATAAGATTTTCTTGCTAGACATTTTCTTCTTCCTCCATAAGAGATTTGAATTGAGCGGTCATTGTTTTGGGATTCGATCCGGTAAATTTCTCGATAGCGCCTCCTTTTTCGACCATGATTGTCATGAATGGTTTTCGTTTCATTGAGGATTTCTCAACCCTGTGGGTCATGACGCCGTTTAGGCTTGCGGCGTAATGCTTGCGGCGCAAGTGTTGCGGCGCAAATTTTGCGCCTTTAGACTTATTCTGCAAGGCCTGCGCCGCATGACTCGCGCACAACCAGGCGCATATCCAGTAGAACCTGCCTGCTTTCGAGCTCTTCTCCTCGTAGTATGCAGAAAAGCATCTCTGCCGCCTGGAGCGCAAGGCTTACCGCCGGAAGTTGGACGGTTGTGAGTGGCGGGTCTGTAAATCTTGAAGTTGGCAGGTCGTCGAAACCGACGAGAGCAATATCCTGGGGGATGCGCAGGCCGCGCTCCCGGATGGCAGCCTTTGCGCCATAAGCCAGCGTATCGCTGGCGACGAAAACCGCGCTGTAAGGGGGGGTGTCTTCCAGGAGGCTGCGCATTTGCCGGTAACCGCTTTCGCTGTCGAAATCCCCATAGCGCACCCAAGTCGGGTCGTATGGGATGCCTGCAGCTTCGAGTGCAAGCCGGTAACCGTTCAGCCTTTCCACGGCTGTGGTATACGTCAGGGGCGCATTGGTGATGCAGGCGATATGCTTGTGCCCCAATTGAAGCAAATGCGCAACGGCAAGCTGCGCCGCGGCGCAGTTATCTACGTCGACAAAGGGGAAGGGTGAGCCAGGGATCTGGCCCAGGAGAACAGTGGGAAAGCCGGTTGCATGCAAGGCGTTCAGGGCCTCATCATCGAAGCGTGGCCCCGAAAGGATGATTCCATCGATGCGATTGGCGCGCACCAGGTGCAAGTAGGTCGCCTTCTGGTGCTGCGGCTCGACGATATCGATCAGCAGGCGCAATCCTTTGTTATGAACGCTTTCAATTAAGCCATCTAATGTTTGGACGAGGAAGGCATCCGATGCAATTTGCTGGGATGTGCGGATGAGGATTAAACCAATGGTCTGGGATTGGCGGCTGGCCAATGCCTGAGCTGCCGCAGAAGGGACATAGTCGAGCTCTTCGGCTGCCTGCAAAACACGCTGGCGGGTGTCCTCGCTGATTTGCGCGCCGGAGACGTTATTTAAGACGAGCGAAACCGTGGTTCGGGAAACCCCGGCCCGGTCGGCTACATTTTGGCTGGTGATCCTGTTTGAGACCAAAGCGCCCCACTGTCAAATCCAGACATGAATATGATGTGCCGTTAAGGCAAATTCATGTTGAATTCGATATAGATTTTTTTACTTCAGGTTGTGACAACCAGCTAGAACAACTTTATGGTGTGGATAATTTGGATATCAAGGGTTCCACGAGTCATTGATCAGCCCTGCCTTATGATTGGAACCGTTTCCATTATAGCAAGATTTGCAGGGCTGTCAAGATCAATCCGGCGCCTGACCTGCATGGCTGGACTCGCCGGTAATCGACGACGGATTGGAAGAATAACTGCCTTGCAGAAGGCTCATCCAAGTTTAACGAACAATGTCCACTATCGGGTAAAATTATCCCGTGGTGAGAGCAGAGAGTATGAAGGTTGATCGCCAGCTCAAAGAGAATCTGTGTGTCGCTGCAAAAAGATCTTCCCTGTGGATTGGGAGGGAATCATGAAGAAAATCACGCGATTGGATCGCTGGCATTATCGCTTTGACAACTTGATGTCCCGGGGGACCGTCGCCCTGGTAGCAGCCCTGTTCATCCTATCGGCAGGCTTGATATTATTCATATCCTTCCTGGTGCTGGTGGCAGCCCCGGAGGGCCGCCAGATGACCTACGGTCAAATTGTTTGGATGAGCCTGCTGCGGACCCTGGACCCGGGCACCATGGGGGGCGATGCCGGGGATTGGCGCTTTGTGGGGTCCATGTTCCTGGTTACGGTCGGCGGCATTTTCGTCGTCAGCACGCTGATCGGGGTTCTCGCCAACGGCATCCAGGGCCGGCTGGAAGAGCTGCGAAAAGGCCGCTCGCTGGTGGTGGAAAGAGACCACACGGTCATTTTGGGCTGGTCTTCCCAGGTATTTCCGGTTGTTTCCGAGCTGACGATTGCGAACGAAAACCGGCGGGACGCCTGCATCGCCATTCTGGCCCCGGTTGGAAAGGTGGAGATGGAGGATGCGATCCACGCCAAAATCCCTGGCACCGAAAACACGCGCGTCGTTTGCAGAACCGGAAGCCCGATGGACTTGAACGACCTGGAGATCATCAATCCGCACCTGGCGCGATCGATCATCGTGCTTTCCCCGGATGGCAACGACCCCGATGCTCAGGTGATCAAAACCATCCTGGCGATCACCAACAATCCCAAGCGGCGTGAACAGCCCTACCACATCGTCGCCAGCATCCGCGACCCGCACAACATGGAGGCAGCCCGCCTGGTCGGCGCGGGCGAGGCGCAGTTGATCCTGGCGGACGACCTGATCTCACGCATCATTGCCCAGACGTGCCGGCAGTCCGGTCTTTCGGTTGTCTATAATGAGCTGTTGGATTTTAGCGGCGACGAGATTTATTTCCAGGAAGAACCGGCGTTGGTGGGCAAGACCTTTGGCGAAGCCCTTTTTTGTTACGAGGATTCGGCGGTGATCGGCTTGAGCAGCCGGGCTGGCGGCGTTCAATTGAACCCCCCGATGGATACTCGCATCCAGGCCGGCGACCAGATGATCGCGATTTCCAGGGATGACGATACGGTGATAATCTCTTCCCTCAACGATACACACATTGACAAACAGGCGGTTTGCGCCGGCCAGCCAAAGCCCAAAGCGAAAGGAGCGTACCCTGATCCTGGGTTGGAACCCACGTGCAGCCAGGATTATCTTAGAGCTGGACCGCTATGTGGCGCCCGGATCGGGCGTTTTGGTGATGAGCGACATTCCACAGATGGAGACTCGCCTGGCTTGCGACTGCGAAGGATTGGAAAACATAAGCATCGAATTTCGGGAGGGGGATTCCACCAACCGGCGGACGCTGAACGAGCTGGCAATAAACTCTTACGACCATATTATCATTTTGAGCTACAATTTAGCGGATACTGTTATCCAAAGACCGGATAATAATATCCAGAAGGCGGATGCGCGCACGCTGGTCACGCTCCTGCACCTGCGCGATATCGCCGAGAAAGGCGGCCACCCGTTTTCGATTGTCAGCGAGATGCTGGATATCCGCAACCGCGAGCTGGCGGAAGTCGCTCATGTCGACGATTTCATCGTCAGCGACCGCCTGATCAGTTTGATGCTTTCGCAAGTTTCGGAGAATAAGAAGCTGATGGAAGTCTTCGATGACCTGTTTAATCCGGAAGGTTCGGAAATTTACCTTAAGCCCGCCCGGGATTACGTTCAACTGGACCAACCGGTGAATTTTTATACTGTCCTGGAATCTGCCCGTTGCAAAAATGAAGTGGCGCTTGGCTACCGCTTGCGCGCCTACGCGGATGAAGCCTCGCAGGCTTACGGGGTGCGCCTTAACCCGCCGAAATCGCAAACGATCCGCTTTGCAAAACATGACCGCTTGATCGTGCTGGCAGAAGAGTAACCCCCGGGTTATTTAAGGAATTGCAATGCAACTGACGTATGAGAAACGTTCTTCCTGGCTGGATCGCCCATTGTGGACCAGCCTGGTGATCAATGCTGAGACGATCGTATTCGTGGGCATACTGGTCCTGGGGGTCCTCAGCCGGTTCTACGATCTACAGGCGCGAGTGATGAGCCATGATGAGAACTCGCACGTGTATTACTCCTGGCTGCTCTACCGCGGACAGGGTTACCGCCACGACCCGATCACCCACGGACCGCTGCAGTTTCACCTGGTAGCGCTTTCTTATTTCCTGTTCGGCGATAATGATTTTTCCGCCCGCGTCCCGGCAGCCTTGTTCAGCGTCGCCGCCATTGCTTTCATGTGGTTCTACCGCCGTTACCTGGGCAGGGCCGGCGCGCTGGTCGCGGCAGTCTTGCTCTTGATCTCCCCGTATATGCTGTTTTACGGGCGCTACGTGCGCAATGAGGCCTTCGTGGCCTTTTTCGGGGTGGTGACCCTGTGGGCGATTTTGAGGTACCTGGAGACGGGCAAACCGCGCTTCATGTTTTTCCTGACGGCCGCGACCGTGCTGCACTTCACGGCCAAGGAGACGGCCTTTATCTACACGGCCCAGGCGTTAATTTTCCTGGGGATGTATTTTATCTACCAGGTATCCAGGAAATCCTGGGCGCGGCCCGAATTTCGCAGCTTGTTTTTAATGATGCTCATCGTAACCCTGGTCCTGGCGGGCATAACCGCCGGGGCGGCGGTTCTCTATCGCGGCGCGGCCAGCTTGAGCGCCACCGAGACGGCGGCCCCGGCGGTGCCCGGGCAAGGGCTGGAACAGCCCGGCAGCGCAGGCCCGAATGGGCTGCTGGTCAGCCTGGCTGCATTCACTGCGGTCGCCTTCCTGGCAGGTTTGTATTTGCTGCTGCGGGGCTACTCCTGGCCGGCGCTGAGAAACGAGCGCTCCTTTGACCTGATCATCGTCCTGACCACCCTGGTGCTGCCCATGCTGGCGCCGTTCCCGGCCTCCGCCGTTGGGGTGGATCCCATCAACTATAACGACTCCCAGGGCATCCTGATCACCGGGGCCTTCGTGGTCCTGCTGGCGGTCATCGCGGCCGGAATCGGCCTGTTTTGGAAGCCGCGCTTGTGGCTGTTGAACGCCGGCCTGTTCTACGTCATCTTCACCGTGTTTTATACTACCGTGTTCACGAATGGGTTTGGATTCGTGACAGGGCTGGTGGGCGCGCTGGGCTATTGGCTGGTGCAGCAAGACGTCAACCGCGGCAACCAGCCGTTGTATTACTACGCCCTGATCCAGGTGCCGATTTATGAATATCTCCCGGCGTTGGGCAGTATTTTGGCCCTGGTTTGGGTTATTTTCCGCAGAAACGAGGAGAAACCCGCAGACCCGGAGTTTTATAACGGCCCCACTGCCGCCATGCAGGAGCTCGTCGAGGCGCAGGAAAGCGATCAAGATCAAGGATTGGCATCTGAAATCAGCCCTTCGGAAGGGGAAGAACCCGCTGAAGAAGAGATCGTGAAACCGCCCGTGGTCGCCCTGTTCGGATTTTGGGCGCTGACGAGCCTGCTGGCCTATTCTTACGCCGGCGAGAAGATGCCCTGGCTGACCGTGCATATCACCCTGCCGATGATCCTGCTTTCGGGTTGGTCGCTTGGCAGGTTGATCGACTCGATCGATTGGGCAGCTTTCAGGCAACGGCGCGGCTGGCTGGTGGCTTTGCTGCTGCCGGTCTTCCTGGTCGGCTTCCTGGCTGCCGTGGGCTCCTGGTTGGGGCCGCAGAGGCCGTTTGCGGGCAAAGACCTGGAGCAACTGCGGGTGACGACGACCTTCGTCACTTCCCTGCTGGCGATGATCATCAGCGGTGTCAGCTTATACAATCTGATCCAACCCTGGCCGGCCGCCCAATTCAACCGAGTGGTGACGCTGTTTATCTTTGCCTTTTTGGGTTTGCTGACCGCCCGGACGGCGTTCCGGGCCGCTTATATCAACTATGACGACGCGACCGAATTCCTGGTTTACGCCCATTCCGCGCCGGGGGTCAAAGAAGCGCTGGCCCAGATCACCGAAATCTCGGAACGGACAACGGACGGGCTGGCGATGCCGGTCGCTTACGACGATGAGACTTCTTACCCGTACTGGTGGTACCTGCGCAATTTTAGCGACCAGCGCTATTACGCCGCAAATCCGACCCGCGACCTGCGCGACGCCCCGGCGATCCTGGTGGGCGAGAAAAACTTTGGCAAGCTCGAGCCGGTCACAGCGAATTTGTACGATGCGTTCGATTACATTCGCCTGTGGTGGCCGAACCAGGATTATTTCAACCTGACCTGGGACCGGATCTGGGGGGCGATCTCCGATCCACAAATGCGCAGCGCGGTTTTCCAAATCTGGTTGAATCGCGATTATAAGCTGTACAGCCAGTTGACCAATAAAGATATGAGCCTGCCGAACTGGCAGCCATCTGCAAAAATGCGCCTGTACGTGCGCAAGGATGTCGTTTCGCAGTTGTGGAATTACGGCTCGGCCCCAACCGCCGCGACGGTTGTCCAGGACCCCTATGACGGCAAGCAGATCAGCCTGTCCGCCGACCGGATCCTCGGGGCCAATGGGCGCCAGCCGGGCCAGTTTTTCGGGCCGCGCGACCTGGCAGTGGCCGCGGACGGCAGCCTGTACGTGGCGGATACCAAGAATCATCGCATCCAGCACCTGGCCCCGGATGGCAGCGTGCTGCAAGTTTGGGGCAGCTTCGCGGACGTGGCCAGCGGTCCGGCGCCAGGCGGGACTTTCTATGAGCCCTGGGGGATCGCCCTGGGCGCGGACGGCTCCGTCTTTGTAGCGGACACCTGGAACCACCGCATCCAGAAGTTCAGCCCGGACGGGCAGTTCATCAAGATGTGGGGCGTTTTTGACCAGACGGACGCCCCGGACGCTTTTTGGGGGCCGCGGGACGTCGCCGTCGATGCGCAGGGCCATTTGTTCGTGACCGACACGGGCAACAAGCGCGTGGACGTTTTCGACGCAGACGGGAATTTCATCACCCGGTTTGGCGAGACTGGCTTTGGCCTGGGACAGTTCGACGAACCGGTCGGGCTTACTGTTGACCCGCAAGGGCGGGTGTACGTAGCCGATACCTGGAACCAGCGCATCCAGGTCTTTCAACCTTCCGCGGATGGCAGCTACACCCCTGAAAATTCCTGGGATGTGGCCGCCTGGTACGGCGAATCGTTGGATAATAAGCCATACCTGGCGGTGGACGGCCAGGGGCGCCTGTTCGCTACCGATCCGGAAGGCAGCCGCGTCCTGGAATTCAGCACGGATGGCCAGTTCATCCAATATTGGGGCAACCCCGGGCAGGGGGCGGATGGCTTCGACCTGGCCGGCGCGGTCGCAATCGACCCCCAAGGGGGGCTGTGGGTGACGGATTGCAACCGGGACGATAATGTGGCGGCAAACGGCCGGGTGATGCACTTCACACTGCCGTCGCCTTAATGGTTATAAAACGTATGGAAAAAGAAAAAACAGAGAAAACTTCTGAGACTCAATCCCCCGAAACCTCCCAACCAACCAAGCGCTGGTTAGACCGGCCGGCAGCGCGCAAAACCGCAAATATCCTGGCGGTGGTTGCGGTTTTAAGCTTGCTGGCGGTGGCCTGGCAGCGCTTCGGATTGGGGCAGGCCCGGTCGTCTCCTGGAGAGAAATCAGGCGCCGGGGAAAAGTTTTCCAGCCTTGCGCCTCAAGACATCAACTTCGACCTTTCCCCCCTGGCGACTCCGGCCTCGAGCCTGGCAGCCGGCATCCCGCGCGCCGCCAGCCTGGATACCATCATCCCCAACCGCCCGCGCACAGGCGTGATCACCTATACCGTGCAGACTGGAGATAACCTGTTTGCGATCGCCGAAAAATACGGCTTGCAGCCCGAGACTCTGCTGTGGGGGAATTTCGAAACCCTGAACGACAACCCGCACCTGCTTTCTCCGGGGCAAGTGCTCAACATCTTGCCGGAAGACGGCGCCTATTACCAGTGGCAGGCCGGCGACCAGTTGGCTAAAGTGGCGGCGTTCTTTGGCGTTGACCCGCAAGCCATCCTGGCATATCCCGGCAACCACCTCGATCTGACCCAGGCGGACCGGCCGGACGGCGGCATCCAACCCGGCGCCTGGCTGATCGTACCGGGCGGCAAGCGCGAGATCAAGGACTGGGGCCCGCCGGCGATCAGCCGCAGCAACCCGGCTGTGGCGAGCTACTACGGCCCGGGATCGTGCGGCGAAATTTATTCAGGCGCGATCGGCACGGAATCGTTTGTCTGGCCCACGACCGAGCATTACATCTCGGGCTACGGTTACTCGTCCATTCACCATGCCATTGACATCGGCGGCTTCTTAGGCAAACCGGTCATGGCTACGGACGGCGGCGTAATCGTTTACGCCGGCTGGAGCAATTACGGCTACGGCAACCTGATCGTGATCGATCATGGCAACGGCTGGCAGTCCGCCTACGCCCATTTGAGCGACATCGCGGTGGCCTGCGGGCAGAGCGTCTTCCAGGGCGGGTATATCGGGGCGATGGGGAGCACCGGCAATTCATCCGGCCCGCACCTGCATTTCGAGCTGGTTTACCAGGGCAGCAAGCCCAATCCGCTCGATTACCTGCCCTAACGTAAGGATATATATGGGGGCTGCGAACGGGATCTTCCCGTCCGCAGCCCCCACGTTTAAGGTTTATTCGACTAGGCCAGGTGGGTTAGAACAGGCCGCGGAACACCAGCAGCAGGCCGATCAAGAAGAGCGGCACGCCTACGACCAGACCGACGATCGTCAGGCTGACGACGAAGCCGGCGATCATGAGCACCAGCCCCAGTACGATTGCCAGCAATCGGCCTGTCAGGCCGGCGACCAGGGTCACCAGGCGCCATAGCGCCCAAAACGGCCACAGGATCCAGGGAATTCGCTTGTTCTCTGCAGACATGGTTTTTTCTCCTTCGATGAAACTCACACTATTCGATATACGCAAGGAGGAGAAAAAAGTCGCAGAGCAAAAAGATAGGATTAGGACGCGGACGAGCGCGGATGGACGCCGATGATTTTATTGAAGGAGAGAATGTACCAGTCGCTATGGAAGAAATCTATCCTCCGCCATGATATTGGATGATTCTATGACTGATCAGGTACCAGCTTCCACCCTTTTTTACTAGGATATCATCACACAATCCATAATCCCAATCGACCTTAGCGTAGGCCAGGTCACCCTTAACGGAGACAAATATGATTTTGAACCTCGTTGGCGTTCTCTTCTCAGGGGGTTGATTCGGCAACATAGCATGTAATCCTGCCGCTTTTTCCATAGCCTGGATTTCAGGTATGACTCTCCCATCTGGTGTATGGAATAAGTAATTTCCGGACCGATCTGCATCCCTGTTCGATTTGTAGTTAGAATTCGGAATAGCGGAGCTGGCAAACGGGGTAGGGGTAGGGTCCAGTACTTTGCCGTTAGCAATGGCGTCATTGTAGACTTGCCTCACTTTCCGTTCGAACGCCCAATGGGCCTGGTTGACGTCCAGGAAGCCAATATCTTCAATTTTGAGATCCGGATTACCGGACATATATTGGACTGATTTCAGTAATCCTGGATCCACAAGGCCGCCGCGCGGATCATTGGCAAGCACCTCGCTCAGCCGGCTGTCGTCGAACGTGTATGAGGCCAGATTGTCTAAATCCGCGAAGGTTAGTAAGGTCGTTTGAATGGCAGCAAAATCTGGGTTAAATGGGGTTAAGGTATTACAGGTTTAAAGATCTTTATGATCAGAATGCCAGATATCACCAGAAAGGCGAACAAACCTAACATGGGCTTAAGCTTGTTCATTTTATGACCTCCGTGCAGGGATTCAGTTCAATGTTGCATACAAGCAGAGCACTCACGTAATTTATACATGCCATTCGATGATATGGTGGCCGATCAGATACCAGCTTCCATCTTTCTTGACGAGAACATCATCACATATTCCATATTCCCAATTGACCTTGGCATGAGCCAGGTCACCCTCGACGGAGATGGATATGATTTTAAAATCTGTCGGCGTCCTTTTCACGGTTTCCGGAAGTGGTAATTCAGCCCCTAACCCTGATGCCACCATCATTGCACGAATTTCGGGAACAATTAATGGATTTGGCAGAGGGATTTGCGCTCTCGGGTCTGCATCCGTCCCGCGGATATCAATTGAAACCGGGTTTTCGGATGGATCGTAAGGAGGCGGGGTAGGAACGACAACTTTGCCGCTGGCAATAGCGTCATCATATACCTGCTTCACTTTGCGTTCGAACGCCCAGCCCACCTGGTTGACGTCCAGAAAACCGATATCTTCAATTTTCAGATCCGGATTTCCGGACATGTATTGGACCGATTTCACCAATTCTGGGTTCACGAGGCCGCCGCGCGGGTCATTGGCCAACACCTCGCTCAGCCGGCTGTCGTCCAGGGTATATCTGGCTTCGTTGTCTATTTCCGCATAGGTGCGCAAGGTCGTTTGAATAGCAGTGAAATCCGGATCATCCTGGGAAAGCGCCCGAGCAGGCTGGGATAATGCTTGTGTAGGTTGGGATAAAGCTTGCGCAGGTTGTGTTGAAGTTCCAGGCGGGACAAACTTTATGATCAGAATCCCGGCGATCACCAGGAGGACGGATAAACCCAGAATGATCTTTAACCTGTTCATCTTAAGACCTCCATAAGACTATTCAGTTCATTGTTGCAAACATTTGTGGTTCGCTTGGAGCGTTTCCCCCTTCAGGGTTGTCCAGGCGCTTTTTAGAAGAAGCAGGACTTCAACGCTTGTTATTATGCGATTTTTATACCTTTTCACAATTGGAATTCAAGTAGGACATTGGTCACATATTTGTGGCAGTAGCATTAAAGTTCCGCTGATGCCGCGACGGATTCGCTGAACAGTCCGGCGCTCCGGATCAGGTCTTGTTCTTTCAACCACTGCTCGATGTTCACCGGCAGGCCTTTTGCGCCTTCGATATCGGCGTAGATCATGGTCGTATCCCGCAGGTCCGCCTGCCAAAGGTTGGCGCGGGTCAGCGTCGCGCCGCGCAGGTTGGCGCCGCGCAAATCTGCTTTACGCAGGTCTGCGTCCACCAGGCTGGCGCTGCGGAAATCGACGCCTACCAGGGTCGCCCCGCTCAAGTTGGCGCCCTGCAGGTTGGCTTCGCTCAAGTCGGCGTAGCTCAAATCGGCGCTGCTCAGGTTCGCTTTGGTCAGGTCGGCGCGGCTCAGGTTGGTTGAAGTCAATTTTGCGATAGCCAGGTTCCCGCCGGCGAAATAAAGCGAGGAAAGATCCAGCCCGCTCAGGTCGACGCCGCGCAGCACGGTTCCCCGCTCGCCGCTCGCGGCGATTAATTTGATCACGTCCACTCGCTCCAGCTCGGTCATACTTTATTCTTCCTTTCTGTAATACGAAGTATATGTTTTTCTCAGTTATTGAAGGTACCCATGCTTCAATTTAATCGTTAGCGTTCGGGAATCATCGATATCCTGCACATCTGCCCTCACCCCTGCCCCTCTCCCGCCTGCGGGAGAGGGGAGCTTTCTGAACAGGCTGACTGAATGATGGTCAAAACTCGCTCCATATCATTGAGCACCTGTTCGTTCGTAAAACGGATTTTCCGGTAGCCCCGTTGCGTCCAGTTCGTCGCTGCGGACAGTGTCTGCTTCGACCTGCGCCTGGTGAATTCCGCCGTCGATCTCGATCACCAGGCGCGCTGCCGCGCAATAGAAGTCGACGATGAAGCGCTCGATGTGATGCTGCCGGCGGAATTTGAAGCCGGACAACTGGCGGTTGCGTAAACGCTCCCACAGGGCTTTTTCCGCAAGGGTGCTGGATTGGCGCAGCTCTCTGGCGCGTTTTTGAATGGCAGTAGTGGATCGGATACGCTTAGATTTCATCTGCGGTCTCGAAGATCAGTGGCATTGAAGTTCCTACTAAGATCGCTTGCCTTTCTTCTCCCCTCTCCCATTCTGGGAGAGGGGCCGGGGGTGAGGGCGACGCTGGAATTCAGGCATTTATCGCACGCTCTCTATTTTGCAAATGTGATTTTCAGCTTTCCTTGCCGGTCGTAGGCGTAATGGGCGGCGAACGGCGGCTCGCCCGGCTGCATCTCGAGCACGCGCGGCAGCAGCTCGGGCAGATCCTCCACCAGGGGCAGGCCCGGTACGGACGAGGCGGCGACCCATTCCAGGCTGCCCTCCGGGGAAGGACTTAGCGGAGCATCCATCGGAACCCCATCGCCGCGCAGGACGAAAATCCCAATCCCGGATTCCTCGTCCACGTCCACCGTGATGACGCCGCACAACCACAGGTTGGCATCTCGCAGCCCGGTCTCTTCGGCCAGCTCGCGCCGCGCCGCGGTTAGAACATCTTCGCCGCGTTCGATGTGCCCGCCGACGCCGTTATAGCGGTTGGCCCACAGCCGTTTCTGCGGCGACCCTTTTAGCAGCAGCACGTGTTCGTCGCAGGTGAGGAAAATCAACGTGCGCGGCGTCAGGCGGTAGCGGTCCGAACGGGCTCCCTGGCTTGCGGCGGGCATAATTGATAAAAATTAAGATACGACGCCCCGCAGTGAGCGCCGTATCTTTTAGGCTGTTATGATCAATCGTCTCCGGTCCTGAGTGCGGCTGGCCCAGCCTCTAATCGGCTAAATCTGAAACGTCTTCCTCGCCGGCCGCTTCTCCCAGGTAATCCTTCAATTTCGGGCCCACTTTCTCCGCCCGGATGGTTTGTCGAACGTATTTTCCGGTCCCATGCAGGCCCAAGAGATGGAACAGCTTGCTGAACTGGTCCTCCCAGTCGCCGCCGATCTCGGCTTTCTTTTCGGGTGAGAGATTCCACAGTTTGGCTTTGAAGGGCCCAATCGCGTTTTTGCGGGTTTTATAGTAGAACTGCTCGTCGGTCATGCCGGGTTTTCGGTCAGCGGCGCTCTTTTGGTCCAGGTAGGCGTACATCTCGTCCCGCAGGCTGGCTGGCAGGCGTTCGAAGAGCATGTTCTGAAAATTCGTCGCCAGGTGCACTTCACAGGCTTCGGATTCTACGAACTTGCCAAAGGCCTCTTCCGGGAGGGTGGAGGCGCCGTGCTGCACCGCGCCGCCCAGGCAGTAAGCGTTGCGGGCCACCCGGCTCAAGTGCAGCAGGGTGTTGAAGTCCACGCTGACTTCTTTGATCGAGCCGTCCGGAAGGACCACACCGCCGTGCGAGGTCCCGGTTTGGATGCTGATCTTGCTGATACCCACTGCCCCGGGAGCGCGGCGGGCCAGCTCAGATGTGTAACCGTCCATGTAGGCGCGCAGCTCGGTCTCGGTGGAATTTTGGCCGCCCACTTCGCCGATCTCGCCGCCCACCGAAATGGTGACCCCTTCGGGCTCAAGCGAACGGATAAAAGCGGTGTACATGGCGGAAAGGGAGGTGTTTAACGCTTGCTGTTCGGCGGTGGTGGGTTTGCTCAAATCCACCAGCGTGGAGGCGTCGATATCGATATTGAAGAACCCGGCTGCGATGGCTTCAACAGTTAAATCCCGGACCGCCTGCAGCTCGGTTTCCGGATCGCTGGCGTAGCGTTTCGCAGATACCTGGAAGTGATCGCCCTGGATAAACACCGGGCCTTTATAGCCTTCGGCGATCGCGGCAGCCAGGACGTTGGTGACGTACTCGGAAGGGCGCTGGTCGGTGTAGCCCATTTCCGAGCGGGCGATCTCGAAGATGAAAGCCCCGGCCTCAATGGCGTTTGCGGCTCGAAAAACAGCCCGGGCGGCGTCGAATGAAAGCGCCCGCAGATTGATCGCCGGCACGGTGAAAGTCTGCGGGACTTCTCCCCGGCCGCGGGCGATGTAAAGATCGTGGATGGAAGCCGGGACCGCCCCGAATTGGAGGGCAGCCAGGCGGGTGAGATAACGCGCCAGCCATTGGCGCTCGCCGGTCTCCAGGGCAGAGACTTCCGCCATGCGATGGATGGTTCGCCCTCAGCCGCGCTTCGTCTTTGATCTCCGCCTTGCCGTCTGAAACCAGCAGGCTGTCGTCCAAAAGGGCCAGCAAGTCTTTTAAATCATTTTGTTTCATTTGGTTTGCTCCTTAAATTTGAGTATGATATCGTTTGATTTGGATTATATCATTGACATTTTATTTTACAACTTCAGGGGATTTTCTGCGTATACTGATATTGAGGTAAGGATAGCGGCCCGATTTATCGAGAATCATTCCTTTAGCGTTGCGCCTGGGAGAAACTAAGGCTATAATCGGTTTAGCCATAACCCGAAATAGATATCAAAATGGGAGAATAGAATGAGCGACCAAGTTTTCGAGAAAATTAGTTCTGACATGGATCCATTCAAGAAAATCCTGAGCAAGATCCCTGGGTTTTCTGGATACATGGAGCGTCAAAACCGGCGCGACTCGGATAAATTATTGCGCCAGACCCTGGCCAATCGCTTTGAGGAGCAGGGTGGGCGGATCGCCGGGCTGCAGCGCGATTTCATCAGCCAGGGCGAGATCCAGTACGTCGACGATTTGGAAGCGGGGTCGCTGAAGCTGCGCACTTTTGCCGATCGCGTCCGGCGTGCCACGCGCGGTTATTCCGGCTTGTTTGATGCCGTGAAAATCAATGAAGAAGAGCTGCTCAAACTCTACCAGTACGATGCCGCTATGTTAGACCTGGTGGATGAAATCAGCCGGGCGATCGATAATATCGAGGCTTCTGTCGGCAGCGACGGCCTGCCGGCTGCAATTCGCAACCTGACTGCAATTGCCCAGAAGTGCATCGATACCTTCAACCGGCGTGAGGAGGCGATCCTGGCGCCGGACCCGGGACAGGCCGCCCAGAGTTAATGGCGGCTGCCCTGAGCAGGATGGATTTAAGATTCTTTATTACCCGCAGGAGTGAAACCAATGGCCGAGAATATTTAATGTGATCGAATATCCGAATGAAATGCGCGATGAGATCGTGCATCGCTTCCCGGAAGTCGGGCCCGGAAATTTTAAAATCGGCTCGCAGGTGATCGTGCGCGAATCTCAGACCGCAGTGTTTTTCCGGGATGGGAACGCCCTGGATGTGTTCCTGCCCGGCAGGCACACGATTGTCACCTATAACATCCCACTGCTCATCGATAAGATCGGAAAAGCGCTGTTCAACGAGCGCACACCCTTCCCGGCGGAAGTGTTCTTCGTTTCCATGCGCGAATTCGCCGACCAGAAGTGGGGCACGCCGCAGCCGATTATCGTGCGCAATCCGAACATGGGCCTGGGCGTTGCCCTTCTGCAAGGTTTCGGCTCTTACAGCTTCCAGGTGAAGGATCCGCAGCAGTTTGTCAACCAGCTCGTCGGCGCGCAGGGCTTTTACCGTACAACGGACATCGAAGGGCGCCTGCGCTCGATGCTGCTTTCCAAGCTGCAGGACCTGCTGGGCGAGACAGCCGCTCGCTACAGCGTGCCCGAGCTGATCGGCCTGACCGAAGAGCTGGGTTCCGGCGTGCGCGCCAAAGCGCAGGACGACTTCCTGGCGCTGGGCCTGACGTTGAAAACCTTCTATATCGAAAACCTCAAGCCTTCCAGCAAGTCGGCGGAGGAATTACGCGCCATGGGCATGCTGGATATGCAGACCTATACGCAGCTCCAGGCGGCCGACGCGCTGCGCGACGCGGCCCAGAACCCCAGCGGCGGGGCCGGCCTGACGGCAGGCATCGGGGCCGGGCTTGGCGTGGGGAATGTCCTCAGCCAGTCGCTGCAAGGCATGACCGGGGCTGGCGCGGCCGGCGCTGGCCAGGGCGCGGCGCCATCCGGCGGCGCTTCATCGGGCGGGGCGCCGGACGTGATGACGCCATCCGAGGCCGCCGCGTACTTGCGCGTTTCAGAAGAAGACGTGTTGGCGGCGATCACTGCCGGCGACCTCAAGGCGAAGAAGATCGGCAACGCCTTCCGCATCAGCAAGGGCTCTCTGGACGAGTTCCTGAAAGGTTAGGTATGCGCCAGGATCAGGGCTGCAGGGCTGACTGGATCAGCTCGACTTTGGCAGGGGATAAGCTTTTTTCTTTGGCTTTCTTGCGGATTAAATCCTTCAGTTTGACGATCTGCACCGTCTCAGCCGGAGGATTTTCATCCTCTGAGATGCTCACTTCAACTTTGGGATTGGTGAAAACCAGCACGGCGTTCACCGGGGGTATCTTCTCTTCCTCTTCAAACTGTTTGGCAATGAATTGCTTGACAGATCCCACCTCGGCGGCGACTTCCAGGTCCGGGCGGCCCAATCCTTCCTGGGCGAAGATCTTCATGTAGATGTTGCCGCCGCGTTGTTGCCAGCGACCTTTTTTATAGGTAATCGTGCCACGCTGGTAGCGTGGCATTAAGACCCAGACGCCGGCTGGCCCTACCAGCAGGTGTGAGACAGGCTTCTGGTAGTGATATAAAGTGTATTTGCCATCCAATCCTTTGAGGGCCTGGTTCAGCAGCTCATCCGGCCGTGGGCGGCGACCGTAGCGGTTGCTGAAGTAGATGCCGATTTGCGAGAGCGCAAACCCAACCATCAGCGCTACCAGGGAAAGGCTGAAGAGCTCCGGCATTCTGAAGGAAATATACATTCCGCCGGCCAATACCAGCAGGCCAACCAGCATGCTGGCCTGGGCGATCCTAGAGTTGCGCTTCACAAGAGATCTGTTCGTGACGATATTCATTGAGGATAAAGATCTCCTTAAATGACCGGTTCACCGGTTGAATGAGCTACTGCAAGCGTTTTAACACCAGGCAGGCGTTCTGCCCGCCTAATCCAAATGAGTTCGAAAGGGTGACGTCGATGCGAGCCTGGCGCGACCGGTTTGGGGTGTAATCCAGGTCGCATTCAGGGTCCGGATTTTCATAATTAATGGTAGGCGCAATGCGGCAATCTTTGATCGTCAGGGCGCAGGCAATCGCCTCCAATGAGCCCGAGGCGCCCATTGCATGGCCGATCATCGATTTGGTCGAGCTGATCGCCAGGCGGTAAGCGTGGTCTCCAAAGACCATTTTGATGGCGCGCGTCTCAGTCACGTCGTTTAATGGGGTGGAAGTGCCGTGAGCGTTGATGTAATCCACTTTTTCGGGCGGGAGATTGGCATCCTTTAAAGCCCAGCGCATGGCCCGGGCCGGGCCGTGGGCGTCCGGGTCGGGAGCAGCCATGTGGTAAGCGTCGGCGGAAGAGGCATGACCGGCGACTTCGGCGTATATTTTAGCCCCGCGCTTGAGGGCGTGCTCCAGGTTTTCCAATACCAGGGAAGCAGCCCCCTCGGAGAAAATAAAGCCCTCTCGCAGGGCGTCGAACGGCCGCGAAGCCGCGTCTGGCTGGTCGTTAAAATTCACCGCCAGGGCGCGCATGGAACAAAAACCACCGATGGCGAAGTCTTTGATCAAGGCCTCGGTGCCGCCGGAGATGGCGACATCGACGACCCCGCGCCGGATGAGCTCGGTGGCTTCTCCAATGACTTGTGTGCCAGTAGCGCAAGCCGTGGTAATCGTGGCGTTTGGGCCCAGGCACTGGAACTGGCGGGCAATTAAGAAGGCGGACAGGTTAGGGATGCTGGCTGGCAGCACGAAGGGGTTCAGCCGGTTGAATCCTTGCGTGCGGATGGTATGGATGCCTTCGTCGATCCGGTCGACCCCACCGATGGCGGTGCCAAAGACGACCCCGCAGCGCTCCGGGTTATCCATGGCCTCGGATAAACCGGCGTCGGCCACGGCCTGGATGGCGGCTGCCAGGGCGATTTGACCTGAGCGTGGGATGCGGCGGGCCTCTTTGCGGTCGAAATATTCGTCTGGATTGAAGTCTGGAATTTCTCCGGCGATCTGGCAGGGCATTTCGCTGGCGTCGAATTGGGTGATGCGGCGAATTCCCGAGCGCCCGGCGACCAATCCCTGCCAATATTTTTCAACAGAGGATCCTAAAGCTGTAACGGCCCCCAATCCAGTGATCACGACACGGATGCGGCTCATGCTACCTCCTGGATTTTTAACGCCGCAAGGCGATCTTGTATGGCCGATTGCAAGGCCTGGAGCAGGTTCGCTTCAACCGCCTGGCGTGCGGTATGGATCGCGCTGACCAGCGCCCGGGTGTCGGAGCGACCGTGACCGATAAAAACCAATCCGTTGACCCCCAGGAGTGTGGCGGCGCCGATCTCGGCTGGATCCATCATGCGCTTGATCTCGGCAAAGGCCGGTTTTGCCAACAAGGCGCCTGCCTTGGTGCGCAGACTTCGGGTCAACTGTGCCCGCAGCATGTCGGTGATCAACCTGGCAACTGCTTCGCTGGATTTCAGCAAGATATTGCCGGTGAACCCATCCGTCACCACTACATCCGCCTCGCCGCCAAACAGCTCCTTCCCTTCGACGTTCCCAATAAAGTTCAATCCACTGGCTTGCAGGAGCGGGAATGTCTCCTTGACCAGGGTGTTCCCCTTCCCGGCTTCTTCGCCGTTCGAAAGCAAGCCCACCCGCGGCCGGGCAATGCCGCGAACCTTCTCGGAATATACTGCGCCCATCACGGCGAACTGCAGCAGATGCTCGGGTTTACATTCCGGGTTCGCGCCGATATCCGCTACTACACAGGTTCCATTTTTTACGGGGAACATGCCCGAAAGCGCCGGGCGCTCCACCCCCGGGATGGTCCCCAGCCGGTAGAAAGCCGTCGCCAGGGCTCCGCCAGTATTCCCGGCGGTTACGAACGCATCCGCCTGCCCGGTTTTAACCAGGTCGATGCCCACCGCCATCGAGGTGCGCGAGCCTGTGCGCTTGGCTTTCAAGGCCAGCTTCAAACCTTTGTCTTCCATGGTGATGGTTTCCGGGGCGTGGATCACTTGCACCTGCTCAGGGCCCCCTTGAGCGGTCAGAGCAGGGATTAACCGGTCCTCGGGTCCTATCAGGATGATTTTGTCGCCAAACAAACGAGCGGATTCAATTGCAGCCTGGATTTCCGGATTTGGAAAGGTATCGCTCCCCATTGCGTCAAGGGCGATGCGCATAGAATTCTCCTAAGATTTTCAGGTATAAAGAGCAGGCCCGCCAGCTTATCTAAAAAAAAGTTACAGGGACGCAGACCATTATGGCTTTGCCGGTATGAAGCTTGACAAGGACCCAGGGCAGATTATAATACCACTGCTTTCGCGCTGGTGCTGGAATTGGCAGACAGGCATGGTTGAGGGCCATGTGCCGCAAGGCGTGTGGGTTCAACTCCCACCCAGCGCATTCGCAGGCCGCCGCCGGGCGGCCTTTATTTTTCCTCGTATTTCATCCTTTTCTCTAAGGTTCGAACGCCGGCTGAAAGCAGCAGGGTCATCGCCAGGTACAGGTAGGCGACGACGTTGAAAGTTTCCATGACGCGGAATGTGCTGGCCCGGCGCACTCGTGAGAGCTGGGTGATATCTTGGACAGCCAGCACGGTCACCAGGGACGAATCTTTAAGCAAGGAGATAAAATCGTTCCCAAGCGGCGGCAGGATGCGGCGCACGGCCTGGGGCAGGATAATAAAGCGCATCGTTTGCAGGTAATTCATCCCGAGCGAGCGGGATGCTTCCACCTGGCCCGAGCCGATCGATTGGATGCCGGCCCGGAAAACCTCGCCCTCGTAAGCCCCATAACCGACCGCCAGGGCGATGATGGCGCGCAGCTCGTAGGAGATATTCCGGATGAGATTGCGGTCGATCAGCGTGGTGAACCACCCGATCAAGGTTGGATTGCTGGCCCAGGTTAACCCCCACCGGCCAAGGGAGTGGGCCAGCTCAACGAGGACAGGCACCAGCCCGAAAGCGAAAGTCAAGATGAGCACGACCAGGGGGATGCCGCGCACGACCTCAACGTACAAGGTAGAGATGGTATAAAATGGCGCCCGCTTGGACGTTCGCCCCAGGCCAGTGAGCAGGCCGATCACGGTGGCGATGGGGAAGGCGGTTAAGGTGATCCGCAAGGTTATGACAATCCCGGCCTGCAGGTAGATAAAGGTATCGTGATAATTCGGGTTGGCTAAAATCAGGTAGGTGACGAGTAAACCGGTAGCGATCAGAATGACCACCCACCAGGGGATTCCTGAGAGGTTGAAGCCCTCTTTCGGACGCCTGGCGGCCGTTTGAGGCATTTCACGGGTGATGCTCATGGCGGCTCCTTCGGGAAAACTTGGCTCAGTCTTTCGGAAAAACCGGGATGGGGGCGCCCCCATCCCGGTCGGCGTTCAGGAACGACGGGTTCGAACGGCATTCTTACTGGACCAGGCCCCACTTCTTGTTCAAGGCGTCCAACGTGCCATCTTTCATCATGGCTTCCAGCGCGCTGTTAACTGCGGCAGTCAGCTCGCTGCCGGGCGGGAACACGAATCCGAGCTGTTCGTCGGATGTCAACTGGCCTGAGATCTTTAATTTCCCGGGATTCTGGCCGATGAAGCCTGAAGCGCTGATGTTATCGATCACGCATCCGTCGACATCCCCAGAGATCACAGCCTGTACGGCTGCGCCGAAATCCTCGAACGACTTGACTCGTTCCTCTGGGAAGTGTTGTTTGGCGACGATCTCATTGGTCGTGCCGATCTGGGTGCTGACCAGCTTGCTCGAATCGGCCTTCATATCGTCGACGCTCAGGGTCTCGTCGGCGCGCACGAGCAGCACCTGGCCGACGGTGACGTACGGGATGGAGAATTCCACCTGCTGCTTGCGCTCGTCGGTGATGGTCACGCCGTCTGCCAGCCAGTCGAACTCGCCAGCGTTCATCGCCGGGAAGATGCCATCCCAGGCGGCTTCCTTAAATTCGGGATTGCAGTTGATGCGCTTGCAGATCTCACGAACTGTATCATAATCCCAGCCGACGCCTTCGTTGGTCGAGGCGTCGATCGAATTAAAGGGCGGATAGGCGTTTTCGACCGCGACGGCGAGGGTTTTTCCACCCAGGTCGGGCATCTGCTCCATGGCGGCCTCGGTCGGCGCCTGGGTGGGTTCCGGCATCGCCTGGGTTGGCTCGGGCGCTTGCGTTGCTGCGCCGCCGGCGCAGGCTGCCAGCGCCAGACTCGCCGTGACAAAAAGGGCAAACAAGAATCTAAGCTTCTTCATCACTTTCTCTCCTTTTTCTCCTTCTAAATCTCTGGCGGTTCATCCTCATGTTAGAAATCGTCGTTCCTGAATTGCCATTTCCAGGTGAGTTTAAGCCTGGCCAAATCCCTGGGCTTGCACCAGGATAAACCTTCTCTTAGGGTTTTTCCCATGAGGAATATTTAATAGTACCACTTTCCATCGTGCAAGGGAGACATTTTTCGCATCCAGGATACTGGGATTTGCAGGTTTAGCGAAGGTCACTTTAGAAAATTCACTGGTCCGGAGAACCTCGTTTGGATTTTGCCAATATTATCAGGAATCCCGGCAGATTGGGGAAAATCCCGGAAATTTTTGCAGATCTTTTATTTTGATTGGATAGACATGGGTACTTAACTGTAGTAGACTACCTCAATCCCTTTGTTTTAGAATTCAGGCGAAATTTTTTTCATCGAACAAGAATTCAGGAGATTCAAATCATGGCCACGTTTCCAACAACTGAATGGCTTCAGGTTCTGGTGGATAAGTTGAACACGGACCAACGATACGCCCAGGTGGCCCGCAATTGGGAGAGCGATTTGGCTTTTGTAGTAGACCCAGGCGGAGCCTTGAACGCGGAGACGAAGTTTTACCTTGATCTCTGGCATGGGAAATGTCGGGACGCCTACATGATGGATGGGACCCAACAAGTGAAGCCGGTTTTCACTTTGAAAGCCCCCTATGAGAATTACGTCAGGTTATTAAAAGGCGAGCTGGAACCGATGCAAGCGCTGTTAACTCGCAAGATAAGCGTCCAGGGCAATATGGCGATCCTCATGCGCAGCGTGCCTACGGTTTTAGATTTCGTGCGCTGCTGCCGCGAAATTACGGACAGCTTTATCTGATCCGAAAAGCCCCGGCGATCGGATCGGCCTATCAGCCAGTCTGGTGGCTGATGCGCGCCAGGCTGTTGTCGTGGGAGGCCTGGAACACCATCAGGAACGTCACCGGGTCGGGGGAAAGGTTGCGCCAATAATGCGGCTGCATCGCCTCGAAGAGCAGGCTGTCGCCGCTTCCTAACAGGTAGATTTGCTCGCTAACGCAAAATTGTATCTCCCCGTTCAGGCAGTGAATAAATTCTTCTCCCGGGTGGCTGACCGCTTCGATATCCTGGTGGTCCTCCGGCTCCGCAACGAAAAGAAACGGCTCAAGCTGTTGGCCAGGGAGCCCGGAACCCAGGTGTTCGACGGTAAAACCAGAGCCCTCTTTTCGCTGTCCTCTCCCGCTTTTTATTAACACAGCTGCCTGTTTGGGCCTGTCTAAAAAGAAATCCGTGATTGGGACAGACAGGGCTGCCGCCAGGCGGTGGAGCGAGGAGACAGTAGGTGAGTTCTCGCCGCGCTCGATGCGGCTGATGGCGTTTATGGATAGTCCACATCGCAGGGCGAGCGCTCTCAGGGACCAACCCTGGCGTTCCCGGAAAGAGCGAAGCCGCAAGCCGACATTGGGTTTAATTTCTTGCGCCATTGCCTGTGCATTCTCCTGTGGTCCATCTTGTGATCCGGCTCTTGATGTAGAAACTATATCACAATTTGGACATTTTTTACACTATTATGGGTATTTAGGAATCGCCGTGGTGAAACCCCCTACCCTACAAAGTACCAAAGAGACATCATGGATACTATCCACCCCGAACGATGGAAATCCAACCCATTTCCAAGACAGCCTATGGATAGGGTTTTATCGTCGGAGCTGGATAGGGGTTTGGCGGCCTTGTGGCTGTTGGCGGTTTATGGGTCGCCGTCGGGGGAATGTGCGTGGCGGTTGGCAGCGGGGTGGCAGTCGCGGGGACGCTGGTCGGGGGCTGCGTTGGCGCTGGTTGGGTGGGTGAAATTGAGGTGCTGGTCGGTCGCGGCGGACGGGTGACGGCGGGTTGGCTGGGCAGCGGGACGATGATTGTCGCCGTCGGTGTGCTGGTAAGGGTGGGTGCAGTCGTTGGCGGTTGTGTGGCTGTTGGCGTGGCCGCGGCGGTTTCATTCAAAGCCGGGGTTGGTGTTGCACCTGGCACGGGCGTGGAAGTGGCTGTGGCGATTAAGCCCGGAAACTGAGCGGTGACGGTCGCCACCGGCGTGGTTAAGCCAGCCAACAGCGTGGCATATGCCTGACCGGCCCTCGGGTCGCTGGAAGAATAAAAATCATTTAAGGCGTCCCGGATCAAATTGAGGCCCAGGGGGGCAAATAAATATCCGCCTCCATCTGGGCTGTAATCGGCAGAGAGGGCGGAGTGCAGGATTACCGGGATCCAGGGGGTATCTTTGATATTTGCCCGGAACGTCCATCCGAACATAATCAGCAGGCAAAGGCCAACGAATCCAATTCGTTTCCATAGGCGTACCGGGCTCGGCGCCGCTTTCCGGCTGGAGGAGGCAAGATCAGGCGCTTTCTTTTTCATGCACTTCCCTACTAATTTTGATGGGCGCCGTATCTTCTAAGTTGGAAGCTGCCAGGCAGCGGTCTTCCGGCACCAGACGATAGACCCACAGCATCTCGGATTTGCCCTTGAATCCATGTTCACCGATGGAAACGAAATGGTATTTACCCCGTTTCCCTTGCAATGCGGTCAGCGTATTCTCGCTAATGACGACTGCGCTCTCGCCAAACTGGCGTGTCAGCCCCTCAATGCGTTGGGTGGTGTTGACGGTGTCCCCGATAATGGTGTAATTCAACCGGTCGGCGGTTCCCAACCCACCTGCGGTCAGGCTGCCGGTGTTTATACCAATGCCGGTGATTAAGGGCTGTTCGTCCCGAACCGCCCGGCGCAGGTTGATCTTCTCGATGACTTCCAGCATCTCAACAGACGCCTGGCAGGCCTGGAAAGCGCTTTCTTCCGGGGGAAGCGGCGTCGGCAAAATGCCGAAGAATGCCAGGATGGCATCGCCTTCAAATTTATCGACCACACCGCTGTGCCTGGTGATGACCGGCACTAATTCGCGAAAATATTCATTCAACCAGGCCAGGATCGTGGTGGGTCGTTCTCTTTCCGAGATCGTGGTAAAGTTGCGAATATCGCTCATCAACACGGTTGCCACGGCGTTTTGGCCTTCCAGGCGCAGCTCGCCAGATGCAAAGGATTTCCGTAAAGCTTCACGAACTTGCGGCGAGACGGTGCGGCCGAGAAGATCCCGGTAGATGGAGCCTTCTTGCAGCCCGGTAACCATGTAATTAAATGCATGGGCGAGGACCATGACCTCGTCATTCCCCTCAGCCGGCACTTTCACCTTGAAGTTTCCATCGGCCACTTCTGTCGAAGCCTGTACGACGTGGGAAAGCGGCAGGGTGATTTTTCGGGCGACCATTAAGCCAATCGAAAGCGTGCCCAAAAACGTGAGTATGACGATCATAATCGCCTGGAACTGGGTGAAATTATTGGGTCTTACCAGGAAATTTTGCGATAGAGAAACCCCCAGGATGCCCAAATCATCTCCCCAGCGCGCTTCCCAAGGACCTAAGATCTCGGAATAGCTGACACTGGCAATCTTGAAATCGCGGATAGGGCTCTCCAAATCCTGACGCAGCAAAACGCCGCGAGCCAGTCCGGCATCCAGGGGGATGATCTCATTTTGCAGCGCAAGCGTTGTCGCCAGAGGGTTGCCCTGGCCGTCGTAAATCGTTATCGTTGCCAGGGTTTCCTGGTGCATTTGCCTGACCAATTTTTCCAGCGATTCGCCCACCAAAACGGCGCCCGCCAGGCCGCCTTGCAAGTCGAAGATCGGAGCACTGATGTAAAATATCGTTCCCTGCGAAGATGGCGCAACGCCGGCGAATTTATCCCCGTGGGAATCCGCCTGCCTCTCCAGCACATTTCTGACAAACTCGAGCAGGGCAAAACGGTTGTCGCCGCGGGTCGCCTCGTAGCGCTCTGGGGGATCGTCCGGCTGGTGGTGCAAAGAAAGCAGGCTTGCCCCTTGCAGGTCCAGGATTTCGATCGCGATTGACTGGTAATTGACTGCTACAGGCAGAGCTGCAGCCCGCAGCCCATCGCTATCCTGGGCCGCTATTTTGTCCGCCATGCCGGTCATATTTGCCAACAGGCGCGCTGTCTCCAACATGCGGTTTTCCTGGGTTACCATCAGGTCGGCCGAGACCTTTCCCGTTTCGATCAACTGGTTTGTAAATCGTTCCTGCATCGATTCGAGCACATACCTGCCAACCAAAAATGTAGAGGCGAGGATGAAAATAAGCGAAAGCAAAATGTACGGCAGAGTGATCTTCAAACGCATGGGCACGCGCACTTTGGGGAGCTGGTTCGGAGGAGATGAGCCGGCTGGTTTTTTCGCGTGCGGATCAGCCTCGAGTGCGCTTAACGCTCGTTCAATCCAGGTGGATGTGAAAGGAGCGCGTAAGAATACGCGTGTGCCGTATTCTTTCGCCAGCAGCTCCAGGCGCACATCCGGTTTTTTATTGGTGATAATTACCTGGGTATCTGCATACTCTTTGCGAATGGAATTGAGCAGGTCAACCCAGGCATCTTCCGGGAGGTGAAGATCAACCAAAACCAGGGCCGGCTCTCCGCGTTCTAGAACCCTGAGCACCTGGGCCGGGCTGGAAAGGATCCAGACCTGGTCGCCTCGGCGCTTGAAATGATCCCCCAACATCTTTGCCGATTCGGCATCCGACTGCAAGACAATGACACGTTTGCGCATCTTCCCGTTTCTCTCCAACAAGCCTGAAAAAGGCGTTCCCATTTAGCTTAGCACAGCCTGAGGCGCTTCGCTGTAAAAGCTGTGTGAAATTTTGCAAACAATCTCATTTGTTATTGCATAGTGTAGGGCGAAAAAATCCGCTTTGTATTGAAGTGTTATGATAAAATTTATCAAATTCTGCTCCACTCTTGAGTGAGGGAATGCGGATTTGTGGAGTTGAAATTTACACCCGTAGGGGAGGTTAGAGCTGTCCGCGACCACAGTGGGGAGCATGCGGAGATTTAGCAGTGATTTAATCGAGTCGTGATTTAAACCTGGATGAAGGGATTATTGTGCTGAGATTGTACGTTGCCGATCGGGCTCCGAACTCGGCGCGGGCTCAGTCAAACCTGATGGATATTTGCGAACAGCTTGATCCTGAACAGTATCGTGTGGAGATTATCGATGTCCTCGATGATGCCGTCCGGGCGGTCGGGGACCTTGTATTTGTTACACCGACATTGGTGAAAGTCTCACCGCCTCCGCAAGTTAGGATCGTGGGGACGCTGAATGAAAGAGAAAAAGTTCTCCAGGCGATTGGGGCAGTTGGAGGTTAATTTTGAAAGAAGATCCTCAGAATGAGCATGATGGTTCTTGGGAAGGGGGACAGGGACACTTTGCGCCTGTTGACTACAAATTGGAGCCAATCTCGCCGCAGGTTCTCAACCAGATAAACCGCCTGACTCAAAGGTTGGTTGAGACCGAGGCAGCTTTAGAAGAGACAATATCCGGCGAAGTCGATGCCGTGATAGACCCGTCCAGCAGCGCCCCAATCCTGCTGCTGAAAGCCCAGGATGCTTTGCGGAAATCCGAGCAGCGCTTCCATCGCCTGATCACAAACATGCCGGCCCTTGTTTTCGAATTGACGCCGAACGGTACAGTTCTTGAAGTCAACGAGATGATTACGGCATTCACCGGTTATACACAGGAAGAGCTTATCGGGAATAATTGGTGGGAAACGCTGTGTAAAGATGGGCATGGGAATAAGGTACACAAACTGCTCGCTAAAATGCAGCGGGGGGATGTCAGTAATTATGAATTGAGCCTGACAGCTAAAAGCGGAGAGGCGGTGATTTTGGAGCTCAATTCAGCAAATTATTACGACGAACAGGGCAGACTGGAGCGAATCGTAGGATTAGGGGTAAATATCACCCGGCGTAAGGAGACAGAACGCGCCGTCGCAAAAACTAAGAAGGAATTGGAGCAGCGCGTCCTGTTACGAACGATTGAGCTGCGCAACGCCAGCCAGCGCCTGGAAACGGTGTTGCAATCTTTGCCGGTTGCAGTCATGATCGCCGACCGAAGTGGGCGCATCCTCGAGAAAAACGATATGGTAGACCAAATCTGGGGAGGAGACGCGCCGTTATCCCTCACGATCGAGGATTATAGCCTCTATGCTGGCTGGTGGGTCGAAAGCGGCGAGAAATTAAAGCCGCAGGAATGGCCGCTGGCAAGAGCGGTTTCCAAGGGGGAAATCGTCATGGGCGAAAGAATTGATATCACTCGCTTCGATGGGAGTTGTGGAACGATCATCAACTCGGCTGCGCCAATTTACGACACCGAGGATAAATTGACGGGCGCAGTGGTCGCCAGCCTGGATATCACCCACCAGCGGGAATTAGAACGCAAAACACAACAAATCGCGGCAGAAGCGCAGCGGCGCGCTGAGCAGCTGGATGCTGTCTTCACGGCGATGATGGATGCAGTCATCGTTTACAATGCCGAAGGTAAGGTCATCAAGGCGAATCCCGCGGCTATAGAAGCTTATGGATTTGATCCCACCGGCATAAATCAGGAGGAGTTGGTCCGGAAACTTCAACTCCGTTATCCAGACGGGCGGTTGGTCCCCGTAGAGGAGCTGCCTTCTTCCCGGGCGTTGCGCGCTGAAAAAGTGTATGGAGAACGCCTTTTGCTCACCAATTCACGCGGCGAAGATCTTACGATATTGAACTCGGCTTCGTCGCTTCCTTCAGAAGACGGCGGCCTCGCCGGAGCGGTCGTAGTCTGGAGAGATGTTTCCGAACGGGAGCGCTTATTAGCTGGGATCGAGCAGGAGCGCGACAAGCTGCGAACATTGATCGACAATATGACCGATGAAGTATGGTTTTGCGACGCCGAGAAGAATTTGGTTCTGGCGAATGTCGCTGTAACCAGGGGTTTAGGGTTGGAGGCCCTGGCTAAGCTGCCGCAACCATTAATCGAGATCCTTTCTGCGCTGGAGTTTTATATTTCCGAAGGAGAGCCGCGTCCCCCGCAAGAGGCGCCACTCTTCCGCTCTTTGAATGGCGAATCTCTGGTAGGTGTGGAAGAGCTTATCCATCACGCTCAAAATGATGAGCTTAGATACCGCCAGGTGAATTCATCCCCCTTGGTGTCCGAATCGGGACAGATCCTGGGTTCCGTAGCAGTCGTACGGGATATAACCGATCATAAAAGAGCAGAAGAAGCTTTGCGCAAGGCGCATGAAGAGCTGGAGCAGCGCGTCCAGGAGCGAACCAGGGAGCTCGCACAGGCCAACCAGGTATTGTTAGCCGAGATCATCGAACGCAAGCAGGCCGAGCAGACCTTGCGAGAAAGCGAAGAGAGGTACCGCCTGGTGATTGAAAGTGTGAAAGAATATGCCATCTTCACACTGGATCCTGAGGGATATGTAACCAGTTGGAATAAAGGCGCCCAAAACATCAAGGGTTATACCGCCGATGAAATCATTGGGGAGAACTTCTCTCGCTTTTATCCGCCTGAAGAAGCCGCTCGCGGCGCTCCCCAAAAAAATCTTCAACTGGCTGTTCAAGGTGGCAGGTTTGAAATAGAGAATTGGCGAGTGCGCAAAGATGGCAAGAGATTTTGGGCCAATATCGTCATTACGCCGCTGCGCGATGAAATGGGCCAACTGCGTGGATTTTCGAAGGTTGTTCGCGATATGACCCGCCGTAAGCAAGCGGATGAGGCTTTAAAACGCCAGACGGAATTTGTAAAGTTGTTACAGGAGGTGGCGTTTGCTGCGAATCAGGCAGTCACATTGGATGACGCCATGCAGTTTGCCCTGGATCGCATCTGCGCTTTCACCGGTTGGAAGGTTGGGCTGGCTTATGCGATCGAAGATGGGTCAAAGGAAGAATTGGCTCCGATGCATCTTTCCGCGCTTTCAGACGTGCACCGCTTTGCAAAATTTCGGAATCACAGCGAAGCGGCCAGTTATCGCCCCGGGGTCGGTCTGCCTGGGATTGTTTACAAACAGGGCGCGCCTGCCTGGTTTGAGGATATTTTCTATGAATCTGACTTCACACGCCAGGAACTGGCGCGAGATAGCGGCCTCAAAATGGGCGTTGGCTTTCCGGTGATGGTGGGCAAAAAGGTAGTCGGCGTATTAGAGTTTTTCGGTGAAGAGAACCAGCCGCCGGATCAAGACCTGCTGGATGTACTAGCCCACATCGGCACACAATTAGGCCGTGTGGTTGAGCGAAAGCAGGCGGAAAACGCTCTCAAGCGCAGCGAGGCTCGCTTCCGCACCATTTTCGAGGGGGCCGCCATGGGGATTGAGTTGGTGGATTTGGAGGGTCACCTGTTGGCATGGAACCCGGCGCTTTTGGAAATCTTGGGATACAGCGAAGATGAATTAAGGCGAAACGCCTTGTTGCAGATCGGTCATCCAGCAAATGTTGTCGCAAACGGCATTGAAAATACCCATTTGTTTAAAGAAATGCGCTCCGGAGATCGGGACTTTTTCCGCCTGGAACAACCCTACAAGCGGAAAGACGAGCGAGTCGTATGGGGCAAACTGTCCGCATCTTTGGTGCGAGATATCAATGGTCAGCCCCAATTCGCTATTGGGATGTTGGAAGATATTACTGAACGCAAAAAAATGGAAGCTGAGCTGCTGGAGTTGCAGCGGCGCTTAATGGAGGGCCGTGAAACAGAACGCCTTCACCTGGCCCAGGAGCTGCACGATGGCCCTGTCCAGGATCTCTATGGTATATCCTATAACCTAAAAGCTTTCAGCGACAGCTTGCCCGGAAATTCCTACATCGAAAGAACGGTTGATTTGCAGAACAACTTGCAGTCCGTTGTTCGAACCTTGCGTGCGATTTGTGGCGAGCTGCGACCAGCTACCCTGGCGCCGTTTGGACTGGAAAAGGCCGTACGTTCCCACGCAGACGCCTTTCAAGATATCCATCCCGAGCTTACCATTGGGCTGGATATGATGGCGGATGGACAATCTCTCCCTGAACCGGTTCGTTTGGCGCTTTACCGGATTTACCGGCAGGCTCTCAATAATGTTGTCCAACATGCACAAGCCCGGCATGTAATGGTTCGATTTTCTTATGACGCCGAGCAGTTGATGCTCGAGATCCAAGATGATGGGCGTGGGTTTGAGGTGCCCTCCCGTTGGATCGACCTGGCTCGCCAGGGGCAATTAGGGTTGGTCGGATCAGTGGAGCGCGCTGAATCGATCGGGGGCCGGCTGGTCGTGGAGTCTAAATCTGGCGAAGGAACGACGGTCCGGGTGGTTGTTAACCGGGAAGGGGTGAGGGATATGGATTTCCCATCAAGATATGTGAGATAATAGGGTTGGGCGCTTGTGGCGCACCACACAAAATGATAAAAAGAGATTCATCAAAATAGTGTTGGGCGCTTGTGGCGCACCACGCGTAAGGATGAATAGAGATGCATCATATAAGGCGGTAAATATGTCTCCAACCAGTGTCCTTCTTGTGGATGATCACCCGGTAGTACGGGCGGGAATTCGTAATTTGCTGGAGCGGGCTCCGGATATCCTTGTCGTTGGTGAAGCCAACGATGGCGAAGAAGCTTTGCAGATGGTGCAGCAGCTCAAGCCGGATGTGATGTTGTTAGATATGGAGATGCCGGGTATCAACGGAAATGAGGTCGCTCAGCAGTTACAGAAAGTTGGATCACCCGTGCATATTTTGGCGCTCAGCGCCCATGACGATAAGCAGTACATTCAGGAGCTGTTGGCCAACGGCGCCGCGGGCTACCTGGTGAAAGAAGAGGTGCCTGAAACCATTGTTGAGGCAGTGCGTGGGGTGGCACGCGGTGAGCAAGGCTGGGTAAGCCGCAGAGTTGCCGCCCAAATGACGAACTGGATGCGCGAAGAGGCGCAGGGTGATCGCATGGGCTTAACTGCGAGAGAGGTCCAGGTTTTGCGTGCGGTTGTGGCGGGCAAGACCAACCAGGAAATTGGTCTCGAGTTAGGGATCAGTGAGAAAACCGTAGAGAAGCACCTGGAAGGGGTATTCTCTAAACTTAGTGTTGCCTCGCGAGTAGAAGCCGCCGTCCACGCAGTTCGAGAAGGATGGGTTTAAGGGTCACATCCTATAGCTGATCATTAAAGGGCCAGGCATAGGGCTCGTGCCTGGTCCTTGTTGTTTAAGCATACGGCCCGGGCGTGCACCAAAACTTAGGGAAATCCCTACCTGAAAATGGGACAACTCCCCATTGTGTCGCTGTTTAGGATTGTTTATATTTATTAAGAGAGGGTAAAAAAATTTGTCACGTCCACATGGATTTAATCGCGCCGACAGATTTTACAGAATTTGGGTTAGCCCTTGCTGACGATTTCTACTCGAAAGCTTGGAAGTGGCTGAGACGCTTTAATTCAAAATTTATTGGCAGGTCTGTGACCAGCGTGACGACGAAGAATGTGATTTATTTATGTAGATCAATGAGATGAACAAAGAAGCAGCCGGAGAATTAAACTATGGAATCAGAAGTCACGCGCGTGGTTCTGGCAGACGATCATCCTCGAGTGCGGGCAGGGATGCGCCAAATTCTGGAAAACACCTCTGATATTGTCGTGGTAGGCGAAGCGAGTGATGGGGTCCAGGCGCTCGAGATGGTAGAAAAACTCTCGCCTGACATTCTGCTGTTAGATATGGAAATGCCCCAATTAAATGGGATCCAGGTAGCAGCAAAAATTAAAGAGAAGGAAATCCCCGTGCGAGTATTGGTTTTAAGTGCCCACGATGACCAACAGTATATTCAGGGAATGCTGAGGCAAGGGGCTTCAGGTTATTTAATCAAAGAGGAAGTTCCAGAAATCCTGGTGAAAGCTATCAGAGGCGTCGCCCGCGGAGAGCAGGGATGGGTTAGCCGGCGCATTGCCCAAAAGTTGATCGAATGGAACAAGATTGATGAAAAAACTGAGGTGGCCTTAACCCGCCGCGAACGCGAAGTTCTACGGTTGATCGGTGGGAAGCTGACTAACGAACAAATTATTGAACGCCTGGGCGTCGATATTAAAACCATAGAAAAACATCTCGAATTGCTTTGTGCAAAATTAAAAGTAAATTCACGTATTGAGCTGATATTGTGGGCTGTTAACCACGGTTATGTATGATCCATGGGAAGCATCCTAAGCGTCAGGCGCTTTGAGAGTTGCAGCTTTATCGCAATCTCCAGCGATACATCAAAATAATAATTAGGGAAATCCCTACCTGAGATACAGGAACATTCCCCATTGAAGTTGAATCTATTAACCAGTATAGTTATATTGGACGTCGACGATGAGTGTTGGGCGCTTTGCCCCTGGCTGCAGGCCTGTGGTCGGCGCACCACACAATATGATGGAGAGTTGCGGCCACGCCGCAATCTCCAGAGATTCATCAAAATAGGGTAATCTGGTATCGTCGAATTAATAATCCGAGGAAAGGAGGTGTGAAGGATGATGGAAAAAATTAGTAAAACTTTTTCAGTCATTTCAATCTTCACGATCGGGAGTATTGTGGGCGCCGGGGTGGCGCTGTTAATGGCTCCGAGAAGCGGAGAAAAAACGCGTTCATTTATTCGCAGCAAGGGTGAAGAATGGAAAGGGAAGGCGTTTGAGATCGCCGAAGACGCCAGGACACGAGTCGAACAGACAGCCGAGGATTTGACTTCACAAACTAAAGAACGGCTCTCTTCATTGAAGGATAAGGGCCAGGAGATCGCTAAGGAACGAAAGGAAAAGCTAGAAGAAGGGCTGCAAGCAGCCACTTCATGATGACAACAGCGGATGATCCCCGTCTGATACGGGGTTTCCAGCGATGCGGAAGGATATGAGACGCCACGCTGAGGGGGACACTTTCCAAGTCGTTTAACTGTAGTTCGTGGTTATCAATGCTTGCTCAGAGGCGCTGATAGCCACGAACTAAGGGGGAGATCACAAGAGTTTGTTTTCCACTCGGGAAGATAGCAATCGAATGGTGTCTCGACCTGATTCTCTTCCGGTCTAATTTCAGCAGCTCCGGATAAAACGGGCACTTATTGTCAATGGTGGAGCATAGTTCTGAGGTAGCTGCCAGGAACTTGAGCTCTTTTTCCGCGTCATTTGATTTCAAACGAGTCTTACAGGTGCGGGCGTTTTTGAGAAGCCCATGGACCGCTGGCCGAAGGCCAGAGGCGGAAGAAAAGAGAAATATCAAGATAGATGGAGGTAATAAAATGAAGAAAACTGTGATTGCGCTTTACGATGACTACGATTCAGCCATTGAAGCGCTGAAAGAACTGGTGGATCGTGGGATTTCCGATGAAAGTATCTGTTTTATGGCCAACGACGTACGTGGTGAATTCAGGCAATTTGTGGGGACAGGTGAAGTCGTTGTACCTGCCCAGGTAATGATGAATTGTATGGATGCCGATGATCGTATCGGATTTTTGGTGAGCAGCATGCATAGCTACGCGATGGGTCCAGGCGTCATGTCAGTCTCCGGGATTGGTCCGGTCCTGGCAGCCGGACAGGTTAAGGCGATGCTGATGGGTAAGCCGCGCGGGTTAATTGCGGCCCTGGTCGATATGGGAATTCCTGATCAATCTGCCCGGAATTACGCTGAAGGTCTACGGCGTGGTGGTACACTGCTGGCGGTACAGACAACGGAGGAAAAAACGGGGGATGTTGTGGATATTCTTAACCACTATTCTCCGGTTGATTTAAACCAACGTGTTTCCCTGTGGCGCGAAAGAGGTTGGGAAGATTTTAGTGAGGACGCACAGCCGCTAGACGAGAACCAACTATGGCCGAGATCGAAGTACCGCAGCGAGGAGCAAGTCGCTTCGGAAGAACAGGAGCGCATCCTTTATCCGCGTGAACAATACCGGCCAGAAGGCGAACGAGCAGAAGATGCGGCCGAACAGGACCTGTGGCCACGGGATGAGTATCGTCTGGAAGAAGAGAAGGTATCTGCAAAGACCGAGCACGAGATCTACCCACGTGATCAATACCGCCATGAAAGCGCCAATACGGGTCGGTCTGATTTTATGGTGTTCGATACGATGTTTCGCAGCCACTTCGAAGATGAGACCTCCAAAGGCGACATGCCTTACGACCAGTACATACCAGCCTATCGCTTTGGCTACGATTTAGCCAGGATGGCGACCTTTAAAGATGAAAATTCCTGGAGCGATGTCGAACCGGAAGCGCGCCGCTTATGGGAGGGCCAAAACCCGGGTACATGGGACCGCTATAAAGACGCAGTTCGGCACGCGTGGGAAGCAGTGAGCGAACCGGTGCATTAGTTGTTCACCTAGAAAAGCGCAAGGACATCCTTTCCTTGCGCTTTTCTTATCCACCGATGATCTAAATCAAATCGAAGAATGCGCTCTCCGCCTTCGAAATCGATTGCGATATGCGGATATCGCTACAATAGCCGTGATTACAGCTACGAGGACGATAAAACCCGTCGCAGCAATATTGGCGACTGGTTCGAGTGGATCGTTTGAAATGATCACTGGCTTCGAGGCGCCTGGAGGTAAAACATTCCATTGAAAGGTCGCCACGCTGTCTTCCAGCCCTTTGCGACGGACAGCGACTTCAACCTTGTAGGGGCCAGCCAGGCTGAAATAATTGCCGCCAAGGCGGTAGGAATTCGGCTCAACTTCATCGGCGTCGACGCTCACTGTGCCCAGTTCCTCACCCAGATAAGTGAAATGTACGATGACTCGCAATGTCTCAGCGGGTGGCGGTCTGCGCGAGCTGGCCGCGCGGATGCTGAAAACATTTTGCCCAGGCAGGTTGGGCTTGGCCGAAAAAGTGACCAGCAAGTCGTCGATGTTCTGGTGGACGGTCTCTAACTGCTGGTCTGCGCTGGTGGGATATTCCGGGCCTCGGGCCGGCGGAGCAGAAGTGAGAATGCCGACCGCGAGAAAAATGAAGACGCCGCTGGCGGCTTCTACCAGCACCAAAGTTGGCAGGCGGCGTAGCGGCACTGGCGTCCAGCCAGATGGTTTTCCGAGAATACGTCCCAGCGGCGCGGCGAGTTTCGGGTGCAGCATCATCGAATTTAACAGACCGATTAAGCCGACACCTACCATTATCGCAACCTTGCTCAGTAAAACCCACCCATAAAGGCTGCTGATGAGTGCATCAACTGTAGCAACCTGGCGGCCGGTGTTGTACAAACCTGTCGCGATGATTACGGCAACGCTCAATGCTGCCAGTGGTCCAAAATTACCCCATCCCGCCCTGACCAGAACACTAAAATTATCCTCCCGCCGGCGCACGATTGGCAAAAGGCCGATCACCAGTGCAAGCAGCCCGCCTATCCAAAATGAAGCTCCTAAGAGGTGGAAGAAATCCACAATGATCGCCAGTCCCGTATTAGGGGTAACGGAAGCTGAATGTCCGTTGAGCGCTTGCAGGATAACCAGGACCATTGCCAGGAAAACCGTTAATGAAGGCGCGTACCCCATTTCCCTTAACCTATCGCCAGCTCGCGGAGATAATTTATCGATCAGCTCATTTTCGGAAATTCGCCAGCTTCGAAAGCTCCAAATAATCCCCAAGTAGGCTGCCTGGCGAATCACCCACAAGATGCCCCAGCGGGTGCGAACCAGGAGCTGGATTGCAATTTGTATTATCGAGACGTTCTCCGGAACGGTGGTTCTCAAGCTAAAAACTTGCCAGGCGAACAACGCAAACCACACCAATGCCCCGGAAACTCCGGCATAGATCGCCCAGGAAAGCATTCTTTGGCGAGCTTCTGCGATCATCCCCCAGATTGGCGGAGAGGAGTGCTGCCAGGTTAAAACCAGCAACAAAATAGCGGAAACCCCAACCAGCGCAGCCAGGAGCCCAAAATTAAGCCACCGCAAAGCCGCCTCCACTGGCGGAACAGAGTCCTGGGTCTTTGTTGAAGCGGCGGCGCCCAGATCAGCTTCCTCTCCTACACCGAATACGACCAGTCCTTGAGTTGTGTGTCCATCTGATTCAGAAAGCACATTCCAGTTAATGCTGTATACCCCCGGTTCAAGGTCGGGCAAGGCCAGGATCAGCAGTTCGTGATCGCTGTCGTCTCGATGGAGTCCAAGGATTTGGACCTGTTTTCCATTGATATCCAAGACACGCGCCGTGCTGAATTCTGCGGAGATTGCTTCGTTAAACCACAGCCGGACTTCGTGAGGGGATTGAGCCAGGATGGAATTATCTGCTGGATCCGATCGTACGAGTGCTGCGTGCGCCTGCGCCCGGCCAAATGTGGCAGCGAGTACAATGCAAACGATGAACGCCGTGATCGTGAAACGACCGATCAAGGATCGATGGATCCGGCCTCGCTTCTTTGTTTCTCGATCCATCGAGAAATGATTGGTTGAATAACGAGATGGCATAGCCGCTATTATAATCGTTGCCTAGTTGGCGGCTGTAGTAGAAATCGAGGTGGGTTTGGCGAGACAAGTTGTGAACTAACCGGCTGTTGGAGGCTGGCGCCGGGTTAACATCACGATCCCTAATCCAACCACCATCAGGAGGACGAGACCGGCTGCGGCCGTGCCAAGCGGAAACTGGCCGGCGTCTGAAGCAGAATCATTGGAAGTGCTCCCAGCAGAAGAAACTAAGGGGGCAGCGACAATGTTGTTGATAGGCACCTTATCGCCGACGTAGAAATTGAATGAACCGTCAGTAGGGTCACCGTCTGTTAACAGGGCATGCCAGCGGACGATATAGGCGCCGTTCGGCAAATTCGCTGGCAGGCTGACCTTCATCGAGGCGTGGTCTGGGTCATCCAAATCTACGCCTCCATCGTCTTTATCGATTTGTTCGCCCTGGTTATTGAAAATCTTGATCGTACTGCTGGAGGTGACCAGCTCTTCACTGAACCAGGCCATCACCCGGGCCGGGGAAGACGGCAGGACGGCCTCCGCCTCAGGGTCCGATTTGACCATTTGGGCCAGGTGGGCTGAGGCGCTGAGAACCGCAAGCGCTGCGAAAACCAGGGCAAGCGCGCCGGCAGTCCAGGATCTGATAAACTGTTTCCTTGACAAGAACATGATGAGGATTCTAATGGTCTCACACATAGGTTGATTGCAATTGTCTCTAATCATCTAAACATTCTGACCTTCGAGGACCAAAGGGAGCAGCAGCGTGACCAGCGTACCTTTGCCTATTGCTGCGTCGACGGTCAACTGGCCCTGAATATCCTGTGTGCGTTCCTGCATAATTTGAAGCCCAAAATGCCTCTCGTTTTTGACTTCTTCCGGATCAAAACCCTGCCCATCGTCCTGAATTCGGATCGTTACCGACTTTTTCTCCCATTCTAGGCGAATAGAAACAGATTTTGCCTGGGCATGTTTCTCAATGTTGTTCAGCGCCTCCCCGCAGATAAAGAGCACCTGTCGTTTCGTGTGCGCCGGAAGCGGCTGAGGTTTTCCAATCGTATCCAGGCTTACGTTGAAATTAGACCGGTCGCCAACAAGGCGGGATTGTTCGAGTAATGCAGTCGTCAGGTCGGTGGAATTGGTGGGTTGCAGGTCTGCCAGCGTGCCGCGAACCTGCTGGTAGGCGTCCTCAGCAATTTCACGCATGCGCTCCAATTCCTGCTTGACCAGGGAAATTTCCCATAGAGCGTCCTCACCGCTGAGCTGGTCCAATTTCAAACGCAGGTAGCTCACATTTTGACCAAGAGTATCGTGCAAATTTTGGGCGATCCGCTGGCGCTCAGCTTCGGTCGCTTCGGCCTGGGAAATCACCGAAAGCTGCAAGCGAGCGCCCTCAATCGCCAGCGCCATTTCGTGGGCGGCGTTGTTGATCACGCGAATCTGGTTTGTCGTGACAGTGATATCGGTCGGAAAATCCAGATGCAGCAGTGCAACAGGCAGGTCGCTGTGTTTCAGCGGCAGGCAGTACTGGCGATATTTTTGAGCTGTGGAGGGTGGGTTAATGTGCTGGCAAGGCATCCAGGGCCAGGGGGTGGTGTCAGAGACTTCTTGAGAGATCAAACAGGTGTGACAAATTTGAGGAGTTAAGATAGGAGTTAAGTTGGAGCGCGAACTGCCATCCAGAGTCCATTCGGAGGCCAGCTCGAAGCGGTCTCGATCCGGATTATATACGTGTAAGGCGGTGCGCTCTACTGAAACGACCGTCCGGGGAAATTTAACGATGCTCTCCGTCAAATCATCCCAACGAGAGGCTTTGTTAAGCTGCTGGCCGAAAGCTTGCTGTTGGTCCAGGTCGTGAACGACTTTCTGTTTCTCCATCCCAGCGTGAGCCAGCAGCGTGAGGATCAAGCCCCAGCTTGCAGGCAGGATAACGCCAAAGATCATCGTCTCTCGTAAGAAATTTGGATCGAGGAGATTGAATTGTGCGGGGCGGTGCTCAACGATTTCCAGGATAACCACGAACACTGCTACAAACAGCGCAGTCATCCATCTATATTTCAGGAATCGTTTACTAAATTCTGCAGCGAAATGGCTGGCGAAACCGGGCATTCATTTACTCCAGGTCTTGCCGCCAGAGACAACGCCTCGCATCGAGCGGGAAGACGGATTGATTTAACACAATCTTAATTTTACCAAGAACAAGGTTCAGTTGTCAAATTCCCTTTCACGATCCTCAACCCAACCCAAACTGTGTCGGGGGTGGCATTTCTATGCCAGCAGCCGCCAGATGCCAGAGTGAATTCAATGCGGCTCCCCGGATTTCTCCGCGCCCGGAATAATAAGCGTTGTAAAGTGGAAGGACCGCTTCATCGCCGCTGTAACGTACGAGGAATCGCATTGCTGCCAACCGTTGTTCATCGTTGCCTTGCTTAAGGGCTAAAAGTAGCAGGTCCATTGCCGGTTTACCCGGGACGACTCCCATCCCTTGTTCCCCAGCGAATGCGATCAACCAGGGGGTCTCGGTGAGCGTTGGGAATGGTCGGGGTACGCGCGGGTCCGGCTGGTTCAACTCTTCCAAGGCCTGGGAGGCAGCGTTCTTGACGACCCATTGGCTGTCTTCTACTTGCATTTTCTCCAGTATCTGGATCGCCCATGGCTCTTTGACCCGTTTTAAACCGTCCACCACAGCCCTGCGGACCAAAAGGTCTTCCAAAGTACTGCCTTCAGAAAGGATCGGATGGCCTTCTTCAGGATGGTTCACCAGGGCTTCGGCTGTAAATTGGCGTAAATCCGCGTCGCCGTGCAGGATAGCAGACGCCAAGGCGTCCAAAGAAGGCTGGTCGCCGATATTCGCCAAGGCCAGGCAAGCTGCTCTGCGGACATCCGGAGAATTTTCGGCGAGTAATTCGCACAGATCGGTCACAGCTTTCGTATCTCGTAAAACTCCGCACCCCAACGCGCCAATTCGTTGCAAATTTGGGTCTTTATTCGATAAAAGCTGCCGGAAAAGAACACTTACCCCGGAACTACCGGAAGTTGCCAGGGCGATCATTGCCCGCACTCGCACGCTGTCATCTAGTTTTTCGTCGTTAAAGCTATTGGAAAGATACCGGAGCAGCGTTGTCCGCCAGAGAGCCCGCTCGGGGGCGTAGCGAAGCCAGCGCGCAGCTTTGAATAAACCGCGTAAGAGTATGTCGAGGCTGCTATCCCGGATGATGTCCAGGACCCAGTTCTGGGCGGGATCCAATGCCAGCAGGTACTGTATAGAAAGATCTTTCAATGCCCATTCAGGTTGGGATAGCAGGTTGGCCTCGCCGCCTTGTTCTGACAATGTCGAAGCTGCCAGGAAACCGGCAATTACGAGGTGAATAAATGTAATTTGAGCGGTGGGGACTGATCGCAACAGTCCATTTTCGATAAGGGCAGACAGCACTCGCGGTACGGTGATCGACTCCTGTGATGCGGACTTTAGAGGGGCCGGGTCTATATGGCTGTGACCCTTCTCGGTGTTGTAGGATTGGCTGCTGTCTAAAGCCTGTATCTCGAACTCGGAAACCCAGTTCTCCGCTTCTTTGCGAGGGACAGCTGCGCGAAGCGTGTAGGCCATTTGAAGGGCCAGCCGTTCCATTGCAGGAATTGCTTTGGGTACGCCAACGGTCATCCGATGTAAATAAGCATCGATAGCTGGCACCGCCCCCGGCCCAACCAAATCGCCCGAATAGACGGCCCAAATCTTAAGGGTTAATTCCAACGGCGTGAGCGGCGTGACGTCATTGAGCAGCCAGCCGTTGAGAAGCGCCGGATCGGGCGTGGTATATTCTTCCGGAGTAAGGCGGGCGATGTAACGCTTCCAGCGGGCGCTCCATTGGCGTATAAAGGCAGCGCGCTCGACTCTCCGTCCAGGTGGCGATCGATAATGGGGCAAAGCCAAGCGATAGAAGACCGTCACAATCGCCTGGAGACACGGCTACGGCGAGGCGTGTTTGCGGGTATTTCTCCAACAGCATACCCAGATACCCAACAACCCGAGTGATGGTTTCGTGTGAGAATTCATCCAGCCCGTCCAGAAGTACCAGCGCCCGGCCAGACTCAAAAACCGTCGTAATAAAATTTGAAAGACGCGGCAAAGTCAGTTTAGAAGCGTGCAGGGAGACGGCGTTGAGAACAGCGTCAAGTGGATTTTCCGTTTCGCTTTCGGGGAGAACAAGCTCCGCTGCCTGCAAAAAGAAAGGGACGAGCTCGGCGAGACCCCCTGCACGCGAATCATGGCGCGCAACCAGGCTGGCTGTATGCGCCAGTGCAACCGTTTTCCCGCTGCCCGGCGACCCCATCAATGCCAGGTTAACGCCCCCTGCCAGGGCCTCAGCGATCGTTAAAGTGGGGGCATGATAAATGCTGGCTAACTCGGGCCAATCGGGTAAATACGGGAAAGCGTGCTCGGTGATATCCCCAGGTGGAGGAGGGACATTGGGCTCGACCGGCGGGGGTGATGCCAGAACATGGGGTACGATCAGGATTTCGTCGAGCGAAAAAAGCGGGGCTGCCAGGTGTTTGTGCTGCGCTTGTTGCAGCGTATCATTGCGGTGATGCACTTCGGTGCCTGCCAGCAGCTCCCGGCGGGCCGCCTGGCTGCGGGCTTTGATAGCTTTCCAAAGTAAGGGAATTTGAGGCCGGATGATTCCAAGGATCCACCAGATGAGGGAGCCAGCCAGGAATCCAAGCCAAAAAGAAAGTCGATCAAGGCGGAAATTTTGCAGGAATGGGAACATGGTCACCCGCCATACAGGATGCGGCCGCAGATTTCGCAGCGGGTAATTTGGTTGGGTGAACGCGCTGCGTGGAGCAGCGCGGCGTTCAAGGTAGAGCCGCAGGCAGAGCAGGCTTTGTCTGTCACTTTAGAAACAGCGATGCCTCGGCGCTGGGAACGCAACTGCTCGTAAAGGCGTTGATCTTCCGCCGGGATTGAGCTGGCTGCCGCCTGGCGCTCGGCCTGTAGACGGGCTATTTCGTTATTAAGTCGATCTCTTTCTGCAGTGAGCTCTTGATTATGAACTGCCAGTTGAGCCCGAACTTCCTCCAGGTCAGTCTGTTTGGCCTTGTAATCGTCTTCGGCTTCTTCTACAGAGATCATTTCCTCGATCTGGCGATCTTCCAACACACTTTTATATTTCTTCAAAGAAGCCAATTCGTTTTGCAGATCTTGCAGCTCTTTCGGGTTGCGCACTTTTCCGGAATATAATGTCGACTCGGTTTGTTCGATTTTCACGCGTTGTTCCAGGACGACTTCCTCGGCCTTTTGCAACGCTTTGCGCTTCGACTGTAAATTTTCGGCGGAGATATCGTTTAGCTCTTGAGCCTGGCGCAGGATCGCATCTTCACTTAATTCAGATTCCACATCTTTCAGACGAGCGAGCGCTTTGTCCAATTGGCTATCGATCTGCTGCAAGCGATAGAGTTTAAAAGACTGACTCATGTTAGAGATTATAGAGGCGGATGGAATTTAAAACAAGAGGTTTTGGAGCTTCGAAGGCCTTTCTTCCCTTGCAGTTTTGTCATGGCAAACCGGTCTCAACAATTTAGAATTAAAATACGAATATGCTCAACCGGTATAAAGGCTGGATCCTGTTAACAGGCGTCATTTTGGCGGTTCTGGTTCTGACCAATTTACCCTATGGTTATGCTGTGCGCGAATCCGGCCCAGGGTATGTTTTTGGAGGGTTCTTACTAAACCCGGTGGATGGCAACAGCTATCTGGCCAAGATGTATGAAGGCTGGCGCGGCGAATGGCGGTTCACCTTGCCTTATAGTGCGGATCCGGGCAGTGGGGCCTATCTTTTTACTTTTTATCTCTTCCTGGGCCACCTGGCCCGCTGGCTTTCTTTGCCGCTGGCGCTGGTCTTTCACCTGGCGCGGATCCTGGCAACATTGTTCCTGCTTCTGGTTTTACAGCATTTTTTCTCCCGGCTTATGCCGGACCGCGCTTCAGGCTGGTTGGCGTTTGCCCTGGCCGCCTTAGGCTCAGGGATCGGTTGGATAGGCGTGCCGTTTGGGGCGTTTACAGCGGATTTCTGGGTGGCTGAAGCGTATCCCTTTCTTTCCGCCTATGCAAATCCTCATTTTCCCCTGGCTATAGGTTTGCTGGTTTGGATTTTTACGGCAGTTGTCGATTCCGAGCGCTTATCGCTACGGCGCGGCTTGCTGGTGTGCCTGGCTGCCCTGGTATTGGCGCTGATCGCCCCCTTCGGCGTGGTAATCGCTTTAGCCGTGATCGCCGGTGTTGCACTTTGGGAGCTGTGGTCAAATACCAGTCGCATCGCCTGGCTGAATGCTCAGCCTTCCGCACGGCGAGTCGCTCCGCTGTTTCTTTGGGTATTAATTGGCGGCGCCCCGGCGATTGCTTATGAGCTTTGGGCGGCGAACGGTGATCCCGTCCTGGCTGGATGGAACGCGCAAAACCTGACGCCAGCGCCGGCGCTGTGGGATTTGGCGGTCTCATTTTCACCCGTCCTGCTCCTGGCGATTTTCCGGGGTTGGGCATTGTTAAAGGGAAAGATTGCAGGGCTATCCAGGGGAGAGCGGCTGCTGTGGGTTTGGGCAGGCGTGGGATTGATCTTGCTCTATCTGCCCATTGGACTGCAGCGTCGATTCATTCTCGGGCTTTACGTCCCTCTTTCTGGGCTGGCTGCCCTGGGGATCCACACCCTGGCATCTGGCCTGGGGAAACGAGTTCGCCTGGTCGTTATGGCAACCTTTTTGCTGGCGCTGCCCACCAATCTTATTATCCTGCTGGCGGCGCTGCACGGCGTGCAGACACATGACCCGCTGCTTTACCTGACGCGCGGCGAAGCGGATGCTTTTACCTGGATCGAAAAGAATACCCCGGCGCAGGCCTTGATTTTGGCGGGATCGCAAACCGGGTTGTTTATTCCAGCGCATACCGGGCGCAGGGTGATCTATGGACATCCTTTTGAGACCGTAAATGCACAGGCTTCTAAAGCGCTGGTCGACCGTTTTTTTAGCGCTCCCGGATCATTGACTGAACCTATATCCACACAGGAAGCCCAATCCGTCCTCGATCAGTGGGGCGTCGATTTCATTTTTGATGGCCCGCGGGAAAAGGCGCTCGGGGGCTCTCCTGGTCTAGATCGTTTTCATGCTGTTTTTGATTCACAAGGAGTGCGTATTTATGGGCTGGAGCGCTGACCTGGATTTCGAGGGAGATTCAAAAACCAGGCCTTCGGCGAACGCCTTATTCCAGGCTGCACGGGATTTTGGGTTATTATGGATCCCGTTGCTGCTGTTGCTGCCAGGGCTGGCAGCATTCCCATTCCCATCCGCGAGCTCAGCTTACTCAGACCTGGTCACCTCCCATTACGCTAACCTGGTTTTTTTGCGGAATGCGTTGATCTCAGACCACAGCCTTCCATTATGGTCGCCGGCGATTTTGAGCGGCGTCCCCTTCATCGCTGACCCGCTCAATGGGATCTGGTACCCGCCAGGCTGGTTGGCGCTGCTCTTTCCGCTGCCGCTGGGTTTCAACCTGCTGATAGGCGCCCACCTGTTCCTGGGCGGGGCAGGGATGTTACGCCTGCTGCGCCGGGAAGGCCTGGTCCATGAGGCAGCCTTGTTTGGGGCGCTGGCTTTCGAGGCGCTGCCGAAACTGTTTGCGCATTATGGCGCCGGTCATCTCACTTTGTTATACGCGGTCCCATTGACCCCCTGGCTTTTGCTGGCTGAACAAGGAAGCGCCTCGACCGGGGTTCCCACCCCCGCCTGGAAGCGAATTCTGGTTCGATTTAACAAGCCCGGCGTGATCCTGGGGCTGATCTTCCTGGCGGACCCACGTTGGTCGGCTTACGCCGGGGTTTTGTGGCTGAGCTACGCGATATTCAGGCGCCGAGGGGTTCTCGCCATCTTCAGCCAGCTTGGCTTTGCGGCCCTGATCGCTTCTCCCTTGGCGCTGCCCTTGTTGGAGTATACCCGCCTGACCACCCGGGCTTCGCTTTCCATTCAAGAAGTGTTTCGTTTTTCGCTGCCTCCCGCGCGCTTGCTGGGCCTGGTTTATCCCGACCTGGGCGGCTTTCACGAGTGGATGCTCTATCCGGGAGCAGCCGTGCTGTGCCTCAGCTTGCTGGCCCTTATCTGGCGCAGAAGCCGCAGCCGGGCGGCGTTCTGGCTTGCAGTCGCAGCCGGGTCTCTTATGATTTCCCTGGGCAGCTTTCTCCCCGGCCTGGATTTGTTGGCTCGCCTCCCGGGCATCGACTTACTGCGGGTGCCATCCAGGGCGTTGTTCTTAAGCGGTCTTGGCATGGCTGCCGCGGCAGCTTTTGGTCTGGATACACTGCTCGATGGCGCTCAAGCTGGAGAACTCCGCCAGGCAGGCCTGGCATTGACGGCAGTCGCGGGCTTCACCTTAAGCCTGGCGGGTGCAATTTGGGCCGTCACCCGCTCCTTGCCATTGAATTTCGCCTGGGGAGCGGTATTTATCCTGGCGGCGGTCGTTTGGATCGGGGTATATTTCAGCCGCAGGCTGCCTTTGCGGTGGTGGGTCGCCGGCCTGCTCGGGATATGTTTGCTGGACCTGGGGTTTGTCGATCGTTCCCTCTTTTACTCAAAACCAGCCGCCCAGGTTTTGAGCGAGAATCAGGCAGCAGCGGATTTTCTTACCGCACAGCCCGGCCTTTTCCGGGTTTATTCGCCCTCTTACAGCCTGCCGCAACAGACGGCCGCGCGTTATGGCATACAGCTTGCGGATGGCGTGAATCCGCTGCAGCTCATATCATATGTAGATTTTATGAGCTCGGCCAGCGGTGTGCCGCCAGCCAGCTACAGCGTTACGTTGCCCTCCTTCTCCAACGGAGAGCCGGCTAAGGATAATGCTGCCTACCAGCCAGACCCGCGTTTGTTGGGATTGTTGAATGTCCGCTATCTGCTTTCTGCTTACGATCTGCACATCCATGGACTGAAATTGCTGAGCCGCCTGGGCGACACCCGGGTCTATGAAAACCTGCTGGCGCTGCCGCGCGCCTGGCTCCAGCCTGTGGATTCTGAACCCGGTGTGAACGCGACCGGCGCGACGATTAGCAAATGGACTCCAAACCGGATTGTGGTGGATGCCAGCTCAACCGGTGAAGAGACCCATACTGAACGGCTGTTGGTTCTTTCCGAATTAGATTACCCGGGCTGGCAGGCGCGCATCGATGGGACGCCGGCCGCGATTCAGCCGGTGGCTGGAATCTTGCGCGGTGTAATCCTCGGGCCGGGCGTTCACCAGGTGGTGTTTGAGTTCAAGCCAGCCAGTGGTTCGCTGGGCCTGGTTTTTGGCGCACTCGGATTGGCGCTCGCGCTCTTTTCCCATGGCAGCCACGACAGGGAACCAGCTTAGCCTCGCAAGGAACCGGATTTTAAGCCTGTGACAACGGAACTGCCTCCAGCCCCACCGCCAATAAAGACCTTCGATGTGCAGCGTCGTTGGGCGTTTTGGTTCGCTGTGATCGTCATGGGAATCACCACGCTGCCCTATTTTTGGGGATATCTCACCCAGGGGCCCTTTTGGCGGTTTACCGGTTTTGTTTTTGGGATTGAAGATGGAAATTCCTATATCGCCAAAATGCTCAGCGGTTCTGCCGGCGCCTGGCTTTTCCGCACCCCGTACACCGCCCAGCCGCAAAGCGGGGTGGTTGCATTCCTGCCCTACATCCTGCTCGGAAAGTTGGCCGCGCCGCCGGGCGAGCACGAGCAGTTGGTGGCGCTGTTTCACCTGTTCCGCTTCATCGCCGGGGTCCTGGCGATCCTGGCGACCTACGACTTCTTATCCCTTTTCGTCCGGGATAAGCGCCTGCTGCGCTGGGGATTGGCGCTGGCCACAATAGGGGGCGGGCTGGGATGGCTGCTCGTCCTTTTAGGCGCCGACCACTGGTTAGGGTCGCTGCCGCTGGATTTTTATTCCCCGGAGACCTTTGGTTTCCTGGCGCTTTACGGGCTGCCGCACCTGGCCCTGGCGCGGGCGTTTCTGCTGTGGGGCCTGGTGATCTATCTGAATCCCGCGAAGTTCCCTGGCCTGCCGTTTCTGCAGACCAGCCGCAGCTATCTGGATTTTGGCGGAATTCTTACAGGCATTCTTTGGTTCTTGATGGGTTTCGCCCAGCCATTAACCGTTGCAATCGCCTGGCTGGTGCTGGCGCTGCACCTGGGAGCATGGGGCGCCTGGCTGTTCTGGAGAACTCGCCGGCTGGGAGGCGAAGCCTGGCTAACCTGGCGAGTTTTTTTCCGGCGGGCTTTTTGGATTGTGTTGGTTTCAGCGCCAATCGTGATCTATACGGTCCTGGCCTTCTCATGGGACCCGTTCCTGAGGACCTGGACCGGCCAGAACCTGATCCTGTCTCCACACCCGCTGCATTATTTGTTAGCCTATGGCCTGATCCTGCCTTTTGCAATTGGCGGCGCGGTTCGCTTGCTGCGTGAGGATCCGGTATTGGGTTGGCTGCCAGCCGCCTGGGGGCTGGCGCTGCCTGTACTGGTTTACGCCCCTTTCAACCTCCAACGCCGGCTTTCAGAAGGCTTATGGGTGGCGCTGGTCGCCTTAGCGCTTTGCCTGTTTAGAAATTTCCGGGATGGACGGGCTGAAAGGTCAGGTCTGCGCCTGTTTCAAGGGGCTACCTTGCTGCTTTTCCCATCCACGCTTTTTCTCCTGGTGGGAGGCGCCGGTGTGGCTGCCCAACCGGCCCTGCCAGCATTCCGGCCGGTCGAAGAGATCAGCGCTTTTGAGACTCTGGCGTCCGCATCGCTGCCTGGAGAAGTTGTCCTGGCTGCTTACGACACCGGCAACGCCTTGCCAGCCTGGACCTCGCTGCGGGTGGTCATTGGGCATGGCCCAGAAAGCGCCGATCTGGCCGAGCTCCGCCCACTGGTAGAAGGTTTTTACCAGACCGGGACCAGCGACGAACAGAGGCTCAGCTTGTTGCAGCGCTTCCACGTGCGCTATGTTTTTTGGGGGCCGGAAGAACGCCTTTTGGGCGATTGGGATCCGGCCCAGGCTGGCTATCTGGAATCGCTGGCGCGGGCCGGCGGGTACCAGGTTTTCAAAGTGATTCAACCCAGTGAATAAGTCCCTGTTGGATCGTTTATTCAGCCTGCCTTACCTGCTGGTCGTTCTGGCTCCCTTGGCGATCTTTGCCCCCATCTTCCTGGCAGGCAAGGCGCTTTTTTGGGGCACGCCGCTTTTGCAGTTTGTCCCCTGGTGGAGCCAGGCCTGGCAGATGCTGCGCACCGGCCAATTGCCGCTTTGGAATCCACTGGTTGGTATGGGCGCGCCGCTGCTGGCCAACTACCAATCCGGGCTGGTATACCCGCCAAACTGGGTCTATTTCTTTCTGGCCGCTCTCGGCGGTACGCCGGCGATAGCCTGGGGTCAGGCCGTCCTGGTTGCACTGCACCTGGCCTGGGCCGGCGCCGGGATGTCGCTCCTGGTGAAGCGGCTGGGACTGGGCCGCCTGGCGCAGGCGGTCAGCGGGCTGGCGTTTGGCTTATCGGGTTACCTGGTCGCGCGGTCTGGTTTCCTCAGCATCAATTCTGCCGTGGCCTGGCTGCCCTGGGTGATTTGGGCCGCAACGCCGCTGGCTATGCCAAGAACGATGCCTGATCCAGCAGGATACGGCGCCAGCTTACCTCAGTCCCAGCAAAAATTCAGGGGCTGGTTCTCCCGCCAACGCAGTACAATCCGCCAGATTGTCATACTGGCGGCTATCCTGACCCTGCAACTGCTCGCTGGCCACGCCCAAATCACCTGGTATACCTGGTTATTAGCGGGCATGTGGTGCGGATTCATGGGCTGGCGCGGCTCGGTTGTACCTGTGGAAAGCGGGCGCTGGTTGCGGATTCGATCCGGGATGCAGGGCTTGCTCGGCGCCTGGGCCCGTCTGGCTGTTGCAATGCTGCTGGCAGTGTCCGCTGCCGCGGTCCAGCTTCTTCCCACCGCCGAGTACCTGCTGGCTTCACAGCGCTCCTCCGCGGTGGAGTACGAGTTGGCGATGACCTACTCGACCTGGCCCTGGCGGTTGCTGACCCTGCTGGCTCCCGACCTGTTCGGCAGTCCCGTTCGAGGGGATTATTGGGGCTATGGCAATTATTGGGAAGACGCGCTTTACGTAGGCCTTCTGCCGCTGCTGTTAGCGCTGGCTGCCGTATTGAGACGCAATAAAAAATCAGACCGGGCGAGGGATGAGATCGGATCCCTGCCCTATTTCTTACTTGGATTAATCCTGCTCGCAATCCTCCTGGCTTTGGGGAAAAACACGCCCGTTTTCCCCTGGTTGTACCGTCACATTCCGACTTTTGGGTTGTTCCAGGCGCCGGCACGCTACCTGATCTGGGTGGAGTTCGCCCTGGCGCTCCTGGCCGGCATCGGGGTGAGCGGCTGGCGCCGGCCTGAAGGGCGCGCCCTTTACTGGACCCGCCTGGGGACGGCCGGGGCCTTCGCGGTCTCTCTAGGGGCCGGGCTGGCCTGGTACTTGATGGGCGATATCAGTCCCAGCTTTGTGCGCGCCACTGCCCTGGCTGGTATCTGGGGATTGGGCTCGGGGGCGCTCAGCCTGTTGGCGCCGGTGAACCCTGGGATTTCAACGGATGGTCAATCCCACGAAACCTCCCGTTCTGTAAAAATATGGACCTGGTCGGTGGCAATCTTTGTAGCAGCCGATTTGGTATTCGCCGGTTGGGGGTTGAATCCGGCAGTGGGTTTGGACCTTTATCAATCGAACCCGGCGCTGGCAAAAGTGCCCGCATTGACAGCCGGAAACCGCCTTTACCTGCCGGAAAGCGACGAGCGCCAGATCAAATTCGAGCGTTTTCTGCGCTTCGACACCTTCGATCCTGGCGAAGACTGGTCCAACCTGCGGGCTGTGGAGCTTCCGAATGCCAATATCCTGGATGATCTGCCTTCCGCCAATAATTTCGACCCGCTGGTGCCAGGACGCTACGCCCGCTGGATGGAGGCCCTGGGGGCTTCGGACAGCGCTGCCCGCCTCGACCTGTTGGGACTGATGGCGGTTGGGGCGCTGGAAAGGGTGGACAGCGATGCGGCGTATGGGGTGCGTTTCGACGCGCTAGCGGTGCAAGCAGCCCGCTGGCGCTGGGTGCCTTGCGCTCGTATCGCCAGCGATGGGGAAGATGCCTGGCGCCAGGTCTGGGAAACCCAGATCGATTTTCAAGAAGAGGTCGTGCTGGAGACCGGCGGGCGTTTTACCGGCGAACCCTGTGCGCAAGACAGCCGGACCGGAAGCTTCCAGGTACGACAGAGCAGCTCTTTGCGCCTGGAGGTTCAGGTCTCTGCGGAAGGGCCCGGGTGGTTTGTCTGGTCGGATGTAGGCTATCCTGGCTGGATGGCGAAAGTGGACGGCGCGCAGACGCCAATTTATCCGGCGGATTATCTTTTTCGGGCCGTTCGCCTCCCAGCGGGGACGCATGTCGTCGTGTTCGAGTACCGCCCGGTCTCTTTTTGGCTGGGGTTGGCAATCAGCCTTTTAGCCTGGGCCGGATTAGGGCTGGTCTGGGTCAAACTGAGATCAACAGTGGGGGATGAAAAGAGATTCTCATAATAGGATAAATTTCACGAGGTCTGCATGCAGCCAGAGTTGAAGGCCAATCCGGAATATGGCTCACGCCGGCTAAAGTGGGTTCAGAGGCTGCTTTCCCACCCGGCCCTGATCACCCTGGTCGTTCTGACGCTGGTGGTTGGCGGGGTAATCTTCCAGGCCGGCGGCGACCCGCTGGCATTGGCGCGGCTGGGAACCCGGTACTCCCAGAGCGATCCCGGCGGGACCGAGGGGTACGACGGCCAATTCATTTACTACATTGCACTGGATCCCAACCCGCAGACAGTCGCCCCATTTTTGGACGTGCCTGCATATCGCTACCAGCGAATTCTTCTGCCACTGCTCGCCCGGCTGGCGTCATTCGGCCGGGCAGATATCCTGCCCTGGATTCTGGCAGTGCTCGGGCTTCTGGCCCAGGCAGCCGGCGCCTGGGCGGTTGGAGAGCTGCTGGCGGGTTGGGGTATCCAACGCGCCTACGCCCTGGTGTATGGACTTTGGGCCGGTTTTGTCCTGGCAGTGCGATTGGATTTGCCCGAGCCTCTGGCCTTTGCCCTGGTCGCCGGCGCCTTGCTTGCCATGCAGCGCCGCCGTCCCAAAATCGGCTGGGTTCTGTTCGCCCTGGCGCTTTTCGCCAAAGAGGTGACGGTGTTCTTCGTCGCGGCGCAAATCCTGGCGGACCTGTTCAACCGCAGGTGGCGATACGCGTTGGCGCTGGGCGCCATCGCTGGGCTCCCGTACCTCCTCTTCCAGGCCTGGCTTTGGAGGCTGTTCGGGCAGCCCGGGCTGGGCTCCGGTGGGGCGATGGCTACCCCGTTTGAATGGGTGCCCTTCATGGGGATTATACGGATTGGCGCATTTAGCGGGTTATACCTGATCGCCATGCTGCTGGTTTTCGGGCCGGCGGTCCTCTTCCCTGCCATCTGGGGGGTCGTTCGGTCTTTGAAAACGTGGCTCAGTGGGGAGAGAAATGTGATAGTATTTGGATTGTTATTAAATGCCGCAGTGATCCCATTCCTGCCGTTTTCCACTTTCCGGGAAACCGGAGGGTTACTGCGTTTTAGCTGCGGCCTGGTTTTAGCCGTGCTGCTGTTTGCGGGGCGTTACCAATTACGGCGAGCGCTGAACTATAGTGTATTTTGGATAGTACTTAATGTGTTCTTGCTGAAGTAGTTTTTTGCCGATTTTAATTCCCCAGGCAAAAAATAATACAATTTGTCCCATCCCCTTGATACTTGTGGAGATCCCTATGTCTGAAGTGCAGAATTTTGGCGAACGTGTCATAGAAAATATCGAAAAGGTGATCGTAGGAAAACGCTCGACGGTCGAATTGGCCGTAATCAGCCTGCTTTGCCAGGGGCACTTGCTGATCGAAGACGTGCCCGGCGTTGGGAAAACTATGCTGGCGCGCAGCCTGGCGCGCTCTTTAGGCTGTACTTTCAGCCGCATCCAATTCACCCCCGATATGCTGCCCAGCGATGTCACCGGCGTTTCGATCTTCAACCAGGTGAGCCGAGAATTTGAGTTTCGCAATGGGCCGGTGATGGCCCAAATCGTTCTGGCAGATGAAATCAACCGGGCCACCCCAAAGACTCAGGCAGCTCTGCTGGAGGCTATGGAAGAACGCACGGTGACAGTGGATGGAATCACGCATACCCTGCCGAGTCCATTTATGGTCCTGGCGACGCAAAACCCGATTGAATATGAAGGGACTTTCCCCCTGCCGGAAGCGCAGGTGGACCGGTTTTTACTGCGCATTCGCCTGGGCTACCCTTTACGAGAAGACGAAATCCGGGTTTTGGAACGCCAGCAGTACCGCCATCCTTTCGAGAAACTGGAACAAATCGTCACGGTAGAAGAGCTCAATGCGATGCAGGAATCGGTAAAGGATATCTATGTTTCGCCGGCTGTGAAGCGCTATATCGTCGACCTGACGAACCAAACCCGCCAGCATAGTGAGGTCTACCTGGGCGCCAGCCCACGCGGCAGTCTGGCTTTATTCCGCACAGGCCAGGCGCGGGCCGCCATGTTCGACCGGGAATATGTCCTGCCGGACGATATTAAAGCCCTGGCAGTTCCAACCCTGGCCCACCGGGTCATTCTCGGGCCGGGTGCACGCTTGCGTGACCTGAGCGCGCAGCAGATTGTCGAAGAAATCTTAAACGAAGTGCCTGTCCCGGGCGGCGACCCCACACTCAAAGAGCCAGTCCGCATGAAAGTAGAAGAAGGCCAGGCATGATTTCCGCCCAGCGCGTGGTCCTGCTGCTGCTGGCACTGAGCCTTCTGGCTGGCGCGATGACCGGTCAGCCGCTGTATTACCGGTTGAGCTACCTGTGGGGGCTGCTTCTGGCGGGCAGTTGGGTCATGTCCGTCTGGGCGCTGCGCGGCATTGAAGTTAAGCGCACTGCCCGAACCATGCGCTCCCAGGTTGGGCAGATCTTTGAAGAGCGCTTTGAAATTCGCAACAACGGACGTCTGCCGCGCTTGTGGATCGAAGTACGGGATGAAGCGCCTCTTCCAGGCGCGCGCGGCTCTCATGTCCTGACCCTGGTTGGCCCGCACGAGGTGCGCACTTACCTGGCGCGCACCAGGCTGGCGGAGCGCGGCGTTTTCCCATTAGGCCCGACGATCCTGATCTCAGGCGACCTTTTCGGCCTGTTCTCGGTGAGCAAGACTTTTTCGACTCCGGACACGCTGCTGGTATATCCCATGATGTACGAAGTGCGCAGCTTCCCCAACCCGCCAGGGCTGCTCCCGGGCGGAGAAGCTTTGCGCCGGCGGACCGCCCAGATCACTTCGAACGCAGCCGGCGTTCGGGAATACGCCCCAGGCGACGCGCTCAACCGCATCCACTGGGTGAGCACCGCGCGGCGGAACCGCCTGATCGTCAAAGAATTCGAGCTCGATCCCCTGGCGGAGGTGTGGATCTTTATCGACGCCGCCCGCTCGGTGCACGTCACCCAATCCCATGTTGTTCCTGAATACGACCCGCGGGATATCTGGCGGCACCGGACGGTGAAGCTCGAGCTGCCCCCTTCGACGGTGGAGTATGCGGTCAGCATCGGCGCTTCGTTAGCCCGTTATTACCTGGCGCGCAGCCGGGCGGTGGGTTTGGTCAGCGCCGGGCAGTCTCTGCGAGTGTTACCCTCCGACCGGGGGGCGCGGCAATTGAACAAAATCCTCGAGTCCCTGGCCTTGCTGCGGGCGGAAGGCAGTCTTCCTTTGCCCAATTTGATCGAAGCCCAGGCCCGCTACCTGCCGCGCGGCAGCACGGTGATTCTGGTCACGTCAAGCGCTTCCGATGGCGTGATCCAGTCGACGGATATCCTCGTGCGCCGCGGCCTGCGGCCGGTGGCAGTTATGATGAACGGCGCCTCATTTGGTGGTTATTTCGGCAACGAACAACTGGCGGCCTCCCTGGAAGCCCTGGGCGTGCCGGTTTGCCGGGTGGTTAAAGGGGATGACCTGGGGGAAGTACTGTCGGCTGCCAGCCGTTCATTTATTTTTGCCTGACCTTAAAAAGTTCATCCGGGCAGTCGCGCAGCGCTTCGCCAAACCTATCGATTGCTGCACCAAACTGGCGCTATAACCTCTCATTATCAATAATAGCCATTACCATTCCTCAGTTATTCTTTCTGTACCGTTTCGTGCATCCGACTTGGCAGTCCCGGCAGGAGTTCCGCGAGAGCTGCGACCAGGGCGTCTGCATCTTCCGGACTGTTATAGCCTTGAAACGAAACCCGCAGAAAATTCTGTCCATTCCAGCAAATCTCGGGCACTTCAATGCGGTAACGGGAGAATAAAGTCGCTTTTAACGCCTCCAGGTCGGTTTGATCCGGGAGGCGGACGGTGAACATCTGGCGGAACCAGGCAGGCGAGTCCGGACAAATGGCTGGCAAACCGGTCAGCGCCTCGATCCGCCGGCGGGTGGCGCTGGCCAGGCGTTGGCAGGCGCTACGTACCTGCTCCCAATGGTGTCCTTCCTGGAAAGCGATCGCGGCCGGCACTGTGAGGAATGCGGACAGGTCGCGGGTGCCTTGCCATTCATGGTAGTCGATAAACTGCGACTGGCTCGGCTTGTTGCTATCATAACCCCAGCTTACGACGAGCGGGTCCAGCCAACTCTGCACTTCCCGGCGAGCGTACAAAAAAGCCGCCCCCTTAGGGGCCATCAGCCATTTATGGCAGGCGCCAGTATAAATATCTGCGCCAAGCTCCGCCAGATTCAGCGGGATCTGGCCTGGCGCGTGGGCGCCGTCGATGATGGTCAGGATGCCGGCCTGGCGAGCGCGGCGGCAGATCTCCTGCACCGGGAAGATCAGCGCGGTTGGGCTGGTGATATGGCTGAGGAAGATCCCCCGGGTGCGTTCGTTGACACCCTGCCAGAAGGTTTCGACAAAATCCTGGGGGGTAGTGACCGGCAGCGGGATGGCCTGGTGAACGTAACGCAAGCCTGAATGCCTGCAAATGAAATTCCAGGTGCGGTCCATTGCACCATATTCGTGATCGCTGGCCAGGATTTCGTCGCCGGGAGCGAGCGGCGAACGGTTGAAATTCGCCAGCGAGCGTGCGACCATGTTGATGGCAGTCGTTGGATTGGTAAAACAGACAACCTCATCCGCCTCGGCCCCCAAAAAGGCAGCCAGGCTGGCGCGGGCAGCTTGCATGAGGGAGGCGACTCGCCGCCCCAGGAATTCAACGGGCTGGCGTTCCAGCTCGCGCTGCCAGCCCTGGTAAACTTCGAACACGGAGCGGGGACAGGCCCCGAACGAGCCATGGTTGAGAAAAATAACGTCAGGATCGAGCAAAAATTCTTCTTTGAGGCCCAGCACGATTATGATTCCTCCGCCGCTTTTGGTTGAATTGTATTTCCATCCCCAGGCAATTATAATCACAGTCGGTTGCAGTGAGATCGCTTGATAATCCTTGCGGAAGGAGTGTGCTGATGATGGCAGAAACGGCAGATATCCTGATCATTGGGGGCGGCGTACATGGGGCCAGCCTGGCCTTTCATCTTGCGGAGCGCGGCCTCAAGCCAGTTGTTTTGGAGCGGCGCTTCCTGGCAGCCGAAGCCACCGGCCATTCCAGCGGGTTGGTGCGCATGCATTACGACCTGGAACCCGAATCCCGGCTGGCCTGGGCATCCTTTCAGTACTTTCGGGATTGGTCACAGCGAGTGGGAGGCAACTGCGGTTTCACCCGCACGGGCTTCCTCCAGATTGTGCGGCCTGAATTCGAGCCTGCACTGCAGGCCAATGTCGCTATGCACCAGCGCATTGGCATCCCATCGCTGTTGGTCCGCGCCGAGGACGTCCAGCGGCTGGCGCCGGCGTTGGAAACCGCGGATTTCAACCTGGCCGCTTACGAGCCGGAGTCGGGCTACGCGGATCCCAACAGCACCGCCGCGGCGTTCATGCAGGCCGCCCGCCAGCGTGGGGCGCGGTTGGTTCAAGAATGTTTGGTGACCGAGATCGAGACGCGCGGCGGTCGTGTGCAAGGGGTTAAATCCAGCCAGGGAGAATTTCACGCACCGCTCGTGGTCAACGCAGCCGGGGCTTGGGCTGGTTGGGTAGGAAAGCTGGTAGGTTTGGAGCTCCCGATCAAAGCCTGGCGGCACGACACTGTTTTTGTCCGCCGCCCGCCGGAGATTGGCGCGACCCATCCAACCGTAATTGACGATACGCTTTCGATGTATTTTCGCCCGGAGACTGGCGGCTTAACCTTGATCGGCCTGGAGGACGGCAACCCAATCAGCGATCTGCCGGGAAGCCCGATCGAGCGCCCCCTGCCTGGGTATGTGGAGCGCGCAGTTGAGCGCATTTGCCGGCGGGTGCCGGCGATGGAGAAAGGGTCGTTCCACAGCAGCCAGGGCGGGTATGACGGCATCACGCCGGACCAGCGCGCCATTTTAGGGGCCAGCGAATTGCAGGGCTTTTTCCTGGACTGCGGTTTCAGCGGCACCGGTTTTAAGATCGCCCCGGCGGTGGGCTGCTGCATGGCGGAAACCATCCTGGATGGGCAAGCGCACATGGTAGATATCACGCCATTTCGTTACCAGCGCTTTGCGGAGGGCAATCTTTTAAGTGGAGAACACGCTTACGACGACATCTGGCGATGAAGCTTCCATCTGGAGTGATCGCTTTTTCCTCCCCTCTCCCAGAATGGGAGAGGGGCCGGGGGCGAGGGCGCCTGCGGAATTCAAGCAGTTACTGAACACTCTCCAAATAATTAATCGCCGCCTGGGCCAGAATAGCAGCCCCGATCGGCAGGCAGCGCTCGTCGATGTCGAAATGCGGGCTGTGGTGTTTGCGCTCGTCATTTTCGATGCGGCAGCCAAGCGAAAACATCGCCCCGGGAGCGACTTTGCTGAAGAATCCAAAATCTTCGGCGCCCATTTCCGTCTTTGGGGGTTTCACCTGTTCCGGGCCTAACACCTGGCTGGCTGTCTCTTTGATCAGGGCGACAATCTCGGGGTGGTTGTACATGGGCGGGTAGCCGATCTCGAATTTCAGCTCGTACTGGGCGCCTAAGGCGCGGGCGATCCCCATTGCGCGCTCGATCTCGGTGTGGAGTTTATCCTGTACCTGGCCGTCCATGTAGCGGATCGTACCGCTCAATGTAACTTCTTCCGGAATCACGTTGGTCGCCTGGCCGGCATGGATCGACCCGATGCTCACGACTGCCGGGGCAAAAGGCTGCAAGCGCCTGGACACAATTCCATGCAGCCCGAGGATGACGTGCCCGGCGATGTAAATTGGATCGACGACCTTGTGCGGCGCGGCGCCGTGACCGCCGAGCCCGATGATCGTCGCATAGAAAGTATCCACCCCGGCGGAGGAAGGCCCGTCGCCAACGGCGATGTCCCCTACGGGCAGGGAAGCGTCCACGTGCAGCGCCAATACAGCCTGGACCTGGTCGATAGCGCCATCGGCAATCATGCGCGGCGCGCCGCTGACGCCCTGTTCGTCGCTGACTTCTTCGGCCGGCTGGAAAAGGAAGCGCACCCTGCCGGCGAAGCGCTCACCCGCCAGGAGGCGCGCCACGCCCAGGGCGATGGCGGTATGGGCGTCGTGCCCGCAGGCGTGCATCACGCCTGGGATTTGAGAAGCATACGGAACGGGGTTGGCTTCCAGGATGGGCAGGGCGTCCATATCCGCCCGGATGGCGACGATCGGGCTGCCTTCCCCGATCTCTGCGACCACGCCAGTCCGGCCAACGCCCCGGCGAACTCGATAGCCGAGCGATTCCAAGACTTCCGCCACGTACGCAGAGGTACGCAATTCGTGAAATCCAAGCTCCGGGTGGCGGTGGAATTCTCTCCGCCAGTCGGTGAGCTGGCTGGCGATCTGGTTTGCATCTTGTAGCATCATATGTTTTCTCCCAACAGTCCAGACTCCGCTCCGCCAGTCCTTTCCAAGGCGCGCCTGAGAAAGTCGATTCTCCTGGTCTGGGCGGCGACCTCATTCTCCGTGCGCAGGAAATGATGGCCTTCGTCGCCAAACAAAACCAGGTCGCAGGGTTTTCCTATGGCTGCCAGCGCATCACGGGCCTGGATCAACTCGCACTTTCCATCCACCTGCTAATTCAAAACTTGGGCGGGCGAATCGAGAATCTGCCAGCTCTCTGGCCGCAGCCTGCAGGATGGCTTCCAGCTCGCGCTCTTGCCCAGCTTCCAACGGGGCAGGCTCATGGCTTTGCAGCAAGCGGGCGGCTTCCGCATCGGCTTTCTCAGCGATTTCGGGGCGGCCCTTTTTCACCCATTCTTCCCACGGGAGCGCGTTCTGCCAGGCGGGTCAGCAAGATTTCACCGCCGCGCAGGTAACGCACGGTGTGCTCGTGACTCAAAAAGTTGCCCATTTCCTGCAAGGCTTCGGCGATCACTTCAACCGCAAGGGAGTCGGCATCCACTTTAAACCCGCGTCGCAGGCGGTTGACTCCGGCAGCCAACTCGTTGTCGATGACCATTTGAGCAAGCGAACCGGCGACGCCGGCCTGCATTTCGCCAATGCCGGAAAGCTCGTCGGCGCCTGCCAGGGCCGGCAGGACGGCGTTGAGCGCTCGTTCGTAGCCATTTTGGATATTGAAGCTGTGGGCGTTGGTGGACAGGCCGTAGACATTGACTGGCAGCCGGTAGCGATGGGCGATTTGAACGGTGGCGGCTGAAGCCAGACCCAGCTCGACGCCGCCCCAAACCGAGCCGCCGGTGCGCGGCTCCATCATCGCCAGACGGCCGCAGTATACAATCGGAAGGCCAGGCCGGACCGATTGGGCGATTACAATGGTCGCCAGTACTTCAGCGTTTTGCTGGGCTAGCGAGCCTGCCAAGGAAAGGGGCGCAGTGGCTCCGGCAGTGGGGCAGGGCAGCGATGTGAGTGGTATCCCGGCTGCGGCTGTCTCCATCACGGCAGCGGCCATGCCATCCGGAAAGAGCAGTGGGCTGACCGGTGAGATCCCCAGCGTGAGCACTTCGCCGGGTTCCCCGATCACGCTGGCCATGCGGGCTGCGAAGCGCACCTCGGCCGCGCTGTTGACGCCGGGACCCTGGACGGGCTTGGTCGTCATCGGCAGGGTGTGTCGGTACATGGCCAAGCGACATCACTTCGCCGGGCACATCCTGGGGGGTGAAAAATGGGGTGATGCTGGTCGCAGCCGGCAGGGCGTCCAATAAACGGGCGCTGTCGCGCACATCCTGGATCGTGGCTTTCCTGCACTGAGCGGTCTGGGGGTCGTACACATCGCGAGCGCCGCCCAGGTTGTGCCAGTGCAGACCGCCGTCTCCCAGGACCATCGTTTTTCCTTCACGGCCGCGGGTTTTCACCTGCGGCGGGCACTGCGATAGAGCCCATTCGACCAGGCCGGCTGGCAAGACTACCCGCCCATTTTGTTCGGAGCCTCCGGCCTCCAGAACCAGCCGGCGCGCCTCGGAGTTCTGCAGCAAAATACCCACCTCGCCCAGGATGCGCAAAGTGGCCTGGTGGATGGCCTGCACCTCTTCTTCAGTCAGAGCAGTTAGATGGAGCATCGGTTCACCCCAGAGTCAGCTCGGGAAGGCGTTCCATCCCAGACTGGCGCGCCAGCCTGGCCACCATTGCCTCTAATTCGGCCTCGATTTCGGGCGGGGCGGCGGGACGCCGGTAATCGTGCAGCAGCTCAGCCGTGCGAATTTTTGCCCTTTGGAAAGCGTCCAGGCTGCCGGACGCCTGCCAGGAGCGGATGGAACCGCGGTCGATGACGCTGGACGGCAGGTACTGCTCTTTGGCAAATAACTGGCGGGTGGCTTTTTGCTTCAGGAAGTCCGCCTTGAAATGAATGCCTTCGAACAGGCCGGTCGCCAGGGTCTCCGTGTGGACCTGCATCCCGGACAACAGGCGCTTCGTCATATGGATGGCTTCTGCGTCGAGCACCAGCTTTTCCGGGCTGAAACAGGCCAGGAAATCCAGCATCCCCGCTCCCGAGATCATATTAATGCCTGCCAGCGCTCCGATCAGGGTGCTGATGCCGAACTCAAGGCCGGCCTGGGCGTCAACGATTTTTGCATCGCTGGCTCCCAGGTAAGTATGCGTTGGGAAGCCTAATGATTTACCCACCTGCGAATAGGAGGCGTCCAGCATGGCGGTCTCGATGGCTCCCATGGGGGTTGTGCCCTGGCGCATGTCCATGATGGCCGGGGCGCCCCCCCAAACGATTGGGGCGCCAGGTTGGGCGAGCTGGTGAATGGTCACGCCGCTCAAGCATTCGGCCGTGTGCTGCACGACCGAGCCCAGCAGGGTCACAGGCGCCGCTGCGCCAGCCAGGGGCATGGATACGATTTGAGCGGGAACTCGGGCGCGCGCCAGATCGATCAAGTTTTGGGCGCCGAAGTGGCTCCAGATGAGCGGGGGCGTTGGGCAGACATCGAATACCGCCCTGGGCCTTGCCGCCAGCCCGTCCCTGACCGCCGCTGTAAATGGCCAGCATATCGAACATCGCCTGGGTGGTCTGGGTGGAAAAAGCGCCCGTCACGACCGGCTTTGTCGAGAAAAGCAGCACCAGGTAAAGCCGGTACAGGTCCCCGATCTCTTTCGGCACCTCGTTGCACACAATTGCGGTCGATTGTGCGTCATAGGCCGAGAGCATCTCGGCGACTTTCACCACGCGCACCAGGTCTGGAGTCTGAGAGGGGCGCTGCTCCAGGCTGTCCGGATCGAGGATGTGAACGCTTGAGGAGCCGGGGTCAAAATGGACCGCATCGCCGCCGTAGTGCACGGCCGGCTCGCCCTGGCGGTTGTAAAGGTAGAATTCGGCGGGTACGCTGTCCAGGGCCAGGCGCACCAGGCGCTCCGGAATGTGGACGACCTGCTCCTCCACCCGGGCTGGGCGCCAGCCGCGAGGAGAAGCTCATGGGCTTCGACCGACTGGACTTTGATGCCCGGCTGCATCATTAGCTGGAAGGCCTCGTCCAGGATGCGGCCGATCAGGTCTGGCGTGAGCAGCTCGATCTTCGGGCGCATGGCGTTCATCGCGTTTCCAACGAGGCGATGATCTTGCCCAACTCGGCCGAGAGTTTCGCATCCAGAGGTTCGGGCTGGTGTTGGGCGAGGATTTCCTGAGCCTGGAGGCGGGCCCACTGGCGGGCGCCATCGCCTTTCTCCTCCCAGACGTTATACGTGCGCCGGTCCATGTATTTCGGCAGCCAGATCTCACGCATATGCTTGCGGGTATGCTTTTGGGTGAGGAAGTTGCCGCCCGGGCCGACGGAGCGAATGACATCCAGGGCCAGGGTGTCATCATTCACCGGGATGCCTTCAATGGTTTTACGCACCAGGTCGAAAATCTCGCAGTCCATCAGCATCTGCTCGTAAGACCAGATGCGGCTGCCATGCAGCAGGCCTACCCCCAGGAGCATATCGGACATGACGATCGAGGCCATGAAGGTGGAAAGGCTGTTTTCGATGCCGGCCTGCCAGTTCGGTTCTTTTGCCCCGGTGGCGAATGAGCCCATCGAGAGCGGGATATCATAGAAATCCGCCAGAACGTTCGAGGCCGCGCCGAACAGGTAATCCTCCGGGCCGCCGCCGGTGTAAGCGCCGGAGCGCAGGTCAGAAGCGGTTTGAGCGGCGGCGTAGAACACCGGCGCGCCGGGATAAGCGAGCTGGATCAGGGCTGTGGCGCTGATGACTTCAGCATTGCCGACAACCAGGTTGCCCGCCATCGTCGCCGGCCCGGTGGTCAGGCAGGAGGCCATCGTCATGAACCCGACCGGCAGTCCGGCCTGGGCGGCGACCAACGCAACTTCCAGGCTGCCGCCATCCTGGCCGAGCGGGGAGGCTGTGCACTGCATGATCGAGAGCAGCGGGCGCTGGCGCAGCGCCTGGCGGCCTCCGGCGAGCGCGGCAGCCATCTCTATGGCTGCCAGGGCTTCGCGCTCCGTTACGATGCTTTCGGTTTGGACGTGTTTGCTCGAGTTTTCCCAGATGGCGCGCAGCTCGTGGATGCCGCGCGTCTCGGCCGGGCGATCTTGAGCCGAGACAGCCACCCAATGGAATGCGACTTCCTCCAGGCAGTCCGCCACGCGGGCGATATCGGCGACATCTTGCAGGCAAGAGCGCCGGCGTTCGCCGCTATGCAGGTCAAGGACTTCCACGCCGCAGCCGTCTGTTCCGACGTAAACGTGGTTTCCATCCAGCGGCAGGTCCTGCTCCGGGAGGCGCGCCGCCAGGGAATAAACCGGGGGGGCATTTTTGAGGGCTTGCTCGATGAGCTGAGCCGGGGCCTTGACGATCATCGTCTCGCGGTCCACACTGGCGCCGTGCGCTTGCCAGATGTCCAGCGCTTTAGGCGAAGGGAAGCGCACCCCGGTGTTTTCAATCACGTCCAATGTAGCCGTATGGATGCGTTCCACCTGCTGCGGGGTTAAAATTTCGAGCTTCAATCCAGGATTGCTGAGAGATTTGATTTTTCCAGCCATGAAGTAATCCTTTAAAGGCCCATAAGCTGTTTGGCGATCGAAACAGCGCCCACGGCATCTTCGCTGTAACCATCCGCGCCGATCTCTTCCGCCCAACTGCGCGTGACGGGCGCCCCACCAACCATCACCTTGACCTGCGGGCGTAAGCCGATGTCCTCCAGGGCTTCGATCACATCCCGCTGCTTCCCCATGGTCGTTGTGATCAAGGCGCTCAAACCGACGATATCGGCGTCCACTTCCCTGGCTTTTTCTACAAATCTCTCCACTGCAACGTCGACCCCCAGGTCGTAGACTTGAAAGCCGCTGGCGGAAAGCATGGTCGCGACCAGGGTCTTGCCGATATCGTGAATGTCCCCGGCCACGGTCCCTACAACGACTTTGCCGAGAATTTGGCGGGATGTGCCTTGTTTTGCCATTTCGGGCTCCAGGACGGCAATGGCAGCTTTCATCGCTTCGCCGGCGGCGACCAGCTCGGGCAGGAACATATCCCCGCGACTGAATTGGTCGCCGACTTCGTTGACCCCGACGACGAAGCCCTGGTTGATCGCCTGGAGCGGGTCGACTCCCTCTTGAACGGCCTGGCGCGCCAGGCCGGCCGCGAGTTCTTCTTCACCATCGATGATGCTTTGAGCCATCGCCTCGAATAATTCTTTGCCCATAGTGGCCTCCGCAAAAAGTGTTGGGCGCTTTGCCTCTGGCCGCAGGCCAGTGGTAAGCGCACCACGCAATAGGATGGAGAGTTCCGGCTACGCCGCAATCTCCAGAGATTCATCAAAACAGGATTTGGAATCATGAAAATTTTAATTTAGAATTGAAGCGGTGTCAAGATAAAATCTTGATATTCGAATAATATCACTTGATTTGTGACGAAATTCGTGTTAAAATGCGCTATAAACTTTGAATTTTTGGTGAGGTCCTATGGACGATATCGACCGGCTTATTCTGCAGGCTTTGCAGGAAGATGGCCGGACCCCGTTCACACAAATCGCGAAGAAAGCCGGCGTCTCCGAGACGACCGTCCGCAGCCGCTACCGAAACCTGGTTGAGGATGGGGTCGTGCGGACCGTCTCAATCGTCGACCCGTTTGCCATGGATTTCCAGGCGCCGGCAATGATTGCCATCACCACGGAGCCGGGTTCGATCGAAAAGGTGGCCCAAAAGATCGCCGAACTGCCGGAGGTCAGCTACCTGGTGATGACGCTGGGGTCCTTCGACTTGCTGGTGGAAGTCTACTGCCGTACAATGGCCCACCTGACTCACCTGATTACACACCAGATCCAGCTCATCCCTGGCGTGCATTCCACCCAACCTTTGATGGTGGCGAAAATTTATAAATTAAGTTACCGCTGGTCGCCAACCTTCAACACAGACGATATCGACTGATCCGCGGTGGATAAAGAGCGGCTGAGGGCCGACCTGTATTTGTTGTTTACCGCCGGCATCTGGGGGACTGCGTTCGTCGCACAGCGGGTCGCGGCGGAAAATGGCGCTGTTTTTCTGTTTAATGGCTTGCGCTTTTTGGTTGGGGGGCTCAGCCTGCTGCCGGTGGCGGCCTGGCAAGCAGGCCAGTTCCGGCGAGGCAGGCTGGAACCGGTTGGCGGCGAGGGGCGAAAATTTGAGCCGTTGTGGAGCGTGGTTTTAATTGGCACCGTGCTGTTTATCGCTTCCGCGTTTCAACAATTTGGGCTGCGCTACACCAGCGCGGGAAACGCTGGTTTTATCACCGGCCTGTACGTCGTGCTGATCCCTGTGCTCCAGGCGATATTCTGGCGCCAGGCAGTCAGCGGCCTCACCTGGGTCAGCGCTATCATCGCCGGGTTGGGGATGTTCTTGCTCAGTACGAACGGCCGCTTCGTGATTAACCCCGGAGACGCCTTGGAGTTGGCTGGCGCTTTCGTGTGGGCAGTTCACGTGATCCTGATCGGTATGTTTGTGCGCAGGATCGCGGTCCTCAAGCTCGCCATTGGACAATATTTCGTCACCGGCCTGCTCAGCCTGATCGCCGGGTTAGGGCTGGAACGGGGTGGTTGGAGCCCGGTTTTCGAGGTCTGGTGGGCAGTGATCTACACCGGCGTGCTGTCGATCGGGCTGGGATACACCGTTCAAGCCATCGCTCAAAAAGTGGCGCCGCCCGCCGACGCAGCCATCCTGTTGAGCGGGGAGGCGGTCTTTGCGGCGATCTTTGGCTGGCTGTTATTGGGTGAGCGGCTTGCCCCAATACAGGTGCTGGGTGGTGGGTTCATCCTGGCCGGCATGCTCCTGGCGCAGTCGGTTGTTTTTCGAAGAGCGACATAGATTTATGGAGGCAGCCATGAAAGAGAATCCCGTTTATCTCGTCCTGGGGGCCGGGCGGCAGGGCACAGCCGCGGGTTATGACATGGGCCGCTGGGGGAACGCCAGCCGTGTGATCCTGGCGGACAGCCGTTTGGATGCAGCCCAAGAGGCCGCCGGGCGGCTTAACCGGCTGCTGCCAGAGGCCATCGCTGAACCCGCGGATTTGGATGTGCGCGATGGGGACGCCCTGGCTGCCGGGATGGAGGGTGTGGATGCGTGTATCAGCGCTGTGCCGTACTTTTACAACCTGGAGGTCACTCAGGCGGCGCTCAAGGCAGGCGTACACCTGTGCGATCTTGGCGGGCACACCGGGATCGCTCGCCTACAGCACAACCTGGATCCCCAGGCTGCGGCTGCCGGGATCAGCATTATCCCCAACTGCGGGCAGGTGCCGGGTATGGGCACTGCGCTGTGTGTTTTTGCAATGAGCCTCCTGGACAAGGTGCAGGATGTTACGATGTGGGATGGTGGTCTGCCGCAGAATCCACGCCCGCCTTTCAATTACCTTCTGACCTTCAACATCGCCGGGCTGACCAACGAATACGCTGAACCGGCGGTCTTTCTGCGAGAGGGCAAACTTTGCGTGGTCGAGCCAATGACCGAGCTGGAGACGGTGGCGTTTCCCGAACCCATTGGAAACTTGGAAGCGTTCGTCGCCGGCGGGGGCACGGACAGCATGCCCTGGACTTACCAGGGTAAACTGCGCACCTTGCAGAACCTGACCTTGCGCTACCCGGGTCACCTGGCGCAGTTACGCGCTTTCTACGACCTGGGCCTGTGGGACCAGACGCCCATCGACGTGGGCGGGACGGAGATCGTCCCACGGGAGGTTTTCCACGCATTATTTGAGACCAAGGTTACTTTCCCGGCCGATAAGGACCTAGTGATCGTCCGCGTACGAGCGCTGGGGGAGAAAGCGGGCCGTCCGGCGGAAGCTTTCGTCCAGGTAATCGATTATTACGACGAAGAGACCGGATTCACGGCAATGGCGCGTGGCACTGGCTGGAGCGCGGCAATTGTGGCGGAGATGATGGTGCGCGGCGAGACCCCGCGTGGGGCCGGGGGTGTGGAAAAAATGGTGCCGGCTGGCGCTTTTGTGGCCGAATTGGAGCGGCGCGGCATTCAGGTTGCCCGGTGGGTCAGCTTTTTGTGATCCAGCTTTGACCGGGAAATTGAAGGGCCTTTTGGAGATCAGCTTGCGTCGACCACTTCCACATAGATGCGCTTGTTGATTTTCCCTTTGCTCTTGTAATCCAATACGCGGATATGGCCGACTTCGGAGGTGTTTTTGACGTGTGTGCCGCCGTCTGCTTGCAGGTCCAGCCCCACGATCTCGACAATGCGAACTTCCGGGATCCCTTCGGGCAGCAGGTTGATTTTGGTGCGGATCAGGTCAGGGATTTTGAAGGCTTCCAGGCGCGGCAGGATATCCACTCGAACCGGGCGGGCGTTGGCGATTTCCTGGTTGATCGCCGCCTCGATCTCCTGCACCAGATCTTTGTGCATGGTTTCGAACTCGAAATCCATGCGCCCTTTGAGCGGGTCCATGTCCCCGCCGGTGACCGAGGCGCCGTAATCGCGGAAGATAACCCCGCACAAGATGTGCATGGCGGTGTGGGTGCGCATTAACTCGTAGCGCCGCGGCCAGTCGATCTGTCCTTGCACCTTTGTCCCAACGGAGGGCAGCGCCTCGTCTCCATCCAGAAAATGGAAAATGTCCTCGCCGGCCTTACGGGCTCTTTTTACCGTCCAGGCTCGCCCGCCAATCACCAAAACGCCGCCGTCAGCGGGCTGCCCACCGCCGCCAGGATAGAAAGCCGTGCGGTCCAATGCCAGAGCATGGTTCTCTTCGTCTAGTGCAGTAACTTCGGCGTCGAATTCCTTCAAATAGCTGTCTGTATGGTAGAGCAGGTCGGTCATCACTTATCCTCGATTATGCATTTCTTGGGTTTTCGGATGGTAAACGAAAATAGTTATAGTAAAATGAAGTGCGGGGGTTACCTGAAGTAAGCTTGTCCACGACCCCTAATTATAGCGGGAAGCGTAAAATTGATCCGGTATTTCCAGCCATTATTGTACCAGGGAGCGACAGCCAGCTTGCTGCCATTGATTTTTCGTTAAAGATCAAGTAAAGTTATCTTTGTAAGCTGGGCTATCCAGGTATTGTCGCTGTGAAGGGAGGTTCCTATGGTTGATAAAACAGGCGCCGGCGGGGACGTGACAGAAGGGGGGATTCGGGCTGGCAGGGACATCCGTGCCGGGGGAGATATCACCGGCCGGGATAAGGCCGGCAGGGATATCGCCGGGCGAGATATCCGTCACGAGAGCAGCCAACCCGATTTGCAGGCTGTTTTGGCCGAATGGCGTTCCCAGGTGCATTCGAAAATCGACGCCCAGCCGCAGCTCTCCGACGACGAGAAGGGCGATCTCAAAACCCAGGTCGATAAGATTCAAAACGAAGCAGCCAAGGGCAAGCAGGCGGACCCGGGGCGCCTGGAGAAATTGATCAACACCCTGTCTGTGATGGCCCCGGATATTTTTGAAGTCGCCGTAGCCACCCTGGCGAACCCGTTGGCGGGGATCGGCCTGGTGGTGAAAAAAATCGGTGACAAAGCCAAGCTATCCCAGGCATAGACCCTTGGAATAAACCGGGAGTGAAAAATGGCGGACCAACCCAATCCTCAGCCGCCTCCAATGGAGCCCCCTAGAGACGCCTCCGGGAACGTCAGCTCCCAGGGCGATATTCAGGCCGGGAGGGATATTGCCGGGCGCGACATTGCCGGAGGCGATATCGCCGGCAGGGACGTTCTACATAGAGAGACGACCAATATCGGCTTCAGCCAGCAGACAGTGTTGCGCCTGGTGATCGCAGTCGGGGTGATGGTCTTTATTACCGGGGCGTGTTTCTTTTCCGGCGGGGTCGCCATTGGGGCAGGGGCTTTCCTTGCCTTGAACCGGCCGGTGAATTCGAACCTGCCAGCCGCTCAAAATACGCAAAACAAGCTGGATGCCATCCGTGCGTTACCTCCAAACCAGCCATTCCAGGTCACCTTTACCGAGGAAGAGCTGAGTTCTTATTTTCGCTTCTTCGTTGGACCCCAAAATGGGATCCAGGATGGCAAGCTGCGCTTGCTTCCGGACGATAAGCTGGTGATCTCCGGTGACGTCGACAGCCTGGGCGGCCGCTCGGCGGCGGCGGTGTTCAGTGTGCAGAAAAACTCCGAACAGCCCCTGCACCTGGAATTGGCCGCGATCCGGGTGCTCGACGCCGGGAAGGGCGTATTCGGATATGTCCTCGTGCCGACGTCCCTGTTGCAGCCAGTCTCCGATCAGATCAACGCGGCTCTGGCGGGCAATTACCGGATTACGAACATCCGCGAAGTCGGCAGTGAGAGCCAGCCGGCCTGGTCAATTGAGGGTATAACCACCCGCTAGCAGGGGACATCCACGGGCGATATGCGCCCGTGTCCCCCGATCCACCGTCGTAAAGGTTTTTATGCAACCGGTTCAAGCGTTCGCCTCCAGAATTGTCGAGAACGTCGAGCACGTAATCGTCGGCAAGCGCGATCTGATTGAAATGTTGGTGGTAGCCTTGCTTTGCGAAGGCCATGTGCTGCTCGAAGATGTACCCGGCACCGGGAAAACCATGCTGGCGCGCTCGCTCGCCGTCAGCCTGGGGGGAACGTTCAAACGCCTGCAGTGCACCCCGGACCTGCTGCCCAACGATGTGACCGGCGTGGCCGTATTTAACCAGCAAACCAGCCAGTTCGAATTTCGCTCGGGGCCGGTCTTCGTGAATATCCTGCTGGCGGACGAAATAAACCGGGCGACTCCCCGAACCCAATCTGCCCTTCTGGAAGCCATGCAAGAACGGCAGGTTACCGTGGATGGCATCACCCACCCGCTGCCGCGCCCATTCCTGGTGCTCGCCACCCAAAACCCGATAGAATTCGAGGGCACATTCCCCCTTCCCGAAGCGCAGCTCGACCGCTTTCTGATGCGCCTGTCCGTCGGCTACCCCACGCCAGAAGAGGAACGGCAGATTATTCATAACCTTTGGCGTGAACACCCGATCACAGCGCTCCAACCGGTAGATTTCGGCGCGGGAGTGGATGGAAAAGGCGAGCGGCGAGACGGGGTGGCCGAATTATTGGGCCACCAGCAAATGGTTTGGGACGTGCACGTCGATGAATCCCTGCAGGATTACATCATCCGCCTGGTTGGCGCGACGCGCGAACACAGCGAGCTGGCGTTGGGCGGCAGCCCGCGCGCCGTTTTGGCCTTATTCAAAACCGCTCAAGCCCTGGCGGCTGTGCGCGGGCGCGACCACGTCATCCCGGACGATATCAAGCTCCTGGCCCCGGCGACATTGGCGCACCGCCTGCTGGCGCGGCCCGAATCCGAGCTGCGCGGCCGGACGACCGGCCGTATCCTGGCGGATATTTTGGAAAACACGCCGCTGGAGATTGGTCTGACGCCCTGATCCCCGGCGAAGCTGGAGAAATTCGCCCCGGCAGTTTGGTTCGATGCCGGGTCTTTAAAGTGAACGATTTCATCATTCTTTTCCTGGTCGTTCTGGCGATCATCGCCGCCGTCTTGCGCGCCGATTTCGTACTGTCCGTGATTTACATCCTGTTAGGCGCATACCTTGCCGGTCGCGGCTGGAGCCAGCGGGCTTTGCGGGCTGTCACCGCCAGGCGAGTTTTTCAGAACCACCTGTTTTACGGAGAAAAGAGCGCCGTCCGGTTGGAGATGCGCAACTCTGGCCTTTTACCGGTCGCCTGGCTGCAAATGCACGAAAGCTTGCCGGTCGAGCTCACTACTCCGGCGTTCTTCCGGCAAGTGATTACCCTGGGCCCCAAGGAGAACGTCCAATTCACCTACACCCTGGAAGGGCGCAAGCGCGGCTATTATGCCCTTGGGCCAATGATGCTTTATTCAGGGGACGTATTTGGGGTCACTTCCGGGCAGCAGCGCAGATTGGAAAGAGACTACCTGACCGTCTATCCGCGCATTATCCCACTCAGCCGGGTGCGCCTGCCTTCGCGCTCGCCATTAGGCACTTTACGTCACACCTTGCCCATTTTTGAAGACCCGACGCGTGTGATGGGCAAGCGCGATTATGTTGCGGGCGATTCGTTCCGGCGGGTGGATTGGAAAGCGACCGCGGCAACCGGGAGACTGCAGGTCAAGCTATTTGAGCCCTCGATTGCACTGGAAACGGCTATCTTCCTCGATCTGAACGCCGTCGATTACGAACATCGCACCCGCATCGACGCCTCCGAGCTGGCGATTATCGTCGCCGCCTCAATCGCCAATTGGGTCGTCGCTCAACGCCAGGCAGTGGGCCTGGCGACCAACGGCGTCGATCCCCTGCAGGCCGGCCAGCCGCCGGCAGCCATTCTACCCCGCCGGGGCCGCACGCATCTTATGCAAGTCCTGGAAGCCCTGGCGAGACTTCAAGTGGGAGAGACTTTCGCCTTTGGACAGCTTCTCCAGCAAGAAGGAGCGCGCCTTTCCTGGGGTACCAGCCTGGTATTGATCACCCCCAAAATGGACGATGCTTTGTTTGACGGCTTGTTTCAGGCGCGCCGATCTGGGTTGGATATCGTCCTGGTGCCTTGCGGCCCCGTTCCGGGTCTAAGCCATATCCGCCAGCAGGCCGACTATTTCAGCTTCCCACTTTATCATATTTTGAATGAACGTGACCTGGAGATGTGGCAGCAGTGACGGATTTACCCGAGACATTTCGCTGGAATGACCGCCTGGCGACGATCATCCACCATCTCATCGCAAGCTTAATGATCGCATGTGTGGTGATCTCCTTGGTCCAGTTCGTCGAATACTTGATCCCTGATTTTCACGGTTTCTATCTCGTCGTTGTGTGCTGGCTAATTACCCTGGAAAGCATGTACAGCCATCGGGTTACGAAGGGGGCGGGCGTCTTGTCGCCGGAATGGCTTTTATACCGGGTGACCGAATGGGTGGTCATCCTTTTGGGGCTGAAGCTCGTCATTTACGCAGTGAACGATTTCAGCCAGATCTGGCGGGACCTGCCGCTCTGGCGCCAGGATTTCTTCGCAAACTTCGTGGATGCGGAATATTTGTTTGCCATATTTGTGGCGTTCATCACCTGGAGTCTGGCGGGGATGTTTGCCGGGGAGCTATCCGAGCTTGAAGGGGACGAGAAGCTGCTGCAATTTGAGCGTGACGGTTACATCACCAGCCAGAGGCCAACAGCCCGCCGCAATCTGGCGAATATGATCCTGGTGCTCGGAGGGGCATTAATCTTTTTGGCTGCCTTAATCCGGCTGGATCTTGAAGCAATTTGGGGGCAGCGGGTGCCGTTTACGGGGAGTTGGTTAAACATCCTGGCTTATTTCTTCTTTTCCCTGGTCCTGCTGAGCCTGACGCAGTTTGCTATCTTGCGAGTGAATTGGAGCCTGGAACGAATCCCGATCCATCGCAACCTGGCCTCTCGCTGGCTCATCTATAGCGCGGTAGCATTATTAACCCTGACGCTGATCGCAATCGTACTGCCGACCTATTACTCGATCAGCTTCTTGAATGTTATCGGCTATCTGATCTCCATTTTATTGGGAATCTTGAATTTCATCATTTTAATTCTGTCGATCCCATTTCTTATTCTGTTCAGCCTGCTGGGCTCCTTATTCGGAAGTTCGCAGCCTATGACCCAGCCGGACTTCAGCCATGTGTTGCCACCACCGCCGCCGGCAAACACCCCGGCGCCTCCTTGGACGGAAATGCTCAAGTCATTGATCTTTTGGTCGGTGTTTGTCGGCATCATCATATTCTCGCTTTACCAGTTCTTCAAGCAGAATAATGATTTAATCCAGGCCCTCCGTCGCCTGCCGTTGTTAGGCGGCTTGCTGCGGGCTGGGGGCTGGTTTTGGAATTGGCTGCGTGGCGTAAACCGGAAAATTTCTTCAACCGTTGGCGAAAGCCTGCGGCGTTGGCGGGAGCGGCCACAAAAGGGCGCCCCGGGAGAGGGCTGGCGGTTTTTAAGCTTGCGGAAGATGTCGCCTCGCCAGCGAGTCATCTTCTTTTACCTGGCAATGCTGCGGCGCGGCGGGGAGCGTGGATTGCCGCGCCAGCCGTCCCAGACCCCGAAAGAATACGCCCGGGTGCTGCAGGAGCGCTTACCGGACGTGCGCTCCGAGGTGGCTGCCTTCACCGATGAATTCAGTGAGGCCCGCTACAGCCGGCACGAGATCGAAGAACAAAATGCCGGCGTCGTCCAGCGCTACTGGCAGCGGATCAAGCTCGCCCTGCGCGAGCGGCTTTTTAGGGATTGAATTTCCAATGTCTGAGCTGGCGCTTTTCTACCCAAATGGACATGAGGCGCATCACGAGACCGGTCATCCCGAGCGGCCTGAGCGGGTCGAAGCGATTCGCTCGGCGCTGCAGAGAGCCGGCTGGTGGGATGGGCATCTGCACGTCTCGCCCTTGATCCTGTCCGAACAAGTTCTTACCGCCATTCACACTCCTGCCTATCTGCAGAAGCTCGAAGCTTTTTCGGAACGCGGCAGGCGTTTGGATATCGACACTTACACCACCCCGGCAAGCTGGGAGCTCGCTCATAACACAGCCGGGGGCGCGGCCGCCACAGCAGCCCTGGTATGGAGGGGCCAGGTCCGGCGAGGTTTCGCTCTAACTCGTCCTCCGGGACACCATGCCACGGCCAATAAAGGCATGGGTTTTTGCTTGCTCAACAATGTGGCCCTGGCCAGCGAACATCTGCTGCGGGAGGAATCGGCCCGCCGCCTGGCAATCGTCGATCTCGATCTTCACCATGGCAATGGCACCCAGGATATCTTCTATCCCCGCGCGGATGTGATGTATCTTTCAACGCACCAATCGCCGCTTTACCCAGGCAGCGGACGGTTGGATGAGGTGGGGAGAGGGCAGGGCGAAGGCGCTAACGCGAATTTTCCCCTGCCGCCATATTCTGGGGATATCGCTTTTCGCAGCGTGATGCAGACCCTAATTTTGCCGCTGCTCGACCGGTTCACCCCGGAGATGCTGCTGGTCAGTGTGGGGTTCGACCCCCACTGGCTCGATCCGCTGGGCTTGCTTCAGCTTTCGGCGGGCGTTTACGGCGAGCTCATCGGCGACCTGGCAGATTGGGCAGACAGGCGCTGCGCCGGGCGGATCGCTCTGTTTCTGGAAGGGGGTTATGACCTGGAGGCCGGCGCTGCCTGCGCCATGGCTTCGGTGGCAGCCCTTCTCAATCTTCCCTGGCAAGACCCGCTGGGTCCTTCCCCGAATGGCGAGTCCTCAGCCTGGGAAGAGATGGTGCGCCAGGCGCAGCAGATTTGGAACTTGTGAAAGCGCCCGTAATTTTATGAAAATTTGAAGAGAATGTTATCGTAATTCATTTTTCCAGTAATATCCATTATAATTTCACACAAAAGTGAACAGTGGCGGATTGGTTGTGTTGTAAAAACAAATTAAATAAAACGCGTCAATCCGCCGTTCAAAACAGTGTTGGACGCTTTGCCCCTGGCCGAAGGCCAGTGGTCAGCGCACCACACAAAATGATGAATAGAGATTCATCAAAGCAGGAGAAAAATAAATGAATAACCAGCTTGCAGTATTTATCGATTTTGAAAATATTGCGTTATGGGCTGAGCGGGAATTTTTCGATTTTGAAGTGACATCGCTGATGGAATTTCTTCAAACCCGGGGACCGGCGGTCGTCAAGCGCGCCTATGGAGATTGGTCGCGCTTTTCTCGTTACCGGGATGAGTTGATGAATAACTCCTTCGACCTGATCCAGATTTACAGTGTCCGGGTGGGTAAAAACCGGGCCGATATTCGCATGGCTATCGACGCGTTTGAAATTGCTTTAACGCGCCAGCATATCAACACCTTTGTCCTGGTTTCGGGAGATAGTGATTTCGGCCCGTTGGTGGCCAAGCTGCGCGAATACGGCCGCTACACCCTGGGAATTGGGCCGCGCAGCATCACGCACCATCTGTTGGTGAAATCCTGCGATGAATTCGTTTACCTGGAGACCGCATTGGGGGAAAGCGTGGAAGTGGATGAGCAGTCCAGTGTAGAGCGGGAGCAGGCGCGCGGCCTGCTGGGCAAAGCGCTGCAAGCCCATGGACAGCGCGGTGAGGTGCCGGTATTGGCAACCCGCCTCAAGCAAACCATGCTGCTGATGGACCCGGCCTTCAACGAGGCGAACTTCGGCTATTCACAATTTAAGACCTGGCTGGAAGACAGCCGCGATCTGGTTAAACTGTTCGTTAAAGATCTACAGTTATTTGTGGCTCCAATCGATTATGAGGCCCCTGGCGATCTTGAATTAGCGCCCAGCGAGGCGCCGCCGGCCCCATCCGAACCGGCCGTACTGCCAAAACCAGGCCTGGATGTACAGTACAAGCAGATCTTCAGCCGCTTGAAGATGACCTCGATCGACCTGGCGACGCGCAGAGATGTTCTGCGCGATATCTACCGAGAGCTTTGCGATCATCCTGGAGAAAAGACCAGCGATGATTTACTGGATGATCTGGCGGAGCGTTACGAAGCTCAGGGTTTGATGCGCAGCAATGTCTTGCTGCGCGAAATTATGCAGATGGCCTTCCGCCAGGAAGGGTTCGATTACCACAAGCGGCCGGCGTCGATGTCCATACCGGTATGGCTGGCGCCGGGGATCGATAGCGAGGCTGCCTTTGTGAGCCGGGCAGAGTTGGATTTCGTTTACGCGGTGATACGGGCCGGGTTAGAAGTTGATCTGACCGAAATTGCTTATATCCTGTTGAACGATCGCAACCAGACGGAGTACATCCAATGTATCCTGGACGAGCTAAAGCAGCGCAGCCGGATCACGCGCAAAGGCAAGCGCTATTTCCTCACCGAGAACGGCGTAATCCCCTTTCGCAACGATCCGGCGTTGGAGATCCTTTGCCAGGATATCGAGCAGGTTGATGTCCCAGAGCATATGACGACCGGGGTAGAGATGGCGCATAACCTGTCGAAGAAAGCCATGGTGCAGCGCTCTCAGGATTTCGCTGCGTCTGCGAACACTTACCTGGTAGCGTGCAAATTACAATGGGACGCGGTAGAAAAAGGCGAGCAAGGGGCCACGCTGGAAGATCTGCGCTGGTTTATGGCTTCGTATGCTTCTGCAATTGCCGGGAAGCTGTCTCAGGTCAACCGCGATTACCACGGCGCCCGCCCGTATTACCTTGCGTTTTTCGCCCTCGTCCAGGAGGAAGACCCTTTGTGGAGCCGGATGCGCGGCTTGATCAACCCTATGCTTTCGTATTATTGGGCGAACGCCGGGCGTGAGTTGGAGCTGAACGTATCCTCCTGGAATTTAAGCATGTCTTCACCGGCGCAAATTGCTATCTACGCGGCCACTCATCCAAATTCAGAACTGCGGATGTTATGGCAGACGATCACTGAGGAGCTGGCTCAGGTCAACCCAGGGCTTTTACGCCGGATTGCAAACCAGATCATGTTGAATCGCTCAGAATGGCCGGAAAACGCCCGCGTCGCCGAACAAATAGAGAATATCCTGGCTAACCTTGCCCCGGCTTGAAATGATGGCCTTTTTAGGCGATGGGGCTGGCCTGTGGGGGGTGTTAGAACTGGCAGTTGCAGCCTTGTGTTTGCTGTCTGTGATTGGATTTCTGGGGCAAAATTGGTGGCTTTTTGACCTGGCGAGTCACTTCCGGGGGCAATACTTTTTCCTATTGACCGTTTTAGCCCTGGCCTTATGGCTCGGCAGGCGGGATTTCTTTTTCGGAAGCGCGGGATTGTTCGCTTTGATCAACCTGGCCCTGGTCGCGCCGCTCTACATTCGTCAGCCTGCTGTCTCTGCGCAGGGGGCAAGGACGTACCGCCTGATGCTGGCAAATATCCTCCAACAAAACCGGGAATATGCAAAGATATGTGAATTGATCCAGGCGGAAAAGCCGGATTTTATCGTGTTGGTGGAGACGGACCGGAGCTGGCTTGAAGCGCTCCAGGGGATAGAAACGGAGTATCCTTACACCCAAAGCCTTACCCGAGAGGACAATTATGGCGTCGCACTCTACAGCCGGTTACCCTTCCAGGGAGCCGAAATTCAGTACTTTGGCCGGGCTGAGACGCCTTCGGTAATTGCAACTTATCGATTGGAGGGCCACAGACTGACCTTGCTGGGCGCGCATCCCCCGCCGCCCAAGGGACCGGTCAATTCAGCTCTGCGCAATGACCAGTTATCCGGCCTGGCGTCGTTCTGCCGGGCGCAGTCTGGAGAAGTGGTCTTATGCGGAGATTTGAATATGTCGCCCTGGTCGCCCTATTTCAGGCGCCTTCTGCGCCAGAGTGGTTTAAAGGACAGCGCCCGCGGGTTTGGTCTCCAGCCAACTTGGCCGACAAACAACCCCTTATTAAGAGTTCCGATCGATCACTGCCTGGTTTCCAAGGGAATCCAGGTGCGTGCTCGAAGCGTGGGTCCATCCATAGGTTCGGATCATTTCCCTGTAATTCTTGACTTCACGGTCACCGGTGGAAACTCGGGATAAGTGTTGGGCGCTTTGCCCCTGGCCGAAGGCCAGTGGTCGGCGCCCCACGCAATACGATGAAAAGAGATTCATCATATTAGGAGCAACTTTAAACTTATATGGAGGTATGAATGGGAGCAATTACGTTAAGGTGGATCGAAAAAACGCTGATGATGGCGAGCGATTCTAACGGGCATTCTGTGGTCATCGGCCGTTCACCTGACCCGGGATTCGAATGGGCCGGCGTGAAACCCTCCGACCTCCTGTTAATGGCTGTGGCATCCTGTTCCACGTACGATATCGTCGAGATTCTGACCAAGCAACGCGAGCCGTTGTTAAACTTTAAAGTTGTTTGTAAGGGGGACCAGGCCCCGGAACCGCCCTATACGTTCACTCATATTCACATCCACTACATCGCTGTGGGAAAGCTTAGCCCGGAGAGGTTGGAAAGGGCCATCCGCCTTTCGGAGGATAAGTATTGTTCGGTTATTTGTTCCCTGCGTCCAGGGGTAGCGATCAGCAGCGATTTTGAGATCCTGGCTCAGGGCTAGATTTTATGACCGGAATAAGCCGCACGGTTTAACCGGAACCTTGGAAATATTTTCATACGAGGCGCGAAAATTGAAAGGGATCGGCGATGCAAACCATTTCCATTCAGATTACAGAAAGAGAATATCAAAGCCGCTGCGAAAAACTCCGCGAGCATTTACTGGAGGAAAAATTGAGCGGCGCGGTTTTATTCGATCGCGATTACATCCTGTACTACACCGGATTCGCGTTCATCCCGACTGAGCGTCCGATTGCTTTAGTGATGACCAGCGGCGGTGAAACCGCCTTGTACGTCCCGCGCCTGGAGGTCGAGCACGCCCGCGCCAACGCTCTGATCCAGCGCGTGGAGCATTACCTTGAATATCCCCATACCCCGCATCCGATGCAAGGTTTACTAAAGCTGTTAGCGGATATGGGGGTGGCGGGCGCATACGGCGCTGATGGAGACGGTTACCCGTGGATCCTGGGCTATCACGGTCCGGATTTGAATGAGCTTACAGGCAGCCATCCAAGGAAACTTGGCCGGTTTATCGAGGGCCAGATGATGATTAAGAGCCTTGCAGAGCTTGCCTTGATCCAGGAGAGCATCAAGTGGGCCAACCTGGCGCACACGCTTTTGCAGCGCTATACTCGCGTTGGTGTGACGGAAACTGAAGTCAGCATGCGGGCCGGGATGGAAGCCACATACAGCATGTTGGACTCAATCGGCCCAATTTACCGGGCGTTGAACGCCTTCGCCAACGGGGTGGATGTCGGCTATCGCGGCCAGATCGGGCGTAATGCGGCTATTCCACATGCCCTGGCGAACAACCTCAGCTTTCAACCGGGGGATGTACTGGTCAGCGGCGCGAGCGCCCCCATGTGGGGGTACAATTCCGAGCTGGAGCGCACGATGATCATTGGACCCGCCAGCGATGAGCAAAAAAAGATGTTCGACCATATGCTGGCGCTGCAAGACACGGCTTTCGCTGCCATCCAGCCCGGGAAGCGCTGTTCGGATGTGGATCGCGCGGTGCGCGCATATTATGAAGCGCAGGATTTGTACCCGTATTGGAAACATCACGTCGGCCACGCGATCGGGCTGCGCTACCATGAAGGCCCGTTTTTGGACCTGGGCGATGACACCGAGATCCGCCCGGGCATGGTGTTCACCGTCGAGCCAGGCTTATACGTCCCGGAGCTGGGTGGATTTCGCCACTCGGATACGGTCGCCGTCACGCAGGATGGGATTGAGGTGATGACCTATTACCCGCGCGACTTGCAGAGCCTGACGATACCGCTATGAGGAAGGTGATCCTCTCTTCCCGTTTTGACGAAGCATGGATTTATGCCCACCGCCTGCATGCTCGCCAGTTCCGCAAAGGAAGCTCAGTCCCGTATTTGTCGCATTTGATGGCGGTCGCCGCACTGGTGCTGGAAGACGGCGGCGATGAAGATCAGGCGATAGCAGGCCTGCTGCATGACGCCGTCGAAGATCAGGGCGGCCTGAAAACCCTGGAAGAGATCCGCGAGCGTTTCGGCGAGCGGGTGGCTGAGATTGTCGAAGGATGCACAGACTCGTTTGGTTTCCCTAAGCCCCCCTGGGAGGAACGCAAGCGTAACTACATCGCTCACCTGCGCCGGGCGCCGGCGTACGTACGTATGGTTTCCCTGGCGGATAAATTGCACAATGCCCGCACGATCTTTAAGGATTTTCGAATCGCAGGGGATGCAGTTTGGGACCGGTTTAAAGGCGGCAAAGCGGGTACTTTATGGTATTACAATGCCCTGTTAGCTGCGTTTCAGGAAGATCCTCCTTCGCCGATGGTTATTGAGTTGGGGCTGGTGGTCCATGAACTGTCAGCCCTCGCTGGGTCAGACGGACAGATCTCGCCACGAGTTTGATAACCCATTTGGGATTGCCCGGTAATCTAGCCTGTATTTCTGTTCGAAGCCCAGGTGCCCATCACCTGTCTCAAGATCGCGAACTCCCCAATATGGTAGGCGGTATGGTCGCATACAGTCAGGATTTCCTGCAAGATGTTTTGACCATCGCCGTGCGGGATGGGTTGGTACAGGTCTGTTTCCGGATTTTCTACCAGCTCCTCAAGCGCTTTCTGGTCCTTTTGGAAATCATGGATTGTTTTCTCCCAGGCCTGGCGGTCTGCCAGATCGTCTTGAGCGGGCCAATATCCATCCGGCCAATCTGGGGAAATGTAATCCGGGCTGTTGATAAATTCAAGAATATCCCACTGGGTGATGCGCAAATGTTCCAACAGGTGCCAGGGTGTGTAGGGTACGTTGGGAGGTTGGTCGTTAATTCGCTCGATCGGAAAATTGGCGACCGCAGCGTTGAATGGCATGTGTGCGTGACCGCCGCGCAGCAGTCCTAGAAGTTGTTCACGGGTAATTTGATCTGTTTCCATGGTTCACCTTTTCTTTTTAATTCGGGGAAACTGGAGGTACCCGACCAGGCGCAGCCCGCTCGAGCACCTCAATCTCATTTTCACTCAACTATCTTACCCCTTCTATCCAGAATCCCATAGTCCCCGACGATTGTACCAGACATGTTCGGACGAATGCCGTCCCTCGTAGGGGGGTAGGGCCGTCATGCACTCGGCCGGACCTCATTCGAATTGTGGTATGCTTTTGCCTTGGGTTATGTTTAAGGATGTTGATCGAAATGAATTTGCAAGGAGCGATATGGGATCCAAATTATGTCCTGAGATCATTTTGGAAGGGACGGGGGGTGTATGGGAAAAGTAGACCTGAACACTATTGTGCTGATTTCGGCCAATGTGGAATGGCGGGCGATATGCCAGATTTTCCCAAAGGTAAAAATGCAATCCTCCCCTATGGGGGATTGGTTTGATACAACGGTGGGTGAGGATGAGGGGCAGCCGGGCCGTCCGGTGATCTTTTTTCACGGTGGATGGGGGAAAATCGCCGCGGCGGCCTCAACCCAATACGTAATCGATCGCTGGGCGCCTCAGTTACTGGTCAACCTGGGCACGTGCGGCGGCTTCGAAGGCGAGATCGGGCGCGGGACAATCCTGCTGGTTGACCGGACGGTGGTATACGATATCGTCGAGCAGATGGGCGATTACGACGAGCATATCGCCCACTATACGACGGAGATCGACCTTTCCTGGCTGAAAGACGATCGTAAAACCCTCGACAATGACCGCCCGATCCGGCGCTCTCTGCTGGTATCTGGCGATCGCGATTTAATGGTGGAAGACATCCCAGAATTGAAAAGGCGCTACGGCGCAGTCGCAGGGGATTGGGAATCCGGCGCGATTGCTTTCGTCGCCGCACGCAACCAAACACGCCTGCTGATCTTGCGCGGCGTCACCGATCTGGTGGGGAGCCAGGGAGGCGAAGCATACGGCGACATTCAGTTCTTCGTGAGAGCAACCGCGGATGTGATGAAATACCTGGTGGGTTCGCTGCCGGGCTGGCTCAATCGGGCATGAAAGGGACAAACGCGCTTTGCCGGGAAAGACAATTTGCGGTAAACTTTGCATCGTGAAGTTTCACACACAAGGTTTGTCAGGGGCTGAGTGATGCAACCGATACTTAAAGTAAACTTGACCACAAACGAAATTAGCGCGTTCTCCGTCCCGGAGTCCTGGGAGCAATCCTTCCTGGGCGGGGCTTCGCTGGCTGCCCGCTTGCTCTACGACGTTCTCACGCCCGACCTGGAGCCGCTCTCACCGCAAGCGCCGCTGCTTTTTCTGAATGGGCCGCTTTCGGGGACTTCCGGCCCGGCCGTGGGACGTTTTGTGGTGTGCGGGCGATCGCCGGCAACGGGTTTGTGGGCCGAGTCGAACTGCGGCGGATTCTGGGGGCCTGAGCTGCGCATGGCTGGATTCGACGGTGTGTGGCTGTATGGCCGCGCGGAACAGCCGGTCTATCTCTGGATTCGAGATGGGCAGGCGAGCATCCATCCTGCTGCTCACTTCTGGGGATTGGACACTTACCAGACTCAATCTGCCGTGGAGCAAGAATTGAACGCCGGTAAAGTGCGGGTCGCCTCGATCGGTCCAGCCGGTGAAGGGATGATCCCGTTTGCTCTGATTCTGTGCGATCACGGCCGCGTCGCCGGGCGCACCGGGATGGGCGCTGTGATGGGTTCCAAGAACCTAAAGGCGATCGCGGTCCAGGGCCATAATAAGGTGCCGGTAGCCCTTCCGGAGCGGTTTACACCCCTGCGATCTGAAGCGAACCGCAGCTTGCGCGCCGATTCGGTAACCCAGGTGCTGAGGGAATTGGGAAGTTCGGGTGCTGCAGAATACTTTGATTACCTGGGGGAAATGCCCAAACAATATTTTCATCATGAGACTTTTCACGAGGACGTGCACACCACCGGCGCCCACATGAAAGATACCATCCTGGCAGGTGTGAGCGCCTGCCACGCCTGCGTGATCGCCTGCGGTCGAGTTGTGCGCCTGGAGGATGGCGAGAAACGAAAAGGCCCTGAGTACGAAACCCTGGTGGGTTTTGGCCCGAACCTGGGATTGAACGACCCGGTGTTGGTCACGCGCCTGGGCGAATTATGCGACCGCTACGGGATGGACTCGATCAGCCTGAGTAACACGATCGGGCTGGCTTTTCGCCTGTTTGAGCTGGGGAAGATGACCCGACAAGACACCGGCGGATTGGAGCTGTGTTGGGGAAACGCGCAGGTCGTCGAGCCGCTGGTGCATAGCACAGCCCGCCGGCAGGGGCTGGGCGTTTATCTGGCCCAGGGGTCACGAGCGCTGGGCCGCCAGTTTGGGGCTGAAGAGGAAGCCGTACAGGTGAACGGCCTGGAAGCCGCCTACCACGATCCGCGCGGCGCTTCTGGGATGGCGTTGGTATATGCCACCTCGCCGCGCGGCGCTTGTCACAACCAATCCGATTACTTTTTGGTCGACCTGGGCCAGGTGGAAACCAGCCTGGGGTGCGTTTATTACGCCCGTGACGATGGAGCTGAGAAGGCTGAAAATGTCGCCATTCACCAGAACTGGCGTACGCTGTTTAACTCGCTGGTGATTTGTTTTTTCGCCAACGTGCCCCCGGAGACGCTCGTGGAGCTGATCAATGCAGCCTGCGGCGTGAAATGGTCTATAAAGGAAATGATGAGGGCTGGCGAGCGCGGTTGGAATTTGAAACGAGCGATCAATAACCGCCTGGGTCTACGCCGGGCCAACGACCGGCTGCCCAAGGCTTTTCTCCAGCCTTATGAAGATGCCCAGCGGGGGGAGCAAGGTTTTGTGCCCGATTTTGCGGCGATGCTGAGTGCATACTACCAGGCGCGGGGATGGGATTCGGAGACAGGCTACCCGACTTACCAGAAATTATGCGAGCTGGAATTGGATTGGGTTGCAAAAGACCTCTGGCCAGGGGGCGGCTGAATTTAGATCATCCCACCAATCAAGTTCTCTCAACGGAGGGGTTATGGAGAATAATCGAACGCTGGTCTTTGTCAATCCGGCAACCGGTGAGCAATTTGGCCAGGTCGCGATGCACACCCTGGAGCAGGTCAACCGGGCCCGCAGCCAGATGCAGGCGGCCTTCGACCAGTGGAGCCGGAAATCCGTCGAAGAGCGGGTGAGCATCTTGAGGAAATTTCAATCTGTTCTGCTGGACTCCGCAGATGAGATCACCGCTGTGCTTAACCAGGACTGTGGGAAAAGCCGCCAGGATGGCTTAATCGAGCTGGTTATCACTGCGGATGTGCTGCACCAGTATCTACGGCATGCCCCGGGTTGGCTGCGCAAAGAGCGCGTTTCCAGCGGGCTGTATTTTTTGAAACGCAGTACGGTTGAATCACGCCCTTATGGCGTGGTAGGCGTAATTGCTCCCTGGAACTACCCTTTCGCATTGGCGATGCCGCCCGTGCTGGGTGCATTGCTGGCAGGGAACACGGTATTATTAAAACCCTCAGAAGTGACCGGCGCGACCGGGGTCCTGATGGAGTCCCTTTTCCAACGGGTTCCTGAGCTGGCTCCTTTTGTGCGGGTACTGCACGGGGACGCTTCGGTTGGAGAGGCGCTGGTCGAATCGGCCCCGGACTATATCTTCCTGACCGGTTCAACCCTGACCGGGAAAAGGGTGCTCAAAGCCGCCGCCGAGCACCTCACCCCGGTTGCCTGCGAGCTGGGCGGTAAAGATGCGATGATCGTTTTGGAAGATGCAGATATCGAAGCGGCTGCGCATTGGGGCGCCTGGGGGTCTTTTTTCAATGCCGGGCAAACTTGTATGGCGGTTGAACGGGTGTATGTGGTCGAGCCGGTGTATGAGTCTTTTGTGCGCAGCGCAGTGGAGCATACCCGCCGCCTAGCGATGGGCTATAGCCAGGCGCTGAAAAGTCCTTATTACCTGGGGCCGGTGACAGACCCGCGCCAGTTGCGTGTGATCGAGACCCATCTGGCAGATGCAGTTGAAAAGGGGGCGCGCATCCTGGCAGGTGGAAACCGGAAGGGGATGTTCTTCGAGCCCACAGTATTGGTGGACGTAGATCACAGCATGCTCTTGATGCGCGAGGAGACCTTCGGGCCACTGATGCCGGTGATGAAGGTGCGGGATGAAGCCCAAGCGATCGAGCTGGCAAACGACAGCCATTTTGGCCTGGGAGCGTCCATCTGGAGCCAGGATTTGGATCGGGCGCAGCGCGTGGCGGGACAGGTGCAGGCGGCTTCGATCTTGATCAACGATACGATTGCCCAATTTGCCATCGTAATGCTCCCCTTTGGTGGGATCAAACAGTCTGGCTACGGGCGCATTCATGGTAAGCAAGGACTTCTGCAGTTCACCCGGCCGTATGCGTACGTGGTCTCGAAACCGCCTGTCCCCTGGGATTTGGCTACCATCGCCCGCAGCCCCGGCAATTACCACACGGTTGCGAGCGTGATGCGCCTGTTTTTTGGGACGACTCCCGCTCAACGGATGCAGCCCATTAAAGAGGCGTTGGACCAGGGATTTGAAAGTGTGAAGAAAGTTGACCGAAAATGGAGCGCAGGGCTGGCTTTGGGAGCGTTAGGAGCGCTGGCAGGAGTTGTATGGGCGCAAAAGCGATCCAAATAACGCCTCGAATAGGCTGAAGGAAGAGGAGTTTACAACGGATGAAATTAGTTACAGTTCCAGAAATGCAAGCCATCGAAAAAGAAGCCAATGCAAAAGGCTTGAGTTATGAAATGATGATGGAAAATGCCGGAAAAGGCCTGGCTGAAATCGTGATGGATCATTACGGAGACTTGCAGGAAGAAGGCGTTCTTGGCCTGGTGGGATCCGGCAATAACGGCGGCGACACATTGGTCGCCCTGGCAGCTCTGGCGGAGAAAGGCTGGATGGCCAGCGCCTACCTGGTGCGCCCGCGCCTGGTGGATGACCCTCTGGTGACGCGCCTGGACCAGGCAGGCGGGAAGCTCTACGATGTAGCTGCGGACGACGATTTAAACCGTTTAAAGGTTTTGATTGGCAAGCACGCGGTGCTGCTGGATGGAATCCTGGGCACAGGGGTGCACCTGCCGCTTAAGGCGGAGGTGGCCCGAGTGATGGAATCGGCTCGGGGTGCGGTTGCTGAGCTCAAAGATCCACCGCGCATTGTAGCTGTGGATTGCCCCTCCGGTGTGGATTGTGACAGCGGCGAGGCGGCTCCGGAATCTATCCCGGCAGACGAAACGGTGACGATGGCGGCAGTGAAGATCGGACTTTTGAAATTCCCGGCCTTCGGCCTTGCAGGCGAAATCCAGGTGGTTGGCATCGGTCTGCCAAACGATGGGGTTGGGATGCAGGCCTGGGATGCGGTTCAGCGCATCGTCCCAAGCCGGGAAAGAGTTCGGAATATCTTTCCGGAGAGGCCAGCCGAAGCGCACAAAGGGACGTTTGGAACAGCCCTGGTAGTGGCAGGCTCGGTGAATTACACGGGAGCTGCCTATCTTGCCGGGCAGGCCGCTTACCGGATCGGAGCCGGCCTGGTGACCTTAGGCGTTCCCACCCCGCTGCATTTAGCCCTGGCGGGACAGTTTCCCGAAGCCACCTGGCTGCTGCTGCCCCACGAAATGGGCGTCATCGCTGCAGATGCGGCGGGAGTATTGGAAGAGAATATGGACCGGGCGACCGCGCTCCTTTTCGGGCCAGGGTTTGGTTTAGAGGATAAGACCCAGGAATTCATCGCCCGCTTGATCGGCGCCAGCCAGAGACAGGGACGGACAGGGATCGGGTTTATCCTTCCAGCGCAAGAAAATTCGCACCAACAGCATTCGAAATTGCCTGCCCTGGTGATCGATGCGGATGGTCTAAAGTTGATGGCGCGCATCCCCCATTGGGCGGATTACCTGCCGCCTGAGACCGTCCTGACTCCCCATCCAGGCGAGATGTCGGTTCTGACCGGTCTGTCAACCTCAGAAATCCAGGCAGACCGGCTTGGCGTTGCCGTCCGCTTCAGTAAAGAATGGGGGCATGTGGTGGTGTTAAAAGGGGCTTTTACCGTCATCGCAGCGCCGGACGGGCGGGCAGCCGTCATCCCGGTCGCCTCTGCGGCGCTAGCGCGGGCCGGGACCGGCGATGTGTTGGCAGGTTTGATCGTAGGCCTGCGCGCCCAGGGTGTGGAAGCCTTCCAGGCCGCGATTGCCGGCGCATGGATCCACGCTTACGCCGGGTTGAGGGCGGCCCAGGTACTGGGAAACACGGCTTCGATCCTGGCCGGCGACTTGCTTCATGCAGTTGTCGACGTGATCAGTGAAATTCAATAACTTGAGCAGCTTAGCTTGTCGAATACACGCCAGCGCCGCCTGAAACTTGGTGGCGCTGGCGGCTTAACTGTTTATGTTTCTATACTTTAGCTCTCTGCTTCGCCCGAGGCTGCGTCCCCGGCGCTCTGGACGGCTTTCTTGCCGGAATCGACTGCTTTCTCGATGCGCGCTTTTTGTTCTTCCAACACCACCTGGCCGCGCTGTTGCAGATCCGCGGCGCGCTCTTTTGTAACCTGAGCCACATCCTCAGCACGGCTGCGAACTTCTTCCATAGCGGCTTCGGCGCGCTGGCGAGCCTCAACCAGGGCTTTGTCGGCCCGCTCACGCGTTTCTTCGGCGCTTTCCATGGCTTTATCTTTCAATTCAATGCCTTTCTCCGCGATTACCGCGCGCGTTTCCTCGCCGGATTGCGGCGCCATAAGCAGGGCTATGGCGGCTCCAACCAGCCCACCAATGATGAATCCTGCCAGGAAACTTCCTAAGTCATTTCGATCGTTCATTTGATACTCTCCTTCTAACCATTTTCTGAGAGGTTAATTCTCATCTTTCTTAGCCTTCGGGCTTTTACGCGCAATGCCGATTAAACTTTAACATCTGAGATAAGCCCGCCAGGTATTCGTTCATTTTTATCACGGGTCCGATCAGGCTATCGCCTAAAAAGGCGGTCGTGCCGCGCAAGTTGCTGACAGTTTCGTTCGTTGAATCCAGGATTGGTTTAATCTCATTTTGAAGCAGGTTGATCAGGCGCGCCAGTTGCACGATCAAGATCACCAGGGTTATTCCAATCAACAGGGATTCGAGCGCCATGAATATGATAAAGATGTCGCGAACGCGAGCAGTATCGGTGCTGGGCAGGATTAACAGCCATACCGCGCCAATGAGTGCAGCCAGGAGTACGATAACACCGGCGATAACGCCGATTAAAATCCTATTGCTTTGGCTGGAGGTAGACGATGGCTGGTTTGCTGCAGGGATTGTTCCTGCATCGGCAGGGTATTCCGTTGGATTATTCCCGTTATCCATATAGATTATTATACCCGGTGATTCCCCGTACTCTAGAGATATTATATTATATCACACGGATAGCAGTGAGGATTTCAGGCCCTTTGGGAAATTCTGGGGTAGTATCCCAGATTTGGGGGTGTGAGCGTGCAGCCGCACGCTCACACCCCCAAATCTGGACTCTCTCACAGAATTCCCTAAAGACCCAGATTTCAGGCTCTGCAGGAAGATAGCGGTGAATCCAAGAGATACGATCCATAGAGAAGAGCGCAGGGAAAAGATCACCTACGCTCTTCTGTGGCGAAGTTACAGCAAAGCGAATACAACCAGTTGCCACGGCTGACGCTTGAGCGAGGTCAGCCTTCCGGATGGATTAGTCTCAGCCGGTATGGCAACACGGGATGCAACCGCCGCTGCGACCTGTACCACCTTCATAAGCCGGAAAATGCTATGGCGCTTCCCCGGATAGCATCCCGGTAAACCAGGATTTTAAGATCTCTCCGGCGGGTTTGCCGCGCACAGATGCGGAATTATCCTGCAAGGCTGCTGCGGGATAGTAGCCTCGCGATACAAACCCACTGATCCAATCGCGTTGGTTGATGACGTTCAGGGCGGCGTTGTAAGCGTTTGCTTGCGACTGTAGACCGACTGCTGAGGGGTAAAATACCCCAACAATCACAGGCTTATTGTACAACAATTGGATGGTTCGGACGGGCCGATCCAGTAAATTTGTCAGATCCGCTTGAAGTTGTTCCGCCGATATGTCGGGTTGTTCAGCGGGCAGCGGCGACCAGAGGAAGTAAATTTCGTCGACGGCATCCAGGAACGGAGGCGGATCATCGACATCGCTGGATGGCAGGGCCCATAGCAGCCGGCCGGTATAATGGGCGCGCACATCGGCCAGGATCTCCCTCCAGCGCGCTTCGGCGTCCGCCGGCACCCCGGAGGAGGCGCCGCTCGACAGCCTTCCACTCGGGAGCGCGGGCGTCATCCAACTGCCTCCCAGGATTAAACCGGGGCGCCGGTTTGAGCGGCGAGATCAGCGAAGTTCAGGGCGAACTGGTGATAATCTTCAAACCATCCCAGCCACCACGAAAAGTCTCGAGGCGCATTTTCCCACCACTCGTCCAGGTTGGTTGGCAAGTTCGGACGGGGGTGCAGGCCAATGGTGAATCCGGCTGCCTGGCTGCGTTGGATGGTATCGACTAAGTCGTTCCAAAGCGCGTCTTCACCGGCAACGGGTTCGAGCACGGGCGGCGCATTGCGAGTGAAGGTCCAAGTCGGCGAAAGCAGGATCCAATTAGCCCCCAGGCTCTGAACACTCGCCAGCGTGTCCGTCAAATAAGCTCTCCAGGAAGGATGGTAGGCAGCCTGGAATTCCACACCAGCCAGAAAACCTGGACTGGTTGGCTGGATCGTCTCCGGAAGGGCGGCCTGCGGGGTGGTATCCGCTCCCAGGCCCGCCCACTCGTCGATTTGATCGCGAATTTCCTGCGCTTGGGCGCTGATGGAAACGGGCCGGCTGGCGCCAATTTCGCCGTTGAGGATGGCGTCGGTCCGCCCGCACTGGACATTGCGGCAGTAGCGATAGTTTAAATCCCCTGGAAGGTTGAGCGGGCTGTACAGCACATACGCCCAGCGGTTGGGCCCTAGCTGCCACATGGGGACGGGCTCCGTCCAGCCAAACAAGGGGTTGAACTGGATCGCAACCGTGTCCTCGCTCGGGGTGTCCGCAGGGACCTGGAGATCGAAGGTGATGGGCGCTTGCTTACCGGAGTGCCATGTTTCCACCACATCTTCGACCAGAACATTCTCATCCGGCACGACAACCTGGCGCAGTTGGAAACTGCCAAGGCTGGTATGTTCGGCGTTCCAGAAGCCGTCGCCGAGCGTGTATTTATAGTGCAAGTCCGCGCCTGCTGGGAGAGACAGGGTGAGCGTATAGCGGCCGTCCGGAAGCGGCTCCAGGACCGGCATGTTGACAGCCAAAGCGCTGCTGCCGCCCGATAGGTCGGCAAAGCTGTTGCCGGTCTGGTACAGGCTTCCCGCCAGGCGCACCGGCACGATCGGGGGCGTATCTTCGGGCAGCTTGACGACAAAAACCACGCTGACTTGTGAGGCAGCAGACAAAGTGATTGGCGCCGGGGTGGTGGAGTCAGCGGCTACCAAGGCCCCCTGTTGGAATGTGCGGTAGGAACCATCCATCGCTAAAACGACCAGGTTGTGAACCCCGGGTGGCAGCCCTTCGATCAAGAAGGAGCCGTCGGAAGCTGTGAATGCCTGGGCGCCGCCGGCTGTCACCAGCAGGCCGGGGAGCGGCGCGCCGGTTTCAGCGTCCGTCGCCTGTCCCTTAATCCGCCCGGTGGGCCCGCCGAACGGCGTATCGGTCCAGCGGCTGACCACATCCTCAACCGTTCCAGGTCCTTCGACATGGTAAAGGCGGTAGCGTACCGGGCGGCCGTCTGAAACGTGTTCACCCACCCTGGCTGTGCCTGACTGGCGCTCATAACGATACTTCACAGCCGAGCCCATCGCCAGCGGCAAGGTGAGCTGGTAGCGCAGGGTGTCCGGATTGTCGCTATCACCGGCCGGCTGCATGGTGTAATTTTCCGTGTTGAGCGCCAGGCCGGTCACCTCATCCAAAACGATCAGGTAAATTTCTGCATCGGGCGGCGTGTTGGCTGGCAAATCCACAAGGAAATTGACCTCGGCCTTCGGGATGACCGGCATCGGAACCGGGGTTGGCTCGCTGGCTGTGGTCGCAGTGGGCTGCACAGTCGGAGAAAGCGTGCTCAACCAATTCGGGCTGCAGCCAGGACTGGAGATTAGCAGGATCAGTGCCAGGAAGAAAGGCCAGGTTCGTTTGAGTATCGATCGCTGAGTAAGGATCATCGTATGTTTTGGCATATTAATGTCTGGGATTTAGGGAGGTCATGTGCTTACCTCCTGCTGAATGATTTGCAGAAGCAGTTCCAAATTTGGGATTTTTGCGACAGGGATGCGATATGGAGCGTGATCGTGTAATTCTACCATCAGCCTGCCAGAGCGGACAGTGAGGCGCTCGACACGTGACCAGGGGATCGATCCTTTGGGCGAGGCAGATTCCGAAGGCTGGGGGCGGCGAGGAGTCCGGGGGCGGCGAGATCCGATGTGAAGCGATTGCTTTTGGACAGCCAGCGGTCCAAAATAGAGCCACTGCCCGGCGCGGAAACTCTCGTTAAGTCTGGGCAGGAGACGGGGGTACAGGCTGGCTTTTACTCGCGAAACAAGTTCAGGCAGCTTTTCGAGATCGTCCCGGATGCGGACCGGTTTGCCCAGGGTGGGGTAGAGCAGCGCCCGTTGACGGGTTTTCATGGGCAGATTAAGAAAGTGTTCCTGGGTCGATTCGGATGCAATGCCGGCAATGTGCTCCCAGCGTAATTTCCGGCTGCGAAACGGGCCTGGTTTCACCAACAGACCTTCCTGGAAGACAGCGACCAGCCGGCGAGCGGCAAGGGTGCGGGCAATTACGAGCAGGATGAAAGCCGCCAGGGCGACTGTGGCGAGCAGAAACCAGGGCCGGCTCCATTGGCCAGCCGCGACCGGCCCAAAATGCGTATAGGCATAATCTGCGCGCCACAGACCATAACCGGCTGGCGCCAGCACGCACAGGAATCCAGGGATGAGCAGGCCCCACTGTCTGAACGGCGGCCTGCGGTAGACCGCGACCAATGCACCCAATTCGGGGTCCCGCCGGATCTTCTTTTTCGCCTGCTGCGGGTGCGTTGGCGTTATGGACACGGGTGCCGTATCGGAAAGAGAGCTTTTTTGTGAAGTCAAGGCCGGCGCGTAGTGGTTCAACAAGTCGCTGTTCTGGTGGATGATGCTTCGTTCATCTGGATGATACTTCGTTCATCTGGATGACACTTCGTTCATCTTTTAGTTACATGATTCATACCAGGATCATATTTTGCCGGCGGCGCGGGCGCGGGCCAGTACACGTTCGGCGGCCTTTACGACCGGCGCATCGACCATTTTGCCGTCCAGAGCGAAAGCGCCCATTCCGGCTTGCTGGTGCTCGATAAACGCCTGGATAATACGTTGGGCGGAGGCCACTGCTTCATCGTCGGGTGTGAATGCTTCCTGGACCGGGATCACCTGGTTTGGATGGATGATTTGCTTGCCGGCAAAGCCCATTTGAGCACCTTGAAGAGCCTCCCTTTTCAATCCTTCCGGGTCCTTGAAATTCACGTAGACCATGTCGATCGCCTGCAAGTCGAACGCTGCTGCGTGCGTTACTACTGCGCTGCGGGCGTAGAACACTTCCCATCCGGCTGGCGTGCGAACCATGCCGATGTCGCCCGCCAGGTCCTCCGCGCCAAATACTAATGCCTGCAAGCGATCATCCGCCGGGGCAATTTGGGCCAGGTTGATGATGGCCGGCGCGGATTCGATAATGGCGATCAGGCAGATGGCGCCCGCAGGCCAGTTGTTACCTTTTTCGGTCAGGGCAATTTGGGCGCTGACCCAGCGAACTTGTTCGGACGATTTAACTTTAGGGATGACGATGCCGTCCGGCCTCCCAGCCAGGACGGCTTTCAAGTCTGCCTGCTCCAGCCCCGAGCCGACCGGGTTGATGCGCGCCAGGCGTTCCGTGCGCCCGAAATCAAGGGTGTGTAAAGCCTCCAGAATGCTGTCGCGTGCTTCTGCTTTACGGTTGGTCGCGACGCCGTCTTCCAAATCCATGCACACGCTGTCCACACCCAGGCTGGCTGCCTTGCGAATTTTGTGCATGTCATCTCCGGGCATATAGAGCAAGGCCCTGCGTGCGCGCATGCTCACCTCCAGGTCTATTCGGGGCGTTTAAGAAACAGGACCGACCGTTCCAAGTCAATGACAATCGTCCCATCGGGTTTTCGACCCGTGTGTCTCAGACGGACAATCCCGCATTCCAGACGGGACTTCGAGAGCCGTTTCTCCAGAACTTCGGTTTCGGCGTAAATTGTATCGCCATGGAACACCGGGTTGGGATGGGAGATTTTCTCAAAGCCAAGGTTTGCCAGGATCGTGCCCTCGGTAAGCTCGGAGACAGTCAGACCTACTACCAATCCAAGGGTAAATATTCCGTTTACAATCCGCTGGCCGAAAGGAGTTTTCTGGGCGAAATCTTCGTTCAGGTGCAGAGGCTGGGTGTTCATGGTCAGCGCGCAGAAGAGGACATTGTCCATCTCTGTGATCGTACGACCCTGGGTGTGTTGGATACGGTCACCCACTTGCAAGTCTTCGTAATACTTTCCCGGCATGGATGCCTCCCATCAACGCAAACGGGCAGTAAGCTCGCTGTGTGCAGCCTCAACATCGCCTAGCTCGATCAAGACTTGGTCGCGGTCAATCGACTGGCCTTCATGTACAGCCAGGTGGAGAATCCGGGCCTGCCGTGGAGCCGCCAGGCGGATCTCCATTTTCATCGCTTCCAATAACAGGAGCGTCTGCCCCTTCTCGACAACCTGGCCTTCGGCGACATTCACCGCCTGGACCTGGGCTGGCATCGGAGCGCGCACGATATCTTCCAACAAACGCTCGCCTGGACGTCGTTCAGATTTCCGGGCAGGTCTTTCGATCAAATAAGTGCAGCCATCTCGCGAAATCCATTTCTTGCCCCCATCGACTGCCCAATACAAGGTCATGGGCCGGTCCTCGAAAATCAGGCTGATCTCGCCGGGCTGGGAGCCCAGGACTTTAAATTCGAACGATTCACCGCCGACACTTGCCTGGTAGCCGGCGCCGCGGCGCTCAATATCGATCTCGTAAACCCTGTCCTGAGACTGGTACCTGTATCTCATCGATCTGACCCTGGTCTAAATGGCAACTTCTCAAAAAAGCGGGTTGGGGTTTCAGCCGCCGATGCGAAAGCCGCTGGCTGTTCTCCAGGGGCTGTACGGATCCGATCCTGGCGAAGCGGGTTGTTGGGGGCCGACCGGATCGGAGACCTGAAATTGGGTTAACGCCGCGGCAACCAGCACCTCGGGTGGCAGGTCGCATGCTGCAGGCTGCCATCCAGAAAATTTCTGTTCTACCCAGGTAGTCGATATCTCACCTTGCAGAAATTCATCATCCTGGAGGATATCTTGCAGGAATTGGCAGTTGGTCGTTACCCCAAGCAGCACCGTCTCGCGCAGGGCAGACTGCATCTTACGGATCGCAGCCCGCCGGTCTTCGCCATAAACGCTCACTTTTGCCACCAACGGGTCATAATAAATGGTGATTTCATCGCCGCTGGTAAAGCCCGAATCGACGCGCACACCCGGCCCTTTGGGTTGGTGGAAGCACAGCAAAGGACCTATCGCCGGGAGAAAATTATTGGCGGGATCTTCGGCGTATAATCGGCACTCGATGGCGTGGCCGCGCTGCCGCAAGTCCGCCTGTTGAAAAGGCAGAGGCTCGCCGGCGGCAATGCGGATTTGCCACTGGACGATATCCAGGCCGGTAACCATCTCTGTGACCGGATGTTCGACTTGCAAGCGAGTATTCATCTCCAGGAAGTAAAAATCCAGGCTTGCCGGGTCGACGATAAATTCGACTGTGCCGGCGTTCTGGTAGCCCACCGCCTGTGCAGCGGAGACGGCAGCCAGCCCCATGCGCCGGCGCAGCGAATCATCTAGTAACGGTGAAGGTGTTTCCTCGACGATCTTTTGGTGGCGGCGCTGCAAGGAACACTCGCGCTCGTACAAATGCAGGGTTTTACCGTGTTGGTCACACAGGATCTGGAACTCAATATGGCGCGCGCTGGGCAGGTAATGTTCCAGGATCAGGCGGCTGTCGCCGAAAGCTCGTTCGGCTTCGTGGCGTGCAGCGGCGATGGAATCCCCCAGGCCGCCTGGTTCCATCACCACGCGCATCCCCTTTCCCCCGCCGCCTGCGGCAGCCTTGACCAGGACCGGGTAGCCCAGCTCTCTGGCGGCTCGTTCCAGGCTGGGTCCGTCATCCACCCCCTGGTAGCCGGGGACGACGGGCACGCCGGCTGCCAGCATACGCTGGCGGGCTTCGGCTTTATCTCCCATAGCATGGATCACATCCGCCGGCGGTCCAATGAAAGTCAGCCCGGAGGCTGCTACGGCCTGGGCGAATGCAGCGTTCTCAGAGAGAAAGCCATAGCCGGGATGGACCGCCTGAGCGCCGCTGGATTTTGCGACTGCCAGGATATTCTCGATGGAGAGATAAGATTGCGTGGCCGGCGCTGGGCCGATGAAAACAGCTTCGTCGGCAAGACGTACATGCATGGCTTGTTGGTCCACTTCGGAGAAGACAGCAACGCTGGAGATCCCCAATTCGCGGCAGGCGCGGATAATGCGGACTGCAATCTCTCCGCGGTTGGCGATTAAGATCTTCTCGAACATAGAATCCTTGAAGTAATTTGCTTCACATGCGGAACACGCCAAACCCACCCGGGCTGCGCGGCGCGTTCAAGACGACCGAAAGAGCCAGGGAAAGCGCCTGGCGGGTCTCCGCCGGATCGAGGATGCCGTCGTCCCAAAGACGGGCGGTTGAATAGTACGAGCTGCCCTCGCGTTCGTACCTTTCCAGGATAGGCCGCTGGAAGCGCTCGATCTCTTCTGGCGAGAGGGCTGGTTTTTCTTCACGTTCGAGCTGGTCCTGCTTGACGGTCAGCAAGACATTAGCCGCTTGCTCGCCGCCCATGACGCTGATGCGCGCATTCGGCCACATCCAGAGGAAGCGCGGGTCGTAAGCCCGCCCGGCCATGCCATAGTTTCCGGCGCCGAATGAGCCGCCCACAATCACGGTAAGTTTTGGAACACTGGTATTGGCGACTGCGTGGACCATCTTGGCGCCGTCCTTGGCGATGCCTCCCGCCTCATATTCTTTCCCAACCATAAAGCCGGTGATATTTTGTAAGAAGAGAATGGGCACACCGCGCTGATCACACAGTTCGATAAAGTGAGTGGCTTTGAGGGCGCTTTCCGAGAACAGCACGCCGTTGTTCCCCACGATGCCCAGCGGATAGCCATGCAAGCGGGCAAACCCGCACACCAGGGTTGTTCCGTACCGAGCCTTAAACTCGCGAAACTCACTACCATCCACCAGGCGAGCGATAATTTCGCGAACGTCGTAAGTCTCGCGAAAGGTTTGCGGAAGGACCCCGTAAAGCTCTTCGCCGCTGTACAGGGGTTCCTCGGGCGGCGTAACCTCCAACTGGTCTAGCAAAGGGGGAAATTGGCGGCTCCGCCGGCGAGGCAGCGTTGCGACGATGCTGCGGCAAATTTCCAGGGCATGGTCGTCGTCTTCGGCGAAATGGTCGGCGACCCCTGAAAGCCGGGTATGCACATCCGCGCCGCCTAACTCCTCCGCCGAGACATCTTCACCGGTGGCGGCCTTTACCAGAGGCGGCCCGCCCAGAAAGATCGTTCCGGTGCCGCGTACGATGATCGCCTCGTCACTCATGGCTGGCACGTAAGCGCCGCCGGCGGTGCAGGAGCCCATGACCACGGCAATCTGGGGAATCCCCTTGGCGCTCATGCGCGCCTGGTTATAGAAAATACGCCCAAAATGATCCGCGTCTGGGAATACTTCATCTTGCATGGGCAGGTAGGCGCCGCCGGAATCGACCAGGTAAATGCAAGGCAGGTAATTCTCTTCGGCGATCTCCTGAGCGCGCAGGTGTTTCTTGACGGTGATCGGGTAATAAGAGCCCCCTTTGACGGTGGCGTCATTGGCGACCAGCATCACCTCTCGCTCGGCGACCCGCCCGATGCCGGTGACGATCCCGGCGCCTGGCGCGTTTCTATCGTATAAATCCCAGGCAGCCAGGCTGGAGAGTTCCAGGAAGGGTGAGCCGGGGTCTAAAAGGCGGTCGATGCGCTCACGCACGAACAGCTTGCCCTGTTCTTCGTGGCGGCGGCGATATTTAGGCCCACCCCCTTGGTGAACCCTATGAAGCCTTTGGCGCAGTTCTTCTGCCAGGAGGCGATGGTAGCTGGCGTTAGACTTAAATTGAGGGCTGGAAATGTCCACGTTAGAGCGGAAAACTTCCATGCGTCTTTTTTCCCCAATCTGGAAAATCAGGCAGCGCGGCCGCGTTGCGCCAGGTAGGCTAACCCAATGCTCAAAAAGTATAGAACGATCATCGGCCCCATAACCAGGGACATGTTTACCGGGTCGACAGTGGGGGTGATTGCCGCTGAAAGTATCGCAATGGCGACAACTGCCAGGCGCCACTGCTGCGCCAGACCACGCGCTTTAACCAATCCAAGGGCTGCAAGCACAAAAATCACGAAAGGAAACTCGAAGGCGATTCCGACCCAAAACATCAGGCTGGTGGTGAAACCGATGTAAGAGGAAGGCCGAATTTGAGGCGTCATTCCAAGGAAGTTTAGCAAGAAGGGAAGCGCGGTCGGGAGCATGACAAAATAGGCAAACGCCATTCCCCCGACGAAAAAGACCACCACCGCCGGGATCGCAACCAGCCCCCACACGCGCGAGCGCCGGCTCAAGCCTGGAGCGGCAAACATCCAAAGCTCCAGGGCGATGTAAGGCAGCGCCAGGGAGAAGCCGACCAGCAGAGAGACGCGCATGAAAACGCCAATTGGCTCGGTGACATCGATTGGCTGCAGGTGGGTGATCCCACCGATCGGGCTGGCTAATAGATCGATTAAGCGGCCTGCGTAGATAAAGGCGAATCCAGTCGTGATCGCCATGAACAGCACGGCCCGCATCAGGTGTTTGCGTAAGGCGTCCAGGTGGACCAGAAGGCCCATGGGGTTTTCCATGGTTTTGGCGAACGCGTCGGGCAAAGGGGTATCTTCAGGCTCCTCGGTAAAGAATTCCTGGATTTCAGTTTTCAAGTTGCTAAACCAACGGGCAATTCCCCGCAGGAGCCATAAGATGAACCGGAATGGTGCGAGAAGTATGCGCTGCAAGGCGCGCAGGAATTTGCGCATAGGTCAATTTTGTTGGCTCTCTTTGCTGGCTTCGGATTTAGAGGAGGGCTGAACGGGTTCTTCAACAGGTGGACCCGCTTCAATTTGGGCTTGTTCGTCAGGTTCCGATTTGGAAGTCTCCGGCAGTTCACCGGGCGTTGCGATGGTTGGGGATGGGCTGGTCCAGTCCGAAATGCCATCCTGCCATTTCGACATGTCTTCTTTCAGATTATCCAGGCCAATTTCCTTGCGAATCGTCTCAGCCTGAGGGAGCGAGTTTTTAAGCTCGTCAATACCAGCTTCCCGCATAAGCTTGTTGGGCAGGTAACGAATTTCACGCGAGGTCTGTTGGATGGCACGCCAGGTAGGCGAGGTGACGATCGTGCGCATAAAGCGTCCAAGGGTACGCCCGGCTTTCACCATATCCTTTGGGCCCAACACGATCAATGCGATAATCAGAACAAAAAATAACTCTAGGGGTCCAATCCCAAGAAATTCCATGTTACCGTAACCATTGTTAGCTTTCTAAAAATGTGCAAAGTTGCTGCCAAGTATTAATTCTCATTACCGGTCAGCCGTTTCATTGCCTGTTGGATCTCGTTTTGGCGGTTTGCCAGGCTGCCTAAAACGCCATTTACAAAGCGGGGGGTACTGTCGGAGCCAAATACCTTGGCCAGCTCGACAGCCTCGTTAATGGCGACTTTGATCGGCGTCTTGCCATAAACGGCGAACTCCCATAAAGCGATGCGTAAGATATTGCGATCCACAATGGCTACCTGTTCGAGAGGCCATTCAGGCGCATGCTCGGCGATAAACTTATCCAGGATGGCTACCATGGGCCAGACGCCAAGCACAATCTGCTGGACGAATTCGGAAAGGGTCACATCCAGCTTGGCTTCCGCGATCCGCTCATTAATAACTTCGCCAGCGGGGTGTCCAACAATATCAATTTCGTAAAGTGCCTGCAGGGCTGCACTTCTTGCCCTGGTGCGAGGTTTCATAAAGGTCAGGCCTCAGGCTCCATGGGATAATCGATGTCCTCGATATGAATGTTGACCCGGCCAACCTGCATCCCAACCATCTCTGAGATGGCGCGAGCAACCTTGTGTTGGATCTCACGGCTCACATCGCGGATATTTACATCATTTTTTAAGACTACATAAAGTTCTGCGTTGACGATATCATCGTTCTGGATATCGATTCGCACACCTTCACTGACGCCTCGATTGAACAAACGGTTAACGCCGCCGGGAAGGGAACACAAACGACTGACGCCGGTTGTGTTCAATGTCGTGAGCCTGGCGATGGTCAGAAGCACCTCCGGGGCGATGGTGGTCTTACCCGAGGCCTCGTAGTTCTCGGCGGCCTGGCTCGCTTCCGCAGCTTGCGATTTTGTGGCAGGTTGTTTCGATTGCGCCATGAGGCCTCCAGCCTTAAAACATCGCCATCCCGCCATCCACTCCCAGGATTTGACCGGTGATGTAGCCGGCCTGATCCGAGGCAAGAAAAGCGACTGCAAATGCGATCTCTTCCGTTTGGCCCTTTCGCCCCAGGGGAATGAGAGAAAGAGCGGCTTGCCTGGCTTCTTCGGGAACATTGGCCCAAATGTCTGTGTCGATATAGCCGGCAGCTACGGCATTTACGGTGATATTTCGAGAGGCGATTTCCCGAGCCAATGCCTTGGTAAAGCCAATTTGCCCGGCTTTTGAAGCTGAGTAATTGGTTTGACCGGGATTGCCCATTTGGCCGGCCACAGAGGTGATGTTGACGATCCTGCCATAGCGCTTCCGCATCATGTGACGAACGGCGGCTTTCGAGCAGTTGAATGTGCTCTTCAAGTTCGTTTGGATGACTCGATCCCAATCTGTCTCGCTCATCATCATGATTAACGTGTCGCGGGTAATTCCCGCGTTGTTGACGAGAATATCCAGTCCGCTGAATGTATCCAACGCTGATTTAATCAGGTCTTGCGCCTGGGAAAAATCTGAAACGTCCGCCTGAACTGCCTTGGCGTTACCTCCTTGGGTTTGGATTTGGGCGACGACTTCTTCTGCGGATTGTGAAGACCGGTTGTAATTGACGATCACCGCGGCTCCGCGGCTGGCGAGCTCCAGGCTGATTGCCCGTCCGATACCCCGGGATGCGCCTGTGACGATGGCGGTGCGGCCTTCCAAAGACAGACTGTTTACCGGGGACATGGAATTCTCCTCGAGGATGTTAATTCATGATTATTGAAGCAGCGTAAGATCGCCCAAGGGTTGCTTGAATCCATAACGGGCTAATTATACTCTATCAAAGAAGACCCGATTATGGCTGGGGGCTTTCAACCAGAGGATTCGAGTTTCTCAAAATCAGCGGGCGAGCCGACCGGAATTCCTTGCACCTGGCGATCGATGCGCTTGAGCAGCCCGTTCAGTACAGAGCCGCTGCCAATTTCCAGGAATGTGGTGACTCCCTGGGAAATCATCCATTGGATCGATTCTGTCCAACGAACGCGAGAGGTCAATTGGGCTTGCAGGTCGGCGCGGATCTGCTCCGCTTTCCGAAGCGGCGCAGCGGTTACGTTCCCCACAAGAGGCAGGTTCGGATCCTGGATCGGAGCAGCGTTTACAGCCAGGTTGAAATCATCCTGGGCGTGCTGCATCAGGGGCGAATGGGCGGCAATGCTGACCGCCAGGCGGACAGCTTTTCGGGCGCCAGCTTGGTGGGCCAGCTCTAAGGCGCGGTCGAGCGCTGAACCCGCGCCGGAAATCACAACTTGCCCGGGGCAGTTATCATTAGCGACCTGAATGATCTCAGCCTGGCTGGCCTGAGCGCAAACCTGCTCCAGTTTGGGAATATCCAGCCCCATAATGGCTGCCATACCACCCGGGGAAACTTCACCGGCCCTTTTCATCAGTTCACCGCGCCTGCGTACCAGTTGAAGCGCGTCTTTGTATGGGAGAGCGCCTGCAGCTACCAGGGCGCTCAATTCGCCCATTGAATGACCGGCGACAAATGCAGGTTGGAAGCCCGGGTATTTCTCCTGCAGGACCATGAGAACGGCGACAGAATGTGTTAACAGGGCCGGTTGGGTATTCACCGTATCATTGAGGCTTTCCTCCGGCCCTTCCCAGGCCAGCCTGGACAACGAAAACCCCAACCATTCATCCGCCAGGTCGAAAACCCTCCTGGCGCTGGGGAAGGTTTCGGCAAGCTCACGACCCATCCCGATGGCTTGCGAACCTTGGCCTGGAAAAAGTAAAGCGATGGTGGAGGAGGTTTCAAGCGATATCATCACGCAATGGTTCTCCAAATGCATACGGGCCGTGATTTTCACGGCCCGTTGGCTTATTTCTTCTCTTCGATACTGATGACTTCCCGGCCCTTATAGTGCCCGCAGTTTGGACAGACCGTGTGCGGCAGGCGCATCTCGCCGCAGTTGCTGCATTGTACCAGGTTGCGAGTTCTCAGGCTGTCGTGAGCGCGGCGGCGATCTCGCCGGCCCGAAGTGTGTTTCCGTTTCGGTTGGGGTGCCATAATCCTACTCCTGTTTTGATGAATCTCTATTCATCATAATACGTGGTGCGCCACAAGCGCCCGACACTGTTTCCTTAATTACCAGTCAGGCCATATTACCTGGAATGATTTCATTCAAAAGAAGGCCTGCCCCCTTGGGCAGGCAGGGGGATTATACGTTCTAGTTCTCAGCCTGTCAAGTCAATTGATTGGCCTTCAAATCTATGGCCTAGAGATGTCCTTGGCCGCTTTCATTGAGATTTTGGGGTTAGGGGAGAACCTGGAAGACCCAGGTGCCAGCATATTGGTACAGAGCTTGAAAAAGTGGGCTCTCGCGCAGCAGCTTTGGAGATAGCGCGCCACCGTGTGCGCCGATATAGATATAATCGATTTTCTGTTCCAGAAGAAAGTTGTGCAGGGCGACCGGGTCGCCGCTAATCTCGGTCACATGCCGGCTGGCTTCTGAGATTTGCTGAACTTCAGCACGCGTATTCCCCAAACCGTAGAGCACAGGCGGCGGCAGGGTCTTACGACCGGCCAGGGGAACAATCCAATACCCGCCATCATTTCCGGCGTAAAACCCATAGCCCCAGGCGAACGGATTGACCAGTATGGTAGCATCCTGCGGGATATGCTCCTGGATCCAGGGCATGGCAGGCCGGTCAGCTTCGCGGAACAGCATCGTAACCGGGTTAAGGATCGGCAGCAGGGTCCTGGCTCCATACAGCGCCAGAACGACGCCGGCGATTGCAACACCGCCTGCATACGCAGGACGCCACGAAGCCGGCGCCAGGTTCCCCCACAGTTCGACCAGCGAGGCGATCAGAAAACCGCCCAGTGCGGCGACTGGAATAAACAGGGTGATCTCGACCGAGGTGTTGTTTACAAAACCGCCGCCCGGAAGGTGCAAGGCGCCCAGGTTGGCGATCAGAAACATGAGGGCCGTCCACAATGCCAGGATAACTGGAAACCATTTGCGCCGGATCAATCCCCAAATCAAGCCCAATCCCGCCAGCACAAGCGTATACAGCCCGGAAGCGCTGGTCAGGTAACCCCAAGAGAAGTCAACGAAGGGCGGGACCCCGGCGCTCGCCCAGGCCAGTTTGGGGATCAGAAGCGTCTCAAGCGTCGCCGGCCACCAGGGGATGGTCAGGCCGATTGAAAGCAGTGTCGCCAGCGCCAGCCGCTGAAACAGCGTGGGGATCTGTTCTCTGAAGCTGCGCTGCCAGAGCGACTGTACTACTTGGACTGCCAGGTAGGCGATTACCAGGCAGCCCAGGAAGGCGACGACCCGGTAATGGGTGAGGAAAAGCCCGCCGCATGCGATCGCGGCCAGAATCAGGGATTTTCCGTGTCTCCGGTTCTCGGGTTTCATCGTATGGACGAGCAAGGCCATCGCGACAGGCAGAATAAGCAGGCTGGCAAGCTGGGTGTAGCGGCCCCAACTGGTGTAATAGGCCGGCATCGGCGTGAACAGGCCGCTGATCATCGCCGCGACCACCCCGGCTGCCCGGCTTTGGGTGAACAACCTGGTAAAAAGGTAAACTGCCAGGACCGCCAATCCGTTTAGCACCTGCCCGAGCAACAGCATGGCGTCCGCGATTCCCAACCCGGAAAACCAATGGAAAACCGCCAGGACGCTGTGAAACCCGGCGTGGTAATTGGCAGTTTCGATATCCAGGAAGGGGGCATAGCTTTTCGGGAAGGCGCCTTGTTCGATAATCAGGCGGACGATCATGCCGTGATGTACGGAATCAACCCAAGGCGGCGCAGCCAGGTCACGAGCCATGACAAGACGTACGGCTAAAGCGAAAAGAAAAACCACCGCCAATGCGAATTGTGGCAGGTTCGCCTTGATTCTTTTTCTCCGTTCGGATGAAAGCTCGTTTGAAAACCGAAGGCGTGGTAGCCGCCACAGGTAAATCAGCGCCAGAATCCCGCCCGCAGCCCAGACAGCCGCTTGAGTCCAGCGCAGCCCGAGGGCGCTGGTCCAGGTCATCAGGATCGGGATGGCCGCCAGGCTTAAACCGACCGAGATTGCCGTACGCTCGCCCCAGTCCAAACCGCTATCCATCCCAAGGAGATTAAGCAAAACGCGGCCCGGCAGCCAGAGCGTAAATAACAGCGGCGCCGCCAGCCAGAAGCCTGCCAGGGCCGTTTGCAGGTCCAGAGCGGCATTCGCCATACCATAGTCGTAGCTGGTCTGAAAACCCAGGTCTGCATCGACAGGAGCGCCATTGACGTAGAGATCGCCGTCTGGATAAGAATCTTCGCTGCGGCCGAGCGCTTGAAAGGCGCCATGGGCGCTTTTCAACAAAACATAATAAGTTTCACCTGGAGGGTCGTTCAAGGGTGCGAAGGAAACCGAGATCTGGTTGTCCTGGGCGACGTCGTCGTAGCTGAAGGGAAAAGCAGCCAGCGGCGCAGGGTCTTGCGGACTGTGGTAAAGCTCCAGCGAAAACCCGTCCTGCGGCGAATCGGGCTCGGGATGCAGCCAGAGGGTCAGTCCATTTAAGCCTGGACGCCGGGACATGAACGTCTGCCCAACTTCCTGGCCTGGGGCCAGGACGGCAGCCGTGTCGGATCGGTATTCCTGCGAACCCTCCGGGTCTTGCAGGGTCACACAGGCGCTGCATACCAAGACCAATACTGCCAGGCAGGCTGCCAGCAAGCTGGGCCGCAGGTGGTTTAAAAAGCCATATCGATCAGGTGCTTGCGGGGGAGGTGGTTTTCCCTTCGCCCATTTTGGAACGCAGGTAGGCTTCAATGAATCCGTCGATCTCTCCGTTTAAAACCGCCTGGGCATTGCCGACTTCGTAATTCGTGCGGTGGTCTTTCACCATCTGGTAAGGATGCAAGACGTAGGAGCGAATCTGGCTGCCCCATTCGGCTTTGGTGTATTCACCCCGCAGTTCGGCAAGCTGTTCTTCTTGCTCCTCCTGCTTCAATTCTAATAAGCGGGCGCGCAGCACGCGCATGGCGTTCTCGCGGTTTTGGGTTTGAGAGCGCTCGTTCTGGCAGGTGACCACGATTCCGGTCGGAATGTGGGTGATGCGGATAGCGGTATCGTTCTTTTGAACGTTTTGACCACCAGCTCCGGCAGAGCGGTACGTGTCGATCCGCAGGTCATTTGGGTTGATCTCGACTGCGGTATCGTCTTCCACCTGCGGAAGGACTTCCACCAGGGCGAATGAAGTGTGACGGCGGTGGGCTGCATCGTAGGGAGAAAGCCGGACTAACCGGTGGACGCCTTTCTCGGGCCGCAAGTAGCCGTACGCGTACGGCCCGTCCACCGCGATTGTCACGCTTTTAATCCCGGCTTCTTCACCTTCGGTGGTGTCCAGGATCTCGGTTTTGTACCCGTGAAACTCGGCCCAACGCAGGTACATACGCTCCAGCATCTCGGCCCAATCCTGCGAATCCGTGCCTCCTGCACCGGCGTGAACTGCCAGGAGTGCATTGCCGCGATCATACTCGCCAGAGAGCATGGCGCTAAATTCGCGTTGGTTCACTTCCTTCTCGATGGCTTCCAGCTCCCGCTCCAGTTCCCCCTGCAGGCCCTCATCTTCAAGCTGTGCAAGCTCCAGGCTGTCCCGGATGCGCCCTTGCAGGGATTGGAAGCTCTCCACTTCGTCTCGCAGTCCGGAGAGACGCTTCATGACCTTTTGGGCGTGCTCCGGATCCTGCCACAAGTCCGGATCTTCGGACTTTTTACTTAATTGCTCAAGCAGTTTTTCCTTTTCAGCGAAGTCAAAGACGCACCAGTAAATTGTGGATTCTCTCTTCGTACGTTTGCAGGCGATCAATTAAGTCTTGCATCAAAGATTACTCCCAAACTAAAGTCAATTGCGGCTTCTCAAAATAGTGGGGCGTTCCCCCCAATTCTTGGGAAGACGGGTTAAATGTTGTCAAATTCGGCCAGTATGCCATCGACGAAGGCATCTGGATCGAAGGGCTGCAGGTCATCCGGTTTCTCTCCCAGGCCAGCGAACAGGATCGGCAGGTTGAGCTCGCGCTGGATGGCAAAAGCCATCCCGCCGCGGGCGGACGAATCCAGCTTTGCCAGAATGACGCCGGTGACGTGAACGATGTCTTTGAAGGCGCGCGCCTGCTGGAGAGCATTTTGGCCAGTCGTGGCGTCCATCACCAGCCAGACTTCATGCGGCGCGCCTGGCATGGCTTTTCCTACAACGCGGTGAACTTTTTTCAGCTCTTCCATCAAATTAAAGCGCGTGTGCAAGCGTCCGGCAGTGTCGATCAAGACGATATCGGCTTTCCTTGAAATCCCGGCCTGGACGGCATCAAAAGCCACTGCGCCGGCATCCCCCCCGTGTTGGCCAGAGATCACCGGCAAATCCAGCCGGTCCGCCCAGATTTCAAGCTGGTCTACCGCGGCGGCCCTGAAGGTGTCCGCCGCGCCAAGTAGTACACGCCTGCCCTGTTGGGTGAAGCGTTTGCCCAGCTTGGCGATGCTGGTCGTCTTTCCGGAACCATTTACTCCGACGACCAGGATGATTGTCGGCTGCTGCTTGAGAACCAGCGGCGGGGGATCCATGAGCAGCTTACGCATCTCTTCTCTCAAGGCTGCTTTGAGCTCGTGCATCTTGGTGTACCCTTCGCGGTCTACCCGCTCTTCAAGGGCATCCAGGATGGCGTCGACAGTTTCCATACCCAGGTCTGCCTGGATCAGCAGAGCTTCCAGGTCGTCCCAGACTTCGGGTTCGATATCCGAAGTCCCCAGTAAGGAAGCGATTTGTCCGAATGCGGCTTTGCTGGACTTCGCTAACCCAGCTTTCCATTTGCTGAAGATGGTGTCCATGGGCTGGTATTATAACATGCGGGAATAAATTGCTATTGATGCTATAATTTCTGCATGACAACGACGCTTTCTCATATCGACGAGGCTGGCAGGGCGCGTATGGTCGACGTCGGTGAAAAACCGGATACCGAACGGGTCGCGGTTGCAAAAGGCGAGGTCAGGATGCTGCCCGCTACGCTCGAGCTGGTGCGGGCCGGGGCGATAAAAAAGGGCGACGTTCTTACGGTAGCCCAAATTGCCGGCGTAATGGCAGCGAAACAGACTGCAAATTTAATCCCGCTCTGTCACCCGCTGTCACTGACACAGGTACGTGTAGACCTTGAGTTGGCTGAAGAATTGCCAGGCGTCCGCATTACTGCCACTGTTCGGACGGTGGGAAAGACTGGTGTAGAGATGGAAGCATTGACTGCCGTTTCGGTGGCTGCGCTGACAGTATACGATATGGCAAAAGCTGCCGAAAAAACCATGCTCATCCAGAATATTCGTTTAGTCGAAAAGCATGGGGGTCGCAGCGGCGATGTCGTCAACGAATGAATCAGGTGCGGGTGAAGTGCTGGGCGCTTTGCCACTGGCCGCAGGCCAGTGGTCGGCGCGCCACGCAATAGTGTCGGGCGCTTGTGGCGCACCACGCGTAAGGATGAAAAGAGAGTCATCAAAATAGGTAAAGGGATTTGCCACGGATGAATCAAGTTACTGTATTGTTTTTCGCGACGTTAAAGAGCGCGCCGGGAAGCGCGACACAGTTATCGACCTGCCTGAAAGTGCGAGCGTTCGCGATCTTAAAGCCAATCTGAAAGAGGTCTTTCCAACCCTTGGACCTGCGCTCGACTCCACACTGGTTTCGATCAACCGGGAGTTTGCTTTCGATGACGACACCATCCCCAATGGGGCAGAGGTTGCGCTGTTTCCCCCGGTCAGTGGTGGCTCCCAGAAGCGGATTGAAGAAGCAGTTACCCAGTTCCCAACTGTGTTCGCCATTGTGAACGATGCCCTGGATCTCAACGAGCTGCTGGCGCAAATTACGCTTCCTACGACCGGCGCAGCCTGCCTGTTTAGCGGGATGGTGCGAGCGATTACCAGTCGAGGCGATTCACACGATACTTTATACCTGGAATACGAAGCCTACAAACCCATGGCGGAAGAAAAAATGCGCCAGGTTGCCGATGAAATTCGCGCCCGTTGGCCGGATGTCGAAGGCGTGGCGATCGTCCAACGGATAGGCCGGCTGGATCCGGGTACGCCAACAGTTTTGATTGCCTGCACCGCCGGTCATCGCGATACCGGGGTTTTTGAAGCCGCCCGCTATGGGATTGATCGCTTGAAAGAGATTGTGCCGGTATGGAAAAAAGAAGTCAGCCCAGAGGGTCAAGCCTGGGTAGAAGGTGAATACTTTCCAAAGCCTGGCGAGTGAGTTCCAACAGGGGCGAATTTCGGGAAATAATTTTCCGCCGGACCCACGAAAATTGCAAACTTAACCAGGGTTGGCGGTACGGTTTGATGGTTGCCAGAGAATGATGACTGACATACGTTGTAGCAACTGCCACCAGCCATACCCAGACCAGGGAATTCCCTACCACTGTCCGAAATGCGGCGGGATTTTTGATATCGAGGGCCTGCCGGCTTACGACCCCACTCAAATCCGGGCCAAGGCGCCTGGCATGTGGCGTTACTCTCCTTGGTTAGGATTACCCCCGGACGCCGAACCGGTTTACCTGGGGGAAGGGTTGACGCCGCTCATTTGGGGGCAAGCCTTTGGCCGCCGGGTTGCGTTCAAACTGGAGTATCTGAATCCAACGGGTTCATTCAAGGACAGGGGTTCAGCGTCGTTGGTCAGTTTTCTGCGAAGCCGCTCTGTGACGGAGGCCGTTGAAGACTCCTCCGGGAACGCTGGCGCTTCTTTTGCCGCTTATGCCGCCCGGGCGGGAATAAAAGCGCGCATTTTTGTACCGGATTACGCTTCAGGTCCAAAGCGCTTCCAAATCGAGGCCTACGGCGCTGAGATTGTTAGAATACTCGGGCCGCGTTCTAACACAGCCGAAGCGGTGCGCCGCGCTGCCGACCAGGGGGCGATCTATGCCAGCCATGCTTATTTGCCGGTCGGTTTACCCGGGTACGCCACCATCGCCTATGAAATAGTCGACCAGATTGGTGAGGCTCCCGGGACGGTGATCGCGCCTGCCGGTCAGGGGAACCTGCTGCTTGCCATCGGTCGCGGTTTCCAGGCTTTGGCGCAATCCGGCGTGATCGAACAAATACCAAAATTGGTAGGCGTGCAGGCGCTGGCCTGTGCGCCGCTTTGGGCGGTATTTAAATATGGCGCTGCCGGCCTGGGTTGGGTAACGGAGCAGCAAACACTTGCAGAAGGGGTGCGCGTCCGCTACCCGGTGCGCGGTGACGCCGTTTTGCAGATGGTTGCGGCCAGCGAAGGTCTGATCCTGGCAGTCGAAGAGGAAAAGATATTGCCCGGACGCGACCAATTAGCTCGATTGGGGTTTTACGTTGAGCCAACTTCGGCGATCGTGTGGAATGCTTTCGCGCAAGTTGCAGAATTGCTCCCCGATCCGGTCGCAGTGGTGTTGACCGGCTCCGGGTTTAAATCGCGCGATTAGTTAGGAGGAAACCATGCAAGAACGCGTCGTCATAACCGGCGTCGGAGCGGTCAGCCCATTAGGGCTCACGGTTAAAGAGGCCTGGGAAAACGCAGTGAACGGGGTTTCAGGGGTCGGGCGTATAACCGCTTTTGACACTTCGAATTTCCAGGTGAAAATCGCATGTGAAATTAAAAACTTCAAGCCAGAAAATTATATGGCAGCCCGGGAAGTGCGCCGGCGCGACCGTTTTGAGCAGTTTGCTACGGCTGCCGCTCAAGAGGCGATGGGCCAATCGGGTTTGCAAGTGACAGAAGAGAATGCCGGGCGGATTGCAGTAATCGTCTCCTCGGCGATAGGAGGAGTTAGCACCTTCGCCGAGGCAGTGATCACTGAGGCGCACGAAGGCCCGCGGCGGATGAGCCCTTTTGCCATCCCCATGTTGATGGCGAATGGAGCATCCGGTATATTGACCATCGATTACGGTTTCAAAGGTCCCGCATTTTCCGTGGCTTCCGCCTGTGCATCGAGCGCTGACGGTATCGGCGTAGCCTGGATGATGCTGCGTTCAGGGATGGTCGACGTCGTTATCGCCGGCGGCGCGGAGGCTACAATTACGCCGGTCGGAGTTGGCGCGTTCGACCGGCTGGGAGCTATGTCCAGGCGGAACGAGGACTACTCGATGACCCCCCAGCCCTTCGATCGCAATCGGGATGGGTTGGTCATGGGCGAGGGAGCCGCGCTGCTGGTGCTGGAGCGGGAGAGCCATGCCAGGGCGCGCGGCGCTGAGATCCTGGCGGTACTGGGAGGCTACGGCGCGAGCGCAGACGCTTTTCATATTACAGCCCCTTCTGACGATGGGGCCGGCGGGGCTTACGCCATGCGGAAAGCGATTGAAGCAGCGGGTCTCAATTTGGAAGATGTCGATTATATCAATGCCCACGGCACCGCCACTGAGCTGAACGATCTCTCTGAAACACTGGCAATTAAGGCCGCTTTCGGCGACAGGGCTTATAATATACCCGTCTCATCGACGAAATCAATGACAGGCCATATCATGGGCGCGACCGGCGGTTTGGAAGCCATATTCTGCGTGCAAGCGGTGCGAGAAAATGTCATTCCCCCGACCATCCATTACCAGGAGCCAGATCCATTATGTGATTTGGATTACGTGCCAAACCAGGCGCGCGAACTTAGCGTAGATGCGGCCATCAGCAATGCATTTGGATTTGGAGGCCACAACGCAGTCCTGGCTATTTGCAAATACAATTAACACGGGTCATGTCTGAAAAATGATGCGTGAGCTGTTATGGAGGCAAGCCACGCATCGCCAAATTCTTGTCAGGAACTGATGGATCGCCAGATACTCGACCATGGGGGTGGGGTATTTGGCGCTCCCTGAGTTCTGGGAGGTAAGTTCACATGGACCACTCAACGCGGGGAGGCTCGGAAGTCGAAAACCCCAAGAAGTTCGCTCATCGATTGGGATTGCCTTTTAGCGATTACTCGCTGCTTAGTCGAGCCCTGACTTATCGCTCTTATCTCAATGAACATTCAGAAGCTTTGGAGGATAATGAGCGCCTCGAATTTCTGGGCGATGCTATTCTGGATTTCCTTGTTGGAGCCTGGCTTTATAATCATTTTCCCGAGATGGCCGAAGGCGAGCTGACACGCTTACGCTCGGCGTTGGTGCGCACCGAACAACTGGCTTCGTTTGCGAAAATGATCGACCTGGGAGCCGCGATGCGTCTGGGAAAAGGTGAAGATGAAGGCGGCGGGCGAAGCCGCCTGGCGCTTCTTTGCGGCACATTTGAAGCCTTGATTGGCGCACTGTATTTGAACGCCGGCTTGCTGGCTGTCCGCGAATTTGTCGAGCCGCTGCTGGAGCCGGCTTCTTCTACCATTCTGGCTGGCCATAAAGATCAAGATCCAAAAAGCATATTGCAAGAGTGGGTCCAATCCCAGGGTTATGGCCCGCCGATATACCACACGGTTGCATCGACCGGCCCAGAGCACGATAAAACCTTTGAAGTGGAAGTCCTGGTCAACGGGCGGACGCAAGGGCGTGGCACCGGGCACAGCAAACAATCCGCGGCAAAAGTGGCTGCTCGCCAGGCCTTGCACTCCTTTGAAATCGAATGAGAGGACAAGGATACAGTCCACCTCCAATGGTGAGAATTTGACCCATTTCAATAATCGCCAACTCAGTTTATTAAGACTTTCAACCGTATGATTTCCCATCTACGATCTCTCGAGCTGCATGGTTATAAAACGTTCGCGAGCCGGACTCTGTTTGAATTCTCAGACCGGATCACGGCCATCGTCGGGCCAAATGGCAGCGGAAAATCCAACATTGCCGATAGTCTGCGATGGGTATTGGGCGAGCAATCCTACAGTCTGCTGCGTGGCAAAAAGACCGAGGACATGATTTTTTCCGGTTCAGAACACCGGCCAAGAGCGGGAATGGCTTCTGCCACCATTACATTCAACAATGAGGATGGCTGGCTGCCAATTGACTTCAACGAAGTTGCAGTCACCCGGCGGGCCTACCGGGACGGACAAAACGAGTACCTGATCAACGGACAGCGCGTGCGCCTGAAAGACGTGTCCGAACTGTTAGCCCAATCGGGACTGGCGGAACGGACCTATACCGTAATCGGCCAGGGATTGGTGGACGCCGCCCTGGCACTCAAGGCCGAAGAACGACGCCGGTTGTTTGAAGAAGCGGCTGGAACCGGTTTACATCGCGCCCGCCGCGAAGAGGCTTTCCGCCGGCTGGATAATACCCAACGCAACCTGGACCGGGTCCAGGATATCCTCGCCGAGCTGCAGCCGCGCTTGCGCAGCCTGGAAAGGCAGGCGCGGCGTGCGCAAGAATACGAGCAGGTTAAAGCAGACTTACGCGTACTGCTGCGTGAGTGGTATGGTTTTCACTGGCACCGGGCTTTGAATGAAGTCAGCGAGACCCGAGAGGTCGCCCGTATTCGCGAGGAAGTCTTAAACCAGGCACGCGAGGAGCAGGCGTCTATTGAGAAGAAGCTGGCGAATCTGCGTGAGCGTTTGCAGGTTTTGCGAGCGAGCCTGAACTCCTGGCACCGCCAGATGGCGCAACTGCATACTCGCCGTGAGACGACGAGCCGTGGGCTGGCCGTTGCAGACGAGCGCCTGCATTCTTTGGACCAGCAACAGCGGAGCGCACAGGATGAATTGAGCCGCCTGGAGGACGAGCTGGAGCTAAATAGTGACCGGTTTACGACCGCCGAGGTGGATTTGGAGCGGTTGAAAGTTGAGCTTCAGGAAGCGCGGGGACAATCCGAAGCTGCCCGGGAGGCGCTGAGAGCGCGCCAGGCCAGCAGGCTGCAGGCAGAGGAGCAAGTACAAAGCGCCCGCCAGGCGTTATCCAGTAGGATCGAGCGCCAGGGAGCGCTTCAAGCGCGCTCGCGCGAACGCGCGGCTGCAATCGAAAGAGACCAGGAAGCACTGGCAGCCGCTGGCCGGGCGGTAGATGATGCTAAGCTACAACTTCGGGCAGCGCAAGAACGTCATCAAAGCGCCAGGCAAGCATCTCGGGTAGCCGATTCGACCCTTCAAGCGGTTGAAATGAAGCTGCAGGCGCATCTCCGTGAAGTTGACCGGATTGAAAAACAACGAAAAGACGCCTACGATCTACGCTCGACAGCCGCAGCGGACTCTGCCCGATTGAATGCCCAGCTTGAGGTCATCGACCAGGCCGAACGCGCCCTGGTTGGATATGGAGAAGGCACGCGCCTGCTCTTGCTGGCTGCACGCCAGAAGAGTCTCAGCGGGGCGCGCGGCGCCTTGAACGCTTACCTGGATGTCGCAGCCGAGTATGAAACGGCCATCGCAGCAGCTTTAGGCGATTATCTTGACGCGGTTCTTCTGGAAGATGCGCCTGAAAAGGCCCTGGATATGCTCGAACAGGGTGCAGCCCGCGGGGTTTTACTGCCCATGAGGAGTTTAAAGCCGCTAACTGCGCTCTCATCGCCTGGCGGGGATGGCGTTTTGGGCGTGGCTGCAGATCTCGTTCGGACTGTGCCTGAATTAAGGCCAGCCGTCGACCTGCTGCTTGGACAGGTCCTGGTCGTACGCGATCGCGCTGCTGCCGGGCTCGCTTTGAAGGGACAGCCCGAATCGGCGCGGGCAGTCACATTGGATGGCGAGGTTTTTCTTTCCAGCGGGCCGATTATGCGTGCAAAACCGGGCGGGCGAGATGGCAATCCAACGGTTCTAAGCCGGCAACGCCAGCGCCTCGAGCTGCAGCAGGCGTTCGACCGTTCTCAAGAGAAGGTTAAGCGATTGCAGGAAGGACTTGAAAAGTTAGAAGCAGACCGGTCTTTATTGGAAATCCAGGGGGAAAAACTGCGCCAGGAGCAGCGAACGGCACGGAAATCCCAGGGGCAAACAGCTCTGGCTTTCAACCAGGCCGGTCAGGCGGTTGCACAGGAAACCCGCCAGGCGCAGTGGCATGAAGAGCAGCGGCAGAGACTGCAAAACGGGATTAACCAGGCTGAAGTCGATGGCAGAGGAATGGCGGAAGAAATCGAACGCCTGCAGGATGAGCTCAGTTCAGCACGTGAGCTTCTACGGGAGAAAAATGCCGGGTTAAGCTCCTTGGGCCTGGAGGAGTTCCAGTCTCAGGTCACCTATTGGGATACGCTGGCAGCCGTTGCCGAAAAAGCACTCGAGAACGGCGCGACTCGCCTGCGTGAGCGCCAATCGACTTTGGAGAAAGCCCGGCAAGCGCGCGCCCGGCTGCAAGCGCGAACCGGCGAACTGGAAGCTGCTTTCGAATTTCAAAACGCCGAAAAAGCGAATTTACGTCTGGCTGAGGCGCAGATTGGCGAGGAGATCGATGCTCTGCGTGTGCTGATGGAGCCGGCCGAGATCGAGCTGGAAGGCCTTGAAAAGGATCAGGATAATTTCCAGGGTGTAGAGGCCGCTGCCCGCCAGGCTTTGAGCAAAGCGGAACATAACCACGCTCAAGCGCGCATCAATTTAGCCCGTCGCCAGGAAGCCTTGGAGACCTTGCGACACAGGGTTGAAGACGACTTTGGCCTGGTGGTGTTCGAATATAACGAAGATGTCTCCGGGCCGACCCCGCTGCCTTTGGAAGGGATGGTGGAGCAGTTGCCCGTAGTCAACCAAATATCACCCGAGGTAGAAGACGCTTTGCGCCGCCAGCGCACCCAGTTGCGGCGGATGGGGGCTATCAATCCGGAAGCCCAGGTGGAATACCAGGAAGTAAAACAGCGGGTCGCTTTTTTGACCGAGCAAGTCGCCGACCTGGAAAAAGCGGAGATGGACGTGCGCCAGGTGATCGCAGAGCTGGATGATTTGATGCAGCGCGAATTTCGTAAGACATTTGAGGCGGTTGCCGCTGAATTTAAAGTCATCTTCTCGCGCTTATTTGGAGGCGGGATGGCGAGTCTGGTGCTGACAGATCCGGATGACCTGACTGAAACAGGAATTGATATTGATGCTCGCCTGCCAGGCCGGCGCACCCAGGGACTTTCTCTTCTCTCAGGCGGCGAGCGCAGCTTGACGGCGACTGCCCTGGTGTTCGCTTTACTGAAAATATCCCCAACGCCTTTCTGTGTGTTGGATGAAGTCGACGCGATGTTGGATGAAGCCAACGTAGGCCGCTTCAGCGAGCTGCTGCGCGAGCTGAGCGAAAATACACAATTCGTGATCGTGACCCACAACCGCAACACCGTGCAAGTTGCCGATATTATCTACGGCGTGACAATGGGGCGGGATTCATCCAGCCAGATCCTGAGCCTTAAACTCGACGAGGTCAGCCAGGTGGTGGCCTGACCCACAGCCGGGCAGAGTCTGGAGGGTCAGGTGTGTCGTTGCCTGTTGTTGAAATGTTTAACGGGGTCTCGTATAAAGACGGGCCTGGTCAAAATTTGACCAGGCCCGTCCTGTATTCTGCGGCACGACTGTTGCAAGCGACTTTAAGGCTGTGAAGGCTGAACCGGCAGGGATTGGGGCGTCTGAGCGTTTTGCTGAAGTAGTTGCTCGATTTCGGCTGGCAGGGTCGGCTCGACGGGCACCCGTTCTTGCCAATAATCTTCCTTAACGATGTCTGCGCTGTCTCGTATCCCAGTCAACCAGTCCTGGAATTTTTGACTTTTTAGCTGTTGGTAATCGCTATCGCTGAGGGGGCGATTCTCGTGGCCTAGCGCCTGGATAATGTGCCAGCCAAATTGAGACTGGATCGGCTGGCTGGTCTGGCCAATTCCCAGGGCAAAGGCCGCATTCTCGAAAGCTGTGTCCATCTGTCCTCTAGGGAACCAGCTCAGGTCACCGCACTGGTCCTTATTGGATGTATCGGTCGAATATTGGGAGGCCAGCGAGCACCAGTCTTCTCCCTGGTTTAGTTTCCCCAGAACCTCATTCGCCGTCTGTTCATCGGCGACCAGGATGTGGCGGGCCCAAACCATCTCCTGCTCATGCGGCGGGTCGCCAACGACAAATTCCAGGACCTTTTCCTGGTAAAGCTGTGATTCGATCACGAACCGTAAATCTGATTCGGAAATGCTGTAATCCTTCTGAAAGGAGTTGATTGTGTCTTTGTACAGCTTTTGGTAGCCCTCGAGGGTATACGGCGTTGGAGTGGAGGTGGGTATGGGGGTGACGGTGGGCGTAAGCGGCGCCGTCTGGGTCAGCGTGATTTCCGGAGAAGCGGTAATTACAGGGGTAGGGCTGATCTCCGGGGTTGGTGTGTAATCCGGCGTGGGCGTAGCCGTCTGGGTAACAACGACCGTCGGTGTTGAGGTCGCGGTTGGCTGGGCTGATAGCGTCTCCTGTAGAGGCGAGAGCGTAGATGTTGGCTGGGTCTCGTAGGTCGGCGAGGGGGTCGGCGTACCATTGGGGTAATAGCCGAACGCCGCTTCAAAAGCCTTGTTTACTTCGTCATCCGATATGGTGATACCAAGCGTCTTCGCTTGCTGGCGGACTAACGCGTCATCAACCAACTGGTCCAAAACCTGCTGCCCGACGGTGGTCGGGACCAGTTGCGACTGGATCTGTTGGAGCTGTTGCACGAAAGAGGCCTGTGTATTCGGGTCGCTCCCGAAAATTTGCATGAACTGGTACGTGTTCATTGCGTTGCGGATCAGCGAGTAACGTCCATAGCGTACCTGGGCCTCGAACTGGCTGCTGGCGATCTTTTCGCCGTTGACAATCGCAACGGGCTGGAGAGCGCGCAGGACGGTTTGGTCCAGGATGCCATAGCCGATCAACCCCAGAACCAGGACGATCACTAATGCACTGCCAAGCAAGATATAACGTCGCTGGCGTCGTTCGCGTTCGACACGAGCCAGGTGTTTCTTTGTCGTGATTTGAGTCTTTGGACTATTCGGCATAATAACCTCTGCGCAAAACTGACGGATTGCGCAAATACGAGGCACAAGTTTTCAGCCTGTGCCTCGAGGTTTTGAGATGCAGCGCTTTATATCAACGTAGAACTTCGCCGCTGAAAGGAAGCAGCGCCAGGTGGCGGGCGCGTTTAATGGCGCGAGCAAGCTCACGTTGGTGTTTCGCGCAGGTACCCGTCTGCCGGCGCGGGCGGATTTTTCCATCTTCAGTCACAAACCGGCGCAGGACTTCTACCTGTTTGTAATCGATGGTAGCGTTCTTATCGGTGCAAAACTGGCATTCACGCGGGTGAGAGAAAAACCTTCTGTATCCGCCTTGACTTTCATTCGTTTGATTACTCACGATTGATCTCCTCGTGATCAAAATTTAAATTAGAAAGGAAATTCATCCTCTTCGACATCGGCCTCGACATCCTCTGTAGAATTGGCACCCTCTCGGCGCTCGTCCAACATGATCATCTCGTTGGCGACGATTTCCGTGGAGGCGTGTTTATTCCCATCCGGGTCTTCCCAGTGCCTGGTTTGCAAACGCCCTTCAATGTAGACCAGGCGGCCCTTTGAAAGATGCTGTTTGCAAATCTCAGCCAGGTTGCTCCAGGCGACCACGTTAAACCACTCTGTTTCGGTACGTCGGCCACCTTCGGAAGTGTTCCAGGTGCGGCTGGTCGCGACCGTGAAGGTGGTAACCGGACGACCAGATGGCGTATAACGCATTTCGGGATCTCGACCCAGCCGGCCGATGATCATGACTTTGTTCAACCCTCGGCTCATTTCATACTCCTATTTTGATGAATCTCTGTTCATCAATTTGTGTGGTGCGCCACAAGCGCCCAACACTATTGGGAGAACCGATTCGTGCTTCAAGGGGGCGTCGGAACGGCTACTTGGCAACGATTGAATAGCGCAATACAGGCTCAAGGAACCGTAAATTGCGATCCAATTGAGCGCCAAACGCCGGGGCCATAAGCGTGTTCATTAGAACATATTGGCCTTCAACTTGCTTGCGAATCGGATAAGCAAGTTTGCGCTTGCCCCAAATATCTGTCTTCGTGATTTCGCCGCCGTCATCTGAAATCCAGGTTTTAATACGGTCGACGACCTCACCGAAAGCAGTCTCGTCCAGATCGGGGTGGACGATAAATACAACTTCGTATTCACGCATGGGGAAAAAGCCTCCTTTCCTCGGGATAGCCCACGGTCATCGCCTCTGGCAAGCCATGAGCGGAAAGCAAGCCACGCAACTGCGTGGCTTGTAACTTGTTCCAAGTTTAACATAAAACCAGGCATTTGCAAAGGGGACATTTCTACTTTGCATGGACAGGGTCCGTGATTACAAAATTCATTTGATGAAATTCGGGATTTTGCAATCCTCTTGACGAACGTTAAATCGGAATGTATGATGGAAGTAAGGAAAAGGCGTTTAGGAGGGCAGAGTGAAGCGGTCCGCTTTTGATGTAAATCCGGGTGACTTAAGATTGGCAATGCGACTTTGGGCGACGGGGGTGACCATCGTTTCAACTCGCTTAGGAGAGATCCGCCACGGGATGACGGTTAGTTCTTTTACATCGGTTTCCCTGGATCCCCCCTGCTTCTGGTCTGTCTTGAACATGGCACGCGTACGCACAATCTTGTGCAGCAGTCTGGCGTTTACGGGGTGACGATCCTTGGCGCTCACCAGAAGGAAATATCCGAACGGTTTGCAGGCCGGGAGACGGAGTACCAGGATCGCTATCAAGGCTTGCGGATTTTCATGCTTAAAACCGGCAGCCCGCTTATTTTAGATGGTTTGGCAGGTCTTGACTGCCGGGTAACCGCTTCCTATGAAGCAGGGAGCCATACGATTTTCGTGGGGGAAGTGGTCGGATCTCAGCTTGGAGAGAAAGGCCAGCCTATCATTTACTACAATCGCAATTATCGCCTGTTGAGGGCGTGAAATCCCAGTTTGAGCAAGAAGCGGGCAGGTTGGAAAATGGAAGACAAATTGTCAAAGCAAGAACGAGAAATCCTTCTGAATCTGGCGCGCCAGGCCTTGACGAGCGCGTTGTGCGCTGAGCTGCCTCCTGCGGTAGAGCTGCAAAGCTTACCAGAAAAACTGAGGCAGCCTGGCGCAACATTCGTGACCCTGACCCATCGCGGGGAATTACGCGGCTGCATCGGTTCTTTAGAAGCAGCCCAACCTTTGGTGTTTGACGTTATCGAGCACGCAATAGCTGCTGCACTTCAAGATTACCGCTTCATGCCAGTTTCCGCGGCCGAGCTGCCAGATTTAGAGATCGAAATATCTCGCTTGACTCCCGCCAAACAGCTTGAATACGAAAACCCCGAGGACTTACTGGAAAAGCTTCGTGAGAGCCGAGAAGGGGTCGTTGTGCGTGATGGGCTGCGCCGGGCGACCTTTTTACCCCAGGTTTGGGAAAAGATCCCGGATCCGGCTGAGTTTATGGATCATTTGTGTTACAAAATGGGAGCGCCGGTGGATTTGTGGCGTCGCCGAAAGCTGGATGTATTGGTATACCAGGTGGAAGAATTCCACGAACGGTAGTTCTTGCAGTTAGGCAGAGATCGCTTGAGCCAGGCTTAAAGCTGTGTGAAATTTTCTACATTTAATACGAAAAGCGTTGCGCGCTTCATCCCGGGCTCCACCGGAGGCACGATGGCGTCGCGAATGATCTGGATGGCTTCATCGACTTTTTCAACGGCGACTCCGATCATCAAAGTGCTCGACCCACGCCGCAGGAATCCGCCGGTCGAGGCGATCCGGGTCACACGGAACCCGGCCCCGATCAGGGCTTGCGATACAGTCTCGTTGTCATCATCTCGGATAATTGCGACGATCAATTTCATTAGAATTCCTCGAAGCGGTCTACTTTGAAAGTGAAGATGGTCGCCCCGCCAACAGTGACCGGGGTGGAAAGCGGTAGATGGAAAGGAGCGCCTTCAAGAGGCGTTGAAATATATTCGACGCGCCTGCGGCAGCTTTTCGAAAGAGAGCGAACGACCAGCTCTTCTTGATCATCGCCCATCCCAATCAGCAGGGTGACATTTCGGCGGCCCAGGAAACCCCCACTGCTGGATAAATGCGTCACGGTCAGGCCGATTTTCGTCAGGGCGTTCAGAGCGTTCTCAAAATCCTGTACCTGGATCACAACCGTCATCAGCAGGTGAATCGGGTGGAGGCCGGTGGACTTAAGCAGCCCCGCCCAGCTATTCTGGCTCTCGGTGATCGCAACATCCACTTCTCGGGCGAGCTGGTTGAAAACTTCCTCCGAAATCACCCCATCTCTCAGGAGCTCGATCAAGGCGCTGCGTTGGGCGCGCAGGGCTTCCCGGCGGGCAGTATCCAGCTCATCTGCTTCCACCGAAGGATCCGCCTGCATCACTTCTTTTACGGCGCTGGCTAAAGCCTGGGCATGCTGTTCGAGCAGCGGAGAGATCCCTTGCCAGGTGTGGTGCGAAAATAGCCCTTCTTTATACATGCGTTCGAGCCGGTTGTAGGCCGCGCGTGAAGCTACGGCGCGCGCATGGCGGCGCTCATATTCTTCTTGCATCTCGCTGCGCTCGACCAGGTGCATTCGTCGGACTAATGGCTGCATCGAAAAACCTTGCACCAGGATGGTAAACAAAACGACCCCAAACGCCATTGAGCGCATTTGTGATACTTCGCTAGCCCCCAACGTTAACGGCACGCTCAAAGCAAGCGCCAGCGATACTGCTCCACGCAGCCCGCCCCACCAAAGCACGTGGCTCCAGCGGCGGGGGACATCCCGGCTGGGCAGGGTTAACGAATAAATGATCACCCCGCGTGCCACCAGAACTGCCAGGATTGCCAGAACAATAGGCTGCCACTGGCTAACCATCTCCTCCAGGCGCATTTCCAATCCGATCACCAGGAATACAACTGAGTTCGAAAGGAAGGCCACATATTCCCAGAAATTGGCGACAACGATGCGTGTAGTCGGGGACATCCCGCGTGGGCTGATATTCCCGTTCACGAGGCCGGCCGCGACCACCGCCAGGACTCCGCTTACATGGATTTGTTCGGCTGCTAAATAGGCACCAAATGCCAATACAGTGGTCAGTGTGGTTTCGAGCAGGTGATCATCAATATTGTTGATAAGCTGTGACACCAGCCAACCGAGAATCAGACCGATCACGAGTCCGCCGCCGGCAACCCGGATGAAGTCAAAACCATACTGAAGCCATTCCAAATTCCCTGTCGTCGAGGTATTTCCTAAAGCAATGCTTAAGACCAGGTCGAAAATGACGATCGCCGTGCCGTCATTAAACAGGCTTTCACCTTCCATGAGCGCTTGAAGGCGTTTGGGAACGCCCAGTGTCCGGAATAATGCGACCACTGCGACCGGGTCGGTGGCGGCCATCAGAGCGCCAAAGAGCATCGCCATTGCGAGACTATAGCTAGTGCCCACAAAAACAATCCCGCCCACCAGCAGGGTAGTTAAGACGACGCCGGGGATTGCCAGCGCCAGAATTAAACGCAAGTCACGGCGCAAGGTCTCCCAGCGCAGGTGAAAGGCGGCCTCGAAAATCAGTGGAGTGACCAGCAGCCCAACGATCAACTGGGGCGTTATTTGGTTTTCAACGAGATTTATTAATGAGCTGATCACTTCCGGCATATCCTGTGAACCCGGGCGGTTGACCAGGCCTAAGAGCAAGCCCATTAACACCAGACCGACCGTGTACGGTACGCGCAAGCGGCGTGTGATTAACCCCACCAGCGTGGCGATAAAGAGCAGTAGAAGAATAATTTCCAGAATTTGGTTCGTTGTCGACATATGGGTTGGGAGAAAGCCAGGTCAAATAGCTAACCAGGCGATGGATTGCCACTCACTCCGTTTCAAGCGAGACGATACAAGGGTCGGGGTTTTCGACCACGGTGGTCTGACCGTCCGGGAAAATCACCATTGTTTTTTCTTTTTGCCTTAATACTGTAAGCCCCCGATATTTTACCGTAACCGGCCAGGGAAAAGGGTTAGATCCAGTCAAGGCGACGCGCCAGGATGAAATTAAACGCACCCCGAGCGCATCCAGGAAAAGGCCAACCGGCGCCAGGCCGTGTAAGGCGTTGCGCTCACCCGCGCCCTGGCCGTTATCTGCGTGATAATAACGGCGGAAAGCTCGCTCCTGTTTGAGATTGGAAGTGATTGCATTCATCAGATGTGTGACCAGTTCGGCTGCCTCTGCCCGGAAGCCATATTGAACCAGCCCTTCGCCAATTAATTGATTCCAGGTCAGGTTGGCGCTCTGACAGGCGACGGCTTCGGCAGGATCTGGCGGCCTGGCGCAAGAAGGCAATCCATACTGGCGCCAGTAGATCAAAGGATTGGTAAGGGTATTTTCCACCAGTTGGGCAGCAAGTTTCTCATCCGGCATCCCAGCCCAAAGCGGCAATAAGTTGCTGATTTCCTGGTAGCGAAAACCCACCTTGTGCAGGCTGACCTGGTCGTCGGGATCCAACCCTAGAATTTCTATGCGTTCGACGCCGGTATAAACATGTTCTCCCGTCATGGTGCCTGCACCGAGGTGCCAGCGAAACAGATTGTCGAGAATATGCTCGACGCGATGGTTATTCGAGGCGCCAGTGCCGTGAATGAATAACTGCGGACGGCGGGTTGCCTCGCCATTGGTCAGGATGCGCAAGAGCAGGCGCACCGGATGGTCGAAATTCTGGTTAACCAGAATTTCGCCTGGACCCTGGCGCTCCCCCAGAAGGAGGTCTGCTTCACTGGTGTGGGTATCTCGATCCCAGCCATAGTAACTGTATTCCTCCGGATCCCAGGCTAGCTCCAGTGTTGACTGCATGTGGTCTGCAATGGATTCAAGCGCCGGGATCAGTTCAGGCTGATCCAATTCCTGGGTCATTCGGATGAGCGCCTGGCATTCTCGGTAAAGGAAAGCGCACAACGCCGGGCTCTCTGATGTGCTGATCTCCACACCCTGGGACCAGGTCTGCCAACGTGAATAGATCGGGCTGTCCTCGAATCCGGACTGCATGGAATGGTCCCATTCTGGAACCCCATCTCCATCCCGGTCATGTTGGGGGTTAAACCAGCTATGGACGAATTTTAACAATCCCGGAAATACATCTGCGAGGAAGGAACGATCTTCCAGGGTTTCGTAGATGCGCCAGGCCAGGGATGCCAGGAGCGGGGTCGCTAACAAGCGGCTTTGCTGCCCGCTGGGACCTGGTTTCCAGTCGATAAAACCTTCTGGATCTTGAACTGCCAGGAAATTGCGAACCAATCCGGCTGCGAGTTGCGGCGCGCTGGGCAACATCAGGCTGGTCAGGTAGTAAGCCTCCAGGGGGGATTGCCCGTTCCACAAGTGGTTATAATCGCTGCCATCGCCGCGCAAAGAGAACCCGTGGTCTGGCTGGCGGCTGTAAACGAAAGAAGGACAAGGCATACTGGATCCGGGTCCCACAAACAGGCCCAGGGCCGTCTTTTGCGCCAGCGCGAAGGCTGCATCCCAATCCGTATTGCCGGTATAGATATCTACCTGGCTGGCATTCAGCAGGTCTATTCGGGCTCGTTCCGCCTCCCATTTTCTGGCAGCCAGTTCGCGCGCCTTTTGAAAAGATTCCTCTGGCGAGCTGAGCGCAGCCTGCGCCCAGGTGAGCTTATGGGATTTTCCCGGGCCAAGATCCAGGTTGATGGACAGAGCCGGATAAGAGCCTGCGCCTGGCTGCGGTCCGCCCGTGAGGAAAACAACCGGCGTCAGGTTGCCAGTTTGGCCCATCAAAACAGGCGCAGCCTGTATTTCCATGGCGGACATACGCTGGCCTTCCGTGGGGGTCAGTTGGCCGACCCATTCCAGGCGCACCTGGCGCGAATCTTCGTTCTCATTGTGGAAGATTAATCTTCCGGCGATTCCGTGCGAATGTGGAACCCAATATTCCGCTTCAACGTCTATTCCATTGAATGGAGAAAAGGAAAGCAGGAGATAATTTGGGTAAAAATGGTGTATCACTGGCGGCGAAACGAAATCGGCCGGGTCCGTTAAAGTTACATCCTGCAATGTAAACCGCGGGAACATCCGGAACATACGCGCCCTTAGCCCGAAAGTGGTCTGCAACGCCAGAGCGGGAGGCTCTCCAGCGCTGATGACCAGCTCCCAAATTTGATCATTGCAGTAATCCGTGGTTCCCAGGCGGGAGTCCGCCGCCAGTACGAGCGAGAGCGGGTCGCCGGGTCTCAAGTTCCATTCACGCATATGTCCATTTTATGGTAAGTTGGGCTCCTGGTCAAAGGTTTTTTGGATCGAATTTCTGTGCTAGAATGAGAGTAACAGCCTGGAATGAAAATACTTCTGGAAATTCTGGAGCGTATATGAGCCCAAATATGGAGCTTAACCGTGGAATGTATTTTGAAGAGTTTGAAGCAGGCCAAAGCTTCACTACCGTTGGCCGCACGATCACGGAGAGCGATATCGTCATGTTCGCCGGTCTGACCGGGGATTACAACCTGATCCATACCAACGCAGAATACAGTAAGACTACGCCGGTAGGAGAGCGCATAGCCCACGGGATGTTAACGCTCTCAATCCTATCCGGCCTTGCGGTGCGCACGGGGATTATGGAAGGGACTGTGATCGTTTTCCGGGAAATCACGGATTGGAAGTTCATCAAACCGGTCCTGATCGGGGATACGATATACGGCGTCATGGAGGTGATGGAAACAAAGGCGCTCCGGCGTTTGGGGGGAGGCGCGGTATCTATCCAGGTAAGTGCGAAAAACCAAAAGGATGAAACGATCATGAAAGGCAGTTGGAACGTCCTGATGGCCAGTAAACCGCAGGATTGATACGGATTGTTCGAAGGAAACTTGGCAATCTCAACGCCTGAAAGACCGAATCTCACTTGGAACGCCCAGCGAAAATGAGTGATAACCAACCGCTATCGCAGGAAGACCCTCTTGAGCGTTTTCGGCGCTTACTTTCTGAAGCGGATGAAGGTGAATCCGGTTCCCGGGAAGATGATAGTTTGAGTCCGGATGAATCCCCTCCGGAAGAATATCCGGGCGCGGCCGCTGATCAGGCCGGCTTAAGCGACCAGGGGGAGATCGAAGCGCAGGGTGAGCCCGGGACTGGTCCGGGGCTAAACCGGGAAAATCAAGGGCCTTCAAAAGAGACCGGACGGGAACCAAAACCGGACGCAGATGCAACCCGGCCTGCCCCTGTCGAAGATACTCACCCGGTCCGGGTACAACGCACCGTTGCCACTCCACGCCCGGGGAGGACCCCGCAGCAAGCGCCTCCGGCGCTCGATCGTTATGGATTCCCATTGCCCCGACGCGTCGATGAGGTTGATTCTGGCGCGACGCGAGTCTCTCCTGCTGCTTACACGCCTCCAGCGCGTCCGGTTCAGCAGCCCAATCAAGGCAGGCGCGTTCCGCCAGCTCCTCCGGCGGTCCCCCCAATCAGTCGACCTGCCCCGCGACCCAGACGCAGGATGGATAGCGGCCAGACGCTGGGATGCGCCTTACGCGTATCTCTGATCAGTTTGTTCGGCCTGGTTATCCTGGCTTTATGCGGGGTTTCCATACTTGTATTCCAATATTACAGCATTGCACGGACATTACCCGATATCCGTGACTTGCGCCAGCGCGCCTCACAATTCGAGACCACGCGCATTCTGGATCGCAATGGCAATATCCTTTATGAGATCCTGGACCCAAAAGCTGGGCGGCGTACCTATGTTACGCTCGATAAAGTCTCCCCATTTATGGTTGCAGCCACGGTTGCTACTGAAGACAAAGGTTTTTACTCTCATCCAGGTGTGGACCTGTTTGCGATCGCCCGGGCTTTATGGCAGAACTACCAGAGCGGTGACACCGTATCCGGCGCCTCTACCATCACGCAGCAACTTGCCCGTACTTTACTTTTCTCACCTGAAGAACGTGGGGAGCGCACATACCAACGAAAACTGCGTGAGGCGATCCTGGCGACTGAAATCACCCGGCGCTACAGTAAAGACGAAATCCTGGAACTGTATCTGAATGAGATTTATTACGGCAACCTGGCTTATGGCGTTGAAGCTGCTGCTGAAACCTATTTCGGGACGACCGCGGCGAACTTGACTTTGGGGCAGGCAGCCTTCCTGGCAGGGCTGCCGCAAGCTCCTTCGGTGTATGATGTATATACCAACCGGGAACTGACTTTCAAGCGCCAGGAAGATGTCCTCGTGCTGATGTACCAGGCCAGCCAGGAGGAAGGTTGTATTTATGTCAGCAATAACCCGCAGCCCGTCTGCCTGGATCCGGTCAAGATCACCAACGCCGCCAACGAACTCAAAAACTACGAATTTCATTCCCCTGACGTCCAAATTCGCTATCCACATTGGGTCAACTACGTCCGGTCCATTCTCGAATCGCAGTACGATTCTCAGACGATTTATCGATCGGGATTTACTGTTTACACTACCCTGGATCCGGGGCTGCAAGATCTCGCCCAGAAAGACGTGCACGATCAAGTGGAGGCCTTGAAGGACAATCATGCCAACGATGGCGCCCTGGTTGCCTTGCGGCCGGCGACTGGAGAGATTCTTGCGATGGTTGGCTCGGCGGATTTCTACAACGATGCGATATCGGGCCAGGTAAACATGGCAGTCAGCCCACGCCAGCCGGGTTCTTCTATTAAACCGGTCACTTATCTGGCTGCTTTTGAGAAAGGCTGGACCCCGGCGACATTGATCTGGGATGTGCCTTCAGAATTCCCGCCTTCGGGGCGGGTAGACGATACACGCCCACCGTATAAGCCGGTCAACTACGATAGCCGCTTTCATGGACCGGTGACCGTCCGTACGGCTTTGGCGAACTCCTATAACGTGCCCGCGGTGAAAACCCTGGATTTCGTCGGCATATACGGCGATCCGGATAACCCAGGCCAGGGAGGATTTATCAATTTTGCCCAAAAAGTCGGCATCACTACCCTGAACCGCCAGGATTACGGCCTTTCGCTTACCCTGGGAGGCGGCGAAGTTACCTTATTGGATCTTACGAACGTTTACGCAACCCTGGCGAATGGTGGTCTGCGTATGCCGCCTGTCGCAATTACTCGAATTCTAGATCACGACGGCAATGTGGTTTTCGATTACCAGCAGCCTTCCGCAGAGCAGGTCATCCGCCCCGAGCATGCCTATTTGATCACTTCGATCCTTTCAGACAACCAGGCGCGCACACCTGCGTTTGGCCCAAACTCCGTGCTCAACCTGCCTTTCCCCGCCGCTGCGAAGACCGGCACGACCAATGATTTTCGTGATAATTGGACGCTCGGCTATACGCCTGACATTGCGGTGGGGGTGTGGGTGGGTAACGCCGATTTTACGCCAATGCAGAACACCAGCGGATTGACCGGCGCTGCGCCAATCTGGTCGCAATTTATGCAGTCGGCCGTACAACAAATCGCCGGCGGCAACCCAAGGCCGTTCACCCGGCCGGGCGGAATTGTCGAATACGTAATCTGCACGGTATCCGGCGCAGAACCTTCGAAATGGTGCCCGAGCCAGCGTACAGAAGTGTTCGCTGCCGATCAGCCCCCCCTGCCCAAGGAGGATGATTTGTGGCAGGAAGTCCTTCTGGATACATGGACGAAATTGCGCGCTTCGCCAGCTTGCTCGGATTTTACCAAGGAAGAATTTGCTCTTAATGTGAAGGATCCCTGGGCGAAAAAATGGCTCATGAAAGACGCTCAAGGCCAAAAATGGGCGGAAGATAATGGTTTTCCAGATTCGGTCACATTTACGCCCGATCGTGATTGTAAAGCGGACGATCCGCGCCCGAAACTGGCATTTGCATCCCCTAAGGACGGCGAGCAAATATCCACCAGCCCAATTGATATTTACGGACAGGCAGATGCCACGCAGTGGTTTGATTACTTCCAGCTAGATTATGGCATCGGCGGTGATCCGGCGGATTGGAAAGAACTGACCAGAGAAAACCACCCGGTCAGCCAACCGGATATCCTGTACTCTTGGGATCTGAATAAGGTCGTCCAGGAGGACAACCTGTCGGGAGAGATCACCTTGAGGCTTTACATGCATAGCAATCAAGACAGTGAAGCGGAAACACGCATCCATTTGGATATCAAGGTGCCGACTCCGACGCCCACACCCACACTCACGCCCACGCAAACGCCGACTTTCACGCCCACGCCGACCAACACGTCGACCCTTCTGCCAACGCTTACCTTGCCGCCTACAGAAACACCCACAGAGACCCCACAACCCAGTCAAACTTCCCAGCCGCCGGCAACGTTGACGCCAACGCCTGTATTCTTACAAACCATCGGGCCGCCCACTTCAGGCGCTCCAGTCCAGCCATAACGCCTGCAATCAACGCTTTGGATGGCAGATTTGAGCGGGAAGCGGTTCTTCGCTAAAGAAGCTGCATCTGTGGGTCGCTGTTCGCTAATGGGTCCAGGCTGAGCTGTTCTTCCATGTTATCAGCCTCCAAACGACCGCTTTCTGAAAGGTTTCGCAGGTGGCGGAATTTTACAAATCGCCAGCCCTTGTCAACAGCCTGGCGTAAACGCAGGTCAGCTTCAAGCTTATAAGCAACCAGATTGGCGCGCCCCCGGGGATGACAATATAAGCGCGGCGCGGGTCGATTTCCGCATGATATACCAGCCGACCCAGCACAGCCGAAGCGAGCAAGTAAAAGATAGTATCGGGTTCTTTCCGGATGCCATACCAGATGACGCAGCGAGGGTTGGCATCTGCATCCGAACTGCTGACCCGATAGCCGAGGCGATTTCCAACTTGCTCGATCATTTCTTTGATTGATTGCAGATCGATGTTGCGGGCCTTTGGATCGTCTTGTTCGCGCAGCCGCCAGACATCCTTTACCGGAGTGACTTTTTCAATCGCGCCTAGTTCCAGAGTTGTTTGGATTGCATAGGATTCCAGGCAGGCGCGGATTAAATCCGGGTTGGGCGTGAATAAGCCTGGAAAAGACTGGCACATCGCCTGGTCTATTTCGTGTGTGCTGCTATCCGGGTGTTTGATCAAATAACGGACTAAGGCGATCTCTACCCTGTCCGCCAGTGAAAGGGCTTCGGAGGACTGGCGATCCCCTGGCGCCTCATTCTCAGCGCCTGATTCGCGCAACCACCAGGTTCCAACTTCCAGGGAATGTTCGCTGCCCCCATAACGTAAAAATCCATACCGGAATGTAAACGCCGATTGAAAGGTAGTTTGGACTTGTTGAAGAACTTCGGCTGGCGAGAATTCTTGCAGGTTAATGAGTAAAGGCGATTCAACCAGGGATATCAATCCGGCAGCATGCAGATGGAGATAGTTGGCTGGCTCTTCGCGCTGGCGCAAATGTCCCTGCGCTGCCTGGATGCAGAGATCAAGGAAGTCTTGAGCCATTGAGGCAGAAATTGCTGGTGAAGCACGTTCATCGCTTTGACCGTCGCTGGGGATTACAGTTAGATGTCCATCGACCGGGGCTGGCTTCCATATGATCTGCGCCCGTCCGGTCTCGACTCGCAAAGCCATTCCGGATAGATCGAAAGCACTCAGCTTACCCGAGATCAAGGCCGCCGAAAGAAATCCGGGCTCAACTTCCCCGATCAACGCGAAGAACAAAGTGTCTGGGTTCAAAAGCGCGTGAAGGCTGTGCATGGCGGCAGTAAGCGCGTTGGTATGCCAGGCCCAATCGTAGCGTCTGCGTCGCAGCACACTTTTGAAGGGCGCGGCCGCTTCCTGGCCCCAGAGCCAGCCGGCCCATAAGGCGCACAAGGTCCAATAGGCCTGGTTAGGGCGGGGTATGGCTGCCAGGGCCGCGTCAAAATTTAATCCTGTAGCGTTTTCCCCGTGTGTCAGATCGCGCAGGTTCTTCAGGCGCCCTTCGAATAAGCAAATACCGCCGCTCTCAGGCGGCAACTCGGGCCAAATCGTCGTTGGAAGGTATTCTGTCTCGTGCGGCGCTGCCCACAGATCAACAGCTTCTTCCAAAGCCAACCAGATATTATTTTCGCGAAAGCGGGAGGGGGTCACCAGTTGTTTCGGCCGGGCGCGGGCGGTTGGGTAAGGCCAAAGACTGTTTGCCCGGTCGGCTACAGCCAGAAGCAGGGCGGACAGTAGCGTATGGGAAGATGTCTTGCCTGGCGATGGCCCCATGCGGTCCAGCTTGTTCAACAAAGTGAACAGCGCATACACTGCCCTTGGCAAGTAGGTTTCTAAAGCTTCTTCAGCATGCGACCTGTCCGGATCGTTGGGTGAGGCCACTCGTTCGAGGGCCCGCGCCCAGTGCAAGCCTCCGCGGGTAAAGCGCGCCGCCCGCGCCGCATCTGCTTCCGTTGCCGGTCGCTCTCCTGAATCCCCGCATTGGGGACAGGTGTAAATCTTACCAAAGGGAGCTTGAGCCCCGCGATCCCATAAGAACGCCTCCGCCATAATTTCCTTCCCACAGCGGGCGCAATTCGTCAAATAAAGCGAGCGGATATGCGGCTCCATACGTTCGTCGCCTTTAAAGCTGGCGGCAATGTCCGCCAAAACCGCCCGTAATTCGCTTTCTTGCGGAGGGTTAGCCGTCATTTCGAGCAGAAAACGTGAAACCGGGTTATTCGCCGCCACTAAAACCCGGTAGCCAGCTCTGGCAGCTTCAACGTCGATTTGAGGTGAAGCGCCGAACGGATCGATCACCCAGGCGCCTGGCGAGAGGCGCTCGCCCAACCATCCGGCTGCAATTCCACCCGGGATCGGTGGTAGAAAACGTGACAATGGGCTTACGCTGGGAGGCGATTTACCCGGTAAATACGAAATTGACCCGGACATAGCGGCTATATCGTTTCACCCACCGTATGTAAAAGAGCCATGTTGGTTGGACGAACCGCATGTACAGGGAAACCGCAAATCAGGATCACTTGCTGGCCCGGCTTGATCGATGTAGAAGCGATCATCGAGGCATCGACAACTTTCAACATGGCTTCAATGGTCTCCGCGTGTGGAACCAGGTGGGGAACCACACCCCAATAAAGGTTCAAGCGCGAATAGGAGTCAATGTCTGGGGTAAAAGCCTGGATCGACACGCCTGGACGCGCTTTCGACATGAGCAGCGCCGTCCGGCCGCTCTTCGTGAACACTGCGATAGCGGCCACATTTCGATCGTGGGCAAGCTCGCGCGCCGCCTGAGTCATAAAGTAGGTGTCATCTTCGCCAGCATTCTGATTAACGCCCCCGCGCCAATGTCCCCATTTTTCAATGTTGGCTTCCGCCTGGCATACGATCGCGTTCATCGTCTCGACGGATTGGATCGGGTATTTGCCGCTGGCTGTCTCACCGGAGAGCATGACCGCATCGGTCCCATCCAGGATCGCGTTAGCAACGTCTGAAGCTTCCGCTCGCGTAGGACGGGGATTGTGGATCATCGAATCAAGCATTTGTGTAGCCGTAATGACCACTTTACTTTGCAAGTTGGCAGATTCGATGATCCGTTTTTGAGCGATGGGTACGTATTCCGCCGACATCTCTACCCCGAGATCGCCGCGGGCGACCATGACGCCATCTGCAACTTCGATGATTCTTTCCAGGTTGTCGAGAGCTTCCGGGCGCTCCAGCTTGGCGATGATGGGCGTATGTCTGCGTTCTGCAGATAGGCGTTGGATCGCACTGCGGACGGTTTCAATGTCGCTGGCTGAGCGTACGAACGAGACAGCGACGACGTCGACGCCAAGTTTCAATCCAAACTCCAGGTCGGCCTCATCTTTTTCGGTAAAACCGGGGATATTGAGCGCCGCCCCGGGCATGTTGACCCCCTTGTGGGGTTTCAATATTCCCCCCAGAACGACCCGCGTTTCGACGCGATCGCCTTTAACGGATAACACCTTGAGCTCCAGATTCCCGTCGTCTAGCAAGATACGGCTGCCGGGCTGGACGCTTTCCAAGAGTTCCGGGAAATCCACCGGGACAATCTTTTGGTTTCCCAGGACATTCTCGGTGGTTAAGGTCAAGTTTTGACCCGCGACGAGCTCCACCTGGCCGTTTTCGAGTTCTCCAGTACGAATTTTGGGGCCTTGAAGGTCTTGCAAAACGGTTACCGGCTGGTTGAGCGAATCGGAGATCGTGCGCAGGCGGTTGTAAACGAGGGCATGGTCCTCATGAGTGCCGTGGGAGAAATTCAGGCGGGCGACATCCATCCCAGCCAGCAGCAGGCTGCGCAAGGTGGTCTCATCCTGACTGGCGGGGCCAATCGTAGCGACGATCTTGGCGCGTCGTTTCATTATTCCTCCCTTTCTATATATGGCTGGCCTGGCAGGCCAAGGCGCCACATTTGTTTAAATATAGTGCAGATCTCTTGCCTGGCGCAAAAGGTCTTCCCGGTAGTCGGGATGGGCTACGCCAATTAAAGCGTTCGCTCGTTGGCGTATGGTTTTTCCGTATAAATCGGCCACACCGTACTCGGTAACGACATAGCGGACATGGTTGCGGGTGGTTACAACCCCTGCCCCTTGTTTGAGCATTGGCACGATCCGGCTGAAATTCTTGGCCGTGCTGGGTAGGGCGATAATCGGAACTCCGCCCTTCGAGCGGGATGCACCGTAGATAAAGTCGAGCTGACCGCCTACACCGCTGTAGAGCTTCGGCCCGATGCTGTCCGCGCACACCTGGCCGGTCAAGTCCACTTCGATAGCTGAGTTAATCGCCACCATGCGGTCATTTTGGGCGATGACGAATGGATCGTTGACATGCTCCGTGGGATGGAGTTCGATGAGCGGATTGTCATCCACCCATTCATAAAGCCGTTTTGTGCCAATAATAAAACCGGCCAGGATTTTCCCAGGGTGAAGCGTTTTCCGGGCATTCGTCAAAATGCCGGCTTCCACCAGGTCGATCACGCCATCTGAGAACAATTCGGTGTGTATTCCCAGATCTTTCTTCTCATAAAGATATTTCAACACTGCGTCTGGAATCGCGCCAATGCCCATCTGCATGGTTGCGCCATCCGGGATTAGCTCGGCGATATAGCTGGCGATTTTTTCTATCACGTCTGATGGGCCTTCGCTCGCCATCGACAGCTCTGGTAAAGGATAATCGACAGGAACGATATAGTCCAATTTGCTGACGTGAATAAAAGAATCTCCCAGGGTGCGCGGCATGCGCTGGTTCACCTCGGCAATGATGGTTTTCGAAAATTCAGCTGCGCTTTTCGTCAACCCCACCTCTATACCAAAGCTGCAAAAGCCGTGTTCGTCCGGCGGGGAGACGTGCACCAAAGAAACATCCAGCGGAAGGATTTTTTGCTTGAAGAGCAGTGGAAATTCCGAAAGCAGCACCGGGGTGAAGTCAGCCCGACCTTGCTGCACGGCATTGCGAACGTTCGCGCTGATAAACATTGTGTTCACCCTGAGATGACCTTCCATCTCAGGGGACACATAATCGGCCGGGCCAATGGTGAGCGCCTGGCAAATCTCCACATCTGTCAACTGGGGAGCATAATCGACCAGTGCTGCCAGGGATTTTTGTGGGACAGAACAATTCCCGGTTAAAGAACTCGATCCCCAGAATTTATGTGACGGACAGCCTCTTCAGGCGTAACAATCCGGGATTTGTAGGATTTGCTGCGATAAGCCATCGGTTACTTCCTCGAGGCAGCGGGAGTCAGGCGTGAGATATGTCTGACTTCTCCATGGTAAGTGATGACGCCGCGTTCGATCGCGGGGTTCTCGCTGATGGCTTTGTCTATGCCTTTGTCGGCGACTTCCAAGATGTACGGGAAAGCTGCATTCAAGAAGGCGTGCGTTGCAGTGCGGGCGACGACGCTGGGCATATTCGGGACGCAATAGTGAACGGTTCCCTCCTCGATGAAGGTCGGGTGATCGTGAGTTGTCGGGCGGGAAGTCTCCACGCAGCCACCTTCGTCGATGCTGATATCCATGATGATGGCGCGCTCCTTCATCGAGCGGACTAATTCGCGGGTGACGACGATCGGAGGCCGTTCTCCTGGCACAAGAACCGCCCCAACTACCACGTCGGCAAAATTACAGGCTCGGGCAATATTCACGGAGTTATACATCATCGTAATTACGCCTGGGGCGCGTATCTGCATTTGTTCCAGGGCGTTCAAGTCAACGTCGAGAACGCTGACATGCGCGCCCATCCCGAGAAATGCCTGGGCAGCGCAGGTGCCGACCACCCCGGCCCCAATCACAACGATTTCAGCAGGGGGGACACCGGCGACGCCGCCAAGCAAGATGCCTTTTCCGCCTGAATTATTTTGAAGCAGCAGAGCCCCAATTTGGGCTGCCAGCCGTCCACCGATCTGGCTTAAGGGCCGGCGGATAGGGACCGTCCCATCCGCAAGTTGTATTTGTTCGTATGCCAGAGCCGTGATGTTGTTTTCAAGAAGCTCGTCGATTTTATCGGTTCTGGACGAGGCCAGATGCAGCAAGCCGGCGATGGTCGTGCCAGGCCTGAGGTAATCGATTTCTTCCAGCATTGGGCGAGCGATTTTGAGCAATAAGTCGGCGCGACCGAATACCTCGTGCGGAGAGTAAACGATCCGCCCACCGGATTGTTCATATTCCTGGTCGCTGAAACCGGCGCCTAACCCGGCTTCATGCTCAACATAACAATTATGACCCTGGCGAGCCAGCATTTGTACACCTGCGGGGGACAAGCCAACCCGGTATTCAAATGGGCGCCTTTCTTTGGGAACGCCGATATTCATCTTAGCACCTCGAGATTAAGGCATCGTCAAGACTTCGCGAATAAGAGGGATAGCCCAATCCAGAGCAGGGCGGTCAACGATCAGCGGCGGGGCAAAGCGGATTACGTTCTGGTGGGTCTCTTTCGTGAGTATCCCTCGTGTAAGGAGCGCCTCACAGAAACGCCGAGCCCCACCGGCTTCCGTTTTGAGTTCTACACCGATCAACAGGCCTTTACCGCGCACTTCTTTAATATGCCGGTTTGGGATTTCTGCAAGCTGGTCTGCCAGGTATTCCCCCATTTTGGCGGCATTTTCGATCATATTTTCTTCGGTCAAAACTCTCAGCGCCGCACGAGCGACGGCCGTGCCCAAGGGGTTGCCGCCAAATGTGGAGCCGTGTTCTCCCGGCTGGAATAGATTCATTGTGGGCTCGTCTGCGAGGATTGCAGAGACCGGATAAAAACCGCCGGACAGCGCCTTTCCGATGATGGCGATATCCGGACGTACTCCTTCGTGATCGCATGCGAACAGTTTGCCGGTCCGGCCCAGTCCGGTTTGAATTTCATCTGCGATCATTAAGACATTGTTTTGAGCGCAAATCTCTTTAACTCGGCGCAGATAACCCTGCGGCGGGACGATGACCCCGGCTTCTCCCTGAATGGGCTCGATGATCACTGCGGCCGTATTTGGGGTGATGGCGCTCTGGACAGCTTCTGCGTCGCCGTAGGGGATGCTGATAAACCCGGGCGTATAGGGTCCAAAATCGTCTCGATATTTGGGTTCCGAAGAGAAGGATATGATTGAAATCGTTCGACCGTGAAAGTTTCCTTTGCAGGTGATGATCTCTGCCTGGTAACGCGGCACACCTTTTACCCGATAGGCCCACTTGCGCGCCAGTTTTATAGCAGATTCGACCGCCTCTGCGCCGCTGTTCATCGGCAGAGATTTTTGGTAACCTGTCAAATTGGAGAGCTCTTGATAAAAGAGCGGAAGCTGGTCATTTCGAAAGGCTCGTGAAGTCAGGGTGAGCTTCTCTGCCTGTGATTTTAATGCGGCAAGGATTTTGGGGTGGACATGTCCCTGGTTTAAAGCGGAGTAAGCGCTGAGACAATCCAGGTACCGATTCCCTTCGACATCATAGACCCAGATGCCTTCACCCCGGTTGATGACTACGTCTAAAGGTCGATAATTGTGGGCGCCAAATTGTTCTTCGATTTTGATATATTCATTGGATTTCATAGCTTTCAGCAGCGGCCCTACTTCGCTTTGGTGATTCCTGGATATAAGTGTCGATGCAGATACGGAATAGGTACACCGAGTATAACACAGGTAATTCGGCAGAGAAGATGCTATAATCAGGCTCACTTTTGAAATGGCTAATGCGAAAGATCGATTTACGACTCAATTAAAACAGGCCAGCAAGCTTTCCGGCGCGCGTTGGGTTGTCTGGTTGAAACGGACCCATGAAAGCTGGTCCCTGGATGGTAAAATCGCGCTAAGTCAGGCAAAGCGAGCGGCTCTGCTCGAATTTATACGCCAGCCACAAACCGCTTTATGGCTTGCTGGAGCGTTCAACAGCGGACACACCCGCTCGCGTGCGACAGGGCCATTTTCCACGCTTCTGGGGTGCCGGAGAGTGTTTGTATTTGCAAATCTCGAAGCGCTGGGGGTGGTCATTGTAGGAGCTGATCAGCTATCCAGCGAACAGAGGGGTTTTTTTCGTGTCATCGCTCTCGGCGCGCAATCGGAAAGCGCCAATACAGATTTCCCTCTCATAGAACAGTCGATCATTCAACCGGCTTTGCAATCCCTGGAGACCAACCTGGGGATGTCATTCAACCCGGATGCAATCTTCGATTGGACGCTGAATTTCCTGCGTATGTCAATCCCCTGTGATGCAGCCTATTTGGCGATCCGTATCGGAGAATACTTCCGTGTAGTATCTTGCTGGAATTACGGCGAACCTGTGGTCGGCCGCGAAATATCCGTTCCTGAGGACAATATTTTATCGGGGTTGACATTGAGCCAGCAGGGGTTGGCGCTTCAAAATATCACCGAACCCCCACGTTTTTTGCTGCAGGAGAAATTACCCAAAAAAGTCAAATCAGCAATGGGGCTGCCTGTGGTTTTAGGGCAACGCTTGATAGGCTTGGTGGTATTTGTTGCCTACAAACCTCAGGCGCTAAAAAACGCAGGCTCATCTACCCTGCAAGATCGTTTGTTTCGGGTAGCTCACGCGTTAGAAAATGCAATCGTCTATTCTGACATCGCTCGCTACTTGCAACAATTCGAGCTTATTTCAGAATTGGCCGCAGCAGTTTCCAGTGGAATTGATACGGACGAATTCGCACGCCGGATCGTTCGCAGGCTGAGACGCACCTTCCGAACCGATTTAACAGCAATATTACTGCTTTCAATGGATCGAAAAATGCTGCGCGAATACAGTGGGGTTTCTGGTAGAAAACCTCTAATAGTCCCTGTAAAGACCAGCCTGGCTGGTTTCGTGGTAGAAAGCGGGTATCCAATTCGAGTGGGAGATATCAACAAAGCGCCGCGGTACCTGGATGAAGGTTTCAACGTTCGATCCGCCCTGGTGGTCCCCCTGAAATATGGCGGCAAGGCAATTGGGACGATTTCGGTTGAGAGCACCGAGAGCAGCGCCTTCACATCCCAAGACGAGCAATTGTTGATCGTCATCGCCAGCCACCTGGCCGGATTATTGTTCAACGTACGATTACACCAGGAGACGCGTGAGCGTGCCAGAAATTTGAGCCTGATTTACCAGGTATTGCAAAGCGTCGTTGGCCTGACCGATATCCAGGAAATCGCTCAAGTAACTGTTGAATTGATGGCAGAATATTTCAATTATGAGCTCGCTTTGATCATGCTGCTGGAGGAAGGTCGCCAGGAATTAGTAAACCTGGGTCTGGCAGGAAACAAGGCGCACCTGGTTGAGCGCGGCTTTCGATTATCGTCCGAACAAGGGATCTCGGGCAGGGTCTTGCGCAGCGGGAAAAGCCACTTTACCAACAATACTTCCTTTGATTCCGATATGCCATCCCCTGACATCTGGCAAGCAGGATCAGAAATCTGTGTACCGCTCAAAGATGGCGAGCGGAACTTTGGGGTATTGATCTTGAAACGCAACCTCAAAAATGCGTTTTCGGAAAACGACCTTTCGATCCTGGAATCCCTTGCCGCAATTTTATCCAGCGTTATGGTCAATGCTTTCCATAACCAACAAATGGAAGCCAGGTTAAACCATCTCCAAGGCGCAAGAGAGACCGCCCTGGATATTTCCGGGGATTTGGAGCAGGAAATCCTCTTTCAAAGAGTTGTCGCGCGAGCTCGTGATCTGGTAGGCGTCCAGGCAGCCGCATTAGGATTAGTAGATCAAGACAGGAATTCGATCCGGGTTGTGCTATCCAAAAACCCGTGGAGCGAAGAGTTGGAACAATGCGTCCCTCCAGACAGCGGAATTTTAGGGCAAGTTGTCAAATCAGGCACAGCTATGGTTTTTCAAGGGACGGACCCCTGGAGCAGCGGGTTTGAAATTGGGCTCTCAATGCCGGTCACTGCAGCTTTAGCAGTGCCGTTGAAATTCAAGAATGAAATTGAAGGGGCGCTGGCAGTATTGAGCGACCAGCCGGCCTATAATTTTCAGGATGAAGACAGGCAGCTTTTAGAGCTTTTGGCTCCCCAAATCGTGGTTGCCATTCACAATGCCCGGCTCTACCGCCAGTTGGCGGAGCGTATTGAGGCGCAACGCAGGGCTGAGAAACAGCTTATCCAGTCGGCGCGTATGGCGGCAGTTGGCCAGATGGCGGCAGGCATCGCTCACGAGTTAAACAATCCCCTGACGACGATTTCCGGTTTCGTGGAGATGGCCTTGGAAAATCTGCCAGGCGACGACCCGCTCAGTGAGGACCTGAGGACGGTTCTGAGTGAGTCGCGGCGCGCTCGTGATGTCGTGCGCCGGCTTCTCAATTTCGCCAGGCAAACGGAGAATTTGCGCTCGCTTAAAGATCTCAATCAATTGGTGAGGGAAGTAGTTCTTCTAATCCAACACCAGGCGCAAAACGATGGTATACATATTCAAACGGAGCTGGCGGAGGGGTTGCCATTCATTGCGATTGATCCAAACCAAATCAAGCAAGTTTGTCTGAACCTGGTACAAAACGCACTCCAGGCGATGCCTGAAGGGGGGTATTTATTTTTCATAACCGGGCAGCGAAGGCATCAAAAACGAGAAGGGTTGGTTCTGGCAATTCGAGATACCGGCAACGGAATACCCTCAGAAAATCTGGAGCGTATTTTTGATCCATTTTTCACTACGCGCCCGATTGGAGAGGGGACAGGGCTGGGACTTTCGGTGAGTTATGGAATTGTTACAGAGCACGGCGGGTTTGTAGATGTGGAAAGTGCGGTAGGTCGGGGCAGTTGTTTCACCGTGTGGTTGCCCCTGGAGGTAAGCGCCGAGAATGCGTGAAGCCTGGGTGCTAATAGTCGACGACGAATCAAACGTCGTCCACTTGTGCCAGCGGTTGCTGGAAGGGGCTGGCTTTCACGTGATTGCCACAACCAGCCCGAGCCAGGCGCTGGCTATACTTACCCGGCAGGTCGTTGATCTGCTCCTCGTAGATATCCGCATGCCGGGTTTGGATGGGTTCCAACTCATCACTTTGGCCCGCCATCACCAGCCCGAGCTGGCCATTGTCATTATGACCGCCTTTGGTACAGTAGAAACCGCCATATCCGCGATGCGCGAAGGGGCGAACGGCCTGATTTTGAAACCATTTGAAAACTCGGAGCTGGTGCTAACCGTTCAGCACGCTTTGGACGAGAGTGAACAGCGCAGGGATCTCAGTAAACTGCGCGCCTTGCGGCCCTTGCTGAAAATGACCGCAACCCTATTTTCTGAAACGGATATTCAAAAATCACAAGAACTGATTGTTGATCTCCTGATTAACAATTTGATCTGCTCTGATGTTGCACTATTTCAAAGAGATCGGAGCCGAGAAAAATTTGTCCGGGTGAGTTTTGATGGGAATGCCTCGCCTTTCGAGGAGATTCTTGCTGGCACTGACAATTTGTGCCGTTTGGTGAGAGATGGTGTGCCGGTCTTAGTCAATCATGGCAGTCCAGGGGACGGGACCATCCAGGCAGTTATGGCAGCTCACTCCTTGGGATCATTGATCTTCGTTCTCGTAAGCAACAAACAAAACAGCTATCTCTTATTTGCCAGCCGTCGTAATGAACAAACTTATTTTCGTGAGGGTGACCTGGAAATGGTCGCTATTCTGGCCCGGCAGATGGGCCAGGCCTTTGAGAACGCAACTTTATATCATGATTTACGGTTAAATTTGAAGCAGTTGGAGGAATCCCGGCACGCGCTCAACCGGGTGGAGAAAATGGCCGCGGCGAGTTGTCTGACGGCTTCGATCGCTCATGAGATCAATAACCCGCTGCAATCGCTTCATAACTGCCTGCACCTTGCCGGGAGAAAAGAGCTTTCTGTGCGGGAGCGCCAGAATTATCTTAAGGTTGCCCAGGACGAGCTGGAGCGATTAATGGCGGTCGTCCAACGCATGTTGGAATTTTACCGCCCGGGCGCGCGAGACCTTAGCCTGGTAGATATCAATGGGTTGATCAGCCATGTTGAGGATTTGTTAGCGGCTCAACTGAAGAAAAACAAGGTTGAATTCCACAAGAAGTTGGCTCCAAACATCCCAAACGTTATGGTCGTCGCGGATCAAATTCAGCAGGTTTTTATAAACCTTATTCTTAATGCAATGGAAGCAATGCCGGACGGCGGGGAGATATTTTTCCAAAGCGCCCGGCTGGACGAGAATAATCCGAGTCCTGGTGTGGAAATCCTGATTGAAGACACTGGACCGGGAATACCGGAGAATGAAAAAGATAGAATTTTTGAGCCTTTTGTGAGCACAAAAGAACATGGAACGGGATTAGGGCTTGCAGTCAGTTATGGCATCGTCTCGGCTCACGGCGGCTCAATCAATCTGATTCAGGGAAAAGGGCAGGGGGCCTGCTTTAGAATCATTCTCCCAAAGGAGAACCTTTATGAAGGCTAAAATTCTGGTGGTCGATGATGAAGAAAAAATCCGCCAATCATTAGAACAAATTTTACAATTAGAAGGTTATGACACAAATTCGGCTTCGTGCGGGGACCAGGCGCTGGAAAAATTGGCTCAAGAGAATTACGATTTGATATTGCTTGATTTGATCATGCCCGGCATGGATGGGATAGGAGTAATGCGCTGCGCCGTACAGGCTTACCCTCACATCAAGATCATCCTATTAACGGGCAATGGCTCAATTGAGTCAGCCATTGAGGCTTTGCGCTATGGCGCGCACGATTACATCCTTAAGCCTGCCAACACTCGAGACCTTTTAAGCAGCGTTTCTCAAGCCTTGATTAAGAAAGCGGAACAACAAAAACGTCGCTTGTTATTAGAGCAGTTGGACAACTCAATACAGCGGTTGAAAATTGCGGAGGGAATTAGGCCTACCTCAAGGTACGACCACGAAATTATCCACATTGAAGACGGGATCACAGTAGATTTAGTGCGGCGCGAGATCTGGCGTGGCGACTTGCGCGTTTCGATGACGCCGACCGAAGGCAAGCTGGTTAAAGTCTTGCTGGAAAACCGCGGCAGGGTGTTATCGCACAGGGAGCTGGTTCTATTGGTGCAAGGTTATGAGGCGACCGATTGGGAAGCTCCCGAAGTGCTGCGTCCATTAATCAGTCGCTTGCGCCGAAAGCTTGCGGTTTTCCCAGGCGGGGAAAAATGGATCGCAAACGTTCGTGGTACGGGGTACGTTTTTGAGTCAAAGATCGGGAAAGAGGCTGCAAAAGAAGATTCGCCGTGAAAACCTTCACACGGCTGTCCTGGTCGTCATAATCTTGATTATTCTCGAATCATTCATACGGCTGCCAGGGAATTTCGGCAGGGATCCCAGGCGGCCGCAGCCATTTGAGCCAGCCCCCGGAATGGTAGCTTGGGGGCGCCGTTTTTTCGAGTCTGACCAGCATCAAGGTCGCGACTAATAACCCCATTCCGAGCCATTGTTGAGGGCTGAATCTTTCACCCAATAAGAGATGGGCGAAAGTAACTGTTACCAGCAGCTCGCCAAGTCCTAAAAGCGCGGTTTGCAGACCGCCCAGGTGTTTTACTCCCAGGAATAACGTCAGCCGGGAGAGGAATGTCACCAGCGTCAGAGCGATGATGGCCCACCAGGCCTGGGCTGGCGCCGCGGAAAACAGATGAAATTGGATTCCGAGCGGGCCGGATACGAGGAAGGCAGGAACGACAATGGCGCTCATTGCTATTAGCGTATAAAGTGTTACAGTCGGGGCCGGCATATCGTAGAGGACGCGTTGGTTAATCGGCAAATGCAGCGCGTAAAGCACCGCGGCTCCCAGCATCATGCCCATACCCAAAAGGTCAATGTTGCTTCTCCCCGTCTGCGTCAGCAAGAAAAGGGCTGGAAGTGTGAATAGCAAGCGCAGAGCTGTCAGGCGGCTTAAAGGCTGGCGATCCAGCCGCAGCCAGAGAGCGACGAAAAGGGGGTAGAGTGCGTAGAGTAACTGGCCCAGGCCAGCGTCGATGCGGCCCAGTGAGCCATAATACAGCAAAGAACCCAGCCCATTGATCCCACCCGCCAGGAGACAACCGAGCAGTCCGGCCGGGTAGATGTACAGAAACTGGCGCTTAAATAGAAGCATGACAACCAGGAGCAAAATGGCAGCCAGGAGCGTACGAAGCGCCACAACTGCAAGAGGCGACAGTCCAAGCAGAATCGCCTGCTTGCCGAAGATCGGCGCCAGGCCGAGGAACAGGGCTGAAGACAGCGCTGCGCGGATGCCGGTGGTGTGCTGCCTGGATCCTTCGCCAATACTCATCAAATGCCCACTTATTTCACCAGGGCCCGAACTTCGTCGAGCAGTTCATCGTTCATAAATTCCCCTTTTTGCATCAGAGAATGAATGTGGCCGTTCAGTCGCTCCCGCTCTTCTTGCGTCAGATCCTTAGCGGTCACGACGATGACCGGGATAGGGGCAGTTTGTGGGTTCGCTTTTAACGCGTCAAGCACGCTGAATCCATCCATCTCAGGCATCATCAAATCCAGGATGATCAGATCGGGCAGTTGCGTTAGCGCAAGATCGATTGCTTCTTGCCCGTTGGCAGCTTCGAACAATGTATAGTTTCCCTGGGACTGCAGGATCCGGCGGATCAAACGGCGTGCGTCTGCGGTGTCATCTACAATGGCAATGCGTGGGTAGCGATCGGCAGTCACCCGGTTTAGGGCTGCCAGCAGGCCTTCCTGTGGGAATCCCGCTTGCATGCCGGGCCGTGTTTGCGTGGGCAGGACCACATTCCGCGCCCAGCCTTCGCCGAGGATCGTGCGCTCGATTGGCATGGTGTGACCGGTGCAATTGACCACGATCACATCCGATGGCTTGATTTGACCGGCGCGCACCAGTTTTACCAATCCGGCGAAAGCGACTGCCGCGGCGGGTTCGACTGAGATGCCCTCCATTTTGGCCAGGATATGCATGGTGCGGAATGTCTCTTCATCTGAAACGCTATCGAAAATCCCGCCGCTGTTGGCATTCATTCGCTGGCGCAGCAGGGAATAAGTCCGCCCGGGGTCGCCGGTGGAGAGTGTAGCGATGTGGGTGCGCGGCGACTGTACGGGCTCGGCTGTTTCCAGGCCCATGCGCCAGGCATGAGCCATCGGCGCGCATCCTTCAGTTTGGATACCGGCAATAGCCGGGATGCGGCTGGTTAAACCCATCTGCTGTAATTCGAAGAATCCTTTTTGCACCCCCAGGGGTCCCAGGCCTCCACTCACGGATTGAAAATACCAATCTGGCACGCGCCAGGGAGCGGATTGAGCTCTCGCGGCGGAATCGGCAGGCATGGGAAGGTCTTTCTGGTCAAGGATGTGGGTGAGTTGTTCGGCGATCTCGAATGCGATCGTTTTCATCCCCTCGACTGAAGGGATCGAACGCGCCCCGCGTTCCAGGTAAAGGCCGCGTTGGTGCGCGAACTCGGCTGCTACCTTTTTGGCCTGGTCGTACGATGCGGTCACTTTTACGACCTGGGTACCGTAAATGGCCACTTCGCGCATCTTTTCTGCCGGCACAAGGCTTGTCAGGAACGCCCAAAGCTTGATGCCGGCGCGAGCGGCGTAGGCTGAGAAAGCGATGGCTACATTGCCCGTCGAGGCAAGCACCATCTCGGTGACGCCGGCTTCTTTGAGAGCGGCGATGCCCACGGCAGCCTGGCGATCCTTGAATGAAGATGTAGGTCCCTGGCGCTCATCTTTTATATAGATATTCGGACAACCCAGCATCATGCCCAGGTTCGTGGCGTGGATCACCGGGGTCCCGCCTTCTCCCATGGAAAGGCTGGGGTTATATTCAAGCACCGGCAGGGCTTCACGGTAGCGCCAGAGATTGAAGGGCCGATTTAAGAGCAATTCTGGAAACGCCTGCCCTAAAGAAGCGTAATCATAGCGGGCTTCCAGCCACTGGCTGGAACAATTCGGACAGTTGAAAGTTGATGGGTGGTAAGCGGATTGGTGACCGCAGTCCAGGCATTCGATGAGAATTTGAGGTGGCAAGGATCTCTCCAATTCTAGGCATTTGCCGATGAGAATGTTCGAAGAAAGGGATTAAGCTTGACCCGATTGCTGCGGATTGAACCGGCCCAGCACCTTCTGGAGGCCTTCCAGCAGCTCTTTTTCTTCCAACAACCCCTTACCTAACATGGCTTGAGGAAATTCTGACAAACGGGTGATTTGAGCCTCTCCCAATTCGCCAGCAGCGTAAACAACAACAGGGATATCGCGCAACGAAGCATCCGCCCGGAGCGTTTCGAGCAGAGTAAATCCGTCCAGTTCCGGCATCGCTGCGATGGAAGTGATTGCGTCCATAATGATGGCATCCGGCCTTTGGAAGCCCAGCGCCACCAGCGCTTTCGAGACATCCTCAACGAGATGCAGGTGATATTTATTTTGGAAAGCAAACGCTTCCTGGAGCAGTTCCCTCTCCTCCGGCTTCCCAGAAACGACCAGGATGTCGGCGATCTCTCCGCCAGCGTTCAATTGATTGATCGCCGCGACCATATCCTCTTCCAGGATAGGTTTCATCAGATAGTTTGTCGCCCCCAGGCTGAAGCCCTTCTTCTGGTTTTCCAGGATGCTGCATATGATAACCGGGATTTGGCGAGTGTCTGGATCGGTTTTTAACTTTTGCAGGACCTGCCATCCATCCAGGCCGGGCATCATAATGTCTAAGGTGATGGCGAAAGGCTGCAGCGCCCGGGCGTGTTCCAGCGCAAGGTTTGGATTTGTCAGAGATACGACTCGGTAGCCATGTTTAGACAGGTAGCGTTGGTAAAGATTGATAACCTGAGCGTCGTCGTCTACAGCCAGGACGACTTTTTCACCGCCCGCAACCGGCGGGATCGTCGCCGTGTCAGAAAGCGGCAAAGTGAAGAAAAAGTGTGAGCCTTGTCCCGGTTGGCTTTGCAGCCCGATGCGTCCGCCGTGCATTTCTACCAGGTGACGGCAGATGGAAAGGCCGAGACCGGTCCCGCCTGTTTTTCGAGTTCAGGGAGCCATCTACCTGGGAGAAGGGTTGGAATAGCTTGGCCTGGTCCTCGGGGGCGATTCCGGTACCGGTATCGATCACGCTGATGATCACCTCTTCGACGCCATGCGGGCCTGTTTGGGTCCCGGCCCGTACAGTGATCGAGCCAGAAGTTGTGAATTTGGCTGCGTTTGAGAACAGGTTAATTAAAACCTGGCGCACTTTCATCGGATCGGCTTGCATCAATGGTAAGTTGGGGTCGATTTCACGGTGAAGCTCGATGGGCTTGTCTTTAACCAATCCAACCAGGGTCGACATCACGCTGTTGATCAAGTCAACCAGGTTAACTTCTTCTTCGAAAGCCAGCTCCATTTTGCCGGCCTCGATCTTGGAGAGATCGAGCACATCATTGATCAATCCTAACAAGTGCTGCCCAGAATTGTAAATCGCCGTCAAATCCTGGTTTTGTTGGTCATTGATTGCCCCATCGATGCCTTTTAAGATCACGCGTGAAAAACCGATAATGGAGTTGAGAGGTGTGCGCAGCTCGTGGCTCATATTTGCAAGGAACTGGCTTTTCAAGCGGTCTAGCTCCCGCATTTCTTCCACAGCCTTCTGTGAAATTTCATATGACCTGGCATTGTCAACAGCTACTGCGATCTGGTCTGCCAATACTTGCAGCACCGAGATCTCATCTCCAGTGAATGCGTTCACATCGATGGATTGGACGTCTAATGCGCCGATAATCCGCTCACCGATTTTCAACGGCAAGCCCGCCTCCGAGCGTGTGTCTGGCAGGAGTGGATTGGTGGCATGGATCGGGTCACGGGTAACGTCGTTGACGACTAGCGCTTCACCTTTTTCAGTAACATAGCCAATCACCGAGAGCGAGCCGACCGCCAAACTGTGGCCGCGGAGTTTCATTTCCTGCCCCGCTTCACCGCTCGATTCACGCACGATAGCATTTACCCCTTTTTCATCTAACAAGAAGATCGAGGCATGGTAATAACCAAACCGGTCTCGGATTTGGTTGACTGTGCGTTGTAACAGAGTGTCGAGAGCCAGGGTACTGGAAGTGTCACGAGCGATCTCAGCCGCGGTTTGGAGCTGGTTGGCGCGCCGCTGGCTTTCCTCCAGCAAGCGCAGGTTCTGAATAGCGATCGCCGCCTGACTGGCAAGCGCCATCAACCGGCGCACATCTCCCGGGGTAAATTGAGTCGGCTCCCCGAACGCGCCATTGACGAAGCCAATCCACTGCCCGGCGACGGTAAGCGGGGCAAATATTGTGCTGGCTGACTGGAAACGCAGGCTGTACAGGGCGCGTGAGTTTTCATCCAGGCGCGGATCCTCGGCGACATCCTCGACCAGGGTGGCTGCGTCCGGGCTCAGGATGCTGCCGGCTGCCGGAAATGCGTCGACGGGATAGCGTGGGGCGACTGCCCCCTCCGGCAAGAAACTGCGGTGGGCGATGGTCTGCACCCATCCCGGTGGGTCATTTTCCTGCCAGGGATGGTCGAAAAGGTTCAAGCTGGCAGTCTTATCGATTTTCTCCAGCAAGGTAAATTTGCATAATATGGTGAGGATTTCATCGTAGTCATCGGCAGCGTTCAGCTCAGCGCTGGCATTGTAGAGCGCTTCAGATTCGGAAAGCGCAATTTGGGTTTCCTGGAACAGGCGCGCGTTTTCGAGCGCCAGCGAAATCTGGTCGGCAACTTGCTCCACAAGCAGGCGCTCATCCTCGCTCCACTGGCGCTCCGGGGTCTCATCGATGATCTCGAACAGCAGGTTGGATTTTTGTATGGGATCCGATATGGATAAAGCCAAAACGGATGTTGCGCCGTCTTGATCGTCTGGTTGAACGGCCAGGCGATCCTTATAAGGGCTATTTTGGCCGTTTGAGGAAGGTGCCTTGTTAGCGATGACGATCTGAGCGCCTTCATCCAGGTGACCTTTTGTATCCACGGGTGAATCCGGCAATTTAGGCCAATCCGGAGCCGAAATTGGTTCGGGTGAAGGCTCAAAGGCGGCAGTCGGGTTCATTGGGGATGGGCTGGGAGGCTCCACCCAGGCGGGCTTTGCCTCCGGCTTGACGGACACCTGGGTAAACCCGTGCCAACCAGGCGCCTTGCCATTCTGTGTTGGGGCTGGGAAAAGATGAATTAGAACTGGCAGGCTTTTGTTATCGGGCTCAGTCAGATATTCGAGAGAAATTTCGATAGGATAATCTTTGCCCTTCAACAAGGCGCCTTCCAAAGCCACGCTCGACTTGCGCGTCAGGCGAAAAGTCGTCAGGGAATTACCAATCAATTCTCCAGGCTGGATGCCCAGGTAATCGGCTACCCCTGGGCTGCAGTCTGTAAAGCGGCCTTGAGAATCGCATGCCCACGCCCAACCTGGAAGGTTTTCAGCATGGCTGTCATATAACGGCACATGCTCTTGCTCCAGGTCGGAGAAAAGGCTCTCAAGCCGGCTTTGCAACTGTTTCTTGGACATGTTGAATTAATTCCACAGCCAGCGCGTTGTATTGCAGCGCGCTGCGCGTTTGGGGTTTATAGTGGGTGATCGGCAATCCGGCGACCACGCTTTCGCGCAGTTTGGTATCGATGTCAATAATCGTATCGAATAGGCCTTCGCCGAAGGTAGCTCGGATCTGTTCTCGCAGGCTGCAGTGAATGCGGTTGCGCCGGTCGTGCATGGTGATCAAGATACGATATACCAGGTCAGGGTTATAGTGTTGGCGCACTTGGCGAATGACGGGCATCATTGCGCGTAACGCATGCGCGGAAAAAAACTCGGGCTGGGTTGGGATGATGAGCAGGTCGGCTGCGATCACTGCATTCAATGTAACCGGACCCGTGGATGGCGGGCAATCCAGGAGGATGTAATCGTAATAAGCACCTGTTGCGAAGGTTTTGCCGTTAAGCGCCTGTCGTAGAACGAGTTCATAGTTGTCGCGCATCCCGAGAATTCGCTCAGCCGGCTCCAGCTCACTGGTCGCGGGCGCCAGGTTTAGCCCCGGAATGTCGGTGGTGCGGATTACTGCAGCCAATTTCGCATTGTTCGAGAGGACGTCGACAATCGAAGCTCGCAGCATGCGCGGGTTGCCTCCCAGCGCCATGGTCAAATTGGCCTGGGCGTCCAGGTCGATCACCAATACTTCATGCCCGGTTTGGACGAGGGCTCCAGCCAGGGAAACGACCGTGGTCGTTTTAGCGACACCTCCTTTTTGATTGGCTACAGCAATTACCGTGGTCATCTTTTCTATTCACCCAAATGGCTTTCGCCATTGCCTTGCGAATTCATGGATGCCGGTTTCGTGTTTTCCGATTGTACCAATACCTGGACGCGATTTGCCTGTAAAGCCTGGCGCAGCTCTCGTACAGCAGTTTGCATGATTGTTTGCGGGTCGTTTGAGGCGCGCACCTTGGCAGTGATCTCGCCCGCCAGTCGCTCGCGTTCAGCCCGGCGCTGGGTCTCCTGGAACAGACGTGCGCTTTCCAGGGCAGTGCTCAACTGGTCAACCAGCGTTTCCATCATGTGGACTTCCTCTTTCGTCCAGGACTGGTCCATAGCCTTACGAGCCTCAACAGCGCCCAGGACCTGGCCGCGCAATTGGATTGGAATTTTGACAACCTGCAAACGATCATCGCCAGGCACCGGCGCCTGGGCTACGCTGGTGAGTGGGAATGTCCCATCTTCATTGCATACGTATCCGCTCATTGGCCGGCTTCGTAATAGCTCCTGCCATTTTGCCTGGCTGATCGTGCGATAGATATTCCGTTCTGCCTCCAGGTTTTCCTGGGCCTGCTGGTACAGTTGCAGGTTGCTTACAAGCATGGAAACCTGATCGGCGATAATTTGTAACAAGCCTACATCATCCTCGGAGAAAGCGTTTGGCTCGGTACTTTGGACGTCCAGCGCACCAATAATCTCATTATGGACGCGCAGTGGCAGAGCCATCTCAGAACGGGTATCCGGTAGATCTGGGTTATCGAAATAGACCGCGTCGCTGCCCACATCCAGGGCGATGCGCGCTTCCCCTTTCCCGGTTACATAACCTACAATCCCTTCCTGGTTCACTCTCAGCCGGTGGGCGCGCGCCAGCATGCGTTTGCCCCCTTCGCTGGAAGCCGCCTTTAAATCAGCCCATTCCTTGCTCGGGTTTATCAAGAAAACACCGGCATGGTAATAATCGAAATGTTCGCCGACCAGCCTGACAACTTTATCGAGCATCTCTTGCATATCTGATACTGAAACTGCTTCCCGGGCAAGCTGGGCGGTCGCCTCCAAAACCTGGGTGCGTTTCGAGAGCATGCGGTTCGCTTCTTTCAATCCTTCGGCCTGCTCCCGCAGGGTGTACTGGGCCGAATCCAGTTCTTTAACGACCTTGCGGCTGTGCTTCAGGGCTAAGGCCAGGCGGGGGACTAAAAAGCTCTGGGAAGCCACGAGCAAAGAGCCTAGCATGAGCAAGACGATGGTGTTGCTTAACCAGGCGGCAGGGTTAGCGGTGTTCGCTTGTTTTTCAATTGGAATGCTGAGCAGGTGCGAGGAATAGGCCCAACCGAAAACCAGTAAAGTTACGACATCGACTACCAGGGCCAGAATGCCTTCACGCCTTCCAAACATCAATCCCGCCAACGCGGGAACCGCCAGAAGCAGCACTCGCCCATCTCCGCCGCGACCCGAGTCGATCAGGTCAAGGACGCCGACGAAATATACCAGGCCGATCAATGTACTGGCCTGGACCCAATAAGGGATTCGTTTCAGGAAGGTGACCAGCAGTATCCCAATGTACGCCAGCGCGTAGAGCGGGATTACCCAGTAACTTTTCGAGATGAAGGCATAGATGGATCCTGCGATTAACGCAAGTGTGCTGAAGATCACTGCGGCCCGCAAGGTATCGTGCACGAGCTGGCGACGCCAGACGAACACCTCATCCGGCAAGGAGAGGCTTCCCAAACCGGAAGATTTGAGAGGTTTGGTCCGTGCGTGTTGGGAGGCTTTCATCGTATGATATCCATCTTGATCTTAAAAATTCCCATCAATCCACCAGTTCTTTGTCTGTTCCCAGGCGGATGGAAATATCCTTCAGGCCTAACGCATCAAAAATTTCACGGGTCGCTGTTTGCAAAACCGTATCAATATCCAGGGTCTGGCGCATGCGCCCGGTAATTTCACTGGTCAATTGCTCGCGGGTGGCGCGCTGCTGAGCTTCCTGGAGCAGTCGCGAGTTTTCCATGATTGGGGCTAACCTGGCGGCAGCCTCTTCAACCAGGGCTATCGTTTCAGCCGGGATGTTTGCCTCCTGAAAGCGTAAGTTCAAAACGCCAATCACCTGATCCCGTAGTTTAATGGGAACCGCTAATGCAGTGATTGGTTGGATGGAATCGCTCCCCGATCGCTCATTCCCATTCGCAGGCGCCAGCACTTTGCGGATGGCGCTCCCAGCCTGTAGAGCTTCCTGTGCTTCTGGACGCATGTCTTCAGCGGCTCGAATATCCATGCCCTGGTAACGGTAGCCGGCAACCTGGGCTGTATTTTGCGCCAGCCCGCGCCAGGCATCCTGGGTGTACTGCCCATAGGCATGCTCTAGCTCGCGCAGCGCCAGGTCCATCTGCTGGATCAGGCGGGCGTTTTCAATCGCGATCGCAAGCTGGTCAGCCATCGTCTGCAGGATCGTGACATCGTCTTCGTCGAATGCCGCAGCCTGTGTGCTTTGAACATCCAACGCCCCGATGACACGCTCGCCGACACGCAAGGGCAGGGCCATTTCAGAGCGCGTCTCAGGGAGCCAGGGATTTTTAAAGTGAACCGCGTCGCGGCCTACATCCAAAGCGATGTGTGGTTTTTTACTGGCGGTGACGGCGCCGACGATGCCTTCGGCGCCAACTTTAAGCTTATGCCCTTGCGCCAGCATGTGCTTTCCTGGAACGCCGGATGCAGCCCGCAGAAGGGCATATTCGCCGCGTTCGTCCACCAAAAAAATGCCGGAATGGTAAAAATTAAAGCGGTCACGGATCAGGTTGACCGCCTGGTTTAGCACATCTTCGAGGTCTGTGGCTGTCGTGATGTCACGGGCCACTTCGGCTGCCGCCTGTATCTGGTTGCTGCGCCGTTTCAGCTCGCGGGTGCGGTCGTCTACGCGTTGTTCCAGGCCGCCAATCATCTCTCTCAGTTGCAGCGCCATACTGTTGAACGCCCGGGCCAGGGCCCCGACTTCGTCTGAACGCCGGGCCTCGGCAGTCAGGCCCAGGTCGCCAGAAGCGATACGAGCGGTAGTGCGAACAAGCTCTGCGATTGGGTTGGCGATACTGCGCGTGATCAGCAGCGCCAATCCCACCGCCAGCAGCACAGCGGTGAGCACGATTCCCAGGCTGACCAGCAAGGTAATACGAATGGAGCTCAGCGCTTCACTGCGGTTTTGCTCCGCCAGCAACGCAACCTGGAGCCCGGGCAGCCAGTGGTATACACCAATGACGTTTTGATTTAACGCGTTCGAATAAGAGCTAGAACCATTCTGGCGTTGGTCAGTAGCCTGCATGGACCCCTCGGTCCTGACGGTCAGGTACTGTTGGCCGTCACGTAAGACCGTGACGAGCACATGGTTGGCGCCAACCAGATACGTTTCACCGGTTTCGCCCAGGCCGGCTCGTTCCAGCATGATATCGAACAAGGATTCCATGTTCGCCCTGCCGGCAAGCACACCCATTAATATTCCCTGGGAGTTTTGCAGGGGTTGGGTGGCGATAATGCGATATTGTCCTAGAGACGGCGCATACAACGGCGGCGCAGTGAACCTTCCTTTAATACCCTCATTGAATAATGGTTGCCCGAAAAACACTTTACCTTCCTGCAGCGGTTCACTGGACACCATGACCTTCCCATCCAGGTTCATGATGAAGATCTCGTCAAATAACTGCGTCCGCTGTACGGTCTGCAGGAATTCATTTTGTAGCTGGTCGTGGCCGGTCTTAAATTCCTCAGCCGTGATTCCGCCGCTTTGCAGGATGATCGAGACCGTGTTTTCAATTTCCTGTCTCGCCTGCAGATCGGATAGATTGTTGTTCAGGTTCTCAACCCAGTTATTGATTTCTGCTTCTTTCAGCGTTGCCACAGATTCCAACTGGTTGGTTAGGCGGGTTTCCATATTCCGGGTGGTGATGAGGGAGGCGATCCCGCCTGTAATCGCTACCGGAAGCACCGTGACTAAAATAAACCCGACCAGCAAGCGGCTGCGAATCGACCCCACTTGAAAGGCGCGTAAGACCTGCCAGGTGATAAAGAGCGCCATCAGGAAACCCAAACCAGGGGCAACGAGCGTAAACAATACCGAACCGGAGAAAGCCAGGCGGCGGAGCGGGTGGATCAAGGTCAGCAAGATCACCAGCGCGGCCAACATCCCGGCAAAGGCAAGCCAGCGTACAGGACGGTTGGGCAGCAGCAACCTTCCCGTTAGCAGGATCACCAGTGTGCCGCCCGCCAGGAAGAGCAGCGTTGCGCCTTGCCAGGCCAGTTCTTGGGTCGCAAAAACGACCAACAGGCTCAGGAGTATGGCGGACCCAGCCGCATCCAGGCGACCGGCGCGGGCGAAGAAATAAACTGGGCTGAGGATCACGATTGCCGCGATCAGGGCCAGGACCTCGATGCGGAATTGCAAAATCTGGGCCTGGGTGGAAATAAAAGCGTAAGAGAACACGCTGATTCCCGCCGTCGCGATTGAAACCGGCGCCAACCAGCGATACATCCGCGCCAGGCGCTGATCGTATTCCTGGGAGTCTTTCCCGCTTACTGTTTCACTTATCTTCTTAAACCAAGTCAACATTATGAATCGTATCGTCAATAACAGGCAAATTCTTGCCGGAGCTGCAATAATCGCAGTAGTCAGGCATTTTTGCCGTTCCTGGACTTATTGTTTGATGGTGGTGAGCCGTCAGCGTTAGATTTTACCTTCCCTGGCAGATTTGCCTCTTGCTGCCCCAGGTGAACGGAAACCTCCACAACTTTGGGGATCTGGCCAAGCTCATGCACTGCTGTTTTAAGGAGCGTGTCCACATCCAGCGAACGAGAAACATGGGTGGTTAGCTCGTTAATCGCCAACTCGCGAGTCGCCCGGGCGCGCGCTTCTTCAAATAAGCGGGCGCTTTCCATTGCCTGGCTGATCCGCGTGCCTGCTTCTTTCAGGAGATCCAGGTCACTGGAGCTGAGCTCGCCTTCCTCCATCCAGACATCCATGCTGCCGATCTCCACGCCGCGCACCTGCAATGGGATCTGGATTGTTTGCCCCGTGGGGTGTTGTTCGCCTTGACCGGAGGGTAGGGGTACAAGGCCTGTACGATCATACTGGTAGCCAGCCACCGAGCGGGATTTTAAGATCTGCTCCCAGGCCTGCCGGCCGTATTGGCTGGTAAAGGCTTCCAGGGACTCCAGGTTATCCTGGACTTCGTGCAGCAAGCGTGCATTATCAATCGCGACAGCCAGTTGGTCGGACAGGATCTGGAGTGTCGTGACGTCATCCTCGTTGAATGCGGCTGGCTCGGTGCTCTGCACATCCAGAGCGCCAATCACTCGCTCCCCCGATTTTAGAGGCAGAGCCATCTCGGAGCGGGTATCCGGGAGGAGAGGATTGCGGAAGTGTACCGCATCGCTGCCGACATCCAGGGCGATACGTGGTCTCCCGCTGCCAGTGACATAGCCGACAATGCCGGTCTCGCCAATTTTCAGGCGGTGGCCGCGAGCCAGCATCTCCTTACCGGCAACGCCGGTGGCGGCCCGGATCACTGCATATTCGTTTTGTTCATCGACCAGGAACACCCCGGCGTGGTAAAACCCAAATCGTTCGCGGATCAGATTGACGGCGTAGTTCAACAATTCATCCAGGTTGCGCGCTGCGGTGATATCCCGGGCAACCTGGGCGGCAATATGCACCTGGAACGTGCGCCGCTCGAGATCCCGGGTGCGCTCGGCCACGCGCTGCTCGAGCTGCGTCACCATCCCGTGAAGCTGGTTAAGCATCGTTTGGAACGCCCGGGCCAACACGCCAATTTCATCGTCGCTCGCCTTGGGGATCTCGACGTTCCAGTCGCCTTTGCCCAATTTCTCTGCAGCTTTTGCCAGATTTTGTATCGGGCGGACCAGGCTGCTGGTCAGGACAAGGCCGAGGACGATGACGACGGCGAAAATAGCAAAGCTGACCGGCAGGACGCGCCACAAAATGAGGGCGCGGGTCGTGTCTCCAAGCTCGGATTTCAGCGCGCTGACCGCCTGGACGACATCGTTGGTCTCAACGACGCTGCCCATGTTCCAGCCGGTGCTCTCAAGCGGAGCGAAAGCGATAAAAACCTGCTTGCCGTTCAAATCCAGGCTTTCAATGCCGCTTTCGCCAGCCACCATGCGGGAAAAAATGGATTTAAGCGGGGTGTCTGTACCCGCCAGGTCTACGCCAACCTCATCCGGGTTGGGGTCGTGTCCCAGGATATCCCGGAAACCCTGCTGCGGTAGAGCGATTGCGTGGCCGTTTTGATCCATCAGGAAGGAATAACCGGTTCTCAGGAAGCTGGCAGCCTCGATATTGGCACGCATTTCGTTGAGGGTGATATCAAACCCAACAACGCCCAGCAGTTGCTGGCTCCCGCTATAGACAGGCATAGCAGCCGTGGTGACCAGGCCACGCCCGGTTGCATCAAGATAGGGCGGCGTCCACCAGGAGACATGGTTTGGGTTGTCGACTTGCATGCTGCCGGTGTACCAGATGCGCCCGGTCGCTTTGAAATCAGGCGGCAGCACGCTGCCCAGGTCGATATTGGGGTAATAACGAACTACGTCCCGGGGTGTGGCGAAGTAGATTGCTTCCACATAGGAAGTGTTTTCAAATGCAGGTGTGAAGATGAAATCGAGGTAAGCGCTCAACTGGATATCCCGCTGGGTCTCGGAATCCAAAGAGCCTGAATTTGGGACGAAGACGCTGGTCGGATCCTCTTTGCCGTTAGCGAACTGTCCTTGTGCGCCCAGGCTGATGTGGTCTGCTACCTGCCAGTAGGTCGGATTTGCGAAAGCCTCCGGGTGGTCGAAGATATTAGCAGCAAAGGCCGCAACGTTTTGGGTGGAGTGCAGGACACCCTGCAAGATCAGGTCGTTTTGCTTTGCGCGATCCTGGGTCTGTTGGATCAAGTAATCCTGGGCCTGGGAGAGCAAAGCCTGACTGCTGAGATTTTGGGCGTTCTCGCCCTCGGTTTGAGCAGCGTTGATGGCGATAAAAGCGATCACAAACACCGCGGCAGCCGAAATGCCGAGCAGCAAGATCAGCAGCCTGATGCGGATGGATGAGGTCGGTGTGTGAATTGCTCGATCGGGCATCGCCAATTAGCTCCCAACCGGCAGCGCAGTTTCTGCAGAGGATCCTGCTTCGCTTGCTGCTTCCGGCGGCTTAAGACGGATCTGAACTTTGTTTGTCTTCAATGCCCGGCCAATTTCTTGGGCGGCATTCTTCATCACTGTATCGAGCTCCAGTGAGCTTTGCACCTTAGAGGAGATCCGGCTAACCATGCGCTCTTTATAAGCCTGGCGCTCGACGCGTTCCAAAAGTCGAGCATTTTCTAAAGAGAGAGCAAGCTGGGCTATGATTTCCTCGACCAGGCTTTTTTCCCTGTCGGTCCAGGGGCCGCTTTCCTGCTCGCGGCGTAACTGCAACGAGCCGAGCTGCTGGTCGCGCAGGCGGATGGGTACGTCCAGGAGATAACCATCTGCCGCATCGAACGGCAGGTCTGCGCTCATTGTGGGCCGGACGCCTGTGGATGTGAGGATATAGGCGAATCGGCGGTCTTCTAATCGCTCGCGCCAGGCCATGCGGGTCAAGGCGTTTAACAAAGACTCCATCTCGCGCAAGGCTCGCTGGCTTTTTTCTAACAACCTGGCATTGTCGATCGCCAGCGCAACCTGGTTAACCAGAAGCTGCATGATTTCGACGTCTTCCGGATGGAAGGCATCGACTTGTTCAGACTGTACATCCAACACGCCAATTACCCGGTCGCGGATCTTCAAGGGCAAGGCCATTTCCGAGCGTGTGTCCGGCAGATCGGGGTTGTTGAAAAAGGTCAAATCCAGGTCTACATCCAGCGCGATGCGCGGCTCGCCGGTCGCTGCGACCTTACCAACGATGCCGACTTTGCCGACTGCCAGTTGGTGGCCGCGCGTCAGCATCCGTTGGCCGCCTTCACTATTGGCAGCTTGCAGCGTCGCCATCGTCTCGCTCTCGTTGACCAGGAAAATGCCGCAATGGTAAAACCCGAATTGGTCCGAAATCAGGCGGACGGCTTGATCAAGCAGCGGTTTGAGATCGTGGATCGAAGCGGCTTCCCGAGCAACCTGCGCCGCGGTTTTCATCTGGACAATCTGCTTCTCAACATGCTGCTCCAACTGGCTGCGGAGTACCTGAAGCTGGTTAACCAGTTGGTTGCGTTCACTATACCGCCTTCTTAATTCCTTATTCAGCTCGATCACGTTTGCCTGTCGCAGCCCGGCAAAAAAGGCGAACAACCCCAGGAACAGCGGCGCAGTGTCAATCATCCAGGTCAGCAGATTACCGCTGTGTATCGTAACTAACCCAGACCAGGAGAGCGGCAATTGCTGTTCGTATAATTGCCAGAGAATGGAGGTTAAAGGGAAGAACAGGCCAAACGCCGCCCCCAAAACCACGTAGAGCAGGACGACTTTATATTTCACTTCAACACTGTCTCCGTTCCCCGGTTATCGACCGCTCTCATTCTTCGACCTGTAACTGGATTCTGCCTTCAGCCGCGCCCAATGACTGGCCTAATTCCTGGAGCGCAGTTTGCAGGATGGCTTCGATATCGTTGGCGGCCCACAGCCGGCTGGAGATTTGGGCGGAAATCCGTTCCTGTTCGGCCTGGCGGCGGGCATTTTCCAGGAGCTGGGCGTTACGGACGACGACTGCTAACTGCCCCGCCAGGGTGGATAAAAGCCGCTGGTCATCCAGGTTAAAACGGTTTTCGCGCTCGTTATCTTGAACCACCAGGGCTCCAATTGCTTCACCGCCGATCAGCAGCGGGACGCCTAACCAGGATTTTGCCGGGGCGCCAGCTAGCTTTGCGCCTAATTCTTGAGCTTTGTTCGCCACGTCTTCTACCAACAGCAGCGGTTGCCGAGTACGAATGAGAATAGAAGTCAGTCCCTCGCCCAACGGGAAGGGTGGAACGCTCATCGAGCGTTCTTCTTCAACCATGTATGGAATTCGGATGGCGTCACCGTCCTTATCATAGAGGGCGACGAAAAAATTCACCTTGCCCATCACTGTATTGATCTGCTGGTGCATCGATTGAAAGAGCGTGTCCAGGTCGGTCTCCAGCATAACGGAACGGCTGATTGTATCCAGCGTTCTCAGCTCGTTCAGGCTTTTATCCATGCTTTCCAACGCCCGCAGCTTTTCGAGGGCTGTGGTAACCTGCTCCGCCAGGTTTGCATAGGGCTGTAAAATCACAGGGGTAAATCTTCTTTTTACCGGCGATGGATTTTTATGCACACCCAAGGCCAATAAGGAAACCAGGTGTCCCGCCCGCATCACCGGCAGCAAAGCGACCGTATCGCAATTCAATCGCTCTGGCAGGTTCTCCAACCAGGCTGGCAAACCGGGTAAATCGACATACTCGGAAAGAATGAGCGGCGACTGGGAAGAGAAGATCCCTTCCAGGATCTCGGCGGCTACCGGCATCCGGGCCGGGATCTCAACCGCCTCGCCGGTCCGGAAAGAACTGCGAAAAGCCAGGCTCAAGCCGCCTGGCTCAGCCAGGTAGAACCCACTGACCAAAGAGGTCTTGTCCAATGCCTGGCTCGCCAGTTCGAAGATCTGTTCGGCAGAGTCGGCCTGGGCGATCTGGTGGCTGGCAAAATAGAGCAGGTTCGTCTCTTGCAGATCGATCTCAGAAGCCTCCTTGAGCTGGAAGCTGCGCAGGGCCGGGGCGATCAGGTTGGCCAGATTCTGCAGTTGGCCCGTTTCCTCTTCGGTGAAGCGGTCCGGATTGCCGCTAAAAACATCCAGCATCCCGAGAACGCGTTCTCCAACGGAGATCGGAATGCCCGCCTCAGCCTGGCCATCCGCGCCAGCCGTGTCCACTCGCGACCGGTTGAAAGACGTCACCCATCCGATCAGGGACTGGGCATTGATGCGCGCAAGATCGGGCAGCGTGGCTTCCGCCTGTGGGGTTTGACCGGTGGACTGTTGCAGAACCGCAAATTGTAAGCTTTCGTCCACCAGGTAAAAGGCGGCCTGGGTGTAACCGAACCGATCCACGATCAACTTGATCGCACGGCGAAGTAATTCGTCCGTATCCGAAGAAGATGAGATGATCTGGGCGAATTCGCCGGAGGTTTGCACCAGATAAGAATTGGTCTCCAATTGGATTTGCAATGCCTGGTATTGTCCTGAGAGCTCGTCGGCCATTTCGTTGAAGGATTGGGCTAACCGGCCGATTTCATCCCCGCGCCGGACCGGGACTCGCTGCTCCCATTTCCCGTGGGTGAATTGCTGCATTGCCTGGCTGAGCTCCCCCAGAGCGCTGGACATGCGCCGGGTGATTTGCCAGGTGATCAAGACCACCGCGGCAGCCAGAAGGACAAACAGCAGGCCGGCGATCAGGAATTGGGCGTTGAGTGAATTGAAAACATTCGCCTGGCTCGCTTCAGCCACCCATCCGGCGTTCAGGGCTGGCAGCCAGGTATATGCGGCGAAAACCGGCTGGTTGTTGAAAGATGGGAATTCGCCAGCACCATGCTTTTCGCCAGCCAACAGTCCGGCGAGCAGTTGTTCCTTTTGGCTGCTGCCGGGGTTAAGGCGGATCATTTTCTCAATGCTGTTGCTGAAAGGATTGGCTCCAATGAACTGCCCATCGGAGGTGACGAAATACTGGTTGCTGGAAACCAACGCCACGGAATCGAGCAGGCTGCGTATCGCCGGGGATTCGGTGACGCCTATCAGCGTAGCTTTGGCATCCCCGTTGGCGCTTACCAGGGGTACAGCCGTCAGTATCACAAAGGATTCCGGGTAGATGGGCTGCAGGTCAAATACGGCGAGTGCAGCTTGTTTTCCTTCCAGTGTGCGGAAGGAAGCGCTGCCGGCCAGGCTGATGCCTTCCCATTCGCGTTTTGTTGCGATATGGATCGTGTCGTCCGGTTTAACCAGGATGAACTGGTCGAAAAACAGCGCGGGCTGGTTGACGGACTGCAAGCGGTCAATTGCAGATTGGCGAGCACCAATGAAGGATGGGTCGCTGCGATCATTGAAAGCCAGGGCGGAATCAAGCGCGGCTGCGGTGGATGTCTGGTTTGCAGCCTGGCTAAGCAAGATTTGCCCATCACTCACCCGGGCGTCAATTTGTTGTGCTTGCAGCTCGCTTGCCTGGCGTAGCAGGGAATAGGACTGCGATCGCAGCAGCCCTCGGGCGCGCAGATAGAAGATGCTCGCGATGATCAGCAGCGGGATCAAAGAGAGCAGCAGGAGAGCGAACAACATGCTGCGCGCCAGACGACCGCGAAAGGGCCGCCCGGGGGCTGATTGAGCCGAAGGCACAGTACAACTCCTTGCTGTTAATAAGAGTATTTTAGGGGATTATCAACCCTATCGTGCGATTGTGAGGGTTTTCTTACAGTATTGAAAACTTCATAAATGAAAACCGTGGTTTGTTTTGCCCCTTAGCTTAACTCCCATACCGGGTCGCCGGAAAGGATTCGCCGGATTTGATCGGGGAAACGGTCGGGATCGAGCGGCTTCCCCAGGAACCCGTCAAATTTTGCTTCGCGAGCTTTGCGCATCTGTTCGGAGCTTGCTTCGGCGGTGACCGCTACTACCTTGGTTTCTTTTAAAGTGGAGGAGGATCGGATTTTGCGTAATGCGCCATAGCCATCTTCATAGGGAAGGCGGATATCCATCAGGATCAAATCCAGGCGCGGCAGGGTGTCGGCGTATTCGACGACTTCATAACCGGAAGTTTTCCATTCACAATGGATGCCCATGTATCCCAACATACGTGCGATCAAGACGAAATTCGCGACATTGTCTTCTACGACCAGCACGGTGGCATCCTGCGGGATCGCGTTTTTCCGGGATGCCTGTTGTCCCCCTGCTGCTTGGGAACTCGGATCGGCAGATGAATCAGCATTGGAAAACTGCGTTTCGTTTCGAACCACGGATTACCTCTTCTCGGCAAGAAAACGATTGATTTGAACGGGGAGGTTATCGACGTCGATCGGTTTTTGGATGTAGCCATCACAACCAGCATCCAGGGTGCGCTCCCGGTCGCCCTTCATCACGTTGGCTGTCAAAGCAATAACGGGGACTCTGCGCAGCTCCGGCATGGCTTTCAAGCGAGCGGTCAGCGTAAACCCGTCCATGTCTGGCATATTGATATCCATTAAGATCAGGTCAGGGAGCCGGGTGTTAATGACATCCAATGCCTGGGCTGCGTCGCTTGCCTCGAGCACATCAAAGCCCTCGGCTTGCAAAATTCGCCTGACGAGCAGGCGGTTTTCAGGGTTGTCTTCGACGTACAGAATACTTGTACTGTATCCCATAAAACGATAGTCCTCCACAAATAATATTGTAGCATTAAAGCGCATCGATCGCAGTAACCAATGAATCACAAGTTTATTGATATTAGGATGACAAAGGTCACCTATGGGAAAACAGGAGTAAACTTGTTGTATGAACAATGAAAAAGCTGCTTCTAACAGGCTAACGAAGCCGTTGTTTTTCAGCTTCCTGGACCGGATCAGCGTGCTCCCATTCCACCCATTCCTCTTCGCGGCTTTTCCCGTCCTGGATCTCCTCGGGCACAACATTGAAGAGATCAGGCCGGTCGTTGCAATCCGAGCCCTGGTCTTTTGCCTGGTGTTGTGCGCCTTCCTGCTATTCGTTTTCCGGTGGTTGTTCAAGGATTGGGATACCGCGGCGGTAGGTACAACCGGGGTGTTGATCCTGTTATTTTCATACGGCAATGTATACAGTTTTCTGAAAGGTTTGAACCTGGCTGGCGGCAGCCTGGTCCGCCATCGCATTTTCGCCCCGGTATGGCTGGCGGCGCTGGTCATTTTCATTTGGTGGTTAGCGAGAAAAAGGAACAAGTTGCGCGGCGCGGCAAGTTTATTTGAACCTGGTGGCAGTCATCGCATTGCTAACCCCCTTAGTTCAAATTGGCGTGTATGGCTTTCGCACTCAGGAGGCTGCGACTGGAGCAGGTATAAACAGGCAAAGTATTGCGAACCTGCATGTTCCGGTGGATCGGCCTGCCCCTGATATTTACTATTTTATTCTGGATGCCTACACCCGCGACGACCAGTTATTGGAACAATACGGCCTGGATAACACCCCCTTCCTGAAGCAATTAAATGAACTGGGATTTTTCGTCGGCACCTGCAGCCAGAGCAATTATGCGCAGACCCAGTTGTCCCTGGCATCCTCACTAAACATCAACTATCTCGAGGCGCTCAGCCAACATTTCAATCCGGAGAACACGACTCGAACAGGGATACAACCGATGATCCGCCACAGCCTGGTCCGGCAGTCCTTAGAGAACCTTGGCTACAAAACTGTGGCATTTGCGACTGGATTTAAAACCACCGAATGGGATGACGCCAGCGTCTACCTTTCACCCACCTCTGCCCGCGGAACGCTGCAAATTGGCGCCGGGCTCAACGGATTTGAGCTGACCTTGCTGAAGAACTCGGCGGGTTTGCTGCTCACGGATGCGGCGATCAAGCTGCCTGGTTTTCTGAAGCCCGATTTTGACAATCCAAACCGTGTCCATCGCGATCTGATCCTGTACGACCTGGACCAATTAGCTGGCCTGCCGTCGCTTCCGGGCCCTAAGTTCGTTTTCGCCCACCTGGTTATCCCCCATCCACCTTATGTCTTTGGGCCGGATGGGGAATTTATCGATTATGAGCAAGATCCAAAAATCGGCTATCGCAACCAGGTGGTCTATTTGAATAAGCAGCTCATTCCGCTGTTGAAGACGATCCTGGATAAATCGGCGACGAAACCAATAATCGTGATCCAGGGCGACCACGGTGGGGTTGAATTGCCTCCGCCCAGCCGTATGACGATATTAAACGCCTATTATGTGCCGGATTATGGTACCAGGCAGGTCTATAAAAATATCTCGCCGGTCAATACCTTCCGGCTGATCTTTGACCAATTTTTTGGGGGCCAGTACGAGTTTTTGAAGGATGTGAGCTATTTTTCCAACTATGCAAAACCCTTCAATTACACCATCATTCCAAACACACGACCCGGCTGTCAGTAGTGATGGATACAATTTGCCAGAGCGGGCAGCGGGACTCGAACCCGCGACATTCACCTTGGGAAGGTGACGTTCTACCACTGAACTATGCCCGCGAAAGTGGGTGAATTTTACCGCGGCTCAATCTCAGCGTCAACCTTCGAAAGTGTCGAAATACATCCAACCTAAACCAGGTAATAAAACACAAGGATACTGGTGATCCCAAAAAAATTCATGCTCAAGAAAAACACCCAGAAAGAGATCGCTTTCGCATTCGGCGGCAGGTCCAGCCTGCGCTCGCCCATGAAAAAAATCTCCCGCCAGCCGCTGAGGAGCATCAGGGCGGTCGGAAGGATCGCCGGGGCGGCATAGCGAGCTGCCGGTATGAATACTTCTCCAGTCAACGAGCCTACGCCACGCAAAAGGGCCGCGCCCCACAGATAGATCAGCGCCAGGGCGAGCAAAATCACGGCATCCCAAGGCAAGCAGGCTTTTCTTCGCCACACGAAAACCAGCGCGCCCGCTAACCCCGCCAGGCTCAAACAGCCCAGCACCAGGTAAGGATGAAAGCCGAGCAAGGGCACGTGACCCCAACCGAACCTGGCCCACCAGGTGATAAACAAGTTGCGGGCTGCGGCCCGGTAATACCAGACCGCCTTGGGCCATTCCAGCAAGGCGGTCAGCGCCAGCTCCGGCCGGCTGGGGAAAAATCCCGCCAGGAAATCGGCCGTAGCCGGGCGCACCCTGGGCCAGGCTTGCTCGGCGGAGGGGTTTTGAACCAGGTTGGTGAAGGGTTGTCCGGCCCATGTGCCGCTCTTGGCATTTTGGTCGTCAAATTCCGGCGGGACATCCAGGGGGAAGCTGCCAGTCGCCAGCACCACGCCATCGTAGTAAATTTCTAACTGGCCTTCTTGTTCGCTGGCTGCTGGAGCCAAAAAAAGAAGGCGTTCGCGGCTGTCTGTTATGGAGGTATGGTAAGCGACGAATATGGGTTGCATGCCCACCGGCGCCACCTCCGGCTTTGAAGCGCCATCGCCCTGCAGGTACGGCGGCAAGGCGCTGGTTGGATTTGAAGCCCAAATCCAGGCGCCGATGGTCAAAGGTTGGCCGATCAATTGTTGGATCTGGTCGCCGCTGAGGATCTGGTACAGAGCCGGGGTTGAGGCTTTTGGCTGAACAACCAGGCGAAAGGCTTGAAAGCCAAGTGGGGTCTGGTGGATCGCGCCCCGCTCAGTTGCGCTCTGGCCGGGCTGAGGCGTCCAGTGGGCCACACCTCCACCCGAAAACAGGGCCAAACCCGCCGCCAATGCCCCCGCCAGGAGCAGTCCCCAGGCAACTTTGCGCCGAGCACCAGGAAAGCCTGCCAGAACAATAGCCAGTGCAGCCAGGGGTACGGCAACGACGGCTGTATTCTTCGTCCAGAAGCAGCCGGCCGCACTCGCCAGCAGACCAACCAGACTGGGCCAATGGAACCCACCTCGCACCAGGCGTATACCGCTCCAAAGGAACAGCGAAAAGAATGCAACCGCGCCGACATCGTTGTTAACCGAGGTCATCAAATCGACGAATCCGGGCGACAAAGCAAGCATGGCGGGTAACAACCAGGCCGGGCTCAGGCGCAGCGCGCCGGCGACGCCATAAGCCGCCAGCAAGGTAATCATGAAGAAGAGAAGTGATACGTTCCTGGCGGCGTAAAGCTGCAGTGTAACGTCGTTCCAGCGCAGCAGCCGCAGAGGCAAGGCTGCCAGCCAATAATAGAGAGGCGGGTCGCCTGTTTGCGATATCCCTATCCAGACCGGTTCAGATTGGGCGAGCAAGTCCGGCTGGATGTCCATGTCTCTGAAGAAGCCATGTTCTACCATGGAGGCAGCCAGCTCTCGGCGCATTGACTGGTCATAGTCGCCAGGATTGGGTAAGCCGGGGCGGTTTGCAATCAGCCAGGCATATTCAAACTGGGTGGGCTCGTCGTAATGTTGCCAGGGGGGAATGATAAAAATGTAAAGCAGGCCGTTAAGCAGGCCCGCCAGGAAAACCAGCCAGAATAAATAGCGCTCGCGGTTCTCGGGCGCGGCGATTGAGGCCAGCCTCGGTCTCAATAAGCCCCTTTGTGATACAGAACGACCCAAACCGTCTTGATGAGGATCTGCAGGTCGAGCAGCAGGGAGTAGTTTTGTACGTAATACAAGTCGTCTTCAGTGTGCAAGTGCATAGGTTTATCACTGCGCCCATTGACCTGCCACCAACCGGTCAGCCCGGGAGGAACAGCGAAACGCTTGTGCTGCCAGGGCTCATATTTTTCCACCAGGTAAGGCAGCTCTGGCCTTGGCCCGACCAGGCTCATCTCTCCGCGCAGAATATTAAATAACTGCGGCAGCTCATCCAGGCTCGTCCGCCGCAAGAAACTCCCGACACGGGTCACGCGTGGGTCGTAGGGGGTCTTGTGAATCAGGTTGCCGTTTTCATCGATATATTCGACCACTTCGCGCAGGTTTTCGGCATTGGGCACCATGGTTCGAAACTTGTAAATCTCGAACAGGCGGCCGTTTTCCCCTACTCGCACCTGATTGAATATCACCTGCCCGGGACCTTCCAGGCGGATGGCCAGGGCGATGATACCCATTGCCAGCAGCGCTGGGGGCATCAAGAGAAGCGTGATCACGAGGTCGAAGGCGCGTTTAACCATGCGCTGGTAATCAGTCAGGGCTGGGGCGCGCAGATCGAGCATCGGGATACCGGCGAAATCTTCCACCACGGCTTTATGCAACGTAAGATGGAAATAATCCGGGATCACCCAGACTTTGACGGGCAGGTCGTGCAATTCCGCCACCAGACGGCTCGCCCGGGCATAAGCACGCCCCGGAAGAGCGATCACCACGTCCTGGATATCTTTCTGCTCGATAATGTGGCGGGCCTGTTCCAGGCTGCCAAGGATATCCTCTCTTTGGGCGCGTTTCTTCGGGTCGTCATCCAGAAAACCTGTAACGATGAGTCCCAGGAAAGGCAGCCGATTAATCTGTTCTTGAAGTCTTAAGCCGACCGGCCCTGCACCGGCGATTAACACACGGCGCTGCTGCATATTCCAACCGTTTTCGCTGTGGAATACCAGGCGTATTGCCAGTCTCCAGGTGATCATACCCGCGTAGGTCAGCAGGAGAAATCCCAGGAAGAGCAGGCGTGAGACTTCGCGATAAGAAAGGTAGAGCGTCCCTGCCAGCGATACAGCCGCCATGACGACGCCAAGTGTCAATGTACCCAACTCATCGGTTACACGCAAGTTGCGGCGACTATCATAGATGGAAAGCAGCATCAGGATCGCCACCCAGGTGAAGGCGAAGATCGGATACAAGATTACCGGAACCTGCATGCTCTGATCTACCGTCGCGGCAAAGGACAGCGAGCTGAGCAGGGGGCGTATATGGGAGGCGATCCAAAGCGAGCCGGCCACCAAAAAGGCGTCCAGCCCGATAGAGAACAGGGCGAAATTGGTTGAAAACCGGCGAAACAATCCTGACCTCCCTCTGTTTCAGCGCGGAAGGGCGGCAATCCGGAGAAAAAGATGGTGGTTAGTCATTTTGATCGAATGGGCGCTTTTATCTGGATTGCCAGCCCTGCAGGTGATTTCGCAGAGATGGGAAGCTACGGTGCAGTGTGTCGCAGCGCATTGATTATACTCGCATTCATTTCAGTTTGTGTTGCATTTGTATCCTGGTGTGCAATCTCGAATTGCCTGTAAAGTCTCGAAGAAGTTAAGAGTAACGCAGCTCTTCCACCGGCAGCTCGGCAAGGTCTGGATCAAAATGCCTCAATCCACTCTTTTGTAAGAATAGATACCACAAGAACAACGGGTTGAGCAACAAATATCGTTTCCACAGGCGTCTTGGCTCTTTCGCCAGCCGGTAAATCCACTCCATGCCCATTCTCTGCATCTGCGCCGGCGCCTGCGGCAGGTTGCCGGCATGAAAATCGAATGCAGCCCCGACTGCGACCAGGGGCATTGAAAGGGATTCATGGTACTCGTATATCCAGACTTCCTGGCGTGGGCAGCCCAGGCCGACGAATGTGATCGCCGCTTTGCTTTGCGAGATGGTTTGGATGATCTCCTTCTTTTCTTCTGCTGAGCTACTCCGAAAGCGGGAAGGCTGCGCCCCGGAGATCGGTAGATTTGGGAAAAGGCAGCGCAGGTTCATTACCAGGGCTTGAATGACGGGAGCCTGGCTGCCATAAAGGTAAATCGGTAAACCGGCTTCCTGGGCGCGAGCGCAGATATCGAGCATTAATCGAGGCCCGTAAACCCGGTCGTACAAGCGGCTGCCGTACAACCAGTTGAGCGCCCATCGAACGGGCTGTCCATCAGGCGTGAGCAGGTCGAGATGGTTCAACCGGTAGCGATGGACCGGGTCAAGAACGCCGGTCATCAAGCCGTGAACGGCAATCGCAGAAGCTGTCAACCCGGCATGATTTTTCGCCGCAGCAATGATCTTCGCTACCGCAGCTTCATAATCGATTGCGTTGATGTATACGCCCAGGAGATTCTTCTTACCTTCATCAATCATACCTGGATTTCTGCCTGCCAACAATTTCAATAGAGCGCCAAACCTTCATCAATCACACCCTGATTTCTTCACGCCAGCGTTCACGATTCTGCTCGTATATCTCGGTCAAAATTGTGCGGATATCGTACTGGATTTTCCAGGTTGGGTAGTGGCCCATGAATTTTGCCAGGTCGCTGATATACCAAATGTGATCACCAATCCGGTTCGTCTCCGTGTAACTCCAATTCAGCTCTCGACCGGCAATCTCCTCGCAGATTTGGATGGCTTCCAACATCGAGCAGTTGCTAAAGCGTCCACCCCCCATATTGTAAACTTCACCTATACGAGGCGCTTTGAAGGTTTCATCCATCGCTCGTATCAAGTCGGCGCTGTGAACGTTGTCGCGCACCTGCTTGCCCTTGTAACCGTATATCGTATAAGGCCTGCCGGTAGCAGTGCATTTCATCAAGTACGCCAGGAAACCATGCAACTGTGTTCCAGAATGGTTCGGACCCGTAAGGCATCCCCCTCGGAAACAGGTGGTTTTCAGGCCAAAATAGCGGCCGTACTCCTGGACGAGCACGTCGGCAGCCACTTTGGATGCTCCGAAAAGGCTGTGCAAGCTTTGATCGATTGACATAGCCTCAGGGATGCCGTTTACATATGGATGGCTAGGTTCGATCTCCCAGCGAGTAGGGGTCTCGATCAACGGCAGGCGGTTGGGGGCATCACCGTAAACTTTATTGGTCGAAGTGAACATGAATACGGCTTCGGGAGCGTACTGGCGGGTGGCTTCCAATAAATTGAGACTGCCATTTGCGTTGACTGAGAAGTCAGTTTGCGGTTGGCGGGCCGCCCAATCGTGGGAGGGCTGAGCCGCGGCATGTATCACTAATTCGACGGCGCGTCCATACCGCTTGAATATTTTGTAAATGTTTTCCAAATCGCGAATGTCGGAATTGTAATGATGGTAGCGGGAACCCAACGTGGATTTAAGCCGGTCGCGCTGCCATAGCGTCGAGGCGTCTTCGCCAAAGAACACCTGGCGCATATTATTATCTATCCCAACGATTTCCAGTCCGGATTCAGCAAAATAGCAGGCTGCTTCAGAGCCGATCAATCCCGCCGAACCGGTGATTATTGCTACGCTCATATTGGAGCTCCTTCAATTTGTAAGCTTATTTACGATCGTTTCACTGGCATGGCCATCGCCAAAAACACCAGGCGGACTGTTGCCAGGCCAGTCACTTTTCAAGACTGTCCTCACGATGCGTTCCTTATCTGCGCCTGCAATAATATTCCAACCCGCTTGAACGGTTTCCACCCATTCTGTTTCTGGGCGCAAGGTTATACAGGGGACGTGAAAGAAATATGCTTCTTTTTGCATGCCTCCGGAGTCGGTTAAAATAATTCGTGCGTTTCTCTCCAGAACGAGCATGTCCAGGTAGCCAATTGGATGGATCATTACAATATTCGAATTTGCCAAGCGGCGATTTAACGGATCATCAAGCTCGGAAATCTTTTGTCTTGTGCGAGGATGAATTGGAAATACAACCGGTTCGTTTATGTCAAGAAAGGCGCTCAAAATGCCCAACAAGTTCTCACGATTGTCTGTGTTGTAGGGTCGGTGGACGGTAGCGAGTAGGAACTGTTTCGATTTCAACCCGAGGGTATCCATGATCCTGGATCGATGTTGGGCGGTCTCTGAAAACTGCAAAACTGCATCATACATTGTGTCGCCGGTCCAAAATGATTTTTGGAGTAGGCCCTCACGATTGAGGTTGTCCATGGCGGTCTGCGTTGGGCAAAATAGCAGGTCTGCACAATGGTCGGTAATAATACGATTATGCTCCTCTGGCATTTCCCGGTTGAATGAGCGTAATCCAGCTTCAACATGGGCAATTGGGATGAGCAACTTTACCGCCGCTAATGCTCCCGCAAGCGTAGAGTTTGTATCTCCGTAAACCAGGACCCAGTCTGGCTTCTCTTTCAACAATAAATCTTCAATCTCCATCAACATCTTGCCAGTTTGGCGCCCATGACTCTCTGAGCCAATGCCTAGATTGATGTTCGGTTCCGGGATGTTCAGATCATCAAAAAAAATTTGTGACATCTCATAATCATAATGCTGGCCTGTATGGACCAAAAATTCTTGATATCCTGCTTTTCTTAAGACCTTACTGACCGGCATCGCTTTAATAAATTGAGGCCTTGCGCCAACGATTGTAACGATTTTCTTGACCATGCGCTTTTCTTTGGATCATGGGCTGGAGGAAGGCGGGGTGGCAGATTTCCACCATTGGGATCCTAACACCCAGGTAATGCCGATAATCAGCCCAAGAAACGCAGCAATGATCGTCCTTAGGATCGTCCCTCTCGGAGAAGGTTGCTGCGGAGATACCGCCTGGCTGGCAAAACTTACCTGGTTGCTGGTTTGTACCGCATTTCTAAGCTCCGTCTCTTTTTGGGTCATTGTTTGAAAGGTCTGCCAGGCCAGGTCACGATCGCTGGTTAACAACCTTTGGCGGGCCTTCTCAGCCTCCAGTTGCTTTTGCAATTGTTGAATTTGCTTTTCGATTTCTTCGATGGGTTCATATCCCTGATTTTGTAGGATTTGTTGCCGGATCTCTTGGAGATTTGTTTCTGCTGTAGATTTTTCCTGGCTGGCTTGCTGGATTAACCGGTCCAAATCATCACTGTAACCGCTTGCAGAGGGATTAAGTACATCCAAGTCAGGGAGTTGGATATTTAGATTAAGACCTGAGTACATGCTGAGCGGAGAACTTGGAGGCGGTGGAGAGCTGCTGGTATCTATGGATGTGGTTGTATTGGGGAATGTGGTGGCGCCAAAAGCCGTTGCCTTGGTCAGGAGAACCGCTAACGCATCCCCTAATCTGGCAGCCGTCGAGCTGGATCCGTTTCCAAGTTCCTGTTTAAGCGCTTCCGCTTGTGTAATAATTTGATCCATGAGCTGCATTCGCTGAGTATAGAAATTAATCTTCCAGGACCGGTCTTGAACCAGCGCATTGGATAGATTCTGCGCCTCGCTAATCTGTTTTTGAAGAATTTCTAAGCGATTATCCTGGATAAACGCCTCTAAGGCAGCCTGGGTCTCTTCATAATTTTGTTTCACAGTGATTAATTGGCTTTGAATCTCAGAAGGAAGCTGTTCACCCGCATAGGCCAGATTAATGGATTCGACTGCCTGGCGCGCCCATTCATTAGCGATTTCGGCGGCTAACTCAGGTGTTTTGGCTGCCGCGTTGATCGTTATAATGTCTCCGGAATTTTGGATGGTCACTAATTTCTTGAATTCAGTAAAATCTTGTTCTTCGAGCGGCAGCCGTTCCTTAATCGCATTGAAAGTCTGCAGCGCTAATGAATCGCTCTGGGCGATAGAAAGAATCGCGTTCATACGTGACAGTGTATCGACCGGTTCGTTGACTGTTGGAAATTGTTGGGCAAGCGAAAGTACAACCCGGCTGCGGGTGAGAAGGATCTTAGCAGTGGCCTGATATTTTCTCGGCTGAAAAATGCTAAATAATATTGCAATCGCCGAAGTGATAACAACGAACGCGATCAATAACCGCCAATGCCGGACTAAGGATAGCACATAGGGGCGCACGTCGATTTCATCGTCGTAAGTACTCATTCACAGAATTCTCCATTGCTATTATAAATATATCCAAAGTCGTGGTGCCTGGCTGGCTAACCTTTGGTTAGCGCCAAATCGCGCCCAACGCTTTTTGGGATTGAAGTACGACTATCCAGTCGGGTCATTTGATATTACATTTTTCTCAAGGCATAATCGAGGGCATCCCGAAATCCACGGACCATTCTTTCATTATCCCATGAAGCGATGGTCTTGTGTGCACGCTCTCCAAAGCATGTCCTCAAATTGGGGGCCTCCAATATTTCTTTTAAGGCATCCGCAAGCCCCTGGCTGTCTCGCTCTGGCACGATAAAACCATTCACCTTGTTCTGCACTAAACCGCCCGCGGCTGCTCCCACCGCATCCGTGGCAATCACCGGCACACCTTGATGAAATGCCTCGTTCACGGTCAATCCCCACGGTTCCTTAAAATAGGGTTTTGTGATTGAAGGGAGCACATAAACCCAGGAAATTGCATAGAATGGTATTGTTTCTTCAGTAGGCACATAGCCCGTAAACCGTACTCGTTCGACGATACCTAATTCTTGGGCTAATTGTTTTAGACTCTGGAGTTGCGAGCCATCTCCAGCAATTACTAAAACGGCATTGTTGTGCGTTTTGGCAAAGGCTTGAAGCAAGTATGGAAGTCCTTTGATCTCCTCTAACCTTCCAAGATACAACACCACTTTTTGGTTGGAAGCAATTTGTAATTTTTGAAGCAAGGCAGCCTTTTCCCTCTCGCTAACCACCCGGTTGTATGTCGCGGTGTCCGTTGCATGGGAGGCTATGAATATCCGCTCAAGGGGCACCCCTTCACCCGCAAGGTATTGTTTTACATGTTCCCCGTAAACAACAATAGCATCCGAATGATTGTAGATGAAACGGGTTATGGGAAAGAAAAACCGATGGGCCGGTGTTTGCAATCGCATCCAGATCCCCGTCCATAAAATGAACGGCTTTCGCTGTAAACGGGCGACCATGTAAGTTATTGGTAATGCAAAGCGTCCATTGATGCATTTAATAAAAGCAGAATATTCGCCACGCCATAACTTTAGGGGCAGGGCAGCCGATATTCGTGTTTTTCCCACCCTGAACCCGGGAAGATATTCATTGTGAAAGTTCCCCGAGTGCACTCCGTGCTGATGTTGCCAATACCAGTCATCTCCAGCCGAAAAGAAATAATAATCAATATCGTAATGAAGGGCCAGGCTTTCAAAAGTTTTCACGCGATAATGAGGGCAAATATTCGTAACGAAGGCGATCTTCAATTCTTCAACCTCTTTGCTTCCAATTTCTCACCAGTAGGGGGATCTTTTTCGGCGACTACCCCATAACCGATTGTACTCAATGGAGAATTCCACACATGATCCAGAAGGCTGGCAGAAATTTGAATGATCATACAGATTAAGACGACCGGTGGTCCCATAAACCAGCTTGTTCTAAATTTTCCGGATTGATCTGGTTTTGCGCCGATCGAGCTGTATAAAAAGCTGGACAGACGGTAGCCTAGCTCTTTCCAGGCCCCACCTCGCACGTAAAATCTCACGACCCGCCAGCCGCTTTTCTCCAAAAGATAGACAATTGAGTGCTTCGTGAAGCGGTAGTAATCGTACGGCTCTTCGTGGAGCTGCTCGCTGAATGGTACGGTCAGGAGTATATGAGCGCCTATTTTCGCTACCCTGTACATTTCATTCAAAGCCAACAGGGGCTCAGGAGTATGTTCTAAAACTTCTGAACAGAGCAGGCTGTTGAATGATTCATTTTCAAATGGCAGCGCCAAGGCAGATCCGGCGATGTCAACGAGTGTTAATCCATGCATGCTGGATGGGACATCCAGACCGATGTATCGGTCTACGGCTGTAAAATCTTTCGCATAGGGTTTTTTACCACAACCAACGTCAAGCAGGCGACCAAGAAAGTTTGATTGCTCGGCCAAAATAATTTTTCTGAGTTCCCGATGGGCAATCGATCGCGGATGAATTGGGGAGTAATGAAGCTTATCTTTAAATGATGTCCACATCGCTTCATTTACCAGATAATTGTTGGTAAATGGCAACCAGTCGTTCGTAGTGTGAATCCTCGCTGTAGCGCTCTTCCACAGTAAGGCGACCATTTCTGCCCATCTCAAGAGCTTGATCAGGGTGAGCGCTGATCCATGCCAGCTTATCTCGTAAATCCATGCTATCGCCCGGGCGGAAGAGCAGCCCAGTAAAGCCCTCTTCAACGATGGATGGCAGGCTCCCCAGCCGCGAAGCCAGGGCAGGCGTCCCGGTGGCAAAGCTTTCCAAAATAGAAAAAGGGAGGTGTTCATACCAGACCGAAGGCATTACACTGGCAAGCGCCTGGCCGAGTAATCGCCATTTCTCTGCGCCGCTCATATATCCCAGAAAATTGACATTCGAAATGTGACGCTGGTTAGCAATTTCGTGCAGCGCTTCAGTTTGCGGTCCGTCACCCAGGATCTTCAAATTCAACCCGGGCAGGTCCGCAACCGCCCTGATCAAAATATCTACACCTTTTTCACGAGAGAGCCGCCCGATGAAAATTACAAACGGCTTGCGCTGTTCGGGTAAACCGGGTTCCGGCAAGGGATCGCGCAGGAAGTTTCCCAGGATGGTTATTTTTTGTAGATCTGCGACCCCGTTTTCGACCAGTTTTTGGGCGGTGAATTCGGTCAAAGCGATGAAGCGGTCGATAAGATTGAAAGTTCCCAGGCGGCGGTGCATGCCGATGGACAGGGCATACAGGCTGCTCAGCAAGTAACTCTCGCGATAACATTTGTACCTTACCGAATGCAGGGTATTACCATGCTTACACCGCTCGCAGATCTGTCCATGTGTGTAGAACAGCCCATTCGGGCATAAAAATCGGAAGTTGTGCACAGTCTGGACAACCGGAACGCCGGCATCTTTCAAGGCACGGTAAACCGAGGGTGAAATAAGTGGGAAGACATTGTGTACATGAGCCACATCTGGACGTTCAGCATTTACCAGATCACGCACTTCGGAGTAAGTGTTTCTTGACCAGAGCGCGTTGCCAAAGAAAGCAGTCTTCTGTGGGATGGTGTAGTTATCAACTTCTTTGTTATCTCGGATGTAGGTCAGCACCGTGTGACCGCGCTGGTTCAGCAAGGATTTATGGGATTCCACCGCCGTGTATTCACCACTTTGCTGTTGGTAGTAGTTGTGCACCAACAAAATTTTCATTTTTGCATCGTTCCCAAGGCGATGCAATGATCAGTGAATAAGCGGATATACAGATCGCTGGAGAAGCTGCGTAGCGCCTTACGAATAGAAAGAGAAAGTCCAGTCATTTTGCGTCTGAGATTCTGCTCGCCGTGACGGAAGTGATAAAGTTCATCGGGGACATAAACGATCTCCTGGCGCAAGACCTGAAATCCGCAACCTGTCTCGAGCATTGCTCGAAAGCTCCTTGGGTTATACCACTGCACGTGCCCTATTTCTTGTCGATAGTTACTTTTCAGCAAGCCAACTTTTATATGCGTGTACAGGTTGTCTTCCAGTGGGACTTCGATCGCCACGTAACGAGCAGCTCTCGCGGCCTCGCGCAGTAAAGGCCTGGGATCGTTGAGATGTTCAATAACGTGGGAAAGCACTGCCAGATCAAAGCAATCATCGGCGTATGGAATGTGCAATCCATCGAACACTTTCGCTTCAACCAGGCCGGAGATATCGCCGCGCTCCTGGATTATCGAAATAGCTGTTTCAGCAATGTCCAGAGCAGTGTATTCTTGGCCAAATCCAAATTTGGCCAATTGGGCGAGAACAGCACCTGTCCCGCTACCAATGTCCAGGATGGTTTGCACCGGCAATCCAGTTGTGATCTTCTGGATATTCTCAGCCTTGGCTTTCCCTGTCAGATCGCGCCAAATCATGTCCCTTGGATTGAGATGCGCGTATTTCTGTGCATAAAAATCGATGTTTTCCAACGCCAAACTCCGATTTGCTTCGTGTTTCAATGTGACATGACATTAGCTTCGTATCTTGCGAACCAAGGCTCTGGCAATAAGACCTGGGTATCTGCTATATTCATACAGCGCAGCAGATCGCGCCAGGCTAGCAGGCCAGTCCAACCTCCTGAGTTCGCTAAGCTGACCGGCCAGCCCGGCCGAATTCGCTTTCCAATCCAGCCGTTCTGCTGCGAACGTGCGGGCTTGGGATTTAGCCTCGGGCAGTTCGGCGCGGTGATCGATGTAATACTGCATCGCCTCCGTCAGAGCCTGGACATTGCAATCGCACTCATCCCAGTAATATCGATCCCAACGGCGCTGAAACCGTTCCACCGGCACCAGGCGACCGTTCTGACCGTGTACGACGAATTCGTTCATCGGGGCGTTGTCTGGTGTGATCACCGGCAGCCCGCATGCCATGGCTTCCATGATTGTCAGCCCGATGCCTTCCAGGCGAGAGGGATACACGTATACATCGCCAAGGTTGTAGAGCCCAGGCATCCCGACCGTCTCTACTCGCAAGGTGATGCGCGGGTCATTCTCAATGATGGCAAGGGTTTGTGGGTCGGTGAGCGGCGCCTGGGCATGGATCGTCAGCCGCGCCGGCCCATTAATTTCCTGAAAAGCTCGAACCAACAGGTCGGTACCTTTGCGCCATGGACTCAAGCCGCATGAATGGAAAAACGATACGTACTCCTTTGAGACAGGCGCACAGCTTCCAGTAAATATGGCAGTATTGGTGCCCCACGGGATATAAAGCGCCTGGGGATGGTCTTTGAACACGCCGAAATGACGCTTTGTGTTGCAGAGCAAAAAATCACATAAGCGAAAGAAGCGTGTAGTCTGTTGGGTGTAATAATCTACATACATACCAATCAAAACTCCCAGCCCTCTCGAACGCAAGATGACGTCCCAGCTCCGTTGTTCGTTGAAAATCAACAAATCCAGTTGGTTCTGACGGATCCAGGTGCGAAAATCGTCCCAATGGATGAATGAGGGAATTCCCAGACGCAAGCGGCGCCCCCAGGTGACGTATGGCGCGTCCCATTGAAGGTCGTTTTGGGCATATTGTTCACCACGGGCATAAATGAAGACGTTGTGTCGCTTGGAGAGGGCCTGGTAATAAGCGCGTGAGACATAAGCCGCGCCCCGTTCAAACCAGGTAGTGACGATGCCAATGTTCATTTGGCGGATTGATCGTTCCTGTACTTCAGGTGTAAGCCGGTTGGTTTGTTCCGGCAGGCTGCTCGCTTTCACTGAGCTACCTCCGAGGCAGCCAGGGGATTTTCTGTTGCGGGGTGGCTGGTGGCCTTTATTACCTGAGGTGGGAGAACTGGTTTCTGTATTTTAGCGGACAAGCCGTTGGCGATTTCTCGTCTTAGTCCGAAGAAGCACGCCAGGATGATGAAGAACTGCATGCGGGTCTCGATCCCGATGAACGAGGACTCGACAAAACCATTCAAGAATGAGCTAAGCAACGAAAGCCACAGGGCGCGTAATATCGCTGAGCGACGGAATAAACCTGAGTGGTAGCTGCGCAGCCCATACAATCCAAGGAGGTAAACCAAAACCAACACCAGCGCCAGCCCCGGTAGACCGTAATCAAGCAGCAGGTCAAAGTACACGTTATGAGGTTGCGGGTAAATCGCCAGGTGGGCAAAGGAAACATCTCCGTCGCCTATTAACAAGGTGAGCGGCCTTATAGAAACGGTTTGAAAAACAGATTTCCAAAGCGAAACGCGCCACCAAATCGTGCGGAATTCGTAAGGGAAGCGCACGATAGCCGCCCAGGCTGTGAAGAATGTGGCCAACAGTGCTAAGCCAGCCACCGTTACGTATAGCTTGATCGAGCGAAAATGGCGCAAGAACCAGAAAAAGAATATCAATAGGGCAAGCGTTGCCAGTTGAGCTTTGGCATAGGTCCAGTACAACCCGGCAGCCATGATCAACAGAGAGAGCAGCGCGGCGGCTTTCGCTTTCCACGATTGAGTTTCTTCCAGCCAGCCAAGGGCAATTAAAAAGGCAATGGTCAAGTAAGTCGCCAGGTTGTTCGGATGATCGAACAGGCCGGCGGCATATGATACAGTCGAAAGCCCGCCGTAATCTAATTTGAAAACTGAAATGGCTGATGCAAAGGGCCGGAAGCTATTGGTAAAGTGCTGAAATATACCCAGTCCAGATTGGAGGACACCTACCAGCACAAAAACTAACGCCAATCGCCGCCAGCCTTTTCTCACAGTAGAGAGTATTACGAGATACGTCAGGATTGGGATTCCCCAATCGCGTATATCGCTCAAGTCATGTTTCAGATCTTCCCCCAGCAGTCGCGAAAAGGCTACCCAGGCCAACAGCAGCACCAGAAGGCCGGTCACTACACCGGCTGGTAGGGTGATCTTACCCCTTTTCATATATCTGCGTATCAGCAACAGCGCGATTACAAAGAGGGTGAATGGCTCCAGCAAGGCAAGGCTAAATGGGCCTAACTCGAGTCGCCAACGAATAGTGGGAAGCGCCCAAAGAAGTGCAACAAGCCCGTTAAGCATAAGATTTCATTTCGAGACGGGTTGGAAAATCGGCCGGACGACCAGCAGTCCGGTGACGCCGAAAACCAGACCTAACCATGCCAGGCGCGCTAGCAATCCTAGCTCCACGAGTGTATCTCCAAAAAACTGCGGCTGCAGCCAGGCCAGGCCGAAATATCCCACCAGGGTCGCGGCAAAAACAGCAGCCAATCGACCAGTCCTGTATGGCACTGGATATAACCGTAACGAGATTAGCGTCAACCCTCCTGTCAACACCAGGTAACCGATGAGTGTGGACCATGCGGCGCCGGCCATGCCATAACGCGGTATCAGCCAGAACTCGACGCCCAGGCAGACCAGGGCTGCTATGATACCGACGGCAGCCGCGTAGGATGTACGGTCCTTGATCACGATGCCGATATTGAGCGGGTAACTAAGCCCGTAGACTTGTATAGAAAGCACCAATACAGGCAACAACTTTAATCCTTCCTGGTAAGCTGCTGGAGCAATCCAGCGGTAAACGAAAGGCGCGAATGCCAGCAGGACAAGCGCAGCGCCAGTGCTGGCAAATAAATACAGCTCCAGTATATCCGCATAGCGACGGGGCGCGTCTGGTTGGGTGGCGATAAGAAAGCGCCGTGCTGCCCAATCGATGGCGAAGGGACGGATTACCAGGAGATCCAGGGCGGTCGATAATTTGTAGGCAAACGAATAGACCGCGATAATTTCCAGGGTCGAGAAGATGCTCAGGAAATAGCGGTCTGAGGTGACCAGGATATAACCAGCCAGGTTGGCTGGGACCAGCGGCAGCCCGTAAGTCAGAACCCGTTTTAAAATTGACCGGTCGAATTCCAGTCCAACCAGGGGTCCAACCAGAAAACCAGCCGCAGTAATCCCGGCGACCCCTGCCAACAAACGCCCCCACAATGCCCCATTGACATTGCCCAAAAGCTGAACCCCAAAGATAGCTAACCCCAGGAAAAGCACCATGCGGCTCACTGAGAGGACGGCGAAGTGGATGGCCTGTTCGCGGATGCGGAAAATTGCCAGCAGCACGTTAAATAATGTTTCGACCAGGCCAATCGCCAATATCAGCGCCAGGGTCTCGCCCCGGATGGTGCTGAACTGGGTGCTATCAAATCCTGGCAGGTTATTTGCCAGCGCAAATGCCAGCCAGGCCAAACCCGTCAAGATCAAACCCCAGCACAGGACGGCGATTAAAACGGTGCCAGACAACCGCTTACGCGTCGCTTCGCTCTCCAGGAACCAATATTCCCGCATTAGCCCTACATCCATCCCGGCTGGGATCAACATGGTCAGGAAGATGACCATTATTTCGAACAGCGACCAGGCACCGTAGTCAGACGGCGTCAAGGCATTGACCAGGTAAGGGATAAGAAGAAAAAGGGCAAAGCTGTTGGCGACATTGCCTATTAGATAAATCGCGTTGCTCTTAATAACCCGCGACCACATTTTCCTTTGCCACGACTAACCATTTACTGAAGTTAAGAGGGATTTTGTAGCCTTTCAAGAAATTACCCTTCGCGTGTAACCGGCTCACTTGTCCCCATTTGCCTGGACGACCGCTTCGACTCTGATCCAGGACAAATTGGCATTACGGTCGATACCCTTGCTGACGCCATCATTTACGAAGTTCAATCCGACGAGATGTGTCTTTGCTGTAAGGTGTGTAATGTATGTAAATTCTTTATATTTTCCATCACCATCTGTCAGCTCAATCTTTCCTATTGGAGTTAAGTCAAGGTCTAATTGTAAAATCGTTGGCGCTGGAGGCATATCTTGCGCTCGGACTATAATGCGGTAATTGCCAGCCTGTTCTGCCTTTACAAATGCGATAGCCCGCCCCGCCCAGTACATCATTCCATTGATCTCCTGGCCGGATGGATGGCTTGTAAGATTATCACCGTATTCCACATTCCACGCTGGAATGGAAAGCGCCCAACGTAACTTCGTTGCCGGGATCTCCTGTGGTCCGTCTAGGTGAAAAACCGGTAGCACGTCATCCAGGGCTTGCGATACCAGGCGTCCAGATATTACGGCAGTAATCGCCCATTTGAATAGTTCTGGGAATGAAGCTTCGTCTTGTCGATTCAGACCGAACTCGAATGCATATTTAAAATAAAGTTCAGCATCTTTAAAATTCTGATTTTCAAATGCAATTTCAGCATAGTTGGGAAATTGCGCTGAATTGATTCCAGCGCTTTGCCAGGCTTGCCAGAACTCGCTCACGACATCCGATTGGTTACAGAATTGGTCATTGATACTGGAATAGTGATCTTTATTAAGGCAAGAGGCAGCATAGGCGGAGCCCAACTCAATAAAACCAAGCGGATTCTCAGGCCGCAACCGGGTATAAGTTGTAAAAGATTTTACCGCTTCCTCCCTTTCCCCAAGCAAGCAATACACCCGCCCCAACAGCAGAAATGCCTGCGATAAGCGTGGATTGTAATGGATGGCATTTTCAAGTGCTTTCCTGGCATTTTCAAGCAAGGAGGTGGCGAGATAATCGGGAGGCACCGACAGATCACATACCGACGGGCTGGTATCGCTACCTGGGATTGTGACCAGCGCCTGTGAGAGTAATCGCCCTCCTCGTTGTATGGAATAAATTTCTATTAATAGGGGAGAACTCAATGCTGCTATAATCAATATCACCAGCATACCGGAGATTATATAACTCAGGCGGAATTTGGACCACATAAGAGATTGAGCGCCCTTCGTGGGCCACGCATAAAGATCAGCTACAGTTCAAAACAGGATTTTAAGAACCTGGAGATGCAAATTCGATCCTTCGTAACGAAGCCCCGCATCTACTTGCGGGGCTATTTAAGATCTCCAGGATCAAGATGAACACCACAACCCGACAAACAGAGCAATCATACAACTGATGTTTAAGCCCGTCAAGGTGGGTTTTAAACCCCTTTCTTATTAATCACCTTGACTTTTGTGAGATTTTTTTTATACTAGGTTTAAGTTGGGTTAATATTGTGGCCTCCTCAAATTGAATGCGCAAAATCTATCCGGGATCTTTCATGGATAGTCCTATCGCCCTCATTATTTATGAAGAGGGAAATTCTTTTTCGAAAGAATGCAAAGGAGGTGGTGATCGTCTGAGACCGGATCGTTGCTTTTCGAGCCTGAGCAAGTTGATCACTTAAAGGGGAGAGATCTGGGTGTTCATCGGGCTCCCAATTCTTGGCAGAACGCATTGAGAATCAAACCGTATCTTCCTATCTCTAACCTGGAGAAAAAGTTCATGGAAAAATCATGGTGGTACAAAGTCTCTTCCGTCGTATTGCTCCTGGGAATGTTGTTGAGTTTATCCAGCCCGTTGGGCATCAGCGCGGCGCCCACGGCGCCGGCGAACAGCATTCCAGCACAAGGCACTCAATTGATCAAGGGCAAACCGGTTGCAATCGATCCAGTCAAGGTAGATGTTTCCCCCGCCCTGAGCGTGATGGCCGCCAATGCGCCGGCGGGATCAAGGCTGAATCAGGAAGTTCCAAGCATCTCTTTGGGAACCAGCAAGGCTGGATTGAACCGGCCCGCTGCGAGCGATCGTGACCTTGCCGTTCAAAATACGCACAACCCAGACGCCTCGATGCCCAGCCCGATCATGAATTTTGACGGCGTCGATAACGTGAACCTGGTCGCGCCTCCGGATACACAAGGCGATATCGGTTACGACCCTGCAACAGGCAAGAAGTATTACGTACAATGGGTCAACCTTTCATTTGCCATCTGGGATGTCACTGCGGGAACGAATGGGAGCGAAAGCCTGGTATTAGGTCCCGTGGCTGGAAATACCCTTTGGCAGGGATTCGGCGGAGATTGTGAGACGCTCAACAACGGCGATCCGATCACATTGTACGATTCGATTTCACACCGCTGGTTAATGTCCCAGTTTGCTGTCGCTGGTCCTTACTATCAATGCATCGCCATCTCGAAAACCGCCGACCCGACCGGTGAGTATTACCGCTACGCCTACCAGTGGACGAGCGGCGGCGTGGACATTTTTAACGATTATGGTAAATTCGGCGTCTGGCCGGATGGCTACTATATGACCGCCAACCAGTTCGATTCATCCGATAATTGGGCGGGTACAGGTGTGGCGGCGTTCGACCGGGTTAAGATGCTGGATGGACTGCCGGCCCAGATGATCTACTTCGACCTGGGGATCACCGATTGGGGCGGTATGCTCCCCTCCGACCTGGACGGCCCTTTCACCCCGGCTCCGGGCACGCCGAACTACTTCGCCGAGGTGCACGCAGACGAATGGGATCCATCCTTCACCCAGGACGAGGTGGCTATCTACGAATTCACAGTCGATTGGGACACACCGGGGAACTCGACGTTTACCAACGTCGATACCTTAACCATGACGCCCTTTGATGGGGATATGTGTGGATTTTCGCGCGATTGCATCACACAGCAGGGAACTGCCCAGAAAGTAGACGCGATCGCCGACCGCACGATGTATCGCCTGGCTTATCGCAATTTTGGCGATCACGAGACGCTGGTCGGAAATTTGACAGTCGATGCGGACAGCACTGACCACGCTGGCATCCGCTGGTTCGAGCTGCGCAACGTAGGCGGCGCCTGGTCGATCTACCAGGAAGGTACTTACGCTCCGGACGCGAACCACCGCTGGATGGGCAGCATCGCCCAGGACCATGATGGCAATATCGCCCTAGGCTACAGCGTCTCCGGCTCGGCGACCTACCCATCCGTACGCTACGCCGGCCGGCTGGTAGGCGACCCCCTGGGTACCTTAGCCCAGGATGAAACGTCGATGGTCGCCGGTTCCAGCTTCCAGGGGGCCGTCAACCGCTGGGGCGATTACAGTATGATGAGCATCGACCCGGTAGATGATTGTACATTCTGGTACACCCAGGAATATGTCAACACAGCCGGCACCTGGAACTGGGCGACTCGCATCGGTTCTTTTCGCTTCCCTACCTGCGCTCAGGCGACCGGAACGCTAACCGGCACAATTAGTGACTCTGGCACGTCTGCACCGATACCCGGTGCAACGATCGTCGCCTCCCGGGATATCACCTATACCGCCAGCACAAACAGCGGCCCGGATGGAAGCTATTCGCTGGACTTGTTTGGCGGCGACTATTCGCTGGATGTCTCAGCTTATGGTTACCTGCCCAAGACGGTGAATAACGTTCCCATCACCGCCGGGATGACCACCGTTCAGAACGTTGCTCTCAATCTGGCTGCCAGCTACGTGGTTTCGGGTACGGTGACGGATGCACTGACCGGCTGGCCGCTATACGCCAAGCTCGATATCGTTGGTTATCCGGGCGGGACGGTTTGGACTGATCCGGTTACAGGATTTTACAGCGTCACCCTGGCAGGCGGAACAGATTACACTTTCAATGTAGAAGCCTGGGTGCCCGGCTACTTGCCTGGAAGCCAGATGCTCACGGTCAGCGGGGATCAGACTCTCAACTTCGGCCTCGATGTTGATGCAGCGATTTGCACCGCGCCGGGATATTCTGCTTCGTTCAGCGGCTTCTCGGAAGATTTCGAATCCTGGCCGCCAACCGGCTGGTCGGTGGTCGATAATATATCAGGCGGCGGCGTTGTCTGGGATCTTGACTCGACCTACGCGGATACCAATTACACCGGAGGGTCCGGCCACGCCGCCGATGCCAACAGTGATGCCAATGCCTTAGTCGATTACGACACCGAGCTGCGTACGCCGGTCCTGGATCTATCCGGGCTGGCTGGCTCAGACTTTAACCTATCTCCTGAATTTCCACCCATTCAGCGGGCTGGAGGCGTTCGACGTCGATATCAGCACGAATGGCGGAGGCGTCTGGAGCAACCTGCGTCACTACACCAGCGACCAGGGTACGTTATACAGCCTGCCGGGTACGCAAGATGATATCGACCTGTCCAGTTATGCGGCAGAGACCGATGTCGTCCTGCGCTGGCGCTACTACAGCAGCGAGTCTGGCCCTTGGGATTGGTACGCCCAGGTCGACCAGGTGCGGCTTGGCCTGAACAGTTGCGACCCACCGTTGAACGGCGGCCTGGTGGTTGGCAATGTGTATGACGCCAACACTGGGCAAGGACTGGTTGGGGCAATGGTGGCCAATGACAGCGGCCAATCGGCGCTCAGCGCCCAGACAGCCGAGGATCCTCTGGTGGATGATGGTTTCTATACCGTTTTCTCGCCATCCGGCTCTCACATGTATTCGGCAACGAATAAACTCTATGGCCCGGTAAGCGTTGGACTGGTGGTTCCCAATGGCGGTACCTTGAAGCACGATTTCGATCTGCCGGCAGGTATGCTCACGGCGAGCCCGGAGTTGATCGAGCTCAATGTAGTCAGTGGGATGACCGCCACGGTGCCCTATCTGTTGAGCAATGATGGCACCCAGGCCCTCGATTTCAAGATGACAGAATTGGCGCCTTCACCCAACCCGCTGGTCAATCGTTACGCCAGCCGCCACATCCGCAAGAACCCGGCTGGGTCCCTGGGCAGCCAGTTCATTCCTTCCAAAGCTGCCAGCCCTGAAATAAATGGGAAGGTTGCCGGGCCCTTGGCTGCCGGCGATGTGCTCGATTCCTGGCCCTCCGGGCTCACTTTCAACTGGAGTGCGGCTTTTGACGCCCTGGATGGCACAGTTTGGGTCAATAGCCCCTGCACCGGATGGGGCGGCGATTGCAAAGCCGTCGAATACCAGCCGGACGGGTCTCCAACCGGGCGAGAGTACGCCTATGATTGGAATCCGGGTTTTGGCCCGGCGGATATGACCTACAACGCCCGCACTGGCATGATCTGGGTAATGGATGTCGGAACGGATAACTGCATCCACGAGTTGGACCCGGACAGCGGTTTCACCGGCTCGATGATCTGCGACCCAGTTTTGCCCGGTTGGGGTGGGACTTCTATGCGCGGCCTGGCTTACGATCCGAACACCGATACTTTTTACACAGGCCGTTACAACTACTCTGGCTGCCCGGTGGGTGTTTGTGATGTGATCTTCCATTTCAAAGGGGCATCCTGGGATACTCCCGGCGAAGTGATCGATACCCACGCTCTTCCTGGCATCGAGATCTCAGGCCTGGCTTACAACCCGTTGGCCGACTCGCTTTTCGTAGCATCCAGCCCAACTGACTCCGTGAACGAGTACACGGTCAGCACGTGGGCTCTGGCAAACTCGTTCACCGTAACGGGTCTCAATGGCCAGGGCGCCGATATCGACTGCGAAGGCAACTTGTGGATGTCCACAGCGGACAGCAACGATATCCTGCTGGTCGATACCGCCAGACCAGGGAGCTTGTGCCCTGGTGTGGACTGGATGTCGGCTTCGCCGGTAACTGGTACGCTCTCAACCGGCGGATCGCAGCCAGGTCTTCTCACCCTCGACGCAGGCGCGCCTTCTGTTACAGGCCCGGGCACTTATGCGGGTATTTTGCGCATAAAGAGCTTCACCCCGTATGGCGCGGTGAATATCCCGGTGACGATGACCGTCTCGGAGAATGGTATCGCCCTGACGCCGCCTGCCGATGCGATGGCGGGTGATCCTGGAACAGTTGTCACCTACATGTTGAACCTGGAAAACACCGGCCTGGTAACGGATACGTTCGACCTGACTTCCAGCGGCAACGCCTGGGACGTGCTGCTGCCGGTGACGCAGATCGAGCTGGCTTCAGGCGCCAATGCAGATTTCTCTGTGGAGGTTAGCGTGCCGGCAAATGCGATGGCTGGGGAAATGGATAGCGTCATGGTGACGGCTACCTCTCAAGCCAGCCCGGGAATCTCTGCCTCGTCCGAGCTAACCACCAGCGCCAACGCCGTGTATGGGCTGACCCTCGCTCCCGCGACGGCTGCTATGACTGGCCACCCTGGCGAGACAGTCACTTACACTCTCCATCTGACCAATACAGGCAATATCACGGATACTTTTGACCTTGCCGCCAGTGGGAATACTTGGAATGTTCAACTGCCGGTTGGACCAATCGTGGTCGCGGGGGGCGCCAGCCAGGATCTGGCGGTGATCGTTATAATACCCGCCGGCGCTGGCCAGGGGGATGAGGACATGGCGACCATCACTGCAACCTCGCAGGGGGATAATACGAAATCCGCCTCCTCGGATCTGACGACGACCGCCAGATTGTGGGAAGTCTACCTGCCGTTAATTTTTAAAGTCAGCGGTTAGTAGAAATCGATCGGGGTGGCCCGCAAGGGCCACCCTTTTCTGTTTTAAAGGGCAAGAATTTGGAGTCTTTTGGAGGTAAAGGTGGTTTCACCGCGCTGATTCCTGACGAGCCAGGATCTGGATCCAAAATGCCCGGAGGTCCAGATGTTATAATACGATTGAAACGATCCATGAGAGATTATTCTTTGTGTGAATATGGCTGAGAGCATCGACCTTAGCGAGCGAGAGCTTGAGATCCTTTGCCTTGTGGCGACAGGGGCAAGTAATAAAGAAATTGCCAAGCAGCTATATATCAGCACGAACACGGTAAAAGTTCATCTTCGCAACATCTTTGCTAAGATCGGCGCAGCGTCGCGGACCGAGGCGGCGATGTATGCTGTCAGTAATGGGCTGGTGGAGGGCGTGCCCGCAGGTGAAACGAGCGCCGGGCCGAATTTGAGCCCAAATGGCGCCGGGCAGTCTTCTGGCCTGGATTGGCAGACGCTTGAGACGCCAGACCGGATGGGACTACCACTTGCTTATCGCCTGATCATCGCCGGATTGGCAGCGCTCTTGCTTGTGGCGGCCGGCGCTGTGGCATTAATGGTGATGAACTCCGGAAGCCAGTCTCTGGCGGCCACACCCCAACCCACGATTCCGCCGCGCTGGCGCGATTTGGCCGCCATGCCAACGGCCCGCTACGGGTTAGCGCTGGCTGCTTATGAAAACCACATTTACGCGATCGGCGGTATGACCAACAGCGGCGTTTCCGCGGCGAATGAGCGCTTCGACTCGGGCAGTAATTCATGGGCAGAGCTGGCTCCCAAGCCAACTGCGGCTGGAGATATCGGCGCTGTCGTCATCGGGGGAAAAATTTTCGTTCCCGGAGGGCGCGAAGGCAGCGGGGAGCTGGACAAGGATTTGGAAATTTATGACCCTCGCCAAGATACCTGGGAAAGCGGTGCGCCTTTACCGGTTGGATTGAGCGCTTACGCATTGGTGGCGTTTGAAGGAAAGCTTTACCTGTTTGGTGGCTGGGATGGCCATTTTATTCGGGCCGGCGTGTTTGAGTACGATCCCGAACAAAACCGTTGGAATCCGAAAGCTCCAATGCCGACCGCACGGATGTATGCCGCGGCGGTGGTTTCAGCCGGTCGTATTTATGTTCTGGGGGGCAAAGATAGTGAAAATGCGCTGGTGACGAATGAGGTTTATTCTCCGTCCCAAGATACGGGAATTGAGAACCCATGGAATAGCGCGGCTTCCTTGCCGGAGCCCCGCTACGGGATGGGAATTGCGAATGTGGCGGATATCATCTACATGATTGGCGGCGAAGGCGATGGTGGCGACCTGCCTGCACAGGCGTATTTTCCACAAACGGATGAATGGCAGCCTTTCGAAGCTCCTCAGCCCAACGTCAGCGCCCAGTTGGGCCTGGTTTCCTTGGGGCCGAATTTATTCTCCATCGGCGGAAAAGAAGGCGATGCGCCCTCAGCACGGACATCCGCATTCCAGGCTTTTTACACAATCTCGATTCCAGTAATCGTCAAATAATACCAACTCTCCAGGTAATCCGCAGCCACTCAAGCGCAGCCACTCAAGGATCCTTCTACAAGGTAACCAAAGAGGGAGACCAGGTAGGGTCTCCCTCTTTGGTTAGTACGCTAATGGTTCTTACGCGAGCTGCGCCAGGTGCGCACGACACGCTTCAAATTAAGAAAAGGATCGTTTAGGGTGTTGCCATGCCGTTGTAGTCTTCGGCAACTTGCGTGCCGCCGGGAAGGAGGGTGGCAACACGAGCGACGACTGCCAACTGGCTGCCAGCAGGTCCTTCAACAATCGCGCCGCCGCCAAATCCGGGATGGTAGTAGCCGAATTCGGTCAGGCCCGCTTGAGAGGCGTTGGAGTTAACTTTAGCGCCCGCAGCGATTGCGCCCAAATTCTGAGTGGCCAAGGGAGCCCCATCTCTATCGATGTAGGTGACTGTAACGTCACCCGCTGCCAGGTCGGAGGTGCCGATGTTCTGGATGGTGATGAACACACGCTGAGAAGCAGTACTGGCGGGACCGAGAGCCCACTCAGCATCCGTTGCCCAACGAACGTAAGGCAGAGCCTGCTTGCTCGCGCCAGCGCTCACGCCAACGAAGGCGGTGGAGAGGCCGTTACCAAAAGCCTTACCGATGGCGATAATCGGGGTCGCGGAGCTTTCGACAGTCGCAGCGCCGCTGAAGCCAGCCGGCATACCGGTGGCATTGCAGGCGCCAAAGCTGGCCTTCGCGCCAGGGCCGACATCGGCAGCCATCGATGTGCCGTTGCTGAAGTTCACGGTTACGTGGGTGTCATTGCTCAGGTCGGTGTTCTGAACCGCGTAGGAGGTTCGTTGTCCGCCGAAAGCATCGCACAATGCGGAGGGCATATAGAACTTGGTCGCGCCGGCGCTAACGCCTTCAAAGGCTGAGGCGCCTGCGGCGACGATGTTCAATTCCATCGCGCTGGCGACAATTTTGCCATTCGCAGTCACGACGGCCGAGCCGTTGAATGGCGATCCAAGCTGCGTTACCTGGCCCGCATCGACATAGTAAGCAGTGCCGGGCGCAACGGTGGCGTTGATGGTGTGGACTTTGGCAGCGCTGGTGTTATAAAAATCGATGGTCAGGTCTTCGGAAACCGAATCCACATTCTGCACCGAGAACATCGTGTTCGAATCGAATTGGTTCTTCAGAACAGTGGCGATCAGGGAGGTGGTGCTGCCGTCTGAGAAGCCGTTGGACAAGGGGCGGTTTACAACGGTTGTTGAGTTCTGTGGGATCTGCACCAGAGTCGCCAGCAAAGGCTGGTTGGACTGCATGATCGCGGACCCCTGGAAACCGCTGGTGATCTCAGTCAAGCTGCCGATAAAGAGCGAGGTGCCGGCGCCTGCAGCCAGGTCGGGGCGAGCGATCTCAATCGGTACGGTGGTGGTGGGGTTGGCATAGAACAGCACGGAAACTGTGGCTGTGTCTGTGCCCACATTTTGGTAAGTGATGGATGTCGTGAAGGATGTGCTGTATGCCTGGGCAAGCGCCGCACTGGGGGCGAAGCCGGCGAACAGCATGGCAACGAGAGCTAAAATCGTAAAGAGTCTTACTTTCATGCGTCAACCTCCTGGGTCAAATTTTTGGCAAATAACTTAAATAGTTGCTGCCGGTTGGTAAGTTATCGTCATTATAGGGATTAAAATCCAGAATCACAATACTTCTTAAGGGTTATTATGGCGTTTCCGGCAGTTTTTCGGCCCGCGAAAGACCGGATTTGCAGAAAAAACTTGATTTACCCTTTCGAATTATTGCTTTTAAAGGCCGGATATATTACCATACGTGCTGCAGGCATCTGTGCAATAACTCAGGTAGACCTGTACATCCTCGAATACAAGAAATTGCAGTACACGGACCGGTCAAGCGCGGACACGCCGACAAAGAAAAGGTGCTGTGGATTTCTTGAAGAAATTATGGAGTGTTGGAATGAAGTTGTTACGCCAAGTCTCGTGCCTGTTCTTGCTTGCAATTGCCCTGACAGCCTGCCAGGGTCAGGGGGATGTTGGCAAGACGGTGACTGCCGCAGAATCGCCCACAATAGAAACGCCGGTCGTGCCACCCGAATCTGGGAAAGTTACTGTCAAGGGTAAAGTCATATCAAATATTACAAAGGACCCACTTCCAAAAACGGACGTGCGCCTGGCAGATGTCTACCGCCAGGCCCAGGGGAGCGAAGAAGGAGCCTACGTGTTAGATGGCGCTTTCAGCCCGGGCGCGATCACGGATGACCAGGGCAATTTCGTCATCGCCAATGTCGACGTTAAAGAGTATGTGATCGTCGTCGGCGATCCATATGGACAGTACCGGGTCATCCCGGACGAAAAGGGCCACGCGCTGATCTACGAGACCAAGCCCGACCAGGTGCTGGATTTAGGCGAGCTGCATGTGGACCTGGCGCCGTCGAAATGAATTTGCTTTTGCTCAGGCCGCTTCGAGTGGGCGGTAGGCCAGGACGGCATAATTCTTACACATCCCGATCGAAGTGTTTTTAGAACGAACATCCAGGCGGCTGTAGAGCAGGGCCAATCCTAAAAACAAAGGCTTCAATACCAGAGCGCTTGCAGCCGCCAGCAGGCCGGCTGCGCCTCCGCCATAGGCTCCTGGGGAGATAGGCAGCCCGGCGCCTGCCATGCCAAGCTGGTATGCGAGTGTGCCATAATAGCCTTCCAGACGCTCGATGCGCTCGACCTGAAAGCCGGCTTGTTCCAGCAAGTACCTGAATCCGAATTGGGTAAAACGGAAATAATCGTAAGGCGCCTGGTGTTCGCTGAAAAACAGGGGAGCGGAGATCCACAAAGCGCAGCCTGGCTTCAAAACGCGGTACAACTCCTTCAAAACCATCCCTGGCTCTGGGACATGTTCTAAAACCTGAGTGCACAGCACCAGGTCGTAGCGTTTCTCTTCAACCGGAATGGTTTTCAGGTCGCAAACATAGGTGATCGCGACCTCCGGGCTGTATTGGGATTCATCCAATTGTTGAAAATCGGCTGATTCGTAACGGGCATGCCGGAACAAATCCCGGTATGGGGCGTGTCCTGCGCCGGCGTCCAACATTAATCCGCCTGGGGCAAGCGAACCGGCTGCCTGGCGTACGAAGGCTTCCAGGTATACCCTGGAGGAGTTTAGCTTAAGTTTGCCAATCCGTTGCTTGAATTGCATGGTTCATCTTCAATGCAGGCTTGTTTCCCCTGCGATAAGCTTCTGGTAGAGGGCTGCGTACTGGCAGGCGACGCTCTGGATCGAAAAATCTTCCACAACTTTGCGAGCCCGGTTAGCCGCCTGCGTACGAAGCTCGGGAGCGCTCATCGCAAAAAGGATCGCCTCGCTCAAGGCGTGTGGGTCACCCGCTGGGGCCAGCCATCCATTTTTCCCACCCTCGATCAGGTCGCGAGTGCCTGGGATGTCGGTGGCGACAACCGGCACGCCGGATGCCATGGCTTCCATGATCACAGTGGGCAGGCCTTCCCACAAGGATGATGAAGCGAAAAGATCCATGCAGCCGAGCAGCTCTTCTACATCCGTTCGCGGCCCGCAGAAGATCACGTGTTTCTCTACGCCAAGCGCCTGGGCTTGCTGTATCAGGTCGGGCTGCATTTCGCCGTCCCCGATGACGAGAAAATAAGCTTCCGGAAGCCGCTCAAGCACCTGGGCTGCCGCATCCACCAGGATGGGGTAACCTTTTTGCTCGGTGAGTTTCCCGATCGAGCCGATCAGCGCTGCCTCGGCTGGCAGTCCCAAGGTTTTCTTCTTTTCCGTCCGGTCTATCTGAACTTGGGTGAAACGGCTCAGGTCGATGGCATTGTGAATGCACTCGGCGGCAGGCTTCCCGAGTTTCGCCATTCGGCGGTTGTTCAAGCGGTCGGCGATGGTTTTGCTGACGCCCGTCTCGGCGTCAAACAAGAGCGGGTAAAGAAAGTTGGTTAACAAGGCCCGGCGCAGGGGGCGTTTACGCCATTCGTAATGGTAGCCATAATGCACGGTGCGCAAGATTTTTAGGCCGGGAGTGCTGACCTTAAGAAGCAAGGCCAGGATGTCGGAAAATTCATTGTGGCTGTGGACGATATCAACGGGCGAATGGCGGAGGTAGCTGCGAACAGCCGTAAAAGCTCGCCAGAAGCTTTGGTAGGGCCTGCGTTCATCCCAGGCGGTCGCCATGAAGGTTTGAATGCCCTGAGCCTCCAGTTCCCGCAGCCGCTGGCGCTCAAAATCTGTGTCGTAGCGCGCCAACCCGCACAGGATGACCTCGAAAAGCTCGTTATCCAGGGCGCGGGTCAGGTCGATGCCAAAACGCTCGATCCCGCCGCCTTTTGCCTCGATGTCGAACCCGAAAATCACCTGGATCACGCGGATGCGCCTGGCGCTGGTTGGATGCAGGTAGGCCTTGTCTGCAGCAGCCATGGAAATCAATTTTCCGCGCACAGCGAATTGAAATCGGCTGCGATTAATGCCCCGGCCTTTTTTGATTCCTCAGCCAGGATGGAGACACGCTGTTTGATTTCCGGTTTTAGGGTTTCTCTCTTTTCCCAGAGCTCCGACAGCATGGCCCCTAACTTCTCCGGGTCGATTTGCTGAATGTCAACCACCCAATCGCTCAGCCCGACCAGGTTCATCAGCCCCTGGGTTTTATAGCGGTAGGCGATTGCCAGGACCGGGACTCCCGCCGTTAAGGCGAATATATTGGAATGCATGCGTGTGCCGATGAAAAGATCCATGAATCCGTAAGCGCTTTTCAGCAAGGCCGGCGGTGTTGGTTCTTCGATTAAAGTCACCGTCAGGCCGGCTTCGATGAGCCGCCGGGCAATGCGACCGGCTGGCACCCGGTCGTCGGCGGCCCGAGTGGCTCCGTAGACCTGGGGAAAGAATATCCCTCTGCCGCCGTGTTGGATGATAAACTGGCGGGCTGCGACGAAAAGCGCGTTTTCATAGAGCGCTTGCTGTTGAATTTGGGAGGTCTGCGCCGCCCAATTGATGGTCGTGATTCCCAGCAGTGGCCGATCGTGATCGACGTCTATGCCTTTCGAGATCAGCCAGTCTCGGGCGCGTTGCGCTCCTTCTCCTGGGAAGGCGAAAGCCAGATCCGGCACCTGGTACAGGCGCGGGTGCTTTAAACCCGAGGCAACCAGATTCTGCAGCGAAACCGGCTCGCGCACCAGGATCATTCGGGCGCGACGTAGCACCCAATTGACCAGCCAGCTCTCCCAGCGACGCCGGAAGGGGCCAATGGATTGAGGCAGAATGTAGAGCGGCTTTTTCAGGAGCAAGGCATAGGCCAGGGAGTAAACGATCACCAGCAGCGGAACGCCAAACTTGCCTGAGCTGTATAGAAAATTACCTGGGGCGCTGGCGATCAAGTCGGCGTCGAGATACGCCTGCAGAAGAGTTTTTTGTTCTCCAGGCAGACTGAAGAACAGCGAGCGACGAAACAGGCGGTAGACCAGCCCGGTCAATAGACTGCAAATTCCCAGCCGCAGCATCGTTAAACCGTTCCATTTCACCGAGCCGTTTTCCGAAATCGTATGAAAGAAGCGCATAAACGATCCCACTTTGAGCTCGTCGCTGACATGGCTTTCCGGGTCGTTCATCGAGAGGATCACCCGGCTGCCGGGAAAACAGGTCCGTAACTGCTGCACGGCTGTGATCGCCAGGGCAGCGTCGCCGGCATTGCGCGAGGAATGCAGGTTGATCATCAAGATCGTCAGCGGGCAGGATTTGTTGAAAGGGCTATTTTTCATCGATGGGTGAGCGATTCTTTAACGAGCGGCGAGCGAGACGCCCTGGCTGCGGGCCTGCCACAAACCGACCAGGAACATGTAGCCTGCCAACAATACTACCTCGCTGATTACATAAATCCAGGCGACCCCGGTGACCCCAAAGCGGACGGCGAACAATAAATTGAACGCCACGTTAAGGCCGGCAGCGATGCCCTGGACGATCACCCGGTAACCCTGGTAGCCGGTCGCGACGATCATGGCAGCCATGGCGTGGCTGACGGATTTGAGGAATAGGATTGCGCTCAGAATTGTAAGCACCGGCGCGGATTCAGAGAAATCCTTACCTAAAACAATCCATACCAGGTACGGGCCGAACAGGGCAGTTCCAAACCACAGGGCCGCGCCGACTCCCGCCAGGGCCAGGCTCATCTGGCGGAAAGTCTTCTCCAACCGGCGGCTTTTCTCGGCGAGCATCTGGCTCAGCACCGGAACCATGACCAGGTGCACGGACTGGGGTACGACGAACAAGGCGCGCACCATGCTGGAGGCCGGTGAATAAATGCCCGCTGCTTGCGGCCCCAGCAGCAACGCAATGATGGTGATGTCCGCCTGGGTATAGATGACGAGCAGCGCATCTGAAAGTGTATATGGCGCGATTTCTCGAAAAGTCTGGCGGATGGTGCTCCTGGCTGCGGATAATTTTATCGCTTTCTGCAGCCAGATGACAGAAACAATAGCGAATATAAAATCGATCCCCAATCTCGCCTGGGAATATAGGGAAGCTTCGCCCTGGTGCGCCCCCAAAAACAGGATGGTAATCGCCAGCAGCGCCAGCGAAGATGCGATCGTCAGTACGGCCGAAACCTGGTTGCGCAGCGCGGCGTTGAAACCGAAAACCGCTGTATTCAGTACGGCTTCCAACCAGGTGGCAAGCACTGCGAGCGTGAGCAGCTCAGGCGGATAGGTACCTGGGTTTAGAAAGCGCCCTAAGATGAGCATCCCGCCCAGCCATAATAGCCCCAAGACGAGCTTGGTGACCAGGTTGCTGCCGACCAGGCGGCCTAAGGGGGTAATGCCCCTGCGGCCTTCGCGCAGCAGCCAGGTGTCCATGCCCAGGTTAAAGACCACAGAAGACACCTTTGCCAGGGCAAAACAGGCCGCATACTGCCCGAAGGATTCCGCTCCCAGGGCGCGGGCCGTGAGGATTAGGGTCAGGGCCGTGGCAAACTGGGCAACGGTTGTCCCCGAGAAAAGGGCCAGGATATTCGCGATTACGCTTTTCTTCGTCAGGGTCGCATTCATAAATAGAACCCTGTAATCTTACCATGGGATTTTTGCCAACATTTCCTCGAAGATTGGCACTGGGGAGTGATCTCAATTGGGTGATTTGTTCCCGCCAGTTTCCCACATCCCGGTTCAATGCGAAGGGGATATAATTTTAGAAATAACCTTGTGGAGAGATTTTGCCAATGGTGATTTTGCAATCCGGTCTGCCAAAAAGCGGCAACTACTGGCTGTATAAAATCCTTCAGGAGACCATGCAGCGCGCCGGTCTTCCGCAAAGGAGTTTCGTGCAGACACGCCCGATCTATGAGGAAGCGAAAACATGGCCTTATTTCGCCGACCAGGCCGGAATTGATTACCTCGAGGTTACTGAGGCGGGTTATTTTTATCGCAAAGGCGCTTTTCAAGAGAGGATTTCCGACCTAGATGGCTACATCGCCAGTTGCAGCCACGTTTGGACGCACGCCCCTTGGAGCGATCGCGCTGCACAAGCTTTCCGCAAGTTCGATCGCATCGTTTATATCATCCGCGATCCACGGGATGTGGCGATATCAGCCTCGAAATACTTCTTCACACCTTTCATGCAGGCGCAGCACCCCAACGCCGAGCCGGACGAAGAAACATTTTTACAACACAGGCTGTACGAGCTGGTGTTGACCTGGATCCAGCATGTCGGCGGTTATCTGCTGCATCTCCAGGAGTACCCGGTACACGTGATTTTCTACGAACGCCTGCTGCAGTCGTTCGACCTGGAATTTCAGGCTTTGACGGATTACCTGGAGATCAGTCTTCCAGCGCAGCAGGCGCAGGCGCTCAAGCAAGCGGTGGAATTCTCCTCCATGAAAAAAAAGAGCCCGCAGCACGTACGCAAGGGACAGGCCGGCCAGTGGGTGGAAGTGTTGACGGCGGCCCAAAAGCGCCAGGTTGCCAAAATGGCCTCCCCATTGCTGGCTCTATTGAATTACCCCATCGATAAATCCGGGATAGGAGAAGGCCTGCCGAAACTGCCTGCCAGGCTGGAACCGGAACAGGTCCGGTCGGCTATCCAGGCCGGCAGAGGCGATCTGGGCGATAAACTGCGCTATGCGCTCGCCTTTTCCACCAGCCGCCGGCCTTTGGCGGAAAAAATCAGCAAGGGCATGGCTTTTTTATTAGGAAAAGACCGCTGGACCTCGGACCTGTAACATCCCAAGATTATCGATCCAAAGCTTATCCAATCTCGGGACTGCCGGCTAAGGATTGGCGGTAGGCGGTTTCTACCCGCTCCGCCAGGTTGTCCCAGGAATAATGTTTGGCCTGGGCCAGGCCGCGCTGGCGTAAGCTTGTTGCAATCTCGGGTTCGTTCAAAACTTGCAAGATTGCACCGGCAAGGGCCTGGGGATCCCCCGGCCGCGCCAGCAGCCCGGCCGGGGGCTCGCCGAGCACTTTCCTGCGGTCGCCCACATCTGTCGTGACCAGGGGTGCGCCGCAAGCCCAGCTTTCGAAAATTTTCAAGGATAGACTGGCCCTCCCGGATTCGTTGTCCGGGACCGGGTCCACGGACACATCCCCCAACCGGTAATAGAGCTGTGCCTGGTCGGGGGGAACGCGCCCGTGTAAGTTGGCGAAGTCTTGTAAACCACAGGCCTGGATTTGGCGCCGGATGCGCTCGTAATCTTCACCACCGCCTACCAGGAGCAGGCGGGATTCGGGCAATTTCGCGTAGACCTGGCCGAAAGCTTCCACCAGTAGATCCACCGCATGGCTGCCGAGGCTCATGCTGCCGACGAAAACGATGACCTTCTTTCCGGACAATCCCAGTCGTCCGCGCAAGGCCTCCACGGCCCCAGGAGCCGGCGGAGCGAAACGACTGGCATCCACGCCATGCGGGACGTAGGTGATACGACCCTCAGGAACTCCCATAGCGATCAAACGGTCTCGCAGAACGGTTGTGTGCGTGGTGATATGATCGGCGCGGCGCGGCAGGAGAGTTTCAAAAAAGGTCACGGTCCGTTTTTGCCAGGAGCCGGAGAAGCGGTTGTTCGCCGCTTCCAGGTCGTCGCAGTCCAGGAACATACGCTTTCCCTGTAAGGTTTTCGCCACGAGTCCAGCTATGCCGTTCATCGGCTGGGGCTTGCCGACGTGGATTATGTCCGCCGGGACTGCCAGCGCTTCCCGGCTCAGTGCGATCGTCGCTCGGGCGGTGACCCCCAGGAGTTTGTACGCCGGGAAATAGGTTTTCTGGTCGCCGCGCTTGAGCACGTGCATCTGGCCAACATAGTGAACGGCCACGCCTTCCGCTTCGAATTGTGTATTCTGCTGGGTAGCGAAATCGCTGTGCAAGGCGGCGATGCGCACCTGGTGGCCACGGCGAACCAGGCTCTGCGCCAGGGGCAGGTATCGACCGACCCCCGCCGGGCTTTGGAGATCCTGAGTCAGCAAGAAAAGGATCTTCATCCGCTCAAGGATCCCCGGAATTGCGGCTGGCCTGTTGGAACGACTGCAAGGCCTGGATCAGGCGCTGCCAGCCGTCTTCCCCGCCGCTGCTGGGAGCAGGCTCGCCGCCCGGATGTTCGAGGAAATCCTGCATGGCTGCTGCCAACGCGGCAACATCCTCCGCAGGAACCACGCGTAAAGCGCTGCGGTATGGTTCTGCGATCCCCGCGGCCACTTTATCTGTGACGATGAGCGGCAGGCCGAACCCCAGGCCCAGGCTGGCGGCCGCGCTTTGTGTGCCGGCTATATACGGGGCAACGAGAGCGTCCGCCGCCGAGAAGACCAGGGCCATTTCTTCATCCGGGATGTAGCGGTCATCGATGCGCACCTGAGAATCCAAATCCAGGCGCTCGATCTGTTCCTGGTAGGCAGCTTTATCTTGCCAAAATTCACCGGCAACAAGTAAGAGCGGTTTATAGCCGGCCTCGCCTAGCTTCGACAGGGCTTGCAGCAGCACGCTCAGTCCTTTATAGGGCCGCACAATGCCGAAAAACAGCAGCACCGGGCGATCTTGCGCCAGTTTGAGCGCCCGGCGCGCCTGGTCCTTGGACAGCCTGCGCCTGGATAGCTCCGAGTAAACCGGCAGCGGGCAGAGCTGGTAAACCGCCTGCGGGATGAGCGCTTTCAGGCGCTGCTCCTCCTGAGGGGTTTGAACGATGAACGATTGGGCTTGCCGGAGGGCCAGCCGCGCCAGCCAGGTATCCCATGGTCGCTGTTCGTGGGGCAGCACGTTGTGGATCATGTAAGTCGTAGGAAAACCGCGCCTGCCCAGGTAACTGCTCAAGAATGCAAAGGGTAAACCCCAAAAAGTTGTCCACCATTGGATGGCGACCCGGTCTGGCCGGTAGCGGGCAATGCGCCGGGCGGCTTGCAGCCAGGTCCACGGGTAGAGCGGGTCGAGCAGGTATTCCGCTGGAACCTGCAGGGGCTGGGAGCTGGGGTCTTTGTCGCTGGTGCCCGGGTACAGCCAGGAGGGATATTGGCGCCGGAAAGAGATCACCAGGGTCGGGTGCTGGCGCTCTGCCAGGGCGCCCGCCAGCATGGCAGTATAGTGGGCAATGCCCCCCCGGTATGGATAGACAGGTCCGATCAGGGCGATTTTCACTTTACGGCTCGTCAGCCTGCGCCGGGCAGGCAGGGTTTTCGGTCACGGGTGTTGAAGGGAACATACTAGACCTGGTGTTCACCGGCTGGCGCTGAAATCTAATGGGCAAGACCGCTCGGATTCGGAAGAGTCGAGGCGCAGTCCTTGCGGCACCGCGTAAAACGTATAACCGTTGACTTTCTGTCCAGGAGACAAGCCCAGGCGATCCTGCAAGAATGAGGTTAATGAGGCGGATTTTACGATAATGTAAGCGATCTGAAAATGGGCAATGCAGTCTTTCAGCGCTTGCGGGTTGGCGTCGATTTCCGAGGGCGCCTGGCGGTACTGCGCTCCCATCTTCCGGTCGAAAAGGATGCTATCCACATCGTTCGCCCCCACCTGGATCGCCAGGTATTGCCAGTAGGACACTTCGATCAAAGCCGGTAGATTTTCAGAGGCGGGTTGCGTAAGGCGCAGGTCTTTCAAGTAGCTCCCAACTGCCAATCCACTGGCGGCAGGGTCGTCGACGAAATGAAAGGCGGTCCGAATCTGAAAGAAGGCGATGATGACCAGGCTGAGCGCCAGCCCGGCGATCTGCCAGGCGGCTCGAGCTGGCAGCCGGCCAGCCGCTTTGACCAGCAGCCAGGCGATGAAGGGGTAAAAAAGAAAGAGAAAAGGCGCCATATAACGCACATAGTTGCCAGGCGGCTCAGTCTGCCCGCCGTGCAGGCCGATAAAAATCGCCGCAGGCAGGACCACCAGGGCTGCATACCACCCGCTGCGGCGGGAATTGCTGCGCCATAACGCAGCAATTGCGCCCAAGGGAAACAAAACCGTCGCGAAGGGGTCGATTCTTAGCAGGGCGCTGAGGTAATTCCTATAAGAATGCGTGGCCCCATAAAAAGTCAGCTTATAACTGCGGATAGCAGCCATGAAATCGAGCGGGTTTCCACTGGCCCGGTAGCTGCCCACCATCCAGGCCAGTGGAAAAAACCAGGGCAGGCTCGCTGCCGCCAGTAAATGCCAGGCCCGAGGCGCTTGCGCCTGCCGGCTAGGAAGGCGCTTGAGCCACCAGAATCCCAGGGTGACGCTGAAGATCAGCGAGACCATCCAGGCTTCGAAGCGGACGCCGTTTGCCAGCGCCAACAGGGCCGATGAAAGGCACAGATAACCCAGGGCCTGTGTGCGCCAGAAGCGCAGGAAGCCCCAAACGCAGGCCAGGATGAGCGCTGTGTGCAGGATCTCTGTTAACGGGGTCGAGCTCAGCCAGATATGCAGCGGGTTGATCCCCAGCAGGATCGCGCTGACCAGGGCGATGGCGGCATTTTCCATCAATTCCAGGCTCACCAGAAACATTAAAACAATCGAGGCCAGCCCAAAAACGATGGTCAGTATGCGCGGGGTTGCAACGAGATCGTACGCCAGGCGAAGACCGATTCCATAAATATAGGTTTGAATTGGAAGCCAGACGCCGCTCCAGAACAGGTAAGGACTTTCCGCCCAGCGGGCTGCGATAACGGTGCGAGAAAATTCATCGGCGGTCAGTGAAATGAAACCAACGCGATAAAGCCAGACCTGGAGCAGAATCCGGGCAGCCAGGAATAAAGCCAGGAGAGCGGGAAAAACTAGCGTATATCCGGCCCAGTGGGGTTTGGCTGGCATTTCCATAGCCGGAAACCCCTAGTCCACTCCGTTGACTTTAAAGATCCAAACCCGGTCCTGGTGGTACACCAGGCTATATGCCGGGCTGGCTGCCAGTGTATCTGGCTGCAAAATCTCTGCTGCAGCGTTATTTACGCTGCCATGTTGCTGTCCTATGTACACGTAAGCTATGCCGCGATCCTTGAGCATTGCCAATATTTCTGGATTGTCCGCGCCTTTCGCCTGAATTTCGGCCGGCAGGGCTTCGACCCAATCACGATAATTCGGGAACGGCTCCTGTTCGAACCCATAATTGATCGGCGGTAAAGTCGTGCTGCGGTTGGCCAGCAGCGGCAGCCACCAACCGGCGTCCGAACCAACCACGCGAGTGTCCCCAAAGGCGAAGAATGTATTCACCAGGAAGCGCGCCTTTTCAGGTGTGTTTTCGCGGATCCAGCCAGCCGCCCGCAGGTCGGGGCGGGTGACCAGTGCGGACTGCGCGATCTGAACGTCTCCAAGGCGTTCCCGGGCGCCCCACACGCCAATGGCGATGGCGATGCAGGCCGCCAGTGCGGGCAGCCAGCGCCCCAGTCCGGCTGCGGAAACAGCGGGTGACTCCGCAGGCTGCAGCGCCTCAATAAACCAGCCGGATGCAGCGCCCAGGACAACTCCGGCGGGGATGTAGACGGCGATGAAAACTGCAAAGTTTCCAATCGTCCCGGTTCCGGGCAGGTTAAACCAGTTCGGATTGGCGGCGAAAAAGAGTAGAAGCCACCACAAGCTGACCAAGGCAATGCCTCGATTCCGCCGCCACAGCCCCCATCCCGCCGCGAGCGGGAGAAGCAGCCATAGCAGGGGCGGCAGGAAGATAAAGAGGTCGCCGATGATGTTGGTTTGTTGGAAATAACCCGCCGACTGCGCCGCGCTGGTGGTGACCTGCCTGGCAAAAAGCTTCAAAATAGTCCCTGAAAACACGTGGATGAACCAGGGTAAAAAGATCAAACCGCCGCCCAATCCCGCCAATAAGCCTCGCTGCACAAGGACCCACCTGTTGTCTCGCCTCAGGTACAAAAGGAAGAAAACAAACAAGAAGATCACATAAAAGATCAGAATGCGGTAATGAGCCAGGGCCAACCCTGCCAGGACGATCCACAACAATGCCGCCATGCCCCAGTCCGTGCGGCTTTTTTTCGATTCCAGGAAGACCCAGGTCAGCCAAACCGCGGCCGGCAGGATCGCCTGCCCGGTGAGCTGGGTGTAACGGCCCCAATTGACATAAACCATTGGCATCGGCGCAATCAGTCCGGCAACTAGCACAGCCGCGACCCCGGCCCAGCGGCTGGGGTGGAGTCGCAGCGCTAACGGGTAAAGAAAGATGACCGCAAATGCGTTGATGATCTGGCCGGTCCACAGGGTCGCCTGGCTGGCCGTCAGATGGGTCACCCAGGCGAAAACGGCCGCCAGCGTGTGAAAACCGAAGTGATAAGTAAAGGTCTGCAGATCGGCGTAAGGCGCCCAGGAATTGAACAACCCGCCGTGATCCAGAATTAACTGGGTGATGAGCGCATGCTGGTATGAATCCCCCCACATGGGCGCATCCAGGTTGCGGATTGCCCAAAAGCGTGTGGCAAAAATCAGGCCGGAAATGACCAGAAAGGCGAAGTCAGGCAGCCAGGACCGGCGGACCTGGCTGGGAGCAGGGAGCGGGGCGCCGGTTGGGACAATCCGATTTCGCCGGGCAGCGATCTGCCGCCAGGCCAGCAGGAGCAGCCCGGCGACCGGCGGCAGCCAGGCGTACAGGAGACCCAAATGCATGCCCAAAAGTCCCGTCCACAAAAGCAGGATCGGGTAGATCGCCAGGCTAAGGCCGCCTGCCAGACCGAACCTTTCCGCCCAATGCATCCCGGACCAGCCGGATAGTAGCAAACTACAAACCGCCCATCCTGGCAGGACAAACAGAACCAGCCCGGCGAGCAGCCATAATAACCAGGTGAGAAATTCTTTCCCCAGGCCAATTGCCATTTGGAGCGGGTCGTAAGCCAGGCGGAAACTCAACTGGCTGTCCTGGGCTTTCCCATCCTGGTAACTTGACCCACTGATGTAGCTGTTCCCTGGGGCGGCGCCAACCTGGAAACTTCCATCCCCCTGATTTTCAAGGTAGAAATAATAATCCTGTTGGTTGGATGCTTTCAAGGGGGGAAATTGAAAGCGGTAAAACCCGGGCGCCTGGATTTCTTCCTCGGGCAGACTGGCGCTGAGCAGGTCTGGCGCCTTTTGCGGGCCAGGGCGCAGGTGAAGCACCAGGCTGCCGGTCCCGGGCGCCTGCGGAGCCAGATAAACCATCACCCCCTGCAAGCCGCGGTAACGGGCGACGAAGGTCTGGCCGGCGGTATGATCGCCCTCTAAAGCGATAAACCCGTCTCGCAGCGGCTGGTCATAGCGAGTGATTGCCGAGCATCCGGTTGCCGCCAGCAGCGCCAGGATGGCGAACCGCGCGAAGAACCCTCTTAGGCCAGCATTATTTGACATGAAATCAGCTTTCGCCGCCAGACCTGGATTTGGATGGGTACTGCGCCTCGCCCGCTGCTTCTTTCTCGGAAGCGCTGCCGGGACCGGGGACGGGTCGAGACTGCGCATCCCCATATTCCAGGCGCCTCAAACGGTACAGGGTTTCTTCGAGGATCTTGCGGTTGAAACCGATCAGATCGGCCAGCAGGCCGATTAAAAGCACCTGGAAACCAACGATGAAAAGGACGGCTGCCAGGATGACGGATTGAATGTGCCCCTCGCCCTGCTGGTTGAAATAAAAATACAAGAAACGGATACCCAGAATGAGGCCGCCCAGGATCATCAGGGCGCTGATCGATAAGAAGACCCGCAGGGGCCGGTACATGCTGTAGGCGCGCAAGATGGTCGTGCCAGAATTGGCCAGGTAATGCGGGATATTGCGCATCAGGCGCGAGGGACGGGTTTGCGGGTTGGTGCGTACCGGGACGTACGCGACGGCCATGTGACGGGCTCCAGCCTGGATTAATGTCTCCAGGGTATAAGAATAATCGCTTAAAACCAGGGTTTGCAATGCAGCTTCCCGGCTGAGCGCACGAAAGCCGCTGGTGGCGTCCGGGGTTTGCAGGCCGGCAGCCCGTGCGATCACCCAACTGCCCAGCCGCTGCAGCCAGCGTTTGACCGGCGAGAAGGTCTCGAGATTGGCGATCCCGCGATCCCCAACCACGATGTGAGCCTTGCCCTCCAGGATTGGATCGACCAGCCGCTGGATGTCCTCTGCGTTGTATTGGTTATCGGCGTCGGTGTTGACGATGATATCAGCGCCCAACCTGAGGCAAGCGTCCAGGCCCAGGGAAAAACCTGCCGCCAGGCCGAGATGCTGCTGCAAGTGGACCATATGATGAACGCCGAGCTCCTTCGCCACATCGACGGTGTTATCGCGGCTGCCGTCGTCCACGATTAAAAATTCGATCGTGTCCACGCCATCCAACCGCCTGGGCAGCGCCTTTACAGTGTGGGGAAGGGTTAGCGCCTCGTTATAACAGGGAATTTGGATGATCAACTTCATAGAAGCCTAGCGAAGTATACCATTTTTGAGGCGGCTGAAACGGCCCCCACATTGCCTCGAAAATTATTGACCTTTTCTTTACCTCTTTGCCAGTTTTCTTGTCCCAAAATTGACCCGTAAGGGGATATCTTTAAGCAAAAGAAAATAAAGCCTGCGCTATCCCAAAGTGACGAATGGGTTAAAATTAAGGATGCAGGAAACTCGAGGCAATCAGATAAGTGTCGGGCGCGCGTGGCGCACCACGCATTATGATGGAGAGTTGCGGCTGCGCCGCAATCTCCAGAGATTCATCAAAATAGGACTGAACCGGGATACAAGCATGTCTGGAGATGAAATCCGGCCTGACCCTGACCTGCTTCTCGCTCGTATTCAGCGAGAAACACAGCAAAAACAGCATGCCAAGCTCAAGATTTTCCTGGGCTACGCCGCTGGGGTTGGAAAGACTTTCGCTATGCTGGAGGCAGCCCATCAACGGATGCAGGAGGGTGTTGACGTTGTGGTGGGTTACATTGAGACCCATGGGCGATCCGAGACGGAGGCGATGGTTGTTGGGGTAGAAGTCCTGCCGCGCAAAATGCTCTCCTACCGGGGCATTACAATGACGGAATTAGATACGGATGCCGTAATCGCCCGAAGGCCGCAGCTTGTTCTGGTAGACGAGCTGGCGCATACTAATGATCCTGGTTCCCGGCACTTGAAAAGATATCAAGATGTCGAGGAGATTTTAGCTAACGGGATTGATGTTTACACCACCCTGAACATCCAACATCTTGAAAGCCTGAATGATGTGATCGCTCAAATTACTGGCGTTACGGTGCGTGAAACGATCCCCGATCACGTCATTGACGAAGCGAGCGAGATTGAGCTGATCGACTTACCGCCTGATGAGCTGCTCAAGCGCTTGCAGGAGGGAAAGGTCTACATTCCCGAGCAGGCTGCACAAGCGATCCGCAGATTTTTTCGCAAAGGCAATTTGACCGCGCTGCGTGAGCTTTCCATGCGACGGGCCGCCGAGCGGGTGGATGACCAAATGCGGGATTATATGCAGGCCAGAGCCATCCCGGGCCCGTGGCCGGCAGCCGAGCGTTTGATGGTTTGTATTAGCCCACATCAGTTCTCCGAGCGCCTGGTTCGCTCAACCCGCCGCCTGGCTGGCGAATTGAATGCGGATTGGTTGGCCGCCTACGTCGAGACGCCTAAACATGCCCGTTTGTCTCAGGAGCAGCGCGCCCAAATCACGAGGACCCTGCTGCTGGCTGAAGAGTTGGGAGGGCGTTCTTTAACCCTTTCTGGCAATTCTGTCCCGGACACGGTCTTGAGGTATGCCAGCGAACATAATGTAACCAAGGTCATCGTCGGGAAGTCCTTGCAGCCTCGCTGGCGGGAAATGATCAAGGGGTCGGTGGTGGATCGGCTAGTCCGCTCCAGTGGGGACATCGATGTCTATATCATCAGCGGCGAAGCTGAGCCAAGAAAATCTCGCAAGGAAACCTCACCCAGGCCAGCCCGGCAATGGCAGCGATACGCTTTAGGGATCCTGCTTGTACTGGTTGCTGCTGGGATTAGCGCTCTGATCCGGCCGTTTATCTCCCCTACTAACCTGGTCATGGTTTTTCTCCTGGCGGTAGTGACGACTGCTGCCTTTCTAGGGCGCGGGCCATCCATCCTGGTTTCATTTTTAAGCGTTCTGATGTTCGATTTTTTCTTTGTGCCGCCCTTCTTCACCTTCGTAGTTTCCGATACGGAATATCTTCTGACTTTTATCGGCTTGTTCGGTGTGGGTCTGGTGATCAGCGAGCTCACTGCACGTGTGCGCGACCGGGCGGAGGTCGCCCACCGCCGAGAGACGGAAACAGCTACCCTTTACGCACTCAGCCGGGACCTATCGATTGCCGAAGGCTTGGAGGAGATCGTCCGCTCTGTTACCGTGAACATCGGCCAAACTTTTGGGCGAGAGATTGTGATTTTCTTACCGGAAAGAGACGAGAATGAAAGGCTGAAATCGTATACCCCAAACCCAAATTTTGCGTTGGACGAAAATGAGTTGGCTGTTGCAGTCTGGTCTTTTCGGCACGGGCAACCCGCTGGCAGGGGGACAGATACCTTGACCGCCTCCGATGCTCGCTATATCCCCTTGAAAACATCGAATGGAGTTGTGGGGGTGCTGGGAGTCAAGCCAAAAAACCAAGACGACTATTTGACAACAGACCAGCGCCGTTTGCTGGAGACTTTTGCAAGCCAGGCTGCCCTCGCCATCGAGCGTGCCCGGCTTGCCGAACAGGCCCAGTATGCACAGCTTTTACAGGCGACCGAACGGCTGCAGGCCGCCTTATTGAATTCTATCTCCCATGACCTGCGAACACCGCTGGTTTCGGTCACCGGCGCTCTTAGCAGCCTGGCTGAGGATGGGCCAGGGATGGACGAAGATATCCGCCGGAGCCTGATCGAAACCGCATTGGAAGAGGCCGATCGGATGAACCGCCTGGTTGGTAATCTTTTGAACATGACTCGCCTGGAAGCCGGGGCATTGCAGGTCGTCCAGCAACCAGGGGATATCCAGGATGCCATTGGGACGGCGCTTGAAAATCTTGATCGTCGAGCGGCCGGTCGCCAGATATCGGTGATCGTGCCCGAGAACACACCCTTGGTCCCTATGGATTTTGTGCTGATTGTGCAGGTGTTGGTAAACCTGATCGACAATTCCTTAAAGTACTCCCCTGCCGACAAACCGATTGAAATACTGGTTCGACCTATGGACGGGGAAATACAGGTTCAAGTCAATGACAGAGGCATGGGTATCCCACCAGACGATCTGGAGCATATTTTTGAAAAGTTTTATCGGGTGCAACGTGGAGCAGCCCAGGGCATCAGCGGAACAGGGTTGGGCCTCTCGATTTGCAAAGGTATTGTCGAAGCGCACGGAGGCCGCATCTGGGCCGAAAACCGCCATGATGGGGGGACTATTATTTCTTTCACCTTGCCTATCGCAGAGACGACGGCGGTAAAGCAGTGACCAACCTCGGTTTACGAGTTTTGGTAGTCGATGACGAGCGGGCCATCCGCCGCTATCTACGCGCGGCTCTCAACGCCCAGGGATGCGTGGTTTTCGAAGCGCCGAACGGTGAAGAGGCTTTGCGGGCTGCGGCTTTGGAACGACCTGACCTTATCATTCTAGATTTGGGATTAGCGGATATTGATGGGGTAGAAATCACTCGCAGAATACGTGAATGGTCGCAAATTCCCATCATCATCCTGTCTGTGCGCGAGCAGGAGGGCGACAAGATCGCCGCCTTAGATGCAGGAGCAGATGATTACCTGACCAAGCCATTTGGGACAGGAGAATTAATGGCGCGTATCCGGTCCGCGATCCGGCGATCCACCCGACCTGAAAACGAACCCATCGTCGAGGTAGGCCAGCTAAAAATTGATTTGTCTCTCAGAAAGGTGATTTTCGCGGATGTAGAAGTCGGGCTGACCCCAATTGAGTATGATATCCTGCGATTGATGGCGCAGAACATCGGAAAAGTGTTGACTCACCGCCAGTTGCTGCAACAAGTGTGGGGACAACCGTACGGGGAGGATTTTCATCTCCTGCGCGTCAATATCAGCAATCTTCGCCGTAAAATAGAACCCGACCCTGTCAGGCCTCGCTATATATTAACAGAAGCCGGGGTTGGTTACCGCCTGCGCTCTGATTTGTGATGGCGCTGTTATCCATTGATTCTGGTGGACAGGCGCTGCCAAATGAAATAGGTTACCGGTAAGGTGATCCAGAAAGCAATCACCATGATCTGAAGGATCAGATCGCGCCATTCGCCGGCGATCACCCAAAAAAATGTTGCAATTCCCGCCGCAATGATTTGATAAATACCAGCGCCTAAAAGGATCAAGCCCCAAAGGCGGAAATTGAATCTCTTGCCCATCTCAGGCCTCCTGCTTTTGTAGACATTTTTTGCTGATGAGGGTGATGGCTCACTCCCGGGCGAAGAGGCCCTTCAAAGCCTCTTTGGATTGGTTGTCCACCACCGCCAGCACCTCATCTCCGACTTCGAACAGCAAGTCGCCGCGCGGCGTGATCACCTTTCCTTTACGGATCACTGCAGCAATTACACATGTCTCCGGAATCTCCAGCTCCCTGAGCGGCACCTCCAATATTTTCGATCCTGGAGGCAGTTTTTCTTCGACCAGGGAATATTCACCCCTGCGCAGCTTGAGCAAGGTCATCATGTCGCCCATAGACATCTCTTCAGCAACCAACCCGGCTAAGATATCCGTCTGGTTCAGGCTGACATCTACGCCCATATTTGCGGTGAACAGCCAGGCGTTCTTGGGGTTATTTACCCTGGCAATGGTGCGCGGAATATTGAATTCGAAGCGAGCCAGGGTTGTAACGACCAGGTTAGCCTCATCTTCTCCGGTGACCGCCGCCAGCACCTGGGCCTGCCTGACCCCGGCCGCTTCCAAGATCACAGGAGAACTTCCATCGCCCAGGATGAGCGCCTTTTCGAGCGATTCTTGTTTGAGCCGTTCGGCGACCTCCACCCGGATCTCGATCAACCGCACCGCATGACCCTCGTCCAGCAATTTTCGGGTGAGGTGAGCGCCGGTCTTACCGCCGCCCACGATAATCACGTTCATTATGAACCTCCTTCGCCCAAGCCAAGGAAATCATTTAATCGATCCAGCGCTGAAGCCAGTATGGCGATGTGCAGGATGTCACCGTTGCGAAATTCGGTGCCTCCCAGAGGGATAAAGGCATGTCCCTGCCGGGTAACTGAAATCACCTGAATTTCTCCCGGGATCATCAGGTGTTTCATCATCTTTCCGGCCAGGTGATAGGGCGTTTCGATTGAAAGCACGCAAACTTCACCATTCCCAAAGCTCAGAATTGGGTCCAGGTCGGAGTGCGTCAGCAGCTCGCGAATGCGCTCGGCTCCCCAGGTGGTCGAGGATATTGTCTGTAAGCCAAGCCGCTGGTAAATTTCAGCACGGTGCGGGTCGTACAGGCGCGCCACCACCCGCGGCACCTGGAAGACGTTGCGCGCGATCCTGGCAGCCACGATGTTGACATTATCCGAAGAACTTGTAGCTGCGAAGGCGTCGGCCCTTGCGATGCCTGCCTCCACCAGCACGTCGTTGTCGAAGCCCACGCCAACAACCCTGCGCCCTTTAAAATCCGGGCCCAGCCTGGCTAATGCCCGCGCATCGTGATCGACGACCGTGACCTGGTGGCCCTCAGCCACCAGGAGCGAAATGAGCTGTTCACCTAACCGTCCGCATCCCATTACGATGACGTTCATCTTGCCTCCACGCTCCGCAAACCGAGATTAATTCCTAAGCATGAATTCTGGAATTCCGTTTCCATAAAAGTTTGTTTACAATCTGTTTCCGGATCCATTCCACGCTATATAAGCTCAAGGGATACATCAGCAACCAAAGCCAGAGAACGCCTGGCAGGGAGGCGTGATTGAAAGCTGCGGCAAGCGGTGGAACGTAAATCAACAGAAAGATCAAGGCGATCTCCACGATTACGCCAATAATCAAGAAACGATTGCTGAACCAACCCAGGTAGCGGCCGCGCAGGACTTCTGAGCGGCAGGCAAAAGCATTTCCAACCTGAGCCAGGACTACTCCGGCATGGAAGGCCGTAACCGCCAGCAGGCTGACCATGCTAGAAGGCATGTTTGCTACGAATTGCAAACCGAAGAGCTGGTTCAATCCACTTGAAGCCAGGAGCCCGGCCAGCGGCCCTTGCCCGGCCAATCCATAAACCAAAAAGAAACCGGTATAGGCCAGGACTGTCTCGATCACTCCTAGCCATAAGAAAGCTCTTGCCAGAAGGCCGCGTTCGAGCAGCGGCTGATTGCGCCGGCGTGGGCGCCGCTGCATGATATCCGGCTCGGGTTTTTCCGATCCAAGGGCCAACCCGGGCAAAACATCCGTGCCCAGGTCGATGGCCAGGATTTGCTGAACGCTCAAGGCCAACGGGATCTTGAACAGGGAAGTCAGGATGAATGGAGAGAGTTCCGGCACGTTGCTGGCAAAAATATAGGTCATGAATTTGCGCAGGTTATCGTAAATGGCGCGACCCTCTTCGATGGCGCTGGTAATGGTGGCAAAATTGTCGTTGACCAAAACGATATCTGCGGCTTCTTTGGCTACGTCGGTGCCTGTCATGCCCATGGCTACGCCGATATCAGCTTTGCGTAAAGCGGGGGCATCGTTCACGCCATCACCAGTTACGGCCACCACTTCACCGTGCGCCTGGAACGCTGACACCAGGCGCAGCTTGTGTTCCGGGGCCATGCGGGCAAAGACAACTTCCTGGTCCAACAGGGCCGCCAGGCCCGCCTCGTCGAGCTCGTCGAGCTCCGCGCCTGTGACGATCCAAGCATTTTCTGAGCTGATCAAACCAATGCGCCTGCCTAACGATTCGGCCGTCAACCCGTAATCCCCGGTGATCATCACGATACGGATTCCGGCGCTTCGCAAGGTTTGCACCGCTTCGGCCACTTCCGGCCGCGGCGGGTCGAGCATGGCCATCAACCCCAGGAAGGTTAAATCACGCTCAACCCACTGGGGGGTGAAAGCGCCTGTACGCTGCGGCAAAGGCCGAAAGCCCAGCGCCAGTACTCGCAAGCCGCGCCTGGCATAGAGATCGATGGCCGCCTCGATTGCCTGGCAGCGGGCTTCATCCAGTGGGCGGATCTGTTGGCCGCTCAGGATCTTGCTGCAGATCTGGAGCATTTCACGCGGCGCGCCTTTTACAAAAGCCACCTCGTTCCGGTTAATGGCCATGCGGGAGTTCGCCTGGATCAATTCTACAAACCACTCCAACCCATGGCCGCGCTGAAAACGGTGGATGGTGCTCATGCGCTTCCTGTGCGCGTCGAAAGGCAGCTCGTGAATGCGAGGCAAAGCCTGGGTTAGCTCGGTTTCGTCGATGTGGCCTTTCAAGGCAGCCACCCGCAAAGCCGCATCCGTCTGGTCCCCAAGAGCGCTCCAACGCCTGTGAGTTGGGTTGGGCGGGCTCAAGCGCGAATTATTACATAGGGCTGCCGCGCTGAGCAGCAAATCCAAATCGCGCCGGGCCGGGCAGACGGACCCTTCTAAGCGGATTTCTCCCTTGGGTTCATAGCCGCTGCCGCTGACACGCAGGCGCTGCCTATCCAGCCAGATTTCCCGTACAGTCATCTGGTTTTGAGTCAGGGTCCCGCTCTTATCCGTGCAAATCATGGAGACCGTTCCCAGCGTTTCGATGGCGGATAGTTTCTTAACGAGCACGCCCCGTTGGGCCAGGCGCTGTCCGGCGATTGCCAGAGTCAAGGTGAGCATAGCAGGCAGGCCCTCGGGGATGACCGCCACGATCATCCCTAACGCCAGCAGGAAGGCCTGGCGACTCTCGAGCCAATCTTCGTAACCGCTGCTGGCGAATACGATGATGCCAGTCACCAGGGCGATAATGGCGATAATGCGCGTGATGTGCTCAAGCTCGACCTGGAATGGGCTGGGTTCTTCTTTAACCGCCTGTGTCAGATGAGCGATCCGGCCAAATTGGGTGCTCATTCCGGTGGAAAAAACGAGCGCCTTGCCCGTTCCAGAGGCAACCGAGGTGCCCGCGAACACCAGGTTTGGCCGCTCGACTTCACTGATGCCTTCACTCAGCGAGGCGTCGGCTGTTTTACGGGAGGGTACGGCTTCGCCGGTCAGCACAGTGTTGTTGGTGCGCAGACCGAACGCCTCGACCACTCTAGCGTCGGCCGGGATATTATCTCCTTCAGCCAGAACAAGCACATCCCCCAGCGCAACCTCATCTGCGGGCAGGTTAATCTCACACCCATCTCGGATCAGGTGAGAATAAGCTGGCAGCAGCCGGCGCAGGGCTTGCATGGCCTGCTCGGTGCGATGTTCGCGCCAGAATGAAAAGCCGGCGTTCATGAGAACCACCAGCCAGATGACAATTCCCAGGGCTGGTTCCTGGGCGACGAAGGAAATCCCACCTGCGATCCACAACATAGCGGTGAAGGGGTGAAGTAAATGGCCCAATAACCTGCGCCAGGCCGGGACTTCGTTTTCCTGCACCAGAACGTTATTGCCGTATTGCTGCAGACGCGCGGCTGCCTCGCCGGCTGACAGACCTTCCGGCGAGGTAGCTAAAGCCTCATAGACTTCAACGGAACGTAATGAATAAACCGGCCTGGCCGACATTTGGGTTCCACGATTCTGCTAAGAGCAGCCGTCCGCTGAATGGCTCAATCCTCGCCTGGTGCGGTTTCCTTGGGTTTGCCTCCCAAACGTGGTTCCCTCATTTGAGTATCCAGATATTGTTCCAGAAATGATGGCGCTTCTGGATGATCTATATGCAACGCGTGATCATAATTTCCAGCGGGAGCCGGGGCTGGTTCAAAGCGGACCGGCCTGCGGACACCGAACAACTCGAAGAACCGGGCAGTAAGAATCGTGATCCGCGTGACAAGTGAATAACGATACTCCTGCATCCGTAACGATTGCCACTCGACGATTGAAGCCATGGCTCCCTGTACTTTGGCTTTCTCTCGAACGATGCGGTGGATCTGTTTCGGTTCACGATAACCAACCGGCGAAATCAGCATGGCATGAGCGGCAAGCGTCAACAAGCTGAAGGAAACCAGCGCTACCCAGCCGCCTTCATTCCACTTTCCGATCAGTTGGCCTAGAAACACAGAAATGGATAGGCCGGCTGCGAAGGTAGCGCAGGCTGCTCCCCAGCGGCGGGCGCGTCCCGTATAATTCTTGAGCACATGCTGGCGTACAGCCAGACCCATCGCGGTGATCGGCATGAAGACCCCTACCCCATAGAAGGGCACGGCAACTGTAGTCTGCCCGCGCACAAGAAACATAATCAAAACAGCCAGGCCAAACGAGATCGTCACTGAGCGAGTGAACGTGCCGCGCGGATCCCGGTAGACGATGATTTCCGGGATCTCCCCGATCGCCACATCGCGCCACTCAGTCGCCTGAGCGTCCTGTAAAGCCGTCATGGAAGCAGCCGCAAGCATGAGCACTGCCAGGATCTGGTAAGCCCAAAATAGCAGGATACCCCCTGGGATCTCATTGAAACCAATGAAAGCCAGGTTACCCACCAGCGTGCGGCCTAAAGTGCCGTCAAATACGTCGAAGCGAATGGAGAAGAAAGTCAGGAAGAGGGTAGTCAAACCGCCGTAAAACAGGAAAGAAGTCTGCACGAAGCGCCCGATGCCGGACTTGCCGCTGTAGAAATCCCATATTCTCTTTAAGCGGGGAAGATGACTCCTGCCCCATTTTACGATCCCGGCGTCCTCATCCTTCATAAATTGGATGCCGTTAGATACCGCTTCCAAGCCGGTGAGGGCAACCATGCCCTTCATGGATGCGGTCAACATGTGCAATATGGCCTGCCCGAGCGAAGCGGCTTTGGGAATCTCCGTCGCAGGTACTGGCGGCACGCCATTGAAATGGGCGATCAAAAGACCGATTCCCATCGTAAGCGTAAGTAGTAAAAAAGTGCCGATCAGGGTAAATACGACTTTCGCCGATTTACCCCGGCCGCGGATGGTAAGATACCAGGTGGCAGCCGCCAGGGATGCTCCGATGATGAAGTGGTAAACCCAGCTTGACCCGTATAGACCCAGAATGGAGAGTAATTGGTCTCCACCAGAAAGCGCTGAGACTACGATCGTAAGCACATAGTCCTGGATGAGAGTGACGGCTACGATCAGGCTGATCGTAGGCCATAGGTAACGCATAGAGGCGGTATAGGAACCGCCGCCTTCATTAAAGGGTCCCAATGAAAACATATACAGCGCGCCAAATACAAAGTTGGCAAAAGCAATGACAATAACGGCGATGTAAGCATATTTTTGCAATCCGTAGGGATGCAAGGCGCTCATTAATTCACCTGTAGCATAGTAATACGAGGTGAAGTAATCTACGCCAAATAGAGCCACCGCTGCCAGCAGACCAATCTGCCCAACGCCATGTATATGCGCGTCCTCCTCTCTCTCGCGCGGCGCAATTCGATAAACTGAATATAGGATCAGGAGGATCAGTAGGATTGAGAACAACATGGTTAATTCCTGTGTTTATTCGTGATTTTATGAAACCAGCTTATTCAAAAGCGGTATCCAACATCTGGATTTCGCTTAGCAAATGTTTGCGTGTGGAGTGGTTCAGTCTTGTATCTTGAGCCACTTTGGCCTGTTCTCTTCGAGCGGCAAGAACGACAAAGCCAGGGATGAACATGATCCGTCCGGCTGGTATCACGTCGAAATTGTGTGAATTCATTTCCAGGGTTTGGTCATTAAAATAAGGCAGGCTGAGGCTCAACCCCCGGTTGAGGTCATTGGCCGCCGCCCGGCGCTGGATTGTGGTGATGATTTCGCGGGTCAGGTAGCGGGCCAGAGCCCGCCCCTGGTTGATGAGCTGCCCAAGCATGCCGTATCGCTTTTGCTGGTAGGTCTCATCCGCAACCATGTAAGGGGCCAGCCCAACCGCCGTATGTAAAATTCGCACAAAGCGCTGCATCGAAGCCAGATGCGCCTCGGCTTCGGTCGTCGAGTTCACCAACAAGCGGTCTTCATCATCAAAAGCCACCCACTGGGGCAAGAAGAACCGCCGGGCTGCCTCCACATAGGGGACCAGCAGTTCTCCGCGGCCTTCTTCCTGGCTTCCATCATTTTCCTCGACAATGGCATCGGTCGCAGCCGTGATGGCCGACCTGACCGTTTGATCTCCGACGACAGGCAAGGTGGGGATTTCGTCCCCCTCGGCTATTTGGTAATATACCGAGCGGCCGGTTGGGAGCAGATCATGCACCAGAGCGCTTGCGGTGGCGTAGCGGAGAAGACTGGCTGAAGTTGCCAGCGCCTCGTTCGAAGCGGCTTCCAGCTCATCCAGGCGCTGTCGCAAGGCGATATTCAGCCCGGTGCGCATCAGCCTGTCCATCAGTCCGCCTACGAGTTGTTCACGCTGCTCGGATGGCACAGGGGTCTCCCCATATTCGCTGTTTGGCATCGTGACCACCATGTCCGGCAGGGCAAAATGTGTTTGCGATGGCGGCTGGATCAGTGCATTGGCCAGCTTGTGGGCTTCAGTTTCCAGGAAGCGCTGAATGAGCGCCGGCTGTGCTCGCATCAGCAGATCCCAGTGGTCAAATTCCTGGGCCAAACTGTTGGCTGGGTTTTCCCATTCCAGTCCTGAGATCTGTTGTGGTTGTGAGGGCGTTTTTGGTTCTGTGTTCATTGGAAGTTATCCAATCCATTCATTGATTTTGTAAAGCAGAAATACCTCGGCAAGGACAGACAGGCATAAGAGCAAGGTTGAGGTCGTTTCTGCTGTCGAACGAACGATTTCGATCTGGAGACCAGAGAATGCCCCTAGCAATATGAGGCAGGACGTCCAGGCCAGTATTTCGTTGAACCGCTGGCGTTGGTAGGGCCCTAAACCGATCTTCAGGCCAGCCAGCAAGTACACAGGTACGGAGGCTGTTTCCGAAAGGAATTTACCCAGCGGTCTCCGCCAAATGACGTGGTTTGGAGTTTGGTGGTTTTCCAGGCAAATCAGCAGATCCCCAGGAAGCTGTGTTTCTTCAAGTGTTCTCGACCAGCTTTGCTCGCGGCTTACCTTTACCTGGACCTGGATCTCTCTATCCGAAGTCATGTAAGCCAGGCTTGCCAGCCGGCGACGTTGGTAAACCTCCTGGTGATCGTAAGGCGCTTGCGCCAGAAACAAAATATCGAGGCTGGAGCCGGCTCCTAACTGCCAGATTCGGCGGGCAAGGGTGTTTTCGTCGATCTCTCCCTCAGGGATGAGGACTACCAGTCGCCGGATAGGCGTCATCGTAATGCGATCAGGGATAATGAGGACGTCCCCCTTTAGGGCGGCTCCTGCAAGCCCTGGAAGACCTGAAAAGAAGCCCTGGATGTCCACCGATGGGTCAGAATGGTTGGCCAGGCTGCCGGAGGAGCCAAGATGAAATACAGTGGTATGTAAGGCTGCTGATTTCATGCCGTTTCCTTTCAATATGCAAGGTGTCTCTTACGCTGAATATAACAAGAGGAAATAAGGCCCCAATAAAGAAAAATTTGAAAATCGTAAAGAAAAAATAAAAAAACCGCCCAATAGGGCGGCATCCATAGAATATTTTGGGAATCCTTGCAGGGAGAAGTTCCGGTTTGTGGGGAGTTGTCTTAATCCAAGGTCACAAACCGGTAGCCAACGCCAGGCTCACTCAACAATAAAAGCGGGTGTTTCGGATTAGCTTCCAGCTTTTTACGCAACTGGCTCATAAAAACCCGCAGGTACTCTACATTGTCTCGATATTCCTCCCCCCATACATTGACAAGCAGGTTCTGGTGGGTCAGGACCCGGTCGGCGTGTCCGGCCAGATAGGCCAGCAGGTTAAATTCGGTGGCAGTCAAATTCACTTCTTTGCCAGCACGGGTGACGATATGGCGGGCCAGATCGATGACCAGATTGCCAGAGACAACCACAGTTTCCTGCCCGCCTTTGTTCTTTGCCAGGTGGCGCAGCGCCACGCGGATTCGCGCCAGCAATTCCTCCGTTCCAAACGGCTTCATCAGGTAATCGTCAGCCCCCGCATCCAGCGCCTTGACTTTAGAGGCTTCTTCGCTGCGCACGGATAAGATGATGATCGGAATCTGTGTCCACTGGCGGAGCTGCTCGCAAACCTGGATTCCGTCCATATCCGGCAGACCCAAGTCCAGGATGATGACGTCCGGGAGCTCAGCCGCAGCCAGGGCCAGGCCTTCTTCTCCATTTTGAGCGATGCTTACCTTGTAACGGTGGGCGGTCAGGATGGTGCGTAAAGCGCGCAAAATTTGGGGTTCGTCATCGATTACCAGGATATGAGCAATGCTCGTCATTCGCTTTCTGTCTCTATTTGCGGAGGTGGGTTTCCATCCAGGGAAAGCGGCAGGGTAAAGATGAAGGCTAACCCGCCTGGAATATTCTCTGCCCAAATGCGCCCGCCATGCGCTTCGATGATGCCCTTGCAAATCGAAAGCCCCAGTCCAGTCCCACTGACCTTCTCCGGTTCGGTCACCCGGTAGAACTTCTCAAAGATCCTGTCAAGGTGTTCCGGGATGACCTGAGGCCCCTCATTTTGTATCCTTACCATCAGAGTATCTGCCTTGGGCACCCAGGCTGAGACTTGAATGAGGGAGTTTTCAGGCGCATATTTGGCGCTATTGTGTAAAAGATTGGTAAAAACCTGTTCCATTTGCGAATAATCGACCGGGACGAGTGGAAGATCGTCCGGAACCTGGATGTCCAATTTGTAATTGCTCAAATTTCGGTGCATGCGGTTGAGGACACTCTCCAGGATTTCTGATAGAACGTTCCACTGGCGGTTCGGATTGAGCGCGCCAGCCTCGATGCGGGACATATCCAACAGGTTTCCGACCAGGTAATTCAAATAATCAATTTCTTCATCGACGGCAGTTAACAGGTCTTTGCGCGCCAGCGCTTCCCAGGGGATTTCATCGCTCAATAAGCTGGTGGTGGCAGCCTTGATCGTTGCGATGGGAGTGCGGAATTCATGGGAAACGGATGAAAGCAGGGACGATTTCAAACGGTCGCTCTCTTCCAGGACTTCAGCCCGTGTTTCAGCTTGCGCCAGGGCCGTTCTTTCGAGCGCCAGGGCTCCCTGGGCTGCGAAAGCTTGCAGTAGCCGCTCATCACCCGTTGCCAGCGCCGTACCGTTTAACCAAAGGCGGATCTCGCCGAAAAAAGCGCGCACGGTTTCTAATGCGATGATCACATCCGGTTTCCTTGTAACGTTGGAGTTTTCGGGTATCTTCACCCGAAACAAGGTCTCGTCAACGATCGACGGAATGCTGATTTCAAGATGAGCTGAATGCACCGTTTCAGCCGTTTTTCGGGCGATGATCGCAGCGATTTCCTCCAGGCTGTTTACGCCGGCCAGGTCCAGGCTGAGCTCGTACAGGCGGGTTGTCTCGCTTTCTCGGGCAACGGCAGCCGCCAGGTTGGAGCGCGCCCGTCCGACTAGCTGGCTGATAAAAACTGCGATGACCAGGAAGATGAGCAGGGCAATGATATCCTGGGTTTCGTGGACGATGAAAGTGTAGTACGGTTGTAGAAAGAAGTAATTGTAGGCCAAAAAAGCGGCGAACGCCGAAAGCACCCCCGGCCAAAGCCCCCACAAAGCTGTACTGACGAGAATGGGTAAAAAGTAAAGCAGGGCAACCATTGAAGTGTTCAGCCGGCCGCGGGCCAGGAACATTAAACCTGTCATCGTGAAAGTTATGAGGATCGCCAGGACGAACCCGAGAAGCCTTTGCGCGATCCGGATGTATCGTTGTTTCGATATTCGCTGTTGAGGAAGGGTCATAGCGGTTATTTGACCCTCACTTAAGGCGCGTTGTGGACCAGGGGCAGGTACAACAACTGGCCAATTCGCACCCAAACTTTGTAAATCACGCCGTCGCCGGCTACACGCTCATCCGCAGAATGCAGGCTCAGATAGGTATCGCCATCTTGCTCAGCGCGCCATTTGAGCTGAGTTGCCGCCCCGATGTCAGCCGGAATGGTTTCCGCGAGCAGGGTGGGTGTGATCAGATTCAAATCGTACAACGTTAGCACGCTGGCTGCCGCGCCGGCCTGCGGGATCGCGTCGACCCAGATGACCTGTCCGGCCGTTGCGCTTATTTTCAACCAGTCCTCATCCTGCAGCCCATTCGTCCCTGCCTGCGGGTTGCAGTAGTTATGGGTTTGGGGGATTCCCGAAGGCGAGGCGTTGTTCGCATCTGCCGGTTGGTTATCGTTTTCCCATGCATCTGGAGCGCTGCAAACGTTGGCAGGGATGGTTGTGACCGCTTCGGCAGATTGCGGGTAGCTCTCCACATTCCCCAGGCGGTCAACCGCTCTCATTCGGAAACCGTACTGGTGGCCTGCTTCTGCGACCACCCAGGCTTGCCGGTCTTTTGCAGGGATGTCCCCCGCCTGGTTTTTCCAGGAACCGCTATCGATCTGGCTCTGGAGCTCGAAATAATCGACGCCCGAACCATTATCCTCCCCGGACCATTGCACCCGGATGGCGGTGCTTTGCTGCGTGGCGCTCATGGACTGGATCGCGGTAACGGGCGGCGTCCGGTCGATTGCCAGGCCCCAGGCCTCCGCCCCGCTGGCATTCCCGGCTTTATCGAAGACGCTGGCGAAGATGGCAACATCTCTCTGTTCCGTAAGCTGGGCCGGGTCGAAGGGGAACTGCCAGCCGTCGCTGCCATTCCAATCCTCCCCGAGCTGTGTCCAATCGGAAGACAGCCAGTTGCCGGAGTGCAGTGAAAACGCCACATGGCTGATCCCACTGGAAGCGTCGGAGGCGCTTACCGATATAGTGAACGGGTTGTTCGGCAGGAAAATCCCTGAGGGCGGGAAAGCGAGGGCGGCGGTTGGCGCCTGTTTTTCACTGAGCAGCCGCAAAGTATAAGTGGCGTTTTCATCGCCTCTGGAGGGATGATTCCAGGCGCGCACCAGGATGGTGTAAACGCCGTCGTGTGGGAGCTGGAGACTGGTGAAGGAATCCGTGATTTTGTATGGGACGAGATCGTCATTTTCCGCCAGTACGGAGGATTGGTCACTGTCGAATACGAAAATAATCGGGTCCAGTGGATCGGAGGCGGAGGTCGCTTCAACAGAGACGCCGACCTGATCGCCTGCCTTGCCTGTAAAGCGGTAATAATCTTTGTCTCCTGCCGGGCAAATCAGCGCGGTGGTGCTGCTGCCGTAGTTGAGCGGCGTCGCCTGAGCCGGGGTATCGTTCGAGTCGCCACTGGCGGGCGGCGCGGTTCGAGAAATATCGAAATCGTCGATAAACCAACCCTGGAAGTTGTTCAGCTCGGCGTCCATGGTTTCGAAATGGAAGCGCCCCCGGATGGTTTTACCGTTGTATGCAGACAGGTCGATCGCCGGGCTTTGCAGCCAGTTGTTGGCAGGATCGTCGCTGAGCTGCAAGGTGTTGGTGAAGGGTTCGCCGTCAGCCGAAATTTGCAGCCAGCGTTGGTCCCAATAAACGCCGGACCCCTCGGTTTGATAGCGATACCAAAAGCGCAAAAAATAGCCAGTATTCGGGATGAGAACCGCAGGCGAAGTCAAATCGCCGCTGTTTGGCTCGCCGGTGTCGTAACCCTGGGCGCTGTTGGTGTCGTACATCCAACTGGCCTTGCCGCCGGGGGTATGATTTTGCAGGTTGGTCTGGTCCCAGAACCTGCCAGACGTCCAGTTGTTATAGCCGCTCTCCATGTTATCGGAATAAGGGGCAGTCAGGGGCAGCGGCGCAGCCGGGGGCGGTGGGGTTGAGATAAGCAGGTTCTGAGGGTTGCTCCAGGTGCTTTGGCTGCTGCCATTAGCGGACTGCACCTGCCAGGTGTAAGCGCCGGCTGCCAGTGAGCCCAGGTGCCAGAAGGGTTCCTTCCGCCAGGAGCTGGTAATCGTCTGCCCGCTGACCAGCAGACGCGCCCGGAATTGGTCGCTGGCGCCGGCGTCCTCCCAGGCCAGACTGAGCGAATCGTCAGTGTTGAATGAAGCGCCATCCTTGGGCCAGATTGGCGACGGGACAGCCGGTTCGGCGGTGCGAGCCTGTACCCAAACAGACGAAGCGGTGTCCGCCCCAATGCGGTTATCCTGCAGGTTGCTGTCATCGGCGCGGAATGTCTCGCCGCGGCCGGTCAAATCGTCCTTCATGAACAGCGTCGCCTGCACGTTGGCGCCCACCAAGATAGAAGCGGCGTTTCCCTGGCCAACCAGACCGAAATCCGCGGGCGTAGAATAAGCACCGCTGCCGAACAAGACGCATGCGCCCTGGAAACTGCTGCCGGCAAACAGCGCCGCCTGGTTTGCGTTGGGCAAGCAGGCCGGTGGGGGCGGCGCGCACAGGTGGTTTTTAACCAGGTGGCGCAGCCCGGGCAGGTCCAGAGTCAGGTTTCCGGAATTATCTCTCAGCCGCAAGGCCAGGCTGACAGGGCCATCGGGTATATTGTCGGCGCACAGGTCCCACTCCATCGAGAAGTTGCTGCTGGTGAATGGGTCTCCGACATTATGCCAGGCACCGCTGTAATTGGCGATGAATTGGGCGTTTTTCAAGCCGCTTTCATCGGCAGCCCAGCCCTGCAGTAATAATTTCGACGTGCTGATGGATGCGCCGCTCTCCGCCGGCTGGAGAATATCGCCGGTTGGCGGAGTTACGTCGCCTTTGATCGTGTTCCCCGAGATATAGCGGTCGCTGGTCTGGTTGCAGACATCGTTTGCCCGGCAGTAAGGCAGGTCCTGGCTGTTGCGCGGCCGCCCGCCGTTAATGGCTACGTCATCGAATGTGATGTCGACCGAGGTGCTGTAGTAAGAGGTCGGGCTGGTATGCACCTGGAAATGCAGGTGGTTTCCGGAGCTGACGCCGGTGTCGTCGGCCTGGGCCAGGAATTCCCCCTGCTGTGCAGGCGCCCCAACCTGCTTCAACTTCGGAGAGATGCTGTCTTGCGCCAGGTGCAGGTAAAGCTGGTAAGTGATCGGGCTGGTGGTCGTGTCTTCCAGGACTAGGTAATTGACCTCGTTGGGGTTCTTATCATTATAATGGCCGTTTTCCCAGCCGTCGTAGAACATTTTGACCGTGCCGGCTTTGGCGGCATAGATGTTGAACATCGGGCTGGCGCTGGTCCCCGGATCCCACGGCGCGGCGAAGTCGAAGGCATAGTGGGCGCTGCCGCTGGGTGTATAAGCGTCATGGTGAACACTTTGTGTCATAAAGAGGCTGGCGCCGCCGGCCCAGGGGAGCAGATAACCGCCGTAAGGCGCTCCTGAAGGGCTTTCGCCTTGCTGCAGGTCAAGCTCCAGCCAGTACGCCTTGGCCTGCGCCGAAATCAGGCTCTCCGGCGCTGCTTTTACCGCCTGAGCCCAGCCCGGGTCCGCAGGCAGGAACGCCTGCCAGGAGACGCCTTCAAGGAGCGCCACAGCCAACCCCGGTTCTGCCGGCACGACCTGGTTCGTGCTCCTATCTACCGGCACCAGTTGAGCCGTCGCCCAGGCCCCATCATTTGACAATGACAGGTTGTCCAGGCGTGTGAAATAAAGCAAGTAGGCGGGGACGTTTTCTGCCAGGCTGTTGATCTTCTCCCGAATTGCTTCTCCCGCCTGGGATAACCGGTCGGGCTGGTTGGGGGGCGGCGGAGCCAGGTCAGGTTGAAGAACAGACTTGTGATTGATAAAGGTCAGAAAGATCAGAAAGAAGTTGGCTGCCAGGATAACCGGGCGGATGGTTCGTTTCATTTATTGTCACCATTCCGGCGTGATTTAGCTTTCTTTTCCAACACCTGGAGAAAAATAGCGGTCAGGTCGGGGTCAAAATGGGCGCCGGAGCGCAGTTGAAGATAACGGATGACGTCCTGGTGCGAGCGCGCCGGGTGGTAGGGACGGGCGCTGGTGAGCGCGTCGTAAACATCTGCGATCGCCAGGAGGCGGCCTTCCAGGGGAATCTCGCGGCCCTTTAGGCCGTGCGGATAACCGCTGCCGTCCCAACGTTCGTGGTGGTGAAGGACGTAAGGGGTGATGATCTGCAAGTGGCTGATGCCGAGCAATATTTTCGCCCCTGCTTCGGTGTGGTGTTTCATCAATGACCACTCTTCGGCGGTCAGTTGTCCCGGTTTATTCAGGATATGATCTGGGACGGTGATCTTGCCGATATCATGCAGGCGCGAGCCGAATTCCAGCATGCGCAAGTTCTCGGCGGGCCAGGACAAGGCGTTAGCCAGCCATCGGGCGTAGGTCGCCACACGTTCGACGTGCCCGTGGGTGTAAGGGTCGCGGCTTTCGATGGTGTTCGCCAGCACCTTTACCGTTTCCAGGTAGGCCTGGTTGATAAAGGCAATTTGCAGCTCGGCCGAGCGCAGCAGGCGGGCATTGACAATCTTGACCAGCTCGTCGTGATCGATTGGTTTGATCAGGTAGTCTTCGACGCCCAGCTCGCGAGCGGTCTGGATCTCCGAGTGGGAGGTATTGGCGGTCAAAAAAATGAAGGGAATGGCCACCCAGTTGGGGTTGTTGCGAATCGCCCGGTAGAGCTCAAGCCCGTCCATCTCCGGCATGTTGATGTCCGACAGGATCAGCTCCACAGAGATGCGCTGTAAAATCTCGAGGGCGACTTTTCCGTTAGCGGCCTGAACAACTGTGTAGCCTTCGATCTCCAACGCACGCACGATGACTTCTCGCATTTCGATATTGTCATCTACGACCAGGATAATCTTTCCGGAAATAGGTAAAGTTGGAAGATTCATATCCTGTTTAATGATAACCACTTTAAGCCGTTCTGTTCAGGGTCACTCGGCGAGGTTTGCGAAACCGGGTAATAACGATTTAATACAATTTTACCTGTGATTAGCCGATTTTTAATACGCAACCCCAAAGGTTGAGGCAGCCTTTCATGATTGTACGAATCACGCTGCCGGCCTGGATTGCGCCTCAACAGCGCTTTTATAGAGTGGTGCAGGAATTGAGCCAGACAGGCCGGGCTTTTGTAGGGCCGTGGCAGGCCAGTTGATTCGCAAAAGGGAACCACTCAGGCAGATAAAATAACCTGGTGGATCTTTCGATCTTCGACCACCCATAGGTCTGTCGCAAAGCGCTCGATGAAATAGCGGTCGTGAACAACTGCCAGGATAGTCCCTTCAAAGGGGGTCAACGCCTGTTCAAAACGGGTCCGTGAGGGGATATCCAGGTGGTTTATGGGCTCATCCAGAAGCAGGAAGTTACAGCCTTGGACCACCAGGCAAGCCAGCGCTAACCGGGCGCGCTCGCCGAAACTCAAGGCAGCGGACGGCCGGACCGCATCATCCCCGCTGAACAGGAAGAAATGTAAAAATGCGCGTGCATCCGTTTCGTTGAGCGGGCCGTAGCTCTGGATGGTTTCAACCGCGCTGATGCGTGGGTCCAGAAGCTCCTGTTCTTGGGCCATATACCCCAGGTGGACGCTGGCTCCCAGGCGGACGCGGCCGGCTAACGGCTGGAAAAGCCCGGCGATGGTGCGTAAGAGTGTGGTCTTCCCGCAGCCATTCGGCCCGGTCAGAGCGATCCTCCTGCCAGCGTTTGCATTTAAAGACACACCCTCCAACAGCGGCGCAGATCCGGGGAAGCCGATGGTCAGGTTTTCGAGGGTCAGCACGTCCTGCCCAAGGTGTGAATCCTGTCCGAATGCCAGTTTCATCTGCCAGCCGGCCTTGGGTTTCTCCAGGATCTCGTCCGATTCCATGAAACGTTCCAGCTTTTTCTCGCGGGATTTCGCCTTCTTGGCTACTTTTTTGGCGATACGGCGCACACCGGGCTGGCGCGAAGTGGTCGTTTGTTCCACCCAGGAAGCCTGCTGCTTCACCCGGTTGATGTCTTGCTTCATCCTGCGGATCTCATCCACCTGGTCTCTAAAAGCTGCCGCTTGTTTTTCTTTACGCTGCAGATACTGTTCGAGGTAATCACTGTAATTACCGCGGTACTCCAGAATGGAATGGGTTTCTGGATCCAGGTCAAGGATCCGGTTGGATGTATGGTCCAAAAAGGTGCGGTCGTGAGAGACGATCAAGGCCGCGCCTGGAAACCCGGAAAGCCAAGCTTCCAGCCATTCGAGCATCTGGATGTCCAGGTGGTTGGTTGGCTCATCGAGAAGGAGAAGCTGTGGATCCTCGATCAAGACCAGGGCGAGCGCCAGGCGGGTTTTTTGCCCGCCGCTCAGCGAGCCTACAGGGAGATCGGCCGGGATTTTTTCCAAATCAAAAGCCTGTAAAATAGCGCTTACGCGCCCGAGGCCCTTTTGATCGAGACTCTGAAATGCCTGGAGAGCGGCGTCGTAGGCTTCTTGTAAATCTTTATTTTGCGGGGAGTCCGCCAGGGCGGAAGCCAGGCTCGCTACCCGCCTGGTAAGATTCTGCGGGTCGCCCGAGGCGGCCTGAATAATGGCATCGAAGCGGCTGGCCGGGTCTAACTCGAAACCCTGGCCTAAATAGGCGACACGCAGCGATTGGGGGGCAAAAACCACCGTTCCCTGGTCCGGTTTTTCTTTACCGGCCAGAATGCGCATTAAAGTCGTCTTCCCGCAGCCGTTTGGGCCGATCAAGCCAACCCGGTCGCCGGGGGAAATATTGAAGCTAATGTTGGTCAGTATGGTTTGGATTCCGTAAGATTTTGAAAGATTATGGGCGGTGAGCATCGATAGAACTCCTGTAGAAACAAAAACCAGGGGCAAACGCTCCTGGTTCCATGGATCTGTGCGCCGTTCCCGGGTAATTTGCCAGGTCCGGCATTCGCAAAATAAGTAAAAAACAGGGGGTAGCCCTAAACGCTCTAATGGTTCTACAGGTTGTTTTGCATTCCCACAATCTCCCTCGGCAGGCTGATGGCGGGATTATATCATATTCGGGTAGAATTATTGCGGAAGGTGGTACAGGTGAAGCAACTGGCAAAAAGACGCCGCATATGGAGACAGGCTGCTGGGGGTTGCGCTGCGCAGCCTGCTGTTCGCGTTACTGGTCTCCCTGGTTGCTGAGCCAGCGAGAGCATCCATCGTCCTGGTAAGCTTCGATGCGACGCCGATGGATCGCGCTGTATTAATCGAATGGGAGACTTCCTCCGAAAATGAAACCCTGGGTTTTGTCGTCCTCAGCAGTCTGGAGGAAGGCGGTGAATACGATTACGTCAGCGAGCTGATCGAATCTGAAGGAAACAGCACCACCGGCGCCACCTATACCTTTACGGATACAGAACTCACCAACGGCACGACCTATTATTATAAGCTTTTAGAGATCCAAGACGACTTGAGCGAGGAGACTTACGGGCTGGCCTCAGCCACCCCGGGCCAGGCCGCCGGAAACCCTACCCCAAGCCCCACCATTACCAATACACCGACCTCGACAAGCGAGGGCGGCGAAACACAAACGCCCACCCCTACTGGCGCAAATACACCCACGCCGACTGCGACATCCGCAATCCCTTACCCCGGTCCGGCAGCAACCGCGACAAGATTTAACCCTTACCCTGGCCCGGGAACTGCGACTCCGCCCAGGACGTCTACCCCGACTCCGACGGCAACCCGTTCCGGTGCGGTCATCACGACTTTACCGGCAACCAGCGCCCTGACGACTTTATCCGCAACTACGCCTTGACGACGCCCGCCGAGACAACCGTTGAACCTTCTCAGCCGCTCAGCGCGACGGTAACGCTGATCCCTTTCCCAACGATCACCCTGCTCTTTCCGGACACGCCGGTTCCAGCGACCGTTCAAGCCTTGCAAGCGCCGGAGCGCTCGAGTGAAACGGATGGAAGCAGCTCCAGCAGTGGCATGGCGCGTTATACGCCGCTGGCGTTCGTGCTGTTAATCTGGCTGCTCTTGGGCGTCTGGTTCTATTTTTCGTCGCGCCAGATTAAATAAGGGGATACCCTTTACTGGATTGAGCTTGCCAGGAGGCTGATCCCCTTGGCGGTGCCCCGGCTGAAATGAAAGTGAATGACGCGCCGGCCCGCATCCACAAGCGCCTGGCGGTCGCCCATGGCCTGGGCCAGGACCAAGACGCCGAAGCTGACTGAAGATGCGTCTGCGCCAGCCTCGTCCGGGATGGGGACATCCCGCTGGGCTGCTTCTGTGAATTGAATAAAAAGCCCGTCCCCCGCATCCCCTTTGTGCAGTTGTCCGGTGGAATGGAGGAAGCGCGGCCCGTAGCCGGCTGTGGTCGCCAACAGATAGCGATCCCGCAGGCGCAGGCGTAGATCATGGAGCGCTCTGCCGGTTTCTTCGCCTGGCTCGATAAAGGCTTGCAAGGTAATATAATCCCCTGCCCTGGCCTGGGAAAGGAAAGCGGGTAATGCTTGTTGCAGCGAGACCGCCTGGGCGTCCCATTCTTCCGCTTCGGATTCGCTAACAAAAACCGCGACGCCGTCCTGGCTCAGCAGCGGCTGCTCTTCAGGCAGCTTGCCCGCCTGTTTATAGGCGGCGACCATTTCCCGAGCTCGTTTTTTGGCCGATTCGACATTTGGCTGGTCGAATGGGTTAATGCCCAGCTCGTGGCCTGCAACGGCTGTCGCCAGCTCCCACAAGAAGAACTGCCCGCCCAGATCATAAATATCCTGGATTTGAATTCGAACGACCGTAAATCCGCTTTCTTCCAGGTTGCGAACGCCTGCCTGGTCCGAAAATCCTCTGCCAATTGAACGTAGATGAAAATTCGGTCGTGGCCGTAAGCATTCGGGGCTGCCAGCGGCTCGCCAGCTACAGGCAAGATGCCCTTGCCCTCTTTGCCGGTGCTTTCGGCGATAAGCTGTTCCACCCAATCGCCAAAGCTGGCAATTTGTGGGGAAAGGATGAAGGTTGCCTTATCCCGACCAGCCATTGCAGAGACCCCCAACAGCGCACCCAGGCGGGCAGCCGGGTTTTCAGCCGGCGGAATATCCGCCCCGCAGGCTTTCTTCATTGCGCCTGCTTGTTCGATGAGCCGGGCAATATCGACGCCGCACAGCGCCGCCGGCACAAGGCCAAAGAAAGAAAGCGCCGAATAGCGCCCGCCGATATTTGGATCGTTCAGGAAGGTATCGCGAAAATGATAGCGCGCCGCGATGCGGGTCAGGTTGCTGCCTGGATCGGTGATGGCGATGAAATGCTCGCCGGCGCGCGATTCTCCCAGGCTGGCGGACACCCAGTTGTAAAAATACTTGAAGAAGGAAAGGGTTTCCTCGGTTGTGCCGGATTTGGTCGAGACGATGAACACGGTGCGAGCGGGGTCCAGGCGTTCCTGTTGGGCCAGCACCGCTCCCGGGGTCGTGCTGTCCAGGACTGCCAGGTCCAACGATCCCGGCCTGTTCCCATATGTGCGGCTGAAGAGGTCGGGGGCCAGGCTGGAACCTCCCATGCCCAGCAGCAAGGCATGCGTATAGCCTTCAGATTTAAGTCCGGCTGCCAGCGAGGCGATGCGAGGCAGGTCAGGCCGGATGCGCTCGAAGACATCCAGCCACCCAAGGCGGTTGCTGATTTCAGTTGGGTCTGGCTTCCAGACCGTGTGGTCTTGCTGCCAGATACGCGCCAGGATTTTTTCGCCCGCCAGGGCCTGCATGGCGTCCTGAAAAGTTGTGTCATCATCGGGCAGATTGAACTGTAGCAGATCATTTTCCAGCGGCTGACGGTCCATCCCGGCGGCAGGGCTGGCGCTCTTGCGCTTGGTTTCAATGGCGCTCATCAGCGATTCAAAGGATTTGCTGAAAGCAGCCACCCCTTCATCTTCCAGCTCCTGGGTGACCTTCACCATGGATACGCCTATGTCTTCGAGCGATTCGAACACAAAATGAGCCTGGTCGAGGTCCTCCTTAATGGTCTGGCGAACTTCGCCATGGTCCAGGAAAAATTCCAGGGTTTCTTGCGGCAGTGTGTTGACCGTATGCGGGCCGATCAGCTCCTGGACGTATTTAATATCCGAATAAGCAGGGTTCTTGGTGCTGGTCGAAGCCCACAAAGGTCTTTGCAAACGGCCTCCTTTAGCCCGCAGCGCCGCGAAGCTGCCTGAATTTGGATGCGAGCTGCTCCCGAAAACGGTCTCGAATTGGCTGTAAGCAATTTTTGCGTTGGCTACTGCTGCCTGGCCGAGCAGAGAAACCGCCAGCCGGGCATGCTTGCCCTCCCGCCGGATGATCTCATCCAGGAGCTTGTCTACCTTGGTGTCGACCCGTGAGACGAAAAAGGACGCCACCGAGGCGATAGGGTCTATGGGCAGCCCCTTTCCCAGGCGCAGCTCCAGGCCGGCAATGTAAGCTGCCATAACCTCGCCGTAGCGCTCCAGGGAGAAGATCAGGGTGACGTTGACGTTGATCCCGGCCGCGGTAGCCTCGGTGATCGCCGGCAGGCCGGCCTTGGTCGCCGGGATCTTGACCATCAGGTTCGGGCGGTCGACCGTGGACCAAAGCCGTTTGGCTTCGGCGATGGTGCCTTGCGTATCGTGGGCCAGGGTCGGGTTGACCTCCAGGCTCACGTAGCCATCATCGCCGCCCGTCCGGTCATAGACCTGGCGCAGCAGATCGGCCGCCTGTCGAATATCGTCCAGGGTCAGGTGGGCGTAAATCTCTTCGGCGCTTTTTCCCTGGCGAGCGAGTCTTCCAGGTCTTCATCGTAATCGTTACTGTGGGCGATGGCTTTTTCGAATATGGAAGGGTTGGAGGTCATGCCGCGTAAGCCCAGGTCGATCAGGCCCTGCAAGCCTCCGTCCTGGACAAACGAGCGGCGAATATAATCGAGCCAGATCGACTGGCCCAGCTCGGAAAGTTCGTTTAATTTTGTCATTTTAATCTCCCAGATTGGATCTCATCCCAGGCGCGCAGCACTTCGGCGACGCTCCATGCCTGGGCAAAGCAGCCGTGTGGGGAAAACGGCGGGTCTCCGTCGAAAATCTCACTCATGCTGCCAAGAGCGTGATCGTTTAGATGCTGGAGCAGGGGAGCGAGAAAGGAACGCGCGGCTTGTGGATCGGCATAGACGCGCAGGTGGGCGCACACGAACGGGCCGATCAGCCAGGCCCAGACCGTCCCATGGTGGTAGGCGCTGTCTCGCTGGCGGCGGTTGCCGCTGTAATGGCCGATATAGCCAGGCTCATAGGGCGCCAGGCTGCGCAGGCCGTGAGAAGTGAGCAGAAAACGGGCGCAAGCATCGACGACGAGGCGCTGGCGGGCGGGCGGCAGCGGGCTGTTCTCCAGGGCGGCCGCGAAAATTTGATTGGGCCGTAAGGATGGATCGCTGCCCTGAGGGCCGTCGAGAACGTCGAAGCAGCAGTCCAAAGCCTCATTCCAAAACCGCTCGAATCCCGCGCGAGCTTTCTGGGCCAGGTCCAGATATTTTCCATCCGGTTGGTCCAGCAAGTGGGAGAAATCGACTATATTGCACAGCGCGTTGTACCACAGGGCGTTGATCTCGACCGGCTTGCCAATGCGCGGCGTAACCACCCAGCCATCCACTTTGGCGTCCATCCAGGTGAGCTGCACGCCGGGTTCGCCGGCATATAACAACCCATCCTGAGGGTCGCAGTGGATCTGGTAGCGGGTGCCGCGCTGGTGCCAATCGATGATATCGCTTAAGACCGGGTAGAGCTCCAGCAAAAGATCTTTGTCGCCGGTCGCGGCGTAGTAAGCCCGAATGGCTTCGAAATACCAGAGTGTAGCGTCGACTGTGTTATATTCCGGCGCTTCACCCGCATCTGGGAACCGGTTCGGCAGCATCCCTTGATCTACGAATGCGCCAAAGGTGCGCAAGATTCTGCGGGCGACTTCCGGGCGCCCGGTGACCAGGGTCAAACCTGGCAGGCTGATCATCGTATCCCGGCCCCAATCACCAAACCAGGGATACCCGGCGATGATTGTATTTCCTTGCGGCTCGCGAGTCGAGGCGCGCTGAACGATGAACTGGTCTGCAGCCAGCACCAACTGCTCGATCTCCGGATGTGGAGCGGACTCACCTGCAAGGGTTCTTGAGAGAAGGCCGCTGGCGGCAGCAAGAAGACAGCTTTCGTGACGGAGCCGCTCTTCGTAGGCGCGGTCGCCGTCCAGGTCGGGGTCCGGCTCGGCGCTGGCTACCAGGCAAAAGCAGTCGCCCGGCTCCAGGCGGATTTGAAATGCCCCGGCGACAATGTGATCGTCAACCGCTTCCAGGCCGCGATCGGCTTCTTCCCTGAGAAAGAAATCCAAAAACCATTCGTTCCTGGCTGTTATGGCGACCGGCTTGCCGCCCGGCTTGAAGCGCAAGGTATAAGAGGGTAGACCGTTGGACGGAGTCAGGCGCAGACCGTCCTGCAATGCTTCAACCTGCGGCCCGGATTGCGAGCTGGCGCGGGTGACCGAATGGTGATCGCGGAAATTCACCAGGGGGCTCAAGGTCAGGTTGATCGGACGGCTGTTTTGGCCAGAATTGAAAATCCGCCCAGGCCGGATGTAATGGTATTGAAGGTATGAGGTGTTCTCGCCGGGTTGCATCCAGACCCGTTTTTCTAGCAAGGCATCCCCCAGGGCGAAAACCCACACGGGCGTGCTGCCTTCGAGACGAAAGCTTTCCAGATATTGGAAGCCCTCCGGTTCGATCACACCAGACGCCCAATGATTGCAAAACAGGGGGTAGCTGAGGTCGTCGTAATCTGCGATTTCATCTACTTTAGCCAGGAGCAGCGTACGGCCTAAAGGCGGTTTGAGGGCTGCGACCAGGAGTCCGTGGTAGCTGCGTGTCAGCATGCCGGCGACGGTCCCGGCTGCGTACCCCCCGATGCCATTTGTCACCAGGTATTCGCGTTCGCTGGAAAATTTCAGATTCCCGCAGACTTCGCGCCCGAATGCGATCATAGCCTGTCCCTTTTCCCCAATCTTCGACATCGCGCTTTGAAAGAACCCGGATCGACAGCAAACTGCCTTCCATCGCTGTTCTATCCGGCTTGCTCATAATGATACTCCACTTTCACTTGGGAACAAGTCTTAAGAATTCAAAGACAGGTAATTCCAGCGCATCCCTCAGTTTCCTGAGCTTATTGTGATGATCCATTTAATTCATCGATTTGGGCCAGAACTTCTCGATTGGAGGGGATATCGCGCATGGAGTTGCCATAATGGACCCTGCGCACGATGCCCTGCTTGTCGATGACCAATTGGGCCGGCATGCGCCCAAATTTGAACAGGTTAATTTCCTGGCCAAAGCTTTTTAGAACCGAATGGGTCGGGTTGGGCAAGCCGATAAATGGCAGGTCATTCTCCTGCCAGTATTCCCTGAATCCTTCAGGCCCCTCTGGCCCGACGACCAGGATCACGGTGTCCCGCTTGACAAATCGCGGGTAATCCCGGCGCAACTGCGCCATATGCGCACGGCAGTAAGGTCAGGTAAAGCCGCGATTGAACACCAGGAAAACGTTTTTTTTGCCCTGATAATCGGAAAGGCGAACCTGGTTCCCATTCAAATCTTGAAGCGTGAAATCAGGCGCCTGGCTGAAGAGCTGGATTTGAGACATAGGCGCTCCAGTTAGAATTTCCCACCCATGGATCCGGCGTAGCCGGTCAATTCGACATAGCCGCTGCCGTGTACGGGTTTCCCATTTTGTTTCCCGCTGAATTTCACCGCCCCTTCCCAATAGGTGTAGGACAGGTTCAGCTCCTGGTCGGCAAGGTAAGGCTCGATTTCGAGATCTACTCCAGCTATCGGCACGCTAAGACGCCAGCGAGCCGGGTAAACGGCCTGGCTGTGCGGGCTCTTCCAGGTGTTTTCGACCTGGATGTCGAAATCCGCCTGATCCAGGGAGCGGGCGCTTCCGTCGGCGTTGATCAAAGTCCCGCTGGAAAAGGGGTCGATGCTGCCGTCCGCTTTACGAAGCTGGAAAACCATCAGCTCGCTGCCGCTGTCCAACTGCAGCGCAAACCAATCCCACCCGACCTGGTCCTGCGCCAGGGCGCTGGTGCTGTACTCGTGGTCCATCCAGCTCAGGCCGGCAACTGCAAAGCTGCCGCCCCGGATTTCCAGGCTGCCCTGCGTCTGCAGGCTCGTCTGGCTGTAATAGTAGGAAGCCTGACCGGGCTGCGGCCCTTTGCGGCTGTAGCCAGCCTCGCCTTGCAAGACCGGCCCTTTTTCGTCCACGAGGGTCAGATCGAGCGCCAGCCCCTGTTCAGCGGCGTGGAGCTGATAGGTGTTTGCGGCGACCTGCTGCACGATCCAATCTTCTAACCAAACTTGGTACGGCGACGCTTGCGCTCCCGATAACCCCCCGGCGCCGCGCGCCAAGCGCTCGAACGCCTGGAAATGGTTATCCGATACGTCGCTCAGGGCAAAATGGGCCATGTACACCTGGCTGGCGGCCAAATCCGAGCTTCGTGAAGGGTTTTGATGCGGAGGCAGCAGGGCGCGCCGGAAGAAAGTCAACTGGTAGCCGAAATGTCGACCGTCCGGTCCGTCCAGGTTTCCCGTGTAATACCACCACTCGGTTTGGAAATCGGGATGTGGGCCCTGGTCTTGCGGAAAACGGATGTCGACTCGTCCTTCGGCGCGGCTGAATCCGCTCGTATCCACTTGAGCAGACGCATTCGCCAATTGGGAGCGGATCTGTGCGCTGCTGCCGCGTTTAAGAACGATTGGGATCAAAACCAGAAGGGCGATAACACCCAAAAAGATGAAGAAAAGATGGCTTTTACGCATATACCCAACCTTTATTCAGAGCGCAGCGCCTCGGAAGTCAGCATTCTACCGATTCGCAGGGCAGGGTACAGGCCTGCCAGGAGAGCAGCGCTGACGGCGACCGCCAGCGCCAGGAAGAAAGGCGCGGGCTGCACCTGCATTTGCAGAGTCCAGCCGAAAGAGCGCCGGTTGATAATATACACCAGGATGAGGGCAAGGGCATACCCGGTGGGCATGGAGAGCAAGCCGGCGACCGCGCCCATCAATCCGGTCTCCAACATGACCAGGCTCCAAAGCTGGCGAACGGTCAGCCCGATGGCGCGCAAAATGCCCAGCTCGCGCTGGCGTTCCAGCTCCAACGAGAGCAGCGCGCTCAACACGCCGATGAAGGCGACGATAGTGGCGAGCAATTGCAGCGCCCCGGTAATGGCGAACGTCCGGTCGAACACCACCAACACCTGCTCGCGCAGCGTGCGGTTGGCGCGGATGAGCAGGTTTTGGTAGGAAGCCAGGCTGTCCTGGAGTGCGCTGACGGTCTGGTCGATATCGCTGCCTGGCGACAGGCGTAAGGCAATGGCAGTGATCGCCAGGTCCTGCCACAGGCTGCGGTAAAGGGGCAGCGCCATCAGCACGGTTCCTTGCGTGGAGGCATAGTCGTAATAAACGCCGATCACAGGGAATGTCCGTTCGCCCTGGTCTGTCTCCAGGGTCAGGCTGCTGCCCTGGCGCGGCAGCCCCAGGCGGTTGGCAAGCGGCTCGGAGACGAGCACTGCGCCCTGCTGCAACCGTGTCCAAACGGTATCCGGCGAACCGTCCAGACGTACGAACAGACGCTCCAGGCCGATGGTGTGATTGTCTGTAGCGGCGACGTTCACCGGTCCGGCGGGAGAATCGACCGCAACCGAGCGCAAAACATCGGCGCGGTCCACGCCGGGCCATTGCCGGACGGTCGCAATGACGGCAGGATCGATAGCCGCCGAGGACTGGGTGGCGGTCAGGCCAGGAGCGGAAATGTAAATATCTCCCAGCAGCGTTTCCGAGAGCCAGGTAACGACGGTATGGCGGAAACTGCCCACCATCAGGCTGACCCCAATCGTGACAGAGACCGCCACCATCAAGGCAGCAACGGCGATGGAGGTGCGGCTGAGGGAATTGACAACGTCGCGCGGCGCCATACGACCTAATGCCCCCCAAATGCACCCCAGGAGCGGGATGGCGAGGCGCATCAATATGCCGGTGGCAATCGGAGCTAGCATGGCGAACCCGATGATTACGGCGAAGGTGCCGACGAAGCTGAGCGTCAGCGAGCGGGAGGGGATCAACAACGCGCCGCCAGCCAGCAGCAGCCCCAGGCCGATCAGGGCCGCCAGGAGGATCGCCCGGCGAGCTTTGCTTTCCAACCCGGAACGGGAAAGAGCCAGGCGCGGCGCCACAGAAGCGGCTTCCCAGGCTGGGGGTGCGGCTGTCAGCAGCGTTGCCAGCACCCCCACCAGGCTGCCCTTTACCAGGCTGCCGGCCGGGATTTGCACACCCTGCACAGTCAAGACGAAGAAAAGATCATTGATCGTCCGGGTGACCACCTGTACAGCCCCCTGGCCCATCAAAATCCCTAACAACAATCCGAAGCCGGAACCCAGCAAGCCGACGACCAGGGCTTCGCCCATCACCAGGCCGAAAACCTCCCGGCGGGTGACGCCCAGGCAGCGCAGCGTGCCGAATAAAGGCCGGCGCTGGACCACCGAGAACGTCATGGTGTTGTAGATGAGAAACATACCCACGACGAGCGCTAGCAGGCTCAAAGCTGTCAGGTTTACCCGGAATGCAGACGTCATTTGCTCCAGCGCCCCACTGCGGGCCGCCACCGGTTCCAGACGGACGCCTTCAGGCAGCAGCGCCTGAATTTGAACGGCTGTGGGGTCCGTGCTCAGGTCTGCAGCCGGGCCGCCCGTCAAGATCAAGTCGATCCGGTCGATCTTTCCCAGCCGGCCGGTCAGCTCCTGGGCGGTAGCGATGTCTGCCAGGAGGATGCCATCCAGGGCCCGGCGGCTTAAGCTGTCGGCCGGATCGAGCAGTCCGGCGATGAAGGCCGGCGCCTGTCGCCCGCCAATTTCCAGGGTGATCCGGCAGCTTGATTCTGTACTGGATGGCATGGCCTGGCAGGGCTGAAGATTGTAACGGTTTGCGACCTCGCGCGAGATGAGTAAAGCGCCGGGCTGGGTGAGGAAGGCGGTCAAGCCGGCGACCGCCGGGGCAGGCCGGGCTGAGTCGACCGCACCGGGTGAGCGGCCCAGGTAATCTCGAAAAGGCGCTTCGGCGAACGGGTCCACTCCTAAGAGCTGGAACGGCCGGTTCCCAAGCTGGGGCGAAGTGAAATAATCGGTTATCACCGGAGCAGCGGCCTCAATGATGCCGGCGCGGCGCAGGCCGGTGTAAATGCTTTCATCCAATCCTTGCGGCCCGGCGACGATCTCGTGTGTGGCGCGGCCGGCGACGGTTTCAGCGCTCAGGTCAAAGGCGCGGTTGGCGCTGGCGTTGGCAAGATCGATCGCAACCACAACAGCCACGCCCAGGGTGATGCCAACAACCATCAACACGCTCTGCCAGGGATGGCGCTGCAAATAGCGCCAGCCGATGTTCCAGAAAGTTTTCCTCATCCCGCGCGGCTGCGCCCCTCAAAAAAATCCGGCCCGTGTTCCGGGCCGGGGTACAGGGTACCGAGATTCCTTCGCCGGAAATCAGTCGATCTAAAGGTCACGGTGGTATACACGGTGGTTCTTATAGGGTTTTCCGCCGATATTAATCAAGTCGTTGCGCATGTTCACGGCGGTCTCAGCGACCTGGGTCAGGTCAGCATGCTTGTAATCGAACTCCCGGATGGTTTTCTCCATCTCCGAATACATCAGCGCGTTACCCCCCCGCCCTTGAAATTCAGGCAGGACGCCGGCGCCGTTCAGCGCCAGCCATTTGGTGCGTCGCATCTCCAGCATGAGATCGATTATCCCGAAAGGCAGCAGCCGGCCTTTGGAGCGTTGGATGGCAGCCGACACATCCGGAAAACCGAACAGAAAACCGACCACATCATCGTCGTGAACAATGATCTTGATCAAGCGCGGGTCGGCGATGGTCATGATATTGTCGACGACAAACTTGATTTCGTGGTCGGTCAAGGGAAAATATTCCCAGTTATTGACAAAGGTTTTATTGTAGGCTTCGCCGATGCGTCCCGCCCAGGAGACTAAATGAGGTTTGTTGCGGAAGCGCTGGACGCGCAGGGTGCCCCGGTTCTGGACGCGTTCAGCAATGCTGTGAATCCGGTCTGGCAAATGGAAAATGTCCGAATTGAGATAGCAAGAGACGAAGTCCACCTCTTTTTCAAAGCCGATCGCTTCCACCAATTTAGGGTAATAAGCGTAATTGTAGTTCATCATCGTCATCATCTGGCGGTGCTCGAAGCCCTCCACCAGCAAGCCGTATCCATCCAGGGCGCCCAGCCCTTTCGGCCCGATGATCCTATCCAGCCCTCGGCCACGGACCCATTCGAAAGCGCGTTCGAATAAGGCGCTGGCGACTTCCTGGTCATCTTCCGCATCAAAAAAATAAAAATGGGCCTGTTTGGTGCCGTGATATTCGTTGTAGTGGCGGTTCTCGAACACGGCGATCCTGCCGACATCCCGGCCATCTCTAGCGGCGACGAAGAAATCGCCATCCGAGTGCTCGTAATAGGGATGGCGGGTCTTATTGAGCATCGTCTCCACGTCGATGATGATCGGCGGCACCCATTGGGGATGGGCCTTGTACAATCGAAAGGGGATATGCACGAACCGGCGAACCTGGGATTTATCGCCGGTGTCGATAGGGTGGATGGTCAGCATGGTCTCCTCCTGCGAAAGAACTTAATAAGGGATGCGCCCATCTTATCATGATTCACGAATCAGGATTGGCGTTCTTTCAATAATTTTCCGTCGCGCAGAAATAGAATGCGGTCGGCGTAGGCGGCCGCTTCGCGGTTATGGGTGACCAGGATCATATTCTTCCCGGCCTGGCGGGTAAGCCGGTCAAGCAGCTCCAACACTTGTTTTCCCGTCTCTTCATCCAGGTTGCCGGTGGGCTCGTCGGCCAGGACCAACTGCGGGTCGTTTACCAGGGCGCGGGCAATAGCCACCCGCTGCTGTTCCCCGCCGGAGAGGCGGTCGGGGAAGGTCTCGCCTCGCTCCAATAAGCCGACCGCCTCGAGCAAAGAAGAAGCCCGGACGGACTGGCTGCCATGGTTGACGCCGTTCAGCTCCAGAGGCAGGATCACATTTTCCCACACGGTCAAAGTGGGGATCAGGTTGAAAAACTGAAAGATGAAGCCGATATTCCTGCGGCGGAACAGGGTGCGTTGGCGCTCTCCCATGCGGGTCAGGTTTTCATTGTTGAGCCAGATCGCGCCGCCGTCAACCTGGTCGATCCCGCTGATTAAATTCAGCAGGGTGCTTTTCCCACTGCCGCTTTTCCCCAGGATAGCGGCGAATTCCCCGCGCGAAAACTCGGCGCTGGCATCGCGCAGCACGGTTCGGGTGCGATCGCCCTCCTGGTAACTCTTGGACAAATTTTCGAGGCGCAAAAATCCAGTTTCAGGCATTTTCCCTGCTATGGCCCCGCCTGGTGGACTTCTAGAGCGGCGCGCAGGCCAGATTCAATCGCCCCCTGGATCCAGGCATGCGCCAATGAGGCGTGCTCTCCGGCGAAGTGGAAGCGGCCCTCGGGAGCGATGATATCCTGGTAGAGCAGGGTTTGCTGGCCCGGGTCGAACAAGGCAAACGCGCCGCCGGCAAATTCGTCGTCATGCCACATTTTAGAAGCGCCGGCTTCAAAGGTTTCGCTGATCTGCGGGTGGATTAAGGCGACATTTTCAAGCGCCTGTGAGATGCGGTCACGCGGCTCGAGCGAGCCCCAGCGCTGGGCGTCTTCCGACCAGGTATAACTGGCGAGCACTACTCCACGACCGGTCTCACGGCCGTGCTCCGGGTAATAGATGTTTCGTACAGGCAGGTCGGTTACCGAGCCGCCGCCGAAAATCCCTTCATCCTCTTCCCAGAAGCGCCGGCTGCATTGGAAGAACACTTTCGCGGAGGCATCGTAGTGAAGCTGGCGAATGGCGCGCTGCTTGTGGCGCGAAAAGGATTTCAGCACCTCAATATGGCGCATCACCGGAAAGGGCAGGGTTAAGATCGCATAATCGCCGCTGACCTGGAAGCGCCCGGCCTCATTCTGGTAGTAAACCGTGACGGCTGAGGGCGATTGGTCCATCGCCACAACCTTGGCGCCGAAGCGGATGCGGTTTTTCAAGGCCGGCAAGAATGCGTAAGGCAGGCGGTCCATTCCGCCTTCGATCTGGACCATGTTCGTATAATACTCGCCGAGCTCTTCTCTCAGGAGCTCGAGGAACGAAGAGTTCATCATCGCTTCCTGATTCAGCAGCAGCCCGAACATCTCGATGGCGCCTTCCGACCAGGAGCAGATTTCGAGAAATTCCCGCACGGAATATTGGTCGTAGCCGATATAGATCTCAGGCCAGGCTGCCTCACCGTGCAGGCGCTGCTTCTCCTGAAAGGGAAGGATCGCCTCCTGCCACAGTTGCCCGGCTGTCTTTCCAGACTCCCTGGCGACCACCTCGAACCCCAGGCAAGAGGGATCCCGTGAGATATCGGCCATGCGGTAGCGCATGCCGTTGAAATACCCATACGCCTGGGGGTTGTCCATCGTAAAGGGAAAGGTACGCAAATTGAATCGATCGGCGTAGGCCAGGGTGAGATGGTGCGTGCGGGGGATGCGCATTGCGCCGGCCTCAGCGTACAGCCCTTCGGCAAAGGGCTCACGCAGCGTATATACCCGCCCACCAACGCGCTGTTGCGCTTCGAGGATCAAAGGGTCGTGGCCGGCGCGCAGCAGCTCGTAAGCCGCGACCAGCCCGGCCATTCCGGCCCCGACGATCAGCACTTTCTTGCGCTTCCCATTGACCGGGGGCAAGCCGTTCTGGATGATCGCGAGGCAGGTATCGTCAAATTGGTTGGGAATCATAAGAAGGCTCCTCTGGCGCAGGAATGATCGCTGCCCAAATTTTAACAGGCTTCGCTAAAGATAAGAACCTGGATTTGAACATTTGAGAGATGGTTGATCACAGAATGCTTTCACCGCGGCGCTTGTTTGCGCCTCGCAGACGCCCCGAATCTCGCAGGGAGGCCAGGCGAACGCGGCTTTGAGCTGCCAGGTTCAACAAGACGCCGAAGATGATCAGCGCGTTGGTCATGAAGAAGAACAGCAGCTCTTCAATGGGCAGCCCTCCCCAGAGAAATACGTTCAAAGATTGGCGCGGGTCTATCGTCCACGTCCCGGCGCCAATCGCCAGGCTGTCAACCAGGCCCAGGTAAGCCGTTATTGAGATCAGGGCAGTTGCGACCAGGCGGCGGTTGTGCCAGAGGATATCCGCGCCGAAAGCCATCTGCAGCATGATCGGGGGCAGCGACCATACCAGGATCAAGGCCAGATAAGCGCCTGGTCTCCAGGCGCTGGCCAGCATCCCCAGGCTGGCCAACCAGGCAAGGCCCAGGATGCGTGTGGCGTTGATGCGCATCGGTTTATCGGGACGAAATTCACCCGCGGGGGTGATTCGCTTGGCCAAGAAGTACAGGCACAGCACGGAAAGAACCGTCTGCACGATGAAAAAAATATACTCTTCCAGAGGAACCCAGCCCAAGGTTATACCGGTTACGAGGTTGGGATCGTAATACCATACGCCAGTGGCGACCAGGTAATTGTCCCATGGGGTGGTATAGGCAACTGCCAAAAAAATGTGCAGGACCAGCGGCAGCCAGGCCGGTAAGTTGGCGAGTGTGCTGGGTAAGGTCCTGCCACGACGGGCATCAGCCCAGGCGGTAGCGCTTGCCAGCAGAATCGGTAACCCCAGGAAGACGAGCAGGAAATTAGCGTAGGTCATCGAATCTCTTTTTTCTACCCTGTGTTTTGGGCTGGGATCTGCCGAGGCTGAACCCGCATTCGAACGCCCGGACGAGGCTCGAGCGTAGCGCCCATGTGCAGGCGGACGCCGCGCTGATCCAGCTTCAGGTCGAAGCATTGAATCAGGCGCGCCAGGACCATGCGGACTTCTACCTGGGCGAAAGCCAGGCCGATGCAATTGCGCGGCCCTCCGCCGAAGGGAATATAAGCATAATGCGGGCGCAGATGCGCCTTTTCGGGGCTAAAACGCTGCGGATTGAAGCGGTCTGGATCCGGCCAAAACGCTTTATGACGGTGGGTGAGGAAAATTGAATACACCACCCGTGTTCCTCTCGGGATGGCGTAGCCTTGAAAATCCAGGTCCTGGGCGGCGATGCGGCTGCCGATATGAATGGGTGGGTACATTCGCAGGGATTCCTGAATGACTCGATCCAGCAATTCCATCTGGCCGATGCTTTCCAGGCTGGGGGGATTGCAGCCGAGTACACAATCCACCTCCGACCGCAGGCTTTCATAAGTGTCCGGGTGGCTGCCTAAAAGATAAAGCGTCCAGGCCAGTAGGGCGGTGCTGGTGTCGTGACCCGCAATCAACATGGTGAGCAGTTGGTCGCGGATCAGCCCATCGGTCATCTCAGGCATGCTGACCAGCAATCCTAGCAGATCCTTCCCCGGCCCGCCAGTTGCCCGGCGGGCAGCGATGATGCTGTATAAATACCGGTCGAGTGTCGCTAAGGCGCGTCCGTAACCAGGTCGAGGGATAGCGGGCCAGATCGCCCATAATCCGGGTGAGATAAAGGCTAAGGCGCGTAAAACTGCCGGCCATACACGCCTCAAATCCGGGCTGAAATCGACATTAAAAAGGGCGTCCATTAAGATCAACAACGCCAATTTGCGCATCTCGACCAGCATGTCTACCCTGGCTGAATCACCCCAACCGGCGCTGACTTGATCGGTTCTCTTCAACATGATCTCTACATAAGTATCGATCACCTGTTTATGCAAGGCAGGGGCAACGCTGCGGCGTAAATGATCGTGCATGTCTCCGTCAGTGACGAGCAAACCGTGGTGAAGCAGGCGCGTGACCGGGTCTGGCTCGGAGCGCCAGCGCAAATCATCCCGACCAGTAACGGCGACGAAGCGGTTGGCCTGTGGGCCTACCAGTACAACCGGGTTGAAGCCGGGCAGCGGCAGACGGAATACGTCTCCCATGGCGCCGTGTAAAGCAGACAAGGAGGCTAACACATTGCGCTGGTCGAGAAGGGCTTTGAGGGCGGCACGACCAGCCTGAGGGTGGGGCAGGGGTGGTTTCAGCATCGGGCTTCAAGAAACCTGGGCGCTGAGCTCATCCAACGCGGCGATCTCTTCCGGGCTCAATCGCCAGCCGAGGGCGCCGGTATTCTCCCTGGCCTGAGGCGCGTTTTTTGCGCCGGGTATGGGCAGCGCTCCTTTGCAGATCACCCAGTTCAAAGCCACCTGGGCGATGGTCTTGCCATCATGCCCGCGCCCAATCTCATGCATTTTGCGCAGCAGCGGCTGGACTCGCTCAATTTTGGCGCGGTTATAAAACCGCCCGCGTATTCCCGGCGGCGGGTTTTCGGGTGTGTATTTGCCAGTCAATACGCCCTGGGCCAGCGGGCTGTAGGCGATCAACGTCACATTCATCTCGTGACAGGTCTGGAGCAGGTGGTTGAATTCCACTTGCCGGTTCAACAGGCTGTATTCTACCTGGTTCGACGCCAGGGGAATCCCGCGCCGGGTTAAAACCAGGTGCGCCCGGCGCATTTTCTCTTCGTCGTAATTCGAGACGCCTACCGCCCGGGTCAGGCCCTGCTCGACGGCGTCCGCCAGGGCTTCGGCCCAGGTCTCTGGGGACAAAGGCGGCAGCGGTTGGTGGATCTGGTACAGCGCTACCTGTTCTAATCCCAAACGTTTCAGACTGCCGCGCAATGCTTTCAACAAGGAGCCTTTGCTTAAGCGCCATGGCAGCGGAATGAACTTTGTGGCGACGAGCACCCTGGCACCAGAAAGGTGAATGAACTGTCCCAGGAGCTTTTCCGAACGCCCCTGCCCGTAGACTTCAGCAGTATCGAAAAAGTCGATCCCGGCTTCCAGGCTGGCTTCAAAGGCTTCCTGCACGTCTTTCGACTGGTAGCCGCGCCCATAGCCCCAAAATAAGCGGTCTCCCCAGGCCCAGGCGCCAATACCCAACTGGCTGACGCGAATCTCCGTGGCGCCTAGCGATATTGTTTCGGTGGGATCATCCATTTAGAATTTCTCTGTTTCGAGATCGTCAATTACGGAGCGGATCAGCCTGACGCTGGTTTGTAAAGCTTCGTTTTCTTCTGGGGCTAAGTGCGGGCGTAGGGTCGCCAGCACACCCTGGCCTCCGACGATGTGCGGCAGGGCGGCGGTGACGTTGCGAACCCCGGCGATTTCCTCTACCGGCGTGCACACCGTCAGGATCGCCCGAAGATCGCGCAAGATCACCTCGACGATGCGGGCGATGGCGCTGCCCACGCCGTAATAGGTGGCTCCTTTGCCACTGATGATCCGATAGGCGGCCTTGCGGACGCTGGTATCGATGCTTTCTTTGTCCTCAGCGCAAATTGAAAGGTTGCGCATCTTGCAGAAATCGTCAAAGGGGATGCCGCCGACGGTCACCAGAGACCATGTGAGCACCTCCGAATCGCCATGTTCCCCCAGGACGTAGGCGTGCACGTGGGTTGAGTTGACCCCCAGGTAGCGGCCGAGCAGGGCGCGAAAGCGGGCGGTGTCCAGGGTTGTGCCGGTGCCGATCACCCGGGTCGATTCAACGCCCAGCCGGGTGGCGTAAAGCGCAGTCATGTGGGTGGTGATATCGACCGGGTTGGAAGCGACCACCAGGATGGCGTCGCTCGCATTTTCCAGGATTTGAGGCACGATTTGCTCGAAGATCCTGGCGTTGCGCCCGAGAAGCTCCAGGCGGGATTCGCCTGGGCGCTGGTTGGCTCCGGCGGTGATCACCACCACCTGGCAGCCTGCCAGGTCCGCATATTCTCCGGCGTGGACGTCCAGCGGGTTGGCGAATGGCACGGCATGTAAAATATCATCCGCTTCGGCCTGAGCGCGCTCTTTATTGATATCGACCAGGACGATTTCTCGACCCACGCCGCGCATCACCATGGCATAAGCCGCGGTCGCCCCGACATTTCCAGCTCCAACAATACCGATCTTCATCTTGCCTTTCCTTTCTGCAGTCTACAGCTTTCTCCCGTTATGCATTAACCTGCAATCGCCAAAATCATTTCACCCAGAATATAGATGGAATTCACCGGCCAAAATACTGGGCCAGTGTCTCTCCAACCCGGAACTGGCGCATATACGGGGCGATATTCTCGATTGTAAACGGACGCGGATTTTCGACAAAGCGGCGGATCTCGTTCTTCTCGGTGACATTGCTCACTTGCAGCAGTTCCAGCAGGCTGCTCGTGACCGGCGGGGCGGGCAGCAGCGTTTCCATCAATCCAACCGCAACCTTCAAAACAGGCAGCGGGAAATGGACCATGATGCGCCTGGCTCCGACTGCTTTCAAGGTTCGCCGCTCGATCTCTTCCAGGGTGAGGATCTCCGGACCACCCAGCTCAAATTCTTTCCCGATGGTTTTTTCGTCTTCTAACACTTTCAAGCAGGCAGTAACAACGTCTTCGACCCAGACCGGTTCGAAGCGGGTGGTCTCATCCCCGATGATCGGGAAAATGAGCGGCGTCAGCTTCACCAGGCGGGCAAAGGAGTTGGCAAACTCGTCTTCGGGCCCCCAAATAACGGCAGGGCGGAGCGCCGTCCAATCCAGGCCGGACGCCGCAACGTATTCTTGTGCTTTTCCTTTGGAGGCTAAAAACCGGTAAGGCAGGTTCGGAGCGGCTCCAAGCTGGGAAATATTGATAAAGCGCCGGACTCCCGAGCTTTTGGCAGCTTCAACAACATTTACGGTGCCGGCGAAATTAATACTTTCGTACGTGCGCCCGCCCTTCTCGATGGCAATTGCCACCGTGTGAATGATCGTTGTGACGCCTTGCATGGCTTTTTCTAAGGTATTTGCCTGGGTCACATCTGCTTCGGCCCAATCCAGCTTCAAGCCAGCCAGGCGACCCTCTTTTTCCGCCTGCTCGCGGTTGCGTACCATGGCTCGCAGCGGAAGACCGGCATGTACGAGCCGGTGAACGAAATGACTCCCCAAATATCCAGATGCGCCTGTAACCAGTAACATGATCAATCCCTCCTGCCTAAAACCGGATGTCCGGCCCTCGACCAGAACGCTAAGGTAATTGTATTGTAGCCGCTAATTAGGACATTATCCAGGGAAATGATCCCTAATTTTATGAAACTCTGGAGATTGGAGACGATCGGAATTGACGCAGCCAGATTCTTGGCAGGCGACGCAGCTTGTCCCAGGCCCCCAGGTGAGCGCGACGGGTAAACACGTCACCTTCATGCAACTCAATATCGTCCAGGATCGCCCGATAGAGCTCGGCTGCGGCTGCAATGGCAAGGCGACCATCCGGATTCAGCATGGCAATGCCGGGCATGGCTTCCGCGTACAAGCGGCGGTTGCGTTCGATCTGAAATCTTAAAAATTCCTTCCAGCGTGCATCCGTCCGTCCTTCGTGGATATCTTGCTCGGCGAGACCAAAGCGGTCCAGTTCCTCCATCGGGAGATAGATACGCCCGGCGCGCCAATCTTCGGCCACGTCGCGCAGGATGTTAGTCAATTGGAGCGCCACGCCTAACTTTAGAGCATACGGGATTGCTTCAGGGCCGCTGAAGCCGATGATGTGCATGGCCATCAGCCCAACCGTGGATGCGACGCCATAACAATAGGAAGAAAGCTCCTCGAAATTCCGGTATCGGTTTTGATCCAGATCGCGGCCGACCCCTTCGATCAATTGTTCCGCATACCTGCGCGGGATGCGGTAGCGCGCCATTGTATCCGCCCAGGCCAGGGCTACCGGGTTGTCCTGGGGCGGGTGGATTGCCAGCGCTTCCTGCCGCCAGGCAAGCAGGGCGAGGCGTGGATCGTTGTTTGCCCGATCCACCTGATCGTCGCTCAGGCGGCAGAAAGCATATAGAGCGCGTACCGCCTGGCGTTTGGGAGCAGGGAGAAGCGCGGAGGCCAGATAAAACGTGCGACTGTGGATCTTGGTGATTTGTTCGCAGTGCCGGTAGGCTTGATAGAGTAAATCCTTATCGGCTTCAACCAATTCGGCGTGATGGTAGCCTTCCAGCCCTTCCAGCGCCATCGATAACAGGTTTTTTTCCCAGGATGTTTGTTTGCCAAGCATCAGGCGCTCTCCAATTGGTGATTGCTGGCATGGAAGGGTGAGAGCTGTTCGACCGGCTGCTCTTTCATAATCCGTTCGACAGTCAGGCGAGCGGAAAGCAGAACGATCGGCAGGCCGGTGCCGGGGTGTGTGCTGGCCCCGGCGAAATACAAGTTGCGATAGCGTGAATGGCGGTTGTGCGGGCGCAAATATCCCACCTGGGAGAAGTTGTGGCTTAACCCAAATGCGGAGCCTTTGGCCAGGTTGAGCGCATTTTGATAATAAGGCGGCCCCCATTGGGTTTCGAATGTGATCCGTTTTTCCAGGTCTTTAACCCCCAGCTCGGTCAGCCGCCGGATTACATGGGCGCGGGCCCGTGCGGTGAGCTCTGGCCAATTCTGCTGTGTCGCCTCATCCAGATGACCGACTGGGACCAGAGCCATCAGGCTGTCGCCGTTGGCTGGGGCAAAACCAGGGTCGCTGCGCGTTGGCGCACAAACATAAAATGAGGGCTCATTTGGAAGTGTCTTACCTTTAAAAATGCTGTCAAAAGATTCCTGGTAGCGATCATCTGCCAGGAAAACATTGTGGTGCAACAACTCCGGTGATCGCTCACCGCTGACCCCCCAGAAGAACATCAGGGTGGAGGCGGTGAACTTCTTGTTCATCAAGCGCCTGGCTGAGCCGTCATTCGGAAGAAGCTGGTTGTAAACGTAAGGCAGGTCCGCGTTGGCAATCACGATATCAGCGGATAGATATCTGCCGTCTTCCAGTGTCACGCCGGATGCGTGCGAGCCGTTTACGTCGATGCGGGATACGGGTGCATCGTAGCGAAAGCGCACTCCCAACCCTTCAGAGATCTCCGCCAGGCTCTCGATCACCCGGTACATGCCACCTATAGGAAACCAGACCCCATCCGCCAGTTCGGTGTACTGCAGGAGGGAGAAGGTAGCTGGAGCCTCGTAAGGGCTTAATCCAAGGTACATGTTCTGGAAAGAAAAAGCCGCCAGAAGGCGAGGGTCTTTGAAAAAACGCGATGTGTTGGGCGCGTGTTTCACCAGGGCTTTAAGCTTAAACAAGAGCGGAAGGTTCGCCGGGCTGAAATAATCCAACAACGAATAGAAATTTCGGCCCACAAAATGCTGTAAAGACAGGTTGTAGTGCCGGTAGCCCTCGGCCATAAACTTCAAAAATCCCTCAAAAGAACCCGCCTCAATGCTGTCTAATTGCAAGCGCATTTTTTGCAAGTTGGAGCTCAAATCGATGAAAAAGTCGTCGTGGAAGTGAACCCGGTAAGTAGGGTCTAGACGCACAAGTTGAAGATGATCTGCCATTCGCTCGCCAAGCGCCGCGTATGTCTCGGCGAAAATCTCGGGCATCAAGAACAAGGTAGGGCCGGTATCGAAGCGGTAACCCTCCTTTTCCAGGATTGAGGCTCGCCCGCCAGGCCGGCTCTCTTTTTCTATAACGGTCACTTGATAGCCGTTGCGTGCCAGCCGGGCTGCAGAAGCCAGGCCGCCGATCCCAGCGCCAATCACAATTGCGGATGTCATCTGTACCTCCAATAGAAAGTGCTGGGCGCTTGTAGCGCACCTCGCAATAGGATGAAAAGAGTTTCTTCAAAATAGTGTTGGGCGCTTGTGGCGCACCACGCGTAAGGATGAATAGAGATTCATCATATAAGGATCTCTTAATGCGGCCAGTATAGTCCAAGTTATCTATATTGTCAAGGTTTAGTATAAGTATTGTATATATTCCTTGACTCTATTGTCTAACGATGGTACACTAACCTGTCAATACTTGAACCAATTTGTCAGGAGCCAGCATGAGTCCGTTGCCAGAAGTACAGATTGGGAGTGAAGAGCCGCTCTATAATATTGGCGTCGTTGCCCGCATGACCGGTATATCCATGGCTTCTCTGCGCGCCTGGGAACGCCGCTACGATTTTCCCGATTCCGAGCGCACCGCGGGCGGTCATCGCCTGTATTCCGAGAAAGATGTGATGCGCCTGCACTGGGTCAAATCCCGCATCGATGAAGGCATGCAAACCGCCCAGGCGATTCACGCCCTTCGCCACCAGGAGGAGACGGGACATTTTGTCTTTACAGAGGAATACGTCGTCCCACATCCCTCCCTGCAAACAGAAGGTGCAATGAAGGTCTTCCACCGACGTTTATTGGATGCGTTGATCCGCCGGGACATACAAAACGCGGAGAACACCTTTGCTGAGGCGGTCAGCGTGTATATACCCGACGATTTGATCCTGGATTTGATCGGTCCTGCTTTGACGAGTGTGGGGGATGCTTGGGAAAAAGGGGAAATTAGCGTGGCGACAGAGCACCTGGCAACAAACTACCTGCGCCAGCGCCTGCTGATGTGGATGTTGAGCGGTCCTCCGCCGCGCAGCGTTGGGCCGATTGTGCTTGCCTGCGCCCCGGATGAATGGCACGAAGGCAGCTTACTGGTTCTGGGCGCGCTGCTGCGCCGGCGTCGTTGGCCGGTGGCCTACCTAGGCCAGGCGGTCCCATTGGAAGACCTGGCTTCTTTTGTCGGCGATCTGCGCCCGCCTTTGGTTGTTCTGGTGGCTATGATGGAAGATTCCGCATTGAAGCTGGCCCAATGGAGCCATTACCTGCCAAAGGCTGCCCAGGAGGGAAATCCGGTTATCGGATATGGGGGAAGAATTTTCACCTTGCAGCCCGAATGGCGCATCCGTATGCAAGGCATTTATCTTGGGGATACTTTGAAAGATGGTTTAAATAATATCGAGCGGCTATTGCCTAAATTCCCCGGTTAGGACAGCGCTAGAAATTCTCCGGCTGGATCTTGTAGATCAAGCGCACCTCGCCGGGTTTGAGCCTGCGGAATTTTTGTTTCTGGTATTTCATCGCCAGACGGTCGATATGTTCGTTAGCCCCCTCTTCAGTGATCTCTACGACCCGGCCGCGCACCTGCAGGTAGCGCATCGGGTCGTCCGGGTCTTGAATCGACAGGGCCACCCGCGGGTCGCGCTGCATGTTGCGGTCTTTTTGGCGACCCTGGGCGCTGTTCACCAAAACGTAAGTCCCATCGTAGTCTACCCAAACAGGCGTCACCTGCGGGCTGCCATCCGGCATCAGGGTCGTCAGGTGGGCGTAAGCGGGTTTTTGGAACAGGTCCAGGTAATTTTCCGGTAGGCTGGTTTTGGCCATCTTTTATTTCCCCGAGATGTTTGGAATGCTTGAAACATGAGACTCTATGTAAAGATTTTCTGATTGTACCATGCCCTGGCAGGCTGTTTTCAATTTAGGGTAAGTTGTGACTTTTCGACGGGTGCGTGTGATCAGCTAAACTTTCTCTAGAATGGAGGATAGGGGCTATACGGGTATGCCAGGAGTGCTTCCGGTGTGCCGGGAGTGGTAGCGCCGGAGGACCGGCGGGGGATGGTACCCACGCGGAGCATGGGAACCAGGGGAACGTAGGATAAGGATAATGCGGGCATGCCGGGACTGCTGCCGGTTTGCCGGGAGTCGTAGTTGAGAGAGTGCTTGCCGGTGGACCAGCGAGGAGGGGATGCTGTGACATTTCGGCACATGTGTGTGACAGTCAACACTTGATATACGGTGAATAAGCGAGTTAATATAGAGTATTCCTTGTTTGATCCTGGTTCCCACGCTCCAGCGTGGGAACCGCCTCCAGACGCTCCGCGTCCATAGCCTATGACCCGCAGCCGCTACCAATTCCTCCCAAACGATTCCACACTTACCCTGGTTCCCACGCTCCAGCGTGGGAACCGCCCCCGGACGCTCCGCGTCCACTGCCTATGACCCGCAGCCGGTACCGCTTCCTCCCAGACGATCCCACACCTTACTTCATTACAGCCACTACGGTGAATTGGCTGCCCCTGTTCAGCAATCCGGACATCGTCCAGATCCTGCTCGGTTCGCTCAGGTTTCTCATCGAAAACCAGCGCCTGCGCCTGTACGCCTTTGTGATCATGGAGAACCACCTCCATCTCGTCGCCTCATCTGATGATCTGGGCAAGGAGATCGCCAATTTTAAATCCTACACGGCTCGGGAAAGCATTGACTTTTATTCGGAGCGCGATATTCAGTTTGCCCTGGAACAACTGGCGTCTGGCAAGCTGCAACACAAAAGCGACCGAACGTACCAGTTCTGGCAGGAAGGCGTTCATCCGGAGCAGTTACGAGACCGAAAAATGATGGTTCAAAAGGTTGAATACATCCACCAAAATCCGGTCAAGCGAGGCTATGTAGACAAGCCTGAGCACTGGAGGTATTCGAGCGCCAGGGATTATGCGGGTATGCCTGGAGTGCTGCCGGTGTGCCGGGAGTGGTAGCGCCGGAGGACCGGCGGGGGAGGGTTCCCACGCGGAGCATGGGAACCAGGGATGGGCTGCGAAAGCCGAGGGACCGGCGAGGGAGGGGTTCCCACGCAGAGCACGGGAACCAGGGATAAAAGAGCATGGGAACCAGGGGTAAAATACGTCGGCAGGAATAAATGATAAACCGCGAGAGCGTTCGTTCATCCATCGCCGATTTCAGTCTCATTTCCGCGACTGCCATCATCCTTTCAATGTTCGTTAGCCTGGCGACCGCAGCGCTGGGTTTTTGGCTCGGGGCTTCTATTTCCGCGCTGCCCCTGTACGCCGGTTCCCTGGCTGCTGTGATCGTTATTCTGTGGGGCGCAAGAAGGTATTTTTATTCTTACCGTTGGGCTGCAGCCGGTTTGCAGCTCCTTTTACTCCTGGCCATATTGATCCCTGCCTGGTTCGTCAGCCGCAGGCTCTACGATACCAGCGCTGACGGGCAAGCCTACCACGCCGCCGGGATCCTGCACCTGGTGCAGGGCTGGAACCCAATTTATGACGAACCGGTTTCATCCGAAACCAATTTCCAGGAGCAGTATGTCAATGATTACCCCAAAGGATCATGGATCCTGGCGGCTTCGTTAGTAAAAATCACTGGCGATTTCGAGGATGGCAAGCTCTTCAACTTTTTGCTGCTGGCAGCTGGTTTCTTTCTCAGCCTCTCGGCTTTGTTGGGAATCCCGGGGTTCAGCCTGGAGGCGGCTATCGTCCTGGCTTTTTTGGCCGGCGTGAACCCGGTCAGCTTCCTGCAATTAATCAGTTACTATGTGGACGGGCAGTTATTTTCGCTGGTTATTGCCATGATTGCGACTCTAATCCTGTCGGAAAAACGCCGGGAAGGGTTCTTATTGTTCTTGCTCGGCGCGATCATCATCTTAATCGTCAACTTGAAAACTACCGGCCTGGCGCTTACGGCGCTGATTGGGGGATCTATCGCGTTGTATTTATTTTTCAAAACCCAGGCAAAATCCATCCTGGTCTCTTTCGCCGTCAGCATCCCTATCGCTGTCTTCATTATCGGATACAACCCCTACGTTACCAACATGCAGCGACACGGAAATCCTTTCTATCCAATTACGGGGATGTCGCTTAAAGAAAACCCGGTGATCTATTCCCAAACCCCATTGAATATTCGTGATTTGAGCGGCCCGGTCAGGCTGGCAATCGCTTTATTCTCGAAAACACAACTGTTGTTGGAGCCCACCCAGTTGAAAATCCCTTTTACAATCCAAGCTGGCGAATTGGACCATTACGATCGACCCGATCTTCGGATTGAGGAGCTTGGGCCGTTCTTCAGCGGCGGCTTGCTTCTGGGATTGGCCCTGTTGGTTTGGATCTGGATCGCCCGGCTTCCAGGCAGGTTTATAGGAACGGGGTTATTCTTGGTGTTCATGCTTTCCATCCTGATCAATCCGGCTGGCTGGTGGGTCCGCTTCGTCCCGCAGACCTGGCTTTTGCCCCTCCTGCCGGTAGGGATAGCGCTGGCGACAGATCCGCCGGAGGCCCGCGCACCCTGGCCTGGGTGACCACCACAGTTCTGGTCTTGAACATGGTCCTGATCGCCGGCGTTTACATCCCCGGCCAAAGAGATGATACATTCATGGTGAAAGAGCAGTTATATATCATTCGCGAGAAAAGCATCCAGCAGCCTGTGACGGCAGCTTTCTCGGTTTTTACCATGAATCAGGTGCGCTTCGATGAATGGGGGATCCGCTATCGTGAGGTCGCCGATATGAGCGATTGTCCGCACCCGACTCAAATCAGTTTTTCTTTTACTAAAGTGTGTATCAATCCCGAGGATGGGTATTGATGCATGGATGGATATTGATGCATTGATGGATATTAATCCATTGATGGATATTAATCCATTTAAGAAAAAACCGGTTCGGTGATCGCGACATCACGAACCGGTTAGCAAGCGCCGCCTGTCCTTTCGAAACGACCCGGCTTCCCACCCCGGTAAGGTCTTGAAGGCCGGGACACATTTGAAAGAATGAACAGCGCTTCAGGGTGCCAGATGGGTTTCGAACCCACAACCCCCGCATCCACAGTGCGGTGCTCTGCCGTTGAGCTACTGGCACCACGACGTGCTGAATTTTATCACGAAGGTCAGCCGCTTTCAAGCATGCGTTGGATGGTTTTTGCGGCCTCCCCAAGGGGGACAGATTGCTGCTCGCCGGAACGCAGGTCCTTCAAGGCTACCTGGCTGCGCAGGCGTTCGTCCGGACCCAGGATCGCCGCCACTTTCATCCCCATTTTGTCAGCGTATTTGAACTGCCTGGCAAGCTTGGCGGTCTCCGGGTAAACGGCGACTTTCAGCCCAGCCTGGCGCAGACGGGCCGCCAGCTCGAAGGAAGGCAGCAGCGACTCCTCATCGAAAACGGTCACCAGAACCGGCGCAGGGGAAGCCCCGATTCCCGCCGGCAGGCAGCCGAATTTTTCAAGCACCAGGCTAACGACCATGTCGCCCATCGCAAACCCCACCGCTGGCAGCGGGTCGCCGCCCACGTCCGCAACCAGGTTGTCGTAGCGGCCTCCGCCCAGGATGGAGCGGAACTCGCCTTCCCTTTCCCAGGCTTCGAAAACGGTGCCGGTGTAATACTGCAGCCCGCGGATGATGTTTGGAGCAAAGCGGATGTATTTGCTCGCGCCCAGCGCATCGACCGCGGTAAAGAAACGTTCGAGCGCTGTGGATTTGCGCCATAACTCCTGGTTGCTTAAGATGGCCTTCAAGCCTTCCAATTGGTCCGGAGATAATCCAATTTCCCGGGCGTAAGCCTCCCAATCTTTGGCCGGCATCTTGTCACGGCGGTCGATCAGGCGCAGCACTTCCGGTCGCAAATCGACGGAGATTTCCAGCGCCTGGAACTCAGCGTCCATCAGCTCGCGGTTGTTCACCAGGATGCTGACTTCGTCTGGGGAAAGCCCAGCCTGGCGTAGGAAAGCCGCACCAATGGCGGCCATTTCTGCGTCGGCTTCCGGCGAGTCAACCCCAATCAGGTCGATATTCCATTGGAAGAACTCGCGCGAGCGGCCTTTTTGGGGGCGCTCGTAACGCCAGAATGGCCCCCACGACCACCAGCGCAGCGGATAATTCAACTGGCGTTGGCGCTGGGCTACCATGCGCGCCAGCGAAGGCGTCAATTCTGGGCGCAAGGTGATCAGGTCGCCGCCCCGGTCGGAGAAGACAAAAGATTGTTCTTTGACCAGCTCCTCCCCGGATTTGGCCGCGTAAAGCTCGAGCGGCTCCAAAAACGGACCGTCGTACTCCTGGTAGCCGAATTCTTCCGAAACCTTGCGCACTGTGCCGTAGAGCCAGGTGCGCAAGGCCATCTCTTCGGGATAAAAATCTCGGGTGCCCTTCAGGGATTGAATGGTGGTTTTCATGGGTCTGCTACCGTAAAATCAACGCTAATTGCGGCGGGCCGAGGAATTCCGCCCCATTTTCGGTGACAAGCACATCCTCTTCCAGGCCGATATAACCATAACCCGGGACCATCAAGCCCGGTTCAACCGTGTAGACATGCCCGGCTTCCAACGCGAGGTTGGGCGTATTCCCATAGCGCTCCCATTCAGGCCCAAGCAAGCCGGCGCCGTCATGCGCCAGGCGGCCCAGTTGGTGGCCTGTGGCGTATTTATATTCTTCGTATCCGGCCCCCGTGACGACCCCGCGGGCAATGGCGTCGACTTCTTTACCCAGCATCCCGGGTTTCATCGCCGCAACCGCCTTTTGGATCGATTCCACAACGGTATTGAAGCCGCGCTGCACCGGCTCTGGCGGCTGCTTTTCTCCCGGCGCCAGGTAGTAGGCCACGCGCTGGATATCCGAACAAAATTCGGCTTGCTTCACGCCAAAATCAAAATGCAGGATTTGGCCGCGCTCCAGACTGATCTCGCCGGGGGCAGTGTGTCCAACCGGCGACAGCGGGCCGGCGTTTACCGCCGGGCAGTGGTCCAGGTCCCAGGCTGGCTGAACGGCATATTCCTCCAGCAGGCGGTGCATGAATTCGCTGATTTGTTTCTCGCTCATCCCTGGCTGGACAAATTCAAACACGCGCTCGAAAATTTTGGCGGTGGTTTCAACCGCAGCGCGGATGCGGGTAATCTCTGTAGGGGTCTTGCGCCCGCGCAGCGCGCAGATGATCTCATCCGCCGACACCAGGCGCTGCTCCCAAGGCGTATCCTCGAAGTACTCGAGCAAGAGCAGGTAAAGCCCATAAGTAAGCCCGTCGGCGTGCACGTCGTTGGTGGAGTAGTTGATGGCAATCTTGCCCGGGTAGATGCGTTCCAGAGTGTGCAGCAGCGAGCGGCGAATGGAGTGCTGGTAGGGGATCACGGTGTCATACGCCCCGGTTCGGCGGGCCGTCTCGGCCTCGAAGTCGCCGACGATGGCGTAGCGTGATCCCGAACCGGTCAGGATCAAGGCGCTTTGCCAGGTCAGATCGTGCCCGTAAATGAGCGGCAGCACCGGGTCCCCGCAGCAGGCGTTTCACGCACAAAAGTGAGCCAGGCATCGATCTTTTTCTCGCGCAGGATTTCAATCGCCTGATCGACCTTCTCTTGAATTAAGGTAGCCATGGTTTAACTCCGTCCAGATAAACACCCCTTCAGATTCGAAACCTGACCTGGTGCAGCATGGGGCTGAATGAAACGCTCAGGGAAGGACGACCGTTCGCACGATTTTTCCCGCCCGCTCGCTTGCGATGGTCAGCGCAACGTTCGAACCGCTATTGGCTTGCAGCACCCATTCCGCTCGCGCCCGGTTATCGGTTGGGCTTTCCCCGCCTACGGCGGCCAGATCAAGCTTGTTACTGCGGCCTTCCAGGTGACCCAATTGTACCCTGCGTTTGCCATTCACCAGGCGGGCATTTTCGGGTAGTTCCAGTTCAACCCGCACCGGGCGGACTGCCTTGCGGGCCTTGCCGCGCTGGCTGGTGAAGGTGGGGAAAAACCCGCTGTTTTCGACGACCAGGTTGATGTGGTATTTGGAATCGCCCAACGGGGTGACTTGCAGGGTGTGAACGGCGAGATGCGGCAGCAGGTCGGCCATCGCCAGGGCGAAAGGCGCAACGCTGGCGGATTCGGCTCCCATCCAGGCCGGCGGTGGGTTGCGCCAGGTGTACATCTCGTTCCAGCCGCCCAATTCGACAGTCCCTAACTGGGGGTGCTCGAATGTGTACCAGTCCACATAACCATTCTGCCCGGCGTTCTCGTCCACCCATTTTAAGATCTCCAAATCCTCTTCATGTGGGTGATCCCGGTACCACTCGATGAATTTGCGCTCCTGGATGCCCGCCGCGGTTGGCAGGTCCCACTGCTCGACCGTGAAAGTGAACATCCCAAAATGATCGTAAAGCCAATCGTCGAATGCGCCGGTCGTGACTTCCTTGGGGTGATATTTGAAATCGTGAAAGGTGGAAACGGCGCGGTAACCGGTCAGTCGGGTTCCGATCTGGCCGAGTTTTTTGTAAACCCACAGATCCTCCGCTTCCATCTCCTCATCCGCTTTCGTGCTGAACGGGCGCAGGATCACCCGGCTGAAAGTGTGCAAGGTGAGAGCGACGTTGATATTCGGGTGATTGACGATGAAATCAACCAGGGCTTTAATCTCAGGCTCGGAAGTTGGATAGGGCCCCGCCCCTTTTTGTTCATCCTCGGGACGCCACTGGAAGGGGAAGTTGCGATTAAAATCCAGGCCTTGCGGGGGCCGTGCGATCTGGATCAGGAAACCGTCGAACGCCTCCAGCCGGCCTTCAGGGATCAGACGGTAGTAATTCCCGCCAGATTCGGTTGGTCCGCGTTTTTCCATCATGCGAGTGTCCAGCGAGCTGATCTTCCAGTCCCCGTTCGGGTCGGGGATGCGCATTTGCAGAATGCGCCCGTCGCCATCCATATCTTCCTCGTGCAGGCCTTCCTCTTTCTCGGGCCAGGGGTATGGGCGTACACCGGAACGAATGTAATGAGGCCGTTCAGCCATTGCCAGGGCGGCCCCGTCCGGGTTGAGGCGCGGGACGACGTAAAAAACGCTGGTATCGAGCAAGCGAGTGATGCGCTCGTCCGTTCCGTAACCCTCCAGCAGGGAATCAATAATGCGCAGCGCGGTAGTCGTGCCGGCGATCTCAGTGGCGTGGATGTTGGCGTCCACCCACACCGCCGGCTTATCCAGGTCTGCGCCGGTCTCCTGGTTGGTCACGATGGCGATCCAGATCGGGCGCTTCTCGTAGCTCTCGCCGATGCTGTGGATAGTGATGAGATTTGGGTGAGACTGCGCGAAGGCGGGCAATATTTTTTCAAGATCTTCGTTGCTAAAATAACGGTTGAAATCCATTGCTTGCTCCTGGTTTCTAAAATTTCAGGTTGGGTAGTAGATTATCCTTAATTGAGTTTTTGCCGGGTAGCCGGCTTTCCGGAACGGGATTCGGTCGCAATCGCATTGTTAACCTTTCAACGAGCCCAGCGCAGGCTTTCAAAAGAGGGGCTGAACAGGGCTTCGCCGCGCCATGGCATCTCGCGCCCATCCTGCCAGCAGCGTCCCGCCGGAAAACCGTACAGCCGCAGCTCGACGCCGAGATAGGGGAAAGGGTAAGCGCCGTTTGGCGATCCATCTGCCAGGCGCCAGTTCAGCGACAGCTCGTTAAGACTGGCCTGCAAGGTAAAGCGGTCCAGCCGCCAGGGGCCTTCACCACTGGCAGGGCCGTCGCCCGGGTCGCTGTAAAGGTCGAACACCCCGTCCGCCAGTCCGTTAAGCGGCAAGCCTTCCGGCTGCGGGGCGTAGACATGCAAGACCAGGCGCCCATCCTGCTCCATGGGCAGCAGGCTGCCGGCTCTCACCAGCAGGGGAATACGTTCCAACGGGGCCGGCAGCTCGATCTCACCCGGGCCGCCGAAAAATTTATGATCCCAGAAACTGCACCAACCCCCGGGCGGCAGCGCCAGCTTTCGGCTGGCGGCGCCTTCCCGCAGAACCGGGGCGACCAGCAGGTTGTCGCCCAGCAAAAAGGCATCCGCGCAGTCCCATAATGCAGCGTATTCCGGATAGTTCCAGAACAGCGGCCTGACCAACGGTGCGCCAGTCCGGCTGGCTTCCCACGCCAGGGAGTAGAGGTAAGGCAAAAGCTGGCAGCGCAGGCGGGAGAAGGCGCGCAGGATGGACGTGAAGGGTTCCCCAAACACCCAGGGTTCGCGTGGCGCTGTGCCGGCCGCCGAATGGGTGCGGAAAAAGGGCATTAAAGCCGCCATCTGAAACCAGCGCAAATATAGCTCAGCCTGCGGGACGCCGCTAAATCCGCCGATATCCGGCCCGCTGTAGGGCTGCCCGGAAAGGCCCAGGTTGATCACGGTAGCGATCGTCATGCGCAGGCTGTCCCAAGTGGTCTGCGTATCGCCCGTCCAACTCCAGGCATAGCGCTGTGACCCGGCCCAGCCAGAGCGGGAGAGGATCCAGGGGCGGCGGTTCGGCCGCAGGGCTGCCAGGCCCTCATAACCGGAGCAGTTCATCAACAGCGCATACAGGTTGTGCGCCTGGCGATGGTCGCCGCCCAGGCCATCCAGGTCGTGGCGCGTCGCCAGCGGCAGGGTCATGTCGCCCCAGGCAGTGAAGGAGGTCGGTTCGTTCATATCGTGCCAGAAACCGGCCACACCCAGATCCACCAACCGGCGGTAGCGACTGCCCCACCAGCGCCGCGCTTGCGGCAAGCTGAAATCCGGGAAAACACTCGTCCCCGGCCAAACAACCCCGCGCTGCAGGCCGCCCTGGGGGGTCTTGCAGAAGACGTTTTCTCGTAGCCCTTCCAGGTAGACGGGATAGCGCTCATCTTGTTTCACGCCCGGGTCCAAAATCGTCACCAGCTTCACGCCCTGGGATTCCAGATCTTGAGCGAGTTGCGCCAGGTTTGAAAAGCGCTGCGGATCGATGGTGAAGACGCGGTAGCCATCCATGTAGTCGATATCCAGGTGAATGGCGCTGAGCGGCAGGTCGTGCTCCAGAAAGCCGGCTGCGACCTGGCGGATATCCGCTTCGTTTTGATATCCCCAGCGACTTTGATGGTAGCCCAGGGCCCAGCGCGGCGGCAGTGGGGCGCGCCCGGTCAGCTCGCTGTAGCGCTGCAACGCCTGCGGCGGCGGGCCGGGGATGAGATAGAAACGCAGCATCCCGCCCTCAAATTGGGCCCGGCTGTGAAGGCCCGGTTCTTCGGCGAAGGAAAACTCAGCCGGGAAGCTGTTTTCGTAGAAAATCAGGTGGCCGCCCAGGTCGCTCAAAACCAGGTAAAGCGGGATGCACACATATAAGGGGTCCATGCCCGGGCCGTATTCGCCGCGCGGGTCAGTGTTCCACATCCGGTAAACGCCGCCGCGTAGATTGGGCCCGGCGGCGCGCTCGCCCAGGCCAAAAACGGCGTGTCTTCCGGGCATATCGCTGGCGTGGGTCCAGGCTTCTCCCTGGCGCAGGGGGGATTGATCCCGGCGAAATACCCGGCCCTGCGGATCCATATATTCCAGGCCGCCGTCCACCTGTACGGAAATATGCAGCGCTTCGCTGCCCACGGATACGGCCTTTCCATCGCCAGGCGTCTGCCTGGGATAAGTGAGGTCTACTTCGGGCCAATCGCGGCGAGCCAGGGCATAAGGCGGAGGAGGCGGGCCGGGTTCCCAGGAGATGCGCGCCAGGTCGGAGGCCAGGAACAGGATTTCCAGATCGAGGCGCTCGAATTTACAGCGCAGCCCGCTGGGGATCTGCTCGCTGGACAGCAGGCCGCCGGGGTCCACCTGCGCCTCAGGTATTTTCCGGCCCTGGTAGCGGCGGTCAAGGGCCTGGCGAGCCAGGCTGTAGTTCAATACGCGCAAAGAGGGTCTTAAACCGGTCAGGCTCAGTTTGCGGATGAGGTCTGAGATTTGCATCGTTTTCTTTACTTGCCCTTTTTTTTAGAGTTTTACCAGGCGGGCGCGCTGGATCTCGGGCTCGTTTTCGAGCTGCTCCAGGAGCGGTTTTGGGACGCGGTCGTCGAGATTGATAAAAGAGACCGCTTTCCCGCCGCGCCTTTCGCGGCCATAACGCCACTGGGCGATATTAATTCCAGCCGAGCCCAGGCGGGTGCCCACTTTTCCGATCACGCCGGGTATATCGTCATTTTCCAGGATGAGGACGTAGCCTTCCGGATAAGCGTCAACCTGGAATTGGTCGTACTGGACCAGGCGGGCTTCCCCATTGCCGAAAAGCACCCCGGCGACGGTGCGCTGGCCCGAACCGTCCGGGGAGCCATCCCCGGCCTGCCAATACACCCGGCAGGCGATCAAGTTCGGGTAATCCGCCAGCTCAACCAGGCCTTTGACCTGAGCCATCCGGATGCCTTGCTCGTAAGCCAAGACGGGCGCAGAGACCCAGTTCGCTTTTCGCCCTTCCACCGGCAGCAGCATCCCCGAGAGCAGCACAGCCGTAACCGGGCGCACCAGTTCAACGATCTTTTCGCCGAGAAGCTCGACTTCCAGGCGGGTGATCCAACCATCCGCTACCTGTCCTTGCAGTTTTCCGAGCTTGACCGCCAGGTTGATGTAAGGTTTGACGGCCTGGTAAGGGGCGGTTTCGCTAAAGGGCAAGTTAATTACATGGCGGTAATCTTCGCCGCGCAGGGCTGAAAGCACGTCGCCGGCGACCTGGCTGGAAGTTGCAGTTTGGGCTTCGACCGTGTTCTGGTGGAGATGCGGGGTCACGACCACCTTGGGGTGGTTGAGCAAGGGATACCCGGCCTGGGGTGGTTCCTGGGCCAGGGTATCGATCGCCGCCCCGCCAAGCCTGCCCGAATCCAGGGCGTCCAGCAATGCGGGCTCGTCTACCAGGCCAGCGTTGACACAGTTGACCAGGTAGGCCCCGGGTTTCATTTGGCCAAACGCCTGGGCGTCAATCATCGCCCGAGTTTGGGCAGTGAGGGCTGTGTGCAGGCTGACGATGTCGGCTCGCTTCAATAACTCACTGAAGTTGACGATTTCCACCCCCTGGGCGCGGGCGGCAGCCAGGTCCACGTAAGGATCATAAGCAAGGACTTTCATCTCGAAAGCCTGGGCGCGGGCGGCCACGGCGCGCCCGAGGCGGCCAAAGCCGATCACCCCCAGCGTTTTGCCTGAAAGCTCGAATCCTAGCATGGCGTGCCGCGGCCATGCTCCAGAACGCACGGCCCGCTCACCGCTGGGAATGAGGCGCGCCAGCGCCAAGAGCACGGCGAAGGTGTGTTCAGCCACCGCGGTTACGTTCGCCTCCGGAACATTAATCACCAGGATGCCGCGCCGGGTGGCTGCATCGATGTCGATGTTATCCAATTGCGCTCCGGCCCGCGCCACCACTTTCAAGCGCGGCGCAGAATCCATGAGCCCGGCATCCACCATGGTGCTGGAACGGATCACCAGCGCATCCGCCTGGGCGACGGCTTCCAGCACCTCGCTTCGGGTCTCGAAAGGCCCGCAGGCGCTGACGTCTCCAGCCATGCGCAAAAGCTCCCATCCAGAGGCGTGCAGGTGGTCGGAGACGAGAATGTGGTACACCGCTTTGGCGCTCATGGCGAACTCAGCCGCTGTGGCTGCCCCGGCGGCGGACGGCATCCAGGAAAGCCTGGCGAGCCTCTGCATTGCGAAACACGACCTCGCCGGCGTAGATACGGCTTAAACCGTCCGCCCACAAAGGGGAATAGGGCGGGACATTTCCACTCTGGCCCAACGCCAGGGAAAGCACAGGCGCCAGGGAAGGGGTTTTGATGTAAATCTCGGCCTGGCCGGCCACCCGCTGGCGGTACACCGCGCCGCCGAAGCCGATGAAAAGATCGACCTCCGCCCCGGCTTCCAGGTCGGATAACCCATCCCCAACCAGCAGCGCCCGTCCAGGCTGCCTGGCGCGGATTTGGGCGATGATCCGGTTTTTCCCGCCGGTGCCGATCAAAGGGCTGGAGCTCACCGCCAGATAATTGGCGCGCGGGTTTTGCCCGTCGGCCTGGTCCCAATACCGCCACCATTGGCCCGCCAACTGGTCGTATTCCATATCAACCGCATAGATGTTTTCTGGAGGGACCCCCAGCCATTCGCCGAAATCGCGCACCGGCTCGATCAGCCCGCCGCTGACGATGAACACTTGGGCGCCAGCCGCCTGCAGCGCTTCGATGACCGCTTTCGCCTCCGGGATGACATTCTCGCGATAAATTTTGGCGATGGTACGCACCTCTTCCTGGGTTGGATTGACGGTACCCAGGCGCTGGCCGTAAACAAACTCCAGGGGGATATCGCCTTCCATGGCGCGCTTGGTGAGCTGGGCGATTTTGAGGGCGGTTTCTTCTGCACCGCTGGAGATGCGCGCCAGCTCATCGATGCCTTCCACTCGGCTAAGGGTGCTATCGCAATCGAAGATCACCAGGTTGGATATAGGCCAGACAAGGGGTTGGTTGAAAGACATAATGGTTTAAGGATGGCGTTTTAAAGAATTTACCAGCAGGCGTCAGCCCTGCGCCCAATCCTCCCCCAGAAATTCTAACACAAGGTTTGTATCGCCTCCTGGCTATTCCCCAGGCAGATATCCAGGCCAAAAGCGGTTTGCAGGATGTCGCTGTCCAGCGGTACGAATTTCTGCCCGCCGACGGCCTGTTCGATGGGCACAGCCTTGATCTGGTCGTCTTGTAATGCGACCATATGTCCGATCTTCCCCTCGGCGATCAGGTGGACCGCCTTTGAGCCAAAACGGGAGGCCAGCAAGCGGTCGAAGGCAGTTGGCGATCCGCCGCGCTGCAGGTGTCCTAACACGGTGACGCGCACTTCAACATCGCAGCACTCGCGGATTTGCTGGGCGAAAACCTCCCCGATCCCGCCAAAGCGCTGCATCCCGCCCATTTCGCGCAGGGACTGGTAGACTGGTTCGCCGCCCTGCGGCCTGGCGCCTTCGGCAATGACAATGATGCTGAATTTGGCGCCTCGCTGGTTGCGCTGGTTGATCTTCTCGGCGATGACGTCCAGGTCATACGGGATTTCAGGGATTAAGATGATATCTGCGCCGCCGGAGATGCCCGCCTCCAGGGCGATCCAGCCAGTATCCCTGCCCATCACTTCCAGTATGATGACCCGGTGGTGGCTTTCCGCCGTAGTGTGCAGCCGATCCAGGGCCTCCCTGGCGGTGTTGAGGGCGGTGTCGAAACCGAAAGTAATCGCCGTTTTGGGCAGATCGTTGTCGATCGTTTTGGGTACGCCGACCACTTTTAACCCCTTGCGCATCAGCTCGTGGGCGATGTGCAGCGAGCCATCTCCCCCGATCACGATCAGCGCGTCCAGGCGCAGGACCCTGGCATAGCGGATGACATCATCGGAAACATCCAGGGTTTGGATGCCCTGATCGGTTTTGACCTGGTATTCAAAGGGGTTGGCCCGATTGGTCGTCCCCAGGATCGTACCGCCGCGCGGCAAGATGCCGCGCACGTCATCAAAGGATAAAATGCGCACTTTGCCGGGTTGGATCAACCCCTCGAATCCATCTTCGACCCCCAATACTTCCCAGTTGTACAGGTTTCGGGCTGTTTTCACCACTGCCCGTATCACCGCGTTTAACCCAGGGCAGTCTCCGCCGCCAGTCAAAACGCCAATCCGCCGGATATCCTGAGGCATTGTTCACCTCCAATTTCGTTTAATTATAATGGGTTGTTCAGTTGACGAAATAGCTGCGGCAGGCCTGGTCGATCAGGTCAGGCGTGAGCTGGGGGGCGATCTCTTCGTACTCGCACAATGCCCGGATCGTGCGCAGGATGTCGCGCGGATGCACTGCCTGCATGGTGCGCTCCCGCTGGCGGTACCAGGTTTGTATCAGGTACAAGAAGGCGTTTTTATCGAAGGGGACGCCCATCTGCTTGCACATCAAGACGAAGATCTGGTAATACAGTTTGTCGTCCGGGCTTTGTACCTGGACTTTCATCTGGATGCGTCTCAGGAAGGCGTCGTCCACTAACTGGTTGGGATCCAAATTTGTGCTGAAGATGATCAACTGGCGGAATGGGACTACCAGCGTCTGCCCACTTTGCAGGCGCAGGTAATCCACCTCGTTTTCCAGGGGGACGATCCAGCGGTTGAGCAGGGTGGTAGGGCTGATCTGCTGGCGGCCGAAATCGTCGATCAGGAGCATACCTCCATTGGATTTCATCTGCAGCGGCGCTTCATAGATCTTGGCAATCGGGTCGAAGCGCAGGTCGAGGGCATCCATGGTCAGCTCGCCGCCCACTGTTACTGTGGGACGTTCAAACAGCCCCCAGCGGCGATCCACGCGTCCGAATTCAACGGTCCGTCCATTCTCGATCTGGATTTGCTTGTGGACCAGGCGGTCGTGAATCTGGATGATGTGGCCTCCGGCGGTAAGGGCGTAAGGGATCCAGATCGGTTCCGTTCCGGCGATCAACTGGCCGATCGTCACGGCGATCGTGGTTTTGCCGTTGCCTGGCGGCCCATATAAGAAGAGCGAGGAGCCGGAATTGATGGCCGGGCCAACCTGGCGGTGAAAATCAGAAGGCAGCACCAAACAATTGAGGGCATCCTGCACCTGGGCGGAGTTTACCTTGCGGCGCTTCCCAGACTGCAGCTCGATGCCGCGATTATAGTAATGGATGGGGATGGGAACGGGGCCGACGTACTGGCTTCGGTCCAGTGCGTCGCGGGCGCGCTGGATGCCGGCGTCGGTCAGGGTGTATACATTTCCCAGCCGGCCCAGCTCGGCTGTCGCTCGAGAAACTTCAACCAGATGTTCTTTCTGAAGCCAAAGCAGCAGCGTATCGATGATCCGGTTAGGGATTTTGAGCACTTCAGCAAAGCGGGTAAGGGCGACGTTGCCTTCGTTGAAAAGCAGCCGTAAGATTAAATCGATAACAATGCTTTGAGGAATGTGCAGGTCTTCAATGGTTTCCGGCTCAGCCAACAACTGCTTAAGGCTAAATTTCTCCAGCATGCATGTACTCCATCGGTGCAAAAATGGCCTTTCGGGCGCAATCGTCCGGAGCAATTCTAACACCGGGCCAAGGGGCTAATCGCGGGTCTTTCGCTTTTGGCAGTTTACATTTCCGAGAGGCGCCTGCATTCATGGAACTGCTATGCAATCGTGTTTGCCTCTCGGCGATTGAACCCCGGCTGGCTTCTGGTTGGGTGGAGCTTAAAATGATTGCTGGAATTTGGGCAGCAGCTAATGCAGCATCAAAGGCAGCCACAACACCGGGGGTGGTTTGGGCGCCTGGACAGCCAGGCCCGAGTTCGGATCGACCATCAAGCCGGAGACATCCACCGCCTCAAAAGCCGAGCCAGGAACCTGGTGCAGAGCGTGCAGGCTGTCGTTATCCCAGCGTTCATCGGGTGCGCCGCTGATGTACCAGTTGCTGCCGTTATCCGCCAGGATCATGCCGTAAGTTTTGAGCGCTTGCAAGATCACACGCACATCCGCCGTGTAGCCGGAAATGTCGTAGGAAGATTTTAAGCGAAAGCGCTCTCCCATTGGCGGCAGATCGAGGTCGCTGTCATAGGAAGCCTGGTGGCGAGCGGGCCAGACATATTGATTTCGGGTATTTTCAACAGTGAATCGCAAAGCGTGCGCGATGACGCCCGAGGCGACTTCGTCGTAGCGCGCCAGGCCGGCAAGAATCGGCAGCCCGGCGGCGTCGGCAGAGGTCCAATCCACCGGACGCAAAGCGTTCGAGTTCAGGTCGAAGATAGCCCCCGAGTCAGCCCGCCAGCCGCCCGTTTGCGGGAAAGCGTGGTACAGCTCGTAAAGTTTGCAGTTATCTTGATCTATGATCAAAATGTGGCGGTCGCCGCTGCTGTTCGGCCCGCCTTCGATTAAAGGGTTGGTAGGGATAGGGTAAGGGCCGGTGTCGCTTTCGTCGGCCCACCTGAAGCTGACTTGTACACCGGCCTGGCCTGCGTCGACCACGTTGTAGGGGATGCCGATTGGACCGCCATCCCATGTGCCCGAGCCAAAGTCGGGGTGCAGCCCCACGCCTGAGCCAATCGAAGCGATATATGCGTCGGAACGCGGGTCTACCGGCAGGTTGTCGACGCGCACATTCCAGATGTTGTCGGCCGGAAGCAGGTGGCAGCCAGCGACGCCGGAAACGACTTGCAGCGCTTGAGGCTGGGCCGCAGGTGAATTCTGAGTGGCTGCAAGGTCAGGGGTTGTTTTTCCCTGTGCGCTGGATGCAGATAAAAAGGCGCAGGCAAGGACCCATGTTGTTGCCAGGAGAAGGCAGCGGGTTTTATTTTTCATAAGTCTTTGACCTCCTGCGCTATTTTACCATTCCAACAAAAAATTGTTCACATAAATTGCAACGATCTGGTTTTGAGCAAGATGAGTTTACACTTTTGTAAGGCCTCCTAAAGGGATTAAGCTCGCCTGCAATTAAGCTTTTTGCCCGCTTCTTAACTTGACCTGGAGACACTTTTCCTTTAGACTGGAATACAGCGTGATAAAATAAATTGGTGATCAGCGAAGAATTCTCAAAGTCTACTTTGTCGTATAACGCACTTACCCGCTGCTCCGGGCAAGCGTTTCGGCTGATTTGCCCCTCCATGAGGGGGATAACCCGAATCATGGATGTGGGTCTTTGCCTGCATTGATAATCGAATAATGGGGCTGTTCTTTGTTTCTCTTTACGAAACAGGGATTGAAAGCAAATGTGGATTCTCACCTTACGGTCTCCTGACGGAAAGCCACGCGAATATAACTTAAAGGCCGGGAAGAACACCATTGGCCGCGGGAAGGAAAACGATATCGTCGTTTCCGAGATCTCGGCCTCGCGCTACCATGCCGAGATCGATTACGAGCCCAAGGAAGACCGGGTCACCATCCGGGATTTGGAGAGCACCAACGGCACATTTGTCAACCGCGAGCTTCTCGAGCAGCCCAACCGTTTGAAGCATAATGACGTCATCCGCATTGGGATGTCGGTGATGAGCGTGACGAACTTGCAGGAGCAAAAGCAGAAAGGCACCCACGAGATGGGGACCCGCTCGCTGACAAGAGATTTCCTGCTCGAGTCCGTAGACCAGCACGCGGTCTTAATGTATGAAGTTTCTCGCAAGTTAAACACAATCTTAGATTTGGATACAGCCTTGCGGGAAGTCTCGGACATGATGCAGCGAACGATGGGGGCCGACCGTTGCGGAGTCATCCTGGACAACCAGTTCGATCGCCTGAGCGAGCTTGGTTTTCCGACCACATTCGCGAAAACTGCGGTTGAGGAACGCGCCACCGTCATCGTCCCGGATATGTCGCTTTACCAGGGCCAGCTCGGCATCAGCGCCTCCTTATTGCGTATACGCTCAACCTTGTGCGTTCCGATCATCTCCGGTGACGACGTGGTCGGGTTGATCTATCTGTTCAAAACGGATCCCAGCGGACGGCCGTTCGACCAGCGTGATTTGCAGCTCGCCGTAGCGATCAGCCACCAGGCGGCGTTGACGATCCAGCGCATGCGCTTGCTGGAGCGCGTGCATGAAGAACAACGAATTCGCCAGTTGCTCGAGCGCTTTGTGTCGCCCGCCGAAGCTGAGTACATCATGCAGGATTACCTGCATACCGGACGCCTTTACGATCTGGCAGAGCGCACGATCACTGTCCTTTTCGCGGACATCGCCGATTCAACCGGCCTGGCGGAGCGCCTGGGGGCCCGGCGTTTCGGCGAGATCCTCAACCATTATTACCAGAATATGACGGATATTATCTTCGAATACGATGGCCTGGTGGACAAGTACCTCGGCGACGGCGTCATGGCTGTTTTCGGAATGAGCGAGCCAAACCCCGACCCGGAAGGCCGGGCGGTGAAATCCGGATTGAAGATGATCTCTCGCGTCGAGGAAATGTATAAAGATGAAGCGGAGCCGATCCATATCGGGGTCGGCATCAACACCGGGAATGTCGTGGCTGGGTATGTGCGCACCAAGCAGCGGGTGGAGTTCACCGTGCTGGGCGATACGGTCAATGTCGCCGCCGGGCTGCAGAACAAGGCCCGGCCTAACCGTCTTTTCATCGGCCCGGCGACGGCCGCGGCGGTGGTAGGGCGCTTCCCAACCCAACGCATCGGCGGGATCCCGGTTAAAGGCCGCACCCGCGAGATTCAGGCTCACGAAGTCTTGCGCGAATTGCTGGCGGGTGAATTCTGACCGGCTCTCTACTTTCGGAGGATTTGATGGTTGTCCTGCGATTGCCAGATGTCAAGAGTGAACCTGACAGGTTTTTTAATGATTTGTTTAGCTTAATCCAGAATTTGGAGTGGTATTATCCAATTAATATTTCAACGAAACAGGAGGATCGATCATGTCATTTTGGCTCTTGAAAGGGGGTGGCGAAAGATCACAAAGTAGAAGGTTATTCCAAAAAAGTCGAAACTATAAAAAACCAGTGAGTTTCAGGGGGATCGTGGGCAGACTGCTCGCCGCGGCGGTCCTGTTCGCCTTGGGAGCGACTGCTCCCGTACTGGCAGCCCCCGCAAAAACGGCGGCGAGCCCAACCGCGGCCCCAGGTACGATCGCTTACGTCAATCAAGACAATACTGAGCTACACCTGGTCCAGGCGGACGGCAAAAACGACCACATCTTGTGGGCTGCGCCTGTGGTGGACGGAGTCCAATCGGGCTTGCGCTACCCGGCCTGGCGTCCCGACGGCGCGGAAGTCGCTTTTATCAGCGATATGGAACAGGCGACCTCGCTCTTGCAAAGCGATGTATTCGCCATCCAGCCGGACAAAAGCGGCTTGCGCAAGCTCACCGATACGCCCCTCAACAGCAATCTGGGGAGCTTTCAGGTGGGAGACGTCGACGTACAGGTCACCAACGTGAATTTATCCGACAGCGTGTTCATCATCTACGTGGAAGGCGCCCAATCTCCCCAGTCGGCGACCGTGCCGGCGGGCACCAGCCAGACGGTCACCTTCCAAAACGTGGCCATCTTCCCCGGTAAAGCCCAGTTCCCGGTGGCTATCGACGGATTGGTGCGCTGGTTCGGGCAGCCGGATACGCCGACGTTCCAGCCCGGAACGACCAACGGAGCCAGCATCTCGATTAGCAGCGGCGGGTACGAAAATTTTGGCGCTTTCAACCCGACCTGGCGCGGCGACAGCGCCGAGATCGACTACAACCTGGGCCAGGGCTGCGTAACGAACGCGATGGCGGTCAACCCGGTCGCCGGGTCGGAATGGGGAGACCCGGTGGTGCAGTTCTCGGCATCAATGTGCCCCCTGGACCGGGGACCTACGACGGCCTTGAACGACCAAATCCTGTATTGGGACTATCTCGGCAACTTCCCGGATGGGGCTTTCATGCAGGCCTCGGAAGGCGCCTCGTCGCCCAGCATGCTGTTCGACACAGGTTATGGCAGCCTGGTCTACGGTGTGAAATATCTGCCGGATGGCTCGGGCTTCCTGTACTCGATCAACGACGGAAGCTGCCTGTGCAGCAATATCTACGAATACGATTTCAGCTCGCAGCAATCCAACGCCCTGACGAACTTTACCCAGGATTACACCGGCAACCTGAGCATCTCGCCAGACGGGAGCCAGGTGGTCTTCGAGCACTTCGACGTAGACCCGAACCCGACCACCAATCCGGATGCGGTCCCAGACCTGTGGTTGATGGACAGGGACGGCTCCGGCGCGGGGCTCTTCATCCAGAATGCCCGCGATCCATCCTGGGGCCAGGCTGCGGCAGCGCCGCTGTATACGGACTTCTTGTATCTACCGGTAATCGATAAATAACGCGACTGGACCTGACACCTAAATTTTGCGCTAATTAGGTGTCAGGCCTGGTTTTTTTTGTGGTGCTACCGGTTACCCCAAATCCCATGCATAAAGCAAATAATGCTGATGCGGGCTTGCGCCGCGTTTCGACAGGAACCGGGCAGTATCGCTTTGCTCGGAAAGCGGGCCGATAATCAGCCGCTTCCACCCCAGCCCGAGAGCCTGGTCCAGGGCCAGGTTCAGAAGTTGCCCGCCGACGCCGCGACCTCTCCATTCCGGCAGCACGCCGCCAAATAACAACCTCCCCTGGCGGGCCGGCCGGGATTTCACCCAACCCAGCCAGGCCCGCCGCAGCAAGGCGCGGCCTCCACGGGCTTGTTGTAAGCGTTCAGCCAGGTCCGGTTGCATCAAAATAAACCCCACCGGCGCCTCGTCCAAACTCGCCAGCCAGGCATAGGTCGGGAACGGCCGGATCCAGTTCAGGATGAAGTCCACTTCATCACCATCTGGCAGCCCGGCCCCGGTCCATCCCGGGAGTCCGGCATGAAAGAGCGGTAGAAGGCCCTGGCGCAAGCGCTCGGGTTGTAATGGCGCCAGGCGGGCAGGCCCGTTCGAGCTCGAGTCAGCCTGCGGCGGGATGTCCAGGTAAAACAGGTGGGCCGCACTTGCCGGCTCGAACCGTTCCCGGAGCAGCTCGGGGAAGTAAGGTGGGTGGTAGGCCGTGTGCAGCGGCGGCAGCGTATCCCAATGATTTTGCAGCAACCCGCTGCCAAGATGAGGGCTTAACCCGGTGGGGAAGACCAGGCGTCGTACACCGCTAGGCCTGAGCTGCTCTGCCAGGAAAAAGAACAAACGCTCAAGGCTGCCGGCGTCGTTCACACAGTGCAGCAGCGCTAGATAGGCGCTGCCCGTGCGGTTATCTTCGACCAGGCCGACTGCTGCTGCGACGGCTTGCTGTGTCACCAGGTTATCCGGCATTTGCAGCGGCGTGTGCCAATCCGTGCCTTCCAGTCCGCCAGGGGTGCCGTAGGTTACAGCGGTTGTGAAGACGGGCATCGCCTGGCGGCCTGTGATGTAAGCCGAGCGGCCTGGAGACAAGACAGTGAAAAGATTGGGATAGTATGGAGGCACCCAACGCGGGTCGGGCTCGGAAATCCGCCGCCAGTTGTGGATGAACCCCCATCTTTCCCATCGACTTTCGGCTGTATGCTGCGCGTAGTTGAAATACCTTTCGTTCAGGGGAAGCGTTCCCGGTAGTAACCAAGCAAAAGCAGGAGACCGAACTGGACTCCAGCGGTCAGGATGGTAGAAAACTGGTCGAAATAAAACACCAACAGGTCCACAGTCGTCAATGAAAGCAGCAAACCCAGGTAGGCGATCGATGCGCCAAGCTTGTTTTTGCTGGCGACCAGCAGGATCCCGGAAATGATCAGGAGGAGCCCAACGGAGGCCTCCAGCGCCAGGCGAGCGGCAAACCAGTTCAGGCTGGCCTGGCCGCGCAGTTGGCCCGCTTCGACCAGGCGGATCAGCATGTTCTCCAGGGAGGTCGGCTGCGCGCCAATCGGCAAGGCCCGGACCATGTTCCATAGAGAAACCAATCCAAGGCCAATCAGGCCGCCTGCCAGGGAGACAGTCAGGCGCTGCTTGTTCACGTATTTTTCCTCAAAGCTGCGCCCGCGCTCCTTGAAGCCTGAAAGGTAGGGCGCTTGCTGCGGGACGAGCCTGACCGCGTCGCTATCCAAAAACTCCAGCAGCTCGGTTGCCAGGCGCTTCAAATCCGGCTGGTTGCTGATTTCGACCACGTTTTGAAGGCAGGTTTTCAACTCTTCGCGCTCCCGGCTGTCCAGATCGTGTTCGAGCACTTCTTCCATCGAATCGAATGCCCGGTAAAGCTCACTGCGGGCGCTGCCGGCGCCAGGCTTGCGCACGCGCAAATACACGAGCACGGTCAGCAAGAAAAACGTGTAAATGATCGGCGCGGCCAGCGGGTAGAAATAATTGTTGTTTTGGGTGATAAATTTACCGACTTCATCGATAAACAAGCCAACCCCGGTGCCGGCCAGGATCGACCCCCAAAGATAAGCCCAGCGGTTGGCAACCAGCAGGGGCAGCAAGGCGGCCAAGAAAAGAAGCAGCCCGCCCCAAAGTACATGGGCAATGTGCAGCTCCCCGCCGCCAAGCTGCGGATACCCGCTCATCTCCAGGAACAGGCGCGTGAGCGAAACGGAAGCAGCGAAGCTCAACAGGGTGATGAGCAGGTACTGTTCGGCGCCTGGCCGCCTGACCGGGCGGCGAATATTGCTGGTAAACCGGTGCATGATTGCCTTTCAGCCCCTTCGCATCCTGACTGCAGCTTATTTTTTTGTCCGCCGTTCTCGTTTGGCAGCCAACAGGCTGGCTGCTGTAGAAGGATGGTCTGGCGGCGATTCTTCGGAAGTTCCTGGCTGGCTCGTCGAGCCCTGCGCTGGCGGCTGGATATGCGCTTCTTTATTATACGCGCTCGCAGCCATTCTTTCATTGGAATCGCCGCCTGCCTCGACCCCTCGGGGTTCGCTATCTTCCTGCAAGTCGGAATTGACGGCGCGCTGCTTGGCCTGAAGTAAAGCGTCCAACCGTTCGGAGCGCGGCGCGGGAGAGATTTCCCGCTGACCTGGGCGCAGGCGGTCTACCAGCCGGATCCAGAAACGGCTCAGGTCGTGGCGGCTGAGGGCCAGGCGCCGGACCGCAATATCCAGCGGCAGCAGGAATGCAGCGATTGCCAGGAGCCAGGGCCAGGCCGGGCGAGAGGCGCTGGCAGCCGCAAGATCGTGGGAAAAGATCGTTTGCGGGTCTGCCTGGATCACCCGCCCGCCCGTCATCGCGCTGAGGCGCTCGAGCGCCTGCGGTTCGGGCTGCAAGTCGAGGTATTCAGGGGAGTAGGATTGTACCCATCCCACGGTATCCCGCAAGGCTTCGCCGGCCTGGCCAGGACCAGCGGAGGTGGGAGGCAAAGCGCTGATGCCGGCCCAATAAGCGCCCGGATGGGCCGCCGGCAGGGCCGCCTGGTAGCGGCCGGGCGCAACTTGTTGTAACTCGAGGGTGCGTGTGATGCCATCCGGCGCGATGAAATTCGCCGTCATGTGGTAACCGTTCAGGAATTCGCCCGATTCGGATTGGGCTTCCACAACCAGGCTGCTGTTCTCGCCTTGCTGTTCCACTTGAGCCGTTAAAGGCGATGTCGCCTGGCCTGCGGTCGCATAGGCAATGGCTTGCGCCCAAAAAGCGGCGAAGCCATTCCAATCGACCCAGTTGGCGGCCCAGCGACCGCTGGCGTCCGATGTAAACGCGACCGCTTTACCCAGGCCATACTGCCAGGCTGCCAGGATGGGATCGTTCAGGTCGGACACCAGGATCGTTTGGGCGAGCGGCTTGGAGCTGGCGCCGACATACCCGCGCAGCTCCGGGATGGACTGGATGCCGCTCAGGATCGGCGAGGCGCTGACCTGGCGCGGAACGAAAGTTCGTTCGATCAAATACGCGCGCGAGGCCAGGCTGGTTTCCTGGGTGAAAATGCGCGGGATGGAAGCCGGATCGGCTGCAAAGTAGTACCTTCCAGCGCCCAGTTCCGCCAATCTCGGCAGAAAACTTGCGGCATCCCGGCCTACTCCAACCGTTGTGAGCGTGATGCCGCTCTGCTGGTTCAACTGTTGGACCAATTCTGGGATGCCAGTGGGATCCGCCCCGCCATCTGTGAGCAGAATAACATGTTTCAGGGAGGCCGGGTCGTCCGGAAGAGTCTTCGCCATGAGCTGCAGGCCTGCCAGGATATCCGTACCGCCTCCCGGGCGAATGGTAGCGATTCTCCGGATCACTTCCTGGGGATCTGTGAGAACGGTGGGGTTCACGACCCAACTGGCGCTGTCATCAAAGACGATCACCCCAGCCCGGTCGCCGGGGAAGAGCAATTCCACCGAGCGGATTGCCGCCTCTTTTGCAAGCTCCAATTTGGACACCCCTCCGCTGAGCTCGCTCATACTGCCGGAATGGTCGATGATAAACACCATGGTCAGAGAAGGCCGGCGCTGCTGGTCCTTAATCTGCATGTCCACGGGCAGCGTCGTTTCCAGTGGGGTGCGGAAGTAGCCGCCGACGCCATAACTGGTCGGCCCGCCAACCACGACCAGGCCACCGCCCAGGTCGCGCACGTAAGATTGCAGCGCTTCCATTTGCCTGCCGGATAGATTGCGGGCGGGCACATCCACCAGGACAAGGGCTGCATAGGACGCAAGCTCGGAAAGCTCGCCGGGCATACGCTCGGGCGAGGTCTGCTGGATCGCGTAGCTGGTTGCCTGTAAGGCTTGCAGCAGCGGCCCGGCTTCGTCGGGGCGAGGGTCAGCGCTGCCCGGGATAACATCCCCCGGAGATGCAGCGACCAGCAGGATTTTAGCCGGCCCTTCCACCTGGGAAAATGCCGCCTGGGTATTATTTTGATAAAAGCCATCATGGGCCGGGTCGATCTGCACTTCGAAGCGGACAAAGCTGGCGTTGGAGAATGCTTTGCCAACGGCTGCCAGCGGCAGGCTGAAAGTTTGCCGGCCGCGCTGTAATTCGTGCGATCCCTCGTAAACCACTTGCCCGGCTGCCAACACCCGCACGCCGGCTTGCATGGCCTGGTTGGCCTGTATCGTGATCTGCAAGTCGAATTTATCGCCGGGGCGCAGCCGGTTGGGGGCGTGGACCTCCTGCACCAACACTTCCGGGCCGCTCTCCTGGCGGACCGGTAGGGCCAGGATTTGCACGCCGCTTGCCGCGGCCAGCCTGGCAGCCGCGGCTGCATCCCCGGCCGTCGCGGCGCCATCGGAAAGGATCAGCATACGCCTGGCAGAACCGGGCGGATATAAAGCCAGCCCCAACTGGATGGCTTTGGCAATGTTCGTCTGGCTGCTGGACGGGATGGACCGGACCTGGTCGAGCGTATGCGAGTTGGACATCAGCCGCTCTACCAGGGCATCCGCCCCAAAAACGACGACTGCGGCCTGGTCGTCGGCCGGCATTTTCTGGATAGCCTGGCGGACGGTATCGACTTCAGCCTGGCGCGCCTGCTGGGAGATCGAATCGGAGAAATCGACCAGAAAGACCACTGCCAGGGAGCGGGCCGCGCTCACGATCTGCAAGCCTGCCAGTGAAAAGACCAGGCAAACCAGGATCAGCAGGCGTATCCCAAGCCCCAGCGCTTCTCTTTGGAACCCAAACCCGCGCCGGGGCCAGCCAAGGGCCAGGACGATCGGCGCCAGAAAGAGCAACAGAAGGGCAGTGGGTAAATTGAAACGCATCGGAATCAGCCGGTCTGAAGGTTGCGGCGCCGGCCTTGCTTCCTTAAGACCTGCGCCAGCGCGCCACCAGCCAAACCAGCAGCAGGCCTAACGCGGCTCCCAGGATCCACCCGGCGGCATTTCGGCGGGTTGCCGGCGACTCTGCCGGCAGCTTGATCGTCTTGGCGAGCCAATCGAAAGTCTCACGCATACCTTCACGCAGCGGGCGTGTTTGCCATCCCAGCTCCTCTCGGGCTTTTTCCGAGCGCGCCAGGTAGCTGGCATCCAGGATTGCGATAGCCTCACTGCTAAATAGCTCCGGGAGCGGGATCCAGGTTTCTAATGCGCCTATCAATGGCCCGAAGGGCTGAAGATATTGCGGCGGTACATTCAAGATCGGCGCCGGGCGCCCGGTGACATCCGCCCAAATCTTCGTCAGGTCTGCCAGGCGCATCGCTGGTCCGGCGAGGATATACCTTTCTCCGGGCTTCCCTTTCTCAGCCGCCAGGATGTGTCCTTCGGCAATATCTTCGACGTGGGCTAAGGTCAGCTTAAGCTCGGGGGCAGGGAAAATGGCCAATTGGCCCAGGTAGAATCGTTTCATCAGGTCGCCGACCAGGCTTGGATCGCCGGGCCCATAAATAGCTCCCGGCATGACGGTGACGATCGGGGCCCCTTTTTCGACCAGCGGCTGCGCAACCGTATAATCCGCCAGCCATTTAGTCCGGTCGTATTCAGTCAAAAACCGGGGTTCCGGCATGCTGTAATTTTCATCGACCAGCAAGCCATGTGTGTCGCCGAAGACAGCGACGGTGCTGGTGTAGATGATGCGGGGGATCCCTAATTCGAATGCCAGCTCGAGCACGTTGCGAGTGCCGTCTACATTGATTTTTTCAGCCATGTGCTTATCCGAGGCGCCGATCTTGTACCAGCCAGCGACATGGAAAACCACGTCGCTGCCGCGCATTCCTGCCCGCATTGAATCCTGTTGGGTGATATCACCCAGGACCGGCTGCACGCCGATAGCCTGCATCGATGCGCCATCCTGCTCGCGGCGCACCAGGGCCGTGACCTGGTAGTTACGAACCAGCAGTTTAGAGATCAAATTCCGGCCGAGAAAACCGGTGCCCCCGGTAACGAAAGCTTTCATCGTCTGACTCCTCGTATGAACTAATCCGTAGCTCACGGGCGCGGCCCACGAAGTCCGCCTAACCCGCGATGGTTTAACCCAGCTCGCAGCCATTCCCGCCAACCAAACGGCAGTCTTTGGCGGCGCTGGTAAACCCACCACTCCACGGCCAGCAAAAACAGCGCCAGGCCTGCCAGCCAGGGCCAGAGCTCGCGCTGGCCGGTTGCAGCCTGCGCCGCGGCGGAGATTTGGGAGCGCCCGACCTGGATCGTCTGTTGAGGATGGATATCGGATTCGAGCGGGGAAAAGAGATCGACGGCGAATGTTTGCGCCGTACCGTCGGCCGGTCCGGCGGGGGTTGGACTGCCATTCGAGTTGAAAAAATCCACCTGGTAAAAGCCCGTCTCGCCGGTGTCGCTAAAAGCGCTTCCATTTTCGCCGGGCGTGAGGGCGTACTGCTTTCCGGATGGCGCCGTCACGAGGATGCGTTTCGCGCCGGCAGGCGGTTGGATCGCCAGGCTTTCGCCGGGATGGATTTGGGTGGCCTGCAAGCCGAATGCGTCTGGCTGGACCGGCGCCAGGAAATTCACCAGGTTGGAGAACAAGATGGGAAAGGCTACCTGCAGGGGCAGGTCGGAATCGTGCAGATCGAAGGTCACCACTGCCAGCTTACGCCCAGCGGTTTCACCGGCAAACACCAGCGGGCCGGCAGGCGTGTCCACCAGCGCCTGGGCCCATCCGGCAGCTCGACGCGGCGGGCCTGGCGGACGTGCACGTTCTGCCAGTCGACGAATTCGGTCAAGGGGCTGTCTTCGACCTGCGCCGCCTGGGTGTCGCTTATAACGCCGCCAACGGGGAAAAGTCCGTTCGCAGGCGGGTTGATCAGCAGCAGGTTTGCATCCGGCGGCAAGCTGTTTGTCGTCGTGAAGGGGTAGACGCCGTCCAATATATACAGGTCAAAATGCTGTTCCGGGAGACGGAAACTTCCATCCTCGGTGGGCAGGGCTCGAAATGGACGGACTCCCGGCAGGCTGGCGAGCAACTGTTCCAAAAAGATATTCTTTGGGGAGACCAGCAGGGCGTCAGCCTGGCGCGGTTGGCGGTAGATCGCATAGGCTGAGTTGTCTAAGTCGAGTAAATCCTCAAAGTCCGCCAGGGGATCTCCCGGATCACCTGGCTGGGGCGGGCTGAGACGGGTTTCTACCCGGGAAAAAGGTTGGTCGGGAAGATCGCTCAGCACGAGGGATTGGCTTTGTCCCGCAGGGATATTGACCGGGCGGGCGGCGAACAGCCTGTCATCGGCATAAAAAGACAGGATTGCCTGCTGATCGTGGTCCCCAAAATTGGTCGCCCGGGCGAAAAGCTGGCTGTCTGAGCCGGCGGCCCGCAGGGAGAGGGCAGATACAGCCAGGTTCTGGCTGCCTTCTCCCACAGGCAGGAAGCGGACTTCGGCCGGCAGAGCGGGCAAGTCGGGCGGCAGGCCGCCATCGGAGAGGATAAGGATGGTCGCGTCTTGCTCCGCTGGCGCGGCGCTGGCGGCGCCGGCTGCCAGGGCGAAGGCTGCCTGCCAATCCGCTTCGGCCTGGCCAGGCTTGGCTCGCTGCAAGGCGCTGCGCAAGCTGGATTTATCCTGCTCCTGGGATGCCAGCACTTGCGGCTGCCCGGCGACCAGGATCAAGCTCATGCGCCTCCCGGCGGCCAAATTCTCCACCAGGTCCAGGGCGGCGTTTCGGGCGATGTCGAAACGGCTGAGATTCTTGGCCTCAACCGGAATGCCTCCATACTGCGGGCCTGAGCTTCCTGCCAGCGCGCTGTGGGCGTTCATCGAAGCCGACCCGTCCAGCAGGACCACCAGCGAACCGGAGGCGACGCTGGGCACTGCCATTACCGGGCGAGCCAGGGCTAACACCAAAGATGCCAGGATCAGAAGCTGTAGGTACAGCAGCAAGCTGTTTTCCAGGCGCTTCCAGGGCGCGTTGGCCTGCTGATCACGCAGCAGCTTTTGCCAGAGCGCAATCGACGAGACCTGCACCTCACGCCGGCGCAGCTTGAGCATATACAGGATCAAGATCGGCGCGGCCAGCAGGCCAAACAGAAGGGCTGAGGGAACCAACAGGCTCATTTCACGATGCCTGCCAGGCGCATCTGGTACAACACCACCTGGTCCCATGGCTGCTGGGTGGACAGTTCCAGGTAACGGGCGCCGCGCTTACTGCAGAACTGGCGCAGCTCAGCCTGCCATTCCCGCAGGCGTTGCTGGTAAAGGAGGCGCAGCCGGCCGTCCAGCGAGATCTCACGGCCCTGGTTGGTTTCGACGTCCACCAGGCGCAGATCGCCGGAAAGCGGCGGCTCCAGCTCATCTGGGGAGAGCAAATGCACCAATACGACTTCGAAGCCGCGGCTTAGCAGATGGGATACGCCGGCCTGGTAACCCGCCGGCGACAAGAAATCTGAAAGAATAAAGCACAACCCCGGGCGGCGCGGGGTGTACAGGTAATCGCGCAGCGAACGGTCCAGGTCGGTTTGCCCGCCCGCTCTCTGAGCCTCCAGGAATTTCAGCAGCCGCAGCGTGTTCTGCCCGCCCTGGACGGGGCCGTGGACGCGCGGCGGCAAATCCGCCCGTAGAATAGCTGCGTTCAAGCGGTCCCCGGCTGCCAGGGCGATGGCCCCGATTGCCCCGGCCAGGCGCAGGGCATACTGGAATTTATTCAAGCCGGCCTCCCCCCAATCCATGGAACCCGAGCAGTCCACCAACAGGTGGACTGCCAGGTCCTCTTCCTCTTCGAACAATTTGAGAAAAGGCCGGTCCAGGCGGGCGTAGGCGTTCCAATCCAGGCGGCGCAGGTCGTCGCCTGGCGTGTAGTTGCGGTAGTCCGCAAACTCTATGCTGGAACCCTTGCGCGTGGAACGGCGGTCGCCTTTCAAAACGCCTGCACGCACCTGGGTGGCGACCAGGGTCAGGCGGGTCAATTTGCGCAAGGTGGTTTCATCAAAAAGCATTCAGTCTCAACCTTTAAATGAATGGGACACGGATTAACGCAGAAAAACGCAGATAGATCCCTTTTTCTTCTCTCTTAATCCGTGTTCCTCCGCATTCTCAGCGTCCTATCTCAACAGCTCGCGAACATTTTCGAGCAGCTCGGCGAGGATGTCGTCGCTGCTAATGCCTTCAGCCAGCCCTTCGAAGTTCAAGATCAGCCGGTGGCGCAGGGCGGCTAAAGCGATGGCCTGGACATCTTCAAAAGCCACGTTGTAGCGGCCTGCCATCAACGCGGTCACCTTTGCTCCCAGGATTAACGCCTGCCCGCCGCGCGGCGAAGCGCCGTAGCGCACGAACTGCCGCACCAGGGGCGGGGCCGCTTCGTTTTCGGGGTGCGTGGCGACGACCAGGCGGGCGACGTAGTCGCTGACGTGGGCGGCGATTGGGACCTGGCGGGCAATGAGGCGCATTTCCAGGACCTGCGCCCCGGTCGCCGCCTGGCGGGGATTTGGGGACTGCTCTCCGGTAGTGCGCGCCAGAATCTGCACCAGTTCATCGGGGGAAGGGAATTTCACCTGGATCTTGAACAGAAAGCGGTCGAGCTGGGCCTCCGGCAGTGGGTAAGTGCCCTCCATCTCGAGCGGATTTTGGGTGGCAAGCACGAAAAATGGCTCTTCCAGGGTATACGTTTTTTCGGCGACGGTGACGGCGTGTTCCTGCATGGCTTCCAGCAGGGCGGATTGGGTTTTGGGGGTGGCGCGGTTGATCTCATCCGCTAATACCAGGTTAGCGAACACCGGCCCGGGCTGGAAGCGGAAGGACCTGTTCCCATTTTGGTCTACCAGGATCTCGGTACCGACGATGTCGGCCGGCATCAAGTCGGGCGTAAACTGGATGCGGGAGAATTTCAAGTTGAGCACATCTCCCAGGGTGCGGATCAACATCGTTTTCCCTAAGCCGGGTACGCCTTCCAACAAAGCATGGCCTCCAGCCAGGATGCTGACCAGGACGCTGCGAACAACCTGCGCCTGGCCTACAATGACTTTGCCGACCTCAAATTCTATCCCTTGGCTTGTTTCGCGAAATTGCTCTATCGTCAGCGAGGGCTGCATATGCACTCCTTAAGGCATGAGGGAACTTACGAACACCCTTTCCGGCAGACCCGTATCAGGCCTTGGAAGAAAAAGCCAGTCCGGTTATGGCTGCAAGGCGCTGAAATACTCGCGGACCAGGGCACGCAGGTGAACCGGCACCTGGTCGGCCTCGATCGCCTGTTGGTATGCATCCTGGTAAGATGGCAGGACCTGGGTATAGGGCACCCTGCTTTGCTCCTGGGTCCCGGGGGAGGAAGGGCTCTGGCCCAGGATTTGGTCGCCTGGCGAGCCATTTGGGCTGCCTGGCAGTTGGACGTCTACGCCGCCGTCGCCTCCCAGGCGCTGCGGGGCGTAGATTTCTTCGTATTGGCTTTCGCCGCCGTCGCCGGGCCCATTATTTTGAGCAATCGGTTGATTGCCCGCCTGGCTACCGCTGGTATCCACCCCCTGGGATTCACCTTGACCGGCGCCGCCGCCGGCCTGCTGCCCACCGCTGGCAGGCGAACCGCCAGTTCCTGCTTGCGCAGCGCCTTGCCCGGTCCCGCTGCTCCCGGAGGTCCCGCCGTTCGCCGCGCTTGCGCCGGATTGCGCCGCCTGGCCCGCCGTCGAGCCGGATGGCGAAGCGGGCGCGCCCTGGGCGAGAAGCTGTTGCTGGCTCTGGCTTATCTGCCCGGCGGCCTGTTGGGCGGCCTGGGCGACAGCCTGCTGCGAAGCGATGTCGTTCAAGTCCTGGGCGGCGGACTGCAACGCGCCGGCGGCGGCCTGTCCATCCGCGGTCTGCAGGGCCTGGCTGGCGGTTTGTAAGTCTGCGGCCGTTTGCGGGTCGCCCTGCTGCAGGGATTGAGCTGCATCCGCAAGCTGCTGCCCCAGGTCCGCCTGCTCCTGCGGACTGAGATCGCCGGTTTGGATCTCTTGTAAAGCCTGCGCGGCGGCCTGAATATCCCCCGCCGCAAGTTTCTCCCCAAAGGATTGCAGCGGGCTGCCTGCCTCCTGGCTGAGCGCTTGCCCGGCTTTTCGCAGCGCCTGCGTCTTTTGTTGGGCCTCGGCTGGATTTAATGCCTGCAGCGTGTTTTCAGCGTCCTCCAATGCGGAGGCGGCTTGCTCCAACGTCTGCGCCTCCTGTAGTTTTTTCTGCGCCTCCTGAAGAGGCCGGGTCAGCGCCTGCACCTGCTCTGGTGTTAGTTTCTGGGATTGAATTTCCTCGATGCGGCTGCGCATTTCCTCTACTTGCTTTGCTTCGGCTGCAATCGCTTGTTTGACCCGCCGCGCCTGGGCAGTCTGAAGGAAATGAGATTGGCCCCAGCTTGCCAGGAGCAAGGCGCCCAGGCAAAGCGCCGCAGCCAGCCCAAGCTCGGCCGGCCGCAGGCGGATGGGCAGCAATTGCCGTGGGTGGACCGCCGCGGCGGCCAGGCGTGCATCCGCGAGCTGTTTTTGGCTCATTGCTACCGCCAGTGGGTTTTCGCTCTCTGCGCAGCATCCAAGCTCGAGAGCAGTGCTGACGCGCTCCTGCAGCCCGAACCGGCGGTCAAAATAGCGGGCTGCCCATTCTCGAGAAACGGGCCAAAGGGCAGCCAGAAGTGCCGCCAGCAGGAACCCCGCAGCGGCTGCGCCGAAAACCAGCCCGCTAAATTCGGGCCGGACCAGCCGGTTCTGCAAGGTGAGCAAAAAGGCAGCCAGGAGTCCGGCGATAATACCCAGGATGAAGCCATGTAAGGACCAATATACACCTCGGCGGAAGTGGAACCAGCGCAACCAGCGCCCAAGAATTTTCTCCAGTTCATCCATCGGATTCATTCCAATTCGCCTACTTTTCGACTCGCTTTACGAAACGGATGCTTTGCGCCAATAAAAACAGGCTCAATAGCAAATAGAAGCACACGTAAGGAAACCAGGGTGAGACCAGGGTGATCGTGAAACCGTTGTTCAGCGGCAGCTTGAACAGGAAGATGCTTTGCTCCTGGATCAGGATGACCTCGCTTGCGATTACAGTCGCCATCGGGTTGATCGAAACCAGGATCCATCCGATAACGACCAGGACTCCCATCGTGGTGGGGGTCAAGTTTCCGGGTATGCGGCTGAATAAGGAACTTAGCATGCCAAATATCATGATAAAAAACAGGGGCAGCCCAAACACCAGAATGATGGCAAAGGCGTAAGCCAGCACGGTGGAGACCAGGGTCCGGGAGATAAAGCTGGAGAAGAAAATCCCCACGGCGCAGAAAGTTATCGCAGTGACGATCAAAAGGAGGCTGGCTATCGCCAACTCTTCCGGCGCTACTCCTCCGACCAGGAAAGCCAGGCTATCCAATGGCAAGGCGGCAAACAGGAGTAAAAAGATGAACAGCAGGGCGGAGAAGAATTTCCCCAAGACCAGCGAGCGGGCCGGCAGCAGGGTTGTGCGTAGAAGATCGTAAGTCTGGTGTTCCCTTTCGGAAGAGATCGCGCCGGCGGTTAAAGCCGGTGCAATAAAGCTGGCGGTCAGCAACTGCATCCATATCACCATGCCGAAAATGAGCTTGCCGAAGATCTGGCGGTCGCTGGCAGACATCGTGCGATTATTGGCAAGCGAGAGACCCAGGTAAACCATGCCGACGATCAGGCTGAGAACCAACAGGTACAAGGTAATGAGCACAAAAGCCCGGTTGCCGCGCATGCGGGCGCGCATTTCTTTCAGAATCACCGGGTTCTGGCGCAAACGCTCCAGTAGGGACGGGCCTTTTGGCTTGGCGCCTGGTTTCTGGATGAGCTGGTTATCGGTTGCTTCCAATAGATGCCTTCCTCAAGTCACCAACCCCTTGGTAACGCGCATGAACACCTCTTCCAAATCGCGGTTGTCTTCGCTGAAGTGCAAAACCGGGATGCCGCCGCTCACCAACTCAGCCAGGACGCGGCTCAACCCGGAGTTGTCGCCGGAGAACTCGACCAGCAAGCGAGGCAGCCCGCCCTGGTTCGTCACCTCCTGCACTGAATCGACGCCTGCCAGTGTCTCCAGCAGCGCGTGCGCTTCGCTTAGGCGGTCTAAAATGGTAATCTCGACGTTCCGGCGCGGCATCAACGTTCTCTGTAAATCTTCCAGATTGCCGACGGCTACCAGCTTTCCGGCTTCGATAATCGCCACCCGGGAACAGATCTCGGCGACGTCCGAAAGGATGTGCGACGAGAAGAAGATCGTCTTGCCCATGCGGGATAACTGCAGCAGCAGCTCGCGAATCTCGACCCGGCGCGCGGGTCCAGGCCGGAGGCAGGTTCGTCCAGGATGAGCACCTGGGGATCGTGGATCAAGGTGCGCGCCAGGCTGAGGCGCTGTTTCATGCCGCGCGAGAGTTTATCCACCATGTCCTCGCTTCGGTGGCTAAGATCGACCAGCTCCAACAAATCTTTAGCCAGTTGAGCGCGCTCGGCGGGCGGGATATGGTAACACGCGCCAAAAAAATCCAGGTATTCCCAGACCTTCATGTCAGTGTATACGCCGAAGAAATCCGGCATGTACCCGATCAGCCGGCGGACCTGGCGCGGAGCCTGGCTGACCGATTTACCGCCTACCCGTATCTCGCCTTGCGAAGGTAGGAGCAAAGTAGCGATCATGCGGATCGTGGTCGTTTTCCCGGCGCCGTTAGGCCCGACGAACCCGAAAATCTCCCCGGCCTGCACGCTGAGCGTGATGTCATCGACGGCGGTGGTTCGCCCATACTTCTTGGTCAGGCCCTGAATTTCAATCATTGCCATAGGAGCCGCGGGTGAATCGCTCATGGTCTGCCTCGAACGACCAGGGTAAAATCCGCAGTTTCGACCGACCGGGATTGCAAACTGGTCGCGCTTCCCATCATCATGCGGATTTCTCCTGTGCTGCCGACATAGCGGTCGGGGTTCGAAATTTCCAGGTCGCCCCACTGCGGGTCGGGGATCGGCGCCCATTGATTGTCGTTGAAATCCCAAAGCGAAATATCGACCCCTGCCGGCCCCGCGGCTCCGTAGCTTTTCAGGTGCAGGGTGAGCGAATTCGACCGAATGGAAGCTGACCGGCAGGACAGGTGTGAAACGGAATCCATAGCTGTCCTGATCCAGATACAAATCGTAAGGCGAAACGCCGACTGTGGCATTTATCGTCAATGGGCTCCAGGTAAAAAGGCCGGCAGTAAGGGTCAGAGAGTCGTCAGAAAGAGTCCACTGCGGGTGCAGCGCCACCAGGTATAGGGATTTGTCGTTTGCGGCGAAGCGCTTGCCAGCCAGGCTGGCATCCAACAAGGGAGCCTCGCTCCAGCCAGCCAGGTAGAAGCCGTCTTGCTGGATTTCAACGGGCTGGTCGAAATTTGTGGTCGCGTTTAGTAAGGAGTATTTGCGGTAAGCATCTGCCTGGCTGTAAAAATCCTGGGTTCCCACCAGCGCGACCATCGCGGGGTTGGATATCCCTGCCTGGTAAGAATAGGCCAATCCTCCCGGGCTGGGATAGGCTACTCCTCCCGGGCTGGAATAATAGACCGTTGGCCCATAGGGGAAGGATTGGTTGGCCTGGGCCGGGATGGCACGCGCGGAAATTCTGAAATCAAGCTGAATTTGAGTAGCGCTGTTCGCTTGAATAGCGCCAACCGGCTGGGCATCGCCCAGGCCGAGCAGCGTCGCCCCTTTCAGGCTAAGCTCGCTCTGGTTGTTCAGGCTGCCCGTAATCTTCACCGTGGAATTGTTCATCTCCAGGGTAAGGTTTTCGGCGAATAGGGGGGCTGGCAGCGTTCCCTGTAGTGAAACCGAGCGGATTCCTGAAACGTCGAGGCGCAGGTCTGGCAGGCTGGTCCCTTGCAGGCCGTTATCGCTGATATTCCAATCGCTGCGACTTAAAATGGAGCTGTCGTCTGGAATGGGGTGGACCAGAAAACCGGCGGGGATATCGACCTGGTACGTGGCGCGCTGAGGCGAATAAACGGCCAGCAGCCCATCGACCTGGGCTTGAGATTCCCCGGGCCAGACCTGGACTATCGCCATACGGTTCAAAATCGGCCGGCTGCCGCGCGCCAGGCCGCCCACCAGGATTGCCCCGGCGCTGAAGATCACCACCAGCGCAGGTATGCTAATCCAGGCCAGCTCTCGGCGCTTGAAAATGCGCAGCAGGATGTAGTTCGCCGGTCCGACGGCGAAAACATAGAATAACAAAAAAGCAAATACCAGGCTGGCCCCTGGTAAGCTTAAGTTGGGCAGGCTGGTCACGGCTTCACGGGCTGCGCTCAAGTTGTGGAAGCCGTTCGCCCATCCGAGTTTTACGATCGGTTCCGAAAGCAGCTTGCGATAAAACTCAACCGAACCATCCCAGCTTTTCACCGGCTCCTGAGCCGGATCGAAAGCCAGGTAATAAACAAACCCGGAGCCCAGCGGTCTTTCCACCGCCAGGGGGACCCCATCTTCGTCCACCAGGGTTTTACTGTCAGCGGACAGGTCGCCTGTGGCGACGACGGTTTCGCCTGCCAGGTTTGCCACTCTTCCGGCGTATTCACCTAAGGCGGCTATACCGGGCAGCGTTTCACTCGAGTTCGGTGAGAGCGGCAGGAATTCGCCTAACCCGGCTGCGGTTTGCTGCCAGGCTGGCCCGCCGGTGATGATCAGTCGTTTGCCGCTGGCGACCCAGGCCGCCAACGCCGCTCTCTGAGAGGCGGTGAATGCTCCCGTGTCGACTCCGGAGACCAGCAGGACGTCCAGGGCTTGCAGCCCGGTTGGCCGATCGGGCAGGTCGCCGGGACGGATCTGGGCGACGCTGGCCCGCCCGTTCGGGGGATCCAGGTCGCTGAGCACCTGGAACGGGCTGGGGTTGGCAGCGATGACGCCAAACAGGAAATCTTGCGCGCTGTAACAATCCATTTTTACTTTGGTCTCGCTGCGCGGCTTGCCATCCACCAGGAATTGGACCACTAAATCGGACAGGAAACTTTCCGAGAAAATGTAGAGGAAAGTCTCTTTACGGGAGTTGTTCGCCAGGCTGAGTGGCTGCGCATAGACGATCTGTTCGCCCATCAGGCCAGGCACGCGCGTCTCCAGGCGCCCTTCCAGATCTTCTCCTTGGTTTTCGAGGGTCACCTTGACCGGGGTCCAGGCATTTTCTTTGCAATACCCGTCAAAACCTGCCTGGACTGCCATCGAAAGCGCGCTATCCTGTTGGGCAGCCGCTTTCTTTGGGGAAAAACTGCTTGCGGAAATGGCGGCGACGAGCATTACCACCCAGAATAAATGCGAGACTCGAGGCGGCAGGGTCCCACTCCGGTTAAAGCGAGGCTGGAACTGTGAATACATGATAGAACGGTTATACTACAAATCCAGACGTTTTAGCAAGCGCCTGGGTTCCGCCCAAATGCACCTGAGTGCGGCTACCCGATCCTTCTAGAGTGAAAAACCCGGACTCAAGCCATTCGAAGATTTGCTATAATCATTGCATGACCAGCCCTCATCCGCCCCCGCTGATCCTCGGATTTGTCGCAGACTTGATTTTCGCCGTTAAAATCGAACAGGCGGCTGCCCGGATGAACTTCCGGGTGAAGTGGATCGAGCGCGCCGGGCAGATCGCCCCGCAGGGCGAAGATCCAGACCATAACCTGCCTGGTGAAGGCCAGCTTGGCGAGCCTTTGGAAGGTCCGGGTGCAAACCTGCTCGACCTGATTACCCTGGATCGCCCGGCATTGATCATCTTTGACCTGAGCAACTCCCACATCCCCTGGCGGCGTTGGATCGCCCTGGTCAAGTCGGTGCCTTCCACGCGACGCATCCCGCTGATCTGCTATGGATCCCACGTCGACGTCCAGACGCTAAACGCAGCCCGCAGCGCCGGCGCGGATGCTGTGCTGGCCCGCTCCCGTTTTACCAGCGATTTGCCGGAGTTGATCCAAAAATACGCTAGCATTCCGGATTACGCCGCAATCGAGACGGCCTGCCAGGATACGCTCTCCGCTAAGGCCTTAAAGGGCCTGGAAGAATTCAATCGCGGCGAGTATTTTGAAGCGCATGAATACCTGGAGGCGGCCTGGAATGAGGATGACAGCGTGGGATGCGAGCTTTACCGGACGATCTTGCAGATTGCAGTCGCTTATCTGCAAATTACCCGTAGAAACTATAACGGGGCCATGAAGATGTTCTTGCGGGTCCGCCAGTGGATGGACCCACTGCCTGGAGAATGCCGGGGGGTGGATATCGCCCGCTTGCGAGAAGACTCGGAGCGGGTGCTCCTGACCCTGGTGGAATTGGGCTCGCAGCATATGGGCGAGTTCGATCTCCAACTCCTTAAACCTGTGAAATACAAGGTGGATGGATGAGCGGGTTAGAAGCTTTTCGGGGACGGCCATAGGGGCCAGACGGCCACAAGGGCCTAAGCTACGGGTGAATTACAGGGTTGAGAAATGATCTCGTTAAAAACCGCCGTAAAACTTAAAGAAGCCGGCTTGATCTGGATGCCGCAGCCCCTGGATGCGTTCGGGCTGCCGGATCGCAATATGGACGAGCGGGTGTTCGTGATCAGCGACATGCTGGTCACCGTGGATTTGTTGCAAGGAATGCAGGTGGTTTCTTTTCAGGGCGCTTCGGAGTGGGCGCTGGATTACCTGGTGACTACCGATGTGGTCTGGATGCCGCACGAGGAACAGCTCAGGATGGCGCTGGAAGCCGCTTTAATCGCAGCAGGATCTCTGGACCTGCGCCTCACCAGCGGCCTGCAAACCTACCAATGCGATTTTCATTTCAAAGGACAGGCGCTCACCTTCGAACATAAAGACGTCAGTGAGCTTTACGCAGCGGCTTTACTGCACGTGCTTCGGGAAAACAAACACAACAGCCCCAGCCAAAACTAAAATTTTTTAGGCTGCGCGGTAAGCCAGGAGGATGTATGCAGTTCCATGATTTGATCAAACACAGGCGCAGCGTCCGGGCCTATCGCCCAGATCCGGTCGAGGAGGCTAAGCTGCAGCTGGTTTTGGAAGCGGCTCGCTTGGCGCCCAGTGCAGCCAACCACCAGCCTTTCCATCTTATCGTCGCCCACACCGCCGGCCGCCAGGAAGCCTTAAAAGGGCTTTACCAGCGTGAATGGTTTCTGCAGGCGCCGGTTCTGATCCTGGCGTGCGGCGATCCAAAGCAAGCCTGGGTGCACGCCAACGGCAGCTCCTACCTGCTTGTGGATGTCGCCATTGCAGTCGACCACCTGACGCTGGCAGCCGCCGAGCTCGGCTTGGGCACCTGCTGGATCGCCTCATTCGATCCAGAAGTTGCTCGAGAAGCTTTCAAACTGCCCCGGGATATCGAGCCGCTCATCCTGGTCCCATTGGGCTACCCGGCTGACGAGCCCCAGCCCAAGGAACGCAAGTCCCTCAGCGAGCTGGTCCGTTATGAACACTGGTAGCAGTGGGTGAGATCGGAAGAGTAGTGGATACCTCCCAACGTATCGCCGATCAGCTTCATATACGGTCCCAACAGGCAGCCGCGACCATTGAGCTGTTGGACGCCGGCAACACCTTGCCGTTCATCGCCCGCTACCGCAAGGAGGCGACCGGTGGGCTGGATGAAGAACAGATCCGCCTGTTGAGCGAGAGCCTGGCAAAGCTAAGAGCGCTGGATGAACGCCGCGAGACGATCCTGCGTTCCATCGGGGAACAGGGCAAACTGACGCCTGAGCTCGAGACACAGATCCAAATGGCTGAAAGCTTAACCGCCCTGGAGGATCTTTACCAGCCGTATAAGCCCAAGCGGCGCACGCGCGCCAGCGTTGCCCGTGAGAAAGGGCTGCAAGGGTTGGCAGACTTGATTTTACAGCAGGCGCACTCGAACTCGAGCCTCGAGGCGCTTGCCCAGTCTTATCTGAGCGAAGCGGTCCCCACTGTTGAAGAGGCCTGGGCAGGCGCGCGCGACATCGTGGCCGAGATCATCAGCGACGACCCGCAGGTGCGCGGCGCGACCCGGACCCGGGCGCTGCAGTGGGGTTCGCTGCATAGTGAGAAGATCGAAGATGCCGAGGACGCCCGTCGCGTCTACGAGCTCTATTACGATTTCGAGCTGCGCGTCGACCGGTTGCGACCCCACCAGACGCTGGCAATTAACCGGGGCGAGTTTGAAAAGGCGCTGCGGGTGCGGTTGATCGTGCAGGAACGGGATTGGCGAGCAGCCATTGCAGCCCATCACCGGGTTGACCTGCGCTCGCCGCTGGCTGGGCAGCTTCATGAGGCGATCAACGACGCCGCAGAACGCCTGCTGCTGCCTGCGATCGAGCGCGACGTTCGCCGTGAGCTTTCAGAAAAGGCCGAAGCGCACGCCATCGCGATTTTTGCAGCTAACCTGCGCGCTTTGCTCAGCCAACCGCCGCTGGCCGGCTACACAGTCCTGGGCATCGATCCGGGCTTTCGCACCGGAAGTAAACTCGCCGTGGTCGACCCGACCGGGAAAGTGCTCCAAACAGGCACGATCTACCCACATGAACCGCACAAGCGCCGGGGAGAAGCCCTGAAGGTCCTGAGGGCTCTCCTTCAACATTATGAGGTCAGCCTGATCTCGATTGGCAACGGCACCGCCTCGCGGGAGACCGAGGGACTGGTCGCCGAGCTGACGCGCGAGCTGCCTGGGGTGAAGTATCTGATCGCCAATGAGGCCGGCGCCAGCGTTTACAGCGCCAGTCCGCTTGCGCGGGCTGAGCTGCCCGACCTGGATGTGAGCCTGCGCGGCGCGGTCTCCATTGCCAGGCGCGTACAGGACCCTTTGGCCGAGCTGGTCAAGATCGATCCAAAATCCATTGGGGTGGGCATGTACCAGCATGACGTCGATCAGAAGCTGCTGGCGGAATCCCTGGCAGGAGTTGTCGAAAGCGTGGTCAACCGGGTCGGCGTGGATGTCAACACCGCTTCGGCAGCGCTGCTTACCTACGTTGCCGGCATCGGGCCGAAACTGGCTGAGCGCATCGTCGCGCACCGGGACGAGAACGGCCCGTTTGCCAACCGCCTGTCTCTGCGGGCCGTTTCCGGGCTGGGACCGAAAGCCTTCGAGCAAGCCGCCGGCTTTTTACGCATCTCCGGCGGCGATAACCCGCTGGATGAAAGCGCCATCCATCCTGAAAGCTATCCCATCGCCGAAGAAACGCTTCGTCGGGCCGGGTTGGATCTCCAGGTCCCGGGGCAGAGCCGCAAGCCGGCCCTGGATGCGCTGTTAAATCAATTCTCTTTGGAAAAGCTGGCCCAGGAGCTGGGCTGCGGCGTCCCAACGTTAGCAGATATTCTCGAGCAGTTGGCGCGCCCGGGCCGCGACCCACGCTTGGACCTGCCGGCTCCGATCTTACGCAGCGATGTGCTCTCGATGGAGGACCTGGCGGTGGGTATGCGCCTGAATGGCACAGTTCGCAATGTGGTCGACTTCGGCGCTTTTGTGGATATCGGCGTAAAACAAGACGGCCTGCTGCACCGCAGCCAGATTCCACGCAGCGCCGCTCTCAAGGTTGGCGATGTGATCAACGTGGAAATCCTCAGCGTCGAGGCAGAGCGCGGCCGGATCAGCCTGGGCTTATCGCAAGACAAGTAAGCGATCCTCAGAAATCCGGCCTGCCTTCCAGTCCGGATCCAATTTCAGGGCAGCTCCCAATACTGGACCTGGCTGACCTGCACTTTGAAACCGGCAGTTTCTACTGCCCCGACTAAAACGCCGAAACCGCCTTTGCGGTAATTGGCGTCGGTCACCTCCGCCAGCAGGTTGCCGTTGGCGTACAGGGAGAGATGGTTATCGGTGGCATCCAGGCCCAGGCGGTTGGTCTGGTTGGGTCCTTTCAAGATGAAGTCACTCACGGTCCAGTCCTCCAGGTAAATGGAGCGTTTACCGTCCCAGCGGCGCAGCGAATACTGCCCGTCGCAGGTGAAAACGAAAAGGTAACCCGCGGAGGCATCCGGGGAGCGGGCGATCATACCGTAATGATCCATCCCGCTGCAGTCGCCGGGCCTGGCGGTTATTTCCAGGTAAAAATTCTTCAAAACAGGCCAGGTGAGCATCCAGCTATCCCATTTGTCGGCGTTCAGGGCCGTCATTTGCAAGCCGCCGTCCTTCAAGCGCATTTGGACGTGTTCATCGTCGTATAAGGGCCAGTTTTCGGCGCTTGCGAACGTATCCCCCCAGGTGGGCGCGCCCAGGTCTTCGCGCGGGTCGCCGCTGACGGTCGTAGCGGTGGGGGCGCTGGTTGCAGTTGGGGTGTCCGGTATGGTTGGCGTAGGGCTGATCTCCGGGGTGTCGCTTGGCAGCGGGGTATCCGTCGGCGCAGGGTTTTCGCCGGGGGCAGGCGCGGTTCCGGCCGGCCGGCTGGGGGCCGGCGTCTGAGCTCCAGCCGGAGGCGTTTCTGTCGCCGGGTTGGCGACTTCGGTCAGTTGGGCGATGATCGTCTCAGCGGCTGCCGTATAGGCTGCGTCCGGCTTTTGAGCGGTCGGGGTAGGCGCGGGGGGTTGGCCGCTGCAGGCGCTCAACACCATCCCCAGGGCCAGGAAAACCATTACCCAGCTTTTCATTGTCGTGGGCATATTTTTTCTCCTCTGCTTATTTTTCTCGCCTACGCAGTTAGTTTATCAGAACATTCCTCCCAAGTTAATACCCAGTAAGCGTATCATGGTTCTGCTGAAATAACGGCAGGCAAATTGCTCTCAAATCATTGGAACCTTTTAACGGCGTTTTCCGTTGTAGTATCGATTGGTTGAGTTTGTTTGTGCATTGATGTACAATCGGATTATGCGAGTGAAGCGTTTTTTGATTTGTTTCTTTTTAGGCGCAGCGGTTTTCGGGACGGCAATTCCTGCCCCGGCGAAAATCTGGCGCCTTTCCGCCGAGGCGCTGCTCCAGTTGAATCGCCTGCCGCCCGGAGCGTTGACCCGCATGGCGGATGGCGCAGACCTGGACCAGGATGGCAGGCCGGAGCGCCTGGTCTTGCATGGAGAAACGCTTGAGATCTTCTCGGGCGGGTCGCCGGTCTGGCGCAGCCCATCCGGATGGCAGGTGCGGGCGGCCGGCGTCGCCGATTTGAACCGGGATGGAGTCCCGGAAGCTGTGCTGTTGGTCTGGCGTCGCTTCCAGCCCTGGCCCATAGACCGGGTCTTGCCGTTCGGCGGGCGCATCGCAGCTTACCAGGATGCGCAAGGGCAAAGCTGCCACCTGATCCTGATCGGCAAGAAGCAAGGCGCTTATCGCGAGCTTTGGGCCGGATCTGCCCTGGCCCAGCCGCTGGCGGACTTCGCCGCAGCAGACCTGGATGGGGATGGGCGCCAGGAGCTGGTCGCCCTGGAAAGCCGTTATACCGATCCGGCCGGCGCACCGGCGAGAGAGCTGTCCGTTTGGGAATGGAATGGTTTTGGCTTCAGCCTGCAGGCCCGAGTGCAAGGCGCATACAGAGAATTAAAGATATATCAAAGTGCGGATGGGCAGTCGCTCATCCTGACTCGAAGTGAAGGAGAGACACGATGAAATTCAAAATAAACCCATTCTTGTTCGTCAGTTTGTTATTAATCGGAGCGATCGCCTGCAATCTGGCCGGGTCGCTAACGGGTTCGAATACACCCACGCCTTCTTCGGCTGTGGCGACCATGCCGGCGGCTCCGACGAACGGCGCGCCGGAAGCCAATACGCCGCAAGCAACCGCTTTACCAGCCTCGCCGACGGAAACCCCTATTAGCGTTTCCACGGATGTATACCCGCCGGCCTTCGCCGATTACCCGGTCGTCTCGGTCAGCCTCCCCGCCAGTTTCAGCGGCGGTTATAGTCTGCCATTGGATCTGAGTGCGGTGCAGGGCATGGATCTGGTTTCGCTCTCGGATCAGCAGAAATCTTTAATTGCCAGCAACGGGTTTGTAATATCCGCCCCGGAACCCGGGAAATATCGTGAGTTTTACCAAATCTACGAAACCCAACGTTACTCCCTGGACCAGCCGGTCTTCGCGACCACTGACGCGGTCTTCCACGTCTACCACCTCATTTTCGATAAAATGCTGAGAGACCTGGAGCGGGAACACTTCATTGCCACGCTCGAAAAACTCACCCAGGCGATGCTGCAGGCCTCTCAATCCCAATTGGATGCGCTGCAAGGCAGCCCGCTCGAGGAGCCGGCCCGCCGCAACCTGGCGTACTTCGCCGTTGCTGCTCAATTGTTAAATCTGCCGGACCCGGTCCCGGCCCAGGTGAAAGACCTGGTCGATGCAGAGGTCGCTCTGATCAACGCCCACAACGGTCCCGCCGTTTCCCCCATCTGGGACAGGCAGGATCTACCCAACGATAAGAAACTGATCGAGGACTACAGCCAGTATGTGCCGCGCGGCCATTACACTCGCAGCGAGGCGCTGCAGCGCTATTTCAAAGCGATGATCTGGTATGGGCGGCTGACCTTCCGCGTCCGAGATGACTTCGAAACCCGCAGGGCCTTGCTCCTGGTGCAGGCTCTGCGCAGCGCCAGCGCTGCGGATGGCGCTTCGGCGACCCAGCTTTGGCAGGATATCTACGAGCCGACCGTATTTATCGTTGGGAAGGCCGACGATTTATCCTATTTCGAATATGGCGGGCTTTCCGACCAGATCTTTGGGCCGCAGGCGACCTTAGAGTTTTTCGCCGACGATGCGAAATTGGAGGCCTTCCGCCAGGCCGTCGCCAAGCTGCCCCCGCCGCAGGTCAACTCGATGTGGGTGTGGATCTGGGAAGACAAACAAGAGGCCACCCAGGGTTTTCGTTTCATGGGCCAGCGCTTTACGCTGGATCAATACGTCTTTGGCCAGCTAATCTGGCGGGCGGTTGGCACGTCAGGAGAACCGCGTGGCCTGCCGAAAGCGCTGGATTTCTTCGCCGCGATGGGCTCCGATGAAGCGCTTAATATCTTAAAGGATATGGGAGAGGATCACTACGAAAAATACGACACTCAAATGGAGAAGGTGCGTACGGAAGTCGCCGGGCTGGGTCTTGATTCCTGGACCCAAAATCTTTACTGGTCCTGGTTGTATGCTTTTCAGCCGTTGATCGAGCCAAAGGGGCCGCAATACCCGGCTTTTATGCAAGACGAAGCCTGGAGGCGCAAGGACCTGCAGACCGGCCTGGGTTCTTGGACGGAATTGAAACACGATACGATCCTGTATGCCAAGCAGGTGATGGCTGAGATGGGCGGCGGCGGTCTGGAAGAACCCCCGCATGGCTACGTTGAGCCCAACCCGGAAGCGTATGCCCGCCTGGAGGCCCTGGCAGAGATGACCTTCAACGGCTTGCAGGAGCGCGGCTTGCTGACAGACCTGACGCGCGGCAATTTACAGAATTTGATGGATGTCCTGAAATTTATGAAGGATATCTCCGAGCGAGAGCTGGCCGGGCAAGCGATCAGCGATGAGGAGTACTGGCGCATCCAGTATTTCGGCGGTCAGCTTGAGGCCCTGACGCTGGCGTCCTCGGACTGCGAAGACCAGGATCCGACCATGTGTCGCGATCTGAGCGATCAGAAGGCCGCCCTGGTTGCAGACGTGGCAACCGGGCTGGATTCGCAAGGAAACCTGGCGGTGCTTGAAGAAGGCGTGGGCCAACCAACAGAGATCTACGTCGTCCTGCCGGACAGCCCCTACCGCATTGGGGTCGGGGCGGTTTTTAGCTACTACGAATTCGTCGTGCCTCCTGCGGAGCGCATGACGGATGAACAATGGCAGGGGCAGGTGGAGAGCGGCAGCAATCCGCCTCAGCCTGACTGGACCCAATTGTTTATCGCGCCTTGAACCCCTCGCTTTAGAACGGGAAGCTGGAGGCGTGCGCCGGAGGTTCGCCCGGCGCACGCCCCGTAAAAACTGTTATGCGGCGATTTATTCTCTACAGTCTGATTTTTCTCCTGGGGCTGGGGGTTTACTTTTCCATCCGTACCTTTCGGGAGCCGGCTACAGCCAGGCTGGTTTTCATGGGGGATATCATGTTGGGGCGCAGCGTCGGGCGCGCCCATGCTGGCGGGGATTGGGAAAGCGCCCTCGGGCCCCTGCCCCCCGTTTTGCAATCCGCCGACCTGGCGCTTGCGAATCTGGAATCTCCATTGACCGGAGCGCCTTTGCGGCGCCAGACTTACGACCTGCGCGCCGCTCCCGAGAGCGCCCAGCTCCTGGCCTTCTCCGGCCTGGACTTGCTCTCGCTGGCGAATAACCATTCCCTGGACAGCGGCGACCAGGGGCTGAAGGATACCCTCGCCGCCCTGGCAGATTACGGCCTGACGCCGGTCGGCCCCGAACCGGCGCCTGTGATTCGCCGGGTCGGTCGTCTGCGCCTGGCATTCCTGGCTTTTGAAGACGTCACCGCGCCTTTGGACGCTGCTACAGTCGCTCAAGCGGTCACAAAAGCCAGGACCGGTAACGACCTTGTGCTGGTTTCCATTCACTGGGGCGGGGAATACCGCCCGGCCCCGAATGCTCGCCAACGCTTCCTGGCTCAAGCCCTGGCAGATGCCGGCGCCGACCTCATTTGGGGGCACCACCCCCATGTGCTGCAAAGTGTGGAATGGGTCCAGGGGAACGGGCGCCCGCGCCAGACTCTGGTGGCTTACAGCCTGGGGAACGCTTTGTTTGACCAGGTAGCGCCACCTGACTCGCGTTGGGGCGCCTTGTTGCAGGTGACTTTGAGTACAAAAGGCGTGATTGCAGTTCAGTCCTTGCCCTTTGAAATCGATCCGTTTCACGGTGTGGTCCTCCCGGCGGACGAAACGATCCGGGAGAAAGTTTTCGAACGCCTGGGGAGTGTAGCCCAACCCTTGAATGCCCAGGCTGAGTTTAAGGTAGAAAGAGCTTCCCGATCAAAATGACATCTTGCAATTTTTTGGATGCGAACTTGTAACCCATAACACCGGGTAACCAGTTAAGATTGGACTCCAACCGCCCTTCTAGTTCAAAATTTAACGAACCAGACGGTTTTCCCAAAGACGCCCCTTTGGGAGCAGTCGCCTTTCCGGCCGTGGGCCAGATTCTTGCCCAGGTAATGTTTTTTGTGCCGGTTGGCAGACCGAATTGGTGCAAACCGGGCGCTCCGTAGCGGAGCGGGTTTGCGTAGGAGTTGTTGATGCTTGAGATCCTGGTGCTATTGCTCTTGACAAAATGGATCGAAACCGTTGTTGAAGCCAAGGGATATGCCAGCGGACGTTATAAATTACTCACGGTGGTGTTATGGGTTTCGGGGGAATTTGCCGGTCTTTTAGTGGGGTGGATGGCCTACGGGCAAGATGTCCAGGCGCGCTGCCTGGCTTATGTGATCGCTTTACTGGGTGCGGGGGTTGGGGCAGGCGTCGCTTACGTCATCGCGAACAGCCTGGCGCCATTAGAGACCAGCTCTCGAACGACGAGAAGCGAAGAGTCTCAGGGTGTCATGGGGATGTGTCCGGAATGTGAAACCTGGATGCAGAAAGGTGAACGGTTTTGCCGGCGCTGCGGCGCGGTGTTTTCGGTCTGAATTTCGGCCTCAGGGACATTGACCCAACCGCCTATGCGGATTAGAATAGACATACGACCGATATCTAATTGTGAGGTTTGTCCATGCCCATTTACGAATATGTATGCCTGGATTGCGGTGAGCGCTTTGAAGAGTTGCGTTTAATGCGCGACGCAGACGCCCCGATCCTGTGCGTTACCTGCGAGAGCGATCATACCTCCCGGCAACTGGCGGTGTTCTTTGCCCAGAGCGGTGGCAAGGTGGTCGCCGGTGGAAGCTGTGGATGCGCCGGCTGCAGCGGGGGCTCTTGCGCTTCCTGCGGTCATTAGACTGGCGGGGATACACTCATCACAAGCAACTTTGGAAAACGAAAACGCTCATTTTAAAGGCGGCGCTACCGGCGCCGTCTTTCAATTAAACCCTTTGCGCTGGAGCAGCTCCGTATAAAGCGCATCAATTTGGTGGACCATCTGGCGAAGATCGAAATCCCGGCGGGCGACAACCTGCCCGGACCGGCCGAATGCCTGGCGAGCTTCGGGATGCTCGCATAAAATCATCACCGCCGCGCTCATCCCGGCAGTGTCTCCAGCTTCAAACAGGAAGCCGGTCTCCCCATCGATGACGGCGTCCGCTGTACCGTCCGCCCGGTTGGCGACGACCGGCAGGCCCATCGCCATGGCCTGGGGGATCACGCGCGGCAGGCCTTCCCACAAAGAAGTGAGCAAGAAAACATCCATGGCTGCCATCATGCGGCCCACATCTCTCCTCAGCCCGGTCAGCAGCGTCTGGCTGGAAATGCCTTCCTGAGCCAACAACGCTTCGACCTGGGCTCGCAAGGGCCCATCTCCGACCAGCAAGAAGCGCGCCTGGGGCAGGCGGCGGCTGACGGCGCCCGCCACGCGCACCCAATCCAGCGGGTTCTTTTGGGCGGAGAAACGGCCCACGTTGCCGACTACGAAGGCGTCCCGCGCCAACCCCAATTCATCCCGAGCCGTCAGGCGATCGTATTTCATCGGGTCGAATTCTTCCAGTGGGATTGCGCTGCGGATCAATCGGTACTGGTCCGGCCTGCCGATGCCGTGTTTTACACCTTTGGCGATATCCTGCTGCGCCACAACGATCATCGTATCCGAGAGCGATGCAGCCAGCCGCTCGAGGAAGATATAGGTCAGGCGGACCTTTGGCGCCATGTAATCGTGAAAGCTCCAGCCATGGATGGTATGCACAATGATCGGGACTCCAGCCAGGCGGGCTGCCAGGCGCCCCAGGATGCCGGCCTTGGAGCTGTGGGTGTGCACGATGGTACAGCCCTCCTGCCGCATCATTTTGGAGAGCTTCCACAGCGCGCGCAGGTCATTGCGCGGGTTGACCTCACGGACCAGCTCGGGAAGTATGCTCAATGGCACGCCGCGAGCGCGCACTTCTTCGATCAGGCTGCCCTCGCTGCCTGTCTGCGGACCGGAGACCACCGATGTCTGGAAGCGGCTCTTATCCAGCATGGCGGCGGTGTACATGGTGTTCTCTTGCGCGCCGCCGATGATCAGGCGGGTGATTGGGTGAAGTACGCGGAATGTCTTGGGCATACCGGATCTGACGCCTGAGAGTCTCAGCCTGACCTGTGGGCGGCTGCCTGGTACATGCCGGAAATGTACTCGATATATTTTTCCGGCGCGTATTCATCCAACACGCGCTTGCGAGAGGCCGCACAGCGCTCCGAAAGCCGCGAGTCCGCCAGGAGCTGCAGGATGGCTTCGGCGACCGCCTGTGCATCCGCCGGGACGCGCAGGCCATTTGTTTTATCTACCAGGCGCCAGGTTTCACCCACATCGGTAGCGACGATGGCGTTGGCGCAGGCCATCGCTTCCAGCAGGCTTTGCGAGGGATAATTCTCATCTTGCTGCAAGGAAACGAAGATCTTCGACTGGGCCAAAACCTTTTGGGGATGGGGCTCAAAGTGCAGGGTAACTTGCTCGCCAATGCCCAGCTCACGCACCCGCTGCTCGATTTCGGGCTGCAGTTCGCCGCCGCCCAAAATAAAAAAATGGACTCCCGGCCAGCGGCTGAGCACAAGCGGGATCGCTTCCACGAGCAGCAAAGGGTTCTTTATTTGAACCAGCCTGCCCAGGAAGACCACCCAGTCCTTTTTTTCGCTGGCTGGCGCGTACTGGCTGGCATCTATCAAGGTAGAAGGCGCCGCCCGGATCAATCTGGCAGGTATGCCGCGGGCGATCAAATCGTCACGGATCGCCGGTGTGAGGGCCTCGATGCTATCGCTGCGCTGCATGGCCATGCGCTTGATCGTCGCGCCCAGCGGGAAACCCAGGATGCGCTTATCGCGGTAGGACTCAAAGCTGTAGCTGTAAGCCGACATCAACCGCCTGGTGCTTTGCCTGGCAATTAAACCGGGCAAGCTTAAGTAGACGCCGGTCAAAAGCGGATGAGCCACGTCCGGCTGCAGCCGGTTCAACGCCCTCCATATTTGTCCAACGTACCAGAGCGCGTCCAGGGCGGTTGCCAGTCGAAATGAGAGGGTATTGTTCAGCCAACCTGATTTGGCCGCCATGGACTTACGCCGGTAAGGCGGGTCGAGAACTACCAGGCGCTCGTCCATGCCACGCAGCAGCCCCGCAGATTGCAGGACCAACAGCAGCGAACGCGTGATCAGCAGGCGGTGGCGGTTCCCAGGTTGAGACGCCAACGCCTGGAACACACGGGCGTACTGCTTTTCTGCGCCTCCCAATGAGCAATGTAAACAGACCATGATCATCAGCACGGTCGGAAAGGTTGGTTGGGAGTTGTCAGGGTTATCCGGCAATGTTCAATTCCAATCGTTCGGGGAAAGCAACCGGCCGTACAGGTCGAGCAGCTTTCCCATTTCTACATCCGCGTTCAGTGAATTGCGCGCCTGCAAGGCAGCGCGCTTCATCAGGTCGATCTCATCTGCCCCTATCTGGTTCAACACCTGGGCGGCCTGGCTGGGCTCGAAAGACGGGACGACGACGCCAAACCCGTACTGGCTGGCCAACCGGGCCATTTCGGGGTTAGGGCCGATGCAAACTGCCAGACCGGCCGCGACAAAATCGAAAAACTTGTTCGGCAGCGCCGCCTGGTAATTGAAATTCAACGGCGGCAGGAGATAAAAACCGATGTCATAGGTTGAGATATGGTTCACAATCTCGTCCGGCGGCACCGTGGAGTGGAAAAATACCCGCCCGGGAACCTTTTTTTTCGCCAGCTTTTTCAGCCCGGCCAGGTATCTGCCGTCTCGATCCACTAGCATGAAGTGCAGGCTGTAGCGCGGGTCGCAAAATGCCAGCGCGTCGATCATGATTTCCAGGCCGCGATCGCGAATCGCTGCCCCGTGGTGCACCAGCCGGATTTATCAGGATGGGTGGGATTTATATCGGGCAGCGCTCCCAACTGCGGCGCGTTCATCACTACGGCTGGGTGAAATCCATACTCGGCTTCGTACTTTTCGGCGATCGTTTCATTAACGGTCACGCTGGCAGAAATCCTGGGTGTGTATTCACGCAGAAAATAATCGACCATCGGGGCGTAAAAAAGCCGCCAATAGGCCCGGTTTTCGCGCAGCGATGGCCCGTATTCGTGCAAATCTAATAAGATCCTGGCGCCGGTTTTCTCGGCGGCTTTCACTGCTACCGGCAGGGCTTCCCAATCGTTAGCATGGATCACCTGTGGATCGCTTTGCAGCAGCAGGTCGAGCGCTGACCGGTGTTCGGCTTCCCGCCAGTATAACGCCTCGTAAACCGGCCCGTGAAGCAGCTTTCCCCCTGGTAAAAAAGCAACTTTCAAAGCGCGCAGCGCTATCCGGCTGCGCGGCTGGATGGGCAGCATGTCCACATTCTCTATTTGTAAACCTGGCTCGCCAAACCCGATCACGGTCACATGGTATTCTTTGGAGAGATAGACTGCCTGGCGAAGAACGCGTGCGTCCCGCTGGATGGGAGAGAAGGAGAGGGTGGTGATCTTAGGCTGGTGATTACCCATTTTGGGGTGAACTTTCCACTTCTGGCATAGAAGGCGCGAGAAGCCGCTGATAGAGTTGAACCAGCTTTCCCATCTCGACGCCGGCATTGAGCTGGGCCCTGGCTGCCAGGGCTTTCTTCTTCATTTCGTCGACCTGGGAGGCGCTTAAGCTGTCCAGCAGCCGGGCGGTTTCGCCGGGATCGAAGGATGGCGAAACCAGGCCAAAGCCGTATTGTTGGCTGAGGCGGGCCATTTCTGGGGAAGGGCCGGTGCATACTGCCAACCCGGCAGCCACGAAATCGAAGAATTTATTCGGCAGGGCGGCCTTGTAGCTGAAGCTGGTAAAGGGCAGAAGGAAGAAACCCATATCGAACTCGGAAATTCGCCGGACGATCTCCCAGGGTTTCACCGGCGGCAGAAAGTACACCCGCCCGGGCGCGATCTCTTGCACCAGGGAACGAAGCTGCGCCAGGTAGCCGGGAATGGCCTCAACCAGCATAAAATACAAGCTGAAGCGCGGGCCGGTGCGCGCCAACGCCTGGATCATCAGATCCAGCCTGCGATCCGGCGTAGCCACGCCGTGATGAATCAGGCGGATATGGTTTTCGTGTGTTGCTCGAAACGCTACCTCACTTTCCAGTTTTGGGGCGTTCAGGATTGTGACCGGTCGAAATCCGTAGACCTGGGCGTATTTCTCGGCGATCATTTCGTTCACTGTAAGGATTTGGGCAGCCCGGCTGGCGTAGGTCTTCAGGAAGTAGTCGATCATTGGGTTGAACAGGTTGCGCCGCGTCCAGCGGTTTTCGTATTGCAGCGGCGAATACTCATGCAGGTCCAGCACGACCAGGGCGCCGGTGGAGGCGGCAGCCCTGACTGCCACCGGGAGCGCATCCCAATCATTGGCGTGAATGGCCTGCCCGCGAGAATCCAGCAGGTATTCCAACGCTTGCAGGTGATCTTTTTTGCTCCAAAACCAGGCTTCGTAGGCCTGTTTTGGGAGGACTTTCCCCAGCGGCTGGTAAACCAGCGTACGCAGCTTACGCCCGAGACCCAGGCCTGTGGGGGTGTCCACGGTCAACAGCCTTACGCCGCTGGGGTGATCCGGATCCTGATGACCGTAGCCAACGGCGGTCACTTGAAAATGCTGCGCAAGGTATTCCATCTGGCGCAGCACCCGGGCGTCACGCTGGATCTGCGAGAAGGATAGGATATCGATCTGCTGACAGGGCTGTTTCGACGAATCTTTTCCGCTCATGGTTCCGGTTCGCTGCCCATACGGGCGAGCGCATCCGCGACTGTACGGTACATGTCCGTCCACTGCGGAGCCTCATTAATCAGGGTGGAATTGTGCCAGAGCAGAGTGAAAGTTCCCTGCACATCTTTGCAGCGCTGGGCCAGCTCCAATATGCGCCCCTGGCCTTCCAGGGGGCTGAATTTTCGATAATGGATCAGTGTGCCGTCCATAACAATCAAGGGTCGCTCCCACAAGTGCATTTCAACATCCCCCTGGAGATCAAAGGGACGAAAAGAGCGGCAGGTCCCGCAGCGAAACCCCTCCCGCCCGGGATATGCAAGGGTCGAATCGTACGCCAGGCCGGCCTCCTGCCATTGCCGCCAGGTGGTAGGAGCTTCGAATCGCAAATAGTGCTGGCGCCCCCCATAGGAGGTTTTCCCCAAGGCCGCATCCATGCGGGATTTTTCGCGCGCAAGCCTGGCAGGATCATTATAAGTGAAGTAGCCCGGGTGAAAACCGGTTTCAAATCCCTGCGCGTGCAGTCGTTCGATGCAGCGCCGGATCTCGGCGGCGCGTGGGTCATAGCCCGAATCGTAAGCGCTGGGTTTGGCCGCCATGAAATAGAAGGCGCTCTCGAGGCCATGCTGCTTTGAGATATCCGTCAGAGTAAAAATCGCCTGGTATTGCGGGTCCCTCTCCGGGGACAGGATTTGTGTGCAGAGTCCTTTTGTGTTTTCCAACGCCTGGGCCAGGCTTCGGCGCTTGATCAAGTCACCGGCAATGGTGCGCAGACCCAGACTGACCTTTGGAAAGCGCCGGACTACGTCGATGTCGTGACTTAGCCGGACTGCGAAACGGGGACTTTCCGGCTGCCAGCCCGGAAGGAGGGTTTTCAGCCAGCTTTTCAAGATCAGGCCGTATTCGTCAATAACTGGCCGGTCGATAAAATTCTGTCTGAAAGCCGCGCTGGCTGAGGCCAGAAAACGCCCGTGCTCATCCTGGCAAGGCAGGACCGTCTCTTCCCAGCGTGAAAGCATAAAAAATGTCGCCGCCAGGATATCGCAGTAAAACACCAGGCTGCCATCTGGGCGGATCTCGGCGAAGCGCCGCGGGGAGGCCGGGAAGCCGGCTCCCCAGAACAGCACCGGGATGGGATCGTTGAAAGGAAGCTTTTCAGCCTCTGGCATGACATCAGCCTGGGGCAGCCAGTCCAGGCTTTCCGGCTGGCTGTCAAGCAGGTCCTGCCACGAGCTTTCAGCGGCTGGCGCGACGATGATCGCCGGGCCAGCATTTCCAACCTGGTCGGGATGAGCGTAGAAAACGGGCAGGTTTAAAGCCTCGAAGCCGGTTTTCGAGGCCTCCGAGACGCATACCCCCGCCCGGCGGGCTAATTGCCGCCAACCGTAGCCCCGTGCGTTTTCAGTCCATGCAGGCCGGACGTTATTCACCCCGCCGCATCCTTAACCAGGACCGGGCGTCCTGCCATACTTTCAGCGCCAGAGAATTAACTTTGGTCACCTGGAAATAGGGCTTTTGTTCTGCCCCGAAGGCCCTGAAGAACCGTTCAACCGGTTCGATCATCGAGCCCTCAAAATCAAAGGAACGGGTTATCCGGGCGGCGAACTGGATCGCTTCCCAAACCACCAGACTCGTCGCGCCGCTGCCGCGCAGCTCCAGGTCGGAGCCCCCCATCAAATAATACGCGCTTTGCGTATCCCAAACGATGTAGACCGCAGCGTGCAAACGGCCCTGGCTGTCCTGGGCGAACAAGATCTTCCGGCAGTCGTGCTCGCAGCAGGCATGGTCCAGCCGTTGGACCAATTCGCGGCCGTAAGGCAAATCCTTTCCCTGGCGTTCGAAAACCTTCCGGTTTAGCTCGATGAATTCATCCAACCCGCGGTCGTCGCGGATCTCGAGGGCTTTCTGCGCTTTGCGAATATCCGTGCGGATGTTCTTCTGAAATCCCGCCCATACTTTATCCAGGTCGGATAGATCTTCGATCCGGTAGGAGTAGCGGGTGGTCTGGCTGAAGCCTTTCCAGTAGAAAGGCAGCCAATTCTGGATCGAATGGTGGAAGTTTTGTTGGAAGAAATCAAAGGACGGCAATTTCTCGATCAATTCTGTCATCAGCTCTTTTTCGCGGGAGCGCTGGTTAGCGTATTTGTCCGCGGTGGCTCGCAGCCAGGGTCCCAAAGTCTGGGTTAATGGCGGCATCGTCAGCATCCTCAGGCCGCGATGCCTGCGCTGGAAATACGGCAGGCGGGCGTGGATTTCGCCGGCTTTTACAACTGTAACTTCACCCCACGACCTGGGAACGACGGCCTCCAGCCACCAGGGTTGTGAGAATATAGGCCAGAGATCCTGAGGCGATGGGCTGCTTGAGTTTATTTCCACAGCGCCTCTGTGCTTTTTCGTATGCGCTTGAGATCCTCTGCGCTGACCTGCGAGTTTGTCGAGGGCTTGAACCGCGCCGGCACCTCAGCCTTTATCCTGAGCCGGAGGCCTTTTCCCTGCAGAAATGTTTCGATTGCTGTTAAATTGGCGTGCACATTATCGCAGAGGCTTTCGTAACATACGTCAAGAAAGTGATCGGTTCCAAACTGCTGTTGGTCCGCCTCGATCTGCCGGTAGATATAATAAACCTGCTCGGCCACCTGCTCCCAATAGGGGTGATCTTTAATTACAGCAACTTCCTTTGGCGGCAGCGCCCACCAGCTTTGTTTGTCACCTTGTACCTTGATCCTGGCGTTGAGGATCGACTGGGCTATGGCGACCGGGTCTCGCCGGACGACGAGGAAACAGGCATTGGGAAATGCTTCCAGCAGCGGCGCTATGCGCATCGAATTATAGGTATTTTTAAAAAGCGCAGGAGCGCGCCGCACCCGGGTCAGACCAATGATTTCGGCGCGCAAATGTGCCAGGCTGGCTGGAGGAGTTTCCCCGGCGGCTACGTAGACGTGCTCGCCTTTCGGGAACCACCGATACCAAAATTGCCCGCCTTCATGCGGCCCCCACCAGCGTTCGGTTTTCCCGTAGGTCGATTGGAAATCCGTCCTTGAAGCGCTGCGCGCCGGAAGCAGTTTTGATAGCTGGGCTGCAATGATGGGCGCATGGTAGAGCTGGATGGTGAAGTTTGTAAAATAAACGAAATGGTAGCGCTGGCATAGAAGCTGGTACAAAAGGGTGCTCCCGCTGCGCGGCGGCCCAATGATGAACACGGGGGGATCGTCTGACATCTGGTTGGTGTACCTTCGTTCGACCAGATTCTCGACAGGGGCGAGGAAAGAGTCGGCCAGCTTGAGAAAGCGTTCCACAAGATGCATGTTCAACGGATCTCGTCCGAATTTGGGATCGTGACCGGGATGTAGGAGCGGATTAAACTGCGCATCTTGACCAATTCCGTTCTGGAAAATGTTTGCAAGATAAACAGGGCAGCCAGATAAATCGCCGCCCCCAGGACCGAAACCCCCAGGATTCCGGCGAGATTTTTGACCGGGATCCAGTACAGGCATAAAGCCATCCCGGCGGATGCTAGCGTGCATTTCCCGATCCCCTGCCAATCGATTGGATAGTAGATCAAGCGGCGGCCATACGTCATGGCGAAAACGCACATCATTAAGAACGTAACCGCAGTGGCAAATGCAGACCCATTGATCCCGATGACCGGCACCAGGAAAATATTGAGGGCCACGTTGGTAACCAGGCTGATCAAAAGAATCCACATGACGTAGGTCGTTTTTTGTACCAGGTGGAATACGTACACGTTGATCTGGAATAAACCGTTGACCATGAAGCCGAAGGCGATCCAGAAAACCATCAGACGGCTGGTGGCAAATTCGCTGGTGGTCAGGTCCCGCAAGACGTATTGGGAGATCATCGCCAATCCGACCGTCGCGGGAAGTGCGAGCAGGATGAAATAGCGCGTTACGTAAGAAAAGTAGCGCCGGGTCTCTTCGATATCGCCCTGATCCCAATGGCGTGAAACAAAAGGGAAAAGCACAAACCCGATTGGCGTCACAATTAAATTGATCAGTGCGCCGATCGAGTAAGAAGCGGAATAGGTGCCAATCGCCGCCAGCCCTAAAACCTGAGTGATCACCAGCCGGTCGGCGTAATTGACGCCCCACTGCAAGAAGCTGTTCGGCATCAGAGGAATTCCGTAGGTGAGCATCTCGCGCAGGCCTTTCCAGGTGAAGCCAAACCAGCCGATCTCTTTTCCGATAACAATCAAGAGCCAGGGGATGAAGGGTAGATTGCTGATGATCAAACCCCACAAGGCCCCTTTAATGCCGTATCCGAAGTATACCGCTAACAGCATCAACACGATGCCTAACGCACCCTCGAGGAAAGAGATCACGGACAGGGTTTTGATGCGGTGGGTGATGCGGTAATAATTTATCAAATAATTCAATACTGTCGTCGTGACCAGCAGCAGGCCAACCAATTCCATATAATCCGCATAAGCCGGATCGCCAAAAATTATCCCGGAGCTCAATCCTGCAACTACGCTTAATAGCAAGGTGAGAATTATCCCGGCTGCAGTAATAAAAAAGAGCGCCATATAGAATCGGTCGCGAAAACGCTTCTTGTCATCCTCGCCTGCCAGGAAGCGCACCACCGCGGTATCCAACCGGAAGGAAATGAAGGGGACAAGCAAATTCACGGTGACGTTGATCTGGGTGAAAATGCCGTAACCTTCCGCGCCCAGCATCCGGGCAAAAAGCGGCAATGTGACCAGGCTGCGCAGGCGCAACAGAACCTGGGAAGCGGTGTAGAACAGCGTATCGTTAAAGAATTTTCTACGAGTGGATTTCATAATCATTGAGGTCGCAGAAAAAGCCCCCCTCAACAAGGGACTTATCCACGATAAGGGGCAAGCTCGCGGATCACCCGGGCGGGATTGCCTGCGATCAGGCAGTCCGGACCGAAACTATGGGTGACGACAGCGCCGGCGCCAACCACGACATGTTCCCCCAATTCCACTTCGGGCAGGATAACCGCATTCATCCCGATCCAGCAGTTATCTCCAATGCGTATCGGTCGTCCAGGCGGGTGTTCAAAATAATTGTCCAGCGAGTGGTTGGCGCTGATGATGCCAACGCCGGGCCCCATCCATACATTTTTGCCCAAGAGGATCCCATTCTTCCCTTGAATATAACATCCCGGCGACAAACCCGGACAGCGGTTGCCGCGCACGATTTTCTCCACGCTGCTGATTTTCGAGCTTGGGTGGACGGGCCAGGGGACATGGGAATTGATCCTGAAGACCTTCTGGATAAAAAAATGTTTGACGAGCAAGCGGGTTGAAAAAAGTTCGTTCGCAAAACCCTCTCCGGCAAAGCGTTTCAATAAAGCCAGGATAAGCCTTCGCCGGGCAGATGATCGGTTGGTAGCCATATCGATCTCGTAACCTGATTTAAGATGGTCAGCCGCAAGCCATCGACCGGTTTTTAATCATAATCGAAAGGAGATGCTCCTGCAAGACGAATGTCAGGCGAAACCGCATGTTCGCTGTGAAAGAAGTGCGCCATCTTGCTATCTATACTAATTTGTGTTATCGTAAATTGGTTTTGTTACGAAAATGTGGAATCGTTACAAACTGGAGCATTGGAGGATAAGCTAACTGCCTATGCCTACGAAACTGAGCCGTTACAGCGAAGGGGTGATGGAAGCCATATGGCTGGCGGCTGTGATAGTAGTCCCCGTTTTCTTTAACGTTTACTCGAGCCGGATTTTCGAACCGGATAAGCTCACAATCCTGCGCACACTGGCGTTGATCACCTTGGTGGCCTGGCTGGTCAAGCTCCTGGAAGAAGGGCGGGTACGTTGGGATCGGATTCAGCCAGGGAAATCCTGGTTGAAAACCATTGCCAGTACGCCCCTGATAATACCGGTCATCTCGCTGGCGGTGCTTTACGTGATCTCTTCCATATTTTCCGTATCGCCGGCGACCAGCCTGTGGGGCTCTTACCAACGCCTGCAGGGGACTTATACGACCTTTTCTTACCTGGTCATCTTTTTCGCCATCCTGGGGAACCTGCGCCGGCGTTCGCAAGTTGAGCGCCTGATCACGGCAGTTGTGGTTTCCAGCCTGCCGGTCAGCCTGTATGGGGTGCTGCAGCATTACCAGATCGATCCGGTGCCCTGGGGTGGAAACGTCGCCCTGCGCATTGCCGCAAACATGGGCAACTCGATCTTTGTAGCAGCTTACCTGATCATGGTCTTCCCTCTCACCCTGGTGCGCATCCTCAACGCCTTTAGCGCCATCTTGAACACAGAAGAGGCAGGAAGAGGCACGCTGCTCTCGAATTTCGCCAGGGCCACCTGCTACGTGTTCATCGCTGCGCTGCAGTTGATCGCGTTGTATTTTAGCGGCAGCCGTGGTCCCTGGTTAGGGTGGGGTGCAAGCCTGATCTTCATGGGCCTGGGCTTATCCTTGATCTGGCGCAAGCGCTGGCTGACGATCGCTGGGGTAGCTGTAGTTGCGCTGGCGGTCGTATTTCTGGTCGTATTGAATATCCCGAATGGCCCTCTGGAGGGAATCCGTTCCTTGCAGGGCATCGGGCGGTTAGGACAATTGTTAGACGCAGAAAGCCGCACCGGACGGGTGCGCACGTTGATCTGGCAGGGGGCTTCTGAGCTGGTGGCGCCACACTCGCCGATCGAATTTCCGGATGGCAGCCTAGACCGGTTCAATTTCCTCAGACCGCTGATTGGTTACGGCCCGGAAAGCATGTATGTAGCCTATAACCGGTTTTACCAGCCCGAGTTGACCCAGGTCGAATCGCGCAACGCATCACCGGATCGTTCACACAATGAAACCTGGGATTCGCTGGTCATCACCGGCGGGTTAGGCCTGATCGTTTACCTGACCTTATTCGGGTCGGTGATCTATTTCGGTTTGAAATGGCTTGGCTTTGTGACCAGCACCCGGCAGCGGAACCTGTTTTTAGCGCTGTATCTCCTGGGTGGTGTGATCAGCTCAGTTGGTTTCGTGCTCTGGAAAGGGGTGGCCTACTTTGGCGTTGGCCTGCCCTTCGGCATGATTCTGGGAGTGATCCTGTACCTGGTGCTGTTCACCCTTTTCGGGAAATACCAGGTGTTGGAGACCCCTCAAGAGAAAATAAGGGCCCTCACCCTGCTTGGCCTGCTGGCAATCATCGTCGCCCATTTCGTCGAGATCAATTTCGGGATCGCCATAGCCGTCACGCGCACCTATTTTTGGACGTTTAGCGGATTGATGATGCTGGTGGGCTTTGTACTGCCGCAGCATGGAGAATATGGCAAGGTCGCCAGTGCGCCGGTAATCGACCCGAAAGAAACACGCCCAGTCGCAGAAGAGCAGCTCGCCGCCAGGCGACAAAAGCGCAGCGGCTCCAGCAGCCAGACCCGCAAGAAACACCACGCGACGCGGACGACTTCGAACCGTTTGCTTGGACAAAACCGGCCGGAATGGCTGCGCGAAGGCTTGATTGGGGCATTCATCGTCGCTGTGATCCTGATCTCCCTGGGTTTTGACTTCATTTCGAACTCGCGCGGCGGGTCCACGACGATCCAGGTCCTGGTGGACTCGATGATACGCTTGCGCAACACTTCGACCAGTGTATCTTATGGTGTACTGGCGATGGTTTTGACCAGTTGGCTGATTGCATCGATCGTATTTGCCTCGGAGAGCGAGAAGGCTGCGGATGATGCCTCCTGGGGAAAGCTTCTGTTGACCATTCTGGGTTTTTCGATGTTTCTCGGCCTGGTCTACTGGCTGTGGCACGCCAACGGACTGGCCTCATTGGCCAGATCGACCGCCAGCACGCTGAACGATGTTTTAGCGCAGATTGGCCGGTATGAATCGCTTTTGACCAAATATTATGTTTTCTTGATCCTGGTAATCTTTCTGGGCGCAGCATTTATGCCCGAAGAATGGCCGCAGCAAGTCACCAGGAGCTCTCTGGTCTCGGCCGGAGTCGCTCCGGCAGCCTTGATCATCGCCCTTTACCTGGGATCTTACACCAACTTGCGCGTCGTCCAGGCCGATATCGCTTTCAAACTTGCGGATCCGTTCACTCGCAACAACCAATGGCCTGTCGCGATCACCATTTATAACCGGGCGAATGACCTTGCCCCCAGCGAAGATTATTACTATTTGTTCCTGGGTAGGGCGTATCTTGAACAAGCCAAGACGTTGACCGATAACACCGAACGGGATCAGCTGATCGCTCAAGCTGAGAAAGATTTGAAAAAAGCGCAGGCCATCAGCCCCTTGAACACGGACCATACAGCTAACCTGGCGCGACTTTACAGCTTGTGGGCTTCGTATGCCACCGATCCGTCCGTGCGCCAGGAACGCGCCCAGATCTCCTCACAATATTTCTCCGAAGCCGTCTCTCTAAGCCCCAAGAACGCCCGAATCTGGGACGAATGGGCTTTACTGGCGCTGAATGTGATGGACCAACCGGAAGCCGCGAACCAGCGCTTGCAACAAGCGCTGGAGATCGACCCGTATTACGATTGGACTTTTGGACTGATGGGCGACTACTATTCCCGGTCAAGCCAGGTGATCAGTGATACGCAAAAGAAAGTCGATAACCTGGAGAAAGCCGCCGAAAATTACGACCAGGCAATCCAATTGGCGAAAGGGGACACTGCTTCCTTACGGTACAATTACGCCCTGGCGTTAGGCGGCGTGCAAACCCAACTGGAACAACCTCAGGACGCCATCACTGCCTATGAAGCTGCCCTGCAATGGGCCCCGAGTGGGGCGGAGAAGTGGCGCATCGAGGAGACCATCTCCCGCCTGTATGCCCAGATCGGAGATACGGCTAACGCCCTGATTCATGCCCAGAACGCTTTGAAAACGGCTCCAGATGAGCAGAAAGACCGCTTGCAGAGCCTGGTCGCACAGTTGACCGGTCAGCCATGACTCATCGAGAAAGGTCCGATGGCGCTTTTTCCCTTTATTTTCGCCCTGGCGCTAAGCTTACTGCTGGTTCCATTGGCGCGGCGTATCAGCGTCAGGCTGGGACGCGTCGCCAGGCCTAGAGACGACCGCTGGAACCGCACACCCACGGCGACTTTAGGTGGGATTGGGATATTTGCCGCCTTCTTAATTAGCCTGTTCGTCAGCGCCCTGCTCGAACACTCCTGGGGACAGTTCCATTGGGGGATGTTGGCCGGCTCCGGGATGGTGTTCCTGCTCGGCTTGTATGACGATTTGAAGCAGATTTCTCCCCCAACCAAGCTGATCGGCCAGATTCTGGCGGCGGCCCTGGTGATCTCCTTCGGTTACACCACCAACTTCTTCACCCCGCGCATCCCGAACAGCATCATCGCCCAGATTCCGAACATCCTGCTTACCTTCATCTGGTTAGTGGGAATCACCAACGCGATCAATTTGTTGGATAATATGGACGGCCTGGCAGGGGGAATTTCATTAATCACGGCGTTGTTTTTGAGCTTTTTCTTTTGGCGAGTTGGCAACCAGGGATTCTTATTGATCTCGCTGGCTCTGGCAGGGGGTATTTTGGGCTTCCTCGTCTTCAATTTCCCGCCCGCCTCGATCTTTATGGGAGACAGCGGCAGCCTGTTCCTGGGTTTCACCCTGGCGGTGCTGGCGATCGCCCGCCAACCACAGGCCTCCAACGTTTTCGCGGTCATGGGCGTGCCAACCCTGTTGTTCCTGCTGCCCATCCTGGATACCACCCTGGTCACATTCACCCGCATCTTGCGCGGCCAATCGCCAGCCCAGGGAGGCCGCGATCACACTTCGCACCGCCTGATTGCCTTCGGCCTCAACGAGCGACAGGCTGTCCTTGTGCTTTACACCGTCGCGATTGTCTCCGGGCTGATGGCGGCGGTCCTTGAATCGCTCCAATACTGGCTGAGCCTGGCGATCATGCCGATCCTGGTGGTTTCGTTGGCCCTGCTCACTGCTTACCTGGGCGGCCTCAAGGTGGTTACGCCGTCTGCGCCGGATCGGGGCAAGGCCATAACCCGCATCATGCTGGAGCTTACTTTCAGACGCCGCCTGCTGGAGGTGATCCTGGATTTTTTCCTGATAGGTGTGGCTTATTACCTAGCCTTTTTTACCAGCCATGGTTTTACCCTGGATACAGCCGGGCTTGAGCTGTTCCTGAGGTCTTTACCGGTTATCGTGGGCGGCACCTATGTTTCCTTCTTTGTTTTTGGCGTTTATCGTGGGGTTTGGCGCTATGTCAGCGTAGATGACCTGCTCCGTTACGTCTGGGCCGCGCTGGGCAGCGTCGCCCTGGCTGCTGTCTCCCTGCTGATCCTTTTTCCAGGGACAGCCTCTTCTCCGGCAATTTTCTTATTTTTCGCCTTGTTTTTGTTCCTGGGGATGGCAGCCTCACGCTCCTCTTTCAAGATCCTGGATCTTTTTTCCAGCCAGCAGGCCCGTCCTTCCGAAGAACGGGTCTTGATCTATGGGGCGGGCGACGCCGGGGAAATGGCCTTGCGCTGGATATTAATGAACCCGAGCCTGGAATTCCGGCCGGTCGGTTTTCTGGATGACGATCCGTTTATGGCCGGTCGCAAGATCCACGGTGTGGAAGTGCTCGGCGGGAAAGAACAACTGGAGCTGATCCTGGGTGAGCGCAACGTCAATGGCATTATCATTACTTCCAGTGTCCTGGGTGATGGGAATGTCGGCGAGCAGTTCCTGTCTTTATGCCGGGATCATGGCTGCTGGATCCGCAGTTTGCGCCTGGAGTTTGAATTATTGGAGTGATGCCCTATGCTGAACGAAAACCCTCAAATCCACCCTGCGCCGCCGCCCTTAGTGAGGGTCTCCGGGACTCATCGCGAGATTGGGCGCCAGATCGGCGAAGCTTGCCGGAAGTATGTCAGGCACAGCCTGGAAAGCGCCCACAGCCTGCTCGAAAGCACTTACGAAGACTTACAGCTCACCTGGGACGGAGCCCAGATTCAGGCACGCAAGTACATGCCTTTCGCTCAGGAGCGTTACCCCAAACTGGTCGATGAATTGATCGGCATATCTGAAGGAGCCGACGTTCTATTCGATGACCTGGCTGTGCTGAACGCCATGGAAGCCGTGACCATGGACGCCCTGCACCTGACAAAATGCACCAGTATGGCGGTTAACGAAGAGTGCACAGCCGATGGACACGTGCTGATGGCGCACAACGAAGATTGGCTGCCGGAAGACGAGCAAGACGTGTACGTGGTGCATGCCACCCCGGTCGACGAGCCGCCATTCCTGGCGATGTCCTACGGAGGTTTATTGGCGAACGTTGGCTTCAACGCCGCCGGGATCGCACAGTGCTGCGATTCGGTTCACCCAACCGATTCGCGCATCGGCATCCCGCGCCTGATCAATTCGCGGGCTGTTCTGGCCGCCCGCACGCCGGCCGAAGCCATGCGCCACATGCTGGTGCCGCACCGCGCCGCCGGCTACAACCACATGCTGGTGCACGAATCCGGTGAAATGTACAATGTGGAGGTTTCCGCCCGCAACTTCGCCATTTTATACGCCGAAGATGGCGTCATCGCCCATACCAACCATTATTTAAGCAGCCAGATGCGGCGCATTGAAGATGAGCCGGACGAGCTGATCGATACGCGCATCCGCTATTTTCGCGCCCGGCGGCTGTTACGGCTCTCCCCCAGGCACAGCGTCAAGAGCCTGCAGGCGATCCAACGCGACCATCTGAATTTCCCCAACTCAATCTGCAATCACGCCGAACACGACATCGATCCCATGGACCGGGAAAAAACCATCAACGCCCTGGTGATCGATCTTACCGCTCGGGCGATGTATCTGGCCTGGGGCAACCCCTGCCAGAACGCCTATCACATCTACCACCTGGAATGTTAGCAGGCGGCGCAGTTATTTAGGTTCCTGACCATCTGAGACGTTTTGCAAGGGGGCTTCATGCTTGGGCTGGTGGGCAGTGCGCCGCTCGGCATGCTGAGCAGCACGCCGCTTCATGCGCCGGGTGAACTGTTCGTGGATCTCGTCGATGTGGCTCGCCTTCTCGGAAATAGCGGCTTCGAGCCAGTGTTTGCCGTTCTCGACCGTCGCCAGACTGCCAGCGCCATATGCGCCGGTTGCAGTATCGTCTTCCCAGGGCGGGTTGGCGACCAGCGAGCCGCCTTCGACCCAATCCATGTAATAAGAAGGGGTGGCGATGAATTCGATTTCATCGACCGCTCGTTCCATATGCACCCATTCCGGGTTCAGGTGCAGCATTAAGGCGGTTTCCAGCTCGCCGGCGTGACCCATGCCCCCAATTTCGCTGCGGCGTTGGCTTTGCAAAGCAGCGACGCCCTCCGGGCTGGAAAGATACAGCCAGGCTGTGGCGGAAAAAACATCCGGGTGTCTTTCTCCAGCGTATTTGACTACATTCACAAGAAACGAGCAGTTGCCACCATGACCGCTCAACAGGTAGATGCGGTCAAACCCACGCCCGGCCAAACAATCGATCACACCCAGCCAGAAATCTTCGAAGGCGCGCCCGCCAGTGTTCAAGGTCCCGGCAAAGGACTGGCGGTGGGTGCTGGCGCCGAAAGGCATGACCGGCAGGCTGCAGGCCAGATCGGACCTGGCAGCCGCGGCTCCCCGGCTGATGGCATCGATGATGGTCGTATCGGTGCAAAAGGGCAGGTGGAAGCCATGCTGCTCGGTATGGCCGATGGGGATCAGGATTACCTGGCCGCGAGCGCTGTCCGGCGGCAAGGCGGGTTTCGGCCTTGGGTCCACGGGAGCCAGGGCGATCCGGTTTAGGCCAAGGCCCAGGTTCAACCCCGGCGGGGTAAGCGCGTAGACGCGGCTGAAGCCATCTTCGCGCAGGCTGTCGACCAGGTTGGCGATCAGCGCCGAAAGCAGGTCATCGCTAACCTGTAAACCACTGCCGGCCCAGCCGAAAGGGATGGCGGGCAGCAAGCCGGCTCGCTGTGGATCGCCTAAAGCGGACGCCAGGAGATCCAACGGGTATCCGGAACCGAGCGGGATCACCAGGGGCGTATGGCGCGGCAGCCGCTTTACATCCGGCCAGGTGAGGGTCTCATAGGAGAAGAATTCGGTCATAACAGCCAACCGGTCACCCAAGCGGCGGCATCAAATACCAGTCTAGAAAACGCTCGATCCGTTCGTAAACGTCTAATTGCGTGGATCGTTTTTGAAAACCATGTGGCTCGCCGGCGTAGGTCTTATATTCGAAGGTTTTCCCGGCCTGGCGTAAAGCCTCCACCCATTCTTCAGAGGCCTGAGGCGGGACAACCCGGTCATCCAGGCCGTGCAGGATCAGCACCGGTTTTCGCACGTTCCTGGCCTGGTGGATGGGAGAGCCATCCAGGTACACCTGGCGGTTGAGAGCCGGGCGGGAAATTTGCATTTCCGTGTAAAGCCGCGTACCGGGTTCGCACTGGGCCCAGGAGGAAACCAGGTTGGCATCCCCATAGCGGCTGACCCCGCAGGCGTACAGGTAGGCAGGATCGCGTGAAAGACAGCATGCGACCATGTAGCCTCCGTAACTGCCGCCCATGATCCCGATGCGCTCCGGGTCGATCCCGGGCAGGCTGCGTAAGAATCCGGCCGCGTGCAGGCAGTCTTGCATGTCGCCAATGCCCCAATTGTTGTAATTGGCGTGCTCGTATTCTACGCCATAACCCGTGCTGCCGCGGTAATTCGGGGCCAGAAAGGTATATCCCTTGGCGATGAAGTATTGGGCTACGATATCCCAACCGTAAACATATTGATCGGTTGGGCCGCCGTGTGGGTAAACCAGCGCTGCGCCGTTAGGCTTTTCCGGCTTATAAAGCAGCGCCGGAATTTCCAGGCCGTCTTCGCTGCAATAGCTCACCTGCTCAGGCATCACCAGGCAGTTGGCTGCCAGTGCCGGCAGGTTGGAGAACGTAAGCTGAGTGCGCTTCCCGCCTGGAACGCTCACCCGGTAGATATCCGGTGGGTTGAAAGGATCTTCATATTCTACGGTCAGGAAATCGCCCTGCGGAGACCAGTTGATTTGGGAGTAGACGCCCGGGTCCCTGCGCAGCGTGTCAACCTCACCATTCTGCGCATCGATCAAAGCCAGTTCGTACATGCCGCCCCGGTTTATCGTGCAGGCTATCCGGCTGCCGTCCGGCGACCAGGCCAGCCAGGCGGCATCCTGGCCCAGGCGGGTGAGCTGCCGCAGGCCCAATCCGTCGAGCTTCAGCAACCAGATCTCATTCCAACAAGAGCGCTGTGAGAGAAAGGCGATTTGTGCGCCATCTGGAGACCAACGCGGGCTCCAGTCTTTTATCTTAGGATCGCCGGACAGAAGTCGGATTTCGCCGCTTTCCAGGTCCAGCAAGCGGATATCCAGCCGGTTTAGGTCATCGCTGGGGCCGTGAACGAAAACGATTTGCCGGCCGTCAGGAGATGGGCGCGCATCCAGGTCGCTGCCATTGCCATACGTAAGCATCCGCAATGAATTCCCCCGCCGGTCTGTCAGCATTAACTTGGATTGTTCTTCGCGCTGGATGCTTACTACCAGACCGTGACTGTCTGGCATCCATACCGGCGTTGACGCATGGGGTGCAAAATGAGTGATTTTCCGGGGGATGCCTCCGGACGCCCGAATGGTGTGTACGTGACCGTCCAGGCTGAATGCTAACCACTTCCCATCCGGCGACCACTGGGGGACTTCATCCCACCAATAAGGGGTGCTCTTGCGCTTGGTCGTCAATCGACCGGGCCAGCCGCCGGAGGCCGGCATGACGAAAACATCCGCCTGGCCTTCCCGGTTCCAAAGGAAAGCAGCCTGTCTGCCATCCGGCGATAATTTATGGTTGTAAATACGGTTGACAGAAAGGATCAGCGTCAGGCTCCAGCCCCTGGGAGGGCGCGCGTCCGGGCGCCTCAGCGAAGGCCACCCGTTCCGTTCGTATTTTTCTTCAATTGGGATGTGGGTCATGGGCTTGCATGGTTCGGTACGGGTTACGATTAAGGTTGCCTGGTCTATTTTACTTCATGGCAGGCCACCCAGCGCCCGGGAGCGACTTCCCGCCATTCAGGCACTCGCACTTTGCAGTGCTCTTTCGCGATCGGGCAGCGCGGGTGAAAACGACAGCCGCTGGGCGGGTTGATAGGACTGGGCACATCGCCGCTGAGGATAATGCGCTTGCGGGCGCGGTCTTTTTTAGGGTCCGGGATGGGTACGGCCGATAGGAGCGCTTGGGTATACGGGTGCAGGGGGTTGTCATACAGGTCATCCCGGCTGGCGAGCTCAGCCATTAACCCCAGGTACATGACCGCTACCCGGTCGCAGATGTGGCGTACCATGCTAAGGTCGTGGGCAATAAAAAGATAGGTGAGGCCGAATTTCTCCTGCAGATCCTCTAGCAAGTTTACAACCTGGGCCTGGATGGATACATCTAACGCCGAAATTGGCTCGTCGCAGACAATAAAGAGCGGGTTGGAAGCCAGGGCGCGGGCGATCCCAATTCGTTGGCGCTGCCCCCCGGAAAACTCGTGCGGGAAACGGTTGATCAGGCGCCGGTTCAGGCCGACCAGCTCGAGCAATTCCTGGACGCGGTCGGAGCGGGCATTATCGCTCCCCAGCAGCTTATGCACCCGCAGGGGTTCGCTGACGATAGAATTTACCGTCCAGCGTGGGTTTAGCGAGGCGTACGGGTCTTGAAATATCATCTGGGCTTTACGCCGGATGGCCATCAGCTCCTGGCCTTTTGCGTGGGTGATGCTGTGCCCGTCGATCAAAATTTCGCCTTCGGTCACCGGGTAGAGGCCGAGCAAGGTGCGCCCGGCAGTCGTCTTTCCGCAGCCGCTTTCGCCTACCAGGCCCAGGGTCTCTCCGCGTTGGATGCTAAATGAGATCCCATCCACTGCCTGAACTGCGCCGACTTTGCGCTGGATTACGATGCCACGCGTGATCGGGAAATGTTTTTTTAGATTTTCGACGATGACGAGCGGTCCATTGCCATTTTGGTTTTCGCCGGTGGTCATCGCGGACCTCCCGTGCGGACGTCGATCCAGCAGGCGATTTTATGTCCGGGCTCGACCTGGGTGAGCGGCGGATTCTCTTCCCAGCACAGGTCTACGGCGAATTCACAGCGGGCGGCAAAAGGGCAGTGGGTCGGGGCTACCAGCAGGTTGGGCGGAGCGCCAGGGATCGATTTAAGACGTTGGTGTTGGCGCTGGTCGGCGCGCGGCAGGGCCTGAAGCAGCATTAATGTGTACGGGTGGCGCGGGTCTTCGTAGAGATTGTCTACCGGCGCTTCTTCCACAATGTAACCGGCATACATCACGATGACCCGGTCAGCCATCCCGGCGACAACGCCCAGATCGTGTGTGATCCAGATGATGGCCATATGCAACTGATCGCGCATTTCGATCACCAGCTCCACAATCTGGGCCTGGATGGTGACGTCCAAGGCCGTGGTTGGCTCGTCGGCGATCAACAGGCTCGGGTTGCAGGCCAGCGCCATCGCGATCATCACCCGCTGGCGCATTCCGCCCGAGAATTGGTGCGGATAGTCGCCCAGGCGCTTGAGCGGATCGGGGATCCCGACCGCTTCCAAAAGTTCAACGGCGCGCAAATCGGCCTCATTTTGGGACATGCCTAAATGGGTGCGCAAGGACTCGGTGATCTGGCGCCCGACCGTCAACACCGGGTTCAGGGAGGTCATCGGGTCCTGGAAGACCATGCTGATCTCTTTGCCGCGCACCTGCTCCAGATCTGTCTCCGGTATTGCCAGCAAATCCATCCCGCGGTAAAGCGCTGCGCCGCTGGCGATCTCGCCTGGAGGGATGGGAATTAACCTCAGGATGGAAAGCATGCTGACGGATTTACCGCAGCCGCTTTCTCCCACAACCGCCAGGGTCTCGCCTTCATTGAGGGCGTACGAAATGCCGTTGACCGCGTAAATGGTCCCTTCTGGGGTGTGGAAACGGGTCTTCAGGTCGTTGACTTCGAGCAATGCGCCCATGTTGGCTGCCTCGGAAAGGATTACATCGTCCGGCTGTGGGGATCCAGGGCGTCGCGCAGGCCGTCGCCAAGGAAATTGATGCTCAGAACGGTGAGAACGATCAAGATGCCCGGGAATAACCACATCCAATAAGCCGTTTCGATGTAGTTATACGCCCCTTCGAGCATATTTCCCCAGGTCGCCGTTGGGGGTTGGACGCCGAGACCCAGGAAGCTGATATAGGCTTCAGATAAGATAGCGTTGGCGACGCCTAGCGTAGCCGACACGATGATCGGGGCGACGGTGTTGGGCAGGATATGGCGGAAGATAATTTGAGAGGTCGAAGTGCCGGTCGCCCGGGCCGCCAGAACGAAATCGTTTTCCTTAATGGAGAGGAACTCGGCGCGCACGATTCTGGCAAGGTAAGGCCAGCTCGTCAGGCCGATGATAACGATGATGACGACCACGCTGCCGCTGAATGTCCGTCCTAACAAATCGATATTGGGGATCTTCCCGGCGAAGAATTTCGCCATGACCAGCAGCAGAAAGATCTGGGGGATATTCAGAATCGCCTCGGTGAAGCGCATTAACAGGCTGTCGATCCAGCCGCCATAATAGCCGGCGATTGCGCCGATCAGGATGCCGGCTGCCGTTTCGATCAACACGGAAACCAGGCCGATGATCAGGGAAATCTGGCCGCCGTAAATCGTGCGGGCCAGGATATCTCTGCCAACAACATCCGTACCGAAAAGGTGTGCGCTGGAGGGCCCTTGCAGCCGGGAGCCGGTATCTGTAAAGTTGCTGTATGCTTCGGAGACGAAGAAGGCGCCGCCAAAAGAATAAAAGAAGAGAAGAACCAGGGTAAGCACTCCGAACATCGCCATTTTGTGACGCCTGAAGCGCCGCCAGGTTAGCTCCCTCAGCGAAAGGGGCGGCGCCTCGAGTTCATCTGGCGTCTGCCTGCGGGGTCGAAATGCACTTTCGGCTGTGGTTGCCATGTTGTCCTCCCGCTATTCGTAGCGGATGCGTGGGTCGAGCCAGGCGTAGGTGACATCCGTGATCAACTGGAAGACAACCACGGCGACCGATATCAGCATCAAGATCCCCATAATCACAGGCGTATCGGCCCGGGAAAGGTTATCCAGGAACAGCCGTCCCATTCCAGGCCAGGCGAAGATCCTCTCTGTGACGACGGCGCCGCCCAGAAGCAGCGGTAGGTCCAGGCCGACGATTGTAACGATCGGCAGCGAAGCGTTCTTTAAGGCGTGGATGAAGATCACCTCGCGTTTCGGCAATCCCTTGGATTTCGCCGTGCGGATATAATCCTGGCTGAGAACTTCCAGCATGGTGCCGCGGATATAGCGGCTGTACCCCGCCAGGCTGATGAAAGCGATGCTGAAGACGGGCAAGATCATATGCACCATTACCTGCGTGGGGGTTTTACCCACCTGGGGATCGAACATCCCGACAGTCGGCAGGTAAGGCAGGCCCCAGCGCTTGAAATTAACCGAAAAGATGTACATGCAGACCAGGGCGATGAAAAAAATGGGCATCGAATACCCGATGAAGGAGATGGCGGTAACCACGTGATCCACCAGGGAGTATTGCTTGAGGGCGGAGTAGATCCCAAGCAGCACAGAAAATAAAACGATGATAATTTCAGCGGAAAGCATCAGCAGCAGCGTGTTCGGCAGCCTGTCCCAGATCACCTGCAGGGCGGGGACACCGCGGTTGACCAGGGATGTGCCGAAATCGCCGCGCAAAATCCCTTTGCGGCGGCCTGGCGTCTCGGGCGTTCCATCGCCGTCCATGTCTACCTTGGTCCAATCGTTGCCGACCAGCCAGAAAACGTACTGCATGTAAATGGGCTGGTCCAGTCCTAACTGGCGCGTCAAGCGCTCACGGTCAGCGGAGCGCGTCAGGGTGCGCCCGCCCATCGTCGCCAAGGGATCTCCCATATTCTGCATGAGCACGAACAGGACGACGCTGATAATGAAAAGAAGCGGAATTGCCTGTAAAAGGCGGCGGATAATATAGCGAGTCACGAGGCCCTCCCTGGTAGAGAACCACTCTGTTGGTTGAGCGGGGACAGACAATTGCCTGTCCCCGCTCTTCAAAGAGAAAGATTTTGTCGATTATGGGCTCAGGTCCCACTCGGCGACGTTGTAGAAGGGGGTTGTCCCTGAGACCTTGACGTTCTGTAAGCGCGGTCCGACTGCCCAGGTGTCGGGATCCTGCCATAAGCCAAGCCAATAGACCTTGTCATACATGATTTTGCTGATTTGTTGGAAAGACTTCTGGCGCTGGTTGAAATCTACCTGCTTGTTTTGGGCTTGAAAGAGCCCGTCCAGTTCTTCATCGCAAATTCCCTGCCAGTTCGTCCCGGAAGGCGAATCGTCCGTGGGGATCTCGCTGCACAGCCAGTAGGATACGTCCGGGTCCGGGTAGTTGGTAGTATCGGACCATTCCATGATATCGAGTTGGCCGGTGGCGGCCGGACCGCCATCGCCGTACCCACTGAAGAAAATGTCGGAGTCATAATTGGAGAGATCCAGCTTGATCCCGACGTCGGCCAACTGCTGCTGGGCGACGGCCTGGGTGCTCTGGCGGATTTCGCGGGTGGTTGTGCCGTAGGTAAGCTCTAATTCGCGCCCGTCTTTATCGCGGACGCCGTCGCCATTGCTGTCCACCCAGCCGGCGTCGTCGAGCATCTTCTTCGCCTGTTCAGGGTCGAAGGGGTAGGCCGTCAGGCTTGGGTCGGCGTAAGGGGTATTATCCCAATAAGTCACTGCCGGTTTGGTCAGCCCGAGCAGCAGGTCCTGGTTGATCTTGGCCCGGTCAAAAGCCATGGCGATTGCCTTGCGTACGTTGACGTCTTGCAGCGCCGGGTGGCCTTTTTCGGGATCCAGGTACATATACCAACCCTCGTTATAGCCCGAGAAGACTGTAAGGATCTTGACGCCGGCGTCTTCCAGAGGGGGGATATCCGAATAGGCGATGAACGTGCCCAGGTCGCCGTCGCCAGTCTTGAGCGCTGCCACCTGGGAGGCGTCATCCGGAACGAAGCGGAAAAAGATCTCGTCGATCTTTGGCTTCGGGCCCCAGTAGTTTTCGTTGGCGACAAAGCGGGCGAAACTGCCGGATTCCCATTCGGCAAATACGTACGGGCCATCTCCGACCATCGGGCTGCGGTTCCACTCTGCATTGTCGATGGTGCCATCCTGGTCGAACACCGGCTGCAGGATATGCTTGGGCAGTATTCCGTGCCACATCGTGCCCTGCCAGGCGGCATAAGGGTCTGTGAATTTCATGACCACGGTTTGGGGATCGGGCGTGTCAACGCTCTCGAGCAGGTCGTAAGGGTTGACGGAGGCGACCGTGTTCTGCGGGCTGGTAATCATATCGTAAGTGAATTTAAAGTCGTCGGAGGTCAAAGGCTCGCCATCTGACCAGGTCAAACCGTCCTTCAGGTGCAGGGTGATTTCCGTGCCATCCGCGGATATCCCCCCGTTGTCGACGCTGGGCATCTCCGAGACGAGCACCGGGACCGGGTTGTTTTGATCGTCAAACTCCCAGGCCCAGCTCATCCACAACTGGTCGGTTACCTGAGAGAACCACATGTTCGTGTAGTAAGGGTTTAACGTATCGAATTCCTGGGTCCAAATAAATGTCGCCACTTTGTGCTCAGGCGTCGCAGTAGGTTGGGCGGCGGCGGTAGTGGCTGTGGGTTGGGCGGGGGCTGATGGTTCGGTGGGCTGCTGTGCGGATGGCTGTGTGGGAGCAGGTGCGGAGGTCGCCGGGCTGGCGGCGGGGCCGCAAGCGGTTACGGCAAAGAATAGAAGCAGTACGCTGAGGATAACCCAATTCCTTTTCGTCATTTTATCTCCTCCTTAGAGATTTAGCGGGTATCTTCTCAATGAGCACTGGTTGGGTATCTCGAGATGGTGCAGCCGTCTCTTGAAACTTCAGCTTCCCCAATTATCGAGAAATACCTGGCTGACTATTGAGTGATTGGTCACGTGAATTGCGTATTTGGTTTAGCATTTAGGTCGCTGACCAGCCTGCCAGCTTGCGGATGCTGTTATGGTATCAATTTCCCCAAGAATGATTTAGGATGAATGGTCGAACTGGCAGGATTGACCTCCTTATATGATGTATCTCTATTCACCCGCCCCTGGCCTTCGGCCAGTGGTCCGCGTGGTACGCCAAAAGCGCCCAACACTATATTCACATTGATCTTGACTTCGTTTCGGATAGGGTTAGAGTGGGGTGATTCACTATAACAAAGATGATCCGGAGTGTCAAGTTCAGCGATAGTGGAAAAATTACGCAATGGCTTCGCCAGGCGGGGCGCGCCAATTAATTTACGATTATACCTGGATTTATGTTCATTAACCCGAAAAATCCTGAAGACCCCCTCAATCGGTATACGCTGCTGCCGGAAGCTTTGATGTTTTACGGTGGGGATCGCGTATGAAGAAAACAAGAATGACCAGCGTCGCCAGGCCGGCAAAAACCGAGGCCAGGAATGCCGCCGTATAACCAGCGCTGTCCGCCAGCCAGCCTCCCAACAGGGGGGCCAGGATCGTCGCCGGAGCAATCAGCGTGTTGCCAAGCCCGATATACGCCGGGCGGTCGGTTTCTGCGCCAAAATCCTGCACCATCGCCAGGGCGACCGTCCATGTGGCTGCGTTGCCGATGCCGGCCAGGGTAAATACGAGATAGAACCAGCTCGAATTTGGCGCCCACCAGGCCAGCAGCGCGCTGGCAACAGAGGCAAAGATGCCCACCAGCATAGCGAGTCGGTGCCCCCAATGATCGCCGATCCACCCCAGCAGCGGGTTCGCCACGGTCTGGACGCCTAAAAGCAAGCCGGTTACCACGCTTATGGCGATTTCACTCATCCCGTGCTGGCGAACGGCGTACACGGTGTAGAAAGCAAAGGCCATTATTGCACCCTGGGACAGCATACGCATGACCAGGAACCAGCGGAAATTGCGGTCGCGTTTAAGAATGGCGCCCAGGCGCGACCAGAAGTCGCTGCGCGACAAAGAAAACCCGGCGGGAGCAATCTCGGGTTCATGGGTTTGGGCCAGGAACATCCAGGAAATCGCCAGGGCCAGGGCGGCAAGTAAGAAGAGCAGGGAAAAATCCATGGGTGAGCCCAATTTTTCGAGAATGACGCCTGCCAGAATCGCGCCCAGGCTGGCAAGCAGGTTGGCGGCAGACGATTGGGCGCCGAAGAATGTGCCCCTGCGTTCGGTAGGAATGATCTTGCCGATCATACTTTGCCAGGCTGTCGCGGTGAATCCACCGCCCAGGGATTGCCAGATCAATAAGAGAAAAGTCAGCAGCAGGGCAATCTGCACGTTCATCCTGGCCCCAAACCAGGCAACCGCCGCCAGCCCGAGAAAAGGGATCCGTTCGTGGATGGTCATGGCCAACACCATCGGCTTAAATTGGCGCTGGTGGGCGACATGGTTGGCGGTCAGCAGTTGAGGAAGCTGCCAACCCATACTGTGGATGGCAGGGATCAGGCCGATCAGGATGGCCGAGTCGGTCATCCGGCTGACGAAGAGCGGCAAGATGGTAACCAGCGAAGCAAAGCCAAAACCGAAACCGAAGAAGCTGGCATCCAGCAGGTTAAAAATGACATTGTGCTTCAAGGATTTGCTGATTTGCGGGTTGATGGTCTCGTACATGTTCTTCTCAGGCGAAGCCCCCAGCCGGTAGAATGCTGGGGGCGCGGTTTTCGACAAGGATCTGGTCGGTAAAATTGTGAGCGAAATTCGTGTGTTTCGGGCTGCAGACTTGCCGTTCTGCTGAAATTCTATTCTTCTGCAGGGGGGATTATAACATCATCCGCCGCAGTTGCCGCCTTATTCTTGGCCAGGAGGCGCTCCAGGCGGTGCTGCAGCTCGGGCAGCCATTGGCTGCGCTCAAACAAGGAGAAATCCGGCCGGCTCACCAGGTCGATTGCGGACTGTGTCCACTCGATAGCGGCCGGATAGTCGCGGGCGCGGTGCTCGTAATACTTGGCCAGCTCGATATGCGACTGCACGTGGTTATAACGGGCGGCCTGCTCCCAGAGCGACAGCGCGGCGAGGTGGTTCTCCTGGCGCTTATGGATCAACGCAAGCCGCTGGAGCGCATCTAAAATGGCCGGCTTGGGCAGGTCATATTCCAGGCCGCGCACGTACAGGCGCGTTGCCAGCTCGATATCGCCCATATCTTCGAACAATTTACCCAGGGCGATCAGGTCGACGCCGTGCTCGATGTCGCCGTTCAACGGGTCTGCGAGCAGACCGGCCATGTGATTAAACAAGGCCGCCATCGAAACTACGTCCACGGCGTTGTGGTAAAACACACTTTTCAACGGGGCGACATCGCCGCTGCGCAAATAGTCGAAGTACAGGCTTGGAATCATCCAGCCTGGAACATCTTCTTGTGTGCGGCTGGCGCCCAGGATTTGAACTTCCAGGTTGCCCAAGGTGCGGCTGGCGAGACGGTCCCGCCAGAGACGGCGCGCCAGGTGCAGCAGGTCAACGTGGGCGCTATCGACGAAAGGCGGGCGCCAGCCCTGGGTGATAAAGCGCGTGTTGAGCAGCGGCAGGTCGAAAGCTTTGCCGTTGAAGGTCACCAGGGCGCTGCAAGGGGCAATGAACTCCTCCAGGGCAATAAGCTGGGCCGGCTCCTCCACAGGATCGCGCATGAAGAATTGGGCCAGGTGAAAATCGTCGCCCTCGAATCTTCCTACCCCGATCAAGAAAGCATAGGTGCCTGTGCCGCCGGATAAACCGGTCGTCTCGGTATCTAAAAAGGCGAAAGATTCCGGGCTGAAATCGCGAATGCGATTTTCCCCCGCCCAGGCGGCGATTGCGCTGCGCGGGGCATCCAGCTCGATCCGGCTGCGCCCATAAGGTTCCCCATTGGCGTAGTGGCCTTCGACCACAAAGGTCTCCCCCAGGGGAGTCGCCAGCGTGTGCCCTGAAAGCGCCTGTTCGAGCTCAAGCGTGGAGCCAGTCTTGGGATGGACCGGCGGAGCCGGGATCTCGCTTGCGCCAACTTTAACTCCCAGGGATTTGAGCCTTTCCGAAAGCGATGACATTGGGTAATCTTATCAGAAATCCAGGCAATCAGGCGGCTGCCAGCCGGCCGCCAGCCAGCGAATTTAATATCGCCAGGGCTTCGCGCTTCCCACCCAGGCCATTTTCTCCCCCCGGGCCGATGCAAGATGGGCAGCCTTGCGAGCATTTGCAAGCTTTCACCAACTCCAAGGCGCGTTGAACCAGCTCGGCATGCAGCTCGAACAGGCGCTGGCTGAAACCGATGCCGGCTGGCACCTGGTCGTACAGGATGACCGCCGGCTGCCCTCCGGCGAGCGGAGATTGTGGATCGGAATGAACCCCGATATCACGCCCATCGCACATCAAAAAGAAGGGCGCCAGTTGCCCCAGGACAAAGCTGAGCCCGGCCAGACCGCTGCGAACCCGCACCGTTGTTTCAATACGCCGGTGGCAGGATGGGCATACGGTGATCAAGTTATTGAGCTGGTTGGCCTGTTCGTAAGAAGCAAAAAGACGAAAAGGCGTCTTGTGGTGGACGTGGTGCGCCCGGTCTGTCTCTTCAATTCCGCAGACCTGGCAGCGATATCGGTCGCGTTGGCGGGCCAGTTCACGTTGCTGGCGCCAGTTTGGCCCGTAATCATTGGGGTCGTTGCTCCACAAGCCTTGCTGGCGCAGGACTTCGACGGTTTGTTCGTCCAGAGAAAGCCAATAACCGGTGGTTTGCAGCTCGGTCGGCGGTAAAGTCAGCTCGCCGGTGCCAAGCTGTTCGTGTGTGTACCAACGTACCTTGCGAAAGCCGGTGAGCTGAGTGGTCACGCTGATCTCACCATAGGCCTTGGTACCTCCGGCGATGAGGGCTTCATTCAGTTTTTCAAGCAGCGCCACAGTGGTTTCGCTGCGCGGCTGGGTGTAATAATCCATCTCGACCGGGCGAAGCCGGGCGATTTTTTGTTCCAGATCGAGCTCGTCAACCAGAAATGACTGGCCTTCGTGTAGATAAATTGCTTCCGGGTGCACCATCCAGCAGGCGCTGGCGGTATCCACTTCTCCCAGGGTAAAGGCGCTGTCGGCTTCTACCACTTGAAGGAGAACCCGCTCGGGCGAAGCGCTGCGCAGCGATACGGCCTGGGCCGGGTACTGGTCTGCCATCCAGAAAAAGCGATCGCCGGATTGGTGCAAGCTGCCCTGTTCTGCCAGGAAGGCCAGAAATTCGTTCACCTGGCTGGAGGGGACGGAACCGAAACATTCGCCGGCATTAAACGGCAGCTCAAAAGCGGCGCAGCGCAGGTGGTTTAGCAAAATAAGCAGGTTGTCCGCGTTGATCAAGGCCTGTTCCGGAGAACGGCCGAAAAAATAGTCCGGGTGCCCGGCGAGGAATTGATCCAGGGGATCGGCGGTGGCGATCAGCACGGCCATGGAGGCCGCTGCGCCGCGCCCGGCCCGCCCGGCCTGCTGCCAGGTCGCGGCGACGGTGCCCGGGTAGCCCACCAGGAGCGAGGCGCCCATCCCGCCGATGTCGATCCCAAGCTCGAGCGCATTGGTGGCGACCACGGCGCGCACTTTGCCCGCTCTCAACCCGCGCTCGATTTCACGCCTCTGCTTCGGGAGATATCCGCTGCGGTAGCCGCGCACGATTTCCAATTCGTCGAGCTCAGTTTCGGGGGCGCCCGAATAAGCCAGGGGCGCTAACGGGCGCTGGCGTAAATAGGTCAGAACCAGCTCGACCGAGCGCCGGGAACGGGCGAAGATAATCGTTTGAACATTATAAGCCAACAGGTCTTCCGCCAGGCGCACACTTTCTTGCAGCGAGCTGCGCCGCAAACCGAGATCGGGGTCGACCAGGGGAGGGTTGTAGATCAAAAAGCTTTTCGACCCGCGCCCCGACCCGTCCTGATCGACCAGCGTGACCGGCTGCTCGATCAAGCGTCCGGCAAGCTCGACCGGGTTGGCGATGGTCGCGGAAGTGAGGATAAATTGGGGCGTTGCCCCATAAAAGCGGGCAATGCGCTGCAGCCGGCGCAGCACATTGGCAATGTGCGAGCCAAACACACCCCGGTAAGAGTGCATCTCGTCGATCACTACAAACTTCAGGTTGGAGAAAAAGTCCATCCAGGAGGTATGGTGCGGGAGGATCCCGGCGTGCAGCATGTCGGGGTTGCTGATGACAATGCGGGCTTGTTTGCGGACGGATGGCCGGGCGCCTTGAGGGGTATCGCCGTCGTACACACCCACGGGTATTGGGTTGGGCGCAGCTTGTAACTCTTCCCTGGGATTCGCAGGCGAGCTCAAATTTTGGGCGACCGGGAACGGGAAAATCGATTTGGCCAGCGCACCGGGCATCCCCTGCGGCTGGCTGTTTAGCAGGGCTCTCAGCATGCTGGCCTGATCCTGCGCCAGAGCCTTGGTTGGGAAAAGGTAAAGCGCCCGGCTCTCTGGATTGCGCAGCAGGCGATCCAATACCGGCAGGTTGTAGCACAATGTTTTCCCGCTGGCCGTGCCGGTTACGACCACCACATTCTTCCCGGCCTCGGCCAATTCCCAGGCAGCTGCCTGGTGGGTATACAATCTTTTAATGCCAGCTTGCGCCAGGATATTCACCAGGGACGGGTGCAGGCCTTCCGGAAGCGGGGCAAACTGCGCCGGTCGGGCCGGGATAGTTTGCCAGGCTTCCACGTTCCCGGCAATTTCAGGGTCGGCGCGCCAGGCGCTTAACAATTTAGCTACTGTCATGATCGCATTATCCAGATAGCGCCGTTACAGATTCTTTCGGAGCGTTTTACCCCATGTCCAGGCAGGCGGCGGCTAACGCGGCTGCGCCCCATAATGGAGCATCGTCGCCAAGCGCCGCCGGCAGGATCTCAAATTGGACCTGGAGCATAGCGGTTTCCTCGGCAACGGTCCGGATGACTTCCCAATAACGTTCTCCAGCTTTGGTCACGCCCCCACCCAGGATGAAGCGCTGGGGGTTCACCAGATTGGCGGAGTTCCCGATGGCCAGACCCAGGGCCCAGGCGCCTCTTTGGAGCAGGCGCCAGGCCAGCTCATCGCCCGCCTGGGCAGCCTGGCTCAGGGTTTGGGCGTTGATCGCCTGCAAATCTTCCTCAACAATCTTGCGCAGCACAGCGCCTTGCTGCGAGTCAGCTTGCAAGACCGCGCGCGCGTCGGCTGCCATGTACGGCCCGGAGGCCAGTCGCTCCACGCAGCCGCGCTTGCCGCACAAGCAGAGCGGCCCATTGCGGTCGACGACTGTGTGGCCGATCTCGCCAGCCATCCCCTGGGCCCCGCGCCAGATCCGCCCATCCAGGATCCAACCGCCGCCCACGCCGGTGCTCACGGTAATGTAAAGCAGGCTTTTGCATCCCTGGCCGGCGCCGAAGCGGTGCTCACCCAGGGCAGCCACGTTGGCGTCATTGTCTACCTGGGCCGGAGCTGCGAACTCCTCGGAGAGGATGGCCGCCAGGGGGACGTTATCCCAGCCAGGCACATGATGAGACAATCGCACCGTGCCGCTTCCGGGGTCGACAGGACCGCCGAAGCTCACGCCAATGGCGGCGGGCTGTTCACCGTCAAGCAGCTCGCGGGCCAGGGACTTCATTGTCTCGATATCGTAACGGTAGTCGCGGCCTGGCGGTGAATAAACAAGCCGGTGGGCGTGCCAGGCGCGCTCTTCTTGCAGGCTGCCAGCCGTTAAAAGCCCGGCGGTCAGCTTGGTTCCACCAAAGTCGAGTGCAAGCAGCCAGAGGGGCATGCTTTTCAAGCAGGAGGCTCAAGCCTGCTGCATGGCTTCAAGCGCCAAGCGTTTGATGTGCGCCAGAATCGCCGAGATGCCGTTCAATCGTTGGTGGGTCAGCACAGTGTCCAGCCCCATCTTGAGGTAGAAATCGGCCGGCACCCCCAAGATTTCTTCAGGAGGCAGGCCATCCAACCCTTCAGCCAGAATGGCTGCGTAGCCACGTACAGTTGGAGATTCGGGTGGGACATCGAAATAAAAGGCCATCTTCCCGTTTTCGGTCTTTGCCTGGACGAAAACGGGCGTCATACACTCCTGCACCTGGTCCATATGCTGGCGGTCATCCTGCAGCCAGTCCGGGAGCGGCGGCATTCGTTCTGAAAATTCGATCAGGAGCTCGAGCTTTTCACGGCCTTCGCAAAATTCAAAGTCTTCAATGATCTCCTGCAAGCGAGGAGGAATTTTTTGTGTATTTTCGCTCATAATGGATAGTTTACCATCGATTTGATATGGCAAAGACCCAGGCGGCTTGCAGCCGGGGGGGAAAGAAGTCAGGCGCTTTAAATTGAAAGAAGCGCGGGACTTACAGTTTAGGATTTTGGCTGGGGGGCTGGAGAAGGGAAAGGTTACGCCAGGGTTTGTCAGCGATCTTCAGTCAATCGTCGAAAACGGGATCATCCACTGCGGGAAAGAGGGCCGCACAAGGATCTTGCTTTCAATCTTAACGGGCGGAACGCCGGGGTTAAGCGGCATCGCGATCACTTGAAATGGACGTTCTTCGCGGCTTCTCAGTTTTGGCCGGTCTTTGGGTGTAATGTGTAAGGTGATATTTACTTTTTGATCGGGTTGGAGCGTGACCGAATCCTGCCCGAAAATAAAGTTCAGAGAGTGGTGATCGTCGCTCCCGCTCAACCAGCATTCGGCAGTCGCATTGCCCCGGTTCTCCAACAGGACATAATAATTACCCTTCTCATTGAGAGATTGGAGCTCCATGCTGAGCTCCTGGTAGGGTGTGACCTGCAGGACGCCGCCAATTGTTGTGCCTTTGCTGTGCTTTGGAGAGTAGACGCTGATGCCAATGGGGTAATCGCCGGCGGCGACCTCCCGGCTGCGCTCGGGTTGGAAGTAAAGGATCACAGATTCCAGTGAGTTTGGGGTTACCCTGACCCGCTCCTCATTGATCAGAACCCAGTCGTCAGGCACACCGGCAACACTAATCAACATCTCGGCTTCTGTATGCCCTTTATTCTGAATAGTCAATGAGGCGGTGGTGCGGTTCCCAGGAGCGACCGGCCGGGCCGGGCCGGTCAGGGTGATGTCGATTAAAAGATTCCTCGCTCTGGATCAGCTCCTTCGTGCCGGGGAGCTGCTGCCTGCGGGCGGGCTCAATGACCTTCTCGCTGGGTTTACTTTCTTCAGTTGTCTCGGTTGTCAGCTTTGGAAGACCTTGCGGCGGCGGCAGGTATCGCATCACAACGATCCCAACTTGAATGATCTGGCCAGAACGCACAGCCGTCGGCTTATTCGACTGCAGCCGTTCGCCGTTCAGATAGGTGCCATTGGTCGAACCCAGGTCTTGCACCTGTAAATGGCTATTCTCGACGATCAGTAAGGCATGCCAACGGGAGATGTATTCATCATCCAGGACCAGGGAATTGTCTGGTGCGCGCCCGATAGAAACCCTCTCAACTTCCATCGGAAATATTTGTATCTGGCCATCGGGTAATTGAATGCGCAAAGAGCCGAATTTCATGGGTGCCTCATTGATTTGACTTTCTTTCACTCTCCCATCGGTGTTACCAACAAGCGCTCCCCTAAACTTTTGATGGCTGCTTTCGTGATGCGCTATACGCCTGACCCTTTTATTCTAACAGAAACTGCCTGAATTCTGAGTAAAAAAGGCCTAAATATCCGAATTAATTCAAAAAATCCAGTCTTTCGAGGATTATTTGGGCTAACGAATTGAAAGCGATGGATGAGAAGATGTTAACATGTTGTTACTATTATAACCATATTTTAACCTTAATTATTAGAAATGCAATAGGAAATATGCACTAATTCTTATAATTGCAGGTCCTGGATGATTTTTATGAAGCGAGCGGCGAAAACAGCTCCGCAAGCTGCAAAGATTCCGGGAAAGTACGCTGCATTTCAGCCAAAGTCAGGTTCTTGACGTTCAAAAAGTGGACAAGCTCGCGGGTCTGCTCATCCTCCAGGTTTTCCCGGCCTTTGAATTTTTTGCGCAAGGTATCCAGGCAGGCCGCGTATAAAGGGATTGGGCCTGCGCTGGACAACCGCTTTTCCAGCTCGTCCAGATTCTTAGCCCATACGCCGCGCAGTTCTGCCAGGATGATTTCCACCTCTTCTGCCAGCGCAACAGCAACCGAGCGCTGCAGGATCAGCTCCAAGATTGGCGCTTCAGAAGTCAATATACAAAGAGTCCGCTCGTCGTTGTGGTCGATCTCCATTCCGGCGCCAAATGTGAAGGCCTCTTTGGTCGTGCTCTTGCGATCCTTCATCCATACTCTGCCTGGGTACACCTGATATTTTTTCTGCCCCAACCAGGGATAACTCAACTCAAGATCCTGGACGCCTTCATCGGGGAAGACAGCATTGAAGAATACTTTCTCCGGGTCAAAATGACGGTGGGTCGGTTCAGGCCTGAGAACGATGTCCAGGCGGGGATGGCCCGGTTCGAGCGGGTCTTTCGGCGGGTAAAAAACGTACCCAAGGTCGAATTCATGCATAGGGTTAACCAACGTGCTCCTACGATGAGCGTTATCCTTTGACGAAAAAACCCACGCCTAGCATGCCCGGGCCGCCATGCGTTACGATGGCGGGGGGTACATCGGCGATCGGGACGACCGGCTGGTTGATTTGTTTAGCCAGCTCATCCGCCAGCATGCGGCCTTCTTCTGGCACACCGGCGTGCATCACCGACAGAAAGCCGCTCCCATCGTGCGGGATTTGCTCGTACACGATTTGTTTTAAGCGCAATAAAGCTCGTTTGGATGTGCGTTCGCGCTCGTATTGATCGACTTTCCCATCCCGTAAGGTCAGGATCGGTTTGATCTGTAATACGCTGCCCATCAAGGCAGCCGCCCCTCCGATCCGGCCGCCGCGCGCCAGGTACTCCAGGCTCGCTACCAGGAAATAGATCCGGCAGCGGCGGGTCATGTCTTCCAGGCGAGACACGATCGTATCGGCGTCACAGTTTTCCGCTGCCCATTGGGCTGCCAGCTCCACCATGGTTCCCATCGGGCTGGCGACGACGCGTGTGTCGATGATGCGGATATCTGCCTCAGGGAAATCTTGGGCGGCGACCTGGGCGAATCGCACCGTACCACTGACATCTGTGGAGGGGTGGATGCAGAGAATCGGCTCGCCCAGGGGTATGAGACGCTTGAATTCTTCGATAAATAACTCGGGTGGAGGCGCGGCCGTCTTCGGAAGCTCTTTGGAAGCTTTCAGCCGCTGCATAAAGGTGGCGTTATCGATCTGGGTCCCTTCAAAGAGTGATTCGTTGCCAAAATTGATGACTTGTGGAATCACCGGGATTTGGTAACGTTGAATGACGTCCGCCGGCAGGCAGGCCGTCGTGTCGGTGATGATTTTAACCATGATTGCACTCCTGGAGAACGCGCGAAGGTATGGATCCGATAGATGAATTATCAGCATCATACCATGAGTTCTTGCGGATAGGCCAGGAAAATGAATCTGGATGAGGCTGAAGCTCCCACATCAAGGCTTAACTTTCCCCTGCATCCCAAACGGACTGTCTGGGCCTGATGCTTCAGCGACCGTCCGCTGACAGCGAGCTTGCTTTTGGCCGCCTGGTGATTTGTTTAGCAAAAATTCGATAAATGGTCAAGAAAAGCAGGCTTCCGCCGCTTGCCCAATACATCCAGGCGCTCCACAATGCGCTGCTGTCGGTCCCACTGGCTATCCCATGAACCAATACAAGGGCAAAGGTCAAGAAACTTAAGAAGTGAATCAAATGCCACATACGGTTCCCGATCCACTTGCGCACGTAAAAGCTCAGATTTATCAGGAGCCAAAGATAAAAGGCAGACTGCCCGAGGCCCACCCAAAAGGGCCGGTAAGGAGCGCTGGCAAATGGGACCAGGAGCTGAGGAAGCGAATAGTTGGTAAATTGGTCGCCGATCAGGACCAGCGCGTGGAATAGGCCGAAGCCCAATCCCAACAGGCTGACGTACTCATGAAGCTCAAACGCAGTCGGGCCGCCCGGCCAGACACGCGCCAGCTTGTTGGTAATCAGAAGGCCGAATGCCATCGAAATCCAGAGCAGCCAATAGCCGGCCATGGCACTGCCGCGCGACAGATACCAGAACGCCTTTGGCTGCGATTCGAGCAGCGAGGCGGTCAAGCCGGGCAGCCAGGTGGGTAAGATCCAGGCGGCAAGCAGGGTCCCAGCCATGATCGCCAGTAGCGTCGCCAGCGCAGCTCTAAAGCTGACCGACGAATTTTCGAATTCGAATGCATCCGTGCCTTTTACAGACATGGCTCACTCCAGAGATGTCCTTCAAAATGACGGCTGTAGAGGCGCTGCCCGTTTTCGCGGACCAGCAATCCTGCCAGGGTAGGCCGGGCCTCCAGCCACTCCAATCCGGCCCGGCTGCCGAGGATCATAACGGTTTTGGCGGCTGCTTCTGCCTCTAATACGCTCGGGGCGAGGATGGTTGCGCTCAAGACATCCGTTTCCGCAGGGCTGCCAGTGCGCGGGTCGATGATGTGATGTTTCCAGATGCCGCCTTGCTGCCAACGGCGGTAATCCTTCCCCGAAGTCGCCACGCCGCCACGCCCCAATAAGAGCAGGCCAATTTCGGCTTGTGGGTCCAGCGGGTCTTCGATCGCCACGGGCCAGGGCTGTCCGTCAGATTGTAGAGCGCTTATGGCGATATCACCGCCGGCATCGACCAGCGCCGGGCCGTACAGATGCAGTCTTTGGGCTGCCTGCTGGGCTGCCCAGCCTTTGGCGATCCCGCCGAAATCCAGGCGCGCCCCCACGGGGAGCTGGATCGTCCGGCTGTTTGCATCCCAGATAACCGCGGACAGGTCTTCAGCGGGTCGGCCGGCGCCCTGATTGTTCGCCGCAATGGAGGCGGGCATCTCGGCGAAGCTGCGGTTGTAACCGGCGGCTTCGAGGGCTTCCAGTACCAGGGGAGTGACCAGGCCCAGGCTGCGCCTTTCGGCCTGCAGGGCGGCTTGAAAGACGTCCCAAAGGGTCTGGCTCACCGCTTGAGGGACCCCGCCGGAGCGGTTCAAGCGGCTCAGCTCGCTGTTGGAACGGAACCGGCTTAAGGATTGCTCCCATTCCTCAAACCATAACGGCGCCTGCTCCAGCCGCTCCTGCGCTCGCCGTCCAGGGCTGTCCAGGGCCGCCATCATCTGGCAGCCCATGGCTCTAAACGCGATCTTGTGCATCATCGTGAAGAGTGGGTCCGAGTCACCGAGGCGGGGGCCGAGGTTCTGGCCTGAGGTTTCGCTCCACCCAGGAAAATTTTCACCGGAGCCGGGTTTGCGGGGGCAGCGATCTGGCTCGTGCTTTCCTGGGGGGCTGGCTGCGAGGCGCTGTTTGCCTGCTGCGCCAAGCCAGGCACCAGGGTCGGCAGGGGCGGAAGATCGATCACGATCTCCCGCGCAGGTGCGGGAGGCGCTTCGGTGTCTGCCGGGGCTGCGAGGATTGAATCGGCGTACGCCTGGCGGGCGAAGAAACTCCAGAAAAACAGCGTGGCGGATACGGAAAACACCAGGATCAGCCATTTGATGTTGGCGGTGCTGAGCGTTCGCCGGCGTTTGGACGAGGATTTGGTTTGCATGGTGATTATCTCAAGGCGCCTTCAGACTTAATCGTCGCCGCCTTCGCCTTTCCCGTGTTCTTCATGCTCACTTTCGTGTTCGTGGATTTCGTGGCTGTTCCCAAAAGTAGGGCCGTTGGAAGAATTGGTGATCGTGGGAGCTTGCTGAACGTTCAGCACCTGCCCGCTCATATCGACGATGACGGTATCTCCCGAGCTGAAGGTCACCTGGTAGGCGTTCGCGCCGTTAAAAGTCGTGTTCTCCACGCTGTAAAGGTCACTGCGGCCCATGAAGCGTGCAGCGATTTGGGCCGCATCCTGTGGAGCGATCCCAAAAGGCGCGGCTGCTTCGCTGCCGGCGCTGTTGGATTGCAGTGCGTTCAATTGATCCTGAAGGGCCTGCTGCTCTTGCTGGGCCTGTTCCAGGCGAGCGTTGGCCTGGTCGATCAGGCGCTGGTAGGCTGCATCTCGCTCTTGCAGCATTTGCTGCAAATTTTGATCGGAAGAGGCCGCGCTCGCGCCGGTGTCCTGGGAAGTCAAAGCCGGGTCCGCGGTGGCGGCGACGGCGTCCTGGGTTTTTCCAGCCACACCTCGGACGGCAAAAACGACTCCAACCACCAGGGTGAGCACAAATGCTGTGAGTACGAGAGAAATAAACAGGGCGGTATTTTGCTTCATGGAAAATCTCCTGTGGTTCTTTGGTTTAATTCAGGCGGCGGCGGAAATCCTTTGCGGTCAGTCTGGCTGGCCTGGATGCCAGGCGCCTGGATGCCAGGTGGGTTATTCCCACTGTCATGGATAAGGTTATCAAGGGAAGATTGGAGTTATCTTGAAAGAACCCGCCAGTTTTCCAATCTTATTCCAATCTTTTTCGATTAAACTCAGAGAGCACAACCACTTGGAAATCGGAAAAAGCATCATCATTGGGGTGAATGCAATCCCACTTTTTGGAGAAGTACCAGTAAACATTAATCAAAGATGCGTATTCTATTGATCGAAGATGACAAAAGACTGGCGAATTTGATCCGTAAAGTACTCGAAGCGGAGCATTTCAGCGTCGACGTCGCCTATGATGGCGACATGGGGGTCGAAATTGCCCTTCGAGACGTTCATGATGTCGCCGTCGTCGATTGGATGCTGCCCGGCAGAGATGGTCCGGCAATCTGCCAGGCGATCCGCTCGGCGCGCCTTCCAACGGCTGTTTTGATGTTGACTGCCCGCACCCAGGTGGAAGACCGGGTGGCTGGCCTTTACAGCGGGGCCGATGATTACCTGGGGAAACCATTTTCCTTTGACGAGCTGATCGCCCGGGTGCATGCCCTGGGCCGCCGGGCTCAAAGCCAGGCCGTTGACCCCTACGAGCTGCGCGCCGGCAGCCTGGTGCTGGACCTGCGCACGCATTCGGCGCGGCGCGGCGAGAAAGTCCTGGATCTGACCAAGACCGAGTGGTCTCTGCTGGAGTATTTTATGCGCCACCCGGGCCAGACGTTAAGCCGCCAGAAAATCCTGGATTACGTCTGGTCTTACGAAAGCGATGTCCAGCCAACCCTGGTAGACGTTTATATCTCTTATCTGCGCAAGAAGCTCAAACAACCCGGGAGGAAGGATCCCATCCGCACCCGGCGCGGTTTTGGTTATTTTCTGGATGTTGAAAATGCTTAATCGCCTGCGCTGGCAGCTCAGCTTGCTTTACCTGTTAGCAGCCCTGGGCCTGGCTGTGCTGGTGGGGGCCGGAGCTTATTCGCTTATTTCGCGCTATTTTGAGAACACGACTGACCTGGCATTGCGCTATAAGATGGCGACCCAATTCGAACAATACGGCGTTTCCCTGCCAGCCGAGTTAGCCAAAGCCGAGCAGTCCTGGCTGGGAAATTACGCCCTGGCGCAAAGCCCACTCGCCAGCCCGACAGCGACCCCTGCGGCTGCCAGCAGTTTGAGCGATGACCTTGAAAGTGGAGAAGCCTCCGAGGGCACCGGCGACGGGGTGGAACAAGGGGAGGATGACGGCCCAAACCAACTGGAGACGGAACATCCCCACGACGATATTTACGACCCCAGGATCGCCACGATTTTCGTGCTGCCCTTGAACCCGAGCGGCGAATTGATCTACAATCCTAACCCCGCGCCGCCGCCGATCTCCCTGGATGCCAGCGCTCGCGAGGCCGCTTTGGCCAATGAATCCGACTTACGCACGGTCAAGCTCCAGGATGGGTCTCGCCTGCGCCTGCTGACCTACCGGATATCCACGCCTGGGGCGCCGGCGATGATCCAAATAGGGCGGCTGCTCAATGATCAAGACCGGGTATTAAGCCAATTGCGCAGCGGTTTATTAATCCTGGGCATCGCGATCGTCATTCTCCTGGGAGTTGGGAGCTGGTGGCTTTCAGGCCGCTCGCTGGGCCCGGCGCAAAAAGCCTGGGACCAGCAGCAGGCTTTTGTCTCGAATGCCAGCCATGAATTACGCACACCCTTGACTTTAATTCGGGCTACAGCAGAATACGGCCTGCGCAGCAATCCTTCCGGGCAGGATGGGCCGGTGTTCGAGGACATCTTGCAAGACTGTGATTACATGAACCGGCTGGTCGACGATCTGCTGCTGCTGTCTCGCCTGGATAACCAGCGTTTGCAACTGGAAAAGGTTAGAATCTCGCTTGCGGAGCTTTTAGAGGAGACGAAGCGCCAGATTGAAAAACTGGCGGGTGAGAAGGGGGTTCAGGTCCGCCTGGGTGAGGCGCAGGGAGCGATCTGGGGGGATCCCACCCGAATGCGCCAGGTGCTGCTGATCTTACTCGACAACGCCTTGCGGTTTACCCCTGCCGGCGGCGTAATTCAGCTTGGGGCATTGATCAAAGGGAAAACAATTCAGATTTCGGTCGCGGACAATGGCGTTGGCATCCCGGCAGAACACGCGCCGCATGTATTCGAGCGTTTTTACCAGGTGCGCCAACCTGGGGATGGCGACCAGCGCAGCAACGGACTCGGCCTTTCCATCGCTAAGGGGTTGGTTGAAGCCCAAGGGGGTACGATAAGCCTGGAAAGCCTGCCGGGAAAAGGTACCCGGGTGCTTCTAGTGTTCCCCACGGCAGGCGGCTAAATTACACTGAGCGCCAGGTCCAAGGTCAGCTTAAACCAGTTGGTTCCAAAGATCACGTTGCAGGCCAGGGCCAGGAAAATGATCAAAAGGATCAAACCACAGCCGCAGCCGGTGCAGGAAAGGCCGCGCCCGAAGCCAAAATTATCTTGCAGCCAATCAAACAGCCAGCCGAGCAGAGCCAGCTTCAAAAACCCCGCCAAACACCCAGGTCGATTGTTCATCTTTACCTCCAGCAGCATTGAATCATTTTGTTAAAAGAATTGCTTTCTATCATTACTTACGCAGCGAGATAACGGAGGTCGCGGAATTTAAAATCGCCGGTCGGAGGAAGTTTTAATCCTGGAATCGCAAGCTGGCGATCTGGCAGCCTCGAACGGGGATGGAAAGGCTGCCGTCTTCTTCCGGCAGGATCGTTCCCAGGCTTTCTTCTGCTAAATTGGTCAATTCGACCTTTGCAAACCGTCTCCAGGGTCTTATGCGGGCGTTGATCGCAGCAGCGCTGAGATTATAGCCGCGCAAGATCCAGCCGCGCCCGTCCTCGGCGGCTTTTATTGCGCTGAGGACAAATTCGAGCGGTTCTACGGTGATCATACTGGCGGCGGGCGGCAAGCTGCCGGCATGCGCACCGGCGATGACCGCCCGAAATGGGGCATTAAACGCGTAAGCCTGCTGGCAAGCCTGCTCCCATTCACCTGGATGGGGGATGATGGCGTAATCAAAGGTCCAGCGCCCGATCATTTGCGCTTCAGGCGTCGGCAGTCCCGGGCCGGCGTGGCCTCGCCGGTTTGTAAGATCGTCCCTCGAAAGCCAGCCGACACAGCGCAGCAGCGTCAGAGCGATCTCCGCCTGGCCCAGGCCGTTTTGCAGCGCTTCGGCTTCGCGCAGGCCGCGGTTGGCGACCATTATCCCCAGGCGGCCATCCGATAGGTCGACGAATGCGCGTTGTGGGTGTTCCGGTCGCGGCCATTCCGTCCAGGAATCGTCAAAAGCCGGGATGCTGCTCGGGCGCAGGACCACCTCGAAATGCCCGTCGTAGGCGGCTTTTTCACCTGCGGCGTGCAGGTCGAATGGCGCCGGGAAATGCACCCTCAGGCGGTGATCGCCGGCGGGGTTATCCACCACGGTGTGGATATCCACCCGCGGGATGCCGGGTGAAAGGCTGGCGCACGTGCCGATCGCCATCTCCAGAATCTCCGAGCTGCGCCTCTGGCGGTCGGGTGACAGCCCGCCTGGCAGCAGCAGGGCCAGCTCCAGGTTGAGGCTCTGGCGGACGGCGCTGACGGTCGAGGAAATCGATTGGACCCGGGCTGAGATCAACTCGTCCTGGGCGGGCGGGCAGTAATTATATTCGTCGCCGCTGTCGCCCCCATCCTGGAAGCGATTCAGACCGGGGAACGTCTGGCCGCTGCGTTTGTCGATCAGTATAAGCGTCCCATCTTCAGCGCTGGCTTCGAGGCGGAAAAACTCATTTTCGATGATTTTGGGTTTAGGGCTGTCCGCACGCGGTTCTGGATGCCTGGATGGCCGCGCCCAGAACGTTTTATAACCGTAAGCCGGGACCTGCCGGGCGACGAAGCTGGCCTGGCGCGCCGCCACATGAGCGGTTAGAACAAAGGTTTCCACCGTAGGATCACTGATGACGCCTGCCAGATGCTGCATGGCTTGCAGAAGAACTTCTTGATTGGGCTCGCCCTTTTCGGACAGGGTCACATCGATCCCTTCAGCCGCGCCTCGCTGTTGGAAATGGACGCCCTGGATGCTCATCCCTTCCAGTGGGGCCATGACGCCGCTCACTTTGCCGCCCTGAACGCCTCCCAACAGGACCAGCAGGCCTTCGCGATCCAACGTTTCCCTGGCGATCTCGCGCACGTTGTTCTCGCCTAGTTCGCCGGGCATCCTTTCGCCGGCCGCATCCACGATTTCGATCTCTAAACCGGGTGAGACTGGTATGGGGAAACTGGCGATCTCACTGCGCGGGCCGGCGGTTGGATTGAAAACTACGACGGCAGCCAGGGGCTCTGCAGAACCCTCGGGATTGGCGCTATCTACAGCCAGGGCCAGGCTTTCCAGGCTTTGGCGGGTGATTTCTTCGCCGATCTGTTCCACCTGGTCGAAGCGCGGGCGCATTTCGGCGTGCACCTGGTCAATCGAGGATCCGCAAATCGAATCGTGCGGATGGCACTCCATGAGCATGCGCCAGGCCTGGCGCAGGATGGACGCCGGGTTGGAGATTCGCTCCGCTGCCTCCCCATCGCCGCCTGCCAGGGTGTGATCGCTTGCAAATGTGCTGAATGGTTCGGCCCATTTTTCCAGCAAGGTCTCACACTCGTGGTTGCGCTGCTTGATCCACACCCGGGTGGACAGCACGCCTGGCAGCAAGTTGTGGCGCCCGAAAGCTCGCAGCTCGCCGTGCAGCGCCGGGATGGGCGGATCTCCGCATGCAATTTCCTGGCGGGCGGCTTCCAGGTAAGCTGGCAGGTTGGAGTGAAGCAGCAGATCCGGTTCGAGCGGCGATCGGGCAGCTTTTATCGCCGCGCTGGTTTGGGCTGCCGGGCGGGTGTGGTCGTTGCCTTGCATCAAGAGAACGTGCGAGCTGTGGGCGTAAGGGGCCAGGGAATCCAGCTCCCGGCGGACCTCCTGCATGAAATCTTCGCCCCTGTATTCGAGCAGAAGCGCGGCGTTGGCATAGGTATCCCTGAGGTAGCCCGTAAAAACCTGCGAACCATCGGGAGCCAGCCACCAGAATTCACAAGGCTCATCGGAGACGCCGCGCTGCACACAGGCATTCTGAATGCCAAAACCTTGCAAGATTTGCGGCATCTGGCCAATATGGCCAAAGGTGTCTGGGATATAGCCGACAGCCATCGGTTCCCCGAATTCTCGCGCCGTGCGCCTGCCTTGCAAAAGGTTGCGAATGGTCGCTTCGGGGCTGACCAGGAATTCGTCCGGTAAGATGTGCCAGGGACCGATCAATATGCGCCCGCTGCGAATATGAGCCTGCAGCTCGGCACGCCGCTCCGGCCGCATCAGCAGGTAATCTTCCAGGACGATGGTTTGCCCGTCGAGCATGAAATAGCGGTATTCAGGATCGGACTTAAGGAGATCCAGAAGCCGGTCGACCAGCCCGACCAGCTTCAAGCGGAAGGTTTGGAAGGGCAGGTACCATTCCCGGTCCCAATGCGTGTGAGATACCAGGTGAATGGTACGCATCAAAGCCCTGTTATTTCCCCTCTTGCTGGGCCATTTTCACCGCGGCGTACGCGTCAACGACCCCATACCCCACGGCCGAACTCGGTCTGCCATCCGATTGCGGGCAGGCAGGCAGCGCGCCGCTATAGGGTTTTGCCGTCTGATCGAGAATCTGCTCGGTGCGCTCGATATTCCCGATCAAGGCCGGGTTTGCGGACCACATCAGGGCTACCACGCCTACGACATGCGGGCCAGCCATGGATGTGCCGCTGAAGCGGCCATAAGTATCCCCAGGCAGCGTCGATAGCACATCTACTCCTGGGGCGACGATGTCCGGCTTAATGCGCCCGCTGCCATCCGCGGTTACCGGTCCCCGGCTGCTGAAGCTGGCCAACTGTCCGGACTGGTCGATCGCTCCGGTGGAATAGGCCGCCGAGTACAGCGAGATCGGGTCACGAACCGTCTCGCAGGCGGGGCCGTCATTTCCAGCCGAGCTTTCGACGAACACGCCGGCGGCTTGCAAGGCCTGGGTGGCAGCCAGCAGGGCGTTGGGATCGCAGCCTTCCATGTCCGGGCATCCCCAGGAGTTATTGATGATGTTGGCGCCCCTGGCAGGATCGCCGTCTTTCAAGGGGTCGCCATCCTGCGGGAAAGGCGCCAGCATGAACTGCATGCAGTTCAGGTAAAGGGCCGGATTTCCCAGGTTGCGGGCCAGGTTGACGCACCCGATCCAGGTCGCCCCTGGGGCTACGCCGGTGGATTTGCCCACCATCGTCCCGAGCGTATGGGTGCCGTGGAACCCAGCGTCCGTTGGCGAACGGCTGCCGTACCAGGGGTCCAGCCAGTTGTAATCGTTGCTGGCATCCTTGCCGCGATAGGAAGGCGCCAGGTCAGGGTGTTGGCCATCCGCACCGCTGTCTGATTGGCCGACGACGATCCCCTGCCCGGTGACCTGGAGCTCATTCCAGACCCGGTCTGCACCGATCATGGTGAGATTCCAATCCGGCTGGCTGGGAGCGCTGGCGCTGCCGCCCGTGGAGGGGGGTATTTGCGGTAAGGGGCGCATGTGCGGGCTGTCCAGAACCCGGTCTACTTCGGGCCGGGTGGCCAGCCAAAGGCGCAGCAAGGGGTCCGCCTGGATTTCGATGCTGTTTTCCAGATAATAAGGCGTATAGGCGATATGGAAGCTGTCGAGCACCTGGCGAATTCCAGCCTGGGTACCGTTTGCGTTGTCCACCAGGGTGGCGTAAACAAATTCGCGCCTGGCGATGTTGTCTTGCATGGTGGGCGCGGCGGAAAGATCCGGCTGGCTTTTCAAGATCACGAAAAGGCGCTCTCCATAAAAGCCGGGCTGGCCTGCCAGGAAATAGACCAGGGCTGCGGCAAGCCAGGCGGCGGCAGCCAGCAGCGCGAAAAGCGCTGAAAACCGGCCCGGCTTGCCCACCGGTTGTTCTGTGGGCTTATCCTTGCGCAGGACGGCTATCAGGAAGATAACCAGGCTGAAGAGCAGGCCTATCGACAGTGAAACGCCGGCGGCTTTCATCGCCCATTGCAGGATTTCGCCCGGCGAAGCGGTGATAATCAAGGCCAGCTCGTCCGGGTCGATCAGCGTCATTGGGCCGGCGGCGGCTAATCCGGTGAGCAGGGCGAGCACACCCACTCGCGCTCCGGACAACCTCAACCCGGCCAGGACAATGCCCAGGGCCGGAAGAACCAGCATGAGCATGAGCTGCATGCTGCCAAAAACAAATCCTGTGCCGCTGGCGAGGATCACCAGGGTAATTGCGGCGCTGAACCCGGACAGAACAAGATCCTGCCAGCGGACGGCTTGCAGCCGGCGAAATGGCGCAAATAGCCCCGTCTCCAACAACTGCCCTGCTGCCAGGCCGATGGCGAGGGCAGCCGAGAGCGCCAGCAGGGTGTCGAGGGGCGAGCCCAGCGCACCCCACGCCAGCCAGGGCAGCGCCAGAAGGGCGGCGATCGCCAGCCCTGCGAACCCCAGCCTGCTCACGGGCCTGGACATGGAATTTGCGTTGACCTGCGCCTGTTTCTCCTGGCTTCCGCCCAGCCAGCGCAGGAAGACGGCGTAAACCAGGGCGATTATGATCTGCAGCACGGATTGCAACTGGGAATACTTAATCGGCGGCAAGCTGGCTGGCAGCATCACGATCAGGAAGATAACCGCGAAAGCCCAGGCGCGGTAGATCTCCCGGTAGCGAGGCCGGCGCCAGACCGCGGCCAGGGTTAAGATCGGCGCGCCGATCAGGACAGCTTCGCCCAGGGTGAGAAAAATACCGGTCCGGATTGTAATCGGCCCGGGCGCGGCGGAGGCGACGAAGTCCACCAGCGTGCGGGCGATGGCGATCGACACAACCCATATTGCGACCAGAACGTACAGGATCGGGCTGGCGCAGTCGCCCTGCGACGAGGGCTGGCTGGGTTCAATTTGAGGTAAAACAGGGCTGTCTATAATCTTCTTTTCCTCCTCTTCCGGGAATTATATCAGCTACAGGTTCACCCGTTCCTGGGTTAACGAGGCAGCTTCATCCAGCGCAGCCGCGCGGATGTCGATTGGAAAGCGCCCGTGCAGCGGGCTGTAACGCGCGCCAAGAGCCGAAGAAGCCCAAAACAACCAGGATAAAGCGTACATCATATTGCTCATTTTTGCCCCATGGCGGAGCTCCGCCAGTGTGTCGTCATCCCAACCGCCGAATAATCCGTAGAAGAAGGCAAAAAGCGGGTAAGAGAGCAGGATTCCAATCAGGAAGATGAGAACACTGGTCACTTGATCGCCTTTCCACAGAATGCCAGTGACCCAGCGCAGGACCGAATAATGGGCAATCCCGGCAAACAGCGGCGCGGCGATGGACTGCCAGAAATAAAAGCGCTGGCGGAAACATAAGCGGTCGTTGACGAAATATGCCCCGAAGTCCTTGGCAAGCAGGCCTACGAAATAAGCGATGATCAAGGCATTGATCTGGAAGCGGGCCAGAAGCAGGTAAGCCAGCGCGATGCGAATGATCTGCTCACCTGCAACCATCGCGGTCTTGAGGTAAGGCCGGTTAGCGCCCAACTGCACGCTATCGCCCACCCAAGATGGATATTGGACCGCGCCCCAAATCACCAAAGGGATCGCATAAACAGCGGCGCGCACGAATTCCGGCCCACTGGCGCCCAGGATGAAGCGGTCAGATACCGCCAAAAGCACCGAGCCAATATAGGCGCTGACCATACCGCCCCACTTGTAAGCCACCGCGGAGTAATACTGGCTCAACGCCTGGCGGGCGTGCGAGATCGATTCGGATATGGAAGGCATCAGGTTGTTATAGAGGGTTTGTAAGACATTGAAGGCAAACACGAAATTCTGAGCCAACCCCCAGTTCCCCCACACTTCGGTGTAGTTGACCAGGCGGGTCTGTGTGATCACGACTTCCATTGCCTGCCCGCCTGCCCAGGCGACCGAGCCAAGCATCTCGAATACTCCGAACCGAAACGCGCTTTTGACGGTTTGCCAGTCGAAATGGGCCAGGAAAAGCAGCCGGGTGTTGTAGCCCAGGCGCCGGTAGAGCCAGTAGCCGATGATAAAGGTGAGCGCCTCTGTGGCGTATGCTGCGAAGCCCAGGCCGAATAACCCGCCCATCGCCCCGCCGAACACCGGCTGCGATTTCCCCCAGGCTACCAGCAGCAATACCAGGACGGGCTGGGTGACGATTGGAAACACCAGATAAAGACCCATTTCCAGGATTTGAGCGTAATCGAAGCGCTGCCAGGCCATCAACGCATGGCGAAACACCTGGAAAAATCCGGGGATCTGGATGAAGGTATGAATGATAATACTCCAGGTGTATAACGCAAACGCGCTGCGCGGCAGCAGGGTGCCGACCAAAGCAGTGATTAACGCGATTTGCGCTGTACCAGAGAGGGCCTGCCACCAAACGAAAACCTGCCCGTACAAGATGGCCTTGCGCGGGTCATGGACCCGATATTGGGCGAAGAATTTGATGAACGCCGCGCTGGTGCCCATGTCGAACAGCAGCCAGAGGAAATTGAAGAACTGCACCACCCGCCCCCAAATGCCCAATGCCTGGGCTGAAGGCAGGATATAAACCGGCAAAATCAGGTTCTGGTAAACGATCAGCGGGATGAACAATACCAGACCCAGCATGAACGCCAGCATAAATCCGCCAAGAGGGCGATGGAAGCCAATCTCGTCCCAATCTGTGCTCGCCTGGCGGGTCTCGAATTCTGCCCGGTCTACCACCAGGTCGTCTAACACCTGCGGGTTGGCCAGGCTGTAGCGCCTGACAACCCAATAAGCCAGGAACGCCAGCGCCAACATTCCTGCAAGAATGGCAATCAAGACTGCCTGTTGCGAAGCATGCGGCACTGGCGAGGCCGGGTATTGCGCGTAGGTGAGCGGCGTTTGTCCACCGGCTGACACGACCAGTGCATAGATCAGGTAGTTGAAGTAGGCCCATTCTTGAAATTGCGGGTTAAAGCCATCCAGGTAGGGGGTGAAAACGAAAGCGCTGCCGGCAGCGACCTGTGCATTTCCCAGGACCAGGCTTCCATCCTCGAAGCCGACCACTAAGGGGCTAAGGCCAGCGTCCGTGGTGAGAATGCTGGCGCGCTGGCGCACCTGGGGCGCACTGTTCCAGACGACCTGTTCCGTGATGAACGCATTAACCCCGCTGGCCTCGACCAGGCTCAGCGGTTGTTCCTGGGGTTGGATCGAGATGGGGAAACCCAGCAAAGAATTAATCTGGGAGGCTTCCAGATTGGGCCCGAGCAGCAGGACCAGCCCGGCGCCGGCGCGCAGGCGCGCGGCCAGGCGATCCGGTTCAGGCAGGCTGTCATTCAAGACCAGCACCTGCGCCTGGTCGGGGTCATCGACGAAGGTGAAATCTTTGGCAAGGCTGAGAGCGGTTTGGACAATCCCCTGCGGTCCGGCGTAATAAACGGTGATTTGTCCTTGGGCGGCGACAGGCCGGGCGGCCCAGAGCAACAGGGCCAGGCAGAAGGTGACCAGCAATGCTTTGCGCATCGTTAATCGTCAGATCTTCCGCTAGGCTGGAAAGATCGGTCATAAAGCTGCAGAAAACGGGTCAAGATTCGCACCCCTTCGGGCAGTTTTTGGAAGACAACCCGGGAGGGATTGTCGCTGGGGTGGTGCATACCCCGGTCTTTAAACCGCTGGTCATAAGTGCCCAGGACAGCGGTAGGGACGCCCGTTTGCAGAAATGACGCCCCGTCGCTCAACATCGGACCTCCCATTACAGGCGATCTTCCGGTGATCTCTTGAACCGCCTGGCAAAGGAGCTGGTTTACTGCAGCGCTGGTGGGCGAAAGATGCAGCAAACTGCCATCTCGCTGCCAGTAAACATAATTTCCGTCCTGGGCCATCGCTTCCAGGTTGAGGCAAATCGCCGGTACGGGCCAGGAACGGCTGCGGGTATAGGCGCGAGAACCCTGGCGGTCGACTTCCTCGCCGGTGAAGAGCGCCAGGGTAACCCGGGTGTTTTTCAGGTTGAGCTCTTTTTCTTGATTGAAAAGCGCATCCGCCAGGCCTAAAAGGACCGCGCAGGCGGCGCCATCATCAACCGAGCCCCGGCTGGGTCGCAGCAGCCTTCCTGAAGCCAGGTTTAAGCCCATTCCCCAGGCCAGGATCAGCAACGGGATGGTTAGCGCCGCGCCGCTCCAGAAGACATAGCTTTCCCATCCGGGCTGGTGGAGCCGCGCCCAGGCGTCCAGCGGCCCCAAAAAGCCCAGGATGAGCGAGATCGCAAAGCCGGCTGGGATTGATTTTAATAAGATCATGCGCTGGCGGTGATCGAGCAGCTCGGTTTTACTGTCGTAATGAGCGCAGACCACCGCTTCCTGGACCGCCTTGGGCGGGTTAAACTCGACCAGGACATTCTCGGTTCGCCTGGCGCCGAACCAACCTACCAGGGGCAGATTGAAGAATTCATCCAGGCTGCCGCCAAGCAGGCCGATAAATGAGATCCAGGCCGTCCACCAGCCCCAATGGAACCAGATGGCGGCCGCCAGCAGGTTGCGAGAGACCAGCAGCCAGATTCCAATGGCTTCGAACAGATAGGGGAAGATGCGAAAGGACTGGCGCTGGTAGGGGATATTGTGACGTTCCAGCCAGTTCAATGCTGCCGCGCGGGTGGCTCGCTCGGCTTTACTGCCGTTCGGCCGCGGCATCGAAAAAACCTGCATCAATGCTGGATAATCGATCATCGGTTCAGTAAATTCGTTGGGTTACCTCAACTGAGCTTTTCGACGTCCGGAGAGGCGGCTGGCGAATTTTCTCCCAAGGTCTTCTCGCCTCCATTTCCTCGGATTGCCGAAGTGAGCATGCCTGCCAACGCGACCCCGGTTGTAAACAAAAAGCTGATCTGGATGGCGTCAAACAGACCCCCGGACGGCGCAGCCTGGCGTTGTTCCAGTACGGTGGTGAAAATTGCACCCGCTAATCCCACGCCTAACACCATGCCCACGCTGCGAGCCGTCGCCAGGACCCCCGCAGCGATACCCTGGCGGTGGCGTGGGGCAGATCCCATCAATGCGCTGTTGTTCGGCGAGATAAACACCCCGATTCCCAATCCGGCGATCGCCAGAGCAAGGATAATCTGACCTGCCGTGGACTGTAAGCCCAGCCTGGAGAGAGAAAACAGCCCGGCGGCTAATAAGGCCATCCCAATCGTTCCCGGCAGGCGCGCACCTTTTCGGTCGGAAAATGTCCCGCTTATTGGGGCGACCAGGGCCATCAGGATCGGCATGGCGGTCAGCAGAAGACCGGCATGGGAGGGGTCGAACAGGCGCCCCTGGATCAGGTAAAACGGCATCAGGAACAGGATGGCGTAAACACAGATGTAATTTAGAATCGCGCTGGCCACGGAGGCTGTGAACAACCGGTTGGAAAACAGGCTTAAATCGACCATCGGGCTCTGCACTCGAAGCTCGATCCTTAGAAAGGCGCCTAACAGGATTACGGACGTTATTATTAAGGATATGATTTGCCAGGAGAACCAGCCCCAGGCGTGTCCCTGGTTGAGCCCAAGCAACAAAGCGATCAGGCCGGTCATGAAGAAGGCTGCACCCGCAAGGTCAAACCGTTCGGAATTATGTTTTCCTTCGTCGTGGGGGATGAAGCGGTAGCTGAGCCCTAAGGCAAGCAACCCAACCGGGACATTGATAAAGAAAACTGCCCGCCAGCTAAACATATCAGTCAACCAGCCGCCCAGGGATGGACCCACCGTCAGGCCGAGATAGGTCATCGTCGCCTGCAGCCCAAGCGCTTGTCCGCGCTGGCTGTCGGGGAAACTCTTGGTCAGAATTGCCGGCGAGTTCGCCGAAAGCATGGCCGCGCCCAGGGCTTGCAGGCCGCGGAAGGCGATCAGGGCGCTGGATGATTGCGCCAGCCCGCACAACGCTGAGCTGGTCACGAAGCAAACAAAGCCAACCAGGAATACAGGCCTGTGGCCGCGCAGATCTCCCAGGCGGCCAAAGCTGAGCAGCAGACCGCTGACCACCAGCAAATAAATGATGACAACCCATTCGATCGCGGCGACATCGCTCCCGAAGGACTTTCTCAATACCGGCAGCACAGTGTTCACAACGCTGGTATCCAGGGCAGACATGAAAGTGCTGATCCCAACTGAAATCAGCACCCACCACTTATTGATCGCCAGCACGGAATCTTGAGCAGTAGCGCTATCTTTTGGATTGGATTTTTTCTGAGAAATGGAGGGGTGCATGAGAGATTAAGCTCAGGACAAAATTAGCTTTTCTGAAATACTGACCCCGAGATGAAAATTCTTAATGGATGGAGCGACATCTAACACCCGGGGTTTCATGCGCCATGATGTTGAAGATTATATTCGAATTATGTTATTGCGCAAGCGCGCAACTACCCGGTCCGCTACTGCAGACCTCAGAGCGCCGGATCCTCATCCGGAATTGTCGCTCAACCTGAGCCTCCAGTATTCTCGATCTGCTTCGCTTTCCTCATCCAGTAAGCTTGGGTGAACCTCAGGCGCCATACGGAACCTGTAAGCAGTCCAGAGTTTAGCGGCAAGCGGGATGGGCTGCGTGTGGACTCCCATGCGCTCAAAATACTCGCAGACCCGGGTGAGATCCCTCTCAAAAATGGCGAATGCATTGCGATTGGCCCTCGGATGGGTGACCTGGGGGAAATCGATGATCTTGATATCCCCTTCCCAATACAGGATATTGAACGCGGACAGGTCGCCGTGAACGCAGCCGTTCGCCAGCATCAGCTCAACGTTGTGTATCACCCGCTCAAAGAGAACATCCGCCTCAGCACGCTCCAGATTGATGCTGTTCAATGTTGGGGCAGCCTGGTCTTCATCGCCGATGAACTCCATAAGAATTGCGTTGTTCCCGCTGGCGTAAGGGACCGGAATGTCGGCCCCGGCTTTATTCAAAATTTGCAAGGTCTTATATTCGTGTTCGATCCAGGATGTGTGCATTAATTCCAGACCGTAAGCAGTACGTTTTCGAATGGCGTGCAGCTTTCCATCATCAATGATCACGTTGCCGTCCTCGTCGAGCTGGTCGCGGCCTTCCCGGTAAATGTGATCGTTTTTCAGGCTGCGGAAGCGGCGCGGACGATAAACCTTGGCCGCGATGAACCCATCAGTCACTTTGGGGTCCGCCTTGCATTGGTAGACGGTAGCTTCTTTGCCCCCTTTCACCTGGCGCAAAATGTCACTGATCCATTCATTTTGGTAGAAATCACCCAGGGAGTTCACGATCCATTCGCTTTCGTGCCGCGATGGATGGTATGTAAAATTAAGCTCACCTGGCCCCTCGTCTGGTTGAGGGACGATTTCCAGGGTTTCAACCCGGCGATGCCTGGGTTTGTGTGGCTCCTTGGGCTGTCTGTGGCGTTCAGTGCTTTCCTCTCCGTCTGGTTCTAACTGCCGCCATAAGTCGTTTTTGTTATAGCCGCGCATAGGGTTCTCACCTCTCTGTGTTCGAAAAATCGGATTTGTGCACAAGCAGGAGGATGGCGTTCATTCGGATTTAACCTCGGTTGAATTTTCGCCGCGCAGGTCGCCTTGCCAAAGGCGCTGCATCTCCTGGCTGGTTTCAAGCAGTTCTGCCAGAGTCCCTTCAGCTTCGACCGATCCATTTTTCAAGACCATAATATGGTCGGCGAGCTGTAAGGCAGCCCGGCGGTGTGAGACGACCAGGCATGTAGTCGGAGTATGCCGGCCGCGTTGGACCAGGCCATCCCACAGAGCACGCTCGGTTTCGACGTCCAGGGCGCTCGAGAGATCGTCGAATACGAAGATTTCCGGCTGGCGTACAAACATCCGCGCAGCCGCTACACGCTGCACCTGCCCGCCAGACAGGCGGATGCCGCGCGGGCCCACGAGGGTGTCCAGCATGTAGGGCATCCCGGCGATGTCTTTCTCGACCACAGCCAGGCGCAAGGCCTCCTGCAATGCTGCTGGACTTTCATTCAGTCCCAACAGGATATTGTCCTGCACCGTTTCGCTGAACAGGCGCGGCACCTGGCTGGTGTACGCGCAACGGGGTGGGATCATAAAAGCAGCAGGGTCCTGCACCCGCACCCCATTCCAGCGCACTTCGCCGGAATCCCTAGGCAGCAGCCCCAGTAAGACCCGTAGAAAAGTGGATTTTCCCGAGCCGATCCGACCGGTGATGACGGTAAAGGAACCCCGCCTGATTGTGAGGCGAATATCCTTAATGCCATGGCTGTTTTGGGCGTGCTGGTAGCTCAACTCGTCAATTTCCAGGATATCCAACCGGTCAGCCTGGTTTCGTTCGGGTCGGACCAGGGGCGGGTAATCGCCATATTCGTAGACGCTGTGATGCTCGACCAAAACCTGGTTGGGTTCAGGCCGGACCAGCTCAGACAGACGTTCAATGGACACTTCCTGGGTTTTATAATCCCCGAAGAATGTGCCCAGGTAGGAGGGGAGCTCTGTGGTAAAGGACAGATAGTAGACAAATAAGGCGAAATCACCGATGGTGAACCTGCCGGCTGCCATCGCCTGCCCACACAGTAAGAGCATGATCCCGATCCCAAAACTGGTTGCCCCTCCAAAGAGCGAATCCAACATCCCATGAAACACTTGCACTTTTAATTCAGCCTGTCGGCGGGCCTCGTTTAACCGGGCGAAGTGCCCGACGGTCGAATCTTCGGCGTTGGCGATCTTCACTGCCTGGACAGCGGCAAGCATCTCGCCGAGAAAGCCGGTTACCGCGTCGCTCGCCAGCCCGCTGAGACGGTGGTAATGTACGATTCTTCCCCAGGCCAGCCGGGAGATCAGGAAGGTCCCCAGCAGGGGCAGGAAGATCACCAGGGTGATCTGCAAGTTGATGCGAGCCATGATCAAAATGGCGACCAGGGCAGTGGTCACCTGCCCGGCGACATCCGGCAGCCAGGTTGGAAAGTCGGATACCTCATCGACATCATTGCGCAGGCGATAGATGGCTTCGCCGCTTGAAACCGCGGGCGCCTGGCTGCCCGGCCGGCGCAGGATGCTGGCAAACACGTTGCGCCTGAGCAAGGCCTGTACCACCAGGCGGAAGGTCCAACCGGTCCATTCCACCCCCAACCTGGCGACCAGGCGCGCCAGCTCGATCGAGACATACAGCGCAACCAGGGCCCAGATACTGATCGAAGCGGCGGCATTCCCGGTGATGGTGTCGAATACCCACTTTTCAACCAGTCCTGGAAGCACGGTCGCGCCAAATAAGAAAAGGACCAACAGCGTGTGCAGCGCGAACGGGCGGTGACGGTAGCGGATGAGCGCCCAGTTGAATTTCCAGGTTCTTAAGGGAGGGCTTACTGTTTGGGCTTCATCTTGCAGACCAGACGCTCCCTGGGAAGATTGCGGAGGTTTCATACCAGCACCTCCTGTAACCCGGTTTGCAGCAAGTTGTAAAATCGAGAACCAGGATCGCCAGCCAACTCCTGCCGCGACCCGTATTCTGCAATCCTGCCATCTTCTAAGATCATGATCTCGTCCGCCCGCATTACGGTTTGCAGCCGGTGGGCGATAAGGATGCCTGTCCGTCCCTCCAGCAAACGGTCGATCGCTCCTTCAAGCAGGTTCTCCGTCAGCGGGTCGAGGCGAGAGGAAGCTTCATCCAGGATCACCAAACCCGGATCTTTTAGAAACAGGCGGGTGAGCGCCAACAATTGGGCCTCGCCGGCGGATATGCCCTGACCGCCAGAAGCGATCTGCATGTCCAACCCGTTGGGCAGCGCCTGGACCCACTCCCATAGCTGAAAATCCCAGTAGAGCTTGTTCCAGGCGCTGGTCGGATATCGACCGGTCGAAAAAAGTGAGGTTGTCGCGCAGGGTTGCCTGGAAGAGCTGAACGTCCTGGGTGACAATGCCAATCTTGCTGCGCAGGGAGGTTGTGGATAGATCTTTGAGATCCGTCCCATTCAGGGTAATTTTCCCGGAGCCTGGTGAATACAACCGGTACATCAGGCGAGTTAGCGTGGTCTTGCCGCTCCCGGTGCGGCCCAGAACGCCCAGCACTTTGTTCGCCTGCAATGTGAAAGTGACATTTTGGAGCGCTGGAGCCGCCTGCCGGGTTTCTTTTACGAGGGATGGCTCGCTTTCGGGGGGATCTGCCTTCCTGAACGACTCTGGTTCGAAACCGGTGGTAACGATTTCGTCGTATTGGAAGGAAACATCCTGGAATTCCACGGCGATTGCATGGCTGGAGAGCTCTTCCGTTGCGGTGTCCTGGGTATCTGTCTTGGCCTGGAATAAAGCCTGGATTCGCTGGATGCTCGCGCTGGCGTGCTGCAGATCCTGCGCCTGTTCACGGATGCCGTGCAGCGGGGTAGAAAGGAGCCCAAGGTAATACAGGACCAGGTATGCGCCGCCAATGGATAGGTTTCCGCTGGTATACAGGGTTGCACCGAGCGCCAACCCGAAGGCCCGCCCGCCGGCCGCCAATAAGTCGGTGACTGAATAGGTCATTGCGCTGATCACAAAAGCAGAACGGGATTTCTTGAGCAGATTCCCCATTAACTGGTACAGCCGCTGCATCACATACGCTTCCGCGCCGCTGGAACGAATATCCTCTTTACCCTGGATGCGCTCCTCCAGGAATCCATATTGCTCGGCGCTCGCCTGGCGCGCCAAAACCCATCGCCGGACGGCCAGGGGTTGGATGGCAACCAGGGTTGATAACGTGAGCAGGGTATAGGCTGTTATTCCCAACCCCAGGCGCAGGTCTTCTTTGAACAAAAGGATTAAAATCCCGGCCGCCAGCAGGCCATTCCCCAATACCTGTACGGCTAACTTTGAGAAGAAATTGCCCAATGCCGTCACATCACCGTCGATGCGTTCGATCAACTCGCCAGGGGTGTGTTGTTTGTGAAAGGACATGTCCAGGCGCAGGCAATGGTTTGCCAGGTCGGCGCGCAATTGGTTTGTCGCATTCCATCCCACGCTTTCGCTCAAATAGTTCGCGCCGAATTGCAGTGCTTGCTGCAGGAAGGCGAAGCCCAAGAACAACCCGGCCGCCTCCAACAATGCCCTCTGCGGGCCGCTGGATTGGACGGAGTCCAGGAAGTAGCGTATCACTTGCGGATTGGCAAGCTGCACTGCGATTCCTAAAAGTAGCAGGACGGCCATTATAGAGACGGCCGCTCGCTGGGGCTTGAGATATCTGGAAAGCAAGCGCCAGTATGGACCGAAGGGCAATCGACCCTGGGGATTATCCGGGAGGGACCGGTCCTGCATCAAAACATCGCTCATGTTGGACCTCGCAAATCATTAAAAAAACAGGCCACGGTTGGACCCGTGGCCTGAGAGATCTCATGTGGCGGCTTAGCTTGCCGCTTTCATTTCGTCTGGTGCGCCAGGACAAAAAACCACGGGTGGCGTGCACCCGTGGCTCGTAATTAACCCCGTTACCCCGTGAGAAGCAACTACCAGGCAGTCAGCAGGCGCACACATTCGACTTCATTTCGAAGCACAGCTCTATCGATGATTGACATGTGGTGTGCGCCTCCTTTGCGTGTAAAATTCCGACAGGATATAGCGACTATAACATAGAGTTTTGGGAACTGTCAAGCGATTGATGAGATAAAAAAGCGTCTGAGGAAAGCAAAAATTTGTTGACTCTCGCGCAGGGATATGCTATATTGAAACTGGCGCAGGGGGTGCTCCACGCACTTTATGATCAGTCGCTTAATCTCGACCAATATTGGAAGGTGGGTGAAGGGCTTGGAGCGAGACCGGCCACTCGGCCGATTTTTTTGTTAATTCAACTGGATGTTCCCTTAAAGCATAATACCTCTCCATCCAATACAAGGAGGTGAACAGCGAAGATTAGAGCCTATTTTTGATCAGGTGTAAAAACGCTCTTTTTACTGAATACTAACGCTGGCTAACGAGTAAGAATCAGGAGGAAATGTACCATGAAGCGTGTAATTTTTAATGTGCTGCTAATTCTTGCCCTGGCGCTCTCGCTTACACCCACATCTTTTGCCCAGGAAAACCAGCCCCCCGACCGGCAGGCCGGCCGAGCGCTACCCTCAGCAGTGGAAGCGCTAAAACTCGATACCCCGCTGCAAAAAGAAAACGTGTCCGTTGCGATGGGGGATGCCAGCTTGTTTGGCGCCCACGGAGATCAACGGGTTATCATCACACTTTCATCAGAATCAGGAGCGGACGCCTTTGAACGGGGTGCGGACACGGGAAAGGCCAAGAAGGACGCCAAGGTTCAACAAGATGCCTTCCTAAACCGTGTACGCCAGGTCGATCCGAGCGCGCGCCTGCTTGGCAGAGTTCAATTGGTATTGAATGCAATCTTTGTAGAGGTGGATGCTTCGGCGCTGCCGGCGTTGGCGCAGGACTCAAGAGTGCTGCGCATCGCGCCTGTGGCGAACTATGAGATGGATCTTTCCGAAACAGTGCCCTACATTGGCGCTGCTGCGGTTCAGGCAGAGGGATATGATGGAAGAGGAATTAAAGTAGCGGTGCTGGACAGCGGTATTGACTACACTCATGCTGCCTTGGGTGGTTCAGGGAATCCAGCGGACTACGCCGCCAATGACCCCACGATCATTGAACCGGGCACCTTCCCCACCGCGAAAGTCGTGGGCGGTTACGATTTCGTGGGCTCGAACTGGGTCGGCGGCAGCTCCAGTCCTCCCGAGGCGCCGGATCCAGATCCTTTGGATGATGGGCCTGGAGCCGGGCACGGCACTCACGTAGGTCATATCATCGGGGGTGTAGGCGGGGTAGCGCCAGGCGTGGACCTGTATGCCGTAAAAGTCTGCTCTTCAATTTCCACCTCCTGTTCGGGCATCGCACTGATCCAGGGGATGGAATTTGCGGCCGATCCAAATGGCGATGGCAAGGTCAAGGACCGGGTTGACATCGTCAATATGTCGCTTGGCTCTCTGTACGGCCAGCCCTTTGACGATGACCTTTCTGCAGCGGTAAATAATGCGACCAGGCTCGGGATCCTTACGGTCGCCGCGGCTGGAAATGGGGCCGACAAGCCGTATGTAACCGATACGCCAGGCTCTGCCGCCTCAGCTCTTTCCGTCGCGCAGACGAACGTTCCGAGTGCAGTTCTTGCGTTGATGCAAGTAATTGCTCCAGCTTCGATCGTTGGACAATACCCGGCCGTCTTTCAGCCGTGGTCAGCTCCTTTGACATCGGTTATTGAGGAGCCGCTACAATATGGTGATGGCGCGGGCGGCAACTTGAATGGTTGTGCTGCCTTTGCCCCTGGTTCCCTGGCAGGCAAGATCGTTCTAGTGGATCGCGGCGTCTGCAACTTCACACTGAAGATCAAGAATATTGGCGATGCAGGCGGTTCGATCGGCATTATCGGCCTGGTGGCCTCCGGGGATCCGTTCGAAGGTGGGGATGGCGGTGATCGCCCAATCACGATCCCAGGCTACATGATCAGCCAGGCTGACGCGAACAGGTTGAAGAGCGGTCTCCCGGAAACAGTTATCCGCTTCGATCCCAGTGTTGGCATTCCGCTGGTCGGCAGCATGGTGGGTAGTTCATCTCGCGGCCCGCAGCACGAAGAATTTACCCTGATCAAGCCTGAGATCGGCGCCCCTGGCGCTTCCGTCTCTGCGATCGCAGGCACCGGTACCGGCGAAGGTCCATTTGGCGGCACTTCTGGCGCCACCCCCATGATATCCGGCTCTGCCGCCTTGTTGATGGATAAATATGGCGGTTCAAGTCGATTTATTCTTGGTCGTCGGCTGGCGCCCGTCGAGGTGAAAGCCTTGCTGATGAACAACGCCGAAACGAATATCATCAATGACCCATTAACCGGCGCGTTGGCTCCCATCACCCGCATCGGAGCTGGAGAAGTGAGGGTTGATCGCGCCATTGATGCACCCGTGGCGGCATGGGATCTCCTCGTCCCGTCTGGATCCTTGAGCTTCGGCTTTGTTGACGTAGCGAACAATGTCGTAACAGTCGAAAGGATCGTGCGAATCCGCAATCTCGAACACAAGAGGCGTACCTATACGGTCACACCTGTTTTCCGCTTCGCCGATGATGAAGCCAGCGGCGCGGTGACTGTGAGCGCGCCTTCGTCAGTCGTGGTCAGACCTGGATTTTTTATCGATACGCTCTTCAAGGTTAAACTGACCATAAATGGCGCCCTCCTGCCTGCAAACTATATGGATTCAGGAAGTGATGGCGCTAATCCCAACACATTAACACTCAACGAGTTTGATGGCTATCTCATGCTGGACGACGGGGAACACCCAATCAGCATTCCCTGGCATGTACTGCCTCGCAAAGATGCGCGGGTAGTGCCCGATACGACATCCATCGTTCCAGGCTCATTCCCACAGGTAATCGGTCTGAATAATACCGGCGTCGGTACGGCGCAGAACGATGCCTATGCACTGCTTGCGGTAAGTGATAATCTTCCGGAAGGCGGTAACGGCGAGGGGATGCCAACACCGGATCTGCGTGCCGTCGGGATTAATACTTTCACTGTGCCGGCGGGGTTCTGCTCCGCTAATGCTTCCTTCGTCTGGGCGTTCGCCATCAACACCTGGGAGCGTCAACAACACCTGGTGCCGGTGAATCACAATGTTTATCTTGATACGAATCTAGATGGAACATATGATTATGCCGTGTACAACTTTGACGCATCCTTGAGCGGTAGTCTCACAGATGGACGCCAGTTGACCTTTGCAGAGAATCTAACCACACATGCCGCTTCAGCATTCTTCTACGCCGAGCATTCTATGAATACAGGCAACACTGTGTTGTACATTTGCGCTGAACAGGTGGGCCTGACCGGTGCGGACCTTCTGGAAAGAAATGTCAATATGGCAGTCGAAGCTGTTGACTGGTACAACGGTGGTCCTGGTGATTTCATCGATGGGCTAACCGTTACCCCGTTAGGCGAGCAGCATTATGGTGTGCCCACGGATGTTCCTGGGAACACCTACGACCCCACGGGCTTGGCGGTATATGACTTTGGGCCTTGGCCCGGCAATACGCCTGAATTGGGTCTGATGCTGGTCACCAATGGCGATCGTGGAGCTGGCAACCGGGGCGGCGCGACCCAGGATAGTGAAGCGCTGCTGTTTATGACGCCGTAAGCGCCAATCGTTTCCTTGCAACTGGTTTCAGAAAACTGACCAGATTTTTTCAAGTCGGATGAGGAAGATGTAACAACAAACGGAGCACCGATCCGGAGCTCCGTCTGTTTACGTTATTTGTCCGGCGATTGTCCAGAACCTGGAGTGCCTGGGGGAGGGGCTGGTTGGGAGCCTCTCTCGCAAAGGAAAAAGTAACCCGTATCCGCCCCGCGGTAATCGTATTCTTGCCCATTCTCTTTCAGGACCACCCAGAAACCGTTCACGATTGCCTGGGTATAGAACACCCCCGGCTGTGGACATCCCAAAGAGCCGTCATTCCAAACCATTTCTTGCGCCCGGACCACTGAGATCGAGTCCAGGGCGACACCATTTCGTTTCGCCAGGTCCATCAAGACAGGCTCCAAGAGCTGGCTGGGGACTTCACCTGTCACGAGCTGAGATTCAGCTTCTGTTGGAACTCGTTCTGGCAATTTGGCAGGGGTCCGGTCGAATTGATCCGGTGTTGCGCCTTCCGCCCGGACAGGCGTCTCGGGTAGTGGTGTATTCAGATGCGGCTGTGAGGGCGCCTCTTGCGAATTTGATAAGGATGGTTCTGCAGTTGCTTCTGACGGTGATTGCAAGGGACTGCAGCTCCCCAAAGCGAGCGCCGTCAGGACCAAAAACGGGATCCAGCGCTTGTCCATAAAATCGCCTCCTGATCCTGTAGACGGCGGCTTAGGTTGAAAAGTTCCCGCGACAGGATTGCGGCGAGGATCGTATTTGGTTCCGAACGGCGCCTCCCCAAATCAGCTTTCTGATTTTTACTCACGGATAGGGAACAAAGGCGAAGATCGTCTCGGGATATTTATCCGTCGCCAGCAGGAAACCGCGTTCATCCAGGCCGGCAATTGCCTCCCAGTTGCGGGAATGATCGTCGTCCACCAGTTGGAGCTGGATTGGGGGAGCGGTGGCAAGCGAGATTTCGGTTCCATTAAATTGGAACTGGACCAGTCGCTCAACTGTGGTGTAGCGGGCGTGGGTTGGACCCTCGGGGTACTTTTCGAACAATGGGTCTGCTGCTGGATCTAAGAGCGTGTCGCCGGGGAAGAAATAATTGATCGCCCAAAATCGTCCAGAGGCGTCGAGAGCGGTCGCATCGGTGATGCGATACTCGATATTTGGGAAGGGAATCGCAGCCTCAGATTGCAAGTCAAATCCGAACTGTCGAGCTTCTGGAGCTGAGTTGACATTGCGACCATTTGCTTCGTAGATCGCCGTCACCTGGCCCTCAGAAACCAGGAGCGTTTCGTAGGCCATATTGTCCAGGTGGGCCTGGGGTGTGATTTCTGCCAGGTGAGTGGTGTCCAGGCGCAGCTCGCTCAAGTCCGGCGCAATGCTGCCCGTTACCAGGTAGCCCAGCATGTCAATGCCAGGTTTGGACTCGATCGCCATGAACACCCGGTCGCCGGAAAATGCCAAGGCCTCATACCCTTCAAAGCCACGGATTTGTTCGGCCAACCCCGGCGCGATAAAAGGGATCTCGCGTGGTTGCAGCTTCTGCGGAGCCTTGCCATCCAGGAAATCTAGCAAGTCTGCCTTCGCCAGCGTGAAGACTGCCCCATCTTCCCGGTCTCCGAACCGGCTTGGGTACTGGGGTAGAAGGATCAGGTTATCGCCATACCAGGCCATACCGGAAATCTCCGCCTGGGAGCCAGATAAAGGGCCAGTGAAAGGGATCGGGGTGACGGCGACTTCAGCCGCTGAAGAGGCGGATGGCCTGGAAGTAGGAGAGATTGTGTCCGGCAGGCAACTCGTCGTGCAGCCGGCTGCACTCAAAACCAGCCCCAGGAAGAGGATCGAAAGGGTTTTTTGCATTCGAATCCGGCGGATTCCCGTCTGGACGTGGCCTGCGATCAAGGTTCCTGGGCCAGCGAGTCGACAAACGCCTGGGCTGCTCGCCGCACTTGTCCGGCGCTGTCGCTTTGCAAAACCACCTCCAACAGTGGCTTCAGCATGTCGCGGTCGATTTTGCTCAGGAGCGCCTTGGCGCGCGGGATGCCGGATGGGTTCATGCTTAATTCATCCACGCCCAGTCCAACCAGGATCGGGATCGCCAGTGGATCGCCAGCTAATTCTCCGCATATACCGGTCCATTTGCCGAAGCGATGGGAAGCTTCGACCACTTGTTTGATCAACTGCAGCACAGAGGGGTGCAAGGCGTCCGCAAAACCGGTGAGCTCCGGGTTGCCGCGTTCTGCAGCCAGGGTGTATTGGGTTAAGTCGTTGGTCCCGATGCTGAAAAAATCCACTTCCCGGGCGATGAGCGGGCTGAGCACCGCTGCGGCCGGGATTTCCACCATGATGCCGGTCTCGATCGGCCAGCAGTGAGCCTGATGGTTTGCAAGCAATTCCTGGTGGGCCTGCTCCAATAAGCGGCGCGCCTGAAGCACTTCTTCCAGGTTGGCAATCATCGGAAACATAATCCGTAAATGGTGGCGTTCGCCGGCGCGCAGGATGGCGCGCAACTGGGGCATGAAGAGATCCGGCCGGCGAAATGAAAGGCGGATGGCGCGCACCCCAAGGAATGGGTTCGCCTCAGGGGCCAGGTCGATATAAGGCAGGTCTTTATCCCCGCCGACGTCCAAGGTTCGAACGATGACCGGCTTGTCCCCCATGATCTCTCCAATATCGCTCAGCGTGCGCCACTGCTCCTCTTCGCTGGGCGGGGTATTTCGTGTCAGGTAGAGGAACTCGGTGCGCAGCAGGCCGATGCCCTCGGCCCCATTTTCGACGGCTGACCTGGCGTCCTGGGCGCTGCCAATATTCGCGGCCACTTCAATTCGGGCGCCATCGCGCAACACTGCGGGTCGTTGGCTGCTCTCCTGCAGTTTCTGCCTTTGAGCGAGCCATGCATCTCGCCGCTCCTGCAGGTCACGCTGTACGTCCGGGGCTGGCTCAATCCAGAACATGCCTTTGAACCCATCCAGCGCTACCAGGGTGCCGTCGCTCACCCGCTGGACGGAGACATCGATGCCTGTTACAGCCGGGATCCCCAGGGCGCGAGCCAGAATGGCGCTGTGCGAGGTCGGACCGCCGCTTGTGGTGGCCAAACCCAACACCTGGCTCATATCGAGCTGGGAGGTCTCAGTGGGGGTGATCTCCTCGGCGAACAGCACGACCGGTTCGTGAAATGCGATCGGCTCGCTGCTGGCCTTTTCCGCCAGTGCAAAAAGCACCTGGTTGCCGACGTCGATGACGTCAGCGGAACGCTGCTGTAAATAGGGGTCAGCCAGGGACCGGAATGCGTTGGCGATATCATCGATGCTCGCATGCCATGCCGCCGCGGCGTTCTTGTGCTGGTCGTAGATACGCTCATGAACTTTCTCGAGCAGGTCGGGGTCCTGGAGAATCAGGCGGTGGGCGTCGAAGATAGCCGCTTCCGCCTCGCTCAAACGTGACCCTAATTTTTTGCGGCGCTGCTGGATTGATTCAGCCGTAGCGTCCAGGGCACGCTGCAGGCGCTCCCATTCGGGTTGAGGGTTTTCGGGCTGGTATTCAGGGATAGGTGGAGGCGGCGGTCTGTATTGGTAAAACGGTCCCAATGCGACCCCTTCGGAGACCGGGACGGCACGCAATGCCGATTCGGGCGCCGGCTCAGTTTCCAGGATCGGCGGGTTTGTGGCAGCGGGTTGGGCCGCTTCCGTTTCGGGCTCGCCAAACCCGGTTTCGACCAGCTCTCGCAGCGTCTGCAAGGCCGCACCTGCTTCGGGCCCACGGATGCTCAGCTTGATCTGGTCGCCGCCGACCGCTCCCAGGGTTGCCAGCCTGTTCAAGCTTTTCGCTGTGACCGGCCCCTTCCCAGCGGTGAGATTCGTTACCTGGATATCGGCATCGAAAGAGGCAGCCGCTTGCACAAAGCGAGCGGCCGGGCGGGCATGCAGGCCGTGCAAATTTCGCAGGGTCAGGATTTGCTCCAATGCCTGCTCGCCGGCTGGGATGCTTGGCGCGACAGGCGCCGTCGCTTCAACGGAAATCCCGGGCAGAGTTTCTCCCAATTGCTCGGCCTTCGGGAGCAGGGCCTGTCGCGCTTCTTCACAGACAGCTTGCAGGCTGCTGCCCAATCCGGCCTGGACCCCGGCTGCGATTGCGCCTTCGACCAGGGGAGCAGGACAAAACAAGATGCGGTCGTGCATCTCCTCTGGGAGCAGCTCCAGGGCCATTTCAGCGCTTAAAATGGCGCTGCCAAGGTCCATGAGCACCAGGACGCCGTCCGGCGAATCGACAGATTGGATGGCTTCCATGATCTCGATGGCGTCCGTGCCAAATTCCTGGCGGTCCGGGCCCACGCCGGCCGCCAGAGCGATCGGAACATCATTGGAGGCGACCTGTTTTACGAGGCCAACCAGCGCTTCTGCCAGCGCCCGGCTGTGAGAAACGATGACCATCCCAATCATCGGATAAACCCTCAGGTCGAAATCATTAGCTGCTGCCGCTGGTGACGATAGCCTGGATTAACCAGACCCCATAGATCACGGCTCCGACGCCGATTATGGTGAATACCCAGTTGACTATTGTCAGCAATCCGGCCGAAGGGCGCAGGTCCAGGATGATGCTGCGCAGGCCAATCAGTGCATGCGAGACAACAAATGCCAGGAAGGCAACTTCCATTATCGGAATAATCGGGATACGGTAATAAGCAATCACGTCTCCGTACGTTAACAGCCCGTGTTGGCCGATAAAATGATTCACAATGAAATGGATGATCAACAGGATGATGATCAGGAAGCCGGTGATAATTTTTGCTAACCACAACCATGTGGTCTCGCCTTTTTTGGGAGAAGTGCTGGTTTCTAACATTTTTTTTACCTTTTTTTCTTGGGATCAGGCCGTATACATGCGGATCGCAAAAACGAGACTTGCGATTACCGTGATTGCCAGCAAGGTCAGAAAGATGCGCTTTTGCTGCGGCACTCCAACGCCAAAGCTGTTCAAACCAATGCGCAGGCCATTTAACCCGTGGTAGAGCCCGGCGATCACAACCAGCAGCTCGCCGGTGATGAACAGCGGTGTGTGAATGGTCTCCAGGAAGCTGTCGTAGGCATCCGGACCCTGGGCGAGCTGCCTCAAGATGAAAAGGTGCAGGAACAAATAAAAGGTCAGACCCAGAGCAGTGATCCGGTTCAGGATGAATGCCCATGAACCCATCTTTCGCCAGCGTGGGTCAAACCATTTAAGCCACTTACCAGCAGAAGGTTGGTTGGAATTGATACTCATGGTGCTGACTCCTTAAGAAGATCGGAATAAACGCTGGATCTTTTTACCCACTACTCGCTTACGCAGATCCATAATCCGCCAGGCCGGCTCGACATGAGAGGGGCAGACCTCCGTACATTCATAAGCGCTGTGGCATCGCCAGACGCCGTCTTCGCTATCCACCAGTTTCAGCACTTGCGGATCGCGCAAACCGCTCTGTTGGGCGCCCGCCAGCACAGCCGGTCCGAGATAATCCGGTGTAGTCGCGGCGATCGGGCAGGCGCTGATGCACAATCCACATTCGATACAATCCGATAGACGGTACATTTCACCGTCGATCCTGGTTTTCGGAGATTTCAGGCTGTTCTCAATCCCGGCTTCTGCGCTGGGTAAAACCGACCGGTGATGAACCGCTTCCATGCGCCGGTAAAGACTGCCCATGTTGACCGATAAATCGCTGATAATGGGAAAATTGCGCATTGGATCGACCTGGATTGTGCCCCCATCCGTGGTGACATCCCGGATGGGTGTGATGCAGGTCAGCTTTTCTACCCCATTGACGCGCATCCCACATGCCCCACAGGTGGAGTGATGGCAGGCATGGCTGAAAGTCAATGTGCGGTCCTGGAATGCCCAAATTTTTTCGACGCCGTCCAATACGTATTCATTTGGGGAAATTTCCACTTTAAAAGAATCGTAATGAGGTTCCTGGTTTTGCTTATGGCGATAAATGCGGAAAGTGACGGTCCAAGTTGCGTCAGCCATAGCGACTCCTTAGTTGGGCAGTGTGTAAAATTTGCGGTAGGAAATCAACGGCACTTCTTTGGTGGTACAGGCGACGTTTACCCCCATTTTCTCGCAGACTACATCCGCTGTTTTCTCGGCCATGGCGCGCAATGTCGTGGCTTTTCCGCCGGTGATTGTCACCAACCCGTCGATTCCGTGGGTTTCTTTGTGATCAAAACACTTGAACGTGCGAGCGATGCTGCGTCCGGAAGAACCGGAGCCTACCAATGGACGAGTAGCCATATAGACGCCGCGCTGGTTAGCTTTGCGGATACCAGGCACCAATTCCGATCCGCGCTCAAACATATCCTTCACCTGGTCTTCAATAATGGGGATGTAATCCAGGTCTTCAACTTCGAAAGAGGTCGTTCCAACGACCATCAACTGTCGTTGGGGCAGGATGATATCCCCATCTCCGGGCTTGTTCAGGCGATTGATCGCTCGCTCGGTGAGGCGTTGGTCATATGCGACCATCACGCCAGGCGTTGGTTTAATCGGGATATCCTCGTCACCCGCCTTGGCGGCAATTTCGCCGGCCCATGCGCCCGTAGCGTTGACCACGATATCGGCGTGCAGCTCTTCCTCCACATCGGAAGTGCGGTCCAATACCTTCACCCCGGTGACGTTTCCGTTCCCGTCAAAAAGAAATTCCATGACTTCGGTAAAAATGCGGAAGCGCGCTCCATTAGCCTTGGCTGTCGCAGCGAAAGACAGCGCCAGGCGCAGCGGATCGAATGTCCCATCGGGTACGGTGAAGGCTGCCAGGACTTTCGGGTTAAGGTTCGGTTCTAACCGGAGGGTTTGTTGTGGGGTCAATTCCTCGATCGGGATGTGACAGGCCTCACAGCCTTCGATGAAGGATTCTCCGTACGCCAGGTCGCTTTCATCCAGGGCGATAAACAGGCCGCCGTTTGGCTCGATCACCTCTGGCACGATTTTGCGCAGGATGATGTTCTCGTCGATGCATTCAATCGCCGATTCCTGGTCTTTGACGGCGTATCGACCTCCACTGTGTAATAGCCCGTGGGTCCTGCCCGATGTGCCATTAGCAATCGGGCCGCGCTCCACCACCAAAACGTCGAAGCCGCGCAGGGCTAAATCGTGGGCGGTGGCAACGCCCGTGAAACCGGCTCCAATGATGATCACTTTTGGCTTGCTCATTTATTTGGCTCCGTAAATTAATTGAATGGATTGAATTCGTAACAATCGAAACCTGCCGGAATACACCACCAGGCGTTTCAGGGTACAAAATTTGGGCAGGGTTGTAGCGTATTTACGCGGCGGGTAAAAGTCTACCAAAACATCCATCATTCACCAGACAGGCGAGGAGCACCTGGCCCCTTGTCTTGCATTACGGATCCTCACCCATCTGTGCCGGCTGCTCATCCAAATACGCAGGGGGATTGCATCTACCTGGTTTCGCAGTTCCTCCCCGAAAACCTGGAAAAGGCTGCCAGCATCGTTTTGAACGATTAGGATTGTACCATTTTTTAAGGTTCCAATTGTTATGTTTCTCAATAAGTACTATTGAGGCACTTTAGACAATTTTCAACTTCGTGAACCCTCTCTGCGATCTCAGGCGTCAGGTCTGCAACGGGGCCGCACTTAAAGCCAACGGCGCCGCAAAGGCAGGCATACCAGCCCAACTCCAGATCCTCATAAGGAAGGCGGGCAGCCTGAAGATCGATAAGTACAGGCTCGTAACGCCAACGAGCGTTCGTGATCAGGCGCGTGCATCCGGCTGCGATTAGTTTTTGATAATAAAGGTAAAAATGACGGCAGTGGCGCATCAACAAAACTGCAATGGTAGCATCCGAGGGGAAAGTCCATGTCCGGGCATCCCCGGCAATGACGATGAGATTGTCGGGCAGAGGTGCATCGATTGGATTCATCGCATTTGCCAAAATCCGGTCCTGGATCTCGATCGCATAAATCTTCCTGGCAAGACTGGCGATGCGCCTGGACAGGCGCAGGTCGCCTGCGCCGATCTCCAGCACAGTATCTGCAGGACGGATGTTTTCCATTACAGCCTGGTATGTGGTTTCGCTGTAGGGTGACCAGAGCATCTCCCAGGCTTCTTCGGCGAACGGGCTTGCGATGGGCTGCATGGCTGCTTTCCAGTCGCTTAATTGCGGCGCAGAAATTTGTTGATCAAGAGTCCTGCAAAGAAAATCAACCAGAGGCTGGCGCCAAAACCGACTCCCCAGATCGTTCCCTCCAACACGCCCTTGATCGGAATTGCCTGCCAGGCGGTCATAACGGCCATGCCCAGGCTCACGACCCCCATGACAATCAGGCCGGTGCGCATCGAAAGCCAGGCTGCGCTTGGAGACGACTGTTGATCGGTGTTAATCTGAGAATTCGCCGTAGCGTTGGCTGGCGGTTTCTGCTTGGCGATGTTTTTAGATGGTTTATTTTTCGAATTCTTACTCACGATAAAATCCTGTGGTATTTAAAGAATTGATTGCCAATGATTCCCCAGGTTTGTCATTTTCCTGGAAAAATGCGACGCACCCGCGCCCGGGTGCGTCGCATATCAATCGGGCGTGTTCGACAGGGGCCGAAGCAGACAGAAAGCCGCTAGGGCGCTGCCCCTACCCGCGCCGTAAAACTACGCTATTCGATCCAATCAAAGGTGCGCGTGACGGCTTTCTTCCAGCCGGCGTAGATCTTTTCACGTTCTGCCGCGGCCATCTTCGGCTGCCAGGCTTTGTCCTGGCCCCAGTTGGCGCGCAGATCGTTGACCTTCTCCCAGAAGCCTACTGCAAGGCCGGCCGCGTAAGCAGCGCCCAGCGAGGTCGTCTCGGCGACTTTCGGGCGGATCACCGGAACACCCAGGATATCCGCCTGGAACTGCATGAGCAGCTCATTGTAAACCATACCGCCGTCCACCTTTAGAGCGGTCAGGTCTACACCCGAGTCTTTATTCATAGCATCGAGCACTTCGCGGGTCTGGTAAGCGGTCGCTTCCAGGGCAGCGCGGGCGATGTGACCCTTATTGATATAGCGGGTCATGCCGACGATCACACCGCGTGCGTCGCTCTTCCAGTACGGGGCGAACAGGCCGGAGAAAGCCGGTACGAAGTAGATGCCGCCGCTGTCTTCCACGGTCTTTGCCAGAGTTTCTACGTCCGAGGATTTCTCGATCATGTTCAGATTGTCGCGCAGCCACTGCACCAGCGCGCCGGTGATGGCGATCGAGCCTTCCAGGGCGTAAACCGCGGGCTGGCTGCCGATCTTATAGCCCAAGGTGGTCAGCAAGCCGTTCTTCGACTGAACGGCCTTGGTGCCGGTGTTGAGCAGCATGAAGCAGCCGGTGCCGTAGGTGTTCTTGGCTTCACCTGCGTCGTAGCAAGCCTGTCCAAAGAGGGCTGCCTGCTGGTCGCCGAGGTCACCTGCAACTGAGATGCCATCCAGTGGGCCGCCTTTCGCATGTCCGTAAACCTCACTGGAGGCCTTGATGCTGGGGAGCATGGCGCGCGGGACATTCATGATCTTCAGGATCTCAGGATCCCAGTCCAGGGTCTCCAGGTTCATCAGCATGGTGCGTGAGGCGTTGGACACATCGGTGACATGTACGCCCCCGTTGGGGCCGCCGGTGAGGTTCCAGATCACCCAGGTGTCGATATTGCCGAACAGAATGTCGCCCTTTTCGCCTTTTTCACGAGCGCCGGGGACATTATCCAGGATCCAGCGGATTTTTGGTCCGGAGAAGTAGGTTGCCAGGGGCAGGCCTACTTTCGGGCGGAAACGATCCTGGCCGCCATCCATGGCCAGCTCATTGCAGATCTTGTCAGTGCGTGTGTCCTGCCACACGATGGCATTATGGATTGGCTTGCCGGTGGCCTTCTCCCAAACGACGGTGGTCTCACGCTGGTTAGTGATGCCCACTGCGGCGATGTCTTTTGGATCCACGCCGCCTTTCTGCAGCGCACCCTTGACGACGTCCTGTGTGCGCGCCCAGATTTCCATGGCGTCATGTTCCACCCAACCGGGTTTCGGGTAGATCTGCTCGTGCTCTTTCTGATCGACGGATACAATTTTTCCGGCATGATCGAAGATCATAAAGCGGGTACTGGTAGTTCCTTGATCGATTGCTGCTGAATATTTAGCCATTGTATTTACTCCTATTTTGACCTGTGTCTAGAAATCCTTACCTGTGGCTCGCTTAGCGAGCCCAACCCTATATTGACCTGATCTAATGATCTTACTGTACGGCTGGCTACCTCCGGTCAGCGCCGACCACTGGCCAGGGGCAGTGCGCCCACCTGATCGACTTTGCCCATTGCCGAAGGTAGATTCAAGCGTCATCCCAGGTCTCTGCGGCCATTTTGAGAAGTAAGTAGGATGAGGTCGCTCCAGGGTCCTGGTGACCGGCGCTGCGTTCGCCCAGATAACTGGCGCGCCCCTTGCGTGCAACCAGCGGGATGGTGGCTTCCATGCCTTTGCTGGCAGCCTCGGCCAACTCATTCAGCGCCTGGTTAATGGGCTCGTTGGCTTCGACCGCTTGCTTCAACGCATTCACAGCCGGGTTAAGCGCATCGACCATCGTCTTATCGCCCAATTCAGCCTTGCCGCGCATAACGACGCCGTTGACGGCCGCCTCCAGAGCGTTTGACCAGTCCTCGAGACTCATTTCCATTTTGCCGGTTGTCTTCATCCCGGCTTGCAGGAAGAAAGTACCATACAGGGGTCCACCTGCGCCGCCGACCGTGGAGAGCAGAGTCATCCCTACTGTTTTGAAGACCGTCCCGATGTCTTTATCGGCGATCTCCGGCATTTTGGTCATCACCGCACGGAACCCGCGGTCCATGTTTGCCCCGTGATCTGCATCACCAATTGCGGCATCTAACTGGATCAAGTATTCTCGATTCTCGGCGAGCACCCCGGCGCATTTCCGGATCCATTCCAAGACATCATCTCGAGAGATAGACATTTCTGGCTCCGTTGGCTTGGGGGCTAGAGAGACTCTAGCCCCCAAAGGTTTGATGGATTTTGCGTTACATTCCCCAGCGTAGGCCAGGTGTCTTGACTGGCGCATCCCACAGTTTGGTTAAATCGTCATCCATCTTCAACATTGTTATGGAAAGGCCTGCCATTTCAAGACTGGTGATATATGGTCCGATCAAGTTGCGTGTGACTTTCAAGCCATGCCGTGTGGCGATTTCGTGCGCCTTTCGATAGGCGACGTAGAGCTCGATCAAAGGCGTTCCACCCATCCCGTTGACGAAGAGCAGGACCTCGTCGCCAGAGTTGTAGGGCAAATCGCTGACGATCGGCTCCATCAGCATTTCGACAATTTCATCCGCGGGCCTGACCTTCATGCGAGTGCGACCCGGTTCGCCATGGATGCCGATGCCGATTTCCATCTCGTCTTCCGGCAGGTCAAAAGTGGGTTTTCCGACATGCGGTACAGTGCATGAGGTGAGCGCCATGCCCATGCTGCGGCCCCAGCCCTTGACTTTCCGGCAGACATCTGCCACCTCGGCCAGCGAGCGACCCGCTTCGGCTGCTGCACCGCAGACCTTCTCGGAAAGAACTGTGCTGCCTACGCCGCGCCGGCCAGCGGTATACAGGCTGTCCTTAACGGCGACGTCATCATCGATAACAACGCTCTCGATCTCGATGCCTTCCGCGCGGGCCAGGTCGGCTGCCATTTCGAAGTTCATGATATCGCCGGTATAGTTCTTGACGATATGGAGCACGCCTTTACCGCCGTCAACCGCCTTGGTTGCATCCAGCATTTGGTCGGGAGTTGGAGAGGTGAACACCGCGCCCGGGCAAGCTGCATCCAGCATACCATAACCCACAAAGCCGCCATGCATTGGCTCGTGGCCGGAACCACCGCCGGACACAATGCCCACTTTGCCTTTGACCGGAGCATCTGCCCGCACGACGTAATTGGGGTCAAAATGCACCCGGACCAGGTCAGGGTGCGCCAGGGCTACACCCTGGAGTTCTTCCTTAACTACGTCTTCGGGATTGTTAATTAATTTCTTCATAGATTTTCCTCCTGAATTTTCAACCGAATACTACAATTTTAGCCCGGTCGTGTGACAATCGCGTAAGAAGCCGGAGAAAACTATTTCTCGGGCAGGAACGGGGTCACGAACCAATCGTAAACAAATACACCGACCGGCCCTGCGATCGCCGGGATCAGGACAGGCGGGATCAGCCAATACAGGCCATTGAACAAACCTTGGGTACCAACGATCGCGCCAAAAATGCGCGGGCCCAGGTCACGAGCGGGATTGATGGAGTATCCACTCGGGCCGCCCAGGGAAAGGCCGACTGCCAGGACGGTGAAGCCGACCAGGAATGGTCCGAGGTTGTGCATCAGGCCGGTGTTGCGTGCATCGCCGCTGGCCAGGACGCCCCACAAAAGGACCATGGTGCCGAAGAATTCTGCAATGCTGGCGTTTAGAAGCGAGTAGGAGCCTGTTGAAGCTGCGCCTGCCGTGCCCATGAAGGATTGTCCAAACATTGCGCCAGGACCGGTGCACCACACATTGGGCATGCCGGCGGCAACCAGACCCTGTTGGTAGACCAGGTACACGCCCAGAGCGCCCAAGAATGCGCCAATCATCTGAGCAACGATATAGGGAAGTACTTTCGACCAGGGAAAACCACGCTTTACAGCTAATGCCAGGGTGACTGCGGGGTTGATGTGAGCGCCAGAGACGCCGGCGGATACATAAACCGCCACAACCACCGCGAATGCCCATCCTAAGGTTATCGTGTTCCAGTTATAAGCTGGTGCTGCCAGGCGGGGTGCCAGGCCCACGTTGGCGACAACGCCATCGCCTAACAGTATCAGGATGAAGGTCCCAAAGACCTCTCCAATGAATTCTCCAGTCAAGCCTTTAGATTTCATCGTACAATTCTCCTTTTTAGTTTAGGGTAAAGGGATGAAATGTATTGCTATTAACTTCCTGGGGGCGACAAAATTTATTTACTTTTCGATATTGGCCTCCTGTGATCGTTCATGCAGACCCATATTCCGTCGTTGTGTGGACTGGTTCATCTTGCCTGGAAGCTGTGAAAAAAAACCGCCAACAAGCTCAAACGCTTATTGACGGGACGCACACCTCCAAATATGCAAGGGCCAGGAGGCGATCCGAATTATGCACTTTCCACAACCCTGGAGAAAGCAGGACGACATCACTGGATCCTTATAAAACTGGAATGATTGAGTCGTACTTTTTGATTTTATAACAAGTTTCCCCCTTGTCAAACAACTCGTTCAAATTTGTTTCAAAGTGGAACGAATTTTTTCTAAACATGTTCCATATTGAAACTTTAATAACCCTTAAACTAACATTAATGCAAGCTTAACGTCTTTGTCCCAGGGATTTGCCGCTGGCTGAGCGCCGGGGCTGTCGTCTAATTGCCCAATGGCAGTCGCAACATCACCTAGGTTGGGAATTGTTGTTCTCCATGCCCGTTGTGCGAAAATCGTCTGGGTTTATGGCGAATTCCTTCAACTTTCGCCAGACTGTCGTCCGGCCGATCTGCAATATGCGCGCCATTTGGGTTACATTTCCACGACAGGCGCGCGCAGTTTGAAGCAGCGCCTGGCGCTCGATTTCGTTGAGGGAACGTAGAGAAGCTGCTTCCTGGGTCATTTTGTTCAGGTTCGGGGGCCTCAATACCGATTCGGGAAGATGCATCGGCCCGATGATTTGAGAAGTGCCGGCGTGGACGGCGGCTCGACCCAGAACAGCCTCTAATTCGTGGATGTTCCCGGGCCAGGGATAGCGCTTTAAAAGGTCGAACGTGCCTTCGGCCATCCTGAGCGGCCGGTTGAGCTGGCGCGAAAGCCGGCGCAGGATCCTTTCGGCCAGGAGCGGGACATCATGGGATCGTTCGCGCAAGGGGGGCAATGTGATTTCAAATGAGCTCAGCCGGTAAAAAAGGTCGGCGCGGAAGTTGCCCTGGGCGATCAGTTTTTCCAGGTCGGCTGAACTGGAAGCGAGGATGCGCACATCGGCTGGGATTGTCCGGTCGGAGCCCAACCTTTGGAATATTCCCAGGTCGAGCACGTTCAACAGAATCGCCTGGGCTTCCAGAGGCAAGGAATCAACATCCTGGAAGAAAATTGTCCCGCCCTGGGCCAGTTCGAATTTGCTGGGGCGGCCGCCTGGCCGTTTGCGAGCGACGCCTTCTTCATAGCCCAACAACTCGCTTACCAACAGCTCTGTGGGGACGGATGAGCAGGCAAATATCAAAAAAGGGCCATCCCGGCGTTGGCTGGCATTATGGATCGCACTGGCAAGGATATTCTTTCCCGTCCCAATCTCGCCGCGCAGCAAGATGCTGGCGCGGGCCAGCGCAGCGGTCGTCGCCAGGCGCACGACGCGGCGTATCTCCACCGATTTACCGGTGATATCCTCCATTGTAAATAAAGCTTGCGAGCCCAATTGTTGGTGAACCAGGTGGCGGACTTCTTTTTCCTGTTTCATGAGGATGATGGTCGCTTGCAATTCCTGGCCAGTATGGACGAAGCGTGAGTTCAACACGCAGTTTATTGGCCGGTCGCCTACCAGGAGTTTCGCCTCCACATTGGTCAGGGTTTCCTTTTTATCGATGGCCTGCTGGATGAATGTGGGGAATTCGATGAATTCTTGCACAGGCCGCCCAACCAGGATTTTGGAAGGCATATCGATGATCTTCGTCGCGGCCGCGTTGACATGCATCAGAATCCCCTCTGCATTCCATTCCAGGATCCCATCCGAGATTGAGGAGAGTATGGCATTTAAGCTGGCAAGCTGCCGGTTTTGCTCCCCGAGCAAAAAATCGGCCTGGCGCTGGGCCTCGATCGCGCGCGCCCCGGCGACCACCAACCCCAGGCTGTGCGGATGCTGAACGCCAAAACGGTTGATCATGCCCAGGGCCCCCAATGGACGGCCGGTGATGTCGAAAATGGGAGAAGCCACCTCAGATAATTCGTGTAATTGTTGGAGAAAATGCTCAGGCCCATTGACCCGTACAGGCAGCCTTTCTACGACCGAGGTTGAAAACGCGTTGGTGCCGAAGTGCTGCTCGCCAATTAACGCGCCGGTCGTAAATCCATGCTGGCCGGCGAGTTCAATCATTTCCGCATCCCCCAGGATGGCCAGGACATATCCGGTCCCGTTGGTAAGGGCGATGGCCGTGTTCGAATATTCGATAAATTGGAAAATATCTTCCATGACCGGCCTGGCAACCGAGATCAAATCAAAGCTGGCGACCTGCGCTGCCAGTAGATGATCCTGGCTCAACTTATTCAATTGCACGGGTTGGAAGGGGTTCAGTCGCGGCCAGCAGCGCCGCCATGACGCAGCGATGGCAGGGTTAACATTGGGTAAGATTTGATGATTATTGATGAATTCCTGCCAGGCTGTACGGTAAGTTTCTGGTGTTGCGACTTCGTCCAGGCTTTGCCGGGTAAGCATGCGCTCCATAAAACACCTGTTAAAGGGATAACTCCGTTAATTCCAGGCCAGGTTGCTTCGAATTTCCCAATAAACTTCTGGGGGTTCGGCAAAATTCATCAACACTCCTTGAGCTTCCTGATCCAAGTGGACATCCAGGGCTTTTATGTTTGAGCGGATCTGCTCCACGGTTGCAGCGCCGCTTAAGACGATATCGGCCCAGGGTTGAGCCAGCACGGCTGCCAGGCTCAGGGCGTCAACCGTAGCGCCAAACCGGGCAGCTTGCCGCTCCAGGATGGTGTACTTCGCTCTGAATTCTTCCTGGTGGTTGCGCGGCGTCAGGCGTCCATTCGCCAGGGCCTCCTTGATGAGGATGCCCATTCCTTCGATATGCGCGCTTTCTAATGCCTGGGTGGTGGAGGTCTCCAATAAATTCCAGGTGGCCTGCACACAATCGAACAGGCGGGCGCCTTCGACTTTGATATCCAGGGCGGTTCGCAGGACTTCGGCCTGGTTTGCGCCCGATAAGGTCAGCCCAATCGCGACCTTTTCTTCATTTTTCAAACGGGCAAGCTCGTGTAATACTTCGTTGTTTTCCAAAACGCCGCTTTGCAAAGTCGCCGAATGGATCTGGTATAAGCGCAAATACTCCCCCAGGTTTGCCCGGGATTCTCGCCACTGTCGTTTAAGGACGGCCAGGGAATGCTCCTTCACTTCGTGCTTTTCGGCGTGTACTTTCCAACCTGCTGTATACGTATAACCCCATTTTGACCCCACGGTGACGGATTCGGGCGAGATATTCCGAGAAGCCAACCAGCTCCCTAAAAATTCTTCCGCCCGGCCGTATGACCGGGCCGCGTCAAAATAGCGGACGCCTAAATGCCAGGCTTCGTCGAGCACCTGGTGAGCGTGCATTTTCATCGCCGGCAGATTATATTCCTGGTTCAGATCCTGGCTGTGACCCAGGTTGATGTATCCAGGTCTGCCCAGGGCGGCCAGGCCGAGCCCAATCGGTGTTACCAGTAAGTCCGTCGAACCGAGCCTGTGCAAATCCATCGATTTCTCCTGACCTGGTGTTCGGATCGAATCAGACCGCGAAGTGATTATAGGTCGAGATGAACAAATAATCAATGATCCAATAGATTTTATTTATGGGATCTGCGCCTGGCGCGGCTGGGCGACTGCGGCCTGTTGTGGTGATATGGCTTTTTCTCGAACGAAACCGATGGCAAGAACGGAAAGTAAAAACAGAGATCCATAAATAGCGAAAAGGAGCACGTAACCCAGCCCCGGCGTTTGGGGGGTGTGGGTGCTGAAAAAATCGGCGATCGGCCCACCGATGTACGCGCCTACAGCCCCTGCGCCAGCGCCTGCCATGTTTGAAATGCCCAGGTAGCGCCCGGCTTGTTCCTTTGGGACCAAATCGGTGCCCATTGCCCAGTTGGCGGTGTAGAACAAACCGGCAGCTCCACCGACCAGGACGCCGCCAACAAAAATCATCGCCAGGTTCGGGGCCAGGATGAGCACCAGGGTCCCCAGAGCAGCGACCAAACCGCTGAGAGCAATCAGCGGCTTCCGGCCGAAGCGGTCTGCGAGCCAGCCGCTGGGCAGGGCCAGCAGCAGGATAAATATCCCGACGAACATGATGAGCTGGCTGGCGGGTCCGGCGGCGGCTTCTCTTTCCAGACCCAGCCGGCCTTGCAGGTAAAACACTGCAAAACTCGCCAGGTTCGTGGAACCAGCCAGGAATGCCAGGCGATTGATCACCCACCAGGTAAAGGATCTTTCACGTTGGCCAGCCGCGCCAATGCTCATTCGAACGCTTGCCCAAACCCCCAGGCCGATCGTCAACGCCATTGCCAGCAGACCTGCCAACCCCATGAGGAGCAACTGGGAGGCGGTCGATAGGCCTGGGTCTAGCGCCTGGCTGAGATTTCTTATGATCGCTCCTACCCCAAGAATGAGCACGGTGAACACCGCCGTCATTACGACAAGTCGCAGAATAGGCGCCCAATCCAACGGCCCGGGATCGGTTTCCAGGGGGGTCTCCGGGACGAACATGCTCACCAGCATCGTGAGCGTCAAAATCACCATCGCTACCAACAGCCCCTCCCACATCTTGCCAGCCGCGATCAGCCTTCCAATTGTGAAGGAGACCAGGATGATCGGGACCGGCACTTCCAGCAGCGCCTTAACGCCTGAAAAGCGACCGCGTTGGTTCTCGGGGATCAGGTCGGGGATCAACCCTTGAAGTGCTCCATGAGCGGTGTTTGTGGAGATGCTGAGTAAGATCAGCAGGAAGAAAAGCAGCCAGTAGCCTGTCATTCCCTCCAGCCCGGCGCTGACGCCAATCGCAGAGATTACAACCAGGTCCACCAGGGTGCCAGTCAGGATAAATGGCCTGCGCCGGCCCCAACGCGAGGTGCTGCGGTCGGAAAGCATCCCCACCAATGCCTGTACGAGCAATGCTGTCATCAACGACCACAGGCGGATTGTGCCGTAGAGTGTTCCCTGGCGTTCCTGGCCGACGAACTGCTGCACCAGCAGCGGGACGAGCAACGGGGTCATCGTCTGAGTGATCGTGGTCTGGCCTAGAAAATAGGCGTTGATGGTGAGGGAGTCGTACCAGCGCAAAGCTCGCTTCACGGTCATTCCTTTCCAGCATTCTACCAGGATGGAGCAAAATGTGGTATTAATGGGGAGCGTTTCACCCGCAATCTAGCGGGTCTTAAACAGTTTGTTTCTATTTCACCAGTAACCTTTTTTGTATGAAATGCGACTAATTAAGTAGGAATTTTGCCATCTTCTCGATAAAATGGGGTGGTTGTTTCAAGTTGCCAGAAGGCAGTCCTGAACGCCCTCTGTACTTTAAGGATTATGAAAAGGAAACCTGTTCGGTTTTGGTGCAGTGAAATTATCTTGAAGGAGCCGTTCGTCCCCGTCCTTTCTTCTTTACTGTGCAAAATCATTTTGGAAAGGAGCTTTAAAGAATGACAACGACGCTCATCATCGCCATCATCGTAATATGGGTGCTTTTCTCGGCTTTTTTGTTGATCTGTCTTAGTATCGCTGCCTCGCGATTTAACACCCGCAACCAACATGCCGAAAAACCCATCCGGCTTTCAAAAGACGAGGCGATGCCTCGTGAGCTGCATAAAACGAGCCCTTTAAAAGTAAACAGGAAAAGTACGCTGACTTCATCCAGTGACTGATGTTCGTGGATATACCCGCCAATTCAGGGGAACCATTGGCATATCGTTTGTGGGGGTTATCAACGCATTACTGGCTTTTTTGCAGCACGCTTTCGATAAAACTTACGGTAATCTCGGCCACATCCCGCCATTCTTGATCGATGATCACGACATGGCCTGAATTTTCCATCCAGTGGATTTCTCGGATTTCAGATCCGACAGATTGGGCGATTATCTCTGGAACTGAGGGATGCACAGTTGGATCCAGCCGGCCGTGCACGATTAACACCGGCTGGTGGATTAATTTCAGGCGGGGGCGGACATAGCGTTGCAGGTTTAAGACCTGGATCACTCCTTTGAGCGGATTGACAGTGTAGCCCTGCCAGGGATTACTGTCGGTGGAAACTGGCTTGGGCATGTAGGCGACGAAATTGGAAGCCAGATAAAGACGCAACAAGTCAAATGGTTTGAGCCTTAATTTCAAGGCCGGTGCGTATAGCAGAACCCCCGCGGTTTCAGGGTGCTGGATGGCGTGGTGGAGCGCCAGTAGCCCGCCGGTCGATTCTCCCCCAACGAAGACCGTCTCGCAGTCAGCAGACAATCGAGAATACATCTCTTCATATGCTGCCACCCAATCTTGCCAGTGAACGTGGTTTAGATCGTTGGGATGCGCGTTATGCCCTGGAAGCAAAGGACCTGCCACGCTGAAGCCTCGTTCCAAAAGAACTTGCCCTAAGGGACGCACCTCAGCGCTTGTTGCGGTAAACCCATGCGAGAGCAGGACCCCGACTGGTCCCCCTCGCCAGTAAAATGCATCACCTTCCAACTGGGGGTTTTTCAGGAGCGGTGTAGGCCAATCAACCTTCTTGTTCGACAAGTTTAAAAAATCCCTCCTGGCTGTAAGCCGGAACGAGCGTTGGCTTCAGGTTTCGCATCACCACAGCAGTTTCTACCACAAATCAATCTCGGGATTTATACCACGAATTCCCGGGCAGGAGAAAGGCTCTGCCCGCAGGCTGGGTGCGCCTGCGGGCAGAAGTCTTCCGGTTACGCCGCTCGAATGGTTCAGCGGTAGACCTGCGGGACCAACCAGAAGGGGGCATCGTCTTTGGAGCTGCCGTTTGCCAGGACGGTCAAAACGAATTGGACGCTTTTTCCTGCCAAATCTGACAGATCGATATCGACACGGGTGATCTTTCCATCGTTGACTTCATTCCACTCCCCCAGTTTCTTGAGATCCGGTCCACCTGCCCGGTAGTTTAGCTGGAAGGTCACATCACATTTCGGGTAGCCGGCTAGGCAGCCGATATCCGCCAGGAAATGATCGCCGTCTTTAATCTTGAAGGCAGGATAGGCGCCTGTTATCCAGCCGTCGTCTACCATTTCGGGATTGGTCCAGAGCGCCGGCTCGTTTTCATGGCGATTTTCCAGGCTTGGATTGGCCAGGCGGATGACGAAACCGTCCTTTTGATTCGAGCTCCCCGGGCAGGGCAGCGAACCTGCATCGCTCTCCCATTCAGCGGTGCAGTAATTATTCGCCAGGTTGTAAACCAAACCGCTGGTTGGCTCTTCGACCTTAATTTGTACCCAAAATGGTTTATCGGCCGAAGCGCCGATCCCGAAGCGGCCGTTGGCATCCCGCAGCATCCAATCGCTTCGATAGGTGCCCCCTGTACCGGGAGCGATCAGGTCAACCGAAAGGTTGATCGATTCACCCGGCTTTACAGTTCCTGGCAAGGGAACTGTGTCTGCGCCCATCGAATCGCCTTTGAAAAACACCAGTTTATAACTCGTCGTCCAGGTGCACGAGCCGATATTTTTCAAGCGCCAGGTCTTGGTGAAAGATTCCCCCGGGGTGAAAGTGGTGTTATCGGGCACGGTGACATCCCGGACAAATTCCGCCCAATTACACGGCAGGGGCGTGGCGGTAGGCGCGGTCGTCGCTGTCGGCGGCGGTTGGGTCGGCTGCGGCAGCGTTGCCGAAGGTAAGGGGGTGTTGGTAGGCTGCGGGGTGGAACTGGGCAGATTCGGCTCGTTGGTTTGGGATGGCTGGCCTGGACTTTGCGGAGTTGCTGTAAAGCCCTGGGCGATCTGGGTGAGCTGGACCATCACCGTTTCGGCCGCCTGGGTGTAGATCAGGCCCGGGTCCAGTGGGGTAGCTGTTGTGTTGGCCGGCAGGTTGCAGGCAGCCAGCAGCAAGGCAAGGGGCAATACCAGCACGAAGTGGCGTTTGTGCAGAACCATAGAAATTCTCCTCTATTCAGATCATGCATTCGCAACAGATAGCCAAGCGGGGATTACAGACTGCCGTCCGTGGTTCCCAAAGTAAGACGATTATCTTCTTAAATTAGTTCCAGGCAAAGGTCTTCATCATGGCTTCAACCCTCTCAAATATGCCTGGTTTCGTGGCCCGGGGGCTGGAGCCAATCTTCGATGCGCCCGGTCGCCTCGGCAACGAGACGCTGGGTGCGCGTAGAAAGCGAGCGGGAAAAGCCGAATTTATAACCGCGGATAGAAATCAGCGCAGCCTGCAATTCTTTTCCATACAGCGTTTTTGCCAGGGCCAGGCAGGTGCTAGGCGTCAGGTGATGGGTGAACGGCGAGGTTTGGAATTCGGCCCGGATTAGGGTAAAGTGTATTTCTTCGGCCACTTCACCGGTGTGGGCGTCTACGAAACAAACCCGGTTGAAGCGGGCCAAGGTCTCGGCCAATTCGGGCGTAAGCTGGAGGGTGAAGAGCAGCTCGACAGAGCGACCGGCGCTGGCAAAGTCGTCATCCATTGTGGCCGGCTTGGGGATTTCCAACCGGTCCGCCAATTCCACCAGAACGTGCCAGGCGACTCCATCGTCCTGGCGATCTGTATTGCCATATCCAAGGACCAGCGTTTTTTGTGGGTCGAAATTCATGGGGGAAAATCAATTCAGGGGTAATGCGACTCTTTCTATCGCACTACCCCTGGCTGGATGCGTGAGCTAACCTGGCAGACTGCCAGATAGGGCTTCTTGCTTAAACTGCACTCTGCCAGCTATGCGGGCGGCGTGAAATTCTGGCTACTTGGCGTAACCCTCGCCCAGAATGTAATTCTCCAGGCTGTCGATTGTGTTCTGTTTCATGGCGATGATCGTCTGCACGACATCCCGCATGGAGACCATCCCAACCAGGCGCCCTTCTTGCATAATGGGCAGGTGGCGGATGTGCCATTGGATCATCAGGTTCATGCACTCCTCGAGGGTTGAATCGAGATGAACTGTGACCATCTCGGATGTCATGATTTCTTTGATCGGCGTTTCCAACGAGGTCTTGCCCTTCAACACGACCTTACGGGCGTAATCGCGCTCGGTGAAGATGCCGATCATCTGGCTTTTATCCACGATCATGACCGCCCCTACGTTCTTTTCTGCCATCAAATTCAAGGCATTATAAACGGAGGTGTCTGGTGAAACAGAATAGGTATTTTCGTCGTTTTTAACCTGGAGAAGCTCCCGAACGGTCATCATTGTACATTCTCCTTCACTTCAATTTTACACCGGCAGGCTGTTGGTTACAAGTTCTGAAGCGCCGTTTAACCATTCAAATTGCTGAGAGTCTGCAGCAGCTCACCCTGCGGGTCCAGCACTTCAATTTGGAGCGGCATTTGACCAATCGCGTGGGTGGAGCAAGACAGGCAGGGATCGTAAGCACGAACGGCGGCCTCCACCCGGTTCAACAGCCCTTCATGGATCTCTGGGCCGGTGATGTACGTCTTCGCGACGCTGTCCACGGCCTGGCTCATGGCCCAATTGTTGTGGCCAGTGGCGACGATCAGGTTAACCTTTTCCAGCTTTCCATTTTCGTCCGCCCAATAGTGGTGAAAGAGCGTGCCGCGCGGCGCTTCCAGCACGCCCACGCCCTCCCCCCGGTATTCCTTGTGTGTGTTAAGAATTTCGGTGCTGAGAATGTCGGCGTCTTCGAGTAATACGCGGACGCGTTCGACAGCAAACAGCGCTTCGATCAAACGGGCGTAGTGATAATACAGGGTGTTTTCAACCGGGTGGCCCGGGTTAAGGGCTTTGAACCGCTGCAGCTCTGCGTTGGCAAGCGGGGTATCGATTTTATCGACGACATTCAGGCGCCCAAGCGGTCCGACGCGATATACGCCTTGCGGCCAACCCATCTTCTTGTAGTACGGAAACTTCAAGTACGACCAGCTTTCGACATGTTCGGCGATGATTTCCAGGTAATCCTGTCCATCGAAGCGTTCGAGCTGATACCCAGCCGGATCGATCAGGCGCACTTCGCCGTCGTACAGCTCCAACCCATTTTCTGGGGTGACCAGGCCCAGGTAACCCGTCGTCAGTACGGCGAACTTTTCGATATCTTCCCGGTTCTTTTCCGCCCACTCGCCGGCGATACCCAGGCCTAATTGGACGGCAGCCAGGGCTTCGTCCACACCAGACCAGGATAGCCTCGCGTTCTTCCAATTTCAAAGCCTTATTGACGCCCACCTGGAACCGCGAAGTTCGGGTGAATGCGCCGGCCGCCCAGGGTGCGGATGATCTCCTGGCCAAACTTGCGCAAGTTGACGGCTTTAAGCGCCAGTTCCGGATTGGCGCCGATCAGCCCGATGACATTGCGAGTTGCGGGGTCGGCGTCAAAACCCAACAGCAAGTCCGGGCCGGCAAGCTCGAAGAAGTGCATCCCATGGCTTTGGATGATCTGGCCCATGTGCATCAGTTCGCGTAGTAAGGATGCGGGCCGGGGCGGCGGTGCGCCGAGCACCCGATCGCCCGCTTTCGCCGCCGCCAGGTGATGGCTGACCGGGCATATTCCGCAAATACGCGGCGTGATGGAGGGCATTTCGGAGACCAGGCGGCCTTCGCAGAACTTTTCAAAGCCGCGGAACTCGTTAATATGCAGGTAGGCGTGGTCTACCTGCCCGTTGTCTTTGAGATGTATCGTAACTTTGGCGTGCCCTTCGATGCGGGTTACGGGCTCAATCGTTATTTTCTGAGATACCATTCTCGTTCTCCATTCGGATTTAATTCACCCACACGGGCGATCATCCGGCTAATGCCAATCGAGTTTTTCTTCCTTAATCTGGGGGATGCGTCCCTGCGCCAGCTCGCTCAACACGTAGTAGATCACGTCCGGGTCTGGCGGGCAGCCGGGCACGAAAACGTCCACCGGAACGACTTCGTGGACGGCCCGCACCCGTGTCATCACCGCCAGCTCGGGGTCATCCGGGATCTTGCCTTCCGAATCGGTGCTCTCTGTTTCCACGTAAGCGCGGCGCAGGGCCTCTTCCATGGGGAAGAAATTCCGCATGGCAGGCACACCGCCAAAAACGGCGCAGTCGCCTAACGCTACCAGGATCTTACAGCGGCTGCGCATGCGCTGAGCCACCTCTTCGTTGGCGCTGTTGTTCACGCCGCCCTCCAGGATGCCTAAGTCGACGCCGGCCTTGTCGGGTTCCTTCAGATCGGTGATAGGGGTGGCGCGGATTTCTGCCAGTTGGGAGATCGTCACGATGCGCTCATCGATATCTAACAAGGACATATGGCAGCCGGAGCAGCCGGCCATCCAATCGCTCGAGATTTTTGGTTTCACCATTATTTTATTTCTCCAGTTCGATTCTTTCAGGCCTGATCTGGTGCAATGACGGCCGGGGGATCGACGGGCGTAGGATCATCAAGGGAGAGCCCAGCCTGCCAACGATTGTCGATCTGCAAGCCCAGCCGTTCGGCCAGCGACTCAAAGACCATCACATTCGACCAAGTTTCCGCCGGAGCTTTCAACGCTTTGCGAGCTTCTTGCAGCCGCCCTTCCAGGTTCACAAAGTGACCCTCTTGTTCGGCCCACATTTCCACTGGCAATACGATATCGGCGCGCTCGCTGAGCGGTGAAGTATAGCTGGCCTGTACTGCCAGGAATTGTGCATTTTCAACCTGATTGACCAGACGGGGCGTGGGGAAATCGTCTCCCAGGGCCAGGAATACAACCTGTTGACCCTTTAGCACAAAGGGCTGGTCCAGTCGATAATGATAGGCAGCAAGGCTGTTGGCTTTTCCAAACGGGTTGACGAGCGTTCCTTCCACCATTTGCGCCAGGTTGAATAACGCCTCGATTGCCGGTTCGTTATGTTGCGCTGTCAGGCCTTTTCCATAAACGAAAACGGGTTTTTGTGCTGCACTGATTAAAAGGCCAACCGCGCGGATTGTCTCCACTGGGATGCCGGCGGCCTGGCTGGCAGACTTCAAACTGTGACCCAGGCCTCCATTCGCCCCAGGAGTTACGCGCTTATCCTGGGTGAATTCCTCAACTGCGCTCATCAATCCGTGCAAGAGCTGCTGGTCTGAGCCCGGTTCAGGGCGCAGCGCATAAGTCGCGAAATCGCTCATTTCGTTTTCGTAGGGGTCGATAACGATCAGGCGGGTCCCTTTGGACAGGTTCCGCTTGACGAAGAAACCAGCAACCTGGTGGCTCTTGAACAGGTCTGCGCCGATCACGACCACGCAGTCCGATTCTTTCAAGGCTGCAAGCTGATCCCTGTTGTGCTCTACGAAGTTGCCGTTGTGGGTGGCGTCTTCTTCAATGCTGGTCACCAGCGGGCTGTCTAACTGGCTTTTGAAAAGCTCCCGGAAGGCAAACAATGCTTCAGCAGGCAGCCGGGTGGAGGCCAGGGCAGCGATCCCATTCCCATTTTGGCCTTTGAGCGGCAGCAGCCGGCTGGCCAGTATGTCCAGGGCTTCTGCCCAGGTTGCGGGTACCTGGCTTCCGTTTTTCTTAACCAGAGGCGTCCGAATTCGGCTGCGCTCTTCCATCAGAGGCGTGTAGCGGCCCAGTTCGCACAGCACACCGCCGTTTAGCCCGGCATCCCAGTCGCCATCGATACGCACCAGTTGATTATTTCGCACCAGCAGTTCGACCCCGCAGCCCACACTGCAACCCACGCAGACGCTGCTAACATGTTCAACGTTGGATTCGAGCCCCAGGTAGGCGCTGGGGCGGTCGATCAGGGCGCCGGTAGGGCAGATCTGGACGCAGGTGCCGCAGCGGATGCACGAGCTTTCGCCGAAAGGCACTCCCGCGTCGGCAACCAGTAGGCTGCTTGCGCCGCGGTTTTCGATTCCCAGAGTGAAGTTCCCGACCAGATCAGCGCAAGCGCGCACACAACGCCGGCACAAGATGCAGCGGTTGTGATCGATTGCGATGGTCGGGTGCGAAGCGTCCAATGCGAAATGCTTCCAATTGGGCTGCAAGGGCCAGTGAGTCATCTGCTCGCCGTAGGCGGCGTTCTGAAGATCGCAGTCCCCACCGCTTTTTTGACAATACATACAAAAGTGGTTGCGCTCACTGAAGAGCAGCGTAAGGACAAATTCACGCGCTTTGTGCACCTTTGGCGTATCGGTATGCACCACCATGCCCTCGTAAACTGGAAGCGTGCAGGACGCCTGTAAAGTGCGCATCCCTTCCACTTCGACCACGCACAGGCGGCAGCCGCCGTAAGGTTTCAACGCCGGGTGGTCGCACAAGGTGGGGATGTCGATGCCGGCTATTTTGGTCGCCTGCAGGACCGTAATGCGCTCAGGTACCTGGATGAATTTACCGTCAATCGTTAATTGAGTCATTCTAAACGTTCTCCACTTAATATCAGGCTGCTACCGGGACATGATCCATCGGGCATACGCCTGCCGGACACACGCCCAGGCGAATATGCGCTTCGACCTCAGCACGATAGTGCTTGAGAATGTCGCGCACCGCGACGGAAGCGGATTGGCCCAGTCCACAGTTCGAAAGCTGCTCCATCTGGTCGCCCAATAGCTGTAGTTCATCCAGGTTGCTCAGTGCGGCGCGTCCTTCGGAAAGGGCCTCTAAGATTTCGTAAGACCGGCTTGTACCCACCCGGCAGGGGGTGCATTTGCCGCAGCTCTCGAAGCGGAAGAACTCCATCAGGATTTTCGCAAGATCGACCACGCATGTGCGCTCATCGCAGATCAGCAAAGCGCCCGAGCCAAGCGAAACGCCGGCTTTGCGGTAAGATTCGAAATCCAAGGGTGTATCTTGCAGACTGGCCGGCACGATAGATCCGCTCGAGCCGCCGCTCTGGACCAGTTTCAGCCTGGCGTCATTTTTCATCCCCTTGGCGTAATAAGTGATGATTTCGCGCAAGGTGATGCCCATCGGGACTTCGATCAACCCGGTCTGGTTGACGTTGCCCAGGATTGTAAAGACTTTAGTGCCGGGGCTGTTCGGTGTGCCAAACTGGCGGTACCACCGGGCGCCGTTGCGCAAAATTGCGGGGACATTTGCCAGCGTTTCCACGTTGTTGACCAGGGTCGGCTTGCCCCACAACCCTTGCGTCGGCGGGAATGGCGGGCGGGCGCGCGGTTCGCCGCGCTTGCCTTCGATCGATTCGATCAGCGCCGTCTCCTCGCCGCAGATATATGCGCCTGCGCCAGCGTGGACGTGTAATTCGAAGTCGAAGCATTTGTTGAATATATTTTTGCCCAACAGGCCAACCTTGCGCGCCTGCTGAATGGCTTTCTCCAGGCGTTGGTAAGCCAGCTTGTATTCGCCACGAACATAGATATATCCTTCGCTGGCGCCTACGGCGTAAGCGGCGATAATCAGCGCCTCGATAATGCTGTGCGGATCCCCTTCCAGGATCAGGCGATCCTTAAAGGTGCCGGGCTCGCTCTCGTCGGCATTGCAGATCACATATTTGGGATTGCCAGGCGCCTGGGCGACGAAATTCCATTTGCGCCCGACTGGAAAACCTGCCCCACCGCGACCCTGTAGACGGGATTTTTCAATCTCAGCCCGCACTTCTTGAGGGGTCATCCCGTTCAGCGCCTGTCCCAGGGCTTCATAGCCGTGATGCAAAATGTAATCATCGATGTTCTCGGGGTCGATCAAACCGGCCCGTTCCAAAACAATCCGTTGTTCGGCGGGCAGCGTGCCTTTACGCGTCCGCAGCCAGGCGATAGAGCCGGTCATTTCTCGCACCGGGGCTTGCAAATCTTCGGCAATGCGACCTTTGTACAGGTGTTCTTCGACCAGGTGATGGGCGTCTGCCGGTTTTACCGGGCCGTAAACGACGGTCTCAGGATAAATCACAACCAGGGGCACGGCGTCGTGACGCCCAAGGTCGCTGATCATTGAAATGGCAACTTCATCGGCCAGTCCGAAAGCTTCGATTTCAGCCTGCAATTGCTGGACGAGCTGTTCTGCGCCAAGCTGCAAGCTGAGTGTATCGCCGGAGACCAATATCATTGAACGAATCGTTTTCATCCGATACCTCTCTATTATGATGAAACTCTGGTCACCCTTAGGCGTGCTGCGCCGGCCCCCGACCTCAGGCAAGGGGCAGAACGATCAACACTATGCGTACCTGGCAAAGATTTCAGGAAGTTGTTCAGGGCTGACATTCCCGTAAATATCTTCATCGACCAGTATCACCGGTCCGACCCCGCAAACGCCCAGGCAGCTTGTCGTGATAAAAGACCACTGCTTATCCGGGCTGGTCTCACCCGGCCCCAGTTTCAATATGTCCTTCAATGCCTGAAAGAGTTCGAGCCCGCCCATTACGTGGCAGGGGGCGCTTTCACAAAAACGCACAACGTGTTTTCCCAGCGGTTCTGTGGAAAGCAACTGATAAAAGCTCGCCAAAGCGTACAACTGCGCTTCGGAGACAAGCACTCCATTCCCGGGTTGGTGCAACTGCCGGCGGACTTCCTTAAAAGCTTCAGCAGGGATATAGCCATATTCCTGGTTAACTTCGCTCAAGATCGGGATCAACGCCTCACGGGAGGCGCCATGCTTCTCGACCGCATTTTTGACAATGCCAGCCAGTTTTAATTCTTCAACTTTCTCTTCCATAAACTACCTCCTCGCCTGGGCAGTTTGACCACTCTTTGTGATCGCTTGATACCCATTTTCGAGCTTCGCACAAGCTGGTGACTCTGAAGAAATTATCCACAATAGTGGGGGGAAGCGACGCCCTCCCCTTAAACTTTGATGACGTGCTCCATGACGACATGTCCGCCTTCGACATGTTCCTTCAATATTCGCCCAGCCACGGATGGAGAGACTTTCCCATAGGTCACCTTGGGATTGTCATCTACAACTACCTGCACGATTGGTTCGCTAGAACACAAGCCAAGGCAGCCAGCCTGGGTCACGAGAATGCTGCTTAAGTTCTCGGCCTTAATTTGGTCGAGAATCGCCTGCCTTGTTTCACACGCTCCAGCGGCGATGCTACACGTCCCCATTCCAACGATGATCTGCACGGTTCCGGAGGTCATTTTTGCATTCCGTTTTTCAAACGCTTCGGTGCGCCTCTTCTTCAGATCCTCCAGGGATTTGATCGCTGTCATGGAACCATCTCCTTATTGTGAAATTTTACACAAGCAAGTGTACCGCAATGGTCCTGAATTCGTCAACTACCAAATGTCATATCGATAAGAGAAGGTTGTCAACATTGTTGGCGGATTTCCAGGCTGCGGCCGGCTACGCCGCGGAAGGCTGCTTTCATCTCCGCAATGGTGGCTGCTGCCATTCGAAAAGCATTTAACCCCAGGAATTCATCGCGCCGGTGGACGTCTCCGCTTTGGATCAAGGGGTAATTTCCGAGCTGGGGATAGCAGGCGCGCGCTTCTTGCGGCTGGATGTTGCGGGAGATTTCCATCGCGTCGGCAGTCAGTCCGGGCGGCAGGAATCCCAGGTTGGCGATCAAGCCGAACGCTTTTCGGTCCACGTGGGCAGGGATCACCAGCCCATCCAGCTTGTTCACGCCCGCAAAAGCATCTTCGACAGAGATCCAGGCGGATGTCAGCCGCAGTTGGTGGTCGCGGCGTAGAAACTTCCCGCTTTCGTCTACGACGAATTGTTCGCCAAAGTACCCGGGATGATTTTCAAGGATGGGCAGCTTGCGATCCACAACCCGCTGCCAGGTTTCCAGTTGCTGGAGGGTGTCGAAAAGGCAAAGCAGGTGAACCTCTTCCCTGGTTTGCAGCTCCATCCCAGGCAGCACCACCAAATCACGATCTTGGGCGGCTTTTTGGACGGCGGCTACATTGGCGCTGGCATTATGGTCGGTGATGGCGATCAGGTTAATTCCCCGCTCCAGGGCCGCTTCAACGATCACAGGCGGGATCATCTCCACCTCAGCACATGGGGAGAGCACGGTATGGACATGTACTTCGGCGAGGAAAGTTTTCAACGGTTTGCTCGCAGCAGTTACCGGGCGCTGCCCTGTCTCATCTTGCACTTTATTCTAGCAGAATCGCTGGATTGCCTGTACTTCCATAAGTCATACATTTCTATGTTCATTTATCCTATTTTTTGCACCTTCTCAAAAAAGTGGGGTTGGGCTGCATCGTAATGGAATGGTGGTTACATGCCTGAAAAACATTCCAAACCCCGTTTATAGGGTTGAATGTCATTTCATATCTGGCGTCGATTGAGCGCCCAGGAAACCGAAAGAAAGACCAGGGAAAAGTGGATGGAACCTCTGAAGATCGCTGAGAAAAAAGGAAATTACGCAGCCGTATTGCAGGCAGCGCGTGGGGTAGCTGCAGTCAGCCGCGATCAGTTGCTCCTGCAAAATTTGATGCGCCTCTACTATGCCAATTGCACAGAAGCGGACAATGTTTGTGCTGAATTGTTCGCAAGGGCGCAGAAAAATTTCGCCCGGAACATTGCTGAATTACGAATATTCTGCTGTGACGGGGAATGAAATGCGAATCAGGGGGAGAGCGCATCAAGCGGGGAAATAATCGCCTGGGCTGCGGCCTGGGCGGATGGCTCCCTGCTCACAGTATAACGACCGGCGGGCTCATTGGGGAAGCCCGCCGGTCCAATTTAAGCGATAAAAAAAGGAAGTGCAGCCGGATCAGCGTGGTTCTGCGTCCTTTTTCCCGGCCGAGCGCAGGCAATCTTCCAGCGTATTGCGCACGTTGATCACGCCGGCTCCCAGCGCCGGGTCATCCACCTTCGTCGCGCCGCAGTTGATCAGGGCAGCCACGCGTGAAGGGGTGTAAGACCCCTGCCCGGCTTGCAGCACCAGCGCGGCCAGGCCGCTGACCAGAGGGGTGGAGAATGACGAGCCGCTCCAGAAAATGAACCCCGTGCGAGCCGGATTTTCCAGCACCGGGCCGATGACCCCAAAGCCGCATTCAGGACCGTCGCAGGTCTGGTTCATCGGGATGCAGGCTTTTCCGGAGCGCCTCCCGCCAGGGGCATCCTGCTTACCCCCGTCTCCGCCCGGAGCGGCAATCATGCCCCGGTTGGAGAAGCAGGCGCGCTGGTCCCGGTCGTTGTTCGCCGCCACCCCGATCACATTCGGATTCCAGCGCGCCGGCAGGTTGGGCTCTAATGCGCCGGCCGGGCTGGATTCGTTGCCGGCCGCGGATACGACCACGATATTCAAACAACTTGCCGCTTCCAAAAGGTAGTACAGCGCCAGCACCTCCTGCGGCAGCTTGAAATTGGCCTCTTCCGGCGGCACGCGGATCCCCAGGCTTAGGTTCATCAGCGTCCCCAGCCTCCCCTCTCCGGGCGTCCCGGCTGCGCGCATGAAGTTGAACATCTCGCGCACCAGCGTGAACAGGTCGCCACGGTTATCGTTCTCCAGCACACGCACCAGGTGCAGCTCGCAGGCCGGGGCCAGGGCGTGGATCAGCCCGGAGATGAACAGCCCGTGATTGCGGACGTCTACCCAGGGCTTGCGGCTAGGCTTAAGGCTGGCAGCCGGCTTGGGATGGCTCACTTGCAGGTCCAGGGGGGCCGGCTGCAGAACCCAACCCACGCTTTCTACTGCCGAGCCCCCCAGGGGCAGGTCGAAAGGCGAGGTATCAAAGACCCCGACGCGGATCCCGGCGCCGGTCAGGTTGGTGTAATAATCCGTCAAGCCGATATCCTTAAACGCCCACTGGCGCATAAACCATTCCGGCTGGGCGTCCTGAGGCGGTTTTTTGGGCTGGCTGCCGGGCAGGATGCTGCCTTCCGGATCCCAGGGACTGCCTTCCGGGTCCCAAGGGCTGCCTTCCGGATCCCAGGGATCGCCCGCCAGCCAATTGGGCTCGGCCGTCAGGCTGTCGGTCTGGCCGCTGGCGGCTTCGGTGATGGCTCGAATTGCCCGCTCCACGTTGGGAAATAAGCCGCGGATTTTGTACAGGTCCGCGACCAGGTTCTCGGGCAGTCCTTCGCAGGTTTGAATGGCAGGACCCAGATCGGAAAACACCAGGCGTTCCAGGCGCTCCAGGCGCACGCCGCGCACCTGGGCGATGGCGCTTTCGATCACGCTCAATACGCCCACCACGACGACCTGGTCCTGGATGTAAAACTCGTCGCGCGGGTAGCGCTCGGTCCGGAAAGGCCACCAGCGCTGCCAGTGCGCCAGCAGCAGGTAAAGCAGGGCCAGGAGCAATAAAAACAATAGAATTCCAAGCGCCAGAAAAACCAGGAACAGAATACGGTTCATCCTTGCCTCCTTCGAATTAAACAGGTCCTGAGTCGCCAACCAGGTAAAATGGCGCCCAATAATAAGGGTGGCAGTTCAGGCCGGCCCCCAGGCCGCCTTGCAGCATCTCGAGCTGGGCCTGGCGCAGCGCGGCCCCTTTGGATTCGCCCGCAGCCAGGCGCCGGTAGAAGCAGGTCATCAATTCCGCCGTCGAGCGGTCGTCCACCGCCCATAAGGTGGAAAGCAGGGACGCTGCCCCGGCGGCTAACATGGCCCGCATCAGCCCAAGCAGCTCCTCGCCGCCGCCGATGACACTGCGCCCGGTCTGGCAGGCGCTGAGCGTGACCAGCGAGGCCTTCAGGCGCAGGTTGAAAATCTCCAAGGTGGTTAACCAGCCGTCCGCCAGGGCCAATCCGGAGAAGAGCGGGTTATCCGGGCGAAAGTCGCCGTGGGTGGCCAGGTGCAGGATGCGGCTGTCGGAGGCCATGGAGCGCAGGTTTTCCAATGTGGCGTTCTCTTCCAATAAGACCCGGCTTTGGTCCGGCCCGCACTGCTCGCGCCACACATCCGCGATGGCGTTCGCTTCTTGGAGCGTAAATGGCAAAGAGCCCTGATACGAGTTTCCCAGCGCCGAAAGGGGGCCCTGGACGGGGCGCCTGTCGCTCAGGTAGCGCTGCAAGCTCGCGCCCGGCAGGTAATTGATCTCGTAATTTTCGACCAGGTAATGACCGCCGCCATACAGGCATTGAAACGGCAGGTAGTGCAGCGGCCCGTGCGGGACTACGGTCAAACGGGTGTAACCGGCCAGGTCTCCGGCGACCGGCTCGATCAGGAGCGCATAAAGCTTGCTCAATACCCCCTGAAAATTGGCGATCAAGGCCGCCTGGCGCTCGGGCGCGCTGGCCTGCATGGAGCGCAGGTTCAGCCAGGCCAGTTGCACCAGGCGCTGCACCTGGCTCAAATTCGCCGGCAGCGCCACCGCCCGCAGGTCGCCGGCGCTCACCAGGAAAACAACCAGCCGATCGCGCACGCTGAAGTATTCCAACAGCAGGCTGCCGGCCGGCAGATAGGGCTGGACCGGCTCGCTGCGCACCTGCCACAGGGCGGCTTCCTGGGCGTAATCGGCGCTGCGAATTAGAAGTGTGTGCCAGAGATCGGTGATTTGTTTTTCGATGCTCAGGATCCTGCGCTGCACGCCGCCCGGCCCATCCGCGCCGGCGCCTGGCTGGCCGTCCAGCGGCTCGGTCTGGCCGCGCTGGCCGAAACCATCGCCGCTCTGCCAGCGCCGGTACAGGTGATCGCGCTCGGTCTGCAGGCGTTTCAGCTCGTCGGCGAGCGGGATGTCTGCCGCGCTGCGCGGGGTGATGGTCATATCCAGGCGGTGGGCGAGCATATCCAGCAGGGCGCGGGAGCGGGCGCGTTCGGCGTAATCCAGGCCGCGCCGCTCGAGCTTTTGCTCCAGGCAAAGGGCGACCGCATCTTCGTAAACGCTTTGCTTGTCCTCCACAAAACTGGCCCGGTATTCCACCATCAAGCGCCCGCACAAGCGCTCTAAGTCCTGGATGGCCTGGTCGCAGGATTGCAGGGCCAGGCGCGGCTGCCCCTGGTGCTCGGCTAATTGGGCCAGCAAATGATGGGCGGGGAAAGTCAGGTTGGGGAGCTGCTGCTGCTCGCCGATCCGGAGCACCTGCTGGATGGCGTCCTGGGCCTGGCCCTGGTCGCCCAGGTCCAGCGCGGCCCTGGCGGTCAGGAGCAGGGCGCGCGCCTGAAAAACCGGCAGGTCCAGGGAAGCGAACACTTCCGCGCTGCGCAGGGCAAGCTCCAGGGCTTCTTTTGAGCGTTCGAGCTGCAGCGATACGTTAGCGGAAAGCAGGTCGGCCTCGGCGACGGCGACCGGGTTGCCCTCCTGGGCGAAGAGCTCCCTGGCTTCCGAGAGCGAAGATTGGGCTTCTAAAAAGCGTTCCAGGCCGGTATAAGCGCTGGCCTCGTTCAAGATCGCCTCGCCGACTTCATACCGGTTGCCGATCTCGCCAAACAAGGTGCGCATGCGATGGCTCTTTTCGAGCACGTCGCTGAAGCGGCGAAGCTGCAGCAGGCAGTCGCTGGTAAACAGCTCGACCAGCATGGCATGCCGCGGGCGCCCATCTTCCAAAAAGACCTGGCGGGCCTGGTCCAGCATTTCCAAGGCCTCGTTGAAGCGGCCCATGACGAAATAGGTGACCCCCAGGCTTTGGCGGGCAACCGCGGCCGACACGCGCATCCCCAGGCGGTTCTGCATCTCCAGGGCGGCCTGGCTTGCCTGGATCGATTCCTCGAACCGCCCGAGATTGCGCAGCACGACGGCCCGGTTGAGCTCGACGCGCGGCCAGTGCGCTTCTCCCAAGGCGCCCAGGCGTTGGTAGGACTGCTTCGCAAGGTCGAACAGCTCCAGCGCTTCGGTGTCCTGTCCCATGCGTCCGTGCACGATCGCCAGGTTCACCTTCAGGCGGGCCAGGTTGAACCATTCGCCGTGAGCCCTGAGCACCTTGCGGGCCCAATTCCCATCCCTCAGGGCTTCATCGTAACGACCCAGGTTGGCGAGGGCATAGATTTTTCCGATCTGGGCTTCCGCCTGTTTCACCAGCAGACCCTCCGCTGCGTAGATGGCGGCGGCCCGGTTGTAGCAGTCCACACCCTGGCGAAACTCGCCCAACCCGATGGCGTGGGCGTTGCCGCGCGCCAGCAAGGCCAATGCGCCGGTCCGTTTGCTGTTCCCCAATTCCGCCAGGCTGTCGATCAGGTCGCACGCCCGCAGGCAGCCCTGGATGTCGGCGCGCATCAGGGTATCCGCGCTTTGCTTGAGGGCGGCAGCCAGTTCGTCCACTTCGCCTGGTTTTGCATGGGAGAGCCAGCCTGACAGAATGGACTGAATCTCTGCGGGGGTCGAGCAGGCGAGCAGCTCGTCGATAAAAGCCTGGTATTCGGCGCTCATTTCCCTTCTAGTTTACAGGCCAGGGTCTCGCCGGGAAGAATCCTCAGGGAGACTCGGGCGCTGTGTCGCCATTTACGACCACATCCTGGACGTGGATCTCGGCCTGCGGGCCGCTCAGGATCAGCTCGTACTTGCCGGGTTGGATCCCTTCCAGGATAAAGTTGCCCAGATCATCCACCTCGGTTTGGGCCAATTTTTCCCCGGCCTGCCAGAGATGGGCCTGGAAGCCGGCAGTGTCCAGGCCCAGTAACAGGCCGAACAAAGTCTTGCGCCCGAACGGGCCGTCTTGCGCTTCCAGGGTGAGCTGGGCCTCCCCGGCCTGGTAATGCAGGATTACCCCGCGCTCGCCGCGCAGGCCAAGAGCCGGGGAGAGCCCGCCGGCGGGTTGGGGAATTAACTGGGCGATCCAAATCTTCACCCGCTCAACCAGGCTGGTTTCCAGGTCGGGCGCCAGGCTTTCCAGGTAGCTCTTCAACAGGCTGAGCTCCTGGGTGCAGCGCGGGCATTCGCCCAGGTGGCGCTGAATAACGGCGGTCCGCTTTGGGTCCATCATGCCCAGGTTGTATTCGCCCAATTCCAGGGAGTCCGGGCAGGTAATCCGGTAGAGCGTTGTTTTCAGATTGGATTCGAGTTCAGCCATGTCAGTTTTCTCCTGTTGACTTATAAACGCAGGATTTGGCGGTTTTTGTGCAAATCGACCGGCGGTTATTGGAAGTCGCTGAAAAACTGCCTCAATTCTTCATCCCGCTTCAAACGCGACAGGAGGTTGTCCTTTACCTTGTAAATTTCCTTTACGTCGCTGAAGACATCCCGGTAATAGGCCTGCAGTTCGCCCGGCTTGAGATCCAAAATGAAGCTGCCGTAAACAATGCAGCGCTCTTTTTCGTCTTTCAGCTTGCCTTCCAGCCAGCTCCAGAGCGCTTCCCCCTGGCTGCGCTCGAGCGCCTGGTTCTCGGGTTGGTTCTTCTCGTCCGGGTCGGGAACGGGCTGCTCTTGAAGCTCGTCTTCCAGGAAGCTGGCGCGCTCGTGCGAGCGCATGAAATCGACCAGGACGCTGTGCACGCACATTTGCAAGTAGCGCAGCACGGCTTTCAGGTCCGGGAACCTGGCGAATTTATCCGCCGACAGCGCCGTCCACATCTTTTCGAAAGCCCAATTGACGAAGAATTGGGTTTCTTCGTTGAAAGAAGGGAAAAGGGCGTGCCGTTCGACCCAACTGGCGACCAGGGGTTGGTATTGCACGTAAAGAATTTCCCAGGCTTGCTGGTCGTGCCGGGTAATCGCCCGCCGGAACAGCTCGAAGCAGAAGCGCGGGTCATGCCCCAGCCGCTTGAAGAAGCGGTCGCTTTCTTCTGCGCAGCGGTGGCGCAGGCCGCTCAGGCTGAGCGTCGAAATCTCATCGGACAGTGGCAGGCTTCGCTTGCTAGGTAAATTCAAGTTGCACCTGGTTGGTTAGCCCGGTAATAAGGCGGGAGTAAGGATACAGCGCCGGTTTGGAGCGCAGCCAAGCACTGCGCTCGTCCGCACGCCAGCCTCCCCCTGTCGATCCCGGTCGAAGATTATCCGTACTTCCCCCACAGTATCACAAATAATCCGGGAATTGTCAAATGGATTGGAATCTTGGGGATGCCCTCACATCCCCCGGCCCCTTCTCTCCCATGCATGAGAGAGAAGGGGAGACGCGTCTGAAGCGACTCGAGTTAAAATTTAATTCCGTTCTTTCAGAACGCTAATGAAGCCCGGGTAGGGTGCGTCTCGACGCACCATCTACGAACCGATGATTATTTTCTGCGAGGAGAAAGGATGTTCCGATGAGTGAATTGAAAGGCGAGCAGTCAAAAGAATATTTTATCGTTTATAGTATCTTGATCAATGCCGCTCAACACCAGGGATTTGCTACCTATCAGGAAATCGCCCAGTCGATTGGCTTGCCCATTGCAGGAAACTATATGAGATCGCAGCTCGGCAAACTGCTAGGCGCCATTTCCGCTAATGAAAAGAATCAAGGCCGCCCGATGTTAAGCGCCATTGCCGTCGGTATAAGCGGGAAACCGAATCCCGGATTTATTACCTGGGCTAAGGATTTGGGTTACTTGAAAGAGGGGGAAGACGAGCAAATTTTTTGGGAACGCGAGCGCCAAAAGGTTTACAAGGAATGGAAGATCACATACCGCATCAGCCACACTAAAGTCGGCTAAAGTAAATTATCTATTTGGTTCCAAGCGATATCGTGGCCGTCAAATCCTGACCGACGATGCTAAGATGCTGTGTTTCAAACGCAGCCTACGAACTTCGACTCGACCATTTCTGCTGGAAGCGGCTGGACTTGCTCAACATTAGCCCAGCTTATTGTCTCAACAAGAAATATACAATTATGATAAAAATAGGACACGAATGGGACTTTGCTCTCATGCGCCTGGGACTGGATTTGCAGTAAAGTGTGGGTAAGACAATAACAATTCGAAAGGAAAAAACGATGAACCTGCATTATCCAGTCCCTGATCGAGCGAACCGCATCCCCTTATTTCTAATGGTCTTTCTTGGGGTTATGGGTGCTTTGTTCCTCATCGTCCATCAGATCACACCCAAATTTCAGCCGTTTTCTGTGACTTCTGGCAGCCCGGTTGAAGTCAAGCCTGGCATCTCTGTCAATCAGCCCATCCTCCAGATAATCCCTGTGCCCGAACCGTTGCACACCCAGCCCTCTCCGGCTCCACTGAAGCGTGAAACACCTGTTCCGAACAATGCCCGGCTTCAGCCAGTTCTACAACCGGTTGCAACACCGCCTTTTGGCAGGTAAGGAGTTTCTCATGTCCACGATCGAGCTTTCACCTTCGGATGCCGCAGGTACAGTTGGAGCGGGTGCATGGACCGCACCTGACGGGCTTGTGGCGCAAGGCAGGGACCGGAACCTGGGCTGTGGTCTGGCTGCTCAGCCTGGCGGTCTTTGCGCTGGCGATTTATACCTGGTACCGCTGGGACAGCACGCCAATTGCCAGTATTGCCCGATTCTTCCCAACCACCAGGCCGGAGGACCTCACGACTTTAGGCATATATCAGGAGGCCATTCGCCAGCTCGGGATGTCGCTGCCATTCTATGGCGGCTTGTTCGCCGGGTTGCGTCTGCTTTCCGGAATCCCCTACTTTCTCCTGAGCGCCCTGATCGTACGGCGGCGCGGCGACCGCTTGATGGCTGTGTTGTTCGCCATTATTCTGGCGGTCATTGGTGCAGCCGGTCGCTGGATCCAGCCCAACTGGATTCCACTATCTGAGACTTATCCCTGGTCGGCTGCCGTGGTAATGTTTTTGAACTTCATCCTGGATTGCAGCGTGATCATGCTCTATGCGTTCCCTGACGGGCGCTTTGTCCCCAAATGGACACGCTGGTTTGCCGCGGCCGCCATCTTGCTCAGTGTTTCACGGGATATCTTGACGAATACGCCCTTCAACCTGGATAACTTGCCCGGCCAGTGGGGCCCTCTGCCGAATCGCATCCTGTTGGTGGTCGGGCTGGTTGCGCTGGCCTACCGCTACCGCAGGCATGCGGATGCCGTGCAAAAACAGCAGATCAAATGGATCGTGACTGGAATGATCGTTTTAGGAGTCTTTTACTTTACCCATTACCTCATCTACCAGACGGATTATGCTGTCCGGGATGAGCTGGACGCCTCGCCTGCAGTTGACCTTCGAGCTAGTCCTGGAGCCGGGCTGGTACGCGGCTCAATTTTTGTTCGCGGTTTGCATCGGCATCTCGGTACTGCGTTTCCGCCTGTGGGACATTGATCTGGTCATCAATCGTATCCTGGTTTATGGCTCGTTGACCCTGCTGACGATGGGCGGTTACCTGGCAGCCGTAGCCGGTTTGGGCTTACTGGTACGAGGGGTGGCCGACCCGCTGGTGTTCTTCCTGGCGACCGGGTTGGTGGCGATCTTATTTGAGCCCTTGCGCTTGCGGCTGCAGCGGTTGGTTAACCGGCTGATGTATGGCGAGCGGGACGATCCCTACGCAGTGCTGACGCGCTTGTCGAACACACTGGAACAATCCCCGACCCCTGAGCAAGTGCTTCCTGCCATCGCCGCTACCGTCGGACAGGCGTTGAAGATCCCCTACGCGGCCATTCTGATCCGTGAGAATGGAGAAGAGCGCGCCGCTGCAGTTTATGGCCAGCCCCAACAAGATTTCGTGACCTTTCCATTGATTTACCAGGCAGCGACAATCGGTTCAATCCGAGTGACTCCCCGGGCGCGCGGCGAGATATTTTCGAAGGTCGACCGGCGCTTGCTCGAGAATATTGCCCGCCAGGCCGGCGCAGCCGCCCATGCTGTGCGCCTGAACGCCGATTTGATTCGCTCGCGGGCTGAGATTGTGGCAGCTCGCGAGGAAGAACGCCGGCGGTTACGGCGCGATCTCCATGACGGATTGGGGCCGATTCTCGCCAGCCAGACGCTCAAGATGGCTGCGGTGCGGCAGTTGGTGCGGAAGAACCCGGAAGGCGCCGAGACACTCGTGGATGACGTCATTCACCAAAACGAGACCACGGTAACCGAAGTGCGCCGGCTGGTCTATGGGCTGCGCCCACCGGCGCTGGATGAGTTAGGCCTGGTCGAGGCCGTGCGTGATCTCATTCGACGGGGCGGGCAAGACGACCTGACCGCCAGCGGCCTGGCGATTGAGGTCCTTGCACCTGAGGCGGGCTTGCCTAAGCTGCCCGCCGCAGTGGAGGTCAACGCTTACCGGATTGCCCTGGAAGCCCTGACCAATGCAGCCCGTCATTCCCAGGCCCGCAATTGCACCATCCGTTTCCGTTGCGATCAGCAAAATAGCGAAAATAAGGCAACCTTGCTGGTTCAAATCAGCGATGACGGGGCCGGCATCCCCGATCAATACCGGGCTGGCGTCGGCATGCGCTCCATGAGGGAGCGCGCCGAAGAATTAGGCGGGCGGCTGGAAATTCAACCCGCGAGCCCGTCTGGCACGCTAATCACTGCCTGGCTGCCTCTGATAGAATGGAAGTAATGTTGGATCCCACCATTCGCTTACTGATTGTCGATGACCATCCCCTTTTTCGGGAGGGAGTTAAGGCGTTGCTGTCTACCACGCCGGATATTGAAGTGGTCGGCGAAGCCGGCGAAAGCGACAGCGCCGTTCAGCAAGTTCAATTGCTCCATCCACAAGTCGTCTTAATGGATATTCATATGCCTGGAGGCAGTGGGATCGAGGTAACTCGCACGCTCCTGTCTTTAGACCCCCAGGTTGGCGTGATCATGGTCACCATGTTGGAGGACGACGCATCCGTATTTGCGGCCATGCGGGCAGGGGCCAGGGGATATGTGCTTAAGGGCGCCAACCCTTTAGAGATGCTGAAAGTGATCCGGGCGGTAGCCGAAGGCCAGGCTCTGTTTGGCCCGGCGATTGCGATGAGGATGGCGCGTTTTTTCCAGGAAATGAGCGCAGCCAGCGTTGACTCAAATGGCGCCAGGATTACCGATGAAAATCAACCGGCTGCCAGGGATGCCGATCTCTCAGAGCTATCGGAACGGGAACGGGAAGTGCTGGAACTGATTGCAGCCAGCTACAACAATTCGGAGATTTCCCAGAAGCTGTTCATCAGCCCCAGGACAGTGCGCAATCATATAACCAGCATTTTTTCCAAACTGCAGGTTGCCGACCGGGCTCAGGCGATCCGCCGCGCCCGCGGCCAAGGGCTGGGGTAAGCCGATTTTATTCAAGGGCGAGTAAGAGAGCCGCGCTCGATAGCCACCTCCCTCTCCCGCTCGCGGGAGAGGGCAGGGGTGAGGGTCAAGGGAGAGGGTCAGGGTGAGGGCTCCCTCTCAAACTCCCCTTCCGGCGGCAGGCTTTTCTCCAGCAATTGTTCCAGGCGGGCCGCCAGGTTGGCGGATTCGGAGGCGTGCGGGCCCTCCAGTGCAGCCGCCAACTGATTGATCCTATCCATTTTCTCTTGCAAATCCGCCAGTGTACTGGCCTGGGTTCCGTTCGTAGCCGTAGCATAGCGCGGCAAGAGATGGTAAAAAAGAGTCTGGATGGCGACCACCAGGATCGGGGCCAGGATCGCGCCCAGCAGGCCGTAAGAGTCGGCCAGCACGATGACCACGATCACCAGGAGCAGCGAGCTGGTCCGTTGGCGGGCGAACAGTTTCGTTCCAAGAGTTGTTTCGAGCAGTGTGAGCGCCAGCAAGGTGTAGGCGGCGGCCGCCAGGCCGGCCCCCAACCCGAACTTGGATCCGGCGATCAGGGGGAATACCACCACCAGGACGGACCCCAACCAGGGGATCATCCGGGCCAGCGCGCCGATCAGGGCCAGCAGTGTGGCGTACCGGATCCCCAGCGCCAGGTACCCCAGCCACAAGCACACGCCGCCCAATATGCTGAGTGTAGCCTCCCGGCGCAGAGACGCTCCAACGCCGGATTCAATATCATGCCACATGGCGCGGGCGCGGGCCCGGCCTTCCACCGGCAGTAAGGACAACCACAGCCGCTCGAATCGTACCTGGTCCGCGCTCCAGTACAGGCTGAGAGCGAGCACAATCGCCAGGCGGGCCAGGAAGGCAAACGTCCCTTCCGCCGCGCCGAAGATCGCCTGGATGGCCTGGCTGGATCCATCGCCGGTGAGCGCATCATATAAATCCTGCGTAGCAGGCAGTTGGTCGGACAGGTTGCTCAGCAGGGGATCCTGGTCTTGCTGCCAAACTTTCTTGATCCGCTCGTAATTCATTAACAGGTCGTCCGTGGCTTGCTGGAGATCGGCGATCAGAGGCCCGCTGGCTGCCACGAACAGCGCTGCCAGGATGGCAAATACCAGTCCGAAAGAAATTGCCAGGGAAAATTCCCGGCGCAGACCGCCTCGGCTGAGCGCATCGATCAACGGGCGGAAAGCCGCCGCGACAGCCAGCGAGAGCAGGAACAGAACGACCGCCACACTGAACTGCCAGAGCAAAACCAGGACTGTCAAGGTAAGCAGAACCAGGGTTGCATAGCCGGCGACGCGAATCACGAGCTTTTCTCCCGGCAATCCTGATCTAAAAGCAGGTCGAGCTGGACTGCGAGCGTTTCGATGGCATCTTCAATCTGGTCCGTTGTATCGTTCGAGCGCGCCCCTTTTTTGCGCAGTTGTTTGCGTACGTCCAGGATCAAATCCTGGACTTCATAGCGCAGCGCGCTGTTTAAATCTCTTCCGGCTGGCGCTGGCAAGCCATTTTGAGCCCTGGAGAAAACGAATTGATCCAGGAGCAGTTGGAAGACCGCAGCGAATGGGATCGCTAACAAAGCGCCAGCAGGTCCCAGGAGCGAAGCGAGTGTCGCCATAGCCAGCAGCGCGAGAATCGGGTTGACGCCCACCGAGGTCTTCATAACCCTTGGCGCAAGAAGGTAATTCTCCAATCCCTGGGTGACGGCGGCTGCCACCAATACCCATACTACCAAAGAAGGTTTGAGCGAGAAAGCAACCAGGAGCGCCGGCACCGCCCCTAAGGCTGGGCCCACGACGGGAACCGCTTCGAACACGCCCGCGATCAGCGCCAGGGCCAGGGCGTTTGGCAGGCCAAGGATCAGGTAGGCAATTAGAGCCAGCAATCCAATTGCACTGCAAAGGATCAACACGCCGCGAATGTAAGCCCCAACCCGGTTTTCGATTGCCTCGATCAGCTCGCGCGCCGGCTGGCGGGTTCGGGGCGGGATGAGGATCAGCAAGCCGCGCATCGTGCGCTCGCTTTCCATGATCCAGAAGGAAGTGAGCAGAAACACGGCCACCCCCGCCAGAACGCCGTACAGGATCGTGCCGGAGAGACCAATAACGCGGGTCACCGCATCCAGGGGTTCGCTTTCGACCGGGGCCGGCCGCATCCACAGGCGCAAATTCCCGGGCAGGTTCAGCCCGATATTTCGCAGGAATAAGCTAGGGGATTCGATCATGCCCGTCCGCATATTCAGGTATATTTTGGGGAGCGAGACTGCCAGCTTGAGCGTCTGGTTCGCCAGTACAGGCACTGCGATCAACAGGATGGCGGCTAACCCCAGGAGCAGGATGGCGTAAACCGCGGCAAGTCCATACCCCCTGGAGAGGCCGCGCCGGACGAACCAGTCCACCATGGGGTGCAAAGCGGTGCCCAAAACCACCGCGATGAACAGGATCACGACCACCATGCGGTAGCGGAACAGCAGCCAAAACCCCAGCCCGACTGCGACGACGAACAGGGTCGCCAGGACCACCTGGCGGGCGGACCAGCTTGGAAGGGTAGCCGGTTGGTTGGACATAATTTAGATTGGGAATCCCGGTTCTCGCAGGGCAATTCAATCTAAACGATCTACTCGCCGAGGTGGTCGTGTTCGTGCTCGACCGTGCGCACAGAGCGGGCGGACGGCCGGTAGAAGAGCAGCCAGACCAACCGGACCAGGATCCAGCCAATCAGGGCATAAACGAATATGGCGATGATCGACGAGATTTCGAGCACCATACCCTGCGCCGAAGGCGTCGCTGTGAGACCCTGGAAAGGCCACAAGAACGGGTCCGAGAAGGTGTACACCAGGTTGGCGAAGGGGTTGGCCGGGTTGGCGGCGATCAGCTTGAGCGCCACTCGCAGCCCGATCAGGGCTTCCAGAATCCCAAATAACAGGGTTATAAGCTGGGCCACCCGGCCGACTTCCATACGGCGCTCGGCGTCCAGATCCTCGACGACCTGGGTCTGGTGTTCCAGATCACCGTAATGTTGGACCCTGACCTGCTCCTGGCGGTCCACCGTCCGTGGTGAATCCTTTTCAATCATTACGATCTCCTGGATCGAACAGGCACCAGCTGGAGTACGCCCTCACTATCTTTCTTTGAGGACGTGACCATGCGCTCAACAATTGCGCTGGCCATAATAGCGAGACTGATAAGGGTTGAAATCTCAATCAAAAACATTACACTCCTCCTCTATGCTGGGGACAGGCTGGTTCCAGCCTGTCCCCTTTGATTCCGAATGATTAAGTTACACAACTCGACGTCGCCCGAACAGCAGGGACAGGAAGAAAAGCACCAGGAAGATGATGAACACGATCTTGGCGATCCCTATCGCTGCGCCGGCAATCCCGGTAAAACCGAGCACCCCGGCGATCAGGGCGATGATCAGTAAGGTAATCGATAACCCTAACATTTTGTACCTCCTTATTCATAAATTTCTCGATCCCGCTCAAACGTAACTGGGTTGGGACCGTAGATTGAATTTTTTCCCCATTGGTCTTACATCCTAATAATAGGGGCAAAATGAGTGTTATTCAATGGGGATGTTCTCTATAGTCCGGTAAGGGATATCCCTAGTCGCACTTAGGAAAATTCCTGATTGTAAAGATATCCAGCTTTGGCATATTATTTAATTGTTCGTGTAAATCCTTTGCATTCTGCTGTACACGCAAAAAGATCTTTATTGTCTAACGATCAACCCGCAAGCTTGTAACATTCAAAATTAGAGAGGAATTGTGGAAGAAAAAGAGAATATCATTGAGACCAAAAATATCAGCAAAAAATTTAATGGCACAGACGCCGTACAGGATGTGTCTTTCTACGTTCGCCGGGGAACTATTTTCGGTTTCATTGGCCCGAGCGGGTCGGGAAAGACGACCACAATCCGCATGTTGACGGGCTATTACTTGCCAACCAGCGGAGAGGTGTTCGTTTTCGGCCGGCCGCCGGATCAATTCTCACGCCTCGACCGGGAAAAAATCGGCTACTTGCCGCAGCTTTTCAGCCTGTATCCGAATCTGACCGTATGGGAAAACCTTAATTTCGCCGCCTCTATTTACGGGCTGCCCTTCAAACGCAGGGGACGCCTGTCGGAAATCCTGGATTTTGTGGAATTAGGCCAGGAGCGCGGCAAGCTGGCGCGGCGCCTGTCCGCCGGCATGCAGCGGCGGCTGAACCTGGCGGCCACACTTGTCCACGACCCAGAATTGATCTTCTTGGATGAGCCCACTGCCGGGGTAGACCCGGTCTTGCGCCGTAAATTCTGGGATCACTTCCGGGACCTGAAAGCGGATGGACGAACGCTTTTTGTAACGACCCAATATGTGAGCGAAGCGAACTACTGCGACCTGGTTGGGGTGATCGACCGCGGCCGGCTGCTGCTCGTCGACACGCCTGCCAAACTGCGCTACCGGACTTTCGGCGGCGATTTGGTGGACCTGCACACGGCTGTCCCGCTGGATTTCGACACTCTGAGGGCGATCAAGGCGCTGCCCTTTGTGCTCGACGTCCCCAGGCGGCAGGATGATTACAGCGCCAGATTATTGGTCAGCGAAGCCAATACCGATATCCCTGCGCTTCTGGATTGGGCTCGGGACCAGGGCCTGCAAATCGATTCGATTGAGGAATACATGCCGCCATTCGACGATGTTTTCGTCGAGCTTGTGGGGAAGGAAATCGAGCATGCGTGAGCTATTCCTGGATCTCTGGAAAGTGGTTATTCGTACCTCGGCTTTCGTACGTAAGGAGGTCGTTAGTATCGTGCGCCAGCCGCGCTTGTTGCTTACACTGGTGCTGGGACCTTTTCTCATTCTTCTAATCTTCGGGATTGGATACCGCAACGAGCCGCGCGCTTTGCGCACCCTGTTCGTCGCCAAAAAAGGCAACGAGTTGATTGAGCAAATAAAGACCTATGCGCCGGAGCTGGGCCCGCAGTTGGTTTTTATGGGGATAACGGATGACGAGACGGGGGCCTTGCAAGAATTGCGGCGCGGCGAAGTGGACCTGGTGGCAGTCGCCCCGGAGAAGGCGCTCGAGTCGATCCAGAACGGGCAGCAGGTGGAGTTCAAGCTCTTCCACCGCGAGATCGACCCCATACAGGTCAGCTATGTGGAATATTTTGGCAAGATCTACATCGACGAAGTCAACCGGCGTGTGTTGGTCACAAGCATCTCGCAGAGCCAGGCGCAAGCCAGGGATTTGCAAGGCGACCTGCAGGCAGCCCGGACTAATGCATCCGCTGTGAAACAAGCCCTCCGCGCCGGGGATAAGTCTGCTGCCAGTGAACACCTGTCTCGCATGTCCGATAATCTAAGTCGGGTTTCCCTGGTAGCGGGAACCAGCCTGGCTATGTTAAATGGCGTCGAACAGACGATGGGTGGGAAAGCAAGCCAACAGGATGGCGAAATTAAAAGCCTGGTCGGTGATGTGCAGCAGTTAACCCAGGCAATGCAGGCGAGCGAGATCTCATCCGCGAAGGAGAGCGAGTGGAACGCGCAGGTGGATGAGATCGACACCAATCTCGGCGATCTGGAGACCCAGTTGGACCGCTTCACGCGGGTGGATCCAAACGTGATCGTCTCGCCTTTCAGCAGCGAAGCGCTCAGCACTGCTGAGCTGCAACCGGATCCGACCGATTTCTACGCTCCGGCAGTGATCGCTTTGCTGATCCAGCACCTGGCTGTGGCGATCGCCGCCCTTTCGACGGTGCAGGAGCGCAACTTCGGGACGATGGAGCTGTTCCGGGTGGCGCCGCTCTCCGCCGGCGAGATGCTGGTGGGCAAGTACCTGAGTTACTTGCTGTTCGGCACGCTGATTGCCGCTGCGTTGACCGCGCTCATGCACTTTGTGCTGGGCGTACCCATGCTGGGAAACTGGCTGAATTATGCCCTGGTGATTGGGATCTTGATGTTCACCTCGCTGGGGATTGGCTTCGTGATATCGCTGATTTCGCAAACCGACAGCCAGGCGATCCAGTACACAATGATCGTTTTGCTGACCAGCGTTTTCTTCAGCGGTTTTATGTTGAGCCTGGATATGCTTTGGGGGCCGGTGCAGGCGCTCTCCTGGGCGCTCCCTACCACCTACGGCGTTGTGCTGCTGCGCGAGATTGCCTTGCGAGGCAACCTTCCCAATCTGGTCCTGCTAGGCGGGCTGGCTTTGATCGGGATGGGTTTATGCCTGACGGCCTGGCTGCTGCTGCGCAAAAAAATTGCTAATCATTGATTTTGAAACTCCACTCGCAGCGACCTGAAAGTCAATAAGCTGGCTTCAGGGCGGGTGTTCGAAGTCCCCGGAGGCGATTTTACCGGTATCCATGCGCCTCCGGGGTTTGATTTACGGAATAACCTGACCGGCTGTTTACATTTTCGGGGCGCGCGCCCTGGCCGGGCTGGATGGCAGCGCACTGGCGCTGTTTGCCAAAACCGCCGGCACCAGCGATTACATCGGCTTAATCGCCCTGGGAACGACAGTGTGGATGTGGCAGAACATCTGCCTGGAGCGGCGAGTCCGCACCCTGGGCACTCTGGCAGCATTAATTCAAGCCTCTTGGGCGAGCTGGCGACCCAGGCGGATGACCGCTTCCACCAGCATATCAAAATCCTCGCGCCGGCTGCGATGGTTGGTGATGGCCGCTCGCAGCGCATAATGGCCGTTCAGAGTGGTATAGGAAGGCGCGGCGATCCCGCTTTCGTGCAGGCGAATGAGCAGCTCCTGGTTGAAGGCGTTTAGAGCGGCTTCGTCCATTCCTGGGACGGTGAAGCGAAAGCAGACGATGTTCAACGTCACCGGGGCCAGGCGCTCCAGCTCGGGGGCTGCGTCGACCAGCTCCCCCAGGTAGATGGCCTGATCGACGTTTTGCTGGATCAGGCGTCCGAACTTGCGCGCCCCGTGTTCTTTCAGCGACATCCAGACTTTGAGGGCGCGGAAGCCGCGCGTGAGCTGGATGCCGTAATCGCTGAACCAGACCGAGCCTCCCGCCAGGCCGCGCTGGCCGTGCGCCAGGTAGTCGGGCGTGAGGGAAAAAGCCCGCCGGTGGGTTTCTGCATCCTGCACCAGCACGCAGCCGGCCTCGAACGGCAGGTACATCCATTTGTGCAGGTCGAAGGCCAGCGAATCCGCCCGCTGGATGCCTTTCACCCTGGCCTTTAAATTTGGCGAGAGGGCCGCCAGGGCCCCGAACGCCCCATCGACGTGAAACCACAGGTTTTCCGCCACGCACAATTCCGCCAGGGCTTCCAGGTCGTCGATGGCGCCCGTGTTGACCGTGCCGGCGTTGCCGATCACGCAGATTGGCAGGAAGCCGTCCGCCCGGTCGTTGGCGATGGCCTGCGCCAGGGCGGGCACGTCGATCTCGAAACGCTCATTGACCGGGATGCGCCGCAGGGCCTCGTTCCCGAGCCCCAGCAGCTCGACCGCTTTCTGCAGCGAGCTGTGCATTTCCTTTGAGCCGTAGAGCGTCATCCGGCGCGGCGCGGCTGCAACCCCCTGCTGGCGGATATCGATTTCCGCCCGGGCGTAGCGCGCCACTGCCAGGCCGACCAGGTTGGCCATCGAGCCGCCGCTTACCAGCAGCCCGCTGGCCTCGGCCGGGAAGGCGAACATTTGCTTGCACCAGTCGATGACCTGCTGCTCGACCTGCACTGGGGCGTGATCGCCGCCGCCCATGTTCGGGTTTAGCCCGGCCGCCAGCATATCCGCCAGCACTCCCAGAACGGTCCCATTGCCCATCACCCAGCCCCAGAAGCGCGGGTGGGTGTTCCCCATGGAATAGGGCAGGACGGTCTCCTGGAATTGGCGGTAGGCCTGCTCGGCGCCCTCGGGTTCCAGCGGCAGGGGTTGTTTAAAGAGTTCCCGCACGGTTTCCGGCATGGGCTGCCAGACCGGGCGCTCACGCACGTTCTCCAGGTAGTCCAGCATGTCATCCAGCATCTGGTGCCCAAGGCTGCGCAGCGACTGCCAGTCCTGGGGATCCAGGTTTTCTTCCTGTATCTGTGTTTTCGTCTCCATCGGATCAAGCTCTCCTCTATTTGCAAATCCTGGACGGGATTTTACCAAATTCCGGACCGATTAGGTCTTTATTTCACTTTCATTTCCCCCTGGACAGTTCTTTTTAGTACTGATATAGTTGTATCGGTACAATCAATACATCCTATTTTGATGAATCTCTTTTCATCGTAGTGCTTGATGCACCATAGGCGCCCAACGTTTTCTAAATTATGGATAACGTAAACCCTTTTCTCTATCTTCAAATCGCAGAGACCATTCGCAGGCGCATCATCTCCGGCGAATTGGAGGTTGGCGATAAGCTGCCCTCCGTGCGCGAGATGGCGACGAAATGGGACTGCACGCCCGGGACGGTCAACCACGCCTACCAGACCCTGACACAGGAGGGGCTCCTGGTTGGCCAGCGCGGCAAGGGGACCCTGGTCGCGCCCAGCATGATCCAATCCCAGAACTCCAAGATCAATTGGGCCGCTCTGATCAACCGCGCCGAGCTGTTTTTGTTGGAAGCCTTGCAAGCCGGTCACAGCCCGGTCGAGATCGAAACCGCCCTATCGGTTGCAATTGCCCGCTGGCGGGATTTACGGGTGACCGACCTGCCCGAGCTGGCCCAGCCCTTGCGTAAAGAAGGGCCTCTGCGCTTTGTCGGCAGCCACGACCTGGCGGTAGAACTGCTGCCGCGCTTGTTGGGCGAGAATTCGGCCCATTCCTTGCTCGAGATCCGTTATTCCGGCAGCCTGGGCGGCTTGATCGCCCTCTCCCGAAACGAGGCGGATTTGGCCGGCGCGCATTTATGGGATGAATCGACCGATACCTATAACGTCCCATTCATCAAGCGCGTCCTGCCGGGCTGGCGGGTGGCCCTGCTGACGATCGCCCATCGCCAGTTGGGGCTGATCTTGCCGCGCAAGAATCCCAACCAGGTCGAAGGGCTGGCCGACCTTGCCTCGCCGAAGGCGCGTTTCATCAACCGCCAGCCGGGCTCGGGCAGCCGGGTCTGGTTGGACGCCCATCTCCACAACCTGGGCCTGAAACCGGCCGACATCCCCGGTTACGAGCGCGAGGAAACGACCCACCTGGGCGTAGCGAACGCGGTCGCCATGGGGGAGGCCAATGTCGGCCTGGGCGTCTTTGGGGCAGCGGCCAGCTTCAATCTGGATTTCATCTCGCTCGCCAGGGAGCGCTATGACCTGGTCATCCCCGAGGCAGTCTGGACTCTGCCCCAGGCCCAATCGATCGTCCGGGTGATCCGCTCGGAACATTTCCAGGAAACGGTTCAGGCCCTGGGCGGTTATGACACCGCAGAGACCGGCAGGGTTACATGGGTCGGATAACATCCTCACTAAAGACGGGTTAGGTTCGAGAAAATGCTGGATGCCCTGAAAGAGATCGTCCTGTTGTCCTTGCGCGTATCGGGCACCGCCCTGGTTTTCAGCACGTTAATCGGCATCCCGGTCGGCGTGTTGATGGGATTGAGCCGCTTCATCGGCCGGCGGCTGGTGATCGCCCTGCTCTACACCGGCATGGGTTTCCCGCCGGTTGTGATCGGCTTGTTCGTTTACTTGCTGCTCTCGCGCAGCGGGCCGTTAGGGCGCTTGAGCCTGTCCTGGGTGCCGGATTTGTTCACGCCGGGGGCCATGGTTCTGGCTCAGACCATCATCTCGTTTCCGCTCGTGGCCGGTTTCACCATGGCGGCGGTGATGAGTGTGGATCCCAAGCTGCGCCAGCAGGTGCGCGCCCTGGGGGCGACCACCTGGCAGACGGCTTGGGCTGTGCTCGTGGAGGCCCGCCTGGGCGTGATCGTTTCGGTCGTGGCCGGCTTTGGCAGCATTATTTCTGAAGTGGGAGCGGTGATGCTGGTAGGCGGCAATATCGAGCACAGCACGCGCGTGCTCACCACAGCCATCGTCCTGGAAACCCGCCAGGGCGATTTTGACCTGGCCCTGGCGCTTGGAGCGGTGCTTTTGGGGATCTCCTTCTTGACGAATACGGTCGTGCTGCGCCTGCAAGGGGGAGCCCTGGAAGAATGAGCGATCCGGTCTACCGCCTGGAGCACGTGATCAAACGCTACGGCGAACGCTGCGTCCTGCAAATCGGTTCCCTGGAAATCTACCCCGGGGAAGTGTTGGCGCTGGTCGGGCCGAGCGGGGCAGGGAAAAGCACCCTGCTGCGCCTGCTCAATTTCCTGGAACAGCCCAGTGAAGGGGCGATCCACTTCCAGGGCGAGCGCTTCGACTCGCTGCATCCCCTGCCCCTGGCGCTGCGCCGGCGGGTCACCACGGTGTTTCAAAGCCCGATCTTGCTGAAGCGCTCCGTTTGGTCGAACGTGAATTACGGACTGCGCTTGCGCGGCAACCGCAATTCAAAGAAAAGGGTTGAAGCCGTCCTGGAGCGGGTTGGGCTGTCCGGACTGGCCGGGCAGGCGGCCCGCACCCTTTCGGGCGGCGAAGCGCAGCGCGTGGCCCTGGCGCGCGCCATGGTGATCCAGCCGGATGTCCTGCTGCTGGATGAGCCCACCGCGAACCTGGACCCGTATAACGTCGGGTTAATCGAAGCCATCGTGCGCGAGCTGAATCAAGCGCAGAACACGACTTTGGTGCTGGTGACTCACAACGTTTTCCAGGCAAAGCGATTGGCCCAGCGGGTGATCTTGATGTTGGATGGGCAGGTGGTCGAGGTGAACGATGTGCAATCGTTTTTCAATTCGCCCCAGGACAAACGCACGGCTGCGTTTGTGCGCGGCGACATGGTGTATTAAACCTTAAAATCCTATACTAAGGAGAGAAGAAACCCGATGTCGAAGAAAAAACCCCCCTTTCTAAGCGTTCTCATCATGGTTTCCGTGCTTCTGGCGGGCTGCGCCGGAGCGGTTCAGCCCACTGCCACGAGCGCACCGCCCCTGCCTACGCAGGCCGCCCAACCTACCCAGGCGGCGCCGCCGGCCGAAGCGGCGCAACCCACCCAACCGCCTCAACCGAGCGAGACCCCGGCGCAAGCCACGGAACCGCCGGCCCCGCGGCGCAGGCCCAGCATCTCATCCTGGCGACCACCACCAGCACGCAGGATTCCGGGCTGTTGGATTATCTCTTGCCGGACTTTGAAAAAGAATTCAACGTCAAGATCGACGTGATCGCGGTCGGCACCGGCCAGGCGATCAAGCTCGGCGAAGATGGCAACGCGGATGTGCTGCTCGTCCACGCCCGCGCCCAGGAAGACGCATTCATGGCTGCCGGGAATGGCGTTCGCCGGGAAGACGTGATGTACAACGATTTCGTCCTGGTCGGCCCGGAGCAGGACCCGGCTGGCATCGCCGGGATGGCCGATGCGGCTGCGGCTTTCAAGCAAATCGCCGATTCCCAATCGCCGTTTGTATCGCGTGGGGATAATTCCGGGACGAACACCAAGGAAATTGCGATCTGGAAAGCAGCCGGGATCGAGCCGGCCGGGGATTGGTACATTTCCGCTGGACAGGGCATGGGCGCGGTTTTGACCATGGCCAGCGAGCAGCAGGCTTATACCCTCAGCGACCGGGCCACGTACCTGGCGCGCACCCTGCAAGGCCTGGATTTGAAGATCCTGGTGGAGGGCGACCCTATCTTGTTCAACCCGTATGGGGTAATCGCCGTCGACCCCGCCAAGAACCCGGATATCCACGCCGACCTGGCCACCACTTTCATCGATTGGCTGGTCTCGCTGCCGGTGCAGGAGAAGATCTCGCAATTTGGCGTGGATCAATTCGGCGCGCCGTTATTCACCCCCGACGCAACCTCCTGGCGCGAAAAGAACGGGAGCGGCGCTCAACCCTCAGCCGGCATACCGGCGGATGCGGCTTTTAAGATCACCGGCCTGGTGGATCAGGAAGTGGGTTGGGCCGAAGCGGACATTCGCGCCATGGATACCATCGACGTGCAGTCGAAAAACAACCAGGGCGAGGCCAGCACCTACACCGGCGTGCCGCTCACGTCCCTGTTGGATGCAGCCGGGATCAAAGCCGGCGCCAGCAGCCTGGTTTTCGTCGGGGACGACGGCTACACCGCCGAAGCGCCTTTGGCGGATGTGCAAGCCTGCACTGATTGCATTCTCTCATTTCGCAGTAAAGGCGGGTTCAGCGCCGTACTGCCCGGCTTCGATAGCGGCCTGCAGGTGAAAGGTCTCGTGGAGATCCAGGTGAAGTGATCTGTCCGGAAGCTGTCGACTTCTCTTGAAGTGATAAAATGGGTCTGCATGTCCGGTGGGTCTGTGCCTGCCAGGCTTGCAAACCCCAGCTTTCGGGTGAAAAATTCGGCGGTACTTCTCGAATAATTGAGGCGGTTCCCCCCAATTATCGAGATACACCAGTTAAGCGTTTCAGGAGAACTTCATGGGCTTAGTTAAAGACGAAAGCGGACGATTGCATATCGATACGCCGCTGATGGCGGAATCGCTGATGGACAAGGATCTTTTGGAAAGGACGGAAATTGAGCAGGTCTTCCGCCCGCTTCCGGAGCTGAACGTTGTCAAATTGGGGGGCCAGAGTATCATCGATCGCGGCCGGAAAACCCTCATGCCGCTCATTGAAGAGATCGCTGCAGCCCGTCCCAACCAGCAGCTTTTGGTGATGACCGGCGGCGGCACGCGCAGCCGGCATGCCTACGCCATCGCTCTGGACCTGGGGATGCCCACCGGCGTGCTGGCGAAGCTGGGCGCCAGCATCAGCGAACAAAACGCGCTGATGGTCTCGCTTTTGCTGGCCCCTTACGGTGGGGTCAAGATCAGCCACGACGACCTGGTCAAGATGCCTTCCTACCTGGCCCTGGGTGTGATCCCGGTGATGCATGCCATGCCACCCTATGGCCTGTGGGAAGAGCCGGCCGAGAGGGGCCGCATCCCGCCGCACCGCACGGATGTCGGCGCTTTTCTGACTGCAGAAGTGGTTGGAGCGAAACGCTGCATCCTGGTCAAAGATGAGCGCGGCCTGTTCAGCGCGGACCCGAAGAAGGATGCGCAGGCCGCTTTTATTCCCGAAATCGAAGTCGACGAGCTGCGCCAGCGGGACCTGCAGGACCTTCCAGTCGAGCGGGCGATGCTCGAGGAGCTTTCCCGAGCGCGCAGCATCCACGAAGTGCTGATCATCAACGGGCGTGTTCCAGGGAACCTGACCCGGGCATTGCACGGCGAGAACCCCGGGACGAGAATTTACAAAAAGTGAAAGATGCCCCAATTCTCCTCAATTTTGGAAGCGGGAGTCAAAATAGTATGATTTATATCGGTATGGACGATACGGATAATTTAGAATCGCGCGGGACGGGCCGCCTGGCCCGCCAGATCGCGGCAGAGCTGGAACGGGACTTCCCCGTGCTGGGCGTGACTCGCCACCAACTGCTGGTGGATGACCAAATCCCGTACACCAAGAACAACAGCAGCGCGGCGATCGCCCTGGAAGCCTCCGCGGAAAGGGATATCCAGCTCCTATTCGAGCGCGTCCGGGCGCTTATGCTCGCCGATTTCCAGCCGGGCAGCGACCCGGGCTTGTGTGTGGCGGCAAACGTCCCCCAGGCTTTAACAGAATTCGGTTTGCGGGCGCAGCGCCAGGTGGTCTCTCAGGAAGAGGCGCGCAGCCTGGCGGCCAGCCACGGAGTGATGTTGGAAGGCCTTGGCGGCACTCAAGGCGGAATCATCGGCGCCCTGGCTGCCATAGGGCTGGCGGCCTGCGGGGAAGACGGCCGGTACGTCCACGTGGGTCGCATTCGCGAGCTCAGCGGGCTGCAGAGCGTCGAGGCGCTGCTCATGGCCGGCATCGCCAGAGTGCAAACGATGGAAGGCGAGCCCGTGCAGCAGGGCATGGTGTTGACCGATAAGCTCAGGCCGGCCCGGCGCGGCGGACAACCGGTCGCCTATGTAACCTGGGAAGAAGATCACTGGCAGCCGGTCAAGTTGAACTGATCTCACCGGTCCGCCGGGTTGCTTCGAGCGCGCAGGATGCTGACCGTTAAAGCTGAAGAAGTTGCCTTTCGCTACCCCCAGGACGGTCGCGGATCGTGGCCGGTTTCTTTCGCGCTCGAGCCGGGTCGAAGCTTGCTGATCTGCGGGCCATCCGGCTGCGGGAAGAGCACCCTGGCCCGCTGCCTGACCGGGCTGATTCCGCACCTGTACCAGGGCAAACTCCAGGGCTACGTCTGGGTGAACGGCCAGCGCACCGACCGGACCCCCCTGTGGCAGTTGTCCAGCCAGGCCGGCCTGGTTTTCCAAAACCCGGCTGCCCAGATGCTGGCGCCCACCGTCGAAGAAGAGATTATTTTTGGATTGGAAAACCTGGGCCTGGAACGCCGGGCGGTCTCGGAACGACTGGAAGAAGCCCTGGAGCGCTTCAGCCTTCAGGAGCTGCGCCAGCGCCCGCCTCAAACCCTTTCCGGGGGCGAACAACAAAAGCTGGCGCTGGCCTCGATCATCGCCCGGCGCCCGGCGCTTTTGGTCCTGGACGAACCTTTGTCGATGCTCGACTCTACGGCGGCTTTTGATTTTCTGGCGCAGCTCAACCAGTCGCAGGCGTCCGGCGTAGCGATTATTCTGTGTGAACATCGCCGGGAGGTCGTGCATGGCGGTTTGTCCGTAGATGACCTGGAGCTGAGGCAGCCCCAGGCCGTGGCTGAATCAAGCCCGGCTCCGTTTGCCTGGCCTGTGGCTGCAAGAACAGATTTTCGCCTACAAGTACGTGACCTGAGCGTGTCCCGCAGCGGAAGAGAGGTGCTTTCCGGCCTGGAATTCAGCGCCCGCGGCGGACAGATTTTAGCCATCGTTGGGCGCAACGGGGTCGGCAAAACCACGCTGCTGCGCGCTCTGGCTGGGCTGCAAAGCTGCCGGGGTGGGATCACCGTCGAGGCCGGTAGTGGGAGCGAGTCTCCGGATCTCGGCATGGTTTTTCAAAATCCCGATTTGCAGCTTTTTAACGCCAGCGTGCGGACGGAAATATTATTCGGACTGGCTAATCCAAATTTGGATTATTACGGTTGGTTGTTGGACGCAACAGGCTTGCGAAGATATGAATCGACGCCGCCGCTGCTGCTTTCAGAGGGCGAGAAAAGGCGCCTGGCCCTGGCGACGGTGCTGGTGCGCCAGCCGAAGCACGGGATATTGCTCGACGAACCCTCCTTGGGCCAGGATGCGGACCATAAGCGAACGTTGGTGCATTTGCTGAGAGCCTACGCCAGGGCCGGGTTCCTGGTCATCCTGGCGACCCACGACCTGGAGCTGGCAAGGATGGCCGACCAGTTGTTTTTGCTGGGCCCGGATGGATTTGTCGCTCAAGGGCCGAGCGCTGAAATCCTGGCTTACCGGGAGCCCTGGGACCGCCTGGGGTTGAGATTACCCGCCTGGGTCGAGGTGGCCGGTTGAACCGGAGCAGGAACCGCACGCCGCATTTCCAGGCGCTGGTCGCAAACTCGCCCTTGCGACGATTTGACCCGCGCACCAAGCTGGCCCTGAGCCTGGGCGCATCTGTGGCAGTGATGCTGCCTCTGGACAGGCTGCTGGTGTTCCTGGCGCTGTATGCCCTTTTGTTCGCCTGGGGCCGCTTGCTCCCGTATGCCGCCCGACAGGTGTGGCGCATTAAGTGGGTCTTGATCATACTTTTTGTCCTGGATACCTGGCTGGTCGGGTTGGACCTGGCGCTGGTCATCAGCCTGCGCCTGATCTTGCTGGCCGGGGCGTTCACCTTGTTTTTCACCACCACCAAATCCACTGAGTTCAGCCTGTCCCTTGAAAAATTGCACGTCCCGTATCGTTACGCATTCAGCCTGAGCCTGGCTTTCCAAAGCCTGGGGCTTTTAGATGGTGAATGGCGAGCGATCCTGGAGGCGCAGCGCGCCCGCGGCGCACTGCCGGAGATGTCAGGCGTTCGCAAGGCCGTGGACCAGGTCCGCAGTCTGGTCGCGCTGAGCGTGCCGGCAATCCTGCTGACCACCCGGCGGGCCTGGTCGATCACCGAAGCGGCTTATGCGCGTGGTTTCAATTCCCCCGTCCGGCGCCCATACCAGCAGCTCAAAATGGCGCCTCGGGATTGGCTGTTTTTGATTGCGATGATCGGGTTGATCGTCGGGTTGTATTGGAGATAAGATGAGCCAGAGTAAGCGCGTGCTAATCGGAATATTGTTTTTGATCCTGTTCGTTGCCACGGTCCTGGAGGTGGATTATCTGCGCCGGCTCTCCCCGGTATCCGCCTCGACCGCCGAGGTGACTTTGTCACCTGGCAGCATCCCTCTTTATTTGAATGGCAAGTTGGCAGCCGGTTTTACGCCGGAAACCCTGGCGCCCCTGGAAATGGTCAGCTTCAGCGAGCCGGTGGAAGGCAAGCTGCAAGATGGCTGGCTGCTGCGGGACGTCATTTTATTGTTCGTTCCCTCCGGGCAGCTCAAGGCGGATACGCCAATCGTCGTTTCCAGCGCCAGCCGGGGTAAATCGGCGCAGCTCACCTGGGCGCAGGTCGACCTGAGAGACAATATGGTCATGTTTGATTTATCCAACCGCGGTACATTAAAGCTCGTTTCGAAACAGCTTGAAATGCTGGATACGCGTGACGAATGGGTTCAGGATGTGGATAAAATCGAGGTGGGTTCGCCATGAAAGAGCGTTATTTTTCGACCTTTCAGTTGATTCTCCTGGCGCTTTTTGCGGCATTAATTGTCGTCGGGAAAATCGCCTTGCGCCTGCCGCTGCAACTGCCCGGGCATACCGGCATTTTTTGGATGGCGATCATGATTGTGGCTGCCCGGGTGGTCCCGCGGCCGGGATCGGCCAGTCTGGTGGGCCTGACCTCCGGGCTGCTGGCAGGTTTTCTTGGGTTGGGCGATTTTGGACTGCTTAACACCGTGCTCTCCTATACGATGGTCGGGGTCGCAACGGATGCGGCTTTGCTGCTTTTAAGGAATCCCGAAAACCTGGCAGTGGCTGCATTGGTCGGTGTGTTTGGACACCTGGGAAAGTTCCTGGTCAAATGGGCGATCGGGATCCTGACCGGCGCGCCGGTTGGGTTCGTGGCCCTGGGGCTGGCGCGTTCTTTGATCGGCTATATCGTTTTCGGCGCATTGGGGGGTCTGTTGGGGGCTTTTACCCTGCTCGCCTTGAACCGCGCCGGCTTTTTCACATACCTGGCGGAAAAGCGTTAGGCTGGCCTCAGCCTGGCAGCCGGGCGAGTCGGGCAAATTTCATTCAAGCCCTCGAAGTTGTCCCAATATTATATTTTTTGTCTCGTCCGTGCTATAATTAATCCGGTAAATTAAGATTTCGTTAAAAAGAATTTTCTGCCTGGGTTTTTCGGAATCCCCAAACCTATTTGCGGAGGAACGGGTTTCGAAATCAGGCAGCGCGCCATGGATTTTCGGTTGGGGAAAATAGCGAAAATTTAGCAAATGCGGGGGCGCTTCACAAAAAGTGGGGTCGGTCACATTGCTGCAAGATTTGTGAGGAGGAAAGATGAAAAGCATATTCCATCTGGCGGTTTTTTGGAATATTTTGTGTAACCATCTCGGTGGATACCGGCGGGTGCTTGCGGTTCTCATCCTGGCGCTGGCGTTTTTCCCAACCCGGGCCAGCGCCGCGGCAATCAGCGTAAACACGGCCACCAACACCCGCGCGAATGACGGCTATTGCTCGCTGGTCGAGGCGATCATCGCAGCCAACACCGATACCGCCTCAGGCAGCAAACCGGGTGAGTGTCCGGCTGGCAGCGGCGCGGATATGATCCTCCTGGCTGCGACCACGTACACGCTTTCCTCCGCCAACAATTCCTTGAACGGCAGCAACGGCTTGCCATCTATCACCAGTGACATCACCATCCAGGGAAACGGGGCGCTGATCGAGCGTAAAAATTCTGCCAAAGTGGCCAAGTTTCGTTTATTCCACGTCTCCAGCGGCGGCGCCTTGACCCTGGTAAACGTCACCCTGCAGAACGGTTATGCTTATGGCATCTCGGGAGACGGCGGTGGAGCGATCTACAACAAAGGCGCTCTGGCGGTAAATGGCGGGTCAAAAATCCTTTCAAACAGCGCCAGCGGCAGCGGCGGGGGGATCTATAACAATAACGGTACGCTCAGCATCGACAGCAGCACGGTCGCCGGTAACTCGGCCGGCGATGGGGGAGGCGGCGTTTACCTGACAGGCGGCAGAACCAGCCTGACGAACGACGCGATCTACGGAAACAGCGCCGGCCCGGCTTATAAGGTCCTGAACCGGTTCGGCGGGGGCATCAAGAACGTTGGCAACAGCCTTCTAACGGTCACCAACAGCACCATCAGCGGCAACACGGCCGCCGATGACGGCGCCGGCATTTACAACAACACCGCCACGATCACCCTGGCCAGCGCAACAATCACTCTGAACCATTCTTTCAGCGAGGCGGGTGGGATCGATAATTTTGGGAGCGTGCATTTCCTCAACAGCATCATCGCTGGGAACCTTGCGAACCAGACCAACCCGGACTGCCGCAGTTTATACGGCTGGCCGCTGCTTTCGGATGGCTATAACCTGACCGGCTCGGGAACGGGATGCCCACAGGCAGGCCCGGGGGATTTGACGGTGGATCCCGCCTCCGTTTTCAGCAGCGTGCTTGGCCCACTTCAGGACAACGGCGGGCCGACGTTTACCCACGCTTTGCTGCCCGCCAGCCCGGCCCTGGACGCCGGCAGCCCGGACGTTCCCGGGAGCGGGGGGACTGCCTGCCCGGCGACAGACCAGCGCGGCGTGCTGCGCCCCCAGGCCAGCCGCTGCGACACGGGCGCGTTCGAGTTCGAGAACCCGCTGCAAACCGGCCCGGTCTTCCTGGTGAATAAGACGGCTGACAGCGCGGACGGCGCATGCGGCATCGATGACTGCTCTCTGCGCGAGGCGATCATCGCCGCTAACAGCCGTCCCGGCCCGGATACGATCCTGCTGCCATCCGGCAATTATGCTTTGACCATAAACGGTCCCGGCGATTCGGGCGGCGACCTCAATGTCAGCGATGCGCTGACCTTGCAGGGCGATGGCGAGGCGGCTTCCACCATCGACGCCGGCGCCCTGGGAGATCGCATCTTCGACATCCGCGCCGGCGCTGCGATCAGCGGAGTTCTCATCAGCGGCGGGAACAGCGCCAACGGCGGCGGTATCGCCGTAATCCATGCTAACCTGTCCCTGGTGAACAGCACGGTTCGGGCCAACAGCGCTGCCCTTGGAGGCGGTATTTTCCTGGATGCCGCCGGGTTGACCCTTACCGGCAGCAAGATCGAATCCAATTCCGCCAGCCAAAACGGCGCCGGAATCTACGCTGGCCCGGGTTCCAACCTGACCATCGATGCCAGCGCCATTCAGGATAATCATGCCGCCGGGACAGGCGGCGGGATTTACAACCAGGGTGCGCTGGTCATCACCGCCAGTACGCTGAGCGCCAATACCGCAAACACTGCCGGCGGCCTGGCGCTTATCTCCGGCAAGGCGACCATCCAGGGAGACAGCATCTTCGCCAATTCCCCGTTGGGCATCGACCTGGGCGGGGATGGCGTTACCTCGAACGATGCCGGGGACGGCGACGGCGGCCCGAACGACCTTCAAAATTTCCCGGTGCTCTCGCGAGCGATCCCACAGGCAAGCGCCATAGCCATCTCAGGCCGGCTCAACAGCCTGGCGAACACCACTTATACGCTCGAGTTTTTCAGCAGCACGACCTGCGACCCGAGCGGCTATGGCCAGGGCGAGAGCCTGTTGGGGAGCGCGGCGCTGACCACCGACGCCAACGGGGACGCAATCTTTGATCTCCCAATCGGCGCCTCGCTGCCGTTAGACGTCTTTGTGACCGCTACGGCCACGGACTCGAACGGGAATACGTCCGAATTCTCAAGCTGCATCCCCACCAGCGTCGATAACGATTCCTGGCCGCGTGCCCTGGAGCTGAACCTGAGCGGCAGCCCGGGCACCCTGAATGCCCAGGCCGACCAGTACATCGACAGCCTGGGCCAGTCTCGCTGGTACAAATTCAAGGTGCAGCCCAACAGTAAAGTCCTGCTCACCCTGACCAACCTGGCGGCGAACTACGACCTGACGCTTTACAAAGACATCGCTAATGCCTACCAGACACTGCTCCAACCCCAGGACCTGGTGCGCCTCAGCGCTGAATTTGCCCCCGACGCCTTCAGTCCCTCGGCGTTCAGCCCTTCGGCTTTCAGTCCCTCCGCATTCAGTCCATCGGCATTCAGTCCCTCGGCGTTCAGCCCTTCCGCGTTCAGCCCATCCGCGTTCAGTCCTTCGGCATTCAGTCCCTCGGCGTTCAGCCCATCCGCGTTCAGTCCTTCGGCCTTCAGTCCCTCGGCGTTCAGCCCGTCCGCTTTCAGTCCGTCCGCCTTCAGCCCATCGGCTTTCAGTCCATCTGCTTTCAGCCCATCGGCTTTCAGTCCATCCGCGTTTTCCAGCGCCCAAACTCGCAGCCTGATCGGCATTTCCGCTTTCGACGGAATAGCGAATGAGGAACTCATCGCCGATACCTGGACCAACGCTGGCGATTTCTATGTACGCGTCACCGGCCGAAATGGCGATTACAGCCTGCAATCGCCGTTTCACCTGGAAGCGACCCTGTTCTCCGGCACCTGCGGGTCGGTCAGCCCAGTCGCCGGCCCTTCGACGATCAGCCCAAGTGCAAACGGCATCCAGACGGTCATCCTGACCGACATCAACCGCATGTCAGGCACGGCCGCCGAAAAAAGCGCCTTACAGGCCAAGCTGGCTGCCTTCGCTGCCCGCCCCGACGTGAAAGGCGTGGTCGTGGACGTGGAATCAGATCAAAAGGTGCGTGATTTAAACACCCAGGCGGATGCCAACCCGGACTGCCCTTACGCCGAGAACCTTTTAGCCGGGGCCATCAAGGATATCGTGGATGGTTATTGGGCCTTGAACCCTCTCCAATATGTCGCGATCGTCGGGAACGACGAAGTCATTCCCTTCTTCCGATACCCCGACACCACGCTGCTTGGCAACGAAACGGATTACGTCCCGCCGGTCCGGGATGAGACTTCTTCTCAAGCCAGCTTGCGCTTGGGCTACGTGCTCACCCAGGATCCTTACGGTTCCCGGCTGGATATCTCGATCAAATCCGACCAGTTCCCGATCCCGGAGTTGGCGGTCGGCCGGCTGGTCGAGTCCCCGCTTGACGTTTCGGGGATGATCGATGCGTACATGCAAACCCCCAATGGCGTCGTCCCAACCCCGTCTTCCGCCCTCGTCAGCGGTTATGATTTCCTGCAGGACGCGGCGTTGGCAGTCCAGGGCGAGCTGCAAGCCGGGATGGGCGTCCCCGCAGATACGCTGATCGCCTCCCGCGACCTCTCCCCCTCCGACCCGCTCTCCTGGACGGCGGATGATCTGCGCCAGGCTCTTTTAGGCAGCCGCCACGATTTGATCTTCCTGGCAGGTCACTTCAGCGCTAACAGCGCCCTGGCAGCCGACTACAGCACCAGCCTGCTGACGACTGAATTGCTGGCGTCCAATGTGGATTTGACCAATGCCATCATTTTCAGCGCCGGCTGTCACGCGGGTTATAACATCGTCAACGAGCACGGCGTGCCCGGTGTGACGCTGCTTTTGGACTGGCCCCAGGCATTCGCCGAGAAGAAAGCCACCCTGATCGCCGGCACCGGTTACCAGTACGGGGACACCGATTTTCTGGAATACAGCGAGCGCATCTACGCCGAGTTCAGCCGCCAGTTGCGGGTCGGCAGCGGCCCGGTTCCGGTTGGTAAGGCCCTGGTGGCTTCCAAGCAGGTCTACCTCTCGCAAACTGCCCAGGTGCGCGGCCTGCACGAAAAGGCGCTCCTGGAGGCCACGCTGTTTGGCCTGCCGATGTTGAGCGTGAATATGCCAGCCGGCAGGATCACGAACGCTTCTGAGCCCTCGGTGATCCCCAGCCTGAACACGTTCAACCCGGGCCAGGAGCCGGGCTATACTCTCGGTCTGGCCTACGCCGATTACCACCTGACGCCATCCCTCATAGCCAATACGCTGTCCCTCAAGAATGTAGAAGACGACAGCCTGATCACAGCCACTTATCTCTCCGGGACCAATGGAATTGTCACCAACCCTGCTGAGCCGGCGCTGCCCCTCGAGCGGCGCAATGTCAGTTTCCCGAGCGAGGTGCTGCGCGGAGTCGGTTTCCGCGGCGGAAATTACACGGATATCCCGAATGTCATCCCCTTGACGGGCGCGCCTACCTCAGAAATTCGCGGCGTGCATGCCCCGTTTTTCACCAGCGTTTTCTACCCCCTGCGTACCTGGAGCGTGAATTATTTCAGCGCCCTGACCGATGTTTCCGGCGGGGCGACGCGCCTGATGGTCACCCCAGCCCAGCATCTCTCCAGCGAGCCAGGATCTCAAACCAGCATTCTGCGCCGTTTTGATGGGATGGATTTCCGCCTGTATTACAGCGCAAATATCAACACTTACGCCGGGGGCAGCGTCCCGGCGCTGGCCGCCCCTCCAACCATCCTGGCGATCGATGGACAGCCAGCCTCCGGTTCCGTAAACTTCCAAACGCAGGTCATCGGAAACCCGGCAGCCGGCATCCAGCAGGTGTGGGTCACCTACACCGGGTTTGATGAGCCTTTCGCCGGACGCTGGCAGTCGCTGGATCTGGCGCAAAACCCGCAAGACTCTACACTTTGGGAAGGCAGCCTGGATCTGCAAGGCGTCTCGCCGGATAGCCTGCGCTTCATCGTCCAGGCCGTGAACGGTGTGGGCCTGGTCAGCCTGGATGACAACCAGGGCGCGTATTTCGAGCCCGGCTTGGGCGCGGCGCCGCCTGCTCCGCCGCAACCAAGCGCGATCACCCTGGTCACTCCCCCAGCCAGCAGCGTCTACGGAACGCAGGCGTCTTTTACCGCCGAGCTGACCAGTGCGGGATCTCCGCTGGCTGGCAAGCTCGTCACTTTCGGTCTCGGAGCGCAAACTGCCCAGGCCTTTACCGACGCAAATGGCAGGGCGACGGTCGTCATTCCCTTCCTGGAGCTTCCAGGCCAGTACCAGGTGAGCGCCTCCTCCGCAGCCACGAGTGATTTCCTGCCCTCTTCGACGGCCGTTCCCTTCTCGATCTCCCGCCAGCCCACCCAGCTCAGCCTGTCTCTGCCGCCCGGGACCGTCCCGGCCGGCGGCGATTTGGGCGTTGTCGCGACCCTGTCTGGCGTGAACGACCATCCGCTCCAGCAGCGCACGGTCTTCTTCGTGCTCAGCGGCGCGAATGGCTCTGCGACGCTGCCGGTGATCACGGATTACCTCGGCCGGGCGTTCCTGGGGAAAGTGTCCCTGCCGTCCGGAAGCTACAGCGTACAAGTCTTTTTTGGCGGCGCGCTCCAGCTTCCCGAAGGGACATTAAACCTGGACGATCCGCGCTACCTGCCTTCTTCGGCCAGCGGATCGATCGCGATCGACAGCCCGCCTGTGGCGAATGCCGGCGGTCCATACACCGCTCCTGAAGGCGGCAGCGTCCAGCTTGATGGCTCCCTTAGCTTCGATCCTGATCCGGGCGATACGCTCAGCTTTGCCTGGGACCTGGATGGGGACGGGTCTTTTGAGACGAACGGCGTTTCCCCGCTGTTCTCGGCGGTTGGCTTGAACGGGCCATCTGTCCGCTCCGTGAAGCTGCAGGTTTGTGATCCTTTCAACCTGTGCGCCACCAGCACGGCAGTTGTGATAATACAGAATGTGTCTCCCGAGGTGGGAGCGATCGATGCGCCGGTCGACCCCATAAAGGTGAACACAAGCATCAACGCCAGCGCAATTTTCACCGATACCGGCAGCCTGGATACGCATACTGCGGTCTGGGATTGGGGCGATGGCAGCACATCTCCTGGCAGCGTCGATGAGCTGGCCCACAGGATTGGTCCCGACAGTCACGTATACCAAAAGGCGGGCGTGTACCAGATCAAGCTGACGGTCACCGACCAGGACGGCGGTATTGGCGAGAAGGTGTATCCATTCCTGGTCGTTTACGATCCGAGCGATGGTTATGTCACCGGCGGGGGTTGGATATTGTCACAGCCCGGTTCCTGCCAGCTCTATCCCGGCTGTATGGATGACAAGGGCAAAGCCCATTTTGGCTTTGTCGCCAAGTACAAGAATAATGCCCTCACCCCAATTGGCAGCATCGAATTTGAATTCGAGCCAGCCGAATTGGAGCTTCATTCGACTTCTTATGATTGGCTGGTGGTATCGGGCGCGATGGTGCAATTCAAAGGCAAAGGCCGGATCAACCACGCCGGGAACTACGGTTTCCTAATCTCGGCCATGGACGCGGACATGGACCCAACACTGACCAGGGATCTGTTCAGAATCGTCATCTGGGATATGGATAATAACGATACAATTGTATATGATAGCCAGTATGGCGATGGGTTGAACGCCGGCCCGACTACGCCGCTCGGTGGAGGCAATATCGCCATCCACAAAGGAAAGCGGTGAAGATAAGATCGATTAAATGATTGAAACCCCGGTCGCTTATATCCCCATGGACAGGCGGCAGGCTTTGGCGCATGGAAAGAACTTGCCTGTCCGTGCCGTAGGCGCTGCATTATTTGCCGATATTTCTGGTTTTACAAAGCTCACGGAAATGCTAGCGATGGAGCTTGGGCCACGGCATGGCGCCGAGGAATTGACCCGCCATCTAAATCTGGTTTACGATGCGTTGATCGCCGAGCTGCACCGTTTTGGCGGCAGCGTAATCGGTTTTAGCGGCGACGCGATCACCTGCTGGTTCGATCAAGCGCCCGGCTTCGAAGCGGATCCGGCCGAGCTTCGCGCCGCAGCTTGCGCCTTATCCATGCAGCAAAGCATGGCGCAGTTTAAAGCCGTGGGAGCGATCCCCGGGAAATTGTTGACCCTGGCTCTTAAAACTGCCATTACAGTTGGGCCGGTCCGCCGCTTTGTCGTGGGAGACCCACAGGTCCAGGTGATTGACACGCTGGCGGGCAGCAGCCTGGATCGCCTGGCCGCCGCCGAGCACCAGGCCGAGAAGGGTGAAGTGATTCTGGATGAGCTTGCCTTGCAAGCCCTGGGGGATAAAGCCGTCATCCGGGAATGGCGGAAGGGAGAAGAAACAGGCCAGGCGTCCGGTCTGTTGGAACGGCTGGAGGTCCAGGTGCGCGAAGCGCCCTGGCCGCCGCTCCCGGCAGCAGCATTAGATGAAGACACGGTACGACCCTGGTTGCTGCACCCGGTCTATGAACGTCTGAAATCCGGGCAGGGGGAATTTTTGGCGGAGCTGCGGCCGGCGGTAGCCCTTTTCTTGCGTTTTAGCGGGATCGATTACGACCATGACAGCGCCGCGGATCAAAAGTTAAACCGCTTCATCTGCCAGGTTCAAATGGCGCTGAGGCTTTACGATGGCACACTGATCCAATTGACGATTGGCGATAAAGGCAGCTATCTTTATGCGGCTTTTGGCGCGCCGGTAGCTCACGAAGATGATCCCCTGCGGGCTGTCTCTGCGGCGCAGGAATTATTGCGCCTGTCTTCTTCCACTTCGAATGATATCGTCGATGTCCAGATCGGCGTAACCCACGGGCGTATGCGCACCGGCGCTTACGGCAGCAGCGCTCACAGGACTTACGGCGTGTTGGGAGATGCGGTCAACCTGGCTGCTCGCTTGATGCAAGCTGCAGCGCCCGGACAGGTGTTGGTTAGCGCGCCAATCGCTGAACGCACCGACGAGACGTTCAATTGGGAGAAACTGCCGGACCTGCTCGTCAAGGGTAAGGCAGACCCTGTAGCGGTCTATCGCCTGGTTGGCTTGCAAGTGCATAAATCCATCCGGCTGCAGGAGCCGCAGTACAGGCTCCCGATGGTGGGCCGCGCCGAGGAGCTGGCCAAGATCGCTCAGAAGCTGGACCTGGTTTTGCAGGGCCGGGGACAAATTGTCGGCATCAGCGCGGAGGCGGGGATGGGGAAGTCGCGCCTGGTGGCCGAAGTGGTGCGTTTGGGGTTGGGCCGCGGGCTGGTCGGATACGGCGGAGAGTGCCAATCTTATGGAACCAATGCCAGCTACCTGGTCTGGCACAATATCTGGCGGGGTTTCTTTTCCATCGATCCAACCCAGGCGCAGACCGATATTATTCAAGATCTCGCAGCCCAACTTGCGCAGATCGATCCGGGCCTGGAACAGCGCTTACCCTTATTAAGCGCGGCTTTGAATTTGACAATCCCGGACAACGAGCTGACCCAGTCTTTCGACGCCAAGCTGCGTAAGGCCTCATTGGAAGCGCTCCTGATCGACTGCCTGCGGCAGCGCGCCCGGGAAACACCGATGTTGATCGTGTTGGAAGACAGCCATTGGCTGGACCCACTTTCTCAAGATTTGCTGGAAGTGATCGCAAGCGCTGTCGTCGATCTGCCGGTCTTGTTGCTGATGGCTTACCGGCCCGCGGACACTCAGCGCACGCAGGCGCCGCAATTAAGCCAGCTTGGGAATTTCACCCAAATCGAGCTTACTGAATTCACTGCCGAGGAGGCTGAGCGCCTGATCCGCTTGAAGCTGGAGCAGGCTTTCGGTTCTTCCACTGAAATTCCAGCCGATTTGATGGAAAAAGTTACCGGCCGCGCTCAAGGCAACCCTTTTTATATCGAGGAGCTGCTCAATTTCATCAAAGACCGGGGGATCGGCCTGCACGATTCGAAGGCATTGGCTGCCCTGGATTTTCCGGCCAGCCTGTACAGCCTGATCCTCAGCCGCATCGACCAACTGAGCGAGAGTTTTAAGACCACCCTAAAGGTAGCCAGCGTCATCGGGCGGCTTTTCCCGGCGGCCCAAATCTGGGGAGTTTACCCCCAGTTGGGCAGCTTTGATCGAGTGAAGGCGAACCTGGACTATTTGTGCGAGCTGGATATCACTCCGCTGGACGCCGAGCCCGAACAGACTTATTTATTTAAACACGTCATCACCCGCGAGGTCGCCTACGAAAGCCTGCCTTTCGCCACCCGGGCCATGCTGCATGGCCTGATCGGGAACTATATCGAAAGGACTCAGGCCGGCGCCCTGGACCGGGTGGTAGACCTGCTCGCCCACCATTACGGGTTGAGCGACCAGCTTAACAAGAAGCGCGAATACCTGCTGAAGGCTGGTCGAGCCGCCCAGGCGGAATATGCCAATGCGGCTGCGATCGATTATTACCAGCGACTGCTGCCGCTCCTGACCGAAGACGAGCAGGTTGGGGTGATGCTCAAGCTTGGCAAAGTGTTAGAAGTGGTCGGCCGCTGGGGAGAAGCAGGTGAGCTGTATGAGCAGACGTTGGCGCTCACTGAGAAGCTGCAGGATCAAAATGGCCGGGCCTGGAGCCAGTCAGCCAGGGGCGAGTTGTTGCGCAAGCAAAGTCGCTACGGCGAGGCTTCCCAATGGCTGCTGCGCGCTCAGAAGAGTTTTGAAGATCTGGGCGATCCGACCGGGGTCGGGCAGGTGCTTCATTTTCGCGGTACGCTGGCGGTTCAACAGGGCGATAACGACAGCGCCAGAAACCTTTATGAGCAGAGCCTGTCGATCCGGCGCGGGCTGCAAGACAAGGAGAATATCGGCAGCTTGCTGAGCAACCTGGCGATCCTGGCAGAATATCGCGGCGATTTTGTCGCTTCTCGAAAGCTGCATGAAGAAGGCCTGGCGATCCGCCGTGAAATCGGGGACAAATGGGCCATTGCCGTTTCATTGAACAACCTGGGAAATGTGATCTTATACCTGGGAGATTTATCGGAAGCGCGCCTCCGTATCGAGGAAGCCGTAGCGTTACAGCGTGAGGTCGGAGATCGCTGGTATTTTGCCAATTCCCTGAATAATCTTGGAAATGTCGCCCGGGCCGCCAGGGATCTGCAGAGCGCCGCCGGTCTGTATCACGAGAGCCTGCTGATCTACCGGGATCTGAGGGATAAGTGGGCCCTGGCCTATTTATTTGAAGATATAGGCCAACTGGCTGCCTTGGAGGGGAAGTTGAGGCGTGCGCTGACCCTTTTTGCAGTGGGGCGGGCATTGCGGGATGAAATCGGTGCGCCCTTGCCGCCGGTCGAGCAGGAGAAACTTGAGCGGGTGTTGCAAGGTGTTCGCAGCGTGCTCGGTGATCCCGACTCTGCCGCAGAATGGGATAACGGCCTGTCTTTCTCTTTGGACCAGGCTATTGAGGCAGCTTTGGAAGTGGGTGAGTGAGAAAATGCCGATAAAGAGCGACCCTATTAATAACCACATCGATTTTGAAGGCGCCCGGGATTACGCCCTTTCCTTATTGGAAAACTCCCTCGGACCGGGGATGCTGTATCACTCCCTGCCCCACACCCGGGATGAGGTGGTCCCGGCAGCCGAGCTCCTGGCAGAGATGGAAGGCGTGAACGGCGAAGACTTGTTACTGCTGCTCACCGCCGGTTACTTCCATGATGTGGGTTTTATCCAGCAGCGGGCCGGACATGAAGATGTGGGCGCCAGAATCGTAGCGCAGGTTTTGCCGGGTTTTGGTTACAGCGTTGAGCAAATTGCGGTCATACAGGCGATTATCATGGCGACCAAGCTGCCGCAGTCCCCGCAAAATCTGGTCGAAGAGATCATGGCGGATGCCGATTTGGATGTCTTGGGGCGCGACGATTTTTATCCCCGCAGTTTGGAGCTGCGCCTGGAGCTTCAATCGGCCGGGATCATTTTCAGTATTCCTGAATGGTACCGCTCGCAGTTGAAATTCTTGAACGACCATAAATTCTGGACCGAATCGGCGTGCAAGCTGCGCGATGAGCAAAAAAATCGAAATATCTGTGCGTTGGAGGAGCTGCTGGCTTCCACCCCGGATGCGAATGGCGCCAGCGAACAAGAGGAAGGCTGAGCATGAACGATAACATATTGTCCAAAGTGCCCTTGTTCTCTTCGCTCCCTGCAGAAGAATTGCAGGGTTTGCGCCAGGCGATGGAGCTCAGCACAGTCCCTGGCGGCACTTTGCTTATAAACGAAGGAGACCGCGGCGAATTATTCTACGTATTGGTCAGCGGTCAGGTCGAAGTTATCAAGGCCCTGGGCACGCCGGACGAGAAGGTCATTGCCACTCGCGGGCCAGGGGATTTCCTGGGGGAGATCAGCCTGCTTAACAAGGAAGTCTCGCGCACCGCCAGCGTGAAGGCGCTGACGGATGTGCAATTTTTAGAATTGCATCGCGCCGACTTCGAAAACCTGCTGCAACGCCACCCGCGCATCGTGTACGAGATGGTGCGTGTCCTGGGGCTGCGGCTGGACGATGCCCAAAACGTGGCGATGGCCGAGCTGGTTGCAAAAAACCGGGAGCTGGCGTCCGCCTACGAGGAGCTTAAGGCCAGCCAGGCCCAGATCATCGAAAAAGAAAAGCTGGAGCACGAGCTGCTCATGGCTTACCAGATCCAGATGAGCATACTTCCCCGCCAACTGCCGGAAACGCCAGGCTACAGCCTCGGGGCCCGGATTGTGCCTGCCCGGGCAGTTGGCGGCGATTTTTTTGATCTCATCCCCTTAGGGCGGGGGCTCTTGGGCGTAGCGATTGGGGATGTCGCCGATAAAGGCGTACCTTCGGCGATCTTCATGGCCCAGACGCACGCCCTGCTGCGAGCGGAGGCGAAACGGTCGAAAACGCCGCGCCAGGTTCTGGAGCGCGTCAACGATCATCTTCTGGAGATGAACGATGCCGGGGTGTTCGTCACAGTGTTGTACGGGGTGCTCGAGCTTAGTACCGGCGCCTTTCGTTATGCACGCGCCGGGCATGAGCTGCCGCTGTTATTGTTGATGTCGGGTGAGGTGGTCGTTGCCGGCTATGCTGACGGGATGGTGCTGGGCATGTTCCCGGGTTCACCTCTGGATGAAAACACCATTATGATCCCTGGCGGGGCGACTTTGTTACTTTACACGGATGGAGCCACGGATGTTCTCAATCCGGATGGTGTGTCTTTTGGATTCCAGCGCCTGATCGCCGCGTTCAGCGTCTGCGCCCGAACGCCGGCCCAACAAGTGTGTGATCAAATGCTGCAGACCTTGAAAGATTACCAGGCAGACATGTCGCAAGCGGATGACATCACTCTGCTGGCGATCGAAAAATCAACGTAAATTCAGCTCGGGTTTCATTCAGGGGGAGATTTAAGGGGTTTAGAAATCGCCTCGGGCAGTTGAAGGCCGGGTTTCATCCCCATCGAGAGACGGGCGGTTTGGAAACCGCCCCGGCGTTTGTCGGTGTTTCCATTTCGGAGAGTGAAAAAGACATGTCGAAATCCAGGTTCTTAACATCCATAATTGCCCTGGCAGTGCTGGCTTTGACTGCGCCTGCAGCGGCAACTCCGGCTTTCGCCTTGAGCCTGGCGTTTGGCAGCGACATCCAGATCTGCCCCTCGCCCATCCAGCCGGCGACGCTTTCCCATCCCACCACAATCACAGACTGCACCCGAGCCGGCGTACAGGCTGCTTTGGATCCTGGCGGCGAGATCAACTTCAACTGCGGCCCAGGAGAAACGACCATCCTTATCGACCAGACCCTGGAATTAAGCACACACACCAGCACCGTCCTGGATGGCGTCGGGCTGGTTACCCTGGACGGGGGTGGAAACAATCGCATTCTGCACAAGGGCTGGCACGACCCATCCAGCGCCGGTGAAATCACCATCACTATCCAGAACCTGCGCTTGGTCAACGGCAAAGCCCCCAGCGGCGCTGCTACCGGGGATAACTCTGGAGGGGCGATCAGCTCTGGCTACAGCGGCACTCGCCTGCACATCATCAACTCGACCTTCGAAAATAATTCCACGCGCGAGTTCAATACTACCGATAACCAGGGCGGGGCGATATTCTCCCATAATTCTTATGAGACGGTCATTTCCGGATCGCTATTTCGGGATAACCGGGCCGGCAACGGCGGCGCGATCGGCGGAATCGCCACCGGCATGTTGATCTACAACAGCGTTTTCAGCGGCAACCAGGCTCAGGATTCTGCTTCGGGCGGGATCGTGCGCGGTTACGGCGGCGCGCTGCACCTGGACGGTGTGGCGAACAGCGGTAACCCGGATTCCAATAAGACTTTACAAGTATGCGGCAGCCTTTTTGAAAACAACACCTCCGTACGCGGCGGAGGCGCCGTCTCTGCGGTGGTCTCTGATAACCTGGGCACCAAGGCGACGTTCGACCGTTCCATTTTTACAAATAACGCCGCAACCGGCATCCCGGATCCGAATAAAAGCGGAGACTATCTCTACGGGCAGGGCGGCGCGATTTACCACGTCGAAGACGATCCTAATGGCGGGGTGAACGAGGATAATTTTGAAATTCGGGCCAGCACCTTTCACGGCAACCAGGCCTGCAAACAGGGCGGGGCAGTCTGGGTGTATATTCTCGGCAAAGGCAGTGTGGTCAATACCACGTTCGAGGCCAACCAAACCAGCGCGCCGTTCAACACCGTTGGCCAGGGCGGGGCGATGGCGATCACCCTGGGCAGGTTCGATATCCGCAACACGACTTTCGCAAACAACCACGCCGCTTACCAGGCCGGGGCTTTACACGGCGGCGGCAGCGGCGACCCTAACCTGTCGGTCACGCTGGCGAACACAATCTTTTATAACAACACCCTGAACGAGCAAGACCTGCCCACTCCCACCAAATGGCAAGGGTACCATACCAACCAGCTGATGCAGGACGGCGGGCAGAACATCCAGTTCCCGCAAATGAAGCCGACCTACAACAACGATGTGAACAACAATATCACCGCTAACCCGATCTTTGCCGACCCGCAGCTCGCTCCGCTGGCGTCCAATGGCGGCCCTACCCAGACCATGGGGCTGCTGGCTGGCAGCCCGGCGATCGACGCCGGCAACCCGGGCGCCTGCCCCTCCTTCGACCAGCGCGGTTACAACCGCCAGGGCGCCTGCGATATCGGACCGTTTGAGTTCGCCGGCTTCCTGTTTTTGCCGGATAACTTTCTTTACCTGCCAAATATCTGGAAGTAACAGATTGTCTTATTTCTTGGATGGGTGGTGTTTTAAACGTGGAAACAGGAACCCGAAATTGACCCAGGTGGTTCCAGTTGAAAAAATGGTTCGATGTCGACAATGTCTAATGATTCACGACCGGTATCCACTGCAAGGAGGCAGGCCTCGGGAGCCATTTCCACCGTGACCAGGCAGTTCGAAGCGGTCTTTCTCGAACATTGGCCGCGTATCTACCGGCTGCTGGTGCGCCTGGTGGGCGACGGCGATGAAGCTGAGGACCTGGCGTTGGAAGCCTTCATCCGTCTCTACCAGCATGAGCCTGCGATGCAGGCCTTGGATGGCGACCCCCATGCAGTGGAGTTCAACATAAGCGCCTGGCTTTACCGAGTGGCCACCAACCTGGGCTTGAACGCTATTCGCGGCTGGAAACGGCGCCGGCGCCACGAAATGGAATCCGGCATTCAGGATCTGTTGAGCCAATCTTCTGAGGGCCCTGCGGAAGCCTTCGCAGCCGAAGAGGAGCGGCGCCGGGTGCGGCAAGTGTTGGGCGGTATGCGCCCTCGCCAGGCGCAACTGCTGATCTTGCGCCATTCGGGCCTGTCTTACCAGGAGATCGCCGCTGCTCTGGGCGTCTCGGCCACATCGATCGGGCCTTTGTTGTTCCGGGCAGAGAGCGAGTTCGCAAAGCGGTTCCGTGACTTATACCCGGATGGAGGTTGACCATGCACCTGAATGAAGGACAAATCCGCGCTTACCTGGACGGCGATGCAGCCGGGATGGACCAGCTTTCCCAGCACCTCTCCGCCTGTCTTGAGTGCCAGGCCCGCCTGGCGCAAATTGAAACACAAACCCGGCTTACCCGCAGCCGCCTGGCTTTCCTGGCTCCCCAACCCGGCGAACAGGAAACGGATCCACGCCTCTCGGGCAGGCCTCAGCTTGCTAAATTGAAATATCGAATGGAAGAAGATAAGGAGACATCCATGTTTCAGAAGTTGTTCAATCTACGCTCCCGGGCCCTATGGACCGGCCTGGCAATTGTCCTGATATTGGCGGTTGGCCTGAGCTTCCCAACCGGACGCACCTGGGCCGCCCAGTTCCTGGACCTGTTCCGGGTCCAGCAGGTGACTGTCATACCGATCGATCCTACCGGTTTTTCGCTGCTCAGCGGGGACTCGATCCTCGGAAGACAAATCAGCCAGTTGGTCTCTGCCTCAATCAGTGTGGAAAAGCAGCCTGGGCCGCCTCAGGTTGTCGCAGACGCGGCTGCAGCCAGCGCGTCGGTCGGCTTTGATGTGCGCCTGCCAACCAGCCAGGGCGCGGCTTCCCAGATCGTGGTGCGCGACGGCGCAGCTTTCAAGTTCGATGTAGACCGCAGCCGGGCTCAAGCGCTGCTGGATGAATCGGGCCATCAGGACCTGGTCCTGCCGGCCTCCCTGGAAGGGGCCCGCATCTCCGTCAATATCCCCTCCGGCGTGGGCGTTGCTTATGGGAACTGCCCCAGGCTGGACAGCCAGCAGGACGATCCGGGGATGGATATGAACGGGTCGTCCGGACGCCGCTACCCGGATTGCGTGATGCTGGCTGAGATCCCCAGCCCAACGGTGGCGACTCCCCCGGATGTAGACCTGCAAGAGTTGGCCGTGATCGGGCTCGAGTTTACCGGGATGACCCGCGACCAGGCGCAGGCTTACAGCCAGACGGTAGACTGGACTTCTACACTGGTCGTTCCCATCCCCATCAACGCGGCCACCTACCAGCAGATCGAAGTCGACGGGGTCACCGGTACGCTGATCCAGCGACCGCTGGACGATGCGCCCCAGTACGCCCTCATCTGGGTCAAAAACGGCATCATCTATGCGATCGGCGGGCTGGGCAGTGATACAACCCGTGCGCTCGATATGGCCAATTCGCTGAAGTAACCATGCAGCCAGTCTCCAACCCGGCAGAAGTCACGCTGCCTCAAAAAGACGGCGCAGGTAAACCTGAGAACGTAGAAAACGCGATCGCTACCCACGAGCTTCGCAAGGTCTTCAATGGGAAAATCGCGGTCGAGAGCCTCACCCTGCAGGTCCAGCGGGGTGAGGTCTTCGGCTTTCTTGGGCCAAACGGCGCCGGAAAAACGACTTCAATAAAAATGCTGCTCAGCCTGATCAGTCCAACTTCAGGCAGCGCTTCGCTCCTGGGTGTGCCGCTCAGCGCCCCGAGGCGCATCCGAGATGCGCGCGCCCGAATCGGTTTCCTCCCGGAGCATTTCCGGTTTCACGATTGGCTCACTGCCCGGGAATTCTTGTCCTTGCACGGGCAGCTCTACCGCATGCAGGCCCAGCGCCTGCGGAACCGGATCCCGGAGATGCTCGACCTGGTCGGGCTCAGCCCATATCGCGATAAACAGTTGCGCACATTTTCAAAAGGGATGCTCCAGCGCATCGGCCTGGCCCAGGCGCTCTTGAACGAGCCGGCGCTGGTCTTCCTGGACGAGCCCACCTCCGGCCTGGACCCTGTCGGGCGCCGCCTGGTGCGGGATATCATCCGCGACCTGCGCAGCCGGGGGACGACCGTTTTCCTGAATTCGCACTTACTGAGTGAGATCGAGGTCACCTGCGACCGGGTCGCCTTCATCAAGCACGGCGAGGTGATCCGCACCGTGCAGTTGGCGAGCCTGGAAGAATTTTCTGCCAGCCTCACCATCCGAGGAGATGGGTTGACCCCCGCTATCGCGGCCGGCCTGGCGCAGTGGGGCAAGGATGTTCGCCTGGATGGCGGCAGCCTCAGCCTGGTGATCGCCGGCGAGGCGCTCGTCCCGGAGATCACCCGCTACCTGGTCGACCAGGGGGTGGATGTATTCGCCATCACGCCCCAGCGCCTGTCGCTGGAAGATTTATTCATCCAAATCGTGGGAACGGATGGTGGCCTATGAACCCAACTCTGATCATTGCCCGCCTCACATTCCGGGAAGCCAGCCGGCGGCGCATCGTGCTGACTGCGCTGCTGCTTGGCGCCGGTTTCTTATTGATTTATAGCGTGGGCTTTCATATGGTGATCGGAAACCTGGCCGGAGTCGCGCCGGAAGGGATGCAGAATGTGGCAAGCACCGAAGGAGCGAATTTTCTGCTCCTGGCGGGGCTGTATGCCGTGGCTTTTCTTTCGATCGCGATGGCAGCCTTGCTCTCCGCGGATACCCTGGCTGGCGAAATTTCCTCCGGGACGATCCAGTCGGTAGTGACCAAGCCGCTCGACCGTGTGAATATCGTGCTGGGGAAGTGGCTGGGCTTTGCCGGGCTGTTAGGGCTTTACCTGCTGATGATGGGAGGCGGGGTTGTGGCCAGCGTCTGGCTGCAGTCCAGTTACAGCGCGCCGCATATCCTGGCTGGCCTGGCGCTTATCTATTTGGAGAGCCTTTTGATCATGTCGGTTGGAATGATGTGCAGCAGCCGGCTTTCTGCCCTGGCGACCGGCGGCGTGGTCTTTGGGCTGTACGGCCTGGCCTTTATCGGCGGCTGGATCGAGCAGATCGGCTCGTTCCTGCAAAGCCAGACCGCCATTTACGTCGGCATCGTCACCAGCCTGATCATCCCCAGCGAGGCGCTCTGGCGGCGGGCCGCCTACGAGATGCAATCCCCACTCTCCGGTCTGCTGCGCATGACGCCTTTCAGCGCAGTCTCGGTCCCCAGCCTGGCGATGGTCCTTTACTCCGGCGTTTATATCCTGGGAGCCTTAGCGCTGGCTTTGAGATTCTTCGCCAAACGCGATCTATAAGTTTGCCAGACGGGATCAATCGCCTGTGGGAATTTAAAGGCGCGGCAAATTCGCCGGGCGCTGCTCCAGCCCCCTGGACTTCTTTTGCAGCATGAAGATCAGCCAGTAGCTGGTTAAAAACACGGTCACCAGGAATGTGCCGGCGTACATCAACATGGCTGCCCCCAGGGGCGAATCGGTGCCGGCGAAGAACGAATGCAGCGCTGCAGTCAGATAACCCAACAGGCTCAATATATGGATGAGACGGAATGCCTTGGCGCCGATATGGCCGCGAATGTAAAAGGTGACTGTCACCAGCAGCGTCAGGTAGAAGCCGATCACCCCAATCCCAACCCACAGCGGGCGGTATGGCGAAAGGAAAGGCACCAGGATTTCGGCCAGCGAATAAGGCAGGTAGCGATCCAACATCAATACGCCGATGTGCAGGATCAGGAAACCGATGGCGAGCAGGGATATAAACTGGTGGAAATCGTAGGTGAAAGACCGGTGGAGCAACTGGTCGAAGATCTTGCTGGAAACCGCCAGTCCCCAGGCGGTGGACAGCCATAACAGAACGTAAGCGACCATGCCGGCGGAGCGGGTGATATACCACATCAATTGCACGCTGTCCACGGCGAACACCTGGCTGAGCGTGCTGCGCAGCGCTGCGCTGATCGGGCTGCTGAAAAACGCGGCCAGTCCCATTCCAAACAGCACGGCCAGGCCGCCTCCCAGTACCCAAAAAAGCAGCCAGAGGAGAGAGGTCGAATTCTTGCGCGGTTTTTCGTCATGCGGATACAAATTCGTTTGCGACATTGAAATACTCCCAAATGTTATCAGAGCCCCACATCTGGCCGCTGCCATCCACGCCGATGAAGGCGATCTCGCCCCCGGAAGAGGCGATGGATTTGGCGCGCTGTGAACCGGCGATCAAAATGGCCTTGGCGTACACCTCCGCCATCGCTGCGCTTTGAGCGATGACGGTCACGGACAGCCAATCGGTTTTGGCCGGCCGCCCGCTGGTTGGGTCGATCAGGTGGTGGCGCAAGCGCTCACCTTGCTTCCAGCGCCGTTTTGTGATAGACGAGGTTGCCACCGCGCCCGGCCCGACGTTTAACACCGCCAGGACACGCTCGCGGTTGCGCGGGTCTTCCAGAGAAATCTGCCATGCCGTTTCACCGGCTGGCAGTCCGTACAAGAACACGTCGCCGCCGGCGTTGACGGCGCAGGCTGGCGAAAATCCAGCCAGCACCTGAGCGGCTCGTTCGGCAATCCAACCCTTGGCAATGCCACCCAGGTCGATGCGCATCCCGTCTGGCAGCCAGACGCCGTGCGTTGGTTCGTCAAACTGCACCCGGCTGAAGCGGGGAGCCTGGCCGGGATGATCGGTTTTTATAGGCCCGGCCCCATGGGCGCGGACCTCTTCCATGCTGCGATCGTAGCCGGCGTTTTCCAGGGACTCCAGGATGGCGGGATTAAACAGCCCGCCGGTCAGCCCGTTGTAATCGCGCGCCAGGCTCAGGATTTCGAACAGCTCAGGCGAAGCGTTGAACCAGCCCCCTGCGCTGCGGTTCAGGCTGCTCAATTCGCTGTCCGGCGAGAAGCGTGTGAAGCGCCGCTCGCTCTCCTGGATGAACTCCTGGGTGCGGGCGAACCCTTGCGCTAAAGCGCCGGCTCGCTCGCCTTGGGCTGCCAGGAGGATATCCGTATTCATGGCGCGAAATTCGTGATATTCCATCAGGAGCCTCGGGTTCGCATGCGGGGGAATACGGTGCGCGTCCTGGGGACGGACGGCAGGGGTTGAAGCTGGTTCGGCGAAGAAAAATTCAGCGGGGCCAACGGCTCGAGGGTGGGCAGCGGCGCCAGGGTGCTGGCGGGCGCCTGGCTCTCAAAGGGTACCGGCTTTGCTGAATGCGCCAGGAGTCCCCAACCACCCAGGAAACCTGCCAGGCTGGCAGTTGTAATCCATACTCGTAATCCATTCTTTAAGAATTTCACCGGTTAATACCTCCATTCAAATGACTCGCCGGGGCTGCTTTAGCCGCCCGGGATCAAAATCCTGCCGTCCGAACGGATCATGATCACGCCTCTGCGTTGTAACTCGAGCAGGAGGTTCTGAAAAGATTGAATCTGGGCGTTTTGCTGGTTCAATTGCAAAGTAACCTGGTTTAGCTGCTGCTGGTACTGCTGTTCACGCGCCTGGTACTGGGCGACCAGGTTCTGCAATTGTTGAATTTGGTCCTGAGTCTGGCTCACGACCGGGTCGGCCGCAGTGCTGGCGCTGGCTGGGCTGTTTGAGACGGGCAATGTATTCTTGTTTACGAGAGCGTTCGCCCCGACTGCAAACATTGCGACCCCGATGATGGCCGTAATCACGAATGCGGCGATCAATGCTGGGATTTGTTTCATTTTTACCTCCTTTGGCAAGGGCTTGCTTTACAAGCGCCTGGAGTTTGTGAAGCCTGGCTAAAATCCCTATCTATTGCAGGAGCGTGGCTTCCTGGGGAGTAATCCCCCCAAGAAGCGTCGCTCTTATAAAGCAGGCCGGTTTACTGGCCCGGGTTTGCCGGTAGCACACCCAGGGTCACTTTGACGGTTTGCTGCTTGCCCTGGCGTAAGATCGTCAGGGTGACCGTCTGCCCAACCTGCGTGTTGTTGGTCAGGTAGGAGGAAAGATCTTCGAAATCGTTCACTGGTTGGTTATCGATGGCGACAATCACGTCCCCACCCACATCGGCGGTTTGGCCGCTGATGGTGGCCTGCGTGTCGCTGCCGAGCAGGCCGGCCTTCTCTGCCGGGCTGTTAGGAGTTACGCTGATCACCAGCGCACCTTTTTGCTGCGGGTCAAGGTTCATGGCCTGGGCCAAATCAGTCGTCATACTGGTCCCGCTGATGCCGATCCACGGGTGGTCGAAGCCGCCTTTCTGGATGAGCGAAGGAACCACGCGTTGGACGATGACGGATGGGATGACGAAACCGATGCCGGAATTCGAATCGGTGGAGGAGCGGATGGCCGCGGTCACACCGATCACCTGACCCAGGTCATTCACCAGCACGCCGCCCGAGTTGCCGGGATTGATGGCTGCGTCGGTCTGGATGATGTCGGGGATGGCGTAGGTTGGGCCTTGCTGGGTGGCATTATCCAGGCCAACCGGGAGTGAGCGCTGCAGCCCGCTGACAATCCCTTCAGTCATCGTGCCCGAAAGGCCGAACGGGTTACCGATGGCAATCGCGATCTGGCCCACTTTTACCTGGGTCGAGTCGCCGATCTGTACCGGATGAAGCTGGCTGGCTGGGACGCTCACCTGGATGACCGCCAGGTCGCTGTTCGGGTCAGCGCCAACCAGATTGGCATCGACTGTTGTCCCGTCCGAGAAAGTAACGGTGATCTTATCTGCCCCGGAGACGACGTGGTTGTTGGTGACGATATGTCCCTGGGTGTCCCATACAAAACCGGAGCCCAGGGCTTGCTGGACGGTCTGTGGGGCAGGCGAGCCAAACCCGAACGGGCGATTGTTCGGAAGAAAAGATGTCGATCCGCTGGTGGTCTGCTCCACCTGAATGTTGACTACCGATGGGTTGACATCTTCGTAGATCTGCTCAAAAGTGTTCTGGAAGGCTGCCAGCGCTGCATTCGGTGCGACAGCCTGTGGTTCTGTAACGAATTGTACCGGCGCTGAGTCGCTCACCTGAGCGGGAAGCGCCCTTGCGCTGTTCAACGATAGCGCTGTTCCACTACAGCCTGCCATGAGCAGGACTGGAATGATGAACAATGCGATCAAGCGTTTATGACTTATCATGTGAAATCTCCCTCAAAATTCTGTGAATGTTCAATCCGGCGGGCCCTTAGGTCCTGCACGGGTATTGATATGTTGGTCAGGCTGCCCTGTGGCCCTGGACTGCCTCACTTTCATCGGGCAGTATAACGGATCAAAATGACAGTCTGATGAAATCGAGGTGATTTGGGGTATTTCTGGGATTATGGGCTGGATCCAGGGTCCGATTAACGCTTCTGTCATAAGATTGTCATCTTCATGGCTTATAATGCGAATATCCGGTTCAGGTGGGGCGCGCTTTGCGGGTCCCACTCAGGATTGGAGACGATCGATCAAAATGGGAAAACCTTGCTGCTAGGAGGCCCCTTCATGCGAATCTTGTTGGTGGAGGACAATCGACGGTTGAATAACTCGCTCAAATTGAGCCTGGTGGATGATGGTTATGCCGTCGACCAGGCTTATGACGGCGAGGAGGGCCAGGAATTGGCCATGATCTATCCTTATGACGCCATCATTCTGGACATCATGCTGCCTCTCAAAGACGGCCTGCAGGTTTGCCGTGAGCTGCGCAACCAGCGCATAAACACCCCAATCCTGATGCTTACGGCGCGCGACACAGTCGAAGACCGGGTGCACGGACTGGACAGCGGCGCCGACGATTATCTGGTAAAGCCCTTTGCTCTGGAAGAACTGCGCGCCCGCCTGCGTGCTTTGCTGCGGCGTGAGTCCGGGGATAAAACGGCTGAGCTTCATATGGGGGATCTCGTTCTGGACCCAGCCGCCCACACTGTCGAGCGCGATGGCCAACCGATCGACCTGACGGCGAAAGAATTTTCTCTCCTGGAGTATTTCATGCGCAATCCCAACCGTGTGATCACCCGTGAAATGGCGGAAAGCCATATTTGGAGCTATGATTTCCAGGCTTCATCCAACGTTGTCGACGTTTACGTGCGTCGCCTGCGGCGCAAAATCGACGATCCTTCGGATGTGAAGTTATTTGAGACGGTTCGAGGCGTGGGATACCGGATAACTGTCCCCGCCGAGGCCTAGCGGATCCCAGGTGTGCACAGGCATGACGGGTAAAAGCAGAAGGTATCATGCGTAAGTTTTTCACCCCAAAACTTCAGCGCTTGCGCCGGCTGTTTTCCAGTATACGTTTTCGCTTGACGCTTTGGTTCGTCGTCATTCTGGCGTTGGTTCTGGCTGCATTTAGCGTATTCGTCTATACCCGCCAGGCGTACGATTTGCGCCGCGAAACGATCACCCGCCTGGAAAATAAAACCCGCCAGTTTCAGGCGATACTGCAGTTTGCCAACCGTGAGCGCTTCGAAGGTTCGCTCACGGTGCCAGACATTTCCCAGGGATCGGGCCCGCCGCTGCAGGAGGACGAGATTCTGGCCGTGACCGACCTGACGGGCTCGGTGCTTCAGAAATACGGGCCGATCTCGAGCAGCGATGTCAACCAGTTGGCGGCGAGCAGCATCAAAAATAACGTTGGCAACGGGCCGTTTAACTTCTCGCTGGTGTCCGCCACCTCGACCGGGCAAAACAACTCCCAAAATTATCTTTTCCTGGTGGTGCCGATCTCGTTCGTTTCCAGGGTGGTCGGCTTCCTGATCCTCGGCAGCCCGGTCGATCCAAATGGGCAGCTAGGGCGCTTGCTGTTCACGCTGCTGCTGGGCGGGCTGGGCACCCTGATCGTTGCCCTGGTCGGGGGATACTGGCTCGCAGATCGCGCCATGCGCCCAGTGAAGACCATCACCCAGGCGGCTCACCAGATCAGCGAGACGGACCTGAGCCGGCGGCTTAACCTGGGCCGCCAGGATGAGCTGGGCGAGCTGGCGGATACCTTCGACCAGATGTTGGCGCGATTGGAGGCCGCCTTCGAGCGCCAGCGCCAGTTCACCGCCGACGCCAGTCACGAGCTGCGCACCCCGCTGACCATCGTCAACCTGGAAGCCAACCGCGCCCTGGCAGTCCGCCGTCCGGCCAAGGAATACGAGCGCGCCCTGGCGGTGATCCGATCTGAAAACGAGCGTATGGCTCGCCTGGTCAACGATCTGCTGACCCTATCGCGCATGGACGCCGGGCAGACGATATTGAATATGGAGACGCTGGATCTGAGCGATCTGGCATTGGAAGTGATCGAGCGTATGGCTCCCATCGCGACCGGGCGGGGCGTGCAGCTTGTCGCCGGGGACCTGCCAGAGCTAAAAGTGAGCGGCGACCGCCAGTTTCTCATTCAAATGATCACAAACCTGGTTGAGAACGCGATTAAATACAACCAGGCCGTTGAGAAATGCGTAAAAGTGGAGACGGGCCAGACGACACAGGCGGGAACGGATCTGGCCTGGATACGGGTGGCGGACAATGGCCCGGGCATCTCCGCGGAGCACCTGGAGCATATTTTTGACCGCTTCTACCAGGTGGACAGCGCACGCTCGCGCGGTTCAGCCGCGGAGCAAAGCACCCCGGATAGCGAGGCGGCGACCGCCGGCAGCGGTCTGGGCCTGTCCATCGTGCAGTGGATCGCCGGCGCCCACGCGGGCGCAGTCAGCGTGCAGAGCCAGGTGGGGCAGGGCTCCACCTTCGAAGTGCGCCTTCCGCTTGAGAACCCCCAATCCCCGCAATCCTCGCGATAACACTTTTACAGCCCGTTTACAACTTCCTTACTTGATATTTATGGGAATAATTGGGGGAAAACTGTAAAGTAGTTTCATATTTGACCGGGATCCCCCCGTTCGAAATGGAATCTTTACAAAGTTTGTTTGCGCCAGCCAGAGGAGTTGTAAAATGTTAAACGAGTTCACAAAAATAACCGAAAATGACGTCAGCCAAATCATGGGTCCGATCGTCACCGTGACGATGAAAATCAAGGATCAGGACAGCGGGGTCCGGACCGTACGCCGCCAGATGACGGCCTTCGAAGCCCACGACATGCTCACATTCAGCCCCGAGCTGGGCATCTCGATCTTGAGCGCCCGCATCGACCACGACGATTGGAGCGACGTGTGGGGCACGTCCGGGTCGTTCACCTTCGACCCGGGCCAGGCTCAGCGATTCTAAATTGCAGAAAGACTCATGCGAAATGATCGCAAATCCGGCGCTTTGGGGCAAGTCGCCGGAGATGAATTCGATGGCAAACCTGCTATACCACCGGGTCTTTAGGAATCACCGGGGTGGAAGACCCCCCTACTCCAGAAAATCCCAAAGAGATATAATATCTATTTGGGACCAACTATGTCTGACCATTCTTTAGTTGAAGATAAAAATCACAACGCCGGGCCCCGGATCGAGGATTGGGCGCGGCTGGTTTCATTCCAGCCCAGGCTCTATTTCAGGCCGCAGAGCCTGGAAGAGCTCAAAGGTTTCCTGGCTGCCATACAGGCGGGCGCTTTCAAGCAGCGCAGCCTGCGGGTCCTGGGAGGTTTACATTCCTGCGCCGAGATATGCGTATCCGACGTGATCCTGGATGTCTGCGAATTACCCAAAACGCTTGAATTCAACGCCGATCGTTCCGTCGTCACGGTGTCGGCGAACTGGCGCTTCCACGAATTCTTGCTGGCGTTGAGCCAGGAAGGGAAGTCGATCACCGCCACCGGTGGTACAGACGAGCAGACCCTGGCAGGCCTCATTTCAACGAACACTGCGCCAGCGACCCCACACCATACGATTTATGAGCTGGTGGAGTGGATTGAATTGATTACGTTGGACGAAAGAACCGGTACGGTCATCGAAAAACGGGTGCACAAGGAGGATCCTGAATTTCCGGCGGTAATCGGCTCGCTGGGAGCGATTGGCATCCTCACCAAAATCCAACTGCGCGTGGTCGATGAGCTCTATTTTGAAACGGTCCAGAAAATCGTAAAGCTCGACGAGTTCTTGAAAGATATCAGCCAGACATCCCAAAAATATGATTTCTGGCGGATCGATTGGATCCCGGATACCGATATCGGGCTCATCTGGACGGCGAAAAGGATCCCGGCTGGGATTAAAGACGGCGATTACCCGAAAGATCAATCGCAAAACATTCTGGTGGCCCTTTTCGATGTATTGGATAAAGTTGAGGCGGCCGGACCGTTCCTGGATAACCCGATGCGACTGGTCTATACCGGACTGACACGCACCTTCGGGGTAATTAAAGCCAGCGGCCCGCTACGCAATATGCTGCCGGTCGACCGCACTTCACCCCTGCATGTGGCCATGGCAGAGTGGAGTTTCAACCCGGCGGAAATTCAACACTTGCTGGATACCTGCCGGAAATACTTCGAGAAAACTGGCTGGCCTAATCTGCCGATCGAGATCGAGCTGACTAAAACGGACAATTACTTTATGTCGCCCTGGAATTGGCCGGGATTGGATACCATCCTGAAGCTTAATTTCATGTACCTGACCGATATCCTTGCCAGCCAGACCGAGCGGGCTGCGATGCTCGCTCACCTGAAGGGTTTATGGAACGAACTTATCCGCGCCGGCATCCCATTCAAAGCGCACTGGGGCAAAATCAATTTCATGGATGAACCGTTTGTGCACGACCATTTCCAGTTTGACCAATTTGAGCCGTTTGTCCGCCCCATTTTTCTCAACCGCTACCTGGTGGAGCGGATCTACCCGAAACCCAAAGGCTGATCGTGTCCGGCTGGTTTAGGGCGCGATCTTGGCGCGGTCGAATGTCAGACGATTGGTATTGGCATCGTTTTGTTGCGAACAATCCTGGCCGGCATGAGGTTTTCCATAAACCACACGCCGGCTTTTTGATTCCCCCGAACGGATCCCAAAAACGGCTTCGCAAAATCTGACCACTTGACCAGGGTCCGGACTCCCCCAGAGTGGGGGAGTCTTTTGCTCTCAAGCTGTATCATGATTATCGAACGATAAGCCCTGTTTTCATACCCAGGTAGTGAGGACCAATGAAAATAAATGTGCTCTCTCGTACAGTTTTGTACGTTCTCTGGGGTCTGATCCTGGCCTGGGGTGTAGTGTATGCCAACAACACGATTTACCTGGCTATTTCCAAACAAGCCTTGAGCATGCACAGTGTTTTGAATGATATTGTCTCCGATGCAGCTTTACTGTTCGCAGCCTTTATCCCGATCCTCTGGGCGCCGCGCTTCTTCGGCTACCAGATTGGCAATATGGCTAAACACTGGAAAATGCTCTTGGGCATGGCAGTATTCTTTATCGGCGCACCTCTCTTATACCGTCTGCTGGTCGGTGAAACCCCCTTCGGCGCCAACACCTGGTTCTTTGAAGGGATCGTTGTCCCGCTGGCGGAGGAGGGCTTTTTCCGGGGTGTACTGCTTTCAGTGCTGCTCTGGGGCTTTGGAAAGATCGTTCCAACCCGTCCTGCAGAAACGCTGGCCATAATCCTTAGCGCCCTGATCTTCGCCAGTTCGCACCTGAACAACCTCGGCCACTACCCGACCGGCTTCATCCTGTTTCAGGTCGGCTTTTCCACAATCCTCGGCCTGGCCTTCGGGTATATACGGGTCAAATCTGGGAGCATTTATCCGGCTATCATTTTACACGCCCTTTTCAACCTGGCTGGGACGCTCTAAATTCCACGAGAACAATATGCCTTCAAATGCTTAAACAGAAGTTACGAACATGACAACAATCACCTTCAATAACTCACGAGAAGCCATTCAAAACCACCTCACTGGAGGGTGCGTACCGCGTTTTGCTCTCGTACTGATGTTGCTCGCTCGCCCGGGTTTGGCTCTCCTCGCTCAGGGAATCACCATCCTGTTCTTCATCCAATTGAACGTACCGTCTCCTGCTATCGCCGTCCGCAATTGGTGGACAGTATATGGAACACTTATTGACCTGGGCTGCCTGGTGCTTTTATCCTGGTTGGTCAAGCGCGAAGGCATCCGGCTGTTCGACCTGGTATCTTTCAACAGGAGCAAATTCAAAACCGATATTCTGCTCGGGTTGGGAATTTTCATCATTGTTTTCCCGCTAACCGTTTTCGGCGGCGGGATGTTGGCCAGCCGGCTCGTTTACGGGAGCCTGCAAGCGGAGCTACCCGAAGGCGCATTCATTCGCACACTACCGCTACTGGCAGTGCTCTACAGCCGCCTGCTCTGGTGGCCTCTCTGGTCGCTCACTGAAGAATTGACATTTCAGGGGTATCTCCTACCTCGACTGCAAACCCTCACCAAAAGCACCTGGCTCTCGGTGGTGTTGGTCAGTTTTTGTTGGTCGGTCCAGCACAGCTTTCTGCCGTGGATCAATCTCCAGCATGCCACATATCTCTTTATGACCTTCGTGCCGCTGACAATTGCCTTGCAATTCATCTATCTGCGCGTCCGTCGTCTGACGCCGCTGATCATTGGACATTGGTTGATGGATCTGGCCTCGGTCTTATTCATGGTGCAGGTTGGATAGGGGAACTTGATGAGAAAGCGATCTAGGAGATTATTATGCACAATCGCAAACAGCTCACCATATTCTTGATCTTGCTCATCGTCTATGCCCTGTGCGCCTTTGCCACATACACTTTTTTCGTAGATGACCTGGCCGCCAGTGCAGGAGTTCCAATGCCGGAAATGGGCATACCGGATTCTGTGCTGGGACTCGCTAACGCCGGCATTGTCCTCGTTCTGTACGGCCTGCTTGGGCTGGCGGGGTACTGGTTCGCTCTTAAGCTCGGGCTACCGGGTATTTTCAGTGAAACGGGAAGCTGGCGAGGCTGGTTTTTCATCCCGCTTGGCTTGGGGCTGGTCTGTGGGGTGTGCCTGGTCATCGGCGATGTGCTGTTCGCTCCCATCAATGGCTTTGGGAAGATGGTGCATCCCGGATTCCCGGTTTCGATATTGGCTTCCCTGAGCGCCGGGATCGGCGAGGAGATCGCCTTCCGACTGTTTGTGTTTGGGCTGTGGGGTTTCATCCTGAACTGGCTGCTCAAGCGCTTCAATGGGCGCAGCGCCGCGCTGTGGATCGCGAACGGGATCGCAGCGCTGCTGTTCGGAGCCAGCCACTTCGGTACGGTGTTGTTCCTGACCGGTGCAACGTCGCTAGCCCAGCTTAGCCCGGTATTGATCTTCGAAATCTTCGTGCTGAATGGCATTATCGGCCTGATCGCGGGCCAACGTTTTATGAAAGACGGCCTGGTAGCTGCGGCTGGCGTCCACTTCTGGACGGATATGGTTTTCCACGTGCTTTGGGGGTTGGTTGGATAAACTTTCAAAAGCAATCTTTATCTTGTTGGAGGTCATAAAGGATGGATACTGTACCTGTTTTCATGTCCCCAGAAGGGGAAACTAAAATCACCCAGGCCTATCAAGCCGTTCTGGACTGTTGGCCTGTCCCTTACGACGAGTTTATGGTCCCCACCAGTTTTGGCGAGACGCACATAATCGCCAGTGGACCCCAAGACGCCCAGCCCGTCGTACTATTACATGCGCTGCTGGCAACCGCGGTATCCTGGGTTCACAACGTGGGCGCTCTCAGTCAAAAATACCGGGTTTACGCCGTCGATATCATCGGGGAAGGCAATAAAAGCCGCCCGGTGAAGCCCATCAAATCGCTCGATGAATTCCTGCAGTGGTTCACCGAATTGATCGATGATCTGGAACTCGACACGCTCTCCCTGGTGGGCAATTCCTACGGCGGCTTCACGGGCGCTTATTATGCGATGAAGCTGCCAGACCGGATCCGTAAGCTCGTTATGATCGGTCCAGCCGCGACCATCTACAAAATGACCCCGTTTTACCTGCACATGTTCGTTCCGAAGGCAATCTACGGCTTTTTCCCAAATTTACCGGGACGAGAACGGGTCATGCGTCAAAGCGTAGACTGGATGCACGCCGGTCTGCCTTTCGACCCGCTCTGGGAGCCAGTGTTTTATCGCTCGATGGTGTACGGCGGCTTGATCAACCAGGTCTTTCCGAGAGTTTATTCGAAAGGTGAATTTGCCCAGATCAAAGCGCCGGCGCTGCTCATCCTGGGCGAGAAGGAAGTGATTTACAAGCCGCAGCTTGCCATCCGGGCTGCGAAAGAATTGATCCCCGGCTTACAGGTCGAGATGGTTCCGAATGCTCACCACATTGCGGCGCTTGCCCAACCGGGGATTGTGAACCAGCGAATACTGCGCTTCCTGGAAGAATAGCCTGCTTGAAAAACCGGAGAATAAACATGATTTCAGCGCTCGTAAATTGGATCAAGAAACACCAGCTCGTCTCTTTCTTTGTCCTTTCCTACCTGATCACGTTCGTCGTGGACTTTGGGTTCATCTATTTGAAACCCTCCACACCCTTGCAGCCCTGGTCGCTGGTCTGGTTCTTAGGAATTTTCAGCCCCAGTTTTAGCGCCTTGATTATCGCAGGTGTCATCGGTGGGATGCCTGAAATCAAACGCCTGCTTTCCGGATTTACTCGCTGGAAGGTGGGCTTTTTCTGGTATTTCGCGGCGGCATTTCTCTTTTTGGGACCATTAGTGATCAGCCTGATCTACAAGGCCCTTGGGAATCCGAGCCTCGGCCTCAAGCCGGGCGAAACCCTCTTTAGCATGACAGGGACGGTTATCTTCACCCTGTTCTCCGGCCCGATTGCTGAGGAGCTGGGATGGCGCGGGTTCGCTCTGCCGCGTTTGCAGGCAAAGTACAGCGCCCTGGTTTCCAGCCTCATCCTTGGGGTGATCTGGACTTGTTGGCATATCCCGCTGTTCTTCATCAGCGGCGCCACCCAAATGAGCATCCCGTTTCCGATTTACCTGGTTCTGGTGGTCACCGTTACGATTTATCTGACCTGGCTGTATAACAACACGCGTGGCAGTTTGAACATCACCATCCTGGCGCACTTCGCCTACAACATGACCGGGTTCCTGACCGGGGTGCTGGGCTTGATGCCTGCCATGTCCTTCTATATGACTGCCGGTCCCTTGCTTGGCATTATTGTGGTAGCGATTATCTTCATTTATCGCCCCCGGAATTTAGCGAAGAAACCGGTCGCCGAATCGTTGCTCCAGCCAACAACCGCAGGAAGCATAAATTGAGAGCGAGCATCCAAGGGCGTTTTATGATCTAAGTGTGGGCTAAAGGAGAACAATTTTTTTGGTATTCAGGGGGTAAATTAACGATAATGCCCGGTTTTCGTAAACGCCGGGTCCAGGCTTGGCCCGCGCCTCAGCGGAGCGATTTGAGCGCTACCAGGGTGATATCGTCCGCCTGGGGGGCGCTACCATGATATTCCGCCAGGATGTCGATCACTTCATTGCAGATTTCCTGGGCCGTGCACTCCAACATCGCCGGCAGGACGGCCAGGAAATTGTCCAAATCGAAAAAACCGCCCTGGGGGTTGCGAGCTTCGGTAACGCCGTCCGTATAGATCAGCAGCGCGCCGCCGGGTGGGACCGAAGTGGATTGTGATTCAAGCACCGGTTCGGCAAACAAGCCGAGCACGTGGCTTTTCTGCAATGGCGCCAGGCTGGCCTTGCCGGACCTGTCCATCAGGATCAGCGGCTCATGCCCGGCCCGGGCGTACACAAATTCACCTGTGGAAGGACGCAGGACGCCGTAGAGAACCGTGACGAATAAACCCTTGGCGTTCATTCCCAACAGGAGGTGGTTCACACGCTGCAGCACCTGCCCCGGGCTGTCGCCAGGATGCGCTTCGGCCCGCAGCAGGCTGCACGTCTGCGCCATGAACAGGGCTGCCGGCACGCCTTTTCCGCTTACGTCGCCGATCACAATCCCCAATTCGTCTGGCCCGAGCAGGATCACATCGTAGAAATCCCCGCCAACCATCCGGGCAGGCACCATGCGCGCCCCGATCTCGTAAGCCTCGATTAACGGCAAGGATTGCGGCAGCATGCTCTCCTGGATATCGCGGGCTTGCATCAATTCGCGTTCGAGGATCTCTTTTTCAATGATCTGCTGTTGGGCCGCCTGTAAGCTGGCGTAGGCCTTTTCCAACTGTAAGTTTTTTTCGATCAAGTCATGGATGGTGATGTCGTTGGCGTCGCGCAGGCGCGCGCTCAAGACGCGCAGCATTTCGTAGACAAGCGCCGGCACCCGCTGGAGCAGGGCGTCGAAATCCTGGCGCGACATCTCCAGAATATGGACTTCTTGCTCAACCCGCCCGCTGGCTGTGCGCAATCCATCCCGGTTGAGCAAGCCCATCTCGCCGATAAACTCCCCTGCAACGCGATGGGCTAACTTTCGCTCGTTCGGGGTGTCCATCGCCTTGAGAATTGCAACCTCTCCCGCCAGGAGGATGTAAAAACAGTCGCCTGGTTCTCCTTCACGGAACAGAATCGTGCCCACCGGATACGTTCGCTCTTCCAGCTCAGCAGCCAGGGTATCGATCTCGGCTGGGGGCAATCCGGAGAACAGCGGGACTTCTTGGATCAGGGTTTTATTCATCCGGCGGCTTGAAAAGAAGCGACTGCCCGCGAATAATCCTTGAAGATGTCCAGGAACATATCGTATCCGGTCACTTTTAACACATCAAAAACGTGTTTGTTCGGACAGAGCAGCTTGAGATGGGGGGACTTAAAGGTCCCATCGGCGATCCCGCGCTTGATGACCGCGTCGCTCTCACTGGGAGCGCTGGTGGTCAGCATGACGAAGATCTCGTGCAGCGCCCTCAGGCCGACGCTGGAGACATAGGGCACCTCGCTGAGGTCGATCAAGATGTTTTGGGCGCCGGACTCATGCGCCAATTTTGCCTGGCTCACAAGCTCGCTTTCGGTGATCAAATCCCCTTCGATTTGAAAGACCGTCACCGGGACTGCCTGACCCAATTCTTGTTTGATATGGATTTCCATAGCGGGAACCTCCGTTCGTATTACCCAAAAGAGGCGATAGCGGTTTGCAAGTCAGTGTAGATCTCACAGAATCCATCCATGCCGGTTTTCTGCAATGTCGACGCCACTTTGGGTTGGGGGTTGAGGATTTTTACGTACGGCGATAATCCGGATGTGCGGTCTCGTTCGATGGCATGGAACACATTCCAACCTGCCTCGAGTTCATGCGGCTGTTCGCCCCGCATCAGCAAAATGATGCTGTGCAAAGCGACGATGCCTGAGCTGCTCATAAACGACAGATCGCCAAAATCCAAAAGCACATAGCGAGCGCCGCCTTTCTGGAGTTCTTTCGTCTTGCTGATGATCGATTCGAAGTTCGACGCATCCAGCTCCCCATGCAGCCTGAGGACGGTGACCGGGACTTTTCCTTGAGCTTGCTCTACGGTCAACTGCATTCTTGCCTCCCTAATATGATGTCTCTCTATTCATCATAATGCGTGGTGCGCCGACCACTGGCCTGCGGCCAGGGGCAAAGCGCCCGACACTGTTATGATTCTCGAATAACTCCCCTTTTCACCAGTTTGAGCTCGTTCCCCTTTCCGGGATCGTAGTGGTACACCATTTCATCGACAAAATGCCTGGTCAGATGAATCCCCAACCCGCCAATAGGCCTTTTTTCTAAAGGCAAGCTTACGTCCGGGGTTGGCGCCTGGGTTGGGTCGAATGGCGGAGCCTGATCCCTGATGTAGATTATAAACTCATCACCATCACGGGCCACAAGCAATTCAATCGTGCCGGGCTGTTCCCGGTATCCGTGCAGGATGATGTTGGTGACCATCTCGGTGACCGCCAGGAGGATATCGTACCGGGCGGATGGTTCAATACCCAATTCGTCTGCGCTTTCGCTGATAAAACGGCGTACTTCTGGCAGGCGATTTATCTCCGCACGAAACACGTATGAGGTTACCAGTCCCATTTGGTTTCAAGTAATTTACAATATTTCATCCGGAAAGTCAATATTTTCAATTTAAGGCACCCGAAATACGGCCTTGTCGTCATGCAAGACGAGCTCGTGCTTATCCGGGTTGGTGATCTTCATCGTGCCGCGATAAATGATCCTGGCCTCGTGCTCTACGACGTAAGTATATGTCCCCTCTTTCACCTCTTTAATGATCGAAGCGTTCCCGGAAACGGAATAGGCGCCAAAGATTGGCCCGTCGATGGTCACCGTCAAAAGATCTTCGGTCTCGTTGATAATCTTGAGATAAGAATAGCCCTGCACTTTCCCTTCAGGAAAAGTCGCGGTGGGGAACGCAGCCACGAATGCGGCCGCGGTTGGGGTGGAGGTAGCTGCGACTGTGGCAGTCGGCGCAGGGGTGACCGGGACTTCAACGATTTGGGTCACGACGACCTGGCGAGTCACTTCAACCGTTTGGGGGACTTCAACGATGCGGGTGACTTCGACCGGTACGGTGCTGACCACGGTCACGATAACCGGTGTTGCGGAAGGCTGGGGACTCGCGCTGCAGCCGAACAAACTGAAAGCAGCCAGCGCCAGGGTGCAAATAACCAGCAAGGTTTTTAAGTGCTTGCCCATATACGAGGTTTCCTTTGGTAATTTGAGATGGTCTTAAAAAGACGGCGTTTTCCAAGGACGGCAGCTTAAAATGCCGGGAATAATTGTAAGCGCAGGCCTGGAAAGCTGGAAGGGCAGTTTATTCCCTTGCGATTGCGCTCAAATACGAAGCGGCAACCCCGGCATCGCCCACGGGCAGCTTGCAATGCGTGCTGAAACCGGAAAAGGTCTCGATCGTCCCTTCGATCAGGCTCAATTTCCAAAGCCTGGAGAAATCCCGGTGTAGAGCCAGATAGATCTCTCCGGCTTGTGGGTCGCAAACCATCGAAGACTGCGTGGTAAATCTACCTTGGGTCAGGGCGGTGCGGCGCAGGATTTCTAAGCCATCTTCCAGGTGGAAGCTCCTACCCGGCCGGAAATCCGGGCCCGCATTTCCGTGATTCCCATCGCCGCAGGCCAGCTTTTCTCGGATTAAAGAATGCGCTGTTTGAAACCTGTCCGCCCCTGGCTGCCCGGCGCCAGCCGCTGCTCTTTCCAGCTCCCGCTTTAAAGGCCGGTTTGCCAGGACCGCGAAAGGCTCGCTGGAGCAGTAGATGCGGTTGCCTTGTGGGGACGGCTCGAGAACGCAGGTGTTCCCGAAGCGATCGGCGTACAACTGGTGGCCTTTACGCAAAGTGGTGTAACCCAGGCGCCGTTCGCCCAGGAATTCAAGAACTTCTGCAATGCGATCGCTGTTTTTTAGGGCGTGAGAAAAGATTTCGTAAGGCCGCACGAGATCTTCGCGGGGCGGAGGCTCGATCTCGAAATGGGCGACCAGGATCTGGGCAGCCGAAAACAACCCGGCTGTATTCATGCCGGCGACTTCATTGACCGCCCCATTCCATTCAAAGCACAAATAGAACACAGGTCCGCTGCGCCCGGCTGCCAAACGAAAGATGAGCTCGACATCCGGAAAGTCGAAGTTCATCCCGTAGTACGGCCTGGAATTGTAGACAGCAAAGCTTGTGCACATGCGGCCTAATTATAACGCCCTCTGCAGTTTCTCAAGAAAGCGGGTTTGGAGTAACTTCAGAGGGCGATTCGAGCCATCCGCGGGATGCCTCAAGCGCTCATCCTGAATCGCCGCTGGCCCAAAGGGCCGTCCCAATGACGCCAGCATTTTCCCCCAGGCTGGAGCGGACGACTGCGACATTTTCGACCGGCATCACGTGGACTCGTTCCTTTAGCGTGCGGCGGATCGGGTTGAGCAAGAGATCGCCGGCCCTGGATACCCCGCCGGCGATCACGATCTTTTGCGGTCCGATGATGACGCAGATGTTTGCCGCGGCGACCCCGATGCTTACGCCGGCTTGCTCGAAAATATCCCTGGCGATGGCGTCCCCATCGATCGCCGCCTGGTAGATGAGCTCGGTGGTGATCCGGTTCAAATCATAGGCTGCCAGCTCGCCGATGCGGGTGGTCAAGCCCTGGGTAACGGCTTTCAATCCCATGGCTGCGATCGCCGGACCGGAAGCATAGGCCTCCAGGCAGCCGTGGTTGCCGCAGCCGCACAGCGGGCCGTTTAAATCAATTGTCTGGTGGCCCAGCTCGCCGCCTGTCCCGCCCATTCCCAGGTGCAGTTGCCCGTTCAGCACCAGGCCGCCGCCGATGCCGGTGCCAATCGCAAAGCATGCGATCGTATCCGCGCCCCGTCCGGCCCCGAAGCGCCATTCAGCATAGGTGATGGCGCGCACGTCGTTGAGAATCCGGACCGGCAGCCCGGTAAGATCGGAAAGGGTATCCCGCAGCGGCACGTTTGGCCAGGTGCCGGGCAGGTTCGGTAAGAAAAGGGTTAACCCGCTGTCCATATCCAGGACGCCGGGCGCCCCGACCCCAACGCCCCCGATCTCGACGCCCTGGGAGGCGCAGGTAGCGCGCATCCCGTCCACCAGCCGCGCCATGCGTCTCATCACCGCCTCGGGACCTTCTTTCGCCAGGGTTGGCGTCGTCTCTAACCCGCTGACTTCACCGCTGGCGATATCGACGATGCCGGCTTTGAGATTCGTCCCGCCGAGATCCAGGCCGATATATTTCATTTGATGTAGGGGCGCAGCACGTCACGCGAAAGTAGAAATCCGCGTTTGACCAGCTCCTCCGTTTTCTCGAACGCCCGGTCTTCGTGTTCGATGCTGATGACGTAATCGTAGCCTACCAGGTACAGGGCGGAGATGAATTTCGCCCAATCAATGTCGCCCAACCCGGGCAGCCTGGGCACCTGCCAACCCATACCCTGGGATAGCGCGCCGTTTTGATACAGGCCTTCGCGGTCGATCGCCAGGTCTTTGGCGTGCACGTGAAAGATGCGGTCCTTGAACTCCTTGACCACCCGCACGTAATCGATCATTTGCAGGATCAGGTGAGAGGGGTCCAGGTTGAGGCCAAAATTGTCGTCCGGGATGATCTCCCACATTTTTCGCCAGATCGCCGGGCTGCTTGCCAGGTTGTTCCCGCCGGGCCATTCGTCATAGGAAAAGAGCATTGGGCAGTTTTCGATGGCGATCTTTACCCCATGCTCGCGAGCAAACTGGACGATTGGCGGCCAGACCCGCGCGTATTCTTCCAGGTTGGCGTCCACCGTCCGGTCTTTATCCTTGCCAATAAAGGTGCCCACAATGGGGACCTCGAGCTGCTCGGCAGCCAGGACCACCTTTTTCAGATGGTCGATGACCGTCTTCCGGTGTTCGGGGTCCGGGTGCAAAGGGTTGGGGTAATAACCCAGTGCAGAGATCGAAAGGCCGTGCTGTCCGATGACGTCCAGGGCCTGCCTGGCTTTCGCCGGAGTGAAATCGCTGACATCCATGGTCGTGACGCCGGCATAGCGCCGGTCGGCCTTCCCAACCGGCCAGCAGGCGATCTCCAGGGTTTCGAACTTATTTTCAGCGGCCCAGGCGGCCACTTCTTCAAGAGATTTGCCCGGGAAACCTGCGGTGAAAAGTCCCAGTTTCATTTTCGTCTCCTTGGTTTAAATTTATGATCACTGCCCAACGGCAGCCCAGCTTTGTTCTTCCGCGCTGCGTTCGATGGCTTCTACCAGCAGCATTTCATAGTGCCCATCCGCAAAGGTTGGGAACTCAGGCGCCTGGCTGAAATCTCCGGCCCGGATGTATTCATATACCTTGCGAAAAAGCTGTTTGAAGGTATCCAGGAAGCCTTCGTTGTGCCCGCCGGGGTATTCTGCCAGGTCGCGGGCCGGCTGGGCGAGCAGGATGGGGTCTTTGAGCAGGTGCTGGTTTGCCTCCGAGCGGTGCCCGATCCACATCTCGTTCGGCCGCTCAGAATCCCAGGAGATCGAGGACTTCGAGCCATTGATCTCGTAAAACAGCCGGTTCTTTCGCCCGGAGCTGACCTGCGAGACGGTCAGGACTCCCCGGGCGCCGTTCTCAAAATGGAGCAGGATGCTGGCATAGTCCTCTGTTTTTACGGGTTGGTCAATGTAATCTCCCGGCGTTAACAGCCTGCCCGAGTAAGTTTCCAGCGGTTTCGCCGGTTTCTTTCGCCAAGTGTGGACTATTTTGAAATCGGCGAAAACCTCCTTGATCCTCATCCCGCTGATAAAGGTCAGCAAGTCCAGCCAGTGCGAGCCAATGTCCGCCACGGCGCGTGACTTGCCGCCCCAGCCTGACTCCAGACGCCAGTTCCAATCCGTGGGCAGCAGCAGCCAATCTTGCATGTAGGATCCTTGCAGGATGAAAAGATCCCCCAAATCACCGGAACGCACCATCTGGCGAGCCTGCTGTGAAAGGGGATAGAAACGGATATTGAAACTGATCGCGTTGACCAGACCCTTATCTTTTGCCAGGGCGACCAAGCCGGCCAACTCCTGGCTGGTCATCGCCAGTGGTTTTTCGCAGACCACGTGTTTGCCAGCCAACAGGGCTGCCCTGGCCTGGCTGAAGTGCAGAAAATTGGGTGTGGCTAAATGGACCACCTCGATTTGCGGATCGTCCAACATGGCTTCGAAAGACGGGTATGCGTTGGGTATGCCAAATGCGACGGCTTTCTCGCGCGCCTTTTCAGGCGTGCCTTCCGCCAGGCCGATTAAATTGACATTGATGCGTCGCAGCGCATCGATATGGGCTCTCCCGATGAATCCTGTCCCAGCGATCCCAACCCCAACCCGGCGCTGATCGTATTCCACCATCTCTTCAGACCTCTGTGCCGTCCGTGTTTCGCTTTATTACCAGGCGGCGAAGCGCGTTAATCGCCGGCCTGCATGCCCCCTTCCTGAACTGGCGCTTCCCCGCGCTGGCGGCTGGCGAAATCGTCCAGGATTTTAGCCGTGGCGGTCGCCCCGATGCGGGTTACCCCGGCAGCGATCATCGTCAGGGCGGAGTCCAGGCTGCGCACCCCATGGGCAGCTTTTATCTGCACCCGCTCGCTGACCGAGCCGGCCATCAGGCGGATATCCGCCTCCGTAGCGCCGCTGGGTGCGTAGCCGGTTGACGTTTTGACAAAATCCGCCCCGGCTTCATCGGCAAGACGGCAGGCGATGCGCTTCTCCTCATCCGTCAGGTAGGCGTTCTCCAGGATCACTTTAACCAGCGCTTTGCCGCCGGCCGCTTCGACGACCGCCTGGATGTCGGCCCGGACAGCCTCATAATGGCCCGATTTCAGCTCGCCGATGTTGAGAACCATATCCAGCTCGACTGCGCCGTTGGCAATCGCCTCTTTCGCTTCAGCCGCTTTGACAAACGAGGTCGCGCTGCCGTGCGGGAAACCGACGACGGTCCCGACCGCCACATCGCTGCCTTGCAGCAGCCTGGCTGCCAGGCGGACATGGCAGGGCTTGACGCAAACCGAGGCGACTTTGTAGCGGGCAGCCAGCTCGCAGCCGGCGGCGACCTCAGCCTGGCTGAGCTCCGGCTTGAGCAGCGAGTGGTCGATTGTCTTCGCAAGCTGTTCGAGTGTGATTGTATTGGGATCCAGTTTTATTCTCACGGTTTTATTTTGCGCCTTTCTTCCACAGGTCGATCGGTTTACCTACAGCCGGTGGATTGTAGGGGAACGTGATCTTACATCCTTCGCCGGCGGATTGATATGCGGCGTACAGGATCTTGAGGACTTCCCGGCCGTCTTCGCCCGTCTCCAGCGGATTTTCTAATCCAAGCACACAGTTGACGAAGTGCTGCATTTCCTGGGGGAACCCGTAATTCCAGGCTTCCTCGAACATCGTGAACGTCCAGCCGCGGGTCGACCCGGCCTTTTCGGTCGCATAGCCGTAGCCTTCCTGGCTAAAGGTGATCAGTGAGCTGCCTTTAAGCAGATCGGCGCGGGTGTTCCCCTTGTTCCCGTAGATCTCGCAGCGGTCGTCCACGCCGCCGCCTTTTGTCCAGGAGTTCTCGGCGATGTTGATCTTGTTGCCCTCGTATTCGACCACAGTGATGGAATGATCTTCACCTTCGGTCTTATCCTGGTGCACGTACGTGCCGCAGAAGCAAGTTACGCTTTTGACCTGGGGTTTACCCAGCACCCAGCGCCCGAATTCAACCGAGTGGCAGCCCATATCCAGCAGCACGCCGCCGCCGGAAAGGTTGACGTCCCAGAACCAGGGCATGTGCGGGCCGTCGTGTTCCTCGGATTGTTTGATCAAGAAGGGTTCGCCGATTGCGCCTTCAGCGATTAACGTTTTGGCGCGCACGTATTTTGGGGCAAAGCACAGCTCTTCGGCGTACATCAGCAGGACGCCGGCGCTCTGGCAGGCTGTGATCATCTGGTCCGCTTCTTCGAGCGTTTTGCAGAGCGGTTTTTCGCAGATGATATGCTTGCCGGCCTGAGCGGCCTGGATGGCGGCCTGGGCGTGCAGGTAATTCGGGATGGCGACCGTGACGACGTCGATCTCTTTCATTTTCAGCAGGTCACGATAGTCTTCGAAGGCGTTCGGGATGCCGCGTTCTTTGGCGAAGGCTTTTGCCCGCTGCGGGGAAGCCACCGCGATAATCTCGGCGTTATGAATGAAATGTTTGAAAGCGTGGGCGTGAATGTCGCTGACGAACCCGGCCCCAATCAGGCCGACCCTTACTTTTTGATCCATTCGCATCTCCTTTGAAATCTTTTTTACTGGCGCAGGCCTTGCTGGCGGCCATAGATCGAAATAATCACCAGCAGGGTTGCGCCTAAGACCATTTGTTTGGCTGCTTGCGGCAACTGCATGGTCGTCAGCAGGCTGGTGATCAAGGTCAGCAAGATCGCGCCTGAAATCGAACCCCAATAGCTGCCTTTGCCTCCCGAAAGCAGAGTTCCGCCCACCGCGACTGCGGCGATGGAGGGGAACAGGTATGGCTCACCCAGGTTCAACAGGACCAGGCGAGTGTAGTTCACGACCATGAACCCGCCGAATGCTGACAGCATCCCGGCTAAGGAATAGGTGAGCACCACCATGCCGGGCACGAGCACCCCGGAAAGGCGCGCCGTAGTGCGGTTCACACCGATGGCAAACAGGCGCTTGCCGTAGCCGGTCCGTTCCAACAGCAGCCAGATGCCGGTGCCAAACAGCAGCCAGAACCAGATCGCGCCTGGCACGCCCAGGATAGCCGTCGAATTGATCAGCTTGTTGACTTGTTCGGCAGTGCCCCCTTTGGTAACCCCGCGGGTGATCGCCAGGATCAGGCCGTTGACCACGCCAGCCATGCCGAGAGTCATGACCAGGGGCGAAATTTTCAGGCTGGCCACCCCAATGCCGTTGACCGCCCCAATGGCTGCGCCTACCGCCAGCGAGATCAGCAGGGCCGTCAGGACGTTCTCCGGCTTACCGTTGGTGATGCCATAGGTCAGCACCGCTGCGATAGTGACCACCGCCCCGGCCGATAGGTCGATGCCCTCCCCACCGGCGATGATCACCAGGGTCTGCCCGGCGGCGATGATCCCCAGGAAAACGGCCAGGCGTAGGATGTTGGAAGCCTGGCGGAAAGCCTGGTCGGCTGTCTTCCAGCCGTTTGGCAGCAAGCCGGAGAGCAAGAACAGGACGATCGCCAGCGCCAGCGCCGCCACCGCCGGCGAAAGAAGGGTGCGTTTCCAATCCAGCTTCACAGCCGCTTCCTCCGGACCAGGTTGACAATGCCAGGAGTAGCCAGCGCGATCACGATGATCGAAGCGTCCACCAGCAGCCGCCACCAGGTGGGCACGTTTGCAAAGGAGATAATGTTGCTGATCAAGCCCAGGATACCCACGCCGATGATCGCGCCGGCCACGCCGCCCACGCCGCCCCGCAGCGAGGTGCCGCCAATCACGACCGCCGTAATTGCTCGCAGGGTCATATCCCCGCCGATGCGCGGGTCGCCGGAACCGGTGTTCATCGTCAGCGCCAGGGCGGCAACCGCCGACATCAAACCGGCGATCACATACGTGCTGAATTGCACCCAGCTTACCGGCACGGCGGTCGCGTAAGCAGCATCGGCTTTTCCGCCGACGGCGAACAGATAGCGTCCATAACGGGTCGCCCGCACCAGCCCCCAGATGATCAGCAATCCGGCGATGGCATACACCGCCGGCGGCAGGCCGAGCGGCCGGGTCCTTCGATAAAATGTGGTCAATACTTCCGGCATGGATCCGCCGGGTTGTGGCAGTACCCACAAGGCGATCCCGCCAAACAGAAAGCTGGTGGCGTAGGTCGTGACGATGGGCTGCAGCCGCAAAAAGGCGGTGAAGAACCCGTTGACCGCGCCAGCCAGCGCCCCGATTAAAAGCGACAACAGGATCACCTGCACGATGTGGCCCGTCGAAGCATCTGTCCACAGGCGCGTCACCAGGAAAGCGTTGACGATGGATACGATCGCCCCAACCGAAATATCGATGCCGCCGCCGAGAATGACCACCGCCTCGCCGGCTGCCAGCAGCATCAGGGGTAAAAAGACTCGAAAATTGCCGTTTAATGCCTCAGGATCAAAAAAATTCGATTGCAGCGCGGCGTTGAGGATGACCGCCACCACCAGGAGAAGTAAAGCGAATAAATAAGGGCTGCGCCTGGTGAAATATGGGAATCGAATTCTATTCATCTCGCTTCTCTTCGGACTCCCGGTTGTGCGCCGAAGCCAGGTCGGCATCCTGTCCCGCAGATTCGCTGATCGAGTTGCTAACCGAGCCCATAGCTGCGGCAACCAGCCGCTCGCGGGTGAGAGTCTCTCCGGCCAGCTCGGCGCGGATACTGCCATCGTGGAGCACCAGGACGCGGTCGCACAAGCCAAGAAGCTCTTCGTCATCGCTGCTGTAGAACAAGATCGCGGTCCCCTGTTCGCCCAGTTTTTCGAGCAGTTTGTAAAACTCAGCCTTGGTGCCCACATCGACGCCCTTGGTCGGGTCGTCGAGCAGCAGCAGTTTCGGCTTTCGCATCAGCCATTTGCCGATGACGACTTTCTGGGCGTTCCCGCCGCTCAAGCTGCTCACCGGGCTGTCCAGGCTTTCCATCACCAGGCTGAGGTCTTTGGATATTTCGGCGGCGTCCCGGCGGGCCTGGCGCATTCGTAGGGGGAAACCGTATCTCCTCCAGGAGGGCAGGAGGATATTTTCCAGGATCGAGCGGATAAAAAGCAACCCCTCGCGGGAGCGGTCGCCGGGCACCAGGGCAATTTCTTTCTTAATGGCCTGGCGCGGGTGGTTGAAGTGCGCCGGCTCGCCGTGGATGGACAAATTGCCTTTGAACGGCTGGTCTCCATAGATTGCCAGAAGCAGATCGCGTTGGCCCTGGCCTTGCAAGCCGCCCAGGCCAACCAGCTCGCCGCTGCACACGCTCAAGCTGATGTTTCTCAGGACTGCGGTTTCCAGGTTTTCGACTTGCAGGATGACTTCCTGGCTGGACCGGCTGCTCCTGGCGCCTGCCACCGCCTCCACGATTGCAGCCGCCGGGCTTTCCGGCGCCTGGCCTGTTTGCTGGGGGGCCAGTGCGCCGCCCACCATCAAGCGCACGATCTCCCTTTCACTCACGTTCGAAATTTCCCCACCTCCAACCGTCTTCCCATTGCGCAGCACGGTAAAACGGTCGGCGATCCGAAAAATCTCGTCCATGCGGTGAGATACAAAAACGATGGCAGTGCCTTGAGACTTCCAATCCTGGATCAACTCGAACAAGCGCCGCACCTGGCGGCTGTCCAGGCTGGCGGTCGCCTCATCCAGGATCAACACCCTGGGATCCAGGTTAATGGCTTTCAAGATCTCGACGATCTGTTTTTCATCCGGCGGCAGCCAGTCGACCGGGTCGTCCGGGCTGAGCGAGGTGCGAAATGTCCCTTTGAACAGCCTCAGGAGCGCCTGTGTGCGGGCGCGCATTTCACCCGATTTCACCAGGCCGGCGGCGTTCAGCGGCTCGCGCGCCAGCCAGATATTTTCGGCCACGGTCATCTGGGGCACCAGGCTCAGCTCCTGGTAGACGGAAGCGATGCCGAGCTTTTTGGCAGCCTGCGGGGAGGAAAATTGTACCGGAGCGCCATCCAGGAGTAGCTGCCCTCGGTCGAGGGCAACCACTCCCGTGATGATCTTGCTCAACGTGCTCTTCCCGCTCCCATTCGCCCCGATCAGCGCGACGACTTCGCCTGAATGAACCTCCAGGTTACCGTCCGACAGCGCGACTACGCCGCCATAGCGCTTGACACAGTTTTGGGCGGAGAGCGATACGTTCATCTGTTTACTTGAAGAACTGTTGGACCTCGTCCTGGGTCATGATGCCGTCCAGGAGGTAAGAATCGGGCTTGTCTTTGTACTCGTCGTAGACCGCCTGGAAATTGTCCTTGGTGACGACCACCGGGATGGGGACGTAGACGGTCAGGCCGTTGTTGCCGGCCAGCTTGGCTGGGTCAAGCTGCTTGCCCTGGAGCAGCTCCACGGCGATGCGCAGGCCGGTGGCGGCCACGCCGGGCGGGTTAGCGACGGCGATGGTCTCGAAATTGGGGTCGGTCTGCAGGCGGTCGGCCCACAGCTTGAGGAAGGCGACCCGGCCTTCGCCGACGACGGTAGGCCACTTGGCCGGGTTAGCAGCCAGGAGAGCCTGGAAGGCGCCGATGGCCATGCCGTCCTGGGTCCAGTAGCCGTCCAGGTTGGGGAAGGAAGCCAGGAAGTTGGACATGACCTGCTGCCCAGTGGCTTCATCCCAGGAGCCGGTCTCGCGGCCGACGACCTTGATGTCCGGGTAGTTAGCCAGGACTTCTTCGACGCCGCTCATGCGGGCGACGTTGGCGGGATGGCCGACAAAGCCTTCGATCTCGACGATGTTGCCGGTGCCGCCCAGCGCTTCGGCCAGCCAGCGGGCGCTGATGCGGGCCCACTCGGTCTGGTCGATGCCGACGTTGTAGACGCCCTTGGCAGCCAGCTCCTGGTCAATCGAGATGACCACGATGCCCTTGTTGACGGCTTCTTCCAGGGTGGCGTTCAGGCCCTGGACGTCGCCAGGGTTGACCAGGATGGCGTCCACGCCCTTGTTCATCAGGTTCTGGAGCTGCTGGATCTGGCCAGCCACGTCCGTGTCGGCGCTCTCGATCACCAGGTCGTTGGTCAGCCCCTGGGCTTTCAGCTCGGCGTTGACGTCTTGCAGCTCCTGGATCATCTGAGTGCGGTACTCGGACGAGATGAAGCTGTTCGAGATGCCAACCGTGAAGGGGCCTGCGTTCACCGCCGGGGCCGGCGCGCTGCCGCCCACGAAGAATTGCTGGATCTCATCCTGGGTCATGATGCCGTCCAGGAGGTAAGAATCGGGCTTGTCTTTGTACTCGTCGTAGACCGCCTGGAAATTGTCCTTGGTGACGACCACCGGGATGGGGACGTAGACGGTCAGGCCGTTGTTGCCGGCCAGCTTGGCTGGGTCGAGCTGCTTGCCCTGGAGCAGCTCCACGGCGATGCGCAGGCCGGTGGCGGCCACGCCGGGCGGGTTGGCGACGGCGATGGTCTCGAAGTTGGGGTCGGTCTGCAGGCGGTCGGCCCACAGCTTGAGGAAGGCGACCCGGCCTTCGCCGACGACGGTAGGCCACTTGGCCGGGTTAGCAGCCAGGAGAGCCTGGAAGGCGCCGATGGCCATGCCGTCCTGGGTCCAGTAGCCGTCCAGGTTGGGGAAGGAAGCCAGGAAGTTGGACATGACCTGCTGCCCAGTGGCTTCATCCCAGGAGCCGGTCTCGCGGCCGACGACCTTGATGTCCGGGTAGTTGGCCAGGACTTCTTCGACGCCGCTCATGCGGGCGACGTTGGCGGGATGGCCGACAAAGCCTTCGATCTCGACGATGTTGCCGGTGCCGCCCAGCGCTTCGGCCAGCCAGCGGGCGCTGATGCGGGCCCACTCGGTCTGGTCGATGCCGACGTTGTAGACGCCTTTGGCAGCCAGCTCCTGGTCAATCGAGATGACCACGATACCCTTGTTGACGGCTTCTTCCAGGGTGGCGTTCAGGCCCTGGACGTCGCCGGGGTTGACCAGGATGGCGTCCACGCCCTTGTTCATCAGGTTCTGGAGCTGCTGGATCTGGCCGGCCACGTCCGTGTCAGCGCTCTCGATCACCAGGTCGTTGGTCAAGCCCTGGGCTTTCAGCTCGGCGTTGACGTCTTGCAGCTCCTGGATCATCTGAGTGCGGTACTCGGACGAGATGAAGCTGTTCGAGATGCCAACCGTGAAGGGCGCTTTGTGTTCCATCATGCCCTCAGCCGGCTGGGTTGCGGTAGGTTTGGTTTCGGGCGGCGGCGCAGAGGGTCGCGCCGTGTCTGTCGCAGCCGGCGCCTGGGGAGCTGTGGTGGTCGGCGCGCCTCCACAGGCCGCCAGCATCGATAAGACCAGAATCAGGCTCAACAGGCTAAGGATCGATTTGTAACGACGGTTTAAAATGGTCATTTCTTTATTCTCTCCTCGTGTAACCAAGCGATTTTAGTTTCCTCTCAATTATTGGGCGGAAAGCCCACTCAGTTGAGAAGGCGCTAATTTACTCTGTCAACTTGCCAAAGACGGGTGTTTTTTCGGGGTCGTTTAATATCGAAGACTTTAGCCTCCTTTCAACGCCGGAAACCGGGTCGTTTAAGTTCGTTGTTCGGGATTTCCCTCATCCAGGGTTTCCAATCTCCCCACATAACCAGTCGTTTTTAAAACTATCAAGGCAATGCCTCCCATTACGGCCGCCCGGTAACCCAGATTTGAAGCCTCGATTCTCGGGATATAGGGGATCAGCCCGTCCAGCTTTGCTAGGATGGGTGGGATTAAGAAATCCGCCGAATAGGCCACTCCGCCCCCCAGGATCACCAGATCCGGGTCCAGGACCGTGCTGATATTGGCAATGGTCATCGTCAGGTAATCGACGGTTTCTTCCACCAGCTCAAGCGCCCAGCTCTCCTGGCGCCTGGCCGCCTCGAATACTTCCTTGGCGGTTATGTCGTCCAGACTGGAGGCGGGCGCAGCCAGGCGCCTGCGGGCTCTCTCGGCAATTCCACTGCCCGACACGATGCTCTCCATGGCCCCGAAACGGTCATAATGTTTCCCGAGCGCCTCACGCTCGGGCAGAAGGTAGCCAACCTCGCCGGCCGCTTCGTGCGCGCCGTGGTATAGCTCGCCGTCCACGATCAAACCGGCGCCCATCCCGGTGCCGATGGCGATGAGAACCAGGTTGCGGGCGCTTTGGCCGATGCCAAAGTGGTGCTCGCCTAGAACTGCCAGGTTCACGTCATTGTCGACGAAGACCGGCAGCCGGATTTCTTTTTCCAGCATTTCCTTCAAGGGTACATCGCGCCAGTCCAGCGCCGGGGCCCAACACACCACGCCGGTTTGGTGTAAGGTTAACCCGGGCGCGCCCACAGCCACGCCTCGCACCGGGGTATCGGTGACCGGCCTGGAAGCCAGCAACTGCTGTATCAAATCGAGCAAGGTCCTGTATTTATCTTCGCCGCCCGCCCCGCGCCAATCCATGTATCTCTCGACAAGGATTTCACCGCCAACGTTTGCCAGCGTGCCGTATATCTTGGTGCCGCCCAGGTCGATCCCCAGGACCAGCCCGTTGTGTTTATTGTATTCCAGCAACTGGGGCCGGCGCCCGCTGCTGCTGGATTCCATCTCCCCGGTGTCGCTGACAATCCCTTCTGCCAACAAATTATTCACGATGCGCATCACGGTTGGAAGGCTAAGCCCCAGGGCGCGCCCGATCTCCGTCCTGGAGATGGGTCCTTGCCGGCGGATGAGCTCAAGCACGGCAGAGCGGTTTATCCGGCGCATTTGGCTTGCGTTGATGGTCGCAGGCATATTCAGTGCGCGCTCCTGGGATAGGGTGGGTCAAGCAAAGAAGGCAAACCACTTGCAATACTTACTTAATGTAAGTAACTATTAATAGCATGGTTGGGTGCCTTTGTCAATCATTTTGTGTCCGGATCGTCATTCGAGAAATTTTTGTACGATGCTGCCGCTCTCCTTTTCCTTCAAGATCAGCTTCGTCCGGCCGTCTGGCATCACTTCTTCTTTGATCAGGTAATGCCCGGAGTCGTATTCTTTTAAACCGCTCATGCGGGGGACGCCTACCTGGCCGCGCCAATCTTTAACTTCTACTGGCTCCCAGCGCTTATTTTCAGCAGCCCGGTAGCAGGCATCCAGGACGGCGTTGACCAGATAGCCATCGTAAAAGCTCTCCATCGGCGCCCGGTGTTCGTCCATTGCGTTGAACATATCGCGAAACATATCCACGTAACCCAGCGCTACCACTTCATCTCCAACGGGAAACAACCAGCCGGTGTCGCCTTCCGCTTTTTCGGCGACATAGCCGCCTTGCCCGACGCCGGTAAACAGCTCAAAACCGGTCCGCAGCCAGTGATTGAGCCAGACGGTCCCTTCCGTGCCGGAAATTTCATCGCGCAAATCCATTCCGCCCCGGAATGTCCAACTGACTTCGAACTGCCCGATGGCCCCATTTTCGTAGCGGACCAGGCCGATGGCGTGATCCTCGGCGTCGATGGGATGCACCTGGGTGTCCGCCCAGCAGGCGACTTCCAGTGGGCGGATGTCTTTCCCGATGAAATTGCGGGCGATCTCAATGCAGTGGCAGCCCATGTCCACCATCGCGCCCTCCACCGGAAAGCTGCTTGTTCCAGAACCAATCGCTGTGCGGGCCGGCATGGGTCTCGCGCGAGCGCGCCCATAAAACCTTGCCCAGGGCGCCGTTGCGCGCCGACTGCAGCGCCTTGAGAGTCTTGGGGGTGTAGACCAGGTCTTCCAGGTATCCGTTGAACACGCCGGCGGTCTCTACCGCCTCCAACATTTCCAGGGCCTCATCCGCATTGAGGGCCAGCGGCTTGGTGCACAGGACAGCTTTCCCTTCTTCGGCAGCCAGCAGGGCGGCTTGTTTGTGCAGGTAATTGGGCACGCCGATGACGATGGTGTCCGTCTCCGGGTCGCGGATGGCTGTAGCGATGTCGGTCGTCCAGCGTGGGATGCCAAACTCGGCGGCAAAGCTGGCCGCCTCCTGGCCATCTTTGGCGCAAACGATCTTGATTTCATCTTTGCCACGGAAACCCAGCAGGCTCATGGTGTAAAAACGTCCGATCAGACCCGTGCCTAAAAGGGTGATCTTATGCATTGTGGATCTCCTTCATGGAAATGGGGTAGATGCGAATGTACGGACATTTGCGATTATACAGGAGAGTCACAAGCGTGTCAACGAAGTTGCGACCAGCGGGTTGAACGCGTGTGGTCGCGAAGTGGAGCAAAGTTGACATACCGGGACAAACCTGATAATATGTCTAATTGTACGAACATACGGATTTCCGTCTCAGGAGACTTTGCCGAATGGCTGACGCCGGAAGCGATGGATTAACCCCCCGCGAGCGTGTCCTGTTGGCCTTAAACCACCAGGAAGCCGACCGCGTCCCGACTGCCTTGATGGGCGGCCCGTACGCCCTGGTGGACGAGCTGTATTTCAAGCTGGTCGACCGGTTAAAGCTGGGCCAGCCGGCGGCTCCGTTCCGCCGGGGCCACAATATCTCTTATATGGACGACCGCCTGTTGGACGCCCTGGGGACCGATTTCCGCTACGCCTGGCCTGCGACGACCCCCAGCAGCCCGACCGAAGAAGGGCAGACCCCCGGCACATTCCGGGATAATTATGGCCAGCTCTGGAAGCGAGCCCTGCCGTATTATTACGCCGGCAAGGGTTTATTGGCCGAGACCAGCCGGCTGGAAGACATCCAGCGCCTGGTCCATTGGCCCGACCCGGCCGAGCCGCGCTGGATGGCAGGCGTGGCTGAGCGGGCGCGCTACCTGAGACAGCAGACGCCTTTCTTCGTCGCAATGCGCATGGTCTCGCCCTACGGCCCGTACCAGACTGCCTGTGACCTGCGCGGCAGCGACAATTTCCTCATGGATATGGCTGCCAATCCCGAATTCGCCCTGGCCCTGATCGACCGGGTGACAGGCGTGCTCGAGGGCCTGCTGGAGCAGGCCATGCTGGCTGGCGGTGAATTCTTCGACCTGATCGAGCTGCCCGGGGATGATTACGCCGGCAACACCAATTTGATCTTCTCGCCCCGAATGTTCCGCCGCTTTATCCGGCCTGCGCTCGAGCGCCTGGTGGCTGTCATTCGCCGCCATAACCCGGGGGTCAAGATCATGTTCCACAGCGATGGGGCCATCGCCGGCTTGCTGGAAGATTTGATCGAGATCGGGGTGGATGTCGTTCATCCCCTGGAACCTTTGCCGGTCATGGACCTGGCGGAAATCAAGAAGCGTTTTGGCGACCGGCTCACATTCCTGGGCGGGATCGACATCTCCCACGCGCTGCCGGGCAGCCGCCAGGACGTGATTGCTGAAGTCCGGCGCCGCATCGCCCAGCTCGCTCCTGGCGGCGGCTACATCCTGTCCCCGGCCAATCACATCCAGGCCGATGTGCCGGTGGAGAACGTGCTGACCCTCTACCAGGCCGCCAGAGAATTCGGGAAATATCCGCTCAAGAAAGTATAAGAAGGGGTGAGGTCATGCAAGCCGTCCAGCTTGAGATCCAAAATTTACCCATTGCGACCGTCGATGTGCACAGCCCGGTGCCGCTTTACCACCAGATTTATCTCGACCTGAAACGCATGATCGGCCAGGAGATTATCCCCCCGGGCGCGATCCTGCCGCCGGAGATGGAAATTTGCCAGGCATACGGGGTCGGACGCCAGACCGTCCGCCAGGCCATCGCCCGCCTGGTGGATGAGAACCTGGTCGAGCGCTACGCCGGCAAAGGCACCTTTGTTAAATCACAGGCCGAGCGCCTGAAATTTTACCTGGATCGCAGCTTCACCCAGCAGGCGCGTGCTATGGGCTACACGCCGCGCTCCGAAGTGCTCTGCGTGGAAAAAGGCGTGGTCGACGCCACCTATCCGGACGTCTTGCACCGCTATCTTGGGGAGCGATGCTTGAACCTGGAGCGGCTACGCTTTGGAGATGAGGCCTCGATCTGCTACCAGGCCACCACGCTGCTCCTGGAGCGCTGTCCGGGGATTGAAAATCACGATTTCAGCCGCGAATCGCTTTACGATGTCCTGGCGAGCGAGTACCGCCTGGTGATCCAGCGCATCGATTACGTGGTGCGGGCGGTCTCTGCAGACGAGTACCGGGCCGAGCTTCTGAACGTCGAGCCGGGTTCGGCGCTGCTGTTCGTCGGCACGGCGGCGTATCTCGAAAATAAGTCCTTAATCGAGTACACAGCCGGCTATTACCGGGCCGATCGTTACGAATACAGCATGGCTTATATTTATTCGGAGGGCTAGCCAGATGAGTTCCTCAGAAAACGCAGCCTACGCTTACCTGCAAGCAGCCAGCGCCATCCTGGAGCGCGTCCGCCTCACCCAGATGGAAGCGATTGAGCAGGCAGCCGAGATTTGCACGCACAGCATCGCCGGTGAGGGGCTGGTGCACCTGTTCGGCTCCGGCCACTCGCGCATTTTCGTGGAGGAGATGTTCCCACGCCACGGCAGCTTCCCAGGCTTTCATCCCATCGTGGAGCTTTCATTGACTTACCACAACCTGGTGGTCGGCTCGAACGGCCAGCGCCAGGCGATGTTCCTGGAGCATGTGGAGGGTTTCGGCCAGGTCATCATGCGCAATTTCGTCTTCGCCGAGCCGGACAGCTTCATGATCTTTTCCAACAGCGGGGTCAACGCGGTCGTCATCGACGTCGCCCTGGAAGCCAAAAGACAGCGGATGCCGGTCATCGCGGTGGTCTCCATCGAGCACTGTAAGGCGACTCCCGCCGGCCATTCTTCGGGTAAAAAGCTGATCGACATCGCCGACGTGGTGATCGACAATTGTTCGCCAGGCGGCGATGCAATGGTGCGCATCCCGGGTTTGTCCGACCCGGTCGGCCCCGGCTCGACGATCGGGGCGGCCGCGGTCACGAACGCGGTCAAGTGCCGCGTGGCCGAGAAGCTAACCGGCTTGGGGCTGCCGCCGCTGGTGCTGACCAGCAGCTATTTCATCGGGGCGCAGGCCTCCAGCGAGCGCTTCGACCAGACCTACGACGATTACCGCGCCAGGGTGCAGAAGGTCTATGGAAGCTGCCGCTGAGTGGTTAGATGGGAAAACCGCCATCGTCACCGGCGCCGGCAGCGGGATCGGGCGTGCGACCGCGCTGCTCTTTGCCAGCCGGGGGGCGCGAGTCGGCGTTTTGGATATCAATGAAGAGCCGGCCGGGCAGACGGCTGCTGAGATCCAGGAGGCCGGCGGTGCGGCTTTAGCGCTGGTGGCCGATATGACCGCCGCCTTCCAGGTCGAGGCGGCCTTGGAGCGCTTTGCCCGTCAATTTGGGGGATTGGACATCCTGGTGAACGTGGCTGGCGGCAGCGGCCGACGCTGGGGAGATGGTCCGGCGCACGCCTGCACAGAAGAAGGCTGGGATAAGACGGTCGAGCTGAACTTGAAGAGCGTTTTCCTGGGCTGCAAGTTTGGCCTGGTCTGGATGCTGAGCAAGGGATCGGGAGCAATTGTCAATATCGCCTCGGTTTTAGGGTTGGTGGGCGGCGACGAGGACTTCGCTACGCACGCCTACGCCGCCAGCAAGGGCGGGGTTATCAGCCTGACCCGCTCGATCGCCGCTTTTTACGCCTCGCAGCAAATCCGCGCCAACGTCATCTGCCCGGGATTGGTGGCGACGGCTATGAGCCAGCGGGCCCAATCCAACCCTAAAATTCGCCAGCGCCTGGCGGAATTGCAGCCCCTGACAGGCGATTTCGGCCGCCCGGAAGACGTCGCTCAGGCGGCTTTATTCCTGGCATCGGACGCCTCGGCTTTCGTAACCGGGGCAGTCCTGACGGTGGACGGCGGCTGGTCCGTCCATTGACGAGGGTAGTGATGCAGGTTTACTCGAAGAAGATCCAGGGCGAGATTAAAACGGAAGTGCTTGTGGTCGGCAGCGGGTCGGCCGGGGCAACAGCCGCCATCACCGCAGCCAGCCTGGGCGCTAATGTGCTGCTGGTGGAGCGCTACGGCTTCATGGGCGGCATCAGCACCCAGGTGCTGGATACCTTCTACGGTTTTTACACCCCCGGCCGGGAAGCGAAAAAAGTGGTCGGCGGAGTCCCCGACCGAGTGGTCGCGGCGTTAATGCAGCACAACGCCGCCTTGCTGCGCCCGAACACTTACGGCGCCGGGCAGGGCATCACCTACGACCCGGAAAGCCTCAAGATCGTGTGGGAAACACTGGCGAGCGATTCCGGCGTGAAGATCCTGTATCACACCTTTGTGCTGGATGCGCTCCTGGAAGGTGAGCGGGTTTGCGGGGTGATCGCCGCCAACAAATCCGGCCTTTACCGCCTGGAAGCCCGGGTCGTGATCGACGCCTCCGGCGACGCAGACGTCGCCGCAGCCGCCGGAGCGCCATATGAGGGCGCCCAGAACGGCCCGCTGCAGTCCATGACGACCACGTTCCGGCTGGGCAATGTGGATGTCGAGCGCGCCAGCCAGGTGAAGAAGGCCGAGCTGCACGAGCGCATGCAATCCGCCATTCAGAGCGGCGATTATGCGCTGCCGCGCAAAGAGGGCAGCGTGCATATCACCCCCCTGGCGGGCATGATGGCGACCAATATGACCCGCGTCACCGGTCTCGACCCCACTGACACGCAGCAGTTGAGCCAGGCTGAGATCGAAGGCCGGCGCCAGGCCTTTGAGTACGCTCGCTTCCTGCGCGAGCAGGTGCCTGGCTACGAGCAGGCCTTTATTTCTAACCTGAGCGTTCAGATCGGCGTGCGCGAGAGCCGCCGCATTCAGGGCGACTATCGCCTGACCCGCCAGGACGTGTTGAGCGCTTGCAAATTCGAGGACGCCGTCGCCCAGTGCGGGGCACCCATTGAGGACCACCATGCCGGCGGCGACACGCGCTGGGAGTACCTGGCGGAAGGCGAGACCTACCATATACCATACCGCTGCCTTCTGCCCCAGCGGGTGGAGGGGCTGCTGGTCGCCGGGCGCTGCCTGTCGGCCGACCACGACGCGCACGCCTCCGTGCGCAGCATGGGCCAGTGCATGGCGATGGGCCAGGCCGTCGGGGCTGCCGCTGTTCTGGCCTGTAGAACCGGGCAAGACCCGCGTCTCATCCCGGTCCCTGCGTTGCAAGACGACTTGCGCCGCCTGGGGGCGCTGTTCTAAACCCTGGAGCGAACGATGGCTTCTATACGCACTGTGTTAGGGGATATCTCGCCTCAGGACCTTGGAGTCACTCTCAGCCACGAGCACCTGTTGTGGGCTGTGCCTGAGCCTTACCGGGCTGAGGACCCCGACCTTGGCTTCGATGATCCCCAGGCGGCGATCCACGAGCTGCAATCCTTCAAGCTTGCCGGCGGGTCCGCTCTGGTCGAGATGACCACGGCCGAGATTGGGCGCCGCCCGGTCGAGCTGGCGCATCTCTCGCGGGCGAGCGGCGTTCACGTGATTGCAGCCTCGGGCCGCCATAAAGATAAGTTCAGCGGTCCGGTCGTCGCCAGCCTGGCGGTCGAGGCGATTGCCGAGCAGATCGTGTGGGAAGTCACCCAGGGCATGGATGGCACTTCGATCAAAGCCGGGGTGATCAAAGCCGGAACCAGCCGGGATCAGGCCACTCCTAACGAGCGCAAGGTGATCCAGGCGGTGGGCCTGGCTTTTCAGCAGACTGAGGCGCCGGTGTCCACCCACACGGAAGCGGGCACATTCGCCCTGGGGCAGATCGAGCTGCTCGAGAAGGCCGGCGTTCCGGCCGGACGTTTGCTGATCGGCCACCTGGACCGCGGATTGTCCTGGCAAACGTATCTGGATATCGCCCAAAAGGGAGTTTACCTGGGTTTCGACCAGGTGAGTAAGGAGAAATATTGGCCGGACGCTGAGCGGGCCAGCCTGATCAAAAGCCTGGTCGAGCGGGGTCACGAAGAGCGCTTGCTGCTCTCCGGGGATATGGCGCGCAAATCGAACTGGCCCAGTTACGGGCCAGGCTATGGGCCAGGGCTGGCTTATATTCCGGCGCAATTTAAGAACCGGCTGGCAGCGGAGGGTCTGGGGGAGGCGATCATTTATAAGATACTGGTTGAAAACCCGGCCAGGTTCTTTTCCTTCTAACCTGGTAGGGCAGGAATCTCTTCCTGCCTCTTCCGGGGGCGGAGGGACCGGCGTCTTTGGAAAGACGCCCTACGAGTATATCCCTGGGGGTTAACGCATCGATCCGAGGTTCGGGCTGGTTCCGTAGTGAAGGTAGCTCCACTGTCTGAAATTCATCTCAATCTGGTGCGTGTCGGCTTTGATCATCCCACTGCTGATGGGGATATCCGTCGCTTGGGCGGAATGGTGGGCGTTATTCGATTGCGCCGGTAGGTCGGGGGAGGGTTCTTGCGGTAAGGCGCTTTCCGGAGTTGCCGTAAGCTGCGGCTGGGTGGGTTTTGGAGTAACTGCACCTACCCCAAGTGGGCGAACAGGGCCCAAAGATTTGGCGCCGACCGGCAGGTCGAAATCGGCGTGAGTTTCCGCCGATATAGTCCCGAAAAATTGGATCACAGAAAAAATAATCACGCACATCGATGCGATGCCGATGCTGGCAAGTGCGATTTGTCTGCGAAGCATTTTCTTTAATCTGCGATGTTAGCCCGACGATTTCTTTAAGATCCTGTTAAATATATTATATGGGAAAATCGATTTAATGGGAGGGACTAAGATCGACAATAATGTTAGGATTAGGATTAATTTAGTCGTAATTAAACCAGGCTGATCTGGATGCCTGCCTTCGAGATATCCAGGCGGATGCTGGGCGGAAGCGCATCATCGGTGATCAATTTGTGAACGACGGCCAGCGGCGCCACCTGGATGCCGGCTTCGGCTCCAAAGGCCGTGTGATCAGCGAGCAAAATCACCTCGCGCGCCGAGCGGATCATCGCCTGTTTGATCGTGACCTCCGAGATCGTGTGATGCGACAGGCCAAAATCAAGGGTGATCCCGCTTACCATCAAAAACAGCTTATCCGCCCGCAGCTCTTTCAAGGCGCCTTCCGCCGTAGGTCCGACCATCACCTGGCTGCTGTAGCGTACCGCTCCGCCGGTAGAAATCAGCGTGATCCCGGGTGTGCGGTTGAGCCTTTCGATCACCAGGACGGAGTTCGTGATGACCGTAATGTCTTTTTTCTGCTTGAGCTCTTGCGCCAGGAAGTCTGCAATTTGTCCCCCATCGACGAGAACGACATCCCCGGGCTCGACCAGCGCGGCTGCCTTCGCCGCGATCTGCCGGCGCCTGATTTCTATTTCGTCGCGCACGTTTTGGTCTGCATCGATGGTTTGCAAGCCAATCCCATATTGGCTGGCGTACTTTTCCAACATGACTTTCAGATTCTTATACCATTCATGTTCGAGGAAAGGTATGATCAGGCCGATTTGGGCAGGTAGGCGCGCGGCTGCCCGCTGCTTCTCTCGCTCGATTTGGATCGGGATGGTCAGCCGGCTGCGTGCGGTGCTCCAGTTCAGCTCCCAGCCGGTATCCGTCAGGATGTAATAATCCGGCAGGTTTTCCTTGGTCAGGATAACGTGCGGAGTGACATATTTTTCGGGCAGCGGCTGGTTGTTAAAGGCTGCGATGGCAGCTTCAATGCAGGTCAGGCTGACGATTTCAGGGAACATCGCCAGGCCGGCTTTGCAGTAGCTATCGTTCATCAACTTGTTCTTGAGCGTTTCCCCCTCCAGGCCAAAGGTGACCACCGTCATCGCGTTGGGGTCGATCTCTAAATCGCGGCAAGCGTCGATCGCGCCTAACGCGGTCGTGTCGTTCATGGCGAAAATCAGGTTGATGTGGGGATAGACACTCAGCGCATCGCGCACCATCTGGTAAGCGGTCGCGTAGCGCGATTGCGAATTAATCGAAAGAACGACCTCTGAAGCGGGGCAGGTTTCGCGTAACCCCTCGATGAAACCCCGGCTGCGGGCCTGCGTGTTCGGCTGGTGAAAGGTCAGGTCCAGGAGATTGGCCTGGTCGACGCCCCGCTGGCAGAGATAATGACCGGCCCAGCGCCCAAGATCGAGCCCACCCTGGTAGTTATTTAATGCCACGACGGTTTGTTGGCCGGGCATTTCAATGGATTCGGCGATGATGGGGATGTTTTTCTTGGTTGCCCGGTCGATGAGCAGATTGTCGTAATAAGGGTTGACCGAGGTAGCCACCAAAACATCCACCTGGTCAACCAAAAGGACGTCCGGTTTCTCAACGGCTGGGGAGGCGCTGCCGTTGTTCCCATTCGGGGAGGCCTCGATGCGGGCGGAGATTGCCCCGCCATAGGTGCGCTGGATGCGCTTTTGCTCCTCGAGCTGTTCCAGGTCGCGCCGGATGGTCATTTCGGAAACGCTGAACATCGCGCTCAAATCTCCAACCGATAAAAACCCGCGTTCATCCAGTGAAGCGACGATTTGTTCGAGCCGTTTTGATTTTTGCATGGTTTTCCCTCACATGAAAGTTTCTATGTCGAACCCATTATACCCCTATCAGTGTTATAAGTCAACCATTAATTTTTCGATTTCAAACAATTAATGCTTGACAAACCTGATTTATTGTGCTAAGATAAAACTGTGGTCGGTAAAAATGTTTGGGGTCATACGGGTGCTGTTCGAGTTCCACCTTATCTTTATGCGACCGCATCCACAAAAAAATTTTATCGCTAATCACGCTCTGGCAGCGTCGAAATATTTTAACGGAGTTTATACAGACCTGGCTCGCCCTGGATCTCTCTGGCAGAGAAAGGAGGTTGCTGTCCGTGCTCGTTTGTTAAAAAAACAAAATCACAAGTAATGAATCGTCAAAAAGTTAAATCTACCTCCAAGGAGTAAGGAAGAAATGCAAACCAAGAGACTTTCAATCTTAATAAGCTTCGTTTTGGCGCTCAGCTTGCTTCTCAGCGCCTGCGGGTCGCAAACACCGCCCAGCCCTACCACCGCCTCACAACCGCCGGCGGCTGCCCCTGAACAGCCCACAGCCGTCTCGCAAGAGCCGGCGGCCGCGCCTCAACAGCCGGCTGCCGCCACAGAAGAGACCGCTGCTGAGCCCCAAACGGGCGAATTGAAAACCTACCGGATCGGCATGCTGGCAGGCGTGAACGATCCCTTCTATCTGACCATGCAGCGCGGCGCTGCCCAGGCCGCGGCCGACCTGGGGGCCGAACTGGTGGTGCAGATCCCGGAGACATGGAACGCCACAGCCCAAACCCCCATGCTGGATGCGATGGTAGCTCGCGGCGACCTGGACTTCCTTTTCCTGGCGCCGGTCGATAAAGAGGCCATGATCTCGCCTTTGCAGAAAGCTTACGACGCCGGCATCCCGATCCTGACCGTGGACACCTTCATTGGAGACAGTGATTACATCAACGGGCCGGTCACCTTCCCGCTGTCCTTCATCGCTTCGGACAACGAGCAGGGCGGCGAGATCGCTTGCAATGCGCTGGCGGAAGCCATCGGCAAGAAGGGCAAGGTCTACATCCAGAGCGTGCGGCGCGGCACGAGCAGCACCGACCAGCGGGAAGATGGCTGCAAGAAAGCCCTGGAAGCCTACCCGGACGTCACCCTGGTGGGTGTGGACTACAACAACGACGATCCTTCCACAGCCCAGGCCCAGGTGGAAGCCATGCTGCAGAAAGAGCCGGACCTGGCGGGCATCTTCGGGACGAACGTGTTCAGCGCCCAGGGGGCCGGCACGGTAGTCGCCAACCAGGGCAAGAGCGGCCTGGTCAAAGTAGTGGCCTTCGACGCTACAGCCACAGCCATCGAGATGCTCGACGCAGGCACGGTCGATATGGTCATCGCTCAAAAGCCCTCCGATATGGGCTACCTGGCGGTTGAAATGGCCGTCGCTTATCTGGACGGCGCGACCAGCATCCCCAAGCACATCCCGACCGGCTATGCGGTCATCACCCGCGACAATATGGACGACCCTAACATCTCGCAGTTCTTCTACACCCCCTTCGACGGGAAAGTCGAACGCCAGACCGCCGGGAAGAAAATCGGCATGCTGGCAGGCGTGAACGATCCCTTCTATCTCACAATGCAGCGCGGCGCAGAGGTGGCCAGCCAACGTTTCGGATCCGAGCTGGTGGTGCAGATCCCGGAGACATGGAACGCCACAGCCCAAACCCCCATGCTGGATGCGATGGTGGCGCGCGGCGACCTGGACTTCCTTTTCCTGGCGCCGGTCGATAAAGAGGCCATGATCTCGCCTTTGCAGAAAGCTTACGACGCCGGCATCCCGATCCTGACCGTGGACACCTTCATTGGAGACAGTGATTACATCAACGGGCCGGTCACCTTCCCGCTGTCCTTCATCGCTTCGGACAACGAGCAGGGCGGCGAGATCGCTTGCAATGCGCTGGCGGAAGCCATCGGCAAGAAGGGCAAGGTCTACATCCAGAGCGTGCGGCGCGGCACGAGCAGCACCGACCAGCGAGAAGACGGCTGCAAGAAAGCCCTGGAAGCCTACCCGGACGTCACCCTGGTGGGCGTGGACTACAACAACGACGATCCTTCCACAGCCCAGGCCCAGGTGGAAGCCATGCTGCAGAAAGAGCCAGACCTGGCGGGCATCTTCGGAACGAACGTGTTCAGCGCCCAGGGCGCCGGCACGGTGGTCGCCAACCAGGGCAAGAGCGGCCTGGTCAAAGTAGTGGCCTTCGACGCTACAGCCACAGCCATCGAGATGCTCGACGCAGGCACGGTCGATATGGTCATCGCTCAAAAGCCCTCCGATATGGGCTACTTCGCCGTGGAAATGGCGTTTGCTTATATGAATGGTGTGACCAGCATCCCTAAGCATATCCCAACCGGCTATGCGGTCATCACCCGCGACAACATGAAAGACCCCAATATCGTGAAATTCTTCTACAAGTAAGCTGTTCTTGAGGTACGGCTGGGGAGGAATCCCATCCTTCCCAGCCGCCTCCAAATCGAAAGCGGTGAACACGAGGGATCGAAAAATGACCACGGAACAAAAAATCCAAACCCAAGCGCTACCCCTTTCCTCCCAAAAGAACCGCGCCGGCTATTACGCCAATCTTCGCAAAGCCTGGCCCTGGTTTTTCCTGGCGGTCATGCTGCTGGCATTCACCATTGCCGCTAAGGTCGTCAACGGCACCAACTTTATCAGCGTGCGCAGCGTGCAAGGGATTTTGACTTACGCCACACAGATTGCCCTGATCGGCCTGGGCGAGACCCTCATCATGATCGCCGCCGGCATCGATATGTCCTCCGGGTATATGTTGGGTCTGTCTTCGGTGGTGGCGGCTGAGATCATGAAAGCGCTGTATGCAGCCGGTGTCTCGCCTTTCCTGACCATCCTTTTAGGCATGTCCGGCGGGGTCTTGATCTGCATCATCCCGGGCTGGATCAACGGCTGGTTGGTGGCGCGCATCAAGGTGCCATCCTTTATCGGGACATTGGGCGTCGGTTACGCCATCTACGGGGCCGCGCTGGTCAAAGCCCAGGGCTATCCAATCGCCGAGCAGCCGCCTTACCTGGGGCAAATCGGCAATGGCTTTCTATTATATTACTGGCCCAGCCATGGACTTTCGCTCTTCAAACTGCCCGCCGAAGCGACCCATGCCGATATGGTGAATATCATTGCACTGGTGCCGAATGTGGTGATCATTACCCTGGTGATCATCATCCTGGTCTGGTTCCTGCTGGCGAAAACCCAGTTTGGCCAGCACCTGTATGCCATCGGCGGCAATTACCAGGCTGCTATGCGGGCCGGCATCCCCGTCAACCGCACCTTGATCAAAACCTACATCCTCGGCGCAGTACTCAGCGGGATCGCGGGTGTATTGTGGGCTTCCCGTTTTGCCAGCGGCGACTCGAACGCCGGGGTGCCTTCCCTGCTTTACGCCATCGCTGCGGTCGTCATCGGCGGCGCCAGTATGTTCGGTGGAGAGGGTACAATCATCGGTACCGTAATCGGCGCTCTGATCATCGGGACCATCCAGTACGGGCTGGTCATCGTGGGCGTAAGCTCTTTCTGGCAGTATTTCGCCGTCGGTGTGATTGTCGTGATCGCAGTGATCGTAGACCAGGTAGGCCGGACCCTGGACCTGTGAATTAAGGAAGGTTGACATGGACCCCATCTTGAGAGCAGTAAACCTGACCAAGCGATTCGGAGGCCTGGTCGCGGTCGACAGCGCCAGCCTGGATATCTTTCCCGGGGAAGTCGTCGGCCTGGTAGGCGACAACGGGGCGGGTAAATCCACCCTGATTAAAATGATCTCGGGCGTTTACCAGCCGGACAGCGGCGAGATCTATTTCTGCGGCGAAAAAGTGGCTTTCGACGGCCCGCGCGAAGCTCGCGACCTGGGCCTCGAAACCATTTACCAGGACCTGGCCCTGGCCGAAAACCTGGACGTCGGGGCGAACATTTTCCTGGGCCGGGAAGTCAAAAAGCGATATTTAGGCGGGCTGGTGCGAACCCTGGACCGCCATAAAATGACCGAGGAATCCGCCGGAGTTTTGAGAAGGCTGGATATTCATGTGCCCTCCTTGACCCAGAAAATTCGCAATCTCTCCGGCGGGCAGCGCCAGGCCGTCGCCATTGCCCGCTCTATCTATTGGAACGCAAAGGTGATGATCATGGACGAGCCGACCGCAGCCCTGGGAGTGGCCGAGCAGCGCAAAGTGTTGGCCCTGGTGCGCATGCTGTCCAGCCAGGATGTGCCGGTGATCATCATCAGCCATAACATGCAAGACGTCTTCGCCGTGGCGGACCGCATCGTGATCATGCGGCGCGGTAAGAAAGTCGCGGAGCGTGTGGCTTCCGAGACGACCCCGGACGAGATTGTCAGCCTGATGGTCGGCGCAGAAGCCGTCCATAAAATGGGCGTGATCCCGAAAGCTATCGACTCCAATGGGATATCCGCTTGAATCTGCCGGGGTCTGCGCCGTTCTCACCAGCGTGGACCCCGAAATCTTTATTTCGCCAGGAGATTGAGATGAAGCGATCACAGATCAACGCCATCCTTCGGGATGCAGACGAGTTTATTCGCAGCCGCGGCTTTTATTTACCCCCCTTCGCGTATTGGACCCCTGAAGAATGGGCGGCTAAGGGGACGGAAGCGAGCGAGATTGTCGAGACTCGCCTGGGTTGGGATATCACCGACTTCGGCAGCGGGGATTTCGAGCGCTGTGGGCTGTTCCTGTTCACCCTGCGCAACGGCCGCCCGGGCAATTGGCGCACGATGACGGGGAAGCTGTATGCTGAGAAGATCATGGTTGTGGGGGATGGCCAGGTCACCCCGCTGCATTTCCATTGGAACAAGATGGAAGATATCATCAATCGCGGCGGCGGGAATCTGGTCGTCCAGCTTTATCATTCTACTCCGCAAGAAGGCCTGGACCTTTCCAGCGACGTGCAAACTTCACTGGACGGCGTCCCAGGGCAGGTGGCTGCCGGCGACATGCTGCGCCTGGGACCCGGCGAAAGTATCGCTCTTGAGCCGGGTTGTTACCATAAATTTTGGGGAGAGGGGCGCGTGCTGGTCGGCGAAGTGTCCATGGTGAACGATGACCGCCAGGACAACCGCTTCTACGAGCCGCTTGGGCGCTTTCCTGAGATCGAAGAAGATGAGCCGCCGCTGCATTTGCTGTGCAGCGATTACGACCGTTTAACCCTGGGCGGGGAGGCCTGATGTCGCACGATCTACCTTGCGCGGTCGTTGGCGGCCATATTTGCCTGGATGTAATCCCGGATTTTGGGCCGGAAGGAAGCGCGGCCCCAGATGGGACGATCCACGAGATCCTCCAGCCGGGGCGCCTGGTCGAGATTGGCCCGGCGTTCCTGTGCACCGGGGGACCGGTCTCGAACACCGGCCTGGCCCTGCAGCGCCTGGGCATCCCCACCTTCCTGAATGCGAAAATTGGCGCTGACCCGTTCGGACAGGTGGTCCACCGACTGGTGGAATCCTTTGGGCCCAACCTGGTGAGAGGCATCCGGGTCAACCCATTGGCTACAACTTCGTACTCTATGATCCTCAGCCGCCCGGGCATGGATCGCCTGATTCTGCATCACCCAGGCGCAAACCACACATTTACTGCCCAGGATGTCGATTATACTTTGCTGAGTTCTGCCTCCCTTTTCCATTTCGGCTACCCGCCGGTCATGCGCAGCATGTATGCGAACGGCGGGCAGGGGCTGGTCGAGCTCTTCCAGCAGGTCAAGCAGACCGGCGTAACCACCTCGCTGGACGTCAGTTATCCGGATCCAACTTCGCCCGGCGGCAGAGTCGACTGGCGGGCGATCTTGAAGGCCGCCCTCCCGTGCGTGGATATCTTCTTGCCCGGTTTCGAGGAGCTGCTGGTCATGCTGCGCCCGGCCGAAGCGGAAGCGCTCGCCGGCCGCGGCCGCCTGTTAGACCAGGCGACGCCCGCCTTGCTGCACGACCTGAGCGCTGAGCTGATTCAGATGGGTGTGCGTGTAGCCGTGATCAAGTTAGGCGAGCGCGGCCTGTACCTGCGAACCGCCTCGGCAGCCGCGTTGGAAGGTATGGGCCGGGCCTGTCCCCGGGATCTGGCAGGCTGGGCCGAGCGAGAGATTTGGGCGCCATGTTACCGGGTGGATGTGGTCGGGACCACCGGCGCCGGCGATACAACCATCGCCGGGTTCCTGGCAGGCCTGTTGAGGGGCCTGGGGCCGCAGGCTGCCTTGAACTCCGCCGCGGCGGTTGGGGCCTGTAACGTGGAGGCCGCGGATGCTTTGAGCGGGCTGCTTTCCTGGGAGGAGACACAGGCTCGAATTCGCTCGGGTTGGGAGCGCTTACCGCTCAATATCGACGACCCGAACTGGACCTGGGAGCCGCGCAATCAATTATGGCGCTGCAAAGACGCCGATTTTAACTGAAAACAAAGTCTTTGATCCATAGGATCTGGAGGTGATGCATGCGGCGTTATTACGGCGCTATTGAAGCAGGCGGGACCAAGTTTAACTGTGCTGTTGGAAACGAATCCGGTGAGCTGGTCGCTGAAAAGCGCATTTCCACCACTACGCCCGAGGAGACGATCGGCAAGACCATCTATTTCTTCGCCCCATACGCCCAAGCAGCCGAACTGGCAGGGGTGGGGATTGGCTCCTTCGGCCCGGTTGACCTGGATCCGGACTCGCCGCATTTTGGATACATCACCACGACGCCTAAACCGGGTTGGAGCCAGGTCGACCTGCTCGGCCAGGTCAAGCAGGCTTTAGGCGTGCCGGCAGCTTTTGACACGGATGTGAACGTGGCTGCGATGGGCGAACAGTATTGGACGCCTGAGAACCGTTCCCTGGACCCGTTTGTGTACGTTACCGTCGGGACCGGCATCGGGGTAGGGATCATCGCCAATGGCAGTCCCATCCACGGATTGGTACATCCGGAGGCCGGACACTTTCCCCTGCCGCACGACTTGCAAAAAGATCCTTTCCCCGGGAGCTGCCCGTATCACGGCGACTGCTGGGAAGGGTTGGCCAATGGACCTGCTATGGCGAAGCGCTGGGGGCAGCCGGCTGAAACCCTGTCTGAGGATCATCCGGGTTGGGAGCTGGAGGCTGAATATAATGCCCTGGCATTGGCGAATATCATCTACGCATACTCGCCGAAGCGCATCGTCCTGGGCGGCGGCGTCATGCAGCACCCCAGGCTGCACGAGATGGTGCGCCGAAAGGTCCAGGAAATCCTAAACGGCTACGTCCAGTCGCCCACGCTGCTGGACAAGATCGAAGATTACATCATCCAGCCTACATTGGGTAACCGTTCGGGGGTTATGGGGGCTCTTGCGCTGGCGATTGGGGGCGTCTAGACAAAACTTGTTTCTTTCTGTCGCCCTTCAGCGTCGCTCCCTCAGCCAGGAAGTGATCACTTCAACCGCCTGGGGATCCAACACGGCATCCGCAGCATTGTAGCCGGCGCCAACTTCTACCGGGTTTAGCTCCGCCCGTGGTCTGGGCTCATATTTAAGCACATGGTTGGCGTTTTCGAGATACACAAGGCTGATATTGTCGTGTTCTTTGGCGAGCGACTCGATCACCGGCCCATCCGTCTGCCAGTCCACCTGCAGGTCCTTTTTACCGATCACAACCAAAACAGGCACGGCGACCCGGGCGAGCATGGCGGCGGCGTCGGCTACCCACAGCTCATGCGAGAAAGGCTGGTTGATGGGGGTGGACAAGGCCAGGAGCAGGTTTCGCATCCCTTCCGGCATGCTTTCATCCACTTTTACCGGCCGCCCGGCGACGAACTCCTGGATGGCTGCGTCGTATTGGGCCAATAACGCCTCACCTCCCGGCAAGGCCGAGACCTGGGCGGAGATTTGGCCGCGGGCCACTACCCCGATAGGGCGGGCCGGGGGCGCGGTCAAGACCAGGCCGGCGAAAGGCAGGTCCGTTGCCTGGAGGTGGTAGTTCAAGGCGTGTATGCACCCTTCGCTGTTGGTCAGGGCGAACAGGCGCTTGGCGTCCACATCCGGGCGGGCGGCTAAAAGGCGCACGCCCCCAGCCAGCTCCTCGAGATGGCCTTGCAAGCTGATCTTACCCGACAGGCGCGTCATGTTCTCCTGGATGTGGGGTCCGGAAGCGCGTTTATCATAGCGTAGAGTAGCGAAACCAGCCTGGGTTAAACCTGGGCCAGTAGAGCCGCGCTGCCGTTGGTCCCCACGAGAAGCGGCGTACACCAGTTCCGGTCGGTCGGGCCGCTGCCGGCGACCATCGCCACCCCCGGGAAGGGCGGCTTGCCGGATGGGAGGGTCAGGCTGGCGCCGACTTCGATTTCATCCACCTGCCACGAGACAGGGTACTCCTGAATTTTTTCCATTGCGGACATTTTCGCTCCTCGAGTTGATTTTTTTTAGTTTCATTTATTATAGCCTAACGTCCGTGTGATGGTAAACTGATTTTAGACAAAAAAATGGGCTGTTTTAAGGTGTAAACTGAGGCCATGAAAAAGCGTTACACCGCGAAACAGAAAGCCCAAATCGTACTGGAAATGCTCAAAGAAGAGCGGTCGGTTGCGCAGATTGCCTCCGAGTATGGTGTGCATCCGAACCAGCTCTACAAGTGGAAAGCCCAGGCGCTCGAAAACCTGGCGAACTTGTTTGAAGATGAGCGCAAGGGTGAAAAGGCGCTCAAAGCGGAGCACGACCGCCAGCTCAAGGAGCTGTATGCCGAGATCGGGAAACTGAGTACGCAGTTGTCCTGGCTCAAAAAAAATCTGGCATCGAACCTCCTACGCAGTGAACGGCTGGTCATGCTAGAGCGTGAGACCTGCGAGCTGCCGCTGGCGATCCAAGCCGAGCTGCTGGGTCTCAGCCGGTCGGGCCTTCGGCCAAAGAAATCGCGATCAAGCATCGCATCGATGAGATTTACACTCAGCACCCGATTTATGGCTCTCGACGCATGAAAGCGGTGCTTTGCCGGGAAGGTTGGTCAATTTCGCGGCCCACGGTGCAAGGCTACATGCGCGAAATGGGCATTGCTGGGATTGCACCCGGACCGCTAACCAGCCAGCCCAGCCCCGAGCACAAGGTCTATCCCTACCTGCTGCGCAACCTGGACATCTGTCGTCCGAACCCGGTTTGGGGCATTGACATCACCTATATCCGCCTGCTGGCCGGCTGGATGTATTTGGTAGCCATCCTGGACTGGTTTTCACGCTATGTCCTGGCCTGGGAATTGGATCAAACCCTGGAATTGGCCTTTGTCCTGAAAGCGGTGAATTGCGCTCTGGGCATGGCTCATCCGGAAATCTGGAACAGCGACCAGGGCAGCCACTTTACCAGCCCGAAATATACCCAGAAGCTGTTGGACGCCCAGATCCAAATCAGCATGGATGGCCGAGGCCGGGCAATGGACAACGTCTTCACCGACCGACTGTGGTGTTCGCTCAAGTACGAAGAAGTCTACCTGAACGATTATGCCAGTCCCCGCCAAGCCCGCCAGGGGATCGGCCACTACCTGACCTTTTACAACTTTGAACGCCCACACCAATCCCTGGATTACCTTACGCCAGCGGAGGTGTATTCGCAGATCAACGTTCTGTGAAGTCGGCGAATGAGTTTTTCGCTTTTCGGCCATTGCCAGGGGGAAAAGCAAAGAGCAGAGGGCGGCAAACATTCTCGCTCGACCCTCTGCCCTGGCAACGGCCATCCGCAGGCGCTCGGGTCGCTCCCCGAAGCAACATACCTAATGCACTATCAAAGAGGGATTCTAAAACCACCGTTCAAATCACACATCCTGCCCATCCGCTCAAAGGGCAAGTTCTCACCATTTTACCAATGGTTGGGGGAAAACTCAACTCTACGCAGGTCCTGGTTGCCCTGCCTAATGGAGAACAACAACTTATTCCGACAGAATGGACCGATCTGGTAAATTCTCCCCATTCCTTGCCAGGCGCTTTATTTCTTTTTGAACGCCTGGTGATATTGCGCCAGCATCTGGATTGTTTTTTGGAAAAAACGGTCAAGCAAGCTATCCTCACGGTCAATGAACCAGCACTAGACCAGAGTGGAGGTGACTATGTTGACCAACGATCTCCAGACCCTATGGGATCAAATGAGCCCCGAACAGCAGGCCAGGATCATTGCGATTCTGGTCGAGATGCTGTTGCGCCAATGGAACCAGAAAACGGAGGCGCAGCATGACCCAGCATGAGAACAAGATCCAAGAAGTGCACTTGTGTCGCCGAGCGTGTGTCTATGTGCGCCAATCCACTTTGGTTCAGGTCCATGAACACCAGGAAAGTACCCGGCGTCAGTATGAGCTGTACCAACGGGCCCGGCAATTGGGATGGATAGATGCGCAGATCGAAGTGATCGATGAAGATTTGGGCCGCTCCGCTTCGGATGCTTCACAAATACGAGCAGGCTTTCAAAAACTGCTGGGAAAAGTGGTTACCGGTGAGGTCGGAGCCATTTTTAGTGTGGAGATCTCCCGGTTGGCACGCCAGGATAGCGAAGGTCATCGGTTAGTGGAAGTAGCTGCGTTGACGGATGCATTGCTGATCGATGAACAACAAGTTTACGACCCGCGCCTATCCGATGACCGCTTGATGTTGGGTCTCAAAGTGCTGCTTTCCAGTAATGAAATTCGGCTCATGGGCCAACGTTTACGGGAAAACCTGTTTCGAAAAGCCCAGCGGGGCGAGCTGCACTTGAGCCTTCCGGTTGGTTTAGTGTTCGTGCCCCACGTCGGTATTCAATTGGATCCAGATGAACAGGTTCAAGGAGCAGTCCGGTTACTCTTTGAGCGCTTTCGTTTGAGCGGCCACGTGAGCGTCGTAGCCAAGTATTTTTATGAAAACAGTTTGCTGTTTCCCCGGCGCAAAGGCAGCTGGCAAGGCCCATTGGAGTGGTCTCAGCTCAGTATCACCCGGGTTCGTGCCGTCCTGGATAACCCGTTGTATGCCGGGGCCTACGTATATGGACGCAGTAAACGGAATATGGTCATCCGCGATCAAAACCAAATTACACGGCCCCGCCAACCTCTGCCCCCAGATCAATGGGCAGTGGTTCACTGGGATAATTTCAAAGGCTACATCAGCCGAGAAGAATATGAAGCGAATCAAACCTTCCTGGCTCAAAATCAAACCCAACCCCATATCCCGGGCGCCTGGTCTCGGCGGCGCGATGGTCATGCGCTCCTGACCGGGAAGATCCTATGCGGGCGCTGTGGCAGGCCCATGCATGTAGGGTATCAAGGGCACAATGGATCACGGAGTGTTTACGTTTGCAATTCTAGCCAGCTCCATCATGGCGAGACTGCCTGCCAGCGGATGCCGGGTAAAGCTATTGATGAGTTCGTTTCAGAGCGGCTCCTGGCTGCCCTTACACCGACACAGATCGAACTGAGCCTGGCTCTGGTCCAAGAGTTAGAACGCCAACAAACTGAGCTAAACAAGCAACGGCAGCGGCGCATCGAGGCCGCTCACTATGAAGTGAACCTAGCGCAGAGGCGTTATGAACAAGTCGACCCAGCTAACCGGTTGGTGATGCGCAATCTCGAGCAGCAGTGGGAAGCCTGTTTGCAAGAAGTAAACCGTTTGGAAGTCGAGTTTGCGGCCTTCAGTCAAAAGAAACCGCAGCTTTTCAATGCAGAACAGCGGCTAGCACTGCTTCAGTTAGCAACCGATCTACCCAAGGTGTGGTTATCCCCCACGACCACCTGGACAGAACGCAAAGACTTGTTAGAATTATTGATAGCTGATGTGACCTTGACCCGCCATGATACTGGCATAACGGTTCAAATCCGGTGGTTTACGAACGAAGTAGAAACCGGTCAACTGCCATTGCCTGTTCACCAGAGCCGACCAACGCCAGCTAGCCTGGTCGAGCGGGTTCGTCTATTGAATGAACAATATCAAGATAGAGAAATTGCCGAGCTCTTAAACCGAGAAGGAATAAAAACAGCGCACGGAAACGACTTCAATGCAAAGAGGGTAGAAATGATCCGCAGGCATAATGGAATCTCAAAACAATCTGCCCAACCCTAATCGTATTCCCCCTCATGGAGAGTTTAATATGTCTGGACCTTCGCAGCGTTGCCCTATCCTCCGCACGAGCTTGATCATTCTAGCATACAAGGAGGTGGTCGGTTTTTCGAAGTAATTAACACCGGAGATATCCACAGCTGTTCAGGGTTTTTTTTCGGCCATATTAACTGGCAACTTTGGGATCTGGTTTATCGCCGGTGCTATATTTTGTTCATTTTTGGAAATGGATAAGCGGAATCATCCCCACAGCAGGTATATTGGTATGTGCATTCCATTATTTTCTTATCTGGATCTAAAAATCACAGTGGCAAGAAATTTGGTCTTATCAACCTTACATAACTTGAATTTAGAGATGCAAAGTTGAATGCACAAACGCGTTCACAAAATTCCTGAACCTTAAAAACCGATGCAGTCAACCAAAATTGCGATTACGGGCTCGCCGAGACCCGATTTTGCCCAGTTTTCGCCTTTCTGACCACTGGATAGCGCTTTCGCGGGGCTGGACGGTAGCCTCTCGAGCGACCTTTTCCTTTTCCAGCGACTTTGGGTGCTTTGGCCGGTGTGCCCAACTGCAACAAATATCCAAAAGCCGCTCGCTGTACCTGTCCGGGTGTCAGTGGTTTGCTTGGCCCGTCTCGAAAACGGGGGTGCCAGGCCGGACGAGCCTCTTCAACCAGGTGTCGCATGAGCAGCAACTGCCAGTAGGCCAGAGCACACATCCACATCCATTGCTCGGTGGCAACCAGATCATTTGAGCGACTGCTGTTGAGCCCCATGTTTTGTTTGAGAAACCGGAACATGTGCTCGATGGCGAAGCGCCACAAATACATCCTGCACAAGGCTTGCAAAGAGACGCCGGTTGGTCCAGTCCAAAGCAACCACATGGGCTGTTTGTAGCGGGGTTTGCCGTCCGGCTTCAAGAATTCGACCCGCAGCAGCCTGACGATCAGTTTGGGCAGCTTCTTGAGATGCAGCCCGTTCCAGGCCTGGATGCGGACGGTTTGTGAGCCGAGCAGAAAGGTTTCGGCAGCATCCGCCGGGCGAGTTGGGCTGGAGAGCTTGAACCTGGCGCCATGCTTCTGGGGAGCGCCTTTCTTGCCCGGCTGGCGAGGCTCAGGCTGCTCGTACAGCACGTTGTTGCTCCGCATGCGCACCAAGGCAAAGCTGTTTTGGATACGCAGGAAGATCGCCAGAAAGATATGGTTTCCATACAGGCTGTCTGCCACCACCACCTTAGGCTTGGGGTTCCGCCCGACTAACTCTTTGACCTGCTGCCTTCCCACCTGGCTGTCACTCAACTCCGGATCGATCCGCAACGTATCTTGCGGCGCAACCCAGGAGGTTCCCCAGCCCACCAAACGCACCAGCCAGGAATACTTGTGCCCATAAACTACAGGTTCATCTTTCTGGCTCTTCAATGAACAGCGCTCCGGCAAGGTTTCGGCTTCTGGTCTTTCGTCCTTGGTCGCATCCAGACCATAAACTTCGTACCCGCCAATCGTTTCACTGTCGGTAGGCTGATAGTCAAGCAGGGTGTGTAGCAGCGCATCCAAATCGATGACCGCATGACTCAGGGTGTCGTAGACCATGCTGAATTTGCGTCGGAAAGGCGTTTCTTCACTCAAGGCTACGGGAGATTCAACATGACCGGCCACTGTCAGGGCGTCAATCAAGTCCAGAACCGCATCTGGGCGTTTCAGCAAGCTCTGGTATACTGCATTTCGGAATTGTTGGATGAGTTTGTCTGTCACAAGCCAAACTTTTACCAGCAATTCCACTTTTTGTTAAGGTCCAGGTTTTTCGGTTAGAACTCTAAACTCAAGTACATAAACAACATACTTTTATATAGCATTATAGACTGGGGTTCGAGTAGGTTTAGTCTCTACCGGGGGAAAATGCAACCGAGAAGTTTTTATCCTTCCTGGTTGCTCATTACAAATACTTTCAACAGAATTGATGGTTTGCTCTTTGAATTCCATCGACTCAGCGGTTCTTACCCACCGTGGAGTGGGGCCCAACCACTCCGCAGGTTACAAGATTCCCCCAAAGGCAGCGGCGTCATTTGTGACGGCGCTGCCTTTGGTACGTAACTGCACTTACTGCCGGACTTAATCGTCCTGGTGGTAGGACTGTCAAAGTGCAAGGGATTTTAGACCGAGATCGCACCGTTCACGCTGTGCGATCTCGGTTTATCGCTTATGCTTGCAATTTCCAGGAAGATAGTATACAATAAAGGTATATATCAATAGTATATATATCGAGAGGTGTAAGATGGAAACAGCAAAATTATTCATGAATGGCAGAAGCCAGGCGGTCAGACTTCCTAAGGAGTTTCGCTTTGACGGAGATGAGGTGTATATTAAGAAAGTGGGGGATACGGTACTCTTGATCCCTTATCACACCCCGTGGAACACGCTATTAGACAGTCTGAAGTTATTCTCGGCAGATTTTATGGAAGTCCGCGAACAACCCCCTATCGAGGCTCGTGAGGGTGCGTTCACATGAAATATATGCTAGATACGAATATCTGTATCTACTTGATCAAGCAGCAGCCGAGGGAAGTGACAGATAAATTTCAGGGAATTGCTCTGGGTGAGATTGCCGTTTCTACCGTGACTGTGGCTGAAATGATGTATGGGGTGGGAAAAAGCCAGTACAAGGAAAAGAACAAAGTTGCGCTTCAGGCATTTTTAGCGCCGCTTGAAATGGTTGATTTTGATTTCGCGGCAGCACAACAATACGGAGTAGTACGAGCGTATTTAGAAAAAACAGGAAAACCAATTGGTGCTTATGACTTAATGATCGCGGCCCATGCACTCAGCCTTGGTTTGGTATTGGTTACAAACAATGAGCAGGAGTTTCAACGGATTCCAGATTTAATTATTGAAAATTGGGTTAAGCAATAGAAGGATCCATTTGAAGCCTGGATCGCAGCGCAACCGGAAAGGTTTTTCCCACCTCCCCAATTGCGCCTTTTTTGATGTAACGATTTCTTTCAACGCAATTTTCTGCAAATTCATCGACTCAGCGGTTCTTACCCACCGTGGAGTGGGGCCCACCCTCTCCGTTGAGCGTAAAGTCTTGTGAGCCTACCGGCTCTCGATCTGTTGAAAAACGGATGGGAAAGTGCAGGATTTTACGATTTGGGTTGGGGGCAGGCTGACATTCCGTTCATCCTCTACAACGAAGAATACGCCTTCCTGGCGGGCTATCCAGATCCGCCCGATGGCTGGTTCGTCCTCGGGCTACAATGTACCAGTATTCCTCGGCAATCATGTACCAGGAGTTCGCGGCAACCATGTACCAACGGTCCTCACCAACGATGTACCAGGGGTTCGCGCCAACCATGTACCAGTCATCCTCACCCACGATGTACCACCTTCGGATGCCCACTTCAACCTCCGAATGGTTGGGTGAGATGAGTCCAGAAGCCCGATTGACAGGTGCGGTTCTCATTTCGGGCCGAACCGCTTCTTGCGGGCAATTATCTTCCCTGCGGCCACCCTATCAAGGGTGCTGCGCATCCCTACGGGACGGCGCCGCCAAAGAACGGCGGCGCCGCCCTTGACAGGGGCCCGGCCTACGGGAAGAAGCTCCGCAATATAAAGCGGTTCGGCGCAGAGTGTTCGCACCGACAGCTGAGGCATCCATGATAAACTCTCGCACAACCATTCGGACACCCATGCTCTGAATTCGAGTATCCTCCTGATCCTATCTTATGGGTAGATTTCAGGAGGTCGTATGAGCGAGAGGATTCTGAACCTAATGGACATTCGAGAATTGTTGTTACACATTCGGGCTCATTCCAGTTATCGGCAAATTCAGCGGGATACCGGCTTTGACCGGCGAACGGTGAAACGCTACCGGCTATGGGCCCAAAAACAAGGGCTGCTGGAAGGGGATTTGCCTTCCCTGGAAGAACTGCAAGCGCTGTTCGAGCACTCTTTTCAGGAGAAGGCGCCTCCCCAGAACCAATCATCGGTGGAGAACTTCCGCAGCCAGGTCGATCAGTGGGCCAGGCAAGGCGTGGAGATCGCCGCCATACGCCAGCGTCTCATCGAACGGGGCTATACCGGCAGCTACGCGGCAGTCTGGCGCTTCGTACGCACGCTCAAACCAGGCCGAGAGACGGAGACCACCACCCGGCTGGAGACCAAACCCGGCGAAGAAGCCCAGGTGGACTTTGGATACGCCGGACGGATGATCGACCCGGAAAGCGGGGAATTGCGCAAAGCCTGGGCGTTCGTCATGGTTTTGTCCTGGAGCCGCCACCAATACGTGGAGTTCGTCTGGGATCAGAAAATCGAGACCTGGCTGCGCTGTCACCGCAACGCCTTCGAGTTCTTCGCTCGGGTTCCCCAGCGGGTGCGGATTGACAATCTGCGCACGGCGATCCTGAAAGCGGTCTTCGACGAACCCCAGGTACAGTATACCTACCGAGAATGCGCCGAACACTATGGCTTCCTGATCGCTCCCTGCCGGGTGGCTACCCCTGAACACAAAGGCAAAGTCGAACAGGGCGGGGTGCACTACGTTTGCCGCAACTTCCTGGGCGGACGCGAGCCAACCCCGATCACGAAAGCCAACCAGGATGTGCTGGTCTGGTGCAACACCACCGCCGGGCTGCGCATTCACGGCACGACCAAGGAGAAACCCCTGGAACGTTTCGAGCAGGTCGAGAAGGCCTGTCTCAAGCCGCTGCCGGAAAGCCCCTATGACCTGGCGGTGTGGAAGCACGTCAAGGTGTATCGGGATTGCTACGTGGTCTTCGGCAACGCCTTCTACTCGGTGCCCCGGCGGTTGTACCCGGGCCAGGTGTGGATCTGCGGCGGGAGCAAACAGGTGCGCATCTTCGATGAGAAACAAAAGTTGGTCGCCACCCACGAACGGGCTGCACATCCCGGTCAGCGCCTGACCAACCTGGCACACCTGCCGCCCGAAAAAGTGCCGGGACTGACCCAGGACTCTGACAGCCTGCTGGCCGACGCACAAGCCGTCGGCCCGGCAGCTGTGGAGATCGTGCAAGCCCTATTGAACGATCCGCTGCTCTACCGCCTCCCCACCGCAGGCCGCCTGGTGCGCCTGGCCAACCGCTTCACTGCAGAGCGCCTGGAAGCTGCCTGCCAACGGGCGCTCGCCTTCGGCGATCCCAGCTACAAGACGGTCAAGCGTATTCTGGCACAGGGATTAGACGCAGAAGAAGCGGCCGTGCCGGTGGCTCTGCCCATCGCCACCACCTTTGCCCGCCGGACCGATGAGCTGGTCGGGGCGTTGGCGGAGGTGATCCCATGGAACTGAAACACCAACTCGCCGAACAACTGCGCCACCTGCGTCTTTCGGGCGTCTTGGAAACTCTGGAAGCCCGCAACCGCCAGGCCATTGACGACAAATGGAGCTACCAGGAATTCCTGTCCCGCATTCTGGAAGACGAAGTCGAACGCCGCTCCCAGAAGCAGCTCAGCCTGCGACTGCGCCGCGGAGCGCTCAACTCGACCAAAACCCTGGAAGGCTTCGATTTCGACTTCAACCCGAACCTGAACCGCCAGCAGATCCTGGAGCTGGCTACCTGTGAATTCGTGCGCCAGAAACGGAATTTATTGATCTGCGGTCCAACTGGAGTTGGAAAATCGCACCTGGGTCAAGCCCTTGGCCAGGAATCGGCCCGGCAAGGTTTCGATGTGCTCTTCACCAGTGTGCAGAAAATGCTCCAGCACCTGAACGGCGGCCGCGCCGATAGCTCCTGGGAACGCCGCATGGCAAACTACTTGCGGCCTGACCTCTTGATCTTGGATGACTTCGGCTTGAAGTCCATCCAGCCGCCTGGACCGGAAGACTTGTATGATGTTATTAATGAGCGGTACGAGCATGGCAGCATTTTGTTGACCTCGAACCGCGCCCCCAACGAATGGGCGGACCTATTCCAAAACCCTCTCTTGGCTTCGGCCGGCCTGGATAAACTCCTGGATCGGGCGGAAGTGGTGATTATCCGTGGGCCTAGCTACCGCTCGAAGGGGCGCAGGAACCTGTTGGAGGAGGTGCAAATGAGCTGACTGAATCCTTTAACATTCGTCCAAAAACTTGTACTTTTCCAATCTGCATCCACTCAAAAGGTGGTACATCGTTGCCGCGAATCACTGGATCATGGTTGCCGCGAATCACTGGTACATTCACGGGCGAGGATTGACAGCTGTCAAAGTCCCGGACAGCATCTCGCGTGGCGGCCCCTGGGAACTGGTCATCAATGATAATGCCTTTGGCGAGCCGTACTATCGCCAGCGCCTGGTAGACACTGGCGCCACCCCAGAAGCATTCACCGTAAGGGTCGGCGAGCGCTGGGTCGCCAGCCTGCAGACCTTGGACTGGGCGAAGATCAGTCTGGTGCAGCCGATCCGGGAAGACCTGCCTGCGTTCCTGCGTCCGATTTTTCCTTACCGCCTGTTTATCGGGCAGTTGATCAGCGGCAGCGACCAATATATCTCCCTAGTTGCCCACGAAGCTTTCCACGCCTACCAGGGCATGATGGCTCCAGAAAAGTTTGCCTCGGCAGAACTGGCAGCTCGGGATTATGAAAATCGATATCCCTGGCACGACCCATCCTTACGGTCGGATTGGAAGGTTGAGCTTGACCTGCTGGCTGAATCCCTCCAAACCACCGAGCGGGACAAAGTCGTCCAATTTGCACGCGAATTCCTCAATCTACGTACGACTCGCCGGGAGAGCGCCGGGCTGGCTAATGGTCTGATCACCTATGAAAAGCAGCGGGAGTGGCTGGAGGGGCTGGCGCGTTACGCTGAGTTGGAAATATGGCGCCAGGCATCATCAGACGCATATACACCAATCCCAGAGACAGAGGCTCTCACAGATTTCGATCGCTATGCAGGCTTTGATCGCCGCTAGTCTCGGGAGATCGACCAGATCTCGCGGATGGCAGATGACGAAGGTGACGGGCGCTTTTACTATTCTGGTATGGCGCAGGCCTTCCTGCTCGACGGCCTGCCGGAAACCCTTGCGATTTTGCAGTTTGCCGAGCTCGTGGTCCATCCATCGGTCACCCAGATCACGCTGCATGGATCACGCGGTCTGGCTCGCAACTCGCGCCCCGATCCGGACATCGATCTCAGCCTGCTGGTACACTTCTCCACGCCGCCGGTGATTGGCGAGCAGTTAGGAGACTTCCTGCAGGAAGTGATCGAGGTGACGTCCTCCAACTGGAAAGGGCCGGTTGTAGCCGACCTGGCAGTGATCTTCCCACTGTATCCCTGCACCTTTGCCTGCTTTCAGCAGACAGACTATGATCCCGGCGTATGCACGGTCGGCGGGGCGGATTGTTTCGGGATTACAAAGCCCGGAAGGGGTTCGTGCTGAACGCCGACATCCAGGTGGAGCGCATGTACCCTTGCATCACGGTGTGGAAAAGCCAAAAACGCCATCCCTGGTGAGCTGGGCATAGTAAGTTCCTGTCATAACCTTTGATCATTTCGCCCACAACCCGCCGGTCTCTTCCAGCCAGTTGGCGATGAGTTCCGTGGCTCTAGATATATCGTTATCCGAAATATCAATCTCCAGCGCCGGCTGGATTCATCCACCAGGCGGCGCATCAACTCCTGTTCTGCGATGAATGCTCCAAGGTCGTCGTATTGGCCGGGGTTGCCGGACAATTTGAGCCGCTCCGCCTGAGCGACGGCGAAGGATTCCGACGCACTGGTGACGAAGGCCAGGTGGAAGCCCTGCGCTTGCAGGCGCTGCTCCAGCCAGCGAAAGGGACAGTCTATGCCGTGGGTTTTTAGTTGGCAGGCGCAGGTCGAGATGTGGAAGCGGCCCACGATCCAGGAATAGTAGCGCTGCAGCTCGAACAGGCGGGCCCAGGTGCGCCTGGGCTTTACACGCGCTATCTGGCGCTGGGCACACCCTGAAAGCCAGGCAATACCCCGCTTCGACACCTGGCAGGATGCCTTCGAAACAGCTGCCCAGTTGATAGGCGATCAGCCAGTGATCTTGATCCTGGATGAATTCTCCTACGCAGCCGAGTCTGATCCGTCTCTGGCCTCCCACCTTCAAGCCGCCTGGGATCACCTGTTCAAGGATAGTGCCGTCACTATCGTGCTCGCCGGCTCTCACATAGGCATGATGGTTGACTTGATGGGGTACCAGGCGCCGCTCTATGGCCGCTTCACTGCCCAACTTCCGGTAGATCCTCTCCCTTTTTCAGCATTGAGTGATTTCTTGCCGCGTTACACCGCCGCGGAGCGAGTGGCTGTGTACGCAGTGACGGGAGGTGTGCCAGCCTACCTGGAACGCTTCGATGACTCGCGCTCGCTCTCGGAAAACCTGCGCGAGTTGTTCATGCAACGAACCAGCCTCTTCCGCACCGAACCCTTCTTTTTAATTTGGGATGTGATCCGCCGGGAAACCCAAACGTACGAAGCGGTTCTAAAAAGCATTGCGGCCGGTGACAGGACACCTCAGGATATTGGTCGTACGCTCGGCGTCTCGTCTTCCTACCTGAGCCCTTACCTTAAGCAACTAGAGGCCCTGCACCTGGTCAAACGCCGCATCCCGGCGACCATTCCCCCAGAGCGACGAGATACAACCAAGACCAGCCAGTACCACATGAGCGATCCCTATTTGAGATTCTACTTCCGCTTCATCGCACCTAATGCTGAGTTGGTCGAGCAAGAGCTGACTAAAGTCCTATGGGAGCGAATATCGGATCAGTTCCGGGCTTTCGTAGGGATGACGGTATTTGAAGACCTGTGCAGGGAGTGGGTATTGGCGAAAGCAAGGGCGGGGTTGCTTCCATTAGTTCCGGAGGTTGTTGGCAGTCATTGGGCTACGGATGCCCAAGTCGATGTGGTTGCGATCAACTGGCATGATAAGGCGATCTTGCTGGGTGAATGCAAGTGGAGAGTGAAAGCCGTCGGGCGTTCCGAGATCCGTGAGTTGGTCGACAAAACACCGAATGTCGTGCCAGGCGAGGATTGGCAGGTTTATTATGCTTTCTTTGCCAGGGCTGGATTTACGGATGCGGCGGGTGAAGAAGCACAGGTCATTCCACAAAAATATCAAGTATGGATCGATGCTCAAAGAAAATACGATCTAACCGATGCCCAAATCCAAATGGCCAGAGAGCTCGGATTGAATTCACAGAAGTTTGGGAAATTGGCGAACGAAAAGCGCGTAAAGATAAACCTGACGAGGAACAACCGGTCGACGACAATACAGAAAAAGCATCCAATTGATCTGGGCTGGTTGAGATTTCATCTGACATTCCCGGTTTATAGACGTTGACTTTGGCTATCTCAAGTAAAACGGAAATCGCTCTTACATCTAACTCTATTCCTCAATCTTCCCGACAGCATCCTCTAAATCTTCCTCTCCCGGCGTTGTATAAATCCTGGTGGTATTCAGGTTGCTGTGCCCCAGCAGCGTTGCAACCTTTTCCAAAGATACTCCAGCATCGATCAAGGCTTTTGCGAAGCTGTGACGGAGGGTATGGGGTGTAACGTTCTTTAGCTCCGCCTTCTTCGCAAAGCGCTGCACAGCCCGCTGGATTGTCTTGCTCTGCACGCCTTCATTGCGCTGGCCGAGAAGAAGCTCGTCCTTTTCCACATCTGGCCTCAACTGTACTGGTTAGTCGGCTCGCTAACCATTCACGACTATACGCGTTTGGGGTGCCAACTGTAAATAAACCATCTTCAAATGAAACGAAGCTGGTATCGCGAACCCAAGAATCAAAAGCGGCTTTCGGCATATCCATCTGTAATTGATGAAGTGTCATCAGCCATGCCCGCTCCGGTTGGGTGGCCAGGCCGTTCACGGCTGGTCTCTGCCGTTCTGTTTCGGATGCCCATCAGATTTGTTGTAACCGACCTCATGTAAAAATTTACTAATGGCATCTTCCGGGACACGAAAAGTGCGCGGGCCGAATTGAATTGCTTCAAGTTTGCCTTCCTTGATCCTGGTTCAGCGTCTGAACCATCATTCGCTGCTGCTGCCTGGAAAGCCGGAGGTACCCAATACTTTTTTTGCCATGTCCAACTGCATGGTCAGACGCCCTACTATGCGCTCCAGCTCGGCAATGCGCTCCTCTTGTTGGCGATTGTCTTGGGGTTGCGCAAACATCTCCGGCGCTCGTTCCAGGAACTCTTGCTTCCAGCGGCTGAGTACGCTGTCCTTGATCCCGTACTCATGGCTGGCCTGCATCAATCCTTTTTCACCCGAGACCATCTCCAGCACTACCCGTGTCTTGAACTCGGGCGTAAAAGTTCGTCGTTTGGTCATTTGGACCTCCTTTCTGGATCATAAGCTACCCCTTAGGGTTGTGACCAGTTTTTGGGGTCAATTACACATATTTCTCTTTGGAATATATAAATAACCTTTTTGTTGTTCGTGACGATTATCCTTATGAAGACAGAGACATATCCGACGATGAATTTGTAAAACTTCTCAAGGGATATTCAAACAAATGGGATTGAGAACTTGTTGGTCAAAACCGTCGATAAACGTCTTCCCTCTTAATCACTCGAAGAATTAACACCTCATCTTCCGTGATATCATAGCGTATCCGGTATTTCCCAACTCGCCAGCGATACTGCCCAATCTCGGCTGATACAACCTTGCGGCCTTTATAGGGATCTGCTGCAATTTCGTGCAGCGCTTTACGAATGCGAATCTGATCGGGTCTGTTTAATTTGCGCAGGTCTTTTAAAAAGAACGCGTGATTACCAGGGTGAAATGATTGGGTTGGCCGGGCATGAAAGTTAAGAACCGATTTCTTCTTCAGTAAATCCCAGCTCTTTATCCAGTTCCTCCAGGCTCATCGTGCGCCCCAGCTCGACATCTTTAAAGGCTTCTTTCAATGCTTTCTGAACTCGCGGGTTCTCCTGTTCCTGAATGATCTCAAGCTCTTCGAGAATGTCCCGGTATTGTTCTACCCCTAAAACAACAGCCCTTGCCTTCCCCATGCGGGTAATAACAAAGTAGCTTTTTCCCTGTGCTGCTTCGTCGATAAGGTTCCCAAAATTGTTGCTGGCTTCCGTTGCGGATATTACTTTCGGCATAATTCTTTCGGTCAAGGATTTACCTCCATCTAAAATCTTATACCAATGATAGGATTAGCTAAGTTAGCTAATCCTATCATAAGTATCTGTAGAAATCAAGCGTCAAATTGCTTGTTCCGAAGCAAACGCCGATTCCCCTTTGTTAGCTTACAAATGAAAACTCAACGCCAAGGTTTAGAATAAATATAAGGCTTCTCAATGGGAGGCCTTCGGTGCTAAAACTATTTTCACGAGCCGTGAGGACTTGGGGTGTGCAGTGTATTGCAAAAAGGGGATTAAAAGACCTTACGGCTAGGAAAAATCACCTAGCCATAAGGTCTTGTGTCGGGGCGCCGGGATTTGAACCCGGGACCTCACGGACCCGAACCGTGCGCTCTAGCCGGGCTGAGCCACGCCCCGAAATGCTCCGCCATTATAATCGACGCCTATGCCTTTGGCAAGTGCCACTCAGCGCCCATTGGTTTCAAACACAGCCGGCGTCCCATCCGGGCTGGCGACCCCGGTCGGAACTAAGAAAGAGAATGTGCTGCCTTCGCCTTCCACGCTTTCCACCCAGATCTGGCCGCCATGCAGCTCGATCATCACCTTGGCGACCGAAAGCCCAATCCCGATGCCGCCATGCCGGCGAGTCATGTGCGTCTCCACCTGGAAGAAACGATCGAAAACCCGGTTGATATCTTTGGCCGGAATGCCAATGCCGTTGTCTTGAACGGAAACTTTCACGTAGCCAGGCAGATTTTCGGCCGAGACCAGCACCTGGCCTTTATCGTTGGTGAAGATGATGGCGTTCTCGATCAGGTTGCCCAATGCGATGGCGATCTTTTCTGCGTCGCCTTCCACTAAAATATGTTTTTCGGGCAGGCGGCATCTCAAACCGATTTGCTTGCGCCCGGCATCCTGGCGAAAGGAGGCCGCCAGCTCGGAGATGAGCCCGCTTAAGTCGAAGCGGTTGCGCGATGTCAGGCCCTTGCCCGATTGCACCTTCTCGACGTTCTCCAGATTCTCGATGATTTTTTTCAGGCGCTCGGAGCTCTTGATGATCACTTCAACCTGGCGGATGTAGGAGGCTTCGGTGACCATCTCGCGCAGCACGGTCGCGTGGCCCAGGATCAGGCCGAGCGGGGTACGCAGCTCGTGGGAGGAGATGGCGATGAAGTCCGATTTCATCCGGTCGAGTTCAGCCAGCTCGTTGTAAGCCCGTTGGGCGTTTTCCAGCAGGTGGGTGTTCTGGATGCCGACGGCGGCCTGAGACGCCAGGGTTTCCAGGATGGTGATGTCTTCTTCCGTATAATCGGAACCGCCGGATTTATTCACGGCTTCAAAAACGCCGATCGTTTTCTGGCGGTAAACCAGCGGGACGGCCAGTAATGAGGCGGTTTTGAACTCCAGGGTGTGGTCCACCACCCGAAAGACGCGCTCGTCCTGGTGGGCGTTCTGGATCAGCACCGGCTGGCCTGTGGTGAAGCACTTGCCGGCGACGCTGTTTTCCAGCGGGACCCGGATGCGCTTGAGAGTCTCCAACTGCCCGGCCGGCGCAGCGATAAACTTCAGCAGGCCGGTTTCCTCTTCGAACAGGTAGATCGAGCATGCCTCACTTAACGTCAATTCGCCGGCGATCGTCACGATGGTTTGCAGCATCGCGTCCAGCTCTTTCGCCTGGCTCAGCAGGCGGCAGACTTCAACCAGCCGTTCGAAGCGCCGCATTCGGTTTGGGACTGTGATCGACATGTTCGCCTCTCAGTTTCACAGGGTGAAAGAATTATACTTTACAACTTCAATTAAAACCCAACCGTCAACGCCATGCGCCGGTTGTATAATAAACCAAACTATCCAATTTTAAGGAGCCATCGATGAGTGACAATAAAAAGGTCCGCGTGGCAATTATAGGGGTTGGTAATTGCGCTTCCGCACTGGTCCAGGGGGTGGAGTTCTATAAAAATGCAAAAGAAGATGAAGAAATTCCGGGTTTGATGCACGTCAATTTAGGCGGTTACCACGTGCGGGATATCGAATTCACCGCAGCTTTCGACGTGGTGGAATCCAAAGTCGGAAAGGATTTATGTGAAGCGATATTCGCATATCCGAACAACACGTACAAATTCTGCGATGTCCCCAATCTAAATGTACCGGTCTCGCGTGGTATGACTTACGATAGCCTTGGAAAATACCTCTCACAAATCCTGAAAAAAGCGCCGGGCCCAACCGCAAACATCGTTGGGATTTTAAAAGATACCCAGACGGATGTCGTCGTCAACTTTCTCCCGGTCGGGTCAGAGATGGCGACCAAGTGGTATGTGGAGCAGGTGTTGGATGCTGGCTGCGCGTTCGTCAACGGCATCCCGGTTTTTATTGCCAGCCAGGCGTACTGGACAGGACGCTTTCGCGAGCGCGGCCTGCCGCTGATCGGCGACGATGTCAAGAGTCAGGTGGGGGCGACCATCCTGCACCGGGTCCTCACCAGCCTGTTCGTCGACCGCGGCGTGCGCCTGGACCGCACCTACCAGTTGAATTTCGGCGGGAATACCGATTTCCTGAACATGTTGGAACGTGAGCGGCTGGAGTCCAAGAAGATCTCCAAGACCGGGGCGGTCACCAGCATGCTGCCCTACGAGATATCCCCGGACAATATCCACATTGGCCCCAGCGACCACGTTCCGTGGCTTACCGATCGCAAGTGGTGCTACGTCCGTATGGAAGGCACGACCTTCGGCAATGTCCCGCTCAACCTGGAAGCCAAGCTGGAAGTCTGGGATTCGCCTAATTCCGCCGGCGTGATTATCGACGCGGTACGCTGCGCCAGGCTGGCTCTCGACCGCGGCATCTCCGGACCCCTGATCGGGCCGGCTTCTTATTTCATGAAGACGCCTCCAAAGCAGTTCCGCGACGACGTCGCTCGCGAAATGACCGAAGCATTCATCCGCGGCGACCAGGAAGACGCAACTTAATTTGAAGTTTCGCCTGGGCTAGAATACGACCGTGCGATTTTTCCCCAGCTCTTTGGCCTGGTATAAGGCGTTATCGGCGTTCAAGAGGAGATCATCTAAATCCAGATATTCCGGCCTGGAGCTTGCGACGCCAGCGCTGATTGTCAGACCGAACTCGATCCCGTTATAAGGCACGCGCATCCCTTCGAGCAGGGTGCGGATGCGCTCGGCAAATTCTCCCGCTTCGTGTTGGTTGGTGTTTGGCAGCATGATGATAAACTCCTCGCCGCCGAAGCGGGCGAAGATATCTGTCTTGCGGGTGTTGTTCAGGCAGGCCTTGCTTAAGTAGCGCAGCGCCTGGTCGCCGGCAGAATGCCCGTAAGTATCGTTGACATGCTTGAAATTATCGATGTCAAAAAGGATGATCGAAAAGATCGGCGCTCCCAGGATGACCTGTTCGATCTGTTCTTGGGCCAATTTAAGAAAATGTCGCCGGTTGAAGACTCCCGTTAAATCGTCGGTGATCGCCAACGTGTGCAGGCGTTCTTCTGTCTTATACAATTGGAACAGGACTTTCAGAGTGAAGTAGCCAAAGGTGGGCGCCAGGGCTGACGGGACGACAATGGCGATCGCCAGGGCAGCCAGCCCGAAATCTCCATACACGATCGTTGTCACCGTCGCGGTGATCGTTATCGATACCAGGATCGATAAACCGGTTACCAGAAATATCGATTTTACCAATCCCAACTGCTTAAACAGGTCGCGTAGCAGGTTGGTGGTCGAAGTGTTAGAGTAGTTCACCCGTTAAGCTCCTGAGATTCAAAACAGGATGTTAAGTTTTCCTTAATCCATCTCCCATTATAAAAGAAAGCGCGCTGAAATTCAGCTAAATCGGGTAGTCAATCATCAGTTCTTACAAAGTTGGAAGGTTGCTGATCTTGCGCCGCCAGGAGAGCCGTGCTGCGCCTGTAGGAGTGAACCGCCCTCCTGCCACAGGGGAGGGCGGTTGAAAGATTTGCCAGTGGCTGCCCCCCTGGGCAATCAATTCTACTTGAGCGAGGTGAATTCAGCATAACAGAATCAAGAGCTGGGGTTCAAGTGTCAAATGTCATCAGATAGACGATCGATACACCTTCGCCTGGAAGCTGCCGAGGGGTCGGGCGTTTTGAGCGTTGGGAGTCTGGCGAGGCCTACGCTCGCTCTGCCGCAATCTCCACAAATTCATCAAGCCTGGAGAAAGAAAAGCCGTTCAAGCCGCCGGGGGGGCGGCATGGTATAATTCAGCCACTCAAGAAAGGCGATAATTCTTAGCAGGAGAGAACCCTATGTCTGGACATTCACACTGGGCGACCATACGGCGCAAGAAAGGCGCCGCAGACGCCAAACGGGGCCAGGTATTCACCCGTTTGGCGCGCGAGATTGTGATCGCGGCCCGCGAGGGCGGGGGCGACCCAAACTCGAATTTGCGTTTGCAGTATGCCATCGAGCGCGCTCGGGCGCAGAATATGCCGAAAGATAATATCGAACGCGCCATCAAGCGTGGCACCGGGGAAAACAAGGACGGTGTTCAAATCGAAGAAGTTGTTTATGAAGGATATGCCCCCCATGGTATTGCCTTGCTGATCTCGTGCGTGACCGATAACCGCAACCGTGTCGTGGCCGATATTCGCCACGTGCTCAACCGGGCGGGCGGAAGCATGGCGGAGGCCGGCTCGGTTTCCTGGCAGTTCACCCGCCATTCCTATTTTTCATTCCCGGCCGAAGGCCAGGATAGGGACGCGATCTTCGAGCTGGCGGTCGAGGCTGGCGCCGACGATGTCACGTTCGACGAGGATACCATCGAGATCATTGGTCCGGTGGAAGCCTTCAAAGAGATCAGCGACCGTTTGCAAGCCGCCGCCGTCAGGCCCGAGGAAGCCGAGCTGCGTTATTTCCCCAACAACGAAGTCGAGCTCAGCGCGGAAGACACGCTTTCTGTCCTGAGGCTCATCGAGACATTGGAAGAGCTGGATGACGTGCAGGATGTCTACTCGACGATGAGCATTCCTGAAGAAGTGCTGGCTCAATTGGAAGAGGCTTAGCCAGGATGCTGGCGATCGGTATTGATCCGGGAACGGCGACTACAGGTTATGGTTTAGTGCGCGAGGACGCGGACGGAAGCCTGGAGGTCGTGGATTTCGGCGCGGTAATCACCTCGCCTGACCAGTCCATGCCCCTGCGGCTGTTAGAATTGTACCAGCGGCTGTCAGAATTAATCCTTCTCCATCGTCCAGAAAGCGCTGCGGTGGAGAAGTTGTTTTTTCAACGCAATGTAACCACTGCGATCAGCGTTGGACAAGCGCGCGGCATCGCTATCCTTGCGCTGGCTCAAGCGGGGTTGGAAGTGGATGAATACACGCCCCTGGAGGTAAAGCAAGCTGTTGTCGGGTATGGAGGGGCCGGCAAACGCCAGGTACAGGAGATGGTGCGAGCCTTGCTCGGCCTGCAGGCCATCCCTTCTCCGGACGACGCTGCCGACGCGCTGGCAGTCGCAATTTGCCACCTGCACAGCTATCGCGTGCGAAATCTGTACAATGCCTAGGCGCCCGGATTCGGGCAGCCAGGGTTTCTGAATGGGCGATTCCGTCAGGAGAGAATCCTGACCTGCGAATAGCGTGTTCCAAATGGGTCAATCAGGTCAGGATAGCATCCTGACCTTTTGAGGAGAAGGGATGATCGCCAGTCTTAACGGGCGCATCCAGGAAGTGAACGCCGACAGCCTGGTCCTGGAGATTGGGGGCGTTGGGCTGCAGGTATTTGTACCCGTCACGGTGAAGGACCATGCCCGCCGCGGAGAAATCATCTTCCTGTTTACACACCTGGTCGTGCGCGAGGATTCGCTGACTCTCTACGGGTTTGAAACCCGCGAGGGGCGCGATTTTTTCGACCTTTTGTTGACCGTGAACGGCGTTGGCCCGCGCCTGGCGCTGGCTGTGCTTTCGGTGCTTTCCCCGGATGCCATCCGGCGGGCGGTTTTTCACGAACAAGCGGAGATCTTCAGCCGGGTCCCTGGGGTGGGCAAAAAGACCGCTCAAAAGATCCTGCTGCAGCTTCAAGACCGGATCACCCCGGAGATTGGCCTGGAGCCGGTTTCGATGTTCAGTGATGCGGATGGCGAAGTGATGGATGCCCTGGCTGCCCTGGGTTACAGCGTGGTGGAAGCCCAGGCGGCTCTGCAGTCTATCCCTCGCGATACGCCCCAGGATGTGGAGATTCGCCTGCGCCTGGCCCTGCAATATTTTTCAACCTGAGAGATAGCTCATCGTAGGGAGGAAGAATTCTTGTTTGACTCTCGCAAGATCGCCTTTATTGGTCCGGGCGTCATGGCCGAGGCCATGATCGCCGGGTTAATCCGCCAGGAAGTCGCCCAGCCGGGATCGCTGGCTGCCGCCGGGCCGCGCCTGGAGCGGATGGAACAGTTGAAAGCCGGGTACGGGATCGCCGTCTACACCGACAACGCCGAAGCCGCCTGTGATGCAGATGTCGTCGTGCTCTCGGTCAAACCGCAGCGCCTGGAACGGGTCCTGGAGGGGTTGGAGGGGAAACTGAAACCTTCCGCGCTGATATTATCGATCGTTGCAGGCGCTTCTATTGATAAAATCATTGCAGGCTTGAATCACAACCTGGTCGTGCGCTCCATGCCCAATACGCCGGCCCAAATCGGCGAGGGGATAACCGTTTGGACTGAGGCCGAAGGCGTCTCTCCGGAACAACACGAGATGGCCCGCCGAATCCTTGGGGCCCTGGGAGTGGAGATTTTTGTCGAAGAAGAAAATTACCTGGATATGGCGACGGCGTTGTCCGGCACAGGCCCGGCTTACGTCTTCCTCTTCATGGAGGCGATGGTGGATGCCGGGGTGCATCTCGGATTCCCGCGCCGCATCGCCGAGGAGCTGGTCGCGCAAACCGTGCGCGGCTCGGTAGATTATTACCAAACACGCGGCGACCCGGTGCATCTGGCTCGCTTGCGCAACCAGGTGACCTCTCCTGGCGGGACCTCCGCGGCTGCGCTGTATTACCTGGAGAAAGCCGGCTTCCGAACCGCCATTTCGCGGGCGATATGGGCTGCTTACGAGCGATCCATTGAGCTGGGCCGAGGTGGGAAAAGCCATTCACCCGATAAGACCGGGTTAAATGGTGAAGTCTAACCGTAATTGGGTCTTTTTGTGAATAACTGGACAAGATAAGCGCTTTCAGGTATCATTTTTTTCGCGATTGTTAATTTCAATTGAAGATCAAAGGTGTGGAGGCAAAATGTCCGACTTAATCAGTCAAATTACCGCCGACCTGAAGAAACAAATCGAATCGTTCGAGCCGGAGATGGGCATTCGGGATATCGGCTACGTCATTGAGGACGGAGACGGCATCGCCCGCGCCAGCGGACTGGCGGATGTGCGCGCCCAGGAGCTGGTTGAATTCGCAAATGGCGTCTTGGGGATCGCCTTCAATCTCGAACGGGATAACGTCGGCATCATTATTATGGGTGAGTACGCCGAAATCGAAGAAGGGATGGCCGTCCGCTCTACCGGGCGGATTGCTTCAGTTCCGGTTGGCGAAGGGTTAATTGGACGAGTGGTCAATGCTCTGGGCCAGCCTATCGATGGAAAAGGACCGGTGAAATTCGATCATTACCGGCCGATTGAGCGGATCGCCCCAGGCGTCGTCTCGCGCAAGGACGTCGATTCACCCGTTCAAACCGGATTAAAAGCGATTGACTCGATGATCCCAATCGGGCGTGGGCAGCGCGAGCTGATCATTGGGGATCGCCAAACAGGAAAATCGGCGATTGCTATTGATACGATCATCAATCAAAAAGGAAAAGATCTGCTCTGTATTTACGTAGCGATCGGGCAAAAGAAAGCCCAGATCGCCCGTTCAGTCGCTGTCCTGGAACGCTACGGAGCGATGGAATTTACCACCGTCGTCGTGGCTGCCGCGGATGAGCCGGCGGCCTTGCAGTACATCGCTCCATACGCCGGCTGCTCCATGGGTGAGGAATTCATGGAGACCGGCCGGGACGCCCTGGTGGTTTACGATGACCTTTCCAAGCACGCCTGGGCATATCGCCAGGTCTCTTTGCTGCTGCGCCGCCCGCCTGGGCGCGAGGCTTACCCCGGCGACCTTTTCTACCTGCACTCGCGTTTGCTCGAGCGCGCCGCCCGGGTTGCGGATCGTTTTGTCATCGTATCCAAAGATCATAAAGAAGAGCAGGCCGCTGAAAAGGACAGCATGGATGGTGCGGTCTATGATGGGCCGTTGGCAGCGCATAACGCCGAGCAGGCCCTGCAGGCGCTGAAGGAGCCGGATGCACATAAAGTCGTCAAGGTGCGCGGCTCTGGCGGCTCGCTGACCGCCCTGCCGATTATCGAGACCCTGCTGGGGGACGTTTCTGCTTACGTTCCAACAAACGTCATATCGATCACCGACGGGCAAATCTACCTGGAAAACAACCTGTTCTACGCCGGCATCCGCCCGGCTGTGAACGTAGGCATTTCGGTCTCGCGGGTAGGCGGCGACGCCCAGACCCGGGCAATGAAGCAGGTTGCCGGGCGCTTGCGCCTGGACATGGCCTCGTTTCGCGAGCTGGCGGCCTTCGCCCAGTTTAGCTCCGACCTGGATAAGTCCACCCAGTCCCAGTTAAACCGCGGCCTGCACTTGCAGGAGATCCTCAAACAACCTCAATACGAACCCATGTCGCTCGCCAACCAGGTGTTGGTCATTTTTGCCGGCACCCAGGGGTTCGCGGATCAGGTCCCGTTGGATCAAATGCGCTCCTGGGAAACCGGGCTGCTGCGCTTTATGGAAACCTCTTATCCGGAGATTGGAAGGGATATCGCCGATAAGAAACGCATCAGCGACGAAACTCGTGAAAAGCTGCGCGCCGCTTTGGAAGACTACGGCAGCACCTGGCAGGTTTAATCCGTCGTAAGACCGCGGATTGGAATGGATTGAGCGATGGCAAATGCACGCGAAGTTCAGCTCCGGATCCGGAGCATAAAAAATATCGCCCAGGTGACCCGTGCACTGCAAGCCGTGAGCGCTACTAAGGTGCGTAAGGCCACCCAGGCATTGATGAACACCCGGCCTTACGCAACCAAAGCCTGGCAGGTGCTCACCCATATCGCCGGGCAGCCCGGACGGGAGAACCTGCATCCCCTGCTGACCCGCCACGGAGCGGTGCGCAGTGTGCTGGTGTTGTTAGTCACCGGGGACCGCGGCCTGGCGGGCCCCTTCACCACCAATATCTTCCGCTTCGCCACCCAGCATTTTCGCAATTACCCTGTTCAGGTGCGGTATGTCGCCGTGGGTCGTAAGGGTCGCGATATGCTAATGCGCCGGCGGATGAACGTCTTCGCCGAGTTTAGCAACCTGCCGGCGGCGCCTGCATTTTCGGATGTATCTGCCATCGGGCGCATCGCGGTCGAAGAGTACCTGTTGGGACAGGCGGATGAAGTTTATCTGGTCTATACAGACTTTATCAACATGGTCCGCCAGGATGCGACGATGAAGAAGCTGCTTCCGCTCGAGGTGGGAGAAGGAGAAGGCCGAGTGCAGGAATTCGGCCAGGCGCACAGCGGGCCGCATGCAGCTTATATCTACGAGCCGGACCAGACGGCAATCCTGGACGAGATTGTGCCGCGCTTCACTGCCTTGCAGGTGTACCAGGCCATCCTGAAATCGTTGGCGAGCGAGCACGCAGCCCGAATGGTGGCGATGAAAAACGCAACCGACAGCGCTTCCAACCTGGCTGACGACTTGCAGCTTGAATACAACAAGGTCCGCCAACAGAATATTACCAGCGAAATATTGGACATCGTGGGCGGCGCAGAGGCGCAAACCCGCGGTTGAGCATCTTTTAACGAATCGGGAATTTGGTTTGGAGGCGAGAATGGCGAATCGAGATGGAAAATGGGCCGGGCGAGTTGTCCAGGTTTTGGGTGGTGTGGTTGACGTAGAATTCCCCAGCGAGCATCTGCCTGAGATTTACGAAGCGGTGGAAGTGGAGCGCGAAAATAGTACTCCACTGGTGCTGGAGGTGGAAAAGCACCTTGGGAACAACTGGGTCCGTACGGTGGCGATGGATTCGACTGATGGATTGCAGCGCGGCCGCCCTGCTCATGCGACCGGCGCCCCAATCCTTGTGCCGGTGGGTGAGGAAACCTTAGGACGGGTGTTTAATGTTTTGGGTGAGCCGGTCGACCGTAAAGGCCCCGTGGACGTCAAGCTACGCTATCCCATTCACCGCCTGGCGCCGGCATTTTCGGAACAATCCACGCGGGTAGATGTGTTCGAAACGGGATTGAAAGTCATCGACCTGGTTGCGCCCTTCACCAAAGGCGGAAAAACCGGGGTTTTCGGCGGCGCTGGCGTTGGCAAAACCGTCATCATCATGGAGCTGATCCGCTCCATCGCCACGGTTCACCAGGGCAATTCAGTGTTCGCCGGGGTTGGCGAACGCACGCGGGAAGGCACCCAGCTCTACCGTGAAATGCTTAAATCAGGCGTGATGAAAGACACCGTAATGGTCTACGGGCAGATGAACGAGCCTTCCGGCGTGCGCCTGCGAGTAGCCTTGACCGCCCTTTCCATGGCGGAATACTTCCGTGACGAGGGCCGGGACGTGCTGCTCTTCATCGATAATATCTTCCGTTTTAGCATGTCGGGTTCTGAAGTCTCGGCGCTGCTGGGACGCATGCCCTCCGCGGTCGGGTACCAGCCCACCCTGGCGACGGAGATGGGAGAGCTGCAAGAACGCATCACCTCCACACGCCTGGGTTCGATCACCTCCATGCAGGCTGTGTATGTGCCCGCAGACGACTATTCCGATCCAGCCCCGGTGACGACGTTCACCCACCTGGATGCCACGATTGCCCTCGAGCGGGCGATCTCCGAGAAAGGCATTTACCCGGCTGTGGACCCGCTGGCTTCTACTTCGCGCATCCTGGATCCAGCAATTGTGGGAGAGGATCATTACACCACCGCCCGCGAAGTGCAGCGTATGCTGCAGCGCTACAAAGACTTGCAAGATATCATCGCCATCCTGGGCGTGGACGAGCTGAGCGAAGACGACAAGCTGATCGTATCCAGGGCGCGCAAGATCGAGCGCTTTTTCTCCCAGCCGATGTTCGTCGCCCAGCAGTTCACCGGCCTGGAAGGGCGCTATGTGCCGCTGCGAGAGACGGTGCGCGGCTTCCGAGAGATCCTGGACGGCAAGCACGACGACCTGCCCGAGCAGGCTTTTATGATGGTCGGAACGATCGAAGAGGCCGTGGAAAAAGCCGCCCAACTGGCTGCCAGCTAGCCAATCGCTGCGAAGGATATCGCTATGCCTATTCGGATTGACATCGTATCTCAGGACCGCATGGTTTTCAGCGGCGACGCCGACATGGTGGTGGTGCCGGGCGCGGATGGCGAGATGGGCATCCTACCCAACCACGCGCCCTTGCTCTCCACGCTGCGGTTTGGCATATTGAAGGTCCGTTACCGGGGAAAAGAGGAAGATTTCGCCGTCGCCGGGGGCGTAATCGAAGTTCAGCCAGACCTGATCACAGTTTTGGCGGACGCTGCCGAGAATGTCGCCGAAATCGATGTGTCTCGAGCCGAAGCCGCCAAGCAGCGGGCCGAGCAGATGCTCGAGGAAGGCCCGCCGCCGGATACGGATACTTACCTGGCGATGGAAGCCGCGTTGAAGCGCTCGAACCTGCGCCTGGAAGCTGCCCGGCGCTTTCGCAGCGGCTCGCGTCCGCCGGGGATGGGTGGATCGACTTCGGGGGAACAAAGATAGGCCATGGCCTTATTCTCTAAGGACCTGGGCATCGACCTGGGAACCTTATATACGCGCGTGGTTGAGGGAAATGAGCTCATCCTCGAGGAGCCAACTGTCGCTGCAATCGTCGTCCAGGAACAAAAGATGGTCGCCTGGGGACAGGAGGCGCAGGATATGTATGGCCGCGTCCCGGAGACCCTGGAAGTCACCCGCCCGTTAATGAACGGCGTCATCGCCGATTACGAAGTCACCGAGTACATGCTAGAAGCGCTGCTACGCAAAGTGAGCGGCCCGCTGCGCATTTTCAGGCCGCGGGTAATGGTAACCGTCCCGTACGGCGTGACGAGCGTGGAGAGCCGCGCCGTGCACGAAGCCTCGCTGCAGGCCGGCAGCCGGGAAGCTTACCTGATCCAGCAGCCGTTGGCAGCCGCGATCGGCGTGGATTTGCCCATCGGTACACCTTCGGGGAATATGCTGCTCTGCCTGGGCGGGGGCGCTACCCAGGCGGCTGTGCTGGCGATGTACGGGATTGTCGCCGCCGAGACCCTGCGCGCCGGGGGGATGGCCCAGGACGAAGCAATTGTGGCCTACGTTCGCAAGAAATATGGCTTGATCATCGGCCAGTTGACTGCCGAGCAGGTCAAAATCAAGATTGGCGCAGCCGTGCATCAGGATGAAGAGCAAAGTATGGAGATCCAGGGGCAGGATCAGGTCAGCGGCCTACCGCGCCCGGCCACCTTGACGACCGGAGAAGTAGTCGAGGCGCTGCGCGATCCATTGGCGGATATCGTGGAGACCTCCCGGCGGGTGTTGGAAAAAACACCGCCCGAGCTGGTTTCCGATATCATCGACCGCGGCGTGGCGCTCACCGGGGGCGGGGCCCTTCTGCGCGGCATCGATAAGCTGATGACCAAGGAGCTGGGCGTGCCGGCATACCTGGTGGACAGCCCTACCATCTGCACCGCCGAAGGCGCGGCGCGCGCCCTGGCGATGTATCCATTGATCCGGCGCAATTTGCTGCCGGTTTAGTGTTCGGGAAACGCAAACGGGCCGTCGCTCGAATGGAGAGGCGGCCCGTTTTATATGATTCAGGCAGGCACCTGGCTGGGCGGCTTATGCCGGCCTGTTGTGCGGATTTCCTCAAGGCAGGCGAAGCTGCGCCTGGCGTCGGGATTCTCCTGGACTTGGGGGCCGGCTTCGACTGGATCAGAAAGTTGTAGGTGCAGCTTTAATCCAGGTAGTAAGTCATCCGCTGCAGGTGGATGGCCGGGTCGATGTATTGCACGTGCACTTCCGGAGGGATGCTGATACTCAGCGGGGCATAATTCAGAATTGCCTTGACTCCGGATTTCACCAGCCGGTCGGCTACTTCCTGGGCATTGGATGCAGGCACGGCGATCATTGCAAGCTTGATCCCCGCCTCCTGGATCGCCGATTCCATCTCGCTGATATCCTGAACGGTAAATTCGCCGATACGGACACCAACTTTCTCTGGATCGTTATCGAAAACCATCTTGACACAGAAGCCGCGGTTAGCGAAACCCCGGTAGCGCGTCACGGCGCTGCCGATATCCCCGGCTCCGACCACCGCAATGTCCCAATCCTTATCGACACGTAAGATGTTGCGCAACTGCTCGACCAGGTAGTCAATGGTGTATCCGGTGCCCTGCTTGCCAAACTCGCCGAATTGCGAGAGATCTTTGCGGATCTGGGCGGCCGAAATGCCCAGCCGCTCGCCTAATTCTTGTGAAGAAGTGACCTGGCGCCCCTCGGCAGTCATCCGCTGCAGCGCCCGCAGGTACAGCGGAAGGCGCCCAATAACGATATCGGGGATATTCTTGTCCTCCATAGATGATTTCCTCCTGAAGTTAACGATATGAGTGGTTTCCAACCCTGTTCAATTTACCACAAATTCGTTTTTTATGGAATATCTTCGTTACAAATTGCGCAACTAGCGTACAAGTCTATCACAAGCTCATTCGTCGCAAATGCTCTAACAAAAAACCGCTCGCCTTTGTAAGCTTTGGATTGCATGGGCGGGCGGCTCGTTTCGACTCCGAATAACCGAGTTAAGCCAAAGTCCTGAGGCGCTAAATTTTGGCTACCCTTCCACAATTCTCCAATTGCAGGGGGTTGAGTTGGCCAGATTTCGGAAGCCATATTTTTCCAGAAAGGGCAGGCTCATCGGGCTGGCATCCACGGTGAGCAGCGAAAAACCTTTTTTTACGCGCCTCTTGGGCGCGGGCGGCGAGCAGGAGTCCATAATGACCCTGGTTTCGGAACCGGGGCAGCGTCGAACCACCCCAAAGGCTGGCAAAGCTGCTGCCGGTGTGGAAATTCCTAGAAGCTCTCTTTTATCCATATCGAGTGGACATATTATAACTTGCCATTTGCAGACAGAAAAGAAAGCCTAAGCCCGTATCACGTCAGGGAATGATATGGGGTCGACGCTCAGTGCGCCGACCCCACTTCTTGTTTAACCTATCGCGTGAGTGACTGCGCTGCCCTGGTATAATCGAGTGCGCTTCAGTCGGAGGCAATTTATGTTTATTGATCAGGCGCAAATCTTCGTAATAGCGGGTAAGGGCGGGGATGGGATGGTGCATTTCCGCCGGGAGAAGTTCGTGCCGCGCGGCGGGCCGGACGGCGGCGACGGCGGCAAGGGCGGCGACGTCTTACTGGAAGTCTCGGCAACTCTCAATACCCTGTCTGCCTTCCGCCAGCAGACCCGCTTCAAAGCTCAGGATGGCGCCAACGGCGCCAAGCAAAATATGACCGGTCGTTCCGGCGAAGACCTGGTCATCCTGCTGCCGCCGGGCACGATCGTCTACGATGACGCGACCGGCGCACTGTTAGCCGACCTGGTCGAGCCAGGCCAACGCTGGGTGGCGGCGCGCGGCGGGCGCGGAGGCCGCGGCAACACCCATTTCGCCAGCTCGGTCCGCCAGGTGCCGCGCACGGCTGAGCGCGGAGAGCCAGCCGGGGAGCGCCGCTTGCGCCTGGAGCTGAAGCTGATCGCCGACGTGGGTATTGTCGGCGCGCCGAACGCCGGCAAGTCGACTTTCCTGGCAGCGGTTAGCAATGCGAAGCCAAAAATCGCCCCCTACCCGTTTACCACACTCGAACCGAACCTGGGCGTGGCCAACCTGGACGAAGACACCAGCCTGGTCCTGGCGGATATCCCCGGCTTGATCGAAGGCGCACACCTGGGCATCGGCCTGGGGCATGACTTTCTGCGCCATATCCAGCGCACGCGTGTCCTGATCCATCTGCTGGACGGGATGGCGGAGGACCCGCTGCTCGACCTGGCCCAAATCAACAGCGAGCTGGCTTTGTTCGACCCGGATCTGAAGGAGAAGCCCCAGGTTGTGGCTCTTAATAAGATCGACCTGGACGAAGTCCAGGCCCGCTGGCCTGAGATTTCCGCCGGGTTGAAGCGCCGCGGCTATGAACCCGTCGCTGTCTCAGCCGTCGCCGGCACCAACGTGCGCCAGGTCCTTTACCGGGCTTCTCAACTTCTCAAAGAAGCCCCGCCAGCGCCCTCTTTTGAGGAGATGCCTGTTTACCGGGTCGAAGACGACCCGAAGGCGTTCAGCATTCAGCGAGATGCAGACGGCTGGCACGTCTCCGGGCAGGCCATCCAACGCGCGGCTGCCATGACCTATTGGGAATATGACCAGTCCATCCGGCGCTTCCAGCGCATTTTAGAGACGTTGGGCATCGACGCAGCCTTGCGCAAGGCCGGCGTGCAGGACGGCGAAACCGTCTACATCGGCGAATATGAGCTGGAATGGCAGGATTGAGCCTGGGCGTCTTCGGGGGTACATTCGACCCGCCGCACGTGGGTCATTTGATCCTGGCAGCGGAGGTCCGGGCGCAACTGGCGCTCGACCGCATCCTGTGGGTGCTGACCCCTGAGCCGCCCCACAAGCAAGGCCAGGCCATCACCCCGTTAGCGCAGCGCCTGGCAATGCTGCAGTTCGCCGTTCAGGACGACCCGGCCTTTGAGATTTCGCTCGTGGATATCGAACGGCCCGCGCCGCACTATTCGCTGGATACCTTGCGCTGCCTGCGAGCGGACCACCCGCAGGACGCCCTGGTGTTCGTCATGGGCGGCGATTCGCTCGGCGATCTACCCACCTGGCACGAACCGGCCGCTTTCCTGGCAGCTTGCGACGCGCTGGCGGTCGTGCACCGCCCGTTCGAAAAGCTCGACCTGCACACGCTCGAGGCGAAGCTGCCTGGCGTTCGCCAGAAATTGCGTTTTGTCGAAGCGCCGCTCCTGGAGATCTCGGCTTCGCAAATCCGCCAGCGGGTGAGCTCCGGCCGTCCCTTTCGCTATTACCTGACCAGTGCAGTTTACCAATATATCCTTGCCCACGATCTTTACAAAGGTGAAAGCGCCGGTTAAAGCGCCGGCTGGTTGGATCCCCAATTCTTTTCTTCTATGTCCCTTCTTCTTGATGCCCTCTTCTCTTCCGTGGCCTTCAGCCATCTGATCGTGGATGGTCTTAACAGCCAGCGCGCGGTGCTGCTCACTTATTTGAGCGGACCTTTAGGCCTGACGAATGCCTCGTTGGGGCTCTTCAGCACCCTGTACGTTGTTTCCGGCAGCCTGATCCAACCAGTGTTTGGTTATCTTACGGACAGGTTTGGACCGCGCTGGATCGCCGCCGGCGGCGTCCTGTGGATGGCGGCTTTCTTTGCAATGGCCTTGCTGGTCCCCGGGCAAGTCGCGCTGTGGCTCCTGATCCTGGCCAGCTTCGGCTCGGCTGCTTTCCATCCGGCCGGCACCATGCAGGCCACCCTGCGCGGCCGGACCCATTTTTCCGGTCGTGAAACCACATCAGCGGCTTATTTTTTCGTCTTTGGCCAGACCGGCTTTTTCGTGGGGCCGCTGGTGGGCGGGCCGCTCCTGGACCGCTTTGGCCCACCGGGCTTGCTGATCCTGGCAGTGCTGGCTGTCCCGATCGGAATGAACGCGGCTTACCAGCTTCGACCGGCGTTGGTCATGGCCCCGGCGCTCCAGGCGGTTGGATTTACGGCTCCGGTGCCCGTTGTCCACGGGCCCGTGGCCCACTCATTCCCGGAAAGCCTGCCAGGGATGGGTTCGAGCCGGGCTGCCAGGCTGGTAGAAGGTGAGGTCGCCGCTGTCAAACCGCCGGCCCGGGATTTGCGCCGGGATATTTTGCCGCTGGTCGCATTCGCGCTGTTGGCGGCCTTCCAGGCCTGGGGCCAACAGAATATGATCACGTTTGTCCCCAAATACGTCAGCGATTTGGGCCAGACGGCCGGGGTGTATGGTGCAGTGGCGGCAATGTTTATGGGCGGCTCGGCGGTTGGCAATGCTTTGGGCGGCAACCTGGCCGATCGATATGGGAAAAGAAGGGTCGCCTCGATTGCCCTGGGGTTGGCGAGCGTCCCCCTGTTCCTGGTAGGCTCGGTTGGCTGGTCGCCCTGGCTCTTCCTGCTCATCCCGCTCTCGGGGGCTTTGACCGGGGCAACGCACAGCATCATCGTCGTGCTGGCGCAGCGTATGATCCCCAGCGGGGTGGCCCTGGCTTCTGGCCTGATCCTGGGTTTTATGTTTACCAGCGGGGCTTTAGGGACTTTATTAACCGGCTTTCTGGCGGATCGCTGGGGTCTCCCGCCGATTTTTCACCTTACCGGCGGCATCGCCCTGGCGGCCTGCGCCCTGGCAGCCTCCATACCGGCGGCTTCCACGTAACCGGCTTGCGTCCGAGCGAAGCACGCTCCGGCATTCGCTTTTAAGAAACCATTCTGTCAGGAGACTACGAGATGTATTCGGGGATCAAAACCGGCAGGCTACAGGTTGCCATCCTTCTGTTGGCATTCGGTTTCAGTGCCCTTGGAGCGGGTATTTCCGCCCGTATTGCCGTGGCTGCCGAAAGCGCTGCGGCCTGCCGGTTTACACATACCGTTCAAAAAGGTGAATACCTGGTGGAGATTGGCCTTTTATACCGCGCCGATTGGCGCCAGATTGCTGACGCCAATGACATCTCCAGCCCCTGGGTGATCTACCCGGGGCAAAAATTATGCATCCCTCAAGGCCACGAGCCAAACGTGACCTCGCCGACTCTGCAAATCGTCAGCGTCATTGCCGGCCAAACGGTGACCGTACGCGGTGAAGATTTCCCGAGCGACGTCACCTATAACGTGGTGATGGCCCCGGCGAGCGCTTCTTCCGGATCCGTCCAGGTGAAGAAAATTAGCGCAGCGCTCAATGGGACTTTCGTGGATACGTTTGGCATCCCAACCTCCCTGGCCAATTTTAGCAATATTGATGTACGGCTGGTGAACCCGGTTTCAGGGTTGTTCGTCGGGGAGACTTTTGCAAACGAGACCAGCGGTGTGATCCCAGACCTGGTCAGCCGCCAGACCGGATCGACTTCCAAAGGTATCCGTCCCCAGCGGGCGGCAGAGGTCTTTTTAGGGGATGGCGGGGTGTTTTTCTCAATCTCCGGCTATGATGCTACGGTGACCCTGACTCGTTACGATACAAGCGGCAGCGAAACCAACCAGAGCATCGCCTTCCTTCAGCAGTGGTTGGGAGTGCGCCTGGTCGATAACCGGAGAAGCGAGATCGATCAGGTCATTGGTCTGGTATACGTGTATTTCAACCTGAACAAGGAGACTCGGGCCAGTTGGGATTCAGGCAGGTTGAGCATCTATCACTACGACCCAAGCATAGCGGCCTGGATTCCTTGTCCGACCTTGCTGGTAAGCAATGAAAACCGGCCATATGGGCGTCTGACCTGTGTACTGCAATCGTTCGGCCTGTACGGTTTAGCGAGGGGGTATTAGCCGCTCGAAGCGGGTTGGGTCATTGGCTGTGAGGCAGCTTCATTCCCCGCTGATGAACGCCAGCGCGCGCAGCATACTGTCCTCATACTCAGGGGCGTAATCGTGCCCGGCCAGGGCCACTTCTTCTAACTCGCAGACAACTCCGCCCTGGTTGAGCATTTCCACCAGGTCCTGGATCGCCTCGTGAGAAACGCTGTCATCCTCTTCCCCAACGATCAGGTAGCCGCGCAGGTTCGGGTTCTGGTTTACGTGGATCACTCCCAGCCAGCTTTCCAGGTCATTCATAAACGGGCCGTCCGGGCCAAAGGCGATGAACCCGGTTGCCGGGACGGCCCCGGTTAGCGCCAGCCAGATTGCAACTTCGCCGCCCATGGAATGGCCCGCCAGAACGGCCTGTTGAGCGTCCACCGCGTACTGTTCCGTGAGCGCGCCGAACGCTTTCTGGATCTCCTGGCGCGAGCGGTCGAGATCGTCCCACACATAAGCCTCTTTCCAAATTGCCTGGGAGGACTGCGGCGCGCCGACCAACCAACCGGCGCTGGCTGCCGGCTTCCAGAATGCGACAGAATCCTTCGCAGTCCCGGCGTTGGCGTGCAGAGCGATCATGAGCGGGCAAGCTGTTTCTTCCCTTTTACAACGGCCTTCGGCGCGCAAGATGAGCAGGGGAAACTGGCGCGCCAGGTCTTTTTCTTGCAGATCCTGGTTCAAGGCGACCAGTTTTTCGAACTCAGGTAAGCCTTGCAGCGGCTTGAGCGCCGGACTTTTGCGCAGCAGCGTTTCCCCATACCAGAAACCGCTTCGCAGCACATCTGTGAGCAAAGCGATCGCCTGGCTTGTGTCCGAGAGGCGCGCCGCCAGGGCGATCCGCCAGTAATACAGCAGGTGCTCGTATTCGGGAAAACGCGCTTCCTGTTCAGTTAACAGTTGCATGGCCTCGTCGAATTCAGCCTCGGCGTACAATTTCTGGAAGCGCGCCTGTAACTCTTCGAAAGTCGAAAATTCCATCGGCGTCCCTCTTTGAGGTTTACACCCTAGCTTTGCTGCGGGTACCCTGCGCAATCATCCCAACCTCAAAAACCCCTCAGCAAAGCTTTCAACCGGATTAACTGCTGCTGAAGTGGCTCCTGTTCGCGAAAGTATTCCAAAGTAAGCACCTGGGCGTGCGTACGCTCCAGCAGCCATGCGATCAACTGATAATCGACCTCTTGCAGCGAATCGTGTTCGTCCACCAGGGTGCCGCCATTCAGGCGCGGTCCGCTGGTATGAATGGCAACCACCCGTTCCAGGGGCAGCGCGTTCAGGTAGGCATAAAGGTCAATTCCCAGGGCGTCCGAGGCGACCCGGGCGTGACCGGTATCCAGCAGAAAATTACAGCTCGTCTGCTCTAAGACTTGTGCGATTCGCTGCGGCTCACCTTCGTAAAAATTATGCAGCAGCATGGATACTGGCATGTTTTCGAGAACCAGGGGCACATTCAGACCACCTTCTAGCCGGCGCGCCTGCTGAATAAAGCGGCGAGTACGCCAGTCAACGGAAGGTAAGGGGAAGCGCCATCCCAAATGTCTGGCGATAAACAAGGCCCCTGGCGGAAGCAGATTAATGTGGACGGATGCCCACGGGCTGTGGGTAATTTCCAGATAAGTTTTCAAACGTTGGATGCGTCTACGGGATGTGTTAAGAAAAGAAATCTGGTTGCTGGCGTGGAAGATAAACCGCCAACCGGGAAGGTGGTCTTGGAAAGAGTGGATTTTTTGTGGGCTGAACCAGGGACCGGCTTCAATCAAATCCGGCAGCACCTCGCCAGAATGGATCAGACCCAACAGGGCGGTGGAGTAATTTGCGGCAAGCTGGATCATCGCCGCGCCGGATCGCCGCTAATTCCACCAGCAGCCAGGCGCAGGGCGGATTGCAGGAGCACATTTGCCCCATTCAGGCAGTCTTCCCAGCGGCTGAACTCGGCCGGAGAGTGGCTGGCCCCGCCGGCAGAGGGCACGAACAGCATCCCCGCCGGGCAAAGGGTACCCATCATGTAGGCGTCGTGCCAGGCGCCGGAGCCCATATGCATGGATTTTAATCCTAGTGTAGCGGCAGACTCTTCAATGACGGCCTGGACGCCCGGGTGCATCGGGGCTGGCGGGCGTTTGCCCAAGTTATTCTGCGCTGAATTCCAACCCAAAGCGGCGCGCTTCCTTTTCGGCCTGGGCCAGCAGCCCTTGTTCCAAGCGGTCCAGCGCTGCGGACTCAGGCGAGCGGTATTCCAGCGACAGGACAGACCGGGCAGGCACGATGTTAAATGCCCCCGGCGACAACACCAGCGCGCCGCAGTTGGCGACGCACCCGGGGAAGGAGTCCAGCACCAGTTCCCGGGCCGCCAGGATGAAAGCCGCCGCGCCCAGGGAAGCATCCCGGCGATTTTGCACCGGGGTTGTGCCGGCGTGATCCGCCCGGCCTGAGAAGGTGAGACGGTATGCGCCGATCCCGGTGATGCTGGTCACCACACCGATCTGGGCGGCCGAATTTTCCAGGCGGGTTCCCTGTTCGATGTGCAGCTCGAGATAGCCAGCCAGGCTCTGCGGCTCTCTGCGAGCTTTCAATACGGTTGCCTCGTTCAGCCCAAAACGTTGAAGGCCTGCCAGCAGGGCTTCGCGACCGCCGCGTGGATGCTGCAGCTCGGCCGGGGATAGCCGGCCTGCCAGGGCGGCGCTGCCCATCTCGTCAACCAGCGTGCCCTCTTCATCGGTGAAGTCGACTGCTTCCAGGTGGACGGGCAGCTTCAGACCGGCTTCCTGGACGGCCTGTAACACTTCCAGGGCGGCGACCACGCCCAGGGCGCCGTCAAAGCGCCCGCCATTGGGCACCGAATCCAGGTGCGACCCGAGCAGTAAGGCTGGCGCGCCAGGCGGGCCGCATTCCAGGCGGGCGAAGTGATTGCCAGCCTCGTCCATGTGGAATTGCAAACCGCTGGACTGGATCCGTTCCTTGAGCCACAGGCGCGCCGCAAGGTGGGCTTCACTCAGCGCAGGCCGGTTGACTCCGCCGTCGCCGGTGGAGCCGATGGCGGATAAGGCTTCAAAGTTGGATTGGAAGCGCTCGGAGTGGATGCGCAGATTGCGCCATACAGGTTCCAAAGCTCATTTCTCCCGATCTGCAAATGATATCACAGGAGCCGAGTTTCAATTTCTGATGAGGATCAAGCGCGTGGAAAAATCTCCCTGGATCAAGAATTCCAGGGACGCCAGCGGGAAGGGCAAGAAATGCCCGCCAGGGTAATCCAGATTGGGGTTTTCGGGTACGTCCAGCAGGGGAAGCGAATCTTTGAAAGTGGACGCCGTCCAGGCGCTTTCGGTTCGAACTTCCACCCGCAGCGCTGCAGAGGATATCTGGGCGCGACGGGCAGCGCCTTGGGGCGGGGTGATTCCCCAGCTCCAACCGCCCGGGATGGTGTGCGCCTGGTAAATATCCGTCCAATCCGGCGAGAAACGCAGCCAGGGATCCAGCATGAAGACCAGGCGCGTGTGCAGCAGGCGTTGGGCATGGTATGTGACCTGCAAGCCGGATGGTTCAAGCTGGAAGGTCTTAACCAGGCTACCGTCGGCGCTAGAAAGCGCCAGGCGGCCGGGCTGAAGTTCAGCCTGGAAATCTTGCGGCGGGCCCGAGCTGGAGGTCGTTTCGAAAAACGCGCCTGGGAGCACATCCGGATCGGCGCGCAGGCCGCCCGCCGGATCCCACGAACTGGGCTCGCTGAGGCCGGCGCTGAGCTGCGAAGACGGCCCGACCCACTGGTGAACGCCGCCGTCCGGGTCGCGTACGAAAGCATATGCCAGGCTCCCGCCGCGCAGCTCGAAAACCAGGAAAAGCTCTTCTGAAGCCAGGACGCACTCAGGCTGACCGTCCCAATCCAGGTCCTGGTCGCAGGCTTCGAACGCTTCTGGATTCTCCGCCCAACGCGCCCCTGCCAGCAGAACGCCCACCTGGCCCAGGTAGGCCGCCCGCAGCGCGGGCAGCTCGGCCGGGGTTGGAAAAGCTGGGGCGAGCAGCGCCAGGTAGGCTTGCCAGGCGGCCTGTCCGAGACTGTTCGCCGGGGCATTCTCCAGGTCCGCAAGCAGCCGGTCGTCTAGCAACTGCCGGTCGGGCCCGGGTGCTGGCAGGCTGGTCTGGGCTGGCCCAGCCGCTTGAGACGCCGGCAAGGAAAGCAGGTCATCAGCATTCAGAGCCCGCACCCAGGGATGAGCCGCCAGGTATTGCAGTGTGAAGCGCGCCATGGGTGGGTCGCCCCAGGCGCTGGCGGGCAGGTTGCCGCCCAGAACCAAAATGCGCCCTTCATCTTTCTGGGTTTCCAGGGCGGCCTGGACAAGTCTCCGGCGCATCTCTATGCTCGGACCTGCCAGGCTGGCTTGTTCGACCGGCCCGTCGGGATCGCCGTAACGGCCCACGGTTACCACTTTCAAGGTTTTCCAGCGCGCGACCCGGCCTGTGGAAAATTGGCTGGTCTGGGCTGAGTTTGCCGGGTTGGGCACGAACACCAGGCTGGCAGGCGCCAGGCGGCTGGGGAGATTTGCAGAACCAACCTGCTCCAATCCCTGGGGAGCGAAGAGAAATGGGCTGGCGGGCAGGCCAAAATCCAGTGCAGCCCGGCGGCTCTGGCTGGAAGCCCGGGCAATTGCCCAGCCGGGCAGGGGCGCCGGCTGCGCACCGGGAGAGAAACCAGGCAGGACCTGCGGCAGGATGAGCAGGCCGCTTTCTGAGAGGCTGCGCACAAGGCTCAAACCGCCGACCGTATCCAGGGCTGAAAGCATGGCTGGCTGAACAAGGTCCAGCAGCACAACCGGCGTGCGGGTGTTGCGCACTGCTCGCAGCAGGTTGTACAACCCATGCCTTCCGCCAGCCGGACCGGTGTGGGCGCCATCCCACCGGCGTAAAGTCTGGGCCGGGGTATAAGCCGGCAGCGTGTTCCAAAATGTGTAGAGAACCTGTGCGGGCGGGGGCGGAGGTCCGTCTGAGCGCAACGGACCCAGGCTGTCGGCGATAGTGGTCTTTCCCGGCTGGGTAGTGAAAACCTGGAGCTCGAAACCCGGACCGCGGCCGACCGGCAGAGCGCCTGCCTGGCGGAATAAAGCCGCCTGGTTCAAGCTAATCTCAAGCGTGTCCAGCAGCGGGTCGCGCAGCACCCGCACGCGCAGGCCGCTAACCGGTCGCGGTTTAAAGGTTTGGGCCTTGCCGGCCGCGAACACCTGGATATCGCCGGCCGCGGGGATCACGACCAGGGTATCCCATTCGAAGTCCGCCGCGCCATCCAGGGGTAAAGCGGCGTCGCCGCCCGGGCCGGTGTCGAAGGCCAGGTACAGGTCGAAATTTGTCGCCGGGTCCAGATCGAGCAAGTCCAGGCGAACCTGCCATTCCTCCCCGATACGACGCGTGTAGGCCGCTAGCAGGTCAAGCCCTGTTTTGCCTGCGTCCGCCGCGTCCAATGCGCGCAGGTCGGCGTAGCTCCAGGTCTGGTAAAGGCTGGGGGCTGGCTCCGATTGGCAGGCAGCCAGCGCCAGAATCACCAGTGAAAAGAACGCCTGGCGGACCAGCATTGAAGGGCTATCAACCTGCCATCCTGCCGCCAAATTCTGCGCCGCCTTCCAATAGGATATAGCCTGGCATACGCGATCTCCCTGGAAATTCTAGCACATTCCCGGGTATGCCACGGGCGCTTTCGGAAACTATCCCTGAGGGTTTATGGCTGTCTGCCGTGGCCGCCGCCGCGGCCCATGTTTCCGCGGCCACTGCCAGGGCCGGAGACGCCGGAACCGGTGATCGCCTGGTAGCTGGCGGCGCTGAGGGTCTGGGGTAGATAGGTCTCACCCGTTTGCATTGCGAGCGTGTTGGCGAAGCAGCGCAGGTGGTTATAGGAGCCGTTCAACAAGTTATTGAATACCTGGAGGATATCCTGGTGGTTGGTTTGCGCCAGCCGGTTTTGCAGGTCCAGGATGTCGATCTCTTCGATCGCCCCACCCACTTTGAGCGCTTCTGGCAACGACTGGCTGCCCCGCTCGACCATTTTGGTGTAAAGGGCTTGCAGATCAGGATTGGTGAAAACCCCATCCTGTGCGGAGGCCGGATCGTCCAGCCCATAACGCTCGATCAGATTTAAAACGGCAGTGGTGTGAACCTGCTCGCTGCGCGGGATATTCCGGAAGATTGCCAGGCTCCACTGCCTGGAAAGCGCCAGGTACACATCCCGGGCCAGTTTTTCCTCCTCGCGCATATAGAACAGCGCTGCGGTCTCTTCGGGGCTCAATCCAACCGCACCGGCGGCCGGTAATTGGGTGATTTCTGCGCTGGCCGAAATGGCGAGCGATGGATCGCTGGAATGCTGGCTGACTCCCGTTTCCAGATCGGCGCCGCCGCCTTTTCCACCTCCGCTCCCGGCCTGGGAGCGGTTGACTGCGCCAACGACCAGGATCGCGGCGACAACCAGGAATGCAGTGATGGTTAAAATTTTCTTGAACATTGGATTTTCCCTTTTGAAATCGTGGTTAACAGGTGCGTGGCTCTTCGTTTGCGGGTTATTCGCCGGCCGTTGAGAACGGTTGGGACGGGGGCCGGGCCGGCGACAGCAGGCCGGTCATTTTGCGAGTCACTTTGATCACCCACTTCCAGTGGTCGGCGAAGTGCAGGATAGCAGCCAGACTGAAGATCACGCCGGCCCAGGTATGGATCAGGTCCCAGGCGCTGCGCGAGAATAGAATGGTCGTTGCGGAGGCTGCATTGCGCTCACCCGGAAACAGCAGGAAGTATATGCCGCTGAGCGCAGCCGCCAGGAAAGAAACCGCGACGACCGCATTCAGGATCGGGTTCCAGCGGCCGCGCGCGTTCATGCAGCCGCATTTCCCGGTCAATTCGTTCCAGGTGCGGCGGGCCACATTTACCACCCATGGCCAGTGCCACGCCAGGTGCAGAGCCGCAGCCAGGATCATGGCGGTCCCGCCCCAGGTGTGCAGGTCGTCCCAGGTGTGGCGGGCGAACAGCAAATGCAGGTTATAGGCTGGATTGCGCCCTCCGGCGAAGCCGTTGGTGGGCAGGTATAAAAAGTAGATCCCGGTTAGCAAGGTCAAAACCCCGCCAACAAATAAGCTGGCATCCAGCAGCCAGTTATTGCGAGTTTGGGCGGATATCGCGCTTGGCTTTTTCATTGTTTGTCCTCCGATGCCAGGCTATTCTTCATAGCAGGCGTCTGAGGATCAGTTTAACATGGGGTTGTGAAGATTTTGTGAAGTTGAAATGGATTCTTTGTGAAATTCGCCACTTTTCGGAGGGCTTTCACGAACCGGGGTTTGACGATCCATATCTCGTTTACCGCTCAGGCAATACCATCGCCTTCTTGCAAGAATTCAATCCGGTTTCCAAACGGTTTTTCACTCAATATTCTGGATTAGAAACAGGTCTAGTAAGGCGGAATAAACCCGGTTCCTTCAATCAATGGCCGCTTAAGAGATGCGCCGCCCCCCTTTCAATTGTCGCCTGCAATTCTTTCAAGGCTTCCCATTTTCCTGTCGAAGCCAACCCGGCCTGTTCGGGCCAGGTCCCCGGGTCCGCCAGGCGGATGCCGGCTTTGTGCAAGGTGAGCTGCAGCTCCTCTACGTGGAATCGCGGCCAATTGGGCGTAGGTGCGGACGCCGGCTTCCTGGAGAAGACGGGCGATTTTCGGCCCAATGCCCTCAATGCGGGTGAGGTCGTCCGCGGCTACCTCCGGCGAGTGGGACCGGCGGGCAGGCGCAACCGGTGCGCCTGCGGCAGAACGGACCTCGGCTTTCGAAGCCTGCGGCGGGCGCGGGGCCAACGGCACATAGGTGGGCTGTTCCTGGAGCTGCATGCGCCGGCGCATCCACAGCCAGGCGACGATGCCGGCCAGGATGAGAATGTTGGGGAGCAGCGCCCAGAGCAGCTTGCGCTCCGGCGGCGTTTCTTCGCCATCCGCAGCGGAGAGCGGCGAGGATTTGTCCAGGATCGATCGAATGGACGGTAATAAAGTTTTCTTCATAGGATTGCCTTCCCGAATGGATTGTACCGGTTTATTCGCTGTCTCGGAAGGACAGCCGCAATTTGTTAACCAGGAAGATTAAACCGCCCAACCCGATCAAAAGCAGCGCCAGGATAATCAGCGCCCACTTGGCCGTTGAAAAGAAGCTGGCGATCCAGGCCAGGGCGACCAGTTTCTTTGGGAAAAGCAGCAGCAGTGTAGTAATGCTCAGGTTTTCGCCGTAATCCGCCAGGAAAATTGCCAATGGCAGCAGGACCAGGCCTTGGATTTTGGCTGATGGAGCGAACGCCGCTCGTAGTACCAGTACATCTGCCGGAAGTCCGCATTCTCCCTCCGGCCCTGCGGCTGCGAGGCGACGGCGTTCAGGAGCTCAGCATGTCGCTCATCAAGCCTTCCAGCCAGTCGATCAGAGCGTCCTCATACTGCTCCCCAAGCAGCCAGCTCGCCAGAAAGCCGCCGACGAACGCCCACAACCAGCGCGGCTTGGATACCAGGCCTAAAGCGACCCCCGGGAGGAAGTTAGAGAGAACCGGGTTGGGTGCAATCACCGTCTCGCCCTCCTGGGTAGTAGTGGTGAAGCGCAACTGGTGACCGGGATCTCCGAAAGTATCCGCGCGCAACTGCTCGCCAACCCAATTGCCTGCCAGGGCAGCGGCAATCACGGAGATCAACGAACTGATGAACTTGAATAGACCCATTTTCATTGCCTCCTTGTCAATTTGATTCAATTGCTTTTATCCGGCTCCCCTCCAACCCGCCAGGCCGGCCGGGCGCTAAAGAGCTTTTCCTTCTGTGCGGCATGCGTTCACGGACGAGAAGTCAGGGCTCGGGTGTTGGGGTCTCGGTCTCTTCCGGCTGCGGTGTCGCTTTGACGTAATAGGTCTGCTCCCAGGGATACAGCTTGCCAGGCGCGCCGCGGAAGTAAAGCTCGACGACCCGGCGGAAAATCGGGGCAGCGTAATCGGAACCTTCGCCGATGTTCTCGACGACCACGGCGATGGCGATGTCGGGTTTGTCCGCCCGTCCGGCGAAAGTGTAGCCGGCAAACCAGGCATGGGGTTCAGGACCGCTGGAGGTAGCCGTGCCGGTTTTTCCGGCGATCTGGATGTTCAGTCCATTGAATACATGCACCGCGGTGCCGCGCGGCCGGTTACTGGTGATGACCCCGATCATGGCATCCTGGATCACTTTCAGGTTCTCCGGGCTGACTGGAAGTTGGCCGCGCACTTTGGGTTGAAAGCTGAAGGTCAGTGTGCCATCCGGTCGCTCGATTTTGTCGATCACCTGGGGGACATACAACGTGCCGCCATTGCCAACCGCAGCGACGAAATCCGCTACCTGCAGCGGGGTAACCTGTGTATCGCCCTGGCCGATCGCCAGGTTGATGGCATCCACTTCGCTGGCGGGTTCCGGGATGTTGCCGGGCTGCTCGTCCACCCCTTCGATCCCGGTTGGGCTGCCCAGGCCAAAGCCGCGCGCCATGTCCGCAATTGCCGTGGTCAGGCCTCGCCGGTACAGGTCCAGGCCGATGTGCCAGAAGAATGGGTTGCAGGAGCGGATCAACCCCTGCGGCAGAGTCAGCAAGCCACTGGGCAGGGTCTTCCCATCCTGAAGGAAATGATCGTACGTCCAATCGTAGCGTGTGAATCCCGCCAGCTCGTCGAACGAGTAACCGCAATCATAAGTGGTCTCGGGGGTGTAAACTCCGCTCTCCAGGGCTGCCGAGATCGTAACGATCTTAAAAACAGAGCCGAGAGGGTATTGGCCCTGGCTGGCGCGATTGAACAAAGGTTGGGACGGATCGCTTAACGCCGCCAGCTCGCTGAAGCTGTTGAAATTCCCCGGGGCGAATGCGTTCGGGTCGAAAGCCGGCGAAGAAACCATCGCCAGGACGCGGCCGGTGTCGCGCTCCAGGACGACGATCGCCCCGCTGAAGCCCTCGATTGCCCTTTGCACGCCGGATTCGAAATCGCTGTCCAGGGTGGTGTAAATGGCTTGTGAGGCTTCGGAAGGCGCTTCCGCCAGCTTGCGCACAGGTTGGTCCTGATCATTATTGACCATCAGCTCGCCGCCGCGCTTGCCCGCCAGGTAAGGTTGAGCCCATTTTTCCAACCCACTCTGCCCGACCAGCTCGTCTTTTTGGTAGCCTTCTCGTTGGTAAGCCAATAGGTCTGCCGCTTGAATCTGGCCTACGTAACCGAGCAAATGCGAGCCGGCCTCTTCATTGAAATAAAAACGAGAAGTGTAGGGGGTGAGATAGGCGCCTTCCAATCCGTATAACACCGAGCCGCGCCGGTCGAGGTAATCGGTGGGGACCTCACCCAGGCTGATATAGTCGCCCTCGTAAGCGTTATCGACCATGCGCAGCAGGTTATCTACCGGTATGCCGGTCACCCGCGCCATGGCTTCGTAAAATTTCTCCGAAGTCTCAGGGTCGATCAGGTCCGGGCGCATTCCGATCGCAGTCGCTTCAGCAGGCGCCGCCAGGGGGTTGCCGTTGCGGTCGTAAATGTTCGCCCGCTCAGGGATGTAGCCATCCTGGTCCATCTTCAAATAGTTGCCCGCGCTCAAATCGGGGAGCACCAGGGTGTCGTCCCAAACTACTTTCCATTGACCCTGCTCCATGACCAGGTTCATCGAGGTCTCTGCCTGTACGTCGCCGACCAGTGCGCTGTGCAGGGTAACCTGGTAATCTACCTGGGCTGTGCCTGGGTTAATGTTCGATGAAAGGATCGTCGTGTCCACCCCGTTCAGGGCTGCTTCAATCGTGATATCCTGGTAATGTTTGCTGAAATCCGCTCCGCTGCGCCCGGTCTTGCTGGCCTGTGAAAGCATGCCGTACATACTGTCGTAATCTTCGGCTTTCCAGGCAGCCAGAAAGGCGCTGGCTGCTGCTTTGGCGTCGGGTACGCGGGTGGTGGTTATCCCGGGCGGCGGCAGGCTGGGGCGTGGGGTCTCTGTGGGGGTTGGCGAAGGGGTTGGGGTGGCGCTGCAGGCTGCCGCAAGTGCCCCAAGGAACAGTAAGAGCCAAAAGTGTTTTTTCATAGTTTTTTTCGATGTGGCTGACCGGGGGCCCGATAATCCCTGGCCCGGCGCCACACCGGTTTTTCTTTTAGTTTCTTTTTTCAAATACAAGCTGCGCGCGTGGAATCTCCGGGCTTTCCGGTTGGCGTTCATCAAAATCAGCGCACACCAGGATGCATTTTAACCCAACCTCCCCTGCCAGTCGAATCAGTTCCTGCGGCGTGTAGATCTGCCATTCGTAGGTATCTGCGGGGAGCGGCGAGGGATATTCCAGCCGGACAGTCAAGCGGCCCAATCGCAGGGTTCTGTGTTCGACTATCTGTATCCCATTGCGCTCGAAGCGCCGTTCGCCCTGGTGGTTTTCGAAAAAATCTAGATTGTAGACATCTAAAACCAGGCGCCCGAACGAGCGCAACTTGTGGCTGAACAGGCGCAGCAGCTCCAGGTTGGCAGCCGGTTCATCGTAGCCAAAGCTCTACCACAGGATTTGGCGTCATTCGTCGGCGGGCAGCAGCGGCAGCCGTTTCAACGCCGCGATGTAACGCCCTTCATCATACGGGCGGTTGCTGCTGATCACGGTGAAAACTTCTGTGACAATCACCTGGGCGATTAGCTGGCGGGCATCCCGTTGGGAGTAGCCGCTGGCGACCAGCCGGTCCAGGGTTCGCCGCGTCTCCGGCGGGTTGTTTTCATTTAGCTGGTTTTCCACAATCCTCAGGATCGCCTCAGTGAAGTTTGGAGTTGATTTTGGCATTGTTCATCCCTCCCCGGTGAACGGCGCACGAATATGAAGCGTGCGCGATCAAAAAATCCCTGTCCTAGGCTTTGTCGATTTGAACACCTAATGCCCGCAGGGAGTCCTCCAGGTCCTCGTAGCCGCGCTCGATGTGCTCTACGCCATGGATGGTGGACTGGCCCTGGGCTAATATTGCGGCAATCAGGTAGGTGAAACCGGCGCGCAGGTCCGGAACGAGAATGGTAGCGTTGTGAAGGCGGGTGGGCCCTTTGATCACGCAACTATGCTTGTAATTGCTGAATCCGAAACGGCAAGGCGAACCCCCCAGGCAAGAATTGTACAGGCCGATATCTGCCCCCATTTTTTGCAGCTCGGTTACGTAGCCGAAGCGGCTTTCAAAGACGGTCTCATGTACCACCGATAAGCCTTGCGCCTGAGTCAGGAGTAGCACAAATGGCGGCTGCCAATCGGTCATAAATCCAGGATGGACGTGGGTTTCCAGGGCGATGGACCTTAGATCGCCCTCGTAATAGAAACGGATGCCATCCGGGCGGGCGTCGAATTTACCCCCCACCCGCCGGAGCGTGTTCAGAAAGGTGAGCATGTCGCTTTGGTGGGCGCCGCGCACGACAATGTCGCCGTGGGAAGCGACCGCGGCGCAGGCCAGCGAGGCCGCTACGATGCGGTCGGGGATAATCTCGTGCGTGACGCCGCCCAGACTCTCCACCCCTTCGATCACCAGTGTACGGTCGGTGTTGTAATCGATGATTGCGCCCATTTTTTGCAGACAGATCACCAGGTCCATAATCTCGGGCTCTATCGCTGCGTTGCGGATGAAAGTACGCCCTCTTGCCAGGGTCGAAGCCAGCAGCAGGTTTTCCGTGGTGGTGACGCTGGGGAAGGGCAGCACAATCTCGGCGCCGTGCAGCCGGTCGCAGAACACCTCATAGTAGTCCTCGCCGGAGATGACCTCGGCGCCCATCTTGCGGTAGCCTTCCAGGTGGAAATCCACCGGGCGCGGGCCAATGCGGTCCCCGCCAGCAGCGACGGGTATGCAGGCCCGCCCGGTGCGGTGCAGCAGGGGGGCGAGCATCATGATCGCCAGACGGTTGCGCGCTCCTAAATCTCGCGGCACTTCGTGGCTGTTAATGACCGGGGTTTGGACTTGCAGGGTGTGTGGGGAAAGATCGTTAAAACGCGCCCCCAGAGCCTCGCAAATCTCCTGTGTGATCAGGCTGTCGCCAATGCGCGGGGCGTTGTGGAAAATGCAAGGCTCCTTGGTGAGCATCGACATCACCATTAATTTTGTAATCGAGTTCTTAGCGCCGCTGACTGCCACTTCGCCGCGCAGCGGCGCGCCCCCTTCAATGATCCATGTAGCCATAATCTGTCCTCTTCAAGGGTTCGGTGTCGCCTGGTCCTCGGGGGTGGGGGTGCTTTCTACGTTGTAAGTGGATTCCCAATCGTACAACCGTCCCGGACTGCCGTAGAAATACAGTTCAACGATTCGCCTGAAAATGGGAGCTGCGAAGACCGAGCCCTCGCCAATATTCTCGACGATGACGGCGACGGCAATATCGGGTTTGTCCGCTTGCCCGGCGAAAGTATACCCTGCAAACCAGGCGTGCGGTAGGCCCAGGCCGGAGGTCGCGGTGCCGGTCTTTCCGGCGACCGGGATATCCAGGCCGGTGAAGATGTGGTAGGCAGTCCCGCGCGGTTTGGTGCTGGAGACTACCCCGCGCATGCCATCCTGGATGGCGGCCAAAGTCTCCGGCTTGAGCGGCAGCTTGCCGCGCACTTGCGGTTTGAAGGTATAGGTTGGGGGACCATCCGGCGGGGCGATGTTTTCGATGACCTGCGGTTTATACAGGGTGCCGCCGTTGCCGACTGCCGCGATGTAATCGGCTATTTGCATGGGCGTTACCAGCAGGTCGCCTTGCCCTATTGCCAGGTTGAGCGCATCCGCCTGGTTGATCGGATCCGGGACCTGCCCAGCAGCTTCGTCCAGGCCTTCGATGCCAGTCGCGCTGCCCAGACCGAATGAGCGGGCCATATTGGAGACGGCTTTGGTCATGTCCTGGTTGTAAAGATCCAGGCCGATGTGCCAGAAGAAGGGGTTACAGGAGCGCATCAGACCCTGGGGTAAGGTCAGCAGCCCGCTGGGTTGGGTCTTGCCGTCTTGCTGGAAATAATCATAGGTCCAATCGTAGCGCGTCAGGCCGGGAAGCTCGGTGAACGTGTAGCCGCACAGGTAAGTGGTCTCCGGGGTATACAGGCCGCTTTCCAGCGCAGCAGCCATCGTCACGACTTTGAAAATCGAACCCGCCGGGTACAATCCCTGGGTAGCGCGGTTCAAGAGTGGTTGGTCCGGGTTGTTAAGCTCGGCTAGCAGCACGTCGCTGTTGTAATTGATCGGCTCGAAGGCATTCGGGTCGAACGCAGGCGAAGAGACCAGGGCCAGCACCCGGCCGGTGTCGCGCTCCAGAACGACGGCCGCGCCGCGAAAACTGCCCATCGCCTGCTGGACTGCCTGCTGGAAGTCGCGTTCAAGCGTTGTATAGATGGCCTGGGCAGGCCGGGCCGGCGCTTCTGCCAGCCGGCGGACGGGCTGCCCGACAGCATCTCGCACGAACAAAGCCCCGCCGCGCTGGCCTGCCAGGTACTGCTCGCCCCATTTTTCCAGGCCACTTCGCCCAACCATTTCATCGATGCGGTAGCCCTTCCGTTCGTAATCCTCCACTTCGTCGGGCTGGATCAGGCCAACGTAACCGAGCACGTGCGGGGCGATGCCGGCGTCGAAGTAATAGCGCGCTTTATAGGAGTGCAATTCCACACCGCTAAATGTCGAAAGCTGGGGATCCTGGTTCGCAACCAGGTTGGCAGGATATTCCCCCAGGGGCAGGTACCAGCCCGGCTGGCCGGGCGCATTCGCCACCAGCGTCCGGATCGTCTCGCCGCGCTTACCGGTCAACGCTCCCAGGGCTGTGTAAAGATTATCCGCCTGGCCCGGATCGATCTGGTCGGGCACCAGGCCGATGGCGGTCGCGTCGGCCTGAGCCACCAGGGCGTGCCCCTGGCGGTCGTAAATGTTTGCGCGCGAGGGGGTATACCCGCTGCGCTCCATTTTTAAGTAATTGCCGCCTTTGAGATCGGGCAGCACCAGGGTGTCATCCCACTGGATGCGCCATTGGCTGCCCTCCAGGGTCAGGTTCATCAGCGTGTTGGCGGTGATGTCGCCCACCAGCGAGCTGTGCAACACCACCCGGTAGCTTACCTGGGCGTGATTTTCATTGGCTAGGGCGGACAGGACCTCGGTATCCACCCCGTCCAGGGCGGCCTCTACATTGATCCCCCGGTAGTGCTTGCTGAACTCGTCAATGTTTATGGCATCCTGGCTCACGGTAGTGAGCAGGGCATACATGCCGGTGAAGTCGTTTGCTTTCCAGTCCTGCAAATAAGCCCGGGCAGTGGTCAGGACATCCGGCACCTGGGCGTCGGCGGCTGTCGACGCCCCCGGCGGATTGGCGCCTGGCGAGGCGCCAGGAGACAGCGCCGAGCTGCACCCGCTGGCGAGCAAGAGCATGATAACAACTGGCCAAAAGATCTTCTTCATTCTGTTGATTTTAACCGCTCTTGAGCGCTTTTGGTTGACATTTCCGCGCGTTCTGGAGACCCCCTATACCAAAAGTAAAGCGATCCTTCTACAAAACGAAAGCTGTATCTGCCCCAACAGGTGTTGGGTTATTGATTAAAAAGTTGGGCTCAGGTCAAACGAGTTTCATTGACCAGGGGCGGCTGCCAGCGAGGCATGTAGAAGGACAGGGCAGCGAAGGCGAATATCCACAGGCCGATGCTCACCAGGCCTTCTCCGGGAGTGATGGTATCGCTCTCGCAGCGCCATGCGACCGGGTCGCCGGGTCCCGGGTTGGCGGGCAAGCCGGGGGTCTGCTGTCTGTATGTCATTTGCATCCATTGATCCGAGCTGTTATCGCCGCGCACCAGCACCCAGCAGACCGGGTCCTGGCTCAAGAACATCATTAACCAGGAAAGCATCCCGACGACAACCAGCCCACTGGCGAGGGCGAACACCCGGCTGCCCTGGTTCGGCAAGTCTTTCCGGTACGCTTTCCAGCCTGCCAGGCCCAGCAAAAGCGCCGAGGCCACCAATAAAAGCAGGCTGGCTATCGAAGAGGCGCGCGGGGTGGACATTAACGAAATCCCGGCGGCAGCGAACCATATTGCTGCCGGCTGGGCGGGTTTCTTGCGCCGCAGGGCGTATAAAGCCAGTAAATAGGGTGCAGTGTATACCAGGATAAACGCCAACATGCCGACCCTCTCGACCTGGGAAAAAGGAGGGGGTTCGGCAGTGTAGCGCTGGATGCCATTTGCCAGGCCTGCAGACAGGCCGCTTACCGCGCCGGCTATGGCTAATGCCTTTACAGAACGCGAAACTCCGGGAGGATTCGCCTTCGGCATCGGTGTCCTCGTCAATCGTAAGATGCAGTTGTAAATGGCGGTAAAGCAGGTTTCTAAAAGGTCTTTCATTGTCCACACCGGTTGAAAGCGATGGACCACGGTGTGGGGTGGGCCTGAATGCTTTTAACGATAACTTAACGTCGTCATAATTTTACATTAAGTATCCAAATTACGCCAGAGCAAATAAATAGTAATTCAGTACTATTTTGCAATTTGAGCGTCGTGAAGTTGCTATTTCAAACGAACAGTGGGCTTTCCATAATAGAAAATTCCTGGCGCTGTAGATCGATTTGGGCAAGCACCCCGTAGGGCAGCACAAACATTGGATCCGTATGGCCGAAATCCATGCAGGTGACTACTGGCAAATCTGGGCGCCCAGATTCATCCCGGATCACGCCCAGGATCGCCCCGTCGTAAAGGGCGAAATCTTGGACCGGGACGCCGCCGCCAGGCCGGCCGAACAAAAGACCGGACAGCTTACTCAAGATACCCATGGCAGCCAGCGAGCGCAGCGTCCTCTCGACGATGAGCGGCGGTGGAGCTTCCTCGGAGGTCTCGAGGAACAGGATCGCATCTTGCCAGGCTTCTTCCGGGGGCCAAACCGGTGTGCCGCGCAGCCAGTCCAGCACTTCCACGCACCCACCGATGAGCCGGCCTTGCACGACTCCCTGCCCCTGGATAAAACGCCAGGGTAAGGGCGGGTTAAGCTTACGCGGCCGCCCCTGGTTCTCAGGGACCGTCCATTCCAGGCGCTCTACCGTCCAGCCCTCCCGGTTCGGGCTGATCACGCCCGGGGGTTCCGTTGAAAACAGGTTGCGGCGGACTGAATCAACCATGTAAGGGAACATGCCCGCGTTTTCGGCGAAGCCGGCCATGATAGCCGGCCCGTAAAAAGAAACCAGCCCGGCTTTGAAGCAGGCCAGGTGCGTCACGGTGGTATCTGAAAAGCCCAAAAATACTTTCGGGTTTTGGCGAATCACCTCCAGATCGATCCAGGGCAGCAAGCGGATCGAATCTTCGCCCCCAATGGTAGCGATGATCGCCTTTATCGATGGGTCGTGAAAAGCTCCCATCAGGTCATCGGCGCGTGCCTGTGGGTTTTTCGCCAGCCAGGCCGGGTCGTGCAGCGCATGCGGGGTTTCGACGACCCGCAGCCCAAACACTTCTTCAAGCTGGCGTTTGCCGGCCTGGTAGCGGTGGGGAAGCGCGCCGGGACCGCCCCAGGAAAGCGATATCGCCGCGACTTTATCACCAGGATTGAGTTTTGCGGGCTTTAGCATGCAAGTGTTCTCCGTGGGCCAGCCTTGCCGGCGCGTTTTGGTTGTACGGCGGGCTCAGCGGCCCATCAGGATCCGCGGTAGACCTGCAATTGGATTACTTCTGCCGCTGGCGCTGTCAAAAGCACGGAATCGCGGATGTCCTCCAGGTGGCTTCGGACAGTCCCAGCTTCGATCCCGGCTGGTGCGTAGACGGTAAAGAGCACGTTTTGGGTCTGTGGGCGAATCTGGGTGCGTTCATCCGGCCCATAAATGATGCTGGAGATCACGCCAACCGGGTCGGCGATGAACATATCCCCAGGCTTAAGCTGCTGCTCGCTGCCGCCTAACATCTCGTAGGTTTCATCCCCCTGAGCTACATCCAGGACGACCGGCATTTGCAGGCTGTCCAGGTCATGCCCGGCGGTAAGCAGGCGGTTTTTTAATTCTGCCATGAACATCGCTTCGACCAGGGCTGCGACGCTGGGTATGGGCCGGCCTTTGAGGATGAGCGACTCGAACTGCAGGTAAACGTGGTAGGTCTTTTTAAAGCGCTTGTAGTAAGCCTGGTAGACCGGGAAGGGATCCAGCGCAGACAGGGCCGGGCGATCGTAGCCCTCATAGCGCTGGCGCAGTCTGGCTTCCAGCTCTTTTTTCTTTTCTTCCAGGATCGGGTGGTGAGGTGGGTTGGTCACCGAGCCCATTGCCAGGACCCCGGTGGCTGCTCCCGGATAGGCCTGTTTCCAGGCTGAGCTGGTCTCGAAAATCATCGCGATCCCTTTGTTCGGTTGCATCGATCGTGACCGTATCGGTTTCTCAGCCGCCCTGGTTATGGGTAGCGTTCCATGAAAAAACGGGCATAGTAGGTGGCCCAGTCCGAATCAGGCGCGCGCATCTTCATCTCATCGGCAGCCTGAACCAGCAGGTCGGCGATCTCGCTTTGGCTAAAACTGGCCTTCAGCACAGGGCCCAGTTTGTCGACCAGATAGCCGGCATACCAGCGCGGCCAATCCTGGTCGTAGCCATCGGTTTGAATGAACGCCTGGTGGTGTTCGCGGCCTGTTTTGTTGAATAAGGATGCTAATTGTTGTTGCAGTTTTGCATCTGCTGACATGCATCGGCCTCCAAAATTCTGACCTTAATTTTCTCGTTCCAACAGCACCAGGCTGCGGATTTGGGTCACATTCGGTTCGGTCACAGACGCCTGGTGGATTTGCAGGCTGCAGTCCAGGCTGGGAGAGACCTGGAAAATCAGCTCGATCGGCGTCCAATCGCTGCGGGTCAAATCGAAATCCTGAACTTCCAGGGGAGTTTGTGTGGGGTATTCCGCCAGGACGAAGCGGAATTTGCAGGCGCCCTGGTTGACCCGCGCCTCGCAGCGCAGCCGTAGCTTGCGCTTGCCGCTGATCAGCTCGTTTTTCGGGATGCGTTTGAATTCACGGTAGTGGTAGGTGTAATGGCGCAGATGGGCGATGTAACCCCCGGCGGCGTTATTGCGCTCGATCTCCAGGATGCCCTGGTCGACATTCAGGCAGCCTTGACCGATCGACCGGCGCCAATCCCCGGCGATGACCGATCCCTGGCCTTCGAAATCACTCGCATCCATGCCCAGGCGCGAGTCGTATAATACGCTCTCCTGGACCTCCAGCGCATTCTTGGCGGCCTCCATCGTTTTGCTTAATAAGCTGAGCTCCTGGGACAGCCGGGCAGTCTCCAGGCGGTTATCCAGCGCATTTTCACGAAGCCGGGCGGCTTCGGATTGCATGAGTTGGGTTTCTGTTTGCAAGGCGTTGGCCTCAGCGTGTAAATTTTGCACTTCCTGCAGCAGGCAGTCGGTTGTATCGCGCAATTTCGCGGATTCTGAAAGCAGCTCCCTGGCTTCGGCCTGATCCTTACGGCGCAAGAAATAGTAGTTTGCGGCTGCGACCACCAGCCCGCCCAGCAGGGCCGCGGCGATACCTATAACAATTTCGGTTGCGCTCACGATTTCAAGCTCTCAGGAGCGAACATTTCATCCGGCATCTGCACGGCGACGACTTCGCCGCGGGCGCAGACCTGCCCACCGGCGGTCAATTCTGAAACCACGATCACCTTCCGCCCCTTGATTTCCTTAACATGGGCGCGCACCTGCAGCGGGGAATCGATCGGGGTGGGACGCAGGTAATCCACGTGCAGGGCTGCGGTTACAAAGCGAAAAGGAGGCTGGCTGTCCATCGACCTGCCGGCATGCCGGTAAGCTGCCGCCGCCGCAGTGCCCGTGCTGTGGCAGTCGATCAGCGAGGCGATCAGCCCGCCATAAACATACCCGGGAATCGCGGTGTGATAGGGCCTGGGTTGGTACGTGCATACCGTCTCTTCGCCGTCCCAATAGCTTTTGATCTGCAAGCCGTGTTCGTTCAAGCGGCCGCAGCCATAGCAGTAGCTGAGCGCATCAGGATAGTAATCTTGAAATCCTTTTTCACCCATGAAGGCTCCTTGGATTTTTTGCTGGAATGGGTCAGGGCAGGATGAAGCCCATTTTACGCTTGATCTCATCCATTTTCGGAGTGGCAATGGCTGCCGCGCGGCCTGCGCCTAACGCCAGCATCCGGTCCAGCTCTTCAGGGTCGGAGATCAGCTCCAGGTACCTTTGGCGCATGGGCCGCAGCGCCTCCACAACTACTTCGGCGACCTCATTTTTCAGACTGCCGTATCCTTTTCCCGCAAAATGGGCTTCGATATTTGGGCGCGATTCTCCGCTCAATAGCTCGTAGATCTCCAGTAAATTGTTGACGCCAGCCTTTTGTGGGTCTTCACTGAATACGATCTCGCGGCCGCTGTCGGTCACAGCCCGGCGGATGACGTAGCGGATCTCATCCGGGTCGTCGGTCAGCTTGACGGCGTGGCCGCGCACCTCGGTCTCGCTCTTGCTCATCTTCCGGCTGGGGTCGTCGAAGCCGCGGATGCGCGCCCCGATTTTGGGGACCACCGGCTCGGGAATGACGAAGGTCTCGCCATAAAGATAATTGAAGCGCTGGGCGATATCGCGGGCCAGCTCGATGTGCTGCTTCTGATCTTCGCCCACAGGCACTTCGTCGGTGTCGTAGAGCAGGATGTCGGCGGCCTGCAAAACGGGGTAATCCAGCAAACCCGCGCCGACGCTCTCCTGCGTTGCGGATTTCGTTTTATACTGGGTCATCCGCTCCAGCCAGCCGACCGGGGTGACACAATTGAGCACCCAGCAGCATTCGGCGTGGGCGCTCACGTGGCTCTGCACGAAGATCGTGCTCTGCTGCGGATCCAGGCCGGAGGCCAGGTAAACCGCGGCCAGCTCGCGGGTGCGCTGGCGCAGTGTTTCAGGGTCCTGGAAAACTGTGATGGCGTGCAGGTCGACGATGCAAAAGAAATTTTCCTTCTGGCTTTGTTCGGCGACCCAGCGCTTGATCGCGCCCAGGTAATTTCCCAGGTGCAAGGTGCCGGAGGGTTGGATCCCTGAAAAGACCCGGATTTTGTGATTTTGCTTTTCTGGTTGAATTTTCTGCAAAGGTTCCATAATTCTCTCAGCGATTTTGACGTTCCCACTTTTGAATTGCGCGTTGGAGAAGCTCTGCCCGGCTGGCTCCAGGCGCGTGACTGAGCTCGAAATTGACCAGCCGCTCCACAACTGCCCGGTCGCCGCCAACTTTTGTGAGCAAATTGTGATACAGCTCAGCTTCGCCGGGCGGTTTGAAGAGCTTCAGATAGGACAGGTGAACCTGGCGCTGGTACAACCGGGCGCCGGCCGCGCCTCCAAACAGCGTCAATGCCCAGTTGGCCAGGGAGGCCGGCTGCAGCAAAGTGTGTGGCGTGAGCGCCTGCCAGCGCATCTCCAGCAGGATCGCCGGCCCAATCGCCAGCGTTCCCACCAGGCTTCCATGCAACAGGGGACGCCGAAGCGCATATTCGGCGGCCAGGTATCCACCAGCCAGGGCGCCTAGCGGCGCGGCCAACAACAGGATCAAGCGGCCGGTTGGGAGCTGTTCCGGCGTTTGGAAAACCTGGCTGGCGAGGTATTGGATCAGGAACGCGACTGCGCCTGCTGCAGTCCAACCCAGAATAACCGCCGCCAGCGAGCGTAGCCTGGGTATCTCCAGCAGGCCAGGCCGGCCGCTTCGCTTCAAGTCCTGCCGGTCTTCGTCTAGCGGGTAGAAGCTCAGTCCACAATTGGGACAATGGGTGTATTCTAAGGATGCCAACGCGCCGCAGCGCGGGCATTCGATTTCGTCTTCTGCAGATGGTTTATTCCGTTCGTGGGCCATTTCTGGCAGCTCCTCAAAATTGATCTCCTTCGGATGGGTAGGCCGCCGCGCTCATATCACCAACAAATTGAGGCAGGTTGGTATGCCCCAGGACCTGCCGGATCGCAGCAGTCTCACCGGTATGGTACCAGTAATGGTAGATGTTGCGTAAAAGCATCGTGCCGGTATTTTCGTGGCGCAGTTCGCCGCGCCATTGCATGTGCTACTTGAAGCTTGTCGATTGTGAGGCTGTCCAGGAAGCGGTCGGCTGCCGCCGTGATCTCGTGCCAGGCTGCCAACATCTCGATATAAGGCGGCGTACTGGCAGGTTGGCCCGTCCCAACCAGCTTATGCAGCTCGGGATACAGGCGCTGGTCCTGGGCGATGAGCACCCAATACGCGTTCTCCTGGCTGGCCAGGTGACCGACCACCCAACTGACACAATTCAACGACCCGATTTGCCGGCGTGCGTCTTCGGCCGAGATCCCCTCCAGTCCGCGCAGGAACTCCTGGCGTGTAAAGCGTAGCTGCGTCACAAGCGGGTGAGTCAAAGCAAACACCTCCCTGGATTTCTAACCAACTTTCCCAGTTCACGTACGTATTATAAACGCGTTGGAAGCCCAGCCGGAAATCCACTCGCCAAATTCAAAGCCGGGATAGATGGATTGAGATAAGCCGGTCGAAAACCTGCCGGTTATCGCGGCCCCCTGAATCTTCAGAAAATAATAGAGAGCTGTGAATAGGACAGCGCCAGGAAGATAACCAGTTCAGATGCAGCTCGCCAGGCTTGCATTAGCTGCCCTTCTTCTCCTGGGGTACTTCGGCGCGCAGCCCGTAGTCTTCGATGATCTGTTGGATAATTTCGATGGATTCTTCGGGAACATTTAAGAGCTGGAACCCGGTCATGAAGAAGCGCGGATCGCTGTCCGGCCGGCTCCACACGCTCATCGCATCGAATTCCAGGCTTTTTTGCGGGTTGAAATCTTCGGGCAGATCCATGATCAGCCGGTAGGTTGCCGGTGTGCGGATGCGGTCTTCGCTGATCAGCATAGCGCCTTGAGGGGTAAGGTCGGACAGGTAACCCAGCAGTTTTCCATTTTTCGCGTTAAAGACGCGCGAGAAAAACACCAGGTATTTCCGAGGTAATTTTCTGCGTTCTTCCATCCCGACCTCCTGGTTTCGGCAGCGCTGCCAGAATCATATCGTATTTCGCAATGTAAACCCATTATCACAAAGAAATCAAGCAGTGTCAATAAACATCTGGTACCGTTTCATGGCATTCTTAAATTCAATCCGGCGTAAATCACGCTGCCGCAAAATGGGCATTCGGCGCTGCGGGCATCAATCCAATCCACTTCATCGCCGCGCAAGGGGCCTCCGCACTGTGGACAATTCGATGGCAGGCGCCCGCGCGGGTTGGCGCTGGCTTGCGGGGTTTGCCCCTCGAGCGCTGAGACCTGGCCCCCGAATTCGCCATCCAGGGTATCCGCCGAGACTTGCATTCCTTTGGCGCGCATTCTGCGCGTCAGGTTGGCATGAAAGTTCGTGGTGCGCTCGCTCATGCCGAGCTGGGCGAACAGGGTCAATGCCCGCCGGCCTTGAGCCAGGGCGGCTTGCTCCTGTTTTCCATTAACATAGGCATGGGCAGCCTGGGCATGCAGGTTTGCGGCTCGCCTCAAGTGGTCGTTTTTCTCGGCCCGCTGGGCAAGCTGCGCAAATAGGGCGGCTGCCTCGACAGGTTTATTTTCGAGAAGCAACTGGTGGGCCGCAGCCAGGGTGTCCAAGGCGTTCTGGCCGCGCATCGCCGATTTGTCGGTAAGGTTGCGACGTCTTCGAAACAAGGTGAAAATCTCCTACAATAAGTTGGCGATCAGGCCGGCAGCCGCCCCGCCGGCGATCAACCAGGTGGTGTTGACCTTATAACGCACCAGCAGGATAGCTGAAGCCAGGCCTATGATGACGGTCAGAGGATCGATGAGCGAGGCCCATCCCAACTGCCAGGTGACTGCCGCCATCAAGCCCAGCGCGGCGACGTTGACCCCGTCTAGAAGCGCGCCGGCCCAGGGGGATTCGCGCAGGCGTGGTATCAGCGGGTTGGAAATGGCGACGAAAAAGAATGACGGCAAGAAGATACCCAGCGTCGCCAACAGCGCTCCTGGCACGCCTCCCAGCACGAAACCGATAAAAGTAGCAGTGGTAAAGACCGGGCCAGGGGTGACTTGACCGATGGCGATCGCGTCAATCAACTGCTGGTCGGTCAGCCAGCCCAATCGAGCGACGAAATCGGCGCGCAGAAAGGCCAACAGCACGTAGCCGCTGCCATACAGGACCGCGCCGATTTTAAGAAAAGTCAGAAAGAGCACCGGCAGGCTAAACGCGGCCGCAGCAGCCGCTGGCGCAGCCAACCCGGCCAGGGGCATCCAAAACCCAGGCAGGGAAACGCCTCGCAGCCTGCGGATGTTTTGCAAAATCATCACAACCGTTCCGCCCAACAGCAGCAGGATCAGGATATTGACGCCTGCAAAGTACAGCCCTAGAACCGCCAGGCCGACCACTGCTGTCAGCGGCCCTTTCACGGCTTTTTTCCCCAGGTCCCAGAGCGCCTTGGCGATAATAGCGATCACGACCGGCTTGACCCCGTACAACAGCCAGCCGGCTTCGGCGGTCGATCCAAACCGCACGTACGCCCAGGCGAGCGCCATGACAATCCCCATCGCCGGCAGGATGAAGCAGGCCCCTCCGACCACCAGACCGGCCCACCCGGCGCGCAGATAGCTCAGATGGATGACCATCTCGGTCGAATTCGGGCCGGGGATCAGGTTGGTGGCTCCCAAAAGATCCAGGAAGCGCTGGTCATCCAGCCATTTGCGGCGCACGACCACTTCGTCGTGCATCATGCCAATGTGGGCCGCTGGCCCGCCGAACGCGGTGAAGCCCAGGCGCAGGAACAGCCCGGCTACTTCCATCAGCGGCGAGGCAGGTTTCGGTGGGGTGGAGGTGCTTAAACTCTCATCCATATTGGCAGGCGGGAATTTCCCACGGACCGGCTGCGGCTTTTAAACCGCGGTGATCACCAGCGGTCGCTCGCGGGTGATCACCAGGGTATGCTCAAATTGTACGGACAGGCTGCCGTCGATGGTTTTCAAAGTCCAGCCGTCCGCGCTGGTGGTGACCCGCCGTGCGCCGGTGGTTAAGAAGGGTTCGATGGTAATCACCTGGCCTTCGCCAAGGCGGCGATGGTCGCGGCGGTCGAAGAAGTTGGGGATATTGTGGGGTTCTTCGTGAATACTGCGCCCGACGCCATGCCCGCCCAGCTCTACCAGTGTGGTAAAACCGCAGCGGCGGGCCTCTTCCTCAATGACCTTGCCGATCTGGTTGATCGGCCGCTCGGCTCGCGCCACAGCGATGGCTTTTTCCAACGCGGACTGGGTGCATCGGCAGAGCTTTCGCTGCAAACGCGTCACCGGCGGTACCTGTACGGTCGTGGCGCTGTCGGCGAAATATCCGTCCAGCTCGGCGGAGACGTCGATATTCACAAGGTCGCCAGGCTGGATTACGCGTTCGCCTGGGATGCCGTGTGCGGCTTCCTCATTGATGCTGATACAGGTTTCCCCGGGAAAATTGTAAACCAGGCGCGGCGCGGAGCGGGCCTTGTATTTTTCCAGGAGCTGCCTGCCAATCTCGTCCAGCTCGCCGGTGGTCATACCCGGTCGAACGCGCCCTGCCATTTCCTTGACCGCCAGCCCGACAATCCTGCCGATCCGTTTCAATGCTTCCAGGTCTCGATCTGAATCGACTGTCATTTCACCTCTCCTGAACCCCCAAGCAAACCCATTTAGCGGCTCAACCCAGCCATTATAACGCCGAAAGAGGCCGGTAAGCCCAAATCGTTGGCCAGTAGATTGTAGGTCAGCTTCCCAAGCTGGCTCCTGCCGTTCGTCAGGTCCGCAAGCGGGAGCGGACCATCGCCAGCAGGCGATTCTGTTCCTCGGGGATATTTTCGCTCAGGCGCGCCGCCGCCAGGGGCAAATATCCAGGCAGGCATCCCGATTTTTGATTGAATTCTCTGGATTTCTAGGCCCTTGGGTGTTACAATGCGCGCCAACCCCAATCCGGCAGAGAAACCCTGACCCAACAGGAGACCTCCAGATGCGCAAATTGCTAGTTTTTTCGTTCTTTCTCTCGTTTCTGGCGGCTTATGCCCAGGCCAAAGGCGCCTCGCGGATGGCTGCTCTGCCTGCGCCCGATCTGCCAGTTCTAGCCGCTCAGGCCGGTCAGCCCGGAGTGGTCTTGTTGGATCTATCCGGTAAGCCGGCTACCAGCATCACCGATGGTGATGCCGTCCGCCTGCAGGTGGACCTGGCGGACAACCTCGACCAGGCCACCCCGGTCGCTTTTCACCTGGATCCGGATGGCGTAAATGTGGCGGGTTGCACGATCCCGGCCGGGAAATCGAGCTGCCAGAGCGCCCAGGTTGCTGGCCTGGGCTGGTATTGGGATGCCAACGCGGCGGCTCACCCTAACCGGACGCTGGTCGCCGAAGCGGGCGGGAGCGAGATCGCTCGTTCCGGCCCGATCCAGGTCGCGGCCCGCCCGGTCGTGATGGTGCACGGCTTTTCATCGGACTATACGGCCTGGACGAATTACCTCGGCCCGGATGGTTTCCTGGCTGCACAAGGTATTCGTGGCTTCGCCGCCGGCGATGGGCAGGTACAGGGCACGCTGAATGCTGGCAACCTGACCAACCCGCTTGGCCGGACCAACACCATCGCTCAAAACGCCGCGATTCTGAGAGACTATATCCAGAATGTCCGCCAGCTCACCGGCGCCCAACAGGTTGACCTGTTGGTGCACAGCATGGGCGGCATGATCGCCCGCTATTACATCGACCGCCTGATGCAGGGGCGGGACGTGTCCCAACTGCTGATCCTGGGCTCCCCGGCCGCCGGGACCGGCTGCGCGAGCCTGCCGGTTTCGCTCGGTTATTACCTGCCGGCTGCCCTGGAGATTATCCCCAGTTACGGGTTGCAGATCTTCGACAGCCAGATTACCCATCGCCACGGCGTACCCTTCTTTGCCCTGGCTGGCGTCCCGATCCAGGAATCCTTTAAGGCCCCTTGCACCGGCGTTCCAACCGACCTGGCGGTTTCCGAGGAAAGCGTTTCCGCCATTCCAGTGCATCTGAGCGAGATGCCGGTTCTGCATATGGAGTTGAATACTTCACGGGAAGTTTTTCGCCAATTCGTCCTGCCACGCTTGCAGACTCCGGCCGGGCAGTTCATCGATGACCCCGACCCGCCTGCGCCAGGCGGCCCGCCGGAATTGCTGCAATTTACCCGGGTTTTCACAGGCCATGTGGCTGTGGACAGCAGCCAGGAGCTGACCATCCAGATCGACGCCGGGGTCAGCGTGGCCAGCTTCGCTCTATTCGACCCTACCCACTCGCTCACGGTGACAGTCAGCGGGGCGAGCGGCAATACCATCCAGCTCAACCCGGCAGCCAACGGCCTGGTGGTGGTCGACGATCCGAGCAGCCTGGTTTACCTGGGCTATGGCTTTAATAACCCCAAGCCCGGTCAATGGAAAGTGCTCCTGGCCCCTACCGCCAAAACACCGCCCACAGGCGCCGATTTTGCCTTGACGGCTCGTTTTGAAGGCGGCGCCCAGTTGGTCGCGGCGAGCAGCGTCCTGCTTCCCCAGGTCAATGAAACCGTGCAGCTCAGCGCCGAGCTGAGCCTGAATGGCCAGGCACTGGCGCTAGAGGATGTGCAGGCGACGATCCGCGCTCCGGACGGTTCGGTGGAGAAACTGGCCCTGGAGGGATCTGCCACGCAGCCGCTGGCGGATTGGAAACCGGAGATGCCTGGCCTTTACGGCATCGATATCCTAGTGCACGCCCAATCGCCGGATGGCTCCCCGCTGGAACGCAGCGCTTACCTGGCGGTCGAAGCCCAACCGGCTCAGAACCTGTCGAAAGCGCGCCTGACCCTGGCAGTCATTGCCGGACTGCTGGTCTTTTTTATAGTATTGCTGTTCGCCGGGTTCGCTCTGCTGGTCAGGAGGCTGCGACGCTCCGGAAGGCGGGCAGGCTGACCTGAGCCTGGCTTTCAGCGCTTGATCTGGACTTTGTGGCCTGCCTGGGTTCTTTCGATGACCCCCGCCGCCCCTGGGCTGGAATGCGGGTATTTGCCCGCTAACCCGGCCAGGTAAATCTGGAGGATATCCTGCATCCCGCGTCCGGCGTCGCGCAGCAGGTTGACCCGCCGGGTCTCTTGATAATTCCAGGCCACCGGCACTTCGGCGATGCGGTAGCCCAGGCGCCGGGCGACAAACAGGAATTCCACATCGAAGCCGCTGGTGACGCTTGGGCCCAGGATCTCACGCGCACGACTGGGGTGGTATAGCCGCAGGCAATCCAGGATATCCAGGGCGGCTGGACGGGTCATAGCCTTGAACCCGCACTGGGTATCCGTCACTTGCAAGCCGAGAAATAATCGCCGCACCAGCACCTGCCCCCAGCTAAGCACATAGCGCCCGACCGGCGCCCCGCTGCGGGCCAACCCGCGGCTGCCAATAGCGACCTGAGAGCCCCCCTGGATAGCTTGTATAAGCCTGGTCGCTTCTTCGATTGGCGTTGCCTGGTCCATATCGCTGAACAGCACCAGCTCGCCGCGGGCAGACTGGATGCCGGCAACAATTGCAGATGCTTTCCCTGAATGGGGGATGCGGATTACCTGGGTTGCCGTCCCCTGGGCCAGCGCGGCGGTCTGGTCCTGGCTGCCGTCGTCCACGAGGATAAGCTCGCCGGCAAATGGCTGCACGGCCAACCACTGCGCGATCCGCTTCAATTTTCCCGATTTGATTGCCGGCGCCTCGTTGTAAGCGGGCACCACGACGCTGAGTTCTAACATGAATATTCACTTTCGTATTGCGGAAAATTTTTACTGGGATCGAACGGTCTCCGCCGGGCCGGACAGATACGGATTTTACCAGTGAAATATCCCTGCGCCAGGCGAGTTTATTTTTCGTTACACTATTAATGCGGGGGATAAACTTCAAGGGAAACTTGTTGGCTTTCTATGGGCTTCTCCAGCAACTGGCCTGGCTGCTGTTTAAGCGTCTGGTTCATAAATGCTAAAGCGTATTTTCGCGTCAATGAGAGAAAATAATCTGCCTTATTCGGCAGCGGCAGCAGGGATGGGATAAGAAGTGGACCGTCGGTAAAATTGTCATGACTGGCTCCATGGATCACGACTCGATAACTGCCCGATGGGATTGCTTTGAATAACGCAATGGTATGTGGAGGCGTTAGCTTTTAATCTTATGGTTGCAATGCTTCAGTGATTAAAATACAATCGCCAGCCCGATGAAATCCTGAGGCCGGCGATTTTTTCCGAAATGGATAAAAATAAGGTAGAACAGGCTCACTCACTCGCCCAGGGAGACCGCCAGCACATCATAATAGGTGCCGGCCCCAAAACCGTCGATCAGGATGTGGTCGCCCGGCTTGAGCTCGGAAAGCTTGCGCAAGAAGGCGATCATATTCGAGGCGGCGCTCACGTTGCCGAACTCGCTCAGCAGCCAGGGCATGGAGAGCTGGATGCCTTCCTTTTGAAGCTGCAGCGCCTTAAGGTTATTGATTTTATAGTTGGCGTGATGCACAATGGTCGTGACGAAGGTTTTTTGAGAGGTGCCCAGATCCGCCATGAGCTTGCGATAGGATTGGTAAACGTCGCTGACCACCTGGACGCCGTTGCGGACGAAGAGCTTTACCATTCCCATCGGTCCCGCCATGTCCACCGGCCGGCCGTCGCCTTCCTCCGGGACGTGCATCAGCCCGGCGATCCGGATGTGGTTGGCTTCTGCCCTGGAGACCTCGATCATCGACTGGCCTTCTACTTTCTTTCCGGAATGCGGGTAATCCATGCGCACCGCCAGCACGCCTTTTTCATCGAAAACTTCCTGGGCCTTGCCGACTAAAAACTTGATGGTCTTGCCCGGGATGACCCCGATCACCCCCGCGCCGTTGCCGAAAAGCTGCAGGGCGTTCAGATCATTCGAGCCCCTTAAGAAACGGCTCAACCCCTCAATGCCGGCGACCAGGACCTTTTTGCCGGCCAGCTCTTCCGCCAGGTTCCTGCCCATCTGGCGGTAAACATCCAGGGCGGGGTTCAGGGCCATGTGCAGCGCGCTGACCGAGCTGTCGCAGGCCTTATGCACGCTAACTTTTAAGGCGTTTTCCTCGATCCCGGCCTCTTTGGCGATCCGCTGCGTATAGTCCTCGCAAACCGGGGCGCTCATCCCAACCAGCACCGCCTCTACATCGGAAGGCTCCCAGCCGTTGGCGCGCGCAGCTTCGCGCAGGAGCTGCGCGCCGGCGGTGATCTCCACTTCTTCCAACGCCTCGTCGCTGATGTTTGGGACGTGGTAGCGATTGACGAACCCAAGCGAGGCGAGCTCCATGCGGTTCGCGTCGTTCAACGGCGCTCCAACCCGGTTGGCGATGAAATCCGGCAGGGTTTTGTTGTCGATGCTCAATCCCCAGGTGCCATAGACTCCCCCGATCCCCAGCGCGGAATTTGTGACCGATTCATAAGCAAAAGGGACGCCGCCCCCAATGGGAATATCCTCTTTGTGGACGTTCGGACGGTCATAAAAGGAAACCGGTTCGGTAGATGTTTGCTCCTGCGTTTTTTGGTCGTCCATGTGCTTCTCCTGCTGGCCGCGCGGCCAGCGATAAATCCGGAAGATTTCTAATTTAATTTTTATCGGATGAGTGAGAAAAGTGCATTGGAATTCTACCAGAAAAGCGGTTGCTGTGAATAGCATTCTGCATACAACCATAAGGGGGACGCGCAAACATCGCCCAACCCTCAGGGCCGGATGTCAATCGCCAGCGCCGGGTGGTCGGAGTCCGGGCCGGTCAGATAACGTGCCTCGATCACGTCCATTCCGGGCGTGACGAAGATGTGGTCGATCTCAGCGGATTTATTTCTCCCGATGCGGTCGATGCCCTGCGGCCATTTCACCAGCCAGGCGTCTTCCAGCACCTGGGTGGTCAATTGGTACTGCTCGCTGTTCGGGCGGAAGTTGAAATCCCCCATCAAAATCAGGTTGGGCTTGCCCATTCCTTCCTTTAAGACCGCTTCCTGTTGGACGAGCGGCCCGCCGTTGCCCAGGTGGGTGACGAAGATATTGAAGGTCCGGTTGCCGGCGGTGATCTGGGCCTCGATCGTTGCAGTCTGCTCGGCCGGGCTGTACATGTAGAACGTGTGCGGGTTCTGGATGGGGTATTTGGAGAGCAGGGCGATGCCGAAGGTACCCAGGACAGTCTTCGGTCCGTAGTAAGAATACAGGTCCAGCCGGTCGGCGAAATAGCGCACGATGTCGCTGTTGCCACCGGAGATGCGGTTGGTGTCCGTTTCCTGCAGGCCGACCACGTCCGCATCCAGCGAGCGGATCAATTCGAGCTGCCCGCGGATATTTTTCTGCCCGTCCGCGCTGTAACCCTGCTGGATGTTGAAGGTCAGCACGCGTAAGGCTGTCGAATTGACGGCTGCGGCGGGCCGCGATGCGGTCGTCAAAACAGCGGCGATGCTGGCCAATCCCAGGACGATCGCCACTCCCGGCAGGGCTTTCATCTCGCTGAGCTCTCCTACCCGCAGTGTAGTCTTCAGCGTCTCGGCGCGCACGAACAACACAGGCAGGGCCAGAGCCAGGCCTGCCAGCAGGTACACCAGCCAGAAGCGGTCGCGCAGGGGCGGGCCGAGCAGGGGGATGTAATCGTAGACGCTGGTGAAGACCTGGGCGAAGACCATCAGCAGTAAAAACAAGGCTGCCAGGCTGAATCCCGCGCCGAGTGTTTTTGTCGCAGGCCGCATTGCGACCAGCGCTTCACAGAACAGGCTGAAGTCGAGCAGGATCACCGGGGAAAGCAGCAGGGCCAGGGCCAGCGCCAGGTACTGCCAGGCTGAAACGGGCGGGGCGAACAAAGGGTAGGCGCCCTCGCTTTGAGGGAATCCGAACTGGTTCAGGCGGATCGCCAGGAATAGCGCCAGGACGAACAAGAGGTTCCAGGCCAGCAGGCCGTACAGGGGAAGCCGTTCGAACCAGGCCATCCGGCCTGCCAAAAGCAGGGTGTACAGCGCCAGCCCGGTTGCCAGCAGCCCGACCACCAGCAGGTAGCTGTCGCCGGTCCAGCGAGCGATCACGTTGGGACTGGCAAAGGCGAAGTACAGCAGCACCCAGGCCGCCACGATCCCGATACTGAGGGCTGCTATATTGAAGAGACCCGCCGGTTTCGCCGGGTTTTCGGCGGCCTCGGGCTCGCAAGGTTGGCGATAATTGTGGTACAACAGCGCTCCTGCCGCCAGACCCAGGATCCAGGCGATTACCTGGAATCCGCCTTGCGTGGAAAGATCGACGCCGGAATTTGCACTTCGGAAAAAGATGGAGAGGCCGAGGGCGACCAGCAAGCCGCCGCCCAGGCGGGCGCCTGCGCCTTCGGCCTTTCTGCGGCCCAGGCCAGCCAGCAGGAGCGGGAAGAAGACCAGGAAGCAGCCCACCCCCAACCCGGAGACCAGCATCTTGCCGCGCGTATCCAGCAGGCCGGCGACCAGGCGGCAGGCGAGCGCCGCTTCGCCCAGGATGAGCAGGAGCGATTCAGGCAGCTCCCTGGGCAGGACAAGCAGGACCACAGGCGAAAAAAACAACAGAACGCTGACGATCTCTACCGGGATACGGGTGCCGAGCAGTCCGAATGTGTATATGCTTTCGACGAAGTCGGATAAGAGCTGTAGAAAGAAAAGCAGGAGAACGCTGTAAATAAAAATCGCTGCGCCCTCAAGGGGGATTTTCGATCTTGCGGTTTCCACTTTGTCCTCCCGCGGGGGGTCAAGCCGGCACGCCGGCGGCCTTGAAGGCAGCCGTGACGATCTTTTGCGCTTCTTCCTGGATCTGGCGCAGATGCGCCTCTCCCAGGAAGCTCTCGGCGTAGATTTTGTAGATATCTTCGGTCCCGGAGGGCCGGGCGGCGAACCAGCCGTTTTCGGTCACGATTTTCAGCCCGCCGATCGGCGCGTTGTTCTCCGGGTCACGCGTCAGCCGGGCGACGATCTTTTCGCCAGCCAGGGATTGGGCTGCGACCATCTCGGGCGTGAGCTCTTTGAGGGCTTCTTTTTGCGCCGGCGTGGCGGGAGCGTCCATGCGCTCGTAAACGGGACTGCCGAACTGCTCTTCCAGGAGACGGTAGCGCTGCCCGGGATCCTCGCCGGTCAGGGCGGTGATCTCAGCCGCCAGCAGGTCCAGGATGATGCCGTCCTTGTCGGTCGTCCAGACCGTGCCGTCCTGGCGCAAGAAGGATGCGCCGGCGCTCTCCTCGCCGCCAAAACCGTATGAGCCATCTACCAGTCCGTCCACGAACCACTTGAACCCGACCGGCACTTCCGCCAGGCGGCGGCCCAGGTGGGCGGCAACCCGGTCGATCATCGAGCTGGAGACCAGCGTCTTGCCGACCGCAGCGTCTTCACGCCAGCCAGGCCGGTGCTGGAACAGGTAGTCGATGGCCGTCGCCAGGTAGTGGTTGGGGTTCATCAGCCCGGCGCTGGGCGTGACAATCCCGTGCCGGTCCACGTCCGGGTCGTTGCCAAAGGCGATGTCGAAGCGGTCCTTCAACCCGATCAGGCGGCTCATGGCGTATGGCGACGAGCAGTCCATGCGGATTTTACCGTCGTGATCGACCGGCATGAAGGCGAAGGTGGGATCGACGACCGGGTTGACCACTTCCAGGTCCAGGCCGTAGACCTCGGCGATGGGCGCCCAATAAGCGACCGCTGCGCCGCCCATTGGATCGACGCCAATCTTCAAGCCAGCCTGGGCGATGGCCTGCAGGTCGACCACATTCTTCAGATCCTGCACGTAAGGGCCGCTGTAGTCGCGCTGGTGAACGTTCTCTGCCCGCAGCGCTTTTTCAAAAGGCATGCGCTGGACGGCTTTAAGACCCGCGCCGATGATCTCGTTGGCCCGCTGCTGAATCACCTGGGTGGTGCCGGTATCGGCCGGGCCGGCCGATGGGGGGTTGTACTTATAGCCGCCGTCGCCCGGGGGGTTGTGTGAAGGGGTAATCACCACGCCGTCCGCCAGCCCGGTTTTTCGGCCGCGGTTGTAGGCCAGGATGGCGTGTGAGATGACCGGTGTTGGGGTATAACCGTGATCTTCCTGGATGATGAGCTCGACGCCGTTGGCGGCGAATACCTCCACGGCGGAGGCCTGGGCCGGCTCAGAGAGCGCGTGGGTATCCATCCCGAGAAACAGGGGACCGCTGTAGCCCTGTCCTTTGCGGTATTCGCAGATCGCCTGGCTGATTGCCAGGACGTGCGCCTCATTGAAGCTGTTCTCAAGGGATGTGCCGCGGTGGCCTGATGTGCCAAAAGCCACCCGCTGGTTGGGGTCGCGGAGTTCCACCTGGTGGGTGTAGTAGGCGGAGATCAGCCGCGGCACGTTGATCAGCATTTCGCGTGGAGCGGGTTTCCCTGCGAGTGGATGGACTGCCATCGTTACCTCCTTGATTTAATCACAATGACTCCCTGGCCTCCATTATAACCAAAACCACACCTTGTCACAAAAATATAACAGCTTCGTCACTACCTCTGTCACCGGCTTCCAGTAAACTACATTCAAAGGAGAATATCCGATGAACACAGGGAAAAACCCGATTTACAAAAGTTTTTTCATCCTGCTGGCCCTGGCCTTGCTGCTGGCCTCCTGCGGCGGCCCTTCCCAAGGGAATGGCGGCCCTTCCCAAGGGAATGGCGGCCTTTCCCAAGGGAATGGCCAGGAAGTCAAACTGATCCTGGGCGCTTACACCACCCCGCGTGAAGCTTATCGGGAGCTGATCCCCATTTTCCAGGAGCAGTGGAAAGAGAAAACAGGCCAGTCTGTCGTTTTCGAGGAATCCTACCTGGGCTCCGGCGCGCAGTCGCGCGCCATTGTCGAGGGGTTCGAAGCGGATATCGCCGCCCTCTCGCTGGAAGCGGACATCACCCGCATCCAGGCGGCCGGGCTGATCACTCACGATTGGAAAGCCGGCCCGTACAAGGGCATGGTCAGCGATTCCATTGTATCTTTCGCCGTACGGCCGGCCAATCCGCACAGCATCCTGGATTGGGCCGACCTGGCGAAGCCCGGCCTGGAGATCCTGACCCCCAACCCCAAAACCAGCGGCGGGGCGATGTGGAACGTGCTGGCTCTGTACGGCGCGGCAAAACGCGGTTTTGTCGACGGCGTTGCGAAAGACGATGACCCCGCCGCCCAGGCTTTCTTGCTCAGCGTACTGAACAACGTCACCGTGATGGATAAAGGAGCGCGTGAAAGCATCACCAATTTCGAAAAAGGGGTCGGCGATGTGGCCATAACTTACGAGAATGAGGTGCTGGTGGGCCAGCAAAGCGGGCAAAGCTACCAGTTGGTCATCCCACGCTCGACCATCCTGATCGAAAACCCCGTCGCGGTTGTCGATGCATCCGTGGACAAGCACGGAACGCGCCAGGCGGCTGAGGCGTTCGTCGACTTCCTTTTCACCAGCCAGGCTCAGGAGATTTTCGCGAAGTACGGGCTGCGCTCGGTCGACCCGCAGGTTGCCCAGGCCACGGCCGCCCAATACCCGCAGGTGCAGGACCTCTTCCATATCGAGTATTTCGGCGGCTGGGAGCAGGCCACCCCGGATTTCTTCGGCGAAAATGGGATTTTCACGCAGGTGATCTCGAAGATCAACCGCCTGGACCAATAAAGTGTTGGGCGCGCTTAGCGGGCCACGCAACACGATTTTAGGTAAACATCAAAATAGGACAAATCGGATTTCGAGAGCTGCAGCGGAGCCGCAGTCTCCATCCGCCAAAAATCTTCATGGACTTTTTTTGCTCGAATCAGTTAAAATGAGCCCCAGGCGAGTGGATTTGCCGCAGCCGGCAACAATCCTGGAGCAATGAGTGTTGGGCGCGCTTTGCGGGCCACGCAACACGATTTTAGATAAACATCATATTAATGAGTAGATGGTTTAGATCGGGCCAGCAGCGCATCTCTGCGCATATGCTCGTCACCTCGGTCGCCCTGGCAGTCCTGACGACCCTGGCGATCGGCGTCCCGGCGATGGGACTGATTCGCGGCCAGTTGGATCGCCAGGCTTGGGCGTTGGTGGGGCAGGGCAGCCGCGCCGCCCAGGCGCTCATCTCCGCCCAGATCAACGATCTCCAAAACCTGGCGATCTTGACCGCCCAACGCCCGACGCTTCGGACGCTCATCCAACAAGGAGACCGCAGCGCTTTGGCGGCGTACCTGCAAACCCTTCAAAAAGGGGCTGGATTGGACGCGCTGGTGCTCTGCCAGGCGCAAGGCCAAGAGCTGGCTCAAAGCGGCCCGGCTGTTTCCCCGGCGATCTGCCAGAACCCGGCCGGCGAGCGCTTTTACCTTGAGACCGGCAGCGGACAGGATCGAGGCTGGATGGTCGCTGCTCAGCCGCTGGAGGATGCGCATGACGGCCTGACCGTGATCGCCGCCCAGGCGCTGGATGGGCGGTTCGCCAGCCGGCTGCGCGACCAAACCGGCCTGGAGCAGGTCATCCTGCTGGGCGGTCGTTTTGTGGCCAGCAGCTATAACGCAGGTCTCCAGGTCTTGGAACCCATCGGCTCTGCTTTTCCGCAGAACGGCGCTGCAGACAGCGCCGCTGTCATCAGCGCCGCGTTCACCCTGGATGGCAGCCCCTACATCGCTTCTCGCTCCGCTTTCGCCGGCACGGGATTGGAAACGATCAGCGCTTTATCGGTGGCAGACCTGGCGCAGGCCCGCCGGCAGTTGAGCTGGATCGTCGCGGCGGGTATCTTGCTGGTGACGACTTTGAGCTCTGTGATCGGGATTTTAAGATCCCGCCAGATCAGCCGGCCGCTCGAGTCTTTAAGGGACTTATCCGAAAAACTGAGGAACGGCGACCTGGCGACCCCGATTAAGATCCAATCCAACGTGCGTGAAGTAGCCCTGGTCGCCTACGCGCTCGAGGACGCCCGCATTGCCCTGCAGCACAGCCTGGCCCAACTGCGCCAGGAGAAAGCCTGGGTGGACCACCTGCTGGATTCGGTCGTCGAAGGGATTGTGACCCTGGATCGCGGCCAGCGCATCACCTTCTTCAGCCGCGGGGCCGAGCGGATTACGGGCTGGGAGTTGCAGCAAGCGCTCGGGCGGCCCGTGGACGCAGTTTTCCAGCTCGCCGAAAGCGAGGAGCGTTTCAGCCAGCGCATCCCGCCGCCTGGGGGAAAGCAAAAAATCGTCGTCTCCCTGCCGAATGGACACCAGGCAACTCTGGCGATCACCGGCGCCCAACTGGCTCCGCCCGAAGCAGGCAAAGCCGGCTCGGCCCTGGTGCTGCGAGACGTCAGTGATGAAGAGGCCATTCGCCGCTTGCTGGGCGAGTTTCTGGCGAATATCTCGCACGAGTTCCGCACCCCTTTGGCCGCCCTGGCGGCCTCCATCGAACTGCTCCTGGACCAATTGCCGGACCTCAGCCCGGCGGAGCTGCACGAGCTGCTGGATTCGACTCATTTAGGCGTGTTGGGCCTGCAGACGCTCATCGACAACTTGTTGGAGGGCGCCAGCATCGAGACCGGTCGTTTCAGGGTTAACCCGCGCCCTTCCGACCTTGCGGAGATCGTGCGAGAGGCCGTGCGGGTGATGCAGCCGCTCGCCGACAAATATAGGCAGCGCATCTCGGTCGATCTCCCCGTCGAGCTGCCCCCGGTTCAGGCGGACCCGCGCCGGACGGGCCAGGTTTTGGTCAACCTGCTTTCCAATGCGATCAAATGGGGGCCTGAAGATGGGGAAGTGACCATTTCCGTATCGCCTACCGCCGGTAGGCTGCAGGTTTCCGTCGTCGACCAGGGCCCGGGCATCCTGGCCGAACACCAGGTGGATTTGTTCCGCCGCTTCGCCAACCTGGAGTCAGTGGATAACCGCACGGAACATGGCGCTGGCCTGGGCTTATCCGTCACCAAGGCGATTGTGGAAGCCCAGGGCGGCCAGGTCGGCGCGCTGAACAGGCCGGAGCGCGGCGCTGTTTTTTGGTTCACACTGCCAACCGCGCCGGTTTTGGAACACCAGGAGGCGATCACGGATGAAAGCGCTCGTCGTTGATGACGACCGTGTTTTAGCGGACCTGGTAGCTTTCACCCTGCGGCGGGAGAGCTTCCAGGTGATTCAGGCCCAGGATGGCGAAACCGCCCTCAAGCGCTGGGCGGATGAGCAGCCGGACATCATTATTTTGGATGTGAACCTGCCGAAGACCGTGCCTTCGCTGGACGGGTTCACCGTCTGCCGGCGCATCCGTGAAAGCTCGGATACCCCCATTATCTTATTAACCGTGCGGGATGCTGAAGACGACATTGTCTTCGGCTTGAAAATGGGCGCCGACGATTACATCCTCAAGCCGTTCAGCCCGCGCCAGCTTGTCGCCCGCGTCCAATCCGTCCTGCGGCGCGCCAGCAAGGCCCCCGCGGCAGCCAACCTGCAGGCCGGCCTGCTTGCGCTGAACGCCAGCCGGCGGGAAGCGCGCATCGGCCAGAGCAGCCCGATCTCCCTTACCGCCCTCGAATGCCGTATGTTGGAGTATATGCTGCTAAACGCCGGACAGGTCCTGCCCATGCAAGACCTGATCGACCACATCTGGGGCCCGGGAGGCGGCAACCGGGATATGCTGCGCCAGTTGGTCCGCCGCTTGCGCACAAAGATCGAGCCCGATCCGGCAAAGCCGGTATACATCGAGACGGTGCCGGGCCTGGGCTATGGCGTCGCCAAGATCCTGCCCTCAGAAGATTAAGCGTTGGGCGCTTTGCCCCTGGCCGAAGGCCAGTGGTCGGCGCACCACGCAATCTCCATAGATTCATCAAAATAGGTCATCCGGTTTTTCCCCCATTGTCACGAGTTTGTCACAACTTCATCACGCTGCCTGTCATCCGCGCCTGTTAAACTGAAGGTATGTCCATAATCCTTGAGGGGCTGACCAAGCGCTACGACGGCCATCCGGTGGTCAACAATGTGGCGCTAGAGGTCGCCGACGGCGAATTTTTTGTCCTGCTCGGTTCCAGCGGCAGCGGGAAAACGACCGTCTTGAGCCTGATCGCCGGGTTGACGAAGGCGGATCACGGGCGGGTGCTGCTGCACGGCCGGGACGTCACCCAACTACCGACCCAACAACGCCAGGTTGGATTCGTATTCCAGAATTACGCCCTGTTCCAACATATGACCGTCGCCGACAACATCGAGTTCGGCCTGAGCATCCGTAAAGCGCCACCCGCCGAGCGCCGCCAGCGCCGAGATGAGCTGTTAGACTTGGTCGGGTTGGCAGGATTGGGCAAGCGCATGCCGCGCCAGCTTTCGGGCGGGCAGCAGCAGCGGGTGGCCCTGGCCCGGGCTTTGGCTTACCAGCCGGATGTCTTGCTGCTCGACGAACCGTTAGGCGCCCTGGATGCCAAGATCCGGGTCGAGCTGCGCCGCAACCTGAAAACCATCCAGCGCAAGCTTGGAATCGCGACCATCCTGGTGACCCACGACCAGGAGGAAGCCTTCGACCTGGCCGACCGGATCGGGGTGATGAGCTTTGGGAGGCTGCTTGAGGTGGGCACGCCCGAGGAGCTGTACCAGAAGCCGCAGACTGAATTCGTTGCTTCTTTCCTGGGCTCGGGCAATTTGCTTTTGGGGAACGCCACGCAGGCGGGCGTCCAGGTGGGGCCGCTGCAATTCCCGCTGGCGGCTGAGCTGCGCCAGTTAGGCTTTCAGCAGCGTGTCCAGGTGCTTTTCCGGCCCGAAGACGTCGCCCTTGCGCCGCAGGCCGAGAATTTGGATTGCCCCAGCCTGGGGCAGGCCGTCGTCGAAGAGATCACTTTTGGCGGCTCGTTTGAGCGGCTGCGCCTGCGGCTTGCGCCAATCCCTGGGGTGCGCCCAATTTCGCCGCCGGTCTCCTTTGGCAGCAGCTCGATCCTGGTCGAAGCCACTCGCCCGCCGGAGCAAGCCGTCCGCTTTCCGCTGCAGTCCGGTTCGAAAACCTGGGTCGGAGTGCATCGCATCCACTCCCTGGTGCATCCGGGCTTAAGCTTCCTGATCGTCAGCGATGGTTCGCTGCGCTCGCAGGCCGCGGTTGCGCTGGGCGGGCAAATCGCCCGTCTCGCCCATGCCCGGGTCGTTTTGGCCGGCTGCGGGCAGGGGGGCGCGGCGCTCCAATCTCATCTGGAAGAAGCCCGAAAACAGCTTGGCAGCGGGCTGGCGTCTTTGGAGGTTCAAACCTTCCCCGGTTCTCCCGCCCAGGCGGTGGTCGCTGCCGCCGAAAAGCAGCCCTTTGACCTGGTCGTGTTGGGATTCAATTCGCAGGAAGACATCCCGCTGGCCGAACAAATCCTGCAAGCCGGCGACCACCATCTCTTGCTGGTCCCCTGCCCGCAAGCGCCCCCTGTTCAGGCCTTGATCTGCGTGGCCAGCGGAGAGCCGGGCAAAGATGATGTCCTGTTCGCCGGGCGGCTGGTGCGCCACCTGGGGGCGGATGTCAGCCTGATGTCGGTGCTGCCCGATGGCAGCCAGGAAATGGACCTGGCTGGCCGGACGGAGCGTTTCCTGGAAGGCGGCGTTCGCTCCCTTTCCATCCTGGGAGTGCCGACGAAGACCATCGTCCGCTCCGGTTCAACCGCCGAGGAGATTGAACGAGAAGTTAAACAAGGCGGGTATGACCTGCTGGTGGTAGGCGCGCCGCTGGCGAGCCCGAGTGGAAAGATATCACTCAACGGCGTCGTTGGGCAGGTCCTGGACCTCATTCTGGAAAACGCCGTTTTGATCGTCCATTCTCATTATATGGGCGCCCAGGCTCATCTTCCGGACGGCCGTGAGCGGGAAAGGCTTGTGGCCGATTTTCAGATCCCATGACAGGAAACCGGTAATGGAAGCTGTTCGATTGCGCTCGAAACTGTCCGGAGCGCCCGGCGCCGGGGGCGGCGCAGCGCCGGCGCCCTGGGGGCGTTGGGGATTGCGGGCGATCGCGTTTACCTACCTGGCTGTGCTGATCTTCATCCCGCTGGCGGTGATCTTTCAAGATGGCTTGCGGGCCGGCCTGCTTGAATTTTGGCGGCAGGTCACGCTGCCTGTCGCCTGGAGCGCGCTTTCGCTCACCCTGTGGACCTCGGCCGTGATGACGGTCATCAACACCCTGATGGGGACGCTGACCGCATACGTCCTCGTCCGCTACGAGTTTCCCGGCAAAGCGTTCTTGAACAGCCTGATCGACGTGCCGCTGGCAATCCCTACCCTGGTAACCGGGGTGATGTTGGTGATCCTTTTTGGGCCCCAGCAGGCCCTGGGCGCCTGGTTGAAGGATGAATTCCATTTTTCGGTGATCTTTGCCCCGCCGGGCATTATCCTGGCGTTATTGTTCATCACCTTCCCCTTCGTCGTGCGGGCGGTCCAGCCGGTGCTCCTGAGCCTGGACCGGACTCAGGAAGACGCCGCCGCCACCCTGGGGGCCAAGGGTTGGACCATTTTCCGGCGCATTACCCTGCCGCCCCTGGTCTTACCGCTGGCCAGCGGGGCGCTCTTAAGTTTCTCGCGGGCGATCGGCGAATTTGGGGCGATTGTAATCGTCGCCGGCAATATCCCGTTTTATTCCCAAACCGCGGCGGTGTATGTCCTGGGCGAAGTCGAGTTAGAAAACCGCCTGGGGGCCAGCGCGGTCTCCATCGTGATGGTCGCCATCGCCTACAGCCTGATCCTGCTGGTCGGCTGGCTGCAGCGCCGCAGCCGGGGGGCGGCCGGATGAGAGCTTCCACGCTGGGTCGCGAGCAGGCCCGCCCGAAATCCCCCGCCGGGAGCGTGTGGGTCGCCCGCATCCTCATTGCCTTGGTCCTTGCTTACGTTGCTTTCCTGATCCTGGCCCCAATCGCAGCCCTGCTGGAAGGGGCTTTCCAGAATGGTTTCGGCGCAATCCTGCAATCTTTGAACCAGCCGGACGTGCGCTCCGCCTTCTGGCGCACGATCTGGATCAGCCTGGTTGTGGTCGCCGTTCATTCCGTTTTCGGCACGATTGTCGCCTGGGTGCTTGTGCGCCAGCGCTTCCCCGGACGGGACCTGATCAACGGCCTGATCGACATGCCCTTCGCCATCTCATCTGTGGTGGTCGGTTACATGCTTCTCCTGCTTTTTGGCCGCAACGGCCCGCTGGCCCCCTTGCTCGCCAGCCTGAACCTTAAGGTGGCTTTCGCGCTGCCTGGGATGATCCTGGCGACCCTGTTTGTGACCCTGCCTTTCATGATCCGCGAGCTGATCCCAATGCTGGAAGCTTTTTCCATCCAGCAAGAACAGGCCGCGGCGACATTAGGCGCCAATTCCTGGCAAATCTTCTGGCGCATCACCTTGCCGGCCCTGCGTTGGGGTTTTATCTACGGGGTCTCGCTGACGTTTGCGCGCGCCCTGGGGGAATTCGGGGCGGTCCTGGTGATCGGGGGCGGCGTGCAGGGCCAAACGGAAACTGCCACGCTTTACATCTACCGCGCCCTGGACGAACGCCAGTATGTCGGGGCCTACAGCGCGGCGCTCGTGTTGGCGCTCTTATCTCTGGTGCTGGTGATGGGGACAGACCTGCTGCGCAAAGGCGAGAAAGATAAGCCCTGAGGCTGAACGCCCAGGTGGGCTGTGCAATAGTCGATGGCCCATTGATGCGCCGCTCCAACGGGTTGCAGAGCACGTGGTATGGGCCGGGATCGCCTGTCAGTTTTGCTTCTCGAAACGGTATTCGTTAAAATCGCACACCGCTCGGTAACCGATCTCCTGGTAAATATGGTTGGAGGTCGGGTTGGAGAGATCGGTGAATAAAGCGCAAAACTCAAACCCCTGGTCCAACAATAACTGGCTCAAAGCAGCGACGCAACTGCTGGCATAGCCTTTACGCCGGAACATGGGCGGAGTGTAAACCAGGCTGACGCTGATGCCCCTGGGGGTCGGGCGGGTTTTGGCAGCCATTGAAACGGGCTCGTCTTCTTCCCAAAGGTATATTTCCTGTTTGGCGATCCGCTTTTCGGCGATCTCCCGGACGTTTTGCGGGTCGCTGTCACCCAGGGCTTCGCTCTGAAAAAGATAGACCCAGTGGGCGACTAGGCTGGCGTCGCCGGAGGTCGCCAGGCGCAGCTTCCCCACTGTGGGCAAAGGCGGGATGACGCCGGTCAAACGGAAGAGCCGTTCGTTGCGGTTTAATACGAATTTTTCGCCGGTCAGGCGCTGCCAGATGAGGGCGAACTCGCCGGAGACCCGGGACGGCCCCATCACGCCTGGGAGCGGCCATTCGCTGGCGACCAGGCTTCGCGCCGCCAGCGCCATTGCGGCCTCAGATTCGGGGCGAAAAGTTTGGATAATCATTCGATTGGGGTAAGTCATCAACCCGGCGAAAACCAGGCTGCCTTGATCTTCCACCGTAAGGAAACATTGCGGCCCTTCGCTGAATTCGGTCGAGCCCTGCAGCCTCAGGCTCAAGCCATACATGAGACTGTGGATGACCTCGTCTTTTTCCAGCACTGTTTGAGTTTTGGCCAGGAAGGCGGCTGCGTCTGGGTAAAAATCGACTTCCATCCCAGGCTCACTCCAGGCTGCCAACAGCGTTTTCCACGGCTTCCAAAATTTCGCAAGATTGGACCAGCGCTTGCATGGCATTGTGGTCCGGGTAGAGGGGGCGGTCTTCGTCCAGGTGGGTCACGTACTTGCGCACCGTCTTGCGGGCGGTATGCACCCCTTTTCCGGGTTGAAAGCCGTTCTCTTTGGTGCGAAAGTCCAGCGCCTGGGCGGCGGCCATGAACTCGATCCCCAGGACGCCGTAAGCGTTCTCCAGGATCTGGCCATTTTTGATGGCGGTGTTCATCCCCATGGAGACGAAATCCTCCTGGTCGGCCGCGGCCGGGATGGAGCCAATACTGGCCGGTGCGGACAGGATGCGCTGTTCTACGATCAGGGTGTCGGCGGTGTACTGGCTGAGCATCATGCCCGAGAACATCCCGGCCCCTTTGGTCAGAAAAGCGGGCAGTCCGACGCTCAAAGCCGGGTTGGTCAGGCGGTTGAGACGCCGTTCGGAAAGCACGCATACCATCGTAATGGCAGCTCCGGCCAGGTCCATCGGCAGAGAAACCGGGCTGCCCTGGAAATTTGCTCCGGTCAGGGTCAGGCGGTACTCTGGCAGGAAAATGGGATTATCGCCCACGCCGTTCAGCTCCGTCTCGACCTGGGCGCGGGCGTAGGCGAGGGCGTCATGCGCCGCGCCGATCACCTGCGGGGAGGAGCGCATCGAGTAGGCGTCCTGGACCTTGGTCTTGAGCTTGCCAGTGACCAGGTCGCTGCCGGCGATGCATTTCATGATCGCTTTGGCGCTGCGCACCGCCCCGGAAAAGCCGCGCAGCTCGTGCAAGCGAACGTCGTAAGGCTTCATATTGGCGTGCAGCGCTTCGAGGGTCATGGCGCAGGCGATCTCGGCCTGCTTGAGCCAGCGGTTCATGTCGTACAGGTGCAAAGCGCTCATAGCGGTCAGCAAGTTGGAGCCGTTGATGGTTGCCAACCCGTCGCGTGCCTGCAGGTCGGGGATGGGGATGCCGGCTCGCGCCAACGCTGCCTTTCCAGGCAAGCGCTGGCCCTGGTAGAAAGCCTCGCCCTCGCCCATTAAACGAGGGCCATCTGGGCCATGGGGGCCAGGTCGCCGGATGCGCCTACCGAGCCTTTCTGGCATACCACCGGCGTGACGCCTTTGTTGAGCAAATCGATCAAGGTCAGGGTGATCTCGGGCCGGCAGCCGGAATTGCCGTGGGCGTGCACGTTGATGCGCCCGGCAATCGCAGCTCGCACGTACTCGATGGGCGCCGGTTCGCCGATGCCGGCGGCGTGGTTGTAGATCAGGTAGCGTTGGAACTGCTGCACCTGTTCGTCGTTCAATACGACCTCGGAAAACTCGCCGATGCCGGTGTTTACGCCGTACATGATCTCGTGCGCCTGGAGCTTCTCCTCCAGCATGCGCCGGCAGGTTTTGATGCGCTCGAGGGCGTCGGGATGCAGCGCCACGCTTTCGCCGTGGCGGGCGATGCGTACTAACTGTTCGATGGTCAGGCCGGAACCATCCAAGACAATTGTCATAAGATTCTCCTTACGGAATAAAACCTAATTGGACGCGGAATAACGCGGAAAAACGCGGATTTGAAAATTATAACCCTTTTCACCGGCAGGTTTTTGGGCACGGACCTTGCAATGATCTATGCCAGGAGTACTATTGAGCCGGCATGTTCAAGACAAAAAGAGCTTATTTCGAATGCCCCTTCTGTAAGACGACCTTCGGGGTCCCCCTGAACGGGGAACGGTTCATTTGCCACCATTGCCATCATTCCTATCTCCTCCTCGACCTGGGGCGCGGAAAACACGGCTGGATGGAGGAGCCGCACTGCGGTTGGACTTTGCCGATTTCCTATCAAATCCACCCATTCGCAGAACGGCTTCCGTCTCGTTCTATCCAGCCGGCCGCGCCCCCTGGAGATTCCGCTGCGCTGGGAGCAGCCCGCCAGCGCCAAAGACGCCGCCAGTCCTGGCATAAAGGCGCCGGCATGCCCCTCGGGATGCTGGCGCTGACCCTGCTCGGCCTGGCCTTGTTGTTCTCACCCATCGCAGCGAAGGGTCAGCCTTCCATAACCGATGCCAGCACATTTCTGCCGGCGAAAACGGGCCTGAGCCCTTCCCCCACGCCCACCGCGACGCAGCCTACGCCAACGCCATCCCCCACCTTCACCCCGGCCCCGACCGCCACCCCGCTGCCCCCGTCCCTGGTCACAGCTACTGCCTGGCAGGAGGTCTACCAGCGGGCGCTTATCAATTCACATGCCACCCAGACCCAGGCCGCCGGCAGCTACGCCGCCACGCAAACGGCCCTGCCCCCGCTCCTGACCGCCATGGCCGAAGAGCGGGCCGCCGCCGCGGTGCAAAAAGCCGCCCTCAAAACCCAGGCGGCCAACAAGCGCCCGTAAAGCGCCCATTTTATCCCCATTCCAATCCAATTAAAACCCCGCCGGGGTGATTCCCCTCGCCCGTTACGGGAGAGGGGCAGGGGTGAGGGCGAAAACGCCCCTAGCCCTGGTCATATGCCTAAATAAAGGACTGGCCAAATGTACAGGACAAAAACTGTCCAATTGCATGATCCGCTGGGGAAGGATTTATTCCATAATATAGCCTGAAGAGAGATCAGGTGTCGTTCGCTGTGGAGCGCCTTCCTGCGTGCAAAGAGAGGAAAGGAGGATATGGAGATGGACAAACAGAAATTGGATTACCAGGCGTTGGGGATGCTGGCCGGCATCGTGTTAGGCGGCGGGCTGGGGGTCGCTCTTTTCGCCAGCACCGGGCATATCCTCTTTTTGACCCTGATGGGCGCCGGAGCTGCGCTGGGAATCATCCTGGGCGCAGGGTTTGACTTGCACGCCCGTAATGTGTAAGGCTGGTCGGTATTCGGTAAATTATCGTTTTACAAAATTGCTGTTCCGGTTTTCGCGACGCCCGCCTCGAATGGATAAATCCGAGGCGGGTTTCTTTTATCTTTTGGCAGCCAGGGCTGCCCTGGGCGCGAGACCGGATTGAAAATGGGTGGATGCGCGTAGTCGTACGCCTCAAAAAAGAATAGATCTACTTCGTGGCGCTATTTTGGTGGATCTAAAAGCGACTGCCAGCGCGCTACCCAACCGGCGTCCATGCGGGCCAGGCGATTCTTTTTAAGGTTTTCCTTCATCACCCGGCGCACATCCGGGTCCTGGCTGGCGAACCACTTTTCCATGGCGCGTTTCCCAGAGGCGGGCAGGGCAGCCACGGCGACGCTCCAGCAATAGCCCAGACCCTTGCGAAGGGTCTTGAAATCCTCATCCCTTGGCAGAGCGCTGCTTTCGATCTCGGACGTGATGCCGTCCAGGATTTGCAAGACCTGTTCGACGACCGGACTTTCTTTCAGGAGGGCAGGTTCAGCCAGGGCGGCCGCGGCGGCGCGCTGCTCGAGCCAGTTCCCCGCGGCCCAAAGCCGCATTTCCTCCAGCAAGCGCGGCATATCGGCCCGGCCCAGCTCTTGGAGCGCCATCGCCACGGCCTCACGCATCCGCCAGCGCGGGTCTGCCGCGTAGGCCCGCAGTCTGGGCAGCAAGCTGGCATCGCCCTGGGCCAGCAGCTTCCCCAGCCCGAGCGCGCCGCAAAACGCCAGAAACTCCTCGGGCGTGTTAGCCGGCGCGCTTTGCGGATCGTAGCTGAGCAGATGCTCGAAGAGCTCCCGGTCCCCGACTTCGGCGACCACCGCAGCCAGCTCCAGGTTGCCGCGCGGCCCTGGCAGCCCGGATTCCTGCATCAGGTACGCGTCCCAATTTGCCAATTCGCTTAACGCCTGGAGATAGGCCGCGCGCTTTGGATGGTCGGGCATAAAGCTAAGACAATCCCCTTGCGTCAGCCAATCGTCTTGACGTCCTCGAACCGGACGTACAACTTCCTGGTCGAGGCGTCGTTCGAAGGATGATCGAGCACGAAGTAGAACAATTGGTTCCCGGTGGCGTGGATGAGCCCATCCCCCTTATCGCTTTTGCTCTCGGTTCGAGAGGCGGAGACAAGGAGATGGCTGCCTTTATCCAAACGCACCCGCGGCTCACGGATCTTGAAGACCGGTTTACCCGACTTATCCAATGATTTGATCATACGCAAGACCGCCTTATTCTCGACGACTTCAACGGTGATTGCGTCTGGGGATTCAGGGACCTCAACAACGTCCACAGGGGTTTCGGTCACAGGTTCGTGGGGAGTGCTGGTTCCGGTTGGCATTTTTTCTCCTGTCTGGATGGGTTCGGCCGGCGTCGATTCGCCGCTGGATGCCCCCTCGGTTTGCTCAACTTGTCCCTGCCCGATCTCGCTAATCGCTGCTTCCAGGCCCAACCACTCCCTCAGTTTTTCAACCGGCCCGTTGAATACATCCAGATCGATGCTCCTGGAGGTGACGCCAAACGCTACGCCCTGGTTGTTGCCATCCGCGGAATATTGCCAGAAATGCCAGTTCTTCCGCGCCGGATCCTTAATCGGGAATACGGACAATGGATCGTCATCGTTGCGCTTAGGGTCGGGAGGGTATCCGGCAAGCCACAAATCCAGGTTGGACAGAATATGTCCCCCGCGGGGCAGCAGGATGTTGCTGTAAATATTTGAATTGGTATACAGTAAAACGGGCTTCCCCGTTCGCGCTCTAACACGCTCGATCCACAGCTTGATGTTCTGGACATCCACAGAACTGAATATATTCTGACTCCGGCCGATAAAAAACCCGGGATCCCTGCCGGTTTCGATGTCCAGAGCATAGAAATGAAAATCCTTTCCTTGCACTGTTTCCAAAAAGAATCCGGCTTGCACATCCCAATTGGGACCCTCTCGTTCAAAAACATGAATGAGGCTGACCGGCACTTCCACTTGGCTGCCGTCTTCAAGCGTGACGGTGCGCTTGGGCCCTTTCAATGATTTTTTGGGCACAATGGATTCCGGCAGAAGCTCGGAAGTCTTATAGGTTTTTGTCCTGAAGAAGTGATAGGCTCCCCGTATGGGGACCTTAAGCGCCAACTCGTAGAAATTTCTCAGTGAAAAGCCAGGATCTAAGAAATTGTCCGCCTGTGTAACTTTCAAGATTGCGAAATCGACGTCAACCAGAGTCTCCGGCGTTGGTTGGAACTTCCCCTGCCATTGTGAGATATCCATGCCGTGCGCTCTTTTCGTGGTCATCATAGCCCTCCTTTAGAAGCGTGTAAATTTTAAATGGTTTAATCGTAATTTTGCCGACTAAACCAAACCAGTCCCCAATGAAAAATTCAGTACACGGTAAAGGGAAATTGCCGGTCTCCCTCAAGCACCCCTGCGTAAGTTATCGATTGAATGCTAGAAACTTGGTGGAAATTGTTGATATTATATCTTAAATTCAAATGATTTTTTAGAGATGGTAGAACCCAAAGAACCAAAAGGCGATAAATTTAAGGGCGGTTAATATTCACCCCTTAATCGAATTCGGTTGATTTTTTCCCTGAATTCCTGTAATATAGGACAATATTACAGTAATCCTATCGGAAAACTGCGAATTTAGGTCTTCTCATTTATTGGGGGAAGTCGATTTAAGGGTGCCAGCTTGCAGGAGAGGCCTTATGACTGTGGTTCGGATTTCCCTTCTTGGTAAATTTAATCTTCAAGCTGGGGAGCGCCAGATCGCGGCTTTTGAGTCGCGCAAGGTGGATGAGCTGTTTTGTTACTTAGTGCTGCACCGGGAAAAGCCTCATCCACGCGAGATCCTGGCCGATCTTTTATGGGGCGAGAACACCACCAGCCAGTCTAAGAATTACCTGCGCAAGGCGATCTGGCAGCTCCAGACGGCCCTGGAAGAGCTGGCCCGCCCGGAAGACGGGCGTTTGATCCTCGCCGATGGCGATTGGGTGCAAATTAACCCGGCCAGCCACCTTTGGCTGGACGTGAGCGAGCTTGAGGCGGCATTCCAAAACAGCCGGGGTATCCTGGGCCGCGACCTCGACGACCCTTCAATTCAGGCCATCCAACAAGCGGTCGCCCTTTACCGGGGAGACCTTCTCGAGGGTTGGTTCCCGGAGTGGTGCCTGTACGAGCGCGAACGCCTGCAGCACGTTTACCTGGCCTTGTTGGATAAATTGATGGATTTCTGCGAAACGCACTGGCTGTACGAGAACGGGTTAGCCTATGGCGAGGCGATCCTGCGTTACGACCGGGCCCGTGAGCGAACCCACCGGCGCATGATGCGCCTGTACTGCCTGGCTGGGGAGCGCACGCTTGCACTGCGCCAGTTTGAAAAATGCGCACTGGCTTTGAAGGAAGAGCTGGCCGTGGCTCCTGCAGGCCGCACACGCCAACTTTTCGAGCGCATCCGCCTGGATGAGCTGGAATTTTCGGATCCCCAGCCGGTCAACTCCGCCCCGGAACCGCTGACCGGCGTTGACCCCTTGCTCACCGTATTCGACCGCCTTTCCCATTTTCACCAGGCCCTGGGCAAAATACAAACCGAGCTTTCTTTCGACCTGCAATCCCTGCGCGAGGCGCTGAGAGGCCGGCGCTGAGACCGGTTTCGCCCTCTTGATCTCAGAGGGCGGTTTTCCTGGAATTTTTTCTCCCCCTCGAAACCCATAAGCGACCGGGCTGTCATTCTTCGACAGCCCGGTCGCTTTTATCATCTCCTTATATGATGTATCTCTATTCATCCTTACGCGTGGTGCGCCAAGAGTGCCCAACACTGGAACTTTCCTGGATACGCTCTGAGAACGGTTCGAGATACGCCAGGTTGGGATAATGGGGCACGTTTTTGTTAGCGCGGGTAAGCCAGATTGGTAAAACGTTCGACAATCTTGCCTGGGGTATGCGGATGTCAGAGAACAGCGACCTGTATGAAGCCAACACGCACGTTTTTATGATCAAAATCTGGCTGGAAGAATCTGCGGACGAAGGTGGGCAGGCCAGGTGGCGCGGCCACATCACCTACATCTCGACCGGCGAACGCCGTTATATCGAGAATCTTTACGACGTGATCGCGTTTATCCGTCCCTACCTGGAGAAGATGGGAGTTAAGCGCAGGTTTACCTCTCGGATGGGAGAATGGTTCGGTCGCCTGACCGGCGGGTAGTGAATGACCTGCCCCTGGTCCAGGTATGCCCCTGTACCAGGAGAGCTAAAGGGAAATGAGAATCCTCGCATGAGACGATACACCCAGCCAAAGCTCACACCCGTCAAAACGAGCCTGCTCGGCATCCCCAAGGGTTACCTGGGGACTCGCAAGACGCTCGTCCACATTCAGGAGTTGATCCGCCAGGGAGCGAAAGACTTTTATGTACGCCAGAAAGCCATCGACATCCTGCTGGAAAGAAAAATTCCTCAGAAAGACTACCTGGGCGAGATCAACGCCCTGTTCAAATGGGTTCAGGGCAACCTGCGCTACACCAGGGACCCATTTCGTTTAGAAGTGCTGCACACTGCCAGTCGGCTGCTGGAGCTGCGCGCCGGTGACTGTGACGACATGACCATCCTGCTCTCCGCCATGCTGGAGTCCATCGGGCACCCCACTCGCCTGGTGATCGTCGGTCCGGATCCGAGCAAGCCGCGCCTGTTCAGCCACATCTACCTGGAGGCGCACTATAAAGGCAATTGGATCCCCCTGGATGCCACCATGCCTTTTCCGATGGGATGGTCTCCGAGGGCGTTCGTGAAAGAAGTCATACCTGTTAGGAGGAATCCAAAAATGAATGCAGAAATGGGCTTGGGAGTTACCCCGATTGAGTCAGAATCCACCGATTGGCTGCTGGGACTGGTGAGGTCCTTCGCCGCCGAAGCCGTGGTCCCGCGTGACCCGCGTGTGAAAAGGCTGTACGACTTGCTGCGCGGGCGCCAGTTGTTAGCCCAAAGTCCCTGGCTGAAGGCTCGCCTGGTGCGCATCTGGCGGAACGGCCTGGCAGCTCGCCAGCGGCCGCGCCTGACCCGCCGCCTGGCGCGGCTGCTCAAGCGCTGGGGTCTGCTGCCGGCGACGGCCGTAATTCCGATCCCGCCAGCCGGCGCGGTCCCGCTGCCCCTCGTAACAGCGTCCGTCACGGTCGGCCCTTATGGGCGCCGGGGGCCCTATCGCCGGCGCGGGCGCCGCCCGTTTCGGCGCGGCTTGCGGCCCGTGCGGGTTATGGCGGTGCGCAGGCTGCGCCAGGTAGGCGTGCGCCGGGTGGGTGTACGACCGGTAGGTGTGCGCCGGGTTTATGGACGCCGATTCAGGGGCCTGGGAGGCAGCCAGCCTTGAACGGGTTGAAGCAGTCCCCGGTCCGGGGCAGTGAAGTTCCTTATTCACTCGAGCTGCAGCGCGGCGCCGAATTATACCGGCAGTTCTACCGCTTTGCGCCGGCTCGCTTGCAGCGCCTGGCCTACCCACGCCTGGCTCCGCCGGTGGTAGTCGCTTTAGGGGAACTGGTAGGCGTGATCTACAGCTCGGATAAATGGCATCCAGGCCGCCCGCAGACATATATTCATTTCATGGAAGAACGGCCGCAATTGGTCAGCAACGCCGCAGGCAGCCAGCTTTACATCGTCGGCGGCAGCTACCAGATTACAAGGCGCGGCATTGAGGGCTAAGCCAACCCGCACGGGAGAGAAGATGAAAAAGGATCGTTCTTTGGGTCTGGATGAGTTGATGATCGTCAACCCCGGTGAACCGCCGTCCGGCGTTGGCCGCTGCCCATGCCAGGTGTTCCTGGGCGAGGACGGCAGCCTTTACGAGATCCAGGGCCTGGATGGCGCCGATCAGTATTTCGCCCTGGGCGAGTATTTCCTGGGAGATGACGGCGCGCTGTACCAGGTAGTAGGCTGACAGCAGCCTGCCATGAACCACTCAGCCAGGAGGTGAGGATGAAGGCAGGATTGGATAAATTTCAAGCAGTGGAAGATTTCGCATTCGAATGAAGTTCTGATGAATCGACAGGATCCTTAAATACAGATCAAGATTGGAGGTAACGATGGCTAGAGTTAGTGGAATGAAAGAAAAACTGCACATGCCGCTTTACGATGCTTTCTTCGTACCAGGCCAAAAGAACGGCACCTCGGCCGCACGCTTTGAAGAGAAGATGACCGACCCGCGCTTGGTGCGTTTCTTTGTGGATGTGCAGAATAAGACCCGCCTGGAGACCAACCTGCAAGCAGCCGGGGTTTTGCCCAGCTTGAACAGCTTCGAAGCCCGCGCCCTGCGCGTGGTGGTCTCCAGCGTCGCCCAGTTCCGAACAAGGGACGGCGATATGGACAATTTGAGCGATGGGGTCTTCCTGGCGGAGCTGATCTATAACTCCGTGACCAGCTTGCTGGTGGGCGAGAAGATCATGATCGAGATCCCCACCTTCTGGTTCCCATCCGGCGCCGGGGTCAGCCCGGGCACCCGCAATGTGACCAACCACGGCGAGCCAGACCCGATGGCTACCTTCCGGTTTGCCGAGCCGGTCTTCATCGAGTCCCAACAGAACTTCCGCGTGGAGATGTCTTTCCCCCAGGATGTTCCGCAGGTGATCAAGGACACCCTCGGCCCGCTGCGCATCTGGGTGGTTTTGGACGGCTACCTGACCCGGGATGTCCAATAAAGGTTGGGCGCAATATGTGGCGAACGCCTGAAATCAAAGACGAAGATCAGATTAGGTTGGGCGCAATTTGTGGCGAACGCCTGAAATCAAAGACGAAGATCAGATTAGGTTGGGCGCAATTTGTGATCAACGCCTGTGATCAAATGCGAAGATCAGATTAGGTTGGGCGCAATTTGTGATCAACGCCTGTGATCAAATGCGAAGATCAATTTAGGTGATTTGGAGGCGAGCGATGCGACACTTAGGTGAAGATGAATTGATGCACATGATGGGGATAGGATATCCGGGAGAGCTGCGGGCGGGTCCGGACGGCAACCTGTACGAATGGGTGCAGGGGGTGGATGGTCTGGGCAACCCGTACGGTTTCTGGAGGATTTTCAAGCGGATCGCCCGTGGGGTGCGGCGCTTCGCCCGCAAGCGGCTGCGTCCGCTGCTGCGGCGCTACCTGCCGGCTGTCAGCCAGGCAGCGGCGTTCATCCCGGGCGTAGGGCCGTTGGTGTCCTCCGGGATCCGCACGGCGACTCCGTATCTGCAGCGGGCCGGGCTGGTGGGGGTAGATGGGATCGGGGCGCTTTACCAGGCGCCGGATGGCAGCCTGTACCAGGTGTCCGGCTATGGTGGGATGGGTGAGGACGAAGAGCTGTCCGGCTATGGCGGCATTGCCGAAGACGAGGAGCTGCAAGGCTTCGCCGAGGACGAAGAGCTGCAAGGTTTCGCCGAGGATGAAGAGCTGTCGGGCCTGGCCCAGGATGAGCTGGCTCAGGATGAGCTGACTCAGACGATGGGGATGGGATATCCGGGAGAACTGCGGGCGGGTCCGGATGGCAACCTGTACGAGTGGGTGCAGGGGGTGGATGGTCTGGGCAACCCGTACGGTTTCTGGAGGATTTTCAAGCGGATCGCCCGTGGGGTGCGGCGCTTCGCCCGCAAGCGGCTGCGTCCGCTGCTGCGGCGCTACCTGCCGGCTGTCAGCCAGGCGGCGGCGTTCATCCCGGGCGTAGGGCCGTTGGTGTCCTCCGGGATCCGCACGGCGACTCCGTATCTGCAGCGGGCCGGGCTGGTGGGGGTAGATGGGATCGGGGCGCTTTACCAGGCGCCGGACGGCAGCCTGTACCAGGTGTCCGGCTATGGTGGGATGGGTGAGGACGAAGAGCTGTCCGGCTATGGCGGCATTGCCGAAGACGAGGAGCTGCAGGGCTTTGCCGAGGACGAAGAGCTGAGCGGCTATAGCCGCTATAGCGGTTATGACGGCTTTGCCGAAGACGAAGAGCTGCAAGGTTTCGCCGAGGATGAAGAAATGGGCTACTTTGCCGAAGACGAAGAGCTGAACGGCTATCACGGGATTAGCGAAGATGAGGAACTGCAGGGTTTCGCCGAAGACGAAGAGCTGGGAGATCTGTACGGCTATGTGAAAGAGAACCAGATGAAAGGCCTGGAAGCCTTCGTGAAGGATACGCCGGCCGGGACGCGCATGTTCACGACGCCCGCCCAACCGCCGGATCTATGGAAACCACTCTGGTGAAAGACTAGGAGGCTGAATTATGCGCAATGGATATTCATTCGGCCAGAACGGGGGCGGCTCGCAGCCTGCTGCGGAGGCCGCTCCTCCACCTGGCGCGGTGATGAGCACACGGGAAATTCCCTACGATTACGTCGCTACTTTCAAGCTGGAAGGCCGGGCCGGCAACCGCGTTCAACAGGTGATCAATATCAGCGTGGATGGCGCCTTCGTGGCGGTCGCGATCGGCTACAGCTTCATCCCAACAAAGCTGCCTGCGCTGCCAGTAATAGAAGCAGCCCCCGGGGAGCCGGTCTTCTCCGTCCCGCCCAACCTGAACCGCACAGCTCGCTTCGTGGTCTCAGACTTGATCCAGGCCGTGATCGACGACCCGCGCTCCCTGGTGGTGTGCCTGGCCCGCCACCTGTGCGGGATCGATTTCAAATACAGCGTCGTCGACAGCGCCACCGGGCGCGAGCTGCAGAACCTTCCGATCCACAACATCGCCGGCCTGGGTGAGCCCAACGGCGAGCGGCCCTTCCGGCCGTTGGCCAAGCCGGTCCTTTTCCAGCCGCGTTCCACCATCCGCATCGAGATCGAGGAAGTCTCCGAGGGGACCATCTACGGTTATGATGACCAGGTCACTCACCAACGGGTGACTTCGGAGCTTTATTTCGTGCTGCACGGCTATAAAATCCTGGGTTACAACGCCAGCGGGCAGTGAGGCTGAATCCGATGAACGTAGGAACCCGGCATGAGAGTCATTTGCAATTTTGCTCGATCTGCGGAATCCCGTGGGACGCCGGATACTTCGACGAGTCGTCCATCCGGGAGGCGCCGCGCCCGGGTGAGACGCTGGTGCTGGCGCGTTACCAGCTTGCCCGCAACTACTGCGGGGTGCTGCTGAGCTTCGCCCAGTTCACCGAGCAGTATGCGGCCGATAACGCCCAGGTGTTTACGCCGGGCTACGTCTGGCAGGTGCGCTGCAACGGCCAGCCGCGTGACCCATATCTTTCCCTGGACCATATCCTGAACCCCTGGGGCCAGTCCGGCATGCCTGTCCACCTGCGCCTGGAAGAGTCCTGCCTGGTGGAGCTGGTCCTGCGCAATGTGAACGTGCTAGCCGGCTCTCAAGGTGCGCTGACTTTAGTCGGCGGGCGCGTCACGGGACGCTACTGGTACAACAACGAGTACGGCGGGGCTCCTCACCCGTTGTGAGCCCTGGAGATCTTCAAATGAAACCCAGGCGGAATTCAACTGGCAAGCCGTCCCTCGAGGCAGAAAACCTGCAGGGCTATCTCCTTCAGACCGGCGGGCCGCCGGCCTCGATCAAGGTGGTGCGTGTGTGGGGCGTCGAAGTGGTTCCAGGTCCTCGGGCTCCTGGCATCCGGCCCCCTGGCATCCAGGCTCCCGGCATCCAGGCTCCCGGCAGCCAGGCTCCCGGCGACCGGGCTCCTGCCTATGAGCCAGGCGACCGCCGCCACCTGGCTGCCGCCAACGTTCCCGGCGCTCAAATCGAAGATTTGGGGGAGGATACTATGATGTCGGCCAACAACGGCCATCCCATGGACATTCATCCCGGAAATGGTCATTCCGGCAACGGGCGACCCGTTAACAGGCTATCCAATATCGGGTCCTCTGATATTGGGCGTCCCGGCAACAGGCGTCCCGATCTCGGGCAAGTAAACGGGGCGGCGGAAGCAGTGAAACAACCCGATGCCCAGATTGAAAAAGCCCGTCAGAAGTTCGAGATCGCAGAGGCTTATTTCCGTCGGAAAGATTTCCGCAAGGCGATCGTGATGTACGAGCGTGTGCGCCAAATGCCCGGCCTGCCGCAGCAAGTTTACCGTGCCTGCCTGTTCAACATCGGCCAGGCGAATATCAAGCTGCGCCGCTACGCCACCGCAATCCTGTACTTCGAGACGTACTTACAATCCAACGAGATCAGCGACAAGAATCGCAAGTGGGCGCAAGGCCTCCTGGAAGACGCCAGGCGCGGCGCCGGGGTGGGCGCATAGATGTATTTTCGTACAGAGTCCCGGCCTGGGATCGACTTTGCCCAGCCTGGTGATCGGCGCGGCGCTGCTCCAAAAGGCGGCCCGCCTCAACCGCTGCCACCGGGTGTGGCTGGGTTGGGAGGCGGACGAGGAGCGCATCGCCAGGTACTTGACCGGCAGCGCCAGCCCAACGGAGTCGGATTTCGTCCAGGCCGTCGCCCACTGGCAGGATCACAAGAAATCTCAGCCTGGGGCCGGCGATTTGAAAGTCGATGGGATCCTTGGGTTGGATTCGATGCGGGCCCTGTATGCCGAGATGAGCCTGCCGCTTCCGGCTGGGACGCCGCCCAGCGGGCCGCCGCCGCGCCCGGCCTGGGTCGATTGGATCGAGAGTCCCAATCATCTCAGCCGCATGGATCACCCGATCACCACCATCGTGATCCATGCCACCTCCGGAAATCAAATGAGCTCTGCGATCAACGGGTTCCTGAGCGGCAGCCCTGACGGGGATAAGTGCGGGGGCACGTCCGCTCATTATGTCATTGGTCGCGGCGGCGAAGTGGTCCAGATGGTCGCGCTGGATCAAGCTGCCTGCCACGCCGGCGATCCCTATAACCGCTTCAGCATCGGGATCGAATTGGTCAATGTGGGTCAGAAGCTGAACAGGGGTGCAAAAGTGAGCATGTGCGCACACGAGGCGAAAGAAGGCGGCATGTGGAAATGCAAAGAATGGCAGGATGTCAAGCCGGTCAAGGCTCTGGAGACCTATTACCGCTACAGCAAGGGTGAGTGGCTCACCAAGAACGAATATTGGGTCCCGTACAGCGAAGCGCAATACACCGCGCTGGTCCGCCTGGTGCGCTTCCTGGTCTCCTGCATCCCGACCATCCAGCACATCACCGGGCATGAGCACCTGAGCTGCTGGCGTAAGGTCGTCAGGCGCGGAAAGGCGAGCTTCACGAAAATGCGCAGCGACCCAGGCGGGGTCTTCGATTGGCCGCGCCTTGAGACGGCCCTGGCGGGCTGGTTCGGCGGGACCATCTGCCACCAGGTGGACAAATACGACAAGAAGACCGGAAAATTTCGAACGGGTAGCTGCCACCTACCCGTATTGAAGAATTTGTGTTCTTGAGTGGGAAGAGAGTGTTGGGCGCCTATGGCGTACCATGTACTATGATGGAGAGTTGCGGCTACGCCGCAATCTCCAGAGATACATCAAAATGGGAGTGGGGCATGTACATCGGGAAACGGGAACCATTTCTGGAAGAAGGTCCGGTCTACACCCGCCTGGGCCAATCAACTTCTGCCGCTCTTAAGTGCATTCCAACGCCAAAATGGCTGAGCCTTTTCCAACATTGGATCGTTGAAAAGCAGCGCCGCCCAGTTAAGGTCTTCCCCTTGAAAATCCGTTGGGTCGCTAATGGAGTGGTCAAGCTGGGTCCTGGGAGCTTGAATCCCAGCACCACCAATGCGACCACTCATGCCCTCAACCTGGATTCTAACCTCGACCTCAAGCTCAAAGCGTTGATGATCAAGCTGTTTGCGGGTCAGGCCCCCTTCGATCAAGACCCATTCAAGTATTTTGTGAAAAAGAGCGGCAAGATCCGGGTAGCCCTGGTGGATTTGTCATCGGAGACGAAGCTCTTATTCCCAAAAATTGCCGAATACGACTCAGCCCATATCACTTACGCTTCTAGCCTGGCCAAACTCGGAGCGCTGTATGCCGCTTACCAATTGAAATTCGACCTCAACAATAAGGCGAATAGCAACCCTGCTTCTTTTACGAAGGACCAATTGCGCAAGCTGCAAGCGATATTTAAGGTTAGCCAGGCCGGCGCGCCCCCCGTCCCGTCCTTTGAGTTGAACGATGATATGCTCAGCGCGCTGGATTCGATCTGCGAGAATCATTCCGCCAATAAGATCATGCAGGCCCTGGGGTTTCGCTTTATCGCCTCCGCTTTGTGGCAGGCTGAGCTTTACGACTGCTGGCGAGGCGGCGTCTGGCTGGGTGGGTTGTACGACGGGTGTAAGACGCTTTGGCACCGCGACCCCATCGGAAGCGAGTGCCACGCCGTGAATGCCATCTCCGTAGCAAACTTTTTTACCCTGCTGGCGCAGGGTCGATTGATTGACGATTCATCTTCTCAAGCCATCCTGCAGCACCTGGTCAAGCAGCGCGACTTCTGCCGCAGTTTTTTTGAAGAGGGTTTGCAGCAAAGCGGGCGTTTTAAGACCAATGATCGCATCTTTTCCAAAATCGGCCTGTATGCATCTTATATCCATGAAGGCGCATTAATTGACCGGGTCAGCATTGGCAAAAAATACGTGGCGGTGATCCTGACAGAATCCGGGGGCAGCACCGGGCATGAAATGCTCTGGAATCTGATTCCGCATTTGGATGAGCTGATTAAAAACAATCCATAATTGCAGACCGCACGATCAGTGTTGGGCGCTTTGCCCTTGGCTGAAAGCCATTGGTCGGCGCAGCAAGCATTACGCTGGAGAGTTGCGGCTACGCCGCAATCTCCAGAGATTCATCAAAATATGAGGTGCAGTATGTATGTTTGGAAGAAGGACGGCCTTGATCATTCCGGCGAGGCAGGGTTGCCATTTCAGGGATTAAGCCCTGGCTTGCCAGGCCCCGGCAGGTATCCGGGCGAGGTCCGCCTGGGCCAGGACAACCGCCTGTACCGTTGGGTCGCGGGGTTCGACGGGCTGGGCAACCCGGTTGGCTTTTGGGATTTGATCGAAAAGGGTAAAAAAGCATGGCGAGCGCTCAAAGAGAAAATACGCGCCGGCCTGGCGAACAGTGTCCTTAACAATGCCAACATCACCCTGGCGACCGTCCACGTCTCCGGGGTGAGCGATAACGCCAATGTTCGCCAAAACATTCAGGATACCGCCAACGGCGCAGACGCTGCGCGCAGCAGTTACCAGAATGCGCCAGGTGGGACGGTGAAGCTCGACAGCCGCATGCTGGCGGCGATCAACAAGCTGGCCCAAACCTATAACTTTTCGATCTCTGAGATTGCCGGCGGTTCGCATTCCAAACATTCTCGTCATTACGACGGGGTCGCTTTCGACGTGAACGTGTTGAACGGGCAGCATGTGGGCGCCGCGCATCCTGACGTGGCCAATTTCAAGCAAGAATGCCGCAACGCCGGCGCGACCGAAGTCCAGGGCCCCGGCGACGCCGGTCACGCCACCCACATTCACTGTGCCTGGTCGCGGCCTTAATAAAGGAGAATATCCATGTATATCTACTCGCACGGTCTGGGGCAGCCTAAAGGCCCGCTGCCGCAGCCCGTCATCCCCGACAAAACGCCAGAGCCTATGCCCACCAACCCGCTGGTTCCCAAGCCGTGGTGCCCGGAGCTAAACAAGCTTCAAAGCAACGTTTGTTTTGACTACGAGCCATCCGAAATTTCCGTCTCGCGCACTGCGGCAGGCCATCTCACTCCAGACGTCGTTTTGGTGCAGCCGGTGGCGCCGCCGCATTCAATCACCACATGCGGATACCTGATCATCCGCGACTTTGGGGTCGATTGGAGGCACGTCAAGCAGGCCGCCCGCAGCGAGCAGCTTTTCAAAGATATGCTGAACCGCTTTGAAACAGACAAAACGCTGTTTCTACGCATCGTCGGGTACAGCGATTGTGTCGGCGCAGAGAAGAATAACTTTCTTTTGCGTCGCGGCAGAGCCAGGAACATTTACAGGCTTTTAGGGTCCAAGGCGCGCTCGCGGGTGATGTCGGTCACGGCCGCCCCGGCAAACACTTATTTAACCAGCAATTCGACGGTTCCATCCAGGGCGCATAACCGCGCCGTGGTGATTGAGTTTTTCTTGAACAGCACCAAGACTATTTAGATAACAAATCATGTATATCCACGAAGCAGAAAGATTAGGACAGGCCGCCGCTGCGACGACCATCAACGCGGCGGACAGCGCGCTGGTAAACCAGGTGGTCGCAGCCGCCCTGTGCGGAGTTACGCGTACGGGCGGCGTTCCGGACGTGCGCCCCCAGGCAAATATCACCCGGGTGGTGATCCATACCTTGATTGGAAGCGCGGCGACAAGCATCCAGCATTGGCAAGGCGGGCAGAACTGCTTCCCGCCCCACTATGTGATCGATAAAACGGGCCAGATCACCCAGATGGTCGCTGAAAATCATTTCGCCCAGCATGCCGGGACGGCCAACCCGGATTCGATTGGCATCGAGCATGAAGGCGGCTGTTACAACAGCCCGGGCTGCTTCTCAGAGGCTCTCTACCTGGCTTCGGCCGGGTTGGTGCGCGATATCTGCCAGCGCAATGCCATCCCCAAGGACCGCGCCCACATCATCGGGCATGACGAGGTGCGCGGCACGGACCACGGCGACCCGGGCGGCTACTGGGATTGGGATTATTCCATGGCGCTGCTGCAATGGGACGGCAGCACGGCCAGCCAGAAACCGCTGCGCATCGTTTTGGATTACAACTCCCTGGACGTCTGGCCCTTGACCGGTAATTGGCGTGAAGCAAGCCGCCTGGCGATGGCCTGGGGACCCAGCCACAGGCAGAGCTACGCGGCGAAATATTTCTACGCCAAACCGGATCCAAAAGCCCCGGCCGACGATTCCGTCCAGTATTCGGCGACCATCCCGGAGAAAGGGAGCTGGTCTTTAGCAGCCTGGTGGCCGGTAGCCGCCGATAACAACAAAACCGTATCGATCAGCGTCACAACCACCAACCGGGATCCATCCCAGCGGACCCTTTCGGCGAGTTATGATCAAAGCGCGCGCTCATTAATGGCGCGCAAAACCCTGGCGCTGCCCTCGACCCACACCTGGATGAACATCCATACCTTCAACCTGGAGGCCGGCGACGAATTCACGCTCCAGGTTTCCCGGCGCAGCGCGGCTCGCGGCCGGGTCGTGGCGGACGCTTTCCGGCTGCTGCGGACTTGAGTCTGGCAGGAGGCGCATATGTATATCGGCGGCACACAAACCGGGGGCCAGGCGCTTTCGGCCAGCGCCTGGAAACGGGCGGTAACCCTGAACCGGGTCTACGGTCGTACGCTGGGCTGGAAGGCGCACACGCGCCGGCTCGCAGTCGCGCTCGGCCTGACTTCCCAAACAGCGGATGTGTGGAGCTTCGCTCAGGCGCTGGCGCTCTGGCAGCAGCGCAATGGATTGCTGCCGGCGGATGGCGTCATGGGGCCGGGAACCTGGAGTCGCCTGCAAGCGGCGATTGGGATATCCGAACCGGTTCGCACGGGTCTGGCGGGAGCGGGGTTGGGAGAAACCGAGCAGGAAGTCGACGATTATCTCAAAAAACTGTGGCGCGATCTGCCGGTTTGCTGGATTTCCGACTTCAAGCGCTGGCTTTCCGGCCAGACACCCAAGCACATCTGCATCGTTAGCCTGGGCAAAACCCACGATGGGAACGCCATTCACGCCTTCTTTTTCCCAGGTACGAGCGACGAGCGGGCGCTGGTCATTGGCGGCGTGCACGGCTCGGAGCTCTCCGGGATCGAAGTCGCTAAGCGACTGGTCAAAAGCCTGCACGAAACCGCCGCCAGGTCGCCCTTTTTTAACACGCTGGTCGTTCCGGTGCTATTCCCGGATAACGAGCAGGTCGCCCGGAAGGTGGCGCATGCGCCTGGAGAAGATTCAAACACCGGCCGCTACACCGACAAGTCCCGCTGTCCAAAATACAAAAACGATGACGGCAAGATCGTATGCGCCGACCCGAATCGCCAATTTCCAGCCAAGGGGACGCCCTTCGATCTTAAAAACCCGGTCGATTCCCTGGGCAGGAAGATTGAAACGGAAAATGTATTCTTGTTGAGCCTGATCAGTTTCTACAAGCCCACCCGCATCGCCAGCATCCACGCCCACAGCATGCCCGCCCTGATGAAGCGCAACAAAGATGCGCCGGGCATCTTCTCCGACCCGCACCCGCCCAAGGGCGATAAGGCCGCGGACGCCCGCACCCAGGCCGACTGCAAGCTGGCGCTGGCGATGGCGCGCCACGCCCAGAAAAAAGGCGCCCGCCTGCCAGGCAACTGGCTGGACACCAGCACCCCGACCTGTTTTTACGGCAGCCCGTCAACCATCCAGGGCGGGATCTCCCTGGGGGGCTGGGGGCCTTCGCGCGGCATCAGCGTGATCACAATTGAGGTGCAGCACTATTATCCAACCAGCGCCGCAGGCAAGCCAAAATCGCGCGGGGGTGGTTCCAAACCGGAAAGCGAGGCCGGCGTGAAGAACCGCCTTAAGGAGATCCAGGCGTTCTGCTCGGCGATCCGCACTATCTTCCTGGGTCCACCCAGCGCGGTGCCCTGATCTCCATGGAAAGAAGCGCGCCGCCCGGCTGGGTCACAAGGACCGCCCCGATCCGAAATTGGAATTCCACCCGGTCGGGCCGGTTGGCGCCTTACGCCAGCCTGGCGTCCCTTTATGATGCGCTGCTCGGCCGGTTGTTCTTCCCCAAGCTGCGCCGGGCGTTCGAGCGGGTGGTCCTGCGTTACAGGATCCATTTCCACTCGGCGGCGGACGCAGCCTGCGGCACGGGCTTGTTTCTGCGCTACCTGCAGCGCCGCGGTGTAAGGCGGCTGTATGGGATCGACCGCTCCAGGGCCATGCTGCGGGTCGCCTTGGCGAAAAACGGGGCGGGCGGCATCCAGTACTTGCGCCAGGATTTCGCCCACATGCAGCTTCCGGAGCGGATGGACCTGCTCACCTGCAACTTCGACTCGCTCAATTACTTGCTCACGCCCGTAGAGCTCTTGGGCGCCCTGCACAGGTTCAATGCAAGTCTGAAACCGGGCGGTTTCCTGGTGTTCGATATGATCACTCTGCGCCAACCCTGGAGCGGGCTCAAGGCGCGCGACGAGCATGCCGTGCTCGACGGCGCTCACTTCTGGCGCAGCATGCGCCTGGACCCGCGCAGCGGCCTGCAAACAAGCCGGGTGCGCATCGCCCGCTGCGGCAGGACGGTCCAGGAAGTCCACCGCCAGCGGACATACCCCGTTGTTACGGTAGTGCGTTTGCTCGTACAGGCTGGCTTTCAGCCTGTGGGCGCACACGATTTCGAAAGCTTACTGCCGCCCGGCCCGCTCACCCGCCGGGTGATTTACGTGGCTCGCAAGCCGCAAGTTTGAGGGGAAAAAACTGGAGAGCGTGAGATCCCCGGCGCTTTCTTGCGCGCCGGTCATTTGACATCATTGGCGATGTCGAGGACGGCCAGGGTCAGCCGGGCGATGCACACAAGCTGGCCTTTTTCATCTTCGATGCGGATTTGCCAGATTTGGGTGGATTTGCCGATGTGGATGGGCGTGGCTACCCCGGTCACGTACCCGGATTTCACCGGGCGGACGTGATTTGCGTTGATTTCCAGGCCCACGCACATTTTTTTGGACCGGTCCACGCATAAGGCCGCCGCCACGCTGCCCAGGCTCTCCGCCAGCGTGGCCGAAGCGCCGCCGTGCAGGATCCCGGCCGGTTGGCGGGTGCGCTCGTCCACCGGCATGCGCGCCGTCAGGCTGTCTTCGCCGATTTCCATAATTTCGATGCCCAGGTGCGAAAGCATCGTCCCCTCAGAAAGCTTATTCAGGCGCTGGGTTGTGGTTTGCACATTCCAGATGGGCATGCCGGGTTCGCTCCTAATTTGACGACCGCCGTGCTCTTACAGGCCGTTGATTTGCTGCAGGATAAGATTGATGATAACGATCAGGAAGAACCAGGCGCCGGAGATGAGCAGCGCCAAGTCGGCCTGGACGGTTGCCGCCGACCACAACAGGGTAACAGCCGCCAGTAAGGTCACCCCCATGCCAAAGCACTGCACCAGGGGCTTCGCGCCTCTCCAAAATACCGGGCGCTCATTGCCCGGGCTTGGAGGATCCGCCCAGTAAACGGAATTGTGGGTAGACCCATCCGCTTTGGACCAGGGATCCTCGTAAATTACCCCTGAGCAGGATCCGCGGCAGGGTAAGGTAGTATTGCCGGTTGTAGTCGTATTGGAGGCGCTTCCACGGGTCGCCAAGCACAGCGTAGGCTTCGTTGATCTGCTGCATCCTGGCCTGTGAACCGCCGCCCTCCGGGTGGGGGCCGTGAACGCCAGTGCGAGCGGAGCTCGCTCCGCGCTCCCAAGCTCCGGCAAGCAAGCCAGCTTGCGACGGGCGCTCAGGACCACGGCCTGTATCCGCCGGATGGTTTGCCTCCGCCGCCCGGTCGGGATGGTAGCGGAAGGCAAGCTGGCGATAGGCGGCTTTGATCTGCCTGGGCGTGGAAGAAGGATCGACTCCTAAGATCTGGTAATAATCCACAATGGTCGAAGTATAGCCCGATTCTGGCTGGCTGTGAAGAAATTCAGGGCGAACCCCCTCATCCTTCCCCCTTGCTGAATTCTTCGTCCGGGGCAAAGCGGCGCAGCTCGCTCTTGATTTCGCCCCTGATGCGCAGGCGCAGCAGCAAGCGCTTGAAAAAGCCTGCCCTGGCGAGCTCCACTTCGTAGCGCCGCCAGACCGCGGCGCGAATCTCAGCTTCCTGGCGGTGGTAGGCTGTACGCAGCATATGGCTCTGGCTGCTGCCCGCAGAAGCCAGTTCTTCTTCTCCTGTTTTCATCTTGGCCTCCCCTCACGATCCGACCAACAACGCAAACCGGCCGCCTGCGCTTCAGGGCGTTGAGGCGCAGGAGCCTGAAACGAACCCACTATCTATACTATACCGAATTGGAATGCGCCTGTCTATAGGCAGTTGTACTGAATTTAAATCTCCAGGCGCACGTCTTCCGCCAGGCAACTCATCGCCCGGATTGGATCGTAGTCGCCATCGCTGACCGGGACGAAGCGGATCATCTGGCCGCCTCTCAGGACTTCCCGGCCGAGCGGGTCGTGTTCCATGCTTAAAAAAGCGCTGTGCAGGCGCTGGCGCAGGGCCAGCGGCAGGCGGGTATGCACCACCCAGGGCGGGATGGGGCTGGGACCCAGGGCTGCCAGGCTGCGCAGACGGGGCCTGATCTCGGGGTGATCTATGAATTCGGTCTCCAGCACGGTGCTGTCGATGGCAGAGGCGTCGATTTCTCCATCCAGCACCATTTGCAAGCTGGCCTGGTGCGAGCCGGCCTGGATCACCCGCCCGAAGAACCCGTCTCTTTCCCCCAGGGTCGCCAGGTGGTAGCGGGTGATGTTATATCCGGACTGCGAATTCGGCTCATTGTATGCCCAGGAAGCGCCGCGCAGGTCGCTGAAGGTCTGGAAGCGGCTTTCCTTGCGGACGATCACGTCCGAGAAATACACCGGGCGTCTGCCATACCGAGCAGCCTGCATCACCGGCGCAGCCAGCAGCTCGATGGCTGGCGCAGGCAGGTCGGCTTTTCGCACGTAAGGCAAGCCGCAAATCCAGCCGGCATGCATCTCGCCCAGGTCGAGCAGCCGCTCGCGCTGTTCCCAGGGGAGATCGTTGATGAATTCCACCTTTAGTTCCAAGCGGGAGGCCAGGTAAGCTGCGATCTGCTGGCAGAACGGGTCTGCGTTCGGGGCCTGGATGGAGGTGATCCGCAGGGTGGTGAGTTCAGATTCAGTCGCCAAAGGTCAGCTTCCAGGCTTGCTTTTGGGCTTGTAAAGGCCGGCCTGGTTCACGCCCAGCATTCCGGCCTGGAATGTGAGCCGGTCGACAGAGGCGAGCCCGGCAGCCATATTGTTGTCGATCACCCGTGTCCGCCGCAAGCGCGCCAGGCGCAGCTCGATCGCATCTGCGGCGCGGTCGTTCCACAGCCAGCCTTGCGGGTCGAATTGCGAGAGATCCAGCGGGCGGGTATAGCTGCGCAAGGTTTTTTCGCCGTACAGGTTGAAAAAGAATTCGAAATACGACAGCACCAGCTCGCGCAGGCTGCGATAAACGGGCTCGCGGAAGCGCAGAGTCGAGAAATTGGATTTGGCAATGGCGCCGAAACGGCCATACCGGCGGTAAACGGCGAGCACGTGATCGTCATCCGCCTCCGGCTCGGGTAGCATATCGATCACGACCGGCGGCTCGCCGCACTGGTGAAGCGCCGCCGCGGCGAACAAGGCTCCGTCCAGACAGTGCGCCTGGCGGTCACGCAGAACGCTCAGCGGAGAGCGGTTGGCGTTTTCCGCCGAATATGGCGTCTGGTCCAGGAATTCCTGGATTTTCACAGGGCTGTCCAGATTGGTGAAAACTGCTCGCTGCTGTTCGTCCAGCATCGCCAGGAATGAATCGATCATGGGTTGTGTCCTCCACGTAGCGGCGTTGATGTCAGAAATTGTAACAGATCTAAATCTTGCAGCCGCAGGATTGGCGGATGATCAATTCTGTTTCCAGCAGGATTTCCGTCTCATTGAATGATTCTTCATTTGAAATCCTTTCATTTATTACGTTTTGCAGCAAGCTATAGGCTTTTTCCCCCATCTCATAGGCGGGAAGAATTACAGTCGTCAACTGGGGTTCAACGAGCGTCGAAACTTTGCTGTCATCAAACCCGATCAGGGCAATGTCATCCGGAACCTTCAAACCACGTTCTTTGATCCACCGCAAAGCGCCGACCGCTAATAAATCTCCGGCGGCGAGAATAGCAGTCGGCGGATTTTCCAAATTCAAAACGGATTGGACACTTGTATATCCAAACTCCAGCGTGAAATCCGGGACCTCGGCTACCCATTCCGGATGGATCGAGAGCCCGAAGGCGTCAAATGCTCGTTCATATCCCCGGTAAATCTCAGCGACATTCTTCCAGCTTCTGGGGGGAATGATGATCCCTACCCGGCTGTGTCCATGGTCCAGAATGTGCCTGGCAGCCGAATAAGCCCCGCCCTCCAGATCAAATAAGATGAGCGGGGGTGGATAGGTGGGAATATCCGCAAAGACAATAGGGGGAAATAATGGAGCGTTCTCAATGATGTAGGCCAATTTTTCTTGGTCGCGGATCTCGCGCGCCACCAGGATGATACCATCCACGCCTTTAGCGATCAATTGATCCAGATAATATTCGGTCAATGTGGGGTCTTCGTGTGAATCGCAAATGAATAGTAAGGTCGGGTCTGATCTGGAAGCGTTATGGATGCCCTGGAGCAGGGGGCCGTAGAACTCAGTATAAGCCGGGACGATCACACCGATTGTAAATGAAGGCAGACTGCGGCTTTTCCGGCCGAGCGTGCTGATATCGGAAGGGAGGATGGTTGTACCCACTCCGTGGCGCGTTTCGACAATGCCATCTCTTTCTAATTGTTGGTAGGCTGCGCGAACGGTGAGGAAGCTGATGTCAAGCTGCTGCCCCAATTGGCGTACAGGCGGTAATTTATCCCCCGTCTTGATTTGGCCGCTGAGGATCAACCAATTGAGCTGCTGGCTTAATTGGGCTGCGAGGGGTATCCGGGATTTATGATCGATGCGTAAGGTATTCCAAAAAGCCATCTGTTCAACGCCTTCCAAAATCTTGACAGAGCTAGAATTATAGTGTATTATACATTATAACACTTTTCGGGGCAATTTCGTTTATAAGTATAACTGCAATTCATAAGTTGAAAACCTTCTGTACTTTCAACTCCGAGGACCCTGGGGCATGGATGCGCTATGAACCGTTCAAAATATCTACTGATCGCTGTATTTTTCCCGGCAGCCATTTTAATTCTCGGTTTGCATTGGATGCCTGATAAAGACGCCCAGGCGGCCGCCGGCACAGTCATCCGCGTCTCGGTTCTGCAAGGCGGCGGCCAGGCGAGCGGGCGCTCTTCCTTACCGGCCCTATCCGCAGACGGCGTCGTGGCTGCTTTCGTATCGTCCGCCTCTGACCTGGTTACGGACGACACCAACGGCGTTGCAGACATCTTTGTAGCCGATCTGACGGGCCACATCAGCCGGGTGTCCGTGTCATCCGGCGGCGTACAGGCCGATGGCGATTCTTACGATGTCGCCCTGTCGGATAGCGGGCGCTATGTCGCATTCAGCTCGTCTGCCAGCAACCTGACGCCCGGCGATACCAACGGAAAGCGTGATATCTTCGTTCACGACCGGCAAACCGGCACAACAGAGCGCGTCTCAGTGTCGAGCGGCGGCGATCAAGGCGACGGCGACGCCGGTGAAGGCGCGCCTTCCCTGGATATTTCCGGCGACGGCCGCTACGTCGTGTTTCAATCCGCGGCTTCGAACATGATCCCCAACGACGTCACTGTCGGCGAGTTCGACATTTACATTCACGACCGCCTGACCGGCGAGACCGGCCTCGTTTCCATGGCTTCCGATGGCGCCCAGGCGGACCGTTACAGCAGTGAGCCATCCGTTTCCGGCGACGGGCGCTATATCGCGTTCTTTTCCTACGCAACCAACCTGGACAGCCGCGTGGGCAGCCCAAACCCAGGCCACATCTACGTACGCGACCGTCAGACCGGGTGGACGGAGCTGGTGAGCGTGGGCCGAAACGGAGAACCCGCCAATGGGGCGAGCAATGCGCCCAGGATATCTTCCGATGGCAGGTACCTGGCCTTCGAATTGGTTGGGTCGAATCTGGTGCCGAACGACAGCAACGGCTACAACGATATCTTCGTTCGCGACTTGCTGTTTGGCGCGACGGAACGCGTCTCGATCGCTTCCGATGGCGTCCAGGCCGATTCTTTCAGCCGCTCGCCTTCCATTTCTGGAGATGGGCGCTTTGTGGTATTTGAATCAAAGGCTCAGAACCTCGTCCCGGGCTACACCACGAATGCCCAGGGCGTTTTTGTGCACGACCGGCTGAACGGGGCAACCACCTTGCTATCCGTTGGTTTGGACGGCCAACCGGGTAATGGAGAATCGGGCGAGGCTGCGATTTCCGATAACGGCATCCTGGTCGGCTTTGCCTCGGGTGCTTACAACCTGGTAGCAAACGACACAAACTTCCAATCGGACGTCTTCGTGGCAACCTGGACGGCGCCCTATTTGCTTGGGTGTTTTGAAACAGCCATGTACCCATTGCCCGGTTCTCTGACCGGAATCGCACTGGCGGATATGGATGGAGATGGCGCCCTGGATATTATCCAGATCTATAGCGACCTGAATTTTATAGGAGGACATACAGCCGGGTTCGAGATCCGCCACAACGATGGATCGGGCCACTTTACCCAGGTGCAGAGCCAGGCGACGAACGGGGAAACGGGCATCTCCATGGGGGATGTGAACGGCGATCAGGCTCCCGACGCGATCCTTTACAACGGCATTGTCGATACAGCGACCTTGTGGGTGAACACGGGTGGTATTTTAGGCTTCGATCAGGAAATTGCCCCATCTCCCGACGGGCAAACGATTTACGCTGCGTCTTTGGCCGATGTGGATGCGGATGGCGACCTGGATATCCTCACCGATGAGTATGAAAAAGTGACCATCCGCTGGAACGATGGCAGCGGGCGCTTCACACCTGGCCCGGTGATGGATATGTCCGCCCGGTCGAGTATCGTGGTGGCGGATGTGGATCATGACAATAAGGCAGAAATCCTGTTTGATGATCCACGAAATTCACAGTCGAAACTGGATGTATACAAGAATATGGGCGATGGCACGTTTTCTCTGTTTTCCAGCATCGATAACAGCCTTTCCGGATCGCAATACTACGGCGGTCTGGTCGTGGTCGATTTGAACAACGACGGAAACCTGGACGCGGTGACCACCAGCTATTGGCCTGACGAAAGCGATATCTTCTTCGGCGACGGCGCGGGTCAATTCAGCCGTGTGCGGGTGATCGGGATGGGGCCGCCGGTTGTGGCGGGCGATTTGAACGAGGATGGCTGGATCGATTTATTCTCGGATGGGCGGGTGTGGTTCAACGATGGGGCCGGCGGGTTCGGCGCCGTGGTGAGCGCCAAGATCGGCGACGTGGTTATTGACGCCGTATTGGGGGATTTGAACGGCGACCGGCACCTGGATGCAGTGGTCGGTTCGATCCTGCAAAAGTACCAACCCGGCGAAACCGGCGCCATCTACTTCAATGGCCGCTGCTGCGCCCTGGAATGGCTGGCCGAATGGCAGCAGCCCGCTGCGAATTTTGCCGGCGTCTCCCAGGCTGAGACGGCTTTGCCCAACGCTGTAATCACTGCGACGCTCAGCCTGCCCACGCTGTATTCCGTGCGCGATCTGCTCGCCCAAACCTATTTAGGACGCCAGTATATCGACCAGTATTATGGCTACAACCAGGAGGTATTGGGCTTGATGCTGGCAGACCCTTCGCTGGCGGGCGAAGCCTTCGCCCTGATGATGCAATGGCAGCCCAATTTGCAGGCGCTGGTCAACGGCCAGGGGTCTGCGGTGTTGATTACGCCAGAACAGGTGCAGTCCGTGCAAAATTTCCTGGACCACCTGTCGGCGGCCGGCGGCCCGGCCTTGCGGCGCCTCATCGCCGAGCAGCGTGCGATTCACCCCCCGGACAGTTTCGTCGGATTGACATTGGAAGAAGCTCGCACCCAATTGATCGGGCGGGTCATCTTCCTGCCAATGGTGAGAAGATGATGGCATAAAGGGGAAAGAGGCCATGAGCCAATCATGAATCTATTACCCGCAAGACAATCTTGCCCCGCGCGTGGCGTTTTGCTGCTTGCTCGTAGGCCTGGCGCGCCTGGGCAAGGGGGTACACCGTGTCGATGATGGGCCGGATTTGTCCCGCATCAATCAATCCGCCAATTTGAATTAGTTCATCGCGATTGGGTTCGACCACAAAATAGGCAAAGCGTACGTGTCCCTTTGCTATATTAGCGGGCGGTGGGGGACTAACAATGGAGACAAGCAATCCTCCGGGTTTGATTACCTGCCAGGAGCGCTGCAAAGTGTCGCCGCCAACCGCATCGAAGACCAGATCGACATCATGGACCTCCTCCTCGAAGCGCGTGGTGGTATAGTCGATGATCTCATCGGCCCCCAGTTCGCGCAGGAGGTCGCGATTGCGTGTCGAGGCAGTCGCGATGACCTGCGCCCCCGCCCAATGAACAAGTTGGACGGCAAAGACCCCGACGCCTCCTGCACCACCATGGATCAGGACGGATTGCCCTGCAGTGAGGTGCGCGTGGTCAAAGAGAGCCTGCCAGGCTGTCAACGCCGAGAGCGGAACGGCTGCAGCTTGCACAGGATCGAGCGTGCTTGGTTTGGGAGCCAGCTCATTGGTCAGGGCAAGGGTATAGTCGGCCTCGGCGCCGTCGCGACCATAGCCGAGCATGGCAAAGACCTCCGAGCCTTTGACGATCGTCGTGACCCCAGGACCCACCTCCTCTACCACTCCTGAGAGGTCACGTCCGGGAATCGGCAGTTCGCGTGGGCTTCCCGTTGTAGTCTGGTAGGTCACGTCCCACTTCAGCTCGTTGGCGATGATCCCCGCCGCGTAGACGCGGACAAGTACTTCCCCCGAGCCTGGATGCGGTTGAGGCGCATCTTCATAAACCAGGTGATCTGGACCGCCACGGCTATGGATATGGATCGCTTTCATTTCCTTGGTTCCCGCAGAGTCAAGCTGACTGTACCGCGTTTGTTCTCCAAATGCGATTTGAAGGACAAGTTAATGACGATAATGGGCTGGGATTTTCCAGGTTTGCCATAACATGCCTTCTTTTACTAATGGTTCTATTCATATGCTAGTAGTCTGTCAAATCTAAAAATCATAGCCGGCGTTGGCTATCTCTTGAAGACAAAAAAAGGCCGTTAATATATACGAACTGTATGCTAACGGCCCTCTGTTGATACCTTGACACTGCTAAGCCGAACTAATGATCGACAAAAAATCTTTGAACAAGCAGTTGTTACGATACGAAATTTTTCCTTATTTATTGTTACCTGACAATATACTATATACTACCCAAATAATCAATATGGCTCCTCTATGGCTCTATCAAGCACGGTTTTCACACATACACTGGTGATAATTGATACCTATAATAAATAGCATGGTAAGAGAGCGGTTGAATATAATCACGTTCTACCCACAAAAACAAAACCAAAGTCGATGTGATTTTTTATCTCATAGGAATATTGGTGATCGGGAAAGATCAGTCAGTCGCCAGATCGGTGTAATAGCAATAGGAGATTTGATAACATAACGTGAGGACCGGTTGTAAGGTTCATTAATTTCCTCCTCGAACACACGTTATACTGGTATCATTAGTGTATGGGGGAAGTGAAACGATTAAAAAATTCATCGAGAAAGGGTAGTTTATTATTGCAAACCTTTCCGTGATAAACAAGCATCCGAACAGGAAATTGTCCTTACATCGAGTGAGCAGACCTCAGGCTGAAGGTGGCTGATATGGGCACAGAACGCAGGCCATCCGGAATTGAGTGGCTGGGGGATATGTCTTGGGGGACACACTTTTGTCTGTTTTACGAGACAGAACAGGATCTTCTTGAAACGCTGGCCCTCTATTTCAATATCGGTTTAGAGAACAATGAATTCATTCTATGGATCGCTTCAGAGACAAACAGTGAAAAGGCAAGGAGTACACTGAAGCGGGCTATCCCCTCAGCAGACCAATACTTAGAAGCAGGTAATATCGAGATTCTCTCTTATCGACAATGGTATTTCGGAGACGATGTTTTTGATTCAACAAAAGTCTTCCAAGGTTTCGATTTGAAAATCACTCAGGCGTTGAAGAATGGCTACTCGAGAATGAGATTCTTGGGTGACTTAGCCTGGCTCGACCAGGAATATTGGCAGGCGTTTTCCGATTATGAAGGAAAAATCGACGAATGGTTCGTGGACAAACCCATTAGTATCCTATGTGTCTATCCAACAGTCACCCTTAATGCAGCAAATATTTTGGATGTTGCGCGAACTCACCGCTTCATCGTCGCAAAACGAAAAGGAAATTGGGATATCCTAGAGGCTCCCGAGTTGAAGCACGCTAAAATGGAGTCTGAAAAAATCTATTCGGAGCTCGATGACCAGGTGGAAGACAAGGTCAAAAAACGGACTTCACATCTCATCCGGACGAACCAAGCGCTGCAGGCCGAGATCGTCGAGCACAAGCGGAGCGTAGAAGCGCTCCTTGCAAGCGAAGATCGATTGCAAGCTGCGATTGATGCGGTTGACATCGGTTTGTGGGAGTGGGATCTGGTCTCAGGGCGAATTATCTGGCTTGGCCATCACGATAGGTTGTTCGGATTTGCTCCAGGCGAATTTGATGGTACTTACCGCGGTTTTGAAAAACTTGTTCACCCTGAAGATTTGGAGGAATTGAACCGGGTCGTCCAGCACGCTAAAGAGGATGGGTCTGCATATGCCCATGAGTATCGCATTATCTGGCCCGATGGCAGTATTCATTGGATCGCCGGCCAGGGCAGGTTTATAAACAACGAGGCTGGTCTGCCTGTTCGTATGCGCGGCGTAGTGCTCGATGTTACCGAACGTAAACGCGCCGAGCAAACGAAGCGAAAGAGCGAGCAAGTTCTGAGGGAGGCGGAATCCCTTGGCCACACTGGTAGTTGGGAACATAATCTGGTAACAGGTGAAATCTTCAATACGGAGGAGAATCTGCGTCTCTTTTTCGGCGACGACCGCAGCAAAGGTACGCCCTTCGATGATTACGCTCAAGCCGTGCATCCTGACGACCGCGAATTTGTGCTGCGTAGCCACGCGCGGCTTGTCGCTGAAGGGGGTCCGGAAGACATTGAGTTTCGGGTTGTATGGCCGGACGGCAGCGTCCACGTGCTCTTCGGCCGCGCCACCGTCGTTCGCGATGAGTTGGGCCATGCTATCCGCGTATATGGAACAAACCTGGACATCACCGAGCGCAAACAGGTAGAGGAGGCAGTGCGGGAGAACCAGCAACTTATACGCTTGGTCCTGGCAACACTGCCGGTGGGCGTGGCGGTACTGGATCGGGCGGGCAACATCGTTCTCGTTAATGACGCGTCGAAGCGCATTTGGGGAGGCACGATCGCCTCTGGTCGTGATCGATGGGCACAGACCAAGGGCTTTTGGCACGACACAGGCGAGAGGATTGACCAGGCAAATTGGGCCTCGGAGCGGGCGCTGTCAGAGGGGCAGACAAGTTTGAACGAATTGATCGATATCGAGACCTACGATGGCCAGCAGAAGACAATCCGCAACTCTGCAGCACCCATTCGCGATGCAGAAGGTCTGATCGTGGGGGCCGTTTTCGTCAATGAAGATGTAACCGAGCGGGTGAGAGCCGAGGAAGAGACAAAACATCAAGCCGGGCGGGCGGAGACGCTGGCTCGCATCGCGGCGCGCCTTAACAGGCAGCTCGACCTGGAGGCTGTAGTCCTTGCGGTCTGCCAGGAAATCGTGGACACATTCAAGGTGTCTCAAGCGGTGATGAACCTGTATGATAAAGATAGCGATCGGTTGGTCTATGCCGGAGGAATCAACATCCCACCAGAGTATGCCGCGATCATGGAACCCATACCTCGGGAGCAGTTTGAGGAATTTCTTCGGGTGATGGGACCCATCATGGTCGTCCCTGACATTCAATCTTTGCCTGATGTACCCATTGCCGAGTTCAGTTTTCATTTTGATGTACGTACGGTCGTAACGGCGGCCATGCTGCGGGATGAAGAGCTGATTGGTGTGGTCGCTCTAGGTGTCAATGGTCGCATCCGTGAATTCACCAAAGATGAATTGACCTTGCTTCAAGCCATCAGTGACCAGGCCGCCCAGGCCCTCGCCAATGCCAAGCTCTTGAAGGCAGCGAACGAACAACACGAGCAGCTCCGCGCGTTGAGCACCAGGCTGGTTGAGATGCAGGAAACAGAGCGCCGCGCCATCGCACGCGAGCTACATGATGATGTTGGACAGACGCTGACCGGGCTGATGATGCAATTGGGAATGGTCAAGAGCATGCTGCCGAAATCCGCTAAATCGATGCATAACACATTAGAGAAAAGTGAAGCCTTAATTCGAGAGATACTAGAACACACGCGCTCGATCATTACCGACCTTCGACCGCAAGTGTTGGACGATCTCGGCCTGGTCCCGGCTTTGCAGCGCCTTGGAGATGATTTTCAGGAGAACACCGGCGTCATGGTTGAGATGAACCTGGCCCGTTTGCCAAAACGTCTACCAACACGGCTCGAGGTTGCTCTGTTTCGCATTGTTCAGGAAGCACTTACCAATGTCCGCAAGCATGCCAGGGCCATGCGAGTCACCATTAAGCTGGCAAAAGAAGACGGGCTGGTGGTCTTGTCGGTGCAGGATGATGGCATTGGTTTCGAGAAGCAGACCACTCGGTCTCGCGCAAGCGGCGATATGGTCATCGAGGGAGGTTGGCTGATCCCTGCTGGTCATTTCGGATTGATCGGTATCCAGGAACGTGTCACGCAGTTAGGCGGTAGGCTGCAAATCTCGAGTGCATCGGGTCAGGGCATGATCATGCGGGTAGAGTTACCGCTTTTAGAAACGAAAGAAATGTCTGATGAAAACCTATAAAATCATCGTTTGCGACGACCATGCGGTAGTGCGGGCCGGGCTGCGTTTGATCCTTGAGAAGGAGAAGGATTTTCAGATCGTTGGGGAGGCTGAGAACGCCGCGCAGGCGATCGAACTAGCAGCCCATCACAAGCCGGATCTTGTGCTGATGGATATCTCTATGCCCGGCGCGAATGGGTGGGAAGCCATCCCTCCGATGCGGGCAGTTGCGCCGCAAGCCAAGGTACTCATGCTCACCGTTCATGATGACAAAGCGTATTTCTTTCAGGCCTTGCAAGCTGGGGCGGCTGGATACGTGCTGAAAGGAGCTTCAGTGAGCGAAGTGCTGGCGGCTCTGCGACTCGTGACCCAGGGAGGCGTTCCGATCCCCCGTAGCCTGGCCCCAGGATTGCTCAACGATTATTTGGAACGCGTTGATAAGCAAGCTGTTTCAAGCTACGATATTCTTTCCTCGCGCGAGCGTGAGATCTTGCGTTTGATCTGTAAGGGTCGCACCAATAAGCAAATCGCGGAAGAATTGTTTCTTAGCGTGCGCACTGTGGAGCGACATCGTACCTCGATCATGCGCAAGGCCGGATTAGAAAACCGGGCAGAACTGGTGGCTTATGCTGTGAGGCAGGGTTTTCTCCACGAAGGCGACATGCAGTAAAAAATTAAGAACTATATAACAAAATCTCCATTGGCGGTGACCTGCATGGCGGGTTCCCGCCATTTTTTTGTCGGTTTACTCGGAAGCCGTGCTGAGGAGAAGCAGATACACTGTGTGGAAGCAGCATGCCGGAATTACGTCGAGGCTTAGGCTTATCTTTAACGTTGCCGGCACTTTTATAAAGCCAAAACGGAAAAGATTGGATAACATTTATGACGGCATTTCTGGGTTGACGTTAACCGGAGATGTAAGGGCTGACGAATGAACAAGAAATTACAGATTTTACATCTGGAAAATGACGCGGATGACGCCAGATTAGTTAAAGACGCCTTGGAATTGGCAGGCATTGGCAGCGAGATCACACTTGTCCATACTGCTGAAGATTTCATCGAATACTTGAAGCGGGGGGATTATGATGTTATCCTGGCTGATTACAAATTACCAAACTATGATGGCATTTCCGCGTTGAAGCTAGTCCGAGAGCAATTTAATGGAACTCCCTTTATCTTTGTCTCTGGCACAATGGGCGAAGACGCAGCCATTCAAGCCCTCACACAGGGTGCAATGGATTATGTCCTTAAGCGCAGTCTATCTCGGCTAGTTCCAGCGATCTCGCGCGCCTTAGAAACGACGCGGATGTTCGATGAAAAAATAAAGCTCGACCACGAATTACATAGTATTGAGAAAAAGCTAGCAGACATTCTCCAAAATTCAGCAGAATCGATTATATCTATAAATGAACGACATGAGATCATCATCTTTAACAAGGCCGCTGAGAGTACATTTGGCTATACTCCCCAGGAAGTTCTGGGAAAACCTATGGATATTTTGATACCTGATCGTATCGCATCATTACATCGCCAATATGTTAAGGATTTCGCCGCTCTGCCAGAAACATCGCGTCAGATAAAACATCGTCAGTCGCTGGTTGCCAAACGCAAGGATGGCTCCGAATTCCCTGTTGAAATCGGGTTATCCAAACTCGTGGCGGATAATTGTGTCATTTTTACAGCAATGATTCTGGATATCACAGACCGCAAACAGGCGGAGAAAAAGCTGCTTGAAGGCAAAGCCTTGCTGGATAAATCCCAGGAGATTGCCCATGTCGGAAGTTGGGAATACGATTTGGATTCCAATCAACTAATCTGCTCAGACGAGGTTTACCGCATCTTTGGAATGCGCCCGCAAGAATATGCCGGCACCTATGAGGCGTTTCTCGAAGCCATACATCCGGAGGACAAGGAAACCGTGAACAATGCTTATTCCGGCTCCCTTCGTGCAGGCGGCGAGAGCTATGAGATCAGGCACCGTATCGTGCATCGGCATACAGGCGAGGTGCGCAACGTCCATGAGAAGTGGGAACACATCCAGGACGAATCGGGCAGGATCGTACGTTCTATCGGAATAGTGCAGGACATCACCGAACGCAAACGCGCTGAAGAAAAGATACAAGAAAAAGTTGAGCAACTAACGACCTTGAGAGAAGTTGACCAGTTGATAGCAACTACGTTTGATGTGAAGATGAGCATGAGGGTGCTGCTTTCTCACGCAATAAAGCTTCTAGCTGTGGATGCAGCCGCCCTGTTGCTCTTGAATCCGGTTCTAGGTGTACTCGAATATAGCGTTGGAATCGGTTTTCGCACGAATGCCATTCAAGCTACCAGCGTGCGGTTGGGAAAGAGCTTGGCCGGAAGAGTGGCATTAGAACGGCAAATAATACAAATTCGAAATCTCGTGGACGAAAACGCCAATCCATTCATTACAAGTTATTTTAAAGATGAGGATTTTGTGAGTTACATTGGTTCACCTTTGATCGTCAAGGGGAAAGTGATCGGTGTATTGGAATTATTCAGAAGATCATTTGCGGAGCGGGACGGGGATTGGATGGACTTCTTCAACATATTGGCAGGACAGGTGGCTATCATGATTGATGATGCGCAGTTGTTCAATGATCTGCAGGTTTCCAATGTTGAGCTCTCCCTTGCCTATGATGAGACCATTGAAGGCTGGTCGCGCGCACTTGACTTGCGTGACAAAGAAACGGAAGGTCACACTCAGAGAGTTACAGACTTGACAGTGAAATTAGCCCGTCAGATTGGGTTTCCAAATGATGAGTTGGTTCATATCCGCCGTGGCGCGTTGTTGCACGATATCGGTAAATTGGGTGTTCCAGACCATATCCTGCTAAAATCCGAGGCACTCTCCGAAATTGAATGGGAGATCATGAAAAAACACCCGGGCTTTGCGTACGAGCTGCTGTTGCCCATTCGCTATCTGAGATCCGCAGCAATTGATATTCCTTACTGCCATCATGAAAAATGGGATGGAAGCGGATATCCGCGCGGGCTGCAGGGAGAAGAAATTCCCTTATCGGCGCGCATCTTCGCGGTTGTGGATGTTTGGGATGCCATCACCAGCGACCGACGCTACCGGCCTGCCTGGACAAAAGAGAAAGCCTTGGATTATCTGCAGGAACAATCTGGAAAGCATTTTGATCCGCACGTAGTTAATATGTTCCTGAAGGTGATTGAATAAGTCCAAAGATAGCGTTTCAGACTTAAATGCTAATTTCAAACCAAATATTACAGATGATAATCGGATTAATTTACACCGTGATGGCGCCGATGTAAAAGTGTCGGGCGCTTGTGGCGCACCACGCATTATGATGGAGAGTTTCGGCTACGCCGCAATCTCCAAAGATTCATCAAAATAGGAAACCGGGGCGCGCAAGGGGAGGGGGTCTCTTATTCCCTGGACGCACTGAACGAAATCGAGGTGAACTTCACCCCAATCGTTTCAATCCCAACCCCACGCCTACCCGTACTCCTGTGCCGCCTTTTGACTTATCCTTACAGGCGATGGAAGTCACCCAGGGCATCCAAAATCTGACGAACGATGTCCCCCTTGTAGAAGGTAAGAGAACCTGGGTGCGCCTCTATCCGAATGTAAGTCCTCGGGCTGTAGCTGGTGTGCAGGCGCGGCTGCACTGCTCTCGCAACGGCGTTGAGCTGCCGGGTTCACCGCTCACCCCCATTTTCGGGAACTCACTTACCGTAGCCCCTGGACTTCCCCAGCGGACAATGATCTATACGATTTCAGCAATTCCTCAAGAGCCAATTTGTTGACAGGGTCGGTCGCCTTTGCTATAATGTAACCGGTTACTGTAACCGGTTACATTTTTCTCAGATGACAAAGTCCAGACCTGATTCTGTTACGATCCGAGATGTCGCCCAGCGGGCCGGGGTTTCCGTGGCGACAGTCAGCCGCTACATCAACCAGACGACCGCCGTCTCGGATGAAGCTGCCCAACGGCTGGAGAGCGCCATGGCGGAATTGCAATTCATCCCACACGCCGCCGCCCGCCGCCTGGCGACCAACACCACCAACACCCTGGGCCTCTTGATCACCCAGATGCACACCGACTTTTTCGCGCCTTTGCTCAGCGGGATCGAGGAAGAGACCGGGGGGGCCGGTTACGACCTGTTAATTTCTACTTCCCGGCGCATTCACAAGCGTTTCCCCTTTCCGCTTGGCCCATCCAATACGGATGGGCTGCTGGTCTTCGCCGGCAGCCTGAGCGAAGACGAGCTGAGCCGGACCTGCGAGCTGGGTTTTCCGGTGGTCCTCATTCACCAGACCCCGCCGCCGGCGATGGACATCCCCTGCGTCACCGTTGAAAACAAAGACGCCTCCTTCAAGCTGGTGTCGCACCTGATCCAGGCGCACGCACGCCGCCGGATCGTGTTCCTCAGCGGGCCTGAAGAGCATGAGGACGCCCATTGGCGCGAGCTGGGATACCGGGAAGCGCTTGCCAGCCACAATTTGGAAGTCGATGCTTCCCTGGTGGTACCCGGAAATTTCGATCGCAACATCGCCTGCGAATCCATCCAGAAATTGCTGGCGGCAGGGACTCCCTTCGACGCCGTTTTTACAGGCGACGATGAAGCCGCCGTGGGAGTCCTGACTGCGCTCCAGGAGGCCGGCCTGCGCGTCCCGCAGGAGGTCGCCGTGGTGGGGTTCGACGACCAGCCTATGGCGCCTTACCTGTCCCCGCCCCTGACCACGGTGCGCGCCCCAACCGAAGAAGTGGGCCGGGCAGCCGTGCGCCAGCTTGTGAATCTCATTCGTCACGGACGAGCCGAAACGCTGGTCCTGCTTCCAACGGAAATCGTTTTGCGCAGTTCGTGCGGCTGTCATTGAAAAGCCGCTTTAAGGGCCGGCCTGCCCGGCCTCTTGACACAGCCAGAGCATCGTTTCAGGGGCCCAAAGCCCGGATTTTCTTCTAAGGAGGTGAGCCAATCCTGAAGGTATACCGCAAAAAACCACGCTTTCCAACCCAACGATTTGATTCTGATGGAAGGAGAAGAATAATGATAAAAACTTCGCGCACACCTGCATGGTTGGTTGTTATTTTGGTCGTCAGCCTCCTGCTTGGCCTGGTGGCCTGTGGCCCTGCATCAACACCGGCGCCGGCGACGCAAGCACCCGCCTCGGGCGAGACCCCGATGCCGGTCGAGCCAGACTCCGGAACAGGAGCTGAAACCAAGCTCCTGGTTTGGGGCTTCGTTTGGACCGCCGACTGGCTGGACGCCATTGTGCCCGATTTTGAAGCTGCCCACCCGGGGGTCAAGGTCGATGTTGAGCGATTCGAATATGATCCTTACCAGGATATGGTTCTGACGACCCTGGCTTCCGGGGAAGGCGTCCCGGATGTGGTCACCCTGGATCCCATGTGGGCCGGAGACCTGATCCGCAATTCCACGCTCATCCCATTGGATAAGGCCACTTCGGAGCTGAACGTCTCCGACTTTGTCCCAGGCGGTTGGAACCTGTATGCCTGGCAGGGCGTCCAGTACGGCGTCCCGCTCGACCTGGATTTCAACCTGATGTTCTACCGCAAGGATATTTACCAGGCTGCTATGGACAAGCTTGGGATGAGCGAGTTTCCCACCAATACCGATGATTATATTAAGCTGGCCCAGGAAGTGACCAGCGAAACGGGCAAGCCGGCTACAATCATCGAGCAGGGCGATTACTATGGCTGGTACCAGAGCTTTTTAGCCCCCATGGGCGGTGACCTGATCAACGCGGATGGCACAGAGTACATCTACAACGATGACACTGCTGTCCAGGCCTTGCAGCTTTACTCGGATGTCGCCAATAAATACAAAGTCGGCAAGTTATGGTCGACCGACGTGGATGGCGATCCAATGGTAGTGCTGAAATCTGGCGATGTGATGGGCATCATGCACGGTTCCTGGTTTGCGACCGAGCTGGCCTCCGGCGCTCCTGAAATGGCCGGGCAGTGGGCTATCGCCGCCAATCCCTGGGGCGCAGCCGGCCGGCCGTACGATTCGGCCACCGGCGGGGCCTGCCTGTCCATCCCGACCAACGCCGCCCAGCCAGACCTGGCCTGGGAATTCATCAAATACAGCATGACCCCCGAGAACCAGGTGAAATACTTCCAGATCGTCGCCGGAGTGCCCTCCCTGAAGACCTCCTGGCCCGATCCGGCATTCGACGAGGTCAACGATTTCTTCGGCCTGCCGCTGGGCCGCTCGGTAGCGGATTGGTCGCTGCGCTCTCAGCCCATGCAGCTACCTTCCCTGGAAGTCGCCGACCTGATCGGCGAGGCGATCCAGAAAACGACCACCGGCGCGGCGTCCGCGAAGGATGCGTTGGACGAGGCGGTCAACGCTGCGCCGCCGCTGCAATAGCCAGCCGGAAATATTCAATAGCATTGAGCGTTCCCGGCCTGTTTGAACAGGCCGGGCCGCTCTCATTCTATTTAGTGTTGGGCGCTTGTGGCGCACCACGCGTTTGGATGAATACAGATTCATCATATAAGGAGGCGCTATTATGGCGACCCGAGATATTTCGCTTGAAACTCCCTCAATCCTGCGCGGGACGACCGCCTGGGATCTCAGAAAGCGCAAATTAACCCCTTATCTATTCATTTCCCCCTTCTACCTGGGTTTTATCGCTTTCCAGTTGATCCCGATCGTGTTTTCGCTCTATTTGAGCATCGCCGATTGGAACGGATTGAGCGAAATTCATTTCGTCGGGCTGGATAATTTCACACAATTGATTGGCGACGCCCGCTTTTGGAATTCGCTTAAAGTGAGCCTGGTCATCACGGTGGTTTGCACCATCACCGGCACGGTTTTATCGACAGCTCTTGCCGTTTTATTGGAAAAGGTACACGACAGCCTGGCCTCCATCCTGCGGGTCGTCTTTTTCCTGCCGGCAGTCACCTCGGTGGTAGTGATCACCTACGTTTGGAAACAGCTTTATAACAGTGATTTCGGCTTCTTCAACACGTTGTTGGCCGGTCTGAAGATGCCGCCGCAAAACTGGCTGCTGGATGCCAGGCTGGCTTTGCCGGCTTTGATCCTCATGTTGGTCTGGGCTGGCCTGGGTTGGGACGCCTTGATCATCACCTCCGGCCTGCGTTCGATTCCCGAAGAGCTCTACGATGCCGGCAAAGTCGACGGGACCACCGGCTGGACGGAATTTCGTTACATCACCCTGCCGCTCCTGCGGCCTACGCTGGTGTTCGTCCTGGTTACGGGTGTGATCTACCTGTGGGGGCTGTTCGCCGAGCCGCAACTGCTTACCAGCGGCGGTCCGCTGCGCAACACGCAAACCGTTGCCCTTTACCTGTATGAAACGGGATTCCGCTACCATAAATTCGGCTATGCCTCTGCGATTGCGATCGTCCTTTCGCTCATCATGTTTGTTTCCAGTTACCTGAATATCAGGTTTGTCCAGTACGACGCGGATTGACCGGGACGTAAAAATTCGAGTCGATCTTTGGAGGTAGTCCAATGAAGCGCAGGCGCAAAATCATCATGTGGGGGCTCAGCGGTTTTCTAATCCTCATTGCTATCCTGTATTTATTTCCATACGTTTGGATGGTCGGCATGTCGTTCAAGCCCGACGCCGAAATTTTCACCAAGTCGATCTTCCCAGCAGCTCCCACTCTGGAACAATACCAGCGCTTGTTGGGCGGCTACCAGTTTAAAGACGTAACATTGCAGATAAACTTCCCGGACTACCTTAAGAACACCACGATCATAACGGTCATCAGCCTGGTCCTGATCCTGTTCACCGACGCGCTCACCGCCTACGCTTTCGCCAAGTTCAATTTTCGCGGCAAGACTGTCCTCTTCTGGCTGATGATCATGACCATGATGCTGCCGATCTACTCCACCCTCATCCCCACGTTCTGGCTGTTCTCCAAGTTGAAGATGATCAACACCTACCAGGCCCTGATCTTGCCCGGGGTGGTTGACGCCTATGGGATTTTCCTGTTGAAACAATACATGGAGACCATCCCCAACGAGCTTCTGGACGCCGCCCGGGTGGATGGGGCCGGGGCTTTTCGCCGCTTCTGGCAGGTGGTTCTGCCGCTCAGCCGCCCGGCGATCGGCACGCTGGCGGTCTTCCGCTTCCTCTTTGTTTGGAACGATTACCTGTGGCCGCTGGTCGTGATCCGCAAGGAGGAGATGTATACGCTGACGATCGGTATTGCCAACATGCAGTTGCGCCAGGGGATGGTGGTTTGGGGCAGCCAGATGGCAGCCTCTGTGTTGGCGACTTTGCCTGTCATCCTGCTGGTCCTGCTCATGCAGCGCCAGTTCTTGCGCGGTCTGACCACCGGCGCATTCAAGGCATAATCTATCTTTTTCACAGGAGGTCTGCATGGGCTTGAAGATAACCGTCGTCGGCGGGGGCAGCAGCTATACGCCGGAGCTGTTCGCTAACCTGGTTGATTTGCGCGACCAGTTGGATGTGGAACAGGTGGTACTTTTCGATCCGAACCGGGACAAGCTGGGATTTATCGCCGCGCTGTGCCAGCGTTTGCTGGAGGGCTCGGGCCTGGCGACAAAAGTGACCCTCGCCGGGGACCTGGAACAGGCGTTCACTGGGGCCGATTTCATCCTGCTGCAAGTGCGCGTGGGCGGGTTGGCAGCCCGCGTCCGGGATGAACGCCTGCCCATGGCGCTCGGCATGTTGGGCAACGAGACCACCGGCGCGGGCGGCTTCGTGTGCGCCTTGCGCACCGTGCCTGTCATCCTGGAATATGCCCGCCTGGCGGAGAAGCTGGCCCCGCATGCCTGGCTGCTCAACCTCAGCAACCCGGCCGGGATCGTTACCGAAGCCGTGCTCAAGCACAGCACGATGCGCGCCCTGGGATTCTGTAATATCCCCATCAATACGACTTATGCGCTGGCGGAGGCCTTTGGGGTAGCGCCCGCCAGGCTGCGACTGGATTCGTTCGGCTTGAACCACCTGAGCTGGGTGCGGGCGGCAATTGTGGACGGCGAAGAAATGCTGCAGCCGCTGCTGGCTCAGACTCTCGATCGAGATTCGCCGCTCTACCAGACCGGCGCAGTCGACTCGCTCATCGAGCCGGATTGGCTGCGCAACCTGGGCATGATCCCCGGCTGGTACGTGCGCTATTTCAACTACCGCGAGGCCGTTTTCGAGGAGGAACGCCTGGACCTGCGGGTGAAAGGCGAAGCGGATATGATCGCTGAAAAGCGCCTGGGCGAGATTTACGCTTCGGCCGGCTACACACAGGAAGCTCGGGATATCCTCGAATTGAAAGGGGGAGCGCGCTACTACCTGCCGGTGTTGCAGGTGATCCACTCGATCGTGGAAGACCGCGGCGATGAAGTGGTGGTGGATTTGCGCAACGACGGCGCCATCCCGGACCTGCCGGACTCGGTTTGCGTGGAGATCCCGGCCCGCATCGGCCGCCAGCGGGCCGAGCCGGTCCCGGTCGGACCGCTGCCGCTGAATGTGCGCGGCCTGGTCCAGGCGGTCAAGACCTACGAAGAGCTGGCGGTGCAGGCCGCTGTCTGCGGCGACCGGGAGGTCGCCATCGAAGCCCTGGTTGCCAACCCGCTGGTCGGCAGCTACCCGAAAGCCAGCGCGTTTTTCGAGCGCGTTTTGGAAAACGAGCGACCTTACCTGCCGCAATTTTTTTCATAACATCAAGCAAAGGATGACCCGATGATAGATCGCCCATTGAAAATTTGTGTGATCGGGGGGGGCAGCAGCTACACCCCCGAGCTCATCGAGGGGTTTATTGAATCCTGGGCGGAGCTCCCGGTAGGGGAGATCGCTTTGATGGATATCGACCCGCGCCGGCTGGAGATCGTCGGCGGGCTCGCCCGGCGAATGGTCCAGGCCTCCGGCTGCCCGATCCGCCTGGAGACAACTACGGAGCGAAGCGCAGCCATCCAGGGGGCTGATTTTGTCATCAGCCAGATCCGGGTGGGCGGCATGGCTGCCCGCATCCTGGATGAGAAGATCCCGCCGCAGTTTGGCGTGATCGGGCAAGAGACGACTGGTCCGGGCGGCTTTGCTAAAGCGCTGCGCACCATACCGGTCGCTCTTTCCATTGCCGCTGATATCGCCGATCTGGCTCCGGGAGCGTTTTTCCTCAACTTCACCAACCCGGCCGGGCTGATCACGGAAGCGCTGCAGCGCTTTGCCCAGGTCAGGACGATTGGCCTGTGCAACCTGCCGATTGGCGCTGAGATGCGAATTTCCGAAATGCTGGGGGTCGACCGCCGCAGCCTGCAACTGGATTGGGTCGGGTTGAACCACTTGAATTGGATTCGCGGCGCCAGCCTGGATGGACAGAATATTTGGTCGGAAGTCTTTGCTCGCGAGCTGGAGGAAGCTCGCCAGCGCGGTGCGAGCGGAGCTGGCGCAGATGATTGGGATTTCTCCGCCCCGGTCTTGGAGGCGCTGGGTAAGATCCCGTGCGGCTACCTCAACTATTATTACCATCACGACCAGATTTTGAATAAGCAGCGCAGGGCCAGCCGGACGCGCGGGGAAGAAGTGCGCGAGATCGAGAGCCGCCTGCTCGAGATGTACCAGGATCCGGGCCTGAAGGAAAAACCAGCGCTGTTGGAGCAACGCGGCGGCGCCTATTATTCCAAGGTGGCTGTATCGTTGATCTCGGCCATCGCAAATGACAAAGGCGAAGTGCACATCGTGAACACCCGCAACCAGGGCGCCATCCCAGACCTGCCAGAGGATGTGGTCGTTGAGGTGCCTTGCCGGGTAGGGGCGGGCGGCGCCAGGCCGCTGCCAGCCGGGAGGATGCCGCCTGAGATTGGCGGGCTGGTGCAGGCGGTCAAAGCCTATGAGGAGCTCACTGCGGAAGCAGGCGCTCATGGCGACCGCCAGAAGGCGCTGCAAGCCCTGCTGGCCCACCCCCTGGTGCCCTCATTTGAGGCCGCCCAGGGATTGCTGGATGCGCTTTTAAAGGCGCACCGGAATTATCTGCCCGCTTCGTTTTTCCTCGACTGGTGATGCCCGCGGGAGATGAGTTATGGGCTACGTCTTTGGTGTAGATGCTGGCGCCAGTAAAACCCACGCGCTTGTCGCCGCCCGAACCGGTAAGGTGGTTGGTTTTGGCCAGGCCGGCTTTGGGAATCACCAATCCCAGGGATTGGCGCCAGCCGTCAGGGAGATTGGGCGTGCAGTGCGGATGGCGCTTGAGGCAGCCGGGCTGTCCGCCAGCGAGATTGAGCTGGGGTGTTTCTGCCTGGCGGGAGCCGACCTGCCCGAAGATTACGCCATGCTGCAGGAGGCGATGGAACGCCTGGGGCTGGCTCAAAGGGTGATCGTTAAAAACGACACCCTGGCAGCCCTGCGGGCCGGCTTGACGCGTTCCTGGGGGGTCGTGGTCATTTGCGGCACAGGTTTCAACGCTGCCGGGCGGGCTCCGGACGGGCGCGAGATCATTTTCCCGGGCCTGGGCCCGATCTCCGGCGATTGGGGCGGCGGATCGGCGCTCAGCGAGGAGATGATCCGCCTGGTGATGCGCGCCTGGGATGGCCGCGGCCAGCCTACCCTGTTGACCGAGAGGGTCCTGGGGGCCCTGGGCGCCGCTTCCGTGGAAACCCTGCTTTCGCGCCTGTATCATGATGAGATTCCGCACCGGCAGGTGCTCGACCTGGTGCCGCTTTTATTCGAGGCTGCCGAAGCCGGCGACCCGGCCTCCCGGGAGCTGGTAATCCGCATGGGCGAAGAAGTTGCGATCGCGGCGCGAGCCTTGATCCGGCGCCTGGCTCTCCAAGAGGAGGATGTGGAAGTGATCCTGGGGGGTAGCGTCTTCAAAGGGGTTGGCAGCCTGCTGACCGATACGGTGACCCGTTCCGTCCACATAGAAGCGCCTCAGGCCCGCATCGTCAAGCTGCGCCATGAGCCGGTCGTTGGGGCGGTTCTCCTGGCCCTGGAATTGGCCGGCGTCGACGGGGATCGAAATCTCTACCGGGACTTGCTGGACACACTGCCAGGCCGGCTGCGAACCGCCGCCGGAGAGGGGGAAACTTCACCAGTAAGCGATTGACCAGATTCAAGGGGCATTTATCGTCCCGGTCCGCCGCGCCCCGGTTATTCAGCGGCACGGTGCTCACCAGGGCCGCCCGCTCGATAGCCGATTCAGGGATGCGCAGACCGCCAGGCACGCAGCAGGCCCTCCTGCAAGGCGTCCTCGGCGTCTTCCAGGGAGCCAGGATGCGGTAGCAGTGGACCAGCAGCTCCTGAGTGTAAGGCTTGGTCAGGCGCTGATAGCCGTCAGTGGGGCTCGGGACCGATTTAAGCGGGAGTGGCGATCCTCATCCATTCCTTTGTCCTGGCCAGTTCTCTTAGAAATATGCTCACAATGGTTGGATCGAAATGTTCACCTGCCTGGTCTTGAATATATTGGATCGCTTGTTCCTTTGTCCAGGCCTTGCGGTATGGACGTTTGGAGGTGAGCGCATCCCAAACGTCGGCAACGGCAAACAAGCGCGCTTCGATCGGGATTTCCTCGCCTTTCAGGCCCGCGCGGATAACCGCTCCCATCCCACTTTTCATGGTGGCAGTAAGGAATATCCAGCGCGGGGCGTAGATAGGCAATTGGAACGAGCATTCCGTGGGCGTAGACGGGGTGTTTGCGCATGATCTCCCATTCTTCGGCATCTAGGGACCCGGTTTCAGCAGGATCCGCTCGGGGATACCCATTTTCCCGATGTCATGAAGTAATGCACCCCACCGGATATAGATTATTCTTTCCTCGTCGAATCCCAACCGACGAGCCAGGGAAAGGGTGGTGTCGGTGACGCGCCGAGAATGACCTTCGGTCTCCTTATCCCGCAGATCCAGCGCTCTGGACCAGCCCTCGATCGTTGCGTCATAAGCCAGGGATAATTCGGCATTCGACCGTTGGAGATCCTCGAACAATTCAGCGTTATCGATAGCGATGGCTGCCTGCCCGGCTAACGCCTCCAGGAAGCTCAGCCATTCGTGGTCTGGGATCAGCGGCGTGCGGTGGAAAATTTCCAAAACGCCTTTGGCGTCGTTCTTGGCGAACAGAGGTACGCCGTAGTAAGTGACAAACCCCTCACCAGCAAACAGTACCTCGCGAGGCATCCCGAATTTTGCATCATTTGCCACATGAACCAAAGCCCGATCCTGCACCGCGCGACCCGCATAGCCCTGACCAATCTTTAACTGCGCTCGCTCGAAATCTGGGTTTCGAAAACCGAGCCCCGCCGCGAATTGGAGGCAAGTTGAATGTAAATCAAGTAGTAATATGTCTGCGGCATCCACGCCAAGCTGCTTTATCACCTGGTCGAGGATGACGTCAAGGGTGAAATCGCGGCCTTGACCGCTGCTGATAGCCATATCGATCGACCGCAGAGCGGTGAGGTGTGACAGACTGGTGATGGTTTGCTCGTTCAACCGGGTGCGGTGGATGGCGTTCCCGGCGATTTCAGCTATTGTCTGTAGCAAGTGGGCTTCCTCAGGCAGCAGGGTGCGAGGCAGATGCACAGAAACAAAAAAGACCCCAATCGTCTCGTTCGCGGTGAGAATGGGGACGCACACCCCTCCCCACCCATTGGGGACCGATTGGCGCGCGGTTTCAAGTAGTAGAGGATCTCTACCGAATTCGTGGGTAAAATATGGTTCCCCGGTCGCAAAGACAGTGCCGCCAATTCCTTCTGAAGGTTTCATAGGCACTTCGTGCAATTGAGTACACACACCTCGTTTGATCCCCTGGTGAAGCAGGTTGCTGGCTGGATCATATAACAAGATCATCCCAGAATCTGTATTCATTACTGCCAGCGTTTCATCAATCAAACGTGGGAGCAGCTCATCGAGGCTTTGCGCAGCGCGCATGGCGGTGGAGACGCGGTTCACCGCTTCCAGCTCGGCTACCTGGCGGCGGATTTCCTCTTCCGCCTGCTTGCGCTCGGTGATATCGCGATAATTGATGACAATGGCTTTGACGCTCGGTTCGTCCAGCAGGTTGGTGGCCAGGCCCTCCATCCAACGCCATGCGCCGTCGCTACGCCGCATGCGGAAAGAACCGTGCTTGCGGCTGCCGGGCTCTCGCAGGAGGCTGGCCAACAGCTTCTGGATTCGATCTAAGTCATCCGGGTGCATGAGTTCGAAGGTGTTTTGACCGATGAACTGGTTCTGCGCGTAGCCCAGAGTGCGGGTGGTGGCCGGGCTCTCCCACAGCAAGACGCCGCCGGCGTCTACCAGGGATATGTTGTCCAGCCCGTTCTCGATCAAGGCGCGGAAGCGCTTTTCGCTGTTTTCCACTGCCTTTTCCGCCCGCTTGCGCTCGGTGATGTCGCGAACGGTGCCTTCCAGGGCAACCAGATTCCCCGCCTCATCAAAGACTGGCACGTTGCGATGTTCCGTCCAGACCAGCGATCCATCTTTATGCACCCATCGAAGGATTACGGGTGCCACCGAAGCTACATTATTGTGTGCGACGGTCACCAGCAATTGGCGGTCGTCCGGATAGATGATCTTGAAATCAAGATCAGGATCGGCGTAATACTCTTCCGGGGTATAGCCCGTGATCGCGGTGCAAGCCGGGTTGACATAGGTGAAGCCGGGACGCGGCACATACTCGTAACGAAAAATCATGTCCGGGGCGTTCTCAGCCAGGCGGCGGAAGCGGGCTTCTTTTTCCTGCAAGACCCCCACCAGCCGCCCGCGTTCAATCGCATAGCGGATGGATCTAACCAGCAAGCAGTGATCCACCTGCCCTTTGATCAAGTAGTCCTGCGCCCCTTCATGGACCATCCTGGCTGCCAGGGCCTGGTCGTCCGTGCCCGTTAACAAGATGATCGGGGCACGCGGCGCATTTGCCCTAACCTTTTCTAATGTCGCCAGGCCGCTGCTGTCGGGTAAGCTGAGATCCAAGAGGACTGCATCGATATTTACCTGGCCGAGAACCTCAAGTCCTTTGGAGAGGCGGTCGACCCAGAGCAGGTTGAAAGCTAACGAGGTTTCCTCGCGCAGCGCTTCTTTTACCAGCCGTGCGTCGCCCGGGTTATCTTCTATCAGAAGGATCTGGACGGTTTTATTTTTGTCCATTCTGCCCGATCCTCTCGCTCGAGTAATTCTTGAAGCAATTTCCTTTTTCTTTAGCGTGGTACATAGCAATATCGGCATTTTTGATCAAGGTTTCTGCATCTTCTCCATCATCCGGGTACAGGCTGATGCCTATACTGGCTGTGATTTGCAGGTTATGACCATCCAGCTCGAATGGCTGAAAAAACAGATCGAGTATTTTCCTGCCGAGGATACTTGCATCTCGCTCGCCGGACAAATTTTCAAAGATCAAAGTAAATTCATCGCCTCCCATGCGGGCAACCGTATCCGATTTGCGCACGAGATTCTGTAAACGGCTGGCGACTGCCTGTAATAATCGATCGCCAACCGGATGGCCCAGGCTGTCATTGATCGATTTAAAATTCTCCAGGTCGAGAAGCAGCACAGCCAGCTTGCTTTTGTTACCGTTCTTGAAACCGTTGCGCCGGGAAAGCTCCACGGCGTGCTCCAGGCGCTCGAAGAATAACTGGCGGTTAGGGAGGTTGGTTAAGCCATCATGGGTCGCCAGATAAATTAAGCGCTCTTCCGTATGTTTGCGTTCGATGGCATAGCGGATGGCGCGTGCCAGGGCATGACCCTCGACCTGCCCCTTGATCAAGTAATCCTGCGCGCCGGTATGCACGGCTTGAACGGCAAGCACCTCATCTCTCAATCCCGTCAGTACCAGGATGGGGAGGTGCGGAACCGCCAGGCACACCCGCTTGACGGTGTCCAGGTCCCGGCTATCCGGCAATGAAAGGTCCAGTAGGACCGCTTCAAAGCTCTCCTGCCTGAGAAGATTCAGACCCGTGCTCATCCGGTCGGTAAGCTGCAGCTCAAACTCATGCGCGTTGTCTTCGGCCAGTATTTCCAATACCAGCCGCGCATCCGCCGGGTTATCTTCGATCAATAAAATGCGTTTGAGCTCAGCGTTCAAGATCTGGTTTCCCTGGTTTCAAACCCCTTGCTTTTTCCCTTTCGGGGGCAGCATCACAATTTCGAGCCAAAATTCCTTGATGTGTTTGATCACATCGAAGAATTGGACAAGGTCTACGGGCTTAACGATATAACCGTTGGCATATAGATTGTAGGATTTGATAATATCCTCCTCAGCTTGCGATATCGTCAGGATGATGACCGGGATGCCGGTTAAGTCGGGGTCGGCTTTGATCTCCGCCAGGACTTCACGCCCGTCTTTGCGGGGCAGGTTGAGATCGAGCAGGATCAAATCTGGGCGAGCCGACCGGGAATAGGGCTGTTCGCGGCGCAGATAAGCCATCGCCTGCATTCCATCCTCGACCACCTGCAGCTCATGGCGCACTTTCCCATCCGCAAGCGCTTCCCGGGTCAGGCGCACGTCTGCGGGATTATCTTCAACCAGGAGGATTAAAAATGGGTCATTCATTTCCAACGCTCCCATATGGAGGAAGCTTGACAATGGTGAACCAAAACTCTTCCACGGACTTGACCACATGGATGAATTGTTCCAGGTCGACCGGTTTCGTAATATAACAATTGGCGTGCAGGTCATAAGACTTAATAATGTCTTCATCGGCCCTGGAAGTGGTCAGGATGACCACCGGGATGCGCCGCAGGTCTGGGTCCGATTTAACGATGGCTAACAGCTCGCGGCCGTCCATCCTGGGCAGGTTGAGGTCGAGCAAGATGATATCCGGGTAAGGCGCGCTGGCATAGGGACCTTCGTGTTTCAGGAACATCAAAGCTTCCACCCCGTCCCCGGCTACGTGCATGCTATTGAGGACTTTACCCTCTTTCAATGCTTCCCGTGTCAGGCGCACATCTCCAGGGTTATCCTCCACTAATAAGATTTCGACCGGCTTGCCTGGATTTATTGCCGTCATCATCGTTCTTCTCCAACTGCAGGGATAGTGAAATAAAAGCTTGACCCCTGTCCGGCTGAATTCGACCCAGATCCGGCCGCCATGCCGCTCCACGATGCGCTTGCTGATCGCCAACCCGATGCCGGTGCCAGGGTATTCTTCACGGTTGTGCAAGCGCTGAAAAATGATGAAGATACGCTCAAAATATTGAGGGTCGATGCCGATGCCATTGTCGCTGAGCTTAAATACCCAATACTTGCCCTGCCTCTCCGCACAGAGATGGATCTTTGGAAGTCTCTTACTGTGGAACTTGATGGCGTTCCCAATCAGGTTCTGGAACAACTGCTCCAGTTGCACGCCGTCTGCCGTCACCTTTGGCAGCGGATCGTGAGTGAACCTGGCCTGGCTTTCTTCAATGGAGACCTGCAGATTGCTCAAAGCCCGCTCGAGAACCTCTTCGCACTCCGTTAGGATAAATTCATTGCCACGCGTGCCAACCCGCGAGTAAGCCAGCAGGTCGTTGATCAGCGTTTTCATCCGGTTTGAACCATCCACGGCGTAATTGATGAAATCGAGGGCGTCTCCATCCAGTTTATCTTTGTAACGGCGTTCCAACAACTGTAAATAACTGATCACCATGCGCAATGGCTCTTGCAGGTCGTGAGAAGCTACGTATGCAAAACGCTCGAGCTCCGTATTGGAACGCCTGAGCTCTTCTGTCCTCTGTAGCAGGATTTTCTCTGCGGCCTTGCGCTCGCTGATGTCACGTGCGGCAGCGAACACGCCAATGACTCTGCTGGCCTCATCCTGGTAGACCGCGGCGTTGTACAGCACCGGGGTGAGATGCCCATCCTTGTGGCGAACCTCCAGGGCATAATCCTGGACCGAGCCCTCTGAGAAGACCTGCTGATAGCCTGTCCGCGCACGTTGAGGCTCGCTGAAGTAGTCGGAGAAGTCGGCGCCGACCAGCTCTTTGCGGGAACAGCCAGTTACTTTTTCGGCGGCAGCGTTTGCATCGGTGATCTTGCCTTCGACGTTGATCGTCACCAGGGGATCCAGGCTGGCTTCGAGCAGACTGCGGTTGTAGACGTTAGCCAGGCGCAAGGCTTCTTCAGCACGCTTGCGTTCGGTGATGTCACGTGCGGCGGCGAACACGCCAATGACTTCGCCAGCCTCATCCCGGTAGAGCGCGGCGTTGTACAGCACCGGGGTGAGATGACCATCCTTGCGGCGAACCTCCAGGGCATAATCCTGGACCGAGCCCTCTGAGAAGACCTGCTGATAGCCTGCCCGCGCACGTTTAGGCTCGGTGAAGTAGTCGGAGAAGTCGGCGCCGACCAGCTCTTTGCGGGAACAGCCAGTTACTTTTTCGGCGGCAGCGTTTGCATCGGTGATCTTGCCTTCGACGTTGATCGTCACCAGGGGATCCAGGCTGGCTTCGAGCAGACTGCGGTTGTAGACGTTAGCCAGGCGCAGTTCGTCCGTTCGATCTTTGACGCGCTGCTCCAATTCAGCGGCCCAATTTCGTAATTGGGCTTCTTTCTCTGCAATGGCAGCCGCCATGCGGTTGAACGCAGCACCCAGCGCGCCTAACTCATCGACTGAATTGACCCGGATACGGTACTCCAGGTTGCCCTGCACGATCTCTTCGGTCCCACGCAGCAACTGTCGCACCGGCTGGCTGATGGTTTGCGCCAGCCAATAGGCCAGTCCTGCAGCAGCCAGCAAGGTCAAAAAGCCGATCAACAGGATCGTCCGGCCAAAAGCATTGGTAGGGGCGAAGGCCTCGGCCTGGTCCATCTCTACCACTAGACAGAGCTCTCGATCAGGCATCCAGCGGTAAACCGATATAACAGGGGTGTTGCGATAGTCTAGTTGTTCAATCTCACCGCTCTCCCGTTGTAGGCAGCGTTGGATGGCTTCCGTGTGGACGCCGCGCTGGAGCACGGCCGGGTCGGTGACGAAGCGCGGCTGGCTCACGAACAAGCTCGAGGTGTTTACTAGGTAAGCATCCTCGGTCTGGTCCAGCCCATTTCGCCGGCTGATGATGGCGTTCATTTGCTCCAGGTTCAAGCGCCCAGCCAACACTCCCAGCAGCCGCTCATCCGGTCCCCGGATGGGCGCGGAGGCCGTCATGGCTGGAGCCTGCAGCGTGACCGAGAAATAAAAATTCTGCACATAAGGACCGGCCTGGCCATGGATGAAGTAGGGACGGTCTTCGTGGAACTTTCCTTCTTCGGACGGATCCGTGGATACCAGGACCTTCCCGGTACCGGGTTCGAGGAACATCAGATCCAGGTACTCCCGCCCCTGGCCGGCGTAGGGGATCATTTCGCGTACCAGTTGATCGTGGGCAGCCTGGGCTTCCGGCGATCCTGGTTGGGCAGACTTTAATAGGGTTAATTCCTCAACTAAATGAGTAGCTTTTGCCAGTACGCTGACGCCGTTCTGTTGTTCATTAACCCAGGTCTCCAGGGCAGCCTGCTTCTCGATGGCTGTCGAAATCAGACCGGTTGTGGTGGCGGCTAACAGGGAAGACCGGCCATTGATGTAAGCCGGTACTCCCAGGCTGACCAGCAGTACGGCAGCAAAAAGAACAAATATCAACGTAAGCTTCTGGATAATACCTAAATGCATTTTCATTTGTAAATTTCTTCCAAATTGTTAATATACATGGTCCACTCTTGGGATTGCCATTAGGCGAAGACGCCAAGATCAGAGGGAAGGACCACTATTAGGTGTCCACAGAAGTTGCATAATGACAGGAGTGAGTGTTGGAGCAGGAGGCGCTGCCGGGCTGCAGCCTGACGCACCGAGCAGCGGGCAGAGGATCAGGAGCATCGGAGTGAAATTGCTTCCGCTGGTGCTCCTCCTTCTTGCTGTGCTCATGCGGTTTAACCCCTCCCCTTATCCCAGGAGCGCGAGTGGTTTATTAAACTCGCGTTTTCGTCTGGGCTTTGATCTAGTATCTATCTGGTTTTGATTCGCCCGAAAACCCATTTCATGCTGTCTAAACAATATCGATAAATTTATTATATTATTATTAACAGTCGTCCTTCTTAACAGATATGTTAAGGATAGATGCAAGGTAAACGATATGGCAAACCGTGTGCGAGCAAGCGGAAGCGCACAGTACACGTGCGCTATTCCATTACCGGGGGATGTGATACCGATAAGAATGTGATTGTTGCGGCCATCTATCATGCCGAAAGCGGCGATCTCGAAACCCGAGAGTTTCGCCAACCCGAAGCGGAACAAAGCGAGCTGCTCACCGCCCGTATTGATCCCAACTCGAATCTTGAACGCAGGTAACTTCAGGGCGGGCTGACGGTAAGCGTCAACTCGGCGCTGCTTGCGTAACCCCAATAAGCCGGGCCCGGGTAGCCGAGGTGGACTTCATAGCTGGCCGAAGCGCTGAGCGCCGCCTGGCCCGGGTTAGCGCCCTGCAGGCTGAATTGGGCTGAGTCGCTCTGCCCGGGTTGAACGGCCAGGGAATGCATCAAAGGTTCGGGATCCAGCGGCTCCAGGGCGTTTGCATTCCCACCGGATTGGATATTCAACCGGTAGAGCGGCAGCCCCAACATGGCGCAGCCGTTGTTTTTCAAGGTAAGGGTCACAGTCACTGTGTCGCCTGGTAGCAGGGGGTCCGGGGGCGCAGCGATGGTCAGCAGAGCGGTGTCCGTTTGGCATGGCGCCCGACCGACGAATGGCAAGAATGTGAGCGGCGGTGTGGCGCTGTCCTGCGGGCTGCTGGTAAACAAAGCCGGTTTAGGTGTGCGGGTGCTCTCCTGGCTGACAATCTCGCCGGATGGGGAGACTGTATATTCTGCGCGGCAGGCCGCGCACAGGTTTGCCAGGACCAGCCCGGCTGTCAGGGTTACGACCCAGGGCAAAGACTTCATATTCAAGAAAGCTCAATCCGCAAGTATTCTTGTACGGGATCATCCGCCCAAAGCTGGGCTTCGATATAACGCTCCGGGCCGAATTCCCCTCGCGGGTTCCAAACCTGGGGCAGGCCAAACTGCTCGATCAGGCCGGGGATTTCGGACATTGTGTACACCTTTCCGCGGTACGGTTTTCCGTCCTGGTAGCGCATCGCCGGGAACGAATTGCCGTAAGTGAAGCTGACTGTCGCCGGGTTCACTGTGGCGAGTAGGATCTGGATCTCACAGCCCTGTACGTACCAGGAGCGAGCCCAATCGCACTGCCCCAGGATCAGGTAATGCGGGCGGCCGCGCTCCGGCTGCCCGCCGAGGGCGGCAAACATGCGGCGGATTTGTTCTTCCAGGCCGCGCCGGACCTGCAGGTAGTCTTCGGCGCGGCGGCTGGCAAAACGGTTGCCTGCCAGGCGGATTCCCTGCAAAATCTGCTCGCTCTGGCCAGGCTCCAGCGCCGTCAGGCTGAGGAACGGGCCGCAGGCGTTTTCGTAATAGTGGCACAGAACTTCCGGGATGCGAGAGTTGTCGGTCTGCATGTCAGGTCCTCATTATTTTACCTTGCCGCGAGGTTGGTTTCTCGAAATCCGATTCAGGCCGAATTTGCACGCCTGCATCCCCCTGCTCGAACCCATGGTATTGCAAAAGATCGGCGTTCGCGACCGCACCCAGGCGGCATTACGCGGTCGCGAATTAGGGCTGATTTAAACCGCGCCGGTCTTAATTGGCGTGCTCTAGACTTCGCCGATCGATTGGATGATTTTACCCACCAGGCCATATTCTTGGGCCTGTTCGGCGCTCATCCAGAAGTTTCGATCGGTATCTTTTTCAACTTTCTCCAAAGGCTGACCGGTCTGTTTGGCGAAAATCTCGTTCAACCGCCGCCGCATTTTGACGATCTCCTCCGCTTCGATCGCCATGTCCGCTGCGCTGCCCATGATGCCCCCTAAAGGCTGGTGAAGTAAGAAGCGAGTGTTGGCAAGAGAGAAGCGCTGTTCAACCGGCGGGGCTGAAAAGATCAATGCCCCCGCGCTGGCGACCCAGCCGGTGCCGATAATCTTGATCTTGGGTTTGACGAAGCGGATCAAATCAAAAATGGTATCGCCAAATTCGACATGGCCCCCCTGGGAGTTGATCACGATCTTGATGTCGTCGTCCGAGATCGACGAAAGAAGTAAGAGCTGTTCAGCCACCTTTTGAGCCATCTTTTGGTTAATTTCACCAAAGATCAGGATCGTACGGGTTTGGAGAAATTTCTCCTCGAGTAAGGAATGAGTCTCCTCAGGTTTTTGGGTTTCAAAGCGGTTCAAATTGTTATCCTCCTGGAGCAATGTGCTTATATCCGCTTTCCGGATTGAGTCTTCCGATCCGGCAGGCACGCGCCTGCCTGCTCCGTAAATTATACCCAACTGGTCTTGTAAAATGAAAGATGAGAATGCCGGAAAGCGAATTGTCCTCATTGCCTTTCCCATTTCATCATGCCAACATTGCCAGGAGATCAATACTTATGCGGCGTATTTTGGCTGCCAATCGTGCGACGCAAACCTTAAAACAGGTGGACCGGCTTTTCAAAAATGGCGCGTGCGGCCATCACTCGCTTGAGAGGCTGATCGGATTCCAGTTTTGGGAAAGATTTTTTGACCAGCGAAAGGGTTTCAGCGACCAGCTTTTGGCTGTCCTGAATGGCGGTCTCCAACGGCGCACTGTAGGCGGCCTTCATCCGGGCCACGGTATCTACCGGTTTCAGGCGAATTTTTTCCAGGTAAGCGTACATCCATTTGTACGTTGGAAAGTATTCCCGGTTGAGTGCCAGCAGTAAAAGAAAGATTCGCTTCTGCAAGTCACTGATCAGGCTGTAGAATACCGTCAAATTTCCCCTTTTTGCGTGCAAAGTGAGCTGCTCGTAAATCAGGCGGTCCAGGTTTTCATCCAGATTCTTTAAAACCAACGGTTCTGGGTAGACCTGGGCGCGCTCTTTCCAACCCTGGATGATTTCTTCGCCGCAAAGGGGGATGCAGTAGCGGATCGTATCCATAAAATTGCTTTTTCCCAGGTCGGTGTCGAATTGTTCAACCACGTCCTCGATCACCATGTCTTCATAACTGACGGTATTGTGCCAAAAATCAACCTGAAAGCCATGGATTACCAGGTGGTCTTCCATGGAGGGGCCGTTGTAAGGCAGGAAATAATCCGCCTGAAGGGTCTTGAGAATGGCGCGGCGGGATGAGTCGCTGGGATATTTCTCCCAAAAAATGGGGATCTCCAGGTCGGAATAGTCGTCGGCGTAACCGCGAGCGACCGAACCTCCTACGACGATCGACCGGATTCCGTCAATCTTCCTGACCCGGTTTCCGATCTCTGTGGCAAGTTCCAGCCGCCAGGCTGCATGTGAGTTCAAAGTCAAGGTCCTTTCACTTTGATGATTGGCAGCGCCATGGATGGCTGCAGGTCTTCGGCCTCGATCACAAGCGCGACCATATCCTTTTCGCAGCGGGTTTCGTGCAGCTCGCCGGCTTGCCAGAAGACTGCCTGCCCGGTATGGACCGTTGTCTCCTGGGAATCTTCGGATCTCACCCGCCCCTGGCCTTGAACGACCAGAAAAAGCTGGTTGCTGGTTGCCGGGTGCAAGCCAAGGACGCCCCCGGATTCAAGATAGATGCAGTGGATCAGGGCCGGCGCTTTTGTGAGGGCGACCGGCGTGGCGCTGGCTTTCTGGCTGCCGTGCTGCTGGATCAGCCGGCTGGTGGCTGGATCGAAACGAAAAATTATCAAATTTTTAGTCGCTCGTGGTACATTTTACGAAACTTGGCTACTTTAGGGGCGATCACGACCCGGCAATAGCCCTGGTTCGGATTTTTCCTGTAATATTCCTGGTGGTATTCTTCGGCCCGGTAGAACGCCTCGAAGGGCGTCACTTCCGTTACGATGGGTTTTCCCCAAATCCCTTGCGCCACGATCTCCTGGATCACGTTTTCGGCGGACTGTCTTTGAGCCTCGTCGTGATAAAAGATCACCGAACGGTACTGGGTGCCGACGTCTGCCCCTTGGCGGTTCAACGTTGTCGGGTCGTGGATAGTGAAGAAGACACGCAGGATATCCTCGTAAGAGATCACCTGCGGGTCGAAGACGACCTGGACGACTTCGGCGTGACCGGTTGTACCGGTGCACACCATCTGGTAAGTGGGTTGGGCCGTCTTTCCACCGGCATAGCCAGCGGTGACATCCAGCACGCCCTGAAGATCTGCGAAAACAGGCTCTAAACACCAGAAGCAGCCGCCACCCAGGGTGGCGAGGGCTGTTTTACGGCCGGGGATATTCGATTGCGGTTGAGCTTGTCCCATTTGGAACTCCTTCTTGATAAACGATTTCGTATAGTCGACTTTATTCTAAACCTGGATTCCGGCGGTTCTTAGTCCGCCGTTGCAGCGGCCTCGCGCGGCTGGAGTTGCTTCTGGCGGACCATCCTTAACAGGGAATAAGCCGGCAGCAGGACCAGCAAGGACAGCCCAGCTCCAATCCAGTAGGGTATCGCCGGTCGGATGGCAAAAATCACCCCGGCGATGGCGGTGCTGATAATCGTCGCCAGGCTGACCGAGGACTGGTACACCCCCAACACACCGCCGCGTTGCGATTCTTCCACGGTTCGGGTTGACAGGGACTGCAGCGGCGGCATCATCAATCCCATCCCGACCGCAAAGAAGATACAGCCCAGGCTGGCAGTCAAGATGGTTTTGCTGATCGCGAACAAGATGAACCCGACCGTCCGCAGGCTGGTGCCCAGGATCACCAGGGAAGCGTCTCCGAAAGTGCGCTTCAACCGTCCGATCAGCCAGGCCTGGGTGGAAAATTGGCCCAATCCAATCACTGCCAGCAGCAGGCCGATGCCAAGATTGGCGGCCTCCTCGCTGCTGCCAGAGAAAAGCACGGCGTCGCCGAACAGGGCAAAAGTGGATTGGATCATCCCCAGCCCGAACTGGCCGACGAAGGCTACTAGCAGGATGAGTAAAAGCGGGACGTTTTGAGCTACCAGGGCAGGACTGAGACTCGCCCGGCCGCGGCGCGATTTGGTGGCTCTCACCTTCTTGTCCACGGTTTCGTCGAGGAAAAACCAGGTCATCCCGGCAGTCAGCGCTGCGGCAGCGCCGGCCAGGACAAAAGGCAGGCGCGGGCCGAACCAGGCAGACAATATCCCGCCCAGCGCAGGGCCGATGATGAACCCGATACCAAATACCGCCAGGATATAGCCTAACGCTTCGGTGCGCTTCTCGCGTGGCGTGATGTCCGTGATATAAGCCTGGGCGACGATAATATTTCCGCCGGTAATGCCGTCCACCACCCGGGCGGCGAACAGCACCCAGGCTCCTTGGGCGGCCGCCATCATCAAAAAGCTTACTGCCGATCCGAGCTGGCTGATAATCAAAATCGGCAGGCGGCCGTATTGATCCGAAAGCTGGCCCAGGTACGGTCCGGCAAAGAATTGAGCGGCGAAGTAGGCCGAGACCAGCAGCGTAACCAGGGAGGGGCTGATGGCGAACTGGCGCTCGGCAAACAACGGCAGGATGGGCAGGATCATCGCCGCGCCCACCATCTGCACGAACACGATGCTCAAGATGGTGATTAACCGCCGGTCGATGTGGGAAAGATTTTTAACTCTCGGAAATTTCAAACCGGAAGACCCTTAAGTGTTTTATGGATAAGATCATCGGCGTGGCCCGCAAAGCCAGCCAAGCCCCGTTGGTGCCTGATTTTGGCGCTCGATTTTCGGAATATGTCCCTCAGCATAGGGATTGGATGCCCCCTGCTCGGGCCGGTGACGCAGGACTGCGCCCAGAGCTCGCATCTGGAGCGTAATCTTCTTGTCCAACGAGATATGGATAGAAATCCGGCTCGCCTTCTTATAAAATCCCATCCGGGATTATACCAACCGGCGTTGATCTCTGCAAGGAAAGCGCTGGGTGAAAATTGTGCCGTAGGGTCCGGAAAATGACGCCGGTCGAGCGCCGCGCGGGTTGTCCCCACGTGCGGTCGAGCCTCGATCCTGCGGATAAGCGAAGCGACCACCCGTCTGGATGGTCGCTTTGTTCCGGAAGGCGGCAGGGTTTTGTGGATTGTTTTATTCCAAAACCCTGCTCAGGTTATCGCAATGGATTGCCGCCTGGATGTCAGGCGACGGCCAATAAGGCTTGAGCTCGCTCTACATTGTGCGGGAAAAGATCGGTCGGCACTTTCTCTCTCCCCAGGGCAGAGAAGACGATGTAGCGGGCGCAGCCTGCGCTTTCGCCGAGGCAATACCTTTTTTTCATCCGCTCGGCCGTGGTTGGCATAGCGGACATTTTATCGTTGAAGAACAAACACTTTGAGAGGCATACACATTCGGCCATAAACTTTCCCTTTTTTATTTGAAAACGAATCACTATCTTGTGTAGATTTTCTGGAACGTCATTTTTATCTTATTCCCCCTTTGACATTTTGTGAATTAATTCAGTCTAAAAAATCCTAACGAAACTGCAATTCAGGTACCACGCTGCCGCCCCGCAGCTTAGGACCATGCGCCCGTTCGCCCATCCCTCCTGTAGAATAGGGCCTTGTGCCCGTGGCCTTGTGCCCGTTCGCCTGCTTACAATGAGTAATAAAGAATCCGGTGGGCTTTTCGGGCCGTGGGGATCAGGCGGGTGAACCCGAAGATGAAGCGGTAAGACAGGGACAATTTCTGTATCTCGGGCGACTGGTTGAAGAACCATTCCTCTTTGAATTGGATTCCAGGCGACCAGCTTTCGAGGGTCTCGGGATCATCGACCCCCCATTGGATCCTCGCTCCTGTTTTGCGAATGGACGGATGGCGCGAAATGCTCTTAACGGTCAGTTTGCTGTACGCGTCGAACGCCAGGCTGCTGCCCGGAAAGCTCTGCTGCAATTTGAGCAGCAGAGACTTCATCTCTGCTTCGCTTAAATACATCACCAACCCCTCGGCAATGGCCAACACGGGCCGGTTTTGCGCCTGAATGGCATCTACCCAGGTCAGGTCGTTTACTGAAGAAGAGATCATGTGGTAGTCGCTGGTTTCCTCATAGAACTTCTTGCGCAGGTCAACGACGTCAGGAAAATCCAGGTCATACCAATCCACGCCTGGATGGCTGACCCGGGTGCAGCGGCTGTCCAGTCCGCATCCCAGGTGAACGATCACGCAGCCCGGATGGGCGGCGATGAAATCCCGGGCGTATTCGTCGAATTTTTTGGCCCGCAGGCACACGGTCAGCGAGGTGCCGGTTGGGACCGCTAATTCGCTGTAGTCGTAATCGATGCTCTCGAGGATCTCCCTGGATTTTGGATCGTCAAAAATGGATTCAGGGCAACCCCTGACTTTGGAATACAAAGTGATCAGGAGGGTCTCTTGCTCAGGGCTGAGTTGGATTTTTTGCTGTTCATTCATGACGTTGCGCTCCAATTGTTAGGATGTGAATTGTTGTGCAGAACAGGTTCAGGACGGGCCGGTGGGCTTCTGGCTCATCCTGGCTTTGCGCGCCGCACGCCTGTGCTGCCAGCCGAGAGAAGCACAACCCAAAAAGCCGCCTAGAAAAAACCAGCTTCGCCAGGCCAGCGCGAAAAGCAAAAACAGGCCGGCAAAGCTGATTAGCTCCGTACTTGAAATTTGCAATGAGAACCAACGGGCATACTGAACCTGACCCTGCATCGCCCCAGGAATCCCCGCCGCTCGCGCTGTGGCGATATTGCGAATGTGCCGCAAATAAACGGTGACTTCTCTCAGGATAATGCCTCCTGCAGCCAGGGAAAATAACCAGGCCAGGCCCAAATAAAAGACCGAAAGCAGCCAGATCACACCCAGAAGCGCTGTTGAGACAAGCAATAGAAAAATAAAGCGCGGGCTCAGCAGGCGCAGGGCGTTGATATCTTTCTGGAAATACGGGGTCAGCTCGTAGCTCTCGGCGAAGACGATGTGGGCTTTAAGCTTGCTCTGGTAAAGATTCGCGCCGTAAATCGTCAGAGCATAGTCCCCGACGTACAGAAGGGCCCAAAGCAGCAAGGCGAAAACAGGCTGTTCGGCGATGAAAGTTTCGAACATGACCTCAAACCGTTATTTTTTTATTGAGTCAATCGAACAAAGACTTGGTTGGCTGGCTGACCTTCGGTTGGCGGCGGCCGCTGGCCTGTGACCAAGGGCAGCGCGCCCAACCTATTTTACCCAATTAACGCCGGGAATCCATGTTCGGATAGCGCTTTTTCGATGAATGCGATCTTGGCCTTATCCAGCCTCCAGGCGGCTGCCGAGGGCATGTCCTGGGCTTCGGTCTCATTGCGGATGCCGACGATGACCCCGGTCAGCTCGGGCAGGCGCAGCGTCCAGGCGATGACCAGCTCGACCAGAAATCGCCAGGTCGCTGCTGCCCAGGTTGCGCTTTTCCAGGCTGTCCAGGCGGCCAGACCCAGATTGATTGGCGGTCAACAGGTTTACGCCCGGCTGACTTCGGCCAGAAGCGCTTCGTAGGCGCGATCGTCGTGCAGCGGGACCAGGTCGCTGTCGTCTCGAGAAAACATCGCCAGCTTAGGGTTCAGGCGGAAGGCCTGGGCCAGGAGATCCAGCGCCTTGTCTTTTTTACCGGTCTGGGCGAAATGGCAGGCCAGGTTGTATGGCCCGAGCGCCAGCCAATCGTCAGGGGCGGGCAGGCTAGCAGCGCTCTGAGCGGAGAATTTCAGGATATGCTCGGCTGCCTCAGGCTGGCTGTGATCGCGGAAATATTCCGCCAGATGCAGGCAGGGGTGGATCAGGATGGTTCTGGCGACCGCCATCCAGAGCGGTTGGCCGCGTATCCAGGAAAAGCGGCTGTCGGACAGCTCGGCCTCTTGAATGGATCCCACCAGGCCGGTCAGCTCGCTGCGCGCCAGATCCAAGAAATCCAGCACCTCGGGCCAGGGCTTATCATAGTTGCGGTTGTAAAAGCGCTCGTTGGCTTCATCCAGCGCCCCGAAATCCGGCACCGGGCTGCCTTCCAGGTTCGCAGCAAGCTGGGCGGCCCGGTTCGAAGTCCAGGTGGCGATATGCACGGTCACATCCTTGGCCGACCATCGCTGCAAAGTGCCGTTTTCCAGGCGCGCTTCGTCGCTCAGGTTGGCTGTAAAGGCGTGCAATTCTTCCAGGCTGTTTTCCATCACTTCGAGAAGCTCTTCCTTCATTTTGTCTCCCTATTTTTAAGAAAATCAGGATTTCTCCAGGGCTGCGATGTAATCCGGAAGCTGGCCCATGTGCTGGAGCTCGCCAAAAGAAACAGCCAGGAGATCGTTCTCATCCGCGCTTTCATGGACCCAGGTGTTTTCGTATGGGATAAACACCGCCTGCCCGCCGATGGCAAGCACGGGCAGGATATCGGATTTCAAGGAGTTGCCCACCATGAGAAATTGCTGCGGGTCGATGGCATACTTCTCCAGGAGCGCCCGGTAGCTTTCCGGCGTTTTTTCCCCGGTGATCTCAATGTAGCGAAAATAATGCTCCAGGCCCGAACGGTGGATTTTCCTGCTCTGTTCGAATTGGTCGCCTTTGGTGATCAGCATCAGCACGTATTTTTGAGACAACTTCTCCAGGGTCTCCCTGGCGTGGGGGAAGAGAACCACCTCGGCTGCAAACATCTCTTTGACGATGGCGATCGCCTGCTGCATCTCTTGACCGCTGATCTGCCCGGCGCCCACTTCTACTACGGCCTCGATCATGGAAAGGGCAAAGCTCTTGATACCATACCCATACAGGCTCAAGTTCTCGATCTCGATCAAGTTCAACCGCTCTGCGATTTCATTTAAATCACGATAGGGCGACAGCAGGCGGGTGAATTTCTCCTTTGCCCGGGCGTAGATCTCTTCGTTCTGCCAGAGGGTGTCATCCGCGTCAAAGGCGATGACCATGATTGTTTCCTGGAACCGATCCGCAGAAACACTGTAGATCGTTCTATATCTATGAATATCCGGCCCCTCAGCCCAGGGCTGACGAACAGATGCCAAAACAGCTTCTGGATAAACCCAGCTCCTGGGACTCGCCGTATACCATGCGCCAGAGCCAGGCGGACTGAACCGTTATCCCCAGGGATTGTACAACTTCCATAGCCTGTGAATTGCTTTCGAGCACGCCCAGGTGGATCGGGAGTCCGCCGGCGGCTTCACCCGCCCTGACGAGCAGGCTGGCGGCCCCTTCGTTTCCATCGCCAACAACCCAGGGTCCGATCCACACTCTCCCGAACGGACGTTTTCCAAACAGAAAATCTTTGATCTCGCCTGCGGATTCATGCACAAAGCCCAGCTCAGGCCACCCCTCGAAATAATTCTTGAGAAAAAAGCTCCGGTCTGCGCCGAAAGCTTCCCGGTCCAGGGCGCAGACGCTTTCCAGGTCGTCTGATTGCATCGGCCGGGTGCCGGCGCCGGAACGACCCTTCGGGATGCCTGAAAAACGCAAGGAGCGGCAAATCTTGCGAAAGCCCGTGCGCTCGTACAACGGAACCGCCGCCTGGTTGGCGTCCAGGAAGATGCTGGTCGCCCCGGCGCGTTCCAGATAGGCGATGGTATGGGCGAGCAAGCGCCCGCCCATCCCGCGCTGGCGGGCTGGCTGAACCACGATCAGGTCGCCAATGAAGCCGCTGGCGCCATAGCTCGTGCTGATACATACCCCCAGTCTTTCACCGTCTTCCTCAGCGATGAAGCAGCCATGCGGGTCATAGGCCAGCTTCATCTCGAAATCCTGGCGAAAAGTCATTTGCCAGCCCACGTCGATCGCGCACTGAGCGGCGAAGTCCAGGTCTTCGGGGGTCATCGTGCGGATTTGAGTAGAAGGGGTTCCAGTGTTCATGGGATGTTCGGCTGACTTCGCACTCCCTTAAGCAACTAAGCAGCTTTCTTTTTGCGCCGCACCCACCATTCGGTGAATTCTTCGCAGCGCCCGTCTTCGCTTAAGCGAACCGTCCAGATGTTGCTGTAATCCGTCTCGTTCTCCAGGTAGGTGGTCCAACCGCGCATCACACCCAGGCTGCCGGTGACAGCCAGGACCTCGTAGCGGAACGTGAAGCTGCCCGGCTCATCTTTTTTCGCCAGCCAGTTTTTCAGGATGGATTCCCGGCCTTTCCAGGGCGAGTCGAAAGGCCCCGTGTAATAAACCGCATCCTGGGTGAACAAGCTGCGGATGTCTTCTGGGTCGTTTGAATTCCAGGCTTTGATATAGCCGCCCACCCAATTGGAGAACTCTTCCATCTTCATATCCTACACCCTCCTTCAATTCAGGGTTCAATTTTCCCGGCATGACCTTAAAGGCTTAGATTTTCCCATAGCTGGCGCGTAAGCTGGATATGGCCGATATGGATCGATGAATGAGAGATCGTGTGCAAGATGCAGGCGCGCGTATCAAAACGGCCGAGCGGGGTATCATGCACAATCGCCCCGTCTGCCTGGCTCAGGCCGCGCAAGACAGCTTCACTGTGCTCGCCGACCGCCGCCAGCCGCTGTTCCAGGGCAGTCAGGTCGCTGCCGCCGGCGTAAAACTCCGCCTTGCGGTCGCGCCCCACGTCGATCCCGGCGATCACCTGCTGGATCCAGAAAGCCTCCGACCCGGCGATATGGGTGACCAGGGCGAAAATCGAGTTGGTATCGGCGGCAGGCGGTTTCCAGTTCAGGGCCTCAGCCGGCAAATCTTTGCAAAGCTCGAGAATATCCTTGTGAATTTCTCGCAGGCTGAGGATATAGCTTTCGTATTCGGGTGTGCTCATGCGTTCTCCTCTTTGAACAGCGATCTGTTCGTTGTGCTCGCCGCGGGGCGCCCGGCGAGGGGCTGGACTACGCCCACAGATCGCGTTTTTGAAAAATGCCGGAGACCATCCGGGCGACGATCTTGGCGCGGGTCAGCCAGGCGATGCGGACGCCGCTGGTCCGGTTTCCCAGCACCTGCGCTGCAAGCCAGGGGGTTACCGTCTCGACCCGGTCGGCTAGCAGGTTGAAAACCCGTTTAGCCCGCTCGAAATCTTCAGGTCGGCCATCATATTGGCGCTCGATCAGGTCCGTGATGACCATGCCGGGGCTGAGCGCGCCGACGAGAATGGGCGTATCCCGGGTTTCTGCGATCAGGCAGTCGCTGAAATAACGCAGGCTATATTTGGTTGCGCCATACAGGGCCAGGCCTGGGTGTTTGCGCCCATCACTGCCCATCCCTTCCATATTGTAAATGCTGCCGAACCCCTGGGCGAGCATACCGTTGACCGCCGTCCGGCAGCCATGGATCACGCCCAGCAGGTTGGTCTCGATCACCGCCCGGGCATCCTCAGGCGGGATCTCCCATGTTGGCATTTGGATCGCGCTGATCCCGGCGTTGTTGATCCACACGTCCACTTTGCCGAACCGCCGGGATGCCCCATCCCACAGGGCCTGTACGGCCTCCGCCTGGCGCACATCGCAGGCGCATCCGAAAATGCGCTGGGGATCAAATTGCTGGCTCAGGGTTTCCACCGCCTGGTCTACCGTTTCGGGCGACCGGCCGCTGACCGTGACTGCGCAGCCCAATTTAAGAAAGGAGCCTGCCAGGCCATAGCCGATGCCGCGCGTGCTGCCGGTGATGACGATATGCTTTGCGTTGGCTGCTGCTTCTTCCATTCAATCTCTCCCTCGACGCTGGGCTCCATTATACAGGATCAAACCCCGGGTCTGGTGATGATGTTCCGTTCGGCCAGTTCGGCGTCGAGCTTTGCGATCAGCTCGACGGGGAGCGCAAGGGCGTGCCGGCGGCTGAGTCCCGCCAGCAGCTCGTTGCCCCACAGCCAGGTTTCGCCATAGGCTGCTCGAAGCGCGCCGGGTTCCAGGCTGGCGGTACATGAACGGTATCGCCGGTATGCTTCCGCCGAGATCTCCGCTTCCAGCGACCGGGTCGGGGTAATCCAGTGCCCGGTGCGTCCCTCCAACGTGCGCACGCTGCGCAGCAAGTTGTCCTGCAGGATGTGCAGGATCTCCAGAGCGCGAGCGTGCTCGCCGCGCGCCAGTACATTTGCGCCGAACAGATACCAGTTCAAGAAGCCGTCGCACAGAGTGCGCGCTTCCTCGCGGGTTTCGTGATCCGGCCGTGGGCCAGAGAGCGGCTGGAGATGGCGGTGCAGGGCCCCATTCCGGTCGACCAGGATGGCGGCTTCCAGCGTGGGGAACCAGGTCGAGCCGCGCCAATCGTCGATTTTCCGCATGCTGGAAGCCGGGTCGAAATGGAATTCGGCCCGCACCAGGTTGCTGTAAATCGCCACCTGCGTCCCAAATTCGTTGGTGTAAAACAGCTCGATGGGTCCGATCTGGCCCGCCCACAGGCGCCTATCCACATCAGGCAGCCATGGGTCGTAAAAGAACAGGATGCAATCGATATCCGAATAGCGATCGGCTTCGCCGAGCGGGAAGGAGCCGTACAACATGGCCGCCTCCAGCCGCTCGTCTGCATTGCAGAGCCGGCGCAGGTCTGCAATCATTCGTTCTTGTGGCAAAGGTTTTTCGTTCATTGTTCGGCGCCCATGAAATCTCCCTTTGCAACTGGGGACTGTCCCTGCAAGTCAGTTTTCAGCTTCCGGAAGGAAGGACACCGATTTCCTTAACCAAGACCGCGAACGTATCTTCCTGGTAGCCTTCGTGTTTTCCAGTGCGGACCAGCCTGTATCCCAACCGTTCGAAGAACGCCCGGTTGTGGGGGAGCTGGATGCGCACAGCTAAAAGGACTTGCGGCTGGTTCAGGGACCGCGCTCGTTCTTCCACTGCGGCGACCAGCATTTGGCCGATCCCACGCCGGCGGAAGGCAGGCAGCACTGCCAGCCGGCCCAGGTACACGTAGTCTGTCTCCACTTCATAGAGCACGCAGGCCGCAGCCTGGCCTTCCACCTCGGCGATCAGGGCTCCGCCCCTGGCGATCTTCTCCTTGATCTTGGCCTCCGTATCCCGCAGCGCGCCCGAGGGCGGGTCGAGCCTGTCGCGATACTCCTCAAAAGCCTGTCGGATGATGGACGCCAAAAGAGACGCCTCCAGGTCGCTCGCCGGGCGTAATTGGGTGCCGGAGAACTGTAGTTTTTCCGGTAAAGCGCTCAAGGGATGTGTATGGTTTCCAGGTCGGCCAGGATCTGCTGCCGGTCCCCGGATTCGAGCACTTTATCCACGGCAGACAGGGCCTGCTGCAGGTAGGCTTCCGCCTGGTCGCGCTGACCAGCCAGCGCTTCGGCGCGCGCCAGGGCCTCGTAAGCATAAGCCACAAAAAACGGTTCCACCCCCTCTGCCTGGCTGGCCTGTAAGGAGAGCAGGCCATAGCGGCGGGCGTTCTCGGGTTGGCCCAGGATTGCGTAGATGCGCGAGGTCTGCCAGTGGCCGATGGATGCGCCGGTCGGCGAATAATCCTGGCGCTGCGTCCAATGCCAGTGGGAGGCTAGGCTCAGGCGCAGCATTTGTTCGTCTTCCTCGGGGGTGCGCCCACCTTTGTCGATCAGGTCCCAAGCCTGGTTGAAGCACTGCGCCGAAAAATAGCGATGGGCTGCATTAACATCAAAACCGGGATCTTTTGCCATTTTTCCCTTCCCTAAAGAATTACCATTTTTCCCGGTGAATGACTTCCGCTTCAGGCCGCCGGCCGCGTTTCAAGGAAGGCGAGCGTTTATCGGGAGCCGGGTGCCCAACCGGGATGACGCCCATCGGGGTGACTTCGTCTGGCAGGGAGAGCAGCCTGCGAAAAGCGTTCAGGTCATGCGCCCCGGCGAAACCGGCAGCCAGGCCTTCATCGACCACCGCCAGCAGGACCAGCATCACCGCGCAGCCGATGTCCATGAACCAATAGGGCACAGGCCATTCGATCTCGGTCCCGTCCGTTTTTATTTTATCGGGCTCCTGGTAGCGGCGGTGATAAGCGTTTTCACTGGCGCAAGGGACGATCAACAGCGGGGCGGCGGAGATGAAAGGATCGAAACCGCCGCTCACGTAGCCTTCTTCACCGCACAATTTGGCGATCTGCTTTTTCAATTCCGGCCGGGTGACCAAAACGAAGGACTGCCCCTGGGTAAACCCGGCGCTGGGGCTGTGGCGGGCCAGCTCCAGGATGCGCTCGATCTGTTCGGGCGCGACTGGCTCGGGTGAGAAATTGCGGACCATGCGGCGTTTGAGCACGACATCACTAAATTCCATCTGTTTTCTCCCTTCTTGAGTCTTGGGTAAGAAATCCCTCAGTCCTATTTTGATGAATCTCTTTTCATCATAATGCGTGGTGCGCCACAAGCGCCCGACACTTTTACACGTAGGGCAGATTTCTAATCTGCCGTCTCCCTCGTCGCCAGGGCGTTTACTGCCTGAATGCCGCCCTACTTGAGCGTCCCAAGAATCGCGGCGATCTGATCGCAGTGTTCGCTTTCGTGTTTGGCCATACGCCGCGCCTGGCTGTAGACCGAGTGCTTGCGCCCGCCGATGTCCGCCGTGCGCAGCCAGGCTTCTTCCGGAAGCGCCCGCAGGACGTTCAGCAGCTCGAGGCGCTTCAAGGCGAAGGCCTGGAAAGACTTTTGGAATTCGAGCTCGCTGTAGCGGGCGATTTTCGCCCAACGGCGCTCGTCCAGGAGCGCCAGGCACGGGTTATCCTGCGACAACATGGCGTAGATGCTGAACGACCATAAGTCTTCGCACCCGCGCAGGTGGGCCAGCACTTCGACTGGCGACCAGAGGCGCGCTTCCGGCTTCCAACTCAACCGCTCTTCCGCCAACCCCTGGGTGCAAGCGGCGATGCGGCGCGGCGTTTCTTCCAGGGTCACCAGGTGCTTTTGAATCTCGCCCGGGGTTGGGATTAATCTCGACATTGTCGTGTTCCGTCTTTGCTGAAAACCCGTTAAAAATCCCGCTGAATTGGGCTATTTTTTCGGCAAAGAAAGGGCGTAATCCACCCCTTTTCGGACCCAATCCTTTAACTCCTGGTCAGTCTGGCAGCCGGCGGGGGCTACCATCACCCAACCTGTCATCGGTCGCCCGGTCATGGCGAACAGGCGGGTATGCGGCTGGGCCAGGGCAGCGTCAGAGCGCTCCGGGCCCAGGCGGACGATGAGATCCGGGCCGTTTACCCCACAGGCCATGTTGCCTTGGACCATGAAGGCGATCCCGCCAAACATTTTCTTTTCCACCAGCTCGGGCAAACCCGCTATCTCGAGACGAATCCGGCTGGCTAAAGCTTCGTCGTATGCCATAGTTCCTCCTCAAATTCCCTGTTCTTATTTTAGCCTCCCCCGGGGACGATCGAGCCGATGGCGATAAAAGCAAAGATCATCACGTCTTGCAAAAAGTGGATGAACCAGGCCCAGGCAAACCCGTGGGTCTCCAGCATGCTCTTGCCCAGCAGCCAGCCCAGCAAGCCAGCCATCAATACCCCAATCAGGCCGTAAGGGACCCCGTAAAAATGGCCGATACCGAAAAAGGCAGCGCTGAGCAGTAAGGCCTGGTCATCCCCAACGACAGGCTGGGAGGTCGATAGCAGCGTGCAGCGATAGCTCATCTCCTCGCTGAAGGCGTTCATCGCCGCAAAAACCACCACCGCCGGCAAGTAAACCAGGGATTTTAGCAACACCTCTAACGAAGGCCGGCCTGTGATGACCAGGAAAGCCAGCGTTCCCAGGCTGATTGCAATGGAAAGAATCTTCCCGAATCGTTTCCAGGATTCCGGCTTATCCATCCCCAGCCAGGGAACCGGTTTTACGGGTGCGTCGAGCTGGCCTTTGACAAAATAAAAATCCGCACGCCGCCATTTGAGGATGTACAACGTGAGCGCCATCACCCATGCCACCCCAAAGCGCAGCAACTGGTTGCCCAGCATCTGGATCGTGAAAGCGGTGCTGTTGAAGCGCTCCTTCCACAAAGGCGCCTGGGCGATCACAGTCGAGGCCTGTTCCACCAGGTAAAGCACCAGAAACACGAACAGGTACGGTCGCAGCGGGCGGATCTCTTTCCAGTACAGGCTGGCGGCGAGCAAAATCGCCAGCAGGGCGATTTTTGGCCAGAAGACCCAGCTCGCATCCCGGCCTGTCACTTCGCGCCAGAGAATATCTGGCAGGTTGGAGACCAGCAGTGTGGCGACCCAGGCGACGGACAGCAGCCTGCGCCTGGCTTCGATCGGTACCGGAAGAGCCGTTTCCGTCACGAATGTCCGGCCTGGCGTTCCAGCTCATTGACCCGTTCTTCTAACGCCTTCAACCTTTGCCAAAAGCGCCAGGCGACGTAGATCACGGCCGCGGGTATGGCCAAGAGGAACAGTAAGTTTAAAATGACAACGACAATTTCCGAAAGACCTATCCCAACCATGGCATTCTCCTGTGGAAAAACCCATTCGCATGGCTCAATTATATTATTTTTTGGTGATTTACTCGGAGAAACACTCCCGGGCCTGGCCTGAGGATTTTAGCGTCGTCTAGTTTGCGAAAAAGCGGGCAGCACCCGGATCGGTAAATCGGGTGCTGCCCTGTTCTATCGAAAGTACATCTTGGCCCGTCGCTCAGTCTGCGCCCTCGGTCTGGTTGATCAGGTAGATTTGCAGGCCCATCTGCTCGACCTGGTCGCGCTGCGTCTCAGCCCAATCCACGTGGCCTTCTTCCATCTTGAGGATGGTGGTCAGCAGGTCGGCCGTGCCCTGGTCTTCCACTTCGCGCGCCAGGCGTATCCCGGCGTTGTAAGCGCGCACCGCTCCCACCTCGGAGTCCTGGTCGTTCACGACCATCTCCAGCACGCTTTTACCGATTTTCATCGGGTTGAGCTTGGAAACGACTGGCATTCCATCCAGGAAGATAATGCGCTGGATCAGCCACTCGGCGTGGTGCATTTCGTCCATGGCTTGCTTTTCGATGGCGTCGTGCAGCTTGCCGTAACCCCAGTTTTCGCACATTTCTGAGTGGACCATATATTGGCTTATGGCGGTCAGCTCGTCTGCCAGAAGATCGTTTAGTGTACTGATCAGTTTTTCATTGCCTTTCATACCTTACTCCTTCGATTCTAGGGTTTTTTGTAGTTGTCACATATATTTTACCAAACAGGAGATGAATTAATGATAATTGGTTGATTTCTTTCCCGAACAAGGTCGGCCTTGGTTTAAACCGGCAAGATTCGCACCCGCACAGGTTCATTACGGCCTTTCAGGGCCAGATCGCGCTGTTCGTAGGCTTCGTAGGAGATTCCCGCCGCCTCACAGACCGCTTCGCTGGCGATGATCTCGCCGGCTTTGGCTGCCTGGCAAAGCCGGGCGGCGACGTTGACGTCATCCCCCAGGGCTGTGATCTCAATCACGCTGCCCTGCGCCCCCAGGGCGCCGACGAATGCTTTGCCATAATGCACGCCGACCCCCACAGGAATCCAGGGCTCTTCCCCGGCGTTGTGACCAGTGACCTTAATCAGCTCTCTGGCTGCTTGCAAAGCCCGCCTGGGGTAGCGAGGACCTGCATAACCGGGGACGTATAGCGCAGCCAGCTCATCGCCAATTAATTTCTCGATCATGCCATCCGATTGGATCAGAACCCTTCCCGCCTCCTGGTAGAAGCGGTCGATCAGGCGGGTAAATTCAATATTATCCATCTTCTCGGCAAGTGTGGTAGATCCACGCACGTCGGCAAAAACCATCGCCAGCTCCACTTCGGCTCCACCAGGGTTGTTGCGGGCAAAGGTCTCACAGTGGTTGCAGTAGCGAGGATTCAGATTCGAGGGGATAATGCCTTCCAAGGTTTTGACAATCACGCCGCCGATGCCCTCAAAAGGGGCGTTACATTGCTGGCAGCGTGGCTCGCGGGGTAAATGTTTATAAATCCTGCGGCGGAGTCCGTTGCGGTCAATTTCACCCGTGGTGAGCATCTCGTACCAGTTTTTCGCTGCAACCGACTCGAATTTGTCTGGAGCAGGCATCTGTAGACCTCCTGTTCAGCCTTTGCCGAAGACGTCCGTTACAAGTTTTTCTTAAATTAGAAGCGATTCCGTCCCTCAATCAAACCCAACACATCCGGCAGCAGCGCCTGGGTGGTGCTCAACGCTTCACCGGCGGAGATGGTCTCATTTCCGGACCAATCCCCGAAGAATCCACCCGCTTCACGCAGCAGCACAGGAAAAGGCCCGCAGTCCCAGGAGTTCATCACCGGGTCCAACATCAGCTCCAGCCGGCCGGTGGCGACCAGGGCGTGGCCGTAGGCATCCGACCAGCCCACCCGGTAATAAGTCGCCGCCTGAATTCGCTCCCAGGCCGCCTGTCTGCCATAGTTTTCGAAGCCCATTGGATCGGTGAACGAGACAAAGCTGCGGCTCAACTGCCGCTCTGAGGATACGCGGGCGCGCCGGCCGTTCCAAAAACAGCCGCTTCCGGAGGCGGCGTAAACCATCTCGTCCAGGGCCGGGAAGTATGCGACTCCCGCTTCAATCTTGGCCTCGATCTCCAGACCGAGCAGCACGGCGTACAGCGGGACGCCGCGAATGAAGGACTTGGTGCCGTCGATGGGATCGACATACCAGCAGTGATCCGCTCCGGCGGGGCGGCTGTCGCCAAATTCCTCGCCGACGATGGCATGCTGCGGGTATTTCGCCTCAATGCGGGAGCGGATCAGGGCTTCGGCCTCCCGGTCGGCTGCGGTGACCGGGGAGTTATCCCCCTTCAAATCGACCGATGTCCCGCTGCGAAAATACCCCAGCGTTATCCGCCCGGCTTGATAGACGGTTTCAACCGCGAAGTCGAGATATTCCTGCAGGGGGGACTTCATGCTCTTTCTTTCGCCGTGCGAGCGTAGCGGTTGATCAAAAAAGCGCCGTAGCGGCAGAAATCAATGACAGCCAGGATGACGCCGATGCCGGGCCGGGCCAGGCTCTTGGTATCGTAGAGATTGAACAGAAACATAGAAGTGGGCTCATACGCGGGTTCATAGGCCAGGAAGGCGCGCTCCAGGGCGTCAGCCATGTTTAATGCGTCCTCCAGCACCACCAATCCGCCCTCATCGCCGTTATTCCCCCATCCGGGCGCAAGGTCGGCGAAATAAGCGGAAAATTCCAATTCCAACGCCTGCCACTGGCCCGGGACGATCACGCCATAGGGATTCCAGCCGTAAGCTTCTGCCAGGTCTAAAATTCCGGACCAGGCCGCCTCGGTCATCGAAAGCGTAATACACGGTTTATTCTGGTTCGTGAGACGTAACGCCAAGTTGAAAAACTCCTCGATTTCAGGCTCCTTGGTGAGGGTTTATAAACCGCCTGGTGATGTTCTTTTCCATTGCAGACCACAAAGAGCCTATTTGTCTGTCATCGTGGCCCATTATAAAGCATTGGATGCCAGTTGGCAAAAGTCAAACTTTCATCTGACCGGGTATAATGTATATATGTCAGATCGTTCCTTTGATTGGTTCACCCAGGCAATTAGGGACCTGGAACAGGCGCAAGAATCTCGCAAAGGTGGATATCACGAGTGGGCATCCGAGCGGAGCCCCATTCGAGCATTACGGCCCCTTGCAAAGCGAACAGGCGATCCAATATGCCAGTGAGATCCTTGAATTCGTCCGTCATCAAATGGCCTGACCTCCAAACAGTGGATACGGCTGTGCGGGGCTGGGTAGACCATCAGATTCGAAGCGGCCGAGACATCCTGAAGGCGGGTTACTTTGGTTCCTACGCCCGCGGCGATTGGGGGGTGAGCAGCGATCTGGATCTGATCCTGATCGTGAAGGATGCTGGCGTTCCTTTCTGGAGCCGCTCGCTACAATGGGATGTTCTGGGTTTTCCTGTACCTGTGGATTTATTGGTTTATACCCAGGAAGAATGGGAGAACCTAGTAGAACAGGGCGGCCGTTTCCCCCAAACGGTAGAAAAAGAAGCTGTTTGGGTTTACCAGCAGTAGTGTACGTGAAGGGCGTGATCCCGGTTCGATCGGCTGTCCCGCCGATTGCCCCGGTCAAAATCGCGTCGTCGGAACGATCCCCGCGCTCTGCATGGCGACCGTGACGACCAGGCAGAGGATCACGAACAGGGTCACCCCGATTGCAAGGCGGGTGAGTCGTTTGCCGGCGAAAGCACTGCCCATCACTGCCCCGGCAATACCAAGCTCCAGGACCTGACCGAAAAACCAGCCGGCGAGCAGATCGACATCCGCAGTGGAAATGGACGCCAGTCCGAGAATTGTGGCGCCCCAGGATAATGCGCCGAACGCCAGGGCAAAAAGGAAGCCCTGGCGGCTGTCCCGGATCGAAAGGCGCCACATCAGCCAGGCCAGCAGGATCGCCAGGAGCAGGAAGGACAGGTAACCCAGGGGGATCAACTGGAAGGAACGCAGCGGGGGCAATAGAAACGGGCTCTGGCGCGTATAAAGCTTAGCAAGCAGCCCGGCATGCAGGAAGAAATCGAAGCCGAGCATCGAGAGCCAACCGAGTATCGTGATAAGCACAAACTGCCTGCGTGTAGTCGTCATTCATTTTTCCCTTGTTGAAGGTTTAGTCTTGCCCAACCTATTTTAACGAAAAAATGGAGAATCTTGTGCTACAATCATTAAATGACGGTATCCGACTTATTTGAATGAGGTATTCAATATGGTCTTCGTCCTGATAGGCGGTGTCTTACCGGCGATCTTTTTGGTTGGCATTGGCCAGGCTTTCCGCCCATCTGCTCAAGAACCTGAACGTTACCCGGATTGGCTCGGTTTTTTGGGGATCGGCCTGGCTTTCTTGCTCGGGATCTCCCTGGTCGCTTATTTAACCGCCGGGGAAAAAGCCTCTTTGGTTGCGCTGATCTTTTTGCCCTCGATCTGCGCCCTTATAGCCGAAACCCTGCTTTTCCTGGCAGAGAAGCTCTTGCCCTGGTTAAACCGGGGAAATGTCTTGAAGCTGCGCTGGCCGTTCGTGGTTTTCCTGATCGACCTGGGTCTGCTCGCGGCTCTCGGCCGGTTTGGAGATGCGTTCATCAGCCAGGCGGTTCTCATTGGGGGATTGACGTTGGCGCTGGCCTGGTGGGTATTGAAGCGGGCGGGCAGGTGGTCGCCGGTTCTATACATGGTTTTGATCTTGCTGCTCTTATTTTCATTATGGGCAACAGACACCCAAAGGCCACTGATCGAAGCGCCAGCCTGGCTGGCGGAAAAAGCCTCGGTCCTGGTTTTCCTCATCCCGGGGTTAGCAGTCATCGCGCTCATGCACATCTTGGGCCAGGTGTTAGCGGATGAAGGGGCGCTTTCCTGGCGTAAAGTATGCCTGGCGGGAGCGGTTTCGACTCCGATCTTGCTGCTGCTCGCGCTGCATGCTGTCACAGCCAGCGCCTGGGACGTCGCCACGGACGGCCTGGGCGGGATCGCGATCCTGGAGCTAACCACAGTTTTTGGCTTCGCCTACGCCATCCTGCTGGCCTGGAGCCTGCCTGTTCCGCGCCGCTCGCCAGCTTTCGGTTTCGCCTTGATCCTTCCGGTCATCATCATGGCTGCAAATACATTTGGGACTTTTGGATTCGATGGGGATTGGGGAAACGTGCCGCGCCAGCGCACGGAACGGCGAGCCGAGTCCATCAACCAGGCTGTCCTGCGCTATCACGTGCGCCAGGGGGAATACCCTGCGGCGTTATCCGACCTGACGCCGGGCACCCTGCTCTTCCTGCCGCACCCCTTCATCCTCCCGGACCAGGATTGGTGCTACCAGGGCGGCCCGGATTATTACCGCCTGGGCTACGTTTACCGGGATTATTTTTCCTCGCCGGCCTCGGTAAAGGTGTACGCACAGGCCGGGAACCTGCCGAGCCCGGCCTGGCCCTGTGATGCACAGGCGGCTAAATACACGGCGCCTTAACGATCGCCAGATCTACTGCTCTTCTCCAGCGTGTAGCGGATAAAATCCAGGATCTCACCCAAGACATCCAGCGGCTGGCCGCGCTGCCAGGCGGATGCGCGTTCGATCAACGGCGCCCAGGGCTGGCCGAGCGTCTCCTGCGCCCAGCGCGCCGCCGCCGGCTTCGAGACTACTTCCCCGGTCTGCAAGGTATACAATGCCCGGCACATCGTCAGGACGGCGAAGGCCTGGTATTCGCCGCTGGTTAACAATGAGAAATCCTTGAGCTTCGGCCGCCACCACTCCTCCAGAATCCCGGCGACTGCCTCCTTTAATTCTTCGGGTTGGACCGGGTCGATCAATGTTTTGATATCTGGCCCGGACAGAACGATCCCATTTTCGCGGAAGTTGTGGCGTTGGATGACCCAGTCGCTCCCGTGGCGGTCCACGCTGAAGCTCCCGTCCGCTCGCAAGGCGGGGTGGTAGGCGTTGTCCGGGTCATAGCGGCGCAGCGCCTTTTGCGGGATGTAGGAGATTTCGAGCGTCGTCGCCCATTCCAGGCCGCTGGCGGCGATGCGCCCGTGCATGGCTTGCAAATTAACCAGCGTTTCGCCGGGCAGCTCGCTGGCTGTAACAACCAGGATGTCGACGTCGCTGCGGTTGGGATGGAAATCCCCGCTGGCCAATGATCCGTGCAGGTATATGCCGGTCAGACGCTCCCCCAAAACCGCCTGAAGGCTGGCAAGCAGCGTTTCCAGCAGGGCGTTGATCGCCGGATAGGGCGTTTGGGATGAAAGTAGCATAGGGCCTTGTGCCCGTTCGGCCACAAAGGCCTATACTACTACCCTGCCAGCTTGCGCTCGTAAATCGCATCCTCGATGCGCATATAACCACGGATGGCGTGGCTGGCGATCAGGCGCAGCGGCTCAGGGGGCCAGGGGAGCATGCGCCGGTTGACAAACCAGACCTCCTTCAGGTCGGTCTTGCGCTCGAGCAGCAGATCGGCGGCAGTCCAACCGTTCAGGTGGGTCATCGAGACGCCATGCCCAACGCAGCCCAGGCTGTAGACCGCGCGTGGGTCGCCGATGTAACCCATTGCCGGGGCCATATCGACCGGCACCGAGACCGGCCCGCCCCAGCGATGCGTGAAGCGCACCCCTTTCAGGCTGGGAAAGAGACGGACGACATCGTGCTCCAGGTCGGCGAAGACGCGCGGGTTCAGGTCGCGGTCCATATTCCGCCCGTAAGCCAGGCTCACGTCGCTGCCGCCCATCGCCAGGCGGTTGTCGGGAGTCAGGCGGAAGTAGTGCACCAGGTTGCGAGCATCCTCGATCCCCTGGCGGTTCTTCCAGCCAATCGGAGCGAGCTGCGCATCGCTGAGCGGCTCGGTCACCACCATGTGGGTGAAGGCCGGCACCTGTTTCGAACGCAATTGTGGGATCAGGTGTGAATAGGCGTTGGTGGCAAAGACGATCTTATCCGCGCTGACCACACCGCCAGGGGTCCGCAGCTTGAATTTGTTCCCCCGCTTGATCTCGATGACCGGTGTCTGTTCGTAAACCTGCGCCCCGGCCTGCTCGGCCACGCGTTTGAGCTCGCGCGCCTGCCTGGCCGGGTTGAGCAACCCGCAGCGCGGCTCCCACCAACCGCCCAGGAAAAGGGGCGAGTCGACCTGATCTCGCAGCCGTCCGGCGTCCCACCATTCGATGCCGGTGATGCCCATCGATACCAGGATCTCGAGGTCGTGCTGGATGCGCCGGACAAAACCGGGCGTGGTCGCGGCGCGGATGAAGCCCGGGAAACTATACTCGGACTGCATCTGGTGTTGTTTGACCAGCTCGTCTACGTAATCCACCGCCCGCTCCATATAGCGGTGCGCTTCGACCGTTCGCTGCTGGCCGAAGAGGGCCTTGGTCACCGACGGCTCCAGTCCAAACAGGGTCATCGAAAAGCCGCCGTTACGCCCGCTGGCGCCGAACCCGACCACCTCCGCCTCCAGTACTGCGACATTCAAGCCCGGCGCGTATTTTCGTAGATGGTAGGCGGTCGAAAGACCGGTGAAGCCACCGCCAATGACCACGACGTCCGGGTGTATATCGCCTTCGACCGGCGGGTTGGGCGTGTACGCACCATAGGTGTCCAACCAAAAGGATAAATCCGTATAATCTTTCATCCGCTGCCTCCCCGTCTACTATCGTCTGCGTAGCATAGGGCCTTGTGCCCGATAGGTGCCCGTCCACCATCGTCTGCGTAGCATAGGGCCTTGTGCCCGATAGGTGCCCGAACAATACACCCCCACGCCCACAAGGGGCTATACTACGTTGCGGGTACTCTGGTTATAGACGCTTTTCATATAAAAATCAACTGATGAATGACACATCTTGCCCTGTAATTCCCCCTCGGCCTCCACTCCATCATTCTCCGCCGACGGCTCTTTGCATCAGCAAATCATTTTGCAGATCGTCTCCCAATTGGAAGGCCTGCATGCCGGCTTCGACAAAGCCCCATTTGCGGTAGAAGGCGATCGCCCGCGGGTTACGCTCCCAAACGTCCAGCCAGATGGTATCGCAGCCGCGCTTCCCGGCCTCAGTGAGGCAGGCCTGCATCAACCCCGGGCCGACGCCCCGCCCGATCCATTCCTTACGGGCATAAAAGCGGACGATCTCAACCGGCCGCAGCCCACCGACCTCCAAGGGGCCTGGGCCGGCTTTCAGCCGGGCGTAACCGGCTGTCTGCCCGGCGACCTGCGCAATCAGGAAAACGGTGGCAGGGTCGGCCAGCTCGGCGGCTTGCTTTTCCGGGCTGAAAGAAGCCTTCAGATAGGCTGCCATATTCTCGGGCGTGTTTTCGGCGGCGAAAGAATCGGTAAAAGTCTCTGCGCCTAACTCGGACAGCAAGACGTTATCGCTTTCAGCCCCGTAACGGATGTCGATGCGAATATTTTCCACAGAACAGAAGGGAAATCGAACTAATTCAACGGGCGGTAAAGTGGGTCGTACCGGAGACAATGACCAGCCAGCCCACAAAGAAAACCAGAAAATTCAACGCCAGCCAGCGCGCCAGGCCCCAATCGGAGCGCGCCTGGCGCAGAACGCCGCGCTCGAAAAAAATCAGGTCGACCGCATGCGCCGCCGGGTGCGAGCAGATGTACAGGCCGAGCAGCACGCCGATCGCGCCGTCTCCCAGGCGCGATCCGGTCGGGGAGGGCAGGAAATAGAACAGCCCGGCGTAGATCAAGGCGAGCAGGATCATCCCCCACAACAATTTCGAATTGCGGCGCAGACCGGGCTCTTTCAAGAAAGTTAATCGTACCCCTGGGCGGGTCTCATCCTGATTCACTCACCCCGTTTTTGCTGCGGCGTCCTCTACCACCTCTCGAAACCTTTGGGCTGCCAGCTCCGTCCCCAGGCCGATGAAGGCGTTCACCTTCTCGCTCGATCCGCCGACGAAGCCAAACACTTCCAAACCCGTATCTTCGAGCAGCGGCGATGAAAATTCTTTTACCTCGACCTCCTTGAGGCGCGCCGAAAGCGTCACCGTGCCGTATTTTACGCCGTGCCTGGCCCAGACCAGCCATTCCGGGGTCACCAACATGCCGGTGTAATGGACCGGGTCCGGGTCGCCGCCTAAAAGCCCGGCGAATAGCCCCTTTTTCTTCTTCTGGGAGGTGGTCTCGCAGCACATCAGGATCTCGGCCTCGACCCGCTCCATCTCGTGCGCCTGAAGATAATCGCGAATCCCGTGCAGAATCTCGGGGCGAAGCTGTCCAAAGGTACATTCGCGCGTGCTGCGGAAATAATCGCCCATGCTCGCCTCCGGGAGAAACTATTGTGAATATTGATTCGATCAGTGGATCGCGGCTGCAACCAGGTTGGCGATGGCTATCAGGCCATCTTCATTGGCAATGTCGCCAAAGGCGACGACGAACGCGGCCTGGTCGTTCATCTTGACCCAAAGCTGGCGAGCATCCGCGCCGTTATTGAAGTAGGCTGTCTCGCCGATGCCCTGCACGTCCTCATCAAGATAAAGCGGCTGTTCGTCGTACACTTCGACCGGGGTAAGCACCACGTAGCCGAAATGGGCAGTGCCGTTCGACTCTTTGCCGGAATCATACCAGCAGCCGCTCGTGCCGGAGGCGTCGTAGTATTCGAATCTTTGCGGCGCGCTGGCGAGCTTGCGGCCCATGACTGCCTCGATATCCTCTTTCGGGATGGCCTGGCACAGGTCGACCTGGGTCAGGCCCGCCCCGGTTGCGATGGGGGAAACCGCTGCCTTGGGTTCGGAAGGGGCGCTGGACCGCCCGCAGGCGATCGCTGTCAGGAGGAGCAGGCCCAGGGGTGCAAGCAGTTGAGATGCGCTTAATCTCCTCATGGCGCCAATATTATATCAGCCTATCTTTCCCCCAATTGTGGCTTTTATCCAGGGGGTTCCAGAAGAGCCAATTTCTCCTGGGTCGCCAGGCGGTCCAACACCGCCCGGTTGCCGGCGACAGCCAGGAAGACGGCGCCGCCCGCGACGCTTAGCAAGAAAAGCAGCGATCCAACCGCCAGGGTCAGGATCAAGAACAGCATCAAGCCCAGCGAAAAAACCGGGTTCCTGCTGGTCATCAGGGCCGCGTTGCGTAATGCCGTGCGCACATCCGGTTTTTCTTGTTCGAGTAAGAAAGGGATCGTATAAAGCTGGAGCAAAAACCACACGCCCAGGAGGGCAATGTAAAATCCCTGGACGAACTGGGCGGTCATGGATGAACCGGATCTGCCCGTCAACCGGACGTCACCGATCAATATGAACAGCAGCGCCAGGTTAACCAGGCCCCAGCGCCAGGCCGGACGCCAGTAGCGGCGCAGGGCGCGCCAGAAATCCCAGATATCGGCGATCTCGCCGTGCGCCAGCTTATTTCCATAGTAAAAAAGCGCCAGGGTCGCCGGCGGCCCGGGCAAGACCAGGACCTGGCAAAGCAGCCAGGCCAGGTTGACCACCGCCGTGGTCCAAAGATCTGCCCACAGGTCGCCGAGCGATTTTCTGACGATTTGCCACGCAGCAAGGAGTTCGAGCATACCCTTACCCTTTCACCCCGGTGTAGGCAACACCTTCGATATAGTAGCGGCTGAATAGGAAGAACAGCACCAACACCGGGATGGCGTTAAACATGGCGCCCACCAGGGTCAGGTTCCACTGGGCTTTAAATTGCTGCTGGAAGATGCTTAATGCCACGTTCAAGACATATTTGTCCGGCGTGCTCAGGTAGAGCAGCGGCTGCAGGAAGGCGTTCCACATCGCCTGGAACTGCAGGATGAAAACGGTGAGCAGGGCTGGCCGCGCCAGGGGCAGGATCACGTCTTTGTAGATTTGGAGGTGGCTGGCGCCGTCGATCAAGGCAGCTTCCTCCAGGTCGCGTGGGATGGACTTGAAAAACTGGGTCAGCAAAAAGATTCCGCCTGCGCTGACCATGCCGGGCAAGATCAACGACCAGAAGGTATTGATCAGGTGCAGCTTGGTCATCAACACGAAAGCTGGGATCAAGGTCACTGCGCCCGGGATCATCATGGTGCCCAGCATGAAATTAAAGACCAGGTCGCGCCCCGGGAAATCCAGGCGGGCGAACGAATAAGCCGCCATGGAGCAGAAGATCACCTCCAGCACAGCCACTGTCACTGCCAGGAAAGCAGTATTGAACAGCCAGCGCGGAAAGGTGGCGCCCTGGCCCAGGTCGGTGTTCCAGACTTTGACCCAGTTCTCCACCAGCCAGTTGTGCGGCAAGAAGGAAGGTGGGAAAGCGATGATCTCGGCGTCCGTTTTGAAGGAGCCCAGTGTAGCCAGGATGAACGGCATGAACAGCACCAGGCCGATGGCGACCAACACCAGGTAGCGCACCGTTGTAGTGAAATAATACCGGGCGGGCCGTGGGTTGGTTTTGCCGATAGTAGCCAGCTTGACATTTTGAGCAGTTGCAGTCATGATAGGCCTCTGATTTCACTAATACAGCTCGGTGCCGCGTTCCAGGAACCGGCGCTGGATGAAAGTAAAGAAGAAGATGATCACCGCCAGGATGAAAGCCAGGGCGGAAGCGTATCCCATTTGGATCGGGCCCTGCTTGCCCAACGCCTCCGTGAAGATCAGGTAAACCGGCACCTGCGAGGTGCCCAAGGGGCCGCCCTGGGTCGCCAGGTAAACCTGGTCGAAAACCTGCAAGGAGCCGATCGTCCCCAGGACGACCACCAGCAGGATGATCGGGCGCACCAAAGGCAGAGTGATTTTCCAGAACTGGTTCCAGCCTGAAGCGCCATCGATGCTGGCGGCCTCGTAAAGGGCCGGGTTGATGTCCTGCAGGGCTGCCAGGAACATGATCATGAAGGTCGGCGCGGTGGTGAAGATGTTCTGGAACATAATGGCGCACCAGGCGATGCTCGGCCCGCGCAGGTACCACTGGGTCGAGGGGATATCGCCGCCAAAAGCCTGTACCACGAGCTGGATCAGGCCACGTGGGTCGCCCAGCCAGTTGATATTCTGCCAGGTGATGCCCACTAAACCAAAGACTTTGGCGAACAGGAAGTTGATATAGCCCAGTTTTCAGATAGAACCAGATGAAGATCAACGTGATCACCACTGAAGATGTAACGCTCGGAGCGTAAAAGATCGTGCGGAAGAACTGGCGAAAGCGGGTGCGTGTGTTCAAGAGCACGGCCAGGAAAATGGCGGCTGCGGTCTGGATCGGCACCACGATCAGCGTGTACCAGAAAACGTTGTAAAGCGACTGGATGAAGGCTTTTTGGATCGGAATCGGTCAGGCCGCGAAATGCCTTGGCGTAATTATCCAGGTTCACCCATTGAGGTGGGGTGAAGATGTCGTACTGGGTGAAAGAAATATAGAATGCGAACAGGATCACGCCGATTGTAAAGAGCAGCGTCACCAGCAGGTAAGGCGCCAGAAAACTGTACCCGACGACTAACGCCTGGCGGCGCCTGGGGATTCGACCATTCCCGGCGGACCGTGTTTGGCAGCAATCGCCCCCAAGCGCTATCGCCGACGATCCCCACCACAGCCAGGAAAGGCAGACCGGTATGGCCCACTTCGGCAAGATAAGAACCGGCAGAGGCCATCACCTGCGGCCCGCCTCGTCGTCGGCGCGTTGAGCAAGGCGATGACCAGCAGGATGCCACAATCAACGACGAAGGTGACGATCGCCGCCAGGTTCCTGCTCGAGGTTGTATCTCCAATTTGCTTCTGCATCGTACTGCCTCCTTCTTACTTCCGCAGGCGGATTTTCTCTTGATGTTCGAGAGAAGTTTCAGAAAAGACAAAATGAGTGCGGCTTGAAAATATCGCTGCGAAACCCCATCATCACCGAGAGGGGAGAGCATCCCAAGGCGGGATGCTCTCCTCCTTAACAAAAGAATTTATTGGCCGGCCAAAGCTGCTTGAGCTTCTTCCTGGGCCTGAGCGAAGGAAGTGTCCACGTCCTGGTCTCCCAGGAAAACACGGCTCAGCGCCTCGGAGACGGCGCTCGAGTTTACCCGAGTAGGGTCCCCAGTAGGCAACCCGGCTGTCGGGCAGCACGCCGCCCTGGGCGATGGCTTTGTCGTTGGGATCCACCACCAGGTCGACCTGGTCGGGGTGGGTGCTGTAGGCAAAGCCGGTCTTCACGATCTCGGCCTGATTCTCACGAGCCGGTCACGTACATGGCGAATGCCGCGGCGGCGTTCGGGTATTTTGTCGCTGCGTTTACGCCCAGCCCGTTGGTGAAGATGATGTCAGCGCGTGTCTTCTGGCCTTGTGGGATCAAGACCGCTTTCCACTCCACGTCCGGGTAGGTGGTCTTCATGAAGTTGACCATCCAGCCGCCTTCGGTGGTCATCGCCACCAGCTTCTTGCCAATGGCTTCGCCGCACCAGGATGCGCCCACATCGGCTGCCTGCACCAGGCTTTTCTCCGTGAACATATCTCCCACCAAAGTGGCCATATCTTTCACTTCCGGCGTGTCCAGGGTCGCCGTCTGGTAGTCGTCCGAGGCGAAATCGCCGCCGCTGGATAAAACAAAGGGGGCGAAGCGGGCCCAGTCGGCACCCATGCAAAAGCCGCCGTAAGTGCCTTTATCGGCGATCGTCTTGGCGGCGTTGCGCATGTCGTCCCAGGTCCAATCGGCGGTCGGCTCGGGGATGCCGGCGTCCTGGAAAGCTTCCGGCAGGTAGATCAGGCCCAGGGTGCCCCAGTCTTTCGGCAGGGCGTAAGTCGTGCCGTCCAGGGTGAATTCAGACAGCAAGGCCGGGATGAAATCATCCCGCGAGACGCCGCCCTGCGCCATCAAATCGTCCAGCGCCAGGAGCTGCCCGGTTGAGGCGAAGGCGGTCATCAATTGGTCGTCGACGTACATGACATCCGGGGCCGTGCCGCCCGCCATTTGGGCTTTCATCTTGTCTTGAAAATTGGTCGGTACGGGCACGTAATCTACCGAGACATCCGGGCAAACCGCGGTAAAGCGGTCGATCGAATCGCGGTAAATCTGCTGTTCCGTTTCATCGCCCCAGCCGGAGAAAGTGATCGCGGCGCCGGCTTCTGCCTGCAAAGGACAGCCGCCCATTGCCGCCTCGGTCGTTGCTGGCGCCTCAGTCGCCGCCGGGGCTTCGGTCGTCGCCGGGGCTTCGGTCATGGCTGGGGCCTCGGTTGTAGCCGGAGCTTCTGTCATCACCGGAGCCTCGGTTGTCGGCGCGGCTGCCGGCGCCTCTGTTGTGGCCGCCCCGCCTCCGCAAGCGCCAAGCAGCATGGCTGCGATCAGCAGCCCGCTCAGGTAGTAAAACCATTTGTTCTTCATGTAAATCTCCTCCTGCTTTCATAATGGTCTGTTGGGTTCAATTGATCCAGCAAATTACGCTTTTCCTTTCGATCTATTTCTATGAAACACCTCCTTATAGGATGAATATGTATTCATCCGCCCCTGGCCGAAGGCCATGGGCAAAGCGTCCAACACTATTTAGAAATCCCTTTCCCCTCTAGTACGGGAGAACCAGCGGCTGGTTTTGCCAGCCGCGACTGGATGGTTCTCCAGTCCGCCGCCTTTCAAGCTGGGGAGCACCAGGTGCGCCTTTCCGACGCGTTCTTTAGGGCCGATTCCTACAACCCACATGCCGCCCGCAATAGCCGCCTCCACACCGGCCCCGGCGTCTTCAAACACCACGCACTTTTCGGGCTGGACCCCCAGCCTGCGGGCGGCGTACAGGAAAAGGTCTGGGGCCGGCTTTTGGCGCTCCACGCTGTTGCCATCTGCAATACTGTCCACCCAGGGCTGCAAGCCCAGCTTATCGACCACCTGGCGGGCGTTTTTGCTGGCCGAACCGATGGCCACTTTGACCCCCGCCTCCTGCAGCCCTTTCAAGATCTCCAGGCTGCCGGGCAGCAGGTCGCGTGAGGTGAGCCGGGAGATCGACTCCAGGTAGTAGCGGTTCTTGCGCTCCATCATCTCCTGCAATTGCGCCTCGGAGTATTTGCGCCCATTCAACAGGCGCTCCAGGGAGGCGCGCCGCGGCAGCCCGCGCAGGGCCTCATTCTGCTCGCGGTCGAAGGGAATGCCCTCCTCATCCGCCAGGCGCTTCCAGGCCTGGTAATGATTCTCGGATGTGTCAGTCAGCACGCCATCCAGGTCGAAAATCGCCCCCAGGATAGGCATTTTTCGCCGCGCCTCGGCTGGGCTCTCGGCGGGATTCCCGCCGGGAGCGGCTTCCTGGCGTAGATCAAACTCGTACCCCTGGCCGCGGGTTTGGATGCGAAAAGCCAGCCGCTTCCATTTGGCCGGTAAGCGCGGTTGCACGCTCGGCCCGTCTTCGCCGAGCTGCAAGCCGGCGAAGCCAAACAAGGCCGCCTGCCACAGGCCGCCATCGGTAGCGGCATGAACGCCGTCGCCGGTATTGCCGCGCGCATTTTCCAGGTCGGTGCGCGCCGCGTGGATGAAATGTTCGTACGCCAGGTCCAATTTTCCCAGGCGGGCTGCTAGGATGGACTGGATCGCCGGCCCCAGGGACGAGCCATAGGTAGTATCGGTGCGCGGCGCGTAATAATCCCAATGGGTTTTTAAGAATCTGGGGGTCAAACTGGTCTTGAAGCAGGTAAAACAACATCAGAACGTCTGGCTGTTTGAGGATCTGGTACTCCTGCACGCCCTCGATCCCGAGTAAGGCCTGCATGGAGATTTTACGCGGCTCGTAATCCGCCAGGTCCACCGGTTTGAGCCCGAAGAACCCTTCAAACTGCTCGAACAGGCCGCGCCCCGCGTCAAAACCGGTGGTTATTTTTTCGATCACGTCCCGCCAATGGGAAAGTCGCCCTTCCTTCAGGTCCAGCCGGGAGATCAGCTCGGCGGCTTTTTCCGGGAACGCCTGCTCCAGCCAATCCAGGGTCTTCAGGCCGGCTTGCAGGTTCCAGCGGGCCAGGAGATTGGTGTAGGCGTTATTGTCGATGCGATCGTGATATTCATCCGGGCCGATTACGTTATTGATTTCGTATCTTTTTTTGGATTCATCCCACTCCACCCGCGCGCCCCAAAACCGGGCGGTATCCAGGAGGATCTCGGCCCCAAAATCGCGCATGAACTCGACGTCTCCGCTCACCTGCCCGTATTGCTGCACGGCGTAGGCCACGTCGGCGCTGATGTGGTGTTCGATGTCCCCGCACCAGATGCGGATCAGCTCCGGGCCGGAGGGATGAGGCAGCCAGCGCGGGGTAGTCTCGTCGCCGCTGGCCGCGCTTTCCCAGGCGAACATGGCCCCCTCGTAGCCGTTTTCCCGGGCTTTTCGGCGCGCTCCGGGCAGGGTGTGGTAGCGGTACATCAGCAGGTTGCGAGCGATGTGCGGGCTGGTGAAAATGAAAAAGGGCAGTGCGAAGATCTCCGTATCCCAGAAGACGTGGCCGCGGTAGCCAAAACCGCTCAATGCCTTCGCGGCGATGCTGACACGCTCGTCGTGCCTTGGGGCGGCGATTAACAGTTGAAAAAGGCTGTGGCGCAGGGCCAGGTCGGCCTCATCATCCCCTTCGATCAGAATGTTGCAGCGCTTCCATTCTCGCTTCCAGGCGGCCTGGTTAGCCTTACGTAGATTCTCATAGCCGCGGGCGATGCCAACCGACAGGGTTCTTACACTGGCGGCTCTCGGGTCAGGCGTGTCCCGGCTGGTGTACAGCGCCGCCAGCTTGACCGCCTGGATCTTTTCCCCTGGTTTCACTCCGGTACGCGCCAGCAAGGTGGGCGCGCCGTTGCTGTCCCAATAATCGTACGCTGTTCCTGCGCCTCCCTGTAAATCCAGGTAAAAAGCCGCGCACAGATCGATCTGAGTGCGGCGCGTGCGTACCCTCAGATAAGCCTGCTTCTGGGATATCTGGCCCTGCTGCGGGTCAACCCAGTGGGTGTAGGCTTCATTATCGACGTGCCCGTTCATGCCGGCGCGCAGCTCGATCGTCCCCGAAAAATCCAGCGCCTGGACCAGGTAACGGATCGCTAACAGGTGCTCGTTCGCCAGACTGGCAAAGCGTTCGATCTCAATCCTCACCGTCTCGCCTTGCGGGCTTTGCCAGCGCATTTTCCGTTGGAGCGCCCCGCTGCTGAGATCCAACGTGCGGCGGTAGGACAAAATGCGGCCCTGGTCCAGGCGAAACCGGGCGCCGTTGACCCATAATTCCAGGTTCAGCCAGTTCGGGGCGTTGGCCAATTCCGTATTGAAGAGGGGGATATCGTCGAACACACCGTGCACCAGGGTAGCCGCTGTTTGCCCCGGGTAGCCTTCTTCGAAGGCGCCGCGGGTCCCCAGGTAGCCATTCCCAATCGTAAACACGGTTTCCATTGGATGGAGTCCTGCCGGGTCAAATGCGTTTTCTACAATTTGCCAGTTTTGTTTCATTGGCAGCATGTTCCTATATTAAATTGAAGGACAGGATGAAGGATTCAGCGATGTAACTGGTATGGACCCCTAAAAAACGTGGAAGGCGGATTTCAGGCTGGCGAACACTGGCTGGAACTCGCGCAAAATCAAGCGCGGCGGCAGCAGGATGTGTTTTTCCGAGCCATTTCCACCCCTCAGCAGCTCCAGGAGCAGCCCGATCACCTTTTGACCCACTTCCCAGGTCGGCTGGCGAACGGAGGTCAAGGGGGGATTCAAGTACTGCACCATGGGCATGTCGTCGAATCCGGTAATGGCCAGTTGGACGCCCACCTGCACGCCGCGCTCCTGGGCAGCCCGGATCGCGCCAATCGCCATGGGATCGTTGAATGCGACAATTGCCGTGGGTCTTTCAGCCGCGGGCAGATCCAGCCAGTCCGTGGTCGCCTGCCAGCCGAATGCGTACACGCCCTCGCCGCGCTTCAGGTAGCGCTCCGGCAGGTCGATCCCGGCTTGCCCCAGGGCTGCTTGTAAGCCCGCCATGCGATCCTGGCCCACCCGTGAGGCCTCCGGCCAGGCCAGCACGCCGATGCGCCGGTGGCCTTGGTCGATCAGGTGCCGGGCGACCATCTGCATCCCCAGGCCGCCGTCGACGTCAACATAAGGGAAATCCCAGTCCGGATTCGAGCGCCCAAAAGCCACGAAGGGGAAATTTCGCGAGTGTAAAAATCGCACGCGCGGGTCGTCGTATTCGACGCTGGAGAGCACATACCCATCCACCCGGTTGGAGTCGATCAGCCGGCGGTAGGCGTTGATCCAGGCGTCGCCCGGCCGGTGGGGGAAGGCCAGCAAGTGGTAGCTGGCGTTTTCGGCTGCATTCGCCATGCTTTGCAGGAACATGTCCAAAATGGGGTTGGCCTGATCGGGTGAGGTGGGTTCCCAGGAGTATCCCACCATATTGCTGTGCTGGGAGCGTAAGCTGCGGGCGATCAGGTTCGGCTGGTAACCCAGCTCGCGGGCCGAATTCCAGATGCGTTCCTCGGTCTCTTTGGAAACCTGCACCTGGTGGTTGAGCACCTTGGAGACAGTCTGGTAGCTTACCCCGGCGTGCCGGGCGACTTCCTTGAGCGTTACGGACCTGGACATCCACCTATCCTCGTTGGCTGAGGCGTAACCATCCGACCGCTAAATCCCCATTTCGCTAATGCGAACGTTCGCCCGAACGTTCGCATTAAAGAATACATGATTTGTGCCCCTTTGTCAATAGCCAATTTTTGAATAAAAGCGGTCGGATGGGTCAGGGCGGCGACGAAATGGCATGGCCGTCCCCCCGTAGTATAGGGCCTTGTGCCCGTCGCCCGGCGACCACAAACCCGGCGACCACAAGGGTCTAGGCTACTGGTTTTCGGGTGGTGTTTTGGCAGCTTTCTGGCGGCGCAGCGCGATGCGGCGCGAAATACGCATCAGTCGTCCGATGACAAACAAAACCAGAGGCGCGGCCCACCAGATCGTCATCGTGGTTAACGGGTTAATCCAGGCGAAGGGGATGGAAATCAAGAAAATCAGCGGGGCAAAAAGCGCCACCTGCAGGCGGTAGCGAATGACGTCCTCGTCTAGGTGCTCGTCCACAAGGCGATGCCTGTGGGTGGCGTAAAACCAGATGCCGGCCAGCGATAGACCGATCAGGCTGACCGCCGAGGCGTAGACGACCACGCCCAGCGGCAGGTAGTTATTTTGGCCGAGCAGACTGGACACAAAGGGCATCAGGACGATGAACAGCAGGAAGACCATATTGAGCACGATCAGTCCGTTATCGTAGCGGCGGATGTAATTGAAGTAGCGGCGGTGCGCGTTCCAATACACGCCGATGACGACGAAGCTGATGAAGAAACTGGCCAGAAGAGGCGCCAGGTCTTTCAGGGGCGCCGGCAGTTGCGGGGCGGTCAGGGCCGTTGAAATCTCCGGCACTCTGATATCGATCGCCAGGAGGGTGATGGCGATCGCCATCACCGCGTCGCTGAAAAACACGATGCGTTCCAATCCCAGATCAGTATTGGGTTCGTTCGAGGAGGGCGGGCGGGCCAGGAAGGACATGCGAGGTGCTTTAGAAACAACCGAACGAATCAGCCTCGAAGCGGGCCAAAAGCTCATCCATCTGCCTGAGGCGCTCGGCTGCCAGGACTTTTGCTTTCTCCAAAACCAGAAAGGAAGGCAGCTTCTGCCTGCGCTTGCAGACGATGTCGTAGGCCTTGCGCATATCGCGCGGCGTCTTGGAAAAATCCCGCAAAACCCCCACCACGCCCAGGAAATCCAGGGTGTCGGCGTCCCGCATCAGGGTGGCTTCCAGGCTGCGCTCCTGACCGGGGGTGTGGTGCAGGGCGATGCACTCCAGCACCAGGTCTTTTAAATCCGGCGGGCAGCCCTTTGCGCTCAGGAAAGGCTCGACCACCTGCAGCGAGCGCTCGACATGGTCGACTCCCGGCTGCGCCCAATTCGAATAAGCGCCCCAGTCATGCAGGTGAGCGGCCAGCCAGATCGCTTCCTGGTTGTAGGTGAGCCCCTCCCCGATGATGGCGACCAGGTTGAGCAGCCGCCGGGTGTGGTTGATTCCCCAACGACCGCCATACTCCTCGGTCAGGCGAGCAATTTCATTATGGTCCATGGTTTTGATCCTCCGGATAATTGTGAAGTACCTCCATATTTTAGCTGAATCTGTGAAAAATAGTATTAACATGCCGAGATACCAGTTCTCGGCGTTGGCGATGTGATTCACGATCCCGGCGATCGAGCCCTGCACCTGCCCGGGTACTGGCTGCTCGAGCTGGCCTTGACTGGAAAGACCAAGGACCTGCCAGATCTGAACCTGCGGGCGTTTTCCCAGGTAAAATAAATAGCGATGCAGCCCAACACCGGTTGGGCTTCTTACCCGGCGGGAGGATTGAAATCGTGAACACTCCGCAGAAAGGCTACCAGGAGACCATCCTCTACCAGAGCCAGATGGTGACGATTGGCTCCTTCCGCTGCGCGCCCTGGTTCCCGCGCTTTGAGGAGGTCGGCAAGATCCGCCGCGGCCACACGATTGTCTTCCCACGCACCAGCGTCTTCATCATCCAGGAGGGCAGCCGCCCGTTTCTGACCGACCCGAACCAGGCGGTGTTTTACAATTTGTTCCAACCCTACCGGCGCAAGAAATTTTCAGAGATGGGCGATTTCTGCGAGTTTTTTGCTTTCCAGCCCGACCTGGTCCTGGAGGCCATCCTGCCGCACGACCCGGCGGCCTGCGATCACGGCGAAAAGCCGTTCAACCTTTCTTACGGCCCGACGGAAGCCTCAACCTACCTGCTGCAGCGCAAGCTGGTTGAGCTCGTCCGCCGGCGAGCGGACCTGGACCCTTTATACGTCGACGAGACCAGCCTGGACATCCTCGGGCGCACCGTTGCCAGCGCTTACCGCCGCCGGAGGCAGCCGGCCGGGGAGGGCAAGCCCCATCGCGAAACCCGCCGCCTGCACCGCGAGCTGGTTCAGCAAACGAAAGCGATCCTGAACGCCCGGTTTGAAGAACCGCTCTGTCTGGATACGATCGCCGCGGAACTGTACGTATCCCCATTCCACCTGTCGCGCGTATTCCGGCGGGAAACCGGCAGCACGATCCATAACTACCTGGAACAAATCCGCCTGCGAGTGGCTCTGGATTATGTCATTCCCGGAGGCTCACCGGGCGCGCTGAGAGACGCTCTGAGGAACAAGGTGGATTTGACCACGCTGGCGCACGCCCTGGGCTTTTCCAGCCACAGCCACTTTACTCAGGCCATCCGTAAAACTTACGGACTGCCGCCGACTGCTTTGCGAAATTTCGTCCAGGCCTCCTCGGAAAAATGAGCAAGATTTTGATAGCCGTCTGAATCCGCATCCGCTATCCTGAAGGGGGTAATTTAATCCGATTCAAGGAGGATAGGGATGAGAATCAACAAAAAATTCTTTATTTTAACGTTCCTGGTGGTCTCCGGGTTGCTTGCCGGAATGGCGGCTGCGCCCGCCCGGGCCGGCGGAGGAGTTATTGACCCAACAGGCGATACGGCCGCGCCGGCTCATACCATTGGCGCGGCATTTGATCCGGATGGGCAAGTTGCTGCGCTTCCCCAGGAGACGAACGGCATAGGCAAACATTCCGGCCCATACCCCTTTAAGGAAAAAGGCATCAAAATCCTGTATAACCTGCAGGGAGAAAACCCGGGCGACGGTTACGGCTGGATCGGCGCACGTTTGGGGGATCTGAACGGCGATGGCGTCAACGAATTCCTGGTCACAGCCCCTTTTTATAACGGGGGCAACGGCAAAATTTACCTGTATTCCGGGCGGGATGGATCTTTGATGAATGCGGTCGCTGCGCCGGACTTCGAGTATTTCGGCTATGCCGCTCGTGACGCCGGGGACGTCAACCGGGATGGCGTCTCGGATTACATCGTCGGCGCTCCGGCCGGCAACCTGGCGGTGGTTTACTCCGGCGCAGATCAAACCGTCTTGTACCAGTTCAATGAAGCGCCCGGCAACGGCTTCGGCGCGGCGGTTTCGGGCGCAGGGGATTTGAATGGGGATGGCTACGCGGATGTGATCGTTGGAGCCCTGCGCTATACCCCCGACCCATCCCTGGTCTGGGCCGGCCGTGTGGACGCTTACTCGGGCGCGGACGGCTCCCTGCTCTGGTCGCACAGCGGACCTGACGACCACGGCCGCCTGGGGGCGGGCGTCGGCGCCGTGGGGGACGTCAATAAGGACAGCGTTCCGGATGTGGTAGCGGCAGCCGATTCCGGGGGGCCGGACGCTGCCGGCGAAGCTTACGTGCTCTCCGGCGTGGATGGTACACCCATCTTCACTTTCGATGCCCAGGGAACGCCGGGCTCCCCGCCCACCTACGGCGAGTTCTTCGCCCTGGGGGCTGGCGATTTGAACCAGGATCAATACCCGGATATTTACATCGGCGATTACAATGCGGAAAACGGGAACGGAAAGCTGTATATTTATTCGGGCAAAGACGGCTCGCCGCTTTTCACCTTTGACGGGCAGCCGGGCGAGGGTTTGGGGCCTGGCCGCGGCACGCCGGATCTGGACCGGGACCGGCATTCGGACTTGATCGTGGCGGCCTATACCGCCGGGCCGAACGCCGAAGGGAAGATCTACTTCTACTCCGGCCGGGATGGATCGCTTTTACGGACTATCAGCGGCAGCGTGCCTGGGGATGAGCTGGGCGTGGATGCCCTCGGCCTGGGGATCTGAACCACGACCGGCGCGAAGATTTTATGCTCACTGCGGCAGGTCTCGATTTTCAGGGAGTGGATGTCGGGCATGTGTACGTGGTTTCCTTAAAGCCCTTCCATCCGCACCCGCACGACCATTAAGCGCTTTATCCCAGGGTCCTCAGCATACCCTGGACGTCCCCGGAATTGCGGATCTCATAAACCTTGAGATGGCGGTAGCGGTCGTCCTGGATGAGCTGCTGGTATTCTCTCGATCTCCTGTGGTGGGTGGTGATCACCCACCACAGGATCGAATCCCGGTTGAACAGCACGTCCCTGAGGGTCTCGCGGTTCCCCGACCAGAGCTCCTCGCGGGTCACGACCCGCTTCACGGTGCGTGATAGCGCCTGCCAGAAGACCCGCGCGAACGGCAGGTTGAGCCATACCAGGTGGGTGGCCCTGGGCCAGAGGATATCCCTGACCCTGTTGTAATTGCCGTCGATGACCCAGGCGCGGCGCCTGCTTTCCAGCTCGATCACGCTGCGGAATTCGCCGTCAGGCATGGGCGACCAGTTCGGACCCCAATAAATGGCATCCAGCTCGATATGCGGAATTCCCCAAACCTGCGCGATCCGGCGCGCCACGGTCGTCTTTCCGGAACAGCTCGTCCCGACCACAACGACGCGTAGATTGGAAGAAGGGTTGACAGGCGTCTGCATGGCCTGGTGATTAACCGAAGATGCCTGCGCCGTTGTTCAGCCAGGTATGGATCTTCGCGCCCAGCCCGCCGGCGAATACGTCCTGGTCGCCGTCGCCGTCGATATCCCCCAGGGCAGCAACCTGGTTCTTTTCGAGCGGCGAGCGGATGGCGTAGGTGAAACCCCCTTGCCCGTCGTTCCACCAGACTCTCCAGGCCTGCGCTCCGGCGGTGAAAATGTCCAGTTTGCCGTCGCCATCCAGGTCGGCCAGCGCGGCGCTCAGGCTGTCGGCGCTGCCCAGGCGCTGCCCGCTGTCGCTAAAATGTCCGTGCCCATCGTTCCACCAGATCTCGTCTGCCTGCAGGCTGCCCACGAAGGCGTCCGGGTCGCCGTCCCCGTCCAGGTCGCCCAGGGCAACGACCATACTATCGGCGTCTCCCAGGCGCTGCCCGCTGTCGGAAAACCTGCCCTGCCCGTCGTTCAGCCAGACCGTGAGGGACTCGCCGCCCACGGCTGGATCCGCGCCCTCGCCGTCCGGCGCGCCCGTGTTTCCCACAAAGGCGTCCAGGTCGCCATCCTCATCCAGGTCGGCCAGCGCGGCGCTCAGGCTGTCGGCGCTGCCCAGGCGCTGCCCGCTGTCGCTAAAATTCCCGCCGCCATCGTTCAGCCAGACCACGTTTGCGGACGGTAAAGAGGCCTGCGCGCCACTGTCGTTGGCCCGTATTCCGCCGCAGCAGGTAGCCGCGAACACGTCCAGGTCGCCGTCGCCGTCCAGGTCGCCCAATACCGGATCGATATGGTAGGCGCCCAGATCTTCCATATTCAGGCGCTGGCCCGTATCCATGAAATTCCCCTGCCCGTCGTTGAGGAAAACCGAGGCAAAACCAGCGTTGCCAACGAAAGCGTCTGGGTCGCCGTCTCCGTCCAGATCGCCCAAGGCCACTTCCAGGCTGTCGGCGCTGCCCAGACGCTGCCCGCTGTCGCGCCAGCCCTGGGGCCCAGCGTTGATCCACACCGAATCCGCCTGGCCGCTTTCGTTTTTGGAGTTTGCGAAAAATGCGTCCAGGTCGCTGTCGCCGTCCAGGTCCGCCAGGGCGACCGCCGTGCTGGCAGCCTTCGAGCGCAGCAGGCTGGATGCCAGGACCACGGCTGCCAGGATTAACCCGCTGGCGCCGGCGACGAGCAAGATAATTCTGAGAGGGAATTTCCTATTTTGATGAATATCTTTTCATCCTAACGCGTGGTGCGCCGACCACTGGCCTACGGCCAGGGGCACGCTGAGCGATTCTCTCAGGATTGAAACAGATCGATATTACCCACTTATTAAACGGCAAAACCCCCAGTTTTTCCCCCACCCGTTGGTTGCTGCCAGATCCTGTGTGGATGCGACGTGAGAGAATGAGCGCCGGTGTCAGTTAATGAATAATGGGTGGTGTGATGGGGGCCTGAAGACCGGTCACTCTGGTTTCGGCCGCCTGAGGACCTATTATACCATTTGGAAGAGTCATTCCGGAAAATCTCGAGAATTTCGGCGCATTGACACCCCGCCGCGCCTGCGCTATAATCCGCAATAGAACGAATGTTCTCTTACGGATAACCCGATAGCGCATTGCGAGGTAAACCACGCCATGTCTTTCTGGCAGCGACTGCTGCGCCTCCTGGGCGTGCATGGGCGCGGCTCCCGCTCGAACAGCGACAGCCCGACCAGGCGCCTGTACGGCCTGGATGACAGGGTGTTTCGGGCCGTTCACGAGCTGGCTGAGCGCGAGCAGCGCTCCGAGAACGAAGTCGCCTCGACCCTGTTGGCCTTTGCCCTGGAGCATCGCCTGGCAGCGGATGAAAACCTGGAGCGCTGGTGGTCGCTCACCCCGCGCGAGCAGCAGGTGGTCGCCCTGGCGTGCAAGCAGTACACCAATCGCCAGATTGCCGGGCTGCTGGTCATCTCCACCGAAACCGTCAAGACCCATATCCGCAACAGTGTGCGAAAATTCGGCCTGCGCACCAAGCTCGAGCTGCAGCAGGCCCTGGAAGATTGGGATTTCAGCGGTTGGGATGAGTAAGCCCGGTAGGGCTGCTTCGGAGTGCAGTCCTGGGCTTTTAAAGACCAACCTCGCCAGGCACCTCACCGGGCGAGATCGGTTATGCTGGAGTTTTTAGAATACCCCCTCAAGTCCTTATCCAGCTTACGAATGCAATTGCTCTTGACCCCCTCGTCGTAATTTACAAGCTACAGCTTCTCTCCCCCTTGCTTCGCTTCAGCTAAACCCCATCTTAACCGGGTTGCTGGATTCTTACAATCAGGGATTTCCCGCCAATCAGGGTAGGGAAATCCCTACCTGGGGACGGTTATTGGATTACCCCGCTGGCGCGGTACAATAACCTTGGGATTAAGGTGGGTAGGAATGGGAAGAGCCCGGCATGGCTGAAAAGCAGGATCGTGGAAAGCGCGGCGGGTCGTCGATCGAGCGCGCCCAGGAAAATTTGAACCGCACCGCCCGGGAGAGCGCTGAAAGCCGCCCGGTGCGCAGCCGGCGCGCCCGCCTCTTCGAATTCGGTCTGGGGCTGGCGCTGGCCGGTTTCCTGCTGCTGGCCTTCCTGGCGCGCACTTATGCTTATTTCCCCATTGACCTGGCGATCACCCGCCTCTTGCAGGCTTTTCACCCATCCTGGTTCGATGCGTTGATGCGGGCGGTGAGCTGGCCCGGGTTTATGCCCCAATCGGTTATCGTCGTAATCGTGTTATGCCTGCCCGTCTACGCCGCTGGCCTGCGTTGGGAGGCCCTGGCGGCGGTCTGCGCGGCCCTGGGGGAGACCCTGCTCAACCTGCTGGCGAAAGCCATCATTCACCGGCCGCGTCCCCCTGCGGACGTGGTGCAGGTGGTGAAAATGCTGGCTTCTTTCAGCTTCCCCAGCGGGCACGTCATGTTTTACAGCGGCTTTTTTGGCTTTCTTTGGTTCCTGGCTTACACCCACCTCAAGCCTTCGCTGGCGCGCAGCCTGATCCTGGTTGGTTTCGGCCTGCTGGTGGGGTTAGTTGGCGTCTCACGCATCTACCTCGGCGAGCATTGGGCCAGCGATGTGGCCGGCGGTTACCTGTTGGGTGGTTTGGGGTTATTCCTGATCGTTCGCCTTTATCGCTGGGGCACGCGGCGCTTTTTCGTCTGAAGTGGCGCGGTTGAGAACCGCACGGTTGAAAACCGCACGGTTGAAAACCGCAACGTTTGAAAAACGCACTTGTCCTGCGCCCGGTTTTCCGGTATAGTTACAGCAAAGCTCAATGTTTTCCACAGCGACCCATGGGAAGAGAACCTTTCTGAACGATCCGAAACGCCCGCCTGCGCTTGCAGGCCGGGCGTTTATCCTGTGCGCGGCCGCTGGCCCGTCATCAATTGCTTTGGAGGAGAGTCCGGATGAGAAAGATTGCCTTTCTTCTGGCGTTCGTTGGCCTGTCCTTCACCGGCCTGATTACAGCTTCCGCCAAACGGCCGGTTGTTTTTGAATATATCTCCCCACTGCCAGGCGCCCGCCTGGTCAGCGCGGGCACGACGATCGCCCTGCGCCCGGGCGCCGCAATGGACCCCGAGAGTTTGTCCGCCGCCTTATTCCAGGTGAGCGGCAGCTTGAGCGGCGTGCATCCCGGCCAGGCGCTGCTTGCGGACGATCAGAAAACGGTCATCTTCAAACCTGACCAGGCGTTTAGGCCCGGCGAAACCGTACAGGTCAGCCTGTCGCCCGGCCTGCGGACCGCCGGTGGAGAGCGCCTGGGGGGCCAGGCGTTCCGCTTCTTCATCTCTCCCAAGCCGCTGGACGGTGGGGTGGGTGTGTGGCGCCAGTCTCTTGACAGCGAGCTGGCTGGCAGCCCAGCGCAGCCCGACGATGAAACCGGCGGGGCCGGGGCCGCGCCGTCCGCCTCCCTGGCCTCCGAATATGCCACACTGCCGGCTACTTTCCCGCCCATCACCGTCACCCACCCGGCGACCGGCACCGGCGAGGGCGATCTGTTCCTGAGCAATTTCCTGGTATACCCAAGCTTCACCGCTTCCAAACCCTACCTGCTGATCCTCGACAACCAGGGAGAGCCGGTCTTTTACCGCCAGATGCCGCCGGGCGTCATCGTCACCGACTTCAAGAAACAGCCCAACGGTTTGCTCACCTATTTTGACGATACCCTGCACGGCTACCGCGCCCTGGACAATACCTATACCCTGACCGGCGCCTTTACAGCCGGGAACGGCTATTTCTTCGATCTGCACGATATTCGGATCCTGCCCAACGACCATATTCTCTCGCTCATCTACGACGCCCAGCCGGTGGACATGAGCCAGATTGTCGCCGGCGGCGTCCCGACTGCCACCGTGTTAGGCCTGGTCGTCCAGGAGCTGGACGTGGACCGGAACGTGATGTTCGAGTGGCGCAGTTGGGACCATTTCCAGATCACCGATTCTTACGAGGATCTGACCCTGCCCACCGTTGATTATGTCCACTGCAACGCTGTCGAGCTGGACACGGACGGCAACCTGCTGATCTCGAGCCGCCATATGAGCGAGGTCACCAAGATCAACCACCAGACGGGCGAGATCATCTGGCGCCTGGGGGGCAAAAACAACCAGTTCCAGTTCCTGAACGACAACCAGATGTTCGCCTACCAGCACGATATCCGCCGCCTGCCCAATGGGCACATCACCCTGTTCGATAACCACGACCGGTTTACCCCGGATTATTCCCGGGCGGTGGAATACGCCCTGGATGAAGTGAACAAGACCGCCACCCTGGTCTGGCAGTATCGCAACACGCCCGATTCAAAGGCGGCTGCGATGGGCAGCGCCCAACGCTTACCGAACGGCAACACGGTCGTCGGTTGGGGGATTGGCAGCCCGGCCCTGACAGAAGTTCACCCGGACGGCAGCAAAGCCTTCGAGCTGGCCTTCCAGCCTTTCGAGGTCAGCTATCGCGCGTTCCGCTTCCCCTGGCAGGGCTATCCCAAATGGGCCCCGCTGGCCCTGACCCTGCGCCAGGGGAGCGACACCATCCTGGCTTTTAGTTGGAACGGGGCTACGGATGTGAGCGGGTACAACCTGTACGCCGGCGTGTCCGCGGATGACGTGAACACTTTTCTGGGTACGCCGCCCAGAACCAGCTTTGAGCCGCATGTGGATATCACCAGCCTGGTCGTGGATTACTGCTATTTCCGCGCCGCTGCCGTGGATGGACAGGGCCACGAAGTGCGCTCCTCCAGACCGGCTTTCGCCTTTAATTCGGCCTGCACGCTCAATACCTACCTGCCGCTGGCCAACCTCAACCGCTGATCTGCGCAGCCAGCAGCCCATCCGGTTGAAAGCGATCGATTAATTGAATGTGCGCTTCCCAATTGCATGGGCAGGCGCACATTCTGATTGCTTTTTCTGTTGTAGCCGGCTGGTTCTACCCCCGTTTTGCCTTTTCCATATATTCTCTTTTTCTGCGGGCGATCTCTTCGCGGGCGTTCGCAATCACTTGCACCGCGTCTACCTGCTCGACGCCGGCCTCAAACAGGTCCGCCTGCTTTCCGGAGGCCGAGACCTGGTAAGCCGAGCCGTCCTTATTGCGAGTTAAGTAGCCCGTATCGATCAACCTGCGTCGTAAGGTGGCGTGGTCGATCTTCAAACTCTCGCCGACGTTGTTGATCCAGTATTTTAGTTTTTCGTCGATCTCGCGCTCGCTGAACGAGGCGGATGGGCCGACGATCAAAACCGCGCTTTTCAACAGGATGTGCTGGTCCAGGTCGTCCTTTGGAAATCCGGACAACCCGCTTTTCACGCACAGGTCCACGAGGCGCTTGCAAAAATATTCCTTTGTAACCGGTGTTTTGCCGTTCATGATATGCCTCACTTTTTTGAGAGGTTACTTACCCTTTTATTTTCTACCACAGGCCGGGAACCAGCCGGCAGCGAACGCTTTCGGCGTACTTCGCGTAGCCGGGCAGCTCGGCCTGCAGCGTGCGGTCTTCCAACCCGGTGCGCACGACGATCAAGGCGATGGAGAGCAGGGCCGGAAGATAGGTCCACAGCGAGCCCAACGCCAACGGGGCAGCCAGGTTGAAAATCACGGATCCCAGGTAACCCGGGTGGCGGACGAAGCGGTACGGGCCGCCGCTGACCACGCGGTGGCCGCGCTCTTCCTGGATACGGACGGTCCCCGAAAAGAAGGGGTTCGAGGCCATCGCCCAGACCACGAACGCGCCGCAAGCGGCTCCCAGGACCAGCCCCAGTGCCCACCAGCCGGCGCCGATCGCCGGGCTCCAGCCGAAGCGAGCGTCGAGCCCGGCGGTGACCATGATCGCCAGGGGGCTGAGCATCGCGACCGCCGGCGCCAGGACCCGGTCCCAGTTCTTCGTCCCCGCGCCCACTTCCGAACGCTCGGCGATCAGATCGGGCCGCTTCGGGACCAGCACCACAGCGGTCATCAGCAGGTTGAACAGGCTCAACCCGATGTATCCCCAGCCTTCGATCCAATCCAGCCTGCCTGCGGATGCGAAAAGGATCGCCCCGAAGACGACAACCATCGCTATCATTTTCCATGCCCAGCGCAAGATCCCCCGCCGGGTCTCCGCATTTGGTTCGTTTTTTAATGTGTTTACGGCCATATGCCCTCCCAAGGTTGATGTTATGGCTGCTTGCCAGCCCCATTCATGAAGAGATCCACACAGCGCTGGATGGTTTCCCGGGCGTTGAATTTCCCCGGGTCCTTATAGAGCTGCTGGGCGACCTCGATAAAAACAAATTCGAATAAGCCGGTCAATAAATCGAACGGCATATCGCTGCGGATTTCACCGCTCTGCTGCCCGAGAGCGATGATTTCGCTTTCCAATGCCCAGAGACCGCTTTGCATGCTCTCGTCCTGGCGTAAAGCGATCATCTTTTGGATCCGGTAAACGAAATATTTTTCGAAAATCTCCATTTGCGCCTGGACCCCTTCCATCAATTCGCCCAGGGTCAGGAGCATGCGGGCACGGGTGTCCGGCAATTTTCGCAAGCGTTGAATTCTCTCGGCGTTGTTCTCCTGAAAAGACTGCTTAACGAATTCGTTCAGGATCGCTTCCTTGACAGGGAAGTAGTTGTACAGGGTCCCTTTGGCGATGTCGGCTGCCTCGGCAATCTGTTCCATGGTGGTCCCATCCAGGCCCTGTTCCCTGAACAAACGCAGCGCAGTCGCCACGATCTTCTTTTTGGTTTTTTCTTTTTTTCGTTCGACCCGGCTTTCCGCCGGCGGCTCTCTCAAAGTCATAAGACTTCCTGTTGAACGTGGTATATGTTTATACGCCGTATAAGATTGTACGACGTTCATTATAGATCGTGACCTTGATTTTGTCAATGGGTAAGCATTTATTAAATCTGCCCGGACTTGCAGCGACCAGCCGCGCACATTTCGTATATAATGAAGAAAAATAGACCTACGATCGTCTATACAACCCCTTTGGGTCCGCGTTCCAGGGAGAAATTAAGGGAAAATCGCATGAAAAGACTACTTATGATTGGCGTTTTACTGGCAACGGCTGTTTCCGGCTTCACGCCGCAGCGTTATGGGCGGGCTGTCACGCCAGCCGCCGCTGCAAATCCAGCCGAAGCCGCAGCTCAACCGATTAATTGGGATTGTTTTGACCCGGCGAACCCGGACCCCTGCCACCACGAGCTCAACGCCCTGGCTGTCCTTTCGTCTTCGGATGCCTGGGCGGTGGGCGTCGGCGGGGCCATCCTGCACTATAGCTCGGATGGCGCCGGCGGGTACGCCTGGATGAAGGTCCCCAGCCCGGTCACCCAGACCCTCAACGATATTGCCATGCTTTCCGCCACGGATGGTTGGGCGGTGGGCGCAGGCGGAACCATCTTGCGTTACGGCCCGGATGGCGGCGGTTACGCCTGGAGCCAGTTCCCCAGCCCAACCACTTCCTGGATCGGCAAGCTTTCCATGCTTTCCTCCACCGATGGCTGGGCGGTCACCCCCAACAGTATGATGCACTGGAACGGCAGTATGTGGGTCGAGCTGCCCGACCCGATCTTTTACACGCTGCGCGCCTTCGCCATGGTCGACGACAGCGACGGCTGGGCTGGCAGCGCCAGCGGCGATATCCTGCATTGGGATGGGATTCAATGGCAGCTCTTCACCCAATTCCCGTACGTCACCATTTATGCGATCGATATGGTCAGCGCCACGGATGGCTGGGCAGTGGGCGGCGCAGGCCTGCTGCTGCACTGGGACGGCGTGAGCTGGCGTAAAGCCACCAGTCCGAGTTCGGCCACGCTGTTGGACGTTCATATGCTTTCGGCCAGCGACGGCTGGGCGAGCGGATCGGGCGGCGCCCTGCTGCATTACAGCAATGTCGGCGGAAGCCAGGCCTGGCGGCTCGTTTTCGTCCCAACGGACCGGGCGCTGAACTCGGTCGGGCTAAGCGCTTCTACCCAGGGCTGGGCAGTGGGCGCCGGCGGGGTGATCTTGAATTACGGGCCGGGCGGCGCGGGTTCCCAGTGGACCAGTGTGGTGCAGCCCTTCGATAAAAACCTGAACGGGTTGGCGGTCGTCTCCGCCGGCGACGGCTGGTCGGTCGGGCAGGATGGGGCCATCCTGCGCTGGAACGGGGCTGCCTGGACTGCCCAACCCAGCCCGAGCGCGGAATCCCTGTACGGGGTCAGCATGGTCTCCGCCACCAACGGCTGGGCGGTGGGCGACAATGGCGCTCTGTTGTTTTACGGACCGGACGGCGGCGGCTACGCCTGGAAAAATGCGACCTCTCCAACCAGCCTGGATTTGAAAAGCGTTTTGATGCTCTCCGCCACAGACGGCTGGGCGGCCGGGGGCAATGCTTTGCTGCATTACACCTCGGACGGCAGCGGCGGATATGCCTGGCAGGTTTCAGCCCATCCCGCTGGCGAGCTGCACGGCCTCTCCGCAGTCGCAGCGAACGATGTCTGGGCGGCGGCCGGCGACAAAACCCTGCACTGGGATGGCAACGCCTGGAACAGCGTCCCCGTCCCGGTCTCAACTCGCATCACTGCTATTGACATGCTCTCGGCGGGCGATGGCTGGGCTGCCGGGCAGGCTGGCACGCTGCTGCATTGGAACGGCAGCGTGTGGCAGGCGACCACCAGCCTCACGACAGCCTGGCTGAACACCTTGTTTTTACGTTCACCTTCGGACGGCTGGGCGATGGGCTCGGACGGTGTGATCCTGCATTTTGACGGCGCCAACTGGGCAACGGCCGAAAGCCCGACCGGGAACGCTTTGCAGGACGTCACCTTGATGTCCGCCAGCCAGGGTTGGGCGGTTGGGGCGAACGGGGTGATCCTGCGCTTGACGCCGCTGCCGCCAGCCATCCAGATCAGCCATAAGACCAGCCGACCAGGCAGTTTTCTGACCTTCAGCGGAGAAAATTTCCCCGCCGGCGCGCCGGTCAATTTGACTCTGAACCTGACATCGTTGGGCTCGCTCAGCGCGGATGCAGACGGAAGCTTCGTTTTCTCGCTCTCCACCCAGGGCGGCAACGATGGCCAGTACGTCCTGACCGCCAGCAGCGGTTCCGTAAAGCGCTCGCTGTTGTTTATCCTCGACCCGGCCGGCTTGCTGTACGCTTACGACGGCGTCACGCCCTTATTCAAAATCCCCGGCGGGATCGGCTACACCCACCAGGGCTACCTGACCGTTGTAACCAGGTGAACCTAGGATGGCTTATTAAGAATTGTCCGGGGTTCACTGACATCTCAACTTGTTTGTGAACCCCGGAGTTCCAAGAAATCTTGAGAAGAACACTAAACGCCTAATTCTGAGATCAGATACTCCTTGAACTTTGCATATTCTTCGGAACGAATATTCGCGATTTGGTCCAGGTAGAAAAGCTCATTGGTGGTTGGGGTTTCTCTTTTCCAGGTCGTTGTGTTGATGTCGGGTACATTAATTATCGTCCAGAATTGTGTATAACCTTCACTTTTAGCCTTCTGATGACTCTTTTCGGCCTAACCTAACCGGTTGTGGATATTCGAAAAATCCGTACCTCCTTTTATTTCAATGGCGATTCGATTTCGGAAAGCGCCATTTTGTAAGATTTGGCGGATCGCTATATCAGGATCGGGCGCAAATTCAATCCTGTAAATTCTGCCTGTAGCGCCTGTTACTTCCAAGAAATTTGCGCTTTCCTGGCTAAGGTTTCCTGAGATGATTGATTTAATCAGGGCAAATACCGTCTGGTTCGCTTCGACTCCTAAATTTACGTTTCTCGATCCCCTAAACTGTGGACCCAGGGTCAAGAGGGTCAAGGACTTCAGAATCTCTTGCGAGATATCCGGAAGCCCATTTACCAAAATCCAGGCGCTTCCAATTAAGCTGAATCATAAAGCCTCTAGAGATCCCCTGATATTATCGATTAAAACGCCATCGACTTCTAATTTTTTAAATCTTCCGTATGGCCCTCGATAAAACTCTTTCTGGGAAAAGCCCAATAGCAATCTGTAGTAACCCAAAAGAGAGGGTTTTGAGGCAATCAAGTACGGAACCGGGAATACCAATTCTCCTCTCAAACCCTTTGCGGGCAATGAATGAAAGCTTTTCATTGCCTGCAATTCTCTTTAATTCATCATCGAGCTGTCCAATATCCAACTTGCTAACTTGATCTAATAACGCCGGTAATAAATAAGCATTTTGGGCCTCAACCAGGCGTCGGTAGAATCCCAGTTGTAATGTGGGCGGAAGGATCGACAGGCTCGCCATCAGGTTTTATCTGTCATATTAATCACGGAAAAAGTACAACCATATTCGCTGAGACGTTTTTGTGCAATTTCGATATATTCATGCTTGAGATCGACTCCAACGAAATACCTGCCGTTTAAAGCAGCGACTAATCCTGTTGTGCCCGACCCTAAGAAAGGATCGATAACATAATCCCCCATTTTACTTCCGGCAATAATGCAGGGTTCTATCAGCTTCGTTGGAAAAGTTGCAAAGTGCGCCTCCTTCAATGGCTCACTTTGCACCGGCCAGACACTGCGCTTATTGCGCAAATTGCCGTTTACACCCTTTTCTTGGATTGCCTCATGATCGTAAAAATAATCTTCATTTTTGGTAAACAAAAATATAGTTTCATGGGCGCGTGTAGGTCTGTCTTTTACGCTCTCCGGATGAGGGTTCGTTTTATGCCAGATAATTTCGCTGCGTAAATACCAACCATCCGCTTGAAGCGCAAAGGCGACCCGCCAGGGGACGCCGACCAGATCTTTGGGTTTAAGGCCCTCTGGCGTTGGGGCGCGATAGGACATGGCTCTCGCCGGGTTCTTTTTATCCGGAGCTCGCCACGTGCGCCCTCCACTGGTGTAGGAGTCGCCCAGGTTTAACCAAAAAGTTCCGTCGTCTCGAAGAACTCTCCGGAGTTCTCGGAAAATTGTCACCAGTTTCTCTACATAATCATCCACATTCTCTTCAGACCCAATTTGCCCCGGGTCTTCATAATCTCGTAGCCCCCAATAGGGGGGCGAAGTAACGGCGCACTGGCAGAAATTTGAGGGCAAAGCGGAAAGGACCTGTAAGACATCGCCCTCGTAAACAACGGAATGATCCGAAACTTCCGAATATAGGAAAGAAAGTTGGGGGTTAATATGGCTCATACCGTGAAAAATTACTCCTGAATACAGGCCACTGATTTTGGATTATCATGAAGTACAACGCTAATTATAGATTGGATAGAAGATACAGTCAAATCTATGAAAGATGTTTTGACCGGATGTGGAAAGTATGGGGCGTGGCTGGCGCCTCACTCAATACGATTTCGGATATTCTATTAATCGGACAAAGTCGCGAATTGGCGTTTGAAACTGAAATACTTGCAATCAAGCAATTCCCCCTCTCCCCGCTGGCGGGAGAGGGGCAGGGGTGAGGGCTCTTCGGCCCAGTTTAACTGCAATGGAATGCCTTTAACTGCTCGTTCGTAGCCTCAGCCTGATCTAAAGTGACGGCGTGGCCGCCGTTGGGGATGCAGGCCACCTGGAGCTGTGGGACCTGTTGTTTCGCAATTTCGATGACCTTGCGCGGCGGCTTGGCATAGATCACTTCGTGATCGCCGATGATCAACTGCACGGGCATCGTCAGGCGCTGGAATTCTTCCTTCGTGAACACCGCTGGATATCCGGCCGGCAGCGGCGCCATGGTTTTCAGGCCGGTTTTGAACTGCTCGACGATGGGCATGCCGCGCACATCCTGCAGCGTGGTCATCCATCTCACCATGCTATAGATGATCCAGTCATTCCCGGTCGCGCCGCCGAGAATGCCGCGCAGGTAAAACTGCCAGCTCAAAGGGACGAAGGTCGCAGCCGGGCTGATGACCGTCAGGCGCGTGACTCGCTCCGGGTTGCGGACGGCGAAATTCACCGCCAGCCAGCCGCCATACGAATGGCCAATCAGCGGCGCCCGTTCGATGCCCAGCGCGTCCATTAATTCACCCAGCCAGGCGGCGTAATTCTCAGCGGATTGGATCGGTTTCTCGAGCTGGCTCAGGCCAAATTGGTCGGGCACGTCCGGCGCGTAAATTCGAAAATCGCCCGCCAGCGCAGTTACATTCGGGTACCACTGGGCGCCGGAAAAGCCAAACCCGTGGATCATCAGCAGCGGCGGCGCGGCCGTTGGGCCTAAGGCGATCAGATGTGTGAGGCCGAAGCGGGTCTCCACTTCAATGGATTCGCGACCCGCTGGCCAAAGCGCCAGGGTGTCCTGATAAGCCTCCCGGTAGGCTGCTTCGCCGGCTGCGGTCCGAAAATGGGGCATATAGGTCGTCAATAGAATTTCTCCTCGAAACAAGATACCCTAAGGATACCTGTTTTGCTTCAAGATTACCCCTGACTTTCGGATGGTTTGGCCCCTGTCCACCTGGATAGGTTTTTGAAGCCGGAATTTACTGTCCCGGCCTCTGCGCGACAATGGGCAGGAATATGTTGTGCGTTGGGCCGAACAGGGCGAACCTGCCCGTCGCGCAAAGCGGCAGGCTGAGGCGGTTGGCGCCTGGTTTATACACGTAGGCCGAGGGCGGGTCGCAGCTTTGGGCGGCGTCCACCCAGGCGCTGCCATCCCATTGCCACAGGGCTAACTGCCTTTCATCGCTGACGGCGCGCACGTCGAAGTTGCTGTACTGGATCGTTACCGTCACCGGGGCGCTGAACTCCACCTGAGAAGCCAGCCCGGCGCTGGCCTGCATCTCCAGGTCGAAAGCGTGACTGCTGAAGATGAAGCCGGGCTGCCTACCGACTAGGGTGGGCGTCAGGGTCAGCGTACCGGTGATGGCGGCTGCGCCTGGCGGGAGATCCAGGCGGGTGGGCATCCCCTCGGTGTCGATATAGCTCAGGCTGGCGCTGATCCCCGGGAAAAGGGGTATGGAGACCGAGGCAGGAAGCAGGGTGAAATCCAGGTCGTTGGCGCTGGGCGGCAGCGTGACGGCGTAGGAAGGCGGCAGGAAGCTGAAACCTGCCAGCGTGGGCGTGACGTTATAATCCCCGCCCGGCATGCGAGTGAACCGGTACTCGCCGCTGTTGTCCGTCGTGGTGGTCAGCGTGGCGCTAACGGCGATGGAGACCTCCGGGTAGACTTTGCCGCGCCAGTCCGAGACCTTGCCGGCGAGAGTTTTACCCGGGTTGGCCAGGATATACAGCCCGGGTTGGTCCGCATAATAATAGTCTCCCAGGACATAGAAATAATCCTTTGAGACACGGATATCCCTCGCCTGGACGGTCGGGTAGAAGTTGTCCTGGACCAGGCTCTCTGAGCCGAGGCCGTAAAAGACCTGGATGCCAAAAAGATCATTCCCATCGCTAACCTGGTAGGCGTAGAGAGCATCGTCCAGGAGCTCGATTTGATTGGGCGTTTGGCCGGGGGTCGGGTAGAACGCCTTGAGCGTCATGGTGAGCGGGTCGGAGATGTCGTACACCCTCAATCCAGACGGCTGGATAGATTTGGGTTGGGAATAATCGGGATAATCTGTCACCCCCAAATAGGTGCTATCCCCGTCGACGGCGATGCCGGCAGCGTAAGGACCTGCTGTCCCGCGAGTCACCATTTGATGAAAAGTCACGATCGGGTTAGCAGGGTCGGAGATATCATACCGGGACAGATGAGAGGAGACGAGACCGTAATTACAACCATGGTGAGTTAAATAGAGATCGTCGCCTTGCGCAAACAGGTCGTCAACAATCCCGGTATAAAACCGACCGGCGACGAAAGGCGCATTGGGATTAGAGATGTCCACGAGAACCAGATCGCCATCGCAGTAATGCGGGGACGGTTGTGTACGGATGACATAAGCGTAATGACCTGCTGGGTAGATCTTTTTCATCGAGGGGCTGATGATCCCGGGTGGATTGGTTGGCAGGTCAAGCGAAGCCACAATGGTAGGCGAGACCGGGTTGGAAAGATCCACCGTGTAAAAAACATTTCCACTCCCCAGGTAGGCGTATGGGGGGTTCAACGCCAGAAGGTACCCGCCCATAATCAGGGCTTCACCGATTTCGACCGGATTTGCCGGGTCGGACACGTCGAGCACGTGCAGCCCGTCCGCATCTGTCAAAAACGCGGTGTTTCCGGCCACGTCGAAGTCCCAAAACTTCCCAGGGAAGAATCCGAATACATCCCCGCCTGGAGTATCCAATGAGACTGAGGCCGGCTCGCCTGCACCTGGATCGGGATTGGGACCAGCCTGCGCTTGCGCGACCGTCCGTAAGCCTGCCAGGCCTAGCGCCAGGAATGCCAGGACGATAAACGCGAATAGAGCGAGTTGTCGAAAAGTTATGAGTTTCATTCGATTTACCCTAAACGAGACTTGTTCCAACATGGTTCCCTCGATTTTGTTTTATAAATTTAGAAAAGCGAATGATTTTTTAGAAGTCCCCCTGGAGCAGGGATTTGCGAGTTGCCAGGCTGTTCCCGATGGGGCCAGGCAGATCTTAAACAGGCGCGAAACCATGTTTTCTTTTTTAAATTGATTTTACAGGAATTAAAATGCGCCACGCCAGTGGAGAATGTCACGTTTTGGGTCAGAAGCGGCGATTGTGTTCAAATACTGCCGGAGAAAAGTTTTACGCGCCCAGGCCGCCCCTGGCGCACGTGAAATTCCGCTGCGCCGAGGGCAACACTTACGATGAGGGTTAACCCTATTTGGGTATAGGGATTTTCCCCATCGGTGCTTAGGGTAATCACTAATTGATTTGTCCCTTATACCCTCCTATATTTTTAGATATAAACTCAAGCGAAATCCAGAGTATTCGTGTTTTGATCGCCGGTATCCTATAATTTCTTCTTCATGTTGGGAATTGTTCATGATCTTACGAGTTCGAAAACGAGTTCAGGGGGAATTTTATGTAGGTTCGACGAAACGGTTAATTTTCACAGTTAAACTCACAGTCGCCAGCCTCCTGCTCAGCGCTTGCTCCTCGTCGCCCTCCATTCTCCAACCGAGCGGAACGGACGCCATACGCGTGGCTAATTTATTCTGGTTGATGCTTGGCATCGCCGTGATTGTTATGGGGGCGATCAGTGTATTGCTAACCGCTTCAGCGGTAAAAGCCCGGCGGGCCCTCAACGGAGGTGAAGCGTTCGCGCAGGATGATCGTCGGACGTTGATGTGGGTCATCGTCGGCGGCGCCGTAATCCCGGCCATCGTACTCCTGGTTTTGATGGCGCTGGGGATCTCGATCGAGAATGCCGCTAACGCTAAGCCAGATACGTCGATAACCCTCCAGGTTATCGGGCACCAATGGTGGTGGGAAGTCCGTTATCCAGAACAGAACATTGTCACAGCGAACGAAATCCACATCCCTGTCGGCCAGGAGACAACCATCAAAGTCACCTCCGCCGATGTTATCCATAGTTTTTGGGTGCCCGAACTACACGGCAAAATCGATCTCATTCCTGGTCAGACCAATACGATCACGCTGGAAACGGACAAACCTGGTATCTATCGTGGCCAGTGCGCCGAGTTCTGTGGGGATCAGCACGCCCACATGGCTTTCTACGTCGTTGTCAACAGCCGCGACGAGTTCAATGCCTGGCTGGCCGACCAATCGAAACCGGCGCCGGATCCGGCGGTCGGCAGCCTTGAAGAAAAAGGGCTGCAAGCTTTTCTGGGATCGGACTGCGTTTTTTGCCACACGATCCAGGGCACCAACGCCTCAGGCAGAATCGGACCGGACTTAACCCACTTAGCCAGCCGGATCAGCATTGGCGCTGGCGCCTTGCCGAATAAACGCGGCAACATCGCCGGCTGGGTGATAAATTCACAGACCATCAAACCGGGCAATGTGATGCCACCGATGGAGATTAACGCGGACCAGATCGAGGCTCTGCTCGCATATTTGGAAACCTTGAAATAATTGGGGAGGCGCAATGGTTACGATTTCAAAACCCGAACTGAGAGAGGCCTGGGAGGCCAAGACCGTGTGGGCGAGCCTGCTTGGCACGGTGGATCACAAGATCATCGGCAAGCGCTACATCCTGACTGCGTTCTTATTTTTCTGTTTGGCGGGGATCAGCGCCCTCTTCATGCGCACCCAGCTTGCCGTACCCGAAAACACCCTGCTCACTGCAGAGACATACAATCAGTTCTTCACCATGCATGGCACGACCATGATCTTCTTTTTTGCCACACCGATGCTCTTCGGTTTTGGTAATTTCCTGATCCCCCTGATGATCGGCACCCGCGATATGGCCTTCCCCCGCCTGAACGCTTTTGGCTACTGGGTATTCCTGTTTTCGGGTGCATTTATTTACTCGAGCCTGTTTTTTGGACTAGCGCCGGACGGCGGTTGGTTCGCTTATACGCCCCTCACCGGTCCGAAATATTCTCCTGGCTTGAACCTTGACTTCTGGTCGCTGGGCTTGATCTTCCTGAGCCTCTCGACGACGGCTGGGGCGCTCAATTTTATTGTGACCATCTTCAAGATGCGCGCCCCGGGCATGTCGATCAACCGTATGCCCCTGTTCGTCTGGGCCATCCTGGTAACCTCCTTCGCCGTGATCTTCGCCATTCCACCGCTGACCACCGCGAACCTTTTCCTGACCCTTGAACGAAAACTCGGCTTTCAATTCTTCCAATCAGCCGCAGGCGGGAATCCGTTGCTCTGGCAGCACCTGTTCTGGTTATTTGGACATCCGGACGTTTATATCATCTTTCTCCCGGCAGTAGGCATCGTTTCCGAAGTTGTGGCCGTTTTCTCGCGCAGGACAATTCTAGGGTACACGTTGCTCGCCATGGCCACCGTGGCTACCGGGATCATCGGTTTTGGCGTGTGGGTTCATCACATGTTCGCAGTGGGCATTTCCCCATTGGCAGCTAACTTCTTTAGCATCTCCAGCATCATCATTGGGATTCCAAGCGGCATTCAAATTTTCGCTTGGCTGGGAACAATGCTCACCGGTCGTCCACTCTTCCGCACGCCGCTGTTGTTCATCGCCGGCTTCATCTTCTTATTTGTTCTCGGCGGGCTTACCGGGGTCATGTTCCCCGCCGTCCCCTTCGACCGCCAGGTTACCGACACCTACTTCGTAGTCGCTCACTTCCACTACGTACTGGTAGGAGGCGCAGTCTTCCCGATCTTTGCCGGTTTTTACTACTGGTTCCCGAAGATAACAGGGCGCATGCTGAGGCAACGACTAGGAACTTGGAATTTCTGGTTTATGTTCATCGGTTTTAATCTCACCTTTTTCCCCATGCATATTGCTGGCTTGCTCGGAATGCCTCGCCGAGTGTATACCTATTCGCCAGACTTGGGATGGTCCTGGCTTAATCTCATCGAAACCATAGGCGCTTATGTACTGGCTTTCGGTATCCTGCTCTTCATTCTCAACGCATGGTTGAGCCTCTCCAACAGCGAGCAGGCCAGCGACAATCCCTGGGGGGCGAGTTCGCTGGAATGGGCTACCTCTTCGCCACCACCTCCCTATAACTTCGCCATCCTCCGGAGGTGCATAGACGTACTCCGCTCTGGGGGGTTGACTCGCCGTTTGATACTGAGGAAGGCCTCCCGGGTGAGATCCAAATGGAATATGATCCCAGCGAGCCCTCCCTGCGCCAGACCTTGTCAACGACGGTGTTGGAAGCGCTGCCCGATACCCTGTTGCAAATGCCGGCTGACGATCTGTCGCCTTTCTGGTTGGCCTTGTCCATCACCTTCATCTTTATCGGCTTGTTGCTTAGCCAATGGTGGCTCGTATTGTTGGCGGCAATCGCAACGATCGGGGTGATCATGATCTGGTTGTGGCCAGCCGAGAAACCTATCCTGGAAGGAGAAAATTAATGACTACCCAAACGGCAGAGCTGAAACAACGGAGCTACCCTCCTGCCAGCGCCGTCACCGGTCCACGCTCCACCTCGTGGTGGGGCATGGTGATCTTGATTTTGAACGAGGCGATTATCTTTGCCTCCTTGCTGGCAAGTTACTTTTACCTGCGCTTCAACTCGCCTTTTTGGCCGCCCTCCGGGATACAACTGCCGGAGCTGGTTTTGCCCTCCATTAACACCGTCATCTTGATCGGCAGTAGTTTTGTTTTCTATTGGGCTGTCTCTGGGATTCGCAAAGGAAATCAAATGAGGTTGAAATCAGGTCTCGCAGGGACATTTATCCTGGGCCTCGTTTTCTTGAGTATACAAATTTACGAATATACCCAACTGGAGTTTTTTCCTCAGGATCAAGCTTATGGCTCCCTCTTTGGGGCATTACCGGCATTCATGCAACCCATGTTTTCGTGGGTTTGGTGATGATCGCCTACCTCCTGGTGAGGACTTTCCTGGGCCATTTCTCCGCAGAGCGACACCAGGGCGTTGAAAACGTTTCCCTCTACTGGCATTTTGTCGACATCGTTTGGCTGTTTATCTTTACCTGCCTCCACCTATCGCCCTATTTATGAGCTTATTGAGAGATGCACATGACCCATCCGAATGCTGATCGTTTTACAATCATTAGCTGGCGGCTGTTGTTGACTTTTCTAATTGGGCCGGTGCTTTGGGCATTGCAGATCGGCATCGGTTACGGTCTGGCTCCCCTTGCCTGCAACATGCAGACAAAATGGCCGGTTTACATGACCGTGTTCGTTTCTGCGGTCGTCGTGCTGATTGCGAGCTACCTTTCCTATCAAAGTTTAAAAGCAACGGTAGCGGAACCGGATCTGATCGAGGTCGACCAACTGAACGGAATCAGCGAATTTATCACCATTTCCAGCTTGCTCATCAACCTTTTATTTCTAGGGTTGATCCTCATGACGGCGATAACCGCTTTCTTTTTGAGCCCCTGCCCGTTGATCACCATGCCGTTGCCCTGAAATGCCGCAAATGACCAGAGGAAAGGGATGAACTTTTTTGTTGTGATATCGATCGTTAGGCCCATGCTCCACCATGTGCCCGGAGGTAACCAGTGGTTTACCGTGTTGTTCTTGCTTGGAATGGGACTGGTTACCGGACTGTATCTTCTGGGAATGGCACGTTTGTGGCAACGCGCCGGGATTGGACATGGCCTCAGGCCCTGGCAAGTGCTCTCTTTTCTCGGAGCAGACCTTCTGTCGTTTATTGCGCTGGTTTCGCCGCTATCCCAGCTTGCCGATCAGTATTTTTCGCTTCACATGATCCAGCACATGTTGCTCATTTTACCCATTCCCGTGCTGATACTGGAATCAAACGTATACCTGGCGTATTGGTGGAGTTTACCCCACGCCTGTGCCCATCGTTTGGGTGGCTGGTGGGCAAAGATAGAGACGCTCCACGCTGTTTGGAGGATTCTCACGCAACCCTGGATCGCCTGGTCATTGTTTACGCTGTGCTTCTGGATCTGGCATTTTCCAGCCTTTTACCAGTTTGCACTGAACCACGATCCGGTGCATATCTTAGAGCACAGCCTCTTCTTCGTGACAGCCATAATCTTTTTCACCCCGTTGATCAAGCGCTCGACCCAACCGGCGAAACACTATGGCACCGCAATTCTCTATTCGTTTGTTACCATGCTTCAAATGAGCGCCCTCGGTGGTTTACTTACCTTCTCGTCCCAGCCATGGTACCCCTACTATGCGTTTTCTCCAAACCTGTGGGGATTATCGCCGCTATGGTACCCCGGCTATGCGTTTTCTCCAAACCTGTGGGGATTATCGCCCCTACAAGACCAGCAGTTGGGTGGGCTGATTATGTGGTTGCCCGGCGGCCTGGTTTTTACTTCCTTGATGGTAATCTACGCCGGTGCCTTCATCAAGGCTTTAGAAAAACAGGTACACCGACGTGAAAGCCGTCTCGGCATGAACAAGCCAACGGCAAATCAGAGGAGCTTACCAGTAATCACAGAGAACATGCTATACCGGAGTGATGCTATTCAGGAGTAACGGATGAATAAGAAAGCGATCAATCTATTCGGAACGGCGTCATTAGGCGTTATCTTTTTGTTGTTTGCCACCGCTATCTTCGCCAACGCGTTTTCCCGGGGGGAAGTGTGGGCGGAACTCTCTGTACCCAATGGAGATCCGCTGCAGGGTCGCCAGGCCATCCGGGATTATGGCTGAGTTCGTGCCACAAGATCCCGGGAATACCTGGTGCAGATGGTACCGTTGGACCGGCGTTATCCAACCTCTCCCATCGCAGCATCATTGCCGGTCAGGTACCCAATACGCCGGAAAACATGGTGCTATGGATCCAACACCCTCAGATGGTCAGGCCCGGGGTAGATATGCCGGAGCTTGATATCTCCCTGCAGTCTGCAAAGGATATTGCAGCTTACCTGTATTCGATCAAATGAAAACTTGCCGTAAAAATCCTCGAAGGATTAGGAGGCCTTGTATGTCAAATCAAGTAAGAAGCTCTGTTCAGGAGTCCAGTAAACAAAATGGGAAGAGCAGCTCAAAAGAAAAGCGCCCCCTGAACAGGCGCGATTTTATAAAAATTACCGGTATCTTCCTGGCAGGCGCGTCTTTGGCTGCGTGCGAAGGTGAGCAGAAACCCCGCCAGGCCATCCAGGGCTCGCCTATCCCGATCAGCGACCAGTATCCGGAAGTGCCTTTCGCTCCCGAGGTCTCCCCACCCACCACGATTTTATTGGTGTTAGAGCCGCACGAAGCCGAGACGGTCGATGCGTTGACTGCCCGCATCTTCCCGGGTGATCCCTCCGATCCGGGCGCTCACGAGGCAATGGTGACCAACTACATCGATAAGCTACTGGCTTACCACCAAGGCTACGTAGAGGCCACGTACACGCAACCACCGTTCCCCAAAACATATGAAGGCGATAAACCTCCGCAAGAGGCAACTACAAATGGGCGTGAAGTCGTCTGGGTGAAAAAATCCGAGATCGACCGTTACGGCTACCAGTCGATCTTATCTCCGGTGGAGCAATATCAAGCCGGCCTGGATGCGGTGGACAATTACGCCAACAATCAGTATGGCAGCGATTTTGTCGATCTTTCCGAGGATCAGCAAGACCAAATTCTTTCCGCTATGGAGAAGGGAGAAGCGCAGGGATTTGATGAGCCATCCGCTAAAGATTTCTTTACCATCCTTCAAACGCATACCATCCAGGGCATGTTCGCCGACCCGGCCTACGGCGGAAACCGGGATATGGTGGGATGGAAGCTGATCGGCTATCCCGGAGCGCAGCGGGCTTATACGCCGGCGGATATACGTACCGAAGGACCTGTTCGACCACCGCAAAGTCTGGCAATGCTTCACCGCTTTCACTCGGGTATGCCCGCCCATCCCAACGTCATCTTGCCCGAGAGCGGGTCGCAACTTCCCGAGAATCAGCCTTAATCAGACGGAGGTGCAGAATGGCTGTGCAAGAGAGAGTCAATGTGGTTACCGTGGGAGCCGGTTGGACGGCTGCAATTTTTGCCCAGATCCTGACCGAAGCGGGCTTTTCGGTCGTCTCGATCGAGCAAGGACCGGAACGCTGGGCCAACCCGGATTTCCAACACAACCACGATCCACTCCGTTATCACGTTCGCCATGCCATGATGGTCAACCTTGCCCGGGAGACCTGGACCTGGCGCCCAAACCCTTCCGCACCGACGTTGCCCATGCGCCAGTACGGCTCTTTCAACCCCGGTCAGGGTATTGGAGGTTCCGCCATTCACTGGTCCGGGATGCTCTGGCGCTTCCTGAATTCCGATTTCAACTATCGCTCTCATTATGTGAAAAAGTATGGCCCGGACAAGCTCCCCGAGGGCATTCAGGTACAGGACTGGCCGATAACTTACGAGGAATTAGAGCCGTATTACACCCAAATGGAGTTTGATATCGGCGCATCCGGCCAAGTCGGCAACTTCAACGGTATAAAAATTGAAGGAGGCAACGTCTTTGAGGAGCCACGCAGTACGCCGTACCCGCTGCCACCACTGGAAGTAACCATCCCCTCGCGCATCTTCGCCCAAGCCTGCAGAGAGCTGGGTTACCACCCATTCCCCCAACCCGCGGGCATTCTTTCCCGGGCTTATGAAGATCGTTTTGGCAACAAACGTTCTGGCTGCTTGTATTGTGGTTTTTGCACGCGATATGGCTGTGAAGCGGATGCGAAATCCGAACCTATCAACACGCATATCCCTCCGGCATTAGCTACCGGCCTCTACCAGATCCGGCCAAATTCAAAAGTTATTGGCATTAATATCGATAACGAAGGACTTGCAACCGGGGTAACCTACCTGGATAGTTTGGGCCAGGAACAGGAACAGCCGGCTGATATCGTCGTCCTGTCAGGGTTTACGCTGAGCAACGTCCGCCTGCTGCTGCTTTCACGCAACAAAGCTCATCCTGATGGGGTGGGCAATGACCAGGGCATGGTGGGTAAGAATTACACCTACCAGCACTGGCATGGTGTTTCTACCGGCAAATTTCCTGGAAGGCGATTTCAATCTATATATGGGCAACACCTCCACCCAGAACGTGATCTTCGATTACCAAGCGGATGTCTTCGACCATAGTGATCTCGATTTTATTGGCGGCGGTATGCTCTTTTCAACACTTGGAGAACGAGATCCGCTTACTTCGGCCAAGGACCTGCCCATTAAGGATTCGGGTAAGAAAACCTGGGGTCAAGAATGGAAGGACGAGCTGAAAGAGAATTGGGATAGCGTGGCTACCATTGTTTTCCAAGGAGAAAGCCTGCCTTACAAAGACCAGTTCCTCGATTTGGATCCAGTCTATAAGGCCGCGGATGGCAAACCGCTCCTGCGGCTTACTTTCGACTGGCATGAGAACGATTACAACATGTACGCCTTCATTGCCAAAAAAGCCGATGAGATCATGAGCCAGATGGGGCCGGCTGAGATGCACACCAACATGGAGTTAAAGCCCTACAACATGCATGATTACCAGAGCACCCATCCCACTGGAGGCGCCATCCTGGGTTCCGACGCTGGCAACTCAGTCACCAACAAATACGGCCAGGTCTGGGATACACCGAACGTGTTCGTCACCGGCGCAGCGCTTTACCCGCAAAATCCTGGGGTCAATCCAACCGGGACTTTGCTGGCGTTAGCTTACATGTCTGCGGAGGCTGTTCGGGATAAATACGTGCGCAACACTAACCAAATCATTACGTAAATGCGAGCCAAGGATCTTTTATGACGAAGAAGCACTTCTTTACCCATAGAAGGAGAACCGAGAGGTTATTGGCTGCGATCAATGTAGGCGAAACCCTGCCTCATTCTTCCATCAGGAAGGCAACCGGGTTAGGCGCGTTTAGCGCCTCCGCGGACCGCTGGCCGAAGGCCAGGGGTAGATGAAAAGAGATTCATCAAAATAGGAAACTACAATGAGACATGACAAAACTGGAGCGTCTCAAGAAAGACAAATGCTTTCACGGAGCGACTTTCTGCGCCTGGTTGGTAAGGTTTTGCCAGGGTTATTGGTCGCGCACCTGCTGGCAGCTTGCTCAAGCGAAAAGGAAGATCGACATTTAGTGCAGATCATTAATGAACAGGGTGAAAGCCACTTTGAACCGACCACCTTAAGAATCAGGCAGGGGGAGAGCGTTACCTGGCAAAATATTTCGATTTACTCCCAGTCAGTCACTTGCGATCTCCAAAAGGCGCCTAATAATGCATTCGTCCACCTGCCGGACAATGCCCAACCATGGGATTCTGGACCGCTATACCCCGGACAGAAATGGACGGCCAAGTTCACCACGCCGGGTACCTACATCTACTTTAGCCAGCCGATAATGCAACCCAACACTGTTGGTTCAATTATCGTCACATAGTACTCAAGGTTTGTTATTTTTAATTAAATTTTACAGAGGTAAAGGACGGCGCACAAGTGGAGAACATCACTTCCCGTTTGCAGGGCTTTGGGGTGAAGGTTCATTGCCTTGGGAACGGCAGACAGCCCTGGGGCGCGGGCACGGCAGGTTGCGAAACCCGCCCACTGGCGGCGCGCCCCAGGGCTGGAAAAGTTAAGTTTTAAGCCGGACTGCTAAGACGCCTGCGAAAGCTCGTCGTAGATCTCCACCTGCTCGGCGATAAAGCCGCGCAGCATGAACAGGTGGCCGCGATAGAAGTCCGTCTGGGCGTATTCGAGCGCCTTCTCCACGAAAGCAGGCACCCATTTCGCCAGGTGTTCCAGGGTGAAGGATTTTTGTAAGGCGTAGTACTGGCTCGCCTGCTCGCTTTCGCCCGACTGCCAGCGGCGCAGCTCTTCGCCCGCCATCTGCTCGATGTAGGCCAGCTCGATCCCGATGTAATCCAGGCGCTCGTTCGCCTCAGGCGCTTTCATCATCCCGCTTTCATGGTAGATGGCCGCGATCTGCTGCAGCGCCCCGCTCTTGTCCTGGGTGGAAACCCATTCCGCCTCGTAGGGCGGCGGCGGGCCATACTGGGGCGAGACCCCCCGGTAAAGCCGGGTCCGGTCGATCCCCAGGGTCTGCGCCAGCGTTTCTGGCGGCTGGTCCTGGGTTACAGCCAGGAATGCCAGCATCCGGCCGGCGCCGGCGGCGATATCCGGGTGAACATCGGTTTCGTTGGCCAGCAGCTCTAAGCTTTGGGTAAACTCACCCTGACGGAGTTTCCCGCTGAAGTCTGTATCCGGGATATTCAAAAAATGCACGCTCAACAGGCTGCTGAACGTCGCGCGTGCCTGGGCCAGCAACTGCATTTCTTCTGTGGAAAGCAACGCTTCTACCTGTGTGTTTATCATCCGCCACCTTGACTTAAATTTAGATCGAATATCGATTGTGAACCGTTAGGATTGGGCTCGCCAGCCAGGGGCTGTCCCAGGCGTCGCCTGCACAGCCCCCGGCTAAACTTGTCCCAGGTCAGGCTTTGTAAATCTTCACTCGTGGTGAGTTCTCCAGGGCGCCCATGACAGGCTCCAGGGTGAACTCCTCATCCGAGAGAAGCTGGTTGTACTGCGAGCCGCCTCGCACGACCGGGTTCATCAGCAGGCTCAAGCGCCCAAAGTTCCCGGCGATCCCAGCCACCTCTGGGTGGACCAGCTTGGTAATGTGGATCACACCCGGGGTGCTGCCGGCATGTTGCGATTGGATGGTCACCTTATCTCCTTCTTTCAGACCGGCCCGCTGCGCCCCCTGCGGGTGGATCAGGACCACCTTCATATCCGGCACGAACTTGTCCAGGATTTCCTGCAGCCACGGGTTTTCGACGTTGCCGTAAGTGTTGGTAACCAGGAAGTGCGTCTTCCAGTTGACCACCTTAAACTGGAACTCGTCGGTCACGCCGAAGTTCTCCGGTTCGTACCAGATCGAGAAGCCCGAATAGTGGCGGAAGAAGTCATCCATATTGTCCCAGCCGGGCACATGCGCGCCCACGCTCTCCAGGTTCGCCTTGAGCTCTTTGGCGATGCGGGTCATGCGCTGGTAGTACAGCGGCTGGCGGATGGCGTTGTCTGGGGCGTAGTAGTAGTTGTAGCTTTCTTTCAGGGTCGGGACGTGGTAAGCCTTCCAACTGCTCTGGGCAAAGTCGGCGATGCTGGCGTTCGGGCCGAAGTCGGATTTGATTTTGCGATCGACGATCTCTTCCCAGGTATAGGATCCATTCGGATCCAAGGCGTAAGCTTCCGAAATCCCGGAAGCCATATCCTTGCTCACGCCCGTCAGCACGGATTTGTTGGTCGCCGCGTACAGGTCGGGCAGGAACCCGATCCGCCGGGCCAGCTCGATCCAGATGTCGTTGACGTTCATCGTGTTGTGGACGCGCGCCACGGCTGGGGCCTTGATGAAGGTGCCCATCATGCCGCGGCTCAGATCGTCGCATTCCTTCTCGTTGCGGAACAGGCGGTACATATTCGTGCGTTCCAGCGAGTGATCTTCGGGCATGACGATGTCTGCCAGCACGGTCGGCTCGTCAAAGTGGTAGGCGAGCGAGACGACGAACGGCACTTTGCTCCAGGCCTCCAGAACGCGGTCTTTGTTGGCGTTGCAGGAGATCGGGTTAGCGGCGTGCAGCATGATCGCCTTGACCGGGTACTCGATGTAGTATTTTTCCGGTTCGAGCATCGCCTTCCAGGCCAGCGGCGTCGTGGTGTGCTTCATTGGGTAAATGCCTTCCATGTCCAGCTTGGGGGGCGGGAACTTGAAGGGCGAGCCCATCGCCTGGGTAGCCATCGCTTCGGAAGCCTTTAAGATTCCGTCGTCGTCGGGCTGCAAGAACGGGAACATGCTCATATTCTGGCAGGCCTGCATGCCTCCCGGCACGTCGATAGCGCCCAGCATGACGTTGACGGCGCCGTAGGCCTTGTACGCCTGGGTGCCCAGGCGGTTGGTCACCGCGCCGCGCCCGATGTCGATGCACGCCGGGGTGTACGGGAAGGTGAAGCCGTCGATCTCGATCGTCGCGCCGATGCGGGCCTCTCGCACCAGGTCGGCCGCGATTTGGCGGACTGTCGCCGCAGGGATGGTTGTCAGGGGCTCAGCCCATTCCGGCGTGAAGTCCTGGATGTATTCTTTGAAAATCTGGAAAGCGGTCTTGACTTTCTGCCCGTTGACCTCGAATTCGCCCAGCAAGGCGTAGGTCTCGCCTTTGGCGGTGTCGAACGGGACCGCGCTGTTGGTTGCCGTGTCCCAAACCAGGGGCTTGCCTGTCTCCGGGTCGCGGGCGTAATCCTCGCTAAACACACGCGAGCCATTCAGGTAGGTCTCCGAATCCGGGACCAGGTAGGGCGAATTGGTGCGCACCTTCAGCCACCACTCGTCGTACTTGCCGAGCTCGTGGACCATCACGTAGCTCAGCGCCAGGCCCATGGCGGTGTCCGTACCGGGCCGGATCGGCACCCACTGGCCAAGCTGGCCCTGGCGGTTGTTGACCGGGCTGATATTGACGACCTTCATGCCGCGCTGGACGGCGTTGATAAAGTTGCGCGTGCTGCTGCTGGCGATCGCAAAATCGGCGCCGAAGCTGCGCCCGGCGATCACTACGTAGTTGCAGCGCTCCAGGTCGATGCGGTCGAGCATGGTGCCGCTCAGGTGCAGGGCGGTGAAGTGCTCCGGGCAGAGCGGGCCTGGGGTGCCCAGGCTGTTGGGCGTGCCGAAAGCCCGGTCGAAGGCCAGGCGCGTCTCTTCAAAACCGAAGCCGCGTGAGAAAATGAAGCTGCGCGGGTCAGTATCGCGGGCGTCTTTCAAGGCTTTGGCGGTTGTATCCAGGGCTTCATCCCAGCTAATTTCAACCCAGCCGGGATCCTCATCCAGGCTGCGGTTGGGGTTGGTGCGCTTGAGGGGTGATTTCACCCGGTAGGGGTTGTACAGGCTCATGATCGCCGCCAGGCCGCGGGCGCAGAGCTGCCCCTGGTTGGTATCGCTCAATGGGTCGCCTTCCAGGCCGATCGCAACGCCGTTGGAAACCTTGACACGGTTTGCGCAGGTAGGTTGGTGACATCCACTGCAAAAGCTCGCTTTCCACTCGATCTTCTTATCAACGCTCTGCATCTCTCCCGTCTTGAAGGGGGACTCTGCCTTTGGCAGCACCGAAACGGCTGTAGCGGTCGCCCCGATGACGGTTGCGCTTTTTAGAAAATCTCGCCGGCTAATCGAATTATTTTTGGTCATATCGATTTCTCCTAATGACAATTCATGCTTTGGAGGGGAGCCTGCTGCGCCCCAGGGTGAAGAGCAATAACGCCAAGGCAATCACTCCAATCACCCCGCCAAATTCAACCAGGGTTGGCGTATAAGCAGCCGGCTTTTCAAACAACGGGTAAGCCTGCCCGGCGACCAACAGGGTGAATTTGGCTAGAAAAACGCCTGCGATCGCCAGGACGGCGGCAAGCGCCTGGATCGCCCGGCCCTGGCCTAGGAAGGCCAGAAGCACGAAGGGCAAGGCCAGACCGGCAACGATCTCGACCCAAAATGCGGTCGCCAGGTTGCCAGAGAGCAGCAGTTGCAGGGCAGCCTGCGCTTCGCTGTCTCCAGCGTAGGAGACCGTCACGGCTTCGATCAGAATGAAACCGAGCAGGACCGGCAGACAAACGCGCAAGACGGCGGCCGACCAGCGGCTGGCTTTCTCATCTTGGATGAACAAGGCAACGAAAGCGGTTGTGGCGATGGCGGCTTCGATGACGAAGTTAACCGGGGTCAGGGCGCTGTGCCACAACGGCCTGGCCGCGGTGACGGAGACCAGCAGACCTTCGAGAACGACGACTGCCAGACTGGCGATTGCAGCCAGCCAGGCGATCCAGCCGCCTTTCGGGGCGAAGAAAAGATAGACCGCAGCCACCAGCGCCCCAAAAGCCAGGGCGTAGAAATCCCAAACAAAGGGCGAGCTGAACTGGGGCGAATACAGGAAGCGCAGGACACGCTCCGGATGGCCGACGTCCATCAAAATCACGATCCCGGCCGAGATGTAAGCCGCCAGAGAAGCGGTGAGCAGGTCCTGGCGGTGCCTGGCCAGCTCGGGGAGCACGTGCAGATCCCCCAGCGCGGCCAGCATCAAAGAACCGCTGGCGACCCCTGCCAGGATGAAAAATGCTGCGATATAAATCCCCCAAACGATGACCTGTCCGATCCCGGTGATTGAGATCCCCTGGCTGAGCTGGGCTGCCCAGGCGGCGATGCCGGCCAGCACGAGCACGGCCATCACAACAACCCCGATGACAGGGATTTGCTGGGCTTGTTTTCTATTTACAGTTGTCGACATAGCATACTCCTTAAATATTCAACGCTAAGCGATGTAGAAGACGGATGGTTTCGTATTCTTTTCTGGCTTGAGCGGCTGTGCGTTGCGCTGGACGATCAACTGCGATACCTCGCTGGTTGGATCATCCAGGTCGCCAAAGATGCGCGCTTTCGCCGGGCAGGCCTGTACGCAGGCTGGTTGTTTGCCTTCAGCCAGGCGTGGTTTGCAGAAGTTGCACTTCTCTGCCACACCCTCCTGGTGGTCGGCGTATTTCACCTGTTCGTAAGGGGTCAGGCCCTTATCCGGGAAATAAGCCGCATCGGTCTTCATCGAGAACTGGCGGGCGTTGTACGGGCAAGCGGCCATGCAGTAGCGGCAGCCGATGCATTTGTTGGGATCCACTTCCACGATCCCGTCCGGTCCTTTGGTTGTGGCGCCCGTTGGGCACACATCGACGCAAGGTGCGTCTTCGCAGTGATTGCACAACACCGGGATGAAATTCATACGAGCGGTGGGATACTCTCCGGTTTCGAATTTGTATACTTTGCTGTAGAAAATTCCCGGCCCGGTTCCATTTTCCTGCTTGCAGGCGACCGTGCATGAGTCGCAGCCGATGCACCTGCGCAAGTCAATCACCATTCCGTAGCGCATATTGAACCTCCTGGAACATTTGAGTTTCCTTGTTTTTGAATTTTTCTTAATTGCGCAGCAGCGTTCAGGGGCCCAGCCTTGAGCCGCCGCAATTCAGGTGTACCCTTCCGATCAGGCAATTTCGCTCCTCCTCCCATCTTCCCGCTATGACCCTGGGTCATGCCTGGAAGTAATCCCCTTGCGCTGAAATGATCCCCTTCGTCAACAAAAGCAGGCCGCGGTAGAAATCTGTCTGCAGGCGAGGGGACAACTCCTCATAAGTTCGCTCGAAGCCACATATCAAATGGTCCCGAATGAAGCTTTTCTCCGCGAAGAGATACAATTGCGCCTCAGGCTCATTTTTGCTTTCCCAGGCATCCACCCTGCAGCTCGACCGCCAGGAGCAGCTCATCGATTTTCTTCAGCGTGGCTTTCTCGGATTGGATGACCAGGTAATTGTTTTCGATCAGGCTCATCACGATGACCCGGCATTTTGCCAGGCCCTGGGCAGTCTCTTTCAACCTGGCAAGCAGCTCTTTCGGAAAGCCTTCGCTGACCAGGATGACCTCGGGTTGGTTGGCTAAAATGGAAGCCTGGGCAGCCTCCGGCTGGGCGTACAGAATTTCAACGTCCGGGACGGCGCACAGGATCTCCGAAACCATTTCGACGAACAGGGAATTGGCACTCGCGATCAGGATTTTTTTCACAGTCACGCCTGGAAGTAGAATCCGCTGGTAGGGACAACGACGATCTTGCCAAATTTATCGTATCAGGTTGTGAACGCTGAAACAATATAAAGGGGAATAGACTTTCACTACCAGATGGTGGATAAAAAAATGGCCCGAACGGGTACCCTGGAGTACCCATTCGGACCTTGTATTCGGAAGTGAAATTGGCTAAAGCAGATTGCGGCGATTCATTCGAAGGGCTGGCTTAAGGACCTGCGGCAGGTGTAAATGTGAGCGCAGGAATAAGCCCGAAGAAATGGCCGATATCCTGCGCTTCTTCGGCGATGAGCTGGCGGACCTGCTCGTCGAAAGCAGTGAATGACCGGGCTTCGATGTTAATCCGCTGGCCGGCCCGTACGTAGCGCCAGACGCCGGCCGCGCTGCCATCCACCAGGACGACCGGGACGAGCTGCCCGCCGTGAAACACGTCTTTTTGATGCTGCGCATCCACAGCAAAATCGCGCTGGCGGTAGCCGAGAAAATAGGTATCGAAGGCCGGTAAAAGGCGCACAGTGCGTTCGGCGGAACTGGAGTTTCGTGTGGGTTTGTTGCTTATCTCTAATTCCCCGCTGAACTGGGAATCCAGCATCCACAGCGTTCTCCCCTCGCATTGCAGCGCCACCAGCTCGCCTTGCAGCGCCTGCCAGGCCGCCCGGGCTTCGCCAAGCGGCATCTCCCACCAGGCTGCCATGTCTTCGGGCTCAGCCGGGCCGTAACCTTGCAGGTAGCGCCGGGCAAGCTCGACCCGCTGCGCTGGGCCGCCGGCCTGGATGGGGCGTCCGAGCCAATCATCCAGGGCGGCATAGGTGGGCTGGGCCCCTTTGTCCGGCCCGAAGCAGACCCGCCCGAGTATCCCGTTCAGCCAGACCACCCCGGCAGCCGCCTTTTCAACCCCGGCGCCCTGGGTCTGCGCCACTGCCTGCATGAGATCCGGGCGGGTGAGCGGTCCTTGCTCCTTCAAAACCCGGTAAGCCTGATCGACGACCTGCTCGGCCCGGCCTCGTTCGAGCCCGGCGCGCTTCTCAAGCCAGCGCCAGGCTCCGTTCAGGATCGTTGGCGCTAGGTTGGAAAGCAGCCAGTCCACCTCATCGGCAAGGAGCAAGTGCATGCTGCCGCGCATGCACCAGGTACGCACCAGGGAACGCTCCTGGACTCGAGCCGCTTCAACCTCTGCCAGGGTCAACCCCTCCAGGCGGGCGCGCAGAGCAAGCTGCATGGCCGAAGGGAGCTGGGCCTGGACGCCGACCAGGGTTTTGACCACCTGGACCAGCGCCGGCCTGGGCAAGCGCGGCAACAGGCATTGCCGCCTCATGCGCAGGCGGCGCAGCTCATCCACGCTAATTTGTAAAGGCGACATGCGTATCGGCCTGCTTTCAACCCACTTTCTGCAAGGCGCCGGACAGGAAGCTCTGGCGAAGCTGTTCATCCTGGAACTTATCGCCGATCGATTCAATCACAGCCCGGGCTTCCTGGCGTTTAACTTGCGCTTCCGCCGGGCGGCCGGCTGCCTGGAGCGCTCCGGCTGCGAAAGCGCGCGCCTGCCACAGGATGGGCAGCATATTCATCTCTCCGGCCAGGCGCTCAGCCTGCTCGAATTCTCTCAGGGCATCCTGGGATTCCCCCAACGCGGCGCAGATTTGGCCCCGGACCAGGGCAATGAGCGGGTAGGTATGGCGCATTTTGTGTTTTTTGGCAAAGTCGCGCCCTTCTCCAGCCAGCTTGAGAGCCTGCTCGGGTTGGCCGCGCAACAGCGCCAGCAGGGCCGAGCCGGCCAGGTAGCGCGGCCTTTCGACATACATGAAAATCGTCGGGGTGTTAAGCCCTTTCTGGAATAAGTCTCCTGCCAATTCCAGGTCGCCCAGGTTCATGGCGCAATAACCCAGGTCAGCCCAGGCTGTCCCGCCGCCGGCCTGGGCAAAAGGGTTCTCCAGGATCTTCAGCGCCTGCTGGTGAAATCGGGCAACCTGGTCTGAGAAATGGTGGGTGATGTCCAGGTAGACCGAGCCCAAAGCGCCTAATGGCTGAACCATCATGAAGGGCATGAATGATTCCATCGGTAAAGCGGCTTCGAGGGAACGCTGGCCATAAAGCAGGGCCTGCTCGTACTCTCCCCGCCATCGGGCGATCTCGCACAGGATCCAGTTGCCATAGACCTGGGGCGGCAGCGAGCTGATCTTGGTTGCAATCTGAACACCTTCTTGCGCCATGCGCTGGCCCTCATCCAGCTCGCCTCTGGCGATCAGGGGCACGGAAAACGCCTGGATCAACAGCATGGCTTCGTTTTCCCGGTCGCCAATTCTGCGGGCAATCTCCAGGCCTTCCTGGCCCATCTCCCAGGCCTCATCGAAGCGGGTGAGAAACATCATGCTGCCAGCCACATGCTCCAATCCGGAAACCAGGTATTGTTCGGATCCTGTTCGCCGGCCGATCTCGATCACTTCGCCCATATATTTATTCAACCCTTCGAAATCCGCTTCGGCTGCGCACATCTGGCAGCGGATGAGGGACATTTCGACGATGCCCGGTTTTATGTCCTGCTCGCGAGCCAGGCGGTTGGCCTCCAGCAAGTAGCTTTCGGCTTGAGAAAAATCTCCCATACGCAAGGCATACACGCCAGCCAGCTTATTCAAGCCCGACACCTGCATTGGAATGTCAGAACGGCTCTTGGCCACTCGCAGCATCTCCTTGTAGTTCTGGATGGCTTCCGGGATGCGGTTTGCAAAGGTCAAGGCGCTGCCCAGGCCTTCATATGCCTGGCGGAGGATCTCCGGGCTGGGAGCCGCTTCGCCCATCTTCAAAACCTGGGAATAAGACCCGATCGCCTCCTGGGTGGAGTAGGCTCGGGCGGCGTCCTTCCCAGCCTGGATAAAATACGGGGCAGCTTGTGCGGGCTGGCGCGCCTCCAGGAAATGGCGGGCGATCTCGGCGAATTTTTCCGATTGGCGCTGCTGCATCGATCGAGCGATTTGCAAGTGCAGCTCGCGCCGCCGGCTCAACAGGATAGAAGCATAAGCCGCCTCCTGGGTCAAGATGTGCTTGAATAAATAATTCCGGGTGGGCAGCCGGCTTTTCTCCCGGATCAGCTCGCGCCGCTCCAGTTCGTTCAGGCCGCTTTCGAGCTTCTGAGACTTACCCAACAGGTCCGTCAAAGCTTCCAGATCGAAGTTTCGACCCACGACCGACGCAGCCTGGACGATGCGCCGGGTAGTCTCGTCCAGGCGGTCCAGGCGGGCAGTGATGACCCCCGCCAGGGTATTGGGGAGGGAGATATTCTCGATTTCGCGGACAGCGCGCCAGTGGTTGTTCTCATGGATGATCAGCCCGGCGTCTAACAGGGAGCGGATCAGCTCCTCGACGAAGAACGGGTTGCCTTCGGCCCTTTCCAGGATCAGCCGGCGGACTTTATCAGGCAGGTCTTCGATATGCAGCAGGCTGCCCAGCAGCTCGCGCGACTCGGCTTCTTTCAATGGATTTAAGGAGACCGGGGTGTAGCAGTGGGTAAAATCCCGGGCAGCCGTCTCGTGAAAGCGCCAGGAAGAGTCCTGCTTGCGCGGCCGGAAGGCGGCAATGATCATCAAAGCTGCCCGGTCGGTCAAGGGCAGCAGGGATTCTAACAAATCCAGGGAGGTCGGGTCGATCCAATGCAAGTCTTCGAAGACCAGCACCAGGGGCTGCTGGGAGGCCAGGTGTTGGAAGAAGGCTGCGCAGTGGGCGAAAACCAGGCTGCGCAGGTGGGGCGGCTCCAGGTATTTGATCTTTTCGATGTCATCCCCGACAGGGGAAATATCCATCAGCGTTGCTATAAAAGGAGCGATCTCCGCCTCATGTCCAGGCCACAGCCGCCCGATCCCCTCTTTGATCCGCTCGTACTTTTGCGAGGCGTCGGCCTGTTCTTTTTGCAAGCCAAAGGTATCGCCCAACAAATCCGTAAATGGCGCGTAAGGCGTCGCGGTTTGGTAAGACAGTGAGCGGCCCTCGAGCCAGCGCAATCTCGCAGCGTTATCCGCGGAGACCCCCCGGCGCAGCTCGGCCAACAGGCGCGATTTACCCAGGCCGGCTTCGCCCATGATCGATACGATTTGGCCGCGTCCCTGGCGCAGCTCCGCGAACCTGGCCTGCAAGGCGTCCATCTCCTGCTGGCGACCGATCAACGGCGCATCCAGACCCTGGATGCCGCGCAGGCGGCCAGGCCGGGCTTTCTGTCCCAAGACCCGGTACGCAGTCACAGGCTCACTCTTCCCTTTTATCTCCAGGGGCTCGAGCGCTTCGAAGTCAAAGAGCGGGGCGATCAATTTGTAGGTCGCCTCGGACACCTGGACCGTGCCGGGTTGGGCGGTCTGCTCCATGCGCGCCGCCAGGTTGATCGCGTCTCCCAGGGCGGTGTATTCCATGCGCAGGTCCGAGCCAACCGCGCCGACGACCACCAGGCCGGTGTTGATCCCAACCCGGACGTTGAAGTCGATGCCCCAGCGCCGGGCAGCTTCCTGGTGGAAGTTCTGGATCTCCGTTAATATTTCCAGGCCCGCCAGCACCGCCCGCTGCGGGTCATCCTCGTGAGCGATTGGGGCGCCGAAGAATGCCAGCAGCCCGTCGCCCATCAACCGGGCAACTGTGCCCTCGAAATGGTAGATTGGCCGGATCATGGGCTCGAAGGCCAGGTTGATGATCTCGGCCCATTCTTCCGGGTCGAGCTGGCTGGCCGCGGCCGTTGAGCCTTTCACATCGCAAAACAGCATCGTGACTACCCGCCGCTCGCCTTCCAGAGTCATGCTGGCCTGGGCGGATTCCAGCCGGGCAAGCAGCTCCTTAGGGATGAACTGCTGTAAGGGGGATTCGGAGACTTCCGGTTTGTTGGCAGCGCCTGCCGCCTGGATTGGGGCTGCCTGGGTTCCCGCGTTTGATTCCAGGTTGTGCCCGCAGTTAAAACAGAACCGGGCATTGGCAGGCAGGCCTGTGCCGCAATTAGGGCAGGCGCGGGATAAAGCGCTGCCGCAGCTCATACAGAACCGGGCTCCCTCCGGGTTTAGCGCCTGGCAGTTTGGACAATTCATGTTTGCCTCATTTCAATTTTTGTAGCAGCTTCAATTATTCCCAAAAAGCAGGTCGTTTTCCAGGCTGAAAACTGCTCAATTCTTGCTCAATCCTTTAGTATAGCAGATGATTGGCCAATCACTTGATCACCCCCGGCAGGAAAATGCTGTGCGAATAGGCAATGCCGGCCGGGATGCGAAAGACCGCCACGTCGCTCTCCTGCGCCCGCAGCGGAGCCAGCGGGTCGAGCTCCAACAGGCTGCTCACCCGCCGTGCGCTGCCCTGAGTGGTGACCGTTAAAGTCACGATGTATGCGCCGGATTCAGCCCCCAGGGTGTTTAAAGTGAAGCTCAGACGGCCCTGGTCGTCGCTGAACAGGATGCCGAGTGAATAGCCGTTGACGCTCAATGCGACGATCTGGTTAGGCGGAAAGTTGCTCCCCTGCAAGCTGAAAAAGCTGCCCGGCTGTCCATTCGGGTAGTTGCTGTTGATGAAAAGCGGGACCAGGCGGTATTGCAGCAGGACGCCGTCGTCGCCGCCTGCCCAACCCTCCAGCGGGGAGAGCATCACGATCGAGCGCAGGGTGGCGGTGACCGTGGCGGTGATCTCCATCCAATCCAGCCCGTCCCAGTGCGCCATGGCCCCCATCGCGCCGGCGGCCCAGCCATCCGCAGGGCCGGTTATCGCCAGGTCGTTCATCCGGCTGCCGCCCGGGCTGGCGAAGCTTTGCCAGGCCGCCCCATCCCATCGGATCAGGCTGCTGCCCGCCGCGCCCCAAATGTTATCCTCGGCCGGCGCCGACAAGCCGCTGATGGCGTTGAAGGTAGGTGTGACCAGCGGCTGCCATTCCACGCCGTCCCAGTGCAAGAGAACCCCATAATCCCCGCCCGCCCAGGCCTGCATCGGGGAGACCAGCGCCAGCGAACGCAACGCGAAAAAGGTTGGGCTGGCAGCCGGCTCCCAATCGATTCCGTTCCAGTGCAGCAGGACGCCGTCCGAGCCGCTTGCCCAGCCGTCGATCGACGAGAGCATTGCCACGCTGTTCAAGGTGCTCGTGATCGGGCTGGAAAACGGCTGCCAGCGGATCCCATCCCAGCGCAGGATTGCGCCCTCTTCGCCCACGGCCCAGGCATCCGCATCGCTCAAAGCAGCGACCGAATTCAAGGAGACTGTGGCAGCGCTTTGGATGGAAGTCCAGGCGATGCCATCCCAATGCAGGATCGCGCCTGCATCTCCCACCGCCCAGCCATCGCTGCTGGAGAGCAGCGCCAGGTCGTTGATCCGGGTCGAGACCGGGCTGCTCACCCGGACCCACTCGGCGATCGCGCTGGTCGAGCGGGGCCCCAGCCGGGTCGGATTGCCGGCCTGCGCCTCGCCAGACGCCGAAACCAAAGGCGCAAAAAATAGGCTGCAAAGGATAAAGGTCAGGATTCTCCCGTACACGTGTCCCTCCTATCAAAAGAGTCAGCACCATTATAGCGAATCGTAAGCTCGCTGGCGTACCCAGTTGATTAAGCTTGGGTTATAATGGAAAATAAAACAGAGATGAAGTCAAGTTGTATAGATGATGTTCTTGCAGTTTTTCCAGGCCTGAGCACACGCTTTGTAGCCTTCCCACCAAAGACGACCCGGGGGGTTGCGAGCTGAAACCGTCCAGCACCTGTTGCCAATCAGTAGAAAGCCTGATTTCCCGAGCGTGGAACCAATGGATCGATTCGCGGCTTCGCCTGGGGAGCGGATAAGGCCCGAGTTTACGGAGTGCTTTGCATGGCTTCTGATAAGATCCTTATCATCGAAGACAACCACCAGATAGCCGATTTTATGGCGAACCGGGTGCTGCCCAGCCTGGGTTACCAGACTTTAATCGCTTACACTGGCAATAAAGCGCTGGAGCTCCTGCGATCCACAAAGATCTCCTTAATGCTGATCGATCTTCAGCTCCCAGACATCTACGGCCTGGATCTCCTGCGCAAGATCATCGAAGAAGGCATTACCATCCCGGCGATTGCCACCACCGCCCATGGATCGGAACAGATTGTCGTCGAGGCGTTTCGGCTGGGCGTGAGGGACTACCTGATCAAACCAGTCGATGCCATCACCCTCGAACGGACCATTAAACGGGCGCTCTCCGAAACGCACCTGGTGCACGACGAATCCCGCCTGACTTCCCAATTGCGCGAACAAATCAACTGGTTGTCGACGCTTTCCCGCGTCGGCCGCAGCGTGACCTCCACCCTGGAATTGGACGAAGTCCTGCGCCGGATCGTCGAAGCCGGGGTGAGCCTGACCCGCGCCGAGGAAGGCTTCCTGGCCTTGTTGGACGAGAAGACTGGGCAGCTTTACCTGCGAGCGGCCAAGAACATCGACGAGGAGCGCGTCAAGACTATGCGCCTGCCGGTGGTCGACACGTTGTTGGGAGAAGTGGTGAAGAACGGCCGGCCGCTGCGCCGCGACCAGGCTGACCGCGACCAGCGCCTGAAGGTTTCGACCGGCTATCTGGTTCACAGCCTTTTACACGTGCCCATTCTCTCCAAGGGGCGTGTCCTGGGCGTGCTCTCGGCCGATAACCAGATCACCGCCCGGCCATTTAATTCTACGGACGAGTCCCTGCTGACTTCGTTGGCCGATTATGCAGCCATTGCACTCGAAAATGCGCGCTTATACGAACGGTCCCAGCAGGAGATCTCCAACCGCCTGCGCACCGAGCGCGCCCTGCGCGAGAGCGAGGAGCGCTACGCTTTGGCGGTTCAAGGCGCTAAGGATGGGATCTGGGACTGGAACCTGATCACCAATGAAATTTATCTTTCGCCGCGCTGGAAATCCATGTTGGGCTACGAGGATGATGAAATTTTCAACAGCCCGCGCGAGTGGTTCAGCCGGGTGCACACGGAGGATATCGAGCGCCTGCGCCTGGATATCTCCGCCCATGTAAAAGGCGTGACCGAGCACTTCGAAAATGAGCACCGCATGCTGCACAAGGATGGCAGCTACCGCTGGATGCTCAGCCGCGGAATGGCCGTTCGAGACGGCGACAATACCGCCAACCGCCTGGCAGGCTCGCAAACCGATTTCACTGACCGCAAATATGCCGAAGAGAAGCTGCTGCACAATGCATTTTACGATACCCTCACCAGCCTGCCAAACCGGGCGTTGTTCCTGGAGCGGCTGCGCTATTCGGTAGAGCGCGCCAAGCGCCGCAAGGATTATCTCTTTGCGGTGCTTTTCCTCGACCTGGACCGCTTCAAGAACGTCAACGACAGCCTGGGCCACATCATGGGCGACAGGCTGCTGATCGCGATCGCTAACCGGCTGAACAGCGGCTTGCGCGCCACCGATACGGTCGCCCGCCAGGGCGGGGATGAGTTCGTGATCTTGTTGGAAGACATCACCAACGACGGCGACGCGACCCAAATCGCCGAGTGGATCCACAACGAGTTAGCCTCTACATTTTCCATTGATGGGCACGAGATTTTCATCACCGCCAGCATCGGAATCGTCCTCAGCATGGCGGGATACGATCGTCCGGAGGATGTGCTGCGGGACGCGGATATCGCCATGTACTCCGCCAAGGCCTCCGGCAAGGCGCATTATGAGATCTTCGAGCCGGAAATGCGCGACCGGGTGATGGACCGGCTGGGCCTGGAGACCGAGCTGCGCCGCGCCCTGGAGCGAAACGAATTTGAAGTCTATTACCAGCCGATCGTCTCACTCTTTAACGGCAGTCTTTCCGGATTCGAGGCTTTGCTGCGTTGGCGCCATCCGGATCGCGGCATATTGCAGCCCGGCGTGTTCATCCCGCTGGCGGAGGAAACCGGCTTAATCATCGCCATGGACCGCTGGGTGCTCATGGAGGCCTGCCGGCAGTTGAAAGAATGGCAGGATATGGGTCAATTCGATCCGCCGCTGACGATCAGCGTCAACCTGTCGGGCAAGCAGGTCGTCCAGCCGGGATTGGTCGAGCGGGTGGAAGAGGTTTTGCGAGAAACCGGCCTGGATCCGCAGTCCTTGAAGCTCGAGATGACCGAAAACGCTATTATGGAAAACAACAAGTTTACCATCGATGTTTTCACCAGCCTGCGCGGCCTGGGCGTACAGGTGCAAATCGACGATTTCGGCGTGGGTTATTCTTCTCTGACCTATCTTTCCCAGTTCCCGATCAACGCTCTGAAGATCGACCAGACATTCGTGCGTATGATGAATCGCGATAACAACCAGTTGAAGATCGTGCAGGCGATTGTCATGTTGACTAACCGGCTTGGCGTGGGCGTGATCGCCGAAGGGATGGAGACCGAAAGCCAGATGGAGCAGCTCAAGGAGCTGGGCTGTGAATATGGGCAGGGCAACTTGATTTCTGCCCCTTTGAGCAGGCAGGCGATGGGCGCTTTATTATCGAATTTCCCCAGGGAGCGCAAAGATTTTATCGCCTGGTACCTGGCCTGGAAGCAGTCCGCAGAGGCGAAGTCCCCCGCTGATGCGGAGAATTCGGTCTATGGGGTCGTACCTGCGACTGTGGAAGTCCCGAACGAAGAGGCGCAGCCCAGCCCGGGGGAATAATCCACTTCACTCCTCATCGGCGTCGAATTTATCCAGCAGGCGGCGCAGCTCCTCTTCCCAAACTTCATCCAGCGGGTTGAAAGCTTGTTCTTCGAATTCCTCGGACAGGTTTTGCAGGGTTTCAGCCAGGCCAAGCTGGGGAGCCAGCTCGTCCAGCTCTTCCACCTTGCGGGCGATCACTTCAACCAACTTTTTGCTTTTGCTCTCCAGGTCGTCCAGGCTGAACTGAAGTTTGAGCATATAGTTAATCCGGCGCATGACGCCCAGCCAGGCCATGAAGTCGTTTTCTATCCGGATCGAGTTGCCGATCTGGGGGATACTGGAAAAATCATAATTCGGGACGAAGGCGTAAAACGCCACGAATTCCACCCCCTGTTCTCCGGCGCGCCGGCAGATGAACGAATCGATGCTGGACCCCCCCTGATAATTCGAAAGCGTCACCGAATAGGCTTCCAATTCTTTTTTGAGGTCGGGCAGGCTGTAGACGCAAGATACCGTGCGCTCCCGGTTGTAAGGCAGCTGCCCATAAACGCCCCCCAGGCTGACGATGCGCTTAACATTCAGGTCGCGCGCCGCCTGCAAGAAAGCGGATGTGTAGCGCTCCACATCCAAATGGGGTTCATCACCCAGAAAGATGACCAGCCCGCGCTGGTCATCCCCGCTGTAGAAAAACTCGTTGGATTGGGTTTGTATCGATTGTGGATAGCCCTCGGAGAAGTGGATCACCGGGCGGACCAGGTCGTGCGTACCCGGAAACTGAAACAGGTAAAATCCATCCGGGCGGACCTGTCCGATCTTGCGGGCTTTCATTTGTTCCACCAGGTATTCGGGCAGCCCGGAGGATATCGAGCCGGCGTCTGCCCACTGGCGCCAGCCGGCAAGCATGTACATCTCTTTTGATTCGGGCTTTTCCCAAATCTCGACCGATTCGGACATCCCTAATGCCTCCCACCGGCTGCGGCCTGCCAACAGGCCGCAAGCCGTAAAAGTCACAAACCGGCAGGACGATAAAAAAGACGGCCGGTTTGCGGCCACTCGGACCTTCTTACCCTGGTATTTTACCCCCTTAAGGACGTGCGCTGAGGGTTAAGGATGCATGTGGGTGAACGCGGCCTCTGCCCAGCTTGCAATCTCCTGTTGGGCGGCCTGGTCCGGCTTGGCGCTGCCGCTGCCGTTCAACAGCACGTCGACCGTCAGCGCATCCGCGCTGGCGGGATCCTGGATGGTGAAATTCTGGCTGCCGTAATCCGCCAGCCACTCCTGAAGTTGGGCGTATTCCTGCTTGGAAACCAGCATCCGCAGGCTGCCGTCCGAGGATTGTTGAGAAGGCTTACACCAACTGGCGTGCACTTCGCCCGAGGCGAACACGATCAGGCTGTCGCAGAAACCGGCGATCCCGCCCTGGCGCTGCCAGGTCATGGCGATGCCCCCGGGCTGGACGGCGCTGCCGCTGTCGTTGGTGTGGTATTCGTATTGCATGCCGTTCGCTTCCAGGACGATCAAATAACCTGGGGTGATCATTTGGGCGCAGACGGTATCGGGCAGGGCGACGCCCAGGCACGAATCGTTCCATTCGATGATTGTGCTGCTGGCGACCTTAATGTTTTCCGCCGGGATGCCCATCGCCTGCGAGAGGGCCTGGATGGCGGCTTGCTCCGCCGGCGTGACGACCCCCAGCGGGCCCTCTTCAGCCGGCAAGATGCTGCTGCCGTCCTGGTTGGTGTGGTATTCGTATTGCTTACCGTTGGCTTTTAAAATGATGCGAAATCCAGGCACGGTCTGCTGGGTGCATAACACGCCTGGCAGGGTAACTCCCAGGCAGCCGTTTGGCCAGGTGACCGATTCTACGCTGACCACTGTAACCTGGTCGGCGCTGATGCCCAGGCTCTGGGTCAGCTCGTTGATCGCGGCCCGGACCGCTGGCGGGATATCCACCGGGATATGGGTGGGGGTAGGCTGGATGGGAGGCGTGGTTGGCGTGTCCGCGGGTGGCGAGGTCGGTGAATCGACCGGGGGCAGGGTGGCGCCCGCCTCGGCGCAAGCGGACAGCAGGATCAGTATCAGGCTGAGGGTAATCATGGTACGCTTCATTCTTCGTCTCCTTAAATTCGTCAATTCATGAACGGCGAATAGACGTAAGCCTATCCGATTTAGTTCCAAATATCCAGGCGGCGGCGTTCTTTTCCACGCATTCGAAGCGTGCTATACTATTTTCGAAATTTCGAATAAAGATTGGAGGCTGGTCTTTCCCCTCCAGCTTGTTTGCGAGCTTAGCCTTATGCATCCATTATATCCTCGCTGTCCGGGTGAATGGCAGTGAACCTTGAAGATAAAGCCATCCGTAGCGAATCTCTTTCTCGAGGAGAATTCCTGAAGGCCGGCGCCCTGGCCTGCGCCGGGCTTATGCTGCCGCGATTTTCAGGCTGGGCGGCGCCCTGGCCCGACGGCGATTTCGCCTTCACAGGGATCGCCGGCAGGGTGACGCGCCAAAACGTCGTCGTTTATGCCCGTCCGGACCTGACCAGCCGGCGCATCCGCAAGCTGGAGCGAGACGCTATCCTGCATCCGTTCGAAGCGCTGCGCTCGCCGGATGGACCGGCTTCCAACCCGCGCTGGTACCGCCTGCAGGACGGCTTCGTCCACAGCGCCTACATCCAGCGGGTGGAGGCCGCTCATCTCAACGCCCCGCTGGCCGGCGTGCCCGCCGGCGGCCAATTGGGAGAGGTGACTGTCCCGTTCTCGCAGTCCCAATACCAGGACCGTAAAGGCGCCTGGATGCCGCTCTACCGCCTGTATTACCAGTCGCTGCATTGGATCACCGGGTTGTTCGCCGGCCTGGACGGGGCCCCCTGGTACTGGCTGAGCGATGACTGGTTGAAGCTGCGCTATTGCGTCCCCGCCAGTCACGTCCGGCCGCTGGCCGCCAGCGAGCTGGCGCCGGTCTCCGCCTCCGTCCCGGATGAAGAAAAGCGCATCGAAGTCTCCATAGGCGCGCAAACCCTGACGGCCTATGAAGGCAGCCGGGCGGCGCTGCACGTCCCGGTCTCGACCGGACAGCGCTACATGGAGACCCCGCCGGGGGATTTTCAGGTGGATCGCAAGTATCCTTCCCGGCATATGGGCGACGGCTGGATCACCAGCGACCTGCGCGCTTACGAGCTTGTGGGGGTGCCCTGGGTGTCTTTCTTCCACAAGGCCGGCATCGCCTTCCACGGCACGTTCTGGCACGATAACTTTGGCGAGCCGATGAGCCAGGGCTGCGTCAATATGCGCAGCGCCGACGCTCAATGGCTCTTCCGCTGGTGCGCCCCAAGTTATGTCCCCGAGTCCGGCGAGCAGCCCACCTGGAAGGTCAGCGGCGCGGGCACCAGCGTTTCGGTGGTTTCGTAGCATAGCCCTTTATGGGCGTCGCGTCTCGGAAATCCCCCTCAATCCCCCTTGGTAAGGGGGAGGCATTAAATCCCCCTTTTTCAAGGGGGGACACAGGGGGGATTCTTCTGGCGGGCACAAGGCCCTATGCTACTTTTCCAGGAAGCGTTAAATTCCCCTCAATCCCCCTTGGTAAGGGGGAAGAAACGGCTGCGGCCACATTGCTTCGTAACCCTGATGGGCGTCTTGGTCACAGAATCCCCCTCAATCCCCCTTGGTAAGGGGGAGGCATTAAATCCCCCCTTTTCAAGGGGGGACACAGGGGGGATTCTTCTGGCGGGCACAAGCCACGCTCCTTAAAGGACCTGGACCACTTGCTTTTTCCCCCAGAATCCTATATAACTTAAGCAGCAGAATTTCATTGGCGCTTAATCTAATTCCCACAATTAAACGCGGAGGGTTTGCCATGCGCACCGCTATTGGGACTGTTACCCATTTCTACAACCGCATTGGGGTCGCCGTCCTCGTCGATAGAGGACGAGCTGAATGTCGGGGACGTGCTGCTCATCCTGGGGCGCACCTCTGACCTGCTGCAGGTGCTGACCTCGATGGAAATCAACCACCATAAAGTAGTTTCAGCCAGGCCAGATGCGGAAGTTGCGATCAAAGTTGAGGCGCGCGTCCGCCCTGGAGATCAGGTCTACCGCCTGGTAGGGGAAGAAGCCGACCTTGCGCTGGAAAGTCATACTTTGCCATATCCTGGCGTCTGAGATTGCGAAACCAGGAGTAGCGAAGCCTTTTTGAAAGCGAGAATATCATGAGACTCAGCGGCCTGCACATCCTGCTCACCTACCAATGCACTTTGGAATGCGACCATTGCTTCGTCTGGGGCAGTCCCTGGCAAAAGGGGACCTTCACAGTCCAGGGCATTCGCAGCGTGCTGCGCCAGGCGCGTGACCTGGGCACGGTCGATTCGATTTACTTCGAGGGCGGAGAGCCTTTCCTGTACTACAGCCTGCTGCTCAAGTCGGTGCAGGAGGCGGCCCGCGTGGGGTTTCAGACCGGCGTCGTCACGAATGGCTACTGGGCCACCAGCCTGGAAGACGCCCTGGCAGCTTTGCAGCCTTTTTCCGGCTTGTTGGTCGACCTTTCGATCAGCAGCGACCCGTACCATTGGGGCGTAAGGACCAGCCCGCAGGCGGAGCACATCTTGGCCGCCGCCGGCAAGCTGGGCATCCCGGCCGGCCTGATCGCCATCGCCCAACCGGATGCCGGCGGGTCAAGCGCCAACGTGGGCCAGCTCCCGGCCGGAGAATCGCGGCTGATGTACCGCGGCCGGGCAGCGGTGAAGCTTGCCCCGCAGGCCAGCCTGCATCCCTGGGAGCAGTTCAGCGCCTGCCCGTGTGAAGACTTGCTCGACCCGCAGCGCCTGCACCTGGATCCGTCCGGTTACCTGCACGTTTGCCAGGGGATCGCCATCGGCAACCTGTTTGAGACGCCCCTGGATGAGATCATCGCCGCTTACGACGGCCGCTCGCACCCGATTTGCGGCCCCATCCTGGACGAAGGCCCGGCCGAGCTGGTGCGGCGCTACGATTTGCCGTTCACGGGCGAGTACGCCGACGCCTGCCATTTGTGTTACCTGGCCCGCCAGTCACTGCTCGAGCGCTTTCCGGATATCCTGGCGCCGGCCCAGATGTATGGAAGATTTGCCTGATCCTTGACCGGCGACCGGCGAACGTGGATCGTGGATCGGCCTGCTTTCCGGCGCAACCCAAGGCAGCCTGCATTTTGCCGGATGGTGCGACATGTGTCGGCGGCGCATGCCGGGCGACATATGCCGGATGAAGGAGGCTTCCGGTGGACCGAAAGGCGTTCGCGCTGCAAACGGCCCGCCCTGAACATTACGATGACCTGCTCGAGCTGGTTTTCAGCCAATCCTGCGGCCAGCTCCAACCCCTGCTGGACCTGGTCCAGTTGACCTGCGACCATTTCGGCAGCGTGTTTCGCAGCACGGGTGTGGTTTACCGCATCTGCTGCGCCGGGCGTCCGGCTGGCATGTGCTGGGTCGAAGAGCGCGGCCGGGTGCTGCACCTGCACGGGCTGCTGGTCAGGGAGGAGTTTCGCGGCCAGGGATTGGGGACCCAGGCGTTGAAAATGCTGGAGCGGGCCTACGCCGGGCGGGTGGATTGCATCACCCTGGCGGTTCATTGCTCCAACCTTGGAGCAAGGTCGCTTTACGAGCGCTGTGGCTACCGGGTGCAGAGCAACCTGGAAGGCGAGGGTTTCCTGATGATGAAAAAGCCATTAATCGATGAGCGCCAGGCGGCGCTGCTGGACTGGCTGCTGGCTGCCCGCACCCCTTCCATCCGCTATTGGACGCTGCGCGATTTGCTCGAGCGCCCGGAGACGGACGAGGGGCTGCAGGCTGCCCGCCAGGCGATGGACGTCGAAGGACCCATCCCCGCCATTCTTGCCGACCAGGGGGAATCGGGCAAGTGGGATGGCGAGCGCAGCTATTACACCCCGAAGTACACCAGCAGCCATTGGAGCATGCTCCTGCTGGCCGAGCTGGACGCGGATGGCGCAGACCCGCGCCTGCAGCGCGGCGCCCAGTTGATGCTGGTCACCACGCGGGCCGAATTGAAGTACGCTCGCCGGGCTGGGAAGTACGGCCTGGAATGCTTTTGGGGCAATTTACTGCGCTACTGCCTGCATTGCAACCTGGCAGATGACCCCCAAATGGAGGAGCTGGTGGATTTCGTCGCTTCCCAGGGGCCTTTGGGCGGTTGGCGCTGCCCGTATAACGGCGGGCTGCCCTGCGCCTGGGGGGCGGCCCGCGACCTGTGGGGCCTGGCTGCTCTACCGGCTGGACTGCGCAGCGCTCGAGTGACCCAGGCGATCCAACAAGGCCTGGAATTCCTGCTACGCGATTACACGCTGACAATCGCCGATTACCCTACCTGCGGCAGCATTCACCCGCTTTGGTTCCGTTTGAATTTCCCGCTCTTCTACCAGGCGGATATCTTGTTCACGCTGCGGGTGCTGGACGAATTGGGCGCTCTCGCCAGCCCGGGTGCACGGCCGGCCTTAGCCTGGCTGAAAGGCCGCCGAAATTACAACGGGCGTTGGCGCGGCTCGAACCCGTTTCGCAAGCGCACTTATGCGGATCTGGCCGACCCGGAAGAGACCAGCCGCCTGGTCTCGCTGCAGGCCGCCCGCCTGCTGAAGCACGCCCCCTACCCGGCTGCGCTGTTGTCGTCGTAGGGCTGGATTCCGGCAGTGAAATCCACTGCCATCCAGTTGCGGGGGGTTATTTACAATCCGCAGTGAGCTTATCGAGATCGGAAGTAATCTCGCCGTTGGCATTAACGGTGGTGTGGCGAGTTTCATGAAAAATGAAGTTGTTGCCTTTGCCCTGCCCGATGATCCTGAAGTTATAGACCAGCGTGTAGGTCTCCCCGGCGGCGCCGTTAAAATGTTCCACCTGGGCTCCGGTGCCCTGGTATTTGTCCCCGGTCGTCATCCCCACGCCTTTGATTCCCATCGGCTGAGATAGCGTCGTCATGTGAAAACCGCCATTGTTATCGATGGTGATGTGGATCCTGTCGTGCAGGCTGCCTGTGAGATGGACCTCCTCGCCCGCGCCGCCTGCCGCGCACGGCACGAAAAAGATGGCATCTACCTCGGTCCGGGTGTTTCCGCTTTCCGTGGCAGCTTTCGCCAGCGCGCTGAGCGGTGCAGCCAGGACCGAGTGAGACTGCTGTGATTCGGCTTAGCGCGAGGTGCGCTTTCCCCCGCCGAAAATATCTTCTCGCATGAGGGCCTCAACCTCACTTTTCTCAACGATGGGCAAATCGTACATCAGTGTCTGCTTCAAACGAGTGTATGCATCGCCCACCAGAATCCCCTTTTGAATACTATTAGCAGAGAAGTTCTCGGTCAGCAAGCCGTAGTAGAAACCGGCGTTCCAGGTATCGCCGCCGCCCAAGCGGTCCAGCAGGACCATGGGACGCACAACAGGAGAACGGAAAAAATTCCCGGTTCGATCCATCGCAGCCGACTCCCAGCGGTGCTGCTCGAAGGTATCCGGATAGCGGATGGTGATGGCAACGATTTCAACCCGTAGCAGTTGCATGACTTTTTGAGCGAAAGCGCGAATATCATCATCCTGGATATGCCCGATCTCTCCATCCACCACCTGCTTGGACGAGTATTGCCCGCAGTCAATCTTGTAGAGCCTGGCCATATCTTCGATGGTCGTAATCAGAATGTCGACATGTTCCGTGACAATCGGGGTCATCATCTTACGGGCGGTTTCCACCGGCCACAAGGTTGCTCGATAATTAAAGTCCAACCCTATCCGGCAGTCCGGCGGCTTCGCCTCAATCGCATCCAGAAATGTTTCATAAAGGTAGTTCCGTTCGTAGTTGCTGTGGTTCGCAAGTCCAAAAGTGATCCCGGATGTATGCAACAAGCTGGTCTTTTGGAGAGCACTCCTCCAATCCACCATCCCGGCGTCCAGCCGAGAAGCCGCTGAAAACATGCGCTGGTAAACGGCAGTGTTCTTGCGCGGCGTCCGCCCGATTTCATAGATCATCCGCCCGATCGGTTCGGTCTTGGGAGCCCAGACAATCGATTCGGTGTTCACACCTTCGCCGCGAGCGATGGATTGCACGGCTTTCCCATAGGGGTTATCCGGGATCCTGGTGATGTAGGCTGTCGGTATCCCCAAACGCCTCAAACCGATTGCCAGGGTATATTCGCTGCCTGCCATGGACAGGTGGACCAGGCGGGTCCGCTCGGGGCGTTCTGTATCTGCGGGTGTCTCGCGGATCATCACTTCTCCAAACGTGACAAACGCGGAGCCTTGATTCTTAAAACGGGATAAGTCATCTTTGGTGATTTCAAATAACGTGGGCGCTTCCATTTTTAAGCTCCTGTTTCTTAATCTTTTCCATGGCCAAAGATATTTTCTCGCTGCCCTTTTACTTCGAGTCTCAGTCGAAATAGGTCCCCGGCATGTGGCTGGTGTGAAACTGTAGATGAGCTGACCAGGGATCGCGAAGAGGTAATGTATAGCTCGTTCAATGCCGGGCCTCCGAATGTGCAGCTCGTTGGACACTCGACGGGCGTCCGCAACCTGCGTTCGAGCTTGCCATCCGGATCGTAGCGAAGGATTTGCCAGCCGTTGCACATCGCCACCCAGATGCAGCCTTCCGAGTCGACTGTAATCCCGTCCGGTAACCCATCTTCTCCCGACGTATCGACTGCTACCCGGCGGTTGGAAATCGAGCCCGAGAGGCCTTCGAAATTGTAAGCGTAGATGACCCGGCGTAAGCTGTCTGCCAGGTACATCGTCCCGTTATCCGGGCTCCAATGGATCCCATTGGATAAACGGATACCGTCATCCATCAGGTGGATCGTTCCATCCGGATCAAAGCGGTAAAGGGGGTTATCCTCGTATCCAAGCATCCCAACCCAGAAACGTCCTTGTATATCCACGGCGCCGTCATTGAAGCGCCTCGGACGGCGGTTGCTTTCCGGGTTTGCAAGCAGCTCAAATTCAAGCTGACCCCATTCCCACCGCCCGATGCCCCGCTCTGTCGCCAGGATAAACTGACCATTCACGCCAAGGCCGAGGGCCGTAATGAAAAATGGCAAATCAACGACGGTTAATTCGCCGGATGTGGGATCGAAGCGAAACGCACGCTTCGCATCAATGTCGATACTGTACAGGCAGCCATTTCTTACATCCCAAACCGGTCCCTCTCCCAAGTCGGATTGCAGGTGCAGAATGGGCTCGATTTCGTTGTGCATGAAATCCTATATCCCCCGGTTATAGCGCCGGCTGAAGAGGATATGCCGGGTAGATCGAGCTGTCGTCTTCGGGTTCGTACCCCAGGATTTCTCTGGCCTGGTTGAGATCCCAGATCCCGCCGGTATTCCCGGAAGTCCCGTAGAAGACCCCATACGCCAGGTTTTCCACGCCGATCGCTTTACGGAAAAGCTGGATGAGGTCACGGCGGCTGATCCACATTAATACCAACTGCCTGGGGTCGACTTTGCTAAGCGGGATCGGCGCCCGGGGATGGTTTTCTGCGTTGTAGTAGCCGATGCGCAGGCTGATGAAAGAAAGACCATGATACTGGCTGTAATAGCGCCCGAGCGCTTCTCCAAAGGCTTTGCTCACCCCATACAGGCTGTCCGGAGTAACCGGCATATCCACCGTCATCGGAGTCCAGGTATCGGTATATCCGCCGGTGATATGGTTGGAGCTGGCATAGATTACCCGGCGTACTCCGGCTTCACAGGCGGAGTCAACAACCTGGTAGGTGCCAACGATGTTCTTGGAAAAGATTGACTCCCATGGGGCTTCCGGGCGCGGGTCGCCAGCCAGGTGGATGACCATCTCCATTCCATCTACCGCTCGCCGCACCAGATTGCGGTCGGCGACCGAGCCGCATAAATACTCGACGCCGTCCATGGCCCAATCTGGCTCCAGGGATAACCCGCGCAGACTGTGTTCTGATCGCAGGGCTTCCGCCAGCGCCCGGCCGATGCGCCCGGCAATACCTGTAATCAATATGTTCATGTTGGATTCCCTCTAGGTTTTGTTGGCGTATAATCTGTCTCGGGACCATACCGGAGAAAAGTCAAAATAAGGTTCGAGTTCGATCATCACCTGGTCGAGCTCGTAGTGATCGTCCTCGTCCAGGGTGCAGCCGGCCGGAATGCGGACGTAGGTGCTTTCGATCACTCCCCGGCGCTTGAGCACTTCCTTAGTCAGGCAGTCGGTCAACAGGCTCTCCAGGTTAAGCAAAGGCAGGAGGGCGTTGAATATTCTCCGGGCCGTTTTTTCGTCGCCGGCCTGGTATGCCTCCCAGACCTTGACGTGCACGTCCACAACTTCACATGCCACCATCGTTCCAGCAATCCCGCGGCGCATTTCGTCCAACAGCCAGCGCCCGCCCATACCGCCAAAAATCCCATGGATATGCGGAGAGCAGGCTTTCAGAAACCTGCTGATCTGGTGGTTGTGAGCCGGGAAGATCTCGCTCTTGAGGTATACCTGCCCGATTTCTTCAGCCAAACGGGCGACGAGCTCGGCGGGCATCGGGGTGCCGACCTGGTCGGAGCTGTTTTGAATCACAATCGGTAGGCCGCTCGCTTCGAACAAGCGCTGGTAAAATTCATAAACCCTGTCCATCGAGTCTCGGCGTGCATAAGGCGGCATGGCGATAATTCCGTCTGCACCGACTGCCCTTGCGTGTTTTGCAAAACGCAGCGCCATTTCCATGCTGGTAGCCGTTACTCCCAGGAGAACTGGCAGTCTTCGGGCTGTCTGCTGTACGAGCACTTCAGCCACCTGGAAGCGTTCATCGTCCGAAAGAGCGTAGTATTCGGACGCGATAATCGGTCCTACAATCCCGTGGGCTCCTTTTTCTACACAGAAGTCCACTATCCGTCGTTGAGCGATTTCATCCCAAGCTCCTTGTGGAGTAAAGGGAGTCAGTGGTATTGCGAAAATTCCTTGAAAATTCATATTATTACCTGCTGAGGATCAGGACTCGCCGATCTTTTGTAGGAGTTCCCAATTGATGTCGGCGCATAAGCCGGAGCCTGATGGGATGGGGAGGGCTCCGTGAGCGGGTTGGAGTACGGGAGTCACCAGGCTTTCTCGTAAAGGAGAGTCATACACCAGGTACTCCAGGCTGTGGAAGTTCGGAGTGGAAAGCGCAAAATGCACGCTGGCCAGGGTAGAGATTGGGCTGTTTGGGTTATGGGGCGAGACCGGTACATAGTAAGCATCTGCCATGGCTGCGATCTTCTTGGCGGCGGTCAAACCGCCGGTGCGCACGATGTCTGGTTGGAGCATCGCGACGGCATTCAGCTCCAGGAAGCGCCGTACCCCATAATGGGTATACATCCGCTCTCCGGCTGCAATCGGGATGGGACTTTTATGGGCCAGCTCCGCCAGAGCCTCCACGTTTTCGGGAGGCAGGGGTTCCTCGATATAGGAAATTCTGTAGGGCGCGAGCGCTTCCGCAAACGGCGTAAAGCTGTAAGGGCTGAGCTTGCCGCCTGCCTCGATGTAGATCTCGATCTCGGGTCCAACTGCGTCTCGGACGGCTGCCACCAGCCTGACCGCCTGCGCCAATTGGCCGGGGCGGATCGTGCGGTCCAGGGGGCCGATCCAGCCCAGGTCAAGGAACGGCATGAACTTTAACCCTTTGTAGCCCAGCGCGACGATTTCAGCCGCGCGTTGGGCGTACGCTTCCGGTGTGGGCGCTAAATCGTGATTCCAATAGTTGGCGTAAATGGGGACTTCGTCCCGGCACCGTCCGCCCAGCAACTGGTAAACGGGCGTGTTCAGGCGCTTGCCGAGCAGATCCCACAATGCGATATCGATCCCGCTGATGGCGGTTACCACCGCCCCGGCGATGCCGATATAGTTTGTCAGACGGTACATCTTCTGCCACAGGTATTCGATGTTCGCCGGGTCTTCTCCGATGATCTCCTGGGCCACCCGCTGCACTGCAGCGTCGACAACTTCGCCCATTGGCCAGTTGGTTGCATCTCCCAGCCCGCTGATGCCTTCATCCGTTTGCACTTCGACAAATATCCAATGCCGCGACCAGCCGGGCCTGGGTGGGGCGTTAACCCTGTAAGTCCTGACGTTCGTGATTTTCATGAATGCCTTTATGCTTTTTGAGCTGGTATCAATAAAGGAGTGGGAGTGGGCAATTATCTGCCCAGGCAGTTATCTGCCCAGGCAGACACTGCCCAGGCAGACACTGCCCACTCCAAGACGGCTGACCGATGGATCAGCGCAAGCTTTTTACCGCTGCGTAATCTTCTGCGGTGTAATTCTGGGTTGGGTCCCAGTTCGGAAAGCGGAAATCATCGCGGGTTACGTTCAAGCCTTGAGCCTTTCCGTCGGCTATGGCTTGATCTAAAGCTGCTTCGAGCGCCTGGTTGTAGGCATCCAGGTCTTGCTGGAGATTCGCCCCACCTGAAGACCAGATCTCCCGCAACTCTTCCTGGGTTGTCGGGCTGTTATGGATCAATGCGGCTGCAGCTTCTGCGTCCGGATTCAAAGCGCCAACCACCGGTGGGACCTTGACCGTCTCCTCGGAAAGCTGGACATATTGAGCGAACTGGTCGTTGGGGTACAGATCGGTCTGAGCGTTGGCTTCCGCATTGGCGGTCAGCACGATCCCATTCTTGATAAAGGTCGTGAAGACCTCCTGGCGGGTCAAGAGCTGGTCGACGACCAGCCCGGCCATCTCCGGGTTCTCGGAGAGCGCCGATACGAAATAGTCCGGCTTGGCAAAGGCTGTCGTTATGTGCAGCGGGCTGCCGTCCGGGGTTGGGGCATTGGCGACGCCGAAATCCACGTCTGGATAATCCCGCTTGGTGATGTTGATGACCCACTGCGGTTCGAAGATGAAAGCCGCCTTGCCCTCAGCCCACAGCGAGCGGGCGGTGGCTTTGTCCATCGTCAATACGCCAGGGAGAATGGAACCGTCCGCGTCCATATCGAGCCAGAATTGGATCGCGTCGTGCATCGCGGGGCTGTTGAAGCGATACTCGCCGCTCTTGAAGTCGAAATAAGAGTTCCAGCGCTCGGTCCAGTCGCCGTTCATGTAAGGGTCGGCGGCCACCGCAAAGGTTTGCAGGTTCTGAATCCCGTCGTCTTTGCCGCCGAAGAGCACGCCAAAATACTCGCCCTTGCCGGCCTCGGTGATTTTCTTGGCCATTTCGCGCAGCTCATCCCAGGTCTTGGGATAATCATCCCGTCCATAGCCGGCTTTCTCAAGCACGTCACGGTTGTAATACATCAAGCCGCGATCCCAGGGGCCGCGCTCGGGCCAACTGTAGATCTCGCCGTTGACCATGGTGACGCCTTCGACGAAAGCGCCTTCCGCAAACCGGCTGGACCAATCCTCGGGAACGATCCCATTCAGCGGGCGGATGATGCCCTCATTGGCCAGATTGATGGCGCCCAGCGTTCCAATATTGAAGAACACATCCGGCATATCCTTGCTGGCGATCGCCGTCTGCATGGCGAGATCGTACTCGGTGCATGGAATCCAGGTCAAGTTCACCTGCACCTCGCCTTTATGCTCGGCGTTGAAGTCCTGGAGCATGTTCCAACCGACGCCTACATCCGGCTTCCAAAAATCCTGGCAGTGCCAGAATTCGATGGTCGCCTCTTTTTGTGGCGGCGTCTGGGTAGGTTCCGGCATTGGCGTTTCCGTGGGTTCCATGGGCTCCTCAGTCGCCGCGACTGGCTCGGTCGTCTCCGCCACGGGCGGGACAACTTCTTCCTGAGTTGGAGCCGGGGCAGCCGTTTGAGGGCTTGCGCAGGCTGAGAGCAGCATGCCGGAAATCAGCACGAGTGACAGAATAGCAAACAGAGCTTTAGCTTTAATCATTTTCTCTTCCTTTCCATTGAATGGGGTTTCATATTGGCTGCTAATGGGTCAAGTTCGATACACAGGTCTTTTCGTCAACAGCATCTTTCCAAATTCACCTCCTGAGGATCGCCTTTCGTTTCCATGACGTGTGTCTTTATCCTTTGGGTCTTTAGGGATCGGTTTAGTGAAATCCGGCCCCTACCCGAGAAAATCCCAAAGAGCCTATCCTTTTACAGCCCCAGCGGAAGCTTCAATAAAATAGCGCTGGAAGAAGATGAAAATGATGATCAGGGGCAGCAGGGCGATAGAAGCCGCAGCGATCATACCGGTAAAATCGGTGGTGTGTTCGCCAACAAACGAGAAAAGCCCGACTGCGACCGTGCGGAGCTCCGGCTTGCGCAAGGTGTAGATCAGAGGGACGAGAAAGTCGTTCCACGACCAGAGAAAGCGCAAGATGGCTCCGGAAGCGATCACTGGCATCGATAAAGGCATGAAGATATAGAGAAAGTTCTGCACAAAACTGGCGCCATCGATCTCCCCGGCATCTTCTAATTCTTTCGGCAGATTGGAAAAATGGACGGTGAACAACAGGATAAAAAGGGTCGGCGTGCCTCCGGCCTGGGCCAGGATGACTCCAAAGAGCGAATTCGTCAGCCCCAGCCAGTCGATCAGCTTGTAGACCGGGATCATCGTGTAACCGGTTGGGAAAAATACGGCTGCCGCGACCAGCAGCAAAACCATCTTTCGTCCCGGGAATTCGAACCGCCCTAAGATATAACCGGTGAGGCAGCTCAAAGCAATGGTGATGAACGTGGTCCCGCCGCTGATGATGACGCTGTTCACGAAATACTCAGAAAAATTCCCGGTTTTCCAGGCTCGGGCGTAGTTCTCCCATTGAGGAACCGCCGGGATCAGTTTTAAGGTTTGGGTGAAATATTCACTGCTTGTTTTTAAGGAGGCCGAAAACATCCAGACCAGCGGGTAAAGCCAGATCACCAGTCCTACGATCAAAATGACGTGCAGCAGCAAACCTTTGCTTTTTCTTTTGAGCCCAGAAGCATTCGACATCGGTTGGTTTTCTCCGGCTACCCCTGGGTAATCTGGCTCGCCCGGCGGTGCAGATAAGTCAGGAACAGGCCAAAACTGATGACCGCCACGCTGAACAACACGCTAACGGCCGCGGCATATCCCATTTGGGATTGCCCGCTGGTGCCGCCAAAAGCGAACCGGTACACATACATATCCACCGATTGGGTTGCGAAACCCGGACCTCCCTTGGTCATCGTTTGAATCAGGTCGAAGATATGAAGCGCCCCACGGCTGCTGATCAAGACGATCACCACCGCGACCTTCGCCAGCAGCGGCAGGGTGATATAGCGGAGCGTATCCCACCACCCCGCGCCGTCGATTTGCGCCGCGTCGTAAAGCTCATCCGGGATGGTTTGCAAGCCGGTGAACCAGTAAACCATTTTCACTCCCAGGGTTTGCCAGACGCCTACCAGGATTACGACCCGCAAAGCCCAGCGGGTGTCCCCCAGCCAATCGATCGGGCGGGCTAACACTCCTGACCGGATCAGGAGGGTGTTGACCACCCCATTCCAACTGCCCCAGATCCATACCATGACGATGCCGATCACGGCGCTGGTGGTCACCGCCGGCAGGAAATAGGCCATCCGGTAGAACTGCCGGCCTTTAAAATTCTTGCTGTTGAGAATGATCGCCAGGACCAAGGCCAGGGGAAGCTGGATCGTCATCTCGCCAAACGCATAAGCCAGTGTGTTCTTTACAGACTGCCAGAAGAGCGGATCGGCAATCGCGGTTTGATAATTTTTAAGACCTATAAAATTAGTCAGGGCGCCAATCCCGGTCCATTTAAAAAATGAAAATACCATGTTCATCGCCACCGGATAGGCTGTGAATAGTAAGAACATGAACGCCTGGGGCAGGATGAAAATCCAACACCAGATGAATTTCTTGCGGCGGGTTGAGAGCCAGTGAAGGGATTGGCTCCTTTCAACCTGGGCTGCCGGATTGAGGATTGGCGTGTTGGTCATCGAATCGATCTCAAATTAACCAAGCGGTGTTATTCTCGGCGAAATTGCCTGGATGCATCAAACACGGGTTGGTAGTCCCAACTGGGATAATGCGCTTTGCGCATCGCATCTTTAATTAACAGCCGCTTGCGCTGGTCGTCCAGGATACGCTGTTCCAAAGCGCCATCTTTCCATTCCTGCGACACCCAGCTTGCCAGGCGCTCTTCTGCCGCCTGTAGCTCCGGACGCCCAGAGAGATTGTGTTGTTCCAGGGGATCGCTCTCGAGGTCAAACAATTGGGGCGGGGTGTTGCGCACAAAAACGTATTTATATCGCTGCTGGCGGAGCGCCAAAAATGGATGGAGCACACCCTCTCCGCAGTATTCGCTGCGAACCAGGCGCGGCTGTGTTTCACTCCCTGAGAGCATGCTTACCAGGCTGTCGCCGTCCAGATAGGCCTGGGTTTCCTGGCGATCTGGAGCTCCAGCGATCTCCAGAATCGTGGGGTATAGATCCACGAGGGAGGCGGGGGCTGAGATCCTGCGCCCGCCCGGGAAAGTAGCCGGCCAGGATACCATCATCGGGATCCGGATCGAGTCTTCCAAATAAGTGCGCTTGTACCACATACCGTGCTCGCCCATCATATCGCCGTGATCGCTGGTGAAGATCACAACCGTATTCTCTAAAAGCCCGTTTCGTTCCAGTTCAGCCACCAATTCGCCCACCCGGTCGTCAATGTAGCTTGCCATCCCGGCGTACGCCCTGCGTGCAGACTGTATTTTTGCATCGTTGGGAGGCCGGGTATCCAATCCGTGGCGGAGCTGGATCCACTGGTTGTACGGATGCATGTTTTCTATTGCATCCGAGGGCGCTGAAGGCAAGGGGATTTCCACACCTTCGTAACGCTGCCAATACGTCTGGGTGATCAAGTACGGGTCGTGCGGGTGGGTGTAGGAGACGCACAGCAAGAAGGGCTTGTGATCAGGGTCCGCAGCGATTTCTCTTAAGACCGTTAAGCTGCGGTGCTGGACTTCTTCATCAAAAGTAAGCTGGCTGCTCCAAGGAATTACGCCGGTCGGGCCTACTCCGCCTTGATTCTCTCCATGCTCCAAACCCAAAGACCAGTCTGCGGTCCAGGCAAAAGTCGCCGGGTAGATATCGGTCGTGAGGCGTTCCTGGAATCCGTGCATCTGATCTGGACCAATGAAATGCATTTTGCCAGATAAGATCGTACGGTAACCCGCCCGTGCCAGGTGATGGGCAAAAGTAGGCAGGGAAGATGAAAAATTTGAGCCGTTGTCGTACACTTCAGCGCGGGTAACAAACAATCCGGTCATCATGGAACCACGCGAGGGCACACACAGAGGTGAATTGCAGTAAAAATTATCAAAAAGGACGCCGCTCTCGGCAAGGCGATTCAAATGAGGAGTTCTTGGGAACCCGGGTTGGTAAGCTCCAATGAACCGAGGGTTGAATTGATCGGTCATTACGAGGAGGATATTCGGAGTCTCGTTGAAAGCCTTGGTCAAAGCGATAACTCCTTAAAAGGGATATTTCAGGGCGCCGATCTGGTATATGGTATACCAGATGCTAAACCAAAAATACCATTAGTATGAATAATCCGATCCAGGAATAATTCTCACTCACCGTCGAATTGGCGGAGTCGTTTTTCCAACAAGTCTTCCATGTGCCGCTGAATGCTCACCTTAGCAGCTTCCACATCTCCAAGGCTCATATTTTCAACCAGCGCCTCATGGTAGTGGTGGGAATCATAAATATTGTATTCTTTAACAGGGTTGGCGATGAACATAAAGATGGGACCCAACATATTGTTGAGCATCTTTACTAAATGTTCGTTATTTGCCTGCTCCCATATCGTTCGGTGCAAATTCAAATCGCTCTGGTGAAATGCGTCCCGGTCGTTTTTTTCCAGGGCGTCTCTCATCACCTGTAATGCTTCTTGGAGCTGTTCTCGATTTTTGTCGTTCATGTTGTGCGTTGCCAGCTCGACAGCCAGGGTTTCCAGCGCCAGGCGGACACGGTAAAGATCTTGAATATCTTTGCGAGAAAGCTCGATCACATAGCGACCATTTGGGCGTGATTCGAGCAGCCCTTCCTTTTCCAGCTCAAGAAGAGCGTCGCGGGCAGGCGCACGGCTGACCCCGAGCCAGGTGGCGACATCCCGTTCTACAATTTTTGTGCTGGGCAGAATTTTCCCGGATATGATCTGGTTGCGGATGATATTCGTTATTTGGTCTTTCAGGAAATTTCTCTGCAGTTGTAAGCTGATGGTTTCGTTCGTAATCACAATTTGCTCTCTCACTAGCTTAAATCAGGAGGAATGAAGGTTATACTCTTGGCATACCGTATACCAGTATACCTAAACTTCCAACCTTTGTCAATCATCGTTCTATTTTGATGAAACTCTTTTCACCATAATGCGTGGTGCGCCACAAGCGCCCGACCCTTTTTCCGTTGAAATTTAGCAGGGCGATGCCTGTCTTCGAGATTCAGGCCTGGACGCCCTGCTGGACGGATCCGTGCCCGTCACGTGTTGAGAGATTCGATCGCCTCGAAGCGGGTCTGGATGGCGCCTTTCTTCAAATCTCCTGTACGACTCTCGATCACAAATCCACGCGCCGGGATCTCCATCCCATTTGGGGTATAAAATGAGGCGCTATCTGTGTTGATGTAAACCGAATCGCCCGAAGAGAAGCGCGTATGCTGCACGTCAAACCCGCCTCCTAAATATTCATGCTGGATCAACCGCTCCAGCGCCGTCTTTTGCTGGAAATCAGAGTAAAGCGCCGTGGTCTCGCGGATCACTTCTCTGACGCCGGCGTAATGCGGAAAATTGAAGCTAAAAATGGGCTGGACGCCGTACGCCAGGCATTCGAGGGTTTCGTTCGAGTATTCCTTGCGCCGGGAGGTGCCCACAGTGCCGTCGTAAGCTACCAGGCAGTCGTGGAAAACCAGGCTGAGCAGGGGCGCATGGATGTGCTGGAGCAAGAAATAACGCAGGCCTACAATCATGCCGCCCTTGCAGTAGTCCAGGGCCGGGATAGCGTAGGCTTGCGCCACCTCGGAGCCGGCGATCAGCCCAAGAGAGCGGATGTAGCGCAATAGCGCCATGCGCTGTTCCCGGTCTTGAGTTCGGGTCAGCGGGTGGTCCGGGTGGTAGCATTCCACCAGGCCGCTGGCGGTGACCATATCCGTGTAATCAGCGGTCTGCCCGCTCACTGCGATTGCCCTGGGCAGGTCGCGCTGGGCATACTTCAAGAAAGAAGTGGAACAACGCCCGCCCCAACGCCCACCGATCTCGCCCGAGGGGCTCATCCTGGCTTCGTCGGGGGTGAAGCTTTCGGCGTGCGGCAGGTTCGCCGGATAGCCGTGGTATGTCGTGTACAGGTAGCCCAGGTCCAGTATGCGGCGGACCGTATCGCCCAGTTCCTCTTCAGAGCCCCACGCGGGGTGGAAAGGAACCGATTCTGGAGGCAGTTTTGCATAGCCGCCCCAGGCGCAGAGAAATGCCCGTTCGACGCCCAGGTTGTCGTGCAGATCGTCGGCGACCCGGCGCAGATCTTTCCAGGTATACATCATGGATTTGTAGTCGGTATACCAGGGGTAACCTCCGTCCACCTGGATCATCGCCGCGCCGAACAATTTTTCGACTTCCGGGTTGTCGCTGAGCTTGTCCTGCAAAGTCACCAGCAATCCCTGGCGTTCGGCGATGCCTCGATAGTAACCTGCCATTTCAACATGCGTACCTCGCGAGAAAAATCGGTACACCATTCGCCTTGAGTAACCAAAGTCGCCCCGAGTTCGACAGCCAGCGCGGCGACAGCGCCTCAATGCGAGGATAAGGAGAGCGGGAGCCTGTCCGGTTAAAATTCTCTTGCAAGTTGTAATTCAGGATGAAGTTGAGTTTCGCATCGTTTTCCGTTTCTAAAACGGCCACAAATGCGCTGTCTCCTTTAACTGCGCCATACCAGGGCATGGATAAAGCATTCCAGCCGTACACGTTCAAGTCGCCAGCGGCGCCCTCGGTTCCCCAGGCAAGCCCGGACACCTGCCAGGAGAGGTCGTCCCACTGGTGCCACTCATCTCGCAGCGGCAGCTTGAATCGCCCGCAGGGCACCAGCGCCCCCTGGTTAAAAGGGATCGCCAGGTAACCCTGGTCTCGGTCGGTCATCAGGCTGCCGAAGCGCAGCGGGTAGATCAGCGACTCAAAGCCGCAGCGTGCGGGATCATAACGGACGGAGTTGACGATCACGGAAAGCTCAGGTGAATCGCCTGCCAGGGAAAGAAGGATGTCCACTTCGACTTCGGGGTGGGCCTGTCCATCCTCGTCGACCGGGCTGCAATAGCGAATGGACAGGCGATTTGAAGCGATCTCGTCGAAAACAATTTCACCCGATCGCTGCAAATCACAGCGGTTGATCTTGCCGGATATCCGGTCTTTCAGATACAGCTCTCCTGGACTGCTCGCCCAGGGATCCTGTACCCAGAACGCGCCGGAAGTTTTCTCGATAACGTTCATGCCGCCTGTCGGGGTGATTTCAACCCGTAGACTGTTGTTCTCTAAGATGGTAGAGCTCATTGGGCCTAAACTCCAGTTCCTTGCTGCGCTGTTTTCGAATCGAATTAATCTTCGTAGTGCCCGAGAATTTCTGAACAGGTCAGCTTTCCGCCCGCCACTGCCAGGGCTTCTTGATAAATCCTTTGACCGGCGGCCGCGATCGTTTCCCCTGCGCTCATGATCTCGCTCAGATCCACGTCGATATTGTCCGGCTGCCGGCGGCAAGTGTCCGGATTGGCGCAGACTTTAATGACCGGGGCCACCGCGCCGCCGGTCACCGTTCCACAGCCGGTCGTTTCTACGACCAGGTGCGCGCCCGCCGCAGCCAGGACCATGACGCACTGCGGGTCTAAGTCGTTCGTCCAGGACCCCGGGGGAGCGCTCACCAAATACAGGCCTTTCCTGTTGGGTTTTTCGAAGGTCGTGATCACCCCTGTGACCGGCATGCTGCCGGCTTTCGCCAGGGCGCCGGCGGCTTTCTCTCGAAAAGTGGTAATCCCGCCGCGCACATTCCCGTAAGGGGGACGGATTTTTGGGTCGTCCGGGGCGACAGACGCCAGCCGTTTGAGCTCGGCGGCCGTCTGCGGATCGCAGGCCCGGCTGGCCAGAAAATCTCCACAGCCGATCAACTCTTCAGGAACGTCCAAAAAATAGCTCACCCCGCCTGCCTGCACGTGCAAGTCCGAGGCGACGCCTGCAGCGGGGTTCGACGCCAGTCCTGAGGTGGCGTCCGAAGCCGCGCAATCGACGGCGATCACCAGATCGGAAAGCTCCAGTGGGGCGCGGCTGGCCTGGGATGCGGAGCGGACGAGCTGCATCAACAAGCGAGAACCTTCTTCGACAGCTCGCAGGGTGCCGCCGATCTCCTCGATCACGATGTGGAAAGCAAGTTTTCCGGAAGCTCGGATCCCGTCGGCGACATCTTCAGCCCGGATGCGCTCGCAGCCGATTCCAAATACCAGGGCCCCGGCAATATTGGGATGGCGTCCCAAAGCCACCAGCTTATCGAACGCCACCTGCGACCAGTTACAGCCGTGCGGCCAACCGAAAACGTGCGCGCCGGGGATCATTTGCGCCGCCTTACGCGCCACGACTTTCGAGCAATCGTTGGTATAGATCACTGCAACGTGATTGCGAATTCCAATTTGTCCATCCGGCCTCAGATAACCTAAGATTGCCATCGGTGCTTCCTTTTTTGAAATGTAAAATCATTCATGGTAACGGTTCACTCGAGATTATGCTCCGAGACCCAGGCGCCGGCCGGGATCGCGGCGGTCGCCCGCCCAATGACCACACCATGCTTGCGGATCGCATCGCCGGCCTGGATTGGGCAAAGGGCAAACTTATGCCCAAGCGGTATCCCCTCCAGCAGGACGATCTCCCCCGCCATGGATCCTTCAATATCGCCAACCTGAACTGCTTCTCCCGCTTGAAGGGGCTGCAAGGCGCAGGCGACCGTATCGTCCGGGTGAAGCCGGACCGACCTGGTGTTAAATGAGCTATTATTTTTCATATTTTGCATGTTCGTTTGGATAGATTCAGAGTAGGATTGCGCTGAACGTTCTGCTCTGGCCGAAGGCCTGGGGCGGATGAAAAGAGATTCATCAGAATAAAGGACAAGATTGCTGATATACTTGGTATACCATATTCCAGTATACCAGTCGAGTAAAAGAAAGTCAAGCGCTATGAGCCAAACCAATATTCTTTCAGAATTTATCGAAGCAGAAGGGATGTCCCTGCCTGTCCACTGGGTGCATACCATTAATCGTGGGAAGCGGCGCGGCCGGGCTGAACGCGGCCGTCCAGCTCTGGAATCAAGGCATCCGCGATCTCCTCATTCTCACCGAAGGCCTGGACAAAAGCACTTCAGTTAATACCGGCAGCGATAAACAGACGTACTATAAGCTTTCTCTATGCGGCGACGAGCCGGACTCCATTCATCAAATGGCGAAGGATATCTGCGCAGCCGGAAGCATGCACGGAGACCTGGCTTTGGTGGAAGCCGGTTTGTCTGCCCGGGCGTTCCTCCATCTGGTCGAGCTCGGGATCCCGTTCCCACAAAATAAATATGGACAATTCATCGGTTACAAAACCGACCACGACCCGCGCCGGCGGGCGACCTCGATAGGCCCGTATACTTCTCGTGAAATGTGCAAGGCGCTCATCGCGAGAATGAGAACGTTGGCAATCCCTGTCAAAGAGGACCGGCAGGTTGTCGAGCTCATCAAGATTGAACAGGCAGGGGCTGAGCGCGCTGCGGGTGTGATCACGATCGATTCACAAGCAGGGTTTGAAGTCTACGCAGCAGAAAACATCATTTTTGCAGTTGGAGGGCCTGGAGGACTATATGAGAACAGTGTTTATCCCAAAAGTCATTATGGCGGCATCGGGCTGGCCTTGATGACCGGTGCAAAAGCGCAGAATCTGCCGGAGTCTCAATTTGGGATCGCCTCGACAAAGGTGCGCTGGTGTGTCTCGGGTTCCTTTATGCAGTGCATCCCGCGTTTTATCAGCACCGCCTCGGACGGTCAATCGGACGAGCGTGAGTTTTTGAGCGCGTTTTTTGATACGCCCTCCAGGCTCCATTCTTTAACTTTCCTGAAAGGCTACCAATGGCCCTTCGACGCCCGCAAAGTTATAAATGGTTCATCCATACTGGATTTCCTGGTGGATATCGAGACGACTCAAAAAGGCCGCCGGGTGTTCCTCGACTACCGCCAGAATCCAGGCGCTTTCGAGACCGGACAGCTTGACCTTGAGGCGCTGGCTTTTCTCGAGAAATCGAATGCTAAAGCAGATACGCCCGTTCAAAGGCTGCGCAGCATGAATCCGGACGCCTACGTATTCTATCTGGAGCATGGGATTGATCTTCAACAGGAACCGCTTGAGGTGCGGGTCTGCGCCCAGCACAATAATGGCGGCCTGGCAGCCAATATCTGGTGGGAATCGCAGAATATCCGCCACCTCTTTCCGATTGGAGAAGTCAATGGGTCGCACGGAGTAGCCCGTCCTGGAGGCACTGCATTAAACGCAGGCCAGGTGGGTGGGTTCCGAGCCGCGGCGTTTATCGCTCACCGCTATGCAGAATGGACCGTTAACCGGGAGATATTCATGGAGAAAGCACAAGAGACTGCCAACGAGCTTTTCCTTTGGGTAGAAAAATCTCGAGAAAACCGCCGCAGCTCCTGGCAAACTGAGGTTTCTGCGATGAAGCAAAGGATGAGCGTTTGCGGCGCCCATGTCCGCAGCCTGGAGACTTGCCGGCGAGGCGTCCAGGAAGCGCGCCGGCAGTGGAGACAAGTTCAAGAGGAAGGCTGTGCCTATTCGGGCGAAGGCGGTCTATGGTACGCCCTTCGGACGCGCCACCTTTGCTTTGCGCATCTCGTCTACCTGGAAGCCATTTTGTACCAGTTAGAAAGCGGTGTGGGCAGCCGGGGCTCGAGTATCGTAGTCCAAATGGCGGGGGATGCGCTCCTGGAAAAATCGCCTGGAAATTGGGATCTGCAAAAGGAAAACGCCGCCTATCAAAGCAAGGTCCTGGAGACAAGCGCACATCCAGGCGCAGAAATCCGCTCAAGGTGGGTTGAGAAAAGAGACTTGCCTGATGTACAAACCTGGTTTGAGACCGATTGGGAGAGATTTCGGAACGGACAAATATTTTCCGAGGAATAAAAAAACCAACAAGGCATCATCGATTAGCGTTATCGGGGTTATTTATTGCCCGCACACATTTCGGTATTCTAAATTGGGAAAATACTGCGCCTGCTCATCTCTAGACAGCGGCTCTCCCGCCAGCCCGCAGGCGATCTCGACCCAGCGCTGTAGGCGCAGGTCCCATTCCAGCAGACGCCCGTCTTCGTAGCCGGCCAATAACGTATCGTCATCCCGGAAAGCCAGGGCGGTCACGCCAAACCGAGCGCCGGCCAGCGGCGAGCCGACCGGCTGGCGGGTCTCCAGGTCCCATAGGATCAGGGTGTTGTCGCTGCTGCCGGAGGCCATGAGCCTTCCATCCGGGCTGAAGGCCAGGCTGGTGACCGGGCTCGTGTGGCGGTTGAATTCAACCGGGACGCCGCCGAAGGCCCGGCTGGCAGACGGATCCAGGTTCCACAAGCGAATGCTCCCATCCGTATAGCCGGAAGCCAGGTCGCCGCCGGGCGCCAGGAAGAAAGGGCCGGACGGCGGCTTGAAGGCCAGCGCGCTCAGGCCGAAGCCGGCGGCTCGCTGGACCGGCGGTAAGCCTGAAAAGGAAGAGCCCGGGTTCCCTTTCTGGAAGCGGATTTCCAGGGGATCGCCAATGGCTAACACTGAGCTGCCCGCGCTGAACGTCAGGCCGTTGACCGCTCCGTCTTGCGGGTAGCTCTCGACCGGTTCTCCGGAAGGCAGGGCGTACACCAACACCACCCGGTTCTCATCCTGCAGCGCCAGGTAATCCCCCTCGGTGGATAGGGCGGTCGTCGTGTAAACCCCCGCTAGATCGAAAATAACCCGCTCACCCGCCGCGGCCTGGGCATTGGCGTCCAGCTCGCTGACGGAGAGCCGCCCGGGCTCCACCCTCAGCAGCCGTAACCCGCCGTCCGGCAGCGCGGCCGCGCCGCGTACGGCCCCTTGCCCGCTGGACAACTCGCTGCTGAGCGGGTTTTCGGGGGCGATCAGGTACAGCCCGACGTTGTAGCTGGCCGTATTAAAGTTATTCTGGGCGGCAGCCAGCAGGTTGGCGCCTCGCAGCGGTGGAAACTCGAGATCGTAAATGAGCCGCGGCGGGTCATCCAGTTTGAGCTGCCCGATGGGTGTATACCCGTTGGTTGAAAACAGGCTGATGGCCTGGTCCTCCCCGCCGCTAACGAAGACCTTGCCATCCGGGCTGAAGGCCACCCCGCGCACGTCCTGACCGGTAGAGGCGATGCCGGTTGGGACTTCCTTTCCGGTGCGCATATTCCCGACAATGACCCTCCCATCTGTGCTGCCGGCTGCCACAAAGTCCCCCTCCGCAGACCAGGAAAGGCTGTACAGGCTGAAATTATTCGGAAAGGAGAGTTTATGCTGTTGTGTGCTCGCATCCCAGACCACGATCCCGTTGTTGGGCGGGTTTTCATCCGCAAATTCGGCCGATGCGAGCAGGCTGCCGTCCGGCGACCAGGTGATATCCTGGATCCAATCCGGTTCGGTTGGGTAGCGCATCGCCGGGATTTCGGTCCAGGTGTTCGTGTCGTAAATGCGGATCTCGTTCAAGTTGACGGCTGCCAGCCAGGGCTGGCTCGGGTGGAAATCCAGGCCGTAAACCCGGTTGGTGACGTTCAACCTGGCGACCACCGTCCCATTGGCGACATCCCAGATGTTCAATTCCGGGTTCACCCCGCCTGAGGCCAGCCATTTGCCGTCCGGGCTGAAGGCCAGGCTGAGGACATTGCCGTTATGTTTTGCCTGGCGCCACTCCATGCGGCCCTCCTGGTAATTCCAGACCGCCACGTAGCCATTCAGCGTGCCCCAGGCCAGCCGCTGGCGGTCCGGGCTGAGGGCGATGGAAAAGATGGCGCCTTCCTGGGAGGGGATCGGCGGGCCGTATTCCTGTATGGCGTCTCCAGTCGTGCCCAAAACCAGGTCGAGTAGCAGGCTGCTACTCTCCCAGGTGCGGGTGATGAGGTTAGATTCCAGCGCAAACTGGGCGGCGATGCGGGTGTCCACACTCAGGTAGTTGCGCCCCTGGGCCGCCATCTGGCGGGCCAGAGATAGGGATGCCTGCTGCTGGGCGATCTTCTTGGCGTTGTCCGCTTGCAGGCGCTGATCGGCCTCGGCAGTCGCCCCGGCTTCGGCGGTCACCCGCAGGACGTCGGCCGTCGCCCGGGCTGATTCGGCGTTGGCTTGCTGGCTGCGCGCCGCGGCTTCCGCCGTCAGCGCTGCGCCTTCTGCATTTTGGGCCGTCTTGGCAATATTTTGGTTCTGGAACGCCAGGGCGGCGTTCGCGGCAGCCTGATTAGCAGCGTTAATTGTCTGAATAAATGCAAAGACCCCGAATATGACCGCTGCGACCAGCAGCGTAATGACCACGATCAGGAAGCGGCGCTGGAGGCGCGAGCGGCGCATCTCGGCTTCCAGGCGCTGGGCGGCCTCCTCTTTCTGGCGCAGGGCCTGGCTGGCCTCCAGAAAAGCCCGGTCTTCCTGGGTCATCTCGTCCGGGTGGCCGGCGGCCCAGGTCTCCTCGCTTGCCAGGGTCTCGCCGCGCAGCAGCAGGTGGTCCGGGCGGTTTTCCTGCTGCCAGCGGGCGGCCTGGCGCTGGAGCACGCTCAGATTGCGCTCGAACCACAGGCTGTTGCTGCGCCGGATGGGGGCGATCAGCCGGTCGTGGGCCAGCTCGAACCAGGTGGCGCTCTGGCGCGCATCGCGCCGCACCAGGTGGGCGTCCACCAGCTTCAGGATGGCAGCGTTGGCCAGGCCGGCGCTGCTCCCCGGCTCCATCAGCACCGGGCTGCGAATGCCGCTTTCGCTGATCAGCTCGTTTTCGAACCAGGAACGGATCAACCGCTGGCTCACCCCGCTCTCCTGGGCGACCTGGGCGACCCTTTGGTCGTAATAAAAAGCCAGCGATTCGTCCACGCCCCCGATTTCGGCGATCTCGTCCGCCGTGATCTCGGCCGCGCCCGGGTTGCGCTTCTCCCACAGGTGGCTGCACACCACCTGCAGGTGGACCGGCTCGACGTAATCGCCGGTGCGCGCTTCCAGGCTGCCGTCCGCCAGTTGGACCTTGACCTCGGCCAGATCGTCCACCAGCCGGCTGGCGGCATCCGCTTTGAAATCCACGCCTCCCTGGGCGGCTGTGCTTTGGATGACTTCGCGGGCGGCTTCCTTCTCCAGCAGGTCCAGCCGGAAGGTGAATTTAAAGCGGGTCGGCACCAGGAGCTGGTAAGGCTCCATAGCCCCCAAATAATCCTCGCGGATGGCAAACAAGGCCCAACGGTTGGGCGTAGCCAGCGCTTCCCCAACCTGCTCGAAGAAGGCGTTTTTCGCCTCCCGGTCCAGCGGGTCGGCGGTCAGGATCTCTTCGAACTGGTCGAAGATCAACAGGATGCGGCTGCTTTCGTAACGCTGCAGGTACTGGTCGAAGCTCATGCCCGCCAGCGCTTCGACCGGCAGGCGTTCTTCTGCGGGCTGCCCTTCCTCCAGCGAAGTCAAGACGCTGAAAATATAGCGGTTAAACCCAGCCGGGTGGTTTATACCCGCCGAGTTTTCAAGCGCAATTGGCGGCGCCAGGTTGACCCGCATGATCGGGAGAACCAGAAAGTTGCGCCCTTCCAGGCGCGGCAGCAAGGCGGCCTGGATCAGGGACGACTTTCCCGCTCCGGAGGGCGAATACAACAGCAGGATGCGGTTGGCCAGGATCAGGTTGGTCAGCTTGCGGGTTTCGTTCTGGCGGCCGAAAATTGGCTCGCCGTACTCGATGGCGCGCGGCCCGACGAACGGATTGGCGGGGTTTTCTGGCGTCTCATTCAAGCGCACCGTCCGGTGGGGGGCTCACAGGCGTCTAACCAGGTCTTGCAGGAAATCGATGCTGGTCCCCCAGTACAGGTCGATCTGTTTGCGGTCCGACATGAAGTAGCGCTGCAGGTAGCGGCGGGCGCGCTCGGCGTCCTGGATGGTCCCTTCCAGCGGCGCGATCTGGGCCGCCACGTGGCTGAACTGCTCCAGCCCCTGGGCTCCCGGCTGGTTCATGACCATGCGGAAAAAGACCCGGAACTGCCAGTCTTCCAACTGGAAGCCGAGGAACAGCAGGGCCGAATTGGCCAGGGCGGCGCTGACCGAATCCGGGATCAGGTCGCGGTGGACGGTCATGCTGATCATGTAGTCGAAATAATCGTCTTCGGTCAGCACCAGCGAAGCCGGCTGGCTGTAATGGCCGTACAAATGGTAGATCAGTGGTTTCTCGGGTGTGGGCTCGTCGTCATACATCCACAGACTCGGGTCGAGGCGCACCGCCTCGTTCCAGGGGCACATGCGCGTCTCAGGTTGGATGTCGCCGTCGCGTTCTTTGAGCGCCTGGCACAGCAGGTCGTCCTGGCCGGCGGTGATGTAGATTTTCAAGCCCAATTGGGCCAGCAGGCGGTACGGGTTTTCGGCGGCCTCCGTCCAGCGGGCAGCCGCGGACAGCTCCAGCGCCTGCAGCAGGTCATCCGGCTTCCATTGTTCGGGATCCCCGAGATTTTCAGGCAGGGGATCTTGCAGGCGTTCCAGCAGTCCCTCCCGCAAGGCTTTGTAATAGGCGATGCGCAGATAGCGAATTTTCTGGTTGGTGGCCACGTACTGCGCCACGCGGGATAAATCACCCCGGTCCTGGAAAGCCAGGGGGTAGCCATGGCTGTCGGCCCATTTCAGGGCGATCTCGCGCTCGTCGCCCAGCAAAGGCCTGGCCAGCTCCGGGCCCAGGATCGCGGTGCACAGCTTTTCCTCTACGAATGTCTGCAAGCCATCCCAGATGACCAGGTCGGAGCTGTCCCCCGCAAAGCCGGGTTGGTACCAGATGCGCCCGCTGCGCAGGCGCATGAACAAAGCCGGCATCCAGTAATCGTCCCGGTCCCTGACCTCGCCGCGGGCAACGCTTGCCGCCAGGTCGACCACGCCTTGGTCCGCCAGGGAGCGGAAAAAGGCACCCGTGAAGCGGGCGCTGGTCTCCTGGCTGATCTTGCCTTGCATGGCCAGCACAGCCGGCGCGCCGGCCTGGGCGATGTTGGGGCCCAGGGCAGCCAGGGCGCGGCCCTGGGCGCTGCCGGCGCTTTCGCAGGACGCCAGCACGACCAGCATGGGCGCCTCCGGCAGCTCCTGGATGCGAGTCGCCAGCTCGCTCCCGGAGACCCGGGCGGCCTTCCCGGCCTCATCTTCGAGCCACAGCCAGGCTTCGCCGCGCTGCAGGCTGCCGTGGCAGATCAGATACAGGATATCGAAGTGGCTGTGCCCGCCTGCCTTTCGCTGGCTGAGCAGCCGCGCCAGGTTGTTCAAGGTAGCCGGGTCGCCGCCGGCTTTGCGGCCCAGGGTGGTCAGCGGGATGTTTCCCAGCGCGGCGCGGGCGCGGGCGACCTCGGCTTCAGCGTCGATCGGCGCCAGGTGGAAGTCTTCCAGGTCGTCCGGGGCGGCGACGGCGACCAGGGCGAACATGCGCGACTGGCGGCGCAGTGGCATTGGTCGCCAGTCCTTGCCGCCCAGGTAGCGTGAAAAGCAGATGTTCTGGCTGGTGGCCAGGGGGGTATCGTCCAGCGGGTTGCGCAGCGATTCCCAGATCAGGTCGTGCAGCTCCGGCGCTCGCCCGTCGATCACCAGGCGCAGGCGCAAGGCGAGATCGTTCTGCTGGCAGACCGCCAGGGCCGCGGCGAATTTCTCCTTGAGCTCGGGGTCCTGAAAGAGCGCCTGGGTGAGCGCTCTGCCGTACTCCGCCTCGCCGGGCAGGAAGCGCAGCAGTGCATCCGGGCTGATCTCGGCGACCATCTTCGCCGAGCGCAGATCGGTTTCGCTATCGGGAAGCTCGAAGCGGAAATCGAGGCGGTAGCTGCCCGGTTCCTGGGGCAGCAGGCCCAATTCGAGGTCGGCAAATTTACGCGGCGGCATAGGCGACTGCCTGCTCCATCGTCAACGCCCGGCCTTCGGCCCAGGCCGCGGCGAATTGTTCAGGCTCTAACTGGGCGCGCAAGGCGGACACATTCTGCTCGTATTCGTCGCGCTCGACGGCCCGCATGGGCGAATTGACGCTTTCGCGCAAGGCCTCGGCGGCTCCCAGCAAACACGCCGCCCGCTCGAATTGGGATTGCGCCGCGGCGATGAAGGCCAGGCACTCCAATTCATGCGCCAGCGCGGCCCGGTTTCCGATCTCCTGCCAGCTCAGGAGCGTCTGCGAATAGAGCGCCGCGGCCTGGGCGAGATTGCCCAGCCGCCGCTCAATATGCGCCCGTTCGCTCTGCATGGCGTTGACCATGTGCCGGTCGCCGAACGAGCGGAACAAGGCTTCGCCTTCCTTAAAGTTTCTTAACGCTTCGCTATAGTCTCCTCGAAAGGCAGCCATGGTTCCCAAACCCATAATGTACACGGCCGCGGTCCAGGGATTGCCAGGGTTCTCGTGCAGGAGCCGGAAGACATCCTGGGTGTAAGCTTTTGCTGCGGCGAAGTCATGCTGGATCAGGGCGGCCTGGTTAGCCTGGACCGCCTTGATCATGACGATATCCTGGCTGTTGTGCGTGGTCTGGGCGAGTCTGAGATCTTCCTCGATCACCGCCTCCGCCGCTGCGGCGTCGCCTAACCACACATCTGTAAATCCCAACATCCCCAGCGCCTTGCTGAGCGTTCTCTTTTCTCCGGATTGGCGCGCCAATGGAAGGCTTTCTTCCAACGAGAGGCGGGCGGCATTCAGCTCGCCATTTTCAAAAGCCAGGGTCCCGGCCACCCACAACCCCTTGGCCCGGTAGGCCAGTCTTTGGCGCTTGGCTTCCCCTTCCACCGGCGCTAACGCCTCAACCCGGGCCTGGCTCTCGCTCAGCCAGCGCTGGCCTTCGCTGATGTTGCCGCGCACCTGCCAGTAAGCAAGCAGGCCGGCGGAAATTTGCAGCGCGGCTTCCGGGCTGCGCTCCAGCGCCCATTCCATTGCCTGGCGAAAGTTGTCCAGCTCAGGTTCCAGGCGATCCAGCCGGCGCACTAACTCCGGGCTGTCCAGCTTCGGTTCAGCCTCCAGAACCAGAGAAAGATAGGCTGCCAGGTGCAGATCGCGGGCCGCTTGCGACTCGCCGGATTCCAGCAGCTTGTCGCCTCCGTACTGGCGGATGGTCTCCAGCAGGCGGTAGCGCTTTTCGCCGGCCTGGGCTGCATCCTCCACGACGACCAGGGATTTGTCCACCAGGCGGGACATCAGCTCCAGCGTCTCGGGGCCGGCGACGGCTTCAGCCGCCTCAAATGTCCAGCCGCCGGCGAACACAGACAGGCGGTTTAAGGCCTTTCGCTCGGCTTCGTCGAGCAGGTCGTAGCTCCAATCGATCAGGGCGCGCAGGGTCTGCTGGCGGGGCAGGGCGGTGCGGCTGCCGCCGGTGAGCAGGCGGAAACGGTCGTCCAGGCGTGCCGCGATCTGCTCGGCGCTGAACAGCTTGAGGCGCGCCGCGGCCAGCTCGAGCGCCAGCGGGATGCCGTCCAACCGCCGGCAAATTTGGACGACCGCGCCCAGGTTGGCCTCCGTCAGGGCGAAGCCCGGCTGGGCCGCCTGGGCGCGCTCGACGAAAAGCCGTACAGCTTCGGATGGGTTGAGCGCCTGGGGCGTCGATGCGTGAAGATCCGGCAAGGAAAGCGAAGGGACTCGCAAGATCGTTTCGCCCGCCACACCCAAGGCCTCGCGACTGCTCACCAAAATCCTTAGTTTCGGGCAGGCGCTCAGCAGGGTCGTCGCCAGTTGGGCGCAAGCGTCGACCAGGTGTTCGCAGTTATCCAGGATCAGCAGGAGCGATTTCGCCCGCAAGTAATCGATCAGGGCCTCCACCAGCGGGCGGCCTGGCTGCTGGCGCACCCCTAAAACCGACGCGGCTGTCTGCGGAACCAGGGCGGGGTCGGATAGGGGAGCCAGCTCCAACAGCCAGACGCCGGCCGGGTAATCATCGGAACCTTCCGCAGCCACTTGAAGCGAGAGCCGGGTCTTGCCGGTGCCGCCCGGCCCGGTCAGGGTCAGCAGGCGCGTCGCCGCCAGCAGGCGTTTCGCCTCTGCCATCTCGCCCTCGCGCCCGATGAAGCTGGTCAGTTGCAAGGGCAGGTTGTTGGGCAGCGCGTCGAGTGAGCGCAGCGCTGGGAAATCGCTGGGCAGACCGGGGCTGCTTAGCTGAAAAATGTGCTCGGGGCGGGTCAGGTCCTTGAGACGGTGCTCGCCCAAATCCCGGATGAGCGCTGCCTCAGGCAGTTGCTCGCGCGCCAGCTCGCAAGTGGCCGCGGAGAGCAGGGTTTGTCCCCCGGCGGCGATCGACATCAAGCCCGCGGCGCGGTTCACCACTGAGCCGTAATAATCGCCGTCCCGCAGCTCAGCTTCGCCAGTGTGCAGGCCCATACGCACACGTATGGGGCCGGGCAGACCGCTCCATGACTCGTGAAACAGGGCTTCCTGGCAGGATAAGGCCGCCGATACCGACTGGCTGGGGTGTGTAAAGACGGCATGCAGGCCGTCGCCGGTGGTTTTGATCACCCGTCCACCCAGGGTTTCGATGATGTTTCGCAACAGGGCGTCGTGCCGGGCGAGAGCAGACCGCATGGCTTCAGGGTGCTGCTCCCAGAGCTGGGTGCTGCCCTCAACGTCGGTGAAAAGAAAGGTGACGGCGCCAGAATGAGCATCAGAAATCTTTTCTGGCGAGGAATGGTTGTTTTTCATCGTTTCACCGAGTCGCGCCTCCCTGGCTCGGAATTAACCGGACAATTGAAATCGATTAAGGGAAAATATAGAGCTACTATACCAGATGCAAAGGGGCGCGTCAACCACGATCCCGGTTTCCAGGCGCAAAATTCTCGCGGCACTTTGCATTTTGTTTAACTGGCGTCCTGCGCCATTGCCGCATGGCGGGTTTACAGGTATAGTATCTCTCAATACTATTTTGATGTTTATCTAAAATCGTGTTGCGTGGCCCGCAAAGCGCGCCCAACACTTATACAGGGATAACACAAGCCTCATGCTCCGTACACTGGTGATCTTTTTATTGTTTGTGGGGGCTTTGTTTTGCGTTCTCATGGCGGTCCTGGTTCGCTACCGGCGGACGACAACGGTCAACCGGGTGGTTTTTTCCAGCTTGCAGTTGGCGGTGGCGATCTACGCCCTCAGTTACGGGGTGGAATTGACCAACACCGAGCTGCCGGGGATGCTGTGGGCGGTCCGGGCCGAATACCTGGGGGTGGCAGTCATCCCGGCCTTATGGCTGAGCCTGGTTTTTTATTACACCAACCGGGAGAAATGGCTCAAACCCTGGAGGATCTATTTGCTGTGGATCATCCCGGTGATTGTCCTGACTGCGGTTTACACCAACGACCTGCACCACCTGTTCTATACTTCCGCTTCGGTTAACCTGGAGGGTCCTTTTCCCATGCTGCACGCCGGACACGGCCCGATCTACTGGCTGCACATGGCTTACAGCTTTTTCGCCTTCATTGGCGCGGCTGTTCTGCTGGCGCGCCATTTGATTTCGCCGCACATCCTGTTTCGCAAGCAGGTCATCACTCTGCTGGCAGCCAGCCTGTTCACCATCGGCGTTGTGGCGCTGCATATCGCCGGGATCACGCCCCTGCAAGAGCTGGATGTGATCCCTTTCGCAATGGTCGGCTCGAGCGCTATTTTGAGCTGGGGCGCCTATAATTTTAAATTTATCGATTTCACCCCGGCAGCCCGGGATGTGTTGTTCGAAAACATGGTGGATGGCGTGCTGGTTTTGGACGATCGCGACCGGCTGGTGGATTCGAACCCCACTGCCAGCCGGCTCCTGGCTTTGCCGCCCAACGCGGTGGGCAGCCCGCTGTTGCACATTTTGCCCGACCCGCTGCGCCAGATTTACAGCGGCCTGGACCCGGCTGCCACGCAGTTCGAGTTCGCACTGCGAAACGGCAGCGACCGCCATTATGAGGTGTCTTTCTTCCCATTCGTTCATCGCGGCCGGCGGCCCAACGGGCGGGTGATTGTTTTTCACGACACGACCCAGCATTGGCAGGCCCAGCAGGCCCTTCAGTCCAGCCATACGGAGCTGGAGCAGCGCGCCCTCGAGCTGTACGAAGGCCGCCAGACGGCTTTCAACCTGATGCAGGACGCCCAAACCGCCCGGGCCGAGGCCGAGCGGGCTTATGCGAAGCTGCAAGCGCAAATGGAAGAGATCCGCACGCTGCAGGCCCAACTACGCGAGCAGGCCATCCGCGACCCGCTGACCACCTGTTTCAATCGCCGCTATCTTGAGGAGACTCTCGATCGCGAATTCCGCCGCGCCGAGCGCGAGGAGTACCCCCTGTGCCTGGCGATGGCGGATATCGACGAATTTAAGCGGGTCAATGATACCTATGGCCATCCTGCCGGAGATCTGGTGCTGCAAGCCCTGGGGCGCCTGCTGCGCGGGTTTACCCGCGCCGGCGATATCGTCTGTCGCTACGGCGGGGAGGAATTCCTGCTCATGCTGCCTAACATCGCAGAAACGGATGCGCGGCAGCGCGCCGAGGAATGGCGGCTGGCGTTCCAGGAGCTGCGCGTGCCGTACGGCAAACACGCCCTGCAAGCCACCATTTCGATCGGCGTGGCTGCCTTCCCGGCCCATGGGGCGTCGAGTGAAGAAGTGCTTCAATCCGCGGACCAGGCGATGTACAGGGCCAAGCAGGCCGGGCGCAACCGGGTCAGCGCGCCGCAAATGCTGAAACAACCAACTGTAGATCTCTCTAACTCAAAAGCGGTAAAACTGACACTTACAGCTCGCAGGGGGTCTCAGGCTGCGCTTCCCCAGGCGATGAAATGGGCTTACGGCCGCGAGCCCAGACGATCCTGGCCTTGGCGGGTCACCCGGGCGGAAAAGCGAAAACTGCCCGGATGGCCTGAGAACTTGCCCGGCTGGAGAGCATATTGAGCGCCTGCGCATAGTCGTCTATCGCGTAGCGCTGGGTCACCATCCAGCTCAAGTCCACTTTGCCCTCGGCCATCAGGCGAATGGCCAAATCGTACGTGCGCAGGCGCTCGCCCTGGAAGCGCTCGTCGTGGTGGTAAGCGAAAGCGGCGCGCACGTTCAGCTCCTTGGCCAGGATCGCGGTCCAATCCACGCCTTTGGCGATGCCGGGCACGCCCACCAGGGCGACATGCCCGCCGCTGCGCGTCAGGCGCAGGGCGTCGTCCAGGGAGGTATTGCTGCCGACGCACTCGAAGGTGCGATCCACGCCGCCGTAAAAAACGGTCTTGCCGATGATCGGCTGCAGCAGGCGCGCCCCGGTGTGGGCCGCCAGGGCCTCATAGGCCTGCCGGCCCCTGGCCTGGATCACCCGGCTGGCGCCCAGTCGCTCGGCCGCCCGGGCCTGGAAGGGGTAGCGCGCCAGGACCAGGATTTCGGCCTGCGAGCCCAGGGCGCGCAGCGCCGCCAGGGTGCACAGGCCGATTGCGCCGGCCCCGACCAGCAGCACACACTCATCATCTTCCGGAAAGTTTTGCAAAGCAGCGTGCAGCCCTACGGCAAACGGCTCGATCATCAGCGCGTTTTCGTCATTAATGGAATCCGGCAGGCGGTAGAGCTGCGACCGGTGGGCCAGGAAGAATTCGCTCCAGCTTCCGCCGGTGTCGCGGCAGGCGCCTGTCAGCAGGCCGGGCGCCAGGCTGCCGTCGGTTTGGCGCTCGCAGCGGTTGATCTCGCCGCCGGAGCAGTAGCGGCACAGATCGCTGAAGCCGCGCTGGCCGGCACCACAGCAGCGGCTCGACCACCACCCGCTCGCCTTCGGCCCATTCTGCAGCCTGCTCGCCGGCCTGGGCGATGGTCGCGCAGTTCTCGTGCCCGAAGGTGAACGGGAAGGATGAGAAAGGCGAATAGTACGGGCTGGTGTGCAGGTGGATGCTGCCCAGGTCGGTGCCGCAAATGCCGCCGTAGCGTGTGCGTACCACCACCCAATCCGGGCCGGGGGGCGCGGCTCGGGCGCCTGGGCGCTGTAGGTGCACGAAAGCCCGCTCCACAGCAGTGGGGGGTAGAGCTTCCTCAGGGCGAGGCCCAGGGCGTAGCGCGGGATGGTGGCGTTGAACTGGATGGCTTTCATGGTCCAGGTGTTCAGGTGATCGGCTAATTGGATGGTCCGGGGTTCCGGTTTGCCAACCGAAACCCGAATTTCCTATTTTGATGAATCTCTGGAGATTGCGGCGTAGCCGCAACTCTCCATCATATTGCGTGATGCGCCACAAGCGCCCAACACTAATCATACACCTGCCAGAGTTAGCGCGCCAGATAACCGCCATCTACCGGGTAATAGGATCCGGTGACGAAGGAGGCTTTATCCGAGCTCAGCCACACGACCAGCTCGGCGACTTCTTCCGGTTGTCCCAGCCGCCCCATTGGATGCAGGGAAACCAGCATTTGTTTCGTCTGCTGATCTTCCTCCAACGCTGAGATCATCGGCGTTTCGATGAAACCAGGCCCGATGGCGTTAACACGCACCCCTTTGGAGGCATATTCCACAGCCGCATTTTGGGTTAAACCGAGCACACCATGCTTGGCAGCGACATATGCAACAGCGCTGGCAAAAGAAACCTGTCCAAGGATCGAGTCCATGTTGACGATCGAGCCGCCGTTGTTCGACAGCATGGCGGGTATTTCATACTTCATACAATAAAACACACCCGATAGATTGATCCCAATCACCTTCTGCCAGCCCTCGATCGACAGGTCGGCTGTCAGATTGGATTCGCCGCCAATACCGGCATTGTTGCAGGCGACATCCAGATGGCCGTATTTTTCGAGCGTCTTTTCTACTAAAGCCTGGCAGTCGGCTGGGTTTGAGACGTTGGCATATACGAAGGTTGCATCGCCGCCAGCCTCTTCGATCAGTTGCACGGTATCCCGTCCACCATTGGCATCGATATCTGAAACAACCACTTTGGCGCCTTCGCGGGCATAAGCTTGCGCTGTGGCGCGCCCAATGCCCGAAGCTGCGCCGGTGACCAGAGCTACTTTACCAGTAAGTGTAGACATCACTAATCTCCTTTACAACATGAGGTTCTGTAAATCGTTTCCTGTAATTACAAGGGTCGCATCCCTTAAATTTGCAGAAGAAACGAAATACGATCCAAATAATCCTTTTACGATTATTATTGTAGTTCAGCAATATTAACTTTATGATATATTTCACAAATAATTAGAGAATTCTAACCAAGAGACTGCCCACCCGACCAGGGCCGATTTTACCCTACCCGAAATCGTTCATGTCCCGGCTGTGGCGCTGGCACACGACCTGGTGCCCGGGCTGGAAGAAGTACCAGCAGTCCCTGGCGCAGCGCAGTCCCGCCTCGCCCACCGCCAAATAAATGCCTGTGGCGGACTGCCGCCATGGTTCGGTAGCATAGCCCCTTGTGGGCGTCAGCGCGAACGGGCACAATGGGCACAACGGGCACAAGGCCCTAGGCTACTTGAGGCGTCAGCGCGACAGCATGCGCCCGGCGTTGCGGATGGCCGCCATGGTTCGGTAACCCATTGCGGGCGTCAGGGCGAACGGGCACAACGGGCACAAGTTCGGTAGCATAGCCCCTTGTGGGCGTCAGCGCGACAGCATGCGCGCCGCGATGCGGTCGGCCGCGCTCGACACCGCCGGATCCGTGGCTTCGCCCACACCGAAGGAGGCTCCGGCTTCCAGGCGGTCGAAGTAAGTCGCGGTGGCTTGCCGCCCGGCCGCGATCAACGCGTTGCGGCGCTCGTCGCTCATGCCAAACTCGATCGTGCCGAACCCTTTCGCCGGCAATCGAATGACGAAGCGCTCGAAAGATTCGATCACGTTTTTATCGTGCGCCTGAAGCATCGTATTGACCAGGTTGGTCACCCGGCTGACCGGGCGCAGCTCGCTGACCTGGAATGCATTTTCCTTCGTTTCCAGCGGGGGAGCGCCGGGGACTTCAATCGTCTCGTCGATGAGGAAACCGAGCACATTCTGTTCGCCGGCGACCAAATCGCCCATCACCCCGGTGACCTGCGGCTGGTTGGAGAGGAACAGCTCGATGGGGAAGTTCGAGAGCAGGCCGCCATCCACCACTGAACAGCCGCTGATATCCACGCCGCGATACTTGCCCCATTCGGGCTGCCAGACGACTTCCTGCCAGACTAGCGGCAGGCTCATCGACATGCGCACCGCCCAGGCGGCCGGCAGGTCCGGCGCGGTGCGGTGGTTCAGGATCAGCATTTCCCGGTCGCGGGTGTTGGCCGCTACCACGGAGAGATCCACGCCGGTCGCCTCGAAGAATTCGGCCAGGTTCATGTCCCCAAAATTGCGCTGCTCGCCTTTTTTGTGGGCGCCGCGCTCCAGGGGGTAGATGCCGGAATTGAGTTTGCCCTTTAACCAGGTCAAAAAGGTGTCGGCGGCGTAAAAACCGCCCAGCTCGAGAAAGGAAAAGATGCGGTTGGTGTAGCTGGAGGTCGCCAGGGCCTCGGCGATGGCGTTGTCCAGTTGGTTTTCCAGAAAATCGGGGATTAATTTTACGTCGACTTTGCGGAGCAGGTCGCGCACCGTGCTGTGGGCGATCTGGTCTTGCGTGAGCGGGGGCGGGATCTGCAGGAAGCCCAGGAAGACCGGCTGGCCGTTTTGCTTTTCGGTCAGGGCCTGCTGCATCTCGTCGGTTTGGTAGCCGGCCGCCAGCAAAGCCGCCATGATCGAGCCGGCGGACGTGCCCAGCAAGCGTCCCGGCGTGTGGCCGCGCGATTGCAGCTCCTGCATCGCCCCGACGAAGACCGTCCCTTTTGCACCACCCCCTTCGAAAACCATGTCGTAAAGCATCGAATTCCCTCCTTTAAACTGTTGATCTGAATGGCTGTCAATACAAAAGTTGGATTGCCCGGCAAACACGGTTTGAAAATCACTGCCCGGCAATACGGGCTAATTATAAACGCCTGACGGCTTAATGGGAAAATTGAGGCGGCTCGACCATCAGTCCGCCCGGATGAAACCATCCCGGCGCATTGTAGTATAGGGCCTTGTGCCCGTCGCCCACAAGGGGCTACGCGTGACCGCCTTGGGGAAATTCCAAACGTCCCCCTTGGCAAGGGGGATCGAGGGGGATTCCAAGCTTGTGCCCGGCGTGTGACTTGTGCCCGTCGCCCACAAGGGGCTATGCTACGTGTGACCGCCTTGGGGGATTCCAAACGTCCCCCTTGGCAAGGGGGATCGAGGGGGATTCCAAGCTTGTGCCCGGCGTGTGACTTGTGCCCGTCGCCCACAAGGGGCTATGCTACGCGTGACCGCCTTGGGGGATTCCAAACGTCCCCCTTGGCAAGGGGGATTGAGGGGGATTCCAAGCTTGTGCCCGGCGTGTGACCGCCTTGGTGGATTCAAACGTCGCCCTTTCAAGGGGGTATGGGGATTCAAGCTTGTGCCCGGCGTGACCGCCTTGGGGGGATTCCAAACGTCCCCCTTAGTAAGGGGGATCGAGGGGGATTCCAAGCCTCCCCCTTTTCAAGGGGGAATGAGGGGGATTCAATCCTAACGTGGATTCAGTTGTTCACCCACGTATCCGCGGCGGCCTGCAAAATGAGAAACATGGAGGTCGCGCCCGGGTCCTGGTGACCGGCGCTGCGCTCCCCCAGGAAACTGGCCCGGCCCTTGCGCGCCACCAACTGGGTGGTCTGCTCCATGCCCATTTTTGCCGCCTGGGCCGACTGGACCAGGGCCAGCCGCAGGGGCAGGTTCTTTTCGGCGGCTCTCTTGAGAGCGCTCACCGCCGGGATGAGCGCGTCGACCATGGTTTTATCGCCCGGTTCGGCGTTGCCGCGCAGGACCACCCCGTCCAGGGCCGCCTCCAGCGCTGTACACCAATCCTCCAGGCTGAGCTCCATCTTCCCGGCGGCCATCCGGCCGGCCTGCAGAAAGAAGATCCCGTACAGCGGCCCGACCGCGCCGCCCACCGTGGATTGCAGGGTCATCCCCACCGTTTTTAAGATCGTTCCGATATCCTGGTGTGAGATTTCGGGCATGCGGGCCATCACGGCTCGAAAGCCGCGATCCATATTTTCGCCGTGGTCGGCGTCCCCGATCACCGAGTTCAATTGGATCAGGTAATCTCGATTCTCGGCGATCGCCCAGGCGCTGGCCTGAATCCATTTAATCGTATCATCGCGAGAGATGGCCATTACGTTATCCAATCAAAGGTCCTTTCTACGGCTTTCAGCCAGCCGTGATACAGGCCCTGGCGGGTTGCAGGGTCCATTTTCGGACGCCAAACTCGATCCACCTGCCAGTTTTCGTACAGGTCTTCAAAGGGGTGGCTGGGAGTCCCGGGGTCCCAGAACCCAACCGCCAGCCCGGCCGCGTACGCCGAGCCCAGGGAGGCCGTCTCGGCCACTTCTGGGCGGACAACCGGCACCCCCAAAATATCGGCCTGGAACTGCATGAGCAGGTTGTTATAGACCATGTTGCCATCCGCCTTGAGCGCCTTGAGCTTTGCGCCCGAGTCCTGTTCCATGGCCTCCAGCACATCCCGGGTCTGGTAGGCGATCGCTTCGATGCAAGCCCGCGCCAGGTGGCCTTTATTAATGAAGCGGGTCATGCCGACGATCACGCCGCGGGCATCCGAGCGCCAGTAGGGGGCGAACAACCCGGTGAAGGCCGGGACGATGTACAGGCCGCCGTTATCCTCCACCATCTGGGCCAGCTCTTCGATTTCCGAGGAGCGGTCGATCAGCTCCAGGTTATCGCGCAGCCAGTGCACCAATCCCCCGGTGGTGGCGATCGATCCTTCCAGGGCGTACACTGCCGGTTGGCCGCCAAACTGGTAAGCCAGGGTGGTCAGCAGGCCGCGGTGGGAAGGGATTGGGTGCGTGCCCGTGTTGAGCAGCATGAAGCAGGCGATCCCGTACGTATTTTTCGCTTCGCCGACCTCGAAACAGGTCTGGCCGATGAGCGAGGCCTGCTGGTCGCCCAGGTCGCCGCACACCGGGATGGCATCCGCGAACGGGCCGCTGCGGGAGGTTGTGCCCCAGGTGCCCGGGTCGCTGGAAGGCGCGATGCGCGGCAGCATGCCGCGCGGGATGCCAAAAATCGAGAGGATTTCCTCATCCCAGTCCAGGGTGTTCAGGTTCATGAGCAATGTCCGGCTGGCGTTGGTCACATCCGTGACGTGCGTACCGCCCTGCGGCCCGCCGGTCAGCCACCAGATCAACCAGCTATCGATCGTGCCGAAGATGGCCTCCCCATCATCGGCCGCCTGGCGCACCCCTTTGACGTTGTCGAGAATCCATTTAAGCTTCGGACCAGAAAACAGGGTCGTCAGGGGTAAGCCGGATTTGGACCGGAAGCGATCCCGGCCCCCTTCGGAAGCCAGCTCCTGGCAGATCGTTTCCGTGCGCGTATCCTGCCAGACGATGGCGTTGTAATACGGATGGCCTGTGCGCCGGTTCCAAACCACGCTGGTCTCGCGCTGGTTGGACACGCCGACCGCGGCGATATCCCCCGGCTGCACGTCTAATTTGGACAGGGCGGCCCGGACCACGAACTGGGTGCATTCCCAAATCTCCAGCGGGCGGTGCTCCACCCGGTCGGGCTGCAGGTAAATCTGGCGGTGTTCGCGCTGGGATACGCTGACCACCTGCCCGCTGTGGCTGAACACCATACAGCGTGTCAGGAGAGTCCCTTGGTGGATAGAGGCAACGTATTTCGACATACCGGCGATGCGAACAATGCTCTTGGTACGATTATTTCACAATTTTCCGGGGTCGCCATCAGGAAGCGGATCGTGTTAAGAAATAAAAACCCCCATCGGATAGGGGGATTTGGATTATCGCCATACGCCAAATACTTAATGCTTGCCCGGCAGCCGGGGTTCAGACGCTGGGACCGGTGAATAAGCCCAGGTTCAGGCACACCCGCACCAGGCTGGCCAGGTTCTCCACTTCCAGCTTGCGCATCGCGTCCCGGCGCTGCTTCTCCACCGTCTTGATGCTGCTGTGCAGGCGTTCCGAAATTTCGCGCGTGGATAACCCTTCTACGATCATTTGAACGACTTCGCGCTCGCGCGGCGAAAGGCGGTCCAAAAGGCCGGGCGTGCGCTCATCCAGGAACATCTCGCTCAGGACCTGGGAGACGCCCGCGCTCAGGTAAACGCTGCCGCTGCTGACCGCCCGGACGGCTGCCAGCAGCTCGCCGGCGACCGCCTGTTTGAGGACATACCCCAAAGCCCCAGATTGGAGCGCCTGCTGGACCACACCCAGGTCGGCGTGCATGGAGAGCATGACCACGTTTGGGCTGGGTCTCAACGCTTTGGCCTGCCCCAGGGTATCCAGGCCGTTCATCGGCGACATGGAGATATCCAGGATGAGCACGTCCGGGTTCAACAGGCGGGTCAGCTTCAGCGCGTCCATGCCGTTGTCGGCCTCGCCGATCACCTGGATCTCGCCGGTGTCTTCCAACAGCCGGCAAATTCCCTGGCGGACCAGGTTATGATCATCAGCGACGACGACGCGGATCACAGGCATGCCTCACAGGTTGTGGTTGGCCATGGGGAGATAGCCGTACAGCCGGGTGCCCTTGCCGGGCGCAGACTCGATCTCCAGCCCGCCGTTCAGCAGCCGGAACCGTTCTTGCAGCCCCCATAGGCCCATCCCGTTGTGGTTATTGGTCTCCGAAAAGCCGCGCCCGTTGTCTTCCAGCGAGAGGCTCACCTCCCCGTCGACGTAATCCAGGTTGATCCAGATGGAGGAAGGGGTGGCGTGCTTGACGGCGTTGTTCAGGCCTTCTTGCACCAGGCGGTAGAGGGCGGTCGATTGCGGGCCTGGGATCGGCGGGAGATCCTGGTCGCTGCTGTAATCGATGTAAATATGCGAAAATTGAGCGAAGGAGGAGCACAGCGACTCGAGGGCTTTGGATAGGGGCACCGAATCCAACGAAGGCGGGCGCAGTTGGTGGGCAAGCTGGCGCACCTGGTTCATCAGCGCTTCGACGCTCTGCACGGCCTCGCGGATCTGCGAGCGGACGTCTTCTTGTTCGGGGGGGACGCCGGTGTAGATGGCGTTCAGGCGCAGGAGCAGGTCGGTCATCCCCTGGCCGATATCGTCGTGCAAATCCTGGGAGATCCGCGTCCGCTCGGCCTCCTGGATGGTGATGAGCTGTTGGGTCAACTGGTTCAGCCGTTTCTCGGCCCGGTGGTGCTCCTGGTCGGACTGTTTGCGCTGGGTGATATCCTGGTTGGTAATCCAGCGTCCGATGAAGGAGCCATCCGAATAAAAGAGCGGCTGGCAGTGGTGCAATATCCAGCGGGTCTCTTTCTTTTTGGTGAAGATGCGGAACTCGAGCGGATACTCCTGAGTCGCTTCCCGGCATTCGCGCAGGTGATCTCCCAGCGCCAGGCGATCTTCAGGGTGCAGGATGGTCTCAAACAGGGCCGGGTTCCTTTGAAATTCCTGGGGAGTATAGCCGGAGATGGTTTCGCAGGCCGGAGAGACGTACGTGGGTTCTCCGCTGGCTCGAATCAGGTAGGACCAGTTGCTGGAAGAATCGGCGATCGTGCGGTAGAGCCGTTCCCTTTCCCGCAGGCGAGTTTCCAGGGCTTTCAGCGCCGACAGGTCACGCACCGATATGAAAATGCTTTGATTTTGGCTCTCGCAGTCGCGGTAAACGGAGCCGTGTATGGAGATTGGGAAGCAGCGCCCGTCTTTGCGGCGGAGTTCCAGGCTGTCGTCGCGGACCAGCCCGTCTGCGGCCGCGGCCCGGCAGTCCTCGAGCGCTCGCTGGGGATCGTTGAGATAGTCCGGAAAGCCCGTGCCGCATAATTCTGCCCGAGTATAGCCGCTGAGCGCTTCCGCCGCTGCGTTGACCCCGCTGATATTCCCGCTAAAGTCGATTGTAAAGTATGCGTCCGGGCTTGCCTCGATCAGACCGATGGGATTGATGCTGAAAAGCCGGTCGTTCATGGTCCACTCCTGGCTGGATTTTACCATTTTCGCCATCTTCCGTCTATCTTAGGCGAATTTGCCCAGGTGAATTCGCCCAGGTGACGCTGCACTTCTGGCGTGGGGACGAAAGTCTGGCTACCGGAGATCGGTTAGTATTTCCGCAACGGTGCGTTTCGCCATGTTGACAAATTCCGGGTTTGTTTCGGGATAATAGGGGATGATCAGCAACCGCTGAACGAGCTCAGCATCGATGTCAATTTCGCCTTCATGCATCCTGGTCTGGACATTGGTCATTGACAATTTGAAGGTACCTGTTACCATATCTATGGGGGTAATTCATACCTGAGTTGTCCATTATAACCAATTAAGTTTCTTGGCGAAATCTAAATAGGTGACAAATGTCCTTGCTCCAGTTCCAGATCAGCATGTCCGCGTTTCTGGCGGCCCAGCGAACCGCGCTTCGCTCCATGCAGCTTTGCCTGCCGCGACCATTATCGGTCGGACCGGTCCAAATCATTATTGACAGGATCGAGTTTGGCAACAACGCCATTCGTCACGATCAACCGACGAGCTTTACAATCTATGAAAGAGGGGGCGGCTACGAAGATCAATACAATTGGTTGCCGAGGAGTGCGAATGGCTATCAGACGCAGATCTTTCAAGATGTAACCATTTACGTCACCACTTTGAATGACATCCTTTCGCGCCCAAACCAGCCGCCCGCAATCACGGTTCCGATTCAGGCTACGCTGGTCTTTGATTTAGACTTTTCTGTGAGCGCAGCCTTTGATCTTACGACGGGGCCGGCCGATGAGGACTGCACGATCGGGTTGCGTTACAACAGGGCCATCCCCGGGCAGCTTCCCTTGTTGCCGCCCAACTTCGACCCATCCCAAATCCCACCGCCAATCAATACCGACCAGCTTTACGAGGAAGTTCAGAAAGCGCTGCGTAAAGCGATCCCGTCAGTGACGCGTCCTGCCGGCATCCAAAAGTTCAATTCCATCTGGGGGAATTTCCTGAACGCCGGCGTGAGCGTGGATAGCCAGCTCCAGCGGATCTCATTCCGGGCGCAAATTGGCGGTGAACCCCTGGCAGAGTTATGGTCTGAATTCTTCAAAGGGAATTTTAGCGACCGGCTCGGCGGCAACGATTGGGCCTTCTATATCGATTCTGGGTTGATCACCAACTGGGCGATTGTGGAAGTGAGCCAGGCCTTGAACAAAATCGATGTGGACAACCTCACGACCTTTCCCGGCTGCAGTTATTCGTACGCAGACGGCCGAGCTGTTTTTACGCTGGACGTGGAGGGTGTTTACGATTTACCCGGGCATGTTGGAACGATCGTGCGCGACCCGAGCATCCCGATGGTTGTTTCGGTCAGCGAACCGAATACGTTGATGCTGCAAGCCGATTACTCGAGCGTAATCAGCCTCATCCATAGTTTCGACCTGGTCGAGTTTTTTCTTCCGACCCTCAGCAATGGAATCGAGGGGTTTATGCAGGTACAAATCGGGTCGGCGCTGGTGGACTTTAACGAGATCGAGGATGCGCCCTACTGCAAGAAGGTTTCCTCCATCCTTATCGAATGCAAGAAAATGGTGCAGATGCCGCAGGTAGCCAGCGGAATTAGCATCACCCTGACCAACTTACTGGCTCTCGAGGGCGGCATCTCTTTGGTGGGTACGATGAAGTCCGTGGCCCTCACACCGGCAGCAATCAGCACGTCGGTGCGAGAGTTCAAGTGGCAGCCGCCAAAAATCACCTGCGGCCCGGCTGGCATTTCGCTGGTTGCGGCGTTCCAGGAGTCAACGGCAGGATTCGTCATTCTGCATGCAGGAGCTGTTATCGATAACCAGGGGACGACGCCGATCTATCTGTGCGACTGGAATGTGGTCACTGACAGTTGCGGTGCATTCCCGCGCTCGAGCATTCGCGTGAACGCCGGGCCGGCAGGGATCGATTTTTCTCTGGATATCCCCATCCCCATCGATGAATATTATCAGCCTGGGCCTGGCAACTATTATGCTTGCGATCTGCTCGTCAAGACGACGGCTGGGACGCGGCTGCTACGGATTGGGCCGCCGCCGAAGATAACGCAAGAAGACATCAACAAGCTCGCAGCCGAGTTGTTGGTGAAGATCGGGGACTGCGAGCAGCAGATGGCGCCATTTTTCCGCTATTACCATGGCTACAATCCACTCTGGTCGGTGGATGGGCCGGTCGAGGCGCTTGTCAGACATTTGTGGCAGGTAGAGATCACGGGACTTCAGGTTGGCGAAATGGCGGCCCTGGTCGATTCCGAAAACCAGGAATTGGTACGGGCCACCGCAATGACCGGAACACCCATGCGGATGTCGGCGCTGGTAGCGCCTGTGGCAGGAGAAATAAACGAACTGCAAGTGATCCACGGCAGGGGAGCAGTTGGAGGAACCTGGATCAGGGAGGCAAATAGCCTGGCATACCGCAGTCCGGAGGACGAATCGACTGAGGACGTCCAGGGAATCGATGTCGGCCAGCAGCTCCTGGTCCAGCTCGGATCGCTATCGCTCAATGAAGAATGTACCTCCGTGCAAGCGACGACGGTTTTCGGAAGGCGCTGCATCCTCGCCGTGGTGCGCGACGGGATCAAGATGTACGATTTCAGCAACCCCACCCGGCCGGCGCTCTTTCGGTCGTGGAAGATAGCTGGCGTGCGCGGCGCTCTGACCTGGCAAGGCGCGCTGCTCTTTTTTGGCGAGGACGGTTTTGGTTGGATCGATGGGAATGGGGTGCGGAAACAGGCCGTGGCCGGTTGCCAATCACTCCCGATCCTGGATGCAGCCGCCAGCTCAAAAGGGCTTTATGCGCTGACGAAGGAAAGCCTGGAAACGTATTCAACCCGTCTGTGTAAAGCCAACGAGATCGCCATGGATGGCTGCAGGAGCCTGGCGCGCGCGCCTGGAAAGCTGGTCGTTGGCGGGCGTGGCGGCCTTTTCGTGTATGACACCATTAACCCGCTTTATCCCATATCCGGGCCCTGGTTAGAGGGGATCGACGTTAGAACGGTGATTCGACCGCTCGGATATGACGCCGGTACAGTGCTTGCCTCGCTTCATGACGGGTCCGCCCGCCTGTTCTATGTAGCCGGATATGAGATTGAGGAGACAGCCAGCTTTCCTGAATCGCCCTGGTTTGTGGACAGCGCACGCATGGGCGAGCTCCTGTTGAGAATCGGGAAAGACAGGAGATCATTGGATGTAAGCCGGTTTGGAGATTTCCAGCAGATTTAAGAAACAGCTCTGCCTATCCTATAATGAAATGCGTCAGCGGGTTATCTGCGCTCAATTTGACATAAAATATATCCATCGTTATAATATAGGAGCCTGCCAGGTATCCCCGGAGCATCTTTCTCGGCAATGGCTGCTGGATGTCTCGAAAGGGGAAACTACGGAAACTCGGGGCGTTTAGGGCAGCTGAATTAAATACACACAATCGCAATCGATAACTACCACTTTCATCAGCTAGTCTTACCTCGAGGCAAGCTGATGAGGTGGTAGTTTTTGATTTCGCGTACTTCAATATTATTCAAGGAGGAAGATATGAAGCCTCGAGCATATTTTGTATTGGGTTCTTTGATAACCGGCATAGTTATTTTGGCGGTTTTCATTTTCATCACCGGTCGCTCTGCGTCCGCGGGAAGTTTTATGAATTTTACCTTCAGTCAACCGGCAGAAAATTCAGGGAATGGGAATACGACCGTTTTAGCCAGACGGCTGATATCCGTCCCATTTGGAATCCAGGATAATTTAACATTGACCAATAATGGGAAGTCCGTCACGGTCCAGGGACACGGCATCTGTCCGACAGGGGGTAAAAATTTTCAGGTAGATGTGACGGTAAGCCAGGATGTGGATAAGGTATCCGGCGTTCTCCCTGGTACGGGGCAAAATTATCTGCTCGAAGTGGTGGATGGTCCGGTTAACACCAATGGCTCGGCGGTTGGCCACACAGAAGGCCAATGTGTGAGCGGCGGAAAAGCGCAATGGCAGGCGGAGGTAAAGATCACCGGTTCGCAGACCTTTACCTCCGGAGTGGCGCTCGCCTGTGGCCACGCAGTCGTTCAGGTGCAGAACGGAGATGATTTCATCGACGACTGGTGTAAGGACGTTATTCTACAATGAGCTGATCGAGAGCAGCCTCATTGAAAACCTCTCCTGGTTACCACGCGGAGCGTGGTAACCCTTTCCTGACGCTCTGCGTCGATTGGAAGTCTTCGATCCCTTCCAACTTTCGCGCTTAATTGTTTTCACCTCCCCCGCCCTGGGGCAGCTCGCCCGGCCTGTCGGCCGGCGCATCGGCGCCCTTCTGTAAACTGACCAGGATCTGCTGGCGCAGCGTTTCGGCCTGCGGGGAACGCGGCTTTTGCTCGCCGTTGACCGCCACGCCCATCTTCTCCGAGAGCAGCAGGGTCAGCAGGCCCTCCATGATGCTGCCGGTGGTCGGGCTGCCGTCCTGCCCGCCGCCGCTCACCACCACCCGCGGCACCACGTCCACCTGCGAAGTCTGGATGGCGTCGGCGAAGCGGTTCATCACCTGCTGGGTGACCTGGAACTGCGGCCCGCCGTAAGCCCGCACCTGCTCGTCGATCGCCAGGCCCTGGGCGATGCCCAGCCGGGCCAATTTCTCCGCCTCAGCCTGGGCCAGGGTGCGGATCTGGGATGACTGCTGCACGGCCCGCTGGTATTCGGCCTTGCCCTGGTTGGTCTGCACGATGATGCTCAGCTCCGATTCGGTGATGCTGCGCTGTTGCTGGGCGCGGGCCTCGGCTTCGCGCAGCTCGCGCTCCTTGGTAGCCGCCGTCTCCTGGCGGGTGTAGGTCTCGATCTGCTCGACCGCGATCTGGCGCTGGCGAAGCTGGGTCAGGATGGTCTCGATGGCCTTGTCGCCGCCGGCGGCGGAGGATGGCGTGCCGATCAGCACCTCTTCGAGCTGCAGGTTGTAGTGCTCGAACTTGTCCTTCATCTCCTGGCTGGCGATGGATTGGATCTGGCTGCGCTCCTGGATGAGCTGGATCAGGGTGCGGGTCTGGCCGATATTCTTGAAGTAGGCCGAGACCATCGGGTCCAGGGTCTGCTCCACCAGGCGCTTGACATCCCCGAAGCGCTGGATCACCAGCGGGGCTTTCTGGTAGTCGATGTGGATCACGACCGAAAGCGGCAGGGACGGCTCGAAGGCGTCGCGGGTGATCAGCGAGACCTCGCTCAAGTTCTCGTCGAAGCGGTGCGAGCCAATCTCGGAGCGGATCCATTTCAGGATGATGTTGGTGGTCGGGACGGTGATGACCTTGCCGGCGTAGGTGTTGAAGGCGTACTTGCCTGGCAGCAGCGGCTCGGACCACACGCCGCGCTTGCCGCGCTCCACCAGCTCGCCGTGGCGGTAATCCATGCCGGACAGGTCGGCGCCGGTGGCGCCGGTGTATGAGACAACCACGCCCACCATGCCGACGTCGATGATGGTCTTCTGGATCATCTCGACCGTGGCGAACAGGCGGTTGATGTAATAGGTGCCCTCCACCAGCACCTGCAATTGGCGCCCGCGGTAGCCGCCGGCCGCCAGAAAATGCTCGGGGTTCTGGAAGTTGTTGTGGAAGGTCTGCGGGTCGGCCGGCGAATCGCCGACGATCGGGGCGATAATCTCGCCCTGGACCAGGGACGGGCCGTCGTGGACGGTCACGATCCCGACCAGGTCGTCGGTGTCCTTGATCACGACTGCGCGGAAACCCTTACGCTCGGCGATCACGTCCGCCATGCGCTGGACCACCTCCGTCTCGTTGCGGCTGAGCGGCAGGCTGAAGACGTGCTCCTCGGTGATGACCACGAACTGGACCAGGTTGATGGCGTAGGTGCCCTCGCGCAGGATGCGGCGCTGCGGGCCGCGTTGGCCGCCGTTCTTCAGAAAGGCCTGCACGTCCTGGAAGTCGCTGACCTGGACGTTGGAGGCCAGGGTCTGGTCGGGCGCCAGGGGGGCGCCGTCGCGGGCGAAGATGTAGCCGATCTTGCCCTGGGTGATGGTCACCAGGGGCGCCATGTGGACGGCGTACTGGAACGGCGTCAGGTAGTGCAGGCCGCCGCGCAGCACCTGGGGCTGAAAGCCGGCTTCCTTGTTCAGCGCGATAAAGCCCGATTTGACCGAGCCGGCAGCGCTGAAACGCTTTTCCACGATCCCGATGCGGTTGTTGGGGATATAGCGCACCCCGGATAACAGGATCAGGATCAGCAGGAAGAGCACGACGATGGTAATCAGTGGGCCTAACATTGCAAACTCCTATTTTGATGTTGATCTAAAATCATGTTGCGCGGCCCGCAAAGCGCGCCCAACACTTTTGTCCTGGGAAGCCGCCTGAAAGTCGCATGGGCTGGGCTGCCTTAACCAGGTTAATCGATAAGTACGCGGCCAGCGACGACAGGCGTGTTTTGGCGGTTGGTGCTCGCTGCCACAACGCCGGTCCCCTGCCAACTGCGTACGCGCTTTAATTATAGTACGAATTGGAAATGTCAAGGTTAATTCCGGCGTAAAAATGCCCCATATACGGGGGTTAAAACCTATATTTTGGAATTTTCACCCATATATGGGGCTGCCATATCTCTTGTTCTTGGTTGGTTCCTGGTTCCTGGTTACCACGCTCTGCGTGGTAACCTCTTCCGTGAGCTCTGCGTCCATGCGCCTTGACCGCGCAAAGAGCCCGCGGAGCGGAAAGAAGTTGTTCCCACGCGGAGCGTGGGAACAAGGGGAAACTGCCTGCCGGCCAGATTCCCCTCGCCCGCACGCGGGAGAGGGGCAGGGGTGAGGGCGATGTTTCCACGCTCCGCGTGGGAACAAGGGAAGGGAAAAGTTCAATCGAGTTTACGGAAATATTTATCCGCAAGAAAGGGATTTTTCAGGATACAATCATCAACTGGATAGCCTTCCCTTGGAAGCCGCCTGGCCTCAGCAGGCAGACCGAACCGTCAGCCAGGTTTGAGCACCCTACATGCCACATCAAAATATGGAATCCCTCGACATTAAAGTTGTACACAGCAAAGAACGCTCTGAGCATTTGAAAAAAGAAATCGTCTCGCTTTGCAATCGCGCCTATGAAAAAGACATGGCGACACTCTTCGACACACTCGTCAATGCATCCCACGTTCTTGGCTATTATGGGGATTCATTGGTCAGCCATGCCGCCTGGGTGCCGCGCTATTTACAGGCAGGAAAATATCCGCCCATGCGCACTGCGTATGTGGAAGCCGTGGCAACCGAACCGGCTTATCGCAATCGCGGTTTTGCATCCTCGATTATGAAGTGTTTAATTGGTGAGATTCAAGATTACGAGCTGGCTGCGCTCTCGCCATTTAGCGTTGAATACTATGGGCGACTGGGATGGGAGCTGTGGCGCGGTCCGCTGTTCATCAGGATGAACGATCATCGGATCCGTTCTCCGCAGGACGAAGAAGTCATGATTTTTCGACTCCCGAAAACACCCGCCTTAGACCTGGATGCCCCACTTTCGGCGGAATGGAGAGAGGGAGAATTGTGGTAGGGGATATTAATGAAGTGATAAACCGATGCACTTCGAGATCAGCGGCATAATTTGGTTCTGGCGTGGCCCCGCCCCATGGTACTTCGTTACCGTCCCGGATGAACCGAGCCGCGTCCTGAAAGTGATTTCAGGAATTGTGACTTATGGTTGGGGGATGATCCCGGTAAAAGTTCGCATCGGCAAAACCGAGTGGAAGACGGCCTTGTGGCCTAAAGATGAGCGCTACATTGTGCCCATCAAAGCCAGCGTCCGAAAGGCAGAAAATCTCGAGGAAGGCGACGAAGTGACGCTACGGCTGGAAATTATGAACCTTTAGCAGCCCGGCAAACAAAGGAGCGCCAGGATGAACCTTCTCATTGAAAATGTCCGCCTGTGGGATGGCACAAACACGCCGTCGCAAATAAAGATGTCGGTCGAGATACGCCAGGGGCGCATTCACTGGGTCGGCGCGGCCAGCGAGTGGCAGGGCAAGCGCGCAGAGTTCTCCGTCGTTGACGGCGCAGCCCGCACGCTCATTCCGGGGATGATGGATTGCCACGTGCATTACAGCAGCCCCGGCGGTCCGGACTGGATCGCCCGATTTTTAGATCCGTTGCCCGAGCTGACGCTGCGCGCCTGCGAGCTGGCCGAGACGAGCCTGCGCGCTGGAGTCACCACCGCGCGGGATGCCGGCGGTGTCCATAACGTAGCCATCGAGCTGGCTCGCCGGGCAAATTCCGAGGCGATACGCGCCCCGCACATGCACGCCGCCGGATATCACATCGCCCATCGCGGCACCTATGTTTCGTTCGTGCGCCAGTTTGGCGACGCGGATGAGCTGCGCGCCGCGATCCGGGCCGAGATGGAGGCCGGCGCGGACTGGATCAAAGTTGCGCTGGATGGCTGGAACCAAGGCGCCCGCCCGGAAGGTGCGCCGGAGATCCCATTCGATGAGAAATACCTGGCGGTCGCAGTCGAGGAATCGCACCGCGCCGGATTCAAAATCGCCTGCCATGCGAATGATGCAGCCAGTTGCCGCATCGCCGCCCGCGCCGGCGTGGACTCGCTCGAGCATGGCATGTTCTTGAATGCGGATGACTTGCAAGTGATGGCGGTAAATAATACCTACCTGGTGCCGACCCTGTCCGTCTGGGATGCGATGCTGTACTACGCCCGTGAAGTCGAGTGGCCTGAAGCGCGTAAAAAGCGGGCAGAGAATTTACGTGAAAACTCGCGCGCCTCCGTCTCAGCCGCGATCCGAGCCGGCGTGCCGATTGCGTTGGGGACGGACGCCGGCGGCGGCGCCGCTCGCCACGGTCGCATCGCCCGCGAAGTTGAGCTGATGGTCGAATGCGGCATGCAGCCGCGCGAGGCGTTGATCGCGGCGACTTCAAGCGCGGCGAAATTGCTCGATGAAAGCGAGCGCGGCACGATTGAAGTGGGGAAAATTGCGGACCTGGTTTTGCTGGATGCGAATCCACTCGAGGACGTCAGTGCATTGCGGTTGATCGCAGGGGTGTTTCAGGGGGGCAAAAGAGTGGGGTAAAATTTATCAGATATCCGCGCCTGAACCTACGGGGATTGGACCATGAGTCTGCAGCTCAGGTTATTCGGCGATTTTCTGATCACTTTGAATTCCCATGAACTGATCACAGGTTTGCGTCCCCGCGCCCAGCGTCTCCTGGCTTACTTGCTGCTGCATCGAAATCGCCCCCTCCCACGCCTGCGTGTGGCCGCGATCCTTTGGCCCGACCAGTCTGAAGCGCGCGCCTCCGGCTTGCTTCGCCGCGCTCTCAGTGAAGCCCGTTCAGCTCTGCCCGAGGATGGCGAATGGATCGCTGTTGGGCGGGAGATGATTTCCTGGAACGCCAACGCCAGCGCCTGGATCGATATCGATGAGTTCGAACGCAGTTACCAACAATCCAATCTGGCCAGCCTTACGAATGCCGTCTCCCTGTATCGAGACGATCTTCTTTTGAATATCTTCGATGAGTGGGTGCTTCCGGTGCGGGAGCATTTTCGCCAAATGCAAATCGACGCGCTCAGCCGGCTGGCTGCACACTACCGGGCATTGAACGATTTTTCAACGGCGGTAAGCTTCGTCCGCCGCGCCTGTGAGCTGGATCCGCTATCGGAAACCATCTATCGCGATCTGATCTCCTTGCATTACCTGTCCGGCGACCGGGCGGCTGCGCTGGCTGCCTACCAGCGCCTAGAATTTGTGCTCGAAGATGAATTAGGCGTTGGACCGATGGCGGAAACGCAGGCGCTGATGGAAGCCATCTCCCAGGGTGAATTGCTGCACTCCTTCGAGACCCGGAACCACCCTTCCTCGCCGCGCCTTCCGTTCAAATCCCACAGCGACTGGTGGGTCGAGAAGGTGAGATGGCCAGGCTGCTCGAGTTATGGGAAAGCGTCGCAGGCGGGCAGGGCTGTATGGCGGTCGTGAGCGGCGAAGCTGGTGTAGGCAAAAGTCACCTGGTTCGCAGCCTGGCATTTCAGGTCGCAAGGCGCGGCGGTCTGCCGCTGGTTGGCCATTGCTTTGAATTCGAAGGCGCAGTCCCCTATCAAGCAGTGCTCGAAATGTTTCGTTCAGCGCAGGAGCTGCTGCGCAGCGCGCCTCTCCCTGCCGGGTATCGCACTGCGCTCGTCCGGCTGGCGCCAGACGTTTTCGGCGCGGCGCAGTCCCTGGAAGAGGCGTTGGCGCTGGATGACTTGCGCGCCCGCTTATTTGAAGCCATCTGGCAGGTTTTTCTCACGCTTGCCTGGAGACAGCCGATGCTGCTGATGTTTGAAGACGTGCACTGGGCTGACCAATCCACGCTGGATTGGCTGACCTATGTGATACCGCGTTTGAGCCCCAGCCGCGTCTTAATCATCCTCACTTATCGAACCGATGAAGTGAGCGGCAAGCATACCCTGGCCCGCCTTGAGCGGCGCTTTGAACGGGAGAGCGCCTTCTTCAAGGTCCCGCTGCAACCACTCACGCGCCAGTCTTGCCGGGAGCTGGTAGCTCTCTTATCCGGTTTGGAAGAAAGCAGCGTCATCTCCATTGCCGACCGCCTTTTTATCGAAACTGGGGGCAACCCGTTTTTTCTACAAGAGATCGCCCACGCGATGATCGAGTCAGGGGAAATCGAGCTGAAGGCCGGCCAGTGGTCGGGCGAGGTCGTCGCAGCCGCGCCAGCCAGCGGGCTGCCTTTGCCAGACTCGCTGCGTGCGACGATCAACGCCCGTATCGAACGATTGAGCGAAATAACGCAGGCGTTTCTTCAAACGTCCGCCGTGGCTGGACGCGTCTTTCAATATCGCATTGTTCAACGCGCCGGGGGTTGGGCGGATAAAGACGCGCTGGATGCAGTGGAGCAGTTGCTCTCCAGGGGCTTTCTGCACGAAAGTGAGCCGGCAGGTACTTTTGCCTTTGCCCACCACCTGGTACAGGAAGCGATTTATTCAGACCTGATTGCGCCGCGGCGCTCCTATTTGCACCAGCAAATTGCGGGCGCGGCGCAGGCCCTGAGCCCGGAAGATTACGAATTCCTGGCATACCACTTCACCCAGGCCGGCGAAGCTGAACCGGCGCGCATCTATTCCCTGCGCGCCGGCGACCGGGCCCAACAATTGATCGCGTTGAAGGATGCGGCCGAGCACTACCGGGCCGCCCTTGAACATTGGCCAGAGGCAGACCCTGCCGGCCGGGCCGAGACGCTCTACAAACTCGGTCAGTGCCAATGGGTAAGCATGGAAACCCAAAGCGCGCTCGAATCCTTCGAATCGGCTCGAGTATTGTTCGAGCGGTTGGGTGAGTTTTTGAAGGCCGGCGATACAGAGCGGGTGATCGGGCGGCTGTGTTGGGAGCTCGGCGATCGCGAGGCCTCCAGACTACACCACCTGAGAGCGCTGGCCTTGCTGGAGCAGGCCCCGGATACGGTCGAATTGGCCCGCGCCCTCAGCTCAATTTCGCAGATGCACCTGGTGGCGTCTGAATTCGATCAGGCAATCGAATGGGGTGAGCGCGCCCTGGCGCTGGCAGAGCGTCTGGGGGCGGATGGGGTCATTGTACACGCGCTCACCAATATCGGCAGCTCGCGTGTGCATGTGTATGAATTCGATCAAGAGCGCGGCCTTGGCATGCTTCAAACCAGCCTTCGCCGCTCGCTCACCCTGGGCATGGCTCACGACGCCTGCCGGGCTTATTTCGATATTGGTGAAGACCTGGCAGGATTGGGCCGTTACAAAGAGGCGTATGCGGTGTATGAGGAGCTCTACGTTTATGCCAGGCGCGTCCAGGCCTTGAGCTTTCCGGGCGGCGCGTTTCGCCGCCTTGCATCCCTGGATTGGTTGTGTGGTCGCTGGGCGCAGGTGCTCGACCGCTGGCAAGAGCTGTTGAAATGGGCATTGGATGGCTGGGGTTTGTGGAATGCCAGGCTGATCGGGCGCATCTACAACGACCTGGGCCGCGCAGAGATCGCCCGCCTGGAGCTGGAGCGCGCCTTGCCGAAGGTCCTGAAGTGGGGAGAAATCCAGATCACCGTGCCGCATCTGGAGCAACTGGCGCGTGCCTACGCCGCTCTTGGATTGGAGATGGAAACCAGGGAAACCATCCAGCAATTTTTAGGGTTAATGGATGACAATCCGTATCTCGATTGGGGCTGTACGACGCCCCTGCTGTTTGCCTGTTCCTGGTATGCCTCCCAACCAGGGATGCTCGCAGCCGCCCAGGCCTGTAGTACCCGCCTGGAGCGCGCCAACCAGCAATTCCATACGCCGGAGAGCAGGGTCGCCCTGGCGGAAGGTCAGGGCATCCTGGCCCTGGCAGAAGGTCTGCCGGTCGCGGCTATTGAGCGCCTGCGCCAGGCGGCCGCCGGCTGGGAGGGGATTGGGCGCATCTACGACCAGGCGCGTGCGCTCAAGTCCCTGGGTCAGGCGCTGGCTGTCTCTGGCGAGGCGGGCGCCTCTCGGCTTGTTTGCGAACAGGCCGGAGCGATCCTGACCGGCCTGGCAGCTCAAGTCGAAGATCCGGTGCTCAAACAGCCTTTCCTTCATTCGCAGTTATTCGAAGAGATTTGCTCGGGCTGCTCAAGCCCGAAATAGACGAATCATTCACCCGGCAGTTTTGACATCCCAATAAACGTCGATTTAGCGCTCGCCAGCGTGCATATTTTTGCCTGCCTGGGACGTTTTTGGGACGCCTACAGGACATTAATTGGATATATTTGATGTAAATCAGTTGAATTTATCGGAGGAGAATGCAATGTTGAACGGTGAGCGATTTGAGCAAGCCCAGCCAGATGAAAACGTTTTTGAAGCTTACGAGCGCTACCTGGTTCCACGCTTTTTTGCCCCCGGAGCGCAAATTCTCATTGAAGTTGCTGAGCTGCGGCCCGGGGAGCGGGTGTTGGACGTTGCCTGCGCAACGGGCAGTGTCGCCCGCAGCGCAGCATCCCGCCTCGGTTTACATGGAAAGGTGGTTGGGCTCGATATCAATGAGGGCATGCTGGAGATGGCGCGGGAGGTCTCTTCTAATATCCTGCCGGAGATCGAATGGCGCACTGGAAACGCTATGGCGATACCATTTAGCGGGGGCTCATTCGATGCCGTCTTTTGCCAGCAGGGTCTCCAATTCATACCCGACCAGCAGTTGGCGCTGGGCGAAATGCATCGTGTACTGGCTCCTGGCGGGCGTCTGGCGATCAGCTTTCTCCGTTCACTGGCGTACAACCCGGGATACGACCGGCTGGTAGCCTCATTAGAAAAGGTTGCATGGGTAGATGCAGCCGCTCTTATCCGGTCGCCTTTCCCCGAATGCACCCTGGATGAGCTGCGCGAGTTGATCCGCAGCGCAGGCTTCAAGGATGTTCGCATCGTTATCGGGATCGGGCCGGTGCGCTACCCGTCAGCCAGGGAATTCATCCGCCAGGAATTAACCGCCACAAGCGCGGTGCTCCCGCCAACGATGTCGATTCAGCCCCAGCAGGCTGAGGTGTACGAAGCCCTGGTGCGAGATCTCGAAGCGCGGCTGCAGGACTACACGGACGACGAGGGCGTCGTTTTCCCCTGTGAAACCTATCTCGTAACCGCCCACCCTTAACCAAATGGGAGCGGCAAAATCATCTTTCGCGAAAATGGCGACCTATTTTGATGAATATCTGAAATCGTGTTGCGTAGCGCGCCAAGGCGCCCAACACTTCTCACACCCTCGCAAATTCATCCTGCTGGTCATAACCGGTATCGCCAGTATCTTTTTGGGAGGCCAGGTCCGCGCGGCTGAGCTGCGACAACCCTTGAATACAGACACCGCTGCCACGTATCTGCCCTTCGTCACCCGGGCCAACGGCGAGAGTGGAAAGGTCTCCGGGAGTGGGCCTTTGGCCATTTCGCCGCTTGACGGGTCGGTTTGGGTGGCGAACCCTGATTCAGGCTCGATCAGCGTGCTCGATGCGGCTTCCCTGGAAAAGACGGCCGAAATCCCGGTTGGGCAGACGCCCTGGTCGGTCGCCATGGCGGTAGACGGCCGCCGCGTTTTCGTCTTAGACCGGGCAGCCGGGACGCTGGTGGTGATCGATGGCCTGGCGAAAAGGGTGCAAGCCAGCCTCCCGGTCGGGCCGGAACCGGCCAGCCTGGCTTTGACCCCAAGCGGCTCGCGAGCCTACATCTCCCTCACGACTTCAGACCAGGTAGCCGTATTCGACACCGCCAGCCTGGAGCAGATCGCGGCAATCCCGGTGGCTGCCAGGCCATTTGCAGTTGCCATCAGCGATGATGGCGACAACGAAGATCTGGATGAGCGGGTGTATGTCACCCACCAGCAGGCCTTTCCACGTGCGGGCGGCGAAGAAGGACGGGACGACAGCCGCCAGGGGCGCGTCACGATCATCGACCCTGCCGCCAACGCCGTTTCCGGGCAAATCACGCTGCTCCCAGACGAGCATGGTTTTCCTAGCTTGCTCATGGGGATCACCATTCTGGGTTCTCGCGCCTGGCTGCCTTACGAGCGCGCCGCCCCGGATTTGCCACGCGGATTGACCACCACGTTGTTCGCCGCGGTTTCGACGCTGGATCTGGAAAAGGCCCGGGAATATGCCGCCGCCTATCTACCGCTCAACGATCAGGTCATATTTGGGTCGCCCGTGAATAACCCGCTGGCTGCAATCCCTGACCCGGACGGGCAAAGGCTTTATATTGTCCTGGCCGGAAGCAATCTGGTGGAAGTGGTGGATATTTCTACGCCGGACCAACCCCGGCTGGTAACCTTTTTACCGGTGGGGATGAATCCGCGCGGCATGGCCCTTAGCCCTGACGGCCGCCGGGGCTACGTGATGAACTACCTCGGGCGCTCGATCACGGTTCTCGATCTGGAAAGTCTGAAGCAGGTTTCCGAAATCAAGGTCAGCGCTGAATTGCTGCCGCCAGAGATCCTACAAGGCAAGATCCTGTTCAATTACGCTGCTGACCCGCGCCTCAGTCAAGGCTCGTGGATGTCCTGCGCCAGTTGTCACCCGGATGGGGGTACAGATGGCCTCACCTGGATGTTCCCGGACGGCCCGCGCCAAACTCCGCCCCTGTGGAACGCTTCTCACACCCTGCCCTGGCACTGGTCGGCGGCCCTGGATGAAGCCCAGGATGTGGAAGAGACCCTGCAGCTCATTCAGCATGGCGTGGGGCTGGCGCCAGGCGCCGATCCGGCGCTGCTGGGAACGCCGAACGGCGGCCGTTCCTCAGCCCTGGATGCCCTGGCGGCTTTCCTGGACGCCGGGATACCGGTTCCTGCGCTGGCTTCCCCCGCAGGCGATGTCTCCCGCGGGCGAGAGCTGTTCCAATCGGCTGGCTGCGCGACCTGTCATGGCGGGCCAAACTGGACGAACAGCGCTTTACCCGGGCCGGCCGGAACCTTAGACCCGGATGGAAACGGAATGATGGATGGCGTCTTGTTGGATGTGGGCAGTCTGAATCCTCGCGATGTGCGCGGGGAGACGGGTTTCGACCCTCCTTCCCTGCTGAACGTCAACCTGACCGCCCCCTACCTGCACGATGGCTCGATGCCGAACCTGGAGGCGTTGTTGGCTTCCGGCCACCCCGACCCGCAAGAAAATGGCAACGCTTTGAACGCCTCAGAGATCACTGACCTGGCCTTGTTTTTAGGTTCTATCGATATCCATACCCAACCCGTTGAAGCGGCGCCTCAGGAGCAGTAAGCGCGCCCTCGGCAGAGAAGCGGCTTGAGACGGCAATGCGGGCATAACTGTTGGTTCGAATAGTGTTGGGCGCTTGTGGCGCACCACGCAACATATTGAAGAGAGATTCATCAAAATAGAGGCATGCATATGAAACACCAAACGACATCTCGGATTTTAATGGCCTGTTTAGTATTTGCTCTCTCCTTCCAGCCCCTGGCTGTGCAGGCTCAAACACTTCAGGCCGCCAGCCGTTTGCAAGGTCAGAACCGTCTGGCGCAAACTGGCATTGAAGCGCCCAATACCATTTTCTTGCCGATCATTGTCACACCGCCTGGGCCTCCAGACTTTGAAATTACCAGCCCATCCGATGGCTGGACCGTCAGCGGCATGCTGTACCTGGCTGCCCAGCCGCGTGATCCGAAGACCGTGACCCGCGTGGCGTTCAGCGCAGCCACGACCTCCTTGGGCGTCGACAACACCCCGGGCGATGGCTATCAAGTCTTTTTCGATGCCAGCGCGTTCCCGGCGGGGAACTTAACCCTGACAGCCGTCGCCAGCGGACCCAGCGGACAAACCAGCAAAAGCATCACCGTCAATGTACTGCCCAATCCCCCATCGAGCGGGGTCATCGGCTCGCAGGGAGGTGTCTTGGGCAGCGAGATCGGCAGCATCATCACGATCCCTCCAGGCGCGCTGCCGGACGGAACGTCCGTCTCGGTGGATGAGCTGACCCAGCAAGAAGTGACCGCGCAAAACGGCATCAATTGGGATGCGATGGGAGTCACTTTCCTGGGAGCGCAAAGTATTCAAAGCCCGGCTCCGATTTCCCTGCCCTACCGGGTAGCTTCAGCCGATTTTGGCAACCGAGTCCAGCCGGGCCAGGTGGTGGTCAACTACCAGATTATGCCGGACGCGGATGGCGACGGTGTGGATGAAATCGTGGTCGTCAACAGCGCCAGCGTTGCGCCGAACAACGACGTCATTTCTGACCCCATCCCGCAGGTTTTGTTAAAGGGCTCGGCGGTCGTCTCCAGCCAGAGCTTTTCTGTGGCTGGCGTTCAGGCCGGTATCTCGGGTCCGCCCGGCACGAGCATCGAGGTAGAAACCACGGGCTTTAACCCCTATTCGCTGTCTGGGAATGTGGCCGTTTTTCTTTCGTCGGTAGATGGCACAAAAATTGAATTGCCGGCCCTGCTAAGCCCGGATTTAGACGGGCAAAGCTCTTCCCAAACGCTCTCTGCCATCCTCCCGATATTGCCAGCCGGGCCTGCAACGCTTTCCTTTCGCAATGAAAGCACGGGCGCAACAACACAGTCAATCGCGATCACGGTGGAAGAGCCAACCCCAATCAACAGGCCAGCCAGTGACATTATCCATGACTTCTTCACCCAATCGTTGGCCACTCTGAATGGGATCCAGACCTCTGTCGGTACCAATGACAAGTTGGCTCAATTGATTATTGAGTTTACCGAGACCGGTTCTATTTTTGAACAGCTCAGCAGTGACCCATCGCCCGCGGTTCAGCAATTTTTGATCGACGCGGCCACGCTCATCGAAAATTCGGGCATCCTGGCGCAGGCAAACCAACTGGAAGCGGACTCGATTTCACGCCTTTTGGCCGGCTGTTTTACGAAGACCCAGCTTAAAATTATCCGTTCGCTCGTTCTGGTAGGGATAACCCTGACGTCCCTGGGCTGTGCAATAATTTTTAGCCCGCTTGCTGGCGGCCTTTGCGCCGCCGGATTGACGATAGTTTTTGGGATGATAGAAATCTGGTTTCTCGGCGATGCTGAATGCCCGCCGCCAACACCGGCGCTTGTTTGCTCGCCTTCCCAGACGGGCGGCGGCTCCGGGCTGACCGGTATGGGCTCCGCGCCGCCTCCAGGCGGCAATGGGTGCGGCAACGTGGGCGGAGGTGGAGGCGGCGCCGCTCGCGCTCCGCAAGCAGCCAGCCCGGTGATCATTAAGGTATTCTCGGCCGGTTCACCCATTCCCTTCAGCGGAGTAGCAGACCCGGGCGGCTACTTCTTTGTGCCTCTCATCCCCGCTGGGGAGCCCTTTACAGCCGTCGCCTATGACGTGGCGAACAATAAAACCCGCATAATAGAGGGGGTCGGCCCGGCAACCGGGGATTTTGTGTTCCTCTTTTTCGATTTCTTCCACGAACAGCCCGGCTACGGCACCGTCTATTGGGACGGCGAAGGCGATGGCACCTCCTGGCACGATCCTTTCAACTGGAAACCCAATCTCATACCCGGCCCCACTCAGAATGTGATTATCGATGTTCCCGGAGCTGTCACGATCGTCCATTCCCGTGGCGCGGATGCCGTTCTCAGCTTGAAAAGCGAGGCAGCGATCGTACTTTCCGGCGGGACGTTGGATATCGGGCAGGCCTCCGTATTGACCGGCACCCTGACGATGAGCGGCGGGACGCTGGCGGGGAATGGGGACGTGGCCGTGGCAGGCATGCTGACCTGGAACAACGGCACGATGAGCGGCATAGGGACCACGCGGGCCAACGGCGGCCTGACCTTCAGCGGCAGCTACGGGCGCTATCTGGACGGCCGCAGCCTGGAGAACGCCGGGGCGGCAGTCTTCCTGGACGGCTCGCTCACGGCCTACCATGCGGCAGTCATCGCCAACCTGGCGGGAGCCACCTTCGACTTCCAGGGCGATGACTTCATCTACTCCAGCACGGGAGGCGCCACGTTCGACAACCAGGGGACGCTCAGCAAATCGGCTGGCAGCGGGTCGGCGAGCATCTACGTCCCGCTCAACAACAGCGGCGTAGTCGACGTGCAGGCTGGCACGCTCACCTTGCGAGGCGGCGGCGTGGACGCCGGCTCGTTCCAGGGCGCCGGCACGCTGGAGATCGGCGGCGGGTCGCACACCCTGAGCGGCAGCCTCTCTGGTCTCAATGTGCGCCTCAGCTCCGGCACACTCACCCTGAGCGGCACGTACACTGCAACCAACACCACCCTGGCCGGCGGCACGTTCTCGGTCAGCGCTGGCCTGACCGCCGGCACCGGCGCCCTGACGATGAGCGGCGGGACGCTGACGGGGAACGGGGATGTGGATGTGGCAGGCTTGCTGACCTGGAACTACGGCACCATGAGCGGCATTGGGACCACGCGGGCCAACGGCGGCCTGACCTTCAGCGGCAGCTACGGGCGCTACCTGGACGGCCGCAGCCTGGAGAACGCCGGGACGGCAGCCCTCCTGGACGGCTCGCTCACCGCCTACCATGCGGCAGTCATCGCCAACCTGGCGGGAGCCACCTTCGACTTCCAGGGCGATGACTTCATCTACTCCAGCACGGGAGGCGCCACGTTCGACAACCAGGGGACGCTCAGCAAATCGGCTGGCAGCGGGTCGGCGAGCATCTACATCCCGCTCAACAACAGCGGGGTCGTCGACGTGCAGGCTGGCACGCTCACCTTGCGAGGCGGCGGTATGGACGCCGGCTCGTTCCAGGGCGCCGGAACCCTGGAGATCGGCGGCGGGTCGCACACCTTGAGCGGCAGCCTCTCTGGTCTCAATGTGCGCCTCAGCTCCGGCACGCTCACCCTGAGCGGCACTTACACTGCAGCCAACACCACCCTGGCTGGCGGCACGCTCTCGGTCAGCGCTGGCCTGACCGCCGGCACCAGCGCCCTGACGATGAGCGGCGGGACGCTGACGGGAAACGGGGACGTGGATGTGGCAGGCATGCTGACCTGGAACTACGGCACCATGAGCGGCATTGGGACCACGCGGGCCAACGGCGGCCTGACCTTCAGCGGCAGCTACGGGCGCTACCTGGATGGTCGCAGCCTGGAGAACGCCGGGGCGGCAGTTCTCCTGGACGGCTCGCTCACCGCCTACCATGCGGCAGTCATCGCCAACCTGGCGGGAGCGACCTTCGACTTCCAGGGCGATGACTTCATCTATATCAGTACGGGCGGGGCATCTTTCCAGAACCACGGCTCCCTCACAAAATCGGGCGGCAGCGGCGAGACCCGCGTAAATCCGGCCTTCGTCAACAGCGGCAGCGTGGACGTCCAGTCGGGACAGTTGCGTTTTGGCGGGGATTTCACCCAGACCGCCAGCGGCGTTCTGCATGTAAAAATTGGCGGCCAGGCTCCGATTACAGAGTATGATCAGTTCGCCATCGTTGGAAATGCAACCTTAGACGGCGCGCTGGACGTCACGTTGGCCGGCGGTTATGTTCCTACCCTTGGCGACAGCTTTATCGTGATGACCTTTGCCGCACGCGCCGGTCAGTTTGCCACAATCGATGGGCATGGGCAGGGGTATACTGTGAATTACAATCCGAAGAATGTGACGTTGGTCGCCCAGTAAGCCGTTTTTTCTGTAACGCCGGAAGAATCAGGAGCTGCAGGCTCAAGCACTTGCAGCTCCTGGCCTTGTGATTAATGGCGGCGTTCAACATCAGGCTTTGGTCCCTGCTCGGGGAGAGGCATGGACGCCCAGAGGGCGCTCTTCGTCGCGGCTGCGACTTACGCCCTGGCCCTCACATCCCCCAGCCCCTTCTCTCCCAAATTTTGGGCGAGAAGGGGAGTTGCGTCCGGCCAGGTGACCTGTGACATCGAAGGAGTCCTTGCCAGGCGGATTCCCCTCTCCCGCACGCGGTGAGGGCGAGAAAGGGAGTCGCGTTCAATCAGGTGACCTGTGACATCGAAGGAGTCCTGTCGATTCCCCTCTCCCGCACGGTGAGGGCGAGAAAGGGAGTCGCGTCAGTCAGGTGACCTGTGACATCGAGATCTTCCCTCTCCCGCACGCGGGAGAGGGGCAGGGGTGAGGGCAGGGGCAGGGGTGAGGGCGCCCGCCTCATATTCAGAGCAAATTTGTGATATATTTTAAGGCGCGGGAAAGTGGTGGATGTTGGCTGGTGGGGCGAGCTTAAAACCACTTCCCGGACCCGCCTGACCGGGCGATGGCTCCCTGATCGTTTCAATTCTCTATCTTTCATATCCAGGAGGCGCACATATGACCGATGCACCCGCCGAACAAGAACTTCTCTTCTTCAACGGCATCGATGGCGAAACTGGCGAATATTCCCTGCCGCCTTTGACGGGCGAGCAGCTTGCTAAGTTCATCGAGGGCGAAGGCACGCCCGAGAATCTCAGCGAGCTCAAATTCCGCCACAAGCGCTCCACCGAAACAGACTTTGGGGTCAAGGAAGGGGTGGACCCGTACAACCTGGCCGAGTCCGGCTGGGGCGTGATCTTCCCGGCCAATGCGGACCCGGCAATTAAGGATGCGTTGAAGGAGCTGATCGACCTGCGCCGCGAGCAGGCCGGCGACCATTTCCGCATCTATGAGGGCCCGGACGGCTACCGGCCGGACGAATCCAAGACAGATTTCCTGGCCCGTCACGGCGCAGGGCCCGGGCCGGCGGATCCTGAAAATATACCCTATTACCTGCTGGTCGCCGGCAGCCCGGCCGAGATCCCCTACCGCTTTCAAAGCCAGCTCGACGTGCAATACGCGGTCGGCCGCATCCATTTCGACACGCCAGGGGAATACGCCAGCTACGCCCACAGCGTGGCGACGGCCGAATCCGGTAAGCTGAAGCTGCCTCGCCGGGCTTCGTTTTTCGGCGTTTCCAACCCGGGCGATAAAGCCACCCAACTGAGCGCCGACAACCTGGTCGAGCCCCTGTACACCACATTCAAGGATAAGGATCAAGAAAAAGAAAATCTCAAGGGCTGGGAGTTCGACGCCGTCCTGCGCGACCAGGCCACCAAGGCCCAGCTCAGCCGCCTGCTGGGCGGCGACCAGACCCCGGCCTTGCTCTTCAGCGCCAGCCACGGGATGAGCTTCTCATTGGACAGCCAGGACCAGACCGTGCGCCAGGGGGCGCTGCTCTGCCAGGATTGGCCCGGTCCGGCGGCCTGGCAGGGCAAAGGCGCCGTCCCGCAGGATTTCTACTTCACCGGGGAAGACCTGGCCTCCGATGCCGGCCTGTTGGGGCTGATCGCCTTTTTCTTCGCCTGCTACGGGGCCGGCACGCCGCTCATCGACGAGTTCTCCAGGCAGGCTTTCAAGCAGCCCAAGCCCATCGCCAAAGCGCCCTTTTTGGCTCGACTGCCCAGGAAGCTGCTCGGCCACCCGCGCGGCGGGGCCCTGGCGGTGGTCGGCCATGTGGAGCGCGCCTGGGGTTATTCTTTCTTGTGGCCCGACGCCGGGAAACAGACCACCGTATTCGAGAGCGCTTTGTTAAGCCTGTTCACCGGCAAACCGGTTGGGGCAGCGATCGAGTATTTTAACAATCGCTACGCCGAGCTTTCGACTGTGCTGAGCGACGATCTGGAAGACGTGGAATTTGGCAAGAAGGTCGATCCGTACGAGCTGGCCGGCAAGTGGACGGCCAACAACGACGCCCGCGGCTACACGATTATCGGCGACCCGGCCGTGCGCCTGCCGGTGGTCGCCGGCGGCGAAAAGCCCCTCGAGCGCCCGGTCTTCGTGACGAGCGCGGTGCAGTCGCCCGCCGCCGTATCCCCCGGCGCTTCCGCGGAACCGAAAACTCCCAGCGCCTTGAGCCAGGAGGGCGGCCCTGCGGCAGAAGCTGCGCCCGCCCCCGCAGCCGGCGCTCAAGCCGCCTCCGTTGGGGCCGCCGCAAGTCTGACCCTGACGGCAACGGCGGTCGTCGACGCCGCCGGTGTGGATTTTGGCCTGCTGGACAGCCTTTCGGACACGCGCGCCCGCCTGACCAACGCCGTCCAGCAGTTCGCCGAGAACCTGGGCAAAGCCCTGGCCAAGGCGGTCGACGACGCCGCCACCTTGCAGGTTTCCACCTACGTTGTCGAGGACATGGCCGCGGTCGGCACTGGCAACGACATCCCTCCTGGCGCCAAACTGCGCGCCTTCACCATGATCAAGATCGATGGCGATACCCAGGTGGTCGTGCCGGAAGACTCCGGCGAGATCGACCAGGCTTTGTGGTCCATCCACCTGGATATGGTCCGGCAGGCGCAGGCCAACCGGACCGAGATGATGAAAGCGGCCGCTTCGGCAGCCACCGGGCTGCTGCAGGCGCTCAAGGTGCTCTGAGGTGAACGCCGGGTCCAGCCGCTCTTCGGCGGCCTTCGTGCTGATCGGCGAAAGCCAGGCCCAGCCCGGCTCGGGTTTGGCTGGCCCCTGGCAGGTTGTCGACCCAGGCAGACCCGGCAGCGATTTCGTTCGACCTCGCGCCCGGATCCCCGCCGGCAGCCATCCCGGCGGATGTCACCGTCTGGCGCAGCGAGCTGCCGGCCGAACCGGGACAGGCGCTTGCGGCCTTCCAACAGGCGCAGGCCAGCCTGCAGGCCGGCGAGCAGGCCCTGGAAATTAGCGAAGAACGCCTGGAACGCCTGAGGCTGCGCCAGGCCAGCGGGCTGTCTTTCGCGGCTGGCGAGCCAGGTGAGGAGCTTCCGCCGCCTGAAAGCGAGACCCTGGCGCTGCTGGCCTACGCCCAGGAGAGCGGGCAGATGTTGAGCTTTGCGCCGGGGCAGTCCTGGGACTCGTTCAGCTTTGGCCCCCTGGACCAGGTTTCGGACAAATGGGGACAGGCTGTCGCCCAGTTCAAAGAGTTCATGCAGCGCCTGGAGCAAATCGTGACCCACTACGCCTGGGTGGAGACCCGCGTGCAAGGCCGGCTTTGGGCGCGTACGTCGGTGAGCTGGACAGGCGACATGGACACGGCCTGGTACATCCAACCGGCCGACGGGCAGTCCGCCCTGCACGAGCGCACGCTGAAGCTGGCCCTGGATTCCCGCGCCGCCCTGCTGCGCACGTTTGCCGTGGTCGCCGCCGGCGCGCTGAAGCTTTCGACCCTGCTGGCGACTCCCGCCGGGCCGCTCCTGGCCCTGCCGGCGGCTTTGAGCTTTATCAACCAGGTGCGCGCAGAATTAGCCCATCCGGAAGGATCGTAAAGGACCCGGCCCGCCAGCCCCTGGCCGGCGGGCCATGCAAACCGATTTTAGATCGATACCAACCAAGGGAGATAGGAAATGGCAACTGATTTGGAAACTTCCATCCGCAGCGCGGCCGAGAAAGCGGCCGCTTACGTGGATAACATCGCCACCATGTCTGTGGAAACGAGCTACGTGAAGATCGGGGCGGACGGGGATGTGGACTTCGCCCAGGCCAAGCCCCTGGCCCGCACGGTGGTCAAGCTGGATGGCGACAGCCAGGCCATCCTGCCAGTGCGTGTTAGCGAGACCGGCGCCCTGGCAGTCGACACCGATTTGCTCGAACTGCACCAGCGCAACGTTTCGACCGCCATCGAATACCGCGCCCGCATTTTGGACGCCCTGACAGGGATGCTCAAATCTTTCATCAAGTGAGATGAGCGAGCCGGCCAAGATCCTCATCCATATCACCCGCTCTTCCCAGGACAGCAAGGCGTACGCCGTGGACGCCGAGCTGGATGATGGCAGCTATTTTTCCGGCGGCCAGCTCCAGATCGATCCGAAAGCGCTGCTGGCCGCTCAACTGGACGCCCAGGCCTACGGCTTAACCCTGGATAAGGCTTTGTTCGCCGGCCCGATCCTGCGCGCCTACGAGCGGGTCGCCGGGCGGGCGGCCGCCCAGGCCGCTGCCCAGGCGGAGGGCGTGCTGCGCGTCCAGCTTTGGATCGACGACAGCGCCAGCGAGCTGCAGGCGTTCAATTGGGAGCGCCTGTACCACTCGTTTAAAGGCCAGGAATTGTCCCTGGCGACTTCCGGCCTGACCCCTTTCTCGCGCTACACCGGCCTGGAGATCGCCGAAACGCCGCCGCTGACCGAGCGACCGGTGCGCATCCTGGCGGCCCTTTCCAACCCCAGCGACCTGCCGGCCGGCCTCAGCCCGGTGGATGTGAACGACCAGGTGCAGGCGCTGCACCAGGCGCTTGGCGACCTGGCCAGCCAGGACCTGGTGGAAGTCTCGGTGATGCCCGGCCGCAGCGGTCTCGACCCGGCCCTGCGCGGCCAGTTGGAGCAGGACGGCTACCACATCCTGCCCGGACCGACCAGCCTGGATAACCTGCTGCGCGGCATGCAGGGCTGCCATGTCCTGCATTACATCGGCCACGGCGCTTACCGCCGCCCCGACTCGAATGCCCCCGGCACAGCCGCCCTGTACCTGGAGAGTGAGAATGGCGAATTCCACGCCGCCCGCGACAGCGAGATCGTTGAAAAGCTGGCCCAGGCCGATCCGCTGCCCAGGCTGGTCTTCCTGACCGCCTGTGAATCCGCCCGCCGCGACCCAGGCGAGGCGCATGGTTTTCTCGGCCTGGGCCCCAGCCTGGTGAGATGCGGGGTCGCTGCGGTGGTAGCCATGCAGGACCTCGTGCCGGTGGACGTGGCCCGCCAGCTTAACGCCGATTTTTACGGCCACCTGCTCGAGCACGGCCAGGTGGACCGGGCTTTGAACCAGGCGCGCCTGCTGCTTTTCAACGACCGGGGCGCGGATTGGTCCATCCCGGTGCTGTTCATGCGCCTGAAAACCGGGCAGCTTTTCGCCGCCGACCCGGCCCGGCTGGCTTTGCAGGCCATCCGCAACCGCCAGCGCAGCGATATGGAGAAGCGCGGCTACCTGCCGATCCCGATCGAAGTGGCCCACCTGGCCGGCGACCTGAGCCTGGACAGGCTGCGGCTTGTCGGGCAGGACCCGCTGCCGGCGATGGACCTGCTCGATATCGCCCTGCAAATTTTCGCCGCGCGCCGCCAAGAGCCCGGCTCGCGCGGCAAGCCGCAAGGGGCCTTCATCGTCGTCGCCGGCATCCCCGGTTCGTCCAAATCCACCCAGATGCGCCGGCTGGTGCTCATCTCCGCCGAAAACTCGCTCCAGCCGGGCGTCCGCCAGTTGATCATCCCGGTTTACGTGGATTTGCGCGGCTTGCAGTCGGTCCAGCCGGGCACCCGCAGCCGCCTGGAAGGGCTGACCTTGCAAAACCTGCAAGAATTCTGGCCGGCTTTAACCCCGGCGGATTTTGACGAGCTGTTGGAAGGGGATCAGGGGCCGATCCTGCGCCTGATCCTGGATGGCGGCGATGAGCTGCCCGACGACCAGCGCCAGGACGCCTGGGAGGAGATCCAGGCCCTCGCCCGCGGCTCCCGCCACGAGTTCATCCTGGCGGTGGACCTGGAAGAATACTCGCGGCGTAATTTTCGGGCCGCCACGGATTTGCTGGTCATCCAGCCGCTGTCCCAGCGCAAGGTCGAGATGTTCCTGCAGGGGTTGAGCGACCCGGCCGGGCCTAGGCTGTACCGCGTCCTGGCTGCCCGGCAGTTGTTCGACCTGGCTTCCACCACCTGGTCGCTGTTGGGCATGCTGCGCCAGGCGCAGGAGGGCAGCTACCCGCAGTCCCGCCGGGACGTGCTCGAGCACTGGGTGGATGACGCCCTGGCGGAGGTTTCGCCGCTGCACGGCATGCGCTCGCGCAGCGGGCGCAGTGTGTATGCCCTGGCCTGGGAGATGCACTCGAATCGCACCCTGGTCCTGCCGGTGCGAAACGCCTTTGAGATCATGGCCTCCGTGCGCGGCAACCGCGAATACAGCCTGGAGGACCTTTTTGACCAGCTCGTGCAGTGCAACCTGTTGGCCCGCGTGGGGGCCGATTCGCTGCGCTTCAATTACCCGGCTTTGCAAGCCTACTGCTGCGCCCGCGAGATCGTCCAGCGTTCGGATCGCAGCCGGGTCCTGGACGACATCACCGCCTCGCTGGGCCGCCTGTCCCGGCTGCGCTGGTGGGGCGACGTGCTGGTTTTGACCAGCCGCATGCTGCGCAACCCGAACGGCCTGCTGCGCATGATGGTCTACGGGGTGAACCTGGCCCAGAGCGAGCAGTTGTACCTGCTGGCGCGCTGCCTGCTGGAAAACCGCGGCCGCCAGATCGACCCGCAACTGGAAAACCAGGTGTTCGACGTCCTGGTGCGCCAGTTGGATACGGCGAACGAGCCGCGCGAGGCCCGCCGGGCGCGCGCCGCCCTGGTGCTGGGCCAGTTGCAGCGGCCTCAGACCATCCCGGCCCTGGCCCGGGCGGCGTTCGAGCGCGTGCGCACCGACTGGCAGGGATTGCCGACTTTTGAATACAGCAGTGTGCGCATGGCTGCCGCCAACGCCCTGCAGAGGATGATGCCGCGCTACGAGCGGGAGATCCAGAAGGCCAGTCCCACGCTGGCTGGAGTGCTGAAATTGTGGTGCGTGCGTGACGCCGCTTCTCTGGGCAAGCGGCTGCGCTCGGAAGCAGCCGGCTCGCAGGCCATCGCTGCCTTTGCCCTGGGCGAGATCAACAACGACGAGGCCGTGGATTGCCTCGTCTCGGTCTTCCTGGACCCGGATACCCCGTCGCAGACGAGCTGGGCGGTGACGGACGCCCTGGCCCTGGTCGACCCGGCCCAGGTGGTTGCCCGGGCGATCCTGCCCTTATTGGATGAGACGGTCGCCAAAACGCTAAACATCGACGCGCGCGCCTGGCGCCGCCGGGCGCGCTGGTACGAGCGCCTGGCCTACCTGATCGGCAAGGTGCGGGCGCAAGATGCGACCACTGCCCATTTCCTGGATCGCTGCCTGTACGAGTTTCGCGATATCGGCGTCAAGGCGCACGCCATCCAGTCCTTGGGCTGGCTCAACCGGCGCAGCTATAAAGAGCTGTTCGAGCAGATTGCCGCCGGGGATTTGCACGGCGTCGTTTTAGGCGCCAACCCGGTTGTAACGGATATCACCTACCTGCGGCGCAAAGCCATCGAGGCTCTGGCGCGTATCGGCGACCTGGATTCGCTCAACCGCCTGCGCCGCCAGCGCGAGAATTGGAACCCGGAGCTGGAGGAAGCCTTCTATTGGACCAGCGAAGAAATCAACAGCGCCGGTTTCGCACCAGTATCGTAGCATAGGGCCTTGTGCCCGTCGCTTGTGTCCGTCGCCCACAAGGGGCTATGCTACATGTGTCCGTCGCCCACAAGGGGCTTTGCTACATGTGTCCGTCGCCCACAAGGGGCTCTAACGCCCACAGGGGCTATGCTACATGTGTCCGTCGCCCACAAGGGGCTATGCTACATGTGCCCGTCGGCGTCCCATCGTCCCGGTAGCATAGGGCCTTGTGCCCGTCGCTCTTGCGCCCGTCGCCCACAAGCCTGTTAATTTCTATAGGAGATAAAAATGATACTCGTTCGCCAGGTATTCCAGGTCAAGTACGGTTGTATGGACAAATTGTTGGCGTATTTCAATTCCATACCGGAAGACGTCCGTAGCGCAACCAACATCTCCCGCATACTCACGGACATCAGCGGGAAGAATTTCACGCTGGTCCTGGAGACCAAAGCCGAAAGCCTGGACTCTTATTGGGAAGGCCTTCAGGCGATGTTCAAGAACCAGGAAGTTTCAGAGCAGAGAGATCCCATGGCCGAATACATCGATTCAGGCTACAAAGAGTTTTACACCATCGAGTACGAGGCTGGCGGTTGAGGCGACCTGCCAGATCTTAATCAGCCGCCAGGCTGGGAGAGTGAAAGCCGCCCGCAGCTACGTCCGGCGCTGGCGTTTCCCACGGCGCGGGCGGGATTATGATTGGCCCTGCTTGATCACGACGGATCCGCAGGGTCTGGTTTTCCTGGTCGAGCGTCACCGAAAAGTACCTCAGCAGCCCGCTGCCCAGCAGCGCTTCGGAGCGGTCTAAAATATCTACCAACGGCTGAGAGATTGTGTATGCCCCGAAGTGAAGGTCCTCAGACAACCGGCCCACCTGAGTGTCCGCCGCGCCTAGCTGCGGGCCGATGGCTGTCCCGCCGGGGATTGGACCAACCATAAAAGAGAATTGCGCCGCCTTTGCAGCCGGCAAGATCAGCCCGCGAGCCGCGCCGGTATCCAGCACAACCGGGAAACGCTGCCCTTCAATCTCGACCGGCAGCATGGGCGCGCCGCCTTCGGAGGGCTGGTAAGCCAACAGATCCTGTCCATTCGGCGCAGGAAGCGACCCTTGCTCCAGAATGATGCGCTGAGCGGGATAATCCAGGGTGATCAGCAGGTTCGCATAGATGTTGCGGCCCAGCACACCGTCTTCATCCATTTGGCTGAAAAAGGGATCCAGGACGACCGTCAGGTCACGAAACTCGGCATCTCCAATGGCAAGTGAGGTTACCTGCGCATTTTGATTGCCCATGCTATCCACGCCCAGGATTGGGAGGTTGAGCTTACTCGCCAATTCGGGCGAGGCGGCGAAGATATTGGCCCCCCAATCCACGACGAAGCGATATGGCCCGGAGCCATTGATGAGAACTTCGACCGCCGGCAGCCCGTGGTTGTCCAGCATAGGTGCCGAGACCGTTGCCGAACCCATCCTGACTTCCCCGGGCGGATCCAGCGGCGATCGGCCGGCGGAAACCTTCGACCCTGCCTCTGGCAGGGGGGTGCTGATTGGCAAAGGCGTGCCGTCCAGCGAGCTCACCGGCGTGCCGTTGATTTTGATGGTGATGTGCGGGGTGCGTGAAATTTGCGGAGTTGGCGGGGCTGAAATGCAGCTCGCTAACACAATCAAACCCAGGCACAAGCATCCCAGGCGACGAATTTTCCGAGCGGTGATCCCGAGCGTGTGGGCCATAACATATTTACAGGTCAGGCCTGGTGGAGGTTCAAAGACGCAAAGGACCGAGATAAAACCGGGCAGTTGGGCGAAGACCAGCGGTTGGGGGCAAGGGCGCGGCCAACGCCCCTAACCGCTCTTATGGTTAAACCGGCTTGGCACTCAGGTACCAGGCGGCGGCCCAGCCGCGTGACCCATCCGGGAGCTGCACGTGCAGCCATTCATCCGTCTTGCCGATCTTGGCTTTCGCCGCGGCCAGGTCGGGCTCGACCACGTTCAGGGGGACGTTACGAAATGCGCCGCTGACGCGCGGCGAGTTGATGCTGGCCTGGGCGCGCACGTTCAGGTCGGCGATCGGGTACACCGCCAGGCCGCTGGGGACCGGTGCTGGGGCCGGCGGCTTCCTGGAAGGCGCCGCCTGGGCCGGCTGCACCAGCCAGGCGGCCACAAAACCGCTGAAGCCATCCGGCGTTTTCACGTTCAGCCATTGGTCCTGTTGCCCGATCCGCGAGCTCGCCAGGTCCTTATCTCCCAGAACCGCCAGCGAATCTCCGGGCGAGACCACCGTCAGGATGTTGGCGTCGGTGGTCGGCCGCGCCCGCACGTTCAAGATGAGGGTTGGGACCACGCTCAGTCCGCTGTCAGGCAGGGTTTGGGCTGTGCTGTGCACCAGCCAGGCGGCGACGAAGCCGTGCTGGCCCTGCTCGGTCTGCACTTGCAGCCATTCGCCCATCCTGCCGATCTTGGCGCGGGCGTTATCGGCGTCGCCCAGGACGGTCAGCGGCTGGTCCAGGGTCAGGGTCGCCAGCAGGTCGAACGCGGTCGCCGGCCCGCCGCGCAGGTTGACGAAGTCGTTCGGATAGATCACCAGGTCGCTGGGCGGGAAGGCCTGGTCGATGGTTTGTACCAGCCAGGCCGCCACATAACCGGGCAGGCCGCCGGCGGTCTGCACCTGCAGCCATTCGCCGTCCTTTCCGATCTTGGCCCGCGCCGCGGCGGCGTCGCCCAGGACGCTCAGGGCTTCGCCGGCCGGCAGGCCGCCGCGGATGTTGGCGTCGGTCGTAGGCCGGGCGCGCAGGTTGATCGCCCCCACAGTGTAAACCGTGATCCCGCTGGCGGGCGGCAGGGGCTCGTCGGGCGGGTCGGGGATGATCGGCGGCGGGGGCGGCGTGACGGACGAGGCCTGCAGGTAAGGCCAGGGATCCACGATCCCGGCCGGGTAGCCGGGGGTTTGCTCGCCGTCGATTTTAAGGGTCAGGTGCAGGTGCGAGCCGAATGAGTTGCCGGTGTTATCTGCCTGGCCGATCAAATCGCCGGCGGCGACCTTCTGGCCAACTTTCACGTGCGTCTCCTGCAGGTGGGCGTAGACGGTGTGGTAAGTGCGCCCGTCGACCACGTGCTTGATGCGGACGTGCAGCCCATAGGGGTGATCCTTGGGGTGGCTGGCCTGGTAGACATCCCCATCCGCAGCCGCGTACACGTTTGCGCCGTTCAGGGCAAACAGGTCAACGCCCTCGTGGCCGGGCAGGTGAAACGGCTTGTACGTCTCGGGGTTCTCGCCGAAGTACTGGTTCACCCGGTGGCTGTCGACCGGCCAGCGCAAGGAAAAGACCGGCGCGCCGAAGGACAGGTCGGCGAAGGCGGCCTCCGCTCCGGCGGCTGCTTGCGGCTGCAGCGCCAGCGGTACAGCAAGCTGCGCTTTGTAGTCGATGAGGAAGAAACCGCGCAGGAACTCGCCGGTGGATTGGCTGATGGCGACGCCCTGGCCGGGGTTGCTCAGGTCGAGCTGCAGGCTGGGGCTCTCGCCCGGGTGGTTGGGGTCGTACAGGGCGATGGTCATGCGCCGGCTGGCGGGGTCGTAATCATACCCGATCGCCACAACCTGGTGGTTGTGGGTCGGGTCGCTCAGCCCTTTGACCCGGATCAAGGCCAGCACCGCCGGGGAATCCTTGTCCAACATGCGGCGCAGCTTGGGGACTTCGTAGCGCGCCAGGCGCAGGCCGTTATCCCGCTCGTCGCTCAGCATCCACTGGAACACCTTGAGCAGGGTCGGGATGCTCAGGCTGTCGAGCTGGCGGTCGCACAGGTAAGCGAACAGGCTGGCGTCGATCTGGTCGACCTGGGAGACGCTGGGCGCCGGCCTGGAAGCGTTGTAGTAGTCCAGGGCGCTGAAGCACATCCCGCCGCACAGGCCGTAAACGACGTCGCTCAGGTTCACTTCGCCGGCGAATGGCAGCTTGAACTTCACCGGGAATTTGAATTCAAAGCGATTGATGAAGTGAAAGCCGTTGTCCTGGGGAGAGAAATGGGTGTTGACCGCAGTCATTCGATTGCCTCCTCATGTGTTAAATTATGGGCGGTTTCGTATAGACGTCTATCGTTCGCATGCCGGCGGGTTTGGCGTTCAGGCTTGCGCCTGGCTCATTCCTTGTTCGCCCGCTGGTCGTCATGGTTGCTGAGAAAAAGCTCTTTCAGTTTAACGGGCAGGAAGCCCTCTTCATCTAGCTTTTCCAGCGCCGAATCTCTAAATTTGGCGATCCGCTTGGTAATCTCCGGCATTTTCGCCTGCAGATAATTTTTCACCAGGCTGTCCGTGTCCACCAGGTAATACCAGGCCCGCGATTTCACCGAACTATCCATGATCGCCTTGCTTTGCAGGATTTCCAGGGCGGCGTACAGCAGCCCGCTGTTTTGCAGGACCTCTTCCAACCGGTCTTCCAGGAGCGCGTTCTTCTCTTCCAAACCCCTGGTTATATCGGAAAAGATCTTGATATCCGTGCACAGGCGGTTGATCAGCTTGTTCCCCCAAATCGGGTTGGCGATCAAGGCGTGCAGGTCGGGGCTGGGGAGCTTGTAAGTGAGCACTTCCGTGTGGGCCTTGATCGTCGCCAGGCGCAGCCCGCCCAGCACCAGCTCCATCTCGCCGAAGATGTTCACCGCTTCAATCTGGGTGATCAATTGCTCGGCGCCGCGCATCTGGCGGTAAATGTCGACCCGCCCGACGCGCAGCACGTACAGGCTGTTGTTCCAGGCCTCACCCTCGGTCAAAATCTCCTCGCCGGTCTGGTAGATGCGGATCAGGTCGTTGAATTTGGCAAGCTCCTCTTGCGGGATATTGTCCAGGATGTCCATTGAAGGTTCTCCACCATCGCAAGGAATGCTGCCTTTATTTCTGAACAGCTTTGGAACGTATTGGACGCGGATTAACGCGGAAAAACACAGTCTTTTCTATACCTTTCATGACCAGGTAATGGACTTGCGTTCATTATCAAACACTTTACGACGAAATTCAGGTTTTGGACCGAAGTTGAGTAAAAGTCCGACTTCATATGGCGTCGCTCGCAAATAATTCAATAATTGAGCTTCATACTCGCTCAAGATTCGAGGCGCCGCCTTGAGTTCCACCAAAACGGCTTTTTCAACCAATAGGTCGGCATAATATTCCCCGACGATTTGTCCATGAAAATTGACAGCGATCCTTTCTTGTTGTAAAACGTTCAATCCCAAGGCTTGAAGCGAAATCCGCATCGAATTTTCATACACCTTTTCCAAAAAGCCATATCCTAACTGCGGGTAAACGATTTTTAAGAATGCATGCAGTATCTTTTCGGTAATATCCTGGTGTTTTAGAGTTTGATATGTCACTTGTGATGAGCGCTCATTCATTAAATCAATTCCGTGTCCTTCCGCGTTATCAGCGTCCTATTTTTAATCGCACGAGATGTTAGCGAGCCCATCCCTATTATAATGTTTAAGATAAGATTTCTCTAATGGAAAATCTGTTGTAGTAGGGGCGATTTAAGAATCACCCTTACTACAACATGCATCACTCGACCTAAGCCGAATCGCGCAGCTTCTCCAACGCCCAGGCCATCCCCTCGCGGGCGCGCTTGCTGGATGGGTTGACGTCCAGGGCCTTCATCAGGTACTCAATGGAATCGATGGGGGTTGCCAGGGCAGCCAGGATCAAGTAGGACGCCTCGTAATTGGGGTTCAAGCGCGCGGTTTCTTCGGCAAGCTGGCGCGCTTTGGCCAGCTCGCCCATCTGCAAGGCCTGGTAGGCCTGCAGGATGTACTGCCGGGCGTTCCCGGATCCACCATTCAGGCCTGGCGCCTGGGCCAGGTCAAGAACGGGCTCAGCGGCGGCGCGCCCATTTCCATTCCCGTCCACTTTTCCATCCACTTTCCCATTCCCGTTCCCATTCTCGTCCGTTTTGGCGAACTGGCTGTTATAGATCTCGGCATAGAAGCCGCCCCGGGCGAGCAGCTCCTGGTGTTTGCCCTGCTCGACGATATCCCCTTCATTCATCACCAGGATCAAATCCGCGTTGCGAATCGTGGACAGGCGGTGGGCGATGACAAAGCTGGTCCGGCCGGCCATGAGCGTGTCCATCGCTTTTTGGATGAGCACTTCCGTGCGGGTATCCACCGAGCTGGTGGCCTCGTCCAGGATCAAGAGCTTGGGATCCGCCAGAATGGCGCGGGCGATGGTTAAGAGCTGCAACTGGCCCTGCGATACGTTGGAGGATTCCTCGTTGAGCTCCATATCGTAGCCTTCCGGCAGGGAGCGCACGAAATGGTCGACCCGGGCGGCCCTGGCGGCCGCGACGACCTGCTCTTCACTGGCCTCGAAGCGGCCGTAGCGGATATTGTCCATGACCGTTCCATTGAAAAGCCAGGCGTCTTGCAGGACCATCCCAAACATTTTGCGCAGGTCACGGCGTGAGAATTGGCGGATATCATGCCCGTCGATCAGGATTGCGCCGCTGTCTACGTCGTAAAAGCGCATCAGCAGTTTTACGATGGTCGTCTTGCCGGCCCCGGTCGGCCCGACGATGGCGACCTTCTGTCCCGGCATGGCGATGGCGGAGAAATCCTTGATGATCGTTTTCTCCGGGGTGTAGCCAAAATGAACGTGCTGGAACTCCACGCAGCCTTCCAGGCTGGGCAGTTGGATGGGATTGCTGGTCTCGGGGATTTCTTCGTCCTCGTCCAGAAACTCAAACACGCGTTCGGCAGCCGCGGCGGTCTGCTGGAGCACGTTCGAGATATTCGCCAGTTGCGAGATCGGCTGCATGAAGGTCCGCACGTACTGGATGAAGGCCTGGATATCGCCCACCGTGATCGCGTTGCGGATCGCCAGCCAGCCGCCCAGGATCGCCACAGCCACGTAACCCAGGTTGCCGACAAAGGTCATGACCGGCATCATCATCCCCGACAGGAATTGAGATTTCCAGGCCGAATTGTACAGCTTGTCGTTGTAGACCTCAAATTTCTCGATGCTTTTTTGCTCGCCGTTGAAGGCTTTCATCACGACGTGGCCGCTGTACATTTCCTCGACGTGGCCGTTCACGTGCCCAAGATAGTCCTGCTGCTCCTTGAAGTATTTCTGCGATTTCTTGATCACAAACCCGATGATCACGAACGACAGCGGGACGATGAGAATGGCGACCAGGCTCATCAACCAGCTTATGGAGAACATCATAACGGTCACCCCGATCACAGTGGTGACCGAAGTGATAATCTGGGTCAGGCTCTGGTTGAGGGTCTGGTTTACCGTGTCCACATCGTTGGTGATGCGCGAAAGGACCTCGCCGTGATTTGTTCCGTCGAAGTAGCGCAGCGGCATCCGGTTGATCTTCTCGGCGATATCCTTGCGCAGGCGATAAGTGATATCCATCGAAACGCCGGACATAATCCAGCCCTGGATGACGCTGAACAGGCCGGAGAGCAGGTACAGCCCGGTCATCAAAAGAATGATGTTGCCGATATAGTCAAAATCGATCGAGCCGGTGCCGGCGATCTGGCTCAGCACGCCTTCGAACAATTTCGTCGTGGCGTTGCCTAAGATCTTCGGGCCGACGATGGAGAAGATGGTGGAAGCAATGGCGAAAACCAGTACCAGCGAGACGGGCAGCTTGTACGCCCCCAGGTAGTGGGCCAGCTTGATCATGGTGCCTTTGAAATCGCGCGCTTTGGCGCCCTGCATCATCATGCCGCTGCCCATGCCCATTGGGCCGCGACCTTGTTGTGGGTTTCTGCCGGAGGCAATCATGACAGTTCCTCCGTGCTGAGCTGCGAATAGGCAATCTCGCGGTAAGTATCGCAATCCTTCAGCAATTCGGCGTGTTTGCCTTTGCCCACGATCCTGCCCTCTTCGAGCACGATGATCTGGTCGGCGTCCTTGATCGTGGTGACGCGCTGGGTTACGATCAACACCGTGCTCGCGCTGGTTTTTGCTTTGAGCGCCCTGCGCAAGGCCGAGTTGGTTTTGAAATCCAGGGCCGAAAAGCTGTCGTCGAAGATATAGATCGGTGGTTTCTTGACCAGGGCGCGTGCGATCGAAAGCCGCTGCTTTTGCCCGCCGGACACATTCGCCCCGCCTTGAGAAATTTCCGCCTCCAGGCCTTCCGGTTTAGCCTCAATGAATTCGCTTGCCTGGGCGATCTCAGCCGCTTCTTTTAAGCTTTCATCCGTGGCATGATCGTCGGCATAGCGCAGGTTGCTGCCAATCGTGCCGGAAAACAGCATGCCTTTTTGTGGAATGTAACCGATCTTGTCCCGCAGGTCACTCTGGCGCACCTGGCGAATATCCGTGCCGTCCACCAGGATCGAGCCGCTGCTCACTTCAAAAAAGCGCGGGATCAAATTGACCACCGTGGATTTCCCCGAGCCCGTTGAACCGATAAAGGCGGTCGTCTGGCCCGCCTGGGCGGTAAACGAGACGTCGTGCAGCACGTCGTCCTGCGCATCCGGGTAGTGGAAGGACACGTTGCGGAACTCAATCTGGCTCGTAAAGGGCTGCTTGAACGGCTTGGGCGACTGGGGGTCTTCGATGGAAGGCATTGTCTCGAGCACATCCGCGATACGGTTGGCGGAAACCGAAGCCCTCGGCAAAATGATGAACATCATCGACATCATCAGAAAGGCCATCACGATCTGCATGGCGTATTGCATGAAGGCAATCATGTCGCCGACCTGCATGTTCGATTCGGCCACCTGGTGCGACCCCACCCAGATGATCAGCAGCATCAGGCCGTTCATAATGAGCATCATGAACGGGAACATGGTGACCATGACCCGGTTAATGAACAGGCTGGTGCTGGTCAGGTCCGTATTGGCCTTGTCGAAGCGCTTCTCCTCGAACCCCTGCATATTAAAGGCCCGGATGACCATCATGCCGGAAAGGTTTTCGCGGGTCACCAGGTTGATCCGGTCGATCAGGTTCTGCATGATCTTGAATTTTGGCAGAGCGATCGAAAAGACTACCAGGACCAGGCCGATCAGCACAATCACCGCCAGTGTGATGATCCACCACATGGAGGTGCTCTTCGCCAGCGCCATAATGATGCCGCCGACGCCGATGATCGGCGCGTAGAATACGATGCGCAGCAGCAGGATGACCACCATTTGGATTTGAGTGATGTCGTTCGTGGAGCGAGTGATCAGCGAAGCCGTGGAGAATTTGTCAAACTCCGTATTCGAGAAGTTCTCCACTTTCGCGAACAGGTCTTTGCGCAAGTCACGCGCCGATCCGGCGCCCGCCTTGGAAGATAGATAGCCAACCGCCACCGAGGCCGCCCCGGCTAATAAGGAGATCAACAGCATGATGATCCCGGTGTTCAGGATGTAGCTGTTTTGGATCTTTCCGGTATCCATCCCCAGGGCCTGGTACTCGGCTTTCACCGCCCCCACCGCGGACTGGTTGATCAAGCTGGGACCCATCGCGGAGAACTTCTGGTCGATGGCGGTAGTGATTTGGGCGAGCTGGGCGGCCGGCAGATTAGCCAACAAGCTGAAAACATCTGCGCCGGGCGGCAGCTTGGTCAGGTCAAAACCCAAGCTTTGCGCCGCGGCGGCCGCTTTTTCCGGATCGGCGATCATCTGCTGGATGCTGGAAACGACCAGAAAAGCTTTGCCCATCACCGGGTTCAAGCGGTCGATCTCGGCCTTGTCGATGGGTTTCAACACGTACACGGGCTCGTTGGCCAGAGCGGGGTACAGGCTCACGTCCTGTTCGTAATCCGGCGATTCTTTATCGACCAGGGTATAAGCCTCCAGCGCCTGGGTCTTCTCCGCAGGGCTCATGAAGAGGACCAGCTTATCCATCTCGCTTTGACGAATGGCTGCCGGTACGGCGTTTTGCACGCCGCCCTGTTGGATGCCGATGTTAACGATAAAGGACATATAATCAGGCAGCGCCAGGTTGGCGTAGGCCTGCAGAAACAGCAAACCAACCGTCAGCAAGATCAAGAAAAAATAAGGTTTTAAATACCTGACCACACGTAGCATAGGTTAAGATGCTCCTTGAAATTAATAAAATTATCGAACCAGCGGTCGAGAGGGTTGTTCGAGCCGGTTGGCCTTCTCGATCAAGATGTTCAGGGCGGCTGTGACTTGCTCGCGCTCGCCATCCGAAAGGGTCCGGGCGAGCTCTTCCAGCCAACCCTGGCGGGCGGCGCCGGTGTCGTGCAGGATCTGGCGGCCTTTATCGGTCAGCGCGATCTGCTTGACGCGCCGGTCGTCCGGATCTTCCTTGCGCAGGATCAACCCTTGCTGCACCAGGCCTTCCAACAACTGGCTGGCGGCTGCTTTGGTCACGCCCAGGTCGTCGCCGATATCTGAGACCGAGCTCCAGCCCCTGAAGATGCGGAACAAGGCGCCTAACTGGGACATCGATAGCCCCATCTCTTTAGAGTAGGAAATGAAGTTGTGCATCGAGCGCCGCATTAAGACTTCAAGGAATTTCCCAAGTGTTTGGACAAAAGGATCGTCTGAGTGCATTAGGTAACCTTTCTGTATATTTAAGATTGCCTGATAATAAAGCAAACTTTACTATTTGTCAAGAGGCCATTTTTGGAGTTAGCGCATTCGAAAGCTGAAATGGGAAGTGCAGGCGCGGCCTGGCCGCGCCTGCACTCTGAATACCTGGGCTGACTTTTCAGCCCCCGGGCGATCTCAGGAAAAGGAGAGCGCCTCGCCGTGCGGGATCTGGCTCACGTTGTAAGGCGTGAGCTGGTAAACGTGGTAGTTCAGCCAGTTGGCGTACAACAGGTTGGCGTGGCCGCGCCAGCGCACCAGGGGTTCCTTAGAAGGGTCGTCGTCCGGGAAGTAGTTTTTGGGCACCTGGATAGGCAGCCCCCTGGACACATCCCGGTCGTACTCGCGCTTGAGGGTCAGCGGGTCGTATTCCGAGTGCCCGGTGACGTAGATCCGGCGGCCGTCACGCGAGGCCAGCAGGTAAATCCCCGCTTCCTGCGATTCGGCCAGGATCACCAGCTCGGGCGCCTGCTCGATGTCCGCCCGGCGGATCTCGGTGTGGCGCGAGTGCGGCGCCAGGAACACATCGTCGAAGCCGCGCAGCAGCATCTGGCCCGTCTCCAGCACCTGGTGCGGGTACAGGCCGAACATCTTTTTCGGCAGCGGGTATTTGGGGATTCCGTAGCGGTGGTACAGGCCGGCCTGCGCGCCCCAGCAGATGTAAAACGTGGAGTAGACGTGCGTCTCGCTCCAATCGATGATCCCCTGCAGCTCCTTCCAGTAATCGACTTCTTCGAAGGCCAAATGCTCGACCGGCGCGCCGGTGAGGATCAGCCCGTCGAACTTTTCGTCCTGCACCTGCTCGATGGTCTGGTAATGGGCCAGCAGGTGTTCCGCCGAGGTGTTTTTGGCGGTGTAGGTGGCCGGCTGGAGCAGGGTGATGTCCACCTGGAGCGGGGTGTTGCCGATCAGGCGCAGGAGCTGCGTCTCGGTCTCAACCTTGGTGGGCATCAAGTTCAGGATGGCGATCTTCAACGGGCGGATATCCTGGTGTTCGGCGCGGGCCGCGCCCATCACGAAAATGTTCTCGCTCTCCAGGATATGCTTGGCGGGCAGAGTATCGGGGATATTGACCGGCATTACGAGCCTCCTTTGAACGCGCCCGGCGCTCATGCCAGGGCCTGATCCAGGTCCCACAAGATGTCTTCAATGTCTTCCAGGCCGACGCTCAGGCGCACAAAGTCCGGGGTCACCCCGGCGGTGATCTGCTGCTCCTCGCTGAGCTGGCTGTGGGTGGTGCTGGCGGGGTGAATCGCCAGGCTCTTGGCGTCGCCCACGTTGGCCAGGTGGCTGAAGAGCTGCAGGCGGTCGATGAAGCGCTTGCCGGCCGGCCGGCCGCCTTCGATGCCGAATCCCAGGATCGCCCCAGCCCCCTTGGGCAGGTACTTGCGCGCCCGCTCGTAGTCGGGGTGGCTGGTCAGGCCGGGATAAGTCACCCAGCGCACGCAGGCATGGGATTGCAGGAATTCGGCCACCGCCTGGGCGTTCTGCACCTGGCGTTCCATGCGCAGGCTGAGCGTCTCCAACCCTTGCAGGAAGAGCCAGGAGTTGATGGGCGCCTGGCAGGCGCCGATATCCCGCAGGATCTGGACGCGCGCCTTTAAAATGAAGGCCGGCGCGCCCAGGCTTGCATACACCAGCCCGTGGTAGCTGTCGTCGGGGGTGGTGAAGTTCGGGAAACGCCCGCTGGCGGCCCAGTCGAAATTGCCGCCGTCCACGATCATCCCGCCGATAGAAGTGCCGTGCCCGCCGATGAACTTGGTGGTGGAATGCACGAGGATGTTCGCCCCCCATTCGAACGGCCGGCACAGATAAGGCGTGGCGAAGGTGTTGTCGATCATCAACGGGATGCGCTCCTGGCGGGCGATGGCAGCCACTTCCTCGAAGGGGAAAACGTTGATGCCCGGGTTGCCCAGCGTCTCGCCGTACAGGATCTTCGTATTGGGGCGGATCGCCCGGCGGAAGTTTTCCGGGTCGGACGGGTCCACCAGGGTCACCTCGATCCCCAGGCGTGGAAAGGTGTAAACGAACTGGTTGTAGGTGCCCCCGTACAGCGTGCAGGCCGAGACGATGTGATCGCCGGCCTGGCACAGGGTCAGGATCGCCATGGTTTGGGCGCCGTGCCCCGAGCTGGCAGCCAGTCCACCGACGCCGCCTTCCAGGTCGGCCACCCGCTGCTCGAAAACGTCGGTGGTGGGGTTCATGATGCGGGTGTAGATGTTGCCGGCTTCCTCCAGGGCGAACAAGCGGGCGGCGTGGTCGCTGTCTTTGAAGTTGTAGGAAGTGGTCTGGTAGATGGGGACGGCGCGCGCCCCGGTGGTCGGGTCGGGTTTTTGGCCGGCATGAAGCTGGCGGGTGCTGAACCCAAATTTATGCTCGGTTTGAACGATTTCGGACATGGTTTTCTCCTTTGGCTTATAACGTCATTTGGTTTATCGGTAAGAGGTAAAAAAAAGCCTCTTCTGAAAGAAGAGGCAAAATTGAACTTGTGCACCTCTCATCTTCCAGACCTTTCTCTGCCGGAATTGGCACCTGGGTCTGAACGACCTGGTTGCCGAGGCTTCATAGGGCCGGTCCCTCCGCCTCTCTGGATAAGAGCATTAAGATATGTAATTGGGCGGTTTATATCACGCCTGGAGAGCCTTGTCAAGCGAAAACCAAATGGTCGCTCCGTTTCTATCGACGTCCCGTAGTTTAGGGCCTTGTGCCCGTTGTGCCCGCGCCCTTGCGCCCGTTGCGCCCTTCGCCCACAAGGGGCTAAGCTACGTGCGCCCGTTTAACCCATCGCCCCGTAGCATAGGGCCTTGTGCCCGTTGTGCCCGCCGCGCCGGTGCCTTGTATCAGCGCCTTTTCGCAGTCGCTCAATGTTACTCCACTTTCGGCAGGGGAGTCATCCGTATGCGAGAATCTTCGACGACGCTGAAATGACCACTCCAATCCTCCCGCTCCCGTAAAGCCGCTGCGGCTGTGAAAGCCACCTGCTCTGTGCTGGGATATTCTCATTCGCCAGGATGCGCATACAGCCTCAGCGTCCCCTTGGAAATGCGTACACCTTTTCCGCCTTCAAGGTATCACTGGCGTAAGCCAGGCAGGCTTGAATATCTTCCCGCTCAATCCCGGGATAATTGCGCAGGATCTCCGCCTCACTCCATCCTTGGGCCAGGAGATCAATAATAAATTCGACCGCCAATCGAGTCCCTTTGATCACCGGTTTGCCTGCCAGGATTTCCGGATCGCCCTCTGTGACTATAATGGTGAGACAACTCCGGCCAATAATTTAGGGTGCAGGGCGGAGGAGGAAAATCATGTCTCAGAACGCGAATGGTAAGGTACGAGAAGGTATGCTGGAAACAGAAGTAGTAGAAAAGGCGAAACGCCGGCAATATTCTGCTGAATACAAGTTGCGCATCCTGGGCGAAGTCGATGCCTGCCAGGGCAAAGGGCAAGTTGGGGCTCTGCTGCGGCGGGAAGGGCTGTATTCATCCTTAGTCAGCAAGTGGCGCCAGCAGCGCGAACAAGGCAGCCTGGAAGGATTAGGATGGCACAAACGTGGGCCGAAAGGAGATCCCCAGGCGGCTGAAATGGCTCGGCTGAAGCGCGAGAATGAGCGTTTGCGTGAACGGCTTAGGAAAGCCGAGTTGATCATTGAAGTCCAAAAAAAAGTTGCCCAGATGCTTGGAGCGCCGATCGCAGAGCACGATCTGGACGAAGCGAGTTGATCCATTCTGCTGAGCAGTTGGGCCAAGCCGTCGGGATTTCGAGCGCCTGTCAGGCGTTGGAGGTGCCCAGAGCCAGTCTTTATCGAGCCCGCCGGGATCTCGCAGCAGAGAGGCTGCCTTCAAGACCGGCCACACCGCCGCGAGCATTGAGCCAGGTGGAGAAGGCAGAAGTACGTCAGATCCTTAACAACGAACGTTTTCAGGATAGCGCCCCGCGGGAGGTTTATGCGACGCTGCTGGACGAAGGCCAATATCTGTGCTCCTGGCGGACGATGTACCGTATTCTGGATGAAAATGACGAAGTGTGCGAGCGACGTAATCAATTGCGCCACCCAAACTACGTCAAGCCGGAGCTGCTGGCGACCCAGCCCAAAGAGTTGTGGAGTTGGGATATCACCAAGCTGCTGGGACCTGCCAAATGGACCTACTTCTATCTGTACGTCATCCTGGATGTTTTCAGCCGTTTCGTGGTCGGCTGGACGATCGCTGAGCGCGAATCAGCTAATCTGGCCCAGGCATTGATCGCTGAAACCTGTGCCCGGCAAGGCATTCAGCCGGATCAACTCACCATTCACGCTGACCGGGGCAGCTCGATGACTTCCAAACCGGTGGCGTTTCTAATGGCAGACCTGGGGGTGACCAAAACCCACTCCCGACCGCACGTTTCCAACGATAACCCCTACTCCGAAGCCCAGTTCAAGACTTTGAAGTACCAGCCAGATTACCCCGAACGGTTTGGATGTCGGCAGGATGCTCGTCTTTGGGCCAAAGATTTCTTTGACTGGTACAACTACGAACATCACCATACAGCTTTGGCTCTGCTGACGCCAGCGGATGTCCATTATGATCGGGCTCAGGCTGTGATCCAGCAGCGCCAGCTCGTGCTGCAAGCAGCCTACCTGAAGAACCCGGAGCGATTTGTTAAAGGGCTACCCATACCACCCCGATTGCCTGATGCGGTGTGGATCAATCCGCCGCCGGCGCTGAAGCAGGAAGAACCATCGCCGTCGTCGCCGTCGTAGTAGTGGCTGTGGAAAAGTGGGCAGTGTTCTTCTGTCCACTTTTCCACAGCCTTCCGCCCCGAGAGGAGGTCTTCCGAAAAGAAAAGTTACAGCATTTGCTCACTAAATTCTGAAATAAGTTGTCTCAAATCATTGACACATTCCGTCGATCTCAACCCGCTTTTTCCAGTTCATGGTTCCTCCGCCCATCAAGATTTCTTCTTTACCATTAAGGATGAGTATGTTCTGAACAGTTATACCAATCCGCACCCTGGTGCTCGCCTCGTCATACTTTTGGGTTCGTATATCCTGACAGTCCGTAGCATAGGGCCTTGTGCCCGTTGCGCCCGTCGCCCACAAGGGGCTAAGCTACGTGTGCCCGTTTAACCCAGCAGCCCGTAGCATAGGGCCTTGTGCCCGTCAGTCCCGTTGCCCACAATCATGCCTGTTCCCGCGCGCCCCGTTGCGCCCGTCGCCCACAAGGGGCTAAGCTACGTGCGCCCGTGTAACCCATCGTCCCGTAGCATAGGGCCTTGTGCCCGTCAGTCCCGTTGCCCACAATCATGCCTGTTCCCGCGCGCCCCGTTGCGCCCGTCGCCCACAAGGGGCTAAGCTACGTGTGCCCGTTTAACCCAGCAGCCCGTAGCATAGGGCCTTGTGCCCGTCAGTCCCGTTGCCCACAATCATGCCTGTTCCCGCGCGCCCCGTAGCGCCCGTCGCCCACAAGGGGCTAAGCTACGTGTGCCCGTGTAACCCAGCAGCCCGTAGCATAGGGCCTTGTGCCCGTCAGTCCCGTTGCCCACAATCATGCCTGTTCCCGCGCGCCCCGTTGCATCGCCTGGCGCCCGCCGCTCACAAGAGGCTATGCGACCCTTGCCTGAAACAAAAATCCCCGGATCATCCGGGGATTTTTGTTAGCACTACCTTGTTTTCAATAATGATTGTCTATGGGCCGGTGGAAAACAGAGTCACATCCTTGCACCACTTCTTCACGATCGCGCCTTTATGATCGGTATGTACTATCGCCATACCGCAGGCCTGGGCGTCTCCCGGCTGTAAAGTTTTCGCCGGGTTCGTGTTTGCGCTTACGGACCATAAGAATCCTTCGCCTCCCTGGCAGACGCCCTGAATGTTGCCTTTTGCTTTGGCAGTCCCTTGAGTGACGGTTGTGCGCAGGCTGTATGTTTCACCATCCGCGGTGCAATTTCCGTGTCCTTCGACCAGCACCTCCTGGTCGCCGACCAGTCCCAGGGAGTCCTGAATTCCAAAAGGAATGCTGATCAGGCGGCGGGCGAGGATCGTGGGGTCTTGTTGGGTGACACTGTCATTTTGACCCGCCAGGCTGTCTGCCAGTGCAGGCGCTGCCTGGCTGCTTACGAACAGAAGCAGCGCTACGGCTGCCAAAGCGCATACAACCCCTAAACCCGTCAACAATAAACGACGCTTCATTTATTTACCTCCAATGGCAAGCCTGAGCCCTTGATCGAAAATCTTCTTCCATTCAAACCAATAACATCACGCTCGCCTCTTCATTTACTACGAGCAGTTCTTGTGGACTGAAGGCAGTGCTCCCCTTTGGGGCAGAAGTAGTTTATGCCAGGTTCAATACTCTAGGACCAGGTAGAACTCTGTTCAATTCACCCCTTGGAATTGATTATAGGACAGGAATTGTCCAAATGTCAACCCAAAAGATCGAATAAGCCATGCTGCGCCCGTCTATACCACCGTCCCGTAGCATAGGGCCTTGCGCCCGTTGCGCCCGTTGTGCCCGTCGCCCACAAGGGGCTATGCTACGTGTGCCCGTGTAACCCAGCGGCCCGTAGCATAGGGCCTTGCGCCCGTCTTGCGCCCGTTGTGCCCGTCGCCCACAAGGGGCTATGCTACGTGTACCCGTTTAAACCAGCGGCCCGTAGCATTGGGCCTTGCGCCCGTCTTGCGCCCGTCGCCCACAAGGGGCTAGGCTACTTGACAAAACTAATGATATTAGTTATAATGCTAATATACTTAGTCTCTAGGAGGTAAACGATGACGACGCAATATTTACAATTAAAAAATGGCAAGATTGCTTATGATGAAACCGGGAGCGGGCCGCTGGTGATCTGCGCGCCTTCCCTGGGCGACGTGCGCGGTGAATACCGCTTCCTGGCGCCCCAACTGGCCTCCGCCGGTTGGCGGGTGGTCCAGGTGGATTTGCGCGGCCTGGGCGAATCCAGCGCCGGCTGGCCGGCGTATACCGTGGATGCCATGGGCGGCGACCTGGTCGAGCTGATGCGCAAATTGGACGCCGGTCCGGCGGTCCTTATCGGCACCTCGATGTCGGCCGCTTCGGCGGTTTGGGCGGCGGTCGAAGCGCCGCAGCGGGTCGCCGGGCTCGTCGTGATCGGGCCGGCGGTGCGCGGCGAACCATCCCCGCTCTTTAAGCTGCTGATCAAGGCGCTTTTCAGCCGGCCCTGGGGACCGTCTGCCTGGGTGCGCTACTTTAAATCCCTGTTTCCCACCCGCAAGCCGGGTGATCTCGAGCGCTATAGCGCCGCCCTGCTGGCAAACCTTAAAGAGCCAGGGCGCATCGAAGCGACGCGCCAGATGTCCCTGGAACCCAAGGACCCGGCGACGGAGCGCCTGGGGAAGGTTTCGGTCCCGGCGCTGGCGATCATCGGCAGCAAAGACCCGGATTTCAAAGACCCTGCCGCCGAGGTCAGGTGGGTGGCGGAGAGCCTGCACAGCCCTTACGAAATCGTGCAGGATGCCGGGCATTACCCGCACGCCGAGATGCCCGAGATCACCGCGCCGCTAATTCTTTCCTTCCTGGAGACCTTGAAGGAAAAAGCAGGGCTTAAACATGCCGCGTAACAGGAGTATCCGGCGTAAAACTGGCCTGGACCGGGTGGCAGTGGTTGCGGCTGCCGCTCAGCTCTTGAACACTGCCGGGCCGGAACGCCTCACCTTAAGCCGCCTGGCGGAGCAGCTTGGAGTCCAGACTCCTTCCCTTTACAACCACATCGACGGTCTGCCAGGGCTGTACCGCGACTTGGCTTTGTTGAATGTACGCCGCTTAGGCAGCCGCCTGGGCGACGCCGCCATCGGCAAATCCGGGCCGCCGGCTCTCAGAGCGCTTGCCCAGGCTTACCGGGACTATATCAAGGAATCCCCGGGCCTGTACCTGGCCAGCCTGCGGCCCTCCATCAGCCAGGCCAGGCCCGACCCCGAGCTCCAGGCGGCTGAAGAGCGGGTCGTTCAGGTTGGGCTGGCGGTGCTGGCCTCTTTCGGCTTGAGCGGGGAAGATGGCCTGCACGCGCTGCGCGGCCTGCGCAGCCTGGTGCATGGCTTCGCCACCCTGGAATTGGCCGGCGGCTTCGGCATGCCGCTCGACTGCGATAAGAGTTTCGCCTGGCTGGTGGAGCTGTTCATCCGCGGCCTGCAGCCGGCTGCGAGTGAATCCTGAGTGCGGTAAGCTGCCCGGCCTGGCGTGGAACGATCGAGCGAAGTTGACTTCGTACAACTTGCATTCTCGATTGTCACTTTTAATCGATTCCCATGTATAATTTAGTTATCCAGGTTCGCAGTACGTCTTTTCAGCGAATAAACCCATAATCCTCAATATTGCAATCCCTTTATGGGGTAAGGGGCAGTTGCATGGAAAAACTCCAGGCATTGGTCGTAGATGACGATAAAGAGATCGCCGGGTTGTTTGGCACGGTTTTGCGCCTGGTAGGTTTTGAGTGTGAGGTTGTTTATTCGGCCAAAGAAGCCCTGGCCCGCCTGGCTGCCGCTGTCCCGGATATGGTCTTATTGGATCTGCGCCTGGGGATTGAGATTGGGGGCGAGGATATCCTCTACCAGATCCGCTCCAACCCGCGCTACGACAACACCCGCGTGATCGTGATCACCGCCTACCCGATGAACGCGGAGATCGTCTCTGACCTGGCCGACCTGGTTTTGCTCAAGCCGGTGGATATGGAACAACTGAAGGCCCTGGCTGCCCGGCTCGCTTCGGCTGAGAGCGGGCCCAGGCGCTTTGCTTTTCGCGATCCGATTACGCAATTGTTCAACGAGGAATTCTTCAATACGCGCCTGGACCTGGCGTTCGAACGTTCGCGCCGCCGCCCGGATTTCCTTTACACCGTGATCGTGATTGGTTTCCAACTTACCGGTTGCGAGGAAGAAGAGGTCGACTCCGAAGCTACATTGAATATCCTGCGGGAGATCGGCGACCGTCTGCGCGAGCACCTGCGGCCCACCGACACCGTCGCCCGGCTCTCGGGTCTGAAATTTGCGGCATTATTGGAAGAATTAAAGCAAGCCGACGATCTCAAATTGGTCATCAGCAGGGTGCAGGAAAAACTTTCTGCGCCCTACCGGGGCGAGGGGGAAACTTGCCGGGTGACTTTCAAGCTTGGCGCGGCCGTCCACAGGCGCCGCTACCAGCAGTCTCAGGACATCCTGGAAGAGGCCGAGCGCTCCCTGGAACAAGCTTTAATGCTGGAAGAGTAGTATCCGTAGGGCGGCTTTCATAGCCGGCGGGTTGGATGAATTGTCAACATGCGGGGCGGCAGGAAAAAATCCTGCCCTACCAAGCTGCGGTTTGGCCGCCGTAGGGCGGCTTTCATAGCCGCCGGGTTGGATGAATTGTCAACATGCGGGGCGGCAGGAAAAAATCCTGCCCTACCAAGCTGCGGTTTGGCCGCCGTAGGGCGGCTTTCATAGCCGCCGGGTTGGATGAATTGTCAACATGCGGGCCGGCAGGAAAGAATCCTGCCCTACGTGTCGAAGGGGCCATCGTAGGGCGGCTTTCATAGCCGCCGAGAGAGCTGCGAACTAAATTAATGCCCAATATTCACAGGTTCTATATTCCCAATGCGATCATATTTATCACGGTGGTAACCCGTGATCGGATGCCTTATTTCAAATCTGATCAGGACATACGGCTTTATTGGGAAACACTAAAACGCGTCCAGGAAATCTACCCCTTCAACTTGTTGGCTTATGTCATCCTTCCGGATCACTTTCATTGGCTGATGCGCTTAAAAGATAGCGGAGGAAATTTCTCACAGGTATTGCACAGTTTTAAACGTAACTTCACGCTCAACTTTAAGAAGACGCATAATATCATTACTCAATTGTCACTCTGGCAGAGAGGATATTGGGATCACATCATAAGAAACGAAGGTGATTTGAACAACCATTTCGATTATATCCATTGGAATCCAGTTAAACATAATTTGGTGAATCGCCCTGAAAATTGGCCTCATTCCTCTTATTTACATTGGTATAAACGTGGATATTACCCTGAAACCTGGGGATGGTCTGACAGCCCAGACAATATTTCTGCGATGGAATTTGAGTAATCGGGCGGCAATCATAGCAGCAATCGTAGGGCGGCTTTCATAGCCGCCCAGAGATCCGGTTACCAAAGGGGCGGCAGGAAAGAATCCTGCCCTACCAAGCTGCGGTTTGACCGCCGTAGGGCGGCTTTCGAGAGCTGCCGGGTTGGAGGGATTGTCACCTTGTGGGGCGGCAGGAAAAAATCCTGCCCTACCAAGCTGCGGTTTGGCCGCCGTAGCCGTAGGGCAGCTTTCCAAGCTGCCGGTCTCACAATTTAGCGGTGAAAACAAAAAAATGCCCGCTTCACAGCGCGGTTCCGAATTCGAAAAGTTCAGAAAGATCGACGCCGCCTTTCGGGCAGGCGATCTGGCCGCGCTGCGGGCGGCTGTGGATGACCCGGACGCCGTGCCGAACGGGCAGATGCCGCCCGCTTTTGGGAGCTGCCTCGAGTACGCCATCTACCACAGCCCGCTGGATTTCATTCGCGCTCCGCTCGAAATCGGCGCCGATCCCAACCCGGAAAGCCAGTCTGGATTCCCGCCCCTGATCGCGGCTCTTTCGTGTAGCCGTTCACAGCCAGAATCGTCTGCCTGGGAGGATGTTTTGGAGATCCTCAAGCTGCTGCTGTCATACGGCGCAGACCCCAACCAGCACGGCGTCAACGTTTTTACGCCGCTGCACATGGCTGTGAGTAAACGCAATCTGGAGGCTGTCGCGCTTCTGCTCGAAGCCGGGGCAGACCCGCGTCTGCGCACGCGCATCGATGACTGCGAAACGCCGGGCGAGATGGCTGAGAAAGCCGGCCTTAAGGATATCGCAGCTTTATTGGCTGAGTTATAGTTGTGGGTTGTTCGATTTGTGAGGCCCCAGGATAGAATCCCCACTGCGCGCTTTATCGACCCTGGTGGTGAAGCGCCAGGAAGGTCAGGCGGGCATATCCCCGAGCACTTCGTAGCGGCTTTGCACCAGGCCGTTTTCAAACGTGCGTGTCTCCAGGTGGCGCAGGCGGATATCGTGCGCAAGCGGCCCGAAGAGCGGGATGCCGGCCCCGATCAAGACCGGGATCCTGGTGACGATCAGCCGCTGGATCAGGCCCTGGCTCAGGAAGCCTTGTATCGTTTTTCCACCGTCGACGTAGAGATGCTCGAACCCGCGCGCGGCAAGACGCCGGACCACTTCCTGTGGCTGGGCAGACATGGATTCGACCGTGTTCCGGATGTCGGCAGGGATATCGACCGGCCGGCTGCTGAGCACAAAGACCGGCTTCTCGCCGTAAGGCCAGGAACCGAACGACAATACCAGCTCGTAGGTGTTGCGCCCCATGACGATGGCGTCCACTGAATCCATGAATTCTTGATACCCGTGGTCCTCGCTGTCCGGCGCATCTCCGCCGCCGGGGAGCCAGTCGATGGCGCCGTCCTGGCGGGCGATGTAGCCGTCCAGGCTGGTCGCGATGTAGACCGTGGCTCTCATTTGCATTCCTCCACAACCTTGGCGTGTTCCGCAATCTTTCAAGGTGCGTTCAGCCAGCCTATTCTCGTCACATGGCGTTGCCGCCGCCGACGTGGATCCTCTGCCCGGTTACCCAGCGAGCCTGGTTCGACGCCAGGAACACAGGTAGGCGTCGCTGAATCTTAACTGCAAATCTGCTTTATCAACAATCCATCAGTATTCTTCGGATTCAGCCGCCTCGGGTGCGCCAAACCAGCGGAAGAATACGATCGAGAAGCCGGCAAAAATGATTAGCCCTCCTACCACCCACATCAACAGCCCGCCGACCTGCTGGTCCGGCAGCGAAGAAGGCGCACAAAGCTCCAGAGCGAAGGAGCGAGCGCTGTAGATCAATTTATCTGCAAAGGTGAGGATGATCCCCAACACAGTCATAGGGAGCCGGGTGATAAACAAGTAAAGGATCTGCACCGGATAAGGCGGTTTCCACGCCGGCAGTGGTCCTGCCACTGGCCACCAAAGCAAGAGCCCGGCAATCAGAAACACCACCTGCTTGAAAATCCAGATCGTCAAATTGCGCGAGGCGGCCTCAAACAGAACTGGCAAAAACCAACCCAAAAGGATGACGGCGCTGGCAAGCCCCACCAGATGTGGTGCAGTCAGGGAGCGCCCCAGCATATCCCATCGCAAGAACTTCTGCAGAATTACCGCCGGGATACCCATGAACAACAACGGCGGGGCCAGGTCAACTGCCAGCAATAGTTGCCCCATGTTAACGGTGAAGCGATGATTGGGACCGAAGAGGTCTGGAGATGGGATCAATACGACGAGCGCTACCAATAGACCAAGTGTGAACCAGGCGCTATGCCAAAGCTGCCGAGAGGCCGGCAATTGGTCGGCAATCCGGCCCATCGCGATGGCATAAATTCCCAATATCGCCAAGAAAATGGTGAACAGAATCGAAAGCGTCACGCTTAATTCCCCGGTTGAATTGGCACCTCGAGCGTGATTGCGCCGCTTTTTTCAAACTGAAGCGTGAGTTGGATGGTTTCACCCACTTTCAGATCCTGGTTCAGCCCTTCCAACATTACATGATATCCCCCTGGCTTGAATTCGACGCGTCCGCCCGCCGGCACATCCACGTGCGGGACCGGCGCCATCTCTGCCACATCGTTGACGATGCGCGTCTCGTGCAATTCCGCCTTGCTCGCCACCCCGCTGGTGGCGCCAATCAGGGTGTCCGCTTCACTACCCTGGTTCACGATCACGAAATAAGCCGCGCTGGTCGTCCCACTTCCGGCCATTCCTGGCATGCCCTGCATGGCTGGCGTCGCGCTTCCAGACGCCCCTGTCATGTCTTGCATGGTCGGCGTCGCGCTCATTGAGCCGACAATGGCGGGACGCGCCCAGGCGTTTTCTACGCTGATTTTGGGGCCGGCCGGCGCCGACGCTGCACAGGCTGTCAGCAAGGAAAAGAAAATCGATAAGCCTGAAAACCTGCGAATCATGATTGCCCTCCACGCTGCTCCTTAACAAGCTGTTGAATTAATTGCATCGCATCATTCACATTAGTGCGGCTTCCGGGAGGAAGCGCGCGGACGTTCCCTTGACGGTCGATCAAGAACATGCGGTCGGTGTGATTTACAAGGTATGGGGTATCTGCCGCCGGTTGGGTCAGTGCTGTCTCGGGCACGGGAGTGTTGTTGACGTAATAAACGCGCTGCACGTAGAGATTCAGGCCCTTTATCAGGATATCGATCTGGTCGGATGTCCCCGTGAGAAAAACCCAATTGCTTGGATCGAAATCGTATGCGCTGGCGAATCCCTTGATCACATCCGGGTTATCACGCTGGGGATCAACCGTGAAGGTAACCAATTGAACCTGATTGCTCAACCCGGCAGCTTGGACGCCTTCTTGTATCTGTTTCATCTTGGCGGTGGTAAGTGGGCAGATGTCCGGACAATGTGTATAGATCAGGCTGACCACGACCACCTTGCCGCGCGTCTGATTCAAGTCAAAGGGTTGTCCATTCTCGTCAATCAGTTTCGCTTCCGGCAGCGCCATGTAGACCGGCAAAGGCTGCAAGCGTGGCGCTACAATTTGGTATAGTGCGCCTGCCCCCGCCAGAAATAACAGGCCGGCGCCAATTTTCATCCAAAGGGTACGTGACATTTATTCAACGCCGTTGCTTTCTGCAAATACTGCTGTGCCTGAACGACATCCATAACCTGACCCCCAAACCCTCGTTGGAAGCGTTCGGCGTCCTCCCGGCTGGCAAAACTCAGCGTGGATGGAGCGCAACAAATTATACCCGAAATGCCTGCCTGTCAAGGATATGCGCAAAATTTTAGAATTGCAGTACCCTGATTGGAGTGCTTGACTTTTCTCTACAATTCTGTACAATAAAACAAACAAACGTTTGTTTATTTCGTCAGGTGGAGAAAAATATGCAACCCACACAAACCGGCGGCGAAACGACCCGCCTGGCAATTATCGCAGCTTCTTACCAGTTGTTCAGCGAGCAAGGCTATCACGGCACCTCGATGCGCGATATCGCCGCCCGAGCAGGGATCACCGCCGGGAGCATTTACAACCATTTCAGCGATAAAGAGCAGGTCATGCAGGCCGTGATCTTGCAATATCACCCCATAATGCGCATCCTGCCGCGCCTGAGCGAGGTGGAAGGCAAATCGGCCGAAGCGCTGATCCGGGACGCCGCCCAGCGGATTGTGCAGGATGTCGAGGCGGATCCCGGGGTGCTCAACCTGGTGTTTGTCGAGCTGATCGACCTGAGAGGGGCGCACCTCCCCGAATTAATCCGGGCGATGTACCCGCAGGTGCAGCGCTTTGTGGAAAAAGTCTATGCATCCGGGCAGATTGCCCTGCCGCGTGACCCGCTGGTGTTCTTCAGCGCTTTTGTGGGCATGTTGGTCGGCTACGCCTTCACCCATGTCTTCCTGGACAAGGCCCCGGAGGCGCCCATCTCGGATCGCTCGCTGGAGCGCTATATTGAGACCTTCCTGTGGGGCGTCGTGAGCCGCCAGGAAGGCCCATTGCGGAGCGCAGAAAAGTGAAAATCCCAAGCGGCGTACGCTACTTTAATAAGTACATCCTGAACAAGCTCACCGGCAAGATCGCCCAGGCTGGATGGGGGCCGTTCGCCATCCTTTACCATGTTGGCCGGAAAAGCGGCAAGCATTACGAGACACCCATCTGGGTCTTCCCGTCGCAGGGCGGTTTCATGATCGCGCTTAACCTACGGGCCGAATGTCGATTGGTATCGGAATGTCTCCGCGGCCGGAAAATGCGACCTGCTGTACCATCGCAGTGAATATGCGCTCGAAAAAATCGAACCGGTGGACCGGCAATCAGCCCTGCCGAATTTCCCGCCGTTCGTAAGAACGATCCTGGGGTTGGTGGGGATGCAGGATTTCATCCGGATGCAGGCCCGGGCGGCCTGACCGGGCAAACCGCCCAGGTCTGTGCGCTTGGTGGCTTTGCGGAGCCGGCTTAAACCCTGGCTTTCAAGGGCGAGCTTACTGCTTTTGTTGTTTTCGTTCTTCCAGCCAATGTTGCAGTGAAGATTGGCTTTCCCCGGAAGGGATACCCAGCAGCAACTGTTCTACGCTGATGTCCTCATCCAAATCGGGCCAGTGAATTCCCTCCCCCTGACCGATCATCCGCCAATTCTGACGTTCTTCAGGGGTAGCATGAAACAAGCGCGGGTACCAGGCCAGCGGTACGGACAGCGTACGCCCATCTTCTAAATCAACCACGAGATCTTCAGGGCTTACTTGGATGTGCTGCGCCCGGGACTGTCGAATTTCAATCGTTGAAGAATTCATACCAACGCTCCAAGAGTTTCTTTTGATTTCGTTCGGTCAACTGCAAAATATCCCGTATTTCAACTGAGCGAAAACCTTTATTATGTTGCAGGCGGACAGGCGTTAACCAGATTTTTGCGGTGTTATTATCACGCTCAATATGAACGTGAGGGGGTTCAGTGCGATCACCTGAGTAAAAGAAGAACCGATATGAGCCTTCCCTCAAAATTGTTGGCGACATCGAATAACCCTAAGCCTAAATTTTGTTTATCATATCATAGATGATGGTTCTCCGGATTGCACTCCAACCATTACCTGCCGCAAGGCTTCGGGGACAACTTCCGGTGGGATATTGCCAGCTCCGATCATTTGCGAAGCTTGGCGCTTTTCTACTGACCACGCTGCGTGAAACGTATGGCCTGGATCTGGAAGTCGCCGGCGTCCTGTCGGCCACCGTGCTCCTGTTTTGATGAATCTCTGGAGATTGCGACAGAGCCGCAACTCTCCATCATATTGCGTTGGTGCGCCACAAGCGCCCAACACTTTTATAGCTCGTGGAACACGGGCTGTTTTTCCCTCGCCAGCCGTTCCAGCAGCGCGACGGCGTGTTCCGGACCCGGCAGCCGGGCGAATTCGTCCCGGACGCGCCCGGCTGCCCGCCGGTAGCTGGGCTCCGCCAGGACCGCGGTAACCGCGGCGCGTATGCTGTCCGGCGTGGCCAGGATCGGGTCGAGGCTCTGGGCGACGCCAAGCTGCACGCAGCGGGCCTCACATCGCATGGCCGCCGCCAACGTGGATCTTCTGCCCGGTAACCCACCTGGCCTGGTTCGACGCCAGGAACACGACCACATCGGCGATATCCTGCGGCTCTCCCACTCGACCAAGCGGCGTGGTCGTCAGGATGTCCTGCGCCAGCTCAGCCGTGATCCAGCCGGTCTGAATCGGCCCCGGGGAAATGACGTTGACGGTGATGCCGAACCTGCCAAACTCCACTGCCGCGCTGCGGGTATAGGCTTCCAGCGCCAGCTTGCTGGCCCCGTAGGAGACCTCCGACGGGAAGCAATATGCGCCATCCGTGCTTATGTTAATAATACGGCCCCAGGTTGCGCCGCGACGGATGTGCTGCCTGGCGAATTCTGCCATCAGCAGGGCAGCCGCTTTGGTATTGACGCCAAACAGCCGGTCGAAGCTGCCCGCGTCCAGGCTTTTTGGCCGGGCTGTCCATTTCTCAACATGGTCCGCAGCCAGAGTAACGTCGCCTGGAAGCAATGTGTCGGCCTCCCAATGGGCGGCATTGTTGACCAGGACTTCGACCTTGCCCAGCGATCTTTGCGCTTTATTGAAAAGCGCCAACACGGATTCGGGTTCAGATAGGTCCGCCTCCCAGGCAATCGCTTCCGCCCCCAGGTCGGCAAGATCCTTCAGAACTTCATCAATATGCTTGGATTGCTGAGAATAATAGAAAGCCTCGCCTGGGCCGGTTTGATCGCCTGAGGTGTTATGGCTGTTTCCATGAGCGGGGTTGGCGGCTCGGAAATAATGGAGGAAGATCCTGGCGCCTTCCCTTGCGAAAGCGCACGCTATCGCGGCGCCGATCCCACGCGGGTTGTTGGCGCCGGTGATAAGAACGCCTTTGCCTGTGAGTCCTGTATCGATCATATCTTGACCTTGTGAGGTTTAAGGAAGGAATACTACTCTACGTTTCGGTCGGTAGATCGTAGGGCAGCTTTCCAAGCTGCCGGGAGAGATGGTCAATCAGACGGCAGGATGGCAGTGGTCCCAAGCAAAGCTTGGGCTTTCACTGCCGGAATCCTGCCCTACTCCTTCCAGACTTCGCCATACGGATAGGGTAAAAGGTCTTGCAATTTGACCACGTGGTCTTCGCTCAGAATGACATCCGTGTTTGCGAAGTTTGTCTGGTCGATTTGATACATTAATTCCCGGCATCTCCCGCAAGGCGGCAGAACCACACCATGGCCCCAAACGGCGACGATCTTTGAAATGCTGCTTTCCCCGGCTGTGATCATCGCCGCTATGGCGCTGTGTTCAGCGCAAAACCCGATGCCGCTGCCGACGTCGATGCAAACGCCGAAGTAAAGTTAGCCTGAGGCGCTGAACAACGCGCAGGCGACATCCCCGGCGGTGTTGTCGTAAGATAATTTCCTGGGCCGGAGGAAAGCTTTGGCCTTTTCGATCATCTGAAGGTTGCTGAATTCTTTCATCTTTTTTATATTGTAACTGTTCAGCATAAAGTCTGGTGAACCTTTCCAACTCCCCAGAATAATTAGGCTCAACCCGAAAAATGGGGTGTCTGGATAAGAAATATGGGGTGTACCTCCCGATGCGGATTTATTGGATAAAGCGTATCCTTTTAGTTAACAACCAAACTGCATGGGTCGCTTTGCCCCTGGGCGCCTCAGGCGGAGCGCTGGCCAAGAGCCAGGGGCGGATGAATAGCGATTTATCAAAATGGGAGGTATGCAATGGATGCGTCAAAATTTCCTGGATTCTTCAATAAACGATGGATGTACGTGCTGGCAGCCGTGTGCTTACTTTCGCTGGCATGGAGCGGTGCTCCAGCCCTTTCGGCCCCGTTATCTACGCTGACAGTCAACATCCTCACGGACCTCAGCGATCTGAACCCTGGAGACGGAGTCTGCGACACAAACGCCACAACAGCAGGGGATCAGTGCAGCCTGCGGGCCGCGATTGAAGAGCTGAACGCCCAGGGGGCCGGCGCCTCACCCCACCAGATCCTCTTCAACCTGGCGGGGAACGGGCCGTTTACGATTGCGCCCAGCTCGGCGCTGCCCACGATCACCGTTCCGGTAGATATCCTGGGGACCTCGCAAGCAGGCGCCTCCTGCCCAGGCCCATCCGCCACCGCCAACTTGCAGATCGTGCTGGATGGCAACGGCGCAGGTGCGGGTACGGCGGGACTGGTGCTTGATTTCGGCAGCGACGGCAGCACCGTGCGCGGCTTGGTCATCGGCAATTTCAACGGCTACGGCCTGCGTGTGCGCAGCGGCAATAATTTGGTGCGCTGCAACTATATCGGCATCGGCCCGGATGGGGTGAGCGATATGGGCAACGCCAGCCACGGCATCTTGATCAATGGCAATAACAACACCATTGGCGGTCAGGCCGCTTATGTCCAGCGTAATGTGATTTCCAACAATTACTATGCGGTCCGTATTGAACAGAGCACAGGCAACATTGTGCGCAACAACTATATCGGCACTACTGCCGATGGGCTGAGCGCCAGCGGCAATGACTTTGGAATCTACATCAACGGCGACAGCAACACGATCGGCGGGTCAGCTTCGCTGGCAGGCAACCTGATCAGCAGCAGCAGGGACTTCGGCGTGCGAATCAATACCAGCGATTTGAATGTCGTTCAAGGGAACTTAATCGGCGTCGCCAGCGACGGGCTGAGTGCGCTGCCCAACGGGGGTAACGGGGTAGAAGTGGTGGGCTTGGCGGTTGGGAACGTCGTCGGGGGCGTGTTCAGCGGGGAGGGCAACCAGATTGCCTATAACGGCGGGACCGGCGTGGAGGCCTACACGAACGTCTCAGGCTCCCCATCTCAAAATGCGATCCAGGGTAATTCGATCCACGATAACTTGGATTTGGGGATCGACCTGGGAAGAGATGGGATTGACGTCAACGATCCGGGCGACCTGGATGGAGACGCTAACGAGCGCCAGAATTACCCCATTCTGGAGGCAGCGCAAGGCAGCCAGGTCATCACTGCCAGGCTGGACAGCCAGGCAAATACGGCCTACAGCATCGATGTGTACGCCAACCCGACGTGCGATCCTCTTGGAAACGGCGAGGGGCAGGTTTATCTCACCCAGGTCTCGGCAGCCACCAACAACGCCGGACAGGTGACCTTTCTCATCGATTTGACTGGCATGGCCTCCGACGGCGACGGCATCACGGCAACCGCCACTGACCCAACAGGCAACACCTCCGAATTTTCGAACTGCGCGCTGTTTGGGATCGCGCCGACTCCGACGCCTACGGCCACAGCCACGCCGACCGCCACAAGCCTACCCAGCTCGACGCCGACTGCAACGGCGACTCCAACTGCCACAAGCTCGCCCAGCCCGACCGCAACAGGGACCGCAACCCAGACGTCCACGCCCGGGCCTTCGCCCACATCCAACACGACACCGACTGCGACGCACACTTTCACCCCTGGGCCCTCGCCCACGTCCACAGCGACGCCGACCGCGACGCACACTTTCACACCCGGACCCTCGCCGACGTCCACAGCGACACCGACCGCGACGTACACCTTCACGCCCGGGCCCTCGCCCACGTCAACGAAGACGCCGACTGCGACTCACACCTCCACGCCCGGGCCCTCGCCGACGTCCACAGCGACGCCGACGGCGACATACACTTTCACACCGGGACCTTCGCCCACGCCAACTCATACGTTCACGCCCGGGCCTTCCCCGACACCAGAACCAACCGTAAGCGCCTCAACGAGACAAGTGTACTTGCCGTTGGTAGTGAGATAAACCCAATTGCGTAGGGCAGCTTTCCAAGCTGCCGGGAGATCTGGATCGGCTAACCAGGGGCGGCAGGATGGAATCCTGCCCTACGTTTCGGTCCGCTGTAGCGGCAGGGAGAAACCCTTCCCTCCTAGAAACTCGCTCAGGATGCGCATGAATTCGTCGGGCTGGTCCATATTCGACAGGTGGGCTGCATCCTTGATCACCACCTTGCGCGCCGAGGGGATCTTCTCCGCCATATAGTCGGCCGCGGCCAGGATGTAGGGAGTGTCGTGAGAGCCGACAATGATGAGCACCGGCATTTTCAGCTCGCTCAAGCGCTCTGCTGCCGGCGCCTTGGCATCTGGCAGGCGCTTTCCCAGCCCCTTTGCTTCCAGGGCCAGCGCGTTGCGGTCCATATCGTAAGCCAGTTGGCGCATGGCTGGATTGACCTGGCCGGGCATCCTGCCTTCGCCGTCGAACCAGATTTGCACCTCCAGCTCGGCCAGCCGGTCGAGATCTCCGGCGTTATAGGCCTTTTCTGCTTCTTCGAATTTGGCGGGCGTTGGAACGTCCAATTTCAAGCCCGTTGGGCCCGAGCCCACCATGATCAATGCCTGCACCTGGTCGGGCCGCTCCAGCGCGTAATCCATCGCCAGCCCGCCGCCCATGGAACAGCCCATGAGGACGATGGGTTGGTCCACGCCCAGGTAGCCGAGCAGCGCGCTCAGGTCCTGGAGATGGCTGAATTCGCCCGCCGCCGGTTCGCTCTTTCCATAGCCGCGCAGGTCGTAGCGCAGCACGCGATATTGAGACGTGAAAAAGTCAAACTCGTTATTCCACTGGCGGCTGTCGGCCACGCCGGCGTGGATCATGACGAAGGGCTGCCCCTCCCCCCCAATTTCGTAATAAATACGGGCATTATTGATCTCCGCCAGGCCCGCCTGGCTTGTTTGCTTCGTCATTCCATACCTCCATATCCACTGCGATGCGGATAATTCCGCCGATAACCAGTCAAATTACACAGCCCTTAGTTTCGTCATCCGTGTTGGCGTGATGAGGACAACCCTGGCGGATTGACCAGACCCACGAAATACTTCTTCAGTCCGCTGGATGGTTCCCTCTGAAACGACAATCGACTCCCAGCCTTCGGTCAACCATTTCCAGAATTCGTTCAAGTCATCCACATAGATGTTGTAGTCGAGGGTCCGCTCGTCTTCAAGTATAAACAGGCCCTCCTCAACAACCTTTGCGAGCGCATTGAAGGCTAAGCGCTTGGTTTCGAAGTCAGTTTTATCAGTGGCCCAACCGATCTTGGTGTCAGTCTCAAGAGTGTGCACCTCGATCAGGTGCGGAATGGGGAGCGGGTAGATATTTATCAACAAGCCGTTGGGATAGAGAATTCTGTGGATATGCTGTAGGGCATGAACCATGCCGCCGGTTTCGATTCATCAAAGCGACCAGGCGAAGATAGCGATGTCAAACCTTCGCTCGCTGAATGACCTGGCAAAATCCTCGATCGTGGCTTGCAGGAAACTGACACGCTCCTTCAGCCTATCGGGGGTATTGGCGCGGGCTGTTTCGATATCCTGTCCATTTGGATCGATGGCGGTCACTTGTGCAACGTTGTCGGCGTAGCGCCATGTGAGCCTGCCATCCCCGCATCCTACTTCGAGCACACGACGATTCTCGAAATCGACCATTGCATGCAGGATGGACTTCTCATTGCCTTCGGGATCTTCAACGATTGCCATAGAATTGTTGACCTCCTCTCACCTGATATGAAACCGTTTGATTCAGCCTGTTGGCTGAATATATCCTCGACCGGTTCGTTCCTTCCATATAAATGCGCCATCCACTAAGACCGGGACGCAGTCGCTGGCGTTCAGTTGGGACGCCAGGCGCACATCCTCCGGAAAGCCGCGCTGGATGAGCTCTTTGCCTGAGCTGCACTGAACGAGCGCCTGGCTCAGCCTGTTCTTGACTGCCTGGAAGGCGGCTGCGGCGCTGGCAGCTTCCGGGGACGCCTCGCCGCTCAGGGTGCTGATGATCGCTCCGGCGCCGGTCAGGTCTTCGAAGCATGGCCGCAGGCTTTGGTCATCCCGCCAGCGCTCTCCGGCCGGGATGACGGCGATTTTCGGCGCCGTATTTCTGGACAGCCTGCGCGACCGCCTGCGCATTCCTAAAGCAGCCCGCCAGCACGGGCGTCGCTCCGGCCGCCAGGGCCAGCGTGGCCCCATTGGGAGACGGCAGCACGATGCGCGTGCCCGGCTGGATGTCCACGAGCGACTGCGGCGACAGCGAAGGCCTGCCAGGTGTCCGTTTTGGGTCACCCAATTCCGCGTTGACGGAAGCGGCGAACTTGGCGCTGTTGCGCCCGGCCTCCCGCTCGTCTCTCCAGCGATACGGATAGACGATCGCTCCCCGTTGGACGGCGATATCGACGCTGGTCGAGAACGACAGGACGTCCACAATGACCACCACGTCGCTGGCCGGGGCTAAAACCGAGACGCCCTGCAGCCCCCATTCACAGCGGATATCGAATTCGCGTTGGTCGTAGAACATGGCGGCTACTTGCTTCCATAGGCATCGTCCAAATTCTCCATCAAACGCCTGCTCTCGTTCATGATGGTTTCGACGAACCGCAGCGTCTCCGCGAAAGCGGCCGGGTCGGCAGGCTCTTTCACCTTGCGGGCCGGGTCGGGCCGTCCATCCCAGGCGCCATCGATCAAAGACGCCCAGGCCGGGTCCAGGTTGCTCTTGGCCCATTCCGCTCCCGCCCGTTTTGATCCCGGGTAGCCATTAAGAATATCGTGCAGCATGCGGCAATAATTAAGGACGATAAAACCCTGGTAGAAGCGATTGCGATAAGGGTCCGGGTCGTCCAGGATTTGCTGCCCCCAGGTCGTCAGGGTCGTGAACATCTCTTTTCGCAGCAGTTGCCTGGGGATTGGATCCACGAGGGTTTGCGGCGGCGGGCCGGCCAACCCGATCCCTTTCTCCCGCACGACCCAGCGAACGACCAGGGTGTTGCAGTGATCCGAGCGGATGAGGGAGCGGGCGCCGTGATCGAGATACCATAAATCCTCCCCGCTGTGTTGGGGTTCCCGCAGGGTTTCAGCCGGGAAATATGAGCCTTCCAGGTGTTTGGCCCATATCGAATCGAGATGGTAAACCTGGTCGTGCATCCCCTGCAAAGCATCCACCTGGTCCGCATGAAGCTCTTCTTCCAGCGCGACGATGAAGTCGACATCGCTGTGCTGGTCGAAATCGCCAACCGCAAAGGAGCCCTGTAAGTACGCCCCAACGAAGTTAGCGTTGAGAATCGTTTCAATGCGCGTGACAAGCTCGTGGAGAACGTCGTTGAGTTCCGGGAAGGGTGTAGGGAGCATAGAAAGGCAACCGTCCGGGCTTACCCCATCAAGACGAAGCGCCTGAACAGGCTGCGCACGGCGGCCTTCAAGCCGGCCAGGCGGGTGGGCGCCCGGAAATGCCTGGCCAGATGTTCGACGGATACGGTGATGTCGGGCATCCGGCGATTTTATCGCACAATGAACGGGAGATAGAACCATGACAGGGTCGCGCCGTACTCCACCGAGCCCACATCGCATGTATTGCCCGTGCCGGTGCCGCTGCGCGAAGCGCCGCGCTGGTCGGTTGGGGGACATCTAACGCCTGTGGCGTTATCACGTACCAGGCTCCCCGGAAGCGGCATATGCGTCAGTGTGGGCCCGCCGTTATGCCACAGCGGGCCGAGCAGGGGATCTGCCACATTGTCGCGCCCGGCCCCGAATCCACAAGAAAGGTCGTCCGACAGGTTGGAATTGACCTCGAATGGGTGATTAACGTCGGTATAGCAATTCTCACCGTGCTGGCCTTTGGCAATGACCGTGTTTACGAGCGAGACCAGGCCGGCCTCATTGTATATCCCGCCGACAATATTTGCCCAGTTCTCGCTCATGGTGACATTCAGGAGCGAGGCCACAGCGGTATCGCCGGAACTGTAAATGCCGCCTGCAAATTGCATCCCCGAATTGCGGCTCAAAGTGACATTGGTGAGAAAAACGCTGCCGCCGCTGTTATAGATACCGCCGGCGCTATCCGATACCCAGTTCTCGTTCAAGGTGCTGTTTTCGATCAACAACTGGATAAAGCTGCTGGTGTAATAGACGAAGATCGCGCCGCCATCGGTAGCCGTATTGACGCTCAAAGCGCTTTCCCGGATGGTCACATGCGCGCCGGCCGACATGTAAATCGCGCCGCCCCAGCCATAGGTCGTGCTGGTCGCCTCATTGTTATAGAACTTGCTGCCCGTGATGGTCGCCACGGAGCTTCCCCCGCTAAGGTACAGCGCGCCGCCGTTCGCCGCCCGGTTGTGGTGGAACTCGCTGTTGGTGATATTCAACTCGCCAAAGGATACGATCACACCGCCGTTGCCATTCTGGCTGGCGCCATTGTCCAGGAATTTGCTGTTGATGATATTGAGCGTGCCGTCGTTAATGATTGCGCCGCCGTCGGTGTCCGCGTAGCCGTGGGTGAGGGTGATGTTCTTGAGTGTCAGGGAGCCCCCGAACTCGATACCAAACAGGGGTCCCGCTTCGTTGCCGCTCAAGACGATGTTATTGCCGCCGTCGATGGTGACGTTCAGGTAAACGGGGAGAAGCGAGCCTTGTGTAAGCACAATTGGGCCTGTGCAGGTAAAGGTGATGTCGAGGAAGTCCCGCTCTCGCGACAACTCGAGCGCAAACCGGAGCTGGGTGTTCAGTCCGCTGTCGCCGCAGTCGCTAACCACAAAGCCCTCCGCATAAGCTGGAGGCGGGTTCCCCAGCGACAGCAGGACAAACGACAGGATCAACGCCAACCGGAAGATATTTTGACTCTTCGTCCGATGAAAGATGTTACCCATGGTTCCCTCCCCAGCAACACCTGCGAAAATTTATTCGATTGGTTCTTTGACAGTATGCTAAAATTGTGTGAGTTTTATGCGTACAAAGTATATCATTTTTGGCATAAATCTATTATGATGAATCTCTGGAGATTGCGGCGTAGCCGCAACTCTCCATCATAATGCGTGGTGCGCCACAAGCGCCCGACACTTATTGAAATTAGATGATGTTGTGAAGGAGGTTACTGTGAGCGAATATATACCCAGTCCGCGACAATGGGTGGCAGAGCAAGTTGAACTTTATGAAGGAAGCGGGGGTACCGCAGGTTTAACATTGAGGGACACGGGTCTGCCGGTCATCATTGTGACACACCGCGGGCGGAAGACAGGGGCTGTTCGTAAGACCCCATTAATGAGAGTGGTGGACGGGAACAATTATATCCTCGTAGCATCTCAAGGTGGGGCGCCAAAGCATCCGCTCTGGTACCATAATTTGAAGGCGGATCCCAATGTCGAAATTCGCGACAAGCGTGAAGTATTTGCAATGCGAGTTCGCGAGGTAGTCGATTCAGGCGAGAGAGAACGACTCTGGAATATCTTGGTGGAAGCATACCCTTCCTATCAGGAGTACCAGGCCAAAACCGATCGCGTGATCCCAATCTTCGTAGCAGAACCCGTTGAATAGACGGGAAGAGAAGTAAGGACATCCACGGCGTCCACAGGTGATACAAAGAGAACAAGGCGACGTTGATCACAGGCGCCCAACTTCCGTAGCGCCAAACACTTTTTCCGCAGCGCATCCGGGAAGGCTGCCAGCAAACTCTCGGAAACAGCCTGATCGATCGATTTCGTAGATAATTTGCGCGGACTGCTTATGGCCAACCGGCTCCGGGGACGCCGGTCTGCAGGGTCAGGATCTGGCCCGTCCGAGGTCCGTCCGCCATTCTTGCCGTACCGCCCCATTCGGCCGCCAGCATGAACAGCGTTCGCCGGTCCGCGCCGCCGAGCATGCAGGCGAAGCAGCCCCGGTCAAGCTGGACCGTCTGCAAAACTTTGCCGCCCTGGCGGACGTGCACGCAGCGCTGGTTTGGGACGTCGGCGTACCAGATGGCGTTTTCGGCGTCCAGGCAGATCCCGTCCGGAGCGCCGTCGCCAAGCTCGGCCCAGGCCCGCCGGTTGGAGAGACTCCCATCCGCGGCGATGTCGAAGGCGGTCAGCCGGCTGGCGTAGGACTCGGCGACGATCAGGGTTGAATTGTCGGGCGTCACAGCCATGCCGTTCGGGAAGGCGATGCCATCCGCAGCCTGGCGGGCGGAGCCGTCCGGCGTGACCAGGAGGATGGTTCCTGGGACGAATTTTTCCCCCGCCATCAGGTCGAAACCGGGGCTGTTTACGTAAACGTTCCCGCGGCCATCCACAACGATCTCGTTTAAACCGCTTGCAAGGCCGCTCAGGTCTGCATGAGTGTGCAGGGATCCGTCCGCGCCCATGCGCAGGAGCAGCGATTCAGGTCCCGAGACGACCAGCAGAGGGCCGTCCGGCAGCCAGTCGATGGAAATCGGAAGGCTGGTCGCGACCCTGGCGATGACTTCGCTCTGGCCATCCAGACCCAGCGCTGCAATCTCTTGCGCGCCCCAGTTGGCGAACCACAGCCGGCCTACGTGCCAGCGCGGCGACTCGCCGTAGGCCAGACCGGCCAACAGGAGCTGCGGTTGGGAGGCGGAAGTATGCTGGTTTCTTGAGATTCGTCTAAGTCGCTTTCGACCCATCGCGCATGGTATGCGCCGCATATCATGCGGCCCAAGACCCAACGGCCTTGATGACGGCCGGCCGATTTGATCGTTAGGCCAGCCCGCCCAGCCGCAAGACGTATTCCAGGTGGGCGAGCTGCGCGGCGGTCAGGACTCCCGTTCGCTCGATCAGGTCGACCGGACGCAGGCTGACCAGCCAGTTGCAAAGGATGTGGCCCGGCTGCGGCAGCGCGACTCGCAGGACGCCCGGGTCCGGCAGCCCCGCCTCAGCGCCGACATTCACCTCGACGGCAATGCCGCGGATATCGCTGTCCGCCGGAGCGACGATCACCATCGCCCGCAGCTCGCAGGTTTCGTCTTGCGACAGGATCACCACCGGGCGCACCTGGTCGATGTGCGCCCACCAGACCTCGCCGCGCTGCAGCCGTCTTTCCGCGGCCGGGTCGCCGGCGCAGCCGTTTTCAAGCGTTATGGCTTCATTCAACATCGCCAACCCTCCTTCAAGACGATAAGCCCATTATATCCTCCAGCGCGGATTTGGATCGAAGAATTATCCCCCAAAATTGATTGTCCAATGTAAAAAACTCTTGACATTATGTTTGTTTTATATTACAATGTGTCAGATATAGATTACTAATAGTAAAAATTAGCAGACAAGGTGAGAACAGCATGTCCTTTCAACAAAAAAACATTACCGTATCGTTGGTTAACTTCAGCCTGATCCTGGGATTCTTTTTACTGCGGGTGTTCCACATGGTGCTGAGTGGAAGCTTCAACTCGACCAATGTATTTCGCCTGTGGGGGATTGTCATCGTGCTGGCAGTCGTCGTAACGATATTCGCCACCATCCTCACCCATATCCTCTCCGCCATCGTCCAAGCCATAAAAACAGGCGAAAAAGATCCAAAGATCGAGGATTTTGCCGACGAGCGAGACCAATCCATCGATTTGAGAGGCACGAAGATCACTTACCTTATTTCCTCCATCGGGGCTTTTCTCGCCATGCTGACCTTTGTCCTGGGCCAGCCGCCGCTGGTGATGTTCACCCTGCTCATCTTCTTTGGCGTCCTGGCCCAGGTAACCGGCGACGTATCCCGGCTGGTCCTTTATCGAAGGGGGTTCTGATATGGGCAAAAGCCGGATCAGGAATAACATTCGGAAACTGCGTTTCTTCAACGACGAAATGACCCAGCAGCAGCTGGCCGAAAAGGTAGGGGTGACCCGTCAAACCATTATCGCCATGGAGCAAGAAAAGTATTCCCCTTCCCTGGAGCTGGCTTTTCGCATTGCGCAGGTGTTCGACGTGCCGCTGGAAGAAGTGTTTTCTTTCGACGCCGGCAGCGAGTCCGGGCCGGCAGACGGGCGCTAGAAGCAGTCCAAACCTTCAACTTTATTGATCAGGAGAAAATCATGAAAGCAGTTATTTACGAAAAATATGGCCCACCCGAAGTCCTTGAATTCCGCGAGATCGAAAAACCTGCGCCCAGGGACAATGAAGTGCTCGTAAAAGTAGCGGCGACCACCGTAACCGTGGCCGACTCCAGGATGCGCGGTTTCATCGTCCCGCCCACTTACTGGCTTCCCGCTCGCATTGCGCTGGGCATTCGTAAACCCAAAAAAGAGATTTTGGGGATGGAGCTCGCCGGCGAGATTGAAGCGACCGGCAAAGCGGTGACACGCTTTAAGCCAGGCGACCCGGTATTTGCATCCACTTTCGAGCACGGTTATGGCGCTTACGTCGAATACAAATGCCTGCCTGAAGATGGGTTATTGGCTGCAATGCCTGCAAATTCGACCTTTGAGGAAGCCGCTGCCATTCCGCTCGGAGGTCGGACGGCCTTGTATTTTCTTCGGGCCGCCAAGATCCAGCCGGGCCAGAAAATTCTGATCTACGGCGCTTCGGGGAGCGTAGGCACATTTGCAGTGCAGCTTGCCAAAACCTTCGGCGCGCAAGTTACCGGGGTATGCAGCAGCGCGAATTTGGGGCTGGTGAGATCCCTGGGAGCCGATCAGGTCATCGATTACACCCGCGAAGATTTTACAAAGAACGGCCAGACCTACGACGTGGTTTTTGACGCGGTCGGAAAGGCTCCCTATTCAGGCTCCATTCGAGCGCTGAAGCGCGGCGGGACTTATCTCCAGGCGGTTTCCTCGCCGGGGATCAGTTTGCGAATGCTCTGGACGGGGTTGACCGGCGGCGTGAAAACCGTCGGGGGCGGGCCGCCGCCGGAACCCAGGGACCTGATCTTCCTCAAGGAGCTTATTGAGGCGGGCGCGATCCGGCCGGTCATCGACCGCTGCTATCCGTTCGAACAAATTGTGGAGGCCCACCGCTACGTGGATAAAGGCCACAAGAAGGGGAATGTCGCCATCACAGTCGGGCAAAATTATCGAAAGCCATAGCAGCCCGTCGCTTCTTAGCGGGTAAAAGAGAGCAGGGCCGGCACCCCTGCCAGCCCTGAGAGTTGGAAGTTGGACAGGGCAGCCATCAGCGCCGGGATGGAAATGGCGAAGAAGGCCGGGCGACGCTTTTCATAAGTCCCCTGAAAGACGCCCCGGAATAGCGGCTCTTCGCACAGCGGGGCGGCGAGGCCCAGCAGCCGGCACAGCAGCCCGACCCCCGGGCGAATGGGCTTCAAACGCAGCCCTTCTTTGAGCGGGATGCGGCCCAGGAGCAAGAAGGCGATGGTTGGGAGCGAGTGAGGGTCAATCCAACCACTCGATTCCGTGATTCGGTCAAGGATGGGGTTCTCCGTAGATCACCTGGGAGCCCACCCACACCATCCCCTCACGAATTGAGGCAGGCAGCCTGTCCAGGCTCCTCTGGGCAGGACCGGATTTGTACGCGCCGGCCAGGTCGAACTTTGACCCAAAGCAAGGATCGACGATCAAGGATTGCTCGGCGTCCCAGGTAAGCAGGCAGCCCCCATGCGGTGAGCGCCGTAGGAATACCACCACACTCTGAGCGGCTTCCGAGTAAACGATCAGGACGTCCGTCGGAAACACCGCCTCAGCATAGGATCGCATCTGTCGTTGGCCCGCCTCGTCAAACTCGGCCAACTGCAAGCGGCTGTCCTGGACGTGGAGCGGCGCCCGCCACGGCACTGCGCCTCGGACCGATGCCGCGTACTCGACGGGAACCAGGGGAATCTGCTGGTCGAAAGCGTCCTTCCCGGCGTTACAGGCGCACAGCAGCCGAGCTCGTAGGGTGCGTTGGTAACGCACCATCCTGGTGGTTTGGTGCGTCGCGGACGCACCCTACCTACTCGACGGGAACCAGGGAATCTGCTGGTCGAAAGCGTCCTTCCCGGCGTTACAGGCGCACAGCAGCCGAGCTCGTAGGGTGCGTTGGTAACGCACCATCCTGGTGGTTTGGTGCGTCGCGGACGCACCCTACCTACTGCTTTTACCTCGTTAATACGGGTAGATAGATGGTATTCGTCTGTCCCATCACCGCGTACAGCGTCAAAAGATTCGCTGAGCTGGTGCTGACGGTCTTGTTGTTCTGATCTAAAACGCTTGTTACGGGTACCCACTCATATGTATCGGGGTGCCAGGCATATAACTGTAAGGTTGATTTGATCGCAGCCCCATGCTGGCCGGCGTAATGGACCGTGATTGAGAAGGGATGGTCATGATCCACCTGGATAGGCATACCAGTAGAGGCATTGCTTGCACTCAGGTCGAACCCTCGTCCAATTCCTGCAAGATTCCCCATCCCTGGCAAACTCTCGCCGGGGACCAGGGTGTGCCTGACCTGAGAGTCCTGGTTGAATGAACCGCTGCCAAAGGTCGTGGTCGTTTCATCTACAGTGGAAACCAGGGAGCCTCCAGAGGTATGAATAAGCGCATTGGCGGAAGTATAAGCGTAGCTGGCTGTGTTCTCCGTCGTAGAAATCGAGGCGACGCCGCCATTAGAATTATTCGTATGGACGAAGATAATCGTCTTGCCATCGGGAGCCATTCGCGCATAATCTGCTTCCCAGGGAACGGTCAAAACGACTGGCTGGCTCCATAAGCCGCCGCTGAATTCGGTAAGCTCCAGGAGCGACCCGGTAAACGGGTCGCCCCATATTGAACGGGAGTAGACTACCCGCGTTCCCGCCTGATTAACTGCCGCCCGGCTCTCTGTGATCAGGTCGGGCACGATCGCGCTGCCGTTGATCTTCCCTGGGCGGCTCCAGGTATTGCCAAACCGGCGCACCGTGTACAGGTCCTTGCCGGTTACGACGTTTCCACTTCCACCAGGTTCGAGCTGATAGCGCCAGAAGAAAATGGCATTGCCGTCCGGGCTGATTTTTGGCAGGTAAAAATAGTAAAGATAACCGGGGAAGTAACCGTAGGTAAGGACGAGAGGAACTGACCAGGTCCCACCTGGCAGATATTCGGTGAATTCGATCTTGTCGTTGTTCTGATAAACGATCTTTTTCCCGTCCGCTGAGATGGATGCCTGTGCGCCGGCTGAAGATACCGTCACCTGGGTCTGCCATACGCCTGCTACCCGGCGAGTTACATAAACTCGCATGATCCCGAACAAGCTTGGGCAGTTGCTGTAAGTGATCGTATCCCCGTCGCCGCTGATCTCCAGATCGTTGTCCAGGCACCTGTCCACGCTGGAGGGTGAATAGGGCGTTCCCCATACCCCGCCGGTCTTATCAATGATATAGAGACCGTAATAGTTGTCCACGGCGTTATATCCCAGGTAAGCGATTGTCTCGCCGTCTGCGCTGATCACCGGGAAGGTGTCACGCGGTGGATCTTGAACGAAGCTGGTGTTGTAGATGGCATTGTTCGCCAGGATGGACGGCGCCCCCCACGCTCCACCGGCAAAACTGCTATATACGATATATTTGGCGTTATCCGCCCTATTATCGCTGTACCAGTTGACGGCGACCATATGAACTCCGGTCGCGTCGATATCCGGATGAATGAGGCCATAACCGGTCACGAACGCAGGCTGTGTCCAGATGGCTGTACTCCAAAATGGCGTCCCTTGAGCCTGGTTTGCGATTGGCGCGGCCCCACTCATCAACAGGCTTGAGAGCACCCAAAGGGTAATTGTTATTTTTCTTATCATTGCTGTCTCCATGACCTTAAAAATGGGAATAATCTAAGGGGGATTGAGGCTGGAGTTTTGGTTTTGATCCTGGCAGCGATGTTCGATGGCAGTAAAACCTCAGACATAAATGCCCCTAAAATTATTCACCCGGTTTTTGCTTGATGGTTGGTGTAAGAATTATCGCGCCTAATACCCCACCCGACAACTAAAAATTATGCAAGGCATAAGCTGGACTGGCGAATCTCTCTGAATTAGATCGAGCAAACAGGAAAGCTTGCCTGAATTGAAAGGTCAACTGGGCTGCTGTATAATTAATAGACTTGTGGTGTGGTTAGACAACCGGGCTAACCTCGAGTAAACTTGACGACATGGTGACCTACGAAAAACTCTCCCACCGTCCACAAGCAGCATCCAGTCTTATCGGCATGACCTTGGAAGCGTTCGATCAATTGTATGCTGAATTTGCTGTCACACATGGCGAACGGATAGCCAATCTCACCGTCACGCGGCGGAAGAGCACACCGCGCCAACGAGCGGTACGGGCAGGGAGGAAACATCGCTATGACTTGCGCAACCGCTTGCTGATGACCTTGTTCTGGCTGCGGGTGTACACGACCTATGAAGTGCTGGGCTTTTTCTACGAGATGAACAAGACAAACATTGAAGATAATCTCAAGGACATTCTGGCGACGCTGGATGGGATGACCACCTTCAGGGAGTGTACTTCACTCCCATATGATCGTCCTGGAGTGGAACGCAAAAAGTAATCCGCCAGAGAGGCAGCTCGTAGGGTGCGTTGATAACGCGCCATCTTAGTAGTGTGGTGCGTCGCGGACGCACCCTACCCAGTGCCAACGAGATCTTTGACTGCGCCTCGGACCGATGCCGCGTACTCGACGGGAACCAGGGGAATCTGCTGGTCGAAAGCGTCCTTCCCGGCGTTACAGGCGCACAGCAGGAGGCTGAAGACCAGCAGGCAGCCGCGCAGGAATGCTCCGGACCTGGCTACCTGGATAGCCATTGTATGACAATCCAGAGAATTGCTACGAGCAAACCGCCGCCGGCGCTGAATCCCAGACCCTTTAGAAACCCGATGAAATGGAAGCGGTAATCGCGATAGGCTGGCATGCCTTCGGTGCCGCGAAGAACCATCGAACGCGGCTGGATTGTGCAGAAGAAAAGCCAGTCGAGGATAAGCAGATCGAACAGGTTGAACACCAGCAATGTGACCCCCGAGAATACGAAAGCAGGCAAAAAAGGAACGGGATCGATCCCGCCCCGCAAAGTGAAAAGACCGACCAGGGGGATTAACAGGGTCGTTATGAACAACAGAGCCGCGATAAAGGGGCGCAGGCGAGCAGCGCGAGGAGACATTGGGCCGTACTTCTGCTGGATGGCAGGAGGATAGTTGTCGACGAACATGTCGAGTGCAACGGCCCCGCTGATGGCCGAGAAGAGGGTAAGAACGAGAGACAACACAAGACCGAAAATTAGTGCATCGTAAAACAAGCGCTGCCAATCAAACATGGTTAACCTCCGAAACTACGAACCCGGCCGTCTTTTAGTAATGGCCAATCAAGGCGACGGACGGGTCGATGGCGGTGATCTGCCGCCCTTCGATCGCAAATTCGCATTTAAGCAGGCCCGTGCCGCAGCCAAAGTTTGGGGGCGGCAGGATGGAATCCTGCCCTACCTGCTTCAGCGCGAAACCAGTAGGGCGGCTTTCTTAGCCGCCGGCCGGAGGTCTTGCCATCTACCAGGATGACTGGGAAGGTGAGGACGCTCGCCGGCTTATTCCTCGCCCGGGGGCGGTAGGAAAGAATCCTGCCCTACCAACTTAACCGCGGGCTCCAGCCCCCGCCATGAGGGCGGCACGACGGAAACCAGCCCTGGCTGCCTGGGTGGATTACCTATTTCTGGGTCTATACTCAACCATGTAATACCAGAACGCAGCGAAGATGTTCAGGAAAACAAAGGCTAAAAACCAGTTATTCTTCGACTCTTTGGACAGGTATTCGTTATTGGATAGGTCGACGAACATCCACAACCAAAATCCTATCAAGGGTATTCCGATCAACATGGGAACGAACTGGATCATATATTGCTCTCGCTCTTTTATTATCTGATTTCACCTCAACCCAGGTGTACGCGCGGTTGGGCAGCATCCCAGGCTCAGGGAGTTCCATATAATTGAACCTGACCCCCATAAAAATCGCGCTTCCGGAGTAATTTCATCTTCGATGCAAGCGTTTGCGGGACCAGCCCTGTTGGATCCGTATACGAGTCATGGCTGTAAACCAGCCAGACTCTGTCGTGCCCGCTCACCAATGAAATTAACCCAGGTATATCGTCAGTCGTCATCTTGGGTTCCAAGATACCACTATCGAACAGATCCAGAGGAACTCCACATTTCTCTACCTGGATAGAATACTGGTTTTCAAATGGTTTAAAATAATATTCGAACGGGATTTCCACAAAGTTGGAGTTGAAAAGGACCAAATCATCTTTTTGAGCGAAATTTGCGACATAACCGGCAGCAGTGTACCAATCCTCTTTTTGATAGAACCTTAAATAATCGCCGCTAGAGAACAGGTAGTTTGTAGCTAAAACCCCCAGGATGATGACCATAAGCAGACGAAATCTTAATTGAGCGATTCCAGCCGCCAACAACAGGAACATTGGGATCGTTATCCAGATCAAGGTTCGGTCAAAAAAAATAGGCCGGCGGATGCTCACGATTAGCTCACCCAGGAATGGGACGGCGAACAGGGCAGCCAGAAATAAGAAGATGGAAAGTTTTTTCCGGTAATATACCAGCCCCAAACAAAGCACAGCGCACAGGATACACATCATTATGACCTGGCTGGCCTGACCTGGCGCAGATGCATCCAATAAGGATCGAAGCGTCTGAGAAATGATTTCCCAGGTGGGTTTCGGAATCCAAAACTCCTGGTAGACCCGGCTGGCTTGCTTGACAAAGGCAAATATCCACGGACTCCATAGGATGAGGATACCAATCTGAGCCTTCACCCAGTTCGCCAGAGAGGGAGCCTGCAAGGCGGGTTGAGCATCTGATTTCTTACTCCTTTGAAAAAGCATCAGGCCAAAGACGAAGATATTGGCGGCCAGAGGGAAAAAGACAGCCGTGTTGTGGCTGAGCAGGGTGGCAGCCGAGAAACCAATAAATGCAACCCAGGCTAGGTCAGTCTCAATGGTCTGGATGGGCGACCAACGATGGCGGTAGACCCAGGCGCTCCATCCGGTCCGAGGGGGCTCAACCTTATAGACGAAACCATCTTTGGGGTCTGGATCGACCGGCCCAGATGTACGCCAGGCACGCAGATATTCCCGAAATTGGCTGCCGATGGGCCTGACGGAGCGCGAATCCGTCAGCAGTCTGACCAATGCATAGATCGCCATGGCTGCATTGAACATCAGAAAGGTGTACATGCGCGCTTCCTGGGCGTAGTAGACGTTGAAGGGCGAAAAAGCCAGAAACACTGCTGCCGCCACTCCCACCACCGAGCCAGATATGCGTTTGCCGATCAGGTAAATGATCGGGATCGTGCCTGCGCCGAATATCGCAGAAAGCAGACGGACAGAATAAGGCATGTCTCCATTGAGTGCTACCCAGTAATGGAGCAGGAGATAAAAAAGGGGTGGGTGCTGGTCGATCTTGACGACCCATTGCAGCATATCGCCAACACTTTGGTTGGCCAGCCATACGCTGAACGTTTCATCCAGCCACATCCCTTTAGTACCGATCAGTATAATCCGCAGAAAACCCCCAGCCAATGTGATGAGGACTACCAACCAGGGCGCCAACTCTTCAAAATTGGTTTCTTCGTTCATCGTCTTCAAGGATCCTGTAATTCATCGAGGATTGTTGCCAATCGTGAGACTTCATCTGCATGATTATCGCGCTATTTGTGAATTTTTATATAAACATTTCGACTGGTTATTTATTCTTTCTTATCTCCTTTAAAGATCCACTGAACACCATACTTATCATAAAACTGTCCATAGATTCCGAATGGCATGTCATGCAGCTCCTGAAATCTCTCTTTTTCTGCTCCTTCTGCTAGTTTGTCAAATACTGTTTTCAGTTCCTCGTATCTTCCACCGATGACAAATATGGCAAATGTATTCCCTTGTATTGGATCAAATGATGGGGATGCCATCCAATCTGTGGCAGAAATTTCTATATTGCCATTAACCAGGTGAGCATTGATAATCCTGTTGTGTTTTTCTTTTGGAAACAGATCTTTCATAGGAGTGTCACCAAGCTTAGTTAAGGTGAAATCTCCGCCAAGACACTGGTGGTAAAAGGTCATTGCCTCTGCACAGTTACCGTCAAATAAAAGAAATGGGGTACAACGTAACATATTTTTCAACTCCGATTTTAATGAATCTCTTTTCGTCCGCCCCTGGACTTCGGCCAGCGGTCCGCGTGGGGCGCTAAACGCGCCCAACCCTTTCCCCTAAAATCGTATACTGTATCTTCTCAAGCAGCTCATAATCCCAGATCTGTATTTCGTAGTTGATCTGTTGCGCCTTATATTTTTGATGGATTTCTTCTATCATCGAGAATGGGAAGACCTTGTTATGGTCTGGTAAAACAACCGGGCCATTTCCATCCCCCCGGCAGTTTATTCCGGATTCCATTGCCTTTTTCCAATATGCAGTGTGGCTGTCGTTCAAGGTAAATGTTATGTTCTTTGGTTCTTCGATGTCCTGTATCTTCACCATCAATATTTGGGGCTCTATTTCCCCTTGTCTCATTCTTTGCCATCCCAATTCTATGGCCTTCTGCTTTGTAATGTTGGGATAAAGATAAAAGTACACAGGGATCTTTTCCTTCAAGCTCCCGTATTCTTGAGTGTAGCCTTCGTACAATTCTTTCTCGACGAATAGTCTCCTCTTCAGATAATCATGGCGTTCGCTTTGTGCGAATCTTGGCCAATACCACCCTTTTTGGGATGAAATCTTATTGCAAATTTCGTCCACCTGGGACATCCCTGCCATCGTGATCGTCTTGAAAAGGTATTCTTTTTCATTGAAGAAATGAATGAGGAATTGGAGATCATTATCCATGTTGTTCACTGCCGATAGGTTCATCCAGGTTGGGCCATTCCATTGCATATCCATCGCCAAGGATTTGCCAATGTACCCGGTCGTCATCAATTCTTACGACAGTTCCCTGAAGACTTCAGGCTTTTGCTCTGCAATCCTGAGTAACGCGGCCGCAGGGCCGCTTGGCTTCCGCCGTCCCTGTTCCCAATCTTGCACGGTGCGCAGGCTGACCCCCATCAAAGCCGCAAATGCGGATTGCGACAATTCACTCCATCCTCAGGCTGCTTAGCTCTTCCCGCACCACCCGCCGCAGGGTTTCTTCCAAGGGTTCTTTCCGGTGTTGCATATATTCTCGCAGGGCGTCGTTGATCAAGGTTTGATAATTCCCGCCGCCCGCTGCCTCCACTTCGGCGCGGAACCAGTCCAGCACCTCGTTATCCAGGCGGATCGTGATGCGAGTTTTGCCTGGCAGCGCCGGCTCGATCGCACCTCGTTTGCCCCTTGTGAAGTCGTATTCAGCTTTCATTCTCTTATTCCTCATATTGCTTCCGCTCATTTGCCGTCGCTTTTCTGGCCGAAATAATCCGAATTTTGTCTCCTCTATAGGTGTAAACCACGACTAAGACTCTGCCAAGTGCATCCTTGCCTAATGTTAAAAAGCGTCGTTCTCTGGGATCATCATCTTCGATGGTAAGCGATCTTTCGTCGGAGAAGACGGTTACTGCATCGGCGAAGGAGATTCCATGCTTTTGTTGATTAGCTCGCGCTTTGTTTGGATCCCATTGATAATTCACTATTTACATTATATGCACAGATGTACACAAAAGCAAGGGGGAATCTTTTCAGTGAGATTAAGGTTACGCTCAACCAAATGATTTTTCACGTTCGACAAAGAATTTTTTACTGCATTTCGGTGAAGTTCTGCTGGTTATATTTTCGTTGTGTTACCCAACCTTGGGTGTCAATCCGATGCCATTCTTCATTTTGGCGGTGAAGAATGAAATCCAGGTGTTCTCGAAAATCTTCGCGCTCTTCATCGTATAAGTGACACACCACTTCGAGAATCGACCACAACTCCGCACTCGGTTTGAGGCGTGTTGCAAACGCTTCATCATAATGCGTGGTCCGCCTGACGGCTGGCGTAACCGGCGGCGGGGCGGGACGCTGACTCTGTTTGGAAGCAGGGAAAACTCGAAGCCAGAGAAAAGCCTGAAAATGCCGCAGAATCTCCGGCGTTATTTGCACGCTTTGTTGGGAGTTTTTAATTGAATCAGATAGATTATGGTTCATTAACAAGTAATCCATTCTCAAGAGCCTGAGCCTGGTTCTTAAATATTACCATTGCGGTTGCCATACGTTTGAAGCCAAGTTTTCGGTAGAGTTCTTCCCAGTCTACGTTTTCCAAAGAATATATCCACTCAAGTGCCATATGATTTCCTTGTGATAAATGCGAATCCCACCTGTCGGGCGCACGCTGTGTTATGTGCCATCTGGTTTTTCTAACGGAACAGAGTTCTTCGAGCGCGTAGGTTGGGTTTCGGGGCATTCAGCCTGCTGACAAAGCTGCCAGACCGCTCGCTCCTCTTTCAGCCGGCGCGAATCACTGGATGGAATCTTTTTTGCGCCCTGCCAACGACGGGTGAAGCAGCTCTCGATCCACCTCCCACGCGCCGGATCATCGCAGTCGTTTTCCAGCAAACTCCAAATCGCTCCAGCGCTTAAAATGACCCGCAACTCGAAGCGTTGTCGCTTTCGGTTTTGATGTCAGGAGTCTGGCGGCAGGGTCCGGCTGCGGATGCCCGCGTCCAGATTATACAGGATCTTGTCCAAGCGGCTGTTTCCCGCTTGACGTGCGGGCATCTGCAGCAAGACTTCGCCCACTTCAGAGGTGACGTGTTCGAGTGCCCAGCGAATCTCGCCATCAGCGATGTTTGGATCGCCGCCGTGGTCCAGCTCAAGCGCCAGTGCAGCATAGGCCGCGGGACCGAGAACGTGCTTTGTTTGGTGGACATCTGCCAAGGGATGTGTGTAAGCGCTCGACGCAGCCAGGCCGGCGGCGCGAGCGGCTGCAGCAGCAGCGGGATCGCCTGCCTCGCGTGCCGCGGAAAACGCCGACAAGGCAAGAGAACGCAACTGAGCCGTGCGTTTTCCTCCAGCGGCAAACACCCGGATGCCTTCAATCGCGGCGCGAGGCCGTGAGTCTGAATCAGTAAAAGCCTCATAGATCGGCAGCGCCCTTTCAGCGCAGTCCGCAGCCCAGCTCCCCAGGGCCCTGAGTGACTCCAGGCTCAGCGTGAAATAGCTGGATTCACGACCCACCTTCACCTCCTGACACCGCTTACGGTGAGTATCTATTTTCCATCAACGCTCGCTACCTTGTCAGTGGTTGATCTAGAGAAATACCTGAAAAACGCGCAGAGCGCGTAGGTTGGGTCTCGGGGCATTCAGACTGCTGACAAAATCGTTTCTTTCCATGCCCCGAAACCCAACATTTATTCTACGGACTACTCCAACCATTCTATTCCATACTTTCGAGATATTCTCTTGTGCATGGCATCATCGAGAGTGCCGGTTTCCTGTGCGACGCCGAGTTCATCAAAAAAGTTCTCCATGCCGCCAGGTATTGCTATCGTCAAATATCTTGATGGTGTCTTCAAGGGATTGTAGAGCGCATGGGGAATACTCTTTGGTAAGTGCGCCACACCGCCACCGACAGTCTGTAGTATTTCGTTGCCCACTCTGATCTGGATCGCACCTTCCAAAACATAAACTACTTCGTCTTCGTAACGATGCACATGAAGCCTGTTTCCGCTTTCGGGATCGAGCTCAAACTCAAAAAGGTAATATGCACCACCAGTATGCTGACGCGTAAGCTTGTGCGTAACGCCTAAGAAGTTCAATACCTTGCCTGAGTCTGGTGGAATGACGACGGGTTGCAAATAATCGGTCATTGCTAAAACATCGTGTTGTTGTTCGCTGGCGTTTCGGGGACTTCTTGCACGACATCCCAGTGTTCAACGATCTTGCCATTTTCAAGACGGAAGCTATCCACGACCGCCGTACCGCGGTCGCCGGGTTTGGGGATCAAGTGACTATGCAGGACCACGTAATTGCCTTCCGCGATGATCCTTTTTGATTCCAGGCGAAAATCTGGATAGGTTTGCGCGAACCGTTTCACAAACCCAATAAAAGGTTCGGGACCATCGGCTGCGCCGGGATTGTGCTGCCGGTAGTGCGGTCCAAGATATTTGGCAACCGCTTCTTCGGGCTTGCGTTGGTTAAGGGCGATGTCATGCCATTCGCGTACGATTCTCTTGTTCTCTTCCAATGGGTTGTTCATAGATCCTCCACAAAGCGCGTAGGTTGGGTTTCGGGGCATTCAGACTGCTGACAAACTCGCCTCTCCCCATGCCCCGAAACCCAACTTTTAATCCAGCCCTGCAACCAGCATTTGCGCCCTGCCAACGACAGTTGAAATAGCTCTTGATCAACCTCCAACGTGCCGGATCATCGCAGTCGTTTTCCGGCAAACTCCAAAGGCCATGCAGATGATCGGGGAGGACGACGGCTGCCTCGACCGGGTAAGGGCGTCTGAGCTAATTATAACAACAGGTTGGGTTCGGGGTGACCAGGCTTTCCGCCAAAGTAGGATCTCCGATACCCCGAAACCCAACTACGCGCTGCAGAACCCTCCGGAGAGGGTACGGGTCTGCCCTCGCCCGAGACGCTGGAGGCGCTGCAAGGCTACACAATGCTGCGCACCGACCGGAATGGGTGGATCGAGTTGAGCACGGATGGAGCGCCCAACGCTGGGTGTCAAAAGCTGCCGGAAGCGGGAGTTGAGCGGGCGCTAGAGATAGTCGGCTGCATGCATTGGGTAGACCTCAGCCCGTGTGCCTACTAGAACCCGCTCCATCTTTTATGCGGAGAGAACTAAGGCTTCACAGCAAGATATTGCGGGATATCGAGCCCGGTAGCGAAAATACTCACTGATCCATTAGGGGTTATTTTGTAGATTACGTTGTCGCCGTGACCTGCTACAAAAAGATTGCCATCGAAGTCGAAAGCCAGGCCACGCAGGTCTCCCAGTCCGGTAGCGATGAGAGTTTGTACTCCATCGGGGGCGATTTTAGTGATGTTCCCCGGTGTAGGTGGATCAACGACTGGACCTGGGTCGCTCGCGTATAAATTGCCCGCTGAGTCAAAAGCCAGACCAATGGGATGCGGAAGAGAGGCGAATGTGCTGATTTTCGGAGGAGGGTTGGGTTGGCTATCTGATGTTTTCATGAAGATCGCTTGCTGTTGGTTGTCAGACACAAAGACATTATTTCCTGTGTTAAAGGCAATGCTAAAATTCTGATGGACATTCGTATTAGATTTACCGTTCAATACGGCGAACGTGCTCACCGTTCCACTCGACGTGATTTTCGTCACTCTTCCGCTCCCCCCGATGCGAATATGGCTGCTGGTGACGTAAAGATTCCCTGCCCCATCGAAGGCCAGTCCTGAAGGGGAGTCCAGGCCGGTGGCGAAGACCGTGACTGTCCCATCCGGAGCGAATTTGAGAATCTGTCCTAGGTCATCAAACAGAGTTGCTGTGTCGAGCGTAGCGACGAAAAGATTCCCGTAGCCATCGAAGGCTAAACCGCGAGGGCGCAGCACGCCGGAAGCAAAAACACGCACCGTTCCGTCGGGCGCATATATTCGAATTGAATTGTTATCCGTAGCATATAGCTCCCCGGAGTTTACGCCAGCCTTGACGGGCATCACCGCGATCAAAACGGCTGCGAGCAGTATTAATACTGAATTCTTCTGATCATAGTTTTTCGCCTTTCTGTTTTGAAATATTATCAAAAAGAGTATATTATTATCCGTATTTCTAAAGAACCGTTGATAGGGTAACGACAGGCTCTCCAACCCGGAATCCTCAGGCTGTCACCTATCGACCTTAATTGGCAGGAAGTAGCGTTCGAGCGCCCATTTGGCCTCTACGCCAGGGTCGAAGAAGCGATTGCGTCCGGGCGGTACCTGTTCGGCCGCGTTGGGATCGCCGAAGACCGCCTGGCTGGTGCGCTGAGCGATCTCCTCCGATCACCCGCCAGTTAAGCGTGGCGGAACGACCTAATAAAACTTGATCGGTGGTAACCGATAAACTGGCGCGATGCATTCAAACCAGGACCACTTCAGCCGGCTCTGGATTCGCCGTATCGGGAAAAAACGGGGGGACGCGTGAACGGCAATTAGAAAGGGCTGTGCGGGCTTTATCGAGCTCGCCCTGGGCGATGGGTAAATCCTCATCCCGCAGCTGCTGGATTAGGTCAAGGATGCCGGGCTTTTCATTCGGGGGGGCCGTTTTTAACGCTTTCTGAAGCTCTGCAATTTCGGCATTAACGCTATTGACCAGGATTTGAGCTTCATTCACCGCGTTTACTTCCGCCTGGCAGCGATCCACGAGTACGGGTCGCAGCTGGAGATTGCCCTGGATTTCGTAAGCATCGGACGTACCGTGTGTAAAAGCCATCGAAAAGGACTGCGGGACGATGTTATCGGAGAAATCGATAGTAGCGCTGTCAATAAAGTCATCCATATTCAGAAGACCGGACAGGACCTCGGCTTTTTGCCAGCCCGTCAGGTTATCTTCGATGGTAGACTCAACTTTATTTTGGACGCGAGCCTTGATGGCAGCTTTTATCGCCTCTTTTTCCTCCTCACTCCCGAATTTCAAGGCAAAGAGATTTTCGCCAACCGCTGCACACAGCTCGCTGAAGAATACTAGGAAGCCGGCCTGTAACGCCTTTTTGGGGGTTTCGTCCTCTTCTAAAAGTGCGACGACGAGAATAAGCCCGTTGAGGTCCTGAGTGTTTTCGACCCGCAGGCGGAGTAACCCCACCCCAGGGGATATATCCGCCGACTGCCCAGCGCGCATATCCTTCTTGATCACTTGGCGTGCATTCCCAGTCAGCGGGGGGTTGGAAGCCACGCCGGGCGGGGTTGCCAGGGTATCCCGGTCGATCCGCAGCAACACTGGCCAGATATAGGGTTCCGAATGCCCTCTTCGATCGCTCTCGCGAAAGCAGTTCAGACGCTCGAGGGTAATAATTATGTCTGTTGCCATGAGATTCATTCCTTTCTTATCTTTACTCTGCTCTTTTCGCTGGTGTTGGTAAGAAATAGCGCCGCAACGCCCAATGGGCCACCTTGCGGCCCAGAATTGTGCCTTTGACATCCGATTCCCGGTAGTGGATGCCGCTCCATACGCGCGCATCGATGATCTCCTGCACCAGATCGCGCCTAGATTGGTAGTGGCGGGTTGGCTGGATCAGGCCTGGCACGGTGCTGTTTAAATCCAAATTGATGCGTTGTGTTCCAAAGAAGGTGGCTAAACTCTCAGCCATGGCTGCTGTATGGCAGGAGTGCGCCGACGGGTATTCGGGATGGGGAGGCGTACCTACCAGGGGCAGCCAGGTTGGATCGGGAATTGTGCCGGGGTTGCCATCGGTCTCCCCGCCTGGGATGGAAAAAACAGGCCGCCAGAAGAGGTAATGGTACTTGGCGTCGAAGCAGGCGATCAACGCATCGGCGCCGACCAGGTTGCCGATCGCAAACAGCCGGGCCGCCTCGACAGCATCCAATCCCCGTTCCGGGTCCAGTGCAATTTTCTGGAAGGCGATGTTGTACATCAAGATATCGTTCATCGTCCAGAAGAAGGCGATGTCGGTCTGCTCTGCGGTCCGGTATGCGCTATCTTTCCGGCCTATGAGCCGCACCTCCTCATATTCCTTTGCCCAGGCGCGGCTGTCCAGCTCAGGCGGTGGGCCAGGGCGAAACTGGTCAGGGCTATCCATCAGGTACGGCCGCATCTGTGAAACCCACGGCGTGAGAGGAGCGACACCTGGGGGCAACTGCCAGACGCCAGGAGCGGGCTGTGGCATCACGAACCCAATATCTGCTTCCAGGCCATCCCCTTCTCGCAGGGCCAACAGCTCGCCGGCAGCCGCCTCGCCAACCTGGATGCCGGCGTTTTTCGCATCTCCGTCAGGGATACCCTCTAAAGCCGCGGCATACTCTTCGTCCAGATTCGCCTGCTGAGACGGAAAGTCGTGAACCAGTACGGCGTGAGCGGCCGCCGCGACGGCTGCATCGACGGAGGCTCCCGGCCGCTGCGCCAGGCTCGACTTGTACGGCTGGTAGCGGCCCTCAATCGCTACGACGGCGTTATAGACCGCTGCCTGTACCCGCGCCAGATACATCTGCGATTGCGGGATGCTTTGCTTTCCGATGGTAATCGATGTGTTCACTGCAATGATGTTCCAGTGGACGACCGAGTCTGGGCTGGTTGAAGCGGCTGCAACGACAGGATTCAAGGCTGAGCCAATCATCCCGACGATCAGGACCACTACCAGGACAGGTACGGCAAGCGCTATTATCCCCTTTCTTTTTCTGCTTCCATTCGGTTGTACTTGAGTATCTATCACAATATCTCCTTTCACCTAAATTGACAGAATCTCACGAACCACGACATTCTTTTCACTTTGGATCAGAAAACGATCTCATCACAGGCGATGACCATTCACCTTTAAGCGTGCCATCAGGCAATAGACAGGATAGACGAAAAGGCAGCCGCTGTCATGCGTGCGGCTACCCATCTTGGGAGGTCAAAACACGTAGTTTCGGTTGGCGGCCGGCACGTAGCCGGTGGAGGGAGGGGAGAACCGTCAGGCCTGCGCCAGGCCGTGACTGAAAGCGTAAGCCGTAGCGGCGGCTCTGGCGGTGCTGCCATATACGCCGATCTTCGCGTAGATATTGGAGATATGCCGTTCGACCGTGCGGATGCTCAGGACGAGCTCTTCGGAGATCTGCTGGTTGCTCTTGCCACTGGCGATGAGCCGTAACACTTCGATCTCGCGGAGGGTCAAACCGGTGGATTCAAACGGGGCAGGCGGCCGGGATGGGGTACCGGGTGGGATTGGCCCCTTGTGAAGGGGCTCCACTTTCTCCTGGGCATAAGTGATGGCATCTTCCAGCGACATCGCCTGGCCCTGTTCCCATGCTTGGGCGAATTGCTGCGTGGTGAGCGCGGCCTGCGCGGCGGTAATGTTGCGGCTATATTCCAATTGGTCAACAACCTCTAGCATGGCGCCGATGGTGTTCCGCCGCGTTTCCACTGCGCCCAGCAGCCTGGCTGCTCGCTCCGGCTCGCTGCGGTGGACGGCTACCCCGGCCGATCCGACCAGCGCCTTGATAACGCCCCAATAGTCGCCAGCCTTCTTGCAGGTGGCCAGGCCCTCCTGGATCGACGCCTGGGCGCGCTCCAGGTTACCCTGCGCCTGGGCAACCTGCCCCAGGCGCACCAGCCTCCGGCCGAGACTCCACCAATTACCCACCGACCGGGCTAACGCGACGGCTTCCTCCAGCAATGTGTATGCCCGGGTGACATCGCCTTGAATAAAGACGATATCCGCCAGGCAGGAGAGTGAACCGGAGATGCCCCATGGGTCCTCCGCAGCGCGCTGTAAGCTCAAGCTTTGCCCGGCGAGGCTCGCCGCATGGGAAAAGTCACGCTCATGCTGGGCCAGATAGGCGAGATACATGAGCACCAAGCCAATCCGGCCGGTATCAGCCTGATCCTGGTAAATTGCGAGGGACTGCTCCCAGAAAGCCCGGGCCTGCGCAAAGTCGCCCGAAATGATGGCCAGCAAGCCTGCGGCGCTGAGCGCGCGTGCCCGCAGCGCGGCCGGCGCCTGGCTGCCTCTGAAAAGCATAATCTCTAGCCATCTTCGCCCCTCGCTGAGATAGCCGCGCATCTGCCAGAATAAATAGAGTGAGGTGGCCAGCTGCAGCCCTGGCTCCACCCCCTCCGGCTCTTGCTGGCTCCAGGCGAGCGCCGCTCGCAGGTTATCATGCTCGGTCTCCAGCCGGTCCACCCAAACCACTTGCTCGGGACCACGTAGCTTCGCGTCGGCCGCCAGGGCCAGTGCCAGATACCAGTCCCTGTGGCGCTTGTGCACAATGGCCTCCTCACCGGAAGACCGCAGCTTCTCTTCGCTGTACTGGCGGATGGGTTCGAGCAGCCGGTAGCGCGGCGCCCGGCCCGGCTGCTTGTCTACGATAAGGAGCGACCGGTCGACTAACGCAGTCAATCGGTCCAGAACTTCATCTTGTTCAATACCCTCGCCGGCGCATACCGCTTCTGCAGCCTCCAGGGAAAACCCGCCGGCGAAGACCGCCAGCCGCCGGAAGGATCTCCGCTCTCTCTCCGATAAGAGATCGAGGCTCCAGTCTAAGGTCGCCTTGAGCGTCTGGTGTCGCTCCAGGTCTGTCCGGTGGCCGCCGGCTAACAGGCGGAGACTATCATCCAGCCGGCTGGCAATCTGCTCCACCGAGAGCACCCGTACACGCGCCGCGGCGAGCTCAATCGCGAGCGGCATACCGTCGAGCCTGCGACACACCTGGGCAAGCGCGGCCGCGTTATCCGCGCGAACCTCAAATGTGGGCAGGACCGCCTTCGCCCGCTCGGTGAACAATTGAACCGCCTCATAGCGCAGGAGGCTCTCGGTCCGGCGCAGCTGCCCGAGATCGGGCAGGGACAGGCCCGGCACGAGCCAAATAAGCTCCCCGGCAATACGGAGCGGTTCGCGGCTGGTTGCGAGAATGCGTAGCCTGGGACAGGCCCGCAGCAACTTCTCGGCAAGCTGGGCGCAGGCCTCGATCAGGTGCTCGCAGTTGTCGAGCACGATCAGCACATGCCTGGGCTTGAGCGTATCGACTAACATCTCGGTCAGGTCAAGGCCAGGCGCCTCGCGCACACCGAAGGTTGAGGCGGTGACCTGGGGGACGAGCTCGGGGTCGGAGAGCGCTGCCAGCTCAACGAGCCAGGCGCCACCCGGGAAGCCCTTCAGCAGTTGGGAGGCGACCTCCAGCGCCAGGCGTGTCTTGCCGCTGCCGCCGGCGCCGGTCAGGGTGAGCAGGCGTGTTGTGAGCAGCAGGCGCGCGACCTCGGCCAGCTCGCGCTCGCGCCCGACGAAACTGGTGAGTTGGAGTGGCAGGTTATTGGGGAGGAAATTGGCGGCGACACTGCCCTCTGGATCAGGCATCGGATCGCCTCTTTCGAAAACCAATAAACAAAGATTAAACCCACTTGCGGCTCGATCGGCAGTATGCGGGCCTATTATAACCCCGTCCAGCGAACTGCTTGAAATAAATTGGCGAATACACCGAATATCTTTGAGGACCTGGACAAGCGGATAAGCCTGGCGAAAACAACCCCTCGATCCCTGCCGGACGGACTGCTCCCAGCAACCCGCGCGCCAGCCCGATGGGGAGGTAGAAGGCGATTCGAAGATATTGTTTGCCCAGGAATCCCAGCAGGCCCACAGGTAAATTTTCCCCTAAAAGGTTCGGGACCATCTGCTGCGCCGGGATTGTGCTGCCGGTAGTGCGGTGCATTCAGGCTGCTGACAAAATCGCTTCTTCTGACACGCCAGGCATGCGCTCGTTCATCATGACAGCGGTAAGCCCTCCCTACTTAATCAGCAGCGGCAGGTACACAAGCTGGTCGGCGACGGTCACCGTGGTGCTGGATTTCTGGGTGAAGAAGAAACTGGAACCCACGTTGTGGGCGCTCCAGGTGGCGGTGCTGCTGGTTGTGGCGGTAATGGTAGTGGTGGCGGAAAAGATCGCAACATCACCCGGGTAAACCTTGAGGGACTTGTTTACGAAAATCTGCCCCAGGTCCGAATCGGACAGGTTGTGCAGGTTGAACAACAGCTCGCCGGTATTGGTAGCCTGGTAGCAGTAAGTGACGGTCGCGCCGGGCTGCACGACGATCGAGTCGCTAGTCGCGCACAGGCCTGGTTCCTGGCTGACGGTTTTTTTCAACGCCAGGCCCATGGTCAGGTCCACCTGCTCGACATAGGCGGGATAACCTCCGCCCAGCTTTTCTTCCGCCTGGCTGCCATCCCGGTGGACGACATAAACGCCTACCGTTGGGGCGCTGACCAGCAGGTCCCCGTTCCACATTTCGTACACACCGGCGTATTGGTCGAACGGCGGGCCATACTGGCCGGCGTAAATCCCGTTAGGCAGGAATTCCAGGATGTTCCCCTGGCCGGGCTGCTCATCGTTGGCCACCAGCACATTACCGTTGCCGGCGCTGGCGATCTGGCGGAAAGTCGAGCCCTCGTAATGTACCAGGTCACTCAGGTAGGCCCCGCTGGCGTAATCGTAACGGCGGATCGACTCTCCCATTCTGTCGCTAACCAACCAGTCCTGGTTGGGCCGGCCGTGAATGTCCGATGGCTCAGCCAACCCGCCGCTGCCAGCCGCGATAAAATCATTCAGGTAATTGCCGTTGGTGTCGAACTGCGCCACCGAGCCACCATTCGGATCGTGATAAGAGACGACCAGCAGGTTGCCGTTGGGGCGCAGCGCCATGCCCAGCGGCGATAGAAGCTGGCTGATGTCCGCGCCGCCGGCCGGCGCGAACACCCTTATGAATTCCCCGCTCAGACTGTATTCCAGGATCACGTCATCGATGGTATCGGCGACCAGGAACGAATCACCTCCCGGACCCTGGATGACGTTATAGGGGGAGCCGAGGTGGGCGGGATCGCTGGGGATGTAATCGGCCTCCATCAGGTTGCCGGAAAAAGCTTCGAACGCCATCACGCGCTGGTTGACGAAGTCCGGGATCATCAGCACCCCCACGTCGAATTGCGGTCCCAGGCTTACCAGGCCATCCCCGCCCTCCCCGGCCTGAAAACCGGCTCCCACGGGGAGGCTTTCGCGGCCGGCGCGGCCGGCAGTCTCCGGATGGAGCGGCGCGAAGCCCGCCGCTATCAATACCAAGATAACCCTGATTGCCCTGTACCTCACCATCACCAACTCCTCATCTGAATCTCTTTCTGGAATTTCCTTGAACAGCATTGAAGAATAGATTTCTCAAGCGTTTCATACCCATAGCAAAAATCGTAACTTTGCCTGTTCCAAATTGAAAAGCGATAATTATTCGTGGGAGTAAACTCTGTAAATCTTTTTCCGTTGAAATTCAGCCGGCAGCCATCAAACGATTACTCCCTTGTACTCAACAGCAGGCCGATAGCGGTGAATAGCTCACTTAATAGTGACGCTTTTTAACTCGTCTTATTAATATAGCACAAAAGCGGTCTACACAACTTAAGAATCCAACGGTAAAGTTTGCTGGGCATGGTGTCTATTGGAATGATTTGGAAAGATGGGGACAGACGTTGGTTTACTCTTCTCCTGGAAGTCGGCAGGATGGAATCCTGCCCTACTTCCATCGCGGTAGGTCTACCTGTTTCCCGACAGCCCCCGCACACCTCCCGGTGTGCGGGATTACCGCACCGGGCTTTTCAGCAAGTAGGGCGGCTTTCCAAGCCGCCGCCTGCTGCGCATGGTGTTTTTTGGAAAGCGCGTAGGTTGGGTTTCGGGGTGTGGGAAGAAACGATTTTATCAGCAGCCTAAATGCCCCGAAACCCAACATTTATTCTACGGACTACTCCAACCATTCTATTCCATACTTTCGAGATATTCTCTTGTGCATGGCATCATCGAGAGCGCCAGTTTCCTGTGCGACGCTGAGTTCATCAAAAAAGTTCTCCATGCTAAAACATCGTGTTGTTGTTCGCGGGCGTTTCGGGAACTTCTTGCACGACATCCCAGTGTTCAACGATCTTGCCGTTTTCAAGACGGAAGATATCCACGACCGCGGTACCGCGGTCGCCGGGTTTGGGGATCAAGTGACTATGCAGGACCACGTAATTGCCTTCCGCGATGATCCTTTTTAATTCCACGCGAAAATCTGGATAGGTTTGCGCGAACCGTTTCACAAACCCAATAAAAGGTTCGGGACCATCGGCTGCGCCGGGATTGTGCTGCCGGTAGTGCGGTCCAAGATATTTGGCAACCGCTTCTTCGGGCTTGCGTTGGTTAAGGGCGATGTCATGCCATTCGCGTACGATTCTCTTGTTCTCTTCCAATGGGTCGTTCATAGATCCTCCACAAAGGTTTTGGCTCAACTATAAACTGAAACCGATGCTGTACCGATGAGTGGTTAGGGTACAACCACTTTAGTTCGCATCTACCTCGGGAGCAACGAAGTTCTTCCTCTGCCGGTAATCACCTACTCCGGTATAGTAAACACCCAGCCACTTGTCCCAGGGAACAGTTAAAGTACCTCCGAAATTGCAGGTAAAGTGCTTGTGGTGTAGATAATGGAAATAGTCACCCATGACCACTTTCCCTTTCCAAAATGGTCCATGGAAGCCTAAATGACCTGATGCCGGACCGGTCGCTAACTGCACGGTGAGGAAAAAGATATGCCAGGGGTTTGCCGGAAGAAGGAAGAGAAGCAGGGGAACGCTAAAGTAGATGACGTGCTCGAGGGGATGCATCGCCAGGCCCGACCAGGGTCCCGGATTGATATTCAAGTGGTGAATGTAATGGATGGTTTTATATAAAGGCTTCCAATGGATGAAGCGGTGGGTGAAGTAAAAATGAGTTTCCCGTATTAACGGGATCAGCAGAAATAAGGCCACGAACCAGACAGGACTGCTCTGGAAGGTGATAAACGGAACCCGCCCATTGGCAAGAGCCCACACATACAGGACTTCATAAGCCGTCCAGATGGGCAGTCCAAAGACCAGGCAGCGGAAGGCGTTGTCGAGAGGTTGGCTGCTAAACAAAAACTTCTTTTTACGTTCTTCCTGAAATCTGGGATTGTATTTACCCTCATTCCCATTGAGTTTATATTTGTAAAATATCAGATGCAGGCCGCCGTAGACCACGAGCATAATGATCAAGTTTCTGAGAAACATCAAGGCGATCCAACCAAATTCCAGGTTCTTACAGGATGCGATGGCCGGCTGAAAAAATGTCAGGGTTAAAAGCCCCAACAGGAGCCATAAGGTGTTTAACGGCCACAGGTAGCCCGGATAACTAAAAATCCATTTCACAATGGTCAGGGGCTTGAATGGCCAATCGAACAGAGGGGAATAGTTCGCTGGAATAGGCGGCTTCCAGTTCCCCTTTTCATCACGGGTCTTGTAATCAAATTGGTTAGCAGTATCCGTTGGTTTTATAACAGCTCCTCCTCTATTGCGTAGGTTGGGTTTTGGGGCAGGGGAAGAAACGATTTTGTCCGCACCCTAAATGCCCCGAAACCCAACATTTATTCCGGCCCCGCAACCAGCATCCTCCCGAACCCCTCTTCCGCTCCCCAATCTACGGCATAATCGCCGTCGTTTTCCGGCAAACTCCAAATCCCATGAAGATGATCGGGGAGGACGGCGGCTGCCTCGACCGGGTAAGGGCGTCTGAGCAAATTATAACAACAGGTTGGGTTTCGGGGTGACCAGGCTTCCCGCCAAAGTAGAATCTCTGGTACCTCGAAACCCAACCTACGCGCTACGACAATTCCTTGAAGACCTCAGGTTTTTGCTCTGCAATCCTGAGTAACGCGGCCGCGGGGCCGCTTGGTTTTCGCCGTCCCTGTTCCCAATCCTGCACTGTGCGCAAGCTGACCCCCATCAAAGCCGCAAAAGCCGACTGGGACAATTGCAGCCGGGCGCGAATGATTTGCGGCGAAGCAGGTTCCTTTAGCTTATGGGTGCGTAAAGTTTTCTCCCCGGCCTTGTGCGCTTTGATTTCCCGGAACCCTTCAAGTATCTCCTGACCGATATCGCGCTCAGACATTCTTGATCTCCTTTGCGATTTGACGCAGAATATGAGCTGGGATGTTTTCTTTTTCGCTTTTGCTATAAATTGTCAACAACCAGATCTCTGCATCTTGACGTTTAAAGTAGTAAATCACTCTGACGCCGCCACTTTTACCCCTTCCCGATATTGACCAACGAACTTTCCGAACACCGCCAGAGCCAGGGACGATTTTGCCTGCTTCAGGGTACCGAAGCAAGAATATCTGCAAACCCAAATACTCCTCTTCGGAAAGATATTCGTAGACATACTTGGTAAAAGCAGTGGTCTCTATAAATTCCATAACCTATTATACGGCAAAGCCGTATATATTGCAATACCTGACTATTTCCATAACCGTTCTGGCATAGCTGAATCACGATGATTTAGAATATCCACAGAACTATATAGCGCGTAGGTTGGGTTTCGGGGCATTCAGGCTGCTGGCAAGTTCGTTTCTTCCCATGCCTCGAAATCCAACATTTCTTCTCGTTTGCGCCGTCCTAACGACGGGTGAAGCAGCTCTTGATCAACCTCCAACGTGCAGGATAATCGCAGTCGTTTTCCGGCAAACTCCAAAACCCATGCAGATGATCGGGGAAGGACGGCGGCTGCCTCGACCGGGTAAGGGCGTCTGAGCAAATTATAACAACAGGTTGGGTTTCGGGGTGACCAGGCTTCCCGCCAAAGTAGAATCTCCGATATCCCCGAAACCCAACCTACGCGTTAGAAAGTAATGTTGTGCCCTGTCTCTCCCGATCTACGGATATGCGATATAATGCGCCGGCTAAGGCCAGCAAAGCGCCGATGAGTGTCACATAGATACCTGCGTCCGTGGCCGCAAAGAAACCAGCACCAGGATCGATCTCAAGAATTCTATAGAAACATCCAATAACCACGAAGACGGCCAGGGCAGCCAGGATTGCGCCTGGAATTGAGTATCTTTTCCCAATCCTTCCCCTCCAAAATATCCCAACAAGAAGAAGGGTGAGACCGATGCCACCAGTGATCAAGCCATTATCTTCCCAGCCTATTTCAATGGCTTCGAAAGTGGGCCCTTCAACGCCAAAGAGAACGGGGACCGACATCCAAGGGAGGCGTGATCCAAGAATAAGGATCAACCCACCCATTAGAACAAGCATCCGGTTCGTTCGCATTCTTGCCTCCTTCCATATCGGTAGGTGAAC